>CAVZCV010000001.1:0-230590 GCA_963773875.1 Pirellulales bacterium
CACCGTAAAATGAATTCACTTCGTTGATGCGATATTCAAGCCGATTGCGATCGCACAATTCCTGCAAAATGTTGAGTCGATCATCGAATGCCTTGTCATGTGTCAACAGATATTCCATCGTGGCTTCTGGCTTGCGATGGCCGGTGCGATAGTAATGATGGGTGACCAGTTTCATGTCGGCCGATTCGTCGGCAACAAAGTTCTTAATAAACTCGAGATTTCCGGCCGAATCGGGACCAGAAAACACGGCATTTGGGAGCCGGTTGCGGATCGCCGCTTTGTAATCGGCAAACGCGCGGTGATAGGCGACATAATCTTTTGAATACTTTGGCAGCAGGTCGACTTCGTTGCCAACTTCAAACGAATGGAGATGTGGACCAAGTGTCTGGTCGACGGCCAGCGCCTCCTCGGCCGCTTCTTCCTTGGTTCCTGTTCCCAGGTTAAGTCCCCACATGACACGCCAACCCGTGGCACGGATGAAATCACCCAAATCGTTGAGATTGGCCCGATTGATGATGGTGATCTCCTTCTCGGTCTTTGCGGCTGAGAGGCCATCGGCAATGTATCGCGTGTGATCTGAGACATTCCCGCCAATACGAATCATCCCGTGCTTACTCAGATTGCCATACAGGTTGATCATCCGGGTGTTTTTGCGGGCGAAGAATCCTGGTTGAGCTACAGCAGATGTTTCATATCCAAAACCGATGAAATCATCGGAAAACTGGGCGATAGGCTTCTCTGTGTCGATATTAATACGAACGTCACGATTGAGTTCTTCGCCGGATCGCGCTGCAGGGCTAACCAATGTAAAAGACACAAGCGCAATCGCGACGGCTCGCTTTCGAGATGGCTTGCTGATGGTGAAAGCATGTTGGTCGTTTCTAAATGGAGTGTTGTTCAACCAACTGGAACGCATCGCAAGTTCCTCCATAATGTGACGTTGCTGACGAACAGTCGCTGCGGCTCATCAGTTTTTGACAAATCTCCCGTTGGCCACAATGCAGCCTTAGTCTGATGGCCGATCATCGACCAATCAAGCGGTTTTTTTGATGTATCAATAGCGACGCGAGGATCGCTTGCAATTTTGATTGACATGTCCCGCAGCGACACTTAGTGTGACCAAATATCAATTTCGATGGGCGCTTTGGCTCGTAATCTTTTCCGTTCGGAACTTCCCGTATGCGTGATGTCTTGGTACTGGCGCGGGCAGCGCTGGCTTGATTTCGGCGTTGACGCTGAAAGCGCGTTTGCCACAGGTTTCGCTTCGAATTGTGCGCAGCCCGGAGATCGGCGTGATCGGTGTGGGCGAAAGCACGACGCCCAATCTTCCATATCATCTGTTCAAATATCTGCAGATCAGTCCGAAACTCTTTTACGCGCTGGCGGAGCCAACGTGGAAGATGGGGATTCATTTTATTTGGGGCCCACGAGGCTCGTTTAACTATTCATTCGAGCCACAGCTGGACGTGCGGGTTCCAGAACTGCCGCGTCCCAACGGCTACTACTGCGACGACGAGTTCTCGAACATGTGCCTGCAAAGCGCCCTCATGGCGCAGAAAAAGGCCTTTGTGATGCAGGCCAGTGGCGGCGGACCGGAGATTCCCAGCTGGCACGCCTTTCACCTCGATAACCCCAAGCTGGTGAAGGCGTTGGAAGTGATTGCCCGCGAGCGGGGCATTGAATTCATCGACGCCAAAGTGGAAGGCGCGGAGCGTGGACCGGCCGGCGTGGCCGCCATCATTCTGGAAGATGGGCGCCGTTTGACGGCCGATTTCTACATCGACGCCAGCGGCTTTCGCAGTCAGCTGTTGGGCCAAACCCTGGAAGAACCGTTCCTCAGTTTCAGTTCCTCGCTCTTCAACGATCGGGCAATCGTTGGCAGCTGGCCACGTGGTGAGGATGAACCGATCCTGCCCTACACCACGGCCGAAACCATGGACTGCGGCTGGTGCTGGCAGATTGAACATGAAACGGAGATCAATCGCGGTTATGTCTATTCTTCGTCGGCCATTTCCGATGATGCGGCCCGGGAAGAGTTCCAGCGCAAGAATCCGAAGATCCAAATTCGCGATCGGATCGTGAAATTCCGCTCCGGCCGCTACCAGGCGCCTGGGTCGATAATGCGATGGCCGTCGGCAACGCCTGCGGCTTTGTCGAACCCCTCGAATCCACCGCTCTCATGGTCATCTGCGGCCAGTGCGAAAGTTTCGTCGAATTAGTTAAAGATCTCACGCCTTCAACTAGCATTCAAAAACTGTTTAACACCGACTGGGCCGCGACATGGGACGAGCTTCGCGATTTTCTCACGCTTCAC
This sequence comes from Pirellulales bacterium, assembly GCA_963773875.1. Classification (GTDB taxonomy): domain Bacteria; phylum Planctomycetota; class Planctomycetia; order Pirellulales; family JADZDJ01; genus CAVTYH01. The sequence goes on from CAVZCV010000001.1 coordinate 2,315, forward strand.
TTTTGGGCGAACAGCTTACTTGATACGCCCTATTGGCGGCATTGCCGCAACGACGCTGATATCTCCAGGCTTAAGCCGCTACTGGAATTCTACCGAGGCTGCGGCCCAAGCGGTTTTGCGCGGTATTTGCTCAACAACACCGGCAGCTACTTCGGCATCGAAGGCTTTTTGGTCATGCTAGTTGGCAACTGCCTGCCTTATCAAAACCATCACAATGCTACTCAGGATGAGCGGCAAATTATGGATCGAAGGCGGACACAATTCAAAACAGAGGCGGCGACAAAAGGACTGACCGTGGAAGAGGCATTGGCATACGTTAAACATCCGGGCTGGCGTTGGAATCTCCAATAATTTCCAGTCGGCGTACCCACAGAGATCTGAAATGGTTCGCGATATCGTTGTACTGGGTGCGGGCAGCGCTGGCTTGATTTCGGCGTTGACGCTGAAAGCGCGTTTGCCACAGGTTTCGCTTCGAATTGTGCGCAGCCCGGAGATCGGCGTGATCGGTGTGGGCGAAAGCACGACGCCCAATCTTCCATATCATCTGTTCAAATATCTGCAGATCAGTCCGAAACTCTTTTACGCGCTGGCGGAGCCAACGTGGAAGATGGGGATTCATTTTATTTGGGGCCCACGAGGCTCGTTTAACTATTCATTCGAGCCACAGCTGGACGTGCGGGTTCCAGAACTGCCGCGTCCCAACGGCTACTACTGCGACGACGAGTTCTCGAACATGTGCCTGCAAAGCGCCCTCATGGCGCAGAAAAAGGCCTTTGTGATGCAGGCCAGTGGCGGCGGACCGGAGATTCCCAGCTGGCACGCCTTTCACCTCGATAACCCCAAGCTGGTGAAGGCGTTGGAAGTGATTGCCCGCGAGCGGGGCATTGAATTCATCGACGCCAAAGTGGAAGGCGCGGAGCGTGGACCGGCCGGCGTGGCCGCCATCATTCTGGAAGATGGGCGCCGTTTGACGGCCGATTTCTACATCGACGCCAGCGGCTTTCGCAGTCAGCTGTTGGGCCAAACCCTGGAAGAACCGTTCCTCAGTTTCAGTTCCTCGCTCTTCAACGATCGGGCAATCGTTGGCAGCTGGCCACGTGGTGAGGATGAACCGATCCTGCCCTACACCACGGCCGAAACCATGGACTGCGGCTGGTGCTGGCAGATTGAACATGAAACGGAGATCAATCGCGGTTATGTCTATTCTTCGTCGGCCATTTCCGATGATGCGGCCCGGGAAGAGTTCCAGCGCAAGAATCCGAAGATCCAAATTCGCGATCGGATCGTGAAATTCCGCTCCGGCCGCTACCAGCGCGCCTGGGTCGATAATGCGATGGCCGTCGGCAACGCCTGCGGCTTTGTCGAACCCCTCGAATCCACCGCTCTCATGGTCATCTGCTGGCAATGTCAAACATTTGTCGAGCTAGTGAATTACGTCGGCACACCGCAGAAAGTCATGGACTTGTTTAATAAAGTGTGGTCCGCCACATGGGATGAGGTTCGTGACTTCCTTTCGATTCACTTCAAATTCAATACGCTGCTCGACACGCCGTATTGGCAACATTGCCGCAATGACGCCGATGTAGCACGGCTGGCGAACTTGCTTGAGTTCTACAAAGAAAATGGCCCGGCCGGATTTAGTCGCTATTACTTGAGCAACACCGGCAATCAGTTTGGCATTGAAGGTTTTTTGGTGATGTTGGTCGGCAATCAAGTGCCGTATTGCAACCGTCACAATCCGACCAACGCGGAATGGCAGATCGTCAATCGCCGCCGCGAGCATTTCAAACAGCAGGCGCAACACGGCCTTGATGTTCGTCAAGCACTAGCATTCGTCCGTCACCCACAATGGCATTGGACCGGCGATCCATAGTGCGCGTCTTTCCCCGCTGGTGTTTTGAAATGATCGTTTCGGCGAACAGCAAAGTCGTCGACTCCGATCATCGATAAATCATTACTTTCACACCTTCGGCGGAATTGATGAATCGCATTCGAAGCGTACCGTCCACATAATCGTAGGCCTCCGTGGTCAGCTCGACGCCGTCAACGTTGACGGCCTTGGGTCCACGCGTCATCGCGATGCGCACCACCGCATGGCTGCCCTCCAAGCCATCGGCGCGGAAATTGATCGATTCATTCGTCACGGTTTCGCCCAGAACTCGGCAGGCGGCAGCGACAACGCCGACCTTGCCCTTGGGGAGCGTCGACAGGTCTAGAAAGAGCTGTCGCGTGCCTTCCTTGATTTCGTAGGAATCGACTACCGGAAGATTTTCGTCGAATAGAGGAATCAACTTTCCATGGACCACTACGGGCTGGGGATTTGCGATCGATTCGTCAAGGCCTGCCGCAACCACGTAAGGGCCGCGGCGAAGGACCAGGGCATTGCTGACGATCCATTTCAGGCCAATTTGGTCTGCCGCCGCGTGGACGAGGGATGTGACGTGACGGCCGCCGTCGATTTGGTAGGTGAGCGATGCGGGGGAAACCGGATCATGGTAGACGCAGCCGTTGCCAACTTTTGCGGGAAACTTTGTGTCTGCCGGCAATCCAAGTTGCTCGAACAGATGCAATCGCGGCGTCGCATAGTTCATCGGCATGGTGTTCCACCACTCGTGCACGGAATTGAACGCGTCATTGTCGTCATCCACGACGATGAGCGCGCCGCCGCCACGGACCCAGGCGGCCAATGCCTGATGAAATTCCGGGGCCGGTGGTTTCTGCCCTTCGTAGGTCAGCAGCAGGATCTTGTAACGGTCGAGAAATCCTTTTTGTGCTGAAGTCTCGATCTGCACCGGTTCAATCGGCAGGCCCGCTTTGACCAGCGGCATGGCCAAACCATAGAACGAACCGAGGTTTTCGTCCGAGGCGTTCGGACCCGCCCGTTGAAACATCATGGTGTCCGAAACCAGCACGCCGACGCCTTGCGTGCCGCTTCGCTCCCACTGGACTGTTTCGGGCGGCTGCTTCATGTCGCCAAGGGCCGTGATGACCGACTGCAACTCGGTTTCATACTCTTTCGGAATGGGAATCCGTTGGGATCTGCGACTGACCGGCGTCGTTGCCGGATAATTGCGCGTGAAGATGCGTTGTGGCCATGGCATGATCTCGTATTGCCAGACATCCGGTTGCAGCAGCGATGCCGTCAACGTGTTCTGCCAGTTAGTGCGGTAATCCGACCACGTGTGATTGGGGTTGTCTTCGATTGGATCGTTGAGATACCAGACTCGCCGGCCGCTGGCGCGGACCAGGTTCTGCATGGCGCCATATTCCAGAAAGGCGGTTTCAAACGTCCGCTCCTTCTTGACGTTCTGGTAGAAATTAGGCGTGCGGCTAGTGCCGGTCCAAACTTGCGCGATGTAGCCGTCACATCCCACCTGCAAGAGAGATGATTCCGGGCTGACGATATGCCAGTGCGCGTAATTGATGAGCGAATGTGTCGGAACGTAACAAGGAATCGATTTGTCGTGTTCCTGTCCCCACTTTTTCACCGCCGCAAATACCTGCGCCAGCGCCCGGCGGTAAAGAAAATATTTCAGTTTCGAAGCGCGATACTGCGCTTCCGCCGACGAATCGGGCGGCACCCAATCCTCGTGATAATAGTCATTCCATTCCCGCTTGAAGCCTTCGCTCCACCCGCCGCGAGCCCAGAATTCCGGCTCCTCGAGATAGACTGCCTCGGCTCCCGCCTCGAGCGCCTTGAGAACTCCCACGGAGAGAAATTCGCCATAAGACGGGCCGGGCGACATGTAATACACGTCACGGCCATGGCTTATTTTTTTGCCGCTCTTTTCGGTCTGGGCTTCGTCCTCATGGTTTATGCCGTCCCAGCGACCATACAAATAATCCTGATATTCGCCCCAGGCAACGCCAGTCATCAATTGCGTAATGTAGCCATGATCGCGCCAGCTCTTCATGCGTTCCGGCAGAGTCGCATTGATGCCATAGACCATCGCCACATCGGCATTCAGATGCACCCGCGCGGACCACGGACCCGAGGTCTGAAATGAAAGCCGTTGCTCCTGCGCACGAAGATCTGCAGGTTGTGTGGTCTGGGCGCAGGTCGTCGAGGTCGCCAGGAAGAAAACGGCAAGCGCAAGTACGTGAGTAGAACTCAAACGAATCTTAGAATTTATGGGCATCTTAGGAATGTACCGCACAAGATACTTGTTCCGCCCGGCGTTTCGCAATTTCATCGAACCTACACGACGGGCACCTCCATAGGCCAGCACCCCAACGTCGGTTTGGTCGTTCCCTTTACCCAGGCAAGGCTTGCGAAACGATCGTAATTCGAACGCCGCACTAGCCCAACGTTCCCCACGAACACTCAAAATCCAGTGGCCGCAAGGCTGTGTGGATTCAAGTCCCACCTCCGGTACTCGCGTGCCGCCGAGTGACGATAGCGGCGATTTTTTCATTTGCTATTTTTCGAAATCGGCCGTTTTCTCGGCGATTTTTGCGTTGCTCGCCATCGCCGTGAAATGCTCAGCACTTCGATCGCTAAATTCTTCGAGGGAAACCCGCCTCCCCTGGCGAAATCCAAGAAATCGAGTTTCCTGGTGAAATAACTCCCGCGCGCTTTCGACCCCTGTGTAGTTGTTTTTGCAAATTTTGCTCCGAGTTTTTTCACAGTAATTTCACTCTCCCCGTTTGGCCTCCCAAATCGCCCGAAAATTCTCGCTCGATTGGAAGAGGTTATTGCACGCATTTAGGGGAACTCAGGTGTCTTGGTGTTTAAGGGCTTGGTGTCTTGGTGTCTGAGGGTCTAAGTGTCTGACGATCTCGGTGTCTAAGTGTCTAGTTCCCTCTCCCGCGATGGGAGAGGGTTAGGGTTCGCGTGCCGCCCGCCTCCAAGTCAATTGCCAAAGAACTCCGCCCCGGCTTTCCGGGACCTGGAAACTGGATTCATAGGAATATTAGTGTACATACGATGTACAGTCAAGAGCCTTTTTTGGGCCAGCCCAAAAATATTTTCCTGTCGCTTGCTGGCCTTCCGTCGTGACCGTTGTGCCGTCGTGGTAACATCTTCCGTCTGAAACCGCGGAATTCACCACTACGACACGAAGGACACGACGCAGAAACCGGGCAAGCGGCGGCACAGAGCCGGCAGGTTTAGGGGTACCTGCTGAGCCGCGCCCGTCAGGAAGCGGTCTGGTCGTTGGTGGAGTCGAAGATCATGTCCACCTTCTTTGTCGGCTCGGTAAACAGATTCCTGTGTCCGACTTAATGCGCGAGCTCAAGCGCGATTCGTCGCAGCGTGAGAGCTTTCAGGACGAGTTTCGGCGGTTGTGTGCCAAGTATTGCCTGCCAATCGACGAACGATATGTGTGGGATTGAGCCGTCTGATTCGTTGCAGTTGCAGATGTGGAACCCTTTCAGGGTTCAGGTGTGAATAGTGCGAATAGACCGATGACCGAGGGTGCGCTGCGCGACCCTCGGCTTTATTGTCGAACGTCTTCAACGTTCAAGGGCCAGTTGCCAGGCGAGCGCGGTTCCATCGATGTGCCAATCGTTCGCCCATTGCTCATCTTACCCTCGCCCCACAAACGGCATTTTCGTTGCCATGACGGTGAGCGAAAGTACGTTCGCATCGAGTGGCAGGCTGGACATGTAGACGACGGCGCGGGCGACGGCGTCGACGTTCATCGTCGGTTCATGGGCGATCTCGCCGTTGGCTTGTAGCACGCCGGCGCTCATGCGATCGGTCATTTCGGTGGCGGCGTTGCCGATATCGATTTGCCCACAGGCGATGTCGTACTTTCGGCCATCGAGAGCGACCGATTTGGTGAGGCCCGTCATGGCGTGCTTGGCAGCCGTGTAGGGGGCGGAGTTGGGGCGCGGCACGTGCGCGGAGATAGAGCCATTGTTGATGATCCGCCCGCCGCGCGGGCTTTGGGTTTTCATCACCTTGAACGCTTCTTGCGTGCAGAGAAACGCGCCGGTGAGGTTGGTGTCGAGGACCGATCGCCACTGGTCGATGGTCAATTCTTCCAGCGCAATGGCCGGGACGTTGATGCCCGCGTTGTTGAAGAGCAAATCGAGCCGACCGAAAGCGCGGGTAGTTTCACGAAAGAGGTGCTGAACGCCGGCCGGATCGGTGACATCGGTCGGCACGGCGAGCGCTTCTGCGCCGCGAGCTTGAATATCCGCGGCCACCTGGTCGAGCAATTCGCGACGCCTGCCGGCCAGCACCAGGCGGTAGCCTTCTTTCGCCAGCGCAAGGGACACGGCCTTGCCGATGCCTGAGCCTGCGCCGGTGACGATTGCGACTTTGGCGGCAGATTGCATAGCGGGCAGTGTAACGGCGCTGGTAACTGATGTAAACTTTGTGGCGGAGAGGCAGCAACCACCTCTGCGGATTCGGCACGTCTGCTTTTAGCGCGAAGCGAGGGAGAATTGGGATGACACAATTTCACGAACGTCGCAGGGCAAGTGAGACGTCGGTTATTCCTCGCCTGCGCATATCGATCGTGCAGTGGATGCAATTCTTGTGCGTCGGGCTGGCTGCTGTTTGGTGCTCGCATGCGAACGCTCAGCAGGTTTATCCGCAGACGGCCGGCGCTGACACCGAAGGATTTGTACCGATCTTCGATGGCAAAACGCTCGACGGCTGGGAAGGCGATCCGACCTATTGGCGCGTCGAAGATGGCTGCCTGGTGGGCGAAGTCACGCCGAAAACGTTGCTCAAGCAGAATTCGTTCATCATTTGGCGCAAAGGCACGCCGCGCGATTTTGAATTGAAGGCGGAGTACCGAATCACGCCGGGGGGCAACAGCGGCATCAACTACCGGAGCGTGGAAATTCCCAACACGACGTTTGCGTTGCGCGGTTATCAGGCCGATATCGACGGCGCGAATAAATACACCGGCCAGAATTACGAGGAGAAAGGCCGCACATTTTTGGCGCTACGCGGCGATATGGCTCGCGTGGACGCCGATGGAAAATCAAGAATCATTGGAACGGTCGGCGATAAAGATAAGTTGGCCGAGTTGGTGAAGAAAGACGACTGGAACCAATATCACTTAATCGTTCGCGGCAACACGATGATTCATCTTTTGAACGGGCAGGTGATGAGTGTGGTCGTGGATGACGATCCGGCGCACCGCAAATTCGAAGGGCTCGTGGGCGTGCAGGTGCACGTCGGGCCGCCGATGAAAATCGAGTACCGCAACTTTTTGCTGAAGACACTCAAGCCGGAAATTGTTCCGACAGCGGACAAAGCGAGTGATTGAGATTGCGGCCGAGCTCGACGACGAACTGGATCGGCACGGCGTGCGGTAAACCGATCGCATAGCAGCCAAACTTTTTTTCAGTCTGTAGGAGCCGTCTCCCGACGGCGATTGGCTGGACGTTTATCGGCGATGGGAGTCGCCTCCTACGTTGGCGGCGTCACACTTTTCTTTCATCTCCGCCGGAGCGCAGATGAATCGTCTTCGTCTCCAAGTTATGGGCAGTTGTGAGGTAGCGCACGGTGCCGCTTTTGGCACGCATCAAAATGGAATGGGTCATGGCGGTGCTGCCGCGCACTTCCACACCCTTGAGGAGGGGACTATCGCAGATGCCTGTGGCGGCGAAGAGGATTTCGCTGCCGCGGGCTAAATCGAGCGAACGAAACGTGGCATTCAAGCGGTCGCCCCAGCCAGCCTCGATGAGCGATTTACGTTCGGCTTCATCGCGCGGCCAGATTTTGGCTTGCATGCCGCCGCCGAGACAGCAGAGAGCTGCGGCAGCCAACACGCCTTCGGGCGCACCGCCGATGCCGACGTACAGATCGATCATCGATTCGCTAATCGCTGGCGCCAGCGCGGCGGAAATATCGCCATCGGCAATCATTCGCAGCGATGCGCCCACGCGGCGCACTTCGTCGATCAAATGTTGGTTACGCGGCCGATCTAAAATCATCACTACCACGTCGCGACTTTTCTTGCCCAGGATTTTGCCCGTGATGCCGATCACCTCGGCCAGCGGCGCATCGATGCTGATGGGCAGCGAGCGATCGTTGATCCACGCTTGGCGAACCGCCTTGGGATAGGTCAGCTTTTGCATATAGAACGCAGGAATTTCCTGCAGCGCCGCCTGATGGCCGCTCTCCGGCATGGCCGCCGCGATGCAACTGATGGCGTTCGGCAGGCCGCGGCCAACGTTCGTGGTGCCGTCGACAGGATCGAGCGCAATATCGAACCGAGGACTGCCGGCGTGCCACGTGCCGACGCGTTCGCCTTTGAAGAGACCCGGCGCTTTGTCTTTGATTCCCTCGCCAATGACGACTTCGCCGCTGATATCCATCAGATCGAACATGCCGCGGATGGCATCGCAGGCCGCGGCGTCGGCGGCTTCTTTATCGCCTTTGCCGATCCACTGCATGCAATTGAGCGCGGCAATTTCCGTAGCGCGGAGAAAATCGAACTCGTGCAAGCGTTGAACATCGGCAGGCATAGTGAGCGGCGAAGAGTGTGATGGGATGAGATTAATGGATGCGTCGATTGACTGCGCTGGATCAATCGTTTGCCGTGCGTCGATTGACTGCGCTGGATCAATCGTTTGCCGTGCGTCAATTGTCTGCGCTGAAGCGATGTGCGTCGAGGCCTTGGAAGCCGAAAAGTCTAGACTTCAGCTTGCGATTTGGAAAATCTCGGGCGCGGCGATTGAGGCGCGATCGCCGCGGCACGCGTTTTTTTTGTGCGGGCTGGGGGTTTAATCGAGCTGCCCGACGACCGGCCAGCCGTCGGCATCCCAGGTCAAAGGCCGGATGGAAAGTTTGCTAACGCCGCGCTGCGTGCCGTCGTAAAAGTGACAGCTGAACCAGAATTTTCCGTTATCTTCGAGGATGCCGGCATGGCCTGGACCGATGAAAGGACCGACACGATCGGCGACGGTTGTGCCGCCGCCCAAGAGCATGTCTTGGCCGTCTTTGTCGAGGTACGGCCCAGTGAGTTTGTCGGACCGCCCGACGCGCGTGTGATAGGTGCTGTTCACGCCGCGGCAACACAGGCCGACGCTGACGAATAAATAATATTTGCCATCGTGCTTGTAAATGTACGGCGCTTCGATCGAGTTCCAATGCGCGAGCGAATACATTGGCGAATCGGGCGCGATGCGCAAACCAGTGGCCGGATTTAGCTCGATCAGTTTGATGCCGCTCCAGAAGGAGCCGAAGGTGAGCCAAAGTTTGCCGTCGTCATCGAGGAAGGCGGCCGGATCGATCGTGTTGAAATCGTCGCGCGCCTTCGATTGCACCACGATGCCGCCATCGGTCCATTTGTAAGCCGGATCGTTGGGATCGAGCGTCGGATTCGAGGCGACACCAATGGCCGACGTGTTCTTGCCAAAACTCGAGGCGGAAAAGAACAGCAGGTATTTGTCGCCGACCTTGATGACGTCGGGCGCCCAAAAATCGGCGCCGCTGCGGTTCAACGGAACCGCTTGTGCAACCCAGGCCGGCGGTGTGGCGTTTGCCCGCGGACCGCGTTCCCAGTTGATTAAATCTTTGGAATGCCACGAGGGCGTGTTGCGACCGGTGAAGAATACCCAATACTGGTCTTTGCATTTGACGATGGTCGAAGGATCGTGAACGCCGACGCCGCGGCCGCCCATGCGGCGCAGAATTTCTTCTTGCTCGCTTGATGATTTGGCCTCTGCCGCTTTATCGGCGGCAGCCGGCGGTGCGCCGGGCGTTTGAGCCAGCGCGGCGATACCGGCAATGGACGCGGCGACGATTGCACTGGCGACGATATACGGATGACGTTTCATTGCACATGCTCAGTTAGAATTGCGGTGAGGCTAATCGGCGGCCGGTCGCTTCAAGATTTTCACTTCATCGAGCCAAACGGTAATCGGCTCGATCGGCGTGATCGTCAAATGGGCCTTGGAATCGGACGCGCGAACGTTCAAACGCACCACGTAATCGCGCCATGCGCCGTCGGTTTCTGCTTCTCCGCCAGGACGCCCGCGGCCAATTTCCGGCAACGTGGTGCGGGCCAGCACTTTTCCATCGTCGGTCTCGAGCGAAAACACCAGGCCGATCGATTTTGGCTCCGCCGCGGCAAAGAACGCGACGTCCACATTTTCGCCCTTCTGCACTGCAAGGGGCGTAGTGTTGATTGCGCCAATGCGGCCTTTCTTCGGCGGGGCAGTGGTAGTGACCGACATCCGCAGCACGTGCGCGGCGTCAACACGCTTGGGGTGCTTGGCATCTTGCTCGATCGCGCCGTCGGCGTCGCCTTCCTTGAGCAGCTTCCAGCCGGTGCTTAAATCGACGCCCTCCGGTTGCGTGGCGCGGGCTGCGGCCACGCCCTGCGCGATCGCGTGGCCCGGGCACGCCATCATTGTGAATGAAACAACAGCGGCAACACTTATCAAAACTCGTCGCACGAATTGCTCCTCGCGCTGGCGGTTGAGTTATTCTTTGGGCGTGCCGATTTTCGCCAGCACCACGCCATGATACGGCACGCTGGCTGTGAATTTGCCGTCCGATTTGCCCAGGTCTTTTTGCCGCCACAGATCGCGCACCCCCTGCGAGCCATTGAGTTGCAGATCGGCAAAATCGACGGTGGCATCTGCCGGCGCGACTGTCTTCTCGAGCGCTTCTTTGGCTTCAGCCTGCGATTGGAAATCGGTCGAATCGAGCGTCGCGCGATTCACCAGCCGCCACACTCGATTGGTCGTCGCTTTTTGATTGCGCCCCGGCCGCGGCGGTGGAACGAGCTGATATTGCCCGCGGTTGAAGAGGCCCACAGCCACGGTGCCATCGGCCAACGGACGCGTCCAAATTTCGATACCCTTCTCTTTGTCTTCCTTCAGCCGAGTGGCCTGCTTCCCCAGCGGATCCTGATCGATGGCCAGCACCTCGTCGTTGCTCAACAGGCCGAGTGTAAAATCGTCGAACTTGGTCATGTCGCATCCGATCAACAGCGGCGCTGCAAGCAGGCTCCACAGGCTGACGTGCGTGTATTGTTCGTCCGGTGTCAGATTCGTGGGATGGAAATTGCGGCCCGAGCCGACGGAAACCATGCCCACAATCATCATATCTGGGTCGTTCCAGTGTCCTGGGCCGGCGAACTCGGCGAGACTCGCCTGTTTATCCCAAATGCCGGTCAGGCTTGGCCAGGTATCGGTGATGTCGCCGGTGGTGCGCCAGGAGTTGCCGCCCACATCGGCGCCCCATTTCCAAACATCGCCCCAACCGTATTGGCACAGGCTGAAGAGAATATCGCGATCTTGTTTCTTGAGCGCCTCGCTCATCACTTTGTACGGCTTTTGCAGCGCGTCGAGGTCGGTCATCTTCGGCCGGCCGCCGATCACTTTATCGTACGAGCACCAATCGTATTTGAGATAATCGAAGCCCCAATCGGCAAACGACTTCGCATCTTGTTCTTCATGCTCCCAACTGGCGATGCAGCCGCCGCACGTGGTCGGGCCCGGGCCAGAATAAATTCCGGCCTTGAGACCCATCGCGTGGATCTGATCGACCAAACCTTTCATGTCGGGAAAGCGTTTGTTCGTGCTGATGGTGCCGTCTGCTGTCGCGGCGTCACGCCTACCATGGTCGGGTCGCCTTGCTCGGCCAATCCCTGGTTGAATTCCCAGTAATCGTCGATGTTGATGTAGCTCCATCCGTGGTTGATTAGCCCCGATTTGACCATTGCCTCTGCGGCGTCCTTAACATTGTCGCCCGTCACCGATGCGCCAAAACAGTTCCAACTGTTCCAACCCAATTGCGGCGTGAGCGCGATCTTATCGCCAACAACGAGTTTGAATTTGCCATCGGCTTTACCCTTGGAGTTGCTGGCGTGCAGCATCACCTTGTACTCGCCGGATTTGTCACACTTGCCGCTGATGAAGCCAGTCTCCGGATCGAGCTTGACGCCTTCGGGCAGTCCGTCGGCGGAGAATTTCATGGGCCGATCGCCCGTGGCCGCGATCGTAAAGAGAACGGGATGGCCCGGACGCACGCCGAAAACTTTCGCGCCATTAATTCGCGGCGTGGCCGGTGCCGGCGGCGTGAGCGAATCGACGGCCAGAGAAAGATTGGCCAGTAGAACGCCGGCGAACAAAGTCGAAAGCGTCGGAATAAGCACGCGTTTCATGATTGAAGATCCAAAATGTGTGGTGTGCGGAAATGCGCAATTTAAAAGTGTATTCACGTTCGCCCCAGTAGAACTTGCAGTGAAGCGAATTTCAAGCGTGGAAGAATTGACCAAGGGGTCGCGACTATTTCTCCGTCTCTTTCAGAAACTGCTCATGTCGAGACCATCCCCAAGACAAACATGGCGGCTGGCAGCCGCGCTTCAACGAGTTCATGCACGGTTTTCAGGGGGACGTTTCCTGTTGATCCGCCGGTAAAACAGGCTATGTTGGAGGGATTCTTGCGAACGTGATTCCTCACATTGATGCTTCTAAGCCATGCATCGCAGAGCAGGGCAAAATGCGTATTGCATGCGCGGTGCACTCGTGGCGCTGGTCGCGAGTTTGTCTGTTGCCTTCTTTGGCCCCAAGCTTCTAGCAGATCAGTACCAGTGGAAAGGTCAGCCCGGCAGTTGGAGCGACCCTGAGAACTGGACGAATGTTGTCGATCCCGATGCTGGCGGTTATCCCGTCGCTGGCGATGTGGCCGATTTCGGAATTCCATCGAGTGTGACGCTGGATAATTCGCCGATTGCCAATACGGTCGACATCTTCGGCGCCATCACATTCTCCAGCGGCACTTTGGAAGTCACGGGTCAGAATCTTTTGCGGATGTTTGGCTCCGGTAATCTGACGGTTCCGAGCGGCGTATCGATTCAGGCGAATGGCACGCTGATTGGCGTCGGAAGCGGCGGCACTATGGGCCTTTCGGGAGGCACTTTAAATGAAGGCTACGAAACCAGCGTCGGCTACGACAGCCAAGGGACGCTCAACATCACGAGCGGCGGCAAGCTCAGTGCCGCCAAGGCGGTCTTCGTCGGCGGATTTCAAAACGGCAAAGGCGACGTGACCATTTCTGGCTCGGGATCGACGTTGATGGTCAGCAGCGAATTTCTCGTCATCGGCAATCAAGGCAAGGGCACGATGACAATCGATTCCGGCGGTAAAGCAATCGTGACGCCCGATTTTCTCATTGCTGGTTTTCCCAGCAGCACCGGGGAAGTGACCGTGACCGGCAGCGCTTCCAGTGTGCAAGCCAGCAAAAGAATTGCCATTGGCAGCTTCGGCACCGGCACCATGAACATTCTGCAAGGCAGCAGCGTCACGGCAAATAATGATGTGGTGGTGGGGGACGCCGCTGGCTCCCACGGCACGCTGGTGATGCAAGGCAGCGGAACCACGCTGACCGTCAGCGGCGGCCTGCTCAACATCGGCGCCAATGGCCAAGGGGGCGCGAGCATTTCCGATGGAGCGAAAATAAACACCTCGGGCTCCGCCGTCATCGGCACAGAAACCACGGGCGACGGCTCACTGAATATCGGTGGTGAAGGCTCCAAGCTAATAACCGGCGCCCAATTGCAAGTTGGTCGCCAAGGTCAGGGCTCCCTGCAGGTCGTGGATCGAGCAACGGTCGATGTGAAAGGACTGTACATCGATTCTGGTAGCAACAAACAGAGTAGCGCCACCATTACCGGCTTCAGTTCCGTACAGGCCCACGATCTAGTTCGCGTCGCAACGCAAGGCAACGCCAGTCTTTCGATCATGCAATCGGGCCAGCTCCTTAGTCAAAGTGGTGAAATTGGCGCCGGCGGAGAGGGTATCGTCACCATTACCGGCAGCGGAAGCAACTGGACGTGCGACAGCGGTATTGATGTTGGCGTCACCAGCAAAGGCACGCTGGAGATTACCTCGGGTGGGAAAGTTTCGGCATCGCTTGTCACGCTTGGTGAATTTCCCGGCAGCGACGGAACGCTGACGATCGACGGTGCGGATTCTAAAGTTGCAGCCGAAGATATTCTGGTGGGGTTAAATGGACCTGGCACATTAAATCTGCAGCACGGCGCCAGCTACAACTTTACGAAATTCTCCACCGCCGTAGGAACTATTCAACACGCGGCGGGCACCGTTAACGTGCAGGACGCTAATACGTCTGTGCAGTTTCAGAACCTGACATTAGGCAGCGCGATGGGCGACCACGGCACTCTAAGCGTCAACTCCAACGGCCACGCGACTGTGACCAACGATATCACGATCGGCCAAGGCACAATCGATGTCGGCTCCGGCGGCAATGTGAGCGTCATGGGCGCCATCAACGCGGCCCTGGAAGCGCAAGAGACGGCTGACATTACCGTGAGCGGCAGCGGCGCTCGGCTCGACGTACAACACGATTTGCTGTTGGGGCAGAACGGCAACGCGAATTTGCTCGTCAGCGGCGGCGGTACGGTCAACTTGGTCCGCATTTTATGTGGGCGCGACGCGGCGGCGACCTCCACTCAGAACGCCAGCATTCGCGTGCAGGGTGCTGGCTCGACGATCAATGCCAACGGCATTTCACTGCAAAGGAGTTTTCACTTTCTGGAGGTAACCGATGGCGGTTACGTGCGGCTCTCCAGTTTCCTTCACCTGCACAATGGCACGTTAAATCTGAATGGCGGGACCATCGATATCGGCGCGGTCATTCCATTTCCTCTGCCTAACTTTATTCGTATCGGTCCTGGCGGCGACTTTTCTTCGTCGACGGAAGTGCCGAACATCTTGAATTTGGGCGGCCGAGTGAGCGTCGGCAATTCGCCCGGCCTAATGACGGTGACCGGCGATTACTCGCAGAGCACCGGCACCGGTTTGCACTTCAGCATCGCCGGCACCGATGCCGACACGGGCTACTCGCAACTGATGGTTGGCGGCAACTTGCAATTAGCCGGCACGCTGCGGTTCGATTTCGAAAACGGCTTTTCGCCGCAGGCTGGCGACACGTTCGATGTAATCAAAGTCAACGGCACATCGCAACTTGGCAATCTGCACATTGAAATCGGCAATTTGGCGCCGGGCTTTCAATACGATTTCAGCGCCGTGCCGGGCGGTTATCGTCTTACCGCGCTGTCGAGCACACAATTCACCGCTCCGTCGAAAGGCGATTTCAATCTCGATGGACAGACCACTCCCGCTGACATCCCCGCCATGCTAAATGCCTTAGTCGATTTGAACGCCTTCGCGACGGTACACGCACTTTCCGATTCGCAATTGTTGGCGATTGGCGATCTCAACAACTCCAGTGCCGTCACCAATGCCGATATTCAACCGCTGCTCGATCTGCTTGCCGGTCAAGGTCCTGGCAACACATCGGTGGTCGGCGTGCCCGAACCGGCATCAGCTGCATTGCTCGTCATTGGTGCGGCGGTGGCCGTTTCGTTCGTCTTTCATGCGCGAAAGCGGTTCTGTTGAGGATCCTGCCATACAGAATCACTCCGTCTCTTTCAGAAACTGCTCCAAATATTGTTTCCAGCAAACAGCCCGGGTGTGCGTACCGTGGCCGCGGGTTTCTGGGCTTTCGGGAAGGTTGATCGCCTGGCCATGTTTGACGCGCTTGATTTCGCGTTCCAGGATGCCCAGATCGGGCGGGTTGATTAAATCGTCCGCAGAATTGATGGCCAACAGCGGTGCTGCAATTTTCTCCAGATCCGGTCCCGGATCGTAATCGGTCGAACTTTCGAGTGCGTAAAGCACGTCGTTGGCATCGTGAGTCTTGATGAATCTCTCCGCTTCATCGTTCATCAACTTGTCGGCCGCCGCGGTGGTTGGCGCTTGATGGTAGCGCAGGAGCGGATTGCTCCCCATGAAGTTCATGATCTCTGCGACGGAGCGAAGACTCGGGGGCTGCGTATGGTACTCGCCATCGTGCCAGGCTCGATCTTGGCGAATCAATTCGCTAATCATCCGCCGCCACATTCGATTGCGTCCACTAATCTGCGCCGGCAGGCTGGCCAGCGGCATGAGCGCATCCATTTCCCTCGGGTAGTGCTCGCCCCAGAGCCAAGTATGCATGCCGCCCATGGAAGTGCCCATCACTAGCCGCAAATGGTTGACGTTCAAACCTTCGGTTATCAATCGATGTTCCGCTTCGACCATGTCGGTATATCGATAGGCGGGAAACTTTGCGTGCAGGCCGTCGCTCGGTTTGGTCGAACCGCCATGACCAAGATCATCCGGCAGGATGATGAAGCACCGCTCTGCATCGAGCAACTGCCCTTTTCCAAACAGCTCGCCGCCAAAATCGTTAATGATGAATTGCTTTCCGGTCCCGGTCGTGCCATGCATGATCAGCACCGCGTTGCGAACGACGCTCTGGTCATCGCGCTGCGGTTTGCCGAGTGTGCGATAATGGATCTTCACTTCCGGCAAAACTTCGCCGGAATGAAAGTGAAAATCTTTAATGACGTAGTCGCCTTCGGTCGGCGCGGGATATTCCGCGGCGCTTGCCGTTAGAGGAATGAACGCTACCGCCGCCAGTAAAGCGCACCGAGTCAATTTTGATACTGGCCATTTGAGTCGTCGCGGTTTCGTTATCATGACGTCGGATCTTTCGACCAATTGCAATTGAAGGTCTGACAGGCCAGATTCTAACCGCAATACTCCGCGCCCGCAGCAACTTTGCACCGGATTTTCAACTCGATTCAGCGAGAATGCTTTCCATGCACTTGCCCAAAGTTTTGGCGCTCGCAGCGATCGCTTTTGCCTTCGGTGTCACGTTGTCGGCTTTGATCCGCGGCGGCACGGGCGAATCGCCACTGTTATCGCCCGATGCCGCGGCAGCCAATCAATCGGCGCCGAAGCATTTCAAAGTAAAAATCGATACCAGCCAGGGGCCGATGACGATGGACATCATCCGTGACTGGGCCCCGCACGGCGTGGATCGGTTTTACAACCTCGCGCGGGCTGGCTACTTCGATGGTTCGAAGTTCTACCGTGTCATCGCAGGAAAGTGGGCACAATTCGGCATTAACGGCGATCCGAAAGTCTCAACCGCATGGCGCGACAAAAACATTCCCGACGATCCGCCCGGGAAATCCAATGTCCGCGGCACCATCGCGTTTGCGTTCGCAGTTCCCAACGGGCGTTCGACTCAACTGTTTATTAATCTGCGGGACAATTCGGCGACGCACGATGCGGAGCCGTTCGTGCCGATCGGTCGAATCACGAGCGGCATGGAAGTGGCCGACTCGTTATACGCGGGATTCGGCGAAACTTCCGGCGGTGGAATTCGCGCCGGCCATCAGCAGCGGCTCTTCGAGGAAGGCAATCCGTACCTCGACAAAAACTTTCCCAAGCTCGATTTCATCAAGCGAGTGCAAGTGATGCCGCCATGAGCAGCTGACGAATTTGTCAGATCCGCGTCGCGATCTTTCCAATCCGGTTATCAAACCGAGTACTGCTTTCGGAGCCGCGCCATCGCCGAAAAAATGGGTTTCGGCTGGCCGTCGCGGTCCACGAGACCCGTCGAGAGAAAGTCGTCGGCTTCAGCGTCGAGGAGTTGGGTCCAAAACACGGCTTGCACGGAAGGCCGCGCGAGCACCATGGGCAAATACGCGTCGAGCCACTGTTTTTGCCGCTCAGGCGTAAAGCCATCCGTCTCGCTTGGCACGGCGAGCGAAACCAACAGCGGCAACCCCAGCGCGCTCCAGCGATCCAGTTGCATGTTGAATTCCAACAGATCGCGTGGCAATGTGCCCTTGGGCTGTGTGCCGAGATTGATTTCAACTCCAATACCGGCGATGCCCAAACCGGATCGTACAAAGGTGTCGGCAAACGTGAGTGGCGGTAAATCGGAATCTTTCCGACACATATATTCCGCCCACGGTTGATCGAACGACACGATGACCGGCGTTTGCGGATCGGTCTCTCGAATCACCTCGACGGCCCGCACAGCCAGGCGCAGCTTCTGTTCTTCATCGAGCCCGAGCGGATCGCCGGTCACCAGCCGGCCCATGGGATTCCAGAAATTCACTTTGCCGCGATATCGCGTCACTACGGCTTTCACGTAGTCGCCGGCTACCATCAGCAGGTTTTCGAAATCGCCTTCCCATAAATAGGCCCACGCCGGCAAGGCGCCGCGCCGCAATTCCAAGAGTGGACCACCGCAAACGCGCAAGTTGTTTGTCTGACACCATTGCAGCTGCGCGTCGTACAGCGCCCAGCGCTGGCGGCCTTCATCGGCTTCCACACGGCCCCAGGAAAATGGAATCGCTGTCGTATTGAACGCAGTCAAAAACGCCGTGCCCACCGGTTCGGGCACGCGTTCACCCATGCGACCCACGAACAGCGGCACAACCTTTTGCCCTTGTTTGCGGCGCACTTCGAAGATGCGTTCCACCATCGACTTGACCACCATATCGAGCGATGCAATCGCCGCTTCGATCGATTTGCCTGCCCAATTGTCTGCCGCTGCCAGATCGTTTTGCGCGGCCATGGCTTGGGTAAAACAGTGCATGGCCTCTTTAAAAGTCGGCCCGATCATTTCAAACGGACCCATGCCCGCCATTTGCAAATCGGCCAGCAAATTCCGCAGTCGATTCAGCGTGCCGCGCGCGATTTCCAATGGCATCTGATACGGCATTGCCCGCTCCATGAGCGTGGCGGTGGAAAGCAGAATTGGTTCGCGATCCGCGAGCGACCAGAGAATGTGAAACGTTCCCGACTCGCTCTCGTCGCGCTCGGCGACCAGTTGATCGTCGTCGAGCGAAATTCGCGTGGTCCACGGAAGCCGATCGCGCCCGCAAATGTGTGCCGTCTCGATCGCCCGCGAAGGCAGCGGCTGCGACGGGACGGTAAAGCGCATTTGCCCCATGTTCTCTCGTTGGCGCGCGAAGGGACGACGGCGGAAGGCGATTATGCCAATGTAACACCCGCGAATATGCGGCATCAACCGACAGCCGCTTTCAGGCCGGAACCGCGGTTGCTATATTCCTCCGCAGCGCCGCTGGGCCGATTAACGTGGCAACGCGGCAGTCGTCCAAATTCGCCGGTTCGCACCGCTCCCTAACGGGCGCGGCGCCAAACATTTCCCCAATCCGCGTTCCCCACACCCCATTTTCCGTTCATGCCGACTACCATGAATCCGCCGCTTTTGGAATCGCACATCCCTGGCCTTCCTGTCCGCCGCGGAAAAGTCCGCGATATCTACGACCTGGGCGACCGCCTACTCCTGGTGAGCAGCGATCGCATCAGCGCGTTCGATTGGGTGCTGCCCACGGGCATTCCCGACAAAGGGCGCGTGCTCACGCAAATTACGCGCGTTCTGGTTCGATCGGTTGGGCGAGCCGAATCATATGCTCTCCGTCGATTCCGCCGATTTCAGGTTGCCCTGCCGGCGTGGATCTCGAAGCGCTTGCCGGCCGCAGCATGCTGGTGCGGAAAACCGAAGTTGTGCCAATCGAGTGCGTGGTGCGCGGCTATCTCTCCGGCTCTGGCTGGAAGGAATATCAGAAGAGCGGCATGGTGTGCGGAATCAAACTGCCGCCCGGGCTCAAGGAAAGCGATCGATTGCCGGAACCAATTTTCACGCCGGCCACAAAAGAAGAGTCGGGCCACGATATCAACATTTCGTTTGAGCGGATGGCGGAAATCGTCGGCCAGAAAGTTGCCGATGAATTGCGCCGCCGCAGTTTGGCGATCTACGTTCGCGGCGCAGAGTTGGCGTTGAAGCGCGGAATTATCATTGCCGATACAAAATTCGAATGGGGCCGAATTGGCCAAGAGATCATTCTGATCGACGAAGTGCTCACGCCCGATAGCTCCCGCTTCTGGCCCGCCGACTTGTATACGCCGGGCAAGGGCCAGCCGTCGTTCGACAAGCAATTCGTCCGCGATTGGTTGGAGACCACCGCGTGGGATAAAAACAGCCCTCCGCCGTCATTGCCCGACGACGTCGTCACGCGCACTCGTCAGAAATATATCGATGCTTACGAGCAGCTCACGGAGCAAAAACTGACCTGGAAGTAACGCGGTTTGATAACGGGTTCTATTGGCATCCGGCTTGAATGCCGCTGTTTTTATGAGCAGTTTTTGACACTTCAGTCGGGATAAGCTTTAAGGTGCATACGACGCAATCGTAGCTACAATAGTGGGAATGCTGGACCGACCCGGAACGTGAACCGCGCCGGGCACGACCAGATAATTGAGTACATTGTTTTGCGTTTTGTCACCCGTTTATCCTTCACTGCTCACCCCGTCAACATTAGCGCATGATCTGTGTCTCCATCGGTCGCGGCAGGCATCGGCACATGATTGCCGAACATCGTCACTTGGTCAGCCAAGGGGCGAAGCTCGTTGAACTGCGGCTCGATTACATCAACGGCCAGATCAATCTCCGGAGGCTCATCGCCGAACGGCCGTGCCCCGTCGTCTGCACCATTCGCCGCGATGTCGATGGCGGAAAGTGGCGTGGGCAAGAGCAAGAACGGCAAATGATTCTGCGGGCCGCCATCGTCGATGGCGTCGATTACGTCGATCTGGAAGAGGATGTCGCCAAAACGATTCGCCGTTACGGAAAAACAAAACGCATCATCAGCTTTCACGATTTCCGCGAAACGCCCGAGGACCTGTCCGCCGTGCACGCGCGCCTCGCGGCGCTCGATCCCGACATCGTCAAGCTCGCCACGCTGGCCAACAGTCCGCACGATAACGTGCGCATGCTGCAGCTCGTGCAGTCGGTGAAAATTCCTACGGTTGGCATTTGCATGGGCGATCTCGGCACGCCGTCGCGAATTTTGTGCGGCCGTTACGGTTCGCCGTTCACCTATGCGTCGTTTCATCACGAGCGGCTGCTCGCGCCCGGCCAACTGAGCTTCGAGCAGATGGCGAACATCTACCATTACGAATCGATCCAGCCCGACACCATGCTCTTGGGCGTCATTGCCGACCCCATTGGCCACAGCCTCAGCCCGCTTGTGCACAACACTGCGCTCAAAGAGGCTGGCCTGAACGCGGTCTATGTGCCGTTCCGTGTACCGTCGGAGCACTTGGAGCAGTTTTTGATCGACGCTCGTCAATTGGGCATCCGCGGACTAAGCGTCACGATTCCGCACAAGGAAGCGGTGCTCAAAAAGCTGACGAAATTCGATCCGGCCGTGAAGGGCATCGGCGCTGCCAATACGCTCGTGTTCGAAGGGGATGATTTGATCGGCTACAACACCGATTTCCGCGCGGCCATCGACAGCCTGGAGCGAGCCATTAGCTCTTCGCTGCAAACCGCCGGCGGCACTGCGCAAGCCCATGCAGGCCTGGAGGAAAAGAAATCACTCGTGCTCGGCGCTGGCGGCGCTGCTCGAGCGATGGCCTACGGCCTGATGAAACACGGCGCGAAAGTGGTCATCGCTGGCCGCACGTTCAAACGCGCTCAGCAGCTCGCACACACGCTGGGCTGCGAAACGCTCGATTGGAACAATCGCCACGCCATTTCGCCCGACATCATTGTCAACTGCAGCCCGGTGGGCATGCACCCCAACGTCGATGAAACACCGTACGACAAACGCCACTTGCGCCCGGGCATTGTCGTGTTTGATATGGTGTACAATCCCGAGAACACTCTGCTGATTAAAGAAGCCCGCGCGGCCGGGTGCCTCATTGTGAGCGGCGTAGAAATGTTCGTGCGGCAAGCCAGCTTGCAATTCAAACTCTTCACTGGCCAGGAAGCCCCATGGGAACTGATGCGCGACACGCTGAAGCGCGCGATTGGTCCGGCGCGGATGTGAGTTTGCGGGGAATTCGCATCGCGCGAACAACCGTTTGTGCGCTGGGGGGGGCAACACAATTGGTCTGTTCAGTAATCGGCAGTTAGGGCAAAGTGTCTCCTGGTTTGGTGTCTGGTAGGTGAGGAATGAAGTTAGGTGGCAAGGCGGTACGGTAGATTAGGACTAAAATGTTTTTGAACTTTGCGATTCAAATCTTGCATTCATAAAAGTTTTCCCATGCCAACGTTCCGCGGTGATAAAAACAATCCAGCAAATGACCGCTATGGCGTCGTGGTCTCGCGGTACAATCAAGAGATCACCGGTCGCTTGCTGGAAGGCGCGCTGCAAACGCTGAAGGCGGCAGGCGTGGCGGAGGAGGCGATTGACATAGCCTGGGTGCCCGGGGCATTTGAAATTCCGCTTGTGGCCGATCGAATGGCAGCCGGCGCGCGGTATGCTGCGGTGCTGTGCCTGAGGCGCAGTCATTCGCGGCGATACCTCGCACGATCAGCACATCAATCGTGCCGTCAGCCTGGGCATTACCGAAGCGGGTTTGCGGCACGGAGTTCCGGTCTTGTTCGGCGTACTTACCTGCGATACGGTGGAACAAGCGAACGAGCGCTCCGGCGCGAGCGTACTTAATAAGTCCACTGGCGGCGTAAGCGGCGGCGGAAAGCAAGTCGTGAGCAACAAAGGCATTGAATGTGCAGAAGCGGCGCTGGAAATGGTGAGTCTGTTAAGAAAGTTGGATGCAGAAGGTGAGTCGCGTTGAACTGCGAACGGGGCTGCGGGGCAAATTGTCAGTTCATTGATTGTCGTCCGAAGTAAATCATGGCCAAAAGATCGAGAGCGCGCGAAGTCGCCCTGCAAGTTTTGTATCAGGACGACCTGAATGCTGGCCAGGAACCGGCCAGTCGCGATGAATTTCTGCGCTCCCGGCTGCTTGGCGACGAAGAGCGGATGGCGTTTGCCCGATCGCTCGTCGATGGCGTGCGGCGAAACCGCTCGGAACTGGATGCATTGCTGACGAAAACCGCCGATCACTGGAGCCTGGAACGGATGGCGGCGACCGACCGCAATGTTTTGCGGATGGGGGCGTACGAGATTTTGTTCACGCAGACGCCCGGCGCGGTGGCAATCAACGAGGCCGTGGAGCTAGCCAAGCGGTTCGGCGCGGCACAAAGTGCACAGTTCGTTAACGGAATTTTGGACAAATTTTTAGAAGGACACAGGAAGGAGAAATGACGAAATTCGAATGACGAATGATCGACGAAGCTCACGGCGGGCTCACGCTGCGCCGCTCATTTCTTTGTCATTCGCGTTCGAATTTCGTCATTCGTCATTTAGCACTATGGGCTTACTCGATCGATTCAAAAAGACGCCGACGCTGGACGAGCCGGCTGCTGAAGATGTGGCGGCGAAAGTTGCGACCGATATGGAGGTTGTCGACATGCCGGATGAAGGCGATTCGCCAAAGCGTGGCTTTTTTGCTCGGCTCAAACAAGGGCTGACGAAGACCAAACAGCTTCTGCGGACCGATATTCGCGATCTCTTCAAAAGCGAAGGCCGGCTTGGTCGACGAAGCGTTCCTGGAAGATCTGAGCCGCATTCTGGTGCGCACCGACATGGGGCCGGCGGCCGCCAAGCAGATTGTCGAGGAAATCGGCACGCAGTTCCGCGCCCGCATGGTGCACATGGAAGAAGTGCTGGCCGTTATCAAGGAAAAACTTAAGCAGTTGATGGCGCAGGAGGAATCGCCGCTGCATCTGGCAACTGCCGGACCGACGGTGATCATGGTGTGCGGCGTGAACGGATCGGGCAAAACCACAAGCATCGCCAAGCTTGCGAAGCATTTTCTTTCGCAGGGGAAAAAGGTTGTCTTGGGAGCGGGCGATACGTTTCGGGCTGCTGCGGTTGAGCAGCTTGGCATTTGGGCGCAACGATTAGGCGCTGAAATTGTAAAGGGACCTTCTGGCAGCGATCCGGCCAGCGTGGCGTTTTCCGCGGTCAAGCAAACGATTGAAAGCGGCGCCGACGTTTGCATTGTCGATACAGCCGGCCGCTTGCAGACGCAACAGAATTTGATGGCGGAGCTGTCGAAAATCCATCGCGTCATTGGCAAGCAGATTCCCGATGCGCCGCACGAAGTGCTGTTGGTGCTCGATGCGACGGCTGGGCAGAACGGTATCAGCCAGGCGAGAGGATTTTCCGAAGCGGTAAAATGTACCGGCATCGTGCTGGCGAAAATTGACGGCACGGCCAAAGGCGGCGTCATTGTGCCGATTCGCCAGCAGTTCGGTTTGCCAGTCAAACTGGTTGGCGTGGGGGAGAAAGCCGAGGATTTAGCGGTTTTTCGCCCTGCCGAGTTCGTCGATGCGATGTTTGAAGGATTGGTACAATAGCAAGGTAGATGATCAATTTCTGCCGCGACTCCATCGCCTTGAGAAGATCTCGCGAAGGTTCCGATTGCGCTATCGCGCGAAAGACTCTGTTGCTCCGCGGGCGATAGCATTTCAAATCGTACAACCCGCAAGTCTTCATATCTGTGCGGGAATGTTGGTCCGAAGGCCGGGTTTTCAGCGGGCTTTGGAATGAATTCGGGTGGACGCCTGGGCCGATAGCTAATCGTGGCATTGGAGCCGACAGCAAAGGCGGCTCTCCCTCCGTTGCCATCCTGCCTGAATCAGCCCGCCCAAAAGCACGAAGCGTGATGGACTCACGCTTCGGCCCCCCGAGTCCTTCAACGGATTGGAGTCTAGGATCATGAAGTCTACAAGACTGGCGATTGTAATCGCCGTGGCCTACGGCTTAACCGCCGTCGCGGCCAACGCCCAAACAACGTCTCGTACTTTTACGCCCTCGGCGTACGAGTACGGAAATTACGACTACTACAATGCCTCGCAGCCTGCCGCCCCTGCGCCTGCCCCGGCTGCTCCGGCGCCTGCCCCGGCTGCCTCGGCGCCGCAGCTGCAACACTGCCTGCAGCAGCGCCCAGCTGCAATGCGGCAGCTCCGAGTTGTGCAGCTGCCGAATCGAGCTGCGGTTGCAACAACAGCTGCGGCTGCGGCTGCAACACCTGCTGCGATTGCAACGGTTGCTGCCACGAGAAGCTCGGCCATTTGTGCTGCTGCTGCCCAAGCTGCATCCTTGCTTCTGCTGGTGTGATTCTTGCCCGCTGACCTGCCGAAGATCAGCCGGTCTGCCGTTGCTTCGACGATTGCTGCTGCTTGAAAGAGCATTGCACCACACTGACGGGCTGGGTGTCCGGCGGCATCATGGGCAACTCCGACAGCCCGCCAAGCAATTTCAACGGACCGGTGACGTTTGCTGACCGTGACGAAGGCCAGTTGAATCAGTTCTAGGGCGTGTTGGAACGCACGAATGCAGATTTGTCGAAGAACTGCGGTTGGTTGTCGGCGGCGACATCGACTATATGTGGGGAAGCGACTACTTCTTCACCACAGCAGCCGGTTTGGACGGCACGCCAGTCGGAAACGTTCCCCGCTGGAACACGACCGACGGCCAACTGTACGGCTTCGCCATGCCCCAGTTGTATGCTGAAATGGACTACGACGATTTGCGAATTCAAAATGCGGTCACTTCTTCACGATCATTGGTTACGAAGTGGTGCCCGACATCGGAAACTTCTTCTACACGCACGCCTACACTATCCAATACGGCGAACCGTTTACCCACACAGGTATGTTGGCCAGCCGTCAGAGGTGCAATGAAACTGGACTTGGTATGCCGGCATCGTGTCGGGCTGGAACGAGTTCGACCTGACCGAAGGCCCACAATTCTTGGGCGGCGTGAGCTACACCGACAAGGACTACGGCAGCTTGGCGTTCTCCGTTATCACTGGCGATGAATCACCGCCAACATCGCTGCAGTTCCTCCTTTCAAGAATCGCACGATGTACAGCTTGGTTTGGAGCCGCACGTTGACCAGCCGCTGGAGCTATGTGCTGCAGCACGACTTGGGCGTGCAGACCGATGCCCAAACTGCCAACGGCACGCGTCAAGCGAACTGGTACGGAATTAACCAGTACTTGTTCTACAAGATGAACTGCTGCTGGACGGCTGGTGTGCGGTTCGAATGGTTCCGCGACGAAGAAGGTTTCGTGGTCACAGGTCTGCGTCCAGGCAACCCGGACGTTGGCCAGTTGTTCCCAGGCAATTTCTACGAGTTGTCAGTGGGCTTCAACTACAAGCCCAATGGCAACTGGAACATTCGCCCGGAACTTCGCTACGACTGGTTCGACGGCCAAGGCCATCCGTATGACGATGGCAACGCCAAGCACCAGTTCCTGTTCGGTCTCGATGCGATCTACCAGTTCTAAGGTTTGCAAGATCTGAGTAGATCACGGGAAGGTTTGGCTGATTTCATTCGCAGCCCGGGCGTCGAAAGACCCCGGGCTGCGTTTTTTTATGCGCGCCGAGTAACACCAATGTTGCTGCGCGGCGGCGCAGCGAATTTTGCCTGCAAACTGTGCATGGCGATAGCCACTCGAGGCATCGGTTGGCAAAAATCGAAATATGTGATTGCTCGTAAGTAGTGTCGAGACATTCTTTTGCACCGGCATCTCCAGGGCAATCAACAACCCCAGGATCAGATTGGCATAACGCTTGCATTCACACACGCCGCCAGTGCGAGACATCAAAGATCAAGACGGATCGAAGTAAACGTTCAAGGTAAGTGACACTCAAAACAAATGATGCTCGGGTAATTACCCGAGATCTTCGCGACGTGTGGTGTGGCAGTGCGTCAGGACGACGCCGGAAGCGCGTGTGTGGGGTGTCACGGGCTGTCTGAGGCGAAAAGTTGGGCTTACGCCGATCGGGCAGCTCGTGACACCTAATTTTTTGCGCGAATTCCAGACGAGGCTCATACTCTTCAGCAGCCTGTCTTTGCCAAAGCCTTGGTAATAAACAAGGTCGTGCGGACTTGTTACACGCGCAACTCTCTACTACGATCGTTTTCAGCGGGCAGCAACCGCAATTTGGACGTTTATTTCGGCGCTCCTAGACCGTCAAACACCGTAACTTTGCGTTATGAAGCTGATCATTGCCATCATCCAGCCCAGCAAATTGGAATCTGTTAAAGCCGCGCTTACCGAGGTGGAAGTATTCCGTCTGACGGTCATGGATGTGCAAGGATTCGGCCGGCAAAAGGGACATGCCGAGCTGTATCGGGGACATGAAATCAGCATTAATTTATTACGCAAGGTGCAACTTCAAATTGCGGTCAACGAAGAGTTCGTCGAGCCGACGATTAACGCCATCATCAAAGGCGGCCGCACAGGCTCCAGCGGCGAGATTGGCGATGGGAAGATCTTTGTGATCCCGCTTGAAGATTGTATCCGCATCCGCACGGGCGAGCGCGGAGGCGAAGCAATTTGATATCGCCGAGCGGCGTCTGTCACGCTCCATTGTTGATTCCGTTTTGCACTAACATTCTCCGCGGCGGTTAACATGCGGGCGCTGAACCACTTGTTCGCGAACAATCGTGCTTGGGCAGAAGAGATCACCCGGCAGGACCCGGAATTCTTTAGCCGTTTGTCGCATCAGCAGGCCCCGGAATATCTTTGGATCGGCTGTTCCGATAGCCGCGTGCCAGCAAATCAGATAGTGGGGCTGCTGCCTGGGGAAATGTTCGTTCACCGGAATGTCGCGAATGTGGTCGTCCACGCCGATTTGAATTGTCTGTCGGTGATTCAATTCGCCGTTGAGGTGTTAAGGGTCAGCCATATCATCGTGTGCGGTCACTATGGATGCGGCGGCGTATTGTCTGCCCTGCGGGATGATAAGCGCGGCCTGGTCGACAATTGGTTGCGTCATGTGCAGGACGTGCGCTGGAAGCATCACGCGCAGATTGACCAACTTTTGACCGAAGGCAAGAAACATGACCGACTTTGCGAACTGAATGTGATCGAGCAGGCGGTTAATGTCAGCCAGAGCACTGTCATTCGTGATGCGTGGTCGCGCGGCCAGTCATTGGCAATTCACGGGTGGATCTATGATATCCACGATGGATTGCTGAGAGATCTCTGCATGGGAATCGATGCCGAGGCAGAACTCCGCGAGTGCTATGAAGCAGCGCAAGCCAGGCTTCAGCAAAAGGACAACACGAGCGGGAGCAATTGATTCGCGCATTTGAAGGGTACGTTTGCCAATCACTTCTGGTTGCCGCGCGGCCACCATTTACAGAGCCCGATGCCGAGGAAGAACAGCCCCATCATGGGGACGGCGAGCAGAAAGATGCTGTAAGGATCGGCTGGAGTTACCAGCGCGGCAATCACCCAAATCACTAGTACGGCGATACGCCATTGACGCAAATACGATTGGACCGTGCAGACTCGAATGCGTTCTAAGAACAGCATTACCAACGGCAACTGAAACGCCAATCCGAACCCCAGTGGCAAGATCATCACGAAGCTGAGCCATTCGCTGATTCGCGGCTCTGGCTCAATGCCTAAGGACCGATTGAAACTCAAAAAGAACGCTAACATCGGCTTGAAGACAAACAGCGACATCGCCACGCCCACCAGGAACAACACGAGACTAAAAGGCATGTAGATGTAAACGTATTTTCTTTCGTGCGGATAAAGCCCGGCGGCAACGAAGGCCCAAAGCTGATAGAAAACCCAAGGGCTGGCAATCACAAGGCCCACGATCAGTGCCGCCTTGAGCCAGATCATGAACGCTTCTTGGCTGCTTAAACTTCTGGTGCGCGTCCGAGGATCGTTTTCAACCGGTCTCCAAAGTTTGACCGGAACGAAGACCGGATGCGGAGATGCGATTTGGCCTGGAAACGCGGCGGTCATTAATTGCCAATTCAAATTGCGCAGTTCATCACTGGAGAGTTCTGCAGAGTTGGTGAGCTTCTTCATGTCCTCGGCGTCGAGGCTGATGTCCCCAAACTTTGCGGCGTCATAGAGATTTCGATCGTCGAGAACTCGATTCAGCGCAGCGACGAGCCGCGCCACATCCGCGGGCGGCGGCGCACGATCTCCCGCCAGCGACTCAACCGCGTGCCGCTCTTCGTCATTCAAGAGCGACCAAACGCGACCGCCCGGACCTTCCGATTGCCGAAGCTTCGCCGCAAAAGAGGCGACATCCGCGATATCTGCCGCTGACAGCATTTCTGCCGGAACTTTCAGGCGATCGGCCAACGTCGGGTAATCGCGTCGGATCGCCGCCGCAAGTTCGCTAGGTTCCACCCAGAGTGTTTCGAATACCATCTTGCGCTGGAGTACCGCCTGCAGATCGGACTCGCTCGCGTTGGGATTGATGGCGAGTAATTTCGACCGGGTATCGTGCAGATAATAATCCTGCAGGGCCTTTTCGAGCGGCAGCTGGATCAATCGGACGACAGCATCGGCAAAGAAGAAGCCAATTCCGACCCCAATAAAAATGCCCACAATTGCGCGCCACAGCGTGCCGCGCAGTTCGTTCAGGTGCTCCCCGAACGACATGACCGAGTCTTTGAACAGATCGTCGTCGTGCTTTTTGGCCATTTTTTCGCGACAGCCGGCCAGTGGCAGCCGCTTGCATCGTCAAGCGATTCAAATTTGCTCCATCGGTTTATACTACACGACAGCATGCTCAACCATGACACGCCGGGCGACTCGACATGGTGGCGCAACGAGCGGAGTCTAGCTTTTTCCTGCTGTACCGATAGAATGACTTAGGCAGCCGCATTTATTGCCACGCGCCGTCGCCCAATCGGCGCCATCAGGAGGTGCAAAATGTCGAAGCGGATATTGTGTGGTGGAATTGTCGTGGCGGCGAGCATCGCCGCAGTTCTTGCGAGTCAAAACTTCGCCAAGGCAGAATCGGCTGGACCATTCCAGTTTGCAGTCCAATCGACCGTCGGTCCCATTGACGCACCGGTTCGCAATGCCGACTTTAACTCTACGGATCGTCAGCGAACCAGCATCGATCCTGTTCATTGGGGTGGACGTGGTTGGTATGGCGGCGGCTGGTATGGAGGAGGCGGCTGGTACGGACGTGGTTGGTACGCTGGATATCGGCCCTACTATGCTTATCGACCCTATTACGCATATCGGCCGTACTATGCTGGGTATCGCCCGTATTACAATTCGTACTATCCGCGGTACTATGCCGGTTATTCGTACGGTGCGCCGTATTATTCGTACTACACGCCGCCAGTGTATTACTCGTACCCGACGTTTTATTCGCCGTCGTTCGTGGGCTACGAATCCTGCTATTACTGGTGATTTCGTAGCGAATATCGGGCGAGTTGGCCGCAGCATTAGTCGCTGCAGCGCTTGAACGCATCAGGCAAATAGCGAATTAGATCGCTGGCAATCAGTGATGTCTGACCAAGCGCTTCTGCAGCCAGGTCTCCTGCTAACCCGTGGACATACACCCCAAGTTGCGCGGCGCGTAAAGGGCGAAAGACTTTGCCCTGAGTAGCGCGGTGATAATTCCGGTTAATACGTCACCACAGCCGCCGGTGGCCATGCCGGGATTGCCGGTGTTGTTTTCATAAAACTCGCGGCCATCGGTGACGATTGTGTGGTGTCCTTTTAGTACAACCACAATTTGCCCACGGATCGCGAAGTCGCGTGCTCTATCTGCACGCTCGTCATCGGTCAATTTCTGAATTCCAACCAGCCGCGCGAATTCGCCTGGATGCGGCGTTACAATGCGTGGACCGGCATGACGAGAAAACAAATCCGGCTGCATCGCAAGTGCATTGAGTGCATCGGCATCGACGACCATCCGCTGCGCGAATTCGAAATACATGCGCCCGACAAGATAGTCGACATCTGGCGTTAGCTGCATGCCAGGGCCACACCCGATCGACGTGCATTTGGCGGCCAGCTCTGCAATTTTGCGATGCGCCGATTTTGTTAAGCGACCCTGTTCATCTCCCGGGAGCGGAACTGTCATATACGAGGGTTCAAACCCCGCGACGACCGGCTGGCAAGCCTCCGCCGTGGCAACCGTCACCAGCCCCGCGCCGCTTCGCAGCGCACCCATCCCAGACAGTGAAATTGCGCCGGCCATTCCGCGCGAGCCTCCCACAAGTAGGGCATGGCCGTACGTTCCTTTATGGCTATCTGGCGCACGAGTAGGCAACCGGGGAACAGCAGGGGAAGACATCGGAAGATATGTCCATTGAACAAATAAACGGATGGATGTTGCGTCGGTTCCAAAGCTTGCCGATGCGTTATCCGCCAAGCACCACGCAAGTATGTGGCACGAATTGAGAAAACGCGAGGCGCAGGCCGATCGTTATGCGATCGTTGGCAACGATTTTGCCGATCCTGCGGCCGCCCGCTGGGCAATCAATCCGGCAACATAGCCGCCTTTGAAGCCTGCGTCGACATTCACAACCGTTACGTTCGCAGCACAGCTGTTGAGCATGCTGAGCATGGCGGCCATTCCACCGCAACTGGCGCCATAGCCGACGCTCGTTGGAACGCCGATCACCGGGCATGAAACATAGCCGCCAACCACACTTGGCAGCGCTCCTTCCATTCCGGCCACGACAATGACGGCATCAGCATCTTCGATTAAGTGCAACCGTTCGGGCAATCGATGTGGGCCCGCCACGCCAACATCGAACACCATCACCGCATCAATGTCCATCCACGCCAACGTCTCGCGCGCTTCTTCCGCGACAGGCAAATCGGAAGTGCCTGCGGTGACGATTGCCACTATTGGTTTCCGAATCGTTGAAGAGCGCGCCCCTCCCATTTTTCCTCGAACTGAGGAAATACGAAACGTCCGAGCGAGGTCGTTGTAACTGGCCTCTCCAAATCGACTGATCAACAGGTCGGCCTTCTCCTTCGAGACCCGCGTTGCCAGTACGTCAATTTTTTCTGCCAGCATCCGCTCAAAAATTTTCGTCAGTGTCTCAACGCTTTTTCCTTCCCCGTATACGACTTCCGGGTAACCGCAACGGCGGCGACGGTCGAGGTCCAATTGTGCTTCTTCCAGGTGAGCCGTCTTTGGCTTGGCTAACTGCGTTAAGAACGCGTCGAGCGACAACTCCCCGCGAGACAATTGCCGCGCTAATTCTTGAAAGTCTTTGCTTTGCATCACTTCAATGTAGCCGACTCTCCGCTCCCCTTCGACCATGCGCAGTTCCGGCAAACGGAGCTGATGAAGCGCGTAATCGACGCGGCTTGACCAGCTTTCCGGCGCCATGTAGAATCCGCCCAAACTTGATCTTGTGTAATGAGTTGTGATCGAAACTCGCGACAGAGTCCCGGCACCTGCGAGACTCGCTGTCAATAATTTGCTCTTCACAATTCTGCCCTCCATCTTTCGCGGAGATGCGACATTATGTCGAACCCCGGCCCTGGCACAGGCGACATTTTCGACGTGAAAAAGGTGCGCCGCCTGGTCGAGATGATGAAGGAACATGATCTGGCGGAAATCGATTTGCGCCAGGGGGACCAACGCGTACGGATCCGGCGCGGCGGCGAACCGGTTCTTAGTGCCGCTGGCGCCCCCATGGTTCAATATTCCCCCGCCCCCACTGCCGTGGCTGCCGCCGAGTCCAAGTCCGTCGCCGCGGCCGCCAGCGGCGATCTGGCCGTAATCAAGAGTCCGATGGTTGGGACGTTTTACGTGGCTTCAAGTCCCGACACCCCGCCTTTCATTAAAGTCGGCGATCACGTCGGGCCGGAAAGCATCGTCTGTATTATCGAGGCCATGAAAGTGTTTAACGAGATTCCTGCGGAGATATCGGGGCTGGTCGCAGCAGTACTCGTGGAAAATGGCGCCCCTGTGGAATACGGCCAGCCACTCTTCAAAATCGATACGCGAAAATGAGGAAGTAAGCTCTTAGCGATTAGCGGTTAGCAATTAGCCAATGACCGAACTGCACAACAGTTCTACCTCCGCAGCTAATCGCTAGTTGCTAATCGCTATTTGCACCATTCGATGTTCAAACGCATTTTGGTGGCCAATCGGGGCGAAATTGCGCTGCGCATTATCCGCGCCTGCCGCGAGCTGGGCATTGAAACCGTGGCGATTTTTAGCGAAGCCGATCGCGGCGCGATCTATCTGGACCTCGCTGAAGAAGCGTACTGCGTCGGCCCGCCGAAAGCCGCAGACAGCTATCTCAAAATCGATCGCGTCATCAGCGCCGCCGAAATCGGCAATGTGCAAGCAATTCATCCTGGATACGGTTTCCTCTCCGAAAATGCGCATTTCAATGAAGTCTGTCGCAGTTGCAATATCGATTTCATCGGTCCAACGCCGGAAGCGATGGCCAAGCTGGGCGATAAGAACACGGCCCGCGGTATTGCTCGTGCTGCCAACGTGCCTGTCGTGCCTGGCAGTGAAGGATTGATCCCCAGCGAAAAAGAAGCGGTGCGGCTTGCACACGAAATTGGTTTTCCGGTGTTGATCAAAGCGACTGCTGGCGGCGGCGGACGCGGCATGCGTGTCGCTGCCAACGATTTGGCGCTCAAAAGCGCAATCCAGCAGGCTGCGGCCGAGGCGCAAGCCGCGTTCGGAAATGCGGGAATTTATTTGGAGCGATATATCGAACGTCCGCGGCATGTGGAAGTGCAGGTCCTTGCCGATCATCACGGCAATGCCGTGCATTTGTTCGAACGGGAATGCTCCACGCAGCGCCGGCATCAAAAGCTGATTGAAGAAAGTCCAGCCGCTCATCTCACGCCGGAAACTCGCAAAGCGATTTGCGAAGCCGCTGTCCGGCTGATCAAGACGGCCGGGTACACGAATGCCGGCACGGTCGAATTTATTGTCGACCAGACGGGTAACTTCTTCTTCATCGAAGTCAATGCTCGCATTCAGGTTGAACACCCTGTCACAGAGATGGTCACGGGCATCGATCTCATCAAAGCCCAAATCCGCGTTGCTTCCGGCGAGCCGCTTTGGTTTACGCAAGACGATGTGGTGCAACGCGGTGCCGCATTGGAATGCCGAATTAACGCGGAAGATCCGAAGCGGAATTTCCAACCTTGTCCAGGGAAAATTGACCGACTGATTGCGCCCGGCGGTTTCGGCGTCCGCTGGGATTCGCATGCATTCTCCGGCTACACGGTCTCGCCGTATTACGACTCGATGATTGGAAAACTCATCGTGCATCAAGCGACGCGCGCCGCAGCCATCGAAACCATGCAACGCGCTCTTACGGAACTGCGCGTCGAAGGAATCAAAACCACGGTGCCGCTGCACAAGGAAATTCTCGGCCACGCCGCGTTCCATGAGTGCCGCATCGACACCACGTTTGTCGAGCGCACTTTCTTGACTTGATTCGCAGTTTCTTGAACTGCGGCAGCCGCTAGTCGCCTTTTGTGCTGCGCAATATACTGGCGGCGTTCCCTGTAACGCTTGGAGTCTGTTATGCAAACGTCGTTGTCTCACCCTCCGCACGCGGAAACGCCCATTCGTCGCGCGGCCGTCTTGTTCGCAGGCGGTCCAGCGCCCGCCGCCAATGCCGTCATCTCCGCAACGGCCGATTCGTTCATGCGCGATGGCATTGAAATGCTCGGCATTTTGCACGGTTACTCGAGCCTGGTGAAATACGGTCCCGATCGCCCAATGCGTGAAGGCCCGGCGCAAGACTACGTCGTTATCACGCCTCGATTGATGCGGCGCACGCGCAATTCGCAGGGAATCCTCATCGGCACCGCACGCACGAATCCCGGTAAAGATGTTTCGCACCCCGATGATTTGAACGATCCGGAAAAGAGTAAAGCCTTGCGCACGGTTTACGAAGCGCTTTGCTCGCTGAATGTCGACGCGCTGATTTCGATCGGCGGCGACGACACGCTCAAAACCGCGAACAAGCTCAAAATGTTTCAGGATCGACTGCCGAAGGGCTCGAAAAAAATCCCGATCGTGCATTTGCCAAAAACGATCGACAACGATTACACCGGCATCGATTTCACCTTCGGCTACTTCACCGCTGTCGATACGCTCGCGGGCGAAATCCGGAACCTGCTGCACGATGCCGAAGCTACGCGCATGTACTATCTCGCCGAAACGATGGGCCGCAGCGCCGGTTGGTTGGCGTACGGCGCTGCCATTGCCGGCGAAGCCAGCCTGGTGATCAGCGTGGAAGACATTCAAGGCCCGTTCGCGGCTGAGGAAGAGGAAGCCGACCAGAAGACCGGCAAGCGAGCGACTCGCAAGATCATGAACGTCGATGCGCTCGTCAAGCACATTGTCAAAATGATGCGCGTCCGCGAGGAAAAGGAGGGCAAGCAATACGGCGTGATCGTCATTGCCGAAGGTCTGGCCGAGTTTCTGCCGGCAGAATATTTGAAAGATATTCCGCGCGATCAGCACGGGCACATCTCGGTTGCGCAGGTGAACCTGAATCGACGACTGGCCCGTTATGTGGCCGATGAATACAAAAAACAAGTAGTTGGCAAGGAACGTCGCGTCATCGGGCTGCAGCTCGGTTACGAAGCGCGCTGCGCTAGGCCGCATGCCTTTGATGTAATGCTCGGCAGCCAATTGGGCGTCGGCGCGTACCGCGCCCTTGTGGAGCAGAGACTCGACGGCGTATTGGTGTCTTGCAAAGGTCAACTTGAACTCGACTATGTTCCGTTTGATAAACTCGTGGATCCAAAAACATTGGTCACCGTGGTTCGGTATATCGATCGCGAGTCCGATTTCCACAAACTCGCGCGGTTCCTCGAAACCGATATCAGCGATTAGTCCAATTCATCGCTTGTCGATGCGAAAAATCGGCCAATCTTTAATTACTCAAAGTCCCTTTTGTACTCGGCACGCCCGGCATGCGCGGGTCGCTTTCCATGGCCATCCGTAGCGCGCGGGCGGTCGCTTTGAACACCGCTTCGCTGATGTGATGGCTGTTTCGTCCGTGATGCATAATCACGTGCAGGTTCATCAGCGCATTAGCGGCCGCGGCCTGCCAAAAATCTTCAACCAACTCGTTGTCGAACTCGCCGGTCTTCGGCACGGGAAACGGCACTTGAAACACGAGCGCAAAGCGACCGCTCAAATCGAGCGCCGTCGTCACCAGTGTTTCTTCCATCGGCAGCGTGAAGTGGCCATAGCGACGAATGCCGGCTTTGTCGCCGAGTGCTTGCTTCAACGCCTGCCCGAATGCAATGCCCACATCTTCTACCGTGTGATGCTGATCGACGTGCAAATCGCCCTTCGCCTGCACGTTCAAATCGATCGCGGCATGCTTAGCAAGCAGCGTCAGCATGTGATCGAAAAAGCCAACGCCGGTGGCAATCTGGCTCTGGCCCGATCCATCAAGATTCAGCTCCACGCGAATCTCGGTTTCGGCGGTTTTGCGATCGATATTTGCTGTGCGGGACATAAGCTCGTGTCAAATTTTGATAACGCCCATTCAGCCGCAAGCGGCTTCCGTTACATCATACCTTTCAACAGCGACAAACAAGTTTCATTCTGCTCCTCCGTGCCGACGGAAATTCGCAGCCCGTCGCCCCAGCCGCGATAATCCATGTATCGCACCAGCACGCTCTTCGCCTTCAGTTGCTCGTACAGCGGCTTGACCGGAACGCTCGGATGCGGGTTCCAAACGAAATTGGCCTGCGAATCGACGGTGCTAAACCCTAGCGAGCGCATCCCGGCGATTAGTTTTTCGCGCGTGGCCAGAATCTTCTTTCGATTTTCCGTGAGCCACGCCTGATCGTCGATCGCCGCCGTGGCTCCGGCGATGGAAAGCGAATCGCAGTTGTAGGAATCCTTCACTTTCACGAGCTCTTCGATGATGTGCGGCTGCGCGACGATGTACCCAAATCGCAAACCAGCCAAAGCATACGATTTGCTCAACGATCGCGTCACCAAAATCTTGTCGGTCTCTTTCACCAGCGAAACGCAATTTGTGTCCGCAAAATCGACGTACGCTTCGTCCACAATCAAAGGGCAGGGCAGGGCGGCGGCGAGCTGGCGAATTCGTGGCGGCGAAATCATCGTGCCCGAAGGGCTATTCGGATTCGGCAAAAACGCGAGTTTCAAGTTCGCTTGCGGCTTCGCGAAATCATCGCCAAGCGACCAGTCCTTTTGAAAATGAATTTCCTCCGCCTCGGCACCCTGCAACTGCGCGAGCGTCTTGTACAAAATGTAACTCGGATACGGCAGCCGCAGCCAATCGCCCGGACCGACAAACGCCCGTGTGACGATGGTTAAAATATCGTCGCTGCCGTTGCCGCACAAAATCCAATTCGGCTCCACGCCGAGCAACTCTGCGGCTCGCTGACGGAACGCATCGGCCATGGGGTCGGGATATTTTTGCAATCCGGCCTGAATCGCGCGGCCAATCGCCCGCTGCACCGCCGGCGAACTGGGATACGGATTCTCGTTCGTGTTGTGCTTCGTCACCTGCCCCCCGCGCGGCTGCTCGCCGGGCACGTAACCTTGCATGGCCAGAATTTCGGGTCGGAGGTAGCTCATCGATTGTCGATCTGCTTGCGGTTTAACGTGCTTTGAATTGGTTCAATGACGGGCGACTTTAACTTTCAATGACGAACGATTGTTTTTTCAATGGCCAAATTTTCGAATTCCGATTTTCTCCGAGAAAAACGAGGGTGTTTTTAACACGCTGAAACAACGCGCATGCTGACCAGCGATTTTCTCGAAAGATTTTGAGGTCGAACGCGCGCTCCGCACCATTTCGAGTTTTCGAGTGAAATAACTGCAGCACTTTCACTACCCTGTATAGCCACTTTTCGCAGAGTTTTTTCACAGTAATTTCACATTCGGCAAGCGTGGTCACAGCGCCGATGCGTGAATTGAGCTGATTTTCTCTGGAGTCGTGTGTCATGCGATCATGGTCAATGTTTTGGTTTCGGTCAGAATCCGATATACGATCCAGCATGCATTCCATCGGCGAGCACCGACCGCTGTATTGCAACGTTAGTATTGTAGTGTACAAATATCTTAGGTCAATAGCAAAAATAGGCCACTCCAAAAAATGTTTTTGCCCGGGGCAAGGCATCGCTTTCTGGCAAGCCGTGATACTGCTCCGGGGTCGACTCCCGACCGCAGCCTGCTTAAATTCGCAAAAGACGCTATTTCCTCAGCCGGATGTCGATGCTCGCCCGATGGGCCGTCAAGCCTTCTTTGTCTGCCAGCCTTCGGATGTCGTCGGACAGTTGGGTAAGGCCATGTTCATTCAAAGCGATTACGCTGTTTCCACGCACAAAATCGTTGGCCGTCAGGCCTGCCGCGAAGCGGGCCGTTCCGCCGGTGGGCAGCACGTGCGATGGCCCGGCCGCGTAATCGCCGGCCGCTACAGGGCTGAAATGGCCCAAAAACACGGCCCCGGCATGCGGGATCTTTCCGAGCAATTCTTCGGCATTGTCGGTGGCGATGTGTAAATGCTCCGCGGCAATTTCGTCGGCCAGCGCACACGCCTCGTCGGCGTTTCGAGCCAAAATGAGTGCCCCGAATTGCTCCAGACTCTGCCGCGCCAAATCGCCGCGCGATAAATGCGCAGTTTGCTTTTCCAACTCAATCGCTACCGCGTCGATCAGCGGTGAATTCCACGTGATCAAAATCCCCGAGCCCGGCGCATGTTCGGCTTGGGCAATCAAATCGGCCGCAATAAAATCGGGCCGCGCGGTTTCGTCGGCCACGACCACGACTTCGCTCGGTCCAGCAATGGAATCGATATCGACTTCGCCAAACACACGCCGTTTGGCCAATGCGACAAACAGGTTGCCAGGCCCCACGATCTTATCGACCTTCGGCACGCCTTCCACACCGTAGGCCAAGGCCGCCACCGCTTGAAGCACCCCCATCCGATAAACTTCCGTAATTCCCAGCTCGTGGCACGTGGCCAGCAGATCCTGATTGTACGAGCCGAACTTTGTGGGCGGGGCCACAATCGCCAACTGTTTGACGCCGGCCGCTTGCGCCGGCACCGCCGTCATGAGCACGGTCGAAGGATACGCCGCCGCTCCGCCTGGCACGCAAATGCCAACGCGCGAGAGCGGCAAATAACGCTGCCGCAAATAGTTGCCATTTCCCAAATCAACCCGCACATCGTGCTGCAAAATGGCCGTTTGAAACCGCAATATATTTTCGCGAATCTGCCGCACGCTGGCCAGAAACGCCCGATCGGCCCCAGCATGAGCGGCAGCCAGTTCAGCGGCACTCACGCGCAGGCTGTTCGCATTGATATCGGCTTTGTCGATCCGCGCTGAATAATCGAGCACGGCCGGCAAGCCCTTGGTGCGCACGTCTTGGCAAATCCGTTCGACTACCTGCTGCGGCGAAAGCGCTTCGCCAAACACCTCGATCGTGCGCTGCTTGCCCGCCTCGCTCACAACGTTGCCCCGTGGGCTGAGCCGCTCGCGCAAGTCGGCAATCGCCCGGCGAACATCGGCCTGGCGAGTATCGATGCGCAGCAGTTTGAGCGGATTGGGCATCTGTTGTAATAGACAGTCGGGAAATGCTAAGGTTCAATGGCGAATTGGCTATTGTGGCGAGATGGGTTGCGGTCCGCAAACCCTGTTCTGAAAAGAGCCTGCAGATGAACGACGATGGCAAAGGGTCGAGTAACGAAAACGCCCGCCAACTTAAGGCACTGTCTGAGTTAAGTGACGAAGTGATGTCGATGCTCCACGCTCATCCCCTGAGGAGCCCATCCATCGAATCAGATACAGTTATAGGATGGCTTCATCAACTGTATGACATTGTGCAAAAAGGATTGGGTCGTCCGAGCCACTTTTCGTCCAACTAATTGAATCGTTTGCTAATGCCTTTGTATTTGAGACTGCCATTTCTGTTTCTCCTTGGCATGTTCCTTGGAGCACTGATCAACCTTTGCATCTACCGGCTCGCATATCTGCGGCGACGGATTAGTCCCTGGGGCTTTACGCGTGGGCTGGTTGGGCGACGAAGCTTCGTGGACCGGATTCCGATTGTCGGTTGGATCAACCTGCGGCGCGAAGCAAATACTCATGGCAGTGGGTTTTGGATTCGGCCGCTGCTGATCGAGCTTTGTTTCGGATTGCTCGTGGCCGGGCTGTTTTGGTGGGAGGTCGATCGGCGAATGCTGATCACGCCGCCTCTACCGCTGCGAATTTCGACGCTTGGGCCCGCGGCAGGGGCGATGCTGAACGCCCAGTTCGCCGTGCATGTGGCGCTGCTGGTGTTCATGGCCATCGCTACGTTCATCGATATCGATGAGCAGACTGTGCCCGATGCGGTGACCGTGCCGGGAACAATGATCGCGCTCGTGATCGCTGTGTTTTGCCAGGCCGCAGCATTGCCAGCGCTGGAGGTCGATCCGAATACGATGCTATGGGAGCAACTGCTGTGGCCGCTACGGTTCGATTATCCGGTGATCGATGCGCAAGCGCCGCCAGCCCAAGGGTTGCAACCTCTGGGCTTCGTGAACGCGATGGTGCCGAAGGCGAATCCGTTTTTAAACGGCGCCGCTTCGTTGATTGTCGGCCTGGCGATTTACTGGCTGTGGTGTTTTGCGCTGCTTCCGCGCCGCTGGCGGCTGGGCGCTGGCATCGGCAAAGCGTGGCGGGTGATGTGGCGACGGATTGCCGCGCGATCGGAATGGACCTGGGTTTTATCGCTGGCGATTGCCGGCACGATCGTTCTGGCGACGACCTTCGTGCGCGGCGGCCCGGCGTGGCGTGGTCTGGTAAGTTCGCTGATCGGCCTGGCCGTCGGCGGCGGAATGATTTGGGCCATCCGCATTATTGGCGCCGCGATCCTGAAACGCGAAGCGATGGGTTTTGGCGATGTGACGCTGATGGCCATGATCGGCGCGTTTCTCGGCTGGCAGCCGGCGATCATCGTCTTCTTTTTGGCGCCGTTCGCCGGTGCGCTCATTGGCATTGTGCAAGTGATTCTGCGCGGCGAAAACGTGGTGCCGTACGGTCCGTATTTATGCCTGGCGGCCTTCGTGGTGATTTTCTTCTGGGCGCCGATATGGAACTACGCAGGGCCGATGTTCGCAATTCCCTGGCTGGTGCCGTCGGCCATTGGGATTTGCCTGCCGCTCTTGGCACTGCTGCTCTTTGCGTGGAAAAAACTCCGCGATCGTTTTATCTCCGCAGATTGAAGCCATCACCGCGCCATCCAGTTGCAGTGACGCATCAGCCCCGGCTGTCATGCCAGTGCTGCTATCGCGCAAATTGATTCTCGACGCGACCCCAACAATATACTCATTGACATATCGTAATATTACGATATATTGATATATAGAGGATCCATGATGGTTGCCAATCTGAAGAAACAAAAGCTGACTTCGCTTGAAGCGCTGCAGCAGGCTGCCGAATGCTTGCGGACGCTGGCGCACCCACATCGCTTGCGGATGGTGCAAATGTTATTGCGCGGCCGGTACACGGTTGGTGAGCTGGCCGAGAAATGTGGCATCGCCAGCCACATGGCTTCGGAGCATTTGCGACTGATGCAGCGCTGCGGCCTGTTAGCGCAGGATCGTGAGGGACGGAAAAAGTATTACAAAATCGCCGAACCGCATTTGGCCAACATTATGGAGTGCATCGAAGCTCGGTTTGACTCCACATGACGCCGCATGACCCGCGGCAAAGGAGAATGTCATGAACGCTCCCAGCATTTCCGCCCATGAGTTACTTGATCTTTGGAAATTGGGCAGATCAATCAATCTGATCGACGTGCGCACGCCGGTTGAGTTTCGCGAGCGTCACATCGATTTCGCTCGCAATGTGCCGCTCGACCGGCTCGATTCGGCCTCGCTTCCCAAGCCGACGTATGGCTTTGGCGGTGAATCGGTCTACGTCATTTGCCAGAAGGGCGGGCGGGGTCAACAGGCCTGCCAGCGGTTGCTGGACGCAGGCATTTTGAACGTGCGGAACATTGAGGGTGGCACGCTGGCCTGCGAGCAAGCCGGCCTGCCGATCGTTTATGGCAAGAAGGCGATTTCGCTCGAACGGCAGGCGCGAATTGCCGCCGGTTCGCTCGTTCTGCTGGGCGCAGTGCTCGCCTGGTTCGTGCATCCGGCCTTTGTCGGGCTCTCGGCCTTCGTCGGCGCCGGCTTGGTTTTCGCCGGCATCACCGACACCTGCGGCATCGGCATGCTCTTGGCTCGCATGCCTTGGAACTGCTGCGCTGAAACGACAAATAACTGCGCCGCCTGAAAGTGGGAGGACCGAACCATGAAGTTGATCATCGTTGGAGGTGTGGCCGGCGGAGCGTCGGCGGCAGCACGAGCGCGTCGGCTATCTGAGGACGCGCACATTATTCTGGTCGAGCGCGGACCGGATGTATCGTTCGCCAATTGCGGGCTGCCGTATTATATCGGGGAAACGATTACCGACCGGTCGAAGCTGCTCGTCGTAACACCGGAGCGCATGACAACGCGCTACAAACTGGACGTTCGCGTGCGATCGTCGATCGAGGCAATCGATCGCCAAGCGAAGAGCGTTCGAATTCGGGATCTGGCTTCAGGCAAAGTTTATGACGAATCGTACGACAAACTGATTCTCTCCCCGGGGGCCGCACCCATCCGGCCACCGCTCGTGGGAATTGACCTACCGGGTATTTTTACGCTGCGTAACCTGGACGATGTGGATCGGATTAAAGCTGCGGTCGATAGTGGCGTGAAACAAGCGGTGGTCATCGGCGCCGGATTTATCGGTCTGGAACTGGTCGAGAACCTGGTGCGGCGTGGCATTTCGACCACGGTGGTGGAGTTGCAAGATCAGGTGTTGCCGCCGTTCGATCGCGAGATGACGACTCCCATTGCCGAAGCGCTTCGCGACCACGACGTTCAATTGCTGCTGGGCAATTCGGCGGAGGGTTTCGAAAAAACGTCCGATGGTTTGCTGGTGCGACTGAAATCCGGCGAACAGTTGCCGGCTCAAGTGGTGATTTTGGGTGTCGGCGTGCGACCGGAAAATAAATTGGCCGTCGATGCCGG
Organism: Pirellulales bacterium; assembly: GCA_963773875.1. GTDB lineage: Bacteria > Planctomycetota > Planctomycetia > Pirellulales > JADZDJ01 > CAVTYH01. The sequence goes on from CAVZCV010000001.1 coordinate 44,824, forward strand.
GCTGGCGGTGGGTGCGCGCGGGGGGATTCAGGTCAACGAATATCTGCAAACGAGCGATCCGGATATTTATGCCGTGGGCGATGCGATTGAAGTGACCGATGTTGTTTCTGGCCAGCCAACGCAAGTTCCACTGGCGGGGCCGGCGAATCGGCAAGGGCGAATTGCGGCCGACAATGTCTTCGGTCGAAGAGACGCTATCGCGGAACGCAGGGTACAGCGATTGTCGGCGTGTTTGAGTACGCAGCCGCGATGACGGGCGCGTCCGAAAAGATGCTCAAGCGCAGTGGCCGTAGCTATCGCAAGGTGTATGTGCATCCGAACGATCATGCTGGGTATTATCCTGGCGCCCAGCCGATGACGCTGAAGCTGCTCTTCGATCCCGACAATGGCCGCATTTTGGGCGGGCAAGCGGTGGGCAAGGCTGGTGTCGATAAGCGCATTGATGTGCTCGCCGTCGCCATTCAAGCCGGCATGACGGTTTACGATTTGGAGGAAATGGAACTGGCTTACGCGCCGCAATTTGGCTCGGCGAAAGATCCGATCAACATGGCGGGCTTTGTGGCCGCAGGATTGTTACGCGACGAACATCCGCAAATGGATGTGGAATCGGTGCTCGCATTGGCGCCTGTTGAGCGGCCTTTTTTACTGGATGCACGGACTGCCTCCGAATTTGCCGCAGGACACATTCCCGGAGCGGTGAATATTCCGCTCGATGAACTGCGGGACCGAATGGCGGAATTGCCCCGCGACCGGTTGATCGCCGCCTATTGCCAGGTTGGCCAGCGGGGATACTTGGCGACGCGACTTCTGCGGCAGGCTGGCTTCGAAGTGGTCAATTTGGGCGGCGGTTACAAGACTTATCAACTGTTGAGCCCGGGCCCGGCGAAAGTCGGTTGACAAAATTCTTCAAGCTTGAAGTCGTTCCTATGCGTTGTGCGAAATTGTGACTTACGTTTGAGCATGGGAGCGCTGTTTGAATTTGTGACCGACCTTGAGTCGGGGGCGGAAACGCTCGAGCGCCGGCGCTATGGCGTGATTGAAATCTGCAGCGGCCGGCTGGTCGCAGTGCATTTACGGCCGTGGCCCAAGTTCGCTTCGCTCGTCGGCGTTGTCTTTGGCCAGTGGTATCATCGGCACATGCCAGGAGATCGGCTGTGGCTGTATTACAATCAGCCGGCGCGGTATCCGAATTTCTTGGCGCTGAAGTTTGCCGTTTCGGCTCGCGGGACGACATGGGCCACGGCCCTTCGCGCGCTAAAAACTTTGGACCAGATTGCTTGCATCAAGCGCTCCGATGCGCTGCTCTGCGATGCGGCGAACTTTCGGCTTTCACCGCGGCTGCTAGCAAGAGAAGGCTGGGAGCCGCACGCCACGAGCCGCTGGCATCGGAATTACATCAAGCGGTTTTACGGCAGCTATCCACGATTGTGGTCGCCGCAGCCGGCAGATGAGTCGCTGGCGATGACGGCTTGATGGATGAAGGGGTGAGCGGGTGAAGGGGTGACAGCATCCCTCATTGCGACGAAACCGATTGACATTGCGACGGCGGCACACTGCCGCTACCATCCCGCCCGATTGTTTCCGCGGCGCGAGTCCTTTCGCGGTGAATCGTGCCGTCTCGTCGTTACGATTTCTCATCTCATCGGTTGGTTTCAGCGAAGGAGAGCGCCATGCCGGGCGCCTATTGCCGGCGAATTTCGATTGCGCTTTTGGCACTGGCCGTCGCCGGGTGTCAGCAGAACCCCGGCGCGCCCACAACCGCCGCGCCGCCGTTCCAACAAGAACAAATGGCGATGATGCAGCGGCAGCAGGAACTTGCCAGCCGCACCAGCACGCTCGATTTGGATAATCAGGAATTGCAGGTCAAGCTCGCACAGTCGCAGCAGCAAACGCATCTGCTGCAGGATCAGATTGCGGTCACGCGTGAGCAGCTCAACAGCACGACGCAGCTGTTGACGCAGGCGCGAGAGTCGCAGCAATCGGCACAGCAACAGGCTGAGGCGCTGGCGGCGTCGGCCCATCGGCGTAGCGCGGCGATGATTAGCGCGAACAACAGCCTCGAGAAAAGTTTGCCGGTCATCAATCTGCCGGGCGTCGAAGTGCGGCAAGATGGCGACGTGGTGCGAATTGAATTGCCGACCGATCGGCTGTTCAATCCTGGCACGGCACAATTGCGTCAGGATGCGACGCCGATGCTCGACACCGTGGCTGCGGAGGTGCAACGGGCGTATCCAAATCAGATTATCGGCATCGAAGGGCACACCGATTCCGACCCGCCGCAACAGGGCACATGGCTTTCGAACCATCAGCTTTCCACGGCACGGGCCGGCGCCGTGCTCGACTATTTGACGGGCCGACGCAACATGCGTCCGCAACAGCTGTTTGTCGTCGGCCACGGCGGCAACCATCCGGTCGTTTCGAACGCCACCCCGCAAGGCAAGGCGCGCAATCGGCGCGTGGAGTTGGTGGTGTATCCGGAGACGTGGAATAAGTGAATTGTCAGTTGTCCTTGGTCAGTTGCCCGCTGCAACCGGAAAAGCCCCTGCTCTTTAGCTTTCTGCTCGACTAAGATGCAGTCGAGCGAACCAATCTGCATTTAGTGATGTCGAAATCGCTGCTGGATGCGGATTTGCTGAATGCAACTGGCAACGGACTACTGACCACTGACATTTCACAATGATCGCCATTATCGATTACCAAATGGGCAACCTCCGCAGCGTCCAAAAAGCTCTGGAGCGGGTGGGGCAGCAGGCGATCATCACTAGCGATGCGGCGGAAATTGCGTCTGCTGACAAGGTGATTCTGCCGGGCGTCGGCGCGTTTGAAGACGCCATCGCGGAACTGCGTCGCCGCGATTTGGTCGGGCCGATCAAAGACGCCGTCGCCACCGACAAACCGTTTTTGGGAATTTGCCTCGGTCTGCAACTCTTGTTCGACGTGGGTTACGAAAACGGTGTGCACGAAGGGCTTGGCATTTTGCCCGGCGAGTGCGTGCGGTTTGAATTGCCGCCGGAGTTCAAAGTTCCGCACATGGGCTGGAATGCTTTGAAAATTCTCCGCCGGCCACCAATGCTGGAAGGCATTGCCGACGGCACGCACGTATATTTCGTGCACTCATACTATGTGAAGCCGCGCGATGAAAGCGTCATCGCCACCACAACCGACTACGGCGGCCCGTTCTGCTCCATGATTTGGCGCGGCAACCTCTTCGCCACGCAGTTCCATCCCGAAAAGAGCCAGGCGGATGGGCTGAAGCTGCTGCGAAATTTTGCGAGAACTTCCGGTCGATGCGTGCCGCTAGGCTGCGGACGCGGGAGCTCTGAATGACGAATGACGAAATTCGAATGACGAATGAAATTTCAATGACGAAATTCCAAAGACAGGTTTGATGCCGGGCATTTCGTCATTCGGAATTGGAATTTGGAGCTTCCTTCGTCGTTCGGATTTCGTCATTCGACATTTTGGAAAACGGGATCTGGGCTCCGCGAGTCCGCACCGCTCTTTTGCCGGCTACTTGAAACAGCTGCTCCCCTGTGGCATATTTCGGGTTTCTGTATCCGCCAGTCAGGTGCACGCAGGGGGAGCCGTTTCGCCCATGCAGATTTGGCCTGCTATCGATTTGCGGGGCGGCAAATGTGTCCGCCTCGAGCAAGGCGATTACAACCGCGAGACGGTCTTTGCCGACGATCCAGCGGCCGCGGCTGTGAAATTGGTTGAGTCCGGCGCAGAATGCCTGCACCTAGTGGATTTGGACGGCGCGCGGGAAGGCAAACCCGTCAATCTGGACGCCATTCGGGCCATTGTTTCGGCCGTCGAAGTGCCCTGCGAGCTTGGCGGCGGCATCCGCGATGAAGCGACAATCCGCATGCTGATCGACGATGTCGGCCTTTCACGGTTGGTCATCGGCACCAAAGCGCTGCGCGACCCGCAGTGGTTTCATATGATGGTCGAGCAGTATGCCGGCACACTGGCACTGGGAATTGATGCCCGCAACGGCATGGTCGCGACCGACGGCTGGCTGCAGACCAGCACCACGCCGGCAATTGAGCTGGTTAAGCAATTCGAAGGTCAACAGATTGCGGCGATTATTTACACCGATATTTCCCGCGACGGAATGTTGGAGGGGCCCAATTTGGAAGCGATGCAGGCCATGCGTGCCGCCACGGAGTTGCCTGTGATTGCTTCCGGCGGCGTTACGACAGCGGCCGATGTGGCGGCGCTCGCGAAAATCGGCATGGCGGGCTGCATCATTGGCCGGGCATTGTACGAGGGAAGGTTAACGCTTCAGGATGCGCTGGCGGCAGGTGGAAAGCAGGGTCTAAAAGTGTAAAAGTCGAACAGTCCAAAAGTGCGAGCCCGAGCCAACGGCTTACTTTTCGACCCTTCGACTTTTCGACTTTTCAGACCACATCGCTCCACACACCCTTTCTCCGCCCATGTCGAAACACAACTTCCAAGACATCCGCAACATTGCGTTTTGCGGCCACGGTGCGTCTGGCAAGACGACCTTGGTCGATAAAATCCTCAATATCCACTGGCGCCGTGACCCGACCGGCCAGCGTCGACGATGGCACCAGCGTTTGCGATTTCGACGAAGAAGAAAAGCACCACAAGCGTTCGCTGGAGGCGGCGCTCGTGCACTTTGAACACGCCGGCAAGCGTTTCAATGTGATCGACACCCCGGGCTATCCCGATTTCATCGGCCAGGCGATTGGGGCCTTTCGTGCTGTGGAAACGGCACTGATCGCGGTCAACGCCCACTCAGGCATCGAAGTCAACACGCGGCGCGTGTTTCAAGAGGCAGGAAAAGCGGGCCTTGCGCGGATGATTGCCATCACGAAGATGGACACAGAGAACATCGATTTCCCCAAACTGCTCGCCAGCATTCAGGAAATGTGGGGCAAAGGTTGCGTGCCACTCAACGTGCCAATTGGCTCGGGACACGATTTCAAAGGCGTGGTTAGTACGCTGAAGCCCCCGGCCGATTCCAAAGGGGCGCTGGTCGATGTGAACTCGCTCAATCAGGCCCTGATTGAAACCATCGTCGAAAACGACGAAGAGGTGCTGGCCCGATATTTCGAAGGGACGCCGCCGACGGAAGCGGAAACTGCGCGGCTCATCGCCCAGAGCATTGCCAATGGCAGTCTGATTCCGATTGTGTGCGTCGCAGGGAAAGCTGGAACCGGCCTCAAAGAGTTGCTCGATGTGCTGGCGATTTGCGCAGCTTTCGCCCGACAAAATCACCCGGAAGGCGACGAATGAAAAAGGCGAAGAGGTGGAAATCAAGTGCGATCCCGCCGGCCCGCTCGTGCCGCAGGTTTATCGCACGCGCATCGATCCGTTCGTGCAGAAGCTGAGCTTCATTCGCATTTACAGCGGCACCATTAAGAAAGACGAAAGCGTGCATGTGTCGGGCGTCAAGAAGAACATAAAAATCGGCCCGCTGTTCGAAGTGCAGGGGGGTGAAACAAAGCCGCTGGAATCGGCCTCCGCCGGCGATATTGCAGCCATCGCCAAAACGGAAGATTTACACACTGGCACGACGCTGGGCACGTTCGTCATGCCGCCGCTCAAATATCCCACTCCCATGGTTGGCCTGGCCGCCATGCCCAAAGCCCGCGGCGATGAGGCCAAGCTTTCACGGCGCATTGCACAAAATTGTGGAAGAAGATCCGACGTTCCGCGTCGATCGCGATTCACAGACGAAAGAACTCGTGATGACCGGAATGAGCGAACTGCACCTGACGATCTTGCGCGAACGGCTCAAGCGGCGCGATAAAGTGGAGGTCGATGTAAAAGAGCCGAAAATTCCCTACCGCGAAACCGTGCAGCACAAGGCCGAAGGCAGTTATCGGCACAAAAAGCAATCGGGCGGCCGCGGCCAATTTGGCGAAGTGCACATTCGCATGTTTCCGCTGCCCAAAGACATCAAGCCGGCCGAGTATTGCACCAAAGAGCACTTTCCCCACATGCGGGAATTTCACTACGACGAGAAGCACAATTTTTTATGGGTCGATTCGATCGTCGGCGGAACCATTCCGAACAACTTTTTGCCGGCGGTGGAAAAGGGATTCATGGAGCGGCTCGATCGCGGGGTGATCGCCGGCTATCAGGTGCAGAACGTGGGAGTGGAAGTGCACTTCGGCAAATATCACGATGTCGACAGCTCGGAAGCCGCGTTCAAAACGGCCGGCTCGATGGCTTTCCGCAACGTGTTTCAGGAAGCAAAGCCGGCGCTCTTGGAACCAATTGTCACGCTGCACGTGACCGTGCCGGGGGGGAAAGTCGGCGATATCAACAGCGATATGTCGGGCCGCCGTGGCCGCGTGCTCGGCCTGGAGTCGGCCGGCGGCGATTTGCAAACCGTCACAGCTCTGGTGCCGCTGGCGGAAGTCACCACGTACGCTCGAAATCTCTCCAGCATCACGGGAGGGCAGGGCAGCTACACCATGGAGTTCAGCCACTACGACGTGGTTCCGGGCAACGTGCAAAAGACAATCATTGAAAAGGCCGTCATGGCGAAAGAGGAAGAGGAAGAGTGACTTTCATCAACCCGTTTGCCGTTGGCCGCTTACCGTGTCGAACTCCTGGTTACCTAGCGCTAAAATCTCTCATCTATGTGTGGGCCTGCCGCCGACTAACATCAGAGGACGGTTGATTTTGCCGTCTTTGAGGCCTACGATGATCCGGTCGAGGGCCTGCGCCGACCCGCAAAGTTAACGCTATTTCGCCTGTTTTCCTTCCAGTCGACGATGACACGCTGCATTTTCGCCAATTCGACCTTGTGCGTGGACTGTTGTCGGATCTAACTCCCCGGACGCGCTGCAAGCTTGCGCGGGTCCGTTTTCCTGGTTCGCAATGGGGCGAATGTTTGACTTGTAACAATGCGCGTTTGAAGCCGCTTAATCGCTTGGAGCAGCATCGCAGTTTCCCCCGGCGAGTCGCCGAGGGCTGAATGCAGAATCCCGAACTCTGAACCCCGACACCTCTGCAATGGCCACCGACTTACGTCTTAAAGACCAACTGCCCGAGCTGACCAAAAAGATTGTGCAGACCTACAGCGAGGTCGGCAGCATCAATCATTTGGGCCATTGCCCGCTGCCGAACTACGACGCGGTGGTTTCGTGCTGCGAGGATCTCAAGGAACTTATCTATCCAGGCTTCCGCCGGCGCGAAGGCCTGCACATGGGCAACGTGCTCTATCATGTGGGAGATTTAATTGAATCGCTCCACGACAAGCTCACCGTGCAAATTGGCCGCGCCCTGCGGCACGACGCTGGCGCAAGCGAAACTTGCACCGAAGACGCCGATTTCGAAGCGTTGGGCCAGGTGAAAGCCGTCCAGTTTCTGGAACAGATTCCAGAGATTCGCCGCTTGCTGGCCCTGGATGTTCAAGCAGCTTTCGATGGCGACCCCGCGGTGCGAACGGTCGATGAAGTGATTTTCTGCTACCCAGGGCTGGAAGCGGTGACCATTTATCGCCTCGCCCATGTTTTGCACGGATTAAACGTCCCGTTTATTCCGCGCATGATGACCGAATGGGCCCATTCGAAAACCGGCATCGATATTCATCCGGGCGCCACCATCGGCGAGTACTTTTTCATCGATCACGGCACGGGTGTGGTAATTGGCGAGACGACCGAGATTGGCAACCACGTCAAAATTTACCAAGGCGTCACACTCGGGGCTTTAAGTTTCCCAACCGATGGCGATGGCAACTTGCTGCGGGGCCACAAACGCCATCCAACCATTGAAGATCGCGTTGTAATTTACGCCAGCGCCACGATCCTGGGCGGACGAACGGTTATCGGTCACGATTCCGTAGTCGGTTCCAGCGTGTGGCTTACCAAGAGTGTCGAGCCGCATACCACAGTTGTGCTGGAAGCGCCCCGGTTGCGGATGAAGAGCGAAGGGCTTGGGGAACTTGAACCGGCGCTGAACTACGTGATTTGACAGCGGCGGTCGATGATTGGCACCTAACAAGCATGCAAGCCCAGGGGTCGCGGGCATCGTTGCCGCAATAGTCCCTGGGCTTGTCGTTTTGACCCGCTATCTGTTACCCATCCGCTCCACCAACCGCGCGAACTCTGCTTCTAAATCGGCCTTAAGACGAGCGAAATCTGCCGAAACGCACGCCGGCCCGCAATCGTCCATTTCGTCGGGCGAATCAAGTTCAGCCTGCCATCGACTGGGCACGACATTCAGGAGCCGTCCGGATCGGTTTGACGGCGCCCCGCTCGCGAGCCTGCGGAACATTCCAGAAGCATCGGCGGCTTCGGTCTCAATCAGTCCGACGACGCTCGTGGTCAAAATCATCTTTCGCCGTGTGATTTTTTAGGCAGCCGCTGCTGGACCAGCAACCGCCAGTCCGGCTATTGTTTGATTCGGCAGCGTGCTCTGCCTCGCGTAAGCCGGCGCAGAATGCCGTGCGCGGAATTCCATCGACATTAATCGATTGCATTCCACTTCGTCGGTTTATGAAGGTGACGACAGGGTGCTGAGCACAGCCCAACAACAATCGCGACTAGCGGCCGAGCTTGGTCGGCACTTGCGCGGCCCGTGAAGTTGGCTAATCTTACCCGGCCACCGCACCGTGCTCAGCGATCCGCAGCTGCGCCCGGGCTTGCTGCTCCAATCGCTCGCGAATGGCCAATAGTTCCGGCGAGTTGGCTTTGCGGCCTCGCGCGGCGGCCAGATGCTCGCGGGCAACCGCAGCGTCCAGTTTTTCGGCCGCAACCGCTCTGGCAGTAAGCACCGACACCACGTTATTGGCAACTTGCACGAAACCGCCGTCGATATAGAACTTGCGCACCGTGTCGCCTTCGTTGATCCGCAGCTCGCCGTAGCCGAGCCGGCCAATGAACGGACTATGACCCGGCGCGACGCCCAACTCGCCGTCATAAAGCGGCAATGCCACGAACTGAGCCGGCGATTGAAATGCCGTCGCCTCGGGTGTGACGACGACGCACTCCAAGATCGCAATCGGGCTAGTCACGTCAACGCCTGCTGCAAAGGAATCGGCCATAAAATTCAATTCCGAATGACGAAATTCGAATGACGAATGAAGTTCCAAGCTCCAAACTCAAAACAATGTAAAGCAGACCGCAACTAGCAGTGGCATCCGAATTTAGAATTTGGAGCTTAAATTCGTCATTCGAATTTCGTCATTCGTCATTTCTTCTCCATCTTCTTCGCCTGCTCTTCCGCCTGTTCAATCGGGCCGACATACATGAAGGCCGGCTCTGGCAGGTGGTCCCATTTGCCATCGCAGATTTCTTCGAAGCTGCGGATGGTGTCGCGGAGCGGAGTGATTTCACCGGGTTTGCCGGTAAACACTTCTGCCACCAAGAACGGCTGCGAGAGGAACCGCTCGATGCGCCGGGCGCGGTGCACGACCTGTTTATCTTCCTCGCTCAATTCTTCGACGCCCAAGATGGCGATAATGTCTTGCAGTTCGCGGTAGCGCTGCAAAATGCCTTGCACGCGGCGGGCGATGGCGTAATGTCGTTCACCGACATACTGCGGATCGAGAATTCGGCTTGAGGAAGCCAGCGGATCGACGGCCGGATAAATTCCCTTTTCGGAAATTGCGCGTTCCAGGTACAGGAACGCATCGAGCTGGCCAAATGCGGTGGCTGGAGCAGGATCGGTCGGATCGTCGGCGGGCACGTACACGGCCTGCACGCTGGTGATAGCCCCGCGGCTGGTTGAAGCAATTCGCTCCTGCAGAGCGCCCATCTCGGTTGCCAAGGTCGGTTGATAACCCACGGCACTGGGCATGCGTCCCAAGAGCGCGGACACCTCGCTGCCGGCCTGTGAGAAACGGAAAATGTTATCGATAAACAGCAGCGTATCGGCACCCGTTTTATCGCGGAAATACTCGGCCATCGTCAGGGCCGATAGCGCGACTCGCAAACGAGCTCCTGGCGGCTCATTCATTTGGCCGAACACCATGCACGTTTGCTCGATGACATGGCGGCCTGTATCGCCAATCTTGGCTTCCTGCATTTCCAGCCACAAATCGGTTCCTTCGCGAGTTCGCTCACCAACCCCTGCGAACACAGAGTAACCGCCGTGGGCACTAGCGATACGCGCGATCAGCTCGGTGAGAATAACGGTCTTCCCCAAACCCGCACCGCCGAACAAGCCGGCTTTACCGCCGCGCACGAACGGCGTGAGCAGGTCGATAACCTTGATGCCGGTTTCGAAGACTTCGGTCTTTGTCGACAGGTCGGTGATCGGCGGCGAGTCGCGATGGATCGGCCAGCGCTCCTTGGCGTTGACCGGACCGCGGTTATCGATCGGCTCGCCGAGCAAGTTGAATACGCGACCGAGCGTAGCTTCGCCGACCGGCACGCTCACCGGTCCGCCAGTGTCGACCGCCTCCATGCCGCGCACCATGCCGTCGGTGTTGGCTAGGGCCACGCAGCGCACGCGGCCGCCACCCAAGTGCTGTTGAACTTCACCTACCAGGTGAATTTTCGTGCCCTTCACATCGGCATCAATGTTGATGGCGTTGAAGATTGCTGGCAGGCTGTCCTCTGGAAATTCCACGTCGAACGTGGAGCCAATGATTTGCGTCACGCGGCCCACATTTTTTGCCGCGGCGGATTGGGTGCCAGAATGTTTTGCGGGAGCAGATGCAGTAGCCATGCGTCGGTTGTCCGTGGTCAGTGGTCAGTTGCTTGTAACTTAATGACGAATGACGAAATTCGAATGACGAATCATGTTCCAATCACCAAATTTCAAACCTGCGGTGGTGAATGGGAAGTTTGGTTAATTGATATTCGTCATTTGGTCATTCACTCGTCATACACTCTTATCACTTCATCGCCTCGACGCCGCCTAGGATTTCCATAATCTCGCCAGTGATCTGGCTTTGGCGGGCGCGGTTGTACGACATGCTGAGGGCTTTGATTAGCTTGTCGGCATTGTCGGTTGCCGATTTCATCGCCACCTTGCGGGCAATCTGTTCGCTCACGGCTGCGTCGAGGAAGCACTTGAAGAGTTTCACTTTGAAACTGGTTGGCACGACTTCTTCCAAGATGCTCTCGGCGGATGGCAGGAATTCGTACATCGATTGCCCACGCGTCGCTTGCGGCTTCGCGGGCGAGCCGCCCAGGGATGACAGCGGTAGAAGTGTTTCTACAATTGCCGTCTGCTTGCTCACGGTATCGAAGCGCGTGTAGACGACATCCAGCCGATCAAGTTGCCCGGTAATGTATTCTTCCAGGTACCGCGTGGCCAGCACGTCAACTTCCGCAAACGAAGGCTTTTCTTCAAAGTGCGTGTACGAGTGCGTGGCTTTGATGCCGCGATACTTGTAAGCCGCGATGGCACGCTTGCCGGACAGCTCAACATCGACTTGCGGAATACTGGCTTTTAGCTCCGTGAGCCGAGCCAGCGAAGCGCGAACCACGTTCGAGTTGTATCCTCCGGCGAGTCCGCGATTACCGTTGATCACGAGCAAGATGGCGCGATTGATCTTTTCGCGCGGCTCCAACAGCGGATGACTAACTTCCAAACCGGCATTCGCCAGATCGGCAACCAACTGAGTAATTCGCTTAGTGTAGGCTGTGGAAGCGTGCCGCACGATCCATCGCCTTCTTGAATCGCGCAGTGGCGATCAATTCCATGGTCCGCGTAATCTTGCGAATATTGCGGACTGATCGGCGACGTCGATCTAAGGCTCTGGCTTTTGCCATCTCACATAGTCCGACCGTCCCGGTCGGAGGTAATTCGCTTCGCTCGTTATGCCCGACCAGGACGGTCGGACGAAATGATCACACCCGTGCTAACTCCGGTTTTTTGACTTTACCTGCCCACTGCGTTTGGAAATCTTTAATCGCGGCAACGAGCGCCTTCTCGGTATCCGCATCCAGGTCTTTAGTTTCGGCGATCTTGTTGCGGATTTCCGGCTTCTGATCGCGGATGAACGTGAGGAACGATTTTTCCCAATCTAAAACCTGGTTGCGGGGCACCTGGTCCAAATAACCGCGCGTGCCGGCGTAGATGCTCATTACCTGGTCGACCACATCCATCGGGCGATATTGGCCTTGCTTGAGCAATTCCACCATGCGGTAACCACGATCGAGCCGCGATTGCGTGGCGGCATCCAAATCGGTTCCCAATTGGGCGAACGCTTCCAATTCGCGGAAGCTGGCCAAGTCGAGCCGCAAACCACCAGCCACCTTTTTCATGGCCTTGATTTGAGCAGCACCTCCGACGCGGGAAACCGAAATACCCACGTTCATGGCCGGCCGAATGCCGGCGAAGAACAAGTTCGGCTGCAGGTAGATTTGCCCGTCGGTAATCGAAATCACATTCGTCGGAATATATGCCGACACTTCGCCTTCCAACGTTTCTATGATCGGCAGCGAGGTGAGCGAGCCGCCGCCCAATTCTGCACTTAGTTTCGCAGAGCGTTCCAGCAATCGGCTGTGGGAGTAAAAAATATCGCCTGGGTAGGCCTCGCGACCTGGTGGCCGTCGCAGAAGTAGCGAAAGTTGACGATAAGCCTGGGCTTGTTTCGAGAGATCGTCGTACACGATCAAGGCGTGCTGACCGTTGTACGTGAAGTACTCGGCCATCGCGGTGCCGGCATAGGGCGCCACGTATTGCAACGGGGCAGGGGAGGCCGCACCGGAAAGAATGACGGTCGTGTAGTCCATCGCACCGGCTTTGCGAAGGGCCTCAACGGTGTTGGCGACCGAAGATTCCTTTTGCCCGATGGCAATGTAAAAGCACTTTACGCCGCTGTCGCGCTGATTGATGATGGCGTCGATGCCGATGGCTGTCTTGCCGGTTTTGCGATCGCCGATGATGAGCTCGCGCTGTCCGCGGCCGATCGGCGTCATGGCATCGATCGCCTTGATGCCCGTCTGCAGCGGCTCGCGCACCGGCTGACGTCCGGCGACACCTGGCGCTAAAAACTCAACTGGCCGGCGTTCCGTGGTAACCAAAGGTCCTTTCCCATCGAGCGGGTTGCCGAGCGGATCCAACACGCGGCCAATCACTGCATCGCCGACTGGCACACTTAGCAAACGGCCGGTGCTTTTGACTTCATCTCCTTCTTCGATCTTCAAATAATCGCCCAGAATGATGACGCCCACCGAATTCTCTTCAAGGTTGAGCGCCAGGCCGATGACGCCATTGGGGAACTGGACCATTTCGCCAGCCATGACGCCGGAAAGGCCGTACACGCGCGCGATGCCATCGCCCACTTCCAATACGCGCCCGACTTCGCGGACGTCGATGTGCGATTGGTACTGCTCGATTTCAGTTTGGAGAACTGAAGCGATCTCGTCGGCTTTGAATTTCATGCACGCTCCTATTCAGCATCTTTTCGCGTAAACGTTCCAGCTGGGTGGCCACGGACCCATCGAATACTTTATCGCCAATTCGCAGCACAATGCCGCCGATCAGATCGGCCCGGACGTCTTGTTCAATGACTGGTTCCAGGTGCAGCCGATTCTTAATGGCATCGGCAATGCGAGTTTCAGCCGCCGCATCGAGCGGAGTAGCCGTGCTCACCATGACGCGGACTCGCTGGCGGACCTTGTTGTACTCTTCGTGAACCGCCAGGTGGATCAAACGCAACATGTCGAGCCGATTGTGGCGCGCCACCGTCTTTAGAAAACTAAGAAACACGGGCGATGCCCGATTTGCGAATGCCTTGGTGAGCATCGCCTCTTTGGCTTCCTCATCGACGAACGACGATTTGAGTACCGCATCGAGTTTTGGCAATCGATCAAGCACATCGTCGATAAGCGAATCGAATTCCTGAACCACGCTGTCCGTCTTCGTTTCCTTCTCCGCAGCGCCCACGAGAGCCTGCGCATAGACAATCGCCGCCCGCCAAAGACCGGTGTCGTAGGTCGGCAGCTTGGAAAATTTTCGGGGAGTGGTGAGAACTTCGGTCATTTAGCGATTAACTGGCGTCGATTGCGATTCACACCCCCGGGGTTGAAACCCCGGGGCGTGCTGAAAGGTCAATTCTGGCTCGGCGTGACAGAGGCAAATTTCGTGAGCGAATCCTGTACTAAGCGGGATCGTTCGTCGGGTGTCAGCTTCGCGCTGATGAACTTGCCGGCCAGTTGGATCGCCAAATCGGCACTGCGTTGCGATAGCTCCTTCACCGCAGAATCGGCAGCGGTGCGAATATCTCGAAGTGCCCGATCGTGCTCCGCTTTGGCCGCCGTCTTGGCTTCGTTCAGGATGTCCTGTTTGGTGTGCTCGGCATCGCGATGGGCTTCTTCGAGCATCTCTCGCACCTGATCGGCCGCGCCGGCCAGCTTGCGTTCATACTCGGCCAGCAACTGCCGGGCGTCGTCCTGGGCTCGCTTTGCTGCTTCGATGTTTTCTGAAATATGATGCTCGCGTCGATCCAGCGATTCGGAAATGGGTCCCCAGGCAAACTTCTTCAGCACGAAAAACAGGAGCACGAACACGACAAAGGTCCAAATGGCCAAATCGGTCTTGAACACCAGTGGATTGGGGTTCTCTTCTGCTGCGCCCGGCAGCCCTTCCGCATGGTCGGGAGCCGAACTCGACGCCGTCGGTGCTTCGTCGGCTGCGTGGGCCGATCTTTGCACCAGCAAATTGGCGCCAACCAGCACCGCTCCCGACCAAAGAAGCGCCACGCCGAAACGGCGCAAATTGGCCGTGGATGAACAATCACATTGCATGTTGAAGTCCCTCGTAAACACGTCGTCGGCAAACCAGTTGCCAATGAGTGCAAACTATTTAAATACTCGCAGCAAGCAAACCAGCAAAGCAAAGAACGTGGCCCCTTCGATCAAAGCGGCCGCAACGATCATGGCGCCTTGAATTTTGTCGGCCACTTCCGGCTGCCGGGCCATGCTCTCAACGGCCGAACCGCCGATGCGGCCGATGCCGAAGCCGGCGCCCAACAGCACAATGCCTGCGCCCAAGGCGCTACCCAAATCCCAATTCGTTGCCACCGTGGTCGCCGGAGGATTCGCCCCCTGGGCGAATACCGGGGAAGCCACGCACAATACTAACAGGCACAGTGCCAAAATCCGCGTCAACTTGTTCACTCTTACATCTCCTTTTAACTTTTGAACGATTACCGATGAAGGCGAGCTGGCCGCACAACGACTAGTGCGGATGGGCCGCCATTCCAATAAACAACGCCGACAAGAACGTGAACACATAGGCTTGAATGAACGCCACCAGCAATTCCAAGAGGCTCAGTGCAACCGATCCCATCACACTTACTGGCGTAACGCCCCAAAACAGAACCGACTCTGCCGTGGCGGCAATGAACGCCAGAATAACTGCCAGCACCAAATGGCCCGCCAGCATATTCGCTAATAGACGAATGGCCAAGACGCCGTGCTTGATGAAGATGCCGATGACTTCAATGAAAAAAATCATCGGAACCATAAAAATCTTAAGCGCGAATGGCATCTCCAAATGAGGGACCTGCGCCTTTAAGAATCCGATTAATCCGTATTTGGAAATTCCAGTTCCGAAGGTAACGCAAATCGCGACAATCGCCAACGCCCCGGTGCAGGAAAGCGAAGCCGTCGGCGAACCGGCCCAGGGCAACAGACCGAACAAGTTGCAGCCGAGAATAAAGAAGAACACGGTCCACAAAAATGGCAAGAATCGATGGGCATCGTGATGACCAATGGCTGGCTCCGCCACTTCATCGCGGATGTATACGATCATCATTTCCAAAAAGTTCCAAAAACGCCCCTTGGGAGCATCGCTGCGCCGCATTTTATTGGCCAGCCGGATGAACACGAATGCGATCACAATCGCGGCGATCGCTTCGAGCAGCATGAATTTGGTGAGACGGAAGTGATAGCCGTCGACGTTGATCTGCCCTTCAACCTTTTCACCGGTCAGCGAAATTTTGCCATCGGGTGGGTGCAAAAACGCCGGCACCAGAATGTAGTTCGAGTCCTGAACGTGCTCGAACAGTGCACTTGGAGACAGGTGATCGTGCTGTGCTGCGGCTTCGGCCATACGGGATCAAGTGCTTGCGAGTTAAAGCATGGCGTTCGGTTTCTGCCCAATTTGCGACATCGCCAGCAGCGTTTCCACCGGCAAGGCCACTATATAAAACGCCAACACGAAATAAACGAATCCGCCTGTAACCAATGGTCCGCCAACCAGTAGCACAATCAGGCAAGCCGCCATCGGAATCGACATCCGCACGCCCATCGAAAGCAACAGCGCCCACATTGCTTCCTGGCGCGATTGAAATGCCGCGGCTGCAAACAAACTAAGAATCGACGCGACGAAGACCGTCATCGCCGCCGCCACCGCGGCCCAAGCACCCCAGCCGCCGACAAACAAAACGCCGATCGGCACTGCAACGACCAGAGCAGCGAGCAACACCATTGCCAACGCCGTGCACTTCCCCAGCGGGTGAAGCTGCGACAATCGATTTCGAAGCGAAGAATTCACGATGTGCGAATTATCGATTTTTGAAATTCCGATCGGCCGAATCGTCGCGCGAATCACCGGAACGGAACGACTGCGACTCTTTCGTGATCTGCATCAATTGAAAAACCGCTCCTGTCGCCCCTATCGCAAAGCCAACCAAGAGCAGCACGATCGTCCAAACCTCGCCAAACTTCTGGCCGATCCAGTAACCAATCAGAGCCGGAACCACGAGCGTCGTTGCCACCGCGATAATTCGTGTCGCCCAGGCCCAGGCTAGGGAAAGTGCCGAGCGATCGTCCGCAGGAGGGCGGTCCATGAACGGCGATCTCTGAGCCACGAGCCAAGGGTTTCAGAAATCGTTGGCAACCAGATTCCCGAGTGAATTCGGCACCAACACCGCGCCAAACAGAGCTTGCACCCAACGTCAAATCAACACTTCGCGCCAGTTAAGGTGGTCAATGTAATTGACGGAATATGAGGCGTCAACGAGCGCAGGCCGATAATTCGTGATTTTTTTCACAAAATCCAACGTCCGGCGTATGTCGTTCCAGCCAATGGACTTCTGGAAATGCCTTATCAACTGTTTAGCCTCGCGCATCGGCCGCATTTAGCGTTGCGATCAGCCTATCCCTCGCGGCCGTTTTTCCGACCGTCCGGCAATGGCTAATGGTGGGGACAAAAAACCGCAGAGATGCAATGGCCTTTCAATGATTTTTTCATAAGGTGCTATTGTAAAATGGCTTACGAAAACCACTCTATCCGTAAGTCCGGGCGACCAAGTCGCAAAATCGTTGCGTTTCATCGGGAGTTCGATTAAACTCAGCTAAATGGGTGCGTCCGGCATCGTCTTCCTTCACCAGAAGTAGACGTTCAAGGTGCGCCCGGTCGTTATTCGGTTGGCGATGAAGTGCGGGGAGACGGTTGTTTGCGACGTCGAAGCGAATCGGACAAGGTCACTCGGGTAGGGAGCACCCAGTCGGAGTTTTCGGTCGATCGAATGGCAGTTCGAGCATATTCCCACCTGCAAGACGTTTGTCGGCTCTAACGTCACCTCATGCGGCCATGGACAGCCGAGAGGTTGGGCTGATTAGGTCAGGGACGATTCTCTCAAAACACCCTTGTGTTTGGTGATTGTCGCGGTAGATCGCACACACCAGGCGACGGGAGGACGTCCGCTTTATGACCGCACAAACCTTGCGAACTCGCAGCTTGAAAGATCTGGCGGATATGGCGCAAGCGCGGCGTGCATGGCTGGAATTCCATGCGAAAAGACCAACTTGTTCGTGCCTTAGTTCAGTCCGCATCTAAAAATGGCACAGCGGCAAAGGCCAGCTCGAAGAAGGCGGTTCCGACGAGTCGTTCCATGAAGCGAACGGTTCAGCGATCGCGGAGCAACATAGGCAACAACGGCTCGGCTCGCTCTACGGCCCGAACGACGCAGAATCCTCGGATTGTTAAGCGCCTGGAACAAGCGAAGCTGCGGCTGATGCGCCAAAGATTCTGGCGACGGATGGACTCGATGGCCGCAATGGTGTGGCCGCAAAAGATCGCCTTGTGGTCATGGTTCGTGGTCCCTTTTGGCTGCACGCCTATTGGGAACTGACGCCGGCGGGAATTGTCCGAGCGCAGGCAGCGCTTGGTGAATTGTGGCATTCGGCAAAGCCGATTTTACGATTGATTCATGTTTCATCGCCGGGTTCGTCAACCGCGTCGGAGCGCGTGTGCCGCGATATCAGCATTCATGGCGGTGTGAAGAACTGGTATATCGACGTGAACGACCCTCCACAGACGTATCGCCTGGAAATTGGTTATCTGGCGGCGACCGGTCGGTTCTTCTCGCTGGCGCACAGCAATACAGTTTCTACGCCTGCTTCGACCACGAGCGAAAAGCTCGATAATCACTGGACCGACGTCGTTGAGAATTGTGACAAAATCTACGCTATGAGTGGCGGCTATTCGACTGAATCCAATTCCGGCGAATTGCAGGAAGTCCTGGAAGAGCGTTTGCGCCGTCCTGTTGGGGGGTCGCTCGGCAATCGATACGGCGGCGGCGTTGAGGCATTGGTGCCGCGCGATCGAGCGGTCCGATTTCATGTGGAAGCCGAGATGATCATTCACGGCACTACACATCCCGATGTGGCAGTCACTTTGCAAGGCGCACCAATCAAATTGCGCCGGACGGCACCTTCAGCGTGCGGCTCGATCTTCCCAATCGCCGGCAGGTCATTCCGTTAACGGCAGCCACGAAAGATGGCACCTCACAACGGACGATCGTGTTGGCAGTGGAACGCAATACAAAAGTGATGGAGCCGGTGAATCAGGAGCAAGGACCGTAGCGGGTACGAGTAGGCAGTTTCGTCGATTCATTGGGCTGTGACCCTCGTCGCTTTTGCCGGTCTTCATCGACTGCCCCTTGTCGCTCCTGCCGCCCGACAGCATTATGTGCACTGGGGCTGCGCGATCTCAGCATATCGCAAGGACCCCCCTACTGCTTACCGCCCACTGCAATTTGCCGTGTCGAAAGATATCAAGCCAATCCTGGACGGCTGGGAACATGATCCCGAGCGATTTTCGGTCCGGATCATCAAAGGTGATGATGGACGCGACAAGATTCAGGTCCGGCTAGATCTTGGCATTTTGCAGATGGAAGTCGACGGCCGGCCGGATGGCGAACGACCGGAAGATCAGGAATCGTGGCTGGAAGTTTTTCGCCGTCGCCAGAAAGAGCATGATGCCGCCCATCCTGACGGCGCCTCGTTTCAACTTTCGCCTAGCGACTGCCAGCTGCTACTGCGTGAAGGCGTGCAGTATTACCATCGGTACCTAAGTTTTTGGCACCTGGAACGATACGAGCTTTGCGCCCGTGATACCTCGCGGAATTTGAAGCTGTTTGCGTTCGTTCGTGAGTTTGCCGCAAAAGATCAGGATCGGCTGATGTTCGACCAGTATCGGCCGTATGTGACGATGATGCACGCCAAAGCCGTGGCCACGCCACTGTTGGAACTGCAGCAGCACGAGGCGGCCATTCAAGTGATCGACGCTGCCATTGCCGGCATTCGTCGGTTTCTGGCCGAGTATGAGCAGTCCGACAAGGCCGAACATTGTGGCGAACTGACGCATTTGGAGCGGTGGCGAGACCAGCTCGTGGCACGCAAGCCGGCTTTACCGCCGCCACCGCCAGATCCACTCGATCAACTGCGGTCTGACCTGCAGGCAGCGGTTGCTGAGGAGCGATTTGAAGAGGCCGCACGGTTGCGCGATGAACTGCGTCGGCGAACGAATTTGGGCTGACCGGAGCTTTGCCCCTTGGATTTCGCTGGTCGCGTCAACTTCAATTGACACTCTCTGGGTAATTTCGGTACAAACCCGCCCGATTTTCTCCCGTCTCAGCGCAGTATTCATGTCCTGCCCGGCAAGTGCGTTATCGCCATAGGACAGGCACCGAATGATTGGGCAATCGGATCAGTAGTCGTCCATGCGCCGCGGTCACATTCGCGGCGCAGCATGAAAGCGTTGGCAGCCAAGGATGGCGGAGCATCGCGACCAAAAACCCGCGCCAGATATTGCCGGCGAAGATACGCCAAGTGGCGTTGCCAAAATGCGCGCTTCGCTCAGCGCTCGCGTTGGAGCAATACGCAATTCAATCGCTGCTCGACTGCCGAATTGGTCACGCCGCACTCAAATCGCGATCGGCGTGGGATTGGTCTTGGTCGTTGTGCACGCTGCGGCCCTCTCCATCTGGCTGCCAAAGATCCAGAAATCTGAGGCACAGCGACATGCGACATTGCCCGCAGCGCTGGCAGCACTGGACCAAGGTAAATTCATTGAAGCAAGGCAGTTGGCAACAGCTCTAGCTGACTCGCCTTTGTTGGATCCGAGCCAGCGCGGTGGCCCGTCGTTTATCCTGGGCGCTGTGGCGATGGCGGATGCCGATCTGAAAAATGAGCCCGATCGATCGGCGCTTTATCAGCAGGCTGCCAAGTATTTGCAAGACTCACGCGTGCGTGGATTTCCAGAAAGCGCAAATCGCAAGGTTGGTTTCTACTGGGCAAGGCCCTTTGCCTCGCGGGCGATTACTCGGCGAGCCGAATTCCGCTCGAGGAAGCAATTGCCGCGGATCCAGCGTTCAGTGAAGAAGCATACGCGCTGCTTGCGCGTGCACTCATTCATGAGCCAGATTCGGACGCAGCAAAAGCTCGCCAGTACATCGACCGATATTTGGCCAGCCGCTCGCTTTCAACCGAACAGCGCGACGCAGCACTGATATTGGATGGCCAAATTTTCGCCAAGTTAGGCGATGCGACGGCCGCTCGCACGGCACTCGCGCAAATTCCGGGATCCTCCCGGGCCTACGCGACGGCACTCGTGATCGAAGCGGAGCAGATGATTCACGAGGCACGCGCACTATCGCAAACCAGCGGGTCAGCCACTGACGATCGCGCAGCCGCGAAGGCTAAATATCAGGAGGCAATTGAAAAACTCGAAGCCGCGCAAAGTCGAGGCGATGCCAACTCGGCTACGGCGCTCAAAGCGATGTTTCTCATCGGCGAATGCCGCATGGAGCGCGGCGAGCTTCAGGCGGCTTTGGCGCAGTTCGATCGTGTCCGAAATTCAAACCCGAAGACTGCCGAAGGAGTGGCCGCAGCCTTCCAATCGGCTGATCTTTTGCGGCAAGCGGGTCGCATTGAAAGTGCCAATGCGCTGTTCCGACAGGTTGTCCAAGAAATTGGCGATCCCGATGGCTACCGAAATGATTACTTGTCTTTGGATGGCGTGCGCAAACAACTGCTCGATGCTTATGCGCAATATCTTTTGGCCTCCCAATTTGAAGCGGCGGCCACGCTTTCAAGACTGATGCGACCGCTGTTCCCGCGCGAGCGGGAATTAGAGCTTACGGCGGAACTGCTACGTTCGGCGGCAAAAACATACATTGCAAAAGCTGCCGCGGCTTCTCCCGACCAGGGTAAGGCCCTACTAGCAAGAGCCAGGGCCAATCTGCGTCGGGCTGGCAATGCGATTATCAAGCTTGCTGAGTTGCACACGTCCAGTCGAAGCTACACCGACGATTTATGGAATGCGGCGGAATGCTATAGCGCCGGCCATGACTACAAACAAGCCGCAGCGACGTTAAAGCAGTATCTGCAGAGCGAACTTCGACGACGTCGATCTAGCGCTCTGGCGATGCTTGGGGAGTCCCAGCTGGCGCTGGGAGATACCGACAAAGCCATCAGCACTTTGCAGGAGTGCCTTGGCGCTTATCCCAACGATCCCGTTTCGTATCAGGTTCGAGTTCTGCTCGCCAAGGCGTACCTGGAGAAATCGGAAACGGACAAAGCGGAACCGTTGCTGAAGGCAAATCTTGAAGACGCCAACCTAACTCCGCGCAGCGCGGAGTGGCGTGATTCACTTTTCGAATTAGGCGCTCTGCTGGCGAGCGCGGGCCGTAGCCCGGAGGCAATCCAGCGGTTGGATGAAGCCGTGGCCCGTTATCCCGATGCGCCGCAGGCGCTAGAAGCCCGCTATCTTATCGCCCAATCGTATCAACGTCTGGGGCAGCTCGCCCAGCAACGGTTCGAGACAGACACCATTGAAACGTTGCGTGATCTTCACGGGCAACAAATGCGGCAAAACTTGACGGCCGCTATTGAGCAATACGAAAAGCTGCAAACGTTGCTGACCGACCCGGCGCGTCAAAGTACTGCTGATCCCAATGACGTCGCACTTTTACGAAACGCCCGTTTTTCTTTGGGTGCGTCGCTCTATGCATCGGGTCGATACGACGACGCAATTCGGATTTATGCCAATGCCGCGAGCCTGTATCGCACCCATCCGGAAGCGCTCGAGGCGCTGACGCAGTTGTTCGCCTGTTATCGCCGGCTCAATCGTCCGGCGGAGGCAGAAACGGCCATCGCACGAGCCAAAGCGGCACTGCAGCGCATCGATAGCACAGTCGATTTCAAACAAACAACCAATTACAGCCGTCAAGAATGGGGCCAGCGGCTCGATCAACTGGCCGCCCTGTGAGTTTGCCCAATGTCAACTCCTGATACCAACACGCTGACTCAAGTGCTCGCCGCGAAGTGCGAGCTACTGATGCAATTGCGTCAATTGGGCCAGCAGCAATCCCAGCTTATCGAGGCGGCAGAGCTCGGCCAATTGCTCAATTTACTGGCCACAAAGCAGCGTTTGCTTCATGGACTCCAAACGATTGAACGGCAGCTCGATCCGTTTCGTGGCCAATTGCCGGAACAACGGCAATGGCATAGCGCGGACGACCGCCAGCGATGCGCCGATTTGGCGGCGGCGTGTGAGAAACTGCTCATGGAAGTGATGGCCAGTGAACGATACGGCCAGGAACAATTAATACTCCGCCGCGACGAGGCAGCCACGCAGTTGCAGGTCGCGCACTTCGCCGCGCAAGCGCACGATGCCTACGTAAAACCCAACCAATTCAACATTAGCCAGTTCGATTCGTCCATGGAGTAAACGAAGCGTAATTGGCGTAAGCCGAGTTACAACGAACGCACATAGAACGAAATCATGCAACCGCGACTTTACGTTGAACCCGATTCGCTTGACGCGAGCGCCGACCTGCAAACGGTCCTGGCTGCCTGGCATGGGGCGACGCTGCGCTTGGAGCAAACGCACGAGGCGCTACGACAGGAAGTGCGGCGGTTGACCGACGAGCTTGAAGCAAAGAACCGCGAACTTGCGCGAAAGAACCGATCTGGCCGATTTGGGACAGATGGCCTCGCACGTGGCCCATGAAGTTCGCAACAGTTTGGTGCCCGTAACATTGTACCTCAGCCTGCTCCGCCGACGCCTTTCGGAGGATCCCATGAGCCGAGAATTGCTCGATAAATTGGCGACCGGGTTCACTGCACTCGATGCCACGGTGAACGACTTGCTGCACTTTACGGCGGAGCGCGATCCCCAGCGCCGTTCTATCGGAATTCGAGCGCTGATTGATGAAGTGCTGCAGGCTCTGGCCCCGCAGCTGGATGCGCAACACATCCGCGTCGAGATCGACGTGCCGCCTGCGGAAGAAACCAAAGCCGACCGCGATATGCTGCGCCGCTGCATTCTCAACTTGTCGCTCAATGCCATCGATGCGATGCCCGACGGCGGAGAATTGATCATCACCTCTTATCAAGGACCCGACGGATTGGAACTGGAAATTGCCGACAGCGGTCCGGGACTATCGGACGAAGTGCGCCGACGCATGTTCGAGCCGTTCTTCACGACCAAGAGCAGCGGCACTGGCTTGGGGTTGGCAATCGTTTGCCGCATCGCGGAAGTCCACGGCGGCGAACTGACTGCTTGTAACTGTCCCGAAGGCGGCGCGGCATTCACCTTGCGAATTCCGGAGCTTGCACATCGACTGGAGGCTGCCGCATGAGCCCAATGGCTCGAAAACTGTCTGGATCGCACGGCCAAGACGGCCCTGATGAGCTGACGGGCAAGATACTCGTCGTCGACGATTTTCGCCAAGCACGGGAGTCGATGGGCGATGTGTTGCGCACCGCAGGCCACGAAGTGGATTGCGTGGCTAGCGCCAGCGAAGCGCTTACCCGAATGGAAAGCGAAAGCTATGACGTGATCGTTACTGATTTGCAAATGCCTGGTATGTCGGGCTTGGAATTCATTCGCCATTTGGAATGCAAACCGCACGGCGCGCAAATTTTAATGGTCACGGCCCATGCCACTGTAGCTTCCGCCGTAGAGGCCATGCGGCACGGTGCATTCGATTACATTGAAAAGCCGTTTGACGCAGATCAATTCGAGCAACTTGTCTCGTCGGGCGATTCAACATGGCCGGTTGCTCGATGCAAGCCCTAGCATCACGAGCGACGCCAATGTGACGGCCGTGATGATTGGCTCCAGCCCAGCCATGAAAAATCTTCGGGTGCAGGCTCAGTCAAGTGGCGCGAACGCCGGAGACAGTTTTGATCTTCGGCGAAAGCGGCACGGGCAAGGAGCTGGTGGCTCGAGCAATTCATGCGGCCAGCGATCGTGCTGCATTGCCGCATTGTGAGTTTGAATTGCCCTGTGCTCTCCGCTCAGCTTATGGAGAGCGAATTATTTGGCCACGAACGGGGTGCGTTCACCGGCGCCGACAGTCCGCGGACCGGCCGGTTTGAGCTGGCCGACGGCGGAACGATTTTGCTGGATGAAATCAGCGGAGATCGAATTGCCTCTGCAAGCGAAACTGCTCCGAGTGCTCCAAGAAAAATCTTTCGAACGCGTGGGTTCCAGCAGCACAATTCGGGTGGACGTGCGCGTGCATGGCCACCAGCAATCGCAATTTGCAAGGCGGAAATTGCGGCGGGCATGTTTCCGAGAAGATTTGTATTATCGTTTGGCAGTCGTGCCAATCCAGGTGCCCCCGCTACGTGATCGGCGCGAGGATATTCCGGAGCTTGGCCGCACATTTTCTGCATCGCTCTGTCACAACGGTTGCGGCGCCAACCGTGCGAATTGGAGACCGCGGCGATTGATTTGCTCTGCCAGCTACAGTTGGCCAGGAAATGTCCGCGAACTGGAAAACATCGTCGCGCGGGCAAGCGTGTCTGAACGACGGCGGGCCCATTCGAGCAGATGAATTGCGGGAGTGGATCAATGACCTCCGCCACGGTGCGTTGGTGGCAATGCGATGTTTGGACGAAGCGAATTAGACTCTGGAATCGAGCCAGGTCACTTGCCTGCTGGTGAAATAAGGTTGGAAGTCAATGGAACGCAAGATGATCGAAGCCACGCTGCAACGTTTCGGCGGCCATCGAGCAAAGACTGCTCAGGCACTGGGCATCGGCCTGCGAACTTTGTCGGGAAAACTGAAACAGTACGGGTACGCACCAAGAACAAAAAGTATTGCGAAAGCGGGGTAGAAGTTCGCCAACCAACGCGCAGTTTTTGCCAGTTCGGACGCGCAAAAAATGCCGATTTTGGCGGATGTCAGTCCACGAGAAATTAAATCAAATCCCTAATTCCGCTTGCGGCTTAGCGTGTTCTCGAACAAATCATCCATGCCATTATCATTTTTCACTTCAATCGAACCACAACGCATTCACCATAACCAACCCGGATACCCAATCGCGGCGCACCGCTTGCTTCACTGGCACGAGTCGGAAATGAGTTCCAGCATATTTCAATCTTCGGTCATTCCGGTTTTGGAGCAGGCGGTGAATTTCGGCCAGGCTCGGCATAACGTGCTGGCCGGGAACATAGCGAACATCGATACACCTGGCTATCGAGCACGCGATTTATCCACGGCGGTGTTTCAAGATCGGTTGAAGGAGGCGATTGAAACGAGAAATTCTCCGACGAGCATGGGCAGTCGATCCATGGAGGCGACGACGGCCAAACGTGACAGCTGACCGACGCATTTCAAACCATTTTGCGGCACGATGAGGGTAAAGTCAGTCTGGAACAGCAAGTGGCCGAGCTCACAAAAAACCAAATGCAATACAACATGGCAATTTCAGTGATGACGCAGCAATTCCGGTTGCTGCAAGCAGCGATCAGCGAAAAGGCATAATGAATCAATTGTTCAAAGCCCGCTGTCCGTTGGATGAAGAATAAATCGGCACCAAATAAATAAACCATGTTCCCTGCTCTCGACATCAGCACCAGCGCCCTGGCCGCACAACGCATTCGCATGGATGCCATTTCCGGCAACATGGCGAACGTGTCGACCACTCGGAACGAGAAGGGCGAGCCGATCCCATACCAGCCCCGATTCGTCGTGTTTGCCACCGACAATTCAATTCCCAATGCCGAAGGCGCCGTCGGAGTGAAAGTGCAATCGGTGGAAACCGCCCAAGTGGAACCGCGATACAAATTTCAGCCCGGGCATCCGGATGCAATCAAGCAAGGTCCCAAGCAAGGTTACGTGGCATACCCAGATATCGACATCACCACCGAAATGGTCGACGCCTTGGAGGCCAGTCGGGCATACGAAGCAAACGTCGGTGTGGTGGAAATGACCAAGAACATGATCCAGCAATCGTTACGAATTGTGGCGTGAATCGAGAAGCATGACCTACGTACCCGGCATTAATCCGATCGGTCCCTTGGGCGCAGGCGGCGCCAGCGGCGCTAATCTGTCGCCGTCGGTCGGCGGTTTACAGGCAGCTGGGTCCGGCGCGGTTGAATCGGGCGATGGCACGTCGTTCAAAGATTATTTGCTGGATTCAATCAAGCAAGTGAATTCCATGCAGCAAGATGCAGATCGCGCGGTCGAAACGTTGTTCACCGGCGGCGATGTGAACCCAGCGGAAGTTTTAACGGCCGTGCAAAAAGCCGACTTGGCATTCCGCATGATGATGCAAATTCGGAACAAGCTCGTCGCAGCTTATGAAGACATTCAGAACATCAGGATTTAGTTGACGATCCGTTGGTGTCGGCGCGTGTTACTAACCAGGCACCAGACGTAATAGACACCCATACGCAGCAAGGATGCTCGCTGGATGAATTTCATCAATAAAGCGCTCGCTCAGGTAAGCGACCTGTTTCGCTCGATGACGCCCGGGGCGCGTATCACGGCTGGCATGCTGCTGGTGGTGATCGTCGTTAGCGTCGCGTACCTGTTTAACCATCAATTCTCAGGCAACGACGCATATCTATTCGGCGGCGAGCCGATTGCGCCGAGCGAATTGCCGGCCATGCAAGCCGCGTTCAACGCAAAAGGGCTGACAGATTACGAAATCCAGGGCACGCAAGTGAAAGTGCCGCGCGCGAAGCAAGCAGCCTTTATGGGCGCGCTCGCCGATGCTGGGGCTCTGCCGCACAACTTTGGCAAAACGTTCAAATGGATGATCGAAAGCAGTAGCCCCTTCGTCAGCCGCAAAAAACAAGAAGAAATGGCGAAGTTCGCGCTACAGGACGAACTTTCCAAAATCATCAGCAAAATGTCAGGCATTGAAACGGCGATGGTCCTCTACGACGAGCAATCGCAAACTGGTTTGAATCCGAAAAAGCTTGTCACGGCCAGCGTTAGCGTAAAGCCTTCGACGAATCAGCCGCTCAGCGCAACGCAAGTGCAAATGATTCGCAATCTCGTGGCCGGCGTAAAGTGGGACTTGCCCCGGAATCCATTTCCGTTGTGGACCTCAACGGCCATAACTATCCCGGCGGTGCGCCTGGTGAAATGACCGATGCGAGCCTCGATCCGTACCTAACGCGAAAGTTGACCTACGAAAAAGAGTTCACCGATCGCATCCAAAATGCAATTAGTTTCGTGAGCGGAGCGGTCGTCAGCGTGAATGTCGATTTGCATCAGGAGATGGAATCGATACTGAATTCCACGAAGGTTGATCCGAAGGCCGTACCGATCGATCAAACGGAAAACAGCAAAACTCTCAACACTTCGTCGTCACAGCCGGGCGGAACACCAGGAATTCGTTCGCAAGGCGGCGTGAATCAACCGGCGATCGTCGGCGCAGGCGGGCCGGGCTCGAAGACAGAAGAAGAATCAACCCAGACGCGCACGCGAAGCGAACCCAGTAGAGAATCAAAACAGCTTAGGCTTGCCGGCTTGACGCCCAAACGCGTCAGTGTTTCCGTCGCAGTGCCGACCAGCTACTACGAAGAAGTGTGGCTGGCGCAAAATCCAACGCCGGCCGGGCAGCAAGCGAAAAAGCCTGACACCGCCGCACTGGCACAAATTGAGGGCGACGTTCAAACCAAAATCCGCAATCACGTGCTAACCGTATTGCCCCCGCTGGACGACGCAATCAAAGACGGCCCACCGCAAGTTGTGGTAACGCCATTCCAAAGTCTGCCTGTCGCGGAAATTCCTAAGCCCAGCGCCGCGGATCACGCTCTCTCGTGGTTCAGCCAAAATGCGAGCATGTTGGGCATGGGTTTTCTGGGGATTGTGAGTTTGCTGATGGTGCGATCGATCGTGCGTTCGGTGCCATCACCCACGTCGGCGAACTCGCCGGAATCCAATGATGAGTTGGAAACATCCCCACAGATTGTCCGCGAGGATGAAGAAGAGGCGACTGCTCCGGCGCCGTCTCGCTTGCGTCGCCGTCGCAGCAAGAGCGGACCATCCCTGCGTGATGAATTAGTGGAAATCGTGCGTGAAGATCCCGATGCCGCGGCCAGCATCCTTCGCAATTGGATTGGTACCGCAAACTAACTCCCGACGCAGAACGTGAAACATCAACCGTCACTCCGCAAAGCCGCCATCCTTGTCGCATCGCTCGATGCCGACACCGCGGACGTTTTGCTCTGTCAGATGACGCCAGAGCAGGCAGAGACGGTGCGCGCGGCTTGTGCTGGAACTCGACGACGTCGATCCCGTGGAGCAGCGATCGGTGATCGATGAATTCTTCCGAATTGGGCCGATGGTACCGGAGCAACAACCGCCGGGTTTGGATCTGGAGCAATATCTCTCACAGCGGATCGCGCTACCGGCGGACGAGTACGTTTCAAACAATTCTCTAAATCCGCCTGTGGCAGACCGCGAATTTGAGTATCAGTGTCCGAAGGTGCACCAAGTCGCCGAGGCAGTCCGAGCGCCATTCCATTTCTTACAACAAACGGCGCCTGAATCGCTCGTGCCGTTGTTGGAGCGGGAACATCCGCAAGCGATTGCGCTCGTGCTTGCACATTTGCCGCCGGAGAGGGCAGGGCACGTATTGGCGCGGCTACCAGCCACCTTGCAAACCGATGTGGTGCGGCGATTGGTCGATCTGGAAGAAACCGATCCAAATGTAGTTCGCGAGGTTGAACAGGCTGTGGAGGCGTGGCTGCGGAAGCGACAGCCGATTCGGCGACGAGTCGCTGGCGAAGCGGCCGTTTCGGCCATCTTAAACTCCGCCGACACTAGCGCACGCCGTCAGATTCTCAATAACCTCGCGGCGCACGATCGGCCTTTGGCTCATCGATTTACGCCGCCGCAACCGGCGCCAAAACGCTTCAGCTTCAAACAACTCTGCAACCTGCCAGTGGAATCGCTCGCCGCAGTTGTTCGTTTGAGCGATTGCCGCACGACTACACGCGCTTTGGCAGGCACGAATTCCGAAATTGTCGAAGAATTGTTCAATCGCCTGACCAGCGACGATGCCGAGCAACTTACCAACAGCTTGGAACATTTGGGCCCGCTGCGATTGGCTGACATCGACCGAGCACAGGATGAACTGGCTCAGATTGCAAGCCACCTGCATGCCGAAGGACGTTTGCCCGGCGTCGATGAATCGCACTTAACGGCCGTCGTGTAATTCGCCAGTAGAATTAACGTGCACAAATCCTGAAGCATCCAGCAACAAAGCAAAACACGTAATGGCCACAGTAATCAAATCGACATTAGGCGCGCGAGTAGCGATGCCAATCGCCTTCAGCTTTGAAGACGTCGCGCAGCATGCCGATCGATACGTCGCCGATGTGCAAGCGAAAGCGGCTGATATTGTGGCTGATGCGCAAAAACAGGCCGACGAAGTGACTCGCAAAGCGGAAGAGAACGGCCGCCAGGCAGCCATGCGAGCCGTCGAGCAAGTGCTCGATCAAAAAGTTGGCCAGCGAATGCAAACGCTTCTACCGGCACTCGAACGGGTTATCACCGAACTCACCGATGCAAAACAAAGCTGGCTGCGACACTGGGAACAAGCTGCTGTGCAGCTCGCGACCAAGATTGCCGAACGCGTGATTCGCCGCGAAGTTCAGGCTGAGCCAAAAATCACGATGGATTTAGTGCGCGAGGCACTCGAAATGTCTGCCGGCGCCGCGCATCTGAAGATCGCGCTTTCGCCTACCGATTTCGAAACGCTCGGTGGCCAGGTCAAGAAACTTGCGCAAGAGATTGCCCGCTGTGGGCAAGCAGAAATTGTGCCCGATGAAACCATTGCCGTCGGCGGCTGTCGCGTGGAAACGCAGCACGGCGTCATCGATCAACAGATCGAAACCCAGCTCGATCGAATTGCCGCGGAGCTGATTGGAACCGTCGAATAGATATGCTGGAACTTGCCGACCAACTTGAAGCAATCATTCCGACGGCGCTCACAGGCAGCGTGGTGCGGATCGTTGGCATGAGCGCCGCGGTCGCAGATTTTCCAGCGCCGGTGGGCGCAGTGGTCGAAATTGAGCGCGAATCGGGCCGACCAGCGATCGCCGAAGTAATCGGCTTTCGGGACCACCTCACACTTCTGTACCCCTATGAAAACCTGACAGGCGTGCGGCACGGTAATCGTGTCAGGCTCGTCCGCACTTTTCGTTGGCTTCGCGTCGGACCGGAATTGCTGGGGCGTGTTGTCGACGCACAAGGCAAGGCGCTCGATGGCCGTCCGCAACCGGCGCTCATGTCGCGAACGCAGCTGAATCGACGCCCGCCGCCTGCCGTGGAACGGCCCCGAATTAATCGAGCCACTGGGGACCGGGATCCGTGCGATCGATGGCTTACTGACGTGCGGCAAAGGTCAGCGAATGGGCATCTTTGCCGGCTCAGGCGTCGGCAAAAGTGTGACGCTCGGGATGATGGCACGGTATACGTCGGCCGATGTTAACGTCATCGCGCTCATCGGCGAACGTGGCCGCGAAGTGAACGAGTTCTTGGAGCGCGACCTTGGCGTAGAAGGTTTGAAACGCAGTGTGGTGGTGGTGGCGACCAGCGATGAACCGGCACTTCGCCGCGTTCAGGCGGCACAAGCGGCAACGGCGATTGCCGAGTATTTTCGTGATTTGGGGCGCGATGTGTTGCTGTTGATGGATTCTGTGACCCGCTTTGCCATGGCCCAGCGCGAAATTGGCCTGGCCGCCGGCGAACCGCCGACGACGCGTGGCTATCCGCCATCGGTCTTCGCGCTGTTGCCGCAATTGGTGGAAAGGGCAGGGCGGTCGGCCAAGGGCAGCATCACGGGCTTTTATAGCGTGCTCGTGGAAGGTGATGATCCGCAAGAGCCGATCAGCGATGCCGTGCGCGGGCTGCTCGACGGCCACACATGGCTCTCGCGAAAACTCGCTTCGCGTGCACATTGGCCGGCCGTCGATGTGCTGGAGAGCATCAGCCGTTTGATGCCGGACGTCACGAACCGGGCACATCAAGACGCCGCGCAAACGATTCGCGAGTTGATGGCAGTTTACCGAGATCATGAAGATTTGATTTCGATAGGCGCGTACCGCCGGGGAGCCAACCGGCAAGTCGATTTAGCCATCGACATGCTTGAAGACATCAACAAGTACCTAAGGCAACGCGTCGATGAGCCCGTCACAATTGCAGCAGCGGGGCAGGGACTCGTTCAATTGCAACAAAAAGCAATCGCCAAGAAGGGCGCGCCCTCCGCTGCATAAGTTGTAAACATGTCAAACTTTCGCTTTCGATTATCGACTTTACTACGCATGCGCGGGAATTTGCGCGACGAATGCCGCCAACAATTGGTGGAGGCTGAGCGCGCAGAAGACATTCTCATCGCCAGAATCTCGGAGCTGAACCATGAACTTTTAGCACTGCGCGATCATGCACATACAGTGAGCCAGCCAGGCCGTATCAATGTCGACAAATTGCTGGATGCGGGTCGCTACGAAATGCTGCTCAAGGCGGAGCGGCAGGTTGCCGATGAGCAGCGACAGGCGGTGGCGGCGGAAGTTGAGAAGCGCAGGCAAACACTGGTGGAAGCGGATCGCGAAGTGAAAGTGCTGGAAAAACTTCGCGAGCAACAATTAGCACGCCATCGAGCAGATGAAAGCCGGCGCGAATTAAAGCAGCTTGACGCGGTCGGCATTCAAGCGGCAACGGTCGGCATGGAGGAAGGTTAATGGGCCGGCTGCTGAGAATCATCACTGCGGCGATTGCTTACTTGTGCGTGGCGACGGTCATTACCGAATGTTTGCTCGCAGGTTACGCGCTGTCCAAGGGATATTTAGACAAAGAAAAAGTGACGAAGATGATCGCCGTGGCACAAGGCGTTGATTCCAGTTCCACTGATTCCCCCATCAACGACGTAATTCGCGCGGCGGAGCCAAGCGAACAACCGTCGATCGAGGACATCGAAAAACGCCGGGCCATTCAAACGCGAAATCTCGAATTGCGGGAGCAATCGTTGCACACGTCGGTCGACCAGCTGAAATTCGAGCAGCAAAAACTTGCCGACGAAAAACAAACCTACGACCGTCAAAAATCCGCGTTTGAAAAACAACTCGCCGAACTGCAAACCGGCGTGCAAGCCACGGGCCGCGAGAATATCCGGCTGATTTGGGAAAACATTAAGCCCAAGCAATCTAAAGAACAGATCTTGCAGATGATTGCCGCGGGCGAACAAGCGGATGTGGTGGCGATTCTTTCAGCCATGCCAATTGCCAAACGCGCGAAGATTATTGGTGAATTTAAAACCGAGGAAGAGGCGAAGAAACTGGAGGACATTTTGCGATTGATTCGCGAAGGGGTGCCCGAAGCGAAAGTCGTTGACCAAGCGCAGCAACAACTTCGCGGAGCAGAAAAAGCGGCAGCTAACGTAGCGGGCGCAAGCAATGCACAAGCTGAAATAGCAGGTGGTGCAACGAATTCCGGCCAGCAGCGATAACCGCAGGCCACACAATACAAATCACGCAAACTTGGCGGATTGCGAAAATGTCTAATACTCGCTTCGAAAATCTGATTCTGCCTCCACCGCCGTTGCCGACGGCGAGCGCGAGCAACACGCTGCCGCAATCGGGCAATGGCAACGATTTTCAGGATGCACTCGACCGAGCCGGCCAACCGCCGCGACAATTAGAAAATGACCAACGCCCCGCAGATCACGATCGACCCCCGTCGCGACATGATGACGATCTTTCGGCGAATCATCCAACTTACGGTCGAGTGGAAAATCCATCGTCACGATTGAGCCGTGCAAGTCGAGAAGAGCGATCCTCAGATCGCCGCCGGCGAGATGATGACGATTCGCGCCATAAAGATGCAAAAACCGTTGATCGCAACTCAAACGACCGCTCGAGCAACTCGACAACGGATACATCCTCGCACGGCGGCGCCGAAAAGATAGAAAGCGGACCAAACGCGACAAACAATGACCAGCGAGCTGAGAACTCGCAGAATGGATCTGAAACTGGAAAATCGACGCAAACCGTCGGAACCGATGGTGCAACCACCCAAACAAACACGGCAGTCCCGGTCGCCGTGGCGGAAAGCGATCTTCAATGCCGAAATGAATTGGTTCCGCAAGCCGCGACCGCCCCGAACAACCCCACGTCCGATTCGACGGTACCAGAAGATATCGTGGGGACGACGCGTTCCGCTGAGCCGCGAGTAAACATTTCCAGTAGCGGCCAACAGCAGAACCCACAGATTGATCAACTACAGGCTGAGTCAGAGGGCCAAACAATCTCTGCCGCGGCTGAAACCAAAGCGGCGACTCGAGCGGACGAGAAAGCGTCAAATCAAGCAAAGACCGGCGAATCAATTGGAGCTCCCAGCGTTGCAAACGAGGCAGCTCAATTGCCCGTCGTCCAGCAAGTGGCCGACACAGGGTCGAGCACTAGCTTTGCAGCAGTGGCGGCTTCACATGTCGCCGGACAAGGTCAATTCGATTCAGCTTCCGCAAGTCAAGCGTCAAATGCGAAGCCGAATCGCGACGAGCCGAACGCGGAGCGAAGCCGAAACTCGCAATCTGCAAATGATAAACTGCAGCCGGACATCGCGTCAGTAAACCTCACGGCTCAACCTCCGGTCGTCGCTGTTTCGCATGTAACTACCGGCGCTTTCGATTCAGGCATTCCGGATTCCATCAGATCCAAAGGATCGTCGGACTCCGGCTTGCCGCCAGTCGCGTCGCCTGCGGGGACGAATCAATCGGCATCGCTGGCCCGCAATTCAACGGCGACCCCACCGCAGCAAGTCGCATCCAATTCCGCCGCGCAGCTCTATGGCGACGGCCGTAAAGCCGGAACACCGGCGCCAATCGGCCCTCAGGGTGCGCAGAATTCCATCGATCAAGGGCGATTTGTGCAGCGTGTCGCGCGCGCGTTTCGTTCGATCGATGAGCAAGGCGGGCAAATCCGTCTTCGGCTCAGCCCACCGGAACTGGGTTCGCTGAAAGTAGAAGTCGCGCTGCGCAACGGAGTGATGACGGCGAAGTTGGAAGCTGAAACAACTTCGGCCCGAAACTTGTTGCTCAACAATTTGCCGGCACTGCGCGAACGACTGGCCGATCAGAACATCAAAATTGAACGCTTCGATGTCGACTTGCGTCAGGATACTGGCGGCGGGGGATCGGCAAATGCGTCGCCCGACTTTGCCGGTTTCCGCGGCGCCCCGGCAACGCCGCAAAGCGGAGGACGCAACCGAGTTATTGCCGCGTCGCAAATACCGCAGCAGCCGCCTGTCCAAGCGGCGCGCACTGCCGATGGCCGCATCAACATTGTCGTTTGAAAAAGCGCGAGTCGACCGAATCAAATTCCATTCGAACAAACAATCACGAATACATTTCCAATTCGGAGCCCAACATGGCCGCTTCTCCCATCGGATCCAACAGTACCACAGATACAACGAACGCCACGCAATCGGCGCTCAACAACGGGCTGGGCAGTCTGAAGCTGGACGATTTTTTGAAGATGTTGCTTACGGAGCTGCAGAACCAAGATCCACTCAGCCCGATGGATTCCAGCACGATGCTCACGCAGCTGGGGCAAATCACGCAGGTCGGCTCTACGCAGCAACTCACTAGCACGCTCAACTCGGTGCTGCTTGGTCAAAATTTGAGTAATGCTACGAGCCTGATTGGCAAAACAATCAATGGCCTGGCGGACGATCAATCCGAAGTGACAGGCAAGGTCGACAAGGTTAGCGTTACCGATGGCAAGCCAGTGCTCAGTGTTGGCGACAAAACCGTCAAGCTGGAAAACGTCCGATCGGTCCTGCCCGACGATACGTCTGCCGCCGATGCAGCCGCTGCATCCGCCGCTGCCTCTTCGAGCCAGGCCGATCAAACCAGCGCGCTGTTGAAGTTGCTGCAACAATTGCAAGGCAATTCGCAAGCAGCTACGCCGACGGGAGCCAGTGCTTAACAATTTGACGCAACCGGACGGCTACGGGCCACCGGCGATAACCACCAACCATTTAATACTCGACAAATAAAGTTCGCGCGAAGGAGATACGCTCATGGGTTTGGCATCTGCACTTAGCACCGCGCTCACCGGATTGACCGCGGCAGAAACCACGATCGACGTCACGGGCAATAATCTGGCAAACTCATCGACCGTCGGTTTTAAATCTTCGCGCGTCGAATTCGCCACTCAGTTTCTCCAGACGCAAAGCTTGGGCTCCGCGCCGGTTGGCAACAGTGGCGGTACCAATCCGCGGCAAGTTGGCTTGGGTACGCAAGTGGCCGCCATTACGCCCGACTTTACTCAGGGCACAATCCAGCTCAGCAGCAATCCCTCGGATCTTGCGATTCAGGGCGATGGGTTTTTCATCGTGCAATCATCCTCCGGTCAGCAACTTTACACGCGCAATGGCTCGTTCAAGACCAATTCGGAAAATCAGCTCATCACCACCACCGGCAACAAGCTGCTCGGCTACGGGGTCGATAAGAACTTTCAAATTCAAACGACAAGCTTAGGCGCGCTCAACATTCCACTCGGATCGACAGCGGTAGCGCAGGCGACCAGAAACGTGTTCTTTCAAGGAACACTCACACCCACGGGCGATCTCGCCAACACCGCCGAGATTCTGAACAGCGCCGTTCTTTCCGACGGCAAATTCGATTTTCCGGGCAGTGGAACGCAGCTTGTCGGTTCGCAAGCTCCCGATATTGCCGCGACTACGGAGACGCCTTCCGGAGCCGGGACGCTCAACGGCACGTTTAGTTACAAACTAGTGTTTGTCGATGCCAACGGCAAAGAGTCGGCCGCAGCAACGACCTCGGTTGCCGCAACGAATGCCGCGCAAGTCGACTTCGCAAACATTCCGGTAGATGCCTCCGGAGCTTTCGTGGGCCGGCGAATCTACCGTAGCACCGCCGGCAATACCGGGCCGTACTATCAGGTCGCCGATATTACCGATAACACGACCACAACATTTAGCGACACGACAACCGATGCCGCGCTAACTGCGCAACCACAGCTCGATACGACGGAGCTTACCGGCAATTACACTTATCGGATTACCTGGACAGCGCCCACCAGCACTGTGCCCGAAAGCCGGCCGTCGCCGGCGCTCGGCCCGATCAACATTACCGACGGACGGCTCGTACTTTCCGGTTTTCCTGTGCCCAGCGATGAATACGCCGGCGGCACAATCAATATTTACCGCAACGTGCCGGGCCAGTCCGACACGTTTTACCTGGTGGCGAAGAACATCGATCCGGCGAGCAGCTATGTCGATAATGCGGCTGATGCCACAATCACCAGCACAAATCCGGCGGTGAATCCGAATTATCAGGTCCTCGATCTCGATGGACCCAAGATCGGCACGAACACAAAATTAGTGGATGTCGTCAGCCGCGACGGTAATACGTACTCGCATTTGTTCCAAGCAGGCGAACTTAGCTTTACGCCGAAAAAAGGCGGCGTGACGCTCGGCACGAAGACGCTGGAAATTAAAGGTGCAAGCGACCCAAGTCCTACGACCGTTCAAGACTTGATCGACTTCATGACGGCGGCGATAGGAATTCAATCGCCGTCGGCAGATTCGCACAGTCCTGTTCCCAACGACGTGACGGGTCAATCTCCCGGCGGACTTGTACTGACCAACGGGCGCATTGAACTGATCGGCAACAACGGCGTTGATAACGCCATTAGCATTCCACTGTCGTCGTTTAAGCTAACCCCTGCCGACGGCAGCGCCGTGCAAGCCCCGAATCTTGCATTTAGCTCTGTACAAACCGCGAAGGGGCAATCCGCTGCGGCCGACTTTATTGTTTATGATTCCTTAGGTATTCCGCTGAACGTGCGCGTGACCACTGTGCTGGAGAGTCGAGACAGCACTTCCACCACGTATCGCTGGTTTGCCGATTCTTCAGACAATGACCCAGCCACTGGCGCGAAGATTGCCGTCGGTACAGGACAGATCAAATTCGATGGCGAAGGCAACGTGCTCGCGGTCACTAATTCGACAGTCTCGATCGATCGCAGCCACGTTTCGAGCGTTTCGCCGCTGCAATTGACATTAGATTTCAGCGCGCTCTCGGGACTGGCAGCCAATGCCAGCACCATTGCGGCCTCGCGGCAGGATGGCTCTAGCGCCGGTTCGCTGTCCAGCTTCATCATCGGCGAAGATGGCATCATCAGCGGGGTATTCAGCAATGGCATCACGCGCGTCCTAGGCCAAATCGTACTGGCCCGATTCAGCAATCCCGATGGTTTGCAAGCGTTGGGCGACAACAATTATGCCGCCGGCGTGAACTCGGGTTTGCCAGTGACCGGCGCGCCGGGCAGTCCCGGTGTCGGAGCCATTACGGCGGGTGCGTTGGAATTGTCGAATACCGACATCGGCAAAAATCTCATCAACCTGATTCTGGCGTCCACGGCGTACCGCGGAAATACGCGGGTGATCACGACCGTCGATCAAATGCTGCAGGAATTGCTGTCGCTCAATCGCTAAACCAACAGCAATCGCCGATTCAAAGCGGCGGCACATCTGGCATATATCGCATGACCAGCCTGGCTTGGTTTGCCGATTCGCAATTTGAAAGCTAGGTTTTCTGGTCCGACGGGTCGCAATTCTTGCGCACCGCCCCTGTGTTTTGCGCCACCGGCTATAACTCCGAGATGAATCCGATGTCTGAAGTCGAAGCATCCCCGCCGGAGCCGGCTACGAACAACTCGAGCCGGCCGCTTATCAAGAAACTGAAAGTCGGCGGCATCATCGCGGGCATCGTGCTGCTGCAGTGCGTCTTCGTTTCGTTGTGGTTGCCAGCAAGCGATCAGCACTCGGCGCATGCTAGCTCTAAGCCGGAACCGCGGAGTCAAGAGACTGCATCGACGCACGCAACCGAGGAAGAGCGATCAGAGGTCGATTTGGGCGCATTCAGTCTCACTGTGTTCAATCCGAATACAAACGCCAATTTGCTTATCGACTTTCATCTATTTGGCACGGTCGCTGGAGCCGCCGCCGAAGCAAGCGGCGAGAAAGCAGAAAAACCGGCGGAAGGCGATGCCAGCAAGTTGCAAGAGATGCTAAAAAAACAAAAGCACCGTTTTCGCGACCAGGTGATTGTTACCATTCGCAATTCCCAGATTGCCGATCTTACGGATCCCGGTTTGGGCTTGATCAAACGACAGATTTTGGCGAAAACCAACGCCCTGCTCGGCGAGCCACTGGTGAAGGAAGTTGTCTTTAGCGACTTCGTCGTCGTCGAACAGTAAACGCAATCGCTGCGAGCGCGCACCGCCAAGGAATGGATTCCAATGGCTGATGATCCTGGCCCAATCGGGCAGAACGAAATCGATGCGCTGCTTAAAGCAGCCGCCGCTCCGGCCGCGCCAACGCCTGCAGCCGCTTCGCCTGCGACGCCTGCTGCCGCTGCGTCCCCGTCGAGCCCCGGCACACCGGCCGCAAGTGCGGCGGAACCTCGCGATAAATCGATCGCGCAAAGCGACATCGAATTCCTGCTGAATCAAGCGGAGCAGGCAATCGCTTCGGTCAATGCCCCGACGAGCCAAACGGCGCCCGGTGTGAAGCCGTTCAAGCTTCCCGACTTTGCTTCGGCGCCTGCGAGCGCCGAAGTAGCAACGCTGGATTTGATTCGTGATGTGGAACTCGATTTATGTATCGAGCTGGGCCGGACGCACATGTACCTGGAAGAGGTACTGAAACTTTCCAAAGGCTCGGTAGTGACTCTCGACAAACTGGCCGGCGATCCGGTCGATATTTTCGTCAATGGGCGGCTGATTGCCCGCGGCGAAGTGCTGATCCTCAACGAAAATTTCTGCGTTCGCGTAGCGGAACTCGTTGTTCCGGAAGCTGCAACGCCAGCTGCATAAGTGGCATGAATTGCCGAAGGGGTGGCACACGGATGTGCTGCGACATTTGCTCAACCGCACCCCAGACTGTGATTCCGCTGCCGACATTCAGCAGAAAACGATCACTGGCCGTTGCTGCCAGAGCTGCAGTCTTCGCAGTCGGTCTTCTTGCACAGGACTTGCGGCCCACGATGGCCGCCGAATCGGGTGGAACGCAGCCGCGGGAGTTTCCGGTTCAGCCGGCGGGCGGTCTGAATTCATTAGCTCCCCGACCAGGCGACACAGGAAATATCCGAGCTTCGTACACCGATAACCGGCAGCCACATGCACTATCGGCGCCCGTGGAAAAAGCGATCCCGCTATCACCACTCCAGCACACAAGCTCGGCGCTTGAGAAATCGTCCGGCGCACCGCGAACGCTGGGCGCCATTGTGACTGTGGCAATCAGTCTGGCGGTCGTATTGGGATTGTTTTGGCTTTGCGCCTGGCTAATGCGCCGCGGAATGCCATCGAATGCCAAACGGCTGCCAAATGAAGTGGTAGAGGTTTTGGGCCGCGCGCCGCTTGCCGGCCGACAACAAATGCACGTACTCCGATTTGGCAACAAGCTGCTCTTGGTGTGCGCATCACCCAGCGGTGTCGATACGATCGGCGAAATTACTGATCCGGTGGAAATCGATCGGCTCGCTGGAATGTGTGAAACGCAACAATCGCAAAGTGCGACGGCAGCGTTCAAGCAAATCTTTGGTCAGTTGGCGAGCGATCGATCGCTGAAGACCACACCTATCGGCAAATTGGCCTCGCGAAAGGAGGTCGCCGATGTTTAGCGCCATTCGCGGAGTTGTGATCTCGCTTCTCTTTCTGGCCGTCATTGTTGGCGGTGCAAGGCAATTACGTGCGCAAGAATCGCCAAATTTTCCTGCGAAAATTGAGCTACCGGCGCCGCTGGCTGGCGGTCCGGAAAAATGGACCAGCCCCGAGGGTTTGTCGTCGACCATTCAGGTGATGCTGTTGATGACCGTGCTAAGCCTCGCGCCGGCAGTCATGCTCATGACAACGTGCTTCGTGCGAATCTTGGTCGTTCTTGGTCTGCTGCGCCAGGCGCTTGGAACCCAGCAATTGCCGCCGTCGCAAGTGCTCACGTCGGCGGCACTCTTCCTCACGTTGCTCATCATGTGGCCAACATGGAAGCAATCGTACGATGACGCGATCGTTCCCTACACGCAGAAGCAGAT
This sequence comes from Pirellulales bacterium, assembly GCA_963773875.1. Lineage (GTDB taxonomy): Bacteria > Planctomycetota > Planctomycetia > Pirellulales > JADZDJ01 > CAVTYH01. Next base: position 85,371 of record CAVZCV010000001.1, read on the forward strand.
GGATCTGGACCATGCCTGGCAAAAGGGCATTCAGCCGATTCGTACGTTTATGAGCAAGCAGATCGAGCGCTGTGGCAACAGCGCTGATATTTGGCTGTTCTATAAATACTTGCCCAAAGACACGCCGGAGCCAAAAAACTATGACGAGGTTTCAATTATGGCCTTGCTGCCGGCATATATGCTGAGCGAGTTGAAAACCGCGTTCTTGATCGGCTTCCAAATTTATCTGCCGTTCGTGATTCTCGACTTGGTCATTGCCAGCGTCACGATCGGCATGGGCATGCTCATGTTGCCGCCCGTGCTAATCTCATTGCCATTCAAGCTGCTGCTGTTCGTGCTCGTGGATGGTTGGCATCTGGTGGTGGAAATGTTAATGCAAAGCTTCCAAACGTGAGATTGCTCCGCACCGTTCTCGTCGCGCCGAGATCGCCATTAGATTTGACCGCGCCCCAGACCGCTAACCCCTGCTCCTCGTGGATCCTCAAGACGCAATCGATCTGGCACGCGAAGCGATCATGATCACGCTGTGGATCAGCGCGCCGGTGCTGATTGTTGGCATGGTTGTCGGCCTGTTGGTCGGATTATTGCAGGCGCTAACGCAGGTGCAGGAACAGACCGTCGCCTTCGTGCCAAAATTGTTCGCAATGATTTTGGTGCTCAGCCTTACGTTGCCGTGGCTGATTACACAAGTGGTCGATTACGCCCGCGAATTGATTGAGAATATTCCCAAGACGCTTTGAGCGGTTTCACCGACTTCCCTTACGGTCGCGGCTCGTTGTTCCTATGTCCGCCCTTGCTATCCCGTTCGTCACATTCACGTTTGTGCTCGCGCGCATCGGCGGGCTGGTGATGACGGCGCCGCTGTTTGGCTCGCAAGAGGTGCCGACGCGAATTAGAGCACTGTTGGCCTTTGCTCTGGCACTTGTCATTACACCCGTCGAGTGGTCCACCCCTGCGCCGATGCCAGCCAACTTGATCTTGTACGCACTTGCGATGGCGGGCGAGTTGTTAGTCGGATTAATTTTAGGCCTGGGAGTAATGATTCTTTTGTCGGGCGTGCAAGTCGCAGGGCAAGTAATTAGCCAGATGAGCGGCATGTCGCTGGCCGACGTCTTCAATCCCGGTTTCGATTCCGAGGTACCTGTAATCTCGAACCTGCTGCATTTGGTGACGCTCGCGGTGTTTGTCATTATCGGCGGACATCGGCTGCTTGTGGGAGCGCTGCTCGATACGTACTCATCGATGCCGGTGGGACATGCCGGATTGCCGGACTCGCTCGGGAAATTGGTGTCATCGCTATTGACGGAGAGCTTTTCGCTGGCGGTGCGTGGCGCAGCGCCGTCCATGGTGGCATTGCTGCTGGCGACCATCGTGCTCGGATTGATCAGCCGGACGCTCCCACAACTGAATATCTTGGCGATTGGCTTTGGGCTAAACGCCGTTGTGACGTTCCTGGTGCTCGCCATTTCCGTTGGGGCGATTGCGTGGCTCTTTCAAGAACAATTTGAGCCGGCGATCGAGACGATCGTAGATGCAATGAGACCGAGCTCGTAATCGAACACCGAAATTGAGTATACCCCTTGGCTGAATCAAGCGGCGACAAATCGCAGGATCCGACACCGCATCGCAGGCAGCAAGCCCGCGAGGAAGGGCAGGTTGCGCAGAGTCCCGACTTGGCATCCGCAGGGATCCTGATCGCCGGACTGCTGATACTCTTGGTTCTTGGCGGTCAGCTTGTCGAATTCTTTACCGGTCTGGCAGAGCAGCAGCTTGGTGGCGAAGCGTGGCTGTCGGCGGATCGCGACTTTGCCGTTAGCCAGATATTTGCCACGCTGCTGCAACTGGCACAGGTACTGTCGCCACTACTGGGATTGCTGTTACTGGCCGCGGTATTGGTGCACATATTTCAAACTGGCTTTCTGTGGGTGCCGGAAAAACTGGCGCTCGATTTCTCGCGGCTTAGTCCACTGAAGGGTTTTGGCCGCATCTTTTCACTCTCGAATGCCGTGCGGTTAGTAATGGGGCTGTTTAAGGTGCTCATCGTCTCGATGGTGGCATTTTGGAGTCTGTATCATCGCCGCGATGAAATTCTGGGTATTTCAGGTCTCGACCTGCCGCAAATTGCGGCCTTCATTGTCGACATCACGCTCTGGACTAGTTTGAAAATTGCGATGGCCCTGCTGATCCTCGCGATTCTCGATTATGCGTATCAGAGATGGAAACATGAGCAAGATTTGCGCATGACGCAGCAAGAAGTTCGCGAAGAAATGAAGAACCTGCAAGGCGATCCACAAGTGATTGCACGTCGCCGCCAGGTGCAGCGGCAATTGGCACTGCATCGAATTTCATCGGCGGTGCCGAAGGCGGATGTCGTCGTTACGAACCCGACGGAGCTGGCGGTCGCCATTCAATACGATGCCACCACGATGCGAGCGCCAATTGTGGTGGCCAAAGGCGCGGGGGTTGTCGCAGCCCGAATCCGCCGCATTGCATTGGAACACGGCGTGCCCGTGCTGGAGCGCAAACCATTGGCTCAGGCGCTCTACAAAGACGTTGATCTGAATCGCCCGATTCCCGACAAGATGTACGCCGCGGTAGCCGAACTGTTGGCGTATGTCTATCAGCTTAAGGGCAAGCCCTTGCCAGGACGCATGGTGTAATCCAACTGGTTACCAGCACCGTCCCCAGGTGTTCCAGCCGCAGCACGGCGGCATATAGCAGCAGGTTGGAGCCGGCACCATTACTTTGTGCGGCACGAGACGATACACGCAAACATCGACCTCTTTCTCAACGGTGAATGGCACGCAAACGTCAACGTTCACGGTGTGTTGTTCCGGCACGTACTTGCACACGGTCACATCAAACGAACGTTTTTCGGTATGCGGCAGGCACACCGTGTATTGAATGACGCGTTGCCGCGGCTCTTCCACGTATTTGCAGCACCCACAGCAGCCGCAACTGTCGCAAGGTACCGGTTTGCACACGGTGTAGTTTTCCGTGCGGGTTCGCTTTTCGGGGACCATCACGGTGCAATCGCGGGTGATCGTTTGCTTCTCGGGCACCATGCGCATCAGTGTTACCGTTTGCTGGCGCTGCTCGGTGCGATATTGGACGCATTGGACCGTTCGCTTCTCATGTGTTGGCGTCGGCACGTAGCAAGTTTGCTCAATCATTTGTGGTTGGCAGACGGGGCCGCAACATGAATTTGAATCGGCGGCTGCCGCAGGGGGTGTTGTCGGCGCAGACTGCGGCGGCATCGTTGGAACTGCGGGTGGGGAAATCGCCGGTGCAGTCTGTGGTGGAGTTCGTGGAGCATCGGTCGGGGGACTTTGATTTGCGGACAGTATTGTCGAAAGTACGACCAAACAGAGCAGGGGGCTGAAAATCCCGGCAGCGACGAGACGCATCATGATTTGAGCTCCAATAAAAACTTGACGACGCAAAGATAGGCAAACTGCGTCGCCGTTGACGGCATCCTGCCGACTCTAGCTAGCACCACTTGCGACGTCAAGCATCTGCACCGTTTCGAAGGTAAACGTGCTCCTGCCGGGCCTCGAATCAGCCAACAAAAAAACCTCGGCCGGGAACTTCCCGGCCGAGGCAAACAAATCACGCGAGTTTTTCCGCTTCAGGATGTCGTTCTCAGTTGTCTCTCAGCTGCAAGTCAAGGTGCCAACTACAAATCGGGAATAACCAATCGCTCATTTAGAACCGATATTCGATTCCCGCAAACGCACCGTGCAAGAGCAGGTCGCCGTTGGTTTTAATTTCACGCCAGCCTGCTTCGTCGGCAAAGAATTGCGGAATCTGGTTGTCGCCCAGCGCGATGTTGCTGGCCACCACGACCCGATAACCGCCGATGAAACTCCAGTTTCGGCAAAACGCCCAATTCACTCCCACATCGATCGAGCCCAGCATGGAAAACACATTTGCATTGGTGTGGAAGTTGAGCACATCGCCATTGCTGTCGAACGTCGCTTGGGTGCCGTCTCCCTGCGTCACACTGTTGTGAGCATTGATGTGGTTGCCATAGATACCGATCTTAGGCATGGCAAAAATGCTCACACAATCGCAAACCTGCCAGTTCATCGCACAGCCAATCTGAAAGCCGACCAAATTGTTTTGCACATCGACATTCACAAACGCTTCATCCGCCGGATTATCGCCAAAGCGAGCGCCGCTGGGGGCCGTGCCCGCCAACGTGCCCCATTCCAATCCTTCATTGAACCGCAAAAACCGCACGCCGGCTAAAGCCGTCACTTGGAAGCGATTGCAGTTCAAGCAAGGCAAGTACATGAAGTTAATTTCAACGTTGTGAACTTCATCGTTGCGTGAAAGTTCCACCGAACGAGCATTATCGAACCAACCGCCAACGGCGTTGGCGCCGAAGGAAACCAGTCCGACATCTTGTACCGTTCCCAGTTGATTCGTCGGATCATAGATGCTCGTGTTTCCATCAAGTCCCCACACGCCCCAGTACACTGCTTCAATGCCGAAGCGACCGCTCTGGCCTCCGTTGCAACAACCATTGCAAGGATCGCCGCAGCCACCGCAGCCGAACCAATATCCGATGCGCGTGTCCACTCCACCGCCCCAGTCGGATCCGGGAAAATAGCGAAGCTGATTGGAGGGGTTGGCCGTGTCAAACGTTGTCCAAAAACGGTTGGGCATGTCGCGGCCCATCGTCAATCCACCGACATAGGCGTAAAAGTTGGAGCATCGGTTGCAGCAGCCGCAGCAGGAGGGCAGCGAGCTGGCGCAGTCGTCGCACCAGCCACTCGCCGCAGCGCCTGCATAACTGTTGGCGGGCGCGGCGCGGGAGTGGGATCGGGTGTTTTCACCGTTTCCTGACTGCGGGCCGTATTGACCGTTGGCGTGCGAACTGCAGGCCGGCTGCTCCAGTTCGAGCCGGAATCTTCCAGCATCGGGCTGCGCATCGGCTGTTGATCGTTCAGCCATGCGGTCCGGAGGTTCGGATCGAACTCCGGAAAGCGATTGACCTGCGCATGCACTGTGCCGGCAAAGCACAGCACGCAGGCCAGGGGAATCCAAGCGCGAGAAAATGTCATTTCCGAATCCCTCAAAACAGGTTATGGGCTTTCAACCACCGCGGCCACCCGTGGCAACGCGGCCCCAACCTCACCATTTCCGCATGCGCAAGCGCAAATGCGTGGCGGCAGGTTGAGTGCATGGGGATCCGTCCCAGACACCAATCCATTGATGTCTGTGTCCATCGACGGCAATTGCTACAAGAGTTTGCAATTTTGTAAATCCGTCGTATGCAGCGCAAATACAGCAAACAAGCTACGCGACAGCATGTCGACGTAAACGGAAAGGTTTGACGCGCCAATTTAGAACATCGCTTCCGCGCTCAGGTTTAGCGGCCGGGCTTGCCCGGCGTTAGCGCGTGCAACCATGATTCACGTCACGGCCGCTTTCGGCGCAAGTTGCAGCGAAAGTCGAACAATCAGCTCTTCCAATACTAGCCTTGCGCGCTTACCGGATGAGCTTGCGCCCTTCAGCGCTAAATCGGCCTCTAATAACCAAGCGTAGAGGTGCTTCGCCCGATGACGCGTGATTTGCCGCAGTTGCCGCTCGGCTTTATCCAGCACGAATTTTTTAGGCGAGACGCCGGCTTCGCGGAGTGCATCGGGCAGCGAGATGCGACGACGTTCCAGCTCTGCTTGCTCGACAATTCGGGCAGCGGCTGCCAGTCGCCGCAGCGAACCGCTCATCATGGCAAACAGTGTAAGTGGCTCTTCACCGGCCAAAAGGAGGCGATCCAATTCAACGAGCGCTTTGGCAGCCTCACCGTCTAGCGCCGCTTCAATCATCGCCCACGCGGTTTTCGCCCGCCAGCCGCCGACGGTCTGTTCGACAAGGTCCTTGGTGATTACGCGGCCACCGGGCTTTCGCCCGGGGTTGTCAGGAGCCAGCAGCGCGAGTTTGGCGAGCTCTTGATCGAGTCGACCAAGTTCTGGACCGACAATCTCCAGCAGCATCTCTCCGGCGCCATTTCCAAGCTGGACTTGATGCAGCTTTTGCGATCGAGCGGCCAGCCAATCGAGAATCACGCCGTCATCGACTTCACCAAAACGGCTCTTCGGCAAGTTGCAGTTAATCTGCAATCCGATCTCGGCTACTTTTTTATAGAGCCGCGTATTTGCTGGCCACGAGTCGACTTCGAACACGAGAACCGATGCGTCGCGCGGTTTGTCGCAATATTCTTCTAATTGCTGGCGATGCTGGCGCACAAAGTCGTCTGCGTCTTCGATCACAATCATCCGCCGCCCGCCGCCAAACATTGAAATTGTGGCGAGGTCGTCGAGCACTTCGCGCAACTCGGTCTTGTCGCCATCAAGCGCCGTGAACGACATCTCGGCATCCTCGCCCGTCAGCACAGCAGCGCGCAATCGTTCGAGCGATTCACGCCTCAATAGCGGCTCGTCGCCGAACAGCACGCAAACTGCGGGTACGGTCGGCGATTTTTCGCGGGAGAGAAAATCAAAAGCTGATGTCGCGTCGGCCATGCGGCCGAATATAGCAAATTTTCAGCCGCGGTGATCACGACGCGGTGAAAATTCAGCTCAACGATAAAACTCGTACAGCCGCCCGCCATTGGCCGTATCCGTCACGGAGCGAACACCACGAATGCGGCCTTCGGGCTGGATGCGTTCCAGCGGCACAGAATCGGCCGCATCAAATATGGACGCGTTGCCCGCTTCATCACGAGCTTCAACTCGTAAGTAGATTTTCTGCGGTACGCGATTGTCAGGTCGCCAGGCGTAGCCACCGGAGTTTTCCAAGCCTGCCGCAATAATCGTCCACGGCCCACCCGGCTTGTCACTGAAGTACAACGAGATGGGCGCGCAGCCAACATCGAATCGCTCGCTTCCCAGCGAATTAATAACTCGCCGGCATGAGGGCCTTCGCCGGCCTCAGCTCCGTTCAGGCGTACGGATGGTTTCGTTAAATCAACGCCGACCCACAGCTCCGGCACATCGCCGCTGCGGGGCGACAATCCGCCCAGGCCGCTTCCGCTTTGCACGGCGAGGCGAAAACCGTAAAGACCCTCACTATCGACAACTACGTGCATCGGCGAACGGTTGTCAGGGTCTACGCCAAAGCTGGTCCACGAGCGCCCGCCGTCGCGCGTGCCCCACAGCTCGACCTTCGCGATGCCGGACGGCCCGACCGCATCGACTTCGTAATCCATATCGAAAGATTTGGAGTTTACCATCCGCGGACGTTCACCCGGCGGCAATGTTGAATAATTCGGAGCACTGGTGGACAAGCTCGCCGCGCCAAAGCCTCGATCGGAGGCTCGAGATTGCTGATCGCCAGGGAGAACTTGATTGCGAATTGGCGGGCTCACATTTTCAAATCCACGGCTCATCGGGTTGACAATGGTTGCGCTATTGTCTTCGGACACCGGCAAGCGGAATGAGTCGTTTCGTTGATTGATTGCAGCGACATTTGCTGTGGAACTCGAAGGGATTGGATTGCGACCCAGTGGTGCGTCGGCCGAATGATCAGCAGGCCACTGCGTTCCACCGTCGTTGCGACTGCCGGCTGCAAATGCGGATGCGCCCGTCCGCGCTGGATCAGTTGATGTTGAACCCATTGGCGGCATGCCGAAGACGTTGCCGGATGGATTTGAATCGTCGTTTGCGTTGGAACTGTTTCGGTTCGCGCTGGCGAGTGAATTCTTCGCGCCCTTTTTGCCGCCATTTGACTTCGCATGTTGTCCGACACCCGCGCTTCCGGCAGGGGTTGTTGTCGATTCAAACGGCGGCGTGGCGCTGGATACTGCGGAGCCGGTTGGCGGCGATGAATTGCTCGTGGTCAAATCTTCGTGCCCTTGCGAAGTTCGCGCCGCCTGTGTCTTAGCCTGGGTTACGGTGCTGTTCCCGGCAAGGTCGCTAATCTCGGCCCGAACTTGAACCGATGTCGCTGGCGCGTCTGTGGGCCACCAGGTGAGCACGCCTTTGCTGGTCGTTCGATCGCCGCCGGCTCGCGGGCGATCGACCGCCACCGGCCGCCACGCGCCGCTTGTGGTTTGATAATCGATCTTCAAACTGTCGGCATTCAATTGCGGATCGACTGCCGACCAGTTTGCCTTCATCTCTCCGGCCTCGCCACGCATCGCTGTAAGTTCGAGCCGCGGCGGCACGGTGTCTACAACCACTCGCATATCGGGATGATCGATTGCGTCTGGCAGTATTCGTCCCTGGCGATCCAGCGTGCGCATGGTGAACCAATATTCGCCATCGGCGGGTGCGCGGTAGGTAAAGAGCTTCGTTTCGGGTGCAACACGCTGCGCAAGCTCCCAGTTCCGTCCAAGATTCACCGACACATACAGCGATACCTCGACCAATTGCTGATCCGGGGTTTCCGGCGGCGCCACGGTGAAGGGCATTGAAAATGCCAACTGCCGTTGATACTTCGGCGGTGGCAATGCGTCATCGGCGGCGTGCGCGGCACACGACACGATGCAACAAGCGCACGCCACAACGATCCTCAACACGAGGCGCACTGGGTCCATGACGAAACCTCTGGGTCTGCACAAGCGGGCAGCATCGGCCGCGGGAGGCCGAGACACTGTTACCGTCTGTATCGACGTTGCCGGTAGCACCGCTTGATCGCAGGGTGCCATGAGGACCGGTCAGGAAAGCCCGGTAAAATTTGCGGATAGCAATCCGGTTTTGCGATTGCGTTTAGCAGTCGGGCTCACCCAGCGTTTTATCCCCGTGTTTGCCGAACGATTTCGACGTACTGCTTGGCTAAGTCGGTAATTTTGGCAAAATCGCGGTCCGCAATCGCCTTGGGGTCAACGAGCGATCCGCCAATCCCCAGCGCGCAGGCGCCCGCCTTCAGAAACTCGGCAGCTGTCTTCAAATTCACGCCACCGGTGGGCATGAGCCGCACTTGCGGCAGCGGGCCGTGGATGGCTTTAAGATAGCCGGGCCCTGTAAGTTCGGATGGAAAAACTTTCACGATATCAGCGCCAGCTTCCCATGCTGTCAGGATCTCGGTTGGCGTTAATGCACCTGGCAGAATCAGCCTACTGTAACGACGGCAGAGCTGAATCACCTCCAAATTCACAGTCGGCGATACTACAAACTGGGCTCCCGCCAGAATTGCCGTGCGGGCGGTTTCCGTATCGAGCACGGTGCCGGCGCCCAAAACGATTTTATCGCCCAAGCGGTCCGCCACTTGCTCCAAAACATGCTGAGCCCGTGGGACGGTGAACGTGACTTCGATCGCCTCGACACCGCCGGCCAACAGGGCTTCAGCAACGTCGGTCAGTATTTCGCCCGATGGGGCCCGCAGAACGGCGACCACCCCGGAGCGGAGAATTCGATCGAGATTGCTCGCTGGACTTGTCATTTTCTGGGATCTCGCAGATTACTCGCAGGGTAGGGGGAGCATCATGGTGTGTCAATGAGCGGACAGCTTCTCATTTCGAGTGCTGTCCGCTCGCGGCTAGGCGTGCGAAACGACAAATCATGCTAAGCCGCAGGCTGCAGCGAACTGTCCCCCGCCGCCTGACTTTGCGTTCTGGACTCAATTGCACGAACTATCCATAATAACCGGAAGTGCGGCGGCAGTATGGCGAATGTTGACTTTGCAGGAACAGGGCTGCGATGGCGGATCTTCTGGCCCATCCGTTAGTGCGGGCCGGTCTATTGTTTCTGGCCATGGCAGTGCTTAGCGGTTTGGGCGCTTTCATCGTGTCAAGGTTTCGCGATGGTAAGGAGGAAGAACAGCCAACAGCTAGCGAGATGCTTACGAAATTTCGCGATCTGCACGACCAAGGTGAGCTAAGCGACGAAGAATTCCGAAACATTAAAACGCTCTTGGCGGATGAGCTCCAACAACAGTTAAGCGATAAGGAACAACAGGGTTCGGACGATCGGCGCGGTGCCAACGCCAAGCCCGATCGAAACACGAATACGGATTGGCCCGGTGGTGGTGTCTGAGTGTCTAAGTGCCTGGATGTCTGGTGAAAGACATGCAGGCACCTAGGCACCAAGATACCTAGACAGCGACTGCTCGATGCGAGTGTGGACAAGGATGGCCCCCTGGCAAACTGCAATCATTTCAGTTCAAGCCACTCGAGCGACCCCTTGGATGAAACCGACCGTTTGTGCCGCACATGACGCGCACGCGCGGTAGAACTCGAAAGGAGCAGGCATGCCCAGCGGAAGAGATGTGAACCTTGGTCGTCGGCCTGGTGGCGGCGGAGGCGGCGGAACGACAAAGAAGAACGCTTTCTGTTCGTTCTGCCGCAAGAGTTACCGCGATGTCGGACCGCTGGTCGAAGGACCTGGCGACGTTTATATCTGCGGCGAATGCATCGAACTTTGCCAATCGATTCTCGATCAGGAACGTCGCCGCCGCGGGGCCACCAAACAGCTCTTTACGCGCATTCCAAGTCCGCGCGAAATTGTTCAGCAACTCGATGAATATGTCATCGGCCAGGACCACGCCAAGAAAGTGCTCGCCGTTGCGGTCCACAGCCACTACAAGCGGCTGACGCTGACGCAGGAAACGCCAGATGTTGAAGTCGATAAATCGAACATCTTGATGCTCGGTCCCACTGGCTCCGGCAAAACGCTGCTCGCCCGCACCCTGGCGAAGATTCTTCACGTACCGTTTGCCATTGGCGACGCCACCACGCTGACTGAAGCTGGTTACGTAGGCGAAGATGTCGAGAACCTGTTGCTCAAGCTATTGCACGCAGCCGATTTCGACATTGAAGCAGCCCAACGCGGTATCCTATACATCGACGAAATCGATAAAATCGGCAAGACGTCGCACAATGTTTCCATCACACGCGATGTCAGCGGCGAGGGCGTCCAGCAAGCTCTGCTCAAAATGCTCGAAGGCACCACGGCCAATGTGCCCCCGCAAGGCGGTCGCAAGCATCCCGAGCAGCAGTACATTCAGATGGACACGACCAACATCTTGTTTATCTGCGGCGGCACGTTCGTCGGATTGGACGAAATCATCGCCAAGCGGTTGGGCAAACGCACAATTGGTTTTGGTCAGCCGACTGGAATGCGCGAAGACCGCGACATCGGCGAACTGTTGGGCAGCGTTTGCAGCGACGATATTCTCGAATTCGGCATGATTCCAGAACTCGTCGGCCGCTTGCCGGTCATCAGCTCGCTGCGTCCGCTGAACGAAAGCGCCCTGGTTCGCGTGCTTACCGAACCGAAAAATGCGCTCGTCAAGCAGTATCAGAAATTGTTCTCCATGGAAAATGCCGATCTCACTTTCACCGAACCGGCGCTGCGGGCCATCGCCGCCCGGGCTTTGGAGAAAGACACCGGCGCACGCGGATTGCGATCGATCATCGAAGAAGTGATGCTCGACGTAATGTACGACCTGCCAGAGAACAACGGTGCGCGCTACGTTGTCACCGAAGAAGCCGTCCAGGGGCGGCAAAGCATTTACCCGATCGTCGAGCCGAAGAAGAATAGCGCCTGATTCGGCGTACGCTGCAATCCACCGCGCGAAACGTTCAATCCCTCGCACTGCGATCTCGATTCAGTCGACGTCGCCGCCAGGGGCTTGAGTTCGCGCCGCTTACATCACGCAATTCGAGCCCGAGTCTTGGCAGTGCTCGCCAACCTCGGGCTCGTGGCGTTTGGCGAATTCGGAAGCTGGATTTTGGATGTCGGATGTTGGCGGCAAGTAATCCTACATCGTCCGTCCAAACTCCAAAATTATTCTCGCGGCGGCGGCCCATCCGGCCCGCGACCATCCGGCGGTGGGCGCCGTCCGCCCGGCGGACCACCGAAACCTGGCCCACGTGGCGGTCCACCGCCCGGACCTCCCGGGCCACCGGGTCCGCGTCCGCCGCCACCTTGCATTTCCGATTTGCCAATGCCACCTTTGATGGGCGCATCCTTCGGATCTTCAGGCGTTACTCCCATTACAATGTCGAAGTTCGCCGCCAGTTCGCCGATCTTGGAATCGGCAATCGGCTTGAAATCGACCAGCACCGTGTCGCGCGCCTTCGCATCGCGAATGCCCTGGAACACGCCATCGCGCTCGTTTTGCGGGTGCCCTTTGATGAACAATTGCGTCGTGTAAATTCGTTGGCCGTTCTTGCTGACGCCAAAGTGAATGTGCGGCGTGCGGCCCGTGTACGGCACCGGTTTAATGGTGCGGAAATAATATTGTCCCTGCGAATCGGTAAGAAATCGTCCGTAACCTTGAAAGTTCGCGTCGCGTTTATCGTGGCCGGAATCGCGCGTGTTCAAATAAACGCCGTTGTTATCGACCTGCCAGATTTCGACGAACGCATTGCGAATTGGATCGCCCTTCGCATTGAGAACTTTGCCTGTCAGATGAGTGATCTCGCCGACAGCTGGCGTGACGGCATTGTTCACAATGATCAAATCGTTGTCGGTATCCAGCGGCATCTTGTCGGGATAAAACGGCCCCTCAGTCAACTGCGGCGTGATGGAAAGTGCCTCGGCAAACAGTCCGCGGGTCGTAAAAAAGGCTGCCCCCGCCGCCATGCCGCTCAAAAATTGCCGCCGGTTGCCGGGAAACACGATCGATTTCATAGCCGATGCTCCACGTTTCAAATGGCCCACTTTAATGAACTCCAGATGCCGCTGCTTGCTCGCGCGTGCAACGGGCGCTGATGAGTATAGTAACTAACACCGATCAAAACCGCCGGTGTCGGCAACTACCAAGTGGCCAGTTCAATGCTGGCTGATCGACATCGCATAAAATTCGCGTACAAGTCGCCGCGCTTCATGTTCTCTTAACGTTGGAATAGAGTCGTACCGCGCGGTCCAATCAACCTTTCGCCAATTTCCGCAGCACTTCAATGCCGCGCTCAAGAGTTCGATCGGCGGCCGCATACGATATGCGGAAGTGCGTATCGCGGCTGGAAAAGATTTTGCCGGGAATGATCAACAGCTGGTTGGCAATCGCCCGTTCAACGAATTCGCTGGCCGTTCCCAAACCCTTTGGCACTTTTGGGAACGCATAGAACGCCCCCTCCGGTTTAGCAATTTCGTACAGATCGCTTAGCCCATTGAAAATCAGATCGCGTTTTTTCCGATAGGCATCAATGTACGATTGAATGTTGAGATCCATTGCCGAAACACACGCCCATTGTGCCGGCTGTGGCGAACACACGAATGTGTATTGCTGCAGCTTAATCATCTCGTTGATGACCGCCGACGGCCCGTGAATAAAGCCCACTCGCCAGCCAGTCATGCCGTACGACTTCGAAAAGCCGTCGATCACGATCGTTTGCTCGTTGAACTTCGCCGGCGAAATGAACTTGTCGGTGTAGCAGAACCGACAGTAAATCTCATCGCTGATTAGCGCAATATTCTTCTCAGCCGCTAGCGCCGCCAACCCTCTCACCTCGGCTTCTGAATTCAACTTGCCGGTCGGGTTCGCCGGGCTATTAAACAAAATTGCTTTGGTTCGCGACGTGATGGCCGACTTTACGCGATCCAAATCGATCGAGAAATTCGGATACGTGTCGACGAGCACCACTTTGCCCGACATCAACTTGACCAACGGCTCGTACATCACGAAGTACGGATCGAACACGATCACTTCATCGCCGGGATTCACCAGCGTCATGATGGCGATCACCAGAGCACCGCTGGTGCCGCTGGTAATGAACAACTTGCGGTCCGCCTGTTGGTATTGGGCGGCCACTTGCGACGTCAGTTTGTCGATCAGCGGTGCAATGCCTTGGGTGGGCGTGTAGCCATTCTTGCCTGCATTCACGGCGTCGATCATCGCCTGCTTCGCCGCGGGTGGCACATCGAAATCGGGCTGCCCGATCGAAAGATTGATCGGGTCCTTCATCTTCGCCGCCAGGTCGAACACCTTGCGAATGCCAGAGCTATCAAACGCCGCCGTGCGTGCCGCGAGCCAGGGATGGGTCATGGATGAACGCGTGAAGTGATGAGCGAGTGGGGAAGAATTATCCGAGCCGCGCCCGTCTGGAAGCGGTGCACGCCGCCGTGCCAGACAAGATTTCGATGAAAATTGTTCGCGCCATCATACCCGCTTGCGGCATCGGCGAAAAAGCTGATCGCACATTTCAAGCTGACTTGTGAGATGCCAACAGTCGCCGGATTTCCGGCAGTAGAGTGGTTGGAACGGTCACTACAGCTTGTTCGCCTTCATCTGTGGCAGCCGCCTCATCCGCTGCGATCCATTCCTCTTCGGTTCGCGCGTCCAATTCCGATATCAACTTTTGCACTCGCTCTTCATCCCAACCGGCCGGAAACTGCTGATTCATTTTTTACGCCTCTTTTGACGCCGTCGAAACGCTTTGAGTTGCCGACCAGAAAGCGGATATGCCGTTACTACGAAGAGCCCTTGTTGATCATCGTCTGGCACATAAATGACGCGTAAGTAACGACCCGTTCTGGCTTGACCCATCGCCTGCCTCGATCCACGTTGCGAAGGTCCGTCTTCGACAGGCCGCAGCAAAACGCTCTCCACTTCATCTTCAGTCACCCCGTGATCGTAAATATGCGGTAAGCCGGATTCTGGATCACAGTAGTACCTGACTTCCATGATGTCTACCGCATGATCGCTAAATCCATTATATCATCTCGTTGCGACTAGAATGCCCGGACAATAAATCAAGCCGCGTCTGCCGGCTTGGCCGTTGACTTGCGGAAACGTTCCAGCCGTTTTTGAAATTCCTTCGTCAGGGCTTCGTCCTTTTCTTTCGACTGCGCTTGATAGAGCGTCAGGGCCTTTTCTTCGGCGGCAATGGCGCCCGCAGTATCGCCGGTGCAGAACAGAGCTTCGGCCAAGGTGTCCAGGATGTCGAATTTCTCCCCCTTGGTCAATTCGACCGCTCGCCCGGTTGCCTTCAATGCCAACTCCGCCACGCGTTGATCCACCTTCCGGTCGATCTCGGGATCAATCACGTTCCAGAAATAATTGTTGAGCGCACCGGCGTTATCCCAATTTGCATCCAGCAGCTTGCCGCCCACTTCCAAACCTTGTTCAGTATCGCCACCATTGCACAGCGCTGCGAACTTGATCCAAGCAAACTCTTTGGCCAGATCCGCATCGTCTTTCGATACTTCATCAACCGCCGCGACCGTGGCCTTGTAGTCTTTCGCGCGATACGGCGTATAAATTTTATCGCGAACCGCGAACACCTTGCGTTCCACCTGTTTCTTCGCCAGCCGCTTTTCAGCGCGATCTTTTAAATCCCAATCGCTGGTCAAAATCTTCCCAAGCGGCTCTTCGAGCTCCATCGGATGCCCGATCCACGCGATCTTGCCGTCGTGAATCACAAACGCCGTGGGAATGCCGTGCTCTTCAGCGGCTTTCATCCACGTCTTCGCCATCACTCCCTCGCGCGGCTCGCTGCCTTCCACGGTATCGAGCGCCACGTTGTAATCCATCTTGTCGCCCATCTCGTCCAAAAAGGGCTGGACGTTTTTCAAGTCGTCTTCCCACACATCGACGCCGACGAACTTCACGCCCTTATCTTTGAATTTGTGCGCAAGCTCGGTGAGATGCGGAATGCTCGCCCGACACGGTCCGCACCACGTGGCCCAGAACTCGACGACATACGTTTTGCCCGGCTCGAACTTTTCGATTTTCTCGCCCTTGGGCCAGCCAGAAACTTTTAGCTTCGGCGGCGCATCGCCCAGGTTCAGAATTTTTTCTTCATCTGCGGCGCACAACGAAGCAGCCGCCATGAGGGCTATCACGCACGACGCGGCAATCAAAAAACTTCGACGCATGGCGATGCTCCTTTTCACTGATAAGTGGCCCGCCCGACCATCCTGCACCCCTTGCACGATACACCTTGCAATTCGGCAGCGTCAAGTTTCCAAAGCATTCCCCAACCGCAACGCGGCGACCGTCAATAGCCAGGCGGCGTCAGCCCCTGGGATCGATCAGGTTCCAATTCTGTTAGCCTCAACGAGGCAGCAATAACGCATCAGGCTCCTGCGGGCAGAATTTGATCGGACGCGCCGATCCCGCTAAGATGCGAGCATTCCTACACTGATGACGGCGGAAGTTACACATAAACCAAAAAATGCAACGCAAAATCACTCCATGAACACTCCCCTGAATCCAAACAAAGCACCGCCCACAATCTCCAACGCCGCATGTTAACACCTACCGCCAGCATCGAAACTTCCTTCGTCGATATTCTTCCAGACCACAACGACTATTCACTGCGCGACGCTCGGCTTGATATACCCAATCCAACGACCGCGGTTTTCAACGCCACGCTGAACGGACCCCCGGGTTCTCCCGTCTGGGCGCGTGCATGGCTTTCCACCGAAGCCGGCACTTTGGCGGAGACGGCCTCACCTCAACTGACGGCCGGCGACGAAGTGGTACTAGAGGTCACGTTTCAAGGTACCGAACCACCACAAAACGCATACATGCGGATCGAATCCGAACCGCTGAAGACCGAGCACGTGGTTATTCTGAAACTAACGTGAGCAGTGGCCGTGGTAGTGATACGATGCGTTAAGCGAAGCGACAACTCACCGATTTCTATATGGACCTCGAAGAATACAAGCAGCGGTTTGCCGATGATTCTTCTCCTGGATGGGAGGCGATCAACGTGAGCTTAGCGCGACGTTTACGACGGTCAGAATCCGCTGCACTGGGGCACGCTTATCAGCCATAGGCTTGGTGGTCCGGACCCGCTTGATGGGATCAGCGCCATGCTTGCGACCAGGGCGGAATCGGACCACTTGCATTTCGTCACTTTCGGCTACACCAGCCTGTACTACGATGAGCAGGCCGTCGGTGGAGACTTCAGCCGATTCGGATTTGAAATGACTTTTCGATTGGCGAGTCCGTTGCCGCCAGGCGAAGAGCCGATATGGGTTTGTAACTTGCTTCAGAATTTGGCTCGATATGTATTCGAGACAGGAAAGTGGTTTGAAGCCTTCCATTGGATTCCGGCCAATGGGCATATTCGTGCGGATTTTGACACCGACATTGTCGGCCTCGCGTTTCTGCAGGACCCTACAATCCAGGCCATTGATTCACCGCACGGCCATGTCGACTTCATTCAGGCAATCGGTATTACCCAATTAGAGCTCGATAGCCTGATGAACAAATCTAAAACCTGCGAGGAAATTATCGAGCATCACCGGAAGGAAGATCCGCTACTGGTCACCGATCTTGCTCGGAAAAAGTGAGATGCAAACTGACGAAACCAAATCCACCAGCTCGTCGCCACATGGCTCGCCGCGAGCAGGGCAGGGGATTTGGATACGGTGTTGAGTCTCATGACAAGTGCGCAATCGCTACTGCTTGCAAGAATCACCCAATCATTTTCGCCAGGGTAAACGCTGCCGCTGCTGCCAGGCCTCCCACGGCCATGGTTTGCCAGGCAGATCGCAATGGCTTCTTGACCGTGAACAGACCTTTGATGTAGCCAAAAACCGCCAGCGCCATCAGTGTCACGACGACTGAAACGATCAGCGCCCGCTGGACAGGTTGCACAAAGAAATACGGCGCCAGCGGAATGAGGCCGCCGGCGATGTAGGAAAATGCAATCGTGAGCGCACTCCGTTTTGCACGCTTCGGATCGGGCTCTTCCAATCCGAGTTCGTATTTCATCATAAAATCGATCCAGCGATTTCGGTCACTGCGGATGGCCGACACGGCTTCTTGGACGGTCGTTTCGGCCAGCCCGTAACCACGAAAGATTGACGCGACTTCCTCCGCCTCCGCTTCAGGCATTTGAGTGGTTTCCCGCTCCTCTCTTTCGCGCTCCGTGTTGAAGTGCTCGGCGTCGGTTCGTGCTGCTAAATAGCCGCCCAAACCCATGGCAATTGCGCCGGCCGCAACTTCGGCGAGACCTGCCGTGATGATGACACCCGACGCATCAACTGCCCCGATAAACCCGCAGCCAGAGCAAAGGGAACCGTCAGTCCATCGGACATGCCGATGACGACATCGCGGACAGTCTCCGATGAAGTGAAGTGCTTCTCGATGTGCGGAGTGGCAGGCATGAGTACCTCGTGAAATCGTGTCCGATCGGCGCAATTTGACACTGCAGTCCTTCAACACGGACAATTACATCGCGCTTTCTGCGTTCAAGCTATCCGCTATCTGCCCGACATTTCACGAACCTAAGGAGTTCGAACGATGAAAACCCTCATTTTGAGTTTGACAACGGTCTTGGTGATTGTCGTCGTTGCTGCGGCACATAGCGAGACAGAAACAGCAATACAGTCCAGCACCATGATGTCGCGCTTCAAGATCGGCCAACAGGTGCGGGTGCTGGAAAGTGGCGGCTGGTTTAATATCGAAATCCCGAACGATCTATACATCAAAAGCTTCGAACGAAAGAACAACAACCGCAAGTACGTGACCTCGAAGATCACGGAAATCGGGTCCGATTTTATTGTCGTGACCTCGGCGAATGGCGGTGAGAAGGCAATTGCCTTCCACGCAATCGATGCGATTACGAAGTTGCCGCAAATAAAGCTCGAGGCCGACGACGACGCAAAGAAATGAGGCCGTCGTGTGACCAAATAACCGAGTCGGGCAGTCCGGGTAGTCCGGGTAGGGTGCATCAAGCGAAGCGCAGACGCACCGTTGCCGGCCGAACGCTTCTGACGATTCATGATGCGTCTGCGCGGACTCGTCGCTTCCTACGTTCTGCCGATTGTGGCTGCCGTCATTGCCAAAGCGGCGAAATTGCTACCGGATCACTTGGAGATCGTGGCGTGTCGGCCGTCCGATGTGATAGAATGGTGACCGCGCAGTTTACGATGCACCACCAGCGTGGAGTGTCCCTGCCATGGATCCGTATCTGGCCGAGACCGTTGAGCTGACCAAGCCGGCAGTTGCTGCCGAGAAGTACTTCGTCAAGTCGGCAGTCAATCTGTCATTCGAGTTCGGCGGCGCCAGCCACCCGGGACTGTGCCGAGCTGAAAACCAAGATCACTACCTGGTGGTGCGCCGGCGACGTACGCAAGAGTCGCTGCTCTCCAGCGTTCCGCAGGATGAACTCGTTCTTCCGCCCGATGAATCGTTCGGCATGGCCGTGGCCGATGGCATGAGCGCCACCAGTCGTGGCGAGCTGGCAAGTCGACTGGCAATTCGCGCAGCATGGGAACTGGCCGGACGAACGACGAGTTGGATCATGAAATTGGCCGACCTGAACACGCTCGAGCTTTCCGAGCGCGTGGAGGGCTTCACTTACATGATGCAGAAGGCATTCGACGAAGAAGTTGAAACGAATCCCGAATTCGCCGATAGCGGAACGACTTGGACCTGCGCGTATTTCGTCAGCTCGTTTGCCGTGGTGGCGAACATCGGAGATTCTCCCTGTTTTCTCTGGCGCGACGGAATTATGGGGCGAATTTCGACCGAGCACACCGTCGAGCAAGAGTTTGTGGCGGCGGGAGTGCGCCCGGAAGTGGCTGGCAAATATCGCCACATGCTTACCCGCTGTTTTGGCTCCAATTCACGGGAGGCACGACCTGATGTCCATCATTTGCGACTGCAGCCACGCGACCAATTGCTGCTTTGCACGGATGGTCTGACGGACATGGTGGGCCTCGATCGCATCGCGCAGTGCCTCGATGGCTCGCGCGACGCCCAGACCGCCTGCGACGAACTTATTGCGTTGGCCTTAGCTGCCGGCGGCAAAGACAATGTGACCGCTGTATTGGCTCGAGCGCGAGCTCACTAATTTGGCCGGTCAGCGACGGCCAAGAACCAGAATTTGCAGATGGGTTTTTACATTTAGCCGACGGGACCCGACAGCCCGAAGGATTTCAAACATACGGTCACCACAAACTGCCGCATAGGAATAGGCGACATGAGTGACATTCATAGGCGAATCGCTGAAATCGACGAAAATCAGCCCAGATGTTTTGAGCCAACCGCAGGGGGCGAAAAATTCTGGCATGAGGGCGTTGGCGCCTTTTACAAGGACCTGCGGGTCGAGCAATGCCCTTATCCGGCCGGATCTCCGCGTGACAATTGGCTGCGTGGTTGGATGGCGGCGGAATTCATCGGCTTCTGCCAATTTGAATGGCCGGGTCTCTTCTAATTGCGTGGAAAGTCCACGGCCGCTTGGCGTTGCGCTCCGCGTCTACCGCGGATAAATATTTTTTGCGTGGCCCAAAAAAGGCCCTTGACTCTGAGTCACATGTACACTACTATGCGATTGTCGGAGAGCATGGGCTCCGTGACTCGGTCTTTGGCAATTCGAAACAATAGGCGGTAGGCAGTACGCTGTCGGCAGGTGCCTCTTAAGCAGTGCAGACGCGGCTGGCCGAGGCGCTTGGGGAGCGCTTTTGGATCAGGAATGGTTCTTTGTTGGGTGGCCCGGACAAGACTGTCCGGGCGGCGCAGCCGCAAGAGGTCTCAGTGAGGATTGGGAATTATGATCCAGGTAACGATCGGCGAGGGCCTCTTGTCGCTGCGCGACCCCGACATGCGCTGCTTTGTCGGGGCCAACCGCGAACGGGGCCACCAGCGAGGCATCGGCGAGGCATCGGCGACGGGAGTCGCCTCCTACAAGGCGCGACGGCCAATCCGTTCTGGCTGCCAACTGCGTACAGCCTGCCGCCTACTGAAAGAACCGCTGAGCGATCGCTCAAAATATCACAGGAATTCCAACTCCTAATGAGGGCAGGGCAGGGGAGTGTGAAATAACTGTGAAATTACTCGGCGCGAAATTGGCAAAAACGCCTACACAGGTTAAACAGTGCGCTGCAGTTATTTCACTCTGAATCGCGATTTCTGGAATTCGCTCGCTGGGAGGCGTGATTTGCTCGAAGAAAACGCATGCTCGATCCGTCAGAGCTTCACCAACTTTTGCGCGGAGCTGGTTTTCTCGAGGTTTTGCGCAAACCGCGAGTGAAAGAACGGCGTGGGAAATCCACCATGCGAGTGTGTCGCTAGCCACATTGCCCCCGGCGACTCGCCGAGGGCTAAACGGGAGCGTCGCGCTCGTGAACTCTGCTCCTACCGCACCACGCACTTGAAGCGGGCAATGGCGCCTTGGCCGGGGTTCATCGGTTCGTCGATCTCCCAGCGGAGGATCAGCGAGCCTTCCTTGTTGGGCTCGGTCGCGAACTTCGCCTTGAGGCTGCACTGGCCGCTGCCGGGCACAAGTTCCAAACGCGGTGTCAGGTCGTCGACAATCGTGACGTTGCCGACCGGTTGCTCGCCGACATTGTCGAAGCGGATGGTGAACTCGACGATCTCGCCGGGCTTGGCACTCGCGGCGGACGCCAGTTTGCAAACTCGCAGGCAAGGCTTGCCCGGCTGCAGGCCGTAGGTGGCCTGAGCGCGCTTCTCGCCTTCCAGCACTTGGGCTTTGACGCCGCCGATCTCGACCTGCACGCCTTGATCGAGTGTCCACGCGACCGCCGATTGAACGGAGATGGCGAGGAACGGCTTTTCATCTTCCTGAACAACGCCATAGCGCACGAGATCGAAATTCTCGTATGGCTTGAGCCGATCGACGGTGGCGCGAATGACGGTTTCCGCAATCAAGCCCACCGGCGGAGTGCCGCTCGAGAAAGGTGACCGGGCCGCGATGACCGAGTTCGCCCACCGGCTGAATTGGTTGCACCGCGCTGGTGACCGGTTGGACTTCGACCTGGGGCAGGGGACCAATGGGCATATCGACACCGCCGGCACGCACGAGTTGATTGTCGCCGTAAGGCAAAATGACTTGCCGGACGGCGGCGAAGCGCGGGGCGTAAATGCAAACGCGATTGGTCGGCTTCACGCAAGTGCGACCGTCGAGCGTGTCGTAGTGAGCCACGGTGTCTTCGCTGTCGAGGCCCAAGAGTGTGAAGTCGTCACGAACTTTCACGCCGCCGTCTTGATCGCCACCGTCGAAAATGTATTCGTCTTCCGGCCACGGGCAGCCAATTCCGGGTGGCTTCCACGGGCCAAAATTATTGATGGGCATCGGCACTTGATCGGGATCGCACACCAGCGGCATTCGCTGCTGGCTAATTGCCACCGTGGGATCGGGCTCGCCACCATCGTCGCCCGCCGTGGCGGTTCCGGCGCCTTCCGCGGCCTGTTGCATGAACGGCGGCACGACGCCTGGCACGGTGTAGTGATCGGCCGGATGGCCTGTGTATGCTTCCAGCGGCAACGACGAGAATCCGACCGCTGGGCCATCGGCAGCGACGAAGTGTTTGTCGTCGGCGTGAACAATGCCAGCGTGGCCAACGTGCGATGCCGGAATGATCGATATGCCGGCCGGCTCGGTGATGCGACACGCCGCCAAAGAAAGGCATGCAAACGCGACCAACAATTTATGGCATTGATGTTTCATGTGCGTATGGCTTACCGCGCGTTTGCAGGCCGGACAAAGCGGAGCAGGGGAGGGGAGTGATATAAAAAGTCGTCGCCTGGATCTTCCGGATCGATCGGCATGCGACCGCCAATGCGGACAATGGCCATCGGGCGGCCCAAGCGATCGGCCATGACGAGCGGATCTTCGTGAGCGCCGATGGGCACCGTGAACTGAGTCTTTGGATCTTCGGTTCGCGATGCGAAATTCGCACGCGGGTCTTCGAGATAGACGACTCGCGTGATGAACTTGCCATCGATCGCCGCTTCCAGATCTTCTTGCGTCAGCTCGATGGGAACCGGAAACCGCAGTTCTTCGCCAATGGGCGGATACAGGCGATTGATCACCTCGATCGTGGGATAAACTTCTTCCCCCTCACGCCGCGGAATGTTCGTGATTCGTAAGCGATAAACCGGTCCGATGAGCATGGCCGTTTTCGCCGGCGCCGGTTGTGGCTCCGCGAAATGGCCATCGCACGCGAACGAAACCGAGGCGCCTTGTGGTGCACGAATTTCGAGCGGCTGAAAGTAACCCGGCAGTGGCCCGCCACGCTGCAGTTGGGCCGCGCCGATTGATCCCGGCGACAACACACCCGCATGCAGGTAATGGACTGGCGGTTCGCCGTAGGCAGCCAATGCAATCAGCATGGCGGCGATGGAGATCGCGACAAACAGGATGCGTGGTAGTAGATACTTCAACATGGTTTCTATCGAAGAAAAGCCCAGGGGCCAAAACCCCTGGGCTTCATGGAGTTGGCAATGTTTACTCAAACTGGATTAATAACCGTTCGGTCCGCAGGGAGCGGTTTCCATGGCGCCAGGCACAACCTGGTGAGCCACGTCACACGGCTGGTTGAATTCCACCGGCGGCACCATGCTGCGTTCGACGATCTTCACATGATCGACCGGCTTGGGGTAACTCATGCCCGGAATCTGTGCGACCTTGATCTTCATCGAGCTCGTCGGCGGCGGAATGTGCATGTGCGTTTCGTTGACCATTTCATGCCGCTGCAATCCGGCTGGCACGCCGAGCGGAATGTGCGGAGGGCCAGGCAAACCAATCGGCGTTCCGCAGTACGGCATGCCGTATTCCGGCACGGTAACGCCGGCGATAAATTGCGGAGGTGCGGCCGTCGGAGCACCAATTTGTGCGGCTGCCGAAAGCGGCGGACGTTTGCATGGAATCGGACCCCAATAACCGGCTTGCACGACTTCGCCATCGGCCGCGTTGCCGCCACCGGTCTGCAGGTCTTTATTGCCCAAGCGGATGATCGCGAGGATGGAGCCACGGCGATCGGCTTCGACGATTGGATCGACGCCCGGATCAAGCCGTGTGCTGACAAGTGTTTCCACACCGGCCAGAGCAAGTTCTTGATATTCCGGATCTGGCAGGTAGATCACCTTCGTGACGAAGTTGCCGGAGAGGACTTGCTTGAAGTCGTCATCGGTCAGCTGGAACGGAATGAAGTTGTGCGCGATGAAGGCTTCTGTACGCGGAACAGTCGGCGCAACTTCCAGCGTTGGATACAGCTCGACGCCTGGATAGCCCGGGATGTCGGTCAGTTTCAATCGGTAGATGGCGCCTTGCGGGAAGTTGTAGCGCCCGGAACGACAAGCGGTTCCGAATCGAACACGCCATTGGCCGAGATATCCCAGCGGACTCGCATGCCTTCCGGCGCGGTGAAACCAATTTGCGATGTGGGCGCCTGCATGATCGGATACGCGCACGATGGTGCATATCCGCCAGGACCGATGTTGTGATGGAATCCGGCCAGCATGACGCCGGGGCCAGGGCCATCGACGCCGGGGCCCGGATGCATGAGCATCTGCGCCGGCGGCAACACATTTGTGCGTGGTTCGAGCAACGGCTGATGCGGCGCCAGATGAGCGAGCGACGAATTCTGCGGCAACGCACAGCCGGTCGTCATCAGTGCGGTCAACAAAAGCGCCGCAAGCGACTTGCGAAGTATCATTGTTCCCCCCTAAGTACACCGGAGACCATCGACGCGGTGTCGATTCCGCTCCGAAACTGCTCTTGGGACAGCCGTTCGGCCTCCCGTAGAATTTGTTCTTCACCGCCGACAGAAAGTTGCGTTTCGCGGTCCAATCAACCCACACGGAGCGCAGCTGTCGAGGCTCTGACTGGTATCGTCGGCGCGGCGCAACGCGATTCTTTGGCAAATCCGGCAAATCCCGCACATGAAGACCATCTTTCCCAGTCTGCTTATCATCGGAGTGGCAGCGGGGCTGGCGCGTGCACAAGTGCAAAGTGGCGGGCAGGATGCACGATTTCAACTGCCTGTAGATCCCATGAAAGCACCGCTAGCGCCGGGTGTGGGACAGGCCAGCGGTGGAGATCTGCTCATGCAGCAGGTAGGTGCAGTCATGGCGCGCCATCAGTCGGTTTCCGGACGAGTTCGCTACCGGGTCGATTTATTCGGGCACCAATTGGTTGGCGAGGGTCAGTATTTGCAGCAAGGGCAGGGGGACGACTTGAAGTTAAGTCTTGGGTTGAAGACCGTGGTCGGGGAGCGAATCGTTTTATTTCAACAAACATGTGATGCGAAATACTTGTGGCAATACCAGGATTGGGGAGATCGGCCTGTTGGAGAGCCAGCGCAAAAGTTGCAAATTACGCGCATTGATGTAGTTCGAGTGCGACAGGCGATCGCCAACCATGCGATTCAGCCGATAGCGCCGAGCGCGAACGGCGCAGCCAGCGATTTGATGTTCGGCGGATTGTCAAAGTTGATCGAGGGATTGAAGAGATCGTTTACCTACAGCCGGGTTGATGCCGATCACTTGGATGCGCTGCCAGTCTGGGTTGCGACGGGATCGTGGCGACCAGAGGCGCTAACGGGCATTTCGAAAGAGCTGGCCGATCAGGCAGCAAATGGGCAGCCGCTCGACTTACGTAAACTGCCCGCCCAGGTGCCGGAATCGATTCGCGCATGGATTGGACAAGAAGATTTTTTTCCGTACCGCATTGAATATCTTCGTCGGGCGACGAAGCCCGGTAGGGCAGGGGAGGGGGGCGAACTGTTGCCCATTGTCACGGTGGAGTTTTACGAATTGCAAATGGACCTGCCGATGCCGATTGATTCGACCAATTTTGTTTGTCAGCCGGGCAGCGCCGATGTGTTGGATGCGACACAAAGTTTTATTAAGCAGCGGCTTGGGTCGAACTAACGAAGTGCGGTCTTGCTCGAGATTACCGCAAAATCACAGTTGGCGTTTTGAGTGCGCAAGCCGAGCAGCGATTCGAAGGGCCTCGACCATGCTGCTTGACTCGGCACGTCCTTGCCACGCCAAATCGAACGCTGTTCCGTGTGCCACGCTCGTCCGCACGATCGGCAAACCGAGTGTTACGTTGACGGCGTGATGCATTCCCAGGAGTTTGATCGCGATGTGGCCCTGGTCGTGGTACATTGCGACAACTGCGTCGAAATCGCCGTCACGTGCACGAACCATCAGCGTATCGGCCGGAAGCGGGCCCTCGATTGTCAGCCCAGCCTCCTTCGCCAGCGCAACGGCAGGAGCGATAATGCGTTCCTCTTCATCGCCAAATAATCCCTCTTCGCCCGCGTGTGGATTCAACGCGCAGACTCCAATTCGCGGCCGCGGACCGTCGATTGCCTCCATCGTTCGATCGATGAGTTTGGCTTTGGCGACAATCGCATCGATCGACAGGTGCGAGAATACGTTTGTAAGTGCCATGTGCAGTGTCACGTGTACGACGCCAAGACCGCGATCCTGCTGGCCCATGTAGTGTTCGTCGATTGCCGTCCTGCTCAAATACAGCATCATGGCAAAATCGTTCACACCGCATAACTCGGCCAGCAACTCGGTATGCCCGGGATAATGATGACCAGCCTGCCATAGCGCAGCTTTGTGCAATGGCGCGGTGACAATCGCATCGACTTTGCCATTGATCGCCAAATTTGCAGCCGCAATAAGTGCATCAAAAGCTGCTTGTCCACCGCGAGGATCGATCGTTGCAGCGACTGCGTTCAGTGCATCATCAGTTCCACAGGCAATGCACGGAATCACATTTAGCGTTGAGGCGATTGAGCGAATTGCATCCATGCTTTCCAGGCGCACAACTTCTGCGTTAACCCCCAGAAGCTCAACTGCTCGACGAAAGATATGCGGATGGCCGACAACCGCCAGGCGGCACCATTGATGCACCGCTTCAGACCTCCAGGCCCTGACAATGGTTTCCGGCCCAATGCCAGTGGGATCGCCTTGAGTAATTGCTATGAGCGGCTTGAACATATGACTTTACGCATAACACGATCGACTCTCTTACCGAATCATACGCAAGCGAGCGCCGATTACGAAATGGCCCCTACAATTCAAACCCTGGTCTACGTATAAACGGTTACAAGAGCAATACGGACAAATAACGTTCAAGACAGAGTTGCAGCACCAGACAACATTGGTTCGCATTTTCATTACCCTTGCATTGCTTTCGCTATTGATGATGGCGGCGGCCCTCTTACTAGGCTTGTACCTTGGCGATATTCACGGCGAGCGCGATCCGCAAGTTCTGAAGCTGGCCACGGACCATCGGTTGCTCGGCGTCGCTGCGGCGTTGGTCATTGTGCTCGTCGACAGCATTGTGGTTACCTATTTCATTGGGACCAGCCGCTGGTGCAAAGAAGTCGTCGAAACTTATGATCTTGATCGCCAATTGCTGCGACGAAGCATTCTGCTCAAACGCGCTGCATTTCCTTGGGCTTTCTTAAGTATGTTGGCCGTCATAGGAGTGGGTGCACTTGGCGCTGCGGCCGACCCATCGACGCTTCGTGTCGGGACTGAAAATTGGGTAACAGCGCATTTAATCGGCGCAGTGCTTGGCTGGGCCTTCATCGCGTTGTCGTTTTACATGCAAGGCCAGAAGATCGCTGCGCATCACGCGGTAATTGATGAAATCGTCGCTGAAGTGCGTCGAATCCGTATTGCCCGCGGATTGGACGTGTGACCACCTCGGTCGGCATTCACCATTTTCCACAGCCGCGCGCTCGTGCTCGCGGTGATGCTCGTGCCCGGAGCTTTCGAAGACTACGATCACGGCGGCAAGTGCCACGCCGAGCAATAGCGCGATGGAAAGCTTCAATCGGTCGTGCGAGTGAAATTGCACTTCCGGGAGCAAATCGCTCGTCGCAATGCATACAAATGCACCGCCTGCAAAACAAAGCGCATAGCCGATGGCCTCAGGATGTGCTTTCTCAATTGGCTGAAAACCTAAAAAGAATACCAAGACACCAAGTGGAGCAAATAACGAAAACAAACAATTGATCGCATGTCGCCACGTCCGCGACCGGCCGCTATGAGCCATCAAAGTGCCGATTGTCAGCGAATCGAACGGCTTATGTAGAGCAACTGCTAGAAACGTGCCCAACCCGGCCAGGCCGATTTTCTTTGTTTCGTTCGCTTCAACTTGAATTGCGGCGCCCAGTGCAATTCCGTCAATAACACTATGCAGTGCCATTCCCAGCAGAGCGCCACCCCAAGAGAGTTTGCCGGACGACGACGTGTGCCCGTGATGATGCTCATGATGATGCGCGTGCGACGAACCGCCGACAGCGGATGACTCTGGCTCGATCGCGATATCTTTTGGTGCCTCAAGGACTGGAGCTTCATGCTGGTGAAAATGAAAGAATCGCTCTAAAAAAAACATCGCCAAAAAGCCAATGAGCGTCCACTGCACCGTGCGGTCAATGTCATTTAACTCCATGTAGCCATGCGGCACCAGATGCAAAAGGCCGATGCCCAAGATCACTCCCGCCACAAAACTCAGCGCAAGTTGCATTCGCGTGTGGGTGAGCCGCACGACCATTGGCACCCAGCCACCGGCCAATGCGGCTAGCAAGATCATCACAGAGTACACGGCGGCGAGCCAGTAAGGAGACATCGAATCCCACAGAAGTGTTTTTGCAATTGAGTGTCAAATATGAATAGAACGCGAGATTTGTTCAAGTGCTTGCGATTGCGCAAGCACCATCAGGCACATACGTTCGCTTTTCGTGTTGAGCCGAGTTGATTACGATTGACTCCTTGAGATGTAATGAGAATATAAGATTTCTTTTTCAATCGACATCATGCGCGCCTGCGTCCAGCGTGTCAGCCAGGCTCAAGTTACGGTGGCAGGCGAGGTCACCGGCCGAATTGAGCGAGGCTTTTTAGTGCTGCTGGGTGTTGCCATCGGCGATACGAATGACGACGCGGCTCAATTAGCCCAGAAGATTGCCGAGCTTCGGATTTTCGAAGACGCGGAGGGCAAAATGAATCGCTGTCTCGCCGAAGTTAGCGGCGCGATGCTCGTCGTTAGCCAGTTCACCTTACTGGGCGATTGTCGCAAGGGGCGACGTCCGAGTTTCACCGAGGCCGCACCGCCGGAAATGGCGGAATGTTTGTATCAGGAATTTGTTGCCCTGATTCGGCAGCGCGGGATTCACGTTGAGACTGGCCGTTTTCGACAGCATATGGATGTCACGCTAACCAACGACGGCCCGGTCACTTTGCTGTTGGATAGTCGCAAGCAATTCTAGCGAAATTAGCGAATCGGACCGGATGTCGGCCTAGGTCCGAAGTTTTGCAGCTCGCCATCTCGCGCAGCTGGGCCGTTTAAATTCATCAGCGGCACCGCGAGAGTAGCGGGCGGTGAACCTTGGCCATCGATTCCAAGCCGATTCAGCACGCGATTCGCGAGTTCCCGCTGACCGTTGGACCACGATTCGAAGTGGCTCATCCAGGCGGGATCATTGATGGAGAAAAAGGTCAATGCCACCGTCATCGCGTACGTCAGCAAGTTGGATCCTGTTGAGTCGCCCCAAAATTTGATTGCCGTGCCAAAGCTGCTCTTCAAGTGAAACCGACCGCGACTGAAGTCGACACTCCAAATCTCATCGAGAATCAGATGCGACATGAATCCGAGCACCACCGCTCCCGCGACAAAGTAGCGCAGTTCGATTTTCTCGCAACCGAATGCCAGAAATGCGATTTCACCCGCAATCAGCGCCGCTGGCAAACTATGAAACATGCCGCGATGCACGGTATACCGTTTCAATACGGCGGCCAGGCCAAATCGGATCAGTAAGTAGATTGCGCCGCCAGCCAGAATTATCGACTCTAAGTTCATGCCCATCGCATGAAAGCGATCGACCATCATCATGGGGACAACAGCGGCTCCGAAGGCCATGCTTTCGCGCAATGGCCGGCCGGAATCGCTGTCAATATCCGGCAGCATTCCGGAAACACTGCAGAGGCCGCCCGCCAGGATGCAAGTCGATGGCGGCAACTGATACGCCCAGTACGCGCCGGTGCCGTATCCAATGCCTAAAATGGTGCTCGTCGTGATGTGGGTTTTGAATCCGGCCATAACACAGTAGGCGGTCAGAAGGCAGTAGACGGCGTACTGTACTGATATTGGCAAAATTTCCCAAGAGTAGACTGTGCTAGGCATTACATGTTGAGGAATGCTGGCACGCGGAGCCCCGACCAAAAATGGTGAATCGCCAATTGCTCTTCGTGAATGGTCCCTGGGGCGATTAGAATCCGCCCAGTCCGCTGGAATTTAGTGATTGCCTCAATGAACCGTTCGCCGGTCGACTACGGTACGTTGCCATGGACTGGTACGACATCTTAATGCTTTCGGTGCTCGGACTTGCCACGCTGTTTGGCGCATGGAAAGGCATGACCTGGCAGTTGGCGTCGATTGCATCGCTGGTAGTCAGTTATTTTCTGGCGCTGAAATTTAGCGGGCGGCTGGCGCCACTGTTTGGCACCACCGCGCCATGGAACCGATTCGTGGCAATGCTGGCCATCTACATTGCCACTTCAATCGCAGTCTGGCTACTGTTTCGATTGGTTGCTGGCATCCTCGACCAAATTCGATTGCGCGATTTCGATCATCAGATCGGCGGATTGTTCGGTTTTGCGAAGGGCGTGCTGCTGTGTTTGGGCATAACATTTTTCGCAGTCGGTTTGGCGCCGGCGCTCCGCGATCACATCATTAATACTCGTTCCGGACATTACATTTCTGCGTTGTTAAATAAGGCCGACGCAGTAATGCCGCCGGAAATTCATCAGGTGCTTGATCCATATCTGGATAAACTCGAAAACCGATTGGATCCAACGAAGCCGTTCCAACCCAACGAAGTACCCGCGCCCTTGGCACCCGCTGAACAACCAGCAAATCTGATCGAGCCACTTCGGCAGGCGGTGAGTCCGACCGGACCGCCGATGTGGGATCCCACCCGTCGTTAAAACAGGGCAGGGGAGCTGAGAATGTTCACCACACCGGGCAACGTCGCCTTTCTTTTCGCCGCCGGCGCAGGCACCGGAGTGATGGGCGCAATTCTAGGAACCGGCGGCGGCGTTTTCCTGATCCCGATTCTGCTCTTGGGTTTTGGGGTCGACATGCACTTCGCAGTTGCGACGAGCATCGTCACTGTAATTGCCACTTCGAGTGCGGTCGCCCGGCGCAATCACCGGCGGACTGACAGTTGCCAAACTCCAGCCCCAGTTCATTGAAGGACTGTTTGCCGTCGTTCTAATTCCCACCGCCATGTTGATGTGGCGACGAAGACGAGAAGCGTCCGCTACCGTTGAGCTCTACTCGTCCGAGCGAATTAGCAATCACGTATCAAATGAGAACCTTGTTCAGCCAGAACTCGGTTGGCTTGGCGATCGGTACTACGATCCGCAGCTTGGCCGGGACGTATCATATCGCGTCAAGCGATTGTGGGTTGGCTGGGGTGTTTCATTTGTCGCCGGAATACTGTCGGGAATGCTTGGCGTTGGGGGCGGCGTGTTTAAGGTGCCCGCCCTGCACTTGTTGTGCAACGTGCCGATCAAAGCAGCCGCCGCAACGTCCAACTTCATGATCGGAGTGACGGCAACCGCCAGCGCCTTCATTTACTTTGGCCGTGGCGAAGTTCGGCCAGCACTGACCGCAGCGGTGGTAATAGGCGTATTGGCAGGTTCGGCTTTTGGCTCGATTATGAATCGCTACGTCCGGGGCCGACTAATCAATCAACTGTTTGCCGTGCTGCTTCTGGCGGTCGCAGCGCAAATGCTGATTCGGGCATTCTATCGTTAACTGAAATACGGTACGAATGGTAACAGTCGGATGGAAACTAACTCAACACACGACGTTGACCCGTTAGCACGGGCCGTTCAGATCGTCCTGCTGACGGGACTCATACCCAGCGGTATTTTGTTGGCTTTGGGGCTAATCGTTGCACTGGCCAGTGGGCAACCGCGCCCTGACACGCCGCCAGCCGGATTCGGTGTTCTGATCCGAACCGCGCCACATGGCGAAAGCGTTTCCATGTTGGAGCTTGGCGTACTGCTTTTGATGCTAACGCCCCTGCTACGCGTGATCGTGCTGGCAGTTGGTTGGGCGAGCCAACGAAACTGGCGATTCGCGCCGGTTGCTGTAGTTGTGTTGTCACTGCTCGCCATCAGCCTGGCGATTGGAGTCGGCTAAAAAACCTTCGTCCATTTGGGCTGTGTCGCACGCAATATGACTGACTCGACTTCAGAGTCCCCGGAGGGCAAACCAGCTGTTGTACCCAAAAAGAGAGTTCTTCGGGAATTTCGCGACGTCATACCGAACATAAGAGACATTATCGGACGTTGGAGCATTCCGTTTTTCACGCCGACGCATGGCCGTTAAGGGACCTCGGGCATCTCGATGAATTGGCCAAGCCGACGGAATTTCTTATAGCGGCTGGCAACAACCTCTGGCGTGGACTTGCTGAGGAGCTCCCGCAAACCGCGGATCAGGTAGATTTTCAATCGTAGTGCCATCTGCTGGAGATCTCGATGGGCCCCGCCGAGAGGCTCATCCAGGATGTCGTCGATGACACCCAGTTTCAAAAGGTCTCGCGAAGTGAGCTTCAGCGCCGAGGCCGCTTGTTCCTTGAATTTCGCGCTTTTCCATAAAATGCCGGCGCAGCCTTCGGGGCTTATTACCGAATAGTAGGCGTGCTCCAGCACGGCAACTTTATCGCCCACGCCAATTCCTAAAGCTCCGCCTGATCCGCCTTCGCCAATCACCACGCAAATAATCGGCGTCGGCAGCTGCGACATCAGGAACATGCTCTCGGCGATTGCCTGCGATTGGCCGCGCTCTTCGGCGCCGATGCCGGGATAGGCGCCGGGGGTATCGATCAAACAAATTACCGGGAGACCATATTTAGCAGCCAGCCGCATTTTGGCCATTGCCTTGCGATAACCCTCTGGATGGGCGCAGCCAAAGTGGCATGCATTCCTCTCTTTGAGCGTTTTGCCTTTTTGATGCCCTATGAACATGACCTTGTATTGATCAAGCTTGGCAAATCCTGTGCGAATGGCTTTGTCGTCGCCAAAATTTTTGTCGCCGTGGAGCTCGACGAACTCGTCAAAGACCAGCGCCAAATAGTCTGTCGTCATTGGCCGGTCGGGATGGCGGGCCACTTCGATCGTTTGCCAAGGATCCAAATTGGCGAAGACTTTTCGCTTGAGCTCGGTGAGCTGCCGTTTCAGTTGACGCAACTCTTCTTGTCGTTCCGGTGATTTGTCGCGTTCCGTGGCAAACGCGGCGATCCGCTCCTCGAGCTCATAGATCGGCTTTTCAAACGACAATCGATGTAAGCCGGCACCCATAGTAACAATCGACGAATGTTGCTGCTTGCAAGTTATTCTGGCGATACTTCTGCTTTCGGCGGCTGCGGCGCTCGAATAAATACTTTCACGGCTTTTAGCGACTTGAGCACGTCATCCATGCTTTGTGGTCGATTGGCCGGATCCTTGGCCAGCATTTTACGCACGAGCTCGGCAAATTCCGAGGTCACATCTCGGCCCACCGACTCCAGCGGCGGCGGCGGATTCTGGAGATGCTTGGTTAGCAGTTCTTGTGTGTTTTGTCCCGTAAACGGTGGTTTGCCCGCTACGAGTTCGTGGAACATGCAACCCAGGCCGTAAATGTCGGAACGTTCGTCGACACCCTTGCCGCGAATCTGTTCCGGCGACATATAACTGCGCGTGCCCTGAATCTTCGATTTCGCACCGAGCAATTTTCCCAGCAAACCTTTACTCTTCTCTGCAATTGCAAAGTCGATGAGTTTGACGGTTCCTTCGCGGTTCATCAAGAAATTATCGGGCTTTACGTCGCGGTGGATCCAACCTTGACAGTGCAAATAACTAAGACCAGCCGCGCACTGCTCGAAGATTCTGGCGGCAAACGGTGCGATTCCATCGACGCCCGAGTCCAGCAACCAGTTCTTGAGGTTCTTAGAAGGAAAAAGCTCCATTACGAGGTAGACCGCCCCGCGCTTCATCTGAAAGTCATAGATGTGGATAACGTGCGAGTTATCCAGCGCGCGACCGACGCTGAACTCGCGCTTCAGCAAATCGACCTGACCGCGATCGTTTGCATACCCGCCTTCGAGAATCTTGATAGCTCGCCGCTGTTGCTCCGTATCGTCGATTGCCTCCCAGACCTGGCAGCTACGCCCCCTGCCGACGATCGACAGAAGTCGATATTGCCCTGACGATCCAACACGATCATGAGCTGACCAAGCCACGAATAAATTACCCGGTAGATGAACGATCTCTATCACATTCCCAATCGAGATAGCTTACTTCAACCGCGAAGGAGCCACAATTCCATCGCTGGTAATGGTTAGTAGCTGACGCTCACTAGGCAAAGGCCTTGTGGCGGGGCAGTCGGACCGGCCCGGCGACGATCGAGCGCCGCCAGAATCTCACAGGCCCAATTTTCGTGATGCCTCCCCTGCCCTATTTCAACTAACGTCCCAACAATATTGCGGACCATATTGTACAGGAAGCCATCCGCCTCTACTTCGATTTGAATAACGTGACTCTCCGGAGCGAGCAACCGCGCTATGCTGAGGTAAAAAATGGTTCGCACGGTTGTCTCACGCTGCGAACCGCTTGTTTCAAAACTGGCAAAATCGTGTTTGCCAACGAGAAACTCCGCCGCCCTGCTCATTGCGTCCGCATCGAGTCGGCGATAAATCTGCCAAGCAAATCGTCGCCGAAATACATCGCGTATTCTGCCATCGCAGATTGTGTATCGGTATCGCTTGCGCTGGGCTTCGCGTCGTGCGTTGAATCGTGGCGCGGCCACTTCAACTGAAATTGCCGACATATCGTGCGGCAGTTCTGCGTTAAGTGCTTTATGCAAGACGTCAGCTGCCAGAGCACTCTTTGTCTCGAACGAAACCACTTGAGCAAGCGCATGCACTCCGGCGTCAGTTCGACCGCTGGCGAAAACGCGCGACTCTTGCCCAGTAATTTTTGTTAGTGTCTCTTCAAGAGTGCCCTGCAACGTACGCAGATTTGGTTGCAACTGCCAACCGGCAAAGTCAGTGCCGTCGTATGCCAGAGTGAGTTTAATCGTGCGGGTCACGCCATTTTACTAGGCATTCTGCAGCGTTTTGGCGCACACCAGAAGCTCTGCAATTTGGACGGCGTTTGTTGCCGCGCCTTTGCGGAGGTTATCGCTCACACACCAGAACGCAAGCCCGTTGGGACTGGAGATGTCTTCGCGAATGCGACCAATGAAAACATCATCGCTGCCATCGCAATTCTTTGGCATTGGATAGAGTTTCCTTTCCAGGTCGTCGATTACGGTAATTCCTGGTGCGTTGGCAAACAACTCTTTCGCGTCGTCTACGGTCAGCTTGCGCTCGGTCTCAACCAGAATGCTTTCGCTGTGGCAGTTGCTTACCGGCACGCGCACGCAGGTCGGACAAACCTGGATGGAGTCGTCCCCGATGATCTTCCGTGTTTCCAACACCATCTTCATCTCTTCCGATGTGTAACCCTCGTGCTTGTGGGAGCCGATCTGCGGAATCAGATTAAATGCAATGTCGTGGGCAAACGTTTCATTCTTGTGCGCACCGCCGTTCAGTTTTGCGCGAGTACCACTTTCCAAATCGCGGCATCCTGCAAGGCCGGCGCCGCTGGTGGCTTGATAGGTGCTGACGATTACCCGTTTCACTCGCGCTGCATCGTGCAGCGGCTTGATTGCCACAACAAGCTGTGTTGTCGAGCAATTTGGGCTGGCAATGATGCCCTTGTGATTAAGCACAGCCTCCGGATTGACTTCGGGAATCACGAGCGGCACATCCGGGTTCATTCGCCAATAGCCGCTTTCATCGACCACCGTGCAACCACGCTCGACAGCCCAAGGCACAAATTCTTTCGCCACTTCATCGGGCGTGCTACCAATTGCAATGTCGATGCCGTTGAATGCGTCCGGCTCAAGTTTTTCGACGGTATGCTCACGTCCGCGAAATGTGATCTTAGTGCCCGCCGATCGGCCGGACGCCAGAAACTTGATCCGATTGACCGGAAACTCGCGTTCCTCTAGAAGCCGTAAAATAATCCGGCCTACCGCTCCTGTTGCACCTACTATGGCAATCGAATCAAGCACTGCGATGACTCCTCTAGCTGAAGTTTTTCCGCAATCCCCTGCCCTGCCTCGCGGGTCCAAAGGGTTGGCGAACCACAGATACAGACTTATTAGTATAGGCAGTGGTTCGCACTACGATCAACGGTCGCGCGATTCGGTCTAACCCAAGTGATTTCGCGCCTTTTTCTGCAGCGTGCAAATATCGATGACTTTACCGTCCTCGTCGATTGCCATGTGGAAGCGTTGTTCGCCTTCCAGACGATGCAGTGTGAGATGGTAGGCCTGGTGTGTGGCCGCCAGATACGGCCGTGATTCCGGTTTCTGCGGCGCCCGCAGTTTGCCCCAAGAACCATCGCCTAAGTAAACGATACCGTCGGGATCGACATGGCCATTCTTCATTGGGTGCGTGCGCTTAAACGTATGGTCGTGGTGCTCCAGCACCACATCGACATTGTATTTTTCAAAGAGCGGGCACCAATGCTCGCGGTTCTCGGCGCCAGTGCCACCCTTGCCTGTGTCGCTGGAAGGCGCCGGCCGGTAGGAAGGGTATGCGGGCACGTGATTGACAACAATCAGGTTCGAGATTCCTTCCCGTGCCGCCAATGTTTTTGCGAGCCAATCGGTCTGTTCTCCTTTAATCGGCGCCACGTGACCTGTATCCAGGAGCACCAGGCTCAGATAATCGCCAAAATCTAGCGACGCATAGCTTCGTTCCGGGTACAAGCCGTCATGAAGCGCAAAGTAAAACGGCGCATCCTTGCGCGGCTTATCATAGCCGCCACTTACTTCATGGTTACCGATGCATACAACCATTGGGATCAACCGGCCAGCGCTATCGACCATGTGCTGGCTGTAATTGCGCACGAAATTGATGGCAGTTTCCGAACTGCGACCATCGTCGTAGCCCAAATCTCCACCGATCAATGCAAACATTGGATCCTGTTTGGCCGCGATCTTGTTGTTTGCCACTGCATGGACGTTGACGCCGCAGTCGCCGCCCGAAACGAACTTGAAGGAGTCCGTGGCTTTTGCCGGCATCGTACGAAAACGATAAGCCGGCGATGTTCCACCGATTGTGAATTCGTATTCTGTGCCTGGCTTCAGGTCCGTTAATTCTGCGCGAAATACGTAGCGGTCGGTCTTAGGAAATGGATGCGCATTAGTTGGCGATTTTTGAATCTCGGCGCTGTCTTTAGGAGCGAAACAGATTCGCGGATCTTGAACGTCGCCTTGTTTGCCAATCCACTGAACCGTCATTGTCGTAGTAGGATCGCGCTGCCACGTAAGGAATAGAGTGTCCGGCTTGAAAGTCGCTTCGTTGGACGAAGGTTGTTCTGCGCAACCCACAATAGCCGATGTGGAAACTGCAGCAGCCACTCCTAGGCCGCGGCTTAGAAACTGGCGGCGATCGATTCTGCTCATGACATTTCCTTCTTGTCATCCCGCGCGGTCATTCATCGAGGCGATTGGACTCGCTCGCTGACACGCAGTCAACCATTTTAGCCCCGAATTTATCTGCATGTTAGGGATGCAAGCAACGCATTCAGCTTGCGATGAAACTGCCAGAAGATGCGAACTTTGGCACTGCGCAAACTCGCAAGAAACCGACAAGCAGCGCAAAAGCTGTACCATGCTTTAAATGGGTCGCCAAGGATAATCCGGTTATCTCGGCGCGCTGTTTGCATGCAAATCTCCGTGCCATTGTGGCACCGACCAAGCGGGACGTTCCATTGCTGGGAACACAATCAAGCTGGAAGGTGACCCATGACCGAGAAGATAAAAGCTATTTTGATTGCTGTAGATGCGCTTACCGCTGAATTGGATTGCGGGCATGCAGCGTCTGAGCAAATCCTCACCAATTTCGAACAAGAACTAAAGTCTTTTTCTGAGGGCGAGCGTAACCAAATTCGCCGCAAGATGATTTTTTTGGTGGCCCAATTATCGCGCCTTGAAGTGCGGTTTATGACCACCGATGGCCCGTTGCGCGGCCCTATCTAGTCTAACTTGGCGTGCTCATGAACGGGGTGCGCTTCGCTCCCCTGCCCTTCTTTGAACCTCGAACCTCGCGCAAAGTGCCATTCTCTCGAACCATTTTTTGAACGTCGGACGAATCGATCATTATGCGACCAAACAGTCGTCTGACGACCCACGGCGAAACAAACGCCAAATTCCCAATCAGCATCGCCAACCCGAATGTCCACATCCCCAGAAACATTCCTATGCCAAGATGCACGCCGGCGGCAATCGCCAGCATGATCGGCCGAGTGAGGCGGGGCCAAACCAGTACGCAATATGCAGCTTCCCAGAACACCGTGATTTGCGTCAGCGCCGCAACCAGCAGCGGATAATGCACCAGCCAGGTGGCATCGACCGATTGATACTCACGATTGAAAACTGCCATGATGACGCTTCTCCGTCCCACCATGGTTCACCCTTCAGTTTGCCGATCGCAGAAAACAGGTAGATCACACACATGTGCACCTGAATCAGACGAATCGAAATGTTCGTGCCAATAGTCTTTTGAATGTGCAAAGCGCTCCCCAACCGCCTGCGCTTTCGCCAGCGATCGATCGAGAAGGCCGCGCCGGCAGGACCCACCATCAAATACATCGCCAGCATCGCATTAGTGTCATCTAATCCGAATTGAGCCAGTGAGGCGCGATTGATGTAGGAGATCGTGGCCAGAAACGCCAGCACCGACATCGCCCTGCTCCACAATCCAACCGCAAGCAGGGCAAAGACGACGAGTGCCGCAATATGTGCAGTCCACAACAGCGCAGGTGAATGAATCCAATAAAACCAACTCCATTTTGCCGCGGAGTGCCCGGGAAGCTGGGCGATCGCTTGCGGATCGAGCCAGGCGTGATCGCCAAAAAAGCCCGACAGATCGAGCGTCCACACCAAATGCGTGTAGAACAGCATTGTGCCGGTAAAGATGCGAATCAAACCAAGCGTTGCGGGATCCAACGGGCTGAACCAAAACCGGTTCCATCCATCACGGATGCCGCGGAACAATTCGCCAAAATATTGGGTGACCAAATTCACAGCGACTCCGCTTCGTACGGCGAACTTGTCCACAGCACCTGGTAGGTGCGTGGATCATCGAGCTTCATACCTTCCGCAACTTGTCCCGGAAACGGAATATTGTGACGCACAAGTTCCAGCGTTACTTGCTTGGCGCCGGTCGTTGAAAGCAAGTGCATTGCGTAAGATTGCGCCGCGGAGTCAAACGCGCTCCGCATTCGCTTCCACTGCGTGCGCACCTCGGGGGGCGCATCATCACCCGGCTCTTCGCCATCAAATAGCCCATTAAGCTTTTCGCTTAACATGAAGTAGCGATGGTAAAAAAGCCTGGGCCACTCGGTTTGCTTATCTGGGAAAGATTCGGTCCGCCGCGATCCATCTGCCATGACGAGCGTGTAGCGAACCAAATGACTCGGGCCTGGCGCCGGCGCAAAAAAACGATATCCATGCCCAGAATATGTTGCATCGAGATAGTAGTGGAACTGTCCCGCAATCGCTTCGGCGATCGGTCCGCCCGGCTCCGGCCCTGACCAGGGCGCCGCGATGATTGCAGTCAGATGTAAAAGCAGCGCAATGCTGATCAGCACGCGCCAGTGCGTGGCCAAAGGTTTCGACGGCGCCTCGAGCGGCGGATAGACTGCATCGGTGGCCATTTACTACGGCTTATCGGATGCGGCCCTAGTTGGCAATAAAGCCTCGGCGGAATTAATCGATTATGCCGAATCTGCCTGCCATCGCCAAAGCAAAAACGCCTCCGCATGGCGAACCGTGCGGAGGCGTGGGCTCAGTTGCTATTGCTTCGAGGATGATAGTCGTTCAGCGAGCCACCAACTCTCGAATTGATCACTTAGCGAGCAGCGGCAGCCGTGCTGGCGACCGTGTTGGAATTGAAGTCGAACGTCAAATCCTTATCCTCGCCACCAATCAGTGTGATCGTCTCCTCCTTGCTTACCTCGCGGCCATCGACATTCGCGGTGACACGCACGGTGTAGTCCTTCCAATCGGCTCCCGGCGCGAGCTTCGTGGTGGTGAACTCACGAACATCGCCATTGGAAGTCGTTTCGTGACCCGAAAGCGAAACCTTGGCATCAGCGGGCACGTGCAGCGTCAGCTTCGTCTTGGTTTTGCTGCCGGCGGCCACTGGCGCGTCCTTCGAGCTGTCCATGTTGAACGCCAAACTGGCTTGCTGGCCCGGGCCGATGTTGATGGTCTTGGTCTCGGTGACTGTCTGCCCATCGCGGGTAAATTCCGCCCGGATTTCATAGGCATACTTGTTGCCAGCCTGAAGACCACGGCTCACAAATTGTCGCTGCGCCCCAGTGCTGGTCGTCTCGGCGCCGTTCACAAAAACCTTGGCTTCCGCCGGAACGCTCACGTTCAAGAGGGCCGTTTGAGCGCCGTCCATGCTGCGATACAGTGCGCTGGGCATCGGGGTCGGCGGGGTGTCGCTGCTCGGGCCTGGCGTCGGAGGTGTCGGCGGAGCGCCGGTCGGGCCATTGGTGCTCGGCACCGAATTGGCCGGGCCGTCATAAATCACCGTACCGCCCGATGAGCCGCCGCTCGATCCACCGCTGCAGCCATAGTAAGTGTATCCGCCGCTCGAGCCGCCGCTGGAACCCCAGCTGCCCCCACTGGAATAGTAGTAAGCGTGGTGCCAACCGTGTCCGCCCCAGCTTCCGCCGGACGAGCCACCGCTGGAACCCCAATATCCGCCAGATGAACCCCAGCTTCCGCCCGACGAACCCCAAGATCCACCGCTGGATCCCCACGATCCGCCGCTCGATCCCCAGTAATCACCCGAAGATCCCCAGCTACCGCCGCTGGAACCCCAGCTGCCACCCCAATGATGGAAAGCTTGTGAACTTCGGACGTCGACCACCAGGCCGACCACCGCAATGGCAGCAGCCATCGACCACTTGGTCAGGTACGTTCGCAACATGAATGTGCTCCCTGTGTTTCGTGTAATCTACTTGACTTTTGGGCGTACTTGGTCACCTCAAAACATACAAACACTAGCATGCGATTCAAGTAGATTGGGTAAATTTTCCGGGTTGCGTAATTAGCGTGAAGATATTTGCAAACTTCCGTTTATTGCACGTTTTATACCTTTGCGACGATTGCAGTTGCCGGGTGATCGCACCATTCCATCGATCTCACTTAAATCCAGTCCGCTTAACGAATTAAGGCCACGGTTCTGCCCGGCTCTGCCCTGCTCTCGACGACCGCTTGCGCTCAACACTTGGCCGTCATCCGGCATCGCAGCAATCAGGCCGGTCGACCTATAATCCGCCCTCCTGAGCCCTACCACCCGCACTTTCGGAACCAGCGGACCAGCGATGATCGATCGCAACTCTCGATTTTCGCGATCCATTTCCCCCCTGCTCGTTTGCAGTCTCGCGCTGGTGGCCATTGGCTGTGCCGGCATTGCCCGCAGTGAGCAAATTGTCGACGGCTCTGGCCGCCTCATGCATCAGCAAATTGTTTGGGCGGTGCTCGGCTGCATGTTGGTCGCGATCCTGAACTTGTTTCACTATCGCTGGCTCGCAGACCACGCGTTGCTCGTTTATTCGCTCGTGATCGCGGCGCTCGTCGGCGTGTACGCGTTTCCAGCAGTCAATGGCGCTCATCGTTGGATTCGCATTGGCGGCATCGGCGTGCAACCTTCGGAGTTCGCCAAGCTTGCGTTCATCGTCGCGATGTCGGCTTACCTCATGCATCGCGACCTCGAACCCGGCATCACTCCCCTGCTCCGCCCGCTGTGTCTCGCCGCGCTGCCGATGATCTTGATTCTCAAAGAACCCGACCTCGGCACCTCGCTGGTGTTTCTGCCGATCTTCTTCGCGATGCTGTTTGCACACGGCGTTCGCAGGCGCGATCTTGCGAAACTCATCACCATCGGAATCATGCTGCTGCCGCTCTTGTGGAGTCAGATGAGCCACGAGCAGCGTTCGCGAGTGACTGCGCTTTGGGAACAAAACGGGCCGCGTGAAACTCCCACGCCCGATGGCTTTCATCTCGATCAGGCCAAACGCATGTTCGCCATCGGCGGCATCACCGGCACTTATCTTCCACAACGATGACGAAGACGATTTGCCCGCTTCGAACGTGCCTGAGCCGCATACCGATTCCATCTTCTGCGTCATCGGCGAACGCTTCGGGCTGATCGGCGCAGCACTCGTGCTTCTGCTCTTCATCTGGACTGATCGGATCTTGCCTCGCGATCGCCGCTCGAGCCGAAGAACCCTTCGGCCGACTGGCGATCGTCGGCGTCGCTGCCTTGTTCGCCGGCGAAGTGCTGATCAACACTGGAATGCTCGTCGGACTCTTGCCGATCACCGGCGTCTCGCTGCCGCTGGTGAGCTACGGCGGCTCCGGGCTGATTGGCCATCTGCTCGCATTGGGTCTGGTGATTAACATTGGCAAATCCCAACGCGTGCCACTTGCATAGCTTGATTGCCGGCCTGATTCTTTCACTCGCGGTTTGCGCAAACGCTCGAGAAAACCAGCTCCGCGCAAAAGTTGGTGAAGCTCTGACGGATCGAGCATGCGTTTTCTTCGAGCAAATCACGCCTCCCAGCGAGCGAATTCCAGAAATCGCGATTCAGAGTGAAATAACTGCAGCGCGCTGTTTAACCTGTGTAGGCGTTTTTGCCAATTTCGCGCCGAGTAATTTCACAGTTATTTCACACTCCCCTGCCCTGCCCTCATTAGGAGTTGGAATTCCTGTGATATTTTGAGCGATCGCTCAGCGGTTCTTTCAGTAGGCGGCAGGCTGTACCAGTTGGCAGCCAGAACGGATTGGCCGTCGCGCCTTGTAGGAGGCGACTCCCGTCGCCGATGCCTTGTGGATCGACCAACGGCAGCCGTCAGCACAAGCCAGACAACCGGGGGGCTCGGCGGCCTCGACTCCAGCCACCCGACAGGTTTCCCGCCAACCAACGCAGCGCGAAGACCCCGCAAGACACCCAGGCCCTCAGGCGCCTAGACACTTATATTTTTCGAATTGCCAAAGACCGTAGTCACGGCGAGCAAGCCCATGCCCTCAGAACCGGAAGCCTAATGGCTCCAATACGCATAGTAGTGTACATGTGTCTCAAAGTCAAGGGCCTTTTTAGACCACTCAAAAAAATTATTTATCCGTGGTGGATGGCGGAAGACCCTTCGGAAGGCCAGTTGTCACCAGATTCCCTCTTTTTCCGTTTGCAGAGAGATGATACGCCGGCAGTGGAAGTCTAACTATGTGGCGTGAGGTTCGCCGGGTCAAGGAAACCGAGCCGTCTGGGTTTTCAACAATGTCGAATCCCGTCATTTTGCGTTTTAGCCACGCGATGTGCCCTTCTTTGCTCAGCAGTGGGTTTGGGTCATTTTCCGGTGCATCGGTGATTGGCAGGCTGGCTGGAATTTCTGATCGAAGGCAGAATCCAGCAATGCTACCCCATCCGTCTTTGGCTTCGAAATTCAATTTGACATAGGGGCGGGCGCATCGCCGGGGGCAAACGGCGTTTCGAGGTACTCGCGCTCTTTTGCATGCAGTTCGCGGGCACTGCCGACTGCGTTTACATAGACATACGGATACGGCGAAAGCTT
The DNA here is from genome assembly GCA_963773875.1 of Pirellulales bacterium. GTDB lineage: Bacteria > Planctomycetota > Planctomycetia > Pirellulales > JADZDJ01 > CAVTYH01. The sequence continues at coordinate 128,752 of CAVZCV010000001.1, forward strand.
CGCGTCAGCGGGCGAAACCAACGCAAACCCTGGGCTGTCTGCCATCAAACTCTCCCCTCGCCAACCATTGACTACACCGCCCTCTCGCGGCGGGCAAGAACCGCATTTTAGTGGCGTAGCGGCTGGCGATCAATTTTCACCTCCTCACGGCTCTAATGACTTAAGCTGCCGTTGCAATTCCAAAATGCGTTGCTGAATTTCCGGCGAGGCGGCGGCGGGTTCGGCATTGAACGGATTGGGTACGTTCCACTGGGCGAATCGGTTCTGATACCACTCTTGCACCGTGATTTGCGTTTTGAGGTTCGCGATCACCGACTCGCGCACGGCGCAAGCTTTTTGATCAATCGCGTGGCGCCAGGCAAAGCACGTTGCCAGGAGTGCCACCACCAAGAGCAGCAACCGAATGCCAAACTGCGGGCGTTTCATGAGGTGAATTACCCCGTTCACTGCCATGGGAATCGCCGTTGGCTTTCTTGAATTCGTTGACGATCAGTTTGCTTCTTTTCGCCCTGTCCGAATATTCGGCATTTTTCTTTGAGCCACTCGTGCAGAAATGCGGTCGCGATTTCATGACTCATTTTCTTATAGTCTCCCGTTGCCGAACATGGTTTCCCACATTTCATTATTCTCTTCTGCTTCAGAATCGTTTTGGTAATAACGTAGCCATCGCGTCGTAAGGATGCCGGTCCGCCAGATCCAGGTGAACGCCAGCGTAACCTTGCCGTCAACGCTGCGGCGAACTTCAGTCGGCAGCTGAATCGGCAAGACTCTCGTTGAATTCATTAACCTCCGGCCCCGAAATCTGTGTACGTCCAGACTTGGCAGCAGATTAGCAATTCAGTTGCAGTCGTCCGGTTTCTCTTTGGACCGTCCTGCGAAAAGGATAACCGATACAATCGAAAGCGACCGTAATGAATGATTTTGTTATCTGTTGCGCTGACAAGTAACTTCGTGCAGCCGATCTAAAATCCCACCCAGCAGCATCCCACCCAAAGGAAACGCGAAGCCGATGGCGAAAATGACCGAGCGGAAGAACCGGCCGTCTACCGTCATTCCCACAAGCACAATGACTGAGGGCAGTAGTAAATAGCTAAGCAGAATTGGCGTGGCGATGTCTTTGCCCAATCGGCCGCGCCAAATGCCGATGGGAATTCCAATCATGAGGCCCATCACGGCAAGCACGATTGCCGTCGGTGCTGCCGGTAGAGCAGTCCAAAGTTTCGCACATCCCAGTCCCGAAAGCGCACCGGCGATCGCTCCGACGAGTGCGCCAAACACGGGGCAGCCAGTTGCTTCTTCGCGATCGCACGGCGTTTCAAGTAAATCGTTTCCGGCTTCGTTGAAATTCAACTGACTGGCTCCATTCATGCGTGGACAACGACAAATCGCGGCTGATTTGCGGGGTGGCGCTGACCAAATTATTTCCGGGCACTCGGTGGTTTAATCTAAATTTATTAACTTGGGATAAACCAGCAATCGCCGCGTCCAATCATCGCGTTCATGCAGTTTAGCCGGCAATGCCAGCAGAAAACCACCCTAGACCTAAGTTCGCCCGAAGCCTACCATTCCGCCCTTCTCTTCGAGGGCTAACATGCGAAAAGCCTTGCTCTTGGTTCTGCTCGCGCTCCTGGTCTCGCCGGGCTGCTGCCTGATTACATTGCATCCGTTTGGCAAATTGGTGGAAGCGCCGTCGCCACCACCGACGGAATTGCCGTCGTAACATCGGGAACTCTTTGTGAACTGGCGGCGTCGAAGATGGCGTGGCGAACTGCAAACTCGCGTCATTTTCGAGGGCGTTATGAGCATCGCAACTGCGCAGCTGGAACAGCTTTCGATTCCCCTGCCCTGCTCCGTCGATTGGGCCTCGATGACCGGCGATGAAAAAGTGCGGTTTTGCCGCCAATGCCGGCAGCAGGTTTACAATCTTTCTCAGATGACGCGCGGAGAGGCGGAGCAACTTTTGACGCGTAACAGCGTGGCGACGGAAGATGGCGATGCGCCGCCGCGGCTATGCGTGCGGTTCTACAGGCGGCCCGATGGCACGGTGACGACCCGCGATTGCGTTGCAGTACGCCAGGCGTTGCGAAATGGCGTGCGTGTGCTCGTGGCGGCGGCGGCGGGCGCGGTGCTGCTGGTCCTGGCGTGTTTTGGGCTGGCGCCGAAGGCCGATGGTGCTGCCAACAGCGCATGGAACCGGCTCACGGAAATGGAGCCCCTGCGCACGATTTTTGGCGGACCGCAGTACACCGTGATGGGCAGCGTTTGCGTGCCGGTGCAAAGCCCACCAGCGCCGATGGATAATGCCGCCAGCTCGGAGTGATGGGCGAGATCGCTGTCTCAATCTCTCATTTCTTCCAGAATGTCGCAGCTTGACCGCGTGCGGTATTTTGTTCTACTGGCAAGTTCCTGCCCGATTTGTCCACGCTGATTGGATGGCGATCATGCCGGACTCTGCACCGACGTATGCCACGCTTGCGGATTGGATTTCGCGCGAAGTGGTTCCGCTGGATCTGAGTTCGCCCGAAACTTGCAACGCGGCGATCGACAAGGTCGTGGCGCTAATGGGGGAATTGATCGAAGTGCTCGGTTTGGGCGAAGCGCTCCACGGCGGCGAAGAAATTCTGCTGTTGCGCAATCGGCTATTCGAGCGGTTGGCCCAGCGGCACGGCTACACAGCGATTGCCATCGAGAGCAGCTTTCAGTTAGCTCGCCTTGTGAATGAATATGTTGCCGGCAGCCCGCAGACGTCTGAGGCAGTGCAGGAAGCAGGCTTCAGTCACGGCTACGGTAAGGTGGATGCCAATCGCGAACTCATCGAGTGGATGCGCAGCTACAACGCCGATGCATCGCACACGGCCAAGCTGCGATTCGACGGCTTTGATGCGCCGACGGGAATGGCAGGATTCGCCAGTCCGCGGCAGCCGCTAGGGTTCGTGCTCGATTATTTGGCATCGGTGAAAAGTCCGATTGCCGCTGAGCAGCGGGAGAAAATCGAAACGCTGATCGGCGATGATTTCCAATGGGAAAATCCCGCGGCGCTCATGGACCCTTCGAAATCTGTCGGGCGAACGCCAACGGCCGCCGCGCTGCGAATTGCGGTCGACGATTTGATCAGCGAGCTGCGAATGCGCAGTCCGGAACTGGTGGCCGACAGTGGCGAAGAGCGGTTTCTCGAGGCGCTGCATTACACTTCGATCGCGCGGCAGCTTTTGAACGCGTATGCCGCACAGGCTGGGCAGCAAGGCGTTCCGCCGGCTAGTTTTTTGCCGGTTCTGGCAGTGCGTGATGTGTTGATGGCCGACAATTTGGCGTACCTTGCGGCACGCGAGCGGCGGCGACGCGGCAAGCTGTTGGTATTTGCACACAACTGCGCATGTGCAGCGCGGAAAAACAAACTGGCCTGGAGCGCCGGACTGCACGTGGTGGGGCGCGGGCGCGCATCTGAATCAACTGCTGGGCTCATGCTACGCTGTGATCGGTTGCGCCGATTGGATCGTCTGAAGACCAACGGCATTGGCGAGCCGGAAACAGGATCGCTTGAGGCGCAGCTCGCTTGCTCAAGCGGTCCGATTCGTTTTGTGCCGACGTATCGGGGCCAACGTTTGCCAACGGCAGAAATTGCCGGGCTGCCTGTGCGATCCGGCAGCGTGAAGAATCCCACGTATTCGCCGCTCACGGCTCAGAGTTTCAGCGATTTCGATTGGCTCGTCGCGTTTGACGTGGTGACGTACAACCGCGGTGGCCGGCCGTTGCCGTAAAGTTTCGCCAGACCGCGATTGATTAATCGCGAACGATAGTCACTTTAGCACGTCGAACAAGTTGCTGAAGCCATCGGTCCAGAGAATGGCGGGCTTTGGTGGTTCTGGTTTCTCCGCGCCTGAAGCTGATGCTTCGGGCGAAGTGACAAACGGCGCCAGCGCGGCGAGCAACTCTTTGTTGCGCGTGAGGATGATCCAATCGGCATGATAGATTGCCTGGCCGTTGATTTTGGGATTATCGATGCGGGCCGTCTGCAAGCCAAATCTTTCGGCCAGTCCGCGAATCACCGGCTCGAGATTCACATAATGATTCGTGATGTGAATGGCGATTGCGCCGTCGTGTCCGTCGGCCTCTGTCTTGGCCACGTGCGGCAGATAGACTTTCTCGAACGCCTCCTCCGTGAGCAGGTGCGCGGGAATGGCGTCGCCGCTGAAGGCATCGAGCACGAGCAAATCGAAGTGCTGGGGTTCGCCATCGCGCAATTGGTTTTCCATCGTCAGCCGCGCGTCGCCGAGTTTTGTTTCGCACTTGCCGCCACGCTTGCGGCAGTCGGCCAGATAGGTGAACCATTTATCGTTTTCGGCGATGTCGATCACCGCCGGGTTGATTTCGTAAAAGCAAATGGAATCGCCTGGCCCAACGTAACTTGCGAGTGTGCCGACGCCGAGACCGACGGCGCCGATTTTCAGGCCGCGGTTGGCGGCTTTGCCCGTTTGCTCGGATGTTGCCTCTGGGCTCGTGGGAGGCAAATTGCAGCAGGCTTGATTTCTTGCTAACGGGCGGCACTTGCGGCTGGCCGTGCAAAAACGTGATGGTCCGCCCGATGCCGCTGTACGGCGTGTAATATGTGGTCGGCTGGCCGCGGCGGTCGTCGGAGGCGAACTGCACGCCGTGCGTCGTCGCGCCGTGTTTGAAGATGATGTAGTGATCTGGATTGTCTGTATCGAACTCGCGCACGAGCAGTGTGCCGAAAAAGTTTCGCGTGCGAAATAAGACGCCCTTGTTTTCGTACGCCAGAAAATTCGAGAGATCGATCCAGCCGACAATGCTAACGACTGCCAGCAGGCCGAGCAGCACAGCGGCGCTAGTCTTTCGCGAACTCGAGACAGTTTCGGCACTCATCCAGCGGCCGAGCGCCCACAGCAAAATGCCGACGCACAGAAGGTATCCGAAAAATGTCGACAATTCCCATTCAAAAAACGTATTGAATAGTCGAGGCGCGAGCAGCGTGACTGCCATGGCGCCGCAGCGCACCGCCGGCGGAGATCGACAAGATAAAACGCCGTGAGATAACGCGGATGCGGGCGCTGCCGAACCAACTCGCCGTGGCAGAGCATGCAAATTCCGAACATGGCCAGAAAGTTGATTGCCAGGTATGGCAGCAATCCGATATAGATCGTCGGCGACTGCTGGATAACTTTCTTTCGGCAGTCCTGCGCCAGGCGGCGATCTGATTGCTAATGCTATGGATGGCGTTTCCGACAAGTCCGCAATCGAATAGATCCGTCTCGCCTTTGCCGACGCCAACCCAGTAAATGGCCACGAGCGTGAAAGTGGCAATGATTGCCGGCTTGTACCAGCGTGGATGGTCGAATGCGACGATAAACGTGAGCAAGTACAGCGACAGCGGAATGACCCACAGGAATGGCATCACGGCCACGTCGGTGCAAACGTGATTCGTCGTGGCCAGCAGAGTGACCGATGCCAGCGCGGGCAAAATGAGCCACAGCGCGTATTGCCAAGCGTGCGGTGGCGAGTGGGGAGTGGGGAGTGCTGCATGCTCCGACGGCTGAGGTTCCTGCGTCGTCGTCGCTTCGGCAAGCGGCACACGCGTTTCGCGCAGTGCCCAAAGACTTGCTGCAGCGCCGCCGCAGGAAATTGCGAATGCAATAAAACCCCAGGTCCACATCCAGGCTTGATGCGGGACGTCGAATAATCGCTCAATGAAAAACGGATAGCTCAAAAGCGCCAGCAGCGAGCCGAGATTCGAAAGCGCGTACAACCGGTACGGCGTCTTACCGGGAAACGATCGGGCAAACCACGATTGAACAAGCGGACCGGTCGTCGACAGCACGAAGTACGGCAATCCGACGCTCGCGGCCAGCAATAATAAAATCCGACCAATAGGATCGGTGCTATCGGTCGGTTTCCAGCTTTCGCCCGGCACGACGTGCAACAGCACAAGCGCCGTCAATATGATCGCAAGGTGTAGCACCGCCTGCTGTTTCGGGCTCAGGCGCTGGGAACTGAAATGGGCATAGGCATAGCCCGCAAAGAGCAACGTTTGAAAAAACAACATGCACGTGGTCCACACGGCCGGACTGCCGCCAAACCAGGGCAAAATGTACTTGCTGACGATCGGCTGGACCTGAAACAGCAGAAACGCGCTGATGAAAATGGTGATCGCGTAATTCAGCGCCAGCCATTTCGAACGAGTTCACAGTGGCCATACAGATAGCCCGACCATACCGGTCGGGTTTATTTGATCGATCGGAATGTGCCAGCGGCGGGTAGCGTCGTTAACGAAGTGGCCCCAGTCTCGCAATTCTTGTTCCGCTCCACCGATAACGCCTATTTCGCTGCCGGGCGTTTCAGCACTAAATCCCAACTGGTGCCGAAACCGTTGACATTGAGTTTGATTTCGCCGCCGCTCAGCGAGCCTTTGTGCGTGATCGTGTTACCGTTGAATTCCACGTTAAAGTCGATCTCATTGCCGCTGATTTTTCCCTTGGAAATTTCGCCATCCCCCTGCGGGCTTTTCACGGCGCCGGTAAGTTTGTCCCCCTCAACTTTGAAATCGAAATTCAACGGCACATCGTTGCCGGTTTCATCTTTGAAATTGGCGACCCAGTGGCCGGCGAAACTTACAACTCGCGCGAGCTTGTATTCACGGTCGCCGTTGGGCGAATGAACCTTGATCGCCAGTTTTTCGCCATCCAGTTTCGCTTCGTGCTTCACTTCCACATCGCCGCGCTTGGTGACGAATGTAAATCCGTCGTCGGTGAGCTTGCCATTTTGAATTTCAATCTTTCCGCGCGGGCTTTCGACAGTGCCGGTCACTTTGTCGCCATCGACTTTCAGATCATACGTCAGTTCCATCTTTTGCCCGCCGGGGAATTCTGCTTCGCCTTTCCACTGGCCGCCAAGATCAAGGCGCTTGGCGATGGTGTATTCGTGATCGGCGTCCGGCATGTGCGTGACGATTTTGATCTTGCCGCCATCGAGCGTGCCTTCGTGCTTAATGTGATTGTCGCCAAAGCTGATGACGAACGAGATTTTGTTGCCGTCGATCTTGCCGTTCTCCAAGTTCGATCTTGCCGGCGGGCCCTTCGGCGGTGCCCGTGAGTTTGTCGCCGTCGGCTTTCAGGTTATATGTCAGATCGACCGATTCGCCATTGATTTCAATCTTGCCTTTCCAGGTGCCGGTTAAATCGGCCGCTGATGCAAAGCAGACAGACAGCAGAACGGCACACAGACGAAGAACGACAATGCGGCGAATCATAACGGCTCCAGTTGAAGTAATTTGGATTTCGGTAGGGTGATTACAGAAACATAGTTTTCGAAACGGCAGAGTGAATTGCAAGTATCCCGCGGATTTCGAGGATAAAAGCAGGCTGGTCTTTCGGGGAGTGGCAATGCGCGTCTCGGGCGAGACGCGGCTACAAATCACCGCGGGATTGGCCGGATGGCGATGTTGTCGATCGAAAACTCGCCGGTGCCTCCCAGGAGGCCAATGTGCATGATGCACTTCTGGCTTTCGGCGGCACGCGGAGTTTGTCGCTGACCGGATGCCAATCGAAACTGCCGCGATACGGGCCGGAAAATACACGGCCGATGATCGACCAGCTGTCGTCGTAATACGTCAGCGAAATTTGCGGCAACTGCTCCGGCGATTGGCCCGGCTGAATATTGCGGCCGCGGATCACTGGCGCTGACTTCGATCTCGCCGATCTTTTTCCCGTCCACCGCGAAACCTTCCAGTGCCCGGCTCATTCGGCCGGGCACATCGTTCGTGAATGTCAGAAAGTGCTTACCGTCAGGACCACTGACTAACAGCCGCGGGTCGGCGGAGTCTGAGAATTTGACATCATCGAGTTTCATCTGTCGGCAGTAGTACCAGCCGCGCGGTTCGCCAGTCGAGCTGACTTCGTCTTCGAAGCTCCCATTCACCAAGTGCGGATGCAACGGATCCGGCTGTACTTCGCGGCCAGCTTCCGCCGTGCCGGTCATTGGCACGAACAGTGTGGGACGCAGCGGTTCGGCCACGAGCTTGCCGTCTTTCTTGGTGTAGCGATAGAGCATCTGCTCGAATCGTTCGCCGACGGGAATGATCATCATTCCGCCATCTTTCAGCTGATCCACGAGCGGCTGTGGCACTTTTTCCGGCGAGCAAGTGACGATGATCTTGTCGAACGGCGCATGCTCTGGCCAACCTTGGTAGCCATCGCCGATTTTCACGTGCACGTTGTCGTACTTCAGCCGCTTGAGCGTTTGCTCTGCGGTTTTGCCGAGCTTCTCCACGATTTCAATGGTGTAAACATCTTTCACGAGCGGACTGAGCACCGCTGCCTGGTATCCGCTGCCGGTGCCGATTTCCAACACGCTATCGCCCGGCTGCGGATCGAGTTGCTCGGTCATGTATGCCACAACGAACGGACCGCTGATGGTTTGCTTCTCTCCAATCGGCAGCGACATGTCGAAGTACGCGTTCGGTCGGTACTGCGGCGCGACAAATTCATGGCGCGGCGTATCGCGCATCGCCTGAATGACGTGCTCGTTCTTCACGCCAGCCGCCGATGATTTCCTCTTCAACCATGCGGCGGCGAAGATCATCGAAGGAACCGCGCGGCTGGGCAAGCGCAACGGCCGGCAGAACGATAAGCACGCAGCAGGCGGCAGTCAGCAGCCCGCACGCAGCAACATAAATAGTCCGACCGTCCCGGTCGGAAAACGCCGCGTGCTGCTTGACGTCCAACATACGCATGCCGCTAGCGATTACTGCTGAAAGCTCTTCAGATCCGGGCCTTTGTTGACATCCGCGCCTTTGGTCACGTCCATCAATTCGACTTCAAATACTAGGGTCGAATTCGGCGGAATCGTGCCGTCGGGCGTACCGGTTTCTCCGTAGGCCAAATTGGCCGGTATGAACAATTGCAACTTGTCGCCAACTTTCATCAGCTGCAGCGCTTCGGTCCAACCTTTAATGACGTCGCTTACGCCAAATTTTTCCGGCTTGCCGCGATCGTACGAGCTATCAAACACAGTGCCATCGAGCAACGTGCCTTTGTAGTTGGCCGACACGGTATCGCGCGCCTTGGGCGTCGCACCCCCTGACGGGCCAGACTTGATGACTTTGTATTGCAATCCGCTGGGCGTGGTCGTGACACCTTGCTTCGATTTATTTGCCGCCAAGAAGGCCTCACCCTCTTTTTTGTTTTTATCGCCAGCAGCTTTCATGCGTTCCTGCTGCCGGGCGACGATCGATTTGTGGAACTCTTGCATGACATTTTGCAGCTCTTCCTCCGTCAGCACCGGTTTGGCATCGGAAATTCCATCGCTAATGCCACGCAGAACTGTGCGGAGATCAAGATCGTCGGCCGTTAATTGGCTATTGCGCATATCGGCGCCGATGGAAAGACCAATGCCATAGCTGGCCTTCTGCTTAGGGGTAGCCAAGTCGGGCGCCGGTTGTGCCGCTGGCTGACCACCGACGGCAGGTCCGGGTGCGGGCGCCGGTCGCACTCCTGGTTGCTGGGCCAGCGCCAGGCCGGCAACGAAGAGGCAGGTTAACGTGGGAACGAGAAAACGCTTCATGTCGGGTCGTCCTTGTTCGATTGCAGTTTGATTTTCTATTTCTCGCCAGCGTACGGCGGCCTCCGGGCGGCCAACCCACTCGCGGCTGCAATATTCTACGGCAAAACCTGCTGGTCGGTGCAGAGGAGTAATCAGCAGAATCGGAATTATTTGCACGGCTGCTAGCGGATCATGCGGTAAAGCGGTAGTTTGCCCTGGGATTGTTAGTCGTTAGTGGTCCGATGTCCTTTGTCATTGGTTGCTAGTGATTTGCAGCACCCAAGGAACATCTGACAAAGGACCAATGACGAATTTCACAACCGACAACGGCACAATTGACGACGGACAACATACAACCGACCAATACCATGAAAACCAATCCGATCAAGAAAAAACTTCGCGATGGCCAGCCGTCGTTCGGCACGTGGCTGTCGCTGGGCGATTTGTATGCCGCGCGTGTGCTGGCTCGCTTGGGCTTCGACTGGCTGACGCTCGATATGGAGCATCAGCCGATCGATTGGTCCACAGCCGCCGCTATTTTCGGCGCGATTGCCGATGCCGGCTGCGTGCCGCTGGTGCGCGTGCCGGAGGGGAATCATTATTTGATCAAGCGGGCGCTCGATGCCGGCGCGTGGGGCATCGTGGCGCCGATGGTCAACACCGTCGAGCAAGCCAAGGCAGTCATTGCAGCCACGAAGTATCCGCCCGTCGGGAACCGTAGTCTCGGCGGCGGATTGCACGGCTTGAACTTCGCCGCTACCGCTGGCGACTACTTCAAACGCGCAAACGATGAAATTCTGGTCGTGCTGCAAACCGAAAGCCCCACCGGCATTGCCAATGCCGAAGCCATTTACAGCCTGCCCGGCGTCGATGCCATTTTCGTCGGCCCGGTCGATCTGCGCGCCAACATGCGCGCCGCCGACGGCACCGAAGCCACGGATGCGGAATTCGAAGCGGCGCTGGACCGCATCGTCGCCGCCGGCAAAAAAACTCGGCACGCCCACCGGCATGCACGTGATGAATGCGGACGCCGCCCTGAAACGCGCCGCCCAAGGCATGCAATTCATTGCCGTGGCGAGCGAACTGCGAATGATGACGGCAAAGGCGGAAGAGTTTTTGAAGACGCTAAAGCCGGAGGCGACGGCGAAAGATCTAGCACGGTACTGACGTGAATCACGAGCATGCAAGTGTTTCACGCCGTAATGCCCTTGGTTAGCGCCATGAATGCGCCTTCGAGGTTTAGCTCGTCTTCTTTGAACAGCGTCAGTTTGTGGCCGTGTGCGATAAGCTGCGTGGCCAGGTCGCTGTAGTCGGCGACGTCTTCTTTCAAGCGTGACGACGATGTTCTGGCCGCGTGTGATTTTCGCCGGGGGCCATTTCGATGCGCTCCACGGCGCTGTGCTGTTCGATGAGTTTCGCGGCCGGCTTCTTGCGGGCCGGCGACGGCAATTCGCAGCACAATCTGACGACGAACTTTTTTGAACAGCTCTTCGACACTCTCATTCACTAACAGCTCGCCCCGTTCGATGATGCCGATCTTGTTGCACATATCGGCCAATTCCGGCAGGATGTGGCTCGAGACCATGACGGTTTTGCCCATCTGGCCCAATTGGCGAATGACGCGGCGAATTTCGATCCGGACCCGCGGATCCAAGCCGCTGGCTGGTTCGTCCAACAGCAACACTTGCGGATCGTGTAAGAGCACGCGTGCCAGGCCAAGGCGCTGGTTCATGCCGCGGGAAAGGCTCGTGGCCATGGCGTCGCGTTTGTAGCCCAGGCCCACCAGTTCCAGCACGTCTTCGCACACTTTGCGGCGTTTTTGCCCGTTGATGCGGTACGCGGCGGCGAAGAATTCCAGATATTCGATCACCTTCATGTCATCGTACACGCCAAAAAAATCTGGCATGAAGCCAATCAGCCGGCGAATTTCCTTGGGCTTGGTGTAAATCGAATAATCGCAAACATACGCTTCACCCCAAGTGGGATTCAACAACGTCGCCAGCATGCGCATCGTCGTGGTTTTGCCTGCGCCATTGGGGCCGATGAAGCCGAACACATCGCCTTTGTCGAGCTTGATCGACAGCGATTTGACGGCGAACAGCTCGCCGTATTTCTTCGTTAAGTCGCGGGTTTCAATCACTTGAGCTGTCGGCGGTAAGCGGCAGGCAGAAGAATAAGATGTGGCTGGATCCGGAAATCGACAAGTTTTCAATTCTAATTGGCCTTGGCGACTGGCAGTAGGAACCGATAGATCGTGTCGTGGCGATTCATTTGAGATTCGCTCAGTGGCGCGCCATTGACTTCCATGGACGCCGCTGCTGGCCCACGTCCGACAAGCACAGCACGGCCAAGTTCGATTTGATCGCTTAAATCGACAAACGACTGGTAGCGGTTCATTAAACCGGTATAGTTCGCGCCCCGGCCAGATTGTAAAACATCATCACTTGCAGGATTTTCAGCGGGTCAACGCTCGCGCGATCGTACGGCGGCGGTTGCTGATTGGCAAGCAATTCCGTGCGGCCGGTGAGCACCGACAAAGCCGTCAATTGCTGCCCGAGCGCGGTTGTTTTGCCGGGCTCGAGGTTGCCGATGACGTATGCGTAACCGCCAAAAAATAATACGCAATCGCGCAGTGGACCGTCTAATCGATTCCGAAGCGTGCCCAAGAGCGGAGCGTTAATATCGGTGGCTGAAAGTTTTGCCTCGATTCCATCACCGCGAGAACGAAAGCGAGCGATAAAACTCTTACTCGACCAGATGCCAATCGGTACGCCTTCGATCTTTCCGGTCGGCGGATCAATAGCATATGCCTCATCGAATAGCGGCGTGCTGATACCGCTGGAACTCATTCCACCCAGGCCCGTGCCAGCCAATCCTAGCCAGCAAAGCAAGCTGTCGGACGGGTCGCCAGGCTGCTGGCCATCGCCAACTTGCATTCCAGAAAAACTTGACGGCAGCTTAAGATCGAACCGCGTATTCTCAGGGCTGAATAAATTGAACCAGGTAGTGCCTCGCACGCGGCCATCCCGCGTATCGATATCGACCAAATCCAATTGATTCGCGTGCAGCTGGTCTCCTTTTTCATGCTGTGTCCAGGCATATGCCAGGGCACCGAACAAGACAATGGCGCCCGGAAACACGATCCACGCCACTTGCTGCCGCTTCGACCAGCGATGGACGATGAAGTAGTTGAGCGGAAACAAAATGGCGATGTAGGCAAGCGCCGCGGCTGCCACTTCCCAAAACGGCACAAGCGGCGCCTCAGCGAACTGATCGAGCGCGCTGCGGAGCTGGCCGCTGATATCGGTGAAGCCGAGGCGCAAACCTTGCCCGAAGTTTTCTTGACCGCCGGATTCGCCGGCATGCAGTGCCCGTCGATCGAGAAGCTTTTCCAGAAACTTCGTACGAGCTGGCCACTCGGAAAGCGGAGACTTATGCTTCGTGTTAATGTCGTAAAGATCGAGCCCGACAACGATCACTTGGCCGAAACCGTAAGACGAGCGCATCACGAGTGGAATTCTGTTTTGCCCGAATCCGGCGGCCAATTCAATTTTATCGGCCGATGCACTTTTCCATTGTGCCGCGGGTAGTGCCTGCAAATTCAACTTTTCCTGCTCTTCCGCCGCGGCGAAATTCTCGATGGCACCGATGCTTTGCGCGCGGAGGTTAACCGTGCGATCGAACTCACCCGGTGCAAATCGCGCAAGCGGCGCCTCTTTGCCGAATACGCGTTCCCCTTGGTCGGCGGCCGCAATCAACAGTGTTCCTCCCACCCGGACCCATTCTTCGATGGCATCGACGGCGGGCTTTCCAAGCAGCTTCTTGTCCACGGCGGGTACGCCGGCAATTGCCAGAAGTTGCACGCCTTCGTATCCGTACCAGCGATTAGGCAATTGTTGCGAACCTTCGACCGTCACAACCGTGGCCAGCTCGGTATGCCGCTCGCTCTGCCGGCGAAATAATTCCGGCAGGCCCAGCGTTGCACCAAGTTCGACAATAAACTCGTTGGACGCCGGCACGGCGATTGGGGGTTTTATTCCGGCTGCCATCGGTAATCGCTCAGGTTCGCCGAACTGCCGATTGCCGATCGATTTTCTTAGCAAAACGTTGGGAGTTCCGGCCCGACCGATTTGCAGGAAACCGGTATTCGTTTCGCGAAGCGTCCAATCGGTGCGCGGACCAACAAACCGGACTGGTATGCCGTCACCATCCGGCGCTTCGATCTCCAGTTGGCCGGATGCGCCAGAGTCGCCGAGAGCGCCACCGTGGGTAACGGCAATCGGCGTCCAGCTGCCGAGCTTGTAATGATTGGCAAAGCCAATGGTCAGGTTTTCGATTTGTGGAAGGCCGGAATCGTCGGCGCCTAACGCGATTGAGAGAGCCGATAGAAAAGTAATGACGGACAACGTGGTGCAGACCAGCAAAGTTCGGAAATCAAACGTCGTCAGACAAAGCCCGCTCGCGCAAGAGCCCAGCTTGGAATTTGGAATTTGAAAATTCATTCGTCATTCGGTCATTCGAATTTCGTCATTCCAAAACCTAGACCTTTGCCGTTTCGAGCACGCGCACCGTCTTAATCGTCACCGGTTTTTGCGGCCGGTCGTTGCGATCGGTCGGCACTTTACCGATAGCCTTTACGACTTCCAAACTGGCCGCATCTGCGGCTTTGCCGTAGGCGGTGTACTGGCCATCTAAATGCGAATGCGTGCCAGTGCAGATGAAAAACTGCGAGCCTGCCGAGTTCGGATCGCTGGTGCGAGCCGCCGAGAGCACGCCAGGCTCGTGCTTCGTCTTATTGAACTCCGCCTTAATGGTGTAGCCTGGTCCGCCCATGCCGGTTCCCTCGGGGCAACCACCTTGGATCATGAAGTCTTTAATGATGCGGTGAAAAACGAGCCCATCGTAGTAGCCGATTTTCGCCAGGCCCAAGATGTTGCCGACGTGGCCCGGCGCGATGTCGGAAAACAAATCCAACACGATTTTTCCGGCCGAAGTATCGAGCTCCAGTTGATATTTTTTGTTCTTGAGATCGAGCGTCTTCTGTGCCGCTTCCACTTCCGCCTTGCGGTTCTTCGACATGTTAACTCCCTACTCCGATGGAGAACTTGATCAAACCGACCGCCAACGTAGCAAATGGATGGCACAGCGACAACGAGGTGCCACCTGCGAGCACCAAATCTATTACGGTCGCCCGATATTTATCACCGCTTTTTCAGAGCGCACGACCAAGGAGCGACGAAATATGCGCAGCGCGCTCTGCAAAAGCATTGTCATTCATCACCGGCTCCGCGCCAGCAGTTGAAAGCGACTCCACTAATTCCACCCAGCTTTTGCAGCCGGCGATATATGGACTGTCGCTAACAATGTACGGGTCACGAATCCGAAAGGTTCGAATCAGCAATACATAGAGCCCGGGATGGCGGTAATTGAATCGTTTGGCGATGGTTTCGCACGATAGGATATGTTCGGCGGCAAGCCGATCGAGCAAGGTCGCGTCACGAATCTCGAAGACGCTTTGCACCACTGCGTACAAACTTACCCGAAATTTACCGGCCGGTGGTTGGGTAGCGAGAGCTTGATCGAGCAGCGAGTGAGCATCGGCCCTCAGTTGCGAGGCATCCTGGTGGAACTTTGTCGGCAACAGCCAAAACTCTTTGTGCTTAACGCGGAAGCCTTCGCTGCCTTCGTCGATCCCGCCCTTACGCAGGATAATGATTTGCCGGCCAATGCCAAGCGCCTCGCAGACCACGGACCATTCTTTGAAGGCGATGTTGTTGGTCGGCTGCATAACTAAGGTAGATCGCGCTTACGCAATGTTTCCAGCGCTTCATGAGCGAGTCGCGACAATCTCGGTCGTGAATCGGAAGCCGCTTGTTCGAGCGCGCGACGCGCCGATGCGGCGAGGGGACCGAATTTGCCCAGCGCCCACGCCGCGCGTTCGCGAACGGCAATCTCAGTGTGATTCAATAGCGCATCCGTCAACGCCGTGACTAGCGGTGTGGCATCGGTAGAAGCCAGTCCAACGTCTGCTGCAAGTCGGCCTAGCAGTATAACGGCCCAGTATGCGACATCGAGACGCGGATCCTCGGCCAGTTTTGCCAATGCAGCAGCTTCATTGGCTGGAGGCGGGCCGAGCGATTCCAGCGCAGCATATGCCCAATCGCGAACGGTATTATCGGTATCGCCCATCGCTTCCACCAGCGACACCGCTGCCGGCCGGGCTTCCTCCGCCAGATGCGCCAATTGCTCTGCTGCGGCCGCACGCAGGCTGGGATCGGCGTTTTGCAAATTAGCGATGAGCAGGTTCAGATCCATGCACATCTCCTTCGCGGCGTTTTGGCCGCATGATCCACAACAACGCCACTCCTGCCAGGCCCAAGGGCAGCATTCGCGGGCGAGTAAATAGCAACACTGGCAAACCGACTGCGGCGATTGGCAACCAAAGCGGCAGCGTACGCAATTGCGGTTCGGCCAGCCAGACCAGGGCCATAAAAACGCCGATGTGCAAACAGGCACTGCGCAGCCCTTCGACATTCCGGCTGTCGGCATCCACCGCGAGCAGCAGTACGCCCACGGTTAAGAGCCCAATCGCAATGTAGCCAATTTTGCGGCGAAACATCATAAAGGCCGACCCAACCGGTCGGGCAGCTGGATCTGCCAAACTAACTCCGATCCAGCGTATCGATCCAGCGTACGAGCTCGCCCATTTCATCTTCGGCCAGCGGTCGCGGATTTTCGCCGACATCAATTACCGTCACCGGATGTTTCGCATCGCGCAATCGCTTGATGCCAGCAGCCACAGTCGGGGGGGACTTTTTGGCGCTTGTCGTGAGCACTGCCAGGCGCTGAGCGGGATCGCTCGCCGGCGCGCGCAAGCCGGGGGGCATCGGCGCACCAAGGGCAGCGATGCCTCGCACTAAATCGCGATATTGCGCCGCGACCAAATACGCCATGCCGCCGCCGGCGTCCTGGCCAACCACTACAACACGGGCTTTATCGATATTGTATTTCTGCACGACATCGTCCATTGCTTTGCGAACGAATTCCGCTTCAGTGCGCTGCCAGTGGGCAGGGTCCGCACTTTTGGGAGCGAGCAAAATTAAATCGTTGGATTCGCAAAGCGATTTCCACTGCTTGATTAATTCGTCGTCTTTGAATCCGCCCGCTGAGTGTAAATAAACAACAAGGCCATATGACACGTGCGAATTGTACGTTTCCGGAACGTAGGCCACGCAACCGCTTGGTGCCTCGGGCACTTTGATTTCGATTTTGCCCGTCGCCGGTGGATTCTCATCGACCGGTTGATTGGAGTCTCGCGCCGGTGGCAACGAAGCGGGCACCGATTCGGGCAATGTCGCAAGTTTCGCTTCCAGAATTTCCGGCGTTCCATTTCGCTCAATGCCGACTTTCAGTTGCTTAAGCGGCTCCAATGCCGCCAGCTGCTCCTGCAGCCGCAGCCGATTCTTCACGGGCTCGCCGGCGATGGAGACAATTCGATCGCCCGACTTGATTCCTGCTTTCGCGGCCGGGCTATCGGCGTAAACTTCGCGCACCACAACGCCAGTCTTTTTTTCCGTGTCATTTTCATCCGCTGGCGGTTCATCGCGCATCGGCAGCACGCCCAAAAATGGGTGGACGTACGGTTGCAGTTTCGCGATTAGCTCCGCCGATTTTTCAACCCGATCTTTATCGCGGAGAATAACAAACGATATTTTTTCGCCGGCGTAGCGGGGGCCTAACTGATGGCGCAATTCTGATTGGCTCGCGACCGGGACGCCATCCACTGCCACGATTTTATCTCCGGCTTTCAGTCCGGCCTCCGCGGCTGGCGACTTCGGATGACAGGCCGCAATGATAGGTTCTGTTGTGTAAGGGTCACCGCTCCGCATGCTGATGCCAAGCAGCCCGGGGCTTAAATCTTCGCCTTTCTTTAAACGATCAAGTACACGATTGATGTGCTCCAGCGGCACCGCGAACCCGATGCCAGAATCGTACCACTCCACGCCGGCCATTTCGCCCGTTTCCATCGGCGACATAGGCACCAGCACTCCCATCACATGTCCGCGTAAATCGACCAGGGGGCCGCCGTAGTTGGCAGGCGAGATTTTAGCATCGGTTTGAACTGCTTTGCCCCACACCCGATTAAGTGCGCTGATGATTCCAACCGAGACGTTCGTCTTGCCGGCCTCGTAAACACGCCCGATGGCGATGGCCCACTCGCCGACTTGCATGTGTGCAAGCGGCGCTGCCTCTGGCACGGGCAATTGCTTCTTTACGTCGAGCTTGTCGATGGGCACTTTGAGCAACACGAGCATTCGGCTGTTATCATGCGCCACGACTTCCGCCGGCAGCCGCGTACCATCGGCCAGATCGACCAGAATTTGCGCCGGTTTGTTTGCGAAGTTGAAAGCGCTAGAAATGATGTAGCCATCGGATGAAACGACCAGCCCGGTCGTCGGACCGGTCACGGCAAGCATTTCGCCAATGGTTTCCAGCCCGCCTAAAGTTTCAATCCGCACGACACTGGGAGCTACCCGCTCCGCCGCTGTTTTCATCGCGGCTTCTTCGCGGACCGCGATATCATCGTCGGCATGGACGGCAAGCGCCGAAAGCAATAGGCCGAATACAGACAGCACACCATAGACACAAAACCATATAGTCCGACCGTTCCGGTCGGACGAACTTCGTGCAGCGGCGTAGGAACTTTGAACAGATCGCATTATTCCGGCTTGGATTGCTCGTCGGTAGCTTTCAGTGTTTTTTCGATCAGTTGCCCCGACCGCAGCAACACAACATGCACCTCGGAATCACGATCGTAATGCTCCAGCTCCGTGGCTAGTGTGTTGCACGATTGCAGAAGCTGATTGTCGATAAACACAATTAGATCGTCCGGCTCGATGCCAGCTTGGCCCGCAGAAGATCCGGAACGCACCGAGTCAACAAACGGCGGAGTGCGCTCCAGCACGTTGGGTACCATCACCAAGCCCAGGTCGTTAAGCGTTAAGGGATTGCGGGCGCGTTTGGCGTTGGCACGGCCACCTGGCCGCGATTGACCTGCCTTAATTTGCTCGGTTGCCTCCACCAGTTCCGCCGCCGGCAACGCGTAGTTGAGCCAAGTATTATTACGCGAGCTGCGAAGTTCTTTGCCAAGCATTCCAAGAAGATTTCCGCGAACATCGGTGAGGGCGCCCCCGGCTGCTCCGGGATTGTTCGTCATCGCATCGACAACGTATACCGGTCCTTGGTATGGAGTATCGAATGCTCCCCGCCGCGCGGCAAGCGTCGTGACGGCCGAAACAGCGCCGTGCAATACGCTGACAGATTCGTCGCCCGTTGCCACGCCAAATAGGTTTGAGAATGCCAAAACGCGGGTGCCTTCAACACCGGTTACCGCCTGCTTTAGGTCGAAATGCGGGAAATCGGCGCCCTCAATCTTCAAGACGGCAACTCCCACGCCCGGATCGGCTCCCAAATACTGTGCGTCGAACTTGCGGCCATCGTTCAACGTGACCGTAATGGTGTCCGAATCGAGCACGGTGCTCCAGTCGGTCAGCACATGACCTTCGGCGGAAATCAAAAAACCGGATTGATAGGCCTGCAAACCACGAATGCCGCCGGCACCGTAGATCTTGACCATCTTCGGCTGCACCTCGCGAATCACTTCGCCGAGTTTTGCAGCACGCGCCAGCGACGATGACGCAACCAACAGCGCAATCGCCGCGGTGAAGTAGCACCCGAGTTTCATCGTCCGTCGGTTCATGATTGGTTACTTGCTTACTGCTTTTTGCAAATCGAAACCGCTCAGCGCATATATGCCGAAAACTTCGTCGCCGTGGCGCACTTCCATGCGACGCGGCAGCAGCCGGCCTTGTTCTGATTGGTAGTCGCTAAAATACACCTCGCAAGGATCGGATTCATCGTCCGGATACAGTTCGATGCACGCCAAGGTGCCGTCTTCCGGTTGGCAATAAAAGTGCGTTTCCACGCCATCGCCAATGCCCACCAGCACATCGTACAAACCCGAATGCTGGGGGATCGGGCAGCGGCCTTCGTAGGTGACCTGGCCAAATTTTCCGGGGCCACCCACAAACAGTTTCCGCCACAAATGGAGCGCGGCGAGCAATCCACCGCTGCCTGGGGGATTCAGAACCGTATCGAGCCCATCTGCCACGGAAATTTTAGAAGGACCGGTGGGCAGATCGATTTCCGAGCCTTCGTCCGCCAGACGGATTGTTATCTTGCCGCCTGGCTGCACGGCTTGCGTTTTGGGATTCGCCGCAACCGGTTCGCCAGTGATCATCCAGTCCCCGCGAACTGCGGCAAAATCACCCTTACTGGAAAGCGATTTCCAAATGCGATCGACATTCTCGCGATTGAAATAAAAGTTCGCGTAACCGCTGCGCTCTTCGTATTGCTTCTTCAATTCTTCCGGCACTGGAGTCTGAATGGCTTCTTCCAAGTCGGAATCTGGTTTGGGAAGTTTTGGTTGCTCGCCGGGCTTGGGCTGCTCGCCGGGTTTTGGATTGTCGCCTCCTTTTTTCTGGTCCCTGGGCCGGCGCGAATTCGGGCGCGGCTGCTGCGGCTCGAGTTCCTTCTCGGCTTCGATCTTCGCGAGCAATTCCGATTCGGTGTGCACACCAGCGAGCCGCACAAACGTGTCGTAGGTTTTGCCGTCGCGCCGATAACTTAGCGCCATGCGCCAGCCTTTGGGAAAAATGCCGAGCACGTTTTTAAAAGCGTTGACCGTGTGAATTTCGCGGCCGCCGAAGGACACAATTTCATCGTCGTAGCGCAGGCCACGGCGATAGGCATCGCTGTTCTCCAAAATGTCGCTCACCAACACCCGGCCATCGTCCGACGTGGAAGCGCCGAGCGCCGAGCGTTGCGTGGTCGACAATGCGGCCGGCTTTCAAATGACCAATGAAGTTTTCAATTTGATTAATCGAGATCGCGTAGCCGACTCCGACGTTCACGCGGCCGCGTTTTTCGAACGACCCACGACCGTTGATGCCAATCAGCCGGCCTTGCGCGTCGAACAGGGGACCGCCGGAATTGCCAGGGTTAATGGCCGCGTCGACCTGCAGGCAATCGGCATATTCCAAAAGAGTTCCCGACGGATACTGATATCGATGCACGCCCGACACAACGCCGTAACTTACTGAGGGATGAAAATCGGTTGCCAGTAAGAACGGATTTCCGATTGCGAAGCACCAATCGCCAACTTGAACGTCGTCGCTGTTGGCAATTTCGGCAGCGGGAAAATCGTCGCGGCCGTAAAGCTTGATTAGCGCCACATCGCCCACCGGATCGAGTCCGACAACCACGGCGTCGTACAGTTTGCCATTGTTCATCCCGCACTTCATGAATGTGCCGCACGGCCGGGCAACGTGAAAATTCGTGAGCGCATAACCGTCGGGCGAGATGACAACGCCTGAGCCTCCCCCCTGCCCTCCCGGTGCGAAAATGCACAGCACAGACTCGCTGGCTTTCGTGATCGAAGCGATGCGCGCCGCTTCCGCTTGCGCAACCGCTGGATCGATCGTTAATGCATCGGGCTCCTCCGCGATGGATCTTGCCGGCACACTTAGCGCCCACAGCCCCAGCGCGGCACACAGCAAGTTTGAAAGCCAGCGCAGATTCATTTGAGCATCCTTGCATCGGCCAGGTTCAAATAATCGCCCGCGTCCCCATCGTTGCCGAAGTCGACCAGAATTATAAGCCGTTTGGCGCCGGCGATGTCGAGATTAATGTCGACCGGCGCGTCCTTTCCGGCAATCGATTGATCGAAAAGTCTCTTTCCATCAGCGGAAATCTGCAGAACGACATTACCGGCATCGCGCACCGAATCGTCAATGCCGGCCGTTGCCTGAAACTTCTTCATGCCTGCCGGCAACCGATACACAAGCTGCGTTCGGCTATAAAGCGACATTCCCTTGGCGTAGACTTTTCCGCCCACCCGGATTGGCTGGTGCTCACGGCCGTCGTCGCGACGCGGCGCATAGTATTGAGCGATTGCCTTAGGCGTATTGCCGGTATCTAGAAATGGTGTCCATTGGACTGAGTCCGGTTCCAAATCGCTAAGATACGCAATCCGGCCACTGGCGAAATCGATCTCGGTCACACCGCTGATGGGCCGAGTGAACTCTTCGCCGCTGGGAGTGATGACCTTCAGCGTTCCTTCGTCAAGCAGAACGGCTTTAGCCCTGAGCTTCCAACCGGCGCCGTCTTGCACGACCGCAACAGCATCTGGCAGTTTGTCGGCCGCCTTGTGAGCGAGAATAAATCCGTCGACCTTAGCTCGTTTGACAGGTATGGTTTCGCCATCGACTTTAAATAGCACATGCTCCGACGTGACGCCTTCGATTGCGCCCTCCATGAAGTCGACAGAGTCCTTCTTCCGCACAGCGAGTAAATCGGTCGCCGGCTCGTCGGCAATTTCGGCCGGCCATGAATTAGCAGTTTCGTCGGGCTTCGAGAACCGAATAGAACGGATCACGGCGACGGGAATTTGATCGGTCCGCGAGCCGCTGGCCAAACTTGCCTGGCCATCTTTGATCGTCAACTCGGTCGCACCGATTCGCGAACCGTCAACGAGTTCGATCCACGCCATTTGTGCCTCGACGTCCTTGACATCCGGCAGCCTGGCAACCGCCGTCACCGTGAGCAACTGCTCAAGCGGCAGCGAGACATCGCCCTCCGGCGTTGCCAATGTGAGCTTATCGACAGAAAGCCGCTGCAGCGAACCTTTGTGCGTGACTCCATCGACAGTGCCAACCTGCACTTCAGGACCGGCGACGGCCAGGATTGCGGCGAAAAATATCGAACCAACCATCGGCAGCATCGCCTTTATTGATTTTATTTCGTGAGCCCGGCATTTGAGCCAGGAGAAACCCTTGTCATTTGTCCTTCGTGCTTCTTAAGCCCCTACACATACATTCTATTTTTCCTCATCCTCTGAGGCCAGCTTCTTGAAGTATTGCTCGATAATATCGCGGTAGTGCGAAGGAAATTCTTTGCTGATTTGCTGCATGGCTTCTTCGCGGTCCTTGGCCGGCAAATCGCCCCAGCCGCTCTTATTCCCGATGTTCTTGCTTTGCACATTGCCCGGCCCTTTGCCGCGGGCGAGGCGACTTTCTTGAGCTGGATCGCGCGAACGAATTCCTTCTGGATCGCCGGCATTCCGATTGCGCTGACCGTTTCGATCGCGCTGTTGCTGTTGTTGCTGCTGATCTTGTTGTTGCTGTTGCATCTGGCTCATCGCATTTGCTCGGTCTTCCAGGTCTTTAATTAGCTTATCGAGTGAGGCAATGATGCCGTCTTCCACGCCGCGAACTTGCTGGCCGGCGTGGCCGAAATCGAGCCGCCGTGTGACATCATTCATGCGCCGGGCAATATGGTCGAGCGAATCGTCTTCGAGCGCATTAAGATCGGTCTGCATCAGCTCCGCCAGCTGTGAGTAGCGTCGCGGAATGGTTTTGCGCTGTTCAAGCAACTTAGCGATCGTCTTCAGGCCTTCATCTTTATGCAACATCCAATGATGGCACACGCTTTGGTAAAAAAGTAGCGCGGCGGGATCGACGACGTCGCTCGGCTGCAGGTCTTTTAACTGAGCTAGCGATTCATCGTAAAGCCGCTCTTGTGCGAGCCATTGACCAAGCCGCAGCCGCAGATTGTTGCGGACGAACGCCGGGGTCTTCTCATCTATCAGCCATCCAAATTCAGGAGTTTTCGATAGCCCGTGCGGCTTGGCAGTGAGATCGACCACTTGCTTGTAATTCGGGTCGACGATCGAGAAGGTGGCGACGACTCTTTCGAGCATCGGTTTCGAGTCGGTTTCCGCCGCGACGTCCGGTTTCAATTCCGGCCATTGGTTCTCAACCTGCTTGCGGGTTGCCTCATCGGGCTTGCGCTCATCGAGCCATGCCATAACTTGCGTTCGAACCTCAGCAACGCCTGGCGATTTCCATGTCGGCTCGTGCGCAAATTCATCGTCCAGAGCGACTTGGCGCGGGCGACATTGGCAATGAATAAAAGAGCAACCAGCGCGCTGCATGCGGCCGGAAACACTGCTGCGACCAACAGCGCCCGGCGGAGCCCAGCCAGTTTTGGTACTTGCAGAGAATCGGGCTTCCAATCAATCGCGCAGGTTCATCGGTTTTTTCCGATCTCGATATCGTGAGTTGTTTTGTGAACGCGGTCTTCGCGCTCGGCGAGTTTCTTGAGCGCATCGACCAGATCCGGCTGGTCGGCCTGCTCCGCGCCTTCCTGGAGCAAATCGGAATATCGTTTCGTCCGCGTATTTACTCGCATTTGCAGGGCTCGAATCATCTTGAGTTCGGCAATTGCATTCACCAGCGGTCGATCTTGCGGTTGGCCGCCACCGCCACCTTTCTTCATTCCACCAGGCTGTTGGCCCCCGCGGCGCTGTTGCTGATCTTTTTGCGGCACGCTGTAAGGCGGCCACCATTTCCTCGAGCGATTTGACGATATCCTGCTCTATGCCTTGCGTAATCTGTCCGACCTTCGCCTGGCCCAATCGCGTGGCGACTGATTCCATATCTTCCCGCATCTGTTCCACCGATTCCGGAAAAGCGACCGACGATCCTTCTTCGTGTAACAGCGAAAGCGCTTTATCGGCCTCGGCAACGATGCCGGTCTCTTTGCGGCCAAGCTTGCCCGACTCAATTTCCAAATTGCGATCGCGCTCCTCGTCAGGAATTCGATCGAGGCCGATCGTGCCCTCGTAAACTTCAGCCTGCAATTGCAACATTTTGCGGAACCGGCCCTCCAGCATGGCGAGCGTGCGTTCGATTTCCTCTTCGCGCAGCTGGCGCAAGATTTCTTCGAGCGCCGCCTTGGCTTGCTTCAGTTCTTCGATGGCACGCTGTTGCTCCTGCGCAGCGCCGCGGCGCTGGGCTTCTTCCAGTTTACGTTTGGCTTCCCGCATGCGTTCCTCGGCCTGACGAACGCGCTTGCGAGCCGGAGTGTCCGCGTTTTGTTGATCCTCCGGATTGTCCGGTTGGTTCTCAGCGTCGTTTTGCTCTTCGCTCTGCTGATCCTGTGGCTCACCCTTGCTGTCTTTGGAGCCTTTCTGCGATTTGCCAGATTTGTTGTCAGACTTCTGTCCCGACTTCGACTTGCTGCCCGACTTCTTGGAGTCCGGCGACTTGCTATCGGACTTTTCGCCACCAGATTTTTCGTCGGCTGACTTTTGATCGTCCGATTTCTCGTCGCTCGATTTTTCGTCGTCCGATTTCTTGGCGTCCCCCTTTTCGTCCCCCTTCGAACCGTCAGACTTGCTCGATTTGTCGCCTTTGGTCGACCTCTTGCCCGACTTGTCGCCCTTGCCGGCCGACTTCTTGCCGTCTGATTTCTTGTCGCTTGATTTTTCGCCGGACTTGCCCTCGGATTGCTCGCCGTCGGCGTCGCCTGATTTCTCGTCGGAGTTTTTTCCGTCAGCGCTCTTACCATCAGCACTGTCACCCGCTTTTTTGCCGTCCGATTTCTTTGCGTCGGAACCTTTTTTGCCAGATTTGCCATCCGACTTCTGTCCGGATTTGCCGCCTTGCTTGCTGTCCGACTTCTCGTCCGACTTCGCGTCAGAACCCTCGTCCGATTTCTGGTCTTCGGCGCCTTCTGAGTCGGCCTTCCCGTCAGACTTTTTATTAGCGGACTTGCCCGACTTTGAGTTGCCGTTCTTTCCATCCGACTTCTTGCCGTCCGACTTCTTGCCATCGGATTTGCCATCCGACTTGCCATCTTTGTTCTGATCGCCGTCTTTTTGATCGCTTCCCTTTTGATTTCCGTCCCCCTTTTCGCCATCGGGGGTCGCATCCTTCGGTTCGCCTTGATTGCCAGCTTCAGGATTGTTCGCTGCGTCGAACTTGTTCAAATCGCGGGCTAGTTCGACCGCTTTCTGAGCCGCTTTTTCCTGTCGCTTGGCAAGATCTTGTTCATCCCCCTGCCCTTCCGTTTCGCCTTGGATGCCTTGCTGTTCCCGGATCAATTTGTTTAAGCGTTCAATAAAGCGCTTGATTTCCGCGCGCTCATTGGGGATTTGTTTGTCTCGATCGCCGCTCATCAGCAGCGCGAGCAAGTGATTCAAATCTTGTTGGACGGCCCCCTGCCCTTTTGTGGCCTGATAGAGCTGATCTTGCTTAAGCAGCTTGACCAGATCGTCGAACTGCGAATCGATTTGTCGCTCCTTGCTTTGGGCGAAGGCCTGTCGCAAAAGCGCCGCTCGTTTTGGATCGGTCGACTGCATGACTTCTGCCATGCGCAGCACGACACGCTCGAGCTCTTTATATTTGGCGGCGAGTTTGGCTTGCTCGGGGGCTAAGGCAACTTCGGTGGCAGTGGACTTTGCGGTTTTCGGGGCGTCGGAAGAAGTCGGGATCGGCCGGAGTTGATGCATTGTCGGCTGAGTCGGCCGGCTTGTCCGCGGATTGAGCCAGCGTAATTCGCAACATTCCTGCGAGTGCCAGCGCCAAAGCCGTTGCCAGCGGAAGCCATGCTCTGGGTAATGCCATATCCGTAATCCTTGCGTTTTTGGCAAGCAGCCGTTGCCGGCTGCAACCGCCGTACCGACCTTTGTTATAACACCGCCGCCAGGGTTTTAGTGTCACGCCAGGGCGGGAAAGTTCCTTTGGTGCCCAGTTATTGGGCGTTTTGTGCTGGTGATGACCGATTCGACAATCGAGTTAATTCAGTTGCCATTAAGCCGGGTCAAAGTTGCGAGCGCGGAATCGTCAGTTTTCCAAATCACGAAGTTTGTTCTTGAGTTCTTCTTTCTGGCGATTTAATGTTTCCTGATTCAGCTTCTCTTGAGCTGGCAATGATGTCGCGGAGCATATCGACGACCTCATTAAACGTCTCTAATTCTAACATTTTGTCCAAGACGAGTTTCATTTCGGCCAGAATCGCATCGGCCTGCTTGACCGCCGATTCAAGTTTGGCCGGACCGTTGGCCGGGTCATCCAGCACCCTGCGTAGATCGACCAACTGAGTTCGATACACCGGAAACAGCTGTTTGGCGATGTGCCGCAGCGGATCGGCAATCTGATCTTTGAGCCGAGCCTGTAGTTCCGGCGTGTCGACCCGATTGTTGACCATTTCTTCCCGCAGATCGTCGAACGAATCGGCCACGGTCAAAGTTTCGCTGGCTGAGCGGTCGCCATTATCGAGCGCCCGGGCCACTCGCACTTCACGCTGTTCCAGTGCGCGCTTTGCCAACCGCACGGCTCGTTGTTCGGGCGACTCGCCCGGCGGCGCATCTTCGTCGGGTTTTTCGCCGGGCTCCAAGGCCGACTTATCTGCCGGCTGCCTTTTTGGCATCAGTGCGGCGAGAAATCGAGTGCCGCCAACGCATCGCGGGTGTCTTTCATTTCGCCGTAGATAATTTCGAACTGTCGCCGCAGCATCAGCTCGCGCCCTTCCAGCATCGAAAGCAATTGCTCTGGCGCGACGATGTCGAGCTGATAACGCTCGCCTTGCCCGATGTTCGCGCCAGATGGCAACGCGCAGTTGTCGGCGGCCTTCAAAGTGACGAGCAATTTGCTGCCGACTTTGGGTGCGAATTCGAGAGCCTGGTCGATTTGCTGTTGCGTCGAAATGCCACTGACAAGCGCCTGTTCGTCCGCCGATGTGATGCGCGACAAATCTTCTGGGCTGGTAATCTTTTGTCTCGCCAAAAGCTGGCCGATCGCTTGAATCCGTTTCAAGTCGAGCGATTCGTCGTTGGCTGGTTCGATCGTCAGTTCGTTGCGCGGAACACCGTCGCGGCTGAGAGTTGAAGTAACGAACGGCATTTCAGCAGGCGCCGCCTGATCGAGCTGATAATCGAACCACAGTTTCGCGAGGCCATAATCGTCGTGCACATCGCCGACGACGGGCAGCCGCGCTTCGGGCGTAATCGCGGTGCTAATGCCGCGCAATCGCAGCGCCACAACCGGCACATCATCGGGCCGAGCTGCCAAGACCAATTTCACAGGATCGCGGCTGCGAATGCCGTCGGCATCGTGCAGATCGAACAGCAGCGTGGTGTCCTCCATGAGTTCCGGCAATGAAACTTCGAAATGCCGGCGATCGCCCGTCGAGGGCAACTGCACTTCGGCCAGCATGCTCGCCTTGTCGCCATGCACAATGGTGATGGGGACTTGCACCAAATCCTTATTCGCCTCGCAGTGCAATGTGATTTTTGTGCCCTGCGGCAATTGCACAAGTGCGCTGGCCTTGACGGTGCCAGCCGGGCGGCCCGTGTAAGCAGGATATTCGCAGGCCAGGTCCACCTGGCTGAGCGTGGGATTGTCGACGACCTCGAGCCGATAGCCACGATCGCGGTCGTCGCCGCCGTATACGTCGAATTCGATGGACGACATCACGCCTTTGAATACGTATGAATACCTCTGCTGCCGATCGCGCGGGCCGGCAATGCCGACCGTGCTCATGTTGTCGCGCCCGTGCGTGCCATCCAGAGTGCGATAGCGGACTTGAACGACATCTGGCGCCGGTGAAGCGATCGATAAGATCGGCCGCGGCGAAAATCTCGACATCCGAACCCTTGGCGACTTTCAGCGTGCGACTTTCAGGAAAACCTTGCACACGCACATGATTGGCCCGAGGCCATAGCAAATCCTTATCGAGCAAAACTACACGATTGACCCAAGTGGCAAACGCCTCGGGCACTATCACTGCAAACGCCAAAATCGAAACCGTCAAAGCTGCCGCGAAGCCCAGGGTGCGCAGCAGCGGCGACAGTCGAAAAACATCGCCCAGCCGGACATCGTCCGATTGCTCGATGGCTTGCCGCCGTGTGTGACGCAGCATTTCTGGATTAAAGCCAGTAGCGTGCGATGGATGCGTTTCGAGTTCCACTGTTGTCAGTAAGCTATCGCGGTAGTCGCGGAATCGACGTTCGAGCAGCACCGCCAAATCCGCATCGTCGATCGGTCGGAACGCGCGGCGGATTAAATACCGATCGACGACGTACGCCAACAGTCCGGCAATCGCAACGAGTATGACCGCGCGAAATTGCCACGGCGGTTCGAACAACCAATCGAATGCCACGGAAAACCAGAACGCCAAACCAAGCACGACCACGGCCGTGGCCAGGCCTTGCGTCCACACATACGTGCGGATGCGCATGCGCAGCGACGAAAGTAGCGCTGCAATGCGCGGGGCAAGCGGTTGATGTTCAATTTCAATCGACATATTCGTTCGTCAAGCCAATCGACAAAGTCGCCTTACGAGCCATTCAATGCATAAACAGCCGGCGATTAGCGCCAGCATGCATGTGCATCCAGTGTTCTTCCCAAACTCGATCTTTTTGACCGGAAACGTAGGTCTCCTGCGTCTTGTCATCGAGCTGAGCGGCCAGTGGCTCAGCGCTATCGGCACCGACGGCCGCCGGCATGCCGATGTACAATCGGCCGCCCGTGCCATCGGCCAGCTCTTTCAAAAGTTTGTCGTTTCGCTCGGGATGCTCTTGCTCCAACTTCGGCATGAACACTTGCAGTCGCTTGGTGAGCGGCTCGTTCGGCGCATCGGGATGCACTAGTTCCAACCGGCATTCACCTTCTTGTGTCACCGTGAACTGCCCCGCGTACATACCTTTGCGTGATGGGTCCGGCGACATCGGCACGGATATCGGACGGCCATCGCGCTGGGTAACTTGCAGCGTTAGCTTTGCAGTGTCCAGTGGCTGATGCTGAGCGCTGGTCAGCAGCGCCCGGACCACAACGGTGTTGCCGACGCTGTATCGTTCACGCTCCACCAGCAAGTTGCCAAGCTTCGATCCCCGCAGCAATCTGCCCTGCGAAACATGCCGAATCAGCTTCGTGTAAAACAGATCGAAATAGCGTTCATTCACTTCGCGAAGCCGCCACATTTCGCCGCTGCCCATGTAAAACACACGGCCGGAGCCATAGAACTGCCCGGCGAAATAGACCGGCTTCTGATCGGCAACCGCGGCCTCTGGATCCGAATACAACGCATATGTCGTGGCTCCCAGTTTTGGACCACGCACGCGGTA
Source organism: Pirellulales bacterium (assembly GCA_963773875.1). Lineage (GTDB taxonomy): Bacteria > Planctomycetota > Planctomycetia > Pirellulales > JADZDJ01 > CAVTYH01. Next base: position 158,333 of record CAVZCV010000001.1, read on the forward strand.
ATAACCATAAATGCCTTTGAACGAATCCCACACTTCATGGCTCGTAGCGGCGCTGTCGTCGAGCCACAAGAATTCCGATTCCAATCCTTCGCGAGTGAAATCGATTGGCCACGGCTGAGTCGATCCGTATCGCGCATCTTCCAACAGCGCCAGCCGACGATTGAATTCCACAGGATACAGTTTGCGAATGGTCGCCATCGCCGGAGTTTGTACCCAGGCATCGGTGAAAACTGGACCGGCAATCGCGATCAGGCCGCCCGATTCCTCCGCGACCCACTTTTCAAGCAGATCGATCTGTACTGGGTCAAGCTCGCGCCAATCGGGATCGAACGCCACGATGGTGTCGTACTCGGCCAACTCTTTCATCGTGTGCGGAAATTTGTCGAGAATCTGATTCGCATCTTGCGAGACCCCATCGCCGGCCGATTGCAAGAGCACGTCGACGGTCATATCGCCGTTTTTCGCCAGCTCACTGCGGCGAAGCATGTTGCGCAGAAACTGATATTCGCGCGTCGGGCCGCCAGCAAACAGTAAGACGCGATTTTTTCGATCGACAATGTCGACATCGACTTCCCGCTCGTTGTCCGAAGTGTCGCGATCTTCCGCGATCGGCTTCACGCGCAGGCGAACCACGCGGCGGCCGGCGGAATCGAATCCCGGAATATCGAATTTCACGGGTACAATCTCCGCATCGCCGCCCAGCGTCACGCGTTCCGCTTTCTCGAGCACCGATTCGCCATTTCCAGATTTGCCCTCGGACGGCGCAAGGACCGACAACTCGACCGAGACCGTCCGGCCATTCAAACCTTGCGATTGCACGTAGCCGGTCACTTGAAAACTATCGCCAGGATAAGCGCGGGCTGGCGCAATCAGATCGCTAACTTTCACATTCGTCGGACGAGTTGCCGACCCAATCCCCACTGCATGAACCGGAATTTTCGCGTCCTGCGCTGCTTTGATGGCGGCGGCAATGTCGACTCCAGCGTTTTGTCCGCCATCGGTCATAAGCACTATTGCCGAAACGGGCACGCCGCGATCGTCGGCAATGATTTGCCGCACTGCCTGACCGATCCGAGTTTCCGCGCCTTGCGGCTCCAGTTCTTTCCGCCAGTCGATTTGCTCTGACGGCTTTTCGCCTCCGCTCGTTTCACTGGCCGGCGATGTTTCTCGCGGGAATCTTTGCAATGATGCGACCCGCCGCAGGTCGGTATCGAATTTCACGACGTCAACATCGTGCGTCTTGCGCAAAGTATTGAGGAACTTTCCGTCCGCAAGGCCATCGGCGACTTGATCAATTCGCCGCTGTGGTGATGAAGTTGCACCCGCCGCAGATGGCGGCTGCTGGTCGCTGTCGACGCGGCTCATGCTCAGACTGGTATCGACAAGCAAGATCGCGCGCGAATTGTGAATCACCTTCGATTCGCTGCGGCGCTGAATATCCAAATACATGAGTAGCAGCCCGACAAATGCGGCCAGGCGCATCAGTGCCAGAAACACGCCCACGCCGGGCGTGAGCTCGACGCTATCGCGGCGATACATGTAGCCCACGAATACCAGCACCAACACGCAAACGAGGACCAACAGCGGCGACTGCCACCATTCGGAGAACGACTGCAGCCGTGTCGATTCATATCGGGTGCGAGCCAAGGAATCTACGCTGCCGCTCGTTGAATTGGGCGACTGAGCGGTCGGTTGTGCATCGCTCGGCACACTCGGCAAGCTAGAAACTGCGGCGGCGCAGGCCACCGTGGCGACACCGAGCAACGCGAAACTCAAGACGATGAATTTCATCCGGCTCATGCACGCTCTCCTTGCAAGGGCGCCGGATGATAACTCGCGGAGTACGCCAGCAATTGTTCGCCAATCAAAAGCGCAATTAGCACAAAGAGCACGATCTCGCTCAGATTCGAGCCCTGCATCTCTTTGGCATCCAAATACAAATCCGATGCGTGATGATAGTCAAACACTACATCTTTCAGCTCCGAGTTCAACTGCTCGCGCGTCACTTGCTTCAGATTGCCTTCAGTGGCATCGACGTTGTAAGCAAACGCGAAGTTGTCTTGCGTATTGTCGTTCGCCGTGAGTTGCACTTCGTAAATGCCGCTGGTGTCGGTATCCGGCAACTTGGCGATGGCAGGACCTTTGTCCTGCGGCTCCGCCTTAACGACGATTCGATCCGCCGAGCCTTCGGCCGGCGTGACAAACTCGACTTGCGGCTGATATTTCTGCGTGTCGACGGGAATTTCGAGCGGTGCACCAACTTGCCGCGAGGGATCCGTATTCTTGCCGGCCGCTAAGTACGCTTCCAGCTCCAGCATCGTGACGACGAAGCTCGGATTATCGCGGGCCCAATTGTTCCACCTCGGCGCGGCCGTTGTCAGAAACGCCATGACGCGGCCATCGCCTAATTTTTTGTCGATCACCAGCGGCGCGCCGTTTCGCACGCGGGCAATCACGCTCGTTGCTGTAGCTTCCGCCGGCTTCCAGCCTTTCTTCACAACGAAATACTTTTCGATGTTGACCGTTTTAATGAACGGATTATTCTCACCGGCGAAGATACGAAAGATCGGATGATCGGTAATTTGCAAGTCCGGCGATTTTTGCAATGAATCGACCAAGAGCGGCACGGAGGATTCGATCGGCACTGGGAACAAACCGGCGCCATCGGCATAAATTTGGTTCAAAAAATCGGGCCGCGATTGTTCGCCGAGGAAAAACCCCACGCCGCCGCCGGCTTCCACATACTTCGTAAGTTTGTCGACGACGGCCAGCGGCAGCCGATCGATATTGCAAAGGTAGATCGCGTGATACGCATCCAGATCATGATCATCTAAGTATCGCGGTGCTTCGACGCGCGGCCGTAATCCGGTTGGCACCGGCCCAGGCTGCTGTAAGGCCGATTGCAAGAAATATCCATCGCCGCCGCGGGCTGTGCCCGATTTCAATCCGCCGTCGATAATCAGCACGGGCACGCCGGCGGGAAAATCGACAACGGTCTGCCGCACGTTATCGAGCATCACAGGATCGGCCGGCAGAGAAGCCGCAATGCGCCGCTGACCGGGGGTTGGCGTGCGCACTTCGAATTCTTTAGTGACACTGCGGTCCGGTTCGATCTTGTCGATATCGATCGCCGGCCGCTGGACCCCCTGCTCTTCCAGTCGCACCGACACGTTCGTCGCGCGAGAGTCGCCATAGTTTTGAACCGTGATTTCCATCGGCAATGGTACGCCGGCAGCGCGCGTGCCTTGTGCCGGACGCAGCGCCGTAATTGCTAAATTCGATCGCGAGGCATCGACACAATCGACGAGTTCCACCTTGCGCCGGCCGCGTTTAATTTATCGAGCAACTTGCGAAGCTCGGCGGCGCCCATCCAATCTTTCGTGCGGTAGTCGGAAACGATGAACACAATGTGCTGCTCATCGCCGCCATCGCCGACCATTTGAGTCGCCGCTTTTAATGCTTCTTCCGGACCGACCGCAAGTTGCGAAGCCCGCAGCCGCTGCAGGGTTTCATCGAGCTTTTTAAGAAAGCCGCCGGTATCGACGGTTTCGCTCATCAGATCGGCCTGCGTGCCTTTGGAAGGCCGGCTCGTTTGCGAAAACCGCAGGAGCGTGAATTCCTGCCGGCTAGGTTGTTCACTGGCTTGTTTACCGAGGCGAGCGATGAATTTTTTTGCTTCGTCAAACGCTGTTGTGTCGGCCCAATGATCGGTCATCGAGAAACTATCGTCGAGCAACACAATATGATGCTGCCGGCTGCCGCCAAACAAACCACTTTGCACAATTGGCTGCGTGACCATGAAGACGGCCGCCGCGATGGCAGCCATCCGCAATAAAAGCAACAGCAGTTGCTTGAGCATTACCCAAGTGCGATTGCGCTTTTGGCTGACGAGCAAAAACTCCATCGCCGCCCACTCGATCTTGCGATGCCGCATCAAATTGATCAGATGAATCAAGATCGGCAGCGCCACGAGCCCTGCGGCAATGGCAATCGGAAGTGGGTAAAGGAATGAGGGCATGCCATTGAACCACGAAATCCGGCCGATCAAAGTCGAATTTCGAACTTCATCAGGTTCTCCTTTGCAATCCCAATCGATTGCTGATGAACGCCGCCAGCGCTGCATCTCAGCGGCGCACTGGTGCGGACCAGTTTGTAATCCACGGCGTTTTGCGCACAGGCGCGGCGAATTTCTTCCAGATATGCATTTAGCGCTTCGAGATACCCTTCGCGCAGAGCCCTTGGATTACACGTTAAGTGTTCGGGCAATTCCAAACCTTCGAATCGGGTAGGACCGGAGAACGGAAAATCGACTTCATCGTCATCCAGTATGTGTAAAATCATCACGTCATGACCGCGCTGCCGAAGCAGTTTGATTCCCTTGATGAAGCCGGCTCGCGGGGCCAGCAGATCTGAAATGATGATCATCATGCCGCGGTGCGGAAAGTTCTCCGCCGCGCTGCGTAGAATTTGTTGCAAATCGGTTTTCTTTTGCGGCGCGCTGACCGAGAGTGACTGAATAATCGAATTCAAGTGACTGCGCTTGGTGCGCATTGGCACCGTGGCTCGCACGGCCTCATCGAACGCGATCAACCCCACTGCGTCTTGCTGTCGCAACAGCAAATACGCAAGACTGACCGCCGCCGTGCAGGCGTATTCGTATTTCTGCATCGGCCCGCGGCCATAGCGCATGCTGTTTGAAACATCGACGACAAGTGTGCAGCGCAGATTGGTTTCTTCTTCGAATTGCTTAACGTAAAACCGGTCTTGTTTGGCCCAAACTTTCCAATCGACGTGCCGCAGATCGTCTCCCAACGTGTACTCGCGGTGCTGCAAAAACTCGACCGACTGCCCGAAGTACGGACTGCGATGCATGCCGGAGAGAAATCCCTCGACAATGTGCCGCGCCCGCAAGTCCATCCGCGCAATGCGCTTGATGGCCTCGGGATGCAGAAATCGTTTTTTGTCGACAGTAGCCAAGTGACGGGTGAGTTGGTGAGCGGGTGAAGGAGTGAGCAGGTGGAACACGCGAGTGCACCATTCGCGTTTAGCGGCGGGGGTCGCCCCGCGCTAATCGCGCAACCTGCGCATCACGACGCGAATATCTTCTGGAACCGCGAATCGCTTGTCAGTTCGCTTTCTTTCGTCGGCGTAACATCCACGAGGCGGTCCACCACGTTGTCCGGCCCAATGCCTTCGCTTTCTGCGGAAAAATTGACAACCAGCCGATGACGCAGAACCGGCTTGGCTAGGGCTTGAATGTCTTCCGTCGAAACGTGGGTTCGACCGTGCAACAACGCCCGGGCTTTACCCCCCAGGATCAAGAACTGAACCGCACGCGGGCCGGCACCCAAGCGATCTGATCGTTCACAAAATCCGGCACACCCGGCTCTCCGACCCGGGTTTGCCGCACGAGCGACAATGCGTAGCGAATGACATGATCGGTCACCGGCACTTCGCGCACTAACTTTTGCAGTTCGATAATTTCATCGGCAGTGAGCACCGGCACAATGTGATCGGCCATGATGGTTGTCGTGCGCCGTGCGATTTCAAATTCCTCGCCGAAGTTCGGATACTTCACGAAGATCTTGAACATGAATCTGTCTTGCTGCGCTTCGGGCAGCGGATACGTCCCTTCCTGCTCGATCGGGTTTTGCGTTGCCAGCACGAAGAACGGGTCGGCCAATTGATGGCGTACCCGGCCAACGGTGACCTGCCGCTCTTGCATTGCTTCCAAAAGCGCGGCCTGCGTTTTCGGCGGCGTGCGATTGATTTCATCGGCCAGAATCACATTTGCAAACAATGGACCTTCGAGAAAACGAAATTCCCGGCTGCCGGTGCTGCGATTCTCTTCAATGATTTCCGTACCCGTGATGTCGGCCGGCATCAAGTCGGGCGTGAATTGAATGCGACTGAATGAGAGATTGAGCGCGCGGGCCAGCGTGCTGATCATCAGTGTTTTCGCGAGCCCTGGCACGCCTTCCAGCAAACAGTGGCTGCGGCTGAAGAGCGAAATCAAAAGTTCTTCAATCACCTGGTTCTGACCGACGATCACTTGCGAAAGCTGCTGCAGAATCTTTTCGCGAGCTTCGTTCAGTTTACGAATGGCGGCAGAATCGGGTTCAAACGCGGTGTCCGTCATGGGCAAGACTTTCTAGAGATGGTAGGCGGGTTTGGCGGGACAAGCCCAGGAGTTGCAACCCCGGGCGCGAAGAGCAATCAACGCTGATAAATCGGCAGGATGTTGTTATCGAGTTGTAAAATCGTAAGGTTCACAGCAGTCGTATAAATCGGGCCCACATAGCCCTGATTCCAGTATATTCCGTTGCGGTCTTCCGAAGCTTCGTTCACCAGGCGCGTGAAGATTTGGTCGCGGTACTTCTCCCATTTCTCGCCGCCTTCGCGAAACATGACTTGGGCGTAATAGTAGTGGGCATAGTGCCAGTGGCCGAAACTCTGATTCGAAAGGTTGTTTAAATTCTTTTCCGAAAACACGAGCATCTTGGGGATGTACTTGTCCTCGTAATCACCGGCATTAAACAAACAGGCAATTGCCGCCGCCGTAATTGCAGGCCGCGGACCGCCGCCTTTGGAACTGTACTGCACAGCGCCCTCATCGGGCAGAATGCAACTGTGGATATAGCCAATGGCCTTGTCGATGATCTCTTTCGGAACGGTAATGCCGGCATTCCGGCAGCCCCGCAGCCCCTGCACCTGGGTGATGGTGGTGGACCCTTCGTCAAAACCGCCGCCGTCTTTGGCGCTTACATAACCCCAGCCGCCCGGCTCGGTTTGAGCCCGACCGCAGAATTCAACGGCTTTGGTGAGCACTTGAATCAACTGTTGACGACGCGCTTCGTCCTCTTCTTCGCCAAGCACTTGCGAAAGAAAAAGCATCGAATAGCCGTGGCCGTACGTGTAGCGGTCGTCACGCGTTGGATCGCCAATTAGCCCGTTCGCCCGGGCATGGCTGCAAAGGTAATCGACAGCCCGGCGAATATTTGGCGCATACTTTCCCTGCGTGGTGGTTGAACCCTCCTGCAACAGGGCGACACCGGCCAGCGCGGTCATGGCCGTCGGATACATTCCATCTTTCGCCGACCACTGGCCGAGCCGCGATTGAGTGTTCGCAACCCAGTCGAGCCCTTTCGAAATGCAGCGCTCCACACGCGGATCTTTCTTTCCAGCCGCCTGCCCGATTGCGCAGCAATTCGATGCACCGATGGCGGCGAAGACCAGCGTCAACAATTTCAATTTTGCATTCATTGCAATCTCGTTGTGCTGCAGTTGAGCGGCTACTTCTCCGCTTTCTTTTGCGCCGCTGGGGGTCCGCCCGATTGAACGTTGATTTTGATCTGCGGCAGTATCGAAGGCCCATCGGAAATCATGCCACCAATCGCCCGAAAGATTGAACCCGCACGAGTGCGTTCCAGCGCCGAAAGTGGCTTCTCGAAAACGCCATCTTGAAACGGCGGTTCCGGCGGCACCGGGGTAGACGTAAATTTCAACGTCACCGATTCGGGCGGAATTTGCAGCGTGACCGTATGATCTTCCATGCTGCCGGACGCATCGACGAGCGACACGGCTTGCGCCAGCTTGTCGTCTTCATACAGCACGCGGCCGTTTCGCTTATCAAGACAAAGCAGTGTGCCCTGAAATGGCGGCTGACGACCGTTGGGCAAGTTCTGCGTGAAGCGGGTAAACACGATCACGGGCAGCTCGCCGGGCAAATCGCTGATGAGTGTTTGGCGGTTCAATCGAGCCGGACCGGGCCACATCGGTTTGCCGGATGTCCGATCGAACGCGTAAACATTGCCTGTAATCTCGGTGCGCGCTTCGCCATTTCCGCCAAAGCCATTGTAAAACGGATTAACGACCTGGCCACGGATAGACCCTGCGGCGCCGTCCTGCCGATCGGTTAGCAGAATGTCTTGCGTCGACGAACGGAGCATATGAATCGACTTAAGATTCGGTTCCTTATCGAGCTGCTCGCTGATCGTTTTCTTGCCATCCGCCAGCGACAGCACGACGAACTTGCCATCCGGTTGCAGGACCGCGACGCTGTCGTTATCGATCGTGTCGCCTTGTAGGCCAGACGAAAAATTCTCTGTCCAAATCTCCCGCTGTGTAATTGGGTCGATCATTTTCAGCAGTCGATTGCCGTCTTGCAGCGGCGTCCAGCACAAAACATTTCGGCCGAAAGTCGTCCAACGTTGCTCTGGTTTAGGCAGCACGCATTCGGAAATTAGCTCGCCATCGGCCGCGCGAATTGCCCAGCCTTTCGGTTCCGTGGGCGAGCCGAGAACGAGCACTTCGTCGTCGCCGAAGATATCGCAGCCCGGTTCAATGCCGTGCCGCACCCAGATGGTGCTGCCGGTCAGTAGATCGATGGCAAATACATCGCGGCCGCGCTGGTAATACACCGCATCGGTCGTAACCGGACCGATGTTGCCGACCGGCTGCTGATTGGGACCGCGGAACTGAATTCGTCGACCGCCCCAAGGTTGGATCGCCACCGCCGGTTGCAAATACACGTTCATCGTTTGCGCGTCGGCAATGTCTTTGCGCCACAGAATGCGATTGTTCGTGCCAGCTGCGGGCTTGAGCGTATCGATGGCCATGAGCTGGGTGCCGGTCGAAAGGATCAGCACATGGCCTTGCACCATGACGGAAGCCGCCGCCAAATTCGGCGGCTGAGCAAACCCGATGTTCGGATTACTGTCGTTCAAGCCGACGCGGAACAGTTCTTTTCCCAGACCATCGCATCCAAGAATTTGCGCCGTGTCGGGGCTGTAGCCGACGTTCATGTTTTCGAAGTAGGGGCCACGCGCGCCACGCACCTCCAGTGGAAACAGCCGATTGATTCCCGCGATGTGCATTCCTTTAAATGTCGATCGTTCCGCCTTCACGTCGCCGTCGGGCCACGTTTCAGACGCTCCGGCGGGCAGTCGCAGTGGCGAAGCGGCCGGGTAAGCGGCTCGCAATTGCTTAACGTTCTTGCCATTTAGCACAGCTTTCGCGCCGAACGTTTCTTGCAAGCGGCGAAATTCTTTCGCGGCTTCCTCGGTCTGTCCGGCATCGGCCAGCAGTACGGCCAAAGCAGCAGAGGCCGACGCCCGCTGCGTCTCGTCGGTCGATTTCTGCGCTTGCCGCAGCAGCGATTCGCGCTCCAATAAGCTGTCGGAGCCGGTCAACTTTTGGGCCAACAATTGGCGCGCTCGATCGGCAGCCGGATGATCGCCGAAGCAATCCAGGAATTGTCGCAACTGTTTGATGTTGCCGGCGGCCAGTGAAAGCTCGAGCTGTTTGGCGACCGCTTCATCGACCGCTGGGCGATCGGCAGGTTTCGCAGCCGAGAGCAGCGAGCGGAATTGCGCACGGATCCACGCGGACCGGGTAACGGCAAAGCTGGGATCGATTTCCTCCGGATCTTCCGATTGCGGCTCCAGTGCCCCCAGTTTCAAGAACGCATTCAAAGCAGCCAGCGTGTTGCCATTTTTTTGCAGGCCACTGGCCAAGACTCGTAAAAATACCGCTCGCTCGTGATCCAATTGCACGAGATGCTCCAAATCGTCCACAGCACCTTTGTGCTTTTGGAAATCGGTTGTTAGTCCCGCAGTCAAAACCTCCACCAAGAGATCGCGATTGAAAGGACTGGCATCGATTTGAAACGCATGGCGGACGTCTTCAATCGCCTGGTCGACCTTGCCGTCTTCGAGCGCCATTTCGCCGCGGTGAGCCAGCGCCCACGGATCGTTCGAATTTTTTTCCAGTGCAGCGGCCACGCGTTCCTGCAGCGGATCCAACTGGAAGAAGGTTTCGACATAGTCGATGCCTTGCGAAATAATGTCGCCCTGGAAGCAAATCAAATTGCCCGGAATCGTGCCTTTGCGCGATTTTGCTTCCCCCGTAATTTTGGCGGCGTTCAAATCGATCGCGCCACTTCGGCTGTTGTGAGCGGCAGGAAATAATTGTCGCCCGACATGAATCCGCGGCCGCTCGGCATGGCGGCGGGGGGCAGTTCCAGCCGCGGTTGTTTCCACGCCGGTTTTCCGTCGGCCAGTTTCACGGCCGTCATTTGACGCTTGCCGACCAAGACGACGTTTCCGTTGTGCACGCCTGCCACGTACAAATTATCGCCACGTTCGACCGGCTTATCCCATTTCGCTTTTCCGTTTTGCAGATCGAGGCAGAACATCTGATTGGAGTCGATGGGCGTAACTACCACGCAGCCATTTGCAATCGCCGCGCTTGAATCGACCCAGCGTTCTTGTGGTTCGGTGTTCTGCTGCTGGATGTTGCCCCACTGCCGCATGACGATGGGGTTGATCACCGGTCGCGCGTAGCGGAAGCCCCAGAGCAACGAGCGATTCGCGACATCGACCGCCACGATCGCGCCGGCGGTTGTCGGGCACACCAGCACGCCATCGGCGTAACTTGGAGTGGAGCCGGCCAAACGGCGATAGGCGTCGTTTTGAATGTTCTGGTTCGGTTCCACCACCGCTATTTGCTGCCACCAATCCAGCCGGCCGGTCTTTGCATCCAGCACGCACAGCTTGATTTCCTGCTTCATTTCGGCCAGCACGTACAGCTTCTCTTCCAGCGGCAACGGCGGCCCGAGGAAAAATGCGTTGGCCAACTGCGGTTCGTCTTCGCCCGATTGCCCGCCGACAATCCACTTCAACTTGCCCTGAGTCCGCAAATCGACTGCCGTCAGTTTGTTGGGTTTAAATTGAACAGCTGGTCCTTCGAATGGTCCGCCGCCCCCGCGCATTCCGCGTCCGTTGACGATAAAACGCCCGCCGCCGCCCACGATCACCTGCCCGCTGGAATCCGTCGTCTCCGGCGGACCATCCAGATCGTCGATCAAGTAAACTCGTTCTCCGTCGCTGGACAGCGTGCCGTAGGTCGCGTCTTCCCAAAATCGTTCTCGCAGTGCAGGGCTGTTTTTGGGGTCAAATTTGGTGCCGTTATTCGCGCTCGAGGCGGCGATGCGCTGTTCGAGCGAGGAATCGCTGAGCGAGGGCCACCAACTGCGCTTGCCGGTGACGAAATCGACCGCCACGAGGTTGCGCGAGGCTGCGCATTAGCACCACATCGCCAATCGCCAACGGCTGCATCACTGGCAGGAAGCACGTCTGGCGATCGATATACTCTTTTCGCTTGTCGCTGATTGCCCTTTCCAGTTCTGGGTGGTTTGTCGTGCTCACGCGCCAGCGCGGATTCATCAGCGGCAACCCGCCTGCGCTGGTTGCGTTGCGCGCGGCATCGCCGCGCACGAGTGTCCAGCTTTCCAGCGCTGCCGCCGCTAAAGAATCGTGCCGCTCGATGGTGTCCTGCAACAGCGCCAAAGGCGGCTGTTTCTCTTGGAACAAGCGGACCGATTTTCCAGCGACCTTCAACGTGGCTTGCGAATCTCTCGCCCGGAGTTTGTCGAGCGCCTGCTTGGCAAGATCCGCTTTATCGGCCTTCAGCCAACTCGTGGCCAGCAGAACGGTCAGTTGCGGTTCGAGCTTCTCTGCCGCGGCCGGTGCATCGCTTAAACGTTTAAAACATTCCGCGGCTGCCAGCGCATGACCATGATCGAGCAGCCGTCGACCCAAAAGCATCGTGGCCTGGTAGCCGGCCTGAGTGTGAAAGAACCGCCGCGCTACTTCTTCCAGTTTCGTGATATCGCCACTGGCGGCCGCGGCAGTAAGCATTTGCTGGGCCTTCGCGCCGAACTGCAGCTCATACGCTTGCCGGCCCTCCGGCGGCATCGCACCAATGAGCCGCTGGGCTTCCGATTTCAAACTTGGAAAGCTCTGCTTGTCGGTCGGCGTTTGAATGAAAAAATCTTCGTGGCGCTGCAAGATCTCGTCGAGCAACGTGATTGCGTCGCTGTAGCGACCATCGGTGGAGAGTTGTTTGGCTCGCTCGAACTGGCGGCTCGTATCGCGATCGACCGGCAAAAACACCCCGTCGAGCGATTCCGTCTCCACCTCACCCTGGAATTGCCCGCGTCGACCACCGGGGCCCCACTGAATTGGCAGCTGGGCCGCGGCCCAATCTGCGGCCACGGCGAGGAAGACCGCCATGCCGGCTATGATCAAGAACGCTCGACGTTTGGTCAGAATCCCGTCGTTCCTGGCGTGGGCATCATTTCGATCCATCATGGCCTTCCTCAATCAGATCCTGACCTGGCGCGTCCGCCGGCCGTACCGACGTTAGTGATTCATATGCCGAAAAAGTTCAGATTTCGCGGCCTTTGCTGCAATTTACACATTTTTGCCGAGATCGCCCCGCCGCACCCCTCGGCGCCGGCACGGGCAATTCGCTGTAAGTTTTTGCCACCTTTTATCTTAAACCGTGCTGGCTGAATCGGCAACCAAATCAGTTTGGCCGTTACAAGGCCGGTACAGCCCACCGGAAAAAACCTCGAAAATCCGCCATTTCGCCGACGCTTTCGCAAATTCAGGAGCTAGGTTCCAATATGTACGGGCCGAGCGTGCCAACCGGTCCGAATGTGTTCGCGTGCAGCATCGGTCGAGAAGGTCGTGCGGTGCGGATGGAGCGCTTATGCGGGTCGTCCGGATCGCCAGGCGATCAACCGAAACTGCGCAGCATGCCAAGCCGTCCTGCCCATCGCCGTCGGGGTTGTGCGGCATGCGAAACCCTAATGACGCGGTTTTTTCCGTGAATTCTGCGGATTTTACCGGTTGTTAGGATTGAATTTTTGGCCAACTGCGTTTAAATCAGCACGTTCTCTATGTCATCCGACACCAGTCCAATCAATTCAACGCACCCGCAAGGAGGGTCCTCGATTATGGGGAAAGTCGCAACGAATTCCGGTTCCGCCAAGAAGTCGCCGTCGAAAAGTGAAGTTCTGGCGTCGATCTCGGAAGCCACGAATGTGAGCAAAAAAGAAGTGGCCGCCGTGCTCGAAGCTTTGAGCAACGAAATCAAGAAAGCCCTCGGCGCTAAAGGCGCTGGCACGTTCGCCATTCCTGGCCTCGTGAAGATCGAAAAGAAGAAGGTTCCCGCCCGTCCGGCCAAGAAGGGCGTGCCCAATCCGTTCAAGCCAGGCGAGCTGATGGACGTTGCCGCCAAGCCGGCCAGCACGAAGATCAAGGTTCGCGCTTTGAAGCAACTCAAGGCGATGGCTTAAGCCACCCAAGTAGCGAACAAATTTCCACGGCCGCTTGAGTGTGTCGCCCGCGCAGTAGCGCGAGCACACGCTTGAGCGGCCGTTGGTTTTTTCCCGCTCAGCCTGCGCGCTACCAATGCGCGCAAACACTCTCTTCGGCCGCATTAGGCTGTGGCGCGCCACTTGCTGACTAAGGCTCGCACTTGGGAGGCAACTGATGAGTTCAATTCACAACGCCTGGTTGTCAGGGTCCAAAACATCGTGGCGGGAGCGCAAACAAGGAGCTTCGACGCGTGGCGATCGGTTGGCGATGTTGGAAAATCTGGCGTACTGGCTCGATAGCGCCTTCCGAATTCCGTTGTTCGGCACACGCATCGGGCTCGATGCCATTATCGGTCTGGTTCCAGGCATCGGCGACGCCATCACTTCGATTGCCTCGCTCTTTATTTTGCACGCCGCCAGCCGATACGGCGTTCCGCGCGTCACCCTGGCGCATGGGTCTCAATGTGGCGATCGATTTCTTCTTCGGTTCAATTCCGTTCGTCGGCGATCTGTTCGACGCCTACTGGAAGTCGAACATCAAAAACGTGGAGCTGCTCAAGCGATACCTGTACTCCACGCCAGACGAGCATCGGCGTCATCGCTGGGGCGATCGCTTATTCGTGGCCGCAGTCTTGCTGGCCGTGGTAGCCATGGCCGTGGCCAGTGTTTGGATCACCTACCTGATCATCGTTTGGATCGGTCACGTGTTATTCGGTGCTCCCACGCGCTGAACCTTGCTTGGCGACAAACTCGATTTCGCGGGCGGCCGAGTCCGGTTGGTGCTGCAAAAGGTCGCTGAGCTGAAATGCATGATAGGGCTGATTGGCCGCCGGCTGGCCGTCGGCGCCCGCGTTGGCAATCCACATTTTCGTGCTCGCCGGTTCGAACAGCGCGTTGTGCAAGTTCGAGCGGCCGGCGATCGGCCGCTCCAGCAGTTGACGCACGCTCGTCGCATCGAGCTTGCCGTGCGCGTCGGTGGCCCGGCGGACCAGTTCTTCATATCGGCTGTCCGCCGAAAGCAGCACGCAATCGGCCACAGGCTTGGGCAACCGCGGATGTGCTTTGCCCGGCTCGATCGTTTCAAATTTATCCCACGAGGCGGCCACGCCGGCGGCGCGATTCGTTTTGCCGTCGGTAATCACGTAATAATATTCGCACGTCCGCTGGGCATCGCGGAACACGGCGAGCGCTTGATCTAAATCGCCGGCCTGCTGCAAAACTTCGCGCACCAAGACGGCCATCGGCGTTCCGTTCCAGTGTCCGATGCCACCGCCACCCATCTCGCCAATCGATACGTGCTGGGCATTCATGCCGGTCACTGAACCGATGAAGCCGGCAAACGTCACATTGGCAAACGGAATTCCGCCGTCCGGCTCGGCGACGATCAGCACCGCGTGATCTTGAAGATGCCAATCGCAGGAGTAATCCAAAATGCGGCCGTGATAGAGCGTGCCATCTGTCGTTGCGGAATTCATCACTGCGAAACCGCTGCAATGAAATAGCTCTGGCAAGAAGTTCGCCGCCGCGACGTCGCCAATTTTCAAATTGGCCCCCGCCGCCACGCCGGCCAACTCCTGGCGATACCACTCGGGCACATGCGGCGCTTGGACGATGGTAAGTGTATCGATAATCCATCGCGGCTTCACTTCCACGCCGCCGACCTCAATCGTCTGTACGCGCTTGCTATCGAGCACGTTGTGCAAATTCTCGCGCACCGATTCTTTCAAGAGCGCACCGTGCTGATAGCCGATCTCATAGGGCGTACCTTTCAGATGCAACACCGGGTAACCATCGATGCGTTCCAGCCAACCTTTGCCGCACCGGGCCACGGTTTCTGCGAGTGCCGCGTTGGTCGCCAAGACTCCGACGAGCAGCAACGCGAGTGGAATCGAGATGAGCCGAATGGCATTGAGCTTTTGCCGTTTCGCGGTGAATTGAGAAGGCATGTTAAATCACTCCGTTGAATTATGACCGGCGTCTGTTCAAGGCCAATAACCCGTCCTGGACGACTCGACCGTCGCGAGGAAAGCGCAACTTAGACCGATCGACGAATCGTCGCAATATCGCCTGCACAGTCGACCATTCCAGCATGAGCCCCAACTCCGCAACCCAAGTCATCCCATTGCCAGCGAGTGCGGTTCACGCGAGTGAACGTCGACCTGGGAAACCGCCTCGATGTGGACATGTTCCGTGCTCCAACGGCGGCAAAATATGTCAGCCCAGGGCAAGCGACCGCGGCGCAGCCGCCGAGCGTCGCCCTGGGTCAACGTGGTGATGCAGTTGCAAAGCCCTGAAGGGGCGGAATAGATTAAGAGCCGGGCGAATTGTGCGAGTTCGAACGCACGCCGATTTGTATCGCCCTTTCAGGGCTCGATCGCTAATCTGTGAATCCTAAACCCAGGGCGGCGCTCCGCTTGCCCTGGGCTGACGTAGGTCGCTGCTTCGGAGCTGCAATCGAGAACCAGCTCAAACACAATTTGAATTGAGCGCCCCAACGAGGCAAAATAACGTCGGCATCGATTCACGCGATCCAGGCCGGCGTATCTTGTCCACCATGCGACGCATCCGTTTTTCAATTCGCAGCATCCTCGTGCTGACCGTCATCGTGGCATTCGCGCTCGGCCTCTACGTGATGCCCGGGATTGAGCATGGGCGAACCATCCAGCAGCTTCAGGAGCTCGGAGCTCGAATTTGGTTCGAGGACGAAGCCGGTCGCAGCGGAGACCGGCTTCCAGCCGGCCCTTGGGGACTGCGAAGCATTTTCGGCGATTATTTTTTCGCCAAGCCTGTTTCAATTCGAATCGATCGCTGCGCTGATTCCAGCAAAGCATTGCGCCTTGCGGGCCGGTTAACAACTCTCCGTGGCTTCGAGTTTTCGCGGTGCCGAGAGGAACCGCAGGATTGGCAGCAAATAAAAAATCTCAAGCGGCTCGAACTGTTTGAAGCCGAAGATGTGGAAGTTTCTAATGAGGGAGCTTCAGTAATAGGAAGTTTTCCATCGCTTCGAACTCTATCGCTTTTGCGCTGCCATGTCACCGATGAAATGCTCTCAAGGGTGCGCAATCTCACGAAACTCGATAATTTGCGTTTGGAGCACAATAGCATTTCAGATGCAGGCCTCGTGTACCTGCGCGACTTCCACCAATTGTGGATCCTACACCTGGCCGGAAATCCAATCCATGGCTTTGGCCTTCGGCATTTATCCGGAATGGGCAGGCTCACAACGCTTTGTGTATCTGGTTGCGATCTAAACGATCTCGATTTTGTCGAATTGCCAGCTTTGCCGGCGCTCACGAGTCTGAGTATAGGCAATAACTCGCTAAGTGACGTGAGCATGAGTCACATCGCTCAATTCGCAACAATCGAACTTCTTTCGCTGCAGAATTTGCCCATATCCGATGTTGGAGCCGCCAAGCTCGCCCCATTGACCAAGTTGTCTTTAGTGGACTTTGCAGGAGCGAAGTTGACTGGCCGCGGACTGGCGCACTGGAAGTCAAAGGATGAACTCCGAGAGCTAATTCTTGACGGTACGCCAGTAGATGACGAAGGGTTGAAGGTGATTGCGGAATTTAGATCACTCTGGGACTTGTCTATGGACAAAACAAAAATCACCGACAAGGGAATCGCATATTTGTCGAATGCAACTGAGTTGGACTCGCTAAGCATCTGCGAAACCGACGTAACGAACGCGGGTCTTCTGCATTTAGACAGAATCGCCGGCTTGCTCGGCGTGCGTGCCGCACGAACCAAAATCACGCAAGCCGGTATCGATGCAGCGCATCCGCCAAGTGCTGATCGGATTGTTGAAATCTCCGATGGGAAGTAACCAGTGGTAGGGGGCACAGGGCCCTTTCGCCTTTTTGGGAATCGGCGCACAGCTTCCCGATCTCACGCGGTTGCCCCATCTTTCGCGCCAATCTTCTCACGCCAAGAATTTTTTTCTACTGGCCCAAAAAAAAGCCATTGACTTTTGTCCACTTGTACAATATTATACACATGGCACCTGGGCTCTGGATTGGCTGCTGCCTGAGCGATCGGGCGGGAGCAATCAAACCACGCATGAACCCATGAAAAACACGACCATCAAAACACCTGAAAAACAAGGAGCGGGAACAGGCGGAGTGAAATAACTGTGAAATAACTGAGCGGTTTCGCTCGTGATTTCTCGTAGGAAGTGCTGCAGTAATTTCACTTCGAATCGCAAGTTCCGGCCGGAGATCGAAGAAGCACGCGAAGAAAACAGGGGCCGCTTGAATTCCTCCCAAGACATAACACGGAAATGAACAC
Source organism: Pirellulales bacterium (assembly GCA_963773875.1). Classification (GTDB taxonomy): domain Bacteria; phylum Planctomycetota; class Planctomycetia; order Pirellulales; family JADZDJ01; genus CAVTYH01. The sequence goes on from CAVZCV010000001.1 coordinate 175,785, forward strand.
GCGAACGCTCGGAAAAACCACGATATTTGCTCACAGGCGCATGGAAATAACCCTGGTCACGCCACCGCATTCAGGCCAGGTGCGGCCGGCAGGCCGGTCGGGGCGGCCATTGCGCAAGTCGCGTCTCTCTTTACTCTTTCGCCATGGCCCGATAGGTTGTTGGCCAAGTTCGCGGCGGGAAGCAAAACCACGGAGACACAGAGACACGGAGCCTGCAAAGAATTTAGAAGTTGGAGTAGCTGGGGATCGGAATGGCAGCCGTCGCTATCAAGGATTGAGCTATGATCGCCTCACTCCTTTTTTGCCGTTCCTCGCTCTTCTTCTCCGTGCCTCCGTGTCTCCGTGGTTAAACTTTCCTCGGCGAATCACAGGCGTTGCAGCCCGGTTGGTCAGGCGGCCAGCAGGCGGCGGGTTGCAAAGAAAACCAATTCAGGCGGAGGTCGGTGTCATGCGTTTCCTCACTCGTGGGGCCATATTGTGTTGCGCTCGTGGCGATTTCGTGCTTGGCAAGTGCGACGGTTCGTGGCGATGAGCTGTTAACAAGTCCTGTTCCAGCAAACGTCCAACAGGCGAGCGGTGATCCGACGCTACGGCCTATCGATCGCGGCGATAATGCCTGGATGCTCACCTCATCGGCCCTGGTGTTGATGATGACGGCGCCTGGCCTGGCGATGTTCTACGGCGGACTGGTGCGCAAAAAAAATGTGCTGGGCGTCATGATGCAGTGCGTGTTTTTGATGGGACTGATGAGCGTGATTTGGGCGCTGTATGGCTACACGTTGTCGTTCGGCGGTGATCCTGGAGCGGAAGGCGCGCCGGAAATGTCGCGCTGGATCGGCAATGCCGACAATCTGTTTCTCAAAGGTGTGGCCGCGGAATGGCGCGATGGAAAGGCGGTGATTCCGACGCACCCGACCTACAACGTTCCTTGGCTCACGCACATGCTGTTTCAGGGCATGTTCTTCATCATCACGCCGGCGCTCATTTGCGGAGCGTTTGCCGAACGGATGAAATTTAGCGCGATGGTGGTGTTCATGATTCTGTGGGGTACGCTCGTTTATATGCCACTCGCGCACTGGGTTTGGGGGGGCGGCATGCTCGCATATGGAAAGCCGTATGCAATCGCCGGCGGGCGCTCGACTTTGCCGGCGGCACCGTGGTGCATATCAGCTCGGGTGTATCTGCACTGATTTGTGCCCTGTTGATCGGTAAGCGATTGGGCTTTGGCCATGAACCGATGCCGCCGCACAATGTGACATACACAGTGCTGGGCGCGGCACTTTTGTGGGTCGGCTGGTTCGGATTCAACGCCGGCAGCGCGCTGAGCGGCCGACGGGATTGCATCGAGCGCATTTGCCGCCACGCACTTTGCTGCTGCAACCGGCGCACTGGCATGGGCCGGCATGGAGTGGTGGACCCGCGGTAAGCCGAGCGTGCTGGGCGCGGCATCCGGTTTGGTTGCGGGACTGGTGTGCATTACCCCTGCCTCGGGCTTCGTGACCCCGATGCCGGCACTGGCGATGGGCGTGGCTGCGGGCGTCGTGTGCTTCTTGGCGTGCACATCGCTCAAGTCGAAATTTGGCTACGACGATTCGCTCGATGCGTTTGGCGTCCACGGGGTCGGTGGCACGCTCGGGGCAATTCTCACCGGCGTATTCGCGACGCGAGCAGTTGCCGATTTGGACGGCGGCAAGGCACTTGGTCTAATCGAAGGCGGCAGAACGCTCATTTTCGGGCAGCTGGCCGCCACCGCCGTGACGTGGGGCCTGGCGATTGTGGCCACATTCATCATTTTGAAAGTGGTCGACGCCACGATCGGTTTGCGTGTTAGTCAGCAGCAAGAAATCCAAGGACTCGACCTTAGCCAACACGGCGAAGAAGGGTACATTTTTATCTAAATGTATTTACCTGGTGAAAGCGGCAGATAGTGAATGACGAATGTCACAAATTCGAATGACGAAGGAATGATCGAAGCTCCAATGATCAATGACGAAGCGCGTCCCCATGCGCTTCCATTGGTCGTTGGGTAACGTTTTGAGAGGTTCACCTAATGAAAAAAATCGAGGCGATTATTCGCCATTACAAACTGGAAGACGTCAAAAAAGCTCTCACTGAGCAAGGCGTGATGGGCATGACCGTTTCCGAAGTGCGTGGCTTCGGCCGGCAGAAGGGACACGTGGAGATGTATCGCGGCACGGAATACGCCGTCGACTTTGTGCCCAAGGTGAAAGTCGAGCTGGTCGTGCCGGATTCGCAACTGCAGAAGACATTGGGCACCATTTTGCAAGCGGCGCAGACCGGCCAAATTGGTGATGGAAAGATTTTCGTTTCCGATCTGGTAACGACGGTTCGCATTCGCACAGGCGAAACAGGCGATGAAGCGGTGTGATGAATTCGACGTGCTCGTTCAAAGGCGGCGGCTAGCGTCGGGAGTATATTTTTTCGTGATTCTCGTGATTCATGGCAACTGATGAGCTCCAAACCCCAGCGCGGATCTCCGACCTCGGCCCTGCTGCGATGCCTTCGACGCTAACGCTTCGTCCCAATGTATTAGCCGCCAAAGATTGGCTCGCGCAAGAGCGAGCCAAATGTAGAGAGCAGCATGAGGCCGGCTCCCCGGGCATCCAAGTTTGCACGCGGCTCACCGACATGCTGGACCGCGTCGTGCTCGATTTGTATCAGGCAGCCCTCAATGAAGTGGCCCCCGACGCGAATTCGCCGCTCCGCAGCGGCATCGCAATGGTGGCACACGGCGGATACGGCCGGCGCGATGTGGCTCCGTTTTCCGATGTGGACCTGATGATTTTGCATGCCCCCAGGATCGCGGAACAAGTCGCCCCGTTGGCTCGGCGTCTCTTGCACGATCTATACGATGTCGGGTTTAGCCTGGGGCAGAGCGTGCGCTCCGTGAACGAGGCAAGCAAACTGGCGCTAAAGGATGCGACAATTTTTACGTCGCTCGTGGAATCGCGATTCTTGAGCGGCAACGAGGCGTTGTTTGCTCGGTTTCAGACCAAGTTTCAGAAGTCGGCACAACGCCACTGGCGGAAGCTTGTCGGGGCCATCGAAGTTTCGCGGGCCGACGAGCGATCGCAGTTTGGCGAGACGGTCTATTTGCTTGAGCCAAACGTCAAACGCTCTCCCGGCGCACTGCGCGATATGCAGCTCCTGCGTTGGGTTGGCTTTGCACGCTACGGACAAGGCTCGCCGGATGGTTTGCAATTGATGGGATTGTTATCTAAAGACGATGAAATTGCGTTGCGCCGGGCTCTGGAGTTTTTGCTACACGTGCGCAATGAACTCCAGTTTCATGCGGGCAAAAGCCATGACGTGCTCGATCGAGCGGAACAGTTACGCATTGCGGCGAAATTCGGTTACGCGGGGTCCGAGGGCATATTGCCCGTGGAAGCATTCATGCGCGAATACTTCCAGAACACGGGAGCGGTGCGGCAGATTGTGTCAAGATTTTTGGAAGGGGCCCAGCCGTGGATCAAGTTGGCGGAATCCATGGCGCCGATCTTCAGCCACCAGGTAGAGGGCGATTTTCGTGTTGGCCCCACGCGCATCAGCGCCACTCGCCAAGGCTTGCCGAAGGTGCAAGGTGACTTGGCTCAAATTCTCCGTCTTGCGGATTTAGCCAATCTATATAACAAGCGCATCGCTTACAGCACCTGGGAAGCGGTGCACCGTGCTGCGCCGAGGCTGCCAGATATTATTACGAACGAGTCGGCAACTCGATTTCTCTCATTGCTCGCGCAGCCGGCGAGACTTGGCGAACTATTGCGAAACTTGCATGAGCTTGGCGTATTGGAGCGGCTCATTCCGGCGTTTGCTCACGCCCGTAGTCTGTTGCAATTCAACGAGTACCATAAGTTCACGGTCGACGAGCATTGTTTACGCGCTGTCGAGGCCGCGACATCGTTTTTGAACGAATCGGAATCGGTCGGCAAGGTTTATCGATCGATCAAGAACAAACGCACGCTGCATTTGGCGCTTTTGATTCACGATTTAGGCAAAGGCTTCGTCGAAGATCACAGCGAGGTTGGCCTGCGGATCGCCGAGGAAACTGCCCGCCGGTTACGGCTGCCATCGCGAGAAACAGAAACGTTAAAGTTCCTGGTGCATAAGCATCTCATCATGGCACACTTGGCTTTCCGGCGCGACACCAGCGACGACCAAGTGATTGTGCGGTTTGCCGTCGACGTCGGCTCGGCGGAAGTGCTACGAATGCTGTACGTGCTGACCTGTGCCGATCTGGCCGCCGTTGGGCCAGATGTGTTCAACTCTTGGAAGGCGGAAGTGTTGCACTCGCTGTATTTGCGAACCATGCGGCATTTGTCCGGCGATTCGCCATCGCTCGTGGCCGATGAATGCAGAGCAGCTGCTCGAGCGATTTTCACGCGCGATCCAAACGCCCAGTGGTATGCACAGCAGATTGAGGCACTTCCTTCATCGTATTTGATGAACACGCCGCCCCATCAGATTGCCGATGAATTGCAACGGTTGCGCGGACTCGGACACGGCGAGGTAATGGTTTGGCACCGCTATTTGCCCGACACGAAGACGATTGAGTACACCGTTGGCACGTATGAGGAAATTACACCGGGCGTGTTCCACAAACTGACCGGCGGCTTGACCAGCGCCGGCTTGCAGATTCTCGCGGCGGATATTAACACGCTGGCCGAAGGACTCGTGCTGGACCGTTTTCGCGTGCTGGATCCCGATTTTGCCGGTGAACCACCGCTGGAGCGTTTGCAGGAGGTCGATGAGCGATTGAAGCACTCGCTCACAAGCGGTCAGCCCCCCGCGTTTCGTCGGCTCTGGAAAGCTTCAGCGGGAATTGTCAGCCAGGAACTTCAGCAGATGCCGACACGCGTACGTCTCGATAACAGCACGTCTGAACGCTTTACGGTTGTCGACGTATTTGCATCCGATCGGATGGGGTTGCTATACACCATTTCGAAGACGCTGTTCGACAACGGGCTGTCGGTTTCCCTGGCGAAAATAGGAACTTATCTTGACCAGGTTGTCGACGTTTTTTACGTCACCGATCAGCGCGGAGAGAAGATTGAAGATGAAGCTCGCTTGGAAATGATCCGCCAGGCGGTAATGGACTCTATTCAGAAATTGGAGGCCAGCCAGTAAGCACCGGCAGATCGTAATCCCTTTATGTGTTCAAGCACCGGTGAAGCGGCAGCCAATCAGGTGTCGCGTGCGATCGCCCTCTAGGATCGGAACCTGATGCGCAACTTCTGCGGTCACGATAATGAATGGCGCGGGCCCTAATAGGACTAATAATTGCGTGTAGGCCGGTGGATTATCGTCAATATAGGACATCCCACCGGGCGACAGGTCCTGGCAAAGGACATGACGAAACTCGCCAGCCGAAGGCAGGCGACCAGGCTCGTACGGCGCGATGAGTTGCACACAATCGAACGCCTTGCGATCCTCGCCGCGACGGTCGCTGGCAGCACTAGGATCAGCCTGTAGAACTTCGTGGACCAACGAGAAGAAGCCGGCATCCGCGACCGATTGAGTCATCATAGCTTTCGCCGTTTACGACGTTGTCTCGTCGATCACAAAGCCCCCTCCTAAACGGATACTTCAAAACGGTCATGCGGCAAGACGTTCAGTGATCCAACCACGGATTATGACGATTGGACGAATTTTGCAGTGGCCATGGCTGAATTGTGATCGTAATGAGGCGTGCGGAACCAAATTCGCACGTGCTGCGAGCCTTACTTGGAAAGCAGACGTCGCAAAAGGCGCTCGTCGATCCGGCCACGAAAGCGCTCGATCCCATCGATAACGATAACCGGAACAAAATTGTTATAACGCTGTAGCAGTTCCGGATCGGTATCAATGTGCACTTCATCAACAGCGAGGTTATAGCGTTGCAATTGCAATTTGGCCGTCTCACACAGGCAGCAGCCTTGCCGGGTAAATAGTAGGCGCGCCGGACAGGGGTCGCAGATATGTTAGGGCTTGGTTCTAATGCCATACATTGCTCGGGAGTCAATCAATCGCCTTTTCCGTGGTTTTTCGCCAAACTATAGCCTCGAAGCCACCAGCGGGCATACTATTAGCTGGTAACTTTCTTGCCTTCTTGTTATTTTCATGATGCTGGTACACGCCGGCAAGCGGCTTCGTGGGGACGTGCCGCGAGACAGCCGCAAGCGTTTCGCGGGCCTTGGGGCTAAAAGTCCATGGTCGCGATTACATCTGACAAACTGGTTGATCTGCTTCGACGCAGCGGCCTGGTCGAGAGCGAACAGCTAGATCAGGCTTTGGCGCAGATCGAGCGCGAAGGCAGCGTGCCCTCCAGCGACGATGGCCAAGCGCTGGCCGAGAAATTGATCGGCGCCAAAATCATTACATCGTGGCAACGCGATCAGTTGCTCGAAGGCCGTTACAAGGGATTCTTCCTCGGCGGCAAATACAAACTGTTGGGCTTGCTCGGCACAGGTGGCATGAGCAGCGTGTATCTGGCCGAGCATAGCAAAATGCAGCGGCTTGTGGCGATTAAACATCTGCCGCAGCGGCGAGTGAATGATTCCTCGTACTTAGCGCGGTTCTATCGCGAGGCGCAAGCTGCCGCAAAATTGGATCACAAAAATATTGTTCGTGCGTACGATATCGACCAGGAAGGGAACAATCACTTCCTGGTTATGGAGTACGTCGAGGGGCGCGATCTGCAAACGCTCGTGAAGGACGTTGGGCCGCTCGAGTACGATTTGGCCGCCGAGTACATACGTCAGGCCGCCGAAGGCTTAGAACATGCACATCAGGCAGGATTGGTGCATCGCGATATCAAGCCCGCAAATCTGCTGGTCGATCCACGGGGCACGGTGAAGGTGCTCGACTTGGGATTGGCTCGCGGGGCAGAAGACGACAAGCAGGCATCGCTCACGATTGCGCATGAAGAAAACGTCCTTGGCACGGCCGACTATTTAGCCCCCGAGCAAGCGCGCGATAGTCACTCGGTCGACAAGCGAGCCGATATCTATAGCCTCGGCTGCACGCTCTATTTTCTGCTGACAGGACACCCGCCTTTCCCCGAGGGAAATCTGGCTCAGCGCATTCAGAAGCACCTGACACAAATGCCAGCTAGCGTCTATGAGGAGCGAAAAGATGCTCCGCCGCCACTGGTTGAAGTGTGCCTTCGGATGATGGCTAAGCAGCCGGAGGCGCGTTATCAATCGGCAGGTGAAGTCGCCCAGATCCTCGCCAAGTGGTTACAAGCGCGATCGAACGACCCAGGTGGAGGCCCAACGACGGGCACAATTGGTCGGTTCAAAAGACCAACCGGTCCGCCGCCTCGCCGCATTCCGGCATTCGGTCGTTCCGGTCCAATGCCCATTCCACGGCGAAGTGGTGATAAATCGAATTCTGCGGACGATACCATTTCGAATTTGGATCGCGAAACGATCAAGGGCAAACCACCCAGCAAAGCACCAAAAAGTTCCGCCAGCCAATCGCATATTAGCTTCGGCAGTGGCATTCTTGGTGACTCGGGCAGCGGCAAGAGTGGTATATCGGGTCGCGGGTCGAGCACGTCCAGCATTTCTGGCTTAGGCGGCAGCAACGTGTTGGGCAAGACTGGTATTAGTGGCCTGGGAAGTGGGCCGGGCATGAGTTCATCGCTGCCGGTTGCAAGATCGCTCGATGTGAAGTCCAAAGATCCAAATGCATCGAACCTTGCCTCCAAATCTGGCGCCGCTGTGCCAGGAGCTGCGACCCAACCAGCCGGTCGCCAAACCGAATCGCTCGACAACTTGATTGAAGAAGCACTACGTGAACGGAAGACTCCCGCCAATTTGGAAAAGCGAATCGCCGATAGCCAAGGTGTGCCGATACCCAATCAACCGTCGGGCATTAGCTGGGTGTGGTACGCAGCTGGGGGCGGAGTGCTGTTTGTGATCTTGCTCGTCGTGCTGATCATCATGCGCTTGTAGCATATGCGCCACCTGGAGAGTACGATCGCTCTAGACGAGATCAAGCCGTCGAGTTCGTTGTCGCGCTGCTCGGCAATCGGCGCACACCCCGCTGATGATGAACCGGTGCCCTGTCACGCGAAATTGAAGTTCCCGCGCCACTGCCTCACGCAGCCTCAGCAGTTCGTCGCTCGAAAACTCGATCAGCTTGTCGCACTCGGTGCAGTGCAAATGATCGTGCTGCGGATAGCCATAGTCGTGCTCATAAACCGCACGACCACCGAGCAGCATCTTCCGTAACAGACCCGCATCGACCATTTCTGCGAGGGTCCGATAAACAGTGGGCCTACTGACTTTGCGTCCCTCGGGTTTTCGCGCAAGGTCGAGTAGCAGTTGATCGGCATCGAAATGTTCGTGCCGGCCGGCAATTTGTTTGACCAGAATACGCCGCTGCTGGGTAATGCGTTTCCCACGAGCCTGCAGGTACTCCTCGAACCGCTCCAGCGGGGAGAGAGCAACCTCGACGGTCACTAAGGAGAAATTCTGCGACATGAGCCGAAATGGACGACCACGAAAGAATGACGCGGCCATTAGTCCAGGATACACAAATCAATACTGATTCTAGTTGATCCTGAATTGGGGGCAAGTTGCCAAATTCGGTTCACGCGGGCCAAGTTCATTAAAAAACCCCTGTCCGGACCGAACAGGGGTTCGCGAGAGCATCGCCCCAAAGCGATGTTGTGTGGCTGTCGTTTAATCGAATTGCAGAATTCAGTTGAATACCTGGCAGCAAAATGAATTCTCGGCGAGCCCGATTCCTGTTAGGCAATTTCATCTAGGCAATTTCATCGAGTAAACGATCGAGTGCGCCGTTCAGCTTATCGTCGGTCATATACGTGCCATTGGCGATCGCGGCTTTGATGGTGTTCACGCGGTCCCAACGGATGTCGGGAAGGTCATTGAGTTTCCCGGCCATTTCTGCCGCCGGCGAAAGCTGCAGTTCATCGGTGGTGTCGATCGAGGCCGGTGTATTCGCCGCGGCTGAGGGCGCTGTTCGATTGAAATGTGGGGCGTTCACGCCTTGAGTACCGTGGAGTTGAGCTGGACCGTAGATTTGCATGGTGAATCTCCTTCTCACAGCCGGCCGCAGATCAGTTCCCACTGAACGGCAGAGAATACTGCCGCGCGGCCAGCAAATTGAATTGTCGCAGAACGTCGGACCCGCTCCAGTGACAACGGCCTCGGCCATCGCCAGCAGCTCCGGTTGGTGCGCAAGCCTTAGCCGTATGGCTAGTGACAGAAATTTGTCGGGCTCGGTGAACCTCATGGAACCTGCAAACGATTGAGTAACGGGGCCGTCCCTGGAATTGTACTTCGATACGGGCGACCGGCGCCATGTTCCATGCGTGGCAATGCGACAAGCGCGGGCATGAAGATTCGCACTGCATACATCGGACGGGAGCCGGAGCCTTTTCAATCAATTTCGAAAACCGTATCACTGCGCAGCCTGACCCGATTTTTGCGAGCAAGCGCGGCAGTAGCAATCCGCACGAGTGTGCGGCGACACTTGACTGGTCGTGTCGATTTTTTGCCACGCTCTCCAGTGCGGCGTGCCAAGGTGTGTTGTTCAACTTCAACATGCCGCACAGGTTTACTGGGGTAGTTGCAATCATGACGATCTTAACGTTTCGAGTAGCACAATCGCGAGTTCTACTGCGACACTCACCCAATGCAAACGTTGGACCAGTCCCACCAGCGGGCGGGCACCCCGACTTCTTCGTGTGGGCTGCGAACCGGAGTGGTCTTTGCTGACAGTCCGCTTCGTGCAAAATCGCGGCGAATTATAGAGCGGTGCGCTCAACTCCAGCAAGCTCGATTAAGTCCTTATGGCCATTGGAATTTGCGAACCCAGTAACACTTCGGGCTGCACTGCTGAAACACCAATAATCGCCGGAATACCGAGCCTCGGGACGGCCAAACTTTAACGAAATCTGCGGAACCGGTTATTTTTTTGACTGTTAAATATTTCGGGCAATGCTCTGCTACTAAGTATCTCATTGACGTCGCTGAATCGTCGTTCGAAAGTTTTACATTGCTGCCAGGGGAAGCCTTACACTGTGCTGGCACACGTACGGACTCGCCAGCTTTGACGCCAATTTGGCCGATGCGGGGGACCATTCCATGTGCCGCTTATTGTGCAGTTGTCTGTTTGCTTTGTGGCTTGTCTCGATTTCGCGTGCTCCGGCGGCCGACGATGGTCAGAAAGGAGAAGATGCCAAAGATCGTTCAGCATCGAGCGATCGCGGTGCAGCGCTGTTCGAGAAATTGGATGTAAATCACGATGGCGTCGTTTCGTCGGATGAAGTGCCTGAAGAAAGCCATCGCTTATTTGAGCGACTCCTGCGGCGAGCCGACCGAAATCACGACGGCAAACTTAGCCGCGAAGAATTTATCGCCGGTTTTGAAGAAGGTCCGATTCCACCCGCCGATCAACCCGGCGCGGCAGGTCCCGCAAATCTGTTTGGCCAGGCGTTTGGGGGCAGTTCAGCCGGAGGTGTTGGAGCCTTTATGGGAATGGCCATATTCCACGCGTTGGACACGAACGGCGATGGCAAGCTGGATGCGAAAGAGATTGCCGCCTCCGCCGAAGTGCTGAAGAAGCTGGCCAATGCCGACGGCGAAATTACGCGCCAGGAACTTCTGAAATCAATGCCGCCTGAAATGACCGGAGCCGCGGGTGCTGCGGCAGCGCTCGCTGGGCAGAATCCAGATGCAGCCTTTAAACGCCTTATGACTCAATTCGATAAAAACGCAGATGGCAAGCTGCAGAAAGATGAATTGCCTCCACCGCTGCGAGAGCGATTCGACGAGCTCGACGCCAACAAAGATGGCGTACTGGATCAAATCGAACTTCGCGAAATCATGCCGCGGCTGATGCGGCGAATCCAACAAGATCGCCCGACAGCTGGCGACAAAAAGGAAAAGAAAGGCGAGAACAACTGATTGCTCTTTTGCTACCAGTTCGTTGACTAAATGCCGCAAAGACGCCTCCCTTAATTTAGGAGTTCCCGTGTTACGCGCTGGCTGAGGTGGACCGCGCGTCATTCAATCGCCCGGCGGAAATGTGCAGCGTCCCACCTGCCTCCGCCGGGCGTCTATTTGGCATGCTCCGTAAATCATTGGTCCATTTCGGCACCGGTGGGCTTTGTGCCAGTTGTCACAAAGTCCTTGGTCGAGCGCATCCCTGTATCCCATTTGCGTCGGCCGGCAGCTAAAATGAGTGATATGCGGCGCGAACCCGGAACAATCGCGTCTGTCGTCCGTAATAGATGGTACAGCGTTTGCACCCCCTGGAACGCGACTCCGCGTCTGCCGAAGGAGAAGAGAGCCATGTCTAAGCGACACCGACGTCCGCGTGAAGATGCCCGACCTGCCGATCATCAAGGCAAAACAGCGCAGTTCGACGAGCCGAAACTGACAGTCTCCGGCGAAGCCTATGCGCATTTTGATGCCTGGTTGGATTCCGAACTCGATGGGTTGGAGAGCCGCTGGATCCATCTGGCCGCGCCAGGCGCAACGACGGTTCGACGCGTAACTCCGAAGGACATACATCCGGCCAGCGGAACTTAGCAAAGCCGAACGCAAAAGGCGCCACGCTCCAGTCGCAGTCGTCCATTGACTCGCGCTGTCGACCCGCGCGAGTTTTTTCCAAGCTCGATTCTTCGATTTCCAAGAAACATCGAGAGAAACAGGCCCCCCAACGATCGTGGTGAACGATCGGAACTCGGCAAGCATCTTTTCTTCGAGAAACCCGCCTCGGAGCATCGCCGATTCCCAAAAATCGTGTTTTGAAGTGAAATAACCGAAGCGCGCTTTGCAACCTGGACAGAGGTTTTTGCGTTGTTCGCTGCGAGTTATTTCGCAGTAATTTCACTCTCCGCTTTCGAGGCCCCAAATCGTTCGAGAATTCTCGAGCGAACGGGACTGGTTTTTTCCGCAATCGCGAAGCAAAACGACAAAGTCTCAAATCCCCGTTCGCCACCACCGGCCAGCCGCGCAATCCAAGCGCCTCGGCCAACCGCTGTCTCCACGCCTGCAGCGAACTGCCTATCGTCTACTGTTTCAAATTGCCAAAGACCGAGTCAAGGAGCCCATACTCTCCGACAAACATAGTGTAATGTACACGTGAACAAAAGTCAATGGGTTTTTTTGGCCACTCCAAAAAGTTTTTTAACCGCGAAGACACAGGGGGCACGGAGAAGACAGGAAGAGCGATATCCCGAGCTGGGTTACTCAGACAGCGGTGGCGGCGGCCAGCAGCCGAATAGGCGGTTCCGCGGCCCGCATTGCCCGGCCCTATTTTCGATGCCTGGCGGTCGAGCCCAAATACATGTGGTTCTCCACCCAGAAAGCGTTCCCATTTTGCTTCCGCCGGTCATACACTATTGGAACCGCATTCCACTAATGACCCCGCGGAATAGGCATGTCCTGCATGATCCGCCCCAGTTTGCTGTCGACCGTGCTGATTGCGGCCGTCTCGTCGAGCGCCGCCGCCGCGGAGGAATCGCTCTCCACTATCGCGGAGCGCTCGGGCTTTCAAAAAACCGGACGATACGAGGAAGTCATCGCGCTATGCAATGCATTCCAGCAGGCCTATCCCAACACCGTACGCGCGGAAGAATTCGGACGCACACCCGAAGGCCGGCCAATGATGGCGCTCATCGTTTCACGCACAGGCTGTTTGACGCCCGAGAAGGCTCACGAACGCAATTTGCCGGTGCTGCTCGTACAGGGGGGCATCCATGCCGGGGAAATCGATGGCAAAGACGCCGGCTATCTCGCGCTGCGCGAAGCCCTCGAAGATCGCGCAGCCAAAGGCGCGCTCGACAAAATCGTTTTCATTTTCGTTCCGGTCTTCAATGTCGATGGCCACGAGCGCTTCGGTCCGTGGAATCGCCCCAACCAGCGCGGCCCGGAAGAAATGGGCTGGCGAACCACCGCGCAGAATTTGAATTTGAATCGCGATTATATGAAAGCCGAAGCGCCGGAAATGCAGGCCATGCTGCGCTTCGTGAATGCGTGGGATCCACTGGCGTACATCGATCTGCACGTTACGGACGGCGCAAAGTTCGAGCACGATATTGCAATTCAAGTCGAACCCCGGCACGCCGGCGATGCCGAATTGGCTAAAGCCGGCGCGGCCTTGCAAGCCGCGGTCCTGGCCGATCTCACCAGCGAAGGTTCTCTGCCGACGCCTTTCTACCCCTCGTTCGCCAAGCGCGATGATCCCAGTTCCGGCTTCGTCGATCACGTGTCGCCGCCGCGCTTTTCGCACTCCTACTTTCAACTCCGTAACCGCTTCGGCATGCTTGTCGAAACGCATTCCTGGAAAGACTATCCCACGCGGGTACGCGCGACACACAACACGATCGTCTCGCTACTAGAGCAAATTGCGGCCCACGGCGGCCAGTGGCTTAAGCTCGCGCACGAGGCCGATCTTCGCAGTGGCAAGCTCGCGGGCCAATGGGTGCCGCTCGATTACACAACCAGTCCAAAATCGCACAGCGTCGATTTTCGGGGTTACGAATTCACGCGCACCAAATCCGAGGTCTCCGGCGCGCTCATGACCCACTACGACGAAAGCCGGCCGCAAATTTGGAAAGTCCCGCTGCGCGACGAAATTCAGCCGAGCGTCAACGTGATCGCCCCGCAGGGTGGCTATCTCGTGCCGGCGGCGCATTCCGCCTGGGTTTCCGACAAACTGAAAATGCACGGCATCACGTTTCGAGTTCTGAAATCGCCGCTATCACAAGCTATTGTGGAGACCTTTCGCGCCGACAAGGCCACGTTCGGCAGGCGATCGGAAGAAAGTCGTCAGACGCTGTCTGTCGACGGAAGCTGGAAGGCCGATACGCAAGATTTCCCCGCCGGCTCGCTCTTCGTGCCCATCGCCCAACCCAAAGCTCGGCTCGCCATGGGCTTGCTGGAACCTCTCGCGCCCGATTCGTTCTTGGCCTGGGGCATGTTCAACGGCGCGTTTGAGCGCAAGGAATACATGGAAGACTATGTCGCCGAAGATGTGGCCCGCGATCAATTGGCCAAGAATCCGGACCTGGCGGCTGAATTCAAAAAGAAACTCGCCGACGACCCGGCCTTCGCCGCGAGCCCGCAAGCGCGCCTCGAATTCTTCGCCCGCCGGCATTCATCTTGGGATCAGCGCTTCGGGCTCTACCCAATCGCGCGAATTGCAAAAGCACCGGAGTGAGATTTAACGCCAATGACGACAAATGGCCCGCGGCCCACTCGTCCCACAAATGTGATAGGGCGTTTACTTAACGCACCATTTGCCATGTGGCGCAAATCGGAGGTTGCGTGGGCATAATAGGATTCCCCCGCATTCGTCTATCGCCTTCAGGTAGCGTGGATCCATGAAATACATTCGTATCGCAAGATCCCGCCAGAGCGTGATTGCGGGCATCGTTCTTATCGCCAGTGCGTTAAACGCTTGGACAGCCGAGCCGCCACCGCCATTTGGCGCGACGCCCAGTGCGCGGCAACTGCGCTGGCAGGAGTTGGAATTCAACGGGTTCCTGCACTTCACCGTGAACACGTTCACCGACAAAGAATGGGGCGACGGCGATGAAGACGAAAAGCTTTTCAATCCGTCGGACTTCGACGCGGAGCAAATCGCCCGCACGGCGCGCGACGCCGGGATGAAAGGGTTGATCCTGACGGCGAAGCATCATGACGGATTTTGCCTGTGGCCATCGAAGTTCACCGAACATTCCGTGAAGAATTCGGCCTGGAAAGATGGGCACGGGGACGTGGTGAAGGAGATTTCCGACGCCTGTCGAAAATGCGATTTGCGGTTCGGCGTTTATCTGTCGCCGTGGGATCGCAATCACAAAGATTATGGCCAGCCGGAATACATTGCGTTTTTTCGCAATCAGCTGCGGGAGCTCCTGACACAGTACGGACCAATTTTCGAAGTCTGGTTTGATGGCGCCAACGGCGGAGAGGGCTACTACGGCGGTGCGCGGGAAGCTCGGATGATCGATCGCCAGACGTATTACGATTGGCCCGCCACATGGCAACTAGTGCGCGAGTTGCAGCCGGAAGCTTGCATCTTCAGCGATGTTGGCCCCGACGTGCTCTGGGTTGGGAACGAGCGTGGGACAGCGGGCAATCCCTGCTGGTGCACGTTGACTCCTGGCAAAGCGGTGCCTGGCGCGTCGGCAGATTTGCACCTCAATCGAGGGGACCGCGATGGGGCCCAGTGGCTGCCCGCGGAATGCGATGTTTCCATCCGCAAAGGTTGGTTTTACCATGAGCAGGAAAAAGCGATGGTGAAAACACCACGTCAGTTGCTCGCGCTATATTTTGCTTCGGTCGGTCGAGGGGCAACACTGCTGCTGAATTTGCCACCCGATCGACGGGGCCAGATTGCCGATAGCGATGTGGAATCGCTGCGCGAATTTCGCGGCGCCCTGGACGCGATCTTCACCAAGAACATTGCCCGCGACGCGATGGCCGTGGCGTCGAACACTCGTGGCAATGATTCGAAGTTTGGCGCCGCGACGGTACTGGACGATCGTCGCGATACGTATTGGTCCACCGACGACGACGTCACGCAGCCGGAGTTGATCGTCGATTTGGGCCAACCGGCAACGTTCAATGTAGTGCGTCTCCGCGAATACTTGCCGCTGGGACAACGGATCGAGTCGTTCGCGCTGGACCAATGGCACGCCGACCAGTGGATGGAATTTGCGAGAGGCTCGAGCATCGGCAATTGCCGCCTGGTGCGCGGCGAGGAGGTGACGGCCAGCAAAGTTCGACTGCGAATCACCAAGTCGGCAGCTTGCGTGGCACTGTCGGAATTGAGCCTGTTCAGAGAGGAGCCCTGAGCAACCACTCATTAACTTCTCTTCGTCTGCGCTATGCCCATGAGTTCGCGTAGATCGGCGATCAGGAGATTGATGTCTTCGTCCGTCGTATCCCAGGAGCACATCAGGCGCACGCCGCCGCGGCCGATGAATTCGTAGAAGTGCCAGTCGCGGTCGTGCAGGGCTTGCGAGACTCCCGGCGGGAGAGCGACAAACACAGCGTTGGCCTGACGTGGGGTGGTGATTGGCACGCCGGGAATACTGCGTAGTTGGCATTCCAAATTTTCCGCAGCGCGGTTGGCCGCTTGCGCATTGCGAAGCCAGGCGCCGGTTTGCAAAAGACCCAGCCACGGCGCGGCGAGGAAGCGCATTTTCGAAGCCAGCTGACCGGCCTGTTTGCAGCGGAACGCGAATTCTTCCGCGGCGTCTTTATCTTTGCGAAACATGATCACCGCTTCACCCAGCGGCAAGCCATTTTTGCGCCGCCGAAACAGAGCATATCGACGCCCGCCTGCCACGTGATTTCCTTTGGCTTTACGCCGAGGGCCGCGATGGCGTTGGCCAGCCGTGCGCCGTCCATGTGCATCCGCAGGCCGAGTCGACGGCAGAGCTGGCCCAGCGCGCGAACTTCATCGACCGAGTAAATCGTGCCTAGCTCCGTCGCCTGCGAAATGCTGACCACGCGCGGTTTGGGATAGTGGACGTCGCTACGCCGCAGGACGGCATGCTCGGCGGCCGGCGGATGGACTTTGCCGTTCTCGCCCGCGACAGTGAGCACTTTCGTGCCGTTGGAAAAGAACTCCGGCGCGCCGCATTCATCAGTCTCCACGTGCGCGAGCTCATGGCAAATAATGCTGTGATACGATTGGCACATCGAAGCCAAAGCCAAGGCGTTCGCGGCGGTGCCATTGAACACGAAGAACACTTCGCAATCGGTTTCGAATAATTCCCGTAGCTCGTCGCTGGCCTGGAGCGTCCAGTAATCGTTGCCGTAAGACGCAGCATGCCCTTCATTGGCGGCTGCGAGCGCACTCCACGCTTCCGGGCAGATGCCGGAATAGTTGTCGCTGGCGAATTGACGACGCTGGTTGGTCGGCGGAGCGGAGGTTGTCATACAAGAGTGGTATAGAAGAACGAGCAAAGCGGTGCAAGCATTGCGAGCAGATGCGGCATACGAAGGTTCGCGCAGCTGTGGGAAAATTCGGCGTAAGTTCGCATTCAACGACAAGCGAGTCCCGCTGCTAGCTTCACCAACATGTCAATTTGCAATTGACCGCATAAAGTGGCACGCTAGAATCGCCGCCCGACCCGCGGTGGAGGTGGCCTGCGGAGCTGCGCTAATTTCACCATCGTGCCGATTGCGTGGAGTTTGAGCGGGTCAATTGCCGAAGGTCAGAATCAGGTGTCTGGGTGCCTGCGGGTATTCGCGTCTCGAAGCGATTGCGAATCGCAGCACAACGAGGCACGCAAATCGAACGTCTCATCTCAATTCAATTCGTCCTCAGGGAAGAGGATGCCGCCGGAGCTGGCAAGCGACAGGGACGTCGCCGCCGCCGGCATGGCACTCGCCTGACTAACGTGCAAAAGGTATTTCGAGCCATGCGAGCCACATTTGGTCGGGCCGCGGTGGTGGTGTTACTTGTGCTCAGCGTCAGCGGCTGCAAAAGTGGCCCGAGCATGTTCGCCTGGGGTAAGAAAAAAGACAAACTGAGCGAGGCGCCGGCCTTCGCCAGCACCACGACGATGCCGCCCACGACGACAACAGGAACGCCGACGCTGCCTAGTAGCACGGTGAACCCGGCAGGATCGCTAGCCGGAATGCCGGGACAAGCAGCAACAGGCGCGAATGGCGCAGCCGCGTATGGCGCGCAGCCTGCGGCGTATCAGAATGCATATCCGAAGACACCGTATGAATCCGCCAAGATTGGCGGTCCGCAGATCGCGAGCGGTTGGGGTGCGAATGGCGCGAACGCCGCAACTGCTTATAACGCCGGCGCTGCGACAGGAGCGACGAACTACGCTGCGACAACGCCGGCTTACGGAGCTGCGACTTCGGCCTACGGCGCTGCACAAAACAACTCGACTGCAGCAGTGCAACCGCAAAGCGGTTTGTACGGCGCACCGTCATCGGCTGGCGCTACGTCGCAACCGACCAATTCGTACGCGGGAACCCAGCAGGCCGGATCAGCGATGCCGCCGGCGGCCGATCCGAACGGCATGATGCCGGCGTATCGCACTGCCGATGTACGGAGCAATCCGGCAGCCGCGGCGTATGGCGGACAGTACTCGACACCGAGTGGTGCCGATCCGAGTGCGAGCCAACCGACCGCGGCGATGGGCGATCGATATTCGGCTCCGCAGGCTGCGATGTCGGGCGATCGATATGCCGATCCATCGGCCAGTGCACCGGCACCCACCGCGACGAATGCGTATGGCGATCGCTATGCTCAGCCGCCTACGAATTATCGCTCCGACAATACAGCCCCGGGCAACAACGGTTATCAGCCGGGCTTGACGCCAAATCCGCCGGGCAACACAGGATACAATCCGCCCGATGCGTACACGCCAAGCGGCACTGCCATGGGAGCCCCAGCGGGCGGTGCAGCGCTGCCGGTGCGGCAAGACCCTAACTATCGGCCTGCGGGAACCGGCGATTACCCAGCGACTCCGGCCGGGGTTACGGTTCCAGCTGGCACGGGAATTCAACCGAGCGGACACGTTTCGTTCGGCGGAGTGACCCCGGCGAGCTACCAATCTCCTGCTACTTCGAATAGCAGCAGCGGCGAATCTTACGGCGCGTATCAAGGGGCCAGCTCCACTGCCGGCGGCAATTCAACGAGTGCCAGCGAACCGGCGTATGGCAATCCAAGTCCGTACGCGGCAACACCAGGTCTCTTGCCAACGCGGTAGTTGCTGTGCATCATCGGATGCATGCGATGGCGATTCCAATCCGGTGTTTTGGCGTTCGCCACTCTTATTGCGCTTGGCGGAGTCGCTTCTGCCGCCGAGCCGTATACGCTGACCTATCGCGGCAAAGTTCATTTGACCGCCGACAACACGACCGATCAGAATGGTGCGACGTTTAAGATCGGCGGGCTCAGTGGCGTGACCTATCTTGGCGGCGACCGCTACGCTGCCGTAATGGACAATTCGAATCGCTTCGTCTTCTTGGAAGTGAAATTCAAAGACGACGGTGTGATTACATCCGGTTCCGTAGTTGGCGGCCAAACGGTACCCACGGCGCGCGACTACGAAGGCATCGTCTACACCGACGCGGCGCGGAATAGCGTTTTCCTTAGCAACGAAGCAACTCCCCCGCCGCCGGCGATTTACGAGTACAGCCTCGGCAAAAAAGCTGAGCTTTTGCAGACGGTGAAGCTGCCGGCGGTGTTTGAACATCAGGTCGACAACCGCGGGCTGGAATCGCTCACGCGCCGCGCGGACGGCAAAGAAATGTGGACCGCCAACGAAGAGGCGTTGACCGTCGACGGCGGGGCTTCGACGAAAGACCATGGCACGATTGTGCGATTGCAGCGGCTCGCGGTTGACGGCAACACGGTGACGCCCGCGCAAGAGTATGCCTATCCGGTCGATCCAATCCATAGTGTGCTTGCCGGCGAGCCGGTTTGCAGCGGACTATCAGATCTGGTCGTGCTGCCGGATGGTACCCTGTTGACGCTGGAACGCTCGGCGGTGGCCGGGCTGCCGCCATTTCAGACGCGCATTTATCAGGTGGATTTCGCCGGCGCGACCGACATAAGCCAAGGTGAACTCGCCGGCGAGCTGATCGGAAGAAGCTACACGCCAGTCAAGAAGATGCAGCTGTATTCCAGCAGTGCGATTGCGGAGAATCTGGAAGGCTTATGCTTGGGTCCAAAGTTGGCGAGTGGAAATTGGGCGGTCCTCGGCGTCGTCGATAACGGCGATCCGCTCAGTAAGAACACGCTGGTATCGTTTGAGCTCACCCTGCCAGTTTCTGCCGCAGTTCCTCCGGCGGCGATCCCTGCTGCGATTGGCGCGGGCGTGATAGTGCTGTTGCTCGCAATCCGCCAATTTCGAGGCAGGCAGCGTGCGGCGCCCGCAGTTGCTTGATGCGCACCAATTCCGATGAGTATGTCACATGGTTCACATTGCTTGCGGCGAGTTGCGCCGGTGACTACGCTAAATCAGTCTCTAGTTTGATGCCCCACTTCAATTTGCTCTGGAATGGAGCGAACCTTGAGTTCGAAGCGTTTGTTGCTGGCGATAAATGCTCTGGCGTTGTTGCTGGCCTTTGCGACAGCGTCGCGCGCCCAGCCGAGTTATTTCGGGTCATCTGGCGTGTTGCCGACGCAGGCGCCCTGGAATTGGGGTTATCAGGCGCTCAATAAAAGCAATCCGCTGACTCCGGCGGTGGCCATGGCTGCGGCGGGTGGCGGGGTAACGATGCTGGATACTAGCGGGCAGATTGCCGATGTAGCTGGGTTTACCACGCACGTACCGAATTTGCTTTCGCCCGGATTTGCGTATGTGCACCCGAATTTGGCACCGCTGGATCGCAATGCAGGCTTTGAAGTCGACTTCACGCTTCGGATCATCGACGAGCAGCATAGCAGTGCCGATCGCGCCGGTTTCAGCGTGACCGTGCTTTCCAGCGTGGCTTCGCCTGGGCCGCCGGGAATCGAGCTGAGCTTTTGGAAGAATGAAGTGTGGGCCCAGAATGCCGGATTCACTCACGGCGAATCGTCGGGCGTCTTCGATACAACAACGGGCGAAATTCCGTATCGACTGCTTGTTTCGGGCGACAGTTACCAACTGCTGGCCAGCGGGAATCAAATTCTATCTGGCAGCTTACGCGACTATTCTGCGTTCAACGGCGGCCCACCGTTCAACACGGGCTTCCCGTACAATCAGACGAACTTCCTGTTCTTCGGCGACGACACTTCGTCGGCCTCGGCAAATTTGCAGATTCAATCGATCCAGGTGGTGCCGGAGCCGGAAGCGCTTGTGATTGCGACAATTGGGTGCGCAATTCTCTTGATCCCACTAAGCGCAAATCGCCTTTTTCCGCAGAAGACTATCTGACGCGCAGCTTCTACCAGCCCATTACCATGTTCGATTCAATCGCTTTGCGCGCTCGGTCTAGATCTTCGCCCGTTTCGTGCATGTAAAGCCGGATGGCGTGCACTTTGTCACCGTGGGCTTTGCTCAGGCAATCGCGGGCGGTGTGGCAAATATCCATATTGCCGGAAATGCCGAGGACCGATTTGGAGATGACCCAAGTATCGCGCGGCGCTTGGTAAGTCGCAAAACGCGCTCACCAGGGTAGGCATGGTTGGCCACATGCGTAGCATCATCGTCATTGGCTGCCCAGGTGATGATAATATGTGCGTCGGTCTCGACTTCAAACAGCGGCATGATCTGTCCTCCTTTGGCTAGATTCGGCCGCCAGGCACGCTTCGGATGGCCAGAGGTGGGAGCCTGAAGTCAAACTGAGTGCGCGCAGCAAACCGGCCTTAACTCTGCAATGTACGCCGATCGCTGCCGATCGTCAACGCAAGCATTCTGGCGGCCGCCGAACGCGGAATTCCTCGGGACGAAATGACCTTAGTCCCGGCAAAACAGAACTCATCTGTAACACCCGGCTTCACTTTGCGCTGGCCCAATTAGATGTCCGAGCGGACATCGGTGGGCGCACTTCGCGCAGAGGGTAGCAATCTTCAATTTCATTCCAGGGGTGAATTCAATGAAGCGGACGTTTTTAGCAATTGCCATTTTGTTATGCGCGTCGTTGTTGGGACACGCCGCGGAGTTAACTTCAATGCTTGGCAGGGCCGATGGCCTTGCCACTAATGCCGCAAGACCTGGACCGGTTGCCAAACCTTGGGCGCATGAGGGAAGCGATCTTAGGGCCGACACCAAAGCGATTTGGGGCAAGCTCGACAATGGTTTGCGGTATGTCATTTATCCCACCAAACAAGCGCCGACAAAAGCCAGCCTGCGGATGTACATGGATGTGGGTTCATTGTGGGAAACCGAACAGGAGCGGGGCATTGCGCATTTTCTCGAGCACATGGCGTTCGAAAGCTCAAAACAATTTCCCACGGGCGAAAAGTTCGAATACTTGCAGCGTCTCGGCATGAGCACTGCCGCAGATGTGAATGCCGTCACGAATTTCGATTCCACCGTTTACAAACTCGACTTGCCGCGTGCCAATGAAGAAGTCACCGATGACGCATTGAAGATGTTTCGTGACTTTTTCGATGGAGCACTCTTGACCGACAAGGAAATTGAAAAGGAACGCGCGATTGTTTTGAACGAAATCTTCGCGAAAGATTCAGCCGGCTACCGTGCGATCGGTCCGATCTTCAACTATGCATTGCCGGAGACATTAATCGCGCGGCGCATGCCAGTCAGCGATATGCCGCACGTCAAAGCACTCCGTCGCCAGCAATTCGTCGACTTTTACGAATCGTGGTACACGCCGGGTCGGGCCGTGATCGTCGCCGCAGGCGATTTCGATGTGAAAATGGTCGAGCGGCTAATTCGCAGCACCTTCAAAGACGTGACCGCTCGCCGCGGGGAAAACTCGAATCCGGTTTTTGGCAAAGCCACGTCCGGCAGCGGCCTGTCGGCAAGGTTTCACTTCGATCGCGATTTGCCGGTCGTGAAGGTCGAGCTGTGCGTCGCCGCCGCCCCATCGGCGAAGCCCGATTGCCTGGAGCGCCAGCGTGAAGAAACTGTGGGCCTCCTGGCGAATATGATGCTGAATCGGCGATTTTCAAAGATTGTCAAATCGGAACATGCGGCGGTGCAAAGCGCATCGATCGGCACAGCCTCGCTCTTCCATCTGGCGGAAATGACGGAACTTGTAGCCACCTGCGAGCCGCAGAACTGGCAAGCAGCAGTCGCCACATTCGACCAGGAACTGCGCCGCGCCACGCAGTACGGGTTCGCCGAATCTGAGTTAGCGGAAGTGAAGGCAATGGTGCTGGCCGGTATGCAGTCAGATGCACAGCACGCCTCAACCCGTGAACCTGCCAGCCTGGCAAATGACATTGTTCAATCGCTCATCAAACGCGAAGTATTCATGGATCCCACTGACGCCTTGGAAATGGTCAAAACAATTTTCGCAGAGATCAAAGCATCAGACTGCCGCGAAGCGCTGCATCAGTTGTGGAATACGCCAGATATCAAAATCTGGATGCAAGGCAATTTAAAACTTGAGGGCGATGGCACTCAGCAACTGCTCGCTGCATATCGGGCCAGCCACGAGCAACCGGTCGCTGCGCCCATCGAGCGAGTCGTCGGCAAATTCGCATACACCGATTTTGGTCCGGCCGGTCACGTCATCGAACGCCGTGAACAAAAGGATCTCGACTTTGTGCAGGCGGTTTTCGCCAATAACGTACATGTGAACGTCAAGCGAACGCCGTTCGAGAAAGGATCGGTCGGAATTAGAGTTCGATTTGGCGGTGGGCTATTGGACCTGCCGGACGATAAACCAGGCCTCAATCAACTGGCCGATGCCGTGTTCATTTTGGGTGGCCTTGAAGCCCACACGATGAACGAGCTGCAGCAGATCATCGCTGGAAAGAACGTTGGATTACGATTTAGTGTGGCGGACGACGCGTTTCAATTCTTCGGCGATTGCACGACCGACGATTTGGAACTGCAATTGCAACTATACGCGGCCTATCTGAAAGCCCTGCCTTCCGCCCCGAAGTCAGAGAGCTGGTGATGGGACGCTTTCAGTCGATCTACACCGCACTATCGCACTCTGCCGGCGGCATCTTAGGTTCAGACGTGGACGCGTTTCTGCACAACGACGAAGCTCGCTTCCGCCTGCCTGCGCTGGAGAGCTTACAGAAATTCAGCTTGGAGGATGTGAAGAATTGGATGCAGACGCCGCTAAAGAGCGGTTATCTGGAACTAACCATCGTCGGCGACATCGATCCAGAGCGCGCACTGGAATTGGTCGGGAAAACACTAGGAGCCCTTCCAGAACGTGCCGCCGAGAAGCCACGCTTTGAAGACAAGCGGCAAGTCAAGTTTCCTGCAACGCCAAAATCGAAGGAGTTCAAGTTTGCTTCCGATACACCCATCGCGCTGAGTGTTGTCTGCTGGCCGACTCCTGGCAGTCGCAGTTCGTCCTTGGCCAATCGCATGAATTTGCTGGCAAACATCTTCCAAAATCGCCTGTTTCTCAAAGTACGAGAAGAAATTGGCGCGACGTACACTCCCTCGATGGACAGCGTGACACGCGGCGTTTATCCCGACTATGGTTATTTGCAGTCGGTGATCGAACTTGACCCGGCGCGGCTGGCGGAAGTCAATCGACTGGTTGTCGAGATGGGTGAGAATCTCGCGACCGGTGGTGTCACAGAAGACGAGTTCCAGCGCGCCTTCAAGCCGGCGATTGCTTCGCTCGACACGATGGTCCTGCAAAACGGCTATTGGATGTTGGTCCTATGCGATTGCCAGGAAAACCCTTCGACATTGGATGACGCCCGAAACCTCGTGAAGGACTACCAGTCGATCACGAAAGCAGAAATTGAAGCGCTCGCCAAGCAACTGCTCTCAGCCGACAAAGCGACGGTGATCAGCGTGGTGCCGACGCGGGGTAGCGGTAAATGATCGAAAGAAATTTGCGATTCTGGATTGCGGTAGGTCGATGACAACACTTTACCGGTGGTTGCAAATCGCGACCACCGGCTATTTCTCTTTGCGTCATCGATCAATCAGCATCCGCGGACGCAAATTAATTGGACGTTAATGCCCTTGCATCAATCGCGGATTGAAATACCCATCGACGCCTTGAGACTTCTGGCGGCGATCGTTCACTGGCGGCGTATGGCTGGTCAGATCGAACGGAAATAACTTCGATGTTGTTCCCATCAGCGGTTTGGAGTATGTCATCGTCGGTAGCGGAGCCGGCGCAACGACAGGCGAGCTTGTTGCCGATGAAGTACCCGATAAAATCGCGCCGTTGTCTCTCGCGATTGCAACGTCGCTAATCGGCTCAACGACGCCGGTGAACATCGCCGTGCGTTTTGACGCCGAACGCGTTACAGCTGCCGATGCATGTTCGACCAGCGCGGCGGTTGACGGTGGCTTTCCAAACCAGCCCGATTGAATTACCGCCGATGAAATCGCACCAGCCGTGGTTATTAATGCGGCGAGCACCAGGGCGGTCGATTGAAGTCGGACAGCTCGATGTTGCGTTTGATCGTTCAAAGGCACCTCCAGCGCAGCACACAAGGATCTCGCGGCGTCGAGTTCATTTTATCGCTTGCAGGCGGCCGTCGAGGAGACAATGCAACTCAGGACCGAAATCAAAGCGACAGCCGGCCCTCAATTGTGGCATTTCCGGCAAACTCACTTCAGCTTCCGGCGAGACGCGGCTGGGCACGTAAATCCGTTCGCTATTTGATTTTCAGCGCGCCGTTGTTTTCCACCTCCACAATTTTATTGTCCTTTTGCAACTTCTGTAGAAATTCGATCGTGTCTTTCGTGACCTTGAATTGCGGCGGCCCGCCGATGACCTTGGGGTTTCCAGGGACCGCTTCAAATTTCAAATCCTTGAGCGCTCCGCCGACGAGCGCGGCGTCTTGCGCAATGAACATCGCAGCCACCGAACCGGCAATTAGAACCATTGCAACGAACAGCGCGGCAAACTTTTTCATGGCGGTCTCCTTGCCTAAAGTCAGATTGAGAAAGGCCGCATTGTAACAAACGGTATTGCTAGCGCAAAAAAAGAGCCCTGCTTGAAAAATATCAAGCAGGGCCTCCGGCTGACCCTTGGGTTGTCAGCCAAATGAATTTCGCACTAGCGATTTCGCGGCAGGATGCCCACTCCGCGACCGTCATTGCGATTGTCGCGACGCTCGTCTACACGGTTCTGCCGATCGTCGATCCGACTCTGCCGATTCGTATCGTACAGCGTACCGGAGTTGTACTGCGTGCCGGGGTTGTAGTTTTGACGTTCGAAAGTCTGGCCGCTATCGTAATTTGGCCGCATCGCCGTACGGCGTTCCGAACGCGCTTCGAACCGAGGCACGTCCACGGCGAAGTCGCGTAAGCGCTCGCCGCGCCGCACTTGCACAGGAACACTGCCTTCGTCGAGGTTGCTGATGATTCGCACAAAGTCATTGCGCGTTGTCAAAGGCTGGCCGCGGAAGCTCGTGAACACGTCGCCGGCGCGAATGCCTGCATAATAAGCCGGCGATTGCGGAATGACTTTCCACACCACAATGCGGTCGTCATAACGGTCATCCAGCACAATGCCAAAGTGCTCCAGCGGATCATTCTCGACGTATTGATAATCTTCGATGAGCGCCGATGGTTCAACCCAAACGATTTGCTCTTGCCCGTCGCGCTCCACGACGACTTGCACGCGATCATTTCGCCACTCGTCGTCAAACAGGTAACGCATGAAGTCAGCGTCGCGATTCACGCGATATCCGTTGATCGAAACAATCCGATCGCCTTCATGAAATCCAAGCTTGCTGATGGCGCCTTTGCTGGCGATGTCGGAAATCACGAGGCCATCGTGCGCCGAACGATCGAACCACAGACCGATGTCTGCGGAACGTAAATCGCTGACGCGGAAGTTGCTACGATTGCGATACCTGTCGCGGCTGGCGTAATTGTTATCGCGATTTGAATAGGCATCGCGGTTGGAGTAGTTTCCTCGATTCGACAAGTTATCTCGATAGTTGTCGCGCTCATCGCGGTTGTAATCGCGGTCGCGCGAATTGCGGTCAAACTCTCGATCGCGAGCGTAATCTCGGTCGCGATTGAAGTCACGATCTTGATTGAAGTCGCGATCCCGATTCATATCGCGACTATAGCTGTCGCGATTCGAATTGTTGTCGGGGCTATACTTCTCACGGCCGGTGTTTTCACGATTGAAGTCGCGGTCGCGGCTGTAAGTGTTGTCGCGATTCGAATAATTGTTATCGCGATTGCTGGTACTTTCCCGATTATTGTCGCGGCTGTAATCGCGAATAGCGTTGTCGCGGTTACTGCCCTGGTTTTGCGGATAGACATTGCGGTTGTCGCGATCGTTCGATTGGCGATCGTAATTCTGCCGCACATTCTGCTGGGCATCGCGTGTGGTCGTCCGATCCTGATCGCGGGCATCGCGGGCAGTATCTTGGGCTGAACGCGCCGCATTGTTTGCGCCGCTTGTAGCCTGATTGCGGGCGTTATTGGTCGATTCGCGTGCCGAATCCTTCGTCGCTTTCGCACTCTGGTTGGCCTGATTCTTCGGACTATTGGCCGATTCTTTGGCCGAGTCCTTCGCATTGCTGGCCGCACTCTTGGCATTTTCTTTGGCGGCACTGGCGTTTTCCTTCGCCGATTCTTTCGCTGTGTTGTCTTTGTTCTCCTTAGCGCTATTGGCGGAATTGTTTGCGCCGCTGGCTGACGAGTTGGTAGGCGTTTGGGCCATCAGTCCGCTGGCAGCGTAGGCCACAAGCGCCGCGCCCGCGGCTCCCAGGAATGTCAAACTGCGTTTCATAACTCAGCTCCTTGAAAAATATAGGGTCAGGGCGCGGGTCAATCGCGTACGGCTTGCAACTGTCATGCCAGCTGCCCTATCAGCCGAAAGCTCACCACTTAGGCGAAAACGCGGCCAAAATGTCGATTCTGTATCGGCCCTGTTGGTCGTGAGTCAATCGATCGCCTGAATCAGCCGCCAAATATCGTCGCACAAAAGATGAGTTTAGCGCCGGGCACTCGCTTCACGGTTGGGGCAGCTTTTGAAAAATTGCCAGATCGCTTCGCTCGCGAAAAAATCCTGGCTGGCGCGGCCGATGATGTCCGCAGGCAGATACCGTGGTCGACCCGGCCAGGTGTGGCCGCCGCCGATGATTTGATAAAACCAAGTCTTTGCGCCTCCGATTCCGTCGGGATATTTTTTTATTTCGACCCGCATGCCGTCGGTTGGATCCGCATCGAGCAAGCTGATTTCCGGTTCACCGCGATTCAAATTGTGGGCCACATAGGCGGCCACCGTTTCGCGGGCCGATGCCACCGTGCCGCGGCTTGGGCCGCCGCTTACTCGAACTTCTCCGCCATCGAACGGCATGATTGGATCGGCATCGCCACTAATAATCAGTGCGGAAACCGGGAAGCGGGGATGAAAATCGGCTGCCATTTCCGGCGTCATGGCCGCCGCCACGGGCGCGATGGCCGCTACCAAATCGGAAGCCTCGCGGCCAACCGATGCGACGTGATACCGCCGTTGGAGATGCCGGTTGAGAAAATCCGCCCGCAATCGACCGGGTGCTCTTTGGCGACATTATCAATCACGGCGCGAATGAACTTCACATCGTCGACCTGCTCGCGCTGCGCCGCACTGAAATCGTTTCTCCGCCCGTCGTTCCAGTTTCCGCCAACCGACTCCGGATACACCGCGATGAAACCTTCGCGCTCCGCGACCCGATCGAACTGCGAATAAATCCGAATCTCACTCGCCTTACTGCCCCCGCCATGGAGCACGATCACGACAGGCCGTAGCTGATCACTCGACGATTTCGCCGAAATCAAGAATTGCCGCTCTCGACCATCGATTGTGATTCGCTTCGGAATTTGCACGCTGTTCAACGTTCGCTCAAAAAAACGGTTTAGCCGTTGCACTTAGATTTGCGTTCGAACGACAACGTGCAGGTTATCGAATTTCCGAGCCAGCTTAGTTTATCCACTGGACGGCATCGACAGTTGCCCACCGAAGCCACCAAGAGGGTGCTGCTTTAGCCCAAGTTTCGCCAAAAAGTTGTACCATAGCAGGCGGTAACGTTTCGGCTTTGTAATCGCAATTGGTCGCGGTGCGACAAGTCCGTCGATCGAATGTACAAAAATCGCCATCCCCGCATCCTGCCATCGACGCAACGTGTGCGAAAGATCAGCCTGCGGCTCTGCGTTGTCATGCACGAGTACGATTTGCTGGATGCCGTGAGAAAGCAAAAAGTTTGCTGACGGAAAATCTGTGGGCAAACTAATCGATCGATTATCGAACTGCCCTGGGGATGCAATTCCCGTATTGCGATTCGCGTCCAATAGAAATGCCGGTTGTGCATCAGGACGCAACTGAGCGGTGAGCAACGCTGGTGCGGCGTTCAACAGCGCGGTCATGATCGAACGCACGTCGATTAGCGCGGATTGACCGTCCGGCGCAGGGCAGGAGTTGAAAAGTGGCACGCCACGATAACCCAAACTCGCTAGAGAAATTGCCCATTGAACTACCTTTGCGCCTGGAAGATCGATAACCAACGCAAACTCCTGGCCCAAATCCTTCACCCAATCCAAGTCAAACATCGTCTGAGGTTGCTGTGGCGAATCAACAGCAAGCGTATCTAATTGCGAAAATAGAACGGGCTTAACCCAGGGCGACCAAATTGACGCGGCCGGCGCCCAAGCGTCAAATATGTCTTGTTTGTTCATAGGCTCGCATCTCACTTGTCAGTGATTAACACGGCGGCATCGATCGCGGCAAAATCAATCAAAGGGTTATGGCTAAATCGACCGTAAATTCCAGCTACGCGTCCGTCGATTGTATAGACTCCAACGCATGGATAGATCGGTCCCACCGGCGATTCAATCGCGCGAATCATAAACTGTTTTTGAGCCACCCAGGTGGCGGGATTTCTCGAAACCGTGCGAACCACGTCGTGCCACTGTGCCTGAGACATGAGACGCCGAATCCCGACAGTATCACCCGTGTTGCACAGTGCGGATTTGACAACCCAACTTTCATCCGTGCGCCAATCGACCTGCGCGGATCGGCAGTTCTAGGCAGTAGTCGCTCCCAGGTCGGCATGGCCGTCGCTAATCGATTCCAAATAAGCGGAAATCGCTTGCTCTCTGCAAGTACCGCTGAGCCGGGATTAGTGACTGGAGTTTGGCCACCCGCGAAAACGAACCGGCACCGTCGCACGTCCAGCCACTCAGCTTGAAAGAAACGCACGATGGCCCCAACCGGGCAGCAATAGGAACTGGAATGGAAGAACGCCCGACCGCCGCGCCAATTCAAATCATGGGGTGACACTTTAATCGAAAATCGTCCAAGCCAACGAAGCTTTTGGCCTAGATACGAAATGACTTGTTGGTCCTCGAGATATCCGGCCGAGGCGAGCAACGCAATTGGGCGGTCCGAACCAACCGCCGTATCGATGGCCTTTGCCCATGCTGAGCCTGGATCGCCGGCCGTTCGTGCGCTGCAGGACAGCGATGCAAATAGCGCTGGCAACTCCGACGCTTCACTAAATCCTCCCGGAACGTCGCTGTTCAACTCAGAAATCCGCCAACCCTTGGTAGTCCAATGAAAATCAAATCGCAACGAGCCGCAATAGAAGGTGTCGAACCGAGCTTTCTGACTTGACGGAGCACCCACCGAAGCCGGCGAGGCAAGCCTAATAGCGAGTGAAGTTCTGGGCGGTGGAAGAGTTCCTTCTCTGCCTCGAATGCCTCTTGGCTAAGGAGCGTGGTCATATCGGACAGATACCGCCAGTGACCGCTTTTCAAGAGCAATGGAAAGGGACTAATGGTCGAAACATCGCCGATCTGCGGGTCCCATTTGCAATGTTGCAAGACCAT
This sequence comes from Pirellulales bacterium, assembly GCA_963773875.1. Taxonomy (GTDB): domain Bacteria; phylum Planctomycetota; class Planctomycetia; order Pirellulales; family JADZDJ01; genus CAVTYH01. The sequence goes on from CAVZCV010000001.1 coordinate 206,182, forward strand.
CTGTGAGCGAATGTCGTGAAATAGTTCGCGGCTCAAAGCATCGCCGGCTTGCAGAGGTGCAGCGCTGGTGGTCGGTGACTGCTGCTCCACAATCAAAGTTGCACCTCAATCCACCCAAGTTGGCTAAAGAATGAATACGGTTAATATGCCCACGATGAGAAACGCAAGACCTGGAATTAAGCCGAATGTTAGAACCGCGGGGTGCGGGTCCCACAAAGTCGGCTGCTTGATTCGCTGCGTGATGCCGGCGACAGCTGCAATCACGCATGCCGGCCAACTGCGCACGATGAGCTCGATCCAGGTTCGATCCCATGCGATCCAGTTTCCACTTGCCGCCGATCCTAGAACGATTGAACATCCGACCGTCGCACCAGCCAGTCGCAGTGCTGTGGCAACATCGCGATCAATCGTAATTGCATCGGCGACCCCACCGCCAATCCATTCAATCATCAGCCAAAGAAGTACCAGCAGAATGGTCGCGGCCAATGCTGGTACAATCGTGGTCCATATCGTAGGACCGGTGCCAACGTTGGAAAGTGCGTAGATCAATCCAGCACCCGACATGGTTCCGCCAAGAGCAATGAGCGCAGCCGGATTGTTTCGCTCGAGCGCATCGTCACGGACACTGATGCCGAGCAGTTGCATGCAGCCAGCCGACGCCAAGATCCATGCGACCGAGCCAATCTGAAAAAGAATCGTGTAATCGAGATGCCCGACAACTTGAGGATCTGCCCAGCGACCCAAAATCAAGAGGGTGGGCATTGCGGCGAGCGGTGGAAGCACTGCGAGAGTCCTGCGAATGAATGAAGACTTTCCGATTGAGCTAACGGTTAGGAGCGGTGTATAATATCGTGCGCCGCAGACAGTGACCAATACGCTGGCCGCCAAGAAAAATGACCATTCGTCGCTGCTGAAATCCCACATTTCGTTTTTTTTATTTCCGCCCCGCATTTGCGATGGCGGCAGCCCGTAAGTTTGATCAGCGTACATCTCCGGTCATCGGTCCCCAGCGCGGCGACACAATTCCAGAATTGTGTTTCGCTCTCGAGAAATCTCGGGGAATTCGCGCCTGGCACAAACCGCTTTCCGCACAATGCCGGCGACACAATTGATGGCGCAGTGCCCCTCATTTGGCGCGGCAGCACGAAAACGCGAATTCACGCCTGCCCGTTGCGCACCTGGCCGACGATGAGAGACGCATTATGACCGCCGAAACCGAAACTGTTGCTCATGGCCGCTTTCAGCCGGCGCTCGCGGGCCTGGTTCGGCGTGTAGTCGAGATCGCAGTCGGGATCGGGCTCGTCGAGGTTAATGGTGGGCGGAATCATACTGTCGCGCAGTGCCAGAATAGTGAAAATCAATTCCACACCTCCGCTCGCGCCCAGCAGGTGGCCAATTTGGCTTTTCGTGCTCGATACGCTCACTTGCTTGGCGTGATCGCCAAAGATGCGCTTGATGGCCCGCGTCTCGGCCGCGTCGCCCAGCGGTGTGCTGGTGCCATGAGCGTTGATGTAACCCACCTCGCCAGGGTTCATTTTCGCATCCGCGAGCGCCCGTTCCATCGCTTTGGCGGCACCGGTGCCGTTCTCATCGGGCTGAGTAATGTGCCCGCCATCGGCACTTGCGCCGTAGCCCAGTACTTCGGCCAGAATTTTTTGCGCCGCGACGTTTTGCGTGTTCATATTCTTCGAACACCAATACACCGGCACCTTCGCTAAGTACGAAGCCATCGCGATTTTTATCGAACGGCCGGCTGGCTTTCTCCGGCTCTTCGTTGCGTTCCGAAAGCGCTTTCATATTTGCAAACCCGGCAATACTCATGGGCGTTATAGCCGCTTCCGCGCCGCCGGTGATCATGATATCTGTTTCGCCGCGCTGGATGGTGCGGAAGGCGTCTCCCATGGCATTGGCCGCGCTGGCACAGGCAGTGGCAACCGCGGTGTTCGGCCCACGCAAGCCGTAGACAATCGACAGGTGGCCGCTGGCGGCATTGACCATCATCTTGGGGACCAAGAAGGCCGAAACCCGGTCGGGGCCTTTCTCCACCAGCCTGCGCAGCTGCTCTTCAATTTCGTGCAGGCCGCCGATACCGGAGCCCAAAATTACACCGCAACGAAACGGGTCTTCCTTGGTGAAATCAATACCGCTTTGCTTCACGGCATCGACACCAGCGACCAAAGCAAATTGAGTAAAACGATCGATTCGGCGAACTTCCTTGGCCGAGGCATATTCCTCGCCGGGGGCCCAATCGATAACCTCGCCACCGAATTTGACTTTGAACTTCTCCGTATCGAACAGACGCAAGCGGCGAATACCACTCTCGCCGCGCAGAATGCGCTGCCAGAGATCTTCCACCTTGTGGCTAAGCGAGGTGACGGCCCCCAGGCCGGTGACGACAACACGTCGGTTCATGGCAGAGCGCTGTTTCTACGATTGCGCCTTCTCGATGTACTCGATCGCCTGGCCCACCGTTTGAATCTTCTCGGCGGCATCGTCTGGAATGTTGATGTCGAACTCTTCTTCGAGCTCCATCACCAATTCCACTTGATCGAGCGAATCGGCGCCCAAATCGTTTACAAAGTTCGTCTCGGGCGTAATCTGTTCCTTGCTCACGCCCAATTGCGTGGCCACGATGTCAATCACACGTTCGGAAACGGTTGCCACGTAAAATTCCTCCTACCGCAGGCAATAGTTCGTGATTCCCAGCATAAAATCCAGTGTTCCCGCCGTTCCTTCGTGGGTTCGGCGAAATGGTTCAAGCTGGGTAAGTCGTTGGAAGATAGAGAGTTTGCTGTCGGAAAGTCAAGATATAACGGGTTTAAGGCGGGGTGTCTAGACGGATCCACAGGGGGCTGGCGAAGTGGGGATACGCGCGTTCGATCCGGTTGATGCCCGAAGTTGAAAAGTTCGCCTTGCCGATTTGCTTAGACGGTTAGTCCGCCGTCGATGGTAATGCACTGACCGGTGATGTAACTGCCACTTGGCGAGGCGAGAAACAGGACCACATCGGCAACTTCGTCGGGTGTGCCCAAACGTTTTGCCGGGATGCGCGTTTTGACCTGATCTTGGAGTGCTTCGCCCAGTGCGGCGGTCATTTCACTTTCAATAAATCCGGGCGCAATGGCGTTGACGGTAATCTTTCGGCCGGCCAATTCTTTGGAAACGGTGCGAGTGAAGCCGATCAGCCCGGCTTTTGAGGCCGAGTAATTCGCCTGCCCCGCATTGCCGATGAGACCAGAGACACTTGAAATATTGATGATTCGTCCATATCGCTGCGACATCATGGGTCGCGTGGCAGCGCGTGTAAACAAGAAAGCGCCCCGCAGATTCGTATTGATGACTTCGTCCCACTGGTCGTCACCCATGCGTGGCAGGAGTGTATCGCGAGTGATGCCGGCGTTGTTCACAAGGATATCGAGCCGACCCCATTTTTCGGCGATCGCCTCCACCAGTTCTTGGACCGCACCTCCGTTTGTGACATCGCAGCCGAACGCTTCTGCTTGCCCACCGGCACCTGCAATGGCTGATACAGTTTCAGCCAGCCTCGCGGTGTCGCGGGCCACGCAAGCAACTTTGGCGCCGCAGCGGCCAAGTGCAATCGCAATGGCTTTGCCAATTCCGCGCAAAGCGCCGGTGACGAGTGCCGTCCGGCCCGTAAGATCGACCCTCAACCTATTAGCAGCAGTTTCAGCGCTCATTGGTCCGTCCCTTCGCATTTCATTTTCCGATCGATACGTTTGACAAGGCCACGCAGAACGCGGCCCGGCCCGACTTCATACATGGAATCGACACCATGGGAGATCAGCCATCGCAAAGAATTTTCCCAGAGCACCGGGCTCACGACTTGCTGAACCAACAACCGCCGGATCTCTTCCGGATCGTCGTGAGGCATCGCATCAACGTTTGAAACAACCGGGATATGCGGCCTATGGAGCGGAACATTTTGCAGGGCCGCCGACAAGCGATCGACCGCTGGCTGCATTATGGATGTGTGGAAGGCGCCGGCTACAGCCAGCGGAATTGTCTTCATTGCGCCTGCCGCCGTCGCCGCTGTTGCAACCCGTTCGCACGCGGCTTTTGTGCCCGAAACTACGATATTTCCTGGGCAAAGCAGATTCGCGACTTGCAGAACTTCGCCTTGTGAGCAATTGAGGCACAATGATTCCACTTGCTCGCGGTCCATTCCTAGGATGCTCATCATGCCGCTGGATATCGCGTCGGAAGCGGACTGCATCGCGGCCCCGCGCTCCGCGACGACTCGCAATCCATCTTCGAATTCAAGAACGCCTGCGAATACTAGCGCCGTATACTCGCCGAGGCTCAAGCCCGCCGTAAATCTGGCGTTCTCGACAACTTCGGGTGATTTCTCCTTAAGCGATTCCAGAGCGGCGAGCGAAGTTACGAACAGCGCTGGCTGACTGCAGATTGTTGAATCCAATTTTGCGGCCGGACCTTCGAAGCAAATCTGAGCAAGATCGTAGCCGAGGGTTTTGCCGGCGCGGTCGAATAGTGATTTAGCGGCCGGAAGCGTTGCCAATTCGCGCCCCATTCCGACGTATTGACGCGCCTTGCCCCGGAAAAAGAAATGCGGTGGGCATGCTGCGTGTCTGAGGGGCTGGCTGTCTGCGTGTCTGATCGAATCGAATCGCGAACTGGAATTAAGCGCCTACACCTTGAATCAAGGACGCCGAGATTCCCAAACGCTATTCTTCAGATTCCACAATCGTGCGTCCCATGTAGTGACCGCACTTCGGGCAAATTGTGTGCGTGGGTACGGCCGAACTGCATTGAGGGCAATAAGTTAGCTGCTTCGGCGTTTTATGATCGTGCGCGCGGCGGCTACGGGTTTTTTGGTTTGACTGTCGTCGCTTGGGAACGGCCATGATTAATTCCTGTCGTAACGCGTGCGGCAAAGTGGCGGCATGCGTGCTGTAATTTGGACGACGGGTCCGCCTGCAGAATTCTCTTGTCGATCCGAGGGGCGCCCAACCGACCATTAGGAAACCCAACAATTTACGAAGTACTGCGGCCCAGTGTCAATAAGCGGCCGATATCAGTCTGAAGGCCGCTTTTGAACCGATGACACCCACTGCGGCGGTCATTCGATCGCTGTTGTGACTCGGTACTGGCCGAAAACTGGGATTTCAGACAAACTACACTACGGCACGTTTCCTGCACTGGCTTGGATCCGAACACGACACCGTGGCCAGCCATCAGCGCTTGAGTTCTATGATCGTTATTCCCTGCTTTCCGCTGCGATTGTTTTGTGCGCTAAGTGTATCGCTCGCGCTGACCTGCTTGGCTCTCGGTGCGGACGGAAATGATGGTGATAAATCAAATTCTGGTCGCACGGCCTCAAATACCTTTGTGTCGGCGGTACAGCTCACCAATAGCAACGAAAGCGTTGCCCACTTCGTCGCTCGTTCGCAACTTTCAGCCGTGTTGCCTGCGATCGGCGACTTCGCAGAGTTGTTGTCACTAGGTGTTTCGGCAAAAAAGCTGGAACACTCGCCCCAGAAGGTCGAGGCCCTGAAGCCTGTGGTCGGTACAACAAAATCGGCAACTACCGGCATGCAAATGGCGCGATCCTCAAATAAGCAAAGCGGCCAATCCGACGCTGAAGTCGGCTCCCTTCCGGGCGTCGATGTGATCTCCGCCATTGCCGACCCTGAAAGCCTCGCAGTGCCGGATAATTTTATGTATGTACGTTTTTCGAAATCGTTTTTGGAATCGTACATCTGCCGGCAGTATGAGAGAAAATCGCCTGTGTACGATAACATTCTCGGCGCGGCCGTACGGGGCAACTCACACACCACCGCCCGCACGGAATTGGACCTTATCGATAATCCGTCGGAAGCCCAGGCGCGATTGCGGTTCAAAGGAGTCACGCGATTCAATACGGTTAGCTATTCTGGGCCGATATCGATCTTCTCTCAAGGCATCACGGGTTTCGTCTCCGAAAAACGTTTATGGTTCGACGGCATGAGCATCCAGCAAAGCGAGCCGCAAACCGCCGCCGAGGCAAGCACCACGACAACTGGTTTTTCCACGAGCTTGCCGCGGTTGCGAGGAAGAATTTCGCTTCGCATTGCCGAGCGGCGAGAGGCGGAAGACCACCGCTTGGCTGAAGAAATTAGCGCCCAGCGCACCAGCGAAAAAGTCAGCCAGGCATTCAACAGTGTTGTAAAGGATCGCACCAATGCGTTTACTAATGAGTTGAAGAGCGACTACGCCAGGCTGCCATTGGAAGGGCGGTTTGCCATCGCCGATATCCGCTGCAGCACTTTGAACAACCGATTGCAAATCATGGTGTTGGGCCACGGTACTCAGGAACCGACATACGTTCCGGAACCGCCGATGCTCGCCGACTATCCAGATATTGAAGTTCATCTTCACACCGCTCTCGTACAAAAGGCCATTCTCGATCCCGCGCTGCGCAGCACGCTGGAAGCCGCAGTTGAACGCCTCGTGAATCGACCTTTAATCTCTGTCGTTAACGCGCCGGTTGCGAATCAGCAGCCAAATCCGCCGCGCGATTTGAAGATCCGCTGGACCGGCGGCGAAGGTTCGCAGTGGCTAACGCTTGCCTGGCACGGCGCCGATAAAAATACCGTCGCACGGGCAACTGGTTCGCCCGCTGAATCGCCTTAAACGCCGGTTCGCAACCTCACCTCCGATCTCTCCGCGCCATCCGCGAGATCAATCGCTTTCGCCGCTTTTGTGATGTCACCGCCGTCGACAGTTATGTCAGCACTGTCTTTTCCTTCGACCCGCGCAAACGCTGCAGCTGGACTTAACAGCCGCGGAGCGGAAATCAGCATCTCGCGCGTGTTCCGCAACCGCAGGACCGATTCCGCGTCGGCATTGCCGGCGACCGACAATCCATTCACTGCCGCATCGTGAACTCCGTCAAAGATTATGGCCGGCCGCAAATCGGGCGTCGAAACTTCAAACCGGATGTTGCGCAAACTCAGACCGCGGGCGTTCCGAGCATACAGCCCGTACGCAGGCATCGGGCCGAGCGCGAAATACTCGCCGGCAAGCTTCGGCAAATCGCGCCGGGCCGCATCTTCTGCCGTGCCGCCGCCGCCGAAAGTCAGGCGAATGTCGCTGAACGAAATGTTCTCAATCGTGTTGCCTTCCACGCAATTCACAATGATGCACGAATGCTGCTCGCCCGGCCGATTGGCGCCGGTCACATTGGAATCGTCGAGCTTCGTTTCCTTCGTCACCACGTTGCCGCTGATATTGCTGAACGAAATGTTGCGCACGACGGCCCCCTGCCCTGCTCCGCCTTCGCGCATCGGCCCCGCACCAATCGAAATCGGCCCCGTCACATCTTGCAGCACAAGATTCGAAAACGACATGTTCTCGTACCGCGAACCCGGCTCGCAGCGCAACTTAATTGGGCAACCATAAACCTGATACAACAGGCAGTTCGAGACGACAATATTCTCCGCCACGCCACCGCCGAATCGAAATACCGACCAGCGCGTGCTGAACAGCGAATTCGTGACCATCACAAACTTGCAGCTGCCAAACAAGGCACACGCATCGTCCTGACAACGCACATTGCAGTTGCTGATGTTCACATACTCCGCGCTAATGAAATGAAACCCATCGTTGTTGCCAGTCACACGGCTGAAGATCCGCACGCCATCGAGCTGCACATACGAACTGTTGCAAATGCGGCATGTGTGATACGCACTGCGGTACAAGTACACATTGCGGACCGTGAGATTTTTGCATTTATAAAACAGCACCAGGTGCGGTCGCTTGTTGCCGCCCAAACCGCCGGCGCGAACTTCGGCGCCTTGCCCGTCGATCGTGCCCGGTCCTTCGATGGTGATGTTCTCCGCATTGGCCCCATAAACCAGGCCGACGTTGCCGTCGCCCATCGTGTGATCGCCGCTCAGCGGAATTCCTCGCGCCGGCTGATACTGTTTGGCATCGGTCGTGGCCAGCAGAGTTCCGCCTGCCGCAATGTGCAGCGTGACGTTGCTCTTGAGCTCGATCGGCGAAATCAAAAACGTTCCGCCTGGCACGAGCACGACGCCGCCGTGATCGGCAGTACAAGCGTCGATGGCCCCTTGAATCGCCGCGGTGTCGAGCGTTTTGCCGTCGCCGGTCGCGCCAAAATCGCGAATGTTGTATACCCGCGCGCCGCTTGAATTCGCGCCAACCGGTGCTCCCGCCGCTTTTTCAACGTCAGCTCCAAGCGCACTGCCTCCGCTGATTGCCGCGCCCATTGCGCCGGCCATCACCGGAATTGAAGCCGCGCCTAACCAGTGGCGGCGCGAAACCGCTTGCGTTTGATCATCCCCCATCGCAATTTCCCCCCGATTGAATTTTGCAAACCGACGACCGCGATGCACGCGCGTCGTCAACGTATCACTTCGGCAAATACGGCCGCACTTTGTCGGCCAGCAGTTTGTTCCCCTCGGCATTGAAGTGCAGCTTGTCTTCGACGAATAACTCTGGTCGCACGTTGCCATTAGCATCGAGCGGTAGCTTCGAAACGTCGATGTATTTCAAATACGGCGTGTCGGCAACCATCGCCTGCACCATGTTGTTCAGCTCCTGTTCCTGATCTTTCTGACTCAATCTGGCGATCGTCGGATTCTGTGAGATGTAAAAAATCTCCGTCTTCGGCAACCGCTCGTGCACCTTGGCCACGAACTCCTTGAAATCCTGGAACACTTGCTCCGGCGTTTTGCCGTTGTGAATGTCGTTCCCGCCGCAGCGGATGAAAATCGCCCGCGGCTCGTATGGGAAGATGATCCGATCGGCGAAGTGCGTGCAATCCAAAATTTCGCAGCCGCCGAAGCCGCGATTGATCACCTTGTGATCCGGAAAATCGTCCTTGAGCGAAGTCCAGCGACGAATGGTCGAAGAGCCCGTGAAAACGAGCCCGCCCTTGGGCGGAAACTCCTTGCGATCGGCCGCTTCAAACGCGGCGATTTCTTTTTCCCACTTGGCGAAATCGTGCGCCTTCTCCGCGGCAACAAGCGCGCGAGATGCCACGAGCAACAAACCCACGATGAGCGCTGTTCGAATTCGCATTTCATGATTCCTTGTGCGACAAAGTTGGAGCGATTGTAGCAAGCGCCAATCGCGGGATCAAAAAACGGTCGCCGCTTGCCATGATCGCTCGCATTCTTTCACAGCCTTGTTTTTCCGATTTTCAAAAAACGCCGGGAATTTCCGCACGGCTTGCGACCTGCCCAAAGCAGCATGAAATTCTCGCCCGGTTGATCGCACTCTGCTTCGAGTAAAACGCATGTCACTGTCCATCGATCCCAAACATCGTGTTTCGCAGTGAAATAACTCGAGCGCACTTTTGACCCTGTGTAGTCGTTTTTGCCGATTTTGCTCGGAGTAATTTCACAGTTATTTCACTCTCTGTCTCCGGAACTCCAAATCGATCGAGAATTCTCGCTCGAATTGGAAGGGGTTTTTTCACACCTACGGCGGCAAGTGTCTGGGTGCCTGTGGGTCTTGGTGTCTGGTTGCCGGGTGGCCCCGACAAAGCCCAGCATGTCGGGGTCGCGCAGCGGCAAGAGGCGTACACAGAATTGTTACCGACCGATGGTTCCGAATCCTGCCTGACGCCTCTTGCGGCTGCGCCGCCCGGACAATTTGTCCGGGCCACCCGGCAAAATCCCCAAGCAGTCCGGGCTACCCGGCGTAGATCACCAGACACCCAGGCCCAAAGACACCTAGACACTTTAGCCTTCTCCAAATTGCCAAAAACACCGCATTACGGAGCGCCTGCCCCGTAACTCCAGCATTGTAGTGTACATGCGTCTTTAGTCAAGGGCTTTTTTGGGCCAGTCGGAAAAGATTGATTACCACGGAGACACGGAGGCACGGAGCGGCCTGTTGTAACATGTGTACAGTTCAGTATTTGTACCCATTTTGCCCTCCGAAAGGCCGGAGGACTGACAGGAAATAGCCGGACCGTCAGGGCCGGGTGTCAGATCGCAGCAGGATGTCGTGAGGTCCGGAGGACCGACACATTGCCAGGCCGAGCGCGAGCGCCGCCGCGTGCCGTTCCGCCGGACCTCGGGGAAACTCTGAGACGGCTCTACCCCAACTTGACAGTTGGGGCTATTACCTGACAGGCCTCCGGCCTTTCGAAGAGGAGGAGTGTGTGGATGTATACATATTCTAGAAGGCCGTTGGATGGCAACCAAGCCCGGAGGGCTGACAGGAAATAGCCCAGGTCGTGAGACCTGGGTCTCGACGCCGCGAGGTTTACGACGTGGTCCGGCGGACCGGCACGCAACCTCACGGTTGGTGCTATTTCCTGCCAGGCCTCTGGCCTTGGGAAAAGCCGGCCATGCGGTCGGTCCTGTCTCGGGTATAACGTTGGGCGTTGGAATTAAGTCGCGAGTGGATGCGAAGTATGTTCGCACTTGCAGCAATGTCGTTTGCTCGATCAAACCCCAGACGTTTTCAGACTTCGTGCCCCGCCACGATTTTGCTATAAGGCGTGGCCAGATTGACTAAGGGAAGGTCTCAGTGGCGAAAGGATTCATGCCATGCGGGGAGCGAAACGTAATTGGGGATTCGAGCGATTGGAATGTCGTGCATTACTGACAGGCACAGTCAGGGCTGGCTTGGTGACATTTCCAAACGATCCCGAACTCATCATTGCCGGCGACAACGCGGACAATCATATAGTCATTCATGAGACTCGAAATTTTGACGGAACGATCAACGTCAAAGTGGACGGCATCGGAACGAGGATCAGTGCGAGTTATCGAACTTGGGCGCAGCTAGTTGCTCATAAATCGTCAAATTACTCAGGTACATCCTTTGTCTTTCGGGTAAAAAACATTGTCATCAATATGGGAGGCGGAAACGATACTCTGGAGATTTACAAGACAAATCTTCCGGGCAGTTTGGATATTTATATGGGGTCCGGGAACGACACTCTTCGAATGATGAACGTGCATTTTGCCGAGCCTCCCAACGGCACGGTCTTTTCGCAATGGGGTTCGCTTCCGACAATCAGACTTGGCGGCGGCGATGACCTGGCTATGTTCAATAATGTTAGCTCTACAACCGACCTTAATATCGATGGTGGCATGGGAAATGACACCGTGAAACTGAACGGCGTTGCTGCTGGAAGCATCGGAAGTGGCAACACGCTTAGCGTCGATATGGGGCCGGGGAAGAGCGACCGATTACGGGTTTTTTATTCCAATGCCGATCATGCTGTATTCAACGACTCCGGCACGGGTGGAACGCTCGTCAAATCGATACACCTGATTATCCCAACGCTCGCCGAGTCCAACGACGCGAACCAATTTGGCGATGAGATCGACAGCGGATTTCAGACGGTCGCCTAGCTTCGTGAATATTCGATTTTCAAAAAAATAGAATTTCACACGCTGACAGTTTGTCTGCCAGAATCTGTAATCACTAGTCGAAATCCGCTAAACTAACCCTGCCCGCCGCGTGGGGAGAAAACTGATAGGTTGCCGTCAAAATGGCCTTTGCGTTGGTTCTTTTCGTGATACTGCTAATTGTTGGCCGGTCAGAGTTGGGCATTAGCGGAATCGCAATCTGCATCGCTTTATTTGTAGTCCTAATAACCGCCGTAGCGGTGTCTGGCTCTCAACCGATCTTCATTGCTGCGGGAACCGCATTACTCGATATTGGGATGATCCTTTTTATATTCGGGGGAGATATTCCGATACGGCCCAAAACGTAGGCATCCGTCTTTTCGCCAACAACACACGATCCCCCACGCGTCCTGTCCGCTTCACCATTCGCGATTTGATGCTGGTAACCCCCTGCATTGCATTTTGCCAACCACCGAATTATTTTGCCCCGTTGGGGCGTGCGGGCGATGAATCAACACCGTTCCCAGGGCGACGCTCCGCGGCATAGCCACTTCGCTTGCCCTGGGCTGACGTAGGTTGCCCCGTTGGGGCAGCAACAGCACGTGTCCACGTTGTTCGGCTCGGTCTTCCGCGCGAACCGCTCAATCGGTCGATGCCTCTTACAATCGAATTCGAAGATCGGTGCTCGGAAACCAGGAGTTGATTTATGTTCCAAGGCACTCTCGAAGCGATTTTCATCGGTCCGATGAAAACCGGTCCGATGCAAAAAGTGGATTCGGCGGAAGCGATCGCCGGGGCGGGTTTGCGGGACGACCGATACTCTAGCGGCAACGGTACGTTTTCAATCGAGACTTCGAAAACACCGAACAAGCATTACCCGGCCGATCGGCAAGTGACGCTAATCGAAGCCGAAGCCCTGGAAGCCGCCGCGCACGATTACGAGCTGACCATTGACCCGGCTGAAACGCGGCGCAATTTGCTGGTGCGCGGCGTGCCGCTCAATCACCTGGTGGGCCAGGAATTTCTCGTGGGCGCTGTCCGCCTCCGCGGCCTGCGACTGTGCGAACCGTGCGGCCACCTGGAAAAACTAACCCAAAGCGGCATCAGAACCGCACTAGTGCATCGCGGCGGCCTGAGGGCCGAGATTGTCAGCGGTGGATCGATTCGGCCCGGGAATGTCGTCAAGCCGGTCGATTAGTTCGCTGGTCCTGTGCAACGACTACCGTGGCTTTCGCGGCTTGTGATGCCGCTGAACGACCGACGTTTGCAGGCCGACGAACTGCCGTGTGGGCTTGTAGCCGTACTCGATGGCGAACCACTCGGCGTAGCGCTCTCGATCCACGGAACGCGAATTGCGCTCATCGAGCAGGTGGCCAAGCTCGTGGATCAAGATGTTGTTCAGATAAAAGTCCTTCAGCGCCGCTTCGGTCCAAACGAGCGTCCAACCGCCGCCGACGGACTCTTCCCAATGTCCGCCGTACATTTTGGCTTCAATCAGCTGCGAAGGTTTCGGCGGAGCCTTGTACCGCTCGACGAGGCTCAACTCGACAGGGTATAGGTAGATCGCCGGTCCCCATTGCATTCCGTAGCAAGGGAAGCTGAGCTTCTTGCGCGTCATCCGGCTAAGCTGAATTGTTTGCAGCGGCTCGACAAAGTGAGCTGGCAGCTCGGCCAGTCGCTGACGGATCTCGTCGGGCGTGACCACGTGCCGGTAGCCTGTGCCAGGCGATTGGACAATAATTCGATAGCCACTGTGGTCTTCGACCGGTTCATGCCAGTTCTCCGGCGGCACGAACGGCAATTGTTCGTTGCGCGGCATCCCCCTGGCTCGCTTACTTGAACGCGTACCACGGAGACGGTGATCTGCCCGCACCATGGCGTTCAAATGATCGACCCGGTTACGGATTCGGTTCCCGAAGAAGGCCTGGATGCGGCGACCCATGGTCCAAAACCTCGCTGACAGGCCAGCTAAACCAAGCGAGGCATCCTTGCACGCGCCGATCCCGCCGAAGCGCTGTCATGTTAGATGTGAATCGGTCTTACACGAGCGGGCCATGAAGCCCACAATCCACTTTAGACAGATGTCTTCTGAACGGGCAAGTGAACAGCGCAAGTTGTTGATACAAAATGGGTTGCGACTGTAACTTTGGCGGGGAGTTGAGCGCCGATGACGATTCGCCGCAAAATACCGACCGCGACCGAGGGGAGTAGATTTTTACGCGCCTTCTGCCGTGACCTTCGATGCGTGATCGGCGGAAGTGTCGATGATCGAGACTGTGAAGAGATATTGGCTTTGGTATTTTGGGCAAAAGATTCCGAAATTGCGGATCGTGATCGTTGTGAAGTGGCCGGCGGGCCGCTTCGAAGTGCGCCTCCGCTGCAGCCAAGTAAAGGTTGAACATGCTCCTGGCGCTGATTGGTTATCGAGGTTCCGGCAAGTCGGCGGTGGCCAAGGAGGTGGCACTGCGCCTGGGATGGGACTGGGTCGATGCCGATGTGGAAATCGAGTTGCGGTCCGGCAAGTCGATCGCCGCCATCTTTGCCGACGACGGCGAGGAAGTCTTCCGCGATTTAGAAAGTGCGGTGCTCACGGAGCTGCTCCAGCGCGATTGCACGGTTTTGGCACTTGGTGGTGGCATCGTGCTGCGAGACTCCAACCGGCAAGCGCTGCGGATGGCTTGCCAGGCGGGCCGCGGTAAAATCGTGTGGCTTCGCGCATCGCCGGAAACGTTGTGGCGACGGATTACTGAAGACCGAACGACAGCGGCTCGCCGACCGAATCTGACGGTCGCCGGCGGCCTGGCGGAAGTTCACGGTTTGCTAGAGCAGCGGGAGCCGCTGTATCGGGCATGCGCCGATTTGGAGATCGACACCGATAGCGAGTCGCTGGCGCAAATCGCGGCGGAGATTATTGAGTCATTGCCAACAACCGACGACGGCCCAAGGACCAAGGACAAACCGTGATCGACCTCCGCAGCGATACCGTTACGAAGCCCACACCTGCAATGCGCGAGGCGATGGCACGTGCAGAAGTCGGCGACGACGTTTTCGGCGACGATCCCACAGTGCTCCGCCTGCAAGAACGCATCGCGGAAATTCTGGGCAAAGAGGCGGCGCTGTATGTACCCTCCGGGACGATGTCGAATCAAATTGGCGTGCGTATTCATTGCCAGCCGGGCGATGAGTTCATCTGCGAAGTCGGTTGCCACATTTACAACTACGAGCAAGGCGGATACGCGCAGCTCAGTGGTTTGGCGGCACGAACTGTGGAAGGCGATTGCGGCGTCATGCGGCTGGAGCAGTTGCAAGGCCTGATCCGCGGCGACAACGACCACTTGGTTCGCACACGGCTGGTTTGTTTGGAGAACACGCATAATCGTGGAGCCGGCCGGATTCAACCGTACGACGAAGTGGTGCGAATCTGCCAGTGGGCCCACGAAAACACTCTGGCGACGCACTTGGACGGTGCGCGTCTGTTTAACGCGGTCGTCGCAACTGGAATTCCGGCGCGGCGATGGGCTGAACACTTCGATACGGTTAGCGTCTGCTTTAGCAAAGGCTTGGGTGCGCCGGTGGGGTCGGCACTGGCCGGTCCGCGCGATCTCGTCAAGAAAGCTCGTCGTGCGCGCAAACTTTTCGGCGGTGGCATGCGGCAGGCAGGCATTATCGCTGCGGGAGCGCTGTACGCGCTGGAGCATCACATCGATCGCCTGGCGGAAGACCACGCTAGCGCCAAAATTCTTGCCGATGGCGTTCGCAAGGCTGCCGGGTTCAAACTTTGCCCACCGAATGTCGACACCAACATTGTAATCTTCCAAGTCGACCCGCAGCTTGGCACCGCAGCCGATTTTGTCGCGCGGCTGAAGCAACAAGGCGTGTGGATGTACGCCATCGGTCCGCAATCGATTCGCGCCGTCACACACTTGCAAGTGACACGTGCAGATGCAGAGCGAGCCGCGGAGATTGTGCAGCGGCTTGCCGGCCAGCCGGGTTAATTACAGCGACCATTCGTCAAAAACTTTGCTGCGGAAGCGGCTCCATTCCGGCACATTGGCGGCAGCGGAGGGATTGTTTGCCAGATCGGCCACCCATTCATCCATCCGGCGCAAACGTTCTGCTAGTTGTTGAACCACGTTGTACGCCACTCTATATGCGGCCCAAATTCCGTCCTCAATCATATCGTTGTAGTCGGAATGCGTGATTTGTAAGAGTTTGAGCGGACTACTGGCACGCACGTCCGCCGAATGCGGCGCCGGATGGAAAAACGACATCTCGCCGAAATGCGCAAACGGCTGCAAGACCGCCAGCACGATCGACTCTTGCCCGTTCGTCTCGGAATCCGGTTTCAATCGGCGCACGACTTCGCACTGGCCTTCGAGCACGATCCACAAATCGCGCGACTCGTCGCCTTGCCGAATGACATACTCTCCCGCGGCAAACGTTCGCACGCGTGCCACATCGGCAATCTGGTGATATTCCGACTCGTTCAGATTGCTGAAAAGCGGAATTCGGTGCAAAACACTGCTGTCGATCGCCGGTGCCATCAAATGCCTCCTAAAACAGTTGCTCGTCCTACACGACCGATGCCAACAATGTACGCGGCGGTGCGCAGTGATACTTTGCGTTCATCGGTCAATTGCCATACACGCTCGAATGCTTGCGACAGTACTCGGTCCAGCTCTTGCCGCACACGATCCAGGCCCCACTGATAGTGTTGCCGGTTTTGCACCCATTCGAAATAACTGGCCGTGACGCCGCCGGCATTGACCAGAATATCGGGCATTACGACCGTGCCGGCTTTTTCGAGCATTGCGTCCGCTTCCGGCTCGACCGGGGAGTTCGCAGCTTCAACAATGATCGGCGCCTTGATTCGCGGCGCGTTGGCCGTCGTGATCACACCGCCAAGTGCGGCGGGAATCAGTAAATCGACATCCAGCTCCAGTAATTGTTCGTTCGTCACCTTGTCGCCGCCTTGATAGCCTGCGAGGTTTTTATGCTGCAGCGCGTAGCGTAAGGTTTCCATCACCGGCAGTCCCTCGGGCCGATAAAACCCGCCGCCGACATCGCTGACAGCCACGATTTTGCATTCCGCCTCGTGCAAAAACTTTGCCGTATGCGAACCAACATTCCCGAAACCCTGGATCGCCACGCGAGTTTGCTGCGGCTTGCGCCCTAATCGGCTGAGAAGTTTGACGACGAAAATTCCCACCCCACGGCCCGTGGCTTCTTCCCTTCCAGGTAGGCCATACAGCTCGACGGGTTTGCCCGTCACGCAAGCCGGGCTGAAGCCGTGGTACTTGCTGTACTGGTTCATGATCCAGCCCATCACCTCGGAATTCGTTCCCATGTCGGGGGCGGGAATATCGCTGTCGGGCCCGATCATGTCGTGAATGCCGTCGATGAACTTCCGCGTGATGCGTTCTAACTCGCGGTGGCTGAACTTGGCGGGATCGATGCCGATACCGCCTTTCGAGCCGCCATAGGGCAAATTGACCACAGCCGTCTTCCATGTCATGAGCGCGGCCAGCGAACGAACTTCATCCAGATCGACCTGCGGATGATAGCGTAGCCCACCTTTCATCGGCCCGCGCGAGTTATCGTGCTGGACGCGGTAACCAATAAAAGTGGCGAGTTCTCCGTTGTCGAGTTCTACGGGCACTTCGACTTGCACTTCGCGTCGCGGCAGAATCAACAGCCGCCGCATGTTGTCAGACAAATCCATATGATCGGCGGCCCGGTCGAAGTACAGTCGCGTGGCGTCGAATGCTCGCATAGCAGACTGTTAGGCCTTGGCGTCCGATCTGGATGTAGTTGTGGCGGTGGATCCATCGAATCTTACCGACGCTGGATAGGGGTAACAAGTTGCCAGGCTGACGGTGCGTGGGTCGGCGTGCGATCATGCGTGGCAAATGGCTTTGCCTCATGCTAGGTGATGGCAGTAAACTGAAGAGAATGTTGTAATGAACAATGCGAGCCGTTCGAGCTGTGCCGCCCACGAGCGATTTCAATTGAGCGATGCCCACTGCTGTCTCCACTGTCGACTTTTGGAAGCTCTTTGCGGAAAGCCGTCTCGTCTCCACCCAGCAAGCGCAAGAACTTGAGCAGCGCTTTGCCGAACTAAGGCCCGAGGCCCAAGGCAATCCGGTGTCGCTGGCTCAGTGGCTGATGGGCGAGGAGCTGCTCAGTCGCTATCAAGCCAAAGTGCTCCTGGCGGGTCGATCCGGGCCATTTGTGTATGGCGATTACATCGTCCACGACCGGCACAGCGAAGGTCGGCTGCAAGGCGCATTCCGAGCCACGCACCCCGGCACGCGGCACAAGGTCTTGCTCTATTTCCATACGGGCCCCGTGGTGCAAGATTCGAGGCGCTGGACGGCGACCGTCGAGCAGATTGCGAAGTTCGGCAAAGTAATTCATCCCCATGTGGTGCGCGTCTATCATTTGTGCGACCTGGGGCAGTACAAGTTTACGGTCATGGACGACCTGCAGGGCGACACCGCCGCGGATCGGTTGGCCAAAGGTCCTATTGCTCCCTCCGTGGCCTGTCGAATGGTGCGGCAAGTGGCTCTCGGCGTTGCTCAATCGCTGCAGTCTGGACAAATTCACGGCGCCATCCGGCCGAGTAATTTTTGGATCGATAAGCAGGGGAACGTGCAATTGCTGTTGCCGCCTTTGGTGCGCGATCCGTTGATTGCTCCTAAGCCATCCGATGTCAATAGCGCGGGCGCCAGCGACGAGTTACTTCGTCAGGCCGATTATCTTGCGCCAGAATTGTCGCTGCCCAAGCATGAACTCGGACCGCAAACAGAAGTCTACGCCCTCGGCTGCACCCTTTATGAGCTCTTAATGGGTCGCGTTCCATTCGGCGGCGTCGATTTGAAAACGAAACTCGCTGCTCACGCGGCGCAGCCGGTCCCTCAGTTGGATGCCGACGCCGTTCCTGCGCCGATCGCGCAGCTCGTAAGCTTCGCAATGGCCAAAGATCCGGCCAAGCGCATTCGCAATCCTGCGCAAATGGCCGAAACGATTGGCAAGGTGCTGGAGAAGATCGATCGAGCCCAGCTACGTTGGCCGCCGTCGTTGCCACCCAGTCGGTTGCCGGAATATGAAGCGTGGTTACGGCCGTATGGCGTGCGAGCTGAAGAGCCAGGGCGAGCGAGTGGAATGAATGTGTTGTGGTCGAAAGACGCAAATGATGGCGACGACAATGCCGACGAGATGGAAGCCCTCGGCAACAACGCACAACATTTGCCGCGATCCAGTGGACAATCGCCGATGGGAATCGTTCAGCAACCTCTCGCTTCGCCGGCTCGAGTAAGCGACTCTCCACTAGATTGGGTCGACGCAACTCCGCGCGGAATTCGGCAGGCCGGTCGCACTCGCTCTACCAGCACGTTGACGTTGATTCTGACGATCGCGCTTGTCATTCTCAGCCTGATCGGCGCCGTCGTGTTGGGAATTTTGATTGCCAATCGGAACAAAGCGGAGCAAGCCACTTCCGCGCGAAACGCCGCCAGCGCAACGGAATCAAATGCCCAAGCAAGCGAATCTGTTGAGGCAAGCACTCCCGCTGACGAAAAAGCAGATCGGCCAGATCATCGGCAAGGCGAAAAACTAACGAACGTTGCCCTCGCGGCGGTGGACAGCAAATCCGAACGAAACGGCGAATCGCAGATTGCAGATTCGAAATCCGGCACCGATTCCAATTCAGATTCGTCTGCTGAAAGCGCTACGGTACCGCTCTGGTCTTCGCCAACCAAAGGTGCACCGCTCACGCTCAAGCACATTGCACCAGGTCTGCAAGCGGTGCTCGTTCTTCGGCCTGCCGAATTGAGCAAGCATGCCGAAGGCGCCAAAATCCTTGCCGCCATTGGCCCGGAGGCAGAAGCCGCGCAGCGCGAGCTCGAATCGCTCACTGGAACGTCGCTCGCCGAGATTGAGCAATTGACCATCGCCTGGGTGGAACCGATGGACTTGGTCGCGACTGCATTAACCCCCATGTTTGTGGTTCACTTCGTGAATCCGCCTGATCGTGAAAAGGTCATTGCGACCTGGGGAAAGCAAACACCAAAGTCGATCGGCAGTGAAACGGTGTTTCAAACTTCTTCGGGCTTCTCAGCGTTCTGGCCTTCCAACGAGGCGGGAAAAGTGCTCGTACTTGGACCAACTGAACCGGTCGAAGAAGCCGCCAAACTTGGCGCCGCGGTTGCGCCCGTGCGTCGTGAGCTTGAACGCCTACTTCCGTTCACTGATGCGGATCGACTTGCCACGCTGCTTTTCGTTCCGAGCGCCGCTCTGAAAACGAACCCCGATTCAAGCACAAGCTCGTGGCAATCGCTGCTCGGTCCCGGCCAAACGTTTTTCGGCGCAGACATTCGCGCCGCTCTGGTTAGCGCGCATCTGACGAAGGACGATTTTTTCGTCGAGCTTCGCGCAAAGGGCCCGCTCGATCGGCCATCGGCAATCGAGACGCAGCAGTTTCGCGAACGACTCGGCCACCTCGCAGATTCGGTCGAGGCCTATATCGCCACACTCAACTTGAGTCCGTACGGCAAACGGCTGCTGCTGCGGTACCCGCAAATGATCAAGCTTGTCGATGAATTTACCCGTGGCGCGCCGAGGGCAATCAAGCGGTGCTGCGATGCTATTTGCCGTCCACCGCCGCGCACAATTTGCTCATGGGCGCCGAACTGGCTTTGGCCGAGGGCGATGCTCCAGCTGCCAATTCCAGCGCCAACGCTCTCGCCGTGCAGAAACCCGCAGAAAACATCGAGCAAAAACTGAAACGGGTCACGTCCTTGAATTTCGCCCGCGATACGCTGGAAAAAGCGATCCAGTCACTGGCCGACGATATCGGCGTGAAAGCCGAAATCCTAGGACCGGACCTGCAACTGGAGGGGATTACGAAGAATCAGTCGTTTGGGCTGGACGAAAAAGACAAACCGGCCGACGAAATCTTGCGCGATATAATGCTCAAAGCCAATCCAGACGGTAAACTGGTTTATGTGGTCAAAGGCAAGGAATCCGGTGGGGAGGAAATGCTGTTGATCACCACCCGCGCCGCCGCATCCAAGCGAGGCGACAAGCTACCACCGGAACTGGTTAAGCCAAGCGGGAAGAAGTAACGACGGACTCGTTGAGAAGCGCAGAGAGAGCACGTGCAGCCCTTCACCATCCAATGCACGACATGCCGACGCAGCCTGCGGGTCGTTGATCCGGAAGCGGTCGGGCAAATTCTTTCGTGCCCGAAGTGCACGAGCATGGTGCTGGTCGAAGCCCCTGCCGGTTGGGATTTGAGTCCGAACGCTCCAACGCCGCCGGTGACGATTGTCAATCCGACTCCGCCCGCGCCGGAACCGAAGGTGGCGTCGAGTTCTTCGATCGTCAATCCGATCGCGGCTGCTGCTCCGCCGATTACGGCCACGTCGCTTCCGGTTGCCAAAGCATTGGAAGCGTCAACTGTCATCAATGCCACGACGTCAAAGACGGCGAAGCGAGTTGTAGCGCGAAAACCCGTGCCCGTGGCAAAACCATTGGTACCAGCGACGTGCGCAACGAGTGCGACACAAGCAGTTGTGGTTCCGTCGCCAGTCAAGAAAATTCAACCAGTCGTTACAGAAACTCCGCCAGTTGCATCGGTTGATGCATCCGTTCTGCCGGCTGACAGATGGCCGCGTTGGTTTTGGCCTGGTGTTGCCGGAACGCTCGCGCTGGGAGTTGCGTTAATTGCGCTGCGGTTGATGCTGCATCGTGCCGATGTAGCGCCCACAGCGCCCGTCGATAACGGCGCAATCGCTCAATCGCCGCCAATGCGCACCACACCGCCAATTGAGACGTCGCCGCCGGTGGCGCCTGTCGAACCAACTGTCACTCCGCCAGCGCACAGCCAACCGGTTGAAAAAAAATTCGACCATTCCGTCGCTGTCGCGGATAGTAAGCCGATGCCAGTCACCTCGCCCGATGTGCATCCGATCGAACAGACAACTTCCGCGCCAGATAAAACCGCTGCCACGATTAATCCGGCTGAAGAAATACACCAAACTGCACCGGCGCCAAACTCCTCGCCGCTGATTGCCAACGATGGGCCACCCGCGCCAACCAATCCCGCGTCGGTCGCCGACAATCCGCCGCCCGCCGCTACGCCGGAGCCCAAAGCGGACATCAAAGCCGAACTCAAACCGAACGAAACTGCGGACCCACCGCACGTAGCCAACTCCGGCCCCATGCGGTTCGGCACTCCCTCCACAAACCCAACAGCTCCGCCGGCGAAAAATACAGCGCAGGTGGATCCGCCCGCACTGCCGATGCGCGATGCGCCACAGCCTCGAACATTGCGCCGCGTTCAACCGCGCACTGTCAACGTCAACGCGCGCTTGGGCGATGTCGTGCCGGCCATGGAAACTCGGGCGATGCCGCTCGTCGACTTTCTCAATTTAATTTCCGATCTTAGCACGATACAGATTTCCGTTGATGCCGACGCACTGTCCGACCTGGGGCAATCGTTTGTCGCTCCGGTTACACTCAAGCTTGAATCGTCCAGCGTTGGCGAAATTCTAGATGCGGCCCTAGACGGTCTGAAGCTTGGCTATCGCGTGCAGGATGGCGGCTTGCTGGTCGGCTATCCGCCACAGTCAAATTTGCGTGAAGCGAAGTACACGGTGGTCGATTTGACGGGCAATGATGCGAAGTCGCTTGAAAGCCTGGCGCTCGTCGTTCGCCGCATGCTTTCACCGCAATCATGGCAGTTAGCCGGAGGGCATGGAACGATGACCGGCGGCAATGGAGCGCTGGTCGTCAATCAAACCGATGCCGTGCACAATGAAATCATTCTGCTGTGCGAAAAGCTGCGTGTCGCCCGCGGATTGCCGCCGAAGAGCAGGCTCGATCCGTCGCGATTTGTGCTGACCACGCGATCCGATAAAGGCAAACAACTGCTCGCCATTCCGGTAACGGCGAACTTCGGCACGCCGCAAACTCTGGCAAATGTTGTCAAATGGTTGCACGCTAATACCGGCGCGACGTTCTTGATCGATCACGCGGCTTTGGCGCGCCTGGAAAGTTCCGATGAAAGTGAGTCCAGCGCCGTTGCTGTCGGCAAACCGCTGTCCGCGTTTCTCGACGATTTACTAACTCCCATGGATCTTGCCTGGCGGGCGATAGACGAACGCACGATTGAAATCACTACGCGCGACGCGGCCGCTGCTCACATGGAAATCGAGTTCTATCCGCTGGGAGAATTGGCCGGCAATGCTGAAGCTGCCCAAGCACTCATCGGCCAAATCAAAGCCAAAATCGAACCGCAATCCTGGGGCGACCGACTCAATCAGGCGGCTATGCAGTTCGACGCGCCGAGCCATGCCATCCTTGTGCGAGCACCGCAGAAAACTCAATCGCAAATTCAGAAATTCATCGCCGACGCTCGTCCACGGACCTAACCAAAAGAGTGCTGCTCTTGCGTTGAGCGACATCGCATGCAAAAATTTGAGTATGAAGAGCGTTAATCTGTCCTTCGCGTTTTGGTTTTACTTTAGCCCGCCAGGATGCGGGGCCGGAGGAGGTTCATAAACGCTCCTCAGTAAGCCGACAGGCAATACAAGCCCCGAGACCTGGTGTCGACCAGCTTTCGGGGTTTTTTATTTGCCCCGGTTTGGAATTTGATAATTGGAGCTTCATTCGTCAATCGAATTTAGCTTCGCCACTGCGTGTCGTCATTCGTCATTCCCAATGGATGATTTTTCTCGCTGTCAAAACCGCATCATCAATCCCCGAAAATTCAATAGAGGATCCAACCGTGATTGTCGTCATGAAAAAAGGCGCCGCGGCCGCGGATGTAAACCACATGGTCGATCGCATTGTGCAGCTCGGGCTTAAACCGCATGTCATTAATGGCACGGAGCGAACCGTGATCGCCGTCGTCGGCGACGATCGCAGAACGTACAAAGAGTCGCTGGAAAGCGGACCGGGCGTGGCAGAAGTGCTGCCGATTCTGGCGCCGTACAAAATGGCCAGCCGCGAATTGCGCTCTGAGCCCACCGTGGTGAAAGCCGGCAGCTTGACCGTTGGCGGCGGCACGATTGGCGTCATCGCCGGACCCTGTTCCGTGGAAAGCGAAGAACAAATTATCGCTTCGGCCAAAGCAGTTAAAGCCGCCGGGGCCACGGCGCTGCGCGGCGGAGCATTTAAGCCGCGAACCAGTCCTTACAGTTTCCAAGGTTTGAAAGATGAAGGATTGAAACTATTGGCCACTGCCCGCGATGCCACCGGTCTGGCGATCGTCACCGAAGTCGTGGCCACCGAAGATGTCGATCTCGTGGCTCAATATGCCGATGTAATGCAAATCGGCGCCCGAAATATGCAGAACTATCGTTTGCTCGAAGCCGTGGGCAAATCGACGCGGCCCGTGCTTTTAAAGCGCGGCCCAAGCGCGACAATCGAAGAGCTGCTTCTGGCAGCGGAGTACATTCTGGATGCCGGCAATCCGAACGTGATGCTCTGCGAGCGCGGCATTCGTACGTTCGAAAGCCATACCCGCTTCACGCTGCCGCTGGCGACCGTGGTTTATCTGCACGGCAAAACACATTTGCCGGTGGTGGTCGACCCCAGCCACGGCACGGGTCACACGTGGTTGGTGCCGCAAATGTGCGCTGCGAGCGTAGCTGCCGGCGCCGATGGGATCATCGTCGAAGTGCACCCCGATCCCGAGCATGCGCTTTCCGACGGAGGTCAATCGCTCAATTGCGACCAGTTCGCCGAAACAATGCGCACCTGCCGCCGCGTGGCCGAAGCGCTGGGGAAGACGCTAGGGCAAACATGATTGCGATATCTGTTTTGCATCTAGCGAACGATGAGCCCCATTCTTGCTGGTTTCGATCGTCTCGCTTAGTATGGTTGAATTCGAAAAACTTGGGCATTGAATTCGCGCTGGCGGAGATGCTAAAAGCTCTCTGAGATATCCCGTTGATACATAAGCACGCGAGAGTGGCGGAATTGGCAGACGCGCTGGACTTAGGATCCAGTGTCGAAAGACGTGTGGGTTCAAATCCCTCCTCTCGCAT
>CAVZCV010000002.1:0-21247 GCA_963773875.1 Pirellulales bacterium
GGCGAATGAATGTGTGACAGAACTTCTAGGCTCAGTCCGGCTTACAGGAAGTGTGTCCATCACGTCGATTATACTGGTCCTCATCGATCGGTCGCTTGTTCGCTGGCCGCGAATCGCTCGAGTCCTCCAATCGGAACGCTACCTATCGGAACCGTCTTTGAGACCGAAGATGGGAAGCGGACGGTGCAGGGAGATCCTTGGTTTCCTGATCGGTTTCCTGCCCCAGGCGAAGCGTCAAGGAGCTTGACGTCGCAAGGCGTCGAAGAGAGCTGCAAAACGGATGCGGCAGAAACTTGACGTGTGTGCACCTGAGGCCGCCCTCGGCACTGCCATGAAAATCAAGAACGCCAATCGGGCCGAATGCAAGCGACTCCCAACAGGTTTCAGCAAGCCTGCCCAACCCGCGTCTCCTCGCAGCTTCTCTCACAGGTTTTGTTTTTGATCATTTCCAAGTCGAGCATCGAAGGAAGTCAATCCTGCACCCACGAGTAAGAGGAAGACTTCTCCCAGAAGCATGGACCAATCGGTTCGTGCCTCATGGGCCATTTTCCAGAATCCCTGTTCTTTCAAGATTGGAATTTTCGTTGTGATGATCGCCGTCAAAATGACTGCGATCAGGGGAATGACTGCAAGACGGGTCAGGAACCCAAGCAACAACAGAGCCCCACAAAGAATCTCGATGCTGCCAACGACCGAAGCAACGATTTCTGGCGACGGAATACCGATCTTCTCAAACCGACCCGCCCCGACTTCCGCTGGAAACAGAAATTTCTGTATACCTTCTGAAATAAATACCACACCGACCATCACGCGGATGATGAAGACTGCGGCCGGAGCGGAGGTTGCCAGGAGTCTTTTCATTTTGTCTCGCGATTCGCAGCAAGGTGATCGGCATTTGGCGATCGATCCGGCCAGCCAAGTGCGCGGAGTAAGTTGAACTGAGCCGTATTGTAGTCGATGACCGATCGAAGGTATTCGCGGCGAGCCTGATCGAGCGCTTGAAGCGATTGCAAGGCTTCGATCGGCAGCCCTTTAGCCTGTTCAATTCGATCAATGTTCAATTGATACGAATGAATGGCAACCCGGACGCCTTCTTCAGCGATTTTAATTTGGTTGCGCCGGCGCGCACTTGCACTTGCGATTCGGTCACTTCGCGGGCCACAAGGTCCATCACTTGAACCTGTCGCCAACGAGTTTGATCGACGACAGAATGCGCATCACGTCGCGCAGCTTGATCGCCAAAGCCGAAGTTACGTAGTTCCCAATACGCGATGGCGTCCATATCGAAGCGATTCTGGCCAGCAGCATAGTCGGTGCTTTTTCCAGCGGTCATGCCGCCATCGCTAATCCCCAGCATCAGACTGGGAACCAATGGTGCGTACTGTTCCCGTTTCCAACGGGCAATTGCCTCACATACCAGCTGTCTGGCCTCTGCCAATTCAGGCCGGGCGGTTAATGCCTGGGCAATCAGGGTGTCGCTTGCCTCCTGATCCGGCGTAAGATCCAGTGGCGCGACCATCGGCTCGATAGGTTCAAATTGCAACGTCGGATCTAGATGCAGAAGCTGAGCCAGCCGCGCGCTGGTCACCGCAATGGACTCTTCGGCTCGGACGACGTAATTTTTGCGCAGCGACAATTCGGTGGCAGCGCGGTCGGCGTCGGATTGCAGTCCCTGGCCCACTTTCGCATAGGCTTGAGTAACATCGTTTAGCGCGGCCGCGTGTCGTTCGGTTTCCTGCGCGATGGCTAGCTCTTGCTGAGCGCGAAGTAATTCGAGATAGGTTTGCGCCACTTGCAGCAGAGTGTCGTTGAGCGCAGTGCCGGCTGCCGCTCGTCGTGCGCCGATCGCTTGCTGTGCAGCCAGGGGTTGAAAGATGGCATCGGCCAGTTGGAAATTTGCCCACACGCCCGGAACGATCGGTGAGCCGACTCCGTAAGTGCTTGCGCCCAATCCACCGAAGAAATCATTACGGCTGGTGTCGATCTGCGTGCCGTCTACTTGTTGAATGGAACCATCGTGGTGGTTGAATGCGGTGCCGGCTCGGATCGACGGGAGCCATAGCACGTTGGCACGTTCCAGTTTCGCATAAGCCTGACGCACCTGCTCGCGGGTAAATGCCACCATCGGATTGCGAGCATCCGCTAATTGCAAAGCGGTAGGTAAGTCGATGGGTCGCACTTCGCCGTGATCCTCATTGAACTTCGTCTCCTCATTTGGTTTTACAGGTGGAGACAATAACGTCGAATCTGCAGGTTCTGCGGTGGGCCGATCGCTCGATTGGCTTGGCGCCGGTGTGGATACGTTCTCGGCTGCCGGCAATTCAGCGATTTGAGAAGGGCGATCAATCCCTGGCGCAGCGGCCAAGCCCTTGTCCACTGCGGCGCAACCCGCCAGGACTGTTAAAGAAATCAATACTGCGGATAGCAGTAGCAATGAATTGCCGAACCGCACCATGAAGATTGCTAGCAAAGAGTCCACATCGCCGTAGCATTGGGATACATTGACGCGCGTCGTACTGATCGGACCATAAATCGGGAAAGATTGAGAAGATTTGCGGCCCGTTACCGCATTTTAGATCAATGGCGCATTGGACCACGTCGTGCGCATGCCGGCATGATGAACTCAACAAATTGGCGAAGTTGGAAACCCTGTTGGGGAGATCGCTAGCATCGGCGATTCGATTCGTCGGTGCATCAGTTGATGATGTCCGCTCGTTGTCCATCCTTGAGGCTTGCTGGGTTTTTTGGGATGACCGCTTCGGTCCCGGTCAATCCTGTAAGCACTTCAACTTCGCTACCGGTGCGAAGTCCGATCTCAATCGGAGTTCGAACGATTCGCCCGCCAGCAACGGTCAAGCAGAAAGACTTTCCCTGATCGACTAGCACTGCCGTGCTGGGAATCACCAACGCATCGGGCCGCTTTCCGACGAGAATCGAGACATAGCAGTACGTCCCCGGCACCAACTCGCCGGAGGAATTTTCTAATTCGACCTCGGCACGCAAGGTGCGCGTTGCCGTATCCAATGCAGAGGCAACTCGCTTGACCGAACCGCTAAACTGCTTATTGTCGAGGGACTGAATACGAATCGTGGCCGGTTCCCCTTGTTTGGTAAAGCCGGCGTCACTTTCGGGCACGTTCACCACGACTCGCACGGTATCGCTGTGCAAAACGACAAATAGTGGCTGATCGCGTCCAGTCGTAGCGGGCTGCACGTAGTAGCCAGTATGAATCAGACGTTGATTCACGGTCCCATCGTAGGGTGCTTTGATAATGGCATACTCTGTCAATGCTTTGGTTCGGTCATGGTCGGCCTGGGCAACGGCCAGTCGGGCATTAGCCGCTTCGACGTCGGCTTTCGTGGCGCTCAATTTTGCTTGAGCTTCACGCACGGTCGCCTGGGCAGATTTGACTTGGGCTTCGGCTTCCCCTTTCGCCCCCTCTGCAACTCGGAGTTGATCAAGAGTTTCATCCGCCACCTTGCGAGTGACGGCCGACCTGTCGGCCAATTCATTGACTCGTGACAATTCGGATTTCCAGCGCTCAACATCGGCGGTTGTTCGTGAGATTGCTGCCTGCGCCGACGCGACTTTCGCTTCGGCGGTTTCGATGATCGCCTGGGCGACATCGACCGCCGAATTTGCTTGGGTGATTTGCGATTGAGCTTGGACCACGAGCGCAGCCTTCTGTTTCAACTCTTGCTGCAACTCGGGAACGGCAAGCTCGGCAAGGGTTTGGCCTTGCTTGATCTTATCGCCGATGTCCACATTTACCGACTTAACATATCCGGCCACTTTGGCGTAGATCGGCGTTTCCTCGTAGGCTGAAATCTCACCCGGCTGGTCGCAGCGTCGTTCCAATAGTTTTCGCTGCGGCTTAATCGCCGCAACTCGTGCAGGTGGTTCCTCCGAATCGGTGGCGTTTGGGGCCTCAGCAGTGGAAGATTTTAGCTGGGCGCTGGATTGTTCTTGGCATCCGCCTGATATTGTCATCAGGGAGCCGACGAGAACAACAAGGCACCCAATCCGAATCGGTTTGTCCATCATGGTTCTTCTCGTCATAGGTGGCCTTCATTTATAGGTGCTGCGGATTGCATCAAAGCGGTACGATCGAAGTAACGGCTAAGCGAATCGTAAGGGTCGAGCGAAGCCGAAGCCGTCGTGGCCCGCGATTGGATGAGTGCAAACATACAAGGCAGTACGAGCAAGGTGGTGACGGTTGCCATCGCCAAACCACCAATGACGGCTCGACCTAATGGAGCAGACTGTTGCCCGCCCTCGCCAAGCGCGAGCGCCAGCGGAAGCATACCGGCGATCATCGCAGCCGATGTCATCAGAATTGGCCGAAGCCGGCGCAAAGCGCCTTCCACGGCTGCGGAAAGGATCGCACCGCCTTTCGGCGCAGCGTTCGCCAATTCGCGGCGTTGGTCTTCAGCAAATGTGACGACCAGAATGCTGTTCGCCATCGCCACTCCGATGGCCATGATCGCCCCCATAAACGATTCAATGTTCAGCGTCGTTCCCGTAATCCACAACATTAGTACGACTCCGGCCACGACCGCCGGGGCAGTCGAGACAGTTACGATGGCGAGCTTCCAGGATTGAAAATTAGCGGCCAGTAACAGAAAAATCACAACCACAGCCAAAACCAATCCGACCCCCAGCCCACGAAGCATATCCTGCATGGGCGGTATCTGGCCGCGCACTTCCACCGTTGATCCTTTGGGTGGATCACCGGCGGCGGCGATGACTTGCTGAATTTGGCGAGACACTTGTCCCAAGGCATTGCCGGAGATATTCGCGGTAAGAGTTACTTGCCGCTTCATATTGTACCGATCGTATTGGCCCGGCATCGTTCCCGCCGTAACTTTTGCCACGTCACGCAACAGCAATTGTCCCGTGGCAGAGTCCTTGATTGGTATCGCTGCGAGGTCGCCCATCGAGTGCGTCACCGATTGAGGCACTTCCACTTGCACCTGGTATCCGATCCCTGTTTTCGGATCGGGCCAGTAGTTAGGCACGACAAACCGCGAGGATGACGTGGTGGTGACCACCGATCGAGCCACGTCAGCCGGCGTGACACCGCTGAGTCCGGCCTTCTCGCGATCGACATCGATTTGGACAGTGGGATAAGTAAGCGATTGGGAGAATTGCAAGTCGCGCAGTGCGGGAATCTCCGCCAAGCGTCGTCGTAATTTTTCAGCAAAGACGAGATTATCTGCAAAGTTCGATCCGCTCACTGAGATGTCGATGGGGGTTGGCGAGCCGAAGCTCATCACTTCGTTTACAATATCGGCCGGCTCGAACGAAGTTCGCACGTCGGGCATTTGCTTGGCAAGTTCCTGACGCAATTCTTCCTTCAAGCGTTCAATGTTCACTCCGCTGCCGTGTTTGAGGGCTACCCATAGAATTGCTTCTTCGGGTCCGCGCGACCATTGATAAACGGCATTGATCGGATAGGACGACGGAATCATCCCCACGTATCCGAGCGTTGTTTCGATATTCGCAGCGCCAACTTTTTGTTTGATGTAGTTCAATGCTTGGAGGGCGATTTTCTCCGTGCGGTCGAAGTAAGTGCCATCCGGGGCGCGAAGCCGCAGACGGAACTGATCGGTATCCACGAGCGGAAAAATCTCCGTGCCCAATCGGCTGCCGACCAGCACTATCACAACCACACAGAGTGCGAGATAGACCGCAGCGATTGGCAAACGCAACCGAATGACTCGTTCCATAAAGCTGTGATACCGCTTGCGAAACTGCTCAAACCACCCGGCCTCGTGAAAGGCGGCATCTGCGTGACTGATGTTCCGCAGTAACCAAGTCGAAACCACCGGCACAAAAGTGCTGGAGAGAATGTACGACGCGACCATCGAAAAGCCCACGGCCAGCGACAGCGGCACGAACAATCCTCGCGCCGCCCCTTGCATGAAGAACGACGGGATGAACACAGCAAGGATGCAAAGCATCGCCAAAAGTCGCGGAACCGCCGTTTGTGCATTCCCCAGCCGCACAGCCAGCGCGACCGATTTGGCGCGTGACATCTGAGTATGGATATTTTCAATTTCTACAGTCGCCTCATCGACCAGAATTCCCACTGCTAACGCCAAGCCGCCAAGCGTCATCAGGTTGATCGTCTGTCCGGTAAGCCACAGTGCGATCACCGCACTCATCAGTGCCAACGGGATATTCAGCACCACAACAATTACGCTTCGCCAATCGCGCAGAAAGACAAGTACCATTAGTCCGGTCAGGATCGCTCCCAAACCGGCCTCCGTGGCGAGACCATTGATACTGCCGATGACCACGGGGGACTGATCGAACTCAAACGATGCTTTAATGTCGTCTGGTAATTCTTTCTGCATTTGCGGTAGCGCCGCTTTGACCGCATTGACCACGGCCAACGTGGAAGCATCGGCCCGCTTGGTAACCAGCATGTAGATGGCTCGCCGGCCATTGAACAGCGCATACCCCGATGGGATGTCCATTGCATCTTCCACGGTTGCCACATCGCGTAGGTAAACCGTTGGGTTCATACCGATATTAATGGGAATCGTCCGCAATTCATCGATCTGCTTGACCATCGAATTAAGAGGAACGATCGGATACGAATCTTCCAGATGGAGATTGCCGGAAGGGCTGATGGTGTTTTCTCTTGTCAGCGCGGTCACCACTTCCTCTGGTGAAACGTGGCACGCCCGCAGGCGATCGGGGTCAAGTCGCACAACCACGGTGCGAGCGTTGCCGCCGAACGGCGGCGGAGCAGAAACGCCCGGCAGGCTGGCGAACATGGGGCGCACGCGAAACAGTGCCAGGTCTTGAATTTCCGCCAAGGTGCGCGTTTGGCTGGAAAGCACCAAATAGCCGACCGGCACGCTCCCCGTGTCGAATCGAGTTACGAATGGACTGATCGTGCCTGGCGGCATAAAAGCTCGTGCCCGATTAACGTAGCCAATCGTTTCCGCCATCGCCTGAGCCATGTCTGTGCCCGGATGGAAGAACAATTTCATCAATGCCATCCCTTGCACGTTGCGGCTTTCGACGTGATGAATTCCGTTGATGTAGAGAAAATGATATTCGTAGTAATTGGTGAGCAATCCTTCCATCTGCGCCGGGTCCATGCCGCCGTAGGGCTGAGCTACATAAACCACCGGCAAGTTGAGGCGTGGGAAGATGTCGATCTCAATGCGGCTCACCGCCATCACGCAGCCCAACGTGACGGCGACAATTGCCACCATCACAGTGATAGGCCGGCGCATGGCAAACTGGATGAGCCACATAACGGCCTCAAGCGTTTTTTGGAGCGGATAAATTCAAACGATTGCTCATTTCATCCTCCGAACTTTCATTGCATCCTTGTCATCGATGACTTCTGAAGCCAGTTCTCGCAGCTTCGCGCGAGCTTCGGCCAAGAGTTTCTTACCGGCAGACGTGGCCCAAAAATTCTTGCGGCGTTTGCCATTGACCACCTGATCGGTGCTGCGAATCAATCCAGCCGTTTGCATTTGGTGCAGCATGGGATAGAGCGTCCCCGGCCCCACGTCGTAACCGTGGTGTTCAAGCTCTTCCATTAACTCCACGCCGCAAATCGACTCTTTGGCGGTGTGGTAGAGAATGTGCAGCCGAATGAACCCCAAAAACAAATGTCGAAGTACGTCATTTTGCATAATATCGTATTACGATATTGTAAGTCGATTCGATTGGATTGCCATCTTTGGCGTTGCTCAAGAGATCCATTTTGAAGCGATTGAATGCCGCACCATAACGAGCTTAGTCGGACAAACAGCCTCTCAAGGCGTCAATGGTTCGACGGGACAGCTCGATCAGAGGGCGTACCTCGTTCTGCGACGTCTGGCTCGAACTTTCACGTAGGGAATGAAGATCTAACGCAAATGTTCTATTGCCGGGTCACGCCAATCGAAGGTCCGAATATATGTCTTCGCCATCGCTCGACTCCATCAGTAACTGAGATGACTGCCCTCAGCCTAATATGGTCGACAAGTATGGATTCGGCGGACGCTTACCCAATTTATGAGAATCCACAATCGCGCATGTAAAGCGCTACGGCGAGGATTTGTACCAATAGTTTTGTTACAATAACGTGGTCAATTTCTGCAGCGGCCGAACAAAACTGGCCATGGCCCCTAAAGCCCGGAGCTTAGACATGCGGCGATGTATTTTCGTTGCTGTGATCTTCGGCATCATGCTAAGAGTTGCAGTTGGCGAGAATCCTGCAGCAGTAACGGACGCGATTCCCCAGCCAGCAGCCGCGAACTCTGAGGGCGCCGACTATTTTGAATCGAAGGTACGTCCCTTGTTTGCTGCGCGTTGTCAGAAGTGTCACGGCGCAGAGAAACAAGAAAGCGGATTGCGCCTCGATCGACGGGAAACGTTTTTCCACGGCGCCGACGATGGTGCTGTGGTCGTGCCGGGCGATGCAGATAAAAGCCTCCTCATTCAAGCGGTGGCACAAATTGGCGACATTAAGATGCCGCCTTCGTCAAAGCTTTCCGACGAAGAAATTGCAACGCTGACGAAATGGGTTCAAATCGGCGCACCCTGGCCGAAAGATAAACCGGCTGCGAATGCCGTGTCTGCCACCATGCAGCAACCGTCGCAACATTGGGCCTTCCAGCCCGTCCGTCTCCCCGCGCTTCCCGATGTGCAGGAACAAGATTGGGTAAAATCACCTGTTGATGCATTCATTCTCGCCAAATTGGAAGCCGCAGGCTTGCAGCATTCAGCGGCTGCGGATCGCCGCACGCTCATCCGCAGGGCGACGTTCGATCTTTTGGGTCTGCCTCCGACACCGGAAGAAGTGGAAGCGTTCGTCGCTGATTCAACGCCTTATGCATATGCCAAGTTGATCGATCGGTTGATCGAGTCTCCACATTATGGCGAGCGCTGGGCGCGTTATTGGCTTGACGTGGCACGATATGCAGACACCAAAGGTTACGTGTTCAAAGAAGACCGGAATTACCCCTTTGCGTACACGTATCGCGATTGGGTTGTTCAAGCGCTGAATGCGGATTTACCTTACGACCAATTTCTGCTCAAGCAAATTGCCGCCGACTTGTTACCGCGGAACGACGACCGCTCGTTGGCGGCACTGGGATTCTTGACACTTGGTCGGCGCTTTTTGAACCACCGGCCCGATATTATCGATGATCGGCTGGATGTCATCTTCCGCGGCACGCAGGGATTAACGGTCACATGCGCGCGCTGTCATGATCATAAATTCGATCCAATCCCCACCGACGACTATTATTCACTCTACGGCGTTTTAGATTGCTCGGTCGACAAAACGATTCCGCTTTCGCCACCCACGAAAGAATATCTCGATGGTTTAAAAGAGCGAGAACAGTTGCTCGCAGATTTTGTGGCCGCAAAGCGGGAAACGGTCAGCAATTCATTGCGAGCGCAAACTCGGGAATATTTGCTCGCCGCCAGCCGCCTGCTTGGAGAGGCAAAGAGCACGCCCGCAGGAAATGGTAAATCGAAAGAAAAACTGATCGCGATCGAAGTGATCCACTGGCGTGATTATTTGGAAGCGCAGCACAAGAAGTCGCCGCAGATTTGGGAACCACTGTTCGCCGCGGCCAGCAACTATGAAAAGTTTTCGACCTGGCTGAATGAACAAACTGCTGGTCAAACTGAAGATCAAGCCAGCAATCGAGCAAATGCGAATGCCAAATCCATCAATCCCATATTGCTCAAGAAACTGGCCGCGTCGAAACCCACGACTTTGGAGGAACTCGTCGGCTGTTATGCCGAGGTATTGGCCGATGTAGAGCATCAGTGGAAGCAATCGCGGCTGTTGTCCGCGGTCCGGTACACGATGCCGCCACCAATTCTATCTGACGCCAATGCGGAAGCGCTGCGGCAAGTGCTGTACGCCGACAACTCGCCGACGAACGTTTCGCAGGACGGATTAAACGATCTGCTTCGAAACGAAGATAAATCGGAACTTCAGCGACGCAAGGATGCCGTGGAAAAGTGGAAGTCGTCGTCGGCAGCGCCGCCACAGGCTCTGGTGTTGAATGATGTCGATACGAAAAAGCAGCCGCACGTCTTTGCGCGGAAACCCCAACTCTCCTGGAAAGACTGTGCCGCGTCAGTTTTTGGCATTACTTTCCGGAGATGCACGGCAGCCATTTCAAGAAGGGAGCGGCCGATTAGAATTGGCGCGCCGGATCGCTGCGCCAGAGAATCCGTTGACGGCGCGGGTGATGGTGAATCGAATCTGGATGCATCACTTCGGAACGCCGCTGGTTGCGACGCCAAGCGATTTCGGTACCCGCAGCGAACCGCCGACGCATCCAGAATTGCTGGACTATTTAGCAGCGCAATTTGTGGCCAACGGTTGGTCGCTTAAGAAATTGCACCGCCAGATCATGCTCTCTTCGACATACCAGCAGGCGAGCACCTCGCGGGCTGACGCCCAATCCATCGATCCCGAAAATCGTTTGCTCTGGAAAATGAACCGGCGGCGCTTGGACTGGGAAGCCATGCGCGATGCCATGCTGATGACCTCGGGCGATATTGATCTAAAGTTGGGCGGACCAGCCGTCGATCTTTTCGCGCAACCATTTTCCATGCGCCGCTCGTTGTACGGATTCATCGATCGGCAGAATCTGCCGGGCATTCTGCGGACGTTCGATTTCGCCACCCCCGATACGCACAATCCGCGACGATTCACTACAACCGTCCCGCCCCAAGCGCTGTTTCTGATGAACAATCCGTTTGTCGTTCAGGAGGCGCAGCGCTTGGCGAATCGGCCCGAAATCAAGGCTTTGTCAACCGACGAATCGCGCGCAGCGGCTCTTCGCGATGGTATTCTCGCGTCCGGCGACAGAGGACGAATTAAAACTGGCCGACGATTATCTAAAACTCAGTGCCGACACGGGCCAGGCCACTCCAAATAGCGCAGACGAAAATGCAAAAACCGGCGACGATCAAGCGGTGGGCAAGCCCGCGCAGAACGCCGACAAACTGGACCCGTGGGAGCGATTCGCTCAGGCGCTTCTGATTACTAACGAATTCGTTTATGTCGACTAGCGCGTAATCGGAGAGACCGTCATGATACCCTTTGGCAAGAATCCCAACGAAATTATCAGTCGCCGGAAAATGCTCTGCCGATGCGGCACTGGCTTTGGCTCGCTGGCGTTAGCCGATTTGATGAGTCAGGCGGGCTTGCTCTTACCCATCGCGGCAAACGGCAGCGAGGTCGTGAATCCTTTGGCTCCTAAGCCGGCGCCACTTCCCGCCAAAGCAAAGCGCGTAATTCACATTTTCCTCAACGGCGGTCCCTCGCATGTCGATACGTTCGATCCCAAACCCGCGCTGGAAAAGTATGCGGGCAAATCGCTGCCGATGGAGAACCTGAAGACGGAACGCAAAACCGGCGCCGCTTTTCCATCGCCATTTAAATTTCAAAAGTACGGCGAAAGCGGGATTGAAGTTAGCGAGTTGTTTCCGCACCTCGGCGAGTGCATCGATGACGTGGCCGTTGTGCGCTCCATGCATGCCGATGTGCCCAACCATGAACCTTCTCTATTACTGATGAATTGCGGTGAAGCGCGGTTAATTCGACCGAGCATGGGTTCGTGGGTTACGTACGGGCTCGGTACCGAGAATCAGAATTTGCCGGCCTTCATCGCCATGTGTCCTGGCGGTTATCCGATTCAGGAATCGCAAAACTGGCAGGCCGGTTTCTTGCCTGGAGTATTGCAAGGCACTTACATCAATAGCGCCAACACCGATGTCGAAAAACTGATCGAGAACGTGCGGAATCATTATTTATCGCCCGAATCCCAGCGGCGACAGCTGGACCTGACGCAAGCTTTGAATCGCCGGCATGAGGAATTTCGACAGAACGATCCTCAGCTTGAATCGCGCATTCAGACATTCGAGCTGGCATATCGAATGCAAGAGGAAGTGTCCGAGGCGTTCGATGTTAGCCGCGAGCCAAAACACATCTTAGATCAATACGGACCTGGCATTCAGGCGCGGCAGATCTTGATCGCCCGTCGACTGGTGGAACGAGGGGTGCGATTTGTCCAGGTCTGGCATGGTGAAGGACAACCTTGGGACAACCACGACGATTTGGCCGTGAACCATCGTCGCCTTGCGCAGCAATGCGATCAGGCCTTGGGCGCGTTGATTCGCGATTTGAAACAGCGCGGCATGTTGGAGGAGACTTTGATTATTTGCGGTGGCGAGTTTGGCCGAACGCCAGTTGTGGAAATGCCAACGGCCGGATCGAACGAAGGCAAAATCAACGGCCGCGATCACAATCACTATGGATTTACAACCCTGTTGGCCGGCGGCGGAGTGCGCGGCGGCTACGTACACGGGGCCACCGACGAATTCGGCTTCAAAGCCGTCGAAAAGCCAGTGCACGTTCATGATTTGCACGCCACGATCTTACGACTCTTGGGTTTCGACCACGAAAAGTTCACCTATCGCTACGCCGGTCGCGACTTCCGATTAACCGACGTGAGTGGGAAAATCGTTTCCGACTTAATCGCCTAAAACGCGATTGATGTCTTCATCGCCGCAACTCGCCGGTGCCGACAACGACAACGAAACCAGGACGTCTTGGTAGCATCCATCTCACTAAACCAGGGACGATGACTTTTCCGCTGCGGTCATCCCGAGCGGAAACACTAGAGCCATTGTCCAACCGAACACCAAATGCGTCAGGGCAGCCACCCACCAGGGAATTAGGTCGACGATCCAGCGGTGTTCAAATAACAGTGGCTGCAGCCAAATCAGAATGGCATAGAAATTCACTCCCCAAATGAACAGTCCCAAAATGCTGCAAAATACTATCCGCCCAACAAAACCGGCATTTGGAATCAAGCAGGAGAGAGCCCACTCAAACAGCGTCCCGTACAACATGCCAGTCGCCAAATACAGGAGGCAACCCAGCGCCAGGAGAACTCCGCTGTCCAATTGCAACGCCGTTTCTCCCAAGGGAAAGGTGAGGTAGACCTGAATGATTCGCAGCGGATGTTGCGTTTGACCGCTGATCGCCGGCCACAGAACGCTGCCGATGACGTTAAATAGCAGACTCGTGCAACCGGCCAGGCCGCCCAGCAATCCGGCCCGAATGTATCGTCCCGAGTGATATCCCGAAATCGGCCAGGGACTGAGTCGAACTTGCGCCGGGGACATCGCACCGGCAATGTCATCTTCTAACCGCCGCGAACGATCAGGAAACTTCTGCGACTTGGCGTAATCTGATGTCTCGTCCATAGGGCTGTTTCTTACAGGGGAATGTCCGCAGATTTCCACCGGCATTCCAGATTACGAAACCGGATTATTGGCCTTCCTTGAGTTCCTTGAATATGACGACAGGGCAGTGAGCACGGCGAATAACTTTTTCCGCCACACTCCCCATCAAGACACGCGCTAGTCCTGTTCGGCCATGCGAACTCATAACAATCATCTCGACTCCTTCTTCCTGGGCTAAGCGCACGATTTCGGTGGCTGGATCACCAAATGCCATTTGATGGGTGCAAATCACTGTAGTATCCGCGGGCGTCACTCGGTGCAGCAACTCCTGTAACGTTTCCTTATTGGGTTCTAAGGGGCCATAGTATAGTTCCCCAGCCGCGTAAACTGTGGGCGGCTCCTGGACGTGCGCAACGATAAGGGCGTCGTTTCGGTCGCGTGCCAGCGAAGTCGCCAGCGGCAAGGCGGCATCGCTCAGCCGCGAAAAGTCAGTGCAAAATAAAATCTTCTTGGATGGCATCGCTTTGACTCCAATTTAGGAGCGACGATTGGAACTGATCATCTATTCAGAGCCATACGGCTCTCCATGAGCGACCTGCATTTTTTCCTCGGGCACTTCCGTCATGGTGGCTTCGGTGCGCAGTAGCGTACTCGCCACGGAAACGGCGTTTTCCAGGGCCAGCCGGACGACCTTGGTGGGATCGACAATGCCAGCTTCGATGTAATCGACATAGGTGCAGCGGGCCGCGTCGAATCCCAGGTTGCCTTGTCCCTCTCGCATTTTTTCAACGACGCTACCGCCATCCGCTCCGGAGTTTTCGGCGATTTGACGGGTGGGCGCTTCGAGCGATTTGCGAAGGATCTTTAGGCCGGTCCGTTCATCTCCATCACATTTCGCCTCTTCTTGCTGGATCGCATCGATGGCGCGCAGCAACGTCAGGCCGCCGCCGGGAACAATGCCTTCAGCAATCGCAGCTTTCGTGGCGCTAATGGCATCTTCGAGTGCTTCCTTGCGGCTTTTGAGCTCCGCTTCGGATGGCGCTCCCACGCGAATGACGGCCACGCCACCAGACAGCTTTGCCAACCGCTCGTGCAGTTTCTCCTTGTCATAATCGGATGTCGTCTTTTCGATCTGTCGACGGATTTCCTGACAGCGGCCCTGAACTCCCTCTTTGCCGCCGGCGCCGCCGATAATGGTGGTTGTCTCTTTGTCGAGTACCACGCGCTGCGCGCGTCCCAAGTCACTCAGCGTAATGGCCTCAAGTTTTATGCCTAATTCCTCAGCAATAAATTTTCCTTTGGCCAGCGCAGCGAGATCTTCAAGCATCGATTTCCGGCGATCGCCATAACCTGGCGCTTTGACGGCGGCGCAGGGCAACACGCGGCGAAGGCAATTCACCACCAAAGTCGCGAGCGCCTCGCCTTCAATATCCTCGGCAATGATCAACAGCGGCTTGCCGGCTTTGACCACTTGTTCCAAGAGCGGCACAAGGTCTTTGACGCTCGCGATTTTCTTCTCGTAGATCAGAATCAGCGGCTCTTCCAGAACAACTTGCATCTTTTCCGGGTCGGTGATGAAGTAGGGGGACAAATAACCGCGATCGAACTGCATACCTTCGACAATTTCAACCGAAGTTTCCGTTCCCTTCGATTCCTCGACGGAAACGACACCTTCCGCGCCAACTTTTTCCATCGCGTCCGCAACCAGTTCGCCAAGGAAAGAGTCGTTGTGGGCCGAGATCGTTGCCACTTGTGCCCTTTCTCTCCGGCTCGAGACCGGCCTGGAAAGACTCTTGATCTTTTCCACAGCCACCCGTAGGCCGCGATCGAGGCCGCGCTTTAAGTCGATGGCGCTGGCGCCCGCTGCGATGTTGCGCATCCCTTCGCAGTAAATCGTGTAGGCCAGGAGTGTAGAGGTGCTAGTTCCGTCCCCCACCGCATCGCCGGTTTTTTCCGCGGCCTCACGAATGAGTTGCACACCGAGGTTCTCCTCGGCATCTTTGAGGTCGAATTCCTTGGCGATGGTCACTCCGTCGTCGCACACCAGCGGCTTGCCCCATTTTTTCTGAATTAGCACGCATTTCGATTTAGGGCCAATCGTTACACGAATCGCGTCCGCAAGCGCAGTGGCCCCGCGCAATAGTTTTTCGCGTGCTTCGGCACGGAATAGCAAATGTCGATGTGCCATAGCGACGGCTCCTTTCGGTGGTACATAATCCGATTGCACCGCACCTTATTTAATTATGCGGCGGCGTTGTTTTGGCTCCGGCTCAATGAGTGAAGTCGTTAGCACTCGCCAACGTGTCATCAGATCATGGTGCCGACGCTTCGACTCGTCATGTTTTCGTCGCTGGTCGGCGTGCTTTTCCGCGGCGCGGTCGAAGACCTGGGCCATTTGAATCAATTCTTCGCCTGGTTCGCCGCGTTCGTACTCTGCCAGCGCATGTTCGTGAGTGATAAAGTCTTGTTCGTACAGCCGAATCGCAGCAGCGTGTTTGCGCAGCATTTCGGCATGTTCACGAAGCGCCTTCTCAATGCGTGGCAAATCGCCGATGGCCTGCGCGACTTCAGCCTCCCAGGCGGCGAGGTCATCCCGCCACATGTCGTCTTCGACCCGCCACCGAAGATGCTCGTGGTGCATTTCAAGATGCGATGCGGTTGCCATAAACGAGCTCCTTGTAGCATTGTTTCGTCGAATTGTGTCTCTCTTTCAGGCCGTCATGCTCCCGCTGCCACTGCGCCGGCGTTTCGCTTTCTAGCAGCTTTCCAACTTCCATAAACTCTTCGGCCAGCAGCATGAGAATGTCATCGAGCGTCACTAAACCCACGAGGGTTTTGTTCTGGTCGACAACTGGAATACGGCGAAATCGTCCGCGACGCATGAGAGCCAGCGCAGTTTCAATCGGAGTTTCCTCGACGACTCGTTTTCGGGCACGGGGTCATTGCTTCACTGACGGGCGTATCCAACGGGCTACGTCCTTTTGCCACGACGCGGGCCATGACATCTCTATCCGTCAGGATTCCGACGGGCTCGTGGTCAGCACTTACAACCACCAAAGTCCCCACTGCGCGCTGATGCATGCGCTCGGCGGCAGCACTGACCGGTTCGTCTAAAGTCGCTGTGTCGATTTCTCGCACGCAAATTCTGCCGACTGACATGGCAGTGCTCCTTGTTTAATTGGGATGATGCCCTGTTACGCCTCCACGATCGATGCAACTCGCGGATGCTCAAGGGCGCGGAAGTCGTCGTATCGCATGCGAACGGCCTCCTCATGGGTATCGCCTTGGAACATAATTTCTTTCTGCTTGGCCACGGATTCATCAATCATGGTTTCCATGCCAAACTGCGCACCAAAGATCGGCACGACGCCGAATTCGCAACCGGGGCAGTGCTGCAGCATTTCCGTTTCTGTGGCCAGTTCGACATCGATGCCGCCGAGCACTGCGGAAACTTTTTCTAAATCGATTCGCTTGGTTGCCGGCACGACGAGCACGATGTGCTTCGTCCCCCGGGCGGCGCGAATCATTACAGTTTTCGCGACCATATTGCCCGGCGTGTGTAACGATTGGGCCATGTGTTGGGCGTCATAGCTTTCGCCGTGATGGTACAGGCCATATACAACGCCATGCTGGTCCAAGAAGTGGGTGACGTTCATCGTTGTTCTCCTTGGAATGTTGAAGTAGCTACGGGCGCGGTTTCTGGGACATATCGGAAGGTGGCGGCCATCGGGCCGCCGCCGGGGACGTGGCCGGAAACGATCATTTCCACTTTGCCGCCGTGCTCAAGGACGAGGATTGCCGCCAAATTGGCTAAGTCTT
The DNA here is from genome assembly GCA_963773875.1 of Pirellulales bacterium. Lineage (GTDB taxonomy): Bacteria > Planctomycetota > Planctomycetia > Pirellulales > JADZDJ01 > CAVTYH01. The sequence continues at coordinate 17,053 of CAVZCV010000002.1, forward strand.
CACTGTCATGCCGCGGTTGATTTCCCAAGTGGACCGAATTGGTGACCGAATTGAAAAACCCCATCGGACGAGCTGCGGGCGAAATGAAGAGCGTTTCGACGGCACCTGCTGCCGCGGCGGTCACAATTTCCTCGACACGATTGGTCGCGCGGGCCTTGTGGACGTAATCCCAATACTTCGCGATTTCAGCAGCCTGGGCTTTTCGGATCGACTTTTCGACCAGCGGCCAAGCGTGGTCGCGCAATTCAGGAAGTGAAACCAGGTCGGGATTGCCAGCAACATGTTCGGCTAGTAAGTGAGCATAACTGTTCTGCTGCCGGTAGATCGAAAACAGATAATCGACGCCGGCGAAAACGAGCGGCTCGGTTCGTTCATGGAGAGACTTGCTGACAGCGGCGTCGATCAAGCCGAAGTATTCGGCGAGTTCAGCTTTGGCTACATCGGCCTCACCCCCTTGCCCGGTGAAAACAAGTCCTTCCTTACCGCGGAGCTGCGGTTGACCGGAATGAAATTGATAGAACCCTGAACGGGTATCGTAATGCAATGCCTCGGGGCAAGATGTGGGCAGCTCGGGCAGTCTTACGTCTTGAACCTGATAATGGTTGGCTTGCAATAGGCGCGAATGCTTTTGACTGACCGCCACAATCCAAAAAGGCGCGTCGTCATTCAGCCAACCGATAAGCGGCGTCACGTGAAATCGCCGATTTACAACGCAGAGCTCGTCGCAGGCAAACGGCAGATGCCAGACATGCATGCCTTCGGTCGAAATGAGGACCGCCAGTCCGCGGCCCAACGCCCTCCAAAAGACTGGACCATCCAAAAGTTCTACTGCCGGCGACAAGAATTCCGCCGCGTCGCGCGCCTCCATACCCTTCTCGTGCAAAAGATGATCGGCTGACATCAGCAACGTGCGGAACCGGATTTGGTTCTGTGGCATTTCGTGTCCCGCCGGGTACGTTGGCATGTAGATCGAGACAAAGCGATTGCCTGGAGTGCGAATCAGCTTCATCAAATCGGTCTTGCAAATCGTGTTCATGGGATCCTCCTGCCGCGAGGCGTGCAATCCGTCAGACATTGCGGGGCGGTGCTTTTGTATAGGCTAAAATCGAATTGTCGCTTTACGTCTTCCTCCTTCGGGTCGCGGCTTGCGCTGCGTTGGCCACGGCAGCCACAATATCGATGCTGCTGATGATGCCGCAGGGCCGATTGTTCTCGCTCACCAATACTCGATGGATATGCGCATTGATCATCGACTTGGCAACATCGCCGATCGGCATGGTCGCAGGCACCGTCACTGGCTGCTTGGTCATAAATCGGCTGACAATGCAGCCTTCGCAGGCGTCCAAACTCACGACTTCGCCCCAAGGCGCGATGAAACTTACGCCCGCCTTCTGCTCTTCCATTTCACCGCCTGCTTCAGCCCAACCGACGAAGTCCGACGCCGACAGAATGCCGATGCAATTTCCGTCGGCATCGACAACGGGCGCACCGGTAATGCTGGAACGGATGAGCAGGTGCCCAGCCTCCTTCAGCAACATGTCATGTGGAATGCTGGTAATAGGCGCCGACATCAGATCGGCAGCCGTAATGCCCAATAGTGATTTGCCCACACTGCGTTTGGTGGTGACTCTCATGATTGCTCTCCTTTGCGAGTCGCATTCTCGGTGTTCAATTTTGAGATGATGGTTGGTATATGAATGCTCGACCTTAAGCTACTTTTGAAACACGTAATTCCCCGGCGCGTTGGTTAATGGGAAATATCCTTTTTCGGCGCGCCAAAAGCCGGCGGCGCGACACGACCGCTGGAACGCTCCACCAGCCACTCGTGCCACTGCGGCCACCAAGAGCCTTCTTTTCGTGGGGCCATCGCCGACCAGCGATCGGCGTCAGGATGACGATCGCCGCGCCGATGTGTCGTGATTTGATAACTCCGATGCGGATGCCCAGGTTCGCTAACAATGCCCGCGTTGTGGCCCCCCGCGGTTAATACAAACGTGGTTTCGGTATCGGTAAACAAATGAATTTTGTAAACCGATCGCCACGGCGCGACGTGATCTTTGACCGTGGCCACCACAAACAACGGCGCTTCGATATCGGCCAGCGTGATGGCGCGACCGTCGGCTTGGTAGCGCCCTTCAGCCAGATCGTTGTGCAAAAACAGCTTCCGCAAATATTCCGAATGCATGCGATACGGCAGGCGCGTGCCATCGGCGTTCCAGGCCATCAGATCGCTCATCGATTCGCGCTCGCCAAGCAGATATTCGCGCACCATCCGCGACCAGATGAGATCGTTGGATCGCAACAGCTGGAAAGCGCCGCCATTTGTCGGGTCCCCAAGAAGCCTTGGTCCCACATCATGTCTTCGAGAAACGCCACTTCCGTTTCGTCGATGAACAGTGCCAGCTCGCCGGGCTCACTGAAATCGGTTTCGGCGGTGAACAGCGTGACGCTGGCCAGGCGATCGTCGCCATCGCGGGCCATTGCGGCGGCGGCAATGGCTAGCAGCGTGCCGCCGATGCAATATCCCACCGTGTGCACTTTCTGCAGCGGGACGACGGCCGTGACGGCATCGAGCGCTTCCATCACTCCCAAAGTGCGATAATCTTCAAGCCCAAGGTCATAATCATCGGCGTCAGGATTTTTCCAAGAAATGATGAAAACGGTGTGGCCTTGATCGACGAGATATTTCACCAGCGAATTCTGTGGTGAAAGATCGAGAATGTAATATTTCATAATCCACGCCGGCACGATGAGCACCGGCTCGGCATGAACAGCCTCCGTGGTCGGCCCATATTGGATGAGTTCGATCAGGCGGTTGCGGTAAATGACTTTCCCCGGCGTTACCGCCACTGTTTTTCCAACTTGATATGCCTCGGCACCACCCGGATTATTGCCCAGCAACGCTCGCTCTTGGTCTTCGATGAAGTTTCGCAACCCGCGCAGGAAGTTCTTCCCTCGTTGCTTGACCGCGGCTTTCAGGACCTCCGGGTTGCTGCAGATGAAGTTCGTAGGAGCAAAGAAATCCAATAGCTGTCGCGCCACAAAAGTCATGACTTGTTCATCATGCGGAGCCACGCCTCGCACACCACTGGTGGCGTTGTACAACCACTGCTGCGTAAATAAAAAGGACTGATAGTACAAATTGAATGGCCAGCATGCCAAGCAGGATTGTTAAAACGCTCATCTTGCGGCAGTGGCTCGATCGCGGGCGGCGTATTCGATCGAATACTCGAACGCGCCGCGTAAGGCACAAATCGCAACGCCTTGCGAAACACCTTTCGAGCCAGATCGTATTGTTTGCCGGGAGACAGACTTACATGCGAGAGCCAGTCGACGTAGACCAGAAGCAAACCAGCCGGGGATAGTCCAAACGTCAATTGCCCTAGTCGGGCGCGAAGAAAACGATCCAAATTGCGGGCATGCCTGGCTCGGGGGCGTGCCCTGTACTCCATTTGCCTTTTACTTCAAGCTCCGACTTGTTGAATCGAACAATCGTCTCCTTCTGCCCATCTATTCTCGAAAGGCGATCATCGGCGGCACGCCGATTCGAGAGAGCCGGGCCGACTGCGGATTCATTCGCAGTCGATGCGTCGGTTCCCTTGGAAGAGAGGTGCCGTGACATTTTATGAAGTCCGTGATTCGAGGAACCGCTGCTGAGGAAATCGAGCGATTGGATCGCGTCGAAAGAATGCCAACTGCGGTGCGGCAACGTGCCGAACGGGCCAGCATGACCCACAAGAAAACCCCGCCTCAAAATTGCGGTACGACAGGGTTGTTCGGAAGCATCTGAAAACTGCCCATCGCGAGCAGTTCGACACCTACATTATAGCATTAGAGTGGTGATCGAGCAACAAAAGGCTTCGCTGGGTAGTGGAGTCAGTCTAGTCGCTTAGATTTTTGACAAGACTCCGCACAACGTGCTCGGAATTCATAAAACTCCGCTGCAAACAATCCGAGGACGATTGCCGCCAAGGTCAAGACCGTCCAATGCGACAACGTGTGACCGAAAAGGACATAAATCGCAGCGCATCGGCACAAGAGAAATCTGCACAATCTTATTTTGCTGGAACGGGTCATTCGCATTGTACCTATCAGCCTTACAAAGCGGGTACCGGCTGTGAGCGAGACAATAAAGTGCGGAGTGCCATCAGCTCCTTTTCAGTCAAAGCCAACTGCTAACTCGCCACGGCGATTG
>CAVZCV010000003.1:0-143928 GCA_963773875.1 Pirellulales bacterium
AGCGATGAAGCATCCATACTTCATCGCACCGCTGCGATAAGCGTCCAAAATCGTGTCGAAGCGATCCAAAAACATCACCGAATTGCGGTCGATCATCCGTGCCAGCCATGGCATACCTGTTCGCCGCACGCGGTCGCGGCAGATTTCCCAGGTTCGATCGACAGCCGAAGTCCAATCGTGATATCGCAACAATTTCAATCCGGCATCCGATATCCATTGGTTGTAGTCAGCTGTGGTTCCCAAAGACGGACAGAAGAATCCTTCGCAGACTTTACGGACCTGCTCTGCCGATTTGGAATCAAGGCCATCGCCAGCGAGCCAAGCGCAGATAGCGACTCGACCGCCCGGTTTTACCCACTTCGCCACGTTTCTGAAGAAGCGAGCTTTGTCGAATAAATGCTCCGTGCACTCGACGCTCCAGATGACGTCGAAGGCCGCCGGTGGAAACACGATCCGCTCCGCATCGGCGACAGGAATCTCGTCCGTTGCGCAACGCCATGCCAACGTGCACACCATTACGCCCACCGTCGCTGCACCGAACTAATCGTCAAGCCGGTGACCTGACAATCGAGCGTTGCGGCCAAATGAATTGACGAAGAACCCATTCCGCAGCCAACGTCGAGCACGCTTTCGCCCTGCTGAATGCCAGCTTTGGAAACTAACGTGTCGGTCAACCTTTGCTGAGCCAGCTTGGATTTCGCCGCAACCGCATTCGACGCAAGTTCATCGTCCGACCACAAGCCATGATGAATATGACGGCCCCAAAGCAAACGATAAAACACCGTCGTCAGGTCGTAGTGGCTGCGAATATCCTGCTTTTGCACGGTGGAACAAGCAATCATTGATCATCTTCCTAGCTGACTTGGGTTGAGCTGCTTCTTGCTCGTGGGCTTAATTCAATAACGCCGCTTCGACGGCAATGCCCGGCCAAACGCCAGGGCAACACACGGTCGAGGCGCTCTTCGTCGCCGCAATCGATCAAGCACAAACAGCACGGTCGGTGACGACATATTGCCGTACTCTGCTAACACCGCCAGATAATCTCCCATACAATCGGCGTTGGAAGCCACCGCTCTGGCACATGCTTCGACGATGCGCGGCCCACCAGGGTGAATCGCCCAAGATCCGATGGCTTCGATACTCAAATCGTGCTCAGCGAGCCACTCCTGCAGCCAAACTCGGAGTGTGTCATCAATCAATGTCGGCACCTGCGGCGAGAGGCTCATTTGGAAACCGTGGTCTTCGATTCGCCAATGCATTAGATTTGCTGAGTCCGGGATCACGGCTAGCGCAAATGGACCAAATGCCAAACATCGTCGGCGCGATCCACGCCACCCGCCTGGATCACGAGGGCCGCGGCCCCGTCGGCGAAGAGTGCATTAGCTACGATTTGTTCTGGCTGCCACCGGTACTGATGATGCAAGGTGCAAAGTTCCACGGCACACAACAGGACGCAAGCCCCGGCGTGCTTTCAGCAAAGGCCTTGGCCACCCGTAGACCATTTAAGGCCGTGGCAACCCATAAAGCCGATATGCGTTCGTGATGTATTGGGACGCAGCGGCAATTTGTGAATGATTGCCAGATCGACTCCCGGTGCGGAGAAACCGCTGCAAGATACAGTCACCAAGTGCGTCACCTGCGAGCCGTGAATTTGAGCCTCCAGCAGCGAGTGCCGTGCAGCTTCAATGGCCAGCGGGGCGGCAAAAGTCTGTACATCTCCATACGTTCTGCGGTTGTCGGACCATCGGGATTGAATTTTGAACATAAAACGACTGCTCGGCAGGGTGGCCATTTGTGCTTGAAGTTAATACGACGCTGTGGCGTTTCGCTACGCCAGTTCGGCGATAGAGGGACTTCAACATTCGCTGTTGTTGCACAGTGGCGCAACATAAATGCAGACGCCTGTTGGGCGGCGTCGGCTTGTTCGATTTCGAATTCGGGAACCGCCGTGCCAATTCCTGCAATATGAACATCCATAATTACTTCGTTGCGGTTAAGTCGAGTGCAGGCCCAATCCGAATTCGTCTAATACATTTGTCGTACCAGCGGCCGTGCCAACGAAGGAATCGTGTTGAACTGGGCCGAGCGCTAAACGAACCACCGTCGGCCTGCGAATAAGTACGCCAAAGCCCGACAGACGACTTGTCCGCGCAGCATTGCCGCCTTTTGGCAACCTCCCATTCGTCGATTGAATCTGCATTCCACCGTAAAGATTGCTCGTGACGACTGGCGTTACCGCGACTGCCGAATTCAGCGCCCAGCCAATTCCTTCTCCGGTGAATGGTTCGGCATAGCCAGCGGCATCACCCAGCAGCAGAACGCGGTGCGTCGATAGTCGATTCGTATGCCGCATTAGCGGAATTGTGCCGCGCCATACATCGCTCTCCGAAAGCGTAGGCGAGGGCAGTCCAGCGTCTTCCAGGATCGAGTGTACCACCTGTGCCGGATCGGCGACGGACTTCAGCTTGCGTAAATCAATCGCTGCCGCCAAGTTCCCGCGTCCGTCCATCGTGCGGACAAGCCCGACATAGCCAAATCGAGAGATTGCCATGTAAATCGCGGTTACGATAAAACGATGGCAATTGCTGGACATTCAACGAGAGTCCAACTCGTGCCCCTTCAGCGATTTGACAAGAAAATTCAGGGAGCGCTTTCAAACTGGGATGCCCCAATCCATCTGCTGCGATTACGACGCGGGCCGTCGTTAGTTGGCTGCATCATTGTTGGGAGTGAGCGTGACTTGGCGAACTTCGGAGGATCATTTCGCGGAGCGATCGCCGCTTTGGTGGCGGGCAAGAATCTCACGCCAGCATCCACGGCGGCATTCACCAGTGCCGCATCGAACTCCAATCGATTGACCGCTATGCCGCCCGGCAAATTCACTTCCGCGCTTCTTTGCTGAGCTTGCACAATCACGCGTGTTAGTGGCGCAGCATGCGAATCATTGAGGGTTCGCTCCAAGCCAATCGCTTTTAACACCGATAATGCATGTCCGTTGAGGCAACCCCCGCACACTTTGCTGCGCGGCCACGCTTGTCGTTCGACGAGCAGGGTTTGCAGGCCTTGCAGTGCCAATTGACGTGCTGCCACAGCGCCAGCCGGCCCGCACCGATCACGATGACATCCCAGATACGGCTGGTCGTTTCAGCTAGAGTTGGCGTACAAAAGTAGTCAATGTTTTCTCCACCACAAGAGCCAGCGTTGTGGCCAGTGTTGCGTGATCACACAACCATCCAAGCCATTTTGCGTCGCGAGGGTGGCAATTTCACTTTCCGCAAATGCTCCGGCCACCGACCGGACCGCATCGGTGTGGACAATCGGTGAGCGCGTCAGCAAGCGACTTCCCGCCCAAGCTAAACCGAGACCCAGCCAAGTGCGTCGAAGATCGCTGATCAGCATGAGCCGCTGGGTCGCCTCCGCCATCTTGCGAACCAGGCCGATTGCATCCTCTTGCGCTAGGTGATGCAAAAACAGCGAACAAGTAATCACATGAAAGCCGGTTGGCAGCGGTTGCCGAAGAACATCGAATTGGAAAAAATTGCTGGGATCGAATCGAAACGATATCGCTGACCGCCGCGCTGCCGAAATTGCCACAGGACTAATATCGCAGCCGCACACTTCCACGGCTAAACCTGCGCTGCGGCAAGCCGGGAAATTGCCAATGCATTGTCGCCCCCACCGCATGCCAAATCGAGCACATGCAAAGGAGCAGGATGAAGCTCGCGGGCTGCATCGGCAATCGAGGGCCACAAAATCGCAGCGCTGCGGCTGATGGAATTGATGCGTCGCAGACCCCTCAGCGCAGCCACATGCAGATTTGGGTTTAGATCGGGCTGGTCCATCAACTCCATTGTCCGGCGCCGCTCTGCGATCATCGTTGAACTCCTGGTTGCCTCGCCTGCGCCGCTGGTTGATCTGCCACCCACAATTCGCCCCAAATGGTCAGTCGGTCGGCGACACCCACCGCCCCCAATGCTTTGCGAAACGGGGTAATGCCGTAGTCGGATTGCAGGATCGAGAAATTCCCATAGATTCTCGTATAGCCGTTAACCTTGGCCGAGTCGGCGACCACCGTCAGCTTGTTTGTCTTGCCGTGAAGTGTAAAGTCACCATCGATTTGCAGCTGTGGCGGGGCGTTTGGGCGCTTTGCTTTCGTTGGTTGAATGCGGCTGACGTTGAATGTTGCGGTCGGATACTTCTGCACGTCGAGCACATCGGATCCAAGCATGTTGTTGTTGACTTCTTTGCGAGTGCCAGGATCGGTCGAACCATCAAGTCCCACGTAGCGGCGCGCCTCATCCGTGTCGGCGTTGAAGCTGGCCATGTCGATTACAAGCTCACCAGCGTTCTGGTTCGCTCCCAATTGCAGTCGGCCGGACTTTAGTTTTGCTTCAACTCCGTGTTCATGGCCAAAACCGGTTTTTTCGACATGGATATAGACGCGACTTAGTGTCGTATCAATATCACCCGGCGCGAGCGCCGACTTTGAAACCTGCGGCCCACTGTCGGTCGCGTGCACCTGAGCCTGCAATCCAGGACTGAACACGGCGAGATGAGCAAGAACCAGGGCGCTCAGTACAAGCGCTTTCCAATCAAGCAGTTTCCTCGACATCGATCAGCCTCCCACAAGCAATCCATGTGGATGCAAACGCCTTCGGCGGGGCGGTCTGTTTACCAAACCCGCACTGATTTCTAGAAGACCAACTTTGATTGCAATGCCAGCTGTATTCAGATTTCACCCACGCAATTGTTCGATCCGCAGGTGTTAGCGTGCTTGCGCCAATTCCGCATAATTTCAGGTAGTGATCCAATGTCTATTAAATTCAAGATAAAGAGGGATTTAGATTCAAGATTTCGACTGACTCACGCTCGAACCAGTGAGCAATCGGCGGCGTTAACCGCGGACAATTCGTAATGCTCGGACGATCAATTGCTCTTATTGACCAAACTCTGCTCATTACTGCCATTCAGCTTTCTTGCACGCCGATCTATGTTGTAGAAGCAAGCAGCGAAAGCGAAAGTGATCGATCCGTTGCATAAAAATGGAGATTCTGATGAGCAGCATATCAGGTATTGGTTCTGTGACTGCTTCTTCATATGCAGTTGCACAATCAGGCGCGACTAGGCCGCAGCCGGAGGTGCCAACGCAGAGTTCGACGGTCGCAAAGTCAAGTGCCGGCGTTGATGTCGACGGCGATGGCGATCACGACGGCGGCAGTATCGATATCTCTGGATAACCACGCTGCACATGTCCCCAGCGCGAAGCAATTGAATCCTTTCATGTCGAGATGATTCTGGCCTGAGCCTCATTCAGGTCAGTCAAACTCCGTTTATCGCTTCGATCAAACGGGGTGCGCCCTGGCGCGTCGGTTATTACTTCCGCTAGGTAGCACTATCCGGCGCAGGCCGATGTTAGGACGAAGAGGCTGTCAGGTGATCTTGCTTGGAAATCTGATTCCTAAGAATCGCAGCGTCTGCTTCCTCGGCATTATGGTAATCCGACTACCAAGGTTTGCTTTGAGTACGGGACTGGCCAAAGACAGCTTCGGCGGCAGTTACGGCGCTCGAGACTGGCGTTGTCAAGCTGACCCAATTGGATGCGGCAGAGCTGGTATTGTTATAAGCCACTACCGCGAAATAAGTGGTAGAACCGGCAGCCAACCCTTGGATTGTCACTGACGTGGCGCTGCTGCTGACCGTCCCGAGTAAAACCGCCTGGAAGCCATTCCAGTAATAAATGGCATAGCCCGTGGCGCCCGCCGAAGCGCCCAGGAAAGTGTACCGGTCGTGCTCGAAGTGGCCGCGGTCGTCAAATTCGATGGCGGTGCGATCGCCGCGGCGGCTGGCATCACGACACTCACCCATGCGCTCGAAGCACTGGACGTGGTGTTGTAGGCAGTCACGTAGAAATATTCTGTGGCGTTTGGGGACTGGCCGCTGATATCGACGGAAGTCGTATTGGCACCGAGGCTAGCCACTTGCACTGCCTGCACGCCATTCCATTCGTAAACGAGATAGCCCGACGCGCCGGCCGTCGAACTCCAGGAGACGTGCGCCACTGTGCTCGATGGGGCCGTGACATTTACGCCGGTCGGTGCCGTAACTGACGCGGTCGCAGAAGATGTAGTTGCTTGAAGCCAACCGGTGGCGGTCGCGCCGACTGAATTGACGGCTGCGACTTCAAACGAATAAGTTGTGCCGGCCGACAGATTGCTGACCGTGGATGATGTGGCGGTAGAGCCAAGCGAAGCGAGGAGCACCGCTTGACCATTCTCCAGTTCATAGACGTTGTAACTGGTGGCGCCGCTCGAGGCCGACCAACTGAGGCTGATCTGCGTGGTGGAAAGCGTTTGAGCCGTGAAATTGGTGGGCGCGGCGGGCGCCGACACCGTGGTGGTCGTTCCGCCGGTTGAACCAGTGCTGCCGTAACTTGCAAGATATGGAATGATCAAGTTGGCAACGGGGCTTCCCCGGCCGGTGGCCAGGTCGTAACCGGGTCCGGCGGATTGAAACTGCGTATTTCCCGAGGTGATGTCGTGAAAGTCAGCTGCGGAAGCTGAGTAAATGGCAGCCAAGGTTTGCGTAGCACCGTTAAGCGTCCCGAGTCCAGCCAAGGCGCGGCCCTCGTTGGCGATGGCCACTAGCCCAGCCCATTGCGGTGCACCGGCACTGGTACCCCCCACCGAAACCCAGCCATGATCGGGTCCAAACGTGTCGTAGACTGCCATCCCGATACCGGCATTGTAGGCGACATCGGGCACCTTGCGGCCGGCGAACTCTTTGCTGATGCCGCCGCCGCCGCTCCATGTTTGTCCGCCACTTGTCGTGGGTTTCCAGGCCGTTTCGTTCGTGATTGCACCACCGGTGGTCAAATACAAATCGGTGCCACCGACCGCCAGCACGTTGGGCGATTCCGCCGGAAAGCTGGGATGCCCGTCATCGCCCGATGAAGCGACGAATGTGATCCCTTGATGACCGCTGGGGGTTACGAGATAGGTGTTGCTCAAGTTTTGATCGTAAGCGGCGTTGCTTGCATTGTCGTCGCTTCCCCAGCTCATCGAAATGGCCGATACTCCGGCTTGTTGACGCGCGTAGTTCACGGCGGCAAAGAGGTTCGCATCCGCAGCACTGTTGGCCTCAACTAGCAGGATGTTCGCTCCGGGGGCAATGGCATGCGCCCATTCGACGTCCAAAGCCGTCTCTCCTTCCCAGCCCTGGCTCGGATCGGTCCCTGGCAATCTCGTTCCGCCGTTTTGATTGACGATTTTGAAGCTTGGCGGTGCAGCAATTCCGAATTTGGAATCAAAGGCGGCCAGATCGGAGGCAATGGTTGGATCATTGTAGGCGTCAATAATCGCAATCGTCTGTCCGCGGCCATCGGCTGCCGTGGTACCGAACGAAGTCTTGCTGAACCCATACGCCGCGCGAATTTGTGCCGGGGTATAACCGCTGATCGACGAGTTGGCGTGCGGGATCAAATAATAATCTGGCTTGAAACTCGTCGCTGTAAGAAGCTGACGCGATTCAAGCACTTCCAGCAGCAGTGTCCGGCTAGCTCGCACCCTGCGGCGAGCGCCACCACGACCCGACGAGATATTCTTCGGTTGCTTTATTCTGAACATGTCGAAGATTTGGGAAACGATGTACGTTTTCAGAGATCCACCCCTTCGCTCGCCTTCCTATGGCCGAAGATACGACTCAATTTTGATTGCACCGTCTGGAGACTGATGTTTCGGATTGATCACATGATGAAGGCCGCGGGTGTGAGCGATCGCGCCAGCATGGAGAATGGGTCCACGGCCATTTGGCAAACTCTGCGAAGCCGCGTGTCATTCAGGCACAATGCGGGAATCGGCACCTGGCGCCCGCGAGCCGCTACCAATCAAAACGCAATTCGCGATGCGAGGCGCGGCGCAAATTCTGGGCTGGTCCGAAAAAATTTCGTAGTTTCCATGGGCGGTCCTCAAGATCGACGGACTGGTCATCAAGGGGAGCTGGATTCATTGAGGAAGGCAGGCAAAGGACAGCAGGAGTTTTTCACGTCTTGGCCTGTTTCCATCTCACTGAGTTCGGCCTGCCATCGGCGGAAGAAATGGAGTCGATGGATAAGTTTGAAGACGCCTTGGCGTCGTCGTTGGAAGGATCCCAGACGGCTCACTTGATGGTCATTTTGACCGGAGACAGCGAGCGGGATTGGCTGTGGTACACTCGCGGCGAAGAAGAAGCCATGCGCGAGGTGAATCAAGCTCTCAAAGGCCACAACCGTTACCCCGTGCAGTTTTCGGTTCAGAAAGATCGAGCGTGGAAAGCCTACGCACAGTTTGAGAGAGGCAGTGATTCTCCAACAAGTGTCGGCGGCACGTTCGGTATCGTTCCATGGGCGATTGCAAAAGCCGTAAAGGCTTTCTGCCGGTAACAAGATTTCAAATGAGTGCCTCACCCACTAGCACACGATGTGTCGTCACATTTCGGTCGTGACTCCGAAAACTTCACCTCCTCGCTGGCAAGTAAAGTTCTTTCCGTGACCGCCTAGTCGTTAATAGAGTAGATCGCCACCGATTCTGCCGAGCGCTCGCTGCTGTTTTGGGATGTGCTACGCAAGCGCGGGGATGACTTTCTTCGCCACGCGGTCAGCGCCAAGCCGCCCGTCCTCATTTTCGATTATGATACGCTGATCGATGGTCGCACACTGGATCGGCCGTGCAACTACGCACTGCTGCGTATCTGCCCCCCACACGGAATGACCGTTGATTCCACAAAGCGGCCAATCGTTGTAGTGGACCCGCGGGCTGGCCACGGACCAGGTGTAGGCGGTTTCAAACTCGACTCAGAAGTCGGCTTCGCGATGCGCGCGGGTCACCCTGTATATTTCATCAGCTTTTACCCGCAACCAGTAAGAGGCCAAACGTTGCTGGATATTGGCGAAGCAGAGTCAAGATTCCTCGTGGAGGTGGCGCATCGCCATCTGAAAGCTCTCGGCAAGCCCTGTGTTATCGGTAATTGCCAAGCGGGCTGGGCCGTGGCTGCTTTAAGCGCGATTCAGCCCGACCTCGTCGGACCAATTATTCTTGTTGGCGCACCACTTTCGTATTGGGCTGGTGCTGATAGTCAGAACCCGATGCGTTACGACGGTGGGCTACTGGGCGGCTCTTGGCTTACCAGGTGTTTCGCGGATATCGGCCACGGCACGTTTGACGGCGCCTGGCTCGTCCAAAACTTCGAGTACCTGAATCCGGCTCACACATTATGGCAAAAGTCGTACGACCTCTACTCCCACATCGACCAGGAGGAACAGCGCTTTTTGGATTTCGAGCGCTGGTGGGGAGGCTACTACCTGCTGACCAAGGATGAGATGACGGATATCGTCGACAACCTCTTCATTGGCAACAAACTAGCCCAAGGATTGAAACTTCCCCGCGGGCAATTGATTGATCTAAGGAATATCACCTCGCCTTTGGTTGTATTTGCCTCGTGGGGTGACAACATCACGCCGCCAGAGCAAGCGCTGGACTGGATCATCGACGTCTATGGGCACGAGAGCGCCATTATCGACCGAGGCCACGTGATCATCTATCTGCTTGCCAAAGACGTTGGGCACCTTGGGATCTTTGTTAGCGGAAAAGTTGCTCGGAAAGAGCACTCGGAGCTAATCAGCGTTTTGGAAATGCTGGGGATTTACCGCCGGGACTATATGAAATGGTCATCCAGCAGGGCCCCGCACACGGCCTTGCAAGCAGTCTTCACCAAGACTCCTACACGGTTCGTTTCGAAACCCGGACAATCGATGATCTGCGGGCGCTAAATCCTGACCGACGAGTTGGAGAGGAGCTTTTCAGCACCATCAAACAGGTTTCTGAGCGCAATGAATTGCTGTACGAATGGTTGTGGGGGCCGATCGTGCGCATGTTGTCGACAGAAGGCGGCGCTCGACTACTGCGCTGGTTGCACCCCATGCGGATGAAGCACTACCTGATATCGAGCTACGACCCATTCCTCGTCGCGGTGGCTCCGCTAGTCGCTTACATCCGCGAGCACCGAAACGTGGTCCCGGAAAACAATCCATTTACCGAGCTAGAAAGAAGCGTTTCCAAGGTAATCAGCAGCGCCCTGAATTTCTTCCGAGATATGCGCGACAGCGCCGTTGAGCAAGCGGTGAAATGGGCATACGGTCCAATCGGTTTTGGAGCCATTTTCCCGCCCGAGCCGCCACTGGAGACGTCGACCGCAACGATTGCCGAACAGCGCGCGAAAGCAGAACTCGCACAACTGAAAGATCAGTTTGAAGAAGGCGGTCTGGCCGAAGCAGTCGCGCGAATGTTAGTTGCCGTCATCAAAGCGAAAAGCGCAATTAGGCGCCGCTCCCTGATGATTGTCGGCGAGCTCAATCGGCACGTGCGTGACTTGCCGACGCTCTCGGAAACGGATTTTCACAAAGTGCTTGCCAAACAGGTGCTATTGATGGAGTTGGATTCGGAAGCCGCTCTCGCTGCCCTACCACATCTGCTACCGAGTCCGGCACAGCGTAGCCGCGCCGTGGAAATTGTTTCCCGAATCATGCAGCTGGAGCCGAAGGATTGTGATTACACATGGCCCTTGGCCAAGAAACTTGCGAAGTGTCTGGAATTGGGACCGGACTGGCACAAGGTCCCCGCACGCTCGCGCATACCAGCACGACTCAGTTGATACCATTCAAGCGCGAAACGTTAACTGCGGGAAGAAATAAACTGTTCGCCCAAAATGATCCGAGGAACGTCGCGATGAACCCGGTCAATTTTGCGCTGCGACATCCGATCACTATGCTGATGCTAGCGGTGGCCGTTGAAGGCGGTCGCCAAGCGACAAACAGGGAATTCATCAGTTTTCCTATGCTAGTAGTCGCCGCAGGTTGGTGGCGGTTGCCTGTAAGCCGGCCGGCGAGCAGCAAGTCGGCTGGCTGCCAGCATCGTCGATGAAGGTCACGCCAGCAAGGATCGAAAGCAGCCGCAAATTGAACCTGATAAATATGTTTGCAAACTAACCGCAAATCGCTGTTGCCGCCCAAAATCTTCGCGCGGCGCAGCCCTAGCGTGAGTGCGCAACGAAGTGTTTAACGCCATCGCCGAGCGCTTGAAAGCTAGTCGCGCAGCCAAGACAATCACCAAGCGTTTGAGATGAAGTGCCTCGATGACTCTTCATTGCTGATGCTAACATGTGGCAGCCATGAGCCTGGAAGTTCTGTCACACATTCATTCGCCAAATCGCGAAATTCAAGACCGCGGCAAATGTCGTCCAGGCAAGGTACGGAGTAAGCATTAGGGCCGCTGCCGTCGATCGACCCCAGAATCCGACCGCTGTTGCGGTAATCGCCATCAGTAGCAAAAGAATCTCTCCGAACGCCAAACCGGGGTTAAGCAATCCAAAAAAGATCGCTGACCAACACACGTTTAGCGCCAATTGCAGCCCAAAAATTCCGAGAACGGCGCGTGACTTCGACCAGCCACCACGTCGCCATACTAACCATGCAGCTATTGCCATTAAAGAAAAGAGTGCTGTCCAGACTGGACCGAAAAGCCAATCTGGCGGTGTCCAACTCGGTTTGTCCAGAGTTTGATACCAGCTTCTTACCGAGATGGAGGTCACGGCCGCACCTGCGCCCGCCGCGGCAAAACAAATTGCCCCAAGGCTCAACAGCCATGCGGTCTGGCGGGCGCGGGAAGGTCGCCAGGGCACAGCGTTGGTGTCCATCATTTCGCGGCCGGCTTTGACGATGCCGTGCAGCATGCCGGCGAACACAATTTGGTGCAGTGGATAAACAAGGTACCAGTAGGCAAGTCCTGCGAGGCCGACCGGATCGAAGATGGCCGTCTGCCGAATTTGCGATCCACTCGTCGTCGGATCGACTTCGAATTCGAGCCATGCTCGACCGGGCAGACGCATCTCGGCAAGCAATCGTAAACGGCGATTTGGTTCGTAGGCTTCAACCCGCCAACAATCGATCGTGTCCCCGACGCGAATTTGATCGGGATCTCCGCGACCCCGACGAAGCCCGACGCCGCCCACGATGAGGTCGAGCAAGCCACGCAGTTTCCACAATCCATCGGCGTAATACCATCCTCGATCGCCCCCGATTCGCCGGATCGGAACAAAAGCCTGCTCAAGTGACACGTGACTCGACTCGACACGGGAATCGATCAAGCGATTGCCAAATCGTACACCGGCCCGGGAGCGTGACGCACCGCTGGAAGAAAGCGCGTCCGACCAGCGCGTTTCCGCAAACTCTCGGTCCTCGTGGCGCAAAGCCGCTGCGATTGCATCCCGGTAGCCAACCGGACGAACATCGAAATCGGCCAGCGCGGATGGGTCACGCACCAAGGTCGGATGTCGAATGCTGTCGATTAGTTTTCGGCCGATCCGGGCATAAAGCGGCGTGACAAGACCGAGCCACAAACTTGACAGCCGAGGTGTCAACACCGGCACCCTGATCAGCAGTCGGCGCAGGCCGCGTTGTCGTGCGTACTCGCGCATCAGCTCGCCATATGATACCTGGTCCGACCCGCCGATTTCGTAGATCCGCGACTCGCTGCTGGTGAGGTCGAGCGCCGCAACAAGATAGTTGAGTAGGTCCTCGATTGCGATCGGTTGCGCGGGAACCGCCACCCAGCGCGGCGTGATCATGATTGGCAGCTTTTCGACGAGGGCACGAATCATTTCAAATGACAAGCTGCCGGAACCAACCACAATCGATGCTCGGAACTCGATCACTTGCACGCCGGTTGAGCGCAGGATCTGACCAACTTCGTGGCGGCTGCGGAGATGTGGCGATAGCTGTTCCTTCTCGTTACCCAACCCGCCCAAATAAATGATGCGTTTTACTCCGGCGTCGCGTGCGGCCTCGGCGAAGTTCTGTGCAGCGCGGCGATCCGTTTCCTCGAAATCAACGGCCGATCCCATCGAGTGGATGAAGTAGTAAGCGGACGAAACGCCAGCGAATGCTGCCGAAAGCGAATCGCGGTCCAAGACATCACCCTGCACAACCTCAGTACCTGTGATCCGAGCGGCCAGAAATTCGGGGCGCCTTGTCAGACACCGCACGGGAATCGAGTGCTCGGACAAAAGGCGCAGTAAACGGCCTCCCACGTAGCCGCTTGCTCCTGTAAGCAGGACCTTGTCTGGCATGACCGCATCTCTCTTCAGCGATGAGGATTCAGTTGATCTGCGCGTTTCAGTGAAGCGGTGTCAGTTGTTGGAAATAGTTCGCGAAGTCTGCTCTGACGGAAGGCAAAGATCTTGAACAAATCGGGACGCACGAACAGCATATTGATTAACGACCCACCAAACACTGCATATTCGACCGTGTCGCGACACAGTGTGCCGCCGTCGGCGGGTTCGAATTCGTGCTGATGATGCCAGCGCCGATACGGGCCGCGCGTTTGTTCGTCGACGAAACGCCACGGTGGCTCCCACACGCGGATGCGACTTTGCCAGCGCATTGGAACACCATGAATTTTCAACCGGTAATCAATGAGCGTGCCGGCCGCGATGCAAATCGGCGGCGGCGTGACCACGGAAAAATGCAGCCAAGTGGGAGTCAGGCTCTGCAACTTGAATGCGTCGGAAAAAAACTCGAATACTTGTTCCTGTGGATAGGACAGGAATTGCGAGGATTTCAGCTGAAATCCATGTCCGGAAGGCACACGTACGATGTTGACCGAGTCTCGATCTTCGCGATCTACTTCTTTCACTTGGATACTCGTCTGATTGCTCTTCATGACGCAGGCCTTTCGGCAGTCGCGCAAGCCCTCTACTTTTTTGCCCTGCGAGCTGGCTTTCGCGGCCTGGTTGGTTTTCGCGCTTTGCCTCCGCCCGCCAACGATCGGCGCAGCGTTGTGGCAAACGCTTCGAGGTGTTGCATAGTGTCGCAATAAGCCGCATAGGTCATGCGGTGCCGCAACGCCTCGGATAATGCACGGCCGCCAACGACCAGCGCCGTGTCGGCCGCCACGCAGGCTTGCGACAAGACGCCGAATTCGCTGATGAAATCCAGCTCTGCGCGAATGTGCGACACACTCAGCCAGAACAGCTTGGGCTTCGTCTCTTGGACGGCTTTCACCAGCGACGCGAATGGAATCGAAGTGCCCAGCGATGTCGCGAGGAAACCACAGTCGCGCAACACCAACTCCGCCATTGCCGAGGGCAGCGAGTACAAATCGCCCTCGATCGTGCCGCCGGTCGCCAACCACTTTCTTTCAGGCACTGCGCTGAACGCGTCGCAGGTCGAACAAAATCCGCTGGGCGATATCACACGCGCGACGTTCCTGATAGACCTCGGCGTCGTGACAGGCCCAACGGTCTCCAATCTCGCGAAACGCCGCCGCGATCACCTCGTCGAAGATCACACTCAGCGAGTGCTTGGCAAGATAAAGGTCAAACACGATCTGCCGTGCAAGTAACTCGTCGCCCACTAGCAAAGCATCGGCGAGCCGAGGCCCGCCGTGCCTCAGACCCGTACTGGCATGCTCGCTGACCGGCGGAAGGCCGAGAATTTGCGGTGAAACCAGGTTGTGATCTTGCTCGCGGACGTAGCGAAGAACCTCCGCGATCGCCATCTTGCGGTGGCCGCCAGCGGTGCGAACCGTCTCGATCAGTCCCTGGTCGCACCAGCGTTTCAGCGACGACTCACTCACGCCAATCGCGCGTGCCACTTGCTTAGGAGAAACGAGATCGGAGGTTTTATCCATACAGTCCACGGTCAATTCGAATGAATGCTTTGAACGAATTATAGATTCGGCAGATGGCGTTGTCCATTACGGTTTATCGGAGATTATCTGGATCGCATAAGTCGATAATATCACGCCATTTACAGGATATAACTCCGCCAATCGGAAAACAAATCCAGGCGTGGTCGTTGACAAAAAAGCCTCGATTGAATATAAGTCTTATGTGGACGATTTGAACGATTTTAAGCTGGTCGAAACGGAGGAGCCGAAAGATGAACAGGATTTCAAGTCTTTCGGTTCCTCTCGCGGCACGCCTTCCCCGGGGCGGCAGCCGAAGTGGCGGCCAAGCTTACCAAGTCGCTCGATGAACTGTTTGGTCGATTCAATTCTCTCATTTCGAAAGAGGAGTATTTCATGTCTGTTTTATTGAATGGCGCCATTGCACTCGGCATTGTGGCCGTCGTGGCCTCTTCTGTCACATTTGCGTCAGAAAAGGAAGCAAAAATGGATATTGTCGACACAGCCGTAAAAGCGGGCTCGTTCAAGACTCTCGCTGCCGCCCTAAAGGCGGCTGGACTCGTGGACACGTTGAAAGGTAAGGGTCCTTTCACTGTATTTGCACCCACCGATGAAGCCTTCGAGAAGCTGCCTCCCGGCACTGTCGAGACACTGCTTAAGGCGGAGAACAAGGACAAGCTGGTATCGATTCTGACCTACCATGTGGTCGCTGGCGATGTAAAGGCGGCCGACGTCGTGAAGCTCAAATCAGCGAAGACCGTGCAGGGTCAAACCGTGATGATCGATGCTACGGACGGCGTGAAGATCAACAATGCCAAGGTAGTCAAGGCCGACATCGACTGCGGCAACGGCGTGATCCATGTGATTGACACGGTTCTCTTGCCAAAGGAGTAGTTCATCTGATCCAGGTCACGGCTGGCAGCCGCTTGCCAGCCGTGACCTTTTTCCATTTCTCCTTGTTCACATTTGGCCTGCACGATGTCAAAACTCTGCGGATTTGTGCGGCATTTCGGCCCAAGAAATATTTTTCCACTGGCCCAAAAAAGGCCCTTGACGAGAGGTCGGATGTACACTAAGATACCAATGGTGCCGTTAGGTTCCCGGTTCCGGCTGGCCGGAGCTGACGTTCTTTGGCAATTTGAACCAATACAAAAGGGTCTAGGTGTCTGAGGGCCTGGGGCGTGTCGGGGTCTGCGCGTGGGCCAATCCCGGCTGCGCCGCCCCGAGCAGAGTAGGCGGTAGGCAGGGGCAAGTGACGGGTGGCCCGGATAATTTATCCGGGCGGCGCGAGCCGCAAGAGGTGTTTGAGAGAATGCGGGACTACCAGGAAGGGGCGCTCGGCGAGTGCTTCTTGTCACTCGCGCGACCCGGACACGCATCGCTTTGTGAGATCGTCGGGAATCTCAATGTAGGAGGCGACTCCTGTCGCCGAAGCCGCGCGCGTATCGGCGGTGGCGTTTCAGCGGCGTCGGGAGACGCCTCCTACAAGGAATGTTTTAGCCGGAATTGTGGATCGCCGTGGGTGTGAAAAAACCCGGGCAAATCGATCGAGAATTCTCGATCGATTGGAGGGCCCAAAGGCGGAGAGTGAAATAACTGTGAAATAACTCGGCGCGAAATTGGCAAAAACGGCTACACAGGGTCAAAAGCGCGCTCGAGTAATTTCACACGGAAACGCGAGTTTTGGGATGTCGGCCAGTCGGAGCGCGAATTTTGCGCGGAATATTGCGATCCATGCCGCGGAAGTTTCAGCACGTTTTCGAGCGATCCAGCCGAGGCTTTCGAGGTGCTATTGGAGCGCGAGAAAGATCTCCGGTGCTAAAGGGGACGCAGCCGCTAGGCTGCTATGCCGGCGGCCAGCGCAACAGGACGTCCGGAATTCTCCGGCATGTACCTCCTCGATCAGTTTCTTCGAACGAACGCGACCCTCAGCCGGCGCAACATCATGCTGGTCGGAATGCCTTCTCTAGCGCGATGACACTATTTGCAGCATCGATTAACTTTTTATTCTGTTCGGAAGCTAACTGTTGCAGGCGGTGGAAGGCTTCTTTCTCGTCGACAGAGGTCGTCTTCATCAGGATGCCTTTGGCTTGTTCGATCACTTTGCGGTCGGCCAGTGCCTGGCGCAGATCGGCGGCTTCTTTTCGCACCGCTTCGAATTGACGGAAGCGGCGCATCGCCAGGGCAATGGTTGGTTCCAGATCGGCTTTGCCGATCGGTTTCACCATGTAGGCCATGACGTAATCGGCCTCGGCGCGCTGAATGAGTTCCGGATCGTGATACGCGGAAACCAAAATCACGGGCACGGGTTGCTCTTTGCAAATGATCGTGGCGGCATCGATACCGTCCATGTCGGGCATTTTGATATCGGTAATCAGCAGGTCTGGCTTCAGCGCCTGGCAATGCTCGACAAACTCACGGCCTGTTTCGGCCACAGCGACCACTTGATGCCCGCACAGGGGCAGCATGCGCTCGAAGAAATCGCGCATGTCTTGTTCATCGTCGGCGACGGCAATTCGAAGCGGTTTAGTCATACGTTTCCTCGGGGAAGGTGAATAAGCACTTGCGTTCCGGCCGGCTGGTTTTCGTCGACTTGAATTCGACCTCCGTGGGAACGCACAATTCGATCCGCGATGGCCAGCCCTAAGCCCGTGCCGCGTGTTTTTGTTGTAAAGAATGGTTCGAGAACGCGAAACCGCAAATCGGTCGGAATCCCACTGCCTTCGTCGGCCACATCGATGCGCAATTCCTCATGACCGCGATAACGGGTCTTGTACCCCACGATGGAAATGCGTCCGCCTTTGGGAGACGCCTGAATTGCATTTTCGAGAATATTCCGCAGCACTTGCCGGAGCGAAAATGGATCTACCAAGCAGCGGAGATCTTTTTCCGCACCCGATTCGACAAGCGTGACCTCTTTTGCGGCGTGCAAGATCGCCAGATCTTGCCAGGCCTGCCGCCAGATATCGGGCAGGTTGGACGCTTTGCGATCCAAACGGATGGGGGCTGCGTATTCGCGCACTTCCTCGAACAGTTGATGCAAATCGTTTTGCGCACTTTGAATTCGTTCAAGTAAATTGAGTGCGCTGGGTCGATCGGTAACTTCGACCGAGAGCATTTCCAAACAGGCACGGCAGCGTTGGAGCGCATTGCGACTTTCGTGCACCAGGCCCGTCATGGCCTGACCGATGGCCGCGAGCCGTTCATGTTGCAAAGCCCGTTCTTGCGCATGCTTAAGTTCGGTGATGTCTTGCCCGCTGGCGAGGGTGCCGATGCGCGTTTCAGGCGAGCGGCCCAGCGACGTTGCCGACCAGCGAACAACGGCCTCTTTGCCGGTGCGGCTGATGATGGTGGTCTCGAATTCGGCAATGGGCGAGCCGTCGGTTAATCCAAAGAGCATTTTGCGGACGCGCTCGCGATCATATTCGGGCAGCAGCGTCTTGAAGAAGTCGCGACCGTGAACATCTTCCACACGGTACTCGGTAAGTGCCTCCAAGTACGCGTTGAAGCGGAGGATGTGGCCGTTTGAATCGAGCAGCAAGACCGCCGTGGGAATGGTCTCGAGCAAACTTTCGACGAAATCGCGCTGCTCGCGTAATTGCGATTGACTGTGCAACAGCTCGTTTTCAAGCCGTTGACGCTCCGCCATCCGGGCAATGGAAGCGCGCAGCACATCCGGATTGACCGGTTTAAGTATGTAATCGGCAGCCCCGTTACGCAGTGCAGCGATCGCGCCTTGCAGATCTGCATAGCCGGTAACAATGACGACCGGACTGTGCGGCGCTAATTCTGCGCAATTGCGGAAGCAGCGTATCGGCATCGGCATCGGGCAGCCGGCGATCGAGGATGATGGCAAAGATTTCCGACCAGTTCGGCAGGCGCAACGCTTCGCCGGCGGTGGAGACGGAAACGACCTCATAACCATCGAGTTCCAAGATATCGGCGAGATTGGCGCTCGTATCGGCGTCGTCTTCGATGATGAGCACGCGAGAGGCGGCCGGCGGCGGCACTTTCTCGTCGAACGTGGTGGTCCACTGCCGGAGCATTAAGATGTTACGGTGACGAGTTCTTTAATCGTTTTCAACAGTTCGGCTACATCGAACGGTTTATAGCATACGGCATCGGCGCCTTCGGCAAGCGCTTGTTCAACACACTCGGCCATTTCCGATCGATAGCCGGTGATGACGAGGGTTCGAGCCTTTGGATTGTACTGGTGCACGAGTTCGACGACGGCACCACCGTGCTGCTGCTGGGGCAGTTTCATATCGATAATCACGGCGTTGAACTGCTGGTCGCGCAAACATACATCGGCTTCACGGGCATCGTACGCCAGGCACGTGCGATAGCCTTGCTCGCGAAAGATGCTCCACAGCGATTGGCAAAGGTCTTTGTCATCGTCGACTATGAGCACCAGCGGCTGATCGAGCGCTTCGCGAACAAGCGGCAGCAGTTTGCTAATATCGACAGGTTTGGAAAGTAGCTGCCAGGCTCCGGCATCCAAAATGGAAGTGACGGTTTCCGAACTTGCAAAGGCAGTTATCACGATGGCCACGGTGCCGGCGGAAATCTCGCGAATACGCCGGTAGAGTTCAAGCCCATCCATGCCGGGCATTTTCAGATCGAGCAGCGCCAAATCGTAGGCGTTCTGGCGCACCAGTTCCAAAGCTGCGAGGCCGTTGTAGGCCACATCGACCGTGTAACCGAAATCGGTAAAGATGTCGGCTAGGTTCGCGCAGGTGTCGGCGTCGTCGTCAACAATTAAGAGTCGTGTGCCAGTTGCCATTAGTGCACCTCGTGCACCTTAAGCGGTCGTGGGGAGGTTGATCGTGACCTTCGTTCCGCTTCCCGGTTGGCTCGCCACATGAATCTGCCCGTTATGTTTATCGATGATTGCCCGCGCAATTGCCAGCCCCAACCCTAAACCGCGGGCTTTGGTGGAGTGAAAAGGCTCCATAATGCGGCGTAAATTCTCCGGATCGATGCCCGAGCCCGTATCGGTCACGTCAATAGAAGCCCGGCCATCGCTGGCGGAGGCAAGAACAGTGATGGAGCCGCCTGCCGGCATAGCATCGCTCGCGTTGCGAAGTAAATTCGAAAAGACGATGCGCAGCTGCTCGCGATCGGCATAAACTTGCGGGAACGCACTCGGACAGTTGATGGAAACCTGTACTTTCTCGGGCAGCAGAGCCTCGGAAACGACATCCTGCAAAAATTCAGGAACGTTTACAGGTTTCAATTGCGGCAAGGGCAGCCGGGCAAAATCGTGTAGCGCCGTCACAATTTTATCGGCGAGCACCGTTTGACGTTCGATTCGCTCCAGATGCGTGGCAACTTTTTCTTGCGATGCTGTGCCGGCATTGCGCAGATAATAAATCGAGGTCTTGATCACATTCAGTGGATTGCGTATTTCATGCGCAATGCCGCCGGCCACCTGACCGATGACCGCCAACCGCTCCGTGCGACTTTGCCGTTCCAAAAATGCCGCCTGATACGCTTCTTCGATAATGGCCAGATCCAAATCGAGCAGCTTATTGAGCGAACGGCGGGCCGCCATCACTGTGCGCGTATCTCCCAGCGATGGATTATTGATCCATTCGTTTTCGAGTTTCAACAAAAGCCCTTGCCGAAGCCGCGAGAGCGCCGCATTGGTGTAAACCTGGTTCAGGCCGATATCGACGTGCCGCTGGCCGACTTTCCAGCGCCGCACAACATAGGCTTGGTCATACTTACCGCCGAATAAGTCCTGCAACCAGCCGATCAAAGTGCTTTTTAGCCGATCGATTTGCTCGGCGCCGCCGGTGATGACTTTCATCGTTTCCGGGTTTTGCTGAATTGCAGCATAAAAGTCGTCAATCAGGTTGCGAAAGTGCCGCTGGGCAATGGGCGCCAAACGCTCGACATTGCGGGCGTCTTCGCCATTCCAGCCGATATAGCGTTGCAATTCGCAATAACGTTCGAAGAGTTTTTCAAGTTGCATGATGGTTCGCAAAGTGCACAAAAAAACCCCGCCAAGCCGCTAAATGCGACCAAACGGGGCAAAAGATTTGTCGAAGAATGGCCCGATCACGAGCCAAGCTCACATGCGTCATTCTATCACCGCGCCAGGTTTAAGCAAACCAAATTAGAAAATGATTAATTGCTCGCCAATGCGACAAGGCTTTGGATGCCAAAATTCTGAATGAGTCAGTTTGTCCTTGACATCGTCAGATAAAACAAATACTTTGTGTCACGTTGCGCTGCTCGCGATGGGTAGCGTAAGACATCCTGAAATGTCGCGGAGTGCAGGATTCTGATCCTGATGACTCCGGCTTTCTTTGGCCACGCTGGCCAAATACGTGCAGTAAACCGTGTTGGTTGCTGCTGCCAATAATTCCGATCGGTTCACCCATTTTATACTCCCGCAAACTGGCAGAATGCCAAACGACCCATGACCAAAACTTGTCCCGTGCAAAACGTCTCCGAGCCACTAAACCGCCAAGCGCAGATCAGAGATGCCGCGCATCAACGCTTGCGGCGTCTTTCATATCCACAGCTGCGCCGCATTATGTGCGAATTCCACGAAGGCGTGCTTACGCTGCGTGGCGTGGTCGGAAGCTATTTTCTCAAGCAAATGGCCCATCACACCGTGAAAGATTTGATCGGCGTCGAAGTGGTGGCCGATCGGCTCGAAGTTTGCTACCCGCTCGTAGATTGAAATTGACTCAGTAACGAAATCCCACAAGTTGTTTCACACGGAGGTCCCTGTCATGCTCGTTCTAAGCCGAAAACCTGGACAACGAATTCTCATTGGCCCGAATATCGAAATCGTGATTTCTGAAGTCCGCGGCAATCAAGTGAGAATTGGCATCGATTGCCCGCGGCAGATTCGCGTGCTGCGCGAGGAACTGCAGCTCGATTTAAGACGCACCGCAGCTGACCCGGCAAATTCAGAATCGTCGTCCTCATGGCATCCGGAGTTTGCTTAACGCCGTTTTCATTTCCCGGCGCTACTTTTTGGCGCCATCAAACCAATTTTTAGGAGGTCCGATTGAGATGGCAACATTCATCAGCACCGTGAAGCTCACTTCGCAAGGCTTGCAGTCAATTCGAGATACCGTCAAACGCTCGTCGGCTTTCAAAGCGGCGGCGAAGAAAATGGGCGTGAAGGTGTCGAGCATTTATTGGGCATCGGCAAGATCGACGGACTAATTATCTTTGATGCGCCCAACGATGAAACGGCAACCGCCGCGATGCTGCACCTGGCGTCCGAAGGGAATGTCACCACGGTGACGGCCCGGGCATTTGAAGCCGGCGAAATCGAGAAAATTCTGGCGCAGCTGCCGAAGAGATGAGCCAGGTTCGCGGCAGAACCGATTCGCACAAACTTCAAAGACACTCAGTCCGACTCAAGTTGAACTTGTGGGAACATATGGCCATTCATCTTGACTAGCTGATGGCGCGTTGCATTCAAGCGGGCTGCCAATGTTTGGGCCGCCCGATGCATGAACTCAAAGCCAAAACGCGGGTCCTGCGAACAAAGCGCCAGCACCTGCTCTCCATTCATGGCTACGGTCGTTGTCGGCGTCAGCGTTCGGGCGGTGTCTGAGAGCAAAGCGCGCCCGACAAGCGGTGACCAGCCAATCAGTTCCCCTGCCCCGACTTCCATCAACTGGCGGCAGCCAAGTGGCGGCGTGCAAATAACGAGCGATACCCGGCCGTCGATGATGAAGTAGACCTCTTTCGCGGATTCAAACTCGCGAAAAATATCGTGCCGACCTGGGAACTCTACAACTTTGGAAATGGCGGCCACGCGTTCCAAGTATTGTTCTGCAATATCGTGGAAGAACTCCACACCGCGCAGCATCTTTACAATGTCGGACATGCTCCACCTCGAAAGATCATCGGTCGCTCGCGAATCGGCTTTGAACGTCACCAATGCCGACCTCACTACCCGCATTGTAGTGCATTTCCTACCAAATCACATCCGGCGGAAAATACGGGTGCAAAATCATCCTTGCGCCATTGGCCTCTCTTCCGGTAGGACGTCGATCCGGTTGCTGATTCGCTCGACGCCATCCAAATGCCGGACAGCAATCTGAGCCAATTGCTTGAGATAGAAGCTCGGTACCGCGCCGGCCAGCGTCAGAACCCGGTCGTCATTGAACGTGCAGCGGATGTGGCGGATGTAGTGATACGGGCTTTCACAGAAGATCTGATTCGCCCTGTCGGCGGGCGAATCCAGGGTCGTCGCCAGTGATGAGAGGATGTCAGCGAGCATGACCGCACTTTCTACAATGGCCACCAAAATGGACAAACGTGGCGCTGAAAGCCGGCATGCAGGCAGAATGATTAGAGCCGTGCCTGGGCATATTCTTCGGCCACGCAACGATGCCCCCAAACGATTCGATTTTTCGGAAAACTCAGAGCGATCGAAACACGCTGCCGCTGTTCTGGACTTGGCGTATAGCGCTGGCCCGCGATGGCGCGAACAACCCGCGGTTCAACGCCGGTTGATCGGACAAGCTGGGCGACGTCCATTCGGCGCTCTTCCATGAGCTCGGCAACCGTTCGGAACTCGCGCTGAAAAGTAACCATGGTGGGCCTCCTTTTTTTGCCTCAATCGGCCAAAGCAGCTGCGGTTCATGCCTCCGCTGCTCGAACCCGCGTTGAATTCGCCGCGGCGCGTGGATAAGTCGACAATTGCCCAACGCAATCAAAATACCGCCCCGCGGCAATATGTAAAACAAATAAATTTCAATCTCAATCATTGACCGTTACAATGATTGGCTGCTCCCTCGCATACAATACACGAGCAATGGCGCGCAATTCACGGAGGCGAAACCGATGTCGGATAAGCTGTGGCGTTACAAGCAAAATCGACTGCAGCAGCTGCGCGGGTTCTGCTATGCTGCTCGACTCAAAAGCATTTCGAAGGCAGCCTCAAAGATGCTTCTCAGTCAGCCTTCAGTTTCTCTGCAAATTCAGGCGCTGGAACGCGAGTTCAAAGTTCAACTCTTCAGCCGGCGTGGCCCGCACATCAAGCTCACGTATGATGGCCAGCGCTTGCTGGATCTGGCCGCGCCGCTTGTCGAGTCGATCGAAGGGCTCGAACAATCGTTCTCAGTAGCACGCCAGTCACCAGCGCGCGGGACGGTGAACATCGCGGCCGGCGGTTCAACGCTGCAGTACCTAATGCCGCAGTTCGTGGCGAAGTTCAGTCATGATTTTCCGCTCGTAGATATTCGGCTGCACAATTTAACCGGGAAAGTCGGATTGGAACTCTTACGGGCAGACGAAGTCGATTTCGCTGTCGGCCCGATGTTGGAAACTCCGAGCGACATTACTTTCCATCCGCTTGTCACGTACGAGCCAGTGCTAATTACCAAACGAAATCATCCGCTGGCCACTCGCCGCAGAGTCACGTTAAAAGACGTGGTGAAGTACCCGTTAATTCTGCCGCCCAAGCATTTGAGCACCCATCGCATCGTCGAAGCGGTACTGTCGAATCGCGGGCTAAATTACGATGTGAAACTCGAAGTCGGTGGATACGACGTCATTAAGAAATATGTTGCGTTAGGCCTGGGCATTTCCATTGTCATGAGTCATTGCCTATCGCGGTCGGATCGGTTGCATGCAGTGCCGATGGGGCAATATTTTCCGCGGCGCACTTATGGAATCGTGCTATATAAAGGCCGCCGTTTGTCTCCCGCAGCAGAGATGTTTGTGCACACAATCCGATCAAACGTCAAACCCGGCGAGTTGAGCGAAGGCGCCGGAGGATCCAAGCCATTAAGAAAAATCGCTAATTCCGTAAACTAGGTCTGGCAAACTCGCCGAAGAATTGTATAATATCAATGTGACGTGGCTCGTGTCGGGCCACGATCAGACAAATTAATGCACCCCGTGCGGACGCGTTTTGCGGCCGGACGGGGTTTTTTGTTGGATTTTCGCGATTTTTTCTGCAGGAGGTGCCGCAATGACCCGTGAAGTTGTGGTTCTAAGTGGCGTTCGAACAGCGATTGGAGGGTATGGCGGCTCGCTCAAAGATATTCCGCCTAGCGATCTGGCTGCCAAGTGCGTGCGCGAGGCAGTCAGCCGGGCGGCCATCGATCCTGCAGAAATTGGTCACGTGGTGTTTGGCAACATCATCCACACCGACTCGCACGATCATTACCTCGCCCGTGTGGCCGGTGTGAAAGGCGGGCTGCCGCACGAAACGCCGGCGTTGACGCTCAATCGCCTGTGCGGCAGTGGGTTGCAAGCAATCATCACCGCCGCTCAAGCCATCATGCTGGGCGACGCCGATGCAGCCGTCGCCGGTGGCGCAGAAAACATGAGCCGCGCACCGTATCTGGCGCCTGCCATGCGCTGGGGCGCGCGGATGAATGACACGACGTTGACTGACGTTATGGTTGGCGCGCTGAGCGATCCATTCGACGACGTTCATATGGGAGTAACCGCGGAGAATGTCGCCAAGAAGTACAACATCTCACGGGAAGATCAGGATGCATTGGCTGCCGAGAGCCATCGGCGCAGGAAACGCACTTGATAAAGGATACTTCCGCGCTCAAATTGTGCCGATTGATGTGCGAGCAAAAAAAGAGGTCGTGCCATTCGACATCGACGAAACCGTTCGTCGCGACAGCACGGCCGATAAGCTGGCCCGTCTGAAACCGGTGTTCGATCCCGCCGGAACAGTCACTGCGGGGAATGCATCGAGCATCAACGACGCGGCGGCGGCAGTTGTGCTCATGGAACGCGGTCTGGCGGAAAAGCCGGGCTGCGTCCCATGGGCCGGTTAGTGGCCTACACCTACGCCGGCGTTGATCCCAAATACATGGGCATCGGCCCCATTCCAGCTGTCAAGTCGCTCTTGGCGAAAACCGGCTTGGGACTCAACGACATCGACGTGTTTGAAGTCAACGAGGCCTTCGCGGCGCAGGCCGTGGCAGTTTGCCGCGTGTTGGAGTTGCCGATGGAGCGCGTGAATCCCAATGGCAGCGGAATTTCGCTGGGTCATCCGATCGGCGCAACCGGCTGCATCCTTTCGATCAAAGCACTCTACGAATTGAGACGCACGGGTGGCCGCCGGGCCGTTGTCACCATGTGCATCGGCGGCGGGCAGGGTATCGCGGCATTGTTCGAGGCCATGTGAGGGAGGAGAAGCGAGAAGTGGGTGGTGAGTTATCAATGGATTAACGCAGCATTGATTTGCTCACCACTCACTCACTCGTTGCTATCGAATTTCAACTAAAAAAATCACCACCAAGCATTCGTTATCGGAGAATTTAGCCATGGGGAAGTTAGATGGCAGAACGGCATTGGTTACAGGCGCATCGCGTGGCATTGGGCGAGCGATCGCCGTGGAACTGGCGCGAGAAGGCGCGAAAGTCGCGGTAAATTTTCAGAACAATGAAGCGAAGGCCTTGGAGGTAGTCGAAGAGATCAAGAAATTCGGCGGCACAGCAATTCTGGCCAAAGCGAATCTTGCGGATCCGAAAGAGGCTCGCGAGATGGTCAAACAAGTCGCCGATAAGTTCACACATCTCGACATCCTGGTGAACAATGCTGGCATTACGCGTGACAACATGCTGCGAAAGTTGACCGACGAGCAATGGGTCGAAGTTGTCCAAACGAATTTGAACGGCTGCTTCTTCTGCACGTCGGCGGCTATTCCCATCATGACCGCGCAGAGTTACGGGCGAATCGTGAACGTAAGCTCGATGAACGGGCAAATCGCCGGCATCGGGCAAGCCAACTACAGCGCGAGCAAAGGCGGCATTATCGCCTTTACGCGAACCGCGGCAATGGAATTGGCCAAGTCGGGCATCACGGTCAATAGTGTTTCACCCGGTTACACCGAGACCGACATGTTTGCGAAGGTGCCGCTTGATATTCAAGCTTCCATCAAAGCGAAAATTCCGCTGGGTCGTTTCGCCCATCCGGAAGAGATTGCCAAGGCGGTGCTCTTCCTGGTGGCCGACGGCGATTACATCACCGGCACTCAAATTAATGTGAACGGGGGAGCGTTCATGATGTGAGGGAGGGGGGACTGTAGCGGCGGAGCTTGCTCCGCGCGGAGCAAGCCCTCGCCGCTATAACAAAATCGAGGAAATTCCATGAGCGATGCAAATAACAAATTCGACCCGTTTGACCCCACTGGAATGTTCAAATCGCTGCGCAATGAGCAAATGGATGCCTGGGCAAAGTTCATGGTTCAGTTCGTGAATAACGACGCATACGCCGACGCCACGGGCAAAATGCTTGATGCCTGGCTGAGCAATTCCGGCCCGTTTCGCAAGCTGATCGAAAACACAATGCAACAATCGCTCGCGAATTTGAGCATGCCTAGTCGGGAGGAAGTGACGCGGCTCGCTGGCCGGCTTACCAATATCGAATTGCGATTGGACGATCTGGATGCAAAATTGGACGAGGTGCTGCGGGCAACGCGCTCCGCCGCTCCGTCCGGCAATTGAATTCAAAGCTGTCCCCGGAGAAATACCGATGACTGCAACGCCGACTGCTGAAATGAAAATTCCAACATACGGGGATGTCTATTCGGAACTGCTCAGCAGTTTCCAGAAATGGCAGACACTTAATCGCCTCGTGTTGACGGACGCCAAAATTGCGCAAACCCCGAAGCAGCTCATTTGGACACTCAACAAGGCGAAGCTCTATCGGTACGTCCCCACCGTGCCTGTGGAGCAGCGCCACAAGATTCCGCTGCTCCTGGTGTTTGCCATTATGAACCGCCCGCATGTGCTCGACCTGCGACCGGGCCATAGCTTTGTGGAGTACATGCGGGCCAGGGGTTACGACATTTTCCTGCTCGATTGGGGTGCACCCGGTCCTGAGGATAAGGACATCAAGTTTGACGACTACGTGCTCGAATATTTGCCGCGCGTCGTTCGCAAAGTAAAATCCGCATCCGGCTGCGATAAATTCAACGTGCTCGGTTGGTGCTTAGGCGCGCTGATCAGCACCATGTACGCGGCGCTGCGGCCCAACGACGGCTTGAAAGATTTGATTCTGCTCACCGCTCCGCTCGATTTCTCCGACAAAACGGCCGGCGGCTTCGTACGTTGGGCCAGCAGTCAATCGTTCAATGCGGATCGGATCGTCGATACCTTCGGCAATGTGCCCGGCGAAATGATCGATCATGGTGCAAAAACGCTGAAGCCCATCGAGAATTTCATCGGTAGCTATCTCAGCCTGTGGGACCGTATCGACGATCCGAAGGTCGTGGAAGCATGGCATGCGATGAACACCTGGGTGCGCGACATCATCGACATGACCGGCGGCGCTTATCGGCAGCTCATCAACGACTTCTACAAAGAAAATCGGCTGAAAGAAGGCACGCTCGTGCTGCGCGGCGAGCGGGTCGAATTGAAAAACCTGACAGCCAACGTGCTGAATGTGATTGCTGAAGCCGATCACATTACGCCGCCGTGCCAATCGGAAGGCGTAATGGATTTGCTGGGCAGCAACGACAAAGAAATCTTTCGTGTGCGCGGGGGCCATATTGGCATTATGGCCGGGAGCGGCGCGGAAAAAACAACCTGGCCGCATATTGATCAGTGGTTATCTAAACGAGCGGATTAATAAATGGAAGTGTCTTGGTATCGGCGTGTTTGGAGCATCTGAATGCG
Organism: Pirellulales bacterium; assembly: GCA_963773875.1. GTDB lineage: Bacteria > Planctomycetota > Planctomycetia > Pirellulales > JADZDJ01 > CAVTYH01. The sequence goes on from CAVZCV010000003.1 coordinate 28,343, forward strand.
ACGAAGAAGTGCAGCGTCATGCATTGAGATACTCAAACACTTCGACGCACAGACGCCTGGTAACAATGACGGATTGGAATACCTTTCTCGACGAAACGGCGCTCGCCGCTGTTTTCCCACACGAATATGGCCGGTTTGTCCGACCCATTCGCGAAGGGCTCATCGTGTTTCTCAAGGGGCTGCCGGAGGCCGCTCAGGAACAGATCGTCACGCATCAAGCACAATTGCCGCTGGATGCGAGTTTCAGCAGACGGCTGATGGAACTTGCCCGCTGCTGTCCCACGCTTCATAAACTGGGTCAAGTATTCGCGCGCGATCAGCGGCTTGCCCCAGAGCTTCGCGAACAATTGCGAGGTCTTGAATCGCTCGTGCCCAGCGTTTCGGATGCAGAGCTTCGCCGAATGCTCGAAGACGAGCTTGGCCCGCTGGAGCGCCGCGGCATTTGTTTGTCGCCACCTGCAATCGCCGAAGCCAGCGTTGCAGTTGTGATTCCGTTCTTCGACCGCCACGCGTCCAACAGCAACGAATCTACCAATCACAAAGGGTACGCTAACGGCGTACTAAAAATCCTCAAGCCGGGAATCGAGGATCGACTCGAGCTCGAACTCGAACTGCTCACAAAGGTCGGCTCGCATTTGGATGAGCGCTGCCATGAGCTCAATATTCCGCCGGTGGATTACGAAAACATTTTCGAGCAGATTCGCGACAAGTTGCAGCATGAAGTGCAGTTGTATCGCGAGCAACGACATTTGTGCGATGCACGCAGCGCATTTGCCGATGATCCTCGTGTGCAAGTGCCCGTGCTTTTCGAGCAGCATTGCACGTCGCGGATTACGGCCATGCAACGCGTCAGCGGCGGAAAAGTGACGGAACATGCGCTGCAAAGAAATAATGAAAGTCGACAGCTTGCGGAACTTGTGATTCGCGCGCTCGTGGCACATCCGATTTTTTGCCCGCTGTCGAATTCCATGTTCCATGGCGATCCGCACGCCGGTAACCTATTCCTAACCGACGACAATCGGCTGGCGATTTTGGATTGGAGTCTGGTGGGTTCGCTGACGGAAAGCCATCGCGTGGCGATCGTTCAGCTGATGATTGCGGCAATTACTTTTGACTGTCAGCAGATTGTCGGCATTTTGGAAAGCTTGAGCCTGCGACCGATTCGTCATCCGGCGCCCCTCATGAGTGTGGTGCAAAAATCGCTGCGGCAAATTCGGCAGGGATCGTTTCCGGGGTTAAGTTGGCTGGTCGACTTGCTTGATGACGCCGTCCATGTCGGTGGTTTGCGACCGGCCACCGATTTGTTGCTGTTTCGTAAGTCGCTGCACACGCTCGAGGGCGTGGTGGCCGATATTGGCGGCGGTGTGACCATCGATGACGTATTGATGCGAGAATTTCTCGAGCACATGGGCCTGGAATTCCCGCGCCGATTTTTCACGCTTCCACACTCACGTTCGTTCGTCACGCGACTTTCGAATCTCGATTTGACGCAAGCGGTTTTCAGCTGTCCCTGGGCGGCGGCGCGATTTTGGATGGGTCAAGGTGCCGATTTGCTACACGATTGCTTAAGAGGCGGTAGACTGTGATCCCACGAAGTGAGTGGAACGTCCAACACAAATTCAATCTTTATCATGCCAAAAACTATTGAAGTCACTGAACTCGCGCTGAGAGATTCCCATCAAAGTTTGATGGCCACGCGAATGGCGCTGGAAGATATGGTTCCGGCCTGCGCGGACATCGATCGCGCCGGCTTTTGGAGCGTCGAATGTTGGGGAGGCGCAACCTACGACTCGTGCATCCGCTTTCTCAATGAAGATCCCTGGGAGCGGCTGAGAACTTTCCGCAAGCTGATGCCAAACTCGCGGCTGCAGATGTTGCTGCGGGGTCAGAATTTGCTTGGCTACCGGCATTACGAGGACACGGTGGTCGATCGCTTTGTGGAGAAATCGGCCGAAAACGGGATGGACGTGTTCCGAGTGTTCGACGCATTGAACGATGTTCGCAACGTCCGCCGAGCCCTGCAGGCAGTGAAGCGAACTGGCAAGCACGCGGAAGGCACGATCTGCTACACAGTATCGCCGCTGCACACCGTGGAAAAGTTTGTGGAAATGGCCCAGCAGCTGCGCGAATTGGGCTGCCAATCGATTTGCATCAAAGACATGGCGGCGCTTTTGCGACCTCAGCCGGCGTACGATTTGGTGCGCGGCATCAAGCAGAAGTGCGGGGACCGACACGCTCGTGCATGTGCACGTGCATTCGACGACCGGCGTCACCATGGTCAGCCTCATGAAGGCGATCGAAGCCGGCGCCGACATTGTGGATACATCGATATCCTCCATGAGCCTCGGACCCGGCCACAATCCAACGGAAGCGCTCGTGGAAATGCTGCAGGGCACCGAGTTCACAACGCGGCTCGATAAAGCGCGGCTGCTAAAAATCAAAGATCACTTCGCAAAAGTACGGCCGAAGTATGCGGAGTTCGAATCGAAATTCGTCGGCGTAGAAACAGAAATTTTTGATAGCCAAATTCCTGGCGGCATGATTTCGAACATGGAAAGCCAGCTCAAACAGCAAGGTGCCGGCGACCGGGTCAAAGAAGTGCTGGCCGAAGTGCCCCGCGTACGCAAAGATGCCGGCTACCCACCGCTCGTGACACCCTCCAGTCAAATCGTCGGCACGCAGGCGGTCTTTAATGTGCTCATGGGCCGCTACAAAGCGCTCACCGGCGAATTTGCCGACTTGATGCTCGGATACTACGGCGAAACGATCGCCCCGCGCGATCCAGCCGTGATTGAGGCAGCCGCGAAGCACGGCAAAAAACCACCCATTACGTGCCGGCCGGCGGATCTATTGAAGCCTGAGTGGGACCAACTTCGTACACAGGCTCTCGCACTCGAAGGCTGCAACGGCTCGGACGAAGATGTTCTCACATACGCCATGTTTCCGCAGGTAGCGAGCAAGTTCTTCGTAAATCGCGCCAAAGGGCCCACGAACGTCAGCAAGAAACAAGTTGCCGCCCAAGCCGATGCTGCTGGAAAATCGGGCAATGGCAAAGCGCCGGTGGCTACGCGTGTCAGCTATAACGTTAAAGTCGGCGACAAATCGCACCAAGTCGTCGTGGAACCTGTGTGAGAATATGAGTCAATTGAAAACAGCACCTGAAAAGAAAGCTGCGTCAGGAAGTCGACCCATGGCCGATAAAAAAACACCGAAATCGATGCAAGGACTGGTGAATGCTTTGCGTGAAAAGCGCGCCGAGCTGGAAGCCGGCGGCGGGGCGGAACGCATCGCGAAGCAAAAAGAGCAAGGTAAGTTGACGGCGCGCGACCGCGTTTCGGCGCTCGTGGATGCAGAGAGCTTCGAGGAGTTCGGCCTGTTCGCTCAGCATCGCCAAACCAATTTTGGCATGGCCGACAAAGAAATTCCGGCCGATGGAGTCGTGACAGGTGCGGCCACAGTCGACGGCCGCCTGATTCACCTGGCCAGCCAAGATTTCACTGTGCTCGGCGGCTCGGCCGGAGAAGTGCATTCGCTAAAAGTCGCGGATGTGATGCAACGCTCGCTGAAAACCGGCAGTCCGTTTGTGTTCATTAACGATTCCGGCGGCGCCCGCGTGCAGGAAGGGATCGACTCACTCTCCGGCTATGGTCAGGTCTTTTACAGCAACGTACTCCTATCGGGCGCAGTACCACAGATTTCGCTCATTTGCGGGCCGTGCGCCGGAGGGGCCGCTTATTCGCCGGCACTGACTGACTTCATTATTCAAACTCGCAAAGCCCAGATGTTTATCACCGGGCCGCAGGTAATCAAGCAAGTAACCGGTGAAGATATCACAGCCGAGGCTTTGGGTGGCGCCGATTCCCACATGGCCCATTCCGGTGTTATTCATTTCATTGCGGAAGATGACAACGAAGCAATTTACACCTGCCGTCGATTGCTAAGCTTCTTGCCGTCGAACAATTTGGAAGAGCCGCCGAGGTTGCCGTCAGACGGCAGCGTCGAACCCAATCCCGCGCTAACCGAGCTGGTGCCGGTCGACCCGAAACAAGGGTACGACGTGCGCAGCGTCATTGCCGGAATTGTCGATCAAGGCGATTTCATGGAAGTGCAGGCAGGCCATGCAATGAACATGGTCGTCGGGTTCGCAAGGATCGCCGGCCGCTCGATTGGCATCATTGCCAATCAACCGTGCGTGCTTTCCGGCGCCATCGATAATCTGGCGGCCACCAAAGCCGCGCGATTCATTCGCTTCTGCAACGCCTTCAACATCCCGATTGTCACATTCGTCGATGTGCCAGGCTATTTGCCAGGCGTTCAGCAAGAATATGGCGGCATCATTCGCAACGGCGCAAAACTGCTGTTCGCCTATTCGGCGGCCTCGGTGCCGAAAATTCAGGTCATTCTTCGCAAATCTTACGGCGGCGCCCACGTGGCCATGTGCTCGAAAGATCTGGGCGCCGACTGCGCATTTGCGTGGCCGACCGCGGAAGTCGCCGTGATGGGCGCTGAAGGAGCAGTCGAAATCGTTTTTCGAAAAGAAATGCAGGAAGCTGCCGATAAAGCCGCCAAGCGTGCCGAACTGATTGAACAATACCGTGCCGCCTTTGCCTCACCCTACGTGGCAGCCGGGCGAAGGCTTGTGGACGACATTATCGAACCCGCCAATACCCGGCGGCATCTGGCGCAAGCCCTGGAGTATTTGCACGATAAGCGCGATAACCGTCCGCCGAAGAAACATGGTTTGATACCGCTGTAAGAAGTGAATCGTGGCCTGGGGTCTGGCACCTGGTATGAAGGCCAGAAATAGACCGCTAGACCAGACAACTAATCGGGAGGTTTGCCATGACTATCTTGGAACGAAGGCTGACATCCGACAGAATTGATGCGTACGCCATAGCAGGCCTAGGAGGCTTGTGCCTGGCGATGGCCGCCGTGCTGCCCGATGCTTGGAACTTCGCCGCGTTAAGCGCGGGTGTTGTCAATTTATTTTGGGCCTATCGGGTTTTCAGTGCGGCACCCAAAGTGAAAGCGCCAACACGAGGCTGGCGATGGGAATAATGGTTGAAGAGCACGCGGCACTGATCGATTCGATCCAATCGCTGCGCGAGGAAGTCGCGCGGCTGAGCCAGCGTATTGCTGCGCTCGAAAATCGGCCAGCAGCGACGGTGGCCCCGCCCATCGCACGTGCCAGTAGCAAAGCACAGCAGATTCCGGAGCCGATCAGTGAAGAAATCGTGATGGTCATCAGCGCGGCGATTGCGGCGTACTTAGGAGTTAAACCCCATTTGCGGCAAATCCGCTTGATCAACAAGAATCCTTGGGGCTTGCAAGGTCGCGTGACCATTCAAGCCTCACATGCTCTGGCATCGTACCACGGTTAGGAGTCTGGCTTTGAAACTGAAAATTACCGTCGATGGCAAGGTATACGAGGTCGAAGTCGACGCCACTGAACCGGAACAGCCGCATCCAAGTTACATTCCTCCGACAGGCCAGCCGCGCACGCCACCGGTTGTTACTCCGGCGGTCGCCAAACCGGCTGGTCAGGAGAGCGTGGCTGACGAAACGAAAGTGTGTCGGAGTCCAATGTCCGGCGTGGTCGTGCGCGTTTCGGCGCAAGTCGGGCAGCAAATTAAAGCCAACGATGTGCTCGTCGTGCTGGAAGCAATGAAGATGGAAACCGTTGTCACTTCGCCCGTCGATGGCAAGATCGCCAAGGTTAACGTGAAGGCCGGCGATCCCGTGCAAAGCGGACAAGTGCTGATCGAATTTGAATGACTGCGTTCAACCTGTCACGAAACGTGCGAAAACCATGAAAGCCGTCAAATCACTGAATCACGTGGGCATTGCGGTTCGCTCCATCGACGAACACAAGCCGTTCTACGAGCAGCAGCTTGGTGCGACGTTCGAACACATTGAAGACGTGCCGAGCCAGAAAGTGCGCGTCGGATTCTTTCGTGTCGGCGACGTGCGGCTAGAGTTGCTGGAGCCGACCGACGCTACAAGCTCGGTGCAAACTTTTCTCGACAAGCGCGGCGAAGGACTGCATCACCTGGCATTCACGGTCGACGATATCAAATCGCGCATTGCGGAATTGAAATCGGCCGGACTGCGGATGATTGACGAAACGCCCCGTCCGGGCGCGCACCACATGCAAATTGCCTTTATCCATCCCAAAAGCTCTTGCGGCGTTTTGACAGAGCTCTGCGAGCCACCACAAATCAGCCATGCATAACGGCGCCGCATTTCCGATCCTGACAGCCGAAGAAGCGGCAGAATTGATTCCCAATGGCGCAATGGTCGCGTTCAGCGGATTCACTCCGGCTGGCGCCGCGAAAGCGGTCCCGCAAGCAATTGCCCGTCGTGCCAAAGCGCTGCACGAGGCCGGTCAGCCATATAAAATTCGCGTGTTGACGGGGGCCTCTACTGGCAGCACTGACGACGCGCTCGCGGAAGTCGAGGCCATCAGCTGGCGAGCTCCGTTCCAATCGTCCGCCAAACTTCGCGCGCAGATTAACGATGGGCGCGTGGCGTTTGTCGATATGCACCTGTCGCATTTGCCTCAGTCGGTGCTATTCGGATTCTTTGGAAAAATTGACGTGGCCGTCATCGAAGCGACAGAGCTGACTGCCGATGGCCGAGTGTATTTGAGCACTTCAATCGGTGCGTCACCCACGTTTTTACAGGCTGCCGACAAGGTCGTCATTGAACTCAACCGTCGGCAGCCGCCGCGCATCAGCGAATTGGCCGACATCTTAATTCCGGAGCCGCCGCCGTTTCGCCGGGCACTGAATTTAGACCACCCGCTGCAGCGAATCGGCAGAACCTACGCCGATGTGGACCCGGCGAATATCGTCGGCGTGGTGCTGACCGATGAACCCGACGAGCGCAGCGATTTCACACCCACCAACGAAGTGTGTAAAGCCATCGCGGGCCATGTTGTCGAATTCCTGGCCGATGAATTAGCCTCGGGTCGCGTGCCGCCGGAGTTCTTACCCATTCAGAGCGGCGTTGGCAACTTGGCAAACGCCGTGCTCAAAGGAATTGGCGATAGCGCCGACATTCCCGACTATTTGATGTATAGCGAAGTGCTGCAGGCCTCGGCATTCGATCTATTGTCCAAGGGCCGCGTTCGCGGCGCAAGCACTTGCGCCTTGGTGCTCACACCGCAGCAAATGGCGCAATTCGAACGCGAATTCAATTTCTTCGCCCGGCGGATTGTGCTGCGACCCCAGGAAATTTCCAATAATCCCGCCATCGTGCGGCAGCTTGGCGTTATTGCGCTGAATACGGCGTTGGAAGTCGATCTCTTTGGTCATGTAAATTCCACGCATGTATGCGGTCAGCGATTGATCAACGGCATCGGCGGCAGCGGCGACTTCGCGCGGAATTCCTATCTGACGATTTTCATGTGCCCTTCAATTGCCAAACAGGGCACTATTTCGTCGATTGTGCCGATGTGCACCCACGTCGATCACAACGAACATTCTGTCCACGTCGTGGTCACAGAGTATGGCTTTGCCGACTTGCGTGGACTCGCGCCGCAGCAACGGGCGCAATTGATCATCGAACGTTGCGCACACCCCATGTATCGAGCGTATTTGAATCGCTACTTGCGCGAAAGCGGGCCGGGTCACATTCGTCATGATCTGAATCGTTGCTTTGAGCTGCATCATAATCTTGCGCAATATGGCTCGATGCTGCCGGACGTTTTTGCGCAACAAAAGCCGATGTCAAAGGCGCACGAGGAAGCAAAGCGCTGACAGTCAAGACAAAGGATGGAGTCAATATGCCTGTCGCCAATTTCACAATCAAAAACGATTTCCCACCGGCTAGTTACGACGAGTGGCGATCGCTGGCGGAAGCCGATCTGAAAGGCGCCGCATTTGAGCAGAAGCTGGTGACCCACACGTACGAAGGCATTGACGTTCAGCCGCTTTATACTCGCCGCGATCAGTTAAGTGCGGAGAAAAGTTCCGGACTTCCGGGAGCGCCCCCCTTTGTGCGCGGCGCAACTCCGTGGGGAGTTGTCTCGACCGGTTGGGATTTGCGGCAAGAACATGCACATCCGGATTTGGATGTCACGAATCGCGCCATTCTTGAAGACCTCGCCGGCGGAGCGACATCGCTACTCTTGCGGCTAGATTCCGCAGCCCGCGATGGTTTAGATGCCGATCATCCGCTGGCGCGCGACTTCGCGGGCCGCGATGGTTTGATGGCTTATTCGGTCGACGATTTGGAGGCGGCGCTTGCCGGCGTGCACCTGGAGATGGTCGGCATCGCTCTCGATGCCGGGGCAGCCTATGTGCCGGCAGCTTCGCAATTATTTGCTCTGTGGAGTCGCCGCAAGACTTTGCCAGCCAAGGCGCGCGGCGCATTGAATGCCGATCCGCTGGCCGTGCTGGCGCGCGAAGGTCGTTTGCCGATGTCGCCAGCCGCCGGGCTTGCTCAACTCGCCGAGCTGGCAAAGTGGACTACCAAAAATTGGCCACACGTCACTGCCGTGGGGGTCAACACCGGTCCATATCACCATGCTGGGGCAACCGCAGCCCAGGACATTGCGTTTGGAATTGCGACGGCCGTCGAATATCTGCGGGCGATGTCGGCATCCGGCATGAGCGTAGACGATGCTGCGAAGCAGATTCTATTTAACATTAGTCTGGGTACGCATCATTTCCTGGCAATCTCTAAACTTCGAGCCGCTCGGCGGTTGTGGTCGCGAGTAATTGAAGCGAGCGGAGGCTCGCTGGCAGCGGGCGGGATGCGAATTTCCGCTCGTATCAGCCGCCGCGTCATGACCGAGCGCGATCCGTATGTAAATCTGCTACGAAACACCGTTGCCGTTTTCGCCGCCGGGATTGGCGGGGCGGAATCGATCACGTCTGCGCCACTCGATGCGGTCATCGGTCCGCCGAGCGAATTCAGTCGCCGCGTGCGCGCAACACCGTTTTGATTTTGCAAGAGGAAGCGCATTTGCATCGAGTGCTCGATCCAGCGGGCGGCAGTTGGTTCTTGGAATCGCTTACCGAGCAGCTCGCAGAAAAGGCCTGGAACGTATTTCAGCAAGTGGAACGCCAAGGAGGCATGCTGGCAGCGCTTCAAAGCGGCTGGGTCGCAGCTCAAATTGAGTCGGCATTCGCGCCGTGCGCGAAAGATATCGCCCGCCGGAAGGAAGGCATTACCGGTGTGAGCGAATTTCCCGACGTGCGGGAAGAACGCGTGGTGCCGCCGCCGGTCGATCTCGCTGGGCTGCGTGCCTCCGCAACTCGCCGATTAGCGGGTGCACGAAAAGATTTACCATCCTTGGATGCTGCAGGGTCGAAATCGCTTTCCATTGCCGCCGCGGTGGACGAAGCTGCCAATGGCGCAAGCATTGGACAACTCGCTCGCGCACTCGGTTTTCATAAGGAATCGATCGAAATTCTACCGTTGGAACTGCGGAGTTTCGCGGAGCCGTTCGAAGCGCTGCGAAACGCCAGCGACGCGTGGCATGCCAAACATGGCAAACGACCGGCCGTGTTTCTAACGAACATGGGTCCAGTCTCTCACCATACGGCGCGAGCGACGTACTCGAAGAACTTTTTTGCGGCCGGCGGTTTCGAGGTCATCAGCACCGATGGCTTTAAAGATGCCGACTCCGCCGCAGCTGCCTTTTCAAAAAGCGGTGCGACAATCGCCGTGATTTGTTCGTCCGACAAACTCTATCCGGAACTCGTGCCCCCGCTCGCCGCAAAATTGAAATCCACCGGTGCGAAAACCGTCGTGCTAGCTGGAAATCCTGGCGCGAACGAGGAAGCATGGCGCAAAGCCGGGGTCGACCGCTTTATTTTTGTTAAGTGCGATGTACTGGCAACCCTGCGCGAGATGCTTCAGGCTCATGGTGTTTTGGACAAAACGAAGAACAACGAATGATCGCTGCTGGCCGCCCGCGGCAGAACAATACTCCTTTTAACCAAATTCCAATTCAACATGCCTGCCATCCCCAACTTTTCCGACCTGCCGCTGCAATCGAGCATTCCTCCCAAACCGGCCACGGCGACGGCCGGTTATGAAGATCCATCGTTAATCTGGCAGACTCCGGAACAAATAGCGGTCCGCCCGCTTTACACGGCTGAAGATCTTAGCGCTGTCGATCATCTCGAAACGATGCCTGGCATTCCGCCGTTTCTGCGCGGCCCATACGCCACGATGTACGTTCAGCGTCCGTGGACCGTGCGTCAGTATGCCGGTTTTTCCACCGCGAAAGACTCCAACGCCTTTTACCGCCGCAATTTGGCGGCGGGCCAAATGGGATTAAGCATCGCGTTCGATCTAGCGACGCACCGTGGCTACGATTCCGATCATCCGCGCGTCACCGGTGATGTGGGGATGGCGGGTGTTGCGATCGACAGCATCTACGATATGCACACGTTGTTCGACGGCATTCCGCTCGACAAGATGAGCGTCTCGATGACTATGAATGGCGCGGTGCTGCCGGTCATGGCGATGTATATCGTTGCCGCGGAAGAACAGGGGGTGAAACCTGAGCAGCTTGCAGGCACCATTCAGAACGACATCCTCAAAGAGTTCATGGTGCGGAACACGTACATCTATCCGCCGGAGCCAAGCATCCGCATCATCGCCGACATTTTCGAATACACCAGCCAAAAGATGCCGAAGTTCAACAGCATTAGCATCAGTGGCTATCACATGCAAGAGGCGGGCGCGACTGCTGACTTAGAGCTCGCCTACACTCTGGCCGATGGACTCGAGTATGTGCGCACCGGCATCAAAGCCGGATTGAAAGTCGATGCGTTCTGCCCCCGGCTGTCGTTCTTTTGGGCGATCGGCATGAACTATTTTATGGAAGTTGCCAAGTTGCGCCGCGCGAATGATTTGGGCCAAGCTGATCAAGCAATTCGATCCGAAAGACCCCAAGAGCCTGTCGCTCCGCACGCATAGTCAAACCAGTGGCTGGAGTTTGACGGCGCAGGACGTTTACAACAACGTCATCCGCACGTGCCTGGAAGCGATGGCTGCCGCGCACGGACACACACAATCGCTGCACACCAATGCGCTCGATGAAGCGCTCGCACTGCCTAGCGATTTTTCCGCGCGCATTGCCCGCAATACGCAACTGTTCTTGCAACAAGAAACCGATACGTGCAACGTGGTCGATCCGTGGGGGGGCAGCTATTATGTGGAGCGCTTGACCCACGATCTGGCAGAGCGCGCCTGGCGGCACATGGCCGAAGTCGAAGAGCTCGGCGGCATGACGAAGGCCATTCAAGCAGGCATTCCAAAAACGCGCATCGAAGAAGCGGCGGCTCGAACCCAGGCGCGTATCGATTCCGGTCAGCAAACGGTGATCGGCGTTAACAAATATCGTCCCACTGTCGACGACAACCTCAAAGTTCTGCATGTCGATAATACCGCAGTGCGCCAATCGCAAATTGAAAACCTCAAGCGGTTGCGGGCAGACCGTGATCAATCGCAGGTTGACTCCGCATTAGCCGCGCTAACTGAAGCTGCCCGGAATAAGACGGGCAATCTGTTAGATCTCGCCGTGGCTGCCGCGCGCGCGAAAGCGACCGTCGGGGAGATCAGCGCGGCACTCGAAAAGGTTTACGGGCGATACGAAGCGCCGGTACAAGCGGTGCGTGGCGTGTATGCAGCGGAGGTCGGACACGACGGTCACGTCGATGAAGTCCGGCAATTGGTCGAGAAGTTCGAACAGTCGGAAGGGCGCCGGCCGCGCATCATGGTCGCCAAAATGGGCCAGGATGGACACGATCGCGGGCAAAAGGTTATCGCCAGTGCGCTGGCGGATCTCGGTTTCGATGTCGATATTGGCCCGCTGTTTCGCACACCGGCGGAAACCGCGCGGCAGGCGGTGGAAAATGACGTCCATATTATTGGCGTCAGCTCGCTAGCCGCAGGACATCTGACGCTGGTGCCGCAATTGCGCGAAGAATTGGCAAAGCTTGATCGCGATGACATTATGATTGTCGCCGGCGGCGTGATCCCGCCGGAAGATTACGAGGCGCTCTACAAAGCCGGCGCCTCGGCGGTCTTCGGCCCCGGCACCGTGATCGGCGAAGCCGCGGTCAAGCTGCTCTATGAACTCGGCGAGCGCTTGGGTGTTCAGCTCGCAGCTGCAACCCGATAATGGCGGAGGAATACCCGCCGTGGGCCGGCCTCAATTATCGATCGACGAACTGACGACCGGAGTCCGCAGCGGCAACTTCGCCGTTTTGGCGCGGGCGCTCACGCTCATCGAGTCCAACAATCCGCAGCACGCTCAAAGAGCCGAAGAATTGCTGAACCGCTTGTTGCCGTTTACGGGTCAAGCCATTCGCGTGGGCATCACCGGAGCGCCTGGGGCTGGCAAGAGCACGTTCATCGAAGCGCTAGGCGTGCATTTGTGTCGACAGGGGCATCGGGTTGCGGTGCTCGCCGTCGATCCTTCGAGCGACATCAGCGGCGGCAGTATCCTCGGCGATAAAACGCGCATGTCTGGGCTGGCGGCAGAGCCAAATGCGTATATTCGTCCATCACCAGCGGCCGGCACGCTGGGCGGCGTGGCCCGCAAAACACGCGAAAGCATGCTGGTGTGCGAAGCCGCGGGGTATGATATTGTGCTCATTGAAACGGTGGGCGTCGGTCAATCGGAAACAATGGTTGCCGGCATCACCGATTGCTTTCTGGCGATCATGCTGCCCGGCGCAGGCGATGAGCTTCAAGGAATCAAGCGCGGTCTTCTGGAACTGGTTGACATCATCGCAGTCAACAAAGCCGATGGTTCGACGCGCACCGCAGCAGAGGTGGCCGCGCGACAATATGATGTGGCACTTAAATCGCTCGTCGGCGCAAGGATATGCGCCCGTTGTCCTCACTTGCAGTGCGCTAGCTCATCAGAACATCAATGCCATCTGGCAGGCGGTCGAACACCGCTATCAAAAGCTGAAATCAAGCGGCAAGCTGGTGGAACTGCGGCGGCAACAAGCACTTCGATGGATGTGGGCAATTGTCGAGGAACGCTTACGACAATTCGTCCGCCGCCATCCCGGAGTGCGAACCATTCGCGATTCGATTGAAACCGAAGTGCTTGCTGGTCGAATCACTCCGGAAGCCGCGGCCCGAACGATCATCAAAGCATTCGGACTCAACGCACAATAAGATTTCGCGAAAGGCCAAACCATGCTTTCAGCTCGCACGGCTGCGATGATCTTGCTGTCGCTTCTCGTCGGATGTTCAAAGACCGCATCCTCTCGCCCAGAAGCACAATCGCCGCTGGCCTCTGAGACGACGGGTGCAACGAAGGTGGACCGCAATCCGCGTTATCCCGCGCAGTGGTGGATGCCGGTCTCGAGCGTCGGCGCGCCCGATTGGGAAATCCTGCCGCAAGAAGCCGGGCCAGGCGAAGTCATTCTATCGAAACGTCAGCCCGACCTCGGATTGCTCTCCAACTTCGCTGCCACGCCGTTTGAATTTCGCGGCCAGCGTTACGCCAGCCTGGAAGGCTTTTGGCAATCGCTCTTATATCCCGAAGGTCCCGACGATCCGCGTGCAAACTTCCCGGGTTTAAAATGGGAGCATACCCGCAATGAAGTTTCGCAAATGACCGCTTTCGAAGCCAAACACGCGGGCGACCTGGCCGAAGCGAACATGCACACGATGAACATCGACTGGGTCACCTTCGAAGGCCACCGCATGCCCTACCGGCCCAGCGAGCCCGGCGAGCATTACAAATTGATTGTCGAAGCCACATGGGCCAAAGTGAATCAAAACCCGAACGTCAAAGCTGCCCTGCTCTCCACCGGCGATCTAATGCTGAAGCCCGACCATCATCAAGAGCCGAACGCTCCGGCCGCCTGGCATTACTTTGATATTCTGATGGATATTCGCAGCAAGTTGCAGGAAGATTCGACCGTGGATCAAACCAATCAATCGAATTGAACGACCATGACATCCTGGGCACTACGACTCCGTCGACCGCGATCGAGTTGGCAATTGTGCTTATTGCTACTTTGGCTGCCGATCGTGTCAGCAATCGGCAAAGCGGATGATGGCTCCTCAGTTTCCCGTGGCGTAGATGAGTTGACCGTGCCAAAGCAAATCACCGGCACCGTGCTCATGCCAGACGGCAAACCGGCGGTGGGGGCGAAGGTCGAGCTGATGGCGAATGTTTACACCGGCACGGAAATCGGCGCAATTCGTGAGCAATCGATCATCGTCGCGCGGGGACAGACAAACGAGAATGGTCAGTTTGAGCTGCGATTCGATCAGCTTCCCCAAGGGCAAATCGATGCGATTTTCATCCTGGCGGCCGCGGAAGGTTTTGGACTAGGTTGGACGCGACCAAACTTCGACGACTGGCCCCAGGATTATGTGATTTATCTTCCCCCGGAAGCCAAATTGTGCGGCACCCTGCTGAACGCCGCCGGCAAGCCGGCAGTGGGCGTCAATGTTCAGATTAGTGGGTTGCTGCATAAACATCCGATCGATGGCGTCTATTTCCTTGATGACGCTCAGGACGCACAAAGTTCCTTTCCAACGAAGTTAATTACCGATGATCGTGGACAGATTGCCGTACATGGTATTCCACCAGCGACCGGGGTGAATTTTCGGCTGACCGGGCACAATTCGAATTCGACTTTCTGGACTTGGCAACCCGAAACTGTCGACCCCACTTTCACACTGCCCGAGTCGTTTGCAATCTCCGGGACAGTCACCGCGGCAGATACCGGTCTGCCGATCGCGGGGGCGAAAGTTACTGCCCGTGACGCGGCGGCAATCACTGATGCAGCCGGCAACTTTCGGATGGAATCATCGAGAGCCAGCGTCATTGGACAGGCATTTACAATCACGGCGCGGCCCCCCGTTGGTTCTCCATTCGTTACTTGGATGCTCAACCCGCGGCGGCATCCTGGGGCAGTTGAGGAAAAGGTGCAGTTCAAGGTCGGGCGCGGAGTGCTCGTCACCGGGGAAGTCGTTGAAGAAGACAGCGGCAAGCCAGTCCCATGCGCTCGTATCAGCAGCTACACGCGGGGGCATCCAACATCATTCGAATCGATTGGCTCTCTAGTCGCCATCACGGACGCGGATGGAAAATTCGCGTTCGTAGCGCAGCCAGGGACGATCGACATCTGCGTCGAGTCGGCCTCTTGCGACTTCGTCATGCGCCCTGTGCAGATCGAGCACCGGTTTTCGCCAACGCAAAGTGTACTCGCGCGTGAGAATGTCTTTGCTCACATGACGACGGAAGTTCCCGCAGGCGCAAGGAGATGTCCGCCTGGTGATTCAGCGCGGCGTAACCGTTCGGGGAGAAATCTTTGGAACAAATGGAAAGAGTCCCGCGCAAGTATCGATGCGACATGCTTACCCGCAGCAGAGCGGCTTCATGGATAATTATCGCTTCAACATGGTACCGACGCATGGCCATTTCGCAATTCACGGCGTTCCGCCCGACGGCGAAATGCCGGTGGTGTTTTTGGATGCGGCCAATGATGAAGGAAAATACGAAACCTTGCAGGGCGCTGACGCCGCTCAATCAAAAAAGATCACGCTTGAAAAGTGCGGATCGGCGACTGTCCGGTTCATCGATCCGGATGGAAAGCCGATCGCCGGTAAACCCCAGGCTGTCCTAATCGAACTAGCCGATCAAAGAACACCAGAGGTCGGCATCGCTCCACCCGGCTATAAATCGGGCCCCACATTTGCGAACTGGGAAGTAGATTCTGAAAAATATCAGAACCAGAACCAACGGACCGACGACGCAGGGCGGCTTACAGTTGACGCACCTAGTGCCTGGTGTCACATGCCTCGTTAGAACAGGCAATTTCGTGCCGGGTCAATTGGGAATCAATGAATACCTGGTCATTCGCGTCGCGTCGGGCCAAGACGTCGATGCACAGGACATCGTCGTCCAACCCCGACCTGCGCCGCGCCGAGCGGTAGAAGCCCAGAAACCGAGGGCCGCTGAAAAAGCGGCGAGCAAGTGAGATCAAGTGATGACTTCGCAGCCGATATTCCGAACTCGGCCCGCTGGATGGCAAAGGCAACTTCACTCAAATCGGTAAGCCGGGTAGTGGGTCAGTCTAATCCTGAGAATTCTAATCGGTACCATTTGTTGGCAAAGGCAACAAAGCGACCGTGTCGATTTTAAGATAGAAAGTTGGCCAAATACCTAATTGTGGGTCATTCTCAGACCAATAATTGACGATACCCAACACTTTTACAGCCTTTCCTTCCATGTCCGATGGCCATTGATCCCGATCAGTCCGAATCTCGCGTTTGTTGCCGAGACAATACAGCGCAGCACCGAAGGGAGTGGTCTTAGTGGTTGCGAATAAAATTACTCGGCAACCGGAATAATAAATTACCTGCGAACTGTTGCGAATTACGGGAACGCCGTCGACGAATTCCTGAGTTCTTTTCTGCTCATTTTCTCTCTCGCGTGTCTTGAGATTTTCAACGAGCGCGGCCGCGCTGTCGCGTTCTCGCATACTCTCAATAGTGCGCAAGTTAACACCGCGAATGACGATATGATGAGCAGTAAACCCCAATACTTAAGTCGCTTGCTGAGTGCGCTGATTGTCACGCCAATTGCGGCCGCGGAAACTATGCCCAAAAGTTGTAAGAAATCATTGGCCATTTCCCCATCATACTTGATCAGTCTTGCAAAGCGCCGGGCGCATGAAGAAGCCCCACGGAGTTCGTTAGGGCGGGAGGCTGGCCGGGGTCAAGTGCGGCCGAGCCCGCTGGAATTAGGCGCGCCAGGGGGCCCTCATCGGTCGACGCCAGTTACAACGCAAACCAAACTGGCCCACTAGCCAAGCGATGGCAGTGAATCACTTGTATCAAATACTCATCATGGCTTGTACTCGCCCGGAATGGGTGGCCCAAACCAGCCGGGAGTGTGGCCGGTGTCGATTTCATCTAGAAGCTGCCGCACCGGCATTTGAAGGTCGTCCTGATTGCATCGGTAGTCGCCGATAATTCCTTCGGTTGCATAGGGCGAGCGATTAAAGCCCTCTTCAATATCGTTGTACCAGACGACATTTCGACCGAAGATTGCAACAACCCAAAATCCATTGCCTTGATCGCCCCACGGTGGCAATTGCCATTTGATTGGGTGAATTCTGATTAAATCCCACAGGCGAAGTTCGCGAAGTGCCATCTCTGCTTCGCCATCGGCGATCATCTCCCAGAGGCGATCAATAGGACAGGGTGACCACATACGGGTGGCTGGAAGTGCGTCAGTTTGAATTTTTGACAACGGGCTGATTGGCCCGCAGTCGGTCTTTGTTGACCAGCCGAATCGCCGGCCGGGAGCGACAATGCGACCATTGGATACCAGAGGCTAATCTTCAATGTCCAAATCACTTCGCCCGGGTGGACAATGGCAAATTCGAAATAGCGGTAGTAAATTCCTGGGGCATCAAAATACATCTGCACGCTCGAATGGGCTCTTGTCTCCTTTGGCGAATCAGCGATAATGCCGCCGTTATACGGCCCAAATTGGCTGTTGAAGAATGCTAAGCGAGTATCGAAATCGCTATGCACGAGACCGAAGTGAAAATCGTCGCTGACGTGGATCGAATGGCTATAGGCATCTACGGTACCATGCACCGCAATGAATAGAGTCAGCGAGAGCGAGAAAACGCACCGCTGAAACGAGCGTGGCAACCTTGAAGACTTTTCCATTCCGACATCATATCAGATCAGCCTTACAAAGCGGTGGGCGCAGGAAAAAGCCCCGCTAGATTAGGGTGGCCGGAGTCGAGTGCTACCGAGCCCCGGAATCGAGCATTGAGGGCTGACTCCGTTCGAGCCCAGCCACCCGAGGCAGATCGCCAAGTGTCAATGGAGCGTTTGCGAAGTCTTCTGTCAAAAACGATCGGCCAATTGCTCACCGGCTGAATCGCCCGTCCGTCGACGCTAAATGCGCAAGCTGTAGTTCTAAGTTCTTATCTGAACATGCGTTCCGACACAAGTTCGGATTGCTGTTTGAACATTTATTGTTTGCGGCGCGGCGAGACCAAAGATTTTTTTGCTGGGTGGCCCCCAAACCACTCTTGACTTAGTGACGCATGTACACTAAAATACAGACGACTAGACATTGGCAATTGGAACTAGCCGGTCGCCGGCGGTTGACTTCCTCAGGCAGTTGACAGCCGGCAGGCGCAAGAAACCAAGACCCTTAGGCACCCAGTCCCTCAGACCACAATGCGTGCAACAACCCTTTCATATCGTGCGAGAATTTGCGGGCGATTTGGAAGGCCAAGGGCGGAAAGTGAAATAACGATGAAATTACTCAGACAAAATAATGCAAAATCGCCTTTACAGGGGACGAAAGCGCGCTTCGGTTATTTCACTCGAAAACACGTTTTTCGAAATTCCGGTAGGCCAGGCCCCGATTTCCTGAGCGAAACGTATGACGATTTGGGCTGCGCTTCACGGGGTTTGGCGCGGCACTGGTTTTCCCGGGGTTTTGCGAAAAGCCAGAGTGAAGAAAGTCAGCCGGCAGGCAGCGGGCAGCACGGAGAAATCGGCCGCCGAAAATCTGCAATCTGCAATCAGTATTCTGCAATCAATAATCTGCCATTGCCCACCACAATGAATCACTACACCCGTACCCGTTCACCGGTTCATCGTCGCGCGGCGGGCCATTTCGAGGATGGCTTCCGCCACGAGCGGCGAGGGGCCGAGGTACGGCGCGATGATCCACTCTTGATCGGGCCGGCGCGGGGAGACTTCGGCCACGCCGGTTTTGATCTGGTCGAGCACTTCGCCGGTGAACAGCAGATGCGGCTGGACGACGATGCGGCGAAACTGCGCATCGGCGGCCCAGGCGAGCGTTTCCGGCAGCGTCGGCGTGGCGATGGCGGCGAAGCAGGTTTTGAACTCGCCCACCGGAGTTTGCTGAACGCGAAGTTCGGTAAAGCGATGCGTCATGGCGATGGCCTCCGGCGCCGAACTTCCACGGGCAACCATGATGAGCAGTGTTTCGCGCGGATCCATGGCCGCTCGATTGGCGATGGCGTCCTGAAATCGCTGTGCCGAAAGTTCGACGATTCGAGCGTGGCATTCCAACGCGTTGAGTTGATGAACCGCTATCTGCGGCGAACCCACGCGGCCGGCGGTCGCGGCTTGATGAGCGTTGATCGCGGCCTCGACCGCTTGCGGAATATCGCGCTTCGCGTGGCCGGCGGCGAAGAGCAAAACGGGAGCGATCGTCAGCCGATTCACACCTTTTTTGAGCAATCGCTCGACGCCCGTGGCAATCGCCGGTTCGGCGAGTTCCAGAAAGCACGACTCAACGACGTAACCTGTCGCGCGAAATGCAATCTGTCGGGCGAGCTCTTGGAACTCGGCCAAACCTGCCGGATTGCGCGTGCCGTGTCCGACGATCAACAGTCCATCCGCCGGAAAATGCGATGCGAACATCAATCCCATCGCCAGCAGTATCCTGATATGATTGAGACTGTGGGAAGTTCAGGGGTTGAAACCCCTGGGCATGAAGGTAACCATTGTCTTCGATTGACGTTGTGTCCTCCAGCACCGATCGGCTTTGGCCATTCTATCCGCACATCACGCGCGAAATACCCTGTGTCTGTTGTAGCCACTCCAAAATTCGCCTACTTCACCATGACGGTTGGCAGCCGTGCCGGCGAGCATTTTTTACTGGACCGCGATTCGGTGAACCGCCTGGGCCGCGCGGAAGAATGCCAGATCATGCTGCCCGACCCGCTATGCTCCCGGGTTCATGCCGAGGTGTGGCTCGACGACGGCCGCTGGCTCATTCGCGATGCTGAAAGCCGCAACGGCACGTTTGTGAACGCGCAGAAGATCGACGAAGACGCGATGCTCGATGAAGGGCACAACGTGCGCGTCGGCTCGAACGAATTTGAATTCCACTTGGCCGATCAGCCGCCGACCGTGTTTTCCTCGGTCCACGAAACGTACACACAAACCATTGTTCGCGACTCGCCGGTGAATGTATTCGACACCAGCGAATTGGCGCTGGCGGCAATTCGCGATTCCGAGCAGGCCAAGCAGATGCTGCTCTTGTATCAGCTCAGCATCAAATTGCTGGGTTGTCCGCAGCCGGATGAAGTGACTCGAACCTCGCTGGAATTGCTCAAGGAACAAACGCGATCGTCGGTGGCAGGATTTTTATGGGTCGACGATACCGGTCGGCTGAAAACGAAACTGGTGATTCCGGAAGGGTCCGCGGAGCCCGGCGATTTGAGCGATTCGCTGACCGAGCTCGTCTGTCGGCAAGGGCATGCGGTGTGGATTGCGAAACAGCGGGGCAGCCCGCAATCGGAAAGTTTGGGTCATTACGCCGATGCGTTGTGCGTGCCGCTGATTAGCGATCATCACGTGCTGGGCGCGGTGCATGCCTATTTGGATCAGGGCCGGTTCCGGCAATCGGATTTCGATTTTGCGATTTCGCTGGCGAATATTTTGGTGATTGCACTCGTGCGGGCACGCCGGCAGATTACGCTTGAGACCGATTACAACCAGCTGGTTGCGAAATCGTCGGCGTACGGCGAATTGATTGGCGATTGCCCCGGGATGCGGGAATTGAAATCGAAAATTGGCCGGTTGGCGAAAGCGCGGGGTTGCGTGCTGCTGCGCGGCGAAAGCGGATCGGGCAAAGAGCTCGTGGCCCGGGCAGTTCACAAGGCCAGTCCACGAGCCGACAGGCCGCTATTGTGCGTGAATTGCGCAGCGATCCCGGCGGAGTTGATGGAGAGCCAGCTGTTCGGCCACAAGGCAGGCGCGTTTACGAGTGCGGATCGCGATCATATCGGCTTCTTTCAGCAGGCCGACAGCGGCACGTTGTTCCTCGACGAAGTCGGCGAGCTGACGCTGGAAGGGCAGGCGAAGCTGTTGCGGATTCTGGAAGGGCATCCGTTTTTGCCGGTCGGAAGTAGTCAGCAGGTTTCGGTCGATGTGCGAGTGATTGCGGCCACAAATCAGGATTTGCAAACCTATGTGCGGCAAAAGAAGTTCCGCGAGGATCTTTATTATCGGCTGAGCGTGTTCGAGCTCGTGGTGCCGCCGCTACGGGAGCGATCGAGCGATATCAATTTGCTCGTGAATCATTTTCTCGATCATTTTCGGCGGCAGCATGGGCGGCCGGGGCTGGAACTTTCGCCCGAGGCGCGGCAGAAGCTGTTGTCGTACGCCTGGCCGGGAAACGTGCGGCAGCTTCGCAATGTGGTCGATAGCGCCGTGGTTTTGGCCGGCGGAAAACGCATTGAAGCCAGCGACTTGGGTCTGCACGATGTGAGCGGTACCGAGCTCGAAACGCTGGCGCTGGACTACTGGGAACGGCGGCTGATTGGCGAGGCCCTCAAGCGCACCAGCGGCAACGTTCCCGAGGCCGCCAAGATGCTGGGAATCGGCCGGGCCACGCTATACCGCAAAATCGATGAATACGGAATTAATCGGTAACCGATGCCGGAAATTGGATTTAGGGTTGGGGCTTTATTTAGACCGGCCGATGGCTCGATCCATCCAGAATTCGAAATCTGACATCTTACATTTTGACTGAACCCTGAACCCCGAACCCGGCGGTCGTTTCAACCCCACTTTTTTGGCAGAAAGACATTGCGGCAAGCAAAGTAGCCACGTAAACTTCCAATAGCCGGTGGAGCGATGCGGTGGTTCTCGGGGAGCCAAGCCTCCGTGTCCTCGGTTCAGTTCACGTCGTGACGATTGTGCTGTTTCTCTGGTCGTGTGCTCCCCTCTTAGAAGGTGTTCGATGGGTCGACGGATTTATGTGGGAAATCTTCCCTGGTCAACCACTTCGGCCGAGTTGGCCAGCATGTTTGGCGAGCACGGCGGAGTGCGCAATGCCGAAGTGATCTCCGATCGTGAGACCGGCCGCTCCCGCGGTTTTGGTTTCGTGGAGATGGAATCTGACGAAGGTACTGAGGCGGCGATCGCGGCACTCAACGGCCGCGATATGGGTGGACGTGCCCTCACGGTGAACGAAGCCCGGGAACGCACCCCGCGCCCCAGCGGCGGCGGCGGCGGTGGGCGTGGCGGTTACGGCGGTGGCGGCGGATACGGCCGGCGCTAAAATGAATGTGTTCGTGACGGACAGGCAAAACTGACCATCACCTTCGCCCCCGGATTGCCAAGCGATCCGGGGGCGAAATGTTGCGCAAGTGCCGGGTAATTGACAGCATTGACCCGCTAGATTTACCGTCCCCGATTCGGTATCTTATTGGGTTTCGACAATTCGCGCTGATTCACGGGTTCGCACTATGCCACGCTTCGGAACGTTCCCCAAAGGAAAAATGAAAGGCCCCATGCGAAAGCGGGCCAAGCCCAAAATTCGGACCAAGAAAAAGGATCCGATTTTCATCGATGGCGAGCGACCGCGCCCGTTGTTTGTCGATTACAAAGATCTGGAGCTGCTGAACAAGCTCACCAATCGGCAGGGCAAAATCGTCAGCCGCCGTAAAAGTGGTTGCACTGCGGCGAGCCAGCATGCCGTGACATTGGCCATCAAGCGGGCCCGTTTTATGGCTTTGCTGCCCTACGTCGGCGAGTGATGTCTGCGTTTACCGCTACGCGCCGCGTCGAATTTCGCGATACCGACGCCGCTGGCATCATGCATTTCTCTGCATTCTTTCCGCTGATGGAGTCGGTGGAATGTGAGTTTCTACGCCATCTTGGACATAGCGTGATTGACCACGATGCGGAAGGCGGCCTCAGCTGGCCACGCGTCAACGTGCAATGCGAGTATCGATCAGTAGCGCGGTTTGAAGACGTGCTGACGGTATCGCTCACCGTTGCCCGATTGGGAACCAAGAGTGTGACGTACCGGTTTGACATTCGCAAAGCCGATGAGCCGATTGCCGAAGGACAGATGACGGCGGTTTGTTGCCGTATTCCCGACGGCGGCGGTGCATTGACATCCATGCCGATTCCATTCGACATCGCAGCGAAAATGCGGCCGTTTTTGGCTTGATCTGGCCAGCGGCAAACGGAGCGTGCTAAGCTTGTGTCGCCCAAGATTCTCTGTCACCAAAATGGCGACAAACTCCATGAATCCTGCTGAGCTGATGCATTTGGCGATCGACAAAACCCGCGAGGGCATGAAAGCTGGCAACAGCCCGTTTGGATGTGCAATTGCACTGGGCGACCAAGTGATTGCGACCGCCCATAATACCGTGCTGACCACAATCGACAGCACAGCCCATGCAGAAGTGAATGCCATTCGCGCCGGTTGCAAGCAGACAGGCAAATACTTTCTGGAAGGGGCAATTGTCGCTACCACCTGCGAGCCGTGCCCCATGTGTATGGCTGCGCTGCATTGGGCGCGGGTCGACACTGTGTACTTTGGCGCCCGGGTTCAAGACGCGGCCGATATCGGCTTCAATGAGCTGTACATTGATGCCCAAAAGATTCTGGCGATGGGCGGCAGCAACGTGAAACTGATCGGCGATGTACTGCCGGAAGAATGCCGGCAGCTGTTTAGAGATTACGCAAAACAGCCGACGGCCAAGACGTACTAGCGGTTCATTTCGGCGCTGAATTCCGCCGTAACCATCGTGCTAATTCCCCCGCGAGGCGTGAACGCGGCAACTAACTTCATTTTGCGGGGTGATAACACCGCGGCCAGATCGTCGAGAATCCGATTGGTAACCGTTTCATAGAAGGTTCCTTCGTTACGAAATTGCTGCAAATACAGCTTCAGACTCTTCAACTCCACGCATTTCGCGTACGGCGTGTAGGTAATTGTCAGCGTGCCGAAATCAGGTTGCCCGGACTTGGGGCATACCGATGTGAACTCCGGGCAAACAATCTCGATCGCGTAATCCCGTCCGGGATACTTGTTCTCAAACGTCTCCAGTATTTTTCGAAAATCGACTGCCAAAGTGGGGCTCCTTTTTCTTAGCCTTTAATTGTGCCAACATATATGCATGGAAACCAGGGATGCGAATCCGTCGACGGCAAATGCGGCCGGGAAGGCGGCTGTCATTCTGCTCTCCGGCGGACTCGATTCCACCACGACAGCCGCCATCGCTAAAGCCGAAGGTTATGTGCTTTTTGCACTGTCGGTGGACTATGGTCAGCGGCATCGATTCGAGCTGGACGCAGCGAAAAAGGTGGCAATGCACTTGGGCTTCACGCGACACGAAGTTGTGCGAATTGATTTGGCTCGGTTTGGCCATAGTGCGTTGACCTCGGATATCGCCGTCCCAAAAGGGCGACAGCGC
Source organism: Pirellulales bacterium (assembly GCA_963773875.1). Lineage (GTDB taxonomy): Bacteria > Planctomycetota > Planctomycetia > Pirellulales > JADZDJ01 > CAVTYH01. The sequence continues at coordinate 52,570 of CAVZCV010000003.1, forward strand.
CAATGAAATGGAGCACGGCATTCCCGTAACTTATGTTCCCGCGCGAAATACTGTATTGCTGGCGCTGGCGCTGGCGTTTGCAGAAACGATCAGCGCGGCTGATCTCTTTCTCGGCGTGAACGCCATCGATTACAGCGGATATCCCGATTGCCGGCCGGAGTACATCGCGGCGTTTGAACAGCTTGCCAACCTGGCCACGAAGGCCGGCGTCGAAGGCACGCTGCGGTTTAGAATTCATACGCCCCTTATCAAGCTGACCAAGGCGGAAATCATTCGTCGTGGCACAGAGTTAGGCGTCGATTACAGCCTGACACATAGCTGCTATGACCCGAACTCCGATGGCCGCCCCTGCGGTCGGTGCGATGCCTGTCTGTTGCGTCTGAAAGGCTTTGCCGAAGCCGGGCTTACCGATCCGCTTCCGTACCCAGAGCAACCGGCGTGACGGGCGCTTTTTGCGTGTGCCAGGGACCTTTGGCATTGGCCGTCTTGTTCTTATCCGGCTTGGCGCCGGCCGGATTCAATTCCCATTTCTCACCGAAGAAATTCGCGGCTTCAATCTTCCCCGGCCGGTTGGCATCGTGCGGTGTACGAATGTCTATAATTGCCCAATCGGGCAGGCGCGGCACCTGGCGAGCGTTGCTGCCATAATCGCCTTCGCGGAATGTAAACCCGCTATTCAGGACCACGTATCGATTCGAATTCAGCGGATTGGGGTAAATCATGACCGGCACATGATCGACCGCTGTGTATTTATCGCGACCCATCAAGATGTTGTCTTGTTGCCAGCGAATAGGCAGTTGGTCGGCAATGCGTTTGATGACGGAGTTGCTCTCCGCATCACCCCAGAGGATAAGGTTCGCCGACGCGATATCGTCATCCGTCACCGCCGTGTCGTCTTTCACTCGCGGCTCACCACGAAATTGCAACCGCCACTCGCGGATGGCCCGATCCATTTCCGCTTGCACCCAGCCGCTGACCGCTGCTCGAGACGATTTTCCCGTTGGCCTTACAATGATGAACGCATCCATAAAGGCGTCGTCGATGGGACCTTGCAATCCGGGGCGTTTCCGCAGACCGTTGGAATCGCGTGGTCCCATTTGCCATTGCCCCAGGACATCGCCATCTGCTTCGCCACGATGTAGGTGACAGGTCCAGGAGCGATCCGACAGCGCTCTTGGAGCATCCAACTCTTGATCGTCGATTGCCACTTGCACCGGCTTTGTGATGTCGAATGGCGCCCAGCCAGGCGGAAAGGACAATGTCAGGTCGGTGACATTCTTTGAGTCGACGGCAATCACGGTTTGTTCGTCGGCCGACGTGGCAATGGCGTCGACGCGCGATTCCTGCCAATGCTCGGCCAAGCCTTCCACGTGCACCCAGAACATCTGGTTGTAGCGCAAGGTGTAGGTTGTGAAGTGAACTTCCGGCGGATGCCGATCGCGCCCCAGTTCCACAATGCTATCGACCGCTGCTTCGATTTCCTTTTTCGAATCGGGATGATAGGCGTGCTTGGTTCCCGGCCCGATAATTCGCTTGAGTGAGATTCCTTCTTTTTCCAGCGCCTTTTCCATCACATCGGCCGCTTGTTTTTGCGGATCATCCGCGCCGTTGTAGGCAATCGTTGGGCACTGATACAAATTGCCGGCCCAATCAGGGCAATCGTACCAATGAAACAGCTTGCGTTGCCAATCGGGCAGCGCATCGAGCGCAGCCGGCGTCAGTTTCAAATACTCTTCCGTCTCGGCAAACCCAGCGCCCGGCGTGGCAACCACCCAATGATCGGTATAGTGCACGGCCAAATGCCAGCAGCCGGCGCCCCCCATTGAAAAGCCACGCATGGCAACGCGATCTTCATCGATATGATATTGTCTCTTCACCGCATCGAGCGCTTCCAGCACATCGATCTCACCGGCAAATTTGAAGGCGTTGCAGTATCGACCATAAACGTGCAGCACAATCGTATCGGCTGGCGTAAACTGTCCAGCTTGCTTTTGCCGCTCATCCAAAAAATTTATTTCGCTCAGTTTTTCGTTCCGACCGTGCAACCAAATGTCCAAGCGATATTTTGCATTGCTAACCGGCTGATAGGTGTCTGGCACCACAACGCCGAACGGTTGCACCGAGCCATCGATTCGGGATACATATCCGCGCGGGATCAGCCCCATTTGTTGTGTCCATTCCGGCTGGCCCGTGCGTAATTGTTCCGCCCTTGTCGTGCCAATTTTTAGCAATTGCTGCGCTTTCGCAATGTCGCCAGTGGCAAAGAATTCGTTGTTTTGAAGTGCAGATTCAACAGCCCGGGAGAAAATTGCCACATCGGGCAATAGCGATTTGGTTTTCGCGTCTTTTCGTTCAGCCAATTCCGCAATTTTTGCCTTTAACGTTGCCAAATTCCGCTCCAAATCGGCGCGATCCGCGACTGATACTTCAATTCCAACCGGCGGCAATATCCGGACATTTGCCGATTTTGCCCCCGCCGAAGTGGGCGTCTGGGCAATTAAACTGGGGCTGCAACATAAGATGGCTGCAATTGGCAGCAAGGTAGAATACTTTAGGGGAATTTGCGCAGGGCGTAATGCAGTTGGCATCGACAATCTCTTCGTAAGTAGAATCAATTGCGCCGGCAACTGGCCGGTGACTGACATTTATATCTAGCTCAGGGCGGTTTTGTGTTCAAACCTTTCGAGGCCGGTGCTACACTGGAATCTGAAAAATAACGAGCCTGGGGCGTGTCTTTTTGAGTTGAGGCGTTCTTATGCGACGTGAAATGGTTGGCCGTCCGATGGAAATCCTCCTGGTCGAGGATAACCGCATGGATGCCCACTTTGCGATTCATGCTTTGCAGCAGGCGAATTTCAAGCATCGATGCACGCTCGTAGTGAATGGTCAGGAAGCGCTCGATTACTTGCACCGCCGCGAAATCTTTGCACGGGCTCCCCGTCCGGATTTGATTCTCCTCGATTTGGGGCTGCCCAAGAAAGATGGCCGGGAAGTGCTTTCCGAAATTCGCGCAGACGATGTGCTGCATGATATCCCTGTCGTCGTGCTCACCGGCTCTACCGATGAAGCCGATATTGCTCACACGCAGTTGCTTCAGGTCGAAAGTTATCTGAACAAGCCGGTCGATCTGGGCAAATTTCTGGACGTCATTCGCGAACTCAAACGGTTCTGGATGCACGGAGTGATTTTGCCGGCGGCGGTTGAATGACAGTTCGCCGTTACTTCCGCGCCCGCCGATGTTTGAGCGGCAGCCAGGCGCCGTCCTTTGTGCTGCTGGCGACGCACTGCTCGATGAAATACATGCCTTCGACGCCGTCGTTGACATTTGGGTAGACGGTATCGACGGTCGGAAACTTTTGCCCGGTGGCCCGCAAGACCATGTTGTCGTACACCGATCGATAGACATTGGCGAACGCCTCGAAGAATGCTTCCGGATGTCCACTCGGCAAGCGACACGCTGCCTTTCCAGCATCGTTCATAAATGGTGCGTTTGGATCGCGGGTGTAATGCGCGTGTGGCTGCCCGTTTTGCTTGACCCACATTTTGTTCGGCTCTTCTTGATGCCATTCAAGCGACGCCTTCGTGCCATCGATTTCAATCCACAAGTCGTTTTCACGTCCGTGGCTGATTTGCGACGCTGTGAGCGTCATTAGCGCGCCGTTTTCAAAACGCACAATGGCCGTTCCATAGTCATCGAGTTTTCGACCCGGCTCGAAGGTTCGCAAATGGCCGCTGATCGTTTCGGGCAAAAGTCCGGTTATGAAACGAGCCAAATTGAACGCATGCGTGCCAATATCGCCAAAGCACCCTGCCGCGCCGCTGCGCTTAGGATCGGTACGCCACGCTGCTTGTTTCTGATTTTGCTCTTCCAGTCGGGTTCGCAGCCAACCCTGTATATAGAACACGCGAATTGCATTGATCTCGCCAAGTTCGCCGCTGGCAATCATCTGTCGGGCTTGTCGCACGAGCGGATAGCCCGTGTAGTTGTGTGTTACCGCGAACACGACACCGCTGCGATCGACGGCCTCGGCAAGCTCTTCCGCCTGTTTTAAATCGAGCGTCAACGGTTTATCACAAATGACGTTGAAGCCTGCCTCGACGGCCGCCTTGGCGATCTCAAAATGTGTGTGGTTGGGCGTAGCGACCGAAATAAAATCGATCCGCTTTTCCGGCGGAAGCTTTTGCTCCGCCTCGATCAGCTCGCGATACGAGCCGTACGCGCGATCAGGCGGAATGTCGTAATCAGCCGCCGAGGCTTTGCCCCGCTGAGCATCGCTCGAAAGCGCTCCGGCAACCAGCGCAGCCCGATTATCAAGCACCGCGGCGGTCGCATGAACGCGGCCAATGAACGCGCCCTGCCCGCCGCCAACCAGCGCCATACGCAGCTTTCGATTAAGTGGCCCATTCGTTGCCATGACCATCGCTCCTGAAATATGAGGTTTCCCCGGCTCATTTTTCTAGCAAATGTCGGGCAGTTTGCTAGCGACCTGCTCGAAACCGCCAGAAAGCCGGCTCCCGACATGTATGGCAGCACTTTTGCTGAACCACTATCATTCGAGTAGATCGCTTATTTCTCCTCGATTTCAGCGGGGACCACCGCTATTGGAGTTTATCGCCATGTCTGCCATCCAAAACCGCGGACGGCTGGGTTGGATATGCTTGGGAATCTTGATTGGTTGCCTGTTGACGTTCTTCATGCCGGCGCAACCACTGCATGCCGTGGCAACTCATGGGGCGGAAGGATTTGCGCTGGCTACCGGGGCTGTCGATAACAGCCTGGAAGGAGTTTATTTCCTCGACACTCTGACGGGTGATTTCAAAGGCGCGGTGCATAACATCTCAAATGGTCAATTCGCCACATTTTATCAGTCCAATATTTTAAAGGACTTTCAAAGCGACGGCTCCAAGCCTCCTAAGTTCCTAATGGTCACTGGTCTCGCAGCATTGCGTCATGGCCCGTCGCAGGTACAGCCTGGGCTGGCCGTCGTCTATGTCATGGAAGTGAACAGTGGCATTCTCGCGGCTTACGGCGTGCCATGGAACGGCGGGCGGCCGTTAGTCACTACGGCACAAAACAATCCATTCATCTTGCTGGATCGCAAGCCATTAAGGAATGTGGCGATTCGGCCTCAATAGCGGTCGTGATCGACCTTTGATCTCCGGACCCATCATGCGGATTTCTCTCAACGGCGAAAATGCGAGTTTACAACAAGGCGTGACGTTGGCCGCATTGCTCGCAGATCTTGGCATGGAATCGCGACATGTTGCCGTGGAAGTGAATTTGGAACTGATTCCGCGTGCGCAGCATGCCAAATTTGAACTTTTTGACGGCGATCGGTTGGAGATCGTCACGCTCGTCGGCGGCGGCTGAGGGATGTTGGAATTAGGATTTTGGATGTAGGATCTGTTGTTTGCCGTTGTCGCGCCTTCGTGTGCGGGACGTCTCGCGCAAATCCGCCATCCGAAATCCAAAATCCTACGTGCTAACCATGGCCACCGACGTTCGCGAACCCGCCACCGCTTCTGAACGCTGCTCGGATCCATTGCAGCTTGGGCGTCATACGCTTCGGAGCCGCCTGATTGTCGGCACCGGCAAGTACGCCGACTATAAGTTGATGGCCGAGTCGCTCGAAGCCTCCGGCACCGATTGTATTACAGTGGCGGTGCGACGCGAGCGGTTGATCGATTCGCAGGGCAACAATTTGCTCGATTTCATCGACACACGCCGATACATCTTGCTCCCCAATACGGCAGGCTGTTTCACAGCGGATGATGCCGTACGCGTGGCTCGGTTGGGTCGTGAGATCTTACTCGGCCTGGAGAATCCTGGGGCCGATTGGGTTAAGCTCGAAGTGCTGGGCGATACGAAAACACTGTTGCCCGATCCCATTGCCACGCTGGAAGCAACCGAGCGGCTCGTCGCTGAAGGGTTCCAAGTGCTTTGCTACACGACGGACGATCCCATTACGGCACGCAGGTTGAAACAAGCGGCGCAACCAGCGTGATGCCCGCCGGAAGTCCGATCGGATCGGGCCAAGGAGTGTTGAATCCGAATAACATCCGCATTTGCCTTGAGTATTTGAAAGACGGCGATCCGGATTATCCCGTGATCGTCGATGCAGGTGTCGGCACGGCCAGCGATGTGACGATTGCCATGGAACTTGGCGTGGATGCCGTGCTTCTCAACACGGGGATTGCTCACGCCAAGGACCCGCTTCTAATGGCTCGCGCGATGAAATGTGCGTGCCGGGCCGGTCGATTTGCATACCTGGCGGGCCGCATTCCAAAAAAGCTTTACGCCACGGCCAGCAGTCCGGAGGCTGGCACAATTGCGCCCAAGCCTCGGTAGTTTTTGAACGCGAATGTGTTTTACCGAACGAACTCGCCACTGCGCGATGGGTTTGCTACGGTGTATGCATGCTCACATCGCATGAAATTCTTGGGCCCACCGGCCGAATTGCCGCCCGGCTCAACAACTTTGAACAGCGGCCGCAGCAATTGGAAATGTCCGACGCAGTGGCGAAAGCAATCGCGGCTCGCAAACATCTGATTGTCGAAGCGGGCACCGGCGTCGGCAAAAGTTTCGCTTATCTCGTGCCTGCGATCCTCGCGGCGACTGCCGAACCGCCGACCGAGGATGACGAAGCAGATGAGGGACGGCCGTCATCCGTTTCAGGAAAGTCGCGCGACAAGAATCGTCCGATCCGTCGGATCGTGGTCAGCACCCACACCATCGCGTTACAGGAACAGCTAATCAACAAAGATATCCCGCTCTTAAAGGCGGTAATGCCGAATGAGTTCACGGCGGTGCTTGTCAAAGGACGTGGCAACTATCTGAGCCTGCGTCGGCTAAAATCTGCACAAGAGCGTGCGAAGAGCCTTTTCAATGTGGATGACGAAACTCAGCAACTCCGCGAGCTTTCGGCCTGGTCGAAAGAGACGACTGATGGTTCACTCGCCGACCTGTCGTTTCGGCCCTTGCCGCAGGTCTGGGACGAAATCGCCAGTGACAGCGGCAATTGCATGGGTCGCAACTGCCCGACACATGGCGATTGCTTTTATTATCTTGCGCGACGGCGAGCAAGCCGTGCCCAAATTCTTGTCGTCAATCATGCGTTGTTTTTCAGTGACCTTGCACTGCGCCGTGCCGGCGCCAGCATTCTACCCAATTACGATGCGGTGATTCTCGACGAAGCCCACACCGTGGAATCGGTGGCGGGCGATCATTTGGGACTCGGAATTTCGTCGGGCGCGGTCGAGTACACGCTCAACAAGCTTTACAACGATCGCACCAATCGTGGCCTGCTGGTGCACTACAAGCTCGGCGAAGCGCAGCAAGAAGTCGAACGATGCCGCGTTCGGGCCGACGATTTCTTCCGCGATTTAGACCGATGGTTGGATGATCAAACCACCGACAACGGCCGCGTGTCACAAGCAGACATCGTGCCCAATTTACTGAGCCCGGCGCTGGATCGATTGGCCTCGATGGTTCGCGCTCATGGCGAGAAGTTCAAAGAGGAAAAAGATCGGTTCGATTTTAATTCCTCTTCAGATCGGCTGCGATTGCTGGCTTCGGAAATCGACACCTGGCTGAAGCACGAGTTGCCCGATCGGGCAGTCTATTGGATCGAATGTACGCGCAGTCGCCGCGGGCACACTCGTCTCATCCTGTGTGCGGCTCCAATCGATGTTGGTCCTGCGCTGCGTCAACAACTGTTTGATGAAGTACCGTCCGTCATCATGACCAGTGCCACGCTGGCGATTGGAAAATCGAACGGCAGCCGCAAAGATTTTTCCGCCCGTCAATCGCACTCCGATCATGCATTTAAGTATTTCCAGTCACGCGTTGGGCTGACGCAGGCCAATCAAATTCGCCTCGGCAGTCCGTTCGATTACAAGCGCCAGGCAGAACTAATTCTTGTCGACGGCATGCCAGACCCGATTGAGAAGAACGCCTACGAGCTGGCATGCTTGGAAATGATTCGCCGCTATGTGGCTCGCACCGATGGCCGCGCGTTCGTGTTGTTTACCAGCTATGAAATGTTACGCCGCGTGGCGTTGGCACTTACCACTTGGTTGGCAGAGCGAAATATGGGATTACTTTCGCAGGCAGATGGCACGCCGCGCTCGCAAATGCTCGATCGCTTTCGCGACAATCCTCGCAACGTGTTGTTTGGGACAGATACCTTCTGGCAGGGTGTCGATGTACCCGGCGATGCACTTCAAAATGTGATCATCACGAAATTGCCATTCAGCGTGCCCGATCGCCCGCTGTTGGAAGCCCGCTTGGAAGCGATCCGCGAGGTGGGCGGAAACCCGTTCAGCGACTACCAATTGCCGGAGGCGGTGTTGAAACTCAAGCAGGGCTTCGGCCGGCTGATTCGAACGAAAACCGACACCGGAATGGTCGTAATTCTGGATCCGAGAATCCGAACCAAGGCTTATGGGCGTCTTTTCTTGGATTCGCTTCCGGAGTGCCGTTTGACGATCGAGAATTTTGCTAGCGAGGAAAACGCCGTCGCGTCTCCGATCAAATCGCCGGCAGCGAAGCCGCAGCGACGGAAACGCGCTGAACGCTGACGTCTTAAGATCTCTTCCATCGCGATGGCCTCAAGCTCTCGTTTGCGAATCTACGAATTCCTGACCATGTGCATATCGCGTATTCACCCGCACACCATTGCGACACAGTTCGCACTCGGCGGCAGGCCAGCACGGAATTTTTTGTTCCAGCAGGAAGATGAAATCGGTCACACCGATTCCACTGGCGTCCACGTTTCCACGATTCACAAACGCAGCCGCACCGACAACATTTCCGCCCGCCGCCTTTACGGCCGTCAACGTTTGCCGAATGGATTGTCCGGTGTCGACGATATCGTCCACAACCAACACTCGCCGATCCGCCACCAAACGATCATAGCCGCGATGCAGACCAAACTTTCCGGGAAGACCAGTCTTTGGGTCGGGCTTTCCATGTTCGGCAAAGCAACAGAGGACGCCCAGACCATGCGCCGTCCATTGCGCAACGGTGAGCCCACCGGTGGCCGGGCCGCAAATCACATCGGCTTTGAGCGGCTTCACCGCATCGGCAAGCATTTTGCCTAGCCGCGCTAAATATTCTGTGTGCGGAAAGACCGCGTCTTTATCGATCCAACCACTGCCATGATCGCCGGAGATGTACACGAAATGATCGTCGCGCAAGATGGAATTGCATGCGGTGAGAATTTGCAGCGTTTCGTCGGCGGGGGACATGAAGTTGAAGGGGTGAGCGGGTGAAGGGCTGATTGACAGTTTAGCCGCGACGTGACCGTCCCCTGAAGCGGATGCTTAGTGCCAGCATCGCCGATCACACGCTCGGCTTTTCAATGATCCATCGAACGAGTACTGCTGTCAGCCCCGCGAGCGGCACGATGAGCCACGGTGCATAAAGCGCGCTCCAGTATAAATACCCGGGAATGCTGATTTGTTCGATCATCGAGCTCGCCGTTTCCGAACTGAGACCCACAACGGTTCCGGAAAAGGGCGCCGACAGCGTAGCGATGGCGAATCCGCCGGGCACCGCAATCACGATGAACCACGCGGCGTACGCGACAAAACCAGCCACCCCGAAAGTTTTGGCCGGTGGGATGTCCGAGCGAGCCATGATCGCCAAAGGACCAGGCATCGCCAGCACACCGACCAAGAGCGCCGAAACGCGCAGCCAACCCGGAAACGCCAGCAGCACGGCGCAGACAATGGCCGCAAGCAAGACGACGCCAAAAATTGCGCGAAGGCTGAAACGACGCATAGGGACTGCGATTCGACGACCAGTACTGTGCAACACCGCTACGCAGTATAGCGTTCCAGACCCGAGTGCGGGCGATTGTTAGCTGGCGAATCTTCTTCGCCATCGTCTTCGTCGCCATCAAAGCTGCTGGCATCGGCCGATTCGTCGTCGTTCCAAGGGGCATCGGCATCCTCCGATTCGCCCACATCGTCGTCGTCGACCGAATCGTCGGCGTCATTCGATGATGAATCTTGGTCGTCGGAACCCGTGTCTTCGTCCATTTCATCGACTTCATCGAGGACCGAATTATCCGAGACCGAGTAATCACCCTCATCCAGCTCATCATCCGCATCTGGCAAGATGCGATTGCGCTTGATTTTGGGTACAGGCGCAATACTCGAGCGCATTTTTCAGCGGAGCAACTGCGCCGGTCGCCGATCCGGTGGCGGCTGCACCGCCTTCCGATTGCCCGCTAGCTTCATTCCATTGCTCCAAAGTCATTAGCACCTCACGAGCCTGCGAGCCGTTGTATTGGCCCACGATGCCATCCTCCGCCATGAAATCGATCAACCGTGCAGCTCGGCCGTAACCAATGCCCAAAGCACGTTGTAACAACGACACACTGCCGCGGCCTTCGCGAATTACAATATCGATCGCTTGCTCGTAGAGCTCGTCCCGATTTTTGAATCGGTCGCCATTTTCGCCTTCCGCCGCGTTTGCGGGCTTCAGTTGCACAAGTTCGGTGACAAATTGTGGATCGTTTGTGCCAACACAATCGAGCACACGATTGATTTCGTCGTCGCTCACGTAAGTGCCTTGGCCGCGCAGCAGCGTGCTGGTGCCGGGCAATAAGAACAGCATGTCGCCGTTGCCAAGCAATTTATCGGCGCCCATTTCATCTAGCACCACGCGGCTATCGGTGCGGCTGGAAACTTGGAATGCGATGCGGGCGGGCAAGTTCGACTTAATGAGGCCCGTGATGACATCGACTGTCGGTTTTTGCGTGGCGAGCACCAAATGGATGCCGACCGCGCGGCTTTTTTGAGCGAGGCGAATAATGTGCTGTTCGACTTCTTTGCCGCTGGTCATCATCATGTCGGCAATTTCGTCCGCCACGATGACGATGTATGGCAAGTGCCTTGGGATTGCCAAGCGTTCCTCCTCGGTTTCCGGCGTCAGACGATCCATCAGCTCTTCTTCGCCGAGCTGATTGTAAACGCTAATGTGACGCACGCCCGCGCGGGCCAAAAGGGCGTAGCGTTCCTCCATCTTTTCGACCGCCCAAGCCAGAATGGCTTCAGCTTTGCGCATGTCGGTTACGACCGGATGCATCAAGTGCGGCAGCTTTTTGTACGGGCTGAGTTCGACCATTTTCGGATCGATCATCAGCATGCGCACGTCGTTGGGGCTGCGTGTCATCAGCATGGAAACGATGATCGAGTTCAGGCAAACGCTCTTCCCGGTGCCCGTACGACCGGCGATCAGCAGGTGCGGCAGCGATGCCAGATCGACAACCATCGGATTGCCGGCCACGTCCTTGCCCAAATACAACGGGATGCGCATTTTCTTCGCACGTCCGTTGGTTTCTTCAATGACTTCGCGAAGTCGAACCAATTGCCGATCGTTGTTGGGAACTTCGATGCCGACGGTATTTTTGCCAGGAATTGGCGCGACGATGCGGACACTTGGAACGCGCAGCGCAATCGCCAGGTCGTCGGCCAAGCCTGTAATTTTGGAAAGCCGCAGGCCGGCTTCCAGCTCAACTTCGTACTGAGCGATGACCGGACCGGTTTCAATTTCGACCACCTTCACTTTGAATCCAAAATTCGCGAATGTCTTTTCGAGTTGTTTGGCTTTTTGTCGGACCTCTTTCTCGTGCTCCTCCAGATGCACGGTTTCGCCGGCCAGCAACAGATCGAGCGAAGGCAGTTCGTAGTCGATCACTTCATCGGTGCGGCTCGATGCGGCTTCCAACTGGTGCATGACCTCTTCCCGGGCATCAGACTTCCCGAGGTTGCGAATTCGAAGCGCGGAGGCAAGGCGAGCGCCGAGGCCGGGCTTAGCTGGGGTCGATTCGTCTGCCTCGTCGCCCGTTTCTTCCGCGCTTTCTTCGGGAGCGGCCTTTTGATCTTCGGGCTTGTTGTCCACAGTTTCAGCTTGGCTGTCGGCACTGGTAGGCTCAGTCTCGGCCGTTTCCGGATCCGTCTTTTTTCGCCGTTTACCGCGGATCACCACCGCTGGTTCCGCTGCGTCGCCAATTTGTACGTCTTCCAAATCGGTTTTTGTGGGCGAAGGCGATGTGGCCAGTTCGCGTCCGAGCATCTGTCCAGCGACAACTTTCGCGAACTTTAGCGGCAGACGCCCGGCAAAACCGAGCGATCGAATCAGCAAATAATCGCTACAAAGCAGCAAGCCGCCAAGCAGCAGACTGAAAGTCAGGATGAATGCGCCGGTCGTCGCAAAATTGATTTCCAGCAGTGCCCGACCGGCGGCGCCGAGATATCCGCCAGGACCGATGATGGGGCCGGGCGAAATACCCGGGCCGACCAGCGCAAGCGCGGTCGTCAATCCGATCAGCATCATGAGCCAGCCGCTGGTCCGGATTACCAAATCATTCACCGGTCTTCGCAGCAGCAACCAAATATCAAGTGCAATCAGCGACCCGACAAAGAAATAGGCGCCCCAGCCCAGGAGACGAAAAAGTCCTTCCGCAGCGTAGGCCCCGGAACGCCCGCAAGAATTCAAAACCTTGGTCGGTCCCGCTACCAGCGGGCGTGGCATTACACTGCCGGCCGACGGCAGGCTGGACATCTCTGTCGCTGAAGATGACTGCGCCAGATCGGACGGCCGGTACGAAACAGCGCGACGAGTAAAAACAATCCCAGCGCTAAGAGCAATAGCGCAAAGACATCGACCTTGCGACTTCGCGGTTCCGACATGGCATTGTCACTCAGGTTCCCGAATCAATCGCCGCCGCTCGATCTCACCGATCAAAGGACGGCAGCGATTAAGCCAAGGGCCTGTCCATGCCCGACGGCAGTCCATTTTTGTAACGCGGCCTCTTCAACAGCCCGCACGGAATTTTACCACGGGGCTCGCGCAGCGTGTGTACATTCGGTCATCGAACGGTCGTTACAGAGCAGAAGGCACTCCATTTGTGCCGACAGGGTAAACTTTGGCGCCCGCTTCGGGCTGTTGATCAGCTCGACCTGAAGTTTCGCACAGGGCCCAACTGACCGTCGGGCCTTTGGCGAAGAATGGCGACAAGGTTTTCGCAAGCGTCAAGCGCGGCAAATTCGGATGAGTCAGGGTGAGTCGCGAGTGGTGGCTGGTGAATGGCTGATTTGCCTTTAGCCCCCGGCCAGTCGCCGGGGGCTCGGCATTGCAGTATCGAATCCGCTGGGATGAATTGCCCCCGCGCAACTAGCTCCTGCTCTGCATTGCCCAAGGTGATGGCCGGCAGATGTTCGACGGCTAACCGTGGCGGCAGTAGATGATCGAAAATGTTTTCACGAGTTAGCTTGGCAACATCCAGCGCATCGTCGACTTGAAAGTTTCCGATGGCCGTGCGCAGGAGCGCCGACATCACCGCACCGGTGCCCAGTAATTCGGCAAGGTCGCGCCCCAACGATCGAATGTACGTGCCGCTGCTGCACTCCACTTCAATTAGCAATTGCGGATAGTCGTACTCGATTAATTCCAATCGGTGAATTGTCACCGGTCGTGCCGCCAGTTCCACATGTCGCCCGCGCCGTGCCAAAGCATACGCGCGTTGACCACCGACCTTTAGCGCGGAGTAAGCGGGCGGTCGCTGCAAGATTTCGCCGAGAAAGCCATTCGCAGCCCTTACTAGTTCCGCTTTGCTTGGAATTGGCGCGTTCTCGATTTCGCTGACGGCGCCTTCGATGTCTTCCGTTTCGCTGGTGCGGCCGAGCAGGAACTGGGCACGATATAGTTTCGGCTTCTGCTGAACATAGTCGACCAGCCGAGTGGCCTGACCAATCGCGATCACCAGCACACCACTCGCAAGTGGATCCAGCGTTCCCGCATGACCAACTTTGGCAGGCTTCACCAACCGCTGCACCTGGTCGACAACCCAACGCGAAGTGACGCCGGAGGGCTTGTCGACATTGAGAAATCCAAAGAGCGGCGAATTCATTGGTCATCCACGCCGCGAATTTTGAAAGTGTAAAGATCGGCAATTTCAGCGGCCGACTTCTGCTGCAAGCACGTGAATCGCTCGCGCAAATCGGCAGGATCATCGACAGCCATTGCCGCAAGCGATTGAAATTTGAATTCCAGGACGTCGTCTAAATCTGCCCCATGGTTTCGTGCGTGGCCCAGCGGATACATCACCAACCCGCTGGATTGTGAGCCCAATTCGGCGTGATCAATTTCAAGCGTCGTTGGAATGCCGTCGGGATATTTCTCATCGAATTCTGGACCGCCGTGGCGGAATTCAATTTTTTCCATCAATTGTCGGGTAAGCGGGTGAAAGAGCGCCGCCTGGTCGTAGTCGGCGGGCAAGAGCATCAGATTCTTCCAATTCGTTCGCTTCGTTTCGATCGCCTTGCGCAACAGTGTGGCGACGATGTATACCATCGAATGATCGGCGCTCTGCCGCGTTCGTGGATCGCGCTTGGCCGGATCGCCAATGATGTGAAATGCTGGCTCATAAATTGAAATGCAGATCGCACGAATGGCCATCGGGTTCTCGACCAATCGTGGCTGCCGGCAGAGTAAATCGATCAGTCCCTGGATAGCGCCGGCCGATTGATGTTCGTAGAGCCCCAGTTTCAAATGCATGCCCATGATCGCGAAGTCGTCGCCGCACGTGGCCAGCGAAAGATCGAAGGGACTGCAATCTGCTTTCGCTGGCTTTTCAAACAAGCAAAAGATCGCCTCCGGATTACGAAAAATATCGGCCGGTCCCACGAATCCGCGCAATGCGCGCTCCGCACTCAGTATTGCCACTTCAGTGCTAATTGCGGCCGAGGCGCCCTTGGAGTCGGAAAGTTGCTTCCCATGCCGGATGGCGCGAAACGGAATGTAGTGCGCGACGACGAGCCCAATGGCCGATTCGATTTGATCGACCGTTGCGCCACACAATGCCCCGTAAACCGCCGCGGACGCAATCGCGCCGTGCACCACATGATCGACCTTGTACGATTTGAGCGAGAACACTTCGGCCAATCGACCGCGTATTTCATCGATGGCTAGCATGCCCCGCATCGTCGTGGCGCCATCGAGGCCATTTCGCTGGGCGGCCGCAATGGCGACCGGATAAAAATCGTTATGGCCGAATTCTCCGGCGGTGTGTCCGCGGGCGGGGTCGTATCCGAAGTTTGTGCCGTTGGCATCCCACTCGCGAACGGCAGAACAATTGGCGACAACTGCTTTCTCGGGCCGAATCGGTCGAGTGGATCCGAAGCAAAATGCGCGACGATGCTCAACCGCCGTGAATTCTACCGCTTCCTGCCGAAGGAGCTTTGGCGCATTGCAACCTACCGCCAGGGCCGACACCCCGCAGGCCACGCTATCGAGATGGAACCGCTCCAGCGTTTGCCACACGCGCTGCGTTGGTCCCGGCGCAATCTTGCCGGCCACGAAATTAATCGCGTACTCCGCGATTCCGCGTGCTTGGTAACTGTCGGCCGGAAGCTCGACGAAGTCGCTCAATTCACACTCCCTGGCTGAATCGACACTCGAACATTGGTTACAATAGATTGTTTGAACGGGTCCATTCTACGCTGGCAGGTTGGTCATGCAATTCGATCGGCTCGGCCCTTACAAAATCGGAAAGCGTCTCGGCCGCGGCGGCATGGGCGCGGTGTTCGAGGCCGTGAATGTCGAGAATGGCCAGGCCGCTGCCATCAAATTGCTGAACCCACATTTGGCGGATGACGAAGGCTTTCGCGAACGTTTTGAGCTCGAAATCGACACGCTAAAAAAACTCAAGCATCCGAACATCGTGCGGATGTTCGGCTACGGCGAAGAGCAGGGCTACCTGTATTACGCGATGGAGCTGGTGAAAGGACACAGCGTCGAGGAAGAATTGCAGCAAGGTCGTCGATTTACTTGGCGTGAAGTCGTGCAGCAAGCGACGAAGCTTTGCAAAGCACTGCGGCACGCTCACGATCACGGCGTCATTCACCGCGATATTAAACCGGCGAATTTGCTGCTCTCCGAAGACGATGGGGAAATCAAGCTCACCGATTTCGGCATCGCTCGCCTGTTTGGCAACAATCGCATGACGATGGAAGGCGGGCTGATTGGCACCGCGGAATATATGTCGCCCGAGCAAGCCGCCGGCGAGCGGGTGACGCCACAGAGCGACCTCTACAGTTTGGGCAGTGTGATGTTTGCGATGCTTGCGGGCCGGCCGCCGTTTCGCAGCGGATCGCTGCCCGACATGCTGCATATGCAGCGGTTCGACCCCGCACCACCGGTTTCGCGATTCGTGACCGGCATTCCGCCGGAGGTCGAAGAATTGATCGCCCGATTGCTATCGAAAGAGCCGCAAGCCAGAGCGCCAATGCGCTGGTGCTCAGTCGGCAGCTGGGTTCGATGGAGCATGGGCTTTCTGTCATTCGGCAACGGCCTGCTGAAAACGGGTCGAATGCGGAGGGAGGCGTAACAATTTCTCCCGAACGCACGGTTAGCGAGCAAAATGAAGAGCTCGATGTGTCTGGTGCCACCAAGCACGCCGATCCGATCGCGCCTATGCCGTACGATCCGAACGCGCCCACACTCGTTGCACCAAGCGCCTCCGCGATTGCGCCGCCGGTGCCAAAGCCAATCGTCGTGCCTGATTGCGCCGATTGCGCGACGGAGCGGTATCGAACCCAGCGATAGTCGGAAAGTCGAATCGCACTGCAACCGATAAGCCATCGGTTAGTGCGATTCCGGAGCCTTCCAATCCGGCGGTTGCGGCGCCGGATGGCGATCCAAAGGCCACGCTCGTACAACGTCGCTTTCGAACGGTCGAGGAAGACGAGCGTGAACGCGAGGAATTGGCGCGAACGTCGGATCAAGGCCCGGCAGCAATTCAAATTGCACTACTCGCTTTGAGCCTGGCGATGATCGCGGGCTTGTTGTGGTACTTCACACGCCCACCCTCGGCGCAGACATTGTTGAATCGCATTGAAACGGCCGCTAGCGACACCGATTCTGCCGCAATCCTCGGTGCGGAAGACGAAGTGCAAAGCTTTCTCGAGCGCTTTCCGGACGACGAACATGCGGCCGCCGTCAAACAATATCAGGAAGAAATCAACCTGCAACGCTTGGAACGCCGGTTCCGTTTGCGAACCCACGGGCTGTTGCACGACGAGGCACTGTTGCCGGTCGAGCGCGATTATTTAGAGGCCATGAACTATCTACCGCTCGATCCGCAGCGAACGATCGATCGTCTGCAAGCGCTTGTGAACCTCTATGGTTCCGCGAGCAAACCATCCGAACGAACCGCCGAGTGTGTTGAGCTGGCCAGACGCCAACTCAAACAGGTCAGTGCACAATTGGCAAAAGTACTTCCGCAGTACATGCAGTTGATCAACGTCAATCTGCGAAAAGCAGATCAACTGCGAACGACCGCGCCGCAACAGGCGAAGGAGATTTGGCAAAGCATCATTACGCTGTATGGCGATAAGCCTTGGGCGGCCCAGCAAGTGGCGCAGGCCAAGGCGGCAATCGCTTTGATCGATCGAACCGAAACCGCGGACGGAAGCAAATGACGCCAGAGTTTCCCACTACTCGGATGCGCCGCTTGCGTTATCACCCGCTCGTGCGCGAGCTGGTTCGCGAGGTGCGATTAGCGCCGCAGAATTTCGTGCTACCACTATTTGTGCGCGCTGGCCGGAACATCAAGCAGGAAATTGGTTCCATGCCGGGGCACTTTCAATGGTCGCCGGACCGCCTGGTAGCGGAGCATTCATCCATCGCCGATCTCGGTTTGGGCGGTGTGCTGTTGTTCGGCATTCCCGAAAAGAAGGATTCCATCGGGAGCGATTCGTACAGCGACGACGGCATTGTGCAACAAGCCGTTCACGCGCTGAAGAAGAGCACGCCGAATTTGCTTGTAATCACCGACGTTTGTTTCTGCGAATACACCGATCACGGACACTGCGGTGTGCTCAACGAAAAAACTGGACGGACCGATGTCGATAACGACGCCACGCTCGAGCTGCTCGCCAAACAAGCGCTGAGCCACGCCAAGGCCGGCGCCGATATTGTCGCGCCCAGCGGCATGATGGATGGCATGATCGGCGCAATCCGTCGCGGCCTCGATCAGGCCGGCTTCACGCATCTGCCAATCATGAGTTATGCCGCGAAATACGCCAGCGCGTTTTATGGCCCGTTTCGCGATGCAGCCGAAAGTACACCGCAAAGTGGCAACCGGCGTGGATATCAAATGGATCTCTCGGCGTCCGTCGGTCAGGCGCTACGTGAAGTCGAACTCGACTTGGCGGAAGGCGCCGATTTGGTGATGGTCAAGCCGGCGCTCGCCTATCTCGACGTAATTTCCGCCGTCCGCGACCGGTTCCCCGGCGTCCCACTCGCGGCTTACAATGTGTCGGGCGAGTTCAGCATGGCCAAGGCGGCGGCGAAAAATGGTTGGCTCGATGAGCGGGCGGTCGCACTCGAAATGCTGACGGCTATTCGCCGCGCCGGTGCGTCGATCATCATCACGTACTGGGCAAAAGAAGCGGCGGCGTGGATCCGCTAACAGCAATTGCAAAGTGCAAGGTGCAAAATGACACTTGGCATCTCTCCATCGTTCTAAATTCTGCACTTTGCATTTTCGGTATGTCCCATCAAAAAAGTCACGCCGCTTTCGAACGAGCAAAACAGCTTATGCCAGGCGGCGTGAACAGTCCCGCGCGGGCTTTCGGCGGCGTGGGCGGGGAGCCAATTTTCTTTAGCCGCGGTGAAGGGCGCACACCTCTTCGATATCGATGGCAATCGCTACATCGACTACGTCGGCTCTTGGGGGCCGATGATTCTAGGGCATGCGCATCCGAAAGTGAGCGCGGCGCTATCTGCGGCGATTGAGCGTGGCACAAGTTTCGGCGCGCCGACGGAAGCCGAAAGCGAACTTTGCCAATTAATTATCGACGCGGTGCCCAGCGTCGAAAAAGCGCGGCTCGTGAATTCCGGCACCGAAGCAACCATGAGCGCCATTCGCTTGGCGCACGGCTTCACCGGCCGCGACCTAATCATCAAATTCGCCGGCAATTACCATGGCCATGTCGACAGTTTGCTCGTGGCCGCAGGCAGTTCTGCCGCCACGCTCGGAGTGCCAAATTCACCGGGCGTCACGGCGGGAACGGCAAAAAATACGCTCGTGCTGCAGTACAACGACGTCACATCGCTGGAAGCCACGTTCCGCGCGCACGGTTCCAAGATTGCGGCCGTCATTTTTGAGCCCGTGGTCGGCAACATGGGCGTTGTCGTGCCGATGCCGGATTCTTGCACGCCTTGCAAGAATTGACTCGGTTAAACGGCGCCTTGCTAATTGCCGATGAAGTGATGACAGGCTTTCGCGTGGCTTATGGCGGCGCGCAATCGCTCTTTAACTTCAAGCCGGATCTGACAACTCTGGGAAAAATCGTCGGCGGAGGACTGCCTGTCGGAGCTTATGGCGGCAGGGTCGAGATTATGGACAACGTCTTGCCGGCCGGAAAAGTCTTTCAGGCCGGCACGTTGAGCGGAAATCCGCTCGCGACCGCAGCGGGCATCGCGACGCTGAAGGTGCTACGCGAAGAGAATCCATATCCGCGGCTGGAGCAACTTTCGGCTCGACTTGCAAAAGGTCTGGATGATGCCGCAGGTGCCGCCGACGTACCGCACACGATAGCTCGAGTTGGCAGCATGATGACGCTCTTTTTTAGCCGCGATCCCGTAGTCGATTGGCCCTCCGCCAGCCGCTGCGATACCAAAAAGTTCGCGGCCTATTTTTGGAAGTTGATCGAGCGTGGTGTCTATATGCCGTGCAGCCAGTTCGAAGCACTGTTTGTGTCGACCACGCACAGCGAAGCGGAGATCGATGCAACGATTACCGCTGCCCGCGAGGCGCTTTCTGTTTACGCCCGGCCGTTCATTTCACGATGAACTCGCACTTACGTCGCCGGTCGTGGCTTCGGCGGCGGAAGTTCATTGGTGCGCTGCACAGGCGGAGACGGCTGCGGTTTGGGCGGCGGTTCATCGTTCCGCGGGGCTGCGGTCGGCGGCTGCGCTGGTGTCGGTCGATTCGCAGAATTGCTTGGACGAGTCCCTGAATTGGCTTGCGCAATCGGGGTGTTCGCCAGGCTGGTCATATCGATGTCGCCGTGGATCGACAAATTCCGGCCCGTCAGCGCCACATCGGCGTCTAGTCGATGCAGCCAATCGAGCGCCGGTGCGCGATAATCGTTCGGCGCAGATTCAAACAAACTCTCTACGAGCCGCATCCGCTCGGGCGGCAAGGCCCCTGAGGCCCAAATAGGGAACGTGCCGGGCCGCGAATCAATTTGGTACGTTCCGCCCAGCGGGCAAACAAATTTGGCACCGGTTAGCCTCTCTGCTTCTTTCATGCAGTCGTTCAGCGGAACGCGCAATTGAACTTCGAGTTCATGCAGAAAACCGACATTTCCAATCGCGGCATTTTTTGCTGACCGGTAAAACAGACCGTTGATGGTTGAAGCCAGTTTCGATTTGCCAAGATCGCCGACATGCAGCCAGGCCTGGGCGGGCCGCGGTGCGTCGACGAATCGCAGTTGAGGAGTCACGATTTCAAGCACACGGCGATCCATTGAGGCCGTCGTGTAATCGGCGCTACGGCGCTGCCATAATCCGGAAGACGAACGTCCGTAGCCGGAAGGATCAAGCTGCACATCGCCGACTCCCAACCAGGAAAAGATCGCCGGCGTGGGATACGCTCCAAAGTAAAACGGCGGCAACATCGACATGGGCGATAGCGCACTGCCGCCACCGCCAGCCGCTCCAGCCGCGTTCAACAGCGCACCGCCGAGCGGACCACTCAGCAGTCCGCCGCGACCCGGCGCTGGCGCCGGCGGCGCGCTCCCTTGGGCTGCGCCTGCGTTGACTGCATCTGGCTCCGCATCTCGCAGCGCGCCGAACAATCGGTACACGCCCTGCGGTTGGGCAAGCCCTTTGGAGGCCAGTAGATTTCCGCTCATCACTGCCTCACCAGAAACGACGTCGCCCGGCACGGGCGCCAACCGCTGCTTACTAATGGGACCAAGCGCAGAGGCAATTGTTTCGTAATTCTTCGCAGCCATCGGCGTTAGTTGCACATCCAAAACAATCCGCTCCTCGCCGGCTGCCTTACCCGGTTCACGGTGGATCGCTGCCAGAATTGGATCGAGCTGTTGCCATTTCGATTGAAACCAACTTGTGAACTCCTCATCGCGCTTGGCCTCCGCCAAAGTTACCCGATCGAACGCCACGTCCGGCACCGGCGCGAACGAACCACGGGCGCCGCGTAACGAATCGACGAACTCGCCGGAGGAATTCAATTCCAATCGGCTACCATCGGCGCGGGTTCCAAATCCTTCCGGCAGATACTGCCGTTTAATCAGCGCATCGAGTGAATCTGCAGACTCTCCATCAGCGCGGGCCGCCAATTGGGCGACCAGCGCCATTTCAATTTCAGCCGTCGAGAGCGATCGCCGCAGCATTTCAGTTTGATAGCGAGGCGATAGCAAATTGCGGAGAAACTCACTGGAGAGATATGCGAAGATGGTGTCGTTCCGCTCGACCGGCATCAACGATCGGGCATAGCGAAAATCCGGCAATGCACCTAACGAAGTTTTGCCGGCGGCTGTTTCCAGGAACCGCTCAATCAACCGGCGTGAATTGGTGACGAAATGAAGATCGCCGTCGACTACATAAAAAGATCGAACCCGATTGTCGGGCGTGGAAAGGAAAGAGACCTGATGTCCGGCGATCTCGAGTTTTTCATCGGTCGCGCCGTTTTCGCGCTGCAACGTTTCGCGCGCTGGCGAAGGAAATCTGAATTCAGTGCAAAGTTGTTGCGCGCATGAAACAGCATGCCCACGGCTGCGCCTTCGCGGAAGAACGTGTCTTCACCGATCATGGCAACATCTGCCACGACCGCGGGACCCAGCAGCGGCGAGAGCACCGATTGCTTCAAAGAAAGCTGCCGCTCCATCCGCGCCGTAATGCCGAAGTCGAGTCCGCGGCGATTGAACAGATTCTTCAGATCGCCGGCCCAACGATCCAGCGTGTCGTGAAACCACAAGTAGTTGTTGAAATTGCCAAAGCGCACATAAAAACATTCCGCCGGCACGCGGTTGGCAAGTGGTTCAATCGTGACATTGCCGATCGCTTCCGGAACATTCGTCGTAAAACTGAGCGCTTGAGGCAGCGGCTGATCGGCCACTTCTGTTTCGGTGCGCCGCGTCAATGCTTGAATCTGCAATTCGCTTCGCAGGCTATCGGCGCCCAATAGCATGCCGAGTTGCTGATCGAATTGTGCGTCGCCGGAGTTCGCGCCCGGCAGCTTTGGAGCCCCGCCGCCTGCCATACTCAAGACGCTATCGGCAAGGGTGCGCACAAACGGCGGTGGAATTTGGCTGGCTGGTGGCAAATTCAAACGCCGCGAAAGCGTGGTGAGCAGGTAATTGTCGACCATGTCGGGATAATCTGTCGGCCGATCGATGCGATTCGCTTGCCGCGTGTACTTCACCCACCAATCGTCCAACAGACGTGCTTGGCCGACAGGATCTTTTCGAGGCGTCACAACCGTGGCCACTGCAGTTGGTGCGTAAAGCTGCAATTCCAATGGGCCATCGCCGCTGAACAGAAAATACACCGTGGCGGTTTGTGGGCGTCCCAGAAACTCGCGAGCCACGGTGCGCAGCGGCTCCGCTTGAAAGGCTTGGAACATTGCCCGGCCGTTTTTCTCCGTGAGCGTGAACATGCTGTTGCCCATCAGGGCGGGATTAGCGCCCGGCGGCAACTGCACTGTCCATCGACCCACGCCGTAGGGCTGTCCGGCAAACGCTTCGACCTCCGCCTCTTGCGGCCGCAATCGCCCTTTGAAAAGCTGCGCATTCACGGAGCCACCGTGGCACACCGACAGCACTGCGAAACCCACAATTACGCATTTCCAATTGCGACCGTGCATGATGTCCTCCAAACGGAATGCGACAACGCGCCAATCGGGCGGGGTGTATGCGTGCCGCTGACATCAAGTTTATGCCGATGAGTCGGACCTGTCGCGGGGTCGGAAGTGTGAAAACCCGCCTATTTCCTTGATCGTTTGACGCCGAAACTCGTTCTGAATTGCACCGGCTCGCGAATTTTTTCAACGTTGCCCGTTAAATCGGGCTTCATCGAGATGAAAATCGATCACCAGCGGTAGATGATCGCTGGCGCGCTGCGCCTGCGCCGAATGAACCACCCGCGCATGGCGCACAAAAATTCCACCGCGGGAGAATGCTTTATCGAGCGAGCCCATTGCCAGGTAGGCGGGAAATGAACGGAAGCGAGAAATTGGACTCGTGATTTGCGCAAAGCCACTCGCTTGTAAATGCCCATGATGCAACCGATTGCGCCAGTCGTTGTAATCGCCAACGATCAAAGTGGCTAACTCTTGCGATGCGCGAAACAAATGGTGGTTGAGCAAATGCTCTACTTGCCAACGCCGCTCCGCTTCGGCCAGGCCCAAATGACAGTTCACCAGGTGCAAAGATCCTTCCGGTGTTTCAATGACCACCAGTTGCGCACTGCGCGGCTTCTTCGTGTTGAGCCGCAGCGAAATCTGATGCTTGGCGGCAAACGGCCAGCGCGAAAGAATTAAATTTCCGTACATTCCTGTTTTGAGATGCACGTTGGGCTGAAACAGCAGCGCCGAGCATTTGAAGTATTCTGCCAGCAGTTGCGGCTGATCGTGATAATGCGACCGCTGCGAATGCCGGGCAACTTCTTGCAGGCAGAGAATATCGGGATTCTCCGATTCAATGACCTCGATCACGCGTTCAATCCGGCAACGCCGATCTCGGCCACCGATGCCTTTGTGGATGTTGTAACTCAGAAGACGCATATCAATTTTATGCCGTCGGTCAATGGACCGGGGCAAACCACATTGAACTCACCAATCGACTGCTACCTTCACCACAGCCTTTCGCACCTCGCCACTGCCGGCCAGTGGCGCATGCGCATCGCCCGGAAAGAATACGACGAAGTGGCCTGGCGGCAAGGCAAACCAAAGCTCAGGCTTATCGTCAAAATAGCCAATGTCTTTTGCCTCATCGAATTTGCCCGGTTGTGCGCATGCCGCGGTTGGCCGCCAGCCGAATTCTTCATTGGCCGTCGGCTTTCCTGGTATTACATATTGTACATCAATGTATTTGCGATGTGCTTCGAGCCGAGCGGCGTCATGCCCTTTACCAGCGACGTTCTCGACAATCAGTAGCAGCGCATCACCGATCACTTCATGCCGTCCCGGCTTGATCTCATCAAACGGCGTGCTTCGCAAAAGATCGAAGGCTGCATCAAAACCGGGATGCAACCGTGAATACTGCTGCGCCTCTTCCAATCGAGCCAAAATCATATGCTCCTCATCGCACTCGCCAAGAATGTGTCGCTCCGCCCCTTGGTTTTCGATAGCGAACTTACCACCGGGCGAGCCAATTGCCAATCGGTCCGCATACCGCGAGACGGCCGCGAATGGATGAAGGGGTAAACTCGAGTCCAAACGCGAAATCCGGGGGGGGTGGACGGGATTATCGAAGTTTAGCCGTGAGGCGGAGTCCTACGAAGCCGAGCGGTAACGCCGCATTCGGCGGGTCAACCGGGGAGCGGCCGAACCGGTGGCTTGATCGCTTGCGACCACGGACCATGGACAATTGACCACCGACCAAAAAATATTTTTCCAGTGGCCCCAAAAAAGCCCTTGCCAACGGGGCACGCATTGCGTACTGTACATATAGTCCGTTGTGACGGCTGTCTGCAGTGGGCGGGCGAAAGCCGCGGACGGTTGGTGGTGGTGCCTGGGGCGGGGTGCAGATCCCGCTTGAAGGCGGCCAATCGTCACGCATTTTTTCGCCGGCAGCAGGCAGTCACGGTGATGGTTGGCGGCATTCAATACCCGCTTCTGGAGGAAGGGGGTGGAGAAAGCCATTGGCTGTTCACCGGTCGCTACGGAGCTCTGCGATTCCAGTGCTCGAGGAGTGCGGGAGTTTTCCGGAAACTCGCTCCTGACGACAGGCAGACCGCCGGGAAGGCCCGGCCGTGGTTGTGAGGCGAAGGACACGACGCCCACAACGCCTGGCAGTGTGTGCCCAGCGGAGTGTGTCCCACGGCGGAGTGGGTAGGCAAGTACCGCCTGCTGCTCTCTGTCGGCCCGACCAGCAGTGCCTATGCCTGGCGAAGCGCCTCTCGAGAGGACCGTCGCCAAGGAGAACACGAGCGCTGCCGGGTCGTGTCAACCCAAATGTCGATCGGCGGTGGTGCCCTCAATGACTGGGTCAGGCAATCCCAGCACCGATCGACGGGAGAAAGATGAACCTTGAGCGGTGGTCCACCGCTGTGACTGACAGTCGCCTTGGAGCCGCCGATGGTTTTCACCAGAAGATCATCGCGTGGTGTCGGCACTCGTTCAGCACGCGGCGTGACACGCGGACAGCGAAACCCTCCATCGCTACCAGCCCAGCGCTGGCAGCGATCGGTAAATAGCTTTCCGCACACACCCTTCCAGGCCGCCTTCTCTCCCCAAATCCACAACCAGCACGACCCTTAAGGGCCGACAACGCCGGAACTTTTTTCCAAGTGCGGTTCCCTCCGCCGCTTGTGCGCAGAGTGCGCGCAGGCGGCGGATTTTATTGAATTCGGACAGCTTCGATGGCGTACTTCGAGTTAACCAGTTGCGATGTAGCATTTCGCCGGCAATCGCGCTCTAGCTGGATAAGGGGTGAGAAGTGGAACTCCCAGCAAACGAAAGAGGCAACATCATGAATCGTCGCAAACTCAATTACGGTCGAAAGTTAGCGTTTCAGCAACTCGAAACACGGGCTCTGATGACCGGCAACGTTTCCGTCGCGGTCCAGAATCACTCGTTGGTTATTACCGGCGACAACAAGGACAACTCGATCGAAGTTTTTCAGGTCGGCAGCGGCCAATACAAAATTATCAATACCGACGGCACGACCACAGTCAATCACCAGTCCACCCCGCAAATTTTCACGGGCATCACCGGCGATTTCAAAATCGATTTGAAGGGTGGCAACGACGTTTTGAGCATCGACACGGGCAGCGGAGGATTGCCGACCATTTCGATCCCGCGGAATTTGAACATCAACCTGAACAATGGCAACGATGTCGTTTACGTTTCGAAAGCCGTGGTTGGCGGTGGACTGTCGATGACCGGCGGCAACGGCAACCATGTGCTCTACGTGTTCGATTCGACGATCGGCAATTCGAGCGTGAATGCCGGCGCCAACGATCTGAGCTTCAAACTTGGCAGCGGCAATATCGTGGCGGACGTGTTCAACACAACGATCCAGCGCGATGTGAACGTGAACATGAGCGGCAACGTAATTGTCGACCTGCAAAATGCGAAGATCGGCCGCGATTTAAACGAAAAATTCAGTTCGAATCATTCGAAATACACTTTGCTGGAAGTTTTTGGCGGCACGGTCGCTCGCAATGCAACGCTGACCACCGGCGACAGCGCCGACAGTATCAGTTTGAATGGTCTGACGGTCGGAAAGAAGCTGCAAATCAAAACCGGCAACGGTGACGACACGGTCGTGCTCGGCGGCTTCGACACCAACCACATCGGCACCAGCTTGCCGCCTTTGGCAGTGCACGCCGATCAGGTGCTCGTCGACTTGGGCAATGGCAATGACACGCTCGGCTTCGGCGGCAATGGTAAAGTGAACGGCGGCGGTCTGGTTGCCAATACCGCAAGCTTCATTGGCGGCGCGGGCACAGATTCCGTGTTTAATCACAGCAATGCACTACTGCCTGGCAGCTACAGTGGTTTCGAGTCGATGCCGATGGTAATCAAACCGCTTGATGCTGGGCTGGTCGATAACGTGTTTGAATCAGTTTGAATGCATAGTTAGTTGGATTCGGGAGAGCGAGCGACCGCTTTTGACTCGCGGGATATAATCAGCGACTCATCGAGTGCTTATGTTTCCGCGCGGGAAGCGGCGTGATAATTTGTGCGGCCCACTGCACATGAATGAGTTTGAAACGAAATTTGAAAAAGCGTGGTCGGGGTCCGAGTGGCGCGACCTGACGGTGTTGGTTGCCGTATCCGGCGGCCCCGATAGTGTTGCGCTGTTGCGCGCAATGGCGGCGCTCAAACGCCGCGCGGGCGGGCCTGGCAAATTGATCGTGGCACACTTCAACCATCGCTTGCGGCCCGACTCCGATGCGGATGCCGCTTTTGTCGCACAATTGGCCGCGCGATTGGAGTTGCCGATCGAGTTTGGCACAGGTCAGGTTGCTGCGCTGGCGGAACTGCGCGGCGATGGAATCGAAGCGGCCGCCCGAGATAGTCGCTATGGATTTTTCCAAAATGTGGCGGAGCGGAACGGCGCGCGGTACGTCGCGACCGGCCACACGGCAGACGACCAGGTGGAAACAGTATTGTTCAACGTGCTCCGTGGCACCGGCCTCGCCGGACTCGCAGGAATTCCGCGGGCCAGGCCGCTGGGATTGGCAGCATCGGTCATTCGTCCGCTGCTGACGGTGAGCCGGGCAGAGGTGATTAAGTATCTGGCGGAGATCGACCAGTCGTACCGCATCGATCCCAGCAATTTGACGCGCGAGTTTGCCCGCAATCGATTGCGAAACGACGTGTTGCCGCGATTGCGAGAGTCGATCGATCAAGATGTGGATCAATCGATTCTGCGCTTGAGTCGTGTCGCTGCCGACGCGCAGCAATTGATTGAACGATTGGCGGAAGAGTTGCTTGATCAGGTAGCGCCGGCCCCCGTGGTTGCGCCGGGACCTGGACGTCACATGAGTATCGATCTTGGTCGGATTAAATCTGCCGATCGCCATTTGGTTCGCGAGATGTTCATCGCGCTGTGGCGCCGGGCCGGCTGGCCGTTGCAAGAGATGGGCTTTGACCAATGGGATTGGCTCGCTGAATTGGCGCAACGCGAAGCATGCGCGACGGAATCGACAAAGCGGATGTTGCCTGGCGGAATCGTCATCGAGCGGATGTCAAATGGCATCATGCGAATCGGAATTGGCCCTTCGGCCGGAGAAGGTGAATGACGTGCGACGAGCTCCGCGGTTTTCATTACGCGCACTGCTGGCCGTGTTAGCAACGGTTGCGCTGGCACTTGCCATTTGGGTTTCGTTTCGCGTGGCGCAGGAGAATAAGGAGCTTCGTGTTGAAAATGATCAACTGCGAATCAAACTGCGCAACGAGTTCGGCGAGCTGGAAATTACCGACGCCAATCGAAACAAGTTGCAGGCCATTTCCATTCCAACGCTGGAACCGATGACGTGGAAATGGCGCGTGTATGTGCCACCCGGGCGAACATTCATGCTCTGGTCTGAAATTAACGGTGTGTCCGACTCGAACCTTCCACAGCGCGGCTCAGGTTGTTCAATTGGACCTGGCGAGCAAGTGGTTACGATCGCACTTAGAAAGGATGAGAGTAAAGGAACATGGAACTGGGTTGAGAAGACCGGCACGACAATTTGCGGACCGATTCTGCCGCCTAGTCTTTCTAAATGGATTGATCGACCTTCAAGTATTGTAGAACGGCATGCGGGGGCGACTCAGGTCGAAATGGCAGAGACCGGAATGCCGTTGGAGTTGCTTCGGTTCAGGTCGTTCCCGTTACCGAAAGATGGTGGCCCCACATCGCTCTCTGGCATTGGGGACGGCATATTAGTTTGGATTGCGGAGGAGAAGGACGATTCAAAATAATATGCACAATCGCGCTCTCCATGTTTAATCGCCGCATAAATTTTTCGCTGCGTGGCATTTTCACGCTCATCGTGCTGGTCGCCGTCGGCCTGGCATTGTGGGTGTCGACTCGTGTCGCCGATGAGAACAAAAGATTACGCGCGGAGAATACGCGACTGCGAAATGAATCGGGGCAGCTCACGATTGAACCGGGCGAAGAGAACAAAGTTCACGCAATCAAGATTCCAACGTTGGAATCGTACACTTGGCGATGGCGCGTCTATGCGCAGGGGGTCGTCCTATTAGCTTGCGCGTCTCCACGGAGAGTACCAATGGCGATGGCAAACCGGCTGGCTCAGGTTCGAGTTCGACGCTCCTCTCGTCGGGTGAGACTCTCGTTACACTGGCCTTGCGCCGCTCGCCAAAAGGCCGCTGGGAATGGGTCATGCAAGAGACCGATGGTGCAGGATCGGGTGAAGGTCGCAGTGGAATTTCGCTGAATGCCGAGAACGCGGAACTGCTGATCGATAACAACACATCCAGCGCTTCGGGAGTTTACCAAACCACGACGGCGGCCGAGCTGGGTCACGATATGGAACTGCTGAATTTAAGCATCACGGCGTCGTCGGCCGGAAAAATCCGAGAGACGATCAGGGCGACTATTCACGATGGTTCTCCTTAAGATGCCGGCGGATTTCGACACCGTGGTCGATCGATGGCGGGCGTAACGGAGAATGCGCAGCCAATCTGCAGAGCAAAGCTGACAAATGCCGGCCTATTCCAGTTCTTCCAGCCACACTCGAATTTCGTTCTCGTATTCGCTGGCCAGGCCGCCGACGATTAGTTGACGATGGAAACTCGCGGCGCCTTCCTTCACGAGGTCCGCGGCTTCTGCGCTCGGGAAGCGTTTGTTAGCGTCCGGAGCAATCAGCCGGCTGCAGAAGTTCATCAGCAGATCGTTGCGGCTCACTTCTTCCGGCATCAAATGCGGCAGGCGTTGCGGCAAGCTGAGTTTGGCTTCCAGCAGTTCGCGATACGTCGTCATGCCGGCGAACGGTGAGCAGCCGGAAAGCATTTCCACTAGCACGTAGCCGAGGCTCGCTAGATCGGAGCGGGCCGTGCAATCGCGACCTTCCAGAACCTCGGGTGCAGCATAGGTGGGGGTGCAAGTGCGCAAAGGAGGCACGGAATCGAGCCGGAACGCCGAGCCGATGTCCACAATTTTCGCGTTGCCGGTGCGCTTAAGCATGATGTTCGACGGCTTAATATCGCCGTGCACAATGCCATCGCGATGCAGCGCGGCCAGCGCCGCCAGGCATTCACGTACAATATTGATTGCAATGCCTGGCTTGATGCGTGGCTGCTGCGGACCGGCCGTAATAATGACGTTGTTCAAATACGCCCAGCGTTTTTCGCTCACCCGCTGGCGAACGTTGGCCAACATGTCGAGCGTCATCAGTTGGCTCAGGTCGTAACCATCGATCCACTCCATTTCCATCATGCGGATGCGGTTGCGATCAACGAAATTGTGCACGTCCAGCAAATTGTCTTGCTGAATTTGCGAAACCCGGGCTGCCACATCCGCAATGCGGCTCATTGCTTCGTCGTAACTGCGGGCATCTTCGTAGCGCTCAGGTGAGAAGATTTTGAGCGCCACTGGCAGCGTGAAGCCATCTGCCCCGCGCCGCTGACTTAAATACACAACACCTTGACCGCCGGAACCCAAAAGGCGCATCAAGCGCAAGTGCTCGGTCCAACTCATGCGCTGATCGTCGACAAGCGACTTGTAGCGATCGAGCAGGTCATCAGGACAGCGGAGCGATTGGCCGCCTCCCTGCGTAATGGTCAGGCGGTTTTCAAAGAGATAGGTCGTATTCATTAGCATCAACGTCCAGGGTGTCGACAGAAGGCGGGTGGTATCCGTACCAGCACCCATTCTAGGCTGGACTGCAGGTCTGGGTAAAGGCGGAGATGATAGCTGCAACTGTCCGTTGTCATTTGTCCTTGGTCAGCTTCGTAAAACTGCTGCAGCAACAGACGACGAACTGCGGAAAACAAACAAAGATCAGGTCGGCGTGCTACGCACCGGAAAGCCTAGTCGTTTATCCACCAAATTCATGAGCGGCTCGCCGCGCAAGTAGCGGCGTAAATTGCTGCAGAAGAAATCTGTCATGTTGTTGATGCGCCACCGGCTTTGCCCAGCGACGTGCGGCGTAAGCAGCACGTTTGGCAAATGCCAGAGTTTACTCGTCGGCGCAAGCGGTTCTTCGGCGGCGACATCGGCCACTGCGCCGGACAGATGGCCCGATTCAACCGCGGCAACCAAGTCTGCTTCGACGACAAGTTTGCCGCGCGCCATGTTCGCGAGAATCGCGCCGCGCTTCAACTTGGCCAACGTTTTTGTGTCGATCATCCACTTCGTTTGCGGGGTGAGTGGCACGCACAGCACAAGAATATCGACCTCACGCAGCATGTCGTCGAGCCGCTCAGCCGGCCACAATTCCGCGACATGTGCCGGTTTATCGACGGGAAACAAATCGGTGGCCAATATCCGCGTTTTGAAAGGCGCGAGCAGTTCCGCCACGCGTCGGCCGACGCCGCCAAACCCGACAATGCCCACTACGGAGTGATGCAAATCGCGCGTTGGCCGCCGAATGTATTCCTGTTTCTTCTGGGCTTCCCAGAACATGGGCAGACTCCGCAGCAAACTCGTGAGCAGCGCAATCGTGTGTTCTGCCACTTGATCGGAAAGCACGCCCGAGGCACTAGTCACCACAATCTCCGACTGCACCACGCTCGGCACCAGCAAATGATCGAGCCCGGCGGCGGACGATTGAATCCACTTCAACCGGCCCTTACGCACGACCGCATCCCAATCAACCGGCACTTTCGGATGGCCACAAAACACGTCACAGTTGAACAGCTCCTCTGCGACACGTTCCTGCCCTGCATCGCAGATCTCCGCCTGCGGCGCTTCAGCTTGAATTTGCTCGATATGTTGCGCTTCAACGGGATAACAAAGGACGATACGCATTGCAGAAGTTGGAGAAGGATTTTGGATTTCGGATTTGCACGCCATGGCTACAGCGTACTACCAAGTGATACGTTGGGAAATGAGTGATCGGACGCAGCGCTCATCGCTCCCATTTCACGTCATCGATGCCGGCCAATTGATTTGCCGCGCGCGCCAGCACGAACAATAAATCGCTCAGGCGGTTCAAATAAATTACTGCCAGCGGCGAAAGGTTGGCGTTGGGCTCGTCGCCCAAGGTCACCACGCGGCGTTCGGCGCGGCGGCAGACGGTGCGGGCCAGATGCAGCCAGGCGGCAGGTTTGGTTCCACCGGGCAGAATGAAGGTTTTCAACGGCGACAGATCGGTGTCGAATTTGTCGATTGCTTTTTCGAGCGCGTCGATATGCTGCGCGCTCACCAAATTCGTGCCGCGCGATTTCGGATCAGGCGTCGCCAGTTCCGCACCCAAGTCGAAGAGTTCGTTTTGCACACGTGCGAGCAATTGATCGATCTCCGTCGGTGGCTTCTCGCAGCGTACCAGGCCCAACACCGAATTCAATTCATCGACCGTGCCGTAGGCCTCGATCCGCGGATCGTCTTTTTTAACGCGCGGCCCGGCAAACAGCCCGGTTTCACCATCATCGCCGGTTTTTGTGTAGATTTTCATGTCAGCTGTAGGCGGCAGTCAGCGGTTGCCAGGCAGCAAATAGTCCGACCGTCCCGGTCGGATGTTTCTTGGGCGGTGAATACGGCACTTGCCGCCCTTATAATAAATGCTCACCGCATAATTGGACACCCAAAGCGAATGATGAATATGCCACGTCAATTATTTGTTGCGCTAACTGCGCTATTGTTGGTCGCGAAATCTTCTTTCGGCGACGATGCCCAGCCAGCGGCGTCGTCGATTGAATCCAAGTACCTCAAAAACATGCGGCAACTGACATTCGATTTTGCCAAAGCCGGCGAAGGATATTTTTCGCCGGATGGCAAATCGATCATTTTCCAAGCCCAACCAACGGAGTACATGTTCTACCAGATTTACACCCTGCCCCTAGCCAAGCCGCAAGGGGTCGCCAAGCCTCAGCTCGTTAGCACCGGGCGCGGACGAACAACGTGCAGCTATTTCGCACCGGATGGCAAAAGCATCATCTTTGCGAGCAGCCATCTTGATCCGCATCTGCCAGACACCGAATCGGCCGCCAAGAAACAACAGGAGGAAGATGCTAAGGCCGGCGTACATCGGCGCTATCAATGGGATTTCGATCCGTGGATGGAGATCTTTTCCGCCGATTTGGATGGCAAACATTTGAAGCGACTGACCGACTCGCCCGGCTATGACGCAGAGTGCGCGTACACGCCAGACGGTAGGCATATCGTGTTCTGCAGCGATCGCGGCGGTAACCCGAACATCTACGTAATGGATGCCGACGGCAGCAACGTCCGGCAACTGACGCACGCTTCTGGCTACAACGGTGGGCCGTTCACCTCGCCGGACGGACGCTGGGTAGTTTATCGGAGCGATCGCAAGAAAGAAGGTTGGCTGCAGATTCATGTGATTGGCTTCGATGGCCAGAACGACACGGCACTGACAGACAACCAGGGTGTGAATTGGGCTCCGTATTGGCATCCGATCAAGCCATACATCATCTGGACAGGCGCCGACCATTCCGACCCGAAAGCCAGACCGAACTACGACCTATGGTTGATGAAGTACGCCGAGCAGGATGGTAAGATTATCCCTGGCAAAGTTTGGCGGATCACCGACAATGCGGCCGCCGATGTGCTGCCCGTGTTTTCGCCCGACGGAAAACAGCTGATGTGGACGAGCAATCGCACCGACGACCATACGAGCCAACTGTTCATTGCCGACTTTGAATTGCCGGTGGAGTAATCAACGATAGGCAGTGAAGAGTGGGGGCAGCTGAAGGTGCCGTTCGACTGACATCACATTCGATTCTCGAACCCGCGAGTTCTACGATGTTTCAGACTGCCCGCACGACGATGATTCTGGCGCTGGCGCTGTTTATCGCTCCGCTCTTGTTGCGTGCCGCCGACGAGAAGGACAAACCTGCGGCAGCTAGCGCGACAGAATTCAAGAAAGAGCCCACCGAGGCGAAGAAGGATGACGCCAAAAAAGACGATGCGAAAAAGGATGAATCGAAATCCGATGCGAAAGCGGACAGCAAAGCCAAGGAAGAGTCCAAAGTCCCGACAACGTACACCGTGAAGAAAGGGCTGTTCAAGGTGGAGTTGTCGCTCGACGGCACGTTCGAATCGAAACGCAACAAGGAAGTGAGCATTGCACCGGAAGTGTGGAGCGATTTTTCTGTCGAGACGGCCGTCGATCAGGGCACGAAAGTCAAAGCCGGCGATACGCTAGTTGAGTTCGATTCCAAGAAGATCGACGACCAAATCAAAGATCTAGAAGCAGGGCGCAAGCTCGCCGATTTGGCGCTCGAACAGTTGGAGACGGAAATCAGGTTGGCGGAGCAATCGCTGCCGCTCGATCTGAAGGCTGCTGAGCGGACCAACCGCTTGGCAGAAGCCGACTTGGATCGGTTCCTGACACAAGACCGTGAGCTCTCGCAAAAGCAGGCCGACTTCCTGGTGAAGATGTACGGCAACCAATTGGACTATGCCAAGGAAGAACTCAAGCAATTGGAAAAGATGTACAAGGCCGATGATCTGACTGAAGACACGGAAGAAATCATCATGAAGCGCACACGCGATGAAGTGGAGCAGATGACGTTCTACTACGATTTGGCGAAAGTGATGCGCGAGCGGACGGAAAAAACGGAGCTGCCGCGCCGCGAGGAGATGCTGAAAGATTATGCCAGCCGCGCGGCTTTGGCATTGCAGAAAACACGGACCATGGCGCCCGCAGCGCTGGATCGGCAACGCTTGGAGCTGGAGCGGCAAAAGTTCGATCGCTCGAAGGCGGCCGATAAGCTCAGCAAGCTACAGCACGATCGGGACCTAATGAAAATCACCGCGCCGACCGATGGCGTCGTGTATTACGGCAGCTGGACGCGCGGTCAATGGTCTGGCGGCAGCTCCGTAGCCCAGCGGATGCGTAAGGGTGGCCGCATCTCGGCTGATGAAGTGTTCATCACGATTGTCGACCCCGACAGCCTCGTTGTGCGGGCCAGCGTGCCGGAGAAAGATTTATGGCAGATCAAACGTGGCCTGCTGGGCTCGATCGCTCCGACAGCCGATGGCGATCAGAGGCTGCCGGCGTCGCTCGATGCGTTCAATACAACACCCAACGCAGAAGGCAAATTCAGCGTCACGCTGTTGGCCGATACCGCGCAGATGCCGAAGGATTATCCTGCGCCGGCGGCCGGTATGAATTGCAAAGTGAAACTCACGGCATATGAGAAGGACAATGCTCTGACTCTGTCCCTCAAAGCGCTGCAGACCGACAAGAACGATGAGGATCAGTATTACGTATGGCTGCCTGGCAAGGACGATAAGCCGGTTCGCAAGAACGTAAAAGTCGGCCGCAAGAATTCGGACATGGTGGAGATTCTGGAAGGCCTTGCCGCGGGCGACAAAGTTTTGAAGGAAGGCCCCAAGGACGAGACTGATTGAGCCACGGAGACACGGAGGCACAGAGAAGGACGAAAGGATTGCGATGAAAACAAGATTGATCTCTCCGTGTCTCCGTGTCTCCGTGGTGATTTCGTTCGCCATCGTATTCGCGTCGCGGATTGTTGTCGCCGAAGAGCCGCAATCGGATGCGGAATCCACGAAACCGCGGGTCGTTAAACCGCGGGATGCGAAAGAAATTAACGCGGCGATTGATCGCGGCGTGCGATTCTTACTTGGCGATCAGAACAAGGATGGCTCGTGGGGATCGGCGGGGAACAGCACGGGCATCGACGTTTACGCGCCGATTCCAGGGGCTCATCAAGCGTTTCACGCCGCGGTGACGGCGCTGGCGATTTCCGCGTTGATTGAAGTCGGCGGCGACTCCACCGAGGTGCAAAACGCGATTGATCGCGGCGAGAAGTGGCTGTTGGAAAAACTTCCCAAGGTTCGACGGGCAGAGCCAGAAGCGCTGTACAACGTTTGGACGCACAGCTACGGCATTTCGGCACTGGTCCACATGCTGAAGCGTAAGCCGGACGATGCGGAGCGCGCCGAAAAAATCAAGCAGCTCATTCGCGATCAATTCGGCATGCTCGAGCGGTACGAATGCGTTGACGGTGGCTGGGATTATTACGACATGCGGGCACACGCGCAGCATCCGGGCGGCGACGCGCTGAGTTTTTGCGCGGCGACGGGCATCATTGCGCTCCGCGAAGCAAAGGATGCGGGCATCGATCCACCGCAGAAGATGGTCGATCGTGCGATCGCCTCGATCGAGCGACAGCAGAAGCCCGATTTTTCGTATTATTACGGCGAGTACTTGCAGTGGTACCCAATGATGCCGATCAATCGTCCCGGCGGAAGTTTGGGCGCTCGCAAGCCTGCAACTTGGCGCTGCGAATGTGGGGCGATACGAAAATTACCGACGAGCTAATGAACAGCTGGCTCGATCGGCTCTTTAATCGAAATATCTGGCTCGATATCGGACGCAAGCGGCCCATTCCGCATGAATCGTATTTTCAGGTGGCCGGATACTTTTATTACTACGGCCACTACTATGCGGCTCGGTGTGTGGAAGTACTGCCCGAGGCGAGCGATCGGAACCGGCATTACGATCAGCTGGCGGAGCTGATTTTGAAGGTTCAAGAAAAAGACGGTTCCTGGTGGGATTTTCCGTTGTACAACTATCATCAGCAGTACGGTACGTCGTTCGCGCTGATGACACTGGGCCGCTGCCGGCCGAAAGCGGTAGACAGTGAATCTAGTAGTCCAACTGTCCTAGCCGGACGCCAGCACCAGTAAACCGCCATTGTCGATTCTTCGGCGAGCCGCTATTCTCCGCGGCCCATAAATGCCCAACTTTGCTGGCGTGGTTCGCGCTTGAAGCGGATTGCGCTGGCGTTCTATTCAGGCAGGAGAATCGCCATGCGGCAGGTGTTATCTCTAAGTGCGCTAATTGTTCTTTTTGCGGCGGGTGTTGCTTGGACTGATGAACCCGCAACAAACGCTCCTTACCAGCCAGAGTGGGCCGCACTGGCGCACCCGTGGCAGGATCTAGAAGTGGTAGCGCCACGGCCAGTTACGTTGGCCACGCCGTATTACGATTGCCGCATAACGAACTGCTCGACCACCGCCTGCGACTGCGAAGCAGGCTGCCAGCCGACTCAGGCACCCACGGTACAGATTATCGACATGTGTCCGCCGGGAACGCCGCGCGGATATTCGCCTTCAGCCGATTTTCGCGCACGAGTTCAGGCCGTGACCGGTTGTGTGGTCGCGAGTGATACTCCGGCCGGGCCGCCGATGCCCAATCTGGTTCTGCCGCATCCGCTGTCGCCACCGTCACAGCCAATTGTCGCATGTCCAAATGGCGTCAATCAGTTTGGCGAAGAAATAGAGCATGTCCTTGCATGGCGTCAACCTTCGGTCGCGTACGCCAGCGGATTTGCCGAAGTTCCCCAGTGTGATTGTCCGCCGCCGAACTGTGTGCTGCCGCCTCCGCCGCCATCTTTTGCAGGGCCAGCAGCCGTATATTCACCGCCAGTTTATACCGCAGCGGTGCCCGCGCCATTCGCGCATCCAATGCCATACGTGGTTGCGGCATCGCCGAGCATGTATCCGCATCGTGTTTCGTTCCCCGCCCCGCCGGCTTACACGCAGTGCAGCCCGGCGAGTTGTGGAGGTCAAGCTCCATGTGCCTCGTGCTACGGGCCCGGCTGCGACTGCGCGTCGACCGGCACTTATCATCCGCAAGTAATTTACCCTGCCAGCCAATGCGGCGCCGCGACAGCAGGTAATTGTTGCGTAGACTGTGCCGACCGAGTCGAACACATATTGGAAGCCGTGCACCACCTCGACGCTGCCGGCCTAACTGCCGACGCCGACCGCCTGCGTCACCAGTGCGATGCGGAAATGAGAACCGTGGTGGCGAAGCTTCGCGATGCCGAAGTGGAAATCGCTCGCCTGCGACAAGCACATTCCGATACGCCGACGAGTGCGAGCTTCAATGCCGACACTTGCGGTCATGGCGCGTGCAATACGGGGGAGGTTAAATCAACCGACACAACGCCCTCCACACCGAAGCAAGTGATGGTGAGTGTGCAATTGATGGAGCTGGACCGCACGAAATGCCGCGAGCTTGGGTTCGATTTTGCCCGACACGACGGCGCGGGTTTTGTGGGCAGCAGCTTAGCCGGATTGTTGGAAAAGACGGTTCCGCCTGCCGGCCCAGGCGATACATGTCGCTTCGGAACCGTGGGTAACGATAGCGCCATTTTCCCGTTGATTGAAACTTTAACGAAGCAAGGCGCACTTAAGGTTCTTTCTCGTCCGACTGTCATGACGGCAAGCGGACGGCCGGCCTGCTTCGAGTGCGGCAGTGAGATTCCAGTTACAGTGCCGAGTGACAAGGGAGCCACGGCAGTTGAGTATCGTCGGCTCGGGACGAAAGTCGATTTGGTGCCCATCGTTCGTGACGACGGCAGAATTCGATTGGAAATTCGCGCACGCTGGAGCGAACTCGATCATTCAAGAGATCTTGTTGCCAATGACCACGTCATACCGGGCATCAAGGTGCGGGAATTTGATACGGGTGCCGAGCTGCGATCCGGCGAAACTCTAGTCTTAAGCGGCCCCATCGACCACCGTGACCGATTGTGCGCCGAGGTGCAAGTCCCAGGATTCATTGAGCGGCTTCCTAGCTGCATTACGGACCTGCCAATGTGCGATTCATTGGTCGATCGACTTTGCCGGCGAGTCGAGGAAGTTCACGTAGACGAAACCGAGTTTCTGGCCATCGTGCGGCCCGAAATCATTGCGCCGCAGGATCACGCTGCGGCAGCCGTGACCAGTGTAAAGCCGGTCAGTTTGGAACACTGGCTGTCGACAGCAGCCGAATCATGCAAATCGAACTGTGCCCAGCCGGCAAGTTGCGATGAAGGCCCAGCGTGCGAGTGCGCCAACTGCGATTGCTCTGCCGAAAAGAATTGTGGCTGCAGCGCGAACAAACTTAGTTTAGAGCCAGGCTGCTTTGATCAAGGCACGACCATCTTTGCAGTGCCGGTGCCGGAACAGCCGTTTACCGCGAAGATGATTCACGTCGATCCGGCCGCGTTTACATCGCCGATCGATTGCCCGCAACCATTTTCGTTTGATTTCGATTCCCAATTGCCGTGCCGGCCAGTGCAGTTTGCGCCAACCAATTCGTCGCCACAGCGAATCATTCAGCCGGTGGTCGCATCACCATTATCGCCGTGATCGTTAAATTGATCGCAGTCACTTTTTCGTAAACCGGGCGATAAAGCCGCCGCCCTTGGGCATGTCGATCACGACATTGTCGGTCTTCCCAAGATCCGCGTTTTCAACTTTTACGGCTTCCGGGTTCTCCGGCACGTCGCG
This sequence comes from Pirellulales bacterium, assembly GCA_963773875.1. Classification (GTDB taxonomy): domain Bacteria; phylum Planctomycetota; class Planctomycetia; order Pirellulales; family JADZDJ01; genus CAVTYH01. The sequence goes on from CAVZCV010000003.1 coordinate 91,732, forward strand.
AATCATCAGTGTTTCGTACTTACCATCGCCGAGGAATTTCACCGGCAAACTCAAGTGTCGAGCATCAATGCCGTTTAGAACGGCTAGGAACCATCTGTCGCCGCTGCGGCGTGCAAACGCAGCAAGCTCGCCAATTTTGGATTCAGGCAGCACGATGGTTTCATCCCATATCGCTGGAATGCTCTTAAGCATTGGGCCGCACGGATTGTCGAGCATTATTTGCGGATTGCAGCCGTACGTTAGTAGGGGCGTGGTGAAAACACATGGCACGGCCGCTTGATGAGCCCAAGTAGTGTCGCCGCGGCGTTCGCCGAATATCACGGGCGTGTATTCCGCGGGGCCAGCGAGGAACCGTGTAAACGGTAGGGTGGTTTCGTGCACCGCACGGCTGGGCACGTTCTTTGATTCCATGCCGCGAATGGCCTCGCGCGTCATTTCATTGGGCCACGTGCGCTGCTCTCCGGTCGGTTTGTTTGCGCCGTGGAAGTCGAATAGCAATTGCTGCTCAGCGCCCTCTTTGAGAAGAGCCTGATACAAATCGATGATTTCTTTGGCTTCGTGATCAAAAAAATCGATCTTGAGGCCGACGATGCCCAAATCGTGGCAGCGCTGGAGCATGTCGTGTCGCACTTTCGGATCGCGCATGTTCTTGGAATTGACCCAGACCCAAATTCCTACTCCACGATCCTTGCCGTAGGCCACGAGGTCTTTCAGCTGCTGATCGGTCCATTGCCGCCAGACGCCCTCGATCACGTTGTATTCAAAACTTAATTCGCCGGCCATTCGTGTGAAGGCTTTTTCGCCTTCATAGCCGCGCTCACCTTCATCGAGGTATCGCCAAACCGCGCGGCCCGGCTTGCACCAAGCTGTATTGATGCCGTCGGGAAATAGTTTTGGATCGGGCGGCGGACACAAATTCGGCACGATGTCGGAGTTGACGAGCGTATTCAAATCAGCACCCACCAAGATTACGCGCCAGGGCGATTTGATCTCGCCGAAAATTGCCGCCGGCTTTTGCATCCTGGGAATGTCATCTTTGTAACGCAGCTCAAAGGGATGCGAGATTGGATGCTTGTCGCCCAGCACTAGTTGAAAACCGCCGCGTCCGTTTGCTTCGAGTGCCATGCCGGGGTAATTGACTAACGCGGCTTCAGTGATCGAAGCGTAGCCGGCGTCGTCGGGCAGTTTGAATGTCATCGGCGGCGCGCACCACTGTTTATCAGACACTTCCGCCAGCTCCTGCTGTTTGTACGTGGCCTCGTAGTGGCCGCTGAGATCGTGGTACCAAACCGTGCTGTAGGCCGGCAGATTGAACATCGTCTGTTCATCGGGCACACGCGATTTGTATTCATCGCCGGGAATGATGTAGCGGAATGCGACGCCATCGTTGAATACGCGCACTTCAATCGTAAATGGTTTACCGTCGTTGGCGTGCCTTAGAGAAAGATTCAGCGTGTTGCAGCGATTCGTGGCTTGCGAATGAACACCACGATAGGAATACGTTTCATCGATCTGTGAGCGCTCATCCTTGACCATCTCGACGGCGTCGGTTAACGGATTGCCATCCAGCAGCACCACGATTGGCGATTGCTGAATGATCGGCTTGTCGTGCGAGTGGACCGAATATTGCAACCCGTGTTCATCGGCGGTGATGACACAGTTCACCGAGGCATCGGGGCCAGCCAATACCGCCGACCACTTTGTTGGTGACGCCGCCCACAGACGCCCAGCCGCAAGTAAAAGAAGTGCCACCAAACCAGCGCGTAGAGTGATCAGAGCTTTCCGCATAACAAAGTCCCCCATTAAACTCAGATATTCCCCATCAGAGGAATGATGCACAAGCCGAGAGCAATTTGCAACACGCACCCCTTCTGCTGCGCGGTGCATTTGCGGAATGCGCCGAGGGCATCACTCGACTTCGAGAATCTCGATTTTTAATTGCCCGATGACTTGCGCTATGGGCAGAAAACTGCTGTAGGCTTGCGCGCCGGCGAGGTTTGAATCGGTGAGTTTCAGATGCGCTGCTCCGATGCCGCCGCGACCCAGCGTGGCATCCATCGGCACCCAACGATCGTCGATCCACAGCTGATTCCACATGTGATAGACAAAACCTTGTGAAGCCGGCTGATACACGAGCCCAATTGCCACCCGCGCGGGAATGCCGCGTGCGCGGGCTAGGGCCGCCAGCAACACGGAATGTTCGGTGCAGTCGCCCTCGCGCTCGCGGGCAACCTCGGCAGCAGTGGAAAACGCTTGCGAGAAATTCTTCAGTTTGATGGTGTGTTTTACTAGCGATTCTAATTCGCAAGCAATCTTCCACGGATCTTTTTCGCCTGACGCGACGGAATTGGCGAGGGCTACGACCTGCGGGTCATCGCTCTGAATTAAATTGTTTGGCGTTCGGTCTTCTTCACTTGGCAATCGCAGCGGCTTCGATTGCTCGGTTGCAGCAGACTGTGCAATCTGCTCACTTTTGGATTGCAGCCAGCGATCGCTGAACACCGTGATATCCGCGGTGTGGGGATCGAGCGATACGATCTGCTGTAGCCGACCCGTGGCGAACACTTTGGCTGGATAGTCGCCGGTCAGCTGAACCCGATACTTGATGCGCCTGGATGCATGTGGATCTACCACTGGCCGCACCACAGGCACTGTGTTGTCGAGAACCAAATCCAGTTTTCGCGGTCCCGATTCTGCGAGCGCCAATTCTTGCGGCGCGGAATGTTTCCTGGTGCAATGCCGCTAGCGAGGTTTTTAACATTTGACCTTGTCGATCGCACCACAACTGTTGGCGCAGAACCGGCGGATGATCGTCTGGCACGCTCATCGGCAACGTAGTCAGACTGTCGATTCGGAGCAGATCTTCACTGTGGTCCAAGAGCTGCGTTGGCTCATAGGTTCCAGCCACCAGGTCGATAATGACCACTTGGTTTGTCGCTGGCATCAAGGCCTTTAACGTTCTGCGGCTTCCTGGCAATAGCGGCGCCGCAGCCAGCGATTGTTCGGTGGCACTAAAACCCAGCGTGCCGGGCGTCCACGGGAGCGCCTGTTTGGTTGTCTTGCCTTGGGTTTTGGTTTCGACGATCAGTTTGCCCTCCGTTATGCGGCCGTTCATCACGGTGCGGCTTGCGCCGGAGTTCATTTCTGTCGTGAAAGAAATTGGTTCGCCGGTCGGCAGCTCCAAACTTCGTGTCGAGATGGAAATGGCGGTGCGTTGGCCTTCGCGATCGACAACAAGTTTATTTTCGTTATCGATTTGGATTGCCCGCTGGCCATCAACCGTAACGTCGGTCATTGCCGTATGCATCCAGCCAATTCTGGTGCCGTAGGCGTAGACTGCCTCCCACCACTGTTTGGGATGGCCCTTGGCGGTAACCGCCGCCGGATCGGTAGCAACGTCGGCTTGGGTATGCGCGGATTGCGCCACATTCGCAGAAGCTGCACCCGCTGAATTTTCCGTCGGCGTAATCGCCGCCGAATGTGCATCGGCCGGGGTGGTCGTACTTTGTGCAGGAATTGCCAGCGAAGGAGTTGAGCGGCTACCACAGCCGTATGCTGCAAAGATCAACACCGATGTTGTCGCGAAGCAACCAACTCGCATCAAAATCATGTTGTTCAAAATCATCGTTAGTTGCCTCAAACGGTAAATTGCGGCATAAAAATGTGCGCTTTTTGGCGCTGTACGAATAACCGAATTGAGCTCAATGGACAACATGGATCTGGCGGCTAGGCCCGCGGGCCAACATAAACTTTCTCCTGTCGTTACAGCTTTACGAAAGCGTGCAACATTTGCAGCGTGTGGCGTTCTGGAAACACGTCGGTGACCCAACACGGTGGTAAACTATTTGATGACGCCTCGCGACAGTTGGCTTTTCAAGCCAAGGCAGCTTGTTCCGGTCTTTCCGCCGCAATTCCGTGTTGATTCGGCGAATGTTGCATCGGCCCCGCCATCGGCCTCGGCATCTGTGATCTAAGCTTGGTTGTCTGGCGCTGGCGGCAGCACCGACGACCCACGGTTTGAAGCGACCCAGTGCGGGGGCAAGGGGCCGCAAGTTGAAACGAGAAATATCGCCAATGGGCTTTTTGAAACGGATAATCCGAAACGTTTTTCGCGACGGCGTACCACCACACGTTGCCAGCAGCTTCGAGCGGCTGAGCGAAGAGCAATTGGAAGAGCACCTCAAGGTTTGCCGCTACGGCAACTTCGAACTCACCGATGCGGTGCGCCCGTCGTTCGATTTACAAGTGATTCCCAGCCAGGGTTACCGGCACGATTGTTTTTGTGACGATCAAACTCGCGTGAAGGTTCCGGTCCTGATGGCGGCTGCCTCGAAGAATGAACTGTTCGAAACATTCTTGGAGTTGTTGGATCCGCTGGGAAGCGAAGTCGATGTGGTACTGGAAACGAGCCATGACCGCGAAAACAACGGCCACCTTGATTTGTATCGAGAACACATCGATTTGCCGGTTTTAAAGAGCACGCTTTACGATTACGAAGATCTGCTTCTGCACGATGGTTGCACCGGCATTGCCGTGCTGAATCCGAGCGTGCCGCTGGAAGTGCAATTCGACGAGCACAAGCTACTCATCGTCTACGGGCAAGACTTAAGTCCATTTGAAGATTTATTTCGTGAGCGCGGCGTGCCTTGCAATGACGAGATGAAATTCATCACGGAAGCGGAGCATGTGCATTCCTCGAGCGATCAGTATCATCGCCAGTTCGAAGAGCTGAAAACGCGATTGGGGATGGATTCGATGTTTGAGTAGCGAGCTGCGGTTCAACACCGCTATATGAGAAAGCAAGCCCAGGAGTTCCAGCCCTGGGCTTGGTTCATTTGGCGGTGCGTGTCAGGACGTGAGCGTCACTCGACATCGTAAATCTGGCCGCCTAGCTCGATCGTTACCGGTTCATCTTGCGCGAGGTATTTTGCGGCTTCACGGCCATATTTGTCAATCAGCTGAAAGTATTCATCGCTGAAGCGTATGACTTTCACTGCAGCTTTCTCTTGCTGCTTCTTGTCGGAAACGACGGAATCGACCCAACGCTGGCCCTGTCGATAGAACGCTTTGTCGCCAACTTGCCGCACATTATTGACGACGTTCACGGCATCGTCTTTGGCGGCTGGCACGCTTCGGTAAGCACCGCTAAGTTGCGGCATAGGTCCACTTTCATCTGCTGCCCGACCCCCAAATCCGAATCCGCCTCCGCCAGCACCCCGCATGGTGCCGCCATTGGTTGCGATTCCCATGGGCGTGGCTGCGGCCGGCTGTGTGGCGCCTTGATAATCGTGTTTTGCGATCCGCTGCTCCACGCCTGCTTCCCCTTCCGCTTTTCGATCAAATTCCGCCAGTCGCTCCCGTGCTGTTTCGAGACTCAACGTCACATCGCCGCGTTTCGCATTCTCATCCGCCAAGAACGAAGTGTAAGGAGTCATAATTCCGTGCCGGAGCGATAGCGATACGAGCTCTTTTACCAGTTCGTCGTTCTTACCTTTGAGATCGATTTCATCCAAAATTTCGCCGACGCGCCGTACGGCCCAAAGTTTTTCCACGAAGGCCTGCGATTGATCATCGCTTTTCTCGACGAGCTTCGCGGGAAAATCGAACCTCTGTTCCTTGTCGCCAATCTTGCCAGTGATCACGACTTTCGCATCGCCCGGTTTTTTGTAGCGGCCGACAATAACCAGTTGCTCGCCAGCAAAAAGATCGACAACATCCTTCGGATACACCCGATTGACGGCGGCGCCTTCTTCAGTCTTCGCGCTTTCCACATCGACGGAGAGCTTCACCCCGCTCATCACCGGCGCGCCAATGCGGTTGTAAAGCGCCGACACCGCTCTCTCGATATTTTCATTTGGCCGAACGTATTCTGTTAGCCCGAAATTTTCGCGCGCCAGTTTATCTAAGAGCCGGCTATTGACGTCATAGCCCACGCCGAAATCGAAAACGCGGGCATGCACTTTATTGTTCATTTTTGCGGCGGCAACGATTTTCGCCTCATTCGTTTCGCCGACGGTGGGAATACCGTCGGTTAAGAAAATGACAAAGTTCGGCCGGCTTGCGTCCTGAAGCTGGCCGAGCGCCTTTGACAGTGCGCCGTTGATATTCGTGCTGCCGCCGGCATAAATGCCCTCGATGAAGCCAAGCGCGGCCTTTCGCGTATCATCACTGAATTTCTGTAACTCCGGTTTCCAACTTTCGACTTCACTATCGTAGGCGATGAGATTGAACAGATCACCTTCTTGCAAATGGTTTACCACGAATTTCGCGGCGCCCTTGGCTTGCTCGATCTTGTCGCCGCTCATGCTGCCGGAACGATCGAGGACTGCCAGCACCGTTTTCTTCGGCCGCTCATCGCCCGCTTCAATCTTCGGACTGGTGAGCAGCATGAAATATCCGTCTTCATCCGACTTTGGTCGGTAGCTCAACACTTTAGCGCCAACAATGCCTTTGCCAACGTCGTAGAACAGCCGAAAATCTTCCGTGGGCACGGTGTCTTTTACCGTATATGAAATGGTTGCGTGCTTATCGTCCGGACGTTTGATTTCTACCGAATGGCTCGGGCTGTAGACATTCTTGATGTCGGTCTCGCTTTCGATCGATGCATTGACTTTGATTTCTTCCACCGGGTGCGACGTGTATTTCGCCGTCGACAGCGGGAAAATGAAATCGGTTAGCCCATCCCAATTGCGGCATAACTGAGAATAGCGCAGCGTCACTTTGCGTTCCGCTCCCGGAGGGACGGGAAACACGCTGGTTTTGAACAGGCCCGTGCCCATCCATTCAAGGAGGGCGGGATCTTTGTTCTTGCGGACGATCTCTTCGTACATGCGCCTTGCTTCTTTGGCATCGAGCATTTTCGCCGGAAATTCTTTGCCGTCGATCAATAGAGTGAGCTGGTCGATCGCCCCTTCGTACGGAAGTGGGAACACAAACGAAACTTCCATCGGTCGGCTGCCCGTGTTCACGAACGATTGGCTAACCTGCACCCGCGCAACTTGGTCGGCGAGCTTCGCGTTGACTTCCAGCGATTTGATTTTGTAGCTGCTTGGTGCCGGCTCCGGATGCGGCATCGGGTGCGGGCGTGGCCCGGGATACGGGAGGCCAAATGATGATTGGCGGCCGGGGCAGAATGACTTGTTCCGTCTCGTTGACGTTGATTAGTACACCTTGGGCCTGCACCCTGGAGGGGAAAGGCAAAGAAGTTACGAATGGCGAGAATCTTAAGCGCGATGGCCATGCAGCACCTCTGGGGTCACCCATTATGACGCTTCGGGCAGTCGGTTTCTTGGTAACAAGCTGGCAACTCCGATAGGTAATTGCCGGAAAGCCAAAGTTCTTGCCTTTATGAATTAGATCGCATCACAGCCTTAGAAGTTCCGCACTAGCATTGGCAGGGATAATTTGGGCTGACAGCGACGATGGGGAAGCACCGGTTCGCGGCAACTTCTCTTGCAGTCGGCCGGCAATTTCGGGACACTTCCAGGCCATTTCGCCGATCTTTTCGGTAGCAGGCCATTCGGCCAAACGTTCGTTTATCAAACTCAATCGCGATTCATTTTCATGCCGCGACGGCTTCAATTCGTCGGCATCGTGCTGCTTTCCGCGCTCACGGGCTGCGGAATGTTCAACCAGTACGGACCAGCTCGCCAGCCTGTGGAACCGCCGCCGACAGCCGTGGTCTTGCCGCCTACAGGCACAGGACCGATGGTCATTACCGGCCCGCCAGGCAGCGGAATTCCAAGCGTTGGTGGTCCACCCGTGGTCGGACCAACGGGAATCGTAGTGCCCGGATCCGGTTCAATTGTCGTTCCACAAAGTTCGATCTTCGTGCCGGCAGTAGATCGCGATTACATGTGGGATCAATTGGTTGATGTCGTGGACGATTATTTTCAAATCGAACACGAAGATCGCGTCAAGCTCATTGGCAATGAATTGACGCCGGGCCGCATAGATACATTTCCGCTCACCGGCGCCACCCTGCTTGAGCCGTGGCACCGCGATACCGTGAACTTTTACGAACGGCTGGAAAGTACACTGCAATCGATTCGCCGCTTTGCGAATGTGAACGTGACGCCGGTCGGACAGGGTTATGTCATCGAGTTAGCGGTGAGCAAGGAACTGGAAGACGTGGCGATGCCGATCAAGGCCTCCGCCGGCGCGGCAACCTTCCGCTACGACACTTCGCTGCAGCGCGACACGGAGTTCACGACCGATCCGAACCGAATTCCTGGTGATCCAGCGCGGCCCAATAGCCCCGCGCCCCAACCGCCGGTTGGATTCCACTGCCTCGCGACACGGCGCTGGAAATGGTGATGTTGGCAAAAATTCAATCGCGCCTCGGTGGCACTATTACCCCGCCAACTCCCGCCGTAGCTGTCGGTCCAACTATTACTGCCCCCACGACCCCAGTTCCGCAGCCGCTGCCCGCGCCATAAAAAGCAGAGCCATTTTCGGAAGTGCATAAAGTATCGCGCTGGCCGACAGTTGCCGACCAGCGCGATGAACTGTCGCAAACAACGTTACCGCACCCGCTTCTTTTTGAGCGGTTCGAATTGCAGTCAAATCACTTCTGTTCGCTGGAGCTGTTCTCGACGGAAGTACTGTCGACCGAGCTCAGAATTTTCTTCGTCACTCGATCGGCGAACGCTTCCACATCGGCCAGCGCCGGCGACTGTTTCTCCGGCGAAAAGCCCGACTTTTCCGCGACCAGCAAACTGATCAGCATTCCGAACAAGCCTGCCGTCGGATCGGCGTGCGAGCCGTTGCCATCGCCATTGCTGCTTGGAGCACCGGCGACGAATACGCGCTGCGGCACGAGCGGCTGTTTGCTCTTGGACAATTGCTCGGCCAAGAGCGACACGGCATACAGCTTCGGATCGCCGTACGACATGATTCGCCTGAGCAATACCGCCGCTTCCGACAAACCGACTTCCGCAATCCGTTGCGCCTCGCCGCGACCTTGCAATTCGCGCTCTTGCGAGTTGGCTTCCGCCAGCACCACGGTCTGTTCCGCCTGACGGCGCGATTTGGCCAGGTCGGCCTCCGCCATCACCACGGTCTGTTCCGCTTGCTTGCGGGCACGCGCCAAATCGGCCTCGCCGTGGCTTTCGGCAATTTGCACCTGCACACGCGAGTTGGTGAGCTCGGTTTGCATGTTGGCTTGTGCCTGAGCCTCATTGAGGATCTGCAGCTTTTCCGCTGCAGCCCGTTGGCGTTCGTACGTTTCGATCTGTTCGACCGAAAGTTGCCGCTCGCGCAATTGCTCCAGCAAGGTTTCGATTTTCGTATCGCCTTGTGGCGGATCGGGCTTGCCGATCAGCACATCGACGCATTCGATATCGAACTCGCGGAACCGCTTACGCAGCGTTTCACGAGCTTCGGTTTGGATTTGATCGCGTTCATGCAGTAACTCCAACATGGTTTTCCGATGCGCTACGTCGCGGAAAAACGCCGAGAGCATCGGGTCAAGCGTTTGCGTGATCAATTTTTTCACGTCGCCAAAACGCTGGATAACGCTGGGCGCCCGTTGGTAGTCGATATGCACGACGACCGAGAGCGGCAACAGCGGCTCGTAAGCGTCTTTAGTAACGAGGTCAATCGATCGCAAACTTTCATCGTAACGGTGCGACTCGCTTTTGCCGGTTATCCAGTGCAGCACAAAGTTTGTGGTAGGCACCAAAATAATGGCGCCGGCAAACGTGTTGAACGGATACTTGCCCGGCCCCAGCGGCCGCTCCCATACGCCGCGCTCACCTTCGGCGACACGCTCGCCGTGGCGAAACGCAGTACCGGAAACATCTTCTCCAACTCGTCCATAATAGCTGACCACCACGCCAACGTACCCAATGGGCACGACGGTTTTTGGAATCATCTCGATCGAAGCAAACCAACGGTTGATGAAATATGTGCCATCCGTTAGCGGCACATACTGGCGACCACGGCGGCCGCCTGCCCGCAGGAACGCTTCTGCATCTTGATAATTGTTGTGGTAGTTTTCTCCCGCCGGATCGGTGCCCACGGCCGGAGCGATAATCTCGCCCGGCGCCAGCGACGGCCCATCGTGAATGGTCACGATGCCAATGCCATCGACCTCACGTGGGTTCTCGCCATCGAGCGGATCGCTGGTTGCCATCGGGCGTCCGACAACGATTGGATCGAAACCGCCGCAGGCCAGTAGCTCTTCATGCCACTGGGCGATGGCTTCCGCCTCCTGGCGATCTAACAGATGTCGCAGCGAATGAACCTTGCTTTCCGTAATCACAATAAACATCGCCAGGTTCACGGCATACACACCTTCGCGTAAGATCGCCCGTTGCCGACCACGTTGTCCACGAACGGCATTTGGCGAACCATCGCCATTCAGGAACTGACGAGCATCCTGAAAGTGATTGCACGACACAATGCGGCCCAGGGTTTGACCGGCCGTAAGCGGCTCGCCATCGCGAGCATACACGTAGCCGATTTTTCCTTGGGCGATCGTGACCATGCGCATCTTGTGAACGCGGTATTGGCCGCGCCACAAACGGAAGTGCACGCCACCACGCAACAGCTCGGCCTGATAACCAGCCTCGCCATTGAGCGCGATGATGCGCCCTTCCGGCACGGAGCCGGCGGCAGACCAGAGCTTTTCCACAACGGCAGCCCGATCGTTCGGCACGTAGCGGAGCGTCATCCACGTGGCAAAGGCCAATACAAACAGCACGACCATCGCCACGAACAGCGCTCCCGTCACCGCGACAAGCCACTGTTCGATGCTTGCGCCCATTCCGGCGCCGACAATCTTCCAACCCGACGGACCCAGCAGTAACGAACCATACACAAGATTGGCAAACATTTTCCTTCCTCCCGAGCGCGTCGAGGCTGTGCAACCGCTTCACCAGAAACGTTTGCATCCGAAAGCGCGCAACCAAATTGGATACACGCCAGAACGCAGGGTTCGCTCTGCGGTCGAAAAACATCGGGCCGATGCGCCCGCTTCGACACAAGAGAGTGCCCTTTCAACACTTGGCCGAAAACACGCGTTTCAGCCGGGCCGGCGAGGTTAGCTGTCGGGCTAGGGCTTGAAAGTGCCCCGGTTCGCACGAGCCGAACCTGCGCCCCAAGATGCGATTTTTTCGCGGCGTTTCCGCTCGCTAAACCACATCGAATTGGGTTCCCCGCTGCAGCGTCTGGCGACGCCGCATTAGGCTACACATCTCTTAATTATATCGTGTTTTTCAAACCTCCCGAAATACACTTTTGCGATTGCATCGCAATGGCAATCGCCGATTGCGGATGCGACAAACCGATTTCTAGTGGCACATATTTTGCATCAATCGCCGGTCAACGCCGGCCGCTCAACATCGAAATTCATTGTCCGGCTTTCACCAACCCATCAATCGTTTCCTGCGGTGCGCGAAACACGGTGCCGTGCTTCATGCCGGCAGGCACAACAAGCTGGTCCGAAATATCGTCCCACTTTTTCAAATCGTCCGAAAAGACCACGCCGTACTTTCGATCGCGATATTTGTCGAAGTAAATAAACCACCGCCCGCCGATCTTGATCGGCGTCGGCCCTTCTGCCCAATACGCCCCCGTAATTGGCGGCGTGGGCTCGCCGTATGGTCCTTCGGCATGTTCGGCAAACGCCAGGCGGATATTTTTTTGCGGCGTTAAGGGTTTGTTCGTTTCATCTTTCATCACCATCACGTAACGAGCGCCGTCTTTAAAAATCGCTGCGTCGATCACGTTGAAGCCGTGCTCGTACAAGAGCGCCGCCTTGCTGAAGGTTTCAAAATCCTTGGTCGTCACGTAGTAAATGCGGTGATTCAGCGATTCGCCTTTCTGGCCCTTGTCGCTTTGCCCATCGGTTTGCGGGAAGCGGCCGGGAATGGTTGTGGCCCAAAAGATCAGGTACTGCTGTTTCTCGTCGTCGTAAAAAAGTTCCGGCGCCCAGCAGTTCACCGTGCCTGGTTCGTGCGCCATGACGGGCAGATATTTTTGCTCAGACCAGTGAATCAAATCTTTCGACGAGGCATAGCCAATGCCCGGCTCGTGCCAGCTGACCGTCCACACCATGCGATACACGCCATCTGGCCCGCGCACAATCGACGGATCGCGCATCAACTTGTCGCGTCCCGCCGTCGGCTTGAGCAACGATTTATCGCCATTGAGCGCCGTCCAACGCAATCCGTCCTCGCTGTGCGCCAGATGCAGTCCATCTTCGCCGTTGTTTTTGAAGTAGGCGAACAGCAAATGATCGCGCGCCGGCCCATCGATCGGCGGTTGCGCAGCCGCCAGCGATGTGCAGGCCAAGACGATCAAGATCGCGAGAAAGATTTTGTTGTGTTTCATTTTTCGCCCGTTCATGCGTGGTGAGGAACGCTGTGTCATCGAGAACATGTGTTGTGGAAAACAGGGTTTTGTGAATTGTTCAATGCATCATTCATTTGCTTACTCGATCGCCGCTACGCTGTCCATTCCGAGGCCGCGAGACAAAACATCGCCGCCACTCCTGCGTCGCCTTTGCTGGATTCCGGATCCAAAAGTGTCCGAACGGGCATTCGCGTTGTGCTCCACGCTTGGCTGTGGTTTTTTCCATGCTGTATTTTCCCAAATGGCTGAATCCGCGAGGAAAACGTGTGTCGCGAAAATGTTGCCGAAACGTTGAGCACCCGCGCCGCTCGTTTCGTTCGAGAAAAACGCGCGTGCCGGCTGCCACTCCGCCCCAAATCGCGTTTCAGAGTGAAATAACTGCGGCGCTTTGTACGGGAAATCTCGAGCAATCGGGCCGAGTTTTTTCACAGTTATTTCACTGCCTCGAATTGAGGCACGAAAACGATCGGGAAATCCCGCCCGAATCGCCCCCGGTTTTTTCACCCGGCTCGCGAACGGCGTTAAAGCCGCGTTCGTGATTGTCTGTCCGTTCCAATCCATGATCTCACGCCCCTCGAAACGTTTGCCTTCCTTAATTTGCCTACCTGTAGTGATCCCGGACCTTGACGGAAGACCGGGATCCTATGGGTCCAGGAATATATTAGTGAACATGCGATAATATGTCAAGGGCCATTTTTGGCCACCGGAAAACTTTCTTTGTCGCGTCATGGTGGCCAGGCCACCGGCTCCGGTAACGGCAGTAGTGCAATGATTGCCCGCTCATCTATTTACGCTTGGATAGCGGCGATTCGGCCGAAATAGTCGCGCCTGATGGATGGACTGCACTTTCGGATGTTCAAGCTCACGGGTGCCGGAATACAGCGCAGCGTTTATAATTGACCAAGCGCAAATGGTCCCATTTTAATTTGGAGGTAACATTCCGATGTTCATTCCAAACATGCTCCTTCTCATTGGGGTTGCCCTTCGCTGCGGCATTTCAGGACTTAGTCAAGCGCCGGCAGAAATTTGGGAAGATACCGCCGTGATCTATGCCGAGGTTCTTGGAGTTCAAAGTGGCGCTGGCCACGGGTTTATCATTGAGCTGAAGCCATTGGCCACACTATCGGGTCGGGTCGATGCAGCGTTTGAAGGGAAACTGTTTGCTACGGTCGTCATTGGTGACTCTCAAATACGCGAGATTAGTGCCCCTCCCAAAAAAGGCGCAAAAGTAATCGCAGTTGTCATTCAAAACAATTCGAAATGGCACAACGCGGGAATTCCCAATGGGAGTGCGTCGTTCTTGCCTTTAACCGGACTTAATACGGCCCCTTGTCTCTTTGAAGTCACCGGGTTCGACGATCCAAAGGTGACCGAGACGATCGAAAAGCTCCAGAAGCTGCGAGGCAAGCAGCGCGAGGAAGCCGAAAAAGCCGCCGCCGAAAAAGCGCAGTCCGGCAAGAACCCCATCACCCCACCCACCACCGCCGCCGCCGGCAAATAGCTCGCCGGTCGGAACAATCCCCAGTACCAACAAAGGTTCCTGATCCTGACACCTTTTACTCTCCCAATATCGAGAATCCCCAGTTCCAGTAGTTGTGTTGTAGGTCAAGTCTCATTTTGAAAGGAGAGATAATGATAGGCTCCATACTCGCAATACTGATCAATCTGGCAAGCACATGCGGCACGATTGGAGCCGACGTCGAGGACCGTTCGTTCTGGTCCTTCTCCTCGGTTATTTATGCCGAAGTGCTCGGTACGACAAAATCGACGGCTGATCATCCCGGCGACAAGATTACGTTGCGGCCGATTTCCACGCTTACCGGATCCTTCGATTGCGCATATGTCGGGCAATTTACAGCGGGAACGCAGGTTGGCGCTGACTCAGCGCAATCGATGAATTGCCCCCGAATGGCGCGAAGGTAATCGCACTTGTCTTACACGGGAAGCCGGGAGATTGGCAAATTAAGGACACGCAATTCCTCATCCCCAATAACGGCTGTGCCTATTTTCCCGCGGCGGAGCGTCCAAAAGGTTACGTCCAAGATTATCACAAAAAATATCCGTGCCTCTTCGAAGTCACCGGCTTCGACGATCCAAAGGTGACGGAGACGATCGAAAACCTGCGCAAGCTCCGCGGCCAACAGCGCGAGGAAGCCGAAAAAGCCGCCGCCGAAAAAGCGCAGTCCGGCAAGAACCCCACCACCCCACCCGCGCCCGACGCCGGCAAGTAGCTCGCCGGTCGGAACGATCCCCAGTACCAAAAAAGGTTCCTGACCTCCTGACACCTTTTACTCTCCCGACAAAATTTCAGAAACCGAACGTGGTAATGAAGTGTTTCAATAAAGGGCGATTAACTATGCGTTCGGAGGACATGTAGATGCTCAACGTACTACTTGGGATCTCATTTTTAGTTAGTATATGCCGAGTGATCGTTGAGGACGGTTCGCCTCCCGAGCTTTGGCAGAATGCGGCGGTTTTATACGCTGAAGTCCAATCTACTAAATTAAATAATGAAGAGATTCCCAATAAATCTGATAAACACCCAGGCGGCGCGCTCCAGAATGCAGATTATTCGATACGCATCAAACCAATCGCCACATTGACAGGGAATTTCGATTCAGCGCGGGAACAAGATATTGAAATTCAAACGCAGGTTTTTGGCACGGCAGTGATGGATCAAGGTGCAATACACCAGGTTCCAGCCAACCACGCCAAGATAATCGTCATGATTAAATGGAACGATTCGGCATCCGACCGTAAAAACCGAGTGCCCACTTGGGATGTACGTTTTTTTCCCCAGGATACGAACAAAAATCGGCCCGCCCTGTTCGAAGTCACCGGTTTCGATGACCCGAAGGTGACCGAGACAATTGAAAACCTGCGAAAACTCCGCGCCGACCAAAATTCCACTAGTATTTTACGGCCCTTTTTTGAGAAGTCGCCCGAACGCGCCGAAAACGCCGCCGCCGAAAAAAAGCGCAGTCCGGCAAGAACCCTACCACCCCACCCGCGCCCGCCGGCAAATAGCTCGCCGGTCGGTGATCGCTCGTGAACGACTACGGCAGCACTCATCAACGGCCGATGCGATTGACTCAATGCGTCCAGCCGCAAATCGTGGCCAGGCCGCGAATGGCGCCGCTGCCGCCGCCGAAGCACTGGCAAAGAATGACGCTGCCCACGCCCATCAGCCCCACGGTCGGCGGTTCCGGCACGGGCACAATGATGCCCACCACGGATGTATTGAAATTGTTATAGGCCGAATACGTGCCGCGCATCCAAATCAGTGCGAATTGCGATTGATCGATCACGCTCACCTGCGGTCGCACATTATCGGTCGTCGAGTTCGAAGTGATCGCCGACCAGTTCCACGTCGTTCCGCCGTCGCTGGTGACGCCTTTGAAAATCTCCCAATGCGCAAGCGGCGAGTCGGTATCGGGCGTGTAGTTGGTCGAGACGAAAACCGTGTTCGGGTCGTTCGGCACCAGCGTCGCCAGGCCGGCATAGTCGTTCTCGCCGTTGTAGAGCGGGCTGCCGGCGAAGCCCATGCGGTGCGTTTGCCACGCGGCGCCATCCCAGCGCGAATAGTAATAATCCATGCTGTTGGCGATGTACGAACTATTGGGGTTGTTCTTCCGCACGCTGAAGATCAAAAACGGATTGCCACTGGCGTCGAGCTCCACATCGTTCGCCCACGAGGCAACGCTGTTGGCGTTGCCAGCGTAAATTTGCGTGAACGCGGTTGGGGAATAGCTGTATCCAGTGCCGCTGGCAATTGCCGCTGCATTGTTGTTCGCCGGCGCCGGAAAAGGAGTTTGAGCGGTGCTGATCTGCCCGTTACTGCCGGCAACCGTCGACCCATCAGCCTTATGCACGGTGCCAACGCCATTGGCATCGAACTGCAAATAGCCGGCGAACAGGCTGTTCGCGAAATCGCGCGGATGATCGTTCGTGGTGATGAACCAAATCTTGTCGGAACCGTTCGAGGCATATTTGACGTACGGCCTTCCCGGGCCGCTGTTGTTCGGATTCACCCAATACAGAAAGTGGCCGCCGTAGGCAAAGCTCAACGACGAATCGTTGGTCGGATTCAAGCCCGTGAACGTCGAATAATTTGGATCGTAGCCGATGCTGCGCGAGAAATTGTAAATCTTGTTCGGCACGCTCAAATAAAACGGATTGGCGTATGTGTTACCATTGCCATCGCTGGGCGGGTTGGCACTGCCTGTTTGCTCCGCACCCCAACTCGCCGTGCTGCCGGGATCGGTGCTAATGCGCCACGCACGAGATTATCGGTGCCGTGGCGTTGAAATACCGCCAGGTAGCGGCCATCGGGCAGCACGACGAAAGCCGGCACATCGTGGTCGTCCTGCTGTAGCGCGCTGTGCAACGTGAACGTCGACGGCGTTTGCGTTGCCAAACTATAGCTCGTGACGCGAATATCACCGGCCGTCGCGCCATTGGCGGTCGTGCCTGCAACGGAACCAATAATGAGCTGATGGTTATCGACAATCACGCGCGGATCTTGAAACCACGACCAGCCGCCGTTTTGCGTAAAGGTAATGAGCGAACCGGCAACGTCATTTGCGGCAAACGACCGGTTGCAAATTGCAAGTATCACAAGAAGCTGTAGCCCAACAGCCGTGCCATGAATCCGAAAATGTCGCATCCTCGAAGCTCCTCTCATCCGGGCAACGCTGTCCCCAGACTTTGCGAATCGAACAAGATTCGCACCAGCGAACAAAATCGCCGCAGATGCGGCGTCGGGCCACACCTGCGGCGGTGTGCATCAATCGACATATCCGCCAAATTATTTCCACCGCAGCATTGCCATTCCCAAGCCGCCCAGGACGAACAAAACGACCGATGTTGGTTCCGGCACTACGGCTAGGCTGCCCGTCGCTTGATTGAACTGATACGTCGCACCATTGGCCGATTTCTCCCAGAGGCCACTGCCCAAATTGTTGAAGCCATTGACCGTGAACGTGCCCGTGAAAGTCTGGCCACCGGCGGCAGCTGCGACCGCCCACGTGTCGCCGATGTTCGTGCTCGCCCCGGCCAAGTTGAAGTTAAATGCACCATCGTAAATCGCAGTGCCAGGGCCAAACACTCGGTTATTCACGCCACTTGCGCCAATCACAAAGTTCAATGCACCGGTGCTATCCAATTCAAATTTGCTGAAGTTCGGAGAGCCGGCATTCAGATTTAAACTGCCCGTCCACGTATTGCCGCCGTTGGTGAAATGCAGCGTTCGGGCTGCATCCGTATTTCCAGGCGTATCCAGGAACGTATCGCCCGAGCCGCTGATCAGCGAATTGATAAACGTCGGCCCCTGAACATTAAACCCGCCACCGTTGATGGTCAAATTTCCCGCCAGCGCAAAGAAATCGGCGCTTCCGTTTCCCTGGCGAATGTAGCCGCTGTTGAAAATCATGTTGTTGACGGTAATCACATTCGGCGTTGCGGCACTACCACCGGTGCCTTTGAAAATGAGCGATTGATTCAAATCTGTGGCATTGTTGCTGGCGATCGTGAGTGAATCGCCGGCAAAGGTAAAGTTGGCGTTTGCGGCCGGAGTGCGGAGTAAGTGACCGAGGCCACCCGCGTCGGCATTGGTATAAGCGTTTCCAGCCGACGGCGCCGCAGCGTTGCTCCAATTACCGGCCGAATTGAACGAGCTGGTGCCGATCGAATCGTTCGCCGTTAGATTCACCGTTGCAGCCTGCGCGACGCCCGCCAGGCTGAACATCGCGATCGCAAAGTTGCAGCCGCGTAACCAACCACGAGTCAAACTTGTCCGAGTCATGTCACCACTCTCCCATGTCAATAGATGCAAATTCCGGATGTTAAATCGAGATTGCCTTTCTGCATTATTCCAGTGACCATGATACGTTCGACGAAGGGCCGACAACAAGGATTTTTTTGCGGTTTTTGGCCTCAATTTCCGTCCCGCACCATTACCGGGATGCGCCGTTTCGTTACACGAATTCTCGGCCAAAACCTGAACTTTTCCCGGCCGGTACACAAGCGTTTGAACAGGCTCTGGCACCGAGTGAAGACTCGAACCTCATCGACCGCCTGATCCCAATTCGGCCAACCCAGTCGTTGTCGGTCGACGGGGGTGATTAGCCCGTGATGTTACCTGGTGTATTAAGATCCCTGAAATGGCCGGCATGGTCGGCACGTGGTTGTCGCTGCGGGGTGTCCTCGGGATCATCAATTTGGACCCGTTTAGAACGTGGCTAGCGAGCCAATCTTCGGGATTTGCCTTTGAAAGCGCCGCCGGCGAGCTGGAACAGGATTTGCTTGCAAATCTTGATTCCGCTTTAGTCTCGCGTGGTAGTATGTCGGCTCGCGAAAATCTGATTTCAGCTGCGCAAAAAACTGCCACAGTTCCGGTTCTTGCTGCTGGGAGGAAACGTGTTACTTCATCGAACCAAACCTGGCCGCTTGAAGGCTCGCAGGTCGCACAAGGATCCTTTCCAAGTCGATGTGATCGCTGGACTGTCTGCGCAACCCAAACATTTGCCTTGCAAGTATTTTTACGATCAACGTGGCTCGGCGCTGTTCGATGCCATTTGCAATTTGGACGAGTACTATCTGACGCGCTCCGAACTGGAAATTATGGAACGCTTTGCGCCCGAAATGGCCCGCGCCGTTGGACCGGCTGCGACGATCGTCGAGTTTGGCAGCGGAAGCAGCGTCAAAACGCAGCTGCTCTTGGATCAGCTTGGTGCGTGCGTTTACATTCCGGTCGATATTTCTCGCGAACATTTGCAGGCGACGGCGCACGCCCTGACACGGCTGTATCCGCATGTTGCGGTGCGCCCCGTAAGTGCAGATTTCACGACCGACTTTGAATTGCCCGCGGTGGAAGGCAGGCGCACGAGTCGCACGGTCTATTTTCCTGGTTCCACGATTGGCAATTTCGAGCGCGAGGAAGCGACCTCGCTCTTGAATCGTATCGCCGCTTTGTGCGGTCCCACGGGCGGCCTCTTGATAGGAATCGATTTGCAGAAAGATGTTCAGACGATCGAAGCGGCCTACAATGACGCACAAGGGGTAACAGCCCAGTTCAATTTGAATTTGCTCGCGCGGATCAACCGCGAACTTGGCGGCCAATTCGAGTTAACGCAGTTCGAGCATTCGGCGGTTTACGATCATGATTATCATCGAGTCGATATCCGACTCGTTAGCCGGTGTAATCAAAGCGTGGAGATTGGCGCTGACGTATTCAATTTCCGCTGCGGCGAATCGATTCAGACCGAATATTCGCATAAATATTCCTTGGACGGTTTCGCAGGGATGGCCGGTGAGGTCGGTCTGCGACTGCAAAAATGCTGGACCGATCGGCGAGGTTATTTCGCTGTTTTATACATGACTTGGTGATCGCGATGAGCGCCACAATTCGACCCGTCCGCCCGAGTGAGCAAACGTCATTGGCAGCGCGCTACGCCGAAGTGCGCCGATTCACAGAAGAGTTGTGCGCGACGCTGGAGCCCGACGATTGCTGCATTCAATCGATGGCGGATGTCAGCCCCACGCGCTGGCACCTCGCGCACACCACCTGGTTTTTTGAGACGTTTATTCTTGCGGACCAACCGGGTTACCAGGTGTGCCGGTCCGAATACAGTTTCCTATTCAATTCGTATTACAACGCCATCGGCGAGCAGTTTCCCGCGCACGGCGTGGATTGCTTTCGCGGCCGACGGTTGCCCAGGTGTTCGAATATCGCCGCGAGATCGATGATCGCATGCTGCGGCTGCTATCGGAGGCAGATGACAGTTTGCAGCAGCGTTTGCGCGAGCGACTGGAATTGGGTTTGAATCACGAGCAGCAACATCAGGAGTTAATGCTGACCGACATCAAACATGTGCTCGCTTGCAATCCGATGAATCCGATTTATCGAGCGGGGCATTTTTCCACTGACGAGCCACCGGCGCCGGAGTGGGTTGAGTTCGACGAAGGACTGTGCTGGATCGGCCACGACGGAGATGGCTTCGCTTACGACAACGAGCAGCCGCGGCATCGCACCTTTTTGGAAGACTTTCAGATCGCTAACCGCCTGGTGACGTGCGGCGAGTACTTGGATTTCATTCACGATGAGGGCTACAAGCGGCCCGAACTGTGGCTTTCGCAGGGTTGGAATTTGGTGAACGAGCAAGGTTGGCATGCGCCGTTGTATTGGCGGCAGCGCGAACACGAGTGGCATGAGTTCACCCTGGCCGGCATGCGGCCACTGGTGCACGACGCCCCGGTCTGCCATTTAAGCTATTTCGAAGTAGATGCTTATGCGCGCTGGGCCGGCGCACGATTGCCGACGGAAGCCGAATGGGAAATCGCCTCTGCGAAGGTTCCCGTTGAAGGGAATTGGGCCGATACGCTGATTGCGGCCGATGCGGCTGTTCATCCTGCCGCTGGCGCCGATGGCAATTCACGCCCGGCTCAAATGTTTGGCAATGTCTGGCAGTGGACGGCCAGCCCCTACGTTGGTTACCCGGGCTACCGCACTGCCGCGGGCGCGCTCGGAGAATACAACGGCAAATTCATGTGCAACCAATTTGTACTGCGTGGCGGTTCGTGCGCTACGCCGTCGAAGCACATCCGCCGAACGTACCGCAACTTCTTCCCGCCCGAAGCCCGTTGGCAATTCTCCGGCGTGCGTTTGGCAAAGTAGGCGCTGCTATCGCGGCACGCCGCTGCAAAAACTCCGCTGTGCAAAGTCTATTGTCGTGCGGTCGCGGATTGACTTTGACACGGTCCTTCAGCGGGGTGATAGAATGGATCCCATGACACACAAAAGCCATTCCCTGCGGCGGCCGGAGTTTCCGCGTCGCAGGTACAGCAGGCTCACCGTCCAGCTCCTGATCGTCGGTTGGCCGATGGTTTGGTTTGCCGCCACTTCCAAGGCGGAAGAAACGGCCAAGCCAGCTGCTGGTGAATCGAAGCCAGATTCACCGCCGGAGGCGCTCGAGTTCCGATTCAAAGTCGTATCGGCCGGTGGTCAACCTGTTGCGGGAGCTGACGTCCGACCTTGGGCCGTGGGTGTGCAGAACGGAAGTTTTGGATTGCCGGACAAGGATTACCCGGCCGTAAAGACCGATGAGCAAGGAATGGCGACCATCACCTTTTTGCAATCGGGCGAGGAGCATACGGCCAGCAAGTTCAAGAATTTGAAGAAGAAAGACATCTCGCGCGTCGCATTCGAAGTGCGGCATCCGGAGCATCCAACCTGGTCGAAGTACATTCCCAGCGACGGTAAAGCGCCCATCGTGCTGATTGAGCCGACCACGGTGGAAATTCAAGCGCATCGCCGCAGCGAACTCGCGCCGGCTGATCGACTGTATCCGATGCTGGCGGCTGTGGCCGATTACAGCGATTGGTCGGTAGAGAAAGATAAGCTTGTTCTGCGGCGCATTGATTTAGCCAGCGATCAACCGTGGCGATGGCTGCGGTTGGTGCACGTTCCGGAAAAAGGGCCGGCCTGGTTTAGCGAGCTCATTGATTTGAAACAGCGCGACGACAATCCGATTTCGATCGATGTACCGCTTAAGCTCGGCGTTCGCGTGGTCGGCCGTTTGGCCGATACCGTGCCACGACCGGTGAAAAACGGCCACGTCGTGGCGGAAATTGTTCACGGCACCGATTGGTGGAACAATTGGTATTGGGCAGCCACCGCCGAAATTGCCGAAGACGGCACGTTCGCGCTGAATTCGCTGCCGACCGATGAGAACCTGCAAATCATTGCGCTGTGCGACGGTTGGGTTTCCAGTTCGGCATCGGCGGAGTCGGTCAAAGAGTACACCGAGAAATACCATTGGCAGGGCGTGCACTATCAGGGTCCTGATACGACATTCGTTTATCCGCAACTTGTGCGTCTGGAGGGGCCGACGGCCGATGTGGAAATGCCGATGGATCCAACGGCGACTTGCGAAATTATGGTGGTCGATGAGAACAAGCAGCCGATTGCCGATGCAGAAATTCATTTCTGGCCGAATCAGCTATTCTTCAATTCCGGCTCAAACATCGTCGGCGAGGGCAACGATACACTGACGGTGATTAGCGAAATGTTGAAATCCGGGAATCATAAGATTCCGCCGTTTGAGAGAGATTTGAAGCGCTACTCGGCAACCACCAACAGCGAAGGCAAAGCCACGATCGCCAACTTGCCCGCAGGCAAATGGACGGAAGATGCGCCGCGCGCGAGGAGTGGTTTACCGTCTCGCACAAAGGCTATATCGCAGTCGCAAATTTTCCGAATCCGAAATTTGGACTTGCATCGAAAGAACCCGAGTTGGTGGCGAATCTTACGCCAGGCAAAACCGAACGGGTCGCCATCCAGATGAAGAAGTTGCCGTAATTCGGGTCGTGGCAGCGCCAATGACGCCGGCTGTTTCCGGATTATTTTTCCGCCAAGACGGCGTGCACGAATTGGACCACCATCGAGCCTTCGCCCACCGCCGAGGCAACGCGCTTGACCGATCCGGATCGCACGTCGCCTGCGGCAAACACGCCGGGGCATGAAGTTTCCAATAGAAACGGCTGTCGATCCGTAACCCATTGCGAAGAGCGCGGCAAGCCCGGGCCGGTGCGGACAAACCCGCGTTCGTCTTTTTCGACTTCCGGAGGGAGCCACTCGGTTCGCGGCACCGCGCCGATAAAGCTGAACACGGCGGGCGATTTGAGCCGCCGAGTTTCACCCGTCTTGTTATTGAACAGCTCGACTTCATCGAGGTGACCTGCGCCGAACATTCGTCGGACTTCGGTATTCAAAAGAATCTCGATGTTCGGCGATTGTGCAACTCGATCCGCCAGATAGCTCGACATATCTTTGTATAAGTTATTGCCACGAATCACGAGATAGACTTTGCGAACCTCGCTCGCGAGAAACACTGCCGCTTGACCGGCGGAATTTCCGCCGCCGACCACGACCACTTCCGAGCCGCGGCACATTTGCGCTTCGAGCGGTGTGGCGGCATAGTAGACGCCGCAGCCTTCGAACTGTGCACATCCTTCGGCGCTAAGCAGGCGATAGTCGGCGCCGGTGGCAATGAGCAGGCATTTTGTGCTAACGCTTTCATCGCCGTCGATGTCGAGCAGCATGTGACCATTGTTGAATTTCAAGCTTGTCACTTGAGTGGCGACCGGCAAACAGGCGCCGAACCGATTGGCCTGCACGACCGCTCGCTCCGCCAACTCGCTGCCGCTAATTCCGGCGGGAAACCCCAAGTAGTTTTCGATCCGCATGCTGCGACCCGCCTGACCGCCGGGCGCAGTTCGCTCCAGCACCGCCACGCGTAAACCTTCCGATGCTCCGTACACCGCCGCGGCCAATCCGGCCGGCCCCCCACCGACGACAATCAAATCGTACACGGTCTTGGCCAGCGGCCGCCGCAGCCCCAGAACTTGCGCCAGTTGCAGGTTCGAAGGATTTCGCAGCAACAGTTCCTGGCCCCAAGCCACGATGGGCGTGTCTTTTTCGCTGACTTGGAATTGCGCCAGGAGCTGTTTTACCGCTGGATCGGAATCGAGATCGACCCAGGTGAAGGGAATTCGATTCTTTGCCAAAAAATTGCGCACGCGAAATGTGTCTTGCGAATCGCGCGAGCCAATGACTCGCAGCCCAACGAATTCTCCCGACTCGCGCAACAACTGGCGCCGGGCAATAAAAGCTTGCAGAATGACATCGGCCAGATCCAGATGCCGATTCAGAAGCTGATGCAACGCCTCGGGCGAGATTTCCAGAACGTCGCATTCGCCACGAGCCACGCCGCTCACCAGCGCGGGGCTGCCGGTTAATTGCGCGACTTCGCCCGTGAATTGGCCGGGCCCGTGGACAACAACGGTTTTGGGCGAGTCGCCGCTAAGATCGATAATTTCAACCTGGCCCGATTTAATAATGAAGAAGCTGTAATCGCGCTGGCCGGATTGAAAAAGAAATTCTCCATCGTGCAAATGCCGCAGCTTGGTGTGTGGACACTTGGCAAGTTCGGTGAGTTGCGCCTCTTGTAGCTTGGGAAACGCCGCAGCGTGCAAATTGTGCTCGGCCATATTTCAGGTTCCTTGGCGGGCGTAGCCATTTGAATTAGTCACGCAAGTATGGCGTGGCCGCTTTGGGCACTGCCAACTCCACTTCATCGACGTAGCACCAGGCCCAGCGTTCGCCTGGTTCGAACGACGCCATCACCGGATGGCCGACTTGATGGAAGTGCTTCGTCGCATGACGGCCCGGCGAACTATCGCAGCAACCGACATGGCCACATGTCAAACAAAGACGCAGGTGAACCCAGCGCGTGCCGGTCTTCAAGCACTCTTCACAGCCAGTGGATCGCGGCGGAACGGGTTTCAGACCGATCAAATGTTCGCAGGCCATATTTTTCCTCCTCACAGAGCCGCGATTTTCAAAATATCAGCACGTGACGGGAAAGGTAATCAGAAAGCGTCAGGCCCATCAGAATTGCAATCCAAAACAGGCCGGCGCCGACGGCCAGCCACACCAGACGTCCGCTGTGCAGCATATGCATGAAAAACAGGCCGACAAGTGTGGCCTTTACGCCAGCAATTGCCAGGCCGACGATCAAATGCCATTCGTGAAGTTCTACAAACGCCATTCCAACAGTCAGCAGCGTAAGCGCGATAAGTGCAACATAAACCGCCAGATAGCTGCCGAGGGCCAAGCGGCCGGGTTGGGATTCATCCAACATAAATCACATCAGCGAGGTTCGAGTGGCTACCAGATACAACAGCGGCAATAGAAAAATCCACACGACATCGACAAAATGCCAATATAGTCCCCACATTTCGACCGGTGCGTAATACTGTGAAGAAAATCGTCCGCGGCGTGCCATCAGCGCGAGCACGGCGATAATGGCGATGCCAATGGTCAAGTGCACCGCATGCAGGCCAGTCATGATGTAATACAACAGCAAGAACAACTGCACGTGTTGCGGACGCACTTCGCCTCCGCTCCACTGGGCCGGATCGAACGCCAAACCTGGGACGAGCTGCTCGCGGTAGTCGAGATAGTATTCAAGCGCTTTGAGGGCGAGAAAGGCGGCGCCCAAGAGCGCGGTGAGCGCAAGGTTAACGACCAGCATTTGGCGGCGGTTTGCTTTTACCGCGGCGACGGCCAGCGCCATCGTCAAACTACTCGTCAACAAAACGATGGTGTTGATGCCGCCGATCAAGAGATTCAGTCTGTCGCTGGCAGCCGCAAACGATTCTGGATACATGCAGCGATAAACTGTGTAGACCGTGAACAGTGCGCCGAACACCAAGAGCTCGGTCGCCAGAAAGACCCACATGCCCAGCGTCGTGGTGTCTTCCTGATGTTCAAGCGAATCGAAATGGTGCCAGTACACGGCGGCCGAGTTAGACATCGTACTCGCACTCCTTTTGCAACGCGTATTCGTAGGGAGCGCAAGTCACTACCGGCTGCACTTCGAAATTGTGAGGCGGCGGCGGAGAGGAGGTTTGCCATTCCAACCCGGTGGCGCGCCAGGGATTCGCGCCAGCGCGTTTGCCGTACCCCAGCGACCAGAGCAGATATCCCAGCGGTAGCGCATAGCCGACAGCGAGAATCGATGCGCCGGCGGTCGACATGACATTGAGCACTTGAAAGCGAGGATCGTAATGATGAATCCGCCGCACCATCCCCTGATAGCCGAGCACGAACTGCGGCGAGAACGTGAGAATGAAACCGATGAAAATAATGAGGGCGGCGGTGCGACCCAGCCCGTCGTGATACATGCGGCCCGTCATCTTAGGCCACCAGTAGTGGAGCCCGGCCATGTAGGCCATGACCATGCCGCCGACCATGATGAAATGAAAATGCGCGATGATGAAATACGTATCGTGCACGTGCATATCGACACCCAGCGCCGCGAGAAACAGGCCGGTCAGCCCGCCGATTGTGAAGAGGCCAATGAAGCCGAGCGCGAACAGCATCGGCGTGTTGAGCGTGATCGATCCCTTGTAAAGCGTTGCGGTCCAGTTGAAAACCTTGATGGCCGAAGGAATTGCCACAAGATAGCTCAACAGCGAGAACACGAGCGAAGCATAAACCGATTGCCCGGCGACAAACATGTGGTGCCCCCACACCAAAAAACCAATCACGGCAATTGCAATGCTGGAGAATGCAATGAAGCGATAGCCGAAAATGTTCTTGCGCGAAAAGCAGGGGATGATTTCGCTCACGATGCCCATGCCGGGCAGAATCATGATGTAAACCGCCGGATGCGAATAAAACCAGAACAAATGCTGGAACAGCACCGGATCGCCGCCGAGCGCCGGATTGAACACGCCGTATCCAGCGACGCGCTCGACCATGACCAGAATCATCAACATCGCGAGCACCGGCGTGCCGAGTAGCATGATGATGCTCGTGGCATAAATCGACCACACAAACAGCGGCAAACGGAACCAGGTCAAACCGGGCGCCCGCAATCGGTGAATCGTGACCACAAAATTCAGCCCGGTGAAGATCGACGAGAAGCCGGCAATCACCACGGCAATGAGCGTCGGCACCACATCGGTATGCGAAGCCTGGCTGCTGTAGGGTGTGTAAAACGTCCAGCCGGTGTCGACGCCCCCGCTGAAAATGACCCACAGCATCAGAGCAGCGCCGGAAATGTAAACGTACCAGCTGGCCAGGTTCAATCGCGGAAACGCCAGATCGCGGGCGCCAATCATCAGCGGCAGCGCGAAGTTGCCCAGCACGGACGGCGCGACCGGCACCAGAAAGAAGAACACCATGATGATGCCGTGGGCAGTGAACAGCTTGTTGTACGAATCGGCCGTCATAATTGCGCCTTGCGGCGTGAGCAAATTGACACGGATGAGCGTCGCGGCAATGCCACCGATCACGAACATCAGCGTGATCGAAATCAGATACAAAATTGCTACGCGCTTGTGATCGGTCGTCAACAGCCATGATCGCATTCCGTAGGCCACGTTCAAATAATTCACGCGCGGCTCTGGCGCCGGCGGCAACGTCGCTTGCGGCTGATACGGCGTGGGGTTTTGCGGCGTTGGTTCGTAGGGGGCAGCAATGCTCATCGTCCGCCTCCTTTCTCGCCGAAGGGCGGCGGCGGGAGGACCGGCGGTGGAGAGGCGTCTTCGGTTCGGACGGGAGTTTCGCCGGGGCCCAGCGATTTTATGTAGGCAATCAACTTAATCAGATCTTCCTCATCAACCTGGCCGCGAAACGTAGGCATGATCGGCTCCCAGCCGAGCACGACTTTCGCTTCCGGATTGACAATCGATTCGCGCAAATACGTGTCGTCTGCCGTGACAATTTGCCCGTTCTTCAGTGGCACTGCCTGACCGTAAAGATTCTCCAGCACGGGAGCGCGAGCCTTAGCGTTGCCGCTATGGCACGTGACGCATTGCAGCTTGAGAAACAACTTGCGACCTTCGAGCGCAAGCGATCCTTCGGCCTCGCTGTTGAGCCACTGCTGGTAATCCGGCGGACTCAGGACCGTCACAAAACCCGTCATGCCGCCATGATTGGTGCCGCAATATTGCGAGCAATAGAGCGGAAACCGGCCAATTTTTGTCGCCTGAAACCAGGTATAAACGTAGCGGCCTGGCAGCACATCGATTTTCGCGCGAAAATCGGGCACAAAAAAATCGTGGATGACATCTTCGGACGTGAGCGTCAACTTGACCGGTCGATTCACCGGCACATGGAGTTCGTTGATCTCGCGTTGACCCTCAGGATGTTGCAGCTTCCACATCCACTGTTTGCCAACCACATACACGTTCAGCGCCTCGCTGGGGGGCTGAGCTTGATTGAGGTACAAATTCGCGCCCAGGCAAACATGGCGCAAAAGAAAAACAGCGGCACAATGCTCCAAGCTAATTCCAAGCGCAGGGAACCCGTAATCCGCGGCGTGATGCGTTCTTCACGGCGGCGGCGATAGCGAATGGTGAAAACAATAATCAATACACAAACCACGAGCGCCACCGTTCCTGTGACGGCGATCAAAAAGAAGAACAGCGCATCGACCCGGCGTGCGGCAATCGAGGCTTGCTCAGGAAACAATTGCAATTGGGCAATCATGATTTCATTTTTGTCGACTGCGCGAGATCCTGTTTCATCCGGCGATCGCGCAGCCAAGTGCGACCTAGAAACACACCTAACACCAACAACGTCAAAGCACCTGCGAGCCGGACAAACAACATTACAGCGGGCGTATATTTTCCCGTCGTCTCGTCGAAGTGGTAGCACAGCAGAAGCAGTTGATCGGTGATCGATCCAACCTTGCCCGCCGACGCTTCCACAAGGGCCAGTCGCACATCGCCCACCGGATACTGAATGCCAAAAAAATATCGGGCAATGTTTCCGTTCGGCGTCAGCACCACAATGCCGCTGGCGTGTGCAAACTGCTTTAACTGCGGATCGTAAACGTAGCGAAAGCCGACCGCGCTGGCTAAGCGTTCGATCGATGCTTGACTCCCGGTCAAAAAATGCCAGCCGGCCTCCGCTCCCGGTTTGCCGAAATCGCTGGTGTACGCGGCCTTTTTCGCGGCGGCCAACTCGGGGCCTTCCTCGGGATCGATACTCACCGTGACGACACGAAACTGCTTGTTGATTTCAAACGGCAGCGCCTCCGCTACTTCGCGAACGCCGTTGAGAACTTCAGTGCACAACATCGGGCAGCGGTAGTACGCCATGACCAGAATCACCGGCGGACCGCCGAAGTAATCGCCCAGGTGTACCTCGCGGCCCGATTCATCGCGAAATGCCACATCGAGCGGCACTTGTACGCCAAGATGCTGATCGAAGCCGACGCGCTGGATGATCGATTCGCCTTGCGTAGCGTCCGCAGCAGCCACGCCGGCGAAGAGGCAATGGCCAGCAATCGTGACCAACACAATCGTCAATTGCTTGGCGGAGCAGGTTTTCATCGCGGCCCTCCTCGATCCTCAGACAACGGCGAATTTTTCCGCTCACTTTTCTGCTGTGGATCTTTCTGCGGATCAACTTTTTGGTCTGTAATGGCGCGCTGCATGGCTTTGCGAATTGGAATGCGGACAATGCCCGCTTTTTGATCCACCCAGCCGTACGTTTGCAGCTCCTGTTCGCGGATTGCCACAGGTTCGTACGGAGAATCGGCAATGCCATGCGCCTGTTCCACATAGGTCACGCCTTCCAACCGCGGCTGCGGAGGCAGCGAATCGCCGCCGCTGCGCATTTCCAAATTGGGCGACAGGGCATCGCGCTCCGCCGAATGCTGCCGCGAAACTTGGAGCATCCACGCTGTAATGGCTTGCACAATCACGATAATTAACAGCAGCGCCGCTCCCGTGGCGACAATGCCGCCAAAGTAAACATCGCGCGCTTCATGGCGCGGCGCACCGCCGGCTCCTTCGTGAAAGGCGCTTTGATGCTCAGTCATGATTCGCCTCCAGCGGCAAATACTCGTCGAAGTACGGATCGTCGGTCGGCAGTAGCGATCGGGCTTTGAGTTTCCGTACGAACCACCACATCCACAGTCCGCCTAATCCGATCCACGCGCCCAAATCGACAATCCAGTACCAGCCCACGCCGTCGGGAAATGCCGCTTCGACCGACCAATACAAATTCACGAATTGCAGCACTAAGACCAACCCTGCGATCGCGGCCAATCGCCGCGGATTTTCTTTCACATCGCGCGAGAGCAAAAACAAAAACGGAATGGCAAATTGCAACACTACCAGCGTCATGGCAATCCACTGCCAGCCGCCGCGAGTGCGCAGCAAATACCAGGGAATTTCCTCCGGCAGGTTTTCGACCCAAATCAACAGGAATTGCGAGAACGATAAATAGGCCCAGCACATGACAAACGCCAGCAGCAAATTACCAAGATCGCGCCAATGATTCGGGCGCGCGACACTGCCAATTGGCTCCGCGCCGGCCAGCATCGAAAGCATCACCGTGGCGAACGCCATCCCGCTGAGGATTTGAGCCACGGCAAATAGCGGCGGATAAATGGTCGAATACCAGTTGGGCTCGAGCGACATAATCCAATCGATCGAAGCGAATGTGATGCTCAGGCCGTACGCCACTAGTCCCCAAGCGCTCACGAGCCGAATGGCCCGCGACGGGCCTTGGCTGCGCCCTTGCTCTTGCCGAATCGACCAGATGCGCAAAATGCCACTGAATACATTCCACAGCAGGAAGTAAACTCCCGCCCGCACCAAAAAAAATGGCACGTTGAGATAATCGCTTTTGTCCAAAACCTCGGCTGTTTTGCTGCTGACAGCAGAGTGAGCCCAGGGGTAGATTCGCTCGACACCAAACGCCAGTGGAACAAATAGCAACAGCACGAGCGGTAGCGTCGCCACTGCGGCTTCCAGAATTCGCCGCAGCAAAATTCCCCACGCGCCCCCGGTGAGGTATTGCACCATCAATAGCACCATGCAGCCAAGCGTGATGCCGAGCCAGAATAAGCAACCGACCAGGTATCCGCGGAAGAAATGTTCCGGGCTAGTGAGTGCACCCCAGGCAATTGGCACGGCACTAACGATCATCGCCAGCACGGCGCCGCGTTGAATTCGCGGCCACAGATCGGAATGTGACGCGTGCTCTGGGTTATTCATGGCCGCGCCTCCAGCGCTTGTTGCGCAGCGTGCTGCTCTTCGACGGGCAGCTGGTCGAGCGATGAATACTGGCTGATTTGCAGTGCTCGAATATATGCGGCAATGGCCCAGCGATCGCGCGGCGGCACTTGGGTCGAGTAATCGGCCATCGCGCCCATGCCGTGGGTGATTACTTCAAAGAAATAGCCGATTGGCACGTCGCGCAAACGGATCTTCAGCCCCTCACGCGCCAGGCCCCGCGAATCATCGGCAATATACGACGGTGGCCGCGTGTATCCGCGGCGGACAATCGTGCCGTCGCCTTCGCCGGTGACACCGTGACACACGACGCAAAACACCTTGTAACGCTGCTGCCCTCGCTCCAGGACCTCCATGGTTAACGGGAAGGGTGGCTCCGACTTGAAATCGTCTGCCGACGTCGGCCGCGTCGGCAATGCCCGGCGCGTGCGTCCGGTCAGCAAAGCCTTGTCTTCCGCTCTTTCGCTCCACTCAAACGTGCCTTCCACCGCCGGGCGCGCTGCACGGCCATCTTCAAAAAACGCGCTATATTCCAAAGGCCGGTAACTCGGCTGGTTTGCCATTTTCTGCTGACAACCGCCGACCACGGCACAGAGAAACATGCATCCTGTAAGAATCGTCCGGCGGCGAGCGCATGCCATTGGGCGAATTCCCCGGTGCCTAATTATTCCAAAATGCCTACTCATGGCGGCACCTCCACGACTTCGTGTGCGCCGAGGGTGCCGAGAAATCTGGCCGTTTCGTCCCGCTTGAACTGCGGATCGATCGCTTGAATGCACAAAAAAAATCGGTCGCGGCTCGCCAGGGCAAAGCGCGGAACATTGAACACCGGATGATACGGCATCGGCAAGCGATTCAACACGAACATGCCCATCACTGCCGAAATCGCGGCACACAGCACGGTCAATTCAAATGTGACCGGAATAAATGACGGCCAACTGTTGAGCGGCCGCCCTCCGACATTCAGCGGATAATTCACCGCCATGCACCAATACTGCAAATAAAACCCGCCGGCACAGCCGATGAGTCCACCGATCAACGTAATGAGCGGCACGCGCGTGCGGCGCATTCCCAATTCTTCGGCCAATCCTTCCACGGGAAACGGTGTATACGCATCCATCCGCCGATAGCCCGCCGCGCGCGCCGCCTTCACTGCTGTTAGCAGTTGGGCAGGATCGCGGAAATCGGCGATCAATCCGTAAATATCAAACGGATGGTCCACTGGCAGTTTCCGTTTCGGTTTGCGATACGAGCGCACGCATTTCGGCGATCGAAATCATCGGAAGCAATCGCAGGAAAATGAACAGCAAGCTGAAGAACAGGCCGAGCGAACCCAAAAACGTGGCCCAGTCCCAAATCGTTGGCGAGTACATGCCCCACGACGACGGCAGAAAATCGCGCTGTAGACTGGTGACGACAATCACAAAACGTTCGAGCCACATGCCGACGAGCACAATGGCCGCGACAATGAAGAGAGCGATGGGACTTGAACGAACATGCCTCGACCAGAGCACTTGCGGGGCCACTACGTTGCAAGCAATTAGCGCCCAGAAAGCCGTTCGATACGGCCCGGTAGCGCGGTTCACTTGCACGTACCATTCGTATTTGTTCCCGCCGTACCACGACATGAAGGCTTCAATAAAGTATCCGTACGCGACAATCAGCCCCGTGGCGAGCATCACTTTGGCCATGTTCTGCAAGTGCCGCTCTGTGATGAAATCTTCCAGGCCATAAAAACTGCGCAGCGGGATGGCGAGCAGCAGCACCATGGCGAAACCAGAATAAATGGCTCCGGCGACGAAGTACGGCGGAAAAATGGTCGAATGCCAGCCCGGCAAATCGGCGACAGCGAAATCGAAGCTCACGACGGTATGCACCGAGACCACGAGCGGCGTCGCCAATCCGGCCAAGAGCAAATACGCGGTCTCATACCGCTTCCAGTGATAAGCGGAGCCACGCCAACCCATTGCCAGTACGCCGTAGGCAATCCGGCCAAAGCGATGTTGCGAACGGTCGCGCAGCGTGGCCAGGTCGGGCACTAGCCCGACATACCAGAACAATAGCGAGACGGTGAAATAAGTCGAAACCGCAAACACATCCCAAACTAGCGGGCTGCGAAACTGCGGCCAGATCTTCATCGTGTTGGGGTACGGCAGTAGCCAATAAAAAAACCATGGTCGGCCCATGTGCAATAGCGGAAACAGTCCGGCGCTGGCGACTGCGAACAACGTCATCGCTTCAGCAAACCGATTGATCGATGTTCGCCATTCCTGGTGCAAGAGCAGCAAGATTGCGGAGATCAACGTCCCGGCATGCCCGATGCCAATCCACCACACGAAATTCACGATCGCAAAGCCCCAGGCCACCGGCACGTTGATGCCCCAAATGCCCACCCCGACGAACAGCAAATAGCTGATCGCGTACAAGAGCAGCATCAACAGCGAGAACGAAATCAAAGCGCCAATCCACCAGCCGCGCGGCGCGCGCCGAATTTGCACAATCGAACTGATCTTGTCGGTAACCGAAGAAAACGTGTGCCCGGGCTCCAGAACGGGTGGTTCATCGATTTCGGCATCCCCTTTGTAAGGCAGCGCGGCATCGCTCATGTGCGATCCTCCGGCTGCGCAAGCGCGGGATTCGGATTTCGCAGTGCCGCCGAATACGTGGTCCGCGGCCGCGTGCTGAGGTCACCGAGCAAGCTGTAATCGAGTGGCTCTGCTTTGCGCTTGGCGACTGCACTGTGGGGGTCGTTCATATCGCCAAACACGATGGCTTGCGCGGGGCACGCCTGTTGGCAGGCGGTGAGCACGTCGCCGTCGTGAACGCTTTGGCCGGCGACTTCCGCTTGAATCTGGCCGTTGCGAATCCGCTGCACGCAGTAGGTGCATTTTTCCATCACGCCGCGACTACGCACCGTGACCTGCGGATTGCGGCCAAGCTTCAAACTTTCGGTCGTGAAATCGGAGTACGGCAAGAAATTGAAGCGCCGCACTTTGTACGGACAGTTGTTCGAGCAGTACCGCGTGCCGACACAGCGGTTGTAGATCATGTCGTTCAAACCATCGGCGGAGTGCACGGTCGCCGCCACGGGACAAACAATTTCGCACGGCGCATTTTCGCAGTGCATGCACGGCACGGGCTGCATAAATGTTTCGGGATTCGCCAAGTCGCCGCGATAGTAACGGTCGATTCGCAGCCAATGCATTTCCCGGCCGCGCGTGACTTCCGTTTTGCCGACCACTGGAATATTGTTCTCCGCCTGGCAGGCGACGACGCAGGCGCTGCAGCCGTGACAGGCGCTTAAATCGATCGACATGCCCCATTTGTTTTTGGGTGGATCATAATCAACCGGTTCGTAGAACGAGAGCGGCGCAAGCCGTGGATCGGTTTCCTCTTGCTTTTCGCTGTCTTTCAGGAAATTCGGATGGGCGCGATACGTTTCATAAGTCGCCGCGCGAACCGGCTCGCGCCCTTCCATCGCATGGTGCATCTGCGTGCAAGCCAGTGTGTACGTTTCATCGAGTTTGCGAATCTCGAGGCCCTCATCGCGCCACGGCGATTGTGAGGTTCGTAGCTGATACGCATTGAAGCCAACATCGGTACCCACGCGCCCGGCCTGCCTGCGTCCGTATCCAAAATGCAAGGTGACCGAATTGTCCGGCAGCCCGGGGTGAATCCAAACGGGAGCTTGCACGGTTCGGCCATGCAACGTGAGCTCGACGCGCTCGACAATCGCCTGGCCATGCTCGCCGCCGCTTGAGCCAAATGTTTGCGTAATGCCAAGTTTCTCCGCAAGCTGAGGGCTGATGTGCACTGCGTTTTCCCATGTCAACTTCGTGATGGGTTTGGGCAGTTCTTGCAGCCAGCCGTTATTTGCGAATCGGCCGTCGTAAATTGTAGGGTCGGGTCGAAACACGACTTCCAGTGAACCCGCTTGATCGGAATCCCGTGCAGCGCTCGTTGCCTCGACGGTCTCCCAATCTCGACGCAGCGTAAGGTTACGCGCGGCTCGAACGCAGTGTTCGCAATGATTCCTTCGCGTAAGGCGTTCTCCCACGCGGCTTCGAACGCGGTTTCATCGCGCGCACCTGGCATGTTGTCGCGCCAGTAAACGCGGACGATTTCATAGCCGGGTCGCGGCGCAGCATCCATCAGTGCGGAAATCAATTCATGCGCGGAATGCCCGTGATAGAGCGGTGCAATCAGCGGCTGCACAACTGACGCCGTGCCGTCGAAGGCACGGGCATCGCTCCAGGCTTCCAAAAAATGCGTTTGCGGAATATGCCAATGACACTGCACTGCGGTTTCATCCTGGTAGATGCCCAAGTGCACTCGAAGCGGCACTTCTTCGAGCGCCTGCGAGAAGTTCAAATCGGCCGGCGCGGTGAAAACAGGATTGCTTCCGCAAATGAGCAGGAGTTGGACTTCTCCCGTCGCCATTTGCTGAGCTAAATCGCGCATATCGGCCATTTGATTGGACGCGCAAACGTGGTCGGACGAATGTACGACACCGTCCTGTCTGTTGCTCCGAGCGATTCATTCATGGCGTGTGCCAGCGCGTGCACCGCTGCCGGCTGCGTTTCGCCGGCGATGAGAAGTGCCGCCCCGCGGTGGTCAGCCAAATCTTTGGCGATAGCTCGGATCCAGCGGCGCTCGATGTCGCTCAATTCAAACTCACCGCGCTGAGAGGTCGCACCAATCTCTGCGGCAAGCGCTCTCGCAAACGGCTCGACATCGCGTGCCTTCAGCGGCAGGCGGTGATCTGCAATCACCCCCGTGATCGAGGGCGTGGATTCCACGACGTACAGCCGGTTCATCCCGCGGTCGGAGTCCGCGTTCGCTGCACGCCGCCGTTTGGCAAACTCGCGCGAATAGCGCACGCTAGCTCCTTGGCAGGCTAGAAAATCCGCATCGAGCGAAACAATAACATCCGCACTGGACACATCGAAAACGGGCGTCACCTCTTCACCAAATGCCAGGCGGGCCCCGGCCGCCGAACCGTCGCTGAATGTCGGCTCGTTTTGAATCCAACGAGCCTCGGGGAATTGACGCAACAGCGATCCTTCGCGATCGCCGGCAATCTGATCTTGCAGCGTCGGCGAAGAAACGGTGTCGGTCAGAATTCGCAGGCCGCGCCCCCCAGTGCCGCGCATTTTTTCCAGCGCAGTGCGCAGAGCTAGTTGTGCGTCGCTCCAACCGCGCGGCTCGCCGCGGTAGGTCACCGATTGCGAACGATCCGGATCGTAGAGATCAAGAATTGCCGCTTGCGCAAAGGGATCAGTGGCTCCCAGGCTAGCAGGATGTTTCGGATTGCCTTCGATCTTTGTCGGCCGTCCCTCATGGCTTTTCACCAAGAGGCCCGTCGCCAGGCCGCCCAGAGTCATGCATGTGGCATAGAGTCGTGGTTTGCCGGGCACGATTTGTTCCGGCTGCCGCGCGTACGGCATGATTTTTCGAACCGGCGGCTGCGGCGAACAACCGGTAAGTCCAGCCATTGCGAGCGAGGCGCCCATCAGCGTGAGAAACTGCCGCCGCGTGACTGGGTTGGACCAGGTGGTCGCGTCAACAGGAAACTCGCGATGCAACATTTCCTGAAATGCCGGCGACTCGGCCAGTTCTTCCAGTCCACGCCAAAATTCTTTGCCGCCAGGCGCAGCGCGAGACTCGCTTCTCGGCCGCGCCGGCAGTGATGTATTGCTTGGCATCATCGATGGCAAGTCGAGCAGCTCGTCAGTTCGCCGGTGCTGCGGATGTGGTAATCGTTCAAAAGTTTCTTGCCAAAGTCGGGATCATCGCCCGGCGGCTCCCACGCCATGTTGAAAATTTCATCGCGCGGACGCAGGTGCGCCGCCGGACTACGATGGCAATCGAGGCACCATCCCATGAGCAACGATTGCGCCTGATACGTGAACGGCATTTGATCCACGCGGCCATGGCATTCCACGCAGCCCACGCCTTTATTCACGTGAATGCTGTGGTCGAAGTACACGAATTGCGGCAAATTGTGGATTCGCTCCCAAGCGATTGCCGCGCCGTTGCGGTAGCTCGCTCGCACCGGTTCCAAGGCAGCGCTGCCAAACCAGATTTCCTGGTGGCAGTTCATGCACGTTTTTGTCGGCGGCATGCCGGCGAACGACGAGTTTTCCACTGACGCGTGGCAGTAACGGCAATCGATGCCCAATTGACCCACGTGATGTGCATGGCTGAAGTCGACGGGCTGCACGCGCGCAATTTGCGCCTGGGTGACATACGGCGACCAACCCAGCACGTACAGCGTCCAAAGAAAATAGGCAGCCAGAGCCACAAGGCCGATGATGCTGGCCTTCGAGAGCGTGTTGAAGCTGCGATGAAAAATCTGCGGCACGAGCGCGATTTCCTATGCGTTAACGGCGAGGAAAGAACGCGGACGATCGACCCATGAACGGGGGCCGATCGCCGGTGCAACTGATGTACCGCCACCGACACCGTAGCGGCGTGGCTTGCGGCAATCAAGGGGGACGAAAAGAGAGCGGCAACGCAGTTTAAATTCCGCCGTCCGCGCGTTTTGCTCTCAGGCTGCGCACGAACTGCTCACCTGTTGGCCAGCGGGCAAACTTTAAAATTCCCACACGTTACACCTTGCGATATCCGTTTGGATGCTTCTGATGCCAATTCCAAGCAGATTCGATAATCTGTTCGATATCGGGGAATTTGGGGCTCCAGCCCAATTCGCGGCGGATTTTTTCGCTACCGGCGATCAAAGTTGGCGGGTCACCCGGCCGCCGGGGCCCCATTTTTGCTGGAATTGGATGACCGGTAATCTTGCGCACCGCGTCGATCACCTGCTTCACGCTGAATCCTTTGCCATTGCCAAGGTTGTATGTGCGGCTTTTTTCGGCGAGCGCCTTCATCGCCAAGATGTGGGCTTGCGCCAAATCGGCCACATGAATGTAGTCGCGCACGCAGGTGCCATCCACCGTGGCGTAATCATTGCCGAACACCGTCACCGACTCGCGCTTGCCTTGGGCAACTTTGAGCACAATCGGAATGATGTGCAATTCCGGGCTATGATCTTCACCGCGCTCGGCCGTCGCTCCGGCGGCGTTGAAATATCGCAAGGACGCATAGCGGAACCCATAAATTCGATCGAGCCAAAATAGCATCCGCTCCAAAATGAATTTCGATTCGCCATACGGGCTGCCGGGCACGATGCGTTCCTGTTCATCGATCGGCATGCGCTCTGGATCGTCGAACAAATTGGCCGTCGACGACAGAATGAACCGCTTGATGCCATGCTTGAGCATGCTTTCCAGCAAATTGATTCCATTGGTGACATTGGAGCCCAGATATTTGAACGGCGCTTGCATCGATTCGCCGACGAGCGAATGCGCCGCGAAATGCATGACGGTTTCCGGCTTGTGCTCTGCCAGCGTGCGCTCGATGACTGCGCGATCGGCCAGATCGCCCTCCACGAATTTCGCGCGCGGATGCACCGCCTCGCGATGGCCCTGATACAGATTGTCGAAAACGACAACCTCTTCGCCCATTTCCACCAATTGTTCCACGGCCACACTACCGATGTAGCCCGCGCCGCCGGTGACGAGAATTTTCATGGATTAACTGCCTGCTGCTGGGATCGTGTCTGCAACTTCTTGCAGCCGTTGGGCTGCTTGTTCGGGGGTGAGATCGCGCTGGGCTTCGCCGAGCATTTCGTATCCGACCATAAACTTTTTCACCGTGGCCGATCGCAACAGCGGCGGATAAAAATGCGCGTGCAATTGCCAATGCGACCAATCGCCGGCGGCGGTTGGTGCGCCGTGCCAGCCCATGGAATACGGAAACGACGTTTCAAACAAGTTATCGTACTTTACAAGCAGCCGCTTCAAGGCGTCGGCCAGATCGTTTCGCTGCTCGTCGCTGAGCTCGGGAAATCGCAACACATGTTCGCGCGGCAACAGCAGCGTTTCGAATGGCCAAGTTGCCCAATACGGAACGACGGCTAGCCAGTTCTTGTTTTCGATAACCGTGCGTTCGCCGCCTGCTGCTTCGCGCCAAATAGTCGGTGAGTAGCGGCGAGCGGTGCCGGCGAAAATATTCTCGCTGCTGCCGGTCTTCTTTTGCCGGCTCATTCGGTAGTACGTCGCTGGCCCAAATCTGACCGTGCGGATGGGGGTTCGAGCACCCCATGATTTCGCCCTTGTTCTCGAACACTTGCACCCAGCGGAATTTCTGCCCAAGTTCCGAGGTTTGTGCCGCCCAAACATCGATGACCTGGCGAATTTCTGCGAGCGACATATACGGCAATGTCAAATCGTGTCGCGGGGAAAAACAGACCACGCGGCAAGTGCCGGTAACATTCTCGCGTCGGAACAAGTCCGCATCGGCGTCCGACTCCAGCGCGGGCGAGGGGTCCTTTAGCAGCGCGGGATAATCGTTCGTAAAAGCAAATGGCTCCGTGTAATTCGGATTTTGGATTCCGCCGGCCCGCGTGTTGCCGGGGCACAAATAGCAGGCCGGATCGTGCTGTGGACGGGTTGCCTGCGGCAATGATTCGCGCTTTCCCAACCAGGGCCGCTGGGTGCGATGGGGCGAGACAAGCACCCAATCGCCGGTTAGCGGATTGAGACGACGATGAGGAAAGTCCTGGCTACTCATGATGTCGAAAGAACGTGCGCTCCCTGACCTGGCCGACTCGTGAACAGCGTCGCTGCGATGCCGGTCTGTTTTTGATATTGCTCGGCAAGCTGTTGCATCGCCGTGGCTGCCTGTTCGGTTTTCACCAGGCTAACCGTGCAGCCCCCGAATCCGCCGCCGGTCATTCGCGCGCCGATGACACCACCGGAATCGCCGATCTCGCGAGCAATTTCGACGAGTAAATCTAATTCCTGGCAGCTCACTTCATAATCGTCGCGCAGCGAATCGTGGCTCGCATACATTAGCCGGCCAACCTCGCTCCACTCACCGCGGCGAATCGCCTCGGCGGCCCGAACGGTGCGATCGATTTCGCCAATCACATGGCGGGCGCGGCGGTAGTTAACATCGCCGAGCTGCGGTCGCGCCGATTCCAATTGCGAGAGCGTCGCATCGCGCAGCAATTCCACTCCCAAAACTTTGGCGGCCGCTTCGCATTGGGCGCGCCGCTGCGCGTATTCGCCGCCGGTCAATTCGTGCTTCACGTTGCTATTCGCGATGAGTACCGTAATGTCCGGATTCGCAAACGACACAAGCTCGAACTTTTGCGAGCGACAATCGAGCAGCATCAAATGATCGGCCGTGCACATGGCACTGCTGAACTGATCCATGATGCCGCACGGCACGCCCGCGTATTTGTGCTCTGCCTCTTGGCACAAGAGCGCTTTTTGTACGGGTGTGAGTGGCTTCCCTGTTAGTGCTTCCAAAAGCGTCGCCGTTGCCACCTCGAGGGCCGCGCTGCTCGACAATCCACCTCCCAGCGGAACCGTGGAACGAACGGCTGCATCGAACGCAGGCGGCGCCTGGCCACGTGCCGCAAAGCCAGACACAACGCCTTCCACATAGCTGGACCATTTGGGCGAAGAAAGCGAATCATCGCCGCGCAGCGAAATTGACGCTGTTTCCTCTTTGCTGGCGCTATAAATGCGCACTGCGTTCTGATTGGCCTGGTTCCCGGCTAGATCGGCCGCAATAACTACATACCGCTCAATCGCCATCGGCAGCACATAGCCGCCGTTGTAGTCGGTATGCTCGCCTATCAGATTGACTCGACCCGGCGCAGCAACCATGTATTTAGGTGGGCGCAAAAACAGTCGGCGGAAGTCTTCGGCCGTTTGGGCCGCGAGCTCCGACAGATTTGCCGCCGCCGGTTCGGCTGCCTGCCGACTTGTCATACTTGATCCCTCGAACTTTCTAAACCGCAATTGCGATCGTCCGCACGCGAATGGGGCCTGTTGGAAACCTGCCAAAGTCATTTCCCGAGACAAGCGCGCGGCGGGAAACGCTGATTGTCTGCTGGCGAAGTCGGTTGATCAAGGGTGCGCTTGTAATCACGACCCGACCGCGCAATGAACCTCGCAAGCGTCACACCTCACTGCGGCGAAATTCAAGTCGAAAACTACTTCACCGGCTTGAGCAACACCTCGAACAAACTGACTTCCGTGGGTTGCTCTGGCTGGAAACGCAGTTGGTATTGCCCAGCTGATATTTGAAAGGGCGTAAATCTGACGAGTTGCTCTTTAGTGCTGTCGGCATCGACCGTCGCACCAATTACTTCAGCGTTCAAACCTCGCCGGAACACAAGTTTCAACTGAGTTCCTTTAGGGGCGATAACGCGCGCGGAAATTTCGAACGTCGCCCGCTGGTTTAGCCGGATCGGCCAGGACAGTGCATCCCCTTCTTTCGTAAAGCCTGCCGCATAATAACGTCCGGCTTTGCCGTCGCCATAAGTGAATTTTCCTTGCGTCTGAGCGTCGAACGCCAATAACTGATTAACTTCGATATTGGTGGCCAACAGCCGCCCTTTGGTGCCCTTCACCGGCCCGTCCATTTCTAGCACAACGACGCTGTCGGTTTCATCGGGCGGCGTCTTTGGCAGTGCAACGGTGATATCGCTCTCGCCCAACTGCCACGCATCGATGGGTTTCTGCGGATCTGCCAGCAGATAGGCGCGCTTCACATTTCCCTGCAGGTTGCCAACAATCAGACTACCGTCGCTCGGCCACTGGAACACGTGCAGATACAGCTTGTTGCCTTTCACCGTAGAATCGCCCCAAGCCTGGCGATCGAGCGGCGTGCGCGTTGCGCCGTGAATGCTCTCGCCATTGGTGTCCATCCAGCGGCCGATGCCTCGTAAAATGCGCGTGGCATTCTCGTCGATTGTGCCGTCACCCTTTGGACCAATGTTCAGCAGCGTGTTGCCGCCTTTGGCGGTGATCTTTGCAATCAACCGGATAAGAAACTCGGGCGTCTTGTAGTTGTTATCGAGTTTGTTGTAGCCATACGAATTGTTCACGGTGGGAATGGCTTCCCAATCGCCCTCCGCTTCGCGCACTTCCGCCGGATTGTCCGCAGTGTCGACATAATCGCCGAAGTTCTTTCCCAGCCCTCTCGCAGCCCGCCCGTTGACGACCACGTGTGGATCGGCAGCCCGCACCGCTTTCACAATTCGCAACTGCTCCGAAACCGGCAACTTGCCGCCAACGTCGAACCAGAAGATTTCTGGGTGATATTTCGCGATGAGCTCCTGCAATTGCGGAATCGCTTTCTCATCCACATACTTCCTTGCCTTCGCAACGAGCTCCGGATGGACATCGTACCAATTGATGTAGCCGGCGCCTTGCTTCTCGTCGAAGAGGTGCTGATCGCCGCCAGGGTTTTTGTAATCCCAATCGTTGCCCGGCGCGTCGGGATGTTCCCAATCGAACGCGTGCGAATAATAAAAGCCAAAATGCACGCCGTTGGCTTTGCACGCATCTGAAAGTTCCTGCATCGGATCGCGCTTGAATTGCGTTGCGTCGGTCAGATTGAAATCGCTAACCTTCGACGGATACATCGCGAAGCCATCGTGGTGCTTTGCCGTAATCACCAGATAGCGCATGCCAGCACCTTTGATCAATTTGACCCAGGCGTCTGCGTCGAACTTCGTGGGATTGAATTTCGCCGCAATTTCGTCCAAGTATTCCTGCCTTGGAATTTTCAATTGCCGCATCAAATGTTCCGAGTACGATCCGCCTTTGCGGCCTTTGTACTCGCCTGCCGGATCGGCATAGACACCCCAGTGAATGAAGCAGCCAAACTTCGCGTCGCGCCACCATTGCACTCGCTCGTCGCGATTCTTCAGGGCCGCGGTCCACCAACCGTTAAGCGCTTCGTCGGCTTCGGCCTGATCGCGCGCCTTCGCTTCCGGTGAGATCTTCGAACTGGCCGGCTGATCTTGCGCCGTGCAAATCGGCGCGCAGCACACTGCGGCGGCAACAGAAAGCAAAACGCACATGCCGCACGCCAAAGCGCGGGCATTCAACAAGTTACGAAACATGGATTCCCCCGAGAAATGATAAACCGCCCAAAGCGGCAAACGGCACCAATGGCAACTATTGTAAACAGATTTTAAGCCCACGTCATTTGGCTGCCCTGAGGCCGTTTCGAGCGGTGCGCGAATTCCAGCAACTCGCCAATTCTTTGGGCGATAAAGGCCCAACCCGCATACAGTTTCATCGCTCCCGCAGTGGGTACGGATACAGCGCGTCAAATGTAAAGCCTTGAGCAAATTGAAGTTGGCCCCCCGGCAACGATGCCCCCAGAGCGTCCAGGCCCAAAACTTGCAGCCCAACCTAAGCTTTTGTGTAGGCACGGACGCCAACCTCTGTTTCGTCCGCTTTATTCCTGCTATTCAGGATGCCTACAAATGACCCGATCCATCAGCCGCTGGGCGCTGACTGGCCTATTGCTGGCCGGTCTTTTCGCCTCTCGAAATCTTTCCAGCGCCGCTGAGGCGTCGGCTGCCGATCGAGCCTCCGCCGCGAAATCATCTGCCGAAAGTCATGCTGCGTCGCGTGTCGTCGCCTCGAAGACCGACGTCAGCAGCCGCAAAGAACGCAACCCTCGGGTGCTCGTCATCACCTCGAAAGATTCACAGCACTGCACCGACGAAATGAACCGATTGAACCAGCGTGGCGGCGAATTCGCGAAGATGCGCGCCATCGGCTGGACCATTGGTACGGCTCCACAAAACATGGTGCAAATTGTCGACCGCGACGAAGTGCCAGACCTTGTCGAAA
The DNA here is from genome assembly GCA_963773875.1 of Pirellulales bacterium. Taxonomy (GTDB): domain Bacteria; phylum Planctomycetota; class Planctomycetia; order Pirellulales; family JADZDJ01; genus CAVTYH01. The sequence continues at coordinate 135,420 of CAVZCV010000003.1, forward strand.
AACTTGACCACAAAGAATTCCCGACCGTCGCATGCATCGACCACGGCGAGATTGTGCGTTACTTCCGCTCCGGCTGCACCACGCCATTGGACGCCTGGACGTTCGGCTTCCTGGCCAAAGGCGTTGATGAGCGACCAGCTGGCGTTGTGCTAGAAGCCGCCCGCGTAGAGTCGACGGGCAGCTATCCGCTGCGTGGCAATCACTGGTCGGTGGAAGGCGATTGGAACCCGACGCGTGAAAAAGTGGTGTCGCACTTGCACGGCCCGAATCATGAAGAGCAGCTGATTCCGGCCTGGCACATCGAGTCGTGGTCGCTCGAAGAACTTCGCTCTTTGCACGACGACCTGCACGAAAAATACGACACCGGCACGTATTCAAGCTCCCGCAGTTCCACAGGCTCCGGCTCCAGCCCAGCGACCGATTACTTGCGATTCAAAGGGCACTCCTGAAGCAGATGTCGTTGATGTAATCGACGTAATGCAGTGCCACCATCCATTTGTAGGGCACAGACACGAGCGATTCTGTCTGCCGAGGCACCGCGCGCCCTTAAATTATCGTTACGATCCATATCGCCGCATGCCGCTACAAGGTTGCCTTTAGGATCGTAGTGCGGCACGCGTGCGCTGGACCAAGCGATTGTCTGGTTGCTTGGATCCACGCAGATTGAATACGCTGGCTGCCAAATAGCGATTGCGCCATGTTGGCGAAACATGATAGTAATCTTCTAAAACCGCCGAGCTGAATTTGTAATCGTGGGCATTGTCGCCTTTCAGGAACACCAGCAACCTCGCAGCATCGATCAGCTGTTGCGGATCGCCTCCGGCATTCAGGTAGCCTAGTACCTTGCCAGCCGCCGTGATTTTATCGCTGCTGATATCGGCAAATATTTCGTCGATGGTGGCGCGGCTGTCGGTCTGAGTTTGGATCGGTTCCAATGCGTCGAGATGGTAATCTTTGACCGCACCTCGTCGCTCCATTGCTTGGCGAAATAGCGGCAAGAAGGCCGCATTTTGCAACAGTAGCAATCGCCTGGTTTCGTCGCTGGCAGCCGTGTTGTACGCGAAGTGGAGCGCATTTGTGGACGTAACCGCATGCAGCGACACAATTCCCGGCTGTCGGACCAATAGTTCTTCCGCCCCGACGAACAGCGCATCCCAGACCGATTGGGGTGCAACACCTCGGCTCAGCATTTCGACCACCAATTTGCAGCAGTCTTCATCGCTGCCGGTTCTCAACGTCGACAAGAATTCCGTTGTTGCCTTGTCATCGTGCTTGCCTTCGGTCCAACCGGTCGGAAATTTTTCGGCTAATTCTCGATTGCGTTTGATCGGAAGATCGGCCGGCGCATCCTGATCCTTTCGATCTCCGCCACGGCAGAGTAATGCATACGCCAAAGAACGGATCACTGGTTCTGCATGTTCCTGGCCGATGCAGCCTAAAGCACGCCAGCTGTTGGCAACATAGATTGCTTTGTGTCCGATATCGCGAAAATCGCGGCATCCGTAGCGAAACAACAATTCGAACGCGTCGGCGGTCCCCGTGATTCTTGCAAGTCCAGCCGCGGCGGCGTCCGCAGCGGGCTCATCCCACGCCTCCATAGACTCAACGAAAGCAGCCCTGGCCTTCGCTGGCGAAGGCAATTTCGACTCGTCTACGGCTGACATCGTCCAATCGGCTTCACGAGCATCTTGCGCCTGAGCGTCCTTGAACGAATCTAGCGCCCAGAAGATCGGCAGCCAGCGATGTTCGTCGGGAGATTGGATGCTAGCCAAATGTGCCGAATTGACGACCAGCACGGCATGAAATTTAAATCCGACCGATGGCCGCGGCTGCACATTGCGAATCCCAGCCAAAAGAACAGCGGCAACGACATCCCGGTAGCTAAGACCATGACGGATGCGCGAGCCCACTTCCTCGAGCAGCTTATCGCGGGGGGTTGTTTCCAGCAATCGAACGAGTGGCTCGATGTCGGACCGAAATTGCACGGCGCCAGGCGGAACCGTCGTTTCCGCCGCTGACAACAGTTTTAATTTCGACAAAAAACCAAAATCACCCAACCCAGCCAGCGTTCCGGCGGTTACTGTTTGTCGAACGAACCGGCGGCGCGAAATCAAATCGATCATGACGTCCTCCTAGCACTCGATCGAGCTCGCTGATTTGACCCCTTGAGCATTCTATCGCACGCGGACGCTTGACGTACCGCAAGCTCTGAAAATAGTAGAAATAGCGATCTCCGGTTCCGGAGGCCGACCGCGCCAGCCAAGGACAACAACTGTGTGATATCGTTTGCATTGGCTCCACGCCTGGTAGGTGCCATTCGCGAAGGTGGTATGACGCCGACAGAAATTACAATGCACTTCATGCCATTTAATTCACAAGTTCGGCCCGAATCGCTATAATGGCGACTGCGCTTGATCGCAGGCTTGGCGTTTTCTTTTCCGGACGCTGACTCCGATTCGGTTTGCTGCATGCTTGACACCCAAGATCAATCGGAGGTCCACAATGTGTGCGCGACGATCGGGATTGTCTTCGGCGTCCCGATCGGATTTCCGTTTTCGGCAACACGGCCGATATCGTCGATTGAGATTTTCCGCGCGACCTCGCTCAATCCCCGCAAGACGGTTCGAAATCCTAGAAGACCGCACAGTCTTGTCCAACGGTCCAATCCCTTCCGTGCCCACGCCGGAAGCGCATTGGACGTTCGACGAGGGCACGGATACCATCGCGGCCGATTCGACGGGCAACGGGCACACTGCGACGCTGGGCACGGGTGTCACATGGGCGACGGGGAACATAGGACCAAGTGCGATTAGCGTGGCTGGCTCCGCAGGAGTTGCGACAGCAGCTGGGCCAGTCGTGAATACCGCCAACAGTTTCACTGTATCGGCTTGGGTGAAGCTCGCAGCGCTTGGCGGCTATCAGACTTTTGTTTCAATCGCGGGAACGAATGTTGCTGGTTTCTATCTGCAGCTGCGCGGCGACACCGGCACATTCGGATTGGCGCGCCTAACGTCCGATGCGGTTGGCCCGGCGAGCTTCGCGGCGTCAACTGCCCCCCCAGTCGTGGGCACCTGGTATCACCTGGTAGGCGTCGACGACGTGAGCACAGGAACGCTAAGTCTATACGTTGACGGCCAGCTGGCGGGGACGGGGACATATGTCGGCGGCTGGAGCGCCGCGGGTAACACGCTAATTGGCCATGGATTTTACAACGGCGCACAAACCGATAATGTGAATGGCTCGATCGACGATGTGCAGCTGTTCTCGTCTGCGCTCTCCGCGGCGCAGGTTGCTGCCCTCGATCAGCCGGCTTACTACACGTTCGACGACGGGACGGGAACGACCGCGGCCGACATGAGCGGCCACGGAAATACGTTGACCCTGGGCGCCGGCGCCAGTTGGGCCGCCGGTAAAATTGGATCGAACTCACTGTCAGTAAACGGCACGGCAACCGGCAACGCAGTGAACGCTTCGCCGGTCATTAACACTTCGACATCGTTTTCTGTGTCCGCTTGGGTGAATCTGAATTCAGTTAGTGGATGGCAGACGTTTGTATCAATCGACGGTGCCAACACTTCCGGTTTCTACCTCCAACTGCGCGGTGACACCGGATCATTCGCATTTTCGCGACTCGCTTCCGACAGTATTTCAGCGCAGCCTTTTCGTGCCAGCGCCACGAACGCCCCGACGCCAGGCGTGTGGTACAACCTGATTGGCGTCGACAATGTTGCAACCGGTCAATTGTCGCTGTATGTCAATGGCGTTCTGCAATCGACGGTGTCGTACAGTGGAGGTTGGCAAGCAACCGGCGCGACGGTGGTAGGCGGCGCCAAGTTCAACGGGGCGCGAACCGATTTCGTGAACGGCGAAATCGACGAAGTGCATTTCTTCAACTCGCCGCTCACTGCCTCGGCGGCAGCAAACGTCCCATTCTTCGGTACGATACCGACATCCACCATCGATATTGCCATGGGCGCCTCGGGCGTAACCGTGTCGCCAAATCTTTTCGGCGCCTTCATGGAAGATATCAATTATGGCGGCGAAGGGGGTCTCTACAATGACGAGATCCGTAACAGCGGATTCAACGATTCCACGAATGCGCTGAACGCCTGGTCCGCCATACGAGGAACCGGCGTGAGCGCCACGTTGGCTTCCGACACAACGACTGGCCCAACGACTGCCTTAACGCAGTCGGGGAAGTTGACTGTCACTTCCGGCGTGACAGCTTCTGCCCGTGTCGGAATTTCGAACACCGGGTATTTCGGAGTTGCAGTGGCGCCATCGACTTCCTACACCGTGCAGTTCTATGCCAAGGCGAGTTCGGGCTTTGCCGGACCGCTGACCGTGGATTTGGAATCCACGACTGGAACCATCTATGCGAGCGCCATCGTCTCTTCGATTACAACCGCGTGGGCTCAATACACGGTTACGTTGAATACAAGCGCCAACGCCCCGACGAGTTCGACCAATCGGTTTGTCATTTCGACCAACAGCACATCGGCGAACGGCAAAACCCTTTCGTTTGGCGCGGTCTATGTGTTTCCGCCGGCCTATCAAGAGGCCAGCAATCATTTGCGCATCGATCTGATGCAAAAGTTTGCCGCGCTTAAGCCGGCGATTTTTCGCGTACCGGGAGGGAACTATCTTGAGGGAAGTACGTTTGCAACCCGCTTCCAATGGGCCAGCACGATTGGACCGGTGCAAAATCGCCCCGGGCACTACAACTCTGCTTGGGGCTACTGGTCGACCGACGGAATGGGACTAGATGAATACCTGCAGATGGCAGAGGAGGTCGGCGCCGCGCCGATTTTGGCCGTGTATGCCGGGTATACGCTCAACGGTACATCGGACACTGGCGCAACGCTGGCCGCCGATGTGACCGATGCCGTCAACGAACTGCATTACGTACTCGACCCCGTGACGACGACCTGGGGAGCAATGCGTGCAGCGAATGGGCACCCGGCGCCTTACAACGTCACCTATGTTGAAATCGGGAATGAAGACTTCTTCTCGTCAAATTATGCGGCGCACTATCCGCTGTTCTACAATGCAATTCATGTTGCGTTTCCCTCGCTGAAGATTATCGCCACGAGCACAAGCACAGGCGGCAGTCCGTTCGATGTGCTCGACGATCATTTCTATCAGTCGCCCCAGTGGTTCGAATCGAACTCGAACCACTACGACAACACGCCGCGTGGATCCTATCAAATTTTTGTTGGCGAATATGCGTCCCTCGAAGGATCGCCGACCAACGATATGAACGCTGCCCTTGGCGATGCTTCGTGGCTGCTCGGCCTGGAACGCAACTCGGACCTAGTCACCATGTCGTCGTACGCGCCGCTGTGGGTCAACGTAAATGGCGTTCAATGGAGTCCGGATCTGATTGGCTTCAATGCCACGAGCAGCTACGGATCGCCTAGCTACTATGCACAGCTCATGCTCTCGCAGAATCATGGAACCACCGTGGTTTCGCATACAGCGAACGGGGCCGGTGGCCTGCAAACTTTGGTGACCAAAACAGATTCGACATACTATCTGACAGTCGTGAACACAACGGGGTCGAGTAACGCGTCGACGATCAATCTCGGCGGCATCACTTCAGTGTCATCCACTGCAACGGTGACAAGCTTCGGCGCAACATCGAGTACCGCGACGAATTCCATCGCCAATCCGGTAAACATTGTGCCGGCGACGTCGACGCTCTCCGGCCTGGGTCAAAGCTTCGGCTACACGTTCCCGGCATATTCGATCACCATCCTGCAGTTCGACGCGACGGTCGATACGCCAACGGTGGCCACGCCGGCGGCGGCGAATCCTTCGACGGTCAATGGGACGACAACGAACCTATCAGTTTTAGGCGCCGATAGTCTCGGCGAATCCAACCTCACGTATACGTGGTCGGCGACGGGGCCGGGAGACGTTAACTATAGCGCCAATGGCATCAATGCTGCAAAAAATGTGACCGCCACGTTCAGTCAGGCTGGATCGTATACATTCACGGTCACAATCATGAATCCGTCGGTAGGCACGACGGCCACAAGCTCGGTCACCGTGACGGTGAATCAAGTCGCGGCAGGATTTTCCATAGTGCCCTCAGCGAGCACCGTTGCAGCCGGTGCTACGGCTGCATTTCTCGCCGGCACGGTCGATCAGTTTGGAAACCTGATCGGTTCCCCGGCGACGGTCGGTTGGCAGGTTGCCAGCGGCGGAGGGAGTATCAGCTCGTCGGGGGTTTACACCGCGCCAATGAGCGCTGGTTCTGCAACTGTTCGCGCAACTGTCAGCGGCGGTGCATTCGCCGACGCCACCATTTCAATCGTCGCGCCGATTGCCTGGTATCAGGCAGACGCTTCGTCGGGAGATGTTCTCAGCGATTCATCCGGCAACGGCGCAAATGGCAACCTCACCGGCGCTGCCGCATTTGCCGCTGGCGTCAGCGGGAATGGCCTGAGTCTTTCGGGTGGAAATGCAACGTTGCCAGTCGGCCTTGTCAGTGCGCTTTCCGATTTTACGATTTCGGCCTGGGTGCAGCCGACGTCGCTTGCCAATTGGGGCAGGATTTTCGATTTCGGATCGGGCACGACCACCAACATGTTTCTGACCGACGACGCCGGAGACACCAACGCGCTGCGGTTTGCAATTACCGTGACCGGCGGCGGCAGTGGCGAGCAGCGTTTGGATGGCCCGCCCCTGACCCCCAATACTTGGACCCATATTGCAGTCACGCTTGCCGGGACAACGGCAACGCTGTACATCAACGGTCTGGCAGTGGCGACGAACAAGTCGATGACATTGCATCCATCGAGCCTGGGAGCCACGACGCAAAACTACCTGGGAAAATCGCAGTACAACGATCCGGCCTATCAGGGCAGCATCGACGATTTCCGGATCTACGGCACATCGCTTTCCGCACAGCAAATCAAGCAACTTGCCGACCCGGCCATCATTAGCGCGCCAATGGCGTCTGCAATTCCAGTGACGACTACAACTACGACGCTCAGTGTACTCGGCGGCGACGCCACGGCGGGTGAATCGGCGTTAATCTACACGTGGAGCACCGTCGGCACTCCACCAGCGCCAGTTAACTTTTCGGCCAATGGCACGAATCTTTCGAAAAATACCATCGCCACGTTCACCAAGCCGGGCACTTACAATTTTCAGATGGCGGTCGACAATCCGGCACTTGGACCGGAGTTCGCAACAACTGCGGCCATTTCGGTGATGGTGAATCAAACACTCACCACAATTACGATTTCCCCACCGTCGGCAAGCCTGACCAGCGGCCAGACACAACATTTCGCGGCGATCGGGCTCGATCAATTCAGCGCCCCACTGTCCGTGCAACCCAGTTTTAGTTGGAATCTTGCGAGCGGTTCAGTTGGCACAGTCGACGCGTCCGGGCTGTATGCTGCGCCGCAATCGCCGGTAGGTTCTGCAGTTGTGCAGGCGCAAAGCGGAGCCATTGCCGGCAACGCCACGGTCCACGTGGTGTATCTGAATGGCGATATCAACTTCGACGGCCAGTTCGACGCGGCCGACCTGCCGGCGTTTCTGCAAGCGCTGTGCGATTTGAACGCTTACGCGGCCCAGCGCAATTTGTCGCCGCAGGATCTGCCGAAGGTTGCCGACTTCAATGGCGATGGACGCGTCACAAATGCAGATATTCAATCTTTGCTCGACCGATTGGTAAGCGGCGCAGGAACTGGAGGCGGAAGTGCAGCAACGGAGGATACATTAATCTCCGGCAGATCCGATGGCATTCCTTCTCCTATTCTGGTGGCGAGTAACAACAGATTCGAGGATCTTACGGCCAATGGCACTCCAGCCCAATCTCCGACAGTCGTTCCGCGGTCTGTGCTTGAGGCGCCAACTTCATCGGCAGGCAATGGAAGCTCGTCGGCAGATACTGACGGATGGCTGGCATTGCGGCATCGCTCCGGAACAGCAATACGCCCCACTATCGCTTTGATGCCAACGGAAACGGTAGTCGCAAGCAACAGTGTCGAATTCTCCGGAGCAACTTCTTCCAAGGGCAGGAATGTTCTCAGCAACAGAAACTCATCATCGGAAGAAGCGCGATCGAAGAGGCCTGTTGGAATAACCAGTCTCGACCAAGAACTTCCGCGCTGGCAAAGCTCAGCGACCTATTCAACGTCGGCGAGGGTTGACCAGATTCTGGCCTTCACTGGTGCGCCAATTCGGCACCTTTGCGAAAACGCATCACCGGCCGAAAATGTGTTGTTGGATGCGCTGTTCGCATCCTGGACTTGATTTCGCAAGTTGGCATGTATGCGCTGCAGCACGCGGCGGAAACCCAGCCACTATCTGAATTCAGGAAGTATCCTATCAGAATGTTGCTGGAGGGATGAAGTTTGGTTCGTGCTCGATTCGCACGTTGCAGGTGGACCAGCTGCTGTTTTAAACGAACATACGAAGAATACCCTCGGCAGGACTCGAACCTGCGACCTAGTGTTTAGGAAACACTCGCTCTATCCTCTGAGCTACGAGG
>CAVZCV010000004.1:0-98116 GCA_963773875.1 Pirellulales bacterium
ATGACTAACGTCATTCATCTACTCAAGCCCTTTCAACATATCCTGTCGGTGATTGATCGCCTGTTCCACCGCTGCCAGTTGTTCGTTCAGCGCGACAAACGGCGATGGCGAATCGGCAGTTGCGGTTGCGAGCTTTTCGATCGATGCGGCCACGGTATCCACGGCATCCATCGTCTTCACGTCTTGTTCGTACACGCGATCGAGCAGCGTTTCGTCGACCTTCACCAAATCGAACAGGCCGCTGTATCCTTGCATCGCGCCACGAATCCGGCCGATCGATTTGTCGACCCGTCCTTTGAAGCGATCGAGCTCCGGCAGCAGACTCATTTTCTTTGCATCCAGTAGAGTCCGCCCGTACACATCGAGCACCGGCTTGGTGCGCTGTAGCCGATCGGCGAGCCAACTTCGCTGCAGTGCATCGCTATCGCGGCGATATTCTTTCTCCAGGTATCCTTTGAAGCCGGGAATGCGCCTCAAGATACTTTCCATCCAACCGCGGCTTTTGGCATGTTCACGTGGCTCAGGCATGATGCCCTCAGGGGTAGATTCGATGACCTTCCAACACGCAATTCGCTAGCAGTCCGAATTTATTGTTGCGGCCGAGGCGCCTTCTCGCAGCACGCTAGCAGCACGTCCCAAAATCTGCGGACTTCCGAAGTCCTGCGCTTGTTCCGCCACGAATCATAACACTTTGCAGTCTGCCCCGCCATTTTGCCGAGCCGTCAATTTTAACCAACATTGCTCGCCCAAAAGCCCGATCTTACTTGCCAACCGCGGTCATAAGTCCGCCTTGGCTGCCGCTTTGACAATTGCTACACTCCGCCCGCTTTTCCGCTCAGCCTCTGCGCTGGGCCGCAGTTTCTTGGTGTTGCTTTTCCAATCCACCGTGTCGGTGAACCGCGTGTATCGAGCCGGATGGCGTCGAAGTGCGCTTCTTGCCGCGCTGTTGATAACAGCGCTTGCGCTGCCGGGCTGCGCCAAGCGATATGGCGGCGCGTGGCCCTTCGGCGAAGATCAAACCGCCGCGCTCAAGAAGTACGGCCCGGTGCCGAAACAGCGAATCGAAGTGATGCAGGAACGCGCCAAAAAAGCCACGAAGGGCAGCGTTGCGGAGCAAGAAGCTTTCGCTGCTGAGATGGCCAAGCAAATGCCCAGTGAAACCGATTGCAACGTGCGCATGGCGGTGATCGACATGCTGGCTCACATGGATACGCCTTCGGCGAAAGCCGTTTTGTATGCCGGCCTCAAAGATCCAGAGACCGATGTTCGCGTTGCCTGCTGCAAGGCGTGGTCGAAACATCCAGGGCCCGATTCCACGCGCATTTTGGCCGAGGCGCTGTCGAGCGATACGGATCTTGATGTACGCGTGGCTGCCGCCAAGGGGCTGGCCAGCGCCGGCGATCGCGAAGCGGTGAAAGCCCTTGGCGCGGCACTTGAGGATCCCGATCCAGGTTTGCAATACAGCGCGGTCGCGAGTCTGCGCCAGGTAACGGGCAAAGATGTGGGCAACGATGTCAACGAGTGGCGCCGCCTCACAGAGCAACCCGATCCGCCAGTGCGTGAACGATCGCTGGCCGAGCGTTTACGGCAAGTGTTTTAATTTTTAGATAAACTCTGGCAGACTCTGCCGATTTCGCGCCTCGTGCGGTCGTTCGTCAATCAATCAGGCGAACTCCGCATATCGCACCATGTGTGACGCTCGCAACGCCCATTCTGCCCAGAGCCGGTCACGTTATATAGAACATTCCGCGGTCCGATACTCTTCTTGAAACCTTGCCGCAATTTGCACGCGCACTCCAGGCGGCTGCGTGGAACAAGTTGATTGGCTGCAGGGAACCGAGTCGAGAATTCATCGCTCGAACGTGCGTCATCAAAAACTTAACTGAGGATTTCATATGCTCTCCTGGGTTATGCCGCCTCTTCGGGCTGGGGTAACTTTGACGATCGCGCTGGCCATCGTCGGGACGACCCATCTTTTGGCGACTGATAACTTGCCCGATTCGATAGCCTCCAGTGCAGTTGCGTCCTTTGACCCGGGCCTCGGTCACGATGGCAAGCCACTTACGTCGGAATTGACGGCCCTAGGCGAAAAGGTTCGCAAAACGCTTGCGACCTACGAGCCAAAACATCTCAACGCCCGTGATCACAGTTGTTGGGAAGTGATGCACGGACTGATCGCCTTCGGACCACGAACGGAAATCTTCCGCGACGGTCCTGGGGGGCAAACCGTCAATGCGATGGGCTGGCTTTGCTGGGGTGCGCGCTGCCAAGGACAGCCCCTCATCGTGCTGGAGAACGATCACCCACACGCTTTGTATGGCGTAGGGCTGGAAGGGCACGGCGGTCAATATCTGGCGATGCTCGCGCAATGGCGCGTGAAGCCGTCAAGCCCGATGCGTATCGGCGGAAAAGATTTCACCGTCGCCGATTACATCGAAGAAGAAAAACTCACCTGCCAGGCCGGTACCGAGCTGACGTTCAAGCTGATTGCCATGTCGCACTACTTGCCGAGCGATGCCAAATGGACGAGTCGCTTCGGTGAAGAGTGGACAATCCCCAAATTGCTGAAAGCCGAAATCGAAGCCCCCGTTCACGGTGCCGCATGCGGTGGTTCGCACCGCTTGTTTGCCATTGCAAACGCAGTGAAAGAGCGCGCCAAACGCGGCGAGCCGATCGATGGCCAATATGCCCGCGCTCAAAAATATATTTCCGATTATCAGCGTTACACGCTCAACACACTGCAGAACCCCGACGGCAGTTTCAGCACGGAGTGGTTCAAGTATCCGGCCGATCGCACGAGCGATCCGGATCGTAAATTGCAAACCACCGGCCACATGTTGGAATTCATGGTTTGGTCGCTGCCCGACGATCAGCTGCGCGATCCGAAGGTCATCAAGTCCGTCAATTTCCTGACCGACCTGTTGATGTCGAACCCCGATCGGGCATGGAGCATCGGACCGCTGGGGCACGCGTTGCATTCGCTGATGATTTACCACGAGCGGATGTACAACGAACCGGCGTTGCCATCGGTTTCGCTGACCGCAGCGGCGCCGCTGAAGACTAAGGCCAAACCGGTGGCGACGCTTGCCAATCCGCCTGAGCCCGATTGTGAAGGGCGCACGACCGCTGCCGGCACAGTATCCACGCGGATCGAAGAAACCTCGTCCAAAGGCGACGCTTCCGACCAAAAAGCGGGACCGACGGAAGAAGAGCGCTCCGACGGCTGTGTTGAATCGGTCCGCACGCAAAGCGTAAAAGTCGCCGAGCGCCCCAGCGACGCTCCGCTGCCGCCGCCAACGGTGGTGAAGTAGCTCTTTGTAGGTTTGATCGCCGATACTGGCGGGTCGTTTTGCCGGATCTTGCCTGGTTGCATACGATTCCATCGTGAACATTGGTCTCGGTCCTCCGAGCGAACACGAAAGGAATTGTTATGCCTGTCCGAAGTCCGAAAACCGACCAACTGTTGCGGCTGATCCAATCGGACGCTGGCGACGGTAGTCAAACTGACAATGGCTTGCCTACAGATGCCACTGCTGGCCCGTCCAGCAGTGCGGCCGCCGAAGACGCCAACCTGCTCGATGCCTATTCGCAGGCTGTCATTCGTGTGGTCGAAACTGTCGGTCGGGCAACGATTGGCGTCATGCCGCCGCGCGATCAGCGTCAAGGCGGTTCGGGTTCGGGCTTCGTGATCACGCCGGACGGCTACGCACTGACCAACAGTCACGTCGTCGGCGGACGCAGCAAACTCACGGCCACGACCAGCGATGGCGATCGGCTCGATACCGAAGTGATCGGCGATGATCCGGCCACTGATCTGGCGCTCATCCGGCTGTCGGCTCGCGATCTGCCCACGTGCGAGCTTGGCGACTCCGCCGCTTTGCGCGTCGGCCAGCTGGTGATTGCCATCGGCAATCCGCTGGGTTTCGATTCCACGGTCTCCACCGGTGTTGTCAGCGCTCTGGGCCGCAGCATGCGTGCGCAAGATGGCCGTCTCATCGAGAGCGTTATTCAGCACACCGCGCCTTTGAATCCAGGCAATAGCGGCGGTCCGCTGGTCGACAGTCGCGGGCGCGTCGTCGGCGTCAACACCGCCGTTATTTTCATGGCCCAGGGAATTGGTTTTGCCGTGCCCGGCAATACTGCCCGCTGGGTCATCGGCGAACTCATTACGCATGGCAAAGTCCGGCGGCCGTTCCTGGGAATTTCCGCGGGCGTGGCGGCGATTGAACGGCGATTGATTCGCGAGTTCGATTTGTTGGCCGATCGCGCCGTGGAAGTGGCGGGCCTGGAGCCGAATGGCCCGGCGAAATCGGCCGGTGTACAAGTTGGTGATTTGATTGTTTCGGTCAACGATCGCGTGGTCACCACCGTGGACGATTTACACCAAATTCTATCTCGCCTGCCGATCGACCGACCGATCGCGCTCTCCGTGCTCCGCGCCAACCGTCTGATGGAATTGAGCGTTCAGCCGACATTAAACCGCTGACTGATCTTAATATCCATTTGTATACATTAACCAGGTTGCGTGGAAAAAAGATCGGCAAGCATTCACGGTCGCCGGAACCGGATCGCATTGTCTCGAGGCTGCAACGGGTTTCAAGACTGTTCATTCGCCCCCTTTGCAAGTCGGCGCGTCTGGGCTACGTTGCTTTCTGTCGCGCTGTTTTTCTGACTTTCCGTGGAGGCAAGTAGCGGCCCGCGGGCTTCATCTAGCAAATTATTTTCTCAGTTTCTTACTCGGTGACCCTATCATGCGTCGCGCAAAAATTACTATCGTTGGCGCCGGCAATGTCGGCGCGACCACGGCACACTGGTGTGCAGCCGCGGAACTCGGCGACATTGTGCTGCTCGATATTCCGCAGACCGAGGGCATGCCGGCCGGCAAGGCGCTCGATTTGATGCAGGCCTCGCCTATCGTTGGCTTCGATTCCAAGATCGTTGGCACGACGACCTATGCCGACACAAAAGATAGCGATGTGGTGGTCATCACCGCCGGCATCGCACGCAAGCCGGGTATGAGTCGCGACGATTTGCTGGCGACGAACGCCAAAATCGTGGGCTCGGTGGCGGCGGAAATCAAACAGAGCAGTCCTAATGCAGTGGTGATTGTAGTCAGCAATCCGCTCGATGCCATGGTGCAGCGCGCCTGGCAAGTGACCGGTTTTCCGCCGCAGAGGGTGGTGGGTCAAGCGGGCGTTTTGGATACCGCACGCTATCGCGCATTTTTGGCGATAGAGCTTGGCGTCAGTGTGGAAGATATTTCTGCGATGTTGATGGGGGGCCACGGCGACACGATGGTGCCGATCCCCAGTTGCACTTCCATTGGCGGCATTCCCGTGACGCAATTGATTGAACCTAAACGGCTGGAAGAGATCGTGACACGCACGCGCAACGGCGGCGCGGAAATTGTTAGCCTCTTGAAAACTGGCAGCGCGTATTACGCTCCGGCGGCCGCCACTACGCAAATGGTCGAGGCGATTGTCCGCGACAAGAAACGATTGATTCCCTGCGCGGCGTACTGCGACAAGCAGTACAACGTCGGCGGATATTTTGTGGGCGTGCCGGTCGTCTTGGGCCACGGCGGGGTTGAAAAGGTAATTGAATTGAAGCTCGCGCCCCAGGAGCAAGCGGCATTTCAAAAAAGTGTGGATGCGGTGAAGGAATTGGTAAAAGTGATGGCAGGATTGACAGCATCGTAACGCATCTTACTGGAACGCAATTTGCAATCCACCAATTTGCATGGTTCGCGCAGAGTTTTTCGCCTCTAGCGAAACGTAAAGTAGTAGAGTTGTTAATAGTGGTCGGGTGGCAAACCTGACAATGCCGGGCGGAAAAAATTTGGTCGCCGTGATTGGCAAGCAATGAGGTTGACACCTGCGGGTCCGCTGTTTTACAGTCCCCATGCGAGTGAAAATGAAAAGCAGCATGCAGATTTAAACGTTGCCGCCTTTAGCGTCGTTTTGGTTCGACCTAAACTCTTTTCGCCGGCATGAGGCGCGGCATTAATTCTGATGAATCGCTTGCCTACGCTTCCTTCCATCAGCAGTTCGCATTCGCAGTCGGCGACCCTTCCGTCGACGTCCTGGTATAGCAGCGGTGTGTTTCCAGCGGTTTCCGAAGAGAGCAATCACGTCGTGTTTGCTCCGCTGCATTACGAGCCGAATTACGGCTACCCGCTCGTCATTTGGCTGCATGGCGGCGGCGACAGCGAACGTCAGCTGCGACGCATTATGCCGCATGTCAGCTTACGAAACTACGTGGCTGCGGCGCCGCGCGGTACGCTCGAAGTGCCACGCCAAAGCGGTCCCGGCGTGGGCTACCGCTGGGTGCAATCGTCAGAGCACGTCGCTCAGGCAGAACGCCGAGTACAGGCGGCCATTGCCGATGCGCAGGACCGGTTTCATGTTCGCGCCGATCGAATCTTCTTAGCGGGCTATGAATGCGGCGGCACTATGGCGCTGCGAATCGCGGTGGAAAACGCCAACCAATTTGCCGGCGCGATGTCGTTGTGCGGGCCCTTCCCGAAACACGGAGCGCCGCTGGCAAAAATCAACGCGGTGCGCCGCTTGCCGCTGTTCATCGCGGCCGCCCGACAGGGCACGTATTATCCGACTCAACAAGTGTGCGATGATCTGCGGCTCTTCCACTCGGCGGGCATGTCGATCACGTTGCGCGAATATCCTGGCGACGACGGCCTTTCGCAAATGATGCTTGGCGACATCGATCGTTGGATGATGGAGCAAATTGCCAGCCCAGCGGCCATGGTGATGCGCCGAATCGCGGCTAATCGGCTATTCCTTGGTGCGGTTTGCCGCTAATGTTCAGGGATGTCGCAATCTAGTGGATCTCTGATCGGCGTGCTGGCGAGCGGCGGACTCGATAGCGCGATTCTGGTCTCGCATCTGGTCGACAAGGGCTACCGAGTTCAGCCGTTCTATGTCGATTCCGGGCTACACTGGCAACGCGCAGAGCTTGCTGGACTGAAATCCTATCTGGCGGCGACTGCCAGTCGACGTTTGGCACCGCTGGTGCTCCTCGAGTTGCCTCTGGCTGATTTATACGCAGGGCACTGGAGTGTGAGCGGCAATAAAATACCGGATGCATCCACGCCCGATGAAGCGGTGTATTTGCCCGGCCGCAACTTGCTCTTGGCGATCAAGCCAGCGCTGTGGTGCCAGCTACACGCAATTCCAAAACTGGCATTGGGTGTACTGGGAAGCAATCCGTTTGACGATGCAAGCGACGGTTTCTTCGCGAGCGCTAGAAAACGTGTTATTGCGCCTTGGCCAGCCGCCGCTGAAAATCGTGCGCCCTTTTGGCCAAATGCACAAGCCGGAAGTGATGGGTTTGGGCCACGATTATCCCCTGGAGTTGACATTCTCTTGCATCGCGCCCGTCGACGGTCTGCACTGTGGCAGGTGCAATAAATGCGCGGAACGCAAGAAAGCGTTTCGCGATGCGGACATGACAGACCGCACCAAATATGCAATAGCGGATTGATCTCATGCTGCGCGGCCGGTTTTGGTTTTGGCCTCCGGATCGTGCCGCGCCGTGAGCAAATGGATGGCGGCGGTGAGGCCGTGCATCGCCTGATCAAGCTGCTGTGTGCCGCGAAGTCCTTGCAAGTTTTCAGCCAGCGTGTGCTGCAATTTCACCAGCTCGCCTTCGCCGCGCAACAGGCTGGATAGCGTCTCGACCATCTTCGCGCATTGGGTTTGTACGCCGGCCATTTGCGTGAGCATGGCCTGCACTTGAGCCCTATGATCGGTGCGCTGCGCTTGTGCTTCTTCGAGCAATCGCACGAGTTTTTGCTCGCGCTGGGTATCGCTGTGCTCGAACCGCTCATGTGTTTTCGCGAGAGCCTGTTCCCAAAGCTGCGCATGGGCTTGTAGCCGATGCTCGCTCTTTTGCTGCAATTGTCCGGCGGCGGCCGACCAGATTTGTAATTGTTTTTCTACGCTGCCGGCCACGGTTTGCACCGTCGCCTGACTCGCCTGTTCGACGGCGTGCAGAAAAGGCGTAAGACTTTCATCCACGACTTCAAAGCGGTTCATCAGTTCCAGATCGATTCGCCGATTGATTGCTCGAATGATGCTACGTTCAGTGCGTTCGCACAAAAACATGCTGAACATCATGGTGATGGCGGCAGCCAGCGCGACGGTGGTTGTGTTGAACGCCGTGCCAATTTCGCCCACCACTTTGCCGATGTTGGCTTCGATTTCATCAACCGACAAACCGCCGAACGCGGTGCCGAAGTGAATGACGGTGCCCAAAATACCGAGCACCGGCGCGACCCAGCAGATGAATCGCAGCAAACCGTAGTTGGCATGCGTGCGATCTTCGTCGTCCGCCGCCAAAAAATGTAGATAGTCGTTAAAACCGTCAGCCGAGGCTCGTTCTTCCAGATAGCCGAGGGCTTTCGTGAGACGCTGACCAAATCGCGATTCGAGCAGCCACTTGGGATGCGTTTTCAATACGGCATGCATGCCCTTGGCTTTTGCGACCTGTTCGCGTGCCCCGCGCGGCGGCAACGGATGATGCCTGAGGGCGAGGATTTCCAGCGGAAAACCGCAGAGCCGAAAAACGACATCCACGAGACCCCAAATGAAAAACGCCACGACGACATATTCGACAATGTGTTCGCTCGTGTAGCGGCGCAATAGCGAGTTATTGAACGCCTCTTGATTGATGACCACGTAAAACAGCACCGTCAGCACAGCGGCGACGAGCATCGGCAAATCGATGGCCTTGAGCAAGGGATGTTTCTTGAGCTGCCACATAAATCACCTTTGCTTTTGAAAGTCGGACACTACAATGCAGTGCCGCGAATTTCGCTAATTCAGAATTGTAACGGTCAATGTTTCGCGTTACGCGTGAAATCGATTTCTGCTACGGCCATCGGCTGTTGAATTACGATGGCAAGTGCCGCTATTTGCATGGACACAACGGTCGTGCCGTCATCGTGCTGGAATCGGGCGAGCTGGATGATCGGGGGATGGTGCTCGATTTCACGGATATCAAACGTGTGGTGAGTCGCTGGATCGATGAGCAATTGGATCATCGAATGATTTTGCGTCGCGATGATCCGGCTGTGCCGGCACTCGAAAAACTTGGCGAGCCGCTGTGCCTCATCGACGTGAATCCGACAGCGGAAAACATCGCGAAGCTGATTTTTGAATTCACCGCCGGTCAAGGATTTCCCGTTGTCGAAACGCATCTTTGGGAAACGCCGCAGTGCTTTGCGACGTACCAAAAGTAATTCATTCGCTATCGCATTTACCCTTCTGCGCAACAAAACAGTCCGGGCGGCCGTTTTCGACCTGACCCGGACTGTGTCCCCCCTGGGATGTCGCTTGGTAAGCGTCCACCACCCGGTGCGAAGGTAAGTATCGGCCATCGCCTCCGGAACGCTTTGGCAAATCTTAACGAATAAAACGGGGCTGCGGTCACACATCCTGGTTTGCCTAAGTTCGCAAGTCGCTGGGATGCCACGGTTCGCGGCGATTCCGCTCATCGACTTTGCCGATTACGCCGATCTTTAGGGACGACTGATCTGAATCTCCAGGCCAGAGGTGTGCGCGAAATGTTGGCCTCTGCTGTCATCGAATGGATGTGACTTGATCGCATGAATCGTTCCCGCGCCGGTTCTTTCGGCGTTAATTTGTTGCCGCTGTTAGACGTGCTGTTGTGCACGATGGGTACGCTCATCGTGGTGCTGGGCGTTGTGAATCGCGAAGCGCGCTTGCATCCCAACAAGCGATTGTCGGGCAAGGCGGCCGCGGCAATGGCCAGGCAGCAAGAGCTAACCGACGCTCAAGAGGAATTAGAGCTGCACATTCGGCAGCTGATGACAGCACGCGAGAAGACGATTGCCGATTTGCAGACAGAGCGCGTGCGATTGAGCGGCATCGAAGACAGCTCGCGGCAGATGGAAGATCATTTGCGTGAGCTTGGCGCCGCTGGCAAGCAGCTGCAGGCTTGCGATGACCCCAACAGCCCGCGCGAACAACTCGCGCAGAGGTGATGAAACTGAATGCGCGGCGGTTGGCACTCGATGAAACGCTGAAGAAAGCCCGAGCGGCTGCCGCCAATCGCAAGCCGGTTTACGCCGTGGTGCCATTTGAAGGCATCTATCAAACCAGCCGGCGGCCGATTTACATCGAGTGCCGCGGCGATAGCATCATCCTACAGCCGGAAGGAATTGAATTTAAGCCGAGCGACTTTCTGGGCCCCGGAGGACCAGGTAATCCGTTGGCCTCGGCGCTGCGAGCCGCGCAAGAATATTGGCGACAAGCGCCGGCGCCGGCGCCGGAATTCCCAACGAGCCATATCCGCTGCTGCTGGTGCGGCCGGACGGAATCATTGCCTACTATTTAGTTCGCGACGCAATGAGCAGCTGGGATGCAGAGTTCGGCTATGAATTGATTGGCGCCGATTGGAAACTCGACTTCCCGATGCAGCCGGAGCAGCGGCTTAAAGAGATGGAAACGCGCGCGGTGGCCGAAGCCCGCGAACGGCTGCAGTGGCTGGCGCAAAACAGCCCAGAAACGTTTGCGCGAAAATCGAAAACTCAGTATCGGATGTCGTCGGTGCGCGGCGGTGTGGCCCGCGAAGGTGGGCCGTCGCTCGGGAACGATCCGTTTGCAGACGATCCTCTGGGTGGATTTGGGAAGTCTGGCCGACCGGCCGGCGGATCATTGCTAGGCACAGGCAGAGGCGGCGGCGATATTGGAGCAATTGATTCGAATGGAAATCCGAATGGCAACAGTGCGTTCGGTAGCGGATCTTCCACCAGCGGGCTGATGGGTGGCGGAGGACTTGGCAGTGGAGCGCAGGGAAGCAATGGACCGTTCGGCGGACTAGGCGACCGCGGCGGCGGCCGGCGAATTTGGTGGACAAAATACTGGCCCCAATGACGGACTCAATTCAAACGGCGCCAATGGCCTAGCTGGAAGTGGAATGAACGGTCAAGCGGCGTCCGGAAACGGATTCGGACCCGGATTGCAATCGGGCGGTGGATTCGATGGCGGGTCCGGAACTTCGAACGCTGGCCCGCAATTGTCAAGTGTTGGCCCACGGTACGCTGGTACCGGAGGCAGCACACCATCTAACGGCGCCGCAAGATCGAATGGCAATTCGGGAATCGGCAATGCGGGCACCGGAAATGCCGGCGCGGCAAGCGAGCTGCGTGGCCAAGGCAGTGGCAGCCCGAGCCGCAGTGAATACGGCGGAGTTGCCTGGCCCGGCGGCGGCGGCGATGGAACCAAGGCCGACGGTCTGGCGAGCGGTGGATCGCAATCCGCAGCCGGCGGCAATGCCAATGGCTCGGCAACGAGCGGACAATTGGCACGTGGCGGCGGACCAACTTTCAGCGATGTGGCCGGAATGAGCGGCGATTCGTACGGCGGCGGTTCAGCAGCTGGGTCCGATGGCGGTTCGTCGGCCAGCGGGTCGATGTCGCCCAGCGGATCGATGTCGTCGAGCGGAGCCACGTCGAGCCAAGGCAGTAGCGCGAGCAGCTCGATGTCTATGGGCACTCCCACGCCATCGCTCAACTATCAACAAAACGTGCAGAATCAACGCGATGCATCGCGCAGTCTGGCGAAAAACCGCGGGCGCAATTGGGCGCTTCCCAACGGCAGCGCGTCGTCGCTGCCGATCCAGCGGCCCATTCGCATCGAGTGCTACACCGATCGGCTCGTGCTATTGCCCGATAGCCGCGATCAACAGGCCGAGGTGATTCCGCTGGCGGACCGTACCGATGAATCGGTCGATCAATTGGTATCCGCGGTGCGCAACTATACCAAAAGTTGGGGCATGGCCGGCCGTAGCATGTATTGGAAACCACAGCTGCTGCTAGAAGTGAAGCCCAATGCGGAAAGCCGCGCCAGCGATTTGCAAACGTTGCTTGCAGATAGTGGACTGGATGTCAAACGAAAGTAACAGCGAGGGTCTCGAGACGCGGCTTGCTCGACCCCGGTAACCAACTAAAGACAACCGACAGCGGACCAAAATGCAACACACCGAAGCCCATGAATCCGCCGGCACAGATTCGTTTCTCGATGTGACCACAAACATTGTGGGCATCTTGATCATTTTGGTCCTGGTCGTCAGTATTCGAGCGCAGAATCCGATTGTGCAAGCCTCGACCGTAAGTGCAACCGACGAGAAGGTGACCACGCTCCAGCGACATGCGGCCGAAGCGGACTACGATGTGCGACGAATTGCCGAGCAAATGGAATCGGTTCAGCGCGAAATTGACATGCGATCGAAAGAACGGGAAGTGCTGGCGACACTCGTCTCGGCCGCCGAAAAAGATTTGAGCGATTCGCGGGTCAAGCTCGACTCCTCCAAGCAAGAAGAATTTGATCTGCGGCGGCAGATGGAGGAAAGCAAGAACGCGGTGCAATCTAGCGAGGCCGAACTCCAAGATCTGAACGCACAAAAGGCGCCGGTCGAGGTAGTCAAGCATTACCCCACGCCAATCAGTCGCACCGTAATGGGGCACGAAGTGCATTTCCAGTTGCTCGGTGGAAAAATCACCTACGTGCCAATGGACGAATTCATCGATGATGTGCGTACCGATATGCGCCACAGTGGCATGGATCTTTCAAGCATTACCGATAAGGTCGGAGTTGTCGGTCCGAAAAATGGTTTCGAACTCCGCTATACTGTCGATGTTGTGGCGGAGCGCGGCCGGGGCATCGTCGGCATTCGCACCAAAGAGTTTTTGCTCGTGCCCATTGGCGTGCAGCCAGGCGAAACGTTGGCGAAAGCACTTTCCGACCGATCCGATTTTCGCAGTGTGCTGGCAACTCACAGCCCGCGCGATACGACTGTTACGCTGTGGACGTATCCTGACAGTTTCCAAGAATACCGAAAGCTAAAAGAAGTGCTTCACGATTTGGGCTACGCCACGGCAGGCCGTCCCTTACCGATGGGCGTATTGATTGGTGGGTCAAGCCAAGGCACGAAATCATCTGCTCAGTAGTCGCTCGCGAGCTTAGCGTGTAACAAGAATCTTTTACTCCTCCGCAGCCCGCTCAAGTCCGCGCTCAACTACTGTACAAATCCGATCCAGCTCATCTATCTGGATCGCCAGTGGCGGCATAATCACCACGACGTTGGCAATTGGGCGAATGAAAATTCCTTCGGCCATCGCCGATTCGCACACACGCCAGCCGCGACGTTCTTGCCAAGCGAACGGCTCTTTCGTTGCTTTGTTCCGAACCAGTTCGATGCCGGCGATCAGACCACATTGCCGTACGTCGCCGACGATTTTGTGTTCTGCGATTCGCTGCAAGTGCTCCGTCAGCCGAGCGATCTTTGGCTGGATTTGTTCCAGTGTTCGTTCCTGTTCGAAAACTCGCAAGTTCGCCAGCGCCACCGCCGCCCCGAGCGGATTTCCACCGTAGGTGTGCCCATGATAGAACGTTTTCGACTCCGCATAGGTGCCGAGGAACGCCTGCCAAATTTCGTTGGTTGTCAGCGTGGCGGCCAATGGTAAGTAGCCGCCGGTAAGGCCTTTCGCCAAGCACAAGAAGTCGGGCGTGACGGTTTCGTGCTCGCTGGCAAACATTTTTCCAGTACGGCCAAAGCCAACCGCCACTTCATCAGCAATGAGCAGCACGTCGTGTTTTGTGCATAGTTCGCGCACTCCGCGCAAATAACCCTGCGGATGCGTGACCATGCCAGCTGCGCACTGCATTAACGGTTCGATCACGACGGCGGCAATTCGATCGTGATGCTCCGCAAGGACGCTCTCCATCTGCCTCAGGTAATGCGGCAATGCTGATGCGGCGATAACGCCGGACGGTAAGCGATACATGTCCGGCATCGGCACGCGCAGCACATCGAACAGCAGCGGCGCAAACATCGAGGTGAAACGATCGACGCCGCCGACGCTGATGCCGCCCATCGTATCGCCGTGGTAGGCGTCTCCTAGCGCCACGTAGATCGTCTTCTCCGGTTGTGGATCCTTGCGCTGCCGCCAATACTGCAGCGACATTTTGATTGCCACTTCGACGGCCGTAGCTCCATCATCAGAAAAGAAAACGTGCTTCAGGCCCGGCGGCGAAATTTCCAGTAACTGCTTCGCCAGTTCGATTGTGGTGGGATTCGACGCACCTAAATTCGTGACGTGCGCCACAAGATCCAATTGTTCGCGCAGCGCCGCATCGAGTTTTGGATGCCGATGTCCATGCAGGTTGCACCACATGCTACTCGCGGCGTCCAAGTATTCCCGCCCGTCAATGTCGACGAGCGTGCAGTCATGGGCGCGCTCAAAGATCAGCGGCTTGTACTGCGCCATCTGCGTAAACGCGTGCCAGACGATTTCGCGATCCCAGCGGATTAACTCGTCGCGAGATGTCATGCCTTCACCACTCAACAGTCACGGGCGTGCCAGCGGCGAGATGCAGCAATTGTGCTGCGCTGCCGTTTACGACAGCAACTTCCAAAAAGCCGCTGGAACCGATAAGGGCAACGAGATCGCATGGGTTGCGATTTCCATATGCCGTTACGAGACCGGTGATTTGACGATCTCCGCACTGGATGCGGAATGACGCCGTTCCAGTTGCTGGAAGCATGTGGCCGGCGATGTTCGTGATGCCATTGCCGAAGCGATCGATCCATTGCACCGCTCCTATAATGCGATTCTCGCTGCGGCGCGGATCGGGCCAGTCGAGCGTCTGCAATTTATCAATCGTCGGTCCCAGCCGTTCCGGCTCTAATCTCAAACTCAGTTGAGCTGCCACTGGCGCTAAAATATCGCGGCCATGAAATGTTTGAGATACTTCCGGCATCCAATAATCGGTATTCGCAAGCTGGACAACTCGGCTGGCTCGATATTGCTTGGTCAGAAAGCTCAAAAGGCCATTGTCTGGCGCCAAGTACTGCTGATCTTCGATCTTGGCATAAACCAGTCTTCGCTCCGTCCCCACACCGGGATCAACGACCGCAAGATGGATGGTGCCCGGCGGAAACCACGGCGCGGCTTCAGCCAACAAAATTGCAGCGTGTCGTACATTCTGTGGCCCGACCTCATGCGAAATGTCTACAAGCCGCACCGCTGGATTGATTCCGAGAATCACACCCTTCATCGCTGCGACATAAGAGCTGCCGTTTCCGAAATCGGTGGTGAGCGTAATCAATGCAGACATCGGTTTCAATGAATTCGAATCCGCTGGTCGCCGGATTGCCGATGCTACATCGTACCCGCCAGCTCTAAACAAATCTCGCGAAACCGCGCTGGGTTCACGTTGGGATTGCGCTTTTTCGCCTGGCCAATCAAATTGCCAGCCGCCTGCGCCTTCCCCGCTTTGATGTCGGCGACAATCTTCGGGTTGGCCGCCAAGACTTCTCGGGCTAGCGTAATGAGTTCGGATTCGTCGACGCGCGCAATTCCCAGCGCCGCCACGGCATCGGCCGCCGATTTCCCGGTGAGCATTTCGGCAAACACTTCTCGGGCACGGCTCGTATTGAAATCGCCGTTCTGCACGCGCTTGATGAGGTCTACAAGTTCAGTCGCGCGAATTGGGAAATTCTCGACTGACAGGTTCTGCTCGTTCATCACGCGTAGCACATCTTGGGTGATCCAATTCGCGGCAATTTTGCCATCCTGCGTGGAATCGGCCAGCTCGGTGAAGTACGCGACAAATGGACGGCCCTGGTTCACGATCACGTCACTGTCGTATTCGCCAATTTCGTATGTAGCTTCCAAACGCCGACGCAAATCGGCAGGCAGCTCGCCCAGCGAGGCTCGCACTTCGTCGATTTTTTCCGGAGAAACGGTCAGTGGCACGAGATCGGGCTCTGGGAAATACCGATAGTCGCTCGATTCTTCCTTCTGCCGCTGCGGCCGCGTGAGGTTCGCCGCATCGTCCCAGCCGCGTGTTTGCTTGGGTCGCTGGCCAATTTCCAATCGGTCTTCCTGCCAGGCTTCGTATTGGCGCTGGGCTTCGTACGCGAGCGCACGCTCTACTGCGCGGAAGCTGTTCATGTTTTTAATTTCGACGATCGGCGTTTTCGACACGTGATCGTCCGGCTGCAAGATGTGCAAATTCACGTTGGCGTCGACGCGCAAGCTGCCTTCTTGCATGTTGCAATCGGAAACGCCGAGGTACGTGAGCAGCAATTTCAATTCGTCAAGATATGCTCGAGCTTCGAGCGGCGAGCGCATGTCGGGCTCGCTGACTATTTCCAAGAGCGGCGTGCCAGTGCGATTCAAATCGATACGGCTATCGGCTTTGCCGTGCTCTTCATCGTGTATGCTTTTGCCGGCGTCTTCTTCCAAGTGGGCGCGGATGATGCCTACTTTCTTCGTTTCAAAGCGACCTTTGGGATCGCTGATTTCCAGAAATCCATCGAACGAAAACGGCAAATCGTACTGACTGATTTGATAGCCCTTGGGCAAGTCTGGATAGTAATAATTCTTTCGGTCCCATTTCGTATATGGCGCAATTTCACAGTTCAATGCCAATGCGGTTTTCAAGCCCAACTCGAACGCCTCTCGGTTCATCACCGGCAGCGTCCCCGGCATACCGATGCAGACCGGGCACGTTTGGGTATTCGGCGCTGCGCCAAACTTTGTGCTGCACCCGCAGAACAGCTTGCTCTCCGTGAGCAACTGCACATGCACTTCCAAGCCGATGATGGTGGTAAACGAATCGGGCATCGCAATCAAAGCGGCGGTTTATGGGTGTGCCAGTCGGTCGCGGATTGGAACATGTGCGCGGCGCGCAGCAAACGGTCTTCTTCCATGGGCGGGGCTTGCAGTTGCAGGCCGATGGGTAGGCCGGCTTTGCTGAATCCGCAAGGGAAGGCGATGCCGCCAACGCCGGCCAAGTTCGCGCTTACAGTGTAGAGATCGACCAGATACATGGCCAATGGATCATCGCTTTTTTCTCCGATCCTGAACGCGGGCGTGCTTGTAACGGGCCCCGCGATGAGATCGACTTCTCTAAACACGTCATCGTAATCCTGGCGAATCAAGCGGCGCACTTTCAGCGCCTTCAAATAGTAGGCATCGTAGTATCCGGCACTCAGTGCATACGTGCCGAGCATGATGCGCCGTTTTACTTCCGCGCCGAAACCTTCAGAGCGCGATTGGCGATACATGCGCACAAGAGAATTATCGATATCGTCGGCCGTTGCGGCTTTGGCAACCGTTTGCAATTGCTTCAGCTCACTTTCAAGCTGTGCATTCATCTTGGCGACATCCGTCCGGTAGCCGAAATGCACGCCGTCGTATCGCGCTAAATTGCTGGAAGCCTCGCAGGGCGCGATAATGTAGTAGGTGGCAACGCCATACTTGGCGTGCGGCATGGACAACTCTTTGACGGCGGCGCCGAGCGATTGGTAAACCCGAAATGCTTCGCGCACGGCGGACTCCACTTCGGAATCCAACCCCGGTCCAAAATGCTCGCGAATCAATCCCAGTCGCAAACCTTTGAGTGGCTGTTTGATCGTCTTGGAATACTCCGGCACCGTCGTGTTGATTGACGTTGCGTCTCGCGGATCGTGACCTGCAATCGCTTCCAGCAACAATGCCGCGTCTTCCGCGGTGCGCGCGAGCGGCCCGATTTGATCCAGGCTGCTAGCAAACGCCACCAGGCCGTAGCGGCTTACTCGGCCATAGGTCGGTTTCAGGCCCGTCACACCGCAGAGCCCAGCTGGCTGGCGGATGGAGCCACCCGTATCCGTGCCGATGGAAAGCGTGGCCATTCGCGCGGCTACCGCGGCCGCCGCGCCGCCACTGGAACCGCCCGGAATACATTCCAGGTTCCACGGATTGCGGGTCGGAAAGAACGCGGAGTTTTCATTCGAGCCACCCATCGCGAACTCGTCCATGTTGGTGCGGCCGAGAAAAACGGCATCGGCCGCTCGCATTTTTTCGACAATCGTGGCATCGAACGGCGGCCGGAAATTGGCCAGCATTTTCGAGGCGCAAGTCGCGAGTTCGCCTTGAGTGCAGATTAAATCTTTGACAGCAACCGGCAAACCACCGAGCAGGCCGACGCTTTGGCCTTTCGCCCGGCGCTCATCGATCGATCTGGCTTGCGCCAACGCGGCATCGGCATCGTAGCGCAAAAACGCCTGAACTTTGGGATTCTGTTTCTGGATCTCGCTGATAAACGCCGTCGTCACTTCGACCGACGAAATCCGCTTGGCGTTCAAGTCGGCCAGTAATTCAGCGGCGGTGCGATCGACGAGAGACATTCAGAAGTTGGAGCTAGCAATTCGGATACTGGATTTCAGGCGAGGTGGTCTCGGTGTGCTTCCGACAAATCCTACATTCGAATTCCGAGTTCCTGAATCCCTACTCGCCCAGTACGGCCGGCACGAGATAATACTTGCCGTCTTGCTGCGGGGCATTCGCCAGAGCGGCCGCTCGATCTAGCGACGGGCGAATCTGATCGGGCCGGAAGACATTAGTCATTTCCACTGCATGGGCCATCGGTTCGACTTGCTTCTCTGCGATTTCAGAATCCAACTCCGCGAGTTGTTCTACATAGGCTACAACGCCACTAAGTTGCGACGTCAGGCGATCGATCTCTTCCGGCGTCAACAACAGCCGCGCGAGCAGTGAAACCTTTTCGACTTCCTGGCGAGTAAGTGCCATGCTTTAAGTTGAAAAAAGCCCAGGGGTTCCAACCCCTGGGCTTGCGTTAGATTCGATACGAAATGTTAACTTGCCGCTTTCGCCCCTTTGCCGCCTTCCATCGTTAGTTTGAATGGCGCCCGGCGTACCAATTTGGTCACCGCGCCGCTGCGAATGCACTGGGCACAAACGAGCTTTGTTGTATTTGTGCCGCGGCCCACGGTGACGCGCAGCCGCTGCAAGTTTGGCTTGAACTGGCGCCGTGCGATGCCGGTCACCTTGGTGCCGACGCCGCCCAAATACTTTGCCTTACCACGGGTCGTAACGCGATTCCCCATGTTGGCCGATTTTCCGCAAACTTCGCAATGCCGCGCCATCGCAACCTCAAGCCTACTGTTAAGTTGTGTCTGATGATGAGCAATCCACCAATGTTATTTATATTTGCCATGTTCCGCAAGGTGGCAGAGGACAGTTCAAACTCGGCATTTAGCAGCAGTACTGGAATATATCAGCATCGCATCGCCCGATGCGGGGCATCATCGTCCTAGAATCTAAGCAGATAAAACATTCGGCAGCTAGCATTTCATATGACAAGACGCGGAAAAACAGTTTCAACTTAACGGCTTGCGTCGTGCAGTGTGTTTTGGGTTGGTTCTTTGGTACAGCACTTGCCTGATGTGTATACAGTTTTTCAGGAGCGGTGGCGTTGAACCGGTACCATGAGGTCACGCGATGTTTGGTTATCTGATCGATATGGATGGCGTAATTTACCACGGGAACCGCCTAATCTCGGCGCAGATCTTTTTGTGCGCGAACTGCTTGCCCTGAATGTGCCGTTTACATTTCTTACCAACAACAGCCAGCGTACGCGCCGCGATGTTGCTACGAAATTGCAGCGTATGGGAATCGACGTCGGGGAAGAGCACGTCTTCACCTGCGCAATGGCTACAGCCAGATATCTCGCACGACAAAAACCAAATGGCACTGCGTTCGTAATTGGCGAAGGAGGCTTACTAACGGCGCTGCATAGCAACGGATATTCGATCGTCGACAAGGACCCCGACTATGTGGTGGTCGGAGAGGGGCGGACCTTGAATTTTGAGATGGCTGAGGCGGCGCTACATATGATTCTTGGCGGCGCGAAATTGGTGGCGACGAATCTCGACCCCAATTGCCCTACTCAGAATGGCAAACGGCCCGGTTGCGGAGCAATTGTTGCGATGCTGGAGCAAGCCTCCGCCGTGAAGGCGTTTAGCGTCGGCAAACCCAGTCCCCTAATGCTGCGCGCAGCACGCAAAGAACTTGGCCTTATGTCTGAGCAAACCATTGTAATCGGCGACACGATGGATACCGATATTCTTGGCGGCGTTCAACTCGACTACAAAACAGTTCTTGTGCTCAGCGGGGGTACGCGGCTCGAAGATATTGCGAAATATGCCTTTCGTCCTGACAAGATCGTCAATTCGATCGTGGACTTACATCCGGAGGAATTAGCGCGAGAATTTTCCGCTCGTGTTCCAATTGTGACGCTTGAGATGGCGGCGCAGAAAACTGCACCGGGGCAATCAAAGAAGCGTCGCATGCCCAAACGAAAGTCGCTTCTGCAGATGTCCATTTAATGACGGTACACGCAGTCTTTGATCACTTGCCATTTTGCAGCATTTGCAGAATCTCTTGGTGCACCAATCCGTTGCTGGCGATGCCTTCGCCGTTGTAGATCGTTCGCCGTCCGTGCCAGTCGGTGAATTTGCCACCGGCTTCCTGAATGACCGGGAGCACAGCGGCGGCATCCCAAACGTTCATCACCGGGTCGACCATCACTTCAGCGCGTCCGGTGGCCACCAACAAGTAACCGTACGCATCGCCCCACGTACGACTAAGTTTAGCGTTCGTAGCGAGTCGCTCCAGGAATGGCCATGCATCGCGTTTACGGAAGCTGTTAAGACTACTTGTGCAGAAAAGGGCTTCGCCCAGCTTTTCGATCGATGAAACGCGAGCCGCCGTCGGTGGTTCATCGCCGCGAATGTACCATGCTCCTTGCGCCGTGCAGGCATATGCGGTTTCTCGGAGCGCCGGTAGGTGCACCACGCCGATACGGCTCTCATTGTGATACTCAACCCCGATTAGCACTGCGTACAGCGGCACGCCATGGATGAACGACTTCGTTCCGTCGATGGGATCCAGAATCCAGCGATAGCCAGATGTTCCCGGTTGCTCGCCAAATTCCTCGCCGAGGATGGCATCTTGCGCGAATCGCTGGCCAATTGTTCGCCGCAGTAGTTGCTCCGCTTCCCGATCTGCCACGGTTACCGGCGATGCATCGCGTTTTACATCGATCTGCAAACCGGCTTGCTGAAAGTAATGCAGTGTCAGCCGGCCCGCCTCTTCGGCGAGCTGTCGGGCAAGTTCAAATCTACCGGCAAGATCATCGCTCATGCCTCACAGATTAGCCGCCTGAAAACTAACTGCCAACTGGAAAACTGACTGGCGACCCTCGCGTTCAACCGGCCGCGAAGGTTTCCAGTTCTTGGCGGCAGGCTCCAGTTGGCTCACTTTTTTTTGGTTCACTCAACAGCGCCGACAGTTTGAATTCCGCCAGTTGCATGCGGGCCGTGGCCGTCACTTGTTCTAGGCCCGCCGTCAATCGCCGGAGCGATTCAGGCGAAAGCCCCTCGGTTAACGGCGGCTGCGCGGCAACGGGCCCGTCGACAGCTTCAATCAATTCAAGCAGCGAGATCTGATCGGGTGGACGCTCGAGCATATACCCGCCTTCCACGCCGCGAGTCGATTTAAGAATGCCATGGGTCACAAGATTGCGCAGAATTTGCAGTAAGAATCGTTCGGGCATCCCGCCCTCGGCGGCCAATTTACTGCAAGGAATGGGCGTGCCCGATTCTGCTTCGGCGAGTTGAATCGCCGCTTGCAGGGCATACCCCACGGTACGTGAGAGTTTCATCGCAGAACCTTTCGTCTGCGACCGGAGACCACCGCGCGTTTCTGTTTCGATCCGTTTGAGACCTGCCTAAACAACACACGCTGGCCCGATCTTGTCGTGGTTTGGCAATGTAGTTGACCAACCGATTCGAAGTGTTGCCTCAACTCTGAACGGTTGCGTTCAACGAACTCAATGTGCACGCGCAGCCGCGATGCTGGCACCCCCTGCCTGGAATTGCAGGACCATTAAAATGAGAAAGACCGGACGATACCCGGACAGAAAAGACATGGCCGAATCTGCACCTGGCATTTCGCTGCCGAAGTGCCGACTTCCTCAATCGGCTGACGGATGTTAGCGAGCGGTGAGGGAAATGTCAAATGTTTCCTGGCAATTAGAACCAGGGGATTCTAATCAGCCGATGGTGCGCTGGAATGGCCGACCGAGGATGCTGCATCTGCGAAGGCACGCTGTTGCCGCTCGCGCCAGGCGACGTGCCAGAAGAGCATGATGGCGCCGCAAACGAGCAGACTGTCGGCGATGTTGAATACCGCCCAATCGAACCCGATCCGCCTGATTTCGAAATGCAACCAATCGCGAACCGCATAAACCTGTTGCCCAGCCTGTGGAAACACATCTGGCCGGTTCGGCCATATGAGACCTGGGAAACCGAGACGATCGTAAAGATTGCCAAAAATGCCCGCCATAATCGCCCCCAGCGCACAGAGCAGCCAAACGTCGCGAGCCCCGCCGGCAAAAAACAGCCAGTAAACAATGCCGGCCGCCGCTAGGAGCGAGAGTGCTGCAAAGATCGGCGTCATGCCCTGTCCCATGCCGAATAATGCGCCTTCATTCAGGCTAGTGGTCAGGCTGAAGATGCCGGGAATCAACACGATTGGCCGATTTTCGAAGGGCATGCCCAGCTTCAAAAAAATCCAGCTCTTGGTTGCGAGATCGATCGCGCAACCGCCGCCTACGATCGCTAGGAATAGCAGAATTCTGGACGCGGAAACTGTGCGTAAAGCCATCCGTGATTCCAAGAAAGCAACTCGCAACTAGCGATTAGCAGCTAGCCAAGCTAAACACTTGGCGAAGCCAGATGTCGGATTGGCCGATTGCTAATCGCTAACCGCTAATGGCTCTGGTTTAGCCGCGCGTTTCCATCGCCGAGGCGCATTTGACGCACAGCGCTGTGTAGGGGATTGCCTGCAATCGAGTTTTCGGAATCTTCGTGCCGCACTCTTCGCAGTCGCCGTAAATGCCGCCTTCAATCCGCTCCAGAGCCCCTTCAATGGCCTCCAGCGTCATCTCGTCGTTTTCCATCAGGCTGAGCGTAAATTCTTGCTCGAAGTTGTCGCTTCCCAAATCGGCCATGTGAATTGGCATGCTCGACAAATCGCCATTGGCCTCACCCCGGTTCTTCTTTAGTGCCGCGTCGGCCAATTGGGTGACGTCTCCTCGCAAACGAGCCCGAAGTGCCAGCAATTGAGCTTTGTATTCCTTCGCCTCAGCCTTCTTCATCGTCGTTCTCCAGCGTTGAAAACCTCTGCCAGGTGCCTTTAGGAAGTGACAGACCCATGATTATAAATTGGCTGTCAAGGGGTGTCAAAGGCCCAAAAAGTACCGCACTAGGGTCTCCGCTCTTCTCGGCGCTGCTGGCCCGATTTACACTACAGTGTTCGCCCCACACGGACTGCGATTCGGCTTTCCGTCAGAAAGGTCGTGCCCCATTAGCGTGGTTGCCAAAACCGATGTAGCGTTGCAGCGGTGCATTTCGCCCGACTGCGGTGCGACTTATGAGGTAAGCGAAACTCGCGTCGCTTGCCGTTGCGGCCAGTTGCTAGATGTGATTTACGATTGGGACCGACTGCAGCCGCCAACCAACCTCAGCTGGTTCGAAAACAAATGGTCGCGCCGGTATGAGCCGCTTTCGTTTAGCGGTGTATGGCGATTTCGCGAGCTATTGCCGTTTGCCCCGCCCGACATGGCGGTGACGATTGGCGAGGGGCAAACCCTGCTGCAGCATGCCAGCACGGTTGGCAAATATGTGGGACTTGATCGCGGGCAGTTGCATCTGCAATACGAAGGGCTGAACCCTTCGGGCAGTTTTAAAGACAACGGCATGTCGGCAGCTTTTACGCACGCAAGAATGGTTGGCGCACGCCGGGCGGCATGCGCATCAACTGGTAACACCAGCGCATCTCTTGCGTTGTATTGCGCAGTTACGCGGCTGATGAAGGCGATCATCTTCATTGGTTCGGGCAAAATCTCTTACGGTAAGCTCTCGCAGGCATTGGATTACGGCGCACTAACGGTGCAAATCGCCGGAGACTTTGACGACGCCATGCAGCGCGTCAAAGAAGTTTCCGCGAGTCAGGGCATTTATTTGGTGAACAGCGTCAATCCGTTCCGGCTCGAAGGGCAGAAGACGATCATGTTCCGCGTGCTGGAGTCACTGCGTTGGGAAGTCCCCGATTGGATCGTGGTGCCCGGCGGAAACCTTGGCAATTCCAGCGCCTTCGGAAAGGCGTTTTTCGAGCTTAAGGAACTTGGATTGATCGATCGCATTCCGCGACTCGCAGTCATTAATGCGGCGGGAGCGAACACATTATTTGAACTGTACGAACGCCGCCGACTGCGCTGGAATGGCGGGCGGCCGGATGAAGAAATCGTGAGTACGTATTATGCAGAATTAGATGCCGCGCATCGACGGGCCGACACCATCGCCAGCGCTATTGAAATTAATCGACCCGTGAATTTGAACAAATGTTTGCGTGCTCTCGACGTTTGCGACGGCGTGGTGCGCGAAGTGACCGAACAAGAAATGGTCGATGCGAAAGCCCAAGTCGGTGCCGGCGGATTGGGGTGCGAGCCCGCGAGCGCGGCGAGCGTCGCCGGTGCGAAGAATCTTGTCGCAGAGGGTGTGATTGGCCGCGATGAACGCGTGGTGTGCATTCTTACCGGCCATCAGCTCAAAGATCCGACCGCCACCGTGGCTTACCATACGACCGATCAAGACCAGTTCAACAAAGTGCTCGGCAGCCGCGGCGTGAAGCGCACTGCTTTTGCCAACCGCGCCGTGACCGTGAATAACGATCTCGACGAAATCATTAAGGCCATCCAGCTCTACAGCTAACCGCTCCCGGCTTATCGTACAAGCCAACTCGCGATCCATGGCAACGTCACCCATCAAAATCGCCATCCACGGAGCCGCCGGACGTATGGGCCAACGCCTGGTGGCGCTTGGATCGGCGGATGACGAATTGAAAATCGTCGCGGCGTTGGAATCGCCGAATCATCCTAAACTTGGAGAAGACGCTGGAGTGATAGCGCGATTGAGACCAATCGGCGTTCCGCTGTCCGCAACTCTCACTGGGCCGGTCGATGTCGTGATCGACTTTTCGATGCCTGCCGGCGCGATGTCGATCTTGAAAACTTGCTCGAGAAGCGGATTCCGCTGGTTATCGCCACGACTGGCTTTGAGGCCGCGCACACTGGACGCCATTCGCGCGGCTGCGAAGAATGTCGCGATCTTGTGGTCGCCCAGCATGAGTTTGACCGTCAATCTGGCGATGAAGCTTTCGGAAATCGCCGGTCGAGCGTTAGCCGAGCATCCCAGCGGCGCGGACGTGGAGATTATCGAACGACATCATCGCTTCAAAGAAGACGCTCCCAGCGGCACCGCGCTTAAATTCGGCCAGATCATCGCCGAAGCCATGGGCATCAACGAGCATCGCCACGGTCGCGAAGGGCGTCCCGGCGCAGCGGCCGCACAATGAAATTGGCTATCACGCAGTTCGCACTGGTGATGACCCGGGCGAACATACCATCATTTTTGGACTGCTTGGCGAAACGCTCGAGCTATCCGTAAAAGCCACGAATCGCGATTGTTATGCACATGGGGCGCTGGCCGCAGCGAAGTTTTTGGCAGGAAAGCCACCGGGGCTATACGGGATGGACGATGTGCTGGGACTTTGAAGAATGCACAGTGCGAAGTGTAGAGTGCAAAATGACCGAACGTTGCACTCTGCATTCTACACTTTGAATTTTCCCTATGGCTAAATGTGAAGAGGGCTACCTCTGCGACGTATGTGGAGCAGATGTGGCCGAGATTATTGAGAGCGACCTGTATCTTCGCTACGTTATCGGCGAAGTCGATCCGGAAGTGCTGCACACCTCGCGTGAGCGCCATATTCGCTGTAATCCAGTGCTCGCGCAGTTCATCTCGGACGACGACTTTGAAACGGTCATCGTAGAAGGACCGTTCGACAAGCGAGTTCTCGACCCTCACTATGTCGCTGAGCGTCAATCACTTGTCACTCGCGGGTGGCGACGCCTGAAGGAAGTCGCCGGCCTCGATCTGCCGATCGTCGATTATCCACTGCCCGAAGTGCGCGCGGCGACCGAGCGGCGGTTCATTTAGAGTTTCCTCCGCTCAGCAAAATCGATAAGCTGCGGTCGCTCAATATCTGGGATCCCTCGGCAACTGGCGCGTGCATGGCTACCACATCAATCAAGCGGCGATCTGGGGCAATGGGCGAGAATCGGACTTTGCCTGGCGCTGCCAGTGCGCTGGCGCTACTGCTCGCAATCAATTTGTTTAACTACATCGATCGTTCGGTCCTTGCCGCGGTAATGCCGACGCTAATGCAAACATTCATCGCCCCCGCGTGGATGTTTGGTCTTTTGACGACGGTCTTCATCATCAGCTACATGTGCTTTGCCCCGGTATTTGGCTGGCTGGCCGATCGATATCGACGCTGGTCGCTCATTGCCGTGGGAGTAGTGCTTTGGAGTTTAGCTAGCGGCGCTTCAGGTCTGGCGATGAGCGTCGGCATGATGTTAGCCACTCGCGTTTTTGTTGGCATTGGTGAAGCCGCGTACGGGCCAGTGGCTCCGACGATCATCGCTGACATGTATCCTGTCGAACGACGTGGCCGATCTTTGGCATGGTTCTATGCGGCAATTCCCGTGGGAAGCGCGCTGGGGTTTTTGCTGGGGAGCGCCGTCCTGGGTGCGGGCCTCTCGTGGCGCTGGGCTTTTTGGCTAGTTGTTCCTCCAGGAATGCTCTTGGGTGTGGTTGCGCTGCTGAAACGTGATCCGCCACGCGAAGATGTGGTCGCCCGCGGCGACCAGACGTCGCCAAAACCTGCGTCTCTGGCAGATTACAGGCAGTTACTACATATTCGCTCGTATCTATTAAATACTGCCGGAATGACAGCCATGACTTTTGCGCTCGGCGGGATCGCAGTTTGGATGCCGACGTACATTGTGTGGCGAAGAATTCAGGCCGGTGAATTGAACCCGGCCGATACGACTGCGGTCGATCAAGCAGCAGCTGGGGCGGGCTCTGTGTTTGGGCCAATCGTGGTTGTTGCAGGGCTAATCGGCACTTTGGCAGGCGGTTGGGTTGGCGACAAATTAAGAAGTCGCTGGCCAGGCTCCTATTTTTTAGTTTCTGGCATTGGAATGCTGCTGGCGTTTCCGCTAATGCTGCTGCTGCCAATCACACCGTTTCCGCTTGCTTGGGGATTAATTTTTATTGCCTGCTTTTGTCTGTTCTTTAACACAGGCCCGACGAACACCATTCTCGCCAACGTAACACACCCGTCGATTCGCGCAGCTGGTTTCGCGCTAAATATTTTCGTCATTCACATTCTAGGTGATGCGATTAGCCCCTACTTGATGCCGATCATCGATCAAATTTTCGCGGGACCTGTGAAGCCGATCATTGAAGCCGCGGGCCCGGCCGGCAATGCATTTCGCGGCAACATGGATGCAGGATTCATCGCTGTTTCGTTCATGATATTGCTCGGCGGACTCCTTTGGATTTGGGGCGCACGTTACTTGGAACGCGACACGCAAGCAGTGATCGATAGCCAGCGCATGCCCTCGATTTAGCCCCGTCAATTATTGAACGTAATGCGTACTGTGTTTCTTCTGCGCTCGTGATCCGTTTAATTCAACTGAAATTCCGCATACACCGCCTGGCAGGTCGGCGAGTACGAGACGCGCACTTTGCGCTCCGTTGGGAACCACTGCAATGCGGCGGTGGTGTTCCAATAGCCGCTGTGCATGCAGATGGTGTCGTCGGTCGGCATCCCGCTAGGGCCATGGTCGCTGAGCAGCGTGGTCAACTCCTCAGGGCCGAACAGATCGTGCTGAGCAATAAGTTCAGTTAACCGCTCGCGGCGGCACTCGGCAGATTGCAGCGGGCGTTTGCCGCGAAGCGGCGCGGTGCTCGCCGATTTAGTTTGGCGTTCAACGGCACTTGCACAGCGCACGTTTCTGCACCGGCATAACAGTTAGTGTGGAACAGAAAATCCGTTCCACCTGCCGGCTTCCGCACGTGACTGCACGTGGAAGAAAGTTCGAGCGAGGCAATTTCCCCCGTTTCATCGGCCAGCATGAGCAATCCGCCGCCCCAGCGTGGGCGAGACCTGATCCAATCGATCGCCTCGGTGACGGTTCTACATTTGGCCATGGCTTCCGAGATGGCCATCGAAATCAGCCCGCTGTTTTTGGCCGGTTCGTCGAGCGAAAGCGCATAGTTGTACGTAATGCACAGTCCCGCTTCATTCACGCCGTCGACCGTGCCCGGCTGGGGCGCCGTAGTGAATTCCAGCGATCGCATTCCATCTTTCGGCCGGCTTTCGCGCAGGGTGTAGAACGGTTGAACGATCGTCAGATAATCGAAGTTTCGTGCGATGATGGGTTGCCCCGTCGCTGAACGGGTTCCGCGTACGGCAATGGCCGAGCATGCGCCGCGCTGTGCGGCCACATCGAATCGACCTTGCACCGAGGCCATGAGTGCTTCAAAGCCATCGAGCAGCAACAGGGTCTTCTTGGAGACGCCTGCGCCAGCGGCGATGCCGCTGATTCGCTCATCCATGGCCGGGTATTCGGCAGCCACCCCCGGTCCAATCAGCGCCGCGACCTTTCGCTCTGCATAACTTAAAAAGAGCGGATACGGCAACCACCTGGGCTGCTCATTGCGAAACGCTTCTAACAGCTTTAGTTCACGCCGACCACGACGAATCTTTTCGCCGAGCGCTTGCCCCTGGGCAAATCCCATTTCGTACGGTGTGCCGGAGCAAACCACATCGATTCTTGGTGAAGGCCGTGGATGCTCGTGCATAAAATGCTATCTGGAACGCCAGCAGTCGCAAACTACGATTTGGCTGCCACCGCCTGGCGAGCAGATGATAATTCAACGACGGCTGGGTCCAGTGGCTTCTCCGCCGCCATAGCGCGAATGTCTTCTGTGATTTTCATCGAACAATATTTCGGCCCGCACATGCTGCAGAAGTGGGCGCTCTTGA
Source organism: Pirellulales bacterium (assembly GCA_963773875.1). Classification (GTDB taxonomy): domain Bacteria; phylum Planctomycetota; class Planctomycetia; order Pirellulales; family JADZDJ01; genus CAVTYH01. The sequence continues at coordinate 28,856 of CAVZCV010000004.1, forward strand.
AGGTGTCCTGCGGCAACGTTTCGTCGTGCATGCGGCGGGCGGTTTCTGGGTCCAGCGAGAGACGGAACTGTTCGTTCCAATCGAAGGCGAAGCGAGCCCGGCTCAAGGCATCGTCACGCTGACGAGCGCCGGGGCGATGCCGTGCCAAATCGGCGGCGTGGGCGGCGATCTTGTAAGCGATGATGCCTTGCTTCACGTCTTCCAAGTCGGGCAGGCCGAGATGTTCTTTCGGCGTGACGTAGCAGAGCATCGCTGCGCCGTGCCAACCGGCCAGGGCGGCGCCGATCGCGCTGGTGATGTGATCGTACCCCGGCGCGATATCGGTCACGAGCGGGCCCAGCACGTAAAACGGCGCTTCATCGCACAGCTCCGCTTCCTTGCGCATGTTCATTTCAATTTGATCCATCGGAATATGGCCGGGCCCTTCGACCATCACTTGCGTGCCGTTTTCTCGTCCCCGTTTGGTCAATTCACCCAGCACTTCGAGCTCCGCAAATTGAGCCGCGTCGCTGGCATCGGCGATCGAACCGGGCCGCAATCCATCGCCCAGGCTCCACGTGACATCGTACTCGCGCATGATTTCGCACAAATCGTTGAAATGCGTATAGAGCGGGTTCGGCTGCCGATGTGTCATCATCCACTTCGCGATCAAGCTGCCGCCGCGGCTGACGATTCCCGTCACGCGTCCCATGGTCAAGTGTAAATGCTCTAGCATCACGCCGCAGTGCACCGTCATGTAGTCGACACCCTGTTTGGCCTGATGTTCGATCATGTCGAGAAAATGCTGCGGCCTCATGTCTTCAATGTTGCCGCCCAGCTCTTCGAGCATTTGATAGATCGGCACCGTGCCGATTGGCACCGGCGAGGCGTCGATAATCGCCTGGCGGATGGGATCGATGTCGCGACCGGTGGAAAGATCCATCACCGTGTCGGCGCCAAAATGCACAGCCGTGTGCAGTTTTTCGAGCTCTTCCTGCACGTTGCTCGTAACCGCCGAATTGCCAATGTTGGCATTGATCTTCGTTTTGGCGGCCACGCCAATGCCCATCGGCTCCAGCCGTTTTTGCACGTGAACCTTGTTGGCAGGAATGACCATCCGGCCGCGTGCCACTTCGCGCCGCACCAGTTCTGGCTCCAGCAACTCGCGCTTAGCAACGAATTCCATCTCCGGCGTGATTTCACCCGATCTTGCAGATTCCAGTTGCGTCATGGCGCACTCCGTTGAATGTGGCAAGCGACTCGGCATTGCGGCCCAAAAAACAGCCAGCGCTCATCGTATCGCAGCAAGAGCGAATGTCAATTCAACAATCAAATGCAGTTTTCGACGCTCGATGTCACCTATTCTCGCCGCGACGCTCTGCAAGCCACTCGCTATAATTCCACCTTTTGTTTTATTGATTTTCCAGGTGACGTTATGGTCAATACACTCATCTTGCCCGAGTTACGGCTCATGCTTGGGGAGAATGACGATCAAGGTCTGCGCGAAGTGGTCATGGAATTGCATCCGGCCACCGTCGCCGATTTTACCGAGGGACTCACTGTCGACGAAACTTGGCGCGTGCTGGCCCGCGCTCCGCTGACCCGGCAAGCGGAGATTTTTGCGTACTACCCCATCGAGCGGCAGGTGGAGATGGTGTTGGGCTCGGGGCGCGAGCGCATGAGTGCGCTGCTGGAGGAAATGGCATCCGACAACCGTGTCGATTTGCTCAAGCACTTGGATTCGCAAGTCGTCGAAGAATTGTTGCCGCTCGTGGCCAAAGCGGAGCGCCACGATATTCGCACGCTGCTTTCGTTTCCAGAAGATAGCGCGGGCGCGGTAATGACCACCGAGTACGCCTCGCTGCCGTTACATCTCAACGTCACGGAAGCGTTGCAGCGCTGCGCGCCGAAGCTCCCGACAGCGAGATGATTTATTACATCTATGTTGTCGACGAGCATCGACACTTGATCGGCTTTGTTTCGCTCCGCGATCTTATTCTTGCCAAGCCCGCCGCCAAAGTGGGCGATTTGATGGAGCGCGACATCATCAGCGTGCGGGTCGATGAAGACCGCGAGGAAGTCGCCAAGAAAATGGCCCGCTACGACTTTTTGGCGATGCCCGTCGTCGATGAACAAAATCATCTGGTGGGCATTGTCACGCACGACGATGTGATCGACGTCGTGGTGGAAGAGGCCACGGAAGACGCACATCGCATGGGCGCGGTCGGGCCGCTCGAGCAAAGCTATCTCGATGCGCCGTTCGTCACGGTTTGGCGAAAACGGCTCGTGTGGTTGGCCTGTTTATTCATTGCGGAATTGTTCACATTTACTGCGCTTTCGCATTTTGAAGATCAGATTGCCAAGCTCGTTGTGCTAAGTTTGTTTGTGCCGCTGTGTATTTCCACCGGCGGTAATTCCGGTTCGCAGGCGGCCACACTGATTACGCGCGCGGTGGCCCTTGGGCAGATCAAAGCTACCGACTGGCTGCGGGTGTTCCGCCACGAACTGGCAATGGGTTTAGTGTTGGGCTTGACGCTTGGCGCCATCGGCGTGGTGCGCGGCGCGGCTACGCCGGAATCGACACGCGATGCCAGCCGTGCAGTACCCGAATCGTTTGAAATGCGGTTGCCTCAAGGCGCTGCAATCGACACCGATTCCCAGCAGCGCCTGATCGTGCCGGCTGGGTCAATTCAGCTTGTGCACGCCACGCTCACACAGCACGCACATATCGCGCTGCCTTTGGGGCAGCGGGAAACGCGCGATCCCAGCGATCCGCAACTTTACAAATTCCCGCCGAACTGCATTGTGAGCACGACGCCGGTGAATCGCTGGCAATTGGCGATTGTCATCGGGCAAGCCGTCGCGGCCATTTGTCTGTGGGGAACGCTGGTTGGTTCCATGTTGCCCCTCGTATTCCGCAGAATTGGCATCGATCCTGGATATGCGTCCAGTCCCTTCGTGGCGACGTTCGTCGATGTGACTGGAATTGTGATCTATTTCTCGATTGCGCAAGTTTGGCTGGGACTCTAATGCGATACGGGCTTTTCTGTTCCCCAAATGTTGCCAAACTGCAACACCTGCAAACCACGGCGCGCCTCGAAATTCGAGCTGAAAATCAGGCATTTTTGGCTCATTTGAACCACAAGTCGCACCGGGCCGTAGCCACAAGATAGCCGGGGACCACCTCTCCGATATTCACTTCCCACGCGCATCTGGGACTTCACGCATGAGTTTCCGGCACTCGCCGTTTCGAAAACATCGTTCTCCACCAGCAGGGCTGCGGACGGCAACAAACCATTCGTGCCAGTCTGCCGCAAATTCGCGACGCTGCAGTATTGAATCGCTGGAGGCGCGAACCATGCTCGCCGCGACCGTCGTGGCCGATTACGCCGTTTCGCAAAACTGGCGCTCTGGATTTCAAGCCCAGGTGAAGCTCAGCAACCAGCAAACAATTGCCGTCAACAATTGGACCTTGGAGTTCGATTTCGGCGCGAACATTACATCTATCTGGGATGGGCACGTCACCAGCCACGTCGGCACGCATTACATTGTCGTCAACAACGGGTACAACAGCACACTCGCCGCAGGCGGACAAGTTTCATTCGGCTTCATTGCCGCACCTGGAAGCGCGCCCTTGAGTCCGGCGAATTACATTCTCAACGGGAAACCGCTCACTGGCGCCACACCAACTCCGCCGCCGCTGCCGGCGATCAGCATCGCCGATGTCACCAGAACCGAAGGCAATAGCGGCGTCAAAAACGGTGTATTCACCATCACGCTATCTGCCGCGACGACAAACTCCGTTGCCGTGAACTATGCCACACGCAACGGCAGCGCCGTGGCGGGGACCGCCGCACAAGGCGCTGATTTTACCGCTACGACCGGAACCATTACATTCTCGCCGGGCCAAACTTCGAAGACCGTGAGCGTCGGCATTCTCGGCGATTCGGTTTTCGAATCGGATGAAAACTTTTATTTGGATCTCTCTGCTGCTGTTGGGGCCACACTTGCCCGATCGACGGCGACGGGCACGATTCTCAACGACGATGCCCAACCGTCGCCGCCGCCAAATTCGGGTCTGCCAGCCGAGATCACATTCGCCAACACTAGCGATTGGACCAGTGGCTTCAACGGCGATGTCGCCATTCGCAACACGGGCGCCGCCACCATTCGTGGTTGGAAACTTCAATTCACGTTCGCGGGACAAATCTCGTCGATTTGGAATGCAACCATTGTCAGCCACATCGGCAGCACATATATCGTGCAAGGTGCTGCCTGGAACGCCGATATCGCCGCGGGCCAATCGACCAGTTTTGGCTTCACTGCCAGCCCCGGCGGAGCGTCCGCCGTGCTCTCGAACTATCTGCTGACGGGCATTCTTGATTCCGGCGGCGGCAACACGGGTGGCAATTCCAATGGTGGCTCAACGGGTGCCACAAACCAACCGCTTGCCAATTCGCAAATCGCCTGGCCGACGCACTATTACGCACCGTATGTCGATTCCACTTTGTGGCCGCTGTACGATTTCGTCAGCACCGCTAAATCATCCGGCTTGCGCTATTTCACGCTCGCGTTCATCACGGCCGATACTTCGAACAAGCCGGCATGGGGTGGCTACGCGGAGTACGATGTCGGCACGACCGATTACGACGCCGGCATGAAAAACAACATCGCCGCGCTGCGCGCCATTGGCGGCGATGTCATGGTCAGCTTCGGCGGTGCTGCGGGGCACGAGTTGGCGGAAGTGATCACCGATGTCAATTCGCTCACGGCGGCCTATCAGTCGGTCGTCACCGCTTATGGTCTGACGCACATCGATTTCGACATCGAAGGCGCCGCGGTGGCCGATCACGCCAGCATCGATCGCCGCTCGCAGGCCATCGCTAAGCTTCAACAGGCTGCAATCGCCGCCGGGCAAAAGCTCGATGTTTGGTTCACCTTGCCTGTGCTGCCAAGCGGTCTGACTGCCGATGGCTTGTTCGTCATTCAATCGGCCTTGCGCAACGGCGTGAGCATTGCCGGTGTGAACATCATGACCATGGACTATGGCGATTCCGCTGCACCAAACCTAGCCGGTCACATGGGCGATTATGCCATCCAAGCGGCCACAAGTTTGTTCGGCCAACTCAAAACCGCGTACAACGGCACGCTTTCCGATTCCCAGTTGTGGGCAAAAATTGGCCTGACGCCAATGATCGGCATGAACGATCTCACCAGTGAAGTGTTTACCCAGGCTGACGCTCAAAAAGTGCTGACATTCGCGCAGCAGCGGGGCATCGATCGCATATCTATGTGGTCGCTCAACCGCGACTACCAAAACTCCGCCGGCACTTTGAGCCGCGTCGATAACTTTTCGAGCAGCCTATTGCAGAGTCCGCTCGAGTTTTCATTGTTGTTCAATCGTTTCACTATGATGTAATAACGCTGAGCAAGGAAAGCGGCACACCCGGACTAATCCGTTAGGTTTCTGTGCTTTTCAAGATATCGGGTAGATCTCGCACCGCATCGACCACTCGCATAACTTCGATGCCTTCCGGATGCAGCTGATAAAAAATCAGCCAGCGCTTGCACGCAACATAAAACCAGCCTTCCGGCGCCGCGGGATGCTTAAGTCCTGGCAGACCTTTATCCACATGAATATCAACCAGCTGCCGGATTTCTTCGCCAATCCGGCTCGCCTGTTTCTGGACGCGAAGCTTCAACTCGGATGTAGAATAAAATGTCTTCGAATTCGAGCTCAGCCAGAGGCGTCCAGACCGCGCGACTCATTTATTCGGCCTGATCTCGCGCCGCGAATCGCTGCTCAACTCTCTCAAGAACGTCGTCCAGGTCGAGTGGTTTTGAAAGGCCGGCGAGGCTTTGTTCCGTTGCAACGCCGTTGCCATCATGCCAGCGATGCAGTTTGTTCTTCTCACGCTCTTCGAGCACCGTCAGCTGCTTCTCGCAAGACATCGTCTTCGCTTTGATAGGGTCCTGCCGCCAACTGCGCTTTGACACGCTTATCGAGATCCTGCGGGAACTGGTACAGACCCGATGCCATTTATTTCTCTCCACTTATTGCTATCTTGAATTATAGCAACATCCTTGCCACCGGAGGGACAGGCTTAGGCACTGCCGATAATTCTAACCGACGAATAACGCCTGGCAATCTCGCGTCTTTAATTCCAACGGCCAGGCAACTGCGTTCACCTCGCGAGAGAAATGCAACAGCGGCTTTTTGATCGGCAGCTTGAAACCGAGCGGTCAAGCAAGTTGATTCGCTTCGAAAATCTGCTTCGGCCGTCTGCAAGTGCCAAGGTGCGTGATAAATTCTGCCGCGGGCCAATTGCCCCGCTGGTCCATCGCGAAGAGTCGATAACGTTCTGCTAGCCAATGTTCCAGCGAACCGGCGCAGCCACAAATTCGTCGCCGACTGGGCCGTAAGTTAACCGAAGTCAACGCTCCGAGTTGTGCAGATCGATCAGTGCGTGCAACGCGACGACTAAAAAAGTCGCACATGTTCTCGATGCCCTGCGGCCACCGTTAACATTCTGATGTCGCCACGATGATAGGGCAACGCATATTGGTGCCTGGCTACGGCCACTGCCAATCGGCTGTCTGCATCCAGGCTCAAAAACCACACGCCCGATTCGTTGCCACAGCGAACATAGGTGCGAACGTTGACTTCCGGAAACGATAAGCCGAAGGGCATAAAGCGGTAGCGAATCGTCAAATGAAATGGCACGATGCCGATCCAGGCCCATCCGTCGAATGTTTCAATTTCAAGCGGGGCCGGAATGAGCGGTCGCAGCACGTGGGCACGCACTGGCCAATGCGCTAGCAGTAAATTCCGCCAACACATTGCAACTGACCAGTCGTTTCGCAGGGTCACCGCCGGTTCGTCCGTCGCCACCGTCCGCAGCGTCGTCATCCGATTCACCTCCCATGCGTACCGCGCCCAGGCACGGTTTAGCGCCTGCTTCGCGACACGCTGCCCGCCTAACCGAGCGAAAACTGGGCAATTAACCGCCCAAAGATCCCATTGGTTGTCGCACTGCCGCGATCCGGCGGAAACCTTGCATCAATGGGACGATACTGCTATAATCAGCGTTGAATTGCACAGGCGGATGCCGCGCGGTGGTACAGGGGATTGGCATCGGCTTTGCGTTTCAAGCCAGCCATCTTAAGCCGGCTGGGGAAAATTCGGGGAATTCGATTTCGGGGATCTGTTCGTCGTTGCAGTCATTCGCTTCCGCGTGTGCGCGAAGCGAAGGGCAGGCTGCATCTGGCTGACGCTAATGCACCTATTAGCGCCGCTTGACCAACTGGCGGCGATTTAAGTTTGCGCAGTGAAAACAATCGCCAAGCGAAAGGGATTTGTCATGCTGTGCCGTCGCAACCGTAAGCGCCTCGGATTTACGCTCGTCGAGTTGCTCGTAGTGATTGCCATCATTGGCATTTTGATCGCCCTCTTGTTGCCAGCAGTTCAGTCAGCGCGCGAGGCCGCACGATGCTGCGCAATGTCAGAACAATATGAAGCAAATTGGGTTGGCCGGACAAACCCATCTGAACCTGCATAAATACTTTCCATCTGGCGGCTGGGGTTATCACTGGTGGGGCGACCCCGATAGGGGATATGGGGCCAATCAGCCCGGTGGTTGGGCATACAGCATCCTTCCTTTCCTTGAGGAAAAAGCAATTCACGATTTTGGCAAGGGGCTGCCGACTGCGCAAAAATATCTTGAAATTGGTCACCAGGCTCAGGAGTATGCCCCGAGTTACATTTGCCCATCGCGCCGCGGAAGAACAGTCACCGAGGTCCAGGACGACATTTACAATGGGCCGCCGGGTGCAAGATATACCTTTAAGGTTTCGCGCAGCGATTATGCAGGCAACGCCGGCACCGATTTCTGGACCTTCGGGGGACCGGGGTCGGGCTCCGATACCGCCAGCTTTAGCGGGAAAGCGTGGTTTGCGACCGCGGGCAATTGCTCAAACTGCCCAGCGGCCACTGGCATTACGTATGCCGGCAGCGAGGTCCGATTAAAGGATATTCCCGACGGCGCTTCAAAAACTTATTTCGTGGGTGAAAAATTCCTGCAACCTCAGCACTACTCCGGCAATCCTGGCGGCAAGGGAGATAATAACAGCCTTTACCAGGGACACGACTATGACGTGAACCGCTGGGCAGGCGACGGGAACACGTATCCCACTGCCAACGATCAAACGTGGGTGCCGTACAAAGATGACAATTATGCCGACGCGGATTTTGGAATTACAGTCTTCGGCAGTGCACACCAACAGGGCGCCTTCTTTGTGATGTGCGATGGATCGGTGCAAACCATCAGTTACAACATCGATCCGCGCACCCATTATTCTCTAAGCAACCGCCGCGACGGCCACACCGTGCAAGTTTCGAATTAGTTCGCCCGATGTCGCCCACATTCAGTTCGGCCTCTGCAATCGCCAAAACGGCACGACGACCATTTTGCCTGAACTAATTCAGCGGCGCCCGCGATCGGCGACCGGTTATTAAGCGGTTCGCTTCAGCTACGGGGCAAAACCGGAGCCGGAAGCTATCAATCCGTCGAGGCGACCAGCGCCGCGGCGGATTTTTGTTTCTAGTCGAGCGCAGCAGAGCCTGGGTATGGGCCAGTGGCGAAGTGCACATCTAAGTCGTTTGGCGGCCTCGTGTTTTCCGCGAGCCAGCTGTCGATTCTCGGCGGACGAATAGTCCCCGCATCGCCAAAAACATTTACCGAGTGGCCTAAAAAAGCCCTTGACCAAGATCGCTCGTACACTATAATACAAGAGATCAGATAGTAGCGGATGACAACTAGCCAGGCATGGGCGGGAAAAGCAGGCGGTAGGCAGGCGCCCATACACCGAGACCTCAAACACTAAAACCCCGGTACCCCGCAAATGTGCGAACTAACCCTTTCAAATCGATCGAGAATTTTCGGTCGATTGGAGACGCGAAAGGCGGAGAGTGAAATAACTGTGAAATTACTCAGCCCGAAATTGGTAAAACCAACTACACAGGGGTCAAAAGCGCGCAGGAGTTATTTCACTTCAAAACGCGTTTTTTGGCGGAGGGCCAGATCGATGCGAGATTTTTTCGAGAAAACGAGAGGAGAAGTTGGCCGGCACTTCACCGCCTCGCGCGGCGCTGGCTTTTCCGAGGTTTTTGGAAACGCCCGAGCTTGCGAAAATGTCAGCGGAAATGATTCGCCTTCGGAATTCTTAGCCATTGTGAAGCGCGGCTCAGACCCTGCTGCAAACAATTTCCAAAGGCTAAAATGCAGCGGCAGATCAATTAACAAGACAACCAGTTACCCTCGCAATTCAAAAATGTCCATCGTTTCCATCAAGCACGCAGTCATCAGTGTGTTCGACAAACTTGGCCTGGCCGATTTTGCCAAGGCGCTGGCTGACCGCGGCGTCGAATTGTTCGCTTCCGGCGGCACTCGCAAGCATCTGGAACAATCGGGCCTCAAGGTCCGCGAAATTTCCGACTACACCGGCTTTCCCGGAAATGATGGATGGCCGCATCAAAACGCTGCACCCCAAAGTGCATGGCGGCATTCTGGCCCGGCACAATCGCACAGACGATCTGGCTTCGATGCGCGAGCACGGCATTGTGCCGTTTGAACTTGTGGTCGTGAATTTGTATCCGTTCGAAGCCACGATTGCCCGGCCGGGCGTGACGGATGAAGAAGCGATCGAGCAAATCGACATCGGCGGGCCAACCTTGATTCGCGGCGCGGCGAAAAACCACGCGTTCACGACCGTGGCCACTTCGGCGGAGCAGTATGCATCGATTCTCGATTCGCTCGCGACCCACGGCGGCACGACGCTTGAGCTGCGCCGCAAGCTGGCGGGCGAGGCATTCGAAATGGTGGCGCATTACGATCGGGCAATTGCGGATTATTTTGCGAGAGAGAGAGCAACGGCAGACGCAGGGAGTGAAACGCCGACCGCGGATTTTCCGCCCTCGATTTCGTTGGATCTCAGGCGGCGCGAAGTTTTGCGTTATGGTGAAAATCCCCATCAACCTGCGGCGCTGTATGCATTGCCATCTGCCGTAGGGGCGAATCTTGTTTCGGCTCGGCAGCTCAATGGCAAAGAACTGTCGTACAACAATCTGCTCGATTTGGATGCGGCATTGACCATCGTTCGCTCGCTGCCCGCTGAGGCGGCAGTCGTGATCAAGCACAACAATCCGTGCGGGGCGGCCAGCAGCGATGAATTGGCAACGCAATGCGAAACGCGCTCGACGGCGATCCGGTGAGCGCGTTCGGCGGCATCGTTGGGCGTGAATCGACCGCTCGATGCCGCGACGGCGGAAGTGTTGGTCGAGCCCGATCGGTTTATCGAGGCGATCGTCGCGCCGGAGTTCGAGCCCGCCGGATTAGAAATTCTCAAGACGAAGCCGAAATGGAAGGCGAATGTTCGGCTACTACAAGTTGGCAAGCTGACCATGCCTGCAGACGCATGGCAGTTCCGGCCAATTGAAGGCGGATTTTTGATGCAGCAGGCCGACATCGCTGACGATCCAGAAAGTGAATGGAAAGTTGTCACAGAGAAAAAGCCGAGCGACGCACAGTTGGCCGAACTCAAATTCGCCTGGGCTGTTTGCCGCCATGTGAAATCAAACGCAATCGTGCTCTGCAGCGGCTGCATGCTGGTGGGTGTGGGCGCGGGGCAGATGAGCCGCGTGGACTCCACGCAAATTGCGATTCAAAAGGCAGGCAGCAAAGCGAAGGGTGCTGTGCTGGCGTCCGATGCATTTTTTCCGTTTGCTGATTCCGTCAATCTTGCTGCCGCTGCGGGCGTCGCCGCCGTCATCCAACCCGGTGGCAGCCGGCGCGACGATGAGGTGATCGCCGCGTGCAACGCGCACGGCATTCCCATGATTTTCACCGGCCGGAGACATTTCCGACATTAATGTGTAGCGGCGGAGCTTGCTCCACGCTTCGGCCCGATCGTGGCCGCTACGCCGATAAATGATTTCCCATGTCTATCCTCGACAAAATCATCGCCAGTAAGCATCGCGAAATCGAAGCGGCGAAACGCGCTCGGCCGGAAGCCGAGGTTCGCGCCGCCGCTGAGCATGCTGATGCACCGCGCGATTTTTTTGCTGCACTGGCCGCGCCGGGACCAATCAAACTCATCGCAGAAGTCAAAAAAGCTAGCCCGAGCACGGCATCATTCGCCCCAACTTCGATGCGATGCAAATCGCTCGCAGTTTACGAGGAGCATGGCGCGAGCTGCATCAGCGTATTGACTGACGAGCCCTTTTTTCAGGGAAAGCTTGAGTATTTGTCGCTGATTCGCGGCGCAGTACGCCTGCCTCTGCTGCGGAAAGATTTCATTGTTGATAAATATCAGGTCCACGAAGCTCGTGCGGCCGGCGCCGATGCCGTGCTGTTGATTGCCGAGTGCCTGGACGATTGCAATTTGCGAGCCTTGCACAACGAAATTGTTACCCTGGGCATGACGCCGCTGGTGGAGTTATACGATCCGGCGAATTTACAGCGTGTGCTGGATGCCGGCGCGACCGTTATCGGTATCAACAATCGCGATCTGCATACTTTCCATACAGATTTGGATCACACGCTCCGCATCCGAGCGAAGGTTCCTGACTCCTGCGTGCTGGTTTCCGAGAGCGGCATCCGCACTCGGGCCGACGTTGAGCGGCTTCAGGTCGCCGGCGTGAACGCGATTCTTGTCGGCGAAACGCTGATGGCAAATGCCGACATCGGTGCGGCGGTTGATGCGCTTTTAGGTCTTTAACATGTGCAGTCTTGTGAACCATTTATAAAACCCGTAACTTAGATTTTTCGCGGTGTGCCGGGGGATGCTTCCATCGAGGACCAGCAGCAACGAATATGGCCATTAAACCCGCTAAACCTCCGATTCGCATTGCCATTGTCGGCGCCGGCAAAGTCAGCGACTACCATCACGTGCCCGGCATCCGGCTCGATAAGCGCGCCAAGCTGGTCGCCGCTTGCGACGCCGATCCGAAGCTTCTGGAAGTCCGCAAACGGGAATGGGGTATCGATAAAGTAACGACGGACTTCGAAGCGATCGTCGGCGATAAAGAGATCGATGCCCTGGTCATTGCCACGCCGAACTTCACGCATCAAAGCATGGCGGTTGCGGCAGCGCGTGTTGGCAAGCACGTGATGTGCGAAAAGCCGCTCGCTTTGAACGCCGGACAGGTGCGCGAAATGTACACGGCGGCGCGCGATGCCGGCGTGGTGCACATGACGGCCTTCACGTATCGCTTTGCCCCGGCAATGCGGTACATGAAGCACTTGCTGAAATCCGGCACATTAGGCGAACCGCGGCATTTTCGCAGCCAACGCTTTTTGGATTTGCCGGAGACCAGTTGGGCCTGGCGGCAATACAAAGATAAAGCCGGGGCGGGCGATTTGTTCGATATGACGATCCACCGCATCGATTTTGCGATTGATTTACTCGGGCCGATCAAAACGGTTTGCGGTGCAATTGCCCGCTTTGCCGATCGCACAACGACAGCCGACGGGAAACCGTGCGCTCCATCGGATGTCGACGATTGGTCAAGCCTTATTGGCGAATTTGCATGCGGTGCCACCGGCGTGTGGGAAGGCACAACCCTGGCCAAAGGCTATGGGCGCAACGGATTTGGCCACGAATGGGCCGAAATCAACGGTTCCGAAGGATCGGCCGTCTATCAATTGCACTTGCCCAATACAGTTCTTCTGGGCAAAACTGGCAGCGATCTGGCGCCACACCCGGTGCCCGCGGAATTCCTGAAACCGGCCGCGAGCCCGCGCAATCCCAGCCAAGGCGAGCCGGCCACGGTGTTTCGCTACGACCTTGTGTGGGAGTTTGTGTCGGCGATTGTGGAAGGTCGCGACGCGGTGCCAAGTTTTTACGACGGATTGAACTCGCAACTTGTGGCCGATGCGGTGCTGAAATCGCACGACCAGCGAAAATGGATTGATACGCCGCAGGCGGAAAGGTAGCAGGTGAGTCGTTAGTGGTGAGTCGTGAGAGTGGCCACCGCTGCTCAGTTGGCAACCAATACTAATTCAACTCACGACTCACCACTCACGTTATGTCCTTTGCTCCTGAGCAAAATTTGAAAGCTCCATTGCGGCGGCTCGTCGGCGTGCAAGCAATTGCCACCGGAAGTTATGTGCCGGAAGTCGTAGTGCGCAACGAAGATTTGGCGAAATACGGTTGCGATCCGGATTGGATCGTGCAGCGAACCGGCATCCGCGAACGGCGTCATGTGCCGGGCAATTTGTGCACGAGCGATTTGGCGGTGGCAGCGGCTCGCCGGGCGATGGATGTTGCGGGCGTGACGCCCGCCGATATCGATTTGCTCGTGCTGGGCACCTTCTCGCCCGACCTCCCTATTCCATCGACGGCCTGCCAGGTGCAGCACAAGCTTGGACTGCGCTGTCCGGCGTTCGATCTTTCTGCGGCGTGCTCGGGATTTGTGTACGCACTCGTCACAGCATCGCAGTACGTGGCCACGGGTTGCAGTCGCCTGGCTCTGGCGATTGGTGCGGACGCGAACTCGCGCATCGTGGAGCCGCACGATATCAAAACGTATCCGCTGTTTGGCGATGCAGGCGGCGCGATGTTGCTGGCCCGGGGCGGCGAGAATCAGGGGCTGATTTCCTACGCCCTGGGCGCCGACGGCTCCGGCGAAGATTTACTATGCATGAAAGCCGGTGGCTCGCGGAATCCGGCGAGTGTGGAAACGGTGCAGCGCGGCGAACATTTCATGCGGATGGAGGGTAAGCCGATTTTCAAATGGGCGATTCGATTGATCGATCGCTCGATTCGCGACGTGCTCGATCAAGCAAAGCTGAAGATCGACGATGTCGACCTATTCGTGCTGCATCAGGCCAATATCCGAATTCTGGACGCAGCCGCTGACGAGCTCGGGATTGATCGGCGAAAACTGTTCACAAATTTGGACCGCTACGGCAACACATCAGCCGGCAGCATCCCGTTGGCAGTTGATGAAGCGGTGCAGCAAGGTCGCATTCAGCGCGGAAGCAACGTCATTTTATGTGGGTTTGGCGCGGGTCTGACTTGGGGCACCGCACTATGGCGCTGGTAAACGGTTTTCGCAAAGGCCGTGACCGTAATAGTTTGCGCAGTCTACGCAAAACCGCGCTAACTTGCTACAATCCTCGACTGCTAGCACTCCGCAAGTCGTGCGATTCGGCCTAGGTTGAGCGGCCCAACCCAGGTATTCTTCCGCGGCTTTTGCCTAAATCCTCGCGCCGCAACACCAAAGGCATGGAAGTCCTGCGGGCGGCGCAGTCAGGGAGCCGCAATGATGCGCAGGCGAGTCGTTATTACTGGATTGGGTTGCGTCACGCCATTGGGGTCGAGCGTTCGCACTGTTTGGAACAGGCTCACGGCCGGTCGTTCCGGGGTTGGGCGGTTGTCTCTTTTTGACGCCAGCCGATTCCCCGTACAAATTGCTGCGGAAGTGAAAGACTGGAGCATTGCCGAAGTGGGCGAAGATCCAGAGCGATGGCTACATCATCCCAGACAGACACTCTTTGCGGTCGCTTCTGGAATTGATGCGGTGCGCAGCGCGGGTCTGGACTCAAATTGCAATGGCCACGGCAGTCCAAAAGTCGATCCGCTGCGATTTGGCGTTTATCTGGGGTGTGGCGAAACCTATCAAGATTGGAATCAGTTCGCACATCAAATGGCCGATTCGATGGATGGAGAACAGTTTCGGCCAGAGATCTTCACCGAGCGCACGTTGCGAATCTGGCGGACCGACAACGAGCTTGAGCTCGAACTCAACATGCCGGCCGCACATTTGGCGGCCCGCTTCAACGCGCAAGGACCCAATGCAAATTGCATTGCGGCCTGCGCGTCGAGCAGCCAGGCCATCGGCGAGGCAGCGGAAATGATTCGCGCCGGCGAAGTTGACGTGATGATGGCCGGCGGCGCGCACAGCATGATACATCCGTTCGGCATCAGCGGCTTTCATCGACTCAGCGCACTATCGCAACGCAATGACGATCCGACGCATGC
This sequence comes from Pirellulales bacterium, assembly GCA_963773875.1. Classification (GTDB taxonomy): domain Bacteria; phylum Planctomycetota; class Planctomycetia; order Pirellulales; family JADZDJ01; genus CAVTYH01. Next base: position 43,877 of record CAVZCV010000004.1, read on the forward strand.
CGTGCGCCCCTTCGATCGCGAGCGTGATGGATTTGTCGTAGGCGAAGGCGCGGCGGTGGTGATTCTGGAATCGCTCGAACATGCCCAGCGACGCGGCGCCGATATTTTGGCCGAGTTGACCGGATATGGATCCTCGCAAGATGCGTTCCGTATTACCGACGTGCATCCCGAAGGCCGTGGCGCCGCCAGTTCCATGACGCTTGCGCTTACCAATGCTGATTTACGGCCCGATCAGATTAGTTACGTTAACGCGCACGGTACCGGCACGGTGCTGAACGACAAAGTGGAAACTCTGGCCATTAAGCGCGTTTTTGGCGACGATGCGTATCGTGTGCCGATTTCGAGCACAAAGAGTATGCTCGGTCACTTCACGACCGCCGGCGGCGCAATCGAACTTATAGTCGGCATCATGGCGATCCGCAGTGGTGTGCTGCCGCCAACGATCAATTACGAAAATGCAGATCCAGATTGCGATCTGGATTATGTGCCGAACGTAGCCCGTGAGTGGGCTTGCCGCCACGTACTCTCTAACAGCTTCGGCTTTGGAGGGCAGAATGTGGCGCTCGTGGTGTCGCACTTCGACCATCGCCGGAGAAACCTGGTCGCAAAACGGGCTGCGTAGTTCGCTTGGTGTCTCCCTGCTATGGGTGTGCAGACTCTGCAGTAGATTTCGCAGCATCACCAATGGTTCCAGCCGCCTTCCGAAACGATCGCTCGACGATGTCGGTCGGATTTGTTGAAACTGCCTGATCACGCCAAAGCCAGCGCATCATTTCGGGCAGAATGGCGCCACCCTGCTTCTGGCCATGCAACCCGATGCCCCAAGCGTAATTCACATCGTAACCTTTCTTCGTCAGCGCTTCGGCCAAGCGCGTGTTCTGATAGAACCAATCGCGGTTCTGACTGTAAGCGCCGCCTGCCCGGCCTGCTCCACGATTATCGTTGCGGCCGTCTTGCATAAAGATCCGGATCGGTTTTTTTTCGCTGGCCAGAACTTTATCGGCGTACGTGCTACCGCTGCCGGGCCCGCGAAGGTCGACGAAGCTGCCGACAATTGTGATTACTTTGCGAAACTGCTCAGGCCGTTCCCATGCCACTGTGAACGCGGCAATTCCGCCGGAACTGGCGCCGGCAACGGCATGCTGCTCTGGGTCCGGAGAAATGTTGTAGTCCTTTTTGAGGACCGGCAGCAGTTCATCGCAGACGACGCGAGCATATTTGTCATCGAGCGAGTTGTATTCTGCCGGCCGATTTGTGCTACGATCACCCCAATCGCGCGGCGTCGGTTCCGGCTGTTCGGGTGTGCGGCCGGGATTGATGAATACGCCGAGGATTATCGGAATTTCGCGCCGATAAATCAGATTGTCTAAGACGTTCGGTGCGCGAACGTTGCCCTTCATATCGATCATCGCCTGGCCGTCGTTGAAGATCATGAGTGCCGTTGGCGTTGACGGATCGTACTGGACCGGCACGTAAACCCAGTAAGTGTGCTGAGTGCCGGGATACGCTTCGCACGGCAGTGTCATGGGGCCCACAAGCTTTCCGTGCGGCACTCCGTCCTGCTCCAAAGAGTCGGGACCGAGCTTGTAGAAGTCATCTTCGCCAGCGGCAAGGACCGCAGCAGCGCAGAAAAATCGGCTGGCAATCAACAGTACGGCAAACGCGGCAACTTTAGTCTTCATGTGGACTTTGATGAATGATGCGAAGTGATAACCTGGCGCCCCCAAACGAAGTCCGATTCTAATCGACGGCGATTACAGAATTCAAATCGACACCCGACGACTTTGTTCGTCCATTTAACTATCTCGTATCTATCGATCGAACTAGGCGATCAAATTCGTCACCACGATGAGCGAAATCACGGAATTGGTCGGTGCTGGGACACGCCGGTGAAAGCAAGATTGTGTCGCTTGGCTCGGACTTCTCGATGCACCAGGCGAACGCTTCCGGGAGTGAAATGGCGTGATGGCATAGAAATTCCGGATTGCACGCGTAAATTGACATGACCAATTTCTCTGCCGCGGCACCGAAGACGGCGCTGCCGTTTGCCACGCTGACCAGCTTATTAGACAGTTCCGCGAAATCTGCGTTGGCGTCGGATCCTCCGAGGAGGAACCAGCTTCGTCGCTCAAAACAATTGAGCGCTGCGAGGGTCGCAGCAGGACTCGTTGATTTCGAATCGTTGAAGAAAAATCGGCCAAGTTTTTTGCCGAGAAATTGCATTCGATGCGGCAGCCCAGAGAACTGGCCGAGGGCGTGAGCGACCGTCGCCTCGTCAATTCCCAGAAAAGCTGCCACCGTGGCCGCACAGGCAGCGTTCGAGCGATTGTGAAGGCCAGGAATTGCGAGCTTCGGAATAACGAAGTGACACAGTGGCACTTCGCGTCCGCGCTCCAGTCCTTGCCATCGGCAGACTTCAGGACTTGCTGTGTCGAGCACGCAGAATCCATCGGTCGGTAAGTGTGACAGCAGTCGCTGTTTTGACGCCACGTAATGTTCCCACGAACCGTGCCAATCGAGATGATTCGGCGAACAGTTCGTGATGATTGCGCCTCGTGGCCAACGAGCATCGTCGCTCAGCCAATGCAATTGAAAACTACTCAGTTCCAGCACGACAATGTCCGTTGGCGTTATTTGCGGTAGCTCGCTCAGCAAGCTCTGGCCGATATTGCCGCCAAGCCATGTCCGGCGCCCTGCGGATTTCAAAACTGCTGCGAGCATGGCGGAAGTTGTCGACTTGCCGACTGTTCCAGTAACTCCAATTACCGTGGCCGGGCAGCGTGCTAGAAACAACTCAATTTCCGACAAGATTCTGGCGCCAGCCTGGCGCGCGACCTCAACAAATCGATTGCTTGGCCGCACCGCCGGATTGACCACGACGATATCCGCGAAGTGAAAATCTTCTTCTCGGTGGTGACCGAGCCTGAAATTCTTGAACGGAATGCCGGGCAATAACGCTACGGGTTCGCTCAGCTGTTTCTCGTCTCGCAGATCGGTGATTGTGACGACTGCTCCAGCCTGGGCACAAAACCGCGCTGCGCTTACGCCGCCGCCGTGGTGCCCCAGGCCCATAATCGTTACTTTTTTGCCGGATAGATCCACATCATTTCCCATGGCTGGCTGGGCAAGTATCATAACAATTTGGCTTATTATGTCCGCAGCCGAATAGGGATCACAGGCGTGACCAAAGGCGTCATTTCGTTGCGCGGCGTCGAAGTTCACAACCTCAAAGGGGTTGATCTGGACATTCCACATCGCAAACTAATCGTGTTCTGCGGCCTGAGCGGCAGCGGCAAATCTAGCTTGGCGCTCGACACACTTTACGCCGAGGGGCAGCGGCGATACATCGAAACGTTTTCGGCCTACACGCGGCAATTCTTGCAACGTTTGGAACGGCCGGCAGCTGAACGAATCACTGGCATTCCACCGGCGGTGGCGGTAACTCACAAGTCGGTCAACCGTTCGAGTCGCAGCACCGTCGGCACCGCCACGGAGGCAAACGATTACTTGCGGTTGCTGTTCGCAAAAATTGGCAAAGTCGTTTGCCAAACTTGCGGCCACGAAGTCCGTCGGGAATCGCCGCAGTCAGCCGCCGAATCGCTTTCTGGGCTGCGCGAGGGCGCGCGATTCCTTGTGACATTTGAACTCGCATCGCCTGCTGTATTTCCGGCCGCCGCTCCCAATTTGCCCAGCGGGGTTGGCACCGCTGGCAGCTTGCTGGATATTGCTCCAACCGGCCTGAAAAACGCTTCAGTTGCCGATCTCAAATCGCAAGGCTTCGTGCGCGTTATCGCGGGCGATCGAATGGTGAACCTGGACGAGGAGGCGCTTCCGGAGTCCAGTTCTGTGTTTGTGGTCGTCGATCGACTGTCGACCGGTACGCCGGCGCCGCGTATTCGCGAGTCACTGGAAATTGCATTCTCCAAAGGCGGTGGACGTGCCATTGTCTTCATCGATTCGACGAAGCCGATTCAATTCGAAGCGATCACACCGTCTAAGCAGGCGCTACCAAGCAATCCATTCTTGCTCGATGGCCATCGGTGGCAGCGAGTTCAATACAGCGACCAGATGATGTGCGATCGCTGCGGTCGCGTTTATCCGATTCCTGAACCAAGGCTTTACAGTTTCAACAGTCCGCTTGGTGCTTGTCCCACTTGTGAAGGTTTCGGCAATGTGATTGATATCGACATGGATCTCGTCGTCCCCGATCCGCGCAAATCGCTGCGCGAGGGCGCGATCGCACCGTGGACGACCCCAGCGTATGCACATGAACTTGAAGAATTGGTCGCGCTCGCGGACGACTACAAAATTCCGCTTGACGTGCCTTTCAAGAATTTGACTGAGGAGCAAGTCGCACTCATTCGCGAGGGCGTGCCGCAACGCAATTTCGGCGGGCTGCGCGGATTTTTTGATTGGCTCGAGAGACGCAAATACAAAATGCACCTGCGGGTATTCTTGAGCCGTTGGCGGAGTTATCGATTCTGTCCGACATGTTGCGGCACTCGGTTACGGGCCGAGTCGCTCGCTACACGGATCGGCGGTCTAAGCATTGCCGAAGTTTGTGCGCTGAAGATTCGGGACGCGATCGTCTTCGTCCAGGAATTGCAACTCACCGACTTCGAGCGCACCATCGGTCGGACAATGCTGGAACAAGTGCAATCGCGGCTAGGTTACCTTGAGTCGGTCGGGTTGGGCTATCTCACGCTTGATCGATCGCTACGCACGCTCAGCGGCGGGGAAGCCCAGCGCGTTTCACTCACCACGGCACTGGGCTCCAGCCTTGTGAATATGCTGTATGTACTCGATGAGCCCTCGGTCGGGTTGCATCCGGCCGATGTAGATCGATTGGATCGAGCCGTTCTGTCGTTGCGCGATCGCGGCAACACGGTTTGCGTTGTCGAACATGAAGAATCCATGATTCGGGCGGCCGATCAAATCATTGAAATTGGGCCCGGAGCCGGCGAGCGAGGCGGACAGGTGGTGTTTCAGGGCACTCCGGCAGAAATCGAATTCTGCCCCAAAAGCGTGACGGGCGATTTTCTCGCGGGACGTCGCGGCGTTAGCCCGGTAACGCAGCGGCGGCGTACCGATCACGGTTGGATACGTCTGGCCGGTGCGCGCGGCAACAATCTTAAGAATGTAACTGTTGAATTCCCACTTGGCGTTCTTTGTTTGGTGACCGGTGTCAGTGGCTCAGGAAAAAGTACGCTGGTGGAAGACACGCTTTATCCGGCACTACGACGACGGATGCGGCTCGAGTCGCCAAAGCCAGCCGATCATGACGATGTCTACGGCGATGGTCAAGTGAATGAAGTGATTCTTGTCGACCAAAGCCCCATCGGTCGCTCGCCGCGGTCAAACCCGGTCACTTACATTAAAGCATTTGACGAAATCCGTAACGTGTTCGCAGAAACTCTGGAAGCCCGCACACGGAATTACACCGCCAGTCATTTTAGCTTTAACGCCGAGGTGGGCCGCTGTCCGGTTTGCAGTGGCGACGGATACATTCAGATTGACATGCAGTTTTTGGCCGACGTTTACATGAAATGCAGTGAGTGTCACGGCCGTCGCTATCGGCCAGAGATCTTGAAAATCAAATATCGAGGTCGCGACATTTCGGAAGTTTTGGAACTGACGGTTCGCGAGGCCTTTACCTTTTTCCGTGGTTCACCGAAAGTTCAGGCAAAACTAAAGCAGTTGATCGATGTGGGACTTGATTACTTGCGACTCGGGCAGCCGGCCAATACGCTTTCCGGCGGCGAGGCCCAGCGGCTTAAATTGGCCGGTTATATGTCAGGAGCAAAACGTAATCGCACGCTATTCATTCTCGACGAACCGACCACCGGGTTGCATTTTGCCGACGTAGTACAGTTGCTCGACTGTTTCGACGCCCTCTTGGCGGTAGGGCATTCACTGATCGTCGTCGAACATAACCTCCAAGTCATGAAAGCAGCCGACTGGATTATCGATTTGGGGCCCGGAGCCGCCGATGAAGGCGGTCAGATAGTCGTCCAAGGGACGCCTGAAATCGTCGCCCGCTCTAAGCTATCTGCCACGGGGCGGCACTTGGCCGTTGCGCTTGCCCGGCAATTTCAAGAAGCTACAGCCTAGCTGCTTGCGGCTTCGCGGGCAAAGCAGTTCAGGCGGATATCTCAGAGCCAATCGTGCCAAGCTAAGTTTCCCCGTCGAAATTCCCCGAAGTGCCGGTTGGCCTGATGGTCGATTTCCTTCTATGATAACATTAGATGTTCGCGTATTAATCCGCGTGATCCTCCCCACTGATTGCTGTTTGTAACTATGGCAAAACAAGGGCCTCGAAAAAAACTGCCGAAGGAACTTGCGGTCATCAATGCCGACAATTGCACGGGTTGCGAAGCTTGTTTGGAGGTTTGCCCAGTCGATTGCATCGTGAAGATTCAGCAATACGATCAGTTTCAGAATCTTCAGAGTTTTTGCCAGATCGACCTGGAACGTTGCGTCGGCTGCGAAGTATGCGTGCACATTCCGGGCAAAAAATCGAATCCGTACGATCTAAAAGTCTGCCCGTGGGATGCCATCGAGATGGTGCCGACCGAGCAAGTGGCGCAGTTCGTAGCTCAAATTGGCGGGCCGCCGGAATACATCACGGCAAATTGGGATCGGTTGGTCGGTACAGCCCAACATCTGGCCGAACTGAAAGCAACTGCGGGCTAGAGCTGCCTGTTATTTCCTTGTCGCCCACAGCATGCCGTACTTCATGAACGTGTATTCAAACCACGATTTTTCGACTTGCACGGTAAAGCCGTGATGCTCAAGCAGGTCGATCAGAATTTGCCGATCTTGGCCCGGCGCGTATTCGTGGAATTCCATCGCGATTTTGTCGATCCGGGCAAAGGTTTGATCGTCTAAGCTACGGAAGATTTCATACTCGCCTCCCTCGCAGTCGCACTTCAAATAGTTCACGCGGTCCACGCCGTTTTCATCCAGCATACGCTTCAAAGATTTCACCGGCGCGCGTTCAATGATCGGATCGGACTGATATTTGCCATATAGCAGTCTGATGAAAACGCGGGTCCAGAACTTTGGCTTCCAGTCCGAGTGATGGTTGACGATGTTAAAGCCGGGATAGGTCGTTATTTCAAACGTTCCGCCATCATTGCCACATGCCGCTTGAATCGGCACCACGTTCGATAAGCCGTTGCGATCGATGTTCAGTCGCAGTACGTCCATTGCGCTCGTGGGCTCAATCGCCAGCACGCGGCCCCGAGGTGCTTGCTTTGCAGCCCAAAGGACGAAAATGCCCATGTTGGCACCAATATCTACGATCATATCAGTGGGCCGAATCTGAAACCCCGGATGATCGTAGCGCCGCTTTTTGAAAATCTCGTTGACCACGAATCGCGCGGCCGCCTGTTGCTGCGGCGTTGCGAGCCAAAGCGCAAGCGAATCGTCGAGCGGAATCTTAAAATCTGGTGAGGCGATGGTTTGCGACATTTAGCGAAATCGGGAAAGCCGTGGAATAGGTCTGAATTCAATCATCACTATATCGATGGTGTGTGAATTTCGCGACGGCTGGCTGAACGACCGGAAAATTTGGAAACCGCCGCTGTTTTCGCTGCGTACTACTGGCGTAGAATCGATGTCGATCCTCGCGGGCATTGGAAATAAACCTGAATCAATGCTAGCGACACCAGGAGGGTGCCGGATGACCCGCCAAACCCGGTCTACGTTAGTTCGCTACACCGTGGCGATTGCCGCGAATGCCGCGGTAGTTGCCATTAATTATTTGCTCGGACTGCGCGAACACTTCTCATCCGCACTGTTTCTCGCCGCGGTTGCCGGGAGCGCTTGGTATGGCGGACTCGGCCCCGGCTTGTTGGCGACCATCGTAGCGGCAGTTACGCTCGATTACTTCTTCGTCGGAAAAGTCTTTGCCCTCGACCTTGGCTCAGCAACATGGATGTGGCTGATCATCTTCGTCGCGGTTTCGGTATTCTTAAATTTGCTGCAAGAATCGCAGCGACGCCTCACTACCGAGCTCCGCATGGAAAGCCAGCGCAAGAATCGATTCATCGCTGTCCTTGCACATGAGCTGAGAAACTTCCTTTCGCCGATTTCAAGTGCCTCCGCCGTGCTCCGCGGTCATAGTTCAGCGGAGGATGCGGTGACCCTCAAAATGTGTGCGGTGATCGAACGGCAAATTAACAATATGACAAACCTGGTGAACGATCTGCTCGATGCCGGCAGAATTGCCCAGGGGAAACTTAGCTTGACGATGGACCCAATGGATGTGCGTGATGCAGTGAGCGGTGCGGTTGAATCGACACGCCCGTTGATCGAGCAGCGAGAGCATACGTTACAAGTGATCGTGCCTCAGTCGCCACTTCTCATTCGAGGCGATCGCATGCGGATGGAACAAGTAATTATTAATTTGCTCGTAAATGCCGCCAAGTACACGGAACGCGACGGAACTATTTGGCTGACCGCGCGGCGTGAAGCCAAAGAAGTTGTCGTTAGCATAAAAGACAATGGTCGGGGCATCGCGGCCGATACACTGCCATATATTTTCGATTTGTTCACACAGGTCGAACCCGGCTCGCACAATGGATTGGGCATCGGCCTAAATCTTGTGCGTGGCCTTGTTGAGCGGCATGGCGGCGTCGTTCAGGCTCTGAGCGATGGCTTAGGTTGTGGCGCAGAATTTCTAGTGAGATTGCAGGCAGTTCAATCGCCAATGTCGACGGAAAGTGCTGTCGAACTCGCCACCGCACGCGGTAATCCGGCAGCGATGTGCGGCCGAATCGTCGACGTTTCAAATGCATGAAGCGCAACAATCGTAGCAACTCGAACTATTGCTCGAACCAAAGGAATTTCAACAGGCCGTGTAACTTTAGGCCACCGCCGCGAACGAGAAGCTTATCGAAAACCAAATCGCGGTTGCTGGCTTTGAACTGATCAATCGATCGGTGCACTTCGTCATACAAACTCTGAAATGCAGGTTGCAAGGCGCCATAAAGTTGATGGAGCAGTGGGGCTTGAGTCGGTTTGCGTTTGAGCTTTTCGGCCTGCTGCCAGTCGAGATGGTAATGCCTAGCGAGGGCTCGAGTGAAATTGTCGCCACCGAGCGGAATGCTGCGGAGCATAAGCGAATTACGATCGGTAATAATCAGGTTGCTGGAGTCCGTGCCAATATCAAGCATGCCCAGGAGGCCGCGCTCGCCCGAATGCTCAGTTCGCTGGCGATCGATTTCTGAATGCTCGTGCAGCAAGAAATTCAAGAGTGCTGCGGCGTCACTCTGTACCACATCCACTTTGATCTTCCGGTCGACAAGCAATTTCATCTGGGCTTCAACTTCATCGCACTTGATTGCAAACAATGCGATCCGGACGTCGGGCACAACGTATTCCGGCGGAGATTCATTTTCGCTCTTGAATATCTGGTAATCCCAGGCAATCGTTTCCAACGGGAGCGGAATCTGTTGTTTCACCTCCCAGTTCATAACGTCATCCAGTTTTTTCTTGTCCCGGAGTGGCAATCCAAAAAAGCGGGACAACACCTTTTGCGATGGCAAGCTTAGCGCCACACCGGAATCTTGCAATGCATTGCGGTCGAGAAACGTTTGTAACGATTTGGTTATTGCGGCATGTGAAATCGCTTGTTCAACATTATTGTGCGGAATAATGTCTGACTTCAGCGCGATCACTTTGTCTGTCTCGACTTCATAGCGCAATTGAATTGCTTTGATCGCATATCGCCCGAGATCGATTCCCCAAGCGACGGTTGGCTTCTGCTTCCGAGATTTAAGAAGCCCCCGCAGTCCAGTTTTTTCGCGGCGCCAAATTGGCTTTGAGAACAGCTTGCTGTAGACCTTGTAGCGCTAAACCGGCGGCAACGCAATACTCCTCGGGTTGTTTTGCGAACTCCGGATTTGAAATCCGTGATGTGTCGATACGACCGAAATCTTTGATAATTTGGAGTGGTAATTTTGCGACGGATCTGCTCTGAGGTCCGGGCCAGTGGTCTGCTTTCCGTTTGATTGATTCCGGGTCTGCTTTTGAAAGAACTTCCAGTGAATTCGCGAATTTGATGGCGGCCGCATCATTTGGTTGCAAGTTCAACAGCCGCTGAGCAATTGGCGGCAAGTGTTCATCGAGAGTTACAGCGCCTCGCAAATCGTCGGTCAGCCAGCCGACTTCATTCGCTCGCAGCGTCGATTGGCGCAGCAATTTCTCGATCGCTGGAGTGCGGGCAGTCTCTTCAATTTGTTCCAGAATTCGCACCGCCTGCCCATACCGGTGGTCGCGTAGTGCGGCCATCGCGGCGTGCTGCAACCCATCGCAGCGTTTTTTGGTTCGGGCGGTCTCTCGTATTTGGAGATCGGCATGCAATTTCAGCATGCCAACGTCGACGGGCTTCAGCCGTAGGAGTCCTTCCACTTTGTGCATAAGCCCGTCAAAGCGACTCTCCGCCAAGTCCTGACGGATCTCGCGCTCGAACAATTCGGCATCCGAAAGCCGCGATTTTGCGGTGTCGATCAAATCCTGAATCGCCACGGTGCACTTCGCCACCGGCAACTGCTCCAATAACTGAATTGACGCGGCGAAACTGCCCGCTTCAATCAATCGCCGGGCTTCGGACTCTGTTTGCGCGACTTGCTCGTCAAGTCGCTCAATTTGCGCTGTAAGTTCTGCGATCAATTGGCTGGCTGGCTTTTGAGAGGTCGCAAGTCGAGGATGCGGGCGAGCGACGTGCGGCTCAAGGGTTTTGATGGCCCGTTCCCATTGCTGATCGCGTGCCAATCGCCTTGCATTTGCGATAGCGGCTTCGACTGCCCTCAGACGTGATTCGATTGCCGTCGCCAAATTCGCGCCGCAAGAACCGCAATGCACGGCTCCGCGGTGACACTTGACATCGCATTCGATGCACGGTTCCCAAAGTGGCTGACCGCATCCCATGCAAAACTGGCACGAGGCGATATTTTGGCCGCCGCAATCCGCGCAAGTCAGCGATTCAATTACTGTGGACGATGCCGCGTTGCCGATCGAAGCGACAGCTCTGACGGCGCGGTTGGCTTTCTTGCTCGCTTGTTCGTCGTCCTCGGCTTCGCTGAGTTCCTGCTTGAGCTGCATAACGTATTCGGTCCGCAACTCCGGTTCGAGTAAGGTGTTTCGTGCTGCCAGTAGCTCATCGAGTAATTGCTCGTAATAGTCGTGATATCGCCCATGCTTGAACGTGCGTAGATGGTTGATCTGCCGCGCCGCAGCGTCGCGGATCACCTCCTCATCGTCTTCCCACAATTCCAAGCCCAGCAGCCGATAATAATTCGGCGGCTTGACGCCTTCGCGAATGCCGAGCCATTTATGGTAGGGGTCGAACGGTCTGGAGTCTGAAGCTGTCATCGCCACTTTGGTTTCCATCCATTATTGGGCGCTTAAGTTGTGAAGCCGTGGCCAAAAGACTGGCGATCATGTCGCATGACTGCTGGCCGGGTGGTGGGTTATTCAGCCGATCGGGTAAGAGCCGCGGAGGTGCGGTTTTCCGCAGCAGGATCAATTACTTCGATTGCCAATACTTCGACAATCAATTTCTCGTTTGCCAGCGACTTTGCCACGTCACCATCTTTTGCCGTTGAAGTAATTAGGATGTCGGTGGAACGCACTTTTTGCACTCCAATTTTTGACAGAGCATCGATCCAGCGCCCGCTATCGATGGATCGGATAGGGGCCGATTTCAATTGCCGTGCGAAGTTTTTCGCAATCGCATCCAACATTCCATCACATTCCATTCGCAAATACTTTATCGATAGCGAACTGATACAAGATGCTGGCAATCGATCTTGGAAAGCTTCCGGCCAATTCAAGCAATAGGTCGAGGTAATGTGCGCAGCCTTTGGCAGTCGCAAACCAAGATCCACCGCGAGCGATTCGCTCGGGACTGACTTGCGATCGGCCAAGGTCGCTGACGGTTGTTCCGTGGAATTGAGCAGGCGATCGAAATCCGCTACTGAACTCATCGGGACTGTAGTTGTCTTTGCTGAGCTAACACTCGCCTGATATTCCGCATCGGCTTTGCAGCGATCTGCGAGCGCACGAACCAAACGTTCCGAGGTCCGAAGCCAGGTTTTTTTTGCATTCTGCTCCTTCGCTATCCGAACTCCTTGCGGCGAATCGGTTGCCAGCCTGCTAGAAGTATCTCGCGTTCCCAAATTCGGAGCCTCGCGCGGCAAATTCTTTAGAACGACAACTAGCCCCGGATCACGAGCGATTCCGCCGATTAAACCAGCCGTTAAATCTGCTTCATTGGCCCAGTGATCTTTCCACCGCTTGACAAGTGCCCTTCGCAATTCATCTGTTGGCAAACTAGCGATCAGCGACAGTAGCGACTGATTTGGTTGTAGATCTTCGGTCGATGCTATTCGATCGGCCAATGCGTGTGCGAAATCTGCTCGCCAAAGTTGAGCAGCCTGTTCAACGGCAGTGTTTAGAGACAATTGTCGATCGACCGCATCGCTCGAATTCGCGCGGCTCCTTAAATCTGCGGCACCGTTTTGTTCCCACTCGGCGAGAGTCTGCTTCAGCAGTCGTTCCAGGACTTGCCCACTTCGCGGGGCAAGTTGCCGTTCAATCGCCAGTTGATCAGTAGGCGTAAGCTGACCCGAAACATAAAGTTCAACCTGCGCAGCAAGATTTCGCGGATCCGAATCGAGAAGCGCGTCCAACAGCTTTCGCCGGCTGTTTGGCGATGATCCGCTTTGCGACAACCGCCGCGCCATTTGCAATCGAAACTCATCGGTGGCGATCGGCCGCACTAACTTCAAGCATTCGTCCTGAAGTTGCTCGGCCGTCAAGGGCCCTCGGCCGGGCGGGCGTATGGCACCCGGAACTGAGAGCACCGCCAAAACAACGCGCTGGTTTTCCGGATCAAAGTGATCGACAAGCGTGCGCAAACTAGCAATCGTCAATTGACGGTCGTCGATTTCGCTAGGCTGTTTCCCGAGCAGTATTCGCTTTAGAATCTGTCGCGCTTCTTCGCCACCGTTTACACCCAGGCTTTCTACGATAGCGAGCGACAGACCGGGAATTGAGGCGACACGCGGCGTTGGCGGCAGTTCTTCATCGTCATAACCCACAGGTTTGCGGCGCGGTGGCGGTGCAGTCGCCGGCAATTCAACGGGCTCAAGAAGTTCTCCCAGCAATCGGGCATTTTCATCGGCATCAGGATTCCATTCATTACCGGGTCCCAGTTCTCGGACCGCTTGCGTCAAGCGAGTGAATCGCTGTTTGTGCGCCGAGCGGAAATCGTCTGGGAGCCACTGACCCAAGTCTCCCGGAAATGAAAGCTTAACCGCTGCCTGCGGTGCGACCTGATCATCATCGTCATCCCGGCCAACCAGAACGTGCGTCGGCGCTTTCGACTCGCCTTTGGCGCCTTTGGTACTCGAACTTGCAGTCGCAATTGCCGGTGAAGCGCACGCTTGGTGGGAACCGCAACCTGCTTTCGCGCCCGCGATAACCTGTCCCGGCTGATCGTCCTCCGGATATTCCACGAGCCGCGGCGGCGGCATATACGGCGTCCGGTCGCAGCCGGAAAAGCAAATTACGGTAATAAGTGCCCATGCGCGCCAACCATGAGTTGCCACTTGCCTGCAGGATCCCAATTTGACCCGTGCTTTCTCCATTGGTCGTCCCATCGCAAAAAGGCGCAACGATCCCGGAGCAGCTCGAGTGCTGCTCCGGGGTCATAATTTCGTCGAATTTGGTCACACCATTTGTTTCGAGGTTGCGAAAAATCACTGATCGAGATTTTGCTTTCGCAAATCCCATTTCTCGAGAAACACGCCTGAGAAGACATCTTCTCGCGGCAACTCAACGACGTCGTCTGTGTAGCCGGTGCCTAGGAAATCTTGGGTGGTGCTGTTGCTAGTGGAGATAGTGAAGCCGGGATTCAAATATCCGTCGCCGTTCAAGTCAGAGAAGGTCTTGATGCTGCCATCGGCGAACAGGATGTTGCAGCCGGCGCCCTTGCCACCGCCATGCACCGGTCCGAAGTCGCGATAATCTTGCAGATGATCAAGCGCTTGCTTGGGTGGAATTCCCGGCGCGCCTTGCTCATCGGCATAGAGATTAATGGTATAAACCGGCTGAGTGTCGAGACTTGAGCCTTGCAGCACAATTTTGTCGGCGTTTTTACCCCAAGGATCGAGCTTGCCTGCAAGGGCGATTCGAGCACATGGTCCATCGCTAAAGCTTTCCACCAACCGCATACCGGCCGGGAGCCCGACTGTCACACCGTCTGGTCCTTTGATGTCGGCGGCCAGGATGGCTTCCTTTTGATCGCCATAGTTCGAGTCGCCGAAAATCGGAACCTTTGAGCTAGTAACAGGACTGCGATCGACCATATTGCGAGTCAGAACACCGCGCGTTCCGTTAAGCCCTTTGATCTTATTTCCGTTGTCATATTTGATCGTGATATCGGTAATGCTGCCGCTGGGAGAATTAGACGTCATCGTCAGCTTTGGAGCGCTGCGCGAGAAGAACCATGTTGTCATGTAGTTGGTGTTATAGCCCTTGTTGTAAAGGTTGTCCGCGACCCACTGGGCCTTCTGTGCTGTTGTCGTGGCCACACCATAAATTCCAGCGGAGCAGGCGCCACAATTCACCTTTGCCGGATCACCGCCTTCGCCAGCATTGGTCGTTAGAACTCCCAAATAGTCGTTGTATTTCTCGCAAGCTTTGCTGGGATTGCTTGGGCAGAGCATATCGCCCGGTTTGCCGGCGCCGCTGTTTACCATGTCTGCCACCCAACCGAAGCTGTCCAAGCAACCATCGCGCTTCGCATCCCAGGCGCCCGAGCTCGCGAACCTAGTGGCTGGATCGCGATCAGCATAAGTCTGAATACTGACAAAGAACTGACGCAGATTTGCTTTGCATTGCGTGCTGCGCGCGGCCTCACGCGCTGCGCCAAGCGCGGGCAACAACAGTGCTGCCAAGATACCGATGATCGTGATGACCACCAGCATTTCGATTAATGTAAAACCTTTGCTTTTCCTGTGCTGAAATTTCATTCCTAATCTCCCACGATAGTCATGTTATTTGTATTCCATACATTCCGACGCTGATAATTTGCTCTTCCGATCCGCGCGCATCTTGTTTGCAGAAAGAGTTCGCACCTCCATTCTTTTTGTTGAAACCGTCTGTCCATGTGGTCATTCGCGATTTAGCCCTGGCGGCGGGCTCAGTCATCAACGGACAAGTGACACCGGCTGAACAAGTCCGTTGGCTTTACCTCGACCATGTCGTCGGCGAATCCGTGGCCCGTCGGAAATCCGTTGTTCAAATAGCCGTCGCGGTTTTCATCGCGAAAATCGCGTACGCTGCCGTCGGCAAATAAGATGTTGCATGTGTTCGCATGAGGCACGCCAAACTGGCGGTAGTCTTGCAGCGTATCGCGCGAAGTGGCCCACCATCCGCCCGCGCCGTCGTAAGTCGATGTAGAAGAGAACGACGGCAGCTCGCCGGTCGATTTACTAACCGGTCCGTGCGTAAATGAGGCCAACATCGGCTGCCCGGCTGCGTGTGGTCCGATCGCCCCTGAAAGAAAACTGCTCGTCGTGCCCGCGTCTCCCAGGAACGGGATAATGTTCGATGGCACGCCGGAGGAATCGGATCGCGCTTGTCGCAATGGTCCAGCCGTGGAGTGTCGCTCCAAGGGGCTGACCGCTGTGCTGCACGATGCGCCTGCCATGTTTCGTAGATTGCCATGCTCGTCGAGCACAACGTCGGTCCGCACTAAAAACCAACTGGCCGCATAATTTGTGTTGTAACCCGCGTCATAGATCGTCTCTTCGACAAATGCCCGACGGACTTCATCCGCTGGCATGGGACCAGAAGCGCCAGGGTAATCGCCGAGCAACTTGCGGCAAGGATTCACCTTTCGCGTGCCATCCGGATATTTTGACGGGGAACTGCCCGACTTATTGCTTTTGCAGCTGAATTTCGCCGGGTCGGTTTCATTCAGCAGGCTGTCGTACGTCGCGCTGATCCCTTCAACATTCGATGGACACAGCATTTTGCCCGGAAGGATGCCTAGGCTCGCCACGTCTGCGACCCAGCCAATTTCCGTCACGCAGCCGTCGCGTTTCCAATCGAACGCACCCGTGCACCAAAACTTTTTTCGCTCGGCCACAGTTGTCAGGCCGGTGTAGAACTGTCGCAGATTGCTTTTACAAGTCGCCGACCTCGCGCTTTCGCGGGCCGACGATAGCGCTGGCATGGTTAGAGCAACCAGAATTCCGATGATCGAAATCACTACCAGCAGCTCGACCAGCGTGAATGCACCCACACGGACGACGCAGCCTGCGCCAGCCCGCAAGCGTCGATCATCGCTAACCGTCGATCTGCATTGTCTTCCTTGCGAGCGATGCTCGGCATCCATTCGTCACGTATCCTGCTAAAGGTCGCGGTTAAGTACGCGACAATCTGACAGGGCATCGTGAGCATGCCATAAGGCAAAGTTAAGAATCGCACTACACTTGCGCTAGAATGCGATGAGTCGGCTAACGCAATTCTCAATATGTTTGCAGCGCGCTAGACTGCTAACAATTCGACGTTCCTGATTTCCAGAACGGCGCATGGATGCAGCCATTTAGTGACCGATTCCACCCGGAACCAAGACGCGGCTGCGCGCACGCTAGTGTGTCTATTGCTTTTGAATCTGCAATAAATCGTATGGCGGCGCAAAGCTACTTTGATTGGCCGCAGCGCGGCCGACGTTGCCTTGCACGACCACGAAGTCGCCGGGGTTCAGGCCGTTCAACTTTGCGCTGTCGTTCAAGATGACGCTGCCGCCATAGCTGTCTGTGGCGCCGTCCGGAGGAATGTAGCGCAGCCGCCAGATGCGAGTGCTTTGCGAATACTCGAGCTTGCCTTTCAGCCAACGGTATTGCGGATCGTAACCGAACGAGGTTCGCGAGAGATCGTTAGGACTGCCGGCCGCTGGTTTTGGTTGCGAGGCGTTGGCCGGCAGGCTTGCCAGCGTTGGAGTGGGCGATGCCGGACTCAGCACCCGCGGGGCTTGAGCCACGTTGGCGGCCGGGTTGTTGGAAACAAACGCAGCCGGTGTCGCGCGGGGCACCGGCGGCAAATCAGTAAGTTCCGGGAAACGCGATTGGGCGATGGATTGATTCAAAGTTCCAGCCGATGTGCCGCCGGGCATCGTGTTCGCACTTGCCGAGCTTGATGCGATTGCGCGACTTCGCACAGTCGCGGAGCTTGCGGTTGGCTCGACGATCCGAATCGCACTCTTATCAGCGGGCGCCGAATATGCGGCGGGGGTTGTCGCATTCATTGGCGTCGAACCCTCAGCCGGCGTCCATTGTGTGGCAGAAACAACGCCCGGAGTTTTTGCAGTTGTCGAGCTGCCTGCAGGATTCGCGGTTCCGATGATGCGATCGACATCAAGTGGCTTTGGCGTGCCGGCTTGGGCGAGTGTCGGCGTGCTGCCTTGCGGATTGGCATACGCTTGCGGATAGGCAAGTCCCCCAGGTGGACCGTAAATCGGTCGCGGTTTCGATGAGACCGGCGTCAAGGGCGGTTGAACAGTTCCGTTTGGCAAGTTTAAAGGACCCGGCGAAACGGGCGAAACGTTCGGCGAGAAGCTCGACAACCCGCCTTGCCCGGCCGCGGCCGGCGCGAAATTCGTTGGGCCAATTGTTCGAGGCGGCAGAGGAGAGACTGATCCAGGAGTCACTACTGGCGGCGAAATCTGCGTGCCGGCAGGCGCGCCATAATATGGTTGACCCGGCGGCGGCATTGCAGTGCCTGGTGGCTCAACCGTTGTGCGTCCCAAGAACGGATCGGAAACTCCGGACGGACTTCGGCAGCCTGCGCAGGCGCCGCTACTGTCAGCAGAGTAAGGATCCGTTTCATGGGTGAACTCCTTTTCACCGCCCACTGCGACGAGAATTCGTCGCGCCGAAGAATGGAGGCCGAGAAGGTTAGCGAATTTGCGGGATGTGTCCAGACCGATTGCGGCGCAAAAAAAATCAGCCCCCGCGGACGGTGGAGGCTGATCGGTTAATTAACCTACAAACCGGTGCGTCGTGCTAGCATCGACGCAGTCTAGAACACTCGATTTCAGTTCGAACTGACTGCGGCGACCTTGATCGTCTTTACAAATGGATTAATCACCACTTGCGGAACCGAGGCATGATAGCTGGCGGTGCGAGCGGCAGTCGGCTTGGCTTCTGACTTCTCTTTGTTCTGCGGCACGTACGGATTGACTATGTCTTGCGGCTCGGCGGGTTCGACTTCCGGTGTCATCGTTCCCGGCGGATACGCAAACGGACTCCAGCCGTACGTGCGCGGGACCGGCATGCTGTAATACACAGGCGGGAACATGGAGAAGTACGGCACATCGTTCACTCGCGAACCGTATAGGCCGTACGGAAAGTTAATTCCGCAACCGTAACCATAACCACCGCAGTAAGGTCCTTGCGCATCTGCCTGCGAGATTGCAAACCCAGCGGCCACGGCAATGGCCAACAAACCAACCGTTGCAAATCGTTTCATGGAAGTCGCCTCAGAGATGTAGAATGCGTTGAGAGTGTCGAAAAGTTCCGTTTGATGAGCCACCCTCTACACTAAACAGAGGGATATTCACTTACAACCGGCAGTCCAGCATAATCGTCCCGGCACTGATTTGCGGTAAAACCTTAGGTGGACGATACTTAAACGCATGGGCTCTAGATCGATCACGGCTGAACTGAAGGCCGAAGCAAGGCGATTGGGCTTCGATATGTGTGGAATTTGCCCTGCGGTTCCGCCGCCGGGAATTGACCGCTTTCGCCAGTGGCTTTCCGCCGGCTATGCAGGACAGATGCAGTATCTGCCGGATCGCGACGATGCATACGCCGATCCGCAGCACGTGCTCGATGGAGCGCGGAGCATTGTGTTGCTGGCAATGAACTATCGGACTGCCGAACCGACTTCGGCGCAAGCGGGTCAAGGAAGGATCTCGCGATATGCCTGGGGAACCGACTATCACACGATCATTCGCGATCGGCTGGATGCGCTGGCTGATTGGCTACGGGTGGAAGATCCAAACGTAAAAGTTCGCGGTGTCGTCGATACCGCGCCGCTTTTGGAGCGCGAATTCGCACAGCTTGCCGGGCTGGGTTGGATCGGCAAGAACACACTGCTGCTCAACAAGCAGCTCGGCAGTTGGTTCTTCTTAGCGGCGCTATTAACCGATATTGAATTGGAGTACGACGCGCCGCATGAAACGGATCACTGCGGCACATGTCGAGCGTGCCTCGATGCTTGCCCGACCGGTGCATTCGTTGATGCTTACGTGCTCGATGCCCGGCGTTGCATCAGTTATCTTACCATAGAGCTGCGTGATCACCTGCCGAGCGATTTGCGACCGGGCATCGGCGATTGGCTGTTTGGCTGTGATGTGTGCCAGGATGTTTGCCCATGGAACCATCGGGCGCCGCAATCAAACGAACCGCGATTTCAACCGTTGGAAGGCGCTGATCCAATTCAACTGGCCGCGCTATTCGGTTTGGATGACGATGCTTTTCGCGCGCGATTCCGCGATACGCCACTGTGGCGCGCGAAACGCCGCGGCCTATTGCGTAATGCCGCCATCGTGCTTGGCAATCGCCCTCATGAGATGTCCCTGCCCGCACTCATCCGCGGATTAAGCGACGTCGAGCCGCTTGTTCGCGCCGCGTGCGCTTGGGCGATTGGCAATTACACGTCGCGTAACGCAATCGCATCGTTGCGCGAAAGGTTATCCGTCGAACACGACCAAACAGTTGCCGAAGAAATTCGATGCGCCTGGAATATGTTAACGAATCAGCCGCTTTCGCAATCCGTTACTGCATCGGTCGCTGGCTCTGGATGTCTGCCCGGCAGATCTTCCGCATAGAATTTGTTAAGCACGTCTTCTAATTCGTTCTGCCGGCGCACAGCAATGAAGGCATCGCGAACTTTCAACGGTTCCGGATGCAAGCGCGAATACTTAATGCCGAATTTTCGCATTTGCCGACCGCAAACTTCGGGGCCATAGATTTGTTCAGCCAGTCGGTAATGTTCTTCAATCACTCGGCGCTGCTCGAAAAGACTCGGCGGCGCAGGCAGTGGCAACCCGTCTGCCAAAGCTCGCACTTGGCTGAAAATCCACGGATTGCCAATTGCACCGCGGGCCGCGGTGACACCATCCACGCCGGTGTAGAGCAGCATGTCGATGCATGCTTGCGGCGTGAATAGATCGCCGCTACCCAGCACAGTCCTCGATCCAGCGAGCTGTTTCACTTCGCGTAGAAAATCCCAGTTGCTTGGGCCGATGTAACGCTGCTCGACCGTGCGGCCATGGACCGTGATTGCCGCCACGCCGCGATTGAACGCGCCATCGAAGATTTTGAAGAACCGCTCCCGGCTTTCTGCAGTGTCGTCCAGTCCGCGGCGCATTTTTACGGTCACCGGAACCTGCGCCGGCACGGCTTCGCGCACTCGCGAAACAATCTCCAGTGCAGTTTCCGGTTGGCTAAGCAAGAATCCACCGCGGCAGCGCCCGAGCACTTTTTTGACTGGGCAGCCGAAATTGATGTCGATGACATCAAAGCCCGCCGTCACCAATCGCTTTGCCGCCGGACCAAAATCATCTGGATTCGCGCCCATCAACTGCCCGCCGACCGGATGCTCTTCGTCGCTCACTTTCAGCCGTCGCTGATTTTTTTTCGAATCGCTCGCCGTGATCACGAACTGATCGAGCAGCACTTCGCACAGCGTGTACGGCGTGCCAAGCCGGCGGGCAATTACGCGCATCGCCCAATCGCTGTACCCGGAAAGTGCTGCTTGCACGACGGGAAAGCCGACCTCGACGTTGCCGATGCGTAGCGGTCTGCGGCCGACTTCCGCAGGTGCGTTCTCAGAAATTAAATCCGCAGTGGCCATCAATCCCATCGTCAATCAATGATTCAGCACCGGGCAAGTATCAAACCACTCGCGACCTTGGGCGGCCATCCAAGCGGTCGATTCTTCTGGGCCCCAGAGACCCGGTTCGTAGAGATGAATTGGCGGCAAATTCCGCTCTTTCCAGGTTTTGAGAATCGGATCGATAATGTCCCAGGCGGCTTCGACTTCATCGGCGCGGGCAAATAAACTGGCATCGCCTTGCATGGCATCGAGCAGCAGCCGCTCGTAAGCTTCTGGCATGACGCCTTGGAATTCGCGCTGGAAACTGAAATCTAAATCGGATAGGCGGAGCTTCATGCCGGCATCGGGGATCTTCGTTTGAAAGTGGAGCTGAATTCCCTCGGCCGGCTGGACCTGGATGACGAGGCGATTGCCGCCTTGAATGCCTCGCGGGCCACTTGGAAACAACAGGTGCGGTGGTTCGTTGAATTGAATTACGATTTGCGTCGTGCGGCACGACATTGCTTTCCCGCTGCGCAAATAGAACGGCACGCCCTGCCAGCGCCAGTTTTGCACGCCCAGCTTCATCGCCGCGAACGTCGCGGTCTGGCTGTCAGGCGGTACATCAGGCTCACTGGTGTAACCGCGATATTGACCGCGGAGAGTGTCGCGACAAACTTCGTCGGGCGTCATCGGTTGAATGGCCGAGAGTACTTTGACTTTTTCGTCTCGCACCGCGTCAGCATTGTACTTGGCGGGCGATTCCATCGCCGTGACGGTCAAAAGCTGCAGCAGGTGATTTTGAAACATGTCGCGCAGCACACCGCTCTTGTCGTAATATCCGCCGCGACGACCAACCGTGACTTCCTCCGCTGTCGTAATTTGCACGTGATCGACATAGCGACGGTTCCATACCGGCTCGAAAATGCTATTAGCAAAGCGTAGCACCAACATATTCTGCACGGTTTCTTTGCCGAGATAGTGATCGATGCGATAGACCTGCCCCTCAGCGAACACTTTATGCACAGCGTCGTTCAAATGTTTCGCGCTTGCCAGATCAGTGCCGAATGGTTTTTCAATGATCACCCTGCGCGGACCGCTTGTTTCGGCAGCCAAGCCTGCTGCGCCCAGTTGGGCTACGGCCGGTTCGTAGAATTGCGGCGCCGTGGAGAGATAGTACAGCCGCGACGATTGCCGTCCCTGTTCCAACTCGTCCAATTGTTTGGCTAGAGCGGTGAAATCGCTGGCCTGGCCAATGTCGCCGGGATGATAGTAGATCGACTTGGCAAATTCCTCCCACGCTGCGGGATCCCACAGTTTGGCGGCAAATTTTTGCGTGGTTTCCGTGAGCTTTTTTCGCCATTCCTCATTGGAAAACTTCGAGCGGGCAAAGCCGACGACACGCGTTCCCGGCGGCAAGCGATCTTTGCGGGCTAAGGAAAACAGAGCCGGAATTAGTTTGCGACTGGTGAGGTCGCCGGAGGCGCCGAAGATGACAACAGTATTCGGCATCTTAATTCCTGCATGGGCGGTAGCCGGAGAACCCGATGGTGGCGCCAAATTGCCAACCACCGGCGAACGGATTCGCCTTCTGCCATCAAATTCGCATCGCAGTAAACCCGCCGTCCACATACACCGCGGCGCCGGTGATAAAGCTTCCCGCTTTTCGCGACAAAAGCAAGAGCGTTGCGCCGACCAGCTCGCTGGGCTCGCCAAAGCGGGCCATCGGCGTTTGCTGCATGATGTTGGACACGCGCGCCGGATCGAGAATTTTCCGGTTCTGCTCCGCTGGAAAAAAGCCGGGGCAGAGTGCATTCACGCGAACTTTCTGGGGCGCAAATTCACGAGCCACATTTTGTGTCAAGTTTACAACCGCGGCCTTCGAAGCCGAATATGCGAACACGCGCGAGAGCGGCAAATGCGATGAGACGCTGCCAATGTTCAAAATCGCGCCGCCGCCAGACTTCGCCATGTGCGCACCGAAAATCTGGCAGCCCCAATGTGTGCTGGTGAGATTGGTGAGCAGCACGCGATCCCAATCCTCATCCTTAGCGTCTGCATAGTTCGAAGCCGAATTGACACCGGCGCAATTCACGAGGATATCAACGCGACCGAACTGTTTAAGTGTCGCGGCCAATAGCTCTTCGATCGATTTCCGCTGCGTGACATCGACCGGCAGAAATGCGGCCTCGCCGCCGAGTTTCTTGATCGAGGCGACACGTTGTTCACCGCGATCGGCGCCGCGGCCAGCAACCACGGTCGTGGCGCCCGCCTGGGCGATCCCTTCCGCGAGCGCGCCGCCCAGCACGCCGGTACCGCCAATTACGACTGCAACCTGGCCCGAGAGGCCGAACAAATCTTCGACGAATGAATTGGCCATATTGGGTCAGTCCGGTTTGCGGCGCAAGCTGATCCAGTCAGTGTGGAATGTGCCCGGCTTGTCGACTCGCTGATAAGTGTGGCGCCGAAATAATCGCGCTGGGCCTGCAGTAAATTTGCCGGCAGACGGTCTTGCCGAATGCCGTCGTAATACGAAAGTGCGGTCATGAAGGCCGGGGTCCAAATCCCTAAATGAACCGCCGTTGTCACGGCGTGACGCCATGCTTTTTGTGCTTTCGACAGCACTTCGCGGAAGTACGGCGCGAGTAACAGATTTTCCAAATTCTTATCGGCATCGAACGCTTCTTTGATGCGTTCCAAAAATCGTGCGCGAATGATGCAGCCGCCGCGCCACAACAGGGCAATGCTGCCGTAATCGAGCGGCCACTTGTGCTCTTTGGCGGCAGCTTGCAACTGGACAAAGCCCTGGGCATAACTGCAAATTTTTGAGGCGTACAGCGCCTGCCGCACAGCTTCAATGAACTCCTTCGGGTCGGCTTCGTAGCGGCCCGCCGGACCGTGCAGCACTTTGCTCGCGCGGACGCGTTCCTCTTTCAGTGCCGACAAAGACCTCGCGTAAACGGCTTCCGTCACCAGCGTGCTGGGCACACCAAGATCGAGCGCCAATTGGCTCATCCACTTGCCGGTGCCTTTCGCGCCGGCGGTGTCGAGAATTTCATCGACGAGGAATTTGCCCGTCTCGGGATCCTTCACGCTGAAAATATCGCGCGTGATTTCAATCAGGTAGCTATCCAGTTCGCCGCGATTCCACTCGGCAAAAACGGTGTACAGATCCTCGTTCGACATATCGAGCCCGGTGCGGAGCATGTTGTACGCTTCGCAAATGAGCTGCATGTCGCCGTACTCGATACCGTTGTGAACCATCTTCACGTAGTGGCCGGCGCCGCGCGGGCCTACCCAATCGCAGCAGGGAATATCGTCTTTCGGTCCGACTTTTGCGGCGATCGCTTGAAAGATCGGCTTCAAAATCGGCCAGCCTGCTTCGCTGCCGCCGGGCATCATGCTGGGGCCCTTGAGCGCCCCTCTTCGCCGCCGGAGACGCCACAGCCGACGTACAGCAAGCCCTTCGATTCCACGTATTGCGTGCGGCGTTCCGTATCGGAAAACAGCGTATTGCCGCCGTCGATAATCACATCCCCCTTTTCCATCAGCGGGAGCAACTGATCGATCAGCGAATCGACCGCCGGCCCGGCCTTGACCATCATCATCACTTTGCGCGGCCGGCTCAGGCTTTTGACCAGCTCTTCCAGCGAATGGCAACCGACAAACTTCTTGCCAGCGGCGCGGCCTTTGATGAAGTTATCGACCACACTCGTCGTGCGATTGAATACTGCCACCTTATAGCCGCGGCTCTCCACGTTGAGCGCAAGGTTCTCGCCCATTACCGCCAGGCCGATCAGTCCGAAATCGCAGTTCATAATTGGTCCTTAGTCCTTTGTCATTTGTCCTTGCCAATGACGAAGGACAAATGACAAGGGACAAATTCGCCATTCACTTCTTTTCCCACGGTGGTTGTTCCGGCAGGTACGATTCAAATTCGGCGAGCAGTTTTTGCTGGTACTCGCCGGCGAACTTGCCGCTGAGGAACCGATCGATGCCTTCGGCGTGAAATCGTTTCCAGCTGCCTTCTTCCGCGCCGGGGTTGATCGGGAAAAACAGCGCCTTGTTTGCCACGGCCGCTTGGTAATCGCCGGGTGCATCGCCAATCATCAGCACGTGATCCGGCTTGTATTTCTTGGCGACGCCAAGCAATTCCTTTTTCGTGCCCAGCTCCTGGCCGCAAATATCGACGACGTACTTCGCCAGATCGTGCTCCTGCCATTCACGCTTCAGCGCCTCCGTGGGAGTGGCGGAGACCACGAGCAAATCGGCTTTGCCAGCCAATTTTTCCAGGCTCTCGCGCACGTACGGAAACGGTGGCACCCAGCGGACAATTTTTTCCACCGTCTCGTTGACTTCCTTGCTCCAGGCGAGCGCCTGCTTGAGATCCGGATGCCCATTCGTTTCGGCGGCTTTCGCCAGTGCCGGATTCGCGAGCTTAGTCTCGACCCTGATCCATTCCACCAGGCCGTGCGGCATGGTGATTTTCACGCCGCGTGCTTGCACTTCCGGGCGCTTTTGCAACCACTGGATCGTTTCGATCAACGCCGGAAAGCGATTGATGCCCCGGCTCTTGGAGTACAGATTCACAAACTCCGCCGCCTCGCGGGCATACTTGCTCACACCTTGCAGACCGTAGTGATTGATGATTTGCGGAATGAAGCACTCCTTGTGCTTCAGTTCCATGGTGTCGAATGCGCAACCATCGCTATCGATGCCAACGAGAAAATCGTGCTTGGGTGTCAGATCAATCATGCTACTTGGGGCGGTCCGCTTGTGGGATGTATTTTGATAGTTTCTGAGTTGCGAAGATCGGTTTGAACTTCGTCAGCCGTTGCCGGCCGTCGATCATGGGCAGCGTGACCATGTCCTCGCCGACCAGCGGACGGCAATAGCGAACGAACTCGTCGGTCACATCGTAGCCGCTGGGGGTAATCCAAGACTTGGGAAAAGTGCGATCGGCGGCGGCAACCTTCTCGAGCGGCACCTTGTCGTACAGCGCCGAATAAATTCGCCCCGGTTGGCGAAGAATCGTTGCCATGTATCCGCCTTCGCCGCTCGCTGCCAAGAGTGCGGCCATCTGACCGCTGCGAAAAGCCTCTTCCAAATCAACTGTCGAGGCGTATGCCATGGCATGCCGTTGATCGGTGCCCGGCACGTTTCCGCGGGCGGCGCCTTTGGCGGCCAAACCAGCTTTGTTCAGATAATTGACAACAATCTGCGCTACCGTCAGTTGACTCGCGCTAAACGAGGTGTGCCCGAACGAATCTTTCACGGCGCCAATATCGCCGACGTCGAAACCCTCGCTAATCACCACCAGGCAGCGACCCGATTTCTTCAACTGATCGTTCACATTGTCGGCCAGTTGTTGGATCGAACACGGGCTTTCAGCCAGATATATTTGCAGCGGCATCTCGCGAGCTGGGTCTGCCAGCCGTGCCGCCGCTGGAATGTAGCCAATCTTGCGCCCCATCGCCTGCATTACCAACACGGGATCGGCCGGAGAACTGCCTTCGTTTTCTTCGTTGGCATTCTGCACCATGTGCATCCAATACTTGGCGGTGCTGCCATAGCCGGGCGTGTGATCGACTAGTTTGAACTCGCTGTCGCCCACATCGTTGTCGATGGTTTTCGGCACGCCGACGGCAATCAAGTCCAACCCACGCTCATGGGCCAGGCTGGCGATTTTGTGCGCGGTATCCATCGAATCGTTGCCGCCGATGTAGAGGAAGTAGCCGACATCGTGCGCTTTGAGCACTTCGATGGTGCGTTCAAAATCTTCCTTCTGGTTCGGCTTGAGCTTGTAGCGGCACGTGCCGATAGATCCGGCTGCGGGCGTGAAGCGAAGCAGCGAGACTTCGTCTGGGGACTGCGTGGTTAGATCGAGCAGCTCTTCTTTCAGCACGCCTTCAATGCCGTGCCGCGCCCCGTAGACTGTGCCGATTTCGGACATTTCGCGGCAGTTTCGATAATTCCGCGCAAGCTGTTGTTGATGACCGGACTGGGCCCACCGCTTTGGGCCACCACCATGTTGCGACGCCGAGCCATAGCTGCTTTTTCAACGCGAAGACGCAATTCCCCCAGAACCCCCGCCAGCGAATCCGGCATTTTAGCCGCAAGCCTGCAGGGCTTCAATGCACCGCAATGCTCCGGCGATTTCCGCCGATCGGTGCGATCGGAACCGTTGATCCCGCCACGGGCGGGCGCGCCGAGCGAACGGTTCGTTCTTTCATTTGCGATTTGGAAAAACCTCGGAAAAACCGGCCTCGTGCGATTCTCCATGAAGCTCCAGCGCCTTTTGCAGGAAAAACTCTCGAGAAAAGGAGGCGTCTGCCTCGCCTGACTCGATTTACTTGTTTCGGAGTGAAATAACCTCAGCGCGCCGTTCGAGAAAACACGAGCAAAACGCGAAAGTTTTTTCACAGTTATTTCACTCTCTGCTCGGTCGACTTCAAAACGATCGAAAATTCTCGATCCATTTAATGGGGTTTTTTCATCGATTGGTGAGTGGTACGGGGTCATCGGTCATTCGTCCTTCTTCATTTGTCCTTTGCAAGCTGCACACTGCGCGCAGCCGAAGCGACTCGGCTAGCGTTCCGCACTGCCTACTGCCTGATTTCAAACGGCACAGCGCCTATAGCGGACTGTCACTAATCTAATCACCTGTATTTTAGTGTACGTATGTAGTAAAAGTCAAGAGCCTTTTTGGGCCACTCGGAAAATAATTTTCTGGGCTCAATCCGCCCAATCTCGGCCATTCAGATTGCATCCTACTTAAGCTGCATTTGTTTTATTAAATAGTTGACACGCGTCATCTACATGAACACAATGCCAGTTATGCGTTGCCAAGACCTCACCGAAGCCCAAGCTAGCCAACTTTACGACCAATTGCGGCCTGTCTTAGGCTATTTGAGCCGCCTGAACGAACGGCTGCGGCAAAAGAGCTTCCCCGAGGATGACGAACTACTGCAGCTCACCAGGATGGCTTACACGGCGACGCACCACTTGGCGGTCAAAGTGCATTACCTGAGCTGCCGGAAATCTACTGGCGGGTAGGTTCTGGCAGCCAAAATGACTGGCACGCAAGTTGCTTTCCCACGATTTTTGTCCGCGAAAACTGCCAATTTCTCCCTTGTTTAAACTCGCAATCAACGGAGGACTGGGTATGAAGAACGGAGATGAAGTGGCTATCTTGCCACACAATCTGGCGAGCCCCAGCGAAGTGTCGGAAATCGCAATCGTTCAACATGCAGGGCCGCTTTTTATTCAACTGCAAGATGGCCGCAGGTTCGCAACTCTGGGCGGAGCAGGTCTCAATTGCAGCGGTTGCCTTGTGGAAGCTGGCACGGAGCATCGCGAAGCGTTGGCGAAAATGAACGGGCGGGGTGAAACGGATTTGGCAGTCGGTGATCCATAATACCGCCTTACAAACGAGCGCCGCACAAAAGCGTTGCCGCCGTGCGTGCCGTATTGCTTAACTGCAGCCCTACTCGCCGCGTGGAGTTCCAACACAAAAATCGTTCTGTTCCCTCCCCTGGTGCGGGGAGGGTTAGGGAGGGGGTTCATGTATCGCAACCAAGAGCAGCGCGACTTCGCCCGAGGGCTCACGATGCTCGGCGAACGGAGTGGCTCGCCTCGCGCGGATTTCACGCGATCCGGTTTCGGAATCAGATGCTGGATGAAGACACAGCGGACGTGGTGGAAGAGATTCGGCGAGCGCTGAACACCCCTCCCCCAGCCCTCCCCGTCAAAGGGGAGGGAGGCGGACAACTTGAAAAGATTTCCCGTGATGGTAGGGAGTAGAACAGAATTTGTTTAGCCCTTCCTTTTGCGCAGTGCCAACACAAAATCGTTTCTGTTCCCTCCCCCTGTGTGGGGAGGGTTAGGGAGGGGGCTTCATGTATCGCAACCACGAGCAGCGCGACTTCGCCCGCCAGCTTCGCAACGAGGCAGCTCCAGCGGAAAAGCGATTGTGGCATTTTCTGCGTGCCGAAAAGCTCGGCGTCAAATTCCGTCGTCAGGCTGCCATTGGTGCGTACGTTGTTGATTTTGTTTGCTTCCCGCACAGCTTGGTTGTGGAACTTGACGGGCCGCAACATATGGAGGACGAAGGCAAACAACACGATGCCCGACGAACCGAGTGGCTCGCCTCGCGCGGGTTTCGAGTGTTGCGGTTTCGGAATCAGGCGCTCGATGAGAATATTCACGGGGTGGTGCAGGAGATTCAGCGAGCGTTGAACACCCCTCCCCAACCCTCCCCGTCGAAGGGGAGGGAGCAGAGCGGTTTAGGAGGACGTGCCATCGAAGGGGAGTGAGCCGAAAAACACAAATGAAGTCTGCACGTCGAAGGGGAAGGAGCCGGAAAATACAGGTGTCGCGAACAATTTGACAATTCAATTCGCAAAAGCCTAAGATCAGTTGCATCATCCGCTCGCAATGGGGGCATCCATGAGCACTTCGCGATGCACGGTGTTCCTCGCCGTGCTGTCGGCTTTCGTTTCGCCATCCGCATTGATGGCGCAGTACTCAACGCATGCCACGGCGCGGGCTCAGCAGGGCATTTTCATCTATCGGCCCACAACGCCGTCGGGCAACATTATGATCCAGCCGCGCGCGGGACTCTCCACGCGCTCGCAGCAGGGCGTCTTCATTTACCGCAACGACAATTCACTATCGGGCAACCTGGCTATTCCGCCACGGCTGGCACTCGATGCGCAAAGCCCCACGGCAAGCCCGATTCTTCAGGGGAGCGGCATCATCGATCGAGTGAATCCTAGTTCGCTCGTGGTCGATGCCAACGGCTCAAAATTAGTGGTGAAACCGGACGCGGCGGCGACGATCGACGTAGTCGGTAGCGCCACGCGCGAGTTCCTCAAGACCGGCCAGATGGTGAAGTTCCGTAGCGTTTTCGATGCCGATGGAATGGCAATCGAGCCGCTCAATCAGCTTGCCGTCGTCAGCCTGAGGCCCGGCCAGAAAGCCGGAGCGACCCCGGACGAGGTTGCGCTCAAGCCTGTACTGCTGTCCGCGGACGACAACAGCTCTACCAGCAACTTAGACACCGAGGCGACATCGCTGTTCATCTTCGGCCGCATCAACAATATCAGCGGCAATTTGCTGCAAGTGAATGCGGGCACACGCACTTATAAAGTCGAGCTCAATTCCGACGCACAAATCGAAATTCACACATCCGATTTCAGCTTGGCCAGGCCCGGCGACAGAGTTACCGTTCGCGGCTATCTGGAAAAACCTGGCATCGCCACGGCGAGTTCAATTCAAATTAGCCTCGATAAAGCGGGTCGGGCTAAGATGGCGACCAACTCACGCTGAGCCCACCGTAGTTTCGATTACGGACTGCCTGATTCGTCCGACGGCTGGCTGTTTAGCCACTTTTCGAGTTCTTCGGCTTTCACTTTTCCGGACGCCTTCCCGACGCTGCGGATCAGCCAGCTGGCCAATTGATCCATTTCGCGATCATCGAGCACTCGGGCCACAGCCCCCGGATCCAAGCTGCCGACGACCGTAGCTAAGTCTGAAATCAGTTCCGCGCTTTTTTCAGCATTGCCTCGGCGATAGTAGATGATCGATTGACCGATCATGCCGAATGCTTGTGCCTGCTTTTCACTTTCTGGATTTCCGTTTCGCGCATTCGCGAGATCGACAAAGAGTGGAAGTGCTCGTGGATCTGGATCATGCTCGCGCGTCAAATACAGTTTTGCGAGTTCCTCTTTTGATTTCAGCACCGTGCGCGTGTTTCCAGGGTAGTAATATTCAACGCTTCGCAGTGCGGCCTCTGTTTCGTCGCGTGGAACGTAGCTGGCGTATTCGAGCTGCGTCTGCGCAGAGTCGAGCTTAGCCACGGGCACGAATGCTGATTGCGGGGTATCGAGTAGGAATCGGCCCCGAAACGCCCAAGCGGCAGCGGCACCCAGCAGCAGCGACGCGAGCAGCACCGCGATCAGCGTCATGACATGCAAGATCCGCCGGCGGCTTTCGGCATTCTTGGTGGAGATTTCCATCATCGTCTGCAGCCGCTGCGTGGCTGCCAAACGCGATGTGCCCAGTGCCGCGGTTTCCACCGTGTTGAACTCATCCATTTCCGCGGGCCACTGCAAATCGACCCCTTCGATCTGCAAACCCCGCAGTTCAGTTAAAAGTTCGCGTGGATTCTGATAGCGCTCGCCGGGATCTTTCGCCAACATCTTGTGGATGATGCGGCAAACGGACGGCGGCAAATCGGGGCGCAGATTTTCCAGCCGATCAGGCTGTTTACGCACGTGTTGCAGCGCAACGCTCAGCGCTGTGTCGCCACGGAATGGCGGCTGGCCGGTCAGCATGTGGAAACACGTGACACCCAAACTGTAAATATCGCTGCGGCAATCGAGCGGTTTGCCCTCGACTTGTTCGGGGCTCATGTAGAGCGGTGTGCCCATGGTGATTCCCACTTGCGTGAGCTTCACCGCATCGTCGTGCGCTCCAACGCGGGCCAGGCCGAAATCGGCTACCTTCACTTCGCCAGACCGCGCGAGCATGATGTTTTCCGGCTTGATGTCGCGATGCACAATGCCGCGCTCCGCCGATTTGCAAAGTGCGGACACGACCTGTCGCATCACCGCCATTCCCAACTTCACGTCGGGCATGCCTTGCCGGGAGATGAACTGTGCAAGATTCTGTCCTTCGACATATTCCTGGGCGATATAATGCCAGCCTTCAACGCAGCCCACTTCGTAGATCTGTACGATGTTGGCTTGCACCAGCGCCGCGGCGGCCTGGGCTTCCATGTGAAAGCGGCGAACATAGGTTTGATCAGCCGCCAGTTCGCGCTTCAAAACCTTGAAGGCGATCTGCCGCCGCAGAGAACCTTGCTCTGCCAGATAGACATCGGCCATCGCCCCGCGACCTAAGCGGCGTAAGAGGCGATAATCGCCTAATTGGCGTCCGGAAAGATCGAGGTCCAGCCCGGAACTGCCCGACGACGAAGCGCCGCCGACTGTCAACGAATCGCCAGTGAATTGAGCTTGGCTCATCAATACCAGTATCGCCCGCGGGGCGTGGAATGACAACGGCCACAGTGGGCGGGGGCGGCCGGCAGCGCGACACAAGCTCGCGCCAGCTAATACTCTTACGGCAGTGCGGAGGTTTCAGCGCCGCTTCGGGTGGAGATGTCGTGCCAGATGGTCTGGTTTACGCCATCGGGAACAAAGTGAACTGAACCGTCGGCTAATAGTACGTTGACCCCGCCGGGATGGAAGCTGCGAGCCGCGCGCCAACCGTAGGCGGCGTAGATCTCTGTGAGCGGCGCCGCGACGATGTTGGCAATGCAATCAAACTGCCTGGCGTTGGGTGTCCAATAATGATTGTACAATGCACATCGATATTCGCCGCTAACCCAGGCGAACCCGCGCGGATCCTGATAGTTCCAGTTTGTCGACGCATTGCACGAATCTTCGGTGAGCGGCACGGCCTTGGGATAAACATACCCCATTCGAGGATCAGCGGCTTCCTGCGGCGTGCCCGGCCGCGGATTGTTCGTTTCACCAAGAATACTTTCCGACATGGCGACGGTTTTGCTCGTGCCATCGGTAATTTCGGCCAGACGCACGCGCGAATTCACGTAGAAAACTCCATCCGTATCCAGCGGCGTACCGCCACCCAAGCCTGAGCCTGAACACGCCGCGTAGTTGGTCGGACCGAAATTGGGAATCACGCGCTGTTGCCGATCGCTCGGGCACAGAAACTCGTTCACCAGCAACTGTACTCCGGGAACGTTCTGAGGCAACGGCTGCTGGTTAGCACCATAGAGTGGCACGCTCAAGTCGAGCGTTTTGTACGCAGCCGATTGCTCCATGTATGGCGTGAGATGAGCCAGCGATGACCAGCGATAAAAGTTGTATGGCGTGCCACCAGGATTCGCTGGATCCGGCTTTGAATCTGCCCCGGGCGGCAGATGATGGCGTGCGTTTTCAAAGTTGTGCAGCGCCAAACCCAGCTGCTTCAAATTGTTCGAACACTGCGTCCGCCGTGCCGACTCGCGTGCCGACTGAATTGCAGGCAAAAGCAGCGCAACAAGTGCGCCGATGATCGCGATGACCACCAGCAGTTCAACGAGCGTGAAGCCGGCCGGTAGATCTTCGCAAGATTTCACTCTCTGGCAGCGTCGGGAATTCATTCTAGCTGGAATCATTGCCCGTCATCCTACCAGTTCGTCAATGCTCAATCACCTCAGGAAATCAGAGCCGGTAGCGCCGCAACAGCGGCAAGACCGGCACGCCAGCAACTAAAATCCAAAGGGTAGACGGTTCTGGCACAGGCGAGATGACCACCGCCGT
This sequence comes from Pirellulales bacterium, assembly GCA_963773875.1. Lineage (GTDB taxonomy): Bacteria > Planctomycetota > Planctomycetia > Pirellulales > JADZDJ01 > CAVTYH01. Next base: position 77,107 of record CAVZCV010000004.1, read on the forward strand.
CGGTTGAAATCCAACGCCCGCCTGCTGATTCAGAGAGTCGCCATTGCTCACGAGCACGCCGAGGAACGTGCCGTCAGTAGAAAATTTCTGGATACTGCCTGGAAACGTGAACTGCCCATAAATCGGATCGTTTGGATTGTTATTTCCCAAAGTTGTCACAAGCAGGTTGCCGCTGCCATCGATCAAAAGTCCCGACGGATAGGCCGTCGGCGGCAACGCTTGATTGCCAGTGAATTGTGTGCCGATCACGGCCTGAACGGCCCCGGTGGCAGCATCGAGCTTTAGAACTTCCTGCCCAAATAAACTTGCCGTAAAGAGTGAATTGCCTTGAAATGCAAGCCCATTCATTCCGGCCAGATTCACCGGAATCGCGCCACCGAATAGTTCGTTGTTGTACGTGCCATCACCGGCTTTGACGGTGTTGAACGTGGCGAAGTTTGGCCCGTTGAATTTCAAGACCGCGCCCGTTTCGCCGCCGTTGGGCGCGAAGCCATCGGTATTAAAGCTGTTGACTAGCAAGTTGCCGCTACCGTCGAGAGCAAGACCCGTTCGTCCACCAGCGGGTCCACCACTGATGCTGCCAAGGCTCGCGCCGCTGGAGTTAAAAATATTTACCGTTGTAGAATCGGCATTGCCGAGCGTGCTGACGAACAGACGATTATTCGCCGCATCGAAAAGTAACCCGGAAGGTCCACTCGCTAGTCCCAAATCGGCAAACACCGGACTGCCTGGCGTGGCGCCTTTTGCGCACCGGTGGCGATGTCGTATCGAAGCACTTTGCCGGTGCCTTGACTGGCGACAAATAAATCGCCACCGAAGCCAATCGTGATCGCCGCCGGGCTAAATAGATTCGATGCGTCCTGTCCCACCACGACACGGCTGAACGCGCCGCTTGCGGGATCGAACGCCAGAATACGATTCGTCGCGCGGTCAGCCACCAGAAGTTCAGCGCTAGTGGCAATTGACGAAAACCCCAAGCCAATCAAAAACATCCAAACGAGAAGACCAGTTCGACGACATAAATTCATTGATGGAACCTCAAAGTTGAGATCTAGCGCACTTGCCTGTGACTCAGTGCTGATAGTTCAATTGATTTCGGGGGACACAAGCGGCACTGGCAACGTTTGATATTACAAAATGCCGCCCGCGATTTATGGCGGGAAGTCGTACGCCAGGCATCCGAAAATCCATTCCCCCGACTGCCGGCAAAGTACGACTTAGCACCACGCTAACCATCTGGAAAACGAATTGCAATAGACGATGTAGACGAATGCTTCGCGGGGAATTTCGTGGCTCAAATGCAATTTAATCAAAGGCCGGCGCTACAATTCCGTTGACGCCGCCAAAGGCCTGTGTCATTCTAGCGGAAACTGTATGCACTTTGCCGGCGACGGGAACCGCCGGTGGGACCACACAGGCTGCTGGTCCGCGGAAAAAATCGCGAGAGGAGGCCGTTATGCCTCGGCAGAGGCGCGGCGCGGGCAATCGATTCGTCGGTTGGCGCAGAGCGAAATCTGCAGGGCCTTTTGGTCGCGAATTTCGATTTGCCATTGAACCGCTCGAACAGCGCTGTGTTCTGGCGGCCACCGTAGTGCCGTATACCAGCGCGACTGTCGATCCGTCAGATGGTCTGCGGCTCAGCGTTAACGATGAGCAACCAGTCGTTGTCGCCGGCGAGTTCGCCACGGACGGCAACTTCGAGGGTTGGACGGTTGCGGGCGCGAACAGTTCGAAGGTGACAGGCGGTCTGGTAACGGCAACCGCCAATGTCGTCGGCACTCCGGTCTCGTTGACTCGCTCGGCGATTGCATCCGCACCATTCCTCGATTACGGATTCTACGATTACATTCAATTGCGAATGCAATTGCCAGTCGGCTTGAGCAGCGACATCACTTTCAACTTCAGCACTTCAACGCAGGCCGGCTTTTCTTCGGCCCGGTCATTCACAATTCCGGCGGCGCAGGTCGCCACCGACGGGCAGTTCCACGTTTACCGCATCAACGTGGGCAAAGCAGTTTGGTGGAAAGACACATTGGCCGGTCTACAGATTTCGATTCCAACCACCACCGCCGGGCAGAGTGAATCGATCGATTACATCGAAGTCGGCGATCTGCCCAACAGTACTCTAGCGGTTGCGCCGCTGACGAAAGTTCAATATCCAGGCGGACCCCTTGACCCGAACAACACGGTTAAGGTGCAGACGGCGAACATCCAATCGGTTCAATCCAAGCACTTCATCTTTTATTACGACAGCGTCGATGCGGGCGCGAATCCCGGAAACTTTACGAACTTTGCGACCGTCGCTCACAACGAGTTGCAGATTCTCGAACAAAGTGTGCGGATTTACACGCAAGTCCTGGGCTTCAAGGATGTGTTTAGTTGGGCTCAAAATCAGTTCGGCGATTCGACTCGTTACAAGCTCAACGTAACTTCCTGGTACGCGGGTTATTTTTCCGGCGGTTGGTGGCTCAATGTCGATACAAGCGGCGGCCAAAACACGACCGTCAACGGCAATTCGCTGACGGAAACTCCGGGCAGCCCATTGCCGCACGAATATGGGCACGTGACGGACTCGCAAAACGGCAATTACTTGGCCGGCGGGCATTTTGAATCGCACGCCAACTGGTATCGCGAACAATGGGTCAACTGGTACGCCCCCATGTTCACGGCGCAGGGGGTGACGCCATCGAATTACACTCCGATCGCGCAGCAGTACTCCAATTTGCACGTCGACAATGCACGGCTGATCTACAACGACATGCGGGTCTACACGCCGTTGCAGTATTATGCCGATTCCATGGGGCTCGATCCCACCTTGGTGGCCAAACTCTGGTCACAGGGAGGTACAAACCTCACGATTTTCAATAAGCTGGCGAATCTTCTTCCGGCCGGCGTCAGCATCAAAGACGTGGCCGCGAAACTGATGGCCTATTGGCCGACGCTCGATTTTCCCGTTCGCTCGTCGATGCAAAGTGCGATCTTCAAATCCAATTCGGCGCAAACCGCGGCCGAGGCGCAAGCGAATTTCTTCTATCAAAGTACATCGTACCTGATTCCCGATGCGGACGACTCTGGCTACACCGTGCCACTGGAGCGCGCACCGGAAAAATACGCGTACATGACTCACGTGCTGGTGCCCAGTGCCGGCAGCACGTCTGTGACGGTCACGGTCAACGGACTGCCTTCTACCGACAGCGGCGCCGATTGGCGATATGTACTGGTCGACCTTGCGAATTTCGGAACCACAAATCCGACGGTGATATCGTACAGTTCCGCATTCGCCAATGGGGCCGCTGCGACATTCAACATTGCATCAGCAACCGATACCGTGGTGCTCGTAGTGACGGCAACACCCAGCAACACGGTTTTGGACCTGACGTCATACGACAACACGGCCCGCTCTAACCAAGCCAGCATGCGGCTCACCTATCCGTATCAAGTTTTTGTTACTGGCGCGACACCGGCCTCGGGAACCGCGGCACGAATTGCCTATCCGCGTTCTGCCAGCGGTTCATTTCACATTAATCCGGACGGCTCAACGGGTGGTTGGGTCGATAGTTCAGCCTCCGTTGCTGCGACGGTTTACGTGGCGCCCGGTGCGGAAGTGCTGAGAAACGCCATCGTCAGCGGCAGCGCACGCATCGAAGATTTCGCCGTGGTGTCCGACAATGCACGCGTATCTGGCAGTGCAATTATTTCCGGCTACGCGGTCGTATGGGGATCGGCAAACATTTCAGGCAGCGCTCGCGTGGAAGATCACGCCATGGTCGGCAGCGGCGGGAATGTTCAAGGCAATGCCGTCGTCGAGCAGGATGCGTATTTGCCCGCGTTTCTGGGACAGTCGGTCACGGTGACCAACAATGCCGTGGTGCGCGGCGTCGCCACACCCACAGGCGGCACGTTATCAGGAACCGCCATCATCGATTACGACTACACCTCCGACTTCAGCCTGAGCAACGGCGTCAACGACAATAACCATCCGTTCGATGAGCCGTATGGCGTTTACTATTCAGTCACGCAGGCCAAGCCCAACGGGCTGATTGCGTCGTACGGCATCAACGAAACTTCGGGCAATCAATTGTTCGATGAATTCGGAGCGCTCAATGCGCTGCTGCGTGGTACGCCCAGCCGAGTCGCCGACGCTACGATGAACGCCCCGGTATTGTCGCTTAATGGATCGACGCAATACGCAGTGCTCGATCGAAGTTTGGCAGATCTTGCCGATGGCACGTATTCTTTGTGGGCCAATCCCTCCAGTTCGACGGCCGATCAGCCGCTGCTGTACCTCGGCAGTTCGGCGAATACGTATTTGAAGCTTGTAGCGCGCGACGCCAATGGTTTTGCGCATCTGACAATTAGTATGAACGGCACGGTTCAGCAGTTGGTTTCCACGGTCGCCGTTCCGCTCAACTCGTGGACGAACATAGCGATTACGTTCAGCGGCGGACAAGCGAAGTTCTATATCAATGGCGCGGCGGCGGGGACGGCGGCGGTCTCGTTCCGGCCTACCGATGTGCTGACCACAGGCGCTTTTCAAATGCCGACGTCGCTCTTCCTCGGTCACGATGCATCCGGCAATTTTTTTGCAGGCAAGCTCACCGACATTCGCTTTTACAACGTGGCGTTGACCCAGGCCGAAGTGAAGAACGAAATGGCGCGGTCCGGTCCGCGAATCGGAGAGTTTTTCGCCACGGCGACGATGGATTTTAATGGCACTTCGACCATGGCCGAATCGGGCGTACACAACGGAACAACGCGCACCCTGCAAGCTTGGGTGTACCCGCGATCCAATGCCGCCGGTTACACGGCGATTCTCGATTCCTACGACGAACGCGGCAGCGGAAATAATCGCGGCAACGGCTTTGGACTGTCGGGCGGGGTGATCAACGTCCGGCTGGATGGCGTCGGATTATGGAACACGGGCGTGTCGGTCACGCTTAACAAGTGGCAGCAAATCACGGTGACGATCAGCAATGGTTTGGCGATTTTATATGTCAACGGCGTGCAGCGCGGCTCCCGAACTTACAGCACCAGTGTAACTGCCGCTAAAAACTACCATATCGGCTTTTATCAGACCGATACTACGCCAACGCGCACAGGATTTTTCAACGGCCAACTGTACGACGTGCGAGTTTACAATGCGGCGGTTGCCCCCACCGGAAAATTGGATTTGCCGCCGGTCGCCGTGAACGACACGCCGACGGTGCCCGGCGGACTTTCCACTCCAATTAATGTGCTGGCGAACGATAGCGATCCGAATCCGATCGTGACGCTTACGGTATCGCAAGTCACGCAGCCGCAACACGGCGCCGTTAGCATTCCACTCGGCGGCGCGAATGTAGTCTACACGCCAACCTCAGGTTACTCAGGTAGCGATTCATTCACCTACACCGCGACCGACGGTTTCGGCAGCACGGCCACGGCGACTGTAAATCTGACCGTCGCGATTTCGCTGGCGAGTATTTCCATTTCGCCCTCGTCAGCCTCATTAGCAGGTGGCGATACGCAGCAGTTCACTGCCACCGGCTACGATCAGGCCGGCATGCCGATGAACCCGCAGCCGACGTTTACCTGGTCGATCGTCAGCGGGGCAGGCGCCGTTACCCCCAGCGGCGGCACGAATGCCAGCGTGCAATTCACCGCCGGCTCAAACACCGAGACGGTGGTGATTCAAGTATCCAGCGGCACTGTCAGCTCGACAGTTAATGTAAATGTCACGAGCAGCGTCGCGCCTGCCATCACCAATGCCGCCAATGCGTCGCCCACTCCGGTCACTGGGACTACGACGAATCTCAGCGTGCTCGCCGCCGATGCCGCAGGCGACGGGAGTTTAACCTACTCCTGGAGCACACTCGGCGCGCCGCCCGCCGCGGTCCAGTTTTCCGCCAGTGGCACGAACGGGGCGAAAAACACGATCGCCACGTTCAGCAAAGCGGGCAATTACGACTTCCAGGTGAAAGTCACCAATCCATCCGGTTTTTACGCCACGAGCAACGTGAGCGTGCAAGTCGTGCAGACGGCAACCGGCGTGTCGGTCAGCCCGGCGAGCACGGCGATTGCGGCGAACACGACCAAGCTATTCACGGCGAGCAATCTGGACCAGTTTGGCAGTGTGATGCCGGGAACGCCGAGCGTCACTTGGAGCATTGTCAGTGGCGGCGGCAGTATTAATTCCGCCTGCTTATTTTCTGCCGGCCGTACCGCCGGACCGGTGACCATTCGCGCTACCGCTGCCGGCGGCGCGTTTGGCACGGCGAATGTCACGGTGAGTTACGAAGAACTCGCGTGGTATCAAGCCAATGCCTCCGGCACGACACTTACCGACTCCTCCGGCAATGGCAAAACAGCCACGCTGACCGGCACGCTCAACACCAACTACAACTTTACCGTCGGCGTCGACGGCACCGCGCTGCACCTGGTGACCGCTGGGACGCCAGCCGCCGAATATGCGACGCTGCCCACCGGCATTGTGAGCACGCTGAACGATTTCACAATCGCCACCTGGGTAAAAATCGACACGCTCGCCACCTGGTCGCGTATCTTCGATTTCGGCACCGGCACGACGGCCAACATGTTCTTGACTCCGCGCGCCAACGGCGTGGGCGGGCCATTAAGGTTTGCCATCACCACCGGTGGCAACGGCGCGGAGCAGCAGATTAACGGCCCCACGCTTTCGGCCGGAGTTTGGTATCACATTGCCATCACACTTTCGGGAACGACGGCCACCATGTATGTGAACGGTGTGGCGGTGGCCACGAACACTTCCATGTCCACGACTCCTGCCGCGATGGGAAACACGAACTTGAACTATTTGGGCAAATCGCAATATGGCGACCCCGGCTTCCAGGGCAGCATTGAAGACTTCCGCATTTTCGGTCGCGCCCTTTCCGCCACCGAGATTTTGCACCTTGTGTATCCAACGATCGTCAATCCGCCGACCGCCGCTGCGCCGAATCCCGTTGTCACGCCGACAACAAACTTGAGCGTGTTCGGCGCGGATGTCACTGCCGGCGAATCGGCGCTCATTTACACTTCAGCAGTCGTCGGCACACCGCCGGCGCCGGTCACTTTTTTCACGAACGGCACAAACGCGGCGAAAAATACCATCGTCACTTTTACCCAGCCGGGTACCTACAATTTCCAGGTGACGCTCGTCAATCCGGCGGCCGGATTTAGCACCGTCAGCAACACGCTCAGCGTCATCGTGGGCACGATTCGCTATTCCGGCGATTTCACACTCAACAGCCAACTTGGCGCCGACGACCTCCCGGCGATGCTTTCAGCCTTAACCGATCTGACCGGCTTTCAAGCGCAGCACGGTTTATCAAATGCCGAGATGTTGGCCATAGGCGATTTGAACGGCGATGGCCGAGTTTCCAACGCCGATATTCAATCGCTACTCGATCGATTGATTCAAGCGCAGGGTAGCGGCAGTGGCTCAGGCTCGGACGCAAACGAGTCAGGGACGGCGGCCACAACAACAGCACTTCCGACGTCGACGCCGCGGTTCCTCGCAACACCAACCGTTTCGAGCACAAGTGGACCACCAATTCCCATTCGCGTTTTCCAAACCGTTCAAGCAATGCCGCCAATCACATTGCCGCTCACTCTGCCAACCGCCGAAAGCGAGCAGATTCCGCCACTGCGACGACGTGCTAGCGTCTCCGGCGGTGTCGTTAACCCAAAAGCGGTCGATGCCGTCTTCGCTCTTCAGTGGCAAAAGATTTTCGTCCGCGGATAAAAATTCTTGGCGCGACGCAGTTACTCGTCTCGTGCGCCGACATATGGAATACCGCAAACATCACTCGGTCTTTCCCAGCCGACTCGAATTCGCTTGCCAAATTCCGCGCTGGCCCCTAACCTGATCTGTTGGGCAAGGCGCAGGTGGTAACCGGGAGAACCTGCCAATGCGCCGGCGTCCTTCTTCGAAGCGCTCGCAGCTGAAGCGCTGTCGGTTCGAGTCGCTTGAGCCTCGTTTGGCTTTTACCGCGATTCAAGATTGGCAAATCCGCGGCGCGGGCGGCGGCGGAGCGCTGTTTTCGCCGAGCTTCAATCCGACCAATCCCAACGACATTTATATTGCCTCAGACATGGGGCAGATTTTCCACACCACCAACGACGGCACGCTGTGGGACACCGTCGATTTTCGCCAGGTTTACGGCGGCCACAACGCGAAAGTGCAGTTCACTAGTAATCCGCAGATTCTTTACACGATCGACTATTCCAACGGCGGCGATGTTGTGCAGCCCACCAAGAGCACCGATGGCGGCGCCAACTGGAATCCCGTTGCCGATCCGACCGACGGCGGCGCGATCACGTTGGTCGCCGATTACAACAACCCCAATCGCTTGATTGTCAGCGATTATTCGCACTTGTTCGTGTCGACCGACGGCGGTGCAACATTCAATCAGCGATTTTCCACGGCCGATGGAGCCGGTCTGCACATCGGCGGTGCGTTCTTCGACGGCAATAATATTTACGTCGGGACAAATCAGGGCGTGCTGGTTTCCTCCAACGGCGGCACGAGCTTTAGCGTCGCCGGATTTACCGGCATTCCTAGCGGTCAAAAAATCGTTTCGTTCGCCGGCGCTAAGGAAACGGTCAACAACATCACGACCACACGGTTTTGGATCGTCACAGCGAATTCCGGCGATGTCTTTGCGGGTGTCCAGGCCTTCGACGGCATTGGTTATGCCGGTATCTATCGGATCGATGTGGGGCAAACGGCGTGGACATCAATCGGCAGCACCATTCCCAGCGGCTCGTCGCCGAATTTTGTTTCCGCGGCGATGAACGATATCAACACAGTGTACGTCGCTGGCGGCAGCAGCAGCGAAAGGCCCACCGTATTTCGCAGCACCACGGGCGGCACGAATTGGCAAAGTGTTTTGCAAACCGTGAACAATGCCAACGTGCAAACCGGCTGGTCTGGCGATGGCGGCGTGCGTGGCTGGTCGTATGGCGAACTGGCCATGGGTTTTGAAGTTTCTCCGCTCGATTCCACGCGCCTCGTGATCACCGACTATGGCTTCGCCCACATCAGCGAAGACAGCGGTGATCACTGGCGCGCGCTTTACGTTACGCCCGACGATTTGAATCCCGCCGGCGCGAATATTCCGGCCGGTCAGACTTACAAATCGAGCGGGCTCGATAACACCACTTCTTGGGATCTGAACTGGACGAGCCCCACGCACATCATCGGTGGCTTTGCCGATGTGCGCAGCGAGGTAAGCAACGACGGCGGCGCAACGTGGTCGTTCAATTACACCGGCTTCACCTCGAACGCGATGTATCGCAGTGTGGTGGGAGCGACCGGCACGGTGTACGCCGCCATTTCGAGTGTGCACGACATGTATCAAAGCACGTATCTGACCGATGCTCGCATCGACGGCGGCAGCGGCGCGGTGTTGTTTTCCACCAACGGCGGCACAACGTGGCAAACGATGCACGACTTCGGCGATGTCGTCACTTGGGTGGAAACCGATCCGACAAACCTCAATCGTCTATATGCCGCCGACGCGAATAGCTCGACCGGCGGAATCTATGTGACGAATAACGCGCAGGCCGGCGCATCATCAACATGGACGAAGCTCACTCCGCCGCCGCGCACGCAAGGCCATGCGTTCAATATTCGCGTGCTGAACGACGGCACATTGGTCGTTACTTATTCTGGTCGACCCGATTCAGCCGGCGCGTTCACTGCATCCAGCGGCGTATTCGTCAGCATCGACGGCGGTCAGACGTGGCAAGACCGCAGCGATCCGGGCATGTTGTATTGGACGAAAGATGTGGTGATCGATCCGCACGACGCGACGCAAAACACCTGGTACGTGAGTGTCTTCAGCGGCTGGGGCGGGCCGCCCAACGGGCTTGGCGGGCTGTATCGGACTACCGATCGCGGCGTGCAATGGGCGAAAATTAACACGCTCGATCGCGTGAATTCCGTGACTGTCTGCCCGACGAATGCCAACGAGGCTTATCTCACCACCGAAACGCAAGGCCTGTGGTACACGCAAAACTTGCAGGCCGCGAGTCCCGCGTTCACCGAGGTGACCGGATATAAATTCATGCAGCCAATGCGCGTGTTTTACAATCCGTATAACGCGAGCGACGTTTGGGTCACAAGTTTCGGCGGCGGCTTGCGCGTCGGCAATGTAAATTCGACGACCACGCAGCGCGGCGATTTCAATCGCGACAGCCAGGTAACGCCGACGGATTTAGACGCAATGCTCGCGGCGCTCGTCGATTTAACCGCGTACAAAAACTCGAAGGGCGTCTCCGACGCGCAGCTGACCGCAATTGGCGATTTCAACAGTGATGGCCGGGTCAGCAACGCCGACATTCAAGGAATGCTCGATCTGCTTATTTCCACCGGCAACGGAGCGCGCGCAAGCGCCGAAAATCAAACGGGGCCCGCACAATCGGCGGCCGACAACTTACTGGTTTCCCATTCTTTGTCGGCGGCGAATTTGGCGCAGACCGTCGCTTTGCCGATTTCCAGTTCGTCGACGCCAACCATCGTGCGCACAGTTCCGCGCAGTCACACCGGTAGCAGTGGAAGGCCAGGCCGTGGGATTCCGCTCGATCGACAATTTCTACAGTTGGCTCGATCGAACGTTGCCCGATGCGCCGTTCAAACATCGCGCGGGGACCAGCAGTGGGATCGCCAATCAATCAAACATCGATACAGAACTGCTGCAATTACTCACACTCCGGCCGACACCACCGCGCCGGGTGACGTGATGGCCTGCGACATTCTAAGACCTTCTATTATCTCTGTGGGCGAGGCGGAGCTGGCCAGTTTCGCACGAAATTTCAAATGCCGCCGGCGCGTAACCTCCACGAGCGGAAGCCAAACTGCGCCGGTCATCTGGAACCGGATCAAAAAATGCCAGAACAAGTTGGAGCGCTTGTAGAGATACGACATGGCCAGGTACGGCGGCACGCTGCGCCAATCGCGCGGGCGGCGACGCCAAATGGAGCGATGAGAAAATAAACGGCGATAACACCATGCGTAGCCGGCGGCTAGTTCGGCTGGCAGCATGTGCTTGGGCCGGAACACTACATGGCCGGTGTCGTACAACTCCCAGCAGCGATGCAATATCCGGCCCTCGCGCTCCATTTGCGCAAACAGCGGCGTGCCAGGGTATGGCGTCAAAATATGAAACGTAGCGCACTCCAACCGTTGCTCTTCGATCCAGCGCACTGTTTTTTCAAACACGTCGGGCTTGTCGTGATCGAAGCCTAGCACGAAGCTGCCGTTCACTTGAATGCCGTTGCGATGCAGAATCTCCACGCGCCGGGCGTACTCTTCCGTGCGCGGACTTTTCTTGTGCGACGCGACGATGTTGTCGTTCGAAAGCGATTCAAACCCCACGAACACGCCGGTGCAGCCGGCTAAGGCCATTTCGCGCACCAAATCGGGATCGTCCGTGACATCGATCGTCACCGCGGCACTCCAAATTTTCTCCAGCGGCCGCAGCGCGCGGCACAGCTTCTGCAAATAGTCTGGCTTTGAGCCGAGGTTGTTATCGACAAACACCGCATACGGCTGACCGTCGGCGCGAAATTCGTCAACAATTTGCTCGACATCGCGCACCAAATACGGCATGTGCAAACCTTCGGTGGCCAGGTAGCAGAAGCCACAACGATTGTGGCAGCCACGCGTGGCGATGAGGCTGGTGGTCGTCAAAAAGCTGCGGCGCGGCACAAGAGTGCGGCGTGGCGGAGGATCGTCGCGATACGGCCGGCGATAATCGCCGTGATAGATCCGTTTAATCGAATTGTTTTCCACATCACGCAAAAACTGCGGCCAGATTTGCACGCCATCGCCAATCGCCAGCGCGTCGGCATGCGGCGCCGCTTCATCGGGACACGAGAGCACGTGCAGGCCGCCGAGAATTACTTTCGCACCGCGCTCCCGATACCATCGCGCCAGCAAGTACGCGCGCTCTGCGAAGGTCAGATGCACGCTGATGCCCACGACCTGCGGAAACGGTTTGTGCGGTGGCGGACCTTGCAACAAATTTTCATCCCAGTAGCTGACGGTCCAATCGCCCGGCGTAGCGGCTCCCACGCTTGTCAGCGCCAGCGTTGGCGTAAGCACGTGTTTTCCAAAGCTCGCGTGCGGATCTTTGGAATAAAACGGATTGATGAGGAGTGCGTGCCGCGGCGTAATCGGCCCAACTTCGCGCCGCCAATTGAGAGGCGGCGCCTTTCGCATCGCTTGCGGAAACCATTGAAAACCCATGCGGCCCTCCGTGATTCGTCGGAATTGACGCGCGAACCTGAAGTAACTTTGTATTGCAAAGTAAACGGACGTAATGCAATGCAGTTCGTCAAAATCAAATTTCTATGCCGGAGAAAAGCCGGGCAGAACCTTCGTTCGTTGATCAGCGGTCTTCTGCTCGCGGACCGTCGCATCGGCGAGCACTTGCTCCAGCACCGCCAGGTACTGCTGAAATCGTCGCCGGCCTGCCTGTGTCATCACGACAATCGTTTGCGGCCGGCCGCGCTTGGCCGCGCGATTTGCCGACACCAGCCCTTCCTCTTCCAGCACTGCCAGATGCCGGTTCAAATTCCCATCGGTCAGTGAGCACAATTCCTTCAAATCGTTGAATACCAGGCCCTCGGGGTGCGCCATCAACGACGTGAGAATTCCCAGCCGGGCTTTTTCGTGAATGGCACGATCTAACCCGTCGTATGCAAAGCGGCCATCGCCGGCATCGGTGGTTTTATTTCGCGAGCTCATTGACGTTCAATCCTCGGGGTCGCAGCGAAATTGTCCACGCTTGCGCTCCAGCGTGGTATACAACATCGCCGCCGCCAGCAGTTGACCACCGCCGAAGGTAATGCCCATCGACCACGGCGATAGTGCTGTCGGGCCTTGACCCCAAAACAGGGCGAGCACGCCGCAGACTAAATACCAGAGTGCCACGCACAACACCGGCCGCGGCAGCAAGCGACACGAGGCGAACACGCCCAGACTAAAGAGTACGGCCCAAAGCCCCGGCAACATCCAGGCGGAGTCGATCGACTGTTTGGCAATGACGAGCGTAATCAACCCGCCGGCCGCGATGCACGGCAAAAACTGCTCGATGGCAAACATCGTCGTGTGCCGCGTAACCGAAGTCCGTGAGCGCCGTGCGCGCAACCCCATTTCAATGCCGATGATCGAAAGATTGATCGCCGCGGCGGAAGCCCATAACCAAAGATACAGGCTGACATTTTCCGCCGGCCGTGAAATGCACACCGCTTGCAGGATCGCTGTTGCGATTCCCACACAGCCGGAGAGCGCGACCGTCAGCGATCGATAGCCGCGAAACACTTCCATCGCACGAGCTGCTGTCGGATTTCGGAGACTTGAGCAATCGCTTGCGACAATTCCATGGCGACGCCTTGAACAACTTATTGGCTACAGGAACCGGGCTCATTTACTCTGCACTGCAAAGTAACGGCGGACGATCATCCTGTCAAGCGATCATTCAAGTTGGTTGCCAAGGAGCATCGACCAAGGGAATTTGGTTACTTCCCGGCGGACCGGCCATTTCGGGCTGTTTCTTTGCGGCCGGCGATTTACACACCAGCACCGGACATTGAGCCCCCCGCACCACCCTTTCGGCCACACTGCCCATCAGCACGGGGGCTAATCCTGTGCGGCCGCGAGAACTCATCACGATCAGTTCGACATTTTCCTCTTCGGCGACGCGGACGATCTCCCTCGCTGGATCGCCCATCACCAGGCGATGCGTGCAGGGCACACTCAGGTCGGTGGGTTGCACCTGCACAAGTGTCTGACGAAGTGATTCGGAATCCGGTTCCAGCGGGCCAAAGTACAATTCGCCCGCTGCATATGCAGTTGGCGGTTCCTGAACGTGCAAGATGACGAGCTCGGCATTTCGATCGCGCGCCAGCGAGGTCGCCAGCGGGAGTGCCACATCGCTCAGGTGAGAGAAATCTGTGGGAAGCAGGACTTTTCTCGTCATGGCGCTAACCTCCGCGTTAGGCAGGTACGGATTCCTGATTCCGCCGCGAACTTTTGGCCCGATGTCGGTCTTGGCTTGTGCGTGTGTCGTGGTCGTTGGCGCTGGTTCCACGTGGACGGTGCCCAAAGACTTCCATCGCCAGTGGAATCGTGCTCAGGGCGCCAATCGACAACATGGTCCAGCCGACAGCTCTCCGCGCTGTGTTAGAGAACCGGTCGGCTAACAGCAAACCAATCCCCGTTCCTAAAATTCCGCGGGTAGCCGCCACTAGCCCTAATTCTGGAAAGCTTAATTCGGTGTGCCTCATCGTATGCTCCTTTCGCGCAACAGCACCGCCCACGCATCTGGCGTTGAAGTTGTAATGGAAACTAAATTTGGATCAGGCAGCATCAATTCAGAAGCAGTTCTTCCGGATCTCCTCCCCAACCAGCTGCTTAATTCGCTTAATGGTTTGCTCCTCTTGCCTTTTGATTTCGCGCCATAGCTTTTGCAGTTCCATGTGATCCTCGGCATTGGCGATATATTGATCGTATCGCCACATGGCATCGAGTCGTCGGCTCAGCTCATGCACCAGATCATGGTCGTGATCGGCAATTCCCCGCGATTCGCCCACGTGCTGGAATTCTTTTTCGGCTGCAAGGGTCATGGTAATACCTCCTTGATTTAAAACAAAACACAACGACAACAGAGTTTTGCAATTTCCATTCCATTCGGGCATTATTTTACAATTGCTATTCATTTGGCCGTTGTCGCACGTAGGCAATATGGATCGAATCCCCGGCAAGATTGGAATGAAACCAATGTGGACGTTTCTCCAGCGCGAAGGGATGCGACCCGCAACGACAAAATTCGCGGCGCATTCAGCCGGCCAACTGAAATAACTATGATGAAAGCCGCAAGATAACTTTAAAAATCAGGTGCTGGAGAAATCACATGTCGATGCATTTTGTCAGAGCGACCTTAATTGGCCGCGTCATATTGTCTTTCACCTTGGCGCTATCGCAGCAGTTCGCGCCTACGGCCAGGCCGATCAAAAAGCGAAGGCTGCGCCCCCGCCGCGGACCGGAGTGCTTTCGGCCGATTACAATCCGTCGCTGCCGACGTTGTTTCTCATCGGCGATTCCACCGTGAAAAACAGTTGGGATAAAGGCACCGATGGCCTTTGGGGTTGGGGACATCCGCTGGCCGCATATTTCGATACGAGCAAAATCAATGTCGAAAATCAGGCCCTCGGTGGCACGAGCAGCCGTTCGTATATCACCGCCGGTCATTGGGAGCGCATGCTGAAGCTCGTGAAGCCTGGCGACTATGTGATTATGCAATTCGGCCACAACGATGGCGGCGGTGCTAACGGTCGTGGTTCATTGCGCGGCAATGGCGACGAGACGCAAGAGACCACGCGTGATGGCAAGACGGAGACCGTGCATTCGTATGGTTGGTACTTGCGAAAGTACATCGCCGATACGAAAGCCAAGGGTGCGACGCCAATTGTCTGCTCGCTCATTCCGCGCAACGATTGGACTGAGGGCAAAGTGCGTCGCGCCACCGGCAGCTACGGCACCTGGGCCGCTGAAGCGGCGAAGCAAGCCGGCGTGCAATTCATCGATCTGAACAGCATCATCGCCGACAGGTACGACCAGGTGGGCGCCGAGGCCGTGAAGCCGCTGTTTCCCAAAGAGCACACGCACACCGGTTGGAAAGGTGCGGTTTTGAACGCAGAGTGCGTAGTGGAAGGCATCAAAAATCTGAAAGACTGCGAGTTGAGCAAGTATCTCTCAGCCGATCCCAAGCCAGTGAAGCCCGCGAGCGATCCGACCGACGGCTGAATCTAAAGAAAGGCAATCACAAAGAAATTGACCTGGGTCGAATACGTTATATATTAAATATTCTTTGGCTGCGAGATTTTCGGGGAGTCTGGTTTCGCCGGAGCGCATTCACGCTCGGCGATTGACTGCGGCCGATTAGGAACAGAGAGTCGTCTAGTGAGACGTATGGCGAACCACGCACTGATTGCGCAACAGCGCGCTCGAAGGTCCTGGGCGCTTGATCCGCGTGCGCGGCTCCGGACGCTCCGCTTTGAACGTCTGGAGTCGCGTCAACTGCTAACGCTCACGCATCTATACACCTTCAACGACGGCACGGCGAAGGACTCGGTTGGCCAGGCCAACGGTACGCTCCTTCACGGCGCGAAGATCGTCGAAGGCTGGCTTACCCTGCAGAATCTATCGGTCGATCAGGCGAGCGGCGCGATCACGAACATCGCGAGCGGCGATGCCGCCGCGCAATACGCACAGCTTCCCAGTGGCGTACTTCCGGCCAGCGGCAGCGCCACGATCGAGGTTTGGTACACCAGTTCCAGCGCAATGCCCAATTGGGCGCGCATTTTTGATTTCGGCGATCAATCGGGCGGGGCCGGAAATTCTTACTTGTTTTTCTCGCCGCGTACAAGTTCCAACGATGCCCGCGCCGTGCTAAGGCCGGCCGGCGGATCGGAACGGGTTGCCGCACTCGCGGGCGGCACATTCGATGGCTTGCCGCACATGGCGGCCATTGTGGTCGATGCGGCCGCCTCGCAACTGCGGCTTTATATCGATGGCAATCTTGCCGCGACTACCGCGCTGTCGGGCGCCGGTATCAACAGCATCAGCCCGTCGCTCGGTTTTTTTGGGCGATCGCTTTTTGACACCGATCCGGCGTACACCGGCGGCATCGATGAAATTCGCATCTACGACGACGCCCAATCGGCGGCCGCCATTTCCGCCCACGCAGCGCAAGGCGCCACGCGGCCAGTTGCCACCACACCGGCGCGACAGGTGGAAAACTTGGATCGCGGCATCGTGGCCTTCAATCGCAACAACAATCAGGTCTATCTCAGTTGGCGGTTGCTGGCAAACGACCCGACCGATATTGCTTTTAACGTGTACCGTGTGACCAATGGCGGTGCGCCGGTCAAACGCAACAACACGCCGATTACAAAGACGACAGATTTTACCGATACGAGCGTCACTCAATCGTCGACGAACGAATACTTCGTCCGGCCCGTGATCGGCGGCGTGGAAGGAGCCGATGGCCGGCACTTTACCATTGCGGCGAACTCTGCGGTCAATCAATTCTTGAACATCCCGCTGAATATTCCGCCCGGCGGAACGACTCCCGACGGAATTGCTTATACCTACAACGCCAACGACGCCAGCGTGGGCGATTTGGACGGCGACGGGCAGTACGAAATTGTCGTCAAATGGGACTCATCGCTTTCCAAGGACAGTTCACAAGACGGATTCACGGGCAACACGTATTTTGACGCCTATCGTCTTGACGGGACGTTTATGTGGCGCATCGATCTGGGGCAGAACATTCGCGCCGGCGCGCATTACACCCAGTTCATGGTTTACGATTTGGATGGCGATGGTAAAGCGGAAATCGCCATGAAAACGGCGCCGGGCACGGTCGATGGTCTCGGCCATCCGGTGCTGATGGGCAGCGATAAAGTCACGGATGATTACCGGAACGCAACGACCGGCCGAATCAATTCCGGCCCTGAATATCTGACAGTTTTCAGTGGCGCGACGGGCGGACAATTGGCAACCGTTGCGTTTAAGCCGGACCGCATCAACACATCGTCGTGGGGTGACGACTACGGTAATCGGCAAGACCGGATTTTGATGTCAATCGCGTATCTCGATGGTGCTCGTCCAAGTCTGGTCGTGGGCCGCGGTCTTTTCCCCGGTCAATCGTCCGGCCATGCAGTGCGCAATGAGCTTACTGCCTGGAACTTTCGCAACGGCCAGTTGACGATGCTGTGGTGGTTTCGAGCCGATCAAAACACAAGCGCCTACGGGCTGCCGAATGTGAATACGGCTTACATTGGCCAGGGAAATTATGAAATGCAGCCGGCCGATGTCGATGGCGACGGCAAGGATGAAATCGTCTATGGCTCGATGACGGTCAACGACAACGGTCAGCCGCTTTACTCGACAGGCCTGGGCCACGGCGATGCGCTATTTGTGACCGACATGGATCAGACGGATGCCGGCATCGAAGTGTACATGCCGA
This sequence comes from Pirellulales bacterium, assembly GCA_963773875.1. Lineage (GTDB taxonomy): Bacteria > Planctomycetota > Planctomycetia > Pirellulales > JADZDJ01 > CAVTYH01. The sequence continues at coordinate 95,145 of CAVZCV010000004.1, forward strand.
TGGAAAGCCCCGGCAGCAACGGCCACATTACGACCAACGTGCACGATGCCGCGACCGGCTTAGTTTTGTTTTCCACGCAAACTCGAGCGGGCGATGCGGATCCGGACGTCGGCCGGGGTAATGCGTTCGATATCGATCCGCGCTATCCCGGCTTCGAGCTATGGGATTCGTATAACACGAGCATCTATAACGTCGACGGCGCGGCAATCCAGGGCAAGCCGAGTAATATGTTTCAGAATTTCGGCATCCAGTGGGACGCCGATCCGTTGTACGAGCTGCTCGACGGCACCACGATTGGCGATTGGCGAATAACCAACGGAGTCGGCGGACGGACGAATTACATTTTTGCGCCCAGCGGGTTGGCATCGAATAACGGTACAAAGAGCACGCCATGCCTTACGGCCGATATCTTCGGCGATTGGCGCGAGGAAGTCATTTGGCGGCGCGCCGACAACACGGCTTTGCAGATTTGGTTCACCACGATTCCGGCCTCGTCGCGGATGGTCACAATGATGGACGACATACAGTATCGTGAAGCCATTGCCTGGCAGAATGTCGGCTATAATCAGCCGCCGCATCCAAGTTTTTACATGGGCGACGGCATGCGGACGATTCCGGCTGCGAATGTATATCTCGCCGGCGGCCCCTCAAATATTTCACTCGCCGGCAGCAGCGTGGCGGAGAACCAGCCGGTCGGCACCGTGATCGGTTCGTTGAGTTCGACGGCCTCCGGTACAGCCAGCACGTACACCTACGCATTCGTCACCGGGTCTGGCAGTCTGGATAACGCGTCGTTCCAGATTGTGGGAAATCAGTTGAAGACATCGGCGATCTTCGATTATGAGGCGAAATCGAATTACTCGATTCGCATGCGCACGACCGACGCAAACGGATTGTTTTTCGATAAGCAATTGACCGTCACGATCACCAATGTCAACGAAGCGACGGTGATTGTCAGCGTAGCCAACGCAACGCCAAATCCGACGGGCGTTGCCTCTTCCTTGCTCACCGCCTTGGCGAGCGATGATGCTGGTGAAGCGAATATCAAATACACGTGGGCCACGACAGATTCACCGGCTGGAGCGGCGAGCCCGACGTTTAGCATTAACGCCTCGAATGCGGCGAAGAATTCGACCATCACGTTCTACATGGCGGGCAGTTATACCCTGCAAGTGACGGCCACCGATTCTGGGAACCTATCGACGACCAGCAGCGTGAATGTGGTGGTCAACCAGACGCTGAGCGGCATCACGGTGCTGCCTGCGCTGATCAACTTGAAAATCGGCGAGTCGCAACCATTTACCAGTACGGCGATCGATCAGTTCGGAAATCCGCTGGCTGTGCAACCGGCCATCGTTTGGAGTCTCGATGACGGTTCCGTGGGGAATATCGCTACGAACGGAATTTATACTGCCCCCACGTCGACCTCTGGCACAGCCACGGTACGAGCAACCAGTGGCACAGTGTTCGGAACAGCAATGGTGAATGTCGCCTTTGTATTGGGCGATTTCAATCTGAATGGCAGTGTTGATGAAACTGATCTCACGCAAATGCTGCACGCGTTGACCGATCTGCAAGCGTATCAAACCCTTCACCAGTTAAGCGCCAGCAACCTCGTGGCAATCGGCGATTTGAATTCAGATGGCAACGTGAACAATCGTGATATCCAACCGCTATTGGATTTGTTGATTGCCGCTTCGGCGAGCGGCGCTGGCGGAGGCTCTGGGAGCACGGCGAGTGAAAATCGCATTCAAACCGTGAGTTCTGTTTCTGTTCCGTCGATCACAAACTCTGCTCGTTTGGTTGCCGTAAAGGCGAACACTCTCGCGGTTCCATTGGACAATCGCAAATCGCTCTCGTCGTCTGATCCGTTTTGGGCTTTCGGCTCTAACAGGGCTGATCGATGGCTGGCCAACCCGAATGAATCGAGTAATGTCGAAAATAGCTCCGAATCCGCATTCATGGCAGCTCTGCAAGAGGCGGATCGCGCAGCTTCGATTGCCAGCGAGCTAATGCGGACCCAAAATCACGGCCGCGGCCGGATCGTTGTTGGATCTCAGGATTCCTTCTTCGCCAATTACGCATCCCGATGGGGTAGCCAGCCGTGGAGGAGATGGATGCCGCAGATCGATGAGTTGATGATATAAAGAACTTTCGATTTCCACGAGATTCGCGGCGCCCCATGCAACGTCGGACATTTCTCCAATGTGCAATCGGTTCGACGTTTGCCTCGCCATGCGATTGCTGCCATGCCTAGCCTTGATATTAACACCTCGATGAAGCCGCTCGCCGATGCGGTCGCGGCGAATCAGGTTATCGCGGCGACGATTTACGTGCGTCATGGTGAGCGGGAATTTTCAAAAGCGTTTGGTGCTGCGAAATCGGTCGACGACATTTTCTTGTTGGCGTCGATTTCAAAACCGATTTCTGTCGCCGCCTTAATGACGCTGTTCGATCAGGGTCAATTTCGGCTCGAGGACTCGGTTCGAAAATTCATTCCGGAATTTAACGGCGATGATCGTGATCGGATTACAATTCAGGATCTGTTTACGCATACTTCCGGTCTGCCCGATCAGCTGCCAGCGAATGAAATACTGAGGAAGCGCCATGCGCCGCTTTCGGAATTTGTGGAACAAGCCATCCGTACGCCACTGCTGTTTTCGCCGGGCACAAAATATAGCTATTCCAGCAGGGGAATTTTGTTGGCAGCGGAAATCGCGCGGCGGATTACCGGATCGAAATTTAACGACCTGGTCGACGATCGAATCTTTCAGCCACTCGGAATGCGGCAATCAGCAATGGGCCTGGGCCGATTCAAGCTCGAAGAAACGATGTTCTGCCAGGTGGGTGCTGCGCCAGCGGAAGCGGGCGACGGCGATACATCCGCCGACGGCTGGAACTGGAATAGCAACTATTGGCGGAGTCTTGGCTCGCCGTGGGGTGGGGTACATGCTTCCGCGCCTGACGTGGCA
>CAVZCV010000005.1:0-101803 GCA_963773875.1 Pirellulales bacterium
CGGCCGCATTTTTTTCTTTTCGACGTTTCCGCGTCGGGGCCGTTCAACTAATCACGTATCCATCCCCAACTGCTTCATCTTTCGATACAAATTCGATCGATGCAGCCCCAATAGCTCGGCGGCGTCGCTCATGTTGCCGCCGGTGCGTTGGATTGATTTACGGATGTATTCGATCTGAAAGCGGTCGGTTGCTGATGATAGCGGCTGATCGACGACAAGCAAGCTGGTTGTCTCAGGGGAGGGCGAAAGAATGAACGCCAGATCGCCCGGTTCAATAACGTCGCCGCTTACCAAGAAGGCAAGTCGCTCCATCAAATTCCGCAGTTCACGAACATTGCCGGGCCACAGATGCTGCTGCAAGCGTTTACGCGCCTCTGACGAAAACTTTGGCAACTTGCGACGGGCTCTTCGAGAAAAGTCCGATAGAAAATGCTCGGCCAGCAGCAGCACATCGTCGCCCCGATCGCGCAGCGGCGGCAACTCCAGCACGACTACATTTAATCGAAAATATAGATCCTGGCGGAATTTTCGCGCTCGTACTAAATCGGCGAGATTTTGATTCGTGGCCGCAATCACGCGCACATCGACTGGAATTGGCCGCGAACCACCCACACGAACCACTATCTTTTCTTCGAGCACGCGGAGCAGCTTCGCCTGTCCGCCCGGACTGAGATCGCCAATTTCATCTAAGAGCAGCGTGCCGCCAGCGGCGAGTTCAAATTTGCCAGGGCGCGATTCATGCGCGTCCGTGAATGCCCCTTTCTCGTGGCCGAACAATTCGCTTTCGAGCAACGTTTCAGCAATGGCGGCACAGTTCACTGCCACGAACGGCCGGTCACGCCGCGGGCTGAGGTAATGAATCAGCTGGCTTACAACTTCCTTGCCCGTGCCGTTTTCACCGAGCACAAGCACGGCAAGTTCGGTATCTGCGACACGGCGAACAGTTGAGCGCAGCGCCTCAATCGCAGGGCTATTCCCAATGAGTCGCACGTGTTCGGCCGCCTGATCGACCATCTGTCGGTGCGAAGCTAACAATTGCTCGCGGTCTTGCGTGTTCTCCAGTGCCACGGCAGCGTGGCCGGCCAATTCGACGAGCGCCGCTTCGTCGTCGGCCGAAAACTCTCCGACTTTCTTGTTGATGACTTCAAACACTCCAAGCAGTTCGCCACTTGTGGTTCGCAGTGGCACGGCAGCCAACGTGCGAGTTTGATAGCTGAGCTTCGCATCCACCTGGCGATTCACCGGATCGCGCACCTCGCGATTCGTTACACGTCGCGATTCGCCGGTTCGCAGTACTTCGCCCACCACTCCGGCATCGTCTGGAATGCGCAGCTCGCCGCCGGGCACGCCAAGTGCAGGTCGGCCTACTAAAATGCGATTCGGTTTATCCCATAGAAAAATGCTCGCCCGATCGGCTTCGAGTAATTGTGTTGACGCCTCAGCCATTTGATTCAAGAGCGTCTCCATCTGCTGCGTGCGTCCCCATTGCTGCACAATCGAGAGAATAGTCTCCGATCGAATAGCGCGCTCGTGTAGGCGTTGTCGGCCGCGCACGATGCGGAACCCCGTGCCGAGGGCGCTCGCAGCAGTTTGGAATGCAGTAAAGAAGGCGGCATCGCGAGGGGTCGCAGCGGGGAAATCGGCTCGATGCACAACCAACACTTCGCCACTGGGCTCGCGGAGCACGAGTGGCGCACCGTACCAGGGATCCGCGGATTGAGGCGCTTCGCGATCAAGGCAGTCAGCGACGACATCGCTCGGCCAGGAGTGATGCAATCCTGATTCGGCGATGGCTCGCGCGCCTTCACTGGCACGGGTGACGGCCGCGAAGTCTGCCCCTAAAACCGGCAGCAACATCGGCAGCGCTTCGTTTAAATACTCCGTCACAACCCTTGCGCGCTCGGCGCGCACTAGCAATTCCGCAGCCAAATTGGTGCATTTCTCGATCATTCGCCAAGACTCGCCGACCTCGGTCTCGTGCATTACAGTCCTGTCCGACCTGCAAAGCGACACAAAAATAAACACGTCATCGATTTCAAGACGCCTTATCCTACAGTGTGTCATCGAATTGACAACGACGCAAACGAGAGGTCGCCTCAGGTTGTCGCGGTCTTGCCGAAAAGTTATGTTCAGGCCCAGCGATTCTGAACTCAATTCGCGGGAGGCGGTTATGGGTCAATTCGACGGCAAAAAGGGCCTTATCTTTGGAGTGGCTAACGAAAACTCCATTGCGTGGGCAATCGCCAAACAAATCATGTCCGAAGGCGGACTTTGCGGGTTTTCGCACTTGCCCGATCGGCCAGACGATGAACGCCAACGCAACCGCCGACGCGTTTCACAGCTAACCGACAACGAGCCGAGGGCAAAGTTTCTTGCGCCCGCCGACGTCAGCAAAGATGCCGACATTAAAGCATTCATGGATAAGGCGGCGAGCGATTTCGGCAAGATTGATTTCTTGCTGCACTCCGTGGCTTTTGCCAATACCGACGATTTAGCGAAGCCAACGATCGAAACTAGCCGCGAAGGGTTCAAGTTGGCGGTCGACATCAGTGCCTATAGTTTGCTCGCATTGTGCTCCGCTGCGCGGCCAATTATGAACGCCGGCTGCTCGGTGCTGGCCTTAACGTACTATGGCGGTGAGAAAGTTGTGCCTGGATACAACGTAATGGGTGTGTGCAAAGCGACTCTGGATGCTTGTGTGAAATATGCGGCGTACGATTTGGGGCCATCAGGCATTCGTGTCAATGCGATCAGTGCCGGTCCACTACGAACATTGGCGGCGCGGGCCGTGAACTCCGACGGAATGGAAGCGTTGTACGAACACATGGCGCCTTTAGCGCGCAACATCACGCACGAGGAAGTCGGCCGTAGTGGTGCGTTTTTGTTGTCGTCTATGTCCGATGGCATCACCGGCGAAATTCTGCACGTTGATGCCGGCTACAATATTATGGGCTCGCCAGGTCGATTGCTGGAAAAGCTCAAACAGCAGAAGTAGGTCACACTAATCCGCGCCGTGAGGGAGCATGATGGATGCTACACTGGTGGCGGTTGCCGTCGTTGAGCATGATGGCCAATTCTTAGTCGGCATTCGCCCGCCCGGTGTGCCGCTCGCCGGATTCGCTGAGTTTCCTGGCGGCAAAGTTTTGCTGGGTGAATCGCCGGAGGCTGCAGCGGTTCGGGAATGTTTTGAAGAGTCCGGAATAGTGGTTGATACCGACGGCGCATATCTTTCGGTCAAGCATCAGTATGACCATGGGTTGTTGCACATCCATTTCATTCGCTGCCGATTGCGCGACTCCTCCGGCGGAAATCAACATCCAAAAACGGGATTTGGCTGGGTTGATGCAACCGAACTTTCGAGGCTAAAGTTTCCCGCCGCCAACGCAAAGTTGATTGGCATACTACGGATGGCAAGTAGCGCTGGCTAATTACCGTCCGAAGCGTGGCAGTCCTTGTTGAATCGGCGGCAGGCCGCGCTGCTTGCGGCGATCGTCGATGAGCCGCGTATATTCAGCACGCATTGGCGCGTCTGCGGCGTACCACGGTCCAGCCGGCTGCGCAAGCGACTGATTTTTTGATCGTCAGTAATTGCCGTGGGGCGATTTCCTTTCTTGACGTCTCCTTTTTGACTGCTGGTGTTAGCTTGCTGTCGCTTGGCAAACTCAGCCGCGCGTTTATCCATCTGATCGATATCAGCATCGAGTGCCTTGTTGCGTTCCGCCGGTGCCATAGCCAGCAGCTGATTGACGTGCGTCTCGAATCTCTTTTCCATTGCTTCACGACCGACCTCGAACACCTGCCGGCGTGCATCGGGCGAAAGCGCCTCCATCTTCGTCCGCATTTGATCGCGCAAAGTTTGCCGATCGGCGTCCTTTATGTTCGGATCGGCCATTTTGGCTTGCAGCTGCTGTACTTCGGCAATCGCGGCGCTATGCGGATACCATACAAAGATCCAGACAATTCCAAATCCCGTCGAACCGGCTACGACGCCACCGATAATGAATCGCCTCCACATTTCAAAATCACTCCTTGCCCGGTGATTTACGATGTCAAAACAGATTGGATCGAACGCGGCGCGACCGCCGATAGTGGCTGTATGAAAATCACTCCACGTGGCAATCTAAGAACACGATGTTGCGCGAAGTTGCTCCACCCACCGGGCCGTGGAAATCGTTGAAGTCGAACGCCACTTGCACGAGCGAACTTTTGCGCGGTTGGCCAGTTGACGATTGAAGTACCTCAGGGCGGGTTTTTCCAGCCAATGTCGTTTGCGCATACTCATAGCTCAGTCCTTCTTTAGGAAAATAGTTTTCGTCGTCGGGGCAATTAAAGACCGATTGATTTTCTTCGATGAATTTGCCGAGCACCTTGGAGATGGGCGGAATCGTCGGCGTCACGCTCGGCAAAATCGCGGCGTCCGGAAATCGTGCGCGTGGGCCATGTGCGCCCATGTAGTTTTCGAGTGCCAGCGCAGACCTGGCGCAGCTGTGCTTGGCACTGCGTGCGCCTGGCGGTTGCGCGCGCATGTTGGACTGCAGGCATCAACAGTGCAATCAAGCCGCCAATGATGGCGATCACCACGAGCAGTTCGACAAGGGTAAATCCGGCAGCGTCGAACCGAGCATGATTTGGCGCATTTTGTCTCTCCCCGCAGGTGTGAAACTGCGAATTTTTCGATGTCGAAAGAGAATCCACGCGGCGCGCAAGCAACGCCGCGCCGAATCTATCAGGGGTCGGGCATGGAGGGTTCGATTTGTATTGCCCGCTAAGCTAGCGAGCAGCCCGGAAGCGTTCTAATCAATCGAACCCCGCCTGAAAAATAAAGTTTCGTTGAATCGCGATTAGCTTTTAGCCAGCAATTCTTGCAAATGCACTTCCACGCATCCAGCAAGCACGCCCGGGTTGTAGCCACCTTCGAGCACGCTGACGACGCGGCCGCCGGCATGCACGTCGGCAATGTCGAGCACAATTCGCGAAAGCTCGGAAAAATCTTCAATCTCAAGTCCCAACGATCCGACAGGATCGTCGCGATGGCTATCAAAACCGGCGCTAATCAGCACGAGTTGCGGCCGCAGTTTATCGGCAAAGTTCTCCAACGTCGCGCGAAAGTGCGCGAGATATTCGCGCCTGGCAGTGCCGAACTCGATCGGCACATTTAGCGTCGTCCCCAATCCAGCGCCGGAGCCGGTTTCATCGCTATCGCCCGTGCCCGGATAAAACGGCCAGCGATGGATCGAAAAAAATCCTACGCGCTCGTCGGTCCAAAATGCATCTTGCGTGCCATTGCCGTGATGCACATCCCAATCGACAATCAGCACGCGAGACAATTTGTGTTCGTCCGTCGCTACCCGTGCGCCGATGGCCACGTTGTTGAAAAGGCAAAAGCCCATCGCGTCATGATTCAGTGCATGGTGGCCCGGCGGACGCACGAGACAGAAGCGCGTTTTTCTCTTCGCCACGAATCAACCGATCCACAGCATCGGCCACGGCGCCGGCTGCCAGCCGAGCCACTTCGTACGATGCCGCGGAGACAACCGTGTCGGCCTCGATCCGTCCGCCGCCCTGGTCGGCGAACTCTTTCACCCGGGCGGCATAGTCGGGTCGATGGACGTGCGCCAGCCGGTCCAGCGCTACCGGTTCCCACGGCTCTCGTCGGCACTGGCCAGCGAGACCTTGTCGCTCCAATTGGCTGACTACCTGCACCAGCCGCTGCGGCCGCTCCGGATGCGTGCCGGTAAGGTGCTCAAGAAAGCGTGGGTCGGAGTAAAGGAGCGTCATGCAATGTGAGCAATTATCGGGATTTGCAGTATCATCTGCGCCCAAGCCCCGGGGTTGCAATCCCTGGGCTTACTGGCCATTTACCGCTCGCTAGCAGTCACCGTTCGCGTTCCCGTTTGGCTTGACAGCAGCCTTGCGACGCAAGTACCCTTGATTGTGAGGAATTAGTGCAAGCGGGCCCTCATGTTAACGCATCTTATCGGGCCACGGGACAGGCAAATCACGGTTACCTTTCGATTATGGCGGCGGTCTGTGCGCGGCGATCAAATCGAGCTCAGTTTGGGATGTAGGAACTGTAGTCATGAGTAACAAACTTTCGTGCTACCCTAATATGCAACGCAGCCGGATCGTGACTGCTGTCGTCGCGTTGCTGATCTCTTCGCCGGCGCTTGCTCAAAATTTTAAAGTGTTGCCGCTGGGCGGCGGACAAACGTGGTCCCAGATCACATTGAGTCCAGAAGCAAAAGCTGTCGCGGAAATGCTCAGCGGCGCCCAGCCCATGAACCAAGCGACGTTTGACAAATTCTTCAACGAGATGATGTTTCCCCTATTCGCCCAGTATGAGCCATTCAAACAAGGGGCGAAAATGATTAATCCGCTTCTCGGGGGAGCCGGTGCCTTACCTCCTGCCGTAATGCGCTCGCAACTTCAATCGCGATTACGCACTAAAGGCCACTGCGCAAGCCCATCAGCATTTAATGGAAATCACGCTCGCCAAGATGGACGAAATTGCCAGCGGCGATTTTCATCCAGTGTGTCGGGCAAACGCGATGATGCTAATTGCCGATCTGAATCAAACTGAACCGGCGACTCCATTTCCGAATGCTTTGCCCGCGTTGCTCAAAGGTGTGACGGCGCCAACATCGATCGACGCAGTGCGCGTTTCCGCGCTGCGTGGCTTGTTGCGGCACGCCCAAAGTGGCATTGCCACGAATGCACAGCCAGGTGTCATCGCCGCCATGCTCGCCTTGCAGGCTCAGCGCACGCCACCAGCAGATCGCACGCAGGAAGGACACGATTGGATTTGCCGCCGCGCCATCGACGTGCTGGAAGCGATGAAAAATCCCGGCCAGAATGGCGCTGTGATGAATGCCCTCGTGAAAACGATTGACGACTCAACCGCGTCCACAGCGGTGCGTGCCACTGCGGCCCGCGCGCTGGGAAACATTCCATATACGCCGCCGCAGAATTTCAACGTAGGTCCTTGGATCAAGTCGCTCGGCAAGCTCGCGGCAGATTGCTGCAAGTCCGAAATCGCCAACGCCGCCAAAAATCGCAAACCAATTGTGCCCGATCGACTCAAAGCACAGCTCGGCGAAGTCAGTATCGGCTTGGCCGGAGCCGACGGCGCGAAGGGGATGATCTTACTGGCGGGTACAAACAAGCCAAATGTCGATCTGGCAAAACTCGTTGTTAGTCAAAACGTTAATATTATTGCCAAATGCGCAACGCCCGTGCCGGCTGCGGCGCCAGCAGAAATTGTGACAATCGCCGGACAGACCGACCAATACATGGTGCTTCCGCCTGATCCGCAAAAGCCACTCATCGAAGCGATCCAAAAAGCCGTTCAGGATTTAGAAGCCGCGCTGCAACACGGGCCAGGCGCAGCTCCTGCCGATGCAGCGCCTGCCGGACAAGGCCCGTTTTAATTAACACAGGGAAGTGTTCTAGATAAGGAAGTTGATTCAGCAAGCGAAAGGATTCGCTGTGCCTGCTGCCCGTTTCGAAATTCGAGTTTGTTTGCGACCCGCGTGCGTCGCGATGGTCGTTGTTGCCGTCGCCACATTGCTAAGCGGCTGCCAAGCTGTGTGGACGCCATGGAACGCTGCGCAGCATGCTAAGAACGCAGCCGCCGCGAAGTCGATCAGTCCCGCGAAACCAACCGATTCTAAGAAACCCGCGCCAGGATCCGTTCCGAGCACTCGCCGATGACAACTGGATCCTGGCGATCGCCCCGCCCGAACAATCTGAGCCGCCACGCTATCGTTGGCGGCACCGCGCCTTAGACGACATCCTATCAAGCCCGCGCGTAAACAGCCGAATTGGGCGCAAGCCCTACTATCAGAAAAACCAATCGTCGCTACGAACGCCGCCATTGCCCTGGCACGGCTTGGCGAAGGGCATCCCGAGGAATCGCTCACAGTCGCCGTGCGATCGACCGAACTGAAGGTAACAGTGCGGCGGGCGGCCGCGGAGGCACTCGGCGAGGTCCATTCTGCGGAAGCACAAAAATCGATCCGCGAACTCATCTCGCAATACGGCCAGTTTACTGGCGAAGCACGCTCGCGTTACGTGCCCGAATTGCACGCTGAATTAATCCACGCATTGGCCCGGCAACCGAACGCAGAAAGTGACCCGCGGATTGCCGATGGGCTAAAAAGCCCCGCGCCATCAGTGAAGCGCGAATCGCTCGAGGCGCTGGCCGCGGTGCCGGCGGATCGGGCGAAGCCCTTGCCGCCATTGGCGCTCGATTTAGCAACCGACGGCGATTCACAAGTGCGCATCGCGGCACTGAAACTAGTCGTGGCTCGAAAACACCCGCAAGCCGGCGACAAGGTGCTCCGAGCGTTGTCGGATTACGAGCTACCGGTCCGTCTGGCAGCAATCGAACTGCTGGGCCAAACGAGCGGCGAGGAAGCCGGCGCACGGCTCAAGCATTTGACAACAGATCCCGGCGAGATGATTCGTGTCGCCGCCGTCAAGGCATTGGCAATGCGCGACGATCGCGAGGCGGTTGAATCGTCGATCGGAGATAAATCGTGGCGAGTGCGACAGGTCATCGCAAAGTCCTTGGCGAAACATGCTGATCGGCGGTCGATCAATCTGGCCAAGCAGTTCTTAAGTGACCCCAGCCTGGAAGTTCAGCGCGAAGCCGTGCGAGCGGCCTCAAAATGGCCCACCAATATGGCCGGCAGCGTGTTATTCGCGGCGATCGAATCGCCGAGTTATCAAACTCGCAAAGACGCCGCGACGCTCTTGGCCGACTGCTGGCCGGAAGCCGCAGGCTTCCCAATCGATGCGCCGGCGCCACGGCGGGCAGAGTTGCTCCACGATTTACAGGACAAATGGAATCGGCAATTTGGTAACATCGACCAATCAGCCATCGCTGCGCAAGCAGCCCCAGATTCCGTGGAGCTTTCAGCGGAAGCCGCAGCGCAAGTTCAAAAACAGGTCGAAACTCTCGAACACGGTGACCTCGCTGAGCGCCGTCAGGCGATTACCGCTCTCGCGAAGCAGTCGAATAAGATTTCGCTTCCCGATGCAAGTTTGCAGCGCGTAGTTGCTCGCGTTACCGCGGAAGACGATCCGGTCATGTGGCTGCGCGCTTTTGATTTGATCGAGCATGATCCGCGCGAACAAGCGGCACTGTTAGCCACGGCGGGCTTCACGCATCCCGCGCCAGAAGTTCGTCGCCGGGCTTGCAATTACTCTGCGACCTATCCAAATCCCGCTCGCACCGAGTTGCTGGTGGCCTCGCTTGCTGACGACAACATTTCGGTCCTGCATGCCGCCGTGCAAGCGCTTCAGCAATCGCAGCCTCCTGCCGACATTCGACCGGTGGAAAAGCTTCTGGCACATGCCGATCATTCATTGCACCTGGATGCGGCCATCGTGTTGGTCCGCTGGAACGTGGATTCCGGCCGCGCTGCACTAGAACGCATGGCTTCCGACGACGATCCACAGTTGCGCCGCAAAACCGCACAAGCGATTGCCAAGGTGGCCGATCCGGCTCTGACGCCCACCCTCATCAAGTTGCTTGACGATCAGCAAGATATTCGCCGTGCAGCCCTCCAGAGCCTCCGCAGCCTCACAGGACAGGACAGTCCGAGCGATTCCACGTCCGAGGTTCGACCGGCATCCTACAGTGGCTCCGACAACACAGATGTGCGTGCATCCACGCTCGCCGAACAAGCGGAAAAGTGGAAAGAATGGTACAGGCGGCAAAATCGGTAGTTTTGAATCGCGTTGATGATTAGTTCTTCTTTTGCGATTCTCCTGCACCATTTGGCGACCGCAACAAGTTTAAGTCGAACGATTTGCCTTTTAGTTCGGCCAACTTTTCTTGCTGTGCTGTGGAGAGAATCTCGTCGATCCTCTTGCTCCACTCCACATTCAATTCCGCGATCTTTTTTGGTGCGTCGACGTCCGCAGGTCCACGGCCACTGTTGGCATTTAAGATAGCGACTTGTCTTCTAAATATCTCAACGGTCAAGGCATCCACCTTTTCCCGCTGTTCGGGATTGATGTCCAGAGCCTTGTACGAGGTCAGGATCGTCAAGTCTATTCGCGCCGGGCAGCTGGCAAATGATTTGACGCAATCGCGTGTACTGTTCGGGTGTGAGCACTTTCTTCAGTTCGGGATCGAATCTTACTTGAAGTTTCAGGCCAAGTTCCGTCGGCGATGCAGCGTCCACCGGACATGCCTGGTCTCGAATAGAATCCTGCAAATCCTCCGCATGCATGCATCGGCCAACTTGCGGAGCTCGGCAACCTGCGGAGCGTCTTTTTCCATGCCCAATTCTTTAAGGACAGGTTCCAGCAATGCTATGTCCATAAGGCCTCCTCGCCGAACGTCACCAGGCATTCCAAGACGACCTGGAGTCCGCCCTGCGCCGCGCGGCCCGAAACTGCGGCGGAAAACTTGCGAGGTCAAACGGTTTGCCTTTCATCTCGGCAAACTTTTCCCGTTGCGACCGCAGTAAGAATCTCGTTGGCCTTTTTGTCTCGATAGGCATTCAGTTCCTGTAGCTTCTCCACCTTTTCTTTGATGGCCTCGTGTCGGCACGCTTCTCATCGCTCGGATTGAGAATCTCATGCTGTTTCACTTCCACCTCACGAAGCAGACGCGGCGAGCTTTTCCTCTGATCTTTCGAGATGTTCAACACTTTAGCGACTTCGGCATCCCAGAGCGAACCAGCCCCAGCGTCTGTGCAGCATGATTTGCCGCAATCTTGCGGCCTGTTCAGGCTTCAGGAGATTCCTGATTTCAAGATCACCCTTGGCATAGAGTCCACATCCATAGTTCTTGCTCGTTCTCGGGGGTTTTTGCGCCCTTCATCAAACAACTTGGTAAGTCCGGCTTGAATTTCATTCGTGTGGGCCTGCTTCAACTTTTCGATTTCCTCGTATTGGGAAGAGCCCCTTTCAATATCCAAGTTCTTTTTGGACCGCTGGCAGGCTCAGCGCACCCGACAGCCGCCCGGTCGAAGATAATTTCCCTGGATGAATAATCCACTGTCTAGCCTCGCCGCTGCGAACCCCATAATGGCGGGCGACAAAGGCGGTGCTGCTTTGCTTGCGAATCCTCGTCGCAGTGCGGCGGCGCTTGCGCCCGAGCCACAAGTTCGACGCGAATCAAATGCCCTGCCAGTAATACCAGAGGAACCGCGACGAGCAAATATTTTTTCATGGCCGATTTTTCCATAGGCAGCGGCGTCAAGACGCGGCAGATTCGACGATGCAAACGACCGCCGCGCATGGCCGTCGCAGCCATGCCATAATTTCGTCACTTTCTGTCCCAGCCGGAGCAATACCTCTGCGTATTCAGCGGCGAGGCCGTTGTCGCAGACCCGTCGCCTCATCGTCGCAGAGCCACTCGGCGCATTCATCCAGATTCCTGACGATCCACCAAGCCAGCGGATTGAACCAGTGCGGCAGCGCCATGAGGCGAATAATCGCACTTTTCCAAAGATCGCCCCGGCGATAATGTGCGAGCTCATGACACAGAATCGCTAAGCGTTGCTTTTTGGACAAAGTTTCCCATACCGACTTCGGGACAAGCACTTCGGCTCCGCGAACCCGCCAAACAAGCAATGGTCCCAAATCGGCAGTCGTTCGCAGAGGAATGCACTCCGTGATCTTCTGTTGCATGAGCAGTTGCTTCCACTCATCGGCCCAGTCCGGGTTTGGCGATTCAGCGCGAGACCCTCGTCGCGCGATCCGGAGAAAGATTATTCCCCACCAGGTTAGAATTGCCACGCAGCCTGTAAGCCAAAGGCCGGCGATAACCGATGGCCAGCTAATACGCTGGGAGCCTTCAAAACATCGTTGGCGATCGCAGGTTGAAGGTTCACCTCGCTGTTTTGCTGTCTGCCATCGGGATGTTGAATGATTGAGCCATTAAATTGCGTCGCCGCACCGTTGCTCTCCGCTGTGTAGCAAGGCACTGCAAGTGGGATCCGCAGCAAAATGATGCCTTGCAACAAAACCAGCATCCAAACAATGCGGCTCAGCCGCGGTGATTCTGGATTGAACCATCGCAATAGCAGCCAGGCGGCGGCAGCCGATAGACTTAAAGCGATCGTGGAACGCGCAAGCGCCAGCAGCAAGGACAAGGCAGAAGTAAACATGGCTAACTCCGCTGCTTAGAGTTTTTGCGATTGGAACGCTCCGCTCGATCAAGAAGTGCCCGGATATCGCGAATCTCTTCCGGCGTGAGTGGCCGCTGCGAGATCAGATTCGACATCAAGGGCGCAACGCTGCCGCGCACGAGTTTCTCGAAAAGTTGCTTCAGCACGCCCGCTGCTGTTTGCTCTGGAGAAAATACGGCTTTATATATGGCGGGCCGCGTGTCGCTGCGGGCAAGGATGCCTTTATCGACCATCCGATTCAGCCGCGTTTGCATCGTGGGATAGGCGACTGGCGGGCCATAGCTATCGAACACTTCATGCGACTCCGCTAAGGTTAGCGGTCCGCGTTCCCAAAGCATCCGTAGCTAATTGCATCTCGCCCGCAGAAAGCCGGGGCAAATTCCTATTTCGATGCATCACCGTCTCCTTATGACACGGTGAATATATTACAAGTTGAATAAATTGGCAAGCACTTCGGGACAAGAATTTCCGAAATGCTCGTGGGAGGCGGAATTGCCGGTGCATGCGCTGATTACCACTGGTGCATGATGGCAATGCCCGGTGCGCCGTCGATAAACGTCGGCGTCAATTGCCACTGTCGCTTTTCCCACTCGGTTTCATTGACTGCGGCCACCGAGAGGCCTGCGATCCACCAGCCCATAATGACTTGGGAGAGGTAATGCGAATCGGTGTGGATGCGCGAAATGCCTGCCAGTGTGCCCATGCCGTAAAGACCCACTTGCAACGGCACGTAATCGGTCATCTGAGCGGCGGTCCAGAACGGCACCGCGCCGACAAACGCATGCCCGCTGACGCCATTGTTGTCTTGGAACGGCTTCCAATTGCTTCCCGCACTGCTTTCGCCGGGGCGCGATGCGCCGATCGCGTTCTGTAGCACCAGTAGTGGCACCGCACCGACAATCAGGCCACGCATCGATCGGCCGCTCCACTGTTCCAGCCACTCGGCGACGGGCCGCTGCCCAGGCCCTGAAGCTTCATCGATCCAGTAATCCACCGCATAAATTCCGGCCAACGCTGGAATTACGTACTGACCGGTGCCAAAGCCCTTCATCCAATTAAAATCAGTCGAGTTGCGGTTCGACGGGCCATGCACGAAGTTGCGAAACTGCTCGTCAAGGCTCGTGTTCGCGAGGATCGCGGTGCCGCCCAATCCTACGCCCAGCCATGCCAGGCTCCGGCAACTGTAGAAATTGCGTTCGTCTTCGACGAGGTTATAAACCAGTGGCTGCGCCATCATGCGTTGCCAGACCGAAGGCTCCTGGCAAATGTGCGGTTGATCGTCAATCACCACATCTTGCGCTTCACCATTCGGTCCGGTCACTCCCACGTAAATTGGCGGCCGGCCGGGTTCCAGATTCTTGTTTACCGGGTCTGGCAGATAGACAGCGTCCGGCGGCGGAGTGGCAACAGCTTCCGCGTATGCCGCCGGCACAACGCCGTATGGCGAACCGAAATTTGTACTGGCCGCTTGCAGCCGCATCCAGTGCATCCATTCCCATTGGAAACCCGCCAGCGCGGGTATCGAAAACAGTTCCGGCGGTTGGCGAACCGGGACGATCGCGGAAGCGGTCCCAAAGGTAATCGATAACGCCAAAATGTTTTTCCCGCGGTGGAGCAGCAGCTGGTGTTGCCACGTTAGTTGGTTCCGCTGCGAAATTCTGATATGCGGCGTGCACTGCGCGGTCTTCTGGCGACTCGCTTACCGTCTGTTGCCGCCCAGCCGATTGGTAAGGCGGTGCGTCGCTGAGCGCATCTCCCGGCCGCAGGGGTGCGCTGGCGCATCCGGCAAGCGAGGCTGCCATCAGAGCGGCGATCAGATTTTTCATAGTTACCGCGAAAGCGGCATCCAATTGATAGTTACGATCGAGAGACAGCGCAAACTAACCAGCACGCAAAATGCAATTGCTCCAAAAAGGATCGCAACGGTAACCGGCATGCTGGCACGGGGCAAGCCGGTTCGCGGTGGAATTTATCCGGCGTGCGCGACGCGAGCACTGCCGCAGATCGGCCTGGATTCCGCTAGTGGTCACTGCTCAGCGAATCAATCTTGACGCTATCGCGGCAAGCGGGTATTAACCCACGCACTTATCTTCCGGCCGCTAGCACCGAGTGGGCATGCGCATCGGCAAATCGCGTCGTCCCGTGTCGCACTCTATCGCAGCGTCGCACCAATTCGAGGAATGCCCGGTGGGTAGACCGTGGCTTAAAATCGCCGTCTTCGTTTGCGCCGCATGGCTTGTTGCGCGACCGGCAAGCGCGCAGCGAGTTGAGTTCCCGACGCCTGCGCCAAGTGCACTGCCAAGTCCTTCAGCGACGTATGGCAGCACGATTCAACCGCCGTTGCCGACATTCGATCCTTACGCCCTGCCCGCGACCACGCCTGCGCCCGGAGCTCCCTACCTCGGGCCGACAGCTCCGGCACCAGTTTACGGTGCGCCGTACAACGGATCCCCTGCCGCACTCTATCCCGAAGGCGTGCCGGTCTACAATGGGCCGACATTTGCCCCTATCACCGATACGTGGACGAAAACCATGCGCTTCGTCCAGGAAGTACATGGCGATGAAACCTGGCTGGCGCGTGGCGGCGGCGACCGCGCACTGGGGATTAACACAATTAACACCTGGGTCACGTTCGCGCTGCCGTTCTATTTCAACCCGAACAATCCAATTCTAGTTACGCCTGGTTTCCAGCTTTATTTGTGGGATGGGCCTGATGCCACTGGCAGTCCGCCGCCGACGCTACCGGGTGCAACCTACGGCGCTTACATCGATGCCGCATGGAATCCGCAAATCAACAACTGGCTGGGCGCCGAACTGGAAGTCAGCCCGGGCGTGTATACCGACTTTGAGCGCACGACGAATCAAAGCCTTCGCGTTTTGGGGCGCGGCTTGGCAGTACTTAATCTGACGCCGACGATGCAATTCAAATTCGGTATTTGGTACATCGATCGGATTGAGATCAAATTGTTGCCTGCCGTCGGAATTGTGTGCACGCCGAATCCGGATGCGCGCTACGAAATCTTCTTTCCCGCTCCCAAGTTGGCGCACCGCTGCAGCACGATTGGCAACCACAACATCTGGGCATACATCCGGGGCGAATACGGAGGCGGATCGTGGACCGCCGTGCGTCCGCCAGGCGGCACGCAGGTCGGTAATCTCAACGACGAATTCGAATACGACGATCTGCGGTTTGCCATTGGCGTCGATATTTTGCCGGAAACGCAAACCGGTTTGCGCGGTTATTTGGAAGTGGGATACGCGTTCGATCGCCAACTCGTGTTCCGCAGCAACATGCCCAGCAAAGTAGATATTGGCGATACAGTTCTCGTTGGCGCAGGACTTTCGTTCTGAGCATGAAGGTGATTCTTAGCCCGACCCCCTTCGGTCGGAAGTTGATGATTGAAATTGACGTATGGCCTTCTAATCCGAGCGATTCTTCGCGGCGCTGCGGCTTTGATGCTCGCAATGCTGATTAGCCAGACTGCGCACTCTCAGGAACTATCACAGTCGTCAGCGTCCGTATATTCGCAACCGGCCGGTTACGGGCAATTCGTCCCTGGCGATCCAGCACCTTCGCCGCTGCCGCCAATTACGGGCACGGGATATTCTTCAGCGCCGTCGTTTTCGGTGGCCGATGCCAGCAAGGTGCCGGCGAAATTGGCTTCGTATCCGCGCGATGTCACCGAGCCGCTCTTAGATCAGCCCGACAATTTCGTTTTGATTCCGGAAGCCGAGCAGCCGAAAAGTCCGCCGACGCGAGCGGGCTTCTTTCAACGCATCGCTGGCACAACGACTTACCTTCCGCGATTTGGAACCGACAGCGTTGGATTCGAAGACACGGAAGTGTACGGCGTGTTTGCCGTCCCTTGCCCGACGCGCGAGATGCCCCTCTTGATTGAGCCGGGATCCGATTTTTGGGTCGTCGATGCACCGGGATTCAATCTGCCGGCGACGCTGCACGACGATTACCTGGAGTTCCACTGGCTCGCAAAATTAAACGAACTCTGGGCGGCGGATGTAATGATCACGCCCGGCTGGCACAGCGATTATCAGAATCCGAACGGATCACAGGCATTTCGTTTGGAGTCGCACGCGGTTGTCGCCTACAACTGGACACCGCGATTGAAGATTGCAGTGGGCGCGGCGTACTGGGGCCGTTTGAATGCCAACGTTGTGCCTGCGGGCGGCATCATCTGGACGCCGAACGAATACACGCGATACGAACTCATTACGCCCAAACCGCGCATCGCGTTCCGTTTCGATTGCGATCCCTGCTGGGAACGCTGGGCGTACATCGCCGGCGAATTCGGCGGCGGTCAGTGGGCGATCGAGCAACCGGGTGGGATCGATAATATTCTGAATTACTCCGACTACCGCGTGATGCTCGGCATCGAACACAAAAGTTTGAATCTCAGCCTCAACGGCTTCGCCGAAGTCGGCTACGTCTTCGGCCGACAGTTGCAGTACGAAAAGAATTTCCCGGACCAGAATCTGCCAAGCACGATGATGGCACGGCTGGGATTGTCGTACTAAGAATTCACCACGGAGACACGGAGAGCACAGAGAAACAGACTATTGCAGATCGCAGAATGAAGTAATTTCAGATTCGCGCTTTCGCTTTATCGAAATCTGCAATCAGTATTCTGCAATCGCCACTCTGTGATCTCCGTGTCTCCGTGGTGATAAATCCGCTTATTTCTTGCATTGCATCGCCCGCTGCACTGCCGCGCCCATATCGGCCGGGCTTTCAGCGATTTCGATGCCCGCCGCTTTCAGCGCCGCCAGCTTTTCCGCTGCGGTGCCTTTGCCGCCGCTGATAATGGCGCCGGCGTGGCCCATGCGTTTGCCGGGCGGAGCGGTGCGGCCGGCAATAAACGCGGCCACGGGCTTTGTGACGTGCTGCTTCACGAAGGCGGCCGCTTCTTCTTCCGCGGTGCCGCCGATTTCGCCCATCATCAAAATCGCTTCCGTGTTCGGATCATCCTGGTACATGCGAAACAGATCGACGAATGACGTGCCGACAATCGGATCGCCGCCCAAGCCGACGCAGGTCGATTGGCCCAATTTCAAATTCGTCAGTTGCCACACGGCCTCGTAAGTAAGCGTGCCGCTGCGGCTCATCACGCCAACTTTGCCCGGCATGTGAATGTAGCCCGGCATGATGCCGATTTTGCATTCGCCGGGCGTGATCACGCCCGGGCAGTTGGGGCCGATGAGCACCGATTTGCTGCGCTTGACGATCGGATACACACGGGCCATATCGAGAACCGGCACGCCTTCCGTGATGGCGACGACGGTTTTGATGCCGGCATCAACCGCTTCCAAAATGGCGTCGGCGGTGAAGGCGGGCGGGACGAAAATCATCGTGGCATCGGCCCCGGTTTTTTCGACGGCTTCCATGACGGTGTCGAACACCGGCAGTCCTTCGACGGTCTCGCCACCCTTGCCCGGCGTGACGCCACCGACCATTTTGGTGCCGTATTCCTTGCAGCCCTTGGTATGAAACTGGCCGACTTTGCCGGTGATGCCTTGGCAGATGACGCGGGTGGATTTATTGACGAGGATGCTCATTGGTTTTTTAGATTTCGTTGATCCAAGCCGAAGACTTGTTGTCGCGCATCGACAGCGAGCGTTGGGCTTGGATTGATGTTATGCAGCTTTTCCCAATGCTGCGACCACTTTCTTCGCTGCGTCAGTCAGACCTTCCGCGCTGATAATATTCACACCGCTATTGGCGATAATTTTTCTGCCTTCTTCGACCTCAGTTCCTTCCAAGCGCACGACCAGCGGCACGTTGAAGCCGACCGTTTTGTACGATTCGACCAGTGCGTTGGCGATCGTCGTGCAGCGCATGATGCCGCCGAAGATGTTCACGAGCACCGCCTTCACGTGCGGGTCGGAAAGCAAAATGCGGAAGGCTTCGGTCACTTGTTCGGTATTCGCGCCGCCGCCGACGTCGAGAAAGTTGGCCGGCTCGCCGCCGTGCAGTTTGATGAGGTCCATCGTGCTCATCGCCAGGCCGGCGCCATTCACCAGGCAGCCAATCGTGCCATCCAGTTTCACGTAGCTTAGTCCCGCCGCTTGCGCCTTGACTTCGGTCGGCTCTTCTTCGGCGATATCGCGCAACTCGGTCAATTCCGGATGGCGATACAGCGCGTTGTCGTCGAAACTCATCTTGGCATCGAGCGCCACGAGCTCGCCCGACTTGGTAACGACCAGCGGATTTACTTCGAGCAGGCTGCAATCCTTTTGCACGAACACTTTGCACAGCGAACGAAGGAATTTTTCCGCCGAACGCACACTGTTTCCCTTCAGCTCCAGCTTCGCCGCCAGCTTGCGCACTTGATACGGTTGAAGGCCTGAATCTGGATGAAACGCCTCTTTGAAAATTAGTTCCGGCGTCTTCGCGGCAACTTCTTCAATATTCATCCCGCCCGCCGAAGACGCGATGACTACCGGGCTCGACGATGCGCGATCGACCAGAATTCCCAGGTACAACTCGCGGGCGATCTCGCAGCCCTCTTCAACCAAAACTTGCCGCACAACTTGCCCCTCGGGCCCAGTCTGTATGGTCACCAGCGGCTTGCCCAGCAAGTTGCCGGCCACTTTCGCGGCTTCCTCGGCCGATTTCACGAGCACGACGCCGCGCTGACTCGGGTTGTCTTTGACCGTGCCTTTGCCGCGGCCGCCGGCGTGAATTTGCGCTTTGACGACGGCGATCGCCCCGCCG
Organism: Pirellulales bacterium; assembly: GCA_963773875.1. Classification (GTDB taxonomy): domain Bacteria; phylum Planctomycetota; class Planctomycetia; order Pirellulales; family JADZDJ01; genus CAVTYH01. The sequence continues at coordinate 18,880 of CAVZCV010000005.1, forward strand.
AGTTCCTTGAATGCCTTGGCGGCGTCATCGGCCGTTCGCGCCACCATACCGCGTGGGGCCGCAACGCCGGCATCGCGAAGAATCTGCTTAGCCTGAAATTCGTGGATTTTCACGTTTGTATTTAGGTAAGTGTGACTAAGTGAATCGACAGAAGCGGCGATGATTCAAGGGAGCAATTCCTGTAGAATCGCGGATTATACGAAGTGCGGTGCGCAAGGGTCAATGAGCCGAATCAGGGGCATCAAGTGCCGAAGCAACGATGGAATTCTTCGCCGACGACATATCTTTCGTTCACGACACGTACATCCGCATTACGCCCTGGTCCTGGATTGCGGTGGTGGTCTTCATAGTTTTTGCTGCGGTTATATGGATTACCTTCCGGCGAGCCAAATAATTGCCTCATGAATTTCAAAGTCGAACTTGCCGAATTTCGCGGGCCGCTCGACCTGCTGCTCTTTCTGGTGCGGAAGCACGAGGTGGAGATTACCGAGATTTCCATCGCGCCGATTACCGAGCAGTTCCTGCAGTATTTGGAGGTGCTGCAAGAGCTCGATGTAAACGATGTGGGCGACTTTGTTGAGATGGCCAGCACGCTGATCGAAATCAAATCGCGCAGCGTCTTGCCGCGAGTCGAGGAAATCGAAGAACCGCTGGAAGACCCCCGCAAGGATCTTGTGCGCCGACTGTTGGAATACAAGGAATTCAAAGACGCGGCCAGCATGCTGGAAGAGCGCGGCCGGCAGTGGCAGCAACAGTATCCGCGGCTGTCGAGCGATTTGCCGCGGCGGGAAAGAGACCCTGCGGAAGAACCGATTCACGAAGTTGAGCTGTGGGATTTGGTCAGCGCCTTTGGCCGAATCTTGCGCGAACAATCGGCGAACAATCCATCGAATATCGTTTACGACGACACGCCGATTGAAGTTTACATGGAGCGAATTCACGCCAAACTGATTGAGCGCGGCAAGTTGCCAATTTCGGAGCTGTTTGCCGAGTTCACCAATCGCTCCAAGCTCGTCGGCTTATTTCTGGCGACGCTGGAGTTGGTGCGTCATCACGGCGTGCATTTGGAACAGAACGAGTTGTTCGATGAAATCTGGATTCTGCCCGGCGATGCGGTGACGGAGCCATTGAAACTGACCGGTGTCGAGGCGGCTGCGGAAAAACCGCCGGTGAAGAAACGTGCCACGAAACGCAAAAACACAAGTCGCAAACCGGAGGAGGGCGACGCCAACAAATAGTCAACTCGTCCCGGTTACACGCTAAGCCGCAAGCAGCTACTGGCGCGAATCGCATGTTTGGTCATCGGATTCAATACTTGCCCGCCGTACCGCCGCTGCGTCGCGCTTCAGCCGCTTGTGCAATCGCCACGAAAGATCAACCAGCGATTTGATCAAGGGCTGCAACTCCGGCTTGGCTGCATCGCGCGGGATGACAATAAAATCGATTCCCGTTGGCAGTTTTTCGCGCGAGGCGAAAGGCTTCGCGCAACAGCCGTTTCCAGCGATTCCGCCGCACCGCGTTGCCGACCTGTCGCGAAACGGAGAGCCCGATGCGCGGAAATGGAATTTTCGCTGAGTCGTCCCAGCATCCGCACCATGTCATTGCCAACGCTGCAGCGCCGCTCGTAGACCAGGCGAAAATCGCCGCGCGATTTCAACCGCATTTCTTTAGTGAACTTTTGGTCAGACATGTTGGTAAATGGCGAAGCTCGAAATTCGAATGACGAATCAAGTTCCAAACTCAAAATTCCAATGACGAAACAGCGTGTCTGACACTCGCAATTTGGAATTTGGAGCTTGAGATTTCATTCGTCATTCGAATTTTGTCATTCGTCATTCTTCGATTCACCAGCGCAAATCTTGCCGTGCGTTCATCGGATTCTGTTCATCGAGTTTGCGAATGGCATCGACGGTTGTTTCATCAATGGTTGGCGGCAGCATGATTTGCACTTCTGCGTAGAGATCGCCCGGCGTGCCGGTCTTTGGTTTTACGCCATGGCCACGAATGCGCAGCTTTGTGCCGCTGCTGGTGCGCGGCGGAACTCTCAAGCTGATCGTGCCGCTGGGTGTGGGCACATCGACTTTCGCGCCGCCGACTGCCTCGGCCAAGGTGACCGGCACGCGAACCGTTAAATCGTTGCCACGGCGCTGAAACCACGGGTGCGGCGCAACATGAATGGTCAATAAAACATCGCCCGCCGCACCGCCGCTGGGACTTGGCCCCCCTTGTCCGCGGAGTCGAATCTTCGCACCGTCGTTGATGCCAGCAGGGATTTTTACTTCAATGTGCTCGACTTTGCCGTCAGCACGCTGCATGCCAACTTCGATCTTGCCGCCTTGAATGGCGGTTTGGAACGGCACTTCGATTTCGCTATGCACATCGGTGCCTGCGGTGGCCGCAGCTTTTCCCTTGCGGCCACGTTTGCCGCCTTGCTGCCCGCGGCGAAAACCGCCCAGCAAATCGGCAAACGGATTGCCACTGCTTTCGCCCCCTTCGCCATAGCGCTCGCCGAAGAATTGGCTCAAGTCGATCTCCTCGTATCCGCCGCCCGGCGCGCCTTGCGTGTACCACGTACCGCCACGCGGGCCAGCGCGCCGCCGCCGGCCCCTGCTCCGGCCGCCGCCGATTCAAATGCGCTGCCGTAGCGATCGTACAGCTCGCGCTTGCTATTATCATTCAGCACGTCGAACGCCGCCTGAACTTTTTGAAACTTTTCCTTCGCGGTCTTATCGTTCGGATTCAAATCCGGATGATATTTTCGGGCCAGATTGCGGTACGCCTTCTGAATATCCGCCTGTGAAGCGTTCTTCTCCACGCCCAAAACTTGATAGTAGTCGTCAGCCATTCCGTAGCGAATTCTAGGGGGAAATCCGGAACCGTTTAACTCTGCGTTGTATTCTAGGTTGTTCAGCCGGTGGGCATCAAGAACAGCAAAATCCAACGAATCGGCATGCTAGGCTTAAAGATTGACTTCCGACGTCACACCGCGTGGATCGCGATGATTAATTCTCGTCCGCAGTCAAAACACATGCAATTCAATCGACGCCTCGCCTGCCTCTTGATTTGCGCCTTTTCGGCTTAGAGTCGCCACTGTTTGCAAACGGCCGACTGGTGATTAACGTCGTCGATCGCGATACCGGGCAACCGATTGCCGTGCGGATGCATTTGAAGAACGCGGCGGGCAGGCCGGTCAAAGTTCCTGGCGCACCGTCGCTCGGCGATCACTTCGTGTTCTTCGACAAAGTCGAGCTCAAACTGCCCAACGGCGGATACACGTTCGTCATCGAACGCGGACTGGAATACCTGGACCAGACCGGGCATTTTCAAATCGACAACTTCGCCGACGATACGAAAACCGTCAGTATGAAGCGGTTCGTCGACATGGCGAAGGAGGGCTGGTACAGCGGCGATTTCGATGTCAACCGGCCGGAGAAAGATTTGATGCTGCTGATGCAGGCCGACGATGTGCACGTGGTGCCGCTCGTGAGCTGGTCGAACAAAAAAAATCCCTGGACAAAACAGCCGTTGCCGAAACAAGCTGGCGGGTGAGTTCGATCGCACATTTATTTTCAATTTGCTTGGCGGGGAACTGACGACGCCTGGAAATACACTGCGGATTTTTGGACTCGAGAAGCCGCTGGATTTTTCCACGGGCGATAAGCCCGCCGACGCACTGGGCAGCCTGCCGCTAATTCCGATCGCGGAAAAAGCTCGGCAGGAACAGCACGCGTGGATCGATGCTGGCGCCTTTTTTGCGCGATCTGCCGATATGGATTGCGGCCGGCCAGATTGATTCTATCCAGTTGGCCAATCGTCACCTGGAACGCGAAGGCGTGGTGGCCAACGAAGCGGGCGGCTGGGCACGGGAGCTGTCGCTGTTCCCCAATCCGCACGGCAACGGCCGCTGGTCACAGGAGATTTATTATCATTTGTTAAATTGCGGTCTGCGCATTCCGCCAACCGCCGGCAGCGGCTCTGGCGTGAGCACCAATCCGGTCGGGTACAACCGGCTCTACGTGCATTTAGAGGGGGACGACAAGCTGAATTGGGACGAGTGGTGGCAAGCATTGCGCAGGCCGCGTCAGCATTACTAATGGTCCGCTGATCCGGCCGAGTGTCGAAGGCGAACTTCCTGGGCATGTGTTCAAAGTTGAACAGGGGCAGTCGCTGGAATTGCTAGTTGCGCTCACGCTTTCCACGCGCGATAAAATCCGCTATCTCGAAATCGTCAAGAATGGCCGCAGCGAGCAAGAAATCAATCTCGACAGCTTCAAAGCTGCCGGCGGAAAACTGCCGCCTGTGAAATTCACGGAAAGCGGTTGGTTCCTCATTCGGGCCGTCGCCGACAATACGCAAACCTACCGCTTCGCCTGTACCGCGCCTTATTTTGTGGAGGTCGGCTACCAACCGCGCATTAGCCGCAAGAGCATCCAGTTCTTTCTCGACTGGACAAACAAGCGCGGCGACGAAATTCTAACTGCCATCAAGAGCGATGATTCTCCGACTGCTCAAAGCGCGAATAACTACGTCGAGCGCGCCAAGGCGTATTGGCAAGCGCGGCTGGAAAAGGCGAATGCGGAGTAATCGCTCCGGCTCAACCATTTCGTGCTGCATGAACCGGATCATCATGCGCCGCTGCGCCATTCCCACCATGGATGCCATCGACGGCGCCATTGGTCTGCGCGCCAAAAGCTTCGCGCGCCCCTTCCGCAGCAACGCTGTCGGCGGCTGCCGCATTGGCGCCAACCGGCGCTAATCGCAAATCGCTGGCTGCCGTGGTGGGGCCGGGCCGCAACGCCAAGAGTCGCTCTTGAGCGCGGAATTCAGGCTCGCCAGCCGAACGCGGGGCACGCACATAGCAGCCATCCGCTTGCAAAATTCGAGCTTTTACGTTGTCCATCAGATGGGCCGGAATGATTTCGTGCAGAATCCGGTCGCGCAAATCGGCCTGCTCGATCGGGAACATCACCTCCACGCGGCGATAAAAATTTCGCGGCATCCAGTCGGCGCTCGAGAGAAACACTTTCGCTTCATCATCCGGGCCGAAAACGTAAATTCGGCTATGTTCCAAGAATCGGTCGACAATGCTGCGGACGCGAATGTTATCGGAAATTCCCGGCACGCCGGGCGCAAACCGCAAATGCTGCGATCGACAATATCAATCGGCACTCCGGCCTGGCTCGCCCGATACAGCGCTTCGATCACGCGATGATCGACGATTGCATTCAGCTTGGCAAAGATCCGTGAAGGCTTGCCTTCAAGCGCCCGTTGGGTTTGCTCTTCGATCAGTTGCATCGTGCGGCGATGCAAATCGGTCGGCGCCACAACGAGCTTTCGCCACTGATGGCCTTGCGAATAGCCGGTCAGCAAGTTGAAGAGGGCCGAAGCGTCGGTTGCTATATCTTCATCCGCCGTAAATAAGCCGAGATCGGTATAAACGAGGGCCGTTGTCGGGTTGTAATTGCCGGTGCCCAAATGCACGTAGCGTTTCAGCGCGTTGCCTTCCTGTCGCACGACCAGCGACAACTTGCAATGCGTTTTCCAATCGAGGAAGCCGAACACTACGTGCACGCCCGCCCGTTCCAGTTGCCGCGCCCAGGAAACGTTGTTCGCTTCATCGAACCGCGCTTTCAATTCAACGAGCGCTGTCACGTGCTTGCCGTTATCAGCCGCTTGAATGAGCGCCCGGGTAATCGGCGAATCGCCGCTGGTGCGATACAGCGTCTGCTTGATGGCCAGTACTTTGGGATCGTTCGCGGCCTTGGTCACGAAATCGACCACGGCATCAAACGAATCGTACGGATGGTGCACCAAAATGTCGCGACGAGCAATGGTCGCAAACAAATCGTCGCGCCGCCGCAAGCCACGTGGCATTTGCGGCGAAAATGGTTGATCGCGCAATTGTTCGCGATCTGCGAGTTTGATTAGCTCCATCATCGCCGTTAAATCGAGCGGCCCGGGAATGCGATACACTTCGCTGTACCCATCCGGCAAATTGTCGCGAATTGCTTCTTCATCGATGATCATTCGCGACAGCTCTTCGCTGCCGCCGGCCGCCACTTCCAATCGCACCGCTTCGCCGCGTTGCCGGGTTTTGAGGCGGTCTTCAATCAGCCGCAGCATGTCGTCCGATTCTTGTTCCAGCAAATCGATATCGCTGTCGCGCGTAATGCGGAACGTCGTCCAGGAAAGCACATCGAACCCGCCGAACAGCTCCGGCAATCTCGCCGAGACTAAATCTTCGAGCAGCATGAACTGCGCATCATCGCCGGTGCCTAGCGGTACAAGTCGCGGCAGCACTTGCGGCACTTGGACCACCGCGAACAATTGCTTGGGTCCAAGTCCCCGGCGACGATCGAGCATCGCGGCCAGATATAAGCCACGATTGTGATACCGCGGGCTGGGATGGGCCGGATCCACCGCCATCGGCGTGAGAATCGGCAATGCACGTTCGCGGAAGAATCGATCGACCGCCGATTGCTGTTCGGCATTCAATTCGTGCGGCTGCAACAGGCGAATACCCTCGCCGGCCAGCGCTGGCCGCACCGATTCATTCCAGCAACGATATTGCGCTGCCACTAATTCCTGCGTCCGCTTGGTAATCTTCTGCAGCTGCGCCAGCGCACGCAATCCGTCGGGACTGTAATCTTGCGGAGCGCCGTCGCCGAACGCTTGTTCGCGCAAGCCCGCCACGCGGACCATGAAAAACTCGTCCAAGTTCGAGCTGAAAATCGCCAGGAACTTCACGCGCTCCAAGAGCGGCGTGCGCGCATCTTCCGCTTCCTCGAGCACGCGGGCATTAAACTCCAGCCAGCTCAGCTCGCGGTTGATGAACAGTTCAGGCGGGAAATTTTGCTCGTACATGTCGCTGCCGGTAAAAACCATGGTTGCCCGCTTCTATCTTACGAATGGCGCAAGGCCTCGGGAAAGCCCTGCTTAAATCACCGTTGCGGGCCATTTCGCACCGGTTATGGAAAGGTTAGCATTTCGAATTGCGGTCGGTTTTGCTCCTATTTTTCCGGCTGAGACTGCATCTGGCGACGACATGCCTGCCGACTGGCGATCCTTATATCCGTTTGAATCGCGCGAACTGACCCTCGACGGCCATCGCTATCACTACGTCGACGAAGGACAAGGCGAGCCGCTCGTCCTAGTCCACGGCAATCCGACGTGGTCGTTTTTTTGGCGCGAACTGATCGGCGCGTTGCGCTCTCAATATCGCGTCATCGCCGTCGACCACATCGGTTGTGGGCTGAGTGACAAGCCGCAGCGGTATCCGTATCGCTTGCAGCAACATATCGATAACCTGTCGCGGCTAATTCAATCGCTCGATTTGCGCGACGTCACGCTCATTGGTCACGATTGGGGCGGCGCGATCGGCCTGGGAGCGGCAGTGGCAGCGCCCGATCGGTTTGCACGATTCATCCTTTCGAACACGGCCGGTTTCCGTTCTCCGTACATTCCGTGGCGGATTCGAGTGTGCCACACGCCAATTCTCGGAACTCTGGCGATTCGTGGCATGAACGCGTTTCTGCGCGCAGCTTTGCACTCGGCTCTGGAAAATCCGGATCGCATCACGTCCACAGTTCGCGCGGGCTATTTAGCGCCCTACGATTCGTGGTCCAATCGAATTGCGATCGATCGCTTTGTTAAAGACATTCCGCTGACGCCGCGGCATCCAAGTTACGAATCGCTCGTCAAAATCGAACACGGACTGCAGCAATTGGCCGATCGCCCTTGGCTATTGCTCTGGGGCATGCGCGATTGGTGTTTCCACGATTGGTATTTGAAACGCTTCTTGGATTTTGTGCCCGATGCTGAAGTGCGTCGGTTGGAAAACGCCGGGCATTTGATTTTGGAGGATGCGCCCGCGGAGTCGATCGAAGCGATTCAAGAGTTTTTGTCGCGGGCGGCGACGGTTAGCGCAGGCATCGCTCCGCTCCGTCCAACTTCGCGTCGCGGCTAACCTGGGTGTTGACCGCTAATTCCTGACCCCTGACTTCTGAACCCTAACCTCAACCGAATGGCCGCTTCCTTTCACGTCCGCGTATCCAAAGATTACCTGGTCTTCAGCGCCGCGCACTTCATCACACTCGGCGATGGCCAGTGTGAACGATTGCACGGGCACAATTATCGCGTGGCGGCGGAAGTTTTCGGGCCGCTGGACGATAATCACTACGTGATCGATTTTCTCGCACTGCGCAATGCGCTCCGCGACTTGATCGCCGAACTGGATCACCGCATGCTGCTGCCCACCGAGCATCCGCAAATTCATGTGCTGGCGGGCGATAAGCAAGTGGAAGCCACGTTCGAACATCGCCGCTGGCTTTTTCCCCGCGGCGATTGCGTGCTGCTTCCGGTGCCCAATACGACGGCGGAAAAGTTGGCGGAATACTTGGGTCATCGGTTGCTCGACGAACTCGAGCGCCGCCACGGCATCCGGCCGAAGCGCGTGCAGATTGAAGTCGACGAATGCTTCGGCCAGATCGGCATTTGCGAACTTCAAGGCGATTGATCGCCATTCGAGCCGCGCCCGTTCGGAAGTGAGTCTTCCTTTGGCGCTTTCCGCCGCATCTGACGGGCGCAACTCTGTCGCATGCTAGCAGGCCGGTGCAATCGTTAAAGTTTGCCATTGCCGGCGGTCGATAATCGCTCCGGCAGAATCATTCGCGCGCCGCGCTGGTTGCCAACTTTTACCGCGAAAAGCGATTCGAACCATGAGATTAACTTCCTCGGCGACCGGCGCAAAAAAACCAGCCAATCGGAGTCGCGCCAATGCCGCCGCTGGTGAATCGTCTGACTTGCTTTCCAAACGCATCTTGCAGTTAAACGCCAGTGTCCGCCGCGAGCCGCACATGGCCGCTGGCGTCATCCAGCACTGGCTTGTCAAGGGAAACAATTAACGTGGTTGCACATCCCAGTATTCGCAAAGCCGCCATTTTGCTGACGAGTTTGCCCGAGGAGGAGGCGGTCAAGCTGATGTCGAAGCTCGACCCCAAACAGGTCGAAGCGGTTTCGATCGAAATCGCGAAGATGAGTACGACCGGCGGCGAAGAGCAAGAAACGATCATCAACGAATTCGCCGATGCCACGCCGGGCACAATGGCTACCAGCAGCGGCGGACTCGAAGTGGCGAGGACGCTTGTCGAAAAAGCGCTCGGCAAAAATGCGACCGACACTCTCGATAACGTGCGGCAACAAATCGAAGCGCTGCCGTTTGGATTTCTGCAGAAGGTCGATAGCCAGAACCTGCTGACATTCATTGTCGACGAGCATCCGCAAACCATCGCGCTCATTGTTTCCAACTTGCCCCCCGCTCAAGGCGCTGGAATTCTGGCGGGCCTGCCCAGCGAGCGGCAACTTGCCGTCATTCGCCGCATCGCCACCATGGGGCAAACCAACCCTGAAATCATCCACGAAGTGGAAAAGGGTTTGGAAAAACGCATGGCCAGCGTCATGAGCCAGCAGTATGAAAATGCCGGCGGCGTGGGTGCGGTCGCGGAGATATTGAACGTGATCGATCGGGCTACCGAACGCCAAGTGCTGGAGCACCTCGCGCAAGATGACCCCGATCTGGTGGAAGAAATTCGCCGGTTGATGTTCGTGTTCGAAGACCTCGTGAAGTTCTCCGACAAAGACATTCAAACGGTGCTCAAGAACGTCGAAAACTCGCAATGGGCCACGGCGCTCAAGGGCGCAAGTCAGGATCTGGTCGATAAGATCATGCGCAACATGTCGGCCCGCGCCGCGGAAACGCTCAAGGAAGAAATGGGCTATCTTGGCCCGGTCAAACGCAGCGCCGTGGAGCAAATGCAGCAGCAAATTGTCGACGTTATCCGCCGCCTGGAAGATGGCGGCGAAATCACGCGAGCCGCCGGCGAAGAAGAAGAGCAATTTGTGACGTGAGAGCATGCCGGTATTTGAGTCGCTCACTTCAGTTGAATGCAGCGCTGCTATTCTCGTTGTGAAGCTGCGTATCGTTTTCGCGTTTGCAACATTTTGACGCATCCTCATTAGGGCGACGGCAGTGGCCGTGCGCCTCAACGAGTGAGCCACTCGCGAATTCAAAAAGATATTGCGTAATTTTTGCAACGCCTGATATGTTCCGAGGGATGACATTTCCCGTTAAATCCATTTAGCTCTCGCGAAAACGCGATCGGGCGTGCTGGGGGTCGACCAATGCGGCAGCACTTGTGGCAATTCGCATTCGCAATTCTGACTGCCGCAATCGCGACCAATTTGCATGCAGAAATTCGTTACGCGATCACCGACTTAGGCTCGCTAGATGGCGTAAGAACTTTCGGCCTCGCACTCAATTCGAGCGGACAAGTTGCGGGCTATGCGTTTGAAATTCGGCTCGATTTTACGGGCGGAGCGCCCGGCGATTACAGGGTCGGTCCGTATGCAATCGCCTTCAAAAACGATACCGGCTGGAAATTGATCGGCGACGGTTTCGCACGCGGAATCAATGATCTGGGGCAGATCGCCGGTGATAATGATGGGAGCGGTTTTGTTTACGACGGCCAGCTCCACAATATCGGTTCACTTGGCGGATTCTATACCAACTCTAGCGGCATCAATAACAGCGGCCAAGTGACTGGACTTTCCTATCTGGCCGGCAACCAGGTCGACCATGCGTTTCTTTTTGACGGCGCGATGCACGACCTCGGTACGCTCGGCGGAACGTACAGCTCGGGCAGCGCAATCAATAACTACGGCCAAATTGCGGGGACCTCACAAATTGCCGGCAATTCGATTGCGCATGCGTTCTTATATGACGGTGCGCTGCACGATTTAGGCACTCTCGGCGGAACTTCAAGTTGGGGCACCGCCATCAATTCCAAAGGGTATGTCGTCGGGTATTCGGATTTAGCAGGGGGATTGCAGCATGCGTTCTTGTATGACGGAACCATCCACGATCTGGGCACGCTAGGCGGCTCAATTAGTACCGCGAGTGGGATAAATATCGACGGCCAAGTAGTCGGAAGTTCCTATACCACGGATGACGCCGATCAGCGACCATTTGTCTATGATGAGTCCAACGGAATGCAGGATCTAAACTCGTTGATCGATCCTCAAACGAATTGGTCGCTTTCGAGCGCCGATGCGATAAATGATGCTGGACAGATAACCGGCTATGGTTACGTGGGCCAAGAGGTCCATGCGTATTTGCTAACACCCGTCCCCGAGCCGACAACTTTCCTATCGCTAAGCTTTGGCGCACTCGTGGTGGCGCTCGCCAAACGCAAACTGCCCAAAATAAGCAAGTTGCTTGGCGGCCGTTCTGGCAACTCTCTCATCGCTAAGCCGATTTTGCCGTCGGAATAGTTCAACCATCCGGCAGCGGACGGCGAGCTTTTCATTACTCTGCAGCGGCTCGTTCATCGAGAAGCTGATCTCGCTTTCTGAATGCCTCGGTGGATTTTGCCCATTTTGCCTCAGATAAAAAATACTTTTTCGTGGCCCATATAATACATTGACACATGCACATAGATGTACCAATATTCAGAAAGAACAAATACTATGCCGTTTGTTTGATCGGTTCATTCCATGATTGCCGTTTCCACTCAACCCTGCCGCTCTCTTAAACTCGACAAACGAACTGCGCAAAATGGTAATGCCGGGTGAAAAAACCACGCCACGGCTGACTCGTAAATTTTCGGCCGCAATCGCGGGTATGAAGTATAAGTGTGAAATAACTGTGAAGTTTGAACGCGGATTGGGGCTGGTTTTTCCGAGAAAACGGTTGGGGTTATTTCACTCTGAATCGCGCGGATTCGGAGAGGTGTCGGAATGCAGCGATTTCTCGCGAGAAATTCACGGACTGCTGCGGGGCAAATTCATCACTCGGGAAGCGCGGGCAGTTTTGTGCGAGAAATTCGCGAGTTGGGAAAATCGACTTGCGAAATTATCCACTCACAATCCAGGAGTTCGTCCGACCGGGACGGTCGGGCTATATGATTGCGTAGAGTCTACTGCCTACCGCCTGCATGCTGCGTTTGCTAACATCGCCGGCATGGCAGAAACTCCCATGATGCGGCAGTATCAGGACGCAAAAGCGGCGTGTCCCGAAGCGCTGCTGCTATTCCGCATGGGCGATTTCTACGAGCTGTTTTTTGACGATGCCCGGACGGCCGCCCGGCTCTTGGGCCTGGCGCTAACCAGTCGCGACAAGAGCGAAAACGCTGTGCCGATGGCCGGCTTTCCGCATCATCAGCTGGAAAGTTACCTGGCAAAGTTGGTTTCGCTTGGCATGCGTGTGGCGATCTGCGAGCAGGTCGAAAATCCCAAGGAAGCCAAGGGATTGGTGAAGCGCGAAGTCACACGCGTGGTAACGCCCGGCACGTTGACGGACGATGCCCTGCTCGATCCGCGTGAATGCAACTATTTGGCCGCTGTGGTCATTCCCATGCTGGGCAAGCCAGCAGTGGCACCCGACAAGCATCAACCTCACCTGCTCACCCTGTACCCGCTCGCCGTTCAAAACGGCAAGCAAGCTCGAACGACGAAACCAAGATCGGCCTCGCGTGGGTTGAATTGTCCGTCGGCCGCTTTCACGCGGCGGTCATTCCAAAATCGAAACTGGCCGATCAACTGGCGCGCATTGGACCGGCAGAATGTTTGGTGGAAGAGCAAATCGAGTTGCCGATTGCCGACTCTTGCGAAGGGCAGGGGGGCGGCGGCAAGCGGTTGCTCACTCGCCGGCCGGCCTGGGCATTTTCATTGCCGACGGCGACGCAAACGCTAGCCAAGCATTTTGGAACCGCAACGCTGGAAGGTTTTGGCTTCGATGCGCAGACGCGATTCGCTAGCGATTCGCGCCGCCGGCGCAATTCTCGATTATCTGGCCGAAACGCAGCGGGCATCAATTGCACATTTGGATCGGCTGATTCCCTATCAAACCGGCGCGACGCTGGAAATCGATGAATCGACGCGCCGCAGCTTGGAAATCTCTCGTACTTTGCGCGAAGGCCGCCGCGAAGGATCGCTCTTGGCCGTGCTGGATCGCGCCGTGACGGCCATGGGCTCGCGACTCTTGGCCGATTGGGTCGCCAATCCCCTGGCTGATTTGGCGGCGATCAACGAGCGGCTGGATGCCGTGGGCGAACTTGTCGGCGACGGCCGGTTGTGTGACGAACTGCGCGAAAAACTACGCGGCATTTACGATATTCAGCGGCTCTTGGCTCGAATTACGACGGGTCGCGCCAGCCCACGCGATTTGGCACACGTCGGCGCAGCACTGGCCACGATGCCCGTCCTGAAGGCAAAGCTCACGGGCCGGCGAAGTTCGCTGCTCGCTCAATTGGAAGCGGAGATCGATCTGTGTCCGGAGATTCGCTCGCGGTTGGAGTTGGCGCTGGTGGACGATTGCCCGCTGCAAAGTCGCGAAGGCGGCATCATTCGCTCGGGCTTCAGCGTGGAACTCGACGGCTTACGCGAACTAGCGGCGGGCGGCAAACAGTGGATCGCGAAGTATCAAGTGCAAGAGGCGGCGCGAACGGGCATTTCCACGCTCAAGGTCGGCTTCAACAAAGTTTTCGGCTATTACATTGAAGTCACGCACACGCACGGCGATAAAATTCCGGCCAACTACATCCGCAAGCAAACTGTGAAAAATGCCGAGCGGTACATTACGCCAGAACTGAAAGAGTACGAACAGAAAGTACTCACCGCCGACGAGCGCGCCAAGGAATTGGAATACGACTTGTTTATCGAAATGCGCGATTTTGTGGCCACGCACGTGCGGCGGCTGCAGGCGACAGCGGCGGCGCTTGCGCAACTCGATGTGCTGGCTGCACTGGCCGATTTGGCCCGCGCACGAAATTACTGCCGGCCCAAACTGGTCGATGAGCCAGTGCTTTCGATTCGCGATGGTCGGCATCCGGTGCTCGATTGTATGCTGGCCGAAGGTTCGTTTGTGCCCAACGACACGCTGGCTTCGCCCACAGACGGCACGATTTTGCTCATCACCGGTCCGAACATGGCCGGCAAGAGCACGTATATTCGGCAAGTGGCACTCATCACGCTGATGGCACAGATCGGCAGTTTTGTGCCCGCTCGGGAAGCGACGATTGGATTGGCCGATCGCATTTTTGCCCGCGTCGGCGCCAGCGATGAACTAAGCCGTGGGCAAAGCACGTTCATGGTCGAAATGGTGGAGACCGCGCGAATTTTGAACACTGCGACGCCGAAGAGCCTGGTGATCCTCGACGAGATCGGCCGCGGCACCAGCACGTACGATGGCGTTTCGCTGGCCTGGGCGGTCGTCGAGCACTTGCACGATACGATTGGCTGCCGGACTTTGTTTGCAACGCACTATCACGAGCTCACGGATTTGGCGAAGACGCTTTCCAGCGTGCGAAACCTGAACGTGGCAGTGCGCGAGTGGGAAGATCAGGTCGTATTCTTGCACAAAATTGTCGAGGGCGCTGCCGACAAGAGTTACGGCATTCACGTGGCTCGGCTCGCTGGCGTGCCGCGCGAAGTGAACGCTCGCGCGAAACAAATTCTCGCGCAACTGGAGCAAGAACATCTTGATGGTGATGGCCGTCCGAAGATGGGTAGCCGCGGAAAATCACGCCGCATCGGCGATTTACAGTTAACCCTGTTCGCGGCTGAGCCGCATCCCATCGTAGAAAAGCTTCGCACGCTCGATTTGAATCATTTATCGCCGCTGGCCGCGATGCAACTATTGCACGAGTGGCAAGCCGAGGTTGGTCGAGAACCGGCGCCAGCAATGAAGTAGGACATTGAACGTGAACACTCAACTATCAACGAATAATCAACAAACATGATCGTTTCCTGGAATTGGCTGAAGCAACTGGTGCCTGGGCTAGAAAAGTTCTCCGTCGAGGAAGTCGAACGGAGGCTGATGATGGCCGGGCTGAATCACGAAGAGACGACGCCGATCGGCGATGACTTGGCGATCGATTTGGAAGTGACGAGCAATCGGCCCGATTGCTTGGGACACATTGGCGTGGCTCGTGAAGCAGCCGTGCTGTTCGATTTGCCGCTGAAGGCTGGAGATCCAAAGCCGAAAGAAGGAAAAACATCGGCCGCCGAATTGACGAAGGTGACCATCCAATCGCCGGCGCTTTGTCCGCGCTATACGGCCCGAATTGTTCGTGGCGTGAAAGTGAAACCGAGTCCGAAATGGCTAGTCGATCGCCTGGCGACACTCGGAATTGCCGCGATCAATAACGTGGCGGATATCACCAATTTGGTGCTGATGGAAAATGGTCAGCCGTTGCACGCGTTTGATTTCAAGAAGCTCGATGGCGGGGAAATCATTGTGCGCGAGGCACGCAAAGGCGAGAAATTTGAAGCGATCAATCACAAGGCGTATGAGCTGGAGCCCGGCATGTGCGTGATTGCCGATCGCCGCCGGCCTGTCGCGATTGGCGGCGTGATGGGCGGAGCGGAAACCGAGGTGACAGACCGCGACGACTGATGTGCTGATTGAAGCGGCGGAGTTCGATCCGATGTCGATTCGCAGCACCGCGCGGAAACTTGCGCTGCACAGCGATTCTTCGTATCGTTTTGAACGTGGGCTGGATCCGGAAGGAGTCGATTGGGCCAGCCGCCGTTGCTGCGAATTGATTTTGAAAGAAGCCGGCGGCGAATTGGCGGCGGGTGTCGTCGACGTTGGCCGTCAGCCGCAAAAGCGCGAGCCAATTACGCTACGACTGGATCAAATCAAACGGATTTTGGGGATCGAGATTGATGCCGCGGAAGTGCGCCGCATCCTCGGCGCACTTGGCAACCAAGAATCTCAAGGGACAAAGGACAAAGGACCACGGACAATTACAGTGATCCCGCCTAGTTGGCGGCGCGACCTGACACGTGAGATCGATTTGATCGAAGAAGTAGCCCGCATTCACGGTTACGATGCGATTCCCGAGGACGTGAATGTGCCGATGGCGAGCAGCCATCGCACTGAGCGCGATCGGGTGCTCGGGCGTGTACGTGAAGTGCTGATTGGCGCTGGCATGGACGAGGCGATGACGGTGAGCCTGGTAGACGAAGCGGCCTCCGAAGCGTTTAGTCCGTGGTCGGATGCGCAGGCACTCAAATCGACTACGGCCATTTTGCGACACTCCGATCGACTGCGGCGGAGTTTGATTCCGAGTTTGCTGGAAGCGCGGCGGAACAACGAGGCGGTGGGAAACGCGCGCGTCGAGTTGTTTGAAATTGCCAAGGTGTATTTGCCGGCGGTCGGCGGGTTGCCGAACGAGGAATTGATGCTGGGGCTAACGAGCGCCGGCGATTTTCTAGGGCTAAAGGGCACGATTGAAGCGATTGTCGCGCGGCTAAATCCGGTATCAAACGTTGAGGTTGTCGATTTTAATCATCCACTGTTCCGGTCGGGCAGGGCGGTAGAATTGCAACTCGGTGGAGAACGGCTCGGTTTTCTGGGCGAAGTAAGCTCAGTGGCACTGAAGGCGTTCGAATTGCGGGAGGCGACCACTGTTGCGGAGATCAAAATCGCATCGCTTGAGAAAATTGCGGAATTGGTGCCACGTGCTGTGGAGCTTTCGCCGTATCCGGCAGTTTCGCGAGATTTGAATCTGGTGGTTGACGAAGCGGTGCGCTGGGCGGAAATCTCCCGAACCGTTCAGAGCGCCGGCGGAAGCGATTTGGAGGCCGTTGAGTATCGCGATACTTATCGCGATGCGCAGCGATTGGCGCGCAAAAAAGAGTCAATTGTTTACAATCACGTTGCGGCGGAAAGATCGTACGTTAACGAAAGCAGAAGCTGATTCAATTGAGCAGGCGATAATCGACGCGTGCAAACAATGTCACCAAGCGGCATTGTGGATTGAGGCGCGTCTTACCGTCCCTGTCGAGTCTATGAGCACAACGGTGAAGTCCGGTTCGTGACACTTGCCTATTGGACAGGCGGCAGGAAGCGAAGTTCCGTGCTTTGAACCGATGTTTGATAATTGCCGAGGGTGTCTGGTGTCGGCGCAATCATTCCGCCACTGGGATTGCCCGCGAGATTTGCCGACGCAGTCGTAGCGAGCGGCGGTACCGAGGCATAACGGCTTCCAACGACAGACTGGGTTGGCTCCGGAGCCGGACCAAACGAGCCCGGTCGCGGCGTTGGCACCGCAGCCACTTGCGCCGCCGGTGCGTTGATTGCCGGCCGACCCGCAATCATCTGCTGATTTGGTGAGCGCGGGGAAATCTCCGCCATGCATTCGCGAGCTTGATTCATTCCCGGATCCAGCTGTAGCGCAGCGTTGGAAATAACCTTGCGCGACGGAATCTTGATGCCTTTGCATCAGCAAATAGCCGATGTTGTAGTTCGCGACCGATTCGCTTTCGACGGCCCGCAATTGCGTGAGTGCCGCGTCGGTTTGATGTTGATCGACAAGAACTGTGGCAATGTTATTGCGATACAGTTCCCGTTGCGGCTGTAATTCAACCGCTTTGGACAAGGCCTTGAGCGAATCGTTGATCATGCTGCGGCGAGCGTAGCACAGTCCCAGGTCGTTATACGCGGCTGCTTCGCGCGGATTGGCCTTCACGGCTTTAACATACAAATTTGTCGCTTCGCTGAGCTTTCCCTGGTGATCGAGCAAATGGCCATAGGACAGTAGGGCGGCGGAATCGTTGGGCGCCAGTTTCAAAGCTTTCTCGTACTCATCGGTCGCGGCGGGAAAGTTGCCGTTCTTTTCGTACATTCTTGCCGTGGCGACGTGCAGTTCCGCACTGCCTTCCGGCTTTTTGGAAAACCAGCCGCCGCTGGAGGTCGTGGTCGTAGCAACTGCGGCGGACGAACTTGGGGCCATCCAGCTCGTGGCTTTCGTCGCGCCGGATTTCACCGCACTGCCGACTTTGTCTGGCACTGCAGCAACCGCGGAACCAAACTTCTGCATTGCCGACGGTTGGGGGCTATTATCCAGCCCCATGCCAGGCGCAACCACCGAATGCTGCTGGTAATCTTTCGAAAACTGGTCGTATGTGCCACTGGTACCCACATTCACACCAGAATGGGTGAATGGGTTGGAACATCCGGCGAGCCCAATGGCAGCCGAAGCGGTAAGCGCTGTTACGCGCGAGAAATATCGCACCCCCCACCTCCGTGCATTGCCCGAGCCCCTCAGGCAGCGTCCGAGTTATCAAGCTACGCGGTGAGATCGTCCGTTTGAACCGCAACGGAATGCCACGGGACGGTCTCGTTGGTTTTGATCGTCATGTCCGGTGAGATGGCTAAAGCTCAATTCACGGATCATGCCGAATATGATGGCAATGCTGACAAGCCGCGGCCCGCTAGCATCGATTACGGGCTGCCCGAGCCACCGGTGCCAGAGTCATTGTTCTGGAAAGCCTTTGGTGTTGGCTTGGGAATGCCCTGCATATACGCGGTGAACCAGGTATTAACACCATTGACCGAATCGGCCGGCGTGGTGCTCAGCTGCATATTGGAGACGAGCACATCGGGCATTGGGCCGCGCGACATTTCTGCCACGGCCCGCTGTACGGCGCCCAGTCGCTTGCTGGTTGTTTCATCGTTCCAGGTTCGTTCGACGAAAACTGGGTGTGCCATCGCTGGGTTGCGCAAAATCTCTCGTAACTTATACATGCCAGCAGGCGAGAGCTTTGCATTGTCGGGTTCGAAATGCGGGTCGCCCAGCAGGCATTGTACTTGCCAGCCTTTGGCAATCTGGGCATTCATGTACGTAACGACGCTTTCGCGGTCCGGATAGATGAATGGCTCCATCCAACAGTTGTTGCGGTGCCAATCGGTCCAAAAGTTGTGCCAGTGGTCCGAACTTGCATACTCGCCAGCCTTGGCGACTCCGCCGGCAATCGATGCGGCAGCAATTGAGATGACAAGCCACTTGCGCAACATACAGCGTCCTCCGTGACATAGATCGGGCTTCCGACCAAAGCGAGGGAAGCCAGCCCCGACTAGCTACATGGCGTATCGGCCGTCGTGGTCGGCATACTTGCAAACCGTCGATTAACCGCTACAGGCGGTAAAAACCGAAAAGTTTGACAACGACTATTTACTGCCGTTCATCACGGGGAACATTTCGCGGACCATGGTGATAGCAGCCGGCCCCACGAGCACCACAAAGATGCCCGGGAAGATGAAAATGACCAGCGGAAAGATTAGTTTCACCGCAGTCTTGGCGGCCTTTTCTTCCGCCATTTGTCGGCGGCGCATGCGCATCGAATCGCTTTGAACGCGCAGAGCCTGAGCGACGCTGGAGCCAAACTTATCGGCCTGAATAAGAATTGCTGCGAGGCTCCGCAAATCGTCGACCCCGGTTCGTTCACCCAAGTCGTGGAGCACATCGTTGCGCAGCTTTTCCCATTTGCAAATGAAAATTACACATGCCGAATTCTTCTGAAATTACTCGAGCGGTGCGCTTCATTTCTTCTGCCACTTTTCGCATGGCTTGATCCAAACCGAGCCCCGCTTCGACGCACACGACGAGGAGGTCAAGCGCATCGGGCAGCGACAAGAAGATTTGTTGCCGCCGACTGCGGCCGATAAACCATACCACAACATCGGGCAAATAAAACAAAAAGCCGGCGATGCAAACGGTATACATCATCGCATCACGGTTCGCGCCTTGGGTAATCAACATTCCACCGCCACCGAAAAACAGACCGCCCATGAGGCCGACAAATTTCAAACCTAGAAAAACGCTACTGGCGGCATCACTGCGGAAGCCGGCTTGCGACAGCTTGAGCTTGAGTTTGCTGGTTTCAACCTCGGTTTTTGGCTTTAAAGGCGCTGAAAATACCGGAGTGGCCTTTTCCAGCATCTTCGACATCGCATCTTGCTTCTTGCCTTTCGTCAATTGATCGCGGCGCCGGCTCAGCGGATTGCGAAGTTCATCGAGCCGTTCGGATGCACGATTGTTCCGACCAGCGAAGAATTCAAGCGCCCAAAATGCGACGGCGGCAAATAGCCCGAAGACAGCGAAGGGCACGATTCGTTCGAAAGTAATGAGAGCAGCGGCAAACATGATTAGGCGTGGGATTTTCTGATTGTTTGGTTTGATTCCTGCAGCGCAAGCGGCGATTGCTATACCTTGATGTTCACGATTTTACGAATCACCAGAGCGCCAAGGACCTGCATGATGACACCGCCCGCGAGCATCTTCTTGCCCATTGGGTCGGTAAAGAGCACCATTACATAGTCGGGATTTAGGTACCACACTGCAGCAAACAGGCAGGGCGGCAATGCTAAGAGCACGATACCCGACAGCCGGCCTTCGCCGGTGAGCGCTTGCACCTGGCCCCAAATTCGGAAACGGTCACGAATGAGCGCGCCAATTTTGTCGAGGATTTCCGCCAAATCGCCGCCGGTTTGCCGTTGCAAAATCAGTGCGGTGGCAAAGAACTTTAAATCTAAATTGGGGACACGATCGGTCAGATTCTTGAGCGCATCATCCATCGCAATGCCGAGATTTTGTTCTTCGTAGACGCGTTGAAACTCGACACTGATTGGTGCCGACATCTCGTCGGCCACCAAATTGAAACCCGCCGCAAGGCTATGACCTGCTCGCAGCGCCCGAGCCACTAGTTCCAAAGCGTCTGGCAGTTGCTTGGCAAAAGCGCGTAATCGGCGGCGACGCCGAAGCACGATCCAAATCAGCGGCAAGACACCCGTCACAATGGCGAATGCCGGCGCGAACGCCGGATTCAACCCAGCGCAGGCGCTGGCAAAGGCGCCGCCGAAACCCATGGCGGCACTAATGGCAAAGAACTTTGCGGGTGTCAACGAGGTATCGGCTTGTTCAAAAAGCAACGCAAGATTGCGGAACCGACCGAAGAATTCTGCCAGCGCACCCTGGGTAGACATAAGTGGCTGCGAGAGCACGCCGCTGTCTTTAATAGATCCGGCCGCTGCACCACCTTTAGCAGATACGAGCATTGCCAGCCGATCTTCGGCCCGGGTGTTATCGCCGCCTCGGAAGACCATTGCCAAACCGCCAACTAGTGCGGCGACTGCAAAGAACGCCAGGATCGAAATCAGAAGCGGTGACATCGTTCGCCTTGGTTAGCTGCCTTGCAGCAGAATTCCTTGAGTTTGTGGCGGTTAGTCCTGCAACATCGTTCGCTGGCGGAACGCACTGGCGGGCAACCTAACTCCAGCCGATTCCAGTCGATCCATGAATGTGGGTCGGATGCCGGTCGATTCAAATCGCCCAACCGCGCGTCCGCTTTCATCAATGCCGTCTTGGCAATAGAGATAAATGTCCTGCATTACAACGGTGTCCTGTTCCATGCCCACGACCTCCGTGATGTGGGTGACTTTTCGCAAACCACCTTGTAACCGGTTAGCTTGGATAATGAGATCCACAGCGCTCGCGATTTGTTGACGCATCGCTTTCAGAGGCAAGTCAAAACCGGCCATGGTAATCATGGTTTCGATACGCGCAACCGCGTCGCGCGGAGAGTTGGCGTGCAGCGTGGTCATGGAGCCTTCATGACCGGTGTTCATCGCTTGCAACATATCGAGCGTCTCTGCACCGCGGCACTCGCCGATGATCACGCGCTCTGGTCGCATACGCAGCGCGTTTTTTACCAGGTCGGTAGCGGTGATTGCGCCCTTGCCTTCGATGTTTGGCGGGCGCGTCTCCAAGCGCACAATGTGTTCTTGCTGCAACTGCAATTCAGCGGCATCTTCGATCGTCACAATACGTTCATGGCCGGGAATGAAGCTGGAGAGCGTATTGAGCAGCGTGGTCTTACCGGAGCCCGTACCGCCCGAGATGATAATGTTAAGTCTCGCTTTGATCGCACCCTCAAGCAACATTACCATTTCTGGCGTGAACGCTTTGTAATTGAGCAAATCTTCGAGCTTCAGCGGATTCGCGCCAAAACGTCGAATCGAAACCGCCGGACCATCTAAAGCGAGCGGCGGAATGATGGCATTCACGCGGCTGCCATCCTGCAACCGCGCATCGACCATCGGGCAAACTTCGTCAACGCGCCTTCCGACACGGGAGACAATGCGATCGATGATCTGCAGTAAATGGCCGTTATCTCGGAAATTGACGGTAGTTTTTTCCAACTTGCCACGGCGTTCCACATACACCTGTTTTGGACCGTTGATCAGAATATCGCTGATCGTCGGATCTTTCAGCAGGAACTCGAGTGGACCAAGTCCGAAAGTTTCGTCGAGAACTTCTTCGACAAGTCGATCGCGCTCGCTGCGGTTGAGCAGATGATCTTCTGTATCGCACAGATGCTCGACGACCAGGCGGATTTCGCGACGCAACACGTCGCCTTCCAGTTCGCCAACTCGGGTCAGATCGAGCTTGTCGACCAGCTTCGTGTGAATGCGCCGCTTGAGCGCTTCGAACTCTGAAGCCGATGTTTTCTCGTTTGCTCGAGTGCTGGCCGAAAGTGGTTTTACCGCTGCCATTGCGCAAGCTCAGCTGTTCCAGGTGTCTAGACCAAGGAGTGCGATTTGGACGTCCGCCCTCGGAAACCATAGCTCACAAATGGCGACGCGAATGAGGCGGAATCGCGTCGCCACTCGAAGTGGCCGCACCGTCAGATTTGGCGCAAATCGGCGCAGCGACCTTGCCAAAATACGCTGCTGGCGCCCGATTTTACTTTTTGCCGAAGAGACTGCGCCATTTCGAGCCTTTGCCTGCTTTCGCGTCGTCGCCGGCCTCAGATGCGTCCTTATCGGTCGAACCGCCAGACGAGAAATATTCCGCCAATTCCACGACCGATTGTGTAATGGCTGCTTTCGGCGCTTGTTCAATCAGGGGCACGCCGTTATTACGCACTTCAGACATCGTGCGATAATCGTTCGGGAGCTGCCAGAAAATGTCGCGGCCAATGGTTTCTTGCGCCTTTTTCAAGCTAATTTGCGCGGCGTCTAAGCCTGCTCGATTGACAACGATCTTCACCTTGTCTTTCAAACCGCTGATCTCGCCAAAGGAAAGCATTAGACGAACCACATTGCGCAAACACGGCAAATCGAGCTGCGTAACAAGCAGTACTTGGGTTGCGGTTTCGAGAGCCACCATGTCGATCGGCGAGTACCCTTTCGACAGGTCCAATATCAAATGCGTGAAAGTGGCTTTCAAAAGCCCGATCATACGTTGCAAATCTTCTGGCGTAATGTGTACCGCGTCTTCCAGCTGGACTGGTCGAGGCAGCAAAAACAGACCGGAAGAGTGCTTTGTTAGCGAACGTTTGAGGAGTGTGAAATCGAGCCGCGTGACGTTTTGGGCGACGTCGACCAGCGTGTAGTCGGGAATCGTGTCGAGAAACACGTCGGCATCGCCGAGGCTGAGGTCCAGGTCAACCAGACACACGGAATTCTTCGCATCGGCCGCCAGTGCACACCCTAAGTTTACGGCAAGACTTGTTGTTCCAACGCCGCCTGTGGAACCGCACACGGCAATTACCTGGCTGCCCCGAACTTTTCCTTCCCCTTTGCCGAATTGCCGTTCGCTAAGACGCTCGAGCGCGCCGACAAGATCTTCGATCTTCACCGGCTTTGGCAAAAACTCTTTTGCGCCCGCCCGCATGGCTCGCAAGATAAGCGTGCCATCGGTTGACCCGCTGACAACGAGAATGCTGCACTGGGGTGATGCCGCGGCGAGTTGTTCAACAAGCTTCAGCGCCTTGTCTGGATCGGCATCGAGCGCCACAACGCCAATATCCGGGTGCGTTTGCGCAATTACATCGGCGAAG
This sequence comes from Pirellulales bacterium, assembly GCA_963773875.1. Classification (GTDB taxonomy): domain Bacteria; phylum Planctomycetota; class Planctomycetia; order Pirellulales; family JADZDJ01; genus CAVTYH01. The sequence goes on from CAVZCV010000005.1 coordinate 42,565, forward strand.
AACTCGTAGCGCGAACATTCCGCCTCGAGCCAGACCATGTCGAGGCCGAGCAAGATTGTTTTAAGCGACTCGCGCGGGATCGTTCGGATCGACGATCGCCAGTCGTAGAACATTCGACATATGTTGCGTTCACAGCGATTAGCCACTCGCAATTTGCGATTCGCCAGAGCCGTCGATCCATGCTGGACCCGAGCGGTTTGGCAAATTGCTAATCGCTAATGGCTAGTTGCTTTTTCTGACGTTGGCCTTGCCAGTCCAGTCAAGTGAAATCGACAGTTTTTGACTAGCAAAACAAACTAAGTGCAGTTCGCCCTTAGTTTAATACGTCATAACCAACAGGCCCGATGAAACCTGGTCCATTGCTCGGACTATTGGCGCGGCTAGCCGAGCGCTGTTCCGGCGGGTTGGATTGGTTATAGCGATTCTGACTATTTGTGGGCACAACGGTGCTGCGATTCACGCTTGCCGAGGACGTGCCCATGCTTCGGCCTGGCGATCGAGCTTCACTCGCACCCGCCGGGGTCGGCGACCCTGGCGAGATTTCTTCAATCCGTTGCGGTCCTGGCGCGAACGGACCGTCGCCATTGAAGCCGCCACTTCCACCGCAACCACAGCCAGGTCCGCAGGGGCCTTTTGACGGCACTTCGATATAACCGCGCCAGTATTCCTGGACATCGTTCGGCACATCGCTGTGCATTCCAGGCAAGCACTGCGGTGCTTCTCCGCAGTCGAGCCCTGCTACGATTTCCGGTGTGACAAGAATCAGTGACTCAATTTCTTCTTCGGTCTGGCTAACTCGCCGGAAAGCTGCGCCAACCCAAGGAAGTTCGCCGAGCCAGGGAATTTCACGTTTCGAGGCTTGCAAACGAGTTTGAATGAGACCAGCAATCGCCAACGTCTGGCCTGGCCTCAATTCCACACCCGTGTCCGCCTCACGAACTCGCAGGCCTGGCACCGTGGTTCCGTTGATCGTAATGCTGCGCGTTTCGTCGATTTCACTGATACGCGGGCGCACTTCCAAACGGATGTTGCCGTTGCCTAGCACAATCGGAACAAAATCGACTTGCGTGCCAAATTTTTTATACTCGATTGAGACGGTGCCCAAGCTTTGCGGAACAAGAATCGGAAATTCACCGCCCGAGTTGAAAAACGCTGGGCGGCCGCTAACCGTCGTCAAGTTCGGATCGGAATTGATTTTCAAAATGTCTTCGCGCCGCAAGGCTTCGAGAAATCCAAAGAAGGCACTGCTACCATCAACGACGCCAAAACGAACCGTGTCGCCGGCACCCTGCGGAACAAATCCGCCAGCAACGCTGCCATTGGCCAATAATCCGCTCACGCCCGAAGCAATGAAACTGCTGCCGTTGATGCGCGCCCAGTCGACGCCCAATGTTCGGGCCTTTGTGCGATTAATCTCCGCGACTTTCACGTGCAATAAGATCTGCTGCACACCACCGACACGGATGTCAGGCTGCACTTTCGGATAATAGTCCTGTGCGATTTGGATAATTTGACTGACCATATCTGGCCGGTCGACGAACCCGGTCAGCAGCACACTACTCGCCAGCGGGCGCACTTTAATGTTGGCCGAGGGGAACTGCGTGCGAATCAATTCCTGCAGCTCGCGCGCATCGCCGTAAACGATGCAGTCGACTGTGTAAACCTGGCCCTTTTCGTTCCACAAATTGATTTGTGTGACGCCGGTTTTCTTGGCCGCCACTTGAATTTCATTCGGCGATAGTGGCGTCAATTCCAGGATGTCCTTGTTGTTGACCTGAGCACGTGGGATGTTTTGGTCAAGCGACAGCACTCGGCTGGAATTGACTGTCATTTCCATCCGCTCATTGGCTGCTTTAATCTTGTGAATGACGGGCTCGCTGCTCGGCGTCGGCGCGCTTGCATCCGTGTCTTGCGCAGTCGCTTGTGGCAAGGGCGGGGTCGGCAGCGCGTTTAGCGGCGCGAATTGCCCGGCCGGTGGAAATGGCGCAGTCAGTTCTTGCGCCGGTGAAAGCGCCGCCTGGTAGCCGCCAATTAGCAGGATTGCGCAAAGGGTGCGCGCGATGGGCTTGCGCCCAGGGATGAATGAGAACATCCTTGTCCTCTCTGGATTATCCGTACGATGAGTTGTGGGTCGAACGACTGCGGGACGTGATGAGTTGAAAGGTTGAAAGCGATTTTGAATCGCTCGCAAACTGTGATCCTTAGTAACTGCGTTTAACTTCTCGGTTGTCTTTTAGCTATCTCCCACGGGTCTTTTACCCGCGGCCGGCAGCATAAATGGGTCGGATTCGGTTGCTGGACCGGGCGCTGGAACCGAAACCGGTGCCGATGTTGGCGACATCGACGGCGGCAGCAGCCCACCGGGCAAAGGAATTTTCGGCAGTGTATTTGTCGGCGACGACGTCGAAGTCGCGGGCAGAGTTACCGCACCCATCGGACTTGCCGGCGTGTTCATCGCACTGGTCGATGCGTTGCTTGTGCTGTTATTCCACCAGCGTCCGTCTTTGCCTTTGCGAGTGAAATCAACTACGCTGCGTTCGTCGGCTTTCAGCACTTCCATGGTGAAGTGCTCTTCTGGATCGGGAACTGCCTGTGCGACAATTTGTGTTGCCGGCGTGCTCCCGGAAGTTTGCTGCTTCAGCCAGGCCAACACACTACTGGTTTTGTCGTTACCTGGTCCTGCAGGCGCCTCGTGATTTCGATCGGCATGGCCACTTCCTTGCAAGATTTCGCTTTCTTCGGCGCCCGCGGTGTCGGCCACGGCGTCGTCGTCAGGATGCCGCAAGACCAATCGGATCTTGCCCATCTCGCTGGCTAGTGCAATTGTTTCCGCTTGATTCGGCGTCACCAAAAGTGAGACCGTCTTCGCCGCAATCATTTCGTCTGATTTATTGCCCTCGGTCGGGCGGTACTGTTCGTTGATTGCAAAGACTTTGACATCTTGCAGAATAGTCTTTGCGGTCTGGTTTTGAGCCCCGGTATGCGTCTTGACCGATACTACCACGTCTACGCGATCACCCGGCTGCAGCAGATTTCCGGTTGCACTAACAGCATCCGCGGATACGGCGACGACCCGATATCCTTTGGGAATATCGTCGATCCGGTGGTCGACGGCGAATTTTGCTTTGCGCAGCGGCTCGTCGGCGAGGATGATTCCGCCGGCGCGTTGACCTTGAGCGTCTTTCAGATCGTGAATCGCATCGGGCGGAATCTTATCTTTCGGCCACTCTTCGAGCTTGAGATTCTTCTCGGTCAACGCTTCGTTGACCTTAATGTCTTTTAGTGCGACGAGAATCGGTTCCTTTTCGACGAGGGGTGCCGCATTGCGGTTGCGGGCGTCCATTACTTGGCTAATGCCAATCGATGCCACGAGGCCGCAGCCTAAGGCCAGTAACAGCAAAATTAACGATTTAGGTCGCATTCACGCCTCACGATCCGATTCCGAATGTCAATTCCGTTTTCGATCCCGGATTCTTGATTGAGTTGCTGGAAAGGGAAAAGATCTGCTTGAATTCGTTTTTTATTGAACTGCCTCACGGCGCATTGTGCTGGCCGCAGTCAGTGTTTTGCCGCCCAGGAAAAGTGGCGATGGCAACCAACTAACCGAGTTAAACCCGATGGACACCGTACACGTCACTGCGCCGCCATACCCAGCGCTACTCGGTGGACTGGGCGAAACAGTAACGGTCGCCGAACCGGTCGGAATCTTCGCTGCCGTTAAGTAATTGTTCACGGCCGTTTGAACTTGTGCGGTAGTCGAGCTATCGAGTACGCCCACCCGCGTCCTCCTCGCGCGAAGCATTGGTAATTACTTGTTGCACCATCACCATCCGCCCGTATTCGATCATGCCGAAAACGAGCAGAAAGAAGACTGGAGCAACGATGGCAAACTCGACGGCAGCGGCCCCCCGTCGGTTTCTTCGGCACGATCGACAGAGGTTCTCCACCTTGAGATTCAGGATCGGCTCATTTGTTAAGCGACTGACCGACTTACGGCAAAAGAATTCGTGATAGCAGTGCATCAAGTTTTTCATAGCAGCAGTCCCGCCCAAATGAAGTAAGCAATGGTGCCGATGGCAATAGGAATGCCATAAGGCAAAAGCAGCATGCTGCTTTTGCGCTGAGCGGCGATAGATGCGAGTTCCGTTGGCTTACCGACGGTCAGCATCTCATTGACGATGACCAAAAACTGATTTTTGTGTTTCCGCCAGCTGCGGCCAACGAGCACCATGGCCAGCGCAATCACGCCGCCAATAACCGCCGACACGCAGAACGAATAAAACGTCGTTGTCGCGCCGACCCACGCGCCCACGCCTGCTAACAGCTTCACATCGCCTGCGCCCATTCCGCCGATCGCATAGGCGGGAAGCAACAGTGCCAGGCCGACCACCATCCCCAACAAGCTCGCTCCCAGTCCTTCCCACCCGAATTCGATGGCGTTGTAAACGATCCCACTGAGGACCATCGGAAAAGTAATCCAGTTGGGCACCTTCAGTTGCCAGCCATCAATTAATGCGGCCACCACTAAAGTGACAGTCACCAGCCAAATTGGCCAATGATCAAGAGCATTCGAAAAAAAACTGTGATCGGGCATGGAGAGGATTCCTTACCTCGCAGGCAAAGTTTTTGAAAACAATTTGGATTGCGGACTGCAGAACTTCGCAGGCACAAGGGCGTCGACGTTTTGCAGTGCGCAATTGATCTTCTTTATGCCCTAGCCGTGGTGGCCAGACTCAGGAATATGCCGACGATAGCAACAAAATAGCTGGCGAGTTGAATTGCGCCCCACATCGCTTCGCTGGGAATCGTTGGATACATAATTGCAATCTCAACCGCGCGAGTTTCTCGGACCTCGACGACTCAACCATACGTCATAAATCGAAAGGCATCAGGTGAAAGCCGATGCGTGTGCCAGTCGAGCGACCTGCCCAGCGCGACCCAAGCCCGGGAGTTGCACCCCCGGGCTTGGAATCGGCACACAATAATTTTCAGGCGAACGACCGGTAACTAACTTCCGCTACCCAGCGAGTTCGCCACGTTGGTGAACGTGGTCTTGGCGTTGGTGCCGATCGACCCAATGGCCGCCAAGCACACAATAACAATGAGAGCCAGCATCACCGCGTATTCGACCGCGGTGGGGCCGTCTTCACTGGCCAAAAACCGTTGAATTTTGTTCACGAATTTCGTCATAGCAAACGTCCTCATATCTAAGTGATAGGAAAAAATTGGGAACTGACTGCGAACCGATCAGGCTAAACGCACTTCGTGTGCTTAACTGCCACCGCCCAACGAGGCGGCGACTCCTTGGAATGTGCTGTTGGCGTTAGTGCCAATCGATCCGATTGCCGTCAAGCAGACGACCACGATTAGCGCTAACATCACGGCATATTCCACTGCCGTCGGTCCATCTTCACTCGTCAAAAACTTTCGAACCGCCCAAGCTACTGAACGCATAAAAGCCTCCTGCCGGCGACCCAAGCTTTCGCCACCAGCCAGCCTAGCTCACCGGCATAAACGGTGATGGTGGATTTCGCCTGAGTGCGACGCCGGTCACAACACTTTTAGTGTTGGACCGGCGTCAGCCTGCAGATGCACCCAAGCCTAAACCCTGGTTAATGAACAACGACACGCGGCACATCGCCTCGAAGTGAGAGAGTGTTTGTCCGCCATCGCCCTTCAACAGGGTTTAAGCGACCAACATCCCTTCGGCAGCCTGGCGATCCTGATACGTTCAGGACCCATAGCTTTGCGTCGCGGCCTTACGACCGGTTTGCCATTATCGAGGATGCGAAGGCCCAGCAGGCACCAAAAAATTACATATTGCGAACCGTTCCGACTCGCCGGATGTTCTGTTTTTGAAAAGGATCCAGCAGCCGTTAGCACGCTTTACCACAACCCGAAAGTCATGTCACACTCCAAAAGCACTCGATTGCTCAATTGCTTTTGCCTGTGCAATCAAACGTAGGTCGAAGTCGCATGATGTCAAATTGAGAACTTTAAGAAATCTTTGATCACCGCAGAAACTTTTTGAATCACGCAACCCAAATGAGCGTTCGCGAAATAACTTACGGCAATTTTGCGAGTTTGATTCGCATAGACGCCAGAGCTACGGTTGCAGTGGAAATTGAGATGAGAACAGCAGCTTCTTGGTGGATATCAAAAAATGCGCGCGGCAAATTCTTGGACGACAGATGCGCTAGATCGGCTGTCGCAAGGGCCGTGCGGTTATCATGGAGGCTCAAGTCCCGCCGCTGAGCCAACGGCGCTCGCAACGATTGCGCTTCTGGCAGCCGGCCGATGTAGAGCGGCTGGCAACAATCTGCGCTGGCTTGCAAACGTGCAAGCTAGCAGCGGCCAAGTGCCGCCCTTAAAAGAATTGAATCAGCCAGGTTGGCCGACAGCTTGGTCAACTATCGCCGCAGTGCTCGAGAGACGGAACAGTGCGACAGTCGACGAAGCAGCCCAGGCGTTGACCGATGCCGTTGCTAAATTCGATCTTCAGACGGCCACGAATTGGTTGCTCGCTGCCAAAGGCAATACGCTATCGCCGTCGCCGGAGTATGGGCATGACGTCCAGCTGGTAGGGTGGCCATGGGTCATTGGCACACACTCGTGGCAGGAACCAACCGCCACCGCGGTGTTGGCGCTGAAAGCGCTCGGGCTTTCAGCGCACAATCGCACGCGCGAAGGTGTGCGGTTGCTCGTCGACCGGTTACTTACCACGGGCGGATGCAATTATGGCAATACGGTGGTGCTTGGCCAGCGCCTGCGGCCGCATATTGAGCCCACAGGCATCGCGCTATTGGCTCTTGCTGGCGAGGATATCGACGATCCACGAATCGAACGCTCATTGCAATTTCTGATGAGCGCTCTGCGTGACGACACAACGCCAATTTCGCTCAGCTATGGTCTGCTCGGTTTGGCGGCGCATGGACGCGAATTGCCCGACGCTTCGCACTGGTTGGAAATAGCGTATCGCCGCACGACCAAGCGCAAAGTATCGCCACTTGCACTCGCATTGCTGTTATTGGCCGGTGAGGGCGAAGATTCCCCGTTGGTCACATTGACTAAATTCCAGGGCTTCCAACTCCTGGGTGTTCCCACGAAATGACGCAATCTCAAAACCCAACGAGTTCAGCCAAATCGAATGGCGCGCACAACTGCGCTTTGGACGACGCGATTCACAATGCTCGCGTCAGTCGCCGCTCACTGCTCATCGCCACGGGCGCGGTTGCCGCAGGCGCAATCGGATTTCCGTTGATCAAACGAAGCTTAGCCGCAAAGGAACCCGTCTTCATCGCGAAGAATCAGCGATACGACGGACCCCTCGCAAAAACAATTGCTGATGGACTGCGGGCTACCGGCATTACACCAGACCAAATTCGTGGCAAACGGTTGTTGCTTAAACCGAATTTGGTCGAGCCGACAAAACTGGCACCGCACTTGACGACGCATCCGGCAATGGTTGTTGCGGCAGCGGAAGCGTTTCGCGATTTGGGTGCGGTGGTCACCGTCGGAGAAGCACCCGGACATGTGCGCGACACGGAAATGGCACTTGTCGAAAGTGGTATGCGGTTGGCTTTGGACGATGCAGCTCTGCCCTTTGCCGATTTGAACTATGAGGACGTGGTTTGGACGAAGAATCGCGGTAATGCAAGTCGGCTGGACGGCTTCCACTTTCCGCGCAGCGTGGCTGAGGCAGATCTGATCGTGTCGATGCCGAAGATGAAAACACATCACTGGGTCGGCGTCACCGCGGCGATGAAAAACCTTTATGGCACGATACCAGGCATCGTGTACGGCTGGCCGAAAAACGTATTGCACCATGCGGGGATTCCGGAAACGGTATTCGACATCAACGCTTCGCTGCCCAAAACGATTGCGATTATCGACGGGATAATGTGCATGGAAGGCGATGGCCCGATCATGGGCAGCGCGAAGCCGATGGGGCTGGTGCTCATTGGTCCAAATTCGGCCGCAGTCGACGCTACCGCGGTGCGGATCATGAACCTACGGCCGGAGAACATCAGTTATCTTGCTCTGGCGGCGAATCGGCTTGGTCCAATCGAAGAGCGCCTGATTGAGCAGCGCGGCGAACACTGGCAAGACGTAGTTAGCCCGTTTTCGATTATCGATGCGCCGCACTTGCGAAGTCTGAAAGCCGACCCCCGAGTTCTAATTTCCGCAAATTCCAGCGAGCCTAAAGCTGCAATCTGATGCAAACGGCAACTCTAGATTGCGAAAACCGCACGGAAAGCGAGCAGCCAGAGTTAATCACCTGCGCTGGCGCTCGGATTTCAAACTCACCTTCGCGTCGAGCACGCCTTGGATTCGCCGCGGCGATTATGAGCGCCCTGGCCTTGCTCGCGGCACTAGCTATTCCAATCCTCCGCGGCAAAGTTTACCTGGCCGACGATCTAGGCGAATTTCATTTGCCGCTGCGCGCGTTTTACTTACAGCAGCTAACCCGGGGCGAGGCTTTCGATTGGTGTCCCGATTTGTTTTGCGGGTTTTATCTAACCGGTGAGGGACAAATTGGCGGATATCATCCACTGCACTTGTTGCTCTATAGCGCGTTGCCATTGTGGCTGGCGTTCGATTTGGAATGCTGGCTGAGTTATCCCGCGCTAGTTTTCGGGATGTATCTGCTTTTACGGCGCTGGCGATTGTTGCCCGCGGCGGCAATGTTTGGCGCAACCGCGTTTGCTTTTGGCGGATTCAATCTGTTGCATTTTGTACATCCCAATGCGATTGAAATCGTTGCCCACTTGCCGTGGTTGCTATTGGCAATCGACTACTTAATTCGTGATCAGGAACCTCGGTCACGTCGTTGGGCGTTCATTGCAATTGCATTATTGACCGGCTCGCAGTTGCTATTGGGCTACCCGCAATACATGCTGTCCTCGCTGCTTGTCCAAGGTGGATACGCCTTATGGATTGCTCGTTCGAGAGCGAAATCCAGCCTGGCAATCGCCGGAGCAATTGGCGAATGGTTGCTGGCGGTTGTCATCGGCTTCGTAATTGGCGCAATCCAATTGGCGCCGACGACGGAAGCACTTCAAAACTCGACCCGGCAGTCGACCGGAATCGAGATTGCCGCTCAAGGCTCGCTTCACCCATTGAACCTGATCCAGCTGATTGCGCCCTACCTGTTTGCGACGCGGGTGGTGGGTGAAAATACTCACGAACTCGGTCTCTATATTGGTGCAGTTCCGTTGATGTTGGCCATGTTTTGGTTTGCCAGCGGCGCTCCGCGGCGATTCAGACAGGTGTCGATAGCCGCCTCATTTGTGGTCGCCGTTTCACTCATTTGGGCTATCGGGACATTCGGGCCGTTCGGATGGCTGCAGGCGCACATTCCACTGTTGAACAGGTTTCGGTTCCCATGCCGAGCAATCGTGCTTGTGCAGTTCGGCATCGTGGTGCTCGCCGCCCTGGGCATAGACACTCTCGTTCGTTCGCAACGAAACGCGTCATTTCCAAAAGCATTGTGGCTGCTGTCAATCGCATCCTGGATAATGGCAGGACTGGGTGCACTTTTATGGAGCCCGTTCGCTTCCACCTGGCCGTGGATCGTTGCTGGGCCAGTCATACTCACAGGAGCAACGTTCTTTCTACAACAAGCGGTTCATGGTCGGCAGTGGGCAATTCCAGCGCTAATTGCACTTTCAGCAATCGACCTCGGTTTCTACGGATTGAGTCACTCCGTCGCGGGAAATACAGCATCTCTCGAGACCTTCATTGCTTCTACCGATGTTCCACCTGGCAATGCCACGAATCGAGTCGCGGCCGAGTGCTTCAGGATTTCCCCACCAGCACCACTAGAAAGCGCGATGCGTGTTGGTGACCGCATTCTATTGGCTGGCTGGAAACTGGTGGATGGCTATGCCGGCCTCGAACCTGAGCGACGGCTCGACTATCGAAGCCACGAAGCACTGCGGGTGGCTGGCGCTGGATGGGCTGCGGATCAGCAAAATCACCTGTGGATCCCGCTTTCAAATCCTCAATCGCGCGCGTGGCTCGTTTGCTCTGCGCACGAAAGTTCAACGCCTGCGGTCGACATTGCGAGTATCGGCATTACTGAGACCGCACTGGTCGATCGTGCCGTCGAATTGCCAATCGGAATTCGCGGAACTGCGCATATCTGCATCGATCGCCCAGGATTTTTGCTGCTCGATACCGACTGCGAAAGCCAGCAATTGCTCGTGATCAATGAAAGCTTCCATTCCGGCTGGAAAGCTGCAGTCGATGACAAAACAGCTGAAGTGCTGCGGGCCGATGGCGACTTCATCGGCATTGTCGTCCCGGCGGGAAATCACAGAATCGCCCTGGAATTCCAGCCGGAATCGCTACGGCTGGGCCGCCTCATCACATTTCTTGGGCTAGGTTTGATCGTGGTAACGCTTCTGCGGCCTATAGCGCGCCGTCAATAAGCGACTTCGTAATCCCAGCGAATTGCAACTGATGAACGACGCGTCTTGTGCGCCAGCTCGCCCTCCGGTTTCCGACGCCCTAATCAGCGTGGTATTACCGGTTTTCAATGAGTCCGGTGTGCTCCTCGAGCTCTGCCAGCGAATCCGTGCGGCGCTCGTTGCCTGCCGGACGACGTTCGAAATCATCTTCGTCAATGACGGATCGACCGATGGCACGTCTGAATTGCTCGATCAGCTCGCGCGGCAGTCTCCGGACGTGCGTGTCGTGCACTTATCCCGAAACTTTGGACACCAAGCGGCGCTGCATGCAGGCTTATCGCACGCGCGCGGCGACGCGATGGTGTTGATGGATAGCGACTTGCAAGACCCGCCCGAGGCGATCGGCAAATTGCTCGATGCATGGCAGAACGGCTACGACGTGGCTTACGCAATTCGCACACGACGCAAAGAATGGTTCGGAAGGCGATTGATGTTCGGGGCGTTTCACCGCCTTTTGTCGTCAATCGCTCAAACGCAGATCCCGGTAGATGCGGGCAACTTCGGTCTGATCGATGCCCGCGTGTCTCGCGCAATTCTCGCGTTAACAGAACACGATCGGTATTTGCCGGGGCTGCGCTCCTGGGTCGGCTTTAAACAAATCGGCGTACCCATTGAGCGCGGCACACGCTACGACGGCCATCCGCGAGTGTCGCTGCGAGGATTAGTGCGTCTGGCGCGAACGGCGATGTACTCGTTTTCATCGCTGCCGTTGGCGATTTTTTCCTGGATCGGCTGGATGGCGTTCGCGATGTTCCTCACCGTGAGCGGATGTTCGCTGTACTGCAGGTTCTTTACCGAATATGCCGTGCCGGGTTGGACTTCGCAGTTGGTGACGATGAGCTTTTTCGCCTCGCTCAATGCGCTCGGCATCAGCATGTTGGGAGAATACGTTGTTCGCATTTATGATCAAGTGCGAGCAAGACCATTGTATTTAGTCGATCGAACTTCGAACGTTGCGGTCGATGCGGCGCCGGCAAATGAAATTGGCCAGTTGAGCAGTGCCAGCGATAACTTTGCCTTGAAAGATCTCGACCCGCTGGATTTGCATTCAGACTGGGACGATGCCTACCAGCACTTGCTCGAACAGGCCCACGATCTACTAGAAATCGGCGAATTGGCACGCGCGGAGGCCATGGAATTTGCAGATCGGGCAATCGCAGATCGCTCCGACGATGGGCAACACGAAGAGCCTTGTCGGCTCAAAATCGCAGAAATTGACACCGCGACAAGTTAAGCCGCACGCGGCCGTTAATCCCACCACCAGCGCTCGCGCCCTTCGCCTTTCTTCGGGGCCGAGCCGGCACGATCGGCCTTCAACAGTCCGTAATCGTCAGTCTTAATCGCGGCCGGTTTAACGAGCGAATGGGGATCAATTCGCACACCGCCGCTGACGCCGACGATGATATTCACCTGGTTCACTGCCCGGTGATTGATAACGGTTTCCACGGTTTTTGGCGCACTGGCGAGTGGCACCTGATACGAGCTCGGATCGCCGAAGTGCAGCATATGCCACTGCACCTTGTCAGGCAGGTGTTCGCTGCGCATGAGCGCGCCACTAGAGCCAGATCACACAGATTCTGTAACTCGGCGTAAATCGGATACTTAACCGCCAGTTCCGCAAAGTGCTTGGTGAAGTTCTGCGCAAACTGTTGATTTAGCGCATCCGACTTGCCAGTGTGAACCTGTTGACCTGCTTCCGAAAGCATCTCATTTTCGCTGAGCACCTTCACGCCTTGACCGTGAAGCTCAAACGCATCGTGCTCCGCCGAAGTGGTGATGGAATCGTAATTCAAGGTAAACCACCAGCGGAGCACGTCCATGGGTGGCGGCGCTTGGCCCGGCGGCACTTTGATCATCGACAAATAACTCGGCACATCCAGCACACCGTCTTCCAAGCCCATGCCAATCAGTTTCATACGGTAGTCGGCTTCCACCAGCACCAGGCCGGGCCGAGTCCGCGGATCGATGCCGTAAACTTCAATTTCTTGCCTGCCCAGTTTCTGCCGTAGTTGCTTCAGCCACGCATCGCGTTGCCCCGGTTTGAGCGGCGACTTTGTCGATTCCTTGATGAACTCCTGCACATCGGCCAGCGCCGTCTGTGTCGGCGTAATGGAACAGCCAAAGCGTGCATCGGGCGCCGACAGCATGTGCCGCACCACGACCACCAAATCGTCGAGCCGCAAGACTGGACGGTTGGTATCCTTTCCGACTAGCCGTCCTTCGCGATCCATCTGCCAATCGCCCGCCGGACCGGCAATCACAATTTCGCCTTGCTCCGGATAGACCAATATGTATTTGATCCGCTGCAATCCGCCGAGAGCTTGCATCTCCTCAGTTGGACGCCGACCTTCAGCCGCCAATAACTGCGCTTGCCGTTCGAGCCTCACCAGCGACACCTTCCGCAGCGGCGAGCTTTGCCGGACGTCAGCGGTTGAATCGGTATTAAATGACGACTGCCTGAGTGCGGCCAGTCCGCCTGAGCGATCCTGATTCAGCGCCGATTGCAACACTCCCTGGGCATCTACATACACACCGCCGGGAAACGATTGAATCGAGCCCGGTCCGCCCACATCGTCCCACGATTGCGGGGCGATGGTCGCCGTAATGAGATCGATGATCGAATCAAAGTCGGCCTGGTTGCCGCCGCCTGCGCCACGGTTCCTATGTTGCGGTTGACCTTTGACAAAAGAGAGCGTATCGCTCAACGTTCGATCGTTATCGATTTGCGCGACTGACTGAAGCGCACTCTGGCGATCGCCGACCGCGGACTGCGCTCGGGCGACTTGCGCCAGAATTGTGTCATGCTCGCTCGACGAGGCCGATGCCGATTGCGCCATGGCCACCGCCGGAGCAAATTCGCCGGCTTCCAAATAGTCGCACAGGACAGCTTGCGAATCGGCGCCTGCGGCATTCGCTGCTTCAGCGAACCCCAGCATCATAAGTGAAACGACGGCGAGCAATGCCAGGATTTCAATCCAGGGACGCAGTCGATATCGGCCATCGCGGGTGCAATAGAAATCGCAACTGATGACGCGTGCCACGGCTCACCTCCTCTGCGACGGCTGGCGAAGAATATGAAGAGCACAGAGTGTCGCGGCAAAGGCTGTTCCACCCGGCGCCGCAACGCACGTTAGCCTCGCACAGTCGGGGAGTCAAAGTCAAGCGTTGTGTCAAAAACCAAACGGCTCGACCCGCTGGAGACGGGGAGCCGTTTGATCAAGAGTCCGATTTTTGTCGGAGGCCGCATTCGCTGCAGCACAGGTTCGCGCCATTTACGGCGGGCATGACCGCTGCTGACGAGCTGGCTCGTCGGAGCATTGGTGCTGTGCCCGCCGGTTTGCTTCGATTGCGAATTGCCCGCGATCGATGTTCGACACACCTGCCGACCATCCGATCCATCGGCCGCCACCAGGGGCCGGCTCGCCGAAGCGAAGCCGGACTTACGCCCTATGTGGCCAGCGCGGAATTGGCAATCGATTGTCGTGCGCTACTAGCCACCGCAACCGCAACTCGGGGCAGCCGAGCAACCGCAGCTTGACGCCGCACAGCAGCTCGATTCACAGCAGCAATCGCAGCACGACTTGTGGCAGCACTTGTGCAGCCAGCCGAACAGGTGGCAGTGGTGGCCACAGCCGCAGCTCGATTCGCAGCAGCTATCGCAGCCGCTGGAGCAACCGCAGCTCGGAGCAGCGCTGCAACCACAGCTCGGGGCGGCCGAGCAGCTCGATTCGCAACCGCAGCTCTTCTCACAGCCGCAGCTCGATTCGCAGCACGAATCGCAGCAAGACTTGTGGCAGCATTTGTGCAGCCAGCCGAACAGACGGCACTTGTGACCGCAGCAGCTATCGCAGCACGAGTCGCAGCAAGAATCGCAGCAGCTTGGTGCGGCACAGCAGCTCGTCTCGGCACAACATGACGATTCACATCCACAACCACCACCGTGATGGAACGCCTTGGCATCGGCGGCACCCATCATGACGAAGGCGCCGGCCAGCACGGCCGCCGCCAACACAACACGACGTTTCATGGGAGGAACTCCTAAAGCGAAACAAATGGGGATCGGCACTGGTAATTTGCCTGTCAGGCTGATGGTCCAAATTCGCCGCCCGCCCTCGCTATTGCGCTCATTGGGCACGGCTGCCGCGCTGGACCTACGTCAGGCTGGGGCATGACCTATGGAGCGATATCGTCTCGCTAGCACGTTCCGTTTAGCCAGATGTTTCCTTTTCGCCACATCGCAGACTTTCGCGAGTCCGCAAACTCCAGTAATTCCGCGAGTGACTTTAACGCTAAGCTGTAACGCCTGGCGCAATGGCGCCATGCAGTCTCCGCATTTTGCCCGCAAAAGCGCAGCAGCCCGCACAATTGGATTTAACAAGCCGGGCACGCGGGGAAGATGGAGTCCGGACGGAGATGAAAGTTCGGCGGCGCGCAGTTACACCACCGGAGGAGGCACGGCGGTCGCAGGTGGCACACGCGTGGCCAGAAAGTGCCGCCCCTGAAAGAATATTCCGACTGCGGCCAGAACAAAAAACAGTACCGCAGTTATGCGGTCATCGCCAATTCGCAACTGGAACGGAGTTAGAATCGCCGCCGCCCCTGCGAGACTGGAAAGCACAATAATGGCCCAGTCCAGAATCATCGCTGCCACAATGGCGCCGATCACGCCACCTACAATCATCCAAATGTTCGCGGCATTTGAGTCGGTCGCTATATGCATCCGCGTGGCGATGGCCAACGCGAGGTAGCCACCTGCAAAGAATCCTCCAATGGCAAACGCCAAGCGCTGAACGAAAATGCCAATAATGGCGCCTAAGATTCCACATCCAATTGCCGCGAGCAATTGAATCCATTGCTCCTGTTGATTTAACCAAGGCCAATTTTCGGCCAATTCCATTCCGATGAAAAATCCGACGATGGCCACAAATGCCCAATAAAGCGCCCGACCAAATAGCAGCACAATAACGCCGAGAGCGACGCCCACCCATGGCACCCATTCCGGCGGCACATGCGGCACATTCGGAGGGAGATTGACCTGCAGGTTTGGCACTTGGATTTGGGCAAACATCAGCGTGGCTCCCTTTTTCCAGTGATGATAGGGCTGGTCAATACCTCAAATCGTCCGAAATGAATGCACAAATCAGGTGCGATTCAAAATCGACTCGACTTTCGGACGCTGGTCACAAGCCTCTGACGCGCTGCTGTCGGCCGACAATCAAGTAAACCAGCGCCCCGACGAAATGCAAAAAGAAAATGACGAGTACCCAAATCAATTTTTCCATCGGCAGCAGCCGCGGATTGGTCAGGCAATCGACCAGCATCCACAACCAAAAAATCGACGCGAGGATGGCTAGAACGATTGCAAAAGCGCCCATCCCAAGAAAGAATTGTACAACGTTGTCCATATTGCCTTCCTTTTTTTCGTTCCAGTTTGTCTCGCAAATCCGCTGCACTTGCGTTTCGTGAGCGAATTCAATGCCGTAATGGGCCGGTTTTTGAGTTGAAACTGCCTTCATTTGTCATATCACGGCTCCTTGGAACGAATCGGTTCGCGTTTCGAATTATCCAAAATCAAGCGAAATTCCTTTGCGACAGATCACAACGGCTTGGTATGATTGCGGGCTGTCGGGAAGTCCTATTCGGAAAGTTTTCGGGGGACCGGTGAAACATTCACTTGGTCAACTTTCCGACGTGCTCGGGCGATCGTTGGATTACGTAACAGTCAGCGATCGTCAGAGCCTCACCATCATCTAAGATTTGCACCTGGAGATGTCTCGCAATGTCGCGCGATCTATTGAAATCCCTTGTGGCGCTCGGCGTCGCAATTATTGGTTCGGCTCTCTTTGCAATCTCAGCCACGGCGGCCAACATCTGGGACGGCGGAGGCGCCGATGGCAATTGGGGTACGAATCTTAATTGGGACGACGACAACGTTCCCACTTCGCCGGCCGCGCTGACCTTCAGTGGCAATCTAAACACGAATACAGCGAATAACCTCGTCAGTTTCACTGCTACAGGCTTGACGTTCGATAGTTCGGCCGGCACGTTCACGTTGGGTGGCCCGAATGGAATCACACTCAGCGGCAGCGTGGCTGACAATTCGGTCAATGCCCAGACGATAAGTATGCCAACCATCGCATTGTCGGCGACTGAAGGCGTAGACGTCGTCAGCGGCGGCTCCCTTTCTATTAGCAGCGTGATTTCGGGATCGACTTTTGGTCTGACGAAAACCAGTGCTGGCACATTGGTCCTTACGGGCGCCAACACTTACTCCGGCGTCACCACAATTAGCGGCGGAGTTTTAAGCACCAATTTAATGGCCGCTGGCACTGCCGCCAGCGGAATTGGCAATCCCGGAGCTGCGCCTGCCACCGCAAGCCTGGTGCTCGATGGCGGTACGTTGCGCTGGACAGCCAACGCCAGTCAATCGTCCAACCGTGGTTTCACGCTAACGCAGAACGGGGGTACGATCGATTCGTCGCCTACCACAGGCGCAACAAATCTCACCATTAGCGGCGCACTTGCCACCTCGGGCTCGGGCGCCCGCACATTGACTTTGACCGGTGTCGATCAAACGCCGCTGGCAATTGGCGGAAATGTGATCAGCGGGATCATCGCCGATGGCACCGGTGGTGCGACTTCGATTGTGAAAAATGGCAACAATGCCTGGAATCTCCAGGGCGTCAATACATATTCGGGAGGATCGATCGTTAACGCCGGCCGCTTGCGTGCCAACACAAGTGCCAGTGCTTTTGGCACTGGACCCGTTACCGTTGCCAACGGCGCTCAAGGCTACCTCAACGTAGGAGCGGCATTCAATAACGACTTCAACATCGCCGGGATCGGCGTTGCTGAAACCTCTGCAGGACAGACGATCAACTTTGGCGCTCTACGATTGGCAACCAATAACGCATCGATTCCTAGCAATAAAACGGTGACGTTGACCGGCGATACACGCATCACCGCGCGAGGTGCAGCAACACTAACGACTGGCGCTTCAATCGCGGCCAAAATCACGGGTGGCTTTGGATTGGAGTTCGGCAATACTTTGCAGGTCGGAATTTTAACTTTGTCGAATGCCGCCAACGATTGGACCGGAACAACAACGGTAAGTCTCGGCATATTAAGGGCGGGTGTTTCTAGTACCGCCTCCACAGGCGCATTTCCGCATGGAAGTGGCAAGGGAGATGTCGCAATCAACGGTGCGACCACCGATTTTATTGACATTGCATCTGCGAATGGGGCGGGCTCCACATTGGATCTCAACGGATTTGACGTCACCATCAACGGCCTCAATTCAAGCTCCGTTGCCACTCCCGGCGGCGGTGTGGCCATCAATGGCCGAATCGTTAATGGAACGACGGGCACGCCGACAGTCCATACGCTGACGATCGGTGACAACAACGCCAACGGGAGCTTTAGCGGCACCTTGCAAAATGGCACAGGTCCGCTCGCGCTTACCAAAATTGGAGCAGGTACACAAATTCTGTCGGGCGTGAGCAATTACTCTGGCAATACGACAGTGAGCGGAGGCGTCCTGTTGGCAAATGGCGCTGCGGCTGCACTGTCGTCGCAAGTCGGCACAGTGACCGGTGGATCCGCGGTGGTAACTGGCCTAACGAGCACTTCCGGCCTGGTGGTCGGTCAACCAGTTAGCGGAACGGGTGTACTCGGGGGCGCCGCGATCGCATCCATGGATAGCGCAACACAGGTCACACTTTCGGCAAAGGGATCGGGCGCCGCAGTTACAACCCCAACTTTGACCTTTGCTGCAGTCTCGGCATTGGGGACGGGCGCCGTGGCGGTCACCAGTAACGCGTCGCTTGGTGGTATTGGAACAATTCAGCCGGGTGGGACCAACGGCATCTCGATCGGCAGCGGTGGAGTTCTCGCTCCAGGCGCGAGCATTGGGACGTTGACCGTCGACAGCGGAAACACTTCCGGGATCGCTCTTACTTTGGCCTCTGGTGCCAGTTTGAGTTACGAATTGAATAACCCTTTACTGAGTGACCAACTCTCCCTGCTTCACGGTGCAGCCGGTGACATCGTTTTCAACAATAACGTAATTAACTTCTCCGACCTTTCCGCGGGCACACTGGCGAGCGGTCAGTACACGTTGTTCACGGCCGATGTACCAAATGCCTATACAGGCCTGACGCTCGGTCCTGGCAATTTCATCACAAGCGGCTTGTTTATCGGTACTGGATTGGCCGCGTATACGACTTCGCTGCAGGAAGTCGGAAGCAATATTGTCGTCAACGTGGCGCCAGTGCCAGAGCCTTCGGCAATTGTCATCGGAATGCTGGGGATGGTGGGATTTGCACTGATTCGCCGCCGAACGCATTCTCGCCCACGCTAAGCCGTTCGCGAGTTCGGCAGCATCTGTCATGGCTTTTGGTTGCCACTGATTCGGCCCTCTACATTCCGCGATTCGCGAGCCGTACGACATTATTGCCGCTCAAAAAAACCTTGGCTTAGTCCCGAATTCCGGGAGTCGTCTCCGAGGTCGTTTGCGCAAAGGGTTTATCGCCAATGCGGCGAAGAGCAACAAGGACCCTCTAAAAAAAATAGATCTTTTTCCGCTGGTCCAAAAACAGCCCTTGACTTGAGGCCATATGTACACTACTATGATGATGTCGGAGAGTATGGGCTCCGTGACTCGGTCTTTGACAATTTGATTTAATTTGAGGTGCCTGGGGTCGTCTGAGGGCCTGGGTCTCTAGCGGTCTGCGCATTTTCCTGTCAGTGGAAGGTACGCGTTCACCAAGAGACCCAGGTACTTGCCGCCATGGCTGCGAAAGAACTCGCGCACGTCGATCCGCAATTTCTCGATCGATTTGGAGTGCCCAAAGCGGTGAGTGAAATAACTGTGAAAAAACTCAGTGCAAAATTCGCAAAAACGCCATGACAGTCGGAAAAGTGCGCATCAGTTTTTTCACACTGAACCGCGATTTTCTGTAGTCCGCGGATCGGAATCTCGAATTCCCCGAGGAATTCGACTGGCGATGAGCGCGGAATTTCACCGGTTGTTTGGCGAGCCCAGATTTCCCGAGAGATTCTGAAGATCGCCAGTGAAATTACTGAGGCCGATCCGTCCAGGGCTTGCAGTCCGCTACGACACCGAAGCTAACAGCGTTAGGGCCATCAGCGGCTGAGCAGTGTCTTTACTTTCGGCGATTTGCGAGCCGCACAACATCGCCATAGACGTGCAGCGGGCGATTGGGCCGTTCCATGATGTTCATCGCCTTGATCTCTTTCGATCGATCGGTGCCTGGCGGAGCGATTGTCCAAGCCGCCTGGGCCGACCCGATTTCAATCAGTCCGACCAACACAACCATTACAAAGATCAAATACCGCATTGGTGATGTCTCCCAGTTGAGGTTTTGACCGAATCCGTCGGCCTCGCAAAAACATACACAAAAAAGTGCAATCGAGATGCCAAGGGGGCGCCGGCCCATTTTGATGGAATCACGGCGAGCGCAGTAAGGTCTGCAACCGATTGTTGATCATCGGTCAAGCGTCCTGAATTTCTTGGTATGCCTGGAATCAGTGTCGAAAATCGGCTTTATTCTTTCCGCGCCGGCGGCTTCTTGCCATATTTCGCCTCGTACAGCGCGATGTAATTGGCTTCCAGCTCGGGATGGCAAACGAAGCAGACCGAATCGGGCCGGTCATGCTTGGCGCACCAATCGCCCTTGGCCTTCATTTCGGCGGAAAGTTTTAGATTGCACATGGCGCACTTTTCTTCCGGCAGACCGTGCTCGTCACACCACCAGCCTTCATGGCTATGGCCTTCGGCCGAGGTCTGTGTTGTGGCCGCTCCGCCCGCAGCAGATTGATTGGATGACTTTCCGCAGCCGCAGATTGTGAGGGAGGTAATAGTAACGACCGACAGGAAAACGCTGGCAAGTTTCATGATTGGCCTCTCGATTAACGGTAATTGAAGTGATAGTACGCATTGCCCCGAATTGACGTTTCGCGGGCGTAAGTGTCAGACGGTGAGCGGTTCAGTGCGTGCCGTAACGGGAGTCGGATTGTCTTCATTGCGATCTTGGTGCTTCACTGGCGAATCGAATAACAAGTAGAGCACTCGCAACACGAGTAGCGACATAATCATGGCGCTGATGACACCGCCAATCACGACCGTCGCCAACGGGCGCTGCACTTCAGCCCCCATACCGGTGCTGAAGGCCATCGGCAAAAATCCAAGGCTGGCGACAAGCGTTGTCATCAGCACAGGCCGCAAACGCGTCGTGGCTGCATCCTCGACAGCCCGTTCCAACGACATGCCACGAGCGCGCAGTTGTCGAATGTAGCTAACGAGAATCATTGCATCGAGCACAGCAACGCCGGATAGCGCGATGAATCCAATCGCGGCAGATATCGAAAACGGCATATCGCGCAGCCAAAGTGCGATGATGCCGCCAATCCAGCCAAAGGGCACGGCGGTGAAGACGCGCAGCACGTCGATCCAGTTCTGATAGGTCACATATAGCAAACTGAAGATCAGTAAGAGTGCGACGGGCACGACGATCAACAGTCGCATGCGGGCGCACTGCAAATGCTCGAATTGCCCGCCAAATTCAACGGAATAACGGCCTGGTGGCAATTTGAAATCTTGCTTGATTCGGTTTTCTGCTTCAGCGACAAAGCTGCCGATATCGCGGCCTCGCACGTTTGCCGACACCGTGATTCGCCGCTGCCCCCATTCGCGCGTAATGGTGGACGGTCCTTCCACCAATCGAATATCAGCCAGACGCGAAAGCGACAACCGCTGACCAGCCGTGGTAGGAATCTGAATTGCGCCGATGGCGGCCGCGCCGCTGCGCATTTCGTCCGGCAGCCGAGCGACGAGCGGGAACCGCAACTGTCCTTCAATCACTTCACCTAGTGGTTTGCTGCCGATCGATTCGATGACGTCAGTTACGACTTTCGCTGGCACGCCGTACCGGGCAAGCTGTTCCTGATTGAGTTTGATCTCCAAGACGGGTTGACCAGTAATCTGTTCGGAGGCGACGTCGGCGGCCCCTGGAATTCGGTTCAAGATCGCTTCAATTTCCTTCGCTTTGTCGACGAGGACTTTTAAATCGTCGCCGTACAGTTTGACGGCCACGTCGGAGCGCACGCCAGTCACCATTTCGTTCATGCGCATTTCGATTGGCTGCAGGAACTCGAGTCGCTGGCCGGGCAAATCGCGCAAATGCGTTTCAATCTGCTCCGTCAGCTCCGCCTGCGACTTGGCCCGTTGCCAGCCGTTAATTGGTTTGAGGGTCATGAACATGTCGGTCAGTTCGATGCCCATCGGGTCCGTGGCAATTTCCGCCGTGCCGATGCGGCTCCAGACGTGTTCGACTTCATCGGGAAACGCCGAAAGTACGGCCTTTTCCATTTGCGTGTTGTACTTAATCGAATCGTCCAAATCGGTGCCCGTAAGCCGCACGACGCTGACTGCGATGGCTCCTTCGGAAAGCCGCGGCACGAATTCCGAGCCGAGATTTGGTGCGATAATTCCGAACGCGACAAAGGCCAGGGTTGCAGCGAATCCCATCACGAGTGCTTTGTGCCGCATCGCGATGTGCAGAATCGGTACGTACACGGCTTTGATGGCTCGCATCAAAATAGGCTCGCGCTCTTCAACTCGCCGCGGCAGGATGAGGCTCGCCAGCACCGGCATCAGTGTGAGCGAAAGAATCAGCGAACCGATGAGTGCGAAGATCACCGTAAGTGCCATCGGCCGAAACAGCTTGCCTTCAATGCCTTCCAGCGTCAGGATCGGCAAGTACACGATCATAATGATCAATTCGCCAAACATGGTGGGCTTGCGAACTTCGATGGCGGCTTCGCGGACCACGTCGATCATTTTGCGCCGCTGATTGTGTCCATCGGCAATGTGCCGCACGCAGTTTTCGACCATTACGACGCTGCTATCGACAATCATGCCGAAATCGATTGCGCCTAAGCTCAACAGGCTTGCGGAAATGCCGAAACGCAACATGCCACAGAATGCAAACAGCATCGAAACCGGAATGGCAAGCGCCACGATCGCCGCGGCCCGTAAATTGCCAAGGAATGCGAAAAGCACGGCAATGACAAACAGCCCGCCTTCGAACAGGTTTTTTTTGACCGTGTTGATGACATGGTCGACCAGCTGTGTGCGGTCATAGACCGGCACGACATCGATGTTAGCTGGCAAAGTGGCTTTGATTTCATTGAGCCGGTCCTTCATCGCCGTGGTAACTTCGTGCGTATTTTCGCCCATGAGCATGAAGCCCAGGCCCATCACTACTTCGCCCTTGCCGTCCGCGGTGACGGCTCCGCGGCGAATTTCCGAGCCGACGACGACATCGGACACATCGCCCACACGAATCGGCACACCATCTTTGGCAGCGATGACGATCGCTTTGATCTGATCAATATTTTTGGTGCGCCCGATGCCTTGTACGAGTACCGCTTGCGTGCCTTCGCGCACCATGCCGCCGCCGACATTCTGATTGTTTTCTTCCACCGCCTGCACCACTTGATCGAACGTCAAGCCGTATTTGATCAACAGCGTCGGATTGATCCGCACCTGATATTGCTTCTCGTAGCCTCCCCAGCTGTTAATTTCGGCGGCGCCCTTAACCTTGCGCATGTTCGGCTTGATGATCCAATCGTGCACCGTACGCAAATCCGTAACATCGCGCCCTTGCCCTATGACGATGTAATGAAAAACCTCGCCGAGGCCAGTGGCGACGGGACCCATTTTCGGTCGTTCAATGCCAGCCGCCAATTCCACGGTCGCCAGGCGTTCGCCGATTAATTGACGGGCAAAATAAATGTCGATCCCGTCTTTGAACGTGACGACAACTTGCGAAAGCCCGAACTTGGAGATCGACCGCATTTGCTCCAAGCCGGGCAGGCCGCCAATCGCTTGTTCAATTGGAAACGTAATCCGCTGTTCCACTTCCTCCGGTCCCAGCGCTGGGGCAACGGTATTGATTTGCACTTGAATTGGCGTAGTGTCGGGAAACGCATCAATGTCCAAATAGCGCAGCGACAGCCCGCCGGCGATCGCGAAAATTAGCGCGCCGGCAATCACTAAAAAGCGATGCCGTAGCGAGAAATCGATAATGCGGTTCAGAAGATCCATTTCTCTTTGCTCCAGAGCGAACCGCTTACTTTTTTGCAGCCGCGCAGCATGCGCAGCCTTCCCCGAGGTTGCTCTTCAGTAGTTGAGCCTCGAGCACCATGCTATTTTTGCTGGCGAGCACTTCGCCAGGAATCAGGCCGGCAATAATTTCTGTTGTGTCGCCTTGCTGCACACCGGTGCGCACTTCACGGACGTGAAAATACTTCCATGCGCCCTCGCGCAGAAAGTCCTTGTCGCGGACGAAAACAATGCGGCAATCGCCGTCAGTGTGTACCGCTTCGGTCGGAATGACGATGGCCTTTAGTTCTTCTCGCAGTACGATGCGGCCGAGGCCGAATGTGTTGGCGCGAAGTCGGCCATCGGAATTCGGAAGTTCAACGCGGACTTTAACAGTGCGCGTTTTATCGTCTGCTTCGGTGCTAATCCAAGCAATCGTGCCTTTGGCTTCCTGGCCAAATTTGTTGTCGCTGGCGCGAAACAGCACGGCCTGGCCGAGGGAAAGCTGGGAGACGTCCTCCTGCCGCACGTCAAGCATTAACCACATGCGGCGCAAGTCGGCCACGCCATAAAGGGCAACGTTGGCGTCCACAGTTTCGCCCGCCACGACTTTGCATTCGACGACAGTGCCATCCAGTGGCGAACGCAGGGGGATCAAATTCGACGTCGTTGCGTCCTTTTCGAATTCTATCGTGAGAGCGCCAGGCATTCCGAGGAATTGAATTTGTTTAGCGATCTCTTGCGTGCTAAGGCTGGTGAATTCGTCCGCGCTGACCGGCAGGCCGAGATTCACGAGCGCCTGTTGCGCGGTGAGCAATTTGATTTGAGCCTCTTGCAGTGCCGCCTGTGCTTCCAACAGAAGCTTGCCTGCCACGGCGCCATCGCGAGCCAACGGTTTTAGACGATCGACATTTGTTTCAGTAAGCCGCAACTGGGAAATCGCCTGCAAAAAGTCCGATTTGGCTCGGCCCACCGCCGCGGAATCGACCAGCGCCAGAATGTCGCCCTTATGCACCTGGTCGCCAACTTGCTTCTCGACCCGCCACACAGTTCCACCCACTCGGCTAGCTAGCCGGGCAAAATGGGTTTGATCGTAAAGCACTTCGCCATTTGCAGAGATGGTTTCGACAATGGGGCTTTGTTGGACTACGGCAATATCAATTCCGGCCTTATCAAGGGCTTCCGTCGAGGCGAATTGAATTCTCCGCTGGTAGTGCTTGCAGTGGCTGTTGTTTTCCGCTCGCGGCAACAGTGCGAGCGCTTTCCTAGTCCGCTCGAATTCGGCATCGGTAATCGTCGGAGGCGATTTCAGTTGTGCCAACTCAGGATGATGTAAAGGGCACTGCGAAATTCCGTGCTCCGCACACCAGCCAAAATCTGGAAGTCCAGTAATGAGCTTGGTATTGCACTCGATGCATTCCGCTTCGGGCACATTGTGTTCTTTGCACCAGCCATTTTCTCCGGGCGAACATTGATTTTCGAGCGTTGAACTGCCGCTGGTGAGCGCCGAAAATTTCGGCAGGCTCCAATCGTTAGCGTGCCCCCAATAGGCAACGCAGCCGAGCAGGCTGACGATGATCAACGTTGGAATCGCCTTGCGGATGGAAAGATGATGCGTGGGGGATGTGACGGTCGACATGCATGGGCTCCCGAAAATACTATAAGCGCAACGGCACCGCGAATGTTACAAGCGGACTTTCACGAATGGCTTTAACTCTTCGATCCTTGAACGCGCTGCGCAAGTTCCAGATACCGTCTGAGTCGCCTCGGGGCGAATCGGAGATAGCGCGCAGCAGCAGCAGTTCAGCAGCGTAGGGCTACTGTGCTCAATAGCGCAATGGGCGAAGATGCACCCAATAGACGTGTTGAATCCCAGGCGGGCATGCGATCTAAAGAGACCACCGCATCGATCTGGTCGCCGCCTAGAGTGACGGTTGGCACAAGGGCGTCCTGCAACTCCATGACTGTCGATTTAGCAGAAATCGAAGGAGCCTGTGCCTGCGAAATCAGTATGTGCCTGCAGTCGCAATCACTTGCGCGCCCAACCCAGGCAATTGCGCCGTGATGATCTGCCTCACGGTGCCGAAGGATCGCACCGCCGCAATGTAGATGATCAGCTCGAGTTTCACAGCATTCCGCATGTGATTTTTCACAATCGCAGTGCCCTGGTCCAAGGCAAACGTCAATCGAGCCATCACCGCCAAGGCACAAATACAGCGGTTGCCCGCTCCAGCACAAGAGCTGCGTGGCGATGAGCACAATTATCGAAGCGCTTCGAGCCATCATTCGTCCAGGTAGAGGTTACCGGTTATCAGTTTTAATCGGCTTGAAAGCGGGTCGTCAACAATGATTCCCATTGAAAGCCGAAAAAGTCGTCGATTTTCAACATTCTCTGACATTGCTTTGCTGCAGTTGCGACGTGACACTCTTGGCACATACATCGAATTCTTGTTGCTGACCGACCGCTGGGCAACTAAGTTGACAGGCGGCTGTTGCAGTTGCTTACCTTTGACGGTGCGGATTTGCGCGCTGTCATCACCCGCGAAAGGCAATGCGATGCAAGGCAATCTAACGATCCAGCGGTTGCTACTGAAGATGAAGGAGCTGCTGGCTTCCGACCTCCATATCAAAGTTGGATCGGCGCCAATCTTGCGTGTCGCGTCGAAATTGCACCACGTCAACTTGCCGGAACTAACCGAAGAGGACACGCAGCAACTCCTCTGGCCAATAATTCCTGAGTCGCTTCGCGAGACATTAGACACCCAGGGCGGCGTGGATTTCTCGCACCATGAAGAAGGCGGCGAGCGCTTTCGTTGCAGTGTTTTTCGCGCAGGAGGCGCATTGCATGCAGCTGTCCGCCGTGTGAACCCGCAAATCCCCAATTTCGAGGAATTGCATCTGCCGCCAGTTTACGAGAAGTTCACGAGCAACTCGCATGAGGGGCTAATTATTGTTTGTGGTGTGACGGGTAGCGGCAAATCGTCAACGCTTGCCGCGATGCTCGATTTCATCAACCGCCGTCGGCAATGCAACATTATTACGATCGAAGATCCAGTCGAGTATGCCTTTCATCCGAAACTCTCGTACATCAGCCAGCGAGAGATTGGCATTGATGTGCCTGATTTTGCCATGGCACTTCGGAGCGCCGTGCGGCAAGATCCGGATGTAATTATGATCGGCGAATTGCGCGACCGCGAAACCGTACTGGCCGGAATCCAAGCGGCGGAAACCGGGCACTTGGTGCTGGTGACGTTGCATACTGCAGATACCATGCAAGCATTTGGTCGCATGTTGGAATTCTTTCCGACTAAGGACCACAACTTCGTCCGATCCAGTCTGGCTGCAAGTTTGCGTGCGGTGGCGGCGCAGCGCCTGTTGCCGGCGGCGCGCGAAGGGGTGCAGCGCATTCCCGCTACCGAGGTGCTCCTAAATACGGGCCTGGTGGCGGATCGAATTCGGGACGGGCGCGATGAAGATTTGCCGGCTATCATGGCGGGCGCGGCCGATCAAGGTATGCACGATTTCACATCAAGTCTCTATCGTCTCGTGAAAGAAGGCTGGGTCGATATGCACACTGCGGAACAATACGCTCCGCATGCCGAGGCGCTTCGTTCCCGAGTGCGCGGCATCGACGTAAAGGCCGACGTGCTCGTCTCAAAAGTCAAGCACTAAGGCGCGACCTGCAGTTTGGAACGTTTAAGCTTCAACCGAGTTCGTCCCAACCAGCCGACGCTGGAGCCACGCAAGCCCAGCCATTCCAGGTCCGGAAGCCGATCGATCACGGCCAGACCGGACATCGTGACTTTAGTTTCCGACAAATCCAGCTCGCGCAGACCGGGGAATGCGGCAATATGTTGTAGGCCTGCATCGGTAATGGCGCTTCGAGTCAAATCGAGCGATTTCAGGCCCGTAAGCGTAGTGCGGTGATCGCTGAGCCAGGACAGGGTTCTGTCATCGATCGCCGGGCCATGCAATTCGATGCCCTGCACTTTCTCCGCGACTTGCGAAAAATCGTCGCCAAACGACCGGCGGAGCCAATCGACTCCTTCGATTTTTACTTTGCCGCCGCGACGCTGAATCTCCTCGACCAAGCCGTCTTGCTCAACGTACTTCTCAACCCAATTGCTAAGCCATGCCAGGCGACTGGCGCGAAACTTCGCCCATTCAGTCGCACGCTCAAATGCTTCTTGCAATTTTCGAAACTCGGCGACATCACCGCCAACGTCGGGATGCGCAGTTTTCACTTTAACCAGATATGCCTGTTTTACATCCTCGACGGTGCAGGGTGGAATGAGACCAAGAGTCACCAAGAAATCGGGACGGGCCTCGGAATTGTGAGCGGGGCCGGGAGGTGTTTTTGTATCGGACATAGAAGCCCAGGCCTTGCCGTTAACCCCTGAAGTCGCCGATGGCTAATGGGCGGCATCATCCGCCAGTTGTTTCACAATCTCGCCGACAACGGCTTTGGCGTCTCCGAAGAGCATGAACGAGTTATCCTGAAAATATAGAGCATTGTCGATGCCTGCAAAGCCTGGGTTTTTGCTGCGCTTGATCGCGAACACGGTTTTGGCTTTATCGGCATCGATGATTGGCATGCCATAGATCGGCGTCGATTTATCGGTGCGCGCCGCAGGGTTCACAACGTCATTCGCGCCGATCACAAGCGCTACATCGCAGTGGGGCATCTCGGGGTTTATCTCATCCATTTCCACCAAATCGTCATAAGGGATTTCGGCCTCCGCCAGCAATACGTTCATGTGTCCTGGCATGCGCCCCGCGACCGGATGGATTGCAAACTTGACATTGATGCCACGGTTTTTGAGCTGGTCGTACAGTTCGCGTACCCGATGTTGGGCCTGAGCTACTGCCAGACCATAGCCGGGAATGACGACCACGAATTGCGCTTGTTCTAAAATCTGCGCGGCGCCTTCGACGGTTTCTTCTTTGTAAGCCCGCGTTTCGGTTGTGACCGTTGTGGATTGCACTTGCCCAAAAGCACCGAATAGCACGTTGGTGAACGAACGGTTCATGGCGCGGCACATGATGATCGAAAGAATTAGACCGCTGGATCCATCGAGCGCCCCGGCCGTAATTAGCAAGTTGTTTCCCAGCACAAAACCCATCGCCACTGCCGACAAGCCTGCATAGGCATTAAGGATTGAAATTACCGTCGGCATATCAGCGCCGCCGATGGGAATAATTAAGAGCACGCCGAACGCCAAGGCCATCAACACAATCAGATAGAATGCAACAACGGCGAACCAAGCCATTGGGTGGAGCACGACCAAAATGCCGAACAATACCGCCAAGATTAGCAAGCCAATGTTGCTGAGATTTTGATACGGATAAGTGACTGGCCGCTGAGGAATAAATGATACGCCTTGCAGTTTCCCGGTTGCCATCAAACTGCCAGTGAACGTGAGAAAACCGAGAAGAATTTCTGCCACGATTGCGACGATCGTCAGCGTGCTGGGTTCGCCGCCACGAATCAGCGTTAAATGGTATTCGGCGACTCCCACTAGTCCGGCGGCCAGACCGCCGAAC
Source organism: Pirellulales bacterium (assembly GCA_963773875.1). Lineage (GTDB taxonomy): Bacteria > Planctomycetota > Planctomycetia > Pirellulales > JADZDJ01 > CAVTYH01. The sequence goes on from CAVZCV010000005.1 coordinate 71,707, forward strand.
GCGTGCGAGAGGGCGGTCCGCTGCGGCACCGCGGTTAACGGCACGCGTGACAGGGGATAGCCGAAGGCGCAACCCGCGATGATGGCCAAAATAATCCAGCCGTGATAGACAATTCCCGCGGCAAACCATGTGGCCAGAACCGCCAACAACATTCCCACTGCGCCGGCAATTACACCACGGCGCGCCGTCTTCGGGCTGTTCATCCAATGCAGCGAAAAGATGAATAGGGCCGTTGCAATCAGATATGCAAGTTGTTGAATGACGTGCATTACTGCTTGCCTCCCGACCCGGGAGACTTGAACATCTTCAGCATGCGGTCGGTAATCAGAAATCCACTCACGATGTTGGTCATCGAGGCAAATAGCGCGATGGCGCCCAAAAACCGAATTCCCGACGGGTTGCCTTCGCTGCCTGTGACGATGATCGATCCGACTACCGCGATGGCGGAGATGGCATTGGTGAGCGACATCAGGGGCGTATGCAACAACCTCGAAACGCGCAGAATGACACCCAATCCGATGAACGTGGCCAACATAAAGACGAAGACGAGCGAGCTGTAATCTTTCGATGCGTTCTCTGCCGCTGGCTGCGGAGGACGTTCGGTCGTTGGAGGTATAACCGGCGTGACAGGAATAAGCGCGGAATCCACTACCGGCGCAACGGCTGCGTTGTCGACTGAACTCGGAGTTGGTATTGCGCCGGGCTGCTGTCCAACCGAAGGCTTAACCTCATCGGCGGCGCGCACCGAAGATCTGGTCGTAAACAATGACAGAGCCCCAACAAGGGTCAACGTTACGATTTGCACGGCGAACCACAAGCGCTTTGTCATTCGAGATTCAATATCTGTCATGGTCGTTGTCACCCGCTCACCCCTTCGCTCGCTCATTTAGAAGTTGGCGCATCTACGCCAAGCAACTGCCGAATGCGTGGCTGGAGCACCTGACCATCGCGGCAAATCAGCGTTTCCCGTGTGATCTCGTCCGAGGTATTCACTGTTTCGGGAAGCCCTTGGCTCACTAAATGGCCCAGAAATGTTACCACATTTTTGCCGAACATTTGACTGGAATGATAGGGCACGTCAGATGGCAAATTATCCGGCCCTAGAATAGTAACCCCGCCGACATGCACGATTTCTCCCGGCTTAGTGAGCTCGCAGTTTCCGCCACGCTCGGCCGCCAAATCGACGACCACGGAGCCTGGCTGCATGAGCTTGACCATGTCGGCCGTGACCAATGTCGGCGCTTTCCTACCAGGAATTGCGGCGGTGGTGATGACGACGTCGCTTTCGGCGACGACCTTGGACATTGCTTCACGCTGTTTGCGATACGTTTCTTCATCGAGCGCTTGCGCGTAACCTCCTGTCCCTTCGGCCTTCGCCGCTTCGACAGGTGTTTCGACGAACTTTGCCCCCAAGCTCTGCACCTGCTCTCGAACTGCGGCGCGTACATCTGTTGCTGAAACAACGGCGCCTAAACGTTTGGAACTCGCAATGGCCTGCAAACCAGCGACACCGGCACCCATGACGAACACCTTGGCTGGCGTGATCGTTCCCGCGGCAGTCGTCATCATCGGAAACATTTTGGGCAGCGCGACTGCGGCCATTAGCACCGCCCGATAGCCGGCGACCGTGGCCATGCTGGACAGCACGTCCATGCTTTGAGCCCGAGTGATACGTGGCATCAATTCAAGTGCAAAAAGCGTCACGCCGCGGTCGGCTGCTTGCTTGAGCAAATCCGGCTGCGCGAGCGGATCGCACATGGCGATTATCGTTTGTGACCGACCATAACGCTCAAGGTCGGCCTTCCAAGCTGCAGGATTCGCGCCCAACGTACGGATTTGGGCGATAAGCTCCGATCCGAAAACATCGTTCCGCGTGCCGATCTTCGCGCCTTTTTCAACATATTGTGTATCGGGGAAACCGGCCGACTCGCCAGCGCCAGTTTCAATCAGCACTTCGTGCCCCGCCTTGACGAGGGCCGGAATCAGATTCGGCGTGAGCGCCACGCGCCGTTCGCCGGGAAATGTCTCTTTTGGTACGCCGATTTTCATGCACGTAACCCGACGATATCGGTCGGAGATGTCAAACAGCCCGACCGTTCCCGGTCGGAGTACTGGAATCGGCGTACAACCGGCGGATGCACCCCAGCTGGAAACGCCGCTAGAACATCCTAGCTTGCGGCGGATTGTGGCATATCTATGCAGTTTGCGGAAGCGGCCGGATCGTGGAATCTCCGCGGTACCTTGGGAAATTGATAATCGCGGGGAGCAATATGCCGCATACTTTGAAGAGGCCGATTGCCGGCCAAAAGTTGCTCGACGAGGTGGGGGCACTAGCGATTGGCGTCGATAAATGGAATCACCGACGCGACATCACGCCGTGCGGTCATACCAATCAAAGCTCTTTCCAATGTCAGTCCAGCTCAACGTAATCAGCCCGGAATCATGCCCGTTGTTTAAACCCCATGGATTGAACACTTGCACTGTCTGATTCGAAGTGTTCACGCTTATCACCGCATAGGCGTGCCCCCCGACGATTTGGCTACTCGCCGGGCTAGATTTTGATCCCAAGCAAATCGATTTGCCTCCGTTGAATGCCGATGCGAACGTGCTAAACGAGCTGGTTGAAGATACATAAGCGATAGTCGTCTGCCCAGTAATTTGGTTTAGCGCCTGGTACATGACACCGCCTGAAATGCCGGTGTACACGTTTTGTCCACCGCCCCATGATGTCGGACGCAACCAGCCAACCTCGTTTAATTGCACATAGGCCTTCTCTGCTAACGCGACCCAAAGTTCGTTGGATGTGCTGCTGGCCTTTTGGCCCATGCCGTCAAACACCAGGTAGCCAGACGAATCGGTTGGAAGCTGCGAATCGACGGTAACATATTCGGCCTTGCTGCCGTGGAAGAAGCGAACGGTATAAGTGCCATCGCCGTTTACGATGAACATGCTCGTGATCGCGCTAGGATTTTTAAGCGCTGTCTCCGCGAGCGATGCCAGGAAATAGCAATCGCCCAATCCGCCTTGACGAACATCGGTATACGACGCGCCATTTACAAATAGCGTTCCCGAAACCTGCCGATATCCGAAAGTTGTTCCCCAATCCGATTTTCCCAGAGGATGATCGGTCCCAAGGAACCATTTACCTACCAAATTGTTGAGTTGCGTTCCGTTCGAACCAACCTTCAAATTGCCGAGTGTTTGTCCCAGGTAGTGCGCGTTGGCCGCATTGCCCAACACTACATCGGCCGCCAGTTGTTGTACGAACGATACGCCTGTGAAGAGCGAGGCATTGTTGATGATCAGCTGTAGATCGCCGAACTCGGTGAAAGTGACTGTTCCGTCAAGTGCTACTTGGCGGAATAACCCAATCATATCGGTGCGACCAAGCACACCGTCCGTGTAATCTTGCTTGGCGAGATTCTTTAGATTGTTGTCGTGAATGTTAGTATCGAACCATGTGGTCGCCGGGCTGGCCTGAGCGTCAATGTTGACATCGGTCGAATTGTCGCCGGACGAATCGTCGCCAGATTCGTGTGGATCGACGCCGTCGAGCGTGCAGCTGCCATCGCCACCTACGGAAAGCAAGTGCCCCAGCCCGCTGAAGTACACATCAAATGCATCGGGCAGCTGAACGTGCTCAGTTCCAACTCCGGATCGGATGCTCACGGGTACCCACATGTTGCGAGCACCGCCGTTTGCCACGCTGTTTAGCGAAACGTAATCATCGCCGCCTTTCAGGTCGATCGTGATCGACTTGACCTTGTTGACTGACCACGATTTTGAGACGTTAGCGATCGAAATTTTACCGCCGCCTTGGCGGAATAAAATGTTGTCATCGTGATCGGTGCCAATGACTTTCAGGTTGCCACCGGACGACAATGTGGCCGTCACCGAAGCCGCTAACACCTCGCGCGGTTCGAGCCGTTCTATCGTCAGGAAGCGGTTGCGAAATTGCCGGTTGAACCGTTGTGAACGCTTCTGACCACTCCGCGTAGATGATTTCTTCGCAGATTCCACGATGAAACCTCGATCAGTCCGCGCGACCTGCCGCTAAAGGAATCAGCGGGGAACCGCACAGCGATTTAGTCGTCGAGAAACTCAAAATGCTAAACGAACAGCGATCGCCAGCCGAAAGACGGGAGACCATCGACCCCAAGGCGAAAGTCTGTACTCGGCATGAAAACCTAGGTCACACTTCCTGCTTGGTCAAATACTGTCGCTTGGGCAATGCTCTGTACGTAAGTTGCGACCCTTATTGCCGGCGGAGAGCGACGATACGGATTGCATCACGCAAAATCTAAGTAGCCACCTAACGTCCAAATACGCCAACGCAGGCGTCAAGTGGTGGCGCAAGCAAATAGACCCGAGAGGTTTCGGGAACGTAGATTTACGAAATGAACCGGTCCAACGATTTTCAGATTCGGACCATGCGTCGCCAAGAGATTGCGTTGTCGATCGATCTGGCGGCGGCGGAAGGGCGGAATCCGGGGCTGAGCGATGCGGAATGTTTTTACGCGGCGGATCCGAATGGGTTTTTGATAGGCGTGCTGAAGGAGCAAACGGTGGGCTGCATTTCTGCGGTCTCGTATGCAGGGCGGTTCGGATTTATCGGGCTGTATATCGTGCTGCCGGAGTATCGCGGGCGCGGGCTGGGAATCAAGTTGTGGCAGGCTGCAGTGGCGCGGCTGCGGGGGCACAACATCGGGCTGGATGGCGTGCTTGCCCAGCAGGAGAACTACGCGAAATCCGGGTTTCGCCTAGCCTATCGAAACGTGCGTTACCGAGGCCAGGCAGCACGTATCGAAACACCCGATTCGATTTTGCCAGCTGACGAGGTTGGGTTCAAAAAGCTGCTCGAATACGATCGGCGGATATTTCCGGAATCGCGCGATGACTTTCTGCGGGCGTGGATCAATCAGTCAAGAGCAGGCGCATTTGTGGCGGTCAGCCATGGCCAGTTGGCCGGCTACACGGTGGTACGGAAATGCCATGACGGTTGGAAGATTGGTCCGCTGGCTGCCGACGACGGTGCCATCGCACGGCGTTTGTATAACGCGGCGGCATCGCACGCAACGGGAGGAGATTCGATTTTCCTTGACGTGCCGGTGCCGAACACCGCGGCTCAGCAGTTGGTCGCTGAATTTCAGCTTGCTGCAGGTTTTGAAACGGCAAGGATGTATACCGGTCCAAATCCAGCGGTTGACGTCTCTCGATTGTTTGGCGTGACAACGTTTGAGCTAGGTTGACCGCGCAATGCGCACAAGTGTGCACAGCGATCTCGTACATTTGGATCCGTGCGCATAAAAAACCCCCTGCCGAGCAAGGGGAAGTGGAGCGGAAGGGAGTTGAACCCTCGACCTTCGCATTGCGAACGCGACGCTCTCCCAACTGAGCTACCGCCCCGGAGAATGCTATCAAACGCTATCGTGATGCATTCTAAAACAGCCCCGTTTGCCTGTCTAGCCAAGCTAGCTGTGAGGCCTCGAACGATTTAAGTCATGGGTGACAGGCATCCGACCGGAACGGTTGGTTTGCGCGGAAAAAAACGTTGTCGATCCGGCGCGGTTTCAATCCTTAATTAAACCGCACGCGCCCGCAAAGCCGATATAGAGGTCTGCGCAGATTCCATCGACTTGTTCGAAACCGGTCAAACGATCTGTCGGTCTTAGAAAGTTCACGTCAATCAGTATGCATGCGGCTTTGATCTCACTGGTGCTCATGTCCGGAGCGTGCGGCGATTTTCCGCCCAGTGAAGGAGTGTCGGTTTATTATGGGCCGCCGGCCGTGAATTGCGGGTGCAGTACCAGCTGCGGTCCACTGAACATGCCGATGCCGCCGGGTTACTGCCATTGTCCGCACAATTCGCGACCGGAATTGCACACGACGCCAGGATGGAAGACGCCGTATCGACCGGCGTGCTATTTTTTTCCGGAGCATCGGATGCTATTCGATCCGGCCGATTACTCGCAGCCATACCCGTATCGCGAACGTTTTAATTATCCGTGGTACGATCCGCGCTGCCGCTTCGTAAGCCCGCCGTTCTGCCCGTAATGCGCGAATTTGGCTAATGCACTTGATTCGTCGACTCAAGCGAAACGATCAATCGCAGGATCATTCTACCGATTTGTTGGCAAGATGCATTTTGCGTTCGCGAAGAAGATGTTTTTTCGCGCTACCTTTATTGCAAACTGCGCAAGATTTCTAATTTGCACGCGGCACCTAGTTGAAAAATCTCGCCAAAAATTGAATTGCAAAAATCTGCGCGCGCACTTGCTTGACAAAACTTTGCCGCGACACACAATAGGCACTCGCGTGGTTTGACGTGCATGGAAATATCGCGATCGGTCAACAGCAAGCGTGTGGTTAGTAGTTGCGGTACGGCTCGACGAATGCAGAATCCTCTTCGGCAGTAGGGGCTTCGAGCTGTTCGGCGTTCAGGTCGGCGTGTGCTAGTTGATCGATCGAGCTTTTGATAGGAGTCATTGTCGGCGTGCGGCGCTCGCAATATGCGCGCGTTGTGCGACTGATTGTGCGCTGCGCAATATGTCGCGAATTCCGGCTGCAATGGTTACCTTCTGAAGCGTGAAGTGTTCTGCTCGTCGGGCTACGAAGTGGCATGAGTTTCTCCCAAAATTTATTGGGGGGGGCGGCGAGCTGAAGGAACGACTGTCGACGACCTCGGTCGGGGCCAGGATGTCCCCCCTCTTTTTTTAGTTCCCGCGAGTAGTTTGCTGAGTCGCTTTGCGGGATAATTGGGTGAGTCAGTTGGATTTGCCAAGAGAATTGCCGCGTATGCGGCGGGAATATCTTGGCGCTTGCTTCCAACCGGACTGCGATTCATCTCTGGCGAATTGTCTGAACCAGCTCGCGCGAACATGTCGCACGCCTTGATTGGATTGGGATCGAACTTGGGCGATCGGCAATGGTTGCTGGAGCGCGCAGCGGCATTGCTTGGAGCATTAACGGGTATCGCGGAAGTGAAGCCGAGCCAGTGGTACGCGACGCAGGCGATCGGCGGGCCAGCGGGCCAGCCGGATTTTCTTAATGGCGCGGTGCTGGTTGAAACATCGCTTCCGCCACGGGAACTGCATCAGCAATTGCGTGAAATCGAATTCGCGCTTGGTCGCGTGCGTGGCGATTGCTGGGGACCGCGCACGATTGATCTCGATTTACTGCTTGTTGACGACCTCGTCATTGAAGAACCGGATTTGAAGTTGCCGCATCCGCGCATGGCCTTTCGCCGGTTTGTGCTGGAGCCGGCCGCGAAGATTGCCGGCTGGATGGTGCATCCGACGATCGGCTGGACAGTTGCAAAACTCCTTGATCATTTGCAGTACGCAACTCCGTATGTTGCGATTAGCGGTGTCGATTTTGGCGCCACTTACGCACTTGCCGCAGCTGTCGTCGCGAAGACGGGCTGGCGGTTGATCAACTTTCCAGGCGCAGGGGAGCAAGAAGCGTCGGCAGGCTCGCCTAGTCTCACAGTCGACCGGGCGATAGAATTCCTCGGCGATGAGGCCCGATTGCTAGCTCGGGAACATTGGCAAACTGAACACCGTGTAATTAGTTCGTTTTGGTTCGAAGATTTGCTTGCAATTGGCCAGGTGCTGTGGCCCGGCGAGCTGGATGCGGCGGCAGAGAAGTTGGAGGGCGAGATCGTATCGCCAAAATTGCTCGTGCGCTACGAAGCCGACGCACGCGGGCTACAAGCGATTTCGCCCGGCAATGGTCGGGGCGATTCGGCTCATTACCGATCGTTACAGGAACGATTGAATGTTGCGTGCCGTGAACGGGCTAACCGGTGCGGAATTGGGCCGGTATTGCGGCTTTCGAATAATGATCCGGTGGCAGCCGACCTTGAACTCACCGCCGCCATTGAGGCGATGAGCTAATGATGCAATCAGCGACAATCAAATCTAAATCGCCGCTTGTCGTAACCACGGTCGCAGAATCGCTGCGTTGGGTGCGCGCTCAGCAGGCCGCCGGTCGTCGCGTTGGACTCGTGCCGACGATGGGGGCGCTGCATTCCGGTCATCTAAGTCTGGTGCAGCGGAGCAGTCAAGAGTGTGATACGACGGTGGTTTCAATTTATGTGAACCCAAAGCAATTTGCGCCGCAGGAGGACTTTGCGAAGTATCCGCGGAACTTAGATACCGATATGGCAATGCTAGCGGGGAACAATGTGGGGCTCGTGTTTGCCCCCAGCGATGCGGAAATGTATCCAGCCAATTTTTCGACCTACGTCGAAGTGGCTGGGTTGACTCAGCTGTGGGACGGCGCACTGCGGCCGTCGCATTTTCGCGGGGTGACAACGGTTGTGTTGAAGCTGTTTCAAATTGCGCCGGCAGATCGCGCATACTTTGGCCAAAAAGATTACCAGCAGTTTGTTGTGGTGCGGCGAATGGTGGCTGATTTGAATATACCGATCGAGCTTGTGGTTTGCCCTACGGTGCGCGAGGCCGATGGATTGGCGATGAGTTCGCGCAATCAGTATTTGAGTGACGAAGAGCGACGCCGTGCCACGGTGCTGTCGCAGAGTCTGCGAATCGCTCGCCAAATGTTCATCGCCGGCGAGCGAAGCGCTAGAGCGTTGCGCGATATCATCCGGAAGACGATTGAGTCGCAAGCGGGGGTAGCGCTTGATTACGCGGCGGTGGTCGATGCGGACACACTGGCCGAATTGACAATGATCAAAACTTCGGCAGTGGCGCTGGTGGCGGCGCGAGTTGGGAACACGCGTCTGATCGACAATGAGCTACTTTCGGCCCACGCGAATTGAGCATCTGGACTATTTCGACGCCGCGCAATGCGGCGCGGTTGGAATATGCGAACAACGTTATTTTACATTCCGCATGAAATTGCCGGCGTGCCGTTTTTGGGCATCGGCACTTTGCTGGCAGTCTGGATTTGCATATGCATCGCGCGGATTGGTTGGATCGTTTATCATCGTGGCTGGAATTCGGAAGTTTGGTCAGAACTGCCTATGATGTTTGTGCTCGCGGCTATTCTCGCCTGGGTGTTGCCGGCGTTCGCCGAGCCGGAGGGGTTGCCGATTCGCGGATACGGCGTGATGGTTTTCCTCGGCGTGATGAGTGGCGTGGCGCTGGCAGTATATCGGGCTAAAAGGGAAGGCTACAACCCGGAGCTCGTTTACTCGCTGGCGCTAGTGATGTGCATCTTCGCGATTCTTGCGCGCGAGCGTTCTACGTCATCGAGTATTGGCATACGCACTTCCAGAAGCCCACGCTCGGCGCCACGCTGGCGGCGATTTTGAATTACACCAAAGGCGGCCTGGTCGTTTATGGAGCGTTCGTCGGTGGCGCTGCGGCAGCGGTCGTATTCTTCGTGCGGCATAAGCTGCCGGTACTGAAGTTCGCGGACATCATCGCGCCGAGTTTGCTGATCGGCCTGGCTCTTGGTCGCGTGGGCTGTTTTCTAAACGGGTGCTGCTATGGAGGGCAATGCGATTTGCCATGGGCAGTTTCGTTTCCGCCAGGTTCGCCGCCGTATTTCGATCAAGCCGCCAAGGGGCAAATTGCTCCATATGGGATCCACTTTGAATCCGGCGGAACTGCAGCTGCCATTGTGCAGTCGGTTGACCCGAATTCTCAGGCGGCGAAGGCGGGAGTGAAACCCGACGAGCAATTGATTTCAGTGGTCGTTGATATTCCTGGCGCTAATAAGCCACTCGAGTTCGTGGCCAAAGATGCCACGGCGATATCGCCGCGCGTGCTTTCCGTCGGCACCACGGAGGAAGCGATCGCCACGAGCTATCCATATGGAACAAGCATCGTACTGTACGCGTTGGACTCCGCAGGCAAGCAAGTGAAGCACAACTGGACGGTGGATGCCGACGTTCTCAATCCAGCGGGCAGTATGCCGGTGCATCCGACGCAGCTTTACAGTGCCCTCGATGCACTATTGATTGCACTTGTCCTTCTGGCGTGGCATCCGTTTCGCCGGCACGATGGCGAATTAGTGGCGCTGATGCTGACGATTTACCCAGTCGTGCGGTTTCTGGAAGAGTCGATCCGCACAGACGAATCCCCGGTTTTCGGCACTCGTATGAGCATTTCGCAAAACTTTAGCATATTGATGTTTGTTGTCGCTGTCGGCATTTGGGTTTTTGTGCTGCGCGGATCGGCGATCAAGCACTCGGGGTCATCTCCCAAAACGGTCGCCGCTAATGCGGACCGGTATGAATAAAACTTCGTTCATTTCGCGGCGAAAGTTGTTTCCCAGTACGCAACTTACGCTGTCGTGCCGGTTTGCGAAAAGTTGCCAAAATGCTTGACTTTTGTTTCTGGATTCCAATAATGGGTTGTTTTGGGAAACGCGAAACGCCGGAAGCATCCGCCTGCCTTTAAGAGGAACCCGCACACCACACCATCCACGTGCCAAAACGACGTGGGAATCGTGCAACCGGATGCTGCCGCAGGGAAGAAAGTCTATGTAAGCCGGGTTCTATTCAATTGATTTTGACGGCCTTGTTATTGGGTCGCCGCGATCGCTGTGTTGGCATCGCGAGCCCAAGCTCGACGGGCCGCTACGCTGAGAGTGTTTTTGGAGGATTGGTCTAATGCGAAAGCATCGCAATGTTTTTGAAACGATTCTGCAATATGGGCACGACGAAGGTTTTGCCCCCGTGGAAAATGACGAGTTTATTCCCACTGATGCGCCTGCTGGATCGCGGGCGAAGATCGACGCCATGGCCCAGCGAATTCAAATGGGCTTGCCACTTTGGCACCCGGAAGATCGCCACGACTACAGCGGACTGACGGGCGCAATCCGCCCGCGCGAATAATTTCTGATTGACGCTGATTCGCCGAAGTCAAAAATGACAGGAGGCGAATCCCCCGGCCGAACCTAACGCCGTGCAAACTGCACGCTGGTCGGCCTGAGGATTCGCCTCCTGCTTTTATGTAATTGGACGCCAACACAACCACGCGTTTTGGTCAGGATCCGAATCCCGCTGCATCCAAGCTGTTCTTGGTATTGCCCCACATGCCACCGGCCTGCGAAGCAACTGCCCCAATAGCGCTCATTACAGCCATCAGAATTAGGGCCAAGAGAACCGCATACTCGACTGCTGTGGCAGCTTCCTCCTCGCGCAGAACTTTGCAAACTGCTGTCGCCAGAAACGTTCATAAAACGTACGCATTAGATACTCCCGCAGCGCCTTTGGACCGTTAGTGGCCATTACCCTGCGATGGATTTGAATAAACCCCACGGCGAAATGCCGAGAGAAGTGGCAATCAAGCCTATGCTACCCGCACCATTCGTCAAATGATTTGTGTCGCAAATAACTTTGATGTTGAGTTTAAAGGGGGAGCCTAGTTTGGAATCTGTAGCAAATTCTCACCAATGCCCGGTGGCTCGTCTGAACGAATGGGGCCCAGCCAATGTTTCAGGCGCGAGGAGGCTGGTTCGCAGGTTGCGTCTCCTTCAAATTCAAGCGTGCTGGTGACAAGCCCGTCGACCGAAATACCTTCGTCGATTACTTGTTGATTTGAATCGTCTTGTTGCCAAACGACCACGCGAGTGTCGGGCCCTATGAGCGAGCTCTGGCCGGTCCATTCAATCGCCTTGATCGGCAATTCAGTGGTTGTTTGTTCTCGACCACCGCGAAGTAGAACCAGCGCTCCATGCACGCTCGGCAAAAGCACACTGCTGTTGGCAGTAATCGTTATTGGAGCTGGACTTTCCCCGCTATTTGAAATCTTCAATTCAACGACCGCAGACGCATCGCGAACGGTTGCATTTTCAAAATTGATTGACGCTGGCGCATCCGCACGCCGCGGCTCGAGAAACCGGATCACGGGACCTGCTGGAAGGAGAAGTGTATTTTTGGCTGCGATTGCAATTGGCCCACCGGTTGAAACGTCAACCGCAGCAGAAACGAACCGGAAAACACAACGGTCGAATTCGACGTGCGACGCGGCTTGTAGCGTTCGGGCCCAATGGGACTGGCCGATATGAACTGCGGCCGGCAACTCGAATTCGCCGGACTGCGCCGCAAAGAATGTGCAACCCTCGAATTTGACGCGCGCGGCGCGGAGATCGACGATCGTGTGCCGATCGGGAGAGACAATCTGTTCCGATTGCTGCTTCCAAATGAAGTCGATGTTTTCAAACCGTACGCCATCGACAGCGACGATCAACCCAGCTGCCGGCACACGAACGCAGGCGCGCTCTCCCACCTTTGGGCGAACGCAACAGTGCGGCTGCAGCTGCAAAGCAGACGCCATCGTTTCCGTGCCGCCTATCAACTCGATGATGTCTTCTGGCTCCGCCATCGATGTTGCCGTGCGATGTTGGGGACTAGATCCAGCTGCTGATTGGAAGCTCGCAGTCCGGACGGCGACATCGCTCTGCGTGGGTGGATGTCCGTTGCCATTTATAACCGCTGATTCTGTCGCTGCAGTTGTCGTTTTGGGTAGCGGCGGAAGCAGGAATCGTGCCGCCTGGGGTGCTGCAGTAGTACGTGATTGCGGGCGCTGCTTCCATAGTGGATACGTGGAGGCCGCAAGCACTAAGATGCACGCAGCAATCGCAAAAGCCGGCTTGGAAATTTGTTCGGCCGCACGGCGAATTTCCCAACTCCACGTTGTCGTCAAATTGGTTCGCCCACTGTGAAGTATGGTGGCGACAAGTTGCCGCCGATCCGCAGGAACCGGCGGCCCCAGTGACTCAACGATCTCTGCGAATGACCGCGGCAGCTCGCCCGAATCTGGTCGAATGCAGCGACGAATGAGGTCCGCCAGCTTCATTGGCGTTCCTGGCGCGATCGATTGCACGTCCAGAATTGTCTTGCCCGCAAGCGGTTCTCGACCTGTCAACATTTTCCAACATAGCCGGCCGAACGCTTGAATATCGTTCGTTGATTTCACAAAAGCGCACTGATGCGATGCACATGCCGGCTTTAGCCCGTACCATGTGAGCCGCGCGTCGCCATATTCCGTCAACCACACAGACGCTGCGTTCAGATTTCCGTGCTCGATGTTAGCTGATTCTAGGGCCGCCAGTGCGGTCGCGATTTGTCGAGCGATTTCCATCGCACCGCACGGCGGGAACCGGCCGTGAATAGCGATCCAGTCCCCAACGGGAAAGCCCGCTAACGGAGAATATGCCGCCCAAGCAATTTCTGTTCGGAATTCCGCGGCCAAGCACTTAGACAGACTGCTTGCCATCAAGGTGGCGTCGGAATTGACCAGCGATATCAAATTGTCGTCGCCACGCGAAAGTTCTTCTTCGCTGCGCATTGGGGAAGGGCGCAATGCGGAAGACGAGCAAGTGAACGGATTTCTTCGAATCTTTTTCGACCGCCAAGAAACTGTCCGCTTCGCCAATTCGCTGTAATCTTCGTTGAATTATGAACGGTCCAACAAGCAACCGGTCGCCGCGGCCCAATGCGATTTCCTGCGATTGAAATGGCGTAACGAGCCGCTTTTCCACCAACGCATCGAGCCAAACGGATTCAAATAGCGGCAAATCGCCGGCTTGGCGCCGCGCACTGTCATACAATGCTCGCACTTGGCTGAGCGTTGCCAGTTGCAAGCGTGCTAGCAATTCGACAAGTGGCGCGGGTGGTTCGTCACGCATGCCGCGGTTGCTAGCATAACCGCCGAAACGGAGCAAGAGGAATCAGAAAGGATCTTCGATTTCGGGCCGAGGACTTCAGACGACCAGATCATTTCCCCGGTTTGAGAAGCCAGCTAGTGCCAGCGATTCGGTTTCCGCTTCGCCATCGCCGACAATGCATACCACAATCAGATTTGGATTATCGAAAGCCGCACCGTAGGTCCGAATGAGAAAATGCGTATCCGAGCCCGCCGCCATTCTTGAATCGGAGCACACGGTGTCTCGGGAGCCACATGGCTTGGAATTCTGCCCGGAAAGGAGAATTGCTTAAACAGCCGCTTCATGCCGTACGGCATCTTGGCTAATATCCGGCAGGCGATCAAACATCGCTATAGGTGAACCTTCCAAATAGCATTGGCTACCGCATGCCGACCGCCATGGCCTGTGGCCTCATGATGTAAATCATGTAGATGTCTATTGGTTGCTTGTATTAGCCGATTATAAGCCAGGGATAGCGTGGAACGCAAAAATAATTGGCTTGTCTTTGGTGAACAGCACGTCAAACTCGCGGTCCGATAACCCGGCTTGAGGATGTTCGGCGCTGGTTGCAGCCGCATCAGATCGACGACATTCACCACGCGGACCTTCGATCCGGAAAGAAATGCGAACAGTTCCACGGCGGCCAAGGTCTCCAAGGTGGGCACATCGCCGCAACAGGCCATCACAACATCTGGCTCGAAATTTTTCTCGTTCGATCCATTGCCAAATGCCGATGCCGGTAGTGCAATTTAATCGCATCGTCCATCTTGGCCACACTGTCTTGGCGCTTGCCATGATTTAATTCCTTTAGCTCAGACGAACAAGCCAGTTCTTTGCGTCTATTGGCATCTATTCGCGTTCTACAACAGTCTGTTCAACAATTTGCGCGATCATGGTTTCCTCGTCGGTCGGAATTACGCAAACGTTGACCTGAGTGCCGGCAAGCGAAATCATCGACGCGTGTTCATTATTGCGCTTCTCATCGATTTGAATACCCAAGTGCCCCAAGTTACGGCAAATTCGAGATCGGACCTCCGCAGAGTTTTCGCCAATGCCGCCACTAAAGACCAGCAGTTCCAGGCCGCACAGTGCGGCTACTAGTGCGCCAATCCATTTGCTGGCAGCGTAACAAAACAGCTCTACAGCTCGGGCGGCATCGACATTTTCGGACTGTTTCGCTAACAAGTCCCTCATATCGGAGCTGATGCCCGAGACGCCGAGGAGACCAGACTGTTTGTTGACGAGTTCGTCGACGCCGTCGGCATTAAGATTTTCTTGCCGCATGAGATAGACCAACACTCCCGGATCGAGATCTCCGCTGCGCGTCCCCATCACTAACCCGGCAGTTGGCGTGAAGCCCATCGTGGTATCGATGCACTTGCCCCTATTCACCGCCGCCATACTGCAACCGTTTCCCAGGTGCGCAAGAATCACTTTTCCGTCCCCCGCTTGCGGGCCGAGCTGCGCCCGAATTTGCTCCATTAGATACGCATAAGACAAACCATGAAACCCGTATCGACGGATGCCCTGCTCAGTGAATTGTCGCGGAATTGCCATCAGCGTCGCTACATCCGGCATGTCGCGATGAAACACAGTATCGAAGCACGCGACCTGCGGCACGCGAGGGAAATGGTCCTGCATCGCATCGATGAGCGCGATTTCACCCGGCAAATGATCAGGATCAATCGGCGCAATACGGCGAAGCTCATCCACAACGCCCGGCGTAATAAGCTGGTGCTCCAGATAGTTTGGCCCACCATGTACAATGCGGTGCCCAATCGATGCTACCTGGCAGCCATCGGCCGTTTGCTTAAGCCGGTCCCGGAGATCCTTCAGCGCTTCATTCGCGTACGCTCGCGGGTCGCGAATGCTGAGACGTTGCACAGCCCATGCGGCGTTGCGCCGCATCACCGCTCCAATTTCAAACAGCGCAAACTTCACGCTGGAAGAGCCGCCGTTAATGGTCAGTATGTTCTGTGCCATTTTCCAATTCTTATGACGCGCTATGCCGCTGTCACTGGCGGCTGTCGGTAGTATTTCTCGTAAGCCCACCAGAAAATGTTGGCTCAACTTTTAAACAGGCCATGTGCCCGTCGCCTGTTAAACGGCGAGCACAATGTTAGTGCGACAAAAACCAACGTGAAACTGGCCGGCTCCGAAACAGTCTGAGGTTGAATATCTGATGTCAACAAGTCCAGTAGTCCCTGGATGTCGGCATTCGTAACTTGCCCAGATCGGTCCAAATCAGCGATTGCCAATAGGTCGGCATCTGGCAACTCAAAGCGCTCTTGATACGCTATCATATCGGTCAATGCACTTAACATCGCAGGAATGTCGGCATCGGTTGTGTGACCATCGCGATTGAAATCACCCTGAAGAAGTGCCTGGAATATAGCTTGTTCGGCAAGGGGTGCGTTTGCCGTTCCCACGAAATCAGGCGTTTCAAAAACAACCGCCAAGGGAGCACTAGCCACAAAGGGAATTTGTGGATCGCCGTTTTTCAGGCCCAATACGCGGTACGAAAAGCCATATGCCCCTGAAGCAATTGCATTGGCCGACAATATCCAACCGATTGAGTGGCTGTCGTTGCCGACGACCGGAAATCCGCTGTGGTCGACGGTTGTGCCCATGATATTAACTGTCCCCAGCGGTGCGCCAAACGAATCGTAGCTTGTACCGTGTAATGCCATACCAGGCGGTGCACGAGTGGCTGGGTCTCCGTGGGAAAACCACAGCGGACCCTGGAATTCCAACGCAAATGTGTCTGACGGGACGCTAAAGCCGGAGCCGGCTTGAACTCCACCATGATCGGCAAAGAAAACAGTGTCGCTGAATTGATCTAAGTCACCTACAAACAAATGTGGACTCAACGTGGGAGCTTGGCTGGTCGCTTGGATTTGATTCCCGTCCAGCGTTAATACAAATCCGTGTCCACTTGCTGCTCGAATGAACGCAAATATTGAGATCGATGTAATCAATTTCAATCGAGTAAGTTTGTGCATCAGCGAGACTCCAATTCTCATCGGATAATGTGGCGACGTTGTGGTCGGGCCTGGCCGCCCGACTCCCGCTTGGCAGTCGGGCGGCGGCCTACAAACATTTCGCGGTTGCCTCGCCGCGGTTAAATCGATCCTATGCGGTCGGACATTTTGATGGCCAAACCGGACGTCCAGCATAGGATCAACGCTGCACCAGAAATGCCAGCTAATATGAGCCCGCTGGGTTCCGGTACCGCGTCCAAAACCGCTCCGCGAGCCGCAGTGACGGCTGTGGCATCGGTAAAATCGGGCGTGTTCAGCAACACAAATAGCGGAGTGCTCGTGTCGTAGATGGTATGCGCGACACCGTTTACGCCGTGCACCTTATAGGCGAATCCATAAACGCCTGGTGGAATCGAACTGCCAGACAGCACCCATTGGATCGAATGGCTAGTGTTGCCGCTGACGTCGAGAATATCGCGGATGCTGAATGTCCCATCCAGAATTAGCGAGTCGATCAAGTTTGGCGCCGTGTAGGTGGTGCTCACGTAACTGTTGGCAGCCATGCTGACACCAGCAGCCGCCGGAGCCGCCGCGCCGCCGCTGGAAAACATCAGCGGCCCAAAGAACTCTAACGAAAACGTGTCTCCGTTTGCCAGGCTCAGCCCACCAGTCGTACTCGGTTGAACTCCACCGGCGCTTTTGTTGTACAAGGAACCAGCCGTTACGTTCGTCCAAACGCTTGCATATGTGCTTGGATTGGTTGTTGTGCCACCGAGAAAGTCGTCCCCTGTTCCGACAATTTGGTTGCCCGACAAACTTAATTGAAATCCGTGGCCGAAGGCCGATTGCGCGATTGCCAACATCACGAGAACCATCAAACTCCGCAGTAAATTCATGTTTATTACTCCAAAAGTCTAACTATTGATGAAGGATCGAATATCCAACGCTCAAACATGCGGGATGGAACTATTGCCGTGGTTTGGCAAAGTTCGTCCCCGCGGCAATGTCGCGCTGCACCCATTGGTACAGGGTGTTTTCAGCGATGGTTTGGACATGGTCGTCGGCGAACAAATAATTCGCCGAGTCAACATGTCGCTCAGGGTTGATCTCGCCAATGATGCCCTGCCAGACGAATCCGTTTGTCACTTTGAACGGCGTGTACCACGTCGAACAATGCACATGGTCGTTGGCCACGGCGCCGGCTTTGTCGGCGGCTTCGAACACGGTGATAAGCTTCGAAGTTTCCTTCAGCCTGGGCAGCAGCGGAACCGCCCCTTGTATGCTGTTGTCGTCCGATGATACGTACTCGTTGATGACGTAGCTCGACTGTTTGTTGGGATCGGCCAATCGAGATTCGGCATTCGGATCGTCAGGGCAGATCCGAATGACATCAACGTTTTCCGCATACGGACCTAAAGTGAACATCCACGATTGCGTCGCTCCTGCGTGATGGAAATCCCACGGGAAATGTCCGTGATTCGAATTGGCGTACTGCTGGATTGCCAGGCCGATTTGCCGCAGGTTATTCGCACATTTAGTGCGGCGCGATGCCGCGCGTGCAGACTGCACCGCCGGTAAGAGCAGCGCAATCAATGTGCCGGCAATGGCAATCACCACCAGAAGTTCGACCAATGTGAATCCGGATCGCGTGCGCATGATCGACCTCGCTAGCCTAAAGGATGGCCGAAGTCGTACGCGTCGCGCTCAGAGCGGTGTAATCCGACATCATCTGTCGGCAACATCGACGCAGGGGGAACGCGTGTCATCAGCCAAAACCGCTTACAAAGGATGATCAACCGAGCGTCGATTTTGGCGGTGGCAGCGCAGGCGCGTAATAGATTTTCGCCAGATGCAGCGAAGTAATACAAACTCGTTCAACGCATTCGCCCGCCGGTGTCGTCGAAACATTTGCCGGAGGCGGCAGCGAAATCGTCATGCCGTTCCAAGAGTCACCGGTGCCGTGACACTTCAAGGCTTCGATGAGAACGATGCCGTTTGCAGGACGCGAGCTACGTGCGAATTTCGCGTCCGTGCATGTCGAGCAATGCTGTTTGCAGCAAGTGCATGTTGATTCATTTTCATCATACGCATGCAAACAGAAGGCGTGCCATTGAACGCCGCGCAGTTCCGCCTCTGCCAAAACATAGTCGGGCGGCGTCACATGGTTATCTCTGGCCCATTCCAGCTTTTCCAACAGCGACAGACAACAGCAATGGCGCCAGCACGCATCGGCCGAACGGCAGCCGCACGGGTGATGCATGCAGGGATACGCCTCTGCCGAAATCAACGACGATGGCACCGGCAGCGGAATGCCGAGCGAAAGATAAATATACGCCAGGGCAGCCAGCCATCGCGCGACATACTGGCGACGGCTAAGATTCTGGCGTCGGAAGAATCGACTGAACATCGTGACGTAGGCAGGAATCGGTGCGCAAGTCGCCGGGAAAACTTTGGTGAAGGATCCCTGATGTATACTCTTTGCAACGATCCGCGCCTATCTATTTCACGATGCGCGGTCGGCCGTTTCAGCCGATTCACTGGTAGACTAAATCCGATGAGATCGCTAAGTTGAGGCTGCATTTTCACTTTTAAGCTGGCGAATTTATCCCGCATCTTACAATCTCGAAATTCCTATGAGCAGCAATTTTTCGCGGCGCGATTTTCACAAACTAACCTCCGCCGCCCTCAGCGGAATCGTGAGCGGAACTTTGGCTGGGTGCAACTCCGATAAGAAAGCTTCGGATGGTCAGAAAGGCGTGGCTCCCGAAGCGGCCGTGGTCGCAGTGGCTATCCATGCCTGTCGTGGACTCAACGAATGCAGGGGCCAGGGCGCCGATGGGAAAAACACGTGTGCTGGTCAGGGATCATGCCATACATCCAAAGCACACGATTGTGCCACCATAAACGATTGCAAACATCAAGGCGGTTGTGGCGCCGCCCCAGGCTACAACGATTGCAAAGGCATGGGCGGTTGCAGTGTACCAATGCAAGGCGGCATGTGGGAAAAAGCTCGCGCACGGCTGGAGCAGGACATGAAGACCAAGGGCATGCCCGTGGGCGCTGCACCACCGGCTGCCACCTAAGTTCGATTGAGCCAGGCTAATTTGCTTCTTTCACGGCAGGCACGGCGTTGTCCAACTCGCCTTCGATCTGCTGGTTCCGCCTCGACCTGCGATTGGATGATCATCCTGCGCTCCGCACAGCAATTGATGCCGGCGGTCCTATCGTTCCGCTTTTCATTTGGTCGCCCGAGGAGGAGGGCGAATGGTCACCAGGCGCCGCGAGCAGATGGTGGCTGCATCAATCGCTGGTGAGCTTCGACCAAGAACTCCGACGGCTCGGCTCGCGACTCATTGTTCGCCGCGGTCCGGCGGAAGCGACGCTGCGTGCGGTTATTGAAGAAACTGGCGCGAAATCGGTTTTCTGGAGTTGCCGCTATGAGCCGGCCATTCGCCAGCGCGGAGAGAAGATCGAAGCGCAGCTGAATTCGATTGGCGTGAACGTGCGCTACTTCCAATCGTCGCTCTTGTTCGATCCAAGCAAGGCGCGATCGACAAACGGGAAACCGTTCCAAGTTTTTACGCCGTTTTGGAGAGCGTGTCTGCAATTGCCGGAACCTGATTGGTCGCTGGCAGCGCCAACTCAAATACCACCGCCGAAAAACTGGCCGGCGAGTATTGAAATCTGTGATCTGAATCTCGAACCGACGATCGATTGGGTCGGCGGTCTGCGCGAAACGTGGCGCCCAGGCGAAATTGGCGCTCAGGTCCAACTGGAGCGTTTCATTGCCAGTGGTGTGGCAAAGTATTCTGTGGAACGCGATCGGCCAGATTTACCGGGCACTTCACGCCTTTCGCCACACCTGCATTTCGGCGAAATCAGTATTCGACGTGTTTGGCATGCAATCAGGTCGGCTGTTGTTGATAAAGCAGGTCCTGCAATGTCGACGGCGGCAGATGTATTTTTGCGAGAGATTGGCTGGCGCGAATTCGCGTATTACTTGCTGACGCACTTTCCGGAAACGACCCTTCAACCGCTGCGTAAAAACTTCGCACGCTTCCCGTGGCGCGACGATTCGGCATCGCTCCGCCGTTGGCAGCGCGGCGAAACCGGCTATCCGCTCGTCGATGCCGGCATGCGAGAACTTTGGCACACAGGTTGGATGCATAACCGCGTGCGGATGGTCGTGGCCTCATTTCTCGTCAAGCATTTACTGCTGCCGTGGCAAGAAGGGGAACGATGGTTTTGGGACACGCTTGTGGACGCCGACCTGGCGAACAACACGCTCGGCTGGCAATGGACTGCCGGCTGCGGAGCGGATGCGGCGCCGTTCTTCCGCATCTTCAATCCGGTGACTCAGGGCGAAAAATTCGACCCCAAAGGCAATTACATTCGTCGCTGGGTCCCGGAACTTGCGAAGTTGAGCAGTACCGATATCCACGCACCGTGGAACGCACCGCCAATTGAGCTTGCCGCGGCAGGCGTTAAACTGGGCATTACATATCCACTACCGATCGTCGATCACAAAGCCGCGCGCGAGCGCGCCTGGCGGCATTCGCCAGCATAAAATCCCGCGATTAAGCTCCTATTTTTTCTCGCCAAGCAGCTCCGAAACCTTCGGCTCAATTGCAGATGCCCAAATTTCGTAGCCCTTGGCGTTTGGATGCAAATGATCCGGCATGATGTCGTCCGGCAGGGTGCCGTCGGCCTGGAGGAACTTGTCGCCAATATCCAGGTAAAAGATCGTCTTGTTATCGGCCAACTTCGATGCCATTTGACTCGCGTCGGCATTCTTTTTTCGCTGCTTCATCGTATTCTCGCGAGCGGCCGCGATTCTGGTTGGCAAATCGCCGGCTTCGACCTTTTTCTTGCCGTTCTGCGTCACAACTTTCTCCAGTTGCTCATCGCTCGTTGCACCGCGCGGGAAAATGCTCAGCAGCAAGATTTTTGTCTCCGGTAGTTTATCACGCAATTCCTTGACAATCGCTTTAATACCGTCGGCAATCTCTTCCGCGGTGTTGTCGTTCCCATTCGAATTGTTCGTGCCGATCATAATGATCGCCAACTTCGGGCTGATCCCATCCACGTTTCCATGATCGAGCCGCCATAGCACATGCTGTGTGCGATCGCCGCCGATGCCCGCATTCATGGCCTTACGATTCCCGTAATACTTTTCCCACACCTGTTTGCCGGGACCGGCCCAGTTGTCGGTAATTGAATCGCCGATGAACAGCAAGTCGACGTCGCCTTGTTTAGCGCGCTCATTAATCCTCTCGTGCTTGGCGGTCGTGCCGGCATGAAAAACGGGCTCGACGGCGGTATTCTTGGTTTCCTTCTTTTCCAGGACCGCAGCGTCTTGGGCGAATATAAATCGAGATGCTGATTGAGTGACCGTCAGACAAACCGCCAACATGAATCCGCACCGGAAAGTCGCTGTCATCGCATGCTCCCTATGTTTTGAAATGGCCGATCGGAATGCACTGTGTGTGATCATTCATGTCACCGAATCCGTTTTGATCAAACCACGTCTTGCGCCACTGTTTCGATCGAGACCGCAGATTTCCTCCGCGCGCCTCGCCAAGTCGTGCGTTTGGTCGATATCAGGATAAACCGCAGTTAAGCCGGACGAAAGCGCCTGCCATAAAATTGGCTTTTCCCGCCACAATCGAACCCAACCGTTGAGTGCGACACCAGCCCGGGGTATCCTAGGTCGGCGTTCATCTTTGAGCCGTTTCATGGGGGAGATTGCTACATGCCGGTTATTTCGTTGGCTCGTTATGCTTTTCGATTGACTCTCGTCACAGCATTCGCCGCTACGTTGAGCTCGCTGGCAATCGCCGATCAAACAATCCAGTTCTCGGTCAACGCCGGGCAGCACGATCGCACAAACACGCCCGTCAGAGTGGAATTTTTGGAACACAGTACCGAGGTTCTCTCCGGACCGAAAACCGCGACGGTGCGCGATGACGCCGGCCACGAAATGGTGGCCCAAGTGACGGCGCCCAGCCTGCTTGCCGGCGTGAAATCGCCGCCGCCAGACAGCTTCCCTTGCGAGCTGACCTTCATCTTGCCGGAATTGAAGGCTGGCCAGTCGAAGAATTTCACAGCTGCGATTTCCGCCGCTAAAGATTCGCAGCCCAATCCGCAAGCGGCATTTCATTGGCAAGATACCAAAGGCGAACGCGACGATTTGCTGTTCGGCGATCGACCGGTGCTGCGATACATGTATCATCCGCTCGATGAATCGTCGAAAGATGCCCGCGATGCCACGTTCAAGCCCTACCACCATGTTTTCGATCCGGCCGATGGCAAACAAATTCTGACCAAAGGCCCCGGCGGTTTGTGGCCGCATCATCACGGCGTGTTCTATGGCTTTCGCGACGTCACCTATGGCGATGGCAAGAAGTGCGATATCTGGCATTGCCCCGCGGCGTTTCAGGAACATTCGAAAACCGTGCTCGAAGAAGGCGGTCCGGTTTTGGGTCGTCAGTTGCTCGAAATCAACTGGTTCGGCGAACCCAAACTCGCGAAAAGCGCCAAGGGCGATGAACCCAATGAACTGTTCGCCAAGGAACAACGCGAACTCACTGCCTACAACATCGCGGGTGGAACCCTGTTGGAGTGCGCCTCGCACTTGAACGCTCTCATGCCGCCGGTGCATCTCGATGGCGATCCCCAACACTCCGGCTTTCACTTTCGCGCCAGTGAAGATGTGCATGCCAAGCACGTCAAAGAAACCTACTACCTGCGAACCGATGGCAAAGGCCCGCTCACTGAAAACGGCGGCAAGGGCGAAGAAACCCGGAATTGGGATTCCAAATCCAAAGATCCGCGAACGGTCAACTTGCCGTGGGATGCCATGAGCGTTGTCGTCGGTGGTAAGCGTTACTCCGTGGCGTACCTCGACAAGAAAACGAATCCCAAAGAAGCCCGCTTCAGCGAACGCGATTACGGCCGCATCGGCTCGTACTTTGTTGCCGATGTAACCACGGAAAAGCCGCTCGATGTAAACTATCGCCTGTGGATTCAAGACGGCGAAATGACCGTGCCCCAGGCCGCTGCGCTGGATGCCGACTTTGACGATCCGCCGACCGTCACGCTGAAGTAATTGGGGCCGGTCGATGCAAACTTGAATCTTCTGCCTGGGGCGGGCGATAACTTCAACATGGCAGAAGCAGATCCGCAGAAAAACGGTCCGTACGCTCAAATCGCCGCTGCGGCAGAACTGGGGCGTCGCGCCACCGTCATCGGCATCTGCGTGAGCGCGGTGCTGGCGACCGTCAAAATTGTGGCCGGCGTCGTGGGCAACGCTTATGTACTCATCGCCGACGGTATCGAATCGGTCCTCGATATTTTCAGCTCGTTGGTCGTGCTCGGCAGTCTGCGGCTTTCGGCCAGTGAACCCAACGAGCGATTTCCCTTTGGCTACGGCCGCATCGAACCGCTGGGCGCGCTCGTGGTTTCGCTCATTTTGATCGGCGCCGCCATCACCATTGCCATCGAGAGCGTGCGCGAAATTAATTTGCCGCGTCATGCTCCGGCGACGTTCACGCTCGTCGTGCTCTTGGGCGTCATCGCCGCCAAGGAATTCATGTTCCGCTTTCTGGTCAAGGCCGGCGAAGAGATTGGCAGCACCGCGGTGCGATCCGACGCCTGGCATCATCGGTCCGACGCAATTACCTCCGCCGCCGCGTTCATTGGCATCAGCATCGCGCTCCTCGGCGGCCCAGGTTACGAGAGTGCCGACGATTGGGCCGCCATCGCGGCGTGCCTGGTGATCGGTTTTAACGGCATCCGGCTGTTTCGCACCGCGCTCTTGGAAGTGCTCGACGTCGCGGCGCCCTCGGAAATCGAACAAAAAATCCGCGATATCGCGGCCAGTCCGCCGGGCGTGGCTCGCGTGGAAAAATGCCGCGTCCGCAAAAGTGGGCTGGGCTATTTCATTGAAATCCACGTGGAAGTCAAAGGCGATATGACCGTTCGCGACGGCCACCGTATCGCCCACGAGGTGAAAGACGCGCTGATGGCCAGCGAACTGGGCGTGTTCGATGTTTTGGTACATATCGAACCGGCCGATTGATTGCCGCGGCTCGTCGCGGTTGCCCGGCGCTGCCTCGTTGAGCCGTCGAGTTTTTAATTCACTGGCCAGTTTCCATAAACCTCGGAAAAACCGGCCTCGCGCGAAAGCGGGTGAAGCTCCGACCACCGGCCCGTGCGATTTTCGCGGATAAAACCCACCTCGCCTGGCCGGATTTTCGAAAATCGAGTTTCGCAGTGAAATAACTCGAGCGCGCTTTTGACCCTGTGTAGCCAGTTTTGCCAATTTCGCGCCGAGTAATTTCACAGTTATTTCACACCCTGCCTTCGGAGCTCCAATTCGCCCGAAAATGCTCGATCGATTTGAGTGAGTTATTTCGCACATTTGTGTACCGCTAAGCCTCATGGTGACTTTTGGGGTCTGGGTGTCTGGGTGTCTGTGGGCCTGTGTGTCTCGGTGTCTGGTTCGGTTCCCTCTCCCTCGACGAGAGAGGGTTAGGGTGAGGGTGCAGAAATGTGCTACGACGCCTGGATTCATTTCACTCGTTTGCGCCACGCCGGGTGGCCCCGACAAAGCCTCGCGTGTCGGGGTCGCGCAGCGACAAGAGGCCTTCATCGAGCGCTGCCCAACTGTTAGTTCCACATTCTCTCGAACGCCTCTTGCGGCTGCGCCGCCCGGACACTTTGTCCAAGCACCCAAGGAAATTGCTGCCTGCCCATTGCAAACCATCCATTTATTCTGCCCCGTTGGGGCGTATTTGTGACTGTGGAATGCCTTTAACCCAGGGCGACGCTCGTCCCGGCACGCCGGGACTTCGCTTGCCCTGGGCTGACTTAGGTTGCCCCGTTGGGGCAATCCCCGGCATAACGAACCAAGAGCTTTATAGCTCCAATCCGTATAATAGTGTACATGCGATGTCAAGTCAAGAGCCTTTTTGGGCCAGGCGGAAAATTATTTTTTGGGAGGTTCCCTGGCCGGAGGCCCGTCAGGGAATAGCCCGGTCCGTGAGGGCCGGGCCGCACATCGCGAAAAAGCGTCCGCAGGTCCAGACGACCGGTACAAATGTGCGCTGGATGTCCGGCCTGCTAATGTGCCGGTCCGCCGGACCTGGAGCCGTTTTCACGCCCACTGGCGCCTGACCTGACGGTCAGGCCTATTTCCTACCGACCCCCCGGGTCTCCGGATCCGCGCGTGGCCTGCCTGCCTTGCGTCGTGTCCGTCGTGCCGTTGTGGTAACAGAATGACGGGGAACGTCGGCGGGGTCGGGAGACCCGCGCCGAGCGCGAATACCGGAAATTCACCACCACGACACGCAGGACACGACGTAAGCACCGGGCCAGGCGGTATTTCCGAGCCGCGCCCCTCAGGAAGCGGCGCACGCTATGATCGCGCAGTCGATTGCAGATTACTGATTACTGAGTGCAAATTGGAGATGGCACTCTCGCTTCACACTCAAAGTGAATTATTGCGTGGCCGCTTGTGGATCATAATATTAATATCGCCCGACTTGATTTTCTGACTCGTAAGCAGGACGCGAAATGAGACTTACGTGAATCTCCGCTCAACGCTCACCGCTATTCCCTGAAATTCCATTGCTTCCGTGAAGTTGACAAGAGGTGACAATTTGAGTTTGTCAGATTTATTCTGCCAAGCTGAATTGACTATAATGCCGGCATGAAAACTGTCGGCAATTGTCTGATTGCAGTTGGAGCTTTGGACTTGGATGGTCGCGGTAGAATCTGCAGTGGGCTTATGGGCTGCAAAGGGCCCACTAGAAATCAACTGGCCCGGCCTGATGCAGATGATGGGCTATCTGGCAGTTGGCATTCTGATGGTGCTGTTCGGCATCATCATGCGTCGACGAAAGCCCGAGAACTGGATTTGGTGATTTGCTAACGATTGAGGGCCGCCCACGATGTAAAGGGAAGCTGTGATGTGGTACTCTGCTAAATTATTATTTAGGGCAGACGTTTGTGACGGGGTCAATGTCCCGCGGCTTCATGAAGAAAGTACTCGTTTAATACAAGCGGATACGGAGGACCAAGCACGGGATATAGCGTTACAAATTGGCGTCGAGAGCCAACATAGCTATCAGAATGAAGACGGCAATTCAGTAAATTGGCAATTTGTAGAAGTAGTTGAAATTCAGGATCTTTGCGAATCGGAAGTATACAGTGGAATCGAAGTATTTTCCCGATTATTCCGCGATACCGGCTTACATGAAAAGTCGTCGCAAAAGTGATCACTGGCGATCAAACAAAGCCTTGCGTAGGCCTTGTCTTCGCGGCGTTGGGTTTTGTCCAAAGACCTAGCAGAAGCTACGGCAATCGGCAGATAACGTTGGGCGCAATGCGGCGGGAGCAGCTCGGATGAGAATCGCGCGGCGCGGTCGTTGCGCAATGAAGGCTGAAACTTAACCGCTTCCAGACGTGCGCCGCTCGGATCAGGATCGCTCTCTTACCGGCGCATCTGGCCATGTTGCGCGGGCCGACGAAGACAAATAATCACTGCGGCGCCGAGGGCCAGAACAAAAGTACTCGGCTCTGGCACTGCGGTCAGTTCGTAGACAATTCCGCCGGTGCCGTTGGAGGGCGTGTTCGTCACCAGGGCGTAGAGTTCGCCATTGCCGTCTTGCCCAAAGCCGTGAACCGTGAGGCCGTTGGGCAAAACACCGTTGGCAAATTGCGGCAACAGAAATTCGTTGATGGCGCCGGTGGTTAAATCGGCATAGAACAGCCGGCCATCGGCGCGAACAGGCGTGCCGCGGAGTGCCAAATCGCCGAACACGTACTTGCCGATGAGCTCTGGGATGAGAGTGCCGTGATACACGAATCCGCCGGTGATTGAAATTCCGTCGCCATGATCGTACTCCAATGTTCCCGCTGGGCCGGAGATCGGATCGATCAAACCGGCCGGAATTCCGGGATTGCGATTGCCGGGGGCCGCACCCACCGTTCCGTTCGTGCGATCGAACGTAAAATCACCTTCTTTGACTGCCCAACCGTAGTTGCCGCCGCGTGTCACCCGGTCGACTTCTTCGATAGTGTTCTGTCCGACATCGGCGACAATTAAATTGCCGGTCGGCCCGTCAAAGGCGAAACGATAAGGGTTTCGAAAGCCGTCAGCATAGATTTCCGGCACCTGACCAGGCCCTTGGAACGGATTGTTCGTGGGGATGCGATATTGACCGTTGCCGCTAATTGGATCGGCACTGGTGGCGGTGAGCGTGGGGTTTCTGGGATCGATCCGCAACATTTTGCCGAGCGCGACTCCCAAATTCTGCGCGTTCCCGCCGGGCTCAACGTGGCTAGGGCCAACGTCGTTGGCGTTGCCGCCATCGCCGGTTCCCAAATACAGATATCCATCTGGGCCGAACGCAATGGTGCCGCCGTTGTGGTTGCCGGCATTCTTGCCGAACGAAATGATTTGACGCCGCGAATTGGGATCGACCTGGTTCGGATTGGCTGCGCTCATCTTCCATTCGTTGATGACGTTCTCATACGCCTGGGCCGCGCCTGCAGGCGCCGGATACGTGGGGCTGGTGCCGGCGGGAATCGCTTCGCTGTTGTAAGTGTAAAGTGTGCGAAAGCCGACGCTGTTGGGGTCGTTGAACCCAGGATCGAACGCGAGCCCCAAAAATCCGCGCTCGTCGTTGGCGTTCGTGGTTACCAGCGGCGGCGAAACGCGGCTTTGAATATCGAGCGCCGGCGCGGATTGCAGCTGACCATTTTGAATGACGCGCAGAAGTCCGTTTTGCTCGACGACGAACAGGCGATTCGTATCGCCCGGCGGACTAAACCCATAGTCTGGCGCCGCCAGCCCTGTGGCAACCGGCTGCAGATTGATGGCGATGGTTCCACGTGTGATGGAAGGCAGGAATAGTCCCGCTTCAACACCGGACACAAGGAGCGATACGCAAAGCGCCAGCGAAATGAGTGCTGTTTTCAAAGTCATGGCCCGGCTCCTGGGTGAAGCAACAATCAAAGGCTTTGAAAAGCTGATACTGCAATGCTAAATGTCTTGACCGGCGGTTTTTCTTGCAGCCCTTAGAAAAAAGACTTGTAGAAATCGAAAGTGCACTGTGCTTTCGCGTTACGTCCGATCGCGCGCGCTTTTCGACATTGATCCAATGGCTTCAAACCGCTGAGCGACGAAGAGGAGCTGCCCCTTTCGGCCGCCCACCAAAGCACGGAAGAGTGAATTGGGTTATTGCGGGCGGATTGACTGTCCTAGCCGACTTGATTCAATCGGCACGTCGGACAGTCGTTTCCGGTACGCAACCCGCTTCATTAAGCAGTGTTAGCAGCAAATCCAATTTGCAAGGTTTGACAAGATAATCGTCAAACTGTGCTTGCGAGGCTTCGTCACGATGCCGTTGGTCCACCAGACCCGTGACGGCGATGAAATGCTTGGCGGCAAATTCCGGCATCGCACGAAGTCTGCGGGCGACTTCATATCCGTCGCAGATCGGCATCGCCAAATCCAAAATGAACACGTCAGGCTGAAACTCGACGGCCCGACTGATTGCCTCTGTGCCGCTATAGGCCACAGCAACCTCGTAGCCATGGTTGCGTAAAAGCATTGCGAGCGTGTCGGCCGTATCGGGATCGTCGTCCGCCACCATCAAACGCCTGCCCAAAGTTTTTTACTCCGTTTCGGTCGAAGTGTTTTGAACTTCCAATGACATCTGTGCTTCGAAGTTTCGCGGTCGGCGAATGCCAAGCTTCTTTCGACGGTTGCTGACCGCTACGCTCGAACGATGGAGCTGCGCCGCGACAACACGATCGTGGTCGGTTCCCAGCAGCGCGTCTTCGTAAGGCATCCAGGGCTGCCCGTCTCGGGAATTCATGGCTGCTCCATGAAAATCTGGATTATTTGCGGAACGAATTCAGACCCCATCTATAATACAGCAAACGAGTGTTTGATTTTATACGGAACCGGACAAATAGACTTTGCAGAAAAATGGGCCGGAGGGCAACTAGCTTGCTAATATCTGGAAATCGAGAGAGAATGATGTTACCGCAGGGTTTTGCTGCGGACTGTTAGGTACCGTACAAACACATTTCATTTTGAAGGTTCTTATTAGGAACTATCACCCTCGACAACGGATGGCACATTAGGCGTCCCTATCATCGGTGGTCCTTTCTAGCCCAGGCGCTAAGGACAACAGGCCCCACCGATGTCGAATCCATCCGCTGGTCGGGTGCGCAACCGGCTCTTATCCCGGTTGTCGTCCCAGGACTACAAGCGGCTATCGCCGCATCTGAAAACCGTTTCGCTGCCTCTGGGCCAGGTTCTGTACGAAGCCAACGCACGGATTGAGGTGGTCTACTTCCCGCACTGCTCGGTGTTGTCGGCCATCGCAGTTACGCAAAACGGGGATGCGATCGAGGTTGGAACAATTGGCAATGAAGGCGTTTCCGGGCTCACTGCCTTTCTTGGTCCCACGAACTCG
>CAVZCV010000006.1:0-963385 GCA_963773875.1 Pirellulales bacterium
AGTGCTGGCGGCTGTCGCGACCCTTGTTTATTACCGTAGCTACTATCGTGAGCTGCGATGGACTTGGTCGGTGGCAGCCATAGTCACTGGCGCGGCCGTGTTTCTGGTTTGGATTGGTATTCCGCTCCTTCTGAAATTGCCCCTTACAAATGCGTCGGCAGACGAAGCCGGGAAACCGACCTCACTCATGAGCGGTCTCGTGTGGGGCGGCTTTCGCATTGGAGGATACGTTCTGCTGACACCCATCATTGAAGAGTTGGCATTTCGCGGCTATCTGCTGCGAAGACTAATTACTCGCGATTTTGCGACCGTTTCGCTGCATCGCTTCACGTGGATCTCATTTTTGGGTTCCTCGTTTCTGTTTGGTTTGGCCCATGGGAGTCACTGGCTCATGGGA
This sequence comes from Pirellulales bacterium, assembly GCA_963773875.1. Lineage (GTDB taxonomy): Bacteria > Planctomycetota > Planctomycetia > Pirellulales > JADZDJ01 > CAVTYH01. The sequence continues at coordinate 398 of CAVZCV010000006.1, forward strand.
ATGGTAGCGGGGATGGCATACGCAGCGGTTGCGCGGCGGCGAGGGTTTCTTTGCGATGCCGTGGTGGGGCACGGAACGACCAACGCTCTGTTAACTCTGTGTGCGGGACTTCATGGTGACTGGAGTCTGATTTCCTGACAGGCAATACGTTATTCGTGAGAAACGATCAAGCACATGCTGGATGTCGGCGAAAGGCTCGACTGCCCACCGGAGGTAGGTCGCTCGTTGAGGATCAGCGATTGGGCAACCCAAGCATCAACTGGAATCACGCGACGATGATGGCAACTTCGATTGAATCAGCTTCTGATGAGAGGACATCTGATGATTTTCCCATTTCGCAATACGTTCGGCAGACATCGACTCGCAACTAGGGCTGCTACACGGCGGACAGGCTTGCGGACTCGCCAGTTGCAGATTGAATGCTTAGAGATGCGGCATCTGCTAACCGCGGGCGCCTTTCTCCAAGGCGTCGCCTACATCGACATAAATTCCAATCATCAGCTCGATGCCGCAGATACCCGTTTTCCGGGCGCAACGGTCAAACTTTTGTCTGGCAACACCTTGGTCGGTCAAGCGATCACCGATGCCCAGGGAAAGTATTTATTCGACGACACTCATAATGTATTCAGCAACGACTTGATGCCGGGCACTTACACGATGGTCGAAATGCCGCCTGCCGGATTCGTCAATTCGAGCGCACAGGCCAACTCGCAAGTCAATCCCGCCATCGTTCTCAATCCAATGACGATTCAAGTTACGATCGTCGATCCGGCACAACTTTTTGCGCACTTCGATGGGCCAGGTGCTGGCGTCTTTGGCGAAATGGACAGTTTGGTGTCTGGATTTGCCGGCATTCTAAATTTTCATGTCGATCAGACTTCGACACCGACTTTGCCTTCGCCACTGCATCCTGAGTTTCCATGCATTGTGCGTGGACCTGGCCCATGATTTGAATTTTGGCGACATCTATCAAGTCGTCCCGGAGCCCGTTTCATCTCTGGCGCATCATGGCGGCGAAATCGCTTATTTGTACAATCATTTTGCGGCAGACGGCATTGACGAATGATGAAGCAGCAGCGTTACAGATTGCCGTCTGGGAACTGTTGATGGATACGGTTCCCGACCTCAATGCTGATATCTATCAGTACTCACAAACGCCATCGATTGTCGCGCTGGCCAATAACTTTTTGGCTCAAGCAGCCGGCAAAGATGAGTTGGCGATCGTTTTGGACGGCAGTATAAGCAATCACCAAGGAATTATCGCCACCGAAAGCTACAACTTCGGAAACCGCCAATCGCACATCATCGTCATCGGCGCCGGGAAAAGTCCGAAAACCCCCCAAGAAGTCAAAGTCGTCGATAGCGATACGGGAGCAATTCTTTCGCATTTTGTGCCGTACGAAAACAAGTTCACCGGCGGCGTCCAAGTCGCGATTGCGGATCTCAATGGAGACGGCGTCGATGAGATCATCACGGCACCCGGGCGCGGCCGCGCACCGGAAATTCGCATCTTCACGCAAAGCGGCGCTCCGGTCCCCGGCTTTTCCAGCTTTCTGGCCTATGCTCCCAAATATGTGGGCGGCGTTCAGCTAACCGTCGGAGATGTGGACGGCAATGGAAAGCCAGACATCATCACGGTGCCCGCTTATGGCGCAGCGCAGGTGAAGGTGTTTCTGAATCGATTTCCGCTGACTCCAGGATTCTTGCCAACCCCGTTCAAATCTTTCGTTGCCTTTGCCCCAGCAGTTGTGGGCGGCGCGGTAGTCGCGGCCGCGGACATGGGCCAGATCGTCAACGGATCATTTGTAAATGTCCTCGACGGCAAAGCAGAGATCGTCGTGGGCACGGGGGCAGGAACGAAGGCGACCGTGCGTGTGTTCGAAGTCACGAACGTACCGACTGCGGTTCGCACCTTCAATCCGTTTTTGGCGGTCAGCTCAAACTTCAAGGGTGGAGTATCGCTGAGCGTGGGAAGAATCGACTCGGATCTCATTCCAGACATTATCGTGGGTGCGGGCGCAAACGGTGGTTCGCGCGTCGAAGTCTGGACTTGGAACACGATGAATGCCAGCCTATCGCTGCTGGGAGCGATTCCCTCGGCCTATCCGGGTCCGAGCAAGAACGCCCCGATCGCCCTGGCAGTGCAAGACACCAATGCAGACGGAATTGCGGACACGATTTTCACGGTTCAGGGACCCGGTGGGCTAACCGGGGAAATCCGACGCTTTGTGATTCTCAGTACTGCGCCATTCACCGTGCAGGAAGGACCGGACCTGCTTGGATTCCCCGGTCCCTGGTCCATCGCCGCGCCGTGAAGGCGCGTAGGATTTTTCGGCCTAACAGAATTTGAGTGCCGGGGCCTGTGCGGATGTCTCAGCGCAGTGCGCGGGCGATCACCAGCGGGCTTCTAATCCAATATTGACGCCGTGATAAAAGGCATTGCCGTTGCTGTCCAGGCGGCCTCCGGCGCCGATGTCTGCGCTAAAATCCAATTGGTCGGGGGCCAAAGCGACTCCATCGATCCAAAACAGGTTATAACCTGCCCGAATGTCCCAAACTTTCGAGAGCTGGTAAATTAGATTGAAATTCAGCTCGCCCAAGAACGCGACCTGGCCATGTTGAGCGCTCGTCGGAGGCCGCAGGAAGAAATCCGGAAAATCAATTAGCAACTTGCCGCTCCTGCGCAGAATTGCCATAGATGCCGGCCTTGCCAGTCGCTTCCCAGCCCCAACGCCCGACGCAACGTCGAAACCGACCGCCGATTTGACCCCCAAACAGATTATTGAATGTGCTTACGTCATAATTGCCGGTTTCGAGCAACCCTAATTCCGCCGCGTTCTCCGAAGATATGCAAATTTTCTGGGAGGTACACGTATCGAAACCCGACCAGCCACTCGTAGGATTGGCAGCGCCGGTCATATTGGCCGCAACATTTTGGGCAATCATCACATTCGCAGCAGCAATGCACCAGATTGAACTCCACGCTGTGCAAGGCTGAAGAGTAATCGACGTGGACTCGATTCGGTCCGAAGAACACGTTGCTCGCCGGCCCCAGGGGACCGGGAAATGTAATCGTCGTCCCCGGTTCCTCAATCACCAGTGCCGTCGCGTCAGTTTGGAAGAGTCCCAAATAGGAGCCTTCGAGGGTCCAGCAGTCGTCGATCCGCTTGCCGATCGTAATTCGCGTTCCGCCGCTGGCGTCGAAACCAAGATCAGATGATGAGAGGATCGTTCGAATTGGATTGCCATTGATATCTTGTTCGACCAGGATCGACCGGTCGGTGCTGTTCACGCGCTGAACGATTAAGCCATCGACCGACACATAAAAGCACGGACATAATGTGCAGCATCCTTGAGCGAAATCATCGCAAACGCTTTTGGACGGACAGCAATCTAACGGGCCCTCGCATGTGGTCAGGTTCATGTCGGAGGTAGGGCGATCTTTCGAGCGCTCCGATTGTCCGCCCGCCATGACGCTGGAGGATCTTTGATCCTGCGCATCCAGCACGACGGGGGCCTCCACAAGGAACACCGCACAGACCACGGCGAGAACGGATTTCAAATTGATCATATTTGTTGGCATGATTTGCACCGTGGGCGCGGCGCTGTGGGGAATGGACTTTGCGTATTCCTGGCCCATGCAAAATGGGACCAGTGCGATCTACCGGTACCGGCCGCTCACAGCGGACAAACCGGATACTGGGTTTTCGCAGTACAATGAGTCGGTAACGCAGGCTCGGATGAATCATGAATTTGGAAGCATTTGCGATAATTCCGAGAACCGACAAAATTGGTTAAATCGTTCGCAGTGCACTGAGCAACTCGCGTTTTGAGTGTGCCGGATTTTACGCTGGAGTACGGCCGGGAGACTTATGCCACGCCATTCGAAGACGGTGATCCGAGGTTTCCGCAGAAGTTGCCCGTTAGTCTTTTGCGAACCGGCGCAACCCGCAATTGGCATAACAGGACGTGCGCGGTCCATGGAGGCAGGATATTCGATCGAATTGAACGAATCGTTCAGTCTGATGGAATTCGACGCCCATTCTCGAATCGATGGAACCGGCAGAATTCGCACAGTTTCGCCGCGGAACGCCGGACCGCAACTGATGGAATGAGTTACCCTGTCAGAATAACCGGAACAAATGGACGCGCCCTTAAGGTTTGACGGCGGGTCCGCACCGGTGTCTATTTTTGTTGGCCTCTTTCGACCGAGGGGGATGATTCAGCGCCCCAAAATAGCAGTCGGAGTCTTCGAGCGCCGAGAGGCGCTGCAGTTGATCTTTAAACAATTCCGTCCATTGGCGTACCGATTCTTTGTCGTCGACCAAAATGATATGACTGGCAGATTGCGTGTCATGCACGTCGATCCCGTCGAGCGCGTACTTCGACCATTGGGCCACCGTGTCTGCGGAGTATTCTTTGCCATGAATCAGCACGAGCTTCACTGGAAATGGCTGCGGTACGTAGCGCTGGATGGCCTGACGATATAGATGTTGGGTGTAGGGCCAACGCATTTTGAGCGGAATGGGTAGTCGCAGCGCCAAACGAGTGGCACAGTAGAAGCGGATGGCTTGTCCCTTGACAAGTTGGGTGAGCGCTCTCGCTTTGGCGTATAAGTGCGATCGCCGTTGGCCGCGGGCAATCGAAGGCAACTTGTGAAGATGATGAATCACCCTTGATCCGTATCCGGCATTGCTTGGGTCCGCCAGGGATGGCTCGACCAGGAAGAGAAGTGTGGATGCGCGATGGTGCTCACGGAGACGGCGCGCTGTCTCAAAAGCTACGAGACCACTGTAGGAGAACCCACACATCACAAATGGTCCATTGAGACCCGCGGCAGAGATCTGGCGACAATAGTGCTCCGCAAGACTTTCCACCGTGGAATATCGCGGTCGTCGTCCGTCCAGGTCCTCTAGTCGACACCAATACACAGGATGATCGACGGGTATGCACGGCGGCAGATGCCGAATGAGAAAGTCACCGAACAAAAGAATCGTCGCCCCGTCGCCGCTTGGCCGCACCGGCTCCAAGAGGTCATAGGCAGTACGGTCCTCTGCTTCAAATTGCAGCGCCTGCTCCGCAATCGTGGGAGCCCGAAAAATGGTCGCGAGCGGGACCGGTTTGTGCAGCGCTTGGCTGATTCTTTCCGCCAGGCGGGCAGCTCGTAAAGAGTGCCCTCCGAGCTCGAAGAAGTTGTCATGTCGTCCGACGCGCTCGAGACCCAAGATTTCGCTCCAGATCTTAGCGATGGCTAGCTCCATGGGCGTCTGCGGCGCCACATAGCGGTCCGCCATCGGGCCCGCGATGTTCTCCGGCAGCGGCAGGGCTTGGCGATCGACTTTGCCGTTGGCGGTCAGCGGCAAGACCGAGAGCTGCACGTAGGCTGCCGGCAGCATGAACTCCGGCAGGGCCTGCTGCAGATAACTGCGCAGGTCGCTGGCGGTCGGCGCCTCCTCCTCATCTTTGGCGACGAAGTAGGCCACCAGTCGCTTGTCGCCCGGCGCGTCTTCGCGGGCCACGACCACCACCTCCTGCAGGGCCGAATGCTGCCGCAGCTGGCTCTCGATCTCTCCTAACTCAATGCGGAACCCGCGGATCTTGACTTGCTGGTCCAGGCGGCCCAAGTACTCAAGGTTGCCATCCGTCCGCCACCGCACCCGATCGCCGCTGCGATACAAGCGCGGACAGCAGGTGCCGGGAATGGGATTGGCGATGAACTTCTCCGCCGTCAGTTCCGGGCGATTCAAGTACCCACGCGCTAAGCCAGCGCCGCCTAAGTACAATTCTCCCGGCACGCCGACCGGAACCAGTTGCTGGTACTTGTCCAAGCACATAGACTTTGGTGTTGTTGATGGGCCGACCGATAGAGACGGAACTTCCGACTTCTGCAGGCGCAGTCATTGGGTGGCAGCAAGTGAAGGTGGTATTTTCCGTCGGTCCGTAGCCGTTGATCAGCACCCCATCTGCCGATGCTTCCAAGAACTTGCGCGCTGTGTTGCGGGGAGAGAACGTCACCCCCCGCCAAAAGCTGACGAACCAAAACCAGATCGCTCAGCCGCGCATCAATCATCAGTTGGAATAATCCCGACGTGAGCCAAAGCGTGGTGATGCCGTGCCGGCGAATGGCAGTGCCTAGTTCCTCAAGTGAAAGCTGGCGTGGCGGCGCGATCACTAGCCGCGCTCCGTTCAGCGAGAGGCGCCCAGATTTCAAATGTCGAGGCATCGAACGAAATCGGCGCTAACTGCAGGAACACGTCGTCTTCGGCAATCGTGACGTAGTTCGTCTCGTGAACCAGCCTCGTGATGCCGCGGTGCACAACGGCAACTCCCTTCGGTGTGCCGGTCGACCCCGACGTGTACATAACATAAGCCACGTTTTCCGCGGGATCGCTGAGTTACCGGGATTCTTACCGGCGGCCCCGCGATGCGTGGCGCACTCTTCATCGAGACAGATCAGCTGGGGGGCCTGGGCCGGCAGGCGCTGCCGCAGCTTGGTGCTGGGTCACCAGCAGCGGCGCCTGGCTGTCTTGGAGCATGAAGGCCAGCCGCTCCGGCGGGTAGGCCGGATCGAGCGGGACATACGCTCCGCCCGCTTTGAGGATTCCCAGCAGCGCCACCACCAGGTCCAAGCTCCGCTCGAGGCACACCCCGACGCGCACCTCGGGGCCCACGCCCCGCTCCTGCAGGTAATGGGCTAACTGGTTGGCCCGCAGATTGAGCTCTCGATAAGTCAGTGGCTGACCGGCGAACTCGATCGCCACGGCCTCGGGGGTCCGCTCCACTTGCGCGGCGAACAGCTCGTGGACGCACTGGGGCGGCACCGCCGTCTGCGTGTCGTTCCAGGTCACCAGTAATTCGTGCCGCTCCGCGGCACTTAATAGAGGCAGCTCTCCAATCCGCTGCTCAGGCTGGGCCGCAATTCCCTCCAGCAACGTCTGAAAATGACCCAACAGCCGCTCCATCGTCGCCGGCTCAAACAGATCGCAATTGTAGTTCAAGGTCCCGCGTAATTGCGTGCCTTCGGCGATCAGCTCGAAGGTCAAATCAAACTTCGCTGTCTCTTGTTCCACGGCCACGGCGCTGACGCTAAGCCCCGGTAGGCGAGAGGGGAATTTGCGGGGCATTCTGCAGCACCAACATCACCTGAAACAGCGGCGCATAGCTGAGATTCCGCTGCGGATTGAGTTCTTCCACTAACTTCTCAAAGGGCAGATCCTGATGCGCATAGGCCCCCAGCGTCACTTCACGCACCCGCCCCAGCAACTCCCGAAATGTCGGATTCCCCGACAGGTCAGTCCGTAGGACCAGGGTGTTCACAAACAACCCGATGAGTTCCTCGGTCTCCAGCCGCTGACGGCCGGCGATCGGCGTCCCCACCACAATGTCCTCCTGCCCGCTGTAGCGGTACAGCAAGGTCTGAAAGGCGGCCAGCAGCGTCATGAACAGCGTGACCCCTTCCTGCCGGCTCAACTGCTCCAGCGCCGGTAGCAGCTGCGGATCGAACACCCAGCACTGTTGCGCTCCGCGATACGTCTGGGTCGCTGGCCGGGGACGGTCCGTCGGCAATTCCAGCACCGGCGGGGCGCCCGCCAATTGCCGCTTCCAGTAGCTCAGTTGCTCCGCCAACACCTCTCCCTGCAGCCACTCCCGCTGCCAAGCGGCGAAGTCGACGTATTGAATCGGCAGTTCCGCCAGCGGCGAAGGCTGACCGCGGGCAAACGCGGCGTACAGCGCGCTCAACTCGCGGTGCAAAATCCCCACCGACCAACCGTCACGCCGCAATGTGATGGAGGTGAGCCAGAAAATATGTTCCTGTTCGTCCAGCCGCAACAGCCCCGCCCGGAGCATCAAGTCCTGCGACAAGTCGAACGGCTGCTGCGCTTCTGCCGCCAGCCGCCGGCGAATCTCCTCATCACGTTCCGCGGGCGGTAAATCGCTAAGATCCGTGACCGCCAGGCGTCCAAGGTGTCGCGGGGCCGATGTGCTGCTGCCGGTTGTCCGTCTCGGAGCGGAAACGTCGTCCGTAACACCTCGTGCCGCCGCACCACTTCGCCAAGGCACTCCTCCAGGAGCGCGACGTCGAGCGGTCCTTGGAGGCGAAAGGCCAGTGGAATGTTGTACATCGCACTGCTGGGGTTCGAATTGATCCAGAAACCATAACCGCTGCTGGGCAAAGGACAGCGGTGACATGCCGTCGCCGCGGGATGCGGGAAAGCGGGCTCGCCCCCGCAACTTGCCGGCGCTGATTCGAGCTGCTGCGCCAGGGCCGCGATCGTCGGCGCGGAACAGGACGGCCAGGGGAACTGGCCTGGCCAAGCGTTTTCTGGATTCTCGCCGACACGCGCGCGGCCTGAGCGAGTGCCCTCCGAGCTCGAAGAAGTTGTCGTGTCGTCCGACGCGCTCCAGACCCAAGACTTCGCTCCAGATCTTGGCGATGGCTAGCTCCGTGGGCGTCTGCGGCGCCACATAGCGCGTCCGCCATCGGGCCCGCCATGTTCTCCGGCAGCGGCAGGGCTTGGCGATCGACTTTGCCGTTGGCGGTCAGCGGCAAGACCGCAGAGCTGCACGAAGGCCGCCGGCAGCATGAACTCCGGCAGGGCCTGCTGCAGATAACTGCGCAGGTCGCTGGCGGTCGGCGCCTCCTCCTCATCTTTGGCGACGAAGTAGGCCACCAGTCGCTTGTCGCCCGGCGCGTCTTCGCGGGCCACGACCACCACCTCCTGCAGGGCCGAATGCTGCCGCAGCTGGCTCTCGATCTCTCCTAACTCAATGCGGAACCCACGGATCTTGACTTGCTGGTCCAGGCGGCCCAAGTACTCAAGGTTGCCATCCGCCCGCCACCGCACCCGATCGCCGGTGCGATACAAGCCGGACACCAGGTGCCGGGAAGGGGATTGGCGATGAACTTCTCCGCCGTCAGTTCGGGGCGATTCAAGTACCCACGCGCTAGCCAGCGCCGCCGAAGTACAATTCTCCCGGCACGCCGACCGGAACCAGTTGCTGGTATTTGTCCAAGACATAGGCCTGGGTACCGGAGATGGGCCTCCCGATCGTGGCGGCCGCCTGCGGCTCTCGTCGCGGTGTAGGTCGAATAGGTGGTGGCTTCCGACGGGCCGTACAGGTCATAGACCCGTTGGACCCGGGTCTGCCGGTAGATCTTGTCGACCAACTCTGTCGAAAGCGGCTCTCCCGCCAAGTTCACCGTGATCACCGAAGCGGGGACGGCGCCTAGCCGCAGCAACTCGGACATCACCGAAGGAACGGTGTTGAGCAGCGTGACCTGGGGGGCCGGCGAAAGTGACAGCGAGTCGCAGGCGCATTGTCGATCAGGATCACTCTTCCGCCGGCACTCAGCGGTACGAATAATTCGTAGACCGACAAGTCGAAGCAAATCGACGTCGAAGCCAGCGTGCCGGATAACTCCTGCGGCCGTGAAGACGCTCTGGGCCCACTCGATAAAACTGACGGTGCTATGGTGTTCGATGGCCACGCCTTTGGGCCTGCCTGTCGAGCCTGAGGTGTAAATCACGTACGCCAGATTCGTGGGACCGGCCGTGGCCCCAGATCGTCGGCGGCGGCCGCCGCGATGCGCGGCGCATCTTCATCGAGACAGATCAGCTGTCGGAGCCTGGGCCGGCAGGCGCTCCCGCAGTTGTGCTGGGTCACCAGCAGCGGCGCCTGGCTGTCTTGGAGCATGAAGGCCAGCCGCTCCCGCGGGTAGGCCGGATCCAGCGGGACATACGCTCCGCCCGCTTTGAGGATTCCCAGCAGAGCCACCACCAGGTCCAAGCTCCGCTCCAGGCACACCCCGACGCGCACCTCGGGGCCCACGCCCCGCTCCTGCAGGTAATGAGCTAACTGGTTGGCCCGCACATTGAGCTGGCGATAAGTCAGTGGCTGACCGGCGAACTCGATCGCCACGGCCTCGGGGGTCCGCTCCACTTGGGCGGCGAACAACTCGTGCACGCACTGGGGCGGCACCGCCGTCTGCGTGTCGTTCCAGGTCACCAGTAATTCGTGCCGCTCCGCGGCACTTAACAGGGGCAGCTCTCCAATCCGCTGCTCAGGCTGGGCCGCGATTCCCTCGAGCAACGTCTGAAAATGACCCAACAGCCGCTCCATCGTCGCCGGCGCAAACAGATCGCAATTGTAGTTCAAGGTCCCGCGTAATTGCGTGCCTTCGGCGATCAGTTCGAAGGTCAAATCAAACTTCGCTGTCTCTTGTTCCACGGCCGCGGCGTTTACTTTAAGCCCCGGTAGGGAGAGGGGAATTTGCGGGGCATTCTGCAGCACCAACATCACCTGAAACAGCGGCGCATAGCTGAGATTCCGCTGCGGATTGAGTTCTTCCACTAACTTCTCAAACGGCAGATCCTGATGCGCATAGGCCCCCAGCGTCACTTCACGCACCCGCCCCAGCAACTCCCGAAATGTCGGATTCCCCGACAGGTCACTCCGCAAGACCAGGGTGTTCACAAAGAACCCGATGAGTTCCTCGGTCTCCAGCCGCTGACGGCCGGCGATCGGCGTCCCCACCACGACGTCCTCCTGCCCGCTGTAGCGGTACAGCAAGGTCTGAAAGGCGGCCAGCAGCGTCATGAACAGCGTGACCCCTTCCTGCCGGCTCAACTGCTCCAGCGCCGGTAGCAGCTGCGGATCGAACACCCAGCACTGTTGCGCTCCGCGATAGGTCTGGGTCGCTGGCCGGGGTCGGTCCGTCGGCAATTCCAGCACCGGCGGGGCACCTGTCAATTGCCGCTTCCAGTAGCGCAGCTGCTCCGCTAACACCTCTCCCTGCAACCACTCCCGCTGCCAAGCGGCGAAGTCGACATATTGAATCGGCAGTTCCGCCAGCGGCGAAGGCTGACCGCGGGCAAACGCGGCATATAGCGCACTCAACTCGCGATGCAAAATCCCCACCGACCACCCGTCCGCTGCGATGTGATGCAGGCACATCAGCAAGACGCTTTCGTCCTCTGCCAGTTTCACGAGCGTCGCCCGCAGCAGTTGCCCTCGCTCCAAATCAAAAGGCCGCTGCACATCGTCCAATCTCGCCTGTCTCAATTGCTCCTGTTGTTCGTCTGGCGGGAGCCGCTGCAAATCCAGCAGGGATAATTTAAAGGCCCCCCTGTGACCAATGTCTTGACGGACCGCTCCGTCGACCGTCACGAATGCAGTCCGCAATGCGGCGTGCCGTCGCAGGATTTCGCCGAGGCTTCTTTCGAAAGCCAACGTATCCAGTGAACCTTTGATCCAATAAACGGACGGAATGTTGTAAGCGTGGAGTCCAGGTGCTAACTGATCGAGAAACCACAAACCCTCCTGAGCGAAGGAGAGTGGGCTTGGCCCGGCCTGGGTGCGCTGCGGGATGGATCCGGCGATCAGGCCGGGCGGCGGTTGCAGCCATTGCTGCAAGAGCGCTCGTTTAGCTGGCGAAAGACGCGCGATTCGCTGCTCTAATTCATGCATGGGAAAACGGCCTGGGCGATTGACTGCTGGCTAACATCCGGTTGATTTGTTCGTCGCTCAGATCTTCAATGTCGTCGAGCATCCGCTCAAGTTCCTCAGGGCTCAATTGTCCCAGCAGCGCCTGATCTACAGCGGTAGCCAAGCCGGCCAGCGTGGGCTCGGCAAACATCGTCCGCAGGGGCAGCTCCACTTGAAAGACTTGCCACATCTGGGAGATGACCCGCATCGCCAGCAACGAGTGGCCGCCGAGTTCAAAAAAGTCATCGTGAACGCTGACACACTTCCGACCGAGGACATGGCACCAGATCTCCACGAGCGCCGCCTCCGTGGCAGTGCGCGGCGTCACGTCCTGCCGGTGCGAACCACTCTGTCCCCAGTCCGGCGCGGGCAGGGGCCCGACGATCCACCTTGCCGTTGGGCGTGAGGGGAAATGCCTCCAAGGTGACGAACGCCGCCGGCAGCATGTTGTCGGGTAACTGGTTCGCAAATAGCCGCATAGTTCTTCTGCGACGATCACGATTCCCGCCTTGGAGATGACGTAGGCGACCAGCCGCTTGTCTCCCGGAGTATCCTCCCGCGCCATGACAACCGCCCTCCGGATGCCGGCATGCCCAGCCAACACCGCTTCGATCTCTCCCAACTCGACGCGAAAGCCACGGATCTTTACCTGTTCGTCCTGCCGCCCGAGGTACTGAATATTGCCATCCAGGTTGATAGCGGCAGCGGTCGCCTGTCCGGTAGAGCCGGTCTTAGGGCGCGCCACTAAAGTGATCGGGCACGAAATCGCTCGGCGTTGAGTTCCGGGCGGTTGAGATAGCCTCGTCCGACCGCAGCGCCCCCAACATACAACTCGCCAGGGACTCCGATCGGCACCGGATTTTTGTGTTCATCGAGGATGTACAGCCGAACATTAGCCACTGGACGTCCAATGGGAATGATTCTCAAATTGATCATCAGGATTGCATTTCCATCCGGCCACTCCGATCGAGGTTTCCGTCGGTCCGTAGAGGTTGTACAGCGGGATCTGCAACTGCTGGAAGAAAACCTTCGCCAGCTGCGGACTCAGTACTTCAGCGCCGCTGCAGACGCGCTTCAACGATTGACATTGCCCGATACGCGTTTCCTCAAGTAACACGCGCAACAGCGACGGCACAAACTCGACGGTTGTGACCCCTTCGCGACAATTAGTTCCACCAAATAATTCGGCTCGCGGTGGCCGCCCGGTTTGGCGATCACGACGCGACCGCCGCAAACCAGCCCACGGAACAGCTCGATTATCGAAACATCAAAGCTCAGCTGGAGACTTGAGCAGGACTCGATCCGTAGCGTCAAGTCCTAAGAACTGTGTTTCCCACAGTAAATTGTTGCACAGCCCGCGGTGCAAATTGACCGCACCCTTCGGCGTACCCGTTGATCCCGAAGTGTAGATGACATAGCTGGCGTTGTCCGGTTTGACTTGGCAAGAAATGTTCGCCTCGATCTGCTGAGCAATCTCCTTACGCTTCGTATCCAGACAGACGATTGGGGCTATGCCTGCAGAAACCCTGTCCGCCACGTCCGACGCCGTCACGACCAATGTCGGCTGACTGTCAGTCAGGAAGAAATCCAACGCTCGCGCGGGACATCGGGATCGAGTGGCACATACACCCCGCCTGCCTTCAGGACCGCAAGTAGCGCCACGGTCAACTGGAGTGACCGCTCGAGGCAGATCCCCACTAGCACTTCAGGACCCACGCCGAGCGCTTGCAGGTAGTGCGCCAGACTGGTTGGCGCTCGCATTGAGCTGTTGATAAGTCAAGGATTGTTTCTCAAACACGACCGCCACCGAAGTCGGCGTGCGCACGACCTGCTCTTCAAACAACTCGGTGCACACATTTATCGCGAGGAAAGGCCCGCTCCGTCTGGTTCCATTCCACCAGCACACGTCGGCGTTCCTCCTGCGACATCAAGTTCAACTGGCTGATCGGCTGCGTCGGGTCAGCCGTGATCGAATGGAGCAGTTCCGTCAGGTGCTGCACCATGCGACCGATCATGGCCGCACTGAACAGATCGGTGGCATACTCGAAGAGGCAATCCCACGACTCGCCCACGGCCTTGAAGCTCAACGACAGATCATTCTTGCTGGTCCGCGAGTGAACCGGCAGCGGCGAGATTTCGGCATCTTCCAGGTACCCTGGGAGGGGCCCTTCTTCCTCGATCAAGCCAAACATCACTTGATACAGTGGCTGTTGTCCCGGTACGCGTTCCTGGACCGCCATTTGCACGAGCTGCTCAAACGGCAGGTCGGCGTGACTAAAGGTATCCCACAGTTTTTCGCGGACCTGTCTCACGACTTCCCGGAAACAGCGGTTTCCGTCTAGCTGCACACGGATGGGCAAAGTGTTCAGAAAAAATCCGAGTAACGATTGCACCTCCGGCCGCTCCCGCAGCGTGATCGGCGTGCCCACCACCAAGTCCGATTGGCCGGTGTAGCGATAGAGCCATACGTAGAACGCGGCCAGCAACACCGTGAACAAGGTGGTCCCTTCCTCGGCGCGCCAATTTCTCCAGTTTGGTCACGACCGGGCCGTTGATCTGAAAATCAAAGACGGAGCCCCGGCCAGTTCGCCGGATCGGCCGCGCCCAGGTCGCTGGGCAGTTCCAGGGTGGGAGGCAAATCCTGGAGTTGTTCCTTCCAGTAGGCGCGCTGCTGCTCTAACAGATCCCCGGATAACCGCCGCCTCTGCCACACTGCGTAGTCGGCGTATTGGACGGGCAATTCCGGCAATCTGACGAGATCCATGTGCCCGTCCGCTGCGCAGAGCTGCTGCAATTCCGAAAAGAACAGCCGCACAGACCACTCATCCACGATGCTATGGTGGAAGGTGAACGCCAACACATGTTCTTCTTCGGCCAGTTCAAACCACACGGCGCGCCACAACGGAGCCCGTCCCAAATCAAAGGACTGACGCGCTTCCTCGATCAAGCGGTCTTGCAGGACGATTTGCCTACGGGTGGCAGGCTCAGCTGATAAATTCACTTCCTGCCATGGCAATGGAACCGTGGCCGCAACCTGCTGCACCAAGGCGCCTCCTGTTGGACCACGCCGTTCGCAGCACCTCGTGACGCTCCATAACCAGTTTCAAAGCGCGGCGAACCCGGTTCGGATCCACACGGCCGCATAGGCGACAGGCCACCGGCACGTGATACGTGGCCGAGTCCGGCAGCAGCTGTTGCAACAGCCACATCCCTTGCTGGGCAAAGGACATCGGCAATGGTGCTTGTCGATCCGCTGTCTCGATCGCGATGAGACTCCGAGATTGCAATGGACGGACTAGGGTCTGTAACTGCTGGGCCAAACGATCGATAGTGGGATGCTCGAACACCAAGCGCAAAGGCGCGGCCACTTTGAGGAGACGTGTGACGCGCGACAGCATGGCAACCGCCAGCAACGAATGTCCACCCAGATCGAAAAAACTGTCATGCACCCCGATCCGATCCCGGCGGAGCACCTCCTGCCAAATCTCGACGAGCTTTCGCTCCAGCTCGCTTCGCGGGGCCACATATTCGGTTCCCACCGCCACTTCCACTTCCTTCAATTCTGCCAGCGGCGTGGCGATCGACTTTGCCGTTGGGGGTCAGGGCAAGGCCGGCAGTCGCACAAAGGCCGCCGGCAGCATGAACTCGGGAAGCTCCTGCTGCAGATAGCTGCGCAGCTCGGTCGCGGTGGGCGGCTTCCTCCTCGATCCTTGGCGACGAAGTAGGCCACCAGACGCTTGTCGCCCGGCGTGTCTTCCCGGGCCACGACCACCGACCTCCTGGAGCGCCGGAATGCTGCCGCAACTGGCTTTCGATTTCCCCCAACTCAATGCGGAACCCGCGGATCTTGACTTGCTGGTCCAGGCGCCCCAGGAATTCGAGGTTGCCATCCGCCCGCCACCGCACCCGATCGCCGGTGCGATATAGCGCGGACTGGCGGTGCCCGGGAAGCGGATTGGACGATGAACTTCTCCGCCGTCAGTTCCGGGCGGTTCAGGTAGCCGCGGGCCAGCCGGCGCCGCCGAGGTACAGCTCGCCCGGCACACCCACCGGGACCAGGCTGCCGGTGTGTGATCCAGCACATAGACCTGGGTGTTGGCAATCGGCCGGCCGATGGTGGCGGCCGCCTGCGGCAATCGCCGGGTGTACGTCGAATAGGTCGTGGTCTCCGAGGGGCCGTACAGGTCGTAGACCCGTTGGGCCTTGGTCTGCTGGTAAATCGCGTCGACCAACTCCGTCGAAAGCGGCTCCCCCGCCAGGTTCACGGTCACCACCGAAGCCGGGACGGCGCTGGAGCCGCAGCAATTCCGTCATGGCCGAGGGCACGGTGTTGATCAGCGTGACGTGGGCTGTCGGCGGAAGAGACGGGAGTCCCAGCGCATTGTCGACCAGGATCACTCGTCCGCCCGTGCTCAGCGGTACGAAGAGCTCGAAGACGGAGAGATCGAAGCAAATGGACGTCGAAGCCAGCGTGCCGGATAACTCCTCCGCCGTGAAGATCCGGGCCCAGCTGATCAAGCTGACGGTGTTGCGGTGCTCGATGGCCACCCCCTTGGGCTTGCCCGTCGATCCCGACGTGTAAATCACGTACGCCAGATTCGTGGGACCGGCCGTGGCGCAAGATCGATCCGGCGGCGGCCCCGCCGATGACGCGGCCAATCCTCATCGAGAGAGACCGACCTGCGCGGCGGGGGCGGGCAAGTCGCTCCCGCAGTTATTGCTGGGTCACGAGCAGCGGCGCCTGGCAGTCTTGCAACATGAAGGCCAGCCGCTCCCGCGGGTAGGCCGGATCGAGCGGGACATACGCTCCGCCGGCCTTGAGGATCCCCAGCAGACCAACCACCAGGTCCAAGCTCCGCTCGAAGCACACGCCGACGCACACCTCGGGGCCCACGCCCCGGTCCCGCAGGTAACGGGCCAATTGGTTGGCCCGACTGTTCAACTCGCCGGTAGGTCAACGCCCTCCCGCTGAACTCCACCGCCACCGCGTCCGGTGTCCTCTTCACCTGGGCTTCAAACAACTCATGGATGCACTGCGGCGGAACCCTCAGTCTGTGTGCCGTTCCACTCCACCAGCAATTGCTGTCGCTCCGCGGCGGTCAGCATCGAAAGCTCCAATCCGCTGCTGTCGCATCCGCTGCAATCTCGGCCAACAAAGTGTTAAGATGTCCCAACATTCGGGTGACCGCGGCGGCGTCAATCCAGCGGGCGTCGTATTGGACCTTGATCGCCAACTCCTCTCTCGGTATGACCACGACGGTCAACGGATAATTGGTTCGCTCGACGACCCGCATATTGGAAATCTTCAAGGCCCCCTCTTGCCCCCAAACCGAAGGATCCACTGGGTAGTTCTCAAATACCAGCAACGACTCAAACAACGGCTGGTCGCGGCGAACTTCACTCCAGCCCTGGACGTCCACCAGCGGACTGTGCTCATACTGACGCAGCTCCAGCAAGTAGTCTTGGAATTCCTTCAACCAATCCAGCACCAAATCTTGGGGCGAAAACTGAGCCCGCACCGGCAGCGTGTTGATGAACAGTCCCACCATCGACTCGACCCCCATCAGCTCGGCCGGGCGACCGGAAACCGTCGAGCCAAATATGATATCCCGCTCGCCAGAATAGCGGCTCAAAAGTAATGCCCAGGCTCCGTGTACAAGCGTGCTCAAGGTCAGGTCGTGTCGTCCTCCAAACGACCGCAGCGAGGTCATCATCGACGAGGGCAATCGGATCAATTGCTCGACGAACTCGACCGTCATGGTCTACATGGTCCGACAACCACTCGATTGCCCCACAACGACGTCGGCGCGGTAAATCCTTTGAGTGTTGTGCGCCAAAACTGCTTCCGCTTTGGAACTATCCTGCCGCTGTAGCCAATTGATATGATCCCGGAAGGGACGGGCTGGTTCCATCGAACATTGGCGTCCCTGAGTTAGAGCCTGGTAAGCCGCCATTACTTCTTTAAGCACCAAATACGCAGACCAGCCATCCATCAGCAAATGGTGTTGGCTCCAAAGCAGTTCGTAGCGTTGATCCTCCATCCGAATCAGCGTCAGCCGCATCAAGGGCGTCGGGCGAGATCGAAGCCAAGCTGGCGGTCAGTCTGCAAGTACTCCTTGAGCCTCAGCGCCTGTTGGTCAGCCGCAAGTTCGCGCAGTCAGCTTCCACAAAGTTCCTGCCGAAGGCACCGCCACTTGATGACGAACGACCTGCAAAGGCTGGTCTTGTCCTTCCCAAACAAACAAAGTCCGGAGAGGTTCGTGCCGTTCCACCACCTGTTGCCAGGCGCGCCGAAACGCCGGTTCCTGGAGGCTACCGGTCAAAGCACATAGCCTTTGGTTGAAATAAACTCCGGAATTCGGCGCCAACAAGGAATGATACAGCATCCCCTGCTGCATCGGTGACATCGGATAGATGCTCTCGATATTGGCGTCTTGCTTCGTCACGGCGATTCACTTCCTTGGCGTACCGAGTTCGGAAATCAGTTGATCCAATTTCTCCTGATTCAATCCTGCTTCGGCGAAATCCGACGGCGTATAACCGCCGGCACTCGGCGAGCTGCAATGCTGGATGAGCGAACGTAAGGCCTCCAGAAAGTTGTGCGCCAGCCGTTCGATCGTGCTGTGCCGATGCACATTCTGGCTATAAACCCAATCCAGCCGCAACCGGCCGTCAGCCACCAGACCGTTGATCCCCAGTAGATGGCTGCGCCGCGCCGTGGACTGCGGAGCGGCCCCGCCGGGCCCTGCGGCACGGACACCAATAAGGAAGTCGGCGTCCGGTCAAATTGCCCCAGATAATTGAAGATAACTTCCGGTTGGTGCAGCGCCCGCAGTTGCGCCGCGACGTTATCGTTGCCGGGGAGATACCGCAGCATCCCATAGCCAATCCGCGCTGAGGGATGCGGCGGAGTTGCTCCTTAATCGATTTCAAAACTGCTCCCGGTCCGACCTTCCCGCGTAAGTCCAGGGTGACCGGAAAAATCGTTGTGAACCAGCCCACCGTGCGCGACAAGTCCATCCCATCGGCGAGTTCTTCGCGCACCATGGCCTTCGAGATTAATCCGCACCGTGGGCTGTCCGATCCAGGACGACAACGCGATCGCACAGAGCGGACAAAAGAACATCATTGATCTGGGTGTTGTACGCATGCGGAACTTGCTGGAGCAGCGAGCGAGTCTCTTCGACATCCACGCCGCCGACACGGTGCATGCGGACCCCTCAGTGTTCTCGCCGTTGCGAAAGTCGACCGGCAGCAAGTCATTCTTCATGGGCGAGACGTCAAGCCAGTAGTCAACTTCCTGACGAAGGGTGGCGGTGCGCCCATGCTCTGTCAGTTTTTGCGCCACTGTCGAAACGAGGTGGTCTTCGGGGGGCAGCCTGAATGTCCCCTCGTTTTGAAGTTGCAGACATATGGTCTGCAAGTCCTCCAACAGGATCCTCCAGGAGACTCCGTCCACGGCAAGGTGATGGATCACGAGCAACAGTCGGCTCGGCCGCTCGGCGACCAGATCAAACAAGGCCGCCCGCACGATTGGCCCCTGTGAAAGCTGGAGACCGGCCTGGAGTCCTGCGGCAGTGCATTCCATCGCGGCCGTCTGTTCCCGCTCCGGCGCTCCCGCCAAATCCACAAGCGCCAGCTTCATTGTCTCTTCAGAACCAGCCGTAAACTGCCTCCACCGCTGGTCGTCTCGTTCGAACCGCAGCCGCAGCGCGTCATGGTGAATCATCAATTGTTGAATCGCCCTCTCCAGCAGGCCTGGTGCAAGAGCCTGACGCAATTCCAACAATCGCACTGATTCCAATGATGGTGGTCGACGAATTCCTGGCCAAAGAACCATTCCTGGATCGGAGTCAACAGCACCTCACCGGTAACCAAGCCCTGCTCGCAACGGAGTTGCGTGGCTGGCTCCGTCACTAACGCCAATTCGGCGATCGTC
Organism: Pirellulales bacterium; assembly: GCA_963773875.1. Lineage (GTDB taxonomy): Bacteria > Planctomycetota > Planctomycetia > Pirellulales > JADZDJ01 > CAVTYH01. The sequence goes on from CAVZCV010000006.1 coordinate 19,824, forward strand.
TGGTGTTGAAAGATCTGTTTCGGCGTCAGGCGAAGTCCCGCCCGGTTTGCCTTGGCGATGACCTGAATGCTCAGAATCGAGTCCCCGCCCAATTCAAAGAACTTGTCATGGATGCCGACGCACTCCACTCCCAGGACGTCCTGCCAGATGTCGGCCAGAGCCGTCTCCAGCGGCGTGCGCGGCGCCACGTACCCGTCGGCCGCACGGCCAGCAATGATCTCTGGATTCGGCAGCGCGTGGCGATCGACTTTGCCGTTGGGGGTCATGGGCAAGGCGGGCAGTCGCACGAAGGCCGCAGGCAGCATGAACTCCGGAAGCTCCTGCCGCATGTAGCTCGCGGAGATCGGCCGCCGTGGGCGCTGCCTCCCGTCCTTGGCGACGAAGTAGGCCACCAGACGCTTGTCGCCCGGAGATCTTCCGCGCGCTCACGACCGCCGCCTCCCGGACGCCGGAATGCCCGGCCAAGCACCGGATTCAATTTCCCCTAACTCAATGCGGAACCCGCGGATCTTGACTTGCTGGTCCAGGCGGCCCAAGTACTCGAGGTTGCCGTCGGGACGCCACCGCACCCGATCGCCGGTCGTATAATGTGCAGTCGGGCGCCGTTCGGAACGGATCGGCGATGAACTTCTCCGCCGTCAATTCCGGGCGGTAGGTATACCGCGTGCCAGCCGAGCGCCGCCAAGGTACAATTCGCCCGGCACACCGACCGGGACCAGCTGCAGGTGTCCGTCCAAAATATACACCTGGGTGTTGGCAATGGGTCGCCCAATCGTGGGGCCGTCCTGCGGCGATCGCCGGGTGTAGGTGGAATAGGTCGTGGTCTCGGCGGGCCGTACAGATCCAGAACCGATTGGCCCGGGTCTCCGGAAGAGCTGGTCGACCAAGTCCGCGATTAAGGGCTCCCCCGCCAGGATTTCAGGTGCATCACCGAAGCCGGGACGGCGGTCGAGGCGCAGCAACTCCGACATGGCCAAGGGCACGGTGTTGATCAGCGTACGTGGGCTGTCCGGCGGAAGAGACGGGAGCCCCAGCGCATTGTCGACCGGATCACGCGTCCGCCCGCGCTGAGCGGCACGAATAACTCCAGACGGATAGGTCGAAGCAAATGGACGTCGAAGCCAGCGTGCCGGAAAGCTCCTGCCCTCGTGAAGACACTCTGGGCCCACTGATGAAAGTTGACGGTACTGCGGTGCGGAATGGTCACCCCCTTCGGCTTGCCCGTCGATCCCGACGTATAGATCACGTAGGCCAGATTCGTGGGACCGGCCGTGGGCGCAAGATCATCGGCGGCGGCCCCGCCGATGCGCGGCCAATCCTCATCGAGACAGACCACCTGCGCGGCGGGGGCGGGCAGTTGCTCCCGCAGTTTTTGCTGGGTCACGAGCAGCGGCGCCTGGCTGTCTTGCAACATGAAGGCCAGCCGCTCCCGCGGGTAGGCCGGATCGAGCGGGACATACGCTCCGCCGGCCTTGAGGATCCCCAGCAGACCAACCACCAGGTCCAAGCTCCGCTCCAAGCACACGCCGACGCGCACCTCGGGGCCCACGCCCCGGTCCCGCAGGTAACGGGCCAATTGGTTGGCCCGACTGTTCAACTGCCGGTAGGTCAACGCCCTCCCGCTGAACTCCACCGCCACCGCGTCCGGTGTCTTCTTCACCTGGGCTTCAAACAACTCATGGATGCACTGCGGCGGAACCTCAGTCTGTGCGCCGTTCCACTCCACCAGCAATTGCTGTCGCTCCGCTGCGGTCAGCATCGAAAGCTCCCCAATCCGCTGCTCCGCATCCGCTGCAATCCCGGCCAACAACGCCTGAAAATGCCCTGTCATGCGTTGAATGCGATCGCCGTCGAATAGGTCCGTGCTATATTCAAACTCGAGCAAGATTTCGTCGCCGCCGTCGGTTATCATCAGCGTTAGGTCGAACTTCGAGTTTCTGCTCTCAGCCAAGAGCGACTCGATCGTTAATCCGTCGAGCCCGATGTACGACAGTTGTTGATCGCGATCGCGCCAATTGAGCATCACCTGAAACAGTGGGGAGTAACTCAGGTTGCGCTCCGGCTGGACTTTGCTCACCACCTGGTCGAACGGCACACCTCAATGCGCGTATAGCCCCAGCACTCTGCTGAACACGAGCCAGCAATTCATGAAACGTGATGTCCCCAGACAAATCAGTTCGCAACACGTGGGTGTGCAGTAAGAAGCCGATCACTGACCGTAGCTCCGGCCGATCCCGGTCGGCGAGCGGGATCCCAACGAGAATATCTTCTTGGCCGGTATATCGAAACAACAGCACGTTGAAGGCCGCGGCGAAGACGGTGAATAAGCTTGCTTGCTCCGCCCGGCTCAGGCGTCGCAAGTTCTTCACCAAAATCGGGTTCAGTCGGAAGCGTTGTCTGGCGCCACGATGGGAAACGCTAGGCGGGCGTGGTCGATCCGCCGGCAAGCCCAACAGTTTGGGAGCGTCGCGCAATTCCTCTTCCCAAAAGGCTAGGTCGTCGGCAAAACTCGTTTCGGCGACTTGTCGTTGCTGCCAGACCGCGTAGTCTCCATGCTGGATCGGCAGTGGTGGTAACGCAAACGGCTCACCCCGTGAGATGGCCGGATAAATCGCTGACATCTCCCGCCACAATATGCCCTCCGATGACCAGTCGCAAATGATATGGTGCATCATTAAAATGAAGATGTGCTCGCCCGGGCCCAAGCGGAGCAATGTCGCGCGAATTCCTGGTTCGACTTCGAGCCGGTAGGGACGCCGCGGCTCGTCAATCAGCAATTGCTCGACTTTCATTTGACGCTCAGCGGAAGACATCGCGCTCAGGTCGATCCGCTTAAGTCGAAGCGGCCAGCTCTCATGGATAACTGCTGTCGGAATTTCATGGATGACCTCGATCGTCGTGCGCAGCATCTCATGTCGCACGATGATTGCGTTCAGGGCCTGTTCCAATGCATCGACATCGAGTTTGCCCCGCAATCGGACCGCTTCGGCTTCGTTGAAGACCAGCAATCCAGGGTTCAGCTGGTCGACAAACCATACCCGCTGCTGTGCCGGGCTAAGCGGACACGGGAGTGCTGGATCCCGCAGCGGTATCGCTTGTAGTTCGGGAGGCGGCGCTTGCCTCTGTAATAAGGCAAACGAGCTGCGCCCGCCGGTGCATCGCTCCAACCACAATCGCTGCCTTACGAGCGCCGCTTGCTGAGACACTGTGGCATGCTCAAAAAAATCGGACAATGAGAGCGTGATGGGGAGTTTCGCGCGGAGCCGCGACAGGCATTGAATGGCCAGCAGCGAGTCTCCGCCAAGGGCAAAGAAGTTGCTCTCCCAATTAACCGGTCGTTCGTCTAACAGTTCCGCCCATGCGGCGGCGATCGTTTGTTCAATCGACAACGACGGCAATCGATCATTGCCGTGAGCGACCGGACTGATGCGGTCGGCCGCTGTGCACTCGGCATGTGACGAAGTGTGCGTCGCGTCCAATTTCGGCCGTGCTGCCGCTTCAAGCAGTCGGAGCCGTTGAACCTTGCCCGAGGGGCCCTTCGGCAGATCGCTAATGAAGTGGATTCGGCTCGGTGTCTTGAAATGCCCCAGGCGACTCTCACAGTAGCCAAGCAATTCTCTTTCGTCGCCGGTAATGCCAGCCCGCAACACCACGAAGGCGACGAGATCTTCGCCCAGGTAGCGATCAGGAACTCCGACCACGGCTGCTTCGAGAACCGACGGATGGAATTCCAGGATTTCGTCGATCTGCCGGGGAGCAATATTGACCCCCCCCTTGATAATCAGCTCCTTGGACCTGCCGACGACAAAGAAGTAACCGTCATCGTCGCGGTACGCCAAATCACCCGTATAAAGCCAACCCGCCGAATCCAAAGCCGCCGTGGTTGCATCCGGCTCTTTGTAATATCCCTGCATGAGGCTAGGACCGCGAACCAGGACTTCGCCGGGCTCATTTGCCCTCACTTCGGCACCGTCTCGGTTGACAATCCGGACTTCAAAGCCCCAGGGCAGGCCTGGCGAACCGATCTTGTTCTCACCCGGCGGGAGCGGATTGGAAAAGATGTTGCCCGCCTCGGTCGAGCCCATGGCCTGAATGAGCAACAGGGGAAATTTCTCCAGGAACGCGCGGTGCAGCGAAGGTGACAGCGGAGCCGACGAAGAACGCAGAAAACGAATCCGCCGAAAAAGCTCCTTTCGGTCATTTGCCCGGGGGTCTTCCCAATCCAACAACTGGGAGACGATCGTCGGAACCAAGGCCGACCAGGTGCACCGATATTCATCCAACCAGTCCCAGAAGTGACTGACGCAGAACCGATGCGGGATCACGACCGATCCGCCACTCAGCAACGCAGGAATCAAGGTCACACACTCCGCGTTGATGTGATACAGCGGGAGCACCAGCAGTGCGCGGTCGTGGGACGAAAAGCGATGCGAGCAGATGGAATTCCTGGCACCTGCGAGTATGCTGCGATGACAATGCACGGCCCCCTTAGGTTGTCCGGTACTCCCGGAAGTGTACATCAGGAGGGCGACGTCTTCAGGAGCCGGAGCTGGTGACGAATCTTCCAGTGAGTCCGCTTGGCACGAGCCGACAAAGCTGTCCACGTCAGCTGGGACAACCTCGATTGGCCGCCGAACTTTGGTCATCAACTCCTTGATTAGGGCACGGTACTCGTCGGCGACGAATACCAACTTGGCGTCACAGTGATCGAGTGTGTACGACAACTGGACAGGGCCGGCCCGAACATTGAGGGGTACGGCGACGAATCCTCCGTACATGGTTCCTAAGAATAGCTGGGCCGTGAATAGTCCATTGTCGAGCAAGAAAGCAACTTTGTCGCCGTGCTCCAGACCGGCTTCCCGAAGCTTCGCGGCGAGAACAACTGCCTGTTCCCTTAGTCCTCGAAACGTCAGCTCGCGGCCCGATTCTGGACTGACGATAAAGACCGCCTCCGGCCGAGTCTTGGCCATTCGGTCGATAAGCTCGCGGACGGTGCTGATTTCGCAATCGGCAATAGCGGGTGCGCTCATGACATTGGCAATTCATGCATGGGAAAACAGCCTGGGCGGTTGACTGCTGGCTAATATCCGGTTGATTTGTTCGTCGCTCAGATTTTCAATGTCGTCGAGCATCCGCTCGAGTTCGTCAGGGTGCGATTGTCCCAGCAGCACTTGATCTACAGCGGTAGCCAAGCCGGCCAGCGTGGGCTCGGCAAACATCGTCCGCAAAGGCAGGTCCACCTGAAAGACTTGCCGCACTTTGGAAATAACGCACATCGCCAGCAAGGAGTGCCCGCCGAGTTCAAAAAAGTCATCGTCAACACTGACACTTGTCCGCTTGAGCACACTACACCAGATCTCCGCCAGCGCTGTCTCAGTGGCGATGCGAGGCGCGACCTGGCCCCGGTGGACTCCACACTGTCCCCAAACGGGCGCAGGCAGCGCCCCGACGATCCAGCTTGCCGTTTGCTGTGACGGGAAACGCTTCCAGCGTGACAAAGGCCGCCGGCAGCATATATTCGGGCAGCTCGGCCCGCAAATAATCGTGCAATTCTTTCGCGCCGATCACAACAGACGCGTGGGGGACAACGTAGGCGACCAGCCGTATGTCGCCCGGAGTCTCTGCCCGCGCCACGACAATCGCTCCGCGGATCCCGGAATGCCGAGCCAATCGGGCTTCGATTTCCCCCAGCTCAATGCGGAATCCGCGGATTTTGACTTGGTCGTCCAAGCGTCCCAAGAACTCGATGTTTCCGTCGGCGAGGAAGCAGCGCGATCGCCGGTCTTGTACAATCGCGCACCCTGGGTCCGGCAGAAGGGATCGGGCACGAATCGTTCCGCCGTCAACTCAGGTCGATGGAGGTAGCCGCGCGCCACTCCCACCCCACCGATATACAGTTCGCCCGGGACGCCGATCGGTACAGGTTGCTCGAAACGATCTAAGATGTACAACTGTGTATTGGAAATCGGGCGACCGATGGGGACCGAACCGCTGCGGCGTTCCCCGGGCGGCACTCGATATACACAACAGCCGACGACGGTTTCGGTGGGACCATATTCGTTGATGAGCAGTGTCTCGGGGTACGAGTCTTGCCAGAAGTGAATCTTTGCCGCCAGCAGGTTTTCTCCGCCGATGATGAACGATCGGGTCTTCCCGGCGGCGGGCAACAAGGGCAGTTGCTGGCTGAGCAATTCCAATTGCGTGGGGGTGAGCTTAACCAGACTGAAATCAGTCTCCGCGCGGAAGGCCTCTGCCAATCCATCCACTCCCAATTCTTCGGGCACCAGCAGCACACGGCGCCCGGCAAGCAATGGAGAAAATAAACCGGTGATAGTCAGATCGAACGAAATTGAAGAATGCACCGGCGCGCCACTGCCATCGGCCACGGGATATGCCGCAGACACCATTCCAGATAATTGACCAAGCCTCGATGGGGAATCATCACCCCCTTGGGTTGTCCCGTGGAACCTGAGGTGTAGATGACATAGGCGAGATTTTCAGGCGTCGCTACGCAGGGGGGATTCAGTCGGCCATCCGGTCGATTTGGCTCCCACTGCGAATCCAGGCAAATCACCCTCAACTCGTTCTGTGGGAGACGCGGCAACAGATGCTCTTGGGTCAGCAAGATACGGGTCCCGGCATCCTCCAACATGTAGGCCATTCGTCCTGGGGGTAAGTCGGATCCAAGGGCACAGTAGCGCCGCCGGCCTTGAGAATTCCCAGCAGGCCGATCATCATTTCCAGCGGAGCGCTGCAACAGACCCCCACCAGCACTTCGGGACCGACCCCCAGCCCCCGCAAGTACGTGGGCCAGTTGATTGCCTCGTGAGTTCAATTCCCGATACGTCAACTGCTGGCCGCCCAGCTCACCGCGCCACGGCCTCGGGGCTCCGCTCCACCTGGGCTCAAATAATTCGTGCACGCACTTGCCGGCGGGAGTCAGTCGCCGTTTGATTCCACGTCGACGAGCAATTGGTGGCGCTCCGCGGCAGTCAACAGCGGCAGCTCGCCGATCCGCTGATCGCGGCTGGGCCGCCATCCCTGCCAGCAGGGTCTGGAGGTGGCCGAGCATCCGCTGGATCGCCGCCGCCTCGAAGCGGCGGCGATCAAAGTCCAGCTGCAAACACAACTCCACCCCGTCATAAGCCTTAACCGTCAGCGGGTAATTCGTTTGTTCGTAGATGTGGATCTCGCGATTCGCCCACGCGCGACCTTGGGTCTTCATCCGGGAATTCAGGGCGTAGTTCTCAAACACCAAGAGGCTCTCGAACAGGGGCTGGCCGCCACCCAGCGCGCTCCAATTCTGAACCTGTGCCAGCGGGGTATGCTCGTAATCACGCAGTGCCACCCCCTGGGCACGCAGCTCGCGCAACCACGCGAGTAACCGCGTCTGCGGATCGATGCGCGCCCGAATTGGCAGCGTATTGATGAACAGGCCGACCATCGTGTCGGCGCCCTCAGGCCCGACCGCCGACAGGCGCGCGTGGCACCGAACACGACGTCTTCCTCTCCGCTATAGCGATGCAGTAAGAGGGACCACGCACCTTGGACAAAAGTATTCAGGGTTAATTGATGCTCGACCGCGAGGGTGCGCAATTTCGTCGTCGTGGCTGGGGAAAGGAAACCGGTCTGACGGCCGCGGCCGGAGTCGCCCCCGACGTCTTGCGGGGGGTGATCGACAACCAACGGCGTGGCGGCCTGGAAGCCGGCTAGTCGCGTTCGCCAAAACGAGGCAGCGTTTCCGCGGTCGCGGTGCTGCAACCAATCGATGTAATCTCGATAGGGACGCGGCTGCGGCAGATCGATTTCCTCCCCGCGCAGCGCCGCGTCGTACAGCGCGAAGACTTCCGTCAGCACCAACGAAAACGAGCGGCCATCGAGCAAAATGTGATGAAAAGTCCAGACCAGTTCAAAGTTCGTAGCGCCGCGCTGGAACACCGTCAGCCGCAGAACGGCGCGTCGGAGAGCACAAAGCCCCGGGCGCGATCCTGGCGCAAGAACGCCGCGAGTCGCTGCTCCTGTTCCGCCGCGGACAGACTGCGCCAGTCCACAACCGCCCACGGCAGCGCGACGTCCTCCCAGACTTCCTGCAGCGGCGTCTCCAGATCTTGCCAGCGAAAGCCGGTGCGCAGCACCGCGTGGCGCCGGACGACGCGTTCCCACGCCGTCCGCAACTTGGTGAGGTCGAGCCGTTCGGACAAACTGCACACGAGTTGCTCGATGTCCACGCCGGAGCTGGCCCCGAGCAGGTAATGAAACAGCATGCCCTGTTGCATGGGCGAGAGCGGATACGCGGCGCAAGGAGCTGGGGCAAGCGAAGGCGAATTCACGGTCGTGACCGGTTGCATCTAGGACGCCCCCAGGGGAAAGGCACAGCGGCACATCGACGTATCTGATCTAACGATGAACGGAGATACCCGGGCTTCCCTGCGATGTAACGTCATGAATCGCGACCCGGCAGTTCTGCGCGGGCATTGGATTGACCCGGCGATGCCGGACCAAGTCCCGCGAGTTCGATTCATACGGCATGACTGAAATCACGATCGACATATGCTCAGTGATTATCGGACGCGGCCCAGCGAGGACGATCGTATCCCGCAGGCGGTCGGGCCAGTCCGCGTTTGCGGTTCGAGCTTGCGGTGAATGCGTCGCGTCGAGCGGTCCTGGCCTGGACGGCGGCGTCCCCCGCGACCCCACGCTGACGCCAACACGGCTTTCGTCGGCCGCATGCGACAGCAGTACTCCGCTTTGTGCACGCGGCGGGCTCGCCGCCAATAGTACACGTCGATGCTCCGCGTGCGGCCCGCTGATGGTGCAGCTCACGCGTGCCGCATCGGCAACGCCGTTTGCACCCCGCCCACAGCGAGCTACCGCATGTAGAAGTTCCGCTGGCCTGTCGCTCAAGCCTTTTGGCTGGCTGTGCCGCTCAGTTTTGGAATTCGGCGCCCATCCTCACACCGAGTTTCCGCCGTCAGCCACTCGCCTCAGGACTGCTCTTTATTATTCCCTCACCGTGAGCCCGAGTCGATTGTCACGCGGTCCGGTTCGGCCGCACAACACGCTCGCGTCTTCGAACTCGCCCGTCGTACCATCCCTCAGAGTCTGCCACTGTCTGTTGCGGGGGCTAGCACGTCCCGGGTCCGGCGCGAGCTCCATCAGTACGATGCGGGGCTTGGTTGCAGGCTGTCACACTCTCGCAAACACCATGGCCCCCACATAACCTATTCTCGGCGTAGTCGGGTAAACAGATGCTCAATTAGTCGCCGCACTTCCGCATCTTCCTGGCCGCTGACCTCGATGATCTCAACCCCACCAGTGGGGTTTATCAGCGTATTACACCCACGCACAGCCCTGTCAATACACCCGGCTCTTGCGACTCATCATTCCCATGGTGGCGAGATCGGCGAGCTTCATGGTGGCAATTTCTTCCGACTCAGGACTGGATGTCGAGCTGAAATGCCGGATTCGGCCTGGTTTCGTCGACGCCATCTCTCGGTCCCGAGCGCACTCCACGGATTGAAACTGCGCGATTAAACAAAAACTGCGGCTCCCGCTGTGGCAGTTTCTGCTGCAGCAGCGCTCGCTTCGCCGGAGAAAGAGACGCGATTCGTTGGCTCAAGTCACGCATGTGAGAATGCCCTTGGCGGCTGACGTCCTTCCAGAATCCAGTTGACCTGCTCGTCACTCAAATCTTCAATTTGTCCAGCATCCGGCTGATTTCATGCGGTTTCCGGGCCGCAACAGTGACGCGTCCACTACGATCGCCAGCCCCGCGATTGTGGCCTGCATCAAAGAAATCGCGGAGGGCCATCTCCACCGAAACATGCGCCGCACACGGATACTACCTGCATCGCAAGTAGCGAGTGGCCACCCAGTTCAAAAAAGCTGTCGTAGATACTAATACATTTTCTGACGGAGCACATCACTCCAGATCTCCGCGCAGCGCCACCTCGCTTGGCGTGCGCGGCGCCACTTCCGCCCGATCGAGTCACTCCGTCCGCAAATCTGTGCCGGCAATGCCTGCCGATTCACTTTGCCGCTTGGAAGCAAGGGCAAACGCTGGCAAGAACACTAAGGCGGACGGCACCATCGGTGCCGGAAGAGATGGAGCTTAAGTAAGCCCTCAGGTCAGCCGCTGTGACGGCATCCTGAGACGCCAGCACAATGTAAGCGACAAGGATCTTCCTTTCGCAGGGATCTTTACATGCGCCATGACATAACACGACTTTACCCTAGGATGCCGGCTGAGGGTCGAATTCACTTCACCAGGTTCGACTCGTACACCACGGATTTTGACTTGGTCGTCAATTCTTCCGAGAATTTCCAGATTGCCGTCCGCCGAATACCGCCCTTTATCTCCTGTCCGATAGATTAAATCGGATGGATCACTTCGAAAGGGGTTCTGAATAAACCGCCTGGCTTGTTCTTCCGGGGCATTTATATAACCCAAAGTGCGAAAAGGGCGTCCGAATGGCAATTTCACCGCACTCGCCGATTCCACACATTCGCTGACTTCCATTGAGCAACAGCACCTGTGTCTGAGGGAGCGGCCGTCCCACGGGTTGAATTCCTGGGGCCAATGCTTTGGAAACGAAATGGAAACATTTTGCCAAGGTGGTTTCGGTGGGACCGTATAAGTTTACAATTTCACCCGCTTCGGGCAGAGACTTTCGCCACCGCCGGATAAGCGTCTCGCTGAGCGGCTCGCCGGCGAAAAAGGCCCACCGCATCTTGCGAAGCATCACTCCATCGAGAACATTCCCAATCCATTCTTGAGCGAGCGTCGGAACGACATGGAATGCCGTGATTCCCTGACGGTCAAGCCACCCCAATGTTTGACTGGCTGCTGGTTCATTCGAATCGCTTGGAAGACAGAGAGTGGCCCCACTAGTGAGCGGTAAAAAGATGTCGCGTAGCACCACGTCGAAAGAAAGGTTCGTCAATTGAGCACAGCGATCATTTGGTCCAATCGCAAACGTCGTCCATCTGCCAATTCAAAAAATGGCTTAGGCCTGAGTGCCGGCCTAAGACGCCTTTCGGCCGGCCACTGGAGCCGGATGTGAAGAAGATATAGGCTGCGTCATCTGGCGAAATTTCCGGCAGTGTGACTGGAATTGCATCGTCCGCCTCTGCCAACGAGCGCCCTTCATTGATTGGCACGCAGATAGTGTTTAAACCCTCGACACTCCACAGCCAATGATCCTCCTCTTGTCGGGTACCCAGGGACAAGACGAACCGCGCCGAGCTTCGGTGAGCATGACGCGCTGACGGCTAACGGGAAGATTTCGATCGAGCGTCAATAGCACTCCACCTGCCAAGAGCGTACCCGTGATCCCGCCAATCAACTCCGGACTCCGCGGTGCTGACACGGCTACCACGTCTCCCGGTCTCAACCCCCTCTGATATCAGGCGGGCGCGAGGCTGTGAGACCACGCCCACAATTCCGCATAAGTCCACGTGCGATCCTCCTGAGCAACCGCAATTTTTTCAGGCGACCGATTCACCCACGCGAGAATTTCCTGTGTCACGGGCGCAAATCGCGGTTCAGATAAGATCTCCGTCGGATCTGGCAAGACGCGACTCGCCCTCTCCGTGACCAGGGAATACGACCCAATTGACAGTTCAGGCGACTCGACGACCTGTACGAGGAGATGTTTATACTGTTCGAGCATCTGCTCCATGCGTGCGGGATCAAAAAGGTCGGTGTTGAAAAGCAAGTCGAGCCGCAAGCTCTGATCCTCTGGTACAACGTATAGCGTCAGATCGAATCTTGAATCGGTGTTTGTACGGACGAGGCGCTCGACGGTTAAACCCGCGAGCTTCAACTCAGAATCGGCGAGAACGTACATATTGAACATTACTTGGAACAGCGGCGAGTAGTTCAGCCTCCGTTCTGGTCGAAGCTCTTGCACAATCCTTGCGAAAGGCAGCTCCTGGTGCGTCCACGCGTCCAGCGTTATCGCCTGGACGCGTCGCAGCAATTCCTGGAACGATGGGTTCGATGAAAGGTCTGTGCGCAGGACCAAAATGTTGCAGGAACAAACCAATGAGGTTCTCGAGTTCGAAACGATTTCGCCCTGCGACGGGAGCTCCAATGACGATGTCCGTCCTGCCCGGAGTAACGATGCAACAGCGTTTTAAAAGCCGCCAACATCGTCACGAACAAGGTGACACCGCTCTGTCGGCTTAGCGCAGAGCCGCGTCAGTCAGTTCCGTGGGCAGGACTAACGATCGAATCAGACCGCGGTGTGTCGGGACAGCCGGCCGCGGATGGTCAGTCGGCAGGTCTAGCACAGGCAAATCTCCCGCCAGCTGTTTCCTCCAATATGACTGCAAGCGCTTCGAGCAATTCACCCCGCATTACGTTTCGCTGCCAAACTGAAAAGTCGGCATACTGAATCGGCAACTCGGCTAGTGCGGGTGTCGGACTTCCGTTCGAAAACGCTTCATACAGCGTAGAGATTTCCCGTTTCAGAATATCCATCGACCACTCATCCGAGACAATATGATGAACGGTTAGTGTCAGCACATGGTCCACGGGCGTAAGCTGCAACAAGACGGCGCGCAGCAGTGATCCGGCCGCCAAATCGAACGGCGCTGAACTTCTTCAGTCGCTTTGCCGGATTGCCTCTTGAGTTCTCAAACCTTCCGGCACATCGCTGAGATCAGCTCGAATCAGTTTAAACGCCGAGCCCCCATGAACCACCTTGAGTTGCCTGGTCGCTGGCAGTCACAAAGCTGGTACGCAGCACCTCGTGCCGGCTTAGGATTTCGCCGAGGCTCTGTTCCAATGCCACCGCGTTCAGTTTGCCACGGAGGCGGACAACCAGTGGAATGTTATAAATGCCTGTTGCCCGGCTGCTGACTGATCTATGAACCATAACTGTTCTTGGCAAAACGACAGCGGCAATTCCCCGTCGCGCGGCAATTTTCCGAGAGCGGGATATCTAAAGCGACGTCATGATGAGTAACGGCTCGATCGATATGCTCTGCCAATTGGGCTATCATTTTCGCTTCAGAGGGCAAGCGTAAGGGCAACTCAATTGGAAACTCCCTGCGAATTGTGAACGGCGCTCGAATAGTGCAGCGCTAATCGGGTGAATAGTGTAGCGCTCGAAGGGGTGATTGGTTCCTAGTTTACGTAGGGTTGATGATGATTCCAAGCATGGACCCTACTCCTCCTCCGGAGGAGGAGTAGGGTCGCGACGTTTATGACGGCGATTCCGGCGGTGACGATTCCACCTGCCGCAACTCCACGGTATCTTCTGGGCGTTGGCGACGAGCCGTTTGCAGCTGGAATCGCAGTTCGTCGGTTTGGGCCGTCTTCGGTGCGAATTCGGCAATCGGCGAAACATATCGGGAAAGCTGTCGACCACGACCGCAGCCCTCATGCCAGGATGCACTTTGCCCAAATCGGGCTCGGAAACGTAGACGCGATCTCGGTGCCGGCAAAGTCTGTACGTTTCGCCGGCAAACGCTGCTCACGCCTGCTGTGCCGGAGCAAGCCAAGGTACGTGGGCGAGATGCTGTACCAATGGGATGAACCGTTCGTGATCAGCGATCGGCGGTTTCGCCAGCGGTTTGGGCAGGATCCTGATGGACGTGGACGCAGCGGAAGAGCGCCAGCGGCAACAACGGTGCCTCGCTCATCACAAAGCCCCGCCCGCGATCCATTCTCAAGAACTCAGCGAGCTGCTGCTCTTGTTGAGCGGACGCAACACCTCGCCAGTCCGCAGCTTTGAAGGGCAGCGCGATGTCACTCCAGACTTCCTGCAGCGGTGTCGCCAGGCCTTGCCAGCGAAATCCCGTGCGTAGCACTGCGTGGCGTTTGACCACCCTTTCCCAGGCTTTATTTGTGGCGTGAAAAGCCCGTTGCCAGTTGCGGGCTTACTGCATCGCACCTCCACGCCGCTCTACCAACGTTCGTGCGACCCATCCGATATTGACATCGGATTCGACGATTTCAGCGTTCGAGACGTCAGCGTCTTTTCTATGCGTCGCGGCGTTTGGACGGCACTCGGTAGGCAATCGTGCTCGCCTTGGGCCCCGCACTCCGTTCGGTCGGTAGATGTCCCCAAAAAATTAACTGTTTACGATCATTTGCCGATGACATGCACACACATTCAAATTCGGTATCGCAAACACTCATGCTTGACTGTCTCGATCATGAGCTGGACTGGCGTTGGCAATGGGCGTCACAAGCCGCCGCATCGGAAGCGACTGCCCGCCAGCGAGCTCCAGATTCCACCGTGGAAGAGGCGGTTCGATACCTCCGCCAGCGGAAGAAGAAAGCAACCCGGAAAAAATCAGAGTCCGGTCCTCTGCAGAAACTTGCTCAAAAGCTATTGCCGGAGCAAAGAAGCGCCAAACTCGACGCAAGGCGCGACGGTCTACGCCGCAATCAGCCTGGAGCTAGGCGAAAGTAGAGCCCTGTGTAATGGTCCAGATTGTACTCCTCATGATAGGGCACTTGGCAGCTCTTTTCGATATTGTGCCATTCATCGGTCAATTCGTATCCCAGGGCTTCAATCGAAGTGATGAATTCGTCTGCGCTGCCAAATCATATAGGGCGCAAAGCCGCAACCGGCGTTGTTGACGAGCGTCACGTACGATTGGCTGGCGTGCAGGGGCAGGCCATTAATGATGAGATGCAGAGGAAGCTGAGACAGCCGTTCCAGTTTGTGTGACAGTGGCTCTTCGATGAACTGCAGCACGCCCAGACAGAGCAGCGCGTCGGCGTCGGCCGCGGCGGCAAACTCGTTCGTAAACGAAAGATTGAGCGTCCCCTTTTCGCGCGAGCTGCGTACCGGCCGCGGTCACCGCGGGCACATCGCAAACCGCCCAAAACTTCTCGGCGTCGAAGGGGAGATACTTCTCAAATGCATAGCGTTTCACCCCCACATGTCCGCCGTAGTCGAAGATGGTCAACCGTCCCATCCAAATCGAGCGCAACCAGAATAGCACGGGGTAGTCGCGGGGATTGATCCGGTCGAACAGGTCGCGAAACATGCCGGCGGGCTGGGCGTGGTCCCAGCCGATGATCTGGCCCGGGGGCACGTCGCGCAGCGCCTCAGCGAACGAGCGGTACACCCCCTTAAACAGCACGCCGTTCGATCGCCAGAAGCGGCGTTCATACCGCCAGCGGCGCAGCTGGCGCAGGGGAAAATGATTCTTCAAAGCTGTTAGCAACGTGGTCGTCCTCTAATCCATCGCGCCGGAAGGACCTCGTTCGCGAGCGTTTTCCACGAAGCCGACGCACGAGATGCAAGGGAGCTTGCAACCGGTGCAACGGACCGCGCAAGTGCTCCTCCAGCGTTTGTGGCGCACGCCGGCGGAACGCAGAACCCAGCAGCAAGTGCTTGAATTTATCGGCGACCCCCGATCGACCCGGTGACCTGGGGCGCAGGCCGAATCGCCGTAAATAGTAGTTGCACTGATATACACGGGCCAGCAGATCCTGGTCGCGCAGACACAGATTGACGCTCAGGGAGACAGAGGGCTCCTGTTCGGTTTTGACCCAGTGCGGCCAGCAACTGGGATTGTGGATGGCGACGCCGGGAACCAGATCGTACGTATGCGCTCGGGACTGGATCTCGTCACGGTACGCAAGCCCGCCGCGGACGTAATAACCCTCCAGTAGCAGATCGGACAAGATGTCAGGGTCCCGCGCATCGAAGAGAAATGCCGTTTTGTGCCCGCGAATTTGAAACAGGAAATTCGTTTCATGGTCCATATGGTAGGGCGTAATCGTCCCGGGCGAGGAGACGAAGACCGTGGCGTTGGCATAAGTGATGCGAGACCTCAGCTGGCCAGCGCACAGATCGTCCAGCTCGTCGACGAGGCGATCGAAAACGGCTTTGTACTGCGGGTGCCGAATGGTTCGGAACTTAATCCATGCGCCCGACTCGCCAATCTGTTGCAGGGCCTCCTTCGCGGTGCACATTTTTCGCGGTCGGCTGGTGAGCGTGGCCCAGCCCCCTTTAACGTCGGCATCGCCGCCAAAATAAGCGACCATTCCTTGCCGCTCGAATTCCGGCAAGTGGTGCGCGAGCGCTTCCAGGCTAAAGAGCGGATGGTCCGTCAGGGAGTGCTGGAAGGCAAATGCCTGTTGCTGGAAGCAGCGGGCGAACTCCGCGCGATCCGCCTTGAGCCAGGGGCCCGGCGGTCCCTCAAGCGGCGGATCGGCGACAGCTGGAATCGATGGATCGAGCATCAGGGTGACCTCCGCGAATCCGTGCGCTGGTGGGATGTGGCTTAAGTGCCTCCGACAAATGGCTCGCGATCTCGGCGACATAGGGTTCCTTGAGCAGCGACAGATGGTCCGCGGAACTGTAGCGGATGTCCAGCGCAGGGACGACTCGCCGCCAGCCCAAGTCGTCCGCAAATTCCAAACGGCCTGGCTTGTTCCGGGCCACAAATAAGAGCACCCGGCCATCATACGGCTCGGGACGGTACCGCCGGGCGAGATGCATCGCCGAATCCAAGGAGCTCGTTTCCCCCGCCACACTACCGAGGCGGCAGTTGGCAAGGAGCTTGCCCGCGGCCCGCTTGGCGAGGTAACGCAGCTTCTCCGTCAGTGGCCTGCCGCGCAGCGACGCAGCGTGGTGCGCGCACCACTGGCGCAGCGTGCGCTGGCGAGGCGGCGCGCTCGGATTGCTGACATCAAATATCACCAAGAGGTCAACGTCCTCACCGATTTGTCGCAGTTGGCGCGCCATTTCATAGGCCACGATCCCACCCAGTGAGAAACCCGCCAAGCGATAGGGACCGTGCCGCAGCGTTTGTCGCACGGTGTCGATGTACTGCCGGGCGATGGCCTCAATGGTCACGGTCGACCAGTCAGATTCCGGCCGAGTCGTTTCCAGTGCATAGAGCGGGCAGAGCTGCGTCAGCCGGTCCGTTAGCTTTCGGTAGGCAAGGGCTGCGCCACTGCCATCATGGATGAGGATCAGCGGAACTCCTTCCGCCGCCCGCGCAATCGGCACGAGGACGCTTCCGGCGTCTTGTTCTTTAGTGGTTGCCGCATTCACCCCAATAACAGCCGCCAGCGCTTCGATCGATGGCGCCTGAAGCAAAACACCGAGCGGCAAGTGGGTCCCGAACTCGCGATTGACGGCCGCCAACATCCGCAGGGCCAGGAACGACTGCCCCCCGATGGTAAAAAAGCTGCGATTGACCGGCGGCTGATGGAGTTTGAGATGCTCGGCCCAAATCGCTGCCAGCCGACGCTCAACGTCCGTGGCAGGTTGCCGTTCCCCGTCGGCAACCCGGGACTCCAGCGGCAACGCCGCAAGCTGCTTGCGGTCCAGTTTGCCGTTGGGCGTCAGCGGCAGCTTGTCGACCTCGGCGAAATCGCTGGGGATCCATTGGGCTGGCAGTTGTTCACTACAGTACTTTCGTAACGCCTCGGCTTTGAGCGTGCTGCCCTTGGCCGCCACGATAAACGCCGTCAACCGCTTGGTCGCCGCCGTGTCCCCCTGCGCGACCACCGCGCAGGTTTGCACTAGCGGATGACGCTTGAGGACCTCTTCAATCTCGCCGAGTTCGATCCGCATGCCACCGATTTTGACTTGACTGTCCTGGCGGCCGAGAAACTCGATCGTGCCATCCGCGAGCCACCGGCAGCGGTCCCCGCTCAGGTACCAGCGGTCTACTTCATCTGCTGAAGACGGCAGTTCGAGAAACTTCTGCGCCGTCAACTGTGGCTCATTGAGATAGCCTTTCGCCAGACCCGCGCCCCCGATCAACAATTCCCCCGGCACACCCATGGGCACCGAGCGGAGGTTGTCATCGACGATGGTGACGCGGGTGCCACGAATCGGTTTGCCGATCGGGATGGAGCTGCGTGCCAAATCCTCGCGCGTACCGTATGGCAACAGGTGAAGGTCGTATTCTCGGTGGGCCCGTAGCCATTGATCAGTCGGCAGTTTGGCAGTAGCTCGTGCGCTCGCCGCACATGTTCCGGCGACAGCACATCGCCGCCGGCGAGCAACTGACGCAGCGGTCGCAGCGACTTGGGCGCCTCGTCGATCATCAATTGAAACAGACCGGCGGTCAGCCAGAGCGTCGTCACCCCATATTGGGCGATCGCGGTGCCCAGGATTTCGACGGCGCAGTGGCCTGGCGGCAAGAGCGCCAGGACTCCGCCATTCAGCAGACTGCCCCAGATTTCAAAGGTCGACGCATCAAACGCCAGCGGGGCTGCTTGCAGGATCGTCTCCTCGGGCCCTAAATCGACATAGTCGGCGCCGCAGACCAGCCGAGTCACGCCGCCGTGCGTGACCATCACTCCCCGGGGCGGTCCGCTCGATCCGGATGTGTACATCACATAGGCCAGATCAAAGGCAGAATGTTGCCGCTCGGGTTTCGTCGGCGCGTAGCCGCTTCCGGCCGATTCTACATCGAGGACGAGCGCGTTATCGCGGAGCCCCCAGCCGGAAACTTCCGCGCGTGTTTGCCGGTCGACAAAGACCACCGCCGGATCACACTGCGAGAGCAGGGCGCGAATCCGCGCACTGGGGAATTCTGGATCCACCGGTACATACGCTCCGCCGGCTTTGAGAATCCCCAGCATCGCCGCGATCACCTCGACAGAGCGCGTGGCGACAATGGCGACGGGCGATCCGGTCGTGACGCCGTGCTCGATCAACTGGTTCGCCACAGTGTTGGCGTGTGTGTTTAAGGCCTGATAGCTAATCGATGCCGCGCCCGCACGGATTGCGGTCGCGGTGGGGGCACGCTGCGCGCAGGCCTCAAAACATTCGTCAATGCAGCGGATGATCGGGGGCTTCTCCGCGCCTTGACTCTGCACTCGGAGCTCTGTCGCATTCGCCAACACGATCTGGGACAAGGGACGCGCAGGCGCGGTCGTAACGACCTCCAACAGATGCACGAAGTGGCCAAGGAAGCGCTGGCCGGACTCCGGCGCGAAGCGGTCGATACTGAATTCGCAGGCCGCGTGCCACTGTCCGTCGCGCTCCTCGGTAAAAAGATGCAGATCGTAGAGTGCTCCTGGCGAGCGCGGCGGGAAGCCGGTGATCCGCAGGCCACCGACTGAATGCGGACCGACGAATTGGCGCTTCTGTGTGAAGCCGCAGTGGAATAGCGAATCGGGTGCGGCAGCTGGCTGATGTCCGAGTGCGCGGACGATGTGTTCGAAGGGCAGCGTGTCGTTGGTGGCGGCCGCGGAGACCGTGCGCCGTACGCGATCGATGGTTTCGCCAAAGGTCGGGTCCCCCGCCAAACTGGTCCGCAGCAGAACCGTGTTGAGACAGACTCCCACGAGGTGTTCGACTTCGGCCCGGCTGCGGCCGGTGGCCAACGAACTGAGGCAGATGTCTGTCTCCCCTGTGTATTTTGCGAACAGCGTTTTGGCGGCAGCGCAGTAGATCACATAGGGAGTGGTGTCATGCTCGTCGGCCAGCTTCTGAATTTGGTCCACCAGCGTCGCGGCCAAGGGGCGCGAGACGATTTCCCCGCGATAACTTTTTCGGGCCGGCCGCGGAAAATCCATCGCCAACTGCGGGGTGGCCAGCCCCTGCAACTGGCATGTCCAGTAATTCAGTTGCTCGCGTGCCGCAGCGCTCCCCAAAAACTCTCGCTGCCAAACCGCATAATCACCCAACTGGAGTTCCACGGCGGGCAACTCAGGCGCGGTGCCGGCCGCCCGCGCCGTAGAGCTGGGCCAGCTCGCGGGTCAGAATTCCGGTTGACCAGCGGTCGGCAATGGCATTGTGCAGCGTCACGAGCAACCAACCCTCCGTCGCACTTAACCGCAGCGCGTGCCGCGGATCAGCGGGCCGCACGTCAAATCGAAGGGCGCTTTGGCCTGCTCGTCGGCGACGGCGGCAGCGCGGCGCAGGGCCGTTTCCATCGGCCACTGGCTGAGATCGGTAAATTGCCAGGGGAGTGTCGGCCTGGATTTTACGACCTGCCGCAGACCGTCGGCGGTTTCCTCAAAGTGCGTCCGTAGCGCCTCATGCCGCGCGACCAGCTGCGCAAGCGACTCGGCAATCCAGTCGTAGCGGATGTCGCCTTGCAAACGCAGCTGGAACGGCACATGGAAGGCCGAACCAACCGGTTGGATGCGCTCGAGCAGCCAGAACGCTTCTTGCGCCGCCAGCGCAGGAAACAACAAATCGTCCGCACCGCGGCGGTCTTCCGCAGGCCGCGGAGTGGGCTCCGGCTCCGGGGCGGGCTTCCACGCTGCCAGCAACGGGTCGTGCGCGACGGATGGCGATCGTCTTTCAGCGGTACTCATCGGCTTACCCGGTGGCTTCCAGTTCGGGGACTTGGCTCGTGGTGGGCTGCGGTCGGCGAAACTGGTCGCGATCGACGCGTTGCACGCGCACGTCGATCCCTGCCGACGGGCTGCCGGGCTCAGGCTGCGTCACACGGTCCGGAGGATCTCTGTCAATCGCACGCCGATCGCGGGCACCTTGCACCGCGGTTTGCGCCAACGCTCGACTCGGGTCCGTCAACGCAGTTTCGAGAATCATCTCGAATTCCTGGAGCCACGCCTGCACCGTTTCCGCGCGGAACAGATCGGTGTTGAATTCACACTCGATCTCCAGATGCGCGTCGGACTGGATCACATTGAAAAACAGCTCAAAATTCGTGAATTGCTTGGGATTCACGGCGAACTCGAACTCCAGCCCATCGAAATGCAAAGCATCGATGCCCATGCGATCGACGTTGAAGGCCACGGACACCAGCGGCAATCGGCTCGGATCGCGTGGCAAGTCCAGTTGCTGCAAGAGCCGCCCGAACGTCAGATTCTGATGGTCGTACGCTTGGAGTACCTGCTGTTTGACAGACGCGGCGAACTCGGCAAACGGGCGACGGGCCGTGGGCCGGAGACGGATCGGCAATAGGTTTAGACAATGGCCAATCAACTGCTGGCACCCGAAGCGTGGCTGCCCCGCCGCGGGCACCCCAATCACCAGATCGTCCTGACCGCTGATGCGATGCAGCAGCGTGGCAAATGCCGTTAGCAGCGTCGAGAAAATCGTCCCAGCCAGCCGCGGGCTGGCGGATTTCAGCTCTCGGTAGCGCTCGGCTGGCAGGCGGCGCTTCGCGACCGCGGCCGCGAAGGACTTGCACGCCGGACGGGGCCGGTCGATCGGCAGCTCCAATTGAGGCGCACCGTCGGCGAATTGCACCTTCCAGTAGTGTTCGGCCGCGACGAGCGCCGCTTGCTGCTCAGGGCTGTGCGTCCAGCGCGCGAAGTCCGCAAACGACGTCGGCCGTGGCAAATGGCACAGGCGTCCGGCCCGGTACGCATTGTAGAGGCGACTGAGCTCCTCGATGAGCATGCCCCAGGACCAGCCATCGCAAACTAGATGGTGCGTTGTCATTAAGAGCAGATGGTCCGTCGGGGCCAACTTGAGCAGGCGGAATCGTACCAGGGGACCGGCGACGAGCTCGAAGGGGGTCGCGGTTTCCCGCGCAGGCGCTGCGGCCACGCGCGCTTGTCGCACACGCTCTGTCCAGGGCGAGTAGTCGTCTTCGGGCAACACGAGCGGCAGCTCGCGCACGTACACCTGACTCTGGCCATCCGCCGCGAACGCGCTCCGCAGGGCTGCGTGCCGGTCGAGCAGGCGTTGCAAGCCAAAGCGTAACGCGGCGATGTCCAAAGCGCCCGCAAAGCGCAGCGTGTGGGCCTCATTGTAGGCGCAATTCGCGTCCGCGCAGATCGTCGCCGAGTACAAAACTTCCGTCTCCGCATCGGTGAGCGGAGACGTCTCCTGCGCGGGGAACAGGGGAGACGGAACCTGGCAGGGTTCCTGGGGGCCAGGCAGCAATCCGCCAGCCTGCATTTCGGCGATCGATTCGGCGAACGCTTGGACCACGCGTTCCAGATCGGCGTCGGTGTGGACGGTGCTCAAAAAACAGGGTCGGCCCTCCCATACATGGATGCCCCGGTCCCGCAAGTAGTACCACAGCAGACTCGCCAGCTTCAGTTCGTGCGGATACTCGATCATGAACAGCGAACTGAAACTCGACAGCCGGAGGGGGGCCTCGACCGCCGCGCAGTGGGCATTGATGGTCCGGACCAACCGCGCCGTGCGCGAGTCCAGCTCCAGTTGCAGCTTTTCTCCCTGCTGTTTCAAATATCCAAGGACCGCCTGTGCCGCCGCCAGCGCCAGCGGATGGCGCACAAAGGTCCCTGCAAAGAACGTGACCCCGATTTCGGGGAATGAATCGTCGCCGAATTGCCACTGGCCGCCATCCAAGGCATCCATGTACTTCGCCTGGCCGGCGATGACACCAATCGGGATGCCTCCACCTATAACCTTGCCGTAGGTCGCCAGATCCGCGCGAATTCCAAACCGCGCTTGCGCCCCGCCGGGATAACTGCGAAAGCCGGTGACCACTTCGTCAAAAATTAGTGCCGTCCCGCTTTCGGCCGTGATGTCGCGGAGGGCCTGCAAAAAATCCACCGGCTGCAAGTCCGGCCGGCGACTCTGGACGGGCTCAACGAGGACCGCGGCCAAGTCGCGGGCCTGTCGGCGGATAAAGGTCAACGATTCGGCGGTACCGTACTCGAGCACGATCAGATTGTCCGCAATACTCTGGGGGATCCCGGGGGCAACCGGCACGGAACGATACGTCCCGTTCACTGCGTGTCCACGAATCAGTACCTGATCAAATGTCCCGTGATAGCCGCCCGTGAAGTAGACCACCTTATCCCGCCCGGTGGCGGTACGCGCCAGCCGCAGCGCGGCCATCACGGCTTCCGAGCCGGTGTTGCAGAAAGAAACGCGATCCATCCCGGTGAACTCACACAAGAGCTCGGCCACCTCACCCGCGCGCTTGGCCTGCGGGCCGATTTCGATGCCGGTCTGCAGTTG
This sequence comes from Pirellulales bacterium, assembly GCA_963773875.1. Lineage (GTDB taxonomy): Bacteria > Planctomycetota > Planctomycetia > Pirellulales > JADZDJ01 > CAVTYH01. The sequence goes on from CAVZCV010000006.1 coordinate 42,677, forward strand.
CTCGTGGAGCGCCCGGGTGACAAACTCCGGGGAGTGTCCCAGGAAGTTCACGCCAAAGCCCATCGTCAGATCGACATACTCGTTGCCATCCAGATCGCGAAGCCGGGAGCCGGCCGAGCTCTCGACGACGAGCGGATACACCAGCTCCTTCCAATCCGGGCGAAAGCCTGCCACCGCGCGCGGATCGGCCAAGCGTGGGCGATGCTGTTGGGTATAGGCTTTCGAGCGCGGCGTTTTGGCCACGTAACGTTCGCTGAGGCGCCGGAGGGCGCGTTGCTGCCGTTCGTCCAGCGGACCACCGGGGCGCGAGTCGGGCGGTCGATAGGGGCCAAACCGGAGCGGTACGTTATTCGCGTCCGTCGCGGTTGCCGCCAACGGCGCGGAATGGTGCCCATTCGCGATGGGGCGCTGTGGCTCGCCGGCCGAGATCGGTTCGGCAGTCGATTTTGGCGCGCTGCTCGGGGGCTGTTGTGCTTCCAAAAATTGGCCCAGCGCGCCGATGGTCGCCAAATCTCCCATCAGTTGGCGGAAGGTAATCTTCACCTGAAACTTGCGCTGCAGCTCTTGCACGAACTGGGTCAAGAACAGCGAATCGAAGCCCAGCTCGGTAAACGACACGTGGTCCGCCACGGTTGACAGATCGGCGCCCGACAGATCTTGAAGGATGGCGCGCACCCGCAGGGCCACTTGATCCTGGCGGCCGACGGGATCTGGGGCTGCTGTGGGTGCGACGCAGGGCTGCGTCTGGGGCGGTGCGCCATCGATCAAGGCCGAAGCGTGAGGCTGTGAGGATGACTCTGCCGGAGAGAATTGCGGGGGTTCAATCCAGTAGCGTTGGCGTTCGAATGGATACGTCGGCAGCCGTACTTTCCGCCGCCGCTCACCCGCATAAAGTCGCGTCCAAGGGACGTCATATCCCGCCCCCCACAGCTCCCCAACCGCCTGGTAGATCGCGGCCAGATCCTGTTCGCCGTCGGCCTGTGGTGAGAAGGAACTCAAAATGGCCATTTGCTGCGGTAGACTGGTATGCTGGCGCGCGAGGTTGGCCAAAGTAGTTCCCGGCCCCACCTCCAAGAGGATTAAGTCGGTAGTCGTGAGTTGACCGAGCGCCGCGCTGAATCGCACTGGGTTACGAATCTGTCGGGACCAATAGGCGGGATCGCGGACGTCCGCGGAGGTCACGAGCTCTCCGGTTAGTGTCGAAATCCAAGTTCTTGTGGGAGTTCCCCGCCGCTTGGCTGCGACGAGCGCGGTGAACCGATCTAAAATCGGTTCCATCATTGGCGAATGGAAGGCATGGGACGTCGATAGCTGTCGGCAGGAGATCGCGCGCTGGGTGAATTCGGCCGCTGCGCGTGCGATGGCGTCTGTCGGACCGGAGATAATAGTGACAATTGGGCTGTTGACGGCCGCGATCGCTAAGTCGCTGGCCAGCAGTGGTCGTAGCTCGAACTCGGGTAATCTGACGGCCAGCATCGAACCCTTGGGCAGTTCTTGCATCAGCTGGGCTCGTGCTGCCACTAACTCCAGCGCGTCGGGCAGCTCGAACACGTCCGCTAGGACCGCTGCCACAAACTCGCCCACGCTATGCCCGATCAGGGCGGTTGGCTCGACGCCCCAGGAAATCCAAAGCTGTGCCGTCGCGTACTCCACGATGAAGAGGCCCAGTTGGGCCAGCACCGTTTGATCGAGCGCGTCGCGCGGCGCAGAAACTTGGTCCGTCAGCGGGTAAAGTGCGTTTTGCAACTCAGCGCCCGCCCCGGCGAAAGCAGCTGGCGCAGGCATTGAACACTTGCGTGAAGACCGGCTCGCGCTGATAGAGCGACCTCCCCATGCCGACGTATCGAGCGCCCTGTCCTGGAAACAAGAACGCCACACGCGCCGCTTGCTGCTGGCTCTGGCGATAGCACGTGCCCGGTCTTTTCCCGTCGCGCAGCTTCCCAATGGCTTCTGCCAGGCTGCCCGCCGTCAAGGACATTCGCTGTTCAAACCGTCTGCGACCCTGTTGCAGGGTCCACGCCACGTCGGCCAATTCCATCTCCGGATGGGCCTCCAAATAGTCCGCAAGGTTCTTGCGCACCACATCCAGTGCGGTCGCAGTGCGGGCGGACAGAACCAGAGGATGCACCAGCCTCGCACTCGGCGTGTGCGGCACGCACGGGGCTTCTTCCACGATCACATGTGCATTGGTGCCACCCACGCCAAAAGCGCTGACGCCCGCCCGACGTGGCTCCGGTCCGCGTTTCCAATCCTGGAGCTGCTGGACCGGGTAGAAGGGACTGGATGCGAAGTCGATGTGCGGGTTAGGCTGTGCGAAGTGTAACAGTGGCGGAATTTTCTCCGCTTCCAGCGACAGCACGGTCTTGATCAGGCCCGTCACTCCCGCCGCACAATCCAAATGTCCCACGTGGGTCTTGACACTGCCCACAGCGCAAAAGCCTGTTCGCCGGGTGCGGGAGCGGAAGGCCTGGGTTAAAGCAGCGATCTCAATCGGATCCCCCAGCGGCGTCGCCGTTCCGTGGGCTTCGACGTAGGAAATCGAATCGGGCTCGACCGCGGCCGCGTCCAGCGCCATACGAATCACTTCGGCCTGCTGACCGACACTTGGCGCCACATAGCCCACTTTGTCGTGTCCATCATTATTCACGGCCGAGCCGAGGATCACCGCTCGAATCGGATCCCCCTCGGCCAGTGCGTCTTCCAATCGCTTGAGCACCACAATACCCACGCCGGCACCAAATACGGTGCCGGAAGCGGCGCGATCAAAAGTCCGTACGGTTCCGTCGGCTGAGACCATTCCGTCTTTGGTATACCGGTAGCTCCGCCGCTGGGGAAACGTGATGGAAACTCCGCCTGCCAGAGCCAGATCGCACTGATAGGTGAGCAGACTCAGGCAGGCCTGATTGACCGCCACCAGCGAAGTCGAACAGGCGCAATTAACCGCGAGGGCTGGACCACGTAAACCCAGCTTGTAGGCCACTCGCGTGGGCAGATAGTCCTTGTCATTTCCGAGCATCACATCGTAATTCCCAACCTGGTACTCGCCGGCCAACCGCAGGGCAAATTCCCGGCTGTGGCAGAGGTTGTAGAGCAGGTAGGTGTTCATGCTCAGTCCGGCGTAGACGCCGACCAAGCCCGTGAAGCGCTCCGCATCGCACCCGGCCTGCTCGAGCACTTCCCAGGCGCATTCGAGGAACAGGCGATGCTGCGGATCCATCCGCTCCGCCTCCCGCGGATAGACGCCGAAGAAGGGCGCATCAAACAGGTCGACGTTTTCCAAAACGGATCGCGCGGCGACAAAATGCTCGCAGTCCGCCGTGAGCCTGTACTGCGCGGCGTCAAACTCGAGCGCGTCATCCAGACGGGATATCGATTCCACACCCCGGATGAGGTTATTCCACAACTGGGCCGGGTCGGCAGCGCCAGGGAATCGTCCCGCCATTCCCACGATGGCAATTTTACCCGGCGCACTGGCAGCAGCTGGAATCATGGCATCACCTCCGGCGCCGGCGAAAGTGATCGCCGGCAACCTGTCGTAGCGCGGTGCGCTCGCGACGAACGCGAGCGCGACCGTCCGCATCGGCGGCGACAAATAAATGCGCTTCCAGGCTGCGCGCCGTCGGAAATTGAAACAAATCAGCAATCGGTAGCGGTCGCCCCAGCAGCCGCTCGAGCTGGGCGTGCATTCGGAGTAGCTGCAGCGATGTGCCACCCAGGTCAAAGAAGTTTTCGTCGGGGCCAATGCCGCGGCGCTCGAGGATTTCTTCCCAGAGCGCGAGCACACTGGTCCGGCAGGGTCGTTCGGCACTCGCTGGGCTACCGGTCGGCTCAGGGAGCGAACGGACATCGAGCTTGCCATTGGCCGTCAGCGGAAAAGCTTCCAGCAGCACGAATTGCGCGGGCACCATGTAGCACGGGAGTCGCTGCTGCAAGTAGGACCGTAGCTGCTTGTCGGTCAATTCTCCGGGGGGCGCCACATAGGCCAGCAAGCTCTTTTCTCCGCGCGCATTCTCGCGCAAATCACGGCGGCTTTTTGTACGCCGGGATGACGCAGCAGCGCCGCCCGAATCTCGCCCGGCTCAACGCGGAAACCTCGCACCTTCACCTGTTCATCCGTGCGCCTGACGAAGTCGAGATTGCCGTCGGCGAGCTGGCGCACGATGTCGCCGCTAGCATAGAGCCGCTCCGCGGGCTGCAGCGGATCGACAATGAATTTCTCCCGCGTGAGATCGGGGCGCCCTAGGTAGCCGTCCGCCAAACCGTCGCCGCCGATATAGAGTTCCCCACACTCACCGTCACCGGCAGGCTGTCCGCCGGCGGACAGAACGCGGACATACGTGCCATGGATCGGCCGTCCTATGGGAATCGAATTCTGCTGCGGATCGATGTGGCGCGGAATGGTGTAGCAGCAGGTGAAAGTGGTGTTCTCGGTTGGACCATAGCCATTAATTAGACAGGTCTCGGGCAATAAATCGAGGGCGCGGCGGACGTGCCGGACCGAGAGCGATTCTCCGCCCGTGATGATCTGCCGAACACCACGTAGCATCTCAGGCATGGTGTCGATGATTTCATTGAAGAGCGAGGCGGTGAGCCAAAGCACCGACACCTGATGTTCGGCGATGCAGCGGGACAATCCGGATAAAGTGACAATGTGGTCGGGAAACAGGACCAGCCGCGACCCCCGCGCGAAGCGCCCAGATCTCCAGCGTGGTCGCATCGAAGGCGATTGCTGAGTGTTGCAAGAAGGTCTGTGGCGGCGACAAATCGGCAAAGCTATCGACGCCGACGAGGCGCACGACTGCGCGGTGCGGGATTTGCACGGCTTTCGGTTCGCCGCTCGACCCGGATGTATAGCAGAGATATGCGAGAGTGCCAGGATCCTGGCAGCCAACTGGGTTGGCGCTCGGACTTCGCGCCAAATCACTGGCACTCGGTTCTAAGCCGCAAACGCCCGGCGACTGAAATTCCGCTGCCAGTTCGGCGTCGCACAAAACGAGCTTTGCGCCGGCATCCCGGAGCATGAATCGGAGCCGGTCCCGCGGATCCGAGGGATCCAGCGGCAAATACGCACCGCCGGCCTTCAAGATCGCCAGAAGACTAACGATCATCTCAAGGCCACGAGGCACACAACTGCCAACCGGCTGATTGCTTGCCACGCCGAGCGACCGCAGCAGGTGCGCCAGGCGATTCGCGCGATCATTCAATTCCGCATAGCTTAGACGGTTGGCGCCAGCGATCAGGGCGATGGCCTCGGGGGCCGCCGCCGCCTGATGCTCAAATAAATGGTGAATGCATGCGCGCGCAAGCGGCGCAGATTCCGGACTCATCCTCACCCCTGACTTGCAATTGCAATCTCGGTCGTGGATCCAAGTTGGTTTGGCCCCGACCGTGACCGATTTGGCCCGCGGCTTACAGCCAGGGTGGTTGCTTTCTAACCAGTTTGCGCGATGCGCGACTACATCCAGAGTAACCCCTGCAAAAGTAGTAATCAATAGATTTCTGTTGACAATTACGCCGCTGCACACCTGCGCCAGCGCTGTGTAGGGTCCTGACAAGACGGGATGCGCCAATTCTCCAAACACACCCCATCGTGCCAAATCCTTGCAATGCGTTTGGGGGGGCTCTAGGATATGTCCAGGCGCACGGGCCGTTTAGGGGCCGTTTCGCGAAAATCACGTCAGCTCAACGAATGAACTGTGCCGATGAACATCTGCACCGGCTGCGAATCGCGGCACATGCGCCATCCACTTGAGTGCTGTGCAAGCCTTCAATATGGCTGGGGACGTGGCCTCTTAGCCGCGAGCGTCGTGGGACTTTGCCTCTCGATCGGCACTCTCGTCACTCATGGCGAAATGGTCATTCAGGAGCTGGCGAATGACCCCATCGCAGACGATCCGGCCGTCATCGTCAAATACGATCGCTTTAACAACGATCCGTCGTTTATCGGTAGTGCGTTCAACTGGTCTGGTGTGGGGCACGCCAACGATGCCACTTGGGCGACGATGATCTCGCCCAGTTACTTTGTCAGCGCCAACCACTACCATCCAGGGACGGGGGACACGGTAAAATTCTTTTATTCAAATGATCCCATGGCGGGCTCGGAGACGAGAACGGTGATTGGAGGCACGCAGATCGGGAACGGCGACATCTGGCTCGGAGAGTTGGATGCACCAGTCAGCGCCCAGGTCGCCAAGTATCCGATCTTCTCCCTGCCCTACGGCGACAGTTATTACGACACCGAACCGGTCATTTATACGTTTGGCATCGGCACGGGAAGTGATGTTTACACCCAGCAGCGACTCGGCCGCAACCAAATTGACAGCGTGCGTACGGACCTGCTTGACATCGGGGATCCCTATCCGGGCTATAATTTTCGCTGGGACTACCAGAATCCTGGCGGCATTGGACCGAACGAATCAGTGGTTCAATCGGGAGACTCGGGTGGTCCAAACTTCGTGCTGGTCAATGCTGGCGGGGGCAGTCTGCCGGCAGTCATTGGCATGAATTTGACATATACACCGGTGGGGTCAGGCTCCTCGTTTATTCCGCAGTACATTGGGGGCTTGCAGGCATCCATGGCCGGCGGCGACCAGCCGTCTTTGGTCAGCACGACGCCGCTCATTGGCGATTTTAATCTGGACGGCCGCATCGACAGTTCCGACATTCAGGCTATGCTGATCGCGCTCACCGATTTAAAAAGCTACGGGACGCTGCATGGACTCACCGATGACTATGTTCAGATACTGGGTGACGTCAACGGCGATCATGAGTTGACGAATGCCGACATCCAGGCGCTGCTAGATTTGGTCGTCGTCCAAACTGCCAGCGGCGGCACTGCCGCCGGAGTAGCTGAGCCATCTGCGCTGGTGCTGTTGCTGTTCGGTGCGTTTTTCGGTATGGGGCCGCGGAATGCGCACTTGCTTGGTGCTTGTGGTCCACTTTCCGTACAAACCGGCCTCGAAGGACCTGCGACAGTTGTGGAGCACGTCGACCCACCGTTATTTCTCTTTCCAACCCTTCTCCTCAATGCTAACACGACCTGGCGCATCGAATCGACGTGTTGGCCGTACGCAGACCGGATTGCCCACCGTTTCGACGATGCTCTGAAAAGATTCGGGGCCGCGCGACGGGACAGGTGGACGCTGTGTCGTGCGACGCAAGTCGTTGCTGGCCCGTCGCGCATCGGGATCTGCGGAAGCTGCCTCCATCGTCGTCCCAATTACACTAAGTGAACTGCCAAGACTGTCGGTCAATTGAAGGATCTTGAGTCCGACTTCTGAGACGCAGTCGATTCGTCGACAGTCCACGGCAAATTTGAAATTCGCCCGTCGTAGCTTCGGCGTGGTCTGCTGACACGCAGCGGAGCGGCTAGCGCGCCGCGGATTCCGGCGCGAGGTGAAACAGTACTACTTGCGGTCCGGTCGTTGTGGGCCCCGACTCCCACACCACGCCCGCGACATATGCAATGTCCGGCGTGATCGGATAAAGACGCCATTTGGCGAAGGCGTCCGGCGCGGTCCCCCTTGGCAAAACGTACGACGGCGCGTCGTCACGAAACGACACGCGAAACTCTTTCAGCGGCGCGCTGAGACCGTCACCACGAGCCTTCAGATACGCTTCCTTGGCGGTCCAACAGCGCAGAAACGCATCTGCTCTGTCGTGGCTGGAGCAGGCCGCGATTTCGGCCGCTTCGTCAGGACAAAAGAAGTCTTCGGCCAGTGACAACGCACAGGGGACCTCACGGATCTGCTCCACGTCCACGCCAATTCTTGAACCGTGTGTCAGGGCCAGCAGCGCCAACTGACCACTGTGCGTGAAGTTGAACTGCCACGACCGATCGTGGAACTCCGGATTGACCGCTGGCTTGCCATAGGGTCCGTAAATGAGCCGCACTGCGAGCGGCCCAACTCCCAGGTACAGGCTCAGAACGCGCCGCAGGGACCAACGACCATGAACCCATCGGCGCCGATCCTCGGCAAAGCGAAATCGACTCGCTCGCTGCTGCTCCTCTGGCGGGAGGCGCGTGTATAACCGTTCCGCATCTTCAGTTTCATCGAGCGGGATACGCCAAACATGAATTTCTTGACTGACTTGGCAGCGATGTACGCTCGCTAATGCGAACGTCGAGACGCCCAGCACCGGCATTCTCTCCGGGGGGCATTTGAGGGAAGGGAGCGGGAGGAAGGACATTACGAGAACCGCGATTACTTTGGGAAACGCGGCATTCCAAGGGTCGGAGCGGAAGCAGCAACGGATCGGATGGTCCGGCTTCGCCCATGATTTCAAAACTTCGAGCCGGCCCATTATTGGTCACCATACGAGGGGTCGTCAATACAGCAGGGCACGACCACTGTCAGCTATGCGCGGCGCAAATCAGGAACTATGCACTGCTGGGCTGCAATGTGACGGCACCCAAACGGCGGACCGTCTTTCGCTTGGCAGCCAGGCCCGAGGCCGGTGGAATCTTTTTCCCCACGGCGGCTTAAAGATCTTTTCTGTCAGGTTGGCTGCGGCCTATCGGCGACGAATTTGTTTCAGCCATTCGAATTGTTGAACGTGCCGTCGTTCTAAAACGCATGGTACCGGCCACATCGACGCCTGCCACCGTGAAAGCGAAACTAGCGAGAAGGGCCCCGACGATTCAACTGGCAACAATCTTGGTAATGGCCAGCATTTACTATCCGTTGCGCCTGACGTTAATAAACGGATTGACCTGCATCGCCAGGTCGTGCCGCGCGAACAGCAGAAAGAAGTCGTGCAGCTGACCAAAAAGTTTCGCTTGTTGTTATGAGGGGCGGAATGATACCGGCGGCGGAACAGCATTGCCGCTAGCGCCGAATGCCCGAAGAAAGGCTATCGGGCAGGCGACCCAATTGACCAAGCAGGTGCAGAAGGGGCCCGAGTGTCGAAGGGAGGAACGCCAAAATCAGCACTGCTAGCGCGACCGCGCGGTCATTTTTGATCCGCAATTGAACTCGTAATTAGCCGATTTCGATGCAGTGGTTTGGAATCGAGCAATTGTTGGCATGTTATTCAATCGCTCAAGTCCAAGCTGGACATCTCCGATTGGCCCAACTTGGCGTTGCCGCGGAGGGCATATTTGTTGCGTTATGCTCATCAAAAACTGACCGAATCGTAAATCGCCTGAAACGATCCTTTGGCACAACTACAACTGCCCGCCCCGGTCTGTTCCAGTTACTCTTCTCTCCCATGCCGCGGCGGGTTTCTTTATGCGCCTTATTTTGGTTCACATGATTGATGATTAACCATCCGCCGCTGGCATATATTTTTTTTCATTTGCTTTTTACTTGCAGCCACCGCAGAGGGGTTTAATATGACGGCAACCCGATCGCTCGCCCCTGCACAGAACTGGGTCTCGTTGACCCTGAGGAAGCGGTCGGGTCTTTTGTTGAGTCATTGCGACAGCAGAAAAAATGTGAAGGGTGTGATGCAGTGCGTTGAATCCCATGTCGTGTCCGCCGTTGAACGATCGCCTGCGATCGTGCGCAGCCGGCGGCCGCTTCTAGTGCCCGACAGCACAATCCACGTAATGCGCCGAACCGCCTGGGAGCCAACCGATCTCGAAGTCCGCGGCGCTGTCGAGAATTCGGCCGGGATGCCAGACGCGACCAACGGTGGCATCATCGACCTGAATGTCTAGCGTGTGCCCCGTCAAAGCACGCCCCGCCACCAGGAATCAGATCATTGCCGCTTGGATTCCGGTCCGCAGGTGGCGCCCAGATTGATCGTCAGGACCGGCCCACCCCCACGGCATCGCCAATCAACAGCGCCAAGAAAATTCCTCTGGTTTTCATCAATCGAAATCCACCGTTGATGGGGGTCACTTAATGCGCCGCGGTAACTACCTTTGATATTGCCCGCTCGCTCTCCGCGCGACAGTCCGTCATTACCCAGGCGGTGTGGATTCGTGAGCGGGTTTTTCGTGCGCGTCAGTTGCTTCGCATGGTCGATAAGGGATGATCACCGCGGGTATCTGCGTTTCGGTCTCAAGGTGGGCTGCGAACCATCTAGCGACGCGACGCGGAGCACGGGGTTCGTGTGCGCCGGGAACTCGAGGCGTGGCAGACATCCGTGACCGAAAGCAGCTCAAGTGACTCAGTCGCGATGCCCGGCAATCGTTGCGCGCCGATCAAGCGCTTTCTCGATCGACTTTGGCCGGCCCGGTGTATCATCTCCATGGACGGTCCTTTGCAGATTTCGTTCAGTAGGTGGATTGTGCTCCTACAGTCACAGAGGATACGATACATGTGTTGACGACTGAGCAAGAATTCACTGAGCACGTCGGTATTCGAAGAGCAGGCCAGCGCTCTCGCCCTCAGCCCGAAGAAATTATGGAGCGGCTAGAGCAGATCGACGAGCTGCGCCGCGAAGCGCTCGAAGTCCCGCAGCCTTGCGCCGCGCTGGCCATCGAGCGCACGGATTTGCACGGCTTGGCTCCCCACTCGGGCCACTTGGTGGCAGATGCTCCGGAGTCAGGAATCGCCCGCGAGACTGCCGAGGAGCTCTCGCAGGGCATCGATCTGTCACTGTGGATCGACGAATGAAATGCTGCGCTGATCCAGCTCAAGCTGCGTCTAAAGCGGTCCGAATCAGCCAGTGCCCCGAAACGCACGAGCGGATCAGTCCAGGGAGGCACCAAATTGCAGGCTGCTAGGAGATAGACCCCGCACTCGAAGCCGCCACGGCACGCGTCGCTGGGCCCCACTTCCGTGCACACCCGATGCAGAGCCCGTTCCCACGTCAGCGGCGATGCCGCTAATCGTGGTGCTATTGTCCAGATCGCTCAGTGGTATTACGGCCCTAAACAATCAAGCTAATGTCTATTTCCGGTTGATTGATCTGTCAATGACCTCGGCAAGCGGAGGGTCAGTGGGTACCGGAGGCACAGACCGCGTGGATAATTTCACTATATCGGCCACGCCCGAACCGGCGACGTTCGTTACGGTATCGATCATTTGCGTGTTTGGCAGCAGCGGCGGGTTTTGCTAGGCGACGCTTCCGTTGAATTGGTTCACCCGCCCCACGGTCCAAAGGCATTCGGCTCGGAAGTTGGCTCCCGGCCGATCGATCGGATACCCAGAAACGCCACGGGACGAATGATCTGGCAAAGGGTTTTCAGTGGTGACCCTGGGAATCATCTCGATGAGCGGCTTCCGCAGTCTAATCGGTGGCGGCTTCCTGCCACACGTTCTAGACGACTGGAGAAAATTTTCGGCGACGTGTTCCTTGAAGAAGCACTCCGAGGACGGCCAGTAGCGATAGGCACATGCTGGCGGGCTCCGGCACCGCATTCATTGATCCGCCGCCCCCGGCTAGCAACAAATCCAGGAAGGCTTGAATGTCACGGTTATTGAATCCTCCAGCAGCCGAAGCAGGGACGTAATCCTGATTGACGTCGGCAATCGCGAGCAGCTGTGCGTCAGAGAGTCCGTACTTGAGTTGATACCGCTTAATATCTGTCACGCATTGAGCATCTCGGCAAGATCTGCCCCGTTAACGGAGCCATCGAGATTGAAATCGCCCAAGGGCCGCGAGAGTGCGGCCTCGCGCACCTGCTTGAAGATAGCTCGCAGCGAAGGCGTGGCCCAAATTCTGTTGTCCGGCATCATCGAAGTGCAGGGTGTCGAAAATATTCAGGGTGTCGGTGTTGATGATCGTGACACAAGAACTCCGCGATTTTGGAATGGAATTCGGAGGCCCAACACTTCTAGAGGAAACGATTCGAGAATTGTTGGCGGCCGCGTGAAATCCCCTTCACCGATTGCGAGGATCGAGGCAGCCGCATGATGATGTTATGGGGAATCATACGGTCCAACTACACTCTGGCAGGGGTGCAATCGCACTTGGTTGTTTGAATCGTTAGCAGCTCGCAAGCCGTCGTCCGACGCCTTCGGATGCGAGCACGCCGCAACATATGCGCTTTCCAAAAACATTGGCGCAATCCTTCAGTCTCGCTACAGTGATGTTCCCCTTGTCAGGAGAGTAAAATGGCAAAGAAGAAATCAATCCGGAAAAAATCAGAGTCCGGTCCTCTGCAGAAACTTGCTCAAAAGCTATTGCCGGGAGCAGAGAAGCACAAACTCGACGCAAGGCACGACGGCTAAAAGCGAAGATAGCTGTGAACAGGGCCGTCCGAAAAGTGACGGGGAAGAACAAATAGGATAATTTCCTCGAGGAAGGGCCCGGAGCCGACCGAGCGGCGCCGCAGGCGACCTTATTTTATATCTGCGCCAGCTTCGCGATTTTTTCGACCAGGTTGATCGTGCCCACCACGAGTCGAATCTGTGATCCTCGTATTTCTCCCGGCCCGCGCTTCGGTCACTTCCCACGAGCGCATTTGAACCGAAGCTTTAGCCGACTCGGATACGGGATCGGAATGGGTAAACTCGTGGTAATTGCAGATTGCGGCGAACGGTACCGTTCTGATGCAAATTGAAGAGCGCAAGAGAAGTACCCTTGAGCCAGAACAACTAGCACTTGACGATCTCCGCCGCGGCAAATATCCGCGCGGTCCGTGGGGTCGCACTTACTGATCGCTTGCTTGGCGCCCGTCTCGTGTGCGCAAAACGAGGACGCAGCCCGCGAGTCCGCGAGCACGTCGAACGCTGGGCTGGCTTAGTACACGATCGCAGCATCGAGTCACTGCTCACCGCCGAGCCGAGGGACACCCGCGCAGTCCTCGACACATTGCGGGCGCTATCGACCATGCCTGCGGCTTCTATCGTTCGCGTAGGTGTCGGTGCCTGAGCATTTGATTTACGAATAGCCATGCGTCGGCCGGAGATAGCCGCAAGTCCGCATTAGCTTTCTGGCGCAATTCGCGTCCGACACACCCATATAAACTGCTCTTCGCTGACTTTTCGAAGGTCCGCCGAATCAACCAAATTGCGAGGAAGTGCAAACTGTGCAACTCATTGACATCCCCTCCAAAAGACTGGATACTTCTAAATCGAGCCCGCAAGTGACAGAACAATCTACGAAGAGGACGCATCTTATGAAAACCGCGATTGCATTGTTTTCTGTGGCAATCTTCTTTGTCCCTTTCGCTATTAAAGCGGACACACTCACCACTTTTATCACTCCTTCAGGTTCCTCGGTCACGGATGGATCAGTGAATGCAAAAGCGACTTTCACCACCAGCTCCAGTGCGATCACAATTTTGCTTGAGAATCTGCAGGTGAATGAGACCTCCGTCGGGCAGAGCCTTAGTGGACTATCGTTCAAGATCGGCCCGACTCCCGGATCGGTGAACTTAAGCAGCAGTTCAGCCGTGGAACGGACGATTTTCAGCAATGATACGTTCAGTGACGGGGCGACCGTGGCAACAGGCTGGTTGTTTTCGTCGAGCAGCGGCAACACTGTCCTCAATGATCTCGGCGGAGCTGCTCCGAAGCACACGCTTATCGGACCTCCTGGCAGCGGCGGATATACAAACGCCGGCCCTTCCATCACGAATGGTCCGCATACTCCGTCGCTGGGCTTATCAGCGACGTTTGTGCTCAGTCTGACGGGACTGACTGCTCCGCCAACGATTAGCAATGTGGTCTTTTCTTTTGGTACGGAAGCGGGTCACAACGTCAGCCGCTCCGCTCACTCACTGGGTCTTGTTGACCCTAAAGGGCGGTCGGGTTCCTGTTTAGTTCGCTGCTCGGCAGCTTCGCTGAAAGAAAAGAAGGAAGTTGCGATTCTGCTGCGCGAGTAGGGGATCGATACCTTCTGGAATTTAAGCGGACCTGTCCGCCTTACCTGGGCAAGTCTTTGTTCATGGCGATAAAGCGATCGTAGATCGCGCTAAAATGCGATTTGCAATCTGCAATTCTTCAACTTAGTACTGGCCAAATTGCCCATCTGAGGTTTTGCAGCGGTGCCAATGACGATAAGCGGAGCAAATGCGCCGATTCGCACTTTTCAATGATTTCGCGACAGATCAAGTTCATATCGCGGTTACATTAGCGTGGTTCACCGTGGATGTTTTGCACCATTGCACGGGGGTTCAGAAACCTGAGTGGGACTTTTCCGACTTTTAGGCGAAGTTCCGGGCTTTCAATCAACTGATCGAGAGTCATTACTGCTTCTATCACTTCTACGCACACATGTGCCTCGCCGTGCAGGCACTCGTTGCAGCACGGGCCATCGCCAGTGGCGAACCCGTAAATGATTGGCATCTGGCCTGCGCTCTCGGCTTGGAGTTTGTGCGGCTGATTGTTTCGCGGGAAACGCTCAAGACGTATTACACTCGAGCCTCTGATTTGCTGGGGAAGAACGCCGATACTGCGGCGCGTGTTTGGCAAGTCTGCAACGAAGCAATCCCCAAACCGCCATACAAAACCGCTCGCCCTTTCTCGCATCCCACAGAAGTGGACGCTGTCCCGAACTCTGGGTGGAATCGATGATTCCGACGATCTGACTCAGCCGTTAAATGATCGGATCTGGTCCGGGCAGTTTCGCCTCCCTTTAGGGAATCGCTGGGAACATTGGAAATTCCCGGGGCGAGATCGTCTCAGGCAGCTTCGTTAAGGTCAAGGTCGATTGGACGCGTTCGATCCTGGCATCGACAATTGATTCTTGCTCAAGTGGCTGTTATTTCGACGACGATCGAAACGTTTCAGCTGACCTAAATATTTCTCCTCCGACCTGTACGCTGAAAGCGTGTTAGTGAACATCAATTGACAGCACCTCTCTGGCGCTCCCCGAAACTCATATCCGCGCTCGGTCTCGGGGCCGGGCAAGGTGATTCGACATAGCCCGCTGTTCCGGACGAGCGCGAAGATAAGCGGCCATTCGTTACCCTCACAGTCCAAGCAAAAGTTGGTCGAGGCCCCGGAGAATCGTTTGGCAAACGGCAATTTGCCCGCTATGGTTTAGGTGGATCGCATGGAGCAGGGCACCGACCGCTATTTCTATCCCCGGGAATCCCCGAGAGCGCTGTCGTTGTCACGGACGGAACAGATTCTTACTAGGCATGAAGGAGTGCATTTATGCGCCCCCGGAAGGTCCGCGCTCTGCGCCGCAGGCTCGCTCTTGAAGTTCTGGAACGCCGCCTTGCTCTCACCACGCTCTATGTCGCTATGACTGGCAACGATGCGGCTGACGGCTCGCTCGATCATCCCTGGCAGACGTTGCAGCATGCCGCCAACGTCGTCAATCCAGGCGATACGGTCATTGTGAGGGCCGGCAATTACACCGGCATGTATCTCGACCGCGACGGCACCGCCACCGGCCGGATCACTTTCAAAGCCGATCCGGGAGTCGCAATCATTCAGCGGAACGCCACGACGGCGGACGGTATCAACCTGGAAGGGGCCGACTACATTACCATCGACGGCTTCAAAGTCGTCGGCATGCCGCGGACCGGCATTCGCGCGGTGACCGATCACGATGTCATTCTGCGGAACAACAACCTCGACCAGAACGGATCCTGGGGCATTCTCACTGGCTTTAGTGACGATATTTTGATCGAGAACAATGTCGCCTCGCGGTCAGTTGCCCAGCACGGCATATATGTCAGCAATAGCGGCGACCGGCCGATCATTCGCAACAACACAATCTGGGGCAACCACGACGCCGGCATTCACATGAATGGCGACGCCTCGATGGGGGGCGACGGCATCATCAGCGGCGCGCTCGTCGAAGGCAACGTTATTTACGACAACGGGCTGGGCGGCGGCAGCGGGATCAATTGTGACGGCGTTCAAAACAGCACGATCCGAAACAACATCATCTACAACGAGCATGCCAGCGGCATCTCGCTTTATCGTATCGACGGCGGCGGCGGCTCCACGGGCAATGTCGTCGTCAACAATACGGTGATCGTGGCGTCCGACGGCCGCTGGGACCTCAACATCTCCGGCGGCAGCACCGGCAACTCGGTCCGCAATAATATCTTCTACGATAACCATTCGTTCCGCGGCAGCCTGACGATCAGCGCCGACAGCCTGGCCGCCTTCACCAGCGACTACAACGTCGTGATGAGCCGCTTCAGCACAGACGATGGCAACACCGTGCAAACGCTCGCCCAGTGGCAGACCACGACGGGCCAGGACAAACATTCGCTGGTCGCCACGCCGAGCCAGCTGTTTGTAAATGCCACAATGGACGATTACCACCTTTCCTCGACGAGCCTCGCCGTGGACAAAGGCACGTCGCAATTTTCCCCAGCCGTCGATTTCGAAGGGACCGCCCGGCCCAGCGGGGCTGGCTTTGATATCGGAGCGGACGAACTTGGCACCGCAACGCCGCCTCCACCTCCTCCGACCAACCACTGCGCCAACCGACGTGAAAGTGAGCGCGAATTTGGTCAAGGAAAATAGTCCTGCGGGAACGCTGGTCGGCGCGCTTTCCGATGTCGATGTCGACGCAGGCGACACCGCCGCGTTTACGCTCCTTGACAATGCCGGCGGACGGTTTGCCGTTTCGGGTAACAAACTGGTCGTCGCCAACGGAGCTTCGATCGACTACGAAATGGCCACCAGCCACACGGTCGTCGTCCGCGCTACCGATAGCGGCGGCTTGTCGGTCGATAAGTCGCTGACGATCAACGTACAGAATGTCAATGAGGTCGTCGGCTTCGACGTGCAGCAAGGCGCAGAGGAGCGCTCCTATATTCGCTACGTCGATCTGATCTTTGAGAGCGCGACTGGACTCAGCCAGCTCATCTCAGAAGGGCGCATTCACCTCACGCGTTATTCGCTGGCCGGCACCGACGGCGTCAACGTCAAACTTGCGGGCAAACTCAAGGTCGTCGGCAATCACATCGTCGCAAATTTCGGCGGTAGCGGCATCGGCGGCCATCGCAACTCTTCGGTCGGCGACGGCTGTTATCGCCTTTCGGTCGATACCGACCGCGACGGGAGTTACGAGACGCTGAAGTCGTTTTATCGTTTACTGGGCGACACCAACGGGGATCGCACGGTCGACAGCAGCGATCAGAATACCGTGCAGGCGAACCTCAAACGCCGCGGCTTGAATCTCAATCCTGACGTGAATGGCAACGGAATTGTTAGCACGAAGGATCGTGACATCGTCCGCCGCCAAATCGGCCGCAGCATTGCGGCGAATTTGATGTTCGACGATTAAGGCCTTTCGCTCGCTCCGCTAGCGGAAACATCGGGTGGAGAGTGCAATACAACATTCAGCTATCCGTCCGATCGTCATCGTGCAATTTCTCACAGTCACTTAAATCGACTGGTTGTGGAACGGTTCTCACTAGTTAGACGACGAACTCCCTTTCGACGTGGTATTTAACTTCCATTGAGTCAATGAAAAAGGGGCGCGACATCTTCTGATGAATTCGATCCACCAGCCAAAGTACCTGAATGCGCGAGAAAAAAACCGAGAATTATTCGCCCCTAGTCACATCGAGGGGTGCTTGTGACTACAATAGTGCCAGGGTCAGCAACTGGGACAATGTCCGATGGCATTGCCCACTCGTCGGATGACAGTACCCGCAGGTCGTCGACATTCAGACCCCAGCGCCGTTTTCACGCTGGCTCAGGCCGCCGCATCGCTCTGCAATTTTTCGTGGGGCGCGCCTGTTTACTTTCTCTGTTGCATCGGGGCCTTGTTCGGTCCCACACAGCCGTCGGCCCAGGCGTTGACGTTCAATCTGACGTTTGACGCGAGCACCGCGGCTGCGCCGACCGGTTTCTTCACGGCCTTCAACAATGCCATCCTGTTCTATGAGACGAACTTCACGGATCAGATCACCATTAACCTGCAAGTGGGTTGGGGCGAGGTCGCCGGTCAAACGCTGATGCCCGGCTTTCTCGGCCAAAGCTCCGCTAGTCAGCCAGGCTTTTTCCACTACGGTACGATCAAATCCCGCTTAGTCACCGACGCGAAGTCCGCCGCGGACCTAACCTCCGTCGCCAACATGCCGGCGAGCGATTTTACCAATAACGCCACTTTCAAACTGTCCAGAGCCCAAGGCAAGGCACTGGGTCTAACGATCGGCGATGGTTCGGCCCTCGATGGTTCTGTCGGCTTCGACAAGACCGCCAGCTACACCTTCGACCCCAACAATCGCGCCCTCGCTGGCAAGGTCGATTTCATCGGCCTGGCGGGACATGAAATTACAGAGGTCATGGGCCGTTTCGGCCTCGGGCAAGCCGGCACCGGCTCGGGACAGTATGGGGCCATCGATTTCTTCCGCTACACCTCGCCCGGCGTGCTCGCTCTCGTTCCGGAAAACGGTGCGTACTTTTCTATTAACGGCGGCACGACGGTTATCAACACTTTCAATGGCACAGGGGGCGGCGATCTAAGTGACTGGGCGGGAGCAACTTTTGATGCGTACAACGCTTCGCTCGCTTCCGGCGTGAAATTGGCCACTTCGGCGGGAGACATCACCGCAATGGATGTGATCGGTTACGACCGGTTGGTACCGGGAGATTTCGATCGCGATGGACGGGTGACCGCCGCCGACATTCCGGCCATGCTAACCGCGCTCACCGATTTGAATGCCTATCAGACCGCCAAGAGCCTCACTGTTCCGCAAATGTCACTCCTCGGCGACATCAACGGCGATGGATCGGTAACTAATGCCGATATTCAGTCGCTCTTGGATCAGGTGGCCAACAGCAGCGATGGCTCCGTTGCGAGCGTGCCAGAACCAGCATCGCTGGTGCTCCTCCTCTTGGCCGCGGCGGGCTGGAGTCTCCGGCGAGGCCGAGACGCATAGAAAGTCTCAACAACTCATCAATGTTTGAAACTGATCAAAAACCGACCGTTTTTCGAACCGACCGCCCTTCAGAGTTTATTGAGTTCGCCAACCTGCTTCGGTCACATTGACAGTCATGGTTTCTTTGCTCTCGTTCAACGAAACGGATTATTCATCCCTTCGG
The DNA here is from genome assembly GCA_963773875.1 of Pirellulales bacterium. GTDB lineage: Bacteria > Planctomycetota > Planctomycetia > Pirellulales > JADZDJ01 > CAVTYH01. The sequence goes on from CAVZCV010000006.1 coordinate 61,540, forward strand.
GCAGTTGGAACTCGAAGCCGATTGCTAGACCGGCAATCATCCGATAGTAGTTGATCACTACCGACAGCTGAATGTAGCCCGGCAGGCTCAGAACGGACACTAATGCATCTTGGAGTGGCTGCGGCACAACCTCCAGACGCAGGAAGTGACGCACGAGCGACTGCACATTGGCATACAGTGGTTCTGTTGCCGAGAGATTCGTTCCCGCAAGCACGTCTGCAATCAAAGTCGCACTAAGTCCAGCCTTGCGTGCGTTTTCCTGATGTGTCTGCCATTCGTAGGCGACGCGGAGTTCCCGCGCCACGGTCAGAACGGCAAGCTCGCGCACGTCTGCTCGCAACACGCCGTCGAAACGCAGTAGTTTACCGAATTCGGCGAAGCGCTCTGCCAGCGCCGGGTAGTTCATCAAGGACCGAAACAATCCCGGATAGTCGTGCCCGCGACTGCCGACGATATTTGTGTAGATTTTCTGCGCCTCCGGGCTCAATTCCCTGGTTGGATCAGGAATATGGGACACCATTGCCTCCAAAATCAGTCGTGATGAGCGTGGGCGAATTCCGCCGCCATGGTGTTGTAGGGACTGACCGGGGTCAGGCAGTCGCGCTGAGTAACTACATCCAAAACGTAGGGTCGGGTGGCTGCCGCCGCCACGCGCAATGCTGCGGCCAGATTGTCGGGAGTTTCGACGCGAGCACCTTCGGTGCCCAAAACACGGCCGAACGCCGCCCAGTCTATCTCAGGCAGCAATGTCATCTCCGCGGCGCCCGCACTTTCTTTACGGGCCCGCAAATAAACATTCCCCAGGGCACTGTTATTACTCACTACGAAGACAACCGGCACTTGATAACGTGCAGCGGTGGCGATCTCGATGCCATGCATGCGCATGCAACCATCGCCAGTGATCACGACCACGGGGGCGTCGGGTCGCGCTAGCTTTCCACCAATTGCCGCTGGGATTGCCCAGCCCATCGGGCCTAAGTTGGTTGCCGAGCGAACGCCACCGGGACCGTACGATTCCCAGTAATGCCCGGCGAATGCCCGATGCGCACCCGAATCGACGAACAACATGGTTTCGCGCGGCAAAGTGCGACGCATCTCAGCAATCAAACGGGCGGGATGGATCGGAGTGGCGTCGCTGGTTTGGTTATTGGTGTCAAAGTGCGCAGGAAGTGCTTTCAATTTGGCGGTCCAATTTCGCCGCGCTGGTGCTGAATCCATCAGCGGCTTTAGGACGCCACCCCCAAAATTGCAGAGCTGCTGCAGCGTCTGCCGACAGTCACCCACAATGGTGTATGGCACTGGATAATCGCGCCCCAGCATGGTTGGATCGATATCGATTTGGATAATCTGAGTGCGCACGGAGAGTTCGCGACTCCAAAACAGTGTGTCGCGTAGGTTCATGCTGGAGCCGAGGACCAGCAACACGTCAAGATCGCCTCTCAGGAGTGTGGTGATGGCGCGGTTAGTTCCGGCATAACCGAACATTCCCAAACATAATCGTTGGTCGTAGGGCAACACTCCCTTGGCAGCGAAAGTAGTCGCCACGGGAACTTCGTACATCTCGGCAAATACACGGAGTTGCTCGCCCGCCCCGGACGAAACGCAGCCGCGCCCGGCCAGGACGGCAAGTCTCCCTGCACCTGCCAACACACGCTCGCAAGCCTGAACGAGGGCCGTCAGATCCACCGGGCGCGAGGGCTCGCGCTGGGCGATGGGAATTCAGTGGCGACGGGCAATTCGGCCGTCTGTAAATCTGTTGGGATGGTCAGATGCACGGGACCGGGAGGAACGCCCCCCATCGCCCGGAAGGCTGCGGCTAGTTGCCGGGGAAATTGACTGATCAGCTCGACCTCCTCCGAGAAGTTTGTAGCCCTTTGCAAGTATTCGCTATCGCGCGTCCCCTCCATGCTGCCATCCTGGAAAGCGCCGCGGCCTTGCAGCGTGGTGGGAACATCACCGGTAATAAACAGAACTCGCGATCGATCCGACATGGCCGCAATGGCAGCGGGCAAAATGTTGCCGGCCCCAGGACCGCCAATGCACATACAGGCGCCGAACCGGCCGCTTACGCGAGCGTAGCCATCGGCCATGAAACCGGCTCCTTCCTCATGAGCCGCCACAATTGGTTGCAGTCCAACGGCTCCTTTGCCCAGTTCGGCGACCAGTGGGTCGATATGGCCTCCGGGCACGAGAAAGACATGACCCAGACCTTGGTCGCGCAGGCACCGCAAAAGAAATTCCGCACCAGTCATAAATTGCTGCTCCTTGGTTGGCGGAAAACCGCATCGCTGTGAGAATTCAATCGTTGTCATTGATTTTCAAAGTCCGGGCAATAGGCCAAGACCTCGTACCGCGCGTGTAGCGGGTACCTACGACGCCATTCGAATCCAGCGATGCACAGTCAAGATCTTTCACAAAAGAGGCGACTGTCAAGATCTTCCTGAGGCCTTCGGTCGCAATCGACTGCAGTGTCTCGGCCCGACGCAATTTCGGACCGGCCGAATGCGGCTCAGGACACAATCTCCTGCGAAGCCACCCAGGATCGTGGGGCTCACGCGCGTTGCCGGCCAGGATCAGGCCGCGGCCGCCAGAAGCCAATTGTCGCGCCGCGGCTGGAACGTAATGTTCCGGTGTGTTTCGACGAACCGCATGATAACAATGGCCGAGCGCGAGGGAGCCGATCATGTCACACTTACTCCGGGGACCAACGCGAAAGGCATTGGCGCCCAGGCATGGCATCTGGCTTTCCTCATCACTCTGGCGAACTGGTTTCTGGTGTGAACCGGGACCGGCCGAAGGCGTATCTGGGTATGGGTGCATTTAATCTGGTACGGGCTTCGGCGTATCGAGAATGCGGTGGCTACGAGGCACTACGTCTGACCGTCATGGATGATGTCAGGCTTGGACTCCTGTTGCGCCGTGCGGGAAAAGAGAACGCGCGGCTATATCGGTGGCGACGATGTGGAATGCCACTGGGGGACGACGGTGAGGGAAATGATCCAAGTCATGGAGAAAAACTACTTCGCGGCGATGGATTTTCGGCTCGCGGTAGCATTAGTTGCGGGCTTGGGGGGCATGTTGTTCTGGTGCGTCGCGATCGTCGGAGCGCTTACGGGGACGGCGGTCGGCGTCGCCGCAGGGCTCGCAATGTTAACCTTAAGCATCCCGGCGCACGTCTTCGCGCGGCGACTTGGCTGGAGCCGTACTAGCGCGCTACTGACTCCCTTGGTCTTTCCAGCACTCTTTTTCGCGATGCTGAACTCGGCGTGGGTAACAACCCGGCAAGGCGGTGTCTCTTGGCGAAATACATTTTATTCGCTCGAAGAGTTACGTGTTGGAGCGGTTCGGTAGCGTGAGGCACGCACCCGCGCAAGGAGGCTGCTCGTGGTCGTGGCGGGGTGTATCGACAAACCACCGGTTTTGGCCCGCGCGACTACTCTCGAATGCCCATGCGTTTGACGGCACAGCGACAACGTCCCGAGAAGTCATCCGTTTTCTCGGACTGGCGTTTTGAGTGGAGTTGCTACCTGCCGGATTTCCCCTCCAAACCAGGAGTTTTCGAGACCGAGTTAAAATCCGGTCGCACAAACCGTGCGTTCACTCCGAACTCATTTTTCCAAGAATTTTCTCGCTCTGTGCACTTGGAACCGCTACAATCCCCCTCGTTAGGTGGAGGTGGTCGAAGCGGGCGTTCTATGTCTTAAAGGAGCCGCTAATCAAATGACAAGCCTCAGGCTGTGTGCGCCTATGATTGCGCTCATCTGCAACGTCGGGATTGTGAGCGCGTGCGCCGACGAGACCATGTACGTGTCGAATACTAACAACACCATTACGAAATTTGCGCTAAACGGCGTCGGTTCGCAGTTCACCAACTCCGGCTTACACTCCCCAGGCGGTTTGGCCGTGGATGGCTCCGGCAATGTCTATTCCGCAAACTATGCCAATACTGCGATCGAAAAATACACGCCCGCCGGTGGTGCCGGATCGGTCTTCTCCGCTTTTGGTGCTACCGATAAGGGTGGCTTGGCGTTCGATACCTCGGGCAATCTTTACGCGGCTGGGTACAATACAAACACCATTGAAAAGTACACAACCGCTGGCGCGGGCTCCTTGTTTGCCAGTGACCCCGGTGACCATTCGGTTTTATTTCAACCGGTGGGGATTGCCTTCGACAGCCTCGGCAATCTGTTTGTAGCAAGTTTTACTAAGATCGAGGAATTCTCGCCGACCGGAGTACCATCGCCCTTTGCCAATCCAGGCCATGCGATGGCTGGCCTCGCCATCGACAGTGCCGACAACGTCTACGTTTCGTACTTCAACGACAACCGAATCGAGAAGTTCAGCCCACTGGGCATCGATTTGGGTCCGTTTGCGACAGACCCAGGAGATGGTTCCATTCTAGCGCAACCGTATGGCCTCGCCTTTGACAGCGCGGGAAACCTCTACGCCACGAATGTCACTAGTTTTATCGAAAAGTTCTCGCCTGCCGGAATTCCTTCGCGGTTCGCAACCGATCCGGGAGACCACTCACTATTACAATCGCCACAGTTCATTGCGTTTAGTGCCGTTCCCGAACCTTCATCGTTGATATTGCTTAGCATCGGCGCATTGGCAGCTGTATTCTCTCGCTCTCGAAGCTATCGACTAGCGCGAAATTGCCATGCAAGCTTGGCTTGAGCGCCACGCGAGTTTTCTTTGAGTTCCGAATTCTCTCACCGATGTTGTTCAATGTTCTGTGAAGTCACTCATGAAAAACATACTCGGAATCGTCTCACTCCTCCGTCATCAGCTGATCGACAATAGATTGCCGCTGCTGGCTTTTCTGCTCATCGTCCGGGAGTTGTTTTGCGGCTCACTCGCCCACGCCACCACGGTCACGACAACGCCGATGCAGGTCGGGGGATTCCTCGACGGCGGGTTCGCCAGCAACGACCCGTTTCACCAGAATTATTTCGTCGGCTATGGAACGGTGGCCGGAATGCGCAGCTCTGAGCGCCGCAGCTTCTTCTGGTACCATATTCCCGCCTATCCCGGCGTGACCGACGATGTCACCATCAAGCTGGAGAACCTGGCATCCACAAGCCTCATCTTCGGAGCCGGCCCCGACCCCCACCCCGAGATCCATGACCCCACTGAGGATTTCCAGCTCGGCGCAACACCCGTCCCCCCGTCGACCATGATCGACATGGGCATGAGTTCTGCCGCCAACCAAACCATCTTCGACGGGATGAACGACTTCCCGGTCGCCGATCCCTACACCTTCTCCATGGCGACAATGTACACCTTCCCGATGACCGCCGTGATCCACCTCAACGCGTTCGGCATCGGCCTGATCGACACCCATCGCGGCGGCGATATCGTCCTGACCGGCTGGATGCCGACCTGGTCCTCCGACTACCCGCACCGATGGGATGGGGCACTTCCTCGAAGGCGATGAGCTTATCTTCGGTCTCTCGGACGTGGGCGCCATGGGGGGTGTTCCCTTCCCAGAACTGGCGATCACATATCATATCGTTCCAGAGCCGTGCACGTTCGCCTTGCTGAGCGTCGGGCTTGCCACGCTGGCAATGCGTTGGAGGCGGCGTGAATCCTATCTGCGAGTGGATGCCCGCGGCGTCTAGCGTAGATCGAAGAATTCGCTTTCACCGGGTATTCGTGGGACGCTTTCTCAAGCACCCGATAGGGTTGAAGGAGTTCCCGCCGCTCCGGGGTACCGAGATCTAGGGTTGTGCTTCAGGCTAAGGGGGTCTTATCGAGGACCGCACGGGCGCGGCGGACTTGGCCAGGCAATTGAATTCCACAATAATTAACAGGCGGCTCTCGCTCCAAAATCCGATTGCGGGAAAACGCTCAGATCATTCTTTCCTCAGAACTAGTACAATGCGTTCGATGCATCAGTGGCGGTTGACACCACCACTCGGCAACTGGGGCAATTAAAGTGTTCGGAAGGAAGACTGATGTGAACCGTTTGGAGTGGTCCGCCGTGAATGCTCAACTCAATGAAGTACCGACGTCGGCTCGTGCTGCCAGAAAAGCCGCAATAATCACCTGGCTTGGTTCTGCGTCCCTACCGCGAGGGACTGCCGAACTTTAGTGCGTATTAATTCGATGTTTTGCGCGATCTTGTTGTCGTTCGATCGCCTGTGATGATAAAAGGAGAAATTAAAATGCTGCGAGCGAATGTTCTAACTGCCACGATTGTCTCGACGATCTGCTTTTGCTCGTTGATCGAGACGACAGATGCCGACGACAAAGCGGAGACAAAAAAACCACCTGCGGTCGGTGACAAAGTCCCCGATTTCACGTTGCACGACTTGAACAATCAACCGACGTCTCTGTCGGCGAATTTGAAGAACGGCCCGGTGGCGGTCATCGTGCTCCGAGGATATCCAGGCTATCAATGCCCGATCTGCATGAAACAGTTTGCCGAACTGCTGTCGATCGCCAAGAAATTTGCGGACGCTAAGGCCACGGTGATATTCATTTATCCCGGTCCCGCGACGGACCTCGACAAATATGCAAAAGAGTTTGTGGGCGGCAAAGCGTTTCCTGAGAATTTTCGGTTCGTGGTCGATCCCGATTACAAATTTACAGATCTCTATAACCTGCGTTGGAACGCACCTAAAGAAACGGCGTACCCATCGAGTTTCGTGGTCGATACGAAAGGAGTCGTCCGGTTTGCGAAAGTGAGCCATTCGCATGGAGGTCGGGCCTCTGGTACTGAAATCCTGGAGGCATTGACGGAAAGCAACCAGTAACCGGCCATTCCGATGTCGACTCAGCAACCGGTCAGCGCGGCTTACACTTGACGAGGTGAAGCGTGTGGCAAATGGACGTGTGCGGGATGACCGATGTCGGCAAATTGCGGCCTCGCAATGAAGATCAATTTCTGGTGGCGACACTTAGCAAGACACTTGAAGTGTCGCACAGTAGCCTCGAAATCGGCGAAGAAACGCGGCTGTTTGGCAACTCGCAGGGGCGACTGCTATTGGTCGCGGACGGGATGGGCGGGCACGCGGCCGGCGACCGTGCCAGCAAGGTAGTGATCAGCGCCTTCGCCGATTATGTGCTCAACATGTTGCGCTGGTATTTTCGCGCCGATCCGGGTCGCGACGCGGAATTGACTGTTGATCTCCGCGACGCGGTTCTTCGGTGTCAAAGTAGCATTCGCAGTGAAATCAGTGAACATCCCGAAGAACAGGGCATGGGAGCAACGCTGACCCTCGCCTACGTGATCTGGCCGCGGATGTTCGTCGTACAGGTTGGCGACAGCCGGTGCTATTTGCTCCGCAAGGGGCAGCTCAAACAACTGACTCGCGATCACACGATGGCTCAATTATTTTCCGATGAATCGGGAACCGATCCTGAGCGGATCGCCGAAACGCTTCCGAAGAGCCAGTGGCATCACGTCTTGTGGAATGCCGTGGGAGGTTCAGACGACGAACCGCAGCCGGATATCTTTCGCGTCAATCTGGAATTCGAAGACCGCGTGCTGCTGTGTACCGACGGTTTGAGCAATCACGTCACAGATGAGGGGCTGTCTCGGCGGCTGCAGCAAGATCAGCCAGCAATTGAAATTTGTCGCCAGTTAATTGAAGACGCAAACGACGCGGGTGGTTCGGACAACATCACAGTCATAGTTGCCCTGTGTCCGAAACCGAATTTGCTCGACGTAGAAGTTTCCGCCGAGGTTGGCGTGCCAGAAGCACAAGAGGGGGCATTGGCTGTAGGCGTTTCAGCAACCTTTCAATAACCCACAAGTTGTTCTCCGATTTCCACGCCCAGGTGAATATCCGTTAGCCGCGAGAGTCCACGCCAGAGAACAAGATTGCCTGGTGGGCCATCGGCCTTACGAGCGAGGTAGCCTCCCAACTTAGCGACGCCGCACGCGTTGCAGCAGTTGATCACCTCTGCTGTTCTCACGGCGTCGAAAGCGTCGGCCTCCAGCGCAATTCAGAAACCCGTCGGCAGGGAAGTTCTGGATCGCCGCCTCGGCGGCGCCGCGGCTTTAAAGATGGCTCGCAGGCAGCACGGATTTCATTTGGTCCCTCAAGGTTGCTAGCCGAACTTGACGCTCTTCTTCATTGGTCGGCCGATCAAGGGGTACCTGGGCATCTGGCTTTTTATCTGCCGCTACGGGTGCCTTGGCAAATTTCCTGGACGGGATTTTACGTTGTGACTTGGGGAACTTTCTCGAAGGAATCTTCTTCTTGGCTTTCGGAAACTTCCTCGAAGGGATCTTGGCCATAAAGTGCACCTGGAAAAGTAATCAAAAAATGGCCGTGAAGCCGCCCGGAACGACCGTCACTGACTGGGCGGCCATTGCTCCAGGATAACCGGGTGTCGGATCATCGCCAGTGATGCTCGGGATGTTCAGATATATCTGTGCGGCCCGCGCTCGCATGAGCGGAGCAGCGATCGACGCCTAGGTGACCAGGACCAGCGCGACACGCAGTACAGAGGGGGACATAGCAGTACTCCGATCGACTCGCGCGGCGACGAAGTGCAGGTCCAGTATAACGCTCTGGTGCGCCATTGCGCGACTTGCTTCGTCTTGCCAGCGAGTTGAATCCCTCCGATCGGCCGCGTTGCTAGCATCTGGCGGATTTTGATCAGCACTTACCGCGCGTCAAGCGGGCCTTCGCCGCCGCTTGCGCCCTTAAGCCAATTGCATCCCGCAGAATAGGTCGTTGATCGGCCGCCATTATAGCGGGTTCAAAAAAGCTTGCTTTGGCCCGACTTTGCCCAGATAATCAACCTGCTTCTTACTCTTCCGGGAGGATACAGCCATGCGGTTCCGCATTTTTCTGTCGGCGAGTGTCGCCCTACTCTTGGTGGCGTCTCAAGCGCGGTGCAGAATCTACCGAATCCCATTACCTTCGAAGACAACACGGACAACGGCTTCGGAATCAAATTCAGCAATGACGCATCGGCGAACTTTTCGGTCGTAAACATCGGTGGTAGTAACCGCATGTTAGTGCCACGAACCGGTGCTTTCCAGGAAGCCGATACTTCGACCGGTAACCCCAGTTCGGCTTTTTACCAAGCGATGCTCGCCTCCACAGACAATCCATCGGGCTACAACATCAGTTACGACTACTACATCGACACTTCGAACTGGGGTGCTAACGCCGGCGGCTTCTTCCAGATGGGTCTATATACGAACGCGGGCTCTGGCGCCTATCACCAGGACTTCCCCGCTAGTGGCAAGGAACTCGAACTTAACGGCACTCAGCTCGCTAGCGGGCAAGTGTTCCAGGGGACTGTTACGGTCAATGTGGCGGCGGCTGGTCTGGCCTTGGCAAATACAGAAACGTTTTTCCGACTGGGATTCATTGAAAATGGCGATGGTTCTGCCCAAGGCGTGTACGTTGATAACATCAAAATTGCACCTGTTCCAGAACCGGCTTCGCTAGGATTGATGGCAATGGCATTGTGTGGCGTTTTTGCCATAAGGCGTTATCAACGCAAGGCCGTCTGAACCAACACCCATCAAGCATTAAACCATTCAAAAGAATGCCCACGGGGTCGAAACCCGTGGGCACTTTTTATGCGCCTGGTAAATATCAAAATTCCAAGCCGCTTGCCGTCACCATCGCGTCAGGAGTGCGCAGGAGGCACGCGGGCGAGTTGCCTAGAAACTGGGCTCATGCCTGTCGGCGACGCGCGTCCCCAGGCCCGCTGGGGCGTATGTGGCGGAGCTAGCAGCACCGTGAGAGCTACTCCCAGGATTGCCTGCATGAACACCTGTCCATGCCACATTTGCATGCCATTGCAAAACATTGCGAACCATTGCAATCTGTTGCAGACCATCGCGGCTGGTGCGCTGCCGCTGCAAGGAGTCATTACTCGTGACGACGACCAACGATCATTGCCCATGCGCCGATGATCAAAAGACAGAGCGTCGATGGCTCAGGTCCGCTGCCTCCGCTGCCTTCAAGATCAAGTAAGTCTTGAGCTATGCGGTCGATGCTCGAATCCACTTTCGACTCGCCACGCCGAACACCGCGGGGGACAGCGGCCGCGGTTTTTCCTCCCAGTGGCAGGCAATCCGGCAGGTCTAGCAGGCGTGCCGCGCCAATCCGGCTATCGGTCATCCCATAATAAACGTCGAAGCGGTCAGGTAAGCCAAGATCGTGGCGCCGGTCGCTGCCGGTGAACCGGCGACGTTCGTTACGGTATCGATCATTTGCGTGTTTGGTGCGGTGGCGGGTTTTGCCCGGCGACGCTTCCGTTGAATCGGTTCGCCCGCCCCAGGGACCAAAGGCATCAGTTTCTAATTTGGCCCCAAGCCGATCGATCGGATGCCAAGAAACGCCACGGGACGAATGTCTGGCATAGGGTTTTCAGTGGGTGACCCAGGGAATCATCTCGAATTAGCAGCGTCCGCAGTCTAATCCGTGGCGGCTTCCTGCCACGCGTTCTAGACGACCGCAGAAAATCTTCGGCGCCGTGTTCCTTGAAGAAGCACTCCGAGGACGGCCACCAGCGATAGTCCCATGCTGGCGGGCTCCGGCACAGCATGCATTGATCCGCCGCCCCGTGCTAGCAACAAATCCAGGAAGGCTTGAATGTCACGGTTATTGAATCCTCCAGCCGCCGAAGCAGGGACGTAATCCTGATTGACGTCGGCAATCGCGAGCAGCTGTGCGTCAGAGAGTCCGTACTTGAGTTGATACCGCTTAATATCTGTCAGCGCATTGAGCATTTCGGAAAGATCTGCCCCGTTAACGGAGCCATCGAGATTGAAATCGCCCAAGGGCCGCGAGAGTGCGGCCTCGCGCACTGCTTGAACGTAGCTGGCAGCGAACGCGTGGCCCAAATTCTGTTGTCCGGCATCATCGAAGTGCAGGGTGTCGAAAACACTCAGCGTATCGGTGTCGATGATGTAGGTAAGAGGATCTGCAGCGGCAACGCTGGTCCTGGGCGTTGCGAATCTCGTAGAAGGATTGGGGTTGATCCCGCTTGTTGGTTGCTCGACAGGCGGCTGATGAAGAAGGGAAGATCCGCACCGTAGTGGCCGCGCACATCGGCGATGAATCCCGTGAGGTCAGCCGCATACTGAGCAGTCGTGCGCTGGTCGAACGCATCCTGTTCACCCTGCGTCCACAGCATGCCGGTGATCCGCGGGTTGTGACCGGCAGCGACCAGGGCCGCGAGGCCGTCGGCCACGGTGGCTTGGAACGTGGCATAGCTGGCTCCGGTGACGGGGTCCCAGTCCGTATGGAGGCTCGTCCCGTTGATGGCCGACTTGATTAGCGCGAACTTCGTTGCCGGGAACGCGTCGGCGATATCGCGGCCAAAGGTGATTTCCGGTCCGTATGCCCCCGACCCGTTGCCGCTGCCAACCCTCAAAGCACCAAGGCTCGGCCCTGGGGGCGAGGTCGTACTGTAATAAAACAGCACATCTTCCTGCGGCGACTGCAAGCCGACCGGCAGATTGGCGGAATCGGTACCGGTCCCCACCATATTCGACTGTCCGCCCAACAGAACGACGTCGACATCGTCGGCCCGGCTTATCGCCGCACAGGTCAGGCCGATGGCAAAGATGCTGTAGCGCAAAACCCTTCGCCCTCGCGACATGTTTCTTGGACCTCTTCGTTGGCTGGGGCGGTTCAATTCCGTTCCAATCGTTCCCGCGCACATCAAACCCCCCGCAGCTTGATGCAAGTATTCCGCGCATTCAGCGGGGTGGTCAATGGGACTGCTCCAGGGTCAAGGGTCCAGACGCCTGAACTGCGGAAAGCGAAATGGTTCCATTGGGTGATGAATTGGATGGACAGGCGATTCGCGCGTGGCGGGGCAATCAATCGTTCAGCCGGCATGCACACGCGCTCGATTGCCGAAAGATTCGTTTCCCCAGGCGCGGGAAGGAATTCAATGGGGCGGTTTATCTGTGGGGAAAACTTAGTTTCATTACCGGCCAGCGTGCTCATTGGGTTTCTCAATCTTTATGAAAGCCTGACGTCTCCGCGATGCTTGATTCAGACGGAATACCAGGTTTCTTTGTAACTTTGCATTTTGGACAAGAGCAGAGGATGGGAATTCGGCGGCGTACGCCAACGGCAAGCGCACGTGCGATCGATGAACTTACATAGTGGCGAACAAGCTGACGATAACTGTGCGCAACAAGACTTAATTAGGATGTGTTCCTGGACGCTCCATGCAACTGGTAAATGACGCGGCCACGAACCGGCGGTGCGGACTTGCGTTTTTCGCGGAGCTCGCGGCCAGCGCTATCGTGCTTGATCAGTTTGGACTGCCGGGTGCAAAGCTCTGTCGCGATTACGCGGCCAGCAATCCAGGCTCGCTGAAGACGGCATCGGCGCGTTAAGCTAAACCTCGTGGATTGAGCGCGACGAGTTATGCATTGCTAGCATCCAATATAATCTCACTGAATTGCAGGCCATTCGAAGACGCCGCGTGGTACAATCTGGTTGTTGTCCTTCGACTTCTCAATCCGGCACCATGATTTATGATCACAAAGACTTTCGACCCCAAAACGGCTACTTGCGAAAAGTGCGGCCGCACCACGGCTAGACTCCTGTCGAAGCGGTTTAATTTCGACGACGACCACAATAAATTGAGACCCACTTCCACGACGTTCCGCTTTGTTTGCGTCTCTCGCGACTGCCGTCAAGCATTTGAAATCACGGTTGCCGCAGAATTGGCGATCGGTCATTAATGGCGCCGCCGCTCTCGTTTGCGCCGCTACGCCCCCAGCCGCGTGAATTTGCCAAAGGGGGTATTGTGTAAATTGATCAGCGCCCTATGGTTGGGGGACGTTTATCGGATGACTAGCTAAAGAGCAACTCGGCCCGCGCCGAGGGGCTCGTTAAAAAGTAAACCGACGCGATCGATTGCCAGCAGGCGACCGGTCACGTCGGTTTTTTTATTGGCAGCATTCTTTTTGTAGAAAGTGGTGGGTTCATGGTCTACCAAGGGGTTTACGCGGACGGACGATCGTTTTTGCTCAATCGCATTGAGTACCATGTGATGGCGTATCGTCAGGGCGACAATTACCGTGCCGTCTGGGAATGTTGCAAATGCGGATACGATGAATACCAAGAAGCGGCGACTTCGCGGGACTGCAAAAAGGCCCTGGGCGCAGCGGGCGAATTAGCCGAGCAACACCACGGACGAATCCATCAACGTTCTGTAAAAGCAAAAACTGCCTCCCGTGTCGCCATGTCGACAGCAGCATCTTAGCTCTCAAAAACGCAGTGCCCGGCCGCTTCGCCCTGCACAGACTGGGTCTTGTTGACCTTGAGGGAGCGGTCGGGTTTCTGTTTAGTTCGCTGCTCGGCAGCGTTCACTGAAAGAATAGGAAGAAATTGCCGCTATTCTGCGGCGCGAGTTGTGAATCCCTGAGCTTGGCAGGTCGCAGCAAGTGTTTCTGCCCGTGTGAATGCAGACCAAAGGGAACGACGGTGATTCACGGCGGCCGACCTAACGAGTTTCAGCCAATGCAAGGCCGACCAAAACGCAGTGCTCGGAATAAAAGCACCAGCGTTTCGGTGACGCGAGTGGCAAATCTGCGCAGCCACCCACGCCCATCAGCCGATACCGAGAGTTCCAGCGTGACCCGAGCTGGCGCGCCAATCCGACAGAGGTTGGCTGGACTTAGGGGACTGCCACGACGCCGCTATTCCGCGAAAAGTCATAGATGTAGTTAATCGGAAAGGCAGCGTAGACCCCGCGGGTAAAGTAGAGGTTGATGACGTCCGTGGCGCACAAAATGTTGCTCTTGGGCACCAGCACCAGGTCGTTATCGCGCAGCCAAAGATCGTTGCACGGACAAGGCGTCTTGCCGTACAGCGGGGCACGAATATCGACTTTCGTGGCTTTCAGGCACCAGTTTTCATCCCGGCGAAAAACGACGACTTGGCGAATGTTGCCACCGTTGTTCCAGCTGCCCGCCAGCGTGATCGCTTGCATGATCGTGGTCGGTCCTTCCAGGGTATAGCGACCGGGGACTTTGACTTCGCCGCCCACGAACACATAACTCGTCGCGCGTTGTGTGAGGGCTGGGGAAATGGCCAACCCCGGGCCATACACCGCCCGATAACGGGCCTCCAGTTCACTGCGCAATTCATCGAGCGAGAGACCCTGGACATACACGGAGCCGATTCCGGCCGCCTGAATGGTTCCTTCCGGGGTCACCTTCAAATCTTGGGTCTGACCCGAAGCACTCGATTTCGGAGTGACTGCCAAAAGGAGATCATGGATGGCGACATTCACCAGAATCGGACTCACGGTGATTTGAGGTTCGCGCTGATATTTGCTGTAACCTTTGACAACTTCGTCTTGGAATTCGGCGATTGTTTTTCCTGCAGCCGCAATATCGCCGAGCATCGGCAAACTGACCGTCCCATCGGGCTGGACTAAGACCTCGCGATTGAGTCCGGTCTTGGGACCCGGTCCTTCTTCCAGCCATTCAAGCTGCAAGCGGTCGCCCACGCCGATCCGGTAATGTTCGCCGGATTTGCGACGAGATTCGATAAAGGTGAGCGTGATCAAATCGTTGACACGCAGGTAATAGGTCGAGACATGTTCCGAACGGGAGGGTCCTACATATTCTCCCGGTCCGAATAATGACCAGGGAATACAGTGCGCGTTGCTCCATTTCGAGCCACAGGGTTTGCCACCCTCACCACAACTAACTCCGTAGACATACAGGTGCGCCGGACTGGCAAGCTCCGTAGGGACAACCATTGGGCCCGCAGGGTGGACCGCCCCCCGGCCCCGGCAGGGCCCCGACCGGCAGATACATATTCGGATCGCTGCCCAGCGACTCGAGGATCGGGCTGCCGGCGGGTGAAGTGGGCGCATACAGTTCTTCTTCCGCACCCGCCAGTCGGAGCGGCACAACGTTTGGCTTTACGGCGCGGACCGTGCGGCTCGCTGCGGGGTCAGCCGAGATTTCCCGCTGTTCCGCCGAGGGGAGACTGCTCGCCTTGGGATCTGTACCTGCCGCTCGTGGCGGGAGATCGCTGGTCACCGCGGCGAATCGCGTCGCCACCAGCGTGGGCAATTCGAGCGGGATGGAGCCCGCCGCCTCCAGCCGGCCACTCACAGGAGATTCATTGGTAGGAACGCAGAGGGTCACCACCGGCGACTTGATGCGGCCGGGCCGGTCCTTGATATGGACTTCAGAAAATTCAGGCACCGCAGCCGATGGTTTTATGGGTGAGTCGGTGCGATTCGCAGCATGGATTGGAGGGTACGCCTTCATTTCGCGGGGCGCTGGACTGCCAGCTTGAGTCGCGGGCTCCACGATGCGAAGCGTCGACTGCGCGTGCGCGACTGCCGCGCAAAACGCCATGAGCAGCGTTGACAGTCCGGCGCGCCAGCCCATCGCGCACAGCGCTGCGCAGTGCCGGCGACACAGGCTTTGGCGCTGAATCGCATCGTGACCAGGGGGGAGTGGATGGATCGCACAGGATGACTCAGCGCGGGCTGCCAAAAAACTTACGCGCCGCGATGAAGCTGGGCGGTTTGTTTTCCGGCGTGGAGGCAGGACTGGGGTCCTGGTGATTGACATTGCTTAAGCCGCCATCGGCCGCGGCGGGATTCTGTTGCGGTTGCATCGCCAGCGATTCACTGGACGCCAACGCCGCACGGCTCGCCTCGCTTTGTCCCTGGCGGGCATACACCGCAGCCAGATTCTTCCAGGTATCGGGCGTGGGATTCAACGCCAGACTTTGCCGAAAAATCTTTTCTGCCGCGTCAAACTGACCGTGTTGTGCCAGGAGGACGCCGAGTTCGTTGGCCGCCAACAAATTCTGCGGGGCAATATTTAGCGCGACACGGTGCAATAAGACTGCTTTTCCGCTCGCATTGACCATGTTCATTTCCGGGACTACGATCGTGCGCGCGAGGCCATAATAGGCCAGCGACGCGCCCTGCAGGCCTTGGCAAGCTTCTACCAGCCGCTGCTCGGCAAACTCGTAATAGGCTTGCGTGGCTTGAACCGAATCCAGCGGCGACAATTCATGCTGTAAAATCGGTGTCGAATGGCTCGCGGCCGTTTTTCGCACATCGATCGCATCGCATTTCTCCAATTGATTGCCGGCGAACTGATCGGCTTCCTGCAAGGCCATCAGACCTTGTCGCAGCGCCTCGCGATGGCGAGTTCCCCCTTCTCGGGAATCGATTTCCAGGGCGCACAGTCCTAAGACCGCGCGAAATTCTGCCTCCGCAGTATGCACCGCGCCGCACTGCGCCAGGTCGAAGGCATAATTCAGTCGGGATTCAATGTGGGGGGCCAGTTGCGGTTGGAGGCCCGAGATCTTCGGAATGCACGGCATATCGGGTTCGATGATCCAGGACGTTTGGCCCTCGACGCTGGGCGTTTGCACAGCCACCGCATGGACGCTACGCACCTTCGCTTGATCGGTCCGCGGCGCATTGGATTCTGACGTGGCCACTTTCGCCGAAGGGGTTGCGCAGCCGGCACTGGTCAGCACCAGCACCCAACACAGGCCGCGGAACGGACGGCGGGTGGTTGCGGGAACGATCAAGTTGGAATCCTTAAAACAGCCCAGAGTCAGCCGCGAACGAAAATGCCAATCCATCGGCATAACTGCGCGAGAGCGGCCCTCCGGGCGAACCCTCGTTTTCGATTACATCGAACCAACGCTAATATTGGCTGAGTCAGATCTCGAAGGGCTAGAAGGGTTTGCGCAATCGGTAGCCGGTGGAATTCGCATGACCGTCAAATCGAGAATAGGCCGCACCCGCGGAGCGCCCGCGCCCCTTTATGCCGCACAAATTCTGGCCGACCCGCCTGACACCATTCACCGCCACAACCCCGATTTTCCGCACAACACGTGCGAGTCCCCGATCACGTCCTGCGGCTCAAGGCCCGGGCGCTGACCATCGTCGCGGTTTGATCCGAGTCCGGGTGCAGAACCTGATTTTAGGCCGCACCGCGGGGGCGCCGCGGGAGAGGATACCTTGTGGCAGCGGGCGGTACGTATTTGAGATGTACAGATTGGTTAAGCTCGGCCTTCGAGAAGCGATCGGTGATTCCGGATTTTTGGGAGTGGCTGAGCACCGGGGCCGCGAAACTTTGGCGGTTATTTTTGTTTTGAGTTTAACGGGAAGGTACCCTGCCTCGGCAGCGAACAGGGGTTTCCATGAAAATCGCGGGAACATTTCTTGTCGCGTGGGTGATGGCATCGGCGTCCGTGGTATTCGCTGAGATCAAATACAACGTCGTCGATCTGGGAACGCTGGGAGGCCCATCGAGCCACGCGAATGACATTAACGACAATGGTCAAGTGACGGGAATCTCGGATACAAGTTCGTTCATTAGCCACGGTTTTATCGATGACGGGATGATGCATGATCTTGGCCCACTCGGCGCTCAAAGCATCAATGCCAGTGGCACAGTAAGCGGAAGCATCTTTTCCACGGCAACAGGCAATTATCTGGCGGCCACGTATCACGGAACCACGACCCCACTGCCAACATTGGGCGGCCCATCGAGCCGAGGCTACAGCATCAACGACGCCGGAGCCGTCACAGGTCAAGCTGATACTCAATTTTTCGGGTCGCATGCATTCATCTATGACGGTTCGATGCATGATCTTGGCACATTTGGAAGTGCAACCAGTGTCGGCAATAGCATCAAACAGATAGTGACTGGCCTGGCGTATCTGTTTGGCAATGCTGAGTATCACGCTTACTTGTATGAGGGCGTGCAGCATGACCTCGGAACCCTGGGAGGAAAAAACAGCGATGGATTTGACATCAACGACGTTGGCCCGATGACGGGGTATTTCTATTTTGGCACCGAGACTTCACTTGCACATGCGTTCCTGTACGGCGGGGCAATGCACGACCTTGGCTCGCTCGGCGGGGATAACAGTGATGGTTTTGGAATCAACAATCACGGTTACATTGTCGGAGTTTCTCAGCTGGTTCCTGGCGGAGTTTTTCATGCGATTCTGTACACGAGCGCCGCTGGGAGGGTCGATTTGAACTCTTTGATTGATCCGTCAGCTGGTTGGGTCCTAACGGCCGGGAAATCAATTAACGACTCCGGTTAAATTCTCGGTGACGGAAAGATCGGTGGCGAAACTCACGCCTTCCTGCTCAATCCGGTTCCCGAACCCCCAGCGCTTCGCCTTTTCGCACTCGGCGCCCTCGGCCTGCGATTCGCGCGTCGCCAGTTCTCGAAATAGTTTGCACGGCACCGCCGCCGAACTCCAATCACCGGGCCCGTTGCGTTTAGCATTCCACGGTGGGTTAGCCCCGGTCGTAAGTGTTTTCGCGGCGTGTTTTTCTTGCAGGCTCGACTTATTACAATCACGCTTGCCCATCGGTCCAAGTTGGCTTTCTGCATCGGCTAATCTGGGCGTGCCTCGATGGGCATTTTTGTTGCGCTGACTGCTCTTTCTCGCTGCTGAGGTTGCGACGATCATTCGCCGCCCATTGTACTCGAGCATCCTGATCCGCCCGGAAATGGGACCGTTGACCGTAACGGATTTTTGTTGCGCGAGCGGCACAGTGGGGCAACGGATGGATGATTTACTGGCGGCAATCGCTGAGATTCTCATGTTCGTTGCGGGTGTTTTTGTTCTGCAGCGATGGCGAAAGTCAGTCGACCTCCGGCATGTGCTTCTTTTCACAGATTTTTAATTGGCCGTCTCCGTCGAGGGACTTAATTTGACGAGAACCCGACCGCTCGCCCTGCACAGAACTGGGTCTCGTGGACCCTTGGAGGCGGTCGGGATTTTTTGTTGCGGTCACGGAAAAGAACAATCAAGAAATTGCTCAAAGCAGTGGCTGCGTGATCCTGAAATGCCCCGCAATCCATGACGACCGCGATCCGAAACGGCCCACGACGATGGATCCGCAGCGGACTGCAGACGGTGCGGAGCGGCCGCCTCTGGCACCAGTGTCCGCCCTTGCTAGAGCGTCATCGCCAGCACCAGAGTTCGTGATTGTGAAGGTCTGACCTGTCCTAGCATGCGTCCCAGCGCCGTGAAGAAATAGGGACTGGTCCCGCTGCTGCGGGGCACGCGCTGCCTGAATTGCATCTTCGGCACCCGCTCGGAAATCGGGCATGGCTTCCGTTTGGGCTGCGGCAAGCGTGAGATCCACCCGATCGCCCCAGCCGAGGAAGTGTGCCCACTGCACCCCCTCGCCACTCACCCTCGCCAACATCTCCGCACCCTTCGCTGCCTCCGAACTAAACACCATTTGCATATCCCGACAGCGGCAGCATTTAATGATCCCCCCGCCAGGAGAGGTCGCGCCACTTTATGCAAGTCGCGATGACGCTTGAGATTACATATCACCAGCCGTACTTGCCGCGATGTCACAGCTAGCGTGTTGGCATTAAAAATGCCTAGGCGGGCTCTCGCTGTTACAGCAATTACCTTTTCCACTCACCACGAATGACATGCACACCTAAGCCGAATCCCGCTTGACTGCGTCAGCTGCTAGCAGGCGTTTAGTTGAGTTCATGAGGTGCCCATAAGCTGCATATTGTGCAAAGCACTTACAAGTGCTAAGCTGCCCACCGATAAAAATCCCCCTCACTCCTACTATCAACGCGAATACCACAGACAATTCGATTGGATTCTATCCCGTGAACACCGCAGATTCTCATTCGCTGACGCAGTTCGATTTTCGACACGTATTGGCGCGACACTGGCGAAGCAGTGCGCTGTGTCTGCTTGCTGGTTTGGTGCTCGCAGTGCTAGCGGTCTGGCTGTTACCGCGGAACTATCGGTCACAGGCCGAACTGTACGTGCGTCTGGGACGCGATAGCACCTCGCTCGATGCCACCGCCACTCTCGGTCGCGCAGCATTGGCTTCCACGCTGCCCTCCACCCGCGAAAACGAAATCAACACCGTCACCGAGATCTTGAGCTCGCGGCGCTTGCCGAACACGTCGTGGATACCGTAGGTCCCGCGGCCATTTTGCATGACCAGCTTCCCGGCGAGGCACCACCCAATCCAGAGTCGACGATCGCGGCGGAACATAAGTTCACCCCTGCGATTTCGCTGGTCTCGGCGCGCATCGAGCGCGCGGAGCCCGCTACGGTCTCCCCGGAAAATCCTCAACGTGAAGACGCGCTGGTGAAACTCCTGCGGATGATCCAAGTGCAAGCCGTCAAAAAATCGGACGTCGTTCGGGTGGACTGTGAAAGTCACAATCCGCAGCTCTCCCAGCGAATCGTCACCACGCTCGTGGACCGCTACCTGGCGGAACATTTGCGGTTGAATCGCACGTCCGGCGCCCATGAGTTTTTGGAGAAGCAAGCCGCTGAGAAGCATGACCTGCTAAGCCACACCGCGGAACTGCTGCGGACACTCAAAGACCGCACCGGACTGACCGCGCCGGAGACGCAGCGCGAACTGCTGGCCACGCGCACTCCCGCATGCAGGAGGAGCTGTTTACCACGGCGACTGCGCTGGCCAGCTGCCGAGGCCCAAGTGCAAGCCCTGCGCGAAAAAATGAAGTCCGTTCCCGAAACCACGGTCACCGCGCATACCGTGGGCATGGAGACCCACGGGATTGAACTCATGCGCAACGAACTGTATCGGCTGCAGATGGTGGAGCAGGAGATGGCCAGCAAATACACCGAAGAGAACGTGCTCTTGAAGCACGCTCACGAAGCGCGCGGCCGCAGCGAAAGAGGGCTTTGATGCCGCCACGGCCTCCCATGAACAGACCACCAGCGGTCCCAACACGGTCTATGAGCAAAGTCAACTGGAACTGGTGCGGCTGGATCCCTTGCTCGGCGCTGCGCCAAAGCGGAAGAGCAGCGCGGCCAGCTGGCCGAAGTGCAAGAACAAATCAAAGCCTTCAATGCCGACGAGCTGCAAATTGCTGAATTGACGCGCAATTTGAAACGCTACGAGGCGGAGTATCAAAACTATGCGGAGCACCTCGAGCAAGCTCGGATCGATCAAGCCCTCGAGGCGGAACGCATCTCGAATATTAGCATCATCCAGCCGGCCACGTTCGAACCCAAGCCGGTGCGGACGAAATCCTTGCTGGTGGCCGGTTGCTTGCTCCTCCTGGGGCTGTCGCTAGCGGTGGGATTGCCGCTGCTGCTGGAATCACGTCACCGAACAACCAACGATGCCCAGCTCGTTGGAGATTTCCCGAAACATTCCGTGTTATCGCCGACACCCCGTCGGGTGTCAGAACAATTGGCGGGCCATCCTTCCTAGCGCGATCGATCGTTGGGCCAGAAGACAATTTGAGGCACTGCAGTCCTGAGTGGAACACTGCGCTGGCGTCGTCTGCCGACTGCTGCCGACTGGCGGCGGCAGCCGGGCTGCGGGACTGCAGACATTCTGGAGTTAGTGGTTTGTGAACGGACTTCTTGAGATCAACAGGGGTAAACAACATGTTTCTCGCGAGACTTCT
The DNA here is from genome assembly GCA_963773875.1 of Pirellulales bacterium. Lineage (GTDB taxonomy): Bacteria > Planctomycetota > Planctomycetia > Pirellulales > JADZDJ01 > CAVTYH01. The sequence continues at coordinate 82,937 of CAVZCV010000006.1, forward strand.
CCACCGATGTCGATTCCGCAAGAAAGATACTGACCTGGCGCTGGCCAGCTTGCGCTCCACCACGCACATGCGCGCGATCATCGAGCGCGAACGATCCGCACCGATCGACTGGGGATCGAGTTCGCCGTGCTCAAATTCAAACACAGCGGCGAGTCCTCAGAGCCCGACGTTTCTCTGGCCAGCCTGCTGGCAGTCCTGCAGGGGCGGTTGCGCTGTACCGACGAAATTGGCTGGTTGGCGCGCGAGAAATGGGGGTCGTCCTCCCCGGCACGCCGCTGGAGGGAGCGCAGACGGTGATCGGCGACATTTTTGAACGGCTGCCGAACGGGCCGCCACCGGATTGTGAGATTCTGACCTATCCGCCGCGGCAGCTGCAGGATCCATCCTATTCGATCGGCGAGTCCAAGGAGGCGTGCGACCCCCACCCCAGCGTGGCCCTGATGGAGACGCTCTTTCTGCAGCCCACGCCGGTTTGGAAGCGGGCTGTGGATATTGTGGGGGCCGTCACCGGATTGATTCTGCTCTCACCGCTATTGGCCGCCACGGCCCTGGCCGTGCGGCTGTCTTCACCCGGTCCGGCGCTGTTCGTGCAATGGCGCAACGGTCTGGGTGGAAAACATTTTCGGATGTACAAATTTCGGACCATGGTGGCCGGCGCCGAACGGCAGCAAGTCGCGTTATTGGCCCGCAATGAACAACAAGGACCCGTGTTTAAGATTCAGGATGATCCGCGCATCACGCGTGTCGGACGGTTTTTGCGCAAAACAAGTATCGACGAGCTGCCGCAGTTATGGAATGTGCTGAAGGGGGAGATGTCGCTGGTGGGACCCCGTCCGCCACTGCAAACCGAAGTGCAGAAGTATGAAGGCTGGCACCGCCGCCGCCTTCAGGTGACCCCCGGGTTGACTTGCATCTGGCAGGTCCAGGGCCGCTCACTCACACCTTTCACCGAATGGATGCGCATGGACCTGCGCTATATCCAGTCGCGCTCGATCCGGACGGATTTGGGACTGTTGCTACAAACCATTCCTGCGGTTGTCTTGCGCCGCGGCGCCAGCTAAGGCTGCGCCGTTCGCTCTCCCTCAAAGTTTTGCTGCTGTGATTCCTAGTAACGTGTGATATGGCAACGCTCGTCACGACCCTCCCTGAAGCGCACGCTCCGCAGCCCACGGCCACGTCGCTGCGATCTGCGCGAGCGGCCTCACGGGTTGGCTGTGGGGAATCATCCAGCGTCCGGATGTGCGTAATGGTACGCTGTCGCTCTTCGACCAAGCAGTCGTCAGTGGTACGAGCTTTATCACCAGCGCGATCATCGGCCGGCTGTGCGCGACGGGGGATCTGGGGATTTATTATCTGGCGCTCTCGATTGTCTATCTGGCCAAAGGCGTTCAAGAGCAATTGGTTTCGGCACCCTACGTGATTTACTGCCGCAGACGTAGCGGTCTCGCCCAAGCGCTGTATGCGGGCAGTTCCCTGCTGCACTCGTTGGCACTTTCTGGGCTGACCCTGCTGCTGCTCATGGGCGGCATGGGCTTACTGACCTGCGGGATCGGTCCAACTGGACTCAAGCCCGTGGTTTGGGCCCTCCTGGGAGCGCTTCCGCTCCTCCAATTGCGCGAGTTTCTGCGCCGCCTCGCGATCGCACATTTACAGCTGTGGACGGCCGTGGCGATTGATGTGGCGGTCGCGGCTCTGCAAATCGGCGGCTTACTGGTTCTGGGAATCACTGGACATTTGACGATCCCGCTGGTCTACCTGACGATTGGAAGCGCCTGTGGGCTCGCCGCCGCCGGTTGGTTTTTCTCCGAGCATCCGCCCTTGCGATTTGCTTGGACCAGGGCCTGGGCCGACTGGCGTCACAACTGGGGGTTTGCGCTGGGCGCTGGGGAGCCACATTCTCAGTTTTGGGACACCTCTGCTGACTCCCTATTTACTGTTGGCCACGCACGGCAGCGAAGCCGCGGGAGTCTTGGCGGCCTGCGCGGGCATTGTGGGCACGGCCACCATGTTTTTGGTGGGGTTGGTTTCCTTTCTGATCCCTCGCGCCGCGTTGGCCTATTCCGAAGGTGGGCCGCGCGAACTGCGGCATGTTCTGCGGGTCGCCACCGGCGTCTATCTGGCGGTCTTAGGAAGTTTCGCCGCGCTCGTGTGGATTTTCGGAAATCTACTGTTGGTGGTGGTCTACGGCAATAAATACTTTGGGCACGGCGCCGTGGTGGGAGTTCTGGCCCTGGGCACGCTGGTACAAAGCTTCGGGGCCACATCTGGGATTGGACTGTGGGCCATCGATCGGCCGCGCGCGAACATGGCCGCTGACGTGGCCACGCTCTTGGTGACGTTGGCGGTCATGGCCTGTTTACTTCCCACGCTGGGGGTCCTGGGCGCGGCGCTGGGGGACCTGGCCGGCAAGAGTGTTGGCACGGTGGTGCGCTATCTGACGCTGCGACGTTTTCTGCAGGCACTTCCCCAGTACGGAACCAGTTAAGCTCCTATGATAGCGCCCGCATCCAACAGCGACTCTTGGCCAGCGTCACGCGGGCGCACGGCGATCCTGTGGACGACGATTGGCGTCGTGGCCGTCTGTTTTTACTTCATCGAGCATCGCAATTCCTTGGTCTCCAGTCTGGAGGCCTTTACGGTCAGCGGCGAGCAGATGACGGAACAAGCGGCCGAAGGGGACTTGGGGCGCCGCGTGGTGATTCCCCTGCTCGGGCTCTATGGCGCGCGCTGCTGCTGTTGCCCGGCCGGTATCGACTCCGGCTGGATTCAGGTTTGGGCTGGCTGTTGCTGAGTTTATTCAGCTGGAGCGGGCTGAGCATTCTGTGGTCGGAAGACCCAGCCCTCACGGTCCGCCATGTGAGTGTCCTGGTATTTTGTTCACTCGCGGCCCTGGGAATCGCTCGGCAGCTGACGCTCCGCGAATTGTGCCTGCTGGCCTTGGTGGTCACCGCGGTGCACATCGTCAATGGAATCCGCACCGAGTTGACACTCGGCACATTTCATCCCCTGGCCGCCGATTACCGCTTCGCCGGCACGGTCCATCCCAACGTGCAGGGACCGTACTGCGCCCTGTTGGCACTCAGTGCAGGATTTCTTGCTGGGCGAGTCCGCAGGGGACGACTCGTGTTATGGAGTATCTGCCTGGCGGCGGTCGTGCTGCTGCTCTTAACCAAATCGCGCACGGTCTGTGCCGCCTTAGTCGTCGGCGTGTTGGTCTACCAATCGTGTCGCCTCTCGTGGCACAAATGGCTGGCGATCACGACGACCGTGGTGGGCAGCCTGGCGGCGCTGGGCTGCTTAGGTCTGCTGCTGACGGATGATCTGGAAGATCAGGCCGCGAAATTGGTATTGATCGGTCGGCCGGATGAGGCGGATTCGCTGTCCGGCCGCGTCCCGCTCTGGCAAGAACTCGTCCCGCACGCCGCGGAAAATCTGCTGCTGGGTCACGGATATGCCACTTTTTGGAGCCCGCGCGGATCGATCGGTTTTCCGACTCCTATCAATGGACCGTCTCCAATGGACACAACGCCTATTTAGATGTGCTGCTGGATCTGGGCGCCCCGGGCTTGGCCCTGAGCACCATGATCTTGGCGCTGGGCGCGTGGGGTGCCTTCCGCGGCTATCACCGCAGCGGCGACACGGCATATGGCTTTTTGCTGGTGCTGATTGTCAGTCGGTCACTGATGGGGCTGTTAGAGTCCGCCCTCTGGAATCCCACCAGCTTCTGCACGCTGGTCATGCTCTGCGGTTTGGTGCATCTGGGCCTCTGTCAGGAAATCGCGTCGCGGGCAGGCGCAATTCCCTTAGCGCGAGAGGGAGGATGAACCATGCGGATCATTTGTGCACCAAAACCGGGACGGTCGCCAGCCGTTCGATGTCCACCCGCCGCACCGATGCGTCAACTCACTGAATTACATCTGGAGGAGAGCTTGGAATGGCCACCACGTTGATTAGTGTCGTCGTCCCGACCTTTAACCGCGCGGAGATGCTTGGCGAGGCGCTGCAAAGCTTGATTCGCCAAGACACACAGGGCGCATTCAGTTACGAGCTTGTTGTCGTCGATAATGCCTCGACCGACTCGACCAAAACGATCATCCAGCGCGCCGCCCAAGAGTCGCCGGTGAGTGTCCGCTATATCTACCATACCACGCCGGGAGACGCACCCAGCCGCAATCGCGGCCTGGCCGAGGCCCGTGGCAAATGGATCGCGTTTTTCGACGACGATGAATTGGCCGCACCCGATTGGCTGTACCAGTTGCACCTGGCGGCCGTGACATCGGCGCGGAAGTGATCGGGGGTGCGGTGCAGGTGCACTTGCCAGCGGACGTCCTGGCGCAGTTTGGACCCTATGTGCGCCGGACTTCATTTCGAGAGACGGATTACGCCACCACGCTGCGCCGGATCGAAGGCAAGTATCTGCCGGGATGTGCAAATTCGTTTGTGGCCCGCAGCGTGTTCGACAAATTGGGCACATTTGACGCCAACAACGCCTGGGGGGGATCCGATTACGATTTCTTTTTCCGCGCCCGCAGCGCCGGCGTGGTGATGTACTTTGCACCGGAGGCGATCATCCGCCACCGCATTCCGCCCAACCGACTGACGCCCGCCTACCTGCATTGGGATGCCGAACAAGGGTGCCACACGATGGCGGCGCTCCAATTCAAATACCAAGGGCGCTTGCTGAATGCCGCCTCATGCCTGGCGCGGGTCGGGCAAACGCTCGGCGTGCTCTTGCCCAGCCTGTTGTGGGCCCGGCTCCAACAGCAAGCTCCGGCCGCGCTCGATTACCGCGTGCGAATCTGGCGGAACCAGGGCTACCTCCGCCGAAGTTTGTCACTGTGGGCGCCGCGCTGGTTTTCCCAAGAGCGCCATTTTGCCGCCCTGAAGTTCCGCGCCGGCCGCACGCTGAGTCAAGACACGCCGCCGATGGGGGCCGCCACGTGAAAGTGCTGCAAGTTTTCAATGATTACCGCACCTATTGCGGTGGCGAGGGAACCGTGGTGGAGATGATCCAGGCGCTGTTGGAAAAACACGGCCACACCGCCTCTCTGTTCATCCGTTCCAGTAAGGGACTGGAGCACAGTTTGCTCGGGAAGGTGCGCGCTTTTGCCAGTGGGATTTATAGCCGCAGTTCGTACCGCCACATGGTGCACACGCTACGCAAGGAGCGGCCCGATCTGGTGCATGCCCACAATCTCTATCCGTTGATTTCCCCGTCCGTGCTCGTGGCTTGTCGGCGCGCGGCCGTGCCGGTGGTCATGACCACCCATAACTATCAACTCACTTGTCCGGTCGTGAATCATTTGCACCAAGGTCGCGTCTGCGAGCGCTGCCTGGGCGGTCACGAATACCACTGCCTGCTGCAAAACTGCCGCGAGAACAGGGCCGAGAGCCTGGCCTATGCCCTGCGGAGTTTTACCGCGCGGAAGCTGAAGCTGTTTCAGCAAAACGTGACGTTGCATGTGGTGCTCAGTGCCTTTGCCAAACAGCAGCTCGTCCGCCAAGGGTATGACCCGGGACGGATCGCGGTGCTGCCGAACATGGTGCCCCTGGGACCGGAGCGTACGACTCGCGACGCGGGTCAGTATGTGGCGTATTCCGGACGGATCAAAGATGAAAAAGGGGTGGATGTGCTGGTGGCCGCGGCCGCGCAGCTGCCCGATATCCCCTTTCGGATCGCCGGCGACGGGCCGCTGCTCGATGCGCTCCGCGACCGCGCCACGGCGAACGTGCAATTCGTCGGGCGACTTGAGCATGGACCACATGGCGACCTTCTATCAGGGGGCCCGATTCCTGGTCGTTCCCAGCAAATGGTTTGAAGGTTGTCCATTGGTGGTTTCCGAAGCCATGGGTCACTCGCTGCCCGTCGTTGCTTCTCGCATCGGCGCCTTGCCCGAATTTGTCGAGGAGCGCGTCACGGGACTGCTGTTTGATCCGGGGAACGCCGTGGACCTGGCCCAAAAAATAAGCACGCTTTGGAACGATCCGCCGCAGTGCCGACAGCTCGGCGATGCCGGTCGCCGCAAGGCCGCTCAGCAGTACAACGAAGCTCATTATTATGCCCAGCTAATGTCCATCTATGGCCAGGCCATCGAGCTGCTCCGGCAACCACAAGCGACCGCGAAAGTTGCCGGCGACACACGTTTCGGCCTGAGTGCCTAGCCCACCATTTTTTCGAAGGACTGAGTCCATGACCGCCGCGACCAGCTGGCCTGCCAAAGTTAATTTGTTCGGAGTGGGAGTCAGCGCCGTCCAAGGGGAGCGCGCCTGTGAGGCCATCATGGCGGCGGCACATGCCCGGCAGTCGGCCGTGGTATCCGCCTTTTCCGTGCACGCGCTCATCGAAGCGGCGACGCGGCCCGAATTAGGCGCCAGGTGAATCGCTTCGCCATGGTCACTGCCGACGGCCAGCCGGTCCGCTGGGCGCTGAACTGGCTGCACGGGGCCCAGCTGGAGCAGCGTCTGACCGGCAGCGAGCTCATGTGGCGCTTGTGTCAACGGGCCTCCACGGAGGGAGTGCCCATTTATTTGTACGGTAGTACACCGCAAACGCTAGCAGCTTTGAGCGTTAATCTACGGCGGGCTTTTCCGGCGCTGCAGATCGTCGGCGCGGAGTCGCCGCCGTACCGCGCGCTATCGGCCGAAGAAGTCACGGCGATGATCCAGCGCGTGAATGCCAGTGGTGCGGGGCTGATGTTTCTGGGTTTGGGTTGCCCCAAACAAGATTTGTTTGCCGCCGAACACACGGACCAGCTCAAGGTCGTGCAACTCTGCGTCGGCGCCGCTTTTGATTTCCATGCGGGGACGAAGCCCATCGCTCCCTCGTGGATGCAGCGCTGTGGCCTGGAATGGCTGTTTCGCTTGCTGCATGAACCGCGTCGGCTTTGGAAACGCTACCTGGTCACCAATACCAAATTTGTGGGCAAGTTCTGCATGGCACTGGTCGCGCTTCAGTGGCGCCGCATTGCCCAGCCCGGGAGTCGCCCACTGGTTGTCGACGTAACAGGTGTCGGCGAGACGGTAGGTTCGCCTGTGACGCGAGCGGAGACGAGGCATGGGCTAGCCGGGCAACACACTGGTGCGGCGATGCGGCCCCGAGCGGCGCTCGCACCGGTAGCCACCGATCACGAGCAATTATTAGCTGAATAGCGAGTCAAGCTCTCACTAGCGCTTGGCCGTCGTAGACGGTTCGCCGGTGGGAGAGAAGGAGTGGAAAGCATGCGATTTTTCTCGAAGGCGGCCAGCGGGAACCGAAGAAAATTGAATGCCCGTGGGCGGCTCTGTCGGATTGAAAAGTTTGAAGCGCGACTGTGTCTGCACGAGGGGGGCGATCCCAACGACTGGTTGGATCATTTCAACGACGACAATGCGGTGGCCGCACAACTGGCGACCGCAGACCCATCGCAAGTCGCACAGCTCTCGGCCGCGGCTCAGGGTTCGCTAGCCGACCCAGCGTCCGTCGGACAATGGGGACCACTGCAGAATTGGCCTGTGGAATTCATCAACGCAATGATGTTGCCGACCGGCAAAGTCATGGGCTGGGACCGGTTAATGAACTTGCGGCTGTGGGACCCCGTGACCAATCAAATCACGATCCCCAATAATCCGGGTTACAACATCTTTTGCACTGGCATGTCACTGCTCGCCGACGGAACCGTGCTGCTCACCGGCGGGCATGTCGACAATCTCGTGGGACTGCCGTATGCCTCGATCTATAACCCGTTCACGGATACGTGGACCCAGCTGCCGAACATGAATGCCGGGCGCTGGTACCCCTCTTCGACCACACTGGCCAACGGCGATGTGTTGATCCTGTCCGGTGCCACGAACCAAGCCGGTTCCGACGATCCGTTGCCGCAAGTTTTTGATGTCACCGCCAATCAATGGATCGACTTGACGACGGCGCAACAGTCTTTGCCCCTCTATCCGCGCACGTTTTCGGCGCCCAATGGCGATGTGTTCATTGCCGGCTCGCAGCCTTTGTCAGAATATATCGATACCTCAGGCACAGGTCTGCTGATTCCGGTGGCCAACCGGATTGAGCCCAATCGCGATTATGGCTCGGCCGTCATGTATGCCCCCGGCAAAGTGTTGTACGTGGGGGGCGGTTCGCCCGCGACCAATACCGCCGAGATCATCGACTTGAATCAGCCCACTCCGACCTGGCAAGCCGTGGCTCCGATGGCCTTTGCGCGCCGCAATTGCAATGCGACGCTGTTGCCCGACGGGGAGGTATTGATCACCGGGGGCAATACGGGTTCGAGCAACTACGATGGTGACCCGGTGACTGCGGCGGAGATTTGGAATCCCCAAACGCAAACCTTTACGATACTGCCCAACGAAGCCGACATACGCTGGTATCATTCCACCGCACTGCTGCTGCCCGACGGGCGCGTCTTATCGGGCAGCGGGGACTTCCATTTAACCGAGCAGGTATATTCCCCAGCGTATTTGTTCGCTGGCGCCCGGCCCACGATTACTTCCGCGCCGGGCACCGTGCGCTATGGCGACAACTTCTTTGTCGGCACGCCGGATGCGGCCACGATCACTAGCGTCCGCTGGATTCGACTGGGAACCGCCACGCACGCGGAAAACTGGGACCAGTATGCCATCGATGCGTCGTTTGCCCGCGTGTCCGGGGGACTCAATGTGGCGGCGCCTTTCACACCGAACAGTTCGCCGCCAGGCTATTACATGTTGTTTATCCTGCGCGATAACGTTCCGTCCGTGGCCGCCATTGTGCGCGTGGGGGCGACGTTGCCAGTGCTGTCCGCCAAAGACATCAGTGTCACAGAAAGTGCCAATGGCACCAGCACCACGGCCGTGTTCACGGTGAACCTGTCCCTCTCCAGGCGCAGACCGTGAGCGTGCACTATGCCACGCAAAGCGGTACGGCCCTCGCCGGTCAGGATTTCACGGCGCAGGCCGGCGATCTCGTTTTTCCCCCGGGAGTAACAAGCCAAACCGTCTCGGTTCCCATTCCGGGGGACGCCCTGACGGAGGCGGACGAATCATTTTCGCTCGTGCTCTCGGCGCCGAGCGGCGCCACCCTCGAATCCAACCAGATCCAGGGGGTGATTCATGATTTCAACGCCTTGCCGCTCGTGCAAATTCAAGGCACGACCATCCAGGAGGGCAATGCGGGAACGAGCCCTGCAAATTTCGTGGTCACGCTGTCGGCGCCCAAAAGCCAACCGATCACTGTCGCCTATACGACCGTGGACGGCACCGCCACCTCCACCAAGGACTATCTCGCGCAAAGCGGCACCTTGACCTTCAATCCGGGCGAAACCCAGAAGACCATCACGGTGCCCGTGATTGGCGACACTCTCGATGAACCTCATAATCAGTTTTATGTCCGCTTATCCGCGCCGGTGGGAGCAGTGATCGACGTCGCGCAGGCCCGTTGCTATATCTACAACGACGACGATGCGGTCTTTATTTCGCTGCCAACTACGGCGACGATCACCGAACCTAGTAGTGGCGGCGTGGCCAACCTGGTGATCACCGCCACGCTCTCGGCGGCCAGCGGTAAGACGATCACCGTGGGTTGGCAAACCCTGGCCGATGGAACGGCCGTCGACGGTAAGAATTTTATCGGGCAGTACGGCGGACTGACTTTCAGCCCGGGTGTCACCACCCAAACGTTGACCATCCCGATTGTCGGCGACTTGATCAAGACGCCCAACTTGACGTTTTCGATCCAACTGCAATCGTCATTGATCAATGCGACCTATGGCAATACGGCGACGCAGGTGACGATCGTCAACAGCGATTTACAGCCGACCATTTCGCTGGCCAATGCCTCGGTCACGGAAGGTAACTCGGGGACCAAGCAGTTGACGTTCACAGCCACCCTGTCGGCGCCCGTGAATCAAGCGATTTCTGTAAGCTACGCCACCTCGGCCGGATCTGCGACCGCGACGAGTGATTATACGCAGAGCTCGGGCGTGTTGACGTTTGCCGCCAATGCGACGACGGCCACCTTTACCGTACCGATTCGTGGCGATACCAGTGCCGAATCCAATGAGACGTTTAACGTCACACTCAGCAATCCCGTGGGCGCCACCATCGCAGTCGGCCAGGCGGTAGGCACGATTCTCGACGACGACGGTGCGCCCGTACCTGCCGCCCCCACGGGCTTCGCGGCCAGCGCTGCCTTTGCCGCGGCGGTCCTGTCCTGGCAGACCGTACCGGGAGCGACCAGTTACAACGTCTATCGCAGCACCGCCATGAATGGAGAAGGCACAACGCCCCTGGCGACCGGGATCACTGGAACTACGTTTGTCGATCGCGGTCTGACGAACGGCACACCATATTACTACCGCGTCACGGCCGTAAAGCTGCAAGCCGGTGTGCCATTTGAAGGCAGTGCCTCGAGCGAAGCGGCGGTCGCCCCTACGAACTATTCGTTCCCGTATTTCTTTACGCATCAAAGCTATAGCTTTGCCAACTATCTCACCAATCAAAGCAATTTGCTGCGGCTGAATGGCCTCAACGTGGAAAACGCGGGCCTGTTCGGCACCAACCTGCAGCTGACCGATGGTGGCACCAATCAAACGGACAGTGTCTTCACCCTGAACCCGGTGGACATTGGCCGCTTTACGACGAATTTTACCTTCGAACAGATTCCGACCATCAACTACAGCGGCGCCCTGGGAGGTGGATTGACGTTCACCATTCAAGGCAACAGCGCCGCGGCGTTGGGTACGGCCGGCGCCGGACTGGGGTATGCGGGGATCGCCAACAGCGTGGCGATCAAATTCGATTTGAGCGACGACGCCGGCGAGGGCCCCAACTCGACTGGACTTTATACCAATGGAGCGCCACCGACGGCTGGCAATTCGATCAATCTCAGCGGCACGGGGATTGATCTCCACAGTGGTCACTTGTTCAACGTGGCGATGAGCTACGATGGTGCGACACTCGTCGTCACGATCACCGACACGGTCACGCAGGCGCAAGCCACGCAGAGCTACACGGTGAACATTCCCGGCCTGGTGGGGGGCAGTCAGGCGTACGTCGGTTTTACCGGCGGGACCGCGGCGCAGTCCGCCATTCAATCGATCACCAACTGGACCTTTACCCCCGCCCCCTCCGCCCCCACGGGCTTACAAGCGTCCGCCAACGGGATTCAAGTCAACCTCACCTGGACCAATCATGACCCCAATGCGACGGGGGTCGTGATCGAGCGGAAAACGGGCGCCGCGGGCGCTTACGCAGTGATTGGAACGACGAGCGCCCCCAGTGCCAATTCGTTTCTGGACACCACGGCGGCCGGTAACACCACGTATTTCTACCGCGTCCGCGCAACCAACAGCGGCAGCACCTCGCTGGCGTCCAACGAAGTCAGCGCGACAACCGCCACCGCGCCAGCCGATTTACAAGTGACGGTGACGGATGGTCAGGCGACAGCGACGCCGGGGGGGATGTTGACGTATACGATTGTGGTCACGAATGCGGGTCCCAACACGGTCACGGGGGCCAATATTGTCAGCACACTGTCGGCGGGATTCGACACCACCTGGGGTGCAACCACCTTTACGGCCACGGCGACCGGCGGGGCGAGCGGTTTTTGGGCCGATGCCATCGGACCGCTCAATAACACGGTGACCATGCCGCCGGGCAGCACAATTACTTATCTGCTGCAAGCGCGGTTGTCGGCCGGCGCGACCGGTTCGGTCTCCAACCTGCTGAATGTCACGGCGCCGGTGGGAGTGACGGATCCGAACCTGGCCAACAACACGGCCACCGATACCGATACGGTGAGCGGCACTCCACAGGCCGATTTGCAAATCACCCTCAGCGATGGCCAAACCAGTGTCACGCCCGGCGCGGCGGTGACCTACACGATCGTAGTGACCAATGCGGGCCCGGCCACCGTAGCGGGAGTGCAGATTGTCGACAACCTGCCGGCGGTCTTTGGTTCGCCGAGCTTTACCGCCACGGCCACGGGGGGCGCTTCAGGATTCTGGGCCAGCGCCATTGGCAACCTGAATAACACGGTCACCATGCCGCCGGGCAGTACGATCACCTACCTGCTCAGCGGCATTCTCACTGCCGGTGCCACCGGCAGTGTGGCGAATACGGCCAGTGTGACCGCACCCGCGGGAGTGAGCGAAATCAATCCGGCCAACAACACGGCCACCGATACCGATACGGTGAGCGGCACTCCGCAGGCCGACTTACAAGTCACGGTGACCGACGGTCAGACCAGTGCCACGCCCGGGGGCGCGGTGACGTACACGATTGTAGTCACTAACGCGGGTCCCAATACGGTCACCGGGGCCAATATCGTCAGCACGCTGTCGGCGGGATTTGACACCAGCTGGGGCGCGACCACCTTTACGGCCACAGCCACCGGCGGGGCGGCCGGTTTTTGGGCCGATGCCATTGGGCCATTAAATAACACCGTGACCATGCCGCCCGGCAGCACGATTACCTACCTCTTGCACGGCACGCTGAGCGCGACGGCCACCGGCTCCGTCTCCAATACTGTGAGCGTCACCGCGCCGGTCGGTCTCACCGAGATCAACCCCGCCAATAATACGGCCACCGATACCGATACCGTCGGCAACACTCCCCAAGCCGATTTACAAGTGACGGTGACGGATGGTCAGTCGACGGCGACGCCGGGTGGGATGTTGACGTATACGATTGTGGTCACCAATGCGGGTCCCAACACGGTCAGCGGGGCCAATATTGTCAGCACGCTGTCGGCGGGATTCGACACCACCTGGGGCGCAACCACCTTTACGGCCACGGCGACCGGCGGGGCGAGCGGTTTTTGGGCCGATGCCATCGGCGCGCTCAATAACACCGTGACCATGCCGCCCGGCAGCACGATAACTTATCTGCTGCAAGCGCGGTTGTCGGCCGGCGCGACCGGTTCGGTCTCCAACCTGCTGAATGTCACGGCGCCGGTGGGAGTGACGGATCCGAACCTGGCCAACAACACGGCTACCGATACCGATACGGTCAGCGGCACTCCGCAGGCCGACTTACAAGTCACGATGACCGACGGTCAGACTAGCGCTACGCCCGGGAGCGCGGTGACGTATACGATTGTGGTCACTAACGCGGGTCCCAATACGGTCACCGGGGCCAATATTGTCAGCACGCTGTCGGCGGGATTTGACACCAGCTGGGGCGCGACCACCTTTACGGCCACAGCCACCGGCGGGGCGGCCGGTTTTTGGGCCGATGCCATTGGGCCATTAAATAACACCGTGACCATGCCGCCCGGCAGCACGATTACCTACCTCTTGCACGGCACGCTGAGCGCGACGGCCACCGGCTCCGTCTCCAATACTGTGAGCGTCACCGCGCCGGTCGGTCTCACCGAGATCAACCCCGCCAATAATACGGCCACCGATACCGATACCGTCGGGACCGGGCTGGCGCTGACCCAGGCCGCAACGAGCCCGGCCGTGCAAACCGCGCCCACATTGGATTTTTCCGGCGGCTTTGCTGGCGCGGCCAGCAAATTCAATTTCAATGGTTCGTCGGCGAAAATCGTGGGTTCGACGCTGCAGCTCACCAGCGGCAAAAAAAATCAGACAGCCAGCATCTTCACGCATACGGCGGTCGATGTGACACGATTCGATACTGACTTTGCGTTTCAGACGGTGGCGGGCAGCAATCCCAGCGGAGAGGGACTCACCTTTACGATCCAAGGGGTGGGACCCAAGGTTCTGGGCGGAGCGGCCGCCGGCTTGGGGTATGCCAAACTCAAAAACAGCGTGGCCTTGAAATTCGACCTGTACAGCAACGCTGGCGAAGGCGCCAGCTCCACCGGCTTCTACACCAAGGGCGCGGTGCCCACCAATGTCGGATCGACAACCGTGCAAGATCATGGGATCGATTTCCACAGCGGGCACGTGTTCGTCGTGCACCTGGATTACGATGGCACGAACCTCGCAGTCTCGATTATGGATACGACGACGCTGGCGCTCGCGGAACAACGTTATGTGGCGAACATTCCGTTAATCGTCGGGGCCAGCAAGGCCTATCTCGGATTCACTGCCGCGACCAGCACGCACACCGCGAGTCAAACGATTCTCAGTTGGACCTACCGCGCCCTGAATTCGGTTAGCATGGCGTCGGCCGCGCCGATGGCACCTGCAAACGTTAAAAACAGCAGTGTGGTGTCGGCGCCGACTACTGTGAGCACTCCGGTCGCCCCTGCCGTCCCCGCGCCGATCAAAAAAGCGGCAGTGGTGGTGCGGGGGAGGCGATTGATCGAAGTGCCGCCTGCCCAGGAGTAAGCCGCAGGACTGGGCACAAGTTCGGCGCAACTTCGTCACCATCGCGGGTTCCGAAACTTGCGCCACATCGGCACCGTTGCGAGGGGATTGGCGGACCGGCATGCGCCCTGGGTTGCGGACGGCCAGCTTTGCCGCTGCACTCTGGCGGGATCGGTATGGCCACGAGCGCGAGTGTTCTTCTCCACTGCAGCGCGACGTGCACCGCCCAACTCGGCCGGGGTGCTGGGACGCTGCGCCTTTCGTCATCTAGCCAATCACATGTTCAAAACCGGTGATGTTGGTGACGCTGAAGTGATTGTGCGATTTGACCAGGGTATCGCCGACGTCACCGCCGCCGTCCAGATTGGCGGTGACCGCCGTGCTGTTAACAAGCGTCAGGGCATCAAATTCGCCCGGTCCCAAATTGACATTCAGAGTTGCGGCAGCTGTGCTGGCGGCAAGACTCACGACGTCTTTCCCCTCACCCGTCGACACGTCGATATCGCTCCCCGCGGTCGCGTGGGACAGGCTGACCGTGTCACGACCGCTGCCGGCCGTGATTTCCAGGAACGTAGAGGCCGAAACGTTCGCCAGACTGACCGTATTGTTTCCATCGCCGGCATTGATTTGCACAAAGGAACCGGTGGAGCGTGCATGGTTTACCGCGATGGCATCGCGCCCCCCGCCGGAATTCACCTGAAGAAAATCGCCGGCCGAGAGGTTACTGAACGTAACGGTGTTGTTTCCGTCGCCGGCATTGGCTTGCAAGAAATAGTTTTCGGATTTCGATTTGGTGATCACGATTTTATCGGCGCCGGTGCCGGCGTTGACTTGCAAAAATCCAACCAGCGAGGGTCCACTGGCCGAGACGTTGTTCAGGTTCACGCTATTGCCCCCATCACCGCCGTTGACTTGCACAAAACTCTGGGAAGAGCTGACGTTGGACAACACCATTGCATCGCGGCCCGCCAGCCCATTTACTTGCAGAAAGTCGCCGGCTGTGATTTGGTTTAAACTAACCGCGTTGTTGCCGCCCCCCGCATTGACTTGAAAAAAAGTTCCCGTCACGACTTTGGCGATCGACAGCACGTCGTTTCCGTCGGTCGCATCAAAATTATTGAATTGGAAGAAGGTGCCGGTGTTCAGCTTCGAGGCCGACAGGGTGTTGTTCCCCGCTGCATCATTTATTTGCAGTGCGGTGCCGGTGTTGATTTTGGACAGTAGGTAGGTGTCATTGCCAGCCGCATCCGTGAACATCAATTCTCCGACGACGCTGCCATTGGTGATCGTGCTGGTGTCGTTGCCCTCTGCCAAATCGATCTCGATATTCCCTGTCACTCCGGTCGCGATGACCGCATGCGTACTGCCATTGATGCGCGTGCCGACCCCGCTGATTCTCCACTGGCCGCTGTCCACCTGCGAAACCTGGATCGAATTGGCCGCACTGTCGCCGGTCAGAATAAGGTCACCCGCCACCACGGCCGCAATCACGTTCCCGGCCAACACGCCGCGCCTTTCCAAGGATTCAAACCCCCACTGACGGCGTGATAGAATTGTTCGAATGCGCATGATGGGATGTCTCCGGAAAGTGTAACGCGTGCGAAGAATGTAGATGCTAGCAAATTCAAGCAGTCTGGAAAAGCAGCCTGGCTCGGAGGCGCAATTCGAACGGCGGCGGCAAAGCGGCAGCCACGTACCGACTGAAAAACCCTCAAATTCGCTGATTTCATTCAAATCCTCGGCCGAGCCAATCGCTGACACGCTCGATCCAAAGCCGCGCCTCGTCGGTCGTCAGCGCCAGATCCTTCTCAAAGCAGATCTGGCCTTTGCCGACGAACATGACACCTGAGGTCACAATTCGCGATCGGTAACCAGCGAACCGAACTGACCGCTGTCCCGATTCGCTCGTCACATAATAGAGCACGCAGGTCGTCAACCGATGTAGCTCGGCCAGTCGATCTTCGACCGACGCGCGAATCAGAAACGTGATTGCCGCGAGGCCGGCGACGTCTAAACATGCCCGCCGTGCGCCGGAGTCCACGAACTTCAACTCGATAAATGACTGTTGGCCGCGGCCGGCTTTTTTATTGGCCTCGGCTTACAATCACTTCTCGCTCACCGGTCCAAGCTGGCCATTTGCATTCGGCCAATCTTGGCGTCGCCCGGTGGGGCGTTAGCATTTGTCACAATTGATTTCGCCGAAAATCGGCGAACCATCGTCATTCCAACCCATGACGCAGACCGCTGCAAGACAGCGATCTTCAAGCGCCAGGCGAATGTGCCCTTCCAGTGTTTCGCCTTCCAAGCTGCCGATCATCGCGGGCATTGTGTCTTTCAACTTCCAATGCCGGATCAAACGCAGTGCATCCTCGGCGGTTCTGGCAACTGGCCAGACTCTGCCTATTTTGTCGCCAACATGAATATGCTGCGCCCGCTGCACTTTTCCCCGTCGGACAAGCATGTAGTACCCCTGCATTGAAAGTACCTTTGCCAGCTGGTTCGTTTTGCACGGCGGACAAAGTCTGAGGTTCGCCGCCGCCTGCCATGCAGCAGCCCTTCGCTGGCCGTCCGGCACGAACCACTTATTCTGGCGCCAACATTTTGAGCAGCTTATGATGTTCGCGGTTGGCCCGCGTGATCCAACCCGTGGTGTTCAAGCCCACCCCGCTTTCAACCGAAAAGATCCGACCATCCGGCAATTGTACAAACCTTGCATCGCGATGGGCGATTTTCGCGACTCCGAGTACCGCGCTGGCCGGTGCGCCGAGTGTGGGCAAAATGGCAACTTCGTCATTGGGTCTGAAATCGTAGTTAGATGACTGATCCACGATTTGTGTCTCCCTCTCGCGCAGAGAATTGGCAGATCAATGACCGATTCGGTTGGTACGTGTTCAGTTAATATCCTTGATCAGCTGTGAACACACATCAGCCCCAGACGTAACCCCTACAATCCGGAACGCTGCAAGCGACATGCCGACGTTCGCCCAAGGGGGGCAGCGGCTGCATGAAAACATCACCCACTCAACTCCGCGTCGTGCGCAGGTCCTAATTCTTCAGTCGCCGCAAAGACGCGCCCGCAATCACAATGCGGCCGGGCGGCAATGCGTTGAAATTGATTACTACATTGTCTGGCTTGTCACGCGTTGGACAATCAAATACGACGGTCCCCCAGCGCTGAGAATGCGTTCGACAGCGTCCTCCTGTTTCAGGCAGTGATTCCAGCGATCATGGCACTTGCGGATGGGCAAGAATTGCGACACACGGCACGCGTGCTCAATTCACGCGACTGGCGGCAAACCGAGTGGCAGTAATAGAATAACCGCAGCGAATCATCACGAAGATTAGGATCAGTTGGAATTGTCGAGGAAGGTAATGGATTCGCAAAACTTGTTGCTTGCCGCTTTGCCAGTCGACGTTCAAGCCCGACTGCGCCCGCAACTGCGTACTAAGAATCTGAAAACGGGCGAGGTCCTGCATCGCCCTGGTCAAACGATTCGCCACTTGTACTTTCCGCTGGACTGTTTGATCTCCGTCACGGTCACGATGAGCGAAGCGCGGACGGCCGAGGCCGGAATAGTTGGCAGCCGCGAAATGGTCGGAATCAATGCCTTTATGGGCGGTCGGGAAACGAATCAGACCGAATACATTTGTCAGTCGCCGGGATCAACGATTCGGCTGGATGCTGAATTTCTGCTGGCAGAATTTGATCGGATCAAAGCAGTTCGAGACGTGTTACTGCGGTACACGCAAGCATACATCGCTCAACTTTCGCAAAACGTGGCCTGCAATCGTCTCCATTCGATCGAACAGCGGCTTGCGCGGTGGATGTTAGAATGCCGGGACCGCCTGCACCGCGACGATCTTGGCGTGAGCCATGAATTCATCAGTCAGATGCTCGGAGTGCGGCGATCCGGAATCACCGAGACGGCGGCGAAATTGCAACGCCGCAAGTTGATCGAATTCGGTCGCAAGAAATCCCGGATCATTGATCCGTCGGGTTTGGAGGCCGTATCGTGTGAGTGTTTTCGCGTGATCCGAGAAGAATACGACCGGTTGCTCGGCCCGCGGGTGAAACGTGCAAATCGCACTGGCCCGCCACTAGAACGCGCGTCGTAGCTGAATCGATCCGATCTCAATCTCCTAACCGCCCGATATTCATTCGTCGCCGGCACGAGTCAGCTCATGTCAGCGCACCGCCGCCTCACGTTTCTCTACTGGCGGATTGGCTAATCGACGACCAATTCGTTTGAGGCGAAACAGGCCCGCTAGCCCGCCAAGGCTTAACAGCATGATCGAGCTCGGTTCGGGAACCGGCGCGAGAGCGACGACGAATGTTCGATCATAACCGTGCGTGGCTAAATCCCCGAGCGTGTTATCGGTGAATGCGCGGTTGGTGCCGGCGCTGTTGAAGGCCGTGCCACCGGCATAGCTATCGGTGGTGTCGGCGGCAAAGCCCAAGTAACTGTTACCGTTCGTCGTGTCGGAGAACACTTCGAAGGCGTATTGCGTGGAGGGGGCCAACGTCAGAACGTCCGGTCCGGAAAATGTCCAGGTGTACCATTCGTTGCCGAGTGCACCGGTGACGGTCGGAATACCCGAGATCGTATCGAGCGGCGTTAGATTTGTGCCGCTGGCGGAGCTAATTCGAACCGACCACAAAGTCCCCGCTGTGAAGACACCATTGCCGGAATTGCCGCCGCCGGTATTGGCCCCCAAGAGGGAGATGGAATTTAAAAGGAGTGACGAACCGGCCGGGGTGGTAAAGGTTTGTCCTGGCGGGCCCGCATTATCGGAAAACGCTTGCTGATTGTAGGCGCCACCGCCGGGCGTCGTTCCGCCAGGAATCGTGGCATTGGCCAGCAAATCGGATTGATTACTGCCTAATGTCGCGGGTGTCGTCGTGCTAAAACTCATGGTGCCGGCCGCATCGAGCCTGGCCGCTGTGAAAGCAATGACGACCAGCGCGAAAAACCCAAAGTGTGTGCGAATCATAGGAGCAGCCTCGTCGAAGAATTTCAACGCTGAAAAACAAACGCTGTGACGATCGCTCTTCTGCTGTCCGAGCCCCATATGAGGACTAAATCCCAGTTTGGAGCTACCGGTTACTCTATCGAGATTTCAGTGAGTGTCAATCAAATAACTCTCGTTCTGGCGAACACGCGTGGCCTCCTGGCAGAGTTCGATAGGAGCGTACCATGAACAAGGCGGAAACATATGGCGGGCGTGCTTGAATCAAAATGCACTTCGTGGAGCGGGCGGCACACGTTCTGCGGTCAACTGCGCGCGGACCTGAGAGCGCTGAGTCCGCTGCTGACCGCCATGGCCTATCACCTCCACGGAATGCAAATCCGGAAATCGCGAGCGGAAAACAACTAACTTTTTTGCCATCCGATCCATAAGGAGACCGTCGATGCAACCGATACCAGACCCCGCGAACGATCCCGGGCGACCGAGAGTTGCTTCGACATCGGGACCCCGCACGGCCGCCGGACCTTTAACCGCTGCCCACACCGCAATCGTAGTTATGGCATAAAGTCTCAGATACTTGACAACTCATGCTGTCAAGCTAAAACAGCGCTACCTCAAAAGAGGTAGATAGAAGGCGGCAAGTTTTTTGATAGCGATTGTCTGCTCTTCTAGGGGCCGGTCCTGCGCCGGCAATCGTACCCTGGTCTGTGTGGCAATCCATTCGGAACGAAGAAGAGTCGCTTGGCAACGCCAAGCGTATGGGCGGAAATCGCGGCGCGACCTTTCACATCCAGGAGGTACGCGAATGACGACAAGCATTCGACCGACGACCGGTACCAGCCCTCTCACTGACCCTTTCAAGATTGCTCGACGATCTGGCTTTTGCTGTCGACAGCGCACCGTCGGCTGGCCGACTTGGGCTGCATTGGCCGCCAGTTTGCTGGGGGTGTTGATCGCCGCGCCCGTGTGGGCCCAAGTCCCCGTGATGGCCCTGCCGCCGACGCTGAGGACTTGGAATGACAAAACGATGGCCTATCAAGACGTCAACGCGATCACTTATTCGAGCTTCGCGGATGCGTATGCCAACTCGAAAGCCGTGCAAGGTGTGCCTAACAACATCTTTTCGTACATTGTCACATCTGGAGAAGCCGCCGGCACCGGTTACAACGTGATCCGCAGTACCGTCGGTTTGCCGGCAGCCGGACCCAACCCGGTGCGACCCTTCAATCTCACCGTGCCGGTGGGCACCGCGAATCGGAGCCTGGGCGGACTAATGGATGGGTTTGGTTGGGGCGTGGAAAACACCGTCATGAACCAGTGTTTTGGCGGAGGTTTTGCATTCAACCTGCAGGGCTCACTGCAGGGTGCCCGGCCGGCCGGTGGTGGCGCCGTCGTCGCGGCGCCCAACATCATCCCCTATACGTTTTCCTCGGGTGCCAACTTCAATGAGTACTCGTTCGGTATTCTGCAGCCAAATGGCAACTCTGCGCCGGCGGTGGCGACGGCCGGGGCCGATTTCACCCAAGGCTGGTCCTTTGCCAGTACCAACACTGCCGGCGCGGGCAATCCGCCGAATACGTTTTCCATGTACGGCAGTTATTCCAGTGCCAGGCAAACCGATCCGTTTGCTGTCGGGGGTGGCCCGTATGGTGTTGGCAACCAGGTGCCGACGAACGGCGCGCCACCGGTCGCCAATTTGCAGGCCGGGGGTTTTGAAAGCCCCCTCTATGCCTCGGTCGATGCACCCCTGGCCGGTGGTGCAGTCAATCAGGCGGCAGCCAACAATGCGCGCACGATGGCTACCAATGCGGCCAATAGCTGGGCCATTTTGCTGGCGATGACGCCCGACCGGCCTGAGTTCAGCCTGGATATTCAAAGGGAATATGCGGCCCTACTTTCCAATGGCGTACCCCGCGGCCACATTGCGGTGCTCTACTCCAGCGGGACTGAAGCGTCGCTCGCGCGGTTTACGAACCTTGCCGCGGCCAATAACGTGCCCAACGTGAACGCGATCCTGAACACGGTGGCCGCCAATTTCACCGTCCCGGTGAATGGCGCCACCACGACCGCGAACATCGCGGGACTATTGAATCCAACTTTGATTCAGAATCCGGCGGCGCCTCCCGCGGCCCGCATGAACTTCTGGCAAGCCTTGCTGGGTACAGGGCCAGCGGGTGCCACGCCCGCCGCCGGCAACGGACTATTCTGCTATGTCACCGGTCATGGTTCGGCCGTGAATGTCTTCGGCGGTGAGGTCACGGCCGCGAATCGGGCGAATGGAAATGTGTTCACCACCGACATCAAATTGGCACAACCCGACAACGTCTCGATCACTCCGGGCACCAACATTACCGCGCAAATCACGGCCCGCACGCCGTTCATTAACGTGGCCACGGATACTTTCTCGGTGAATGGCAATCCGCTGGGGCTCGCCACCGTCGGCACCCTGGGGGTCGATGCCTTTGATACGAGTTTGGCGATCGACGATTCACTCGTGGGCCCGCACTATTACTACAACGTCTCCATCCCCGCCAACTATCTGGCAGGGCCCGATGCAGACAACAACTTCACGTTTTCCATCAACACTCAGAGTCCACTGCTGGACGTTGGGTCCCTCGAATCGGTCACTCTGATGGACGATATACCGACGGTGGCCGCGCTGGGGGAAGCCAATGCCTACATCGATCTGGTGGCAGTGCCAGAACCTGCCAGTCTGCTACTGGCTGTCCTGGGACTGCTCATGACCCTAAAGGCGCGTTCGGAATCGACCCGAGCCGTTTTGAGGACGACGCGTTCAAGCTTGAGGTAACGCAGACGAAAGACGTTCCTGCTGGCGAACGCGGTCGCCCAGCCGCGATGCCGGTGGGCTGCCCGCGAAAATGCAGTCGGCAATTTGCCATGCGACTGCCTAGCCCTGTGACGATTCAAGTCAGCTGCATGTGCCGACTCGCGACCTGAATGTTTTGTCCGACTCGGCAAACCACGAAGAGTCAACGAGTCAAACAGCCTACGCGGTGAACGGGACAAGTGGACTTGCGAGCTTATGGTCCGACAGCTCCACAAGGCCAAGTGTCCGTCATTCACCGCGACATTTGAAAGAAGCCTGGGGCCACCCTCGGGGGAGTGAGGGAGGAGCGTTAGGCAACAACGGCGGCCCCAGGCATGGTTCCGATGACATCCACTGCGTTTATCAATTCCCGCACGCCCGCCACGCGCCGGCAACATTGGTTACATAATTGCTTTTCGTAAAACGTTTGCACGCGACCACTGACGGTCACCACGCCACCGGCTGCTTTAACTTGTAGCTGCCGCAAACCGGGAACATGTTTGGTTTCTAAAAATCGCACCACGCGACGCTCAAGTTCTCGATCGTCAGCGTGGGACTGAGCATCGCTCTCGGGCATCGTCTCGTCCTTGGCATCCGCAACCCTGCAGGGCAGGGCCAGCGAGGGAAAGGTGGTTAGGGTCGGTTGAATTTCAGTACCGGCGAGAAGCATCATCAGTCGGGTTCGATCCATCGCAATCGAATACGGGTGCTACTCGCAGCGTTTAGGGTCCGCCCACCTTCGCGTTGCAATTCCGATTGCCGAGCCGAATCTCCTTTGGGTTGATTTGTTCGAGCTAGTTTTCATTCTCAGTTCAAGTGTTAAAGATGGAATGCAAGGCACGTGCCAATCAGCGTGCGCGGCGAGGCGCATCCACTTCTCGATTGTTTTCCCAATCGCGGCTAAGTAATTGATATCAAACGATTACTAGTCGCTTGTTTAAGGAAGATTACTTTCCCATGAATTCCGCACGTTCCTTGGAGGAAGCCTGCGCTGCCTATGAATGATGCACACTCGTGCGCATGAGGTGCGCAAGGGCGAAACCGTGCAAGTAGTCTGGGAAAACAGGCGAGCTTGGCGAGAAGTGCGCGTCGAAACATTCGCAGCGGACGCATCGATCATGAGGCGGACTGGTACGAAAGGCACACGGCGAAGATGCCTAAGCTTCTAGTCGAGCAATCCATGCCGCACGGCCCAAACCGCGGCCTGAGTTCGATCGGTGACACCGATCTTGCGCAGAATGTGCTGGACATGCTCTTTGACGGTCTCATAGCTAATGTCGAGCACTTGGGCGATTTCTTTGTTGGTCGATCCCAGCCCTAGCTGCCGCAGCACTTCGCTTTCGCGCTGGGTGAGCGGCACTTCCACATCATTGCGCAATCGAGGCGTGGCCAGTGCTCCGGTCACGCGCCGCAGTTCTTCGCGGGTCCAGGTGGCGTCGCCTTTCGCTGCACGCTGAATAATCTCGACCAATTTATCTTTGCTTTCGCCTTTGAGCACGAACCCACTTGCCCCCAGTGCCACGGCACGTGCTACATAAGTGGGATTGTCAAACCCTGAGAACATGACCACCGGCTGTTCCGGTCGCTCAAGCTTGATACGGCCCAGCGCCGTGAGGCCATCCCCCTCGGGCATGCGAATATCCATCAGCACGACATCGGGGCCAAGTCTGAGCGCCATGCGAACGGCTGCTTCGCCGCTGGCCGCCTCGCCGACGATCTTGATATCTGTTCCAGCCAATAAGCTCTTGAGTCCGGTCCTGACAACCTCGTGCTCGTCTGCCACGAGAAGTTTAATGCTCATCAAGGGCTCCGTAACCTTCGCGACGCAAGTTGCGCTTACTTAATTGGTGTGCCTCGATACATCGCATTGCCCCGGTGGCGAGAACATCGAAACTGAAAATGTTGTCATTCACTGGCAGGGATTCAACCACCCTGGTGGTCCGCTGAGCCCAGTCAGGTCTACGGCACTCGGTGTCCGTCCTGTCGAATTTGGCGGGTAGGATTTCGTCTTGCGGGTCCTAAGGAAGGGGGGGCCCCAATCGCCCTCAAATGATCACACTAATAACCATCCGGCGCATGTCTTGATCTTAGTTCCACGGACGAAGCAGTTTGACCCCCCGGACGGTAAAATGACGGGCGAGCTGCGCGACCTTCGGGGGATTCGCTGCGTACAGCCGTCAAGTTGAACTGTGACTTAAGCGCCGCGGCTTTCGCCTCGCTCGATAATTGACTTTAGAAGCGGCATCGAATAAGGGCAGGGGTTTCAATGCGGAACCAGGCGATGAAAGCGCTGATCTGGGCCAGCGAACCGACAATTCGTCGAGAGCTTTTTGGGGCAGTGCGCGAAGCGGGTTTTGAGGATAGCGTCTGTTCAACCCCAAGCGATCCATGCGATCCGCGGATCGCCGAGTACTCGCTGATTGTCGCGTGGGCAGATGTCGAAAAGGGTCCCGTCATGGAACTTTGCCGGCAACTTCGAGAGAGCGGTCCGCTGCATCGGCCGGTTGTCCTGATCGCCACCAGGCCCTGCGCGCCCAAGAGCTGCAGCAGCTCTTGGACGCTGGGGCGGACGATTTCTTGTTCTATCCGCAGGAGCAGCAATGGCTGACCGCCCGCATGATGGTGGCGGCCAAGCGGGTTTTTTACCGCGGCGAACTGGCAAAAACGGAAGAGCAGTTGCGAGCCAGCAATGAACGCTTCCGCCTAGCGGTAAGCGGAGCCAATGATGGTCTGTGGGACGCGATCGTAGTCGGCAATGAATGGCACAATCCGCAGACCCCTGTTTGGTTCTCCCCGCGTTGCAAGGATCTGCTTGGCTTCAGCGATGAGGAGCTACCCAATCTTTTGGGTTCGTGGGAATCGCGGCTGCATCCGGATGATCACCCGAGAATTATCGAAGCGCTGACAGATCACTTGGTGCATCGTAAACCATACGATGTTGAATACCGATTAAGAAAAAAATCGGGCGAGTATGGCTGGTACAGCGCGCGGGCAGGCCATTTGGGATGCCAACGGCACACCCGTGCGGATGGCGGGTTCAATTCGCGACATCTCGCGGGCGAAGAAAAGCGAGGTTGACTTGGAAGCCAGCCAAGCGCTTTTGAGCACGCTGGTGCAAAATGCTCCGGACATCATCATTTTAGCCGATCTAGACGGCAAAATAAATTTCATCAATCGAGACACACCATACGCGCGGCAATCGATTGGCCGCAGCATCTACGACTACATCGATGAGCAATTTAAACAGGTGACCCACGCAGCGTTGGCCGCGGCGGCCCTTACCGGCAAGCCGCAACACTTTGAAGTGCACGGTCAAACCGAGCGCGGGGTGGGAACTGTTTGGTACGCAAACTGTATGGGGCCCGTCGTGCAGGGCGGCAAAGTGGAATCGGTCGTGCTAATTGCCCGCGATGTAAGCGACAAGAAAATCGCTGAGGAAGGATTGCAGCGTGAGCGGCAGATGCTGCGCCGTCTGTTGGATTTACAAGAACGCGAACGCCAACTCGTGTCCTATGAGATTCACGACGGACTGGTCCAATACCTAACGGCGGGGCTTATGCATTTGGAAGCGTTTGCCAATTCCAATACGCCGGCCGCACCGTCAGCGATTGCCGACTACGAGGCCGGAACAAAACTCATTCGCGAAGGCCTGGCCGAAGGACGGCGGCTCATCAGCGGATTGCGGCCGCCGATTCTCGATGAACAGGGAGTGCAGGCCGCGCTGGAGTATCTGGTGAATGAGGCGCGTAAGGAAATCTCGCATATTTCGTTCAACAATCGAGCTTACTTCACACGACTGGCGGCGCCACTGGAGGTGGCCATTTTCCGCATCACGCAGGAGGCGCTATCGAATATTTGTAAACACAGCGGTGCGAAACTCGCGCGCGTGGATCTGCAGCAACTTGGAGACTGGGTACGGCTGGTGGTTCGCGACTTTGGCTGCGGATTTGATCCGGCAACCGTCCATGAAGAGCGATTCGGGCTGCAAGGAATCCGGCAAAGAGCGCGGCTAATGGGAACGTCCGCCACCATTGAAAGCCAGCCCGGCAAGGGAACGACTTTGGTCGTCGACTTCCCGATTCTTGGCTCATATCCGTAAGGCGCCCACCAACAGTCGGCAATCTAAAGACGGTGTAGTGAGAGCGATAGGCTCGTCACTTCAAGATGATCGGTGCCCCGGGCGGCGGACCATCAGAATCGCGGCGTTCCCATTCGCGGCGCACTTCGCCCAGGCCATAAACGCACAGTTCGAAGTCATGGCTTAGCCGCTCGAGCACGTCACGCTCTTTGTCGGGCGGATCGGTCTCAATCGTGCTGGCAATATAATATGCCCGTTTGCCGTGCTCGCAGTAGTCGATGAAGGCATCACGCCGTGGACCATGATGGGTGCCGCGCAGCGTTTCCGGGTAGACACCGGTCCAAAAGAGCGCGAAATCGCCGATCTGTCGATGGGCATTTCGGCGCGCTTCACCCACCCTCGCTTCGGCCTCCAGCAGCATTTCCGCCACCTGCTCCAGCGGACGCCCATTGGGATTTCGCAAGCTGCATACGGCGTCAAACCGGACGAAGCGTGCCAAAAGATCGGTGAGATAGTCGATTAGCAGCGGATCGGCGACTCCGATCCGAGTTTGGAAGGCATACTCGGTGAGCCCGGCAAAAAATCGATATAGAGCTTCCGGCGGGCGATTGGGCGCATCGCTTCCCCTCCATTGATCGACCGATGGAAGCCGCAACACCAAGCCAGGGCCCGGGTTCGGCTTCCCTAACAGTACCATCGGCGCAATTCGCCTGACTTCTCTATCATATACACGAAGACGAAGGTTTGCAGAAATATCAAGCACTAACGATAATTGTTTGGACGATTATTCGAACCGGTTTTCAGATGCCTGCGCATCTGAATTCGTGCTTCGAATTTCGTCGTATCTCCTTTGTTTTCCTACGCAGGCAAATAGACGCGAGACAGCCAGACACCGATGTCTTCTTCATCGCCAAAATCCTGCAGCCGCACATTCGATTCCCCGCGCCAGGAGGCCTATCTCGGATTGTGGCGTACGTATGATCGCTTGCGAATTATCGAGGACGAGCTGTTTGCGAAGTTCGAACTCACGGCGCAGCAGTACAACACGTTGCGGCTGTTGCGCGGCGAACATCCTGATTCGCTGCCGACACTGGCGATTGCCGAGCGGCTGGTTTCACGCGCCAGACATCACACGCCTGCTCGACAAACTCGATCAGCGTGGCCTCATCGCCCGCGAACGGCTCATCAACAACCGCCGCGTGGTAAATGTGCGTATTACCGAGGCCGGGTTGCTACTGCTCAGCGAGCTTGATGAACCTGTGCGTGAATGCCATGAACGACAGCTGGGCCACTTAAACGCAGAGCAAGTGGAAATTCTGATCGGTCTGTTGCGGATCGTTCGCCAGGCGCACGAAGATGAGGGGAGTCATTGGTTATGACAGCGATTCTTGCCATCGACGATGCGGCTGCACTCGTCCAAACGCTGCGTCACATTCCAATTGAAACAGTGCTCTTACCGGTGCTCTATCAGTTAGCACTGATCGTGCTGGTGGCGCGCGTGTTTTTCGTGCTGGCGCGAAAAATCAAACAGCCGGGAGTTGTGGGCGAGATTGCGGCAGGACTGGTGCTAGGACCATCGGTGCTGGGTTATTTTTTCCCCGATGTGTTTGCCGCGATTTTTCATCCCACCGCGGCGGGTATTGATCCACGACTGTTCGACGCTGTGCTGAACTGGATCTTCGCTTCAATTGCGCAGTTAGGTTTGATCTTTCTGCTGTTTTTAATCGGACTGGAATTTGATTTTTCGCATTTGCGGCTGCACGGCAAAGCGGCGCCGGCCATTTCCGCAGCTGGCGTGGCCTTGCCTTTCGCTTTGGGATTGATCTTGCGCCGCTCATTTATTCCGCTGTCTCTGCATCGCCAACCGTGGACGGGGCGGTAGAAGAAATCCCGAAACTTGGCTTCGCGCTGTTTCTGGGCACGGCGCTTTCCATCACAGCAATTCCAGTTCTCGGCAGGATCATGGTGGAATTGGGAATCACGCGCACCAAATTGGGGGCGATCACGATTGCCAGCGCCGCGGTCGATGATGCCACAGGATGGATCTTGCTCGCCAGCGTTGCAGCGGTGGTGAATGGAAAATTCGAGCTTTGGTCGATGGTCCGGATGATTGGCCTGACGCTGCTATTCGCCGCTTCGATGGTGTATATCGCTCGACCGCTGCTCTCCCGATGGGCACGCTGGGTAATGCGCCGCGGCAATGGCGAAATTGGGTTGAACGATTTGGCCGTGCTGATCGTGTTCGTTCTACTGTGTGCGATTGCCACCAATGTGATCGGCATCTTTGCCATCTTTGGTGCTTTCTTTTTCGGCGCCGTCATGTCTGGAGAGCGCGATTTCTGCGAAGCGGTATCTCGGCGGATGCGCGACTTTATGACCGTCTTTTTCTTGCCGATTTTTTTCACCTACACCGGCTTGAGGACCGACGTCGGTTCGCTGCACTCCGTGCAACTCTGGCTGATTTGCGGCGTTGTAATTTCCGCCGCACTTTTGGGCAAATGGGGCGGCTGCGGTATGGCCGCTTGGCTCGCCGGTTTCTCTCGCCGCGAGGCTTCGTGCATTGGCGTGATGATGAACACTCGCGGCCTGATGGAACTAATCGTGATAAATGTCGGCTACGAGCTGCATGTCATCCCGAAAAGCATGTATTGCATGTTGGTACTGATGTCGCTCGTAACCAACGTGATGGCGATGCCACTCTTGTTACGGATGGCTCGCGGCACCGAGTTGGAGCCGTACGTGCGGCGATCCAGTTTTCTCGGCCGCCGGGCGCAGCTCACGGCCGCAGGCCCGCTGCGAGACAGCAGCCCAGCAACGTCGACTGCCAGCACCGCGGCTGCAGGTGGTCGCTATGAATAATGCGTTCTACAAATCGTCAAACCCGTCTCAGCGGTCCGCAAAATCAGCAAATCTTTCGCAACTTTCCAAATTATTGTTTTCAGCCGGCGAGCCGTCGATTAGCATAAAGTGCTCAGGGGCCTGCATTGGCATACGCCATATTCGATCGGCCAACTCGGAATAGTGGCCAGTAGCGACCATCGGCGGTCAAAAGGCCGGTACCGCCGCTCTTCATACTCGCAATCGAACCTACGTCTTGTGGCTGGATGGATCAGCAGCCAGACGATTCAAATTTACCCGCTGAGGTCGCGATCGATGTTTTCAAGCATGCAGCGGCTGAATCGCCGAACAAGGTCAAACCATCTACAGTTGCCCCAGCGCGGGTTCCGCAGCCAATTCGAAACACTGGAACCGCGCGCCATGATGGCAGTCGATTCCATCTTGCACTGGAACGCCATTGCCTTGCAGGCAGAAGCCGATGACAAAAGCGCGATCTACGGTTCGGCGGATGCAGCCGGGCCCACTGGTGCATCCCGCGGACTGGCGATGGTTCATGTGGCGATGTTCGATGCGATTAACTCGGTATTGGGCAAGTATCAGCCATTTCTGATCAAAGTGGTCGGCGTGCAGGGGGCGAACATCGATGCGGCCGTGGGCCAGGCGGCACATGACATGCTCGTCAATGTGTATCCGAAACAAAAGGCAGTCTTTGATGCCGATCTGAATTCATGGCTTTCCACGCATCCCCAACAGGCAATCAGAAAACATGGGAATTGCGCTCGGCAAAGTGGTGGCCGCAGCCTGCATCGAGCAACGCGTGAACGATGGTTCGAACTGCGATGATGAATTACACGCTGACCGAATGCGCCGGGTCATCATCAGCCGGATCCTTTGCATCCAAATCAAGGAGTGCTTGGTCCCGATTGGGGCGATGTGAAGACGTTCGCACTCAAGAATCTGGCAAGCTTTGACATTCCGCCTCCACCGGCGCTCACTAGCCCGGAGTATGCTGCGGCGCTGAATGAGGTGAAATCGGTCGGCGATGTGAATTCGACAACGCGCACGGCAGAACAAACGGAGATCGGACTATTTTGGGCTTACGATGGCACAAAAGGATTGGGCACTCCGCCAAGGTTCTATAACCAGATAACGCGCGTCATCGCCCAGCAGCAAGGCAACACGGAGTATCAGAACGCCAGGCTATTCGCCTTGGTCAATGTCGCAATGGCGGACTCCGGCATTGAGGCCTGGCGAGACAAATACATTTACGATTTTTGGCGGCCGAGTCATTGGCATACGTGAGGCCGATCAGGACGGCAATCCGCTGACGACAGCAGATCCGAATTGGACGCCGCTTGGCGCGCCGGCGAGCAATCAAAGCGGGACGAATTTCACCCCTCCGTTCCCGTCGTATGCCTCTGGCCATGCAACTTTCGGCGGGGCAGTGTTTCAAACGCTCTCCCGATTTTATGGTCGCGATAACATCACATTTACGATTACTTCCGATGAACTAAACGGCGTTACAACCGACGCGAACGGCGTTGTGCGCCCGCTGGAGCCGCGAACATTTACCAGTTTCAGCCAGGCGGCCGAAGAAAACGGTCAAAGCCGGATCTATTTGGGAATTCACTGGTCGTTCGACAAAGTCAGTGGCATCAATCAAGGCGACGCGATTGGCAACTATGTTTTCGATCATCTCTTGTTGCCGATGCACGGGCCAATGAAGCCCGGCAATAACAGCAACTTGGCGATGACGTATTTACAAACCGTTGTCGATTGCACGCTAATGCAATTCCGCGATAGCGTGCATCGGCAAGTAGTCATGATGCAGACGATCATGACCCCGCAGACGACGACGTTTAAGTTTTCATCGCTGGCGCCGACCAGGCGAATTTGGGTTCGATCCGATTCAGCAATCACGCGACGAGCGCGCCGAGCAACGAGATTGTCGACGATTTGCTCGCAGGCTTTACGGTGTAAAACGGCTGGAGCTAGCCTAGAGCCGATACCAAACTCGCGACATATTCGCCGACTGAGCGAAGAACTTGATCTGGCGGTTTTTTATCCGCTTCAGCAATCCTTCGCACAACAGCGGAGCCGACAATCAGGCCGTCGGCAACCGGCTTCAGAAGCTTCACATGATCCGGCGTGCTGATGCCAAAGCCGATGCACACGGGCAAGCGGAGTTCGCTCGCGGAGCCAGGCGACATTTTCAACCAATTCTGGCGCAAGTTCACGCCGCTCGCCGGTTATTCCAGTGACCGAAACGTAATAGATAAACCCGGTCGACGCTTCGGCGATGCGAATGGCACGCTCGCGCGGCGTGGTGGGCGTAATCAATTGAATCAAACTGAAATCGGCGGCGCGGCAAATTTTCGCCAGCGGCGCCGATTCTTCGACAAGCAAATCGGGCACGATCGCACCGGCAATTCCGGAGCCGCGGCAGTCATCGACATACTGCTGCAGTCCATGACGATAAACAATAGCGTAGCTGACCATCGTCACAACCGGCGCAGTGAGCTTCGGAATGACACTGCTTGCCATTTCAAGAATTTGGAGCAGCTTGATTTTGTGCTGAAGTGCCCGGGTGTAAGATGCTTGGATTACCGATCCATCGGCAATGGGATCGCTGTACGGAATTCCGAGTTCGCACATTGCCGCGCCGCACTTCACGAGCTCACCCAGCACGGCGGCAGTGAACTTCAAATCTGGATCGCCCGCCGTGACGAAAGGCATCAATGCCTTGCGGCGTTCGCGTTTCAACTGGGCGAAAAGATTGTCGATTTCAGACACGTGTTTGCAGTTCGATGTCGATTTTAGCCGAACGATTCGCCGCGCAGCCGGGCGATTTCCGCGGCGTCCTTGTCGCCGCGGCCAGAGAGGCACGCGACGACGATGTCCTCTTTGGGCCGTTTCTGCGCATACTCAACGGCTGTGGCAATAGCGTGAGAACTTTCGAGCGCCGGCAAAATACCCTCGGTGCGCGCCAGCAGATTGAAGGCGGCTAAGGCGTCGTCATCGCGACAACTGGTGTATTGAACTCGGCCGATGTCTTTCCAATAGCTATGTTCCGGACCAACACCGGGATAATCGAGGCCGGCAGAAACGCTGTGGACGTCGCATGTCTGACCGTCTTCGTCCTGCATCACGTAGCTGTAGCTACCATGCAAAACGCCGGGCGAACCGTGCGACAACGGGGCGGCATGCTCGCCGGGCTCGGCTGAACGACCGCCGGCTTCAACTCCGAGCAATTCAATTTCCGTGTGCTCCACAAGCGGATAGAACATGCCAGCCGCATTACTGCCGCCGCCCACGCAGGCTACCACCAGATTCGGCAACCGCTTGAGTTGCGTCCGACATTGCTCGAGGGTTTCCCGACCAATCACCGATTGGAAATCGCGGACGATTCGCGGAAACGGATGCGGCCCAACGACAGAACCCAGAATGTAATGCGTTGTGGCAACTGAACTCATCCAATCGCGCATCGCTTCGTTGATGGCGTCCCGCAGCGTGCGTGAGCCACTGGTCACCGGCCGCACTTCCGCGCCAAAAGCCGCATGCTGAAGACGTTCGGCTTTTGCCGGCGGATATCTTCTTCGCCCATAAACACCACACACTGCAGCCCAAAACGTGCACAGGCTGTAGCAGTGGCCACGCCATGCTGGCCCGCGCCGGTCTCGGCGATTACACGCTGCTTGCCCATCCGGAGTGTAAGCAGCGCCTGTCCGAGAGTGTTGTTGATTTTGTGGGCGCCTGTGTGATTCAGATCTTCGCGCTTCAAGTAGATTTGCGCCCCGCCAGCATGCTCGCTCAGCCGTTTAGCATGATACAGCGGCGAAGGGCGGCCGACGTAGTTTCGCAGCAAATCGCCAAGCTCGTCCTGAAACCGCTGGTCCCGCTGTGCCTGATCGTAGGCTTTGGCTAGCTCGTCCAACGCTGCGGTCAACGTTTCAGGGACGTACCGACCGCCAAATTCGCCGAATCGACCGGCGTCGCTGGGAACTTGGCTCATTTGCGGCATGATGGACGTCACCGGCGCTCCACGACATTTTCCCGCCGAATTGTACGGACAAGCGGGTTCGAACACGGGACATCTATTGTGGACCGCCGGTTCGCAGGGTCAAGTGCCAGCGTTAGGCGGTTGGCATCATGAAATGACGACAATCGCAACTCCACGCGGCAGCGACAAAGCAAAAAACGGTCGCAGCCTCGGGGGAAGGCTGCGACCGCAACTGGAGGGCAATCGGGCGGTTATTTTGCGCTTGGTGACGCGGCGGGATTTTGCAGGCGGATTGAAGCTGGCGGGAGAACGCGACGCAGCGACAGGGCAACTTCACTTAGGATCTGAGCAAAGTCCTTTTTCCCCGGCGAATCATCTTTCCCGATCGGTTTGTCAGGCGTCCTTGTGCTAATCAGATCGGCCGTTGTGCGCGGTCGTCTGCGAAATTTCGTGCCCCTGCCGAACAACCCGAATCACTGCGTTAGCTGGTACAGATGGCAAGGTTTAACAATTTGCTGCTTCATCCTTCTACGCTGCGAGTTCGCACATCGATCGCATATCCCGAACCGGTAGGGTCGGTGTAAGCCAGCGGATTTTGTAGATTGAGTGTATTAAAGTCGCTGTCAAACTTTGACGTTGCACCGCTTTGTCACTCAAGTTATTGCTTGCTAGCAATCCGCCATGCCCGAATTACCCGAAGTTGAAACGATGTGCCGCGGGATTGCCCGGATCGTGGGGCGCACGGTGCTCTCGGTAGAACGCACACCATGCCGCCGAAAACCGATATCTATTCAGCCGCGGATTGACCGGTTTCGCCTCCATGCCGAGGGAAGAACCGTCACCGCCGTGCAGCGTTTTGGCAAGCGCATAGTCATTTGGCTCGGCACGCGCTCCGCCGGCGAAAATGGATCGTTCGGTGAGCATGCCATTGTGATCGAACCCCGCATGACTGGATTGGTACTACTTGCCGATCCGCCAACACTGGAGCATCTGCGTTTTCGAATTTGCTTTAAGCAGACGCAGTCATTTAATGGGGCAATCCGCCGAACGACCGCAGCAAACCAGTTGTTGTTTTGGGATCGTCGCGGTCTTGGGTCCGTACGATTATTCGCGACGGAACAATTCAATGAGAAGTTTGGCGAACGCGGAACGTCGCTTGGCCCCGACGCTTTGAAGATTTCCGTAGCCGACTTGCAATCGCGGCTTGTCGAAAGTCGACGGCCCATTAAGGTGGCCCTGCTCGATCAAAAGGCGCTCGCAGGAGTCGGTAATTTGTACGCCTCGGAAATGTTGCACCTGGCAGCCATCCATCCGGCGCTCCCCTGTAATCGCCTCACTGTGAAGCAATGGCGCCGCCTGCACACTGCAATGGTCGACGTATTGACCGCAGCAATTCGCTATGAGGGATCGACACTCTCGGATGGCACTTACAGGAATACCTTAAATGAACAAGGCAGTTACCAAAATCATCACCGAGTTTATGATCGCGAGGGAGCGAATTGCCCAACTTGCCACAAAAATGCGATCGAGCGTATTGTCCAAGCGCAACGGTCGACGTTCTTCTGCCCAGCCTGTCAACGCCAGTGAAAACTCGGCTGGGTGAGTAAATTCGGGCAAAATCTACGGGTCGCGACAGTGGAAATCGCGGCAATCGGCGACCATAATGGCAGAATCGTCGATCGGAACAGGTTTACGAATAGGCAACTCTACGCCCGCCGATGGTCTCCGGGTTGATCACTGGCGAAGGGGTTATTGGTGCTCATCTTTTCCGCTGGTCGAGCATCCCGGTTTTCTTGATTCCACCATCTTGAGCAGCGCCATGATGTTTAGTTTTTTCTCCAAGCGGGGCAACAGGCGGAGACGAATCCCTCAATCGTCGAACAGCCGCCGTCGAAAGCAAAATCGGTTCTGGGTGGAATCGCTCGAAGCCCGGCAGATGCTGTCGGTCAATTTGGGGACGATCAATAGCATTGACGTACCGGGCGGTAAATCGGTGCTCGTGCCACTTACCGGCATCGACAGCAGTGGTGGCCCGATCCATTACAGCTTCAGCGCATCGGACTTTAACGTCCAACTTTCACTCGTCTCACCCACAAGCAAAAGTATTGCGCTCAACGTCACCGGCACGGACAATACCAACACGCCATTCAGCGGCACGCTTGTTCTACATTTGTTTGAAGATTTTGCACCGAGACCACCGCGCGGATCGAGCAACTGGTAACGCAGGGCTACTACAACGGGCTCGATTTCTTTCGCGTGCTCGACGGATTTGTTGCCCAAACTGGAAAATCGAACGGCGGGAATGACACCGGAGTTCTCCTCGACGACGAATTTAGCACCAGACTAACGTTCAATAGTCCAGGCCTTGTGGCCATGGCCAACGGTGGGCGAGATACGGCAGATTCTGAGTTTTTCATCACTGCCACCGACGAAGCTGGTTCGACATCGCCAATTTCACTGGCCAACATGCCGCAGTTTCTGAATTTCCGATACACCATTTTTGGCCAATTGGTAAGTGGTTTCGATACGTTTGAAAAGATCATGTCGACCACCGTTCAGGCCCAGTCCGATCCAGGCTTTAACGGGGAGGTGAGCCTGCCGACTTCGAGCATTACAGTCACCTCCGCCCAAGTGATCGACGACACGCAAGACGCGGTGCTGCAGGTTTTTGTTCCCAGCTTTTTTACTGGCAATAGCGCAACCATCACCGTCACGGCGACGAATTCCGACAACGAAACTTCCCAGCAATCGTTTACGGCAATGGCTGTCAGCGATACCAACGTCGATCCTCCGTTTCTGAGAGCTTTGCCGACAAATTTGACTGTTGCCTCCGGGCATACTTTGAACTTTACGCTGCAGTCAACCGATTTGTCGGGGGCCGGAATCGACTATGAAATTGGCAGTCTCGATAATACGCCAAATGCGAATTTCGATGTCGATCACAACACCGGTCTTGTGACCATAACGCCGGATGCAAGCTTTAGCGGAACGTTGCATCTAGTTGTTGGGGTTCGGGCAGCATCGGCGGACAACGTATTCTCGAATTTCGACGTGCAGGAATTCACCGTCGCGGTTGTTGGCACTACGTTAGACGCGGTTGCCAATCAAACAACTGTGACGGGCGTTGCGGACAGTCTGACACTGCATGGGACGGATGGTGCCGGCGATGGCGTGGCGTATTCCATCGTCGATGCGACAACCTTGGCGGCGCCGGAACATGTGACGGTCAATATCGATCAAATCACTGGCGCAGTTACGCTCACTCCAGAAGCCGGCTTTAGTGGAACTCTTGATTTGCTTGCCAGAGCAATTGGCGCCAACAGTCCGAATGTTCCGGCAAACTACGTCACGCAACCCTTCACGCTGACGGTTGCCGCGCTGAATCCTGTTGCCAGCCAGACAGCAGCCGTCGGTGCGCCGATTGACCTTGCGTTGACGACCTCTCCCTCCGCTAGCAATGTGTTTTACGCAATTTTGGATGCAAACACATTGAGTGCACCGGACCATGTAACTGTCAGCATCAATCAGAGCACTGGCGAAGCGACGATCCAGCCTGACGCCGGCTTTACTGGCACGTTGAATCTTTTGGCTGAAATGCGTGCCTCCGGCGCAGACGATTTGCCTGCCAATTACGTAACGCAAGACGTTTACTGTGGCCTTCGTCGCGCCGACGCTTGGACCAATTGCCGATCAAATGACTGGGCTTGGCGTTGCGAAAGATGTTCAGCTTCTCGGCCACGATTCGCTCGGCAATAGTTTGGTTTACAAAGTCGTCGACGCGCAGACGTTGCAGGCTCCTACAGATGTCGACGTTTCTGTGGATGCTACTGGCAAAGCTACGATCACCCCACACTCGGGCTTTGTCGGGTGCGGTAAATCTCGTGGCCGAAGTGCGAGATGCAGACAGCCCGGATGATCCTGCGAACTATGTGTCTCAGCCATTCACAGTCACCGTCGTCGCACCCACACTTGATCCAGTGGCAGGCCAAACCACCGCAGTCGGCGTGACGGACACGTTTTCGCTGAGCGCCAGCGATCCGATCGGAAACGGCCTTATTTATCGAATTGTTGATCCGGTCACACATCTTGCAGCGGCTCACATAGTCTCTGCTTCCGTAGATCCGCTGACAGGCGTGGTGACCTTGAAACCTGAAGCGGGCTTTGCGGGAACGATCAACTTGTCGGCCGAAGTTCGCCTGGCGGGCAGCGACGACGTGCTCGAGAATTATGTTACGCAGACGTTTTCATTGACCGTGTTGGCGCCGTCGCTGCTTACGGTCAGCAATCAGTCAACAACCCTCGGCGCGCCGAAGAGTATTACACTTTCTGGAATCGATTTCACTGGCGGCAATCTTGCATTTACTCTTTTCGGTACTTCCAGTCCAACACACATCACCATCACTCCTGGAACCGGCGGGCAGTTCATTTTACAGCCAGATGCCGGTTTTACGGGGACGATCAATTTGCGGGCTGGTGTTCGCGCGGCGAGCAGCGACGACGTTGCCGCCAATTACACCACTCAAGACTTCACGTTAACGGTGTCTGCGCCGACACTCGATCCGATCAACAACGTGATTACGACCGTTGGCGTCGCCACTTCCGTCACGCTCACTGGGACAAACCCCAGCGGTGGCGGAATCGTTTATTCCATTGTTGATCCTGTTACGAAGCTTGCTCCGGCACACGTCGCAATCAGCATTAATCAAGTGACTGGATTGGCTACGTTAACTCCGGAAGCTGGGTTTGGCGGCACCATCAATTTGCTGGCTCGCGTGCGAGATGTCGGCAGCGCAGACGTACCTGAAAATTACGTCACCCAGACGTTCTCCTTGCTCGCCGATCAGGTGACAGTGAATCCGATCAGGAATGTGCAAGTGCCCGGCGGAAAATCGGTCCTAATTCCGTTGAACGGAACTGATGCCGCGGGAAATCCACTTACGTACACCGCATCCAGTTCCGATTCCAACGTCACGGTGGAAATCGTCTCGCCCACGAGCAAGAGCATGAAACTTACCGTTTCTGGTACTGATAAAAACAATCAAGCATTTAGCGGTACGCTGATCTTGCATTTGTTCGAAGACCTGACGCCTACGACCGCCGCTCGAATTGAAGACTTGGTCAATCAGGATTTTACACCGGCAAACAGTTCTTCCGCGTGCTGGATGGGTTCGTGGCGCAAAACAACGGATCCACCGGCCAGAATTTCGCCAGCGAAATTGTTTCGTCGCTGACGTTCAATAGCCCGGGCCTATTGGCAATGGCCAATGCTGGCCCGAATACCAACGATGCGCAGTTCTTTATCACCGCCATTGACGATGCCGGAACGACTAATCCGATTAGCTTGGCCGACATGCCGCAGTTCTTGAACGGTAACTACACCATTTTCGGACAGTTGGTAAGTGGATTCGACACGTTCGAGAAAATCATGTCGACCAACGTCGTGGCAAACCCAACTTTCAATGGCGAGGTGAGCCAACCCGTGTCGGCGATTACGATCACATCGGCTCAAGTTATCACCGATACGCAAAATGCCGTGCTGCGGGTGACAGCGCCCGCCAGTTTTAATGGCAACAGCGCAACAATTACGGTGACGGCGACCAACGCTGCGCAACAGAGCGCACAACAATCGTTCAGTGCCACCGCGGTAGTCAATCCGCCGAAGCTGGGAACTGTCACGAACCTAACGACCACCAAGGGCGTGCCAATCACCCTCACCTTGACCTCAACGCCCAACGACTCCAGCGCCGGCGTGTTTTACACTGTCGTCGATCCAGTGTCGTTCGGTGCACCGGCCAACGTAACCATTTCGATCAACCAGCAGACCGGCCAAGTCACGCTTACTCCGGCGGCAGGCTTCACCGGCACCATCAATCTACTGGCAGGTGTCCGTGCGCAATCGGCCGCCGATGCTCAAGCCAATTACGATACGCAAGCATTCACGCTGACCGTGACGACCGTTCCCGCCGCTCCAACTAGCTTAGCCGTTGACCCGCTCAGTACGCCGGGCGCAGTTCGATGGTAATGGTTACGTTTCCACGAGCACGCCGAAGTTGACGGTCACTGCCGAGTCTGGCGCCATCGTGAAGTTCAAACTTGCCGGAAATGTGATCGTAACGGCCACCGAAACCGCCACCGGCTCGGGACATTACTCTGCTACCATCCCCGCCGGAGCGCTGGCGATTGGCGCCAATTCGATTACCGCCATTGTCACCGACGCCGGTGGCACAAGCACCGATTCGACGGCGATGACACTCATCTATGCTCCAGACCTCGCCAGCGGTGTTTACGTCGTGCCCGGAGCGGTCGGTACAACTCAGACCTTGGCCTTTGCATGGGCCGCGCGCAACGCTGCCTACAACGATGAAGTCGGCTACTTCGTCGCCAACTCAATCGACGGATCCATCAATGGCATCGCCCCTAGCCAAGCTGGATACGCCCAGGCTGCGTTAAGCAGCAGCACGCGTAAGGTCATTTTTGCAAAGGGTGAGAAAGCAGGAGCGAGCCAAAACATCGTGTTGCAAGGCGGGCAGATCCTCGTGTTCTACATGATTCAGAACAACACCACGGCTAACTTCCTGTCGAAGAACGCTTCGAACGCCAACCATGGAAATAATAATGCCGATGCCCCGTTGGCGTTCTTCAGTGTCCAGGCCGCGAATCCAGACGGGATGAAACACACGCAGATTGTCGGCGACCCAACGACCGGCCGCGTTCAATACAACTGGGAAGATTTGGCCACGCTGGGCGACAGCGACTTCAACGACGTGGTGATGACGGTGCGTTTGCAAAATCAATCGAGCAAACCACCTGCCACGGTTCACGCTCCGGGAACCGGCGATAAGACGGTCACGCTGAACGGCACACTGCACTCGGGTCACAAAACGACACCGCCGGGCGACGTGGGTGTGTTCTTCGTCGACGATCCAGATGGTTCGATCGGTTCGCTAAAGCCGGGCGATGCCGGCTATCTGGCGGCAGCGCTGGCCTCAGGCAACTTCCGCGTCTTGTTTGGTGCGGGCGCATCGGGCAGTCAGCAGGTCACGGTGCCGGCTGGGAAGTATTTGGCTTTTTACGCCATCACCAATGGTTCGACCGCAGGTTTCCTGTCGGCCAATCCGTCGAATTCCACGAACAGCGGTCCAGTGGCGATCACTTCATTCGATGACGCCAATCCCAGCGGCATCAACCACTTCCGCTGGTACAGCCCTGGGCAACAGGCAACCGATCCCAACGTTCAGCAGCTGCACGTTATGGACCAGGTTTTCGGATCGAGTTCCGATTTCGACGATTTCACGGTCGATTTGGGTTTTTCGTCGTAGTGAAATCGAATTGACGCCACAGAGAATTGCCTCGTTCGACTGGTCCTGTTCAAGCGAATTTGCAGTCGGCGATCAAAACGGCTCTAATGGATTGCGCCCGGCCCTCCAACTGCGTTGCCCAAGGAATCTGCCCCACACACAGGAGAAGTGTCATGGCCCAGCCCAATCGCAACGATTCTCCGCACGAAAAAAACTGCCCTGATTGCGAATCCGGTTTCGAATTCCTCACCTTGCGCGAATTCTTCAGCCGCCGCGAATTCATGAAGGTGGCTGGCGCCACGGCACTGGCAGCGGGCGCAATTGGATTGCCATCGACAATTCTTCGCGCCGCAGAAGCGACTGACACCGCACCGCTAGGCGCGGCCGCCAAAGTTGCCGCAGCGAAGGGCACGCCGGAATCACTGGTCAAGCAGCTTTACAAATCGCTGACGCCCGAGCAAAAGAAAGTCATCGCCTTCAATTGGGACTACGTCGACAAAGATCGCGGCCTGCTGCGAACGCGCGTCAGCAATAACTGGAACATCACCAAGCCGATGATCGATAGCGATTTCTACACGCACGATCAGCAGGACATGATTCGCGGAGTTTATGAAGGTCTATTCAGTCCTGAGTGGGTGCCACGCATCGACAAGCAATTGCAGGACGATGGCAAAGGTTACGGCAAATCGCAAAGCATCGCCATGTTCGGTAGTCCTGACGAAGGCAAGTTTGAGATGGTCATGACCGGTCGCCACCTCACGGTACGGGTCGACGGACACAGCATTGATCATATGGCGTTCGGCGGCCCGGTGTTCCACGGCCACGCGGCGACCGGCTTCAATGAGAAAGCCGATCATCCAGGAAACGTGTTCTGGCCACAGGCCCTCGCGGCGAACAAGATTTACGAAATGCTCGACGGCAAGCAGCGGAAAGCGGCATTGCAGGCCCGCATTCCGGCAGAGGCAGCCGTTGGATTCCGCGGACCGGATGGCGAGTTCCCCGGCGTCCGAGTCACGGAATTGACGCACGATCAGCGGGAGCAGCTTGAAAAAACGATGAAAGTGATGCTTGAACCCTATCGCAATGCCGATTCCGAGGACGTTCAAGCGTGCCTCAAGAAGCAAGGCGGGCTTGATAAATGTTCGCTGGCGTTCTATCAAGACGGCGACATTGGTGACGACGGCGTATGGGACAACTGGCGTCTGGAAGGACCGTCGTTCGTGTGGTATTTCCGCGGCTCGCCACACGTCCACTTGTGGATTAATATTGGCGATAGCCCAGACGTGAAAGTCAACGCGCAAGGATAAATCAGACTCACTCTACATGCCTGATGTTCTGATTATCGGCGGCGGCGTAGTTGGTCTTTCGTTGGCGTATGAGCTGGCCGGCCAAGGCGTGAAGGTGCGAGTGGTCGATCGTGGTGAGCCAGGCCGCGAAGCCTCTTGGGCCGCGGCCGGAATTCTACCGCCATGCAAGTTTCGCATGCGCGCGCCGCCAGTCGAGTGGCTCGCCGGATTCAGCGCACAATTGCACGC
The DNA here is from genome assembly GCA_963773875.1 of Pirellulales bacterium. Taxonomy (GTDB): domain Bacteria; phylum Planctomycetota; class Planctomycetia; order Pirellulales; family JADZDJ01; genus CAVTYH01. Next base: position 124,727 of record CAVZCV010000006.1, read on the forward strand.
CGAATGGGCCGCTCGATTACGGGAAGAAACCGGCATCGACAATGGCTATCGCCGCTGCGGTGGCATCTATCTGGCAGGGTCAAATTCGGCATCGGCGGAGCTACTGCAAACTTGCGAGCGTTGGCGACGCGAAGGATTAACGGTCAAGTGGTTGCACGCGGCCGATCTCGATCGGATCGAGCCCGCATTGGCTGGCAGCCTACGACCGAAACAAATTGGCCGGCGCCGCCATTGTAGAAGAGGAGACGCAGATTCGCAGCCCAAGGCATCTGCAGGCACTTCTCGCCGCGTGCGCAAAACGCGGTGTGGAAATCGCGGCCGGCGTCGCGGTTCATGACTTCAAGCTCGATGGTGACAAGATTGCCGCCGTCAGAACCAACAACGGCGACCTGAACGCGGACCAGGTTGTGCTTGCCGCCGGAGCCTGGTCTCAAGCCATCGCAGAGCGGCTCAACTTGCGCCTGCCTGTAAAACCAATTCGTGGTCAAATTGTGCTGCTGAAATACGCGCGGCCAATTCTGAACCGCGTGATCAATTTCGGTCGCGAAACGATGCTGCCCGGCCGGCAGTACTTTGTGCCGCGTGACGATGGCCGAATCCTAGTCGGATCGACACTCGAGGACGTCGGCTTTGATCGCCGCACAACGGCCGAGGTGATTGCAAATCTGCTTCGATTCGCGGTCGAGCTTGCGCCAGAGCTGAAAGCGGCCGAGATCGATCGCTGCTGGGCCGGCTTTCGTCCGTCAAGTGTCGATGACCTGCCATATTTGGGCCGCATCCCAGGCTTGGCCAATGCCTTCGTGGCCTCAGGTCATTACCGCGCCGGTTTATATCTCGCGCCAGGCACTGCCGTGGTAATGAGTCGGCTGATCCGTGGCGAAGCGCCGGGCGTGGATCTGTCGCCATTCCGGCCGGATCGCACTACTCCGGCGTAACGGTCACCAGCTCTTGCGCAACAGCCTCCAGTTGCTCTGCCCCGATGCTCTTGCGCTCCTCAGCATAGCCGACGAGTAAGGCTAAATCGCAAAGCCGATTGATTTGCCGACCGAGTCCGTGAGATAGCTCGTATAGCGGCTCCATGGCGCTGGGTTCGAAAATTTGTTTTTTGGCACCCGCGGCCTGTAAGCGAAAGTTGACATAGGCCGCGGTTTCATCGACGGTAAATGGCCGCAACAGGCATTTGACGCCCAAACGCTCCTCGAGCGCCGGCATACGATCGATTTGTGGCAGCAATCCCGGTTGTCCCACAAGTAGCAGCGTTAAATTCGGTTGACCGCCACTCTCGAAATTCAACAACAGTCTGAGTGCTTCCAGCGTACGAACTTCATCGAGTAGCTGCGCTTCGTCAATCGCTACCACCGCGTGCTGACTTTGACCAGAATTCTGATCGAGGAGCATTTCGATGCGGCGAATGGTTTGTTCGATCGTTGTGGCGGAGCCCGAAATAGCTGGAGCTGTCAATTCGTCGGCAAGATAAGCGAGCAACTCACCCGCCGGCATTTGCGGAAATACCAGGTGGACGATCGGTCGGAACTGCTTTCCCAATTGCCGCTTCAATTGTTGCACGAGCAGGGTTTTGCCGCTGCCGGAAGCACCGCACAAGAGGGCGGCGCCACGGCGGTTTTCGATCGCATAGCGCAGTTTCAGCATCGCTCCCTGGTGGCTTTCGCCAGGGTAATAGAACCGCGGGTCCGAGCTATTTTCGAACGGCCGGCGATCGAGTTGCCAATACGCTTCGTACAAGTTTGCCTTCCGCCGATCACGCGATCGGCCTATGGTCCCACGAACATTTCCGCGAATCCAAGCTGCACTTGGTTGCTCTCGGCGAGCCGGAGCGAGGTACCGACGAGGCTCGCCACATCAGAGCGCCGTACATCGTGTGCAACGATCCATCCATTGATTCCGCTAGTCGTCTGCAATTTCCAATCACGCGACTCGGATGCCAACTCAATGGTACCGCCGTCGACAACGACTGCATCAAATCGCTCTGATAGCTCCTGCAGGACGGCCGTTATTCTGTAATGATCGTTCTCGTCAACGGCAACAGCGTTTGCAGGGGCAAGCGGCACGATTGCAAGCCGATCGGCGGTTGATTCGATCATCGATTCCCAAACACTTTGCCCATCGGCGAGCACTGCTTCCCAGCCAGCTTCGATTCGCAAACTCAGCTGTTGCGCCAGCTTTGGCGAAGCAAAGTCGGCGTCAAGAATCACCACTTTATCCAGATGTTTGCATAGTTGGCTGGCAAGGCAAAGCGCGAACGTTGTACGCCCTTCGCCGCGATGCGCGCCGGTGATGCCGATGACGTTGTGACCGGCCGCGCACTCGCTGCGCACCTCGTCGACCAATCCGGCGAATGCCGATGCGTGCTGCTCGAGCAGTTGCAGCACAACCGCGGGCCAGCGGACGGCATCGATTTCAAGCGCAGGCCGCGGCAATTCGCTAACTTTCGAAACCGCACTTGCCAAAGAAGAAAGCGCGACTTTCGGCGAATACGCGAATTGACGTGCCAGCGCACCGGAAACTTCGGCGTTTGCCGTCGATTCCTTCTCGCCGGCAACGCCTGCTTGGAACGATTGCCGTTCGCTCGTGGTCTCCGATGCAGCTTTGAATTTGGCATGCGGCGGCGGCACGACTACGCTGAGCCCTACGTGGATCGTTTCGAAACGCGTTTCGCCTGCCGTACTTAACCCTACATCGAGCGAGCTCGCGTTAAAGTGATCCGGCGGTGGCTGCGACACGCTTGCATCGCTTGGCGGGCTTGGTTTTCTCGGCGCGACCATCGGTTCCGCACCAGGGGATGAACTCGATTTCCTGGAGCTGGCAGAATATGGCGTAGGCCCAACCTTCGCGGCGGAATCGCGGTACGCACGCATGAATGCTTGATCGGTCGTGCTCATTGCGTCACCGTGATCGGAAACTTATCGAGATCGCCCCGCAGTGTCGCTTTCATGCCAGATCGAAAACTGTCGTTCGCGGAGGATGCATCGCTCGTTGGGGCAGTTGTCTGCTGCGGCGGTCGTTGGTCAGGCAAGGACGGAAGCACCGGTCCCGAACTCAGCGACGCGGGTTGATTTGATGCCGCCGGCATGCGCCAGGCTGTACCTTCGCTCGCCGGCCTATTCGTCTTCGCAGGCACCGGCGGTGTCGTTGAGCTCATTGCGCTCGAACGATCATCCCGTAGCGGGGACTGATTTGTTACAGAAATAAGTGTTGCGCAGGAAAATCATTGTCTTTGAATTTCCCCGCGCCGGTGCTCGCGTCTGCCGTGCGCATCGAACCGTCTACCGATTTGCGCGGCGACGATTGACTATCAGGCAGCAACTTCGCAGCCTTTTCGGTGGGCAGCGCCGGATCAACGTTCGCCTCGCTATGTGGTTTCAAACTTATCACCGCTAGGATCACCGCTCCGGCCGCAATCAGCGTCATGGCCAACAGAGATCGGCGTTCCAAAATCCGCGACAGCGTTCCATTGGGTTGCTTCAGCCAGTCAGGTGCTTCAATATGCGGCGCCGGCAAGGCCGCGTGTGACGAATCAATTCGCAAGGCGTCCGTTCTGACCTCCAATGCGGTCGAACCGGAAACCAAGTTCTTTGTCGTATCCGACAAGCGTTGTGCGGTCGGCGTTTCGCCAACCCTCACCGCAGGCAAGCGAATCAGAACACGCGTTCTGCGGCGAGCATCGGTCAAATCCGTCGGACCGACGGACTTGGTGCCTTGGCGACGTGGCTGTGGTCGGATGATGTTTGTCTCTTGATCCACGAGCAAACCTTCCTTGGTTCGCATAGCGAGTAGTGCGTGAGCGATGGCGACAAAATATCGATACCATCCGCGCCGCCCACGGCGCTGTCCTCATTATCGGGTACCAGTTGTAACGACCTTGAGCGATAGCCCGGCGGCGGCGACTGTCCCGTCAGGGTAAAATGGAGACTGCTGGCAGCATGGATTCGATGCGTGGATTGCCCCTGGCGGTTGCGTGTGAGATACTTGCGATACTACCGGCTACAGGAAACTAACGATCCCCTCGTAGCACCTAACTGCTTTCACTCCATCGCGTTACACCCACCAACAATACAAATAATAACTCTTGCTTATGTCGATTGTCGAACGACTGCCGGTCACACGTGAAGCGTTGGAGCAACTGCTTGCACAGCGAATTTTGGTGCTCGATGGGGCCATGGGCACGATGGTCCATCAGCTCAAATTTGAAGAGGCCGATTTCCGCGGCAGCCGTTTTGCCAGCCACCCGAAGGATTTGCGAAACCTGATCGACGTGCTGTCGATCACGCAGCCGGATGCCATCGAAAACATCCACCGGCAGTACTTGGAGGCCGGCGCCGACATCATTGAGACCAACACATTCGGCGCCACGAGCGTCGCGCTGACCGATTTCGCGCTCGAAGATGCTGTTCGTGAAATTAACTTAGCGTCTGTGGCTCTAGCCCGCCGGGCTGCCGACGATTTCACGGTTCGCGATCCGCAGCGGCCGCGTTTTGTCGCCGGTTCCATCGGCCCGACCAACAAACAACTTTCAATTGCCGGCAACGTTGAAGATCCCGGTTTCCGAGCGCCACGTTTGACCAGATGGTCGAAACGTATTACGAGCAGGTCGATGCGCTCGTGGAAGGGGGCGTTGATATTCTGCTGGCGGAAACAGCCTTCGATACGCTCGTGCTCAAGGCGTGTCTCTTCGCCATCGAAAAATATTTTGACGACCACGATTTGAAGCTACCGGTGATGGCGTCGTTCACGGTGTTCAAAGACGGACGCACCCTGTCGGCCCAAACCGTGGAGGCCTGCTGGAATTCGCTCGCGCATGTTGATCTGATGAGCATTGGCATCAATTGCGCGCTCGGACCGGAACAACTGCGGCCGTATCTTGAAGAGCTATCAAAGATCGCGCCCATTTACATCAGTTGCTATCCCAACGCCGGTTTACCCAACGCCCTGGGCGGGTTCGATGAAACGCCGCAATCGATGGCGCGGCTGCTGGGCGAGTTCGCCTGCAATGGCTGGATTAACATCGTCGGCGGCTGCTGCGGTACCACTCCGCTGCACATCAAGGCGATTGCCGATGCGGTTAATCGCTTGCCGCCACGCCAGCGGCCGCAAGTCGAAACATTGACACGTCTCAGTGGGCTGGAGCCACTCACCATCCGGCCGGAGTCGAACTTCATCATGGTCGGCGAGCGCACGAACGTCACCGGCTCGAAAAAATTCGCCCGGCTCATCAAGGACGGTAACTTTGAAGCTGGACTCAGCGTGGCACGTGGGCAGGTCGAAAACGGTGCGAACGTGCTCGATGTGAATTTCGATGAAGCGCTGCTCGATGGCGAAGCGGTCATGACGAAATTTCTGAACTTGCTGGCCGCCGAACCGGAAATCTCGCGCGTGCCGCTCATGATCGACAGTTCCAAGTGGTCGGTCATCGAGGCCGGTCTGAAATGTGCGCAAGGCAAGGCCATCGTCAATTCCATCAGCCTAAAAGAAGGCGAAGACGCGTTCCTGCATCACGCCAAGCTGGCTAGGCGATACGGCGCCGCAGTCGTGGTGATGGCGTTTGACGAGACTGGCCAGGCAACGGAAGTCGAACACAAACTGGCCATCTGCCACCGGGCTTACAGACTTTTGACTGAAAAGGTTGGCTTCCCAGGCAGCGACATCATCTTCGATCCCAACATCCTTACAGTCGGCACCGGCATCGAAGAACACAACCGCTACGCGCTCAACTTCATCGAAGCCACGCGGCGTATCAAACAGGAACTGCCGCTGGCGAAGGTTTCCGGCGGAGTGAGCAACATTTCGTTTTCGTTCCGCGGCAACGATGTGGTCCGCGAAGCCATGCACGCAGCGTTCTTGTATCACGCCATCAAAGCCGGCATGGATATGGGCATCGTCAACGCCGGTCAGTTGGCGGTGTACGAAGAAATTCCGCGCGAACTCTTGGAGCGTGTGGAAGATGTGCTGCTCGATCGTCGGCCCGACGCCACCGAACGGCTGATTCAATTCGCCGAAACGGTGAAGAAAACCGGCGGCGGTGATGAAACTGCTGAGCTCGCCTGGCGGACCGCACCGGTTGATCAAAGGCTTTCGCATTCGCTGGTCAAAGGCATCGCCGATTTCATCGATGCCGACGTTGAAGAAGCCCGGCAGAAATATCCGGCGGCACTTTCAATTATCGAAGGTCCGCTTATGGCCGGCATGCAGGTGGTCGGCGATTTGTTCGGCGCTGGCAAGATGTTTTTGCCGCAAGTAGTGAAAAGCGCGCGCGTCATGAAAAAGGCCGTGGCGTATTTGCTGCCGTTTATGGAAGCGGAAAAAGCGGCCGCCGGATTGGGCGATAAGCCGCGCGGCAAAGTGCTGCTCGCCACGGTGAAGGGCGACGTGCACGATATCGGCAAAAACATAGTCGGCGTGGTGCTAGGCTGCAATAACTATCAGGTGATCGATCTGGGAGTGATGGTGCCGACCGAGAAGATTTTGGAAACGGCCCGCGCTGAAGGTGTCGATATGATCGGCCTTAGCGGGCTGATTACGCCCAGCCTCGACGAAATGGTGCACGTGGCCCGCGAAATGGAGCGGCAACAAATTAATTTGCCGCTACTCATCGGCGGGGCAACCACCAGCGCGAAGCACACCGCGGTGAAAATCGCTCCACAATACAAACAACCGACCATTCACGTGCTCGATGCCTCTCGGGCTGCGGGCGTCGTGGAAAAGCTGCTCAATCCCGAGCGGCGAGCGGACCTGGTGCAAAAAAACGTGGCCGAGCAAAAGCATCTGGTCGAGTCCTACAACCTGCGGCAGCAAATCAAACTGATGCCCTATGAAGACGCGGTCAAGCATCGTTTCCAGACCGACTGGAACACGGTGCAAATTGACAAGCCGGCATTCACCGGCCGCAAGACCATCGACAATTTGCCGCTGGAAACACTGGTTCCATTCATCGATTGGTCGCCGTTCTTCCTCACCTGGGAACTGAAAGGCAAGTATCCAAAAATCTTCGACGATGCAAAATTTGGCGACGCAGCACGCAAGCTGTACGACAACGCGCGAAAATTGCTCGATGAGATCGTCAGCAAACGTAAACTCACGGCAAAGGCAGTTTATGGCTTCTGGCCGGCGGCCTCGGTCGGCGACGACGTGGCGCTCTTCACCGACGAATCACGGCAGCAGGAGCTCACCCGCTTTCATTTCCTCCGCCAGCAATGGGAACGTAAAGGGCAAACCGACTTTTTGTCGCTGGCCGATTTTCTGGCTCCGGCGGAAAGCGGCCGCAAGGACTATCTCGGCGCATTTGCGGTTACTACAGGCATTGGCTGCGACGAACTTGCCCGAGAGTTTGACAACGATCATGACGATTACAACTCGATTATGACTAAGGCCCTCGCCGACCGCCTGGCCGAAGCGTTCGCTGAATATCTGCACAAGCAAGCCCGAAAAGAATGGGGCTATGGTCGCCAAGAGAAACTTTCGACCGACGAACTGATCGAGGAAAAGTACCGTGGCATCCGCCCCGCCGCCGGCTACCCAGCCTGCCCCGATCACACCGAGAAACGAATTCTCTTCGATCTCTTAGACGCCGAAAATAAAACCGGCATCAAGCTGACCGAAAGCTACGCCATGTGGCCCGCCGCCAGTGTGAGCGGGCTATATTTCGCGCATCCGGCCAGCCGCTACTTCACCGTCGACCGCATCACCCGCGACCAGGCGGAAAACTACGCTCGGCGCAAGGGCATGCCGCTTTCTGAAATCGAACGCTGGCTCTCGCCCAATCTGGGATATGATCCGTGAGACGATCTTGGAAACTCTCTCACCAACGAGAGCGCAACGGAGACTGACAACTAAATCGTCTGCGCAGGGGAACTAACCAACTCAACGCTTGCAATCGCCTCACGCGCGCGGTCGTGATCGGCCCCATTTACCGACTGCGTTACGATTTCACCAAGCGTCATTCGGATTTGCTGCTCGACCATTGAGCGATATTTGCCTCCGAGAGACATCAACTGTGCGTGCGTCCCCGTCTGGATGATACGGCCATCTTCAATTACCACAATTACGTCAGCGCGAGAGATGGTGCTTAACCGATGCGCGATGACAAAGCATGTCCGACCACGCGTCAGCGCTGCCAGGCTTTGTTGAATTAGCCGTTCGCTCTCGGTATCAAGATTGCTGGTGGCTTCATCGAGAATTAGCAGCTTTGGATTAGCAAGAATTGCTCGGGCAATGGCCAGTCGCTGTCGCTGGCCACCGCTGAGCCGTACGCCCCGCTCGCCAATTAAAGTTTGCATCCCGTTCGGTAGCCGATCGATGAACTCCGTCGCATTGGCAGCGAAGGCCGCCGCACCGACTTCGTCTTGCGTTGCATCGCGCCGGGCATAAGCAATGTTCTCCGCAATCGTACCATCGAATAAAAAGACATCTTGTTCAACCACTCCCAAGAGCGACCGAAACGACTCCACGTCATAATCGCGCAAATCGCGGCCGTCTAAAGTAACTCTCCCGGTCGTCGGATCGTAAAACCGCGCCACCAGGTTGCTTAGCGTTGTTTTGCCCGCGCCGCTGGGACCGACCAATGCAACGGTCGTTCCCGCCGGCACCAAGAGATCGATGTTCGTGAGCGCCGCATGCTCGGCGCCAGGATAGGTGAATGAAACGTGCTCGAATGCAATATGCCCGGAGACCGCCTCACGGTCTGCTTTGATGGAATCGGGGGTCGATTGCATCTCGCGCGATTCACCCAAGAGATCGAGCACCCGGTCCAGCCCGCTGAGACTATTTTGAAATTGCGTGGCACTTTGGGCAAGCGTAGCAAGCGGTTCCAACAACATCAAAAGATAAACCATAAACATCATTAAGTCGCCAATTGTCATATGTCCATCGAGTACCTGCCACCCGCCATAGAACAGCAGTCCGGAGCTGGCGAGCGGAATTAATGCGTCCCAAATCGATTCCACGGCGCGCATCCACCACCAGGCATACAGTTCCTGGCGAGCCATCAGATTGTTTTCCGTCGTAAATCGCGCCGCTTCACGCTTTTGACGGCTAAAAGCGCGTACAATCCGCATGCCGGCGAACGATTCTGTCGCGCTGGCATCGATCTGTTCTCGCTGTTTGCGGATCACCCGGAACTGAGGCCGAATGTTGTTGATCCACGCGCGGTGGGTGAGAAAAACGGTCGGCAGCAGCACCGTCGCCCCGAGCAGCAGTGTCCAATCGACCCAGGCCAAAATGATGAGGCTGCCGATGAGTTGAATGATAGCGCGCCAGGGATTAAACAGCATCCCAAACATCAACTCTCCGACGCTGCCGCCATCTTCGCGCAAAATGGATGCGACACCTCCGGATCGAATTTCTTGCACGCGATGCAGCGGTAGCCGCACAGCATGCTCAAAGACATTGCGCCGCAAGTTCAGTTGAATCTGCTTGGAAATCTTCGTTGCGTACCAACGTCCCCAAATCTGAATCAAAATTTTTAGTAGTGAAATCGCCGTCACGACGATGACGGTGATCAGCAGGAGCTGCTTGGGACTGGAAAGCGACGGAAACCGCCGGAGCCACGGATCGGGCACGGGTTTCCGATTCAAACCGTAGTCGATGACGAATTTGGTTCCTGCCGGAGGCAATAATCCAATGAGGGTCGCAGCTGTGGCGGATACCAGAATCCAAACTGTTTGCCAGCGGTAAGGAACGAGCAACTGCAAGAATTGCCATGCCAACTGAGCCGCCGATCGCCCGCGGTTTTTGGCATTGCGAGCTTCACCCGAACTATGGATGCCCCCTTTGGACAATTCCTGCCGTTTGACTTTTTGACGGTATTGCTCAAATCGGACACGGCTGGAATTTGGCTGCGTTTCAACAGATGGTAAATCAGTGGCGCTATCAATACGAGTTGATTCTACTAAGTGCGCCGAATTCTTATGCATGAGCTCATTGTATGCTGCGCCTATCCGGCGAACCAGAATGCAAAGACGGATAATTGCTGACACCATGTTGCATGAATCACGTCAGCGGCGCTATTTAAGCGTCCTCTCCGGAGTGCCCGCGCAACTTCGCTTTAGCGCGAAACATCGAAGTCGCTGTAGCGGACATAAGCGCAACGGAGCGCAGGACTGCTGGAACAGGTGCCCAATGCGGTCGAGAGGCCGGTACTTGCGGAACGGGCACCGATATGACACCGGTACCGTTGCGTCAACGCGAGGCCGATTTGCTTGTCACATAATCGCAACATCCGCGGTAAATTTGCAAGAATGCCTCGTCTGATAAAAGACGATTGCATTCGCTGCAAATCGCCATAAGAGTTACCGAGTCCCTTCATTGATAACCTCATGGATGAATTGGAGTTTCGCGACCGCCGGTCGGGAAAGCACGAACGGATAAGCATCAGGCTGACCAAGGCCTCGGCTGAGGTTGTTTAAAGCGTACGTCAGCGGGAACCAGCTTTCGATCAGGTCATCGAATGATCGCTTACTTTGTCCCTTGGGTTCGGGTGTCGATTTCATGCTGGGCTCATCTTGCCGTTTGGGACGAAGCGAAAGCCCGCAGGCCGATGCGGTTTCTAGCGTGTCGACCATATGGAGATAATGCGCCCAGGTTTCCGCCCAGTCCTCCCACGGATGCGAGCTTGCGTAGGCAGTGACAAAATTCATTTGCCAGTCAGGCGGCGGGCCGCATTGGTAGTGGTTTTGGAGCGCTTGACCGTAATCGGCGCGTTCATCACCGAATTGCTGTCGGAAGCCATTGAGATCGGAGCTATCCTTGATCAGCCGATCCCAATAATAGTGCCCCATTTCGTGGCGAAAGTGGCCCAGAAGCGTGCGGTATGGTTCGTGCAATTGCATTCGGCGTCGTTCTCGCTCTGCATCGTCGGCCTCAGCGACGTTGATAGTAATGACGCCGTTGGAGTGACCCGTAAGCACCGGCGCTGGCGAGTCGCCGCTATAATTTGGCGGAAACATATCGGCCAGAAACTCAAATGCCAGTCCACGCTGGGGATCGTCGGCCCGATTCGTCACCGGCAAATCCAGATACAACAAACTGTAAACGAGTCGCCGCTTGGCCACTTCTAGCTTGTACCAGGCTTCTTTGTTGCCCTGCACATACAAATCCGGAATCACGCGCGTCAGACGGCACGATTTGCACAGAGGGTGCGGATCGTCGTTGGAAATCGCCCAGTTGCAGACATTTTCTTGCGAGTAATTCGCGCACAGGCGATAGGTTTGCTGCCAGTTTTCACCGCGAAATTTCCACAGGTTCTGGCCGACTTTTTCCAGTGACTTCATGTCGGCCAAATTGGGGACGTATGCCAGCGCATGATCGCAATTCATGCACTGGATGTTCTCGAAAAACACGAGCTGTTGACAATGATCGCAGTGAAAAACTTTCATTGACATCTTCACCATAGATGCGACTAAGTTGTTGCATCATAGCAAAGGCAAGCAAGCAAATCGCGGACCGCGATGACTGGGACCGGTTCACTCCGACGTTCATTTGTCGGCAGTCTTTTCCACGTCGACGGAAACAATCATTTGGTGTGCTCCGCCGCCAAGGAACACGCCGCGAACAGGCGAAACATCGGCGTAGTCGCGCCCCCACGCTAATGTAATGAAATCGCTGTCGACCAAACGATTGTTGGTCGGGTCGAAATCGATCCATCCGTAGCGCGGGAAATAGACCGAAACCCAAGCGTGCGTAGCGTCGGCGCCAATGAGGCGTGGTTTGCCTGGCGGCGGCCGCGTGACCAGGTAGCCGCTAACATAGCGAGCAGCCAATCCCAGCGATCGAAAACAGGCCACCTCGAGTTGCGCGAAGTCCTGACAAACACCGCGCCTGCCGCGGAGAATATCCTGCAGTGGCGTCGCAATACTGGTCGCCAAAGGGTCGTAATGAAATTCTTCATAGATGCGGGCAGTTAAATCCAGCGTGGCCTCAAGCAATGGCCGCCGTGGCTGAAAAGATTTCTCGGCAAACTGGCGCACTTCTTTGTCTTCAGCCATCCGGTTCGAACGGCAAATCAGCACGCACGGATCGAATTCGGAACTGAGATGATGGCGATCGATTTCAGCGACCGCATCATCCCAGGGTAGGGCCTCGCTTTCCAAAGACATTACCCCGTCAGATATTTCGACATGGCTGTACGAGGTCACGGCCAGTTCTCGATGGGCTTGCTCGATGCTATAATACGTTGCTTGGTTGCCGAAGACGTCGGTCCAAGTTCGCTCCGCCGCCGGTGCAGGCGATATCTCCAGTCGGCAGTTTAACGCACGCTGCCGCACCGTATCGCGCGGTGTCAGGTGCGCCTGATTGTGACAGAGCGTGGCAACTTCCTGGTAAATGTAGCGCGTCGAATGAACAATTTCGTACTTCATTGGCCGTGACTACCATGCAAACGTACGCTGTCGAGTCGGCCTGCGGCAACCATCCGTAATTGCCGAGCCGCGCCTGTATGGGTGAGATAATGATGCGTAATTTCGTTCGACAATCCGCGAAGCAGGTTTTCCAATTGTTCAAGCAGCGATTCCAACCGATCGCGGACGCCGCGGTGATCGGCTTCACATAATGCTTCCACATCCGTTAATCGGACCACAGCCTGGGCGGCCATCATCGTTTGGTGTTCTGCGATATGAACCGGATCGCCGACAACAGTTGGCAGCACGCCGACGTGTTCGGAGAGTGCGTTGAGTTGATAGCCGACGGCGCACGGATTCGAATCGTCAATCAACATCAGATCCAATACTGCCGCCAGCTGCAAACTTGATCGATAGCGGTAACGATACGTCATCGAACTATCGCAAATCTCTAGCACCGCCTCCAAAAGCGGAATCAGTTCGTGGCTGCTATCGACAAACGTGCGGCGCAACAGACGCAAAGTTTGCAAGGCTCGTTCAATTCGCCGGCCAATGTCTAGGAATCGCCATCCCAGGCCACGCGTCATACTTTCGGTGCCGAGTCCAGACAGGGCAGCGAGTAAATTTAGAGTCTGATTCAATAGTAAGACCAATTCGCCAAATCGCTCCTGTTGTGGTTGCCACGGGAACAGCGAATTGAGGTCAAGTTGATTGACAATACGCCAACTGTCGAGCGACAGGCGATCGCGAACCTGCGAAGCCGTTGCCCGGAGCGCTCTTAGCGTATGCGCCAGCGCACCGGCCGTTCGGAGTCGAATAACCACTGGACCACGTTTTGGCGCAGCATTTCGAAGAAGTGCGGCTCGTCGAGCCCACTCGGCAGTAGAACACCTCCCGGTACGTCGGACAGTGCTTCAACCAAATACGATACGTCGCTGACACTGGGGTCGAAATCACTCGCCAACCGCACCATGCAGCTGCGCAGGTGGCGCACTATGGCCTCCGCCCGCTCAGCGTGACGGCCCAACCAAAACAGGTTGTCTGCGATGCGGCTAGGCAACTCGGATCCGCCGCGGCGAAGGTCGACCGGCTTTTCTGGCTGGTTAAGCAGCGTGACGTGTTCCGCCGTTTCGTCACCCAATACCCAAACATCTTTGCTGGTCTCGCCGGCTGCCATCGATTCGCCGATCGTCCGTGATCCGGCAAAAACTCTCGCCAGACCGCCAGGCAGAATTTGATATCCGCTTTTCGCGGAAACTGCGAACGTTCGAAGTTCCAGTCGATGTGGTTTAATCGCACTGCCATCCCAGACCGGCGCTGTCGATCGTTCGACAGGGGCCTGCGCTACAAAGTGTTCGGGCCGGCGGCGAATTTGCTCGATCAGTTGGCGGCGCTGATCGGCGGTCAAGGAGGCGCCGGCAATTGGCGGCGATCCACGTCGTTTTAGTGCGTGTCGAATATTGAGTTGGCTCAAATTCGTTTCGACATAAAGTAGATTCTCGGATTCGCCACACCACCATGTGGGCAGCGAGGGGCAACGGAGATCTTCGCCCATCAGCAAGCGGCAGGCTTGCGGCAGAAACGCTGCGAGCGCCGGCGCCTCCAAGAATCCGGAACCAACGGCGTTCGTAATTGCGATAGTTCGGTCGCGCACGGCTTGAACCAATCCCGCCGTCCCGATCGGCGAATTCGGCTCGAGTTCAAGCGGATCGCAATCACCATCAGGAATTCGGCGCAAAATGACATCGACGGGCAACAAACCTCCCAGCGTTTTCATGTACACGCCACCGCGGCGTACCGTTAAATCGCCGCCCTCCACGAGCGTGTAGCCCAGATAGCGTGAGAGATAACCGTCTTCGAATGACGTGGCACTGCTAACGCCGGGCGAAAGTAAGACAACACGTGGATTCTCCTGCTCAGTCGGTGCGAACGAAATCAGCCGATCGCGCAGCGCAATAAAAAACGAGGCCAAGCGCTCAATATGTAGCGATTCAAAATCGCCTGGCAAAGTCCGGGAAACTGCGAGCCGATTTTCCAGGGTGTACCCAATGCCTGATGGTCCGCGGGTGCGGTCGGTCAGCACTAGCCACTGGCCATCAGGCTGCCGAGCCAAATGCGCAGCATACAGGCACAGAAACACGTCCTTCGGCGCAGGAATACCGCGACACGGCAGCAGATAGCCTGGCTGGTCGAATACAATTGGCGGGGGCAGCACGCCTTCGCGCACCAAACGCTGCGGACCATAGACATCGGCGAGGATCAAATTCAGGAGCGTCGCACGCTGCTTCAGCCCGTCGGCTAGTGTTCCCCAGGACTGTTTATCAAAGAGCAGCGGAATCGGATCTAATTCCCAGGGGCGATCGGGGCCTTTTGGCGCTCCGACGGCGTTGTAGGTGACGCCATTTTCACGCAATAGACGCTTAACTTGCTCTGCACGTTGCGACAGACCTGCGGTGCCGATGTGATTCAATCCACTGGCAAATTGCTGCCAAGAAGATCTTAAAAGACCCGATGGCGCAATCATTTCGTCGAACACGCCCGACTCAGGCTGGTACCCGGCGATAAGACGGTCGCAAGGCAATGGATTGTTCAGTCGAGCGGCGTCAGGCATCGGAGGCAACGAATGTGCGGTCGGCTCAAACTCGCCGCGGCAAGCTGGCGAAAGCATAGTGGAAGTCGAACTAGCTCGGCAACGGCAACTTATTCGTTCATTGTTGCCAATTCCACAGGCCGCCTCAAATCGAGGGTCATGGGATAATCGCGATTATGTTCGTTTGGTGGAATGGCGGTCTTTCCGCCCGTGTGGCCCATGCCGAAGAACCGAGCAGATCGTCTGCTCTCTGCTTCGTAAGCATTGATGGGAAAACGATCGAAACTGCGTCCGCCAGGGTGAGCTACATGCCATGTGCAGCCGCCAATGGAGCGATAATTCCAAGTATCGATTAAATCGAATACGAGGGGCGAATGCACGTCGATGGTCGGATGCAAACACGACGGGGGCTGCCAGGCACGGAAGCGAACGCCCGCCACGAATTCGCCCGGTGTGCCCGTGGGATGCAAAGGTACGCGGCGGCCATTACAGGAAACAAAGTGTCGGGTGTCAGTCAGCCCGCGCACTTTAACTTGCACGCGTTCAAGCGACGAATCAACATACCTTGCCGTCGCGTTGCTCGATTGTTCTTCTCCCAAAACGTGCCACGGTTCAATGGCTTGACGTAGTTCGAGATGGATATTGTTGTGCGTGACTTGTCCGAGGATCGGAAAGCGAAATTCGAAATGCGGCGCGAACCACTCCTGCTCGAACGGATAGCCGGCCGCATTCAGTTCATCGATAATTTCCTGAAAGTCTTGCGCCACGAAATGCGGCAGCATGAATTGGTCGTGTAACGATGTGCCCCAGCGCACCAGTGGAGCTTGATAGGGTTCGTTCCAAAACCGCGCGACCAAAGCCCGCATCAGCAGTTGTTGCGTCAGACTCATCCGCGCATGCGGCGGCATTTCAAAAGCGCGAAATTCCACGAGGCCGAGTCGCCCAGTTGCCGAATCAGGCGAAAACAGCTTGTCGATGCAAAACTCTGCTCGATGCGTGTTGCCAGTCAGATCGACGAGCAGGTTCCGCAGTGCCCGATCGACGATCCACGGAAATTGCGCCCATTGAGCGGCAACTGCGTGAACGCAGTTTCGAGCTCATAAATCGACTCGTGTCGAGCTTCGTCGGTGCGTGGAGCCTGACTTGTTGGGCCGATAAATAAACCTGAAAACAAATATGAAAGGGCCGGACGATTGTTCCAATACGCGATTAAGCTGCGTAGCAAGTCAGGCCGCCGCAGAAACGGACTTTCGCGAGGCGTTGCGCCGCCTAAGACCAGATGATTTCCGCCACCTGTGCCAGTGTGACGACCGTCGAGCATGAATTTTTCTGTGCCCAAGCGCGACAGTCGCGCTTCGTCGTAGAGCGTTGTTGTATTAGTAACTAGCTCGCACCACTTTCGTGCTGGTTGCAGGTTGACTTCGATGACACCCGGATCGGGAGTGACTTTAAAGTGCTGTAAGCGATAATCGTGCGGCGGCGCGTAACCTTCAATTCGGACCGGCATTGCCAGCCTCGCCGCTGTCGCTTCCACGGCCCCTATAAGCCGCAAATAGTCGACCACGTCACCCACCGGCGGCATGAACACGTGCAGGGTTCCATTTCGCGACTCAACGCAAACGGCAGTTCGGACAATGTGTTCGGGCATTGTCATTGCTGCGGTTGCTGTCATTGGCGATGTGCCAGCGAGTGGGAATCCTTGTCGGCTCTCCGCAGTCGCATCGCCAAAGTCAGATCCGGCCGCAACGCCAGCCATCTGATGCATAACGCGCAGCCCGTGTGCTGTAGTCCGACCGAGCGAATGTGGGGAAGATTCGTGATGGCCGTCCAATCCATTTTGGGAAAACCTTGGCAACGGCTCACGATCGGCAAACGGATCGCGCTCGTAAATCTGATGATTTTCCCCCGGCGTCGACCAGGGCAACGAATCCAGCGGCAGCCGATAACCCATTGGCGAATCGCCAGGAATCAGATACATCCGCTCGGGCCGGAAGAACCAGGGGCCACTTTCCCATTCTGTGGCATCCGCGCTCGAACTACGAACCCGCAGCGGTAGTGTGTATCCTACAACGTTCTGCAAGCCCTGTTCGAAGACTTTTGCCAGGCGTGCTCGTTCTTCTGCATCGTCCAGTTGGGAATGGAACGGATCGACGTTCGCCGGCAGTCGACGCTCTTTCCACAGGTAGTACCAAGTGTCTTCATAAGCGGCGATAGCGCAATCCGCGCCGACGTTCAATCTTTCGGCCAGCGCGCCGACGAATTGCCGTGCATGCTGGTCGTCGAAACCATAGTGGGCTCCATCTTTGGCAACCAATTCGCGATCGTTCCAGATTGGCTCGCCATCGCCGCGCCAATAACAGCCAAGCGCCCAGCGCGGAAGTTGTTCGCCGGGATACCACTTCCCCTGGCCGTAATGCAACAGCGGACCGCTGGCGAAACGGTCGGCGAGTCGGAGGAATAAGTTCGCCGCCAGACGGCGTTTATCGGTTCCCAGTGCCGTCATATTCCACTCGGCACCGTCCATTTCGTCGATGGAAACGAACGTTGGCTCGCCGCCCATTGTGAGAGCGACACTATTGATTTGCAGCAAACGATCGACTTCGTGTCCGAGCGCATCGATGCGCGTCCACTGCTCGTCGGTGTAAGGTTTCGTTACACGCGGATCTTCATGAATGCGGCGCACCGACATTTCGAATTTGAATTCGACATCAGACGCCTCGACGCTGCCGCTAATCGGCGCCGCCGACATCGGATCGGGCGTTGCAGCCAGCGGCAAATGTCCCTCCCCGGCCATTAGGCCGGAAGTGGGATCCATTCCAACCCAGCCGGCGCCAGGTAAGTAAACCTCCACCCAAGCGTGTAAATCTGTGAAATCTCTTTCTGCACCCGAGGGGCCATCGAGCGATTTGACATCGGGCTGTAGCTGAATGAGGTACCCGGAAACGAACCGCGCGGCTAAGCCCAGGTGGCGCAGCGTTTGGACCAACAGCCAGGAAGAGTCGCGGCACGAGCCTATCCCGAGCTCTAAAGTTTCTACGGGAGTTTGCACACCAGCTTCCATCCGGATGACGTACTTCACACTGCGATTCACGTAGCTGTTCAAGTCGACGAGAAAATCGACAGTTCGATCCGTCGATCTGGGAACATCGGCCACAAATTCGGCAAATCGCGGACCAGCATCGGTGGTCACCAGAAACGGTGCTAACTCGGTGCTGAGCCACTGGCCATAGCTGAAGGGAAAATGAATAGCATCGTGTTCGAGAAAAAAGTCGAACGGATTGATCACCTTCATTTCGGCGATCAGATCGACTTCAAAACTCAGCTCGTGAGCCTTTTCGGGAAAGACAAAGCGAGCCAAGTAATTGCCATGCGGATCCTGTTGCCAATTGAGAAACTGCTTTTGAGGCTGGACGCGCAACGAATAGCTCAAAACCGGCGTACGGCAATGTGGCGCAGGCCGAAGCCGCACGACATGCGGCGAAATTTCAACGGGTCGGTCGTACGTATAGCTGGTACGGTGATTGAGCGCGACGCGGATCGACATTCCAAGTGAGGTTCCCTGAAGACCGCAAGCTGAGCAGCTCGCTTGCTTAAAGGCGCATCATCAACTCGCCCACACAATGGGCGAATCGCGAGTCGTTAGTCTGAAAATGTTAGGTCCCGCATCAGGTTCGCAAATTCGATGCCAGGAATGTCCCCGGGGAGTCGTTTAGGTTTGCAGTCGCCGGCGGCACCCATTAAGCTCATAGATTCACGCGTCCTCGCTGGCCACAATTTTCGTTTTCGGAGCGCACGAAATGCAGAAACATCTTTTGGGCGTCGTACTTCTGATCGGGTTTTTTGGCGTCCTCAATTCCGCCAGAGCGCAGAACGCGGAACAAACCCCGGCGCCGGCGAAACGGCCCGCGCGGCCAACACCGCCGACACGTGATCCCAATACGCCGGGCTTCGTCACCGCCAAGGAGCTGCCCGATGGCGAAGTTCCGCCGCCCGATGCCGATGGCAATTTCATTATCGGTTCCACGCACAGGCCGGCACCCGAAATGACCGTGAAAGAAGGCGTGCTGCAAGGAAGGATTCACAATCTCACGATGAGCTCGGCCGACAGCAAAACCTATCCCGGCATTGCGCGCGAGAGCGGAACATTTGGCACACCGGATCCATCTGATCCTGCGAAACTTGTCGTTAAGACGAGCCATCCAGCGCCGTACACTCGAAAACTTGCTGTTTATGTGCCGAAGCAGTATGTGCCTGGCACCGAGGCGCCATTCATCGTCGGCGCCGACGGGCCAGATAAAGCACTGTTCACGGCTCTCGATACATTGATCGCAGAACATCGCGTGCCGCCGATGATCGCCATTTCCATTGGCAACGGCAGTGGCGATGCGCAAGGCAGCCAGCGCGGGCTGGAATACGACACAATGTCGGGAAAGTACGCGGAGTTCGTCGAAAGCGAAGTGTTGCCGCTGGTTGAAAAAGAATGCAACGTGAAGCTGACTAAAGATCCTGAGGGCCGCGCTACCATGGGCGGCAGTTCCGGCGGTTCATGTGCGCTAATCATGGCGTGGTATCATCCCGAGCTGTATCACCGCGTGCTCACATATTCCGGCACGTATGTGAATCAGCAGTGGCCGCCGAATTCAGAAACGCCGCATGGAGCTTGGGAATTTCATAAGAATTTGATTCCCAATACCCCGGTAAAGCCAATTCGAATTTGGATGGAAGTCGGCGATCGCGATTTATTGAACCCGAACGTGATGCATGACAACATGCACGACTGGGTACTCGCCAATGAACGGATGGCGAAAGTGCTGGCCGAGAAAGGTTATCACTATCAGTTCATCTTCGCCAAAGACGCCGGTCATACGGATGGCCGCGTGAAACAGCAAACATTGCCCGAGGCGCTCGAGTACATTTGGCGCGGATATCCGATGAATGGCGCTAAGGCTCCGGTGCCAAGTGAAACCAGCCGAAATTAGTGGCGGTGCAATCTAGGCGCGTCTCACAATCTTTACCGCGGTGCCGTAGCAGAGCACTTCAGTGGCGCCTTGCCCGAACTCGGTGGAGTTGTAACGCGTGCCAATCACGGCATCTGCATTAAGTTCTTGGGCGTGCTGCGCCATTCGCTCAAAGGCTTGCTCGCGAGAGCTCTCGCACACTTGCGCGTACGACTCGATGTTGCCGCCGATAATCGACTTCAGCCCGCCCATAATCCCCTGGGCAATATTTGGCGAGCGCACCACGATGCCGCGCACCAAGCCCAAATATGAAGTGATTGCGTGCCCTTCAATTTCATTCCCGGTCGTAACAACCATGATTTCCTAGTCCTCGGGTGTATTTGAATGATCGCGGTCGGAGCTGACTTGAAAACATGCGTTATGGATTGTGTTGAACCCGACTCCCCTCTTGCGCCATGGCGACTTCTCTTCGGACGCGTGTTTCCTTGGCCGGCAAGGCCAGTACGACCGGCTTTACTCATTCTCGACGTAATGCAAGTCATGGCAGCAAAATTGACCCCCTTTTTGGTCCGACGTATGAATATTATGGGGGATAGGGGGACGTGCTTGCTTAGCAATCAATCTCGCTGCTTGGCGGCGTTTGGAGCCAAGAGTTATTCGTCGTCGTTCTCAATATCTTTGCACCCGGTTCGGCACCCGTGTCGCAAGTTCATAAGCAACTTTTGAATTTCGATGCCTTTCAGCCAGTGGCCGTGGAAACCCTTTGCACGGCGACCAGCCTCGATTTCGATCTGTACTATCCGCCTGAACGGTCCGAACGCGAACAAACTCTATCGTCAGAAGAACGTGCCCTGTTCGCCGAGCGATTTTCAAAAGCTGATCGACGCCGGCGTCGAAACGCTATACGTGCCCAGCGAAATGGCCAGGGCTTATCGCGACTATTTGAAGCAACAGGTATCTGCGCAACGAAAATATTCCGGTTGCTAACCGATATCAGATCTTGAAAGACGCGGCGCGGGTCACATTTTGTCAGGCATTGCGGAGCGGCGATACCGCCAACATTACTGCTGTCGCGGATGATTTGGGAGGGCAGTTGGCGCTGCTGTTAAATCGCAGCGAGCTGCTGTTGAGCGACCTGGTGAACGTGATGTTGCACGACTACTCCACGTACACGCATGTCACGCATGTGGCCACCTACAGCGTTATGCTGGCGAATCGCCTGGGCACGACCGACGTCGTCGATCTGACCGAAATTGCCAAAGGCGGCCTGTTGCACGATGTAGGAAAGCGGTTTGTTTCAATCGATATTTTGGAAAAACCCGGGCGTCTTGATACCGGCGAACAGCGCGTCATCCGCGATCATCCGCGGCTCGGATTCTCTGAGCTATGCCTGCGAAAGGAAATGTCGTGGGGTGCGCTGATGATGGTCTATCAGCATCATGAGCGATCTAACGGCTCCGGTTATCCCGTGGGATCGATGAACGACGAAATTCATCCCTGGGCGAAAATCTGCGCCATTGCCGACGTGTTCGATGCCATGACCAGCGACCGCTCCTACCACAGCGGCGCAGCCGTGGCCGATGTGCTCAAATACTTCACGCGACAGGCCGGGCACGGTTTCGATAAGGATTTAGTGGAATGTTGGAACATGATGATCGAAAGCACGCTGCTGCCGAGCTAATCGGTTCGCTGCCTTGCCAGGTCGAAATTCCCGCGCACTGGCGCGAAAACTTCGAAAAGCATGGCATGGTGCCGATTGCCGAGGGGGAGCGCCGCCGGTATCAACGGGTTTATTGCCGCAGTGAAAACAATCGGGCTGCTATTCAGTGCCAGCCGACGCTGCCGCAATTGAAGCGCGAGCCGACATGGCAAAGCGCGTACTTGACGAACATCTCGCGTGATGGACTCGGGTTTCTGCACTGCGAGCCGCTTTACCCGCGCGAGAAACTGCAGGTTGTCACGCTCACAGGCAATACAATCCAGGTTGAGGTTGTATGCTGCCGCCGAATAAGCACGCGGTGCTACGAAATAGGCACCGCTCTTGTCGGGGAAGCGGAAGGCAACCCTTAGTTCGCATCGTTGGTGGCATTCTGCCACTGGGCTGACTATAACCAGAGCCATGGCTCCGCGGCGTGTGGAGCTTCTCGCAATGTCGTTTCGGGATTCGGGGGAACCAACGATGAATGTGCGCTTGTGGCTTGTTGCGCTCTGGGTGGGGATTGCGTTTGGATATGCGTCGGCAGCCGAAAAGTCTGATAGTCCATCGGCCGCGACCGCACAAAACCAGCAGCCGAATGTTCCAAATAGCGGCTCGCCCTTCTCGCTGATCGGCTGGCAGTTTCACGAATACAATATTCCCAAGCTTGAAGAGGCCGTTCGAAAAGCGCCCCAGTATGGCGTGAACTTCTTCATTTTTTCACACGAATTCTTCTGGTCGACCGAAGGGTTTTTGGCGTCCGACGATTCGATCGATCCCAAGCATCCGCCAGCGTATCTGAATGACATCAAACTTGGCGACGAAACGAAATTCATTCGCGGCTGGCAAAAAGATCTGCGGCACATCGGCGATCTTGCCGCCGCTCAGCACATTCCATATTACCTCTGGGTGCATGAATTCAATGACATGCCCAAGCGGTTCCTCAAGGACGGGAAACTCAATATGGACGATCCCGGCTTGTTCCCGTTTTTGGACGAACGCTACGAAAAGCTCCTGAAAACCGTGCCGGGCGCCGCGGGCATTGTGCTCACGTTGCACGAAAGCGATTTCCGCATCTTTCGCAACACGCAGGTCATGAGCCGTGATGACGTGCCGGAGCGAATTTATCGCGTCTCAAAATTCTTTTACGAGTTGTTGAAACGACACAACAAGCAACTGATCGTGCGGAACTTTTTTTACGAGCCGCTGGAGATGGAATATTTCAAACAAGCGCTCGATCGACTGCCGGACGATGTGATCACAATGTGCAAAGACACCACGCACGAATTTCACCCGTTCTATCCGTGGGATCCGCAGCACGGAAACGTCGGTAAAAAGCGGCAAATTATGGAAGTCGATCTCGGCATCGAAAAAGCCTGGTCCACCAAAGGCGCCTATTGTCAGGCCGACTACCTGCGGCGTGCCGTTCAGCGGGCGCGCGATACGCGTCTCGATGGTGCCGTGGGCCGCGCGCGATTGTACTGGGATCATCCGTTTGACGATGTGCACGAAGTGAATCTGTATGCGTTCGCGCGATTTCTGCAAAATCCGGATGCCACCATCGACACCGTGCTGCTCGCTTGGGCTGCGAAGAAATATCCGGCCGAGGCGGTGCCGCTCATCGCTTCTGCCGTGGCGCGATCGGAGTACATCAATCATCACGGCCGATGGCATTTGGAGAACTGGCTCACGAAAGCCCTGGGCGCCGAATGGGGCGACTATCCATATTACTTTGGCCATGTGCTTGAACGGTCTCGATATAAATGGTCGCACGATTCTGCCGACAAGGAGCTCGAACAAAAGCTGTATCATCCCGATCCGGCGACGTACGACTGCCTCGTGGCGGAAAAAGATGAAGTGGTACGGCAAGTCCACCTGGCTCAGGATGAACTGAAACGGGCCGGCGCCTATTGCACGCCGGAACAAATGGCGCCGCTCGTGGAGGATTTTCGCTTCCTTGAAGATGCGGCCCTTTTGCAACGCGAGTGGATTCGCGCCTACTTTTCCATGCGAATGTACATGGATGAGTCGCGCGACGAGTATCGCAAGGAGATGGAAGACGCGCTCGGGAAACTTGAAACACTGGAAAAACAGCCCGGAATCAAATACGGGTTGAATGCGAAAACTGGCCGCCGCTATAACATTGACAAGTTTGTGCTGGAAATGCGCTGGCGTGTAGCTAACCCGAAACGGGCTCTCGCCGAAGACGAGCGCATTTTGGCAGACGTGCGCAAGCGACTTGATGTGGCGAATCAATGAGCGGCTGATGCACGAATTGGGCAGTCGAAAAAGCTAATGAAAATGCCCAAATGTCGAGGAGAAATTCGCTTTGACTGGATACTCCTCTTTGACTCCTCGTCACTTCCGTTCCTAGAATTGGTTTGAGGGAAGACTGCTGTGCGACCTTCCGACGGAGGTGTGCCATGCAACGATTTATCTGTATCGCGGTAATCGCATTTGTAGGAATCGTTGACGCGCCGTCAGTGCAAGCTCAACCAATTATCGTCGCGCCCGGCATCATTCAAGTGCCGTACTTTCGCATGACTTGGTTGCCGGGCGGCGCGCGCATATTCAAGCGCCGTTTGTTGATCTTTACACCGCGCCCCCCTATCGGCATTGCGATGCGCAGCGGGCGCCGGTTGCTGCCGCTCAGCCGCTGCGGCAGCCGGGTAGCGTTGCACCGCTGGCCGAGCAACTTTATGCAGCCGGCCGCCAGCTCAGCCGCGAACTGGCAGGATTCGATACCGGCGCCCGCTGGCAGAATTTTCTCGGGCTGACATCTAGTGGCCCGCTCAGTCAACTTCCGGTCGATCGGCGTCCAGGCGTATTTCTGTATCCGGTGAGCTCGAAAGTCGATCTAGATGCGCTCGCCGCGCGCTTCGATCAAGTGAGCGGTGACAACCACTTCCAGGCGATCACCTCACTGCCAGCTTTCGCAAAAACGCACAATCTACTTTCCACTTATCTTGCAGCGCGAGACGTTCCGCCGGTCGAAGAAATTCCGCCGCCGCTGCCAACCCGGCCGCCGACCAACGACCGACCTCAGCCGCTCGATTTGTAAATGCGTGCAAACTTCGCACGACAATATCTTGTAGAATTGCACGGCCAGGCTCCTCTCGGACCATCTCGCTCCGCTGTTTTGCTGCTCGATCAATTCTCATTGATCAGCATTTGGAATCACGGCGACGAATGTCCATTCCGCCGAGGGCACATGCGCGAATAAAAATACCGCGTCTTTGCCTGTCGAAGGATCAATCGCGGTGCCACTTCCGGAAGAATCGCTGTGCATTTTGTTAACTAGGTTTGCAAATCTTTTGTCGGCCAAGCTAAGCCCCAATATATTTTTTGGCTTTTTGCCCGCGGCGACAAGGTGCGATAAATCAAATTCCGGATCGGGATGACTGATAATGATGCCCGACGGGCTCACAACAAACCCATAACTGCCGCGTCCCAGATTCACTTCTTTGAGCCAATCGCCAAGCACTTTGAAGTATTGCACAGAGAGGTCCAGTGTCAGCACGCCGACGAGCTGTTCTCCACGGCGGATGGGCGCGGAATACGTAACCATTGGAATCTCGCCGCCGCCAGTGTCTACGTACGGTTCGCTCCAGAGCGGCGCCCTTCCGCAACCGGCTTTTTGTACCAGTCCCATTCGCGGTAAATGGGCACGTAACTTGGAGGTAGCAGGTATTTTTTCTCGATGCCGTTTTGTCCGCGAAACAGGTAGATGCAAAAATCTTCGCGATCCGGATCGAATTGGCGTGGCTCGAAGGCCAGCGACATGCCAAAAATTCGCTCGTCCTGTCCGATGACGGTGCGCATCCAATTTTCCAGGTCGGCTTCTTTCCAATCGGTCCGCTGGGCCAGCGTGGCAGCGAGCACTTGGCCGGCCATCGCTAGTCGCCGCAAATCGCCATCCAGCCGTTCGGCAACTTGCTGAACGAGTGCCAACCGAGTTCGATCGCGCTCGGTTTGCATCTGTCGCGCAGCGGAGTGCTCGCGCTGCTCTGCCCGGTTGGCCCGAGCTGCTTCCAATAGACTGGCCACCAGGCCTGCGACCAGCAGCAACAGGAACGCCGCGGCTGCCGCCAACCCTGCTTTGTGCTTGCGGACAAAGCGGCGAACCCTATAACTCGCCGAGGGCGGACAAGCGTCGACCGGTTCATCGGCCAGGTAACGCTCCACATCATGCGCAAGCGTGCTGGCCGATTCGTACCTTCGTGTGCGATCTTTTTCCAGGCATTTCATCACCACCCAATCCAAATCTCCTTTTACCGTTCGCGTCAGCCGGCCTGGCTCCATCTTTCGCGCTGCCGCCACGGTCGGCAACGTCGCGGAGCTGGAAATCTGTGTGCTGGGACGCGGCGGCTCTACGTCTCGAATCATCCGAATCAATTCGGCGAATCCGGCCTTCCAAGTTTTGTTGCGACCCAGCGGCGTTGTGCCCGTGAGGAGTTCGTATAACACGACACCCAGCGAGTAGACATCGCTACGAGTATCGATTCCTTCGGCACTGGCTTCGGCTTGCTCCGGCGACATGTACTCCAAACTGCCAACGACCGCACCAAATTGTGTGGCCATGGTATGATCGGTCAAAGTTTGTTCCGTGGCTTTGGCGACACCGAAGTCGATCACTTTGGGTACCGGCTGGCCGTCGACCACTGTCACGAGAATGTTTGCCGGCTTGATATCGCGATGGATGATGCCCTTCTGATGGGCATGCTGGATCGCCTTGCACACGGGCACAAACAGCTCCAGCCGCTGCCGGGGCGTGAACCGATGCTCGTCGCAATATTGGGTAATCGGTACGCCATCGATCAACTCCATGACAAAGTAGGGCCGGCCGCTTTCTGTCGCGCCAGCATCGAGCACTTTGGCGATGTTTGTATGGTCCATCAGCGCCAGCGCTTGGCGTTCGGCCTCAAAGCGCGTGATGACCTGCACCGTATCCATGCCCATGCGAATCAGCTTTAGCGCCACGCGGCGCCTCACCGGCTTCTCCTGTTCCGCCAGGAACACACAGCCCATGCCCCCTTCGCCGAGCATTTCGACAAGTTTATAGGGCCCGATGAATGTGCCAGGCACTTCTGTCGTCGAGCGCGGAATTCCGAGATTCGGATTCTGTGCCGACAGCGGATCGTGCACCGTCGTCATTTGACTGCTGACGACTTCGCGTTGCGGTAATAACGGGTCGGCGCCCACAGGCACAACTCCCTAAACCATTTGACATTAAGCCCAGGGTGAACAAACCCATGGCAATGCAGTATCCGATTTCAATCCTACGTTGCAATTCGCGGAACTGCTCGCTCCATGACGATTCTAACAAACAAGCTGCCTGTGCGCGGATTGTTACGCGAACCACGGGTTGCCAACCGAAAATGCTCGGCCATTTGCATACATCAATACGCTTTTCAGATAGGGCGATATCGATCGCCAAGCGTTGTATCCATCACGTTTGAAAAGTACAACGGAGCATAGCTTTCCTGCCTTGGCAAACTTGAAACCCGTCAACGCTCACCAACCTATGCCCAACTTGCTTAAGCAAAAGCTTGCTGAAGATCGCCTGCTCAACGTGTTCACCGTCGGTCGGTTGTTCCATCCGGTGGTGATTGAAATGTTCGGTCTGGCCGGAGGATACGACGCTTTGTGGCTCGATCAAGAACATGCCGGGCTATCGACGGAGCAAGTCACGATTGCTGCCATTGCCGCGCGGGCGAGCGGGTTGGGCTGCTTCACTCGCGTTACGAATACCCACTATTCGTTGGTGACACAGAGCCTGGAATCGGGCGTCGATGGTGTGATGGCCGCGCGTGTCATGGGCAGTGCCGATGCCGAGGAATTCGTCCGTTGGTGCATGTTCGCGCCGCGAGGCTGGCGTGGCATGAACACTTCCGGGGCCGATGGTTATTACACCGGCAAGAGCTTGGCGCAGCTCGTGTCCGATGGAAATAAAAACGTCTTTTTAAGCATTCAAATTGAAACTCGCGGCGCGCTCGATCAGGCGGAAGCCATTGCGGCCATTGACGGTGTCGACCTGTTATTTGTTGGTCCGTCCGATCTTTCGGCGGAACTGGGCGCGATTGGCCAACCGGCGCATCCAAAAGTATTGGAGGCCTGCGAGCACGTAGATGCCGCGTGCAAAAAGCATGGCAAAGCGTGGGGCACGATCGCCGTTGATCCCAACTTCGCCGATCGCTGTACTGCGATGAGCCGCTGTCGAATGCTCACTTTCGGCAACGATTGCCGGGCACTGCGCGACGGCATCGCCGCAGTGAAGAAAACGTTTGAGCGGCAATTTCAGGCCACATAATACAGCGGCGGCGGTTCGCCAATCATTAGCGTTTACTTTTTGCCATTGACCGTCTGCACACCGTAGCTTTCGAGAAGCAGCTTCTTTTCCTGTTCCAAATCGGCTCCAAGATACGTACTAATGGATGCAATCTTGGCCTCGATCGCGGCCGTACTGCCATCGTCATTGCCGACTTTAGCCGCAAGGTCTTGGTTTTTTTGTTCCAATGTCGCTTGAATGGCATTTTGCCGATCGGCTTGGTCGCGAAGCGATTTCTCTTGCCGCTGCAACGCTGCAACAGCATTCCTTAGTTCGCTCAGTCGCTGTTGCAAAGCCCGTTCGCGCACTTGCAAGGCATGCAACTGTCGATTAACGCTCAAATCAACCGTGTTGACATCGTCCGGGTTGCCTGAAGTATTTTCCGGCGGTGTCATCAGGCTTTGGCGCGACTCGGCCGCATCCGAAAGTTGCTGCTTGCGCGCTTCAATTTCCTGTTGAATGGTTTTCTGATCCTCGGCCGACCGCTTCAGAAATTCGTCTCGTGCCTTTTCGGCTTGCTGTGTTTTCGCCCGGGAGGTTGCCAGTGCTGCAAAATTCTTCTTGCGATCTGCCACTCGCTTGGCGTCGTTGCGATTGATCGCTTCCGTTCGGGCGAAGCGGAGTTGGTTGCGCAAATCGTCCAACTGTTTTGCCGCTTCCATCTTTCCTTCCTCCACTTCCGCGAGCAGTGGTTTTCTCAAAAATTGATTCATCTGTGCTTCAATGCTTGCTGAATCAGCTTCACCGAGCTTTCCCTTGCCGGGACCGTGAAAGAAGGCGATGAACTTGCCAAGCCAGCGAGCGGTAGCCAGGCGGTCTGCCTCGACGGCACGGTTATCACTCTCGGAAAGCTGCTTGATTAAAGCCATTGTGTCGCCGACAACCGCAGACTGGTTCTCGGCGAGCGCCTCTTGCCAAATCTGATCGCATTGAATCGGCAAGGCGGTTTTATCGGCGGCATTCAGTGCAATACGGAGGTACGTGACCGCGTCCGTCGACCGATGACTGTGCATCGCTACGAGCGCCATGGCATAAGGCACGCGCGCATCGTTTGGAGCCACGAGTTGTGCCGCGTCGAAATGTTGCCGCGCCACCGCATCCGCCTCTGGCGATAGTTTCCACCCTTGATCGAGAATTGCAGTAACATGCTTACCCACCTCGTTGGGCGACGCCGCATTGACCGATGCCGCCGATGATGCGAAAGTCGCTAACAATACAATCGAAACGAAGTGGCGAGGAATTTGTCGCATGGCAGGGGAGAACGGCAAACAAAGGGACTTTGCCATGATAACCACAGGCAACGATCCCAGCGTCCAGAATCATCGCATTAGATGGTTGCCGCCGGGATGATGCTTATTGCAGCGGATGCCTCTGAAAAAACTCCCACAGCATGTCGTTTGCGGAAATGTCTTTGGTCGACCGGCCGAATAGTTCCAGCGGCATGGAGCGGCCGGGCCAGGAGTGACCGCCACCTTTGATTTCGATCAAAACGACTTCGCTGCCATCTTTGCCAGGGCCGTACGTCAAGCGTCTCACCGTCGTGCCGTCGTCGGCTTTGTCCGGCAGCGATTCGATCTTGGGTTTTTCGGGGCAGGCGTTCAGTTTGGCCCAAATTCGCACGGTATCATCAACCGATTTCAAACCCATCAATCGCTCGGATGCCAGCTTTGGCCCATCATACGGCACCAGTTTGTCTTCGGTACCGTGAAAATGCAGGACAGGCACTGGCCGCTTTGGCTGCGCATTCTCGAAAGACTGTGTACCCGCAATCGGGGCGATGGCCGCAATGCGCGTGGAAAGTTCCGCGGCCAGTTTGTAGCACATCATGCCGCCGTTAGAGATACCTGTGGCGTAAATTCGTTTCGCGTCGGTATTGGCAACCTTAGCCAAATCATCGAGCACTGCGGCGACGAATTTTACATCGTCCGGCGGGTCGCGCAGTCGCGCCTTTCCCCAATCGCCCGCGTTCCAAAACAGCGCCGGCTCGCGCTGGCCTGTTCCGTTCGGATAGACCGCGATGAAATTTTTATCGTCGGCCGTGGCGTTCAGACCGGAGTAAGCGACCGTGATCGCCGCGTTCGTGAATGCCCCGTGGAAGATAAGCACGACCGCAGTCGGTTTCGTGGCGTCGTATCCCGTCGGCATATGAACAATGTACGACCGCTCGCGGCCGTCTACTTGCAGCGAGCGCGTGGAATTCGATCCAGGCGCCAGCGGTTCGGCCGCCGTGACGGCCAGCAAACAATAGGCAAGTGCAACATTCATGGCTGCGCTATTCTACGCGCCGCCGGCCAATTGCCAAAATGCGGTTTCCACCTTGCCGAACCAGCGCCGTCGCCTGCCGGCCTTCGAGGTCAATTCTCCGTTAAGCGGCTTTACGTACCGCCGACGATTGTCGCGTGGCCTTGAGCAAGTCGCCCATCGCCATGCGGACAACTTCTTCCGTCGCTCTTTTACGAATCACCGTGGCGACCGCCATTTGGCAGCCAATTCGCTGCTGCAACAGCGCCACTTCTTGCTCCACCACGGAAGCCGAACGAGCGCGAATATATCCACGGGCTTCTGGCATGCTCATTTGGTACATGGCATCGCCCACTCGCTGTGCCACGCTGGCATGGCAGCTTCGGGCAACATCGACTGCCCAGGCCACAAGTTGTTGACTCGATGGGGACCGCTGCAGCCAGCTAGGAATCCACATGGGGAAATCCTTTCCGCAAACGCAAAGAGGTTCGTTTCGTTCGAACGCCACGAACAGCATCGTGATTTGCCGCCGCAAAATTTAGCTGTCTTCACGTGTCCAGCAGAGTGTGATGCTTGCCGGCTGGGGCGGGGCGCGAACTGCGGGGCAAATTCAAGTTGTCGGAAAGAATAGTCGATTCGTTAGGGAGAGCCGGTGCAACACACAAGGCTTGACCGTCCGTCACGCTTTTCCTAAGTTACCCAGTGCCGGACCGGCAGCGTAACATTCGGGGTTTGTTGTCGCTTAAGAAGTGGAGCAGCCAGTTCGTTCGAAATAACTCGGCGCCGTCGCCAAGAGGCTAAGGCAGCGGATTGCAAATCCGCCATCGTCGGTTCGACTCCGACCGGCGCCTCTAAAATAAAACCGGACAGAGTAAGCGGTTACGGCGACCGCAGATTCTGCCCGGTTTTATTTTTTTGGTCTCTGTTACCAAAAGTGTTACCAACGGTTGTCAAGTGCGATCAGCGAATGGGCCGTCTTGATGGCAATTGCTGTTTCCCGTAGCCTTCGCCCAATTTTTCATATGCGAACGCATTGAATCCGGGGACAAGAGAATGCTTTCCCGTTGTTGTGTTTTGCTCCTGGTGTGCGCAATTACCATTAGCAACACCGGCTGCAGCGCACCGTGCTTGAAGCTTGGCTGTTGACGGGTCTGCCGCTGACCGTGGTGGCCGAGCGTTGCTCAGCCGGTGAAGAGCTGGTTGAGCTCTTCGAGTCACTGTTTTACAATGTGAGAGATCGGCTGGCGGCGAAGGACTGGCTTCTGCTCCGCGCCGTTGGCATCGGCCCACAGCGGGATGGAACACCGGACGCTAGCTGGCTCTGGCGCTGGACCGGATGCATGGCCGGTCCTGTGGCGCTTGAGGCAATGCTTAAGGCCGTGCCGCAGGAGTGGCTGCGAGGCGGGCTGGCGGACCTGCCACTCATGGGTCCGGACGTGGAGCTGGAGGTCGGTTGGCCCCGGCTGATGGCCCTGGCGATGATTTGCCGGCCAACGATCAGCGAGATCAACAGTTTCTGCACATTGCCCAAATTATGCGTCAGCGCGAGCGAATTCGGGCGGCTAAGTCTCACGTTAGTGACCAACTCAGCACGCTTCATGAATGCGCTGATGGCCGCTTGCGAGCCGCAAACTACTGGCAACACGGACAGTTCATGCACCGATCGACCTGCTAGGCGCGAGCTAACTCAATTGTCCGCGGCGGCCTGACCCTGCGATCGCGCGCTCTGCACAAATGGGGAGGCGATTCGCAGCTGAATTCCATCGGAGAGCGTAACAACGAGCTTCTCAATCCGAAGCACTTAATAGACTGGTGGGAGATGGCTTGGTCGCATCGCCACGGGAAAAGATATTACTACCGGTCGGTCCGGCGGAATGGCCGGCCAACGAAAATTTATTTCGGTGCCGGCTGGCTCGCTGACTGCGCCTACCGGCAAGACGTGGCCCGGCGACAGGAGCAAGCGGAGCTGATCGAGTCACAACGACAACTGCAGCAGGCGATCGAACGGATCGTCGAGCCGCTGGAGCAGATTGCCGAGACGACAAGTTTTTTGGTGACGGCCCAGCTGCTGACGCAGGGATTTTACCGGCAAGCACGGGGGCCCTGGAGGAGGCGTTATGGACCACGAGCCGCACGGTAAAGCATGGCCGGGGTCGGCCGCCGAACTGAAAGACCTTGCGGCAGCGGCCAATGCCGGTGATACGGGGGCACTCGAACGACTGCACGTCATCCTGGATAAAGCCCCTGAGATCTGGCAGCGGGTCTCGGACCTTTCGAGTCTGGCCCGACGTCAAATCGTCGCGATCATCGCCAACAGCGATCGTCTAATGATGGAATCGCTACGTCGACGGCTTGCGGATCTGCGACAGAGCCTGGGCTGGGACGAGGCATCGGTCGTGGAGCAATTGGCGATCGACCGCGTCACGACTTGTTGGCTGCAGCAGCAGTTGGTCGAAAAGATGTTGGTCGACGTCGAGCCCGCCACGCCTGCCGCGCACTATTGGCTGCGGCGTCAAGTGCAAGCCGACCGCCTGCACCAAAAGGGGCTCAGGGATCTCGCAAGCCTACAGCGGCTACAGCGGCGGGGCCGGTCCAAGCCCGCGGTGACTGTTTAGCCACCGAACTACGTGTGTCGCGGCACCGGTATTTCTTAGGTGCCCGGGTTGATCGCGTTCGGTAAAATTACGGCTTGCGTTGACCGCCGCAGCGGGGATCACTCGAACGCCTAGCATTACTTCGAAATTCTGATGGATATTCGCAGCCAGCTGCAGCCGTAAGCTAATTGGAATCGATCCAAATGACTCGCAGCGGGTTCCGACCTCGCATGTGTTTGAAAGAGCTCAAACCGCTGTTCGCAATTACGCTGCTGGCATCGATTGTTTCGCCAGCGGGCGTATGCAGATCCGAAGAACCGCAACTCGTCAAACAAATCACCGGCATCGTGCTCACGCCGGAGGGCAAGCCTGCGGCAGGGGCGAAGGTCGCACTCGTGGCGACGGTTTTCTCATGGGAATCTCCGTCTCAGCGAGGCGAGCGGTTGGAGCTTGTCGCCGATGGTCATACAAAGAGCGACGGTCGTTTCGACTTGCGTTGGGTTAAGCTCCCGGACGCACAAATTAATGCCGTGTATCTCGTGGCCGGTGGGCCCGAATTTGCCATCGTATGGGCGCGACCGAATTTCGATGACCCGCAGCAAGATTACGAACTGCAATTGTCCCCGCCAAGAGATTTGCGCGGGACTTTGCTCGATGCCGATGGCAAGCCGCTTGTCGATGCCGCTGTACGACTTACGTCACTGACGAAAAACCATCCGATGGAAGCATTTAGTCTTGGGAATGACGCACTGGCGTTGAAAGAGTTGTTTCCAACCGAATTCAAAACCGATCCGCAAGGTCAAATTCTGGTTCGCGGACTTCCGCCAGCCGTGGGAGTTGCGTTTCGACTGATGGGCAGCGACCACCTTTCGCTGTCGTTTACATGGAAGCCCGATGCAGCCGACCAGGTTTATCGGCTCCCGCAGACCTTTACCATTTTTGGGATGGTCACTGCGTCCGATACCGGCCGGGCGATCGCCAACGCAATCGTCACAGCGCACGATACAAGAACTGAAACGGATGCTGCGGGCAGTTTCCAGTTGAAATCCGCCAGTGTCATTGGTGGCAGCTTTCACAATCTCCGCTCGACCGCCGGCAGGCTCTGCGTATTTGCAGCGCACGATGTCTGCCGCAGGCACGCTGATGCACGCCAAGAAAATGTTCAATTGCAACTCGATCCCGCGGTGCTTGTCACGGGTCAAATCATCGAAGAAGGAAGCGGCGAGCCGGTGGCAAACGCTCGAATCGTTTGCGAAACGCGTTATGACTCAAAGGTTTTTGGGTACATCGGCGGTTTTGTCGCAACCAGCGATACGGATGGCAAGTTTTCTTTCGCAGCGCGTCCGGGCACGCTTGACGTCAGCGTGGAAGGGTGTTCCTGCGACTTTCAAATGCAACCCGTTCAGGCCGAGCGGCAGGTCAGTCCCACAAAATCGATTTTTACTCCTGAGAACGTATTTGCCCATGCGACGATGGAAGTGTCGCCGGGCGCCGAAGGCGAAGTAAAACTGGTGGTCCGACGCGGCGTGACAGTCGCCGGCGAAATTGTTGGATCAAACGGTAAAGTTCCTGCCGAAGTGACCATGCGGCATGCCTTTCCGCAATACAGCGGTTTTACCGATAACTATCGGTTCAGCGTGTATATTCGCCATGGGCATTTCGCAATCCATGGCGTTCCGCAAAACGGCGATTTCCCCGTCGTATTCTTCGATGCCGCCGGCGACGAAGGAAAATACTTGTTTTGCGCACTTCGGCATCGAGGCCGGCCTGAGTGTGTCGAGGCGTTGAATGCCGAATGGGGCTCGGCCAATGGGCGATTGTTGTTGTGCTACATAACGGGTGGAGCTACTAAGACTCGCAGACGAGAAAGCACGTAGAAGAACATGGCCCGCCTGCGTCATCGTTCAAATCTCAGCGGTGCGTCCCGGCAGGCTTTTGGCAGCGGCGTTGGCCGCGGCGGCCGTTTTCACCACGTTGATCCTGCAGCAAACGGTTTGTTTGCGCAGAACCAAAGCCGACACGTGGCCTCAAGGTAGGCACCGAGGAACTGTCTGATGATTTCCATGAATCGATCAGTCGCGGTTGATATCGAGCCAACCGGGGTACCCGACTAGGTGCCATTTAGCGCCTCTTGGCTTGTGTTTCTGCTGACGAGCTAGAAGAGGTAATGTGGCCCCTGCGACCTTTGGCTATGATACCTGGGAGAACTAGCAGCTGATCGCGGCAAAAGTTAAGTTCGATCGTTCCCGCCGACGAACGGCTTTGCCGCTCACCCCACCGGCCGACATTCATAGTGTTGCTGGGTTAATCGCCAGTTCATCGAAGCATGGCGAAGGCGCGCACTGCGTAACTTCATGAGCGTCGGCGTGTGGACATCGCCGCCGAATATGTCTTGAACTCCGATTCCAACGTCATCGATCAGCACGATCAGAACGTCCGGCGAGCGGGGCTTGAGCTGTGAATGACATTCTGCCGCGATTACTCCTTCAAGGCGCTGTATCCGCCTTTAATGGCGTCGGCTTCGCTCATGTACTTGCCCGACTTGGTCTTGCCGTACCAGCGGCTTCCTTCTTTGTGATAAAGCTTACTGTCGAGATTGACCCATACCATGCCCTTCTCCGGGGCGGCAGTCGCGCTGCCGACCGTCACCAACGATTTGATCTTAGCGACGGTCGCTGCGGGGATTCCTAACTTCGACAGATCGTCGATGGATTTGTACGGCCGGCCAGCCATGATCTTCTTCGCATAAACATCGGCGATTCCGGGGAGTTCCTTCAAGTCGGCCTCCGTTGCCGTATTTAGGTCGACCAATGCGGTCGTAGTATCGGGAACGATCGGTTTCGCGACAATGGTTGGCGCTTTGGGCTCGGCCACGGTGACCAGCGATTTGATCTTGTCGATGGTCGCTGCGGGGATTCCCGACTTCGTTAGTTCATCAACTGATTTGTACGGTCGGCCGGCGATGATTTTCTTGGCGCTGGCGGCGCCGATTCCCGGCAACTCTTCTAATTGCCCTCGGTGGCCGTGTTCAGATCGGCTCGTCCCGTCTTAACATCTGCACCGCTCGGCTTAGATGTCTTCATTGGCGCTTTGGGCTCGGCCACGGTGACCAGCGATTTAATCTTGTCAATGGTCGCCGCGGGGATTCCCGACTTCGTTAAATCATCAACTGATTTGTACGGTCGGCCGGCGATGATCTTCTTGGCGCTGGCGGCGCCGATTCCCGGCAACTCTTCTAATTGCGCCTCGGTGGCCGTGTTCAGATCGGCTCGTCCCGTCTTAACATCTGCACCGCTCGGCTTAGATGCCTTCGGTGGCGCTTTGGGCTCGGCCACGGTGACCAGCGATTTAATCTTGTCAATGGTCGCCGCGGGGATTCCCGACTTCGTTAATTCATCAACTGATTTGTACGGTCGGCCGGCGATGATCTTCTTGGCGCTTGCGGCGCCGATTCCCGGCAACTCTTCTAATTGCGCCTCGGTGGCCGTGTTCAGATCGGCCGCCGCGGCGGCCTTTGGCTCGGCTGCTTTGGATGGCCGCTGCACGTCGATCGACACGACAGCGGTTGCGACTAAGACGAGCGCGAGGATGCGCCAAACGCATAAAAATTTCATGACGACAATCCCTTCAGAAAAACAAACACGAATGGGGACTGAGAAGAACGATTGTGGAGCGCTAACTCCGCGGCGAGGCTAAGAGAGAGTAGCATCCACACGTCACCACTGAACAACCTACCGCGCCAAACCGCGGTCCGCAATCAAATGAACTGCTCTTTAGCATACTTGTGTGAAATTGGTCCGAGATACACAGCTGACTGATGAAACACGCACAAACCACTTCCAGGAGAAGTCCAGGACAATCGTTTAGGTCAGCCCGCCCCTAATTCTGAAGTGCAATGCCCGCAGCGAGTAGCCTTGAGCGGGATGCTCATCAGGCAATAGGGGCAATCCCTGCTGGTTATCGCGGGAGCAGGCGCTGGCTTCTTCAAACGGTTCAGCAATCTAATAAGCAAAAAAATCACAAATGCGACGATCACGAAATCGATGATCGTGTTGATGAACAGTCCGTATCTGATCGTGACGGCGGGCGAAGAGTCCGTTGCCGCTTTGAGAGTGTACGCCAGGCTTGAGAAATCAACGTTGCCCATCAACAGGCCAATCGGGGGCATGATGACATCAGCCACCAGCGACGACACGATTTTTCCGAAGGCGACACCGATGACAATGCCGACGGCCATATCAATGACATTGCCCTTCATCGCAAAGTCTCTGAATTCTTTGAGCATTCCCATTCAAGTCTCCCTTCGGCCCAGTGCGGCGTGGTTTGAGAATCCGCGTTGACTACAGTTTCAACTATGCGCAGTCGCGACCTGCCGCTGCCAGGGCTTATTCTCACGATTCGACAGAACGTCAAGGGAGCAATTGGCTAAGATCAGAAGTCGGCAAGCAAATTCTATTCTGATTATTACTTTGCTTCCTTGATTTCCTCGATCGTCGCCTTGGCCGCTCCTTTCTTGATCGTCTCAATGGCTGAGTCGCACTCTTTCTTGGTTTTGTATGACGATCCAGAGGTGGCGACAACCTGGCCATTTGACGCTTTGGCCCGCCACCGACTCTCCTTTGCCTTGCCCTCATATGTCTCGAAGGTTAATTTGTCGATCCCTTCCTGGATCGATTTTTACTCCATGCAGACAGTCGGCCTTGGCTTTGTAACCTTGGCCGCCAGTGGCTAGAACTTGCCTCTCCTTGTCCTGCCGACTGCCAGCCGCCAGCGGTCGGACACCCCATACGCCGCGCAACCTCCGTTTTCATAGCTTCATTCTACCATCCGCGCCAAATCCGAATATTACGGATGACCCACAATCCCATCAGCGTACACACGATGGCAATTGGCCCTAGCAATGCCAGCCGGCTGAAGTACTCGGCATCTGTCGGACTGTGGCAGCCGCTCATGAAATTGCGCGTGATGGTTTCTAATTTCGGCTGCCCATCTTCAGTCCAGTGGTTTTCGATTCTCTGACTTTCATATTCATAAACTGGAAATTTAATGCAAGCGGCGACGACACAGGCCAGGATAGTGATTCAGGCCAGCAGAGTGGAAAGCCGGTAGCGGAACTTCATCGCCGCATTGTACCGCCCCGCGCATGAAAAAGACCTAATGATTGGCTATCATGCTGGGCATGACGACCTACTACAAGCAGCGCAGGGCGAAAATTCTAAAGCTGCTTTTGAAAGGCAAGAATGCGCGTCAGATTATGGCGGAATGCGGCGTCAGTCGACGGCACGTTGTTTGGCTCCGTCGCCGCGCGGAGAGCGAAGGCTTGGCACTTCCACCCGTTAAACCGCACACCAACAGCCGCCCGTTGGCATGAAAAAGCCCCGCGGCGTAGTGGGCCAGTTTGAAATGGCGGAGCATTCCGGGCAAAGCGGGCGCCCCTCTTTGCAGGTCCGGCCGCGAGCAGAAAAGCAATCGGTGCGTAACCCGTGACGCGTCGCTGGTCAAGTGAATATTGATTGATAGTGCAGTCTATTTCTATTTCGCCGATGGTGCGACTTTTCGAATAGGAGTCCAGTAGCTGTTGTTTTTCCTGGACCAAATCCAGGGCCGCATACGTTTTTATTGACGTCAGTTCTTGGAACAAACGTTTTGTGGCGGGATCGGCAATGGCAGGGGCGTTTTTTGCTTGATTGGCCAGTTTCACCGCTTGCGTTTCCAGCTTCTTCTTTTGATCCCCAAGATCCTGCACGGCAATTTGCTGCTTCTTCAATTCCAATTCAGCGGCCGTCAGTTCGCGATCGTTCGCCTGAATCTGGTTACGAATTTGCGTTATTTGTATTTCTAAGGGTCGTTTTTCGCGCGTTCACTCGCTTGGCTTCATTGTCAATTCTGGAGTTGAGGCTCTTGATCAACTTCTCATCCTGATCTTTGCTGGGCTTCTGTTGTTCTCGTTTTAATTGGTCTTCCAAGTCGTTCAACGTCGCTCCCAGGCCTTGCGACTGCAACCACAGATTCTGACCAATAGCCTTGAGCCGTCGATTATCGGCGGCGGCTTTTTGCTTTACTTGGTAGTCTTGCAGCGCTTTGTCGCGCACCAGGTTGCCGTTCGTCAAGTCAGCACTATTTTGCGTCAACGCGGCGTCGTTTTGCGCTTGCTGCGCTTTACGATCTCGATCGCCTTTCTCTTTGAGAGTTTTCTGCGCGGCGTCGAGTTGGTCTTTCAATTCCGTATACCGCTCCGAGACCGCAACCTGACCCTCCGAACAAGCTGCCGCCATCGATCCCGTCAGCGATTTGGAGATTTCAGCGTCCAGAGCGGCGAGTTCCTCGGGCTTCAGTCGGTTTTTTCCAGGACCCGAAAAATAACCAATGACTCTGCCAATCCACCTCGCTGTGTCTTGGCTATCGGCTGCGCTCGACGGAGAGTCGCTGGCTTTCACGGCGTGCGCTAAATCTGTAATCGCTGTGATGGAGGCCGTCGTATCGCTGCCATTGAGGACCGTCCAAGCCTTGATGCGGTGCACATAGAGCGGCGGCTCGCGAGCAGTTGGTGCGCTGTCGAGGTATTTGATCACCTCCGCTGAAGGGCGGTTATTCTGCGCTGCGACCAGCGCCATCGCATAGTCGATGCGATCATCGGTCGGTGCAACTTGCTTCGCTTGTTGATATTGAGCCTGCACTTTCTTAAAATTGGCCGATCGCGCAATCATGGAGTCGGTATTCAGCGATGCTTTCCAGCCCAACTCCAGCATCTGTTTCACTTGGTCGGCGGTATCCGCCCCACGTCCCGTCGACGTGAAAAGTGCGCACCCACTGATCGCGGCCATGGCCAATCGGCCGATCCTTCGCAGCCCATGACCCTGAACATGGACGGCTCGTTGACCATGCCGGCGTCGTCTCATCGTTCTTCCTCACTGTCAGAAATCACTGGGCGCAATTTGGAGATGGCCAAGCCTGAGCGAATGTACTTGATCCTATCATTAAAGCGAGAACCCAGCACGATTGGGGCGTGCTACAGCACCAAAAACCACCAGCAGGCATCGAAAGCCGAGCCAGCCCACCGGGAATCGACCGGCGGCTACAGAGCGATTAACGACCGGTGCCCGGTGGTGTTTGGAGTCGATTGTCCACCGAATTCAAATGGTTAGGAGAAAGTGATTCGAGTTTGCCGTGGTCATTGACGGTCAGATGGGAATGCATTTCGACCCATTCTTGGACCAAAGCGGGATCGTCCGCGATTGCCTGTGGCAGTTTCCACAGTTGAAGACCGCCATCGTCGCCCGCTGTGACGACTGAAGATCCATCGGGATTGAATGCGGCATACGTAATGCGGCCGCGCTGGGGACGCAATCGACCTAACGGCTTGCATGATGCAGTATCCCACAGGTACACCGACCCGTCGTCACAACGGGTGAGGATAGTTTTGGAATCCGGACTAATAGCCACTTCAATAATGCCAGTTGGGTGCACCAGCGGCTCTCCTTCGCGTTGTCCCGTCGCTAGATTCCAAATTAGGGCCGTATGCTCAGTGGCCGTGAGAATGGTTTGACCATCGCGGCTGGATGACACCAGATTGACCGGACCCTCGTGATTGAATACCGCGCCCTCTGCATTGCCGCGGAGCATATCCCACACGTGTGCTTGGCCGGTTACTGTGCCGATCAAGATGAAATTCCCTGTCGGTGCGTAGGCCAGACTTAATATCTGGCTGGCAATGTGCAGTGGAGTGCCGATCGGCTGACCTGTAAGCGCGTCCCAGACCTGAACCGTCCCATCGCTGCTGCCGGTGACCAATCGCAGTTTGTCCGGATCAGGACTGAATTGAACCGCCAGAAAAGTTCCTTGTTCAGGTTTGATGGGTGCCCCGAACGGCTGCCCATTTTCGGCCTCCCAAAACTGCACGAGCTCGCTACTGGCGGCCATTACCAGCCGGCCATTGGGACTAAAGCTGGCTCCGAAAATCTTTGAGTCTAACGCGGTCGCTAGCACGATCGGCGTTTGCGTTTCCACATTCCACCTACGGATCGTCCGATCCTCTCCAACGCTTAGCCATTGGCGGCCGTCGGGACTAAATGCAACCCGGCTTACCTGGGCACCGTTACGGAGTGGTTCGCTGCGCGGCTCCTGACTGTGGGTGTCCCATAGTTGCAGTGTTCCATAATGACAACCGGTGACGATAAGTTTCCCATCCGGGCTGAAGGCCGCATCGTTGACGGCCGAGGCATTTCGCATCGGTTGGCCAAGGGGCTCGCTCAATTGATCGGCAGGAATCGACCAAGCGACTAGAAGTCGCCGAGCGCCGGCGCAGCGGCATATCCGCCGGCGCGACGGCATAGGCCTTACCGAGGCGGGCAAGCGCGGCGGGGATTCGCCCCGCCTGGTACTCCGCCGCGGCAAACTCGAACATCGCGGCCGCTAATTGCGGACTCAAATGTGATACAGCTTCTTGCAGGCGCACGTTGAGCTCGTTGGTTTGTTCCTCCGCCATCTTTTGCTTCTTCAGAGCTGCATCCAGGTCTGTCAGCGAGGCATCCAGCTTATCAACGGTCTCTTGCTTCTGCTGAATGGACAGATCGCGCTCCGCTAAGGTCGAGTTCAGCCTTTTGACGACTTCGGTTTTCTCTTCCAGCAGCGTCGCCGCCTCGTTGCGCAGGAGCGATTGTTTCACAGCCTCAAGAGGTGCGACAATCACGACCCCTGCCAGTAGCAAGAGTAAAGCAGCGGACAGTGCGCCGATTGCCGGTCGACGTTTGACCCACCGCCAACCCTGCTCTGCGATGCTAATGGGCCGGGCGTTGATTGGCTCGCCAGCCAGCCAGCGTTCCAGCTCATCGGCCAAATGTTGACAGGAGGGGTACCGCCGCACTGGTTCCTTGGCCAGGCACTTGAGGCAAATGGTCTCCAGATCTTTGGAGATCGAAGCGTCCAGTTTCCTCGGCGCGTCCGGCTCCAGTTCAATGATCTCGGCCAGCAGCAGTTCTAGCTGCTGAGACTGAAAGGGTAAGCGGCCCACAAGCAATTCGTACAAAATCACTCCCAGGCTCCACAAATCGCTGCGGGCATCGGCCAGATGACTCGCGCCCTTCGCCTGCTCGGGGCTCATGTAGGCGGGGGTTCCCATCTTGACCCCTTCGGTCGTGCGAAGCGTATCGCCTTCTAGGCGCCGCGCCAGTCCGAAGTCCATCAAGTAGGGCTGCTGGGCGGCGTCGAGCATGATGTTTTCCGGCTTGACATCGCGATGGAAAATTCCCTTTTGATGCGCGTAATGCAGGGCAGAAGCCAACTTCGAAATTAGAATCGCCGCCTCGCGCGAGGTCGGTCGCTGGCCGGGCGCGGGTTCCGCTTGATCTTCCGCAGAATCGGATGCGTGCGGATTGAGCTGTTGTCGCAGCGACTGGCCAGCGATGTAGGCGCTGGCGATGTAATAGGTGCCGTCAACCTGTCCGGCCTCATACACGGCTACGATGTGGGGATGGTGTAATTGTGCTGCTGCCTGGGACTCACGTA
Source organism: Pirellulales bacterium (assembly GCA_963773875.1). Taxonomy (GTDB): domain Bacteria; phylum Planctomycetota; class Planctomycetia; order Pirellulales; family JADZDJ01; genus CAVTYH01. The sequence continues at coordinate 166,985 of CAVZCV010000006.1, forward strand.
AAAAACGCGCAACTTCCTCCGAGCGGTTTAACATCCCGGGACGAGGCAGTTTTAGCGCTACGTCCCGATCGAGTTGCAGACTGCGGGCGCAATAAACTGCGCCAAAGGCCCCCTCGCCGAGAAGCGCCAAAATTTCAAAACGGCCGAATCGTTGACCAGGCTGCGGGAGCGGCCCCGAGCCAGGCAAAATCGGCGACGAACCAAATGTGCCGGTATCGTTGTCTCTGCTGGTCTTGAAATCGAGCGTCTCGCCGCCCACATTGCATCGCTCATTCCGCTGCCGCACAAGCTCCGGTTCTGACGGACTGGGATGCGGCACTACAAACAGCGCTTGACATTTCGGGCATTTCACGCGCCGCCCAGCCAGTTTGATCGCGATGCGGAGCGGATGCCCTTGGGGGCACACTGCACTGATCGCATGGTTGGGATTAGCCCCAGGTCGGTCCAACTCCTCACCGCGAGGCACGTTTCGCTTTACCGCACTGTAGTTTCCAATGAAGTCGCGAAGTTCATCGCCAATTCCGGCATGTCGCGCGAGAAATGCATCTCGATCGGGCGGCGTGCCGTTGTCGACTAGTTCCAAATACTCGGCAATCGCCAGGTCGACTCGCTGGCTGAGCCGATCATCGCCTGTGTCCGGCATGGCTGGCCTCCATCGGGCCAATCTCTTGTCGCAACTGCCGCACACCACGCTTGATTAATCCGGCCACTGCAGCCCGTGAGCGGCCCATGTGCTCGGCGATTTTAGCCAGGGGCCAGCCATTCCAGTTGTGCATGATCAACGCCTCCCGCTGAGCAGCAGGCAACTTAGCCAGCGCTGCCACCACTTGCAGGACGCGCTCTTGCTGCTCGAGTGCCTCGTTGGGAGGAAGGTCGCAGGCTAACCAAGCCTCCAGCCGCATGGACGACTTTTCAATGGACTGCTGGAGCGACACTTCACGCTTGATATCGCGCTTACCGGCGCAAGCGCCGGATCGCATCCGCCAAGTTGTGTGCCAATATTCGTCGTAGCCAGGGTAATCGTTGGCTCTGTGAGACCCGCGCACCGCGATCCAATTCTTGATGCGCTTCCCATAAAGTCTCTTGCACCACTCCGGAAAGATCTAGCTTTCCGTGAAATGGCGCCGCAATTTGCTGCCCGACTAGAATTCGCAAATAATTGCGAAATTGCTCCAAAGCGCTTGCATCGGTCACACTGGGTTTGGTTGACACGGGGAACAGCCGGAAGAGGAAGCGATTCTCTGCTAGATTAGCTTGCCCGATCACAAGTAGCCTCTGGAGAGTGGCCAGGCAGCGAGTCCGATTATGCCCAATGCGAATAGACACACGGTCGTCGGCTCAGGAACAAAAATCCCGTCGGCGCTCAACTTGAGGCCCGGGATCGTGTCGAGCGGGCTGGAAAACTCCGGATTGTCTGCAGGCAAGGGTCGACTGACGGGGATGCCGATAACGAACACCCAGTTGGCAGGTCCGTTGTAGCCCGCCATTTCAATCTTGCGTTTCACGCCAGCGTGCAAGACCAGGTCGATCTGGACCGGTGCACTAAACGCGCCGCCAGCCACGAAGGCATCATCGACGAACAGCGAGTGCCCGTCGTCACCCGCCACATTGAGTGCGATGGTCTGATCGAAGTCCGACTGCACGTAGGTGCTAAAGATTTCAAAGACGGCCGAACCGTTGCCAAACCAAGTCGTGCCGCCCGTAATCGCTGAGTTCGCCGCGTCCGGAACTACATAACCCTGAAATGTCGCCGATGAATAATCGCTCAGGGCTGTCGGGAAATAGGTCGTACTGAAGCCCGGCGCTTGGAATTGGGGGGACTCGGAATAGCGCCAGGCGCCCGTGGGCGAGGAAGTGAAGACGGACGGGGACGAAATAATACCAGCGGATGCAGACCCTTGCAAAACGAATTGGCGGACGAGCACTGCGACGGCTAGCAAGACAAGGACACGACGCCTAACCATGATACAGTGCTCCAAGTTGTCTAACGGATTAAGATCTTCAGTAGCCGGCAGAGGTCAATGCAAGGGTGGCGAACCGGCGAATAGTCTCCCTCCTTTAAGGTGGGAAAGCAAGTAGCTGGGCCCGGCCGCCAGGGGTGCCATGACGTTTAGCATAGAGCCAACGGCTTCGTGGAGTCCGGTTTAGTGGCCGCCCTACTGATCAGCTAGACAAAATGGTTGGACCAGTCGCTCACGTATAACGTGGATTGCGCAAGCACGCGGGGGTGCCGCGTGGCGCGGAGCCACAACGGGAGGACTGGTCCAATGAGAAAGAATCTACGCTTTGTCGGATTGGATGTACACAAGGATTCGATCTCCGTCGCGGTGGCGGAGAGTGGACGCGCGCCGGCGCAGTTGTGGGAGACGATCGCCGCCGACGAGTTGCTGCTGCTGAAGCTGCTGGATCGACTGGGTCCCAAAGCGCGGTTGCGGGTCTGCTATGAAGCGGGCCCCACCGGCTATGGCGTGGCGCGACGGCTTCAGGAACAAGGCATCTGCTGCATGGTTGTCGCGCCTTCGCTCGTGCCCACGCAAACCAATCGCCGAATCAAGACCGATCGTCGCGATGCGGTCCGGCTGGCGCACTTCCTGCGCTCCGGGGATCTGGTGGAAGTCTCGATTCCCGAAGCGCAAACCGAAGCGATGCGCAATTTAGAACGGGCGCGGGAAGATGCCATTCAAGTGGAGCGCGTGGCCCGCCAACAGTTGGATAAGTTTTTATTGCGTCATGGCCGGCGGTGGTCGGAGGGTTCCAAATGGACGGGCAAACATTGGAAGTGGATTCAGCTGCAAGCCTTTGCCGAGGAGGCCTCGCGGCGTGTGCTTGCCGATTATATCCACACGGTGGAGCAGGCGTCGGCGCGGGTCCAACGCTTGACGGCGGACATGGGCGAACTGGTCGAGCGCTGGACTTTAGGTCCGTTGGTCCGGGCGCTGCAGGCACTGCGCGGCGTGGACCTGGTGACGGCCGTGGTGTTGGCAGCCGAGATCGGCAACTTCAAGCGTTTCCGCACCCCGAAGCAGTTGATGGCCTATCTGGGCCTGGTCCCCAGCGAACACTCCAGCGGCGGCACGCGGCGGCAGGGAGGAATTACCCGCACGGGCAATCGCCATGCGCGGTGGGTGCTGGTGGAAGCCGCTTGGAACTATCGCTTTCGTCCGGGCAGCTCGCGCAATTCACGCGCGTCGACAACGGGTGGCGGCCGGCGTGCGCGGCATTGCCGAACGAGCGGAGCAGCGCTTGTCGCGCCGCTTTAGAAGACTGATCGATCGAGGCAAGAGCAGTCAGAAAGCCGTGACCGCGGTGGCGCGAGAGCTCGTCGGCTTGGTGTGGGCCATTGCCCAAGAGGAGAACCTCTTGGCAGCGTGATGCGCGTCCGCGTGAGGTCGACCAACTTTAACACGATCACCAAATACATCCAGGAGGACGAGACGAGCGCGATTGGAAAGGGGAACCCTCGACCGCATTGTTGAGTTGGGCCGCTCGCCGCGAAGGCATCGGCCGAACACTCGCCGGCTAGACCGAGGCAGCCCCCGACGAATCCCTGTCATGCGGTATCCAGAACCCGCGAATATCAGAATGATTCACCGTCGTAATTGAACTCGCTCGTCTTCCTGGCTTTTTAACCAACGATACGCATGCATCAAAAAAGTTGCTTGACTGGTCCAACCATATCACAATGCGGGCATGAAATTTCATTTCTCACTGGGCGGGCGGCTGTTGGGTGCAGCGTCTTGTTGGGCGCTTCGTTCGGCTAGAAACCGCCGGTAGCCGATCCACATCGTCAAAGGACAATAGACCAGCAAAGCCGCTCCGCAGAGCAAGTAAAAAAATATCCGGTATTCCGGTGCGAGGAATGCATGGAATGTGTTCGCCGTATCCACCGTGGAGACTGTTTTTGCCGCCTCCATCCGTTGAATGATCGTGAACAACGCCCAGGCCGAAAAGTGCCATAGCAGACTGAGGGAACACATGCTCAGCACTACTGCTCCAATAATGCTTCGGGCGAGTAACCAGAAAAAAGGCACGCTGCAAAAGCTAACGATGAGAATGCCATTCATCAGCCATAGAGCCGAATCATGTCCAGAATGCCGCAATTCCAGCAACGGCACGAAAACCAACGGCAACAAACTCGCGCCGATCAGGCACATCTTGTAGGTCCACGACTGCGGACCGGTGGTCGTGACCTGAGCGGACGCCAGCGATTGCGGTCCAAGGCCCGCCGAAAAAATTAAGGCAGTGATTGTTGCGGAACCAGCCCACATGGAAAGAAGAACAAACGGGATGCGTTCCCCGATCTCCTGCACCCGGTCGGCCAGGAAAGCCAATCCAATGGTGCAGACGAGTGCCACCACGATCATTTTCATCGGAATGTGCGGATGGGCGCCCAACTAGTGATTATGCCGCACGTTTGCGGTGGGCAAAGACCGCATTTTAGTGGCATAGCAAGCTGGCTGTCAAAATTTCCATCGGTAATCTGTAGGGTCGCTTCTGGCTATGCCGCGTTATCGCACGAAGTGATATACCGCAGAATTCGACGAGGCAGCCAGCCAGAGCAAATCGCGGATAGAGAAGCGGAGGTGCATGAGGGATTATCCAACAGTTACTTCCCTTATTGACCTTTTGAGTTTTTTGCGTCGAGGTATTCTTTCATATCCTGATTGATCTTTTTTAGGTCAAAATTCTCTTTCAGGTTATCCTGAATTACTGATTTCATTTGTTCAACTTGCTTTTCCTGCGCTGTCTGTTGATGGCATCCGAAGCAAGCACCGGCCATTAACATGGCCAGCAAGGATGTAGTTCCCAGGCTAATTTGTGATCGTTTCATTGGCTTGGCTCCCCACGCGGCGGGCAGGGTTAGTTGGACGGGTAGTCGTTCGGTCAGAATGTTGCTAACTCGACCCGGTTACTGTTCTTCATTCGCAGGCCTTGGGCGCAGCGTTTCGAGTTCGTACTGATAGCCGTGGAGGGTTTGGAGATATCTGTCGCGCTGACTTGCAACCGCACGGCGATCCAGCCACCACCCTATCGCCAGCGCCACCACCACGGCCAGCCAGAGCAAATCGCGAATGGTGCAGCGGAGACGCACAATTTATTCTTATTTATTTTGGCTGCGGATCGGAATAGATCGGTTCGCATTTCAAGCCGTACTTATCTGAACGGTCGCCGGCAACAGATCCGGATTGACCTGCCGCCGACCATTCGCCAGAGACCTTCCTCATACTCGGCTTATCTTTTGAAATCACCTCAGGGCTCGCCGATTTTGGGAGCCGACAATTGGTCGATGATTCTGATCGATTGATGTCGGTGTGCAATCATACCGTTCAAGCTTCTGCTGTTGGGCTATTGTCCAAATTCCTATACCCTGCCGTCAGCAATCCAGACCAAAAATATTCTGCTGGTTGCGGCGTCGATTTTGTAACCCCCAAAGGATTTGACGGATGACCACTACTCTGCGGTTGCTGGCCGATGATGCCGCCCCCGGCCAGTCAAAACGGACGCTGTCGATCTGCCTGATTAACCCGCGTTTCGATCCGTCCTACTGGGGTTTCGAGTTTGCCCTACCACTCTATCCTGGTGATAAACGCAGCACGATGATCTCGGGATCGCTCTCCTCTGTTGCCGGACTCTGTGGGGATCACAACGTCTATATGCTCGACGAAAACGTTGAGGAGATAGACTGGGAGTCGCTTCGCAAATACGACATAGTCGGCGTTACTGGGATGACAGTGCAAAAGGAGCGGATTCACCAGATCCTCCGCCAGCTGCGCGAATTGAAGATCTTTACGGTCGTGGGTGGCCCGTATGTTTCGGTTAAGGAGTCTTTCTTCGAGGGTCTGTGCGACGTCAAGTTCATCGGTGAGGTGGAGACGACCTGGCCTCAATTCCTAGGTGACTATGTCCACGGTAAGCCCACCGAGAGTCGCTATGAACAATTACGTCCGACGGATATGACCAAGGTGCCCCGTCCGCGATACGACCGCCTGAAAGTCGAACGCTACGCGACTGGGGCCTTGCAGTACTCGCGCGGATGCCCGTTCGAATGCGAGTTCTGTGACATCATTGTGATCTTCGGCCGCAAACCTCGAGTTAAGGACCCTGACCAGCTGGTTTCAGAATTGGATGACATGCGCCGGGCTGGTTTCCACTCCGTTTTCATCGTTGATGACAATTTCATTGGGAATAAGAAGAAGGCCAAGGCCCTTCTGGTGAAACTTATCCCGTGGATGGAGCAACACAACTATCCGCTGCACCTGACAACTGAGGCCAGCATCGATTTGGCCAATGACCCTGAGTTGCTTGAATTGATGTACCGCGCAAACTTCCGCAGTGTGTTCATCGGGATCGAGACTCCGCGTCTGGCGTCACTCAATGAGACTAAGAAGTTTCAGAATGTCCGGGGTGACACGTTGGAGGCGAAGTTAGCGCGAGTCCGTAACGCGGGCCTTGACGTTAACGCCGGGTTTATTGTCGGCTTCGACAATGACGACAAGGAGATATTTGCCGACCAGTTCCGATTCATCCAAGAAAACGGAATCACGCTCGCCATGGTCGGCATGCTTCAGGCGATTCCAAGGACCCCGCTGTATGCACGGCTCCAACGGGAGGGCCGTCTGATCGAGGAAGACCCCAACTGCAACTTCGTCCCGAAGCAAATGAGTCGTGATGAACTCCGCCCGGGTTATTGGGATCTTGTTAAGCGGCTGTACACCCCCGAAGCGTTCTTTGATCGCTACTTCAAGGTCTACGAGTCGCCCGAATATCTCCAGCGACGCGCCGAGATCTGCAGCAAAGCCGGGGAAGGAAAACGCTTGCCGACCCTCGTCTATGGACTGGCGTTGCTATGGTCACTCTCCTGGGCTCTTCTGCGGGATGGTTCACTGACGTCGGTCGGAAGCGTCTACCTGAAGTACTTTTTCACTCGCAACATGAGGTACCGGCAGGATATCGTTGGTTTCGCTCAATATATGAACCGCTGCGTGGCGCACTGGCACTTTTACAAGTTCACTCGCGAAGCAATCGCGGGCCGACTCCGGACCTACAATACTGCATGAGATGCTCGTCAGCTCAGAACTTCAAAGGCAGATACGCGCTGCACTGCACCCACGGCCTAAGTTGAGCTGTTTCCGACGCCCGCGCTCTACAGCAGCATCGCCCTAAATAACAGCTCCGGAAATTGGCGATCGACGACTAGAAGTGTCGGGAACTCCAATTCCGGAACCTGCAAGCATTATTGTCGCGGCACTTCGCGCGCTCGGTCTCGTCGTGGGTAAGTATCGGCTGCATTGACTCACTTCCAACCCGATTTGATTGGCTGACACCCTGGAAGCGTTATGCGGCACGCGTCGGGTGTTCGCGGCAAGCACAGTTGATTCAGCGATGCGATAACGCAGCGGAGTTGCGCCTTTTCCGTCGAACTAATCTGTAAACAATTCGCGGCAACTTTACCAAGTAGGCGACCGTAAACACAAAAGCTGCGAGTAGCGCCACAACAAGAGCGAAAGGCAGTACCAGCCACTCATACCAGCGATCTTCGGTCTCATCCATAAGAATTCCTCCGACAGAGTTCCCCAGACGCGGCAGAGTTTACTGCGCCGATGATCGTCCCGCTGCGCCGATGCACGCCACGTGAAACTCGGCTTATCAATTATTTATGAGGCGCGCGAGTACGAAAAAAGCCCGTCGGTGCTGTCTTGCCACGCGTTACCAATAGTGATGTAGCGAACACCAAACAGGCCTATTAAGGGTGGGTCGCAGTTGAGGTAGCGCAAAAAAAAATGCCCGCCGTGACCAGCTATCTGCAATCCCGAAGTCTGGGAATCTATCTGATCGCGACGGGCAGCCGCCATTGTAGGAAGACAGTGCAACGGCGCGCCGAGTGTGACTCCGAATTTAGTCTGGGTTAAACTGCAGCGCAACAACACAGCGGAAGGACAAATCCGCGGCGGCAAGCAGTCAAGTGTATTAGGCTTAAGATAGCGGACTTGATGCGCCGCTGACCCGTTTATCTTTATGCGGAGCGACGCGGATGCCTGACGATTCGCCAACGGAGCAAATAAGCGACGACATCCTGGATCGAGCCCGCGAGAGCCGCGAGCCCTGGATCAACTGGGCCGCGGCCACCGCCGCTGTTTTGGCTGCCTTCGCTGCAATTAGCAGTGCGGCTTCCAACAGTTATGTGACCACATCCGGCCGCGATCAGATCAAAGCGAATGATCTGTGGGGCCAGTATCAAGCGAAAAGCATCAAAGCGGGAGTATTACGAGCCAAAATCGAATTGCTCGAAGCTCAAGGTAAGCCTGAGTCGGATACCGATCGAAATAAACTCGACGAGTACGAACACGATTTGGATCGACTTCGGCGCGATGCGGAATTGCGCGAGGCCAACTCCGAAGCAAATCTCGCCCGACATGAGGTTTTGGAGCGCGGAGTGACCCTTTTTCACCTTGCCATTGCGATTGTGGCGATTGCCGTATTGAGCAGACTGCGGTTTTTCTGGTTATTGTCAGTCGCCGCTGGCTTGGTAGGAATAGTTTTCTTTGCGCAAGGCATTTGGATGAGCGGGCGATGACGCAGTTCAATATCGCTGGTTTCGGTGGAAGCGGGAAGAATCCGCCCACTCATCCCGCTAAAAACGTTTGTCGCACTTGTGGCAGATCGGATAGTCGGAGTAGTCGCCACAAGCATCGGCCGAGCGCATTTGGTTGTAGAGCTGGCCGTTCCAAATCTCTTCGATGCTTTCTCGGTACAAATTGCCCAACACCATATCGCCGTTGAAGTCGTAGCAGCAGGGCACGACATCGCCGTTCCACAGGACTTGCAAGATGTTCTGCTTGTGCATGGGGCACCGGCTCCCACGACCTCGGAGTCGATTGTATAAACGGCCGCGGCCATAGTTGTGAAGGCGGTTAAATCCGATGTGCGCTTTGCCCAGCCACTGGAACGCGAATGGCACGAATTTCCACATCTTGCCGATGTACTGGATGCGAATGATCAGCTTGGATTTGGTTTCGCGCTTGGCGGCAATCAGATTCCAAATACTCTGCCGCGTCTGTTCGAAGTTCAAATACGTGTGCACAGCTTCATATTCTCGCTGATTCGTGCCATAAAAGCTGATCTTGATCTTATCCAATCCACATGTCGCAATTTGGCGCACCAGTTCTGGCGGAATGATCGACCCGTTCGTGACCGTGAAAGTTTTGCAGCGCAACGAGTCTTTCACTTGCCGGATATAGCGGCAGTAGTTTTTATCCAGCAGCGGCTCGCCAAACCCCTGGATGGTAAACTTTGTGATTTGTCGACCGTGACACTGTTCAAGAATTCGATCCAGCAATTGTGGTTTCATGAAGCCACGCCTCCGAGTTTGCAGCTCGCGTGGGCACATCACACATTCCGCATTGCAGGCGTTGGTATTTTCTAAGCGGATTTGTTCGGGGAATGTCGGCACCGGGACGACTGGTAAGTCAATTGTTGAGGGGCGCGAAAGTTTTTTGTGGTGCGCCGCGGGAGAATTCATAACGAACTCGACGCCGCCCCCAATTTGATAGAGTTCCATGCTTCCATGCTCCGCGAGGCTTCGTAATTCAGGTGTTACGTCCAGCGAGGAGTCGGATTCTAGGAACTCGGCGCCACTGCCACAAGAAAAGTTGCGTCATAACCGCCGACGATTTATGCATTGTTAATGAACGCTTTCTTAACACGGAATCGACACCGCCACGCGATGCACATGTCCTCCGACCCGCAACTAAATGCGACAAGCTGTTAAGATTCACCAATGAACGGCATTGAAGCCAGCGTTCCTACCGACTGTTGCATGGCCTTTTCTGAATCGAACAAAAGTAAGAAGTTGATTAAGAGGAAACGCTCTGTGCAAGCAATACCCAATCATGGGATTATTTAGGAAATTGCCCCATTGCTGTGAGCAGCGGTTCGCGCAGGCAGCAATCCTGTGACATTCGCTCGGTGGCCTCGCCAAACGAGGACAGAATTAGAAGCGCCAGCAAGGCGATCAGCGGAAAGCGATGCCAGATATGAGAAGCCCGCCGCGGCCAGTAGTCAACGTATTGGGCGTACGGTTGCGGAGTCGGTGGACGGCGGGCCGGCGATTTACGCAAACATCATGGCGATAAAAGCCAAGCGAACATCCAATGCAAGAGTCGGCTCCGCAGACGAACACACAAAACTCCGATGGCCTGCAGGGGGCGCTTGATGAACAGAGATAAATTGCTAGCCGCTAACATCAATCTTGCCTCCATCGTGATCTCCGTCCGAGTCAACGCTGGAGTTGGAAGCTGACTGAGCCGCAACCGGCTTTGCAGCCTGCGTCGGGGGTTTGGCAGTTGCGGCCGCTTGTGCGATGACATACGAGGCAGCAGGCGTCGGCGCGGGTCCAACGCATTGTTGAGTTAGGCTGCTCGCCGTTCGGCATGCATGAAACTGCCACGGTTCATGAAACCAACCCACAACGATCTTGCCGCCGCGCTGCATCGCCATCGGCACTGAAGCCTGTTTCCTTCCCGACATTCCGCAAGCTGTCTTCAAACGCCTAGTTGAACTTGGCATGGCACGAATGAGAGCCGATGAATGGGAGTTGACCGCCACGGGCAAAAAGATTCAGGAAGCGTGCGCCGAAAGTGACGACGACATTCCGGGGCTTCAGCCGTGCTGTCGGTTCCTGGTCGCGAGTTCAATATCTCCACATTCTTACTTGCAATTTGCGTATCAACAATTCAATGCGCGATTGGCATGAGGTGTGATTAAATTCCGCATGAGCGGCGTAAGTGAAGTGGTGGCTCACAAAGATTTATTTCCAAAGAATCCTTGTTATCGATTGCGTTCAGGCGGAGAATTGGGCGCTGATGGATCGCCAGTCGGAGCAGGCCTGAGGTAGTTCGTAAGTCCTTTTGTGGTCACCGTCTCATCTTCTAACTTTGCTTCAGGGAGGGCGCTCCGATGTTTCTTCGATTGACAGTTCTTATTGCTGGCGTTCTGGCCGCCACATCCGCGTTCGCGACCAACATCATTTCGATTGACGAGGTGGGTAATCTGAAGGTCGATGGCGTCGCGTCTCAGGGCACCATCGCGCGAGACCCCATTTCGAATATTTTCACGTTGTCCTACACGCTCCCCTTTGCGGGCAACGTCGGAGATGTTGTGCTCACGGAGACTCCGGCCAGCGGCGTAGCTAGTGACATCCTTCGCTTTCCCGGGAACGGACACGCGTATTTCTTTTCGGACCTAGAGGCCGGTGACACAATTGATGCAGCCGACCAGCCAAATATGCCAACTCCGATCACGCCCAATGTCGTGTTGAATGAAGTCGGCGCGGAAGGAAACAATAGTGCTACCTACAGCCCCGGTGCCGCGGGTATCGGTGGTAATGCGAATAGCCCCAATCTCACGTATACCATCATTAGCGATGTTCCGGAACCAAGCGGTATCTTGCTGGCCGGGCTTGGCGGTGGCCTTGTGCTGGTTGTGGGACGGCGACGTGAGGCGGCCGAGAATCGATCTTGACGCGCCATGAGCGACGACGGTAACCACGCTCCCTCGCGTCGAGCGCGTGGTGAATTCTTTTCCATTTTCCCCCCGGCCGCTACGTTTCGTCGTCGCAGGCGACATGGAAACCGATCTCGGGCGGCATTCTAAGTCGCCGGTATCCTGCCAGCGTTAAACACCACCCGATCGCCAGCCGACTGCTAGCTCTATCCCAACTAGCAGCCAGAGCAAATCGCGGATGGTGAACTTTAAATTACCCACAAAGTTTCCCGTATCCCAATCTGCGAGTCCAGATTAAAGTCGGTCGTGGTGGCGGCGGCTTTGAACCGGCGTTTTTTGTAGGGAGACCACCGACATGGATGTCTGGGTGGAGCACGAGGTGGAGGGGGGCGAGTTCCCCGATCAACGGCTGAAATCGCGGCTGGGCAAGTTACTGGGCGAGCTGGGACGGAGGATCGGCCATACCGTTCCGACCGCGTGCCAAGACTGGGCGGCGACGAAGGCCGCTTATCGATTCTTGAGCAACGCCCGAGTCGATGAGCAGATCATCCTGGCAGGTCACTTTGCCGCCACCAAGGCTCGGTTTGCTAAAACCCAAGGCTCGATTCTGGTCTTACACGACACGACCGAGTTCAGCTTCAAGCGAGAAAAGCCCGAGGCGATCGGTCGGACACGCTTGATCAAGTTTCATCAGCGCAAGCCCTACACCGTCTGCGGGCTGCTCATGCACTCGAGTCTGGTGTTGACACCCCAGGGAATACCGCTGGGGTTGGCGGCCATCAAGTTTTGGACCCGCAAGAAGTTCAAGGGGACCAATGCGCTCAAGAAGAAAGTAAAAACCACCCGCATCCCGATCGAACAGAAGGAGAGCCTCCGCTGGTTGGAGAACATGCAGCAATCCACGCAGCAGTTGGCCGATCCGTCGCGGTGCGTGCATCTGGGCGACCGCGAGAGTGACATCTTCGAATTGTTCTGTGCGGCGCAAGAGGAGGGGACCCATTTCCTGGTTCGGACCTGCGTGGACCGGCTCGCCGGCAGTGGCGGCACGACGATTTCCAAAAAGATGGCACGGGAGCCCATCCGGGGCACTCACGAGATTGAAATCAGGGATCACCAAGGGCACCTCTCCACGGTTCCAGTGCACTTGCGTTTTTGTCGGATGACGGTGTGCCCGCCGATCGGCAAGCACCAGCGTTACCCGGCGCTCTCGCTGACGGTCATCCATGCTCACGAGCGTGGCACACCGCAGGGGAGAGATCCTATCCACTGGAAGCTGCTCACGAACCTGCCGGTGGACGATCTTTCTGCGGCGATTGAGAAGCTGGAATGGTATGCACAGCGCTGGAAGATCGAAACCTTTCATAAGGTGCTGAAATCGGGGTGCCAAGCCGAGAAATCTAAGCTTCGTACTGCCGAGCGACTAACGAATCTCATGGCGGTCTTCTGTATCATCGGTTGGCGGGTCTTCTGGCTCACGATGGTCAACCGGGTGACTCCCGAGGCCGCGGCCGAAGTCGCCTTCACGAAGACCGAGATTCAACTTCTGGATCGAATCGCGGGAATCACGAAATCGCCCAGGAAGCGGACGATCACCCATTACCTGACCGCCGTCGCGAAGCTGGGCGGCTACCTGGCGCGAGGGAAAGATCCACCCCCCGGAAACATGGTGCTGTGGCGCGGACTAACGCGACTCACAGACATCCACTTGGGCTTTGAATTGAGGAATAAACTTGTGGGTAATTGAATGGATGGTGAAGCGGAGACGCATGGGGGCTACTTTGAGAGATCGTTGATTTTGTTTTTCAGCTCGGCGATCCGATTTTGCAAACTGGCTTTCTGGTTCAATTTCTCTGTCTTGGCAGTGCCAGCAGATGGATCGTTATTTTGAAGTTCGCCGAAAAAGCGTATTTCATCGTCGAGCTTTGCGTCATAGTTCTCTAGATACTTGAGCGTCAATTCATGGTCGGTGCATTGGCCAGCGCGATCGATCCGCTGTAGTTGCGGACGCGCTGCTAGCCATCCGAAGATCGTGGCCGTGAGCGCTACGACCAGCATCATCAATCGTAGGCTGAATTGAGGCCGTTTCATCATCGGCTCCCCACGCGGCGGGCAGGGATTAGTCTAGCGGCTCGATATCGTGAGACCAAAAAACCTTCGTACATTTGCGCCAGGGTCGGCGATCGCTGCTCCGCTCGACTCCCAGCTCGTCCAGAATTTTTGACGTACACTTTAATTAGCCCGCCGCGGATTCTTTTGAGTACACCGTCGCATACCCCTGAGGCGGTGCAAATGTTCGCGGCGGGTGTAAAGCGTCACCGGCCAGACATCATCAGCAACAGTCTGCGCCGCCCCAGATAATCGCCGTCGTCTTGCCGAAGGCCATTGTCAATCACTCCGTTGTCAAGTTTCGCCGCCGCGGACCAATCTGACCGCGGCACCCTCGCGCCAATTGCAATTCTCGTGGTCATTTTGGTGGTCGAATCGAACAACAAATGGCGAGAGCGAGAAAACAGGGTCCTGCATCCAAACAGCAGCATGACCTCCATACCTCAGACCCGCATTGTCACCGCCATTGAGGGGTGATAGGCATGGCCTCAAGGTCGTCCGCGGGCTCGATTTGTTCGTTCGACTTAATGGGCCGCGACTTGAAAGGCGCATGAAAAGAGCCCGCCAGTACAAGTCGGGGTATGCATCACCCCGATCCACGGTGCGGTGGATTAAGTGTCCGACGGGCCAGGAAAGTCTAGCTCGCCAACATGCGAATGCAGGAAAGGAAAAAGCCCGCCGCAAAATCTATTCACCGGTGGGGCAGGTACCGGCGCCCTCATTCGAGAGAGGCGACGGGCAGCCAAATTGAAATTGCGACAGAATTCCGAATGCGACGAAAGTCAGTTCTTGCGCCAATCATGAACGGCCAAAACAGTCAGCGCCGTGAAACAAGAAGTTGCGCCCGACGGGCACAGCTTGTTAGCGAATTCATACATTGCCCGTTCTCGACTGTTCTTCCGCCGGGCGGTCCGATAGTAATGGGACCGTTACCGCATGCAAGCAATGCGAACGCAAGAAAATGCCGGCCGCGATTCTCTGCCACGATGCCACTACCGCCAACATTGGCGACGAGCCATCAAACGGATCGCGCCGATGCCGATGAGCGTCAGTGTGGAGGGCTCGGGGACACCGGTCGCATCGCCCGAAATAGTTACCGACGCATCCGCCAAAAAGGATTGCAGAACGCTTTGTGGTGAAACTCCAAAACCTGCACCGCCGTTAACATTCGAGAGGTTGATCGAAGCCGTGATGCTGTTCGAGACGATGTAGGGCAGAAGTGAGCCACCGGTGACGGTTAGGTTCATTGCTTCTTGTCCATCCAATGTGTTGCAGCGTGCGGGTCGGTTGAAATGGATGCCATTCATGGCTATTTGCCTTCCCGATCTTGGAAATCTTGAAAAAATCGCATCGCACCCTCGACAAATCCGAGAGCGTACGTTTCGTCGCCTTTCAACAGTTTTTTTGCGTCGTGCCGAAAGCCATCGGTTACCTTTTCGGGGTACAGGGCCGAAACAACGTCTTGTCCGGTCACGGTTGTGCCGCTAACACTGCTCGCCCACGATTGCAGTTGCTCCAGATTTTTTCGGAACGCTCGATTACTCGCCCACTCCTGACCGTGTTGCCATCCGGCATCTAATGAATCGTTTGGCACTGGTTCACCTTTGGAATGCGTCCGATTGCGAGTGCTCGCCGATCTTGGTTACGAGGCCAAGACGGTGCACAAAAAAACCGCAGCCGTGGCCAGCCGGTTTGGTCGCGCGTATAAGAGCGCGCCCCAGTGAAGGGGCTCCGACCGGCCACGGCTGCGATGATTTTGATGAAAACATGATTTTATCGCCGAACGGTTTCCGCATCGGCGAACTCATAGCGGCCGACCAAGGCCGATCATTACGACAAAAGCCACAATGACGTAGCCATGTTAACATTCCGTCCGCTCGCGTCGTCAATCAGAATCTAAAATCGCCTTAATGCTAGCGAAACTCTCGCCGGTTCCAATTGTTAAAATTTTGCCCGCCGTGTTTCAACTTTTCGAGTCACGCCCGGTTCGGTTGTTGAGTGCGGCGGGCTTTTTTTACGCGCTGGAACCGGGAACGGTCATGAATCAGTTCGGGGAAGTCTTGCGCATCGCTGGCGCTCTTGGTATTGGCTTGCGCCATCCATTTTGCGGTTCGTCATTGGCGCCAGCCCGATTGAATTCCGATGCTGGCACCGGTCCGGCATCGTCACTAAACTTGCTGAAATGGATGCAATCATGCTGGGGCTGACAGTTGCTTTCGTCATCGTCGTGGTGACGCTCGTAATCCAATTGCGCCGCGACTGATACTCATTGGTTGCATCTGCTTCCCGCTGACTTACAATCACGGCAACCTGACCGCTTCTCCCGCGCGGGTTGTGTCACCCCATTATCTGAAGCGGTCGGGTTTTTTGTTGCGCCATCGGCACATCGTTAGGCTAGAGCGGCAATCGCTCAAAACTCCGTAAAAAAAAAGGGGGGAACGTCGCTCATAAATAAGAAGCTAAACTTCAAAGAACGTTGTTTCCGCCCGCTAGTCATCGATTCATGAGCTTGATGGCTAGCGGGTTTTTCATGCGCTCATAAGTTACTTGCGTCCAACTTTAGGGGGAATAAACTGTTCGTTGCCCGCGGCGAAGATCGGCGACCCAGGGATGGACCACGAATCAACACCTTGGCGCGTGCGGCGGGCTTTTTGATTACTCCCTGCCGTATCCGATTATGCCGAGGCAACCCTGGGCCGCCGCTGATTGGTGATTTCGATAGCTCGGGCACGGTCACCAACCGCCACATCCAAGGCCTGCTCGATCTTGTGGTCAGCCAAGGCGGCGGTTCGGTGGCAGCGGTACCCGAGCCCGCGTCGCTCTGTCTTTTGATCATCGGCGCAGGGGCCATGATCGTTGGTCGTCATCACCAGTAATTGCTCCTTTCAGCGGCAGCCCACCTGTCGCGATGGTTTGCAACAGAATGCAAGGGTTTGCAATGTTTTGAAAAGGTTTGCAAACGTGGCATGGACAGGAGTTCATGCGGGCCGTCCTGGGGAGTAGCTCTCACGCTGCTGCTAGCTTCGCCACATACGCCCCAGCGGCTCTGGGGACGCGCATTGCCGACAGGCATGAGCCAGTTAAGTCAACTTGCCCGCGTGCCTCCTGCGCGCTCTTGACGCGATTGCGGCGGTGCTCGCTGTTCGACTCCGAAGTCAGCCGGTCAACGACGGGTTCATGATGATCATCGGACGCCATGGTTCGAAAAGGATTGCACGGGCTTGCAATCGTTTGCCAATCCGATCTGGTCAAAAGTGCCTTCCACTGCGCGGCCTGGAGCGCAACTGGTGAACGCGCGCCCTGGGTCGGGTCAGTGGGAACAGTGGGAACACGGTGGGAACAAGAGTGCACAGGATGTAACTATCCAGATTTAAATAACTTATGAATTATAAAGATTACTTGGTTCCCACGGTTCCCACTTTTTTGCACAAGGGTACTTAATGCGCGAGCCCCTTTTTTATTTTTTCCAATTGTTTGTGAAACGGGTGCACAGAGGTGATCTACGCCTCAGTGGGAACTGGGAACTGGGCTCAAAAACACAACTTAACCGAAACGATAGCAATCAGTTGCGCAGTTCCCACTCCACTGGGAACGCCGGGAACAATGACCATGTCAGCTCACCAATCGCGAACCGCAGTGCGCAAACCGATGGTCGGGAAAATACCCGACGGCCGTGGGCTCCTGCGGTCTGGGCAAGCGTGAAGGATGACCAAGCAGCAGTCGACGGTGGATGAGCGCCGGATTCAGGCGCTGAAGTATCTCGAAACGTTGGCGCTGCGCTTACGCCATTTGCAGCAAATGGCAATTGTTGCCGGTGCCCGCTATGAAGCGTAGGCCAACTTGCATGCTCCAGCCCGCGGAAGACGAATCAGCGCAATCACCAGCGCCGCATGCCGCAAGGGCGAAGGTCGCAGGCTCCGGTACCGGCGCCACATTCACAACAATGTTACTGCCCAATACTTGCAGCGAAGCGGTATAGTTAGTCAGCCCGGACCCAATACTTAGTCCGCCCGTGATGTTGCCGCTGCCATCGGTGGTCAAGCCTGTATACGCACTCGGAACGTCGGCACTAAACAGAGTGTACTGGCCGGCCCCCAACGATCCGCCCGACAAATCCGAGAAATTGACAACGGTATTATTGAAGGCAATGTCGCCTGCACTTCCGTGAATCAAGGCCACGCTGTCGCCGAGAAGCACATTATCGAGTTCGTCCAAAATGGTCGCGCCGCTGGCGAACGTCAGCAGAGGCGCTGCAATGCCAGTGCCGTCCAAAGTCAACGTACCGATGCTGTTGCCTGGGGAAAGCACGCTGCCGCTGGCGAGCGTGGCGGCTCCCTTCACCGTGCCGAAGCCGCCGAGAGTTTGGGCCGATCCCAACCTAAAACCACCGGCGGCGGTAATCCCGGTTACATCCAATACGGCGGCACTGTTGGCTTGACTATTGCCGACAATAATTTTTGGCGAATTGGCGATGTTGTTGTTCGAAGTCGACGAACTCAGCGTTAAAACGCCGCTGTTAACGGTGGTATTCCCGGTGTAGGTATTGTTGCCTGCCAGCACGAGTGTGCCGGCACCGTTCATTGTCACGCCCGCATCATTGATGCCCGCGCCGCCGAGGTTCGCGAGAGTGGCGGTCTTGCCGCTGGTGGGCATATTCACAGTCGTAATGGCGATATTATTACCCGAAGCATGGCCAATCTGGTTGCCATTCATGTTCAGAGTTCCGCCAAGCAGGGACAGCGTCGAGCTCACAGTCGTCGTGGCGGATTTTCCGTTGAACGAGTTGATGTCGGTGTGAACATTTGCAGTGCCGCCGTTCATAGTAAATGTGGCGGAGTCGGTTTTAACAGCGGCGTTGCTTCCAGTAGCAACATTTCCGATGAGAAATGTGCCGGAGACGTCGAGGACGCCGGTGCTCGCGGAATCGGTGCCTAGCGTAAATGCGCCCTTGACGCCCGCAGTGTCGGCGCCGGTGAGGTCGCTGGCGATCTGAAGCGAAGTGGCAACTGTAAAATTGCCGGTATCGAACGTCACACCGCCATTGGGCTGCGTGCCCGTTGCCCCATTAAGCTGGCCGACAATTACTGTGGACGCCTGAACCGTCGCATTTGCACCCGCGAGCGCCAATTGGCTTAAGGTACTGGTGGCAGTTCCGCTACTGCCTCTGCCAATAGTGATGGCCGCATTGCTGGCGCCCCCCGCCGTCCCGGAAATTGTGACCGTGCCTCCCGCGGTGGCCAGAATAGAACCCGCGGCCTTGCCGTTGCCAAGGGTGAACACGTCTGCATTCAGAGCATTGCTTCCGCCGCCCAAAGTGATTGAGCTGGCAATGCTCCCCGCGTTCCCGGAACCGGAATCGCCGACGCGAATTTGCGCAGCGGTGAGGGTGTTGACCGAGCCGGCGGCATTCGCCAGGGTGAGATGTCCTGACGTTCGCGTTCCGACACCAATTTGCACCTGACCCGTCACGTTGACATATGAAAAAGTAGCCAAACCTGCGGCATCAATATTGCCCTGCGGAGCCGGATTGGCGAGTGCGTTGGTAAGCGAGAGTGCTAGATTCCCTCCGGTTTGGCTAAAACTGCCGCCGCCGGTCAGCGTAACCAACGTGTCGGTATTCGCAGTGGTTTGACCAATGCTGACGTTGCCGGTGGAAGTAAGTGTTTGTCCAGTAGCGATGGTGAAGACGTATGGACTCGCTGTGTTCGTTGCCGTCAGCGAGCTGACCGAGACGGAGGCTGGAACGCTAATCGCGTAGTTACCGTTGTTGGCATCGCTGAATGCAACGTCATCGCCACTCGTGAATGCCACCGTACCGGTGTTCCAATTGAGTTGGACGGTGTCCCAGGTGGTGCCGTTACCGATGCCGCCATTGTTCCAAACGATGCTTGCGGCCGGCGTGGAAGTTGCGGCAAAACCAATTGCAGCGAGCGCCCCGACGCTAACAGAAAATCGGCGCAAAAAAAGTCCCCGGTGTCATCTGAATCCCCCTCAAAGATGCGCGTCAAAGTTGAATCCCACCCGCCAGCGCGTAACCCTACCCGTACATATGGCGGTGTCCAGATTATAGTTAGCCGAACGACGGAATCAATAATTGGTCACCGCCTAAATTGGACGGTCCGAAAAAGGGCGGCTGGTGGGGTGTTTGCCCCGGGCTTCACTTGTGTCACCGTTGGATCATCAGCGCATAGCAGCGCTAGTATCGGTCAACTGAGCTGACTATCTCGCCTAAAGGCCATCGTGAAACCGTCGATCAGCGAAACCTGCCGCGTGCCCTCAAGCGACAATTGCCCCGTCACGTACAGTTGATCCCGCGCGTCACGGGAAGGTAAACATCAGACCAAACTTTCACAACCGAAATCCGATCAGCCCAGCCTGCCCGTGAATCGGGACAGGCTGGGCCGCGAGAGATCACTTGATCTTCCAGTCGATCAGGCCGCACAGCCGCCCGGTAGTGTCCCCGCCTGGAACTGCTCCCAATGAATCCGGAACCAAGCGCGGAGTTGGCTGACCCGGCCTGCAGTCAAACCGAATCGTTGGGCCACGGCACTGGTTTGCTCGCCCAGCGCCAGCGCTCGCGCGATCCGCCGGTTCCGCGGCGAGAGACTGCGAAACCAATCCGCCAGATCCAGGCGCGCCGCGGCCGTTTCGGCCGGACCGGCGCGCCGATCTTCGTATAACATTAGGTTCAAGCCAGCGGTCCGCTCGGGATGTGCTGCGAACCGTGGGTTCGTCGGACCCGAGGCGCAACGCGCTATCGGCGACATGATGTCCTGGGCGTTCTGGCGGCAGCCGACACGCCGACCGGCACGAACTTGGCGAATCGCATAGTCGCCCAGCGGAGTTGGATAGGCCACTGCCTCATTGCCTTGTCGCACCAGCCGGACGAACATGGCGTAGGCCAAGGCAATAACTTCCTGGGTCAGTTCGGCACGAGCTTCGGCCCCCGCACTCCGAAAGGCCCGCAAAGCTTGCCGACGAATCTGCGGCAGCATCGCCAGAAATCGCTGCTGCACGAACTGTGTCTCTTCGGAAACTTTTCTCAACATCGCGATCATGGGCACCTCCTCATGAGCTGAGGACCGCCCGCGGGGCGGTCCTGTTAGAAAACAGAACCGCCCCGGCAACACGCCAAGGCGTTAATTCAAGCCAGACTCCGCACGACCGATATGTCGTGGACGTCCATCAATAATCCTCGGGCAGCAAAACGCAGGTGGAGGCTCGCAGGCTATCATCACCAGCTGCCTCCGTAATGACCCAGATTTTCAAGCCCAATGTCGTCTCGTAGGCCGGCAACAATCGGGCGCCGTTTTGCAGTGCCTCTTCGTTGGCACGCTGATCGTCCAGGCTTACGATTCCCCAGTCGCCAATCACGTGGCGATTCAAAAATTCATCAGACCTCTGCCCTGAATCTTCCAGCGCGCCGAGCGCCGCGGGGTGGCTACGTTTGCCCCATGCTGAACTTATGCATGGTGCCCTCCTGTTGTTTGGTTGTGTGCGGACTCCGACGACATGTATCACGGCAATGAAAACGCCCTGGTGCCATCCACGGTCAAGCGGATGGACTCAGGGCGTGGGGAGCGACCGTCGTTGGCTCGAAGCTAGCCGGACGCTCCCAGGAGATATGACACGTTTGGCGGGATTTTTTAGTGCTCGGAGGAAAACACCGCCGCTACAATCAACGATTGTCGCACGGTGCCGAATATCGCAGATCAACAATCAACCACCTGGGCTGCCGTCATGGTCCCCGTGAAAATCTCAGCCCAGCTCGTCGATATCACCACGCTGGCCATCGACGCGATCGTCAATGCCGCGAACGAAGAGTTGACACCAGGCGGCGGTGTGTGCGGCGCGATCCACCGCGCCGCCGGGCCAGAGCTGGCCAGCGCCTGCCGCGAACTTGGCTTCTGTCCAACCGGCGAGGCGCGAATCACTCCGGGATTTAAGCTGCCCGCCCGCTTCGTGATCCATGCCGTCGGCCCGATTTGGCGAGGCGGCTCGGCGGGAGAGGCCGAACAATTGGCAGCCGTGTATCGAGCCGCATTGGAGTTAGCCCAGGAGCATGGGCTCAAGAGCATTGCGTTTCCAGCGATCAGCACCGGGATCTATGGTTATCCGCTCGAAGCCGCGACCAACATTGCCGTGTCCACGATCCGCGCAGGACTATTGATCCCATCAAGCATCGACTGGGTCGTCTTTGCCTGTTTCGGCCCAGAGATTTTGGAGGCCTATCGGCGCGCTGCAGTTACGGCTTAATGTTCAGCAGATGCGAATAGCTATGGCCGCCTCCGACAAGCCGCCGCCTTCCAAACCCAGATCGCCAGGTCCGACTCGCCGCGCAGTCACAGCGGCCTTTAAGGTCGTGCATTCCGCGCTCGATTGGATCGGCGGGCATGAATTGGTCGTGATGATGCTCCTGTTAGTCGCCGCGCTGGCCATTTGGGCTTTTGTCATGATCGCGGAGCAAGTGCAGGCCGGTGCGACGTCGCGGTTTGATGAGTGGGTGGTGCGGGCCTTGCGCCAACCCGACGATCCATCCAAACCCATTGGCCCGCCATGGCTAGCTGAGGTAGGCCGCGATCTTACGGCCCTGGGAGGCGTGGCGGTCCTGACGCTGCTGACTCTGACCGTAGTGGGATATCTGTGGCTCAGACGGATGTATGGAGCCATGTGGTTGATTGTGGCCGCTGCCACAGGCGGCTTCGTGGTGACCAGCGTCCTCAAGAATTGGTTCGATCGGCCGCGGCCGAATGTCGTGCCGCACCTATCCATCGTTTCTACCAGTTCGTTCCCCAGCGGCCATTCGATGCTGGCCGCGACAGTCTACTTGACGCTGGGGGCTTTGCTCGGGAGATTCGTCCGAGAACGTCGTCTGCGAGCTTATTTCCTGATCGTGGCGCTGGTGCTGACATTGCTTGTCGGCGTGAGCCGCGTCTACATGGGCGTGCATTATCCGACCGATGTGTTGGCGGGCTGGACAGCTGGCCTGGCGTGGGCGCTGGTTTGCTGGCTAGTCGCTCGGGCGTTGCAGCAGCGCGGACGTGTGGAGCAGGACGCGGTTGACTCCGTCTAGAATCCTGTTCCGCAACCTCAGTTTCGCTTCCTTACAGCCCATAGCTATATTGGTCTCGACATTGCGGATGTTACCAAAACTGTTACCAGAACGCTGCATCGAGCACCCGCCGAAGTGCCAAACGCCGATGGCCGGCAGTCGTTTTTCTCGGCATTCACGCGGGATTCAATACGTGTTTACAACCCATCGCCGGATTGCAAATCCGCCATCGTCGGTTCGACTCCGACCGGCGCCTCTCTCGCCACCGTTCGCCAACGGTGGCTTTTTATTGCCAACTCCGCATACGGTAACGCTTTGCCCCGCGGTGCATCATCGATAGGCATTTCGCCATCGCTCGCCGTCGATTCTCGATTCTCGCCACCAATCGCCGCCCAACTGCTGCCGATTTTGCTGCCGCGCTCCAATGACG
This sequence comes from Pirellulales bacterium, assembly GCA_963773875.1. Taxonomy (GTDB): domain Bacteria; phylum Planctomycetota; class Planctomycetia; order Pirellulales; family JADZDJ01; genus CAVTYH01. The sequence continues at coordinate 190,075 of CAVZCV010000006.1, forward strand.
TAACGTGTTTGCCATCGATTCCCGTTGCCGCCATTGTTGCGGGTTGATCATCGGGCTTCGTGCTGTCGAGGTGAGGCAATGATTCAAGCGCGGACGCCACATCGTGCAACCGAGTGTGTGAATAGGGCCCGATCGTGAGTGTCGGCGTCGAATGGCGGGCAAGCGCCTGGGCCACTTTGACTGAAGCGCCACCGGGCACGATGCCGCTAATGAACGTGTGGCGTGTCGAATGAAAATCAGCCATTTCTCCCGTGACGTTTCAATACCGCAGAAAATCGGATTTGCAGCGCGCTTGCCGTTCTTCGTCGTTTCGCGCCGCTGCAATCCATTCGGCCCGCGCCGCTTTCAAGTCGCTCCGCAGCATCCGCGCGGTGTTGCCAGGCAATGTCGGGAATAGCCCGGCATCGTACGGCAGGTCCGCCAACCATGTCCGCAGCAAGTCGGCAAGGTCGCCCCGCAATGGCAGCACGTCGTCACGGCGCCGCTTGCTGTAAGCGGCAGCAACCGCCACCGTGGCCAATTTGGCGCTGAGGTCGAAACTCTGAGGCGTCAGACTGCGTAGCTCGCCGGCCCGCAAGTCTGCCCCACAAGGAACGCCATCGTGGTGCTGATAGATTCGTGCCGCACCGCTGCTTACTCGACGCGTATTGCACCGTGCCCACGCCCAATGCGCAATTGCACGAGCTTGCCGAACGAACACAACTGATAGGCCGTATCTCAGCCGCGCCGCGGCTCAAAGAGAGCCTGCCTTGATTGGGAGCTTAAGCGATTAAAGCAAGTCGCTGCTCAAGAGATTGTCGAAGTGGCCGTAAGTCGTTAGCTATCTCAGCATGGATTCCTTGTTTGCCCAACATAATTCGCGTTGCCTTGTGGTCGGTGATTAAGGCAGCTCCAAGTCAGCAAACGGACTGATTCGCAAATCGTTGCAAGCGCTTTTGAATTACGAACGATCGCAATTCGCGTTCGAAGTCGTGAGTGGCACAGCCGTCGTTTGCCATGCTTCGATAGATCGAGATTAACCCAGGAACATCATGGACGTCGGCGCCGTCGGCCAGATTTAAAGCTTCCGCCGCTGGCGATTCATCGAACATGTGAGTTGGCGACGAATGCTACACGGTAGCAAGTGTGAAAACTGACTTTGCCGCGCCAGGTTCTCAATTGCTTGTAGCACCATCAACGAATCCGACTTCAACCGTTAATGGGCCCCAGGGGGAGTCAAAGGGAATGCAGATTGGCGGCACTTTCGAAGGGAATTCCACACAAAAGCATTTGCCAGCAATTACCGTGGGAATGCTCAGACTCATCTCGAATTTTTCCAGCTGCGCTTTGGCGCCGCCAACCACCATGTTTGCCAATTCGCCCACGGCATCAACTACATCGGGGCCTATCTCCTTTGGTCGCTCGCCAAGAAGCTTTTCCGTAACTGCAATCGCGGTTGAACGGTTCAGGCTCAGTACGATTGTGCCGCGTGCTTTACCGGTCAGTCCCACGATCCCGCTGACCTCGCACTCCGGATTAAAAGCAGTCTTGGCAAAAATCTGGCCGCGCGTCAGTTCAATGCCAAGCATTGTGGAAAACACTTTCATCGTCGAAACGATGAACGGATTGATGTATTCGACTTTCATGGGGAGAAATGAGCGATTGTCTTGTGGCAGGAATCTCGTGGTCTGATGTGAAATAAGAGAGCACCAGACAACCAAACACCTTCAACATGCGGCCGGCGCGTATTTGTCCAATTTTTCGCGGAGAGCTTCGGTCGTAAACGGCTTTACAAGGTAATCGTTGACGCCCGCTTGAACCGCATCGAGCACCCGGGCACGTTCGGCTTCCGTCGTGATCATAAAGATCGGCACTTTGCTACCCCGTTCACGGATCGCCTTCACAACTTCCAAGCCAGTCTTGCCGGGCATGTTCCAATCTGTAATCACCAGGTCGAACGCATCCTGTTCAAATTTAGCTAGGCAATCGGCGCCATCGCTGGCTTCCACGGTGCCCGTAATGCCCACGGCTTCCAGCGAGCGAATAATGATTTTGCGCATCGTTCCAGAATCATCGGCAAGCAAAACTTTTCGGCTCATGGGAGTGATCCCCTACGGAAATTTGTATTGCGTCGCCATCACGACGTTCAGCGAGCAGTTTTGAACACGAAAGAACCATAGTTCACTCCCAGGAGCGCGCGGGGGGCGATCGATCGTTGATCTGCGACCGAGTTGAGGAGTGAGACGCAATGTCTCATAAAGTACAGAGAAGCGCAGATCCAACGCCGCGCCTGGCAAGCATCTATTCTTCGTTTTCCGCCAGCATGCGATACAGCGTGCGCCGATGCATACCCAATGTTCGGGCGGCCGCTGCTTTGTTGCCATCGCATCGCCAAATGACTTCTTTAAGTAACTGGCGTTCGATTGCTTTGAGATCGCCGACGAGCGGCACAGTCACGGTTTGCGCGCCTGTTGTGTTGGCGATTTGCTTTTCGCTGGTAGTTTCCGCATCGGATAACGCAACGCCGACAGGCGGACAAGCCGATTTCTGAGCCTCCGTCCGGGCCCGCTCAAAAGCTGTCAAGATTTTTGAAGTGGTGGCGGGTTTAAAGACATAGTCGCAAACGCCTAGCCGCATCGCCTGCACCACTGACTCCGGTGTAGTATCGCCGCTGACAACCACGACGACAATTCTAGGGGAAATTTGCCGAGCGTCGGCAATCAAACTTATTCCGTGGCGGTCCGGCAGGCGCAATCCGGTAAATAGAAATTGAGGCGTATTCGATTGCAAAGAATTGACGGCGTCGGCGGCTGTATGCGCCAAAATGGCCGTTGCTCCAGCCTGCCGCAGTGCGCTGGAAACGCAACGACACGCGGCAATATCTTTGTCGACGACCAAGGCAACGGGCATTGCCATGGCACCGCCCTATACAATGTTTGAATGCCACTCAATGAAGTAATGCGCTTCGCGTTCGTTCGCCCCTGAACAACGTTTGCACATCGCGAATCATCGGAATTGATGCGGACAAATCGTAAGTCAATTCTAAGGAATTGCCACGTTGCGCGGGTTTTTTTATACGCGCGACAATTTGTCGCGCCACCCCTTACAAACAAATCCGAAGTATTCGGATGGAGTTTCCGTCGGCTCGTGAGCGGGCACCACTCGTTTGGTGGGTGCGTGACGCATCGTCACACTTCCGCGACATCCTTCGAAATTTTTTGATTGGCGCGGCTGCGCACAAGTGTGCGCCAACCTAAGTAATTCCTGTTTGGTTGTCGCGCGGCAATCGTCTGGTCGGTTGCCAGCACACATGGCTCAAACATCCGCCTTCATTTCGGCAAAGGAACACAGCGTGAACGATCAGGTCGACATTGTGCACGAGTTTCTGGTGGAGATGCAACGCGGTCGCCCGGCTTGAGCCCATCTGCAAATAATGTGCGCCGAGTCGGCGCGACGCCTCCTCCAGCGCTGCGAATTCGCCGACATCAGAATTTGTGGACGTCACGAGATTGTGGTTGCTTGGCGAAAGGGATTCAGTGGAAGCGAATTTCGAAACGATCATTTCCGCTCTGGCCCAAGAGAGCACCACAAAGTATTTAGACTGGACCAATAAAATGCGGCGGAAAGCGATGGCGTCGCTGCTGGCGGCTGCGGCCGTCGCTCTAGCAGCGATCTGGTTGATTTTCTTTCGATAAAAATCTTCTCCGGCCCAAAAAAGACTCTTGACATGGAATCGGACGTACACTAGTATGGCTAGTGGAGTTGTTAAGCTTCCGGCGCCCGCCTTTGGGACCGAGTTCTTTGGCAATTCGAAATAGTTAAAGATAGGCAGGCGGCAAAAGCCGTTAGCTGTCGATGATGGCGGTGCGCAATGTGCGGCTGCGTAAAAAGCGCGATGGAACCTTCGCTGGAACACGACCGATGAAAAAACCCGTGCGAGGCGACCCGAGAATTTTCGAGCATTTTCATGCCTCAAATGGAGGCAGTGAAATAACTGTGAAAAAACTCGGCGCGAAATTGGCAAAAGAGCCTACACAGTGGAAAAATCTGGCTTCAGTTATTTCACCTTGAAACACGAAATTTGGAGAATCGCAGAATTGGGCACGCATTTTCTCGGAGAATCTCGAGGCCAAGTCTACTGGAGCTTCACCTCGATTTTCGTCGCTCCCAATATAGCCGAGAAGTTTCGGCAATTATCAAGAGAACGCGAAATGCGTGATGCGAAAAAATGCAGCATCGGCTTGCAGGCACTTATGGCGATCCGGCAGTTGACTGGTAACTGCTGATTGGCAAGGTCGCTCGTACGCTGTTGCGAATAGTTTCGCAGTAGCGATCCAGGTCGAGGTCTTCGTGTTCGTGGCCGAACGGCTCTTCAATCACGGAATCGATGAGCTCTACGCCTAGCAGGAAGAAGCACACAAGTTCCACCAGCGGCACGCCCCAGAAGCCGATTTCCGGAAATGTGAGCCACGGCGCGGCAAGGATGTTTAGAACGAGCCCGGCACGCAATAGGCTTTTGTACGATGGCGAGAGCGGCGTGTTGCGAATTTTTTCGCATGCGCCGCATACATCCATTAGGCCACGCAAGTGCGGATCGAGAATCCAAAGTTGTGTTTGATCGACGTAGCCCTCACGCTGCCAATTGGCTACCATGCTGAACAGTCGGCCCGAGATGTAGAGCGGCACATGGACTGGCTCGGTGGACTGGTTTTCGAAGCCGGCAAGATCGCGCAAGTGAAGCGACTCATCACGCAAATGCCGCTTCAGTGCTTCCGGAAAAGCAATCAGCATTTCGCCGGCGCGGTCTTTCGATATCACATCTGTGGGCAAGAACGCGGCAAGCTTCAGCGACAAGTTGCGACTGTCGTTTGTGAGTTGGCCCCACAGGCTGCGAGCTTCCCACCAGCGGTCATAGGCCACACGATTGCGAAAGCTCATCAACAAACCAAGGATGATGGTATCGATGAGGCTAGTCGCGCCGCTCCAGGCGAGCACATCCACTTTCCAATATGAAATGACCAGCCGCACGGCGACGCAATACACCGCCACCACGGCCAGCAAAAACCCGAGCCGCTTTCCGATGGAAAGTACACCATGCGATTCCGATTTGGTCCAGGAAGTCATTGCACCTTCGTGCGCGAAAGAAGTACCGACGGGTTAAGCAAACGGCTGCATAATTTCGTTGTCGATATTAGGCAAAAGATTTCATCCGAGCGAATGATGGATGATTACAAATAAGAATTGATCAAATTCTCGATCATCTCTTGCCGGCCGCTGTAGTTGGGTGTGATGTCGCCCTGTGAAAGCATGCGCTGCTCCAGCGAGAGGAAGTCGTGACGGCCGGATTCGATTTCCGCACCAACGCCGGTGTCCCACGAGCCGTAGCGCTCTTTCACGAGCTTCTCCAAAACTCCATCGGCCCTAATCGCAGCGGCGATTTTTAGCCCGCGGGCGAAGGCGTCCATGCCGCCGATGTGGGCGTAGAACAAGTCGATGGGCTCAAAGCTTTCGCGCCGCACTTTGGCATCGAAGTTCAGCCCGCCGGTCGTGAAACCGCCGTACTTGAGCAGCACCAGCATTACTTGTGTCGTGAGATAGATATCGGTCGGGAATTGATCGGTGTCCCAGCCCAAGAGCAAGTCGCCGAAGTTGGCGTCGATCGAGCCCAAGAATCCCTGCATCGCAGCATATTCCAATTCATGCTGCATCGAGTGGCCAGCGAGCGTGGCGTGGTTGGTTTCGATATTCAGCTTCACCTGTTTTTCCAGCCCGTAGGTGCGCAAAAAGTTAAGGCAGGCGGCGGCATCGAAATCGTACTGATGTTTGGTCGGCTCTTTCGGCTTGGGCTCGAAGTAGAATTGGCCCGTGAAGCCGATTTGTGTGGCGTAATCGACCGCCATGTGCATGAAGCGGGCCAGGTGATCGAGCTCGCGCTTCATGTCGGTGTTCCAAAGCGTTTGGTATCCTTCGCGTCCGCCCCAAAAAACATACCCAGCGCCGCCGAGTTCTTTCGTCACCTCGATTGCTTTTTTGACCTGGGCCGCCGCGAACGCGAAAGCGTCGGCATTGCAGCTCGTGGCGGCCCCGTGCAGGTAGCGGCGGTTGCTGAATAAATTGGCGGTGCCCCACAGCAGTTTGATTCCCGTGCGCTGCTGTTCTGCTTTCAAGGCGCGCACTACGGCGTCCAAGTTCTTGTTGGTCTCGGCCAGCGACGCCCCTTCCGGCGCAACATCACGATCGTGAAAGCAATAGAACGGCACGCCGAGTTTTTCGATGAACTCAAACGCTACGTGAGCACGATGGATCGCGTTTTCCACATTGTCGACCGGTCCCTCCCAGGGGCGAACCATCGTGCCGGGACCGAACGGATCGCTGCCGGTCCCGCGAAAGGTATGCCAGTAGGCCACGGCGAAGCGCAGATGGTCCTGCATCGATATGCCTTCGACCAGTTCGCCGGCGTTGTAGTAATGGAACGCCAGCGGATTGCGGCTCCTCGGGCCTTCGAAAGCAATTTTTCCAACTTCAGGAAAGGCAGCGCTGGGGGACATGAATGAAAACGTGTGCGGAATGATAGCGGAATGATACGGGGCTGCGATTGGGTTACTTCAGGGCCTCCACGAGGCCCACGACTTGCATGTTGTAATCTTGACTGCGCGACATGCTGCCGCGGAGCCAAAGCACGCCCTGGTGTGCGGCATCCCAGCGCGGCACAATGGGCCGCAAGTTGTCGACCGTGGAGCTGCGTGTAATTGGCGTCCAATTCCACGTGGCGCCGCCATCGGCCGTCACCCCCTTGAAGATTTCGTGCTTGGCCAGCTTCGCTTCGTCGCGTGGATCGATCGGCGTGCTGATATAAACGGTATCGGCATTGTGCGGATCGATGGAACCGCCGCCGATGTAATCTTCCTCCGACCGCCACAGTCGAGCACCGCCTTTGGCCAGCTGATGCACGTTCCATTGGGTTCCGTCGTAGCGCGCGTAAAAGAAGCGGTGATCGTTGAAGTTGCTGTTTTCCGGCTCGTCATTGGCGCGGCAGGTGAACAGGGCGCAGGGATGTCCATCGCGATCGTACGTCAAATGGGTCGTCCAGCAGTGCGTCATCGGCTCACCGCCGACTTTCGTGCCGGCGGCGAAGATTGGCGTTAGATCGGCCGGCTTGGGCGCTGTGCCATCCAAAATGTCTTGGTCTACGACGGTGCCATCTGATTTGTACGTTTTGCCTCCCAGCACGTAGCCGTGGTAAATGCTGTTGTTATAGTCGCGCGGATGATGCTCGGTGGTAATGAAGTCGATCCGGTCTTTGCCGTTCGATGTGTACCGAACATAACCATTGACGTAGCCCACGTTTTTATCGGTGAGCAATTTCCCACCGAACTTCCAGGTGCTGCCGTGATCGTCGGAAATCAAGCAGGCGGGATCGCGATTGACCGAGCGCACAAAGTCGTACGTGCGTTTCTCTACGGGCAGGTAATACACGTTGGAGTACGTAGCTTTGTTATCGCCGATGGAAGCCGGCGGCTGGCTCCAATCGAAGGTCTGTTCTTCGTCCCACTGGCTCGCGTCGTGGGGCTTGGTAGACACGCGCCAGCGCGTAAGTTTGTCGTTGTTGTGTCGCGCGTACACCGCCAAGTAACGGCCGTCGGGCCGGATCAAGAGCGCCGGAGCATCGTGATCGTCCGCTTCTTGACGCTCGTGTAGCACAACGCGATGGCAATCGCCGGAGGCGAGATCGTAAACCGCCAACTCAATGTTGCCGTGGCGATCGGCGCCGCCCACTCCGGCCTTGTTGCCGACCGAACCAATCAACATTTTGCCGCTGGTGGGATCGACAATCACTCGATCGTCCTGATACCAGCACCAGGCCCCGTTGTCATTAAATGTAATCCGCTTGCCGGCCACAAAGTCTTTCTCGGTCGCAGGCGTGGCGGCGGCTTCGGCAGCTCCAGCACAGCGAACGCCAGCGAGGACTGCGATGAGCGCTATGGATTGGACAAAATGCGGTTTCATGATTTTCCATTTGCTTGACACGGAGTGAGTTCGGGTCGCATTATAATGCAGCACGTCAAGTGGATTCATCTGGTTTCGATTCATTTTGGTTTCTTCATGACGCTCTTTTTCGTTTTCTCGATAAACCACGGAAATTCTCGACGCAAACGGCGAGCGACAAAATTTCGGTGAAAAACTCCGCCGATTTTTGTGCCTATCTCTCGCGAAAAACGCCCTGGGTCTCGCGGAAGTCCCCAAAATCGAGTTTTCGAGTGAAATAACTCGAGCGCGCTTTTCAACCTGTGTAGACGTTTTTGCCAATTTCGCGCCGAGTTTTTCACAGTAATTTCACTCCTCGCCTTCGGCCTCGCAAATCGCCCGAGAATTCTCGATCGAGTTGAATGGGGTTTTTTCGCACATCTGTGGGGGCTAAGGGTCTTGTTGTCTGGGTGTCTGGGTGTCTGGGTGTCTGGGTTGCCTGTCCCCTACGCACGCAAGACTTTCCAAGCCGCGGCTTGCTAGTGCGAAGAGACGGGCATCCGCGCAGTCCACGAGACACCCAGGCCCTTTTGTATTTGCTCAAATTGCCAAAGAATATCAGCCCCCGACTTTTCGGGAACCGGGAGCCTATTAGCTCCAATGCATATATTAGTGTACATGAGCCTATTCGTCAAGGGTCTTTTTTGGGCCACCGGCAAAAAAGATTTTGTACCACCCAGAAGCGGAGGCGCGGAGCCAGCGGCTTGTCTGGAGAGCCGCGCCCGGTCAGGCAACGAAATGCGCCGCGATAGGGCATGCGAAAAGGGGGGCCGTGCGGAAAGGTTCGAAGCTGGGACGAACCGGTCTGGAAACCGTCACCCAATATGCTTGACGTCGCCATTGGGGCGCGTTAGGGTGACTCGCGCATCGGCGGCTCGCGACGGGTCGTTTGCAATGTCAACAGATCTTCCCGCTCCACTTGGGTTTGCTGCGGGATCTTCTATTGGGCCATGCTGGCTGCAATCGGAATGCGGCGCTGCGCCGTGATGCAAGCGTTGATTTTAACCGCTTGCGATTGAAGCGTTCCCGAGTGCTCGTCTTATCAAGCCGTCCGACATTCAAGGCGGCCCGTGGCAAATTTCGAACATTATGCAGAGGGAAATCATACGCAACGCCGAATACGATCGGTCCGCGAAACTTAAATGGCAAAAGGTCGTTTCGGAAAAATATTGAGCCGCACAATACCAAGCAGCCGCGTCTTGCGGGGAGGATTCAAAATGAAGAAAGCTCTCATTCCAATCGCCCTGATTGGAGCATTCGCGTTATGGCTACTGGCGCCGCCATCAGGCGCCCAGCAACCGAAGGGACCGCCGCCCCCAGTAGCACCGAAAGCGGCGCCGTCTGACGCAGCGAAATCATCGCCGGCTGCTGACGCTGCGAAACCAATTTCAGCAGAGGGCCGGGCCGATGACGAGGCCGCGATTCGTGCGTCCGGCGCGGCGTTTATCGAAGCTTATAACGCCCGCGATGCCAAAAAGCTGGCTTCGCTATGGTCGCCCGAAGCCGTGTATATCGATCCGGCCACGGGCGAAGAGATCGTCGGTCGCGAAGCGATCGAGAAGGAATTTGAAGAAGCATTTTCCGACAAGAAAGACGCCAAGTTGGCGGTCGATCTGGGTTCCATCGAATTCGTTTCGCCCAATGTGGCCGTCATTCGCGGCGTGGCGCACGTCATTAGTCCGAACGAACAGCCTGAAGATTCGGAATTCACGTCAGTCCGAGTGAAACAAAACGGAAAGTGGCTGATCGATCGCGTTTCGGAAATTGAAATCGAAAAGCCGGCGCCCTCGGCGTACGAGCATCTCAAGGAATTGGAATGGATGATCGGCTCATGGCACGACGACGACCCGCGGCCTGCGGTTGAAATTCAGACCGATGTCGAATGGACGAAAAACCGCAACTTCATCACCCGTGCGTTTGCCGTAGCGATTGGCAACCAGGTAAACCGCTCGGGCATGCAGATTATCGGTTGGGATCCGGCCGCCAAGCAAATTCGTTCGTGGGTGTTCGATTCAAACGGCGGCTTCGGCGAAGGAACGTGGACGCGCAAGGGCAATCGCTGGACCATCCAGAATTCGGTCACATTGCCTGACGGCGGCAAAGCCACGAGCACCAATATTATGACACGTCTCGACGACAACTCGTTGAAATGGGAATCCGTGAACCGCGAGATCGACGGCGAATTGCAACCGAATGTCGATCCCGTGTTGGTCGTGCGGAAACCCGACTGAATAAGCAAATTTGGTTCGCCTCGTGGCGCGAGGACTTTATGTCGGCACTCCATAGAAATTCAAACAGCCGAGGTGCGGCGATGAGAAAATTCGTTCTTCCAATTTTGGCGGTCACAATCACTGCGCTCGTGTTTTCCGACATGCTGTGGGGCCGCGGCGGGATGGGCGGCGGCGGTCGTGGAGGCGGCGGCGGAGGCGGCGCAAGAGGAGGCGGTGGCGGCGTGTCGCGTGGCGGCGGAGGAATGTCGCGCCCAGTGGCGGTGGCGGCGGCGGTGGCGCGAGATATGCCGGCGGCGGGCGTCCTTCGATGGGCAGTGCGCCGTCGATGTCACGGCCGGCGAGCCGTCCTAGCGGCAGCGCTAATTTTGCCAATCGGCAGGGAAGCGCCCCACGGCAATCGATCGGGCAATTGCCTTCGCCGGGAGCGCGGCCAGGGGGTAACATCAATCGGCCTAACACCGGCAACATCGCTGGTAATCGACCCAATATTGGCACAGGACCGCGGCCTGGCACTGGCAACATCGCCGGGAATCGGCCAAATACTCTGCCGGCTGGTCGTGTAACTCAAGGGCAGCTTAACAACTTTCTAGATCTACCAAGCGGTGGTGGAGGAGCGCGACCAAGCACGCGGCCCTCGGGTGGTATTTCGACTGGGGCGGCCATTGCAGGTGGCGCGCTCGCAGGAGGAGCAGCAGCGGAATTTCTCGCGATCGGCCCGCAGGCGGCGAGGGTTTTGGCGGCGGCAATCGTCCAAGCACATTGCCATCGCGTCCCGGCGCGGGCGATATCGCGGGCGGCGATCGGCCGGGTCGGCCCGACAACTCATTGCCGGGTCGGCCGGGCGATGGCGGGAAGGGGCCGAACCGACCAGGCGATGGGGGCAAAGGTCCCGATCGTCCGGGCGAAGGCGGTATCCGGCCGGGCGGTGACGGAATTCGACCCGATCGCCCAGGCGATGGTGGTCTTCGGCCCGATCGGCCCGGTCAAGGCGGCAGCGGCGAACGTTGGCGGCCCGGCGAAGGCAACTGGGCGGGCCATCGACCTGATCGCATCAACAATTGGAACCAATGGAACGATGTTCGTCGCAACAATTGGACCAACATCAACAACAATTGGGGCGATCGTTGGCACAACAACTGGAACGATTGCAACCACTGGTTCAATGGCAATTGGTGGAACAACCATCCGTGCGATCATTGGCATTGGCCGGGCAATGTGAATTGGTGGGGCTGGGCCGGCTGGGGCGCGCTTAATTCTTGGATACCCTGGGGTTGGAACCAGCCGATCTATTACAACTACGGCGACAACGTCTACTACGACAACGGCTCGGTGTACTACGGTGACGAGCCCGTGGCGACGGCCGAACAGTACACGCAGCAAGCCGAGGCGATTGCTTCCAGCATTCCGCCCGATGTGCAGCCGGCGGCGGAAGATTGGATGCCGCTGGGCGTGTTTGCGCTGACGCAAGACGGCGAATCGGCCAGCGAGGAACCAACCATGTTCCTGCAGTTGGCCGTCAGCAAACAGGGCATCATCGCCGGCATGTTCCAGAACACGGCAACTGGTGTCACAAAATCAGTGGAAGGTATGGTCGATAAGGAAACGCAGCGCGCGGCCTGGACGCCCGACGGCGAATCGCGCCCACTAATGGAAACCGGCCTTGGCAATTTGACTCAAGACACTGCCGGCGTACTTGTTCATTTTGCCAATGGAGACACCCAGCGCTGGCTGATGGCACGATTGAATGATCCGCAGCAACAGCCCGGCGCGGCGAAATGAGATGATTGATGTGGTCGAACTTCTAACAATCTAATCAACGAGAGGTTATCGATGCGCTTTTTACATCCGCGGCTCTTCCTTGCGCCGCTACTTGCAATTGCACTGTGTTCGCAGTTGCATGCGGCGGCGCCATTTGAATCGCTGATGCAGAAAGTTCCGGAAGGCGCCAACGTGCTAGTGGCCTTCAATGTGGAGCAAATTCTGAATAGTGGTTTTGCTCGTGCCCATAATTCGCAGCAAAAACTTGCCGAGGCTTTCGCCCAGCGCGCCATTCTTATTCCGCCGGACGCCACGCAGTTTGTAATGGCCGCCCAGTTCGATCTTGAGCACTTTAAACAAGTCTGGGGCGCCGCCGTTATGGGGCTCAAGAACCCAATCGATTTCAATCGTATTGCGCTGGCCACGCATCGTACGGTCGAATTACTTGCCGGTATGCAGGCCATCGGCAGCAGTAAACTATTCGCGCTGAACTTGGGCGACAAACAACTCGGTCTGCTCACCCCGAGCAACCGGCAACACGCCGCCCGTTGGGCTCAGCAATTGAAGCGCAGCGATCGACCATTATCGCCGTACCTGGCAAAAACCGGATCTTACAGCGACACGGCAGGCACCGACATCATCTTGGCGATTGATCTAACCGATGTTCTACCGCCACAATTCGTTGCCGATCGGCTACGAAAGAACGACGTGCTGAAAGGCAGGAATGTTGACATTGATAAACTGGCTGGAATTCTATCGCGAGTGCAGGGAGTGCGGCTGGGGATCAAAATTGGCGAAAAATGCAACGCCATGCTCGTCGTCGATTTGCAGGACGACCCCGCGATGATGGCGGACTTCGCGAAGCCACTGCTGCTCAGCATTCTCGGCAACACCGGCGTGCTGCTGGAAGAAATGGCCGACTGGAAACCGGCGGTCGATAAAAACTCGATTTCGCTCCAGGGGTATCTTTCGGACGACGGCTTGCGGCGCATTATGGGCATTGTCGAATTGCCGGCCGATTCGATTTCAATGGTCGATCCCGCCGCGAGCGCGCCGCCTCCGTCGAATTCCAAGGCGGAACCCAGCGCCAGTGAAACGCTGCAACAGGACGCTTCGCGCAAGTATTTTCATTCAATTCAGCAGCGCTTGGATTCGCTGCGCCTGCAAAAGAACGACGCCAAGACGCTGGGGCAAATGGCGCTATGGATTGATAATGCCGCGCGCGGAATCGACCGCATGTCGATCGTCAATGTCGACAGCGATTTGCTCGACTATGGCGCGACCATTGCCACCGAGTTACGGCAAATCGTTGCCTCACTGCAAGGTGTGGGCATTCAGTCCGGCGCACAACAGGCCCAGATTTACGGCGATTCGTATTACTACGACACCGATGTACAAGGGGCGCGCCGAGCAGTTAAAGCGCAAGAACGGGCGGAAGGCGCGACCTCGGCGCTCGATCTGTCTCGACTGATCGCGAATCAAAGCGCCGCGATGCGCCGCAAGATGGTGGAGCGATATAAAGTCGATTTTTAAATCAATTCGCCGATCCGTGCGACCAGCACTGAGCGATGTGCATGACTGACCAGCGAAGTCATGCACCTGGGATGACGCGTCGCCGATGAACCGCGAGTTGGGCCATTCGCTGTTGGGACATGGAACGCGACTACGGCGAGATAAATCTTAAGCTGCTTCAACAATGCATATCGCTGCGCAAGAAAACAGCCACGAGTTGCGTGGCTGGGTGAATTGAAATCGAGCAAGATCGCTAATCTTCAGTTCGCTTTGCGGCGCCGGTAACTGACGGCCAAGCCGTAAAGCCCAAGCATTCCACCGACAGTGACAAATGAACCGGCTTCGGGAACGGTAGCTGCGTCAGTTTGTGTAACGACCCCATCCGGCTTCACGCTCTAGGGAGAACAAAAGTGGGGGGGTATAAGAGGCTCCCAGGCACAGAACCGGGCGGGGCACCTCCCACTCGATCTATTTCACCGTATTCGAAAGTAAACTCGGCAGCCAGGTGTAAAGGTAATAGGCCCGTGGCGTGGCCATTTCGGCGATGGCGGCCAGATTCAGCTGGCCGCTCGATGCCGCTGCGTTCGGTCCAAACAGCGCGGACCCCAGCAGGCTTTCTGGCTGAGTGTATTTAACGACACGCACGCTCTTCGGATTGAGCTGGGCCAGTTCGATCGCCCGATCGATCGCGTCTTCCACGAATCCGAGCTTGTCGACCAGTCCCAAGTCGAGCGCCTGTTTGGCGGTAAAGACCTGGCCGGTGGTCGCTTGCTTCAGGGCCTCCGCATTGTTCGCCAGTTGCGGGCGGCCTTCGAGCACCACCTGCTTGAATTGTTCGAAGGTCTCGTTCACAAGTGTTTGCAAAATCTCATGTTCTTTTTCGGCCAGTTCCGGCGATATTTTGCGCGTGGGGCTGCCCATGGCTTTGAGTGGATTGCTCATGATGGAATCGTCCTGGATATCCCATTTGGTCAGCAAATCGGCCACGTTGAAATGCGGAATGATGACGCCAATAGAGCCGGTCCACGTGGTGCGCTCTGCGAAAATGGTATCCGGAACGCCGCCCGCAGCCATCGACAAGTAATAGCCGCCACTGGCCGCGATTCCACCCATGCTCACCACGAGTGGCAGCTTTCCGGCCGGTGCCATCGCCTTCACGGAGCATTTTCAGGTGGTGGAACAAGTAGTCGCTGCCGGTGACTGTGCCGCCGGGTGAATCGACGCGCACCACGACGGCTTTTACATCGGGATCGCGACACACATGGTCGATTTGCCACTTGGCGAAGCCATCGTTGTGCATAATGGGGCCTTCGATGGTGATGATCGCCACTTTGTCGGTCGCATCTTGCGAGTGCGAAAAATACTTTTCTGTGATTTGCGGATCCTTTTGCATGTAGGAGCGGTAAGCGCTGTACGTGCCGACAGCGAAGATTGAGGCGATGAAAAACAGAATCCATGGCAGCCGCGCGCCCCAGCGGCCCATCCACCCGCCTTGCTCCAGCACAACGCGGACGGGCCTCTCGGAATCGACAATTCGCTCCGGATGTAATGGCGATGGTACAGACGACATGTTGGGCTCCTGTTCGCTCTTAAATAGTCCGGCCGTCCCGGTAGGACGCAATTTGTTGCGCCGGCAATTGTAGAGCCAACTCCCTCGAAGTGCACTGCCTCTGGCACACTCTGGCGCACGATAGTTGCATTTGCGGTGCCCGACGATTAAGACAGATTGATTAATCCAGTGGGGAGTTTCGCCCAACGGCTTGGGCTTCAATCAATCTTCGGAGGATGTCCATGACACGCGGGTTCATTGGATCGCGATTTGCATTTTTGCTGTCAATGGCCTTGGTCTTGTTCATGGCAGGAGCCGTTGCGATGGCGATCGAGGAATGGAAGTCGGGCAAAGTTTGGCCGGAGCCCAAAATTTTGACGCCAGTCGATAACGGTGCGGCCCCGCCGGATGCCATCGTGCTGTTCGATGGCAAAGATATGTCGGCCTGGGATAACGCGGACAAATGGAAAGTGAAGGACGGCGTTGTCACCTGCGGCGGGAATGACATTCACAGCAAGCAAGCATTCGGCGATTGCCAGTTGCATATCGAATTCGCCACGCCCGAAGTGGTTCGCGGCAGCGGGCAAGGCCGGGGCAATAGTGGTATCTTTCTCATGGATCATTATGAACTTCAAGTGCTGGATTCATACAAAAATGAAACCTATTTCGACGGTCAGTGCGGGGCCATCTACAAGCAGCATCCGCCACTGGTGAATGCCTGCAAGAAGCCGGGAGAGTGGCAAACTTATGACGTTGTTTTCACGGCGCCGCGGTTCGATGAGTCCGGAAAAGTGAAGACGCCGGCGTACATTACAGTCCTGCAGAATGGAATTTGTGTGCAGGACCACTTCGAAATCTTAGGTTCCACGGCATACGACAGGCCGCCGGTGTACGAGGCCCACAAGCCCAAGGAGCCGCTACGGCTGCAGTACCACAACAACCCGGTTCGGTTCCGGAATATCTGGGTTCGCGAGCTAGTGCCGGTCGATTTCACGATGCCCGACAAGCCGGCGAAAACGAATGCCCCGGCAAAGGGCTGATGCTTTGGCCAGCGATTGAGCAAAGATTGACCAGAACTCCTAGAGATCGCTCGACGCCACAGTGCTATAATAGCGGTGATGCTGTCACCGGTTTTCTCAATTCGAACGGCGTTCTTCCGCGGCGCAGGCTGGATTTGGCTGGCGATAGTATTGGCGTTTGCTTTATCCGGTCGCTCATTTTCTGCCGAGGCAGCGGATTCTAGTCCGAAGGCAAATTCGTCCAAGCTCTCGGCCGAGGCAATTCAGCGGCTGATTGCCGATCTGGGTTCGGAAGATTATCGCACTCGTGAATCGGCCACTCGACAGCTAACGGCCCGCGGTCCCGACGCGATCGATGCGCTGTGCAAAGCGGCGCAAACCGACGATTTGGAAGTTTCTTATCGGGCGGTGCGAATTCTTGAATCGCTGATGACTCGCGGCGATAGCGCGACTCAGGACCGGATTGCCGAACTACTCAAACATATGGCCGGCCGAGAGACGACGTCCGCGGCAGGGTTGGCGACCGATGTGCTAGCGCTGTATCAATTCACGCTCAGCGATCGAGCGATCGACAATTTGAAAAAGCTGGGCGCGGTCGTCACGCCAACGGAAGATTTACCGCTGATGGAGCCCGGTTACGTGCAGGTGACGCTCAGCGACGGATGGAAAGGGCGCGGCGCCGATCTGAAGCAGCTCAAGCAAGTCCGGAATCTGATTTGGCTGCGAGCGATCAATGTATCGCTGAACGATTCCGATTTGGAAGCATTCACCGATTTGCCACAAGTGATGCAGGTCGATTTGTGGGGAACCGGGGTTTCGGCCGCCGCTGTCGAAAAGCTGGCAACCGCATTGCCAAGTTCCACGGTCGATCGCCGTACCGGAGCACTTGCTCGGCGTGAGCGGGTCGCCAAACATGCCCAGTTGTATCGTGAGCGAAGTGCGATCGGGAACCGCCGCCGAAGCCGCTGACATTCATGTGGGGGACGAAATCATTAGCTGCGATGGCAAGCCGGTCCATAACTTCGAAGAATTCACCGCGTTTGTCGCCACGAAAAAAGGCGGCGATGCGATGAAGGTCGAACTAAGGCGTGAAGATCGCGTCATCAATAAAGAGGTGACGCTCGGAAAACTTACTGCCGATGTTGTCGGCAGCGGGCGATTCGTGCCAAAGGTTATCAATCCGCCGATGATGTTGCCCATCGCCCCAGCAGTGCCGCCGCAAAAATAGCTGGCTTCCGCGACGCCTCCCGCCCCGGCCACTCGACAATGGGTGCATTCACTTGGTCGCCGGCGATTTGGCCGCGATTTCCCCGGACTCCGCGAAGAAATCGGATGCGCAGTCCGAGCGCATCGGCAATGTGAAAAATTGCCGTATAATGGCCACAGTCGTACCAACAAATCTGCGGGCGACCGAATGCCTCCCATAGGCTGTCGGTACACTGGCGCGGAATGATCTCGTCGTTCTTGGCGTTGAGCATCAGCACTTGCCTGCCCTTCACCGATGCCGCGTATGTGCACGGGTCGACGGTTTTCATCAGCTCCGTAAGTTCCGCAAGCGAATGTCCTTCATCGGTCCAAGTTTTCTTGGCGGCCAGAATGTGCCGTTCCTGCGTCTCGCTGAGAATCTTGTTCAAATCGCCGCCGGCCAGCACCGGGCAAATTTTTGTGAGCCTTGGCTCAGCCGTCGCAGTCAGCGACGCCATGATGCCACCGAGGCTGATGCCAAAGATGCCAATTTGCTTGGAATCTACTTCGTCTTGCGCACCAAGCCACGCCACGGCGTAGCGAATGTCTTTCACCGCCTGCGTCATGCCCGCCACGGTTTCAGCTGGATTCGTGGAAACCATGCGAATCGGCGAATTCGGATCGCGCCGCTCACCGTAATACGGCATTTTCACAAACAGCGCTGCCACGCCATGCTGCGCAAAATTGTTGGCAAACACGCGGGCCAGTGGAAAGTCGCCACCCAAAATATGCAGCACGATCACAGCCGGATACTTTCCTGGCTTTGCAGGTCGAAAATATTCGCATTGCACGGTGTTGTTGGCAGCGTGGGTCGTCACGACGGGCGAGGGAAACGTAACGAGCGAAACATCGACATCGCCGGCCCAGCCAGGCTGCGGCGTTTGTTCGAACTTGAATGACGCCGGCGTCAGGCGGAATTGCTCTGGTACCGCGGTATCTTCTTTGGCCACCGGTTCGAAATGCACCTCTCCGCGACGAACCGCTGGCTCTAACGTCTCTGCCGAAGCGATTTGAAACAAAAAAATTGCGGCAATCGCAATTGTTGTAACGGCGAATTGAACCAATCGCATGGACATGGGGAGATTCCGATCGATTGATATGTGTGTGTGGCGCGTTCGATGCATTCTTCGCGGCGGGTATGGCCGGGGGCAACACGGTACAGCCGCAACCCACGGCCGGCAAGATCGCTCCCATTTAGTCCGACCGTCCCGGTCGGACTAAACTTATCTCTTTTCGTATCGCATTTCGTGTCTTTGCAGATGTCGCCTTTTTCTGAGCAATCCGCATGCCTCATGCTAGCACCCCCGGTTGCTCTGGACCACGTTTCGCCCGATTCCTAGAATCCCGCCCACTTTGGGTCCGCATTCCGCGGATCATTTTGGCGCGGAAACTGCGCTTGGCGGGAAAAGGAGTTCCCATGCTCGGACTGACATTGGCCGGCAACGTGGCATCACGCGTCATTGCCGACGGAATGAGCCTGTACCGCCGGAAATTCCCGCGCACCGTTCGCGTGGAAACGACCAATCACTGTCAGGCCGCCTGCACATTCTGCCCGCGCGATAGCATTGGCCGCCCCAAAACATTCATGAAGCAGGAGTTGTTCGAGAAGGTTGTCCGCGAATGTGCTGTTGGCGGTTGCCGGTTGATGCACTTGCATGGCTTTGGCGAACCGTTGCTCGATAAGCAACTGCCGGAGCGAATCAAACTCTGCAAAGATTCCGGCATTCCACGCGTGAAGATTTTCACCAATGGCGATTTGCTGAAAGGCAGCTTCGCCGAGCGACTTTTGGAGAGCGGCGTCGATGAAATCAAAATCAGCATCGATGGCGCCGATCCAAGCGAATTCAATCAACTGCGAGTCGGACTCGACTACAACAAAGTGCTCGACAACGTGAAGGCATTTCGCGCAATGCGCGAGGCGCGAGGCGGCGAAAAACCGCGGCTCGTGGCGGCCACTTGCCAGACTTCGAATCGCGAGCACACCGAAGCGATGCTCGATGGCGTCGTCGATCGCATCGATTTCGCAAACGTCCACAATTGGGCCGGCGCCCTGGGCATGCTTACCGGACACCGCGTGCGCAAGCCATGCGATCGGCTGTGGCGCACCTTGACCGTCTTGGTCAATGGCGAAGTGTCGCTCTGTTGTTTGGACTACAGCGGCAAAGAAATTCTCGGCAACGTGGCGGACGAACCGATTCGCGACATCTGGAACAATCACCGCTACCGCCAGCTGCGCCGCCTGCACCGCGACAGCCGACAGGACCAAATCTCGCTGTGCAAGAATTGCTCGAAGTGCTTTTTCTAGTGCTGACTGTCTGAGTGGCCTGGTGTCTAGGTATTTGATTGACACCTGCCGTCTCAGACAAACATTCAGTCATTCAAAAATTTAATCATTTAGTCATTCATGCCCCATACCGCTACCCGTATTCTTATCGTTCGCCTGAGCGCCATTGGCGATACCGTACTCAGCGTGCCAGTGCTTTGTGCGCTGCGCGACCAGTTTCCGGACGCCACGATTGGCTGGATCGTGGAACGCACCAGTGCTCCGCTGTTGCGCGGACACCGCGATCTGGATCATCTGATCGAGGTGCCGCGCGGCTGGTTGAAATCGCCAGCACAAATTTGGCGCACTGCACGGCAATTAAGGGAATTGAAGTTCGATATTGCGATCGATCTGCAAGGACTAACGAAAAGTGCGCTGACCGCGCGACTGTCGCGTGCCCCACGCCTCCTTGGCTTTACACGATGTGAATTCGAAGGGCGCGAATTGAGTAGCTGGATCAACACGGAACTCGTGCAGCCGACGGCCAGCCACGTAGTCGATCGCAACCTGGAGCTGTTGCGTCCTCTGGGGATTGAGCATCCGAAAGCAAATTTCCGCCTGCCAAGCTACGAGCAGGCCGAAGCAAAGATGGCTCGGCTTATTTTGGATCGCGGGTTCGGCGCCGGGTTTGCCATTATTAACACCGGCGCTGGTTGGCCGTCGAAACTTTGGCCCGCGGAACGCTATGCAAAAGTGGCGCGATACTTGGGGCAAACGCGTCACTTGCCGTCGATCGTCGCTTGGGCGGGACCGGCGGAACAGCAGATGGCCGATCAAATCATCGTTCGCGCTGGTGGCCACGCTCACATGGCCCCCCCAACCTCGCTCACGGAATTGGCCTCGCTGGCTCGCCGCGCCAAACTTTTCATCGGCTCCGATACCGGCCCTTTGCATATCGCGGCCGCCGTTGGAACGCCATGCGTTGGCTTGTATGGTCCGATGCCAGCCAAGCGCTGTGGGCCGTATGGCTCGCAGCACATCGCGCTGCAGAAGGTCGCGATCGACAGCAAGCTGAAGAACCGCCGCATTTCGAACGAACCGATGCTGGCGATCAGCGCTCAAGAGGTGTGCGAGGCGTGCGAGGCGATCTTGCATCGTCAGCACGCGCAATCGACAAGATCCCGTCGTGAAACTGCTACAAGGACCAGCCTTCCGCTGGCGGCTTAGCGCGATGCTTTGTTTGCGGTCGAATTTGCACCGCAATTACGCGGCCTGCTTTGTCTCGCGCTGATACAGATACGGATTCAGCGACGGATCGTTGTACATTTTAAACTGCCGGTACAGCTTCAATCGATTTCGACCTGCCGCGATATCGTTTAGCAGGTCCTGCAGCGAACTGGAGAGATCCTCGTGCTGGATGTGCAAAATCTCCAGCTTGCCGCGCACCTTTGCCACGTGTTCCGAAGTGGCGTCAGCGCGTTCCAGTTGCTCGTCCATGTGATAGATGCGTAGCGCCAGGATCGAAAGCCGATCGATTGCCTGGCCTGGCGTTTCGGTATTCAGTTTTGCCGCCGGCGCGACAACGATGCCGCGAGTTTCTACTATCGCGTTTCAAGTAGTCGTCGATCTTTTCGATCGCATCGTTCCGCTTCTGGTTGTAACCGTCAATCGCCCGCTTCACGGTGGCGATTTTCGCATCGCCCACATCCGGGCTGCGGGCAATATCTTCTTCGTGCCAGAGCAGGAAGTTGAACTTGTGCTGCTCGCACACCAAATACAGCAGATCCCGATGCGGGTTTTCAACCTCCTGCTGGTGCCAAAGTTTCGTGGTGTTGCGATGCAACGAGGTAATCAGTTTAACGTCGATCATCGATAAATTAACTTTGCGTTAAAGGCCTGTCCCCACGGTCTGAGGATTTGCGATCTCTGCAATTGATCCAAAAACGGGCCGGATTCTAGCGCTGACTGCCAATGCCCCACAAGACCAGTCCCAAGCTCCGATAGAATGTGGGAAACCCGAAAAGCCCCGGTCAATCGCGCCTCGCGGCGACATTTCTCTATCGGCAGAATCGCCCGGTTCGTAGAATGAATTGATGCCCTCCCGACATGCAAAATCGCCCGTGGCCGATTCCGGCAGTTTGTCGCTATGGCGGCCAATCCGGCGAAAGCCACTGCTGATTATCGCTTGCACGCTCGTTGCTAGCGTCGTCATCGGTGGGTATGTACTGCTGTCGGAAACATTCGGTGGCGACGGTGGCTCGAAAACGCAGCTCAGCGAAATCCCCTTCAACGGGCGCAGGCTTACGAATACCTCAAGCAAATCTGCCAAATTGGCCCGCGGCCCAGCGGATCCGAGGGCATGGCGGCCCAGCAGAAGTTTCTGATCGACTATTTCCAGAAACTTGGCGCGACGGTCACCAAGCAAGAGTTTCGCGCTCGTCATCCGCTCACTCGCGACACGGTGCCGATGACGAATTTGCTCATCCAGTGGCACCCGGACCGCAAAGAGCGAGTTTTGCTTTGCGCCCACTACGACACACGGCCGCTCCCCGATCGCGATCGGCGGAATCCGCGCGGCACGTTCGTCGGCGCGAATGACGGCGCTGCGGGCGTGGCGCTGCTCATGGAACTTGGCAAGCAAATGCCGAAATTTCAAAGCCGCTTCGGCGTCGATTTTCTGCTCGTCGATGGCGAAGATCTCGTGTTTTGGGACCAGGCTACCGAGCAAGATACGGGCAACTATTGCATCGGCTCAGAATACTTCGGCCACATGTATGTAACACAGCCGCCGCCTTACAAATATCGCTGTGCGGTCGTGTTCGACATGATTGCCGGCGTGAATTTGCGATTGCCGAAAGAGCTCAACAGCGTTTCTTGGGGGGACTCGAAGCCAATTGTGAATGAAATTTGGAACACCGCGTCGCAGCTGAAGGTGAAAGAATTTGCGCCGTATGCCACGCTCTATCCGATTACCGACGATCACGTCAAACTCCACGACGTCGGCAAAATTCCCGCCGTCGATCTCATCAACATGGACTACCCGCAATGGCACACCGAGGCCGACGATCCGGCCCATTGTTCGCCGCTTTCGCTGGCCAAAGTCGGCTGGGTGGTTCAAGAATGGCTGAAGTCGCTCAAGTAACGGATTTGGGAAGTTGGATTTTGGATGTAGGATATAATCTCCATCCAGTCGCTGGCACCGGTCGCCTTTGAATTCCGAAATCCAAAATCCTACATCCAAAATTATCCCGCCATGGACGCCGTTCCTCTCGCCATCGCTTTCGGCCCCCTGGCGCTGTATCTGCTTTTAATCGGTATCATCAATCTGAGCCGGCGGCCGCATTTGACCACCGGAACGCGTGACACCATCGCGTTGGCATTGGCAATCAGCGGGCTGGTGGTCATCGGCCCGGTCAACCTGTTTTTGCCGCAAGGGGCCGTCATGCGGTTTGGCCCGCTGGTGTGGCCGCTCATTCTCGTGTTTTCCGGTCTGTGCGTCGTGCTTTACTTGCTGGTCGCGCGGCCGCGGCTCGTGGTCTACAACATCACACTGGAGCAATTGCGCCCGTTGCTGGAGCAAGCGGTCGAGCGACTCGATAAGGACGCACGCATTGCCGGCGACGCCGTGCTACTACCCCAATTGGCTGTGCAATTCCATCTGGATTCCGCTCCGGCCATGCGCAACGTTTCCCTGCTGGCAACCGGCGATCAGCAAAGCCACACCGGCTGGAAACGACTCGAACGCGAACTTCACTCGGCGCTTGAGCTCAAGTGGAAGTTTCACGCAACCCACGCGGATTCACGTTCGTCACCGCAGGGCTGGTGCTGCTGGCGTGGCCAATCATCGAGCTTGTGCAACTGCCGCACAACTTGGTCGCACAGCGCTTAATGGAAATCCTGCGGATGTAGCGAGTTCACTGGCTCTCATCCCAGCGTCTCAGTAATTCTCGTTCTCGTGTCAAATCCAACACGAGTCGGAAACCACTTCACTCAGAGCATTCCCATGCGCCGGTTCCCGCCCTCTTCCCCCAAGATCAATTTCCCTTTGCTCTGATACGGTTTACGTTAAGCGGCACTCCCCCGCGGGATCATTACGTTACAGAAAGTTGGAGATTTAGATAAAATACACAAAAAATAGCGTTACAATCCGCTCGCGTTAGTCTAAGATAACACCAACTCGGGTGGGGTGCGCCTCATCACGTCGATTCTAAGCACGTGCTTCGCTGGACCGCTCACATGAAGAGGCTTGCAATGAGATTCACCAACAAATGCTTTCGATGTTTCACCTTGTGCTGCATTATTATCTCAGCTCGATCAGCTGGCGCAGCTCTGACGCATCAGTACACGTTTAATAACGCAACGGCGAACGACTCCGTGGGTGGCGTTAACGGCACCGCGGTAAACGGCGCAGATTTTGTCACGATCGGCAATCAAGCCTATGGTCGCTTTTCCACGGCGGGCACCAACAGCAGCAACACGCAGCGCTTCGAGTTCTCCGGACCGGCCATCAATATTCCGTCCTATACGAGCTTAACGGTCGAAACCTGGTTTACGTTGTCTGCTCCGGCAGCGCCGTTCACTCAGCTCTGGAATATCGGCGGCACCAATGATGGCTCCGCTACTGTTCCCCCCGAAGACAATAGCGGATTTGGCTACGGGTATTTGATTTCGAATTTGAACAACAATGGCGGCGCCAATGTCCGCAGTCGTTTAACGTATAGTCCAACGCCGTCAGGCACGGCCGGGTTTACCGCTGAAGAGTTTGTCAACACACCGTTCGGAACGGGTTCCGGCGGACCGGCCGATATCATTCCTCCCAACGTTCAACATCACTTGGTCGCCACGATGGCCAAGAGTGGCACGAACAACGTGTTAGCGCTGTACATCGACGGTACGCTGCAACAATCCTTGACTATGTCGCCGGCGGAATCAATCGCGGCGCTTTCCAATGAACGTCTATTCTTGGGAGGCTCCCTCTATAACGGCGACTCCGGCATCGCAGGTTTGATCAACGAATTTGACATCTACAATAATGCGATGACGCCGGCTGAAGTGAGTGCACGATTTGCAACCGGTCCCATTGCGGTGCCGGAGCCGACTGGGGCGGTGCTCGGCCTCATTGGACTGACCGGTCTCGGCTTGGCAATTCGTCGGCGCCAAGTCATTTGATTAGCCATCGCGGCGGCAATAATCGCGAGCGGGCATCTCCAATAACGCTGCGTGTTTTGGCGCGCAACTTCAGGCAATCCGGTTGCCGTCCAGGGCAAAGGAACGGGGCAGTTCTATTCGTTGTGGTTCACCATCGATCTTGACCGATATTGCCAACAATTAGACCCGTCCCGGGGCCAGTTCCGGTTATCTCGCGCGCCTCGCGGAAATCTCAAATCTCGTGTTTCGAAGTGAAATTACTGCAGCGCGCTTTTCAACCTGTCTAGCCAATTTTGCAAATTTCGCGCCGAGTTATTTCGCAGTAATTTCACACTCCACGGTCGGCGCTCGATTTTTCTCGAGTCCGACGCCGATTTGCGACCGGGTTTTTTCGCACCTGCGGCCCGGTGCCTGAGTGTTTGTGTGTCTTGGTGCCAGTGTGTCTTGGTGTTTGGGTTGCCTGCCCCTGCGTAGGCGAATCTCTCCGATACTCGCCTGCCAGCCCCGGCGCGCCGGGACTGGCCTACGCGCGGACCGCGAAACACCCCAGGCCCTCAGACACCTAGACTCATTTGTATTTGTTCAAATTGTCAAAGAACGTCAGCTCCGGCATGCCGGAACCGGGAACCTAACAGCTCCAGTTGCATTCTGGTGTACATGGGTACTAAAGGCAAGGGGCTTTTTTTGGGGCACTGACAAAGTTTCTTCCATTACACCGAGCCACTGCCGGCAACACCAGGCATTAGAAGAGCCGGACGCGTCAAGTCGCGCAAGACGCATCACGACGCCAGAAAGTGCTGTTGGCCAGAGATGGCGCGTGTTCACTTCGTTTGACGCACGCGACCACTGAACCGGACAACCGTCGACGGATCTAGGCGGCAGTAATCTAGGCGGCAGTAATCTGGTTGGCAGTAATCTGGTTGGCAGAGCCGGCAGTGATCTAGCCAGCAGCGAACAGCTCGTCCAGCGCACTTTCGTCCAAATTCGCTGTGCCGGCGTGCACTGCGGACCCGCGGCGCCCCAGTGGCGAATCGCCGAGGACCAGATCAACTGCGGCGGGCTTCAGGCTGGGCGGGCTAACAGGGCGCAGCCGGCTGCGATTGGACTGCTGCCGTCTGTTGCCAGTCGAAGTGGTCGGCGTGCTCGTACCTGTCAGCGCCAGGGCATGCATCAGCGCGCTGCTCACCTCCGTTTCGACCACGGTCGTCGTCACCGTGCGCGTGCCATTCGACGAATACGTGTGCGAGCCTTTCACAGAGTACGTAGCGCCCGAGAGTGTGATCGTCCCGGTTGAAGTGGCGCCGTCGCCCCAATTGATCGTCGCCACGAAATCGCTCGTGGGTTCTACACCGCTAGCGTGCGTAAACGTTGCTACCTTGATATTGTTCTGGTTCTTCCCGGTCACCGTGATCGGCGCGGAAACCACAATCGGCGGCTCGGCGACGGCAACGGTGGCCAGCGCCGTGTTATTGAGCAGGTTCGCATCGGAAACGTTGCTCGTAACGGTTGCAGTGTTGATCAAATCGCCATCTTCGGTCGCTTGCGCCGTGATCGTCGCGGTCACCGACTGGCCCACGGCCACGGTGCCAAAGCTGAACTTGACTACGCTGCCGTTACGACTTACCGAGCCCTGGCTCTTGGTGGAGGAGATATACTTCAGGTTGGCGTCCAACGTGTCGGTCAATACCACGCCAGTGGCAGGGGTCGGACCATTGTTCGTCACCTTCAGCGTATAGGTGATGTTGTTGCCTTCCACACTTGTCGACGGTCCGGCATTGGTCACGCCAAATCGGCCCCAGTGAATCCGCCGGCGAATGAAACCGGATCGGAAGAAATTCCGTTGGCGACGACGGTCAGTGAATATGTATCCAGTGGCATCCACGCTGGCAGTGTGAAATCGGTCGTCACTGGTGTGCTGCCTGTCGCCACACCGGTGCTGCTCCAGTTAGAAGTGGGCAAAGTAAACATGCCCGTTTCCATCTTTCAATTCGACAATCGGATAGTTGCTGTCGCTCTGCGCCTCCATCGCCGTTATAACTAGTGCCGGCAGAGAGCCCATTCAGTTCGGTGCCAGTCAAGGTATAGTTGTTTCCGACGCCAGCGTTTATGCTGGTGATCGCCGGCTTCCAAGCTGCATCGGGTGCGCAGTCTGGCGTATAGACGTACAGCTGGCTGGCTCCATAGTCAAACAGTACCTGTCCGCTGGGAAGCATCAACATTCTCACGTCCAGTGAGGATGCTCCTGAGAAATTCGCCGACGGAGGTGTAATCTCCGTCAGTGATGTGGCAACCGGTACGAGGGATCGAATTCGAAGAAGTGGTAAGCCGTAACAAAAAGTACGTGTCCGTTCGGAAGCATGGCCGCCGACCCAAATCCGGCTGCCAGGCCATAGCTTGCTACATCCGCGATCGTTGGACCGCAGACCAAGTTCCTGTTCCGCCAGGAGCGGTCGATGGAGTGACAGCGCCGTGTTGCCGGTGCGGCCAATCGAAATACTCGCCCATCGGGGAGCAATATTGCCGGCCCGGCCCCAACATCGGCTGGGTTGAGCAGTTCAACCGGCGGAGTACCAGAATCAAGAAATGAATTGCTTGTCGGATCGAAGCGCTTGCAGCATCACCCAAATTGCTCCAGACATTAATCGATAGACTTCCTCCATCAGGCAATTTGGTGAGTGTTTCTCGATTGCTCCGATCGCCATCGAGCTTGTCAGGCTCGGCGGACCAGGAATTCGTGGTCGGATCATAAATGTACGTCTTTGGGCCCCGAGCTCAGGCTGTCAGCACCCTTCCGTCGGGAAACAGCGTCGAGGGAGCGCTGCCGAAAATTGATTCTGGATAACTCGCAATGCTGCTCCAACTATTGGTTACTGGGTTGTAGATCTCTCCGGTGTTGTCGGTCCCCGTTAAATTGGAAGGACCAATATACTTTCCACCCATTACAAATAGCCGGCCGTCTTTTAGCACATTGGTCGACGGGTAGAGACGTTCCAGATTCATACTTGCCAATTGCGACCATGATCCATTCACATAACTACTGTTCGCATCCGGCGCAAGTTTGTACCAAGCCTTAGAAGCACCGCCATACGTATATGATCCCGAGGCCACCACGCTGCCATCGGTGAGCAGCAACATTGATGCAACGTTGGCCGGAGCGAGATGTGATAGAGCTGTCCAAGTGCCAGTTAGCATCGCTCGCGACTCCAACATTTCCAACTTGAACCGGCGCGGCGGGGTAGTCGATCCGCACATGCACGAAGGGGACGAAAACGGGAACCCTGACGACGCTTGGTGTTGGCCTGGAACATGGTTGGAATCCTGATTGAAGGGAAGGTAGGGCGTTGTCAATTGAACTGCGCAAAACAACGAAAACGGCAGGCCCGTGGGCGCACAACGCGACCACCGGGGAAGCCACCAGGCTGGTGAGGTTCTCGTTTGCCGCGGGTCCTCACCGGCCGTTTTTGTTTCAACGGTTCGAGATTTCGGAAACTTTACTCAGCGTTCTGGTCCTGGAATCGGCCACGAACTCAAATCAAACATTGCGGGTTTTGCGTGTTCGCCACAACATTAATGCTCCAAGCACACTACCTACCGAGATCAGGACGCCCGAAGATGGTTCCGGAACGGGCGCAAAGGCGATGTATACGAGACCGGCCGTTCCTATACTTGCAAACGTGCCCAAGTCAGCACCGTCCGGGCCATACTTTTCGATCCTGCCAGAGTTGACGCTAGAATATTTGGCCACGTATAGGCTACCGCCGCTATCAAAGGCAAAATCCAATGCAGGGGAGTTCCCAACTATAATCGTGCCCAGATCGAGACCGGTCGGATCGAACTTGCGAATTGGTCCGGTGTTCACAAACAGATTATCATGGCTGTCGAACGCAAGATTATCCGGAACATCCAATCCCGTGCTGACAAACGTTCCCAGATCGGCGCCAGTCGGGTCGTACTTGTGGATGGCCTTGTTTGTATAGTCCGTCACATAAAGATTGCCCTGACTATCGCATGCAAGAAATCCAAGTGGTTTGCCAGAATTATCAATCGTGCCGAGGTCGGCGCCAGTGGGGCTGAATTTGTGGATCGAGTAGCTGCCGTATCCTTCCAAATAGGTCGCGTACAGATTATCGCGAGCGTCGAACGCGAGGAAGGTGGACAAACCTTGGTCAGACCCTACATGACCTGCGCTGGCAAACGTGCCCAGGTCAGCACCCGTTGAGCTGAACTTGCGGATCGAGTAGGCGCCTAGCTCGTCGCTAAAACCCGCGTACAGATTGCCATGACTGTCGAACGCCAAGTCAGAAAATTCATTATTTCCGTTGAGTTGATTTTTCCCTGCGCGAGCGAACGGGACCGAGTTGACGATGCCGGTCGGCCGAATCTCTAGGATCTGGTAACCGCTGCTGAAGGACTGGACGGTTACGTAAAGCATTCCCGGCCGTGCACTGGATTCGCGCTGGCCGATAATGGAAATGAAGAACACGGCAATTGTAATGAATCGATTCTTGCTCATAAGCGGCGACTTCCAGGAGGCGAGTTTGCAAATAATTTGATTGCAGTAATCCGGACGACGTCGAAAATCGGTACAATCAAAACGGCAGGCCCGCGGGCGCACAGAGCGACCACTGGGAAAGCCACCAAGGCCGGTGAGGTTCTCGTTTGCCGCGGGTCCTCACCGGCCGCCTTATGTTCCTAGTGCCTCTCCCATTGGGAGAGAATTGTGCAGTTGTGGATCAGTTCTTAGTTACCAATGGTGTTCGTATTGGGTTTTAATGCTGGTGGTTCCTTTAACAGCGATTCCGCTTCGCGGGACAGAACCTGCAGCGGAATCCAGTCGGCCGAATTGACGGCAGTACGCCCGCCGGGCTTTTGGGGAAGCGCTTCGACAACCAACCTTCGTGCCGTATCCAAGCACTTTTTGGCGTCTTTGGAATGCCCGAGCTGATGATGTGCCATTGCCAACAAGAACCAGTTCAGGGCTTTCGTAGATTCCGGTTTCCACTCACTTGCATTCGATTTCTCGAGATTTTCGATTGCCTGCTCGTACTGGCCGGCGCGGTACTGCGCCACCCCAACACGTGCGAGTACCACGGATAAGTACGGTTGGCGGTCGCATTAGACGCCCATTCGACCAAGCGAGATGAATTAACAGCTTTGGCAGGACCGGCGACGCACTGCGCGAGCCATTTGAAAAGCGGACTCGTAATCCTTAGGCTCTCCGGGGCGTGATACTAAGCTGGAGCAAAATTGCTGGTAACCTCGCTCGTCATCCACGATCAATAGGAGGCAGGCATATTCGGTGTTTTCGCCATTGGAGATCGGTCGGTCGCGTACGCCTTTACGAAAATCGTCCGCTGCCTCTTGCCACCGATTTTGCGTCGCGGCGCTGCCGGCCATGACCGATCCAAATTCTTGGATCATCAGGCAGTTTTCGAGCCACACGATCAAACACCTCGTCCCAGCGGCTTAGATAGGTAACAAAGTTCAATCCGAGGCCATTGTAATCGTCTTTTGAAAGTTCGATCGCTCTAGCGTATTCCGCAGCCGCCTCATCCCACGGTGGAGTTTGTCCACTCAATTCCGCTTGTTTTACAAGAGATTCGCCAAGCCAGCCATGACTCTGGTCATCGCTGGGATTCCTACGAATCGCTTCGCGCAATACCGCTATCGCACCGGGGAGTTGATTTTGTTGACTCAACACAACGGCGAGCTTGTGATACGCCACGATATCGTCGGGCTGCAACCGAATCGCCTCTCTGAACGCGTCCTCCGCTTGGGTATATCTACCGAAGCTCGCTGAAACTTCACCATCGTATTCAAACTTGAATGCTGAATGGCGATTCGCGCAATCGCGCATTACCCAACCCATGCTGGCCGCGATCGCAATGACGGCGATGAACAGAGCAAGCAGGCTTGCCCGCACGCCTGCGGGATGGCGACGGGAGTACTTGAACAGTTTTTCCCGCCATGTCGGCGGTTTGGCCTTGATTGTTCTGTCGGCCAGGAGGTTCCGTAGGTCGTCCGCCAGGTCTTTGGCTGTTGCATATCGCTCCGCTGGATTCTTGCGAATCGCTTTCTCGATGATCGTTTCCAACTCCGCCGGTATTTCGCGGTTGACTTTTCGCAACAGCGCCGGGTCGTCGAAGGCGATTTGTTTCAGCAGTTGCTGCCGGTCTTCACCTTCAAACGCCGGGCGGAGGGTGAGGAGTTCGTAGAGCGTGATGCCAAGGGAATAAACATCGGTGCGCTGGTCGACCACTACGCGCTTTCGCGAGCGCCTGTTCGGGGCTCATACGCGCAGCGTACCCAAGAGGTCGCCGGTCATGGTCATGCCGGCATCGGCTTCCAGGCGCAGAGGCCAAAATCGGTGATCCATAAGCGGCCGTTTTCATCGAGCATCAGGTTGGCCGGTTTGATGTCGCGGTGAATGACGCCTTGCTCGTGGGCGTAATCGAGCGCTTTCGGCCGCTTGAATGCCCAACTCGGCGACAGCGCGGAAGTAAGCGCGGCTCGACGTGGAGCGGGCGAAGGAAAGGATCGAAGGGTGCGGCGTGAGCTGTGAGTGGCTGGTGGCGTCGGCAGCGCAGTCGATGGTTTCGTGCGGTGCACCGCGGGCGGCTCGCCCGGGGCTAAGGGAGGCTGAATCGCCCGTCATAGCGTCGATCACTGCGGCTAAACTTTCGCCGCGGATAAGCTGCATGGCATAGTAATGCACGCCGCGTTCGGAGCCGACGGAAAACACGGGAACAATGTTGTGATGATGCAGCGCCGCCGCCGCCCGCGCTTTGTTGCGAAAGCGTGTGAGTTGCCGCTGATCGAGCATCGCAGCGAACGGCAGCACTTTGAGCGCCACGGTGCGGCCGAGCGAGATTTGTTCCGCCTCGTAAACCACGCCCATGCCGCCGCGGCCGAGTTCGCGCATGAGGCGGAAATCGCCCAATGTTCGGTCGATTAGCTCTTCGCCATGCAATTCGCCGTTGGGCAGGCCAGAAGTCTCTGCCACGTCGTTTTCCGAAGTCGTTGGCTTAAGCAGCGCGCAAGCGCAGGCAGCACGTCGCGCAAGATGCCCGCGATTTGCGGATAGCGCCGGCAATAATCTTCGATCTGAGCGCGCCGCGCCGCGTTCCACAGCCTGCGAAAACTCATCGGCCACCTTGGCCAAGAGATCGGCAGTTTCGGTCGAGCGCGTTTGGGTGAGAGCCATGGGGAAAATTGAATTGTGGCTTGAGTGACGAGTGACGATTGGTGTCTGCGAAGTAACGAGTGACCGCCTGCTTCCTACTGCCTACTGGCAACTGCCTAGCGCTAATCCGGGGTGTCGCGCTCTTTCAGTTTCGAGCGCAGCTTGATGAGTGCCCGGCCGTAACGCTGGCGCACGGTCGCGGCCTGCAGATCGAGCACCTGGGCAATGTCTTCGAATGTTAACCCTTCCACGTTTCGCATGACAACAATTTCACGATTGAGTTCATCGAGCGAATCGACCGCGGCGGCCACACGCAGTTGCATTTCACGCCGGGCGAGCTTTTCCACCGGCGAGTGGTCGGCCACCAGACTGCGGGCAATGAGGATCGACGAGCGATTCAGCGGCCCTTCCTCGCGCAGCAGGCTGCGGCGGCGGCGATCGATATGGTTGCGGCGTGCATCGAACAGTTGCTGCTGTGCGGTCTTGCGCAGCCACAGCCGGAACGGCATAGGACGGCGCTTTAAATAATCTTCAAATCGCCGGCAAGCGACGATGTGCGTTTCCTGTACTAAATCGGACGGATCGAGCCGTGCCCGCAAGCGTGCATCCATTCGCAGAGCAATCAGTCGCTTAAGCGAGGCACGGTTCATTTCGAATAGCGGATGAAAAGCTTCTGGATCGCCGCGCGCAGCCCGATCGAGCAGCCGCCGGGTTTCGCGCGAATCAGATTGAACTGCGGACATAGCGTTCCCCACTATAGCCCGTCGAACAATCAAAGAGTGTGACAAAGAAATTTGTCGCCGCAAGGCAAATCATTTGGCCCACTTATACTTGGCCAGCCGGTGCGACTTTGTGGTGCGTATCGCATCCGGCAACGCAAAATCATTCCGAACCAGTTTCCTGTGACCCGGTCGTCAGCGCGCCTCTTCTACATGACCGGCGTTGTTAGTCATCTCGGAATGCGCGTCAGTACGGCAATAAGAATCCGACCCGGCCGTCGCCATCCACAAAGAATTGTCGCCGCGGCGGCGGAGGATTGTATCTTGGCGGGCGATAAGGACTTTCATGGGTGGCGAACTGAGCGGCGCTGGAACTTCTTTGATCCAGCCTTTGTTGTGCAGCCGCACGGTTCTGTTGAACTCTTTGAACCATTTGCTCACGGTTTTGATCGAACGCAGCACGCTGCTGCTGTCGAGAAAGTCGATCGGCCCGGATCGCAATGATGGCGTCTTCCAACTGAGCGGCCGTCATGTTCGCCACGTCCTTTAAACCCAGATCTTGAAGGGTTCGTCGCCGAAATCCGTCGGTCACGACGGATAAGTATTCTCCCAGCCATTGCTGCGCGTCTTGGAAATCTTGGCCATTGAGCACTTTCAATCGGGCCTGCCAGTCGTCGAGAAAGCCTTGCAACTCGCTTGCTGGCAAAGCTTGAATTTGAGCGGCGAGGTTTGCCTTAATGCGCTCGACATCGGCAGGTGTATAGATCGCCTGCGTTGTGAGCCATTTTTGAAATTCATCGTACGCCTGCTTCCATTCTTTGCTGGCCAGAATTTTCGCTTTCGTGGCTGCATCCGACGGATTTGGAGCAACCGTCGGTTGTTTGGCTGCCGAGTCCGATTTTGGCTGCGGAGGCTGTTGAGCCGGTGCACTTTCGAAGGCAAGGCATACGGCGACGACGATCATGATGGCTGCCGGATATCTGAAAATTCGAGTTTTCGACATTTTCCACCGTCGAGTAATCAGGTCGAATTGTTCTAATTCAAATGCACGGCATGTAACTACTTGGCCGCAGTTCGTTTCAACACGACTTCGAAATCATCGGTTGGCTGACCGTCGATCGAACCACGGATCGCTTTCCAGACCATCGTATTCTTGTCGGGAAACTTGTATACCTGCGTTACCTGCGACAATTCTCCATCGGGCAGCACGCGAGTGGCGAGCGCCATCCACAGATTGCCTTCCATGTTCCACTGGCCCTGAGAAAAGCTACCGTCGTCGCTAAACATCCAAGAGCGAATTTGCTCTGCGAGTGGATCCCAACCGATTTGTTGGGTGCCGATGAGCGAGGCCTTGCCTGAAGACATGGTAATTGTCCGGTGCAGGAACTTCTTATTCGCATCCCATTTGGCGGAAACACGAATAGAAATGTTGTTTACATCGCCGGCCCATTCGCCGGCGAAGATTCCCAGCGACGCAAGCTGATTGAGGTTGGATATGGGCTCGGTGGGCATTTCTCGCAGGTTATCGAGTTTCCACCGGCCGCGATCACGAACCCAAATCGCCGTGTAGCGGCCTTTGAATGGCATGCCGCCTTCCACCGGTGGCACGTTAAATTCTCCGTCTTCGATCGCCACATCGTCGGTGACAAATCGCACCTTGGCAGTGCTACTACGCGATCGCAAACTGGCATCGCTGGGTTGTCCGTCGATTTTGGCAAGCATCTCTTGGACTTTAACAGTGCGACCAGTTTCGTCGGTGTAAGTTCCATCGGCAATCCAGTAAGCCGCCAATGCTTTACTATCACCGCGCTCGATGGCCGCTGCGTATCCTTCGCCCGCCTGGCGAACTGCCGCCTCGTCTTTTGTGTGGTCATGGGCAGCTTGTGCGGGCGCTTCGCGTGAACTAATAACAACGAGCCACACACCAAGCCAAGTACAAGCGCGAATTGCCAAACGGTGAAACATAGAAGTACTCCGATCGGAGAAAGGAGAGTTTTCTGTTGGAGCCAGCAGTATATCTTGCCAAGGTGCATCTCAAAAGTCGCGATCGGCACACATATCCGAATCCTGGGCTGATCTGCAGAAGTTAACAGTCGTCAGCTGTGGCACGCCGAATTTCCGCCAAATAGCCGCCAAGGGCGAACCCGCGCGAAGCGGCGATTTGTCGAAATACGTCACTGCATGGGCGACGATTAGGCTGGAGCACGAACTCCGTAAAGGATTGCATACAGGGCTGGCATAACAATCATTGTCAGCACGCAAGCGAACGATAGCCCGAACATAATGCACACCGCCATTGCCCCGAAAAAGGGATCGGTCAACAGTGGGATCGAACCGAGCACCGTCGTCAAAGCAACCATGAGCACTGGCCGCACCTTGCTTACGCATCCGTCCAGAATCGCTTGGTAATGCGACTTTCCCGAGTCGATCTCCGTACGAATTTTGCTGAGCACGACGATCGAGTTTTTAATCTGCTCGCCACCCAAGCTTAGCACGCCCAACAGAGCCATAAATCCAAACGGTTTGCCAGTGAGCAGAAGTCCAGCGGTAACGCCGATGATCGCCAGCGGCACGATCAGCCACACTAAGAGCGTGGTGCGGATCGAATTAAACAGGCACACCACGATGAACACCATCAGCACTAGCACATACGGTAGCGGCTGAGCCAGCGCGGCGCGGGCTTCGGCAGAATCTTCGTACTCACCACCCCATTGCATCGAGTACCCAAGAGGTAGTTCAATTTGTTCAACCGTTGATCGCACTCGATTGAACAATTGACTTGGCAATTCCGATCGAGGGTCAGCATGGATGGTGAGCGTTGGAAAACGGTCGTGACGCATCACCACGGGGTCTTCCCAGACGACTTCGGCGCCGGTGGTCACCTGACTTAGCGGAATCATCCGCCCAGCGACCGGGCTCCAAATTTGCAAACTGTTAATCATGCCGACGTCGTTGCGCTCGGCCAGCGGCGGGCGGGCGACAATCGGCAGTAGTCGCGCTTCCTGAGGATAAACTCCCGCGCCGCGCTGCCCGGCTCACGGTAGAAGCCAACGGTGCTTCCTTCAAAACTGCTTTCCAGGGCCCGGGCAACCTCGACCCGCGTAATTCCATTGCGGCGCGCCTGGAGTTCGAGCAGTTCGGGACGAATCACTTTCTCTCGCTCGCGCCAATCGTTGCGTACACACATGGCCCCGCCATCATCTTCGAGAACACGCATTGCCTGGTCGCCCAATTTGCGCAACACGGCCGGGTCAGGTCCGCTGAATCGAACCTGAATGCGGCCACCCTGACCTGGACCGAGCAGAAATTTCTTCGCCACGGCATTTGCATTCGGATGCTTTTCATCAAGGTGCGTTTGGATATCGGCCAGCACTCCGTCCATCTTGCTTGGGTCATCAATATCAACCAAGAATTGGACGTACGCCGGATTTTCGCTTTCCGGGGAGTAAACAAGCAAGAAACGCAAACCGCCACTGCCAATGAACGATGTGACGTGCCCGACGCCCGGCTGCCGTTGGATAAATTGCAGGACATCGTCGGCGAAGGCTTCGGTTTCGCGAATGTGAGTTCCGGCCGGCAGAAAAACGTCTACCATAAATTGTGGCCGCGTGGCAGGAGGAAAAAAACTCTGATTCAACCGCGTGAACCCATATGCGGCCACGACGAATGCAACGATCGATATGGCGATTACGGCCCAGCGAAAACGTAGCGCCGTAGCCAATAGGTCGCGGTAGGCCTGGAAAAGGAAGCCACTGTAAGGATCGCGCGGCTCTGTCGCACCACTTCGCTTGAGAGGCTTAAACATCAAGTAACTCAAGAGCGGCGTGACCGTGATGGACGAGATCCAGCTTAAACTCAACGAAATCAAGATAACCCAGAAGAGCGAGTTGCAGTATTCGCCGGTGCTATGTTCCGAAAGGCCGATCGCGGCGAAGGCAATAACGCCGATGGCCGTGGCCCCAAACAGCGGCCACTGATTCTGCGCGACGATCTCCCGCACTACTTCGAGCCGATCCTTGCCCCCCTCGATGCCGACTTTAATTCCCTCGATGATAATGATTGCATTGTCTGTCAGCATGCATAGGGCAATGATGAGCGCCGAGCGAGATGCGCTCCATCAGAATGTCCCCCTTCATGTACATGACTAGGAACGTCGCCATAATGGTCAAGAACAGCACGATGCCAATGATGAACCCGGTCTTGCGGCCCATCGCGATCAGCAGCACCACAAAGACGATCGTCACCGCTTTGGCCAGATTGAAGATGAAGTTATTCGTGGCCGCGCTGACGGCTTCGGACTGGAAATTAATTTCGCCGATTTCAATGCCGACCGGCTGGTAGCGTTTGAGTTCCTCGAGTTTCCGTCGCACGCCTTCGCCCATTGTCACGACGTTGCCGCCTTGCACTGTGGAGATTCCCAGCCCGATGGCCGGCTTGCCGTCGTAACGCAATAGACGCCTGGGTGGATCCTGGTCCCCTCGCTCCAGCGTGGCAACGTCCTTGAGAAACAGTTGTCGGCCCGTACGGTCCGATCCAATCACTAACCCAAGCATGTCGTTTGCTGAGCGGAATTCCCCTCCGGGGTCGATGACAATTCGCTTGTCGCCAACACGCACGCGGCCGCCGTCGACGGCAACATTCTTGGCCTGAAGCTTGCCGTAGATTTGCTGTTCGTTAATGCCAAGTTGCGCTAGCCGCTGTCGTGAGATTTCAAGAAAGACAACCTCCTGTTGTTCGCCGAAGAGTTCAACTTTCTTGACGCTCGGGACCAAGAGCATCTCGCGTCGCAGAAAATCCGCGTAGCGGCGCAATTCCGACTGCGAATAACCCTCCCCGGTAATGGCCAGGAAGATGCCGTAGACGTCGCCAAAATCGTCGATCACCATCGATTGGCCGCGCACTGCAGGCGGCAATCGAGGCTGAACATCGGCGATCTTGCGCCGCAACTCGTCCCAGACCTGGGGAATGGCGTCCCGATGATATTTGTCTTGTATGATCGCCGAAACCACCGACCTGCCACGCACCGATTCCGATTCAACGCTCTTCAATTGGCCAAGTTGTTGGCAGGCATTCTCGATCGGGTTCGTGACTTCCTGCGCGACTTCTTCGGCGCTGGCGCCAAGGTACGGAGTAATGATCAGTGCTTCTTTGATCGTGAATTCGGGGTCTTCAAGTCGGCCTATTTGCTGATAGGCCACAATTCCACCCAGCAGGACGAACAGCATGGCCACGAACACGACACGGTCGTTTCGAACCGAGAGAACGCCGGGATTCATAAAGGGCCGCCTCCGAGCGCGTCGCCCAGATCGCGAACTTTCATGCCCTCCCGGAGATGAGTTACGCCCGCCACGGCAATGCGGTCACCGGGTTGCAGGCCCTCAAGAATTTCAATCGCGCTGCCGGTAGCTTCGCCAAGATTTACGCTACGAGGCGTTACGGTTTCATCTGGCCCGATGACCCAGGCAACCTGCTTGCCGGTGGCATCTTTGAACACGGCAGAGATCGGGACCAGAATTCGGTTTCCCAGAATGCTCGCGCGGCGATACGTAATAGTAACCGTGGCCGTCATTCCGGGTAGCAGGTTGATGCCCGGCGGAACTTTCATGGCGACACGCAGTTGAAAAGTTTGCGTGGTTGGATCTGCAGTCTGCCCGATTTCGCGGATTTGCACCGGAAATTGAAGCCCGGGCGCACCGCCGAACTCCGCAGAAATTTGCACGATGTCTGCAGAGGCAAGGTCCGCCGTCATGACCGATTCCGGCACATCGACGGCAATGTTGATCTCATCGACATCCTGAAACTTCACGATCGGGTCCTTCGCTCTGACGTTTTGATTTTGCTCGACGAACCGCTGGGCGATCACGCCGTCGTAGGGGGCCCGCAGTGTGCAATCGTCGAGCTGGATCTTGGCCTCGACTACGCGGCCTTCGAGTCCGCGAACCGCAGCCTCTTTCGCTTCAATTTCTTCAACGCGCGCGATTGTGCCCTTCTCGAACGTTTGCAGGGTGGCCTGGTATTCTTCCTGTGCCAATCGATACGCTGTTTCAGCGCGATCGTAATCCACACGTGCGACGGCATTGGGATTGGTCTGGGCAACCTGAGCGAAGCGATTGAATTCAGTCCGGGCGTTGTTGAGCTTGGCCTCGGCCCCTCGCACGTGCGATTCCCGCCGGAGTCTCTCTTCCGGGCACTCCCCCGCACGAAGCGCTGCAAGCGCCGCGCGACCCTGATCGAGTTGACCCTGCAAGGCGTTCAGCCGAGCGTGAAATTCATCGGCCCGCAGCTGGGCGATCACTTCGCCTTGCGTCACTCTCTGTCCTTCTTTGACAGGAAGGTTGATTAGCAGACCGGCGACCTGGAACGCCAGTTCAACTCTTCGGGAAGCTTCCACTCTTCCAGGAAAAGTGCGCGTCCGTGGTTCTTCCCCTGCGACCACAATCATCGTCTTAACTGGACGAACGATGACAGAATCGGTCGAGTTTCGCGACGAGCATCCAGCGTCGAAGACAATAATCGCAATCACGATCGGCAGGTGCCAATCGAGCCCGCGGAAACCGCAAGATCTGGCTTTCATATCTGCTTTTCTGCTCTGGGGAATGCAAACCAATTCAGCCTGTTCTACAAAGATAAACGCCGTCGAGAACGCCACGACACAACCGGAATTCGCCGTTGCGGGGTTCTGGACATGCCCGTGGCGTGCGGACGGTCATGGCGAACCTACAGTGCCAGAGTATATCGTTCGATGATTCATTTAGCGATGATTATTCAAAGGGTTACCAGATGTCGCTGGACTTGTCGTGTCAATGAACCGCACGCTAGACTACGCATGATTTCTGCCGCTAGCCGATTGCTCAACTTGCCCGCTGCGACGGTCGTAGCCCGTCCAGACGAACGCGCAATGCTACGCTGATAAGAGTATCTTTTCTCTGCGGATGATCGTCGGCTTTTTAATCAAAGGAGCGAAACATGAGTCCGCGAATGGGCCCGATTCTGTCGATGGTTGGTTTCGAAGTCGTGAAGCGCAATTGGGGTTGGTTCCTGGCGCTGAGGAATTGTGCAGATTATCCTGGGCACGATCGCACTGGGTGAGTCGTTCTTGATGACGATTTTTTCGGTGGTCATGCTCGGCTGGCTATTGATCATTGGCGGCGTCTCGTCGATCGTACACGCATTCATGGAACGACATTGGGGTGGCTTTTTCATCGATTTGCTTACCGGTTTGTTCTACGCCATCGCCGGTTTCATCATGATTTCCAACCCCGGAGAAACAGCCGTGACGCTGACGCTTGTGATTTCTATGTTTCTCATGATCGGAGGCGTCTTTCGAATTGTTGAAGCACTAATCGGCGCATTGCCGCATCGCGGCTGGGTGTTGCTGAATGGTGTCATCACATTAGTGCTGGGCATCATGATTTGGAGGCAGTGGCCGCTCTCCGGCTTATGGGTCATCGGTTTGTTCGTCGGCATCGAGATGCTCTTGTACGGTTGGTCGCTCGTCATGCTGGCGATTGCGGCCAAAAAAATGCCGACCGCCACAATGGCTACGGCCTAAACTTTTGAGTGGGAAGTTGGTTCTCCAGAGGCCGCGCCAATGGATTCAAATTCTGCAAGTCTGTCCGAACGTCAAATGGAATCCGTTCTGCCCGAGACGCACTCCACCTGGCAGCGCATTAAAGGCCGGATTCTTGGCGGACTGTTGATCGTCTTGCCAATTCTGATCACGCTCTGGCTGTTTCATTGGCTGTATTCCAGTCTTGAAACGAAGGTAATCGACCCTATCGCGCAGCTCGTGCTGTGGAAGGTTCGCGGTGGTCAGGCGGATGCGGAATTGCCGTTCTGGTTTGAAAACTATGCGGCCCCGCTGATCGCTATTGTGCTTGTGCTCGTGTTGCTCTATTTCCTCGGGTTTTTTGCGCATTCGCGTCTGCGACAGGGCGTCGACTGGTTGTTATTGCGAGTGCCGGTAATGTCTGGCGTATATGAAGGCGTCCGGAGCGTGTTTAAATCGATGGAACGTCAGAGTGGAAAGCAGCGCTCACAGCGCGTTGTATTAATTCCATTTCCGCATCCAGGATTGAAGGCCGCCGCCTTTGTCACAGCAACTTGTCGCGATGTCCAGACGCAGAAGACGCTTCTGTGTGTTTACGTCCCGCAATCGCCATTACCGACAAACGGGCATTTGCTTTTGGTACCTGAGGAAGAAGCGACAGAGCTGAATTGGACGTCTGAAGAAACTTTGCAGACGCTGATCTCAGGTGGTTTTACTGCGCCGCAAGAAGTCAGCTATTTTGGGGGCAAGCCAGCCATCGCAGGGGGCTCCGCGGCCACGACGCCCGCCATCGAAGCGGCATCTGCCAAACATTAGGACTTGGAAAACACGATTGGCTGCGAGCCACAAACGCACGCCGCAAGCTATTCGTGGACGCATGTAATGGATCCGATCATCGATCCTCACTTCGGCGACTTTGAGGATGATGCGTCCAGCACCAAGCGCCGCTCGCTGCTGTCTCTCGCCGGTAGCTTGCTCGTAGAAATCAGTCTGCCGAAACTTGCTTTGGCGTGGTTTTTAATGCTTGTGTTGCCGAGTCTCTTGCTCGGACTGGCGCCGCTGGCCGTTACTGCCTGGCTTAACACGGTCAAATGGAAATTCACCTACGCGCTCGCTGAAATCTGGCCGGCCGTACTGCTAATTGCCGTCATCGCCCTGGGTTGGTACGGAGGTCGGTCGCTACTGCGTATCGTCAAAAGCAGTTTCTGGTCGCTTAATGCGCTGGCGGTTGAGCCCATTTATTTGGTCTCGCGCGAAGTGCTGCGATACTTATCGGAAAAGCGACTTCCATCCGAAGCTGGCGCATCTCGTTATGCAACTCGACGCGCCGCGGCAGCCGCCGTGGCGGGAGTTTTAATTTGTGGCTTAGCCTTGTTCATACTCTGGCTCGCTTGGCGCCACTCTCGATGGGAAGGAACTATCGACGATTTAACTTCGCTACATCACCTCACGCCAGTGGCTTTGGCTAACAGCGTTGTACTGATTTCTGCATATCTTGCGGTTGCCGCGCTCTATTGGGGAATAGCGGACGCCTCGATGCCACAGCCACACACGCTGGACAAACTGGAATCGCCGCCGCATTCAGGCCCCGTTTGGCGGATCGCACATCTGTCCGATATCCACGTTGTAGGCGAGCACTACGGCTTTCGTATAGAGAGTGGCCGTTCGGGACCGCGCGGCAATGAGCGTCTGAGGCAGGCGCTGAGTCAGCTCGCGGAAATTCACGCGCAGGAACCGCTGGATGTGATCTTAATTACAGGCGACATGACCGACGCTGGACGCTCCGCGGAGTGGGCGGAGTTCCTTGATGTAATTGCGCCGCATCCGCAACTGATTGAACGCATGCTGATATTGCCGGGCAATCATGATCTCAACGTCGCCGACCGCGCCAATCCGGCACGTCTTGAACTGCCATCCAGTCCGAACCGGCGACTACGCCAACTCCGGGTCTTGTCGATGCTGTGCGCAATCCAAGGCCGACGGGTCCGCGTTATGGACTACTCAAAGGGTGTCTTGGGTGGATGCCTTGCTGAAGCATTGGAGCCACATCTCGCTGAAATCCTTAAGTTCGCCGACACGGGACGACCGCTTGTCTCCAAAGCGCTCGCCGATTTGTGGACGAAGGTGTTTCCATTGATCGTGCCGCCCGATTCGGACACCGGGCTTGGGTTTATCCTGTTGAACTCGAATGTCGACACTCAGTTCTCGTTTACAAGTGCGCTGGGCATGATTTCCGCCGAGCAGGACCGTGGAATCAGCTTAGTGACGAGGCAATACCCACGTGCCTGTTGGATCGTCGGCCTCCACCACCATCTCATTGAATATCCGCGCAGGACAAGCACTTTCCGAACGAATTGGCACGGCACTGATAAATGGAAATTGGTTCGTCCGACGCTTGCGGCGCTTAGCGGGACGCGCCATTGTGATGCACGGTCATCGGCATATCGACTGGATCGGCCAGTGCGCCGGCCTGCAAATTGTTTCTGGTCCCTCTCCGGTCATGGAGGCGACCGATCACGAATCCACCATTTTTTACATTCATTCGATTGCAGCCGAACCGGACGGCCGCGTCAGGCTATGTACCCCACAACAAATTGCCGTAAAGAGCCCAGTAACTTCCGCAGATTAGCACGTGTCGCCGTTGATGATTGGGGCGTTACCGTGGAGTTAAGCGGGAATTTGCTCGGCAAGGGTGCCGATTTCGAGCCGCACTAACGAATCGACCACTTCGCGCGCACTTTGTGGCCGCCGCAATGGTTCGCGGGCGGTTAAGCGATGGACGAAATCCGCAACCTCGGTTGGCACGTACGGTGCGAATAGCCGCACGCTGGGCATCGCGCCATCGCGTTTGAAGGCGGCGATGGTCGACAAATCTTGCGACTGGATCGGAAGACGCCCACAAAGCATCTCGAATAGCGTAATGCCCAGTGAATAAAAATCGCTTCGCGCATCGGCATATCGACCCAGGAACAATTCTGGCGCCATATATTGCGGTGTACCGATAAAGGCGGGCGGCTCTAGTGTCGGGGCATCATCCATGCGGCGGGCGCAACTCAGGTCGATCAGTGTCACGTGACCGGTTGCGGTGATCATCAAATGCTTCGGTATAATATCGCCGTGGAAATAGCCCAATGCGTGCAGTGATCCTACGCCCTCTGCGGCCTGCCGTGCGATCCACAGCGCCCGAGACAAAGGAACGCGACAATACTGCTGGATCGAGGCCGTCACATTGCCGCCAGCAAGTAGAGGCATCACAATATAAAATGGCGAGCGATGAACATGGGCCGATAAGACGGGAACGACGTGACGCTGAGCGATAATCCGTCCGACATGCGCTTCCTGTCGAATTGCGGTCAGCGCCAGCGGTTCACTTTCGGCTTCCTCGCGCAGCAGTTT
Organism: Pirellulales bacterium; assembly: GCA_963773875.1. Classification (GTDB taxonomy): domain Bacteria; phylum Planctomycetota; class Planctomycetia; order Pirellulales; family JADZDJ01; genus CAVTYH01. The sequence goes on from CAVZCV010000006.1 coordinate 233,651, forward strand.
TAGGGCATAGCGCGTTTCGGTTCGTCGTCCGAGCGATGTCGTCACTGGCCGGGCGCGAAAGACCCGCGTTCTGGCTCCTTCAGCCAAGGTGGCTTCCAAGATCCAGGAACCAACTCGCGCGGATTCGTGCGGCAACTGTGAGCCAGTTGCCGAAGCGCTTGAGAATGCCGCAGCGACTTCGGCGCACAATCGGGCACTCTCAACGTTTTGATCCGTCGCAACGACAGGCGACATAGAGGCTATTTCGAGGAGGGCGAATCCGGCGAGATAAGAGGAGGGCTATCTCGGTTTATCGGCCGGTTCGCGCGGCCAACTCCAACAAAAGCAGCGCTGGCAACTTGGTGATTTATACCGCTTGCCAAGAAGCAATTCCTCCAGATTCATCCCCCATTAATGCCCGCGGCGCTGCGATGCGTCGCGCATCTTTTCCGCCTCTTCGAGCTTTCTACCCTCCGGGCTTTGATCTGTTTCTTTAACCGCCGAAGTGCCGCGCCGGCCAGCGATATACATAACGAGTCCGAAGCCCAGCATCACAAGGCCCCAAATGAGATTGATGTTCACACCCAGGGAGCGCTCATAAATTGCATTGCCGCCGGCCGCTCCGGCCATCGTTGCAACGCCGAACGCGGCCAGCAGAACGCCCAGCACCGTGAATAACATTCCAATTGGAATTCGAATATCGAGATTCATCGATCACCTTTGAAATTGCCGCTTACGGCTGAAATTGTTTGCGATTACCAGAACACGATGTTAAGCACGATTGCCAACAGCAGCACTACAACGCCCAGCGTTTCCGGCCGCTTGTACCACGGCAGGTGTGCTTCTTTGGGAATATCGGTTAATGAGTAAACGAGGCCCACTAGCTCTCGATCTTCTCGCGGCTTCGTCACCAGGCTGATGACGATTGTCACAACGAAGCATGTGGTCCAGGCGTAAATCGCGGCCCAGAAATTCTGTGCCATATCGCTCGGATACGTATGCGACACATCAGTATTCATGATGTGCGAGAGCCAACCACCGTGGATGCCCCAATCCGCCTTATCCGGCAACGTCAATCCATGGTGAACTGCTGCGGCCAGCGTGCCGGAGAGCAATCCAAAAAATGCACCGTGGCCGGTCGTGCGCTTCCAGAACATTCCCAACAGAAACGTGGCGAACAGCGGCGCGTTCACAAAGCCGAACACGAGTTGCAACATATCCATGATGTTGTTGAAGCGCGTTGCGGTGTACGCAGCCAACACGGAGACGATAATTCCAAACACCGTTGCCATCCGCCCCATCCACAAATAATGACGATCGCTGCCGTGGCGATAGAGATACGCTTGATAAATGTCGTACGTCCACACGGTGTTGAACGCCGTCACGTTGCCTGCCATGCCAGACATGAAACTGGCCAGCAATGCCGTCAAACCAAGCGCCAGAATGCCTGTCGGGAAAAAATGGAACAGCATCATCGGAATCGCCATGTCGTAATCCAAAATCGTGTGACCGTCTTTATCGAGCACGGGCTCGTTCGTTTTCACATCGACTTTGATCGGAATCAGCCCTTTTCCTTCCGGCACGACACTGGCTGCAGCTTGCCCACCGGCAGGCACTTCGCCTTGCATCGTGTTCATGACGTTTTCGGTGGGCAGTGCGATCGCGACAATGCCCGGCAAAATGACGAGCGCCGGAAAGAACATCTTCGGTATCGCCGCAATCAGTGGTGTGCGGCGGGCAGCCGACATCGAATCGGCAGCCATGGCGCGTTGAATCACCAAAAAATCGGTGCACCAATATCCAAAGGAAAGTACGAAGCCCAATCCCATCACCATGCCAAACCATTCCACGCCCATCGGGTTGGCGTCAGGTTTATTGAGATATGTCCATGAATGCACGAACTGGGCCGGTACCTTGGTGGTCAAACCTTCCCATCCGCCGACACTCTTCAGGCCCAAATAAATGAGCGGCAGAAACCCCGCTACGATCAAAAAGAATTGCAGCACTTCGTTGTAGATGGCGCTAGTGAGCCCGCCGAGCAGAATGTACGCGAGCACAATAACGGCCGTTACAACAATGCTTACATCGAAGATGTAATTGGCAGGCACGCCGAATTTTGCGAACACGGCGTCCATAATGTGCAGCTTCTGGATGATGATCGCCATCGCATACATCGAAATGCCGGACGAGAAAATCGTCATGATGGCGAAACTGAACGCGTTCCAGGCTCGCGTCTTTTCATCGAAGCGGGCTTTCAAGTATTCCGGTACCGACCGCACTTTCGAACCATAATAAAACGGCATCATGAAGATGCCGACGAACACCATCGCGGGAATCGCGCCGACCCAATAGAAATGGCTCGTCATTATCCCGTACTTCGCGCCGAGGCGCCCATGCCCAGCACTTCCTGCGCACCAAGATTCGCCGAGATAAACGCCAGCCCTGTGACCCAGGCCGGTAAGGAACGGCCGGAGAGGAAGAAATCGGTGCTGGTTTTCGTGGTGCGGCGCAGCACAAAGCCGATGCCCAGCACGAAGGCAAAATACACCAGCATGATCGTCCAGTCGATGAAAGTCAGATTCATGCGCGTTTCTCACTCCCCTTGGAAAAAGGCCGAGTCAACGATGGGCCGCCTGGGCGCGGAAAGACAAGTTCGGTTAACCGCACCGCGGGCTCCTCTACCGTGGCGTCGGCAATGGTTGGTACTGTAGCCCATCGCGGCGACGGAATAAAGACTTTTGCCGATTTTTCATGCGGAAACGATCGAATTCGAACCGCGACAATCAGGTCCATTCCGCCCGCGCAAAGTTTGCGGTGCGGAAGATCACGGTCCTTTTTGAATTCATGTTGACTTCCGCCGGAATCGACCGCTTGCCATAACCGTCGGCTTAATTCAATTCGACTCGTTTGCCTACGGTCTCCGACAAATCCTTCCGACCAGGACGGTCGGGCTATATCGGCTCGTTCTTTCACTCGCCACCTTTCGCACAGCCGCGGAATTCCCGAGCGGATCACAAGCCGCTGAAAGAATTCGTCTCCACGATCGCGCGAACTTCGAGAAAAACGCTTCGCGCGGACCCCGCCGCTGAGATCACGCGTTTCAATGTGAAATAACCGGCGCGCACTTCTCGAGAAAACACGATCCAAGTGCCCGAGTTTTTTCACAGTTATTTCACTCTCGGGTTTCGGTCCCTTAAATCGCCCGAGAGTCGTCGAGCGATTTGAATGTGTTATTTCACGGATTTGGCGATCGTTAAGTTGCATGGCGTTTTTGGTGCCGTGGTGTCTGGGTATCAAAGTGTGTTGGGTGTCTGGGTGTCTAAATTTCCAGTTCCCTCGCCCTCGACGGGAGAGGGTTAGGGTGAGGGTGCCGGATTGGGCCTTAACGTGTGCCCCAACTAGACAGCACTTCTGTGCCCCAACGGGGCAGCCTAAGCCAGCCCAGGGCAAGCGCAGCGTCGCCCTGGGTCGTCGATCCAATTGAATCTGAATCCCCAAAGCCCCAACGGGGCGAAATTGTTGCCTGTCCATCGCCTATTACACCATTATTGTGCCCCGTTGGGGCGTTTTGTGACTGTGTGATCCCCTATCCCAGGGCGACGCTCGTCCCGACACGTCGGAACTCCGCTTGCCCTGGGCTGACCTAGGTTGCCCCGTTGGGGCACTTCCGCGATAACGGAACTGCGGGCTATGTAGCTCCAATCCGTATAATAGTGTACATACGATGCAGAATCAAGAGCCTTTTTGGGCCACCGGTAAAGTTTTTTTCTGCTCCGGTTTGGCCGGATAAACCCATGCCTGTAGCAGCTTTACCAGGCCGACACGCAGTGCCGGGCTGGAAAAAAAAATGGCCGTTTTGCGTTTTCCCCGGTCCGTTACGCGGCCCGATTGGCCAAGCCAGCCGCAAAGTGTCGTCAGAGAATGGCCAGCGGAGCGAGCCCCTGGGAATGCGCCGAATTGATTCACAAAAGCCCCATATCGGGGCGGCAGTCAGCTTTCGCCGCGTTGCGGCTTACGGATCAATCGGCTATCCCAATCCAGGGGCTTGCGCACCCTGGCTATTGACCTTCGCCCCCTTGGGGCTGATGCCATCGCAAACGAGTCTCTGCAATCTGTCCAGTCTTCGAACATCATGCGTCTGTCTAATAGGGGCAGTTCGATCGACTACGAGGCAGGTGTGAAATTCTCGCTCAAGCAACTGCTGGCAAGCGCCACACCAATTGCCGTTGGCATCTTGTTTCCAAACGAAAAGCTAATGTTCGGCTGGCTTCTCCTCTGCTACACTGGCCGTTCTCTTCGGGCCAATTCACAAAAAGGGGTTGATCATGAGCACGCTCAAAGCTGACAAGAATCCCGTCGTCGTCAACAAACAGGCCGGAGAAACAAGCGGAAGCACGAAGATCACGTATTCGAAAGAACGAAGTGACGAACTTTGGGAACGAATGAATGGTGGCGGTTGGGGTTCCATAAACGTTCACCAACGCACCGGCCTCGGCGACGAAGCTGATATCGGCGGAGAATATTCAATCCCACTCAAACCCGGCGAAATGTATGAAGTGGGCGTGTTCCAAAGCGGGCACGGGCCACTATCCACTGATCCAATCAAGGATGCCTCGCTCACAGTATTCTGCTTATGGAAGAAGCCGTCGCCGACCAAGCTGATCAGTGATCAGAATCGCGGCACCGGAGGGACATGGCATTGGCATCAAATTGCTACGACTGTACCCACCAATATTGCCATCATTGGATGCACACGAACCCAACCGGTGAACGACAGCAATGGGATTCCTCAACTCAAATCTCCGGATGGATCTCCGACCGTCCCATTAGCTACATCCACCAATCACATTGTTCAAATCAACCCACTTTTGGCTGGGAATAACTACGTTTTTACCGTCGTCGTGGTCGATGGAGCGGGCAATTGGGAAGTGGCTCAAGAGCCATTCACAACCCTTCGACGAAAGCTGACGGTCCAGTTCAAAACCCTGCACATTTACAACGACGGAGATCCAATGGGCCATGGTGAGGCCGACTTCGGATTTCGCGTCTTTCATGGAGCCGCCAACCAACCAAAGATTATCGAGGACTTCAGTCTCCCGATCATGGACATTGATGATTGGGGCGAGACGGATCGACCGTACGGTCTCTCCATCACGCACCTTGGGATGTTGAAGAGTGTCCAGCCAGGAGAACAAGGTGTCGGAGTAACGTCGTGGGGCCTGGAGCATGACGGCCCCACGGAATCGGATGAAGGCGCCCAGGCGTTTGGCACCGCCCTGCCAATTCCAGCAGGCATGTTTATCGAGACCGTCCTCAATAGTGCCTTCACCATGGATTGTCCGACGAGTACCACCGATGACGATTTCCACTATGGAGTGGATGTGGTGTGGTCCGTCGAATACGCGCCGTAGAGTGGAAGTTCTGGGCGAGCGCTCGGTCTAGCTGGAAGTACGTATGGTGGTCGAGCGGAGCGATGACCCACCGCTTGCCGAATTCGTAATTGGTGAGCGTAATCTGGTGAGTCTTCGCGGACTCGCCCACCCTACAATTCACCACTTAGCGGCGTAGCGGCGACGCCGTACATGGCGCGGGCGCCGGGGACGGTGCCCATTGAACCCAATTGCAGGGTTTCTATCTTTTCGCAGCGACGGCGCCAGACGGAGAACACGGTGTCGATGCTTTGGCCGCCGCCGACGGCAACGGGGTGCTGCGTGTCGCCAGCGCGCCACGGCCCTTCATCGAGACCAATATCGACGCCGGTCTTTTCAAACTGCTTTGTCAGCCAGGGCTGCGGCGGTACGCGTTTGTCCCAAAACACATACACGATGGCAGGCCGCGCAAGTTCGACGACCATACCGAACGCGTCGATATATCGGTAATCGTTACGCATCATCACGTAATCTGCGTGCAAGAGAAAATCAGGCAGGCCGTCGGAGGTAAGGCCATTCCATTCGTGCGTGCAATCGGTGTAGGCGCGACAATCGTCCTCGAGGCCACGTGGCGTGATCTGATAGTACGTCGGGCAATTGACCGAGGGGATGTTGTCGCGGATCGATTTGAAGGTGGTTTCGCTCCAACTGGGCGAATCGGTCGTCCAACGTCCGCCGGCGCTGTCGCGACGCACTTCGACAATGCGATCGATGACGCCTTGATTCGTGACCCGCACGCCTTCCCCCTGATTCAAACGCTTTTCCGGAGATCGGGGCGTCGCGCTGGGACGCAAGTCGACCTGGCCTTCGAACACTACAACATCGGTCGTGCCGCCATTACGGGCTAGCACGCCAAACTTGGTGCCCAGATCCACCACTTCGACATCGGCCGTTTTGATCGTAAAGCCTTTGGCCCAGGCCGGCACTTTGGCGGTGGCTTGCCCACGGTCCAGCCATACGAGCATGTCGGAATCGATGCGCAGCGAAGCTGGGCCGGTGGCCCACAGCGTGGTTCCGGATCGAAAGCGGAGCGTGAGTTTGCCGGAGCTTAATTCGAGTCGACCTGCCACAACATGGCCGCCCGTTTCGAGAGCCGTGGTGGAGTCAGCCCATTTAATGTGGTCGTCTTCGACAACGTCGGCGAGCGGAGTGGGCGTTGGTGCGGGCGATTGAAACAGCATCCAACCACTGATCGAAAGCGCCGCGAAGAAAAACAGCGCGGCCCATTTCCACGGCGAATCAACGAAACGTTGGAATCGGCTCCTTGCATCTTGCATGGGGCTTGGCAATTTGATCGATGCCGTTTGAGGCGCGCCGAACCGCTTTGCCTCACCGCAATGCCAGCGCAACAGGCTGTTCATTCGCAGTTGATCGACAAGTTGCGCCGATCGCTGGGGATCGTCGTCCACAATCTGGGTGAACTCTTCCATTTGCGCATCGGTGCAGGTGCGATCCAGGATCGAATCGAGCAATTCCTGAAATCGCCGATTATCAGCCATCACTGCGCCTCCCTGGCCAGTGCCGATTCAACACAATGGCCGAGCGCTTCGCGGATGCGAAACAAGCGGACTGAAAGTTGATTGGCAGTCCGGCCCAAGCGCGAGGCCAGCGATTTGACCGACAGGCGGTCGACGTAGCGATTGCGAACCAGATCGCTATCTGCCGCGTCGAGCTTCGCCAAGCAGCTCTGCAATGCGGCCAAGCGCAGATCGGCATGCACGGGATCGCCAACAAAGGCTTCGCTGATTGCTCCCAGCAACTCCTCGCTGAAAATCAAGCGGGAGCGACTGCGCGTTTTCCGAAACGCCAGCACGCGCTGGTAGGCAAAACCGTATGCCCAGGGCAGGAAAGGCCGGGAAAAATCGAAATCGTTCATCCGCGACCAGAGCACAAATTCGTTTCTTGCAAGACGTCGGCCACCGCTCCATCGCCAGCCAAGAGCGTGTCGATGTACACGAATAAATCGCGTTGGTGCGAAGTGAGCAGCTCGACAAAACGAGTCGAGCAATCCAAAGACTCGATGTCGCTCCGTGTGGAGTCGATCACTTCTTTTTCAGCGACGCTCAAATTCAATCTCGCTTTCCGCGATGTCACGCATTTTCGCGCGACGACTTTTGCCAATGGCTGTATTCTAACGGCGACGCCTTCCCGCTAGCCAGATTGCGGCGCCCGTGGCCATTAACAGCCACGAGCACGGTTCTGGGACCACGGAAAGCTGTCCCGCGCCGCCGCCGGGGGATGTTGAGATAATTTGATCCAGAAGCGGTTGAATATCTGAATTCGTGATGACGCCATCGAAGTTCGTATCGAGCACGCCAATGAGGTCGTTCGGGTTGGCCAGGCTGGGGTGCGCGGTCTGATAGGCTGTCAGATCGGTCAGCGCGGTCAAGAAAGCGGGTATATCATCCGCATTGACGAGGTCGTCTTGATTGGCATCGCCGCGCAGCGGGTCGACGCGGAGGCGAACATTGTCGATGTAAAATGGAATGTTCGTGTTGAAATTCGAATTATAAATGAAACCGAATTGAAAATACGTGTACGTCGGCTGCGGACTGGAGAGCGTGTAATTGATCGTGTTCGTAAACGAGCCGTTTGCATTGCTCGTGGCGTTGCCGAAGAACTGGTCGAACGCGTTGTCGTAATTCAAGACGATGCCAAGTTGGAAATAATTCCCCGTGCCGGCCGGCGGTTGCGTGAAGTCGTACTTGATTGTGCCACGAGTGCCGAGCGCCTTTAAGAATGCCGCATTTCCTTGCTCGCCACCGCTGTAAATGAAATCGTACGCGCCGGCGTTCCAGGTAGCCGCGAGCGCGCCGGGGTCCCAGCAGCGCCGGCTTGTCCGGAAGTATTACCGAGCCCGTTGATGGCGGCGCCATCGAAGTCGGGCGTCGCCACGGCGCCGAGGCCTGTGAATTCGATTAGACTGGCAGGCGGATCGGTCGTGGCCGAAAAGACCGGCGTGAAATCTTCTTGCGTTGTAAACAATGGAAAATTGCCCTGGGCGGCCTGGCCCACAGCGCAACTCATGAACTGCCAGAGCGCCGCAAAGCAAGCGACGCGACGAACCATTTGGTGCCACATGAAAGATTCCTCCGCCTTGAAGTCCGACTCCGATGCCCCGCCGCCTGCCCGATAATTCTTCAGCACTTTGTGCATTTGCGGCACCACAAAAATCCGGCAATTGCCAGCACCATCAATCCGGCCGCTGGCCGGTTCTGGCACCGATTGAATCAGGACATTGTCGATTCGCACCGTATTGTTCGCATCAAAGCCAAAGCCACCTGCGCCATGATTGACCTGAAAGTTGAACGCCTGTGAAGGATCGAAATCGAGTCCGCCGGCCGTGGCCTGATCGAGCGTAAACTGCACATTCGTGAATGCGTTATTAGCAAGCGTAGGCGTGAATTTGCGTTCGCCGAAAGTGGCTCCGCCGCCTTGCTGTAATGAAATCGCGATGGGGTCATTCGCCGTTTCCGAACCGCTCATGAATAGATCGAGCGACACTTGTATTTGCGATAGCGGCAGGTTGAGTGCTGGCAGCCCATACACCGTGTACTGGTTGAAGGTGAAGCTGCTGGCTGCGGAGTGATCCCATGTCGCAAAGAGAGATTGCGAACCGGCTACTCCGCTCGTGTCGATTCCGGCGGTCACGCTAATGCCGTTGCCGCCGCCACCCCCCTGAACCTGCCACCCCGTTCCGCCGATATTGTTGATCTGACCGAAACCGCCGAAATTCGCACTGGCCGAGCTCGTCGGAACAAGCGGATCGAAATTCTGCTGGTACAGGATTGCCGCGTTGACTGACAAAGCTGAGACAAAAACCGCTAGGCTGGCCGCAAACAATACCCCCCACGAAAATCGCGACGTCATACAATGGTCCCTCCAAGTTGCCGTCCAAGTAGATGGTCGTAAGAAACCGCTTTGCCTCATTTGATTTCCAGCGATCCTGCCCGTTCGATTGCACGAATCAAACTGTGCACATGGAAGCGCCTTTTGCCGGTCGGCGCACAGCAGCTACTACTAATTAGCGCGAAGGAGCGAAATCTTACAGGAAATCAGCCGGGCAACAGCCAATTCGTTTACTTGCCAGTGGGCGTGCGTTCAAGATATTTCGTGGGGAAAATACGCTACTCCGTTGGCGGACCAGCTTACGGCGATTCGCCGGCTTCGCCGATTTTGATGTCTTCTGTAATCAATGAACCGCGGGCCGGTTACTTGCAACCCGTGCGGGTTCAAGATATATCGTGGGGTGAACACACTGCACACACTTTGCTTCAAGGAATCGGTTCCATGCGCACTCTTGCTTTTTTGTTTAGCATCGGCCTCGTGGCGGTTACTTCAACCTTTGCCGCCGAGTCGCCGCGTTCGGCGAGTTTCGATAAAGACTGGAAATTCTCGCTTGGCGATCCGGAGAATGCGAGCAAAACGGATTTTGACGATTCCAAATGGCGCACCGTGAATGTGCCGCACGATTACTCCATTGAAGGTCCGCCCGGCAAAGATTCTTCCACGATGGATGGGCCGTTCGATAAGAGCTCGCCGGCTGGCCCTGGCGGCGGATTTTTGAACGGCGGCATCGGCTGGTATCGCAAAACGTTCCAGCGCCAGCGGCGGCGAAAGGACGACGCGTTTCCGTTGTGTTCGACGGCGTGTACATGAATTCCGATGTGTATTTAAACGGCAAGCTGCTAGGCAATCATCCTTACGGTTACACACCGTTTGAATATGACCTGACCGACAACTTGAATTGGGACCGGCCGAACGTGCTGTCCGTGCGCTGCGATGTGGAGCAGCCGTGCTCGCGCTGGTATTCCGGCGCAGGAATCTTTCGCCACGTGCACTTGGTCACGACCGATCCCGTGCACGTTGCGCCGTGGGGCGTGTATCTGACTACCGAGAAAACCGGCGACAAGGAATTTACCGTGACGGTGCGTACGACCGTGCGAAATGATTCTGACAAAGAAGCGAAGTGCAAAGCGACAACCACGATCAGTCCGATCGGCGTAATCAAGAGCGGCAATTCGAGAGCAATCGCCCTCCAGCGATTCAATTAGCAAGACGGCCAAGAGTGTTGCCGAAGCAGTTTCTGACGAGCCCACCATTCCGCCGCACAGCGAAGCAGTGCTGAAAGCAACCTGCAAAGTATCGGATGCGCATCTGTGGTCGACCGATTCGCCATATCTGTATCAAGCTGTGACCACGCTGGCGAACAATGGCAAAGCGGTTGACTCCGTGACCGATCCACTTGGTTTCCGCACGATCGAATTCACCAAAGACAACGGCTTCTTGTTGAACGGCAAGCGACTGCAAATTCAAGGCACGTGCAATCATCACGATTTGGGCGCGCTGGGTTCGGCGGTCAATCGCCGTGCACTCGAACGGCAGTTGGAACTGCTCAAGGAAATGGGCGACAACGCACTGCGAACCAGCCACAATCCGCCGACACCGGAGTTTTTAGATCTGGCCGACGAAATGGGTTTCGTCGTGATGGATGAAGCGTTCGACGAATGGAAGCGCGGCAAAACGCCCAAGGGTTACGGCCGGTTCTTCGACGACTGGTCGGAACGCGATCTGGTGGGCATGATCCATCGCGATCGGAATCATCCGTGCGTGGTGATGTGGTCGATCGGCAACGAAATTCCCGAACAAGGTGCGAAAAACGGCGGCGAAATGGCCAAGCGGCTCTCCGACATCGCACATCGCGAAGATCCAACCCGGCCGACGGTTTCCGCCTGCAACAACCCCAATGGCGCGGTGCAAAATGGCTTTGCCGACGCGCTGGATGTGATGGGCATCAATTACAACATCGGCAACTACGATCGCAACAAGGGACGCGTGCTCGTGGCCTCTGAAACCGCTTCCGCGCTGTCGACGCGCGGCGAATACGGGTTGTATCTCGACGATAAAGGCGAAGTGAAAATCAAAATTCGACCGGACACGCAGTGCACCTCGTACGATTTGGATAAGCCGCGCTGGGGCGCCACGGCGGAAACGAGTTTGATGGCGCTCAAGAGCCATCCTTGGGTGGCCGGCGAGTTCGTGTGGACCGGCTTCGATTACATCGGCGAGCCGACCCCCTTCGACCAGCGCGACAACCGCTGGCCGGCGCGGAGTTCATACTTCGGCATCATCGATCTGGCCGGTTTCCCGAAGGATCGATTCTACATTTATCAATCGCAGTGGTCCGACAAGCCGATGGTGCATTTGTTGCCGCATTGGAATTGGGCCGGTTGGGAAGGTAAAGAAATTCCGGTGCAGGCTTACACAAACGGCGATTCGGTGGAGCTGTTTTTGAACGGCAAGTCGCTGGGCACACGAACGGCGAAGGATTTGGTCGGGCTGCATTACGAATGGAAGGTGCCGTACTCGCCTGGCACGCTCAAGGCAGTCGCCAAGAAAGACGGCAAGGAAGTGGCGACCGATCAAGTGGTCACAGCCGGTGAGCCGGCGAAGTTGGAATTGAAAGCCGACCGCGCGACCATCAAAGCCGACAGCGACGATCTCTCGTTCGTGACCGTGCGCGTGCTCGATAAGGACGGCCATGTTTGCCCGAACGCGGATAACAAGATTTCGTTTGCACTGGATGGGCCGGCTTCGATTGCCGGGCTCGACAATGGCGATCCGATCGATCACGAATCGTTCCAAGGCGACAGTCACAAAGCATTCCACGGGCTGGCGCTGGCGATCGTTCGATCGCAAGACAAAGCTGGGAGCGCGAAACTGACCGCGAAAGCCGAGGGATTACAGCCGGCTAGCGCGGAGATCAAGCTGAAGTGATGCTGGTGAGTTTGGTTTGCGCAGCCGGTTTATTGAAATGCGGGGCCTGGCAAGGCTTATCGTTCGGTGACGTCGTTGCTGCGCTGGCAATTTCCGCATCCCGCTCCGCAAGGTGCAACGCCCAGAATGCGGGCAGCACGATGAACATCTGCCACATCGGAAACGTGTAGCGGAATTCGAAGTGGATGAGTGTGGACGCGCACGCCAGGAATGCCGGATACAGCCACAGCGTAAGCGGAATTGATCGCCCCGCTTTGATGCGCACGAACAGGTACGCAAAAAACACCGCATACATTGCCATCGCGCACGCGACGTTGAGAATCAAGAACTCGTGTGCTTGGAAAGGCGTCCCGAGCCATAACACTGGCAGTCGCGAGATTTTGAACCAGAGCGCCTTGAGCGGATGTTTCGCGACAGCCTGCAACAGTTCGTCGAACGAGTACAAAGAGGCATGCGGCTTGTCGTCGCGAAAGTATTGATTGACCCTCTCGGCCGCCGCGGGTTCAAGGTACTGGCCGAGGCCAATTCCGCAAACATCGTACCACTTGTACGCATCGTGCGGCGACCAAAGACCTGTGAGCCACACGGCGACATCTCGACTTGTGGAAACAACCGGCAAGCCAACGCGCCGCATGTTCCATCTCTTCACAGGATAGCGCACGGCTTCTGTGGTGCCAACGAGCAGTAGGCCGGCGATGATTGCGATGCTGAATTGTCGCCACGACCAGGGGCGGATGGTGAGCAGTAAACAGATCGCGATAAACACAGCAAACGTGTTAAGTGAATCGCGCACTAGCGAGGCGATGCCGAGCCACATGCCGGCGGCCGCAAACCACATCAAAATAAATACGGCGCACGAGTTCGGATTATTTCGCTTCAGAATTGCCACGCTCAGGGCAAAGAACATCATCCCCAGCGGAATAAGCGCGACGACTTCCGAAGAGACCAGCGATTCCGAATACAAATAAATTGGCAGCGGCGGAAAGCATGCGGAGAGCGCCGCGGTTGCAGACAGCGCCCACGTTTTGCGAGTGAAAAGCGCCGCGGTCATTACGGCAATTGCGCCGGCAATGAGCTGCAACAACACCGAAAGCTCAAAACACGACCAGAGCGTGCACCCGCCGGTCCATTTGAGCCACTTGCCAAAGACGTACGGAGTGCCGGGGGCCCAATACACAAACGGACCGGTCTTTTTTGGATCGCCCAGCGCCGAGCGTGACAAGTTTCTTGCCGTTGGCGAGATTCTGAGCGGCCTCCATGTAGTTGCTGACATCCATGCTGCGCGTCGCTTGAATCCAGTCATCGAGCGGCGAATCCACCGTCAGCTCCGGTTTAATGCCGCCATTGAGCCGGTTGTAGCCGATCGTGGCGACAACCAGATGACTCAACACCAACACGCCCGCGACGATGAGAAACTTCCACAGTTTGGACGTTTTCGATGCGGGCGAGGCGCTGATGGGAGCAACGTTCATAACACGCAATTGATCCCGTGGCGCTCAAGCGGCAAGCCGATCGAGTGCCAGCTGTGCAAAGAACTGCTCGAATACTTGTTCAACGTAAGAGAGCATTGATTCAGTCAAACCGGGGTACACGCCGATGAAGAAGCCACGGTTCATGAAGGCATCAGTGTTCGCCAATTCGCCCACCACACGATGCGGCACTTTTTGAAACGCGGGCTGCCGCAGCAAATTGCCCGCGAACAACTGACGTGTTTGAATTTTGTGATCCTCGAGCCAGCGCACCAGCTGCGTGCGGCTGAACGGCGCACTGTCGCGCACCGTCAAGAGGAGGCCGAACCAGGAAGGGTCGGAGCCCGGCATTGCTTCAGGAAGCGTCAAGAACTCTTCGAACGGACGTAATGCGGTAAGCAGCCGAGCGTGGTTGGCGCGCCGGGCTGCAACGAAGTCGTCGATCTTCCGCAACTGTTGGCGACCAATGGCGGCCTGCAGATCAAGCGGTTTCAGGTTGTAACCAAGATGTGTGTAAATGTATTTATGGTCATAGCCCTCAGGCAATTCACCAAGTTGCCAGCCGAAGCGTTTGCCGCAGGTGTTATCGACGCCTGCGGCGCACCAGCAATCGCGACCCCAATCGCGCAGCGACATTGCAATTCGTTTCAAGCGGGCAGTACTGGCAAGCACGGCGCCGCCTTCGCCCATCGTAATATGATGTGGCGGATAGAAACTTTGGGTTGCCAAATCGCCAAATGCGCCGGTTTTTTTGCCGTTATAGGTTGAACCGAGCGCGTCGCAATTATCTTCAATCAGATACAGGTCGTGTCGTTTTACAAACTCCTGAACTGCATCGACGTCGAATGGATTTCCCAGCGTGTGCGCGAGCATTACGGCTCGCGTCCGGTCGCTGAGCGCGGCTTCCAATCGGTCAACGAGCACATTGCCGGTCTGCGAATCAACGTCGAGAAACACGGGCACGCAGCCGTATTGCACGATTGGCGAGACCGTGGTCGGAAAGCCCGCGGCGACAGTGATGACTTCATCGCCCGCCTGCAGCGGCCGATCAAGTTGCGGGCTTGTCAGCGTGGCAAACGCGACGAGGTTTGCACTCGATCCGCTATTTACAACGAGTGCGTGCTTTGCGCCAACATATCGGGCGAGTTCTCGCTCAAAGGCATCGCCTTCATCGCCCAGCGTCAGCCAAAAGTTTAATAGCGAGTCGAATGCGGCCACCATCTCGTGCTCGTCAAACACGCGGCCGGCATACGGAACTTTCGATTCTCCGGGGACAAACGACTCGGCAGATGTCGCGTGCCGCGCATGATAATACTCGCGCACTTGATCGAGAATCTGCTGATGGAGTGTTTGCCACATGGATCAATCTCATGCAATTACGCGGCCTGGCGAATGGTTCTGTCTGATTTCCGGTGTTTCGTCTTTTCGGTGTTACGAATGAACTCCTTCACTCGCGCGGTCACCGACGCTGCATCGAGGCCGTGCTCATTCATCAGATAGGCGTGCGTGCCACAGCACTGCGAGAAACGATCTTGAACGCCAATCGCACAAATCCAAGTGAGTGATTTGGCCGCGGCGATTTCGGCTACTGCCGAGCATAATCCGCCGTAGATCGAGTGTTCCTCAAGCACGACGACCACCTCGTGCTGACCGCAGATTTCAGCAATTGCGGCGGCGCTTAACGGTTTGATCGACGGAACGCTCCAGACTGCGCTCCCAGTAAATTCGCTTGCCACGGTCAACGCAGTTTGAACCATCGAGCCGGTCGCCAGCCACGCGACTGGGCCGGCGCCGCGCCGCAGGCAAATCGGCTGGCCCCATTTCAAAGTTGGTGCCGAGGAATGCACATCGCCCAAATCGGCCTTTCCCATCCGCAGATAAACTGGCCCGCCGTCAGTAATCGCCAATTTCATGCACGCGGTCATCTCGTGGCGATCGGCCGGAGATAGAATCTTGATGTTGGGTAGTGCTCGCAATGCCGCCACGTCTTCGGTGCTTTGATGGCTTGCGCCCAATTGTCCATACACGACGCCAGCACCATCGCCGATGAACACCACGGGCAGTGACTCATAGCACACATCAATCTTGATTTGCTCCAGCACACGCATCGGCACGAATGCACTCAGACCATAAACGATGGGCACGGAAGCCGCCTTTCGCCAGGCCGGCGGCAACACCGACCATGTTTTGCTCCGCCACGCCCACGTTAAGGTACTGCTGCGGGCAAATACGGCGAAACTCATCGAACAGCGCATAACCATGATCGCCGGTGAGCAGGATGATTCGCGGATCAGCTTGGGCAACGGCAACGAGAGATTTGGAGAAAGCGGTTCGCATGATGTTTTGTCGAAGATGAATGTTTCGAGTAGCGCTGAGTTCATCGAGCGCGGCCTCGTATGTTTCCCGGGTGAGCCGCGTGTAATGCCAACGGTTATCGCCGGCCATAAAGGAAACGCCACACCCTTTCACCGTATCGGCGATAATCGCCTTCGGCTGCTTCGATCTACTTGCCAGCAGTTCTTGGAACGCGCTTTTAAGTGCGCCTTCGTCGTGACCTTCGACTTCGAGAGTTTCGAAATTGAAAGCCCGAAACTTGGCCGCGAGATTTCCAAGATTTAAAACCTCGTCGGTACTGCCCATCGCTTGCAGACCGTTGGCATCGACGACGACGATCAGATTGTCGAGTTTCGCGTGTGCGGCCAGCAGCATCGCTTCCCAAATGCTGCCCTCATTACACTCACCGTCGCCAACAATTGCGAATACGCGTTGAGCGGACTCACGGCGCTTGGCCGCCATGGCCAAGCCAACAGCCACGGAAAGTCCATGACCGAGCGAACCGCAAGTCGCCTCCACGCCGGGAACGTGGGCGTCGGCGAGGCCTTTTAATTTCGTGCCGTCGGCGAAATAGTTCCGCAGCTGATCTCGGGTGATCCAACCGATTTCGTGCAGGCACGCATATTGCGCCATCACGCCGTGGCCTTTGCTGAGCACCAAATAATCGCGGTCGACGCTGCGCAGGATCGGCGGCGTCGAATTTCAAAAATGAGCGATAGAGTACCGCCAATATTTCCACGATCGAAAATGCGCAGGCAATGTGCACGGTCGAGCCGGCGTAAGCCATGTCGAGAATCGTGCGCCGCAGCCGAGTAGCATCGAACGAATTTTTCATCACGCTGCTTTGATCGATTTTGTGGAAACGTCCGCCGCGCCCCAGCAATTCAAAGAATTTGCGCTGGCGACTGGGGTAAATTCTGGCTGCGCGCCGAAGTTGCCGATTGCGGAAAATTGAGCGAATAATCGACAAACCAGAGTGGTCGCCGTTTGCTTTCCGAAAAAATCTTGCCGATGTATTCGCCCAAAATGCCAATGCCCAACGACATGACCCCCAAATTCATCAGCAGAAGCAAAAGCACGGTGGTGATTCCACGTGGCGGATTACTAGTGAATGACATCGCCAGATAGATCGCGCCCAACAGCATAGTAAGCGTCAGCACACCGGCGCCAAAAATGCTAAAAATCCGCAGCGGCCGCACCGAGAAATTGAAAATTGCATTGAACGTGTAGTCGATCAAGTACCACAGATTGATGGTCGATGTGCCCTGCATTCGGCCGCGGCGAACGTACGGGATGCCGATCTGCTTGAAGCCCAGCCAGTGAATCATGCCCCGCACGTAGCGGGTGGTTTCCGACATTTGAGCAAAAGCATCGCGCACTCGGCGGGAGATCAAGCGAAAATCGCCGCTGTGAAGCGGCAGTTTTACATCATCGCTCATCCACGTAATGAGCCGCATGGCCAGCATGGTCGGCACAGTTCGGAGCTTTGATTCACCGGTGCGCTTTTCACGAACGCCATAGACGACGTCATACCCTTCGCGCCATTTGGCAATGAACTGTGGAATCAGTTCCGGCGGATCTTGCAGATCGGCATCGATGACCATGATCGCATTGCCTTGTGCCGAGAGCATTCCGGCCGTGATCGAGTTGTGATAGCCAAAATTTCGACTCAGCCGCAGATATCGCCAGCGTGAATCGCGCTGACACAATGACGCCATGATTTGCTCGGTCGCATCAGTGCTGCCGTTGTCGACCACGATCACTTCATACGGCATGCCGATCTTTTCAAGCACGTTTGACAGTGCAATGAACGTGTGAGGCAGAGCTTCCTCTTCATTGAAAGCAGGCACTACCAGGCTGAAGAGTTCGGTAGTTGCCGTCATGGAATGTTTCTGATTCTCGTGCAAGAATGTTATGCAGATGATTTGTAGGTCAACTGAAGAGTTCAGTTACGCGGCGCACTCAATTTGTTGATTGACAAACCACTCCCAGGTTTTGCGAACTCCGGCAGACAGCTTGGTCTTGGGCTGCCAATCGGTGAGGCGCGTTGTTTCACCGATTTCTGCTACCCAACTGGTCGGCTCATCGGCTCGTGTGGGAAGTGTGCCGAAGCGGGGAGCCACAAGTGAGCCGCTCACTGTTACAATCGATTCGACCATCTGTCGCACGGTTTGCGATTGACCGCTGCCGGCATGCAAGATTTTGCCGATCGCGGCCTCGCAATTTGCAGCGCGTTTTAATAGGTCAATGACGTCATCAAGATAAATAAAATCGCGCGGCTGATTTCCGGCCGTCACTTGCGGCGGAATTCCGCCTTGGCATGCGGCCATCACCGAAGGCACCAAATGCCCTGCGTCTTCGCCGGGTCCGTAAGCAGAGAACACTCGCACGGTAGTCACTGGACGCCCGCGCATTGATTCTGCCTGGCAGAGCAAAGTCGCCGCGGCTTTGGCGACGGCGTAATCGGTACGCGGCGCAAGTGAATCCGATGCACAGATCGGGCTGGTCTTATGCCCGTATTCGGAAGAGCTGCCGACATTCACAAACGTTGCATAATCGCGATCGGCGACGGCCGTCAACAAATTGGCCGTCCCCAAAAAATTGGTGGCGAGAATCGTTTCTCGCGCATTTTGACCGGCCTGGATGCCGTGCGCCGCCAGATGGAAAATAACATCGGGCTTTGCCAGTTGCACCGCTCGTCGGATTAGATCGAGATTGAGCAAATCGGCGGAATGCAGCGTGCAACGCCTGCGAATTGGCATCAAACGGTGCATGTCGGTCGTCGGGCGCACCAGTAGATGGCAATCGCAGCCCTCAGCGACCAGCGCGTGAGCGAGCGCCGCGCCGATGAATCCGGCCGCGCCTGTAATCAGCACGCGTTGTGAGGAGTTAATCATCGCGATCAAGCGGCCAGGCGTTGAAGCTGCCGTGCGGTTTTGCGATCGATTCGTCGGTATGCGAGAGGAAATGGCCACGATACCAGGCAATCGTTTCACTCAGCGCCGTGTCCGTATCGTAGAGCGGGCGCCAATTCAGCATCTGTCGAGCCTTCGTTGCGGCAAGGTACTGGTGCTTGATTTCATTTGAAGCTTCGTTGCGAACATCCGGCTTTAATTCAGAATTCATTAACTGCAAAATTCGCTCGACTAACTGGAGTACCGTGAGCGGCGTTTCCGTGGAAAAATTGAAAGCGTGACCCGCAATTTCCGGACGCTGCGCCGAGTTCTCCGCCAAATGCAAATATGCGGCAGCCCCGTCTTTGACGTAAAAGTAATCACGCAAATACGAACCATCGGAGCGAATGATCGGTCGCTCGCCATTTAGCACGGCGCGAATGGTCCCCGGCACGATGCGGCTCATGTTTAGATCGCCGCCGCCGTAAAAATTGCCGCAGCGAGTGACGCAGACGCTCACTCCGAACGTTTGGTGATAAGAGAGCGCCAATATGTCGGCACATGCCTTACTGGCATCGTACGGGTATTTTGCAGAGAGCGGACTCTCCTCGGTGTACGGCAATACCGGCTGATCGCCATAGGCTTTATCGGAAGAGGCCACTACCACATTGGGCCGCGTTCCGCAGCGCCGCGCTGCTTCCATCACACACCATGTGCCTTTGATGTTCGTTTCAAACGTCGAAAGCGGACTGCGATTGGCGGTGCCGACAATCGTTTGGGCCGCCAGATGGATGACAGTTTGAATTTCGTATTCATTCAGCACACGCTCGACGAGCAGTGGATCTTCGACGCAGCCATGCACAACATCGATTTGGTCGACCAACCCGTCGCGAACAAGCTTCGAACCAGCGACATGATCGCGGATCAAGCCGACGACTCGCGCGCCTTTCTGCCAGAGCATTTGCACGGTTCGCGAGCCAACGAGACCCGTGCAGCCTGTGACGAACACTCGCCGGTTGCGCCAGAAGTTTTCAACCATCGTATCTTCCGTTGTTGTTGGTCCAATTCAAAGTTCGCGACCGCATTAAGCGGCTGCTCGCAGTTTTGGGTCGTCGAAAACCGTCCAAGGCGGATGGGTTTCTTTCCACAGATCGTTGAGGAAGTTGTAATCGCGGCTGTTATCCATGCAACGCCAGAAACCGTCGTGACGATAGGTCATCAGTTGACCATCGCGGGCCAGGTTCATCAGCGGCGCATTTTCAAAGACCAATTTGGGGTCATCGTCCAGCCGATCAAAAATCTGGCGATTGAACGCCATGAAGCCGCCGCTAATGCGGCTGTTCGGCCGTTGCGGTTTCTCGCAAAATTCGACCACGCGATCCCCCTTCAGGGTCATTTCCCCAAATCGGCCCGGTGGCGACACCGCCGTCACGGTGCCGACTTTTCCGTGGGTGAGGTGATAATCCCAAAGATCCAAGAGATTAATATTCGCTAGCCCATCGCCGTAAGTCAGAAAAAAGTTTTCGCCGTCAATGTATTTTTCAACTCGCTTCACGCGGCAACCTGTCATCGAATGCAGGCCGGTTTCGGCCAGCGTGATTTGCCAATCTTCGGCGAGCGTCGGACCGTGAACGGCAACATCTTCAGGGGTGTTCAGATCGATCGTTAAATCCCGATTGGCAAGCAAATAGTCGAGAAAAAATCGCTTAATCGTCCAGCCTTTATATCCCAGGCAAAGCACGAATCGGCGGAATCCGAAGCGAGCGTAATGATCCATGATGTGCCAGAGAATCGGCCGATCGCCGATGGGGATCATGGCCTTGGGAATGTCTTCGGTAACATCGCGGATGCGCGTACCAAAGCCGCCGCAAAGAATGACAACCTGCGCGTCGCGATCGAGCATGGCCTGGGTCCTTGGCCTCGTTTGCCGTCCTTGGCGGGTGGCTCGCTGTGCGGGCAGCGGGCCAGTGAAAGTGGAGGAGTAAAGTCGCAAATTTGCGGTACTGATGTCAAGTCCAGTTAATACGGAGTGAAGCGCAGCCGTGAGGAAAAAATCGGAACTTTTCTCTTGCCAGCTGTAAAGACTGACGAACGCGAAATGCAATTGCAGACCGCTCTTGCACGCACCGGTAAGAACCGATAGCTTCCCTTCCCTTCGTAGCACTAATACGCCGCTTGGAAGTAGTTGGCTCCTGCGATTCTGACTGACGCAAGAACGACTGAGCCGCCCGCTTATGTACCACGGTCAACGCATAATTGTGATCGCACCGGCCTATAACGAAGCGGCCAAAATCGGCCTGGCCGTAGGGCGAGTGCCGCGCGAGGTGGCCGATGAAGTGCTCGTGGTCGATGATGGATCGAGTGATGAGACCGCTTTCGTCGCGCAGCAGGCCGGAGCGCATGTCCTATCGCTCGGTCAAGTTTACGGTGTCGGCTACGCACTCAGGGCCGGATTGGAATACGCTCGTCATCAGGGATTCAATATCGCGGTGATAATGGCGGGCAATAACAAAGACGAGCCGAACGAAATTCCGCGGCTGTTGGAACCAATCGTGTTCAATTCGGCTGATTTAGTAATTGGCTCCCGATATCTGGCAGGCGGCGCGTATGGTGGCGAGATGCCGCAGTATCGAAAAGTTGCGACCCGGATTCATCCACGACTGTTGAGCCTTGCCTGCGGCAAGCAATTAACAGAATCGACAAATGGATTTCGCGCCATTCGTTTGAAATGCCTCGAAGACGAGCGAATCAAACTCAATCAAGGCTGGCTTGATGGCTACGGTCTGGAAGTTTATCTGTTGTATAAGATGATCAAACTCGGTTATTCTCACTGCGAAGTTCCCTGCACGAAGATTTATCCACCGCGCCGGATCGGCAACACGAAAATGAAGCCGGTCGTCGGTTGGTGGGATATGCTTCGGCCCGTGGTGCTTTTAGGTTTGGGCTTACGAAGTTGAATGCATGGTCCGTGCATGGAATGGATTCCGTGCCTGGCCAGAGCAAGTTGATTTTCGATCAATGGAGTGATCGTCCAATGGTGCAGGTGAATTGCATCGGTCTGGGCAGTTGGGGACCGAACATTGTTCGATCGCTCGCCGGCACGCAACGCGTGCAAATTGGCGTGGTGTGCGACCTGGCCGAAGATCGTTTGGAATTGGTGCGGCGCAACATTTCGCCGAACATTCGCACGAGCACCGATCCTTGGGCGACGGCTGCCGATCCGACCGCCCAAGCAGTTGTCATTTCGACCCCTGTGAGCACGCATTACGAACTGGCCAAGCGCGCCATCGAAAGCGGCAAGCACGTGCTCGTGGAAAAACCGCTTGCGGGCACGGTGGGAGAATGTCAGGAACTAGTCGATCTTGCTCGTGAGCGCAATGTGCACCTTTGCGTCGGTCACATCTTCCTGTTCAACAATGGCATTCGGCATGTGAAGAAGCTGATCGACTCCGGCGAGCTTGGCGAAATTCGCTACATCTTCTCCTCGCGAACGAACTTGGGCCCGGTGCGCAGCGATGTGAACGCTCTGTGGGATTTGGGCGCGCACGATATCAGCATATTCAACTACTGGCTGCAAGCCGATCCGTTGCAAGTCACAGCATTTGGCACGTCGTTTTTAAATCCTGAAATTGAAGACGTGGTCGTCGCAAATTTCGTCTATCCCAACAACGTGATGGCCAGCGTGCATGCCTCGTGGCTCAATCCGCAAAAGGTTCGCGAAATCAGTGTGATCGGCACCCGCAAGATGCTCGTTTGGAACGACATGGATTTAAACGAGCCGGTCCGAATTTACGATAAATCGGTCGATGTGCAGCAGGGCCAGGCGTACAACGACACATTCGCCGCGTTCCGGATGCAAGTTCGATCGGGTAACGTCGTGATTCCCGTTGTCGCCAGTGGTCCGCCGCTCGATGCGGAGTGTCAACACTTTTTAGACTGCGTTGAGGGCAAAGCTCAGCCAATCAACGACGGCCACTGCGGCCTGCGCGTGGTGCAAGCGTTGGAAGCGGCGGAGCGATCGATGTCGTCGCGGTCCATGCTTTCGAAGTTGCGGAGCGATCCGTATACCATTCTGCGCGCCGCGTAATTCCGATTTCAATTGATGCACTTAAGCCACGTGCAATTTGCTCATGACCTCAATTCCGCTTGTAGATTTAAAAGCTCAGTTCGCCGCGATTGAAGATGAAGTGAAGCAGGCGGTGGACGAAGTTCTCCACGACGCATGTTTCATTCTCGGGCCGCCGGTTGCGCGGTTCGAAGAGAATTTTGCGCGTTTTTGCGAGGCGGAGCATTGCATTAGCGTGGCCAGCGGCACCGATGCGCTGCACCTCATTTTTCGGGCGCTCGGCATTGGTCCAGGCGATGAAGTCATCGTGCCGGCATTTACATTCGTGGCCACAGCACTCGGGGTAAGCCTTGCCGGCGGTACGCCTGTATTGGTGGATGTGAATCGTCGCGACGCGCTGATTGATCCAAAGAAAATTGAAAGCGCCATCACGCCGCGGACCAAAGCCATTTTGCCCGTGCATTTATACGGCCGCTGTGCCGACATGGACCAGATCAACGCGGTTGCCGCGAAGCATCGCTTGCACGTGGTCGAAGATGCGTGCCAGGCACATGGTGGCACCTACAAGGGACGCCGGGCAGGCTCGCTGGGTACAGCGGCGGCGTTCAGTTTCTATCCTGGCAAAAACCTTGGTGCTTATGGCGATGGTGGAGCAATCACCACCAGCGATTCTGCGCTCGCAGACCGGCTGCGGCTGATCCGCAATTGGGGGTCGGTGCGAAAGTACCACCACGAAGAGATTGGGCTGAACAGTCGGCTCGACAGCATTCAAGCCGCCATTTTAGATGTCAAGTTGAAACACTTGGAAGGCTGGAACCGGCAGCGAGAGGCACACGCGACTTTGTACGATAAGCTACTCGCAAAACACGGCGTGAAACCGATTGCCGCGGCCTCGAACTGCCAATCAGCCCATCACCTGTACGTCGTTCGAGTAAAAGACCGTGATGCGGTTGTGACAAACCTCAATTCGGCAAGTATCGGAGCCGGCATTCATTATCCGTTCCCGGTTCATTTCCTGCATGCATACAAATCGATTGCGCGAGTTTCGGGCTCGCTCACGGAGTCGGAAGCGTGGGCGGCCGAATGCTTGAGTTTGCCGTTGTATCCGGAACTGACGACGGCGCAATGTGAGTTCGTCGTTTCGAGCCTACTGGGCACTCGCCAACGGATCGCCGCTTGAACGCTATTCATGGATTGCCATTGCCGTGGCGAGAGAACCATGTCGCAAATAACCGCCGACTTCTTTGTGCATCCGCTGGCAGTTTGCGACAGCGCCTCGATTGGCTCGGGCACGCGAATTTGGGCGTTCACGCACGTGCTGAAAGGCGCCACGATTGGCGCGCATTGCAATCTGGGCGAGCACGTGTTTGTAGAGAACAGCGTTAAGATCGGTGACCATTGCACAATCAAGAATGGCGTGGCGATATGGGATTTCGTGACACTGGAAGATGGCGTATTTATCGGTCCATATGCAGTGTTTACCAACGACTTGCGCCCGCGGGCATTTTTGCGCAAGCCGCCATCGGAGTTTTTGCCGACGCGAATTAAGCGAGGTGCCACAATTGGCGCGAACGCCACGCTCGTGTGCGGTGTAACCGTCGGCGAGTATTCGCTAATAGGCGCGGGCTCAGTTGTGGTGCGTGATGTTCCTCCGCATACGCTGTTGGTAGGAAATCCGGCTCGCGCTATTGGGCGAGTTTGCTTTTGCGGCGAATCGCTCGATCCGCATGATTTTTGTGCAGCCTGTCAATTGCCGCTCCCTGCGAACAGCGAGCGACAGGCGAGCGAGAAAGTCCAGATGCGGATGCAGCCATCATCATGCGCGGCGGCCTGAGATAATCATTTGTTGAGCGGGAGCCGGTTGATGATTAAACCAGTGAATCGTCAAACTCCGCAAATGCCGAGTTCAAGTCCGCTCGAACCTCCCGTAGTCGACCGGAAAATCTTGCGTGCGCTGTCCCTCATGTTCGCGCTGCTCATGACCGTGCTCTATGTGCGCGTGTGCTTTGCGCCGCTCAATGGCAGTATTGGCTTCGTGCACTATCACTTTTCCAATCCGATCAAATTGCTCGCCGTTATTGTGCTGGCGCTGCAGGTCTGGTGGCTTTTGACTCGGCAGGCCAGTGCGCTTGTTCTGAATCGAGTGGGCATGCGATGGTGGCAGTTCAAGCTCTCGCTCGAAGCCATTGAGCTTTGTCTGGCGGCGGCGCTCGTCATGGTGGCGACCGATCTTCAATGGCGCATCGAGCCGATCATCGAACTCTTGCGGCCTAGTTTTGCAATTCAACTTGCGCTTCTGGCTAGCGGAATTGTGGTATTGACGATGCGGCAACGTTGGCGGCGGGTCTTTCAAGTCTCAGCGCGTTTTCGTAATCTGTGGCGATCATGGGGTTGGGGGTCGCGCCTAGTTTGTCTCGTGCTCGTGCTCCATCTGGCTATCGTCGCCAACATGTTGTCGGGTTATTGGGATCAGACGAGCAGTCTGTTCTTAGCCCATGAGTCGACACAATCGACATTCGTGGGTGCAAACGGACGGCTCATTTGCAATTTTCCAAATTTCTGCCGAACCTGTGCGGAACAAATTCCACCGGATGCGCGGATCTTGTATCACGGCGGCAATGAAGGCCTCGTCTTGGCATTTGAAGTTTATCCACGCCGGGTATTCATGCTACCGCAAGAGCAGTTCGCCATGTTTCACGAATGCTGGAAGAACGAATTGTGGTGTCGCGGCATTGCAGCCGACCCCTTGAACGAAAAATGGAAATGGGATGATTCGCCGTCAAACATCGACGCCGCGCGATTTATCGAGGAGCACAACATTACGCACGTGGTCACGTTCGATCCACTGAATGCCGCGAACTGTCGCGTGCAGCAACTGCGATGATTTTAGGACAAACATCTGGATTAACGTGGAATGTACTGCCGCTGTTTGCTGCGCTGGCAGCAATATCCGGCGCCGGTAGTTTGCTGGTGCGCGGGCTGAAAATCGGTCGCAATTCGGCTACCGAGCTCAAATTTGTTGATTCTATCGAGAAGTTCTCCAAGCCTGCTTGGGGATGGTCGTATGTGCTGGGGATGGCCTTTGTCGGGATTGTCTGGGAATCGCTCTTGGCGATAAGCGGGCGGATTTCCAGCGTCAGCTTGTATGCCGTGCTAACTGCGTGCGTTGCGATGAGCGTAGTTGAGTTTAGCATTCGATGGCGCATTAACTCGACAGCTCGGGACCGAGATACTCACTCAAACTGGTGGCGAAGCGCGTTTCGTCACGTCAGCGGCTGGACGGCCGAATTGCCCAGCGCCGTGCGAATTATCACCTTGCTCGGCATCGCATTGTTTTTGTGGTTCTCGGCTATTCGGCCCTCGATTACGTACGATGTGCGCTCGATCTTCGGGTTAAAAGCGCGAATTCTATATGACACCGGCGCGCTCGACGGGGAAGACTTCCGAAATCCTGATCGGTTGAATTTTAATGCGAACTATCCGCTGTTGATTCCGCTCGTGGAAGCGACTTTGCTCGGCGCTCAAGGATCGCAGCAGAATGTGGGATTGCAGATGCTGTTCGTCGGCTTCGTCTTAGCGACCGCCTCGCTGCTAGTGGAAGCCATTCGTGGATTCGAATCGCCGGCTGTCGCCGCACTGTGGGGCGCTGGTTTCTTGTTGCTGCCCCTCACGCTGGCGCCCACGGAAGGCGGCGGACTTTCCGGTTCCGCCGACTACGCGATGGCTGCATTCACCACCGCAGCGGCGCTCGCGGCAGCCCATTGGCTCCGGGCACCGACGTTTCGAAGTGCGCTGTGCATGGCTTTGCCGCTATGTGCCGCTGTCTTCACCAAGCAAGAAGCCGTCTTCTGGTTGATCGCGATCGGATTAGCTGTGACGGCAGCCAAGAAATTGCGGAATTTGCAACTTACGACCGCGTCCCTATCCACCGCAGCCGTGGCGGCGCTCATTGTTATCGCCGCAATCGGAATTTCATCGTGGAATGCACGGGGCATTCCAGCTTCGCCATACTTTCGAGCATTCAGCGGCGCGCTCCGGCTGGAATGGATCATGAACGTGTGGACGCGCATTCCATTCATTCTCGATTTCGCTGGGCGGGAACTGGGATTCAGCAAGTATTTTGGCCTGGCATGGCCATTCGCCGTGTTGACGCTGCTGTTATTGCGCAGACCGAAGGCGCCACTTGAAATTGTCTTCTATCGCGTCGCAGTGTTTGCCGTCGCCGGCGCTTATTCTTGTGTGTTCGTGCTCACGCCCTTGCACCTGGAGTATCAATTGCTGACGGCCCTCTTTCGCCTGGCCGTCCACTTCTTGCCGCTCTTGATGGTTGTGACGGCTGAACAACTTGCTGCTAACGGATGGTCGGGCCAAATTCAGCAATTGTTTGCAGAGGAAAAAAATGATGAGAATGCCGTGGAAGGCATAGTGAAATGGCAACAACCGGCTGAAGTCGCGCGCTGCGCCAAGGCTGCTTGACAAACTGCCATCCATTCACAGTCTTTATCTCAGTACGAAACAGGCGGCAGTTTGCCATCGGCGCGATTGGCCAATTGTTGCAGGATCGCCTGGTTGATCGTTTCCGGAATGAAGCGCACACTTCCATCGCCGAATAGGAAATTTGCGCCTGCCGGATGGTTGCTGGAAAAGCCACCGACGAACAAAGTCGAGTTGCTCGGCGGTGCCCCGGCCTTGGGCGAAGCTGTGTTAGCGTCCGTCCGCTGATCATTGTTGCTCGCAGCCTCCGCGGTTTCAGCGGCCGCAGCCGTTGCGGTGGATGTCTTTTCGCTCTCGTCGTCCGGCGTGGGCGGCGACCAAAGCGGTAAGGCTCTAACCGTCTCATTCAATGAGGCCCCGGTGTTTCGCAGCGTCGCGCACGTCCCACTCATCCAGCCCAGATCATTCGATTCGATGGTCTTTTCGCCGACGAATAACGTATGTGCCGTCCCATCTTTGACATCAATAAGTCGAATGGCGCTATTTAAAAAGAACACACCCTTGTTATTTACATCGATTGGCGCTTCCACATCGTGGTGCACTGCAGCGTAATTGCTGGCGGGGGGTGTGCCCGGAGTCCCCGGTTCGCTCGGGCACTCGAGCACCTGGAGTTCGACGGCTCGAACGCCTGCGTTGTTGGCGTGGTAGACGCCGACTGATTGATCGATGTGCCGATACACGGTCAGTTCATCAATGTAAGGCAGCAGTTGAATAATCCAAGTTCGATGGTCGCCGCGCGCCACATTTTTTACCGGGCTGGTTGGAATGGATCGAGCCAGAGGGAAAGTGTTCATGCGCCATTTCAAAATGATGTAAGCCGAGACTCAATTGCGTCATGCCATGCACGCACTGGGTACGACGGGCCGATTCGCGAGCCCCCATGATGCCCGGCAAGGTCAGTGCAATGAGAACGCCGATGATGGCGATCACTACCAGCAATTCGACGAGCGTGAAGGCGCGTCGATGGGGAGTGTTCATAATTTAGCTCCGCTGTTTGCGATGCACAAAAACTTCTCGGGTCCGCCGGGCACGCTGCTCCGTATCGCTTGGATAATCGGCTTGAACGACAATTCGCAGATCATCCGGTTGATCCGCTTGAGGTTCGACTTGGATGCGCACATCGGCGGACCCAAAACCGTCTAGCTCAGCGGCTGCAATGTGCCAGGTTTCACCAGGGTAAGTTGCGCTTTGCCTTAACTGAATCTCTGCGCGCTCGATTCCGGCCGTTGCCAACAAATCCGCTTGCGATTGATACCGTTGAATGCGGACCTCGCGCAGTTGGCTAATACATGCTTGCATTACACCGAATAGAATGACGGTTGCGGTCGCCAGTGCTATCAGTGCGGCGAATAGAATCACACCGCCGCGCAACTGCACTCGTCGGAGATTTTGGCGATCCAACATTTGATTCATTGAACTGGTGTGTCGATTTGAAGTTCGTCGGGCACTAGACTAATGACCGCATCGATTCTCATTTGCCGCCGTTCAGTAAATTCGTGCGGATTTGGACCTATAGGACACTGAAGCTGCAATGTCACGACACGGCGTGATTTCAATGGCGATATTTGCCACTGGGCGGACGTCCCCGCGACAAGGAGATACGATTCACGCTGAACAATGTTGCCGCCGCTCCGGGCAACTCGCTCAATTCCATCGTTCGCGGCGCTGAACTCAACCGAAATATTGTCTGGTAGGCTGAGAGTCAGCGATTTGGTCGATTCGCTTTCCGGCATCGTTGCGTCGTAGGCTCGGTGCACATCGTCGCGCAACTGCTGCGCTAAACTAGAAATTGAATGGATTACCACATCATCCGTTTCAAGCGATCTTTGCATGCGCCACGCACTATTCAGCAGCAGCCCGATGACACCCATCACAACCGATGTCAGTGCAATGACCGCAACCATTTCGACGAGCGTGGTGCCACAGCACCGAGAATATCGCGTAATTTGGGAAGTCATTTGTTGCCCTCCGTTGCCGACGGGAATTTCCAGGTCGTCAATCGATAGCTGGAGGCAGTTTCGTCTTCGCCGGTCCATGTGATTACGATCGTCAATCGCTTCTGCGGCAATTCGCTGCTGTCGGAATCCGACTGATCGATATGCAATATTCGCATCCGGC
This sequence comes from Pirellulales bacterium, assembly GCA_963773875.1. Taxonomy (GTDB): domain Bacteria; phylum Planctomycetota; class Planctomycetia; order Pirellulales; family JADZDJ01; genus CAVTYH01. The sequence continues at coordinate 263,211 of CAVZCV010000006.1, forward strand.
AGCCAATCGTGCAAAGTTGGTGATAGGCTGATTCGATCCAAGCCGCTCGGCGTGATTTCATCGAAAGACATTGCGGCAAGCTGCTCCGCCATGTTGGCCGCCTCAAGCTGCACTGCCAGCATCGTGCGGCTGTGCCGGCGGTTCTCCACACACACAGTGAGCACCTGCGCGGCAATTACCAAGCCGGCCGCAAGTACAGCGAGCGCCACCGTGCATTCCAACACGGTTACGCCTGAGCGTTTGCTTGCTGAAAGGAACATCATTTTGGATGTATTGCCAGATCGGTAATCAATTTCGCCAGCGGCAAGATCATGCCCACAGCCACAAAAAACACGACTGCCGCCAGCGCCAACAGCACGATGGGGAATCCGATCGAAACTAAACCTAGCATCCGATTTGCAAAGCGACGGGAAAGCCGATCGGCCGTATCGGCCAGCACCCAATCCAGGTTGCCCACGCGCTCGGCTGCCTTCAGCACGCCAGCCTCTTGCTTGGCAATCAATCGGCTCGCCTGCAGACTATCGCACCAGTGCACGCCATTATCGATGCGCTGCACGACGTACCGCAATCGCTCGCGGACGTATTCCTTCGGATAACGCTTCGCGAGCCAACTGAGCGCAGAGTTCATAGGAGTGCGTTCAGCAACAGACTGCGCGAGAGACCGCAAGATTAACGCTGCAGCGAGTGGCATCGCGAACGACTCCAAAAACGGCAGGTTCCAATAGGTAACACCAGTATATCGAGCGAGCGCAAATAATAGTGCGATCGAGAGTAGCGCCAATCCGCCAATGGCGAGGCCCTGAAACGCCAGGTACGACGCAAACACCGCCGACGTAACCGTGGGCACGCTGGACCTAAAATCGGAAAATATGTGTTGGTATTTCGGGACGATCGCCACCATCAAGAACACAATGATGCCAGCAGTGCAAACGGCCAGCAGATTTAGATACACCAATCGACTAATCGCCGCTTGCGCTGCAGTATCGGCGACGATGCTTCGTTCGGTAGCGTCCGCGGAGAACGCCCGCGGGCCTGCGCTTCGCATGCCGCTGCGAATGGCCAGCAGTGCATCGTCGGCTAAGCGAAATCCTGTGGACGCGAACGCGGCATCCAGTGGCACTCCGCGATCAAGAGACTGGGCCAAACGGCCTGCACGAATTCCCAGCTTGTCGCTTCGCTCGTCGGCGAAGGAACGTGCTACGCCTGCCAACGGAATGCCCCTCTCCATGGAGACGAGCAGTAGCGAAATAAGCGAACGACTTTCCGCATCGCAATACCGGTTACGCGCCATGCTGATGACGACCACGGTTGCGAACCACAACAGAAGTCCAAAGGGGCCAGCCAGGCCGATCATGAGTGCAAGCAGCACCAGCATCGAGAACTTTTTGTAAACGTAACCAAACAGCGTGATGGATGTCGCAGTCCAGCCGCTGCGGCGAGTGACGTTGAAGCTCGTCAGCTCCGCAAAGAACGTGCCGACCGCCGAATAGTACAGCCAAGCGACGACCGACATCGCCAGCCAAATGGCAATTGCAATCAGCGTATAGCGGATGGCGTCCTCTTCGATGCCATCCATCCACAGCGGCCTAGGCGCACGGGTCCAGCTGGCCATTTGGTGATACAGCGAAACTAACGGCATCGCTAATGCGTTGAACAACCACAGCGTGCCGAGTGCAATGAAGATGAAAATTACTGGCGGCAAGATCGACTGCAAAAGCACGGCGCGAAACTGTACGCGCCGTTCAAATTGCGCGGCGGCGGTTGTTAGTGAATTGGCAAGCACGTTTTGCGATTCTCCCCATCGCACCATTGGAATCAGCGAAGCAGGCACTCCGCGCACAGTGGCTAGCGCATCGCTCATTTTTCGCCCCGCATCGACCGATTTCGCAGCGCGTAATCCGGCCACGGTCATGATCGGTGCGCCCACACCGTTGGACGCTAATCGCATTGCTTCCGGCAGCGGAATGTGCTGCTTGACGAGTCAGCGCCAACAGCCGGCACCAGCTCGCGACGCCTCGCCAAAGAAATGTCGGACCGATCAGTGGCAGGTCTGTAAGCAGCCGTTGCCAGCCGAGCGGACGCCGAACAATCCGCGTGCTCACGATTATCATGGGAATTGCTGCGGCCAGAAAACCGAGGACACGCAGCATCCATTTGCCGGCAACCCATTTCAGCACCCGAGTAGCGAGCGGCAAGTTAATCTTAAATTCATCTAGAATCCGCAGCAGTTCGGGCAACACGTAGCCAGCGAAGAGCGCCAGCAAAACCGCCCAAAGCACGAGGAGCATTGCCGGATACGCGGTGGCCAACCGCACATTGCGGCGTAAATCGGCAGCGCTGCGATCGATTTCAATCAACTGCACCAGCACTTCCGGCAGATTTCCCGACTGCACGCCGGTTTCCACCAGTCGCTGCATGTGAGGGGGTAAAAATTGCGGATCATTTCGGAGAATGTCGTCGAGCGCGCGGCCCGATTCGAGTTGGGTCGCCAAACGCGACATCGCCGTTGCCAGCCGATGATTCGGCAGTTCTCTCGCAGCTGCGTGCAACGACGGCGCCACGGGAAGTTGCGACTTTGTCACAATCGCCAATTGCTCGACAAATTCGCGCGCCTCGTCGCGCGCAGGTTCGGCGGTGCTGTCGTGTCGATCGCCGCGACGGCCTCGCCTTCAACTTCGTGGCGACGTTCAGCGGTCATTTCGCAGGCACTCCGAAATGCGTGAGCATTTGGTACCAAGGCACAAGCATGCACAGCGCATAGATAACGACCGCCGTGCCGCCAATGCCAATCGTCAATGCCATCGGCAGGTATAGTCGCAACCAATCTTCCAAACGAAGTGCGCGCCGGCGGTATGCCTCTGCAGTGTTGCGCAGCGATGCCGACAGCACGGTCTGGCTGCCGCCGCCAACAATCAGCCATTGCACGAGCGGTGGGAGGCCAGCGGCAGAAGTCGTTGGCACACTGGAATTTCCGCCGCGCTCAAGATCTGCAGCAAGGCCGCGTGCCGCAAGTTGAATTGAATTGTCGCCGTTCACATCTGCAGCCAATTCCAGCGCGAGGGGCGTCGGTACACAGTTCTCCACAAGCAGCGCCAACGTTTCGGTAAATGCGGAAACTCGTCCGTAGTACAACATTCGGCCCGCAGCGCCAAACCAGGAGAACCGCGGTTCGACGGCAGTGGCCCGTGTTGATCGATACCACCACGCAAGGATCAACAGCAACACCACCACCGGAATCCAAGGCAACCAATCCGATGCAATTTCGCCGATCTTGACCAGCGTCAGATTCAACTGCGACGGCTGCTCACCCATCGAAGCGTATGTTTGCCGAATTGTCGGTTGAAATGCGGTTAAGCCATAAGCCAAGAGCCCATAGGCGGCAAACGCAACAAAGAGTGGATAAACGAGTGCCGCCCGAGTCAGCCGGCGAAGATCCGCCAGGCGGCGTGAGCTGGTCGCTAATCCTTCAAGTGCGGCCGGTAGCCGACCGGCCTTCAATCCCGCCGCAACGACAGCGCGATACGCTGGTGGAAATACTTGCGGCATTGAGTCGATCACGTGCGGCAGACTTTCTCCGCGATCGAGTCGTTCGGAAACTGCCGCGGCAATCTTGCCTGGCCGACGAGTAAGATCGCGCGCCGCCGATGCTAATCCTGTGCTGAGCGGAACGCCAGCGCGCGCGAGCGCGGCCATTTCATCGGTCAGTGCAATGAGTTCGTCGAGCGCAATTATGCTCGGCGATGAGGAGTCGGATGGAGCCATGAATTGCTCGCAGGGAAGTGTATCGCCATCTTAGCCGCGACCAGCGAGAAATGCATCGGTGAAGCCCAGCACTCGGCGTATTTCGGCCGCGCTGGTTGTGCCGTTTTCTACAGCTTCGATCGCATGATCCCAACGCGTTTGCATTCCAGCCACAATAGCCACTTGTTCCAGACGCTTTGCATCCCAGCGCGATAGAATTCCAGCGCCCACCTCGGGCGTGTTTAGCGTCAACATTTCAAGGAGAAGCATTCGGCCGCGATAACCGGTGCCATGGCACGCATCGCAGGCCCTGGCAATTGCAGCGGTAGAAACGGGCAAACCTAGTCTTGCCTCGCTCGATTCACTGCGTTCAGCGCACTGGCAAAGCCTGCGAACCAATCGCTGACAAACCACGGCATGGACTCCAGATCGCACCATATACGGTTCAATGCCCATGTCGATGAGGCGACTAATGGCGCCGGCCGCGCTACCGGCATGAAACGTCGTCAGCACAAGTTGGCCTGTAAGTGCAGCTTGCATCGCCACGCCGGCGGTGGCTGCGTCGCGCATTTCGCCAACCAGAATCACTTCGGGATCTTGCCTTAGCAGCGATCGCAAACCGGTTGCCAGATCGAATCCAGCCGCCGGATTGGCCTGCGACTGTGCAACGCCTGCAATCGAGACCTCGATTGGATCTTCAAGCGTGGCGATGCTTCTGCCGCCGGAAGATCGCCTGACGATTTCGCGAAGACAGGCATAAGCGGTCGTGGTTTTGCCGCTGCCGGCTGGGCCAGTTACTAAAAGTGCGCCGGAGGTTTCCGCAAACAACTGTTCCAGTTGTTGGGCAATGGGTGGCGGCATTCCCAAATCGGCAAGGTAGTGAAAACGCGATTGCGAGGCAAACAATCGCACTACAATCTTTTCGCCATGTAATGTGGGAAAACTGCTAACGCGAATTTCCGCGTCAAACGGTGGGCGACGCACGCGACCTTCTTGCGGCGCGTCAGTCCGATAAGTTAACAGATCGGCAATGATTTTCAGCCGCGCAATGACATCGCTCACTTCTCCGCTTGGGAACATCCCCCACGGTTGCAAAACCCCGTCGATTCTCGCGGCGATCTCCAGCCCTTCCGCGGTGGGGCGCAAGTGCACGTCGCTGACGGCCAGCTGATAGGCCGCGATCAATACTGCATCAACAAAACTAGCCGCGTACGATTCTGCCTTGCAATCGAGTGATTTCAATCGCGCAGCGATCGCGTTGACCGGCGAGGCGTCTTCATTCGACGAGATTGCAGACGAAGCAAGCATGCCACGCCACATGAGCCGAGAATCGAAAGTGAATGACTGAAAAGCGTCAGCCTTCAGCGTAGTCTGCGTGCAAAGGCGCGGCAATTAGCACAGATTCTCAGTCGGGCGATTTTGAAACAATGACCTGCGCCGGTCGGACCACGCGATCGTGGAGGTGATAGCCGGTTTGCAACACGTTCACTACCGTGTTCGGCGGATAATCGGCGCTGGCCTGATGCATCACCGCTTCGTGAAATGCCGGATCAAATTGCTTGCCGGCGCCTTCAATCGGTTCACAGTAATGCTGCTTCAGCACGGTTGCCAACTGCTGGGCCACAAGCTGGATGCCCTCTTCGAGCGCCGCAGGATCGGCCTGCTTATCGGCATGCTCAATCGCCCGGGTGATATTATCGACAACGGGCAACAGATCGCGAAGCAAACCAATTTCCGCGTACTTGCGTTCGTCGTCCAGCTCGCGTCGAGCGCGCTTGCGGTAGTTATCCAGTTCCGCTTGCGCACGCAGCATCTTATCGCGGGCTTCGGCCAATTGGCTGCGCACCAGGTCCATTTCCTGATCTGCGGTCAGATCTTGAACATCGGACAATGAATTGTCGTTAACACCGGGATTGCTCGATTGCATGTCTTCAGCGCCCACGTTACTTCTCCTTCCGCTCTGCTTCGGCGGCAGGCACAAAATAATCTTTCAGTTTTTCTAGGAACGATTTGCGATGTTGACTGACATTCGTCTTCTCTTCCGCAGCCAGGTCGCGCAGCAGTTTCTCTTGTTTTGCGGTCAGCGACTTTGGGACCTCGACATTCACGACGACAAGCAAATCGCCCTTACCTCGCCCACGCGGATCAGGCATTCCCCGACGGCGCATTTTGAAAACTTCGCCGGGTTGGGTGCCAACGGGAATATCCAAGTCTTCCGTGCCCTCCAGCGTCGGCACTTGGATGGTAGCTCCCAGCGCCGCCTGAGCATAACTGATGGGTATTCGACAAATTAAATCGTGACCATCCCGCTCGAACAGCGGATGATCGACGAGATTGATCACACAGTAGCAATCGCCTGCGGGACCTCCGTTGGGACCTGGCTCGCCTTCGCCGGGCAAGCGTACGCGCATGTGGTGGTCGACACCTGCCGGCACCTTCACTTCTCGAAACACTTTCTTCAAGCTGTAACCAGCACCGCGACATTTTGTACACGGATCTTTCACGAGCTGACCGGCGCCTTGGCATGCGGGGCAAGTTGTTTGCACGCGAAATATGCCGCTCGACTGCACGACCTGACCGCGCCCACCACAGTATCGGCAAGCCTCGGGCCGGCTGCCTGGTTTAGCGCCCGTGCCGCGGCATTCGGCGCACATTTCGTGCCGCTCGATTTCGACCGTTTTCGTGACGCCGCGGGCTGCTTCGAACAAATCGATCGTCAACTGGCAAGCGACATCGTCGCCTTTGCGCTGGCGGTTTCCACGCCGGCCACCGCCGAAGAGATCGCCGAAAATGCCGCCGCCCAGAATATCGCCAAACGCTTCGAAGATATCGCTAACATCGTTGAACTGATGTACGCCACCTTCAACGCCCGCATGTCCGTAGCGGTTATAGCGCTCTCGTTTGCCTTCATCCGCTAGCACTTCAAACGCTTCCGCCGCCTCCTTAAATTTGGCGACGGCATCCTCATTATTCGGATTCCGATCGGGATGGTATTTCAGCGCCAACTTGCGATATGCCTCCGCAATATCCTTGTGCGTGGCGCTCCGTTCGACGCCGAGCACCTCATAGTAATCGCGCTTACTTGCCATCGTCGCCATAGCAAAGGGTCGTCAAAATCGTGCGTCCAAGTGACTTAGAATTGTACGCCATTCTTCAGATTCGGTAAGCGAGCAGCGCTGCAAAAGGGCCGCTCCGTACGCACGGAACGGCCCAACTCATCTCTTGAACGACCGACGATACCATCGGTCGAATTGTCTGTCGGCCGCCGCCTCTAGTGCATTGGCTCGTTAGCGAATCACGCCTTCCGGCGCGGTGCTTCTTGTCGTCATCCTCCAAGTTGGTCACCAAAGCCTCGGTCGTGAGCATTAACCCCGCGATGCTGGCCGCGTTGGCAATGGCGCTGCGCACCACTTTCACCGGATCGATGATACCTGCTTTGTACATATCGACGTACTCGCGGCTGTTGGCATCAAAGCCGACGTTTCCAGACTTCTGCCGAACTTCGTCAACCACTACCGATCCATCGATACCACAATTATCGGCAATCTGTCGCATTGGAGCTTCGATGGCATGCAAGACAATGTCGATGCCAATCTTTTCGTCGCCCTTAGCGCTGCCACGAACTTTTTCAATCGCTTCGCGACATCGCACTAACGCGACGCCTCCACCGGGCAAAATGCCTTCTTCTACGGCAGCGCGAGTCGCGTGCAATGCGTCTTCCACCCGGGCTTTCTTCTGTTTCATTTCCGCTTCGGTGCCAGCCCCGACGGAAACAATCGCTACGCCTCCGGTCAATTTTGCCAGGCGTTCTTGATATTTCTCGCGATCGTAATCGCTGTCAGTATTTTCGATTTGATTGCGAATTTGCTGGATGCGAGCCTGCACTTCAGCCTGCTTGCCGGCACCTTCCACAATTGTCGTGTCATTCTTATCGACAGTTACTTTTTTGGCGCGACCCAAATGACTGAGCTCAAGGTTTTCGAGCTTGATGCCCAAATCTTCGCTGATGAGGGTGCCACCGGTGAGTGTGGCAATGTCACCCAACATTGCTTTGCGACGATCGCCAAAGCCGGGCGCCTTCACTGCGCAGATGTTTAACACACCGCGAAGCTTGTTAACGACGAGCGCCGTCAGCGCTTCACCTTCAATATCTTCGGCGATGATCAACAGTGGCTTACCGCCTTGGGCGACTTTCTCCAAAATCGGTACTAGTTCACGCAAATTACTGATCTTCTTTTCGTGAATCAGGATCAGAGCATCTTCCATGTAGCAGTCCATCTCCGCCGGGCGATTGATGAAGTATGGCGAGATGTAGCCCTTATCGAACTGCATGCCGTCGACGAACTTGACTGTCGTCTCCATCGATTTGCCTTCTTCGACGGTGATGACGCCATCCTTGCCTACCTTTTCCAGGGCGTCGGCCAACAGGTCGCCGATTTCTTTGTCGCTATTGGCGCTGATGGCTCCAACCTGCGCAACTTCAGCCTTGCTGGAGACTTTTTTTGACATCGACTTCAACTGATCGACAACAGCATCAACAGCCTTATCAATCCCACGACGAACCGCCATCGGATTGCTGCCCGCAGCAATGACTCGGCAGCCCTCTTTGAAAATGGCACGCGCGAGCACCGTGGCAGTGGTGGTGCCATCGCCGGCGATGTCTGAGGTCTTGCTCGCGACTTCATTGACAAGCTTGGCGCCCAAGTTTTCGAAACGGTCTTCTAAATCGACTTCTTTGCTAACCGTCACGCCGTCCTTGGTGACTGTAGGTCCACCAAACGACTTGGCGATGATGACATTGCGACCGGTCGGTCCCATCGTTACCGCCACGGCATCGGCGAGTTTTTCCACGCCTTTGAGCATCTTCGCGCGGGCCTGATCTTCATAAAGCAATTGTTTTGCAGACACGGTTTAGGATTCCTGATTTTTGCAGTGATTTGAAGTTCGTGTGACTTGAGCGTGCGCCTTTAAGCTCGCGGATGTGCATCAGCGGCTACGATGAGCGCGATTGAATGTTTCGCGATCTTAGTTCATGACTTTCGCCAGAATGTCGGTCTCGCGAAGAATCTTGACCTCGTCTCCCTCCAGCTCGATGTCAGTGCCAGAATATTTGCCGTAAATCACCTCGTCACCAATGGTCACGGAAAGCGTGCCGCGCTGACCATTATCCAATAGCTTGCCGGGACCGACGGAAACAACTTTGCCGCGTTGCGGCTTTTCTTTTGCAGTATCAGGCAGCACGATGCCACCGGCGGTACGCTCTTCCGCTTCAACCGGTTTGACGACAACGCGATCGTCCAGAGGACGAAGTTTTGATTTAGCCATGATTGAGTCCTTGGTTTGGGAACTTTGGTATCAGTTTTTTGAAGATCAAAGGTTAACGTTCAGTGCAAAGCGAAAAATGAAAAGTCGGGAATTCGATTTATACATTCTGCGATTGTTATTGCTCTGCCTTAGGCATTTCTCACATCATGCCACCCATGCCGCCCATTCCACCCATGCCGCCGCCCATGCCACCCATTCCGCCCATACCTCCCATGCCATGGTCATGACCATGGTCGTGCCCTCCGGCTTCTTCCTCATCCTTTGGCATGTCTGCCACGAGTGCCGAAGTGGTTAGTAGCAGGCTCGCAACGCTCGCGGCATTTTGTAATGCGGTGCGAACGACTTTCGCCGGATCGATAATGCCGCGAGCCACTAGGTCGGTGTACTCGTCCTTGTCGGCATCATAGCCGTCGTTTTTACCTTTCATTTGCCGGACGCGGTTTACAACCACCGCCCCATCCACGCCGGCATTGTCGGCGATGCAACGGAGTGGCCAATCGAGCACGTTCTTCACTATCTGGGCGCCACGCGCCTCGTCGCCTTCCAGACCGTGTTTGTCGATTGCCTTCTCGCATCGGAGCAGCGCCACGCCGCCACCGGGCACGATGCCTTCTTCCAGCGCTGCTTTCGTCGCGGACTGAGCGTCTTCGAGCAAATATTTTCGCTCTTTCATCTCGGTCTCAGTGGCGGCGCCGACGTTGATCTGAGCAACTCCGCCAGCCAATTTCGCGAGGCGTTTCTGCAACTGTTCGCGGTCGTAATCGCTATCGGTCGTTTCAATTTCGCGGCGAATTTGTTCGACGCGACCGTTGATGGCATCCTTCTTTCCAGCGCCGTCCACGACCGTCGTATTTTCGCTGTCGACGATCACCTTCTTGGCGCGGCCCAGATCGGTCAGCTTCACAGAATCGAGTTGAATACCGAGATCTTTGAAAATCGCAGTACCTCCTGTTAAGGCTGCGATATCGCCCAGCATTGCCTTGCGGCGATCGCCATAGCCTGGAGCCTTTACAGCACAAACGCTGAGAATTCCTCGCAGCTTATTCACCACCAGCGTGGCAAGGGCTTCCCCTTCAACATCCTCGGCAATTACCAGCAGCGGCTTATTGGCTTTGCTGATCGCCTCGAGCAGTGGCACCAAGTTCTTTGCATTCGAGATTTTGTCTTCGAAAATCAGAATGTACGGATTTTCCAGCTCGCACGATTGTTTGTCCTGATTGGTGACAAAGTGCGGCGACAGGTAGCCGCGATCGAACTGCATCCCTTCGACCACGTCGACCGTGGTCTCGCTCTGTTTTCCTTCTTCGACCGTGATGACACCGTCCTTGCCAACCTTCATGAACGCTTCGGACAGCACGCTGCCGATCGATGGATCGTTGTTGCCGGCGATCGTGGCGATTTGCTGAATTTCCTTGCGGTTCTTCTCATCGATGGGAGTGGCCATTTTCTTAATGGCGTCGATGACTTTTTCCACACCCTTGCTGATTCCGCGCGAGAGCGCCATCGGATCGGCGCCGGCGGCAATCATTCGCAAGCCTTCTCGGAAAATCGCCTCCGCAAGGACCGTGGCAGTGGTCGTGCCGTCGCCCGCGATGTCATTCGTCTTGCTGGCTGCTTCTTTGACGAGCTTCGCACCGAGATTTTCGTATGGGTCATCGAGTTCGATGTCTTCAGCAACCGTAACTCCGTCCTTCGTGATCTTCGGCGAACCCCAACCCTTATCCAGAACTGCGTTTCTTCCCCGTGGGCCAAGTGTGCTGCGAACAGCCTTTGCCAACTTCATTACACCTTCGGCGAGCGGCTGACGCGCTTCGTCGTCGAACACCATTTGCTTTGCCACAGATATCCTCCTGGATAATGATTCTCTTAACGGTCGTTGTGACTGAGTGCCTGGACGCCGTATTTGGACGACGTCCAGGCACTCAGGCAATTTGCTCTGCAGTCCTTGGTATAGACCGCGACCCTATTTGGCAGGCCAACTCCACTTCGGCCGCCTAGAAAAGCAACCAGTGTGCCATGGACGATCAAATTGCCCTAAATCATTGATCGCAAAAGCATTCCGTTCGCCAGCCGCTTCGCCGGTCGGCCAGGCAAACCGCCAATTGCTCTCATTCAAAATGCCAATCTGACAGGCTGGTCCAAGAGCGAGGCCGTCCATCATGGTGTGAAGTCATCGGCGCCACTTAATCCAGTCGCAAAATTCGCGAGTAGGTCCGCGGCCCGATCGATGTCATCCAGCGAAATCGTCTCCACCGCACTGTGCATGTAGCGGTTAGGAATGCTTACCAGCGCTGCGGCGACGCCCGCACGGGTAATCTGAATTGTGTTTGCGTCAGTCGGCGATGCCCGGCCGATTGCCGCCAATTGAATTGGAATTTCCGCCGCCTTCGCCGCATCAATCAACCGGTCATAGACTCGCGGATTGATATTCGGACCGCGATAAATGACCGGCCCTTTCCCCAGCGCGACATCGCCTTCCTGTTTCTTATCGATCGTTGGGCAGTCCGTGGCATGGGTCACATCGACGGCAATGCCGACGTGGGGATCGATCCCGAATGCGCTGGTTTGCGCTCCGCGTAAGCCGATCTCCTCTTGTACTGTGGAGACTGCATAGAGGGCACAGTTTAATTTCTTTTGGCTCGCACGTCGTACGGCCTCAATGCATACCCAGAGTCCCGTCTTATCGTCCATTCCCGGCGAGTTAGCCAAATTGTTTCGCATGGGCTGGAATCCGAGCTCCAATGTGACCGGATCGCCAATATGCACGAGCGATTCCGCCTCGGCCTTGTCTTTCGCCCCGATATCGAGCCACATGTCCTTCAGTTTGACGACTTGCTTGCGCTCTTCTTCGGTCAATAAATGAATGGCCTTGCGTGAAATGACGCCAGCGATCGATCCACTTGGCGTCCAAACCGTCATTCGCTGGCCCACAAGCTGCTGTGGATCCCAGCCGCCGATGGTTTGCAAATACAGATATCCTTCGGCATCGATGTGCTGCACGAGCATTCCAATTTGATCGCAGTGTCCAGCAAACATCACGCGCGGCTTCGCGTCGGGATTCTTCACCGCGATGACATTGCCATGCAGATCGGTTGTTACGCGATCGGCGAAGTCGGCGACATAGCGGCGAACCAGGTCCTGCACCGGCCTCTCATAACCGGAGGGGCTGGGAGTTTCGAGGAGTTTTTTGAAGAAATCGAGAGCGGCAGAGTCCATTGATTCATTTCCTCGGTGAATTACGGTCGCGCTTGACGTTAATGTGAGCGGCATTTTAGCATGACGAATTCTATCCACGTAGGTCAGACTTCAGTCTGATAAGCGCCGCGCTTGGCTTGGTGTTGTCAGGCTGTAGCCTGACCAACGTATTCTCGCTCGAACCGGAATCATGGATCAAACCAAAGTCGCCATTGTAGGCATGGGCACCGTCGGCACGGGCGTCGCTCGTTTGCTGCTGGAGCATGGCGATCGGGCGGCACGTCATGCGGGCCGCAGTTTGGTCTTGGAATCGGTGGTAGTGAAGGACAACGAAAAACCGCGCGATTTGCATTTGCCGCCCGGTGTGTTGTCGGCCGATTTGCGAAAAATCACGCACAATCCGGAAATCAAAGTCGTCGCGCATCTGGTGGGCGGTGTGACCGAAGCCCGCGAAATCATGCTTGAGCTTTTGGAAAACGGCAAAGACGTGGTCACCGCCAATAAGGCGCTGATTGCCGAGCATGGCCCGGAACTGTTCGATCGAGCTCGCGCACTCGATTTGTGCATTGCGTTCGAAGCCGCGGTGGCGGGCGGTATTCCAATCATCGCCAACATCAGCCAGTGCCTGTCTGCCAATCAAATTCAATCGCTCCGCGGCATTCTGAACGGCACAAGCAACTTCATCCTCACACAAATGGAGGAGCAAAACGTCGGGTATGAGGCTGCGGTACAGGATGCACAGCGCCGTGGATATGCTGAAGCTGATCCAACACTCGACGTCGATGGCACCGATGCAACCCAGAAACTGGCGATCCTGGCTCATTTGGCTTTCGGAGCTCGTGTGAATTGGCGCGATATCCCGCGCCGTGGCATCGATGAACTTGATGCCGCCGATCTGCGATATGCCAAAGAATTAGGCTACCGAATTAAACTGCTGGCCACCGCTCAGCTGCAAACCGCCGGCGTGGAATTGCAGGTTTCGCCGATGCTGGTAAAGATCGGTGCGCCGTTGGCCGAAGTCCGCGGGGCTTTCAATGCCATCAGCGTGGTCGGCGATGCCGTTGGCCCACTGATGTTTCATGGTCAGGGCGCCGGTCAGATGCCGACTGCATCGGCGGTCGTGGCCGACATGATCGACATGGCCGTGGGCCGCGCTCCAATTACGTTTCGCAATTTGGAACTTTGGTCGAACCAGGAATCCGCGCTGCCGCCCTTGGACCGCGCCAAATCGTCGGGCAAATACTATTTGCGTTTCATGGCGGCCGATCGACCTGGAGTGCTGGCAGAAATCGCCGGAGTGCTTGGTCAACACGGCATTTCGATCGCGTCGGTCATTCAGCACGACGATGAGCGCACCGAAAAAGGCTTTGTGCCGCTCGTGATTATGACGCACACGGCAATCGAAGGCGGCGTGGAAGCCGCCGTTGATGCGATTGACAAACAGCCGATCGTTTCGCCGTTGAGCGTAAAACTGCGAGTGCACGAATAGCCAAATCGTCCGACCACCCTGGTCGAAGACTTTATGAAATACGCGATCATCATTCCCGACGGCGCCGCTGATGAGCCGCAGCAATCGCTGGGCGGCAAAACGCCGCTCGAGGCGGCCCGCACTCCGGCGATGGATGAAATCGCGCGTGCCGGTGTGGTGGGCCGGTCTAACAATGTGCCGCCGTCGCTGCCGGCCGGCTCGGATGTCGCGTGCTTGAGTTTGCTCGGCTATAACCCGATGGAGCATTTCACGGGACGTGCGCCGTTGGAGGCCGCGGCGCAAGGCATTGAACTTGGCGCAGACGATTGGGCCATCCGCTGCAACCTGGTGACGGTCCAAAATCAGACAATGCGCGATTTCACCGCCGGGCATATCACGACGGAAGAAGCAACACAACTGCTGGCCACCGCCCAAGAGCGCATCGGCAACGAATGGTTGCAATTCTATCCCGGCGTGAGTTACCGTAATTTGCTCGTTTATCGCGGCGCCAAACAGAAGGCGCCGTTTTCCAGCGACACCCGCGCTACACCGCCGCACGATTTGACCGATAAATCGGTGCTCAACGATTACCCTCGCGGACCCGGCAGCGATTTGCTCACGCGGCTGATGGAAGAAAGCAGTGCAATTTTCGCTGAACATCCGGTGAATGCAGCACGTCGTGCGGCTGGCAAATCGCCGGCGACCAACATTTGGCTTTGGGGCTTGGGCCGCACTCCGCGCTTGCAGCCGTTTGAAAAGGTTTATGGCGTGCGTGGAACGATGATCACTGCCGTCGATCTTTTGCGTGGACTGGCCGCGCTCATTGGCTGGGGACGAATCGAAGTTCCAGGCTCGACTGGTTATGTCGATACCGACTATGCTGCAAAGGGCAGCTTCGCCATCGATGCGTTGCGCAAGACAGATCTCATCTGCGTGCATGTGGAAGCCACAGACGAAGCTTCGCACATGGGCAACACCGAAGAGAAAATCAAATCGCTGGAACAGATCGATGAACACATCGTCGCGCCGCTGCATGCTGCCCTGAAGCAACAAGGCGAATACCGCATTCTCATTTCCCCCGATCATCCTACGCCGATCCGATTGAAAACTCACAGCCACGGCCCCGTGCCATTCGCAATTGCCGGCGCGGGCATTCAGCCAGATGTCGCCACGACCTATGATGAAGTTGCCGCTGATAAATCGGGGTTGGCCTTTGAAGACGGCTGGCGATTGATGGGGCATTTCCTCGGCACGTGAGTAGGCAACCTCGAAGTGGCAGCACGTTAAAGTTTTTGTCAATTCGTCATTTGAATTTCGCCATCCCCCACTATGCCCATCGTTGTTCAAAAATTTGGCGGCACCAGCGTTGCCGATTGTCAGAAAATTCTCGCCGCAGCCCGCAAGGCCATTCGCACGCAGCAGCAAGGCAACCAGGTAGTGATGGTTGTCAGTGCGATGGGCCATCAGACCGATCACCTCGTCGATTTGGCCGCGCAAATCAGCGATCGCCCGAACGCTCGCGAAATGGATATGCTTCTTTCCACCGGCGAGCAAGTAAGCGTTGCTCTGATGGCGATGGCCATTCATTCGCTGGGTCACAAAGCCGTGAGCCTCACGGGCGCCCAGATCGGCATTCGCACCGATAGCACGCACACCAAGGCGCGCATTCATTCGATTTCGACCGATCGCATGCGGCAGCTCTTGGATGAAGGCAATATCGTGATTGCGGCCGGCTTTCAAGGCATCGATGAAAATTTCAATATCACTACGTTGGGCCGCGGCGGCAGCGATACCACCGCTGTTGCCCTCGCCGCCGTTTTGCGGGCGGATGCCTGCGAGATTTACACCGATGTCGATGGCGTCTACACGACCGATCCGCGCCAGCTGCCCGAAGCCCGGCGAGTCAAGCGGATCAGCTACGATGAAATGTTGGAGTTGGCGAGCCTTGGCGCAGCCGTCATGCACAGCCGCTCCATCGAATTCGCCAAAAAGTTCAATGTGCCGATTCACGTGCGCAGCAGCTTCAGCGACGCCAAAGGCACGATGATCGTCGCAGAGCCCGAATCGGCCAGCCAGTCGGTTTGCGGAGCGGCGCTGGTGAAGGACGAAGCGCGGATCACAATCGAAGGTGTGCCCGATCGGCCCGGTGTCAGCCAGTCGATTTTTTCGCGGATCGCCAAGCGGAACATCGCGGTCGATATGATCGTGCAAAACGTCGGCGCCGGCGGCAAAGCCGATATCTCGTTTCACGGTGCCGCGCGGCGATGTTCCGGCCACACTGGAAGCCGCTAAGGATGCCGCTCGCGAACTTGGCGCTGCCGGCGTGAGCCACGACGACGACGTCGCCAAGCTTTCGGTCGTCGGTCTGGGCATGGCCCGCCAAACCGGCGTCGCTCAAAAAATGTTTCAGGCACTCGGCGATGCCGGCGTCAACATCGAAACAATCACCACCAGCGAAATCAAAATCAGCGTGCTCGTTTCGCGCGAGCAAGCGCTCGCCGCGCTTCGCGCAGTTCACGCGGTGTTCGATTTGCAGAAGGACGCCGTCAACGGCGGGCCTGGCGATTCTGGTGCATTCCCCACAATTACGGCGCTCGAAATCATTCGCGAGCTGCAAGGCATGGAAGAGTTGACGATCGACGAAATCAAGCTCGACGAAAAGCAGGCGCGTGTTTCCATCGATGCCGTGCCCGATCGTCCTGGCACGGCGGCGGCACTGTTTAAAGCCGTGGCCGCGGCCGGCATCTTTGTCGATATGATTGTCCAAAGCTACAGCCGGGCCGGAAAAGCGAATCTGACATTCACCGTGCCCGAAGCCGACTTGGCTCGCAGCACCACAATTGCCGAAAAAGTCGCCAAAGAATTCGGCTGTGGCGCGGTCACGGGCTCTCCGAAGATCGACAAGATTTCCGTTCAAGGCATCGGCATGCGCAGCCATTCCGGCGTAGCACTGGGCCTGTTCCGCTCGCTTTCCGAGGCGGGCATCAACGTTGATCTGATGAGCACCAGCGAAGTGCGCGTGAACGTGCTCGTGGACGGCGCCGCGGGTCAAAAAGCGCTGGCGACCCTGCAGAAGACTTTTGGCAAAGATTAAGAGGATACGCCGAGACGCTAGGTCGCCAGGGACTATTCTC
Organism: Pirellulales bacterium; assembly: GCA_963773875.1. GTDB lineage: Bacteria > Planctomycetota > Planctomycetia > Pirellulales > JADZDJ01 > CAVTYH01. The sequence continues at coordinate 280,074 of CAVZCV010000006.1, forward strand.
CCAGCACATCGTTCAGCACTTCTTCCGAAACATAAATCGGCAGTGCCGGATCGGCGGTTACGGCCACCGCAATTGCATCGGAAGGTCGCGCGTCGATTTCGATCAGCTCGCCGTCTTTCCGCACCCGCAAAAGAGCAAAGTACGTGTGCTCTTTGAGCTCGCTGATCACGACGTCCTGCAGTTCGCCGCCGAGTTGTTCGACAATATTCACCAGCAAATCGTGCGTCAGCGGTCGGGGCGTGTGATGTTGTTTCACTCGCCGATCGATGCTCGTGGCTTCGAAAATGCCGATCAAAATCGGAAACGTGCGCTCGCCGTCGACTTCCTTCAGATAAATCACCTGCTGATCGTTGATCTCGCTGATGATGATTCTGGACAACTCCATCTGCACCGGCATGGCACGATCCTTTGCAAATTTTTGACAGCGGCGAGAAATGAAGCGGTTCGATCCGAACAGCCGCCGCACACTCTCGATTATAGATGCTCGCGGCAAGAGCATTCCAGAGGCGTGCGACGTGTCGAAGGAAGCCGATCATTTTTTTGCCTGTAACATCGTCAAAGTTGCTTCGGTTGATTTTTTCGTCGCTCGCAGTTCATCGAGCGCCGCTCGCTCTTTCGTAATCACGGCCTCCGGCGCACGGCTGACGAATGCTTCATTGGAAAGTTGCTTTTCTTTGCCAGCGATCATTTGATCCAGCTTGACAAGCTCCTTTTTCTTGCGCTCGATTTCCGCCGGCACGTCAATGTGCTCGGCCAAATCCACGTACACTTCGATGCCCGAGGCTGCAAAGTGCGCAGACATCGGCGGTGCAATCACGCTCGGTCCAATTGCTGTCGGAACGGCGCCGGCCATCGTTTCGAAATAAGCCCGCATCGGTTCCAAGAGCGCAGCGGCCGACTGCATCGCACTTCGCGGAGAAATGAATCACGGTCTTCGGCGCGATGCCTTGGCGTGCTCGCACTTCGCGCAGCCCGCGAAGCACTTCTTGGAAGCGGGCAAACCTGGCTTCGATCTGTTCGTTGACAAGCGACTGATTGGCGCTCGCGGCCAATCGGCAATCATCACGCTCTCACTGGCGGCTTGCAGATCTGTGAGTCCCCGCGTCGGCGCAACTTCGTTCAATCGCTGCCAAACGTCTTCCGTAATAAACGGCGACATCGGATGCAGCAGCCGCAAAATCGTATCGAGCGTGTGCGCCAAAATCCGCTGCGCTGTCGGCCGCGTTTTTTCATCCTGCAACCGCGATTTGACCATCTCCAAATAAAAACTGCAGAACTCATCCCAAGCGAAGTCGTACAGCAGCCGCGCGGCATCCGCAAATTTGTACTGCTCCAGCGCCGCACTCATCTGCAGCGTGACGGTTGACAGACGGCTGAGAATCCACTGATCTTCCACCGCCAGCGATTTCAAATCGACAGGCCCAGCTTTGTAGCCTTCTAAATTCATCAGCGCGAAGCGTGACGCATTCCACAGTTTGTTGCAGAAATTCCGCGCGAGCTCAAAACGTTCGCTCACCACGGCACCGCGCGGCACAGCCACGTCTTCAGGCTTCGCGGCCCATTGTGTGGAAAACGCTTTGCCACATTTCGGGCAATCGATCCGCGGCTGTGTGCGGTTCTTGTGCGTCTGCTCGATCAGCTTGCCGCAGTGCGGGCATTCGAACTCTACCGGCATGCGCACGTCCTGCGTTTCGGTGGCCATGTACGCCAGGCCGAACCGCAACGCGTCGGCGCCGAATTTGGAAATGATGTCGATCGGATCGACGCCGTTGCCTTTCGACTTCGACATCGTCTCGCCGTAGCCGTCCAAAATCTTCGGGTGAATGTACACATCGTGAAACGGAATCTCGCCGACGTTGTAAAGCCCAGTGAGCACCATCCGCGCAACCCACAGCGTGATGATGTCGCGACTGGTGATGAGCACGCTGGTCGGATAGTAATATTTTTGTTCCGCCCATTCCGGATTCGACGGGCCTTTTGGTTTGTCCGGCAAAGCCGGCCCCGGCCAACCGAGCGTGGAATGCGGCCAGAGAGCGGAGCTGAACCAGGTGTCGAGAACGTCGGGGTCTTGCGTGAAACCCCACAGCTCGCAATCTCTTCGGCGATCACTCAGTGACATTGTGCGCGGGCAGCCGTCATGTATCCGAGTCAAGCGTTGACGGTTCAGCCTTCACATGTTACATTGCCACTTGCAGAGTCGAGCTCATTCTCGACATGACAGAGTCGCGGTAGTTCTGCTGCTTTCTTATCTGAATCTTCACATCGCATCTCGCTGACATTCGAACGCGTTCTCGGCGCACATCTGCGCTACCGTTTCCAGACAACTGGCACTCGTGTCCCCACCACAACTGTCGTCCGATGCACCAATCGCGTTTCTCGCCGAGCCAGTCGAGATACGATTTGGCGTATCGCGCGGGCGTGATTTTCACTTTGCCGCTGCTACCCCTCACCCCCGACCCCTCTCCCGCAAGGGGCGAGGGGAGAGAAGTAGCTGGCAAAGCCAGTGGCACCCGGCGAGGGGAGAGATCCGGTGGAAGGTTGAACGGCGTCCATCGCCATTTGCGCCAAACCCGGTTTGCCGTCGGTATCGCTCATTTTCACGAACCACTGATCGGCCAGGTACGGCTCGATTGGCGTCTTCGAGCGATCGGAGTGCGCTAAGATCGATCTCGCGGTCTTCGCGATCCGTGTCGGGCGTGTGCAGGCCCAGTTCGACGAGGTCGGCCACCACAGCCTCGCGGGCTTTCGTGTGCATTTTCAGGCCGCGATATTTTTCTGGCACGCTGTCGTTCAGCGTTCCTTCGGCATTCATGATATTGATTTCGCCGATCTCTTTATTGCGCTGCCAAACCTGATAGTCGTTTTCGTCGTGCGCCGGCGTGATTTTCACAGCAGCCGCTGCCCAGTTCCGGCTTGGCCCAGAGATCGACGATCAGCGGAATTTCGCGGTTCGCCAGCGGCAGCATCAGTTTGCGGCCGGCTTTCGCCATGTCGCGCAGTTTGATCAGCTGCGGCAGCACGCGTTTTGCGCCGCTCGGCAAATCGCTTCAATTTGCTTTTCAATATCGGCTTTCTCTTTCGCCGGCGCTTCTGTCAACTTCTCGCGCAGCTCGCGTTCGACTTTATCGAGCGCCGCCGCCGGATCGGGATGCACGGCCACGGCGGTGTCGCCGAGCATGGTTTCGGGCCGCGTCGTGGCGATCGTCACATGCGTCGGCTCGCCCGGCTGCGGATCGATGACCGGATAGCGGAAATGCCAGAAGTGGCCTTTCACGGTGTCGTGATAGACTTCGTCGTCGGCCACGGCGGTTTGCAGGAACGTGTCCCAATTCACGAGCCGCTTGCCGCGGAAGATCAGCCCGTCTTTGAACATGCGGAAGAACGTGTGGCGGACCGCGCGAGCGCAAATTTCATCGAGCGTGAACCGCGTGCGACGCCAATCGCAACTGCAGCCCATCTGTTTGAGCTGGCCGAGAATGCGGCACTCGTAGTCTTTCTTCCACTGCCAGATGCGTTCCACCAAGCCTTCGCGGCCCAGTTTGTGGCGATCCAAACCCTGCTCTTCTTTCAATCGCCGCTCGACCACAGCCTGCGTGGCGATTCCCGCATGATCGGTCCCGGGCATCCAGAGCGTGTTGTAGCCCTGCATGCGTTTGAAGCGGATGACGATGTCTTGCAGCGTGTTGTTGAGCGCGTGGCCGAGGTGCAGCGCGCCGGTGACATTCGGCGGCGGGATGACGATGGTGAAGGGCTTGCCATTTGCCCGATGTTGATTCGTCAACGCACCACCCTTAGCCCCCGGCGAGTCGCCGGGGGCTAAAGTCGGCAAATATGAAGCATCTGGCGGATCGCTATTAAAGTAGCCGTGCTCTTCCCAAAACTTGTACCACCGCTCCTGGGCGGCAGTGTGGTCGTACTGTTTAGGAAGTTCGTCGGCGGCTGGTGTGCTGTTGGTCATATCAGAACGAGCAAAAGTGCGTGTTTGATGTTCGAATTTTGTCGTATAGGAAAGCGAATTATTATGACGATCGTTCAATCGACCGCCTAGCGGAAAGCATGCTGTACCAAAGCGTTGCGGCGGCGAAAAAATCAAAATGCATTGTGCCGCAAATCCCGGGCACCCATTTTTTTCGGCACAATGGCCCGATATCCGAGTTCGCAATCGCCATGGGAGCGCACGGACGACGTTTTTTCGCAAGGCCTTTTTCAAAATCCACGAATTCTTCGAGAAAACCGCGGTCGTTCCAAATGGCCGTGAAACGCCGGCGACCTCGGCGCTCAAAACTCTCGGGAATTTCTACATCCCTTGGCAGTGCGGGCCGAAAACGCGATTCAGAGTGAAATAACCCCAGCGCATTTCTCGGGAAATCAAGCTCCAAACGCAATCGTTTTTTCACAGTTATTTCACTCCCCCGTTCCGCCTCGCCGTTTTGGCCTACACAGCCCGATTGTTTTGGAGTGGATAATTTCGCAACTAATCGTGTCTTGCAACAGTTCATACCACGCCTCGTAAATTCCTGCTGTTCGGTTACAACAAATCTATCTAAGCACAATCCGTCCATGACAGCATATTAATGTACACGTGGTCATTTGTCAAGTGTAGATTTCGGTCCACACCGAAACTAAATTTAACTCGTTTCAGCATAGATACATGCGAACAGTAACCAAAGGTGCAGGACTGAGTGGACACGTGGACACGTAGAGTGTGTCAAGCACAGACGCAGGCGCGCCACTCGCGAGCAGTGTCTCGAAGAATCTTGTCGAGCTATTACTTGTCGTAAGTGAACCACTGGCTGACCGGAGGATTGCCGAGTGAGTCGAGTAAATACCAGCTGATGCAGCCGACCACTTCGATCAACGTGGGAGTTGAACGAGTGAATCAAGTTCATGATGCAAGCTTTCGGTCACCGAACACTGGCAGAGCCAGTGGCACCCGAAACCTGGCGGGCACCGAGGAAAATGTTGCACGCAGGCCGAAGCTTGCCGTAAACTTCAGGGAGAACGGTTTTGGTTTCTTCGGGAGCTATGACATGAACCAGTCGTTGAAAATCCAACTTGCTGCGGTGGTGCTTCTCGTCAGCAACTTCTCGCTTGCGGCTGAGCAGGCTGTCGTGAAAGCGACGGGCACCGTTGAGCCCCGCACGGTCGTCGATGTCAGCGCGCCGATGGCGGGAATTATCAAGAGACTGGGCGGCGACTCGGACGACGGATCGAAATCGATCGACTACGGCAGCCACGTCAAGAAGGGAGCGGTGCTGGCGGAGCTCGACACCACGACCTATGAGCCGGCAGTCAGCAAGGCCAAAGCAGAATTGCGGGCGGCGCAAAGTGAAATCGATATGGCGAAAGCTCAGCTGGCATTGGCAAAGAGCGAACTCGAGCGAGCGCAAAAGCGCGCCGCAGACAAGGTGGCGGACGCAGCCGACGTGGATGTGGCCAGAGCTGGTGTGGCCGTGGCTCAGGCGAAAGTGCAAATCCAAGAAGCGCGGTTCGAAGCCCGACGTGCCGATTTAGATATCGCACAGTCGAACCTCGATCGCTGCATCCTGCGCTCGCCGATCGATGGAGTGTTGATCGATCGCCGATATAACGTTGGGCAATGGGTCACGCCGGATTCGAAGTCTCCCAGTCCGTTTTTGATTGCCGATCTTTCAAATTTTCAGATTTGGGCATCGGTCAACGAGAGCGATATTGCCAAGGTTGCGGTCGGCCAGCCAGTTCAGTTCACGGTCGATGCGCTTCCCAAGAAAACATTCACGGGCAAAGTGCGGCGCATTCGGCTGAACGCATCCATGACAAACAATACCGTGCTGTATACCGTCGAAGTGGATGTCGATGACGGCCAGCCCGGTCTCATGCCGTATATGACCGCCGACGTCGATTTCCTGGCCGGCGGTCAAACGCACTAAGCGCCTCCAAACGTTTTCCAGTAGCAGTGGCTAAGCAAGGTTGTCGGCCGACTTGGACATTCCGCGAATGTCCTGAATGGCTGGATATCCGTTCGGAGAATCAAAGGCAAGGCTAGTCAGAATCGCCGAATCGCCCGTGAATCTTCGAGCGAACTGCATTTTTCAATCTGCGAAAGATGACCGTCACTGTTCTGCGAGTGGCGGAAACTCGACGTCCGAACGCTCAACAATCTCTTGCCAAGCGGCCCGGGGATTGTCAATTTAGCGGTTCACCACGGGAGATTTGGGCGAGATTGCGGTGCAAGTTGAGCTGCAGAAATCGCGCAGGCGGATGGATCGCATGCTGTGCCGCGAGCGGCAGCGGGCGTGGTTTGAAACACAAAACGTCTACCTGACATTTAATTACGGATAAGTGTTACGCATGGCAGCGCCTCCACAAGCAGCCCCGGTCCGACGCAAGCCCGACGAAACTTCCGCACCGGCTCACAAGCCGTACGTGCCGGACGATGCGCGAATACCGGAGTTCACCTGGCCCGCCGTCGTGGTAGGCGCGGTGCTGGGCATCATCTTCGGCGCATCGTCGTTGTATTTGGTGCTGAAGGTGGGCATGACCGTTTCGGCTTCCATTCCGGTGGCCGTGCTGTCGATCACGCTGTTCCGTGTATTCACAAAGTTGTTCGGCTTCCGCCCGGCGACGATTCTGGAAAACAACATTGTGCAAACGACAGGTTCTGCGGGGGAGTCGATTGCTTTCGGTGTCGGCGTGACGATGCCAGCGCTGCTGTTACTCGGGTTCGAGATGGATATTGGCCGCGTCATGGTAGTCTCCATTCTAGGTGGCATGCTAGGCATCTTGATGATGATTCCGCTGCGCCGCGCATTCATCGTCCGGCAGCATGGGATCCTTAAGTATCCGGAAGGCACTGCGTGCGCCGATGTACTGATCGTCGGCGAGCAAGGCGGCTCCAGCGCCAAGACCGTGTTCATCGGCTTCGGCATCGCTGCGGTGTATCAGTTCCTTTGGCAGGGGCTCAAACTGTGGAAGGAGATTCCAAGCAAATCGCTGAGTTGGTTCAAAGGCGCCGTGCCGGCGATCGAAGTGAACCCTGCGTTGCTCGGTGTTGGGTACATCATTGGCACGAAGATTTCGTGCATCATGGTGGCAGGCGGGGTGCTGTCTGCGTTTGTGTTGATTCCCGGCATTCGACTCTTTGGTGACGGTCTTTTGACCCCGCTTTACCCGGGCAAGACGTTGATTGCGCAAATGAGCGAGGAAGAAATCTGGCACGATTATGTGCTCTATATTGGCGCCGGCGCGGTAGCGGCCGGCGGCATCATTAGTTTGTTTCAGGCCTTGCCGCTGATTCTGGGATCGATCCGATCTGCGTTTGCAGAAATGCGAGGCGGCGGTGACAAAGCGGGCGGACGCGAGCGCATTCCGCGCACCGATCGCGACATGCCCCTGCTCTTCGTTCTGATTGGGTCCGTGATTCTGGTCGTTTCAATTTGGGCCACAACACCGCTGCATCAAACGTTCCCCTGGATTCCGCAACTGCAAATGAATTTGTGGGGGGCGCTGTTGATCGTTCTATTTGGATTTTTGTTCGTCACAGTCTCGTCGCGGTTGACCGGCGAAATTGGTTCGTCCTCGAACCCCATTTCGGGAATGACTTTGGCGACTCTATTGCTGACTTGCGCCGTATTTCTCGTGTTGGGCAAGACCGCCTGGAGCGATCAGCTTACCGCGCTCTCGGTTGCTGGGGTGGTTTGTATCGCCGCCAGTAACGGAGGGACAACATCGCAAGATTTGAAAACCGGTTATCTCGTGGGAGCCACGCCAAAGTGGCAGCAGTGGGCAATTATTATCGGCTCGGTAACTTCAGCGATGGTCATTGGCGTGATTCTGGTTGTGCTCAATCATGCAGGCACGGTTTATTGGAATCGCGATTTGCCGCAGCCACGCCGACCGATCGAGGTTTCCACTCTCACGGAAATCGGACAAGCTCCGGACGACAACGCGGCCTACCATGTGTGGCGAGCGATTGAAGGCAATCCGCAACAAGTGCCGCAGGGCGAATATCTGGTCGATGATCAGGGACGCATTCGATATCTGGTCGACCCCGGCATCAATGGGAAACTAAGCCGACGGGCCGATGGCACTGAGGTTCAAAAATTTCGGGCGCCGAAAGCGACGCTCATGGCGTTCATCACGAATGGAATGTTGAACCGCAATTTGCCATGGGAGCTTGTGCTGCTTGGAGTGGCGATTGCAGTGGTTTTGGAACTTTGCGGCGTGGCCTCCTTGCCGTTTGCGGTGGGCGTTTATCTACCACTATCGAGCTCGACGCCGATCTTCGTCGGCGGAGTTGTTCGCTGGCTGGCCGATTGGCGGCAACGACGGCTGGCGGGCGGTCGTCAGGTGGCCGAGACCGAAGCCGATATGAGCCCTGGCGTTTTGCTGTCGACTGGTTACATCGCCGGTGGGGCAATCGCCGGTGTCTTGGTCGCCTTCCTATCATTCAGCGATGCAATTCCGAAACTGCTAGCCGCATGGCAGCACCGCACGGTTACCGTGCAGCAGGAGAAACCGTTCGCCGAGGTCTATCGAGAGATCGCCAATCAAGAACTGAATCCGGGCACTCCGCCGCTAACCGACGTGCAACAGACGACAGTTGGCGGCGCTGCAGCAGGCTATGGATCGCGAATTGCGTCGCACTGGCGGCGATCCGAATGATTTGGAATCTTATTCAGGCCAAATGGAGCGACTTTCGCAGGACGAAAAAAGGTTGCTTTCCGTCAGTGGCGGAAATTCCGCAGAGCCATCGCAACAACAAGAATTGCTCAAGCAATCCAAGGTCTTGTCGCTCGCGTCGGAGATTGCGTTATTGAATGAAAATTTACAGCTTCAAAACGCGCAAGTGCCGCGCGGGGCGAATTTGAAAGTGCCGGGAAAGGATTCGCCGCTGGTGGTTCCGGAGAATACAACATTGGGCGAGATCGCTCGGCAAACGCTGGGCAGCGCCGACAAGGCAGGTATTCTGCAAGACACGAATCCCAACGTTATCCGACCGGCAACGAGCTTTCCGGCTAATGCCGCCATTCGAGTTCCACAGCACAATTGGCCCGCACTCGCCGCATTTGGCGCTTTATCGCTGCTCTTGGCCATCGTCGGAATGGGCTGGCTAATGCAGCCGTCTGTTACTCCTCCAAACATCCGAACCGGTAAGCCAAATTCTTGACCTAATCTTGTGTAACAACCTTGCATTTGTATCGGAGCAACTCGATATGATCTTTCGCAAATTCGCCCTCATTCTGCTACTCGCAATTCCCAGTGTGCTAACGATGACAGCTTCACTATCCTTTGCCGACGAAGGCATGTGGACCTTTAACAATCCGCCGCGGAAGATCTTGAAAGAGAAATACAATTTCGAGCCCAGCGATGAATGGCTCAAGAATGTGCAGCAGTCGGCGGTGCGGTTTAACTCGGGCGGGAGCGGGGCGTTTATTTCGCCGGAAGGTTTGGTAATTACCAATCACCATGTGGGCGCCGACGCGCTGCAAAAGCTGAGTACGCCAGAGCGCGATTTGGTTGCCAAAGGCTACTACGCCAAGACACGCGACGACGAACTAAAGTGCTTGGATCTTGAACTCAATGTGCTGATGAGCATTGAGGATGTCACCAAGCGCGTGAATGCGGCGGTGAAACCAGACATGAGCGCCGCTGATGCGGAAAAAGCGCGGCGGGCGGTAACGAACACGATCGAAAAGGAATCACTGGAAAAAACCGGGCTGCGCAGCGACGTGATTACGCTCTACCACGGTGGCGAATATCATCTGTACCGCTTCAAGAAATATACCGACGTTCGCCTGGCGTTCGCACCGGAGCAAGACATCGCATTTTTTGGCGGCGATCCAGATAATTTCGAGTATCCGCGCTACGATCTGGATATTTGCCTGTTCCACGTTTACGAGGACGGCAAGCCGGCGAAGGTGGAGCACTATTTGCCGTGGAGCAAGGCCGGCGCAGATAACGACGAACTCGTCTTCGTGGCCGGCCATCCTGGCCACACCGACCGGTTGAACACCGTGCGGCATCTGGATTTCATGCGCGATCGCCAGTTCCCATCGGCATTGCGAACGCTTTATCGCCGCGAAGTGCTGCTGTCGAATTACAGCGAACGAAGTTTGGAAAATAAGCGGCGCGCAAAAGACGAGCTGTTTGGCTACCAGAATTCGCGCAAAGCCCGCATCGGTGGGCTCGCCGGTCTGCAAGATCCGGCCATCATGCAACGAAAGCGGGAAGAGGAAAAGTCATTGCGCGATGCCGTCGCCAAAAATCCCGATTTGAAAGATTATGCCGGCGCTTGGGACGATGTCTCCAAGGCGGTCGATGAATGGGACAAGATCTATGTCGATTGGGCATTGCTGGAGAATCGCAACGCGTTCAACAGCGAACTGTTTGCAATAGCCCGGACGCTGGTGCGGATGGCAGATGAAGACAAGAAAGACAATGTCGATCGGCTGCGCGAATATCGGCAATCGGCCCGAGAATCGTTGGAGCAAGAGCTGTTCTCCGAAGCGCCGATTTATAACGATCTGGAAATCGCCAAGCTCGCCGATTCGCTCAGCATGTTCATGGAATTGGCCGGCGCCGATAACGAATGGGTTCGCAAAACGCTGCAAGGCAAATCGCCGCAAGCGCGAGCCGGTAGAGCTGGTCGACGGCAGCCGCTTGAAAGACGTGAGCGTGCGCAAAAAGCTAGCCGAAGGGGGTAAAGCAGCCATCGAAGGTTCGAACGACCCGATGATTTTGCTGGCCCGGCTGGTCGATCCGCCCTCGCGCGAAGTGCGCAAGAAATATGAAGAGAAAGTCGACGAGCCAATGAAACAGGCTTATGCAAAAATTGCGAAGGCGTATTTCGCCGTTCACGGAACGGATACGTATCCCGACGCCACCTTTACACTGCGTTTAGCCTATGGCCAGGTCAAAGGCTACAAACAAGACGGTAAGGACGTGCCGCCTTGGACGACCATCGGCGGAGCGTTTCAACATGCCGATAAACACGGTTCGGTAGCAGCCATTTAAGCTGCCCGATACGTGGCTGAACCCACCGAAGCCGTTGAACATGGATACCCCGTTCAACTTCGTAAGCACCGCCGACATCATTGGCGGCAACAGTGGCAGCCCCGTGGTGAACAAGGCCGGCGAGTACGTGGGCATCATCTTCGACGGCAACATTCAATCGTTGGTGCTCGATTTCAGTTACACCGACGAACAGGCTCGAGCCGTCAGCGTGCATTCCAGTGCGATTTTGGAAGCGCTGCGAAAGGTCTATCAGGCCAACACGCTGGTAGATGAAATTGAGAAGGCTCGGAAAGCCAAGTAGTTCATGGCCTGAACCTCTGGCCTGCTGCGCACAAGCTTTAAGCGCTGGCAGGCCTTAAATTTACAGACAGGGACCATTTTGATCGCAGAAAGCCACGGATGGCCGTTCGCGAAGTCCCCACCTCCGCGGCCTCCACAACATTATGCAAGTGCTATCAGGCTCTTGAAATAAAAGGAGTTCGCGTTCCACCTCGTTAGCTAGGGATTAGTAGCTCTAACAAGGAGACAATTTATGGAACGCGAACTCTGGAAGTTACTGTATTTGATGGCGATGAAGCTCGACAAGCCGTGGGGGCACTGGAAGTATTCCACGGCCGATATTGTCGTCGTGTACCTGTGGTGTGTGATTGCGGATCGACCGATGTGTTGGGCGATCGAGAAAGCTAATTGGCCAGCCGACTTGTGTCCTAATTGTTTGCCCTCCCAAGCCACGTTAAGTCGTCGGATGAGACAGGCTGATGCACAGGAATTGATGACCGCCATGGAGCGCACTTGGATCACCTTGGCGGGGCTGGCAGCCCGGTGGATTCGCATCATCGACGGTAAGCCCCTAACCGTCAGCGGCGTCAGCAAAGATATGGATGCTGGCTACGGACGCGCGGCTGGAGGCAAGGCCAAAGGTTATAAACTTTTTGCCGTGTGGGCTTCCGGCCCGTTGCCCTTGGCTTGGGGCGTGGCGCGAATCAATACAGCCGAGACCACCATGGCCCGCCAATTGATTCCGGATTTGCCGGGCAGCGGCTATCTGTTGGGCGATACGCTGTACGATTCCAACGCGCTGTTTGACCTGGCTCATCAGGCAGATCATCAACTGCTAACTCCCAAGCGTTGTAAGGACGGCGGTTTGGGACATCACCGCCACAGCCCCCATCGCTTGCGTTCGATCGAGCTAATGAAACATCGATTCGGCAAGGCGATCTTCCGATTTCGTCGGCAGATTGAGCGCGATTTCGGCAACCTGACCAGCTTCGGCGGCGGCTTGGTTTGTCTGCCCGCATGGGTTCGGCGCTTCCCACGCGTTCGCAATTGGGTCCACGGCAAACTGCTCGTCAACGCCACACGCTGGTTCAATAACCACCCAGAGATGAATGCACTTGCATAATGTTGTCCAGCATGCGGCTTCGCAGACCTTTTTCGGCGAGCGATTGACTACTTTTCTACAAAATCTCGCTTCGCAAATGCGGTAAATCCTTCCCAAGCCGCTTAATCGTTAGTAAAATCGACGCTTGAAGTGCAAGAGGTTGTCTGGGCTGTGCCAGGGGGATTTCTGATTGCACGGTAGCCCGTTTGATGTAGCGCAATCGACGCGAAGGAACCGCGTCGAATGGCTGTTTCAAACAACATCGCCGATTTTCAAACACTGGTTTTGGGGGAAATGTCATGAATTGCGGAATTACCGCGCGGATTTCGTTTTTTGTTTGCGTCCTCAGTCTCATTTCTTCGACGGTGGCCCCGGAGGCGCGAGCGGCCAATGATACGTGGCTAGGCGGAGGCGCAGATGGGAAGTGGACGACGCCAGGGAACTGGAACTCTGGCACGGGAAACGCTCCGCCGGTGAACGGCGACACTCTTGTCTTCGACGGCTCCACGAATCTCACCACAACGAACGACTTCACCTTCACCGCGGGCGTGGCGGCCAATCGCGTTTTCAACGGGATCACTTTCGCGCCAACGGCCGGCTCTTTTTCACTGAGCGGCAACAGTTTCGTGCTTAGCGGCGACATCAATGACAATTCCGCAAACGCTCAGACAATTACGCTCACACAGGGCGGTCCAACTGGACCAAATTACGGTCTGATTCTTGACGGCGGCACACGCAATTTCAACGTTGTATCGGGTGGTGCACTGAACATCGGACAGCTGACGTTTGGCAATAATCCCGTTTATGTCAACAACACAACTGCATCAGCCGCACAGTCGGCGAATGTCAGCACACTCAATATTAATAGCAATGGCGTGACGATCGGGAACCTCGTCGTCCAGACAAATGCCTCGGCAAGCAATGTCATCAACATTCCGACCGGCGTGACGCTGAATTCCAGCGGGGCTGGCAACAACAACTCGGTTGTCGTGATCGGCACGCCTCCCATTTTGACGACGAATACCGCCGACACGAGCAATTTGGTTGTCCAGGGTGCCGGTAGCTGGGTGGTATCGAATACAACTGCCAACTTTACCGTCGGCGTTGGCAGCGGCAACAACAACACGTCGGGGTTCAACCCAACGCTCGACATGAGCGGACTGGCCAATTTCACCTACAATAGCGGCGCGGCGGCGCTGGCGCGTTCAACGTAGGAGTCGGCACGCGTCCGTCCGGAACACTCAGATTAGCAAATGCCAGCAATGTGATTACCGCAGCCAGCATGACGGTTGGTGACTCGACGCAGACACCGGGCTTCACTAGCTTAGGCACGAATAACAACGCCGGAGGCACCGTGAACATGTTTTTGGGCGCCGGCACAAATGTTTTGAACCTTGGATCCGGAGTCGCCGGCACTCAGCAGCTTTCGTTCACAGTTCCGGGTGACGCATCTGCAACTCAATTCGGCTTAATTCTCGGAAATGCGAAAGGTGTGGGCGTTATCCAATGGCAGGGGAGCACTGGCAGCGTCGTAATTGCGGGCCAAAGCGGCGGATCGAGTAAAACAAACATCGTCGTTGGGCGTGAGTCGAGCGGCAGCGGTTCGGCAGGGCTAAGTCAGCTCTTGTTGGCGGGCCATCAGGCAACGGTCCAAGGCGGGACAGTACTTATCAGCTCCAACGGTGGATCGTCCGGCGCCACAAATGGCCTGGCTACATTCGACACTGGAACTTTCACGGCCGACAACTTCCAAATTGCAGTGCGGACCGGCGGCACTGGCGCTGTCACCGGAACATTCTTCGTTGGCGCCTCGACAGCGGTCGGGTCTACGACGCCCATTCCGAATCCCAGTGCGACGGGCGTTTTTACGGTCAACAATAAATTTGCGCTCACGAATCAAACGACTGCAAACACGGCGACAGCCGTGTTTGGCGTGTACGGCGGAACTGCCATCATCAACACCGATATTGTTGACGCCAGCACTGCCGGCACCCACTCCGGTACCGTTACACTTGCCGGCGGTGTGTTAGATATGACGACGCACGCAATTGGGTCCGCGGCGGCGCCGATTACGACCAGTTTTGTTCCCGTCGTATCGCAAACAGGAACCCTTCAAAATCTTGGCGGCACAGGCGTCAATGGCGCAGGCCTGACCATGAATGGTCTCGGTACCCTCATTCTGGCCGGCAACAATGACTACACGGGTGCGACGGAAATCACCACTGGAAAACTGTTCGTCAACGGCACAACCGCGGTCGGCAACGCAATTCACGTCAACGGCGGTACGCTTGGCGGCACCGGGACAATTAACGGCGCGGTCACGATGGATCTTGGAACATTGACGAGTGGCGCAACGCCCGGCGCGAGCTCAGCGCCCTGACGCTTGCCGGATTGACCACCAACGGCGGAACTTTGAGCTTTAACATTGGCACCAGCTCGACGAATACGATCACGCTCAACGGACCCGTTACGTTTAATAACGCAAATCTGGGTTTTGTCGTCACCGGATCGCCGGCAAATGGCGCTATCTTCACGTTGCTAACCGCAAGTTCCCCGCTGGTGCAAGGCGGATTGAACCTAAGCCCGGTGACCGTCGGACGCGGCACGGTGACGCCGTCGATAAGTGGAAATAATCTAATGGCCACGGTGGCCGGCGTTGCTCCCGCGCATCTTACTTGGACCGGAACAGACGCGAATTCGACGCAATGGGATAATTTCGGATCGGCCGGGGGAGGCACTGCGAATTGGACAACCGCCGAGAGCGTTACTGATAAGACGCATTTTTATGACGGCGATTCTGTAACGTTCGCCGGTGCAGCACAGGGTGCCTTAAACCTGGTCAGCAACTCTGGCACTTTAACTCCCGGCGGAATCACGGTGAGCGCGGGCACCTACACTTTTAATGGCAACGCGATTGGCGGCGCTGGGCCGCTGGCCATCTCCGGCACGGGAAATCTGACCCTTAATAATGGCAACACGAATTACACGGGCAATGTTACGATCGACACGGGATCTCTGACCCTTGGGGCGTCCGGCGCATCGGGGTCGGGCAGTGTGACTCTGAACAGCGGAACCTTGAATGTGAATGCTGCCGGCGCACTTGGAACTGGGCTATTGACAATTGGCGCTGGAGCCACGCTGAACAACACCTCCGGTAGCCCGGTGGTATCAGGCGTCGCGACGCCACAGACGTGGCTTGGCGATTTCACCTTCACCGGTTCATCGGATCTGGATATTGGCAATGGTGCTGTAGCCTTAACCGCTGCGAATTCCACGGTCACGGTCTCTGCAGGCACGCTCACCGTCGGTGGTGTCATCAGCGGCACTGGCGATGCCATTACGAAAGCTGGCGCGGGCACCTTGTTGCTAAAGGGCGACAACACCTTTACTGGTGGCGTTACGGTCAACGCGGGAACGCTGCAGGCCAATAGAACCACCAGTGGTCGAACCCCATTAGGTTCGGGTAACACAACGGTCAACGCTGGTGGCATTCTCATTGGCGGCAATGCCGATGCATTTGGCTTCACCGTCGGCTCGTCGCCCACCGCGATCTTCGTGAATGGCGGAACAATTACGGACATTGCCGGTGCGTACCGCGTGACATTGCCGAACCTGACATTTACTGGTGGAACATTGACCAGCGATGTTGGAAATACCGGTGATGCCAACGGCCAGTACTCGCTCCGCGGCGATGCCACGACGGCTACAGTGACTACCAATGCTGCATCGTCTACCGCTGTCATTAGTGCAGGAACGATTGCCATTCAATCGCCGACCGTATTCAATGTGGCAGCCGGAACTGTAGTCGGTGGCCCAACGCCTGGCGTCGATTTATTGGTCAGCTCGGTACTGAAAAACTTTGGTACCACGGTTACATCGCTCACCAAAACTGGAGCCGGCACCATGGTCTTGAGCGGCGACAGCACTTATACCGGCCCGACCAACATTAATGCGGGCAAGCTCGTGCTGAAGACATCGCCGACGAGCTCGACGAACAATATCAGCACCTCACCGACAGTTACTGTTGCCAACGGCGCGACGCTCGATGTTTCCGATCTGGCTGGCGTCGGCGGCTTTGGTGTGCCCTTCGGTCAGACTTTGGTTGTCAATGGCGCCGTTACCGGCCTCGTGAATGTGAGCGGCGGAAATCTGGCAGGTACTTCGACCGGCAATGCTGCCACGGTGAATTTGGCCGGCGGCGGACAATTACGCCGGGTGCCTCATCGGCCGACGGCAACATTGGTACTGTTAACATTGGCAGTTTGACCACGGCCGGTGGCGATATTCACATTGACGGCCAGACAGGCAACGTCAGCGATCTGGTCAACATCATCGGTACCGCAAATTTCTCTGGTGGGGCCACGGTGAGCGTGACACCAGCGACCCCGACGGGTACCTATACGATAATCACTGCCGGCTCGCTGCTTAATTCCGGTAGCTTGTCGCTGTTAAACCAGACGTTCAATCGAATCGCTTACTCCCTGAACTTTTCGCAGGCCAATAAAGTGCTGCTGAATGTGTCAGGTGGCCCAGCGTCGCTTACCTGGAACAATAACAACGGCAGCCCGTCGCCTGGCGACGGCACGACGTGGGACATCCAAGGCAACAACAACTGGACAAGCTCTGCCACGACCGGCATTGCAACTCAGTACTACGACGCCGACAGCGTTACGTTTAATGACAGTAACAACGGGCACTACACCGTGAACCTGTCGGTGGCAGTCAATCCGGGGTCGATCACGGTGAACAACAGCGCGGGCGATTACGTTTTCGCCAATGCGGGTGGCTCGATCGGCGGCACGGCCAGTCTCACGAAGAGTGGTAGCAAGGCGTTGACCCTGGCTCAGAACAACACGTACACAGGCGGTACGGTGCTTAGTCAAGGCACGTTGAATCTCAACAGCGCAACGGCGATTGGCACAGGCAGCCTGGCGATTAGCGGAGGCACCACAATCGATAACACCAGCGGCGGCGCGATCGTAATGACGGCTAACAACGCTCAAAGCTGGGGTGGCAGTTTCACCTTCACTGGAGCTGGCGATGGCAGTCATGACCTAGACATGGGCACCGGCGCCGTGACGTTGAACGCGAATCCAACGGTCACCGTGTCAGCGGGCACATTCGGAGTTGGCGCGGTTGCCGATGGTACGGGGAACAGCCTGATCAAAGATGGATCCGGAACGCTCTTCCTTAAGGCTGGTGGCAGCTACACCGGTACCACCAATATCAACGCGGGCACCCTGAAGGTTGGCGGCGTCACTTTGGGTGCGACGACCGGCGGCAATGTCACAGTAGCCAGCGGCGCTGCCCTCGATTTGGGCGGCAACGCGACGGCCAACAATGAGAATTTTGGAACGAAGTTAATTAGCATTGCAGGAAGTGGCCCCGACGGCAACGGCGCCATCGTCAACAACAATGGTGCGGCGCAACAAAACGCTCTGCAAAAGGTTGCTCTAACCGCCGATGCCACTGTTGGAGCTATTGGTACCGTGGGCGTTGCGACAGGGCGATTTGACATCCGCGCTGGTCAGGCTGCCGGAGTCAATGTTGCGGCTCTGGATATGAATGGCCACACGCTCACGAAAAAAGGTGCTGGGCAGTTCACGCTCGTCGCAACAACCGTTAGCAGCACCGGAGGAACGCCCGGTGCGATTGTGGTATCCGAAGGCGAATTGGGACTTGAAACCACGACCATCATCGGGCCTTCGGCGGTCTCTTCAGTCACTATGAACCAAGACACGCGACTCGAATTCTTCGGCAACACCGCTGCGGTGAGCACGGTCACTAGCCCTGTAATCGTCGCCGGCACTGGCGTCAGCATTGGCCCGGGCAACAACGGCCCGATCATCGGCAGCCCGATCACGCTGCAGAACGATGTGACTTTTGTACCCATCACGACAAACGCTGCCAGCCTCACGGCCAACAACGGGATGACCTTGACCGGCGCAATCGGCGAAACCGGCGGACCGCATGGCATCATTAAAAACGGTGTCAACACGCTCACGCTGTCCGGCAACAATACCTACACTGGCGCGACTACGATTAACGGCGGCACGTTGCTATTGGGCGCCGCCGACCGCATAGCTGATGCCTCGAACATGGTAATCAGTGGCGGCACGTTCGCCACCGGTGGCTTCGATGAAAAGGTCAGCACGCTGAACGTCTTGTCGGCCGCAACTGCCAATGCGATCGATCTAGGCACGACCGGCGCAAGCCTGTTGCGGTTCGATAACAGCAGCTCACTCGGCTGGGGCGGCACACTGGCGATCAATAACTGGAGCAATGGATTGGATCGGTTGTTCGTCGGCACCGATGCGACGGGCCTCACCCCCACGCAGCTCAGCAGCATCACATTTAACGGATTCGGTGCGGGTGCAGCGATTCTGAGCACAGGTGAAATCTATCCTCTGGGCGCGCCGCCGGTGTTTCTGCAAGGCGACTGGAACCGCGATGGCGTTACCAACGCCGCCGACATTCCAGCGATGCTCACGGCACTTACCGACCTCACGAAATACGAGGCCGATTTCAACGTGCTGAACAATCAAGAACTCACAGCAATCGGCGACTGGAACGGGTCCGGCACGGTGACGAACGCCGATATTCAAGGCGAGCTCGATTACGTCATCGCGCATGGCGGCGCCGGCAGTGTTGGTGCGGTGCCGGAGCCTTCGACGCTCCTGCTGGCAGGCTTTGGCGCGGTCGGATTTGCGGTACTGCGAATGCGACGCAAAGCGAAATGAATTTACGAACTGCGCATTAAACGACGACTTACATTTCGAAGTGTTCGTCACTCGCCAATTGGGTTGTTTGCCGCGATGAGGCCGGTAGAATGAGCGCGGCTAAACTTGCCGCGCTCACCCCTCACTCAAGGCAGGAAACTCCCATGCGCCGTTTCGCCTCGATCGCCGCGCTCGTTGCAGCTTTTGCAACCGCGTTTGCATCAATCGCCGCGGCGCAAGAAAAAGCTGATAATGCCAACCTCAATGCTCTCCTCGAACTATTGCCCGACGAAACGCTGGTCGTTGGCGTTATCACAAAGCTCAGCGATTTAGATGCGGATTCGCAAAAGCTGACCGCTGTGCTGAAGTTGCCCGTTCCCAGCCCGCTCATGATGGCCAAAGCCATGACGGGCATTCAAGAGGGAATTGCGGACGATCGCCCGGCCGCGGTCGCATTGGTTGGCAAGGGTGAACTCGATTCCCACGACGAGTGCGGCGTTTTCTTTCTGCCCACCAGCAATTACGAGAAGTTGATCGCCACGCTAAGTCCGCAAGAAAAGGGCGATGGCATCACGCAGGTCACGGTGCGTGGGCTGAATGAAGTGCTCGTCGGTCATAAAGCCGGCTATGCCATCGTCGTTGGCGTGACAGAAACGGAACGCAAGTGGTTGGCCACAGTTCTGAAACGGCCCGCCGGGGTTTCGGATCAGCTTGCACCGTTCAAAACTTGGGCGGGCTCAAACGAGTTTTCCGGTTTGGTAACCACTCGTGGCATCAAGTTCTTTAGCGCCGGCATGCAAAAGTTTTTCAAGAACGTGGCCATGAATCTGAATGGCCAAAATGCGGAATCGGCACGGACTGCTTTCGAAGTGTACGATCGGCTCTTCGCAGCCGCAGGCCGTGAACTGAAACAGGTCGGCCTCGGCATGCGATTCGAACCCAGCGGCGCACTGCGAATTGTGAAACGAGCCTGGCTCGTCCCAGGCGGCGAGTGGGCGAAGGTCGCCGGCAGCGTCACGGCCACTGGCAAGCCGCCGCTAGCCGGTTTGCCAGCAGGCCCTTATGTAATGGCAGTGGATGCGGCTCTTGGTGGCGCTTCGAGCGATTGGATTACCAACTTCAGCTTGAGCTCGATGAAGCAAATGGCAGCTACCCAGGACACCAAAGTTAGCGACGATGATTGGAACAAAATCGCCGCCGCCATGAAACAAAGTATGCAGGGCGTGCAGTCGATGGTATTTGCCATGGCTGTGCCGGAAGAAGGCAAATCGATTTATTCAGGCATGACGAGCTTACTGCGTGTTACCGATTCCGCCGCGTATCTGCGCAACTACGAAATGGCCATGACGACATACGGCAAATTGCTCAATTCGCTCAATACCCCGGCGCTGGGCAAATACGCAATCAAATCGATCGATATCGATGGTACTCCGGCCATTCAAGCGACCGTCGACATTTCGGCCATGCTGAAAGATTTGAAAACACGGACCGCTGCGGCGCCCGGCTCCAATATGGTGCTCGAAAACATGTTTGGCCCCGACGGGCAGCTCACGTTTTATCTCGCTGCAGCCGATCCAAAAACGGTCGTCATGAGTTGGTCCGATCAGGAGACGTTCAAAAAGTTATTAGCGGCGGTCAAGCAGCCCGACTCAGGGCTTGCCGCAGATGCGGGCATTCGCTCAACCGTGGCGATGCTGCAAAACAACGCGCAGGGATATATGTTTCTCAGCCCGCGCGGGCTCGTTCAATTCGGTTTTGCAATGGCCAAGTTGACCGTTCCGCTGGGCAATATGAGAATTCCAGAATTTCCTGAAACGCCGCCGATGGGCGTGTCCTTCCGCGCATACCGCTGAAACAATCGATGCCGAACTGGTTGTCCCTGCCGAAGTGCTGCAAGGTATCGGCGGTTACATGCAAAGCCTGCAGCAGCTTCGGCAGCAGGCACCGCCAATGCGGCAATAGTTAGATTATTCGCAAACGGAAGGATGCCCCGAGTACGTTGCAGCGAACCTGCCACTCAACCCTGCTGAATTGCAGACCGAATACGCGTCATTTGCCGCGCTTCGACTTCGTGTGCTTCGATTTCGGGCGGGAATTCGTGTGTTTCGGATGCAGAATTTGGATTTTTGGCGCGGCAACGCCCAACTCTTTTCGCTTGAGTAAAACATCTTCAAGCGGCCTTCCGCTCAGCTTTGCAATTTCTGCATCGGCATAGCGGCCGAGCATTGTCAGTTCGGTGACTCCCCAGGCGCGGAACCGTTTCTCGAAGGCCGGGACACCGACCGCGCAGCGTTTCTGAAAGACGGCGGCCGGAGAGATGCCCAATTGCTTGGCGAGTGCGGCATCGGAAACAGTGCCGAGCAGCGTGATTTCGGCTGACTTCCAAATCCGCTTGCGGGGCATACTTAAACTCTATGCTATTGGGTCTAAAGAGCAAATTGCCGACGGCGAAAAACGGGCGATTTGCGTGGACTAGACAGTTTGTTTAGCTTGCGATTACGTATCTGCTGAAAGACTCGAGCCGGCACTCTCTCGTTGCCGCTCGACTGGAAGCTGTGATGAGAACTTGATGACAGATATTTTACAAGTGGCCCAGAAAATATATTGAGTGTTCGAGAGGATACTGTTAATATGTACATATTAACGGCGCGAAACAACTTGGACACAATTCGTCCCGTTCGCCGGTTCAAGCGGGTGTGTATATTACCGAGTTGCGACTGTCTGTCCAAAATTGTCATCACCCGTTTTCCATTCCCGTTGCAATTGAGAGATCCAGCATGAGCAAGCAAGATGCCGCTTCGTTAGCACACCCACATGATCAGCCGCTGCCGTCATTCCGCTTCGCGATGGAAGACCAAGAGGGTCGTGTGAATGCCGCCGGCTCCGCCAAAGAAGCCAACATCGATGAGTTTCCGGTGTCGGAAAAAATCGCGGCAGTATCCATGCGACTCCAGCCCGGAAGCATTCGGGAGTTGCACTGGCACGCCATCGCTGCCGAGTGGGCTTATATGCTCAGCGGGCATTGCCGGGTGACGATCTATTCGCCCGACGACACGCGCGAAGTGGCAGATTTTGGCCCCGGCGACGTCTGGTATTTTCCGCGCGGCTATCCGCATTCCATTCAGGCGCTGGAGGAAGGGTGTCACTTCATCCTGGCGTTCGACGACGGGCATTTTTCGGAGTTCGGCACGTTCAGCCTTACCGACTGGGTCGGACATACGCCGCCGGAAGTGCTGGCCAAGAATTTTGGGGTGCCGGCCAGCATGTTTGCAAAGTTTCCGCAGGAAGAGGTGTACATTGTGCCCGGCAAAGTGCCGCCGCCGCTTCCGCGCGATTGGCCAGGCGGTTCACAGCGCAGCGGACCGTTGACGCACAAGTTCTCGCTCGATGCCCAACAGCCACGCAAGTTCAAAGGCGGCGAATTCCGCCTTGCCACGGTCAATGATTTTCCAATTTCGACGACCATGATGGGCGCAACCATGACGATCCATCCCGGCGCTATCCGCGCCCTGCACTGGCATCCTCATGCGGCCGAATGGCAGTACGTCATGGTGGGCCGCTCGCGCGTCACGGTGTTCGCCTCGCACGGCCACGCGCGCACCGACGAGTTCGCCGTTGGCGATATCGCTTACGTGCCGCAAGGGTTCGGACATTACATCGAAAACATCGGCAATGAAGACCTGCGATTGTTGCTGGTATTCAACCACGGCCAGTACCAATCGATCGACCTGGCCGATTGGCTCGCCTCGAACCCACGGCAGTTGGTCGCTACCAATTTCGGGGTACCAGAGGAACAAATTGCAAAACTCGCAACCGGCGGGGTAATTGTGTGACGATTTCTTTGGCTCATTGCAACTCGGTTGGTTAAACTCAAGATGGCAACTTCTGGCATTCAACGATGACAGCGTTTGGACGAACTCGATGCAGCTTCGCGAAATCTGCGGCAATGGCCGCACTGGTTGTGCTGTGTTGCGTCGTCCCGTTACGGCGAGCCCATGGGTACGTGCTGCTTAATTTGAAATGGCCGCAATCGGGTCCGGGGCAGCCGGTGACGCTGACTTACAGCTATAACAATTTGCTGGATGGCGGACTCAAGGGGCCGGACGGCGTTTCATTGCCGACATCGCTTATTCGCTCTTCAGTACAGGAAGCGCTGGGATTGTGGGCGAGTGTCGCGCCGCTAAATTTTGTCGAAGTCCCGGATCAAGGTGGCCCGGTTGCGATGGCGGACTATCCGAACGGGCAGTTCGGGCAAATTCGCTTCAGCCACATCTATATCAATGGACCCGACGTCCCAGGACAACCGCCGAGGGCAAAGGCGCTGACTTTTTATCCAACAGGCAGCGGCAATTTGGCCGGCGACATTTTCCTTGACGACAGCGACCCGTGGCAGCAAGTCGGCACACTCCCGACACCGGACGTGCTGGGCGCAGCGATTCATGAATTAGGCCACGCGCTGGGGCTGGATCATTCCAACGACCCCAATGCGAACATGTACTGGATTTTTCGCCGTTACAACGGGCCGGGCACCGGCGCGGCACTGGCCCCAGATGACATCGCGGGCATTCAAGCGATTTACGGTGCCGGATCCGGCTTAGTCAGACCGCTACTGGTGCCCGAGCCCGCAAGCGCAGTTCTTCTGACCATCGGAATCATCGGTTGCTGTATGGCGCAGCGTAATTGCCGCAGTCAGCCGAATTCACGCATTCGACTTTTCCAGCCAGCAGCGTCTTCTCCGTCAAGGCGCAGCGTCAAGCATTTTGCACTGCCGCCGGCTTTGACGAATTCATCTAGTGCCGTTTCCCGCGGCTCAAATCCGCGCTCGAAGCGATTCGTGAAGCTTCGAGCAGCCTGAATTGGTGACCACCGTGTGGCCAACTACCACAGCATTGCAAGCGAAACGCCGCGCTTCACCGGCGCTGACTTCGATCAACTCCGGAACATGTGCTGACAGAGCCGCGCGACCGTAGTCGTCAAATGCTGGTGGAAAATAAATGGCTACGCCCGGCGCGAGCGGACAGAAGCAAGTATCGAGATGGTAGTAGTACGGATCGACCAGTTCGACGGGAATGACGCGGCAGGAGAGCATCGCGCCGATTTGCTGATGACCGCGGGCATCGCTGCGAATTCGATAGCCGGCAAACAGCGTGTCGCCACAGAACAGCGCATCGCCCGCACCTTCGAAGTGCAAATCGTCGGGCATCTGGCGAATTTCAAATCCTGCTGCGAGCAGCCACGCTGCATCGAACTGCACTTCGCCCTGCCGCTGCGAGTGGCGAAAGCGAGCCATCACCGCCATTCGACGGTAAATCAGCGCGGCGTTGGCCGTGAAAACCATATCGGGCAATCCCGGTTGTGGCGGCAGAAATTCGATCGTTGCTCCAGCATCCTCCAGCAGCCGTTTGAGCGCAGACCATTGTTTCAGGGCTTCCGTACGATCGCTTTGTCGCTGGCGGCTCATCCACGGATTGATTTCATATTCAATTCCATAAAACTCGGGCGGACACATGAGGATGCGTGTCATAGCAGATTAGCTCGCCGACTCAAGTGCGTGAATTTCATCGACAAGCGCGCAAAAACGGCTCAACATCGGTAACCAATCCGACGGTTTGAAACGAGCCGCGATCGTTGAGTTTAATTACGGTCGACGGATTGATATCGACACACACGACTTTGACCCACGCAGGCAGCAGATTTCCGACAGCAATGGAATGGAGCGTAGTGGCGATCATCAAGCAAAAGGTGACATCGCGAATCTGTTCCCGCATTTGCCGCTGGGCATTGAGAGTGTCGGTAATGACTTCGGGAAGCGGTCCATCATCGCGGATACTGCCGGCCAGCAGAAAGTCGACGTTGTTTTTCACGCACTCGTACATGATTCCGCTCGAGAGCACGCCCTGCTCGACGGCCTGAGCAATCCCCCCGGCGCGACGAATGCGATTGATTGCTCTAAGGTGGTGTTCGTGGCCCGCTTCCGCCAAATCGCCTCGATCCAAATGTACGCCCAAGCTGGTGCCAAACAGCGATTGTTCGATATCGTGCGTTGCCAACGCGTTGCCCGCGAACAATCGATGAATGTAACCTCGGCGGAGAAGCTCACAAACGTATGGTCCGCTACCAGTATGTACAATCGCTGGGCCGCCGACGAGCAACGATTTTCCACCAGACTGTTTCGTTCGAACAATCTCTTGTGCAATTTGCCGAATCGCAACGCCCTTTGGCTTCTCGGTAGAGACGGCACTATTCATAAACTCGAAGGCGTGCCGCTCCAATTTTTTCTCCTCCGGAAACACGCGCACGCCTGCATGACCGACAACAATTGGCATGCCGATCGCGACATCGGTCATGGCAATACAGCGTGCTGAGTGAGCCTGACGATCCACAACGATTCCACAATCCATTTCTTGATCGTCCACAGTGAGCCAACGGCCCTCCTGACGGATTTGCGTGCGTTGATTGGTGGTACTGTAAAAGCCTTCGGGAAACGTCCCAGTCATGTCGGCTTCCACCAAATGCGAATCATGGAGTGCAGTGGGCACGGCACCGTGGTCGGCAATTTGGGCAAGGATGGCATTCAACGATTCCGAAGTTTCGGCGCGCACTTCCAGCAGCGCATAGCTGGCGTCTGTCCGGCCGTGGCCGATGGTAATGTTTTTGATTTGAAAGGCGCCGCCACCGGCCGTGATGACGTCGAGAATCTTAGGCAGGATCAGGCTGTCGATAATATGCCCACGAACTTCGACCTCCTCGAAATGCGGCATGATTGCCGATGGACTTCGTGTTGTCGCAGATTCCATGAAAGGTCCTCGAACCGCAGTCGTTCAATTGAACTCTGGACGACGCGGAATTGTACGGGCTGCATAGCCCGTCGAACAAGAAAATATGCCGGCGAGAGTGATACAGGCTCGTTGGACACAACCCAATGTAGTCGCCTTCCCCACTGGATTTTAGAACCTTATACTGAAGCGTGCATCAGTGATAAGTTATTCGCTCAGAAGCGAATTCAAAATCAAGAAAAGACGTGGCACTCGCCAATCTATTGAAGGAATAGAATGACCGACGAACCTTTTGATCCTTGGAAATCGTTGGCGTCAGAGCTCGGCGTGGACGCCAGCGAGCCGGCCCCGCCGCCGCCCCCTGCAAGCACGCAGGCGAATGTGCCGCCGCGCACTCCGGTTGCTAGTACGTCGCCGCCAAAAAAATCGGCGTCGGATTGGATAGCGCTGGCGGGAGAGCTCGGCATTGAAGTTCCGCTAGAAGCGCCATCGGCACCGGCGAAGCGCGATCCAGTGGCAGAACTGCTCGGATTTCCGCCGCCGTCGGCCGATGAGCCGTATGGTCGAGTCGAACGCCGGAGCATTGCCGATGATGAACCGGACGAACCAATCGACGATCGCGAAGATCGGGCGCCCAGCAACCGTTGGACCTCCGACGATCGTGGCGGCGAAGCAATGCGCGATGCCGACGAGGGGGACGAGATTCGCCGTTTGGAAGCGGTGCAAGATGCGCCGCCGAGTCGCCGGGAAAATACGGAACGCCCCTCGGCAGGAGGCCGCCGAAGACGGCGCGGGGGCCGGGGACGCGGCGAACCAAAGGATCGCAACGATGAGCGGCGCACGCGCTCGAGTCGCGAGATGGGGCGCGACGCTCGTCTGGAATTCTCGGAAGACTCCCGCCAAGAATTCGAGGCCTCCGGAAATCAGAGCGGCGAAATTGCCGATGACGTTGAACAGGAAACAGCTGAGGCGAACTCACCTGCTTTTGAGAGCGGAAGTGAAGAGCAGCGCCGTGCAGACGACGATCTGTCACGCCAAAAGCGGCGTCGTCGCCGTGGACGTCGTGGTCGAGGCGGCACACGTGATCGGGGCGAATTGTCTTCAGAACGATCGAAACCAACGCGAAGCGACGCTCAACCGCAATTCGACGAAAACGAGCTCGATGTCACGCAAGAAGAGATCGATTTCGTAGAGATTGGCGACGACGATCGCCCAATACTCGAACCAGCTGCGGTAGCTCCCGATGTGGAAGATGACGGGGCTGAAGATTTGAGTTTGACACATGAATCGCACGGGAAAAACTCTGTGCGCGATATCATGACGTGGAAAGAAGCCATCGGCATGATCATCGACGGCAATATGCAGGCTCGCTCGCGAGCGCCACAGAACTCACAGGGCTCGCAGGGGTCGCACGGCTCACGAGGTCGCGGAAGAGGACGCGGTCGCGGCGGGCACCGCGGGAATTAATCCACGGCCATCTGTAAGCAACCGTTTCGCCAAAGTGCAAAGTCGATGGCATTAACGTAATGCAATCGTCCGTTGCAAAGGTCGCAATACGCTTTCGACCACATAATTGTCGACCACGTCTCGGCAAATTCGAGCGAGATTGTCAACACTTTGCGAATACGTTGTGTCCGGATTCAAACTTCCGTACTGCCTGGCAGTGACGTAAACGCTGAGCTGCTCCTCCGGATAATCGCCTGTACGAATTTGATAGGCGTTCGTGCGGCTTTCAATGCTGACGCGAACTTGAGTCCGGCACTGTTCGTCGAGCGAGAGCGTGAATGACGGTTCATAATTCACGACGCCCGAGCCCGGAATTTCCAGCAGCCGTTCCATCGCCGGGCAAACACCCAACGCTTCGGCGACTAATTGATTGTGATTGCCTCGATACGTGAAATCAAAGCCGAACAGTAAATCGAGCGCTTCGCAATCCAACGGGCTGACCGACAACATAAATGGGGCCAAATCAAGCACCAGCCGGTGCTGTTCCATCGCTTCTTCGATCGATTCTGGATTCACCTGTCCGGAACAAAGCCGCTTGGTTTCCACAGTCGTCCACCGATACTGCGAGCGGTCCTTATCTTCCTCCAGCACAAAGTCGCGCTTGTCGCGACAGTAAAATTTGCGCATCGAGGGGTATTTCTTCTGAATTCGCTCAAAGTAATGAAGAACCGTATCGCGTTGTTGCGGAAGATCCATCTCCGTGCTGAGATTCATATTGATGTAAAAGTCGTCCGACAAAGCAGCATATCCATTCATATCAAGTTCTGCTCCTGTTACCACGATTAAATCGCAAAACAGCGAGGAGCTGAGCCGTGGTTCTCCAATCGGTAAGCGGATAGTATAAAATGGTCGAGAACCGGCGTCAAAGGCAAGCGCGGGCGACGCGGCTGAGTGAAACACGTTGATTAGACGCGTTTATCTGATCGCTTGTTCAGACACTTGAGCCTGACCGGCATATGACTGTGTGCAGGGAATTATCGACGTTTGAAACGGCATTCGGTTGGTGCGCCATGGTGGGCTCCCGCGATGTGCTGATCGCGCTCGCCTTTGGTCACCGAACCGCGGCGAAAGCGGTGGATTGGCTTGACCCAGATCTTACTTTATGCGCTCGAAAGTCTTCATGGAATCACTCGCTAACCAGCCGAATCGCAGCGATGTTTGAAGGAGAGCCCGACGATTTCCGAGATGTTGTTATCGACGAATCGCATCTCACGCCGTTTGGACGCCGCGTAATTTCCGCATGCAGGCGAATCTCATGGGGGCACACCACTAGCTACGGAAAACTGGCGCGACAAGCCGGTTCAGCAGGGGCCGCTCGAGCGGTTGGGCAAGTGATGGCATTTAACCGGACGCCGCTTATCGTGCCATGTCATCGAGTCGTCGCCAGTCGCGGCCAGTTGGGCGGCTTCTCTGCACCGCGCGGATCAACAATGAAGCGTAGATTGCTGTCGCTCGAGTCCGGGGTTTACTGCTGAAAAATTCGAATTTCTTCCCGCGATTTTGGGCTAGAATTGATCGTGGACCTCGACGACAATGTCAGCCCTTTAGCCGGATGAACCTTTCTTGTATGAGACGCGAGTCGCCTAACGCAACCATGATTGCCGATGCTAGCAATTCGCTTCTCGATTGCTCTATCGAGCGCCGTGCCGATGGCGTGCTATTGGTCCGCGTTCCGTCGCGTCGCGATCGCTCTCATCCGCTCCCAGATGCCGTCTTCACGTTCCGTGAAGGCGATCCGCAATTCGACTATTGGCAACAGCGGTTTGCGATTCAAAATTCGGCATCGAAGTAGCCGCGCGGTTCACTGCAATTCGCAGCGCATGGACGTCGATTGACATGCTAATAGCGGAAGTGCTTGATTTTCTCTCCGCTAGTGCCGATTTCGGTCATGGCTTCAATGCCTAAGTCCAAATGGATGTCGGACCAGTTTTGTGTCACTTGCTTATCGGATTCCTCGGTCTTGATGCCTTCCGGTGTAAAGGGTGTGTCGGAAACCAACAAGAGTGCACCGCGCGCGATTTCGTTGTAATGGCCAACAATGAAAATCGTAGCGGTTTCCATATCAATGCCGATGCACGTCATCCGCTGCAGGCGAGCGAGGAACTCGGTGTCGTGCTCCCACAGCCGACGATTGGTTGTGTAAACGACGCCCGTTCGGTACTCCAAATTCCGAGCCACGATCTTTTCGGAAATAAACTTATGTAACTTGAATGACGGCAATGCCGGCACTTCCGGCGGAAAATAATCGCCGCTGGTACCATCGCCGCGAATGGCCGCAATTGGCAGAATAAAGTGGCCAATTTCGGTCGATGTCTTCAGACCACCGCATTTCCCGAGGAACAGCACGCCCTTCGGGTGTCGGGCGGAAAGCAAGTCCATAACCGTGGCCGCATTCGCCGATCCGATCCCGAAATTCACTATCGAAAGACCGTTGGTATTGGTGGCAGCCTGCATCGGCCGCCCTTCACCGCAAATGTTGCAGTTGAACTTCGCGGCGAAGTGATTCACGTAGTAATGAAAATTCGTCAACAGCACATATTCGCCAAATTCTTCCAGCGGCATGCCCGTATAGCGAGGCAACCAGTTCTTGGCAATTTCCAATCGATCTTTCATGCGAGCCTGTGCGATTTCACTTCTCCGTTTTTTTGGGTAAGTCGCCACTCGCTTGGAACAGCGGCTTCAAATCGATCGATTTCAGCGGCTGCGCTGATGACGGCAATGGGCCGAACGAAAGGTTTGCGCGTAACGATGCGGGTTCAAAAATCATTGTTTGCATCGTAAAGCGGCCTTGGTTAGCCGAATCCAGTAATCTGGCAACATCGGAAATTCCAAGGCTATCCATCGCTCGACATTGCGATAATTTGTCATATCGCGAACACTGCGTATTCACCGCGAGTTCTTTCGTACGGAAATGATTGGTGCAGGGACACAGTCCCGACTCCGACGAACGCCGCACTACATTCTGCGGCGTCACCTCTAAAACTGCAGATCCGTTTCGATCGCACACCGCGAGGTTACACATCATCATTCGCTTTTGCTCGCGAAGGAGTTTTTCGGCCTCGTCAATCGTCGAGCATTCTTCCAAAAGTCGCCGGAAGCACATGGAGACCGGTGTGCCCAGCAGGCTGACCCGTGGCGAACCGTCAGCGGATGAGTTCACTTCCAATTGTGCCAAGCACAGCCCGGCGTCGTTTATTCCCGAAAATACGCCGGCCATTCCCGGAAAAGTGACAGTCGCAAAGGCATGCTTGCCATCGGGCCGATAAACCACGAGCACGCTGTACTTATCAAGGAATCCGAACGTGGGAAAATCGAGGTTCCGTCCGAAAATCGA
Source organism: Pirellulales bacterium (assembly GCA_963773875.1). Classification (GTDB taxonomy): domain Bacteria; phylum Planctomycetota; class Planctomycetia; order Pirellulales; family JADZDJ01; genus CAVTYH01. Next base: position 310,785 of record CAVZCV010000006.1, read on the forward strand.
TTCGCCGGTGGCAGATCGCGACGGTTCAATGGCAAGCGAAGAGCATGCCGGGAACCGCGAAAGATCGTAGATGACGTTTTCAAACGTGAGCACATCAACGTCCGCAGCGGCGGCCTTGGCCTCGGCCGCAAGTTCGCGGCGCTGCGTATCTGGAAACATGGGCAGCAAGAACCGGCCGGCTCTCACAATATACCCCGGAGGTTGAGCAAGCCCGAAACCGCGCGAGATTTCCTCCCGCTTACCGAGCAGCTCCTTAAGCGGCTGCCGAAACAGGTTTCCCAGCTGCTGGCCAATCTCTTCTGGGCTGCCAGCCACGGTGGCGACGGGAATGTCGCCGACGAATTTCAGTTCCGCTGCTTTGTACTTCGAGGGCGTAAATCGCGATGGCTCGGCTTGCGCAATGCGGCGCTGCCATCGCTGCCAGAACAACTAAAATGCAAATCCCAACACGTGTTTGCGATCGTTTCTCAACACTCAAACTCATCGAAAGTTCTCCTCCAGCCCTGCGGGATCAATCTATTGTATCCCGGCGATGGCTGAAAGAGATAGTTTACAACAATCGACCATCACTGGCCGCGATCAATCACGCGCGTCATCAAACTTCCATTATCAGCTACGTTAAACAGAGGCCTGTAAGCGTTACGACAGAAGGCGTTTCCGCCCCACGACCACACCAAATTCATACCGAGGTTCCAAGTCTCATCCGTCAAACCCTGCGTCTGGCGATCGGAGATGACGTAATTGAACCCGCCTTCAATCGACCAGCATCTGGCAATCGGCAAGCTGAAATCGACACCCACCAGGCCAGCGTTCTCGCCCGTGAAACCGCCCCAAATGCGCGCGTCACCGCCGCGGCAAAACTGCCGGCGATAGAAAAACGCATACTGGTCGAGCACTTCAAAAGTCGCCGGCGAGAGGAACTGGTGGTTCACCTGGTCGTCAATCACGCCAGTCGCGAACCAAAAGCCGATTTCGTCGCGACAATCGTATAGCCAACTGATTTCCCCACGCACCTGGGCAACATCAAAGTTGTCGTAGAATTCATCGTGTAGCCAATCAAAGGCCAGCCCATATTGCAATCCCTGCCTGCAGGCCGGCCGATGGTACAGAGCACCGGTCACGAAGGTCTGTGTGCGATAATCGTCGAACGGAAACCCAGTGTCTTGGAAATTGCTCTGGGTGATGCCGACGCCAATCTGACCGCCCAAGCCAATCTCTTCCCACAGCGGAACGCCCCAGTTTATGCCTTCTTGCGTGCCGAAGTTCGATTGGCCCACCATGTTCACTGGGCTTTTGAAATTGTGGACGCCGCCGAACACGGAAAAGTTCTCGCCCCAATACCAGCTTCCGTCGTTCGGTGGGCTCAGCACATACACGACGGCGTCGATGGGCGCCAGGATCCACGGGCGGCCGTACGGGCATTGATGGCAGTCGCCGCATTCGCCTTCGCAGTTCGAGCACTCGCCGCCGCATCCGCCACCCCAAAGGCCACGGAAAAATCCGCCACCGCCGCCGCAGCCAGCACTGCCGCAACCGCCACCGCAGCCGGGGCCTCCGCAGTTGCAGTCATTGCAGTATGGGCTGGTAAAGCCGTCGGGAGAGTGGCCCATCGGGCCGCCTTCCATCATTCCGCCATTCATCATCATTTGACCGGACGGCATCATGTTGCCGGAGTGCACTGCTCCCGGCGGAATCGATTCACCCTCGAGATACACTGCATCCGGCGTCACGGCCGGCCTGTTCATGCTTCCAGTCGACCTCGGCGGTTGATTCGTCGAAGGAACCGCTCGATCGGAAATCACGCTTCCCGGTGGAATGTTATTCGGTCCAGTTTGCATCACGCTTTGCGGCGCTACGCCCGGCGCCATGCTGGCCATCCGCACGCCGCTGGGCTGCGGGCGTTCCATGCCAAATATGCTGGCCACACTCCATCCAGGCTTTTGTGAGTTGTTCATGCCGGCCGGATTTCCGTAGCCGCTCGTCCCGTACCCGCCGTTGGGATAGCGGCCAGCCCCGGCGCCAATGTTTCCGTACTGCGGCGATGCAGCCCATGGGCCGTTGCTGTACGCAGCCTGCGCGTCGCCTTGCGATGTCGAGGGGGCATAACTTGCAGGCCGATTACCGCTGCCGGCCTTTGGCGAGCGTTGATTTAAATTCACGGCTGCGTCAGAGCGGCCTGGATATGCGCCACTCGTGCGCTGCGATTGATACTCCGGTCCCGCCGCACGATTGTTCGCGGGTGCATTGGGCTGCCCGCTGTGGCGATGGCTGTCGCTCTGATTCGATTGGTTGCTCGTCTGCTGATTCGGATCGCCCGGCACGCCAGGCATTTGCGGCGCGGGATCATCGGTTTGGCTCGTCGCTGTGCTCGTCGCAGTGCCCGTCGAAGACGCTTTCGGAAACACGAGCCGGTTCAGATCGATCTCCGCCCGGGCTGTAATGCTCGTGCTCGCCAGGATGACAGCAATGCCAGTGCACGTTGCTGCCCGCTGCAAATTCCGCCATGGGGAAGCCATGGGAGTATTTCCTAATCGATTTAGATGAAAAACAGTCTCCGCGCTGCGCACGCGCAATGAACCAGCGGTTGAATCGGAGATTGCCCAAATAAATCTTCAGGAAAAACCGGCATAACCGGTAAGGTTTCGCTAAATTGCCACGATTGGGCTCCGAGGAGCGATTTGAGTTGGCAAGCGCGCCCAGGCGCCAATGCCGCGACCGGCGCGTTTGTTCACCTGCCACCGGCGCGAAAACATTGGAAAACTCGGACAAATCTTGCATTTCTTCCCAAGGCGTTCGCGGCCGGACATCGAAATAGGGCCATTTTTCCGAGGAAACCCACAAACTCTGCTCTCCAGTAGCCGTTTCAGTGTGAAATTACTGAAGCACTTTACCTGGATTTTCTCGAGGATTTCGCGTGGGTTATTTCGCAGTAATTTCACTCGCGCCGCAGGGAGCTGCCAAATCGCTCGGAAAAACGCGACCCAGGCAAAAGCGCACCGCCGCACCAAGCGATTGCTCGCCCCTCGCACTCGATTCGTGATTTTTCGATCGATCTGCATAAAACCAATCGCTGGCGGGCAACTGAAATAACCTGACCATCTCTGCTCTGTACGTCTGCACACACTTGATGCCCCCGCTGCGCTAAAATCGCAGCGTCGCATTCGAAGTATAATGTACTGTACAGGTGTCTCAGCTGTCAAGAGCCTTTTTAGGCCAACGCAAAAAAACATCGCAGAATATTTACCAGGGAGGCGCGGGGGACACTAAGTAAAAGGAAACCGCGATCAACCGCAAATGCTGTTGGCGTTGAGGTATCAGGTTACGACACCGTCGTTATTGCTGGGCGAGCCAGCCATAGCACCCGCAATGGGAACGCGGATGGTCGGCTCGGAAGTTTTTTGTCGTCCATTTTTGCCACTTCTCAATCAAGGCCAATTAGTGGCTATAATTGAAGGTGCTCGTTGACTGAAAATCTTCATGAATCTTTGATTAGAAAGTCGTTCGATGATTTTCGCCCGATTGCCGGTGCTCTTATCCTTGCCGTTGGTTTTCTGCGCCATCGCTTTGGGCGAAGAATCGAACACGACGCCCGCTGTGGGCAAGCCTAAACTGAACGTCACCGTTAGCAAGGAAACCACGTATGTAATTGGGCCGCTGCGAACCGATGGCTATCCCGATTACGTTGCCGCGCTGAATCAGCGATTGCGCGAAGGTGTGTCTCCGGAAAACAATGCTGCGGTGCCGCTGCTGCAGGCATTTGGGCCAATCGGGATTCCTGAAGCACATCGCAGCGAGGCGTACGAACAATTACGCATCAAACCGTTGCCGCAACAAGGCAATTATTTTGTGACTCAGCGTCACATTGCAGATCAGTGGGAATCAAAGCGCCCCGAAGGGCGAGACAAGCGCGTGGATTTCGATAGCTGCTTTGATCATGCCATGGAGCGCCCTGGTCGGAAAGGGAATTCCCAATCGTCGCCGAATGGTTGTTGCTTAACGAAAAACCGCTGCGACATGTGATTGAGGCGTCGAATCGGACGAATTGCTACTATCCGCTATTTGGCAGTCAAGGAAAGCTGCAACTGCTGAGCATTGATTCACCCTGCCGTGATCGGTTTTCCGCGGCGAGGGACTGCCTGATAACCCGTGCGATGTTAAAGACAAATCGCAGGGATTCAAAATCTGCATGGCAAGATCTGCTCGCGGTTCATCGTCTCGCGCGGTTAATACCACCCAGCTCAGTGGCTGCTATTCTCACGGCATGTAATCTCGAGCACAACGCATGCCTTGCATCTGCCCGGCTGGCACACTTCGGTCGGCTCACGTCGGCGGAAGCCCTACAATGCAATGCCGACATTGACAAGCTCGCGCCATATCCAACGATGGCTGATGCGATCGATGGTGGAGATCGATTTGCCTATTTGGACGCCATTACAACGTTTGCCCGTGATGGAATTAAAGACCTTCCAGAAGTGAGCAACACCGAGGAGCGACAAGCGTTCTTGAAGTCCGTTGGTGACCGTTTGATTGATTGGAACGTCGCCTTGCGATTGGGAAATCGATACTACGACCGTTTTGTTGCCCTAAGCCGTCTGGATGTGAGCAGAGAAAGATTGGAAGGATTCAACAAGCTCTATGCAGAAATTAGGAGCATGGGGAATCGAGAAAAGGAAAATCCAAATACCTTCGCCGATGTACTGACAAACAAACGACCGCAAGAAGCGATCGCTTCACGCATCGGAGAAATGCTTTTGGCGCGCTGGATTTCCGCCCCCATTAGTATTGATTTCTGTCCATTTCGCAGAGATTTGGAGACACAAATGGCGAAGACGGCATTCGCTTTGGCGGGATATCGAGCCGATCATGGCCGATACCCATCGCAACTTGCCGCACTGACGCCAAAGTATCTCGCGAAGATTCCCGGCGACACCTTTCGTACGCACTCGCCGCCAATTCATTACCGTTTGGAAGGCAATGCATATCTTCTTTGGTCAGTCGGGTTGAACGGTATTGATGATGGTGGACGAAACTGTGTCGACGAAGAGGACGTCAAAGACTTTAGCGATGACTGGATTTTTCGCCCGGTGCCACTGAAGACCGCGAATAAATGAGCGATCAAGTCCATTGCGTCTCAAATGCCTTACGCGTCGGGTTGCCGCTACGGGTGTAATCGAACTCGGCCCACACGCCGGCGCCGGGCTGCACGAACGTGGACGAAAGATGAATCGGCGGCACAACTGCGCCGGTTTGCGGATCACCCCGAGCCGGCCGAGCCGGGCGAGTTGCAACCCGCGAAGTGATTCACTGGGTTGGCTGTCTTACGACTTGGGCGGCGCTTCCGGCGCGGGATCGGGTTTGTAATCCTCATTCAATTCCAGCCGCAGATAGTCGTAGACCACGCCCGTCGTTAGATCGCCGGCCGGCACCGTCAATTGCAATTCGTTTTCGCCCTGCTTCAGCAAAGACGCATCGAACTTCAGCGTTTGCTCTTGCCACACACTCTTGTTGGTGTTGTAGCGGAGCGCGTTGGTGGGGACAGGGCGAATGGCGCCGGCGCTCTGGCCATTGATGCTGATGGCCAGTCCGCCGAAGCCGTCGGCGCCGGCGAGCGCCACTCGCAACGCGGCCTGTCCTTGCGGCGCTTTATCCATGGAGAATTTGATGGTCCAGGTTGTATCTCGGCCTCGGCCATAAGTTCGCCAGGGACCGGAATTGTTCGATTGCGGGTACTCATCCAACGACTCGGCTTTCACCCAGCCGAACGGCTGATTGGCAGGATCCTTCGCTTCCGGGTTCAGCCAGGCGGTCGATTCACTGTGCGGCACCTGCTGGAAAAACCAGTCCTTGTGGTAATCGCTTTTGCCAATCGTGAATGTGATGTCGTTGGGAAAGAGCAGCGGATAGCGGAGCCCCCAGCCCCAGAGCCAGTAGTTGTCGCCATCGCCTTTAAAGAACTTGTCGCCCGTGCGGTTCGGATAGCCGATTTCCCAAATTTGTTTGCCGTAGCGTACCGGCTTCCAGTTGAACTGCCCCAGATCGAGCGTCTGGCCGGCTTCAACCGTGATGTCGGTCTGAGCAAACTCGCCTAACACGCCATCGGAAAACGCGTGCAATGTGTACGTGCCCGGGCGGACGTTGGTAATCGTGAATTTGCCGTCTTCGCTGCCGTCGTTCCAGAACTGATAGAACTTGGCATCGTGCGCCCAGTCCACCATCGGATTGAAGCGCGCGAAACCGCCCGGCGGACCCTGGAATCCCGGCCGCGCATTTTGATCGCCACCTTTCGAGTCGTCAGTCGCTTTTGAACCATCGGCACCTTTTGCTCCCCGCCTTTGAATCCGCCACGGCCGAAACCGCCTCGGCCGGCGGGCGCAGATAATCGGCATGTGCCAATCCGACAGTGAGATTCGGCAACTTTGTGGTTGCCGCCTGCGGATCGTCGAGCACAAGCTGACCGGTAACAGTTCCGCGCTGGTCTTTGTGCGGAAAGTCGACACCGCTGACCCACTCATAGGGCCAGCGCGATTTTTCTGCCTTGGCCTGGCTCAGCGCATCCTGCCAAAGCAGTGTGGCGTTTTCTTTCCATGCCGGCGGAACGGTTGGGTTGCCGGCGGTGGCGGCCAGTGTATCGAGATCGGCCTGCGACGGAATTTCAGGATCCGTTAGCGAGTTGCAATAGACGAAGATCGGCCCAATGACTTTACTCCACTCTTCGCCGGCCGCCATGTTGCAGCTTGCGCCGCCGCCATAATGCGTGCCGCGCCAGTAGTCGAGAATTACGGGATTCGGATTGTTGGTGTTGTGATAATGGCATACGAGTTCCTGCTTCGAAGCGCCGCCGCTGAGATATTCGATCGACGGATTGATGAACCAGATGCCGACGTGCTCTTTCGTGCTGGACCAGCCATAGGCGGGTATTTTGTATTGCACCGCGTTGTAACTGTATTTGTGCTCAACCGAATTCTTATAGACGCCCTGGTTCAAAATCCGCTGCTCTTTGGCATGAACCACGACGCCCGTGCCCCAATCGCGGGGTGCAGGCCAGCAAGTTGCGGTCAGCATCGACCGAGAGCCAATCGAATGCCTGACTAATAAAGGCCACATACCGGCTTTCGCCAACGCCCATCGCCCCGTAAGAAGCCGGGTGCGAGAAAATTGCATACGTATAAATTCCACTGTCGCCGTGCGCCAGCGAATAGCGAATTTCGATATCGCAGTAAGTTCCGCCGCCCGGCGCGTTGGGCGAAAGCATCACCGTGCCGCCGGTAACGCCTTTGATGGCAATTTCCGCGCGATCGCCCTCGTTCGTTGCCGGGTCGATCGTGACAATTTGCGTCAGTTGCGGCGCCAATTGCGGAGTTTCTTCCCATACGCCACCGCCTCCGCCCATCGTTTCCATGCCGCGATAAACCAGCGACGGCATCGTGCCGCTGCGCTTGTTGATGGTCGCCTTGACGATGCCATTGTCGAGCGTCCAGCTATTGCCGTTATCCGTGATGCTGACCGGAGTACGAACGACTGATTTCGCGATCGACGGCGCAGAAAACACATGGGCTGGTGCCGAGCATACGATGGCCAGCGTTATCGCGCCGACTAGGAGACGATTTGGGGTCATGGCAAATCCGATTTTTCGCATAGGATTGAATGGATGCGGGGCGATGGGCGGGAAACTTACAACGAAGATCTGCGCTATTTCTTCATCAATTGGAGGTCGGTGGCCCAATCGACGAAGCGCTGTGGCCAGGTGCCGAAGGGGATGCCATTGCGCGGCCTGATCCCGTTGCCATGTCCACCGTGGCCGTAAATGTGCAGCTCAACAGGAACTTTGGCGTTAAACAGCGCGTTGTAGAATTCGACCGTTTGCTTGGCATGCGATGCGTCGTCGAGGCCGGCAGACGTCAGGAATGTCGGCGGCGCTTTGCTGGGAACTTCCGCCAGATCCATGCTGCGCCAGCCGGGGTAAATGAGCACAGCAAAGTCGGGCCGACTGCTCTGCTTTTCAATTTCGTCGGCCGCATCGGAGTTGCCGCTATCGAACTTCAGAACGGCGCGGGCTACCTGCTCGCCGCCGGCGGAGAATCCCATGATGCCGATTCTCTTCGGATCCACGTTCCATTGGCTTGCATTGGCGCGAACCGTACGAATGGCGCGCTGCGTATCGGCCAGCGCATCAACGGCCGAACTGTAAGGGCGCAAACGGTAACGTAAAATGAAGGCCGAAACACCCAGGTCGTTTAGCCAATTGGCAATTTCAATTCCTTCCGTGCTAACGACCAACTGCGTGTTGCCGCCGCCGGGGGCTACGATAACCGCCATTCCGTTTGCTTTTTCGGCCGGCGCCAGATGCACCTCGATCGACGGATTGTTGACATTCGTAACCGATCGAATTCGTTCGGGCTGACCTTTCACGCCGGTTAGTGTTTCTTTCTGATCAGTGTTTTTCAGAGTGGGATGACCGGCTGGCCAAAGCGTCACAACTTTGGCCCCCGGGGCAAGTGGTTGAGGCTCGGCGGGAGCGGGAGCCGCATTGATTGAAGCAGGGGCAGCTCCATCGGATTTGTTGGCGGCTGGCGCCGCGTCTTGTCCCGCGGCAATTCGCCATTCCGCAATCGAGAGACTGCATGCTAATGCCAGCGTGGCTAACCGCAAGTTTAAGCGGAGAGACATGACTAATCCTGATGACGAAGTTGGCCAAGAAGAAGACCGACTCCAATTGCCGGTCCCCAGAATACACTCCCCAAGTGCGCTTAATGTACCTGGGTGAAAACCAAAAAGCCACAATCTCTCCACCCGATCCGAAGCGTCATAAAATCCGGGTGCAGATGGCCCGGCTGCGATCCCGGTGTGATCTCGACACGTGTAGCGAATCATCGACATCGTGTTGTCAAATGACGTCGTGTCGATTGCAGTCAATTCGTGGCATTTTCGCCGGAAGCTGATTGCCACCTGCAGGTTGCGAAGAGACGACAGTAGCCTGCGAAATCCTTGGCGCGATGGTTGCCATTACCTCGTCGCACCACTTCTCTTCGCAATCTTCGTGGACGTAATCCGAATGCGTTCGATCGCGGCGATCACATTGCTCCTGGCGGCCTGCGGATGGATTGGCCTGGAGATTAATCTGCCGAATCACGAAATCTGCCGTCGGGTGTCGACAGGCGAGTGGCGGCGTACCGTTGATGGCTGGCAAAAAGTGGTGGTCAATTCCGACCAAATCACTTTCACCAACGGCAACGCGTCGGCATACATTTCCGGCGACTTTTGGGCTTGCCACCCGCACCCGATCGTCTGGACGCTGCTTGTGGCCCTGCTGTCGGTGCTGGTGCTCACGGCATTTGACGCCGCGGCGCCACGTCACAACGTGTGAGTGCCGCTTAGTTTGCGCGCCCGCTGAAAAATTTCGGCGTTTCTGCACGCCTGTGGCAGCAAATTCCCACTATTACTAACGGGGCCGCCATTGCCGTCGGCCGCTTGTTTCGGAGTTTGCTCGATTCGTTTTCGGGAGTTTGACCATGCGTTTGACGTTGCGGACGATGCTTGCGTACTTGGACGATCTTTTGGAACCGGCCGATCGAGCCGATATCGCCAACAAGCTGAAAGATAGCGAGTTTGCCAGTCAGCTCGTGGAGCGAATTAAGAATCGGATGCGCAATGCGAAACTGGCGAGTCCGAAACTTTCCGGGCGTGGAATGGCGCTCGATCCGAACACGGCGGCCGAATATCTTGATAACACGTTGGCTGCTGAGCGTGTTCCAGAATTCGAAAAAATGTGCCTGCCACCAGCCGAGACAGGCGATGCGCTGGTCGAGTCGGACGTCTATTTGGCTGAAGTGGCGGCGTGCCATCAAATTCTCGCCATGGTGCTCGGGCAACCGGCGCATGTCGATCCAGAGATGAAGCGGCGGATGTACGGCATCATCAACGAAGTTCCGCCAATGCTGCCAGCACGCGGTACGAACGGATCTGCCGACGATATACGGTTGGAGCCCGAGGACGAACGCCCCAGGGCCGCACGCCAGCGGCCGGAAATTCCGGAATATCTGCGCGACCGCGGACCGCGTTCGTCATGGAAGCCAATCATCGCGGCGATCTTATTGTTTGCGTTGTTGGTGGGCGCGATCACCATGGCACTGGGGCCGATCGATCAACTTTTGGGATTGAATCAGCCGGCGAAGAATGCGGCGCCGGAGGTCGCCAATGCCACGAATGATAAACCGCCCCCCCAACCGCAAGCGAACGATAACAATGCGGCGCCGATCGCCGCGGATACGGCGAATGCTGCGGACGCCAATAAATCAACTCAAAATGGCAGTACGCCTACCACCGGCGCGGTCGGCGACCGCTACGCTGATCCGGCGGCTCCCGGTCCAGCGCCGATTGCACCGACGCCAACACAGCCAGCGACTAGCGATCTGCATTTGCCGGATGCCATTAATCCGCCGGCCAACGCGGCGAATTCAAACACAGCAGTCGGCGCTAGCAGCACAAACGTCGGATCCGCAGCGCCACCACCGCTGCCGCAACCTCCGGTGAATGCCGCGACCGCGAGCAGCCCGAAAACCGATCAAGCAGGATCGCAGGCTTCGCCGCTGCCCAGCGACACTGCAATTGGCGCAGCCATAGGCAGCGCGCCTGGCACGCCGACGAATCCCAAAGCCGCGATCAACCAAACGCCAACTCCTCCGGCGCCGGCGAACGAATCACCGCTGGGCCGCGTTGTTCCAGGAAGCAACGTTGTGTTGCTAAAGTTCGATCCGGCATCGAGCCACTGGGCGAGGTTGGCGGCTGGATCAGCGCTATCCAATGGCGATCAGCTTTTGGTGCTGCCCACGTATCGGCCCACCATCACGTTATCGGCCGGTGTCACGTTGCAGCTAGCGCCGGAGACGCTGGTGTCGCTGGGCGGCGTCGATGCCGACGGCACGGCAAACATCAAGGTCTTATACGGGCGTGTCGTGGCGATGACTACTGGCAAGGCAGGTGCTCGATTGCGCATCGACGTTGGAGCCAACAGCGGTATTGCCACTTTCACCGATGCCGATGCCACTCTGGGAATTGAAGTTCGTCGCTATTTCATGGCTGGCACCAACCCTGAATTGCAACAGCCGAAAACTGCTGCAGACCTCTATGCGGCGAGCGGACACATTGAATGGACGGGTCAAGATGGCGTCGCCGCGACACTGAGCGCACCGCAGCGCTGGCCGCTGACTTCACCGATGCCCGATGCGCCCGCGATCGACGCCACTTCGCCGGCGGCGATTCCCAAGTGGATTGCCAATGAGCCGACAAACCCTCTTTACAACCGTGCCAGCGAGGCACTAACAGCATCGCTCGATGCAGACAAACCGTTTTTGACCGCGCTGCGCGAAATGGCCTCAACAAGTCGCAGGGCAGAATTTAAAACTTTTGCCGCCGAATGCTTGGGCCAAGTCGACGAGTTTGAGCCTTTGATCAGCATGCTGAATGATCCGGAGCAGCGGGCAATGTGGCCACTGGAAATCGGCAGCATCAAATCGGCCCTGTCGCGTGGCCAGCCGACAGCGGTTGCTGTGCGCGAAGCCTTCGAAAAACAACGCGGCGAAGCAGGCAAAGATTTATACCGCATGTTCTGGGGTTACACGAAGGATCAATTGCAAAACGGTGAAGCGGCGAAACTGGTCGAATTCTTGGATCATGACAACCTCGATTTCCGCGTGCTGGCGTTCAACGATTTGCAGGAAATTACGAAGGCCCATCACAACTACCGGCCGGAAGCGACTGATCAGGGCGCAAGCAGCCAACGCGAAGTTGGCAGGAAGCGCTCAAACAAGGTCAGATCGTGCCGAAAGAAGCAGCTGCGCGGTAGTGAAATCTTCTGGCGGCTGCAATGCGTTAGAGAACTGGCACGAATCGGGTGGCCGAAGTGGGTGCGAGAATCGGCGGTGCGCTGACCTGACCTGGCGGCGTCGTGGCTTGTATTGCCGGCGCTCCCACGGGCGCCGTGCCTGGTGCGATGAACCGCAAATTCGGATCGGCCAGGTCCACATCCGGATAGCCAGGATACGCCGGCTTGGTCCACTGCGCCATGTTGTCAGTTGAAATAGAATTCACTACCCAATCGGTCACTTCCAAGTGGAACGCCATCTGAGTGGTGGGCCATTCCACATCGATCGATCTTGGCAAAGCAGCGCCACTGGCCGGATCGCGTTTGTACCGGCCTGTGCGTGCCGTGGCCAGTCGGTGACCGAGCGGATCATAAAGATGTTGCTCGACAACCGTGCCGTCCCATTCATCAACGACTGTAATCTTTGTCAGGTTTCCCATGATACTGGGCTGATGGCTGCGAATTTCCAGGCGGCCGCCGCGAACCGGCGTCGGACCTTCCAGCAACTGCGTGGTGTCGAAGTGCGGCAAGCCCACGGCTTCCACCAACCACTCGGGCTCCACCGGCATAATCTGCCGCGCATTGGACATCGCAAACTGATCGTGCCGGCACACGAACACAGCAGGTGGCTGGTTACGTTTCACCCACAGCCAAAACAGTTCTTCATTGCTGCCCAAATCAAGCTCGCGACCTGCAAGCGGTGCGTCGGCGGTCATGCGTAAACGGCGCGGCGGTTCCATGGCGACGTTGGCTTTGAGCGACGTCGGTGCACCAGAAATACTCAGCGAGGCTTGCGTCGATTGGAGCGAATGAACGCGGCTCGAATTGTCATTGACGACAGTAACGATTTGATCAAGTGTTGCCGAAACCGGTAGCGTGCGCGGTTGGACGTACGAGCGTGTCCACTGCTGACACATTGCTCCGCTGGTTGAAAACAGACCGACCAAAACGACGAGCGCAAAGCGCACCGGCGGCATTGCATGCCGATGTTTAGCGATTGGGTGGTCGGAGGTTATCTCAACCATGAGTTATTTACGATGCAAACAACAATCGGGCAAGTTCGTCTTGAATCTCTTTCGTGCGCTCGGCGGTTGGCGTGGCGACAGGCACGCGATATTCTCGTTCGCGTCGCGGGCAATACAGGATCAGTGTTTCAGCTTGGTGTTCATCGCGCTGGTCTTCTTCGAGCCGGCACACGCGCCGCCGCACGAGAAGCAGCGCCAAGACGTACCGCATGTCGGCATGTGCCGGGTCGTCGGCAAGTTGTTCCAATAAATCGAGCATCACATCGTTTGGCGCCCAGTGCACGCGCTTCACATCACGACCGGGCAGTTGCGACTTCCACCAACCCACCGCGTTTTCCGGTGCGGACTCCCAAGCTTCGGCCGCGTAATCGTGTCGCACCAGTTTTGCGCCTTCAGCCATGAGCACGGAGTAAATTGTTTCGCCCGGATGCAGTTCGCGTCCGGTCGCCGCACAGTGCCGGGTGCTACGCACGTGCTCGTAATCCATGCATTCGACCATTGCTGAGTGGTCCGGGGTCTTGGACGCTTTCGCCGATAATCGGCAGTGAATAGATCCGTGCGATCGAGTTTCAGTGCGTTCGCGCGGAAATGGCCGCAAATGGTAAGCAAACCGGTGCGATTACTCAAGACGCATTGCAACCGACGCGGGCTGCTGGCGCGGCAGCGGCTTCACCGCAGATTACCACGAACAAGGATCGGACAGCGAATCGCCGGCCGAATCCGCTAATGCACCCGCTGTCCCGGCTTTGCACCGCTATCGGGCGAAAGCAAAAACACTTCGTCGCCACCGGAGCCGGCTGCGGCGACCATGCCTTCGCTGAGACCGAATTTCATCTGCCGAGGGGCGAGGTTCGCGACGCAAATCACCAGCCGCCCGACAAGATCTTCCGGCCTGTACGCCTTCTTGATGCCGGCGAATACAGTTTTTCGCGCATCGCCGCCGAGACTAAGCGTGAGCTTGAGCAGCTTGCGCGCTTCCGCAACTTCTTCGGCGGTGAGAATTCGGGCCACGCGCAGATCGACTTTGGTGAAATCGTCGATCGTGCATTCTGCCGCAAGTGGCTCGGCAGCGAGCGACTCCGGGCCGTCGTTATGACTGGACGTGTTGGCGGGCGATCCCACGGCAGAGCCGGAGGCTGCGGGGCTCGATGATGCTGGAGCGCCAGTTGGCGGGGCGGTTTCTTTGCTATCTTCGATCATGGCTTCGACCTGATTGGATTCGACTCGAGTAAGTAGCGGTGCAAATTTGTTAACGGGGGTACCGACGAGCGGCTTTTTCGTTTGATCCCAAGTTGCGATGGGGTCGTTCAAGAGTTCGGCAGCCTGCTTAGCCAATTGCGGCAATACGGGCGACAAGTAGACAACAAGCTGCCGGAACAGATTGAGCGAAACCGTGCAAACGTCTTGGACTTGGCTCGCCCGCGCGGGGTCTTGCGCAACATCCAGGGCGCATTCGTATCAACGTACTGATTGGCTCGATCTGCAAGCGCCATGATTTGGCGCATGGCCCGACTGTAATCGCACACTTCGTAGGCTTCGGCGATTAAGTCACCTTCATTTGCCGCATTGGCGAACAAACCACCATCGTCGGGATACGTTTTTGAAAGCCCGGTCGCTTCAACGAATCGTGCCGTGCGGCTGGCGAGGTTGACAACCTTGCCCACAATATCCGAATTCACTTTCGTTACGAACTCGTCCGGATTCAAATCGAGATCATCAACGCGCGGACTGAGCTTCGAGGCGTAATAATATCGCAAATACGCCGGATTCAAATGCTTCAAGTACGTGGCGGCGCGGACGAATGTGCCCTTGCTCTTTGACATTTTCTCGCCGCCAACGGTCAAGAAACCGTGGATGTGCACTTTCGTCGGCAATTGAAACCCAGCCGTCTTCAGCATGCCGGGCCAGAACAGCGTGTGAAAATACGTGATGTCTTTGCCGATGAAATGATGAATTTCGCCGGTCCCTGACTCCTGACCTCTAGGCCACCAGGCGTCGAACTTTTCGCCGCTGCGATCGCACCACTGTTGCAACGAGGCCATGTAGCCAATCGGCGCGTCAAACCACACGTACCAGTAGTTGCCAGGACTGTCCGGAATTTCGAACCCAAAATACGGCGCCGGCCGGGAAACATCCCAATCGCGCAGTGGCTCGTTGAGGAAGTGACCTTTTAGGTAATTGGCAACTTCGGGCTGCAGCGATCCGCTCTTCTGACTCCAATCGCCCAGAAATTCGTGCAGCGGTTCAAGCTGAATGAACAAGTGCGGCGCGCTTCGTAGTTCCGGCTTTGCGCCAGAGAGCGTGCTCACCGGATCAATGAGGTCCGACGGGCTGTAAGTGTGGCCGCAAACCTCGCAATTGTCGCCGTACTGATTCGGCGATTTGCAATTCGGGCAAGTTCCCTTCACAAATCGGTCTGCAAGGAACGTCTTGGCGACTGGATCGTAAAGTTGGGTGACCTCTCGTTCGACGACGAGATTTTTTTTGCGCAACGCAGCCCAAATCTCTCCACACAGCTGCCGATTTTCAGCGCTGTGCGTGCTTCCGTAATTGTCGAACTCGATGTTGAAGCTGGCGAAATCGCGCAAGTGATGTTCGCGCATGTCGGCAATTAGTGCTTCTTCACTGCGGCCCTCCTGGCGGGCGCGAATCATAATCGCTGTGCCATGCGTATCGTCGGCGCACAAGTAAATGCAACGATTGCCACGTAGCTTCTGAAAGCGAACCCAAATGTCGGTCTGGATGTACTCGACCAAATGCCCTAGGTGAATATGCCCGTTGGCATAGGGCAAAGCGGCGGTCACAAGAATTTTTCGATCGGCCATGTAAGCTTGGGATGTCGTGCTGGCAGCGTTTGCTTTGAGTCGAACATTGTACGGCAACATCCGACGGTTGCGGAATGGGGAACTCGCGTCGCCGTCACACGGTCACCGCACTGTTAGATTCTGCTCTTGCCCTGCTGCGGCGAAGCGGCAATGATCTCGCCTCCCAGACTCCAGGGAGTGGCGTCTGGTTCGCGGTGCCAGATAATTTGAAGACGCCCTGCTGGACGAAAGGATCGGTTTCAATCCCGCAAGAAGAACTGCCGAATGAATCGGCAGTGAAACCGAGTTCTTAAACAGCCCCGGCATGGATGCCGGAAGTGGCCTCACCCAAATTCGACTGCGTTCTCTTTATTCGCTCCCTGCGTGTCGCCACCCGCGACCCAAGGAGGGAGCGCATGAACCTAGCCTGCCTCGCAGCCGCTTTTCTCTCTGTTTGCAGCCCCGGCGATGCTTCAGCATCGAACCAAACGATGCTGCTCGACTTTCGCGCCGACTGGTGCGGACCTTGCCGATCGATGGATCCGGTCGTCGGCCAACTCGTGGGAGAAGGATATCCGGTCAGGCGGGTGAATATCGATCAAGAACGAGAACTTGCCACGCGATTCAATGTGCAAGGCATTCCGTGTTTTGTCATGCTCGTCAATGGCAAAGAGGTTGACCGCGTGGTCGGCGCGACCGATCCCAGCCGCTTGCAAGCCATGTTCAGCCGCAATGGAGTTGGCCCCGGCTTGAATAACGTGCGCGGCCAATCGCCAAGTAGTTCGGCGCCGGTGGTAAAGGCGGTTCCATTTCCTTCACCCGATCGCCGCGGACTGCTGAGTGGCATGACGCGCCCGTCGATCACCCCGTCTGCGAATTCCTCGGATGCCATGCCCAGCGGGCGAATGGTGGAATTGGATCCGATCACAATTTCCAAATCGAATCCGCCAGCTGACGATGCGCAATCCGCCAGCGATAAACTTATTCGTGCCAGCGTGCGTTTGCGAATTGAAGACGACAAAGGCAACTCTGTCGGCTCGGGCACCGTCATCGACGCTCGCGATGGCGAAGCGCTCATCATCACCTGCGGCCATGTGTTTCGCGATGCTGCCAAAGGCGGACGGATTCTCGTCGATTTGTTCGGCCCAGGCGCGCCGCAAAATGTGGCCGGCCATTTGATCGATTACGATCTGCAGGCGGAAGTCGGCCTGATTCGCATTGAGACGGCATATCCAGTGGTTGCCGCGCGAATCGCTCCGCTAGGTTACACGGTGCAAACCGGCGACAAGGTCATCAGCGTTGGCTGCGATGGTGGCGCAGACGCTACGATCAAGGAAACGCACGTCACATCGATCAATCGATATTCAGGCGCAAAGAATCTAGAAGTTGCGTTCCAGCCTGTGCAGGGTCGCAGCGGCGGCGGACTTTTCACACCCGATGGCATGGTGGTAGGCGTGTGCTACGCCGCCGATCCGGAAGCCAATGAGGGACTATTCGCAGCGTTGCCAGCATTATGCGATGAGCTGGATAAATCGGGTCTAGATTTTGTCTATCGCGGCCAACGAAATGCCTCGACGAAACCTGCGAGCAAAAATGGAGAATTGGCAAGTGCGCAGATCGTCGAAGTCGGCGCCGATTGGACCGGATTATCTCGTCAGCACCCCTGGCAACGTGACGAAGACCTCGGCCAAATCGCCGACGGAACCAACAGAATCAGCCGACGAACGAGCGGCCATCAAATCGCTCAATGAAAAATCGAAACAGGCCGAACTGATTTGCATTCTGCATCCGGCGGGCGATCCGCAAGCCAAGAGCGAGATCTTTGTGCTCGATCGGGTCTCGCCTGATTTTATGCGGCATCTGGCCGCGGAGCGCAATGTGGCCGGCCAGCACCTAACCTCGCTACAGACTCCGCGCGAACCAACGGTTACGAAATCCGCGACAGGGATTGCCAAACCTGCTGCTTCAGTGCCCAAACTTGATCTGCCTCCGTGGTGGACGGAATTCGTGAAGCCTTAAAATCGCGGTTACCGTCCAGTCAAATGTCGGGTGATTCTCGGACTGCGCGATCGGCAACATCGGCATAACCGGCCCGATCACTTGACCGCTCTTTGCTCTGCAGGGCGCCCCCCTTTCCGGTGACCTACAGTTCCGGAGACGCACGATTCTAAGTTCAGAGGTCCCAGTGCACCGCGGAGTTTGCGCAGCGTGTTTGGCATTTTGCTACTCATTCTCGTGAACCTGGCGATCGGCTACGCGCTGGCATTGTATTTTCATCGGCCGGAGTTGTATTCGATCGCCTGGCGCTTCATGCCGACGGCGCTGCCGCCGGTGATGTTGCCCGCGCGTAGAGCAACGGCTGATAGCCTGCCAGCAACGCTTCCCGTTGTTGCCAGACCAGTGCGGCAGGATGTAAGCGACACACTGTCGAGCGATGCGAATTCGGATCGACTCGAGCCTGCGCCCGGTCTGCAAATTAACCCCGATAGCGCCCAAGCGATGGATGTGATCCGGGAAGAGCTGAAATTATATTGTGCGGCGCTAAGTCGGCTCGAATCGGAAGTCACCCAGCATACCGACGAAAGAAACTCGGGCTACGTGCTGAGTTATGTCGAAAAATTTGACCGGCTCAGCGATGGCTATCTGGCCCAGCAGGCAGAACACCTGTCGTCAATCGACGCAAACGCCAGCGAGAGTGTGAATATATTGGCCGAGCCGTGCAAAACGGCGGTTGATCAACACAACGCAGCAATTGCCACCACGCGAGAGAACCTGGCGGCGGCCGCCGCACTAGCTGGTCCGGCTGCTGCATGCCGCGCCTTTCTTGAGGCCACTGGCTGCCTGGCCGAAGCGAACCTGAAGATGCAGCGGCAGCTCGATCGAACTTTGAAAGATGTATCCCGCCGCCTAGCGACTTCGTCGCCTGCCCAGGACTCTTCACCTAACGATGCGGACGGCCGAACTTCATCCAATAAGCCGTTGCGCGATGATCCCGTGAATTTGGAGAAGGCTGTCGCCGAGTTCATTGGCATTCAGCGGAACCTGGCGGAGGAATTCACAGTATCACTCGTCGAAGTTGACCAGCTTGCCGATATCAAGCGCCAACACGGTTCAGGTGTTGCCAAACGCATTCTCGACGCCATTTCGAACTGCTTTGCCACATTCGGCCCGCAGAACACCATGTCGATTGACGAAGAGCGCGAGCAGTTCTTGTATTTCCGCGGCGATGCGACCTCGCGCGAAACCACCAATAGCGTGGAACAACTCCGCCAGCGAATCTATGCGGCGACCTTTCAGCATGGCGATTTAGATTTGAAAGTCACGCTCAGTTGCGGTGTTGCGGAGGCAAAATGCAGCGAATCGCCGGAGCAAATCGTGCGGCGGCTGCAAGAGATTTTGGGAGAAGCGCGTCGCTATGGTCGCAATCGCACCTTCTTCCAGGAAGGCGAGCAATGGTCGCCGGCCATTCCACCCACGGTACAGGTCGACGCGCGCGTCATCGAAGTTTGACAACCGCACCACAGTATTAAGTTTACATGACACAGATTGTCCCTTTGATCGACCCGACTGCCGGCAGCGATGGCGCGGAGACGTTTGAAACGACTGCGCCCGAGCAAGTTCGCCGCCGTGGCGAAACACTCGTGGCGTTGGGTCGGCGCGCCATTGCCGCCCCGTCGTGGCGAATGCTGGCGTACGACGCCGCGGCATTGGTTGCGGAAACGTTGGATGCCGAGTTTTTCTCAGTCGCCGAGCTTTCGGATGATCGATCGACACTGACGGTGAGAATTTCTGCAGTCGGCGAGCATCAAAAGGATATCGACGTGCCCGCACACCTGACACCGTGTGATGGTTCGACATCACTGGCAGGATTTGCACTTTCCATCGCGCAGCCAGTGGGCGTCACCGATTTTGCCAAGGAGGAGCGCTTCGATGATCGTCTGCTGCGCTGCGCGGTATTGCGAGCGCTGCAGCTATCCCTTTACAGCGAGGCGCGGCAGCCTTCGGCGCGCTGGTTATCGGCTCTAAAAAGCCGCGTGGTTTCACGGCCGACGAAATGCAGTATTTCGAAACCATCACCCACCTGGTGAGCACCAGTATTGCCCACGATCGTGTGTGCCAGGAGTTGGAACGAGAGCGCCGCTTGCATGCCACCGTCGTTGATTCGACGGCTTCGCTCATCGCTGTGGTTTCGCCCACAGGTCAGATCGTTCAGACCAATAAGGCCCTTCGGCGTATTTTGGGATTTGACTCGCGCGAACTCGTCGATCGCCCGATCGTCGGCGCGTTCGTGGTGCCTGAAGAAGTAGAGGTGGTTCAACGCGCGCTCGAACAGGTGGCCGGTTCGGTAAATCCACTGATGATGGAAACTTGGGCAGTCGCCAAGTCGGGGGAGCGCCGGCGAATTCAATGGTCGCTCGCCAGCATCTCCGATGAGACGGGCAAGCTTGAACGTATAGTGCTCAGTGGAACCGACGTCACTCGGCAACGAGAAATTGAAGCCGAACTCGCCCAGGTTAAAGGCGAAGATGCCGATAGCGATCAGCCGCGCCCGTTCAGCGTCATCCCACAAGGGCCCACGGGCGATCGTCGCCAACGCACAAGGCGTTCATTTCCGTATGTGCAAATGATTGCCCCGATGATCGCTGGCGAAATGCCGGAAGAACACCGCTTTCGTCCAGTGCGCTGCCGCGATATTTCACCCAGCGGGTTCTCATATCTTTCCCCAACGCCGCCCGATTTCCAAGATTTGATGGTCGCCCTCGGCGGACAATCGACAACCACCTATCTCGCGGCCCGTGTAATGCACGCCACGATTGTCGAGCGCGACAATCAAGTGGCATATATCGTGGGGTGTCGGTATCTCTCGCGGGCTAAGATTGGCGACGAAGCGGAAACCCCACCGGCAACCGAGTGATCTAAACGCCGCCATTTGGCAATTCCGAAAGTCAATGCCGACCGATATATTGGCGAGCGTCGTCACGCTCACTTGCTGAGACGGTCGCTATGATTCTGTATCTTGTTCGCCACGGTGAAAGTGTTTTCAATCTGGAGCGGCGGATTCAAGGGCAGCTTAACATCGAGCTTTCGCCACTTGGACAACGTCAGGCTCTGGCATTAGCAGGCGCCCTGGAATCGCAAACATTTGATGCGCTTTACTGCAGTCCGCTGCGTCGCGGTATGGAAACGGCACAGCCCATTGCCGAGCGGCTGCATTTGGAAATAAAAACGGACGATCGGCTGAAGGAAATCAATGCCGGCATGTTTCAAGGTTTGCACTGGGAAGAAATCGAGCGGCTGCATCCGAGCGAAGCCGTGCATTGGCGAGCTCAAGAGCCCGATTTTGTGATTCCCGACGGGGAATCGCGCCGTGCGCTGATGCAGCGTGCTCGAGCAGCATTCGAAGCGATTCGCGAGACGGGCGCGCGGCAGGTTCTCGTCGTCTCGCACGGCGGCACGCTGGCCGGCGCACTCAAATCGCTTTTAAGCGTGCCGGTGGAATTGAATCCGTTCGCGTTTTACAACGCTTCGATCAGCCGGCTGGCGTGGGACAAACAAGTCAAAGTGCTGTCGATCAATGAAATCGATCATTTGAGGACGATCGAGCTGACGACCGATATTAGCACCGGCGATTTGTAACGAACTGCTGAAAAAGCTCGTCGCTTTTCCATCGGTATTCTCGGTTGGTTTCGCTGGCTCAAGTGGTTTTTGTTCGGATCCGCCAGTCGGTGCGGTGGCAGGTGTTTCCGGCACCGGCGCTTTTTGCGAATCGGCGGCGGCGGCCGATGAACTGGTTGGAGGCACAATATCCGGCAGCAGAATGCCGGCGATCGACGCGTTTAGCAGCGTGGCAGTAAAGCCAACGAACAGTGCCCGCATGCCAAGCCGCGCCAGATCGTGCCGCCTCTTTGGCGCCATTCCACCAATTCCGCCCAGCTGTATACCGACCGACGAAAAATTCGCAAAGCCGGTCAGCGCGAATGCTGCCAGCCGAGCGGAGCGTTCCGTCAGATGCCCAGCAGTCGGGACGATTTGCCCCGCAGCGTCATAAACGGGCAAAATCGTTTTCATTTGCAAATACGCCACGTGCTCATTGATCGAGAGCTTCGTGCCGAGCAGACTGCCGACTTGCTTTGCGTCATCCCAGGCCACGCCCATCAAAAACGCCACGGGCGAAAATACCCAGCCGAAAATGGTACCCAGCTTCAAATTGTTCATCCATTCTGGCACGTTCTCGGGTTTTAAAATGTGTAGCGCCAACAGCGTCGGCTTGATGCCTGATAGGATTGCGTCGAACATTGCGACGAACGCGATGAACACGATCAACATGGCTGCAACATTTAGCGCTAACCCCAATCCGTCGGAAGTGCCGGAAGCTGCTGCGTCGACCGCGTTGACATACGGTGACTTGTCCATCTTCATGTCTGTTTGACCGCTGGTCACCGGCTTGCTCAGTTCTGGCAGAAACAGTTTGGCCAGGTACAAACTGCAAGGGCAAGCCATGACGCAAGTCGTGATGACGGCCACCGGGTTCGCGCCGTAGCTGATATATACCGCCATCAAGCCGCCAGAAATGTGCGCGAAGCCGCTCGTCATTAAGGCAAACAGTTCGGAGTTCGTCATCCGCGGCACGTAGGGCGCACAATCAGTGGCGCTTCGGTTTGACCCATAAACACGTTGGCCGCTACCGACAGAGTTTCGGCGCCGCTGGTCTGCATTAAATACCGCATGATTTTTGCCAGCACTTTCACCAGGCGCTGCAAAACGCCAAAGTGATACAGCACGGTAAACAGCGCGGAGAAAAACAGAATCGGCGGTAAGGCGACAAAGGCAAACTGGAAGGCGAAGTCCTTCGGAAACAGCCGCGTCCATGTGCCGCCTTGATCGGCAGGCCGGGCGTCGTACAGATTTCCGAACACAAACTTTGCGCCCTCAACGACAAAACTAAGCAATTGCTGCACGAGCCAGCCGACGCTCTCAATTATCGATTGCACGAACGGTACCTTTAGAACCAGCACGGCGAGAACTGCCTGCAGCGCAATTCCCCAGCCGATCGTCCGCCAATTGACCGCCCGCAAATTCGACGAGAACATCGCGACGATGCCGAAGAAGAAAACGACGCCCGCGGCGCCTTGACCGCGATAGCCAATCGCGTCGCGCAGCAAAAATGCGCCGACACCCAGTGCCGCAATGGCCGCGGCAATTGCCAATCGCCAACTGAGCGGCGTAGGCTTGAACTCGGCGATCGGGGCAGGAACGTCTTCTGGGTCGACTGGCGTTTCCAACGAATCGGGATGCGGATGAGAGGGGAGCATTGCGGGTCAGGCGGTAGAAAGGCGAACGAATTGGGCCTCGTGATAATAACTTTCCCACCGCCAATAAACCACCCAACTTCATTTGCTAAAAATGAATCGCCCCGGAAGCAGGGTTCGCATATCGGTTTCTAGGACGGCGTCGGGGGCTTCAGGTCGATCAGAATCGACGAGCAAGATCGGCAGTTCCGACGCGAACTCGACAAGGACCTGCCGACACGCCCCGCAGGGCGAATGACCGCCGGGCGTGGCGACCGCCATAGCTAGCCAATTGTGTTCGCCAGCGGCAATTGCACTGCACACCGCCGATCTTTCGGCACAAATCGTCAGCCCGTATGAAGCGTTTTCCACGTTGCAGCCAGTGAAAACCTTACCCGAAGCTGTGAGCAATGCCGCGCCGACATGAAACTTGGAATACGGCGCGTGGGCGTTCTTGCGGATTTCGCAGGCAGCAGCGATCAAGGCTTTACGTTGCGATTCCAACATGTTAATCACCACGGAGACACGGAGGCAGGGAGAATCGTGATGCGATCTAGATTGCGAAATAATTGACTTTGATAAGGAAGCCAGGAAGTCAGGAAAAAGCATTTCGTATCATTCCTCTATGCTCCTGGCTTCCTGGTTTCCTTATTGATGTTCGACTCCGTGTCTCCGTGGTTCATTTTGGCTCAATCCTTTCCACGATCAGTTTTGGCGGTTGGACCGGGTGATCTGAAATCGTGATTGCGTCCTCAATCATCTTGCGTCCGATTGCGGCGGTCGCGGCATGGGCAAAGACTCGAACAATTGGTTGCCCCTTTTCCACGCGATCGCCGAGCCGGACCAGCATTTCCAAGCCGACCGAATGATCGACCTGATCGCCCAATTTTTTGCGGCCACCGCCGAGTTCGATTAGTGCCATGCCAAGCTGCTCGGTGTTCATCGCGGCAATGTATCCATTTTGAGCCGCTGTCACATCGGAGGTGGGGGCAATGGGTCGCGATTCGTCTAGATCGCCGCCTTGGGCCACGACCATTTCCTTGAACTTCGCCAGCGCTTCGCCGGAGGCGATAAGTCCGTTCAATCGCGCAATTGCTCCTGCGGTCGATTTTTCAATGCCAGTCGATGTTAGCAACTCCGCCGACAGTGCCAGGCATAGTTCCATCAAATCGGCCGGTCCTTTGCCCGCAAGTGCGTCGATCGATTCATTGACTTCCACCGCGTTTCCCGCCATGCGGCCATGCGGCTGATTCATATCGGTCAGGAGCGCCGTCGTCTTCACGCCCATTTTCGCGCCGGTATCGACCATTGATTGCGCCAGCTCACGGGCATCGTTTTGCTTCCGCATGAAAGCGCCGCTGCCCCATTTCACATCGAGCACGAGCGCATCCAAATTCTCTGCGAGCTTTTTGCTCATGATGCTCGCACAAATTAGCGGAATGCTGGGAACTGTGCCGGTCACATCGCGAAGTGCGTAGAGCTTGCGATCCGCCGGCACGAGATCTGAAGTTGCACCGGTTATGACGCATCCCACTCGATCGACCACCTCGCGAATTTCTTCGGTCGATAGATTTGTGCGGTAGCCGGGAATCGATTCCAACTTGTCGAGCGTGCCGCCGGTTGCGCCCAGGCCCCGACCGGAAATCATCGGCAACTTCAGGCCGCAACAGGCCAAAAGCGGAGCGATAATGAGCGAAGTTTTATCGCCAACACCGCCCGTCGAATGCTTGTCGACCAGCGTGCCAAATCCCGACGACCACTCGAGCGTCGGCCCGCTATGAAGCATCACGTCAACCAGTGCAGCTCGTTCCGCGGCATCCATCCCTTGGAAAAAAATTGCCATCGCCATTGCCGACATCTGATACTCAGGCACTTCGCCGCTGACAAAGCCGCCGATGAATTGGCGAATTTCCTCTGGCGAAAGCTTTCCGCCGTCGCGTTTCTTAACGATCGTGGCGACTGGATTCATAGCTGATTCTTGGTCGAATTGAACCGTGGAGTTGCAGTGATGCGGAAAGGACAAATTTCTTAGGAAGCCAGGAAACCAGGAAGAATTAAGTTCGACTCCCTTCCTGGTTTCCTGGATTCCCTATTCGCCCCTCTGCGACTCCGCGTCTCGGGCGTTGAATTTGATTTGCGCCCTTTAGCGTTTACTAGCAGTTCCTTCTTGCTTCAAAATTCCCATTACAATTGACCTCACTTTGTGTTCCGCCGCCGCCGCTGCGGCAACGACGGCTTCTCCCGAGGTCTCGTTTAGCGTGTCGGGGCGGCATTCGTTGGTGATCGTCGAAATTGCCAGCACGCGCAAACCGGCGTGCACCGCGACGATCACTTCCGGGACGGTTGACATTCCGACTACATCGCCACCGATTTTTCGCAAAAACCGCAGCTCCGCACGCGTTTCATAGTTCGGTCCCGCGACGGCAATGTAGGTGCCAGAATGGGCGACAAAGTTTTCACGGCGGGCAATTTCCAAAGCCCGATCGATCAATGGCCGATCGTAAGGCCGGCTCATGTCTGGAAATCGGGGGCCGAGCGAATCTTCGTTCACACCGATCAGCGGGTTATCCCACATCAGGTTAATGTGGTCTTCAATCACCATCACGTCGCCACAGCGGAAATGCGGATTCAAACCACCGCAGGCGTTGGAAACGATAAGCAAATCGATTCCGAGCGCTTTCATTACGCGCACCGGAAACGTGATTTGCCACTGCGGATAGCCTTCATAGAAATGAAACCGCCCTTGCATAGCGACAACAGGCAGTCCTTGCAGCGTACCGCATACGAGTTGGCCTTTGTGGCCGATGGCCGTCGATTGTGGAAAGTGCGGGATCGAACCGTAAGGAATAGTTGTCGGCGACTCGATGGCCGACGCGAGATTCCCTAAGCCCGTGCCTAGGATCACGCCCGCGCACGGCTTCTGCGGCCATTTCGATTGGACGAAGGCGGCAGCTTCGGCGACTTTTGGGATTTGATGCAACATCTCTTCGTTCGCAAAACCGCAAGTGGCTAGTAGCCGGCGCCGGTCGATTTAGTCAGTCCGATGATCGGTTCCGGCGCTGGTGCCAAGCCGGGTGCAGCCCAGTTCTTGCATTCGTAAGGCCTCCACCTGTGTGCGCACACCGCCGGCGGCTTTAATGCCGACTTTGGCCGGCGAATGTTTTCGCATCAGGGCTACATCGGCTTCGGTGGCGCCTTTGTAGTTGTAATCGCCGCTAGCGACTTTCACGAAGCCGAAACCGGTTGAGGTCTTCACGAAGTCGGCGCCGACTTGCCCACAGATTTCGCACAGCTTGATTTTGAATTTTTCCTGCGGAAGAAAATCGTTCTCGAAAATGACTTTGACCACGGCGCCGTGCTGATGACCGACATCGACGACCGCCTTAATATCGCGGGCGACGAAATCCCAATCTTCGCTGAGCACTTTGCCGACGTTGACCACCATGTCGAGTTCGGTCGCCCCCTGTTCGCAGGCAAGCTTGGCTTCCGCGGCTTTAATCTCTGTCGCGTTGCTGCCGTGCGGAAAGCCTATCACTGTACCGACTGCGACGTCAGAACCCTTCAACAGCTCGGCCGCAAGTTTCACTGCAAATGGCTTGATGCAAACACTGGCGACGCCCAGCTTTTTCGCCTTTTCACAGCCGGCGCACAGTTCAGCATCAGTCAATGTGGGATGCAGCAGGGCCAAGTCAATCAATTTCGCTAAAGATTGCGTCATCGTTTCACTCATAGGTCAAACAATTGGTTATAGCCGCATTGTAAAACAAGCCCAGGGGTCGCATCGGCAGCGTTTCTGCCGATTCGCCTCGACGATTAGTTTTTCCGCATCTTCCCCATCACCGCCAGCATGCCGCCGCCTTGCATGACGTTCACCACGGGGCTGCGGCTGGCGCGGCCGACGAACCCGACGCCGCCTACGGAGCAATAGCCGCCGTAGACCGTAAAAACTTCGTCGGGCTCAAACGTACCGTCCTCAGTCACCCGGCACGTTTGCCGCCGTGGAATCGGAATGAACTCCTGGATGACCCAGGTATCGGGCGCGTGCAACGCGGCGTCGAGCGTTTGCTGCCAATTGGCTGCAGTCACGCCGCGACCAATCGTCACGCCCTGGCCGCCGCAGCTGCGATTGGGTTTCATCACCAGGTCCGATTGATTCCGCCGCACATGCGCGACGAGTTCAACATTCCGACCACCGGGATCCGTCGTCGTTCGGTCCCGCAGCAGCCGCGTCCATGGCACATGTTTGGCAATCAACTGCTTTTCTTCGAGGCTTAAAAGGTCGGCGAATTCTTCTGAGCCAAGCACCTCGAACAAGCTTTTGTGATCAAGTTCGCCAAAAGGCGACGAGAGCATTTTTCCCGCTTTGGCGGCGGCGCGCAGACCGTCAAGCTTTCCGTCATCGGCTTCCATATCGGCCAGATCGCGCAGCTCAACATTGCGATAGACCACATCAACTGGCTTCCCACGGTACGTCACGCCATATTCCGGATGTGGCTCTAGCCGGCGAGCATCAACGCACTCGGTTTTGATGAAGCGTTTGCGAAAAAATTTGCGCAGCGATTCGGCCTCTGTAATGCCAGTCGTGAAATCCTGATTCTCGGCAATCACCACCCGCTGCCGGCGGTCCAGATCTTTGGCCGCGGGATGAAACATGAGCGCCGTTAGCAAAATCAAGCGAGGATCGGCGCCGCAATCGCGCGGCATGCCCCAAACATTCGGCGCGCCAAGCCACATCAGTGCGCACATCATCACGTGATGCGTCGCGCCCGCGTAATGGATGCCGCCGACATCGACGGAATTCACTTCAAACAGCTTGAAGTTTTCCGCCGCCGGATCGGCCGATACGTTCAGCGCGAAATCCCAGCGATGAAAAATCTCTTTGGCTTGTTCTCCCGGCGCCACCGCCGCCAATCGAAGCCATTCCGCTTCGTATGGAAGCAACGGAAGCGCCGCTTGCAGCGCCGGCGAATCGAGCCACGCACTGGCCACTTTGGCCACGGCCACGGCCAGCGTTTCGAATGCCCGGCGAAGCGATTTCACTTGCCGTGCCTTGAATCGAGCGGGCGCCATGGTGACGGGAATAATAATCCGTTCGCCACTGTCTTTGATGTAATCGAGCCGCTGCCGGCTGCTCTGCTCCGCCAAAAAGTCAAGTAATTCGTTGGCGTCGTACGGAATCAAGAGCGAAAGCCGCTCGACGAGCTTTTCATCCCACCGCATCGAATCCAGCGGCCCAAGGTCGGCAGGGTTGTACATAGTGGCTTGTCGTACTGTACGACGATTTTGCAGAAGGCAGTTCGCCCATTCTTGAGCGAACGGGGCTATGGCTTGCGCGATTCAAGCCACCGCTGGATCGACGCTGCGCTTTCGCCACTTTGACGACCCGCGAGTAGTCCTTCCACGCCGATGTGCTCATCCAGATCCGGCCATTCGATGGCGTACCCGTCCCCCAACATTCGCCAATTCTGCCTTTCGGAATCTGTGCCGTGCAAAAGACGTGGATACCAATCCAGCGGCACACTGAGCACACGACCATCGACTAGCCGAACCACAAGCTGATCCGCCGTGACACTGATATCCGCAGCGACCGGCTCTTTTTCAAGTACCAAAGTGGTCATGCCACGCCTCAATAAGTGTTTGCAGATATTGTACCACTAACCGCTCGATTGTTTGCAACTCGTGCGCGGCAAAGCCATGGTTATTCGCCACCGAAACTGGATCGAGCCAGAACTTCGCAACCTGCCGATCCCGCTTCACATGAATATGCGGTGGCTCGCCTCGGTCTGAGCTGAAGAAAACGAAGCTGTATGGCCCAACCCGCAGGACTGTAGGCATTAATGCGTGTTGACACAACGAAAGAGAGGGGAATCGCATCGAGTTCGAGGCAGGATGAGTATAGCACCCATGCTAGACCTGCGAACCACCTGGGCGATATGCTGGTCGTTAAATCATGCCGAACGATCAAAAAACAACTCCCGATTTCTCCGAAGGCGACGGCTTGTTGCCGGCGATCGCGCAAGATGCCGAAACAGGCGAAGTGTTGATGATGGCTTGGATGAATGCCGAAAGTTTTAAAGAAACTTTGGCGACACGCCGTGCGGTTTACTATAGCCGGTCGCGCGGCAAGTTGTGGCGCAAGGGCGAAGAGAGCGGCCACGTTCAGCATGTCGACGCGGTTTTCGTCGATTGCGATGCCGATACTATTTTGCTGAAGGTCCGACAAACCGGCCCAGCGTGTCACGAAGGCTATCGCAGTTGCTTCTTCCGGCAAGTGACGAGCGAGGGCGCGAAAATCGTTTTAGAGCGGTTGGTCGATCCGGCGACGGTTTATCGCGGGAATGACGAATGACGAAATTCAAATGTCGAGTCAAGCTCCAAATTCCAATTTTCGAACGAAGAAACCGCTTGAATCACTCCGCCATTCGGAATTTGGTCATTGGAATTTCATTCGTCTTTCGAATTTCGTCATTCATCATTTTTCCCCGTCCGGCATCAGCCAATCGGGAATTCGCTTGGGCTTGCCCGAATGATCGATGCACGCAACCACAGAGTGTCCGCGGGCCAGCAGCTCGCCGTCGCGGTGAACTTCATATAGATGCTTGATCCGCGCACCCTTCGCATGAACCACCGTGGTTCGCAGCGTCAGCAGATCATCGAATGATGCGGGCAAAAAAAATTCGCAGCTAATCTCGGCGACGACGAGGTGAAATCCTGCCTCTTCGACGCGTCGGTAGCTCATGCCGGCGGCTCGAAGGAGTTCCGTGCGACCCAATTCGAAATATGTGAAATAGTTGGCGTGATGCACGCGCCCTTGGCCATCAGTTTCCTGATACCGCACGCGGATCTGAATTTCGTGGTCACGGAACATTGAGGTTAATTTAATTCATTTGATTAGCGTCGGCTTGTCCGGCGTTCGGTCCGGGGCAGGCTTCGCCCCTGCACTACAAAATCGATTTGGATGCGATCGTACCAAATGCTTGGTAGACCGACATCCAGTGTCTCCAGTGCATTGACGGAACTTCCCGGCCGCCATATATTTGCGAACAAGCGACCCACGAAATCGCCGCGTTCTTGGATTGCGCGGCAGCGTCCGATTTATCCTCCGCCAAAGATCACATGAGTTTTGGAGAAGGTGCAGGCACCGAGTTCGCGACCATGCGGGGGCGAAACTATCCGTCCATCCGCCAATTTACGGTGTTCCTGGAAAATCGCGTTGGGCAACTGTTGGAGGTGGTGCGCCGATTTGAAGGCAGCCGCGTCAAAATTGTCGCACTGTCGATTACCGATTCTGCCGAATGTTGCTTTGTGCGATTTTTGCTGAGCCATCCAGAACAGGGCCGCGAAATTTTGGAGCGCACCGGCCTGGCGATGATCGAAAGCGATCTGATCGGTGTGGAATTGCCGGAAGGACATCAACCGCTATTGCAAGTTTGCACGGCGCTGTTGCAGGCGGAAGTCAACATCATTCAGGCCTACCCACTTTTAGTGCGGCCCCATGGACAGCCGGCGGTGGCACTGATGGTCGACAACATCGAAATGGGCTTGGAAACACTGGCTAGCAAAGGCTTCAACATGATAACGGAAGCCGATTTGTCGGAAGATCAGTAGTTGCCCGGTGACTCATCGCGACTCGAACAAACTTGCCACAACCAGCTTCGCTTCGGGCAGCGCCAATGGGCCGACGGCTTCTGCGCCGCGATGCGTTGCAGACGTTTTGTAGGTACCGCCGCTGGGGGTGCGACAAACTTCAATTTGGCGATCGAGCAGATTCACAATCCAGTATTCCGGAATACCGGCCTCAGCATAAACAGTGAGCTTTTCGCCTCGATCCACTGGCAACAAAGTATCGGCTACTTCCACCACCAGTAGTACTTCGTGCGGCTCCGGATGACGGTCTGCGTAGCTTCTGCGTACCGCCCAAACGAGATCGGGCTCTGGTTCGCTATCGCTGACGGGAATGCGGATCGGATTTTGGGAGCGAATCCAAATTGGCTGATCGATTGTGGCCTTAATGCTCCATTGAGTGAGCTGATCGATAATGAAAGCATGTTCGCTACCAATGGGACTCGTCTCGACAATTTCTCCGCGGATAAGTTCCAGGCGTTTGCGAAACGGAGCCTCAAACGCCCCTAGCGCTACCATGCGCTCATAGTGTTCCAGCGAAAAATGTGCGACTGTGCTCATGGCAATTTTCAATCCAACCATAAAACGATGCCGACGTATTGAGCAATCAATGCTGAGTATACCATCCACGGAACGCCGGTGAATGAGAATTTGACGACAGCTATTCATGTGGTCTGAAAGCTCGTTGGCCGACAGGCAACGAGTGCAAGATTTCGTGTCCCGCGGCGAATTGCCTGATAGAGCCGATCGATGGAATCTCCGCGCGCCGCTGTCATGAACGACCTTTCAAAATCTGCACGGAGTGAGCTGCCAGTGTTGCTGTTCGCCTGCGTTTGGCCGGCGATTTTCACGTACGTTGTTTTCATTGCGCTCGTCAACGCCACCGAAGCGACTCAGCAATGGGCCGACGCCATCGGCAAAGCAATTCAGTTCGCGCTGCCACTTGTTTGGATCGGACTTATTCGGCAACAGCGATTGAAATGGCCGCGACCTAATATTCGCGGC
Organism: Pirellulales bacterium; assembly: GCA_963773875.1. Lineage (GTDB taxonomy): Bacteria > Planctomycetota > Planctomycetia > Pirellulales > JADZDJ01 > CAVTYH01. Next base: position 342,391 of record CAVZCV010000006.1, read on the forward strand.
GTTGCGCTTGGCATCGCATTTGGGATCGTTGTTGCTGGCGGCATGTGCGCGTTGTATTTCGGCTGGTTCAAATCGGCCGGCGTGTTTGATGCAGGCGCCGCTCAAATGAGCGAGCGGCTGGCAAAAATTGGTGTTACCAGCCTGGGAATGTATGCCGCCGTTGCGTTGTTCTACTCGCTGCTGCATTCACTGCTGGAAGAATATTACTGGCGATGGTTCGTGTTTGGCCGCCTGCGAAATCACATCGCACTCTGGCCGGCGATCATTGTCTCAAGCCTTGCATTCACGGCCCATCATGTCGTCGTGCTCAGTAGCTACTTCGGCGTATTGAATCCGTGGACATGGTTCTTCTCGCTGGCCACGGCTTTCGGCGGGGGCGTCTGGGCTTGGCTATACCACCGCAGCGGCTCGATCTATGGCCCGTGGATTAGCCACCTCCTCATCGATGCGGCAGTGTTTGGCATCGGCTATGATCTGATGCGCACGGCGATGGGATCGTAACACGTATCTGTAAGCCGGCGCACCGACATCGCATCGAAGCGCCGCTTGGCACAATCGACTGACCAACCGCTAGAATCAACCGAATTACGGAACGAGAATTGACTACAATCATCGGGGAGCAAACCAAATGGAAATTAAACGCAGCGGTTCGAGGCCATCCGGTAAAGGTCAAGCAGAGTATTTCACTGGCACGGTCCGAATCGACCCGCTATTCGAAGCACCCGAACCCGCCCGTGCCGTTGGCGCCTGCGTCACATTTGAACCAGGCGCCCGGACCGCATGGCACACGCACCCACTTGGTCAGCACCTAATTGTCATTTCGGGCTGCGGACGGGCACAGCGCTGGGGTGGACCGGTCGAGGAACTTCGGCCCGGCGACGTCGTGTGGTTTCCACCAGGCGAAAAGCACTGGCACGGCGCTGCGTCCGCGACAGCGATGACGCACTTTGCCATTCAAGAGAAACTCGATGGCAAAGCCGTTAACTGGATGGAACACGTTACCAACGAACAATATCAAACTTAGTTGCCGAACCCGACAAACCAGCAACGCGGCGATCGTCGAGCGTGCCGCGCTCGAGGTGACAATTGACAACTGATCTCAATCGACGTACTCGAACGGGCAGGTGAAGTCGCTCGCTGGCTAGCGGCACCATACTTTCTGGGGAAGCCAGTTGAAGGCACGCGGCAGTGACCGAAACCATTCGTTTGTGTCGCCAGTATTATTAGCATTAGAATGTTGCCGCCGTGTTAGAACGTCGCGACTCGTCGACCCGAGAAATGGAGATTCCCGTGCGCGCCCTACGCAATTTCAAACGTATGCTGGTCGGATTTGCGGGTGCTTTAATGGTAATCATCGGCGCTGGCAGCGCAGCATTCGCCGCCGATGCTTTTTACGACATCCCATTGCTGGATTTGAAGGCCACGTCCAGCAATACGCCAAAGGCAGAAGTCGAAGCATCTGCCGTTATGATTTACAGCCCGCTCACCGGGGCCTTGGCTCCTCGGGCAGTGCTCGACGGCGAAGGGGAAGTCTATATCGGCGTTGAAAATGCAGGGCAATTCTCAACCAGTGTCACTGGTAGCAACGATCCCAGGATGTGCCACCTTTACATTCGCGTGCCGCAAGCCAAAGACTTAACAGGCGAACTGTATTTGGCCAAGGAAAATGCGAGTGGCATGAATTCTTTCAAGTTCACTATTCCAGCAGCAGCTGCAAAGAATGACGCACGCAACAAATTCTATGAAGCAAAGATGGCTCACTACTTTCAAATGACGCAGTTGCCTGTTGCAGGCCAGGCGTGGTTTCGGTACGAGCGCGACAATACCGAACAGATGCTGAATAAATTGGATCCGGATCGACGCAAATCGAACCAGCGCATTCCGCCAGATTTCGCGTTTCGCGATCGTGAAGACGCTTACGATTTGTTCTCCGGTGGCAGAGCCATTAGTGAAAGTTTGCAGCTCGATCGGGCTATGCGCAATCCGGCGCACGATCAGAAGCCTGACAGCGATATCGATTCGCTGGAGGGAATTACCGTGGCGGCCATCGATTGGAAGCCCCTGCTGAAGGATGCAAAACCAGCACTCGATCCGCTATCGAAATTGATTCCTTTCGATCAGCATGTCTTATTCATTCCGTCGTTTCAGGCGTCGGTCCAGTTGCAGGATGAAATGAACCGCAGCGATACGCTGCTGTTGAATTTGTCCGAGCCGAAAAGTGAGGATTTGGGAATTGCCGCTCGATACCAAAGTCAATTGGGTTTGAAGCTGACCGATTTAGGGAGAATTGTCGGTCCTGCGGCCATCAAAAGTTTGGCGGTCACTGGTTCCGACCCTTATTATCCGACGGGCACCGATGTGGCCGTGCTGTTCGAAACCGAACATCCCGACGTGTTGGCGGGGTTGCTGAAGGCCCAACTCCAGTTGTCGATAGCCAAACTGCCGGACGCCAAACCTCAAAGCGGCGAAGCGGGCGGCCTGAAATATCAGGGCGCCCGCTCCCCCGATCGGCAAATTTGTTCGTACATCGCGCCCTTGAATGGCGCGGTCGTGGTGACGAATTCGCTGGCTCAATTGGAACGATTGGCAAAGGTCGGCAAGGAGATCGAGCCGATCAGTTCCCTCGACGAATTCAAGTTTTTCCGCCGCGCTATCCACTGAGCGACAAAAATGAAACCGCGTTCTTATTTTTGAGCGATGCCACGATCCGCCGCTGGTGTTCGCCGCGCTGGCGAATTGGCTCGGCTCGACGCACTTTCACAGGCGCAGCGTTGGCCGATTTGACGGCCGAGAATCTAACCTCGTTGGCATCCGGTAAAGCCAAGGATGACGTGTTGCACACCGATGAACCGCTCGTCGATGTTGGCGAGTTGAAATTGACCAGAGTTGGCGTCTCGTCATCCACGCAAGGCAGTCTCTCCTTTATGACGCCGATTATTGAAATGCCGATTCAGAAAATCACCACGGACGAGAGCCTGGCGTACATTCAGTGGCGCGATAATTATCAGCGGAATTGGCGCTGGTCGTTCGATCCCATCGGATTTCGCATCGGCGTGGCCGACACCAAACTGTCGGGCGATTTGACGATCATGCCCCTCATCGCTGGTAGCGAGTATCGGCACTTCGTCAATATTTCGCGCGGAGTGAAACTCGCGCCCGATGCAGGAGACCAGCACGATGCGCTGGCCAACATGATTTTGGCCGTCAACACAAATTCGGAGCAGATGCAGCAGTGGGGCAACATGGCGTCGATGTTCGCGCCGCAGGCGCATATCGAGCCATTTTCATGGTTGGGCTCGTCAGTATCGTTGTATGTCGACGACGATCCGCTGTGGAAAAAACTGAGCGATATGCCACCCGAGCGACGGGAAGAGGAAGGCCGGAAACTATTGGCCAAGGCGCCAATTGCGCTGCAGTGTGAGGTTTCCAGCTCGCTCAAATTGACGGCCTTTCTGGCGGCGCTTCGGGCCTTCATCGAGCAAACGTCGCCTGGCATGACCGTGTGGGAAACGCTCACGTATCGCGATGAGCCATACGTGCGCGTGAAAGCCACGGAGCGCGCCCGCCGCGGAATTGGCGAAGATGTTGACATCGCGATTTACTATTCTCCGTCGCCCGATGGATTAATCGTGACGTTGAACGAAACGGTTTTGAAGCACGCGATCGACCGTCGGTTGTGCGCGAAACAGCGGCAAATAAGGGGGATACAAAAAAGGGCGCCAAGCCGGCAATCGATAGCAAAGCCGATGCAAACAAAACGGCGTTAATGCCGTGGCTCGGCGAAAGTTTCTGCTTGCAGCTGGATCGACGAATGATCGATATACTGCACGGCTCGATCCTGGGAGTCATCGACCGCACACATAACCCTGCCGAGGCCGCCATGCAATTGCGATCGTGGAGCAACATTCCCATTTTGAACGAGTGGAAGCGGTTGTTCCCCGACGAAGACCCAGTAAAGCTTCACGATCGCCTGTGGCATACCACGCTGGTTTGCCCCGGCGGCGGCAAATACGTTTGGAACGACCAGTGGAAGACGATGGAATCTACCGTTTATGGCCATCCCGGCCAGCCAAAAAAAGGCCCAGATGCAACCGCCGGCTTGCAGCTATATCAAAACGCGAATTTCGGTTTGACATTCGAAGATCAAGGCTTGCGTGCCCGCATGGAACTGCAGCGCGATGCCGCGGCGAAGAAATAGCGCTGCGCCCTCGTCGGCGCAAATTTAACGCACTCTGCTTCCTGGTATCTGATCAAGCAGGCCGCGCCAATTACTTCCAGGTCTGCCATTCAATCCACGCCTCTGCCCGCAGAACTCATTGATCCGGCAATGGCGCGCCACTTGCACAATCTGCTTCTATCAAGCGAGGTGCTCTATGCCTCTCAAATCGCTGATCGCGAGCGGCACGAAGGGGAACCGGACGAGGTTCAGGCGAACCACAAGTGGGTGCGCCACCGGCGCCACTTCGAATCCGGCCATTGTCTCCAAGATCATCGGACATGGTCACTTTGATGCCCGAATTCGTGAGCTAGTCGAGGAGGGCCTGAGCGATGAACAAATCGCCTGGCAACTCGACGATGAGCTCGTCGCCTCCGCTCAAAAAATATTCTTGCCAGATTGGGAGCGGACCTCCGCCGACGATGGCTATGTAAGTTTTGAGCTCGATCCGCTAATCGAGGATCAAGCTGCAGGGCTGAACAATTCGCAGCGCGTGCAACGGTATATCGAACTCGCCGCGAAATGGTCGGCTGGCCATCAGAATCGCATGATTAAAGTCCCGGCCACGCCGGCCGGCTTGGACGCGCTCGAGGCAATTGCCGCGGCCGGCGTCACGATCAATGTGACGCTGATGTTCGTCCCGCGGCAGTACCAAATTGCACGCGATGCAATTTGGCGCGGCGCCGGAAGCGTAAAGATGGACTGGGCAATTTCAAAAGCGTCTATAGCATCTTCGTGTCGCGCGTCGATGTTTACACAAAACTGCAGGTTGGCAATCTCACCCCCGCCGCGCAGGGAATGGTCGGAATTCTGAACGCCAAGCGTATTTGGCAGGAGAACCAAGAGTTCTGGAAAGACAAAGGGTTACGCTTGCGACAGGAAATCGTCCTGGCCAGCACCGGCACAAAAAATCCTGGCGACGGGCCAGATAAGTACGTCGAGGCGCTGGCCGGCGGCGACATCCAGACCAACCCGTTCGAGACGAACGAGTTCGTGGAAAAATCGTCCAAGACCTATTCGCGACAAATCGATCGGCTGCCGCCAGCCGACGTCGTCAGTGAAATCGACAAGAAAGTCGATATGGCGGCGATGGAGCATACGCTGATGGACGAAGGCATCAAGAAATTTGCGGAACCGCAGAAGGCGCTGATTCGGCTCATCGCCCAAAAAAGAGCCGAGCTGCATGGTGGTGCGCGGCGTGAGAAGGCAATGAGGCGGTGACGAATCGATTCGGCAAGAGCTTCATGTTGTGAATCATGCCAGACTACAAGTACCTGATCATCGGCGGCGGAATGACTGGCGACGCCGCGCTACACGGCATTCGCGAGGTCGATGCGCAGGGAAGCATTGGAGTGATCGGAAGCGGCACGCATCGCCCCTACGATCGCCCGCCACTATCGAAAGCGCTCTGGAAGGGCAAGCCTTTAGAAGTCATCTGGCGCAAGGACGATGTCCCTGGCGCAACATTTCGCCTCGGTCGCACCGTGCGCAGTTTGGACCCGCGAAAGAAGCAAGTCGTCGACGATGAAGGCGCGGTCTACTCCTATGATCGACTTTTGCTGGCGACCGGCAGCACTCCGCGACATCTGCCGTTTGGCGGGGACCAAATCATTTACTACCGCACCTTGGACGATTACCAGCGGCTGCGCCTCCTGGTGGAAAAAGGCCAACGGTTCGCCGTCATCGGCGGCGGGTTCATCGGTTCGGAAATCGCCGCGGCACTCGCCATGAATGGCAAACATGTCGTGATGGTGTTTCCCGGCGAAGCCATCGGCAGCAACATGTTCCCTGCAGACCTCGCTAAGTTTTTAAACGACTTTTACCGCGAGAAAGGCGTCGAAGTACTTCCGGGCCACGACGTAACCGCAATGGAAATGCGCGGTGGCAAGTCGGTGCTCAAAATCCGCAGCCGCGAGTCAAAAGCCGAACGCGAAGTGGTGGTCGATGGAGTCGTCGCTGGCATCGGTGTCGAGCCGAATGTCGCGCTGGCTGAAGCCGTCGGGTTAACGCTGGATGACGGAATTCGAGTCGATGCTTCGCTGCGCACCAGTCAGCCCGACATCTTTGCGGCCGGCGATGTGGCCCGCTTTCATAATCCCGCGCTCGATAAATGGCTCCGCGTGGAGCACGAAGACAACGCCAACAGCATGGGTCGAGCGGCGGCCGCGCGATGGCGGGCGCGGCGGAAACGTATAGCCATCTGCCCTCGTTTTATTCCGACCTCTTCGATCTCGGCTATGAAGCGGTCGGCGAAACCGATTTGCGCCTCCAAACCGTCGCCGACTGGAAGCAACCGCACCGCGAAGGCGTCGTGTACTACTTGCGCGCTGGCCGCGTGCGCGGCGTCATGTTATGGAACGTCTGGGAACAAGTCGACGCCGCTCGCAATCTCATTGCCCAGCCCGGACCCTTCAAGCTCGCCGACCTTAAAGGGCGTCTGCCGGCTTAAGACTTAAATCCTTCTATCTAACGGCCAACCAGCTTCTGGAGATGCGTGGGGTATCGTTCGCCTTGCACTTTGATCTGCGCCAGAGCAGCTTCGATATCGCGCAGCGCATCGGCCGAAAGTTCGATGCGTGCGGCTCCGATGTTCTCTTCCAGCCGGTGCAGTTTCGTCGTGCCAGGAATCGGCACAATCCACGGCTTTTGCGCGAGCAACCAGGCCAAAGCAATCTGCGCCGGCGTCGCCTGTTTGCGTGCTGCGAGCTGGCCGAGCAAATCGAGCAGCGATTGATTCGCCTTCCGATTTTCTTGGGTGAAGCGGGGAACGACGCTGCGAAAGTCGGTCTTGTCGAACTTCGTGTTCTCGCTGATCGCGCCGGTCAGAAAGCCTTTTCCCAGCGGACTAAAAGGCACGAACCCGATGCCGAGTTCTTCACAAGTTGGCAGCAATTCGTTTTCTGGTTCGCGCCACCAAAGCGAGTATTCGCTCTGCAGCGCCGTCACGCGCTGGACCGCATGAGCGCGGCGGATGGTTTCCACGCCTGCCTCGGATAGCCCGAAGTGCTTTACTTTGCCTTGCGCGATAAGCTCCTTGAGTGTGCCGGCTACGTCCTCGATTGGTACCTGCGGATCCACGCGATGCTGATAGAACAAATCGATGCGATCCGTCCTTAGTCGCTTGAGCGAAGCGTTGGCGACCGACCGAATGTTTTCCGGCCGGCTATCGAGACCCGCTTCGGTTTTGCCTCCCTTGAAGCCGAACTTGGTAGCAATCACCACCTGGTCGCGGAACGGCTCCAGGGCTTCGCCGACGAGCTTCTCATTCGCGAATGGCCCATAGACTTCTGCCGTGTCAAAAAACGTGATGCCGCGTTCAAACGCCGCACGGATCAGCGCGATGCCCTGCTGCTTCTCGACCGCCGGCCCGTAACCATAGCTCAGTCCCATGCAGCCCAGGCCGAGCGCGGAAACTTCGAGGCCGCTCTTTCCAAGCTTGCGCTTTTGCATTGCATCCTCCTCGTTCGCCGTCGTGCGAAGGTTCGAATCCTGCGCCGCGTTTCATTGGACGAGTGAATCGTACCGCCGAGCGATGCGGCCGCAACCTTCGCCTTGTGCAAATCGAGCCCTATCTGTCGGCTAGCCCACATTTTGCAGCACTAAAATATCTGGCGGTTGTGTGTGAAGACACGCCGGGTGCCGTTGGCTATGCCAGTGTTTTGAGTCACTGATTCTGTACGACCTGAAAGGTCGATTCTTTGATACTGCGAATCGGGCATAAGGAATCGCCCAATTCCACCCATCGAGTAGCTGAAAAGATTTATTCAGGTCGGGCATGAGTCGCTAAATCAACTGCTCTAATACGCATTGTGAAAGAACATTTGCTTGGACGTTGGTCCTTGCGTCATCCAGCACCGCATGCACTACGTCATCAGGCAATTCGCCTTCAATTACAATCGAAATACTGGAGCCGTCATCCCAAAAAGTTACGAGAACGTCACTCACTAAAATCTGCCATCCTTGTCGGCTCTGGTCGTCTAATTCCTTATGGAGTGGGCGGTTCGGAAGACACCAAGAAAGCTCGAAGCGGGGTTGCGGATAACACCTCTTTCCTGTCTGGTCAAAAAAATGATGTGAAATTGCCTCCATCGTTTATTCGTCAAACGCTTCCACTGCGAAGTCTGAAGACACAATTCAAAGTCGTCGAAATTGCGGAGGAGTTGCTGATCGCCCGCGCGACCCACAATTACTTTCCCTCCACGTACCACGATTGAACTTCGATTTGAGTCGAATACCGCTGAATGCTCATACAGCCAACCAGGATTATCGCCTGCCATTTCAAGCCGTTGCATCTTGTATGTCGTTGTGTCCAGCGAAAAGACGGGCGTATGGCCTGGAATTCGATCTTCGGGATATCCAAAGCAGCCAATTAACACAACTCGACTTCCGTCGAATGTTGCCGTGTGGAAATCGGTAGGTGGGAATTCGTCTCGTGGGTAACCAAAAATTGCAAATTCATCGTTCGGGCCAAAGAGTACCACGTCATTAAAGATGCAAAACTCTGCATCGTACGAATCTTCGTATTCGCCGCCGACATGAATGACTCGCCCATCCGGCAGTTGCGTAGTGCTCATGCCGTAACGAGGGAAACACCAATCGGGACCATCGATAGTATCCAAGCCCACTCCGAAGTGCTGCATGGCCTGATAAGGCCCCCACTTGTTGCGGGCGAGCCATTCCCAATAGGCAAGTCGCATTCGATCGGGATTGGCGGTGCCAAACCGACGATGTCGTTGCAGATCGAATAATTCACGAGTGACTTCCATGCGGCGATTGATCGTATAAGAGCCGCTTGCACGCTCTGTGCGACCGAGCATCCGCAATTTAGTCGATGCAGAAGCGCACGGCCAGAAGTGGCGACCTGCGAACACTAGCCGACGCGGCCGTCACGGTCGAGATCCTGCCCGACTGCTTTCTCAAGCCGCTGGATAACCTCGTGAAGCAGGCTCTGGGTCTGTCGAAGGTCTGCCTCCAAGAGGCGCACTCGCTCCTCAAGGGACGCGGCCTTCTGTCGCGTTGTGCTGATCTGAGTCTGCTGTATGAGATCCCAAAACAGTCCCATGAGAGCTCCTCGAAATGGTTAGGATGCGGGCTAACGGTAATGCTCAGTTGCCCTACTCACGCCGGGCAGGCTCAAAGCGGATTGTAGCGTGAACGAGACTATTTTTGCGCGCTGAACCGATGGCCGTTTGAAGCGACCGTTGACGTTAAAGAATTCTTTGTATATTGGCTTGCGTCTCGCGTTTGCCCGTGAAAGGGTCTCCGTTTTGAAGTGTTCGCCAAAGTAAGCGTGACAGTCTACGTTCCTCTCGCGGTCGCGCTTCACCGCCTCACGAGAGAATCGATACCAATCAAAAGTAATGTCATCTGTGATGTCAGGCGCGGCAACAATACAGGTTTCGCCAACAGTGAGTTCATTCGCCAATCTATCAGCTACCTCCGCTTGACGTCCGGTCGTCTCGAGATCGAAGAAAGCTCCGTTGCCGTATAGGTCAGGATGGTTGCGATTGTGACAGTTATTGAAGCGGTACATAGGTTTTCCTTTCGTAATTGATGCAACCCAACGACCGCGTTCACTTGCCGGGCCGGCTGCAAGGAACGTAAAGTCTCGAAAAACCGTAATGTCGGCCCGGCCAAGTGCAACGCTTTGTTAGCCGCGGCCGACGCCTCCGGGTCAAGCGTGAAATATCTCGAACTCCAAGACGTAGTTCCCACCCAGTTCCCGCACGAAAAATGAACTGGCCAATCCCATGAGCGGGATTTCGTCGTTCTTCGGGTCGGCCGGTTCGGTGGTGAGCGGCAACTGCGCCATGAACCATCCCCAGCCCTCAGGGTTCCGTGGCTGGAACTCGGCCGCGTCGTTGATGACACCGATGAGCCGGTCGTTTGGGATCACCACCGACCACGGGGCGTCGCCGCCGAAGAACTTGGTGACGATCTCCTTCAACTTCTCGGGCGTCAGTGAAGTCCCCTTCGGCCAGTGCAGCGCCTCCAGTGCCCCAAGGTAATCGTCGGCGGCGAGCAACTCGACCCACCGCCAGAACCCCGCAAGGCAGTTCGCCTTGGAGTCTTCGACGGGGAGCTGGATGAGCCGATCACCATTCAGGTTCAGCGACACCATCCGGCGCGTCCTCTTTGTGGCTAACTAATAATCATGCCGCACTTTTGCGGTGAGCAAAGACCGTATTTTAGTGGCATAGCTACTTGGCCGTCAAAATTTCCATCGGCAATCTGCTGGGGCGAACGTGGCTATGCCGCGCGCTCGTCGCGGGTTTCCAGTTTCCAGGCCCCCGCCGCTTGGGCGAGATCGAATGGGACGAGCGCTACATGTGGGATTGAAATGAATGGCCCTTTCAGGGCCGGCGGCATGGTCGACACCCGGTTTCCCAGGCCTTCGGCCTGGGCTAAAAGAAACGACCTTTTAGGCCGAAGAGAGGCGGAACCGCCCCGTCTGCGGCCGCTCGCGGAAGCGACCTTTCAGGCCGATTCGGAGGCCACTTCCAGTCAAGTTCAAAGCTGCAAGCCTGAGATGAGAGAGCACTCGCATCGCCAGTGCCACTTTACGCCGTTAACCGTATTGGCTGGTGGAGTGTGATCGATTTGGCTCGTTGAATTTGCCATGCTTTAGCGGTGATGATGTGGGGCGGTCCGGCGGAGGATTCTTTTTTCTTGCGCGGGTAGTGTCGACTGGTTTTGTTTTTGCGTGGGTAGGAGTCGAGGATGGCCTGTCGCAGCCGCTCGCACAACCGTTCGCCCGGCTCGGTGCAGTGCAGGTAGTCGCGGAGCGTGCGTCGGAATGCCAATAAGAGCCGCGCGAAGCTCAGCCGACGCGGTGCAATCGCATTCCGATCGGCTTCCACGACCGCATACAAGGCCATCCGAGTGCTGCGTTTCTTTTGCTGGCGTTGTTCGTTGGTCATGGCGCTGATGAGCGTGACGACTTCGCGGCGCGGAAGGCAAATATTGCCAAACACTATGAACGGCTTCAGTTGTTTACTCCGACTGAAATCGAGGAAATGGCGGAGCGCACATTCGTGATTCCGTCGGAAAAAGATTACAATTGGTCACAGGACGATGAGCTCGGATGGGTGTTCGGCGGTGAGTACCCGTGTTACTCGCTCAGAAATCGAGAACATTGGGGCGGTGCCGAGGGCAGCTTCCCGTTTCTAGACTGGTCGATGGTGTTGGCTCACCTGGAGCCGCCGGGAAGTGCAAAAATAGTCCACGGCTGAAGCTGACCGGGGGCCACCATCCTGGTTACCGTGCTTCATCGTCCTTGCAGGCGGCCCCGGAAGTTCAGCCGTGCGTTTTAGGCATTCATATTTGCTGTGACTTCACTCGCAAAAGGCCGTAGTCGGATAGGCTGTGTCCAGCGAAGCGAAGACGCACCGACATTCAAACTCGATCCGCGTAGTTAAGCGATGCCGCAAATGCTTTGGCTGACCGCATGCCGGTGTGACTTCGCGGCTCGCCACGCCCTGCACTCTGCGAAACGATCTGCGGTGTAGCATTGCGACGGCCGTAGGTCGCTGGCGAAAATCGTTGGACTGCAACAAGCTACGCCGCTAAACTGTCGTCTTTTGACAACGCAACGATGCGGTATAACTATTAGTTAAGCGGTGGGGCAACAGTGAGCTATTACACGCAAGTCAATTTCCAATTTTCTGACGAACCGCCACCAGTAGACGATGTCGCGAGAATAGCTCGGTCGTGGCTGGCTGCCCAGAATCGCTACGCCATCGAACCGGTAGTCGAAGATCTTCTGCGGGGTTGGGCGAATGGGCAAACTGATTTCAACGGAATCATTTCCAAAGATATCGAAGAGTTGATGACAGCCCTTTCTGCAGCGTACCCCGAGATCTGCTTTTATATACGCGGTATAGGAGAGGAATTCGAGGACGTTTGGCTGCGGAAATTTGAGGGAGGCAAAGCCATTTTCAGTTTAGGACCATTTATATCGAATGATCAATAAGCCTTCTAACATGGCATACTGGCTATTCAAAGAGGAACCGGACCACTACTCGCTGGACCAACTTTTCCGCGACAAGCGGGCAACTTGGAGCGGCGTCTCGAACAATCTCGCGCTCAAGCACTTGCGGAGTGTGAAAAAGGGGGACCAGGTCCTCTACTATCACACGGGCAAAGAAAAGGCCGTTGTCGGCGTGATGGAAGTGGTCAAAGGGGCATATGCTGATCCGGAGCAAGACGACCCGCGCTTGGTCGTCGTCGATGTAAAACCAGTCCGCCGCTTCGCCCGGCCTGTGCCGCTCGCGGAAATCAAATCGAATCCCAAATTCGCCGACTTCGCCTTGGTGCGCATCTCCCGACTCTCCATCATGCCGGTCACGCGCGAGCAGTGGGTTGCAATCGAGAAGCTCGGGAAAGAGCCCGAGTAGCACGTGTTCGCAGGTCACCGAACCGGGGCTGTTGGAGTGCCGTCACTGAGCTTGCATCGTTAGGCCTCAATAAAATAAATACTGAACCGATCGCGAAAATAAAGAAGCAGCAGAAGCTGATGTTTGCCGGCGCCACGCTTTTAGCGTTCACGGGGACCATGAAAGCCGTGGGGATCTTCGCGGTGGGCACGTTCCCGTGGCCTGTGGAGATTGCGTCTTCTATTTTGTTGCTCGTCTACACTGTCTGGTTGACTGTAGCCATTCGAAGATTGGAGAAGTCATCCCAACGTGAAACTGCGCGGTAGATTTTCCTAATAATTGCGCTTCATTTGAACTTGCAATTCTTTGGTTAATTTGCGTCGTTCGCTTCGGTCACGTTATCCTGTTGTTCGAGCCCGCTCGACGCGAGCAGGGCATGTGAGCTCTTTCGTAAGGGCAGCAAGGGCATGGCAGTAATCATCTTCAACCTGCGCGGTATTGCGATGTGCGCGATTGCGTTCGGGATTGCCTTCGCTGCCGGCAAGGCATTTGGCTTTTCCGGTGAGGGACCCTTGATGATTATTGCAGGTCAAATTCTTGCCGCATTCGACATTGGATATCGTTTAATCGCTAAGGACGGTCACATGTTCGATCCAAGCCGCGGCGGCAGTCTCTTTTTCTTGCCTGCTTGGTGTTTCGGCGCCTTATGGTTAGTTCTTGGCATTGTGTACACAGTGCAGGCATCGGCCACCTAGACGGGACGAGACGGTACAGAGTGGGATGCATTAATTGGTAGGACGATGTTCGACTATGAGGGTTCCCGCAGCGAGTTCTTGAAGTTACTTGCCCAGTGTGGCGAGGAGCCGGCTTTCCTCGCGTGCGCCGGGCGCCTCAGATGGCACTGGATGCCTTGCTGCAGGCGTGTCAAGCGAAGCGGGATGAAATGCTGAAATGGCCAAAGATTCATTTGTCCGCGCTTGAAAAACATGTTGGGGAGACTGGTTACGTCTCCGTTGCCTGCTCGCCGCCCCTGATTCCGTCGCGCTGTTGGAGACGCTGCACACGAATATGCCGACGAGCAAAGTCGTGCAGGCAAATTGGTTTTCGAGTGATCGAGCAGCGCTGCGTCGCTTTCTTGAATCGGCAGACCGCTTTAATCGCCATTGGCGCACCTATCTCGACGGCCTTAACTTGGAGTCTGTAAACAAGCCTCGCCGCGAATACAACGAGTTTTACGTTCTCGAAAAAGCTTGCGCGTTTGAAAACGAAAGGGCTGCTGAAGGCTTTCAGCCGTTAGAAATGATTGAAAAGGACGATCTAATTCAACGTTTTCCACTGCTTACTCTTCCAACACTTGCCTAAGCAGGTGCTGCAGCTTTTGCATTAGGTGTCATCGCGCGTCATGCATGATTCTGTGGCCATTCGCCCGATTCGCGCCGACGAACTCCCGGTTTTGTTGCGCCTCTACCGGCATTTGCATCCAGGTGATCCGGAATTATCTATTTCCGCTGACATCGAGCGACTGTGGCAGCGCATCTGGTCTGATCCGCAGTTGCACTATCTTGTGGCAGACGTTGGCGGACGAGTCGTTTCCACATGCACGTTGACCCTCATTCCGAATCTCACACGAGGCGCTCGCCCTTACGGCGTGATTGAGAACGTCGTCACTCATCCTGATTTTCGGCGACGGGGTATTGGCACGCAGATCTTACAGGCCGCTCTAGCGATTGCGTGGGAGCAGGGTTGTTATAAGGTTATGCTTTTGACCGGACGTAAGGATGAGGCGACGTTGCGTTTCTATGAGCAGGCTGGATTTGAGGCCGGAGTTAAAACAGGATTTGTCGCGAAGCGATGATGACTCTTAACCAAGGCGCGGCAGCGAACCCGGCGTGAGCGTCGCGATCGTTAGCAGCTCGTGTCAAATCGCTACTTCGCAGCTTTCGTCTCATCAATCGCTTCAACGACGAGATAAAGCTGAAGCCGGTTGTCGCCGTCTGCAGCCGCTCCCGGCTGCATGGAAAGGCCGCCGGCCAACACGGGCTGGCGGAGCGGCACTTTCAGCGTCGTGGCCAGCTGCTGCGAGACGGCATTGGTGCGGTCCAGCGTCACCACGTTGCGGAACTCCACCGGCTTTTCCGGCTGTTCGTCCCAGCGGGTTACCACGCTGCGCAAGTCGAGAATGATGGCGTGCTCTTCCGGCAGGCGCGTCGGCGTGAATTCCAATAGCGCCCGGCATGCTGTTTCGTGAGCACAGGCTGATAACCGACGATGCCTTCGGCGGGAATCGTTTTCGGCGCGGGCGCTGCGGGTTGTCCTTCTTCGCCGGTAGCGGCCGCCAGTGCAATTCCGGTCAGGCTCGTTTCTGCTTTCCGATTTTTGTGTTCCAGAAGCGCTTCGCCAATGATTCGATTCACCGCCGGCGAATCGACGGCTGCCAATTGCACCAGCGGCTGATCGAGCACCGGCTGCGGCTCAAGCTGGCCCACGACGGGAATGACACTCGTCACCGCATTGCGGAAACGGCCCGAAATAATGTGGACCGTTTGGCCATCGAAGCAGGTCACCTGACCGTAATCTGCTCCTTTTTCTGTCGCTAGCGCTTCAAGTTGTTTGCGACTGACTTGCACCGGCGAAGTTTGCGGCGCGTCGGCCACCAGCTTCGAATACTGGGCGTTGTCGAGCCGCATCCACCAGGCGCGCACCGTGACCGTTCCGCGCGGCCCCTTCATTTCGCAGCGCGTGGAGCAACTTTTCAATCTCTTCGTGAATCTCTGCGGATTGTGTGACGATCATCCGACCGCCGAGCGCCACGACCGTGCCTTGTCCCCCGCGAGTGGCCCACGATTGCGGCCGGATGGAAACTTGAATCGCGTTGATCAATTGTCCCGTTGCGCCAGCCGGCAGTTCACCCGGGCTTGGGGCAGGGGCAGCGGCTGGGGAGCTCGCCGCTGGTGGATCGCCGCTATCTGGGACCGAAAATCCGCCACCGCCGAACAGTCCTCCTTTACCGCCGCCCAAACCACCACCGCCGCCGCCAAACCCACCACCACCAAAACCGCCGCCGCCGCCACTGAAGGTTTCGTTGTCGGCAGATCGCCCATACGAACCGACGGCACCGATGCCTTCAAACGGATAGTTTCTCGGTGCGAAGACCAGATCGCTCACCAGATACACGCGAGTGATCATTTCGCCCGGCTGCCGATCGGTGCCGACAGCCTTTGGCGCAGGAGTGCGAGCCGGCGGATTCTGAGCGAGTGCGGCGCTGCTCGCAATCATGAGCACGGTTGCGAGGGCCCAACGAAAAACGAAAAGATTAGTTGCGTTCATCGGAAACTCCTGGATGGATGTTATTTCGTAAGGCCGTCACTGCATTGCATACTTCGCCGACAGCGCGCGAACCGATGCTGCCAGCTCCACGTTCTCTTGGGCATACGCCAAGAACTGTCGGGCCACAAGATCACTGCTCGATAAAAGTGCCACGAGCGCCTCGCGGCGATTCAAATTACCGATCGCCATCTTCACGAGGCGCGAGGAAATCTCCGGATCGTTTCGCGAGCCCAACGCTCGGGCCGCCGTTAAACGGACCGACATTCGCGGATTCGACATTTCGGCAAACAGCTCATCCACATTTGCCTGATCGGCCACGTCGGACGCTAGCGGCTCGGCTGCTTTGGCCACCGCCTTGCTCGCAATTGATCCATCCAGGCCATTATCGTGGCGATAAACGAGCGCGATCGCTTGTTCGGTCAGCGTTGGTTCGCGAACCAACGGCGGCTGCGGTTCATTGGTCTCGGGAGTGGAGTTGGACTCAGCGATTGATGTGGGCTGATCCGGCTCGCTACTGTGCGATTCGGAATCCAGATCGCGCTGCGGCGGGTTCTGTCGTTCGATTCGATGTTCCGCAATCTGCTGATTGATGTCGCCCACCGCTTGCTTCCGCTCACCGCGATTGATCAGCACCGCCAGCGCCGCGATTGTTGGCAAAAGCACTGCGGCGGAAACAAGCGATACTTGCTTTAGCTTTCGATTCCGAACCGTGCGTCGCCAGCCACGCTGTAGCCGGGCCAGTTGATCGTCGGTCGGCTCCGGCCACTGGGCTCGCTGGAGCAGTTCGTCGAGTGAATTGGATTGTGGATCGTTCCAGTTCATTTTTCCGCCAAATAGCGTTCTAGTTGCCCGCGCAACTTGCGCGAGCCAGGCTCAGCGTGGAATGCACATTTGCGACGCCGATTTCCAGCACCGCAGCAATTTCAACCGCACTCAGCCGTTCGTAAGTCGACAGCAGAATCACCTCCCGTTGTCGCAGCGGCAATCGTTCGATGCAGCGCGCGACCGTTTCCGATAACTCTGCGGCACTTGCTAATTCGCTTGGCGATCGTTCGCTGGGATCGATTAGATCGTCATCGAGCGTTTGCATCGGCCGCGTACGCGCGAGCCGATTTCGAAACGTGTTGACGACAATTCGCAACAGCCACGTACGAAATTGCGCCTCGCCTCGAAAGGTTTTCCACGATCGGCTGGCCGACAGCATGGCTTCTTGAACGATGTCTTCTGCGGTATCGAGCCGACCGGTCAAGCGCACGGCGAACCGCAGCGCCACTGGCAAATGCAACGACACCAGCTCATCGAATGCCGACCTGTTGCCCTCGAGCGACATCGGTCCCTCTTCCCTCGATCGTTCATCGAGCACTCCGGGCCAGCCCTCTCTTAGACCGAATCGGAAGAGAAATCTCAAACGAAATCTGGACCGACAGGCAAATTAAAGAAAGTTTGTCGGCGCCACCCTTTGTAGGAGGCGACTCCCGTCGCCGATAGCGCCGTTTCGCCGTCGGGACGCGGCTCCTACCATTTGCTTGACGCTTCCTGGCGGCTGGCGCATATTAGGACGTGCTTTTCACCAGGGCCCGGCCAAGGGCGGGCTATTCAATCAGGTTGGTGGCGGCGTCGGCGCACACTTGAATTCATCGCGGGGGCAACGCCTATGTCATCTGATCCCAGGAATCCGTTCTCGCAACCGCTGCCCACTCCGCCGCCACTTCCCGCTGGTTGGCAACCACAATCTGGAGCGAGTTCGCTGCCACCGCTGGGCGCCGGGCCATCGAGTGCGAACAACTTGCCGGGCGCGCTGCCGTCACTGGCCAGCGGTGGAGGGATGGGTTCGAGCCTGGCTCAATCGGCGCGGATGAAGCAGCTCAAATCGGCCCGCACCATCATGTTTTTGTTGGGCGGATTGCAGTTGATATTTGGTCTAATCATCTTCGGCGTCTCCGGCACTATGGCTAAATCGCTCGTCGATGAAGAAGTGAAAAAGGTCCAACAGCAGGGCATGATCGTGGACCAAGCCAAAGTGGCGGAAGTGCAACAGGCGCAGGAACGTGGATTAAAAGTGACTGGCGCGATTCTGTTGGGAATTGGCGCGCTGTTTATCACATTTGGTTTCATCGTGAAGTAGTATCCCGTGCCGGTCACTGTCACGGCTCTCGTGATTTACGTGGGGCTGCAAGTGGCTGGCGCCGTAATGCAGCCAGAGTCGATTGTTCAGGGTTGGTGGCTAAAGTTGATTGTTATCGTGTGTCTTGCCAAGGCAGTGCAGGCAGCCATCGCGTATCAAAAGGAAGTGAGCGCTCAACAGGACGCTGCCTTGGGGTTTAGCGGATGAGCGTGGGCCCTTTGCCGCCGGAT
Organism: Pirellulales bacterium; assembly: GCA_963773875.1. Lineage (GTDB taxonomy): Bacteria > Planctomycetota > Planctomycetia > Pirellulales > JADZDJ01 > CAVTYH01. Next base: position 360,664 of record CAVZCV010000006.1, read on the forward strand.
GGCGAGGATGCGTTGAACCACGAGCGTGATTTGGCTGCGCGGTGGAAGGACGAGTATCCGCATTTAAGCGCCGCCGGTGACGCAGGCCAGCCTTCGTTCGATCAGCCGGCGCAACCGCCGCTTGAGCAGACCGCTCCACCGCCCTTGCCAATGGCTACCTGTAAGCGGTGCGGCAAGCAGGTGGATGCCACGTTGCCGCGCTGCCCGTTTTGCGATGCCCGAATGCCAGCTTCGAGCATGGCCAACGCCTGGGGCGACGCGGCGCTCTTGCAGATTGGCGATGCGCAGTCGATGTCGCCGGCTGCGCATACCGCCGTGACGCGGCTCCTCATTTTCTACGTGCTGATGCTGTCGACGAATCTCGTTGCGCACTGGATTGGGCAGGCGATGCAAACGGAGCATCTAACAGAGAAGGCCGTTGCGCAGCGGATGTTGCCAATTGTAGCGTTCGTCGAGGTGCTCGATGCAATTCTCGTAGTGGTGGCGCTGTTTGTCGTGCCGTGGCCACCGAAAGTCGGTTCCAACGATCCATTTTATCGGCGCATCGGCTGGCTGACAGGCCCGCTGGTGTTGGCAGTCGTGCTCGGATTGAATTTTGCGTATCATGCGGCGCTGGAAAGTTACCTGCAGTTTCCGGAGTGGATGCGATCGAAGATCGGCTTTCCCATTGGCTGGAGCATTGTGCTCATTTGCGTTCAGCCAGCGATCGTCGAAGAGCTGTTTTTTCGCTTTATTGCGCTGGGCACATTGACACGCGTGATGGGTATTGCCGGCGCGATTTTTGTTTCGTCGGTCATGTTCGGGATGGCGCACAGTGGCGTGCTCTTGAGTATTCCGATTCTGACCGTGGTTGGCGCCGGCCTGGGATTCGTGCGCGTTTTGAGCGGCAGCATTGTGCTGCCGATGTTGCTCCACGCGGTCCACAATGCGGTGGTCTTATATATTGAGAACACCCAATGATTGGTCACACGCTCGAAGCCCGCAATCCATATTGGGGTGGCATTCTGTGGCTCATCGTGGCCGCGGCGTTCTTGGCAATTACACTCGTGACCAAACAGCTGGGCTGGGCGGTATTCGGCATTCTGCCGGCGGCGGTTGGCGTGGCCTTTTTGTTTTCGAACCCACCCGACTTCTACGCGGAAGTAACTCCCAGCGAGCTCATCGTTCATTCTCATCAACAAACCATTCCGTACCGCGAGATCCGGCGCGTGTGGTATCCCGGTTCCAACGCCCGGGCCGTGTATGTGCAGCATTCGCGCGGGGTGCTGCGAATTCCGCGAACATTTAAAGCATCGGCCGCTCAAATTCATGCGTTTTTATGTAGCGTGCAGCCGCCTGCACCGCCGCCCGATGTGCATCCGACGATTCGTCATTACTATCAAACGCAGTTGCACACGTTTGGAATGGATCGGGTTTGGGCCCACAACGCGCGGCTGGAATATTTGGAGTACGAAAACCGCCGGAGCAAGTTGGTGGGCTGGGCGTGAAGCGTCACGGTCGTCGGCTGGATCATTGCCTCGATTGCGACGAAGGACTACGGCTGGTCGGGTGCCGCGGTGCTGCTGGCACTCGTGGCATTGCTCGCCTATGTTCTGCGAGGTTCCATTGCCACCGCGGGGCGCGGAATCAAAAACTGGCGCGAGGCCAGCTTGGTGATCGGACCCGCGGGGCTGGCGCTGTCGCAAGGGGACCTTACGGGCGAGCTGCGCTGGAAAGAACTTCGCGATGTGAAATTCAAAGACAAAGCCGCCACCGGGCAGCGCCGCATTGAATTACGCGTGGAGGGGGCGCAAATCAATATCATGGACCTGTACGATAGCCCGATGAATGAAATTCATCGCCAGATTACGCAATACTGGAACGCGGGCTAGGGCGAATTAAATTGCACCGCGAATGAATCGCGATCGTTAAGGATCGAGCGCTGATGGACTCAATTGCAGTCGAACACAGTGCAGCGAAGCCTGGCCAACGCAAGCCATTCTACAGCCATCTGTACGTGCAAGTTCTGGCGGCGATTGTCATCGGCGCAGCGCTAGGGCACTTCTATCCCGAGCTGGGGACGAAGATGAAGCCATTTGGCGATGCGTTCATCAAGCTGGTGAAAATGATGATTACGCCCATCATTTTCACCACCGTCGTGGTCGGGATGGCGAAAATGGGGGACCTCAAAAAAGTCGGTCGAGTCGGGCTGAAAGCACTCATCTACTTTGAAGTTGTCACGACCGCTGCGTTACTGATTGGACTGGCGGTCGTCAACGTTGTGCGGCCCGGCGTGGGGATGAATGTGGATGTGACGCAGCTGAAAACCAGCGACGTGGCAACGTACGCGGCGAAAGGCGAATCGCTTTCAACAGTCGATTTTCTGCTGCACATCATTCCCGATTCTGTCGTCGGCGCATTTGCCAATGGCGAGATTTTGCAGGTCTTGCTGTTGTCGATTTTGTTCGGACTGGCACTTACGCACCTCGGCGAGCGCGGTCGGCCGCTGGTGGATTTGCTCGATCGGTTATCGCACGTGCTGTTTGGCGTCATCGGCATCATCATGCGTTTTGCACCCCTGGGTGCTTTCGGGGCGATGGCATTCACCATCGGACAGCATGGGCTAAAGACGCTGGGCAATTTGGCGTCGCTGATGGCGTGCGTGTATCTCACATGTTTTTTGTTCATCGCCATCGTGCTGGGCGGCATCGCGAGATTCACCGGTTACAGCCTATGGCAGTTCCTACGGTACATCAAAGAAGAGATCGTGATCGTGCTGGGCACATCGTCTTCCGAAGCCGCGCTGCCGCGAATGATGGTTAAGCTGGAAAACGCCGGCTGTGCGGAATCGGTGGTGGGCCTCGTGATTCCCACCGGCTATTCGTTCAACTTGGACGGCACATCGATTTATTTGACGATGGCGGCAATTTTTATTGCGCAAGCCACGAACACGCCGCTCGATTTCGGGCATCAACTTGAAATTCTTGCCGTGCTGCTTTTGACTTCGAAGGGCTCGGCAGCCGTCACAGGTGGAGGGTTCATTACACTTGCGGCGTCACTATCCGTCGTGAGCAAGATTCCAGTCGAGGGGCTGGCGCTGCTTGTCGGCGTGGACCGATTCATGTCGGAAATACGGGCCATTACCAATACAATTGGCAATGGCGTGGCAACGATGACAATTGCCCGTTGGGAAGGTGCGCTCGACTTGCCGAAAGCGCTGGCGGTGCTGTCAAATACGACCGACGAGTTGGCCGAGCAGCCGGAATTGGTTGCCGAAGCCCAAAGCGTTTCGAGTGACAGTCCTTCGATTGAAATGAAATCAACGGTTTAAAACATGAGCAGAGATTTTGTCACGCTCCAGACGTTTCGTTTTTTGCCTGAGGCGGAGGCCGCACGTTTGTATTTGGAAAACGGTGGGCTACATGCAATTTTGACCGATGCGGAAATCGTCAACATGGATTGGCTGTTGGGCAACGCCGTGGGGAACATCAAGCTGCAAGTGCCCAACGATGAAGCCGAGCGCGCGGTGGAGCTATTGCGCGAAGCCGAAGCATTTCGGGCTGCACAGAAGCACGACGATCGCACGGATGACGAGAACGACGATGAAGATTCGACAGATTCCGTGTGCCTCGCCTGCGGCGCTACGATGCACGAGAATGAAACGCATTGCTCGCACTGCGGTTGGTCGTTCGAAGGAGGTACGAGCGATTGATTCTGACTTTTAGATTTACGATACGATCTTGCCAACAAAAAAACGTCTGACCGCTCGAAGGCGGCCAGACGTTTCGAGACGAACGTCGGATCTACGGGTTATCGCTTGAGCCGCGAGGATGTCGGTGGCGGCGGTTGGACGGCTTCCAAAGTTGGAGCGCTGGCGTCGTCCAGGCCTTTCAGCATGCTGGGCTCATGCGCCAACTGCTGTTTGCCGTCGGCCGAATAATCGCCGACTTCGACGACATGGCCTTCGCCGTTCCAGCGAGTCCATTTGCCGCTGAGCACGCCCGCAACATAGGCGCCTTCCAACTGCTTTTGTCCGCTGGGGTGCCACCAGGTGAATTTGCCTTGCTGCTTGCCGTTGACATATTCGCCTTGCAGTTGCTTCTGACCGTTCGGATACCACCAGGTGAATTTGCCCACTGGTAAGTCGGCTTCGTAGCGGCCTTCCATCTGTTTCTGGCCGTTTTTATGCCACCAAGTCCATAGTCCGTGGCGTTGATTGACTCCTTCGGAGCCAACCACCTGGATCGTGGCTACGCCGTTCCAGAAATCGTAATTCGACTTCGTGATTTCTTTGGCGAACAGAATCCAGCCTTCGGCACGTTTCTGTTCCGGCGAGTAATTATCGACTTGCGGCGCTAAGCGGCGACCATCGACGTATTTTTCGCGCAGACTTATCTTGTAATCTGGACCCCATTCGACCACTTCGCCATCGATTTGGCCCTGGCGATAATCAACTTCCCGGCGCTTCTGCCCGTTGGGGTAGTACCAAACACTTTTGCCTTGGCGTTCGCCGTGATCGAATTCCCATTCGCTCACCTTGCGGTTCTTGGAATCGAACACTTTCCAAGTGCCGTGCAGCACGCCGTCTTCGAACGTGGCTTCCGCCACGAATGGCGGAGCAAAATCTTTGTAGAGCGGACCCTGCAGCATCGGCGCGTCGGATTGGCCGTACCAACGCAGCCAGCGGCCATGACGTTTGCCATAGCGATATTCGCCGCTGCCGACGAGCTTGCCTTTATCATCCCACTGGGTCCACAAGCCGTGGTTGTAGTAGTTGCCTTCTGCATCTTGCGTGACGTGGCGTTCCACTTTCACTGCGGAGTTCGGATAGCGTTCGCGAATGACTTCCACTCCGGCATCGGCAGCGCCATCGGTCGATGCGGTTGCATCGGCGCCGTCGGTGCTATCGATTGGTGTCGCATCGGCCGGCGTGCCAATCGCTGGCGCACTTTCTGCGGCAACGTGCGCAACATCGGGATCGACAGTTTTCGCGATGGTCGGGCTCTGATCGCCGGCCCAAGCGGCCGACGCAATTGCGGGCAAGCACAATCCGAGCGCTAGCCGCAAAGTCCAATGAAAAGGCTTCCGTGCCATGAGATCTCACTCCTTGATCGAATGTCCGGCAACTGTGGGTCGTATTTTGGCTGCGGCGCACCGGGCGGGTTACAACCGGCAGCACCTGAAAATCCGCTAGTCTCATCAGTGTTTATCGGTCCGATTGGCGCGGAATTGTCGGTTTTTCCGGAAGAATAGCTAACAGCGGCGTTCTGCCGTAATTCTTTTGGGAGAAAGGAATTGCGATGCGCCCGCAACTCTTAGCAAACCGGCAGAGTCGCGCGGCTTTACGCATCTTATTGCGACGCGCCAAATTTAAATGCGAAATCCCGCGATTATTTGCGCACTTGTCCCAGGACATCGCCGACTTGATTGTGGACATCGGCAGTGGCCCGGACCACAAGTGCCCGCAAATTGCGGTAATAAACAACGGAGCCAGGGCCGCCGTTGATGTCCCAAGTTCGCGGGGCAACGACGGTTTGGATCAGGCTGACCAGGTCTGGCCCATAGTCGGGCGAAGCTGCGCACCCGCATTTCCATTCGCCGCTGCGCCGCCGGGGATCGCACCAGCAAACGCCCCTGGAACCGGACCGCGTTGAACGTTGACGCCGGCTCCACCGCCGACGAGTTGGCCGAGCACCTGCAAATTATCCGAACTTTGTTGCTGGATGTTGGCTTTGTTGTCAGCAGCTTTGGATTGTGCTGCCTGCTGTACCGAACCGACATTCTGTGGAGCGACCGACGGAATCGTTTGCGGCTTCTTTTGTTGCTTCGCTTGGTCAGCATTTGGCTTCCGGTCGCGTTTTGCTTCTGCCTGGAGTGTTTCTGCAAGCGAGATCAACCTTGATCGCACTTGTGTATGGAGTTCGACGCGTTCATCGTGCATCAGATTTTGATCCTGCTCGAGCTCGAGCAAAACGAGGATCAGCTGGCGGATTGCCAGATCGCGCGCTGCTGGATTTTTCGTCGTGGCAGTGGCTCGCAGTGCGTTGCTAACAGCGGTACGCATTTCTGCCGGCTTGCGTGGCGGAAAAACAGGTTCGTTGTTTATCGCAGCGGTTGCTCTTTCAGTGGCTGTCGTCGATGGACTATCAAGCGGCGCAGATGAATCGCCGCTCATTGCCGCCAACACGAGAATTGCCGCGCCGAGTATCGACATACGTGCCTCCAAAGCCCGAGAATTGAGCCGAGAGATTTCTGCCCTGTCCCGCGGTCAATGTAGCAGAATTCGAGAGCAATGCGAAGAGTGTGCTCAGGCGGCGATTGCCGGCAGTTCGGCGTCTTCGCGTTTCGATGAGCGCCTTGCTTCTAGTCGATCAAAGGGCCGAGCCAGCCAACCGCCGGGCAAGCATGCCGCGGCCAGCAGCCAGCCAATCGCTGCGCCCCAGAGCGTGTCGCTAAGGTAGTGATAGCCACTGGCCAGCCGTTGCACCATAACCATGGCCGCCAGTACCGCGAAAAGCCACTTGCCACGGGGAAAGAGCCAACTTAAACCGATGGCAAGTCCGGCCGCCATTGCGCTGTGGCCTGAGGGGAAGCTTTGCCAGTCGCTGCTGGTTGAGAAAAATGGGAACCAACTGCCAAAGCTATTGAAAACCGTCGTTTCCAATCCTTCCATCTTGTTCGGGCGATGCCGCGAGTACGCCAGCTTCACCATCGTTCCGGCAATGCCTGCGAAGTATGCCGCAAAGACGACACGCGGCAAGCGAATTCGTTCGCGCGGCGCAAGCACCAGCACCGTGAGTAAAATCATGCCTGCGCCGAATCCGTGTCCGAAGACCTCGGCCAGGTCGAAGATTTTTTTAACATCGCGCGATAAGTGTTTGGCGTGGAACCACTGCGCCAGCGGCATATCGATGGTCATCGCAGCGACGCCAAGCAGCGCTCAGAGCGCAGGCCAGCCGAAGAGAAACGTCCATTTGGAGCGGACAGCCACTCTCCGTAACGGCAAAGAGCAACAGCGGTCCGATTCGAGATGAACTTGATCGACCTGTGGCATTGGCTTAAATCGCAAGCGCTTGCCCCAAAGGTATTCGATATTGCATTCGACAGAAAATGAGGCGGAAGGATACCAAGGCCAGCGGAATGCGAAAATGCCAGCTGCGGATCGTTCCGAGATGAGCGTAATGTTGCCGTTAGTCGGCGCAAAGCTCGCGACAGTTTGAGCTTGCAGCGCGGCGGTGGTACGATGTTTTCACACCGGCTTGGCTGGTTGGTCAATTGCCCGCGGCGAGCCGCTTAATCTTGGAGAAGCCACCATGACCGCAGTTTGCTGGAAAACCGTATGTTATGGCCTCACGATCGTTTCCCTCGGGTCTGCAATGCTGAAAGCCGCCGATCAATCGGGCGAAGCCAGTAAATCATCGGCCTCGAAACCCGGTGCCCGAATTCTGTTCGTCACCCAAAGCTTCGAGTTCAAGCACGATGTGGTGAATCGAAAGGACCGTGACAAGTCGGTCGCAGAACGCACGATGGAAGAATTGGGCATAGCCAGCCATCTGTTCCGCGTCGATTGCACGCAGGATGTCGCCAAAGATTTGACCAAAGAGAATCTACAGAATTACGACATCCTAATGTTCTACACCACCGGCCACCGCGCGAAATGGCCGGTCGATGATGCCACACTCGATTACATCTTCAAAGAATGGGTCAAGCAAAAAGGACACGGCTTTATTGGCGTGCATTCTGCGGCCGACACGCTAGAAGATTACGAGCCGTATTGGGAAATGCTTGGCGGTTCGTTTAACGCACATCCATGGACGGCGAACAGCCACGTTACAGTGGTTGTGGACGACCCGAACCACCCAATCGCCAAACCGTGGGGCAAGGAATTTCAGATTAAGGATGAAATTTACCAATTCAAGCACTGGCAACCGGATAAAGTGCGCGTGCTGATGAGCCTGGACATCGGCCGATCGGATTTCAATAAGCAGGTGAAAGACAATGTGAAGCAATTTCACGTTCCCATCGCCTGGTGCAAACACTACGGCGATGGCAAAGTATTCCACATGAGTCTGGGACATAACGAGGCCGTGTGGCTTGATCCACGCTACCGCGATTCGCTGGTCGGCGGCATCAAATGGATCCTCGGCATTGAGCCCGGTGACGCAACGCCGAACCCGGAGATTGAGGCACCACTCGTCGAAAAGGGCAAGTCCGATGTGGCCGCGAAAACCACGGACTTCAACGCCAAAGAGGCTGCCAAGTCCGCTGCAAAGGAATAAGCACCAAGCGCCGTCAACAAACAAAACGTGATTTCACGCAAGCCCAGGGGGTCGCAACCCCTGGGCTTGCTTCGTTTAGCAGCGCGGTCAAACGCCTCGTTACCAACGCTTTACACGCGGCGGGGTCTTTCGCGGGTACTATCTGTACGAGAGCTGACGATTGCCTTGGATGCGGTTCCAAACTTGTCGGCTAGCGGCGAACCACGATAGGAGACCCGGCCATGCGACGCTTGATTTACGGTGCCCTGACGATCTGTGCGACGGCAAGTTGGTTCGTCAACTCAAGCTCATCACAGGCCGACGACAACAACGGCAACAACAATTCAACGGCTGCCGATATCAACCTTTGCAGGAGCATGCCTGTCGAAAAATCGTTGGATCTTCCGAAACTCGCCGCCATCGCAGTTTCGCAGAACGCCGACGATGCAAACGCTGCCCTCATTTCACTTCGCAGCGCCGGTAAGGAAGGATTGGAAGCTTTCGTTGCGGCTCACAAAGCGTCGATCGACAAGCATTTGGCCGAGGGCGCAGTCAACAGTGCCGAGCCCGAGTGGCAACGAATCAAGGCGGCGCTCGATTCCATCGCCGGTCAACGCGATTGTTACGCTTCGAAGCTGTTCTGGTACACCGATCTAGAGAAAGCCAAAGCGGCCGCGAAAGAATCGGGCAAGCCAATTTTATCTCTTCGGCTGCTCGGCAAGCTGACCGATGAGTTCAGTTGCGCGAACAGCCGTTTCTTCCGCACCACGTTGTATGCCAACGAAGAAGTCAGCAAGGCGCTTCGTGACCGCTACATTCTACACTGGCAATCGGTTCGCCCAGTGCCGAAGGTGACGATCGATTTCGGCGATGGCCGGAAGTTGGAACGCACGCTCACTGGCAACAGCATTCATTACATTCTCGACAGCGATGGCCGCGTCATCGATGCGCTGCCGGGACTCTATGGGCCAAACGCGTTTTTGCGTGGCCTGTGGGATGCGCATAACGCTTTTGCCGCCGTTAAGACATTGGACGAAACCAAACGGACAGAGTTTCTTATCGCATACCATGAAGGCCACGCTCTAGCGGCACAAAAACAATGGCAGCGCGATTTGGAAAAACTCGGACTCGTCACGGCCATCGATGTTCAGCAGGGCACGCTGTCGCAGGAGGAATCGAAAGACGCGATCCCGCAGCCGGTCGCTGTTAAGGCCATGTTGATCGCCGCGCCCAAGGGCAAAGTCGAACAGCCGATGATGGCCGCGGCGCTGCCGGCTTCCATTGTCTCAGCGCCGGTCGCGGTGGCCGCCAATCGTGCTTCGCAAAGCAAATTCGATGTTGAATCACCACTTCTGGCGGGTGCTTTAGCGGATGCGAATATTTTGGCAGCGAAGACCGATGATGCCGTCTGGGGGCGCATCGCGGAATTGCATCAAGATGATGCTCAACTCGATGCCGCGAGCCAGGCGTTTATTCGAGCAAAGAACCCCAACGCGGGCCGAGCAGGAGCAGTCGCTGTGACGAAGGCGTTCGTCGAAAATCCGATGGTCCGCCTCGTGCGCAATTTCCAGAACACAATTGCCATCGACACCGTGCGAAACGAGTACACGCTGCATCGACAGATTCACGAGTGGTTCGCCAAGGGCAGCGTACCGCTCGATCTGAATGTCAATGAACTCAACGAGCGCGTGTACGCTCAGTTGTTCCTGACGCCCAGCAGCGATCCGTGGCTGGGCTTAATGCCGGGCGATGTTTACACGGCACTGGAAAACAACGGCGTCGCGAAGCAATAAGCGAGTGAATTACGGCCGGTGGGGCAGCCGGCCATTCATGTCGTCCAGCCGTCATGGTCGGACCAACTTCAACAACGCAATTGAACCATGCAAACTCAATCGATTGGTCACTTCATCGCCAGCTGTGTGCTTTATCTCACCGTAATTTGCAGCGCCAACGCGGCCTCGACGTCGAAATCCGGAGCCGACGACGACGCCAACCCACACGTGTGGAAGCCGCGCACCAAAGCAGTCTCGGTCTTCAAGAATGGCCTGGGCTTCTTCATCCGCGAAGGAAGCGTTTCGCTACGTGACGGTTGGGCCGTGGCCAAAGAAATTCCGCCGGCAAAATTCGGCACGCTGGCAGTATTCGCCACCGATGATCGTCAGCTTGTCGACGTGCTCGGTTGCGGGCCCGGCGAAGTGGTGGAGTTCGACGGTGTCGATGCACCAAAGGATTTAGAGGCGAAGAAAGCTCGATTGGAATCGTCGCTAAAAATGACGATTCAGTTGACGTATAAGCATGAAAATGCCGATCAAACCGCGTCCGGCAAATTGGTTTCGATCGGACCCGATTTTGCGGTCCTGGAATCCAGTGGCAACAATTTCGCGGTGCCGATTGCCGATATCACCAAGCTTCAAGTTTTGCAGTTGCCGCTGCGAATTCATGTCGCCGATGAGAATGGCGCCAATGCCGATAAGGGCGCGCAGCGCAAGCCAAACTCGGCATGGCTTACTTGCGAGAAGGCATTACCTGGATTCCTGAATATTCGCTGAGAATCCTCGACGACAACAGCGCGGAACTGACCCTGCGCGGCACGCTCGTGAACGAAGCCGAAGATTTGATCCATTGCGATGTGAACTTTGTTGTCGGGCGTGCCGCACTTCGTGCACACGCAATATATGGAGCCGATCGCCGTCGGTCAGGTGATTCGCACCATTGGCGCGGCAGTCGCTCCGCCAGAAATGCAGCGGCAGATCATGAATCGTGCGGCCTTCGGCAACAATTCAATGCGGGCGGATCAATTCAACGGCGTTTCCAGCGGCAGTCCTTCGGTCGTCGACCAGGCGGTGCCCAACACGGAAGATAAGTTTAGCGCCACGACCGGTAACTTGCCACAGCTCGATACCGCCAGCGCCAGCGACTTCACCGTTTACACGAAAAAAGATCTAACGGTTCGTCGCGGTGAACGGGCGATTGTGACGCTATTTACGAAGAAGATCGGCTACTCGCATTTGTATCGCTGGACACCACCGGAATTGATGCAGCACTTTTTGGTGCTGCAAAACGATACCGACACCGCTTGGACCACGGGACCCATTCTTGCGGTTAGCAGCGATCAGCCGCTCAGCGAAGACCTGCTGAAGTACACACCCCGCGGTGGTCGCTGCGAGATTCCGGTAACTGCGTCGGTCAACATTGCACAAGATAAATCTGAAAGCGAGAGCGATCGAAAGTTCAAAGCGCATTCGCCGGAGGAGCACAAATTCTTCGATTTGGTCACACTTGAAGGCGTACTCAAACTACGCAACTTTGAAAAGCGCGATGCAGAAATTGTGGTGACCAACTCTGTGCCGGGCAAACCGATTTCCGCGAGCGACGACGGCACGCTGACGGCAGACCCGACGAAATTACGGCTTTTGGACCGCGAAGGCAGCATCCGCTGGTCCTTTAAATTGAAACCGGGCGAATCCAAAGAGCTCAAATACAAGTATGAGCGATATGTGCCGTCGAATTAATGCGGCCAGAGCGCCGAACGATTAAAATGGCAACATCACTACTACTTCCGGCGAAGCCGCCGATGACTGAAGCACAAACAATCTTAACTGTCGAAGACGATGCGGCAATTCGCCGCGGCATTGTCGATGCGCTACGGTTTGCTGGCTATGGTGTATTTGAAGCGGCTCGCGGCGACACCGGCCGAGAGATGGCGCTTGCGCGGTCGTACGATTTGGTACTGCTCGATTTGGTGCTGCCAGGCGGCGAAGGACTGGAGATTTTAAAAGCCGTGCGCGAAGTTCGGCCGACACAGCCGATTATTGTGCTCACAGCTCGCGGCGAAGAGCATGATCGGGTGAATGGGCTGCGGCTCGGGGCCGACGATTACGTCGTCAAGCCGTTCAGCGTCAAAGAACTGCTGGCGCGTGTCGAAGCTGTGCTGCGGCGCTCTCCGGAAAGGCCGCGGGAAGTTTCGCAGATCAAACTGCCGGGCGCCGTGGTCGATCTGGCGCGCTCCGAGGTGCGGTTCAATAACGGCGAACGCACCGAGCTTTCGGAAAAGGAAGTCGAGCTGCTGCAGTATCTGGCCGCTAACAGCGGGCGGGCAATTTCGCGCGACGAATTACTGCGACGCGTATGGCAGATTGACCCTCGCGGTATTTCGACCCGAACGATTGATATGCACGTCACTCGGCTGCGCGAAAAACTGAGAGATGATTCCGAAGAACCCCATATTGTGCTAACGGTGCGTGGCAAGGGTTATATGATTGCAGCGGAGGCAATGCGCTGAGTGAATCGTCCCTGGCAAATCTGGCTCGCCTTTTCGATCTGCCTTGCAGTGGTCATTGCTGCAGTGGGCTGGGTCAGCGTCAAAGCGTTGCAAGCCGATGCGTCGGAAGCGGCTGCCAAGCGGCAGGCGCTGCTGGAAGAGAACGCCCGGCTGGCCCTATGGCGTATGGATTCGTTCATGGCGCCGCTGGTGGCGCAGGAAAGCGCGCGTCCGTATTTCACCTACGCGTCCTTCTACTCAGCGGAACGGTTCAACAATAAGGCGACGAATCGCAAAGGAGTAGCCGATGTCTCGATTCCTTCCCCGCTGTTGACGCAAAGCACGCCCTTCGTGCGGATGCACTTTCAATTCGAGCCCGGCGGTTCGCTGACTTCGCCGGAAGTTCCACAGGGGGCCATCGTCGGTAAGGCGGTTCCTGAGTTCCTGAGCGACGAACAGCTACACGACAACCGCGGTATTCTCGAAGGGCTGCAGAAATCGCTCGATCCCAGTACGTTGCTCGCCGATTTGCCACAGCCGGTTCCCGCCACATCTGCTCCAGCAATGGCAACGCTCAGCAACGGGTTGGTAATGGGCAATCCCACCGCGCCGAACGCGTCGCAGCCGGCGTTCAACACTGGTAATAACCTCGCGAATGCGCCAGCGATGATGAACGGGCCGCCGCCGAATGCACAGGATGCAAACCCGGAGGCCGCAAATTCGCAGCAGCAAATGCAGCAGCCGAATTATCAGCCACCGCAGAAAGATGCGCAACAATCGTTTGCTCAGTTGCTGCCGCAGCAAGGTGCGCGCGGCCAAATGGAATATCAAGCGCGGCAACGCTCAATTGCGCAAAACAGTAGTCTTTCACAATTGGGCGGCCTCAACAATTTCGATGGAAACGTCACGCCCGGTCAGCCGTCGGAAGTCCAAATGTCGATGATGACACCGCTGTGGATCGACGGCGATTTGGTCCTGGCCCGACGCGTCCGCATGGGAGATCGCGATTTCGTGCAGGGCTGCTTGCTGGCATGGTCGGGCGAGGATGGATTGCAACGCCAACTAATCGCGCAAAACGATATCGCAGATTTGCTGCCCAAAGCGGAATTGGTACCCGAGCCAAGCCCCGACCCTTCGACGAGCGTTCGTCGCCTGGCATCGTTGCCTGTGAAATTAATTCCTGGGGCGCTGCCGCCGGTAATTGAGGCGGGCATTTCACCGATCAAACTTTCGCTGCTGGCAGCCTGGAGCGCCATGGCGCTGGCTGCCGCGGCCGTAGCCGTGCTCTTGCGCGGTGTGGTGACGCTCAGCGAACGTCGCGCGGCGTTTGTGTCTGCCGTCACGCACGAATTGCGCACGCCGCTTACAACATTTCGCATGTATGCCGAAATGCTCAGCGAAGGCATGGTGCGCAACGAAGACGATCGCCGCAGTTATTTGGAAACGCTGCGCATCGAGGCCGATCGATTGACACATTTGGTCGGAAACGTGCTGGCGTACGCTCGGCTGGAGCGCGGACGGACCGGCGGACGAATTGAAGCGATGCAGGTTTCGGAGCTGCTCAAAGTCGCCACACAACGGCTTGCCGATCGAGCTGGTCAAGCGGAACTAGAATTGTGCGTCGACCCGCAGGCGGGGATCGCGCAGCAGACTGTGAAGGCCGATCCTGCTGCGGTCGAACAGATTTTGTTCAATCTGGTTGATAATGCATGCAAGTATTCCGCCCTCGCTAAAGATCGTCGCCTGCACCTTTCGGTCAAGCGTGGCGCAGGCCACGTCTGCATTCGAGTGCGCGATCACGGTCCTGGCATCGTTGCTGCCGAAGAGCGACGCTTGTTCCAACCATTTCGTAAGTCGGCGCAAGAAGCAGCTCAATCGGCGCCCGGTGTGGGCCTGGGATTGTCGTTAAGCCAACGTCTTGCCCGCGATATGCATGGCGACTTGCGCTATGAAGCCGCGTCAAACGGCGACGGCGCGTGCTTTGTATTGACGCTGCCAGTCAGTTGAAAATTGAACGGGCGACCGCAATCGGCCGTTCACGACGTTCATCCGCTGCCGGCAAGTCGTTGCTTCTCGTCTGCCGCGCTAAGCCGGTGGTATTCGGGCGCGATTCGAAAAACATCGTCTCGTTGTCCATTTTTGAATTTGCGCACGCCAAGTTGACCGACGGCGATTGCTTTTGGAAACCAATGTGCTTGGTTGATGACAACGGCGCCTGCCGGAACTCGATTCGCGACTTTCGCCACTGCGGGTCCGCAGACGGATTGGCCGTCTTTAATGCGTAGCATCAGTTCTTTATCGTCAAGCAATTCAGTCTTGTCATCCCACGTCCACTCGCCATTGGAGTTGAGCACAAATAGCGCAGCGAATACTTGATTTCGCTGTGCATCAATGAGCGTCCAAACCGAGTCGCGCACTTTTGCGCACTGCCAGGCAATCGCTTCCAAGGAATTGACACCGATCACGTCGGCCCCAACGGCATACGCGAAAAGTTTCGCGGTGGTGACGCCAACTCGCAGCCCGGTAAATGACCCCGGCCCAATGGCAACGGCGGTCAGCTTAATGTCACGCGGACTCCAGCCCTTTCCAGCCAACAATTTCGCGATCCCGGCGGAAAGCGATTGGGCACTGCGCACTTCTGGATCAAGGTCGAACGCGGCGACGAGTTTATCGTCATCTAATATGGCAACGCTGCCCGATTGCTCAACAGTTTCGATCGCTAATATCCGCATTCGGGGTCAATCGGAGCGACGCTGTGATCTGTCGAAGCAACGCCGAAAATGAGATTTCGCCGCAACGGTCGAACGCGCAACTTCAAGCCTGCTAATGGCTTGACCGCGGACCATGACGTTCGTAGACTGCCAGTTTAGCCTTGAAACGAGCGGCCGGATAGAATGTTGTACGATCCAGCGCTGGCCGACGTGGGGTCTGCGAAGCGATTCTGGGTTTTCTTTTCCGCCCTGGCAGGTCGTGCGTGAAGCGAGCCATTATTAGCGATATTCACAGCAATCTCGAGGCGCTCGAGGCTGTGCTGGCAGATATTCGCTCTCAGGGGATCACCGAGATCTTCTGTTTGGGAGACATTATCGGCTATGGCCCGAATCCGCGCGAGTGCATCGACTTGGTCATGAACTGCGAGATCTGCATTCTGGGCAACCACGATCAAGGTGCGCTCTTTGATCCGGAAGGATTTAACACGGGCGCCGAGCGCGCCATTTTCTGGACGCGCGAGCAACTGGAGAATCCACGCGGTAGCCCGAGCGACAACGCTCGCCGCTGGGAATTTCTGGGCGAGTTGCCGCGGAGTCACAAAGAGAATGGCTGCCTCTACGTGCACGGTTCGCCACGCAATCCTTTGAACGAATATGTTTTTCCCGAAGACACGATTTGCAGCCCGAAGAAGTTGGAAAAGAGCTTCGCATTGATCCAACGCTTTTGCTTTCAGGGTCACACCCACGTGCCGGGTGTCTTCACCGAAAGCATGAATTTTTTGAGCCCTGAGGAGATCAATTACACGTATCACCTCGGAAATGAAAAGGCGATGATGAATGTGGGTTCCGTTGGGCAACCGCGCGACGGCGATCGCCGCGCATGTTACGTTGTGCAGGAAGACGACAAAATCACCTACCGGCGGATCGAATATCCTGCTGAAAAGACACGGCAGAAGATTCACGACATTTCCGATCTCGATAACTTCCTCGGCGATCGGCTTCTGGAAGGGCGGTAAAACTCCTGCTCCGGCCTCGCTCGTTTCGGTCGGGATTGGCGAGGCGACCGGCCAATCTTCAAAGCCCGGCAGCGAATAGTCGTCTATCGTTTCAGCGGCTTGGCACCTATATTTCTGCTAGATATTTAACGTTTTCAATTTGAGTTCGAGGACTATTTTCGTGGAACGACGATTCGTTTTGTTCATCGTTTTGTCGATGGCCGTCTTAATTGGCAACTTTGCGTTGCAAGCCTGGCTGCGCGGAAGGCAGCCGCCCCCAGTGGCACAGGCAAAAGGCGACGGAAAGGCAAACGGAAAGGCAGAGCAGAAAAAGGGCGAAAACAATCAAGCAGAAATCAAAGCACCTGACGCAAAGGCCGAAGAACCGGCAAAGCCTGATGGCACAAAGCCTGCCGACGACGCCGCAGCAGAGGCCGATGCCCCTGAAGCCAAGCCGCAATGGTTCACGCTCGGATCGGCAGATCCGAGTGATCAGAGCCCGTATCGACTGCTCGTCACTCTCACGAGCCAAGGCGCGGCCATCGAACGCATCGAACTTAGCAGCGCGCGGTATCGAGATCTTGAAGATCGTAGCGGATACCTTGGGCATTTGGCATGTGAAGATACCCCCGGCGCCAGTGGCGTAAAAGTGAATGTGGTTGGCAAAGCCACACCCGCAGATCTTGCTCACATCGAGGTTGGCGACATCATCAGCCAGATCGATTCCACGCCGATCAGTGATACGGCTCAGTTCGTCAAAGTGCTGGCACAAACGCGACCAAACCAAGACGTCGAGATTACAGTCAACCGCAATGGCATGCCGCAAAAGCTGACTGCCACGCTGGGCCGCAGGCCACTGGAAGTTGTCCGACCCGAGGTAATGCGTAAGGGCACGGAATCAATTCCTGAGGCACTCGAAGTTGTAGGCACCAGTCCTCACGATCCGTTTTCCTATTTGCTCACTCTGTGGCAAGTGGACGACAAGAAGCTCGCTGACGATGCGGCGCTGGATGCCGAACTCGCCGGTATTAATTTACGGACCGTTCATTGGGACGCCGAACAAATAGGCGACACTGTCAAGTTCACCCGGGATCTAAAAAAACTCGGCTTGCGCATTGTCAAAACGTATACCATCGCTAAGCCGGATGGCGACCAACCCGGCTATCACTTGACGCTCACGATCGAGATCCAAAACATTGGCGACTCCGTCCGAAAAGTCGCGTATCAGTTGGATGGCCCGACCAGTTTGCCAACGGAAGGCTGGTGGTACGCAACTCGTATTTCGCGCGACTGGGGCGGCGGGTCTGCGAAATACTGCCTTGTTACTGCAGGACCGTTCGCCGGCGCTTATCAGCCCGGTGGCCATTGCCGGTGGAAAGCTGGATCCGCCGTACCGCTCCGAAGAGCCAGGAACCTTGCTAGGTTACGCGGGTGTGGACGCACAGTATTTCGCGTCTGCGTTGCTGCCACAGCCGTTCAAAGGTCGTGAGCCGTGGCTTGCAGAAATCAAACCGATTTTGGTCGGCAAGATGCCGGAAGATCCGAAATTTAAAACGCTCGGCAACGTTTCGTGTCGCCTCATAAGTATTCCCAGAACCCTTCCCCCCAATAAGCCCGAAGAATCGCTTGCGCATACGTACACTGTGTTTGCGGGGCCCAAGCGCCCGGAACTGTTGGCGCAGTATCCACTGGCAGATCCGCAGACGGGTTTTGCGGGCGATCCACAAAACAATCTTGGCGAATTGATCTACTATGGCTGGCCGATTTGGGCGGCGGTGGCGCGGCCCATGACGCACATCTTGCACTTCTTTTATTCCATCGTCGGCAACTACGGTATTGCCATCATCATGCTTACGGTGCTGGTGCGCGGATGCATGTTTCCGCTTTCGCGGAAGCAGGCGCTGGGTGCGCAAAAGATGCAAGAGCTCAAGCCGGAAATGGATCGGATCAACGAAAAATTCAAAGGAAAGCCAGAAGAGAAGACCCGGGCGATGCAGGAGCTATGGCGCAAACATAATTACAACCCGATGTCCGGTTGCCTGCTCGCGTTTTTGCAGTTGCCGATTTTCATCGGGCTCTACCGGGCGTTGATGATCAACGTTGAACTCCGGCAGGCGCCGCTGCTGGGAGAATCGATACATTGGTGCTCCAATTTGGCGGCGCCCGACATGCTGTTTCATTGGCGCGATTGGTCGTTCATGCCCGGCTTTTTGACGGCATACAAAGGATTCATGTCGCTTGGACCGTATTTGAACATCTTGCCGCTATTTACGGTCGGACTATTCATCCTGCAACAGCAGATGTTTATGCCACCGGCGACGGATGATCAGACCCGCATGCAGCAGAAGATGATGAAGTACATGATGATTCTCATCGGCTACATGTTTTACACGGTTCCGAGCGGGTTATGCCTATACATCATCGCATCCAGCCTGTGGGGAATTGCCGAAAAGAAACTGTTGCCCAAAGCCAAGCCGGCCGGTGCCGCGTCTGCTGCGCCCGGCACGTCAAAGCTTGCGAAATTGTTTTCCAGCGAATCGAACGGCAGTTCATCGCAGCGGCGCGACCGCAAGAAGCAACGCCGCGGTAAGTAACGGAGCCCGATCGAAATAGCAACTGCGGGCGGTGATGTCCGGCCAATTCGCGGTCGATTTCTATGTATTCTTTGGACGACACGATTGTTGCAATCGCGTCCGGCGCGGGCAGCGGCGCCCGTGGAATTGTCCGAGCCAGCGGGCCACGCGCCGTCGAGATTGCTGCTCATTGTTTTCAGGCCCGTGGTGCTGAGTTGGATCTTGCACACCGCGCCGAAGTGCAGGCGGTCAGCTGGCAAATAGATTCTCTCTTGGGGACATTTCCAGTCGATTTGTTTCTCTGGCCAACTGCCCGCAGCTTCACGCGGCAACCCGTTGTGGAATTTCATACGTTTGGTTCTCCACCGTTAATGGAGTGCATTGCAGATCTTCTGTGTGGCCATGGCGCCCGGCGAGCGCAACCAGGCGAATTCACTATGCGAGCATTTCTTGCCGGTCGCCTCGATTTAATGCAGGCCGAAGCGGTTCTGGGGGTGATCGATGCCGCGGACCAGCGTCAACTGCATATCGCGCTGACTCAACTCGCCGGCGGACTCTCCATCCCATTGCAAGCGCTGCGCGACGATTTGTTGAATTTGCTCGCCGATCTTGAGGCGGGCCTGGACTTTGTCGAAGACGATATCCGATTCGTGCATCCCGACGAGCTTGTCGATCGCTTATCGAGCGCTGCCGGTCAGTTGCAGCGGCTAGCGACGCAGCTTCAAGCGCGACGGACTGAAAACGAAATGCCGCGGGTCGCGCTGATCGGCTCTGCCAATGTTGGTAAGAGCAGCCTTTTCAACGCGTTGAAAGGTGATACCGCGGCCATTGTCTCGCCCATCGCGGGAACGACTCGCGATTATTTAATTGTCCAAATCGATGCGGCGGGCATGCCGATCGATTTGGTCGACACAGCCGGTATATTGCAAACCAGAAGCGGCGACGCGGTTTTAGTAGACAGAGTCTCATGCCACGCGACCGATCGAATTAATTCGTCCGCAATTGAAATTGCGGTTCAGCAACATAAGCAAGCCGACTTGTGCCTGCTGTGCCTGGATTCAACGGCGCACCAAGCGAATGGGAACGCCGGATGCTTAACTCAGAATCTACCATCATTGCGCTCACAAAGTGCGATGAGGCGCCTGATCAACGAGCGGCCATCATTGCCGCCATTCGTACGAGTGCCCATTCCGGAATCGGGTTGGATTGCCTGCGTTTGGCGATTCGCGACGCGTTGGAATCGGAACGGTCCGGCACTATCGCTATCAGCTCCACTGCCGGACGCATCAAAGAGAATCTGGACGGAGCCTTCAGCGCGCTGGCAAGTGGAACATTACTTGCTCGATCGCAGGCGGGTGAAGAATTGGTTGCCGCCGAGATCAGGTCGGCACTTTTAGAAATCGGCAAAATCGTTGGCGCAATCTATACCGACGACCTACTGGACCGGATCTTCAGCCGTTTTTGTATCGGCAAGTGAACCGCGCCGGCCGTGACGGACGCGGCTTTGATTGCCGCCGCGCAAAAAGCAGAACATTACGAGATTTCAAGTTATTGCACCACACGCACCCTTGTGGAACTCTTGGCTAGCGACGAAGCTGTTTAACATCTCCGGCAAACGCTGGATGAAGAGAAAGAGACTGACGAAGAATTGACAAAGATTGCGACGCGCGAAGCCAATGCTGAGGCCGTAACTGCCAGCAACGAATAACCAATTTAAAGGTGCAACGTGTCCTTTGACGGATCCAGTGCCGTCCCCACACGCGAGGCGATTGATTCGTCGGTAGGGCCATTGCTTTTGGAGTTTGGCACGGATTGGTGCGGTTTTTGTCAGGCTGCGGAACCGCTGATTGTTAAAGCGATTGCCGAATTTCCGAGTTTAAATCGCATCAATGTAGAAGATGGTCCAGGTCGACCGCTCGGCCGTTCGTATCGCATCAAGCTTTGGCCCACATTGATTTTTCTGCAAAATGGAGTCGAAAAGGTGCGACTTGTTCATCCGCAGACAACGGACGAGATCACCGCTGCCATTCGAACTATCGTTTGAACGAATGAGGTCGGGGAACAATCAGGCGACATCTTGCGCTAACAGCCAATCCTCGAGGTTCACCTGGGTCACAAACGGCGCTCGCAGCAGCGAGCTTCGGATTGGCAGGAGTTTGGCGAGCCAAGGTCGCCGAACCGCACGCGAGACCGCTCGCAATCCGACGCCTTCCCAGCCCTTCGCGGCTAATTGCGTGGTTACGTTGTCCGCCAATCGTTTGAAGGTCGCTGATACCAAGTTCGGATCCGGGCCGACGTGAATCAGAGTGTCGATGCCCATCGAGAGCGTTTCGCTGACCGCATCCCAGAGTCGTTGCGGATGATCGACCCAGCGGACCAAGAGATCGCGCGCGTTGAAATCGTTGTAGCTAATTTTGCCCGTCACGAGCGAAAGCACCGGAGGAGTGGGAGGAGTAAATCCTCCAGGGAGCGTCTGCATCATGAGTGCCGCTCGATTTGGAATATGCTTCTGCCATACGATAGGCGTATGCATCGGCGGCCAGCGACTGTCATTCTTCCGCAGATATAGTTTTTGAGGCAACCATTCGCGCATCAGATCGGCAAATCGATCGATCGTGTCGGCCTGGCCCATCAGCAAGAGCGAGTTGGGCGAAAGATATGAAGAAATGCCGATTACACCCTTTCCTGCCGAATTGATGCGCAGGCAGAGTTTATAGACCGCATCGGCGTCGAGCGCTGGGCCACGCGAAAATAAAACGCCCAGCGTCACATCCCGCGCCAACTCGATGCAGTCTGGCACCATCGAGAGCGGAACCTGCAGCGCGGTTTTCATATCCATGACGCCGCCGGCCACGAGCGCGCCGATTTCACCGAGGCTGTAGCCGAAGCTCAACCGTCCTTTGGTGTAGTCGATGTCAAAAAACTCATCCAGCAAACGCAATTGAGCTTGCTCGATGCCGATGATGAGCGCTATGGCATCGCCGTACGAATCCAGATCGGTCTCTTTGCCTCGTTCAACTCGCGCGACCAAATCAATCTTCTCGTGCAGCAAGTCGCTGGCAATTTGTGATGCTTCATGCAGATATCGCTCAACCACGGGCCCATACGCGTGATGGGCAAGCAGCTCGCGGCTACGTCCCAAATTCGTGACGTTATAACCGCGGAACACGAAGGCCGCATTCGAAAGGCGGTCTTGCAAATTCAGCGTTTCTCGGATCGCGGGTGAGGTGGTGCCGGCCATTCTTCCATCGTACACAGCTAGTGGCAAATCGGGTTACAGCATCTGTCTGGCAATCCCGTGGCCTTGCCCGCTTGCCGATCGATCTAGTGACGACTACAACGGAAAGGTCAACCCTGCGGACGGACTTAATGGTCGCCAAAAATTGACATGCCCGATTCAACCGCATTCGAGCTTGCCGGAAAAGTGGCCGTGGTGACGGGCTCTTCGAGCGGTATCGGCCGGGCGATCGCAGCACAATTCGCCGCTGCAGGGGCCGATGTCTTGGTGCATGCGGCGCACAACAAAATGGGCGCGGAAGAAACTGCAAAACTGGTACAAAACGCTGGCCGAAAATCGCAGGTGCTGCTAGCGAACTTCGCCGATGAACACGTTGTCGCTCAATTTGCGGAATCAGCCTGGAATTGGCGCGGAGATGTCGACATTTGGGTTAACAATGCGGGCGCCGATACGTTGACGGGTACAAACGCAGCGCAGTCATTCAATGAAAAACTTGATCGACTTTGGCGAGTTGACGTTGTTGCGGCAATGCATCTGTCGCGCACTATCGGCGCGAAAATGACGACGAAAGGCGGCGGAACCATCATCAACATCGGCTGGGATCAGGCAGAGAGCGGCATGCAAGGCGATAGTGGCGAACTTTTCGCAGCAACCAAAGCCGCCGTCATGGCATTTACGCGCAGCCTGGCCAAATCGCTGGCGCCGGCAGTCCGAGTAAATTGTATTGCTCCAGGCTGGATTAAAACTGCATGGGCTACTTCGGCGAGCGATGCCTGGCAAAAACGCGCCGTTGGCGATTCGCTACTTCAGCGCTGGGGAACGCCGGAAGATGTTGCCCAAGTGGCTCGATTCCTCGCATCACCGGCGGCAGCATTTGTAACTGGCCAGATTATTGCAGTAAATGGCGGTCGCGCTTGATGGACACTCGGATGATTCCACAGTCACGAATGCCGCACGCAGGACGTGAAACGCATCCGTCAGCGCCGTCATGCTCGCTCCACGAGTGGCCCGGTATCGTCATTGAGGTTGGCACGGCGGTAGATTCGCGCGATGCATTTTTGCGTCTCTGCCATTTGCCGCACTGCGTGTTTTTCGACAGCGCGCTTCGCGATGCTGAGCTAGGCCGCTATTCGTTCATCGCCGCCGATCCATTTCAGGTGATCTCTTTCGATGCGGAAAATGCAACTCTTTGGCCGAATATTACATCGCTGCTCAACAGATTTACGGCGCCCACGATCACAGAATTGCCGCCATTTCAGGGTGGACTGGCCGGGCTGTTCTCGTACGATCTGGCCCGAAGTCTCGAACGATTGCCACTGCCACAGTTCGACGAATTTCAGCTGCCCGGCGCCGTGCTTGGGGCGTACGACGTGGTGATTGCCCTGGATCATCAAACTGATCAGGCATGGATCATCTCGCAAGGCTTCCCGGAAATGGATTCAGTCCGCCGTCATCGGCGAGCAAAAAGCCGGGCTGCAGAATTTGAACGACTGTTGAACTCGAATCCAACTGGCAGGAAAGCGAACATCGCATCGCCCATTCCAGTAAGCCAGCTTGCCCCGCAATACTCCGCCGGTCATCTAAAAGAGTTGACGAGCAATTTCTCTCGCGAGCAGTATCTGGCTATGGTTCGCCGAGGCATTGATTACATCTATGCTGGCGATGTGTTCCAAGTTAATTTAGCACAGCGACTCTTATATCCGGCGCATGATGATGCTGTCGCGCTGTATCTGCGGCTTCGCGAGCGAAACCCAGCGCCGTTTGCTGCATACTTCGATCTGGGTGGATCGCAAATCGTGAGCACATCGCCAGAGCGGTTTTTGCAAGTCCGCGATCGCCAAGTTGAGGCGCGACCGATTAAAGGGACTCGGGCTCGCAGCAGTCGGCCAAATGATGATCGAGGCAGCGGTCTCGAACTCCTCGCCAGTGAAAAGGACCGTGCGGAAAACGTAATGATTGTCGATTTGCTCCGCAACGACTTGTCGCGAGTATGCGCTCCACATAGCGTAGCCGTTGACGAACTGTGTCGCCTGGAGCGATATGAATTCGTGCAACATCTGGTTTCTGTCATTTCTGGCGAACTTCGCGACGAATGCAGCCCGATCAATTTACTCCGCGCGGCGTTCCCCGGCGGCTCCGTAACCGGCGCTCCTGAAAATTCGCGCCATGGAAATCATCGCGGAACTCGAGCCGACTGCTCGCGGACCGTACTGTGGTTCGCTGGGTTATATAGGATTTGACGGCACGATGGATTCCAGCATTCTCATTCGAACGGTTACTGCCTCGGGCGGCTGGTGGCAATTTCCGGTTGGCGGCGGAATTGTTGCTCAAAGCGGTCCGGAGCGTGAGTACCAAGAGACATGGGACAAAGCAGAAGGACTCCTGCGAGCACTTTGAATTTGCGATGATTTTACTAATTGATCACTTCGACAGCTTCGTGCACAACCTGGCGCGCTATTTCGCGCAGCTTGCACAACGCACCCACGTGGTGCGGAGTAACTGCATTAATTCCGCCGACATATTGGCAATGCGGCCTGACGCTGTCGTGCTTTCCCCCGGTCCTTGTACGCCGCAGGAGGCGGGCGAATCAGTCCAAATCGTGCGCGTATTGCATTCGCAGTTCCCAATCTTTGGCGTGTGCTTGGGACAGCAAATTATTGCCACGGCGCTTGGCGGACGAACGGTGCGCGCCGACACACCCGTGCATGGCCGTGCTTCGCGAATCGAACATGGCGGCGAAGGTTTGTTCGCCGGTTTGCCCAGTCCGATGCAAGTGGCAAGGTATCATTCGCTAGTAGTTGAAGAAACGTCGCTGCCGCCCGAATTGGAAGTCACGGCTCGCACCCCAGATGGCGTAGTCATGGCAATTGCCCATCGACACCTTCCGGTCGTCGGGGTGCAGTTTCATCCGGAATCGATTTTGACCGATTGCGGCTACGATCTTCTGCGGAATTTTCTGCGGATTGCAGGGATTGCGCCAGGGCAGAGCAACGGACAGCCGTCGCATGAGTCGGTTAAATTGACAGGCTAAGCCGTAAACGGCGAAATCGCATCCTTCGAATTTGCAATCGATCTCTGTATTCGTTAACGTCAAGCGATCGACTCGCGGCAACTGGGGAGCAGCATGAGCCAATCGGATCAGCACATCGATCGTTTCGGCGATCGCTGGATGAATATCTTCTGGCGCAAACCGCCAGCCGACATCGGTGAACGCACGCGCCGCCGTATTACGGTGCATTTGCTTCCGTTTTTGTTTTTCCTATACATCCTGGCCTACTTGGACCGTTTCAACGTATCGGTGGCGGCGCTGGGCATGAATCGCACGCCGCAGGAAAATGGACTGGGATTTACAGACGACATCGTGGGTTTCGGCGCCGGACTGTTCTTCTGGGGTTACTGGATTTTGGAGTTGCCCAGCACACTGAGCGTCGCAAAGTGGGGCGCTCGCTGGGTGTTTGTCCGAATCCTTGTGCTGTGGGGAATCTGCGCTGCGCTGTGTGGATTGATTGGCCTGCCCATGATGCATAGTTTTTTCGGATGGCTGCCACAGCTGAGTACTGGCGAAGACGGACCGTGGGCCGCGGTTGCCAATTACGTTTCGCAATTGCCAACTAACGCGGCGTATCAGTTCTATTTCTTCCGCTTCATGCTGGGCTTTTTCGAAGGCGGATTTTTTCCGACCGTGATCGTGTTTCTATCGTACTGGTTTCGAGCACAGGATCGGGCGAAGGCGATTGCCTGCTTTATGGTGGCGATTCCCTTTTCCGGCGCAATAGGATTGCCGCTCTCAGGGCTTTTGCTGGAGGTAAATTGGCTCGGTTTACCTGGTTGGCGATGGATCTTAATTCTCCAAGGCATCATGCCGGTAATCGCCGGAGTCGTAACGTTCTTTGTCCTCCCCAACCGTCCGCATGAGGCTGGTTGGCTGCCCGACCTCGAACGCAAACAGTTGCAGGCCGAACTCGACGAAGAGCAGCGACGCAAGCAAGGCCACGGCCATTGGGAGTGGGTTCATCACCTCGGCATGGTGGCGTTATTGACGCTTGTGTATTTCGGGCTGAATGTTTCGAGCTATGGCCTTTCGATGTTCATGCCTGCGATCATCAAATCGCAAACCGGCGCGACGGCGCTGGGAGCGGCGCTTATTACGGGTGTGTATTACCTAATTGCCGCGTCTACCATGCTCTTCAACGGCTGGCACTCGGACCACACGCATGAGCGCATCTGGCACGTTTGCATCCCACTGGCCGTGCAAGGGACGGGGATTTACCTGGCCGCGATGTTCGATAATGTCGCAGTGTTGCCAGTTGTCATCGTGATGCTCTTTGTGGGCACCACACATTATGCCCATTTGCCCGCATTTTGGCCGATTCCCACAATGTTCTTGGGGGCGATCGCCGCGGCTTCCGCCATTGGATTCATCAACATGGTGGGAAACCTCGGCGGGCACTTTGGCCCCACGTGGGTCGGCGGTGCGGTAACGGAAGACATCAATTGGCTGAAGAAATTCATCGCAGCCGACGAGAAGGAAAATCGATTTCTGGCGCCGAGCATTGCAGAGCCCCTGCTTAGATCGCTTGCTGAAGCTAAGTCGCCTGAAGAAGCACGCGCACTACGTAAGCAATCCGAGCTGCCGAGTGACAGGAAATTGACCGAAAAAGAATTGGCGCGCATTACGGCGATCGAGGTAAATCTCGATGAAAGCAACAAGCTACCGCCGGAAAAAGAATTGCAAGTTTCTCGATTTTTAGCAGCCGTCGCCTTGCATTTGCCTTTGAGCAAAGAGGAGACACAAGAATTGTTTGCGCTGCTGACAGAAGGTGCGAGCTTTGCGCCGGGGCTGAAACGCCTCGCACCGTGGCCAATCATGTCGGCCTGCGTTATTTTGATCGTCGGATATCTCCGACGTCGAAAGACTTTGGTCGCAACCGTTTGAACGGTTGCTCCTTCAAAGCAATCCGTACTCCGTTAGCGTCTTTCGCAATTTTGCTTCCGATGCGCTTTCAAGCGGCGTCATTGGCAGCCGCAGTTCGCCAGTGTCGCGACCAAGTAGCTTCATGGCAGCCTTGATCGGAATTGGGTTCGTGGCCAAGCCCAGCAGATCTCGGCAGAGCGTAAATAACTTATGATGCCATTTTTGGGCTTCGGCGATGTTGCCTTCACCAAAGGCTTTGCAAAGCGCGATCATATCGCGCGGAACGATGTTGCCGACCACTGAAATCACGCCGCGGCCGCCGACGGAAAGCAGCGGCAAGGTCAAACTGTCATCGCCGCTGAGCACGGTGAGATTCGATGCTGCGATGATTTGCGATGCCTGATCAAGCGAGCCGGTCGCCTCTTTGACCATTGCGATATTCTTCAGCTCGCCTATACGTGCAATGGTGTCCGGCTCGATATTTTTGCCAGTGCGGCCCGGAATGTTGTAGACGCAGATGGGAAGATCGACCGCTTCGGCGAGAGCCTTAAAGTGCAAATAGAAACCCTCCTGCGTCGGCTTGTTGTAATACGGTGCCACGACCAGCGCCGCATCGGCACCGTGCTTGGCGGCAAATTTTGTTAGCCTCAGCGCCTCGCGCGTGCTATTGCTGCCAGTGCCGGGCATCACTTTGATGCGCTTGTTCGCATATTCGACCGATGCAGCGACAACACGTTCATGTTCTTCATGAGAAAGAGTCGGCGATTCGCCCGTAGTGCCGACGGGGCAAATGCACGTCGTGCCGGCGGCAATTTGAAATTCGATTTGCGCCTTTAGCGCCGGATAATCGACCTCGTCATTCCGAAATGGAGTGACGATGGCGACCGAAAGTCCGGCGAAAGCTTCACCTTTAGTAGGCATGAGTCTGAATTTTTATCTTGTTGGCGATCTGAATCCAGCGTTTCGGCGCGATGCGCCAGCGGCTTGGCAACTGCAAGCATCCGTGACGCATCATAAAAAATGCTCTGGGCAAATGTAACCGGTTCAGCGGATGATTAAATCCTTCATTTCGCGCACTGCATTTTGGAGCCCCACAAACACCGCTCGGGCGATGATGGCATGGCCGATGTTGAGCTCGTGCATGTCGTCGATTTTCGCAATCGGCCGCACGTTCTGATAATTAAGGCCGTGCCCGGCATGCAGCGCTAGCCCCGCACTTCGAATATGGCGTCCTGCT
Organism: Pirellulales bacterium; assembly: GCA_963773875.1. Classification (GTDB taxonomy): domain Bacteria; phylum Planctomycetota; class Planctomycetia; order Pirellulales; family JADZDJ01; genus CAVTYH01. The sequence continues at coordinate 388,831 of CAVZCV010000006.1, forward strand.
GTAACCAATTTTGCCAGCTCGGCCTCGCGTGCTTTGCCGGGCTTAGCGAGGGCGTAGCTTCCGGTGTGCAACTCCACCGCATCCGCTCCGAGCGCTTTTGCCATTTCCAACTGCCGCGGATCGGGATCGAGAAACAGGCTGACATAAATTCCAGCATCTTGTAATTGCTTGACCGCCGTTTCCACCGAGCGCCGGTTGCCCACGACATCGAGCCCACCTTCGGTTGTCACTTCCTCGCGACGTTCCGGCACCAGAGTGGCCTGTTCCGGCTTCACACGACAGGCAACGCCGATGATCTCGGCGGCGCTCGCCAATTCCAAATTGAGCTTCACACTCACGGTTCGGCGGAGAATCTCCAAATCACGGTCCTGAATGTGGCGCCGATCTTCCCGCAAGTGAATCGTGATGCCGTCGGCGCCGCCAAGCTCTGCGGCGGCGGCGGCCCAAACTGGATCGGGCTCATACGTTCGCCGCGCTTGACGAATCGTCGCGACGTGGTCGATGTTTACGCCAAGTTCGGGCATTTGTCGGTCGTCAGCTTCGCGTCATGAATGCAGTGGTGCCAAGGTCGATACTTCTTGAAGACAATCCAAGAGTTTGTCGGTTCGCAAAGCGGCTTGCAAGGACGACAAGGAACAAGTGAATAATATCGATTCACTTGCCCGACCATGCCAGCGCCTCTGGGCAAGGCCGCAAGAATCCGCCGAGCAATTGCGGCTGGGCGGCAAAGTTGAAGTGGATAAGGCTGCCGATTGCTTGATGGCGGCCCACAAGATCCAATGTGCAATCGGGTTCCTGGGCAAATCGGGTCAAACAGCCAGTCGGTTCCAGCAACCAGTTGCCGTTCCGATACCCGCGCAGCTGCGAACCAGCCGGGCCCAGCCAGCTTTCAACGGCCAAAGTTATTTCCACCGGCGCCGGCGCGACCCGATTCGAGTTTCGGCGGGCGACCGCGCGAATGGCGCCGACCATTGGCTTGCGAGTTCCATCGGCAGTCTCCAGATGCTGGCACAGGTACGCCATTCCGCCGCCCTCGGCATAAATTCTCCGCCCGGAGCAGACATGCTCTTTGAGTGCCATCAGCATGCATTGGTTCGCCGATAGTGCGTCGGCATGCTGATGTGGCGAGCCGCAGCCGACATATACAATATCAGTGTCCGATGGCAGGCATTCGTCGCGCAATGGTGAGAACACTCGCACGGTGGCGCCGCGCAATTCCAGCATATCGAGCGTGTCGGGAAAGTAGCAGTGAAAGGCGTCATCATAGGCCACCGCCACGTTCAGCTTCCCGCGCGGCAGCGGCGATATGCCGATACAGCTTGCCGAAGATGCAATTGAAAACGCCGGTCGCACCGCGATTTGCTGCAGCAAATTGATGGACGAATAACGTCGAAACTCCTGGCCGAGTCGATTACATAGTTCTCGCGGCGGCTTGGCACCCATTGGTAGCGCGGCAATTTGCTGCCGCAGAGAAGCGTTATTCGCTAGCCCACCGACGACCGGAATATTCCAGAGCGCTTGTAGAACCGTCTGCCAGCGAAAAAAATCGCAACAGCTCGCGACGCGATCAAGCAGTAAAGCGTCCGCGTTTGGTCGCGGCGGCAGACGGCAACCGCTGAGCAAAGCGATATCGACGATTGCCACCCGAGGCAAATCGAGCCAGTTGCATAGCACATCGAGACTGCCGCCTTGAACGGCGCCCATTGCTTGATCGAAACGTCCGTCGACAATCGCCAAATCGGCAGGCGCGGCTTTACGGAAAAATGCTTCACGGCACACTTCGGGCGACATCAGCCAACTATCCAGGTGGCGAGGCATGCTGCCGGTGATAGTCGCGGCGCCATCGTGAGGTATGAAGCAAGCTCGCGAGACAAACGACTGGGTTCGCACGCCATCTTCCTGAAGCGCGTCCAGCAACCCCCAAACCATCGCCTGGCTATCGGCCTCCGGCTGGATTGTTCCCACCGCGAGGCGAGGCAAAATAGGCATACCGCAATTCAACCGTATGTAAGCGGCCCGGTCAGATGATTCAGCTACGGCCTTTCCGGTCCCCAAGTTCGGCGAGCACTTCAATCAAAACCGTCCTCCCAATCCACGCTCGCCGTCCCCCCCACGAGGACTCCCATTCCATCGGCATTGTTAGAGGCTGCAAACTGTCCGTCAAGCTGCGATTGCCGCTCGACACCGGCCCTGCGCAAAAAAAGCCCCGCTTCCGTGCGGGGCCAAGTGGAGCCAGGGCTCGTGGGGGGACCCTAGGCTCGTGGGGGTCTTGTTAAAACCGGCCGAGGTTCACAGCCGGATCGCATTCAATGGATTGACCGATTCAACTACTGCGCCTGCAACACCACAAACCGGTTGCCGGCCTGCGTGCGAATTTGGAACAGCACGCCGTTCTTTAGCGATTCATTCTTGATCGCTGTTTCAAAGTCGTGCACGTTCTTGATCTTCGTCTTGCCGACTTGGCGAATCAGCATGCCTGGCCGCATTCCTTTTTCGGCAGCAATGCTATCGGGCTCGACCTTCTTAATCATCACGCCTTCGTAACCGTGATACGTATCGGCTTCATCCGTAGTCATATCGGCAACATTGCAATCCAAGCTCTTCCGACGTATAGCCCGAGGTCGCCGGCGCTTTCGGGCTGCTTGCCCTTGCCACCGCGTTCGTTCATGCCGAATTTTTCAGGCAGCGGCTTCACAGTCACGTTCAGAGTCATCGGCTTGCCGTCGCGTAGGATCGACACCTGTTCCGCTTTGCCGATCGCAGCACGTTCCACAAGATCTTGAACTTCCTTCGGACTGTGAACCGCAGTGCCTGCAAACTTGGTAATGATATCGCCGTCTTGCATCTTCGCTTCGGCGGCCGGCGTGTTCGGCATCACTTCTGCCACGAGAACGCCTTCGCCCTTTTGCACACCAAACTTCGCTGCCAATTCGCTTGTCACTTCGCCGATGCTCACGCCCAAGTAACCACGGCTAACCGAACCGTTCTTCACGAGCTGATCGGTTACCCATTTGGCTTGGTTGATCGGAATCGCAAAGCCGATGCCCTGGTATCCGCCGCTGTTGGAGGCAATGGCGGTGTTGATGCCAATCACTTCACCAGCCAAATTCACGAGCGGTCCGCCCGAGTTGCCCGGATTAATCGCGGCATCGGTCTGCAAATACTTAGTGCGCTGGCTTCCCAGCTCACGGCCCTTGCCGCTGATAATGCCGGCCGTTACCGTGTTTTCCTGCTCAAACGGCTGGCCAATCGCGATGACCCAATCGCCAATATCCAAGTCGTCGCTGTTGCCCAAGTGGGCGGCCGGCAACGATTCATCGGCCTTGATGCGCACCACGGCCAGATCGCTTTGCGGATCGGTCTTGATGTCGGTCGCCGTGTATTCGCGGCCGTCGGCAAAGTGAACGGTCACTTTATCGGCGCCGTCGACCACGTGATTGTTCGTAAGAATCAATCCGCTCGCGTCGATGATCACGCCCGAACCAATCCCATCGCGCTGCGGAGTTTGGAACGAATAATCGCCATCTTCGCCGCCAAAGCCCGGCATCTGTGGAATCATGTTCTCAAAGGGCGTGCCCTTGAACGGATTCTCGCCGTTACGGAACTGACCGAACGGATTCTCGCCGCGGTTGCCACGAACTTTCTTCGCCGATTCATGCGAGTGAATGGTCACCACGCTGGGCGTGGCAGCGTGTGCAGCATCGCGAAAGGCTTTCGACAGGTCATCGGCCCGCTTGACCTGTGTCGTGTTTCGCAGCTCCGAAGGTGTCTTGGCCGGCTCTTGCCCTGCACTGGCCACGACGCGTGCTTTGCTATCACTGGCTGTATGATCTTGCCCCTCTACAGAATTTTGCCGCAGTGTTAACCCCAGGCCAACAGAAATGGCCAGTCCCGCGGCGACCGTCAGTAACCAACCCTGGCGTGACGAAAGTCGACTCATGCTAAATTCTCCTCGCTCCATAAAAAATGCGGTTTCTCAAGTTCGCGGCACCATCCCACGAGAGATTGGGGATAACAATTAGCGATGCCTCTACGAAAACATTACGACAGCTCGCTGTGGCCGGTTCGCCACATGGCACACCGATTGCCCCTGGAGCCTGCACATAAGTCGCTGCAGGCCGGCAGCCGCGAGCCCGCAAATCCATATCAACACCGCCCGAATCGCTCAAGATCGACTGAAAATCTTGACAAAAACTCAAGCTGGAACTACAGTTACAGCAAGTGGTAATTTTTTCCGTGCCGTCCGTTGAAAAGGGGGATAGTGCAAACGGCGAGGCGTTCCAAGCGAACGTTTTGAACTTCGGATTGCGGATTTCTTTCGTCATTCGAGTTTCTTCATTCGTCATTTGCCTGCTTCCCCTTTTTCCACGGGCTGCCAGTTCTAACTGGTTGCCTTGTGAGAATTCTGCATGGCTAAGCGCTCTGGCCTCCCGGGGGCGGACGAGCTGTCCCCTACCGTAATCGAGCAGTGCGAAGCGCGGCTCGGCTATACCTTCATCGATAAGTCGCTCTTGCTCTCGGCGCTCACGCACGCCTCCGGCGCGCTGCACCGTTTGAAATCGAACGAGCGATTGGAATTTCTCGGCGATGCTATTCTGGGCTTCATCGTTTGCGAGCGGTTGTTCCAGCTGTACCCCGATTATCTCGAAGGCGATCTGACCAAGGTCAAATCGGTCGTCGTCAGCCGCAACACGTGCGCGAAGATCAGCCAAGATATGGGCCTGCAAGATTTTTTGATTCTCGGCAAGGGCATGACGACGCATCCACGCGTGCCGCCGTCGCTCTTGGCCGATGTGTTCGAATCGCTGATCGCCGGCATTTATCTCGATGGCGGCGACCCCGCGGCCCGCGAATTCATCTTGCGCACCGTGGGCCCGGAAATCGACGCCGCCGTGGCCGGCGAGCTGGGGAGCAATTACAAATCGCTGCTGCAACAAATGGCCCAGCGCGATTTTGGCACGACGCCCACTTATACGCTGCTCGATGAAAAAGGCCCCGACCACAGCAAGTGCTTCAAAATTTCGGCCCAAGTCGGCGACCACCGCTACCAGCCCGCGTGGGGCCGCAACAAAAAAGAGGCCGAGCAGCATGCGGCCCGCAATGCGCTGTCGGAAATCGTGGGAGAAGAAGTTCCGTACCCTTCCGACTGAGAGGCACTTAGCCCCTACGGTCGGCAGCGCTCCATCGCAGGCCGATAATCCGCTGCTAGTTTTTTCAATGCTCACTAGCTGCGATTTGCCGCAAAACCTCGGCGAAATCGCGAGTGGCGAAAATCGGGATGAAAAACTGAGCACCCTCGTGCGCTGTTTGCTTCGAGAAAAAGCCATCCTGCACCTGCCCGCCGCGCCAAAAACGTGTTTCGCAGTGAAATAACTCCCGCGCGCTTTGAACCCCTGTGTAGCGGTTTTTGCCAATTTCGCGCCGAGTAATTTCACAGTTATTTCACCTTCACCCCTTGGCCTCCCAAATCGCCCGGAAATTCTCGCTCGATTTGAAGGGGTTATTTCGCACATTTCGGTGTCTGTGGGTCTAGGTGTCTAGTGTCTGGCTTCTCTCGGCCTCGACGGGTTAGGGTGAGAGTGCCGCTGCCGAGGAACCCAGCGCACAATCTCCCCGCGGTCTAGCCGCACTCGTTACTGTTTATTGCCTACTGCCTGGTTAACTTGCCAAAGAACATCTGCCCGACGAGTCGAGACCAAGGAACCACATGGCTCCAATAAATATATTAGTGTACAAGCGGTTCAATGTCAAGGGCCACCTGCGGGCGACTTCGATTTTTGACCAGAAAACATTGACAGGCCTCGTCTGTCCCGCGGATATTGGAAGAATCGCGGCGATGGACACTTAGGAACCGGCGGCCTTTGAATTGCCTCGGAGAGCCGATGAAAAGCTGTAGCTTAAAATGCCCGAACCCGGTGTGACGTAAACATCAGGCCGATGCGATCAACGATCGACCGAATCTGCGGCGGTGCCACCTAATTCGCGAAGTTGCCGATTCATTCGGCTTAGGTACACTTTTCCGATCGCTTCGCAAAACATATGACGCTATCACGTTTGACATTAACCGTTGCCGACGTTGACCCAACGATTTTGCCTGGGCTGATTGCAGGGTCGACCGCAGCAGTCGTTCCATTGTTAATGGCTTTTCTGATGCGAGCGGCTTATCGGGAATCGTTGGCGCTGGCTGGCTCACAATCCGTAGTTTATTCGAAAGCGATACGCATATGCGTGCTTGTCATCTGGGTGCTCATAGGAACCGTTGCAATTCTCGCCGCGTTTACCGTACGGGGAACGGACTTGTGGAATGCGGCGGCGATTGTCGCATTATTCACGTTTCTTGCTCTAATTATGCATGCCGAAGCATTCGGCGTGGCGGTTACGTGGGATGATCAAAATATTTACACTCGCTCGTCATGGCGCACGCCCCGGACGATTCCGTTTTCTTCCGTCACTTCGTGTGACTACTCATCTCTCATGCAGTGGTACCGAATCCATACCGCGGGCCACGGCGTTGTCCGATTGCATTTGATGATGCGCGGCATTCCCAACCTTTTGCAGGTACTACCGTGCGTTGCCCCCCCGTATCCACCCCGTTCCATCCATATCAAGCAATAGCCAAACGCCCGGCCGGTATGGATCCTTCGCAAATCGCGATTTCCGTTAGCAACCTGCAACGACAAAGGCATATTCCGTGGCATCCGACAAAGACGAAAAATCAGCTCCAGAATTTCGTCCTGGTTTTCGTCTGTCGGACTTGGATGTCGCCGTGATACTAGTCAGTGCGATCGCTACGGGGGTCATCTGGCAGCGCACGTGGTGGATCGGTTTTGTGATCGCGTTTGTCACGGCGCACGCGCGCTGCGGCGCGAGTTTCTTGATCCCGCCGCTTCCCCCGACCGCAGGTCTCCCACGCCGTCACCTCAGTCAGAGCTGGAAATCAACCAACTGATCTTAGGACAAACGGCCCCGCCCTAACCCCGCGGGGCTTTTTCATGCGCGGTCGGGTATGGTGGCGAGCATGGTAGAGCTGGTGATATTTGCGCTGTGCTTCGCCTTTCTCGTGGCTGTCTCACTCATTGCCTTCAAAGCAATGAACGGCTTTCACTGCGGTATTCGATTGGCTGTCGCCGCTCTCGGGCTACTCGCAGCAATGGTAGCCATCAACTTCTTTCTTTGCTGCCTGATTGGCCACGGAGACTAGAATTTAGTTTCCCCACACACTAATGTACCAGTACCCTCAGTTTCGCTATTACCGCTGCCAAGATGCGGTAATGGGCTTACCAGCCAGCGACGGTTTGTGGCCCATTGATGTATGGTAAATCCGAAATGGCCTGGATGCTTGGCTACGCGTTCAGACCCGCGATGGAGTTCATGAAAAGAACTTGTCATAGTCCGCATGGCTGCCGATCCAAATCCATTGAATGCCATCCGTGGCGTCGATGCCGATCGCCCGGTAGTTCTTGCCAACTCGCACAGACCAGAGCTCCTGAATCCGTTTAAGCTGCAACGATGGGTGTCGCGGATTGGCTTTGAGTAGCTCGTAGTTCTTATCCGCCAGCTGGCGAATCTCAGCAGGCAGCTGGCTATAGAGCGCCCAGAAGCTCGCTGCGGCGAAGTGTTTCAAAGCTCGCGCACCTTACCCTGCGCCATTTCATCGCGTGCTTGAGCGATGAGCTTGTCGAACTTGCCTGCGTCAAAGTCGGCTTCGATTTGGCGATCCCAACGCTCGTTTTCGAATTCGTGAAACCAATCTCTGAGCTGCGCCAGATTCTCCGGCGAGAGATTGACAATGCGCGCTTCAATTTCTTCGACTTCGCTCATAATATTGCGGTGGGGTTTTCAGCACTTATAGACCCGGCCACCTAAAGAGTTTAACGCGCCAGCCATCAGCCGGCAAACTAAACCGGCGCAGTACAGACCTTGAGGTCGCGCTCGGCGCGGGTCTCCGACCGCGCCGAGGGTTTGACCGAAGGTCTCCCGATCCACGGTGGTTGTCAATTTTCCGTTTTTAGCATGAGCGACGGCCTTGGAGACCTGCGGTCGGGGGAACGGCGGGGTCGGGAGACCCGCGCCGAGCGCGGACGTACGTTTCTGGAACCCAGCGCGAATTGTGCGCCTTTTCGACGGAATTTATTTGTTGGGCGCCAGAGCAGCTGTTATAACCGCGGTTCGCCAGGCAAGAGTGCGAACGAACCATGCCGCGCGGAAGATGGGGCCAGTCGTTCTCGATTCCTACGGTTGAAAATCCAGAGGGATGCGATGCAGCCTCGGCTCGATTGGAGCCTTCGCGCTGCGGAGGAGAAAAATCTTACACGTCGGACCCAAGCGCCTGAACATTTGGCCGGCAGCAAAGGAAACCTCAATTGCGCTTTAACGGACGGCTTTTATTGTTCGTGACTTCGGTGGGGGCAATGCCGTGGCTGGCTTGCGCAGGTATTGCTGACGCAGCGCCGATGGTTGGCGCTTGGTACTACCCGTGGTACGGCACGTTCCCCGGCGGACATAGTTGGACCGACACGCTGCGCGAACACCTTGTGCCGCCGCAGCCGCCGGCACTGGGCTACTACAGCAGCCGTAGCAGCGCCACGATTGAAGGGCAAATTGATGAAAGCCATCGCGGAAACATCAGCTTCTGGGCGGCCAGTTGGTGGGGACCGGGGTCGGCCGAAGACAGCACCATTCGCAATAACATTCTGACCGATCCTCGCGCCGCCGAACTGAAATATGCCGTGATGTACGAATCCACCGGCCGGCTGGGGACGTTCGCCAATCCGAACTATTCCAACCTGGTGCCGGATTTTCAGTACCTGGCCCAAAATTACTTCAGCAATCCGAATTACCTGCGGATCAATGGGCGGCCGGTGGTCTTCATGTATTTAACGCGCGCTTACTTTAATGCCCCTGGCGCGTCCGCTGCGGTTGCCAATTTGCGACAGACCATTCAAAGCCAGTATGGCGTGAACCCCTACATTGTTGGCGACGACGTTTTTCCCGGGCAGAATAATGCCCAGCGAGCCGCACTGTGGGATTCGATCACAGATTTTGACGTGTACGGCAGTGCCCTGCAAAGCAACGGTTCAACGACAGCGGGCGTAAATGCGCTGACCAATCAGTTTCAATCGGCGCTGCAGATGGCGCAAACAGCTCATGTGGGCTGGATTCCGGCTGTCTCGCCGGGATTCAACAACCGGGGCACGGGCGGCACTCTTCCGGCGGCGCCGCGTTACCTCACCGACGTTCCCGGTGCAGCCGAAGGTTCACTGTTCTCCGCAGAGCTGAATCAGGCCGTGCTTCCAACCCTGGATCCAACCGCCAACAACATCTTGATGGTCAGCACTTTTAATGAATGGCACGAAGACACGGCGATCGAGCCGACCATTGTTTCCGCCCCCACGTCGACCGACGACAGCGGTACACACGCACTGACCCAGGGCAATTCTTACGCTGGGTACGGCGATCTGTACCTCAATCTGCTGCGCCAGGCAACCGTGCCCGAACCCTCCGCTCTCGTCCTCGCCGCGATGGGCTTCAGCGGGTTTCTTGCCGCGCGATCACGCAGCATGCGCCGCTCGACGAAGACTCGCCCGAAACGCTCATCGCGGCGTGAAGCGTAGGCGGTAGGGGCGGGCGGCGAGATCTCAAAGTCGTATTGGGCGCGGGCAGCCAATCGTTCTTAACATCGGCATGCGAACGCGCGGCGATCACGGTATCATGTGGAAGCGGATGAATTTGCACTTGCGAGCTTGGTGGGCTGCCCAACTTGAGGCGAAATTCGCTGCATGATGACGAGCGGCAGTCACGCACGCAGGCAGAACGATCTATTTCACAAGACGGCGCGTGCTTCACATGGAAGTTGGTTGAATAAAATCTCAATGCAGGTCATACGTTATGAATAAGCTCCGCTTTGGCATTCTAAGCACCGCGAAGATCGGTACGGAAAAAGTTATTCCCGCTATGCAGCAGGGCCGGCATTGCGACATTGCGGCAATTTCTTCGCGCAATGTGGAGTCCGCCCAGGCAGCAGCCAAGCGATTGGGAATTCCTAAAGCTTACGGGTCGTATGAAGCGCTGCTGGCCGATCCGGAGATTGACGCGGTTTACATTCCGGTGCCGAACCATTTGCACGTGCAGTGGTCGATCAAAGCGCTCGAGGCCGGCAAGCATGTGCTGTGCGAAAAGCCCATCGGGCTGAGTTCGGCGGAGGGTGCGCAATTGCTGGCCGCGGCCAAGCGTTTCCCCAAGCTGAAAATTATGGAAGCGTTCATGTACCGGCACCACCCGCAGTGGGTTTTTGCCAAGCGGCTGGTGACCGAAGGCAAAATCGGCGAGTTGCGCACGATTCAATCGTTCTTTTCCTACCACAACGTGAATGCGGCGAACATTCGCAACATTGCCGAGCTGGGGGGCGGCGGGCTGATGGATATTGGCTGCTACTCGATCTCGCTTTCGCGATTCATCTTCGCTGCGGAGCCGACTCGCGTTCTGGGAACCGTGGAATTCGATCCGGCATTCAAAACCGATCGGCTGGCATCGGCCATCATGGAATTTCCAGGCCGCGAGGCGCACAAGCCTGGCACTGCCACATTCACCTGTTCCACGCAGCTCGTGCCCTACCAGCGTGTGAACATTTTCGGCACCGAAGGATGCGTGGAAATCGAAATTCCTTTCAACGCCCCGCCCGATAAGCCGTGCAAGCTGTGGCATCAACGCGGCACGGAGATTGTCGAACACAGGTTCGACATTTGCGATCAGTACACAATCCAGGGCGATCTTTTTTCGCAGGCCGTGCTGAACGACACGCCGGTGCCAACGCCACTGGAAGACGCCGTGGCGAACATGCGCGTGATCGAGGCGATTAAACACAGTGCCGAGTCGTCCGCGTGGAAGCGGTGCGCTTAACGGTCCTGATTTTCTTCCGGTCTCATCACTCGCTTGCCCGTCGAGTGAATTCGCTTCGAATTCTGCGTTGAAATTGGAAAACCTGCGGCGAGCGGATGTTCAACCGTGGTCGGACAACCCTTCACGCCGTAGAATAAAAAGTTTCCAATCTATCGACCGGAGTCAGCAGTGCAGTTTCAGCTTGCCAGCCCGTTCCAGCCCGCCGGCGATCAGCCGCAGGCCATTGCCGCGCTCACCGAGGGGATGCGCGAAGGGCGGAAGCACCAGGTGCTGATGGGTGTGACCGGCTCCGGCAAGACGTTCACGATGGCGAACGTGATCCAGAACTTGCAGCGGCCGACGCTGGTGCTCTCCCACAACAAAACGCTGGCCGCCCAACTGTACTCCGAGTTCAAGGAGTTTTTTCCGCGCAATGCGGTGCACTATTTCGTCAGTTATTACGATTACTATCAGCCCGAGGCTTACATTCCGCAGCGCGATATTTACATCGAGAAAGATGCCTCGATCAACCAGGAAATCGACCGGTTGCGGCTGGCAAGCACGAGTGCGCTGGTGAGCCGGCGCGATGTAATCATCGTGGCCAGCGTTTCTTGCATCTACGGATTGGGCTCGCCGGAAGATTACCGCTCGATGATGGTCGCCATGCGAGTTGGCGAGCAGACCGATCGCGATCACGTGCTAAGAAAACTGATCGACATTCATTACGAACGGAACGACATCGAATTCGCCCGCGGCAAGTTCCGCGTTCGTGGCGATTGTGTTGAGTTGTGGCCCGCGTATGAGGAGTTTGCGTACCGCATCGAGTTTTGGGGGGATGAAGTCGAGAAGCTGACGATTATCAATCCCACGAGTGGCGAAACGGTCGAACGGATCGAGCAGATTTACATTTATCCGGCCAAACACTTCGTGATGCCGGAAGACCGAATTCACGCTGCGGTCGACGCGATCAAGCAAGAACTAGAACAGCGGCTGGAGGAGTTCAAGAATCACAACAAGCTGCTGGAAGCTCAGCGGCTGGCAGCCCGCACGCGGTTCGATATTGAAATGATGCAAGAGATGGGCTACTGCCCGGGCATTGAGAATTACAGCCGGCCGCTTTCCGGCGCCCGCCGGGAAGCACGCCGGATACGCTTTACAACTTTTTCCCGAAGGATTATTTGCTGTTCGTCGATGAATCGCACGTCACAGTGCCGCAAGTGCGGGCGATGTATGCCGGCGACTACAGCCGAAAAAGCACGCTCGTGGAACACGGCTTTCGCTTGCCGAGCGCGCTCGATAACCGGCCGCTGAAGTTCGACGAATGGGAAAGCAAAACGAGCCAGGTGGTTTTTGTTTCCGCGACGCCGGGGCCATACGAGCTGGAAAAAACCGGCGGCGAGGTAATTGAACAAGTCATCCGACCGACGGGTTTATTGGATCCGGTAATCGAAATTCATCCCGCGCGCGGCCAGGTGCCGCATTTATTGGAAGAGATTCAAAAGCGCGCGGCGGTTGGTGAACGAACGCTTGTCACGACGCTCACGAAACGCCTGGCGGAAGACCTTTCGTTCTATCTCGCCGAAAAAGGCGTGAAGTGCAAATGGCTGCACAGCGAACTCGATGCGTTTGAGCGCGTGGAACTGCTGCGCGATCTGCGATCCGGCAGGTTCGAGGCACTCGTCGGCGTGAATTTGCTCCGCGAAGGGCTGGATTTGCCGGAAGTTTCGCTGGTTGCGATTCTCGATGCCGACAAGGAAGGGTTCTTGCGCAGTGAAACGTCGCTCTTGCAAACGATTGGCCGCTCGGCCCGCAACGTGAACGCAACGGTTATCATGTACGCCGACGTGGTGACCAATTCCATGCAGCACGCCATTGAAGAAACGAACCGCAGGCGTGCGATGCAAGAGGAATATAACCGCGAGCACAACATTACGCCGGCGACGATCCAAAAGGCAATTCACCAAGGCATTGTCGCGGAAGCCGCCGCGCACGCACGGGCCAATGCCGCGGTGGGGCGAACCGACGAGGCGCAATACATCACTGAGGAGTATGTTGCGGAGCTTGAAGCCGAAATGTATGCGGCAGCCGAGTCGCTCGAGTTTGAACGTGCTGCAGCGATCCGCGATCGGATCACGAAAATGCGCGATTCAATGGGCAAGAAAGTTGGCGAAGTCGATTTCCGCGCCGACGACAACGGCCGCACAAAACGACGCCGCGGCGGACGATTGCCACGGCCAAAAAAGCTGAGTTGAACTGCGCTATTAGCGAAAGTCGCTTAGAACAATCGGCGCCGGTAGATCGGCACGCCGATCGCCCCAATGGCAAGCAGCGCGATCGTCGAGGGTTCCGGCACCGAAGCGCTGAATGGTGCGAACGATGCCACCGACGAGACCGTGCCATCGATCACTGAAGCGGTCGTAGCGGTAAAGTCCGTCGCGTCAGTGTGCAGAACCAAAAGAGCGGAAGTTATTCCGGGCGAAAGTTTGCCCGGGCCGACTGGCGCTGCGATGAACGAAGCCCCGACGGTGCCGGTTGAGCGATCGAACAAAGTGGGCACCAAGCCAGTTGCGGCAACGTAAAATGCATCGACGGAAGTTGCGCCAAAGCTATTGATCGTGAGCCGCTCAATCGGATCGACGCTCGCCGCCAAATTGCTAATCTGATAGGTGAACGTCAGCCCGCCGAGTGCGTTGTCCGGATCGTTCTTGTAAACCGCGGACGACAGGGTGCCGGAATATAGACCGGAGGAAAACGCCACAGCGGGACTGCTGGCGAGCAACGTCGCCGAGACAGGAACCGTTGACGATGTCGGCGAAACGGTAGCTCCCGGCGGCAGATTAAACGTCGTCGCGTTGGCGACAGATCCGAACGCCAATACGGCGACCACCAAAAAGGCGACGCCCAAGATCCGCCAGCCGCCCACATGCTTGCAGACCGTAGCCCCGACCGTTGAATGCAGCTTCATAGATGGCCCCTGTCAGAATGCCTATTTCCTTACTTCCGTAGCGCTTACCTTACACCTCCACGCGAACATTTACAATGAATTGGCGCGAAGATTTTCCACTTTTGTGGGATTTTACGATGTCAAACAGCATGCCGATTTGAAATTTGCGGCGATTCAAGCTGCCACTAGACAGGGAGTTGCGGCTCTGGCGGCACCTAAAACTTTGCGACATCGATCTAACCGGCACGCGGGTCGGAATAGACGCACACGGTTGCATGGGAGGGCTCATCTTATTTGGCGGCATATTCCGAATTGAATGCCTAGGCCCTCGTTCCCTCGCTGGAGACTGTATCAATGAGCATTCGCTTTGGGCGATTCCTTCGGACTGCGCAAGCTTTTTCGTTCGCAGTAATGATGATTGCGAATCAACATTCGGTGTATGCCGCCGATGAGCATGTGCAACCGGCGCGTGTCCAAACCGCTTCAGCGAGCCCAACCGCTGCTACGCCCGCCCCCGCACCGATGGTTTCACCCGGCGAAGCCACGCCAGAAATGTGGTTCTACGAACAGGCGATTCAGCAGTACAACAATCCGAAGTACGCCGTGCGTGCCGCCGCGGAATTCAAAGCCAACCAGCGGCGCATGCGACTTGCCGCCATGCAGTGGTACGGCTATTCCAACAGTCGACCGGAAATGGGCATCGACAACTTGCACGGCCCGCAGCAAGCGCAATGGGTTGGCAACGGCGCCGATCCAAACTGGTGGGTCGCTCCCGCACGACCGGCGGTCATCATCAACGTGCCGTCGCCTTCGCGCTATTAATCGGACGCTCGCCCGAACTTCTCGGCCAGCAACGTGTCGATGATAATCGCGCTTATGCGTGATGCATCATGGCGGTGCGGCAAAAGCGTCTTGTTCGAGAAGGCGTCAGAAAAATGACGGATGCGCAGTTCCTGCAAGCGTTTCAGCAGTGTTCGCTGCCGGCAACGCAGTGGACACATACCGCGCACGTCCGCATGGCCTGGCTGTATCTGCGACAATTGCCACTCGCTGAAGCGTTGCCGCGGGTGCGCGAGGGAATCCAGCGCTACAACGTTTCGCTGAATAAGCCTTCGGGCTATCACGAAACCATCACGCAGGGATTCCTGGTTCTTATCGATCACAGGCTGCAAGGCGAAAATCGCGTCCAAACGTTCGACGAGTTTTGCACAAAACATCCAGACATCCTGGACCGGACGCTATCCGCGCTTTTGATCCATTACAAAAAAGAAACTTTGTATAGCGCGAACGCCCGCGCGACGTTCGTGGAGCCTGACCTTGCGCCGTTTCCAAGCAAGCCTATGCAGACGAACGGGATAAATTAACGCGCCCGCCGCTTGATCGGCCAAGGCGATCCGGGCCCGAGCCATCTCGGTCTTATGCAACCAGCAAGGCGCTTTGCGCAAAACTTTGGAGAAGCTGATCCACGCATTGCTCCGCCGTGTTGAGCGCCTCGATTGAGGTATTTTCCTCAAGCCGCGCTTGAACCAGCGCAACCAGCGCCGCCCGATCGTGCTTGCCCTCCAAATGTTGCAGCACCAGCCGCGCCGGTTCAGTCAGCACGATCGACTCCAGCCGCATGTTGACCACCTTGTGCCCCTCTCCGGCACGCCGCCGTGCATACGGGCTGGCCACCGGTCGGTCGGAAACCCGTGTGATAAACTGCGGAGGCGAGAGCGAGAACTCTACCAATCCCGCGGTATAGCAGTGCAGCAATCGCGTCGCCAAGTGATATGCCTGCTCCGGTGCAACCGTCTGGCTCTGCGCCGCCGCCGCCAGCAAATTGCGGAAGAGAATCGACTCGGGCCAGATGCGCGACAGATGCGTCATGGCCGCTTTCATCAGCGGGTCGCGAGTCGTCACTGCACCCTGGCGTGAATCGCCCGTGCCGAATTGCTCGGGAGTGTCAGATTGCAAATCTGGCTGCGGCGAAACCGGTTTGGCCGGCGACGCGATCCACATCCGCTGAACCACCACCTCCGGCCGCAGCGCGTAGTCGAGCGCTACGTTGTCGTGACAGAGCAAGGTCTGGCGGAACATGCGGTTTCGCAGAAAGTCCATGTATTGCTCCATCTGCAACATATTTGGAGAGATATGCCGCAGCGTCTTTTCGATTTCCGGGCCTAAGCGGGAGGCAACCATGGCCGTGATTTGCGCTTCGCCCAGATACTGCATGTTCTTGGCGGCGGCACGGTCGGCGAATTGATGGAAGTAAAGCGGTTCGTTGTAGTCCTCCAGATGTTCATGTAGTAGATACGTGTCGGGAGTCGCGGCCAGCACCGCTAATTCCTGCCGGATCATGGAATCGAAGGCGGCATCATGAGTGTCCACCGCGCCGACCAGAAAAGTCAGCAGCCCGCGCGCTTCCCGGATCCGATCGTCGGGGTCGTCAAATCGCTCGGTGTGATAACATAGCATCTCGCGGATGGCTGCGCGTGCATGCCAACCGGGAAACGTGTTATAGCTGATGTACGCGACTCCATTTTGGTGCAGATGATCGTGGCAGATCTGAAGGATCTTGTCCTGCACCTCGGGCGGCACCCATGAGTAGACGCCGTGACAGAGAATGTAGTCGAACATCCCCAAGTCGCGGGATACGTCGAGGATGCTGAGGCATTTCAAGTCAACATTGCCCAAATCCAGTTCGCGGCAAATCTCCTGTCCGTCGCGAATCTGCCGCTCGGAAAGGTCGATTCCTACGAATTGGCTGCCCGGCCACGACAACCCCATCGGAATGAGGTTGCCGCCGCTTGCTGCACCCAGCTCAAGCACGCGGCAACGATCCGGCGGCGCGGGATCCATTCCGAAAAGCGTTGCGATCGCGGCCAGACGATCTGGCCGAGTCTGGGCGAAAGCGCAAACGGAATACGGCACAACGTCGTAGGAGCTGGCCGGCGCAGACGGCGACGCTACGGGGCACTCGGCGGCGGCATCGCTCGCCGCTTCCGCCGCCGCTGCATTTTCGCGCATCGTTTCGATCGGATCGTTCACTCAGGTAATGATATCGTCGGTCGGTGGCACAACGATTCCGCCCTCAAAATTTCCTCCGTCGCTCAGGCTACCTATCAAGGTCGTGATACCGTCATGGAACTGCTGCACTGCCGGCAGCAGGGCTGAGGCAGCGGCCGGATCCCCCAAATCCACGATCGCTTCGTTGGCCTTTTGGAACACCTCCTCGATCCCGGCCTGGAGCTTCGATGTGAAAAACTCTTGCTGCCCTTTGCCTGCCTTCCTATGTGAAACCAGCTCCCCCTTGATGATCAGGCCGTCGATATTCAGGACATCCTCCGAGATCTTGAGGTAGTCGAGCGTCTGTTTTTGAGTCGCGGCACCGGCGCCCTCTACGCCCAACAGTCCTTGCACCAGGCCCGCAGCGTCGGCAAACAGCGTATCGACAATCGGCAAGGCCGTTTTCTGCGTTTGGGCATCGACCGAGCTGATGATGATGTCGGTCAACTTGATCTTCAGGTAATCGATCTTCGCCTCCGTCGCCATCAGCTTCTTGTCCGTCAGTTCTCCATTGATCAGATCCTCGCCGACCTTGAACAGTTCGTTATCAAGTTGGCGAAACGTCAAAACGGCTTTGGCGATGTGCTTGCCGCTCGCACAGGCTCTCAGCAGTCGGAACTGGTCCTGCGTCACCTTCAGCCCATTTTGCAAGAGGCCGATCACTACCTGCGTGTCCCCGCCGACCGGTGGCGGCTCGGTGCTGATGTCGCTGCCCGCCGTGCTATGCGGGCTCGCGCTAAGCAAGTTGCGGTCTTCCAGCCTTTCTAGAGCCAAACATGGACGTCCGGCCACGACTCTCGCGTCAGATGAATTGCGCAGATGGCGACTGATGAACCGCGGGACCAACCACTTCCACGAGTGTGTCGATTTCACGTCTGACCTCCGATTCCATAGGCCCCTGGGGAACTGCAGCGCAGCGTAGCGTAACCCAATCCCGAAAGGAACCATTGAGCGACAATATTGAGCGATGCTATCGAATTGCGTGAGTTGCTTTGGTGGCGATTCGACCAACGTGGCTGCTTTGAACCCGGAACACACGATGTCTCATTGGGACTCGGTTCCGATCAACCCAGCGTTCCAATCCAGCGGCTCGATTGGTTCAGTATTCTCCTTTACTCCAACGAGTAACTGACGAACGCTCATTTATCGAGGATGCGAGAGAAAATATCAGATCGTCGGGGTGAAATGCCTTGTTCGCCCTCCATCGGGAGCAGCTCAAACGTGCAAACCGCTAAACGATTTTGGCCAGCCAATCGGCTCTCTGGCTCCCGACTGGCAGCCGCCGGTTCGGCCGGGGGGGGAGGTAATGGAAGGTCTTTATTGTCGGCTGAAGCCGTTGGACCCGCAGCGGCATGCGGAAGAATTGTTCGAAGCGAATGCAAGCGATGATGGGCGGAGCTGGACGTATTTGCCTTATGGACCGTTTGCGACAGCGCACCTTGCCCGCTGCGAAAGCCTTTGGCGACAAAATGCGATTGCCAACACGCCTCCCATCAACATCAACAGCATGGTGCTGGGTTCAGGCACAGCTAGCGCGTCGCTGCCGGCGCCAGCGCCGTTGATCAGAAAGTCAATTAATCCTTGGATATCGGCATTGGTGACGTTACTGTCGCCCGTCAGGTCGAGAATTTGCACCAATTGCTGATTCGTAAGCGCTCCGCCTCCTGGTCCGTGCGTGGCCTGATACACAGTCAAATCGGTGAGGGCATTTAGCATCGCGGTAAGATCGGTGGCTGTGACGTGTCCGTCTCGATCCACATCGCCGGGCAGAAAGTTTCCGTCGATGACCGACAGTGCACCGATCATGTACAGATGCGTCGTGTTCCAGGCTAATCCTGCCGAAAGCGCCGGCAGATTCAGACTGCCGAACGTGCTGCTCTTGGTGCCCCAATCGAAAAGATCGAAACTATCTCCCAGCACCGGAGCAAAGCCATTAACGATCGAAACATTCAACGTGCCGCCAAACGTTAGATTGCCGCTCACAAAAACCGCATCGAATTGGCTGCCGCGATTGACACCGCCGAGCTCGATTTGCGTTTGAGATCCGGAGCTCAACGCGAGCGATCCGACGGTGAGGACACCAGGGCTGTTGCCGGGAGCGAGAAATCCGCCGCCGGCAACCGTGACCAGACCAGCAATCGTTCCTGTGCCTTGGAGGGCGCCTCCAGAATTGACATTGACGGCACCGGCTATCGAGCCATTCACGCGCAAAGCGCCACCGTTGATATTGGTCGGGCCGGTATAAGTGTTCGTGCCGGAGAGTGTCAGCATGCCTGTTCCTTGTTTGATCAGCGAGCCACCGGGCCCGGAGATCGTGCCGGCGAATTGCGTGCTAGCCGACGAGCTGACGGTTATTTGCCCACTTCCCAACGTGACCGTCGATCCAACCGCCCCCGTTAGCGACCCAATCTGCTGCACCGCGCCGTTCACGTCGAGCGCCGCGCCACCGGCGATTGTGACATTCGTGGTGGACGGGAGCGAGCCAAAGATATTGCTGTTCTGATACAGCGCCGATATTGCGCCCGAGTCAGTGCTTGGCTGTAGAACTGCACGCTGTCTAAGAGGCCGTTGTAGTTGACCGTACCGTCGCTGGCCACGGTGTTGGTGCTGACGCCCAGGCGAACGATCGAGCCAACATCAGCATTGGCGAAGCCGTTGTTGCCGGGAGATAGCGGTTGCGCCACGCCATCCACGTAGATCGCATAGCTATTGGCATTATTGACGTAGGTTACCTGATGCCAAATGCTGTTGATCACGGAGGTCGCGCTGGCGGAACCCTGAAAGAAGCCACCCGCATATCGCACGCCACTGGGAATACCGCCGCTGCCACCTGCCGTGCCATCGCCAAGATAGAAAATCGTGTTGCCGTTGGACCAATTGGCGCCGTTGCCTTTGGTAAAGATGCTGGCGCCGGGTGTGCTCGTCTTCACCCAGGCGGCCACGGTCCAGCTCGCGTTGTTTCCCAGATCTGTGATTGGGCTGTTGATGTTTACCGATGCACCTCCAGCCAGACTTACGGCGTTGCCCGATTGACCTCCGGCGACGATCGTCGCGCCGCCAGCCAGCGTGCCGTTCATCGCCGCGCCACCGGTGCCGCCGTTGACAACCGTAGTGCCGCTGACATTGTCGAACGTATAGCTGGCGATGGGACTGGGGGGAGCTAATCGAAGCGTGCCACTGTTGATGCTGGTGTCGCCACTATATGTGCCGCTGCCCGTCAGGGTGAGTGTGTAGGCGCCTGCCTTGATCATTGAGCCGCTCCCGCCGATATTCGCGAGAATCTTAACGTTGCCCTGAGCGGCATCGATCGTTGCGGACGAAGATAGCGTGACCTTCCCGGCAAGTTGGAAGAGGTCGCCGGCGCCGCTGGCATGGCGCACGTACCCGCTATCGACAATCAAATTCTTAAAGGTCAGCACGCTGGTGTTTCCAACACCTTTGAATAGCAGGCCGCCATTTATGCCATTCGTGTTGTTAACCGTCAGGGAGTTGCCGGCGAACGTGAAACTTGGCGTTGTGCCGCCTGGGTTGTTACTGTCCAGTGGTGTGCGGAGCGTGTAATTGCCGGTGGAGTAGTCGGTGCCGGGTTGAGCAAAGTGGCTGTCGCTCCAACTCCATGGATAGTTGAAGCTGGAGCTGCCGATTGCGTCCGACGCAGTAAGTGTCACGACTTTCGCCGAGGAAGGTGAGGCCGTCGAGCCGATCCCAAAATCCCCACGCAGCGCGTAAACCATCGCGACATGACGGGCGTCGTTGATTGGGCTCGATTCGTTATCGTAGTTTTCCCCGTAAGGCCAGTAGTGCTGCGAGTCGCCGTTGAGCACCGCGCCGATGCCGTCAAACTGTTGGATTAGCGCCGACGCATGCGGTCCGGTCCAGTAGGCGCTGTAGGTCCCAGTCCCCAGCCAGTGGGAAGACTCGTGCAACAGAACGCGCACATTCGGGTAAGTGCCGCCATCACCAATGCTGCCTCCCGAACCGCCGTAGCCCGACTGCGCCGTTGGAATGCCGGCATTGTAATAGACGTAGATGCTGCCATTGCCGAAGTCGCCGTACGCGTTGTACATGTTGACGACGGTCTGCATGTTACTGACAGCCGCATTGTACCATCCGGCCGGCCACGGACTGCCCGGGTCAACATAGAACGAGAGCGCTGCTTTGGAAATCTCAGCCATCGCGCACACGAGGCATGTAACAAACGCAACGATTTTCATTCGCTTTGAAAACACCGGCGGATCCTGAGATTACAACCGCGACAGGCAGTGGCGGCGAAGCTCTATGCCACAAAGAAGCACCGAGCCAGAGAATAGTATATACACTTCCCGCGTCGTCACACGGCGACGAATAGCCGATCTGCAGTGCAAGATATAGCGCGAACCGGTTAGCACACGTGCTGTCGTGCATCAATGGGAGCAATTCAATCGTGGAACAATCGTTGAATGAACTCGGGCAGCCAATCGGTTTTTTGGTGCCGGGCTGGCAGCCGCCGGCACGGCCGCCGCTGGCAGTCATGGAAGGTCTTTATTGTCGGCTGAAGCCGTTGGACCCGCAGCGGCATGCGGAAGAATTGTTCGAAGCGAATGCAAGCGATGATGGGCGGAGCTGGACGTATTTGCCTTATGGACCGTTTGCGACGCTCGCCGATTATCGCCAGTGGATGAACGCAGCATGCCTCGGCGATGACCCGCTGCTTTTTGCGATTGTCGATCAGGCCAATGGACTGGCGGCGGGAGTGGCGGCGTACTTGAATATCGCGCCACAGCATGGATCAATCGAGGTGGGGCATTTGCATTTCACGCCGCGTCTGCAGCGAAAGCCGGCCGCCACCGAAGCGATGTATTTGATGATGGAGCGCGCATTTGAGCTGGGCTATCGCCGGTACGAGTGGAAGGCCAACGCTCTCAATGCCCCTTCACGGTCGGCGGCCCAGCGGCTCGGGCTTTCATTCGAGGGAATTTTCCGGCAAGCATCGGTCGTGAAGAGACGCAATCGGGATACGGCCTGGTATTCGGCAATTGACTCAGAGTGGCCGAAGCTTGCGCGAGGCGTTCCAAACCTGGCTGGCACCCGACAACTTCGACTCGGCCGGCAAACAGCGCATACGGCTTTCTGAATTGACACGCCCGATATTGAAGACGGTGGGATAGGGTGGGTAAGCAGCAGGCCGTGAATGATGGGAATGCATTGGATTTTTCCGTCCCCTGGATTATGGTTCGATCTGGGCAATCGCGTGCACCAGGGCTCGACGAGAAACAAATCGTGGCACATTCCAATCAGAAATCAGCAGATGTGAATGTCCTCGTCGTGGGGGCAGGCCCGACGGGGTTGCTGCTAGCGGCGGAGCTTCATCGACGCGGGGTCGAGTGCCGCGTGATCGATGCGCATCCCGCGCCGTTGCACTGGGACCGGGCGACGGTGGTGCATCCACGCTCGCTAGAAGTCTTCGAATCGCTCGGCATCTTGGAGCCGCTTTTGGCCACAGGCGTGAAGCAACGGGCGGCCCGAGTGCACTCGGCGGGTTGCGTGTTGGGAGAAATTGACCTGTCGATTTGCGGCAGTCGCTACGGATTTAACATTGGCATTTCGGAAGAAGTGACCGAGTCGATCTTGAACGCATATCTCGAGCGGAAAGGTGGAAAGGTCGTTCGCGGAGCGAAACTCGTCAAGTTGGAAGATCGCAACGACAGCGTGCTGGCGACGATCGAGCGGATCGGGGAAACCGAGCATCTGACGGCCAATTGGGTAGTTGGATGCGATGGCGTTCACAGCGCAACTCGGACCACGTGCGGCATCGAGCTGGTCGGCCACGATCTGACGGAGCCTTGGGCAGTATTCGATGCAACCGTGCCAGGCTGGTCGGATTCATACGAGGCGAACTATGCATATCTGGACGATATTCCAGTCATCTTGACCTCGCTTCCGGAGCAGCGGTGGCGCGTTTACTTGCGGCCCAGTTCTCCAGATTCCGACTTGTTTGCCGACGCGATATCGACAATGCGGCGCTACCTACCCACGATTTGCTTCGACGACATTACCAACCCAACACGCTTCCACTGTCACTCGAAGGTCGCCGCAGGGTACCGATCGGGCGCATCTTGCTGGCAGGCGATGCTGCACACGTGTGCTCTCCTTCTCAGGGACACGGCATGAACAGTGGACTGCAGGACGCGTTCAACCTCGCCTGGAAACTGGCGCGCGTTTGCCAGGGGATTAGCGCACCCGCGCTGTTGGATAGCTATGAAGCAGAACGTCGTCCGGTGGCAAAGAGGATTGCCGCTTCGGGGGACGAATTCGAACAAGCCCAAAGTTTGACCGACCCGGCAAAACGGCGTGCCCGCGACAAAGCGCTTCAAGCAACGTTTGCCGATCGTAAATTGCGGCACCACGAATCAATTGCCGAAGCGGAACTCGACATCGACTATTCAGACTCGCCGATTGTGATGGGCGATAAGCACAAGGCGCTGGCACCGGGGCAGCGGCTTTGCGATACGATAGGAGTGAACCTGGCCAACGGCAATACGTGCCTGCTGCACGAATTGACGCGCCGCGCAGGCCACACGGCACTGGTGATCGGCAGTGC
Source organism: Pirellulales bacterium (assembly GCA_963773875.1). Classification (GTDB taxonomy): domain Bacteria; phylum Planctomycetota; class Planctomycetia; order Pirellulales; family JADZDJ01; genus CAVTYH01. Next base: position 412,281 of record CAVZCV010000006.1, read on the forward strand.
CGCGGTGCAAGGCGAGCGGCACTCGCAGCTAGAAAAAGCTGTTCGGGCAGGAAGCGCCGACGCCATTGAAGCGACAGTGGCGCTGTGCGTTGAGCCCGACGATCGAAATGGATGCCCACGGCTGGCGCTCGGCGCGGCCCAGCAGTTGGGCATCGACGAGTTGACGCTGCTAATCATCCGGCCCGACGGGCATATCGGCCTGCGTGCCGACCACAATCACGTCGAGGCACTGGCTGCCTATCAATCGCTGCTGGAGACAGGGGTGCGGCCAACTCGCTGAGAAAAGTGCAAGACGTTAAGCGTTGGCGACGGCCCCGCGCTCGCCTTCCAACTCCACGCTCGTGATGTTGTCGCAGGGGACACGCATTTTTTCAAACCACGCGGCAAGCGTTTGTTTGTCGGGTGATTCCATCACGCAGAAGATTTTCCCTTCCGACAAATTGCAAAAACTGCGATACGGCTTGATGACCGGATCTTTCTTGGCCGCTTCTGCGAGCTGGTCGACCTGTTCGCGTTTCATCGCACCGGGGGGGCAACGTATGGCTGCTCATGAATTTGGGCATGGCGATCTCCTTGCGAAAGAAACTTGAACCGGGCGACTGGAATTCGCCCATTGATGAAGTTTCAGGCTACAGTTTCACGCGCAGTGAGTCAAACAACGCAATCGTCGACCGTCGAAAACGCGGTCCATCGGCTGGAGAGCAATAAACCAAGGCACACTGGTGATAGTTGCGACGAAATTGTTGCATCGCTTGGAACAATCCACAATAATCGCGCATCTATCTAACGGGGGGGCAGCAGATCATGCGATTATTTGTGCATATTTCGGCCACTCGACTGCCTCGGCTCACGGCAAGCGTGGTGGTTCTGGCTTTGCCATTGTTTTGCGCTGCAGAAGGGAAGTGCGCTGACCCGATTAATGTCGTCCTAACGTCGGGCGTCACTTCGCCCGATGGGAACGGGGTGCTCGCGCTCGGCTCGGCGCCGTCAATCAACGACGCGGGACAAATGGCGTTTGTCAGCAGCTTGACGGGCACAATCGGAGGCACGAGCGACACAGCGCTTTTTCGCCGCGATGCGTCGGGTATAACGCTCGTGGCCCGAACGGGGCAGACCGTGGGCGGCAAAACCATTACGGGATTCATTCCGTCGGTGGCGAATATCGCCAGCTCCGGCACGTTATCGGCCGTGGCGGCGGTATCACCCTCCGGCGCGCTGAACTTCTTGGGCGATGGCAACACGCTAACACCATTGTGTGCGGCTGGAAGTTCCAGCCCCAGCGGCAGCAACTCATTGCTCGGTGTGACGACCGCAGTTGTAAACGAGGTCGGCGTGGCGGCTTACGTTGCGGCATACACCGGCGGCAATCCGGAAGTGGGTCTGTATCAGCGAGATGCCAATGGCACCGTGACCACCCGGCTGCTGCGAAATGCAACGGCGCCACGCGGCGGCACAATCACGAGCCTAGGCACTCGGCTGTCAATGAATGCATCGGGGCAATTTGCCGCGACGCTCGATGTGAATGGAACGGCCACCGATTCGCTGGCCCGCATTGATGGCAGCGGCGTCCACGAGTTGATCCGCCAGGGAGATTTGGCGGCCGACGGGCTGACGACACTGGGGCAGTTCAGCTCCACGACATCGTTCGTCACGGTGCCGCTGACGCAAATTAACGGCGCGGGGCAAATTGCATTCGCAGCGCAATATAATTCGGGCATTCGCGTAGGTGCGTTTTTAGCGGACGATAGCGGCGCGAAAATGGTGGTGCCGGGGTCGCTGCCGCAGGGTACGGTTAGTTCAATGAATGTGCTGGGAATCAGCTCGACTGGGCGCGTGGCAGTCGAGGCCGAGTTCACCGGCGGCTCCGATCCGCTTTCGGGCATCTATATTGGCGATTCCAGTGGTCAAACAGCCGTGGCGATTGAAGACACGGCTACCCCGACGGCCGGAAAGTTTTTCCGCCGCTTTTTTCCCGATGGCGCGGCCGTGAACGACGCGGGGCAGCTGGTTTTTCTGGCGGAGCTTTCCGATACCGCCAATGGTCCGTTGGCGGGCCGGGGGCTGTTTTTTTATGACCCAGTGAAAGGACTGCAGCAAATTGCTCGCACCGGCGATGCGCTGGCAAGCAGCACAATTACGGATGTTTTCTTCAGTGGCACAATGGTGAATACCAGTAGCCCAGCGCCCGATCGTTCGCATAGCGGAATGAATGCCAACGGCAACGTGGCATTCATGTTCCAATTGCAAAACGGCCAGTTGGGGATCGGGCTGTGGTCGGCCAATCCGGTGCTGGGCGATTTCGATCGCGATGGACAACTTACCGCCACCGATATTCCGGCGATGCTCAGCGCGCTCACCGACTTGAATGCATACGCCGCTGCCAAGTCGCTAAGCGCAACCGATTTAGCGGCACTCGGCGATTTCAGCGGCGATGGTTCGGTTACGAATCGCGATATTCAAGGGCTGCTCGATGCGGTCGCCAGTCACGGTTTGGGCGCGCAATCCGTTCCGGAACCATATGCGATTGAACTCCTGGCGATGGCAATTCCTGCAATGGCCGCGGGTGCTAGCCGACATGTTCGCAGGAAGCCTGCGGCACGCCACCAATGACGTGCGCGGTCGCGACGAAAAAGTCGCCGTCGGGGCCGATCATGAGTGCCACGTCGAAGAATGTCGAAATTTGAACAGCCGCGCAGCACCCCCCCAACAATTGAACTGCACCGGCTGTTGTGAATTTCCGGCCACTCCGACGGCGACAATACCAGATGTCGCTGGAAGATAAACTTCCTTGCATTTATCAAGAAAGTTTTGCGAAATTCTCCGCAATCGCCACCGCCTGCCTCGGCGCTATGCAATAATCGCGCCCCGGAGCGACATCTGATGTTAGAAGGCGTTAACGTTTTCCAAACAAGTTGTTTTGGGCCATATCAATTTGACCTCGTCGGCGGAGTACCTAAAAATCAGCAAATTCCTAAGGTGTAGGGCGAGTGAACCCGTAGGCGATTGAGTGCTTGACGTCGATTCATTCACGGCACTCTTGAAAGGGTGCTATAAGCGCTGTTGGCTGATTGCCGCTGCGGTGACCGGCGACCGTGTCGAGGCCGACGACATCGTTCAGGACGCGGCGATGATCGCGCTGCGCAAATTGGGCAATTTTCGCACCGGCACCAACTTCACGGCCTGGATGTCGCATATCGTCCGCTTAACGGCGCTGAATCATCTCAAGAAGTCGGGCCGCCGTGGTCTCACGGCCACCGATCCAGCGACACTCGATCAAGCGGCGCTTCTCGGCTTAGTGGATCGACAACTGGAGGCGTCGCGGTAACTCGCGAAGGCAAGGTTGCCGCCGGGCAGGCCGACTTCGACGATGAAGTTCTCGCTGCGCTGCGTGGTGTCAGCGAAACCGCACGGGCGTGCCTCTTGCTGCGGGTGGTTGAGCAGTTGAGCTACACTGAAATTGCGAAAACGTTGAACATTCCTGAAGGAACGGTGATGAGTCACGTCCATCGCGCCAAGCAGGCGATGCGGCAGAAATTGAAACAAACGGGCGGGCGCGATTGGTTGTGCCGCCAGCAAAAGTCGATCGATGAGCAGTTCCCAAGAAAAACCTGATCTGGCGAAATTCGAAGCCTTCTTGGACGGCGCATTGCCGGACGACGAGCGGGCCGCGATGTCGCGCGATATTGCCGGTCGACCGGATTTGCAGCGGGAAATCGAGCTACAGCGGCGAATTGACGGGTCGCTGCAGAAGTCGTTCGTTGCCCCAGAACTGCCGGCACAGCTTTTAACTGAGCTCCAGCAGCCACCGCATCCGACGCGAGCATTGCCGCGATTTTGGCTGCCGCAGCTGAAACTCGTGGCCGCAGTCGCGGCGGTGGTGGTGGTTTGGGGTGTCATTGGTTGGCGATATTTCTTTGCCGGTGCGCCCGCTGGTCCGGCCTGTGTGCCGGCCTTGCCGCTGGATCAAATCTACGCAAACTTCGTAGCCGCCGGCTTCCAGCCGATGTGGGTTTGCAAAGACGATGCGGAATTCGCTTCGACATTCCAGACCCGCCAGGGGCAGAGGCTGCTTTTAGCCGCAATGCCAGCGGGCACGAAGATGGAAGGCCTGTCGTATGCCAATGCACTAACACCGAACACCACTGTAATGTTAGCGAGGGTCGATGAAACGCCCGTTTTGGTGTTTGTCGATCGCGCCGATGCCGACCCGCACCCAGCTCCGCCTCCAGCCGAAACGAAGCTGCACGAATTTCGCAAAGTATTAGGCCCGCTCGTGTTGTACGAAGTTACGCCGCTGGATAGACCCCGAGTGATGGACTTTCTCTACATGCCAAACTGACCCGTTTTTGGATAAATACAGGTTTAGATATCTCCGGCATGTGGAATTAAAGTCAAATTAGCATAAGCAAGCTCTCTCGCAGACCTCGCAAGAATTTATTTGAGGCTGCAATAGATGCCGGTTTTTCCGACATCTGCTAGTGATGAGCCGCCAAATCAGATGCGCGGCACGCGTCGCATTGCGCAAGGCCATTTCTCTGATCGCAGTCGAGGAGCGAATATGCGTTGGACTCGAATCCATCTCACTGGCTTATTGATCTGCGTAGTCTCGACTTTACTGGCCGGCAGTGCGACGACCGCTTGGGGGGCAATCGGCGCGACGGCCACAATTACTACAGCGCAAACCAGCGCACCTTACACCTACACCATTTCGCTGCATAACACGGGCACCACGAATATTGGTTCCTTCTGGTTTGCCTGGAATCCGTCGGGATACAATTTTCTGGAAAGTGCGCCGCTCAGCGTCACTCCACCATCCGGCTGGACCGACACGGTTACCAATCTTTATCCCGGATATGATGGCTATGGCATCGAATTCGTCGACAACGGGACACTGTTGCCTCCCGGCGGCACACTTAACACCTTTAAATTTGAAAGCAACGACAGTCCAGCATCGCTCTCCGGGGATTCCGTGTGGTACCCCAATCCAAAAGTCGCTACCTCTTATGTCTATCAAGGCGCGCCGCTTGGTGATCCTGGCGCCGCACTGGTCGCCACTGTGACGACCGTTCCCGAACCGGCGACCATTATCTTGGCTGGAATTTCCGCTGTCTTATTTGCGGGATATCGACGGCGTTAACCTATATCATTGGGCAGCTGAACCGTCTGCGGCCGAACTCCGACTGCGGCTCGTACAATTGATTTGCAAAGTGTATTCAGTTAGCTTGAAGGCATCGTTTTGGATGGAATCCATCGTGCCTTCAGCAGCTGAGGCCGCCCGTGGTGTTGCGAGCAGTTGTCGGCGGTTTGTTTCTGATTTGCATTGCGCAAATCATCCTGGCTGAAGAGCAACCGTCGGCAGACGCGCAGAAGCCCGCAGCGTCAAGCGGGGCCGAGTTCTACGACGCCCAAGTGCGGCCGATTCTGGAAGCTCATTGCTATGCGTGTCACGGCGGGCTGGACGGCAAGAAGGTCAAAGGCGAGTTCAACCTGGCCAGCCGCGAAAGCTTGCTGAAGGGCGGCGAAGGTGGCGCAGTCATATCACTCGATAAGCCCGAAGAAAGCGCGCTGATCCGCGCCATCAACTATCAGGACCTGGAAATGCCGCCCAAGGGAAAGCTCCCACGGGCGCAAATCGATGTCCTGACAACGTGGGTCAAGATGGGCGCGCCGTGGTCCGACAAAGCTGCACCGGTACGCCGCACCATCAGCCCAGCGGTCGACGATCGGGCACGGAGTTTCTGGTCATTCCAGCCGGTCGCTCGCCCGAAAGTACCTGAAGTCAAAAACTCCGCCTGGGTGCAAACGCCGATCGATGCATTCATCGCGGCCAAATTGGAAGCGAAAGGACTTGAGCCTGCAGCGGCGACGGAAAAGGCCACACTGCTTCGCCGAGTCTATTACGACTTAACCGGCCTGCCACCGACCATTGATGAAGTGAACGCGTTCCTCGCCGACAATTCGCCGGAAGCGTACGAAAAAGTTGTCGACGGTTTCCTCGCTTCGCCGCATTACGGCGAACGCTGGGCGCACCACTGGCTCGACCTGGTGCGCTACGGCGAGACCAATAGCTTCGAAGTCGATGCGCCCAAGCCGGAGGTCTGGCGCTATCGCGATTACGTCATTCGCTCGCTGAACGACGACAAGCCTTACGATCAATTCGTGCGCGAGCAACTGGCCGGCGATGAAGTCCAGCCTGTGACGGCCGACGGCATCATCGCCACTGGCTACTATCGCTTGGGCACCTTCGACGACGGCGCGGCCGATCATTTGCAAGCGATGTTCGACGAGCTCGACGATATTGTGGCCACCACAGGCCAGGTATTCCTCGGATTGTCGGTCAATTGTGCGCGTTGCCACGATCACAAGATCGATCCGTTCCCGACAAAAGATTACTACCGAATGCTGGCGTTTTTCCGGGGCATTGAGCGCGATCGCAAGAATCTGTTGCGGCCGATTGAATTGCAGTCCGATCAGAACTTCACGGCGAAAGAAATCGCCGACTACAAATCGAAAGTCGTCGCGGTCGACGAAGAAATTGAAGCGATTGAAAGTGAACTGGCGCCGAAACTGGAAGGTGGCGAGCGCGACGACTTCAAACACAAAGCCAGCCGACCCGATATCGTACGGAAACACTTCCCGGGACTGGTGTCCGATAAGTCCTTAGCGCGTTACGAGGTGCTCGTGCACGAGCGCGGCATGTTGAAAAGCAGCGAGCCCAGCGCCGTCGCGAAGGCGCTTTGTGTCAGCGAAGTCGGGAAAGATCCGCCAGCCACGCATGTTCTGATGCGAGGCAATCCGCGCTCGGAAGGCGATTTGGTTCAACCCGGGTTTCCTTCCGTGATGACTGAGCGGGAGCCAATTGTTGCTCCGCCGGCCGACGACGCAAAAACATCGGGCCGCCGCAAAGTGCTGGCGGATTGGATCACGAGCTCCGATAACTCACTGGCGGCGCGGGTGCTGGTGAATCGACTGTGGCACTATCACTTCGGTCGCGGACTGGTTCGCACTGTGAACGATTTCGGCTACGGCGGAAGTCCGCCGACTCATCCGGAGCTGCTCGATTGGCTGGCCAAAGAATTGGTCGATGGCGGCTGGCGACTGAAGCGACTGCATAAGTTGATTGTGATGTCGAGCGCGTATCAAATGTCATCCACGCCAAATGAACAGGCGCTGGTGAAAGATCCTGAGAACGATCTGTTTTCGCGATTCGATCTGCGCCGCCTGGAAGCCGAAGAGCTGCGCGATTCTGTGCTGGCGGTGTGTGGCAACCTGAATCTGAAAATGGGCGGACCGAGTATTTACCCAAAAATTGCCGACGTAGTGCTGGCGGGCCAATCGCGGCCCGGCAATGGCTGGAATCAATCGCCGCCAGAGGAGCAAGTCCGGCGCAGCGTTTACATTCACGTCAAGCGCTCGCTGGTGGTGCCGTTTCTGGCGGTCTTTGATACAGCGGATGCCGACGCCAGTTGCCCGGCGCGATTCTCCACCACTCAGCCGACCCAGGCGCTGGCAATGCTCAACAGCGATTTCGTCAATGAACAAGCAAAACTGTTCGCCGACGATGTGAGAAGAAAAGCCGGCGGCGATGCGAAAGCACAAATCCGACTCGCATTGTATCGAGTAATGCAACGTGAACCGGCGGAGGCTGAAATAGATCGCGGCCTAGGCCTGATCGAAAAGCTCGCACGCGATCATGGTATGACCGCAGAAGCCGCACTTAAGCAGTTTTGCTTGCTGGCGCTGAATCTTAACGAGTTTTTGTATCTGAACTAGTCGTTAGCCCCACTACATGAGTCAAACCGAAGAAAACGGAGAACGCCGTTCATGACGAAGCGAGCGCGAGATTTCTGTGGCCGGACACGGCGCGAGTTTCTCTGGGAAGCAGGCGCTGGATTCACCGGCCTGGCACTAGCTGGCTTGCTCGACGATCGCTTTTTTGCCTCGCAGGCCACTGCGGCCGACGACGTTACGAAATTCGTTAATCCGCTGGCTCCGAAGAAACCGCATTTCGCGACGAAAGCCAAGAGCGTCATCTTTCTGTTCATGTACGGCGGTCCGAGCCAGGTCGATACGTTCGATTACAAGCCTGCGCTGATCGGCATGGACAACAAAACCGTGAAGGTGAAAACTTCCGGTCGCGGCGGCATCAAGAACGAAGGCCGCATTGTCGAGCCGCGCTGGAAATTCTCGCAGTACGGCGAGTGCGGAAAATGGGTAAGTGAACTGTTTCCGCATTTGGGTCAGCGCGTGGATGACATCGCGTTTCTGCACTCGATGACCGCCGATTCTCCGCAACACGGCTCGGCCATGCTGCAAATGAACTCCGGCAAAATCCTCAGCGGCAGCCCCTGCCTGGGCTCGTGGGTCAATTACGGGTTGGGCAGCGAGAACGAAGATCTGCCAGGCTTCGTGGTGATGCTCGATCCGCGCGGTGGGCCAATCAGCGGCGCAAAGAATTGGTCGAGCGGCTACATGCCGGCACATTTCGATGGCACACTGCTGCGCTCCGGCGCCGAGCCGATTCTCGATCTTCGCCGGCCTGCCGATCAATCGGACTCGTCACAACGGGAGCTGCTCGACACTTTGCACGCCTATGATGACGACCACTTCCATCAGTGCGGCAATAACTCGGCGTTGGCTTCGCGAATTGCCGCGTATGAGCTCGCCTACAAAATGCAAAGCACTGCGCCAGAGGCGGTGGATGTGAGCAAGGAAACAGAAGAGACGCTCGAGCTGTATGGCCTGAATGAAAAGCGCACGCGCGATTTCGGCCGCCAGTGCCTGCTCGCGCGCCGTTTAGTGGAACGCGGCGTTCGCTTCATCCAGATATATTCCGGCGGCAATCACTTTGACACCAGTTGGGATGCGCACGGCGATTTGGTGAAGAACCACGAACTGCACGCTGGCGAGACCGATAAACCGATGGCCGGCTTAATTATGGATCTCAAACGTCGCGGCCTGCTGGACTCGACGCTCATCGTTTGGGGCGGGGAATTCGGCCGCCAGCCAACCGCGGAATATGAAAAAGGCACGGGCCGCGATCACAACGCCTATGGCTTCACCATGTGGATGGCCGGCGGCGGCATCAAGGGCGGCGTGAGCGTTGGCGCGACCGACGAACTGGGCAGTGCCTCCGTGGAAAAACCGTACCATGTGAAGCATCTGCACGCCACGATTTTGAATCAGCTCGGCCTTGATCCGAATCGGCTTACGTATTTCCAATCCGGGCTGGATCAGAAACTCGTCGGCGTCGAAGGGGCCGAGCCGATTCGCGAAGTGATTGCCTAAGACGCCGCGACGGATCGCTAACTCGAGCCGGGCGATTCCACGTTTGAATTCGGTCGTTCGGCCGCATCCGGCAGCCAAGCGGCAATATCCTGGCAATAGAAGTCGGCCAGCACGCGGTATAACTCGGCATGCCGCTCGCGCATCGCCCGTGGGCGTTCGAAGAAGCATTCGCTGGCCACGGCGAAGAATTCCGCCCGATCTTTCGCGCCGTAATGATCCAGCAGCGTCGCCTCGCCCCGGGCCGCGTTGCGCGAAAGTGCCTTGAACTCCTTTTCAGTCACACGATACCAGGCGCGCTCCTTCGCGCGGCCGACGATTGGCGGCACGCCATCGAGATCGCCGTTCAGGCCGTCGACATGGTGCGCGAATTCGTGTACGACCAAATTATGACCGGGCCGGCGCTTTTCAAACTCCGCAATTTCGCTCCACGAAAGCACCACCGGCCCGCGATGCAAAGATTCACCCAACCGCGGCGTGAAAATGTTGAACCGCGGATACTGGTCAAACGTGCTTTCATGCGGCACGTATGCGCCTGGGTAGACAATGATTGTCTTTAACCGATCGAAGTAATACGGCTCCGGCAGCCCGAGTGTCATCACGCCGGCGTAACCGGCGATGGCTGCTTTGATCTCGTCGGTCAATTCAAATCCACCGCCGCCGGCCCAATCTTTTTCGTCGATCACCACTTGAATAAAACCTTCCAGGCGATCGCGCTGCGAGCTGTTCAAATAACGAAAGTGCCGCACATGGCGTTCCAGCGCCGCGCGCCACTCGTGCGGAAATGGTTGCGTTACTAATCGCTCCCGCCGGCGTGCACGTATCCAAGAAAAAACCATGGGCGATCGTTATCTAGGAATGAAATGCGATTTCGACACGTTGGCGGCTTTGGCGGAAAGCAGGTCCTGGTGCACCGGATTGCAGTGCACCACCTGCACGCGATGCTAGCATGGCTCGGGTCCGATATTGGCCCGACTGCGGCGATCTGTTACAAAGCGCAGCTTCACGGCCTGACTCGCAACGCGACCAACGAATGATTGTACCGTCACGCAAGAAGCGTGCGGCGCACCAGCGGCGACTTTTTGCAGCATTACGCAACTTTGCCACGGACGGCTTTTGGATGAACAACTTCTACCGCACGCTGCGGCTGGTCTTTCGCTATAAGTGGACGCTCGCAGCTTCGACCTGCACCGCTTTATTGGTGGCGCTCCTGTGGGGCTTTAATATCGGTGGCGCCTATCCGGTCATTCAGGTCATCACCCAAGACAAATCGCTGCAGAAATGGATTGCAGAGGAGATCGATAATTCGCAGGCCAAAATCGACACACAGAAGACTGCCATTGCGGACCTGAAAGCGGAACTGGTTGCAGCGCCCATCGAAAAGCAACCGAGTTTGGAGCGTCAGCTGCAGTCGAAGCGCGACAGCATGGCGGCGGAGCAAAGACACTTGGACCGCTGCCAATTCTTCCAGCCGCTCATCGATAAATATCTGCCGCATGATCCGTATCAAACGCTGTTTCTGATCATGATGATCATTTCAGCCGGTTACATTTTAAAGAACGTGTTCCTCGTGTTGGACTCGATTCTAGTCGATCGGCTGGCGAATTTAGCGACGCTCGACTTGCGAAAGAAGTTTTATCGACGCACGCTACGCATGGACCTGGCGAGCTTTAGCGACGCGCGCGTGAGCGAATTAATGAGCCGGTTCACGTACGACGTGGACAACATCAACGCCGGCATTCAAACCGTCATCGGCCGGGCAGTGCGCGAGCCGCTGAAGATGGCTGCTTGCTTGATCGGGGCGGCCTGGATTTCTTGGCGGCTTTTGGTGGTATCGCTAGTTATCGCGCCCGTTGCCGGGTATTTGATTACGCGGCTGGCTAAGACGTTAAAACGGGCGAATCGCAAAGCGCTCGAAGAAATGTCGGGATTGTACGCCATTTTGAACGAGACATTTGGCGGCATCAAGGTCGTGAAAGCTTTTACGATGGAGCGGCATGAGCGACTGCGCTTCCACCGCAACAGCAAAGCGTTCTACCGAAAGGCGATGAAGATTTCGCGATTCGACTCGCTGATTCATCCGGTGACCGAACTGGCCGGGATCACGATGATTTGCCTGACCATTCTGACCGGCACTTACCTGGTGCTCCATCCGAACGCGACGCATCTGTTCGGTATCAAAATGACGGATCGTCCTTTATCATTTGCCGAATTGGCAATCTTTTATGCGATGCTCGCCGGCTCGATCGATCCAGCGCGAAAGTTGACTGAAGTATTCAATCGAATTCAGCGTGCTTCGGCGGCGTCCGATCGCGTGTATCAACTGTTCGATCGAGAACCGACGGTACGCGATCCGGTCAAGGCCCGCGTGCTGACGCGACATCACCGCGACATTGTGCTGGAAAACGTCCAATTCAGTTATCTGCCCGACCAGCCGGTGTTGAAGGGGATCAATCTGCGGATTCAATATGGCGAAACTCTAGCGATTGTTGGGCCGAACGGCTGCGGAAAGACAACGCTGGCAAATTTGATTCCACGGTTTTACGATCCGGTCGGCGGCAGCGTGAAAATCGACGGCGTCGATTTACGTGAAGTGCGCATGCGCGACTTGCGTCGGCAAATCGGCTTGGTGACGCAAGAGCCACTGCTGTTTGACGACACCGTTTTCAACAATATCCGCTACGGCACGCCCGGCGCCACCAAACAACAAGTCATCGACGCGGCAAAAAAGGCTCATGCGCACCGATTCATTGAAGAGTTGCTGGAGCAAGGTTACGACACAAATGTCGGCCAGCTTGGCGGGCGATTGTCCGGTGGCCAGCGGCAGCGAATTTCGCTGGCCCGCGCGATTTTGCGCGATCCGTCAATTCTGATTCTCGATGAAGCCACGAGTCAGATTGACATCGAAAGCGAGCACGTCATCCATAAAGTGCTGGAACAGTTTGCCCGCGATCGAACGGCAATTGTCATCACGCATCGACTATCGACGCTGGATTTGGCGGATCGCATTTTGGTGATGAATGAAGGACATGTGCTCGATCTCGGCCGTCACGATGAGCTAATGGGCCGCTGCGAATTGTATCGCCGACTTTATCAGATTCATCTGCGCGAAACTGCCTGATTTCCCGGCCATTTTTGCGCGAATCTTGACCGTGCGGCGAGCCGGCGGATAAATTTACTGCTGGTATGCTGGTCTCCTGCCGTGTCGATGGGGAACGGAAAAGCCGGTCTAGCATGATGTCTCGTCCAGGGGCCGGTGTGTACTGAAGTCGCGGCCAATGGTTGCCGCGGCGGATGCCAAAAGGGAATTCAGATGCCGCCGCTTGTAATCGACGTTCGCAGCGCTGACGATACGCGCGACTGCGTCCATCGTGCTGTCCAGGCTCTGGCGGAAGGCAAATTGGTGGCCTTCCCCACGGAGACAGTCTATGCGGTAGCAGCAAGCGCGCTTGATTCGGCAGCGGTTGAGAGACTTCTCAATGCCAAGCGCCGGCAGCCGGGTCATCCGCCTTTTACATTGGGAATTAAGAGCGCGGAAGAAGCCCTCGACTTTGTGCCGCATATGCCGGCGCTCGGTCAAAGAATGGCACGCCGCTGTTGGCCCGGTCCGGTGACCATTGTTTGTAGCAATCATCACCCAGAAAGTTTGCTCTGCCGGCTGCCGGAGTCGGTTCGCAACGCGCTAACGCCTGGTGGCACCATTGGGCTGCGTGTCCCAGGTCACCCCATGTTTTTGGATACGATGAAAATGGTGGTTGGACCGGTCGCGCTTACCAGCGCCAACAGGGCGGGGGACCCTGATCCGCTGACCGCCCAAGAAGTTGTTTCCAGTCTGGGAGATGATGTTGGGCTGGTGCTTGATGATGGCCGTACCCGCTTTGCTCAGGCATCGTCGGTCATCAAAATCAACGATCACGATTTTGAAATTATCCGTGCTGGAGTCGTTTCGGAACAAACGCTTCGGCGGCTGGCCATTCTAAGCATCGTATTCGTCTGCACTGGGAATACGTGTCGCAGTCCGATGGCGGAAGCACTTTGCCGTTCGATGCTTGCCAAACGTCTGGGCTGCGCTGTACAGGAGCTTGCAGACCGAGGTGTAATCGTTTCATCGGCTGGCATCTCCGCAACCATGGGAGGTCGGCCCAGCCCGGAGGCTGTGGCGGTGATGTCGGAGTTCGGCATTGATCTTTCGAGCCATGCCAGTCAACCGCTTGGACCGCAGTTGATTCGCCACGCTGACATGATTTGGACGATGACGCGAGCACATCGGCAGGCCATTTTGAATCAATGGCCGGAGGCCGCGGGCCGGGTACATCTGTTGAGCCTGGACGGACACGACGTCTCCGACCCGATTGGGTGCGCCATTGAGCAGTACCGCCGGTGTGTGGAACATATTAAGGCGGAGTTAGAATCTCGTCTGAAAGATTTAGAGATTTGATGGCTGGTCGGCCGTGCTGCGTTTTTGCGTGGAAGTTGCATATGAAAATTGCCATCGGTTGCGATCATCGTGGGTTTGGCGTGAAAGGGAAGCTCGTCGAGCTCATTACGCGCCTGGGCCACGAAGTAACCGATTGCGGTGCATATGGACCAGAAAGTTGCGATTATCCGGATATTGCCACTGTCGTGGGTCGGAAAGTGGGTCGAGGCGAAGTGGATCGAGGCATTTTGCTTTGCGGCAGCGGCATCGGCATGTGTATTGTCGCCAATAAAATCCCAGGCGTGCGAGCTGCCCCGTGCCACGACGATTTAACCGCCGAAATGAGCCGCCGACATAACGATTTAAACGTTCTATGTTTGTCGGCCGATATGCTGGGCGAACGCCTAATCGACCGGCTAGTAGAGGTCTGGCTCACAACTCCTTTCGAAGGCGGCCGGCATAGCAAACGGATCGAAAAGATTACGGAAATTGAACGGCAACCGTATCCCGTTTAAACTGGGAGCGCCGCGTCCCCGGGCGCCCTGTGACGGCGCTCGTCAGTTGCTTGTAATTCGCAGCAAAATGTGTTTAGCTGTCGGATTAGCATAAGCAGGCGGCGAAGGATGCGAGCATTTTAGTCTTTTGGATTATGGTCTTCGTTTGAAAGTGAATGAATATGAGCGAGCCGTCACCGGTTTCTCCGCCGGCGCATTCGTTTTCGATGACTCGAGTGCTGCTGGTCGCAATTCCGCTGGGAATTCTGTGCGGCTGGCTGATGAAATCGTACTGGCCGCAACATATTGAAGCGGAGACGTCACGTTCGTCGGCAGAAAAACTTGGGAGCCTGATGTTTGGTGGTTCCGGCGATAACCGTCTTGATCCGCAGTTTACCGATGCTGATAGCGATTTAGTAGCCGATTGCCCGAAGGATCCGTCAAAGCAAATTGCACCTGCTACAGTTGTGTTTGCTTATATCGCTGGTCCCAATGCAAAAGCAGAGCGAAACCAGTGGCAACCTCTGGCCGATTTTCTGTCCAACAAGACGGGGAAGAAAGTTGAGATCGCGTCGTATAACACAATCGCGGAACAAATGGACGCGCTGAAAACGGGAAAACTTCATGTGGCAGGTTTCAATACCGGCGCGGTTGAGAATGCAGTGAACAAAGGCGGCTTTGTGCCGGTTTGCACACCTGGAAAAGACGACGGGAAATTCGGCATCCGAATGCAAGTTATCGTCCCCGCGAAAAGCACTATTCGAACGTTAGCCGATCTGAAAAATCACACCATTACATTCACAGACCGGAGCTCAAATTCCGGCTATAAGGCTGCGCTGTTGAAGCTTCATGATCTTGGATTATTGCCGCAGCAAGATTATCTGTGGCGATTCTCCGGTTCCCACGAAGATTCGATCAAGCAAATTGCAGCCAGCGAGGCGGAAGTGGCGCCTGTGGCGAGCGATATGTTGCAGCTCGCACTTGCAAAGGGCGACATCAATAAAGACGACGTGCGAGTCATAGAAGAATCGGACAATTTTCCACCAGGCACATTGGGGTACGTTTACAACTTAGAACCGGAGCTAGCCGGAAAAGTTCGCTCCGCACTGCTCGAGTTTTCGTGGACAGGCACGACGCTGGATAATCATTTTCGCGATGCGACACATTTCGTGCCGGTGTCATACAAGAAGGACTTTGAGCTGATTCGCCGCATTGACGACAATGTGAAAAGTCCGCCCGATGCTGCTACCGTTGAACCTGCCGGTTTGCAGGAACCGGCGAACGAAACGGATACAGCCCCAAAGGCGGGTTAACCAGTTGAGATCACGTGAACTCCGGCTCACCAGTGTGCGGCGAGTCGATCGACAATCATCCGGCCAATGTTGAGAGCCGCGGTTGCCGCGGGAGAAGGCGCGTTGCACACGCTCACGACGCGATCGGTCTCCAGAATCAAAAAGTCGTCGATCATAGTTCCGTCGCGCGCCACGGCCTGAGCACGAACACCGCTGGGTGCGGGGACTAGATCTTCTTCGCAGATTTTTGGCACTAGCCGCTGCAGCGCCTTTACGAATGCCTTTTTGCTGAAGCTGCGCCACATCTCGCCCATGCCGGTGCGCCAGTACTTAGCTGCCATCCGCAAGAAACCGGGATAAGTTAACGTGTCCGTCAGATCGCGCAGCGAAATATCTCGTTTGCGATATCCTTCCCGAGCAAACGCAAGCACCGCATTCGGTCCGCATTCGATACCGCCATGAATAAGCCGCGTAAAGTGCACGCCGAGGAATGGAAAGCTTGGGTCCGGGACGGGATAAATCAAATTGCGGCACAGATGCAGTGCGTTGGGTACGAGTTCAAAATACTCGCCGCGGAATGGAATGATTTTTGGATCGACTTGTTGGCCAGTTAGCCTCGCCACGCGGTCCGATTGCAGTCCCGCACACGCTACAACGTATTGCGATTCAAATTCGCCGGCGGTGCTTTGCACGATGACGGCGCCATTTTGATGATGCATGCCAAGCACGCGTGCGTTGCAGACGATTCGGCCGCCCGCCTGTTCGATGCGGACGGCTAAACGTTGGCAGACCGCCGGATAATCGACAATGCCCGCCTCGGGCACATGAATGGCGCGAATGCCTGCGGCATATGGTTCAAGTTCTGCAAGGCGCTCGCGGTCGATGACTTCGCATTTCACGCCATTAGCCTGACCGCGCTCGAAGATGCGCTGGAGCGCCGGCAATTCTTCCTCCGCAATTGCTACGATCACTTTTCCGCAGATCTCATAGGGAATTCCTTCGCTGCCGCAGAATTGTTCCATTGCCAACTTACCGGTGCGGCAATTCACCGCTCTGAGTGAACCGGGACGATAATAAATTCCCGAGTGCAAGACACCAGAATTCCGACCAGTTTGATGGAACGCCAGCTTTGATTCTTTTTCTAACAGCGTAAGACGCTTATTGGGATATTCGCGCACCAGATGATAGGCGGTCGCCAATCCGACGATGCCGCCGCCGACGATCAAAACGTCTGTCGAATCCATCGGTGTCTGGTGGCTAATTGAGCTCAACTGAAGCCGTTCTGCGGCAATTGGGCTTTCGGTGGCGTTTCGATAGCCAAGCGCTCTTCCACGCCACGCCATCAAGTTTGACGATTATGCAAAAGCTGCCGTCGCAAGTCTTGGGGGTCGTTCCGAATATGCAACATTGCGAGTACACAAAATTCGGAGCTTCACCAATCATTGTACTTGCGGAGTAGGAATTCGTGGTTAAAGTCGAGAATTGAGGCTCGTTGTTCGGTACTTGCGGAGCGACCACGACATGTGGGAACAACCGTAATTCGCCTCTGCAATCCTCCGGCAACCCGCCGTCACGGCTCGTCGTATTTACCGACATTGATTCAGCTTCGCCACTCTGACTGACCCTCAGCGCGGCGATCGTCGTCGCAGGAATTTCGCCCTATGTCGTCGGTTCAACGACCAAATTCCGAGGAAGTCGAACACTTACTGCGTAACGCGCAATTACGCGATGAATTGGAGCCTTATCTTGATGAAGCGGTGATGCACCTCAACCACGAGGCGGTGCCGACACCGGTGGAAAATGAATTCTTAGCGTCGATGCTCGCATGGGAGCGAGCCCCTATCTTGCCGATCTACCAATGGTTTTCGCCAGACCTGACGCTGCCACCGCCAGACAAACTGAGCGACGAGGAAGTGAGCGAGCTGCTGTGGGATGTAATCGGCAAACTGTTTGAAAAGCGCGTGGTGCTCGACTTTACAGATCACCTTACTGATCGCGAATTGTACTGCTTAATTTGGCGCAATATTCTGCCCTCTCCGGAAAAGCGAATCGAAAACTCATCCAGTTTCTTGCATTGGGATTGCTCCGACGCCAGCGGCGATGCCGAGCTCTGGCTACGCTTCTACGCGAGTCCGGAAGAACGTGAGCAATGGGCCGAAGATTTCGGCCACGAGTTGCCCCCGCACGAAGAGCCGCCCTACCGCCGCGATTTGCCAAAGGCGCCCTTTTGAATTTTGCCGGCGCAACGTAGGCTTGGAGGTCGACACCAGCCAGGAGGAGCATCGTGAGTCAAGTCATTGCCATTCAAGAACTGGCACGTCAGGTAAGGGAAAGCACTCTAAAACTTTTGAACATGGCCGATCCCGGGTGGCTGACTTCGGCGCCCTCGGGAACTTCGAACCACGTCCTTTGGCACGCTGGCCACGCGCTTTGGCTGCAAGATACTCTGTGCCTACAGCCATTAACCGGTAAGAATTCGTTGCCGCAGGACTGGGACAAAGCCTTCGGCATGGATTGCCAGCCGGTCAAAACGCAACGGCAATGGCCAGCACGGGAGCAGATCGCCGAGCTATTGCGTACGCAGCTCGATGAAATTCTCGCGACCATTGAGCACGCAGGCGAAGCCAAGCTTGCAGGGGCGGCAAACACACGTGGCGACACCTTGGGCTCGCGTATCATCCACGGCTTTCACGATGAGGCCCGACATCAGGGGGAAATGTATCTGCTGATCAAAATGCGCCGAGCTAGCGACAACGCTTGAATTGCGAATGCGCTGTCTCGACGAGTTGCCGGCGGATCGGTCAAATGTCGAGAATCACCTCGGCCAGCCATTCGTCTCGATCGCGGGCCACTTTTAGTCCATGATAAGTGACTGCTTTTACCTCATGTTCGAGTCGATGACGTGCCGGATCAAATGGCTCACCCGCTGCGGTCGCTTCGAGATGATCGGTTTTCACATGTGCTTCAAAGGTCGAAAACAATAGTTGCTGAGTGTCGAACAGAAATAGCAGTTCATTGAGCCAATCGAATAGCAAGTAGTCGTACTCGCCCGGGCGTCCCGGAATGTTGAGCGTATGCTTTACGCACGGTTCAATGTCGGCTGGATTGGCGACGATGAGCGTGAACAAGCCCTGGGCCGCATCTCCAAACAGTTCATCAAGTGAAGGCGCACGAACGCGAAGTCCGACATCCGCAGTGTGTTCGAAGACTTCGTACATCAACCGGTACTGTTTTTTGCGTATGGTGCGCTATGGTTTGTTGAGCGACACAATCACGCGCCCCGTGATCTCGCCAGCTAGAATTGCTTGGATCTTGGGTTCCAATCCGTCGAGCGACACTTCCACGGCGATTGCCTCAAGCTGTTTCGGCTTCCAATCACCGGCCAGTTTCGACCAGATTCTTAGTCTTCGTTCCATCGGAAACGATGCGGAATCGATTCCAGCGAGCGTCACGCCACGCAGAATAAACGGATAGACAGTCATCGGAATGTCGATCCCTCCAACCAATCCGCAGGCCGCGACGCAGCCTCTTGGCTTTGTTGATCGCAGCAACGTAGCGAGGACGATGCCGCCAACGGTGTCGACCGCCGCCGCCCAGCGTGGCTTTAAGAGCGGCTTCTCGGACGTATCGGTTACGGCATCTCGCGAAATGATTTCTGCAGCGCCTAAATGTTTAAGCACCTCGCTCGCGTTTGGTTTACCACTCACCGCGACAACTCGGTAGCCAGCTTGAGCAAGTAGGACCACCGCCAACGTGCCAACACCGCCGCTCGCCCCCGTCACGGCCACATCGCCCGAGCGCGGCTCAATCCCGCACCGTTCGATTGCTTCCTGGCACATCGCCGCGGTAAGACCGGCCGTGCCAACAATCATGCTCTCGCGAAGGGTAAGTCCACTGGGCAACGGCACGATCCATTCGGCGGGCACTCGGATGAACTCGGCATATGCACCCCAATGTCCGGCGCCGAGATCGTAGCTGGTGACAATCACTTTATCGCCTGGGCGAATTCTATCCGACTTCGATTCGACGACTTCACCAGCCGCATCAATGCCGGGAATATGCGGAAACTTGCTAACCACTCCGGGGTGCCCTGTGGCCGCTAGTGCATCTTTGTAGTTGAGCGATGAATATGCGACACGTATCAGCACATCGCCTGGAGGCAATTCATCCACGGATCGTTCTGTTACTTGGCGCCGCAATACCCCATCGTCGCTCTTCGTGACGTATAAACAGCGCATTGAGCTTGCCATATGTTCACGCTTTCAAGTCTCTGCCAGGTGGTTGCCAAAGTCGGCCGAAATTGCCTCAATCTCAATCGCTGATTGACACCCGGTAGACCGCCTCTATAATTCCGCCGGGAACCAATTCTAGACATCCAAGCAGCCGATAATAGATTGAGCGGACGGAACTTTTTCGCCGCGACTAAATTGATTGGCAGGAGGGTTCATAATGGCCAATGTAACTGAATTTTCAGATTCAAATTTTCAAAACGATGTGCTCAAGTCGGACCAACCGGTACTGGTCGACTTTTGGGCTCCCTGGTGTGGCCCTTGCCGAATGATTGCCCCGGTCGTGGAAGAGTTGGCCAACGAGTATCAAGGCTCAATAAAAATTGGGAAAGTGAATATTGACGACAATCCCAACGTCGCCATGAACTACGGTGTGAACAGCATTCCAACCTTGATGATCTTCAAAGGCGGCCAGGTCGTCGATCGTTTTGTCGGCGTGCAGCCGAAGAGCCGGCTGCAGCAAGCCATCGATGCCGTGAAGGTCTAGCCGCGGCAGCTTAGTGTGCGGCTGCGGTTGGTCTTTGTGCTACAGCCGTTGTCGCCGATTCGAGTACCGAGCGGGACTCGTCGGTTTGCGCGACCAATTCTTGTTGCACACTGCCAGATTGTTGGCCGCCTAGGCCTAGCACTTGCCAATTGCGATGATCCGCGCGGGCCAAGGCATAGCCGGTATTCATGACAGGCTGTTTCGTCTTTGTGTCGTAGGCCACGAGCGCCAACTTTGCGGTGCCCATGGACTTGGTGCGCTGAAAGAACGCGATTTTCGGCATCGAAAGGGGCGATGGCGGCGGCAGTGGAATTTCCGGGATGCCGACGAACAGCTCATTGCGATCAGTTCCCACGGCGCCGCTGCCGAGTTCTACGATTACGTCTGATTCATCGGCTTTGCTCACAAGCGTGCAGCGATTCGCAAGCAGATGTTGGTGAAGCGCCACGAGGACATAGTTCTTATCGACACAATCCAAGTACTGCGTATCGACAAACACCTTGGCCCCTGAAATCGGGCGGTAATCGAATTTCTCTAATGCTCGGTCGGCAGCGCTGGAAATGAGCAGTTGCTCGATTCCTGTCCGCGCGGTGTCGGATTGCTTTATGGTGGCACATCCGAAAGTGCTAATTGAGAATCCTGCCAACAAAGCAAATGCTGTTCGTTGACTTGCCAGTGATTGAAGCAACATTTAGCGCATCGGGTGATCGGGTGATTTGATTCGAGCGTCAGACCCCTTTCGGTTGTTTATCGACGTGCAAGACATTACGGATTGAGCAGAGTTTTAGGCGCCAAAGCCGTGAATTTGGGCAAGTTGGCGTCTACGACGCCGACAATTTTGCGAGCAGTTGGGAGGGCTAGCGACTCCAAGTTTTTACCCCGTCCGGGGTTGCAATTCTCTCGGTTTCGGGCAAAATACTTGATTCTCCGCTGGCCGCTGATGCTGGCGCGAGATGCGCTGCGTGTGTTAAGTGCCGGAACAGACACGGTTTGGCGCAATCTACCGGGCGCAAGTTGTACTGACCAAATCTGAGGAGACCATGGCTGATACGCTGCAAGTGGAATCACGCGAATCGATCGGTAAGCGCAATGCCAAGCGGCTTCGCGCCACCGGCAAAGTGCCAGCCGTACTCTATGGTCACGGCGAAAAGGCTGTAAGCGTAAGCGTGCCGCGTGATCAAATCTCGTTGGCCATTCGACATGGCTCAAGAGTCGTGCAACTAAAGGGCGCCGTCAGCGACAGCGCGTTGATTCGCGAATTGCAGTACGACACTTTTGGACTTGAAATTCTGCACATCGATTTCGCCCGCGTGTCGGCTCACGAGCGCGTCAAAGTAAAGGTGCCGCTAGAATTGAAAGGTCAGGCTGCTGGAGCGAAGGAAGGTGGAGTTATCGAGCATTTGATTCACGAAATTGAAATTGAATGTCCAGTCAGCAGCATTCCCGACAAGATCATCGTCAATATTTCGAGCCTTGCGCTAGAAGGCGCCATTGAAGTCGGCCAGATTACGGTGCCCGAAGGCGTCAAGGTCTTAAGTTCCAAAGACGAAGTCGCGGTACATTGCATCAAGCCGAAGGCGGAGGGCGAAGAGGAAGCAGCAGCGGGCGGCGAAGCTGTGGAACCCGAGCTGATTCGCAAGGAGAAACCGGCGGAGGAAGGTGAGGAAGGCGAATAGACGGTTTTTAGCGGCGGCCAAATCGCGCGGTACGTGCCGCCAAACTCGAACCATAGCATGCCGTGAAACTTGTCGTTGGATTGGGGAACCCTGGACGAAAATACGAAGGAACACGTCACAACGTCGGATTCAAGGTACTAAGTGAACTTGCGAGGCAGCATCAGGCCTCGCGACCGAAATCGAACTTTCAAGGAGAAATAACTGAAGCTCTTATCCGCGGTGAGCGAACTCTGCTGCTTTGCCCACAGACTTTCATGAATCTGAGCGGCAGTAGCGTTCAAGCGGCTCGCGAGTTTTACAAACTTGCCAACGATGATTTGCTGGTTGTTTGTGATGACTTCAACCTGCCGTTGGGCAAGCTGCGAATGCGAGCTGAAGGTTCCGCCGGTGGGCAAAAGGGCTTAGCCGATATTATTTCTCGATTGGGAGGAGACGCAGTACCACGATTGCGAGTCGGTGTCGGACCGGTGCCGGCGAATTGGGATCCGGCCGATTTTGTGCTGGGTCGCTTTAGTAAAGAAGAACAACTGGAAATTGAGGACAGCATCACTCTTGCCGCCAGCGGCATCGAAGATTGGATTGAGCAGGGTATCGTCTATTGCATGAATCGATACAACGCATGATGGCGAAATTCTAATACCGATATAGTCAAAGAATCAGTTAACCGTATTTGAGGACCGACCCTTGGCACAGAACGTCTACGAAGGCATGTTCATTTTGGATTCCAACCGCTATGCCCGCGATGCGGCTGCTGTCGTGGCGCAAATCCCGTCGACCGTCGAACAAATGGGCGGCCAGGTCTTGGCCAGCCGTCTGTGGGAAGAGCGCCGGCTTGCATACCCGATTAAGGGACATCGCAAGGGGACTTACTGGCTCACTTATTTCAAGTTGGATGGCACTCAGGTGACGAACTTGGAACGGCAGTTCCAATTGAATGAAAGCGTGGTCCGCAGTCTGTTTCTGAAAATCGATCCACGTATTGCCGATACGATGGTGCAGCACGCCCTAACCGGCGGCGGCCCTTTAGCCGCCAATAAGCCAAAGGCGGAAGCGGTCGAGGTCGCCGAAATAGAACTACCGCCGGACGTGGAAGAAGTCCCCGAAATCGATAAAGACGAATAAACCCGGCCTGTTGCCGCGGCCCCCCTCATTTGCTAGCTTGGTAATTCGTGTGGAACGCATGTTCACACGAGAGCTGCGGCTCGGGAGTTCATTATGGCAAGTTTCAATCGAGTCATTCTCGTCGGCAATCTGACACGCGATCCAGAGCTGCGTTATATTCCCAGCGGCATGGCGGTGACGGACATCGGATTGGCCGTCAACGACAAGCGTAAAAATGCCCAAGGTGAATGGATTGAGGAAACCACGTTCGTCGACGTGACGCTTTGGGGTCGCACCGCTGAAGTGGCCACAGAGTATCTGAATAAAGGCTCGCCGGTGTTAGTTGAAGGACGGCTGAAGCTCGACACGTGGGAAAAAGAAGGCAAGAAGCAATCGAAACTGCGAGTCGTCGGCGAGAAAATGCAAATGCTCGGCGGTCGTGGACCCGGCGGCGGTCAGGGTAGTGGTGGTGGCCAAAGCAGTGGCGCTCGTGGCAGTCGTACCTCGACCCCACCAACTGCTGAAATGGAGTACAGTCAGGCGGAAGCCGGATTCGAGAGCAGCAATGAGCCGCCGACTTCTGAATTGCCATTTTGAATCGTGTTAACAAATTCCGGCAAAGTTCGCCGGTTTCCAATCAGAGGTTGAAGAATGCCAATCACTCAATCGAAAAGCGCTTCTCGCGCCCGGCGATTAAAGCGCGGAGAACGCGGCGGTATTGAATTGCTTTTGATCCAGTCGGTCGATCACCTCGGCAAGCAGGGTGAAGTCGTCGAAGTGAAGCGCGGCTACGCGATGAATTATTTACTGCCGCAAGGATTGGCTACTGTTGCCACCGAACATCACAAGCGAATGGTCGACAAGCACAAAGCTCGCTTGCTGCAAATTCAGCACGAACGGCTCGCCGGTCTGCGGCAGCTGGCGGAGCGAATTGGCGCACAAAGTGTGACAATTGAAGCCAACGCCAACGATGAAGGTCACCTCTATGGTTCGGTTGGCGCGCCGGAAATTGTAAAAGCCATGAAGCAGCACGATATCACAATTACTTCCGATCAAGTGCGGCTCAAAGGTCCGCTTAAAGAATTGGGCCTGTACACGGTCGATATTCACCTTGGTCAAGAAATTGAAGGCCAGTTGAAGGTTTGGGTCGTGCCCACTGTCGGCGATGCGGAAGCAGCGGAAAATAAACCGGCGGAAGCCAAGGAAAGCAAATCTGCTGAGTCGAAATCCGCGGCAAAGCCGTCGGAAGGCAAACGCGGCGAGGCAAAGCCCGCTGGCAAATAGTGCGGCACCGCTAACCTGTTCGGGAGTGTATAGTTGATCGCATTTCGCAAGCGTGGTGGTTGTCAGACAAGGGTCTGATCTACGGAGGGAAAATGGCCACTATTCAGCGAACGACCGAGCAGCGCAAGACCGACTCGAAAGCAGCTCGCAAGCCGGCGGTCACCTCCGAAATACTTGACCGCCAACCGCCCCGCAATCTAGACGCGGAAAAGGGCGTGCTGGGCAGCATCTTGCTACTGCCACAATGCTGCGACGATGTGGCCCTGGTTTTGCGGCCGGAAGATTTTTACGACGACGCAAATCGCACGCTCTTCGCACATTTGCTCGACATGCACGATTCCGGCAAGCGGATCGACATGACGCTGTTGGTTAATCGGCTAAGGTCCGCTGGTGAGTACGAAGCGATTGGTGGCGCAGCATACCTTGCCGATATCACGCGCAGCGTTCCAACCGCGGCGCATGCCGCATATTACGCGGAAATTGTTCGCGACAAAGCGATGTTGCGGGCACTCATTGAATCGAGCACCGAAATTCTGCGCGATGCGTACGACGAATCGTCTGAAGCGCGACAGCAGGCGAACCTCGCGGAACAACGCATTTTTGCGATCCTCGACAAACGACAAGCCAATAAAGTCATTGAGGCCCGCGATTTGATCCACGAGGCGCTGGCACGGATTGATCTCCGCGAAAAGGGCGAGCACAAAGTTGCCGGGGTCGATACGGGTTTCAATGATCTCGATTCGTTGATGGGCGGCCTACACAATTCGGAGCTTAACATAATCGCTGCTCGGCCGAGCATGGGCAAAACGGCGTTCGCGCTCAACATTGCGGAGTACGTTTCGAGTCACCTCAAGGTGGCAACGCTGGTTGTCAGTCTTGAAATGTCGTCGATCGAATTGGCAGACCGCATGCTCTGCTCCCAAGCCCGTGTGAATGGGCAGCGGCTCCGAACCGGGCGAACGACGCTGGAAGATCGGCAGAAAATTGTCGAAGCGTGCAGTCTGCTGAGTCAGGCGCCGCTATTTGTCGATGACAGCTCCAGCCGAACGGTAACCGAGATTTCCGCAGTGGCGCGGCGACTAAAGCGTAAATCGGGATTGGGTCTGATTGTGATCGACTATTTGCAGCTAATTGAGCCGGATTCAAGCGGAAACAGCCGCGAAAATCGTCAGGAACAAGTTGCGCGAATCGCCCGTCGATTAAAGGGAATGGCTCGCGAACTGAACATTCCCGTGGTGTGCCTGGCGCAGCTCAACCGCCAAGCGGAAGACAACTATCCCCGGCTCAGCCATCTACGCGAATCGGGTGCGATCGAGCAAGATGCCGACGTGGTGATGTTTATTCACCGCGAAGATTATTACATGACGCCCGAGCAGCGCGAAAAGGAGCGTCAGGACGGCGATCCGCGCGAACTCTTGGATCGCGCTCAAATCATCATCGCCAAACAGCGCAACGGTCCCATTGGCGAAGTGAAACTATTCTGGAAAAACGAATTCACTCGATTTGAGAATCTCGCGCATCGTCCCTATGACGAGTTCGAGCAGTTCGCGGATACAAGCGAGACCACCGAGCCGTTTTGATACTTGCGACTGCCTCGCTGCATTCCTTCGAATTGATCCCGCTCACTTTTCAATTCGGTAACAGTACAGCGAATCTTGCTCGCGGAAATATAGGTGACCGCCCGCAATGACCGGCGGCGGCCAGCTGGGCTGCTCGACTCCCGGAATCTTAAAGCTTCCGCAAAGTTTGTATCCGTCAGGCGATGCAGCAATCAACGCCACCGTTCCATCTTCATATCGAAAGTAAAGCCGGCCATCGGCGTACGAAATGGCGGCCGATCCTTCGCCCGGTCCACGTTTGTCGCCGCCCCAAATCACGCGACCGGATTTCCAATCGAGGCAGATCGGGAGACCCATCATCTGTCCTTGTCCTGCATAGAGATGGTCGCCAACAAGCACCATTCCGCCGTGATGATTTTGCAACGTCGTGGCCGGCAACACATAGATTTCATCAGCGCGAATCCCGCCGGCCGTGGCAGTCAGTTTTAGTTTTACTGCGCCGGATTGATAGGCTGCAGAGTCGAATACGAAATCGCCGTCGACGATCGGCGTGGAAATGTTCGCCACGCAATTGGCAATCTTGTTGTAGCCCCAAAGAAATTTGCCATTCGCCTGCCGCGACTCCAATCAGGCCGCGACCGACAAATTGCACGTATTGTTTAACTCCGCCGCCACTTGAAATGACAATCGACGAGTAGCCGGCGCCATCCGCGCCATTTTCACCGAGTTTCGGCAACGCGGTACGCCAGATTTCACGGCCCGGTCTTTTTATCAAGTGCGACCATGATGGCATCATTGCCGCCGGGCGTGCATATGAGACGGTCGCCATCGACAAGCGGCGATTCGCTGTATCCCCAGCCGGACATCATTTCACCGCCAAAATCGTTGGGAAGGTTTTTCTGCCAGATGATTTGCCCCGAGGCGGAATCGCAACACACCAAATTGCCGCGCGAACCGAGTGCGAACACCAGATTGCCATCGGCGGTTGGCGTGCAACGAGGACCGGGATAGCCGCTGTTATCGGCCGACTTGCCGACGGGTCGTGGCCCAAAATTCCTTGCCACTTTTATTTCCATCGAGCGCGATCAGGCATTCCGAATCATCTCGGTCACCCATTGTAAAAATTCGGCCGTTTTGAACCGAGACGCTGGCAAATCCGTGCCCCAGCCGATCGGTCTTCCACGCCAGTGGTGGACCATCGACAGGCCACTCTTGGAGCAGTCCAGTTTCTGCCGATTTGCCATCGCGATTCGCGCCGCGCCATTGTGGCCAATCAAAATTGTTCACCTGCCGTTGGTGACGACTGCAAGCGAGGTACACCAATACACCATGAGCCAATGCGCCAAAAACATCTTTCGTGCCATTCGACAATACCTCACTTGCATGGGGCAAAAATAAATCCCTTGCGACTTACGCAGCACATCTTCAGTGCATGAACGAATATGGCCCCACAAAGCCCCAGAAAAAATAATAAATCACCGGACGCAAAAGCTGAAACTCAAACGGCTTGCGGAGAAACAAAATAAAATCGCGGATTTTGCACGTCGTTAACCCCTTGCGATCAGGTGCGCCTACGTTACCCTACGGAAGCCTACCCGTGAATGATCGTTGCAACGGTGTGGCACGTGGCGAAGCGATCATATGTTCGCCTGTGCATTAAATGCCTTATGCAGCGACCCGCCGGCGGCGATTGGCAAGGAATGGCTGACGGATTGTAAAATCTTGCCGAAATCGCTGTCTTTATTGTTTCGTTTCAACTTAGCGACTTGCAATTTTTGCAGGGACCCCAGGAGGAGGAATCGCAATGTTTCTGAAACTTTGTGTTACCAGTTTTCTATCCGCCCTGTTACTAGAGCAAGGCACTCAAACTCCCGCTACGAACTCTGAAAAACCCGCTGCAAAGCAGTCGGCAGATCAGTCCGCAGTTGCAAAGCAATCGAATAATCAAGCCGACGTCCGCGAAATCTGCTGATAGTCCGAAGACCGACCTGATTGAAGTGGAAAAACAAATTGTCGAGCAAACCAATGCCCAGCGAGCCCGTTATGGCCTGCCGCCGTTGGCCGTCGATCGCAATCTGATTCAAACCGCTCGCAGCCATGCCGCCTGGATGACGAATAATCATACGCTGCAACACACCACCAAGCCTGTCGGCGAGAACATTGCGATGGGGCAACGTTCGACTGACGAAGCAGTCGGTGCTTGGATGGCCAGCCCCGGGCATCGAGCCAATATTCTCAATAACAGTTACAAACGAATTGGTGTTGCCGCGTATCGAACGCCGGACGGGACAATCTACTGGTGCCAGCAGTTCTTGCCGTAGGGCCGGGCTACTGGCCCATGGTGATCGCCTGTAGATTTCTCGGCGATTTGCAGGCGTAGCCGCAAGCGGCTTTCTGCCCGGCAGTTATTTGTCGGGCAGCACTTTGATCTCGAATGTCCTTGAATTCTACTTGCATCTTCGGCCCGGCATGGAGTTGCAGGGCGATGACGCCTTCTTTGGACGTCTTATCGCCCTCGGGTTCGGTGTAATCGATTGTCGTATAGCCGTTGATCTCCTGCTTGATGTGTGGGCCATCGGCGGTGATGACATACTCGGCCCACTCGCCAGGCTTGTAGTGCTGTTTGACTTCTTCCTCCTTCACATCTGCCACGATAATACGACCTTTTTCTTCGTGCAGAATTCCGGTGTATCTCTTTTCGGCCATGTCGGCCTGGTAACCCTTGGAATCGAAGTCGTCGAGTTCTTGACTGCGGAATTGAATGCCGCTGTTATGGTTTCGAAGTTTGAACTTGGCTTTCAGCACGAAGTTTTTGAATGGCTTTTCGTAAAACAGAAACGAGTTGTGCTTAAGCTGTTTGTCGTCGGTCGAGCCGACGATCACGCCGTCGACAACTTTCCACAAATCTTTGTCGCCGTGCCAGCCATCCAAATTCTTGCCATTGAATAAGGGAACAAAGTTATCGGCATCCTTCGCATTTTGCGGCGAGTCGGCGCCGTGGGAAAGTGACGTTGTCATCATCATCAGAGCGACAACAAATAGCGCAGCGCATTGCAGCTTTACTCTCATGGGCTTACTCCGCAAGGAATTCCGACAACAGAGCAAAAGACCGGACCGGCTGCATTGTAATGAGCCACCGGCCCAAATTCCAAGCTGCCGAAGTTTAGTGAGGCGTTTTTTTGCACGGGTTAGATGAAGGCGCCTCGCCATTGGTTAAATGGGCGTCGGCCTTGGATTCGTCGTTAGATTCATCGCCGTTTCTCCAGCGCCGTCCGGCCAGCTGGGGTTCGAATTCGGGATGGCCGGCTAACTTCGCCATTTCAAGCAGCAAACGCTTGGTAATTTCCTGCGTCACGCCTTCTTCTTTCTCGCGGCCATAGTAAGCCGAGATATCCATCGGCTGGCCAATCTTCACGCGCACCTTGGCTCGCATGAAGAGCGGTCCCAGTGACGTGCCATCGTAAGGCGCGCCAACGATGAACACCGGGATAATCGGAACGCGAGCCTTTAGCGCCAGCAGCGCCGCGCCAGGACGCCCCGGCAGAAGCAGCTGATCTTTGGTGAGGTTGATGCGTCCTTCCGGAAACATACCGATCAGTTCGCCTTGCTGCGCTAGTCGAATGGCTAATTTCGTCGCCGCCGTGTCGACGCCCGCTCGTCCGACCGGAATGACTTGAAATTCGCGCAAAAGCCAACCGATGACGGGTGCCTCGCAGTACTCCCGGGCAACCATCCAATAAACGACACGACGCAGGCAGATTTGCACAAACGACGGATCGATGGAACTGCGATGATTGGCAACAATCACGGCGCCTTTGCCTGGAACAACGGGCAATTCGCCTTCAATGCGTGTGCCCCAAATCAGCCGCGTGACCAGGTAATTTAACGACCAGAAAATTGTTTGCCGGAAGCTCAGTGGCGATCGCAGCCATTTGACGATGAATAGGGCCAACAGCGCAAGTGCCATAACCAACAGCACACCTGCGGAAACCCAAGAACTCGCGTCGCTAAATAGCATGTCACTGTGAGTAGCCGGTGCGATGAGGGACCCACCTGGGAGCCATCACCTCGATTGTCTATAACCCATTCGCGTCAACAATATAATCGTATGCTGCACTTTCGGCGATGGCAGCCAGGCGATTGCCATTCCGAGTGGCGATGACCTGGAAAGTGCTTGGCGCACTTCAACTTTGGTTTCAATCTCTTCAACTGATTGATTACAAGATGATTTTGGGAATCGTCAGCGATACTCATGGCCACGTGCCATACACGCGCGAAGGCGTACGAATGTTGGAGAGTCTGGGTGTCGAAGCCATTTTGCACTGTGGCGATATTGGCTCCGAGGCAATCGTGCCGCTATTCGCCGCGTGGCCAACGCATTTTGTGTTTGGCAATGTCGACATTGGATCGCAAGCTAAGGCGTTGCAAATCGCAATCGCAGATGCAGGGCAGACGTGCCATGGACGGTTCGGATCTCTTGAATTGGCCGAGGTGAAGATCGCTTTGGTTCACGGCGACGACCAGCACTTGCTTGCCGGCACGATTGCTGCTGGAGCGCATGACCTTGTATGCCACGGTCACACACACATCTCACGGCTCGAGAAAATCGGCGAGACGCTGGTACTGAATCCCGGCGCGTTATATCGGGCGACACCGCACAGCATTGCCGTTGTTGAATTGCCGTCGCTCAATGCGGAAATCATTCCGATTTGAATTATCGCGATCAGCTCGTTAACCACCAATCTTTCAACCAGCCATTCGCGTAATGTGCTGTGGCATTGGAATGATATCTGCCGAGCGATAACGGTATTGCATGAGGTACGCGTCTTCGGTGGTGTCCTCATAGAAATCGCGCAGCACGCTGACGGCGCGAAAACCGTTGGCACGGAAGAACAATTGCGCGGCCAGGTTCGTCTCGCGCACTTCGAGCAGAATCCGGTTACGACGCTGCGACGAAAGCTTGCCGATCAGCTTGCTCGCCATTTGCGTGGCGATGCCGTGCCGGCGATATCGGGCGGCAACCGCAAAATTGAGTACGTGCAGCCGCGATTTGTGCAGCTCATAAATCATGAAGCCAACGATTCGATCTTGCTGTTCGGCGACCATCCCAATGCAATTGCGCTGTCGCAAGCAGCGGAGAAAATCGTCTTCACACCAGGGGAATTCAAAGCTTTCGCTTTCGACCGCCAGCACTTCCTGCATGTCGCGGCGAATCATCCAGCGGATGTGAACTTTCAGACCTTGCTGTAAATCGGACCTCATCGATGGGCCTCCTTCCTTGTCGGCCTGTCGTGATTCGAAACGGTTTTAGCGGGCCCTTCTTCGAGACCCGAATGGTGCGGGCGGAAAGGCTAACAAATTCCAAAGCCCACGCCAAGACGAAATCGTCGCGTCTGCAGTCATTACAGAATCGCACTTTTACGCAGCCTTTTGGACCCGGCTTCCCGCACAAAACTGGAGGTTTCGGCGTTTTGGTGCTCCGGCCCATTGGGCCAATAAGCGGAAAACAGGCTGGCGGCGATCATTAGGATTCCGAGCCAGGCCGGAACGAGCCACAACCACCACGCTGCGCCCGCCGCAACTCCTAAGGTGTGTGGCCACTGATGAAAGGCTGCGAATGAAATTCGCCGTCGGCGGAGCGCCATGAAGACCACAACGGACCCGATGAAGATCAGCGCTGCGCACAATTCCTTCAGCGCGAATCCTTGGATTCTCCACCCTCGAGACGCAATCGGCAGCGATTCCATTTCGCCATGCTGCATTGCGCATAGATCGCGGCGCTCAAATGGCATGATGCTCGAGATGCGAATTGGCCAATCTGAAGAGGTAGCGTGGCTCAGCGACCTATTCTGGAGATCCTCTGAGATATCGAGGCGTGTGGCAATTTGTCTTTGGTCCTGGTCCATGCTAGCCAATTCCGCTTCCGCGCGGCGATTGGATTCTTCATCGAGCTGGGTCAGCTCGGTTTGCGAAACTGCAGAGCGCACAGCGTCAAAGCGATGGATCCATTGCAAGTACCAGCGCGAAGCGTCCTCAACCAGTCCGTCAGCAAGCGTGCCCGAGGCCGCATCGGCGAATGCTACCGCGTCACGGGCTCGAAATAGATTGTGATCCAACAGGGTAAGCGCCAATGATTGATCGCGCAAGCTCGTCTTATCATCGGCCGGAAGTGAGAGATGCCATAATGTTCGCTCCACGGGCAGACCCACGAGAACAGGAGCGGGAAGCTTCTCGATTGAGTTCCGATCGTCGTCAGCCATTTCATACAGCACGTCAATTCGCCGCGACAATTTGTAATTCCCTAGCGCAATGTTCCACTGTTGCGGCCCGAAGGCAGATAGTTCGCGGGCGCCCCATCGAGTTCCACACGAATAAGTCGGCTGCGATCCGGCATCATCAGTTGGCAGCTTGCTGCGTCGCCGGGTTCCAGGTCGAAGGCCGCATCGCCGATCGAGTGGCTGGACGAGGCGGAGAGTACCTCGATATCCGCCAGACGGATTTGTGGCGTGTCGGCTGCATGTTCGATCGATTTCAATTGAGCGCGGAAATTCTCCGCCACCACTTGATAGGAACGATAAGCGCGGGCATCGCCGACGAGCTTAGCAAGCGCTTCCGGCAAGTGGTCGCGCTGCCAGGCCGCGACGATCCCAATCTAATTGCTGGCCTTCCGCTTCCCGCGGCAGTAACAGAAATTGCTGCGCGCTGGCGGCCCTAGAAAGCTGCATGACTGGTGCGTTAGTTCTTTGTCCGGCAACAACAGTGAGTGGTGCCGTGATACGCAGTTGAATGTTGTGCTGCAGGGATCGCTCGGGCGCAACACAAGTTGCCGTTGACTTTCCCCGGCGATTGTTTCGACAGCGCTGGGCATGGCCGGAACAATTTCAAACGGTCCGGACCAGTTTGACGGAAGATTGAAGCGCAGCGCGTCTACAACACCTTTCTCAACTTCGATGCTCAAATCTGCGGTTGCCGTCCAGATATCGCTCGTTCGCTGAAGCGAAGTGACTTGCAACACTTTCAGTTGCTGAGTGTTGCGCCAACGATCACTGTCGGCGGTGGAAGATCACCATCTGCTCGGAGTATGGCGGCGGGCTTCGGCCTCGACGGCCCCGGTTCGATAAGGCCATCATTTTCTGCATCAGACAGCAATGCGGGCCACTCTGCCTCCGGCACACTGCGAGCATTGCTTGGGTTCGCCAGCGAAACCATTGCATCCGGCCGCCTGAGCAGATCGAGTTCGTAGCGCTTTGTAACCGTTCCATCAATATGTAAGAGCGGGGCAGCGAATTTGCCATTTGGCGGGACCGGCAATCGGCCATGAACCGCCAGGGTGATTTCTCCATGGCTGCTCGACTCGAAAAATACGGTAAGCAATTCTGGACGGCTGTGCGCCCAGCGTATCGGGATTTCCGTGTTCTCCGCTTCCACAGATAGTTGCGCAATATCCAACTGCGGGGGCAGCGCGATGCGATATTGAAATACAGGTTCTTCCGAAGTCACGGTCACGTTCGCACGAACGGATGCATCTTGCTGACCTGTGAGCAAAGCGATCCGGTAGTCGGCGAAAACTTGATTCTGCGCCGGTCGGGTCGTCACCGTGAACTGGGGGTGTTTCGGTGTTACGGTCCAAGCAAATTGCGGCTTTTGAAGCGCCTTTCCCCAAAGCCCAAGGAATCGCTGTACAGCAATTGTTTCACTTTCCTCGCGTTGCAGCTCCGAGTTTAATCCGCTCTCGATCGTTGCGGCCCAATATTCCGATTTGTTCTTTGCCGACAGAACCTCGAGCTGCGGTCGATCGAATTGCCCGATGGCGGAGTTATCCTTCAGCGCGAATTTTAAATCAATTGTTGACTTGCCCGAAACTGGACGCTTCATTTCGATCCGCAGAACGCTGCCGCCGAATCCTAGAGGTTCAATTCGCGCGACATTTGTATCGTCGGCGGCGATTTCGGGCACCAAGCGCGGATCGACTTTCAAATCAAAATGCGAGAGTCGCGAGGTCAGCACATCGAGCTTTAAACGCGTAGCCACCGTGATGCCGGCGGAGTTTATTTGCATCCAGTTGAGCTCATCGACATTGAATTCGACCTGTTCGGCCTCATGGGTCGATGGCTGCAAGCCGGGCGGCGCGATAACGACGCGGTTGGCCGGCCCGAGGAACGTAGCCCGCTCCGCGGTTGGAGACGACT
This sequence comes from Pirellulales bacterium, assembly GCA_963773875.1. Lineage (GTDB taxonomy): Bacteria > Planctomycetota > Planctomycetia > Pirellulales > JADZDJ01 > CAVTYH01. The sequence goes on from CAVZCV010000006.1 coordinate 446,354, forward strand.
CAACCTTTGCGGCGGCGACGACCGGTACTGCGAAGTTAAAGCCACCGGACTTTGGGACGGGAAGAAAGGTGAGTTCCAGACGATGGCGCCCGCGCAGTTCAATGTCGATGTAACGTTCCTGATCTGCTGGTCGGAGTCTCGCCGCTTGGCCGTCGAGGATTGCGCTGTCCGCGGGCAATACCGTACCATCTTGGCCCAGCGGTAGTCGGATAGCCGCACCGTCAACTAGCGATTCAATTTCAAACTCTGCATGCCATGGATAGGAGCCGCTTGCCATTGGCAGATCGCGTGCCAACGCAAGTGAGCGATATATCGCGGACGTGATCAAGTATTTCGGCGGCTCAATTGCGAAATCTGGTGTTCTTCGGACGAGGGCCGAATGCAGCGATTCAGGCAAGTAGTAGAATCTGCCGCTGGGCCGGCCGTTTGCGTCGATTGGAATCAACACGCGCTGAACTGGCGATTGTGCATTGGCTCCAGCAACTGGATCCTCTTCGGCTTGCACAAGGGCGCAAGCCATTGCCAGTAATATTGAGATTGGGATCACCAAAGCGATGGTTCGGGAAACTTCATTGCGCCCTAATTTCGGCTTGCCGGATTCGGCATGTGGCTGCCGCGATCCAAACAGCCAACTCAATAGCCGGCCGGTCGCCAGACCCAGCCACGCGGCAGCGGTCAACATTGAAATCAAGGCCGGAGCAGCGATCGCTACGCTGGTGAGAATTCCGAAGCACAATAGATCGAAAGGCAATGACGTTTTTCGAAACCAAAGGCGCAATCCCGCGACACACACGAACGTTGCCCAGGCCCACGCGATAATTACTTGGGAATCGGCAAAATAGATTTCCGATGGCGAGTCATCGAGCCCGTCAAATCGGTAAGTCGTCCAGCCACTAGCAGCTGACTGGTCAACGCCGAGCGACAACCCGACATCGAGCGCATCCATGCCGGCTGAGCGTTGCTGCTCGCCGTTTGTAACAAGCGCTTTCAAAGGTACGGCACAATCCACTGATAAATTGGCCTGCGCCAGGGGACCGAATAGGCGTTTGGTCCACGGCACTTGCACACGGTTTGAGCCAGCCATCGTTGCATCGAGCAATTGATTGCCCGGGGGCAAGTTCACAGTCCAATCGCGCAACAATGTCGTCACATTACACTGTGGCCAAGGAGCGATTTGCTTTGCAATGGTTTGCGATGCGGTCGATGGCTGCGTCCACTGAAGCGATATGGATGTCAGGCGTGCAGCCGCTGACAAATCGACAACCCAGATGCCTCGATCCAGATCAATTTCATCGAGAATTGATCGATCGTCGACCCAGGCTCCCAAGAGCTTTGCACCGGGAGGTACGGTGAATTGAACTTGATGCGGCCCAATCGATTCAACTTCACACTTCAGAAAATGTTCGGAATTCCCGGGCCGATATGCCGATTGCAAATGCTGCCGCCAAATCCAAATGCTTGCGTTTTGAAACAACTGACCACCAGGCACGAGCACAAGGGGTGGATCCGCCGATGTCGAAGGATCCTCGTCGGGATCGTATCTGAACGCAGCCAAGGCTACGTCATTTCGATTCGACGGAGACAAATCGATTGGCAGAGCTTTAATGCGCCGCGTTGTGCGAACTTCAGGCTGTACGGCGCCACTAAAACTTATTTCGCAAATTCCTTGCTGCGAATCGGCGCCGACAACTGACGCCAGCGCCAGCGCGGTTTCGGTTTGAAAAGCCATTCTCCGAGTTGCGCTGAGCACAAACGGTGTTGAATGTGGCGAGGGCAGCGTGACTTCCCACACATCGCCGCCAGCCGAGTGAAGCGATGCAGCATCGTCGTTCGGGCGTCGTCCGATAACGGCGCCTGCCTGTTCACCGTCGATCGCCCAAACCAATCGGTCGCTGCGCGGCTGGGAAAAACGGACGGTGAGTTTACTGATCTCGCGTCCCTTCGGATTGATTGCTAAATGATACGCTTCGCTAAGCCGATCATTGCTCACCGCAACCTCGTAGCGGATGTCGGCATCGAATTGGGTTGATTTCGCCCCAAGTGTGACCTCCAGTGATCGCGACTGCTCATCGTCCACCAGAATTATGCCGGGCGCATTTTGTCCTAACAGGTTCGCGTCCTCAGGCGTAAGCTTGTCGAGTTGCAGGCGGTGAATGGTTTCGTCGCCTCGCAACTGCAGCTGATACGGTTCGAGTGCTTGCACTTCGATCAACCGGCGCGTTGTTTCGACATTGTTGAATGTGAGCATGGCCAGGTCGGCAGCCCGAAGTGTATCGCCCCAAGGTGCGCGGCGTCGGCGGCCCGTCACTGATAGGGTAATGGGGCGATCGGGACCAATTGACCGCGTGAGTTGAATTCGCAATTTGGCCGGCCGGCCGCGCGGCGCCTGCTGCGACCAATCGGCAATCAAGTCGGCAGGCGTACTTTCGACGTTGTCGATCAGCCACTGGGGAGCGATATCGGCCTCAAGATTAAAGCATTCGCCGCGGAGCGCGCCAAACTTGGTTTCGCAACGTGCTAAGCCTTCATTGGCCCGGAGTGTGACAGACGTACCGGATTGTGCTGTGACCTTTTCTTGACGGCCCTGCAAAACCAATTCGACCTCGGGATCGGATTTGAAAAACTGCAGGTCGCATGTTTCCTCATCTTCGTTACTGTCTACCTGGCGCGAAGTTTGCCGGCAGTCTTTCAAATCCAAATCGCCAAGGATCAGCGGCGATTTGATTTTCAGTGTGGCAACCGTCTGTTGCCAATTACTCGCAGCCACGTGCACAAATGGCAATCGCTGCGGTTTGCTCGTTTCAGCCGGTCCTACGGCTGTCACGGTCAAAACGTGGCCGAAATCTTTGAGGGGTTCTGCCAACTCAACTGCAAACTGATGATTCCCGGCTGCTGTAGATGTTGTGTTGACCCGCACCGGCTTTGCATCGAGCATTGCGCCCACGACCACAAGCGGCGAATCGACGTCGATCTTCAATTGTCGAACCGGTCCTGCAACCGCGTCCAACGTAAGTTCTGCTGTCAGATCCAGTCCGCGCTGCGAATACTCGTACGTCAGTTTTTGCCGAACTCGAACCGTCGCTGCCGCGTGCGAAAGTCGCTTGCCGCAATGCAAGATAACACGGCTTTCACCTCCGAGTTCGACGCGCCATGTTTGCAGCGTTGAATCCTTTGCCCCGGACAAAAGCGACACGATCCCAGAGTCGACGGAAAGCACGCGATCGGCTGGCAACTCGATTTCCAATGTGCTTCGCGGGCAGGTCGGAAGCATCAGTTCGAACTCGGCATCGTCCTGCTGTACTGTGGCGGCGCGAGCCGACCAACGACATGCGATTGTTCCTGCTCGATCGACAACTGCAGCCAAGCGACCCAATTGATCGTTTCCAACTATCGCAGTCCGAGCATTTGCACTTCCGTTTGACTCTTCAGGGGCCGCAATCCAGCCAGGATCTGCAATTGCCAATTGGCAGCCTTGGAGAAACACAACCGCTGGCTGGTTCTGTTTTTGTTCGAACTTCCACGCCGCGCGACCAATCAAGTGCTCCCCATCCAACTCGGCCGTGTATTGTGCCTCGGTGAGTTGGGCTTTGCTCGGCTCGCTGCCAGGAGCCGACTGTCCATTGACAATTGCTAAACGCCGCTCAAACTCTTCGGCTATCATCGGCAAATAATGCTGATTGGCGCTCCGCGGCCAATCTTCGGGCCGATCTTCCGGCACCATAACGCGCTGTATACGGATCGACCGGTCAAGCTGCTTCGCGCCGGAATTGTGATCCGCCAAGATAGACTGCCGAGAATCGCCGGGCTTGGTTTCTTCGCTGCGCACATCCATTTGCGCTGTGACTGCCAAGACCGCGATCAAAATTGCTAGTACAGCGATTCGGACGCAATGACGCATATCAGTCGCCCTCTGGTTCCTCGGGCACGTCTGTTGCGTGCGGCGTGGAGAGGGTCGATGCCGCTCCCACCAATTCCCGCGGACGAACTTTGCTCGGCGATTTGCTGCGGTCGAAAGCTGGACTCGACTTAGCGCTGACGACGACACCGCGTGCTGTCCGCCGGTTAATGCCGCGCCTCAAAAATCCGGCCAGCACGGCGAGTGCGATCCCCAGCATTGCCGACTGAGCAAATATGACTGTCATGTCCGGCACCCAGGCCGAAATTGCGAAAAGTGCGATGCCAAGCGAAAGCAGCAGCCCAGCATTCCGCAGTCGCGGAAAATAAATCAGCGCGAGTCCCACGCAGAGTGCACTCGTAGAAGCCAGCAATACCAGTTGCCACCTTGGAATCAGACTGACGGAAATGGCCGTGACATTCGTGGCCGCGCTGAAAAGATACTGATTCGCAGTCTCTGGCGGACCCATCTCTGAAGTCGATCCAACCCAAGCTTCGAGCGCTTGTTGATCCCAACTCGGCCGGCGGCTCCAAGAAACGCCAGACCAAACCCAATGAAATTCCGGAGTCAGTCCCTTTGGCGTGGCGATCAAGTGTTCGTCGCGAGGCACAATTAACTGCCAATATAAACGCTGCACCCAAAGCACTCCGGCAATGTGAGGCAACTTGAGATCCAAAGACTTTTCGCGTCCGTCATTGGGCAATTGGTAGCAAATTTCAAGCACGTGCGCTTGCCGCGAATTACCAAGTGGTATTTTTAGGCCGACGCTGCCGTTACGACTAACCGTGGCAGAAGTTGCCTTTCCGTCCAGCTGCACCGCAAGTTCGCTGGCCGACGCTCCTGGCGGCAGTTCGATTTCCAGTTCATCGGCCGAACTGGTAAAGCGATATGCCGCGCGATCCTGCCTGATATTCCCCGAAATCCAAGTTTGTAGCCAAGCGGCGCTGCACAACGGTCGCGCCGCGATCTCGACTATCATTCTGAGTAAAAGCCAACGAGATGTCGGTGGTTGCCTGTCCGGCCGCTAATTTAACACCAGGTCGCATTGAACTGATATCTTGCGGCTCATCGACAATAGTCCAAAGTTCATCGTGCGGTTGTACTCGCGACGCCAAATCGCCAATCACGGAGAGATTGTTGCTCGTAACCGATGCTGACGTCGGCATGAGCAGGGGAGCCGTCAGGAACGATCCAATCTGTCCAACTGGTGACGTTTGAGGAAGCCGATATCGCGCCACAACCTCGAACGTGCCCAACTGTGGATTCGGCAATGGAACATCAATTGTCACCACCGAAGCATCAGGATCGGTCACCGGCGGCAGTAGCGGCGGCAACATTTGGCCATCGAACTCGAATTGTAAATCCGCATCGTTAAGTACCGCTACAGGAACATCAAGCGAAATGCTGCTCAACGATTCGTGCTCGACTTTGTATCGAAACCGCTGTTCCATTTGGATGGCATCCCGGTGGAGAGTCAAAGTACTTTCGACCGATGTACTCACTGACTGTGGAATGCGCTCCAAATCGGCAACGAAAACCGCCGGCAACTGTTCCGCCCGATAGAAAAGCGGTGGTTGCTGTTGAACGGGCAATTTCATTCGCGGCGGAATCGTGATGCGCACCAACCCCTGCGTGTCGGAATCGCGCGGTCGAAGCCGTACATTATCGGCCGGCAGAATTGCGAGTATTGCTGGACCGACTACATCGGCTGTCGGCATTGGCAACGGCAGATCGATCCGTCCCGCGTTCGTCGGCAAGTCGCGATGGGCCTTCAGCGTCAGTTCCAACTCGCCGAGCAATGGCTGCGTCAATTGAATGGTTGAAACAGGCAAGCCCGTTGGTGGAATTGAATCGGCATCGACAATACCAGCGGGCCGCAACTCATCGATCTCCCAACCCGGCATGGCAATTTCAAGGGCCGACGACTTCGCACCGCGAATCGAATATTTCAGCGTGGCTTGCAAGCGTGCCTGATGCGTGTCGACAAAGCATTGGTACTCCGGCTCGACAATCACGCGAGTCTTGCGTGGAGTCACTCGCACCACGAGCGATGCCGGCTGCCCGAAGTACTCAAATCCAGCGATGACGGATTTATCTCGCAGCGGCGGATCGAGCTCTTCGATCTGCCGCACTCGATTTTGCTGAACCCAGTTCAGTTGCCAATCGCCTTCGATGGCCACCGCCAGTTGACCCGACTGCCGATGCGGCAACGCCTCTAGGACTGCGAATCCCGCGAGTTCCAATTGCTGATTCGATTGCGTTACATCATACGGTCGTTCAGCCTGAAGATGAATTTCCACAGGCCCAGTCGTACGGCGTGGCAATTGGATCTCCACCGTGCCTTTGGCCAAATTGCCCGCCGATGAAACTGCGTAAGCCCCAATTTCGTTTGCAGGCGTTAAGAGTTCAGCCTCAGGCGGAAGTTTAACTCGACATTTGTCGAACGGGGCTCCAAGGCTACTCACGGTCAGATGGCAATCAAATTGCACGCGGCGCGAATCAATTCGCACAAGAATCTGGCCGGTGGCATCTAACGGCAGTGACGACGATCCACCCTCTGCACTCGGACTTCGCCACGCCAATACTACAGGCCCATTCAGTCCCAAGCAGTTGATTTGCGATTCCTTGCCGGCTTCCCCCGACTTCGCACTGGCGAGTGAAATGCCGGAGTGATTTGTTACTTCAATTGCCGCCGTCGGAACTCGCAACGTCAATTGCGATGCCGCGGTGCTTGGCAGCGACATTGCCAGTTGCGTTTGCCCCGCGACAAGTTTTACAGGCACCGCAAACTTTGCCGTCAGCTTTTGTTCCGCACCGGCTGCACCCTTAAGTAGAACTGTGTACTTCCCAGCTTCTCTGTCGAAATCCACGCGATGCTCCGCTCCTCCTTGATTTTCCACGATCTCGCGGAGAATTGGGCCATCGCTGGCCAGGGGCACAGTCACCCAATTGTTGCTGCGGAGCTGAATTTTATAGGTCGTCGTCAATTCGGCTACATCGCCTCGCACCTCACCATCGAGAACCAATTGTTCCAGGGCAAATCCAGCGCTGTCCGCGTCGCCAACCTTATCTGCCTGCTTAAGCTTGAGAAACTGTAACAGTTCCTCGTATGAAAACCCCAACAGCGGCACCAAGTGACCATCCTTATCGCGGACGTAATACACCGGCGGCTCTTCCACAATCTTTGCTGAACTCCGCCCGGCACGATCGACTCCCTGCTGCGAACTTGGCGCGGTTGACTTCTCCGACGATGGCTTTTGCAAATCAGATTCTTGTGCCCGCGCAGCCGACACGATCGCCGCGGCCAGCAGTATTGCTAGCGCCGAAGAACAGATCGTTCGGACTAAAGAGGCAAAGAAGTGCAACGCGCAGGTGATCCTGGTTTGGCGACCATGAATCAGTTCGAGAACCAATTCCGGCGTGAGATGAGAAGAGGCCCGATTACAACCGTTTTGCCGATTAATCTAGCAACTATCAGTGTAACCTACCCGTGGACCAAAACCAAAGACGGTCGGAATTGGTACGGTGCAATATACGGTGCAATAAACGAGCACAAATCACTCCGTTTTGGCGATTCGCGGTGTCTGCGAAGCTTGCCAATCGATCCGCCGCGCCCCACTCCAAAGCTGCTCCAGCGCGTAATATTCGCGGGCTTGATCGTCAAATAGATGAATGACCAGATTGCCGTAATCTTGCAAAATCCAAGTGCCTGCGGCAAAGCCTTCGATGCCCATGCGCCGTTCGCCGAATTGCTCTTTCAAAACTCGATCGATTTCTTCCGCGATGGCATGCAACTGTCGGCGACTGGTGCCCGTCACCAGCAAGAAGAAATCGAACACCGCGGTCATCTCGCGCAAGTCGAGCAGTGTGATATTTTGCCCGCGATTATCGTGGGCAACCTGCGCCGCTGCCAACGCCACTTGCAGGCTGCGCTCCGCTCGCCCGCTCACGTCTGGTCGGCTTGATTTAGGAATTGCCAAACGTCGTAGCCCCGAGATTCTTGAAACACGAGTGCGGACTGGTTGCCTCCGCCTCCATTTTAAGCCGCCGGCCAAATCAATCCAGTAGCCGTTTGGGAAGAAGTCGCTAAAATGCGCGACCGCAGGTCAAGCCGAGACGATAATCATGCGAGAATTACGGAGTCTGCTTTAAATGAGCGATTGGATTGAAACAGGCAAAACCGCTCCCGATTTTACACTGCCGGCCGATGATGGCACGAAGGTCAAACTTTCCTCGCTGCGCGGAAATCCGGTGGTACTGTATTTCTATCCTAAGGACGATACGCCGGGTTGTACGAAAGAAGCCTGTGCGTTTCGCGACCGAAGCAAAGAGCTGCAAAAGCTTGGCGCGACGGTCTTGGGTGTCAGTCCCGATGGCGTCGAAAGCCACATTCAGTTCCGCGACAAGTACAAGCTGAACTTTCCCCTTCTGGCCGATGCCGATCACAAAGTTGCCGACAAGTACGGCGCCTGGCGGGAGAAAAACATGTATGGAAAAAAGTCGATGGGAATTCAACGGAGCACGTTTTTAATCGACGCCGAAGGCAAAGTGGCAAAAGTCTGGAAAGCGGTGCAGGTCGACGGTCACGACGCGCAGGTGATCGAAGAGTTGAAAGCACTTTGAGCTTTCGCCGCCGCCACTCAGCCGCGAACTTCTTCGAGCTCTGCCAGCACTTCCCCCACATGGTGCAGCAGCTGCTTGGCGCGATTCAGTCCGCCCACGTCGAGCACAAAATAAAATGCTTTATCGTGGTCATCGAACGCGGCGCCGTCGGTGTAGCGCAAATAGAGGGTCTTTAATTCTGCAGTTGTCGGAATCATTCGCGCCGGTTCCTCTGCAGGTTGCTCGACATCTGTCTTGGTCGCGACTTCGACACCTTTTCGTTTGGCTGTTTTTGGAGCCGAATCTGTTTTTTCTTTCTTCGCCCTACTGGTTCGTGCCGCTTTGCGCTTTGCCATAGATGCCTTTCAATGCTGTTCAATTACGCTGGTTCTATTGGTAGATCGCGATATTCTACGCCGCATTTCCTAGCAGTGCGATGCCCAGCCGGCCGGTGAAAAAAGCTCGCCATAGCGGCAATTCGCCCACAAAACCACGAAAAATAACCGCAAATACCTGCAGAAAACAGCCGGCTGCTTTGATCGCCGGTCGCCGGTTGATTATCCTAAGTGTTGCGCACTGTCGGAACGCCCGAAGGGTTTAACTCGTCGGCGCAGCGGCGCACAACACACTTGGCCGCGGCAACTCCGTGGCTCGCATTCTCGAAAACAATTCCTCTGGAGTTTGTGTCATGCTTCGTTCAATGCGATCGCTCAGCAGCTTCGTTGTCGCCACGATCGTCACAGTATCCGCTTTGTGGCTCTATGCCGCCGACCAAACTCCTTCGCAGAAATCGGCCAGGCCGGAAGCCAAGACCGTCGACCTCTTCGCCGGCATCGACAGCGGAGCGCTCAAGGTAAAGTACATTCCCAAGAACGATCGCGAAGCACAAGTGCTGATCGAGAACACGACGAAGCAGCCGGTCAGTGTGCAACTTCCGGACGCCTTCGTCGGCGTGCCCGTGCTAGCTCAAGTTGCGACAGCCGCGGCAACGCAATACGAATCGAAACAATAACAACAACAATCAAAATCAAGCGCAAGGTGGTGGCTTCGGCGGAGGCGGTGCCGGCGGCTTCGGCGGTGGCGGCGGTTTCAACATCGCGCCGGAAGCCGTGGGCAAATTGAAAGTAGCGACCGTTTGCTTGGAGCACGGCAAGGATGATCCTAACGCCCGCATTCCGTATGAAATTCGTCCGCTCGATTCCTACACCAAAGACGCCAACGTCCAGGCGGTGCTCAGCATGCTGGGCGAAGGCAATATCGATCAACGCGCCGCGCAGGCCGCTGCCTGGCACTTCGCCAACGGCATGAGCTGGGAAGAATTGACCGCCAAGAAGATTCATCATCTTGGTGGAAGACCCGACGAACAATATTTCACCGCCGCGGAAATGCAAATGGCAACACGCATCGGCGCCAGGCCGAGATGATCGCCAAAACGCATCCGGTCAAAGAAACGAAACGGGAAAAGTCGTACAATCCGACCGATCCCTATTCGAAATCTGCGTCAACCGCGGCCGATGGCAGCACCGCGCCGGTATCGACAACAGCCGACTCCGCGAAAACGCCGTGATTCGCGTCTGACTGCAAACATCGGCCTGCAAACTTTCTTACGCCAAGCATTCTGCTTCCGAGCACCGCGCGTCGTTTTGTAAGCGGCGGATCTCTGTTTCAAGTTTTCGCCGGTTCGTCTCCCATTGCATCCGCTGCTGACGGATTCGATCCTGCTCGCGGTCCAGTTCTTCTTCGCGCGCCACCAGCCGCGCCGCCTGCGATTCAATTTCGCTCTGCTGATGCGTAATCCACACATCCAGCTCACGCCGCTGAGCCGCTACTTGCTGATGTTGGCTGGCTACTTTCACGGCCAATTCTTCGAGTTCCTTGCGCTGCATGGCAATGTCGGACGCCTGCAGCCGGTAATGCTCCGCCAGCTTTGAACGCAGCCGGGCCAACGATTGCGTCACGGCCGCCGGCGGCACGCTGCCCGACAATTGACCCCACAGTTCCTCGGTCGCCAAACGCATTTCCAGCGTCTCGCGCTGCAGCCGCAATAGCTCGGCGCGAAGTTGATCGAGCGAAGCACTGCGGCGTTCCAGAAACTGCGAACGGTTGACCAGCGCCTCGCGCTGTTTCTTATACTCAATTTGCTGCCGCTCATCATCGGCCGCCAGTTTGCGTCGCTGCTCGCTGAAGCGCGACTGCATTTCGTCGTGTTCCTTTTCCAGCTGATCGCGGGCGTCTTCAAGCTCGATCTGGCTTCGAACACACAGCGATTCGGCCTCGGCGAGTTGCTTCTCGCGCGTGGCCAAGCGCGCTTGCCACGATTCACATTGGTCATGTTTGTCGGCCAGTTGTCGGGCGTAATCGTCGAGTTCGATTTTGCGCCGCTCCAGTTCGAGCGATTGAAGCGCTCCATCCCCTTCCTGCAATACTGCAGTAGCCTGCTGCAAGAATTCCATCGAGAGTCGATTGGCAGAACCATCACCATCGGCCTCTGCTTTCAAATCCGCAAGCTGCGCGGCGAAATGCTCCTCGCGCTTGGCATGTTCAACTTTCAAGTCTTCGAGTTCATGATGCTGCTCTTGAAACCAAAGTCTCGCATTGCGAGCCGACGTTTCATGTTGCGCCAGCCGCGCATTCAGTTCCGCCTCGCGTCCGTCGAGTTCTGCTTGCCGCGCTTGCAAGTGCTCCGCCAACTGCTGGGCTTGCGAGCGAAACTGCTCGATGACTTCCACGGCAATGGCGTCGCCGCTTTCGGAAAGTGCGATGTCGAGGGCCGCCGCGTTCACTGGGCCGACATTTGGCAAATGCTTGCTGTCAGCAGCCGACGCGGCAGAAGCGTCATCGCCACGCGCGACTTCATGCGGCGGATCGAAGCGCGTCTCGCGAACTGATACATTGCGCGAACTGCGAGCGGTTTCTTCAGCGACGAGCGATTCGGTTTCAGGCATATATCACCGCCGTGTGATCGATAAGTTCGGGCCGACGCGAGTAACCAAGTGCTAGCGTCAAGGTCAGCTCAACCCGTAAAGTTTCACCAATTCATTTCATCGGCATAGTTTCCCCGGGCGATTGATAAAAGCTTCGCGGATGCAGTCTACGTTTAATTTGCGAGACTTTGGTCAAAATACATAAAGGCCGCCTCCTGCAGTCAGCTTGCGCCAGCCGCAGCGAAAACCAAGGTAATTTCACTAGACTGTTTCCCTGATTTTCGAAATTTGCCGAGCTTTTCCGCGGCGATCGCGCGAACCTTAAAGCGACAGCAAAGCGCCAGCAGTTTTGCCATGCGAATCTTGCGGCAAGAATGGCCTCCGACGTGCCCCGATTTTAAAATCATGTTTTGAAGTGAAATTACTGCCGCTACTTTTTCACCCTGTAAAGGCGATTTTGCATTTTTCAGTGCGAGTAATTTCATTGTTATTTCACTTTCCACTCTTGGTCTCCCAAATCACCCGAAAATTCTCGATCGATTTGAAGGGGTTAATTCGTGCATTTGTGTGACTGCGGGGCTTATTGTCTGTGTGACTTTGGTGTTTGGATTGCCTGTCCGCTGCCTAAGCGAGACTCTCTGAGCGTCGGCTTGCCAGTCCCGGAGCGACTGGCAAGCACAGACCGCCAGACCCCCAGCCACCTAGACCTTTTTTCAAATTGTTCAATTGCCAAAGAACGTCAGCTCCGGGATACCGGAACCGGGAACCTAATGGATCCATGCGTATTGTAGTGTACTTATGAATCGAGTCAAGGGCCTTTTTTGAGCCACCGGAAAACTTTTTTTGTGCCCGCTGCGCACGAATCGCCGTTTGGAGACAAAAATCCGAAAAATTGCAGGAAAATGCTAGGACCCGGGCCCGATGTTCAGAAAGTGTTGCCTGCTACCCCTCGGAGCGGGCGAGAGGGAAGGACGCGTTTTGGCGGCCGGAATCATATTCAGCTTGCTGGCAATTACTTGACAGACCCCTCCGCTGTGGTACGATGCCCGCACTTATGTTGGGCAGTGCTTGGGCAGTTCTTTTTCATCCACACGCTTGCTGGAGGCGATATGCGTTTACCGCTGCGCCCTGGAAATCGACGCTGGCTTCGTGAGGTTAAAGCTCAAAGAGCAGCCCGCGAAAAATCGCTGCCACCGCGGGCGAATTAGCTCCATCGAAACGCTCCAAGATCTGCGCCATGCTATCGGTCTCGCCGCTGCCGGCCGATGCCTCGCCGCAGCTCATCGCGGCGCTGGAAAACGTTCACGCTGCCACCGCCTATTCCCTTGGCGGCGGCTCACGGCAGGTGCGGGGTTCGATGCGAAGGACACCTCGTCAAACCGTCAGCAGATCGTTGGTCTCAGCAGGCTGAGGGGTTGCAACCGTTAAGCTTGGATCCCGATGCAGAGCAAGTCCCGACCGGTCCCATGCCGGTCAGCGCCGCCGTCGTGTTTCAAGGCCGAGACAACGCCGACGACACGCTCTCGCTCGATCTGCAGCACGCTCCCGCAATGTAGATGGCTCGCTCATCGTCAATACGATCGTCTACAACGGCGGCATAGATGGCTACGATACGCTGATCATTCAAAATGGTTCGTTCGCGCACGAATCGTATTATGCCACGGGCCATGATAGTGGCATTCTCACGTACGACGATTTAACGGTCATCTTCACAGGACTGGAACCAGTTTACGATCTAACGGGTTCCTCTGCCTACGGTGTCTATGCAACTTCAGGGGCGGACACATCAATGTCGAGGCGATAGACGTATACGGCACCTACGACGAGAACGGAGTCTTGCAGTACTCAGGTCCGGACAGTGGTGATGTCGGCCCGATTCGTGCGCTGCACATTTACGATACTCACGCCACGCCCAACTTTGAGGACATCACGCTTGCCAACAAGGGGCAAGTTACGGTTTTTGGCGAAGGCGGAAACGACACTATCAATGCGAATTTCTTCTACGGGTCTTACTATGCGGGCTATGGGGGCATGACCGTCTTCGCCGTTTACGGCGGCGACGGCAACGACACGATCAATGCCACTACGCTATCTACGACCAGTTCCGTTCTGCTTTCAGGTGACGCCGGCAACGACGTCATCAGTATCAGCAGTCAGAGCGGCGGGTCCGACTTCTCCGTCGACGGCGGAACCCAGTCCGGTGGCGGCGACACGCTGAATTGGAATGATTCTTCGATCAGTGGCACGCACACCTACACTCCAACCGGCGGCGAATACAGCACGTTTGAAACCATTTCTTACACAGGCGGGACGGGCAGCAATATTTTTAACATCACGTACAACTCGTCCGGCACCACGCTCAATTTAACCGGCAATAGCTCGGCCGACACGTTCAACATCGGCGGCGCAAGCACTGGCAGTCTTAACAACAGCGGTGGAACCATCAATATCAGCGGCGCGGGTGGAACGGACACAGTGAATATCAACGATGCCTCTCCGACCACCGGCTTCACCTACACCGGGCAGCAGTTCCATCACAAGTAGTTCGGCCACAATCAGTTACAATTCTGATGGCCACGTGGAGACACTGGTCGTCAACGCGAGCTCCGGCAACGATGTAATAAATGTCTCCAGCACACCGTCGGTCGGCACAGTCACAGTCAATGGAAACAATGGAGACGACACTTTATACGGGAGCTCCGGCAACGATGCCCTGCACGGCGGCAGTGGCAACGACGTGCTCGATGGGGGCGGGGGGACCGATACGCTTTACGGCGACGACGGCAATGACTGGATGTTTGGCGGCGAAGGCAACGATACGCTCTACGGCGGCAACGATACGGATTACTTGTACTCAAACTCAAGGGACGACAATCTGATTGGCTGTGCGGTTCAGATGGTTATTATATTCCCGACGACGCAGCATACACCGATCCAACAGGCAATCTCGGTCACGACACGATCACGGAAAACAGCAGTGAAGGGACGCACCATTATCTATTTTTATTATTTGCACGAAGGGGCGAAATTCAATTTATCTCAGATGTCCGAGCAGGAAGTTGTTCCCGACCTATTGCGGAACGCTGGGAAATGAAAACCTCGAAGACATCTACGGCAGCGAGTATGCGGACAACATCATTGGCAATTCCGCCGACAACGTGATTTATGGCTATGGCGGGAATGACACCGTCGATCCCCAAGCGGGGAACGACTGGGTGCTAGCGGGCGATGGAGAGGATACGCTGATCGCCAGCACCGGAGACGATCACGCCTACGGCGATGCTGGCAACGACCTGTACACGTTTAACCCACCACTCGGTGATCTCGGTCAAGAAGTTTTTTATCCGAGTCGATCGACGTGTGAGATTGACATGCTCGACTCCAGTGCATTGACGGCGGCAACGACCATCGATCTTTCTGACACCGGCGGACATCTGCAACCGTGGCTTCCGGCTCTCTCGTTGTGGCATTGCTTGGCAGGTTTACCGGCACTGGGATCGAGAATGTTTTCGGCGGCTCCGGCGGCAACACTATCATCGGCAATGGACGCGATAACCAGCTTACCGGCGGCGATGGAGCCAACACGATCACGGCGGTCGAAGGCAACGATATCATCGACGGCGGTGCAGGAAACAACACGCTGTACGGCGAAGCTGGCGATGATAATCTTTCGATCACCTCCGGCACGAATTCGCTGTATGGCGGCAATGGCGATGATTCACTCACCGGTGGCAGCGGCAACGATACCCTCGATGGCGGCGCAGATAACGATTACCTGCTGGGCAACGACGGAACCGATACGCTCACCGGCGGCGATGGGGCCGATTAATTAGATGGCGGCGAGGCACGGATACGCTCGACGGCAATGCCGGCAAGGATCAGCTCCTAGGCGGCGATGATGCCGACACGCTCTAGAGCGGCACGGGGGACGACTGGCTCACCGACTGCGCCGCGGCCGACATCATCTATGGCGACGACGGCAACGACTGGCTGGCAGGCGATGTGGGAACGATTCGCTGACCGGCGGCAACGGCAACGACACCTACAGCTTCGATCCGGCCACGGGCGATACCGGGAATCTGGGGACCGATACGTCAACGAAGCGGCAAACGTCGATAGCGACACGCTCGATTTCAGCGCGTTCGCCACCAGTGTGTCCGTCGACATCACCAGCACCGCCGGGCAAACCGTCCACGGCGGAGTGCTTGCCCTGACGCTGGCCACGTACAACACCGGCCTCGAAAACGTCATCGGCGGCTCTGGCGGCAACAACATCACGGGCAACACTCGCAACAATACGCTCACCGGCGGCGACGGCGGCGACTCGATCTCCGGCGGCGACGGCGATGATTTCATCAGCAGCGGCAATGGAGATAACTGGCTATACGGCGAAGACGGCGACGATGTGATCTCGGCTGGCGATGGAAACAACCACATCTACGGCGGCGACGGAGCCGACAATCTTACTGCCGGCACCGGCGATAACACCATCGAAGGCGAGGGGGGCGATAACATCATCGCGGCTGGCGGCGGCGCCAACACATCACCCTGCACTGCCAACGGATTTGCAACTGCCAGGCGAGAAAAATCCGTGACGATTGGCCGCCTTCAAAGCCCCCTTGTCGCCGAATGGGGCAATCTCATTTGTCGACCTGATAAATTCCGAGACCGCGACGTGGTTTTGGGATCTGCACCCCGCCCCAGGGACCACCGACGATTTCGGTCGTCAGCGATCCGCTGGGAGTGAGCATCACCGAAGTGAATGAAGATGAGGGCCAGTGGCGGGTTACGGGACCGTCACCGAGGACGATGTGCAGATAACTCGAGATGTGCTCTTGCGCGCCACCGAACGGCGGAATAACCGCTGATTTGCACTTATACGCCGTGATGCGCAATACTACCGATGCTGAAGACGCAGCTCCATACAACTGGCCCGCGGTGGCCGGCGACGCCTGGTTTGCCGTACCGGAAGACAATCATTTTGAACTAGGCGTGTTGAACGACCCGCTGCCGGAAGTCTACGACCGACCCGTGGAATGGGCATCCACACCGTCTCAGAGCAGTTTTCCATTGCCCGCCGCCACTGCAGGCCGCCGAGTTCGACTACAAACGTCGGACTGTATGTATACTTACGTAATGAAGACGGCTACAGCGGCGAGGATTTTTTCACGTACAAAGTGATCGACGGCATTGACGAGTTCACTGCCCAGGGCATTAGCACCGGGTGATGATCATACTTGCCAAGCAGAACATCGAAGTCAAAACACATGACGGGACCAGCGGAAGCTTGACCGATGTTGAAAGACAAGGACAGGGTGCATATGTGCCGCTGAACGATGACGATGATTATGGAAACGGCGTCTCAGATTCCGCAGACAAAACCGGTGGCCGGGGGAAACGACCTACTTCCAATCGTATTAAAAACTATGTCCCCTCAGTGCTGGGGATTCCGATATACGGAGTTTATCACTTGGGATTTTTCCAGGCATCGAAGTCTGGCGAGGTCCGAACCGGGATGTGGAGGTTACAGGCTGGAATGCTTACTTCCTCGCGAGCCAGGACACACCACTCTGGTTTGAAGGAACAACAGAGGGAATAAGTGGATTAACACTTCAGTGGACAAACGCACTGATATTTCGCAGGACACTGGGAAAATCAATGTCTTCACCTGGGCTGGGCCTCGCAATGTGCCAGGCACGTCGACATACACCTATGCCCCAAAGGCAAGTCGGTCCTGATAGCTTTTGGTTCAATGGCGGAAACGGATCAGAGCTGGTGGATGAAAGCTTGGAAGATCTCGATGGAACCGACAAAGCGAAATTCAAATGGGATGATGGCCCTATTATTGGAAGCGCCGCCTATCAAGCGGCATCTGGATATGTTTCGGACATGGATGTGAACGTGGTGCGAGTGGATGTGACAGTTCCTGCGGCTGGAGTGTTTAATCCAGATCCTAATCTGCCTCGCGACAAAGGCACTGGAACTCTTAATGATGGAACGATCGGATATGGAGTTTCAGGCAGAACGGCTGGTGGTGCCAGCGGAATTACTTGGTCAGCCATCGTGACTTTGACCGGACGAAAAGGTGGCCGAGGAATCGATCATATCAAAACCGGATTTATACAAACGGTCACAGACGTCAAATGGCAGGGTAGGTATTTGGATAATACAGTGCTGGATGCCAATGTTGAGGGTCTTACGCCACTGAATGATTGGGGAATCGATCTGCTCACCAATGCTGACATGGCGCCGTGGTACCGTATTGCAGTGCCAAGCACAATGTTTACAGGTAGCCGGCTCCAAAGCGATCTTGCCTATAAAGTGCCTACTTGCACGAAGACCATTCAATCAAGCGATGGACTGAAACTTCGGTCCCACTAAATTCACTGAAGGACAAAAATCGGAACGATATCATTTCTGTACATCGATAAACGGCTTATAGGTATTGATATCGAATTAAAATTCCTTCTGGAAGTTTGTTCGGTGACGGTTGATCCGACGATCGATAGTGAGGAAGTGTACACACGGATGGCGATGGCCAGATGGCGCTACGACGCAACTGGAATGGTAAACTGGGCAGCTCCTAATTTTTCGTGGACCGGAACGCCAGGAGTTTTCGGGTATTTTCCGAAGGCCAATGACCCGCAGAACGGCTGGTCGACAGAAGGAAAAGGCACACCATAGCGTTGTGAAGCCAATGGCGGTGCGAATGACGAATTCGATAAAGTTTCATTCTAACCGATCAAGGAGGTAATTATGCTTGTGTGGACTCTCATTCATCTTGGATGCTGTATAAATTCCTGTGCAATGATTGGTCTGATAGGTGTGGAGACGGATGCGGAGCAGTGGAAACATGTAGCCGTTATATATGCAGAGGTGTTGGCTACCAAGCAGCAGGATGACCGTCCATCTCATTGGACACTCCGATTACGGCCTATCGCTACATTAACAGGAAACGTTGACGCTGCACAATTGGAAGAAATCGAGGCCAATGCAACTATCGCAAACATGATCGTCAGTTATATACAAACTGTTCCGGCCACTGGTACGAAAGTAATTGCACTTTTGGGAGGAGTGGTGAATTGTTAAAGAAGGTCCATTTTCCATTCCGCCAGGCAACGCCTCTGTGCTGCCACTCAATGAAAAAGGCGACCGCCCGTGCCTCTTTGAAGTCACTGGTTTCGACGATCCGAAGGTGACGGAGACGATCGAAAACCTGCGCAGCTTGGCGGCCAACAGCGCGAGGAAGCCGAAAAAGCCGCCGCGGAGAAAGCTCCCGCCGCGAAAAAGTAGGCCGCTGACAAGCCAGCGACCGAAATATTAGATCTGTCCCGTTTAGCTCCCCCGTTTAGCTCCCCTCGAGCTGCTACCGCAAATTGGAGTTTTAATGGCAGCAGTGCCATGATTGAAGGCGCACCTGATTACACTTGGATAGCAGACGATTCGGCCGGCAGAGCTGCGCTTGATGCCTGGACCGTACTTTCGGATGGTTCGCGATCGCCGGTACCGGAATTTGATGCAGAGCTGTTAATCGACCAGGAACAATTCGTTCGGTTCTGATAAGGGAGCAATCGATGTCATATATGAGCTTTCTAATTTGGTTTCCAGCAGCAATCTGTTCGGGAATTTGGGGAATTAATGGACAACCACCGGAAGTCTGGGAAAAATGTTCTGTGATTTATGCCGAGGTAATCGGCATTGAAAACCTCGGGGCGCATGAGCCGAACATAAAACTGAAGGCTCTAGTCACATTAACGGGTCCGCTCGACTCCGCATTTGAAGATACTCTTTCCGCCGTCGTAGTTATTGGAGACCGTCGCTTGAGCGATATTAATGCGTGTCCAGCTAAAGGCGCTAAAGTAATCGTGTTAGTCGTGCAAAGTAATGGAAGCTGGCGAAAATCGGCAATTCCGAATGGAAGTTCGGCTCTTTTTCCTATTAATGATCGGAAGTTGGCGCCATGCCTTTTCGAAGTCTCCGGTTTCGACGATCCAAAGGTGACCGAAACAATCGAAAACCTGCCAGGCTGCGCGGCAAGCAGCGCCGAGGAAGCCGAAAAAGCCGCCGCCGAAAAAGCCCTGCCCGAAAAGCAACCCGCCCCACCCCCCCGCCGGTAAATAGCCGCGGCGACGATCAGCTCCTAAGGTGGCGACGATCCCGATACACTCTACGGCGGTGCGCGGCGGATGATGAGTGAAAACGACACTGCCATAAATTAGACCTGTCCCGTTTAGTTTCGCCTTACAGACATTAATGCGTATGCGCTATCGTCGGGTATCAGCTCGGCGGATGCGGTTTTAGTGCTGGACATTGACCAAAACGGACGTGTCACGAACGCTGATATCCAGCCATTTCTCGATCTGTTAATTGCGGGCGATACATACTAGTCAATTCAGTGCGAACGAGGAAAAATCAATGAAGCCTGAACGGATAGCACTGACTGCTTTCATTGCAGCTCTTACGATTTGTGGTGCGCGACTCGCGGTGCTTAGAATTACTCCGGCATTGATTTGTACGCCTTAGAATCGCTACCAAACTTTCCTCAAGGCAGTGGCGGCGGGACATATAGCTACTTGACGGGTTCCGCTCGTGCCGGACAAGTGGCTGGGTCGATAAGCTTCAGCATCAATTTCGTCAGTGGTGATGTGCTTTTATGGAACGCCCCACACGGTGCAGTTACAGATTTGACTCCAGCGAGCCCAAGTGAATTCGTAGCGACTGGCGCGTCCGCGACGAATGGTCTGAATCAAGTTGGTTTCGGTAATCTCGATAATCTTGGACTTAACGGGCACGCATTGCTGTGGACCGGCGCAGATGCCTCGTTCGTCGATTTGCACCCTACGAATCTAGCGGGATACACAAGCTCGTTTGCATATGGGATTAGCCCAAGCGGTTCTCAACAGGTCGGAGAGGCCAAGAACTCGGCGTTTTACCACGCCATGCTTTGGAACTGCGCGGCGAACTCCGCGATCGATCTCAATCCGACGTTGCTGAATGGAATTGTTCAGTCCCGAGCTAATGCCACCGACGGGTCGCATCAAGTCGGTGCAGGCGGTTCGGAGTTGGGAAGCCCCCACGCACTTCTATGGAGTGGAACTGCGGAATCGGCAGTCGATCTGCATCCCGCGATGCTGTTGACATTCTTTGCCTCGATCGCGAATGGAATAGGCGGCAATCAGGAAGTCGGTGTCGGATACTACGATCTGCTGAACCAATCGTTGTCGCACGCGTTGCTCTGGACCGGCACAGGTAGCTCCGTTATCGATTTGCATCCATCAATGCTCGGCAGCTTCGATATCTCGGCAGCTAACGATACAAACGGTCAGTTCCAAGTCGGCTACATTTCAAATAGTGAGACGCTCCGCCAAGACGCGGTTCTATGGACCGGCACCGCCAGTTCGGCTGTCGATCTTGGACTCCTTCTTCCGTTCGCGTCGACCAATTCCACAGCCTTGTCAATTGACGAACAAGGCGACATCTGGGGTACAGCGGTGGACGGCTCAGATGTGGTCCACGCCGTCGAATGGGTTCCCGTGCCAGAACCGTCCGCATGGATTTTGGTGACGCTCGGCTGTTTCTGCTTCCTTGCATTCCGTCGCCGGCTTCGATACAGAAGGAACGATTTGGGGTATTGCAGTTGATAGCGATCAGATAATCCACGTAGTGGAATGGATGCCCGTGCACGAGCCTACCTCGTTATTGTTGCTGGCGATCAAATGTACGGTCACATTCGTCGATCGTTGCGTTTTTGGCTGAGGACACTGCTGCACTAGACAGTATCTCAATCTTTTTACCCAACAGTGCGTGTCACGGCGAAACCTCGGCAATTGCGTGCCGCGCCTCCTGTGGCAACGGCGGAAGGGCGCAATTGCTTGACCTCAAGAGGTTTCCGACCGACAATGACGGCTTGCTCGGGGGAATGTTAGCAAACAGTGAAGGGACGTCCTATGAAGCCGAAATCGGCTTTTAAACATTTGATCGCCGCGCTCGTGGCGATCGCGATCGTCGGTCCGTCGTCGACCTGGGCAGCCGGCGGGAAAGATCAGAACAAATCGGCGGACGGCGCTCCGGCCGGCGGCGCGGACATGTATATGCCGCCCAAGTCGTTCACCTCGACCATCCAGCTCAAAGAACACATCATTCGGCTGCAGAAAGTGCCACTCACGCAGCGACAGTCAGGCTACTCGGAAGCGCTGGTCTCGACGGCAGACAAAATTCTCGAAAGCAATCCGCCGGATAGTCTGCGCGAGTTCGCCGTGCTTAACTTGCTCGATGGCCTGCATCATTGGGCCGACGTCGACAAAAATGCGGAGGCCGATAAACGACTGGCGGAACTTTCAACGAAGTACTCGACTGATGCAAATAAAAAGATCGCGCTGGCGGCCGCCTACTTCGCGCTGGAGCAAAAGGTAATTAATCCCAGCGAACTTAAGCACGAAGAAATTCCCAAGGTGCTGGATGAGGCGAAGGCTGCGCTCAACGGCAAAGCGCTCGCTGCGAAGCACGAGCGCATGTGCAACGGCACGAACACGCTTATCAACTATCTCGATACCGATGAAGAAGCCGAAAGGCGGTTCAAAGACTTCAGCCGCATTTTCGCCACGAGCACCGATCAAAACATCGCCAAACTCGGCAACACGATGCGCACGGCGAAACGCGACCCATCAGTCGTGAAAACTGCAGAAAAGCCGGCGGCAATTGCCACGACATCGCCCGCTGATCCAGCGGCAATGACGCCTGCTCCGGAAAAAATTGAGCCGGCCGAAGACTGGGTGAAGCGAATGGAAGCGAAAATCGTCGCGTTTGCCGGTCCCGAACATGATGAGGAATATCTAAAAGAAAAATCAAAGTTCCTCGAAAAGTATCCGTCCGATCCACTGCGCTGGCGGTGGAGCATCATGGATGCCCGCGCGCGATGAAAAGCACCGGCAGCCGCGAAGAACAAGTGCAGCGCTCGCGCTCGGCATTGGCGGAAGTGATTGGCGCAGGTAACGTTTCGGACGAGCTCCGCGAGCAAGCCAGTACGATGAACTTGAAACTCGATGTTTATTTACCGACATCGATGGCGGAGCTGGCGCAGCATTGTGCGGACCACGTCGGCCGATTTCCAAACTCGAAATTGCACGTCGATTTGATGAAATCGCTCGTCGCGTCGGTTGTCAAAGGTCTGACCAGCGAACAGGCGATTCCCAAGCTTGAGGAGCTAAAACAGGCAGGCATCGAGCAATTGAATCAGGCGGTTGACGCGAAGATTGCGGAACTGCAAAAACAGACGTCTGCCACGAACTAAATGCAAGCCAACAATTAAATCTGCGATCCAGATGCAGGCCGCAGAAATAGCTTCGTGATTTTCGAAACGTTGTCTTTGTACTGTGGGTCGCTGTTCAGCTTCTTCCAATCGGCATCGGCACTGAAGCCTTTCCAGTCGGCGGCTATCTTCTCCGCACTGTCATGAGCAATCATGTACGTTAAATGCGGAAGATTGGGGCCGGCAATGGCTTCGCTGAAGAACACACCTGGCATGCCGACGCGCTCGAAGATGGGGATTTCGCCCGAATTGAACATTTTCATTTTGTTGAGCGCCCGCTCCTGATTTGGATTCTCGTAAGTGCGCATTTCCAGCACGCGCGTGTCGAGCTTTTTTGGCGGCGCGACTTTTTGGAATCCTTCGAACGCGTAGAGCAGATTGCTGTCCCAGCGCGCGAATGCGGGATCGGCTTTCGTGGCGTTCAAAATTTCGCGGCCTGCGGATTGGAAGGCATCATCCTTTGCCAACCGATCTTCCAGGGTTCGGACCGACTGCAGCGATTTGTGCGGCAGGATGACGATGAGATCGGTGGAATCTTGCTCAAGCTTCAAATCCGGATTGTCTTTGGCCAGCAGTTTGAACACACCGACTGGTTCAATTCCCGCGCGGTTGTAAGCCGCGATGGCAGCAGCGGCTAAGAACTTTTCAAACGCCTCTTGCTTGGCAGCATTCGCAAAATGGTAGCGGCGAATTTCCAGCAACAGCCGATCGCCGCTGCTAGCGGAATCGGCAGCCAGCACGTTTTTCGCAGAAGCTGAAAAGGCCACGCCTGCCAGGGCCGCACTGGAAGCTGCCAAAAAATTGCGTCGTTGCATGTTGATCCTCCGAGGTAAGAGAACATGATCGTACGGCAAGCCGAGCGCGACCGCCAGATGCCGCGCGGCTCGCTCACGGGGCCGCCGGCTACTTCAGGCAAATGCATGCCACTATACGCTGAATTTGATATGCAAAATGTCGCCATCGACGACGACATAATCTTTCGGTTCCTGACGCAGCAGGTTGTGCGCTTTGATTTCGCGTTCACTGCCCAGGCGCAACAAATCTTCGCAGCGCATGACTTCAGCGCGGATGAATCCGCGGGCTAGATCGGTATGAATATTTTCGGCTGCTTCTAGCGCGGTGCCGCCAATGCGAAGAATCCACGTGCGGACTTCTTTGTCGCCGGCGGTGAAATAGATCATCTGACCGGACGCCAACATGATTTGACGAATAATATGATCACGGTCGACTCGCTGTAATCCGAATTCCTGCTCGAAGGCATGGCGATCTTCAGGGCTCATCGCGGCCAAATCCATTTCCAGCCGCAACGGCACAGTGCCCCAAGCAACGCTGCTGCGATCAACGGCGGCCGTCGGTGCGGCGCTTTGAATTTCCGCCGGCGGCTGGAATTTTTCCGGCGGATCGTCGTCAGCCAGGTTCACTAGCACCATCTTCGGTTTTTCCGTGAGGAGACGAAACGCGCGGGTGAACTTCCACTGTTCCTCCGACAGCGCGGCCTCGCGCGCATGCTTACCGGCTTCCAGCGTGGCTTGCAAAATATTGAGGGCCGCAAGTTCGTTTTCCTCCGCTTCCCGTTGATCCTTTGGACGCGGTTTTTTCACCGACTCTTCCAAGCGCTGCACCCGACCAGTGACGATGTCGAGATCGGCCAACAACAGGTCTTCTTCAAAAGTGCGCAAGTCGACCAGCGGATCGGCTCCGCCGAATGCTGCCACGGTGAGCAGCAAGCAACCTGCTTCGCGAATCAATGCCAGCCGGGCGGCGTTGCCCTCATGAGTCCGCGAAAGGCCCGGGGTATCGACAATTTCGAGCGCCGCCATGGTGACCTTTTTAGGATGGTAAATATCGCACAGCGGCTGAATGCGCTCATCGGGAATTGGCGCCATCGCGCTCTGCGAGACATGCGCCAGCGACGGATCAGGTTTCACTCCGGTCAGCCAGTGAAACAACGTGCTCTTGCCCGAACCTTGATAACCGACGATGCCGATTTTCATGAGCCTTATGATGTCCCGATTTGGCCGATTTGGTTGGTTTTTCAAGTCCGGGGGTTGTAACCACCGGAATGACCGGCGAAGCGCATACGATTTATCCCGGTTCTACAGGCGCAGAATCGACGCTGTCCAGGGCGCAATCCGGCAGGTCAACGCACTCCACAGTGTCGGCACGATTGATGAATGCGGCGATTGTGCACTCCGATCCGAGTTATGCAGCCGACTTCGCCGATGATGAGACGGGGCGGCCTGCCCAAGCATAGCGGCGCTGGGCCGCCGACTCCTGACTCAAATCTCATTGCGGAGGAACGCGCATGTGGCGGTCACTGTTTTTGGGAGTCGGATTGTTTTTATTGGTGGTCGGCCTGGAGGCGACGCTGATCGACCAGGCGGCAGTCAATAATCCGAGCGAAGAGAGCGGGCCAACCGTGGTGACGGTTACACCGCCGGAATGGGTGCCGTGGAGCCTGATGTCGGCCGGCGCGGTAACGATGCTGTATTCGTACACGCTGCCGCAGAAGTTTAAGGGGTGATTGTCACCTGCCTTTGTCATTTGTCCCTGGCAACGGCGTGCCGTAGTTGAACAAGGATCCAAGGATGAGGGGCGAGCGACCGCGTTAATAATCTCCCTTTGGACTACGAACTTTATCTGACTTGATGTTGCCGTCGCGGTCCCATTCCACCCAGTGGCCCGTCGGCCTGCCACGAAAGTAATTGTTGATGGCCCAGGGACGGCCGTCTTCATACCAATAGCTGACTTCGCCGTGGAGGTCGTCTTTGAAGTAGGTGCCGCTAGAGCGGACCTGGCCGTTGTCGTACCATTCCACAAACGGCCCTTCGCGCCGTCCATCGGAAGTAGTCACCTCCAAGCGTTTCTGGCCGTTTTCGTGATAGGTGAACTGCTTGCCATCGGGAAGACCCTTTTTGTAGTTGCGAACCGATGCCAATTGATGCTCGGCGACCTCGTCATTCTTCGGCTTGCGACCTGGCAAGTCGAACCACTCTTTCCACTCGCCGGTGATCGCGCCGCCTGCATAAGCGCCTTGTGATCGCAGTGCGCCATCCGGAAACCATTCTTGAAATGGCCCGTCGGGCTGCCCGTTTTTGTAACTCATTTCGATCTTCGGCTTGCCGTTGGCGAACCATTCGCGCAGCGGCCCTTCGCGGTGGCCGGCGGCGTAATTGGATTCGATGTATTTTCCGCCACCGGGGTACCAACGTTGCTCAGGACCGTCTTGGATTCCGGCTCGATAATGTTGAACGGTCCTCGGCTTGCCGTCGACATACCATTCCTGATACGTGCCGGTGAGCTGATCTTTGTCGTACTCTGCCTCGAGCGTTTTCTGCGCGCCAGTCCACAGCGTGCGCGTGCCCTGGCGGGTGCCATCGTGGTAGTTGTTCTCGGCCTGTTTCTGACCGTTTTCAGAATAGAGCGTTTCCACGCCGTCGCGTTGTCCCTTGTGCAGCGTGCCTTCGGCTTTCACCTGGCCGTTGCGATAGTATTCGTGCCAGGGCCCATCGAGCAGGCCCATCCGGTAGGTGTAATCGCTCTCTTTGATGCCGCCGAGCGAATATTTCGTTTCAACGCCATTGGGAATGGGGCCGCCACGCAGGTCGGTCGTCATTTCCCGGCGCACTTTGAGCGAGCCGTCGGGCCACTTTTCTTCGACAATTTTCCCGTCGGCCGAGGCAACCGAAGGGAACAGCGCGAGCGCGATGAGCAGGAGTTTGGAAGCGAGCATACTTCCAGTATAACTCGAAAAACCGGCCCTTCGACCAGCGAAATTGCCGTTCAATTCCCGCCTTTGCGGAAGGCATCGAAGTATTGCTGGACGTGATCGCGCTGCTGGCGCGGCAGGCGTTGACCGGTGAGCGGATCTTCCGATTCGCGTTTGGCGGCTTCCACCTGGCTCTTGATGTCTTCCATCGCTTGCCCCTTGGCGTTGGGGCCTTGCACCATGCCGTTGACGACATACGAACCTTTGCCGATATCTTGCTTCACCTTGGTGTCGTACATCTTGGTATCGTGCTCCCGCTCGGGTCGCGGACCTTCGGCGCCTTCGGCTTTGCCTTTGTCGGCGAAGCCGTTGCCACCTTTCTTGCCTTCGCCATCTAGGCCGCCTTGGCCCTTTTTCGACATGGAGGCTTTGGCTTCATCGATTTCGCTGAGTGCGCCGTCGAGCATTTGCATTTCAGCGGCTTCTTGCTGCATTTGGGCCAACTCGTTGGCCATCTGGTTCAATGCGGCCTGCGCTTGCTGACCTTTGCCCTCTTTCATCGCCTGCGCGGCCTGGCCGAACTTGTTCGCCAAGTCCTTCAGCTGATCCATCTGCGCTTGCTGTTGCTGCAACTGCTTGAGTTGCTGTTGGAGATTCTTGGCCAATTGTTGATCGCCGGCCTTCTGAGCCTTTTCGATCTGCTGCTTCAAGTTCTCCTGCATCTTCTGATGCGCATCGGCGGTTTTCTGGAGCGCATCTTTCATGGCGTTCATTTGGTTGGCAAGCTCTTTTTGTTGCTCTGGACTGAGCTTGCCAGTGGCCATTTGCTGCTTGAGCTTTTCGAGCTCCTTCAGGGCTTTGTCGAGGTCGCCGTTCTTCAAGTTTTGCGCCAATTTATCGGCAGGACCGGTGGGCAAGTTCTTCATCGCGGCCAGCTGCTCTTTGAACTTTTCGCCGTCGGCCAGCTTTTCGCGACGCTGTTCCAGCTCCTTGGCTAGATCGTTGAGCTTCGTAAGCGCGTCGTGTTGAGTCGACTCGTCTTTCTTGGCCAGATCGCGGGTCCCTTCTTCGAGTTTCTTGAGCAAATCTTCCGCTTCTTTCAATCCTTGCTCGCCGGCCTGCTGGCGGCGCTCTTCGAGTTTCTTGGGCAAAGCATTGATCGACTCTTTGCTTTGCTTGTTCAGCACGACTGTATTGGCGCTTGCATCGCCCTGATCGGAGCGCGTCGGATCGGCGAGAAAACACAATGCAAACGCGCCGATGGCCGGCAAGAGCGGCAGCCACGCACGTCGATTAAGTTTGACTGGAAACCGCTCGTCGACATCTAGCCGGCCCACGCGGCGAATCGTATCGTCCAGAAGTGCGCGGCCCACGGGCGAATCCAAATCTTCCGGCCCGAGTGCCAGCGAACTGGAAACGCGTTCCTTGAGTCCAAAGCGGCGATCGATTTCCAGTGCCGCATCCAACTCCGGTAGGCGAAAAACCCAGATCCAGACGATGGCGGCCAAGAAACCCGATCCAAGTGCACCGCCGAGCCAGGCTGCCGCCCATTGGAATCCATCGATGCCTACGAGCCACATCTTCTGAACCCCAATGGCGATTAGCGCCATCGCCAACGTCGCAAACCAACACCACATGAGCACGCTTAAGAATTGCTGAACGACCAAGCGTCGCCGTGCCCGGGCAATTTGTTTGTGCAGCGTGTCCATAAGTGGCTCGTCGATTGAAGTGAATGATACGAGCGTTCACGCAGTTCGATCGGCCACACTTACGGCTGGCAAGTGCGGCCCAGAATTCCGCTTGCATCATACCGAAGGCGTTCGCAAACGGCAACGCGATGCCTCGATTTGCAGCGATTGTCTCGGATTTCGACGAAAGTCGATCAACCACCGATTTGGTACATCGCCCGTTCCGGCCGGACAAACGACGGGGTATCGATGCCATGGCCGACTTTTTTCGCGCCGACGCAAGCTGTAATCAGGGCCGCCAATTCATCGTCGCTGCCGCCGCCACGCAGCAGAGCGCGGGCGTCCCATTCCAAGGTGGAAAACAAGCAATTGCGGATCTGGCCTTCGGCGGTCAGGCGCAAGCGGTTGCAATCGCCGCAGAACGGCTGCGTCACTGGGTTGATGAACCCGACCCGGCCGCTTCCATCGGTAAACTCAAAATCGGTCGCCGGTTGGCTGGGATCGGCAACAGGCAGAGCGATGAGTGATCCCACTTCGCGGTCGATCACCGATCGGACTTCATCGCCGCTCAGAACCTGATCGTGATCCCAATGCTGCTCCGCATCTAATGGCATATACTCGATGAACCGCAGCTCAAGTTTGTGCTGTCGGGCAAACTTTGCCAGCGGCACGATCTCAGTTTCCGTGATGCCGCGAATCGAAACGGCGTTCAAGCGAATGCGGCGAAAACCGGCTTGTTGCGCGGCGAAAATTCCATCGAACACGCGCTGCAAACCGGTCCGGCGTGAGATTTTCTCAAACGTTTCTTCCGACATGGCGTCGAGGCTGATGTTGAGCCGATGCAATCCCGCCGACTGCAGCGCCGCCGCTTGCTCATCGAGCAGAATGCCATTTGTCGTGAGTGCGACTTCTTTGATGCCCGCAATTCCCACCAGCAACTCGACGAGCTTTGGCAAATCTTGCCGCAACAGTGGCTCGCCGCCGGTGAGCCGCAACTTGTCGACTCCGAGCTTCGCGGCAACTTGTACGAATTTTGTAATCTCTTCGAACGTCAGAAGTTCCCGCCGTGGCTTGAAACGCACGTTCTCCGCCGGCATGCAATAAAAGCAGCGGATGTTGCAGCGATCGGTGACGCTGATCCGCAAGCTGTTGTGCACACGGCCAAAGGAATCGATGAGCATAGCGAGATGTTTTGTCTCAAACAAATGATCTTACGGCCCCACTCGGACGAAATGCCGCATGTGCGTCGTGCGTCATCGGCCCATCTCCATTTGACGCAGCGGCCCGCGGAATGTCCACCGGCAACGCACGATTTCCCGCTAACCAATAAACACCTGCGGCCGTTTCTTCCGGTCGGGCTCGGCGCGGCGAATCAATTCACGCACCATCCACGGCACATTGCCCTCGCCAAATAGCAAGAACCCGGCGCTGGCGGCCAGCGGACTTTCATCGGACCAGCCGAAATGCACCTCCGGCGGCGAACCGAAGCGCGAAAGCTCGAGCGCAATCGTGGCAATTACGTGAGCCACGGAAACGCAGCGATTTACCGCAATGATGAATCGCCCTTCGGCTTCGCGAATTTCCATTAGCGGCATTTGCTGGAATTCGCTCGGGTCGCCGACTTCCGCCTCGATGAAAACGATCGGCACGTCTTCCGCCAGCCGGTGCCGCTTGCGGATGGCTTGCTCTTTCTTAACCAGCTCGCGCGTGCCGGGCCGGTGCGGCACGAGGACGGGAAACTCCAAATGTTTGAGACTGTCCCACAGAAATCTTGATTCGATGTTCGCAAACTCGAAGCCTTGAAAGCGCAGTTCAGTGCTGCGACGCAAGCGCGAATAGAACGAGAGCCCGATAATCGCCACGATGAAGCAACTGGCGATTTTGATCCCATCGGGCCGCTCGATCATGTTGGCAGCGGTCGTGTAAAAGAAAACAGCCGTGATGGCGACAAATCGCCACGGCACGCGCCAAACGCCGCTCGACTGGCTGGCGCGATAACGATCGATCACCGTCGCCACGCACGCGCTGGAAATGAGCACGAGCACACCGGTGGCGTATGCTCCGCCTTGCGCTTTCACGTCGGCGTCAAATATCCAAGTGACCGTCAGGTTGATCGCCGTGAAGATGAGCACCAGCGGCCGCACCGCACGCGCCCAATCGGGCGCCATGCCATAGCGTGGCAAGTATTGTGGTACAAGGTTTAGCAAGCCGGCCATGGCGCTGGCGCCAGCGAAGCTCAGAATGACGACCGTCGATAGGTCGTAGATCGTACCGAACGTTTCGCCAAACAGCGGGCTGATGATTTCCCCTTCTGAGCTAACTTCTTGGCCGTGCGCTAAATAGGCCAGCGCACGATCTTTTGCCAAGCCACCGTCGTCAAGTTGTGCAGGAGTGATGATCGTTGCGGTCACCAGCGATGATGCCAACAGCAGGACCGACATGATGAGTGCGGCCGTGAGCAACAGTTTGCGAGTTTTTTTGATGCGGCCGACGGGATGCTGTGGATTGTCATCTTTATTGCCGCGAATGAGCGGCATCACCGCCACCCCGGTTTCAAAACCGCTAAGTCCGAGCGCCAATTTCGGAAAAATGATCAGGCAGATCGCCGCAATGGCGCCAATGCTCGTGCCTTCGATCCAAGGCGGCACATGATGGATATGCCAGTTGCCACTGGCGACGTTTTGAAACCAATCTTGCAGCTTGGTGGGATGCGTAAATAGGTGCCACAGGCAGACGCCTATTACTAGAACGTTAAGCGTCAGGTAGACCCCCACGATTGCTACAGCTAGCCCGATTACCTCGCTGAATCCGCGCATGAAACTTGCGCCAAGCATCACGAGCAAGAACATCGTCAAAAATAGCTGCTCATGGTTCTCACCTAGGTTCTGAATCCAATCGGGCATATGCACCCAATACGGATTGTGGATCAAGTGCACCGCTGCATCGGCGGCGCTGAGAGTTTTGGTAATGACAAAGTCGGTCGCTGCAAAACCGAGCAAAATCAAAACCAGCGCTTTGCCTTTCCAACCGTAGACAAGGTGCTCCAGCATCGCGATAGAGCCTTGCCCGTGCGGCGATTGGCCGGCCACGTGCGAATACACCGGCACGGCACCGAATAGCGTGAGCAACACGAGTACGATGGTCGCCAAAGGCGCAAGAATGCCGGCGGCTTCGAAAGCAATCGACGGCTGGTAGCCCAGGGTGCTGAAATAATCGACGCCCGTGAGGCACATTACCCAAAACCAAGGGCTTTGATGCCAAACATGCGGCTGGTGCTTTTGTGGCCCCTCGACTCTCAAGGCCGCCGCCAGTGAATCGTTGATCGAAGAACTTACCGACAGATTCTGGCTAGCGATATCGTTGGGTAAGGGTCCCATTCGGCAGCAGCCTCATCACGCCAGAAATGCGAATTGCCTGTTCAGCATTGGGCGTGCTGAAAGCAACCGGGTGATTGTAGCATGCGGTTTCGGGAAGTGCAGCAACCGGTGAATCTCGGTCACAAGAAGAGAATATTCAGCAGCACCAACAGTGGCAGCAAAATGCAGCAGCTGTAGACCATGTAGCCGAAGAAGCTGGGCATTTTCACGCCCCACGATTCAGCGATCGATTTGACCATGAAATTCGGTCCATTGCCAATGTACGTCATCGCGCCCATGAACACGGAGCCGAGGCTAATGGCAGTCAGCAAATCTTCGCGGATGTAATGCCCGCTAAGCAATTGCAGAATGCCGGGTCCGGGTTCGTGCGTCATCGCATTCGCAGCTTCGAAGTAGACCAAATAGGTCGGGGCGTTATCGAGGAACGACGACAACGTGCCGCTGGCCCAGAAGAACTTATACGGGTTGTTCAGGCCAATCTCCGCTCCGCGGGCATTCAATATCTGCAGCGCCGGTTGCATGCAAATAAAAATGCCGAAGAATAGCACGGCCACTTCAATGATTGCTCCGTAGTTGAAGTTATTCATCTTCCGTGTGTGGGGCGAGCCGAAAATCAACGACGCAGCGACCAGGCCGAGCAGCACCATTTCGCGAAAATAGACCCATGGATGCCAAGCGGTGCCCGGCAGCGGCTTACTGGGATCCAAAAAAGCAACTGCCAGCACTACGCCCGCTAGCAGCAGCGAGTTCAAACCCAAACCAGCGAAGCGGAGGCGATGAACGCGCGCCTTCTTCGCGAACCACGTCGCGGGCTGCTTCGTGGGGCCAATAGTAAAAATGGTCCCACAGAAAATAAATCGCCAGCAGCGCACCGTTGATGAACAGCCACTCGCGCCACAAGTTGAGCGTCCACAAAAACGGCACACCACGAAGATAACCCAGGAACAGTGGCGGATCGCCCAGCGGCAGCAAACATCCGCCGCAGTTGCAGACGATGAACATGAAACATGACGACGGTGTGCGACAACGTGCTTTCGCTCGCGATTGGTTTCCAGCAGCGGGCGAATCAGCACCATAGCGGCGCCTGTTGTGCCGATAAAACTGGCCAAGAGGCCACCGATCGCCAAGAACACGGTATTGGTAACTGCGTGCGCCCGCAAATCGCCTTCAATGCGGATGCCGCCGCTGATGGTGTAAAGGCTTAACAATAGCACGATGAATGGCACGTACTCGTTCAGCATCGCGTTGGCCAGCAAATCTTTCACCGTGCCTAGGTGAACGCCTTCGCCCTCTTCCATGTGGGAAATGTGATGCGCGGGAAATTCCCCAACGATTGGATGCGGATGCAGCAGTGCAAAATACAGCACCGTGATCACTGCCAAACCCGACGGCGATATAGAACTTGTGCAGGTTGCTTTCCCACCAGTGCTGCGCAGGCCGATGAGCGGCAACGAAGCAATCGCGCCGAGCATCAAAATGAACGGCGCAACGGTGAGCAAAATCGGCGGCTCAGGTAATTCTGCGGCGTGCTTGGCGTCGGCGCTTTGACTGACTATTTGCTGTGTTGCCTGCTGCGGCCAGCCGATTGCGGCGGATGCAAAATACCCAAGAGCGATGACAAAAACGGCCACAATCAGCCAGCGGGATTCCTTCGAAAGAAGCGCTGCTTCCGCCTGCGGCATGGCCGCCGGGTGTCTTAGGTGCTGGTCGTCCATCGCGTTAACGCCGGCATGGAAGATTGAATCGTGAAATGACGTTTTGCCGTGACAGTTTGCCAATCGGTACAAGCTATCAGACAAACGGCGCGGCGAGAATTCCGGTCTCATCAAACCCAGCTTGGGCAGACCTTTCGGACTGCCCAAGCCATTGGGCGTTAGCTGGCCAGGCGGAGACCAGCCGACATTTCTTGGATACAGTTTTCACGGATCAAGACAGATGCCGTGGTTCGGCAGCCGCAAATCCGCGAGGTTGAAAGAGCGCCTCGCTCCGGGCTAGCCGGAGCGAGGCGACTGCGAATCAGCGAATTAAGCTCGCAATTACATTGCGCCCATCTGACCGGTGTGTTCAAAATCCGGCCATCCGAGTGCACCCATTTCAGGCAGATCGAGACCTTGCATTTCGATCTCCTTCGGAACCCGCATGGGCACGATCAAATCGCTAATCTTGAACATGATGAGCCCGATAACTAGGCCTACAGCGATGACCGCTCCGCAGTTGATAGCCTGAGCCACCAATTGGCTCGGATCACCATAAAAGAGCCCGCGGACGCCATCCGAACCGTACTTCTTTACCATTTCCTCGCGGGCCACTCCATTCCAGCCAGCGCCATATTGGCCCGTTGCGAACAACCCGACGGAGAGTACGCCCCAGATTCCGTTAACGCCGTGTACGGAAATTGCGCCCACAGGATCGTCGATTCCAATCTTGTCCCAGAAGTATACGCTCAGGACTACCAATACGCCGGCCACCGCTCCGATGATGCAGGCACCAAAGGTGTTGACGAAGGCACTGGGAGCGGTAATGGCAACCAAGCCCGCCAACATGCCGTTAAGCATCATGGATGGATCCGGTTTCTTGCCGGTTCCCATCAAGAATAACATCGCGGCAATCGCACCAGTGGCACTGGCTAGCATCGTGTTGACAACCACGCGCGCTAATTCGCAAATCGGTGCCGGCCAAAGTCGAGCCCGGGTTAAACCCAAACCAACCGAAGGCCAGGATAAATGTGCCGATCAGAGCCATGGGCAAGCTATGCCCCGGAATGGCTTGTGGTTTACCGTCAATGTACTTGCCAATACGCGGCCCCAGCAGAATCACTCCTGCTAGTCCAATAACACCTCCCATGGCATGCACGACGCCAGAGCCGGCGAAGTCGACACCTCCGTGCCCGAGGCCCCAATTCTTACCCATTTGCGAGAGCCATCCACCGCCCCAAACCCAATTTGCGTAAATACAGTAAGGTAAGGCGACCCAGCACCCATAGATGCAGAAGTTTTTCCATGACCAGCGTTCGCAAAGCACTCCGGTTGGAATTGTGGCTGTCGTATCGAAGAACACCATTTGGAAAAAGAACAACGCCAAAACGCCAACATCTTCGATGCCCTGTAAGCAGAACCCTTTCGTTCCGATCAATTCGTACTTGAACACGCCAGGCGTGGAAGGATCGGCGCCAATTCCAGCGCCGGAGTTCAACACAGCGAGTCCCGGACCGAGTGTCGGAACCCAGCCATCACCCACTGGCGCGTTGAACCAATTTCCCCAGCCGAGTGCAAAACCGTAGACAAAAAATGCAAAGCATCCGAGCGGATAAATCATGAAATTCATCGCGAACGTGTGCGCCGAGTTCTTGGAGCGGCACAAACCACCCTCGACCATCGCAAACCCCGCCTGCATGAACATCACGAGGAAGCCCGTAACCAGGGTCCACACCATGTTGATCGAGAACATGTTGT
Organism: Pirellulales bacterium; assembly: GCA_963773875.1. Taxonomy (GTDB): domain Bacteria; phylum Planctomycetota; class Planctomycetia; order Pirellulales; family JADZDJ01; genus CAVTYH01. The sequence continues at coordinate 481,309 of CAVZCV010000006.1, forward strand.
GATTTACGCGGTCAAGTACACCATCTTTGTCAATATTCGCCGGGACATCTCCCTTTCCGTCGCCGGCCGGCGTCGACCAAGCTCCTGAGTGACCACCAGTTGGATCGGGCCAAAAGAGATTGCCGGCATCATCCTTCTTCTCGAGATCGGGTGCGTAGTAATCTGGCAGTTTTGGAGGCGTTGCCGCAGCAGTGTCGGTTGCCGCAGGCGCCGCCGGAGTAGCATCGGCTGCTGCGGGAGTAGCGGGAGTAGTTGCCGCAGGTGTTGCAGCGTCCTGCGAAAAAACCCGCGATCCAAGAAAGCCACCCGCCAGTGCCACAAACAACACGAAGGTCTGTTTCTTCAACTTCAACCCAAAAAACTTCGTCCGCCTGTTTGACATAGACCGGTCCTCACGAAAAAAGAAGAAAAACGGATACCCACCTGTGGGTCGCGCGGCTTAACGCAATCTTTATGCCGCGCGTGATAGCTGTGTTTTTCACGAGGATTGTTTCAACTTGCTATAACGATGCAAGTTAAATCGGCAAAACGTTTTATCGCGACGATTGATGGACCTTCAGAAACCCTCAACGCGAATAAATAATTCGCAAGAATTCGAGTTCGATCGCCGCGTCTCTAAGAGGGCCTTGCCCAAAAATGTGGCAAGTGCAATTTGCAAGTTGCGGCACGCAGAATCTCAATCGCCGAGATATGCATCTTTGACGCGCTGATCGTTCAGCAAGTCGCCAGCCGGACCGCTCATGGAAATGACACCGGTTTCCATCACATAGCCTCGCTGGGCTAGTTTCAACGCCATGCGGGCGTTTTGCTCTACCAGTAGAATTGACATGCCTTCTTGATTTAGCTGGCGGATGACGTCGAAGATTTTTGCCACCACCAGCGGCGCGAGGCCCAGCGAAGGTTCATCGAGCAACAGCAGTCTGGGCCGTGCCATGAGCGCACGCCCACGGCCAGCATTTGTTGCTCGCCGCCAGAAAGCGTGCCGCCCTGCTGTTTGAGTCGCTGCTTCAAGATCGGGAACAATCCGAAGATGCGATCCGAATCGGCGCGGATTCCGCCGCGATCCGAACGGGAAATTGCCCCCAGTTCGAGATTCTCCTGCACGGTGAGCCGCGGGAAAATCTTTCGGCCCTCCGGCGACTGAACGAGCCCTAGCCGAACAATTTCGTGCGGCGGCAAGGTGTGAACTTCCCGGCCTGCAAAACTGATGCTGCCTCCGCGCAGTCGGTTGATACCCGAAATGCACATTAGCGTGGTCGTCTTCCCGGCGCCATTGGCGCCGATGATGGTGACGATTTCCCCTTCGCGCACTTCCAGTGAGACATCCTTGAGGACTTCGATGGCGCCGTAACCGGCGCGAAGATTGGTAATACAAAGCAAAGAGGGCATTTTGGGAGTTCTCAATTGTCCTTCGTCATTTGTCTTCCGTTAAACCGCACTGATTACGTCCACAACAATTGACGTCGAACAAAGAGCCCATCAGTCGCTTTCCTTCCCGAGATAGGCTTCGATCACTTTCGGATCGCGTCGAACAACATCGGCGCACCTTCGGCAATTTTTTGACCATAATCGAGCACGGCGATCTGGTTGGAAATGCCCATCACGACATTCATGTGATGTTCAATCAGCAGTACCGTCACACCGCGCTCCTGAATGCGGCGAATCAATCTGACGAGCTCGCTGGTTTCCGCCGGATTCATTCCCGCTGCCGGCTCGTCGAGCAGCAGCAGTTTCGGATCGGTTGCCAGAGCCCGGGCGATTTCCAATCGTCTTTGATCGCCATATGCCAGCGAGCTTGCCAGTGCATACGATTTTCCATCGAGTCCGACAAAACGCAGTAGGTCGATTGCTTTTTTTCGCGCTGTGTCTGTTGCGTTTCGCTTCGCAGAAGTCGCAAAGACCGATGGCAGCACACTTCGCCGTTCAAACTGGTCAAGCGCCACCAGCACGTTTTCCAGCACCGACATCTCGGCAAACAATCGGATGTTTTGAAAGGTTCGGGCGATGCCCGCACGTGCAATGACGTCAGGAGTTCGACGGCCGCGGTTCCAGATGACATAGCTGCCGGCGACGCCAAGCACGAATCCGCCAATGAGCGCAATCCAAAGTGTACGTTGGCGTTGGATTTGATAACTGTGCACTCCGGCGATAGAGTTGGCGATCCGATCGGCGGATTCTTTCGAGGCATATGTCACCAGAGTGCGCTCGTCATCGGCGGAAAGTATTGCCCAGCGGTTGCCACGTTCAACAGGCTCGATCGTTTTGCCAGCTTGAATCAACTCACGAAGGTCATTCATTAGATGTTCCGCAGCTTCGCGTGTCGTTCGAATTGCCGCTGTAGTGCCGCCGAGCAAGGCTTGGCCGTCGGTTGTGACAATCGCGAAGCGGTTTCGTGGTAGCGATTCAATTGCGAGCTCGCCTCGCAGATATTCCCAGAGGTCGCGAGTGGCTTCGCTGCTGTTAAATTGTTGGTTGGCAAAATCGTAATTACGTTCAATCGTGGCGTGCCACAAGCCATCGATTTCGGAACAAAGTAAAGCTGCCGTGATGGCAGTCAAAAGTCCTACGCAAATCGCGGCGATCCAAAGTCGCCACGTGATCGGGCGCTTAAGTTCGCGTCCATTGAAATCGATATTTCCTTCGGTCGGCTCATAGATTCCAGTAACGGCGTTGAACACCGTCGTCTTTCCGGCGCCATTAGGTCCGATGACGGAAAAGATCTGGCCTGAATCGACGCGCAGATTCAGCCGGCAGACAGCGGTTAAGCCGCCGAATCGCATCGTGAGATCTTTTACGTCAAGAAGCGCCATGGAGTACGTGCGGTCAAACAGTTTTGCTAAGCGTCCGTCAGTGCATCGCGTTTTTCGTGCAGCTCATGCTGCACGCGCAGCGACGGCAAGATTCCCTCGGGTCGCAAGCGCATCATGAGTACCAACGCGAGGCCGAAGATCATCAACTTCCAATTGCTAAATTGAAGCAAGCGATCGGTAACGCCGGACGATTGAATCCAGGAATCGAGCCGCGGCGTGACGATGTTATCGAATCCCAATAGCAAAAACACACCGAGGATTGCGCCACGAATGCTGCCAAGCCCACCGAGAATGACGCAACACAGCATAATGATCGAGCGATTGAAATCGTACGCATTGGGATCGGCCGTCGTGCTTAGCTTCGTGGCATACAAGCAGCCGGCCAATCCGGCCAGAGCCGCGCTCACCGCAAATGAGGCGAGCTTTACGCGCGTAGCATTGATTCCCATGCAGGTGGCTGCCAGCTCGTCTTCGCGAATTGCAACCCAGGCGCGACCTAGGCGCGATCGTTCCAAACTTTGTAGCAAAAGCACGACGAGCACGAGGATGATCAGCGAGATGTAATACAGCAGTCGATAGTCGTTCCCATCGAGTCCCGACCACGCCGCCGCGCTTGCCAACCACTGCGGAACTTGTGGCGGAGGAATCGGATTTAATCCTTTCACGCCGCCCGTAATTCGCTCCAAGTTGCGCAGTGTAACTTTCACAACTTCGCCGAAGCCAAGTGTGACCAGCGCCAAGTAATCGCCACGCAGTCGCAACGTTGGAGCGCCGAGAATTAGCCCGAATAGTGCCGCGCCAAGCGTAGAACAGACGAGCGCCGCGGTGAAGCCAATCTGGAACGGATTCGACGGAACAGTCAGGATTCCAGTGATGTAAACGCCGATTCCGAAGAAGGCGGCAATGCCCAATTGCAGCAGCCCCGTATAGCCGACCGCCACGTTAAGCCCGAGCACAAGATCGCGAACACGAACAGCGTAGAAATTTCGTCCCCTTGCGGCAGCCAATCCGGCAATCGGTCATTGCCCCAGGCCATGAGCGGTGGATATAGCGCAAGCGCGACCAGTGCAATCCAATCCCAGCGCAAAATTCTAGCCCAACGCGGCGTCATACTTTTTCCCGAGTGCGCTCTCCCAGCAAGCCTGATGGCCGGAAGACGAGAATCACAATCAAAATTCCAAAAATGATGGCGGTCGTCCAACGTTCTTCGATATATGCAGAGCCCAACGAGCGGACCAGGCCGATCACCAATCCGCCCAGCACCGCGCCTGGAATGTTTCCGATTCCTCCGAGCACCGCGGCGGTAAACGCGTAAAGTCCATTGGTGTAGCCGATTTGAAAACCAACCGTCTTGATGTACAGCGCATAGATGACTGCTGCAAAGCCAGCAAGAGCACCACCGATTACAAACGTACTGCCAATGACGCGCTCCACATTAATACCCATGAGCTGCGACGCAACTGGATTTTGCGACGTCGCTCGCATCGACTTGCCAAGCCTCGTGAATTTCACAAGCAGCGTGAGCGCGATCATGATCGATACGACGAGCGACATCAGCAGTAAATCGCCTTTGGTGATCGTGATCGGAGAATCACCGAGTAGATTTTCTTGCGAAATCAAGTCGGACACGCTCAAATCGGCCGGACCTTTCCACAGCAGGCCAACGTTTTGGAATATGAACGACACACCAATTGCCGATACCAGTGGCGCCAATTTCGGCGCCCGCCGCAGCGGTTTGTAAACGATCCGGTCGACCGCGAAATTCAAAGCGGCGCAGAAAAACGCCACCAATGGCAGAATTCCGAGGATGCCGATGGCAATGGTGCCGCTGGAAACATCACTTGCGTCCAGGCCAAAAAAGGAAATCAGCGACAGGGTGAAAAACGTGCCGAGCATGAAGAGGTCGCCATGGGCGAAATTGATCAGCCCGATGATTCCGTAGACCATCGTGTAGCCAAGGGCCACGAGCGCGATCAGCGTGCCGTAGGTCAAACCATTCAAGCATTGCTGCACGAAGAGTTGCCAACCGGAGATTGCGTCGGCAGCCAGCAGCGGAGAAAGCATGCAGAGCAGTGGGCGTTAGGCGGTAGGCAGTAGGCAAAAACTCGAGCTTGCGTCGCAAGCCGAGGGGAACCCCCCAGGGCTTCCATCGCTTCACTACTTCTCTTTCTTGTCTTGTTCACTGCCCAATAGTTTTACGAATTCAAACTTCCCATTGCGGACAATACTCCCGCTGAGTTTTTTGAGCGTCGTATCGCCGTTTTCGTCGAACGACCAGGTGCCCAGCGCTCCAGGGAAATCTTTGATCGAAAACGCGGCGTTGACAATCGCAGCACGGTCTTTCTGGCCCGCCTTGCGAATTGCTTCCAATGCGACTTTGGCGGCCTCGTAGCCATAGATGGAATATGCCTCCGGCATCTTGCCGTACTTCGCCTGATATTTATCGACGAATTCCTTGCCCTTGCCTGTCTGCTTTTCCGGAGGCACTCCGCCGAACGTGACATATACTCGGCCATTTGCATTTTCCGGTCCCGCAGCCGCGATAAACGCATTCTCCATACACCCGTCGGGGACCATCAACTTCGCCGTGAGGCCAGCCGATACCATGTCTTTGCAGATTTGCCCGCCCTTGGTTTGAGTTGTGCCGCCATAAAAAATCAGATCCGGTTTAAGCGCTTTGATGCTCGTCATCTTCGAACGAAATTCTTGCGCTTTGGCGTCAATACTGTCGTGTCCCAGCACGTCGATCTCGAGTTCTTCGCAGCGCTGCTGAAATACGTCGGCCAGACCTTTGCCATAAACCTGATTGTCGTCGAGAATGTAAACCTTTTTGACGCCCATATCTTTGGCCCATTCCGCTGCGCAAGAGCCTTGTAAATCGTCCGCCGGGACGACCCGAGTGTAATTCTTTTTGCCAGTGGGGCGATAAATATCGGGCTCGCCCAACTGGCCAAGTCCCGGCTTTGTGAGTCCTACCGACGTGTTGGCCGGACTAATCATCAACAAGCCGGCCCGATTCAAGATTGGCATCGACTGCTTCGCCGCACCGGAGTTGTACGGACCGATATAAACCATGACATCGGCGTCGGCAGCCGCTTTGCGCGCGTTGGCCTGTTCGGCTTCCGCGGTCCACTCGCCTTGCGCGGCGGTCGCATCGTCCATGTCCTCATATTCGATTTTGAAATTGCCAACTTTATAGCCGGCTTCCTCGAGCGCCATTTTGACGCCGTTGACCATCGTGTCGGTCTGTTGTTGCGCACTTCCAGTGCGCGGCAAGCTGGATACGAATTTGATTGTTTCTGCCGCGTGGACCGTCGACAGGGTCAAGACTGCTGCAAAGGAGAAAAGGCACCCAAGAACCCCGGAGATTCGCATTTGGAAATCCTCGACATTGGCGATTGTTCGAAGCCAGTGCATTGTAGAAGCCGCTGCCGCCAGCCGTCAATTTGCTCCGCGCAAACGCCGATTGGAGCCTCCGGATTTTCTCAATCCTGATCCGGAGCGTAGGCCGGCTCTGGCAAAAAGAAGCTGGTTAACAGCGCGATCAGGTACACCGCGCCGCCGACCACTGCAGCGCCATAGGCCGTTTGAGCGAACAGATTTGCTCCCGGCATGTGAGGTGCGACCAAAACAGTTGTGACCAGCGCAGCGAACGTGCCGATCATTCGACCCCCGACGTTGGCCGCAAACCCGCCCGCAGTGCCACGCAGGTGCACTGGGTATGCCGACGGTAAGTAGTTACCCCAATAACTGAATTGGGCAATCGTCAGAAATGCACATAACGCAAGTCCCCACCGCAACGCCGGCTCGCTCTGGAAAGCAAAATACCCAAAGGTGAGCGGGAGCAGGACTAATCCAGGCACAACGAAGATCCATAGCAGTTTACGTTTGCTAACGATCACAATCGCCAGCAGCGCAAGTGCGATGCGGCCAAGCAGACCGCCGGTTTCCTGCCAGAACTGCATCGTGTCTTTCGTTTCCTCGAACTTGTCGAGATACGGCTTGGCGGCGAGGCGATTGGCGTTGATCTGCTTTCGGAGCGATTGCTCTTCTTCGGCCTCCGCTTTTTCGCGGGCTTCGATGAACTGCCGATTGAGTTTCTCCGACGTATCGAGAAAGGGCTTCGCGGCTTTCCGCGTTTCTGCTAATTCCGGCACGCCACGCGAAATGATCGGCGGCGTAAGCTGAATAGCGCCGAATGCCGCGCCATAACAGCAAGCGAATAGGATCGTCGACGTGATGGTTGTACGCCGAAAGGCAGGTTGAAACAATTCTGCGAAGCTGGGTCGCTTGAGCGTGCCGGCCGCGCGTTTCGCCTTCCAAACGGGCGATTCCGGAAGAAACGGCAGCAAAATGAGTGTCGGCAGAGCGGGAATGAGCCCAGTAATAAGCGTATAGCGCCAAAAGGCATGACCGTCGAGTGGCGCTTCGACCGGCAGAGCCGGCAACGAAGCAGCAAAGTTCCGACAAAGCACACTGGCACTTGTAACCATTAATCCGCCGAACGAGGAAAATGCCTGCGTGATGCCAAGCACCGCTTCGCGTTGCCGCCGCTCGGGAAATAACTCCGCCAGCCAGGCAACCGCGGCAACAAACTCCACGCACACGCCAATGAATGTCAAGCAGCGAAAGATAAAAAGCTGCGTCACTGTCGTGCTTAGCGCTGCAAGCACTGGCGAAAACCCATAAATCACAATCGACGCCAAGAGTACCTTTTTGCGCCGAACCGGTCGATCAACCAGCCGCCCAAGAGACCAAAGACGCCGCCACATAATGCAGAACCCCACTGCATATAGCCAATCCACTCGCGCACCAACGGATTGTCTGGTGGAACGCGAAGCAACTCGCTAAGCGCCGGAGTCGCGATTAGCGGCAGCATCAGCAATTCGTACGTGTCGAAGGCAAAACCGATGCACGCAATGATGCAGACCAGCCACTGAATGGCCGTCAAGCGCGAGGAACCGAGCGGCGAAAGCGGACTGGGCATTGGAGAACTCATGTTGTTGTCGCCAAATTGTTATTGCCTGCGCCACGTGGACCGCACAAATCCCCAAGCGAGCCACGATTCTAGCGGCGGCGCTGCCGGCACTCAATCCGACTCTCTGCAACGTTCGTCACGTCGTTCGCCGCCAAGCCGAGAGAAAAATCCAGATCCGGTCATTTAATAAGTCGGGGCCTATTCAATGCCGGCTAAAAATCCGTCGCTCCACGTCAATGCACCTGACAAAGCCGATGCCACCCTGCTATTGATCGACGTGATCAACGATTCGGAATTTCCAGAAAGCGAAAACTGCTGCAATTCGCGGTTCCAATGGCGCGGGCGATTCTCAATCTCAAGCGCCGCGCAATCGAGGCAGGCGTTCGGGTTATCAAGGATCTGAAGGTAGATATCCGGCCATCGTCGTAGCTAGATTTACAATCGCTCAACAAGCGAAGACCATCGTCGCCGCTCAAGTAGCATGCACGATTAAGCCGCTCGACGAGTGGGAACTAAGCGATCGTCGAAATCCGATCCATCTTCTTCGTCGACAGCTTCCCGCAAGCGATCATGATCGTAGCTTTCCACCGCATCGCCGACCCACGGCACAAGGGGGCGCTTCGAAGTAATGAGTGTCAAAAACGCGGGTAGCACTACGATCGACATCAGCGTGCAAAACGTGACCGCGATCGTCAGCACTCGACCCAGGCTCTGCAACCCTTGATGCGTGGCGATAAGCAAACTGCCATAGCCGATCAGTGTGGTCATGCTATCGACAGCGACGGCAATGGCCGTGCCCGGCGACATTCGATAGCGCCCTTTTTGTTCGAGATACTCGTGCACGACATATACGCTGTAATCGACGCCGATCCCGAGAATCATTGGCACGGCCATCAGGTTGGCCGGGTTCAGCGGTACATTCAAGTAACCAAGCAAGCCAAACGTCAGCGCAATTCCCATGAATTGCGGTACGGCGGCTAACGTAACATGCTTCAGATTGCGGAAATCGAACCACAACACGCCAAAAATTACGATCAACGAGTACAACGTGGCGTTCTTGTAGCTGCGAATCATTTCCAGCGAGCATTCATACATCTGCAGCGGATTACCGGTAGCGCGAGGATCGACACTGCGAACTTCTTTGACGAACTCCTTTAGAACGTCCATATCCATCAAATCGCCCCGGCTGTAGATCCACAGCACGTGCTTGCCGTTTTGGCCCACGAACCGGCTGACTAGGCTGGCGGGCAAATCTGTCAATTGCGGAGGATCCGGGTTCGAAACGCTTTTCAAAACATGCAGTCGGCTCAACAAATCTCCGGCCACTTGCTGCTGAAATTGCGAAATTTTGGCGTAACATTCCGCCGGCGGAAGCCGGCGGAGAGCTTCGCGTAGCAGTTCCAAACGGCGAGCGCAACTGGCGCCATCCTTTGTTCGCGACGCTGTATCCTGCGCCTGAGCGAGTGCACTGCCTAAGTCTTCGATGGAGTCGACGGCAATCAGCGGCGGTCTTTCTGGCAAATTAGCCAAGCTCTGGTTGATCTTCGTGATGATGCCATGCCGCTGCTCATCGTCGCCGGTCAGAAGCGAGGCAATTTCCCAAACCTTGGCTACGCTGGGAAGCTTGAGCAGCTTCTCTTTTCGCTCCAGAAGTTGTTGTCGATTATCGGCTACAGAGAGCGCATACCACGGGCTTTGATCGCACTCTGCCATCAAGCGCTTGGCGAGTTCCACGCTTTCCAATCCGCGAGCCTGCATATTGAGCAGGTTGTAATCGTACCAAAGATGGCGGATTCCAAAACCGGCTGCAATAGTCGCTAATATCCCCACCGCAATCACTACGCGGGGTGCTTTCATAAGTACAGCAATGCCCGCATGCACCGGCACCGGTTTGGGAAACGTCTGGCCCAAACGACTGTGGTCGATTATTCGAACCAATGGGGGCAGCACGAACAATTGCGGTCAGCGCACAAAGCAAGATGCCGCCGCCGGCGATAATGCCCAGCTCCGCAATTCCGGTGAAACTCGTCAAACCCGTGGCAAAGAAAGCCACGACTGTGGTCATTGCACCTGTAATAATGGCCGGCCCAGCAATGCGAGTTGTCGACATCAAGGCGGCATCGCAACTCTGTCCGGCGCGCCGCGACTGCATATACGCGCGATACGTAATATGTGCCGTAGTCGATGCCAACGCCAACCAGCGTGGCTGTAAACGTGACGCTTAGAATATTCAAATGCCCAATGGCCAGCGTTGCGTAACCAAACGCCCAGGCAGTACCGATCAGCAACACAATATTCGCCAACACCGCATGCCGTAGCCCCCCGAAGCCGGCGATCACCACAATTACAACGCCAACGAATGAAACGAGCCCACCCCAGAACATCGACGATTCGCTCGAATGCATCTCGTCGTTTTCCATAATGGGCAGCCCCGTCAGCCCAATCTTCACCTGCGGATGATGGGCCTTGCTCTCAGCAATTAACTCACGCAGCGCAGTGATTGCCTCGGTGCCGCGAGCTAACTCGTCCTTGCCCACTGCGATTTTCAGCAAAATGAATCCCATGTGGCCTTCGTTGGCCACAAGATATTCCGTGCTAAGTTCGCTAAGCGTCGCCAGACCCGGCGGCATTTCATCTGGTAGTGGCGAAACATATTGCGGCGAGGGACCGAGGCTGGCGAGCAATCCGTCGGCCAATTTTTCCAACTGAGCCAAAGCGCTTTTCACGTCCAGGCCGGGTGTTGCGGCCATCGCCGCTTGCAGCATTTGCACCTGTCCGAGCACTTGCGCACCAATTTGTAGCCGCCACCACTCACCTCCGATAATCGGCAACCCTCGTTCCAATGAAATCGGAAGTTTTTGCAACTCCGCGAGCGGCAGCATGTGCAGCCCTTTGGCGCGAATCTTGGTCAGATCGACTTCGTGCAAGATGGCGTGGAATAATCGCTTTTCGCGATTCATGCCTGCCGAGAGCTCTTCCAACACCGGCACGACTTGATCGCGTCCCGGCCCTTCGACAACGAGCACTGCGTCGTCTTCATCGCCGAACTCGTGGATGTAATCGATCCACAGCCGATTGTGATCGCTGTTGGGGTTTAATAAATCGAGCCGGCTGCTTTTGTAGCCCAGATGAGTGGCCGCGTAGAGCACGCAAATTCCGGCCAACCCGACGGCAAGCGCAACCGTCGTAACTGGAAAGCGAATAACGATTCGCGTAAGTGCCAGCATCAGGCGCATCGACCATCGCGAACGCTCAGCCGGTACATCAGTGGGCACGTCGGGGAAATCACCGTCGGCGACCGACGAATCGGCGCGACCGGCCCCCGGCAAATGTCCATCCTGCGGCATCGATTACCGTCCGTGGTAAATTAGACGCATGTTTGCTGATCTGCAGCAATGATTGCCAACTCCGGCAGCGCATTGCCAGCCACTACAATTTATGAGAAGTGGAGAATTCTAGCGGCCTATCGGGCGTCGACCAACGGCAAAAAGCATGCGAAAAGGCGGCCAGTTCGCTGCACAAACTTCGTTTGCACCAGTGGGCCACTGGATCCTCATTTGGCACCCATGTCATCAAACGTGCCAGCACTATTGGTCCCAACTTTCGTCGCCAGCATTGACTTCGATAACGACCGGTTCAGTGTTGCTATCAAAATGAGTCACCGAACGAACCGGCACGCGCCCGCCCACGGTACTAAATGGAATAATGGCAGGCGTTACCGAATCACCAGCCGTATGCTGAACGCCACCGGATCCTGCGTCGCCGTTGAGCAACCACAGCGGATTAATACGGTCATCAAGTTCGCCTGCGAATTCTTCGGCAGCCCAGCGACGCCGAATTGGCACTGCGCGAACAACTTCCTGCGGCGGATCAATGCGCACTCTTGAGCGCCGACGTTTTGAAATGCGCGGTTCCGCAGTTGATGCAGGCGTTGGCTCATCCGGCATGATTGGCGGATTGATGAAGACAACATCGACATTCGAACTGGGAATAGCGGGCTGCACCTCAACTTCAATTGTCGCTGGTTGCTCCAAAAGCGGTTCTGCGACCGGCAACCTCGGAGCTTCAGTCGGCGGCGACGGCGCTATTTCATCATCGAACGGCAATGGTTCATCGTCGATTTCTACGGCTCTGATCGCCGCGGGCGGAAGGGCGGCGGTCAAGTTCAATACTTCATCGATCTCAAATGGCAAATCGCGGCCTGGCTGTGAGTTGTCTGGCAACCGGCGGACGTCCATCTTCAGCGATTTAAAAAGTCGCGCGATGTGTTCATGGCAGGTGAAGATGAGCAATTGATGGCCCGCAGCCGCAAAATCGCGCAGCACGATGGCGGCGGCAGCAGCGCGGTCAAAATCGAAATTCACAAGTACATCGTCAAGAATCATCGGCAGTATGACGCCGCGGCGATGGAACATTGCCACTAGCGCCAGCCGCAAACTGAGGAACAGCTGCTCGCGCGTTCCTTGGCTGAGCGCCGCAACCGGCAGCGACCTTCCCTGCTGGTCGTCAATCCACAGAACTTGTTCATTGAGTGGCGTCCATACGCGGCAGTAGCGACCACCAGTGAGTTGCGTCAAATAGATTGACGACTCGCGTAGCGTCTCTGGCTGCCGGTTAAGTTCATAATCGATCCGGACTCGCTCCATCAGATCGCGTACGGCCGTTAGCAATTTCCAGCGATGGACCGCGGATCTGAGCTTTTCGTTCATCTGCTCAAGCTCGAAACGCTTAGTCGCAATCCGGCGGTCGCACGCCAATTGACGCAGCTGTTCTGACAGCTGGTTGCGCCGCTGGTGCAGCCGATCCTGCTGACTCTTTTCCGAAGCAATCTGCTTGTTGATTTGAGCCAATTTGGCCTCAAGCTGCGCGTCCGACCTGCCAGCGATGACTTCCGCAACTACCGATTCTGCGACAGTTCCGGCCAATAGCGATGCAATTTCTTTCGCAGCGGCATCGCGCTCGCTCACCAGCGCGGCGAGTCGGGTGGTTTCAGCAGCTTTTCGGCGAAAAGCCGCAACATCGGCCACGTTGCAATCTTTAAAAAGCAACTGCCTCCGGCGCTTGAGGCGCTGAATACGTTCTTCCAACGTGCTTTGCTTGCGACGCATGCGGCGTACGCCGCGACGAATTTCGTCCCGTCGTTGGGCTGCCGCTTCTTCGACGGTTAGCGCTTTGCGTAGTTGCCGAAGATGCTCGCTCGTGTGCTCTCCGTTTGGCTGAATTCCGGTAGCAATAAATACTTGCTGGATTCGGCCGGATAAAGCAGCGAGCTCACGCCGCCGACGTTCGAGGTCGGAGCGTGCGTCGGAGAGCTGATTTTCCATTCCCGCCAAGTTGGCGCCGGTAACCGCCATAGCGCGAACGACGCGCGGCGTTAATTCGTCGGGCAGTCCGACCGCCGCCAAAGCACTGCGCCATTGCTGGAGGGCCGCTTCATACTTATCGCGGCCCGTTTCAAAATGCTGGTCGATCTGTTGCATTTCTCGTTCCGCGAGTGTGCGCTCTGCATTCAAAGGCAGCAGTTGCTCCAACTTGGCCAGCTCTTGCTCGGCTGACTGCAAGCGACTCGTGAGTGGGCCAGTAGATTTGGGGAGCGATTCGTCCAATTGATCGCGCGCTTCCTTAGCATGTTCCGCTTGCGACTGAACTTGCGCCAGCCGCCGCTCGTTTTCCGTAAGTTGCGTCGCAATTGATTGCTGGATGCCGAACTTCACTGCCACACTGGCAACAGTAACCAGCGCCTAGAACTACCATCGGCCATCCCAGGGAGCCCGTAAAACTGGACGGTAGGAATAGACCGGCGAGAGTTAGCATCACTCCAAACGCGAATCCAATTCCAACGCCGGTCACGATTTGCGGTGACAGAATCTGCCGCTCTCTAATACCATCGACTCGATGTTCGAGTTCCTGCTGGGTTTGTTCCAGTTCCTTCAACTGGTCATCGAGCTGGATCCGGCGGCGGAGTTGCGATACACTCTGGCCGGCAGTTTCAACTGCGTTGTTCAAATCGCGGTGCCCAAGTGGCGTCATGGCAGTTTCAATTTCGCGGCGCCGATTCTCGAACAGGGCTCGCTGCCGATCCGACTTGCGCTGCAGTTGTTTAAGTTTTCGCCGGCGCTTCGCCAACAACGCCGCCGGTCCACGCAGCGACTGCCAAAGCCGCTCATCGAGTTTTCCTGTAAGGGGGAGCGTCATTTTGCCGTCAGTGGTAAGCCGACGATTATGATCTTGCTGCTCTGCCGCCAGAGATTTGAGTTGCGTTTCCGCGGCTGCCAGCTCTTGCTCGACTGAAACAATCCACGCTTCATTTTCCGCCAGCGCCGCGATTTTTGCCGATTGTTGCAAAAGCGACTGGTTTTGCGGGGACGATTGCAGGTCGTCCGCAATTTTGCCGCGGTCGGCACGCAACTGGCGAATTGCCCGCCGCGATTTCGTGATGGCGTTTGATAATCGATCCATTCGCAGCAGCGCCTTTTCAGGCCATCGATCGTTGGAATCAAGCGCGGCAATTTGCGCCTCAAGTTGAATACGCCGTTGCCAGGTGTCGAACACCACCGTCGCAGCTTCGACGGTTTTATGGTCTGTTTCCAGGGAACCTAATGACTGTTGTCCACGCGCAAGATCCCGATCGCAATCGGCTCGGTAGGCCGCCCATTGATCGTACTGATGCGTCTGCGCTGTTAGTTCATCAAGCTCGCGCAGTAATCGCTTTTTATCTTCCAGGAGCTGTCCGATTTGGCTGGCGTGGCTGTCTTCTGCCAAAATTCGCGCACGGGAGACATTCAGTTCGTGCAGAACATCGTACAGTGAGACCCGATCGAGACCGCCGGTTAGCGAGTACAACCACTTTGCGGCGTCGGATTCTTCAAGGGTTGCGAGCTCCTGCAGTTCGCGCAACCCAACCGCGAAGATATTGGCAAAAGTTTTTTCGTCGACATCATGCAGCAACTCTAGCAGTCGAGTTTGACCGCTGATTTTGCCGCTATCTTCAGAAATGGCAATTTCACCCAGCGGTTGCAAATCGCTTGCTCTGCGCTGAATGATAAGTTTGCCGCGATGCGATTCCACTACAATCGATCCACCCACCTCGGATCCGCGCAGCGGCGGCAGATACCGTTTCACTCGCTCGGGCGTAAAACCGTACAAGGCAGCCCGGAGAAACTGCAGCAACGTCGTTTTGCCAGCTTCGTTTGGTCCGTAAAAAACCGTGCAGTCCGACGACAGATCGACCAGTTGCAGCCCGCTCCAGATGCCAAAGCCATCGATTTGAACTTGATTGAATCTCATGAGGCGATCTCCTCCGGGCTCAGCAGATCGGCTCCCAGCCACATTATTTCTTCCAGGAGGTCGTTCGAATCGCCGCAAGATTCGTCGCCAATTGCAGCGAGAAGATTTACGTCGTCACAAAGCTTGAATTCGTCGCGATGTTCGAGCTGCTCGGGCGGAACGTCGCGGCAGGTTCGCAGGAAATCGCCACGCAGTGCTTGCTCTTCGTACCAACCGCCAGGCAATTGAGCTGGCCGCCGAGCGACGATATCAATCGTCCATAGCGAAGGCGTCCGATTGCCAAATTCGCTCCGCAGTTTTGTCGTTAGTTTGGGAGCCAATGAGCCATGCCGAAGCGCCGCGTGCAATCTACTGCTGCACGTAATCTGCCAGGAAACCAGCGCAGTGACAGCGCGCATTTGCTGGTAAAGTTCGCTTGCACGCATTTGGAGTTGGCGTTCAAGTTCCGGCGCTTCGGCATTGTCCGCTACAGATACCGGTGAGCAATGCCAGCGGACGGTGTCGCAGTCAATGAACGTTAGTTTCACCCCGCGATCTTCATCAACTTGGACCAACGTGCAACCGTGCGCCCCAGTTTCAGATGGCCGACGCCCCAGCGGGCTGCCTGGATAATGGACGGTGCGACTTCCCGACAGCGGCGTCATTCGCTCGCGGCTACCGCCGAGCGCCCAATAACTGATGCCGGCTCCGGCCAAATTGCTGGAGTTGAAATTTGGGCTGAATTCTGCCGCAATGGAAAATAAATCGGGCGCGGCACCATAGTCGTCAGTTTTATCAATCGCCCTCGGGTCGAACGCGCAGCCGACAATTTCGCAGAGCCCGTCGCCCGCCGCTTCATGAAGATGCCGCTGTGGCCGGCCGCGCGAGAATCGCTGCACATTTGAGGGCCACGTGATGAATTCCGGCCAGTTGTCGTATGAATCCTTGGGCCCGCTCGCCCAATACACGCTAATCCGCTCGCGATTGAGTCGTTCAAATTGCTCAACAAGGAAAAGGAGCTCTCGCGGTCCGCAGCAGCAGGGATCGACAACATCGCCCGAGAGCAATACGAAATTCACGCGCCTTTCAATCGCCGTGTCGAAAACTCGCTTGGCCGATTCCAGCGGGCTATCGATCAAAATGTCGGCCAAATGCGCCGGCACTTCCGCGAGGCCGCCAAGCGGCTCATCTAAGTGCAAATCGGATGCGTGCAGAAATCGGAAGGGCCGCTGCGACATAGCGCCTCGTTGCGCGGCAGTAATTCAAAACGTTTTCAGATTGGGCACAGCTGGAAGTCTAGCGGAATGCTGGCCCTATGCCTATCCGAATCGCTGTAAGCTCATACTGTCAATGGCGGTTCCGAGATGGCAAATTGCTCGTAAGCAGCATGGGCTACATCAAGATCATGCGCTCGCTCGACGATTGCGGCCCGTAACCGAGCTCGGAGGATGACACCCTTCTCAAGCCGCTGTTGAAATAGCTGGTGCGTCGTTTGCAACTGTGGTGGCGCACCGTCGCCTAAGACCACGCTGCTGCTGCCGAGATCCGCAGGATGAAGCAGCTCGACATAACTAAAACGTTCGGACGAGAGCCGGGCCACACAGCTGCCAATAAACTTCTGGTCTTCAGAAAGCTGCTCAACGGTCGGGACCGGCAAAATGATGCTCGAAATTGTCGCTTGCGGATTGCTATCTAACAGGCTGGTATTTACCGAAACAATTTGCTCAAGCGCCACAACGATGGCGGCGCCGTGGGCAACGCTGAATTCTTCTGGTTCGAGTCGCCGCCAATATATCTGAGCACGAATGCGGGCTGGCGGCGCTTCATCATAGGTCGCTACCAGATCGCCACCGCGGGTATATGCATCAATCCGCGATGCGTCGATTGGCTTCGCATCATCGAACGACACTGCGAATATTTGCATATGGGTCGCAGAATCATCTCGCAGAGTTAGCTGTAATCCGGCGGCCGGCCGCGATAAATTCATTTCCGCGCGGCAGCGACTTTCGTCATAAGAAGCGATAGTGCCGTCTATCTGCCATTTAGCGTTTCGCATGATCGCGGAGCGAGCGTTTCTCGTTTAACTCCATCTGACGGCGCACGAATCACAATGCTGCAGCCAATAAAAAACCCCGCCGCTCACTTGCGTAAGTCGGCGGGGCCGGAACAGAGAAGAGGCCGCCGTCAAAACGGGCTTCAGCAGAATGAAATGATGATGCAGTTGCACCCAATATGATGGTGAGGCAAAGGCTGAACTTCCCGGCTAACGTTCCCCCCTGGGCTCCACAACCGCGATGATACCAACTTCCTATTAAATGTCCAGCATTTTTCAAAATAATTTCCCCTTCGATAGTGCAGTTCCCAGCTGGCCCATAAACAAATCTCTCGACGATGCATCACGAGATCGTGAGCGTTTGAAGTTCGCCAAATAATTAGTCGGCTGAACAACTATCAAGAGTTACCCTATAATCATCGGCAAATTTGCCCTGTCTACACTGTCCGGTTGAAGAAATTGGTCGATGGAAAGTCACCTAAAAACTGCCGAACGAGCCGCCCGAGCGGGAGGCCAAGTGCTGCTCGATTGGATCGGCCGAATCGCCGCTCGTGAGAAAGGGCCCGCCGATCTCGTGACGGAGGCCGACCTGGCCTCGCAAGAAGTTGTCCGCCGGATCCTGCTGTCCGGGTTCCCAGACCACGGCTTTCTCGGCGAAGAAGGCGGGGACACTGGATCAGAAAACGCCGAGTTTTGCTGGGTTGTCGATCCCCTGGACGGCACGACCAACTACGTCCATCAGATACCACATTACTGCGTTTCCATCGGGCTCGAAAAACGCGGTCAGCTCATTTGCGGCGTGGTTTTCGAGCCTGTTTCAGGCGAGTGCTACACGGTCGAGGCTGGCGGCGGCGCCTATCTCAACGGGCGAAGGCTTGCCACGAGCGGGGCGACTGAGCTGAGCCAGGCCGTCGCCGCCGTGAGTTTCCCGCCTCGCGTTGACCGAGGATCTCGGGCCATCGAAGAATTCATTCGAGCAATCACCGCATGCCAATCGGTTCGACGAACCGGTTCAACGGCTTTAAACCTCTGCTACGTCGCAGCCGGTCGATTCGACTTATATTGGGGCGGCGATACAAAAGCGTGGGATGTCGCAGCTGGCGCACTGATGGTGCAAGAAGCCGGCGGCATCATCACGAATTTTCGCGGCGGCCCGCTCGATCTTAAACATCCGCAATTCGTCGCAGGGGCCACGCAAACGCTGCATCGACGATTGCTGGAACTACTCGATTTCGACCGGGTCGATAGTTGAAATTCTTTGCCATCTTAACAGTCAAACTGTGCGCCGAGATTCGATTAGCTTCAAACCGCTGAGGGCGATTGCAATTGCGACCGCGGCCCCGGCGGCCAGCGCCGGCCTACCGGTCATTACTAAACCGATTGCCGCCGCCAACAAGGTCAAAGCCACGATCGCGAACCAGCCGAGTGCGCCGGGAAAAAACTGTTTCCCGCCACGACCAACCCGGGTTCGCAACTCATTGAAGCTCACCGCAAGCACAACCAGAAAGCCGACGATGATGCCTTCGTAATCGTCCGCCCCGCTGCGCACAATCTTTGCCACGGCATCGATCACCACGCGCAGAAACAGCACGCCCAGCATCACGCCGGGAATCGTGCCGATGCCGCCCATCAGGCTGCAACCGCCGACCACGCTGGCGGCAATCGCATTGAGTTCATAGCCGCGAGCCGCCGTATACGGATCGGCCTCGCCGACTTCCGCCAGGTACAAAACGCCGGCCAGCGATGCCGTCATCGCGCCAATGCAATACGCCAGCCACTTGAGCCGCTCGGTGCGAATGCCGCTCAAACGCGCCGCTTGTTCGTTGCCGCCCATCGCATACAAATGTCGCCCGACTACCGTTCGATTCATCAAAAACCATATCGCCGCCGAGAGCACGAGAAACACGATCAGCGGAAACCAGTGCCAAAACCAGGCATCGCCTTCCAGCCCGCCGAGCTTGGCAAAATCGCGATCGCTCACATTGATCCGCTGCACCCGGGCACCAAGCTGCGCGGTAATTTGCTGTGTCAGCACTTTCGCCAAACTCCGCAAGCCGACGAGCGAGGCTAGAGTGGCAATAAACGGCGGCAGGCCGACGCAGGTAATGAGCCACGCGTGGATCGTGCCGATCAAAAATCCAGCCACGAGCACGCCACCAATTCCCAGCAAAATGACTCCCGTCCCCAACTCGGTGATCATCGGTACGCCGCGGCTGTCGACGGGCGACATCGCCAGGAAAATATCGGCACACAGGCAACTGCTAAACGCGATGACCGAACCGGACGAAAGATCGATCCCGCCGGAAATAATCACCACAGCAGCGCCCAGCGAGAAAATCCCCAAGAGCGACGTTTGTCGCAAAATCTCCTGGGCATTTTGCAACGGCAACTTGCGATACGACTCACTAAAGCACGCCGTTACCGCCAACACCACGAAAATGGCGACCAGCAAACCGATTTCGTTGCGGTATCGCCGCATGAGTCACTTCTTTCAACGCCAATGAAATTGATTCAGTCATTCCGCCTACGAATTTGTCAGCTTCCGCTCTTCCAGCCATTTCTTGAACTCAGGCAACGTAAAGAATTTCGTGCTGGCGTCGAACATCTCTTTCTTCAGCGGCGATTTTTCGTCCGGCACCACCACACGCAGCTCGGTCGGAAACAGATCGCCATCCGCCGCGCTGAAATCTTTCTTGGTTCCATCCCATTTCGGCAAGAGTGCGCTGATTGCCGCATCGTCACCATCGATCACCGCCTTCATCAGCCGCACACCGTCATAGCCCATTTGATAGGGGTTTTGCACCACCAGCACATCGATCGAGCCGTCTCCCATATCGCGAATCGCCGGTTCCTCAGCATCGAAACAGACGACCGCCACCTTATCGCGGATCCCTTTCTGCCGAACTGTCTTCGCAATCCCATCGGCGTTGTACGACCAAATGCCTACCAACATGTCCAGCTCCGGATGCTTCTCAATCGCGTCGCGAACGTTCTTCAGCATCTTCGTGCGATCGGTGTCGTCGAACAGATAGTCAACGCGTTCAATTTTCCCGCCGACCGTCTCATCGAAGCCCCGCATCCGTTCTTCGGCGTTTGCCGCGCTCGGAATGCCGACGAACGCCGCATACTTGCCGCCTTGCGGACGTAAACCCAGCGCCGCCTTGCCCAGCTCGCGGCCGCCGGCCACGTTGTCGGTGCCGAGATACGCAAATCGCGAATCGCGGGCCTCCCCGCGGTCCATATCGGAATCGATCGTAATCACCGTCACGCCGTTTTTTCGCAGTTTGCGTAATGCATTGGCCAACGGAACGCTTTTGGAATCGAGCGGCGATATGGCCACGGCTGCGATATCGGTCTGCTGCGCGTATTGCACGAGCTTTTCCAATTGCCCACGAATGCTGCCGTCGTTCTTGTCGATCTCCACGTGGTAGCCGGCATCGCCGAGTTTCAAATCGCGCTGCGCATCCTTCATGCCTGCAAACACGGTGTCCCAGAATGGCACGTCGCTGTTGATGAGCATGATGATCCGCTTGCCGCCGGAAGTGTCGGCCGCCGATTTTCCATCAGCCGGCTTGCTCGAAGATCCAGTGCAACCACCGGCTGCGACCAGTGCCCACGCGATGAAAGCCAGGACCAAAGCGCGATTCCAGCTCGATAGAAATCCAAGTGCATTGCCCATACGCATATCGCTAACTCCCTTTCCCCCCGACCAAAAATTCAACACCAAGCAAACCGCCGATTCTAAAGGGCCGATTGCCAATCTTACAAGCAACGCCAAACGCGCAAACGCAGGCTTCGCTGTTTCCAGCGAGGGTGGGTGGGATCGAACGAAGTGATCTCCCAGCTGCGAGCATTCCGGGGGCTCGGCGGCCTCGACCCCGGCCACATTGGGCACTTCGCCGCAAGGTGCATCACTACGCAATCTCGAAGCCGCACGCTTCACTGTTTCCAGCGGCGATCGTAGTTTCACACGCGTCGATTCAGCCCGCTCTGTTTTTCTCGACGAATTCGGATCGCCGCGCAAAGCCGGTGAAATGCCCGAGACCTCGGCAGTCGTCTCGCCCGAGGAAAATCGCGGCGATTCCACTCGCCACAGGCATTCTCGATTTCCGAGTGAAATAACTCGAGCGCGCTTTTGATCCTGTGTAGGCACTTTTGCAAATTTTTGGCCGAGTAATTTCACAATTATTTCACTCTCTGCTTTCGGAGCTCCAAATCGCCCGAAAATGCTCGATCGATCTGCAGCGGGTTTTTTCACTCCCACGGCGGCAAGTGTCTGGGTGCCTGTGGGTCTTGGTGTCTGGTTGCCGGGTGGCCGCGACAAAGCATCGCGTGTCGGGGTCGCACAGCGACAAGAGGCGCTCGCGAATCGTTCGCTATCTGATCGTTCAACGTTTTCTCGAATGCCTCTTGCGGCTGCGCCGCCTGGACACTTTGTACAGGCCACCCGGGGCACGGTTGTGTCTGGGGGTCTGGGTGACTGAGTTCCAAAAGTCCCAAAGGGACAGCACTTCTGTGCCCCAACGGGGCAACCTCTGTCAGCCCAGGGCCAGCGCAGCGCCGCCCTGGGTAAACGAACCAATTGAAATCCCAAAGCCCCGACGGACCGAAATTGCTGCCTGCCCATTGCAAACCACCCATTTATCCTGCCCTGTTGGGGCGTATTCGTGACTGTGCGATGCCTTTCCCAGGGCGACGCTCGTCCCGACACGCTGGGACTCCGCTGGCCCGCGCTCGGCGCGGGTCTCCGGACCCCGCCGCGCCCGCGCTCGCAGCACGGCCGTTTCACTTGCCCTGGCTGACCCAGGTTGCCCCGTTAGGGCACTTTCGACATAACGACCTGCGAGCCATTTAGCTCCAATGCGTATGCTAGTGTACATGCGAATCGAAGTCAAGGGCTATTTTAGGCCAGCTGGAAAATTATTTTCGCGAGGTTCCCAGGGCCGGAGGCCCGCCAGGAAATAGCCTGGCCCGTGATGGCCAGGCCGCAAATCGCGAAAAGACCTCCGGAGCCCCGGAGATGGCATGAGGAAGGGCGGTCTCCCGTGTGCGGGTCGAGTTAAACTCGCCCGAAGAAGGCCACGCGACGCAGGCCGACCAAGCAGCCAACAGCGCCAGCTGTAAACAAGATCAGTGAGCAGGATTCAGGCACAGATACTGCCGTGAGTCGGACGTTGTCGTAAGTGGTGGTTGAAGTTAGATCATGCGTGGTTGGCGAAAGCAACCGTATGCCGAGCGACTGACCGTAAAAAAAGGACGGAATCGATAACGTATCCAAAGTCAAGGTTACGTCTTTGAAATTCCCGAACGAGGGAACTGCGGGAAAGCCGTCAAAAATTACTTCTCCGATAACGGCGTCCTGATTTCCATTTCTTGCAAACAATTGAATATCGTAACCAATATATGATGGGCGATTGGCCGCGGCGTGTCCGACGATCACGGTTAATGTATAGAGCGTGGTAGGCGTGACGACCGGATCATCGCCGTTCCCGACGATACCATCTGGGCCCGCCAGCAATTGATCCAACTCCCCACCTCCATTAACACGACTTGCGATGCCGACATGTGCGCCATCTGCGCCAAGTGGAGTTCCGTTCTCACCTGCTGTCGCATATTCGTTGGCGCCGGGGTTGGCAATGCCACTAATAGTGGAATCAAAACTCCAGCCGTACCCACCCTGCGCAACGTACGTAGGATTGCCGGTGGTTACTCCGTCGTTTACAGCTGGATTCTCGAAGCTCGGATTGGCAACGGTCAGGGTTGTGGCTAGAGCGCTGCTGCTTAAAAAGACTCCGATCGATGACATGGCAGTGGACAAATAAACAAATCGATTAGATTGCGTTGACATTTCCGTGCTCCTGTTGTTGTGAGTGCCAAATCAGAGTGAAAACAAAATCAATAGACAAGATTCCAGCGATCTTCTGCATGAGCATTGTAAACTTGTCTTGTGGGCGCAAATCACCACGACACAAAGGACACGACGTAAGCACCGGGCAAGCCGTGGTACAGCTCGATTTTGCGTTCGAATCCTGATTCCAGCCCCGCCCAAATCTTCGCGGGGCTTTTTTATGCGCTCCGGGCTAGAATAGCGCGGATGAAACGGCCGCAATTCACGCTACGGTTTTTTTCGGCTTGGCTGTCTTGGCCGAAAACCAGATAGGAGTCAGCACGGGTATGGCCATTGCTTTTCCGCTGCTTTATCCGGTAGGTGGATGCATTGGCGCCGCGGTCTACAATCGCGTCGCCCAGTGGACAGGCGGCATCGAATTCGACTTCAGCGACGTTTCGGACTGATTGCCAACGCTTGCTAGTCCCGCGCGGCGACCATCAGTTGGCACACGAGCCAAAGCGTCTTAGCATTTTCGCGTATGCATTCTGGCGGCGTACGCAGTGCCAAGCGCCAACAAACAGCAGGGTCCAACTCGCGGGCTCGGGCACGGCCTCCAGGCGAACATTGTCGAACTGAACCGTACCGCTGGATGACTGCGGTTGCAGCCGAATGCCCAGTGCCTGGCCGTAAACAGATGGCGACAAATTCGAACTGTCCAGAAATAAGCCGACGTCGGAAAAAGTTCCGGGCACAATGGCGGCGCCCGCGTCAGTAATTTGAGCAATGATCGTGTCTTGGACTCCGTTTCGCGCAAACAGCTGAAGGTCGTATCCGCCGAAGTTCGGACGGAGCAGAGAATGACCGACGCTGACCGTCAGCAAATAGACTGTCGAAGCCGAGACGAGAGGATCATCGCTGTTGCCAACAATGCCATCGCCGCCGGCCAGGACTTGAATGATGCCACCAAAGCCAGACACTCGCGCGACATCGGTCACCTGGGGGCCGTCTGCTCCGAGTGGAGTGCCACTCCCCGCGGCGCCCGTGAATTCGCTCGCATCTGGATTGATGATCGAACTATTCGGATCGTAGACCCAGCCATAGCCCCCTTGGCTGGCGAAAGTAACACTGCTGCTGCTTATCGCCGTACCGTCGGCCAGTGCCGGGCTTTCAAAGCTTGCGTTGGCTACGACCAACGGTGTCGCTTCGGCGGCCGCTGAAAGCAGCGCAGCGGCGCCCGTTAACGCGATAATTAACACGAATTTCGCTGCTCTCACGTGTGCGCTTCCGTGTTCCAAAGTAAGTGGGCCAAAAGCTGCCAATCCGGGCCGATTGTAATCCGGGAGTACGCCGAAAGCGACAGATTTCCCGCGTGCCGGGCAGCGATCGCAAGTCGCCGGGTGCCCGCCCCTCGCACGTGGAATTTATGTGTTATAGTTGTCATGTTCATTGAATTTCGCACACGAGCCGCTTTCCAAATTCGGAGGGCGGCTCGCTGTGTTTGAGCGGCTAATCGCGGCTCGTGGGTCATAAAAAAACCTGATCCGTGCCCGGAAAAGTCGGCAATTTCGCGATTTGACTTCCATACGGCGCGACCTACGTTTAAGTTGCACAGACCAAAAGGAATTGAGCAATCAAATGACTTTTGGCGTGTGACACAACCATCGGGTTGTGGTAAAGCGTGGCCAGCGGGGCGCCGGGCTCTTTTCTGATCATGGATCGTCCGGCGCATCGTAGCGGCGCAATTGATTCTGAGCCTGCTGGGCCTTCACATTCTCGAGAAAGGCAAACCGGTCGTAAGGCTGGGCGCAAAGCTATGGGTCCCGAGTACCTCTGGATCGCCAGGCTACCGAAGGGATGTTGGTCACTTGAGCCCTGCCAAATGGGCAACAGGTGGACGACACTCTCTCACTTCGAGGGGAGGCGCCGCGTGTTGTTCATTAACCACAGGGTTTTGGCTTGATTGCATCGGCAGGCTGACGCCGGTCGACCACGTAATTGTGATTGAACGACGAGGCAATTAAGCGAAATCCGCCATCACCGCAAGTTCTGGTGTACCAGGCTCGCTTATGCGACAGCTTGGAATACCGGAGGGAGGATTTCATGCGCGCAGTAGCTTTGAGTGTTCGCAAGTTTCTGGCTTCCGAAGATGGACCGACAGCAGTTGAGTATGCCGTGATGTTGGCGCTCATCGTGATCGTGTGCTTGGCAGCGATCGGCTCGATTGGCACCAACGCTAACACCACGTTCTCGAATGTCGCGGCATCGCTGGGCGGTGGAAGTTAGCCCACACTTTCGCCTGGCACCGCGGCCGAGGCGACGTCGTAATTGATCCGCCCCAAGTGAAGGTGCGCAGCAGCGGTCGTGCGGGCCAAATAGCCTGCCACCCTGCAAGCACTTTCACCTGGGGTAGGATCATTTTTTCTATGTGCGAGTCGCCGAGAAACGAGACCGCGCACCGTCTCGCTGAGTATTCTGCATTGTAATGCCGCGCGGCCACACGCCGCCGACTTGGCTTCAGCTCCCGCGCGAAAGCAACTCGTAGTGCGTTGGATTGCCGGGGCAGGGACCCAGGCCGCAGAGTAAAAACACGCACACGAAGTTGGCCGCTGCAACGGCGATGAACAGCGTCACCGCCAGGCGAGCAAAGACGCTCAACCGCGCTGGGCCGACGCAGCAAGAAGGCGCATCGGCTACGCTGGGCATCTGAGAGATAGCGGGCAGCGCCTGCAATGTAGTCGCTGCGAATTGAGAATCGAGAAACAGCATTGCACTCAGCACAACACCGGTTCCCACAAAGGCGAGGAACGACCACGTGTAGAGGTGCAAACCTAAAAATGCGGAACCGTAGCCGGGGTCGTCCGGGGCGATATGCAGTAAAATGTGCCGGCCGGCCACCACGCCCCCAAAGATGGCACTTAAGAGCGCCACGCCATAATAGCGCGGGCGAGCGCCGTAAATGACGTTCAACATCGCTCCCAAGCCCACGCCCAAAATCGCCAGCCGTTGGACGAGGCACAGGGGGCACGGAAGTTCGCGTGCCAGAAACTGGACGGCGAAAGCACCCAGCAGAATTCCGCACACGGCGAGCATGAAGACAACGTTCAGTGCGCGAGAAACGGACGGAGTCATCAACTGCCTCTCTCTTAGAGTTGCACGCTGAGCGATTGATCGATGTGGTACACAAACACAGCGGCGGACAGCACGAGGGCCACGAAGAACATGCCCACCGCGGCGCACGACGTTCCCCACCGAGCCAATAGCAGGCTGATTAAAAACGCAAGAAACGGAGCGGCCATCATCGGCAGGTTCTCCTGGAGACTGTTTGACCGCCAAAAATCGAACTCAGACCGGCATACGTCCTCCGAAGTGTACGCCACGGGGGCAGCTCTTCGAGCTCGTGTTCAGATAGAGGGACCGGTTTAAACGGCTATGCGGTTTTTGCCAGGCGCCGCCCCATGGACCCGCCCAGAGATCGTAACCAAGCTGGCGGATAACGGGCTCGGCCTACGGTATCTGTGTGCTCTCGCCACCGTTGGTAGTGGCCAAATCGGACAAGATGCGGATGTCGGTGTTGGAACTGATGATGTGCACCGAGGCATCGCAGAACACGAAATTGATGTAACCACCGCCACTATGAATTCCGGTGAAGCCGCCGTTGCAGGGTTGATCGGATCGAGTCACCGCAGGGCTCGACAACAGTGCCATGGCGGCGGTGCACTTGTCGTAATCAGGATCGAACTGTCCTGCTAGCCCTGCCTGTTGCGCTTGTGGATTGGTTTTGTAACTGTTGAATAGCCAGAAAGACGCCAGATTTAATTTGTAATAACTTGCAGCCCAAAACGCAGAACGAACTGGCTTGGAGACTGTTGTATATTCGCCGATCAACATCGTTTTCGAAGTGCCATCCTTGATTTGGGCAAGTTTGACGGGCGATTTCATGTAGGGCGCCGCCGCGCTCGTAGAGTCGACCAGCAGCACGAACAGCGGTCCGCGATCTTGAATTCGCTCTTCAGCGGCGGAAAACGTCACCTTGTTATCGTCAAACGAGCATGTTCCGCTGGGAGCATCGGCCCAGGCACGGCCGGCCACGCCCTTGTACGAACCCTTCGCTGCATTCCCGCCGCCAGTGATGCCTGTTACGACTTGCGGCGGATTCGGATCGCTGGGGCAATTTTGAATCGCCACATTCGTCGCGAGCACTCCTGCATTTGCAGCTGCGTCGTTGGGCTGATCGAAGTGATATTGTTTGTACAGCGGCAGTTCTTCAATATAGGGCAGTATTTCGAGGGCCCAGTTCGAATACTCGGTGTTGTTTTGCCAGATCTTCCCCGGCGGCAGCAATCTTTTGGCGCCTGCATAGGTCTGGCACGCCAATCCCATGTTCTTGAGGTTATCCATGCACTGCGTGCGGCGCGAAGCCTCACGGGCAGCTTGAACGGCGGGCAATAACAGCGCAATCAATATGCCGATGATGGCAATCACGACCAGCAACTCCACGAGCGTGAAACCTGTTCGATGGAGTCGCATGCGCTTCGAATGGTCTTGGGCATCGAATGAACCCAGGCGCAGCCTTTGTGAAGCACGCGGCAATACGCCGCTCGTGCGAGCAGTTCAGCATGAGAATATCCCCCGGCCGTTCAGTCCACCCCGTTGAACGGCCAAATACCGAAATCGACAGAAGGCCTTCAACTTGAAGGCGTACAGGCATCCCCGGTGGGCGGATTATACGAAATTGGCGCGTTTTTTACAATCAACTGCGCAGCGAATGATTGGCAGTCGAAATCTCGGACGACAAGTGAACAGCACCGCGTCCTACAGCTTGAAGTGGAATGTGTGCTGCAGGAACCGGTAGAGCCGCCAGCCGAGAGAATGGTAGTCGGCGCCGATTTTTGCCTCACCTTTGAGGGAGGTGACGAGCACGCCTTCCATATCGTCCAGCGGCGCTTTGGCTAGATACGAAATGCTTACGGCCCGCTCTTGGCCGCTGGCATCGCTTTTGGTTTCCACCGAGCCGCCGCGCTTATTGGAAAGTTGGCTGGGCACGTTTTCCATGGGCCGATCGGAAATGGCGGTGATCGTTGTTTCGAACGTGTCGCCCGGCAATTCGTCGAGTTTGATCTTCACTTTCTGGCCGACGCGCACGAGTTCCATATCGGCCTGGTCGATGATCAGCATGGCATCGAACTTATCGGGATCGCCAATCTGACAGAACCAGGTTGTGGCAGGCAACATGGCGCCGATGTTCTTCTTTTCCAGCGGCGTGCCGCTCCATGTTGGCAGCTTGCCATCGGCCGAGGGACGCGGGGGCACCGGCATGGGTGGAATGACAATGCCATCGCGGTTCGCCACGAGCGTCAATCGCTTCTCGTCGAGCCGCTTCGCATCGAGCTGTTCCCCGAGTCCCTTGATCGTATCGGCGATTCCAGGAAGTTCTTCGGCCGCCTTAGGATCATCGTAGCGCTCCTGATGTTCGATAAACGTCCGCTTGGCACGCCAAAAATCCAGCTGCGTCTCTAATTGCGCAATTTCAAGTTGCAGGTCGAGGTTTTTCAGTGTCGCAAGCGTGTCGCCGGCTTTTACGCTTTTACCGCGCTTTACAGGAACCGACTCCAGTTCGCCTGGAACCATCACATATACCTGCTGCGCATCACGGGGTTCCACTTCCAAACTGCAGTACACGTGGTACGGCAGCGGCAGGAAGGCGATGAGCAATAACACGACCGCAACAATCGCCAGGCTGGCATAAAATCGCGGCTTCTTCACTTCGTCGATCCTCCCCGGAATGTAAAAGAATTTGCCCAAACTCCACAACGGCCGGCCAATCAAACTCGCAATCGACGCCGCACCAATAATTTGCCCGATAATCTGCAAACGGTACGGCTGGAATACCTTGAACAAGAAAAACAAAATCGAAAACATCACTACCCAACTGTAGACGGCCGCCGCTACCGAATAAAGCATAAACCAAAACTGGTTGCTTTTGGGCAGAAACGGATCGTCGGGCTCTTCCAATCCCATGCACAACTTGCCGAGCTTGCGATACAAGATGGTCGTGGCTTTCTGCCGCAGGTTCGGAATTTCCAGCACGTCGGACAGGATGTAATAGCCGTCGTATCGCAAAAGTGGATTGCCGTTGAACACCACGGTGCTCACCGAGCAAACGAACATGGTGCTCAGCGCGATGTTGTTGAGCAATCCAGGCTGGCTGAACCACCACACGAACGTGGCGGCCGAGGCGATGCAAATTTCGACATACATGCCGGCCGCGCCAGATAAAAGCGCGATGCCATTTGTTGGGCAACATCCAAGAGTCGGACACATTGCAATACAGACACGGCGTCAGTACGAGGAACATCACGCCCAGCTCGTGGCACTCGCCGCCGAAATGTTTACACGACAGGCCGTGGCCGAACTCATGCAACACCTTCGTGAAGCCCATCGCGATGGCCAGATAAAACCAGTTGCTGGGCCCAAAGAACTGATGAAAGCCTGGCAGCTTCGCGCGGAATGTATCGAACTGCACAAGCACGAGCGACAGCGCTGATGCAAACAGGATCAGGCAGAAGAATGCTGCGGTGCGGGAAAAAAACCAGCTGAATCTCGGGTGCAGCCAATTCAGCAGCCGCTCGGGATCAATCCCTTTAAATCGAATCGCCAGCACATTAGAAAGCGCAGCCAAGAATTCCTTCCACTTGCGCTCGCCGCGACGCTTGAGGAGCTGCTTCCCCTGGCCCGGCACGCCGGCAATCACCAGGCCGCTTTGATGCAGCATGCCGATGAGGCGGCCCAGTTCTTCCAGCGCAATTTTTTGTGGTGCGAATTGCTTTTCGAAGCGATGCCGCAAATCGTCGAGGCTCGTCAGGCCATCGAGCCAATTCAGGATCGCAAATTCTTCTTCCTGAAAACGGAAGTAATTCAGCCCGATCGGATCTTTGACAATCCAATACTGCCGCCCTTGATAGCGCTGCTTCGTCACTACCAAATCGGGACGCCGACGGATTGCGAGCGGCCGAGCGGAACTGGAAATCAGACTGTCAGCAAGAGTGGCCATTAGGAGGAAGCAACACGCGACCAGCCGGACGGGCGGCGGCAATGCCGCAGTTTGATCTTGTTGCCGGCAAGTTGCTAGTCGCTAATTGCTAGTTGCTCTTTCTGCTATCGACGGCCTGCATGCCGACGCCTGCCGGCCGGATTTGGATGGTCATCGTCGTATCGGGCGTGCCGGGACGGAGCAGCCATTGATCGTTTTCTTTGCGGTTATCGACTTCGGCTCGCACTTTGTAACCGCCGTCGCCTTGCACTTCCGGATCGACGTATACGATTTTGCCTTTGAATTGCGCTTTGCGGCCGCCGGCCAGAACCACCTCGACGATAACCGGCTGATCCATGACGTCCCAGGGATTGTATTGGCTCTTGTTCAAAAATCCCTCCACACGCAAGCGATCCATACGCATCAATCGCAGCACGGGATCACCGGGCTTCACCCATTCGCCCAAATGTGGATAGATAGATTGCACGACCCCTTCAATCGGGCTGACAATTTCGCGGCGCTTGATGGCGGCATCTGCGTTATCGACCTCCGCCTGTTTGCCTTGGGCCGTGAACCCGTTGAGGAGTTGCTCTTTCTTGGTTTGCTCGATCGCGAGGTTGGCTTTGTCCCATTCGAATTTCAACCGCAAGATATCGACCGTGGCGATCGATCCTGGCGCTTTCTTATTCGCGTCGATGTTCGCTTGATACGTCAACTCTGCCACTTTCGCCGCGGCAGTGGCGTGGCGAATTTCGACGTCGTTTTCATATTTCGCCTTGGCGGCATCGCGCTCCGCAGCCGCGGCTCGTTTCTGCATTTGCGGCTGCGTGTCGTCGATTTTCGCGAGCAACATTCCGGCCGGGACCTGTTGGCCTTCAATGACTTTGATCTCGGTCAACACGCCCGATTCTTGCGCGGCCATGCGCGTTTCGCCTTGTTGCACTAAGCGCACCAGGCAATTGTCGATGGTCACGGTGACCGGTGCCGAAGCAGTACGCTGCTGAGCAACAACACTGCTTGTAACTAAAACGCAGACTCCCCCGAGTGCAAATGCCCGATTCATGATGAGGCTCCTTCTAACCCGCTCACAGAGAGAGCGGTTGCTAGCTTACCATTTGAAAAGAATTTTCGTCTGAATGAATTCGATGACGTCGTGGAACCAGCAATAGCCCAAGGAGCGGCGTCCGCAATCGATCTTGGCGGACACTTCGGCCCCGGGGCGAATCTCTTCCGGCAAGTCATCACGATTGATGGCGACGCGCACCAGCACCGTGTTGCCTTCTTCACCTTCCACATGCGCGGCTTCTTCAATTTCCTTGACCTTGCCCTGCAGCGTGTGGCCGGGATCGCTTCGCACTTGGAAATCGACATTGAGTTCGGGGCCGAGTTGTTTCTGAGCACGCTTGATGTGCCCCATGCGATCTTCCGGCATGCGGACTTCTAATTCCCACTGCGTGGTGGGATCGGCAACCTGCATGAGGCGCTGTCCGCGTTCGACCGGGCGATTCTTCAAGCGATCGAGTTCCTGCTGCCAGGTGACGACACGGCCATCAATAGGGCTCGTGATGATAAGTTTTTGCTTCTTCTCTTCGAGCAGTTGGAGCTGCTTATTGAAACGGGTCTGCTTCGCGCGAGCCGTGGCCAATTCCCCCTCGACATGCGCTTTTTGATCGATGGGCAATGCCGGATCGAGCGCGAACCGCATATTCGTACGAATCTGTTCCTCGTTGGCTTGCCGTTCGGCCATGATTTGGGCAATTTCGCCGCCGAGCTTCGTGCTTTGCAACTCAATCAGCGTTTGGCCTTTTTTGACCTCCTGACCGGCTTTCACCGGGACGCTAATCACAGTTGCATCTTCGACGCCGGCGAAAATATCACGCTTATCGATTGGTTCCAGCGTGCCCTTGCCATGCAGCTGAAATTCCGAGGGAATCAAAAACAACGATAAGAACGCGCCGAGCACTACCGCCGTAATCGCGATCGTTTTCGGCAAAACGCGGGCCGAGACAACCCATTTCGATTTGCCCAGCGTTCGCCACACCGGCATCAAGAAAAGGCTATTGTGCTCCAACGCATTGGACAGCGCTGTGCTGCCATGCTCGGCCACGACATCGATGCGCCGCCGCATGGCGGTGGGAATGCCATCGGTATTGATTTGTTCGATAATCAGCGCGCCAGGTAGTTTGGCGTGTGATGTAGTTCTTGTCCGTCTTCTTCAACTTCATGCGGGCGCACGAGCGGGAGCACGACAACCGTTTTGGAATGCGACTCGTCAACGTAGGCTTCGACGGCATCTTCCACCTGCGGCGCCAGATCGCGCGTGTCGCCGGTGTACCAGAGCGGTTCGCCGGCTTTTACGACGACCGAGGCCAGCTTGCCGAGCAGGGTCACCGTGTTCGAGCGCTTATCGAACGTTTCCTGGCCACTTACCGCTTCGATTTTGCACCGATTGCCATAGCGGATGGCGAGCGACACGCGATCGCACTCAATCAGACGCCGTCCTTCGTTCGAAAGCGTGTAGGCCGTTGCACGAGGCTCCAAGCTGCTATGCGCCAGCCGCGTGAATTGCTCAAGCTGAGTCCAGATCGCTTGCCGATCGGTATACAGCCGCAGTTGGCGAGTCTTGAGGTAATCTTCCGCCAGTTCGCACATCTGCAATAGGAACCGCAGATAGCCACGTTCCACGGCGGGCCTGCCACCAGTGCGCTGAAAAATTTCCACCAGGCCGCGAACTTCTTGATCGCTTTTGAGAATGGCCAGTACTAACAGCGTGTCGGTGGGATTTCCGCTGTCGTCTTCGGCGCTGGCAAACTTAGGCTGAATGACGCTGCCCTCGCCGCTGGCCAGCACTTTACGCAGTAATTTGCCATGGCGCTGCTGATCTTCCTGGCTTTCGTGCAACCGCGTTTCCGCTAAGTTGACCTGGGAGCTGAGGTTCAGCCGGCCTTCTTCATCGAGCGTCCAAACGGCCCCACCAACGGCGGCCAGTGCGGCCACCACGCGATGCAAAAAGCCTTCGTAAAACTCCTCCGGCGAGACTTCCGCGCGGGCGAGCCCTTCGATTTCTCGCACCAAGCCGCGAATTTGCTGACGTGTCTGGTCAACCAATTCCGGTTCGTAAGATTGCTCGGTGCTCATGCGCGATTGATGGCCGGTAAGCGAGAACCGGCAAGCCAGTTCCGGTTGAAAAGCAACGGAAACGCTACTTTTAGCATACAGAGCCTACCCGCTCCGTGCATGCAACTTCGTGCGTTTCTCGCTGTAACTGCCCAATTTCAGTATGTGTCGCCCAGTGCTGACTGACAAGGTCGGAAATGCTGGCACGACCGCCACGATCGAAAACTCTTTACGCGCCAGCGGCACATTGGCTCGCCTCGCGCAAAAATGCCCGATCTTTTGCGATCGGGCAACTGGCTGGTTGATTATTCTCCACAGCGCCAAAACCCCAGCGCCAATTACCACTTGGCCTCGATGCCCAGAATCACTCCCTGAACAATCAGGTCGCCTTTTTGCTGAACTTGCGAGCCAAAGGACACGTTTGGATTGGTTAAGAAGTCGAGCTGATCGGGAGCCAGGGCCACTCGATCGATGAACATCGCGTTGTAACCGCACCGCACATTGAATGAGGCTCCAATCGGCATCACGGCCACCAAGCCAAGTTCCGTGACGTACGCCACGCTGCTTTCGCTACCAGCACCACTGAAAACAAGCAGGCCGGAATCGACAACGTTTTGGCGAGAGCCGACGATATCGCCAAAGATGCCGAACTTGGCGCTGAAGTCGAAGTTAATGAGCCCGAACAGTTCCCATTGTCCCAAAATGCCGATCTGTCCGCCGTGCATTTGGTTGAACACATCGGCAGTGAAATCGCCTTGAGTGAGAGCATCGAGATCGACGGCTGTCAGCCGGAATCCTTCGTCGATTTCCAAGTACCGATATCCGGCCAGCAACTGGAAGTTTCCGAACGGATAGATAATGTTTGCTTCCGCGCCTTGAATATGGCTGGTGTAATGGATGTGCATCTGGTCCGCATCGAAGAAATTCACCAAAAGCGGATCGCCGGCAATCGGACCGGCCAAACTCAAATTGTTGTCGCCAAACAGATTCACATCGCTCACCAGCGTCGACAGGTTCATATAAACCGCCTGGTACTGGATGCCGCTGGGGCCCATTAGCTGCAAGTGCGCTCGGCCGCCACCGGTGAAATCGAAGGTGAAATCGTTGGAATTAAAAGCCGGAAAGATCTCGGTCGTAGTGAGGTTTTCGCGAGTCACGAGCAATCGATTGCTGCCTGCATCGCGATTAAACGCCAGAGCATCGACGCCGCCGGTCCACATGTAGCCGTACTTGCCGGGGAAGGGATTACCGTGATGAAAAAGATTGTAGAGGCAGTCGTAGCAGCCGCCGTGACGATTGTCGCAATAGCCACCATCGCCGCCATCACAGCCGCAATCTCCGCCCGGCATCGGACCGTAGCCTTGGCCTTGACCGTAGCCTTGCATTTCGCCGTAACCGGGCATTGGACCGCCTTGCATGCCGCCACCTGACATCACACTCGATGTTCCCTCGGGGCCGCCGCCCTCCATTGGGGCATCATAAGAAACCCGCTGATATGGGTTATATTGCTGCCCGTTGTTTTCCGCGTACGGCTTTCCGCTGTAATACAGAAGTCCGTTTTCAGCGGTGACTCCGCGCGGAAGCTTCATCGGTGGAGCATTTGCCGGCACCTGATAGTGTCCTTGCATGCCATAGGCCGACGGACCCATCGGATCGGGGTAAGCAGCTCCCTGTGGATTCAACCCCGGGTTCATACCGCCTTGCGGCGGCATCATTCCGGGATACATCCCCGGCCCGCCATACATTCCTTGTGGGCCATACATTCCAGGTGCACCAGCCATGCCGGGTGGCATCATGCCTTGCGAATACATTCCGCCCGGCGGCATTCCGCCGTATGCCGGATACGATTGAGCCCGAGCAGCGGATGCCGTGGCAAGGGAAAGTAATACAGACAGGGCTAGAATTCGACGTGTCATCCGTGATCTCCCCCGGAGGGCAGGTGCCCGATTCACCAATGTTCCCAGCGAGTCGTATGAGTGTTTCATGGCCGGCTGTCTACGAAATGCCACCTTGGTGCTCCGGCAGACTCCCGTGCCAACGGTTTCATCGGAATAAGCGGCCAGTCAACTCAATTGGAAAATGCCACAAGTCCGTCAAAGACGGCAAAGTCGCCATCGGCAGCGGGCATTTGGGCTGGCTAGTGAAGTTACAGGGAACCGGCAGCACCGCGGAAAATGCGGTCCCGCACAGTTTCGACTTGGGCTCGATGCGCGGCAAATTGAGTGCTGAGCTTTTCAGAGCTTAGCAAGTCGGGCCGCACAAAAATCAAGGCCGGCTGCGGCAAGTGGTGCGATTTTGCAATGAGCGCGAGCAAACGCTGTTGAGCCTGGTCGAGTTCATGCGCACGGCAGAGTGCCGCAAAGAGCTTTCGCGGTTGATAGGCGCCCTGACCCAGCCTTCGTCGCCACATCGAGACGCCGCGCAACAGCAGTGCCAGACCAACTAGCCCCGCGATCACGAGCAGATTCCACTGGCCGACTTGCGCCAGCAGAATGCTAAACCCGGCGAGTGAGATGCTGTTAACCATATGACTTACCGATCTGCCGCCGGAACGCCGGGCATGGTTTTGATAGGCACCGTTTCGCGCAGCGCTTGGTCAGCCTCGTCGGCCAGAATAGCGGCGGCCAATTGTTCGCTGACTAGCGAAAGCTCGTTGTCCTGCAAACTCCACTCGGCTGCTTCTTGCACTGCAATGCTGCGATCGCTAAGCGCACGCCGCAAGGCACTTTGGGCCTTTGCCGATTTGCATACCGCCAGCGCTTTAGCAGCTTCTGCCCGCACCAGGTGATCTTCATCGCTCAAGCGTTCGATGATCGCATTTTCGAGGTCGGGCACGACGTTCATCGAAGCTGCCATGGCAATGCCCCGAAGCCGCCGAGTTCTCGACCGGGCTTGTAGTTCCTCCTGTAGCCGTTGTGGAACGCGCAAATCGACTTTGCGTACGACAGCGCCGGTGGTTTTCCGCACCAAGTCGTCCAGCATGTCGAACGCCGATTGATAGCGCTCGAACGAAAACTCTTCGAGACTGCCTCGGACGGCCGCGCGCACCGTTTCGTGCGGACTATCGAGATTCGTCAATAGCATGGCGAGCGCCCTGGCACGCCGCGCAATCGCAACTGGGCCAGTGCTAAGGCCTGCACTTGTGGGTCCGGGTCCTTCGCGGCTTCCACGGCCAACTCATTGGCTTCCGCGCCGCGGAACGTCGTCAACGCGGCCACGGCTGCTCGACGGCTATAGAGCTTACCGGCTTTCACCAAATACGAAATCAACTTAAATGCCGCCGCACGACTAATACCGCTGTGCGTGGCAAGTTGCACTGCGCCGGCTTGTGCTTCATCGTCGCATTGAGCGAGGACCAAACCTGGCGTTTCCAGCCAGGCGATCTGATCCATCCGTCGCAAGTTGCCAATTGCGACGGGAGCCGGGTGATCGCCGATTTTTCGCAGTAAGTGTCCAAGAAACTTGGCGTCGTTGCGGCGTCCCAGAATCGCAATGGCTGCCGAAGGAGCCTGGGGATCGTCGAGGAAACTTAGCACGAGTCGAATGATGCCGCCGCGTGGGCTGAACGTGAGTTGATCGACCACGCCCAAGTAAACTTCGTGCATCGGATCGGCCAGTATTCGGCGTAGGGCGGCATTATCGCGCTGTGCCAGCAGCAAGAACGCCTCGACAATTTCCGAACGTTTATGTTGCGTGAATCGCCCCAGAGATCGCTCCAAATTGTGCAGCACGTGCTGCCTAGTGAGTTTTGCATCGCGAGCGCCGCCTCGGGCTGCAGGCAGCGCCAGCTCTTGATACAGCTGTTCTGCGAGTTCCAAAACGTGTTGCGCCGCGAGCTGTTGATTTGGATTCGAGGCATTCTCCGCTTCATGCGCCAGAGCAGGCATCAGATCGTATTCGTGCAGCCACAACACGGTGCTGCAGCCAATAGCGCACTGCTTGCTGTCGGCAGATTGAATGGCCTCGCGCAAAGCACGCCCAAGAAATCGCGGATTTTCCCGGACAATTTCGCGCCTGCGCCCATCCATCGATGCTAACCGGGCAATGATTTCGCGATGCCCGCGCAGCGTCCGCCGCTTCAGTAATGCCGACAATGCGGCCTCGCGAATCGCCTGGTCCGCATCATCCAGCGCAGCCAACAGTAGATCGACTGCCGCCTCGTTGTGCGTCTTGGCAAGCACATCGAACGTGGCGGCCAGCCCTTGCAAGGAGGGCGGCAGCGCTTGGTTACGAGGCATCATTCCTCGGGACGTCATTTTCGATTTATTCAGCTGTGTCAGGATCGCCCGCAAGACGATTGGCGCCATCGAGGCACTCCGTTTTGTCTAACGGTTGCTTGCCAAAGCACGCGAAATCTCGATAGTGCGCCAATATCTAAAGCCTACGTTATTTCGCACGGGAAATTACGGCAAAATTGCCGGTTTCATGCTTTTCAATGAACCTTATAGTCCGGTGATCAGAACCTTGATTTGCATGATCGTCTGGTTGACACTGTGAAAGGGCGAGGCTCAGCTGGCACGATGGGTGTAACGCCGGTAGCGGTCGTCCTGCCTGACAGCCACCGTCTGCTTGCCAGTGATGGTTGATTTGAAACCACTCGACGTCTAGTTTTCAGGATCGCGCTTATGCCGAACGTGCCGACTTTAACGGAAGTGCTGGACCGCGAATTCCTCGAATTGAGGGCCGAATTGCTGCAGGCCGCTGCAAGGCTGGACCGGATCGACCGCGCAGAGGGGAATGCCGCCGATGATCCGCGAATGATTAATTTGCGAAAGGCGATCAGCTTGCTC
The DNA here is from genome assembly GCA_963773875.1 of Pirellulales bacterium. GTDB lineage: Bacteria > Planctomycetota > Planctomycetia > Pirellulales > JADZDJ01 > CAVTYH01. Next base: position 519,183 of record CAVZCV010000006.1, read on the forward strand.
GTAAGCGATGGGCACGAGCGCGCCGAACGAATTCAACTCGTTTTCTCGCGCGAATACCGCCCGGATTGGAAAAACGCGATTGGCCTTGCCGCACCGGCCAATGGATGAATCGCCATGGATTACATCGATCCGCATATCCATATGGTCTCTCGGACCACGGACGACTACGAAACGCTGGCAAAGATGGGCTGCATCGCGATGAGCGAGCCCGCGTTTTGGGCCGGCTTCGATCGCGGCAGCGTCGACGGCTTTCGCGATTATTTTCGGCAGCTGACAGAATTCGAACCGAAGCGCGCATCATGGTATGGCATTACCCACTACACGTGGCTATGCATCAATGCCAAGGAGGCGGAAAATGTTGCGCTGGCGCGCCAAGTGATCGCGATGATTCCGGAATTTATCAATCGCCCGGGAGTACTTGGCATCGGTGAGATTGGCCTCAACAAAAACACGCGCAATGAATCGATTGTCTTTTTGGAGCATGTGCAACTCGCGCTGCGGCTGGAGGAACAAATCCTGATTCACACGCCGCACCTGGAAGACAAATATCTCGGCACGCGGATGATCCTCGACATGCTGGCCGATTTTCCGAAACTTAACCGCAGCCGCGTGCTGGTGGATCATGTTGAAGAACATACGATCCGCCGGGTGCTCGAAGCCGGCTACTGGGCCGGCATGACACTTTACCCAGTGAGCAAATGCACACCGGCCAGGGCGGTCGACATGGTCGAGTTGTATGGTCCGGAACGGCTGCTCGTCAACTCCGCGGGCGATTGGGGCCCATCGAAGCCCACGGCCGTGCCCGACTTCATTTTGGCCATGCGCAAACGTGGGCACAGCGATGCTCTGATTCGCCAGATCGTCTATGAAAATCCGCTGACGTTCTTTCGCCAGAGCCGGAGATTTTCGCTCCAGGAAGCCCGTTAGCAGCCTTTGATTTCACAGTGGCGCTAGTTCGATTAAGAGGCCAAGCACGGGTCGGCACTGAGTTGCTCAAAAAAGGCATCTGCGTTCGAAGAAGCAACATCGCCCGTTAGCACGGTGGTCAGTCGATTTCGACGCGAAAAACGGCCACTGCCATTGTCCAGACCATTTGCGGCCTCAAGCCAGATGGAATCGTTCGATCGATTAGAACCGGTTGGCTGCAAATTTGTTTCGTCGCCTAATCCACCCATTGCTGGCGGCGACACGGTCTGGGTGTCGATCGATGTGACGAACGGCGCCATGGGAGAGACCGTGGCCGTCGAGACTGTCGCGGCTGCTGCAGAGGCAGACCCATCCGTCGTGAAATGAATCGGCGTAGTATTTAGCCACCACCATGCGCCGCTGCCTGGACCAGATGGCGGCGGGAAAGCCGGCGGCAACGCAGTCGATCCAACATAGTTTACAAGGTCGGGAATCAACGAATCAGCTTTAGGTGATCCCAAGCCTGTTGCAAAATCGTAGCCCGGACCGGCACCAAAGCCGTTGCTACCGGCGGTGATGTCGTGGAAGTCACCTCGCAATCCATAGACGGCGACTTGTGCGTTGGCCAACGATGCCTTCTTCGCCAGACTCCGGCCTTGCCCGACAATCGCCAAGAGGCCAGCCCATTGCGGTGCTCCGGCGCTTGTGCCGCCTACAACAACCCAGCCGCCGTCGCTGAAGCTGCTCAGCACAGAAACTCCTGTAGCGGGATCACCGTTATAGGAAACGTCCGGCGTTCCCCGTGTCGTCAGTCCGAGCCCCCGCTGATAGGTGGGGGTTTTTTCATACGCGCTTGGTCCGCCACCCCCGGCGCCGTTGATTCCGAGCGACCAAGTGGTTTCGCTCTTCCAGGTATCGTCCTATTTAACGTAAGTTCGTGCCGCCGACACTGAGAACATAAGGGGAAGCCGCAGGATAGGATGCGGGAGCTCCACTATCGCCTGCAGAAAAGATAAACGTTTCACCGATATGTCCGGCTGGCGTGGCAAATTGGTAATCGAAGCGCGTCTCTTGCAGAAACTCGATGCTGACCCCAGCTATTGGAAATCGCGACAACGCCGGGTTGCTTCCTCGCATAATCAACCGCGGTTAATAAGTCCTTCAGTGAGTCTGGAATCCGCCTCGACCAACAGTATGCTCGCGCCCGGGCGCAATTGCGTGGGCCCATTCCACATCCAACGCGATTTCGCCAGCCCAGCCTGCGTCATCCGCAGGTAACGCAGTGCCGCCGCGCTGATTCACAACTCGAATCTTGGGTGGATCGGCGATATTGAATTGTTTATCGAAAGCCCGCAAATCGCTTACGACCGACGGATCGTTGTAAGCATCAACGATGGCAATCGTGACACCAGTTCCATCGCCGGCAATCTTCTTGGACTGACCGCCAACCGTGGTGGTGAACTGAACCTGATCAAAGCCATACGCCTTTCGAATCTGATCAGGATTCAATCCAGTAGGACCCGGCGTCGCGTGCGGTTTAACTTTTGTTGAGAAAAAAGTCGCCTTAACAGCTTCAAGGCCGGTCACAGCGCTGAGGACCTGTCGTAGCTCAAGTGCTTCAAATGCACAGACACGCCGCCGGTCGGTCTTGATGGAATGGCCCATTGAATCTGTTCTCGCAGAAAGCCCCGTGCGCAACACCGAGACGATTCACGTAATCGGCATTATACCCAATATATTGGTGTTTCGCGCTCCCCCCTTTGTACTTACCCGCCAAGGCCGAGTCAATAAAAACCTGTCAGCGTTGTGTAACTTGTTGCACATAAATTTGCAGTTTGCCTTGAAGTCGCGCTATGCATTAACGATAATGAGCTGTCAATAGCTGTTTCGGAACAACATTTCTGACGGGTCCAGGGGCGTTCTGGCTTGGGGGCACATCTTGTTGCGCTCGCATTGAGGGAGAGGCTATGTCGTCATTTCGCAAATCGCCGATCGATTCAATTTTTCGCCCGCTTCGCGGCAAAGGGCGACTGAGTTCCAAGTCGCGCAAGTTATCAGAGCGATTGCGACATTCGGCGGTTGAGACGCTTGAAGCGCGACAGATGCTGACTCGCGTTACGCTGTTTGTCGACTTCGGCAACGCACGCCCAAAAATGACGGCGCTCGATTTATTCCAAGTCGCTATCGGTCCGCAGTTGGTCAAGGCGGACCCTATGGCAATGCCGGCACCAATCGCCGTTCCGCAGCCCGATCCGGCGCAAGGCATTTACGACCCAACGACGGTGCTTACTTTCGAACCCCTGCAAGGGGTCTTGGGCGACCGTGGAATCGATTTCAATAATGATGGTCAGGCTGGAACAGCCGCGGACGCAACAGCTCTTGAGAATTCCGTCATAAACATCCTGCAACGGATCTACGCGCCATTCGATGTAAATGTTCAGATAGCACCGGGTGCGGCGAGTGCGCAGGACGTCATGGCCACCTTAGGTGGAGCGCCCGCCGGCTCGGCTTATGTATTTGCGTGCGGCATCCTAAATGGAATGGGTGGTGCAGGCAACACCGGTCGACTGAATGGAACCGTGGCCGGCGATCGCCAGGCCGTCACAGCAAATCCGAATGCCAATCCGGCATATCCTGGGCAAGTCGTTTTTGGAGATGCTTCGGCCACTGACGAAGTAGCCGGCGGCAATCCCACGAGCGAGTGTGCGCTTGTATATGCGGATGCACTGGCTGAATACTCTTCCGATTTTACCTTCGGATTTCCACTGGATGTAGGAATCGCAAATACAGTTGCGCGTGAGTCGGGAAAAACGTTCGGGCTGCTCACGATTGAACGTAACCAGGTCAGCTCATCTGATGTGATGGCCGGTGACGGCGATAGTCCCGATGCGGCGGCTCCGCCTGGAACTCCCGATAATTCCAATCTGCTGAACATCGGAATGTTCACTCGGTATCCTCAGGCCGCACAATTTACTCGTGTTCCGGGAAATCCTGGTGCAATGCCTCCAGTGCCGCCTTCAGTGACTGGCAACGCGACATTTGATCTGCAAAATGCCTACGACGTTTTGAAGGCCAATATCGGCCTGAACAGCAACGCAACGGCATTCCCATTCAGCGATTTTGTGACCGGCACCGGTGCGTTTGATCAGCTATTGATTAAAGCTTCGGCAACTCCGAACAAAGCTGACGTTATTGTGACCGCGTACACCGATAACACATTTACTACACCGATAACGATCGGTGACCCCAATGCCAATCCGGCCGTCGTAACTTACCAAACGACGGTCGACTACACGAACGGATTTCTCGTCGACCTAGGCCGCGGCGACGATCGAGTCGCCATCGATGGCACGCTCGGTCAATCCATCTTGGTGCGCGGCGGCCAAGGCGACACGGAAGTCGACGTCATTGGCGATGGCACCGTCAGCGGTCAATTCACGCCAGGCATGACCGCCCAAAGCGTTCCTGGCTTAGGCGACACAACAATTACCGGCGAAGTCGACGTCTTTACCGGCGGCGGCCAGACGACTATCAACATGGAAGAGTTGACGAATTTGTCGACGGTCTTTGCCTCAAATTACGACACCTTCAAGTTCGTCTCGCCTGGCAATGGTCCAGCGATTCTACAGACCAACGGATCCGCGCCGTTCGGGGGCGTCGTTGACATCAACGGCCAGATCAATGATCCGACGACTGGGCCCGTTGATACTGCAATTCTACAGTTTCAAAATGTCACGAACTTCTTCGTCGATTGTACTAATGGCACTTCTGATGACGTGCTCACGATCCTGGATGGCGGACTAGTTGCAGACGGCCTCATGAATTTTGAATTCGACGGCGGCGACGGTGCAGATTTGCTAAGCATCCAATGGGACGATATTTCGCTGCCCGTGCCCGGTGGAGCATTCACCTATGATGGTGGAAACGATGTCGATACGGTTGAGACGCTCGCCGATACGGATTGGACGCTGACCGATGCCGACCCCATTCTCGGTACGACGGCAGTGTTGGACTGCGGCGGCGGCGGTTCGGTCGTGCTGCTGAACCTTGATGGCGAGATTGCAAATCTATCGGGCGGCGATAGCGCCAATACCATCGATGTTGTCACTTGGGCCGGCACGGGCACCATTCATGGTTTGGGCGGCGATGACATGATTATCTTCGGGGATGACGCCGACCCAGCGAACGTTCTAACTGTGACTGGTAGCTTTGACGCCTTTGGCGATGCGGGAAATGATACGCTCCAGACGAACGCATGGTCCGGCACATCGCTCAACCTCAGCGGTGACGACGGGAATGACAACTTCCAGTTCGGCGCGCTTTCGGCAAGTCTGGACAACGTTACGAGCCGACCAGTTGTCATCGGCGGTGTTGGCAACGACGTGATGACGTTGGACGACTCGATCAACGTCAATCCAGAAAATTACGATCTTGATCCGACCCAAGTTCAAGTCAGTGCGAACACGCCGACGCCTGTGCCGGCGTTCGCGGGCGTGACTTTCGACGGCACGCTCGAAACCGCGTCACTTAAGGGGACGCAAGGAAAGAATGTTTTCTATGCGACTCCAAGTTTTAACACCCAGCTGCGGATCGATGGCCAGGACCCTGTGCCGGGCACCTTGGCCCCCGGCGGAGACGTGCTCGTCGTGAAATTCCCACGCGAGGGCGGGCAGCATTTCATTCCCAAAGGCACGAGGCTCGACGGTTCCGGCGTTTGGACATTCACCCACGGCCAGCAGCCGATTTTCTTTCAGCATATTGAAATTCAAGGCAATTTTGTCGCCGCGGGTGCCGATGTCGGTCGAGGCAGTAAGCCGCTCGTGAAGGTTTACAATTCGTCGACTGAACAGTTGATGTTCAGCTTCTATGCGTATTCGCAGAGCTTCGCCGGAGGTGTTCGCGTGTTCATGGCTGATGTGAATGGCGATTCTGTGCTCGACGTCATCGTCGCCCCAGGAGCGGGCAAAGTGCCCGGGCTGGCAGGCGATCAAGTGAAGGTGTACGACGGTGCCCAGCTTGCGCTGGCGGGTCTTGGCTCGCCGACCGGTTTGGTTGCCAATCCTGAACCGGCGCTTATCGGCAACGCAATTATTCCGCAGCCGACCAGTTATCTAGGCGGGCTCTATGTGGCAGCTGCAGATTTCGATAATGATGGCAAAGCGGAAATCATAACGTCGCGTTCCAAGGGCGTTTCGCAAATTCAGATATTCAACTACAACTCGGGCACGAGCACTTATCAAAGCTTTGCCACGCCTTTCGCACCCTATGCGAAGACGGTCACCACAGGCGCTTTGGTTGCTGCTGGCGATGTGGACGGAGACGGACGCGTCGAGATCGTGACGGCGCCCGGATCTGGAAACGTGGCGACCATTCGGGAGTTCGCTTTGGACGCAACCGCACCCGTGAATCAATTCCTGTTGATGCGGCAGTTCCAAGCGTTTGAAACGAAATTCAAAAGCGGCGTTTCGTTAGCCGTGGGCGATGTTAGCGGCGATGGCATTGCGGAAATCATGGTTGGGGCCGGGTCAGGCGGCGGCTCTCGAGTTCGCACTTTCGATGAGTTCGGAGATCTGCTAAGCGAGTTCCGAGCGTTCACCAGCGGCAATGTCAATGCGCCGCTAAGGTTGTCGGCAAGAACGCCATACGCTCCGGAATCGGGCATCAAGACGGCACTGCTGTACGTTGCGCAGAGCAATGACGGCCGTAGCCGCGAGATCCGGCTCTTCGCTCCCCTCAGCGGCACGCTGGTCGATAAGATCCTTGATACCGAGCCAGCCTTCAACGGCGGCATTTGGATGGGCTAGTTTGATCGGCGCGCTGAATTTCCGGAACTTTTGGCGGCGGATAAGCGTTTAAATTTACAATCATTGAAATCGAACATTTGATGCAGCGGGTTTTGACTTCGCTTGACAGTATTATCGGACCTAATGACACTAAAGAAATACGTAGCTTTTAGGGGCGCTACGAAACGAGAGCATTCGGACATACTTGGGCAGCGCTGATCCGCAGCGGCGGGGCCATTCATCATGCCACTTTCGTGGACATTGAATGCTTCCACGCACCAAGTGCAAAGCGACTTTAGAAGAGGCCGCCGCCGACTGCGCTTTTGCATCTTTGTTTTGACACCTTGCTCCTATATCCAAGATCGGGATCGCCATGCTTCCGGAACAGAAGGGTCTCTTGTCGTCGCTCTTTTCTCGCTTTCGCCAAAGCAGGGCAACGTCGCGAAAAGCGCCGCGAAAAGTTCGTGGGTTCGGCAGAAGCCTGCAACTTGAAGAACTGGAGCCGCGGCGATTGCTCATCAGTCGCGTATTTCTAGATTTCGGCGAGGGTTTTACGGCGCCCACTACTGGGCCTTACGCTGGTTGGGGCACCATGCTGGGATTGCAGCCGGGCGCACTGCACGATGCATTGGTAGGCACCGGCGCCGGTGCCAATGTTCCTGGCGGCAACAACATCTTTGAAGAATTTCTGGGGATCATTGCAAATGGCGTGACGGTAAATCCCGCCTATAACATGGTGGATTTTTCCGACCTGTTGACGCTGGGCAGTCCCGATCTGGCTGCTCCTAATCCAGTGGTGCCGACCGATCCGATTACGATGGAGCTGGCGATTACCCACCAGATCGAGCAAGCGCTTGAGCCCTTTGATATTCAAGTTATCTCCTCGATCAACTCGCCGATTTTTAACTTCCCGGTTGCGGGAGGGGCAGCTGCGCAGCTCGGGAATGCCAGCAGTTTATTGGCGTTAAATAACCTGGCTGGAGACGGCGGTTCTCCCGTCAACGGAACGGCCACTGTGCCGCAAGGTGGCAGCGATGACGTCTATGTCTACTTCGGCGGACTTTACCAAACGGTTCAGAATGCCGCGGTCTCTTCTCTTGTTCCCATGTCAGCGAGTTTCGCGGTTCGGGTTCCCGACTCTGCAGGTGGGGTTCCCGACCGACTCGACAGCGGAGCGATTATCGACGCCAATTACTGGATTCAACGTGTGCTCGGAGCAGGCGGCAGCGCGGGATCATTGAACGTGGCCTTAGCCAATGCAGCCCTATACACCATTGGTTGGGGATACGGTCTCTCCGAAGTTGAAAACGGGACGCTGGGACCAAACACCAACTTCTTCGATCCCAATGTGGCGCTGGTCAATCAGGCAAATGCAATGGTTGAAGCTGGGTTCAGTGAAAGCTTTATCGCCGGCCTCACTCTCGCGAATCCGATTAGCGATTCCGCAGCAGCGCATTACGCGCGGTTCCCCATGATGCAGGATGGAACCGACTTTCAGCCGTTGTTGCGACCTGGCACTCAGGGCAATCCGCCGGTTCTGTTTAACCCTGGCTTCCCAATCCCTCCCACGGGATTTCCGACTTTTGTCCCGCCCGTCACGACGGTCAACGAGGATCCAAACGTCACTGTCAACACCTACGATCAGTTGGTGAAAGATTCCGATATCGGGGCCAATCCCGACGTGGCGTATGTCACTGGTACCGGCGCATTCGATCAAATTACGATCCAAAAAATAAATCCCACCCAAGCGCAGGTTACGGTCAAAGCATTCGACAGCAATACGTATACGAACCTGATCGCAAGTACGTCGTATACGATCAACCTGACCAAACTATTCGTTCCTGGCCGGCTCGATGATGGCAAGCCATTTAAGATTGTCGTTGAAGGATGTAACAACGACGACCAGATTTTCCTCGACCCGACCTTGGGTGTGCATGTCGATATCCATGGAGGTCCCGACGTTAAGGCATTAAAGATCGTGGGGAACTCCGGAATTAGCCTGCAGTACACGCCTAACTCTCCGCCAGCTCCGAATAGCGCGGTCGGACTGGTCAATAGTTTAATTCCCGAAGGATTGATCCAAGGCGGCGGCGGAGTGCTGGCGATTAACGGCACCACTACCAGCACGACAACGACGAAAGTCGGCAATAAATTTGTCACCAAAACAGTTGCCACTCCGTTCACGACAACTGTCACACTGGACCACTTCAATTCCGCAAATGCCAGCGCGCTCCGCGTGGAGAACTTTGGCTCGCTCACCTACAAATCGCCTGGGTTCTTGGATAATACGTTCGATATCGACCGGATGCTGATTGATAGCGCCTGGCAAATCTCTGGCCAAGTCACGAGCCCGGTATTCGGTTCCCTTTTAACCGGAGATTTGCAATTTACAAATGTCGGCCAGTTGGTCATCGACACCTCTCGCGGCGCCAGCAACGATACGATCACGTTCAACTCCGATAACATTGCTGCTCCAGGACTGAAAAGCGTCAACATTATCGCGGGTACCGGCAACGACGTGCTTCACTTCAATGATGCGCCCAGCTTGGAAAACGTCACTTACACACTTTCCCCGACATTGGTATTGCCACAGATTGGATCGTTCCAGCCATTTAGCGGCTTCTTCTACAGCGGAGTGGAGGATCTGACCGTCGACGGTACCTCTGGCTCGGCCAAATACGTTGTCACACCGAGTCTCACCACAGCAATCACAGTTAATGGGAACTCGATTGCTCCTGATACTTCATCTTTAGCAGTTCGGTTAACCGGTACCACCGGGCGCCGGTCCCGCCGCCAGGTCCTCCGGCTGGTGTATTTACATTTACCAGCGGACATCAACCGGTGACTTTCAGCGGAATGGATTCTGTCGTTGCCACGCAAGCGAATGCGTTGGTCGAAGCTGGCGACGCGGGCAGCAAACCGCTGGTGAAAGTGTTCGACTCGCAAACCAAGGCGCTCGATTACATGTTCTATGCATTCCCGCAGGCATTTCGCGGCGGAGTGCATGTTGCGACGGCCGACATTTCGGGCGACGGCGTTGCGGACATTATCGTTACTCCAGGCCTAGGACGCCCGGCGGAGCTACAAGTGTATGACGGAGCAGTTCTTGCCGCATTAGCAAATGCACAGGGCTTTGTCGTAAATCCTGCCGCCGCGCTCATTACAGATTTGTTCCCAGAACTTCCAGCCTATCGCAATGGGTTGAACGTTGCGGTTGGTGATGTCGACGGAGACGCAATCCCCGACATTGTCGTGTCGCATAGTCGAGGAGCACCGCTAGTCCGCGTTCTCCAGGGATTGGGGGGCGGACTGTTTACGCAAATCAACACTATTAATGCGTATCCGCCCAGAGTGAACACCGGGGTTCAAGTGGCGCTGGGCGATATCGACGGCGATGGGATTTCGGAACTAATTACAGCCCCTGGCACGGGCCAAGTAACGCTCATCAAAGTGTTCAATGCAACAACCAGCGTGTTGCTGCGACAATTCAACGCGTTTGAAACAAGTTTTCGCAGCGGTGTCTCATTGGCGGCGGGTGATCTGGATGGCGATCACAAGGCGGAGATCATCGTTGGAGCGGGACTGAATGGTGGCTCCCGAGTGCGAATTTTCAATTCCAGTCTCGGTACAATTGAGAAAGAATTCCAGGCGTTTTCTGGTGCCCGAGTGAATGCCCCTCTTAGGGTGCTAGCACTTGATCCGGACAATGCGGGGCTCGATCAGATTTATGCTGTACAAGCTGGTCGAGCCGTGGCCCACGAGACTCGCTTGTTTGATCCACTGTCGGTGCGCTGGTTGACACTCTGATTGAAACCAATCCTGATCTGATTTCCGGAATCAATCTTGGTTAGTAGTTGAGAATGCGCGGTAGCGTAAAACCGGGCCAGCCAAGTCGCTAGTGAGTGCACGCGCATTCCACTCGCATTCACGCCCAATCCAAGCCAGTTTCCTGCTTGACGCGGTGTTCGTAATCGCCAAGCAGGCCGCCGATGACGTCCCAGCGGTCGCGGCGCCGAACTTCGATATCGCCTTGCAGGTTGATGCGCACCAGGCACTTGTCGGTCAGCCCCGCAGCTCGAAGTTCCTGGGGTTTGATCTCATCTGCCGACAGCAAGTGCATGAGCTGATCGCCGCGCATCTCGATGAACTTCATACAGAAACTCCGTGGGCGGTGTGTCGACAGAGCCCATGCCCTTTGAGTGCCGCCACCTTTGCCCGCTAGCGTAACGGTGAAGGCCGCTGAGAGCAAGTGCCGCGAGGGCGCGAGATTGGCATTACTTTGCCAACCGGTGCTGCTTGAGAAACTCCTGATCTGTCGGGGAGAGCGCGGCGATGAGCAGCGTCAGCACCTCGCCATCGCGGCCCTTCAGCACTACTTTGTCGTCGACCGTTGCTACCAGCTGCGCTTCATTTTTGTATTTGCCGGTTTTGTCACTCCAGGTCCGATACTCATCGGTTTTTGCCGTGCTGGACGCGGCAGGTTTGCTCGTCGCATCGCCGGCAGGCTTTTCGGCTGTTTGGCCCCCGGTGAACTGGCGCTTGTTGTGTTCGAAGCAGCCGCTTTCTTTCCAGCCTTTTCCGATGAGGCCAATTTGGACGACGCGCTGTCGGCGGAAGCGGATGCGGATACGTTCAAATGCTTGAGTAACACTTCTTCCGGCAGTTCGCGCAATACAAACACGTTGACCCGGCTGCTACTGCCTCGGCTGATGAGATACGCCTCTGTGCCGGCCACATACATCAGCCGGCCGTCGAGCTTCGTGCCAATGGCCAGCTTTGCCGTCGGAATGCCACGTACGAGGACAGGCACTTGATCGAGCACGGTTTGCATTTCCTCGCCATCGCCGGAAATCACCGCTACTGGAAGTTCGTCAACAAAGCCAATATCACCAACGGAATTCGGCGAAAGCTTTGGGCCAGCGAGCTTCAAATAATTGACCAGTCCTTGTTTAGGATCTTCTAGCTTCTTCACCAACTCTTCTGCTTTCTGCACGATCTTTTCTTGCAAGCCAATATATTTTTCTTTGGCCGCGGCATCGCCGAAGTAATACACCAACTGGCCCTTGACGCGATCCGTCAGATAATCAATGCCTTGAGTTTTTGCCTGCATTGCCAGTGGATTGCTGGTATTGGCGGTCTTCATCGCCCGCAACGCTTCATTCGCATCGCGTAATCGTTTACGGGCATCGGCCACGCCATTCTTGAAGGTCTTCTGGCCCGACGCGACGAAGGAATCGATCGCGGCCGCCGGAATGTTATCGGGCAGAATCTCGTTTTTCGATTTCTTGTGAACGTTCGGCGCTTGCTTGCCGATGCCATTATCGAGCGTAACGAGTTTTTTGCCTCGCGATTTGTCGAGTGCATCCGCCACATCGACCGAGGAGATCGCAAAGTTCAGATTCTGGCCGATTAATAGCACCATCGTGTTCATGGCGACAACTTTGCCATCGCGATTCACCAGCGGCCCACCGCTATTGCCCGGGGAAATCGGCGCCGTGGTCTGAATCCACGTGCCGGGAAGCGGATCTTTTTCGTCTTCCTCGAGCTCTTTGCCTTCGCGAACGGCGCTCACAATTCCTTCGCTGGCTGAAAACGAAAGGCCCACGGGAGCGCCGAAGGCCAAGACCGATTCGCCCTTGCGCGGCGTCGCACTGGCTAGCGGCAGCGCGGGCAAAGATTTCTTGTCGATCTTTACAATCGCAATGTCGCGACGCTTATCCCAATACATCGTGCCAACTACTTTGGCGGTTTCGCCATTCTTGAACACGGCCGTCGCCTCTGTGGCGCCGACCATCACATGGAAGTTGGTCGCCACGAGCCCATCCGCATCCACGACATAGCCGCTACCGACCGCTTTGTCCTCGCCCTTGCTGACATCGAAGCGCACGACGGAGGGTTCGACCTTATCGATCAGGTCCGCCATGCCCAACTGTTCCGCGGCTTGAGTGTCCGTGGCAATGAATGAACAAAAGGCTCGCCGCGATGCATAACGAGCCGAAAAGCAGACGAAACGGAAGCATAAAATTCTTCCCCAAAGAATCCGATGAGTCGCGAAGAGTTGCCCCGAAAAATAAGCGACGAAACCGCCGTAGCCCTTCCGATGGCGGACCGCATCCACTTTATCAGCCATCCACCCAAGAGGCAAGCAATTGGGTGTTTCGGCCACGCCTCAACTACTTGGCCAATCGCCGTTTGACGACTTCCGCGAGCGACAGCATTTCGCGAACTCCAAGCTCCTCCGCGCAGCGGTTTCGCCGAGGTTTAAAGAAGTGATGATCTCATCGACCGTAGGCTTATCGAGCCGGTCCTTGAAGCTCGCAATCAAAACCCCGCGCAGAAATTTGCGGCGATGTAGAAACACCGCGCGAACAAAATCGTGGAAGAATTGCAGATCAAAAATTGCGCCGCGTCGCTCAGGCTCCAGTGTCATCCGCACGATCGCCGATTCGACCTTTGGCCGCGGCCAGAAAACGGCCGGCGGCATTAATCGCAAAATCTCCACACGGCACTGAGCCTGAACCCAAAGGCTGAGTGGGCCATAGTCTTTCGTGCTCGGCTGTGCCGCCAGGCGATCGGCCAGCTCTTTTTGAATCGTAATCGTCATTAAATCTGGCGGGCGATCTAGCGTCAGGAGATTGCTGATGAGCGGCGTCGCGACACTATACGGCAGGTTCGCTACAAGTTTGAATCGACGACCAGGCGCAGCAGCTAATTGATCATTTACCGCAGACAGCACGGTCGGCTCGATCGTGTGCTTGCCGGCTAGCGCATCGGTGTTGAGCATCGTGATGTTCGGTACTTCAATGAGCTCTTCGCTTGCCAATTGATGCAGCCGCGGGTCGATTTCCACGGTCACCACATGTGCAACTTGCGGAGCCATTTGAGCGGTGAGAGAACCCATTCCGGTGCCAACTTCCAACACGACATCGTTCGAAGAAAGCTCCGCGCTCTCCACAATCACTCGCAGCAGGTTCAAATCGATTAAGAAATTCTGGCCGTGTCGCGAATTGAGCCGTAAGCCAACTTCTTCGAATCGATTTTTCAGATAGGTCAGCGTTTGGTTCGACATGGTAAAGAGCGATTAGATGCTTGGATTAGCGCGAATTGCCAATCGCTTGCAGCTGTCGCTGCACATATTTTGCCAGCACATCGGTTTCGAGATTCACCGGATCGCCGGGCGTGAGGCAACCCAACGTCGTGGCGGACAACGTATGTGGTATTAGTGCGACGCTAAACCGGTCGTCTTCGACATCGACGAGCGTCAAGCTGACGCCATCGACCGCAATTGAGCCCTTCGACGCCAATTGCTTTGAAAGCTCTCGCGGTATCCGAAACCAGAATTTCGCCCAATCGCCGTCATCCTTCCGCGATTCCAGGCTCCCGACCGCGTCGATATGGCCCGTCACAAGATGTCCTCCCAGCCGATCGCCGAATCGTAACGATCGTTCCACATTTAAGCGGCTGCCGGCTGCAAGGCGTCCCAAGTTGGTACGGCTAAGAGTTTCTTCACCGGCTTGAAATTCAAATCGATCGCGGATTGCGGCGACAACGGTGAGGCAACAGCCGTTGAGCGCAATACTGTCGCCAAGTTGTACTCTGCCGTATTCTTCGCCAGACGCATATTTGGGCGCCGAAATAATCAGTCGCACGCCCGGCGGTTCTGGCCGAACTTCAATCACCGTCGCCAGCGCTTCAACGAGTCCCGTAAACATGGTCGTAGGCCGTAAGCGAGAACCGGAAGGCCGGTTAAGATTTGTGACAGTTCGTGAAAATTGAATGTCGACAGCGGAATGCGTTGGCCATTATGCAGCTAACTACCGCCTAGCGATTACAGCCTTCTATTCAAAACAGCGGTTCCGTTTCTTGCTGCCGATTTCTCCAGCGTTGCCAAAGATATCGCAGTGGCGGCCCCAGAACGAAAAGCGAGCAAATGATCGGAACGCTGTAGCCTTGCACGGCAATTATTACCACGAGCGAAAACAAGAGCGCGACGACGTGACCAATGCTTCGCTGGCCATGCAACAGTTGGTTTACAACATGAGGATAGGGAATTCGCGAAACCATCAGCAGCGCCAAGATCAATGTAAAGACCGGCAGAAAGCAGCGCATGTACCAATCAATTTCGCCCGCATACGGCAACGTATTTGTCGACACGCGCAGCGTATAAAACAGGATTGCAAAACTGGCGATCGAGCCTGCTGCCGCCGGGCTGGGCAGTCCGGTGAAGGTAAAATGATCGTCGTTTTCCTCGGTTTCGACATTGAACCGCGCTAATCGCATGGCCGCGCATGCGGCGAATACGGCGGCGATAATCCACATCGCCTCGCGGTGCAAATAGGCAAAATCTGGCACCATCTTGACCATTAAAAATGCCGGCGCAACTCCGAACGTCACCAAATCGCACAGACTATCGAGCTGTGCGCCAAAGTCGCTCGTGATGCGTGCCAATCGCGCCACATGGCCATCCAAAGCATCAAAAATCATTGCCAGAAATATCAGCCAGCCGCTGAGTACAATGTTGTGTGTGGGATCGTTCGGATCGAATGCCACGTTCACGGGGCTATGGATTTCGATCTGCTGCGCTTTCGGCACATGTGCATCCGCCGGCACGCGCGAAGCCACGACGATGGCAAAGAACCCACAAATCAGGTTCGCCAACGTGAACATGGTTGGAAAAACAGCGACCGTGCGAATGCGTTTCATACAGGCAAAACGATTAACGAGTTTGATACCGTCCAAGAACATCGCGGCCGGCCTTTATCCACTGACCGACTTTTACCAGCGGCTCAAAATCTTGCGCCGGCACAATGATTTCAGTCCTTGAACCGAACTTAATCATCCCGAATTTATCGCCGCGTGCCAACACCTCACCGGGGCGCAAATCGCAAACAATTCGCCGGGCGACCATGCCCGAAACCTGACGGCAAATCATCCGCCGATAGGGCGCCTCATCTTCCTGCAGCCCAATCGTCATGCTTTCGTTCTGCGTGCTGGCCAGCGGATGATCTGCATGCAAAAACTTCCCCGGCGAGTATTTCAGCCAAATGACTCGTGCGCGGCAGGGCATGCGATTCACATGGACGTTAAAGAGCGTCAAGAATACCGCGATTCGCACCGCCGGCCCGCCGATGTATTCGTCATGCTCGAGCTGTGCAATCTCGACGACTTTGCCGTCCGCCGCCGAAACAAGTAATCCCGGCTCTTGCGGAATTCGCCGTGGCGGACTGCGAAAGAATGATACGACAAGCAAAAACAAAGCACCCGGCACGATTGCCGCATACCACCAAAAGCAGCCCAAAGCGACAGTGATCGCTAGCAGCGGCCAACCCATCAGTTGCACTTCGGCCAATCCCCAGCGAGCCAAAGGCAATCTATCTCTCCAGCGGAACGGATCATCCTCAGGCCGCCAATGGCATTCGGTCAAGTTGCGGCAGAATTTCAGATCGCGTGGATCGAGAACCTCGTGTGGGCATCCGCTGGGTTCGCCGACTCGCAATTCTGCCATGCGTTTTACATACCCAGCGCGAAAGGTGCGCAAATACCACCGGCGCACTTGGCCCCAAGCCAATTCAATCGAGTTGCAAAATCCACCGCCCGGCTGAGTGCTGCGAATATTTTCCGGCAACGGCTCCGGCTGCAAACGGAATGGCGGAATGACGGTGTTCGTGGCAGGTTCCATGTTCAATTCATCGTAGATTCAAGCCCAGGGGTTGCAACCCCTGGTCGCGCAACGTGCCGGCGGCGTCTAGTCAACGGGCAGCGGTTTTCGCACAATGTGATTCGTATCACCGCATCCTGACGGGCGCGGCTCGAATTTCGAAAATTGACTCTTGACCCCTGACTCCTGACTCCTGAACCATGAGCGAAATCATCCAAATTCACGGGCGGCAAATTCTCGATAGCCGCGGCAACCCGACGATCGAAGTTGATGTAGAACTTTCCGACGGCTCTTTCGGACGGGCGGCAGTTCCCAGCGGCGCAAGCACCGGCGTACATGAAGCGTGGGAACTGCGCGACGGCGATAAATCGCAGTTTCTTGGCAAATCGGTCCACAAGGCCGTGACGAATATCAATGAAAAACTCTCGCAAGAGCTAATCGGCTGGGATGCCCTCGATCAGACCGGCATCGATAAGCGGATGATCGAACTCGATGGTTCGGAAAACAAAAAAAACCTGGGTGCAAACGCAATTCTCGGAGTGTCTTTGGCCGTGGCGCACGCGGCGGCTGAATTCTGCGGGCTGCCGCTGTTTCGTTACCTCGGCGGTCCGGGGGCGCGGCTGTTGCCCGCGCCGATGATGAACATCGTTAATGGCGGCGCGCATGCCGACAATGCAGTGGACGTCCAGGAATTCATGGTCATGCCGCTGGGTTTCACCAAATTCAGCGATGCGCTGCGAGCCGGAGTGGAAACGTTCCACAATTTGAAGAGCGTGCTGAAGGCCAAGAAGCTGAACACGAATGTCGGCGATGAAGGCGGATTCGCGCCAGACCTGAAAAGCAATTCGGAAGCGATCGAACTGATTCTCGAAGCAATTCAAAAAGCCGGATACAAGCCAGGCGAGCAGGTTGCAATCGCCATCGATGTGGCCTCGAATGAGCTGTTCGACGAGAAGACGAAGAAATACACCGTCGACGGCAAAACGCTTAGCTTCCGCAGATCTCGTGGAATTTCTCGCCGGCTGGGTCGCCAAGTATCCGATCGTGTCGATCGAAGACGGGTGTGCCGAGGACGATTGGGAAGGTTGGAAAATGCTCAGTCAGCGGGTCGGCGATAAGGTTCAAATCGTGGGCGACGATTTATTTGTGACGAATTCCAAGCGGCTACAGCGCGGCATCGACGAGCACATCGCCAACAGCATTCTAATCAAGCTCAATCAGATTGGCACTCTTACGGAAACCATCGAGTGCATTCAGTTGGCTCACCGCAATGGCTACACCAGCGTCACGAGCCACCGCAGCGGCGAAACGGAAGACAGCACGCTGGCGGATCTAGCCGTTGGACTAGGCACCGGGCAAATCAAAACCGGATCCGCCAGCCGTACCGATCGCATGGCCAAATACAACCAGCTGCTTAGAATTGAAGAAGAACTGGGCGAGGCAGCCATTTATGCCGGACCGCTGTTTCGTCGACGCTGAAACCACGCGCAGCGGCGGGATTTGCCCCGTGTTTCCATGACCGAATTACGCTTCCCATCACCGCAATCGGTCACCGAAACGCCGTGGTTTTGGGTCATGCTGTTTTCGCTCGCGGCTTTGGCCGCAATGGCCACGATTGGCCCGAAGTTTGAACGCCGCGAGCAGGTGATTGAGACGAAGTTTCACGCGCGCGAACGCGGATTGCATCGCGAAGGCTACGAACAGCCAGGTGACGATGCCGTGGCGGAAGCGCCAGAGTGGAATCCGATTTTCACCCTCGGACCGATCATGGCAGCGATTGGCCTGGTGGCGATCGTCTCGCTGGTGGGAGTAATCAGGTTTCAACGACGGCAAATAAAGGTTGCCAGGGTTGCAAACCACGCAAAGCCGCAAGCGGCCGAAAGTACCGCAACAACGGACCACTGACCACGGACAACCGACAAATCTTGTATGTCCGATTCGGCGCCCATCACTTGGTTCACCGAAGATCCCACACCAATTTTGATCGTCGGCGGCCTGACGCTCGCCGTTCTCCTGGTGATGGTGCTGAAAACCGGCCAAGGCCTTTATCTTTTCATCATGGCCGGCGTCGCAGCCTTCATGGGCCTGGCAGTGCTCATCGATAAACTTGTAGTTACGGATCGCGAGATGGTCGAGAAAGTGATTTACGACGCGGCGGCCGCGGCAGAACAGAATAAATTGGAGCAGGTTGCTTCATATATTTCTCCGTCGGCGCCAAACAATTCGCTCAGAGCTCAAGCGCTGGATCGGACAAGTTACCATCGAATCGGTTAGCGTCGGCGGCAAAAGACGCATAAACATCGAACTCGATCGCAAAACAAGTCCGCCGTCGGCAACCGCCCGATTCTGGTACATCGGCAAAGGCAAACTGAAACACGGCGAGTTGGCCCACGACACGTTCCCCGGCAGGCTGATCGTCAAGTTCCAAAAGGAAGGCGACCGATGGTTTGTTACGAGTTATGAGCCGGACTGAGCAGGCTCGCAATAAGCCGCTAATCACCGGGTCACGCCACAATCGATCGTCGCCGGTTCAAATAATCCCACACGACGAAGCGATCCAAATCGCGGCCGGCAGTGAAGAAGACGCGGCCTTTGGTCGATTCCGCCATGCGGTAGGCGAACTGGATATCTTCGCGCGATTGGCTCCAGCTCTGCAGCAGGAAAATATTGATCGTGATGTCTTCTCGCTGGCAAAGGTGCGCTTCGCGCATCGTGGCTTGCTCCGTACGCCGGTCAGGCGGATAGAGCAGGTATAGCTTGCTGCCTTCAAAGTGCGCGGTCGGCAATCCATCAGTAATCAGCACGATCTGACGATTCGGCGTATCCTGCTGGGATAAGTATTGCCGCCCCATTTGCAGGGCATGTTGAATGTTCGTGAAGTGCGGCGGAATTTGAATTTCGCTCACATCCGGATCGCTCATGTCGGCCCACAGGCGCACATACGGTTCGAAAATTGTCACCGGTTTGGGCAGCAGCGAAGCAATCTCGCCGGCCGGGCGTGGCTTGGCGAATGTGTACATTTCGATGAACTGCAAAAAGTCACCTGGATATTCGCGGCGAATCAGCCCCTCCAGCGCCAACCCCATGCGTTTGACGTTAATGTACTGCCCGTCATAGCGCATGGAGCCGCTCATGTCCATCAGCACCGCGGTAGCGCACTTGGGACTATTGCGCGTGCGGTGGATGACAATATCTTCCGATTTCATTCGCAACGGTAATTTCGCACCGTCGCGGATCATGGCGTTGATGAGCGATTGGGGAATATCCATGTTCGCCACGCTGTCGCCAAATTCGTATGGCTTCGTTTGCTGTAGTTCGACTGCACCTTCGCCGATGATCGGTCCTTGATGCCTGCCGGTGCGTGCTTCCTGCAACTGGGAAAAAATTTGCTCGAGCAGCCGGCCTTGGAAAATGCGATAGGCTTTCGGCGTTAGCTCGTAACCGTTTTTGCCACGCTGCAAGCCTTGCTGTTCGGCCATGTGCCGTAGCAATTCTTCGACTTGGCGTTGCATTTGGGCCAGCTTATCCATGTCGCCGGGTTCGGCATATTGCGCCAGCTCGTCCAAATCGATGATCCCAATTTGCGCATTCTTGGCCGCTTCTTCGAGTTGCTTGAGCAGCCGATCGATGGTTTCCAATTCCTCCTTCACTTCGATGGCTTGGGGAATCGACATCCGGGTGCGGCCGGTGAACTCGTATTTCGCCGCCAGTTCGTCGATCTCGTACTTGTCGCCCAGCCGATCGACCAGCTTCATCAAATCGCGGGAGAACTGCGAAGTGTCCTTGCCGTGTGCATACCAGACGCGTTCCAAATCGCGAATTTGTTCCTCGTCGAACGCCTTGCGAAATCGGTCGCGCAATTGTTTCGGCGGGCTGATTTGTTCGCCCACTTCCCGATATGCATCTCCGGCCGATTTTTGCACTGCATCGGTTTCGTAAGTCGAAAGGAATTTTCGCTTCCGCTCTTCGAGTGCCGCCTTGAGCGATTCCAGCGTCGGGCCCAGCCCGGCAATTTGGCTTGGATCGAGCTTTACCGCGCGCGCGAGTTCTTCATCGGTTAACTCTCGCATGCTGCCAAACGTGAGCATGTGCTCGAACGCCGGCGAAACCAAATCGGCCGGCGGCTGTGTCGGGCTGGGAAACCGTTTGGGATCGTACCGCTGGTACGTATGAATGATCCCGCCAAGAGAATTTCGATCAGGCATGCAGAACCATTATCTGGTAAACGCAGGCAGGTCGGCGTCCCAATCCTCCGGGCGCCGGTACACGACATTCTACGCGACAGGTCCAGTAAGAACAGTTTTTATTCGCTTCGGACGCCTCGTTCGCACTTTTGCGGGGCGAAGATTTCCCAGCGGCTCATTTCCAATCAGCCATCGCAGTGAGTTGCAACACACTCCGATCGTGTTCTTTTTCCAAGTACGTGCGACCTTTCTTCACGTTGATATGATCCCACGGCAGGCGATCGGATAGCTGGGCCGGGCGATGGACAATATCGTCGAACGATAGTCCGCAATCGGCGATGGCCTGCCACCACAATTCCGGCTGCAGATTTTCTGACCAGCTGTCGAGGCGTGCTCCGCGTCGCCAGGCGAGTTCTACAACCTCGGCGACACGCCGGTCGCCTCGGCTGAGTAGTCCTTCCAGCAAACTGGTTTCGACGTTGTGGCACTTGACCTGCACATTGCGTATTTTCACGCGGCGCTTTAAATACTGATGCGCCCAGTGGAAATACTCCCGCCGCTGCATGGCATTCCACTGATATGGCGTGTGCGGCTTGGGCACAAAGTTCGAAACGCTGGCCGTCACTTTTGCGTACTTGCCGCGAACTTCCTTGCCAATTTGAGCGATCGTTTCCGACATATCGACAATGCCGTCCAGATCGACCTCCCGTTCGCCCGGCAGCCCGCACATAAAATACAGCTTCACTTTGTCGATGCCATTCTTGAATGCCTCGCGGCAGCCATCGAACAGATCTTGATTGCTGATTTTCTTGCGGATTTGCTCGCGCATGTCGTCGCGTGCGACTTCCGGCGCCAGTGTCATACCGGAATGCCGCTCGGTGCCGATGAGTGAAGCGACCACTTTGAGCGCTTCGTTCACCCGCAAGCTGGGGAACGCAATGCTGACGCCCATCGGCCCGAACACGTCCTTCATTCGCCGCACGAGCTGTTCGAAGTACGGATAATCGCTTGTGGAGAGCGACAGCAGCGATATCTCGTTATGTCCAGTGTGTTTGAATGATTCTAGCGCCGATTGAACAATCGTTTCAACTTCGCGAATCCGCAGCGGGCACTTGATCACCGTGCTTTGGCAGAAACGGCACTGCCAAGGGCAGCCACGCATGATTTCAATTGCTATCCGATCATGGACGCACTCGACAAATGGCAGGATGGGTTTAGTGGGGAGCGGAGTCGCATCGAGATCGCTGATGACCGAGGGCTCAATGGTTTCCGGCACGTCGCTTCGCGTGCGGTTAATCGTGGCCACGCGTCCGTCTGGGAAATACTCAGGCTCATAGAAACGCGGCACGTATGCGAACGGCAATTTGGCGGCGAGTTGCGCGAGAAGCTCTTCGCGCTGGCGGAGCCCATTCGGATCGCGCCCTGAATCGCAAGCCGATTTCAGTCGCAGCCATTCATCGCAGATCAACGGTAAACTTGGCTCACCATCGCCAGTCACAAACACATCGATAAAGGGTGCAATCGGCTCGGGATTCTGCGCAAGGCCCGCCCGCGATGACCAGCGGATGTTTAAGCATTCGTTCCACACTCCGCAGTGGAATTCCGCCAAGGTCGAGCATCGTCAGCAGATTGCTCGTACAAATCTCGTATTGCAAAGTGAATCCGAGCACATCGAATTCGGAGAGCGGGGTGAAAGTTTCCAAGCTGTAGAGTGGCTTCCCGTACGTGCGCAGTTGGGCTTCCATGTCGGTCCACGGCGTAAACGCTCGCTCGCATACCCAATCGTCGCGACTGTTCATCAGCGTGTAGAGCACTTGCAGGCCGTGGTGGCTCATACCGATGGTGTAAGTATCGGGAAACGCCATGCACAGCTTGCCGCGAACGGTGCGATGATCTTTTCGAACGACGTTCATTTCACCGCCGACATACTGCGCTGGTTGCTGCACGCGCGGCAAGATGAAGCGGGTGACGAAATCTTTAAGCTGGATATTGAGCATGTCGTAATTATCGTCGACGGCTGCCTGCGAGTTCAACCCGAGTCCCCTAGTCGTCCGTCGACAATCACTCCTAAAATGCGACGACTATGGCTGAATTCGTTACCGTCGCGAAAGTTGGTTCCATTGCAGAAGGCCAAGGCATTACGACCGTGGTTGGCGAACGCTTGGTCGCCGTTTTCAATTCGGGCGGCCAATATTTTGCCATCGACGACACATGCCCTCACATGGGCGCGTCGCTCGGCGCCGGCGAGGTATGCGATGGCGAAGTGACTTGCCCGTGGCACGCGTGGCGCTTCAAAGTTTCGGACGGCACCTGGTGCGACAGCCCAAAAATCAAGATCGATAGCTATGAAGTGCGCATTGCCGGCGAAGAAATTCAAGTGGCGATGGAGCCCAGGTCTCGCACTTAGCCACGTTCATTTCAACACAATTTTTCCGCCGGGCTGTGGCGTTTCCGGAATAGCCGACGTTTGTGCCTGAACTTGTTTCGCCCAAGCCGATACGTCTTGGGTGATTGGTGGCCACGTGTTGTAATGGCACGGTAGCACGCGGGTGGGATTCAGGATTTTGATCGCGGCGATGGAATCTTCCGGACCCATCGTGAACAAATCGCCGATGGGCAAAATCGCCAAATCGATTTCTTCGGCATAAAGCTGCATGTCGCTGAAAAGTGCCGTGTCGCCAGCGATATAGATTTTCGCGTCCGGCAAGCTCAGCAGAAAGCCTGCTGGATTTCCGGCGTAAGTGCCGTCAGGCAATACAGAACTGTGAAAGGCGATCGTCATCTTCACACGGCCGAACGGCAAATTGGTCGCGCCGCCATGATTCATGCCGATCGTGTTTTGCACGCCTTGCTTGCCCAGCCACTGCGAGATTTCGAAATTGCTGATTGTCGTCGCCCCCGTACGCTTGGCGATCTTCACGGCATCGGAAATGTGATCGAAATGGCCATGCGTAATCAGAATGAAATCTGCTTTTACGGCATCGGACTTCACCGGCGCAGTCGGCGAATCGTCGAGAAACGGATCGACGAGCAACGTGTGTTTTCCGGTGACGATTGAAAAACAGGAATGGTCCAAGCCAGGTGATTTCGGTCATCGTCGCGTTCAGGGTTCGGGGTTCAGCAATGATCATCGTTCCGCGTGCGGCTTACATGTGCACAAGGACCGATCCAGCCAATTCAGTAATCGAAAACATCGCCACCAATTGACCTACCGCGAACTCATCCACAGCAGCCATGCGAATGACCGCGGTGGGCAGTCCGCTTCGTCGTTCGTAAGTTCGCGCACACAATTTGAAGCTTGCGCGGCGATATCGGGCAGATATCGCGTCGGCCGGTTTCTTGTCGCCCGCTGGCATTGTAACGCGCAATCGGTCGGCGCGAACGCTGTCGGCAAGCAATTGAATCAGCAGCGCATCAGAATCAGATTCAAAAGTTTCAAGCGGAGAAAACCATTTGGCGAATGGTTGCAGGGCGGCGACACCTGGCTCGATGATCTGTTTCAAGATCTTTCGTCGTCGCGCAAGTAAATAGCCGACGCTTGCCAAATCCAGCGCAGGATTTTCGCCAAGCGGCCGATTAAGAAACCGATTCGTCATTTCCGTCGCGCCGCGCAGCAGCTTCACGATATCCATTCCCATGATGGATGCCGCGAGCAAGACACCCGGATGGAAGGTCAGCGTATGGTTCTGCGTTGATGGACCGCAATCGATCCACGCCAGACCAAGTTCGCGGGCCATGACCGCGATGGCAGATCGATCATTCGCGACCACGGCGGCACGTTCTGCCTCCTGATCCGGGGAGGACGACGATTGAATCGACTCCCAAAACAACCCAAAAAGTCTAGTGAGCATCGCGCCGCCACGGTCATCGTCGATCGCCACAATGGCCCAACGATCCTCAAATTCAGTGGCTCGATGCCGCGGCAGAATATCAAGCAAACCATGAACATAGTCGTTGTCGGGAGTGGCCGGACAAAAATAGATTCGCGGCCTGCCGCCACGCTCGGCACTCGACAGATCGTTATGAAACGGGTGGCAACACGCGGCGAATAGCAGCTGCGCGCCTTGAATAAGGGGCGGCGATGCCAGCAATACGACACGGTCTACCGCAGCGCGCAATCGCTTGGCTGTGCCTAAAATCTGACCCAGCAAACTGCGGCGGCGAGCCGTTTTGTATTCGGTAAGCAGGGCTTGGGCCGAGCCCGCGGAACTTTCAGTGAGCAGTTCCGATTGAAGTTGCGAGCGAATCGTATTGGATCGCTCTGCAAACGCCAGAAAATCGGCGCGGCCGAAACCGTGTTCGAATGCGAACACACTCGAAAGGTCGAGTTCTATCGGCTGTTCAACGGTTTGCATCCGCGTTGGGCTCATTGACAGCTCGCTGTCCCCTTGCATGGCGCGACGTTTCTGATACGACATTGGTTTTAGTGGTTGCGACAAGCGATTGGCAATGTGCCGGTGTCGAACCGCATTGGTTGGCAGCGACTAATCATCAAAAAGAGATAACGGCAATGAGCAATCTCGAATTCGACATGCACGAACTGACCCGCTCGCTTCATCAAAAAAACGAATCGAAAATTGTCATGCTCGTGGCCGACGGTTTGGGCGGCCTACCGATGGAGCCTGGCGGACCTGCGGAACTTGAATCGGCCAATACGCCGAATCTGGATGCGCTTGCGAAGCGCGGCATCTGCGGGGGTAGTATTCCGGTGAAGCCCGGCATCGCGCCTGGCAGTGGGCCGGGCCATTTGGGATTGTTCGGCTACGATCCGCTGCGGTATGTGATCGGGCGCGGTGCACTCGAAGCCACTGGCATTGGCTTTGAACTTGGCCCACACGATGTCGCTGTTCGTGGCAACTATTGCACACTGGATAAAAGTGGCAAAATTACCGATCGCCGTGCTGGTCGCATCGCCAGTGAAGAGAGTGCACCGCTGGCCGATAAATTGAATGCCGTGAAAATTCCCGGCATTGAAGTTTTCGTACGACCGGTGAAGGAACATCGGTTCGTCGTCGTTTTTCGGGGCCAAGGCTTGCACGGCGACGTCGCCGATACCGATCCACAAGCCACGGGAGTGCCGCCGCTTGATCCCATCGCTAAATCTGGTAGCGAGAAGACAGCCAGCATCGCCAAAGAGTTCATCGCCCAAGCAACAAAGATTCTTGCCGATCAGCCGAAAGCCAATGGACTGACCCTGCGTGGCTTCGCTGAGAAGCCAAGACTGCCCAGTTATGAAGAAGTTTACGGCCTGAAAGCGGCAGCCATTGCAGTGTATCCGATGTACAAAGGCCTCGCGCGCCTGGTTGGAATGGAGATCGTCGGCAAGGCGCAGACGCTAGGCGAGCAAATTGAAGCACTTAAAGCGAACTGGTCGAAGTACGACTTCTTTTTTATCCACTTCAAATACACCGACAGCACCGGTGAAGATGGCAACTTTTCCGCGAAAGTAAAACGCATCGAGGAATTAGATGCTGCGATTCCACAAGTGACCGCGCTAAATCCCGCGGTGCTCATCATCACCGGCGATCACAGCACGCCCAGCAAATTGAAGAGCCACAGCTGGCACCCAGTGCCGACATTGCTGATTTCGGACGTCTGCCGGACCGACGCATGCCAGAAATTCGGCGAGACTGAATGCCTTCGTGGTGGCCTGGGTTTGTTCGAGGCCAAATACTTGATGCCGCTGGCGCTTTCCAACGCCGGACGCATGGGCAAGTACGGGGCTTAATTTGCACCAAAATCTAAACGGCGGCTTTGGCCCGCGCTAACTTCCGGCGGCCGTGTTCGGAAAGTACGATTTTGCGCAAGCGAATATTGTCGGGCGTAACTTCAACCAATTCGTCCTCTTCGATGTATTCGAGTGCAGTTTCGAGCGTGAGGTCACGCGGTGGCCTCAGCAAAATGTTTTCGTCCTTGCCTGCCGCACGCATGTTGCTGAGTTTTTTCTCTTTCGTCGGGTTGACGATCATATCTTCATTCCGCGCATTTTCGCCGACGATCATTCCCTCATACACCTCGTCGCCCGGCTTGATAAATAGCTCCGAGCGTTCTTGCAGCGTGTTCAAACTGTAAGCGAACACTTTGCCGGCAGACATAGAAACGAGCACGCCATTTTGCGCGTGGGAATTTCGCCTTCCATCGGCTTATAACGCTCGAATCGATGGTGCATGATCGCCGTACCCTGCGTCGCGTTTAGCAAACGAGTGCGTAAGCCAATCAACCCGCGGGCAGGAATCGAAAATATCAGGTACGCATATTCGCCGTGGTGCTGCATTTCGATCATTTGGCCCCGGTGCGCACCCACCAGTTCCATCACGGGCCCCAGTTTCTCATGCGGGACTTCGACCACGAGCGACTCGAACGGTTCTTCTATCTCACTATCGTGCTCGCGCAAAATGACATGCGGCTTGCCAATCGAAAGCTCGTAGCCTTCGCGGCGCATGGTCTCGATGAGCACCGATAAGTGCAACAATCCGCGGCCCGAAACTACAAATTGTTCCGTGCCCTCGAGCGGTTCCACTCGCAACGCGACGTTCTTTTCCAGTTCACGTTCCAATCGCTCGCGCAAATGACGAGTGGTAAGGAATTTGCCCGAACGACCGACGAATGGCGAAGTGTTCACGCCGAAAACCATTTGGAGCGTCGGCGGGTCGACCGTTAACCGCGGCAACGCATGCGGCTGGTCAGCGTCGGCAATCGTGTCGCCAATTTCCACACCGTCCAATCCCACAACCGCGGCAATGTCGCCGGCCGTGGCTTCTTCCACTTCCGCGCGCCCCAGCTTATCGAACACAAACAGCTTCGTGATCTTGCCAGAGACCGCACGATCGTCACCTTGCAGCAGCGAGACGGTTTGACCGCGCGAAATTTTGCCGGCATGAATTCGTCCGATGCCAATGCGGCCGACGAAATCGGACCAATCGAGCGTCGTGACGAGCATCTGCAGCGGATCGTTGACATCGGCCTTCGGGCCCGGCACGCGCTCTAAAATCATATCCAACAGCGGATGCAGATCGCCTTCTCGCGCTTTGGGATTATGCGACAAGTATCCGCCGCGTCCGCTGCCGAACAAGTATGGAAAATCGGCCAGCTTGTCATCAGCGCCAAGTTCGAGGAACAGATTGAAAACTTCGTCCAACACCTCCGCGGGCCGGGCATCGCTCCGATCGATTTTGTTGACGATCACGATCGGCTGCAGCCGAGCTTCCAGCGCCTTGCTAAGCACGAACCGCGTTTGGGGCATGGGACCTTCAGCAGCATCGACGAGCACCAGCGCGCCGTCGGCCATGTTCACAACACGCTCGACTTCGCCGCCAAAGTCGGCGTGCCCGGGGGTGTCGATCAAATTGATCTTCACGTCCTTGTACATCAGCGCGATGTTCTTGGCCAGAATCGTAATTCCGCGCTCGCGTTCCAGGTCGTTGCTATCCAGAATGCAGTCGCCCTGCAGCTGGTTCGAGCGATACTGGCCGCTTTGGCGCAGCATGGCATCGACCAACGTCGTTTTACCGTGGTCGACGTGGGCGATGATGGCAATGTTACGAATATCGTTGCGTCGCATGATTTCAGGGGTCAGGAGTCAGAGATCAGGAGCGGAAATATGAAGCCATAACGGGTGGTCGCGCCACTAGTGGCTTCGCGTGAATAGTCGACCAACATCGACCCACACCGGACCGATAAAGGAAACGCATCGCCAAACATCAGACGATTGACGCGCTATCGCCAATCAGGTGGATGCGAATTCAGCGCAGCCGCTCGCAAATACGGGCACCGGCGAGGATTCTTATTCATGGCTACGCGGCACACAGGCCAATAGAATGAAAAAAGGCATTTCCAAACCGTGGAATTGCCAGTTCGCTCAATTGTACACGCCAGGCTGTGGTTCGACAACGCCAGGGCGCGGTGTTGGCGGTTGCAACACTCGCCTAACACAAATCGCAACTTAATGCCGCTCGATTGCCTAGGCTAAGCTGCCCCAACTACAATACTTACGAGTTACGTGTCCTGCCCGACACGATCTGACGGAGGTAGTCGCAGTTCAAGGCAAGGAAGCTGAAATCGTTTGTCAACCACAATCGACTATCTGAAGGAGAGAATCATGAAGATCCGCAATTTGATGATGTTTGCCGCATGCCTGCTTTGTTTAGTCGTTGCCAACAATTCACTGGCCTGTAATTGCGGGGCGTCGGCGGCGCCGAGCATCGCGAATTACGCGCCGGCTCCGATGGCATTCTCGGCGCCCACAACAGCGTACTATGCGCCGACGACAACGACATACTACGCGCCCGCGACCATGGCATATTACACGCCCACGGTTGCCAACTATGCCCCGGCGACCGTCGATTATGCACCCGCGACGGTAACAACGAACTACGCGCCGGAACTCGGTTCGCTTCCGGCCGCCGGTGCAACAACTGCTTCGAATCCGATTTATACGGAACGGAAGTATTGGGTTGCCAAGCCGGTCGTTGAAACTTCGGAGCGGGAAGAAAAAGTCACGGTTCGAAAACCGATTGTGGAAACGACTCAGCGTGAAGAAAAAGTGACCGTGCAGAAACCAGTCATTGAAACAGCAGAGCGCGAAGAGACCTACACGGTCATGAAACCGGTATACGAAACCGCCGAACATGAAGAGCGCGTTGTCGTGCAGAAACCCATTTATGAAACTTCGACGCAGACCAGCTACGTTACTCAGTATGTGCCCTATGTCGCCTATCGTCCGACCTATCTCGGTTTTGGCCGGTGGGGTCAGCAAGCAACCACAGCTTACGCGCCGCAAACGGTCGCTCAGCAATGCCCGGTTCAGACCGTGCGTTATCAATCGCAAGAGGAGATCCGAAAAAAGCCGGTGACCACGGTTCGCTATGTCGAGGAGCAACAAACTCGCAAGATTCCCGTGACCACGCAAAAATGGGTCACCGAGGAACAAACCCGAACCGTGCCGGTCACCACGGTTCGATATCAAGATGAAGAAGTCGTCCGCAAAGTGCCGGTGACTACGCAACGAATTCAATACGAAGAGCGAACGGAGCTGGTGCCGCTGGGATACTAAGCAATAAAAGCCCAACCATTTACGCGAGATCGCGTTCCGTTTGACCTGGCTTTCGGAATGCGCTAGTCAATGGCGGCTTGACTTCCGCCACAAACGTACGTGGCAATCAATTGTTCCACAGCCGGTCGAATCGCTCGAGCGGCATCGTCGCGACCTTGGGTTTGCCGCAAAATCAGCGCGCCTTCGATAAGTGCCGCGAAGCAATCGGCAAATGTCTCGGCGGCAGTGTCGTCCGCCCCGCCCGCGCGCCAGATCGCGCCACTGATTGCGTGCCTTCTTCCGGTACTCGGAGGCCGCCTGATGCACCGGGTCGTTAGGGTTTGGAAATTCGGTCGCTGCGTTCATGAACATGCAACCGTAATATTCCGGATCGTTAAACCACACGTCCATCACGTCGAGAATTGCTAGAAGCTGCTTCACTGGATCATCACCGGCCAATTTTCGCACGGCACGGCTCCAGGCTTGCGATTCCCATTCGTCGCGCCGCTGCACCGCGGCTACCATCAAATCGTCCTTGCCTTCGAAGTGTTTGTAGAAGGTGGTCTTGGTCACGCCGGCGGCGGCAATGATTTGGTCGATCCCCACTGCGCTGAACCCTTGCCGGTAGAACAGGCCAATGGCTGCGGCAACTAGACGCTCGCGACCGTTCTTCGGCGGATCCGGAAGTCCGAGCAATTCGGTTACAGTTTTTGAGCTGGCGGCGGGCATAGGAAATCTCGCTAGCTGGGAAGTGTACCAAAAGTCCACTCACCAGTGTACCTGAAGTGCACTGTTGAACGGCCTGCGGAATCCGATAATTCCTGCGCTGCACATGTTGCCCGAAGGCGGCAGCCGGCTGAAATCACTGTGTCGCAAGCGTCTATCCATCGAAAACGAATTTAAAGGAACTCGCCATGTACGACATGAAGAATATCTCCAAGTTCAACAAGCTCTCAGAATTGGCTCCCGAGGCTTTCAAGAATTTCATGGCCTTCGACGCGGCAGCATTTGCAGGCGGTGCAATCCCAGTGAAATACAAGGAGTTGATGGGTGTTGCTGTGGCCCTCACAACCCAGTGCCCCTATTGCATCGAAATGCACCGAGTGAAAGCCAAAAAGGCCGGGGCCACCGAGCAAGAACTGGCAGAGACCACACTCGTCGCCGCCGCCCTACGCGCTGGCAGTTCCATGACCCACGGCACGCATGCCTTGGAATAAAAACTCGCGTTAAATGCACAGGAAGGGAATTTCTGGAACGAATTTTGCACTTCATTCTGGGCGACGTCGCGCAAACGAGGTGCCCCATGAGAATTCGTGAAATTGATCACAGCTATGCCCAACTGCTTGTGCCTCATCGAGACCCGGTGCTGCAGTTTTTTGCGGTAGAAAAAGCTTGGTTTGCCAGCGACAACGATCAACTGCTTGGAACCATTCTGTTTCACCGCTGCAGTAACGACTGGGCGTACGTCGTGCTGGGAATCGATGAGCGCGGTCTATACCGTTGGATCGCCGGTGAGGTGGGGTTGAATACCCAGCAGGAAGCCACTGAGCGCACCCAGCAGGAAATGCACCGAATTGCCGATAGCGGTCAGACGGTTTTTGAGCGACCGCTAAAACGGTTTTTCCAAGATATTCGACAAGCCGCTCGAATACGCCGCGCGCAAAGAGCTGCACGCCGGGCTATGCACCGCGAAATGCGCGCGGCACGCTGTTCCGGTGGTTAAACGCCGTCGGATTGCGCTGTCGAATACCTCGCGTCCTGCGTGGAATGGCCACAAGTGAAGGTGGGCCGTATCGAACCGAATCGCACCCATGAACGATCGCCAGGTACTTATCATTGGCGCTGGACCCAGTGGCCTGGTGCTGGCATTGTGGCTCACGAAACTTGGTATTCGAGTACGCATCGTCGACAAAACGGCTGAAGCGGGTACAACATCTCGCGCCGTCGCTGTTCAAGCACGCACTTTGGAGTTTTATCGTCAAGCAAATTTGGCCGATGGGGTTGTTGCAGCCGGGGTCAAAGTGGAAGGCGCGAACTTCTGGCGCATGGACGCAAAGTGGCGCGCGTCCCGCTGGGACAAATGGGAAAGGGCCTAAGTTGTTATCCCTATGCCTTAATGTACCCTCAAGATCTGCACGAGCACTTGCTAATCGATCGGCTTGAATCGTTGGGCGTGAAGGTTCTGCGTCCGGTTGAATTGATCGACTTCCAACAAAACGGGCATGGCGTGCAAGCATTGTTGCAGCGGGCCGACGGCACGACAGAGATTTGCTCCGCCGATTATCTGTGTGGTTGCGACGGCGCTCATTCGACGGTCCGAGACCAATTGCAAATTAACTTTCCGGGTGGCACCTATAGCGGCATTTTCTATGTCGCCGACGTGATTGCGGCGGGCCCAGCGATCGACGGCGAAATTCATGTTGAACTCGACGAGGCCGATTTTCTGGCCGTTTTTCCGCTCAAGGGCCAGGGCAGTGCGCGGCTCATTGGCCCCGCCCAATGGCCAAGCGATCGTAAGCATGAGGAATTCACGTTCAACGATATTAAACAGTGCGCCATCGAAAACCTGCAACTGACCATCGACAAAGTGAATTGGTTTTCCACGTATCATGTGCATCATCGAGTCGCGCAACACTTCAAAAAGGATCGCGCTTTTTTGCTCGGCGATGCCGCGCATATCCACAGTCCTGTCGGTGGTCAGGGCATGAACACGGGCATTGGCGACTCCGTGAATTTGGCGTGGAAGTTGGCCGCTGTTCTGAACGAAGAGGCTGCTGATAGTCTGTTGGAATCGTATGAGCCGGAGCGGATCGCGTTCGCACGCCGGCTCGTGGCCACGACCGACCGGCTATTTAGTGTGATCACCAAACGAGGACCTTTCGCCGATATAATTCGCACTCGAATTTTTCCGCGAGTCGCTCAAGCGGCGTTCCGCACAAAACTTGCGCAGCGGTTCCTGTTCCGGACGGTATCGCAAATCGGCGTCCAATATCGCAGCAGTCCGCTCAGCAAGGGCGTGGCTGGCGACTTGCACGGCGGCGATCGGCTTCCGTGGGTTCAATGGGACTCTGACGAAAAGGAGTCCGACAATTTCGAACCGCTGAAGTCGCTTGCCTGGCAACTGCATGTGTACGGGGAATCATCGACAGGTCTGATCGCCATCTGCAAGGAGCTCCAACTTCCGCTATACCAGTTCGCATGGCGAACGCAAATGAAAGCGGCCGGATTTATGCGGAACGCGTTTTATCTCGTGAGGCCCGATGGTTATCTTGCGGTCGCAGATATGCAAACTCGGGCTGGTCGACTGCGCGATTATTTTCGGACAAATGGGCTGCACCCCCAATCGCTGCTGTCTTCCGTAGAAGACGAACTCGACGGGAGAAAACCATCTGACACATTATCGAATTCGTCTTGAGCGCGGTTGCTAATGAAAAGTCTGGCCGTTGTGTTTGAGCCAGCCCGGGGCGTGGCGGCCGGCAGGATCGCGATGCGTCCAATGCACCACGCCGCCTTGGGGATTCCATTCATACTCGCCGCGAAATTCAACCGTGTCGCCCACTCTTAATCCATCCACGCGCTCGGCCAGTTCGATATTGTGCGCGATCAAGAGTTTCTGCCCCGAGGCCAACTCGACAATAAACTTCTGATGCCGCGTTCCGTCGTCGTCGTCCGGCAAGATTCGAGCGACCTGGCCCACGCCTTGAACCGGAACGTCTCGCAGCCGGTTCCTGAATGCCGCCGCCAGCGTTTGATCGGAATCCGTCGCTGCGGCAATCGCGCCACCATCGTGCCGCGCCGGCTTCTGTGCGTTTTGTGCAACCCCGAGATACGCGACGACAAGCAGAAGCACGAACGCGAATAGCTTCTGGATGTTTTTCGCGTTGATCATGACTACGTGTTCTAGTGAATTCGTCGCGCCAAACTTTCTAAGTCAAAACCCCGGCAGCGGATTAGCGGCTTCTCGCCCGACGACCGTTTCCCAGCGCCGCACCCGCCAGTTGATGACAAGGCCATGTTGCACGTAGGGGTCGGCTTTGGCAAATGCTTCTGCCGCGGCGGGCGTTTCGCTGCGAAACAGCAGCAATTGCGTTCCATCGAGCGGATCATCAAGCGGTCCGCCCAGCAGCAGTTCTCCGCGAGCAATCGCCGCCTTTAAATGGTCGCGATGCCCTGCCATCAACGGCACTTCGCGCTCCGCATGATCGGGCGCTTTTTCGTAGAAGAGCAAATAATGCATCACTGGCTCACTCTCGTGCCGGCATCCTCGAACAAATGCGTCGGCAACCCATCGATGCTAATCTGGTTCTTCTGCCGCCGGTATTCGTCCATCTTCTGCTCGCCCATCTTGCACGTGAATTCGGCCAGCGTTTCGCGATGCCGTTTGAATTCGTACTCCGGCACGGCGAAGCCGCAGGTCGTCATGATCGATTCAATATCGAGCCCAATAATCTGCCGATCGCCAACCAGCGGCGGAAACAAATCGCGAAATTCTCGCCATTGCGGATCGCGCGGGCGAACCACCCAGCCTTTGCCGTACAACCGCACAATGAGCGGCTTCGGACCGAAACTGCAGAACATGAGCGTGAGCCGTCCGTTTTCGACAATGTGCGCCGCTGTCTCGCACTCGCTGCCGGTCAGGTCCAAATACGCCACACGCGTATCGCTGAGAATGCGAAACGTATCGAGCCCCTTGGGCGATAAATTGATTCGCCCCTCATTCGGCGCCGAGGCATTGAAAAACATGTGCTGCGCCGATGAACTCCCGCAGCATTTCGTTCAGCTCATTGTAAAACTTTGCCATTCGTAATATGACTCCTTCAATTGCACTGAATGACTGTTATCGAAGTGTACGACAGTGTCAGCGATTGGCAATGCGAGCGGCATCGCGTTGCCGCAAACTGGCAACTGTCTCGCGCCACTGCCGCGTGGCTTATTTTATGACCGCGAATGACGCGCGGGTTTGATCCCATCGGCGTTTTGAAGTCTTTCATCCCGCACATGGACTGCAATAAAACCGTCGTAGCCCTTGACGCCGACGGTCTGGACCGCCGTGGCTTCCACGCGCTGTTCCGTTGGAAGTGCGTCGATGAGCCGCCGCATTCCGAGCCACGCTCTTATCGTCGGTTGTAGCGTCGATAATCTGTCCTTTCCGAACCACATTGTCGATGATGATGAGCGCACCCGAACGGCTCAGTTCCAACGCGCTCTGGAAGTATTCCAGAGAATTCACTTTGTCCGCATCGATGAACACGAAATCAAACGCGCTTTCGTTCTGAGATCGCAGTGCGGCCAGCGAATCGAGAGCCGGTCCGATCATAATTTGCACGCGATCTGCCAATCCTGCGCGCTTTAAATTCTGCCGCGCAATTTCCGCATGCCGGGCCTCAAGCTCCAGCGTGATCAGCTTGCCACTCTCAGGCATGCCCGCGCCAACCAAATGGTGCTATACCCGCCGAGCGTGCCGATCTCCAAAATCCGCCGCGCCCCTTGCAACTTCGCCAGCAGATACAAGAGCTTCCCCTGGCTCGGGCTCACATCAATCGCCGGCAACCCCGCCGCCGCATTGGTCTTGAGCGCCTCTGTTAACACCGCATCTTGCGGCACCAACTTCTCGGCGAAATAGGCATCGACTTTGGACCACAATTCTTCGCTCATAAAATTTATGACCAAAGCCTCTGTTTCTGAAACTCAACAATGCACGCCAGATCAATTCCCCAACTTATCCGACGCTTCCCAGAACGCGCGCCCCGCGTCGGTTTCCGTGTCGGCCATTAGCCACAGCACCCGGGCAATCGCCGCATTCGTCATCAAATCCTCGGGCGGATGTGCTTTCCACGTGTCGTAGTAAAAATCGGCGTTCTGTTTTGCCCGTTGCAGCAAATAATCGTTCTTCGTCACACGGTAAAGTTCTAGATCGGCCTCGACTAGCAAATGCGCCCGCTTCACCTGATCGCGATACGCTCCCGTATTCGCGTCCATGAACCGATTGCACGCTTTGGCAATCCGGCGGGCTTCATCGAGATGCGCTTTCTCTCCCGTCGCCCGATACCGGCCCAAAAACGCTCGAATCATCAGGCCCGAGTTATAGGTCAGCTTGCCGCGCTTCACCTCGCCCGTAGCGACAACTTTGCGATCCTGAAACAGTCCGTCGTCCGCTTGCAGTGCGCTCACCGTCCAATCGACGAGCTTCTGCGATCTGTCGTTAAGCTCGCCGGCGACCTGCCCGGTGCGAAACTTTGCCAGCTTCTGGCACGCCACGGCTGCAGGTGCGTTCACACACGTGTTCTTGGTCCCGTCCTTGTGCGCTTCGTGCCACCAAATTCCACCGCCCAGTTGATCGTCCCAGCCACTGAGCACGAACTGAAGTGTCTCGTCGGCCCGCGTCAGGTAGCTGGCATCGTGAGTTAACTCGTAGGCTTCTAAGAACGTGATCGCCAACCACGCATTGTCGTCATAATACTTGTCGTGCCCGCCGCCGCGTGTTGGTGAAGGTTCATAACCCGGCGGCTTATCCTTGGCATCCCAATAGGCGTCCATCGCCGTGAAAACCTTCTGCATCACCGGCCGATAGATTTGCGGCTCGTTACGCGAGGCCGCAACGAGGGCCGAGAACATCACACTGCTGGGCCATACAAAGTCGGGCTTCCGATCCGTCGTCGAACGGGCATAGAGTCCCGTGCCCGAATTCCAAAACGTTTTCTGGATGTGCTCCGTCACCTCGCGAGCCCGCTGGCCATACGGACCCGGCTCCGCGGCGTACGCTGGCATGGCAATCACGAACGACACGAGCAAAACAACCAGCGTGAAGCCGACATCACTTGCGGGTCGTAGTTCCCGTCCCATTGTCTTCTTCTGTCGCAGAAAGTCTTTGCAATTACCTTGATCGCCTCTTGGCGATAAACCCGAAAGCGATCCCTATTAGCGCCAATGTGCTGGGCTCCGGCACAGATGCAATTGCACCGCCGCCAGCTATGACTAAATCTAGCTCCGCCTGAATATCGGCGTTGGTGACGCCGCCAAGCTGATTCACATTGCCAATCGTCGTGAGCTCCGAGTCGGAAACATGATATGCCGCCTTGTAGACATTCAAATCGGTCAGCGCGGCGAGCATCACCGGAATATCGGCGGCACTCACAATTCCATCGCGATTGAAATCGCCGCGGACCGCCGCCACTATCGATTGGCTGAATTTAATGTTGTCGATCCCCACATCGTCGCTGTCCACGTTCGTGGAATCGAATACCACCTTAATTGTTGTGCCAGTAAGCCCACCGCCGGCCGTAAAATCAAACGTGGTGTGCAGCGGGCTAGTGGTCGTGCTGCCAAGAATGACGGGATTGCTTTGCGAAAACAGCGCCGTCGAATTCTGATTTAAAACCTGTACCGAGTTAATCGTGTAGTTGAGATGCGGCCAAGACGCCATATCGAAAGAACTCAGCGTGACTTTGTACCCGGGATCCGCCACGAAATCCATTTCGAACACAATCGGCTCTTGAGCAAAAACGATGTGGCTTAAATCGCCATAGTCGGCCGACCAGGTGTAAATTTGCGGTAACCCGCCGGTACTGTGTTTGACAACAACATTGGGAGTTGCGCCGCCATCGAGCGAGTACAAGAAACCGTCTTGAGTGGTCGCTGTGATGCGATTCCCATAGCCCTGCGGCAAAGCTCCAAAGTCGCTGTAACTGCCTGTCGCCGGCTCGAAGATCAGGATGGCGCCGCTAATTTCCGTGGCCCAAATTGCCAGCGCCAATACAGTGCCGATCCGCAATAAGCTGAATTTCACACGTCGCTCCAGATTCGAAAGGAATGGGGCCGCGGAAATACGCTGCGATTGGAATTGTCAGGCCTTTCGTTTCGTCGGTCAAGAATAAACGAGTCGATATCGGTAGGTGAGGACCGGCACAGCAGAGTGAAACTGAGTGGCAGATATAAAGTCCAAATTCGTTTACGCGGTTATTTTCCCCTGCCCGATTGTGGTGCTATTTTGGTTTTGCTCATGCTCCGTAATTTTTCAAGCGCCGTCCAGTGCTGCTCGAGCGCTTTGCGGCCCCGCGCGGTAAGCGCGTACTCGGTGTAAGGAATTCTGCCATTGAATCCCTTGCTGACCTGCACGTAACCTGCGCGTTCCAGCTTATCCACGTGCGATGACAAATTTCCTTTGCTCAGTCCAAGCGTGGAAGCCAGGAATTTGAAGTCTGCGGTGCCGATGCCGCCCAGTGCAGCCATGATGGAAAGCCGCACGGGCTCGTGAATAACGCGGTCAAGTTCCATTATTCTTCGTCTCCTTCGGTCATCAGCTTTGCGCCCTCAAGCTGATGCGAAACGATCTCGCGAGCCCGATGCAGCGCCCAACGAGAATACAAATGGCATGCCAGCGCCGTAATCAATCCGTATCCGACTGTCGGCACGAGCATGTTCAAGAAATCCCAGGGCGCGGCGAATAGAATCGGCGCGCCAGCCACAATGAGCACGGCATGAATGGCGTAGAGGAGCGGCCACAGCAGCGGAACGTAGCCCGTAATGGGTCGCATTAAGAAGTTAAGCCCCACCAGAAAGGGCACAACATACAGCGCGGAGATCGGCTGTAAGTATTCAATTGGCAAATAGCCGAACACGCCGAGAATTACCGTTGTCGCCACGCACACAAGCAGCGCAGCAGCCAGGAACGAGCCGCCGCGCGTATTGGGATGCGCCGGCGCGATCGTCACTTGCCCCTGCGATTCATACCAGCGCTGCGATAGCAATTGCAGTCGCCGGCCGCCCCAGCCGGGCACCGAGATATAGATCGTTGCCACGACCGCGGCGAACATCACCACGATGCAAATTACGCCCAATGCTGGATTTCCCTCGCGAAACGCAACGCCGGCCAAATAAGCCGGCGCCCCGATGGCCGCCCAGAGCAGCGTGAAGACGATCAGAAAGATCGCCATCGGCACGCTGCGATTTTGGGCATAGCGCCGCACCCAGCTTTGCAATTTGCGAACTTCCTGCAGCCGCCGCTCCTGGTCCGACTTATTTGCAGAAGCGTTCATGGGGCACCGTCCTTTGGAAAAAGAGTGAACAGTCGTCCGCGGAACTTGCATCTCAAACTAGTTTGTACCACAAACCGGTTTGCAAGTCAAGCCCATCGGGCACCTGGTTTCCGTCATAACCCGACAGGCGCGGCGGGCGGCAAGAGAAAGGAGTGGACAATTCTGCTTACATAGCGAACGCTAATGTGTCGCAAGCATCGCTTGAGCCTTTTCGATCAATGGTCGAACTAGGTTCGCGATGCCGTTCTCACAGGCGTCCTTAACTGGCACAGTCGATTCGTCGGTAGCCTGCCAACGCGACAGTTTGCCAGTTTGAAACAGTTCCCCACGCCTCCATACATCGCAGAGTGTCGTATTGTCTTCGTCGACGGTCATTGTCACGGTGACCTTTTCGATTTCACTGCCACGAGCTCTTCTGGCCTCAGATCGGAATCGCCACGCGAGGTGATCATTTTTGTAATGGTATTCACGCGCAGAATCATCCTTGATTTCAATGGCGGAATCAGCGAGCGCAGTTCGATCGCGACTAACAGCTTCGTCAAGCTGACGTTCCGCCGAGCTAAAATGAGATTCTCCAGATGTCACGTGCCGTCACCCAAAACCCAACTGAGGATGAACTCACCACTTTATTCGATGAGTGCCACTTCAATCGCAGCGACAAGGTTACCACTTGCCGGATTGCGACAGCAACAACGCTGCCTCACCAGGCGTCCCTGCAAGCCACTGGAAACCAGTACTTTCTTTTGTAAATGGTTCGATCAAACCAACAACGTTGTCCCATGTGCCGGATGTAAAACCACACATGAACTCGCCTGGTTGATTCGTGCAAATGGTCGACTGATCCCAAGACCTGCGGATGAAGGTCAGCTTGCAGTCGTTAATCGACTGGACGAACGGCAGTTCATGGACTTCCAAACATTCGACCGAGCTGGATGCAAGTTGCGCGACTGCTGTAAGTAACAGTGCTGCTTCATCCGAGTCGAAGTCGAACAGCCGGATGATCGGGAATTCGAGAAGCTCATCAGTGAGGTATTCGATCTTCATCCGGTCGAACCGTCAACTAAAAGTCTTTTCATCCAATCTTTCGTGGCGCGCTGGGTAACCGTCTTGCCCTTCCCGTCTTTCACTGCGGTGCTGACGCCGAGGGCTAAAAACTTTTCAATGATTTCCCGCTGGGCGGCGATGGCGATTTCGGCGCCGCTGCCGCCGCGGCCGGTGGTTTGCATCGCCAGGTGGAATGGGGTTGAGCCGGGTTTGTTTTTCGCATTTGGGTTCGCGCCCGCATCAAGCAAGCAGTCGACGGCGGCGGCGCAGCGGGTGCGGACGGCGCGGTGCAGTGCAGTCGCGCCATTGGCGTCGGCGGCATCAATCTCCGCCCCGGCTTTGAGCAGGAGGCGAATCGTTTTCACTTGCCGCGTGGCGTCCCAGGCTGGCCCGACGATGTAGCCATCGGCTGCGTAATGGAGCGGCGTGCTATGGCGATGGTTGGCAGCGGCATTGGGATCGGCCCCGGCGGCAAGCAAAGCCTGCACGATTTTCTCCCGATATCCGGCCGCCGCCAGATGCAGGGCCGTGTCGCCAGCGTACAGCCAATGAAAGATTTTGGATTGGTAAAGAATCGGATCCTCGATTTGCTCGAACACGAGTTGCAGGTCCGACTTGAGGAGCCTTCGCACCCGCGCAAGGTCGTCATCGAGAATGGCGGTGAGAAGTGGTTTCATCGTTACAAGCACCAAGTGTCCAGCGGATCGTCCACCATTCTAAATCGAACCGCAAATTGATTGGAATGGCCGGGCTGGAGGCCGCCACCGGCTGGGATTTCAGCCATCTGTGCTTTCCGCGACTATCCGCGACGGATGGTGCGTATTAAACCCGGCCACCAAGTAATAGATCTTCGAGTGGCCTAAAAATGGGGGACTTGACCAATGATTGCATGTACAGTATACTAACGATCACATACAGGCGGTCAAGCGGGCTCGCTGGGCCGGGCAGACATTTTTTGGCAGGAGCGTTATGAGCACAAATCAGATTAACACCGAAAACACATCCGTCCGACCGGGACGGTCGGACTATTTGAGGGCCGTGTTGCAAACGGCCGGGTGGCCGGGGCGCCGCGGAAGTGAAATAACTGTGAAAAATCGATTGCGTTTGGCGCTTGATTTCCCGAGAAAAGCGCTTCCGTTTTTTCACTCGCAATCACGAATTCGGGCGGAGGGGCGGAATGACCTTCAAGCCGAATCAATCACCGAAACGGCGACCAGGCTGGCCGGTTTCGCTTGGCTTCGCGCGGCGGCTCTTCAGAATCAGGCGAGGGCGAGGCATCCGCGTCTTTTGCTTCATAAACGCTGTGCGTTTTGGCGTTCGATTCTGTTTTCGAAGCGGTCGCCGGCGTGCTCTCGGTGGCCGCGTTGCGACTGGCATCGTCGGGATCCGCGCTGCGGGCCGATTTCCGCCAATCTTGGGAGCTCGGGTTGCCGCCAGCGAGTTGCGCCTCGATTGGCAAGTTGGCCTCCAAGCGGCGTCCGTCGTAACTTGTGAAGCGAACGAAAAGCCGCAGGTCGCTATGCGCCGGCGGTGTCGGCCAAGGGAGTTCAAATTGCAGAGAACCACCATCTCGATTGCGACGGACATGCTTAGCGACTTCATCAGATTCGAAATTCCAACGCGCAATGCGGGCTTCGGCGCCGTCGAGTGCGGGATCGACAACCACGATCGAGACATCGCCCGGCGCGAGGACGCGCTTGTCGTCTGCATCGCGCTGCTCAATGACGACGTTCAGCCGATCCACGCCCGACTTGCCCACAGGCTTGAGTTGCCCCGTTTGATCGGCATTCAAAATGATGCGTTCGACTTCGACATCGGGGTCGAGCTTTTCCGAAAGCCGCAACGGATTGGCTTCGGTGAAGCCCGCGGGCGAAACCTTTGGCCCGCGAAGTTCCAGCGGCGCGCCGGAGGCGCCGCTCTTGCCTGCAGGGTTCGGAGGCGGTGGCGTGCCCGGAGTGAATTCCTGACCTGGTTCAACCAGCGGCGACCCGGGAGCTGGGGGCAATTTCGGAGCGTCGCTGCCGCGTCCGCTGCCACTGGCGCCGGAGGGTCCCATCAAACTGGGCGGCACGTTGAGGTCGGGCCCACCGGAGCGGTCGCGCAGTACATCGGTCTCTTTATTCGCTGTGGCCAGCCGCTGATTGGCTTCCTCCAATCGCTGATGCGTGTCTTCCAACTGCCACCGCAGGCGGTAGATACAGTCTTCCTGCAAACGCAGTTCGCGCTCCCAAAGTTGTTGGTTCACGCGCTGCTTGTACATATTGGCGCAGCCGGAGGAAGCTGCGGTGGCAAGCAACATGCAGATAATGCCCGTTCTCATGATTCGCC
Organism: Pirellulales bacterium; assembly: GCA_963773875.1. Classification (GTDB taxonomy): domain Bacteria; phylum Planctomycetota; class Planctomycetia; order Pirellulales; family JADZDJ01; genus CAVTYH01. Next base: position 561,152 of record CAVZCV010000006.1, read on the forward strand.
TCATGCGAAAAAACGGTTGACACTCGATTCGTTCGAGCGTTGCAGTTGGACGGCTTTCGCGGCAAGCGGAGGGCAATTGAATCGACCGATCCAATTGCGTGCTTTGCCGCGAGCGACCCTACTGCGGTTTCACTTCCATGTGTTCAATGACCTGATCGATCAGATGGTAATCGAGCGCTTCCTGCGCCGACATGAAACGATCGCGGTCGGTATCTTGTTCAATTTTTTCCAGCGGATGCCCAGTGTGCTTGAGCAAAATGGCATTCAGCCGCTGTTTGACTTTCTTGAATTCCTTGGCGTGGATCATGATTTCTTCTGCGGTGCCCTCCGCGCCAGCCAGCGGCTGATGAATCATGACTCGCGCATTGGGCAATGCCCGGCGTTTGCCTTTCGTTCCAGCGGTGAGCAGCACGGCGCCCATCGAGGCAGCCTGACCAATGCAATAAGTGGCCACATCGCACGTGACAAACTGCATGGTGTCGTAAATGGCCAACCCGGCCGACACACTGCCGCCCGGCGAGTTGATATACAAATGGATATCTGCCTTGGGATCTTCGGACTGCAAAAACAAGAGTTGGGCGACGATGATGTTGCCAATATCGTCGTTAATGGCCGAACCCAAGAAGATGATGCGGTCCTTGAGGAGGCGACTGTAAATATCCATCGCCCGCTCTTCGCGGCCTGTCTTCTCGATGACAAAAGGAATCAGAGTCATGTTTTGATCTTGGTTATTTATTTTCTTCTTCGTCGTCGCTGGTCACCGGCGGTTTGGTTAGCACTTCGTCGACCAGGCCGTACTCTTTCGCCTCGGGAGCGGTCAGGTAACGATCGCGATCGGTATCTTTGCGGAGGCGTTCGATCGGCTGGCCAGTGTGGCGGGCCAGAATTTCATTCAGCGACTCTCGGGTTTTCAAAATCTCGTCGGCCTGAATTTCGATATCTGAAACTTGCCCGCCGACCTGGCCATAGGGCTGATGAATCATCACCTTGGCGTGCGTTAAGGCAAATCGCTTGCCCTTGCTGCCGCCGGCCAATAGCACGGCGCCGCCGCTGGCTGCCAGGCCCACGCAATAGGTCGCCACGGGACACGACAAGATTTGCATGGTGTCGTAGACCGCCATGGTTGCCGTCACACTACCGCCGGGGGAGTTGATGTAGAAATGAATGTCTTTACGGCGATTTTCGCTTTGCAAATACAACAGCTTCATCACCACTTCGCTGGCGTTGCCGTCGTAAATTTCGCCTTGCAGCAAAATGATCCGGTTTTCCAGCAGCAAATCGCCCAAGGTGAGCATGCGCTGCCGCTGGTAATCGCGATAGTTCAACTGCGGGTTAACCGCCGCAGCCGATTCAATCAAATGGCGAACCGACTTCATACTTTCTTCCATGTGGCTCTCGCGAAGGCGTGGGAACGGGAATTGGCCGACTCGACCGAATTCTATAGGCGTTCCTGCGTTTCGCGTAGGGGCTCCGCCTCGCCGGCTTGTGTGGCTTCCGGAATTGCTTCCTCGGGCTCTTCGCCGCCGGCCGATTCATCGACGGCTTCCGTCTCGAGCGACTCGGGTTTGAAGGGCACATCCTTGAACTTCGCATGCTGCAAAACGAGTTCGATTGTTTTGCGCTCGATAATTTGATTCCGCAAAATGTCCATCAGGCCGCGCTTTTCGAGTTGAGCGCGAACACGCCGGACACTTTCGCCGCTTTGCGAAGCGATGAGCTTGATTTCAGCTTCGTAATCTTGCGGCTCATCGCTAATTTTCTCGTCTTCGGCAATTCGTTCCAGGATGAAATGTTCCTTGAGTGCCCGTGCCGTTGAGGTGAGGCTGTTTTGTCGCAGCTCGTTTTCGTGTGCCCGAATTTCATCGTCGCTGAAACCGCTACGTCGAAGCTCCAGAACTGCACGCTCTAGCTCGCGGCGACCTTGGCGCTTTAGCAATGCCGGCGGCAAATCCCAACTGGCGCTGGCCACCAGAGCCTGGGTGATTTGCTGGCGAGCGCGCTGTTGCTGGTGATATTCCAGCTGCCGCTGCAATTCTTCGCGGAGTGTTTTTCGCAGCTCTTCCTCCGATTTGAAGTCGCCTAGATCCTCCAAGAACGATGCAGTGAGCTCCGGCAGTTCGAGCTTCTTGACTTCGAGCACTTCGAATACGGCAGAAATCGTTTTGCCGCGTAGCGCTTCGTTGGGGGCGTTTTCGGAGAGCTTCGCTTTGGCTTCGCGAGTTTCGCCGGCTTTAACGCCTTTCATCAGCTTGTCGAATTTTTCGATGTTGCCATCGCGGAAGCTCAGCGTCGGACGAATACAGAGCACCTGCTCGTCGGTTTTCGAAATGACGTTGTCGCCGTCCTTAAATGTGATATTGACGGAAATGTAGTCACCCGACTCCGCGGCACCTTCATATGGCACGAGTCGACCGCGCTGGGCCAACAGACGCTTCATCTGGGTGTCAAGATCTTTTTCCGTGAACTCGCGTGTCGGCCGCTCAACCTCGAGGCCCTTCCAGTTGGGCATGTCAAAATCGGGGCGCACCTCGATGTCGAACTCGAATGTCATTGGCCCATCGTCGGGCACTTCGACAGCGCCAAGATTCAAATCGGGCTCGCTTATGGCCGCAAGCTTTTGCTCCTCGCTCACCTGGGCCATGCTATCCATGAGCAAATTGCTTTTGACCTGATCTTTTACTTCGTTGCGAAAGCGATGCTCGACCAATTTCCGCGGCGCACGCCCAGCGCGGAAACCAGGTACCTGTGCACTTGGCATCAATTCGCCAAAAGCATCGTCAAAGTAGCGTTCCACATCTTCGTGTGGAATTTTGATGGTGATATGCCGCTGGCAAGCGCTGGGCTTGGCGATCGTCACTTCCAGGTTGAGCCGCTTCTTCTCTTCGGCTTCGGCTGCTTCTGGTCCGTCTTTAACTTCGGTGTCGGCCATCGTTTCAGGTGTAAGGAGACAGAGAGACCAGGAGGGAAGCGGTTCAAATCAATTGTCAGTCACGAACCGACTCTTGAATGCTGAATCGCGACTCCTGCAAAATCTTTATTCGACGCGCAAAACTAAAAAAGGGGATCGGCGCCGCACACACTGGACGCTTCGAACACATCCGATCGTCAATGCGTGTCCCGGGGCCAATCCCCCATTTAAACGAAGAGCGGGTGATGGGATTCGAACCCACGACAACCACGTTGGCAACGTGATGCTCTACCAACTGAGCTACACCCGCAAACCGACTAGGGATCGCCAAGCCACCAGCGATCACTTGCGAGCCTCCTTGCTAGCATCCGCCGAATGGCGAAAATCTACGGGATTATAGATCGGCCACGGCGCGATGCAAGGGCAATCGGCACATGCTGTTAAACTAGGACGATCAGCGTCCATTCGTCAAGTACCCGGGATAACGTTCGACAGGTTCTGCCTTCATAACCGATAGAGTTTTCTCGAGGCTTAGGTCTTAGTAAACGCACAATCGTTGCGACTGGTGCTAGCTCGCCATATAGTAAACATAGGTGGGCCAGTCCTCGGGAGACAGAGATGGAAGCGAAGTTGGTAGTTATCGAGCCATCGTCCGAGCAGGGCGTGCATTATGTCCGTCTGCCCATCACCATTGGTCGCGGCGACGACGCGAAGCTAAAACTCGTTCATGGCCTGATCAGCCGGAAGCATTGCGAATTGTTCGAAGATCGCGGCCGGATTATGGTTCGCGATTTAGGATCACGTAACGGCACCTTTGTTGGCGGCCAGAAAATTGAAGTCGCCCCGCTCTTGCCAGGCGATGTTCTGACGGTGGGCGGAATCTCCCTGCGTGCAATTTACGGCACCGACGTGATGCCCGCGGCCGACCGGGCAGCACTCGATGAGCAAGCAGCTGCAGAGGAAACCGTTTCGTTGGAAGAAACAGCGGAAGCCTCGCTCAAAGAGAATCTCGATGAACCGGCGGAGCCGCTCTCGTTTGGTGAAGATGATGCCAGCGGCTCGCGGGACCGTTGGTAAGGAAATTCGCGCGGAGATTGTCTGCAGATTCTCGGATGCTGCTGTTTAAGAAGAAATTTCTCGACGCCATTCGTGATGGTCGCAAGACGCAGACCGTTCGATTGTGGAAGTATCGCAAGATGAAGCCTGGACAACGGAGCTATATTCCCGGCGCTGGTTACATTCAGGTCGATGCCGTTGATGCCGTAGCCCTGTGCCATTTGACCGATGAGGATGCACGGCTTGATGGCTTCGAATCCGCAACTTCCCTGCGAGCCGAAATCGAGCACCTCTATCCAAATCAACTCACCGCCGGGCATCAAGCATTCCGCATTCGGTTCACGCTTCTTCCGGCTGATGTGCAACGCCAAATGCGCGAGGCGAAAAAACAGAAGTCGGCGAAAACTGCTACATGAGCCGCCGGCGCATTTGGCGCGAGTCTTTGAAGTCAGGTCGGCTGATTCGCCGCATCCAGAATTTGCGTGGCATCGACGCTGGCTTTTTCTGTTTCTGGTTTGGTAGTAGGCAACCCGAATTGCGGATAGAACTGCTCCCACCAGCTTTGCGCATCCGTGCGGCTCCATGTGTCGGTACTCTGGCAACGAGCGAGGTCCTCATACAATTCGATGGCGCTGGCTGGGCGGTCTGCAGGCAATTTCATGAGGCACTTCATCAGCAATGTTTCGAATTGGGCGCTTACCGGGCGATTTAACCGTTCAGACGGCAATTGCGGCGCCTCCATCGCGTGTTTCTGAAGAATTTGTAGCACGTTTTGCGCATCGAACACCGGGTGGCCGGTCAACAGGAAATATCCTACGGCCCCAAGCGCGTACAAATCGCTGCGGGCATCGAGTTGCTCGTGCTGAATGGCTTCCGGCGGCATATACAGCGGCGTGCCGGTGAGGGAGCCAGCGGTGGTAAGCCCCGATTCCTTTCGTGAATCGAGCGCTTTTACCAATCCGAAATCAAGCAGCTTAACGAAATCATACACGCCGCCGCGTTCGGTCAGAATCATATTTGCAGGTTTGATGTCGCGATGGATCAAACCAATGGCGTGGGCTTCTGCCAATGACCCGCACACTTGCCGCAGAATTGCAATCACGCGCCCTTCCGGCTGTGGGCCGTGGCGTTTCACCAGATCTTCCAAATTGATTCCCTGGAGGTACTCCATCGCGTAATAGAAAATCCCTTCGGGCGTCCTGCCGTAATCGTAAATGGCGATTGTGTTGGGATGATTGAGCCGGGCCGTTTGCTGTACTTCGCGCTCAAAGCGAGCAATGGTCTGATCGGTCGTTTTCTCAGCGCTCAATAACTTGATCGCAGTCGGACGTTGCAACATAGCGTGATGCGCCCGGTAAACGACGCCCATCCCACCTTCGCCAAGTTTCTCGTCGAGCGTGTATTGCCCCAATCGTTTGGCTTCCATTGCCGCATGTCGAGCGGATCGATTGGCGCGTGCCACGGCCAGTGTGAAAACAAAAATGGCCACGGACGCCGCGATGAGCAAGGCGAACATTGCCCAAAATGCTTTCCGCAATACGTACAGTGGATGAAATGCTTCGGCGACATCTTGCTCGGTTCCCACACCAAAATCGTATTCCGGCAGCCATTTCCACGCGCCGATGACGGGAACTCCGCGGTAGTCGCGGTAGCCAGCGACATCGACATCAGACTGGCCAGCCACTGCAGAAGCCGCCATTCGTGTGAGCGGTTGATTCGTGCGCCGTTCCTCGGGACGGGCCCCGGTCGTCATGTCGACACCAGGATCACGCAACTCGAGCGTGAGCACGGAGCGCGAATCTGCGCTGTCGGAAAGCAGACCGATTTGTTTCAGTTCGTCATCAAAACGACTTTCACTGAGCATCAGGCCATCTTTGTCGAACGCGTACGTTTCGCCGCTTTCGCCGGATCGCGCGACTTGCAGAATCCGGGTGAATTCATCGTCGGGGCGAATTCGCAGACCCAGCACGGCCATCGGCTGGCCAGCTGCGTTGGTAATCGGGGCGGCGGCAAACATGGTTGGCAGGTTCGCGCGAAGTTTGCCATTTTCGTCTGCGAGCAGCCAATTGCTACGAAATGGTTTTGAGACGGCCGCTGGGCCGCGGAAAACCTGCTCGCGAAACTTTCCCGAATTGCCGCTGATGGGACTCCCAATTCCGACGTCTTGATCGGCTGACAGCACAATGCCCCGGGGCGAAACAAGCACAAACCCAACGTAGCCACATCGCTGGAGGTAGGGCTTGAGGTATTGGCGCAATTCTTTCTGCGCAGGGGAATGAACCAGCGTGACCTGGGAGTCATCGTCGGCGCCGGCCGCTAGCAGTTTGTCTGCAATGGCTTTCAAGGGCGGATCGTCGGCGATGAGCACCGCGTTCGTTGATTGTTGTGTGATCCAGATCCGCAATGCCGAAATGTCGGCGTTCAAGATGGTGGTCAATTCGTCGATCCGGCGCTCGCGCATCGCATTCTCTACCGATCGGCTTACCAGCCAACCAGACAGGCCTAATACGGCCGCAGCAGCGATTGGCCAAATCCACAGCTGTTTGCGCAGCATCAGGCTGCTAAAGGCCATCGATCGCGCTGCACTACGAAAGCCGATTCTCACGGCACTTGCAGCTTTCGACATCTTTTTTGTTTGATCCACAAAATCTCCATTTCGCGTCCAACGCACTGCTTGCAACGCCGAAACAGGCTTTGACACTCCCCCCAACCATGTGGTCGTTTAACAGCGGATTGCTAACTGGTACTATAGAGGAAGTCTATCCTACGTGCTGCCACCCGCCCGTTCCTGTCGGCAGCCCGATCGTGCCACCCCACGCGCACTACATTTGCCGAGGAACATGATGGACGGAAACTTTGCTGTCCAGACGGCCCCTGAACCGGCGAAGGCCGCCATGCCAAAGTCGAATCTGCGCGAGCGTGTCGAATCATTACGGCTGCCCGACGAAAACGAATTGCGCGGGTCCGGCCTTCGCTGGCTCGTTTGGGTTGTCGTTATTGCGGTCCTGGGAGCCGGCGGATTTTTCACGTATCGCAAATGGCTTCAGCCAGAACGGCAATTGGCCGATGCCACAAACGCATTGCCCGCGAGCGAAAAATCTCCGTCGACGACGGTTGCATCGTCATCGCCGGCTACCGCCCCGCACAGCACCGCGTTGCCTAAGGCGGCTGACTCGACAGGATCGGTCGCGTCATCTGGCGAAATTGCCCACGAATCGAAGGGCTATGTGATTCCCGCTCACCAGATACTCGTCAGTCCCAAAGTTCCTGGGATGATCACTATGCTTCGCATTGAAGAAGGCATGCGGGTTCAAAAAGATGACGTACTGGCGCAACTGGAGACTACCGACTACGACGCCGAGCATAACCGCGCCAAGGCCGCGGTTGAGTCCGCCGCCGCACGACTCTTGGAACTGCAGCATGGCTCTCGAAAAGAGGAAATCGCGCAAGCTCAAGCAGAGTTGCAAGAGTCCGAGGCACTTCGCAATCAGTTTGCCGCCGAACTGCAACGCATTACGCAGTTACATAGAACGGGAGTATCCACACAGAGTGAATACGACCTGGCCGAATCAAACTATAAAACGACCGATCGCAAGGTGGAACGGCTTCGGAAAGCCTATGACCTGATGGTGATTGGTCCTCGCGAAGAGCGCATTGCCGTAGCTAAAGCTGAATTGGAATTGGCGAAAGCGGATGAAACGAAGGCGAAGTGGCGATTAGATAACACGACTATCCGCGCCTGTCTCCGGAACGATACTCTTGAAAAATGCTGAAGAAGGTAACGTTGTAAATCCACTGGTGCAGCACGGCACTTATAGCTTTTGCGAGATGGCCGATTTGTCCGACTTGGAAATTGATTTGAAAATTCAAGAGCGAGACGTTTCAAAGATTTTCAAGGGTCAGAAATGTAAGATCCGCGCGAGGCTTGGCCAGACCGCGTTTATGAGGGATATGTGTCGCGGCTGATGCCGATTGCCGATCGGTCTCAAGGGGCCGTACCGGTTCGCGTGAAAGTCATTGTGCCGCCTCAGGAGGAAGGTGTGTATCTGAAGCCGGAGATGGGAGCCGTAGTGGCGTTCCTTAAAAGCAACGAACCGCCGGCAGCTGGGAAATAGATCGGCTAAACGAACAAGCCGAGGGGTTGCAACCCCTCGGCTTGAGCGCTATGGGTCGATTCGATTGAGTGCTTTGCCTATTTGCCATTTGCCGATTGCCAGCCATCACTGACGGCCGGGCCTTCGCTCCAGCCATCGCCTGCAGGCCGAGTCTGGGTTGCCGGATGGAATACTCGGCTGCGGTCGGCGGTGCGGAAAATTGCTTCGTAACCGTCGCGGGACCAATCATCGGGCCGGTCGAGGTCGTGCGATTTTGCGGATCAAACAGCCGCGGCGCACTTGTGCTGGAGTTCATTTTTGGATCTGAGTCCTGAATTGGCGGAGCCGGATATTGCGACGTTGCGCCTTGCGGCGTGTAATTTTGCTGGAACGTCGATGGCGGTGCCGATGTCGCCGGTGTCGGATTGCCCGACGGAGCTGAGTTCAAGCTCGGCATGCTCATCGAGGGTGACATCGTGGAGGGCACAGTCGCGGGAACTGGGTTTGTGTACATTGGCGGCGATGTGGTCATCGCCGGAGCACCGTATGTCGCCGCAGGAGCGGCATATGTTGCGGCCGCCCCGCCACCGCAGGTCGCACATCCCGCCGCCGGAGCCGCCATGGGCGCCGCATACGCTGCCGCTGCTGCACCACCGTAATACGGCGACGAGTAGGCGGCACCACTGCACGTGCTGCACGCCGGTGCATAGTTCACGGCCGCGACAACAGGTCGATACGTGGTATAGGGCACCATAACGGGACGACGAACGTAAGTCGTTACCGGCTGCATCACGGTCTGAGCGCCGCCGCAAGGATCGCAAGTCGTCACGGGCTTGCAGGTCGTGACTGGAACACACTGATACGAAGTGCGGTAGCACGTTTGCGGCACATAGTTCACTTGCTGTGGGCAGACGTTGCATGCAGGAGCTGGTGCGGGGCAGACCGGCACTGGTGCCGGGCAGGCTGGTGCATACGTGGTAACAGGAGCAGGCGCGGGCTTGCAACAATCGAAGCAGTGCAAGAAGCAGCATGCCTGGCTCTCGCCAACCATGAAGGTCACGGAGGTGATTACCGCCAACACGCCGCGGGTGACAGGCTTAAACATCGTCTCGCTCCAGGTTCGCACAAAGACCCTTAATCTGTTAAATCCGCGAGTCAGCGGAATGTCAATCAGCGATCGCGCAGGCGCAGCGATTTGGAAAAAGATTATTCGTAGGCGATCGAGTGACATTGCACAAAGTGTGCCGGTCGGTCGACGCCTGCGCTCTTGATCCTGTACTCATTGCGAACCGCGCGCCAACATGCGCGCAGCGCACAAAAGGTACACCGCTCATTGCCCAAGCGTAGGTCATGAAACACGGCGGCGATGCAGCAATTTGACCAGTTCAGTTGGTGGCTTTACCAGGGTATTGCGCGGTGTAATTGTTACAACCGTTACAGACGTGCGCTGAAATCACGCGGAACGGGCGGAGTGGGCAGCGCGTTTCATCTCGAACAAATCGTAGAGCGCGAAAAGCGCATTGCGCAAATTACCTTGGTGGGCATAAAAAGCCATTGATAATTCTTCAGACTGAATCCAGTTGGCCTCGGGAGGCAAGTAATTTTCAATTATATTTTGCAATGTTTGCAAATCACTCACGGTACGGAACACAGCATGTATTCCGCACGTCGCCCGCTCATTGTGCGCCACGATTACAAGTCCTCCGTGCGTTTTTCGCATGGCGGAAACCATTTGTTTGCGAGTCCACCAACTGAGCTGTTCGAAGCCATCGATGATCAGCAATCGAGATTCGAACTTCACCAGCAGGTCCGAAGGTGGCTTGCGCTCGTCGGCATGAAGAGCGACATGCCGAACGGAAATGCTTCGGCGAGCGAGTTCGTCCATAAGTGCTGCGATTAATGTCGACTTGCCACTTCCATGCGGCCCAATAATCGCTCCTCTCCATTCATTCTGCCTGAGCCTCTCGACCACTTTCGCGATATCTGCGCCCTTTGGAAACAAATACGGCATTGCGCCAGGTTTCACCCACCGCGTAGAGAACGGATTCGAAATTCGGTGGCCGTCACAGCTCATCGACTCAGCACCGCTTGACCAAGTGGGACATGGCCCAAATGGAAGGACTTTTCGGCAACGAAATCGCGTCCGCCATTAAGCAAAACGCGGACGCGGACGCACCAACAGATTTTGATCAGCACGCCTTCATAAGTTAACGGACTGTTTGGCAGAATGGTTTGAAATCGCCGCCATTCGTGCAAATTCAATTCCGGCACGTCAGCAGACGTCAGCCGTTCGAAATAGTGGACGGCTAAATCTTCATCTCCCTTGCCCTCAGTGAACCATAAAACAGAAACTTCCACCGCGCGTAGCTCAGCAGGATCGATTGCATCAATTTGGAACGCTCCCGACAGCACCTCGCCGGGCTCGAACACATGCGGGCGATTGTCGATTTGAATGCTGATTAGTGGTTGGCGAAGCAGTGAATTCTGCATTTCTTAGTTAGAAATCGTTAGTGATTGGGTGCGTTCCGCCGGCGAAACTGAAAATTCTTCCGGGCGACTGCTCGGGGGGTAAACCACCACTGGAAAGCGCCGCTCAAAGTCGGGCCAACCCTCGGGGTGCCCGCACACGACGAGCTTCCATTGCACTTCGTTATGGTCGGCCTTAAAGGAGTGCATGACGCCGAGTGGGATCGGCAGCTCGCAAGTCGCAGAAAATGGCTCGGCCGGGCGGATCTCGACGTTGTCGGTCCGAAAAAGCTGTTGGCAGTAAACTAGTCGACGATCGGTACGGGCATCTGTGCCTTGGCGATACGTCGAAAGTTCTTCGCACTCAAGCGTCACTTCGAGGCGGTTGATTGTCAGATGTCCGGATTGCTCAAAAAACAACTGATAGGTTTTGCCCGGCCACAGCGGATGCCCCGAAATTTCCAGAAGCGTTGGCCCAACTCCAGTCGCGATCAATAATTCGCGTACGAAATAGTAAATCAGGAACCCTCCAACGATCATGAACGGGACAATGAACAGATCGAGCCGCCATTCGGCTTCCCCGCGCCAATGTTTGTGAATTGCCACCACGATGAACATCGCCACAATTCCGTTCCACAGCAGACAAGCCGTTGTTGCGGTAAAGAGCCGCCAGCCTTGTGAGGTGTGAATAGGCAAGCGGTATTTCAGATGCGTGCCCGGACTGTTTGTAAGGTCGGTATCCGACGGGATTGCGGGGAAATCTTTGGAAGTGGTGTGCAGTTCTTCTAAAAAATCGATGCGTCCCAGTTGACCTCGCGCGGCCAGGTGTTCGCTTGATTTTCCCCATTGCCAGAGTGCATGAATCAACCCGATGCCGCCGATAACGATGAAACCCGCGGGCACGAGCAACAGCAGCCAGAACCACCAACTGTAGCCGCGGACCAAAACAGCCCTAGTGGGGTCGAGCGGATCGTACCAGCAATAGTATTCACGACCGACATCGATCCGATCGAGCATTCTCTGTGCATCCTCACGGCTACTGAGCCACGCCCGAGCCACATCGTAGGTCCATGTTTGCAGCTGTCGGTTATTAACCTCATATTCAATTCTTGCTTCGGGGCGAAACACCAGCTTGCCGTCGCTATCGCGATCCTCGGCAATTCGCTTATCAAGTACGATAGCAGCCTGTTCGATGAATTCGTGGTTCGCCCGCCACTCTGGAACCACCCATTTCGCCAGCAGCACGACGAGGAACACGGAGCCGATGGCCAGCAAGAATGCAAAAAACAGCGACTCGCCAGCGGTGGCCAGGGCTTTCGACCCGGTTCGCCGATGACCGCGTTTTTTGCCGAATAATCGAAAAGAGCGGGCCACGGCCGATTACACCGTTTGAGTTTTATTGAGTGCGCGCACTGATATCGCTGAATCGCGCAGTACTGCTGCGGACACAACTCAGTTTATAGAATCTGCGAGGAAACGTCAGCCATTGCCATGAAATTGGCTGCGCACCGTGTGATTTACAGAGCGGCCGCCGCAATTAAAATTCGCTACGCACTAACTGCTTCCGCCTGCCGAGTCGGCCGATAAAACCCGATGCTTTCCAGCGCCTTGTAGACCTCTTCCAGTGTTTTTTCGCCGAAGTTTGAAATGCTCAGCAAGTCTTCTCGTGTACAGTGAAGTAGATCGTTCACCGTAAAGATGCCTCGCTCTTCCAAGCAGTTCGTGGTTCGCACCGTGAGGCCAATTTCGGCTGTGCTCATATCAAGCCGTTCCGCCAAACCGTCTTGCGAGTTACGGAGCGTGCTCAACGGAATGCGAGTTCGACTCATGGGTTCCCTCCCAAAGTTCATATAAGAACGTTCCGGCGATGCGACCCCACCATGGGTTCGACGTCCGCGCCAGATGCCAAAAAACATAACGACTTTGGAGTTTTTCGCCAACCACCTAGCCAAAGTTTCTTGCAGATCCTTTTGCCGCAAACGCTAGCATCCGGCCTGATTGCGGAACCGCCACCTACGCGAAGTCGATGCTAGCGGTATACTGATGTACGGCGCGGAACGGACTCACCATCCCATCTCACCGGACCTTCGCGTGCATCACCTCATTGAAGAACTCACCCAATCGCAGCTGGCGGCCGTACAGCACGTGGAGGGGCCGCTATTGATATTGGCCGGCCCCGGAAGCGGCAAAACGCGGGTCGTCACACATCGGATTGCAAACTTGTTAGGGCTCGGGATTCCAGCCCGAAACATTCTTGCGCTGACATTTACGAATAAAGCTGCCGACGAAATGAAGCGGCGAGTGGCGCACCTTGTGCCGATGGCCTCGGTGTGGATGAGCACCTTTCACCGATTTGCAGCTCGACTACTTCGCGAATACGCGCCACTGGTCGGTCTACCGGAGAACTATACCATCTACGATACCTCCGATAGCCTACAAGCGTTACGTCAGGCGATTGAATCGCTCGATCTGGATCTGACGCATACCACGCCCGATCGCGTTCAGTCGGCTATTAGTTGGGCCAAGAACAATCTCATCACGCCCGAGCAATACGAACCGCGGCGTGGCAGTCCGCTGGGACAAATTGTCGCCCGGGTATATTCGGAGTATCAAAAGCGACTTCTTGAAAGTGGGGCGGTCGATTTCGACGATCTGCTTTTGCACACTGCAGTGCTTCTGCGCGAAAACCCGGAAGTTCGGCGACGTTTGGATGAGCGCTACAAATACATTCTCGTCGACGAATACCAGGACACGAATTTGGCACAGTACACCATTGTGCGAGCGATGTCGGTCGATCATCCAAATTTGGCCGTCACCGGCGATCCGGATCAATCGATCTATGGCTGGCGCGGTGCAAATTTGAGCAACATTCTCGATTTTGAGCACGATTATCCGAGCGTGAAAATCGTACGCTTGGAGCAGAACTATCGCAGTACGAAACGAATTCTGCGCGTGGCAGATCGGTTGATTTCGTTCAACAAACGCCGCAAGCTCAAGAGTCTGTTCACCGATAACGCGGAAGGCAAACTGGTTCGGCTGATTTTCCATCCTACCCAGCGCGACGAAGCAGAACAGATTGCCGCCACGATTGAAACGGAAGTCCGGTCGGGCCGCCGACGGCCGCGTGATTTTGCCGTATTCTACCGGACTAATGCACTTTCGCGCTCACTTGAATTCGCGCTGCGCGATTTCGGTATTCCGTACCAAATGGTGAACGGGTTGGAGTTTTATCAGCGCAGAGAAATCAAGGACGTGATTGCCTATTTGCATTTGCTCAACAATCCGCGCGACAGCGTGGCTTTCACGCGAATCATTAACACTCCGCCGCGAGGAATTGGCCGAAGCACCGTCACTCGATTGCAAAATTATGCCGCCGCCCGGGGGCAGACGCTGCTCGAGGCTGCTCGAGAAGCCGGTATGATCGAAGGTCTAAATAAGCGGGCTGCTGTGGCCGTCGCCAAGTTTGTCGCGCTATTCGATCGACTTAATCTAGTGGCAGCGGCGCCAGTTGAAGAGATTATCGGCCATGTGCTCTCCGATTCCGGATATCAGCAGTTCTTGCAGCAATCGGAAGATGAAGAAGATCAGGAACGCTTGGCGAACATCGAAGAATTGCTGACGGCAGCGCGAGAATTCGACGAAACCCACGCCGAAAGCGGTGCGCTGGAAGATTTCTTGGAACAAGCTGCGTTGGTCAATGATACCGATGCTTGGGAAGTCGAGGACGATCGAGTCACGCTGATGACGGTTCACGCCGCCAAAGGCTTGGAATTCCCCGTCGTGTTCATGATCGCCCTAGAGGAAGGCATTTTTCCACACGAACGCAGCCGAAATGACGAGGAGCAACTCGAAGAAGAGCGCCGTCTATTATTCGTGGCGCTCACACGTGCCCGAGAGGAATTGCATTTGAGCCGCGCTTGTTACCGGCATTATCGCGGCCAAAACCGGCCCACTGTGCCAAGCGCTTTTCTGATGGAACTGCCGCAAGAGGAACTCGATTTCCAGCAGCCCAAGACGGCGGACTTGAGTTTTCTGCGCACTGCGATGCCGCCAGACGGAATCGATGATGAGCCAAGCGAATTCGATGCGGAAGATCTCGAGTTTCCGCCGCGAAATGTTGCACCGGCTGCGCGAGCTCCTGATTTGTCCGGTCGACTGATAACCGCCGCCGATCTGGCAAATCGTTCCGACTATGGAACCATTGACGACAACGCACCGGCTGTCGGTGGCGTTCACGTTGCCGACGCGCCGCAAGCCACTCAGCCGACGCTGGATCGCGTTTCGCCTGAAGTGTTTCACCAGGGCATGGTCGTACGCCATCCGCAGTACGGGCTCGGCAAAATCGTCGCACTCTCCGGCAGCGGCATCAAACGCAAAGCAACGGTTTTATTCGCCGCCGGAGCGGGCGAAAAACGATTCTTGTTAATTCACAGCCCACTGCGGCCAGCCTCTACATAGTCCGACCGTCCCGAATCGGACAGCAACAAATTGGCGGTTACTTACTTTCCGGCTGAACCTTCTTGCCCCAAAGCTTCACGCTACTAAAGTCTGCCGTGTCGTCAAACGTGCCGATACCGATGCGGCCCCACTTGAAGGTCTTATCGTGGGCCGCCTCGATGGGTTTTTCCATGTCGTCAAAATATGCCTCAATCAACCCATCGTTCACATTTCGCACAATCTTAAGCGTGTGCCAATCGGTCTTTTCACCCCACTTCACCGGCGCGGCTTCCTTTTCAGTAATCTTGTTGCGATCGGCCGCGTTCACAATAAATACCTGATTGGCATGCGGATCGTCCTTCGTCGAGGCAAAGTGTACGTAATACATGTGTGCCGGATCCTGATATCCAAACACCAGGCAACTATCGCGGTGGGGATATTCCCGGGCCGTTTCCCGGACTTTCACTTCCAGCACAAAATCGCTCACGTTAATATCGTTGAGGAGCGCGATATTCCACGGGCTGCGATGTGGCAACTTCTTTGTGATATCGATGTTCTTGAACTCGCTGAAGATTTTACTGCCATTTTCATCGATCAGTTTCCATCCTTCCGGGCTGGCGGGTGTCCAGCGATCTGCGCCTTTGGAAAAATCTTCGTCTAAGAGCAAGGGATAACTCGGCTTCGCGCCGGCTTTAGCGTCCGCCGCGTCCGCCGCAAGTAGCGTAGAATGAACTGCCGTGATCACGGCGAATGCGGCACACGCGGTGGCCGCGAAGAGAAAGTGACTCAATCGATAGCGAAGCTGCATTTTTTATCTCCCCAAAGTATGTTGGACTTCGTGAGAGCTATTCTGGCAATGGCCTTGGGCAACGTCAACAAGCGGCGGATGGCACGATTTCCGCACAAAACCACGAAATATGCGATAAAACGACACAGCGCAGATTCGCCGCTATTTTCATGCAGTTACTGTCTTTTGTGTTTCATTGTGTGTAACCGCCGGCTGATGACAGGCATCGGAATTTCGGGCTCTTTACCGCAGGCGTAGAATGAAAACAATGATCTGGCTTTTGGCCCTGTTCGTGGTCGCGGGCCTTGGTTTCGCGCTGACAGGCTCCACGAATTGGGGCCGTTCATTTCATGGAGATCTCACAATGGTTCGTGTGCATGTTTTCGATCGCCAAGGAAAGCTGGTCGGTCCGATTGATTCGCCGAAGTTGGTGTTGACCGATGCCGAGTGGCGAAAACGGCTAACCCCGGAACAGTTCGAAGTGCTGCGCAGTTCTGGGACCGAACGCCCTTTCTGCGGTACGCTGCTCGATAACAAAATGGAAGGTGTTTATGCCTGCGCCGGTTGTGGGCTGCCGCTGTTTTCGTCCGATTCAAAATTTCATTCCGGCACCGGATGGCCGAGTTTCTTTCAGCCGATTGCGGAAGGAAACGTCGCCGAGAAGTCGGACGAGAGCTACGGAATGATGCGCACCGAAATCAACTGCGCACGCTGCGACGGACATCTGGGGCACGTTTTCGACGATGGCCCGCGGCCGTCCGGCTTGCGGTTCTGTTTAAACTCCGCGTCATTGAACTTTACTCCCAGCGACAAACTGGCAACGCTGGCGGATCCACTTGCCGAAAAACTGGAGAGCAAAAAAATGTCATCGAACAACTCAGGCGGTAGCGAAAAGCTGGCCACTGCCGTTTTTGCCGGAGGCTGCTTTTGGTGCACCGAAGCAGCGTTCGAGCAGCTCGATGGCGTACGCGATGTTGTCAGCGGTTACAGCGGCGGATCCAAGGAAACGGCGAACTACCAGCGCGTTTGCGATGGCGATACCGGGCACGCAGAGGCCATCCGCATCACGTACGATCCGAGCCGCATTAGTTTCGACAAACTGCTCGATGTATTTTTCGATGCCCACGATCCGACACAGCTCAATGGGCAGGGAGCCGACATCGGGACGCAGTACCGGTCGGCTATTTTTTATGCCGACGATGCCCAGAAAAATGCCGCCGAAGCAAAGATCAAACATCTGACCGGCGCCAAAGCGTTTTCCAGGCCGATTGTCACCACGCTTGAGCCACTGAAGGCATTCTATCCGGCGGAGGAGTATCACCAGGACTATGCCCGCAACAATCCGTCGCAGCCGTACATCCTGATGCAAGCCGTGCCAAAGGTTTGCAAAATCCGCGAGAAGCACGCGAGATCGATCAAAAGCGGTGAATAGCGAGCGACTTTCACCAACTTGATACGGGCAAAAGCCTAATTGGGAAGCCAGGAAACCAGAAATAAATAATCACAAGACCTTGGTAGGAATCTCGAATGTTCGAGTTATTGGCTTCCTGGATTCCTAATTGTCTTTCTACTTCTCCGTGTATCCGTGGTGCTTTTTAGTCCCGAGGTTCAAGCGGCACCGAATGTCCGGCAGGGGGCGCTTGAACTGCCGGAAATAGCCAGGCTTTGAGAGCCGCAATTGCAATCGGCAAAACGCTGATGAGCACAATAGTGATTACGACCAGCTCGAAGTGATCTTTGATGAATGGGATCTGGCCAAGGAAATACCCCGCCAAGGTCATTGAAAACACCCAACCCGCACCGCCGATGGCGTTATAGATCCAAAACTTGCGGTAAGTCATTCGTGCGATTCCCGCCACGAATGGCGTGAACGTGCGCACGAACGGAGCAAAGCGGGCGATCACAATGGCCTTTCCGCCGTGACGTTCATAGAAATCTTTGGCGGCCATGAGGTGTGAATGTTTGACGAAGCGCATGTGCCCCTTCTCGAATACACGCTCCTCAAGTTGCAGGCCAAGAAAGTAATTCACTGCGTCGCCGGTAATCGCCGCGACGATAAGCACCGCCTGTAGCACGAAAAGATTGAACACTTCGCGGCTTGCCAAAAAGCCGGCCGCAAAGAGCATAGAATCGCCCGGGAGAAAAAAACCAACTAGCAAACCGGTTTCGCTGAAGACGATTGTCGCCAGAATTGCATAACTGACCCAAGCTGGTCCGCCAAGATTCACTAGCGCTTGCAGATTCTCTGGCGCGCAAGGCTAATTAACCATTTGATTTGCTCGACAATCCAGTTGATAACGCCCAACGCAATTTGCTCCACACCTGCCACTGCCGCATCTTTGGCCGCCATCACATTAGCCGCTGCGCCTCACAACAATCGCACGAAATCGAAGGCCGGTCAACACCGCTGGGAAGTTGCTTCACGCCTTCCGACCGATTGGGCAAACGATTGTGCTGCTTATTCCGGCAGCGGCTGGCCTTTTGTTTCGGGAGCGAAGGGGAGAGCCAGAAGTCCGAGCAAGTAAACAAACGCGGTCCAAGTCCCGATCTGGCGCAGCATATGAACCGCATCTGCAGATGATTCAGGCAGTGTGGTGACAGAGATTTGCCGAAAGGCGAAATAGCCCTGAATCGTCACTCCAATCGCAGCCACATAGCGGCCGACATTGTAGCAGAAAGAAGTGCCCGTACTTCGTAGATTCGTCGGAAACAGCTCCGGAAAGTAAATCGCGAACAGGGCGAAAATGCCCAACTGGCAGAATCCGAGAATTGGCGTGAGCCAGAGTACTTGCCAATGGGAAGTTAGTCCCTGGAATTGAGCAATTGTTGCCGCGAACGCCAACACGAATGCGATCGCAAATGTTGGTTTCCGCCCCAGCACACGAGCCAGCCTGGCGTACAACATCATGCCGGCGAACGCGCCGACGTTTTGCATGAATAGATTGATCGCAACCCATTTATCTAATGTGCTGCTGCGGATCGCGGGCTCCATGCTTTGAAACTCCGGTTCACCTTCCGATACTCGTCGCAACAAATCGTTGCTGAAGACGCCGATTCCCCAATAACCGATGATGCCGGCGCAGCCAATCGCTAACCCGAGCAGCGCTCTTTTCCGCCAGACTGGGTCGCGAAATAGATCGGATAAAGCTTGGATAAGACCGCCTTGCGTCCTTCCTTCAGCCTTGGCCTCTAACCAAATTTCTGGCTCCTTTGACCTTTCGTTGAACTAGCACGGCCATTGCTGCCGGAAATGCGCCAACGACAAATGCCCAGCGCCAAGCATGCTCGATGTGCAAAAATCCGAGTAAGTAGCCAATGCCAGCGGCAGACACATTCCCTACGGTAGAAAGCGCTTGCAGCAGCCCTAAAGCGCCTGCGCGCGCAGAAGTCGGAACGGTCTCGGCCACCAAAGTTACTCCAACCGCGAACACCCCGCCGACTCCAAGGCCAGTCAAGAATCGATATGCGCCAAAATCCCAGAAACCTTGAGAAAGTGCGCTAAGCCCAGTGCATGCGGAGTAAATGATGATACAGATCATCATGGTCTTGGCACGCCCAAGCCGATCTCCAAGCGCTCCAAAGATGAGTCCACCCGTTGCCCAACCGGCCAAAAAAATTGCAGTTGTAAAGTAACCATATGCCGTTGCATTGCCAGTCGAACCAACAAGGTCGTCCATTGCCTTGGAGCGAGCCCAATTGAAAAGCTGTTGATCCAAACAATCGAACAGCCAGGCCAGCGATGCCACGATCAGGACAAACCAGTGGTAACTCCGCATATCGCGGTACCATGCGCCAGTCGAGGTTTCCTGGGTTTTCGGGGCGTCGTAGTGAAATTCGGCCATAACGACGAATCCTGCTGAAGGTGGCTGGCGGGCAAAAATCGCAGGGCATGCGCAGAAACCCCGCTGCGACGTCCCCCGGCGTCAACACGATCTGCTAATAATAAATGGCCGAGTCATCAGCGTCCAGCATATCGGGCACATTCTTGTGTCGACTTTCTCAATGCTTCGCACGTGACCTGTCCGTGGGTCGCATGATCCTTACACTTTGACCGCCACAAAAATCGCCCCTGCCTTGGCGACAAACCCGCATCATTCTTGCTATAAACGTTCACTATGCCTGCGAAAATAGAAACGACTCCACGATCATCACATACCAAGGGCGGGCCGTCGGTCTCGACTGAGGTGATCGAGACGGTTCGACAATTCTGGGGCTTCGGTGAATTACGCCCCCTGCAGGCCGAGGCCATTCAGGCAGCCCTCGCAGGCCGAGATTCGCTGGTGGTGCTGCCCACCGGGGGCGGGAAATCGCTCTGTTATCAGGTGCCCCCGGCGGTGAGTGGTGGGACCGATGTCGTGATTTCGCCCCTCATCTCGCTGATGAAAGATCAGGTCGATGGGCTTTCCGAAGCAGGCTACCCGGCCGCCGCTCTTTATACCGGCCTCGATGGCAGTAAGCGGCGCGACATTGAACGCAACCTGCTTGACGGAAAATATCGTTTGCTGTTCGTGGCGCCCGAGCGTGCTATTTCGCCGTGGTTTCTGGAAACGGCCAAGAAGCTGAACGTCCGCCGGTTTGCCATCGACGAAGCCCATTGCATCAGTCATTGGGGCCACGATTTCCGGCCGGAATATCGCCAGATGGTGCTGTTGCGGCGAAACTTCCCGGACGCGAGCATCCATGCATTCACAGCCACCGCCACGCCATGCGTGCGAGAGGATATTGCTCATCAGATCGGACTGCGCGATCCTGCCGTACTGGTCGGTTCCTTCGATCGTCCGAATTTAATTTACCGGGTCATTCCGCTTGTCGATGCATATGCACAAACCATCGAAGTTATCCGCCGGCACTCAGCCGAAGCGGTCATCGTGTATTGCATCTCCCGAAAAGACACCGAAAACATGGCTGCCGTCCTCAAAGCCAACGGCATCGAGGCCGAAGCTTACCATGCCGGGTTGGATTCCGATCTTCGCCACCGGGTGCAAGATGCATTTGCTGCCGAAAGATTAAACGTAGTTGTTGCGACCGTGGCATTCGGAATGGGCATCGACCGCAGCAATGTGCGCTGCGTACTCCACACTGCGATGCCCAAGACCATCGAACATTATCAACAGGAAAGTGGCCGGGCCGGTCGCGACGGCTTGGCCGCCGAATGCGTATTGCTGTATTCATACGGCGATGCAATGCGGTGGGAGAAATTGATCCGCAAAAGTGCGGAAAATGCGGATAATCCAGCCGAAGTGATTGCCGCCCAACTGCAATTGCTCAAGCAAATGCAGATCCTGTGCAATGCGCCACGCTGCCGACACCGCGCTCTTGTCGAATATTTCGGCCAAACTTACGACCGCGATAATTGCGGCGCGTGCGATGTTTGCCTTGCCGACGTCGAAGGCTTGGACGATGCCACCGTAACGGCTCAGAAGATTCTCTCTTGCGTGGCCCGAGTGGAAGAAAAATTTGGCGTCGGCCATGTCGTGGATGTGCTGACTGGCGCCGACACCGAGATGGTACGCCGCTCCGGGCATGACAAATTGAGCACATACGGTCTATTGCGCGAGATGCCGAAGAAGCAAGTGCAATCGTTGGTCTATCAATTAGTCGATCAGAACCTCCTAGCTCGCACGCCGGGCGATCGCCCCATCGTGAAATTGAACGAAGCGTCTTGGGAAGTTTTACGTGGCAAACGTGAGGTAAAGCTGCTGCGGCCCAAAGCGGACTCGCCGAAGCAGGCGAAGGTCGATGCGGAAAGCTGGGAAGGCGTCGACCGCGGATTGTTTGAACAACTTCGTCAATGGCGACTTGAGATGGCTCGGGAGCGGAGCGTACCGCCGTACATCGTGCTCGACGATGCGGCGCTGCGGGGCCTCGCGCGCATTCGGCCAACGAAGATAGAAAATCTGACAGCGGTGCGCGGCATCGGCGAAAAACGGCAGCGCGATTTTGGTCAGCCGCTGATTGCATTGATCGAGAGCTTTTGCCGCGAGCAGCAGATTTCAACGGATCAATCCGATGCGCCTGCGGAACTTGCCACGCCAATGCGAGGTTATGTGAAGCCGAAAGGGCCGAATGCCGTAAAGACAGAGGCATTCAAGTTGTTCCGAGCAGGGCCGGTCTGTGGACGATGTAAAGCATCTGTTGAAGCGCGCTCGAAGCACGGTCGTGGGCTATTTAACCGAATTCGTCGCGGAAGAAAAGCCGCCGAAAATTGACGCCTGGGTCACCGCAAATGTTTACCGGCAGGTTGTCGCCGCCGCCGCAACCGGCGAAGAGCGGCGTCTAACGCCGATTTTCGAACAGCTGAATGCGCGTGCCATACGACACGATCAAGTTGGTACTGGCTCATCTGGAAGCCTTATCGAAATAGCATCAGTTTGTCAGCCCGGATGAACCCATTCCTGCGTTCCGTCGGCCCAATTCTCGCGCTTCCAGATTGGCACTTCTTGCTTAAGGGTGTCGATCAGCCAGCGGCAGGCTGCAAACGCGTCATCGCGATGCGGCGTGCTTACTGCCACGGCCACGCTCGCCTCACCGAGTTCAAGATGGCCGAAACGATGCACGATCGCGCACTCCACAATCGGCCAACTTCGGCGGGCTTCGGCTTCCAGTTCCGCCAGCTTCCGCTCCGCCATTTCCGGATAGCATTCATAGTCGAGCGACTTCGTGCGCCGACCGCTAGTCATTTCCCGTGTTGTTCCGAGGAATAGAATCGCGGCACCGGCCTTGGGCGATTGTACTGCGGCGAGCACGGCCCCAGCATCAATCGGGTTGTATCGTTAGCTGAATCATGGCAGGTTGTGGCCAACTCCGATATTAACCGCCACTCACCGGCGGGATACACGCCACTTCGGCATTCGCTGGAACCGGTGTTTTGTCATCGGCATATTCAGAATTTACCGCAAACCGCAGCTGTGGACCGAATTGTGCGAGCTTCGGTATTTTTTCAAGTAATCGGCGACGGACATCAGCAACGATAACATCGCCGGGTAAATCGAAATCGATGCTCTCCGAACCGGAAAGTTGGCGCGTACGGCAAACAGCTTGACAGTAAAGTTCATGACACAGTTAGCTCCGTGCCGCGCTGGTTTAACAAACCCGTCGCATCTGGTAATAATCCATACGACAGAGCAAGCAGCTTAAGCGGATGCAACGTTGGTTTCGAGGTGCCCTGTTCCATTTGCATCTTGCACGCACTGCATTCAGTAATGCCCGCCTGCAAGGTCGGATCGCGCAAACTGGAAATCAGGCCCCAACCGGCGCGTAAACTCATTCGGTAATTCTCGCGCGTCAATCCCCACAAGCCAGCCATGCCGGAGCAACCGCGTTCGATTTTTTGTACAGTAAGGCCTGGAATCAATCGCAATAGGTTTTCTCCGGGACTCGTCGAATGCAGTGCTCTCATGTGGCACGGTTGATGATAACCAAGTACAGCTCGCAACGGCTTGAGATCAAGCTGCAATTTGCCTTGCTGATGGAGCTTCCAAAGGAAACTACATGCTTCGCTGGTGTTTGCGGCGACTGCCTGCGAATCGACATCATCAATCA
Source organism: Pirellulales bacterium (assembly GCA_963773875.1). Classification (GTDB taxonomy): domain Bacteria; phylum Planctomycetota; class Planctomycetia; order Pirellulales; family JADZDJ01; genus CAVTYH01. The sequence continues at coordinate 584,442 of CAVZCV010000006.1, forward strand.
AATTCAAGTACTCATGTGTCAAACATAGGACGGTCGAGGGCTCGGTGGCGACGATGTGATACCCCTGTCGCACGGCATCCGCCAGTAGATGAATCGTGTGTCCTGCAAGCCGTCGCGCCGCGGCTGTGGCGCCCGCACTGATCAAGCTCATTCCACTTGGTTTTTGCTCAGGGTGTACATACACGGCGACGCCGTTGTGTTCCATTATGGCCACGAGTGCATCTGCCAGCTGTGGATCATGGTAATTGGCATAGGTGTCGACAAAGTACAGTACTTTTCGGCCGGATCGCCGCGTAGGCCGAGTCAAACGGCGTCGGGCGGCTCGCCGCATAAAAGTTCGCGGAGCAAAACGTGGCAATTTGCGCCCTTGGGCGACACCCAACGTTTTCTCCAAAACCCAGCGTGCCGCTCGATTGGTGATGGCCCAGTTCGCGAGCGGATAAATGGCGCTGCCTGCGGCACTCAGCAAATTAATTCTGGCAAGCAGCCATTGACCGGGGCGCATGCCGTTGGCCTCGATGTAGGATGCTTTCGCTTCTTGCATCAGCTTTGGAATGTCGACGCCCGCCGGACATTCCAAGCGACACTGATGGCAGTTGACGCACAAATCGGCCACATCTTTAAAATCATCTCGGCCGACAATTTGCGCATCAAGCTGGCCATCTAGCAACGCGCGGAGTAGGTTGGCCTTCGCGCGAGGCGACGCTTCTTCGGAGGGCAGCACGCGAAAGATCGGACACATGCGAACGTCGGAAAGCTCCGAGCGGCAGGCTCCACAGCCGTTGCAACGATTTGCTGCGTCGGTCAACTGCTGCAGATTCCAATTCATGTGCAATTCGACCGGTGGGCTGGGCGGCGCGCCATCTTGCGGTCCAGAAATGCTGTGCGACGCTAATGCAGGAGCGGCGGGGTCAATTGCGCGGGCTGCCCAAGCGGGTCGAAGATTCTCAATGACCGAGCTTGCGTTGTCGTTGACAATCTTCCCGGGGTTCAAAATATTCAGCGGATCGAAAATGGTTTTAATTTCCCGGAACACATCGTAGAGCGGGCCGTATTGCCTTCGGACGAATGGAGTACGGCTAATTCCGTCGCCATGCTCTCCACTAATGGTGCCCCCAATTTCAAACACTTCGGTGTAAAGATCCTCGGCTAGCCCTTCGAGCTTTCGTACATCTTCCGGCTGCGTCAAATCGAGAAACGGTCGGATGTGTAACTGCCCGTGGCCAACATGACCATAGAGTGACGCCGTCACTTGATGTCGCTTCAGCGTATTCTGCAGTTGCACCAAAAAATACGACAGTGACGCAGGCGGCACCGCAACATCTTCCACGATGGGAATCGGCCGCACATTGCCTTTCATCCGATGCAGCGTAGGCACTACGCGCCGCGCGAGCTGCCAATAAAGTTCTACGTCGGCCGTGTTAAACGCTTGCCTGGCGTCAAACGCCAACTGTTTTTTGCGACATAGCCGATCGACGGTTTGGGATATCCTCTGCCGCACCTCCGCCGCGTCGTCGCCGGAATGCTCAACGAGCAGCACCGCTTCAGCATCTTCCGGTATCAGCACTTCATACTCGGCACTCGTTTCGCGAGCCAAACTCAAATGCCGGCGATCCAACAAATCGCAGGCACAAGGCTGGAACGAGAGAATTTCCTCCACGGCCAGCGCCGCGCTTTCCAGGCGATCGAAAAACAGCATGGCGACGCCGCGGCTCGCGGCAATTCCTGCGTGGCCAGTGTCGCTTCGGTCACAAGTGCCAATGTGCCCTCCGATCCGCACAGCAATTTTGCGAGATCCAATTGTGAGCCCCGCAACACATCGGCCAGCTGATAGCCGCAGCGATTGAGCACTGATTTCGGCTGCTGTGCAGTAATGAGCGGCGATTCACGCAACAACACTTCACTTATACGGCTAACAAGTTCGTGCCTGCGGCCTTCCGGACCGCTGGGCGGCGCGTCGACAATTGTCGCGCTATTTTCGTTGGCACTGAAACCATTTGCGGCTGTGCTCGTACCGCCGGCGGCTGTGGCATGTTCCGTGCCTGCTCCGACGGACGCCTCGATGAGCGGCGAAAATTGTTCTTGCCCAAGTTCGAGAATTGTTCCGTCGGCAAGCACAGCCTGCAGACTCAAGACGTGCCGCGCGCGGAACCATACTTGAGCCAATAACTTCCCGAGGCATCGATCGCGATGACGCTGCCGATGGTGGTAACGCTGCTGTTGGCCGGGTCGGGACCAAAAACTCGACCACCGCGTCGAAGATGCTCGTTCAAAACTGCATGCACAACGCCGGGTTGAACGCGCACACTTTCTGGATCCGTACGAAAAATTCGGCGCATGTAGCGCGAGAAATCGATTACAATTCCGCGGCCGAGTGATTCACCAGCCAGGCCCGTTCCCGCACCGCGAGCTTGAATCGGCAGCCGTTTCTCGGCGGCGTATTTCACCACTGCAGCCACATCTGCGGTGTTTCGGGGTCGGACAACTCCCAGCGGCTTGAGTTCATAAATACTGGCATCGCTGGCATACAACTGCAGCAAGATATCGTCGCAGCGCACGTCGCCGGACACTAGCCCGCGCAAGTCTTCCTGAATTCGTTGTCGCTGCGGATCCATGGTGAGCAGAGGTCAGGGGTCGAATTTACGTTCACGTGCCATCCATTTATCCCCCGACGAGTCGCCGGGGGAATCGGGGCTGACTCGCTGGACCGGTGTCAGAACACACGCGCTAAGACGCAAGCGGTTGGCGTCAACTTTCGACGCCGGACGATTCCACTCTCTGCCCTGCGCGCTTTACGTCCGCCAGACGAATCTTCTGCTGCCGATGCCTTTCGTGGATTTCCAAGTTAAACGATTCGTGCTCTTCCAAGCCCGCGACGCCGCGGTACATGGCGCCGCAGCGGTAACACATCAAGGCGTCGGGAACGACAACATATAACACTACATCAATGAACGCCGTGGCAAAGAGGATTGCAAAGGTCAAGTATAGCTGATGGAATGCCCAGGCCACACAACTGGCCAACAACCCGACGGTCACAATCAGCACACCAAGCCGCTGGGGAAAATCTTTCCGCACGAACAAATCGGTGCTGGGGCAAACGAGACAGCGGTGCAGGCGAATCCCATCATACGCCTGCGGTGGAATTTGAAGGTCCTGCTCACATAGACTGCATGAGATCTTCTCGGTTTCAACCTGCGCATCCGCAAAATTGGCCGCTTCACATCTAGGACACGAGAACGCAACTTGCATTTTTCACATAGCTCGCGACTCGCGCCGCATTCAATAGGATTTTTAATAAATTAATTATCGTCAGCGCACTCAGAAGCGCAGTCGATCTCCGCATCCATTCATCATACTGGAAACGCGGTGCTGCGGGACAGTAGCAGGCTTGTCAACTCGCCGAGGAACGTGCTGAAAACTGCGACGTACAAAATGCCTGTCGCACTTTGCGTGTTGGGAATTCTAAGCGTTCGCCAGGCCATGAAGATCAAAACCGCAGTGCCAACCAGCCCACTAAGCCATCGCAGCGCAATCAAGATGCTTTGGCTTCCGCTAAGTTCGATTGTTTGCCATTGAAGAACAAGGCCAAGTCCGGAAACGAGCGCGCGACCAACGACAGCAATGAGCATCAAGACCAGAAGCTTTCTCAGCGGCGCAATTTCCATGGTCGGCGAATTCAGGTACCAGTGCCCCAAAAACATCGCAGCGATGGTAGAGCCTAACAGCAGCCCGCTTGTAAGCGGATCGCAGCGCCAAATGGCGACGGCAATTTCTGACCAGTCGGACGCTGCGTCATTCATCGTTAACGGCTGAGAAGCGGCATGCCCGCTGAGTTGCGTTCCAACAAGCGCAACGATGGAAATCGCCGCCAGCAGAACACGGCCTGGCAACGGTTTTTCGTACAGCCACACCACCGCGCACGAATAACTCAGAATCGCACTAACAATCGGCGGCCAAACTTCCAAATGATCACGATCCGCCAGTGCCGCCATGGTAGCCAACACACTCAGCCCCAACACCACATACGCATGATTGCGGAAGAACCCGCTGTTGACCTTCCGTGGCGACGTGAGCGTCATGGCCGCGGCCAAACCAAACGTGAGGCGGAGCACAAATTGCGACAGAATTGGCATGTGGCGAAAGTTAGGATGTAGGATTTCGGATGTTGGATTTCCTGCCGAGTTTTGGCGCGCTGGCGATAGATCCTAAATCCTACCTCCTAATTCCCCGATCGAACACGTTCCGGCCGTCCGACTATTTGGAAGAGGGCCGCACGTCATCGCCGTTCGCCGTAAATGAGTGTCATCACCTCGGAGCGGCTGGAAAGATTCGAACGGAAGACGCCCTTCATCGCCGAAGTGACGCACACGCTGCCCGGCTTGCGGATGCCGCGAATCGTCATGCACGAATGAGATGCTTCGACGACAACCGCCACACCTTTGGCGTCCAGTTCATCCACGAGCAGATTGGCAATATCCTCCGTCAGTCGCTCCTGCACCTGCGGACGTTTCGATACCACTTCCACCACCCGTGCGAGCTTACTCAAACCAATTACACGCCCGTTGGGGATATACGCAATGTGGGCGTGGCCCATGAATGGCAGCAGGTGATGTTCGCAAACGCTATTAAAGGCGATATCGCGCACGAGGACTACTTCGTCGTACTGTTGCGTGAAAAACTTCTGCAAATGCATTCGCGGATCTTGCCGCAATCCACTGAATAGCTCGGCATACATTCGAGCCACGCGCGCCGGTGTTTCGCGCAAGCCTTCTCGATCTGGATCTTCGCCGACCGCCGCGAGAATTTCTCGAACCGCTCGCTGGATACGCGGCAGATCGACTTCCTTGGCGATTGCACTCGTTGATTGTGGCTCTTCCTCCTCGAGCAGAATCGTTCCGTTTTCGACCGTTTTCTCGCATGAAGTTGGCATATTTAATTCTCGCTGAATCTGGGTGGGAATTCGCCACGGCATACGGCCCTCGCTGCCGCCGCCGGCTGAGCGGCGCCCAAGCACTCCAATAATAGCAACGCCCGCAAATCGGCAACCGGCTGGGCGAGCAAATCCTCTTTAACTTTTTGGTCAAGGCTGAGCGAATAAGAGACAATATCGGTCAGCATCCCCAGAGGAATGTCGTCGCCTAATAGCTGCTCGATCTGCTCACAGCCATCGGACATTTTGGGCAGCGCTCCGCGAAACGCGCCGACGAGCCGCTGCTGCAGCTTCTTTCTGCGCTGCTGATTTTCAGGCGGATAAACGTCATCAACCAGCTCAACTTCCGCTTCGCGAAACAACTTCTTTGGTACAAATTCCTGCACAATTCTGATGCGCCGCACTCCGACCAAAAGCGCGTTGTACGTGCCCTGTTCCGTTTTGCAATGCGTCGCGATCCGGCACAAGCAGGCAATTGGCAGAATTGGTGGACGGCCTTCGTAGTCGTTTTGCCAGCCGGGCGCGAGCACAGCCATGCCAATTAAACCATCGCTGGCCACGGCTTCCTCGAGCATCGCTCGATAGCGCCGTTCAAAAATGTGCAGCGGCTGCATGACATGCGGAAACACCACGAGATTTGGCAATGGAAACAGCCTTGCGACGCCGCAGAATTGGGTAGGATCAAAAGATAGATCTTCAAGCGACATAGCGTTGAGTCACCAAGCGTTCACTGTGCAATTAACAATGCAATGACGAATGACGAAACATCGTGGCATAGCGAGACGCGATTGATTGCCAAAACTCTGCCACGCGAGTTGGATCTTGCTTATTGGAGACATTCGTCAATCGTCATCTGAAATTCGTCGTTTTGCTTCTGATCATTCCAAATGGATTTCCGGAATCAACTCCGGGTTAATGTCAATTTCTGGAAACTCTTCCGCGTTGCACACAGCGACTTCGGCGAGGCAGGCGTGGAATTGGCCGAGAAACTTATCCAAATCGAGACCTTCGTGCTTCGGCCGATAGGGTTCCAAATAAGCGCGGCTGCTGTGATAAAGTTTCTTGGCGCCGCGAATATTGCCATTGCCAAAATGAAACAGTGCGACAGCCGCCTGAATTAACCCCTGGTAAAACTTGCGCGATGGGCCACGGTGCTCGGTCCACAATTCTTCCCAAGACTCGTGGCTTTCGAAAAAATCGCACTTATTGAAGTGCTCAATGCCTTCCAGGTATAGCGGATCGTAATCGGTATCTTCTGGAACCTGCGAGCTCATTGTAAGGGGCTTAGCTTAAGCACTTTGGATTCAGCCACAGCCGAATTATATGCATTGAATGCCCGCGTTACCATTTGCCAGCGAAACGAAAAAGCCCAGGGGTTGCAACCCCTGGGCTTGGGTAATCTGTTCTTGTTTCGTTGCCGCCTCTATCGGCGCTGCATCTCCATCACGAATCGCAAGACGTACATGAACAGCAACGCAACCGACGCAAAAAGAGCCAGCGACGCTGCGACGTGTTGACCAATCCGATAATGGTGCAACACGTTTGACGTGTCATACAGGATGTATCCGCACGCCAGTGCAATAACTAAAACCGTAAACAAGATTCCCAACGAGAATCCGAAGATCCAAGAACAAATGATTAGTCCGAAGGCGGCCATACCAAGCACGAACAAGCCGGTTCGCAGGAAGGAGAAATCTTTTCCTGTTGTGAAAACCGCAATCGTCAATGCAGCAAAGAGCAAGAGAGTGATTAAAGCTGCCGTGGGAATGACATCTGGGCCAGCGAAATGTTTTGCGTAGTACAAAATCGGAATAAAGATCAAGGACTGGACGACCACATATAACGCCAGGCCTGCGTACTGCATTCCAACCGACGTCGAATTATTGGCCCAAGAGCGAGCCAGTGCCGAACAGCCAATAAACAAGAAAAATGCAACAATCAAAGCGATGTTGCCGCTGGCAACCATCCGCTGCATCACGTCACCAGCGATGGATGAATTCAAATAGACTGCCTCAAGGCCGCAAAACGCCAGCACCGCGCCTAGCAAGTGCAAATAGGTTTTTTTGATGAAATCAACGCGTTCGTTGGTTTCTGCCCGAGCGGCAATGTTGCCCCAGGGTGATGCCTGATACGGGTTGTCGGCAAAGCTCATAAACGGTTCCTTGATCGGATAACGGGGTAACTCGGGTAATAGTCAACGGAAGGAATTCAAATCGAATCTTGGATTGGAATTCCGATTGAGGCGCCGGGCGCGCTCCTGTGAATTCTGACTCATTCAGCGACATGTTACAGAAGTGACGCAGCGAGGTCACAGAAAATATCTGCTCAAAGCCTATCCCTGACGATAAGGAGCGTCAAGTCGAAGCAGATGCCCCACTTTACCGCTTATTGACACTCGTCGTTACCAGCCGCACAATCGCCAAGCATCTGCTGATCTCATCGAGTAAACTCCGGTGTTGAAACCCGGGGGATTGAACGCACTTCTCGCGCATGACTTGCGGGATGGCAATGGAAAGCGCTTTGAACTTGAAACGCCGCGCTCTAAAGATTGCAAGGCTCTTGGCAGACGAATACCCAGACGCCACCTGCGCACTGCGCTTTTCCAATCCGCTGCAACTGTTGGTGGCTACAATACTTTCCGCGCAATGCACCGACGTGCGAGTGAACATGGTGACCCCCGCGCTGTTCAAGAAGTACCCAACGGCGGAAGCATTGGCCACGGCCAAGCGATCGGACTTGGAGAGTCAGATACAAAGCACCGGCTTTTTTCGCGCGAAGGCACGCAGCATCCAGGAAGCTGCGAAGAAGATTGCGGGTGGGTATGGTGGAATGGTGCCCAAGTCGATCGAGGAGCTTGTCGAGCTGCCCGGCGTCGGTCGCAAAACCGCCAACGTTGTGCTAGGCACCGCCTATGGAATTGCTTCCGGGGTCGTGGTCGATACACACGTAACGCGACTGAGCAACCGCTTGGGCCTGACGAAACACAAAAAAGACGCGGTGAAAATCGAACGCGACCTAATGAAATTGCTGCCGCCCGACAAATGGGTCGATTTCAGCCATCGGCTCATTCATCATGGGCGGAAAATTTGCATCGCACGAAAACCTCGCTGTGAGGATTGCGTTTTGATCGAAGTTTGTCCAAAAATTGGGGTGACGGAAAGTGCAGGCGGAATGCGATTGACCCAATCGAAGGTTTTGAGCCGCCGTATCAAGAATGAGGGCGCACTAAGCCGCAAGCGTTAAATGATCCTTTCAGGTCACGAAATCGTCGAGGAGTTGGGCAGCAACATCGTAATCGATCCGTTCGATGAACGGAACTTAAACCCCAACAGTTACAACCTTACGCTGCATCATGAGCTTATGACCTACGAAGAGGTCGTGCTCGACATGCGGAAGGCTAATCGCGTGCGGCGGATTGAAATTCCGGACGACGGACTAATTCTCAGCCCAAACCAATTGTATTTGGGCCGTACGATCGAGCGTACCGAAACCCACAACCTGGTGCCAATGATCGAGGGACGCTCGAGCATAGGGCGGCTGGGGCTCTTCGTGCATGTGACGGCCGGCTTCGGCGATGTCGGCTTTTGCGGCTTCTGGACCTTGGAGATGTTCGCGGTGCAGCCTGTCCGAATTTATCCCGGCGTGCCCATCTGCCAGATTTTTTATCACCAAATTTGCGGCGACATCACTGAATATCGCAGCGACAAGTACCAGCACAATCACGACATCCAACCGAGCTTGCTGTTCAAAGAGCTCAACCCGGACGAAGAACACGACCCCCAGTTGAAGCTTGAATTTGGGATGGAGCGATCTCACTAGTGGCGATCACGCCTGCCGCGCGGCCAGGTGGTATTCACTTGCAAACCGCTCTACACCGTAAGCGGCTCAACCGCCTGTAGTGTGGATTCAACCGCGTCGACGAATTCCACTCGATTACGTCCGCCCGCTTTGGCTCGGTACAAACCCGTGTCGGCGGCGCGAATTAACTGCGTGACGTCAATCGGGCGGTCTCCCACGGCAATCGTCACTCCAATGCTGGCGCTGACGGCAATCGGCCTCGAAGCTTCATTGATCGTTGTTTGACTAATGGCGCTGCGAACACGTTCGGCATGGCTCAAAGCATTCACTTTGTCGCAGCCGGGCAAAATCAACAAAAACTCTTCACCACCAAAACGACCGACACAGTCATAGGGTCGCGTAGTGCTAACCATCACTTTGGCCGCAGCGCACAAGACTTTATCGCCAGCCAGGTGCCCGTACTCATCGTTGATGTGTTTGAACCGATCTAAATCAGCGAGCGCCACGCCAATTGACCCGCCATGGCGCTGCTGCCGTTCGAGTTCGCTGGTCAAAATCTCGATTGTCGCCCCGCGATTGAACACGCCAGTCAATGAATCGTGTGTGGCCTGTTCCCGCAAGGCTTCTCGAGCGGCAATTAGCTGATCTTGCAGATACAGGATTCGCTTGCCGGTTCGCAGTCGGACTTTGAGTTCTTCTGGATTGAATGGTTTGATGACGTAATCGTCTGCACCGGAATCAAGTCCGGCAATGATATCGTCCTGTGTGTGCTTTCCCGTAAGCAAAATGATGAACGTGTACGCTTCCGATTCGCGCTGGCGAATCTGCCGGCAAATCTCCACGCCATCCATGCCTGGCATTTGCCAATCCAGCACGGCCAGTTTCGGAGCTTCCGGATGCAGCAGCGCGGCGAACGCTTCGAAGCCGTCGCGGGCCACGACCACTTCGTACCCCCAGCGGCGCAGGGACGACTCCAAAAGTCGCTGCGAGATTACATCGTCATCTGCCACGAGGACTTTCATGTGCATACCTCTTTCGACCAATGAGCGAGTTCCGCCTCCAGCCGTTTTAATTGAGACTTCAGCGCAACAACAGCGCCCTCAATCGAATCCATCTGTCCGGATCGGCTGACTTGCTCCAGTTCGAGTGCCGCACGAGCGCACGGCAACGCGCTCAAATTCTGCAGCGACCCTTTAAGGGCATGGGCAGCCCGTTGAATCGACAGTGCGTCGCCACGATCCGCGCCGGCTTCAATTTCGGCTAGCAGGCGCGGCGATGTTTCCAAGAACAGATCGATCATTTCCTCGGCTAGCGCGCTGTCGTTTTCCACGCGTGCCAGCAGCGATTCCACGTGCAAAGCCGGCGCACCGTCAACCGCATCGTCCGGGCGATCGCGCAGATACGTCAATCTGCCTGAGTCTGCTTTCATTGCGCCGGGTGTGGAATACGTCGATGTGTCCAAACCAGTGTCGTCCGTCTCATCATCACGAGTGTTCGTGGACGCCTTCGGCACCAATTGCTCGATGACGGCTAACAAATCTTTTGGATTTACCGGCTTAGATATGTACCCATCCATACCGGCCTGTAGGCAACATTCGCGGTCACCTTTCATCGCTCGCGCGGTCATCGCCACAATCGGCATGTGATTTCCGGTGACGGACTCCCGCTGCCGGATGGCGGCGGTGGCGGCGAAGCCATCCAACTCGGGCATCTGCAAATCCATCAGGATCAAATCGAATTGTTGGGTGTGCAGGGCATCCAGCGCCTGTTGACCGTTGTCGACTGCCATGACAACATGGCCGCGTTTTTCCAGGATGCCGGCCGCCACGCGCTGATTTACGGGATTGTCTTCCGCCAGCAGGATGTTCAGTTGCAAGTTGCGATCCACAGATTTCTTCGATTCGGCGCCGTTGGATTTAGCGGAGCGAAGGGTCGCCGGCGTCGCTGCTGGCACAAGCAATTGCAGCATCGTGCTCAGAAGCTCCGACTGCTTGATCGGCTTGGTCAAATAGGCCGCAATGCCCACGTCGCGGCAACGCTGTGCGTCCGAAAATTGAGCGGCCGAGGAGAGCATCATCAGCGTGGAGCCGGCGATGTCTGAATTCGCTTTAATTCGTTCCACCAGCGTGAAACCGTCCATCTCAGGCATCTGCGCGTCGAGCAGAACGAGTGCGAACGGTTTGTTACGCGCGGCCGCGGCCTCCAGTGCGGCGATTGCCTCTGCGCCGCTAGAGACAAGCACCGGTCGCATCCGCCACTGCCGTAGGACCTCTTCCAGAATTCGGCGATTGGTGGCGTTGTCGTCGACCACCAAGACCGACAATCCCTGCAAGCGATCGACGTCTTCGGCTATTCGAAGCTTGGCGCTGCGATCGATTACAAATTGCGACGTGAAATGAAAAGTGGTGCCCCGGCCAACTTCACTTTCGAGCCAAATCTTTCCGCCCATCAAATCGACCAGCTTGCTGGAAATGGCCAGACCCAAGCCTGTGCCACCAAAAGTTCGCGTCGTGGAATTGTCGGCCTGCTCGAAGGCTTTGAAAATCAGCTCCTGTTTGTCCTCGGCGATGCCAATCCCAGTGTCGGTAACTGCGAAATGCAATTCGGCGGTGTCTTCTGATTGCGAGTCAACCTCGACCGCCAGCGCCACTTCGCCGTGCTTGGTGAATTTAATTGCATTTCCGATCAAATTCACAATGACTTGCCGCAGGCGACCGGGATCGCCAATCAAAAATTGGGGCACCCCCTCGGGGATACGGCAGCTCAATTCCAATCCGTTTTGGTCGGCGCGCAGGCCTAAGGTTTTGCAGGTATCGCCCAAGAGTTCGGGAAGGTGGAAGCCAATGGAATCGATATTCAGTTTTCCGGCCTCAATTTTGGAAAAATCGAGAATGTCGTTTACCACATTCAGTAGCGAATCGGCGCATGATTTCACGGTGGTTAAATACTCACGTTGACGAGGGGTGAGCGGTGTATCGAGCGCCAACTCGGTCATGCCGGTGATGCCGTTGAGCGGCGTGCGGATTTCGTGGCTCATATTGGCCAGAAATTCGCCCTTGGCGCGGTTGGCGGCCTGCGCTGCATCGCGCGCTCCCATAAGTTGCACCTGGCTGGCTTGCAATTCCGCAGTTCGTTCGATGACGGTTTGTTCAATTCGCTCATTAGTGCGTTCCAGTTCCGCGGTGTGGAGCGCTATCTGCCACATTTCGCGAATTCCAATCAAGCACCAGCGAACAAGAATGATGTCTTCGAACACAACCCAACCGCCGTGTTCCAGCGATCGAAGCCACGATGCCGACAGCACGCCATATACCGACTGCGGCCAGAACAGACCGCGGAGCAGATGGTCGAGGACGACTACCGATGTGGCGGTGACTAAAACTCGCCAGTCCCGGTAGAAAGCCAAGAATGCGAGCGAGCCGAAAATGTGAAAATGCGTTTCAATGCGTCCGCCAGTCAAATGAATTAAGAGCGCCGACGTCAGCATCTGCGCGACGGCAATCACGTGTCGCGTTAACGCTCGTCCCGGCTGGAAAATCGCGAGCAAGACCGGCAAACTGGTAATGGCGCCGCCCAGCAAGATGGCCGCCAAAACGTGCGGATGCACGCTGCTTTGGGCCCCACTCCAAGTGAGCGGCGAAATCCAAAACGCTGCAGCGATACTGGCCGCCCATTGCACGATCATCAAGACGGCGAACATGCGGTCGGTCCGCACATAGATTTGCCGTTGATGCTGGGTAAACAATTCGTCTGCCCGAATCTCAGTTGCCGCGTCGGTGGGAAAAATTGAATGGTAAGGCATGCCGGAAAGTCTTTTATTTTGGCTGGGTGGTTTCGGCAATCGGGCAGCCGTACACCGGCGTCGATCGGCACATGGAATCGCCAGCATTGATCAGGTCGACAATCGCGCCCCGACCTGGGTTATCGCCTTCATGTCCGCGCGAGGAAGTAACACCCCCGGCGAATAACAGCGTCCCCGCCGGACTGTAAAGAAACGTTTGGCCCGAGGTAGTTGCATGAAAACGGCGGGCTTCTCGACCGTCGGAATCGACCATCAAGTGCGCGCCTGGAATTTCTGCAGCGCTGCTCCATAGATCGGTTTGCGTCCAATCGGTCCCGGCAAATCCTGGCTTATAAAATACAACCCATATCGCGGGCGGTTGCTTGGACTGTGCAACGATCCGAGCGAGCTCGGCAATACTCGCTCTGCTGCACGGACAATGTGGATGGCAAAACATCACGAGCGTATCTTCGCGCGGCGCCTGTTGAATGTTTGTGCCTTGCGGCCAGTTTTCCGCCCCTGACGCACCCAAGCCTGGAGTGCCGGCATACTGCCACACTAACCATGTACCAACGCCGACAGCTGCCAGCCACATTGCGGTAGCAAATATCGTCCAGCGCAAGGCCGGACTCGGCGAATCCCCCGTTTTCGGCGTTCTGCATAAGTGCGCGTCCCGACCGGTCTGCGAAACAGCGAATTTCCAATACATTCATACGTCGCAGAATGTGTACTCTCAGCGGATTCCAATTGGACTACGGCATCCTGCAACGCCGCGACCCGTGTTGCACAATTGCAACGTGAGAGACCACGCCAAACGGCGGTTTACATCACGGCGAAATAGTTCTCGACCGCAAAATCGAAATACTCAGCGGTCAGTTCCATCGGCAGATTGTGGAACAGGCAGAAATTGCGCACTTGCATCAGCAAATCGCGTGGCTGGCAACAACGGAACCGTCGACTTATCGACTTATAATGTTTCTCAATCACGTAACTCACTGCCTCATCGACATATTCAAAACCGATTTTCGGGCACATCAGCTTGAAGAGATTTCGAAATTCATCTTCCGTCGGATCGACGACTTCAATCTTGTAGGGAATGCGCCGTAAGAATGCGTCGTCTACCAGATCTTTTGGCTGCAGATTGGTCGAAAAGATGATCAACTGGTCAAACGGCACTTGAATCTTCTTGCCGCTGGACAGGTTCAAAAAGTCGTAGCGTTTTTCCAGTGGAACAATCCACCGATTCAATAGCTCGTCGGTGCTCATCTTCTGTCGGCCAAAATCGTCGATCACCAACGTGCCGCAATTGCTTTTTAGCTGCATTGGCGCTTCGCTGATACCGGTCGCGGTGTTCAGCGTCACTTCCAAATTGTCCATCGTTAATTCACCACCGACGACAATGGTCGGCCGGCGAATGCGGATCCAGCGCTTGTCGATCTTGCGCGTCTCGATCAGGTGATTCGCATTCTCCGCTGGTGCTTCTTCATGATTGCTCGGGTCGTAAAGGCGAATAATTTCGCCGTCGACGCCAATCGACCGCGGAATCCACAAAAATTGGCCGAACGCTCGCGTTACGCGCTCAGCAATGCTGGTTTTGCCATTACCCGGCGCGCCATACAAAAACAGTCCGCGACCCGAGTTGATCGCCGGCCCAAGCCGCGCCATCATTCGCGGGTTAATCAGCAAATCTTCAAACGCCCGCTGTAAATCTTCGGCTGTCGGATGTTGCGTCGTCAGCGATTGCGCCGTCACGCTCGTGATGTAATCGCTTAAGTGCACCGGTGCCGCGCCAAAATACGTGCAATGCTCAGATTGTCGACGGGCACGCTCCCGACCCAAATCGGTGAGCTGAAACTGGTAATCGTTCATCGGCGCCGAGCCGCGATGAAACACCAGTTGATCGAACTTCATTTGCCGCAGCAATTCTTCGATCAGCACAAACGGCAGCTTGATTTGTTCGGCAATATCGCGGCCCGTTGCATCGCCACGGGCGAGCAGGTATTTCAAAATCAGCGATTCAACTTCGCTGTCTGCAAGTTTTGCATCGCGGAACGAAGTTGGCTCCAGCGGAAAGAATTCGCCCGCAGTTTGGGCAGATGCCGATGAACCGCCGTCTTGGCCGGAGTCCTCGGTCTGGTGCCCGGTCAGCTTTGCGATTCTTCCCAGTAACTGATCGAGCTTTTCTTGTCGCTCGCGTTCCGCTTGCGCAGCTGCCGCGGATTTTGCCTGGTCATGGTCCGGCACGGTGGCGGCGACAGCTGCCCAGGACTCTGCTCCAGAATCGCCGCCGCGAGCCAATCGAGTGAGCAATTCCTGAACGGGAGAATCCGGCATGATAACCTGTTGGGGGCTTGCGCTGCGCGGCATGAGAAGTAGATAAAGCTCGCGTAGAAACTGTACTTCCGCAGGCGAGCAGGTCAAACGCACCGAGCTAAAACCGAGCTATGTTTTCCATAGGCGGAGATCTCTTGCTGCGCTGACCTGGCGTCCTAGGCTTAGGGTGCTGAATGACTGTCACATCACGTTCATCTGAGCGGTTTGCCGTTGCGCTCTCCTTGATGCTGCTGTGCTGCACTTCTGCGCTCGCCGGCACTGCCGCGGGCGGCCGCGACAGCATCGATCCCGGTGAGGCTTCGCAGCAAGGCGTGTGGCGGGGAGATATCATTGATCCGCAATCGCTGCGACCGAATTTCCAGCCATCGTACAATCCGGATCCGGGCACAGCACGACTCGAACGATACCAGTGGCAGAATGCCGATCCCGGTCCGATCTTCGATCCAATCGTGCCCGAAACATGGGCCAGCACACACGAACTGGTCGTGAAACAGTTACCAGGCGTGCAGAACGATTTGCCCTCTGTGGTCGAGGGACAATTAGCGCCGAACACGTTGGATGAATATCAAGCCATTGCGCCTGACAGTGCTGTGCTCAATCCGGTCGATCCCGGTGCTGCGGAGATGCGTGCCAACTTATTCGGCCGCGTCGATCCCGGCCGCTTGCCCGATCAACTCGGCGGTCCAGGCGGCGGCTTAGGCCGATCCGCGATATTCTTTCAGAACCAATACGAATCGCAAACACCCGCCGCCGGCGTACCATCCCGCCGCGCAAAACTGCGGTGGTGAATTCGTCTCTATTTTTTTGTTGCCGTCGCAATGTCCGTTGAGCATTCACGACCAGAATTCTAGAATTCGACGGCGCGGTTCAGAGAATCTGATCGCAATTCAGTTCACGATTGGCCGCCAGGACCCGTTTAAAAGGGAAATTATGGACCCATTTCTTGACGCGGCAATCGCGGAAGCCGAATCGGGCTTGGCAGAGGGGGGAATTCCCATCGGCTCGGTCATCGTACACGGCGGCAAAATTCTTGGCCGCGGGCACAATCGCCGAGTACAAAAAGGAAGCGCCATTTTGCATGGCGAAATGGATGCACTCGAAAACGCCGGTCGCCAGCCAGCACGCGTCTACCGGGAGTGCGTGCTGTACACCACGCTTTCGCCGTGTCCGATGTGCTCGGGCACAATTTTGTTGTACGGAATTCCGCGCGTCGTGATTGGTGAGAATCAAACATTCATGGGCGAAGAAGATCTGCTCCGCGCCCGCGGCGTGCAATTGGAGGTGGTTCAAGACCCCGGTTGCATCGATCTCATGCGCCGCTTCATCCGCGACAAACCGGAGTTATGGAACGAAGATATCGGCGTGTGAAATAGCAACGATTTCACCGTTCCTGCACGTTACTTCAGCACCGATTTCAAATCATTCTCTAGTTCGGTAATGTGCACGTTGCGATTGATCACTTTGCCCTTGTCGTCAACCAGAATCATGGTCGGCAAAGTGAGAATGCCCATCTCGTTGGCCATACGGCTATCGAGACCGCCCGGTTCCCACAGCTGAGACCACGGCAGACGGTTCTTTGAGAGATATTCCAGGGCATCGTTGACGTTCGTGTCGAGATTCACGCCGATCAACGTGAATCCGGCCTTGCCGTAGCGGTTTTGCAGTTCTTTGAGCTGCGCAAAATCGGTTTTGCATGGCTCGCACCACGTGGCCCAGTAGTGCACGAGCACGTATTTACCGCGGTAAGCCTTGGCCGCAACATCGTCCACCGCTTTGCCGTCGATCGTCTTGCCACGCAGTTGCATCGGCTGGCCGACACTATCGATCCGGTTCAGCGCACCGCGGGCCTTCGTGGCCGATGGGGCCGATTCAAAATCGCTCACTAATTGCTTGTAATATTTCTTGGCCCGGTCTTCCTGCCCGGCAAATTCCTGCGCAATTCCCAATTGCAAAAGCGCTTCAGCCGTATCAGGAGCCTTCGGATAGTCCTTGACGTACTGCTCCAGATTATCGAGCCATTCCGATTGAACTTTGACGAACTCGGTAGTTCCACTTTGGAGCTTTGCGCCGTAGTTGGCGGTCAGATAGCGAAATTTCACGTAGGGCAGCAAATTGGAATCGTCCGCACTGCTTTGCAGTTTGTCGACCATTGTTTTCAACCGGTCCACGCCGCCGGGATACGAGCCAGTTTGGGCCGCGGCGCTAAGCGTATCCGCATATTGGCGAATCCACTGCGGTTTGTCCTTATCGCCGATTTCGTCCGCAATTTGCAGAATCAAATCGGCCCGCCGATCGTTAAGCGAAGAACGTTGCGAATCGTTCGAGGTTTGCGTAATCGCCGTATCGAGTTTTTGCAAATCGTCCATCATCTTCTGGACTTTTTCGCTTGGCCCATCGGCAGCCACTTGCGAGCCGGCATCGGAACCGCGATTGGAAATTTGGAAAAAGAATCCGTTGGCGTCGGCTACTTGCTTGTTTGGGTCTGGGATCGACGGCGCGTCGATGACCTTCCACACGTCGTCGACTTTCACCAGCGTGCCAATCGAAAGCTGGCCGTCTTTACCGTCGGTCTCGACCATGGCCATTACGTTTTCATAGGCTGTGACCTCGCCCGTGGCGCCTTCAGCGCCCACTGGCACGGTGCCGGGCCGATTACCGCCGAAATGGGCCCAATCGGTGTTGGGACCAATGCTTTTCTGTCGACTGCGCGAGTTCGCTAAAAGCGGCCGGTGCGCCTGCAATTTTGTCGCTCAATTGCTTTAGTTTCGCAGTGCCTAAACCCAGCGATTTGGCTTCGGCCGGCGTGAGCAACACTCGATTAAAGCGCGCCAAGTCTTTGTCGCGCAGCGCTGCCACAATTTCCGCACTTACTTCTTCCGGCGAGATCACTTTCCAGGAATCGATCTTCCCGTCTTCATCTTTGTCTAAGCCCCAGCGCATTCCGGCGGTATTCAGCCAACGGTACTGGTCGGCCTTGCCGTTGAAATTCTCGTCGATATCGCGATACACCTCGACACCGTCTTTGTAGTAGCTCCAGCGATCGACGACGTTATCGCCGTTGGTGTCGACGAATTCGCGCAGAATCTGTCCGTTCGGGCTGCGTACCACCCAGCCGGTTTGATTGCTAATTTTTTCGGCTTTGATCGTGCATTTGGGAATGTCGGCCGCTGCCGGGCTGTCGTACTCCACATCCTTCTGAATCGGCGAAAGCTTCAGCGCTTGCTCGACCGTCGGCGTGGCCGCTGCCGCGAGCTGCGGTAATCCGAGCACTAGACCGAAACAGGCCACAATTTGGCAGAGCCGACGAAACGTAAAAGCCATAAATCCAGTCCTCGTCTCGCAGGATGAGAAGCAGGTGAACAAAACGCAAAGGCCGCGATTCGGCCGGCAATTCGAAAAGGAGCAGTCGAACCGTCGAGCGCGCAAGCTCAACGGCGTTCGCGCAAGCTGGGCGCGAACTTCGACGCTGCTATCTTTGTCGGCCTGATGGGGCGGGACACATCAGCCGGAGCGTCCGATTTTTCGGATTGCGTACTGCTTGCGGCTTCGAGCAAGCGTTTGATTTACGCGAAATCCGCCCGTCAAGCTGTTTTCAAGGCAGCCCACGGCCTTTGACAGCTAGCGCTGAGTCAATAAAATACGCTATTCTGCTGAGTAGCGCCGCCGCTGGTCGGCAGCACTTTGAGCGCGCATAGCTCAGTTGGTTAGAGCGCCACCCTGATAAGGTGGAGGTCCTTAGTTCGAATCTAAGTGCGCGCATTCGTCGTTTCCACACGGGGACGTAGCTCAATTGGGAGAGCACAGCCTTTGCAAGGCTGGGGTTGCCGGTTCGATCCCGGTCGTCTCCACTTTCCGTGATTTTCTAAACCGTAAGCGCGTGACGGCTGGTCGCTGCCAAGCCGATGGCTTTCGGAGTTTTTAACGCGCTCCATGTCGCACGAATTCTACGAAAACCCGCTGATCCGCCGGTATGCCTCACGGGAAATGAGCCGGCTGTGGGGCGATCAAAAAAAGTTCCAAACGTGGCGGCAACTTTGGGTGTGGCTCGCCGAGTCGGAAGCGGAACTTGGCCTGCCCATCTCGCGGCAACAAATCGACGAACTGCGGCGAAATATTGAAACCATCGATTTCGCTGCCGCCGACGCGCACGAACGCCGCTTGCGACACGATGTGATGGCTCACGTCCACGCTTATGGCGATCAGTGCCCGGCCGCCCGCGGCATCATTCACCTTGGCGCTACCAGCTGCTATGTGACCGACAATGCAGACTTGATGCTCATGCGCGAGGGTCTGCAAATGATTGCCGGCCGGCTCGCCGCGGTAATCGATCGGCTCGCGCGTTTTGCCCAGCAATATCGCGAGCTCGCGTGCCTCGGCTTTACACATCTGCAGCCGGCACAACCTACGACGGTTGGCAAGCGCGCCTGCCTTTGGGCTTATGATCTGGCCATGGATCTAGTGGAAATCGAAAATCGCCTGGCGAACCTCAAGGCCCGCGGCGTGAAGGGCACGACCGGCACCCAAGCCAGTTTCCTCGAGTTGTTCGAAGGTGACCATGCAAAAGTACGCCGGCTGGATGAGATTGTGACCCATAAGATGGGCTTCGATGCGTACTATCCCGTGACTGGCCAAACCTATTCGCGAAAAGTCGATTCGCAAATCCTCGCCGCTCTCTCCGGCATCGCACAAAGTGCGCACAAAGCGGCGACCGACTTACGGCTATTGGCTTCGCGCAAGGAAATCGAAGAGCCGTTCGAAGCAAATCAGATTGGTTCGTCGGCCATGGCGTATAAGCGAAATCCGATGCGCAGCGAACGCATCTGCAGTTTGGCGCGCTTTGTAACAAGCTTGGAAACAAGCGCCGCCGCCACGGCGAGCACGCAGTGGCTGGAACGCACGCTCGACGATAGCGCGAATCGAAGGCTCACTCTTCCACAAGCTTTTTTGGCGATCGATTCAATCCTGATTTTGTATCAAAACATTGCGGACGGCCTGGTGGTTTACCCACGCGTCATTGCCCAGCACCTGGCGGAAGAGCTGCCGTTCATGGCGACGGAAACCATCCTGATGGCCGCGGTCGCGGCCGGCGGCGATCGCCAAGATTTGCATGAGCGAATCCGCCAGCACAGCCAGGAGGCCGCGCAGGTCGTCAAAGAACAAGGCGGCGCTAACGACCTGATCGATCGTTTAAGAGCCGATCCAGCGTTCGTCAAAGTCGATCTCAATGCCGCGTTAGATGCCCGCCGTTTTGTGGGCGCGCTCCGCAGCAAGTTGACGAATTCATTGCCGAAATCGTCCAGCCCATCCGCGAACGATATAAGGATCAGCTTTCGCCAGTGGGCGAAGTCGCGGTTTAAGTGCGGTTTACCTGACATCGCCGCTATGGTCTCGAACGCGATCTATTCATTCGTCACGCTGTCCGGGGCATCAAAAATGCTCATTCAACGTGCGACGCCCGCGCCGCATCCGACCGCAAGGGAGCCAATACAATGGTCACCTCAGGTAAAAAGAAGCGTAAATCCCGATCACGTTTTCGTGCCAGCTGGCGCGGCCAACTGCGCTTCGGCCTAGTTTCGTTCGAAGTTCAGGCCATCAATGCGGAAATCAAAGAGAACGCGGAGGTTCATTTTCATCTGCTTCACAAGCCGGACCACGAGCGAATTCATTACGCAAAAATTTGCCCCAAGCATGGTGAAGTACCCAATAGCGAGATCATCGAAGGCTTTGAATTCTCCAAAGGTCACTATGTGGAGTTCACCAAAGAAGAGCTCGACTTGCTGCGCACCGAAAGCGAGCGAGCGCTGAACATCGATGCCTTCATCCGCCCCGACGAGATCGATCCAATTTATTTCGATGGCCGCACGTACTTTTTGATTCCCTCAGGCAATAGCGCAAGTGAGCCGTACGCGCTCTTGGAAGCTGCGATGGAGCGCAAACAGCGGTGGGGCATTGGCCAGGTTATTTTCTCCGGCGCGAGCAATTGGCCATAATCCGGCCGGTCGACGGTGTATTGACGATGGCATTTTTGAATTACGAGTCCGAAGTTCGCAAACCATCAGACGTTAAATCGGAATTCGTCCGTGCCCACACCAGCTCCAGCCAGCTACGATTGGCCGAGCAGCTCGTCGGCCAATGGCATGAAGGCAAATTCGACTTCAGCCAGTATCGCGATCGCTACCACGAAAAGATCAAACGCGCCATCGAAGCCAAGCGTAAGGGCGAAGAGATGGAAGCCCCCGAAGAAGAGGAACCGCAGGTCATCAACCTGATGGACGCCTTAAAACGCAGCGTGGCACATGCGAGCGAAAACGGGCACCCGCGCCACAAAAGACACGCTAAACAACGCGGAAAAAGCGGCGATGCGCCGCATCGACGTCGGGCGTAGTCAATCACTTATCAGATCGCAGTATTCGTTCATTGCGGGCGCACATTTTTTGCACAATTTGCACAGCGCGGCACTGCTCGCCCAATAAGCGACGTTCCAAGCCATGGTTCGCGGAAAACTTTTTGCGAAAAAATGGGCGCGCCTGTTCAACATTGCAAGTCCAATTTAGCGCCTCGCAACGAGCAATCGCACAACAAATATTCTGCGCTTGGCACGACAATCGCTTTCCGGTTAGAACAATGACCCAGCAAGGACGCTAGGTCGATCGATTCAAATTCCGGCGCGCCGGAATGGATCCGGGAGCAACACGATGTTGTATCAGTGCCCGTCGGCGGTGTGGGTGTTTGGTTTGGTGCAGTTTTTGGGTTGGGCGGGAGGTTTGTTGGCGCGATTCAGCGCGAATTCCCGTCATCAAAGCATGTGTCATGCATTTTTCATGCTGGCACTGGTGATTGTCGGCATCTCGACATCGCTTTCGCTCTTCATGGGCACTAAGTGCTGGCTGCTTTCGGCAACAACGCTTTCAGGCATGATTCTGCTGGCAATCTGCGATTTCGATCGATCGCGGCGGCCGGCGACGATCTAAAATTGTTCTTAACCGCAGAGACGCCGAGGCGCAGAGATCTGCAATCCGTATCTGCAAATTGCAATCTTCATTCTGCACTTTGCATTTGCCTTCTCCGCGTCTCTGCGGTTCAATTTGCCTGCTGAATTGCTAGCACTGGCGGCGGCCGCGCTTCTCGCTAAAACCGAAAAAAAACTCCCCTTCGGCATAACCGGTAACCGACACCTATAGTCAGGACGCATCAGGCGTCGGGTTGCGCAGGGGGACTGCGGCCGTCGATCCCGCTCGATTCGGATCGGTAACCGGCAAGCATTCCAAGTCCGATTCCTCGAATCGGCTCGGCCCTCCCTTCTGACATTCCCGCACGCATTTTCACAGGAGGGAAACAATGCGACGTTTGTTTTGCAAGGCAGCGCTGGTTGGCCTCGCCATCTTGGCGCCCGCCACGCTCAAGGCCGATGACCAGCAAATCGCCCAGTCTGTGGCCAACAATTTTGAAGGCAACTTAAAAAACTACCGTGTCGACGTGAAAGTGAAAGACGGCACGGCGTGGCTTAGCGGCTCGGTTACAGACCAGCGTCAGATGGCGGCTGCGTTGGAGATTGCCAATCAGACCGATGGCGTGGAGCGTGTGGTTAACAACCTGACCATTGGCGATGCTATCGGTGCTGCTCGGTCGAAACAATCGACGCTCCGTCAGCCCACAGGCGTCGCTAACGCGATCGCCGGCGGAAACCGTCAGGCCATTGATGAAGATTACTCGTACAACGCTTCCTCGCCACGTCGCGGACGCGTGATTCAAGCCGGTGCGCAACTGCCGGATCATGCCCAGCAGGAACTGCTCGTCGCTGGCCCGATTCCCGACATGGACGACTCGACTCCGCAAACGAACACTGGAAACCAAGCCAGTTATGCCAACCCGAACCGCATGCCCATGAGTGCGAACAATCCTGGCCGGCTGCCGCAAGGGAATTCCGCGGTGCCACTTGCCATGGCTGCTTCGAACCGAGTTCCGGCTCAGTCGGCTGCTGCCATGCAAGGCGGCGGTGGCGAAATGATTGGAACGCCAGCTCCAATGCCCTCCGCAATGCCAATGGGACCGGGTGCTCCGGCGCCCTATCACTTCGATCATCCGCAAATGCCGGGCTACGCCTGGCCGAGCTACGCTGCGTACCCGAACTACGCCGCGGTGACTTATCCGAAGCAGTATTCACCAACCGCCTGGCCCTACATCGGCCCCTTCTATCCATACCCGCAAGTGCCACTCGGCTGGCGCAAGGTGACGATGGAATGGAAAGACGGCTGGTGGTTCCTCGACTTCAAGGATTCGCACTAAGCGAGCAGTCGGCAGGAAAAAACGTCGCACAAGCTCAGGGGTTGCAAAACCCCTGGGCTTTTTTCGTTTGGCATCGATAAGCGGAATTGCTTGCTTTCTTCGCGCGGCCGAACGCTAGTTTGCTAGCACCGCACGACCGGCTTTTTCCTCAGAACTGGAAAAATCTGCAAGTTCGGCACAGCTTCACTCGATAACTAGCTCTGGCGGTGTAGGTGCGCCGCAGCGCTTGAAATATCCGACGGAGCCTTTGGCATGTCACGCAAATCGACCTGGACCGCTTTTGCACTGCTGGCTGCGGCAACGTTGCCAAATACCGGATGTTTCTGGCTGGCGGCGCAAGGACCCAACCTGGGCCCGATGGCGATTCCGATTCCGGTTAGCCCGTATGTCCAGAAAGAGCAAGAAGATCGCTTCTGGATCAAAGAGCGGTACGAGAAGGTGCCAATCCTTGGCCCCATTACTGCTGGTGGTCCCGTGGAAGCACTGGACGCGCCGAGCGACGACGAAGTGATGCGGGCATTGGAAAGAGCACGGCCGATTCAGGGCAGCATTCCGTTGGGCTGGGAACAACAACGAAACAACGTCCGAATTGTGAAAGACAAGATCGCCGATTACATCGATCCACCGCGGTTTTATCCGCTCATTGGTCCTGCGCAGTTACACCATTGCCATTACAAGTGCACGGTCTACTTCACCGAAATCACGCATGTCGGTTGGCCGGTGCCGCACACGAAAGTCGATGAGGACGCACAAGAAGTGTTGTACATTGACCATAACCACTTCCATGCAGTCGGAAATGTCGACTTCGGTCCGTCGAACGGGTATTAGCCGGTTAGTTTAAGCCACATGGAAATCGCTCAAAGCCGCGGGTATGCACCCGCGGCTTTTATTTTTGAGTTTAGAGTTCCGCCTTCACTGCTAGCACTGCAGCTCGCGCAATCTTCTCAGCGAACCGGTCGTACAGCCTGTTGAAACTTCGACGATCGGACCGATAAGACCGATAGCCGACGAAGTCGTCGGCGGCCCGCCAAGGATGGCTCACCCCAAAAAGTCGAACAGGCTGCATCGCAGTCGGCTTCGGCTCCCACCGATCGTTTGGCGCCCGCGCATTGGTCAGCGCAATCGACTGACCGCATTCGCCGCGACAAGCGTGCCCTTCAGGCAGAAGGTACAAGGATGTGCAAAGCTGCCGTTAAGTTTCTGGTTGCCGTTGCGCTGCTGTGTGCGGTTCGTTCGCCCGCGCTGGCCGACGAGGCGGAAGATCAATTCGCCGCTGCCGCCAGCCACTATTCCGCCAAACGTTGGGATCTAGCGGTCGATGGATTCCGCAAATTCTTGCACGACTATCCAGATCATGCCAAGCACTGCAAAGCGCTGTTCTTCGAGGCGGAATCGCTCGTGCAGTTGGGTCGACATGCCGAAGCATCGCCGCTGTTTCTAGACGCCATCGCTGAACAACCAAGCGGTCCGTATGCGAAGCAGTCGCTGTTCCGCGTCGCCGAGGCTGCGATGAAAGCCGGCAAGTTTGATGAAGCCCGGCTGCGGCTTTTCGCAGTTCCAATCGAAATATCCCGCCGACAAACTGAATTGCAGCGTGCTGCTGTACTCTGGTAATTTGGCCCTGCGCTCCAGCGATGCGGCTGCTGCAGAGCAATGCTTTCGCGAATCGATTAGCCGATTCAGCGATCTCCCGACCGCCGATGAGTGCCGTTTAGGCCTTGTCAAATCGCTCGAGCTGCAAAAGAAACCGGACGAATGCGAGCCGCTCCTTCGCGAGGTTGCACGGCACGATCATTCGCCGTGGAGCGAGATGGCGGTTTTGCAACTGGCTTCCCGCGATCTTAACGCCAACCGGCCGCAAGCGGCGCTGGAGCAGTTTGAATCGATCGAAAAGCGATTTCCATCCAGCCCGCTTTTGATCCAAGCGCATTTGGGCGCGGGTCACGCGCTCTATCAATTGGCGCGTTACGATGAAGCCCAAAAGCAATTGCAAGGCTTGAGTTCCAGCAACGATGTTGGCGATGAGGCCCGCTATTGGCTGGCGCTGGTGCACAAGGCACAAGATCATCAAAAAGCAGTGGCTGTCGCCGCCAAAGCTGCAGAGGTCGCGGCCCAAGCGGCCAAAGAAGCCGCGGAAACGAAAGCCGTAGTTGCCACATCGCGACGGGAACCAAAACCGAAGCTCGATGCGGAACCGGCGCCGCTGAAAAATCCGGTCGCAGAAAGCCTGGCGGCGGTTGTTAAAACGCCGGAGACGGAGCAATCGGCGGCCGCGCATGAAGAACAAGTTCGCCGGCGTTCGGCCACGATCCGCTATCAGGCGGCCGAAGCGATGATTCAGGCAGGCGATTTTGGCCGGGCCATCGGCACGCTGCAAATTGGCGATAATTCCGGCGACGATCCGCGTTCTCTGGCAAATCGATACCTGCTGGCCACGGCACTCAAAGGTGCTGGCCGGAGCGACGAAGCACTCGAAACACTCGATGCACTCAGCGCCGCCTTGGCCGTTCGCACGGCTCAGCCCGCCTCGAATGAGGATTTGGCGGCGCTAAAGACGCTCAATCGCAACGTCCAGTTT
Source organism: Pirellulales bacterium (assembly GCA_963773875.1). GTDB lineage: Bacteria > Planctomycetota > Planctomycetia > Pirellulales > JADZDJ01 > CAVTYH01. Next base: position 610,149 of record CAVZCV010000006.1, read on the forward strand.
TCCAAGGGCATGACGCTGGCGGGTTGCGAACGATTTGCGGAAGCCATTGAGCCGCTACGAAATTCACTGACCGCCACCAACGGCACGTACGACGGCAATGGCGAACGTGCGCGATCCACACTGGCGATTTGTTTTGCGAAGAGTTCGCGGCTGGAGGAAGCACGGCAAGTAGTGGCCGATCTGAAAGCGGCCAATCCGCGCAGCGATCTAATTGTTTCCACGTCGTTGGCAGTCGCCGATGCTGCCACCGCCGCCGAGCAATTCAAGATTGCCGCCGACATGTTTGCGGTGCTCGCAACTGACGATAATTCATCCGACACCATTGCCAAAGGATTGGCCGGGCTTGGCCATGCCCAACTTCAGGCCGGCGACAATGCCGCGGCGGCTTCAACATTCGCCAAGTTCCTGGAACGATTTTCGAAGGATCCGCAAGCCCCCGACATCGCGCTTGCGCGTGGACAAGCCCTCGTGGCACAAGGCATGGACGAGGCGGCGCTAACCGCGTACCGGCAAGCGCTCATCCGCTATCCGAAATCGAAGGAGACGCCGCAGTTGTTGTCGGCCGCCGCCCAGCTTGCCGATCGATTGGAAAAGGACGATGAAGCCGCGCCGTTGTACGAACGCCTGATCCGCGAGTTCCCCGACAGTCCGGACCTCGATGCGGCCTTGTACGGCTACGCGTGGTGCCTGCGCGATCTGGGCCGCGGCAACGAATCGGAAAAAGCTTTCCGCCAGCTGTACGAGAAACATCCCAACAGCAAATTTTGGGCAGACTCGACATTCCGCCTGGCAGAACGAGCCGTCCAGCATAACGATCGCGCTGCGGCAAGCACTTATTTGGATCAGCTCATGACCGTTGGCTGCCCGGCCGCGGTGCTGCAGCATGCGTTGTATTTGCAGGGGCAGACCGCGATCGGCGAGCAAAAATGGTCGGCGGGCGAAGCGCCACTCAAACGCATCGTCGATGAATTCCCGGAAGGCGAATTGCGTTTGCCGGCGGAGTACTGGCTCGCCGAAATTGCGTACCGCGAAGGGCGATTATGAATCGGCCCAGCACCGTTTCGATACGCTCATGCCACGCGTTACGAGCCACGATCAAGCGTGGATGGCAATGGTGCCGCTACGGCGCGCACAGATGCTTGTCGATCAGAAGCAGTTTGCCGCCGCCCGCGAGCTGGCCGAAACCATCAGTCACGACTATCCGCAGTTTAATCAGCAATTCGAAGCCGATTATGTGATTGCCCGTTCGCTGGCCGGCGAAGGCAATTTCGACGCCGCCCGGGAAGCCGCGCTTGCGCGTGGTGCGATCTGCCGCCGGCAGCAAAACCGAAAGCGCTGCCATGGCGCAGTGCTTGATCGGCGACACGTATTTGGCTCAAGACAATGCTGCCACTGCCTTGCGCGAATACTTGCGCGTCGAAAGCGTTTATCCCTTCCCAAGATGGCAAGCGACCGCACTTTTGAAAGCCGCCAAGTGCCAAGAGGAATTGGGCCACGCTCGCGAAGCTGCCGATTTGTACGCCCGCGTTCGGCAACACTACCAGGCGACCGATGGCATGGCCTCCATCATTAAGCGGTCAACGGATACGGTGAAAAAATAGAGCCGACCGTCGATTGCGCCCGTTCCAAACACTCCACTTAATCCGCATCAAATTAACCCGAGATTGAATCGATGAACTTCCTCGCTCGCCGCCATCAAACCTGGTTTGCCGCATTATTCGCGCTCGTTTCGCTGCAGGTCGCGATTCAAACCGCGCTGGCTCAATCGCCGGCGCCCGCCGCCGCTGCCGCCGAGACGCTCACGCCGGCCGGCGAATCGAACGCCTTCACGAACAAAAGCCTTTTGGGAATTGTGCGCGACGGCGGGTTCATGATGTATCCGCTCTTCGCCAGCTCGTTCGTGCTGATGGTTTTCGCTTTCGAACGCGCCATCAGCTTGCGAACCGGCCGCGTCATTCCCGGCCCATTCGTAAAGCGGTTCATTCATCAGCTTCAGGAAGGGCAACTCGATCGCGATGAAGCCCGCCTGGTGTGCGAAGAGAACGGCAGCCCAACGGCAAAGATTTTTGCCTCCGCAGTGCGTAAATGGGGCCGGCCCGCGGTCGAAGTCGAACAGGCGGTCATCGATGCCGGCGAACGCGCCGTCAGCGAGCTTCGCCGCTACCTGCGCGTGTTCAACGGGGTGGCCACGATCAGCCCGCTGTTGGGTTTGCTCGGCACCGTGTTTGGCATCATTCGCGCGTTTCACGACATCGCGCTCTCGGAAACCACTGGCCGCATGGAAATGCTTTCCAAAGGCATCAGCGAAGCACTTTTCTGCACCGCGATGGGTCTGGCCGTGGCAATTCCGGCCATGATCATGCATTTGTATTTCGTCAGTCGCGTCGATCGCCTGGCGATCCAGATCGACTCCGCCGGCCAGGATGTGGTGAACACCATTTCCGCCGAATCACTGCAGGAAGCCGGACAAACCAAACGCAGCCGCAAGACCGCGGCTTAGCATTTAGCCCCCGGCGAGTCGCCCCGGGGCACTCCGCACGAAAAGCGAACACTCGATCATCAACCAATGCCGCTCAAAACCACGCCGCCGGAAGAACCGACGCTGAATCTCACGCCGATGATCGACGTCATCCTGACGCTGGTCATATTCTTCATGGTCGGCAGCCGCTTCGCGGAAGAGGAAAACGCGCTCGGCGTGAAAGTGCCCACGGTTTCCAGCCGTGCCGCTGGCGCCTCTGCGCCGGAGCCGAAAGTGGTCAACGTATTTCCCGATGGCAGCGTGTTCCTCGGCACAAAGCCCGTTTCGCTCGATGAACTGACTGCGCAACTTGAAGCCGCTCGCAGCGACCATCGCAAAGTTGAGTGTGCTCGTGCGCGGCGACAAAGGCGCGACCCATGGCCGCATGACCGAGGTTTACGACGCCTGCCGCCGCGCCGGCGTAAGCGAAGTGGCCATTTCGGTGCGAGCGCAGCCGGTGAAGCGTTGAGTGAGCCACTGCTCCGCTCGTCGGACTTCGCGTCGCGGCTAAACGATTAATCCTGTGACCCTGGCCCCTGACTTGTAAATCGCACCCTTGCTCGCCTCCATCTTCGATCCTCTGCATCGCTTCTTCGCCAACCCACAGTTGGGCTGGATGTTGCTTTGGATCGGGCTGGCCTTCTTGATCGTTGCGCTGTTGGTGATGATCTGCACGAGTTGGGGCCAATCGCACCCGCTGCGAAAATGTGCCGCGCTCTCATTGCTCGCGCACCTGCTGTTGGCGGGTTATGCCACCACGGTGCAAATTGTCATGGCCAGCGGCAACGGCCGACACGGCAGCGTCGATGTGATGCTCGTCGATGGCAACCCCGATGGCAATGCCGATTATGGCCCCATCGACGGCGACGATCCCGGCACCGGCATGCAGTCGACGAGCGGAGTAAACTCCATCGCCGATGTTGCCAAACAGGGCACCGACCCCTCCGATAAATCGCAAACCATTCCAGCCGCGTCGCCTCCGCCACTTACTGCGCCTCCGCCGCTTTTGGAAGTGGCTGCAAAACCGGAGCCGAAATCGGCCGAGCCATCCGAGCCGCAACCGACGCCCGCCGCAAAACCCGAACCCGTTGACGTTGCAAGCAATGTCGCCAGCGACACTGCGAAATCGGACGAACCGCGCACGGAACCGCTTCCGCCGCCGGAGGCCCTGGCGACACTCCCGAAGATTCCCGATCCGCCAACTTCCCCCGATGGCGATTGGGTTTCCGGGGCCACGACCGGCGCGACGCGCGATGTCGATCCAGCGCCGGAAGGACCGGCGAACGATGGCGGCAGCACGGCGAAAGTCGAGCGTCCCAATAGCATCGCCGACACGGCCAACACGGCCGATCACAACACAATCGCCGTGAAAGACGGCACTGGCGCTTCGCCCGATACAACGAATACTGCAGTTGGCCCTGTCGTCGAGCATGCGGCCGCGCCGATTGCTTCGCGCGCCACGCCGGAAATCTATTCCGATCGCACCGCCGGCGATCGCGCTGCCATTTTGCGCGAGCGTGGCGGCTCGCCCGAAGGCGAATCGGCGGTGCAATCTGCGCTGCATTGGCTGGCCGCCAATCAAAGTGACGATGGCCGCTGGGATGCCGGCAAATTTGGCGCTGGCCAGGAACGCCGCGTGCTCCGATCAAGAACGGCAAGGCGCCGGGGAGTCTCTCGCATGCCGATACCGGAGTCACCGGCCTCGCACTGCTCGCATTCCTTGGCGCCGGCAACACGCACCTCAAGGGCGAGTACACCAAAACCGTCCAGCATGGTCTGGAGTTCTTGCTCAACTCGCAGCGGCAAGATGGCAACCTGGCCGGCGATGCCGAAACGTACGCGTTCATGTACAGCCACGGCATGGCCACGCTCGCGCTGAGCGAAGCCTACGCCATGACCGGCGATAGACGGCTTGAGCCCGCCGTTCGCGCGGCCATCGGCTTCACCGTTTCCGCGCAAATTCCCATCACCGGCGGCTGGCGATACCGCGCCCGCGAGCCGGCCAGCGAAATGGGCGATACCAGCCAGCTGGGCTGGCAGCTCATGTCGCTCAAAAGCGCTGAAATGGCGGGCATCGAAATGCCGCAGCGCACTCGCGACGGCATCGTACGCTTCATCAAAAGCGTGTCGATGGGCACCAGCGGCGGCATTGCTTCCTATCAGCCAGGCGTGCGAAAGCCCAGCCGCACCATGACGGCCGAAGCGCTCGTTTGCCGCCAATTCATGGGCATGGATCGCGCAAACCCGGCCAGCAACGAAGCGGGCGATTATCTGATGAACGAACTGCCGTCTCCCGAGCGCATCAACCTGTACTACTGGTATTACGCCACGCTCGGCACGTATCAGTTGCAAGGCGAGCACTGGCAGCGTTGGAACGCCGCGATGCAAAACACGCTCATCCGCCGCCAACGACTCGACGGCGACACCTCCGGCAGTTGGGATCCCGATTGCCTTTGGGGCGGCTACGGAGGCCGCGTTTACAGCACCGCCATGTCGTCGCTCTGCCTGGAAGTCTATTACCGCTACTTGCCGCTCTACCGCATGGCGAGCAAAGAGCAACCGCTCTCGGCGAAGTGACGCTACGACAATCGCGCTGTGCGATTTCTCACAACAGCCGCAGGGGGCATCAAGCGAGTCGAAAGATCGCAGTTAGCTTCGGAGGTTGTGCATTATTTCGACCTCCGGCAATTCCTGGTCGATACCGGAAAACCGATGAACTGTCCACCATCGGTCGAAGTCTTCCGGTCCGCTCGCCGATGAGATGGCCATCAACTCAATCGTAGGATCCCCTTGAAGCAAATCAGCGAGATGAACAACAAAAGCGTGCTTTATGCGAAGTAGATGATCCTGGGGCGCTGAACGGAACGATCTGGCTCAGGATTTCGCCAAAGTTGCGGTTCAAGCAAGACTTCACGAGTTTCGACCGGCAAGCTTTTAAGTGACTCATGCAACGCGGAAGTCGCCTCAATGACATAGTACCCGTAATGAAGCACGGCACGCTCGATTAACTAAACGAAACTTTGCCCTAGCGGTTGTTCGAATTGTATCGATGTAAATGCGAACAAGCCAAGCTGCACCACAGGAAACATTTACTTCGGTTCCCAGAGCTCGATCGGGTTTCCCTCCGGATCGTGAAGTGCGCGAAGCGACCGTTCGGGTACGTCTCCGGGTCGACCGCGACATCAATCTTCGCGGCCCGCAGTTGCTCGACCATGGCATCGAGATCGCTCACGCGAAAGTTAATCATCCACTGCTTCTGGGGATCGCCAAAATATTGGCTATCCTGTGGAAACGGAGCGAAGACAGTCGGACCGGCCTCCTGCGACCAAGATTTCTGACCATATTCCGCCGGCGTCAATTCAATACCCAGATGTTGATTGTACCACTGCGCCAACGCCGCCGGGTCCCGCGCGAAAGAACAGGCCGCCGATTCCAGTTACTTGTTGCATGGGAGACTCCATCGGATAGCGATTTGGACGCTCGCCGATTATCCTGTTTCAATATTCATGAGACGCATAATCTTAAAGTATTGGAAGACATTCCTCGCACTCGGCCTGCTCATTCTGGGCGGCGCTGGCTTGATTTACAATCGGCCTTGGCTCGGATGCGTCGTCTGCACCATCACAGTACTACTTTACTTGACTGTAGCGATCTCTGCGGTTCGATCTCGCGGTTTATCGCGGGCAACTGCCCTGATATTTTCTGCCACGGGTTTTGGCTACCTGTTGCTAATGACAACCAGTTTCATGACCTTGCGCGTCGGTATGTTAACGAACTACCCGCTTGCAATCGCCTATCAGTCGTTACACTGGTCAACGAACTTCGAAACTGATGTACCCTCGATCGACGTGTTGCTGTTTCAACTTTTGCCACAATACGAATACGGCCCACAGCCGCACCTTCATCTGGCTCTTCTTTCTGACAGGCCATTGCATCTGGTCGTGGTTGATCGCGTACTTGGCCTCACTGCTTTGTGCACGAATTTATCGGGCTTAGACGGCGGCGCTCATCTGCTGTGCACAAAGAAGGACCAGGAATTCAACTGGAAAACCGTGCCGATTGCCGCGCTGTGCGCCGCCATCATAGCCAATCAGCCTTGCAAATCAGTGGAGTTCGGCACCTCCCTTTGCCTTCAAATCCAGTCGCGTAAACTTTGGCGATGAGTGAAGATTTTCCGCGTTCGGAGAGTATATCCATTCTGCTGTGTGAGGTTAGTGCCGCCGTTGTGCAATTCCATGAAGCGGCACCCGGCAATCCATCGGTCGAAATATTGGGGGTATAGTTGTCAGGAAGATCTCCTTGCCAACTCGTGTTGGAGTTTGCGCGGCCGATTCGATGGAACGAATGTTGCAAAAGCCCACGCTGGCTCTAGACGCTCGCCGGACATTGCAAGTCGCGGTTCTTTTGGCTCTTGCCTGCTGCGCCTTCAGCATCGGCTGCTCCCAACATCGACGAGAATGTGTGCCGACCGGATTGCTTTCTCCCGACGCGATCGATCTGAACGCTACGACCGAGAGAGATCCCGCCCGAGAACGCGATGCCTTAGCGGCGGCGCTGGCAAGCTTGAAAGCCAGACAGCCAGGCGAACCCGATCAGAATGAAAAAAAGTACAACGTGTTGGCGCTCTCCGGTGGCGGCAGCTACGGCGCTTTTTCGGCAGGGCTGCTTAACGGCTGGACTGCCAGCGGCCGGCGACCACAGTTCGACATTGTCAGCGGCGTCAGCACCGGCGCACTGATTGCCACGTACGCGTTTCTTGGACCCCAATATGACCACGCGTTGTGCGAGTTTTATACCAACACAACCACCGGCGAAATCTATACGAAACGCTGCAAGCCGGCCGTGTTGTGGTCCGACTCCTTCGTAACTTCCGAGCCCTTGGAGCGAATGATTGAAAAGAGCATCAGTCCGCAAGTGCTCTGCGAAGTGGCGCGTGCGCATGCCGAAGGGCGGCGGCTGTTTGTCGGCACAACAAATGTGGACACCGGCCGATTGGTGATCTGGGACATGGGTGCAATCGCCGCTAGTGGCAAGCCCGATTCGCTCGCGCTGTATCGCAAAATCATTCTGGCCTCCGCTTCGCCACCGGGCTTCTTTCCGCCAGTGCATATCGACGTTGCGGTGAACGGCAAAACGTATTCGGAACTGCACGTCGATGGCGGCACCACTGCGCAGGTTTTCTTTCGCTCTTCGATGATCCAGATCGACCCGGCCGAATTCAACGAAGGTCGCCGACCGCTTGCCGGCTCCTGCGTCTACATCATTGTCGCTGGCAAAGCATTTCCCGATCCGAAATGCGTGGACGGCAGTGCCCTGAAGATTGCTGGCAGCTCACTGGGCGCGCTGACGTATGCCCAGACGCGCAACGATTTGGTGCGCATTTACACGCTCTCGCTGCTGACGGGGATGGACTTCCGCGTGGCTGCCATTCCGCAGGACTGGCCCATTACGGAAGACAGCATGGAGTTCGATCCCGTGCAAATGCGCAGCCTGTTCGAGCGCGGATATCAATTGATCGTCGCCGACCGTGCCTGGGCCAACGTTCCCCCGGTGCTCGATGCATCGCAGCAGAGCATTCCCCGCGCCGGCACGCAGTTCCTGGTGCCGACGCATGCGATCTGCATTCCGTGAGTGAACCTCGCGCCACCTTGAGTGAATGCAACGGGTTTAATGTCGATCAGCAAATTGCTATAATGCGACCGTTGAATTGCTCGCGATGGGCTGTTCAAGACAATCAAAGCGACAACGCCACGGCGCAGCGGCGCCGGTGAGTGTTTCTGGTAGCCACGCTGGCTATTGAGGTCGTTGGCGATCGTAAAGGGTCGACCAACCTGCAGCGCTCCATGAGCAATTTTTACGATCGCGCCAATTTCTTGGCGGAAAGGAGGTGGATTGGCCAAGTGAACGCCGCATAACGCACGCTTTGTGCCCTCATTTTCATTTGGAAGGAGAGATGCAATGAACCCCAGATACCTTCGATGCTCATGCATCATCGCAACCGTCATTACATTCACGTTCTTCTGCCATCAGGCTGCGGCCACCACGTTCTTCGGCACCTTGAGCAACTTCGATGCGATCAACGATACAGGGCAAGTGACACACGGTTTTGAAATTGAGCTCGAGGGCATCCATCCTGCAGATATCGCGTTTACCTTTGGCAGCCCGTACATTCGTTATGGCGATCCGGTGAAGATCGACACCGGCACGGGCACGATTGTGCGTTATGCCAGCGGGTTTGGCGCCAGTGGCTGGGCTGTCGGCACTCCGGCCCAGGACCCGCTGAATCCGATCATGACCGGCGGACATCAGCTCTTCTTCCAAGGCGATCCAAATTACATCAACGAACCGGGTGACCACTTCGGGGTTGCGCTGAACGGAAATCCAACGAACACGATCTATCGCTGGCTGCTGGGCGATGATGCGGGCAATCTGACGCCGGCTGGAACAAATGTTAAAATTCCCGCGCCGGTATGGAATGTTCAGCCGCCAGTGAATCCCGTTGCGCCAGCCGCGGTTCAGGCCGTGGTACCGGCGCTGCCCAAAGAGATTCCAGCGGCCGAATTTGGAGAAGCCATTTGGGTCAAGGTGTTTGTCACGGAATCTGCGAATCCCGCCGACTTGGAACACCTTCTCGTCGGCGATCCTGCCGTGCCCGATGGTTCCGAAGCTGCGGAAGTCGAAATTGAATGGCAAATTCTCCAAGCCGGCAAGCAAGGCAAAGATGAGGTCGACAGCGGGCTGAATGACCTGGGAAAAGATGCTGAATCGATTACGCGTCGTTACGAGTTTTACAAATACATCGGACCGTATGATCCGGAGAATCACGAAGCGCTAGTCGAGAATGCAGTGCTTCATCCGGAAGCGGTGGGCGAATTCCTGGGCGGGCAAAACGCGGCTTTGAATTTGGACGCGTTCAATGTTCCCGAACCGAGCAGCCTGGTTTTGCTCACCTTAAGTGCGGCAGCATTCGCAGAATACTACCGCCGACAGCGCAAGTTGCGATTGAGCCATTAACCTTTTGATGAATACAAACAGGACAGCCGAAATAGCGGCTGTCCTGCGGAGACGGCGTGAAGATTCGTCAAGCCGCTGTCCAGATTACTGGTCGTGACTGTCTGAGGTGGACCCCAAAACCTGCCCAACAACTGGGGTCCACCTCAGTCTTCACGTTTTGAAACGTTCTTTTCTGAAATTATTCTGTGAGCCAAGGTTTGCCCTGTTTTTGTGTCCAGAACTTCCAAATACGTGCCGCTCGGTACACTCCCAACAATAACAAGTGCGTTATTCTTAGGAGTCACAAGAAGCGACACTTCAATCCAACCGTCAGAATGCACGAGTGCTTTAAGTGTTTCAAGTTTTGTTTTCCAGAGCTTAGTGCCATTACTTAAGTCATATGCGGTGACGATGGTATCGTAGCTGCTCGGTGGATAATCGACGTAAAAAAGTAAATTGTTTCTCGCACCAAATACCGACTTTGTATTGCCGTCAATCGATAGAACCTCCTTATCTCCCTTCAGAAATTTAAACGTCATCGCCGAGCGATGTTCTGGGTCGTAAATAATATGAACCGTGCAGTCCGCCTGAAAGTGCAACAGTGATTGCCATGGATCTGCAGCCATGACGCTAGCTTGCTGTTTAACAAGGCTCCAGCCATCAAGACATTCTTGCCAATATTCTTTTCTTGCCTCCAAGGATTCTGGCTCAGCCGCATTCACCACTGCCTGGGAATCGATTGTGAAACAAGCTGCGATGACAACCAAGGCGAATGCAATTTGTCTCGTTGGGAAATGATTCATTTGACCTCCGAGCCAAGTTCACGGGATTGGCAAGCTGAATTCGTCGAGCACTAACGAATAATTGGGAGAGAAACGACCTATCCATTACGGGCGATGCAGAGTTTGTATTTTATCACTAAATTCCTGCCAACCTTTTTTCCTCGCCTCAAGTGATTCTGGCTCTTCTGCGAAGTATCGTGCTCGTAACGTTCGAACGTTTTGTTCTAATTCTTTATTTTCTTGCCGAAGCGAATTGACTTGGGCACGAAGCTTGATGTTCTCAAATTCCCGAGCTTCAAGTGTATCGACATTTGGATTCAGTTTTTCGAGCCGACCAATACGGTCCCTCAGTTTAGCATGATCCAGCCACCAGCTTGAAACGAGTGACGCAACAACCATTAGCCAGAGCACATCTCTGATGGTGCGGTTTGCTTGACGTGTTCTTGAAGTTGGATTTCTCGAATCCCTGATAAAGGCAAACTAATCGCCGCTGCTGGCGGTTTGTCCTTTGACGAACACCCCAGGCTTACGGCGATGAGCAAAGATACCATCAGACGCATTTCTGCCATTAAGGTTAATTTAGCGGGGCAGATTGCCAGCCGCAAATCCGAGCTTTTCCATTCGGACTTTAGCATTCCCAGATATTACAGCGGCAGCATGCCGCTTCCGGGATAAAAAAACTTTTTGGACTGGCTCAAAAAATCTGTTGACAAACGATCACGTGTACAATAATATACTCAACAGAGCTATACGGCTCGCGATTCCGGTATATTGGGCCGCCCCAACGGGGCAGCCTAAGTCAGTCCCAAGACAAGTGAAGCGGCCTAGCCGCGAACGTCGCCCTTGGGATGAGGAAGATTCCACAGTCGGATTTTTTACGCCCCAACGGGGCAGAATAAATGAGTGATTAAAAATGGGCGGGCAGGGCAGGCAGCACTTTCGCCCCGTCGGGGCTTTGGGAACTCAATTCGATCGTTTACCCAGGGCGACGCTGCGCTGGCCCTGGGCTGGCATGGGTTGCCCCGTTGGGGCACAGAGATGTTGTCCCGTTGGGACTTCAGGAACTCAGTCACCCATACCCCCAGACACAACCGGGCCCCGGGGGGCTCGGACAAAGTGTCCAGGCAGCGCAGCCGCAAGAGGCGTTCGAGAGAACGTGGAACTACCCGTGGCACAACCATCGATAAGGGCCTCTTGTCGCTGTGCGACCCAGACACGCGAGGTTTTGTCGGGGGCGCCCGGTGAAACGCAAGCGAGTGAAATGAATCCAGGCGTCGTAGCACGTTTCGGCACCCTCACCCTAACCCTCTCCCGTCGAGGGAGAGGGAACCAAACCAGACACCCAGACACCCAGACACCAGACACCAGACACTCAGACACCCATTCACCAAAAACACCATCAGGCTTAGCGGTACGATGTGCGAAATAACTCATCAAATCGATCGAGAATTTTCGGGCGATTTGAGGCCAAAGGCGAAGAGTGAAATAACTGTGAAAAAACTCGGCGCGAAATTGGCAAAAATAGCTGCACAGGGGTGAAAAGCGCGACCGGGTTATTTCACTTCGAAACACGTTTCTGTATGAGGACAACATCGATGCGAGTTTTTCCCGAGACAAGCCCCAGGCAATAGATATGGCTTGATTTTCGGAAACATTTATCAAATAATCCGGGCATGGCAAAACAACCAAAACACGGCGGGAGCCGTCCTGGTGCCGGGCGCAAGCCCAAGCCCCCTGATGAGCGACGGGATCAGGTCTTCTCCGTCAGAGTGACCGCTGACGAGAAGCGGCTGTTAGACGATACGGACACTCGCACATGGGCACATGACGTATTGCTGAAATCCGCTCGCAAGAGGGCTTAGCGGAGAGAGTGGGAATCGAACCCTATCGGCGCAAGCCGAATCCTACGGGCGTGTATAAGTCGCCTGCGCCACCAAGGCGCGGAACGCTCTCCAGTTTTTAATCTGGAGAGACCGTCAACAAAAAATCCGGCGTCGCATACTATTGTTGACGCACTTATCTGTCCGGAGGTTCGGCGTCGCGCTGTAGCTCTAGGACCTTCTTCATTATGGGAAGGAATCGCTTCGCCCTGAGAAATCCTCCGCGCTCAACGTCGCCAAGCCGCACAGCAGCGGTCCATCCGCATACTGCCACCGTAGGCCGAGACAGCTTTGTAACGTTATCGCGTGTAAAATCACGATGGACAAACTGTTGGTCGTCTGGCAAAGGCTCGGAAAACGTAGTGCTGCAAACCACTACAGGTATCAGGTCGTCTGGATCATTCACTTCGACCTGTTCCGTTACTATTGCAGGTCGCGGCTCCGGCTTAACGTGACCTCGAAGATCTGGGATTTCTGCCCAGATTAAGCGACCCTGCTCATAAATCGCCACACGAGGAGCCCCCCGGTCGACTTAAAACAGATAGCCACCGCGGCTCGGATAGGCTGCCATGTATGCGGGCGCACCGCTACTGGTTGCCCGTTGCAGGAGAATGTTTGCCGGTGGAGTGATTCGCCTCAGCTCCTCAATCGCTTCCTGCTCTTCCCGGAAGAGCTTGATTATAGATTCCCCTGTGGTGGCCGCCTCTGCTGCAAGGCTTTCGTATAGCTCGGCTGACAGCGAATAAAACTGATCATCAATCAGCAACCCAATTACATCTGTGGGGTTGGCAGGTCGATAGGAAATCAAATTAGCCGGAGCGCTTTGCGAAGGTGCTCGTGGCATTTCAAGTAGTGCTACCATTCTTTTCTTCCTTGTCGCTTAAAACCTGCTTTTCTAGGGCTTTAACCAACGCTAGGAGCTTGTGTTCCGGAAGTGCTATCCGTGCAATCGGCTGAGCCTCCAGAAACTCAATTCCCTGAAACTGCTTCCGTCGTTCTTCCTCCGTCTCCGCAATAATCAATGGCGGATTTACTTGATAGAACATCAAGTGAATTACACCTTCGTCTCGCTGAACAATTACGTTGTTTGCGAACAGCGCTCGTCCGGCATCCTGCCAGTTGATCCGAACAAACTTCCCGTCTCGTCCCGGTTCAGGCATAATTAGCGCAAAATTAAGGCCGCCCGTTACATTGGCGGCCGATTCTCCTTAAGCGGCCTGCAATCGTCGCCGCTGATTGCCTCCATGCCGAACGGCTTGCTGGTCCGCATCCAGTCCACCCCTGTGTCATCGGAAAATGACGCAAAAGTGCCAAACTTGTTTGCTGAATTATTTACAAGGACAACTGACGGACAAGTGAGGCTGCTGATACGCTCGTTGCACGGATGCCGAGCGTATCAGCAGCAGCGACTCACTGTCAATTGCTCTCCGTAACTCCAAGCTAATTCATAGCTTCGGCGCTGTCAACAATTGAGCGATTATTTACAAGCCGATGTCGGTTTGACGGCAAATAAGGAGTTAGGATGGCAGCGGTGGCGCAGGATAGAATCAGAAACGCGGCGCAACATTTAAGCTGTACGCCCAACTAGCCCTGCCCGCCGCATGGGGAGCCGCTATGAACGAGCGCAGCATCGATCATCTCTGGGGCGAGCTAACTAAGCTAATCCAGTGGGCTTACCATGACGGATACGCGGAGGACGATAAGGAAGTCTGGGAATGGGATGTGCCTCAATTTAAGGACGTGTGGGGACGGATCACGGACCCAAGCAATGTCGAGATTATCAAAGCTAAACGCGGGACAGCAATGAACCCAGATTGGAATCGCATCTTCGATGAGGCGTACCGCCAAGCCCTTGAGCGATACGAGAAACGATAACCCCATGCGACTCCGCTTCACCATTCGCGATTTGCTCTGGCTGGCTGTGGTGGTAGCGCTGGCGGTGGGTTGGTGGGTGGATCATCGGCGATTAACGGCATGGGACGAAGTCGGCGGACCAGGAGTAATTGAGTCTTTTCCGTCGATAGGTTGTACTTTTAATTCTGAGGTCAGCCGGCACCGCTCCGGGCTAATCACGACACATCGCACCGTTGGACACGTCAGACGTTTGCCAATTGCCGTAGCACCCCGCCGTTAAAACACTACCCCGAGAGCGGCCTGAAGGGGCGCGGGACGGAAGTCGGATATACTTAAGGATTCAGCTTTTGAATTAATCCTGGGACAGCGAGGTGGACTTGTGAAAGACCGAGAAAATGTGATCGATAGGCTTCAATGGAGCGGAATCGGTTTACTGATTGCCGTGGCCATGATGATCGGCTGCCCGCTCGGCGCAGCGGTGGCAAATGCGGCGACGGCGAACGAAGCGGCGGCCGATGCCAGGCTCTCGGCGGCGGTGCAATACCTGGCATCCGATGAGCTCGAAGGGCGCGGGCTGGACACCAAGGGCATCAACCTGGCTGCCGATTACATTGCGGAACAATTTCGCAGCGCCGGACTCAAAACCGACCTCTACGATGGCACACCGTTTCAGAAATTCACGCTGACAACGAGCTCGAAACTTGGCCCGGAGGAACACAACACGCTGAGGCTTATCGGGCAGGGTCAAGGAGAATCATCAACAACGGAGCTGAAACTGAATTCCGATTTCTCGCCGCTGGCTGTTGGCGGGTCCGGAAAATTCGATATCCCGATCGTCTTCGCCGGCTACGGCATCACGGCGCCGAAGTTGAGCTACGACGACTTCGCGGGCATCGACGTCAAAGGCAAAGCAGTGATTATCCTTCGCCACGAGCCGCAACAGCACGATGAGCACAGCGTTTTCGATGGCGCCGCCGATTCGCAGTACGCACCGATTACCCGCAAGGTTTCGAACGCCTATGAGCATGGCGCGGAAGTTGTGCTGCTCGTGACCGACGAAACCGAAGTGCAGCGAAACATTTCCGATGCCCAGAAACGGCTGCAACAATCGATCGAGCAGTTGAATAAAGCCAGTGAGGAGTGGAAAAAGATCGAGTCGCCCACGGCGGAAGCGCGGCTGGCACTACAGAAGAAGATCGAGGAGCTGACGGACCAGATTTGCTCTCGCGCGAAAGCTCTAACGAATGCCGACGATCCGCTGTTTGCATTCACGCGTGCCGGAACGGGCAGCGAAGGACATCGGATGCCCGTGCTTCACGTGCGGCGTGCGGCGATTGAGCCCGCAGTGAAGGCGGCGCTGGGGGTCGATCTGGCGACATTGGAAAAGCAAATCGACGAAGGCCCCAAGCCGCACAGCGCGGAGCTTCCGCATTGGCGACTCGAAGGCGAAACGCAAGTGGTGCGTGTCGATACGCCGGTGAAAAACGTTATCGGCGTGCTGGAAGGCGAAGGTCCGCATGCCGATGAGACGATCGTGATCGGCGCGCACTTACGATCATTTGGGCCACGGCGGCCCAGGCTCGCTGGCGCAGGGATCGACGGATATCCATCACGGCGCCGACGACAACGGATCGGGCACAGCAGCACTCATTGAAGTGGCCCGCGAACTTGCCAGCCGTGGCAAAAAACTTCCGCGGCGAGTGGTGTTCATCGCCTTCACCGGCGAAGAGCGTGGGCTATTGGGAAGCGCTCGTTATGTGCGCGAGCCACTGGTGCCGCTCGACAAGACGATCGCCATGTTGAATATGGACATGGTCGGCCGACTGGTTGACGACAAGCTCGTGGTTTACGGCACCGGCACCGCGAAAGAGTTCAATCAGCTGCTCAACGATTTGAACGAGAAATTCGCGTTCAAAATCACACGGCATCCGGAGGGGTTGGGGCCAAGCGATCAAGCATCGTTCTATCCTAAAGAAATTCCGGTGCTGCATTACTTCACAGGCACGCACAGCGATTATCACCGTCCCACGGACACGGCAGAGAAAGTGAACGTCGATGGCATGCGGCGGATCGCCGAAATGGTGGCCGACACCGCGGTGGCGATTGCCGATGCGCCCGAGAAGCCCACGTACATGGAAGTGAAGGGCCGTTCGCAAATCGGCCGTGGCGGCGATCGGCCGTACTTCGGCAGCATTCCAGATTATTCGGAGAACCCCGCCGGCTTCGCGCTCTCTGGCGTTTCCAAGGGCGGACCGGCGGAGAAGGCGGGCATCAAAGGCGGCGACATCATTCTGCAGTTTGGCGAAAGCAAAATCGGCAACGTCGAAGATTTCGACAGTGCGATGCGGAAATACAAAGCCGGCGATCGGGTGACCGTAACGGTGAAGCGCGGAAGCGAGGAGATGAAATTTGAAGTGACGCTGGAGCCGCCGCGAGGATGAGAACGAGAACTCGAATTGTTGCGGCATCAATGATGTGGATTATTGCGGCAACGACTGAGTCAGACGAATTACTATCAATTTGGATTTCACGCCTGTGGGAATTGCATTGCCATCATTGTCGAAGCCTTTGAAACCGAAATCGTTGTCGTTGACAACGGCAATGGTGGTGCGATCGACGACCGCAAGGCCTTCGAGTTTTTCAGGAATGCCATCGAGCTTGGAAAGATCGGCGACGAGGGTTTTCGGCAATGGTTTGATGCCGATGGTCGCGAGATCATCCGTTTTTTCAATTGAGTCTTTACCGGCTGCCGCAGATTTGGTGTCGAGAATGTTCGTCGCCTTTGAAAGGTCGACCGAATATACGCGCGCCGCTTTGTCGGTCCGTTCCAAAACGAGCATTTTGTCGGCGGCGGTTACAGCCATGGCGCCGATTTTCATGTCTCGTGGGCGCGCGCCGGGTTCCAGATCGTCGGCGAGATCGAATTGGTATACATATTCCGCCGTGGGACGTTCATCGGCAATGCTGAACGCTAAGATGCGCGTGTTGCGTGAAGCTTCGGCCGCTTTTTTGTTTGGATTTTCGAGCGGACTTTGCAAACCGGCGAAAAGCGTTTTGCGATCGCTGCTGATCGCCAGGCCCTCGAAGCCGCGATTGTCTTGCCGCCTATTGTAAATTGCTGGCAGCACGGCTGCTACGTCGTAATCGGCGCCGTCAAGCTGCTCGCCAATTGGGATGAATCGTTTGAGAACTTTGCCATGCGAATTGAGATGCGCGAGCGACGGACCGTATTCTTCCGAGATCCAAAATGTGGCATCGGGAGCGCGAACCAGGCCTTCGGTATCCATTCCGCTGGGATTGTAGGCGAGCCGATTTTGGCCAGCGAAATCGTATCCTGGCAAATCATGATCGCGAAGATTCGGCAATCCCGTGATGGGCTTTCCGCTGCGGCCGACCATCGGAATAGTTTCGAGGATTTCCATTTCCCGCGCACAAGTTTCACTTGCAAAACGAGCGGCGTGAATTCGGGCACTGGGAATGTATGCCGCTTCTCTCCGTCGACAGTGGCAGAAGCGTTCGGGGCGCGATCGGTGACGATCCAGAATACGCCGGGGGGATCGGAATCGCTGCGCCACAAATCGCTGAGGCCACCGAGGTAAATGTGGCGATCGCTGCGGATTGTATTCGGAACGATTCCGTTGATCTTGGTTCTGAAGGAAGTATCCGGAAGCGCGAATTCGCCGACCGTCTTCGCACGCTCATCTGCAAAAGTCGCAATGGCCGGAGCCAGCAAAAGAAGCAACACAATTACAAAGGTTCGGCAGTTGGACATCGAGTAGTGATTCCGATTTACGCCGGATTTTCTGATATTCTTCGCTGGAAATCTGGCCAAAAACTTGCGTCCGGCAGTGTCGCGTGTTTAGATACTGGCACCGCTCCGGGGGGAGGCATTGGGCCGAAGCGACCTTCAACGGGCCACATCTTTCACCTTGCGGGCAGCATAGTGGACAAACTGCCGCGCGGCAATTGCTCGCAGACGTATAGACATCGTCGCTGAAAAGTATTTGCATTTTCGCAACGGGGCTCATTCATTCCTAACAATCGCGGTTTATCTTCGCACTGCATTATCTAACGGCATGATGCCTCTCGGCGATCATTTGGTTCAACCCGCAAACTTTGTAATTTCATTGAGGAGACCGCTATGAGATCAGGTGTAATTCGCCCGTTTTCAATCACCCTTTTGTTATCAGTCGTCGTGGATTTTGGGCACGTCAATTCTCCAGCGGATGCAGCCAATTTTGTAATCACCGAAGTTCAATCGAACGAGTCGCCGAATGCTGGAGTGACTGCGAACGATTTCTGGGAACTGACGAATTTGAGTGGCTCGCCGCTCGATATCAGCGGCTGGCGTTGGGATGACGATGAAAATGACCCAAATGGCGTGAAAGCGGTAACTTTCCCGGCGTCTACAATCATTAATCCTGGGACGTCGACGATTGTCACCGGCGGTTCGCTTTCTGCGGCCGATTTTCGCACGTGGTGGGGAATTGATTCGTCTGTTCAAGTCATCAGCACCGCGGGACCAGGGTTAGGCCAAAACGACCAGGTAAATCTTTGGCAACCAAGCGGCGCGACCTTTACGAAAGCAGCTTCGATTAATTATGCGGCGGCCGGTTTCACTAAGTCGGATGGCAGTCCGTCCGCCGGGGGCCATGCTGGCATTTCAGCTGGCGGAAGCCAGTCGTTTTTTGCGGCGATTTGGGATCCAACGACTTCGAGCGATTCCCCACGGTATACGTTCGCAGTCGCCGGCCAGTTCGGCGCATTCAAAGCCGGCGCCGGTTCCGATGTTGGTTCGCCTGGTGTTGTAAACGCCGTACCGGAACCTTCGACGATTGTCTTAGCCGCCATGGGATTGCTCGCAGCAATTGGCTTGACGATGGGACGGCAAAAGCCAACCGCGATGAAGCTTTGAGATGCGTTTTTCTCGAAGTTTTCCGCGGCAATTATTGACCTTGCGAGCTTTACGACCTCTCGCAACAATACCGCCCGCTTTTCGGCTATCGGGCGGAAGCTCGGTGGGAAGATGGCGGTTTTCCCTTGTCTTGGTTGGTTAGCTGCTCGGCGCTAGTCAAGGACGACTTGCCCTACAAATTGCAAGGAGTGCAGACGTGAGGATGAAATTCTCTTCGGTCGCTTTGGCGATCGCTTTGGCGGTATTGGCAAGTTCCACTTCCAGTTTTGGCCAGGTGCCCGGCGGCAATTCGCAGTTTCCGGCCGCCGGCATGGGAGCGCCCACCGGTCAATTCAACCCTGGAGCGCCAACTGCAACTGCACCGGCCGGCGCAGCTGCCGCGTCACGGCCCGGCGGTCCAGCGAACGGCGGCACCGGTGTGAACGGCATTGCAGTTATCGACGTTGCTTACATCTTCAAAAATCATGAGCGGTTCAAGCAGCAAATGAAGGCGATGAAAGACAAAGTCGATGCGGCCGAAAACGATGTCAAGAACGCCCAGGAAGGCATGAAGAAGGGCGTTGAGCAGTTGAAGCAATACAATCCTGGCACGCCCGAATACAAGCGACTGGAAGCGGACCTGCTCAAACAGCAAGGCGATCTGCAGTTGAAAGTCAATTTGCAGAAGAAGGACTTTATGGAGCAGGAAGGGAAAATCTATTTTACGGTCTCGCGAGAGATCGAAGATGCCGTGAAGTTGTTCGCTACGAGCCACAACATCGCGATGGTGCTACGTTTCAACGGCGATCAGGTTGACCCAACCAACCGCGACGACATTCTGCGCAACATCAACAAGCCGATCGTCTATTACGATCTGCGCATGGATATCACGCCCTACATTCTGCAAGATTTGAACCGCTCCGCTGGCGTGCCGAGCGGACCCATCGGCGTGCAGCCGCAAATGAACCGCACGCGATAGCGCATCGACAACGGAAAACCTTGGCGTTGGTCGATGCGTGCGGCGCGGCCCGGCCGGACTCGTCCTGCCCATTGAGCGCATCGACCACTTTTCTCATCTTTGCAATTAACTTCGTTGACCACTGGTACGAGCGAAAACTTGATTCACGCCCAACGAAATCAGCGGACAATTGGCAGCAGCGTTGCCGTCGAAGGTTTCGGTTATTGGACCGGCCGCGATGTGCGTGTTGAATTTCGTCCCGCCCCCGTTGATTCCGGCATTGTATTCGTCCGCCACGATTTGACGCCGGTTGTGCGAATTCCAGTCGGCGTTGAAAATCGTGTCGAAGTGCCACGCCGCACTGTGCTCCGAAAGCACGGCGCCAGCGTGGAAATGGTTGAACACATCCTGGCCGCACTAGCCGGCATGCACATCGACAATTGCGAGGTCGGTGTCGACCAAACCGAAATGCCTGGACTTGATGGCTCCAGCCTGAAATTCGTCGAGGCTTTGGAATCCGCCGGAATTGTTGTGCAGGCTTCCTTCCGCCCCCAGCTTGTGGTGCGTGAAATCACGCGCTTGGGTGACGACGAAAGCTGGATCGAAGTTCGTCCTGCCAATGATGGAGCATTCACAGTTCGCTTCCGTGTGGATTACGGCCCCACCGGCAGCATTGGCCGGCAGACTGCTCAACTTCAAATCACGCCCGAGAATTTTCGCCGCGAATTAGCCGGCGCTCGAACTTTTGTGCTGAAGGAAGAGGCCGATTGGTTACTCGCGCAAGGCTTGGGTAAACGCGCCACACTAGCCGATCTGCTAGTATTCGATGCCAACGGACCGATCGATAACGAACTGCGTTACCGCGATGAGTGCGCCCGCCACAAAATGCTCGATTTGGTTGGCGATTTTGCGCTTTCCAATTGCGATATCGTTGGTAGCGTTATGGCCCATCGCAGCGGTCATCGGCTGAATGCGGAGATGGTGCGAGTCCTGCTTGCCGAAGGCGAAATGATCACCGGACGCCGAAAATCTGCCTGACCAATTCATCGCATGGCCACGCATATTGCCCGAAATGTCGAGATCGATCCCGCCGCAGAAATCGGCGATGATGTGCACATTGGGCCATTCTGTGTCATCGGAGCAAACGTCAAAATCGGGGCCGGAACCCGGCTGGAAAACAACGTCACGCTAATGGGCCGTGTTACCTTGGGTGAGCAGAATCACCTGTTTCCTGGCGTCGTCATCGGAGCTCATCCGCAAGATGTCAGCTACCGCGGATCGGAGACACAGGTCGTAATCGGCGACCACAACATCTTTCGCGAGGGGGTGACGGTCAATCGCGCCAGTGAAAAAGAAGACGGCACTACCCGAATCGGCAGCTATAACTTCTTCATGGCCTGCAGCCATGTGGCGCACGATTGCAAATTGGGCGATCATATCATCATGGCAAATGCCACGCTTCTTGGCGGTCATGTGCATATTTACGATCATGCCACACTCAGCGGAGGCATCGGCGTGCATCACTTCACGACGATCGGACGTTACGCGTTTGTGGCCGGACTCGCCCGTGTAATTCACGATGTGCCCCCCTTTATGCTATGCGAGGGACATCCGGCTCGTCCGCGTTGTATCAACGTCGTCGCCCTGAAACGCAACAACTTTTCCGCAGAAGCAATTCACAGCCTTTCAGAAACGCACCGGCTGCTTTACCGAGCGAAAGTGGGCCTCGACCACGCCCGCGAGATATTGCGTAATAACGACAAACTCCTGCCACCGGTCAACGAACTGCTGAGCTTTATCCAAACCCAGCAGGAAGGCAAGCATGGGCGTTCGCGCGAGCGCCGCCGCGCCGCCTAACGCAACGCTCTCGCCGCGCCATGTGCTGAAAATCCCCGGGAATTGAACGATGAGCGAACCAATTCGCCTTGCAGTCATTGGTGCCGGTCATTTAGGCAGAATACATGCGCGATTGGCTCAACAAGTGGAAGGCGTGACGGTGGTCGGTGTGGTTGATCCACTACCCGAGGCGCGCCGATTGGCACAGTCACAATGCCAAGCCCCCGTGCTCGCCGACTATCACGATTTAATCGAGCATATTGACGCCGCGGTAATTGCCACGCCCACGCGGTTTCATCGCGAGGTAAGCGTTGCACTTCTACAGCGCGGAATCCATCTCCTTGTCGAGAAGCCAATCGCCACATCGGTAGCCGAAGCAGATGCCATGCTTGCTGCGGCGCAGCAAACCGGGGCAATTGTGCAAGTCGGACATATCGAGCGATTCAACCCCGCATGGAATCAGCCGGAAGTTTTGCCGCTGGTTCGCGAGCCGAAATACATAGAGGCGTCGCGGTGCAGCGGCTACACATTCCGATCAACTGACATCGGCGTCGTGCTCGATCTGATGATTCACGATTTGGATTTGGCGCTGCACTTCGCCCACTCTCCCGTGCGGCGCGTGCAGGCACTCGGAATTTCTGTGCTGGGCGGTCATGAAGATGTGGCCCAAGCACGCCTGGAATTTGCTAATGGTTGCGTTGCCAACTTGAGCGCATCGCGCGTCGCTTACAAAGCGATGCGGCAGATGCAAATCTGGTCGGAGCGAGGCTGTGTGGCGTTGGATATGGCCACGCGGGCCGCGAGCTTCGTTCGGCCGGTGAGTGAAGTACTACATCGCGAATTCGACTTGGACGACATCGGCCCCGACGCGCGAGCACACTTGAAAGATCATCTCTTTGAGGACTTATTGCCGCTAGAAAAATGTGAAGCCATCGAAAAGAATGCTTTGCTGGAAGAGCTATCCGATTTTGCCACTAGCATCCATGAACATCGGGAGCCGCGTGTTACAGGCCAGCAAGGACGCGAAGTGCTGGCCGTTGCTGAGGAAATTTTAAAAGCGATTCATGTACATCAATGGGACGGCACTGCAATGGGTCGCGTCGGCCCGCACGCTATGCCCTCGGCTCCGATTCTACGCGGCCCTCACTGGTCGCGAACGTTGGATCTTCCCGAACGCCGCCGCGAAGCAGGATGATTGTTGGTGCCGATGTGCCACACAATCAACGCGCGATGCAAGTTTCTCAGTGCACTTTATCGCGGAACTCGCTGAATCGCACATAATTTAAATGGCGATAAAGATCGTTGTGCTGCAGCAACTCCTGATGTGTGCCATCGCCGATTAACCGACCATCATCGAACAGCAAAATGCGCTCGGCCGCACGCAAAGTTGCCAGACGGTGCGCGAGAATGATGAGTGTGCGACCTTGGGCGACGCGGTCCAGTGCATCGCCAACTCGCTCTGCGGTGACTTGATCCAGCGCCTTGCGCGGTTCTTCGATGACGACTACCGACGGCCGCTTTAGTGCCACGCGCACCAATCCAACGCGAATGGCTTGCCCAGGATTCAGCGGCAGCCCACTGGGGCCGACGATGGTTTCCAGCGCCTCGGGCAGCGATTGGATGAATTCGTAGGCGTGCGCCTGTTTCACGGCGGCAAGAACATCATCGGCGCGTAAAGTGCTGGTCATCGCCCACAATGTTCTCGGTGAGCGTGCCGTCGGCGATGATGCTTTCGGGCAACAGCAATGCCACTTGCCGGCGCACGGAATCAATTGTCGCTAAGCGCACGTCGCGATTGTCAAACAGCACCTGACCTGCCGCGGGATCGCAAAAGCGCGGTAAGAGACCGGCCAGGGCCAGCGGTGTGGCATCGTTCGAGGAAAAAATGACCGTCGTACGGCGGGCTGAAAGCGAGAACGAAATGTTATCCAACAGAGAATGGCCGCTGACATCGGCCAGCGTAACACGCTGAAAAGCAATTTCGCGGCTTAATTCTTCGAGCGGCGCGGCATCCGGCAGCTGACCGATACGCGGTTGGCGATCCAGATAGACAAAAATTTCCGCAGCCGCATGTTCAGCCTCCGGCAGCGCGACGACCAGCTGCTCAAGTCGCATCAATGGATACATGATTGCCACCAGGGCCGATGCCAGAAGAGCGAAATCGGCAACCGAAATTCGCGGCGATTCTCGCAGCACGTTGAATCCTGCCAGCAACAAGACGACTCCGCCGCCGACGAGTACAAAAAATGTAATCATCGGAGCAAGCAGTGAGGTCGTGGCTGCCTGCGCTAGCATAGACTGTTCAAAGCGCCGCAATTGCTCGTCGAAAGCATGTTCTTCGCTTGTGCTGTGCAACGACCAATTACCGAGCAGCCGATTGTGCTGCAAATGCGCTGTCAGTGCCTTGAGAATGTTGCCAGCGCGGCGGGCCAGAGTGACCGATGTTTGTCGAGCCCGTTCACGCAGTTCGCTGAAGATCCACCAACTGAAGACCACTAACAGAACGGTAGCCAGTGCCAGCCAAAAATCGACCGCTAGCGCGAGTGCCATCATGAAAACCGCGAAACACATGGCATGCGGAAAGGCGCGCCACCAAGCGATGAATCCGCGGCGGACCGCATCGACTTTATGCGTGAACAGCTCGACGGAAATTGCCTTTTGGCCGATGAATACATCACCCGCACCAATTGATGGGCTTGTGCATGAATCTGCCTGCGCAATCCCGAAGCCACCCTGCAGGCAGCGCCCTGCACGGCCCGATCTAGCCAGTAAAGAGCCGCTGCAGAGAAGAGCGCCAAAGCCCAAACGGCGGCAATCAAACTCAGCAGATAACCCTGATTACTGCGCAGCGGCGGAAAGCGTACGAATGCTTCGCGTAAGCTTGGACCGATCCAAGAATTTCGCAGCCGCCAAACGGTGGGCAGCATGCCATCGCGGTCGTAACGGGCGAATTTCGCAT
The DNA here is from genome assembly GCA_963773875.1 of Pirellulales bacterium. GTDB lineage: Bacteria > Planctomycetota > Planctomycetia > Pirellulales > JADZDJ01 > CAVTYH01. Next base: position 634,823 of record CAVZCV010000006.1, read on the forward strand.
CCACTGTCGCCGGGGTCATTCCAAGTCGATTCACCACCGACGCATCGGCCGCGGGGATCGTCAACGAGCCGCCGGTCGAAAGCAGTTCCGCCAACAGCGGCAAGACCAAAACTAAGAGCGCCAACAGAACCGCCGACGCCAGGCCTGCACTGCTAACTTCGAGTGTCCGACCGGTGAAGCGGCCTGCGTAGCGACGAATTCGCGCAAACGACGGATAACGCATGAGCACTCGGATTCCCGTACCCCACAGCCAAGTTGTGGGTCATGGAATCGCCCACGACCGACAACCGCGGTTCCTGGTGAATAGGAATTTGGTCGTCGCTTGATGGCTCACTCCGCTCCGTCGCTAAAAGCACACGCCTTACGCCAAATCCCGGTCCTCGAACAGCGCGAGCGCCAGCAGCATGGCAATCGTGCTATACAAGAAACAGTATAACATCGCCCAGGCCAGATAGCTGAGCGGCACCGGGATCCCGGCAGAAATTGCGGCCTGAATGTTAAAGTTTTCCAGCACCGGCAATACCGTGGCGAAGAATTGGCCGACAAATCGGACGATGCCAGAGGGATCATTCACCCGGGCCTGAACCATGAGGGGTGCTAAATTTCCCAAGGCGTAAATGGAGAATGAGATTAGCAAGTTCGGCAACATCGGCAGCCGCGTGGAGATAGCAACGCTAATCGCCGTGATGACGATGGTTTCGAATAGTGCGAGCACCAGGCCTGGCACTATATCCATCATTTCCGCGAAACAATCGGTCCACAGCGCATCAGGCAATACCGATTCGCGTACGTCGTATACCACTTTGCCGGAAACCGTCACCAGCAGGATTGACCCCAGGATGACGTACAAAATCGTTATCGATTGGACGATGCCAAAGAACTTCCCCAAAATAAATTGAATGCGGCCGACCGGTTTCGAAAGCACCGTCAGCGCCGTGCGACCTTCAATCTCTTCCGATACTGAGACGCTTGCCGTCCAAGCCGCCACAAGAATCGCGAGCGCCATAATCCATTCGAGCGCCCCCATTTTCAGCATCTTTACGTCTTCACCAAACGTGTTGTACGGAATGAATACGAAGGCCACGAGCGCAAATGCACCGACCGCCAGCACAATTTGAAATAGCGGCTGGCTAACGGCTTCCTTCGAGGTGGCCGATGCAATGGCCATCACCTTCGGCATCGCCAAGCGCAGCAACAGGTAAAATAATACAATTCCGGCAACGGCCGCTGCCGTGTACACGACAATGGCAACCTGCGGATACTCTTCTCGCGTGGTTCCGCTGACGATCAGCTTCGCCGCCTGATCGGCTGGGTTCAGCACATATAGCGCGGCCCGACGACCAGAAAACGGACTGGACGGATCTTTCGCCGACCAGGTCCACGGCTGACCGCGCGGATCGATGGTCGACTTTGCCGATATGAGGCCGAGACTGATCGAATTCGGATCGCGCGTGTAAAACTCCAAATCCTGGTCGGAAGTGATCTCGATCGAACGCAGTTCATCCGGCCGATAATCGAGCGCAAACTCCTGCGGCTTGCCGCGCTCGTCTTTCGGCACCGGCGGGACAGAAAACTCTTGATGAAATGAATCCGACTTCGGCAGTCTTGCCAGCGATCGCGCAATGTCGGCCAGCGGCAAAAACCCGACGCCTGCCGCCTGCAGCACCAAAGAAACCAACGCAAATCCTGCAAACACGCTGGCGACGCTGAGAATGGGAAATACGAAGCCTTCGCGCGTCGTGTCGGCCGCCATTTCGGCAGCCTTTGGAAACGCGAGTTTGGCGATACCGAAGAGTGCGGCCAGGACCACCAATCCAAGCAAGCAACCCAAACCGATGAGCCAAATCGGCGTTAACCAAGCGGTCGGATTCGCTCCTAACAAAATTGCAGAACCTGCGAAGTTCATAAGGTATCAAATCAAGTACATTGACAACTAATTCGTGGTCGGGTGGACACTAAAATCGGAAAACTCGCCCGTGGCAGATGAAGCTACCACGGTGGCGTCGTGAATATATCGTTGCATCGTGCTCGCGATCTCTGCCAGGAACCCATCGATCTGGTCGCTCGGCCCTTCAACTTCCAGTCGCACACGGCCATCGTCCAGGTTTTGCACGTAACCGGTGACCGCGTAACGCTGGCCGATCGATCGGACCGTGTACCGAAAACCCACTCCCTGAACCCGGCCGGAATAGTGCACGCTGCGGCGCTTGTGATCTGAATTCATCGCGGGCGATTATTCAGGTAATGTCGACCACAAACAAGCACGTCACCAGCAATGCGAACCACTCTACATCGCCAGTATAGCCCCGTGCGCACCGGCCTTCCAGGCGTTCGATGTCTGGACTATTCTCGGCAGAGATCGCGCCGGTTCGGCTCAGGTAAGCGCATTTACGTAGCTCAACAAGAGCCGGTTCGCCGAATCAATTGGGCGCGGGCAATTCCGCTAGTGGACCTACGACGAAGGCTGTCGTGCGCATTAGCGGATACTTATCGAGAACCGCTTTAATATCGGCGAGCGTCATCGCCTCAATTGCGTCCAAATCATCGCGCACACTGCGGTATTCGCGGCGCTGCGCCCAATTCATACCCACCGTGAATAGTCGACCGCGAGGACGTTCGCTGGATAGCACGACTCGCGAATTGATCTTGCTTTTCGCCTGATCGAGTTCGGCCTGGCTGATTCCCTGCTTGGCCGTCTCTCGATAGACGTTGAAAACCCGCTCTAAATTCTCGGCTGCATAGTCGGGATCGCAGCTCATGTAGGTTAAAAACATTCCAGCGTTCAAGTATTCGTGATGGTGCAGGCTGCAATGCTCGGCGAGCCCCGGATCCACAAGCTCCCAATACAGCCGGCTGCCGGAATCATCCCCCAGAACCGTAGCCAGAATTTTGGCCGCATAACGATCGGCATCGGTCGCCGTCGGGCCCGGGCTCATCAAAATCGCATATTCTTGAGCCGCGGTTTCTTTGTGCACGACATTGAAACTCGCGTTGGGATTCGCTGCAGGCGTCGTTCGCTCTGCCTTCACGCATTGCCACGGCCCACAAATTTTCTCGGCAGTTCGGCATAGCTCCGCAAAATCTATCTTCCCTGAGCCGACGAGCGCCATGTTGCCCGGACTATAGCGATGCTCGAAATACTTGCGCATCTGATCGACTTCTAAGCCGCCGACGCTCGCCGCTGTGCCCAGAACGCTGCGCGAGAGCGGATGACGACCAAAGAAAGCGGCCCGGCATTTGTCGTCCACTCCGAACGGCGGTTGGTCGTCGTACATCTTGATTTCTTCGAGAATCACTTTCTTCTCGGTTTGAAAATCGTCGTCGCGCAATGAAGGCCGCATGATATCGGCCAAGAGTTGCACCGTCCGCTCTTGATATTCCGGAAGCACCGCCGCGTAGTAGACCGTGTTTTCTTCGTTGGTGAAGGCGTTATAGTGCGCGCCCATTTCGTCAAATTCGCGATTCACATCGTCGGCGCTGCGCGTGGGGGTGCCTTTGAATACCATGTGTTCAAGAAAATGGCTGACTCCGGAAACCTCATCGGTTTCATCCCTCGCACCGGTGTTCACAAAAAACCCCAGTGCCGTGGAATACGCTTCTGGATTGCACTCGGCGACAATCTCCAGCCCGTTCTCTAATGTTGCCGTCTCAAATTTCACTGCTAGTCCCTCGTCCGTTGCCGTTCGCCCTTCGCCGCTTGCGGCTGAGCGTGCTGATCAATAATTAACTACGTACAGTCAGTCCGTTTCGGGCGTCTCGCCCGCATCAATATCACGCCGCTGTCGGCACCTTCAGTGCGGTTGGCCCCAACGTTACCACTGTAAAGTTGCGAGGCGGATTTTCCTGCAGATATTCATTGATATCGTTCACCGTGAGGGCATCGACCAACGCGCCGATTTCCGCCAGCGTGCGCGCCTGACCCAAGTGGTACCAATCTCGCGCAATAGCGCCGCTGCGGGCCGAGCTTGATTCGCCTTGCATGATCAGCCCACTTTTGACACGCGCTTTGAGGCGCGTCAATTCCTCGGGCAGAATCCCTTTGGCCAATCGGTTCAATTCGCCCATCGTCACGTCGAGTGTTTCTTGTGCGCGTTCGGCGCTCGTGCCGGCATAACATAAAATGCACGCTCGGTCGCGCTGTGTGTGATAACTAGCGAATACGCTGTAGCATAGGCCACGCTTCTCGCGAACTTCCGTAAACAACCGCGAGCTCATGCCTCCGCTGAGCACTCCCACAGCCCCGGACGCCAAGAAATAATCGGGATGCCGATACGGCACACTCGGATAGGCAATGCCGATTTGTGTTTGATTTGACTCGTGGAAGAGATGCTCGACATTATCGCCGCGCTTGCCGTCGGGCGGTTCTTCGGCTTGCGCACCTTTCCAATCCGCAAATAATTCGCCAACCAGATCCTTAATGACCGGCCAATTAATTCGACCTGCCACGCCAATAATTGTGCCATTGGGCCGGTAATAGCGCTCGAAGTGCTGTCGAATATTGCCATTGGAAATCGCCTCGAGCGATTGTTGCTCGCCTTCGCTAGGACGGCCCCAGGGATCGGGATAATGCCGGCGCTTTAATTCCAGCATCACCTTGTGACTCGGATCATCTTCGATCGATCGCAGTTCTTGCAGTGCCATCAGCCGGCAAGCATCAAGTTCCTCTTCCGGCAAGTGTGGCCGGCGCAAAAGATCGGCGTAAATTCGCAGCGTGGCCGGCAAATTCTTCGCGAGTGTTGCACCACCGAGACTGACATGCGCGGAAGCCACCGATTCGCCGCGTTGCACTCCCAGCACTTCCAAATCGGTTAGAAATTGCCGACTATCTCGCGGACCGCAGCCGCGAAGGGCCATTTCGCAAGTCAATGTGGCGAGTCCGCTGCGGTCAGTTGGTTCATAAACAGAGCCGGCCGGCACCAAGACGCTGAACGCGGCCGATTCGACCGAATTCATCGGTTCGCCAACCAGCACAAGTCCGTTCTCAAATTCGTGCGAAAGTATGGTTTGAGGCAATGGTGTTGCTCTCGAGCAATACAACGGAGTGGCTCGCCTGGGCGAGCAATTCGTGCTGCGCGGAGCAAGCTCCCGCCGCTTAACATTACGCCGCCGCTAAGCGTAGGCAATCTCGCAGACTTTGTATACGGTGCGGGCTCTCGAAAAGCCTAGCTGCTTGTACAGCCGGACTGCGCAGAATTCTGCGCGGTCACTTCCAAAAACGCTCGCCGTAAGCCAGCGTTCTGGAAACCAGCCAGCGCTAGCTGCATCAGCGCGGTTCCGAGCCCACGGCCACGCTGCTCGGGAACGATGCCCAGATTCTGAATTGAACCCATCCCGTTGCGATCCACGACACCCTGCACAGTGCCACTGTAACGCACGCAACCCGCGGCCGATCTTTGCGCAACCAGCCAGGTCGATTGCGCCAAGAAACCCGGCTTCGAAGCGATCTCTTCCATCAGTCGAACGCAGCCTGCATATTCCCCCAGACATGGAAATACGTTTGAGTCGATCTCTGCGCGAAAGCTGTGAAACTTGACCTCCGCGTGCGCTTCCAAAATACCCGCCGACCATGGCACGAAGTAAAAACCTTGTGGCACGCAAACGTTGGAAAAATCGCGACCGCGGAGGTCGATTTCCATCCGAAAGCGTTTGAAGTAGGTCAGGCCCATTGGAGGTGCCACGCGAAATGTCGGCAACCGGGCGGAACGGGTTCGAGCGAGCGGAAAATGCGAAACGAGACCTGAATGCAATCTACCGGTCGCTCCCCATTTGGTCAACTTTTTGCTGAAAAACCTCGGTAAAACTCCTCATAGTGATCGATAGCACCGGGAAAGACGCTGCAATTTATCAACGAAAATCCAGTTGCCAACGTGGATCGGCCGATTTGTACCGATAGCGACACTTCTTGCGCTTTTTAACGTCCGGATGTTCGCTTCCCCCACCCACGGGATATTCTTCCCCAGGAGCGACTTGTGGCGCCATTTTTCAGTTTCCCATTGCTGCTGCGAGCGATGGTTGCTGCCTTGGCGTGCTTCGTTGGTGCAATCATTTTATGCGGCGTTTCGACGGCGCGAGCGAGTGACTCCGACTGCCCAATTCTTTCCTGCCTTAGCGGCAGTGTGTTTGACGGATGTTGCTCCGGCGACGACGAGAAGAAACCGGAAGAGCCAAAGTGCAGTTATGGCCCATGTTGTAGTCACCCGCGCAAGACCCTGATGCAATGGAGCTACGGGACGACGTTTTCTGGCGGCCCACCGGGAATGGATGAACCTCTGGAAGCCGATCGGCCAGATTTTACCGAATCGCCACTCACAGTCGGTCGCGGCGTCGTGCAAATCGAAACGGGCTACACGTTCACCCACGACAACTCCAGCGGCGCTCAGACTGCGAATCACTCGTTCCCTCAAGCCCTGATTCGTATTGGCATGTTCGCCGAGTGGTTTGAATTCAGAGTCGTCTATAACTTTGAATCACAAGACGTGACAGTTCGAAACATACCCGGCCATCAGCACATGCAGGGCAGCGATGATTTGGGGCTCGAACTGAAAATCTGCCTCACACCTCAGGAAGGCATTTTGCCCAAGATGGGACTGATTCCAACCATGACTGTACCCACGGGCAGCCCAGCATTTACTCAAGGCGAGGTGATGCCCGGCCTGCAGTGGGCCTATGGCTGGGACTTCAATGAAAAACTGTCATTTGGGATGACCACCGAAGCCGGTCGCCAACGAGACGACGTAGGAAATGATTTCGTTGAGTTCGCTCAATCTGGCTCGCTGGATTTCGAAATCACAAAAAAGCTGCACGGGTACACGGAGCTGTATTTGCTATCGCCCGTCGGGCGCACGATTGAGCCGGTGCAGTATTACTTCGACGGCGGCTTTACCTACCACGTGACGAACAATCTGCAGCTCGATATTGAAGCGGGCGTCGGCTTGAATGAAGCTGCGGATGACTATTTTGCTGGCGGTGGAGCGGTGGTTCGTTTTTAGGGCGATGGGCATCGCTATACCGGGAGTTCATCCGCGGACGTAAAGCATTATTTTGAGCCTCGGTGCTCAATTTCTTTCGGAATCGCCGAAGCGACGATTCTCGCGCAAGTTGGCAAAATTTGCGGCATTTTCAGAGCAGCCTTGACTTCCGCTCATCGAACAGGCATAATTTTGACGAATCAAAATTTAGATTTCGTGCAATCTCAATTGTTGCTTTTGGAGTTCGAAAGTTTTCAACTTTTGGTTTTTTTCCGGAAGAAAATGAGCGCTGGGGAAATAACACTGACGCCTCCACACCGTGTATCGGCAGAGCGGCTGCCGGCTGATAGCGCTCCCCGGTCGCTCGAAGGTTTGAACGCGTCTGTGCCGCTCCCGGCGGCTTCGGCCAGCTTTTGGCAGCAGTATAAGGCGTACGTCGGCCCCGCACTGCTCGTCAGCGTCGGATACATGGATCCTGGCAATTGGGGCACCGACCTGCAGGCTGGGGCAAGTTACCGATATCAATTGCTCTGGGTCGTGGCTCTCTCGAGCCTCATGGCGATTGTCATGCAAATCGCGTCTGCGCGGCTGGGCGTCGTTACCGGAAAAGATTTAGCGCAAGCTTGCCGCGACTTTTATCCGAAATGGACGCGTTGGCCCAATTGGCTATTGTGCGAGCTTGCCATTGCTGCTTGCGACCTGGCGGAAGTACTCGGCAGCGCCGTTGCCATCAACTTGCTGTTTCATGTGCCGCTCCTATGGGCGGTCATCATCACAGCGTTCGATGTGTTGCTGTTGCTTACGCTGCAAGGGATTGGCATGCGGTTCATTGAAGCGATTATTCTCACGCTCGTGGCGACCATCGGCGGATGTTATTTCATCGAACTCTTCGTGCTACCAACGGTCCAGCCGAGTTTCCTCGAAATGGGAAAGGCGCTGTTGTCGCCGGGCTTCCGAGAACAGGGAATGATTGTCGTCGCCATCGGCATCATCGGCGCCACCGTGATGCCTCACAATTTGTATTTGCACTCCGCCCTCGTGCAATCGAGAAAAATTAGCGCCGACGATGCCTCGCGTCGCCGCGCCATCCGCTTCAACACGATCGACACGATTGGCGCTCTTTCTGTCGCGTTCTTCGTAAACGCCGCGATCCTCGTCATGGCCGCGCTTGTCTTCTACGGCAAAGATGGGATCCAGCTGCCTGGCGGACATTTCGTGCAATTTAACGAGAACACCGACTGGATTCGCGACGCTTACCTCACGCTCGCGCCGCTGTTGGGCACCTCGCTGGCGAGCATTTTGTTCGCCGTCGCGCTGCTGGCCAGCGGCCAAAGCAGCACGATTACCGGTACGCTCGCCGGTCAGGTCGTGATGGAAGGCTTCATGCATTGGCGAATTCGCCCGTGGGTACGAAGGCTTGTGACACGATTAATTGCCATCATTCCAGCAATTTTCATCATCGGGCTGCGCGGCGAAGGGAGCGTGACAGAACTCTTAGTGCTTAGTCAGGTCGTGCTCGCACTGCAGTTGCCACTAGCGATGTTTCCGCTGTTGCACTTCACCAGTTCCAAGAAGCGGATGGGCAAATTCCGCAATGGCTGGATTTTACTGGCGGCGGGCTGGACCTCGTGCCTGCTCATTACCGCACTCGATTTCTACGGCCTGCCCGACACTTTGCATAAAGCCTGGTCCGTTTTCACAGGCCAGTAAAGGTTCGCGGCTGAGCGTGCCTTATCGCTCTGCGTGGCACTTGAAATTGGTCTATGGCTCGATCAGCCCCCGTAGCGTCTTCAAATTCATCTTGTCCATTTTCATCGCATTGGTTTCGCCACCCGCATCTTCTTTCGGTGTTTCCAAATACATGGGAACTTTCGCAAATCGCGGATCGTTCAGCAGCAGACGAAAAGCCTCGATGCCGATCTTACCGCGGCCAATGTGCTCGTGCCGGTCAACGCGCGAGCCAAGCTCTTTCTTGCTGTCGTTCAAATGAATTGCCTTCACGAGCTTTAAGCCCACGGATTTATCAAGCTGCTTCATCGTCGCTTTGTAATGCTCCGGCGTGCCAAGGGGATAACCAGCGGCGAACACGTGGCATGTGTCGATGCACACCGCCAGGCGATCCGGATCCTTCACGCCATCCAGAATGGCCGCCAGATGCTCGAATCGCCAACCAAGCGCGCTGCCCTGTCCGGCGGTGTTTTCCAGCAGCGTTCGCGTTTTCAATATGTCGACTTTATCGTGAACTTCATCCAGCGCGGCGACAATTCGTTTAATTCCGGCCTCTTCGCTGCTCGTGGTGAACGCTCCCGGATGGGTGACAACGTATGGAATTCCCAATTCTCCTGGCGCAATAGCTCGATCGCAAAGGATTCGACCGATCGCCGCCAGAGGGTTTCGTCCGGCGCGGCCAGGTTGATCAAGTACGAATCGTGCGCGAGCGGGTGCTTGATTTTGAGTCGTTTGAGCGCCGCCTGGAACTTCTCCGCATCTTCCGGCACAAGCGGTTTGGCCCGCCACTGGTTGTTGTTCTTCGTAAACAACTGCACGCAGTCGCAGCCAATCTCCGCGGCCAATTCGACGGCTTTGTAATAGCCGCCAGCAATCGATTCGTGGGCGCCGAGAATTGCCATGAGTGGTTGAAATGTCCTGAGCCGATCTTTCCGACGAACTGCAAAACGTCGAATTATTGCGCAGCGTGCAGCGATTGCCTAGCGGCAGACTGTGATCAAGCAAACTGCCGTCGGACAGTGCCTTACGAACAACCGGCCATTCAGCTGACTGCTTCTTTTGGCACCGTGGGGCGCGATGCCAAGAACACACTACATGGCGAGTGATGAATGATGTACTCCGACCAATCGCTTTGCGGGGATGCAGCGAACTCATGTGCTTCATCGCTCCACGGCAGCACGATTAGACTATAATTCCCTTGACGTGCGTGCTGAGCGACTGCAGGCCCAATCGGGATATCGGCATCGAACACGTTGATGCGTCGCCCTAGTTGCTCTGCCTGATGCTGATCACGACGCAAAACATTGTCCGCAACAATTTGGCCGTTTGAGTGGCTAACTGCGACAAAGCTCAACTCGACATCCTCGGCCAGCATTGTTAGCAACCACTCAAAAACGTCATGGCTTGCCAGCGAGCCATCGTGCACCAGCAGTACTTTCTGCACGCCAATTCCCGCGGCACGTAAATCGGCCACCGTTCGAGCTTGGCGGTCGGCCGCGCGCGGAATCCGATTTCCGCCGTCCAAATCGAACGACACATCGCGATCGGCACTCACAATGTGCACGGTCAGACCGTGCGGTTGCGCTTCGTGCAAGTTGATCCAATATAGTGCAATCTGATCGAGCTGTTCTTCCGCCGTGAACTTATTGGATGCGCCCAGCATCACTTCCTGTGCGCCAATATCCTTCGCCGTCGTCAGCACGGCGTTCAGCGGATTATTCGTCGGCACAATCAGCGGCAGCACCCGCTTGCCGAGCCGTTCCGCCCGATCGACTACCGCGGTCATCAATTGTCGATCGTAACTGTCCAGATCGATGTCTTCGCCGCGTGTGCCGCCGCCGGGCGGTTCGACTTTTGCCGTCATCACCACGACATCAGTCGTTTGCGGATCCGTATCCGCAATCGCTTTTTCCAGCATGAACAGATTGTGCGGGGAGCGGATCGCCACCAATTTGCGGTACGGCTTCTTCAATCCCAGGCTTGCGGCCGTGGCTTGATCGACCGTGGCCCTATTGAATTGTTCTTGATGCTTATGATCGGCGCCCCGTTTCCGGTGATGGTATCGCTCGGTCACGATAAAGACGATCAGAAAAACTGCCGTAAAACTCAATCCGCTGACCGTGGCCACCGGCTTGGTCACCAAATTCGCCAGTGCCGAAAGGAGTACAATCAAAAACACGGTGGTCAGCCCGATCGGCACATGGACTTTGCCCCAGCGAATGTTCAAAGGCACCATGAATTCGCGCGGCGTCGGGTCTTTGAATCGCAACACCACCATCGATAGCGTTTTGAACGCGAAACTCCACACGACGCCGAACGCATACGCCTCGCCGAGCATGATCACGTCGCCGCGGCTCACCAAAATCGTGAAGAGTTGCAAGCCCGCGATCAGCCACAGCACGCGGAAGTTCGTCCCGTATTTGCGATGCGGCTTCAAAAACCAGTCGGGCAGCACGCCGTCTTCGGAAACACGGCTTAGAACGCCGTTCGAGCCAACAATCGATGTGTTGACGGCGCCGGAGAGAATCAAAAAGCCAACGATCACCACAAACGCGTTCAAAAGCAGCGTCAACCACAGCGGGCCAATCATGTGCATCGCCAGTCCACCTAGCCAATTGTCGTGATATTGCCCCAAGCGTTCGCTTTGCGGAATCAGCAGTACTGCCAAAAAGTTCGTCGTGGCCGTCAGCAGTAAGCTGTACACAAAGACGACGAACGCCGCTTTTTTGAAATTCGGCAGTTTGGGCGATTCCACCTCGCGATACACCTGCGCCAGTGTTTCTTCGCCACTCATCGCCAAAATGGAATGGCCAAACGCAATCACGATGCCCAGGAAACCCACCCAACCGAGCCAATTTGTCGGATGGCGCAGCGGCTCGGCAATTGAAGGACGATCGCCAATCCAACCCAGCGGATCCATCTTTTCGCCCGTGGTGGGATCAACTTTGACGGTCAAATCGGGCTGCCACGAAGGCATCGGGTTCAACGGATGCGCCGTGTCGCCGGATCGCACGGCGATGGTAATGCCGGCCCACGTAAGCAGGACGGCGGCCATGATCGTTGTGGCGATCATGATCTTCAGCGCTTTGCCGCTCGATTCATGAATGCCCAGCAAATTTTGCCGCAGGAAGTACAGCGTGGCAGCGCAGGCGATCAGCACCGCTCCCCATTGCTTGATCGAATCGCTTGCCCCTTGGCCGATATGCACGCCCATCACGCCGGTCAGGGTTTCGATAATGAGACCCATGATGTACTGGCCAGCCGACACGCCGCTGATCGGCCCGGTCAGCACATAGTCGAACAAGAGCGCCGAGACAGAAAGCTTCGCGAGAAACCCGCCCATCGCTTCCTTCACGACGCGATACACGCCGCCGCGCACAAACAGCGAACAACTTTCGATGTAGACCGATCGCATGCCGTAACTGAACAGCAGCACGGCCAGAATGAACCATGGCGCCGCTTGCCCGATGGCGCTTTCCACAATTGCGCCGATGTAATATGCAGTGCTCGACATATCGCACAGCACAATCGCCGCCGTGCGCCAGTACGAGATGAACGTGAACATCACGCTGCTCACGACAACTACCTGCGCCGCGCGATTCAACTTCCGACCTGACCACGATCCGCTGGAATTCAATGGCGAAGACATGAGAACACCCGGGACAAAGCAGTCCCTGCTCAAACCGGTGGGCGCTCAATCGCGAAGAGAGTGGTTCGGCGTTTCGTTCCGCGGTTTAGCAGAAACAAAACGGCGCACTCTGTTTCAACGAATGTGCCCTTTCAAATTGGTTTTGGGCGACGCACTCAAAACCGCCGGCGAGGTTAGCTGACGGGCTAGGGCTTGAAAGTGCCCCGACTCATGGGCGTGAGTCTGCGCCCCAATTCGCGCCAATGCGCGAATTCGGAATCCCGGCAAGCCGCGATCCGTTGGGTTCCCCGCTCCCACGTTGTTTCACGCGAGATTAGGCTGCACGGGGCCGATAGTAGCCAAAAGCGCGTAAAAAAAGTGTTAAGATTGGCGATTTTTTTCACCAGCACGCCTTGGCTGCTTAGTCGGCCCCCCATTATTCCGCTGGTTCGGAACTGTGTCGGCTTGAAGATTTCCCCAGGTGCGCACCCCATGTGGGCGAGTCGATTGAACGGCATCGCCTGGCGGCGAAGATTCCCAAAACCTACCCGAATTGCACCAGTTTCCGCCCAATTCCGCATACGATGTGGCCAATTCGCGCATCTTTCACTTCGAACTATCGCTAAGGAATTCCATCTTTCGCGGGCCATGAGGAACATGCGCACTACAGGACTAAACATTGTCCTAGCCATCGCCTAGAATCAATCAAACAGTCGCGCGCGTTGGGCTTAAGGAGAACGGTCATGACCGTTTTTGAATGGACGGTGGCAGGGCTTCTATTTGTTGCCGGCATCTTTATGGGGATGGTGCTTGCAAAAAAGCGCTCTCTTGGACAGCGGCGCATCGAGGCTTCTGAAGCCAAAATGCAATTCCATCGCATGCGCGAGCAACTCGAAGCGAAGTTTTTACAGAAAGCTGCGCTCAGCGGCAAACCGCGTGGGTTGCGTTGGGCCGATTGTGAATTCGAAAACGATGTCACCTATGCCCGCGATCGCCAAACACACCAATTGACGGCGTTCGTGGCGGTGAGCATCAAGTTCGAGGCGATCGATGGCGGCGGTATGGAAGAGGTCGAGGCCGTGCATCAGCGAAAGTTCGGCACCGCGGTGTTTCGTTACGACCCCAAACATTTTTGGTTGCCCGACGCGCAGCCGATGTTTAATCTGGATCCGACCGAAGCTGTGCGCCGCTTGCACGACACGCTGGAACCGGTTACGCAAAACGACGACTGATTGATTACAGATCGCCTTCGCTTCGCCCTCGACATTGAGCTCTCATCCATGCCAAGCGACGAGGGTTGTCCAGAAGAAGTCGCGACGCTTTCCGATGACATCTTGGCCGGCGCAGTGCGCTGCTGGCTCTCCGCAGGACGCCACTGGCCTGCGTGATCTGTCGTCCACTCAGTGGAAGTCCGGTATTGCCGCATGGCTGGGCTGGTTGTTCGACGGCCTCGACATGCACCTCTATACGCTGGTTGCGCTGCCGTTTGTTGCGCAATTGCTCGGCACGCAAGACCAGCCGCTCGATTTGCGTGATCCACTCGTCGGGCAGTACGCCAGCTGGATTCAGGCTTCGTTTCTTGTGGGATGGGCGTTGGGTGGTGGATTCTTTGGGCGCATCGGCGATTTGCTCGGTCGCAGCCGAGCATTGATGCTCACCATTCTCACGTACGCATTCTTCACCGGGTTTTCATTCTTCGCGCACACGTGGTGGCAGCTGATGATCTTTCGCTTCTTGGCCGCGCTGGGCATCGGCGGCGAATGGGCGGTTGGCGCATCACTATTATCCGAGACATGGCCCACCCGCTGGCGACCATGGATTGCAGCGTTTTTGCAAACAGGCGTAAACATTGGCAATCTGCTGGCGAGCGTCTCCAGCCTTGTATTACTGTTTTGGTGCGGGCTTAGCGAGCGCTACATTTTTCTCGTGGGCATTTTGCCTGCGCTGTTAGTGCTATGGATTCGCCGTGCGGTCCCGGAGCCGGAAGAGTGGAAGGCCGCGAAACGAATCGCAGGTCACTGCGAGCCCAGTTTCCTCGAACTATTTTCGCCATCCGTGCGCCGCATTACCGTGTTGGTGATTCTCGTTTGCGGCCTCTCGCTCTCGGCGCACTGGGCTTTCACCTTTTGGTTCCAACAACATTTACGCAATCTGCCGGATGTTTTCACTTTGCCGGCGGACCAAAAGAACGGTTTAGTCAGCCTGCGCGTTTGCGCTGGTGATGACGTGCGCCGTAATTGGCAATTTCCTGGCAGGCTACTTAGCCACGCTGATCGGCTATCGACGAGCCATCATCCTGTCGTTCCTCGCGTACTTCACATCGATGTATGTCACATACAGCGTGCCGCGCGAGCACAGTGAAATGTGGTGGCTCCTGCCACTGATGGGACTTTCGCAGGGCAGTTTTGCACTCTTCACAATGTATTTACCGCCACTGTTTCCCACGCTGCTGCGCACTACCGGCGCCGGCTTTTGCTACAACATCGGACGAATCGCTGCCGCGGCCGGCACGGTCTACTTCGGCAGTTTTGGTTCTGAAGGCAATTATCGCATCGCGCTTTTGACATCCTGCTTCCTGTTTCCGGTTGCAGCTTTTTTTGCGCTTTTTTGCCCGACCTGCCACAATCGCCGCCGGCATTGGATCCCGCCGAGGACTAGGCCGATTCTTCAATCACCCGCTGTTCCAGCTGCTGTTCCGGCAGCACCACGCCGCAGCTGACGATGTATTCCACGGCCTGTTCGACTGTGAGATCCACATCCAGCACTTCGCTCTTGGGCACCAGCATGGTGTAGCCCGAGATTGGCATCGGGCTCGTCGGCAGCAGGATCGTGAGCATCGGCTCGCGGGCTGCCTTCTGCACATCAATCATGCCTTCATTGGTGACAAACGCGAGCGACCAAATGCCACGCGAAGGATATTCCACCGCCACGACGCGCGTGAACTCCAACTCTTGATCGCTGAAAATGTAATTCGTCACCTGCTTCGTCGAATTGTAAACGGTGCGCACGAGCGGCAACCGCTCGATAATCCTTTCGAACGATCGCCAGAACACGCGCCCCAAACCGGCCGCAAACAAGCTGCCCAGCGCGTACATCAGGCCGACAAACACCAGAATGAACACGGGCAACACAATCCACGGTCGCAAATAAGTGGCCTGAACCCAATCGCGATACGCTTCAATGCCCCCGGCCGGCGGCTCGCCTCCGTTTTGCAAGCGCGCCACTTGGTAAACGTCGAGCGGAATATACTGACCGCTCTCCAAGCGTTTGAACAAATGGCCGTTATCGTTCAGGATCGTCGGATCGTCGGTCTGCTGAGCCCCGGGCAGTTGAGTCCGCACATCGGCAACCGCGTAAGCAATGAAGTTCCGCGTACCGTTCAGCACGGGGTCCAGCACGTAATAATCGAGCGTCCGGACGATCCAGACGATGATGACGATCGTCAACAGCGGCGCCGCCACGACGCCCAATCCGCGAAAGACCGCCGTACGAAAAGGCCGCAGCCCACGAGCAAGTGCCGAGGGCGAGCGAGAGCTATCGGTCGACATGGCCGAGATTTCAGCGGTGAAGTAAAGAACGCGATCTCGCGCGGCGATTGGGCGGTTTTCAGTGGGCCTTGTCGAGTCTACGGCTTTTGGCGCGAGATTGCCAGTTGATAGCAACTGCGCTGCGCGGCTCGACGCCTTGAACGATTCGCCGCGGAAAGTTAACTTGGTGAGTTCAATCAATCACCACGCCCCGGGGACCATGGCAACGACGGTGCCCAAAACCCCTGGGCTTTGCAACACTCGAATCAATCCAATTCAACAGGAACTCCGCCGATGGTTCGCACGCGTCCCCGCACGAAACTCAAGCTCAAGCGCAAAAGCCGTCGCTGCCCGAAGTGCGGCGCGAAGCTGAACACGCTGGAAATCCGCTGCAAGCGCTGCTCCAAAGAAGTCAGCCTCGTGGGCGTAGGCCCCGGCACCCGCAAAGGCCATTTTGTGAAAGCCTTCCGCCGCCGCAAGAAAAAGAAGGCGGAGTAGCAACGTGCGAGTCGATATGACCGGCAGGGTGAGCGCGTGGTATAATTGAGAGTACGAGGTTCATCGCCATGACCACCTTTCGCGCACATTTCGACGGCCAGGTTCTCGTACCAGACACACCAATCACACTACCGACGAACTGCCCGTTGGAAGTTCGGGTCGACACTGTGGAACCGGCGCCCAGCAATGAAGACTTACTCGCAGATTTGGCTGAGCTTGCGAAAACTTTTCCAGCCGCTAACGATTGGCCCGCCGACGGCGCCGAGCAGCTCGACCACTATCTCTACGGTCTGCCGAAGCGATCGTGATTCTCATCGATGCAAGCTACTTAATTGCCCTCGTACAGCCGCGCGATCAATTACATGATCGAGCCCTGAAGTGGTCGATGTCCGTCCGCGGGCCGTTTGTGATTGTCGAGTACGCACTTTGGGAATGCGTCTCTGCATTGTCCAGGCCGACAGATCGGCCCAAGGCTCATGCATTGGTGGCCAAACTCCGCAGCCGCACCGATACCGAAATTGTCTGGGCGACGCCCGAACTGTTCGAAACGCGCGCTCGATCGCCATAAATTGCGCACGGACAAATCCTGGTCGCTGACGGATTGCGCTTGGTTTCTGCTCATGGAAGTACGCTCCATCCGGAAAGCGCTGACACACGATCGCCACTTCGAAGAAGCGGGATTCGAAGCCTTGCTGCGCCGCGATCCAGACTGATCGCCAATTGCCGTTGTGACCATCGTGCCGTCGTGGTTCAATGCGGCGTTAGCACAAGGCGCACCCCAACGGCACAACGGGCACGACGGCGGAGAAACGTCATGCGGTTTGCAACGGATAACCGTCCTTGGTACCGGCTGCGTTTGACGACTGTGATCGCCATCGCGATAGTTGCAGCTGTGCTCTTCGATTGTCAAATTGAATCATTCCGCGGACCTTTGTTTGGAACAAACCTGTTGGCCACCCACGAATTCACTACTCACGGGTGGCCAGCCGACTGCGTTACGCGGTGGGTTACGTGGACTGTGGGTCCTGGCTCACCCTACTCGCGGACAAACGTAGGCATCAAATGGCAGTGGGACGCTCCCGCCCTGCTGCTCGATATCGCCACTTCAATTGTATTGCTGGTCTCGGTTGCGTTTGTTTTTGAACGCTGGTTTCGATGGGGCAATAGAAAATGGCAATTCAGTGTGCGCTCGATGCTTACGCTGACCGTCGTTGCCGCCGTCATCGCAATGCTGCTTCAGATTGACAGCCCAGCAACCTGGCCCTGGTCGTTTGCCGATCCGCAGTGGATCGCTGCAATCGTTGGTCGCAGCGGTCACTTATATCTTGGCATACCAATTCTGTTTGCCGTCGGTTGCACGGTTGCCCTGGCAACGACTCTCGCCGGATCGACGGCGAAGGCGCTTTGGCGATGGGCCGTTTCGAGAGGCGATGGAATCCCGTCTGAAAAGTGTTTGGTCCTCGACTAAACGCCAGCGTATAACACAAGTGCGCGGTTCACCAGTTCGCTCGCCCCCGCCGGCTAATGCTGTCCGTGTCTATCAGCATGCAATCCAACAGCGATTCAGCTCAATCCGTCGACCGTGCCGCATCGAAGCCGATACGGTTTGGGCTGAAATCCGTCTTCGTTCTGACCGCTGCAATCGCCGTATTGGCAGCAGGCGCAAGTGCCGGCGGAGCGGAAGGATTTTTTCTGGCGGCGTTTCTACTGGGATTGGCGATGTTCGTTTGGGGACTTCGGCTCAATAATCAATCGGGACTTACTGGTTCGGGGTGCCTGATCGCAAGTGCTTCGCTTCTCATGTTCCTGTTGTGCTCGACAGGTACAGGTGCTCGTCCGGCGCATCTGCGCAACGACTGTCAGAACAATTTGCAGCAAATCGGACTCGCACTCCTAAATTACCACGATAAATTCCAGACATTACCGCCATTCTTCAGTACCGATCAATCTGGGAAACTACTACACAGTTGGCGGACAGTGCTGTTACCCGACATCGAGGAGGCGCAGTTATATACGCAATTCGCTCTCGACAAACCTTGGAATCACCCGTTGAACAAGTTGCCGACTCAAGCAACCGTCAGCGTCTATCAATGTTCGGCCGATTCAAGTCTTACAACAGTCGACACCAGTTACGTCGCCATCATCGGCCCGGGAACCGCTTGGTCGCCGGGCCACGCTACGAAGCTTACTGAAATCACCGATGGTCCGTCGAACACCATCTTGCTTGTGGAAATGCACAACTCCGGCATCGCTTGGGCCGAGCCGCGCGATTTGGATTTGAATAACTTGCCGCCCGGAATTACGTCGCAGAATCTGCTCACATCACTGGCCAACCATAGCGGCATCGTTAACGCGCTTTTTGCCGATGGTCACGTGGAAGGCATTCCGGTCACGCTTCCGTGGTCAGATTTCATGGCCCTTCTGACCATCGCCGGTGGCGAAACGGTCGACCGCAGCAAGTGGTAGTCGCTCGGCAACTTGCGTCGGCAGCCGTATACTCAATGAAACGCAAAAACTCGCTGCGATGAGATCTGAAGACGATCGTGCCAGAACACCCGTCGTTCAAACCTGAACTCTTAGCGCCTGCCGGCGATTGGGAAGCGATGCGCGCGGCGGTGGCCAATGGGGCCGATGCGGTTTACTTCGGGCTGGCGAATTTCAACGCTCGGCATCGGGCGGCGAATTTCACACTCGAAGAATTGCGGCAAGTGATGGATTTCCTGCATGCGCACAACGTGCGCGGGTACGTTGCATTTAACACACTGATTTTTTCCGACGAGTTGCCCGAAGCGGTGCGGTTCATCGAGGCGATCGTCGCAGCCGGCACCGACGCGGTCATCGTGCAAGATTTAGGGCTCGTGCGTTTGATCCGCCGCGTCGCGCCGGGGCTCGCCATTCACGGTTCGACACAGATGACCCTCACCGAGCCTCGTGGCATCGAGTTTGTCCGCCGGCTGGGAGTGGAGCGCGTGATCGTGGCCCGCGAACTATCGATCGACGACATCGGCAAGATCGCGGAAAAAACGCCGATGCCACTGGAAGTGTTTGTGCACGGCGCTCTGTGCGTGGCCTACAGCGGGCAGTGCTTGACGAGCGAAGCCCTCGGCGGCGCAGCGCCAACCGCGGCCAGTGTGCCCAGGCGTGCCGGTTGCCGTATGAGCTGGTTGTCGATGGGCAGGCGCGACACCGGCGATCGAAATTATTTATTGAGCCCGCAAGATTTGGCTGCCCACGATTTAATCGAACCGCTCGCAAAAATGGGCGTGCGAAGTTTCAAAATCGAAGGGCGGCTGAAGAGCGCGGAATATGTGGCAATCACTTCGCAAACGTATCGCGCGGCGATCGACGCAGCGATGGCCCAACAGCCGTTCGAGTTGGAGCGACAGCGCGAGCTCGATCTACAGCAAAGTTTTTCCCGCGGCTTCAGCCGCGGATTTTTGAGCGGCATCAATCATCAAGTACTCGTGCCAGGGCGATTTCCGAAAAGCCGTGGCGTGCAAATTGGAACGGTCGTCGACAAAACGCGATACGGCGTGATGGTTGAGCTCAATGCCAATCATTCGATGGATGTGATTCAGCCCGGCGATGGAGTGGTGTTCGACGAGGGCCATCCCGAACAGGACGAACAAGGCGGCCGCCTGGTGCGAGTGAGCAGCGAGAACGGCGGAGCGCGCCCAATGAGCCGGGGGCGTCAGCGACCGGTGTCCGTGCGGAATGACCAGCAGCCAGTGTCGCCACGCAGAATCGAAATCGTTCTCCGCGAGGGCAGTGTGAATCTGGCCGCGATCGCCATCGGCAGTCTGGTTTGGAAGACCGACGACCCGAAGTTACGCGAGCGGATGCAACAGTCGTTTGGCGCGAGGGCGTCGTCCATCGCGAAGCGGTCAGCGTTTCCGTTGCCGGCACGATTAGCGGGACGGTCGACGTTGAAATAATGGACGAATCTGGAAATCGAGGTCACGCCACTTGGGCAGGCCCTCTGCAAGCGGCGATCAAACATCCGATTACCAACGATTTACTGCGCAAGCAGTTCGGTAGGCTCGGCGATACGCCGTTCCGCTTGGGTGAAGTGCGATCCGATCTGCCGGCCGGCTCGATGCTGCCCAAAAGCGTGCTGAATGAACTGCGGCGGCAGGCAGTCGCCAATTTGCTGGCAGTCCGCGAAGCACAGCGCGATCGGACGATCGATCGCCGCGCGCTTGAGGCGCTGCAAAGTGAGATTGCTAAAAATGATCGCACTGAAAATGGCAGCGCAGCCCCCAATCTTTATGTGCTCGTCCGCACGATGGAGCAACTCGACGCGGTGCTGGCCTGGCAGCCGCCATCGCCGCTCGCGCGACCGGTAATGGTGTATTGCGATTTCGAAGACGTACGCCGCTATCGCGATGCCGTCGCCAAAGCCCGCGAGGCAAACATGCCGGTCGGTTTGGCGACGCTGCGGATCATCAAACCGGGCGAAGATGGCTTGCTGAAGATCATCGCCAAGGCACAGCCCGATGCGGTGCTCATTCGCAATCTGGCGGGACTAGATTTTTTCCGCGGCGAATTTCCCAGCATAAACTTGCTCGGCGATTTTTCGCTGAACGTGGCCAACGAACTGACGGCCGATTTGCTCCGCCGCGAAGGGCTCGCGCGGCTCACGCCCAGTTACGATTTGAACTGGGATCAGCTGGCCGCGATGTTGGGGCGCATCGATCCCGGGCTGTTCGAGATCGTCATTCATCAACACATGCCGATGTTTCACATGGAACACTGCGTGTTCGCAGCGATGCTCTCCAGTGGCAAAGACGCGACCGATTGCGGCCGGCCGTGCGATCGGCATCGCGTGGAGCTGCGCGACCGCGTCGGCGCCGCGTTCCCACTGCTGGCCGATACCGGCTGCCGCAACACGGTGTTCAACTCCGTGGCGCAATCGGCGGCCCAATACATTCCGAGAATGCTTTCGCTCGGCGTGAAACATTTTCGCGTGGAACTCGTGCGCG
Source organism: Pirellulales bacterium (assembly GCA_963773875.1). Lineage (GTDB taxonomy): Bacteria > Planctomycetota > Planctomycetia > Pirellulales > JADZDJ01 > CAVTYH01. The sequence goes on from CAVZCV010000006.1 coordinate 656,154, forward strand.
AAACTCGCGAACAAGTGACGCCGCTCTTGGAACATTACTCTCGGTTAATCGCCGGCTTGGAGACCTCGCGCGAAGCGTGGCGCAGCCTGCAAGTGCTCAATCAGCTGGGCGTCACGCGCGGAACTTTGCAGTTGGCGTAGCGATACGACCGACAAATTCAGCCGTCAAACGCCTGCTGGAGCTTGGCGATATCGAGCTTTTTCATTTGCATCATCGCGGCCCAGGCGCGCTGCGATTTTTTCGTGTCCGGATCACTCATGACCTTCATCAACATGTTGGGGACGATTTGCCACGACAGCCCGAACTTGTCTTTGAGCCAGCCGCACTGTTGGGCTTTAGGATCGCCGCCGGCGGAAAGCGCGTTCCAATAATGATCGACTTCCTCCTGCGTTTCGCAATGAATTTGCAGCGAAATGGCCTCGGTGAATTTGAACATCGGCCCACCGTTGAGCGCAGTGAAATTTTGCCCTTCCAGCTCAAAGGCGACGGTCAGTGCAGTGCCTGGCTCTTTGCCGTGGATTTCGCGCCCCGCTTCGCCATACCGCGTAATTTTGCCAATCTTGGAATTCTTAAAGATGCCGGCATAAAACTTGGCGGCGTCTTCGGCCTGGTGATCGAACCACAAGCAGGGCGTAATTTTTTGGGCAAATTGCATTTTAGGTCTCCCAATTGGGTTAAAATTGGCGGGAACAATATCGTATCCATGAATTAGTCGATTGGTGAGCCGGCAATTCGACAGCCGCAAAACGGCCGGCAAAATAAAAGCAGGTGCGCTCGTGTCGCGATCCATTTTTCTCGCCGGACTTGCGCTGTGTGCATTTGCCGCAGTTTTTGCTGCGGTCAAACTAAGCCGGCGCGGCGACGCCAATCGAGCAATGCCAGCCAGTGCTGCAAGCCCAGAAAGCGTTGCGAACTCAACGACCGCGCCGAAAACCGCTGCCGCACTCCCCGGCATGGCCTGGATCCCCGGCGGCGAATTCACGATGGGTACCGATGAGCTCAACAGCATGACGAACGAACGGCCCGCACATCGCGTGCGCATCGATGGCTTCTGGATCGATGAGCACGACGTAACGAATGCCGATTTCGCCAAATTCGTCGAGGCCACGCATTACGTCACCATCGCCGAACGTCCGATCGATTGGGAGCAAATGAAAACTCAAGTTCCGCCAGGCACACCCAAACCGCCCGACGAAAAACTGCAGCCCGGCTCGCTCGTCTATACGCCGCCCAATCATCCGGTTGATTTGCGCGACATGTCGCAGTGGTGGACATGGACCACGGGCGCCAATTGGCGGCATCCCGAAGGGCCGCAAAGCGATTTGAAGGGGCGCGAAAATCATCCGGTTGTGCAAGTCGCCTGGGACGATGCCGTGGCCTATGCCAAATGGGCCGGCAAGCGTTTGCCAACTGAAGCCGAATGGGAATTTGCGGCGCGTGGCGGACTGGAGCGGAAGCGCTTCGCCTGGGGCGATGAATTCCGGCCCGATGGCAAGTTCATGGCCAACACCTTCACCGGCGAGTTTCCGTTCCACAATACCGCAGCCGATGGATTCGCCGGCACGGCGCCAGTGAAATCGTTCCCGCCCAATGGTTACGGCCTGTACGATATGGCCGGCAATGTTTGGAATTGGTGCTCCGACATTTACTCCGCCGATGCCTACGCCGCGATGAGTCCCACGGAGATTTGCTTCAACCCAACCGGCGCGACGGCCACCTTCAATCCTCTCCGCGATGTGCCGTCGGCAGTGGAGCGCGTCACTAAAGGCGGGTCGTTCCTCTGCAACGCCGATTATTGCGAAAGCTACCGCCCCAGCGCTCGGCGTGGCACGCCCCCAGATACCGGCACCGCCCACATCGGTTTTCGCTGTGCGATGTCTGCAGCGGAGAAGCCGAAATAAGGCAAATGCTCCGCCAATTGTAGGCACACAGCTTATTGCTTTCCGGCCACAACATCGATCGTCGCAATTCCCCCGTTCTTCTTGAGGTCCTTGCTGAATTTCAGCGCGGCTTTGAACTTTGTTGTGTCGAATCCTTCGACCTTCACATCCGGCGGAGAGCAATAACCGGAGCCGGGCTCACTGACAACGATGCGCTTGATCTTGCCGTCCTCTACCACTGCATACGCCTTCGCGGCGGTCGTCGGCCACAGTTCCCCACGCTGCGGCTGAAAGCGATAGTAATTCGCCACTTCATCCATGCGGTCGTTCGTCACCCCATGCGGCGCGAGCACTTTCATGAGTGCCGCTTTGTTCTTGCGAGCTTCATCCGCCGTTGGCCCACGCCCCTTGGCCGGCGTCACTCCGCTGAACGCCTCGCGAAACGTATCGGGCGTCACCTCGACGCCGCCGCCATCAAAACGCACGGACGCCCGAAGTCGTTCTTGCCGATATCGTGCCCACCGGAAAACGTCACCGGAACTTTTGTTTCGGCAGCGTTAGCAGCATGATTCATGAGGTTCAGATTTGTTAGCGTGCAAAGGCATACCAAAGCCAAATGAAATGTCCATCGAAAGGTCACTGTGAATCTCCTGCTGCAAAGCTTCGCCGATTGACGTCTCTTGCCGCAGTTTAAGAGTCGAAGCTTAACGGAACATTAATGCATATTAAGACGGCAGGCTTGGCGGCGCGGAACACCGTGCAATCATCGTGTTAGCCACGATTGTCGGCATATCGCTGGGCGGCGTCGTTGCAGATCCAGCGCTTTTCGGCTGGCAGGGCAGGGCGATCCCAATCGTCCTCGTAACAGCCGTCGATGTCATCCCAAAACGCGTCGACAATTTGTAGGAGCTTCGCGGCTACCTCGCTGCCAAGACGACTGGCGCCGACGGGCACAGTGCGCTCGAGAAAAGAGCGCGGAATTCGTCGCCCGACATTTGGAATCGCCCGCCCAGAACCGAATCGAGCTCATCCAGCAGAGTTGAAGCCATGTCGAGCGGCCCGTCGCCAAGATAAGTCGCGTTCTCCTCATCATCCACGCCCGGCACGGCGTTGAGCAGCGTGAAATCAGGCGGCTGACTGAGCTTCGATTGACCGTCTTCCGCAGGACCACCGGTGTTCGGATCGATCTTCCACCACCCCATGGAATCCTCCGTTCGATTGAAGATATTTGTCCAACGCACTACATATAATATTCCGCCGAAACGCCGGGCAAGCCCGGCCGCTAAGCGGGGAGTTCGAAAAAATCGGGCGGGAAGTCGTTGGTGATGGCGATGGATTTCATGATTCGTGCTTTCCATATCGTGCTGGGAGCCTATGGCTTTTGGCTGCCCAACGATCCGCAGGATTCCTGGTCCCAATACTTGCAGTCGTTAGATCTGTTGCGGCTCGGGGGTGCAAGAAAGGTCGACTCGCGGCGATTGGTAACGGTTGATCCACACGCTCGATCGGCACGCCTCGCGGCTAAGGAGTCGCTGCGGTATCCAGCAGTTTGTTTCACAGGTCGGCAGGCGCAGGCCATTGGCGAAGGGTTTCGCCACGCGATTGCGGAATCGGGCTACGTGATTTATGCCTGCAGCATTTTGCCGCAGCATGCGCAGCGTGGTCCTGGCCAGGCACCCGATTAAAGTCGAACAAGTCATCGGACATTTGAAACAGCGGGCGACGCAACAATTGCTGTTGGAAAACTTACATCCGCAGTCAAAATTTCGCGGCCGCGATAGGGCACCGCCATCCCCCTGGGCACGCAAGAGCTGGCCTGTGTTTCTCAAAAGCGATCAGGAAATCTTGCGAGCCATCCAGTACGTCCAGCAGAATCCGCTGAAAGACGGCAAGCCGCGCCAGCGCTGGGATTTTGTCGTTCCATTCAGCGGATAGTGCACTTTTTTTTATCGATTTATCGACGAGCACTTCCCGTCGGGTGCCACGACCAAATCCGACGAAACGTCGGGCAAGGCCGGCCGGTAAGCGGTTTGAACAAAACCGTGCTACAATAAAATCCGCAGCGTTCGCTGTTATATTCCAAGTGGGCATTCCGATGCGCATTTCTCTGAAAGACTTGCTGGCGATCGTGGCATTCTGCGCCGTGGTGCTATGGTGCGTCGATGGCAGGATTTACGAACGTTGCGTTTTGGGTCGGGATCGGCGTTTCCGCAATCATGTCCGTTGTTTTCGTCCGGTCTGCCGTGAAGCGCCGCTATGGTCGCGCAGTCGGAACTGTGATCCCGATCGCGTTCTTGGGTCTACTGCTTTGGCTAGTTACACCGTTCATCAATGCTTTGCTCCTTGCATTTCGCGGGAAGGTCACAGGTCCGAGGGGCGCGATATCCGTTCCGATTGGCTTTTTGGGTCGTGGCGCATTTTTGAGAGGGCTTCGCGTCTTTGGCTTTAATTGTGAATGCGGTGTTGCTGCTTGGTTTCGGCATAATTTGCGTCATTCGCCAGCCCTTCCGCACGCGAAATTTGGTGACCATCGTTTTGGCAATTGCGAACCGCATCTTAGCCTGTCGAGTGTTCATGCACGGGGATCTCCGCACACAACGGGACATTCCGTTGTAAATGCGGGCAATTTGTTCAAAATCACTTGGCGAATCGACTTAACTCAAACATCAACTCCAAAGATCGAATTCAGCTCGACATCGCTTCCGGAGAACATCGAAACGAAACTGAACAAATTCGAGCAAAACTTAGCTTTAACAAGTTATAGAGTTGACGAGTTTCGAATAATTCACGAATTGCAATACGAACAATTTGTCGAGCGCAGGGATTTGGAGTTGGACGCATGATGTATCCGAGTCCCAGCGGCCTGCGAAGATCGCCGGTGCAGGACATCAGTTCACCAATCGATTAGCGGGGAATTGCAGTACCAAACCGCGATTGGCAGCCATCTTGCGGCCAGAAGTCTGACAATATTCAAGCCACCTGCATGTTGCAGGTGCGTAGTGACTTTTTAGACCCCGAATCGGATTCGGCGGCGATCATTGAGCCGATCAAAAGGTAATCGGCTTCGTCCCGCACGCCTTTCACTATCCGCCGCGGGCGAGTTTAGAGGATCCGCAGGCGTGGACCATTGAGCGGCTGGAGCTTGTGAGTTTGCTCAAGTTCGACGAGCCGCGGGTTTATGTGCTGGATCATTTGCCGCGGATGGATCAGCTTTCCAGCGCAAATGCGCCGACGCGGCCGCTGGATGAGTTCGAACGCGATTCGCTCGTCAAGCTGCGGGCCGATGAGGATGTGGTGGTGACGCACGATGGGCCGGCTTATCGCATGCTGGGATCCCTGCGGGCGGCCAAACAATGCCTCGATTGCCATTCGGCCTCGCGTGGTGACCTACTGGGGGCATTTAGCTACGCCCTGCACGCGAATTTGCCCCACGACGCCGAATAAGACGGAAAGTGCTTTCAGCCATACCGAGTGCTAGGTACTCCGTGCCGGTTGCCACTGCTGCACCCAGAGGGTACCCGGCCAGCAGTGGCACCTGGCGCAGTGTTCTTCGATTTGGGACTCGCACGGCATCGAAAGAACTCCCAGAGTTATCCTCACTTTTTTCCTACGCCAAGAAAATGTTGGGGGACCACACCCGTGTGGTCTAGCCACTGAACCTATCCGTCAAAATGGGAACAGCGAATTCCTAGTCGGATAAATCTTCCGCAAACGCTTTTGCATTCAAAGGCTGGCCGGTTGCAAAACGGGTCAACTCATTCCACGGCAGCGTCTTGCCGGGCGCGAAGATTTTGGCTTTGAAGAAATCGCCGACTTTCTTGTTGCCGACGTAAATTGCATCGCCCGGCTTTTGCTTGAGAACGTCATTGCTCACCGTGTGATGGACCTGCGAGGCAAACAACTGACCCATGAGGTAGTTGTGGTAATAGGCAGGCGCCACCACCAAGTGGATCTTCGACGCGTAGTCGGGCGCATTGCGGTTTTCAGGACGAGTAAGTCCTTGGTATTTTTCGACGAGATCCCACCATAATTTGTTCAAGTCCTGATTGGGATTTTCATAGAGCGCCTTTTCAAATCGGAACATCACTTGCGCCCAACGAGAAAACACCAATAGCTCCACGCGGGTCAGCTTCCGTCCCGTCTCGTTGAAGGCCTTCGGGTCCTTCAGTGTCACACCCATCGCCTGGAGCCAGTCGGCGCTCTTCGAGAACTTTTGAAAGAGCATGGCGACCCCTTCGGTGGTCAAGATATGCGACTCCATTCGAAGGGGATAAGGAAGGGAAGCCGGGATATTCTTGCTGCTATAGACCGAGTGTCCCAATTCGTGCAGCATCGTGCTCATCCAATTTTCATTGGGAACAATGTTTCCAAGTACGCGAACATCGCCCTGTCGATCGATGTCCGTGCAAAAGGCATGGGGACTCTTGCCCTTCTTCTCGTAGAGATCGCTACGTGCAATCACATCGTCGATGGGGAGCCCGATTCCAGCGTAAAAGTCGCGACAGAGTTTGAGGATATCGAGCTGGGCGTATTCGCTATCGAGATCGGCTTCAAAGACACTGGGCAGCTTCCTGGAAGAACGGGTCATGGTAGTGCCAAGGCCGAAGTTCATTAACCGGAATCTTGAAGCTTGCAGCCAAGCGCTCGTCGATTTCCGCCTTCGCTTTGAGGAAAGGCGCACCGAGTCAAACTGTCGAGTTCGTCAAACAGCACCACAATCTTGTCGGGCTCCTGTTCATTCAAGTAAAGTTGCAGGGCGTGGAAGTTGGGGAAACCCAGTTTCACCGCCGCTTCGTTTCGCAGCGCAACTACCTCCTTGAGGTCCTTTTCCACGATGGGTCCAACTCCCTTGCTGGCTTCCCAGGCGGCGCAGTCGCTCTTTGGAGTCCTTTGAAGTTTTGAGAATTTTCTTGATCTGGCTGTCCGTGAGCTCTTTGCCATCGACTACCGAACGGTAAACATTAAAAGCTTGTTCAACGGCATTGCCCTTGGCCGTGATCTTTTTCAAGAGGTCGGGCGGCACCTGCTTTTCGAGCACCTGCAGATACAAAAGATCGATTTGTCGTCGCAGAAGCGGGTCCGCAGATTGCGGAAGTTCGCTCTTCACCGCATTGAGCTCTGCAAAAAGTTTAGGATCGGAGAGCCGCTCATCGTACTTGTTTTGAGCCTCTTCTTTTTTCTTGAAATCCTCGTCTTTCCCTGAAACATTGGCGTTCCACCACGCCAGGTTGACGGCTTTTTCGAGCGGCTGAATCTCCTTGGCGTGCAAGTCGAGAATCGCTTGTGCGCGTGACTTCAATCGTATGCGCCTGAGACGGAAGGCAGGTCATACTGGTTAGCATGGCGATATTAAAGACTAGAGCTTTCATTTTTTCTCTTTCCAACGGCCCACGTTTTCATTATTGCAAAGCCTATGGAAGCTAAAACCCGTGGTCCGTTCCACTCGTGTTATCCGGAGTGTGAGTCTTATCGGACAGGAACTCTAAAGACTACGGTGATGATGCTAACTGCCCCGAGAGTAAATGTCGAGCATTACCAGCGATCAGCAGGTTCACTCGATCGCACCCGAGGTGTTGGTAGAAACGGTGATGCGCGAACACTGATTCCGTGGCCGAATACTTCGGGTAGCTATCCGTCCGTCCACAAAAAAAAGGCCATCAGCTGGATCCGCCCGATATCGTCATGCGTTTATTTGAGAGTGCCACCAAACCACCATTTAAAAACGGCGCTGAATCTTTCAAAATCAGCTGTCCGTAGCGAGTGGTGCGGCAGTTTAGTTCCCGGCACGGTTACTTCCAGTTTGACTCCAAACTCTGGAAATCGCACTCCGTCAAGAATTAGACCTCCCGTTTAATTCCACCCGTTTAATTCCTCGCCCGGTGGAGAAACCTGCCAAATTCGTGCGGCCGCGAATCGAGTTCAATTGATAGAAATCAACCGAAAGGCAACTGTCAGTAGCGCTTGCGCAAATGCTTGAATCAGATTTGATACGATGCGGTGTGTATATCTAGAGACACATAGGAAGCAGTTTTTGGATTGCGACCTGTTCGCTTTTTGAATTGTGCGCCACATCTATTTGCAAGGTGACTCGGTGACTGAAGACCTAGTCTTGGTGCAAGCTTACGTGCAAGACGGTTCCCAACAGGCATTTACCGAGTTGGTCTCTCGGTACATTAACCTCGTTTACTCAGTCGCCTTTCGCCGGATTGGCGATTCACACTTAGCCGAAGATATCACGCAAGCCACTTTCATTATTCTGGCGCGGAAGGCTGGCACATTTAGCGACAGGACGATCGTATCCAGCTGGCTTTGCCGAACTGCCGGCTACGTGGCATCCAATGCCTTAGTAGGGCTCAACCGTCAACGAAAGCTTGAACAACAGGTACCCATGCGAAGTGTATCGAATGACTGCGCGACTGATATTTGGATGCAAGTTGCGTCTTCGATCGATCCAGCACTGTCGCAATTAGGAAAGAAAGACCACGAGGCGATCGTGCTCCGGTTTTTTGAAGGCAAGACGCTCAAGCAAGTCGCCTCGCTGCAAGGAACGAGCGAAGACGCAGCACGAATGCGGATTAACCGCGCGTTGGACAAATTGAAAACGTTCCTTGTAAAGCACGGCGTTAGCTTGTCGACTCCGCTTATCGCCAAAGCACTGTCGACCAATGCGGTTCAAGCTGCTCCAGCTGGCCTTGCACCATTGATGGCAACAACGGGTCTTAATGCTTCAGGACATTCGTTGGCGACGCTTAACCTCGTCAACGGAGCGTTAAAACTTATGGCCGTTGCAAAAATGAAAATCGGACTCGCAGCAATTATTATCGTCTCGCTCACAATTGGAACGGCCGCCTTCGTAAGTTTCGCACAGAGCACACCAGCGCACGCCGATCCACGCTGCGCTGAGACGAGCACCGAATTGAAGTCGAAAGTGCTCAAGTCGCTGGAGACACAAAAATCGGCGCTGAAAAATGTCTATTTCGACTACACGGCCACAGCTGTTCCTGAACGCGGAAATGCTCGCATGACCTATTCGGCGTATTTCGATGGCGGACGCTTCTACTTGCGAACGAAAGCTGCCGGGAAGACTGACGCCGATCGGGAGCAATCGCTCGATGGTCAAACACTCTGGGACGGAAGTCACGACCGAATTCATAGGACACCCTTGGCCGATGCCGCGTCTGTGTTCCAATTTCGGGTCCTCGAATGGCCCTATCTTGATGCCGCGAGCATCGACGCCCCAGCGTTTGTTGCAGAGCTGGCGGAGTTTCACTCATTAGAACCAATGGCGATCCACGAGTTGATGCACAATGAGACTGCGAAAATAGAAGAGATAGGTGAGAACTTTCGACTAACGTTCGATACTTCAGATGTACAGATTGCCGCAATACAGAAAGTCGACCTCAATCAATACCAGCGTCAATTGGCGAAAACGCCCAACACGAAGAAATGGATCGATCAAGAGATCGAAAGCGTCAAGCGATTTAAGGAGATGAAACCAGTCCGCAAGATTACCATGCTGCTGGATGCGCGATATGGATTTGGTGCGACCGAGCGCGAGGAATGGACGGCGGACGGCGAGCGAATTCGCCGCATCGTGGCCGAGAACTGGAAATATTATTCCAGCGTCGGTATTTGGTTGCCGAGCCGATGTGTTGTTTCGTACTTCACGCAGCCGTACGCACTTAAGGACTTCTCAAAAGAACCCATTCAAACAGTCACGCTCGAACTACAACAAGTCGAGTTCGGAAAAAGAGACATTCGCTTTAACTTAGACCGACCCGCTACAGGCCTGCGACCTAAATGATCGTCACTACATTATGAAATCCATTGCACGTTGGCTTCTTTGGCTCGTGGTGTGTTTCGTGGCGATCGGCTCTTTCGCCGAAGAAAAGGTCGACGTTGAAACGATTGAGCGAATAAAAGCTGCAGCTAGTGAACAATCCCAGGTTATGGAGTGGGCGAGTTGGTTAACCGATGTATATGGCCCTCGACTCACTGGCTCGCCGAATACTAGAGCGGCCGGCGAGTGGGCCATGACCACCATGCGTTCGTGGGGACTCAGTAATGTCCAAATGGAACGATGGACGCCGCCTGCCACCGCGGTTTTTCCGGGCCCGTCGTGGGAACTGTCCGACCGTTCCTGGACAAATGAGCGATTTGCCTTTCATGCGGTAAAGCCATTCCCATTTAATATTACTGCGGTACCGGCAGTCTGGTCGCCTAGCACGAATGGCTGTATTGAAGGTACGGCGGTTCGTGTCGACGTACACTCATTCAACGATCTGAAGCATTATGCCGGCCGATTGCGGGACGCCTTTTTGCTGATCGATCCACCGCGCACCACGCCCCCTCACTTTGAGCCCTTGGCGGAGCGTTTGAGCGCTGAGCAATTAGCGATGCTGGATGCTGGAAAGCCATTACCTTTTCCACAATTTGGGGCTCACGAGCACCGTTACGACGTACTTTCCGACCCCGACGCTCGGAAGTGGTTGGCCACTGAGGGCGCGGCTGTCTTGCTGTTTACCGCGCCGGGTGACGGCGGCAACATCTTCATGGACGGCCCCGGCGGAGGCGGTTTTCAAAACAAAGACACGCCTGACCAGATTCCGATTGTGAAAGTCAGCGCCGAATCTTACGGTCGCATTGCTCGAATTGTGAGTAAGAATGTTCCGGTCACGCTCGAACTCGATATGCAAAACACGTTTTATGACGATCCATTTCTGTTTAATGTTATCGCGGAAATCCCCGGTACCGATCCGCGGATCAAGGATGAAGTTGTGATGATTGCGCGCAACTCGATTCCTGGACCTATGGAACTGGCGCCACCGATAACGCAGCCGGTGCGGCGGTAACAATGGAGGCTATGCGGCTTCTTCAATCGTTGAAACTTCAACCGCGCCGCACAATCCGGGCCGTGCTCTGGACCGGGCATGAACAAGGTGCTATCGGATCGGCCGCGTATGTGAAACAGCATCTAAGATCTGGAGTTAGAGAATCTGCCCGGACAACTTCTGAATTTGAAAAATTCTCTGCCTACTTTGCGGCAGGACTCTACGGTAAGATTCGCGGAGTTTCTGAAGAAGGAAACGCGGCAGTCGAGCCAATCTTTCACGACTGGATTGAGCCGTTCAAGCACGACGGGATGACAACGGTCACGATCTGTCGCCTCGGTGGATTGAATGATCACGACTCGTTTCGGCTGATTGGATTACCGGCATTCCGGTTTGTTCACGATACGCTTGAGTTTAATACTCGTACCCATCACTCCAGCGCCGACGTCTATGAGCGGCTCTAATCGGACGATTTGAAGTTTAACTCAGCTGTACTGGCCAGCTTTGCGTGGCTAGCGGCTCAACGCGACGGGAAATTCCCACGCGAACAGTCGCGGCCCTAGCCTGCGGCTCATTGAACGGACATTATTTGGTCTCGTCAATTCCGTCGCGGCTTTCTATAGAACTTATGGAAGGTTGACTCCAAACTCTGAAAATCGCACTCCGTCGAGAATTAGACCTGTCCCGTTTAATTCCCCCGTTTAATTCCTCCAACCAATGTTTTTCCGCTGACGAGTTGCACAGCCCTTTGCCCACGCACCAGTGAATTTTGCACGAGAGCCGACGCGGCACCGCTCCACAATGCTGTGCGCCCGCGATTCACTCCGGCGAGTTGCCGACGTAGCAGTACAGGTTCGATGGATCGGCGGCAAAGCCAATCGGTTCTTCGTTCAGCCAGCGGCCAACAGTTGGGTCGTACCAGCGGCCTTGTTCATTCTGCAACTCGCGTCGGCGTTGAAGTGGCCACGATATTCATACGGCCCATCGTCATGTGGCAGCGGTTCGGCAATGCGGATCATTTGGATTGCTCTAATGGATTATTGGTTCTCTTGTCGTCAATCAGCTTAACGATTTCGCCTACGGCTGAGTCAATCGCCGCTTCAAATTGTCTTGCCTGCTCTGGATTTTTGGGCACAAATGTTGACGCCGAATCGAGCGTGGCTACCTGTTGCGTAACGGCGTCGTACCATTCTCGGTCCTGAAACTGTAATCGGTCTCGCATCATTAGCAATTGATCCGCCAAGCTGCCTACGTCAATGCGCTTGCTTTGAAAGACAGCAATCGTGTCTCGCATTTGGTCCAGCACTTGGCAATCTACAGTTTCCATCATCGTTTTCCCGTGATGACAGGAGGCAATTAAACGGGACGGGTCTAATTTTTAAGTTCGTTCTCGAACGTGAATATCTGGGCTCAATAAATTAGACCTGTCCCGTTAGCTTGTTTTGTCCCGTTAGCTTGTTTAGCTTCCCCACGATATTCATGCGGCACATCGTCACTCGGCAGCGGTTGGGCAATTCGATCACGGATGAGAATCCATGTATGTTTGCCAGGCATTTTCCGAAACATAGATCGGAGTCTTGCTAGCGATCGCGATATTCGCTGCAACACTAGGTAGAACGGGGATGTCTCAACTCGCGCTTTAGATGGATGATATGTATCTTGCCGTGAAACCACTTTTCATCCTCTGTATGTCCGGAAATCATACCATATCGAATGTCGCCGCCAAGATTGCAGACCGTCTCAAAAAGGAGTCCATGCATCGTGGGTTAGGCGATTTACCTGAATGAATATTCCAATAAAGCGCAACGGCTTCAGGAAATCCGAGTTGATTTGCGAACAGCCGATGACCGTCTTTTTCGCGTAAATAGAAATATGAATTCCAGGAATCCTTGCGACGAATTAGCATCTCGATATCAAATTCCCAACTGGTTTTTAGCGGACGAGCGGAAAATGAACCTATTACCTCTGGTGTAAAGAGGCGTACATGAAACTCATTCCCGTGTTCTTCGCAGAAAGTGTGCTCTTTGATCCACTTTCTGTTCTTCGCCCTCAGAATATGAATAATCGTCGGTTTTCCACACTCCTCACACGGTTTCTGAGAATGATGTGGCTCTTCCATTGCTGAAACTCTCCATGGTCAATTGAGCACAAGAACGTAACTCAAAATCCGTTTTCACCAAACCCAGCTGGTGGCCACCACTCGCCGGATCCCTCCTCACCGGGAATTGGAAAAAATGGAGGTGGAACGCCTGGAGGCAATTAAACGGGACGAGGCAATTAAACGGGACGGGTCTAATTTTTAAGTTCGTTCTCGAACGTGAATATCTGGGCTCAATAAATTAGACCTGTCCCGTTTAGCTTCCCCGGCAGCGGTTCGGCAAGGCGGATCCAGTTAGCTCTACCTTTCACGGTTGGCGACAAACAATTTATTCAGCGTATGAGCATGATTCAGCGACAACTTCAAACATTGCTTGACCGTCTAGATCAAGAAACTGAAAATGTCGCCAGTGAAGTCCCTCCGGCGGGTTCTCAAATCGGCGACGAATTAGGGCATCTATGAACTCCGAAGGATGTTTTTCATTTGCCGAACTAACAGTAACGCCAATTGCACTGTTGTCACGTACTCCAACAAGCCCCTCAAATACGAGTTTCCCGTTCCGCTCATTCCAAAACTTGTAATCCACCTCTAGCCTGGATGATTCGGCGCGATAGGCGACAATGTGACCATCTTCAAAACCAAACGGACAGTCTGAAATACGTTTCATGGAAGATTCCACCCTGGAAATGGTTCGCCAGGTAGGAACCCCGTTCCTTCACCTGGAATATAGTTTGGTGGCAGCACCTTTTGGACACTCGGATTTCTCCACCCAGTATTTGGGGTTGAGGCAATTAAACGGAGGCAATTAAACGGGACGGGTCTAATTTTTAAGTTCGTTCTCGAACGTGAATATCTGGGCTCAATAAATTAGACCTGTCCCGTTTAGCTTCCCGGTGATCAAGAACTTCCGCAACTTGATTCACCCAGGGCGGATCAAGAGGCTGGGAGAGCGGGTTGATAGCGAGGGCGCTGCGATGGCGGAGGCCATCGTGAAGCGGATCGTTGGCGATGTCATGAACAAGAGAAAGGCAGTGTACGGACCCACTGCGGAAGACATTGCTGAGAAATTACTCAGGCACCCGGAGACTACAATGCTGGATGCATTCCTGAGTGGAATAAACGAAACCGAGCGGCGCTTGCTCCTTCTCAAATACCTCCCGGATTCTCTTGAATCCTGGAAGGATAACCCTGACCGCAAGGGCAGCCCGGAACTGGCGTTCAGGATGTGCTATCGCATTAGCTTCGACCAGGCTGACAGTGCCGTGAAACGAGAGGCGGTGCTGAAGTACGAGGCCGCTCTCAGGGCGGCAGTCCCCGTCAGGATTGTGATGTACGAGCACAACTTCTTTCAGGCCAGCGACCTGCAGTATATTGATGAAGGCGAACGTAAGTTGATCCTCGGCCACTTGAAGGTGGTGCTAAACACACACTTCCTCGGGGCGTGCCAACGCACCCTGATGCAGGGTATCGGCACCTTCCTTGCACCCAGCGATGTACGGGAACTGTTCCCGCGTCTGCTCCAGGGTAACGGGAAGCAGGATGTTAACCGACCTGATGTGCGGGAAGCCTGGGTCGCAAGAGAGTATCCCGCGATGAGCGACCTGGCGGCAGAGGAGTTCAAAAAGCAACTCGATCTTGCAACTCCCACCCCGCAAGGGCCTTACATGCCATCTGATCAAATGATCCATCAGGGAACCATCCCGGCATTGAAGAAACTGATCGAGGGATTGAGGTAGGCATGTGGGCCGGGTGCGAGGGAGCAACTCCCAAGCAGGTTAGGAGAGCGCCGTCAGCGAACTAGCACGCCGGGCTGTTGTGTCATCAAGTCGTCAATTTTGTTTTTCAGCCAGACATGCCAGCACTCCACCGTTTTAAAAACGGCGCAGAATCTCTCAACATCGGTCGCCCGTGGCGAACGTGCAAGCGGATAACTGGCTTGCACGCCATCGATGCTTGACTCCGAACTCTGCAAATCACGCTGCTGCACCCAGAGGTTACGCGGCCAGCAGTGGCGCCCAGCCGATTAGCGTGAAAAACGCTGTTTGCCCAATCTATCGGACCAAGTGTCCAGGATGCCGGCAGGTGCCATTCGTCTCAGCGGCGGCGGCCAAAATATTATTTTTCGAGTGGCCCACAAAAGGCCTTGACTGTAAGACAGATGTTCACTACACTACAAAGGCTGCGGAGAATGTGCCGGGAATCCAATACAATCAGGCCCGCCCATGAGATCGAATCGAGCGAATGCGAGTTTCTGGAACGTCCAACTGAGTCGGTTGGGCAATTTGCGGCTGCGCACTATGGAAGTGGCGAAGTCGATGATGCGATCCATCGTGATGGCGGCCGGGACGATGAAAAAATCGCTGTTTCGCATCGTCGCGGAAAGACGGCCAATTGCTCGAGGAAATCCGATCCGATCGTCATTGATCGGACGCGCGGCAAAGCGGCGGAGTGAAATAACTGTGAAAAAACAAATGCATTTGGCGCTTGTTTTCCCGAGGTGCGCGCTGCGGTTATTTCACTCGCAATCGCAAGTTTCGAGCGGCTGGCAAAAACACATCGAATTCCTCGCGAGTTTCGAGAGCCGAAGGGCCTCTGGCTTCACGCCTTTTTCGGCCAGGGCGGATTTGCCGAGGATTTCCGCACGTTCCACGATTACGCCATTGAAAAAACTCGTTGCCGGGTGCGGGCGAATATCGAACACGAGGGTTGGACTAAGTACCAATGGATTTTGTGCCCATGATGAACGTCCCGCTTCGCACTCCGCAGGCATGGCAAAGCGGCCAGCGGCAGATTATGCTTTTTGGAAACCCACCTGCCGGCCAGGCTGCCGGTCGATCCGCACGCATCTCACCCCGAAAGTGCAATCAGGAGAATCCATGACCTGCGCCCGTTTTGTAGTCGCCGCCCAAGTTATTGGCCTCGCGGTTGCTGCTGTGCTGCAATCGGCCGGCCCGTGCCATGCTCAAGAAAATTCGCCAAAGACCAGCCCGGTGGCGATCAGCAACGATCGACTTCCCGTTGGCGTTGAGCGAGCCTTTGCGAATCTCGACTTTCCGCAGGAGCATCCGCCGGAAAGTCCAGGCATCACCGGCGGCGTGCGACCGATTTTTATCACCAACCCTGGCGATGGGACAAATCGAATTGCCGTGATGGGTCAGCTCGGCCATGTGTGGTTGTTCCCGAACAAAGACGATGTGGAGCAGGCTGTTGAAACGCTCGATATTTCGCCCGAGGTGGTTTACAACGAGGCGCACGAATGAAGAAGGGCTGCTGGGCCTGGCGTTCCATCCGAAGTTCAAACAGAACCGCGAGTTCTTCGTGTACTACACCACGCGGAGCGGCACGCATCAGTCGGTGCTGAAGCGATTCAAAATGTCGGCGAGCGATCCGAACAAAGCCGACCCGAATTCCGGCGAAGAAATTCTGCGCATGCCGGAAAAAGAAACGTGGAACCACAATGGCGGCACCATTGCGTTTGGCCCCGACGATTATTTGTACCTCA
Organism: Pirellulales bacterium; assembly: GCA_963773875.1. Lineage (GTDB taxonomy): Bacteria > Planctomycetota > Planctomycetia > Pirellulales > JADZDJ01 > CAVTYH01. The sequence goes on from CAVZCV010000006.1 coordinate 672,465, forward strand.
CAGCCGGCGATGGCGGTTTTGCCAACGACAAGTGGGGACACGGCCAGAGCCTGGAAACGCTGATGGGCAAAATCAGCCGGATTGATGTCGATCATAAAGATCCGGGCTTGAATTACGCGATTCCGAAAGACAATCCGTTTGTGAAGGTCGACGGAGCACGCGGCGAAATTTGGGCGCTGGGACTAAGAAACCCGTGGCGCTTTTCGTTCGACTCGAAGACCGGCCAACTGTGGGCGGGCGATGTGGGCCAAGATACATGGGAAGAGATCGACATCATTACCAAAGGCGGCAATTACGGCTGGAACATTCGCGAAGGATTCCATCCGTTCACGGTGCGGCCGAATGCAAGCCCGAAGCCGGCGCCGCCACCAGAGCACGTGATTGGCGAGCTGATCGATCCGATTTTTGATTATCACCATTCGCTTGGGAAATCGATCACAGGCGGCGGCGTTTATCGCGGCAAGCGCGCGCCGGAATTGGTGGGCAAGTACATCTTCGCCGACTATGTGAGCGGAAAAGTGTACGCGTTGACGTACAATGAAGCGGCCAAGAAGGCGACCGCCGTGCAGCAACTCACGCAAGAGGAAGGCCGCGCGATGCCGGTGTTTACGTTTGGCGAAGACGAGAATCATGAAATGTATATGGGCACCGCCGACGGGAAGCTGAAGCGGTTCAAATCGCTCGGCAAGCAGGCGACGAGTGCGTCCGCGGTGAGCGAGCAGAAAGCGGCGGGCGAGTAGGAATTGGAGACAGCTCGTCGATTTCCGGTGATCGCGCGAAGCTGGAAGCGGCAATTAGTACTGGTAGCTGATGGCCATGCCGGCTCCATCTGGCATGGGTAGCGGCGTGATTTGCCAGCTATGCTGCTGGGGGCCGGTCATGTCGACGCAGGTGGCGGCCCACCAGGCCATCCACCAGCCGAGAAACACTTGTGAAGTGTAATGGGCGTCGTCGTTGATGCGCGACCAGCCGGCGAAGGCAGAGCAGGTGTAGAAGCCGATCTTGAGTGGAACGTCGTCGGTCATCTTCGCGGCGTTGATGAACGGCAATGAACCCATGAAGGCATGTCCGCTGACGCCGTTGTTATCGGTGAACGGCTGCCAGCTGCTGTGAGCGTTTGGATCGGAAGGACGCGAGGCGCCCGTTGCATATTGCATGAATAGCATGGGCGGAACGCCGACGAAGAGGCTGCGGAGTTCGCGATCGCCCCACTCGCCGACGACTTCGCAGCAGCGGTTGTCGTCGAAGGCCTCGCCCACCAGCCACGCAGCCGCGGCTGCAGGCACTTCGTAGCCGCCTTCGCCAAACATCTTGGCCACCTTTGCGATATCGTCGCTGGTATTGCTGCGGACGCTCTTTTGATACCAATTGCGAATATGCTGATCGAGATCGGTGTTCGCGCCGATCGCCCCCACGCCAAAACCGACGCCGAGCACGCCTAGCGTTTTCCACGAGTAATAGTTTTTGTAATCGCAAACCGTCTCATGCCACAGATCGCCAAGATCGCCGCGGCACCGCTGACCAAAGCTCGGGCGGCAGAATTGCTCTGCGACGGACGGACTCGGCCAAATCGGAGCGACGGGATCGGAATCCGCGCCGGTTAGCGAATCATTCGGCGCAACACCGTTGAATGATGGTGATCCGGGGTCGGTGATGGGCCGGAAATTCCCATTCAGTGGTGCGGCGTAAGTTGCCGGTTGTGTGACCGATGGGGGTGATGCACTTGGCGTCGGAAGGCTCGCGGACGGCGCACTTACTTGCGGCACTGAAGCCGCCGCCGGCTCCGCAAGTATGCCGGTCGGGGCCTGCTGGAGATGCCGGCAGCCGGCGCAAGACAGGATCAAGGCTAACCCGGCAATGCCGGATTGTCGCCAGCGCATACGAGATTCCGGCATGAAGAAGAGAGAAAGCGATAAGTGGTCTATCGCTATCATCGGAATGGCAGAAATGCCGGAGTGAGCCAGACCACCGTTAAATTCGCTTTAAGGTTCCGGATTCGCGACAGACTACCCAGAGCGCCGCGATCCGGCATCAGACGACCGATTCCAGGCGTCCAAATCGGATGCGCTGCCTTCGCCGCTAGCTTAAATCGCGCTGCAAGCAGCCGAGCTTGGATCAAAAGGCCGTAATTTATGGCCCACCAGCAAGCATTTGTAACATGCCGGCTCATTTAACGCTTATCTCCATAGAGGGTTGGGCAATTTCGCCTGCCCGGAAACTTACAAGTTTTCTTTCGAGGAGATACGCGATGCTTACCCTGTGCTTTACCTCTGTCGCGGCCGCCATCCTTCGGCAAAGCCGCAAGAATTCCAAGAATGCCCGACGAACCGGCGCCGTAGTGCGCAGCGTTCAACTCGGGATGGTTGCGTTGGTTTTAGGCGCTTCGGCCGGAATGGCCCAGGCCGGCGGACATGGAGGCGGTGGTGGTGGCGGCGGAATGAAGTTCGGTGGAAACAGCCTGGGCAGTGCAATTTCGAGCCGCAGTTCGCAAACGGTCGCATCCAATGGCAATTCAGGCTTCGTGGGTTCAAAGCTGAACAGCCAATCGTTGAATAACCTGAAAGCGACCGACTTCAAGCTCGCCCCGCGAGACAAGATCAGCACCACCAACAATAATCCAATTTCTAGCGCAGTGAATCACAGTAACTCGATCGGCGGCATCAAACTCGATAAGGGCACCAAGCTGACCGACGTCGTTAAGAGCGATTCGCGGCTCGGCATCGGGCTCAACAACAAGCTTGGCGATGTCCTCAGTAAGGACAAGCCGAACTTGCTGCACTCCGATGTTGCTAAGAGGCTCGCCAGCGGTCTGAAAGACAAGAACAACGATTGCCACGATAAGTGCCATGACAAGTGCCACGACTTCTGCAAGTGGTTTAAACCCTGCTCGTCGTGGTATTGCTGGAACTACTATCCGGCCTGGTGCCCGCTGTATAGCTGCAACTGCGGCTATTGGTACGACGTGCCGGTCGTGGTGGTCGAAGAGGGTGTGGACCTGCAACTGTTGGCGGTGCGGGCTTTGGACGGTGGCGATGCTGCCCAGCAAGCCGGTCCGGCCTTCCGTGTGTGGATTCGCAACAACAGTCGCGTGGCGATTGCCCATCCCTTTAATGTGCTGCTGCTTGCGGCCCGCGATGCTCAGCCAGCTCAAGACCTGCCGCAAGCCGGCGTGCGGATCGAATCGATCGGTCCCGGCCAGGTGGTTCCGGTCGACATCCGGCTGCCGGTGACCGCGAATCAACCAGGCTTGCCGATGCTGCACGTGCTGGTCGATAGCCACCGTGAAATTGCGGAAGTGAATGAAACCAACAACGGCGCCATCCTCGCCCGTGGCGAAATTCTGCCGCTGGAAACTGAAGAGGCGGCCAAGGGAATTTCGGCTCCGGTGGAACCATTCAGTGCCTTGGATGCTCTGGGTGCGACTACACCAGCGCAGGCTTCGGTCAATGCGGTCAACGTGCCCTTGATGATGCGAGGTCCGGTTGCCGATCAGTCAGAGGAAAATTGAGAGGGTCTATGACAATCAACATGCAGGAGGCGTTTCGCACGCCGACGACTCGCCGAAATGGAACATAAATTCGAGTTTTAATCGGCCCTCTGATTCGCCTCCTGCATTTCGAGAACGCTCCCCCTGTGCAAGGCCCGGTCGTGTGCATTCGCTGAATGGCGAACCATGCGATCGGGTTTTCGCGTTCAGGGAGAGCGGCGTTCGAGGGCCACGTGTGGACAAAGTTGACCGGTTTTGCAGATCCCCCCGCTTGATTCCTTGGTTGTGGACCTTTAATCTTTACGCTTCGTGGTTAGGCAATCCGCAGACGATCGTTCGCATTCGACGGAGAGATTTGCAAACAGTCGGTGCAGCAGAAGGGCCGCATCGGCCTGCCGCGCATTTGAATTCGGCAGCCGAAGTAGTGTGCATGTTACAAGTTGTGGCAGCGCCCCAGGCGGAAAGTGGAGCGAACTGCCGCAGCCGCAAATGTTCGGCGCCTCAGGGCGCACGCCGAGATTTGCGCATCGACATTCTGTGCCCCGTGGAGTGGTTCGCATGCCCGCAGGCACTATTAAGAAGCTCGTGCAAGACAAGGGTTTTGGATTCATTCAATCGAGCGATGGCACGGACGTGTTCTTCCATCATTCGACCGTAGCCGATCAACAATTCGACAACTTGGAAGTCGGTCAGCAGGTCGAATTCACGCTCGACACGCAAGGCGGCAACAAGGGCAAGGGCCCGCGGGCAGCTTCGGTTACGCCGCAGTAAGCACGAGTCGTACAACTCCGGGATCGAACCGGCAGCCATCGATCACGCAGCGTGTGCGGCGAAGCGTCGATACAGAGCGGTGTATACGCCTTCGTGCGCGAGTAGTTGCGCGTGCGTACCGCATTCCACTATACGGCCATGCTGTAAGACGATCACTTGGTCGGCATGGCGAATCGTGCTGAGCCGATGAGCAACGACAAAGCTCGTGCGCCCAGTGAGCAATCGCTCCAGCGCCGTCTGAATGCGTATTTCTGTAAGCGGATCAACACTGCTCGTGGCTTCGTCCAAAATCAGAATGCGCGGATCTGCCAACATTGCCCGCGCGAAACAAATGATCTGCCGCTGGCCCAGCGAAAGGCTGCTGCCTCGCTCGCCCACTTGAGTTGCAAATCCACAGGGCAGCGCCATTATCAAATCGAGACAACCCAATCGTTCCGCCGAGGCGACGACTTCTGCATCGGTTGCGTCCGGCCGGCCAAGGCGGATGTTCTCCATTACCGTGCCGGTAAACAAGAAATTTTGTTGCAGTACCATGCCAATCTGGCGATGCAATGAGGCGCTAGTGATTCGCTGGATGTCGCGGCCATCGATTAAAACTTGCCCGCTGCTGGGCAAATAGAATTTGGCGATCAAACTGGTGATGGTCGACTTCCCACTCCCGGTCTGCCCAACGAGGGCAATCGTTTCGCCCGGCTCCGCGATGAAATTCACGTCGCGTAAGACCAGTCGCTGTGGGTCATAGCCGAAGTTCAAGTGCCGAATCTCAACTCGTCCTTCGATCGAAGCCACATCAACTGCGGCAGGATCGTCTTGCCAATCGGGTTTTGTATCCAGCAGTTTGAATAGCCGCTCCGCGCCGGCCATCGCCGTGAGCGCTTGGTTGTATTGGCTACCGATCACCGTGATGGGCGAAAAGAACAAGCCCGACATAAAAAAGAAGCCGACTAAATCAGCAACGTGCACAGTTGCATTGTCACTTAGCGTTTGATAGCCGCCGATCAGCAAGAGCAGCGCTACGAAGAACTGATTGTTTAAATCCAACAGCGGCAGGAATAATCCTTGCGCTCGGTTGACCTCGGTATTGTATTGCGCGTGGTTAGTCACCAGGTCGCCAAACATTTGTGCGTTGACGTCCTGGCGGGCGAAACCCTGTGTAACGCGAATGCCGTTCACACTTTCCGCCAATGTGGCGGTGACGCGACTAAACGAGTCGCGCATCCGCCGCAGCCCGTAACTCAGCTTGCGGCGAAAATGTCGATTTATCTCCCACAGGATCGGGACCAATCCCAAAACAAGCAGAAACAGAACCGGGTCGTACCAGAGCATGAACGCCGCGGCCACGGCCATCTGGCCAACTTGCACGAGCGTGACGAACAGCACCTCTTGCACGCCCATGCGAACATCTTCCACATCGGAACTCATGCGACTGATGATGCGCCCGAGCTTGGTACGTTGGTAAAAGCTCATCGGCATTGTTTGTAGGTGCGAAAAAATATGATTTCGCAAATCAAACACCACCGACTCACCCAATTCCAATGCGAATCGCTGACGGTAGTGCATGACCCACTGCGTACAGAAGGCAAGCACAGCAAAGGCGATTGTGCCCCAAATGACCCCTGGTACGTTGCCTGAACTAACCGGACCTTTGATGATCGCTGCAATGACCCACGTTAATGCCGGCAATTGGATCGAGCGCACCACGACGAAAAAAATCAGCCAATTGCGTTTTCCCGTGAACGGCTTCGTGTAACCGAACAGTCGCCGGATGAGCCCCAGTTCCAACGGGCGCATATCAAGCTCGTACTGCTCGTGAGCATCTAAACGCGTGAGCGTTGGGGCCAAGGAGAATGACATATTGCCGGTTAATTAAGTGTGAATTCTTAAGGTTACGCCGCCTGAACCGCGGCAGCGGTCTTGCAAACCGACGCCAGCGTTTCGGGTTCAAATTCGAATCTGCTGGTTTGCAGATTTGCGGCGTCGAAATAATGGCCATCTTGCTGCATCAGTTCTTCATGGGTTCCTGACTGAACGATTTGGCCGCTGTGCAGAACCAAAACCAAATCGGCGCGGCGAAGTGTGCTGAGTCGATGGGCCACGACAAATGTGGTTCGCCCGCGCATGGCGCTTTCCATGGCGACCATGATTTCGTGTTCTGTTTCCGGATCGACCGCGGCCATAGCATCGTCGAGAATCACGATCGGCGGCTCCAATAGGATCGCCCGGGCAATTGCCAAACGCTGCCGCTGCCCGCCGCTAAGGTTCGAGCCGTACTCGCCAATTACCGCATCGTAACCGTGCGGCAGTTGCTCAATAAATTCATCGGCTGCGGCAATTTTCGCGGCTCGTTTAATTTGCTCCAACGTCGCTTCAGGATGGCCGAACGCAATGTTCGCAGCGACTGTATTGCTGAACAGAAAGCTCTCTTGAAACACGAGTCCGATGTTGCGGCGAAGCAGATCGAGGTCAAGATCACGTATATCAACGCCATCAATTTTAATGCAGCCCACCGTTGCATCGTAAAACCGCGGTATCAGGCTCAGCAATGTGCTTTTGCCCGCGCCGGTCGGACCGACAAGCGCAATACGTTCGCCGGGATTCGCTTGGAAGCTAATCGATCTCAGTACCGGAGTGCCCGTCAGATACTGGAATGCAACCCCGTCGAATTGAACAGTTCCCTTAATTTCGGCAATTGCCACCGGCTGAGCGGGGGAGTCCACTTCGAGTGGCGCATCAAGCACTTCGAACACTCGTTCCGCCCCGGTGAGGCTCGCTTGAATGCTATTGGCGATATTCGTTACTTGGCCCACCTGGTTCGCAAACTGCTGCAACAGATTGGCAAACACAAATAGGCCCGCCCCGAGCGCTAGCTCGCCGTTCACCACCAGGTAGCCTCCGTACCCGAGCAGAACAACCATATTGACTTGAGTCAGAAAACCCATGGCCGGCTGAAAAATGCTAAGCTGCCAGAAGATTTTCTTTTTCTGATCCATTACCGCTCGGTTGGCAGCCAAGAATTTCTGCGACTCACGTTGCTCCAAACCAAATCCTTTGACGACTTGCACGCCCTGCACGTTTTCCGACAGCGTCAGGATCAAACGATCTACAAACTCGCTATTACGAAAGTATTCCGGCCGAACGGATCGCGAAAAAACAACCGCGCCTATCCACAACAGCGGCGTCGAAGCCAGGCAGGCCAGCGTCAAAGGCGCATGAACCGAGAGCATGTAGCCTAAGTAAACCGCCAACGAAAGCAGCACGGTCAATGCTTGCAAAATGACGCCGTCAACGAACTGACGCACCGCCTGTACATCGCCGGCGACGCGATTGATGATCGAACCGCTTTGGTTGGCGTCGAAGAACCGGAAGCTAAGCCGTTGCAATTTGTTATAGACATCGGTGCGCAAGCGAATCACAATCTGCTGCACAAGGTTCGAGAGCGTTACCGCGCCCCAATAGCGAAGCGATGCGTGAAGTGCAGCACTAATCAGAATTACCCCAGAAACGAACGCCACCACGGCAAGTGGCGGCCACAGCACCGGCGGCCGCCAATCCAGCGGCCAATGTGCTGCTCCTGAATCGGGCGAAACACGCGAGCGAATGTAATCGATGCCCAGGCCCGTCAAACCCAATTGCGCAAGCGACAGCACCGTCAGGACCGATTGCTGGCTGAAAACCATCAGGCAGCCAAATCGATGACGCCAGCCCAGAGCCAGCAGCCGACGAATCAGCTTCCAATTCGATGGAACTTGAGGATTGCGGGTGTTCAACGTTGCAAACTTATAAAGTGGCGCCAGGGAGGGACGCACGGCGCCGGCGGCAGGATCTAATTGACAATTTCATTGCCGATATCGACAAAGTCACCGGGCGGAGCAATCCAACTACTGCAGCTGACGATATTTCCACTAACGACAACACCGGCGATGACACCTACGAAATTAGCAAAGTTCGCCCTGCAGGAAAACCTCGAATTGAGGCGGCATAAAGCGTGCGCGGCCAATGGGTTCCGGTATTTAGGTGTAAATTCGTAGTACCGCAACAAGCGAGCCGGCATGCTGCAATTCCTCCACGACTTCTGGCCCCACATTACGATCACCAGCGTCGTGATCCTTCTGATCGACCTACTCGCTGCCGGGCACGCGGTGCTCTTCAAGCGCGACAGCCGGGCGACGATTGGTTGGGTCGGGCTCATCCTGCTGACACCACTCGTTGGCGCGATTCTGTATTGGATGTTTGGCATCAACCGCATCCATCGGCGTGCAAAACTCAAGCGTTGTGGCGAAGCAGCGGCAGAGCCGCGCGGACGAGACCGCACCGCAACTCCAGAAGCAATCGACCAGACGCTCGGTCAGGACGGTCGCCATTTCCGCCGCCTCATTGAACTGGTTGGAAATGCGACAGAGCGGCCGCTATTGTCCGCAAACCAGGTCGAGCCGCTTGTGAATGGCGATGAGGCCTATCCGGCGATGCTGCAAGCCATCGACGCCGCAAAAAAGTCGATCACGATGGCGTCGTACATTTTCGACAACGACCGCGTTGGAAAACTGTTCGCCCATGCGCTTTCGGAGGCACATGGCCGCGGTGTTGATATTCGGGTGCTGATCGACGACATCGGTTCGCGCTATACATTCCCATCGATCCCGCACGCACTTCGCAAGGCAGGTATTCGAACCGCGACATTCATGCCGACCCTGGTGCCAGGATTTTTCGCCTATTTCAACTTGCGAAGCCATCGGAAAATTATGGTCGTGGATGGTCGCACGGGCTTTACGGGCGGCATGAACATTCGCGAGGGATGTTGGCTTTCCGAACATCCGCAAAATTTGCCGACCCAGGATTTGCACTTTCGTGTCAGCGGGCCCGTCGTCGCGCAATTGCAAGAAGTGTTTGCCGAAGATTGGGCGTTCACGACCGGCGAGGTGTTGTCGGGCGATCTTTGGTACCCTGCGCAGGAATTCGCAGGCGAAATGTTGGCCCGCGGCATTGCGTACGGACCGGATGAAAGCAAGGGTATCGTTCGATTCACGTTGATCGGCGCCCTCGGGGTTGCGCAGCGCAAAGTTTCGATTGTCACGCCATATTTTCTGCCGGATGAGTCGCTCGTTTCGGCTCTAAATGTCGCAGCCATGCGAGGCGTGGAAGTCGATATCGTCCTTCCAAAGAGAGGCAATCTTGCCACGGTGCGCTGGGCTTCCGCGGCTACGCTGTGGCAAGTGCTGGAACACAGTTGCCGTGTTTGGGCCACACCTGAACCGTTCGATCACACGAAGTTGATGGTCGTCGATGGACTCTGGACCCTCATGGGCTCGGGCAACTGGGACCCGCGCAGCCTGCGGCTGAATTTCGAATTCAACGTCGAAGTCTATGACTCGCAGTTCGGAAACGAAGATGGATGCTCATATCGAAGCTAAACGCTCGACTGCCAAGCGGGTGACGCTCGCAGATGTTGATGGACGCCCGCTGCCGATTAAGCTCCGCGATGGCATCGCAAGACTGATGTCGCCCTACCTGTAGGTGATTGTTGACCATCCATCTCGGATTCTGAAACGGCGGCAAGACTTCCAATCGCGCCAAAATCTGACGATAGCACCTGCGGCCCTTCCTGGTTGTCCGTAAACCGATCGCTGCTTTTGAGATCCGCCTGGCTTTCCCACGTTTACGGAATCTAGTCAAGACTTGGGCGCTGCGCTTCGGCCTTCGCGTGGCACTCGGATTGCTAAGCCTCGACCAGCACGCTCCCTGGGGGCGAGCACTCCCGTTCTAATCAGTTGCTCATACTGGCCCCTACCACAATCAGGACTGTTAAACCAAAACTTAGTTTCGCATTCAGAAATCATTGCTAAAATGGAGGGGCATTTGTCAAAAGGAGCTTCATCATGAGAAAAACATCACAGCTTTTGTCACGCCGATTAGGGTTCGAATCGCTCGAAGGCCGCGCCATGTTGGCCGGCAATGTTTCCACCGTGTTCGATAATTCCGTCGGCGGCTTTCTCGAGCTCACCGGCGATGGCAGTGCGAACCATGTGGCCATCCGGCAGGTAAGTGCCAACACATTCGTCGTCACTGGCATCGGCACGAAGATCAATGTCAATGGTCAGAATTTCAATTCATTCACCTTCCACAACGTCACCGATGTCTCGATCGATCTGATGGGCGGCAACGATACGCTCGCCATGGCCAATATGACCATCAACGGCACGCTGACGATCGATATGGGCTCGGGCAACGATGTGCTGAGCATGGTGAATGTCCGCGAAAATACATTGCAGTCCGATGGCCTGGCCAGCATCACGCTCGGCTCTGGCAACGATGTGGCGGCACTCGTCAACGTGAGCTCCAGCGCCGACATTTCCATCGACGCCGGCGATGGCCGCGATGCCGTCGCGCTGAATCACGTTGTTGCAGGCACCGTCGGTTCCGACAATACACTCTCGGTCGAAATGGGTCCTGGCGATTTCGATTCGCTGGCCATCGTCTTCAGCAGTGCCGACTTTGGCAACTTCAGCGATACGGGCGGAACCAATGGCATCATAGTTGGCGTAAAAAACAGCTTTGGCAACGCCGGCAGCACCGTAACCCCAGGCGACTTCCGCTTCCAATTTGGAATTAGTTAACACGGCCGTCCGCGCTTCGTCGAATTCCAAGCATCAATCATCCAAGCAAGGCGTCAGGGCCAAAATTCCTGGCGCCTTTTCTTTTTGACGGTTCAAAGCTGTCCGGACTGCGACCGAAAGGACATGAATCGCCGGCATTCTTTTTTCACACCCCGATTTTGTTGCTCGCGAGTTTCCCGGCGATTTTCCGCACTTGAAGTGGGCAATGAAACGATCGCTTCTTCGGCTGCAAAATTCATCGAGAAAAACGCGCTCCATCTCGCCCGATTCTCGAAAACGTGTTTCGAAGTGAAAAAACCGAAGCGCATTTTTTCCACTGTGTAGGCGTTTTTGCGATTTTCGCGCCGAGTAATTTCACAGTAATTTCACTCTCCGCCTTCGGATCCCCAAATCGATCGAAAATTCTCGAACGGTTTCGCGGGTTATTTCACACATCGTTGATCCCCGATTCGCGCCGGCGGAAACATTCCTTGTAGGAGGCGTCTCCCGACGCCGAAGTTGCGCCACGCCTGATCTGCCACACACGACCCACGGCGACGTATCGGCGACAGGAGTCGCCTCCTACAGCGCAATTCCCCAGCAGTCCGGCCCACCGGGGCTGGCCTACGCGCAGACCACCAGACACCCAGGCCGCTAGCCGCCTGGACACATTTGCTTACACTCAATTGTCAAAGACCGAGTCACGGAGCCCATACTCTCCGACAAATAACAGTGTAGTGTACATGCGCACTCAAGTCAAGAGCCTTTTTTTGGGCCAGTCCGAAGAAATTTTTTACCACGGAGTCACGGAGGCACAAAGCCGGCACGTCTATGGATAGTGTACAAAGCCGCGCCTGCCAGGAAGCGGTGGTTCGGAATGCGGAATTCGGAGTGAAAAACCGAGCCGCGCCCGTTAGGAAGCGGTGTATGCGTCGATTGCAGATTACGGATTGCAAAATGCAGCTGCAGATATCCGGGGAATGGGGATCGAATGGCTGTCTGCAGAGCCGCGCTATTAACCGACAGAGAGAGAGCCGTCAATAAAAGATTCCTGCCACCTTTTCTCCCTCCTACTTCCAATCAATGGCTGTTAGCCACCCACTGCTTTGGAAGGCTGATCGGGTATGATGGAGGGATGGCAATTGAACCTCGCAAATACCGGACAAATTATTGGCTGCTGGCCATCGCTTGGGCGAGCATCTTTATTGTGCTGTCTTTTTCACACAGGATTTGCGATGGCAAGGGAGTTCCAAGTGCAGAAACTGTCACGGCAGTCGTCAGCAACCTAGCGGGCCACAAATACAGAGCCCCATACGAAGTGGAAGATGCCATAGCTGCACTGAAACACGGCATACGCATTAATGCGTTATTAGCATCATTGTTTTGCTGGCCGATTCAGGCGATGGTTTTGGTGGCCGCCAGTCCGTTAAAATCAGCGGTTGATTGCTGCTTAACTTCCCCCATGAAACCAACATCGCGAAACGTCTGGCCGAGCATCCTTAGTCTCACGGAAGCGATCTTGTTCGCATTTCTGGCGTTTTCGATAATGCGAACGGGCGGCGGGCGGGACTGGATTCTATTCGCGGCGCTGGCCGCATTTGCCGGCATCGCGGCGATCCTGCGATTTGGTTGGCATTAAACGGGACGGGTCTAATTATCGGCCATTAATCGTGGTCGGCCGCGTGGGCGGAGCGTGGATTGCAAGCTTAAGCGTTCGGCGGTGGAGCGGACCCAGCGATCATCGCCAAAAGGTTGTCCGCGCAGCAGGCTGCGGCGAATGGCCGCCAACTCCCCTTCGGTCTGAGACTGATTGACATATTGCTTCCAGGATTTGGGAACTGGAAGCGGCCAGTCGCTAAGAATTCGCTGGTGTTCCTCCGATCCGTGCGCAGCCGCCAGAGGCTTGCCCAGCGCCAGTTTTCGGCGCGGCGGACCAGTCCGGCCCGCAGGGCATTGCACTCGACGTATCGAACGACCTGATAAAAATGCTCGTCGCTCTTCACAGGAAACGATTTGTAGCGCCCTCTGGTACAAATGCCCGTAGCCCACGCGGTGGCGATGCTCTTGCCAGTTCCGCGCATGCGTGATCGTCAGCTTTTGCATGAAGGCGCCCAGGTCCCCGTCGTGCTGAGGCCAGAGCACCAGATGCCAATGGTTGGACATCAGGCAATACGCTACGATCCGCATCGGGCAGGTTTCCAGCGTTTTGGCGATGAACCGCTCGAAAGCCTCGAAGTCGGCATCGCGCAGAAACAAGCGCCATCCGTCCCACGCCCCGATTGAGGACGTGAAAGATCATTCCGCCGCGGGCCAGGCGAGCGGTTCTTGGCATGACGCAAATTTATCAAACCGTTCCACTGTCGTCAATAATTAGACCTGTCCCGTTTACTTCCCCTATCAGCACTTTGCCATACAGAAACAACGTTCCTCCTTTATGCTTTGAGCCTCCGAATTTGCGGTAGCCACACTGCTCGTAGACATGCCCAGAAGTCGCCAATTTGAGCCGCAAGTGCCTTGTTGACTTCCAATCATCCGCCTATATACTCCAGATATAAGAGTAATCTGAAGTCAAGAGTAGTAATGCCAAGGAGAAGACAAACATGACTAACGTAAGCCACGCAGATGTTTATCGCGTGCAGGAAGACTTGGCAATCGTCAAGCAAGCAATGGGCCTCCATCCCACGTATGATCCCCGGCAATTATGGACAAATGTGGGATTGGCGGCCCTCGGACTCATCATCGGGGGAGTCACTGCTTTTACCGAAATCTCCTCGCAGCCAGTGGTTCGAGGCTCTGTGAAACATTTGCTGTATATAGCTCTTACTATCTTTCCCATTGGATTAGTCCTCCTTGGACTTGCGATCGAGCTTCGCCGTCAGAAGAAGCTGGCGGTTTATCCGTGGCTCACCGCTAAGCAATCGCTGGTTGCCGCGGCCATTGCAATACCTGTCTATCTTGGGTTTGTTGGGTGGGGACTATCGAAGGGGTTGTCAGCCGGCACGATCACGGCTACCACGTTTTTCATAGTTGGGCTACTGCTACTGCTCAATTCGCTGAATGATGCGCGGCGCAGATACTTCCTCGGATGGGCGGTTTCGACAATCATTGCCGGTTTTGTCGCGCCCCTTTGCAATTACCAAACGGCGGGAATCCTTGCTGGGCTGTGGCTAGTGTGTGGCGGTCTTTCGACCGCAGCCATTGTGGCTTGGCGACTAAGACTTTCGGGTGCGGCTAATGCCCATTGATTTCAACGGATTGAATACGACAGTTCATGGCCCGGTTCGCTTAGGAGCTCTTACCGCCTTGCAAATCGATGGTCCGCTGGACTTTACAACTTTGAAGAAGCGGCTCGCGATCACGGACGGGGCTCTTGGTTTGCACCTTCAGAAGCTCGAGGAAACCGGATACATCAACTGCCAAAAGACATTTGTCGGGCAACGCCCTAAATCAACCTATCGGATTACCGCCTCGGGCAAGAAGGCGCTGACACAGTATCTCGATGCCATGCAAGCGATCATCGATTCAATAAATCAGAAGACCAAATGAGGTCCGAGATGGCGAATAAACATTGCTTCCATATCGTTATTTTGGTGGTGGCCGTTCTCGTTGAATGCATCGGAATCTCGGCCAAAGCTGAAGAAACCGGCACTGGAAAGTTTTCTGCTGGCGCGTGGCGAGGAAACATCCGGATGGGTAGTGTCGACGTCGGCGTCGAGCTTCACGTCACCGAAAATTCGGATCATTCATATGCAGCGAAAATGGATATTCCGAATGCGGGTCGCAAAAATGTGCCCATCGATGAGTTCAAATGTAATGGCGATGAGATCAAACTCTCAATTAAGAATCTGATTGATTTTACGGGAAAGCTAAACCAACGAGGAAACACCTTTTCAGGAAACTGGATCCAAGCAGGAAAAACCTTTACTGTCACATTCACCAAATCAACCGGCGCCGTAACGGCCTCGAAAGTCCGCCCACAAGATCCAAAGCCTCCGTACCCGTACCGGGAAGAGGAAGTCACCGTCGAACAAAAACGTGACGGCCTGAAGCTATCTGGCACCTTATGCCTGCCTGCTCTTACCGACAAAACGGCGAAAGCACCTTATCCGGCGGTTTTGTTTCTCCGGCTGGCCCACCGAGAGCGCCTCGTCCAACGCCTCCAGGCAAAAGGCACCCGTCAAGGTATTCGATAATCGCCAGGCCAATACATAGCGGCTGTACCAATCCAAGATCGCCACGAGGTACAAAAATCCATGTCGCAGCGGAATGTAGGTGATGTCCGTGCTCCACACCTGGTCGGGCCGCAAAACCTCCAGATTCCGCAGCAAATAGGGGTAAATCTTGTGCCCCACGCCGGGCTGCGTGGTCCGGCGCCGGGGATAGATCGCTTCCAATCCCATGATTCGCATCAGCCGCCCCACGCGCTTGCGATTGACCCCCAATGCCTCGGCTAACTTGCGGCTGCCATAAAACGGCGTTTCCAAATATTGCTGATCGATCCGCCGCATCAGCGCCAGGTTCTCGGCCGTTTCGCCCTGCGGCTGGTAAAACCAACTGCTGCGCGCGAACTCTGCGAGTCGGCATTGCCGCACGATGCTCGAACTGTGATGGCCGACCTCGATGGGTTACGGGCTCGGGTCCGCAAGACCGTGATGAAACGGTGGCCGGACATCGGCCATTCTTCGTGATTGCTGATTTCCTTGCTCGCCGCGGCGTTGCGGTATTGCGCGTCGATGATCGTGGAATCGGAAAATCAACCGGCGAGTTTGAGCGCGCCGATACGTCAGATTTCGCGGAGGATGCGATGGCATCGATCGAATTTCTTCGGGCCAGAAAAGACATCGATCCAAAGAGAATCGGGATCATTGGGCACAGCGAGGGCGCTACTATTGCATCGATCGTAGCAAGTCGGATACCCGAGATCGCATTTATTGTCATGCTTGCTGGACCAGGGCTTTCCGGAGAAGAACTAACGTATTCTCAGTCTGCTGCAATCCTTCGCGCGGATGGGGCAAGTGAAGAGCAAGTCGCAGGCAACCGGAAGTTTCAAGAGCAGCTGATCGCAGTCTTGAAGAAGGAGAACGATCTTGCCATTGCAGAGAAACGGCTACGGGAGGTTTTTCAGATGGGATATAATTCGCTCACCGAGGCACAGCAGAAAGCGATTGGCGACCCCAATTCGCCAATCGACAAAGAAGTCAAACGTCTGTTATCGCCGGCGTCCCGCTTCGGAATTCTCTATGATCCGGCCACCACACTTAAGCAGGTGCATTGTCCGGTATTCGCATTAGATGGTGACAAGGACACGGTCGTCGTAGCGAGCGAAAATCTGCCGCGCATCGAAGCAGCATTGATGCTGGGTGGCAACACTCGCTCTCGAGTTCAAACTCTTCCGGGGCTCAACCACTTATTTCAAACCTGCAAAACCGGCTCGATGAGCGAGTACGACAAAATTGATGAAACATTCTCTCCAGCGGCACTCGAAATGATCGGCGACTGGGTAACTGTTCAGATCAACAATAAAAGCAGCCGGTAAAATCTTAAAAAGCCTGCTTGAGCTGCCCGTGATGTCCGGGAAGTTGACAACCGATGCACATCTGGCGGCAATTGCAATCGGTAGCGGTGCAACGCTCTTTTCCTGTGATAGCGATTTCGCGCGATTCCCAGACTCACCGGGCAGAAACCGCTACTGCTAAACAGCAAATAATGGATGTCGCCGGCTCACAAATCTTCCGCGCTGAACGTATCGCCCTGCTTGATATCGCCGGTTTCGAAACCTTTTTTGAACCACCGCACGCGCTGCTCGCTGCTGCCGTGCGTGAAGCTGTCGGGCACGACGTAGCCTTGCGATTGCTTCTGCAATTTGTCGTCGCCGATGGCGGCGGCGGCGTGCAGGGCTTCGTCGATATCGCCGGGCTGCAAGATGTCTTTCATCCGCTGGGCATCGTGGGCCCAAACGCCCGCAAAAAAATCGGCCTGCAGTTCCAGCCGTACAGAAAGCTGATTCGCTTCTTTTTCGCTCACGCGGCGACGCAGGTTGTCGATCTGATCGCTAATGCCGAGCTGTTTTTGCACGTGATGGCCAATTTCGTGCGCAATCACGTACGCTTCGGCAAAGTCGCCGCCGGCATGAAAGCGCCGCTGCATCTCGTCGAAGAAACTCAAATCTAAATACACCCGCTGATCTTCCGGGCAATAAAACGGCCCGACCGCGGCGCTGGAGAATCCACAAGCGCTGCGGACTGCGTTGTTGTAAAGCACCAGGTGCGGTTCGCGATATTCGCGGCCCATACGCTGAAACTGCGCGTGCCACACGTCTTCCGTGTCGGCCAGTACCACTTTCACAAACCGAACGAGCTTGTCCTGGGCAGGATTGACGGCACCGCCGCGCGGCTGCATTCCAACCGGTGCGCCACCCCCGCCAGGATTTCCCTGCGGCAACTGCTGCAGTAACTGTAATGGGTTCACACCGAATACGAGCGAGACCAGCACGATAACGACCAGCGTGCCCAGGCCGCCATGCACGAGGATCGGTGCGCCACCGCCGCCGCCGAGGCTGAATCCCCCGAATCCACCGCCGCCGGTGCTGCCGCGCTGGTCATCGACATTCGCGCTTTCGCGTTGGCCTTCCCATTCCATCTTGCTGCTCCTGGAGTTTGGATCGTCTCCATAATAACTTTTGTGGAGCAGCACGACGAGGGTTTGCAATTGTCGGCGCGATTCTGCCGCCCTTCGACGGCATCATGCATTTTCAAGCGCGTCGGCCATGGTGGCGTCCATCGCTTTGGAAGCACGCACGGGTCGGCTCAGCCGCGGCACGAATGCCGGCACGCGGCGCCGGTAATCTTCGTACGTCCGTCCGAAGTGCTGCACGAGGTCGCGTTCCTCCACTTTCGAGGCCAGCACCATGTAAACGGTCAGCGAAGCAGCCAGCAGCAGGTGGCCAACCGTCATGGTCGGGGTCGCCCAGAAAGCGAGAAACCAACCGACGTAGAGCGGATGACGCATGTAGCCATACAGCATTGGCGTCTTGAACGGCAGGGCAGAGTGTTCACGACCGCGGAAATGGAGCCACGCTTGCCGCAGCCCGAACAGATCGAAGTGGCTAATCATCAAACTTACCGCGGGCACCATGAGCCAGCCGAATGCGAACAGCGCAAACAATGCATAACGTAAAACACCGTCTGGCGCGGACCAAATGACTGTATCGATCGGTCGCCACTTCCACATCAAGAGGATGAGTGCAGCGGAAGAAAATAACATGTACGTGCTGCGCTCGATCGGTTTGGGAATAAATTGTGTCCAGACTACCTTGAAGCCGGGACGCGCCATCAGTGAGTGTTGAAGTGCGAAAATGGCGACGAGCGCCAGATTTAGCGCGATGGCCCAACCAACCGTTTCACCGGAGAGTGGTGCATCGATCGACTTCGGCACCAAGAAGTTGCCGACAAAACCCGCCATATAGGCGTAGACGGCAAAGAACAGCAGATAGTTGAGAATGCTGTAAACAAACATTGCGGCACGTTTCATACGTTTTCCTTTTCCTGAAGAGAAGCGTGTGCGAAAACGACAAGTCATCCAGACAAGTCGAGACTCAATATGTTCAGCGTAAAAACTTGGCGGTTGTTACAGTATCAGATGCCGGCCGGGCGAAAAAAGTTGACTTGTGGTGCACCGCAGGGGTGTACTTGAAGTACACCGGCCGAATCTGCGTGTGGCAAAGCTCGGCCAGTTTCGCCAGCTTAAGCACAGAGAGGACGAGTTATAAGGAAAAAACCAAGATATGATGCTCTCGTTCCAACTTCCTGGTTTCCTGGGTTCCTGAATAGCGCCCTCCGCTGCCAGCGTCTCCGCGAACCACTTTCGTCAATGCTTCGACGAAGAAAAACTCGCCCCACATCACCGATTCATCGACGCCCAAATTCTTCTTGGTGTGATACACACCGTGCTTGAGAATGCCTTCCCAACCCGGCGTAGCGACGGCCAGGTATTCGGGCTTCACGAGGGCGTCGAGCATCGCCAGTGCCGTGTCGCGATAAACGATGGCCCTATCCTCAGATTTCGTTTGCTTCGCGAGATCTAACAGGCCGCTAGCGGCGATTGCGCCGGCGGAGGTTTCTTTCTGTGCTCCCCACGGGGCCGGCTGCGAAGGATCGGCGTTGAAGTCCCAGAACGGCACTTTGTCTTTGGGCAAATGTGTGAGCCAGTAATCCGCGTTCCGCTCCGAGACCGCCAGGAATTCTTCGTTGCCGGTAAGCGCGAACACTTTGCTGTATCCGTAGAGCGACCAAGCCAGCCCGCGGGCCCAGGCGCTGTCGTCGCGCAAGCCCTGATGAGTGGTCTGCCGCAGGAACTTGCCGGTTTCCAGATCGAAAGTACCTTCATGTGCGGTCGAGCCATCGGGTCGCACGATGGTGTCGCGCGTTGTGCGGCAATGCGCTTCGCCGATGCGCTCCAGATTTTTATCGCCCGTCTCTCGAGCTGCATAAAAGATGATTGGCACATTCATCATGATGTCGATGAACAGCGATTCGGGCGCAACAAACGACTGCAAATATTGCCCCTTCTCCATGAATCGCATGGCGAGCGTGCGGCCCGCTTGAATTAGCACTTGGTGCAGCTGTTCGTCACCCGTGAGCTGGTACCACGGCAAATACGTGCTCAAGAAGATGAAGCCCAGATCGTGAACTTTGCGATCGTGCTGGCGGTGCTCGAGGAGCTTCGAATAGTGCTCAGCCCGCTTGCGCCATTCGGCGCTGCCGTTGCGGAGGTGAAACTGCCACATCATGCCGGCCAGAAATCCACCAGTCCAATCGGTCCACAGTTCGCCGCCGTGATGCCACTTGCCGCCGGCCGTGTAGATCGGAAAAAAATCTGGATGCTTCTCGCTGAGCGCTGCCACCTGCCGCTCCGCGAACTCAAGGGCATTTGTGTATTTGGCAATTCGATCGTTCATGATTGCAGTCCCCCGGAATAATTGCGACGATTAATTTTGCCAGTGTGCCGATTGACGTTCGCCGTTGCAAGTGCCCAGTACCGATCGTGCCGAAGTACGATGAGCTGCATGAAATACGAGCCACTTTTGCACATCGTGCTGCATCAACCAGAGATTCCATACAACACCGGCAGCGTTGGACGCACGTGCGTCGCGGTTGGCGCAAAGCTGTGGCTCGTGCGGCCACTGGGCTTTCGGATCGACGATTATTATCTCCGCCGTGCCGGACTCGATTATTGGGAACACCTCGAGTGGGAAGCCGTCGACGATTGGGCCACGCTGCTCGCCCGACTGGCGGAACAATCGCCAAGTCGCGAACCGTGGTTGTTCACCAAAACCGCGACGCGGCCATATGCCAGCGTTCAATTTCAGCCCGGCGATGTGCTGGTCTTCGGGAGCGAATCGAACGGACTGCCGCCATCGCTAATCGAAGCGGGCGGCGAGCGAAATTTGCGAATTCCCATCCGCCCCGCTGTCCGCAGCTTGAATCTTTCCAATAGCGTGGCCATCGCGGCCTATGAAGCGCTGCGTCAGTGGGACGTAACGAACCGCCAGTGATTTTCACCAAACCAATCATGCGCCGGATGCAGCACAAACCGATTTTGGTTACGATAGGCAGTCGAAACGCCATAGTTCACGGGGGGATATGCGACGCATGCCGACGATTTCAGCCGATAAACTCGTCCAGTTTTCCACTCAGCTCTTGCAGGCCGGCGGTGTTTCCGGCGACGAAGCCCGGTTGGTGGCCAAAAGCCTTGTGTCTGCGAACCTGATGGGGCACGATTCGCACGGCGTCATGCGAATTCCGTATTACTTGGACGGCGTTGAAAAGGGGGAAGTCAAACGCGATGCTCCTTTTCAGATCATCAACGAAACCGATTCCATTTTGCAAATCGATGCCCATTGGGGGTTCGGGCAAACACAGGCCCGACGACTTACTGAGCGATTAATTTCCAAATCGCGGCAAAGCGGAATTGCGCTGGGCACGCTCATTCATTGCGGCCACATTGGTCGCCTTGGCGAATACTGCGAACAAGCGGCTGCCGCCGGAATGGTCTCCATGCTGATGGTGAACACGCATGGAACCGCACGCCGCGTGGCGCCGCCAGGTGGCACAGCGCCGCGGCTCGGCACGAATCCGATTGCCATCGGCGTGCCGCACGCCAGCGGTCCACTAGTGCTCGATTTCGGCACGAGCGCCACCGCTGAAGGCAAAGTTCGTGTGCGCCGCATCGGCGGTCAACAGTGCCCCGATGGCTGGCTGCTCGACAGCGAAGGCAAACCGACGAACGACCCGGCGGTTCTTTACACCAATCCGCAGGGCACTATTCGCCCGTTCGGTGGCGATCAGCCACACAAAGGTTTTGCGCTGGGTTTGATGGTCGAAATCTTCGCGGGTGCCCTTTCGGGCGGTGTGTGCATTCGTGAAACGCCAATCAATCAAATGGGCAACTGCGTGTTTGAGCTCATCATCGACCCGAATCATGTGGGCGGCGGCCAGCACTTCGCGCAGGAAGTGAGTGGCTTAGTCGATTTCATCGGCGGTTGCCCGCGCCAGTCGGTGTGGATGAAATTCTACTTCCCGGCGATCCCGAAAGGAAAACCGCTGCACGCCGGCAAAGCGAAGGCATTCCGATTGACGACGGCAACTGGAAGCAATTGCTCGACTTTGCTGCCAAACTAAAGGTTCCTCCGCCCGCGTGAACTGGGTGCCGTATGCGAGACGTCTTTGAATTGCTGAAGTGGAATAATCTGCGCGTAGCTGTGGTCGTCTTTGTGCTGCTGCTGTTCGCCAGACAGGCATCGGCCGCTGATTTGCCAGAGAAGCCATCGAAGTTCGAATATCCCGCGGCCCGGCGTGGCGATCAGGTTGACGACTATCACGGCACTAAGGTCGCCGATCCTTACCGTTGGCTCGAAGACGTTGACAGTGAAGAAACGCGCGATTGGGTGAAGGCGCAAAATCGGCTCACCAATAGTTTCCTGCATAAAATTCCCGCTCGCGATTCCATTCGCCGGCGGCTAACCCAGCTTTGGAATTATCCGAAGTATGGCATTCCCGTTCAGTACGGCGACCGATTCTTTTTCACCAAGAACGACGGCCTGCAAAATCAGCCGGTGTTGTATTGGAGCGCATTGCTCGATGGCGAGCCGCACGTGCTGCTCGATGTGAACAAGTTTTCCGACAATGGAACGATTGCCCTCGCCAATTTCCCTATTAGCGAAGACGGGCGAAAAGTCGCTTACAGTTTGGCTTCCGCCGGATCGGACTGGCACGAAATCCACGTCCGCGATGTCGACTCCGGCAAAGATTTGCCGGATGTCATTAAGTGGGTCAAATCGTCAATCCCGTCTTGGACGCACGATAACGCGGGATTCTTTTACAGCCGATACAGCGAGCCGCGCGAAGAAACGAAACTCGTCGAGGCCAATTACTTCCAGAAGCTGTATTACCACAAGCTGGGCACCACGCAGGCCGAAGATCGGCTGGTGTACGATCGCGCCGACGAAAAGGAATGGGAATTCGATGGCGCTGTGAGCGATGACGGCAAGTTCCTGGTCATTACCGTGGAGCGCGGCACCGAACAGAAGAACGCGGTTTTCTATCAGCGGCTCGATCAACAGGATGCAAAGGTGATCGAGCTATTGAAAGATTTCGATGCTCATTACGAATTCCTGGGCAACAACGGAGATGAGTTCTGGTTCCGAACCGATGCGGGCGGCCCCCGTTATCGAATTGTTGCAATCAACATCAATCATCCCGAGCGAGAACATTGGCGGGAGATCGTGGCGGAATCGAGCGATGCGCTATTACACACGAGCGTGATCGCGGAGCGCTTTTTCTTGAGCTATCTGCACGATGCGCACAGCCTGGTAAAGGTATACGACCTGGCCGGTCATTTTGAGCGCGATGTCGACCTGCCGGAAATGGGTACGGTTTCGTTCGATGGTCGCCGCAAAGACCGGAATGTGTTTTTCGATTTCACCAGCTTTGCTTCGCCGCCGACCATTTACCGCTACGATGTCGAGACTGGCAAATCGTTCGTCCATCGCAGACCCATACTGGATTTCGATCCCGGCGATTACCAAACCCGGCAAGTCTTCTACACCAGCCGCGATGGCACCCACGTGCCGATGTTCCTGGCCGCGAAAAAAGGCCTGAAGATCGATGAGCACACGCCGACACTGCTGTACGGCTATGGCGGATTCAACATTTATCTATCGCCTCGGTTTGCCGTCAGCAATCTTGTGTGGATGGAAATGGGGGGCGTTTATGCGATGCCGAATTTACGCGGCGGCGGCGAGTACGGGCGCGAATGGCACGAGGCCGGCATCAAGCTCAAGAAACAAAATGTGTTCGACGATTTTATAGCAGCCGCCCAATGGCTGATCGATCAGAAGCAAACATCAACGCCGAAACTCGCCATCGCGGGTCGTTCCAATGGTGGCCTGCTCGTTGGCGCGTGCCTTACACAGCGGCCCGACTTATTCGGCGCTACACTGCCGGGCGTCGGCGTGATGGATATGCTGCGGTTCCATAAATTTACCGTCGGCTGGGGCTGGGTCAGCGATTATGGTTCGTCCGACAATCCCGAAGAATTTGCCGCCTTGCGCGCTTATTCGCCGCTGCATAATATCAAGCCGGGCACTTCGTATCCGCCGACGCTGATAACAACGGCCGATCACGATGACCGCGTGGTGCCGGGCCACAGTTTCAAATTCGCCGCGGCCTTGCAGGCGGCGCAAGCGGGGCCCGCACCCATTTTGATTCGCATCGAAACTCAGGCAGGCCACGGAGCGGGAAAGCCAACCACTAAAGTGATCGAAGATTATGCCGACCAGTTAGCGTTTTTGGTCGATGTGCTGAAGATCAAAATTTCGGGCAATCCTTAACGGATTGGAAGATTACTTGCTGGCATCGCCGCGATAAATATCCATATAAATTGGCAGATGGCGATAATAGACTTCCAGCATGTAGGTGCGCAGGCAAGTGACAAATAAGCGCCCGCCGGCGCCGCCCCAGCGATCACTCCCCGGCGCCCAGCTGCCTTCTTCCGGACCTTTTTTGACCTGCGTTTCCGGCAAGTACTGCCGCATAACTTCGTTCCATTTTTTCCAGTACTTGCCGCCCATATGATGCATCACTTGCGTCGCGTAGTACCAGTGATAGGCATTAATTTCCGCGTTGCTCATCGGCGAGGCGGAGAGAAAATCGGCGCCGGCAATCAGCCGTGGATCATCGTGCTTCCAGCCCAGATACTGCCGGCAAAGCAAACCCTCGGCAGTCATCGCCAGATTCGTGTGCAGGCCGGGTTTGTAATAGTACTGGCTGCCATCGGCGCCCTGGGCACTATCTAAATAGCGTGAGACATTCGCCAGCGTATCGCTCGGCACCTCCAGGTGCGCCATCCGAGCACTTTGCAGCGCCATCACGCACCAGCCGGTAACCGACGTATCGGAATCCGATTTAGGCATGTACCGCCAACCACCAGCGGCGTCCTGCGATTGAATGATGAAATCGATCGCCCTCATCGCCGGACCACGGTAGAAGGAATCTTCGGTCATGCCGTACAATTCACATAGCGCGATTGAAGCCTGCGCGTGGGCGTACATCGTATGATTGCTCGACATGTTTTTGTCGGTGAATTGCCCTTCGCGCGTTTGACGTTTGAGCAGGGCATCCCAGGCCTTTTTCATCAGCGGTTTGTAGTCGTACTTCGGGTCCCCATTCACACCTGGTGTGTTGCCGGCGCCTTGGAATGCCAAAAGCGCCATGGCCGTGGCAGCAATTTGGTCTTCCTCGCCGCCATCGGTATACGGACCCGCCAGACTCCACATTCCGGTTGATTTCTGATTACGCTTTAGCCATTCCAGGGCCAGATGCACGGAATCTTCGGTAAGCTTGTTCCCGCCGTAGCGTCCCAAAAGCGCCTTCTTCATGCCTTTCTCGCGGCCGGAAAGCGCCAGGCCAATGGGTGCATCGATTGCCTGATTGCTGCCGCCGAAGACGCCCATTGGTGAAAGCTCGGTCACCAGAGGCGGCGCGGCCAGAGGATCGGCCACCGGTGGCAAATCGGATGGCGAATACACCGCCTTATCGACTTTGGGATCGGGCGTGTCGGTCGTCAGCCCAACCGAATTATCGAGCAACTGATCGCCAATCTGGTCGCCATAAACCGCCTGGACTTCAACGGGATCTGCAACCTTTACGGCAACGTACGAGAGCCCAAGCAGGATGAGCGCCGACATGTGAATCACAAGGCTGATGAGCCACGGCGGTGCGTTGCGCAAGGCCTCCGCAAGGCTTACTGTTTCGTCTTCCGCCTGCGGATTTACATACTGAGCTCGCGGTACAACTGACGCCGCGACCGGTGCCCGAGCGGCGCGAACATTGGCAGGGCGAGTCGACGCCAACGGGCCGAGAGGCGCATCGATACCGCCGGACTTAAGGCCCGACTGGTGGTTAAAGCCCATGGGAGTTGGCGACGGATCCGTCATGGCCGCGCGTGCCCTCGGATCGCAGAAGGAAAAGTGCCACGCACTCCGGGCTGATAAAACTGGTTGCCACTTCTCGGTCGCCGGAAGTACGACTCTTCAATTTTAATGCGACCTCGCCGGAACAGCAACCAGCCGATGGC
This sequence comes from Pirellulales bacterium, assembly GCA_963773875.1. Lineage (GTDB taxonomy): Bacteria > Planctomycetota > Planctomycetia > Pirellulales > JADZDJ01 > CAVTYH01. The sequence goes on from CAVZCV010000006.1 coordinate 697,947, forward strand.
TATATACCCAGCAGATAGGCTCGGGCTACCTGCAATTATGATGGCGCCACATGCCGCGTCGGCAGCCAGATTTTGTGAATGCCGAACCCGGAAAGAACATCCATGACTTTGACCACCTCTGAATAGGGGATGTCCTTGTCGGCAGAAATGGTAACGGTTTGATCTTTGCCCACGCCCTTCAATTTTTGCCGAAAGATTTCCACGGTCATCGGATCCGAATTCCAATACCAAGCTATCGTGCCGTTGGTTTCGCGCTTGATGAAGATGTTCATCGGAAGATCTTCCGTAGCGCCACCGAAAGTGCTCGTCTCCGGCAAATTGACCTTAACAGGCGCGTTGCCGACGATGGCTGGCACGGTGATCATGAATACGATCAAGAGCACAAGTACAACGTCTACCAAGGGCGTAACGTTGATGTCGCTCATCACGCCGCCGTCGTCTTCGTCGCCGAAAGAAAGTTTGCCGGCCATTTCTATTTAGCCCTCGGCGAATTACGAAACTCGGGCCGCTTGCGGCGCTTCTGGCGTCGTCGCCCGTCGATCGGCTGCATGCACGTAAGCCAAAACAAGGTGTGCCAGCGAGTCGATTTGCGAAATTGCCGCTCGCACTTTCCGATTAAAAAAGTTGAACGCGATGACCGCCGGAATAGCCACAAACAACCCGACCGCCGTGGCAATGAGTGCTTCGAATACGCCCCCCATGACCGCATTCGGATCGGTGCTCGACAAATCGTGGGCCGCCTTGATAACGCCCAGCACCGTGCCCATCAGTCCGATAAATGGTGCATTGGCGCCAATGGTGCCGAGAATCGAAAGCCGCGAATCGAGCTCTCCCCGCAAGCGCGCTTTCACACTTTGCATGGCTTCGTTGCAGGAATCGGGTCCGCGGCGCATTGCCTTCAACCCCGCGGCTACAATCGCACCGCCAACGCCTTCAGAATTCGCAACGAGCTCCCATGCCCCGCGCACATCGCCGGCACGCAACTGTTCGGGAAGCGTCGAGTTTAATCGGTCGCTCTCTTCGGCGTTGCGCCAGAAATAGAGCAGCCGATCGACAATGATGCCGATGCTGACGAAGCTGAGTGCCAACAGCACCCACAGCACCCATTCGGCGCCAATAAACGCAACCTTCAAAAACAAACTTGTCAGCATGTGAGAATCCTCACGTCCACTTGCGGCTTAGCAAACAGACTGTGAAACGAGGAATTGCCGGCGATAATCGACAAACTACGCGCAGGCGCAACAACGGTGCACCCAACAGGTACAACTCAACCAAGCCTCTTCTTGCCTCACGAGATAGTTCCGACTGTCAACATTCAAGCTAGTCGTGTTTCCCCGGACCGTCAAGCATTTCCCAGCGTCTTCCCCGCTTGTAGCGAACTTCCCGATTGTGCGGGCCAGGGGGCGGGCACTGCCGACCGAGATTTCAGCAACTGGTGCGTCAGAAATACCGCAACCGCGGCAATTGGCCAGCCGATCCACGCCGCAAGTGCCAGCCATTCGGGTGGCGGTTCGCCAACTTCAAATTCGAATTCTAGGGGCGTCGACCTCTCCGTTGAAATATCGACAATTGCCCGCCAAACTCCAGCTTGCGGAATGTCGAATGTCGCCGATTGAAATAGCTTGTTCGTGGCGGCGGTGCGAGTGGCAATTGCGTTCAGCGGGATCGCACGCTTGGATAACACAATCTAAACTGATTGCGACCCGCTCATCCTCGATAACCGATCCAATCGCGGCATCTTGCACAAGAACGCTGATGTCGACTGGACCGACTCGCGGACTGGCGGGAGCGGTGAAAACGCTGATCTGCCGTTCGCCCACTGTTTTGGAAATGCGCAGGGTTCCGCCATCGGCCAAGACAATGGCGGGCGGGAGCAGGAAGGATATGCAAACGACAACAATTCGACTTAGCTGCATCATTGCGGAATTCCCACTGGCAGAGTGCCGCGCATTTCCATTGGCTGCAGTAAAATCCAAACGCCGCAAGCAAAAAGTCCGACAAGCAGTATGGCCCAGGGTGCAACGACTCGAAAGTTTTGGCGAAGGGATCTGGCCATCGACTGCGCAATTCGCCAAGCTGCATAGAGCGAGACGAGCAGTCCGACATCGAGACTCAACAGCTCGGCCTTCAACAGCCAATCTGGCGCCGGACGGCAGCACGAACAAATCCAATCCGGCTTGCCGATAGATGCCAGACGAAAATCGGCCGCGAATCGCTGGGTGGCCGGAATAATCGTGTCGAAACTTGTGAAAAAATGAAAGCTGTAATGCGCCAGCCACATCGCAAATCCCAGCGGCACGAATGACCAGGCGAAGCGGCAAACGATTTCGCGGATTGGCAGCTCGACATGCAGGCGACTGAATGCCGCTGCAATACAAATTCCAATCGCAGGAATCACGATAAGTACCAACCCGTAAAACGCGGTCGTGACGCTGCCAGACATCGACCAGTCGAGCACTTCGCAAACTGCTCGCTCTGCGCTAACAACCGGTGCGACCATCCCGGCAGCATTCGCAAACGCGCCGAAGCACAGCAATATCGCCAACGCGGCGTAATCCGCCCGCTGACTCAACCGACCGATGCCCGAGCGGAACGCAAAATTCCACAGCGATGTCGCGGGCGGCACTGCGATCACGCCGATATTTTCATGCGGGCAAGCCTGCACGCAATCGAGACAAAAAGTGCAATCCAAATTGCCGACTTTTCGCGGCTGAAAAAGTTGCAGCTCACAGCCGGGAGAATCTGCAGTTGATTTGTAGTCCTTCCGCGAATGCAATCATGGGTTCGGCACGTCGTACAAATTGCTGGTTCGCGCACTTTGACTTCCAGCGGCGATATCAACGATTGCACAAAGTTGAATTGCCCGATTGGGCAAACGAACTTGCAGAACGCTGCCTCACGAAAAATGCTGTCGATCACGAGCGCGCCGACGAAATACGCAATGGCAATCCAAGCCGTGAGCCAGGGGCTGTCCCAAAGCGAAAACGCCTCGTAACTCCAAAGAAAAACTACAAGCAGTGCGACCGCCAGCCATTTTGTTCGGAGTCGCTTTGGCCAGTCGAATTGCGCCAGACCGCCGAAAAGTTTTCGAGCAATCGTCCGCGGCAACGTAAAGGGGCAGCCGTAACAGAAAACGTTGCCAGCTATTAGCAATCCGATCACGACGAGCCCCCGCCAATGAATCCACGGCACGACACCCGCCAAATTCATTGGCGCGATTTGTGGTCCACCCAGCCCATCAACAATAACGGCGATGGCGGCCAAGAGCACCAGCGACTGCACAATCCGCCGCGTCCACGACCAGCGAAGAACTCGGCCGAGCAATGCAACCCGGAGTAAATCGAGGGCTCGGTGATCGTGGACGACAGTCGCCCGATTTGGCGGCCGCATTCGCGAGTTGTGCCCCCGTGCCGGAAAAAGTAGCCCCAGCCCAATCCACGCGAGCGGCAGCAAGAATGCAATCGATCCCGGCACCCACATCGTCACGCCGGCCGCAGCCTGATCGTCGATTGCGGAAATTCCGCCGATGCGCGGCATTGCCGCATAGTGCGGGTACCAAATTCCGCTCGAAAACGTCAGCAGGGCCGAGAAAATCGTATTCTGAATGTCCGCCAGCAACAGTAGCGGCACCAGCAACCAAGTCGGCCAGCTCGGCCGAGCTGGAAAAGGCCGGATCACCGCGTGCCAAAAAATCAGACCGGCGGTGAAAAAGCAAATATGTTGGACAATGTGCCAATTGTCGTTGGCCAACGCCATCTGATATAGGGTTGGAAAATGCCAAATCCAAGTCGCAGCGATAATAACAATTAGCGCACCAAGCGGATGAGCGATCGCAGCCATCACCTGCCGCAGCGGCCGCCAATGAATGAGCGGAACAATCCAGTAGCGGCGCACTTCAATTGGCACCCCGTGCAACAGCGGCAACATCGGCGCACCCAGCCAAACCAGCGGCGGAGCCACCATCATGAGCAGCAGGTGCTGCACCATGTGCACTTGCAGAAGCAGTGCCGCAAATGCCTCGATGGGCGAGGCCATTGCCAGATAGAGCATCCCCAGACCGGTGGTGAACGCCGCAAGCCGTCCGAAATTCCATCGTGAAGGATCGCGGCGTCGCAAGACGAGCCAACCACGGAGATAGATCGCCGCCGTGATCAGAAGTGATATCGCGAGCCCGGGCTGCGCCGGCCAGGACGATACCACAGCGTCGAATGAAGAAGCCATGAAAGTCACCGCGAATTACTCGGATGGTCGCGGATAAAACAAAATGACTTCGCCGCAAATCTGATCCGCGTATCTCCACGCAACCCGCGGATTTCAATTCTTCGAGGGCGTCGATTCGTTGTTAGGCGGCTCTGCTGCTTTCACGCCGTGCGGTCGAAGACTAGTTAAAAAGTCGACGAGCACTTTCATTTCGGCCGGTTTCATCTGTTTGCCATAGGCCGGCATATTCCCGCCGCCGGGCGTGCCGTTGCTCACCTGATCGATTAGCTGCTCGCGCGTCAGTAGCATTCCGACCTGCGTGAGATCTGGCCCGCGCGTGCCGCCAATGCCTTCCAACGCGTGGCAGTTTCGACACTGCTTGTTTTGAAACACAACCGCGCCTTGCAATTCAACCGGGGAGAGTCCGCGCGAATCGGATTTCACAATCGATTCCGGCACGGCATCGCCGCTCCAGGCCATCATTCTTGGCGACCATGGCGACTCGTGTCCCAAGTAGCTGAGTACCCCGAGCACGGAATAGATGAAAACCACGCTCAACACCGCCACCGGGCGTCGACTCGGAGCGCGCTCGCCACGGTTGGAAACAAATGGAACGGCGAGTAATCCCAAAACCAAAACGACCGGCATGATCAGGATGATTGCGGTCTCTGCCTGCGGCGGACTGAGTGAGAGCAAGCCGAACAACCACAGAAACGGCCAATCAGGCCGTGGATTCGCACCGCTAAGCGTCGGGTCGGGCGGTCCGCTTGGCCCCTTGGGGCCAACGATCGCTGCGATGGCGACAACCACAATTACCACAAGCGCCGAAAAAAACACGTCCTTCAGCATGGCCTCGCCGCTGAACGGTTCGCCGCGGCGCAGCTCTTCTTCGTACGTCGCATCGTATGTTGCCGGATCGACAATCTCCCCGGGCTTCGGCGGCACACTGATTCCTTTTTTCAGCACCAGCCACAAGTGCACGGCAAGAAAGAGCATCAACAGGCCCGGGATGACGAACACATGGAGCGCGAAAAAACGGCTCAGTGTGGCGGCGCCGATAATTGGCGCGCCCAAAAGTAAATCGACAATCGTCGGCCCAGCCGCGGGCACTCGGCCCGCCATTGCGGCACCCACGCCCACGCCCCAATAAGCATCGGGATCCCACCGTAGCACCTGGCCGGTAAATGCCATGCCGAGTACACACAGGAGCAAAAGCACGCCCAGAACCCACGTCAACTCGCGAGGATACTTGAACGCACCATGCAAAAAAACTTGCGTCATATGCACGAGCACCATCACTACCATCGCCGAGCCCGACCAGTAATGCACTGACCGCAAAAACCATCCCCACGGCTGCTGGTAATTCAGGTATAGCAAGCTTTCGTATGCCTGATCGGCGCTCGGAACGTACGTCAGTGCTAGCCCGATGCCGGTTAGAATTTGCAGTAAAAAAAGCGTGAGCGAGGCGCTGCCAAATACGTACCACCAACCCAACGGTCCGACGAGCTCGCGCGGCACCGGATGGCGCATCATTGGCAGCAGCGTATCGCTGATGCCAAGTCGGACGTCGAACCAATCCAGGATGCGTTTCATTTTGTAGTGCCTAAACCGTCGTTCGCTCTGTCAATGTGTCCTGCAATGTTGGCAAATGCGGGGCTTGAATTTCGAGTTGACCATCCTGCACGCGCCACACGCAGTGATACAGACCGCGCGGCGGCGGCCCGCTGGCACGTTCGCCCGTTTCGTAATACACGCCACCGTGACACGGACACATAAACAATCCCGATTGCGGAAACCATTCCACCGGGCAGCCCAAGTGCGTGCAATTGATGGCGAAAACGGAAAACTTTTCCTTGTAATCGTCGCCACGCCCCAAGAATCTCACAAAAACACCGGTTTTGGCCGTCATGCCGTCCCAGGGTTGTTCCAGTGGATTGATGAATGTTTTCAACTGCGTTTCGTTAGGCTGAAAATCGCTTATCGCACCGAGCGATATCCACGGCGGCTTCTTGCCGCGCCGGGCTGCTGCTGCGAAATAGCCAACACCTGGGATGGCAACTGCCAAGGCCGCAACCGCTGCGGCCACTGTTGTCAGCAGCTTCAAAAACCATCGCCGCTGGGCGGGCGAATTTTCATTTATTTCACGATTCGATTTGCTCATTCGGCAACCTCAATCGTTCACTCGCTGGTCGATGGATGACGCCAACTCCCCAAAAGCGCCACCACATCGCTGACTTGTTCACTGGTTAACGGCGCGAAGTCTTTGTCGCGGCCCGATGACTCGGCAAAATTGGGCATTTCCAAATCCGGGCGACCGGTGATCACGTATCGGCGCAGAATCGTGTCGCTCATCAGAGCCAAAAACGCCGGATCGTTAATGGCGCCGCCCGATTTTGTGCCTTCGCCGCGTTCACCGTGACATCCAGCGCAGGCCGTCGCAAACACTTTTGCGCCGGACTCCACAATTCCACCTCTTGCATTTGCAGCCAGCATTAATTGCGGCGCATTGGGATGCACTGATTGGGAGGTCGCCTCATTCACCCGTTTCCAATTCGGCTTTTTGATTCCCTGCACTAAAACGGCCACTTGCGCATCAGTGAGCGGCCCGCCCGCCGATTGCGACCAGGCCGGCATCAGCGTGCCGTGGCGTCCTTTGGAAATTACATCCGTTAGTTCCTCTTCGCTAACGAGTGAAACAAACAAAGGATCATTGAGCGGTGGGCCCGGACACACATTTCCGTTCGCGCCGTGACAGCCGGCACAGCGCTGCGCATAAAGTTCGCCAAAATCCTTCACCTCCTGCGGCATGATGAATGCGTCCGCCGGGTTCGGCTTGCCAGGCAAGTTGTCGCCACCTTGCCCACAGCCGGAAAGCAACACGCACAGTAGCGCGATACATCCGATCAGGCCCGTAGGCACCGAGGGTGCACCTCCATCTTCGCCGCGACCACGCGGCGCAATTGGAATCTGTTCGGAGAGCATAATCACGATTGACGTTGCAATGCCGTAGACCAATTGCGAGACCACGTACCATTTCCAATCGATAAACTGATTGAGCACCGGATTCACCAAACCCATTAGTTCGTAGCTGACCCCGGTCCATAAGAGTGGCAGAATCAAGCCACCGAATAAAAGTGGTCCGCCGGGAATGCGCGGCAGCGTCGGCAACAGCACGCCACCGATGAGCCCAAAACCAATCGACATGGCGACGTGCAATACAATTCCGCCCAGCAACATCCAGGGATGAAACGCCTCCAGCTGTTGACGAATTTCCTCGGTTGTGCCCTGATCGAGCGTCGGCAAAACAAGGCCAGCCAGTAAGTTGACGGGAAACCAAATCGTGTGTCCGTTCATGAGTGCCCAAATGAGCGCGGGAATCGGCATCAACAATCCACCGACAATGCCGCCGCGCAATCCGGCCGAAACCGGATGCACCTTTTCCGGCAATTGGAAACGGTAACCGACTACCCCGGGCTTAAGTTGCTGGACGGCGCCTGTCCGTGGCCGGCGCTGCAATTCTGCTACCTCGCGGGGCTGGCTTGAAATAGGTTCGTGCCCGTGGCCACGACCGGGGAGTAAATTTGAAATCCACCCGACCAAACTCACCACGAACAAAACAATGCCGACAATCGAAAATGTAGGCTCGGTCGCTGCACCGAGCATGACAAGCGTAATTCCCAGCGCAATGACAATCGGCCATGCCGTCGGTCGCGGCATTTCGACCGAACGTGGCTCGAGCGATTCCGCCGTCGGTTGACTGGTTTGACTCTTCGACATGTCTCGTTTTCACCGCCCGATCAAATACACCAAGGAAAACACCACGATCCACACCGCATCAACAAAATGCCAGTACCAAGAAACAACTTCCGCGCCAGTCAGATTTTGTTCGGTCACTTGTCGTCGCCAGCCCAAAACAAAAATGATCGACAAGATGATCAGCCCGACAGTGACATGCGCCGCGTGAAAACCAACCAGCGTAAAGTAGGTGCTGCCGAACAGATTGCGGTCGATCGTAAGATGCCACTTGCCGATCAAATCGATCCATTCCAGGGCGGTGCCAACTAGAAAACCGGCGCCGAGCAAAATCGTGAGGCCCCAAAGTCCCAGGAACTGTCCGCGCCGGCCATGACGCAGTCCGTGTTCGGCAAAGTGGATGGTCACGCTGCTGGAGAGCAGGCACGCGGTGGCGATGAGCACCATCGGCAGACGAAACACGTCTGCCGGACTGGGATTGGCGATCTGCGTTTCGCGAAGAAAGACGATGTACGTTGTAATCAGCGTGCTGAAGAACGCGACTTCCGACAGCAGGAACGCGAGCATCCCGGCTTTTACCGGAGTTAGGGCATGCGGCACCACTTGGCTTTCTGCCCAAGTTTCCGCCAGCGGTTGAGTACTGCCGTATGTCGTCTCGGTCATTTCGAGTTCTCTTTTCGTCCGGCCGCGATGGTCGGACTATACTCCGCTACTCGTATTTCCAATCCGGATCGTCGGGATGTTTCTCGTCCCACAACGGTCTGCGACTGCGGACCGTTGGCACCACGTCGAAGTTGTAAGACGGCGGCGGCGATGGCGTGGCCCATTCCAATGTCCACGCGTCCCAAGGATCATTGCCCGCCCGTTTCCCGTATTTAAGCGACCACAAAATGTTGATCACAAACAGCAGGTAACTTGGCACTTGAATGAGCGCGCCGATCGTGCTGAGTTGATTCCAAAATTCCCACGGCCGATCTGGCATGTACGTGTAAATTCGCCGCGGCATGCCAAGCAGGCCGGAAATGTGCATTGGCCCAAACGTGAGAATGAATCCGATTAAGAGCAACCAAAATTGCCATTTCGCCAGCGGCTCGGAAAGCATCCGGCCCGTGACTTTCGGGAACCAGTAGAAGATTCCCGCGAAAATGCCGAAGAGCGTGCCGCCGATCAATACCCAGTGAAAATGGCCGACCACAAAATAGGTGTCGGACACTTGAAAATCGAATGGCGCACTGGCGAGCATGATGCCGGTCAGCCCACCGAGCACAAACATCGAAAGGAAACCGCACGAGAAGAGCATGGGCGAAGCCAGCGAAATTCGCCCTCCATACATCGTCGCCAGCCAGTTGAAGAATTTGATGCCCGTGGGAATCGAGACCAGCAAACTGGCAGCTGCGAAATACATGTCGAGCGTGCGGCCCATTCCGACGCAAAACATATGGTGCGCCCAGACGCCCATGCTAATGAACACGATGGCCATGGTTGCAGCCGCCATGAATTCGTAGCCGAACAGCACTTTGCGCGAAAACACCGGAATAACTTCGGAAACCATCCCGAATGCGGGCAGAATCAGAATGTAAACCTCGGGATGCCCAAAGAACCAAAACACGTGCTGCCAGAGATAGGCCGACCCACCGTTCTGCGGATTGAAAAACTGAGCCCCCAATATGCGATCGAACTCCACCATTACCAGTGCCGCGGTGAGCGGCGGGATGGCGAGCAGGATTTGGACGGCCGTCCAAAACATCGTCCATGTAAAGAACGGCAGCTTGCCCATTGTCATGCCGGGGCAGCGCATCGTTAAAACGGTTGCAACAAAGTTCACGCCGGCTGCAATCGTACCGATGCCGCTGATGAGCAACCCCAGCGCCCAAAAATCGACGCCGGCGCCGCGAGCGAACGTGCGTTCGGTAAGCGGTGCATACGCAAACCACCCGATGGCCGGCGGACCACCGGGAATCAGAAAACTAAAATACGCCATCAGCCCGCCGAACAGCGTGACCCAAAACCCAAACGCGTTGAGTCGCGGGAACGCCATATCGCGCGCGCCGATTTGCAGCGGCACAAAATAATTGGCAATGCCGATCAGCATTGGCATGCCGACGAAGAACACCATCGTCGTGCCGTGCATCGTGAAAAACTGATTGAACCGATCCGGCCCCAAAAAATCGTTCGCCGGTTTAAACAACTGCCAGCGAATGGCAACCGCTTCCAGGCCGGCAATCACCAGGAACACGATCGCCATCAATACATACATGATGCCGATGCGCTTGTGATCGACCGTGACCACCCACTCATGGAGGACGCTGGTCCACGCAGGTCGATCGATCGCGGCGGGTTTTGCGACAGTGGCCAAGGTTAGAATTTGTTTATTTCAAGGTCATCAAATAATCGGTGATCGAATCCAAATTCTGTCCGCCCAAATCGCCGAAGGCCGGCATTAGCGCACCGGGTTTGATCAATTGAGGATCGGCAATCCACTTGCGCAAATTGCCGCGTTCAAGTTCGATCATTCCGGCAGCGAGCGTCTTGCGCACCGCAAGGTGTGTTAAATCCGGTCCGACTTTTCCGTGCGCAATCGTGCCGCGGACCGTATGGCAGTTGACGCAACCCTGCGCAAGAAACGCTTTTCTTCCGTCGCTCGCCGCTGGATCGTCAACAGCCGGTTTTTGTTCATTTGCCAGCCAGGCATCAAAGTCGGCAGGCGCATCCACATACACCCGCAACAGCATATTGGCGTGCTGCGTACCGCAATATTCCGCGCACTGGCCGAGATACAAGGCCGGCTCATCTGTTGCGAGCCAGGCATTATTGGTCCTGCCGGGAATCAAATCGGTCTTGCCCGCCAATCGCGGAATCCAAAAACTATGGCAGACGTCCGCCGAAAGCAGCGTGAGCAAAGTTCGCCGCGGGTCGGAATCGCTGCTCGCTGGAATGTGCAGTTCGTTGGCGGTGATGACGGCAGATTCTCCTACCGGAACGGTAGAACTAATTGACGTGTCGATCGCATATTCCCACCACCACTGATGGCCGCTCACGGTGACTCGCACCGCGTTTTCACTGGCCGGTACACGGTCGGGGTTGATCCGCACCTGCAGTTCTGTGCGGACAATCACCAGCGTTAATAAAAACACAATCAATCCCGGAGCCACTGTCCAGGCAATTTCAATGGGCATGCTGCCATAAACTTGCGGCGGCTCCAACTGCTGCTCGCCAGAAGCTGCGCGCTTGCGGCGAAAGCGAATCAGCGAATAAAAGAGCACGCCCCACACGACAGCCAAGATGAACACCGTCACCGCGCATAGAAACAAGAACAGAAACCGGATCGACTCCGCCGACGGAGACGCCGGATCCAACGTGGAAACGTTTTCAAGCTGGCTCGTTATTCCGGCGGCCAGCAAGCAAGTAATGGGCATCTTCAGCCCTTCCGGCCGATGCGCCAGCGCGCCGCCATTTGCGTCCATGGCATGAGTCAGCCGCGCTCCGTGGCCAACTCGTTTACTTCCAGGCGGTCAATGTATACAAAGGTGGGCGCAGACGTAAAGCGTCTTTTGCCAGGGCAAGACAGCAAGGATGAGAGACTTGGCCACTCGCCGGGAGATTATCGTGTGCGCGGACGCCAACGCGTTGGCGGTCGAGGCGGCCGATCGCATCATTGCGGAAGCGCAATCTGCCATTTCGGTGCGCGGCAGGTTCTTGCTCGTCCTTTCGGGCGGATCAACGCCCGAGGCCACCTACAAGTTGTTGGCCCAGCCTGAGCGGAAATCGCGAATCGACTGGTCGAAAACATGGCTGTTCTTTGGCGATGAGCGCTGCGTACCGCACAACGATTCGCGGAGTAACTACCGCCTGGCAGCAAATTCGTTATTGGAACCGCTCGGCATTGCCCACGATCATGTGCAGGCTATTCCGACCGATGTAGGAACGCCAGCCACGTGCGCCGCGGAATACGAACGTCGACTACGCGCATTCTTTGGTACGAAAGTCGGCTGCGAGTTTCCACATTTCGATGTCGTTTTGCTTGGGCTGGGTGATGACGGCCACACCGCTTCGCTGTTTCCTGGCAAGCCAACACTCGATGAAACTTCGGCCTGGGTCACGTCAAGCCCGCCGGGAGTGCTGCCACCGCCCGTCAATCGTGTAACCTTGACGTTCTCCGTACTCAACGCCGCACGCCTTGCAATGTTCCTGGTTGCCGGCGAAAAGAAGGCGGCAATTGTCCGGGCGGTGCTCGAAGAAGACGTCGATTACCGAGTACATCCCGCGGCTCGCGTCAGTCCTGTCGACGGTGATCTGGCTTGGGTGCTCGATGAGTCAGCGGCAAGTTTGCTTAATCAGAAGCCCGAAACAATTGCCGCAAGCGCGCCGCGAGCAACACGATAACCACAAACGCGCGACGAATCCGCCGCGAATCAACTTACTATGGCAACTATTGATTCCCCGCAAATCATTCGAGCTCGTGGCACGGCGACCGCCGCGGCGGAAGTTTCCCGCGCATCGGCAGCCGCCAAGGAACCGCTGTCGATGGTGCTGTTTGGCGCCACCGGCGATCTTTCCGGGCGAAAGATTCTGCCGGCGCTCTTCGCACTGTGGAAAGGTAAATTCCTGCCGCCGCAAATGGCCATCGTCGGCGTGGCGATCGAGAAGCTAAGCGACGACCAATTTCGCGAAATCGCCAAAAAGTCGATCAACGAACATGGCCGCCTGAAACCGCGAAAGTGACGATGAGTGGAAGCAATTCGCCTCGATCCTCAGCTATCAATCGGTCGACTTCGGCAGCCCAGATAGTTTCGATCAGCTGGCCGGGCGGATTACCAGCCTTGAAAGCAAGAATTCGTTGCCGGGAAATCGATTGTTTTACTTGGCCATTGCGCCATCGTTTTTCGCGCCCGTTATCGATCAACTGCACGGCCACGGACTCATTCATCGCTACACGCCAAAGCAGCCGTGGTACCGCGTGGTAATTGAAAAGCCATTCGGCCGCGATTTGGCGACCGCCCACGCATTGGACAGCGACATCCACCGATTTTTGCAGGAAGATCAGATCTATCGGATCGACCATTATCTTGGCAAGGAAACGGTGCTTAACATGATGGCGTTTCGTTTTGCGAATGCCATCTTCGAGCCGCTACTGAACTCGCAATTTGTCGATCACGTGCAGATTACTGTGGCCGAAACCGTCGGCATGGAAGGGCACCGTGGTTCGTATTACGACCATGCCGGGGCCATTCGCGATGTGATGCAGAATCACGTCTTGCAATTGCTCTCGTATGCGGCGATGGATGCGCCCGGCGGACTGAAAGGATCGAACGTCCGTAACGAAAAGCTGCGTGTGCTCAGAAACCTGGTCCCAATCACCGGCGACCACGTCGCAGAAAGTGTGGTGCGCGGCCAATACAGCGCCGGTGTCGTCGACGGCGAAAAAGTTCCCGCCTTCCGCGATGAGTTTGGCGTCGCCAAAGATTCGGTGACCGAAACTTATGTCGCCATGCGCATCTATATCGATCTGTGGCGCTGGGCCGGCGTCCCGTTTCTCGTGCGCACAGGAAAGCGACTGCCAAAGCGGGCCACCGAAATTGCCATACGCTTCAAAGATCGGCCCTTGCGCAAAACTCCGACTATGGAAGTCGAAATGGACGGCGTGGGCGAAATTGCTCCGCAACCCAACGTGCTGGCATTCCGTATTCAACCCGATGAAGGCATCAGTCTGTCGTTCGTCACCAAATTGCCCGGCATGGGTTTTTCATTACAACCGGTGCGGATGGATTTCGATTACGAACAGGCGTTCCACGTCGGCTTGCCGGAAGCGTACGAGCGATTGCTGTTGGATGCAATCAAAGGCATTCCGATGCTGTTTATGCGATCCGACGAGGTCGACGCTCAATGGGAATTCATCACACCGATTCTAGAAGCCTGGCAAAAATCGCCGCCGAAGAATTTTCCAAACTACGCCGCCGGTACTTGGGGACCAGAGGAAGCGAATCGATTGGTAGAGGACGTCCAAGGCGAGTGGCGTGAGCCGGAATCGGACGGAAAGTAACTCTTGACCCCTGACTCCTGACACGGAGCGAAATATGCAACTCGGAATGATCGGTCTGGGCCGGATGGGCGCCAACATGGTTCGCCGCTTGATGAAGGGCGGCCATCAGTGCGTCGCCTTCGATGTGAATCCAATGGCGGCCGACGCGCTTGCCAAAGAAGGCGCCACGCCCGGACACACGCTCGATGAATTCATTGGCAAACTCGCCAAGCCGCGGCAGTGTGGCTGATGGTGCCGGCGGCAGTGGTCGATCAGACGTTGGCGAATTTAGTGCCGAAGTTGGAGAAGGGCGATATCATCATCGACGGCGGCAATTCCTATTACATCGACGATATTCGCCGCTCCGCCGATTTGGCCAAGCGCGGCATTCGCTATCTCGATGTCGGGACCAGCGGCGGCGTTTGGGGCCTGGAACGCGGCTACTGCATGATGATCGGCGGACCAGCCGATGCCGTGGAGCATCTCGACCCGATTTTCAAAACGCTGGCCCCAGGCATCGGCAACATCGCTCGTACGCCAGGCCGCGATAAACTTGGCGGCACGTCCGAATGGGGTTACCTCCACTGCGGACAAAACGGAGCGGGGCACTTTGTGAAAATGGTGCACAACGGAATTGAATACGGCCTGATGGCGGCATATGCCGAGGGATTGAATGTGCTCAAGCACGCCAACGTCGGCAAACACACGCGCGAAGTCGATGCCGAAACAACGCCGCTGCGCAATCCGGAACACTACCAATACGATTTGAATCTGCCGGATATCGCGGAAGTCTGGCGGCGAGGCAGCGTGATTGCCTCGTGGCTTCTCGATCTCACCGCTGCAGCCCTGGCTGAAGATCCGCAACTTTCGCAATTCACGGGACACGTTTCCGATTCCGGCGAAGGCCGCTGGACCATTCAAGCAGCCGTCGAAGAAGGCGCACCGGCGCCGGTGCTCAGCACAGCGCTCTATCAACGATTCACTTCGCGCGGCGCCGACGAATTTGGCGATAAATTGCTCTCCGCCATGCGCTACGAATTCGGCGGCCATTTGGAAAAGAAACCATGATCCTCGCCGGCGATATTGGTGGCACCTCAACGCGGCTGGCGCTGTTCGACGTCGTTGCCGACAAGCTCACCGTCGTTGAGCATACCAAGTATCCCAGCCACGATCATGCGGGCCTTGATGAAATCGTCGTTGCATTCTTAAAGCAGCAAAGTGCAGTTCTCAAAGCGCCGATTCAACATGCGGCGTTCGGCATTGCCGGACCGGTTCGGGCAGGTCGGGTGCATACGTCGAACTTGCCGTGGACCATCGATGCCAAAGAGTTATCGGCCGACACAGGCATTGCCGACATCCATTTGCTCAACGATTTGGAGGCCAATGCCGCGGGAATTGCTGCACTCGGCCCTTCAGATCTGGTAACGCTGAATGCCGGCCAACCCGATCGAACCGGCAATGCGGCGATCATTTCCGCCGGCACGGGTCTGGGCGAAGCGGGAATCTTTTTCGATGGCCGGCAGCTCTTCCCTTTCGCGTGCGAAGGCGGACATTGCGATTTCTCGCCGCACGACGAAATGGAATGTGAACTGCTTTCGTATCTTCGCAAAAAATTCGCGCAGACCAGCTGCGATCATGTCAGTTGGGAACGCGTTCTTTCCGGTCCAGGTTTGCACAACATTTATGAGTTTTTGCGAGATACCGGACGCGGCGAGGAACCGCCCGAATCTCTCGGCGGCTCTGAAAAGCGGCGATCCATCGGCGGTCATTTCGAAAGCGGGGCTCGAGGGTTCATTCGAAATTTGCGTCCAAGCACTCGAGATGTTTGTATCGTTCTACGGGGCGGAAGCGGGCAACTTGGCGCTGAAGCTCCTCGCCACCCGCGGCGTGTACATCGGCGGTGGAATCGCGCCAAAGATCATTCGTAAGTTAAAAGAACCGCGATTTCTGCAGGCGTTCATCGCGAAAGGACGCATGAAGGCGGTCATGGAACTGATGCCGGTTTGGGTCATCACGAACGACGACACGGCACTTCTCGGCGCCGCCCGTTTCGCCGCCGTCCGAGCGAATCTTTTGCCCGCCTGGTCGGGATAATTCGAACGATCTGCATCGTATACTTATAGACCGCAGAGGCAGCAGTCTGCGCGCTCTGTGTTTCCACGGTTCCTTTGCCGGATGCCTTGCTCGATATGAACCCCGAAGCACTACGACTGGCAGAAGATGCAAGTCGCGACCTGAATTGGAAGCGCTGGGCGCGTATCTGGCCGAGCGGCAATGGGGAACCGTGCGCGAAGATTACTCCGCAAACGGAAATTGCTGGGAGTATTTTCCGCACGACCATGCTCGCAGCCGGGCCTATCGCTGGGGCGAAGACGGGCTGCTCGGCATCACAGATCGTGAATGCCGGCTCTGTTTCGCGGTCGCTCTTTGGAACGAGCGCGATCCAATTTTGAAAGAGCGCTTGTTTGGGCTGACCAACGGCGAAGGCAATCATGGCGAGGATGTCAAAGAGTGCTACTACTACCTTGACGCCACGCCAACCGGCTCGTATTTGAAAGGCCTTTACAAATATCCGCAGGCGGAATTCCCGTACGACCGCCTGGTCAGCGAAAACAGCCAGCGCAGCAAATTCGATCGGGAGTTTGAGCTGTCTGACACCGGAGTGTTTGATGAAAACCGCTACTTCGATGTGCTGATCGAATACGCCAAGCAGACACCAAACGATATTGCCATTCGCATCACCGCCAGCAATCGAGGGCCGGAGCCGGCGCCACTGCATTTGCTGCCGACGCTATGGTTTCGCAACACCTGGTCCTGGGGCTGCAAGCACGAAGGTTGCTGGCCGAAGCCACGGCTGCAGCAGGTAGACGATTATTCCGTCACTGCCGATCACATCACTCTCGGCCGCTTTCACTGGGCTGTGTGCGCCGATGCAAACGGCAACCCGCCGCAGCTACTGTTCACCGAAAACGAAACCAACATCGCCCGACTTTTCGAGCAGCCAAAACGGATCGCCCTACGTCAAAGATTCGTTCCACGATTATCTCATTCACGGCGATCGCACTGCGGTGAACCCGCGTGGCAGAGGTACGAAAGTCGCAGCGCACTATCAGTGCGAAATTCCGCCCGGAGAAAGCGTCGTGCTGCGAATGCGACTGTTTGCAGATGACGAAGCGCCTGGCAAACTGCAGCATCACAGCTCGTGGATGGCAACGGAAGTGCCTCGCGCACGAACTCTGCGAAAGCGAAAGGCGTCACACACTCGACACGTCTCACCGCCAATCCAACGCCATCGCACCGCGATTGCCAAGCGATCGTTTCGCCGGAGACCATCGACAAAATCTTCGACGTTCGTCGCCAAGAGGCCGACGAATATTACGCCGAACACATTCCTGCCGATATCTCCGCGGCGGAAAAAGATGTGGCCCGCCAGGCGTACGCCGGCCTGCTGTGGAGCAAACAGTTTTACGAATACGTCGTGAAAGATTGGCTGGAAGGCGACCCCGAGCAACCGACGCCGCCGGCCATTCGCCAGACCGGTCGCAACTCCGACTGGGAGCACCTCTTCAATCGCGATGTCATTTCGATGCCCGACAAGTGGGAATATCCCTGGTATGCAGCCTGGGATTTAGCGTTTCACTTGGTGGCCATCGGCAAGATCGATATCGAATTCGCCAAACAACAAGCGGTGCTGTTTTTGCGCGAATGGTACATGCACCCCAACGGCCAATTGCCGGCCTACGAATTTGCGCTGGGCGACGTGAATCCGCCGGTGCACGCTTGGGCCGTGTGGCGTTTGTACAAAATGAGCGGGCCCGAAGCGGCAGCGCGATCGGCTGTTTCTCGCCCGCTGTTTTCAAAAGCTGCTGATCAATTTCACCTGGTGGGTGAATCGCAAAGACTTCACCGGTCGCGGCCTGTTCAGCGGTGGGTTCCTGGGAATGGATAACATTGGCCTCTGGGATCGCTCGCAGCCACTGCCCCCCGGCGTGCTGCTCTTGCAGGCCGATGGCACGGCGTGGATGGCGTCTTATTGCTTACACATGCTTTCCATGGCCATGGAATTGGCGGCCGAGGAACCATCATACGAAGACGTGGCCTCAAAGTTCTTCGAACACTTCGTGGCCATCGTCGATGCCATGAACAGCTTCGGCGGCACCGGCCTGTGGGATGAACAAGACGGATTTTATTACGACGCCATTCAAATCGGCGGTCGGCACCGTCATTTGCGGGCACGCTCCATGATCGGCCTGATTCCGCTGCTCGCTGCGACGGTTTTGGAAGACGACGTCATCGATCGCTTGCCCGGTTTTAAAAAACGGCTGAATTGGTTTTTGGAAAATCGCAAAGATTTGGCGCGCCACATCACGTACTGCGAGCATCCCGATCGTAACGGACGCGTCGGCCAACTCTTGGCCATTCCGTCGCGCGAGCGGCTCGAGCGCGTGCTGAAGTACATGCTCGACGAGAACGAATTTCTCTCGCCGTATGGTCTGCGATCGCTTTCGCAATATCATCGCGATCACCCGTGCACCATCCATTCGGAATTCGGCGAGTTCAGCGTCAATTACGAACCGGGCGAATCGACCACTGCCACTTTCGGCGGCAATTCCAACTGGCGCGGGCCAATTTGGTTTCCGGTGAACTACGCCATTATCGAGGCACTGCAGCGTTATCATTACTTTTATGGCGATCTTTTCCGCATCGAGTGCCCAACCGGCTCCGGCCACTGGATGAACCTGGATGAAGTGGCAGTCGAGCTCTCAAACCGGATGGTGAAGTTGTTCCTGCCAGACGCCCAAGGCCGACGCCCCTGCCATGGCGATGAAGCGCGCTATGCGAACGATCCGCACTGGCGCGAATTGATTCAGTTTTATGAATACTTCCACGGCGATAACGGCCGCGGCTGCGGCGCCAGCCATCAAACCGGCTGGACGGCGCTTGTGGTACGCTTGCTGCACAAATTCCTGCGCAAATCGCATCCGCAGACGATAACCGATTTCACGGCCTCAGCATTGGCCGGGCTCTAACACGCCCCATTCGCGAGCGGAACTCACATCTTCGATTTGATGCGCTAATTCATCGAAGGGTCTGGCGGCTCGTGTCGAACTTTGATCCCGGCCAGTCGTGTGGTGGCAGATAGCTGCCGGCAGAGCTTTTCCCAAAGCTCTTCATCGGGCCAAAAAACATGTTCCGGCTGAGCGGGAGCAGTGAACCATGCACCTTCGGCAAGTTCCGCGTCCAATTGTCCGGCAGTCCAACCAGAGTAGCCAGCATAGAATCGGGCAGACTCGGTCGGTTTGAGCACCAGGTGCTCCAGCTTGTCCTTGGAAGCTGCAAAATACAGGTTCGGTAGCACTTCGTCTTCCGAGAGAAACTCTTCCTTATGAATGGCCGTCAGCGGGCCGCTGCAGGGGCCGCCATGCTGAATTAACGCATCGGTGGTGCAGAGCGTATCGCTGACATTGCCCCAAACCTCTTTTAGCGGCGTATTGCTGGGCCGGTTCAGCACGAGCCCAAAAGCCCCTTCTTCGCTGTGCCGCACAAGCAACACGACTGCCCGAAAGAAGTTCGGATCGCCCAGCTTGGGTGACGCGACGAGCAAATGTCCCTGGAGCGATTCCATGGCCGTGATCCAAAAAGTCTAGTGCACAGACGCGGATGCCACGAACCAGCCTACAGAAACAGTATCTTGCAGATTGCTGGGGGAAGCAATGGTCAGGGAATAAGCCATTTCGGAGCAGCCGGATGCGGTCGTGGCCATGTGGCGCAACCACTGCGGCATTCGCCAACCGAATAATTTTTTAGAGTGGCCCAAAAAATGCATTGACAAATGAACACTGGTACAGTACGATGCTGTTTGTCGAGGCTAAGGGCACGCACCACCAACTGGAAGGCATCGAAGTTTTCCAGAGCATTGGAGCGACTTCATTACGGGGCAGATTGACAATGATGGGAAACGAGAAAAAACAACCGCGAAATCCTTGCGAATTCCAAGCAACTATGCGATGGCCGCAGGGCGCGAGTGAAATAACTGTGAAAAAACAAACGCGTTTGGAGCTTGTTTTGCCGAAGTGCGCGCTACAGTTATTTCACTCGCAATCGCAATTTTTCGGCGCTGCGCGAAACGCTTGCGAAAACCTCGAGAGTTTTGCACGCCGATGGGCTCGCCATTTCATCGCCTATTGGCGCGCGACGAATTTGTTCGAGAAAATCGCCTCATCTCGTAATCGCCGATTGAAATTACGTTCGCGACAAACGCAGAAATTCGTGGGAGGTTCCCCAACACACATCTGCCCAGTTTGCCACGCTTGCCGTAGCGACTCGCAGTTGAGTACGACTGTCTCTATTTCGAACTGCGTAAAAGAGTTGCTTGCAAGGAACCGATGGGCGTCGGCAACGTACATACAAGAACCTGTACAAGGCTGCATAATCGGCACGGTCGGCCAAATTGCGCAGACCGGATCGACGGGGAGCGGCAGGCAGCGATTGTGCGCGCTGGCTGCAGAAATCCACAGTGATGAGCGCGGCTTTCGCGTCGTGAAAACCCGCGCGAATTCCACAAATCTGCGTGCTATTTCCCGCGTCGCACCGTGCAAATTCGATATTTGTCAATTAAACTGCAGTAGTGACAACTCGGCCAGTTCTTCTGGCCTCGCGGGTCAGATCAACGTGAAAGTAAACCATCTCTTTCCCTTCAGCCCAGTTTAGAGGGAGTTCATGTCGACATCGCTCCGTTCAAGGAAAACCATTTCGAACATTCTCGCCATCGCAACGTCGTTTGCGATTTTGGTGGCGCTCGTAGGCAACGTTGGCGCTCAACAGCCAACGCCGCCTCGTACTAGCCCGCCCGCCGGTGGCACCGGTGCAGCCGGCGCTCCGACAATCGGCGGCGGAAGCAGTGCCGCGACCGGTGTTCCCGCAGGGACCGATCCGGCGGCAACCGCCCAGAAATCGCTGACCGAAGTTTTGATTGGCAATGCGGTTTCAAAAAACACTGCCGACAGCCCGCAATACCAGGATGTCACCGACGCGATCATCCGCTTTCGCAACGGCGACCTTGAAAACGCTCGTAAGTTGCTAACTACGGCCCGGCAGAAGAGTCAGAATAAATTGCCACCAGTAGAAGTGATGGTGGCCAAACTGTTCGCGCTTTCCAATCAGGCAGCGCCCGCACGGCAAGAACTAGAACGTGCCGTGATTGCAGATCCAAAAGATCCCGAACCGTATTTGCTGTTTGCGGAAGCGGCATTACAGGATCGCCGGATTACCGACGCCGCTTCGCTGCTGTCGAAAGCCAAGCAGGTTGCCGACGCCTACAGCGAGAACCAAACACGTAAGCGCGACTTTGATATTCGTATCAACGCCGCAATTGCAGCCGTGGCCATTGCTCGCGAGCAGTGGGACCTGGCCGCGCAGTTTCTCAATGAATGGCTGAAGCTCGATCAAGATAATGCGAGCGCCCATCAGCAACTTGGCCGCACCCTGTTCCAGCAAGGCAAGAAAGACGAAGCCCGGAACGAGTTCGCAGCCGCCGTGAAGGCCGACAAAAATGCGATTAACCCCGACATCCTCATGGCGCAGCTCTATGAAGAGCACAAAGACCGTGACAGTGCCAAGAAATCGATCGCTGCGGCCATTCGGTTGAACCCCAGCGATGCGAACGTTTATCTTGCCGCGGCTCGCTGGGCGCTGGCCACAAATCAGCGCAACGATGCTGCAACGTATGCCGATCAGGCGATCAAGCTGAAGCCCGACTCGATTGATGCCAAGATTACGCGCGGCACGATTGCTCGAATGAACGGCGACCTGAAAACGGCTGAAAAGAATTTGCAGGAAGCCTCGATGGAAGCCCCCGGCAACTTGGATGCGAGCAATCAATTAGCTTTGGTTCTAATCGAGCAGCCCGAGCAGTCGAAGAAAGATCGCGCAGAACAAATCGCTACGAATAATCTTAAGCTGACAACCGATGGCAATCGCTTCAGCCCTGAAGTGTTCACCACGGCCGCCTGGGTGTTATATCGCCAAGGCAAGAAAGATCAGGCACAGGCGGTACTTGGCAAGGTGCTGCAGACCGGGCAGTTGAGTCAGGACGGTGCCTACTATCTGGCCAACATTTTGCAGGACGCCAACCGGATTGACGACGCCGTGAAGCTATTGCAATCAGCGATCGATTCCCCGGCGCCGTTTGCCCAGCGAGACAAGGCCGCCGAGTTGCTCGCAACGCTCAAGTCGAAACAAAAGGAATCGACAAGTGAAAAGACGAGCGACAAATCCGGCGAGACCGGCAAGCGGTAACTCGCTTTGTCAAATTGAATGAACCCACGACGGCTGACGGACGATTGCGTTCGTCAGCCGATTTTATTTGCACCCAACAAGTTAGACTTGAAGGCACACGACAGTGCGCAAAAAAAGATCATGGCAGGCCGATCCGTGGTCTTGCCATGATCTTTATCCTGAAACGAAACGACCTAGCTAGCTTCTGTCGTTCCGTCCTCCCGATTCGGTCACACGGTTGTTATCGGCCCTGCCGCTTTCCGGCTTGATGCACTGACTGCGGGATTTGGCAGTTAAGCGGTCGGCCGATTCAACTGTCGTTCCGCGCATGCGGCCCGGGAAAGCTGTGACGCGCAAGATGTTGATGCGACGACTATCAGCTTGGTTGGCGCAAACTCACCCGGCGTCTTTGGGAAATAGCGCGGCGGCACTTGGCCAGAAATCGGCGGATTCGTCGGTTCCCCGAATCTGAGTGGAATCATCAACCGGAGCAACGCGATTTGCAGCTTCGGGGGAATTCTCCACGTTTGGTGCAGCACCTGGGGTGCGTTCCAGTACAATCGGTTGATTCGGCTGGGTGGGCGATCGGCGGCCGTTTGGCGAAGGCCCGGCGCCGGGTGAATCGTCATCAACATCCGGTCGCGGCGGGTTTAACGAATCGGCCGAATTCGACGAATTCAACTGATTATCGCCGCCATTTTCGGGTGCTGGGCGATACGCGCCGCGCTGCCATCGGCTCCGTCGGCGATCGCTGGCAACTCTCTGTGGAAATGCCGCGGCAACATTGCCGGCTTGTGATTGATTCGCCCGCGACATGTTCGACGTATTCGCCGGCGCCCAAACGTGCGGCACCTGCCCCGTCGGCATCATGGCCGGCACTGGTGGAGCCGTTTTAAGCGGCATTCCTTCGGCATACGGGTTCCAACCGCCACGGCCAAAACCTCGGTACACGCTGATGGGCACTTCGATCGGCGGAAAACCAACGTTCTGGCCATTATTGAAGTTCGTGAACATTTCGATAGCGTCGGCTCTGCCAGCCAACAGAATCAACCCGATCGATAAGACCAACCGTGTGCGGTACATGTCAGTTTTGCTCCGCGGATTGCCTCGTAATGCGTTGAAAAACCCTCCCCGCACTGAGAACCTCAACGTTGTGAAAACGTGAATCACATAACTCGCGGGTTGGATACCGCGGCAGGCGTGCGGGGGGTTACCGAAGCATTCCCCATTTATGTGGCAAAGCAACCGCAGATGTTGCATTTTTTCAACAACTCAGGGTTTGGCCGACCGGAAAAGTTTGCCTATAACGAATATGCCGTTCGATCGGTCATTCCTGTACCATTGCCGCCAACCAAAACATTCGCAGGTTATTGATTGAGCATATTCCCTGGGGTTCCGCCCATGATTGCCACTGCGGCCGCCACTCCGGTCGAGTTTGGTGTGATGATCATTCTGATCGCGGCGGCCATTGTTGTGGCTTTGGCGCTCGCCGTTTTGGCGACATCTTTCGGTCGGCTGCGCGAAACGACGCTGCTCACTCCGGCAATCTGGGCACTGATTTCCTTGGCAATGATGGTATGCATTCAGGCGATGCTATTGCGCGTCGATTCCTATAGTTCTACGCGCGAGAAGCTCGATCTTATCGCCGCTACATCGACATTTTCCCCATTCATGGCGTTACTTGGCGCCAAGCGACCACAGAACGGTGCATGGTCGTGGATCGTGCTTTCGCTCTGGGGCATCGCCGCATGGCCTGCCATTGAAAGCCTAGCGGCAAATCAAGGCGAATCGTTGGAAATCCACCCGATTTGGAAGTGCTTTTATGCGGTGCTCGTCGTAGCAGGTGTCTGCAATTATCTGCCGACAAAGTTCTGGTTTCCCGCTCTGATCGTTGGCCTAAGCCAGTGTGCGCTACTGGGCCGCGCGTTGCCAGCGGGTGAAGATTGGATAGTGCCTTTACGATCGCAAGTTGCCGATACAATGTTGCCTGAACTGATTATAAGTGGCCGGCGCGATTACCATCTTTGGAATATTGCGGCAGGAATTGTGCCGATATCGCTCGCCACTTGCGCGGCCTACTTTCTTGCAAATCGGCGACGACATTCGATAGATGCGATCGGCGCTGGCTGGAACCGCGTTTGGCTCGATTTCAGGGACCGTTACGGCGTGCAGTGGTCCTTTCGGGTTATCGAACGGGTTAATGCAAAGTGTGCGGCAGCAATGGGCTGGAATGGGATCCGAACCGATTACCTGTACGCAGCCAAATTTCCGGCGGAAGCATACGAACCGGCCGCCCACGATACTCCCGCGGAAAATGCGATATCTGTGCTGCAATCAACGTTAACTCGGTTTGTTTCGAACGCGTGGATCGAACGTCGCCTATAGCGGCTTTTATGTTGTAGAGTTTCCAGCGGTACGCCGCTTGCATAGAATGCGGCGAATCTAGCCGCACATCCCTCTCCAATCCGCGTGGAGTGTTTCTATGAACGAGGAAGTCGAAAAGGTGATGGAAAATGTAAATCGGTCCGCGGAAGAATGCTGCGTTGAGATGCGCACGAAGGCCGTTGAACTTTGCAATTCGATCGAAACCTATGCTCGGCAAGAGCCGCTCAAGGCCGTGGCAATTGCGGCTGGCGTGGGATTACTTGCCGGCATGTTGATTTCGCGACGTTAAGCGCACCGCCGTTTTTCAACGACTGCTTGTGGCAAAAACAATGCCCGACACCGAGTCATCACCGCCGCCGGGATCGAGCAGGTGGGAGCGACACGCCAATGGTGCAACTTCAGCCGACGATCCTTGTGGTCCGCATCGGCGCGCCGATGCGCCAAAATCGGGGCCGGATGCCTTCAAGGAAGCGCTGGGCCGTTTTGCTGAAGCTCGTGAATACGCGACCCACCTGGCGGCGGTAGAATTCGATCGCCTCAAGCTAAAAATTCGCCGCGTGCTGATGTGGGTTGCGGCGGGGATTGCAGCACTTGTCATCGCGCTGGCGATCCTGGCTTCGGCTGCGTTTTTGCTTTTGGCGGGAATCGCGGAAGCAATCGGAAATTTGGCTGGTCATTTATGGATTGGAAATCTCATCGTGGGCGGTGGAATATTACTGATGACGGCCGGCGGCGTGTGGATCGGATTGAACTGGTGGCAAACCAGCACATTCGCAGCGCTGAGGGAGCGTTACGGCGCGCAAACGCCGCGAGCGCGCCCAGTTTGGACACAGCGTCGATCCGACCGAGGACGGCTAACGTTTCCGATATGCCCACGCTTTCGATCGAGCGCGCAACTAAACGCTTCGCCACCGGCGTGGTCGCGCTCGACGATCTTTCACTTCAAATTGGCGCCGAAGAATTTATCGCCATTATCGGTCCTTCGGGCTCGGGCAAAACAACACTGTTGCGCGCGATTGCCGGCTTGGAACGACTAGACCACGGCGGCATTTGTCTGGGTGAAACAAAGCTCGATGGTCTACCGCCGCGCAGAGCGCGATGTGGCCATGGTGTTCCAACAACCCGCCCTTTATCCGCATTTAACAGTGCACGAAAATATCGCTTTTCCGTTGAAAATGCGGGGCGTGGCCCATGAGCAAATTGACGCGTGCGTCCGCGAAATGGCTGCTCAAATGAAGATCGATTCACTGCTCGAGCGGCGGCCCCAGCAGCTTTCTGGCGGGCAGGCCCAACGCGTCGCGCTCGCCAGGGCGCTCGTTCGCAAGCCGCGCTGCTTGTTGCTCGACGAGCCGCTTTCGAACCTCGACAGCCAGCTTCGGCCGCAGCTTAGGGCAGAGTTGCAATCGTTGCACGCCGTTCGGCCAATTACGACGCTGTTCGTGACGCATGACCTGCAGGAAGCTCTGGCATTGGGTCTTCGGGTTGCAGTGCTGGGGCAGGGGCGAATTCAGCAGTTCGGAACGCCGCAGCAAATCCGGGAGAATTCGGAAGACGCCATGATTGCCGGTTAGCACTAGCAATGATTCGCTATATTTTTGCGATTCGGTCGCTTGCAATTCCCCCAAATGAGCGGCTAATATGCCGATCTGTTGTCGTCCCCGCCTATGGAGGGTGAGAAGTGTTTTTGGGGCGAATTCTTTGTTCACCTAATCGGAGACTGAAAAGATGTTAGCACGAGCTGGTCTGAGTTCACTGGTTTGCTTGGTGTTGATGGCGCCCGTTGCTTTGCGCAGCGGATGACAAATCGGATAAAGCCGCCGACAGCAAGAAAGCCGCGGCGGCAGCCAAAGCCGATGACTCGCAGATGAAAGGTCGCCTGCCGCAGGGTTACGCGAAGATCGTTGACGCAACGCAAAAACAGAAAATTTACGCAATCCAAGCTTCGTATGCTTCGCAGATCGAAGCGCTGCAGAAGCAGCTCGACGACCTCGTCGCAAAAGAGAAGGCCGAAATTCGTGCCGTGCTGACGGCCGACCAACAGAAGAAGCTTGACGAGGCGGTCGGCGATACGTCCAAGGCGAAGTCGTCAAAGAAGTCGGCGACCGATATGAAGAGCGCGGACGCGAAGAAGTCGACATAGTCGGCCTCAGGCTTGCCAAACTAATTTCGATGCCCGATCGTCTTCACTGTGAGGCGATCGGGCTTTTTAACGCGCGGTTCGTGTGATTGCCTCTCTCGCGTTCGCTCTCGGTGTCGTCTGCACAGTCGGCATAATCGGATCAGCAGATCCCGTCCGCGATGGGCACGAATTGAGCAAGCCGCGCTAACGCGAGTGCAAGCCTGCCGATTCGTCATAAATCATTGGTTCCCAACACCGTATGACGTATGAATCCGAGAGACGACAGTATCTTTAAATTGATGTGGTCGCGGTCTCCCGAGCTTGCCGAATGCCGACCCCGGAGAGGAATTCAAGTGCCAGTTTGCATGGCCCTGCGTTGCGCAATGCCCGGTCACCCGGGCCATCCTGATAAATTCGGTTTCACGCTCATCGAAGTTCTGATCGTTGTCGTCATCATCGCCGTGCTCTCGGCCGTCGTAATTTCGCAAGTCACGATTTCGACCGACGATGCCAAATCGAGCACGCTTAAACACAATCTGTATACGCTGCGGGCACAGATAGAGATGTACAAGCTGACACATAATGGCGTTGTGCCGGCGTTATCGAACAACACGTTGCCGCAATTGGTTTCAGCAACGAATTCTAGTGGCCAAATCGGCGCAGCCGGTCCTAGCTTTCCGCTTGGTCCCTATGTCGCCGGTGGCCGATTTCCAGTGAACCCGTTCGATCAAAAGAACACCGTTTCGCTAACCGCTGTGTTTCCGCCGACGGCATCGACCGTCACTGGCGGCTGGCTCTATCACCAGGCGACCGGACAAATCGCAGCCAACTCTGATGGCCACTTGAACGATTAAGTGGCGAACCGTTGCGCCTTGTCGGAAATATCCTTCCGGCACCACGCGCCTTCCCAGCGGATTTGCTTTACCGCGGTGTACGCGGAGAGTTTGGCAGCCGGAATCGTGTTGCCCAGTGCCGTGACCGCCAAAACTCGGCCGCCGTTGGAAACAACTTTGCCATCGGCCGTTGCCGTGCCAGAATGAAACACTTTTACGTCCGGCAATTTCGCCGCTTCATCGAGCCCGCGAATCGGAAACCCGCGTTCGAAGTTCCCCGGGTAGCCCGCGCTCGCCATGACTACCGACACCGCGGCACGCGGATCCCACGTCGGCGGCATCGCATGTTCCAGCCGATCGTCAACCACCGCATTCAGGAGGTCCAGCAAATCGCTCTGCAGCCGCATCATCAGCGGCTGACATTCAGGGTCGCCAAATCGTACGTTAAATTCCAGCACTTTCGGGCCCTGATTGGTCAACATCAACCCCGCGTACAACACTCCGCGAAACGGACGCCGCATGCGTTTCAGTGCATGAATCGTGGGCACCATAATCTGTTCTTCGATGCGATGCACTTCGCTATCGTTGATCACTGGTGTCGGGCTATATGCACCCATGCCGCCGGTGTTGGGTCCGCGATCGCCGTCCAGAGCGGCCTTGTGATCTTGCGCTGCAGGCAAGGTTAGAATCGTGCGACTATCGGTTATCGCCAGTACGCTTACTTCCTGACCATCGAGCCGTTCTTCTACGATGATTTGTTTGCCAGCATCGCTAAATTGTTTCTCTTTTGATATGCGACTAATAGCGTCGAGCGCTTCGCTGCGACTGTTGCAAACGAACACACCTTTGCCGCTCGCCAGTCCATCGGCCTTCACCACGATCGCCATGTCTTCTCGATCGCGAACATAAGTGACCGCATGCGCGGGATCGCGGAACACGTGATAATCGGCGGTCGGCACATCCGCGCCACGAAGCAGATTCTTGCAAAAAACTTTACTGCCTTCGAGTTCGGCTGCTGCTTTCGTCGGCCCGAAGATCCGCAGCCGTTCCCCTTGAAAAGCATCGACGATGCCGGCCACCAGCGGCTGTTCTGGACCAACGACAGTCAAGACAACATCGTTCTCTTTGGCAAAGCGAATGAGCCGCGGAAAATCGATCGGCGAAATATCCACGTTCTCCACATCCGCCGCCGTGCCGGCATTACCCGGCGCTACAAAAACTTTGCCCGCCTGCGGGCTTTGTTTGATCTTCCATGCGAGCGCATGTTCGCGGCCTCCGCTGCCAATTATCAAGATATTCATGTTGCAAATCCTCCGTGCTGCGTGTCGGCGCTCAGCAGCGAGACCATCGGGTCTTTTAGTCCGGTTGGATATTGTGCGGGCGCATCGCAGGGCGGACAAGGCAGTGGGCAACCGCCGATCGCGAAAACGCAATTGCTTGGCCGAGGCGAATCGCTTTAAGAGGGGGATTCGCAGTCCGTGTGGGCCACCTACAATAGATTGATCCCGCCAGTGCGAAGTTGAAACCCCCGTTGACAAAAGCCTTGGCTGGATTACAACATGGGTTTACTTTGTGAAAAATGTCACAAGCAGTTGCGCATGCGGAAGGGAAATTCGCAAGCGGCTTGCAATCGGTGGCAGTCGGCGTAACTTCTAGGCCACGGAGCAAGGTTGCCAGTGGCGTCGTTCGCACTTGAGCGATCGAACGAGGGGTTTTCGTATGGCTGATAAGAAAAAAATGTCGGTCGCCGAGATTCTAGCGGCGGCGCGAAAGACAGATAGTAAAGATGGCGCTTCTACGCCAGCAGCGCCTGCCAGGGCGGAGCCTGCTGCAAACACGCCCGATGAAGTGTCGCCACCAGCGGCGGCAATGGCTTCGAGCGAAGCTTCCGCCGAGCCGTCATCCGCGCCTGCTGCGAAACCTCTAGCAACAGGCGAGCGGCCCAATGTGAAAGATATTTTGGCAATGGCCCGCGCTAAAGCTGGGCGAGCAGCCGCAGCGCCCGCCGCGAAAGCCCCGACTGAAAAGCCTGCAGCAAAACCTGCCGCGCCAAAAACCGCAGCTGAGAAACCAGCGGCAAAAGTAGCCGCCAAGCCCGCCGCGGCGGTTACAAAAGATACGGCCAGCATTCTGGCGGCTGCACGCAAAGGTGCGAAGCCCGGGCCGATGTCCAAATCGGAGGCGGCGGCTGTCCAAGCTAAAGCACCGGCCAAAGCGTCCGCCAAGGAAAAAGTTCCTGTCCCGCCCATGCCTTCGAAGCCGGCGTATGCCAAGCTGAGCCCGGTGCAAGCCGCGCCCGATGAAGATCGCCGCGGTTTCTTTCAAATCATACTCGGCTCGGCTCTGGGTCTGGGGATGACGGCGCTGTCGATTACCGGCGGACTGTGGGCGCTCGGCACGGCACGGTTCATGTTTCCCAATATTCTCACCGAGCCGCCAAGCCGTTTTAAGGTCGGCTTCAAAGACAATTTCGCCCCCGGTCAGGTGGAAACCAAGTTCGTGGCCTCCAACGGCGTGTGGGTCGTCAACGGCGAATACAACGGCAAGCAGCAAATTTATGCATTGAAAACGGTGTGTACTCACTTAGGCTGCACGCCGAATTGGCTGGAAGGCGAACAGAAATTTAAATGCCCCTGCCACGGCAGCGGGTTTTACAAAGATGGAATCAATTTCGAAGGACCAGCTCCTCGTCCGCTAGAGCGATATGCCATTCGCATTGGCGACGACGGTCAGTTGGAAATCGATAAAAGCAAAACATTTCAGGAAGAACTCGGCCAATGGACCGACCCCGATAGTTTTGTGGTTGTGTAAGAGGGTCTCAGAGTCGATCTGAATTACTTGACTGAACGCATTAAAGCCTGCTCCTTACCTTAAGTTTTTGAAAAACGCGCCCCATGCCTCTCGGCGAAACGATTCGCAATAGCCAGATCTGGAAAAGCATTTTCCGCCATCCGATGCCGCTTGATCGGCGCAACCGGATTGTGGTAATGCTCACCAACTTTTTCCTGCATTTGCATCCGGTATCCATCAAGAAACAAGGCATTGCTCTTAGTTACACGTGGTGCATGGGCGGGGTGACGTTCTTTTTGTTTTTAGTCGAAACCGTGACCGGCGTTCTCTTGATGTTCTACTATCGCCCCACGCTGGAATGGGCGTACAACGACATCCTTTCGCTGCGCGATGTCACGAGCTTAGGTATATTGCGCGAACTCCACCGCTGGGGTGCGCATGCGATGGTCATCACTGTCTGGCTCCATATGTACCGAGTGTTTTTAACCGGCAGCTATAAACCGCCACGCGAATTCAATTGGGTGATCGGCGTGATCTTGCTGCTCTTAACGCTGCTGCTTTCATTCACCGGCTACCTGCTCCCGTGGGATCAATTGGCGATCTGGGCTATTACCGTGGGTTCGAACATGGCTCGTGCCACGCCGATTTTGGGGCATGAAGGTCCGGGTCACGCTTTGTTATCGTTCGGCGGCATCGACATGATTACCAACGCTTCCGATGCGCGCTTCGGGTTGCTCGGCGCGCGCTTTGTGGGCGAAGAAACGTTGAATCGGTTTTATGTATTGCACTGCGTCGCAATTCCGCTGGCCGCCGCCATGTTAATGGCGATCCATTTTTGCGCGCATGCGCAAAGACGGTGGAATTAGCGGTCCATTGTGAGTGGGCCGCCAGAGAACAGGAGTTGACCGTTTGTGACGAAAGCAAACGGCGCCGAATGATTCGGGAATCTCGCGAATTCAATTTATGAACTCGACCTTTGCCACTTGTGGATTGACGCCGTTGGTCGCCTCGGCGAATGCCAATCTGTCGGGCTTTCTGGATCACATCTCCGGATTTTTGGGCGGCTACTATCTGGCACTGGCGGTAATGAATGCCGTCATGGCGCTATATCTGTGGCAGAAGAAAAACGAGCCCAGCAAAGCGCTCATCTGGGTTTTG
Source organism: Pirellulales bacterium (assembly GCA_963773875.1). Classification (GTDB taxonomy): domain Bacteria; phylum Planctomycetota; class Planctomycetia; order Pirellulales; family JADZDJ01; genus CAVTYH01. The sequence goes on from CAVZCV010000006.1 coordinate 729,481, forward strand.
GTCGCTGGCTTTTTCGTGATCCTTTCACCGCTGGCCGCGAGTGCGTATCCCGGCATGATGCCGGAATTGCCGCAAGGCCTGCGCGATATTGTGAATAGCCTTACCAGCCCGACCATCTACACGCTTGGCACCTCGGGCTTATTGATTTTCTTCTTCATCTTCCGTCGTTTCTTCGTGCAGCCAATGGTGGCCTGGTCGCTACTGAATCTGTCGCTGTTGGGCATGGGCCTGGCAATGAGCGATCCGAACTTTGCAGCCATTGTCACCAAGCCCGACAACGTGCCGATCGTGTCGATGGTGTTTTTGCTGGGATATTTCACTTGGCTCTCCGCCTACAAAGCGGTGCAGAACGATGAGCGGCGTGAACGCGGCGAAGTGCCGCTGGAGAAGCTCGACGATGAGAAAGTTCTCGTCTGGCCCGATCTGGTCTACACCGAACTGATTTGCATGATCGCGATTACAGCACTATTGCTCGTCTGGGCCATCGTGCTCAAAGCACCGCTTGAAGAACCGGCCAGCAGCGTTAAGACGCCGAATCCATCGAAGGCGCCGTGGTATTTCCTTGGCCTGCAGGAAATGCTCGTGTACTTCGATCCTTGGTACGCGGGCGTGGTGCTGCCCAGCCTTGTGATCTTCGGGCTAATGGCCATTCCATACATGGATTTCAACAAGGCCGGCAACGGCTATTACACCATCAACGAGCGAAAGTTCAGTTACCTAGTTTTCCAATTCGGCTTTTTGGAACTCTGGGTGACACTCATCATTTTGGGAACATTTCTGCGCGGTCCGAATTGGAACATCTTCGGGCCATTTGAAACTTGGGATGCGCACAAGGTCGACGTGTTGAATAACGTCAACCTGTCGCAATATTTCTGGATTGGGCTGTTGGGCAAATCGCTGCCGCAAAACTTGCTGATCCGAGAGCTGCCTGGAATCCTGGCGGTGTTGGCCTACTTCATCGTGCTGCCGCCACTATTGGCAGTGACCGTGTTTCGGCGGTTCTTCGTAAAGATGGGATTTTTCCGCTACATGTTGATGTCGAATCTGCTGCTCCTGATGATGACGCTGCCGATCAAAATGGTTTTGCGTTGGACCGTGAATTTGAAATACATCATTGCCATTCCAGAGTACTTTTTGAATTTTTAAGAGCCGCGAATTAAGCCGCGCAACAAACGATGATTCCCCCGGCCACTCGCCGGGAGCTAAAAACTGAACCCTGAAACTTGAACCCCGGCATTCATGCCTGCTACAGAATCTACCTGGCGAAGTTTGAAGCTGATGCACATCGTGTTTGGCGTTGCCAGCGTGGCGATGCTGATCACCACGGTGTGGATGCTGGCGGCCGACCATAATCGCTCCTGGAAACAGTATCAACGAGAGTTTCGCGATATCGAAACCTGGACAGCGAACGCCCGCATCGATGAGCAGGAAACCGCGGATTACAATCTCACTGAAAAGCAATTGAAGGCGGATTTATTAGAGATTCAAAGCGACGCGCTTTCCGATCAGGGACGGGCGCTGTTTGCCAAATTTGTTGAAGAGGCCAAGCGCAAAACAGCAGCGGAAGACGATGTCCAAGCGGCGGCCGATGCGGAAGCTGCCAGGTTCATCGAGCAAGATGTCGACAGGCTCTCTAAATATACCGATGCCACGCAGCGCCGCGAATTGCGCATGGATTTATACAACCGCATGCTCGACTTTATCGCGCGTGTGCGGTTTCGTGAGGACAACCTGGCGCGCAACCTGAAGTTCCGCAAGGCGGCCCTCGATAAAGCCACGGCCGATTACAGCTTGGCAGTGGGAGAAGGCAAAACCGGCGATGAAGTCGCGCCGCTGCAGCTACATGCTGACGAACTGAAAACGGAGGTCGAAGGGCTGACCAAACTTCGCGATGCCGAAAAGCTGCATCGTGAAGCACTCGAAGGCATTCTGCGGCAGCTTACCAGCGATCAAGACAAAGCCGAAAAGGCGCTGAAAGGATCACCAAAACAAACTCGCCGCGCTGGAAAAAGCGCGCAAGCAGCGGGCCGCGAATCCCGGCAAGCAGCTCTTGGAGCTGCCGATTCTCGATGCCTTCAACAGCCCGCTGAAGGTCGACCAACTTTGGCTGCCGAATCTTACACTGAATAACAACTTCCGCGATGTTGCCCGATTCGATCGCTGCAACACCTGCCATCAGGCCATCGAGAAAACCCAGCCGGGCTCTGCGGTCCAGCCGGCCTACACCAATGCCACAACGTGGACTCTCACGCTCAGCACGCCGAAAGAAGCGCCGCAGCCCAAAAAGGAAAACGGCACCGTGACCGAGCCGACGCTCGAGGATGTGTACGGGTTCCGACTCGCCGAACGCGGCCAGCTGAATCCCAGTGATGTTACCGTCAGTGCCGTTTTTCCCAAGAGCCGCGCCGCAGAAGCCGGGCTGATAAGTGGCGATGTAATTAAACAAGTCAACGATGCCAACGTGCTGGGGCCCGATCGCGTCACGAACGATTTGCTCGTGCATGTGAAATGGGGTCAGCCGGTCACGCTCACCATTCGGCGGGGATTGCCGCATCCCTACAGCACACATCCGCGGCTCGATCTGTTCGTCGGTTCGCTCAGCCCGCACCCAATGCAAAAATTCGGTTGCACCATTTGCCATCAAGGGCAAGGGAGTGCCACATCGTTCGAATGGGCGTCGCACACACCCAGCTCGCCGCTGCAAGCGAAAGAATGGGAACATATCGATGGCTGGTTCTTTAACCACCACTGGATCTATCCAATGTTCCCCAAGCAATTCGCGGAAGCGGGCTGCTTGAAATGCCATCATGAAGTGGTCGACTTGGAACCCAGCCCGAAGTTTGCCGATCCGCCGGCGCCTACGCTGGTGAAGGGGTACGAAATCATTCGCAATTATGGCTGCTTTGGCTGCCACGAGATCAATGGCTACAACGGTCCGCAAAAGCGTGTTGGGCCGGACCTGCGGACCGAGCCGGTCTTTTATGCCGCTGCACAGCAGTTAAGAGCCGATGCCGGGTATGAAAAGCTTCCCGCCGACGTGAAAGGCTGGATCGACGATCTGACGCACAATCCACAAGACGCGGCTGCCCGTCGTCGCCTGTACGAATTCGTACAAACCGACGCAACGTCCGACAATCCTGTCCTTTCCGCCGACGGACAAAGAATGGAATCGCTGTTTAAAGATATTGAAACGCCCGGCACTTATCGCAGAGTTGGACCGAGCCTCCGTTTCGTCGGCAGCAAAAATGGCTTCGAGTTTTTGTACTCCTGGATTCGCAATCCGCGCGACTTCCGACCGACGACCAAGATGCCGCGTTTCTTCGGCCTGTGGAATCACCTCGTGCCGGAAGAGAAACTCGACGCAGATGGTCAGCCGGTGCTCGATGCGCACGGTCAGCCGTTAATGCAAGAAAGTCCGGGCTTGAAAGATGCGGAGCGATTCGAGCCAATTGAAGTGCGAGCGATCGCCACGTATTTGCTCAAGCAGAGTCAACCGTTTGAATACATCGAGCCCTATGCCGGCGTGAACGCGCAGCCTTCGGTGGATCGCGGCAAGAAGGCATTTGAAACGCGTGGCTGCCTGGCGTGCCATCAGCATGCCGATTTCCCGCAAGCCAAGGCGACGCAGGGTCCCGATCTTTCGCGTATCGGCGCGAAACTGGCCCTCAAGCCCTTTGGAAGCCAGTGGCTGTACAGTTGGCTTCGCAATCCGAGCCATTATCACGCTCGCACGGTGATGCCGAATGTGATGCTTACGCCGGTGACCGGCGCCGACGGCAAGGTGACCGATCCGGCCGCCGACATCACGGCCTTCTTGATGAAATCGACGCAAGACTGGAAGCCCACCGACGTGCCGGCTCAGAACAAGCTTACCGATGACGAACGCTCGGCGCTGTTCGCCTTGGGCCTTTTGTATCTGAAAGAGAAATTCCCTGAGGAACGGGCGGAGCAGTATTTGAAGAACGGCATTCCCTTGGAGCGAGCAAGCGGCGTCATCGGCGCTGAGGCATCGCTCGTTCGTGAACCGTTGCCGGGAGGGTCGAATCAGGCCGAATCGGCTGATGATCAAATCGCTCGTGTAATGGGCTATGTGGGCCGACGCACCATTGCCAAGCATGGCTGCTCTGCCTGCCACGACATTCCAGGCTTTGAAGACGCCAAGCCAATTGGCACCGCTCTGGCCGATTGGGGCCGAAAAGACCCCGCGCGTTTAGCATTTGAACAAGTCGGCCAATATGTAATGCACCACGCATGGCCAAAGAAATCGGAATCGGGGGTCAAGGGTCCGGAATCGGAACACGCCGATCACGCGTCACACGGCAACGCTGCCGATGAAAATCTGGAAGTCGAAATAAACGAATTGGGCTCAACTCAGGGCTGGCTCATGGAGAAGCTGCTTGGCCATGAGCGCGAAGGCTTCATCTGGCAAAAGCTTCGCGAGCCGCGCAGCTACGACTTTAAGAAGACGGAAACCAAAGGCTACAACGAACGCCTGCGGATGCCGCAGTTCAATTTCACGGAAGATGAAATTGAAGCCGTCATGACGTTCGTGCTCGGCCTGGTATCGGAGCCGCCGGCCGAACAATACGTGGCCAATTACAAGAATAACCCGCGGCAGCAAGCGGTCATCGGTGGAACCAAGGTCGTCGAGCAATTCAATTGCACGGGCTGCCATCAGTTGGAATTCGATCGCTGGGACGTGGCATTCAAGCCGGGCGAACTCGGCAAGGCGACCGAGCCGAACGACTATCCGTTCGAGCTGCCGCACTTCACACCACAGCAGATTGATGATTCAAAGAAATTAGATCGGCGCGGCTTTTTGCGAGCGCAGCTATATGGCGACCGCAAGTGGGCCCCGACGGCAAAATTGTTACGACAGATGAAAACGAAGAGGGCGATCCGTTCGAAGCGGGCGGCGTCGGTTCGCGTTTCATTCTGTGGCGCGATGTGCTGCTGGAAGGCAAGCCCTGGCTGGTTGGCGCAAAGAATCCGCTGGTGCCCGAAAACCGAGTAACCGCCAGGTTTTCAGGCCGCGGCGGCGATTTGGGCCGGTGGATTTATCCGGTCGTTGTCAGCGATGAACAGAAAGTGAATCCTAATGCCAAGGCCGACGAAGCCTGGGGTTGGCTGCCGCCGCCGCTGGTGGGCGAAGGCAAAAAGGTGCAAACGCGCTGGTTGCACGATTTCCTTTTGGAACCGTATCCAATTCGCCCAGCCGTCGTGTTGCGGATGCCGAAGTTCAACATGAGTTCGCCGGACGCCAGCACGCTCGTCGATTATTTCGCGGCCCGCGACGATGCGCCGGCGCCTTATGAGTTTGATGCACGCACCAGCTCCGATTATCTCTCCGCCCAGGAGATGAAGCACTCATAATCGGCTGTTCGACGCGCTGACGAATCGTCACCGACAACAACTACTGTGTGAAGTGCCACCTGGTGGGCGACTTCACGCCGCAGGGCAGCGTCCGCGCACTGGCGCCGCAGTTGGATCGCGTGAATGAACGGCTGCGGCCAGATTACGTCCATCGCTGGGTCGGCAATCCGAAACGCATTTTGCCGTACACCGGTATGCCTGTGAACATTCCATTTGATAAGCCGATTGCACAGTCGCTTTTCACTGGCACAAGTGAAGAACAACTGGACGGCGTGGTCGATCTACTCATGAATTGGGATCGATTTACGAAGGAACGGTTTACAGTGAAATCGCTAATCAAACCGGCGGGGCCCGCAACCGGTGGACAGCCATAAGCCAAGTCATGCGCAATCGTATGGAACGCTGGCAGGATGCCTGATTTGCACACACTAAACAACACTCACACACCACTGGCATCCACGAGGAATAATATGAGCCCACGGAAATTCGGATTTTGTTTTCTGGCCGTTCTGGCAGGATCGCTCACTATTATCACAAGCGACGCCGCAAAGGCAGAGGATTGGGGCACACTGAAAGGCCGGTTCATTTTCGATGGCACACCGCCGAAGATGGAAAAGATCGAGGTTAATAAAGATGTCGAATACTGCGGCATGCCGCCGGCGCCGATGGAGGAAACGTACATCGTCGGGCCCAAAGGCGAAGTAAAGAACGTCATCATTTGGGTTCGCACGCCAAAGACGATCAAGGTGCATCCAGATGTCGCCAAACTCACGAGCGATAAGGCCGTCATCGATAACTTGCACTGCCGTTTCGATCCGCACATCACCGTCTGCCGGCCAAACCAACCGCTGGAAGTGAAGAATTCCGATCCGGTGAGCCATAACACCAATGCCGCACTCACCAACGATCCATTCAACGTGATCGTGGCGGCAAACACTTCAGCGGATCGCAAACTCTCTGGACCGGAACTGTGGCCCGCGCCCGTAAGCTGCAATATTCACGGCTGGATGAAAGGCTTCCTAGTAGCACCGCCGACGCCGTACATTGCGCTATCAGATAAAGACGGGAAATTCGAGATCGCGAATTTACCGGCCGGCACGGAAATCGAATTTCAAGTCTGGCATGAAGGCAAAGCGGCGGTGCAAAAAGCAAACATCAACGGCAAAGACGCCGGTTGGACGAAGGGCCGCTTCAAAATGACATTGAAGCCCGGCGACAACGATTTGGGTGATATCAAAGTGGCGCTGTGACGAAAGCGGTTCGTGATTCAATTTGTTTTAGCCCGCGGCGGGTCGCCGGCGGCAAACGGTTGGGAGCACTATCGGCAATGAAATCTGTCGGTTCGATATCAATTGCATCGATCTTCGTGGGAATGCTCATGCTCTCCGGCTGCGGCCGCCCCATTCCCAACGAGCCAATGGCCAACAGCGAGGCTGCCAACGCCATTCGCCTTACGCTCGTCAGCAATTCATCGGCCGGTGGTGCGGCCGGCGGTGGTGACGCACAGGCCAAGGCCAAATCGACCGGTTGGGGCACCATCAAAGGTCGATTCGTTTACGACGGCGCGCCGCCAACGCCGCCGGCTTTGAACATCGATAAAGATCAGGCCGTATGCGGCGGGCACAACCTCGTGAATGAATCGTTGCTCGTTTCCAGCGACGGTGGTTTGCAAAATGCGGTGTTGCTGGTGAAGGATCGCAATGTGGATGTGCATCCCGATTACGACGCCACGAAGGATGCCAAAGTGACGCTCGACAACCACAACTGCCACTTCGAACCACACATCGCGGTGGTTCGCGCAGGCCAAACGCTGGTGGTAAAGAATTCAGACACCGTATCGCACAACACGAATGCCGGTCTGCAAACCAATGGCGCTTTCAACGATTCCATTCCCGCCGGCACGGAACTGACGAAAAAAATCGGCGCCGCAGAAACGACCCCTGCACCGGTGAACTGCACCATTCATCCCTGGATGAAAGGCTACATCATCGTTCAGCCGCATCCGTATGTCGCGGTGTCAGGCAAAGACGGCACGTTTGAAATCAAGAACGTTCCCGCCGGTGTGCCATTGAAGATGAAGGCCTGGCACGAGGCTTCAACGGCGAGTGGCAACGCGCTCCAAGCCAATCGGCCCGATTTGAAATGGCAAACGAACGGCGAGTTCACCGTCACGCTGCAGCCAGATCAGGTGCTTGACCTAAAAGAAATCAAAGTTCCCGCTTCCTCGCTGGCCGCAAAATAGTTTGGCGTGAAATTTCCAAATCGATTCTCACCATAAACAAACTCGAAAATAGAATTCGAAATGTTAAGAGCGTTGCAAGGCAAGTTCTTCTCGTCATTTTCGTGGGCAGTTCTGATTGCGCTGATCCCACTGGCGGGCTGCGGCAAATCTCCGCCGCCGCAGTTTCATTCGAACCTGGTGTTCATGGCGAAGAATAACGTTTCGGAACAGCACCAGCAGCAAATTGCCAATATTTTGGAAGCCATGTTTGGCACGCCCGACGATCCGTTCGTAGCACCGGAATCGGGCTTGGATTTGCAAAAAATCAAGATGGCCTCTGGACCGGTGAAGAGCACCCGCAGTGGTGAAAAGCTTGGTCTGTTCCGCGAACACTGCGTGCATTGCCACGGCATCACGGGCGATGCGTTGGGACCGACCTCAGTGTTTTTGAAGCCGTATCCGCGCGATTACCGCCAGGGCTGGTACAAGTTCAAATCGACGCCTTCGAATACGCCGCCGACACATGAAGATTTGAGTGCGCACGCTCAAGGAAGGCATTATGGGCACGGCGATGCCGTCGTTCAAACTGCTGCCGCAGTCGGAAATTGAAGCACTCGTGGAATATGTTGAATATCTCAGCCTGCGCGGCCAGACCGAAATTGCATTAATCAATCATGCGTCCAACGAACTAGCCGAAAATGAAGAGTTTCCCACAAACGCGCGATTTTTTGATCGGCGAAATGCTGACGCCCGTTGTCGCAAAATGGCAAGGCGGCAGGCGCCAGTCACACAGGTGCCCGCCACCGCCTGCCGATTTCAGTTCCACCGCGTCGATTGAACGCGGCAAGCAAATATTCTATTCCACCGGCGGTTGTGTGAAATGCCACGGCCCCACGGCGCTGGGCGATGGGCAAGTGGTTTAGGACATATGGACGGAACCCATTGTCGCCATGCAAAAAGAAATCGCTACCAGCGAAGCCAAGCTGAAAAACGACTCGAGCCTGACAGGCGATGCTCGCGCGGCGGAAGCTCGGCAGATCGATTCGAAGATTTATGCCTTGCATGTCGCCTCGCTGCCCCCGCACGAAGGTCAGCCGCGCAATTTGCGGCAAGGTATTTTCCGTGGCGGCCGTCAAGCCGTATGAGCTGTATTACCGACTTTCCAATGGCATTTTCCCGGCACAAATGCCCGGCCTCGCTTCGAACTCCAGGTATAACGACCGACGATATCTGGCACGTGATCGATTTTGTTCTCGATCTGCCGTACGAGCCGGGCAGCCAATATTTTAACGAACAACACATGACCACTCCGCCCCGCGAACGATTGTAAAAATCAAAAAGCCAGCAACTTGAATCACGACTCTTAAAGCAGTCCGAGGAATACGTGGGTAAATTCTGGGCCATTCTGTTTTTGTGCGTTACGATTTTCGGCGTCGCCACGTTCATCATTGCGCCGGCCAAGGGCATGTGGCTGCCGCCGAATGTTTCGGACGGCACGGGCCGTCGATCGACCATCTGTTCAAATTCATCCTCGTGCTGACGGGCATCGTGTTCATCGCCACAGAACTGGATGCTATTCCTTTTCCTGTGGCGATACGATGGACGAATCGAACAAGCAGCCGGCCAAGTTTACGCACGGCAGCCACACATTGGAAATTTGCTGGACGATCGTTCCGGCAGCCACATTGCTGTTCATCGCCATCTATCAAATGAACACCTGGGCCGCCGCCAAAATGCGGCGACCCACGCATAACGGTCAGCAGCAGGCATTTACAGTTGAGGTGACGGCACGGCAATTTGAATGGCGGTTTCGCTACCCTGGCGAAGACGGCTTGCTCGGCACGAAGGACGATCTTTTCGATGTGAACGAATTGCACGTCCCGTTGGCGAGGAAACGTTGTCGCGCTTAAAAGCATGGACGTCCTGCACAGCTTCTTCCTGCCCAATATGCGCGTGAAACAAGACGCCGTGCCGGGCATGAAAATCCCCGTTTGGTTCCGACCCATCAAAGAGGGCACCTACGATCTGGTCTGTGCCGAACTGTGCGGCTGGGGCCACTACAAAATGAAAGGTCGCGTGATTATTGAACCGCGGCCCGCTTACGAAAAATATCTCGCCGATTTGAAGACCCGGCAAAGCGCCATCGCGCCGGAGACGAAACCGCAAGGGAACGCCGAATGAGTAGTATCGCATTGGATCCCACGCCCATGAACTTATCGCACACAGCACGGCCACGCCCATACGGCCAGCTTTCTGAGCAAATATGTCTTTTCCAAAGACCACAAAGTCATTGGAATTCAGTTTCTGTTTTCCACGTTGTTGTGGTTTTTGATTGGCGGCCTGTTGGCTTTGGCCGTCCGCTGGCAAATTGCCTGGCCCTGGACGGAAGTGCCCATCTTCGGTCGGCTGTTCGTTTCCGAAGGCGGCCAGATGTCGCCCGAAGCCTACACCATGCTGTTCACGATGCACGCCACGGTGATGATCTTTCTCGTGATCATCCCGATTCTGGCCGGCGCATTCGGCAACTTTTTGATTCCGCTAATGATCGGCGCCGACGATATGGCCTTCCCCACGCTGAACATGCTCAGCTATTGGTTCATGTGGCCGGCGTTCATTTTCTTTGGCGCCAGCTTCTTTATCGAAGGGGGCGCCGCGGCGGCAGGCTGGACATCGTACCCACGTTGTCGTCGAACATTCAAGCGGCGCCGGGAAGTTATATGGGCCAGACCTTCTGGCTCTTGGGTCTCACGTTCGTCGGCGTCTCATCGATGATGGGATCCGTGAACTATCTGACCACCATCATCCAGATGCGCGCCCCTGGCATGACGATGTTTCGCTTGCCGCTGACGATTTGGGCAATGTTCATCACCGCCGTGCTGCAGGCATTCGCCTTGCCCGTTCTCACCGCGGCCGGATTCATGCAGTTGATGGATCGTCTCATTGGCACCGGCTTCTTTACGCCCGAAGGGCTGACGATCAACAACCAATCGATGACCGCCGGCGGTGGCCAACCGCTGTTGTGGCAACACTTATTTTGGTTTTATAGCCATCCCGCGGTGTACATCATGATTCTGCCCGCCATGGGCATGGTCAGCGATATTTTGGCCTGCTTTGCTCGCAAGCCAATTTTCGGTTACAAGCCGATGGTGTATTCCATCGCCGGCATTGCCGGCCTGGGGTTCATCGTCTGGGGCCATCACATGTTCGTATCCGGCATGAACCCGGCACTGGGCATGACTTTTATGGTTTCGACGATGATGATCGCGCTTCCCAGCGCCATCAAAACGTTTAATTGGCTTGGCACGCTGTGGGGCGGGAAGATCCAATTCACGACACCGTTTTTGTTTGCCGTGTCGTTCGTGTCGATGTTCATCATCGGCGGTCTATCCGGAATTTTCATGGCCGCGACACCGGTCGATATTTTCATTCACGACACTTATTTCATCGTCGCCCATTTCCATTACGTGCTGTTTGCCGGCACGGCAATGGGCGTGTTCGGCGCGATTTATTTCTGGTTTCCGAAAATGTTTGGCCGCAAGATGAACGAGTTTTGGGGCAAGGTTCATTTCTTCTTGACCTTCATCTGCCTGAATTGCGTGTTCTTCCCGATGCACATTTTAGGCGCGGTCGGACAGCCGCGGCGCTATGCCGATACGTGGCACATTCCCACGTTCACGCCGCTGCAGCCCTTGAACGCGTTTATCACCATTTCCGCCATCATCTTCGTGTCGTCGCAAATTATTTTCATAATCAATTTCTTCTACAGCATCTTTAATGGTCCGCGTGTCGGCAGAAACCCTTGGCACGCCAATGGCCTGGAATGGCAAGCCCCCAGTCCGCCGGGGCATGGCAACTTCGATTTCCAACCAATCGTTTACCGCGGTCCGTACGAATACAACTCGCCCGAGGTGGATGAAGATTATTACCCGCAGACCCAGCCACCGCCGAAAGACCGGCCGCTGGTGTCGGAAGAAATGGGACATTGAAAAGCGATTGATCGATGCATGATGAACCGCGGCAACCCCCGGCGGCTCGCCGGGGGCTAAAATACTGGCTCCTGAATCCTGTGCAGCAAACCCGAAACTTGAATCCTGAGTTCTCACCTTGGCCGCATCGCTTCGCGGTGCTGCTATGCTGCGCGACGTTTCCGCTCTTGTGGGTCGGCGGGCTCGTGACAACGTATCAGGCTGGCATGGCGGTGCCCGACTGGCCGAACACATACGGCTACAACTTGTTTCTGTATCCCATCTCCACCTGGATTTATGGTCCTTGGGACTTATTCGTCGAGCACGGTCACCGGCTGTTCGGATCGCTGATCGGGCTGCTGACCATCGCGTTTTGCGTGAGCGTGTGGTCGACAAGGCAGCCGAAATGGCTTCGCGTTATGGCATTCATCGCCGTAGCCGGCGTTGTCTTGCAGGGTGTACTGGGCGGTATGCGAGTGCTGCTCGATGAGCGCACGTTGGCGAAAATCCACGGCTGTGTTGGTCCAGCGTTCTTTGCATACACAGCGGCGTTGGCGACGGTCACTTCGCGGCGTTGGCGACTCAATTCCGAACGGCGATTTAGCTTCGCAGTCGCTCCCGATTCTTGCAATTGCGATACCCAACATCGCGTATATCCAACTTCTGGTTGGCGCACAACTGCGGCATTTCGCACCCGATGGCTCGCCGTCGCTGTACCGCTTATTTCTGGTGACGCACATTGTGGTTGCCGTTGCCTTGGCACTGCAGATTCTGGCGACCGGCTACCTGTGCTGCGTCAAACGCCGCGCATGACTCGCCTTGTGCTTCCAGCGACGCTGCTTGTTGCATTAGTCTTCGTGCAACTTACGCTTGGCGCTGCCACTTGGATTGTGAAGTATGGTCCACCGGCATTCATGTCGACTTCAAATTTCGCGGCTGAATATACGGTCGAAGGACAGAGTATTTGGCAAACTCAAATTACGACAGCCCACGTGGCGACCGGTTCATTGATTCTGGCGATCGCGACGGCGCTGGCAGTCCAAGCGGCTGGACTCAAATGGACATCGATGCAGAGCGAGAGCGGCATGGCAGTGGGCGAGTTGAAGCGCACACCCGCCAAGCCGCAAGCCACAAACGTTCACCCCTTCGCCCCTTCACTCGCTCACGTTTTCTGTTGAGGTGGCCCGATGAGCGCAACCACCTCCAGGGCCGTATATGTTTCGCGCCGCGATTTGGTGCTCGCGCGGCGCGCTGGCGTACCTTGATCTCAGTAAGCCGCGGATTGGTTCACTGGTGCTGGTGGTCGTCGCGGTATCGGCACTGGTTGCCGGCAGCGAACCGATTGAGAATTGGCGCTGGCTGAATTTACTTGCCGGCACGGCGCATCGTGGCGGCCAGCGCCAGCACGTTCAACCAACTGATCGAACGCCGGCAGCGATGCGCTGATGGATCGCACTGCAGATCGCCCGCTGCCAACGGGCCGCTTGCATTGGTCGGAAGCGATTTCCTTTGGCGTCGGAACTTTGGCTTTGGGGCTGATCGGACTGGCCGTGTTAGTGAATCCGCTGACGGCGATGTTCGGCGCGCTCACTTGGTTTTTATACGTCGCGATTTACACACCGCTGAAACCAAAGACGTCGGCCAATACCGCAATCGGTGCCATTGCCGGCGCCATGCCGGTGCTCATTGGCTGGGCTGCCGCCGAGCGGTTCAATGTCGTTTGCCGAAGGCCCACAATCCGGCGGGCTACGCGCCGCGGCGCTGTTTTTGATCGTTTACTTGTGGCAATTCCCGCACTTCATGGCAATCGCCTGGATTTATCGGCAGCAGTATGCCGCCGCTGGATTGCAGATGTTAACCGTGGTCGACGCTACGGGCCGCCGAGCGGGGGCACAAGCTGTCCTGGGCGCGCTGGCATTGATTCCGGTCAGCTTCCTTCCCGTTTTGCAAACCAGCGGCCGATTTTACATAGCCGGCGCCATCGTGTTGGGCATCGCTTATTTGTTTGCAGCCGATCGCATTTTGTTGGCGGCGCGATGATTTTTCCGCCCGGCGGCTGCTGCAAATTTCGCTGATTTATTTGCCAGCGGTGTTGGCGCTGTTGGTGTTATCGCCGGTGATGTAATTGAAAACGAAGACGACAAATTTCCTCGGCGACTCGCCGGGGCTAACAAGCTGGACCGTGAATCTTGATTCCTGACTCCTGACCCCTGAATTAACATGGCTACTGCTACGGCACACGGGCATGAGGGACCGGCGCATCATGGCCCACTGGAATATCAACCTGGCTTGCCGCTTTCGCTGGGTAAGACCATTGTCTGGCTGTTCCTATCGACGGAAATCATGTTCTTCGCCGGTTTGATCGGCACATACGTCGTGCTACGGTTCGGCGCTCCGACTTGGCCTCGGCCACACGATGTGCACTTGAGCGAACCGATCGGCGCTTTCAACACATTCGTGCTCATTTGCTCCAGCGTCACGGTGGTGCTGGCGCTGGAAGCGGCGCGACGTCAATCGTGCCGGATTGGCCAAGTTACTCACGCTCGTGACGTTCTTGCTGGGTAGCGTTTTCCTGGGCGTGAAGGCGTATGAGTACAGTGCAAAGTTTTCCCACGGCATTTACCCTGGCGTCCGCACAGCCAGATCTATGAAAAGCCGAATTTGGAATATGGATCGGCGGTCCGCGAACGATTGAAAACGCGTCTCCACAAACCTGGCGTCCGAAGAATCTGAAATCAAGCAACTGCTCTCCGCCGATGCGGCCAAGCAGGTTGCGGATTTGGAGAAGAACACATGGACCGCCGAATTGAAGGCCATTGCGCAAGTGCCCTTAGCCGAATTCCGCACGTCAGATCGAAGCGCTAGCCGAAAAAAGTGCGCGAATACTATAAGCCCGCTTCGCCGGAGTTGGGCGAGGTCAAATCGAGGCAGGTGCTGGTGAACGCGTTATCTGGTTCGGATGGACGACCCCAGCATTGATCTGGTGCAAGTCAGTGACATGATCTATCCACCGCACGACACCGATCCTTCGACTGGCGAAGAACCGGAGGAGCATGAAGGCCTGAATGACCAGCATTCCTGGGTCCGGTTGCCGTTTGTGATTCCCGGCGGCAACATGTGGGCCAGCACTTATTTTCTGTTGACTGGTTTTCACGCCATTCACGTAGTGGTCGGCTTGATCGTGTTTCTGATTTTGCTGACGATGCGATTGGACAGCTCGCGGGCGGGATTTTTGGAAAATACCGGTCTGTATTGGCACTTTGTGGATCTGGTGTGGATTTTCCTGTTCCCACTTTTATATCTGTTTTAAGAGGAGTTGCCCAAAGAACTACTTTACTATTGTACACCATAACGCGGTGGCGATCGATTCCAGCGGCACCAGCCTACACCGCGATAGAATGGAATCGACACTAGCATTGCAAATCACACGTAAGTTTGGAGCCATTATGTCGGATCAAGCCTCTCACCTGCACGGACCTGTCGTCACGGAAGGAACCGCTGCTCATGACCATGGCGGTCAGGGCCAGCATGGGGCGAGCGATTTTCACGATCACCGCGCCGGCGGCATCGGCAAGTACATTGCCGTGTTTGTGGCGCTATGCTTTCTGACCGGGTGTTCGTTTTTCACCTATATCGCGATTACTGGCCCTGGCATGACCATCCGCAAGTGGGTTGGGCATTCATGATGGCGGTCTCCTGCACGAAGGCGATGCTCGTGATTTTATTTTTTATGCACGTTTTGTATGAAGCCAACTGGAAGTTCGTGCTGACGATCCCCGCGGCGCCTGATGTCCATTTTTTTGATTTTGATGCTGGTGCCCGATGTCGGCATGCGCGGCCGCTGGGCGTCGGAAGAGCGACAGTTTCAGATGGCCAGCCCCAGGCCAGTAACGCACAGCGGTGCTCAGCAGGAGCCGACGCCGGCGAAGAACCCCGGCTGAAGATGCGTGCTGGTCGACGGACAGCCGCCCGAAAGAGTATCATAAGTATGTCCTCGAGTTCCGCCATCTGTGTTCAGAATCTCTCGTATCGATACGGAGATCGGCAGGCGTTGGCCGAAGTGTCGCTGGAGATCGCAGCAGGCGAGATTTTTATTTTCCTCGGGCCCAACGGTGGTGGCAAATCGACGCTGTTTCGCCTGCTGTCGACGCTCTTATCGCTGCAAACCGGCGAAGCAGAAATTTTAGGATTTGATCTTCGTCGACAAGTTGCGGCGATCCGCGAGCGAATTGGCGTCGTATTTCAGTCGCCGAGCGTGGATCGGAAATTAACGGTTGGGGAGAACCTTTTGCACCAAGGCCATTTGTATGGCTTGAGCGGCGCGGAACTCACTCGCCGTCGGCAGGCAATGCTGGAACGGTTTCGCCTTACCGATCGCGTGCGCGATCGCGTGGAAACGTTATCTGGCGGATTGCGCCGACGCGTGGAATTGGCCAAGGGTCTCTTGCATCATCCGCAGCTGCTATTGCTCGACGAACCGAGCACCGGACTCGACCCCGCCGCGCGCAGCGACATGTGGAATTACCTCCGCCAGCTGCGCGAACAAGATGGCGTGACGATTGTCCTAACGACTCACCTCTTGGAAGAGGCCGACAACGCCGATCGCATTGCGATTCTGGATCGCGGAAAACTCGTGGCGATCGATTCACCCGACGCCCTGCGATCGACTGTCGGTGGCGATGCCGTTACGATTCAAACGGCTGAACCAGAGCGAATTGCCGAGGGAATTCATGCGCGGCTGGGCGCCACAGCCAGCGTAATTGATGGCGCTGTGCGGCTAGAAATTCCGGATGGGCATCAGTGGATTGCTCGAATCGTCGAGGCGTTTCCTGGTCAAATCGACGCCATCACGCTCGGCAAGCCCACGCTGGAAGACGTGTTTATCGACCGCACTGGTCATCGACTGGAAGACCTTGAAATGGCAGAAGCGGAAAAGTAACTCGATGATGTCGACAACGATCACGCCAATTCCGACCAAGTCGCCGGATGCCAACGCTGGATCGATGCGCCGACGTAGCCGTTCAGCCGCGACCTTGGCTTGCCGCGTGGACGCTTTGTCGCCGCGAATGGACGCGGTTCATTCGGCAGGGTAACCGCGTGTTTGGCGCGCTGGGGCAGCCGATTGTGTTTTGGGTGTTGTTAAGCGCCCTGTTGAATCCTTCGTTCCAATCAAGTGGAGGCTTAACGGCCGGAGGCCAGGAACATGCAGGTAGTTCGTACGCGCAGTATTTTTTCCCCGGCACGCTGGTCATGATAATTCTGTTCACGGCCATCTTCGCCACAATTTCGGTCATCGAAGATCGGCGAGAAGGATTTCTGCAGTCAGTACTCGTAGCTCCTGTGCCGCGTTGGTCGGTAGTCGCAGGAAAGGTGCTGGGGGGAGCGCTGATTGCGTTGGCGCACGCGGCAGTGTTCTTGCTGCTGTGCTTCACCGTCGATGTACCTTTGACACTGTTAAATACACCGCTGGTGCTTCTGTATTTATTCGCGATCGGCATTGCGCTCACATCGTTGGGTTTTGCGATTGCCTGGCCGATGCAATCGACGCAAGGTTTCCACGCCATCATGATGGTGTTCCTCTTGCCGATGTGGCTCTTGTCCGGGGCGTTTGCGCCGCCGGGTAATAACTGGATTGGCTGGGTCATCAGGTTCAACCCACTTACATATTGCGTCGCGCTATTGCGGCGAATCTTATATCTCGATGCGCCGGAGCAACTTCGCGAAGTAGCAACAGCGGGCCTGCCGCCGACCTGGTTTTGCGTGCTCGTTACGCTAGGATTTATTGCAGCCATGTTCACGCTGGCTTGGCGAGTCGCTGCGGTTCGATCAACTGGAGATGCCGTCACATGAAAAGTTCCGCCTTAGTGTTTTGGTTAGCTTTGGCTGTCGTCGCATCGGGCGCGTATGGGTCTTGGGTCGCCTGGCGAAATTTGCACGAGGAACCCAGACCTGTTTCGAGCACGAGCCAGATATCCCATCATTTGCCACCGGTCGTTGGTCCGCCGATCAAAGATTTTCAGCTCACCAATCGCGACGGGAAGCGATTTCGATTCGAAAGAACTCAAGGGGCACGTTTGGATCGGCAGTTTCTTTTTCGCCAGTTGCCCGGGCTCGTGCTGGCAAATGAATCAGGCGATCAAGACGATTCAGGATGAAATTAAGGACGACAATCTACGGATCGTCAGCATCACCTGCGACCCCGAAAATGACACGCCGGAAAAATTGCAGTTGTACGCGAACCGCGTCCTCGCTGATCCGCGCTGGTTGTTTCTGACCGGAAATTTCGATTACATCCGCCGTATCGGCCGCGATGTTTTTCTGCAAGACATCCAAAAGGCAACGCACACGTTTCGCGCACTCGTGATCGATCGCGAGGGAAAAATTCGCGGCAGTTTCGATATGCTCGATCCCGCGAAGGTCGCGGAAATGAAAACGCTGCTGAAAGATTTACTCACAAAGATGTCACCGCCCGCGGAAAGTTCGAGTGCCGTGCCGGCTCACCAGGGTGACGAGTTCTGTGATCAGTGCTAAGGAGCCCGACGACCGCTGGTTGGATTAATTTTTGTGCCGACATTCGTGGAATATCTACCCGCAGTCAACGCTTCCCTGAATGGCGCGGCGGCGGTGCTGCTCGTTGTCGGTTATTTGCTGATCAAGCGGCGGAAAGAAGCGATGCACAAATGGGTGATGGTGGCCGCATTTGTCGTATCGATGTTGTTCCTAGCCGGCTATCTGACTTATCACGCGTTAAAGACGTGGCACACGCAGTTCACTGGGCCATCGCCGGTTCGGACCGTTTATTACGTGATTTTAATCAGCCACGTGATGCTGGCGGCCACAGTGCCGTTCTTGGCCGGAATTACACTATGGCTCGGCTTCGCGGATCGTCGCGCCAGCCATCGCCGCTGGGCGAATCGCACGTTTCCGATTTGGCTTTATGTTTCCATTACCGGCGTGTTGATTTACGCGATGCTGTATCATCTCTATCCGCCGGAAAAAGTTGTCGATACAATAGGCGTTGCGGCGTCGGTAACGCCGTCCGTCGAACGTTGAAAGGTTGACAATGCTTCGCCGCTCTCGATTGCAAACCATCGTGCTGCTTTTGGCATTAACAAGCTTGGCGTTAGAGGCGAACGTCTCGATTGCCTGTCCGACCTGCAAAGACAGCATCGCTGCTAACGATCCTGAGCATGAGCACATGGTGAAGGGATACTTTTACAGTATCCTGTTCATGATGGGCATGCCGTATCTGCTGTTGAGTTGCTTCGGCATCTACATTTGGCGCGAAGTGAAGAAAGCCAGAGCTCGCGATGCGGCGAAGAATCAGGCTTCGGCTGGCCCAAAAAATCCGCTCTTGCCTGCTGCCGCTGCAGTGCCTGCGCCGACGGACGAACCGACGCCGGAACCTTTGCGCGAACTCATGGAAGTATAGCGCCGCCCTGCGCGCAACTGCGTTGCTCACAGCCCGCGTCGATCCTCGTCTTCCGGCTCGGGATCAAAATATAGATCGAACGCCATCCAGATGCTGCGCAGTATCGAAAAAACCACAGCGGGAAAAGCACACAAAACGTAGTCAGCAGCCACAGAACGGCTGTTTGCGGGAAGGCATCGGTGAAGAACAGCACGAAATATGCAATGGTCACAATGAGCGCGGTCAATCCGTAATTCACGTAGATCGACCCGAGCCAATAACCAGGTCCGCGCTCGAACTTAAAACCGCAGTTCTCGCACCGTTGCGGCATTCGAAACCAGCCCAAAAACAGTCGACCTTTGCCGCAACTCGGGCAGCGGCGGCGCAATCCGCGTCCAAGCAATGTCCACAACGATTCTCGTCGGCTACCGACAGCGGCGTTGTGGGCAACAGTAGCAATTCGCGGCCCGTTTTCGGCGCATCTATCGACGGTTCGTTCATTGAATAGATCGTACTGCAAACCGGAGGGGGCCGCTATCGCCCTTGGGTATCTGCCGCTGTGGCCGACTTCCGTTGATCTTGGCACAAGCTATGATGGGTGCATCTGCAACTCTAATCTATCGAGCAACTAGATCTCGTTCGATCATGGCAGGAATTGGTCGATTGCTACAAATCGTCGGGCTCATCGTGCCACCGCTGGCAATTGTGCTACAGCTGCAAAACGCAATCAGCTTGGGTCAGATGTTGCTAATGACGGTTGCAGCCGCATCCGCGTTCTGGATTGGTCGCATTGTCGAGGGATACGCACGACAGTAATTGGCAATTTAATACTCACCATCAGCTAAAGTCCGAAGTCACGCACTCCTCACCCTTTTTTGTTTCTGATTTTCGCCATGTATCCTTTTCGATTCATTCCGATCTTCCGCCGCTACGTGTGGGGTGGTCGGAAGTTTGCTTCGCTTTTGAGCAAGGAAATCGGACCGGAGCGCGATTATGCCGAGAGTTGGGAAGTAGTTGATCGAGGGAATGATCAAAGCGTCGTTGCCACTGGACCATTGTCAGGCGTAACTTTGCACCAACTTGTTGAACAAAATGGACAAGCACTGCTGGGCCGCCATCATCCGCAGCCGCGATTTCCGCTGCTGTTTAAATATCTCGATTGCGAAAAGACGCTGTCAGTCCAGGTGCATCCCAATGATGAGCAGGCGGCCAAGCTCGATCCGCCCGACTTCGGCAAGACCGAGGCGTGGGTCGTGCTGTCGGCAGCTCCAGGAAGCGTCATTTATGCAGGATTAAAGCGCGGATTCGACCACCCGGCGCTGAGCGCGAAGTGAATCGATCCACATGCGAACTGTGTTTGCACGCAATTCATCCGAAAGCGGGCGATTGCATTTTCATCCCCGCGGGGACCGTGCATTCGCTGGGAGCAGGGCTATTGATTGCAGAGATTCAACAATCCAGCGACACCACGTTTCGTCTATACGATTGGAATCGCCGCGATGAATGTGGCCAATCGCGTACCCTGCATATCGAACAGGCAATGAGCGTGATTGACTTTGCTCGCGGACCGGTTGAACCGCAAACGCCACTCAAGACCGACCGCAAATTTGCGAAGCGCCTCGTGGAGTGCGAAAAGTTCGTGCTCGACCGTTTGGAGTTCAGCGATGTGCAAACTCTCGGCGGCGACGGACGATGCCACATCGTTAGTGTGCTGCATGGCTCAGCAGAAGTCTGCGGCGACCGCGCCGGGGAGCCCCTGAAAGTTGGTCAAACCATCGTCATTCCGGCTGCTGCGGAAGATTGTGCTTTCACGCCGGTTAAGCCTGTCACACTGCTTGATATGTACCTACCGTAGTTTCCAAGCGCAATTGGCTTCACGATTGTCAAAGTGGGCGTTCGCGCCAGCACCTCGACCGCAGCGAATCGCTATGGCTGGCAGTTTCGACTAGCGATAGAATCTCGCCGCTTTTCTAGGCGCGGTCCTCGCGTCAACCTCAATCGTGGAACTTGCGATGTTTCCCGCCCAATTTACGCTTTATTTCTTGATCACAGCTGCAATCGTTTCACTGTGTGGCTGTGGACCGGCCTGGGAGTTCGGAATGCCATCCATTTGTGAGCCTGGGTCCGCTTCGCAAAAGCTACGCGCGGACGAAGAAATTCGATCCATACCCAGATCCGAATATGGGTCCCGCAGTAGTCGGTGGGCGGCCGGAAGGCTTTATGAATCCACGGCCGGATCCGGATCCGATGAAGATGACACCGCCGGCATGGGCACAATCGGCCCCGCCACTTGCCGCCTCGTATTCGCCTGTTGCTCCTGCGGCAGGGTCGTACTATCCATCGGCAGGCGTCCCGACATCACCGGCAATGGTTACTTATCCGCCGAATGCAAGTTCGTACGTCGCCCCGCTCAGCCCATATATTGCACCGGCCAGTTCGTCATCGGCTCGCGAGCCGTCGAGCTCCCCGTCGATGGTTCCGTTGGGCCCGCCACCTTCAACGATAAATGCACCGTCCGATCGGACAACCGGTATTCCCGGCGGTTACGGGCCATCTGCGGCGCCGGTTGCCTATGGCACGAAGATTACGGCCCCCTGATTCCGCGGCACCAGCTGAGATATGATTAAGCAGCGATCGCCCTTTGGCAATCGCGAGTCTTACTCATCAAATAGTTTGGTTGCATCATGCCGCGGCGTCCAAAACGACACGATCGCAAACCCCGTTATGGCGGCAAAACTAGCTCGCGCCGCGGCGCAAAGTCGGGAGCTTCGAATCGTATTGCGCGCGGAAGTCTTGGCAAAGATTCAACCGCCGGAATCCGGCTGCAAAAGATCCTTGCCGGTGCTGGGGTCGGAAGCCGCCGGCAATGTGAAGAAATGATTCGCGAAGGCCGCGTGGAAGTCAATGGAAAAACCGTCACTGAGATGGGCACGCGGGTGAATCCAGATGAACAGCAGATCCGCGTCGATAGCGAACTGTTGCGACGGCCGAAAAAACAATACTTTCTCATCAACAAACCAGTGGGCATTCTCTCAACCAGCCGAGATCCATCGGGTCGCCCCCGAGTGATTGATCTGGCGCCGAGCCACGAACGATTGTTTACCGTCGGCCGGCTCGACAAATCGAGCGACGGCCTGATTCTGGTGACCAACGATGGTCAACTCACCGATTTGCTCACGCATCCGCGGTACGGTGTGGAAAAGCGGTACCTCGCCCAAGTGGCCGGCGTGCCAACAGCTGAAACCGTTGCCAAACTCCGGCGCGGCGTGCAACTTTCCGAAGGATTTGCTCACGCGAAACGCGTGCACATCCGCCGAACTCTAAAACACAGCACCATTTTAGAAATCGTGCTCGATGAAGGGCGAAACCGGGAAGTGCGTCGCCTATTCGCGCGAGTCGGCCACAAAGTGATGAAACTGCGCCGTACGGCACTGGGACCGCTGCGGCTTGCGGATTTGAAACCTGGGGAAAGCCGGCCGCTTCGGCGAGAAGAAGTGGAAGAGTTGTATCAAGCTGCTCGCGAAGGCCACCGCAAGCAGGCACAGGATCGCCAAGAGAGACGAAACCGTCTGTCTTCGATATCGGCCATTCCCAGTGATGAGATCGTATCTGCGGAGGTTCATCCGCTCATCGATAAATCGCTGCCGCCAGAGACACTCGCCAGCGATGACGACCGCAAACTGATCGGCAGTGATGTTAGTGAAGTTTCATCTCTCGGTGAGGGCGAGGACGATTTCTTTGAGGACGAAAACGACGATGAATTCGCCGGGCTTTCTGATGAAACCGACTTTAGCTCCGCTAATTTTGACGCGGACGCACGTGCCGAAGACATTGCGCCGGTCGATCTCCGTCCTTTCGTACGCGGCAAATCTGGCCCACAAAAGGCCACGATCATTGGTGGCGACGAGCGGCGAAAACCGGCTCACCGCAAAAAAGGCTCTTTAGGTCGCAAGAAAAGTCGACATTCAGAACGCTCGGGAAAATCATACGCTAAGGATAAACACAAGCGCAGGCGCCGACCAAATTGATGAACGAATATGCCGAGAATCCGTTACATGCACACTTTTATGCAGATGGGGCCATATTCTGCAATGCCATGGTCCACGAAAATGAACTCGTCGCGCACAACACTTTTCGAGTCCGATTCAATTGTCCTCCAATCGCACGCGCAATTACACCGGGGCAATTTATCATGCTACGGCTTGCCGAGTGCGATGACCCGCTGTTAGCGCGGCCCCTGGCGCTGTATGAAACAGCGTCATCATCAAACGGCGACGCACAATACCTCGACATCGTGTACCTCGTGAGCGGGAAGTTCACGCGGCGCATGATGAATGCCACGGGCCAGCTTGCGCAACTGTGGGGGCCATTGGGAAATGGCTTCCCATTACAGAGCGCAGGATCATCTTATTATGGTCGCGGGCGGGATCGGATTTACCCCATTCCTTTCGCTCGCGCTAGAACATCTCGGATTGAAGCAATATGGTGATCCGCCAAGAGAGCGCAAAAGCCAAAGCGAATTACTTTTTGCGTAGGGGCCCGCAGCTCAGAATATCTCTCGTTTCTAGGTGATTTTGAACGTCTGGGCATCGAAATTCGGCGTAGCACAGACGACGGCAGTGAAGGTCACCATGGATTTGTAACCGACTTGGTGCAGCAGGTGCTCGACACAGAATTTGATGGTTCGCAAACGATCGTATGCTGCGGGCCCGAGCGAATGATGGAAGCCGTTGCTCGAATCGCACATGAGCATGCGGTGCCTTGCCAGGTTTCACTCGAAACCCCTATGGCATGCGGCATCGGAATTTGTTTTACGTGCGTGGCAAGAATCCGTCAATGCGATGGCAGCTGGGATTACAAACGCACCTGCGTCGAAGGCCCGGTATTCAATTCGGTCGATCTGGCGTGGTGATGGTAATGAAACCATCTTCATCCATCACGGCTTGATCGCCAGTATTGAACCAACCGTCGCGAATGACAGCTTGCGTCGCTCCATCATCATTCCAATAGCCAAGCATCAGTTGTGGTCCAGTGAATAAAAGCAGGCCTTCTTCACCCGCGGCAAGGGGCTCAAATGTGCTGGGATTAGCGATACGGGCCGCAATGCCGTGTAACGGTTGACCTATCGTGCCCGCTTTGCCGCCAATTTGTTTGAATCGTTCCAGAGTTTTATCGCGGACATTGGTCGCAGCGATTGCGGTCAACTCGGTGCAGTTGTAAGCTTCTAGCAGCCTGAGTCCGAAGCGATTTTCGAATTTGGCCGCCAACGTTGGCAACAGTTTCTCGCCCGTGCAAACGAGCGTGTGGACACCGCGGAAATCGTCTGACTGGCTGCTATCGATAAACTGTTCCAAAGCCGCTGGACTAATCAGCACGACGGTGCATTGATGGCTTCGGCACAGCTGCCCGAGTGTTTGCCGAGCGGCAACAACGTCGCAGAATAAAACCGACGCTCCTATCGAAAGCGGCGTCCAGAAAGTGCAAACGTAGCCG
Source organism: Pirellulales bacterium (assembly GCA_963773875.1). Classification (GTDB taxonomy): domain Bacteria; phylum Planctomycetota; class Planctomycetia; order Pirellulales; family JADZDJ01; genus CAVTYH01. The sequence goes on from CAVZCV010000006.1 coordinate 753,944, forward strand.
GTTGCAAGACTCAACGGCAAAACGCCGAGCAGCCGATCGTTCGGTAGAGGATCGACAGTTTTTATCAGTGAACTTACACTTGCCGCCAAGTTTCGATGCGTTAGCATCACACCCTTCGGCTTGCCAGCCGTGCCGCGCGAAAATATGACTGCTGCCAGATCGTCCAGCTGCTGACGATTTAAACCAAGAATCCAGCGTTCGACGATCAAACCTGGCAATAACACTGCGATGCAGCTCGCGAAAAACCGGCGCACCGTCGAGATACTACCTTCCAGCGAAGCGACGTCGATAATTTGTACGTTCGCTTCAAGTGGTAGCGGAATCTTTGTTGAAATTGCTTCGGTTGTCAGCAATTGCGTGATCTGGCACGAGCTGACAATGGCTTTAAATGCATCGGGCGACGATTCGTGGTCAAGATTCACAACCGCTTTGCCGCAAAACGTCGCTGCCAAATTCGCAGTTACCTCGTCAATACCAGGAGTGAGCAATATGCCCACGAGCGGGTTACTGTCGAATTGCGCTTTTAACGTCCGTGTTAAACAGATTGCGCGCACAACAAAGTGGAATAGTTGAATTGCTTAGCCGGATTTGCAGGGTCATTCGCATCAATCACACACGATCGGAATGGGTGCCGAGCTGCTGTGCGTACGAACTCCGCCTGAACCGTGCGGCACTTGTTCGATCGAGCCATGGCAGTATCCGCCGACAATTTCTGTACAGCAGCACGTACTTCCGCGGCAGTCGAGGTGCTTGGCATCGGTTTGCCAAAGGCAACGCTCACCCGGTACGGCATCATCCGCGGCCATTTCCAAAGCGTGCGGTCGCCGTAGAAGCTGAAAATGCTACCCCACAGTTCATCGAGGCACACCGGAATGATTGGCGCAGTTGTATTCTTGACCATCTGCTCCAATCCACGATGAAACGGAAGCATATAGCCGGTGCGCGTGAACCGTCCTTCGGCGAAGATGCAGACTAGGCTCCCCTCATTCAGCGCTTCGCCGCCAGCCCGCAGCGATTTCAGAATGGCCTTCGGTCCCGACGCGGCATCGATTGGAATCACGCGACCCCAAGTGAGCAAATAGCGCAGGAATCTCCGCTTCGTCCAGGCGGAATAAATTACAAACCGTACGAATCGTGGTTGGGCGACTAGAATCAACGCCCAGTCGATGTAGCTGACATGGTTGGCAACCAACAGCGCCGGGCCGTCCTGCGGAATGTTTTCGCGCCCTAAGATCTGCATCCGGTAAAATAACCGAACGAAAATTAGGAGCAGCACGCGGCCAATCCAATACGGTCGCAAAATAAGGACGGCGGCAAGCGCGAGCACAATCGCCAATCCAAGCCACGGCCAAACGGCCAATCCCCAGAGCGATACGCAGTGAAGTCCAGCCAATGCAAGCCCCCGCGGCAATGGCGAACTATTTCTTCTTCGCCGCCTTCATGTTGGCCGAGAGGCGCGATTTCAAACGAGCCGCGCGATTCGCATGAATAATCTTTTTGGCGGCCGCACGATCGAGCTTGGCAACAGCTACGCGGAAATCGGCTTCAGCCTGATCCATTTTTCCGGCCGCTGTCGCTTCGCGCACTTTCACAATATGCGTCTTTAACTCGCTCTTCACCGCGCGATTTCGAGTGCGACGCTTCACACTTTGTCGATGACGCTTTCGGGCACTGGCAATGTTGGGCATTGGATTTCAGTTCGTGGTTCAAATATTTTTATTAACCGGCGGCGCGGCCTATTAGAGCGCCTGCCGTAATTACGTTTCAGATTCATCCGAACTCCCTTTATTGCGGAGCGCGGCGATTTTGTCTAGCCGGTCGGAAACATCGCGATACCCGAAATCGCGCTCCGCCAGCTGGGTAAAGTACTGTTCGGCGGCCTCCATTTCATTCAATCCCTGGGCCAAAACGCCCGCTCGGTACAGCGCTTTCTTGCGTTGTTCCTCGTCTCGTTCGGGAATATCTTCAATCGCCTTTTTATAGTGCTGCATCGCCAGGTTGTACTGCTTGATCTGCTGAAAGCACTCGCCCAGCTCCAGCATCACCGTGCCACGGCGCTTGGGATCTTGCCGGGCATCTTGCAACATTTTGATGGCTTCATTGAAATTCCCGGCCAGCTTGAGGCGAATGCCCAACTCATATTTCCAGTTCGTATTCGTCGGATACCGATCGACACGTTTGCGGAACACATCGAGCTCGAGCTTATTCAATTCCCGCCGCAACTTTTGCGAGTGTTCCGTGGCGACCGGGGTCTTCGATTCGCTCGCCCGCTTGTCGGCCACGAGTGAGTTTTGCTTGGCGCGCCGCAGCTGTATGTCTTCCAGCTGCTCGCGAAGCCGTAAATCGCCACCAGTGGCTTCGAGGCCACGGTTGAGAATCTTTTCTGCCTCGGTCCACTTCTCGGTTTTGGCGTAGAATTCGGCCAACTGCGCGTAGCCCAGCACTTCACCGGGATTCTCCGCAATTTGCTCTTCCAGATCGTGCGTGGGCGATTTTTTCGCGGGGCCTACGTTCACGTGGCTCGTCGTATTCCCCTTCGTATTCCCTTTCGCGGGAGTCTCACCGCCCGCATTCTCGCCCTCTTCGTCCGATTCCTGGTCTTGTTTGATGCCCGAGTTCATCGTCAGATCGACTTGCAACCGGGCGATTTCCCGTTTCGCTTCGTCGTTGCCGCCTTTGGTGAGGCTATCAACGCGGGTCCAGCAAGTAATGGCCTGATGGTACTCGCCCACGCTTTCCAGCGCCTTGGCGCACTCGCGCTGCACATCGGCACTTTTCGGATCGGCATCTTGAGCGGCTTTGAGATATGTCAGCCGGCAGTCGATAAACCGCAATTCCGCACACGCGTGGGCCATGTCCTTCAGCGTGGAAACATCCCAAGGATTGATTTTCAGCACTTCCAATCCCGCTTTCAAAAGCCCCGGCCAATCTTTTTTGCGACTGGCATTCATCATGCTGGCTTTTGAGCTGGCGCTGCGAATGCCGGCCAGTGTGCTCCCCTTTTTGTTGTTGTTATACTTGCGCTGCAGATTGCCAAGAAAACCCTGCACGTAAACCAGATTGCCAGGGTCGGTGGCAACGCACTGGGTGAGCAATTCGGTGGCGTAGTCGAAATTGCCGCTCTGCGTGCTTTGCACCCCGCGGTTGAAGCACTCTTGCAATCGGCGGCGCATGGCAGGCGACATCGGCTCGCCAGCGGCAGCGGGTGGGGTTTTTTGATCGGCGGCCATAGTTCGCAAGTTGTGCGGCCAGCGAATGTTCGAGCAAACAGACTCCCTCAAGGGTGACGCCTCACCTCTTTCCCATTCTAAACCCCGGAACATGCCAAAACAACGCGGGAACACGACCGGCAACCGTGACGACGGGGCCAACGTCGCGTTTAGATTTCCAAAAATGCTCGGCATTTTTCGACACGCAGGCAATTCGCCGCTCAGATACCTCGCACGTATTCGATCTTGATGGCGCCAACAATCCTTCGACCTCCAGGCAAAGTATTTCTCGTTGGCGCAGGACCGGGCGATGCTGGCTTGATCACCTGGCGAGGCGTCGAGCTTCTGCGACACGCCGATACGGTGCTGTACGATTACCTGGTCAATCCCGCCATCTTGCGGCACGCGAAATCGGACGCCGCGCTCGATTTGTCTTGGCCGTCACGGCGTGCGATCGGGCAGCGTTGGGCAGCGCATTTGGGATCAGACCGAAATCAATGCACGCTTGGTGGAACTCGCCCGCGCCGGTCAGCGTGTCGTGCGGCTTAAAGGCGGCGATCCAGCCGTGTTCGGACGGCTGCCGGAAGAAGTTGCCGCGCTCAAAGCAGCCAACGTCGAGTATGAAATTGTGCCAGGCATCACGGCAGCGATGGCGGCCGGAAGTTTCGCCGGCGTGTGGATTACAGAGCGCGATGTGGCATCGGCGGTGGCCATAGTCACCGGTCACGAAGGCGATTCGCAGCACGCTCCCGCACTCGACTACGCCGCTCTGGCCAAATTTCCCGGCACGCTCGTGTTCTACATGGGCGTGACAACCGCCAGCGAATGGACCGCCGCACTCATCGCAGCCGGCAAATCGGCGGAGACCCCGGTGGCCATCATTCGCCGCTGCTCGTGGCCCGATCAGCTGACCATTCGCTGCACTCTGGCGACCGTCGTGAAAACGTTGGAAGCCGCGAAGCTGCGACCACCCGTGGCGTTCATCGTGGGCGATGTCGCCGCAGGCAGCGAGCATGATTCGTGGTTCACCCGCCGCCCGCTGTTTGGCAAACGCATTTTGCTGACGCGTCCGATCGATCGCGCCGACTCGCTCTATCAACCGCTCAGCGAATTGGGCGCCGACTGCCTGGTGCAGCCGGCGATTGAAATCTCGCCGCCGACCGATTGGCGTCCCGTGGATGCCGCACTCGCTCGGCTGCGAGAATTCGACTGGCTCGTGTTTTCCAGCGTCAATGGCGTGCAGTTTTTGCTGGAGCGGTTGCTGCAAACCGGCGGCGATTTGCGGCAACTTGCTGGAGTGAATCTTGCCGCCATTGGTCCCGGCACCAGTGAAGAACTGGCTCGTTATCATTTGCGTGTCGATCGCCAGCCGCCCGAGATTTATCGCGCTGAAGCACTTGCCGAACTGCTCGCCCCCGATGCGCAGGGCAAACGTTTTCTGCTGGCCCGCGCCAGTCGCGGCCGCGAAGTGCTGGCTGAAACGCTGCTGGCTGCAGGCGGCATGTCGAGCAGATTGTCGTTTACCAAAGCACCGATGTCGCCCAGCCCGATCCGGAAATCTTGTCGGCTCTCCAGGCAGGTCGCATCGATTGGGTCACGGTGACCAGCTCCGCTATTGCCCGATCGCTGGTGAAAATGTTTGCTAGCGATCTGCGAAAGTCGAAGATCGTTAGCATCAGCCCGGTCACGTCGGCCACGCTTGCCGAACTCGGATTTCAGCCCACGGCCGAAGCCACCCAGTACACGATGCCCGGCGTCGTGTCGGCGATCCTGGCTCATGCAGCAGGCGCGGCGACCTAGCAACTCGCTCGGCGTGGAGCCGAAGCTCGGGCCACGTTCTCGCTTGCAGACCGTCGCCGCTGCGGAGTGTTGTTTCACTGGGCACTGCATAAAAACCTCGAGAATTCCAGCCTCAAGAAAAACACCGTGCAAGCAACGTCCGTTGACTTTTCGTTTTCTGCGGGAAAACCGTGACTGCGACCTCGCGAATCCCAAAAATCGCGTTTCGAAGTGAAATTACTGCGGCGCGCTTTGCAACCTGTGTAGTGGTTTTTGCCAATTTCGCGCCGAGTAATTTCACAGTAATTTCACTTTCTGTGTTTGGGTCTCCAAATCGCCCACGAATCCTCGATCCATTTCGATGGGTTTTTTCACGCGCTGGGCCGCTCGCCTTGTCCACGTCTTGTCGTGCAACTCTATCTGCAATGTAGGAGGCGTCTCCCGACGCCGATGAGGCGCCAATGGACGAAACATCGGGTGGCCCCGACAAAGCCTCGCGTGTCGGGGTCGCGCAGCGACAAGAGCGCTCGCAGATCGTTGCCTATCTGATTGTTCCACGTTTTCTCTAACGCCTCTTGCGGCTGCGCCGCCCGGACACTTTGTCCGGGCCACCCAGTGAAATTGCTGTCTGCCCATTGCTGATCACCCATTCATTCTGCCCGTTGGGGCGTAACTGTGACTATAAAATCCCCATCCCAGGGCGACACTCGTCCCAACACGGCGAGACTTCACTGGCCCTGGCTGGCGTCGGTTGCCCCGTTGGGGCACTCTCGCCATAACGGAACCGACAGCCTATTTGTATCACAAATATATTAGTGTACATGTGACTTAAAGTCAAGAGCCTTTTTGGGCCAATCCAAAAAGATTTTTTGTGGGCTGCCTTTCGTCGTGTCCGTCGTGCCGTCGTGGTAATAAACGGGGAGCGGCGGGGTCGGGAGACCCGCGCCGAGCGCGAATGCGGGAAATTCACCACTCACCACACGACGGACACGACGTAAGCACCGGGCCAGCCGGTATTTCCGAGCCGCGCCCGTTAGGAAGTGGTGGACGCTGTGATCGCGGGCTCGATTGCTGCTCGCAGAATCCGGGACGCCGGAGTGAAATCCGCAGCGGCGACCGCTCATCACGGCCTATCGGCCCAAAAACTGTCAAATGTTTTTCAAATAACACTTTCTGTTTTCTGCTGGCCGGGCTACATTAGTGATCCACCACGTAATGGGGGAGGAGGGTCGAATGATGAGGCCGATCCAATGCCTTGGTATGTTCTACCGGCTGCAGTTCTACTTGGCCTCGCTCTAGCTCTAGTTGCGTGGAAGCGGTGGGGCCCAAAGCGTTGCCCCAATTGCGGCAAACTCGTGCTTGAGGACCGCCCCAGCCCTTTGCCAATGGGCGGCAAGCTTGTATCGCGGTTTGACTTCGCCGCTCCGCGAACCCGTTTCCGCTGCCGCCGCTGCGGCGTGCGGTTCTGAGCTCGAGCCGGTGCTCGATTTGCAACGTGACCGCGGCCGTCGGAAAACGGAATGCCCCATTTGCTTTCCCCAAATGCGATCAATTGCGGGCTGTGAATCTGGTGCACCCCAGGGGGATCGAACTTCTAACCTTCGGTTCTGTAGACTGCGACGTATCTCGGTAAGCGATTGCAGGGACTCGCTTTGCATCCCGTCTGGTTTACTTGTGCGCAGCCGAGCGCTTTTTGCACCTAGTATCGGGAGGCGAACGGATACAATGGTGATCGGCTTCGAGGGGCTTAACTCGAACCGAGTGCTCCTATGAACTATCGCTCTTTTGGTTTCCGTTGCGCAATCGGTCCTCTCGGTTTCGCCTTCCTTGTGGCATACCCAATCTAGCCGGCGACACACTGCAGTTTGCGCAGAATAACTTGCCATTAGGCAACGGGCTTAATTTCCGCGTCGACGTTGGCGGCGCGGCCGTACCACTATCGCTGAAAGACGGAACGCTGACGATGAATATCGCAGCCTCAAATCAAGCGACGGGGAACATATCTGCGTTTTCTCTTTCGGAGGGGGTGGCTACGGGCTTCTCGGAGGGACAACCGGCAGCAAAGTAGCTGCGATGCTCGAAATACCTTTTAGCGCAAGTGGCTATGTTGGCGGATTAGGAATCACTTCACTCAATGGCCACTGGGCTCGCGGTCTCGATCCCAAGTACTCAAGGCCCGACGCTACTGATCCGATCTCTTAACTCCATCATCCAGCGGCTGGCCGAGGCCGTCGGCAACCTTTTGTTTCACTTCGGTGTCTACTTGCCTCATGAGCCAGTATGGATCGCTGAGCCTGGCAATTTCCAGTTCGTACTGCTGGCGCAGCGCATTGATCCACTCGGTCGTCGCCGCGAACGAAAGTACGAGCAGCACGACGGCAAACATCGCCGTCCCCTTCGCGGTCTGCCGCATCGCAATTCCCCACCTCACCCGCCGAGTAGTGCCGGGCATCGCGCTTTCATTGCACCTCTTCCTAGTAGTACGCCAATTCGCGGTTAGCAGCGCCACAAATCCAATCGATGCGGACCAATATAGCCCATTGTGAACCGCCCACTGGGCGATGGCCCAGATTGAGGTGCGCACGTAAGTGGGCTCCCCGGCGTAGAGATTTCGATAGACACGTCGCTGCGAGACAAGGATGGAATCTAACGAAAAGCCATTAGGCGAAAGCGCCCATTCGCGAAACTTCGGATCAACGACTAACAGTAGCGCGAAAATGAATACCAGCGATCCGAGCACCACTAACGTCCAACGAACAATGTGATAGAACCACGATCGCTCGGCCCGTGGTCTCTTTCCTTGTTGCCAAACGTAGCGCCCTCCGACATACATGACCAAAGCAAATGGCAGAAACACGACGACCATTCCTGCCGCATTTTCAATGGAGCGCGGCAAATCGACAAATCGCCGAAACGCGGGCAAGCAGCCAAAAATGGCAAAGACAAATCCACAAGCAAACACCCAAATCGCAATTGCGCCACCATACAGCGCACGGCTAGCTGTGACTTTCTTCACTGGCGTCAAAATTCGGCCGACTGTGTATGCGGCCGCGCTGACAACGAGCAACAGGACGCTGAGCGATTCAATACAAATCGCGGCCAGCAGACCCGCTCGCGTAGTTGACACCCATTCAACCGCACTTTCCAAATCGGGACCACCTTGCAGAGCTGTAAACTGAAGGGCATGCGCGGTGCGCTCATAAGTTGTAAGTGGAAAGATCTTGTGGGCCCAGTCGATGGCCTTTTGCAGCCGGCGATCCCCAGGATGTGCATCCGCCAAACTCGATAATTGGCTGACGAAACTATCCAACGAAGATGCGCGATTGTTTAAACCTGTGAAGGGTTCGCCGGAAGCGTAGCTCTGCGCGATCCAATGCTCCTCGCCGCGCTGAAACAATCGGAACATCCCGTTAAGATCGACGTCGAATGCATGCAACGCCATCGCCCCCGAAACTGGAGCAGCCACAGCTGAGAAGACTCGGAGACGCCTTCCTTCTTGCTTGAACCACTGCGTGAAGACCAACTTGTCAGCAATACTTCCGCGAGAGTTCGAAAAGAACTGAGCGCCGACGGACGCACGCTCGCAGCCAGTGGCGAGCAGGGGCTTTGCCAAAGCCCAACGGTAGTGTTCGACGCATTTTTGGAATAAGCCGTAGTCTGTGATCAGTTGGCACCACGAGGAACCGTCCGACTCATCTAGCTCGCGTTCTTGGGTTGAATGGCGAAAATACTCATTGGCAATCAGGTAATCGTAAAGCCCATTCTTCGGATCGTGGCGCATCGCTTCTTCGCACAACCGAAAATCAAAGTCGGTGGGAACATCTTCTCGCTGGCAAGCAAACATGATTATCGTGCGAAGCTGCCACCAGGCGGGGACATCGGGCTCCATTTCAGTTGCTTTTTCGGCCAACATTCGCATGTGGGTTCGAAACAATTCATTGTCATCTTCTCGCAACGTGCCGTCGACATCATCTCCGTCGGGTGACCAGTTCCAAATCATCAATCTCCACGATTGTGTATGCGGTACGGCAGCACGAATAATGAACTCATCAGACGCATTGGACGCCGCAAGCACTGCGCCCATGTAGTCGGCGGCCGTGGACTGTGGGTCGGAGGATATGCGGTCGCATTGGGCGAGCAGCCATTGTGCGGCGTGCTGGATTGGACGCTGATCGCCATCAGACGGATGCACTGGAACGAATGGCGGCAGTCCAGCGACGAAGTGATCGCGGAGCATTTGCCAACCGCCTTCGGTATGCGAACAAACCCACCAAGTTCGAACGGCGACGCCAATGACGATGCAGAGAATCGTCAGCCGGATGAATACCTTCAGCACCAAGTGCGTACGCCGCCAGCGCGGATATTCACGATCCCGCGTAGATGGACCCGAAGCTGCCTCCATTCGCGCTAATCTATTCCTCCGCCCGGTGGATGTCGAGCAATTACCAGCGGGTTGTTTGAGTTCCGCTGGTTGCACGTTCAAACTCGGCTTTGGCTGGATATCGGGCTCCGTGCCAGCAGGAGTGCAATTGCACAGGATGTCATTCTGCTTTGAGGGTTATCAGCGCGGCTGGTGAGCACGATCGGTACGCGAGCGCCCAGCACGATGCCTGCCGTTTGGGCATCGCCCAAATACTCCAGTTGCTTGGCCAGCATGTTGCCCGATTCCAAGTCGGGAACCACAAGAATATCGGCCTGGCCGGCAACCTTTGAGACAATACCCTTCGCCGCGGCAGCCGCCATCGAAACTGCGTTGTCGAATGCCAGCGGCCCATCGACGATGCCGCCGGTAATCTGTCCACGATCGGCCATTTTGCAGAGCGCCGCCGCCTCGAGACTGGATCGCAATTTCGGCGTGACGGTTTCCACCGCGGAGAGGATTGCGACTTTCGGCACATCGATGCCCAGAGTGCGAGCCAGATCGATCGCGTTTTGCACAATATCGCGCTTCTCGTCCAGGCCGGGATCAATGTTGATGGCTGCGTCGGTCAGAAACAATAGCCGCGGATGCTCGGGCAAGTCCATCAGAAACACATGGCTCATCCGCCGGTGCGTGATGAGGCCCGTATTTTTCTGCAGGACTTCATGCATCAGCTCGTCGGTGTGGAGACTGCCTTTCATCAGGACTTCCACGTATCCGGTGCGCGCAAGTTCCACACTGCGTTCGGCAGCTTCATGGCTGTGTTTGGTGGCGATGAGTTCGTAATCGCCAATGTCCACGCCGGCTTCAGTGGCCGCCGCGTGGATTTTGGCCTCCGGTCCGACAAACACTGGCACAATTAACTCGGCTTGCGCGGCGTCGACGGCCCCGCGGATCGAGTTGACATCGACCGGATGCACGACCGCCGTGGTTATCGGCGACAAGTTTCGTGTCTTTTCAAGCAGCAGCCGAAATCGCGCACCGGAATCGTGCATATGCACATGCGGTAGTGCAATTCTTGGCCGCTTGACCTTGGAGGTGGGCGCAAGAACCACTGCGGTACCGACGATTGCCGATTCGCCGGCTTGATTCGTGCATTTGCAATCGAAATTGATGTGATGCTTCTGCGGGTCCTTTTCCACCGCGGTGACGGCCACGGTCACCACATCGCCAACCACGATGGGCCGAATGAATTTCAGCGTTTGGCTGATATAAATTGTCCCAGGACCCGGCAGTTTCGTGCCGAGCAGTGTGGCGAAGAGCGAGCCACCCCACATGCCGTGGGCGATGATTTGATGGAATTGATCGCTGCGGGCGTACTCTTCATCGAGGTGTGCCGGGTTCACATCGCCCGACATGACAGCGAAGAGTTCGATCTCTTGCTTCGTCAAATTGCGAACCAGCGAAGCCGTATCGCCGATTTGAATTTCGTCGTACGTTCGGTTTTCGATGAAATCCATGCGGCAGTTCCACTTAGTTGCAAATGGAATTTAGATTCTACTGGACCCAGCCCTTGGTTACACCAGGGTTTCGATTCGCCACGCCGGATGTCAGTCCATCCTTTGTGACGAGCGACACCGTCGGTCGTGCGGCCGCAGTTTCCAAATTTACTAGTTCGCTGCAAGCAAAACCGTAACTCGCGACATTAAGCTGTTGCCTGTCGCGGGAACCGTCCACGCGCCCCTTGCCCGGTGCGTGGCCTGCGATGGGCTTTTTTGTTGCGCGGTCGGATGGTGCAACCAAGTGTAACGAACGGCCGGTTAATGCGCTTAACAGAGTAGATCTGTTTCGCCATTAACAAAAAGGGTCGGTTTATGAGCCGCGTTCGTTTCTTGTCGGCCGTCGTGATGCTGCTCGTTGCTCCCACGGCGTTTGCGCAACAGTTTTCCGAGCCTCGAGCCGGCAGTGTTCCCAAGCATTTGGCCGTCGCGCAGTCGCTGGTGCAGCATCTCAATTTGCAAGATACCGACTATGAGCACGGCGCCGGCAGCGTCGGGTTTGAGGGGCCGTTCTTCTCGCACACCGATTGCAGCGGTTTCATCGATCATTTGTTGACGTTCAGCTACGGCGTCAGTCAGGACGATTTTCGAAATTGGTTCGGCTCCGGCCGGCCAACGGCTCGGCGTTATCACGACGCGATTGTGGAACAAAAGGGCTTCAGGCTCATCGAACATGTGCAAGACATTCGGCCCGGCGATTTGCTCGCCGTGAAATACTTGCACCGCACCGATAACACGGGCCACGTAATGTTGGCCGCCGGCCGAGCCAAGCAAATAGCGGCGAAGGAGCCGGTGCTGCCTGGCACGATTCAATGGGCTGTGACGATCATCGACAGTTCCGAATCGGGCCACGGCCCGACCGACACGCGGCATCATCAAGGTCCGAACGGTAAAGATCACGATGGCCTGGGCGAAGGTGTGGTCCGCGTTTACTCCGACGGCTCGGGCAACGTTGTGGGCTTTGCATGGAGCACTCTGAAAGCCTCGAAGTTCAAAGAGGCGGACGACGAACACCTGGTCGTTGGTCGTCTGGAGCACAACTAAGCACAACTAAGCACAACCGCTACACGCGGCACAGCTTTCCACGGCTTCGCGACCGGTCGTTCCAACCAGACCGAGAATCGTTTTCATGCAGCGGCGACAGCAATTGGCCGACGATTTTCGATGCGGAGTTGCTTCGAGCGGCGTGTCCACGGAGGGCGTTTCATGAAGGTTTCATTAGCCCGCGGCAGTGTGTCGATTTCGATCGATGTTGAGACCATCGCTCAGCCAGCGGCGAGCAGTTCGAAAACCGGCGACGCTCAAACGATCGAACTGCTGAACCGTTTCAACGACGCCGCGATTCCAGCCACGTGGGCATTCACCGATCCCGCTAGTGCAAAGGCGGCGGCCGAAGTTGCTTCCAGTACGGTTGGCCACGAGATATCGCTGCTGGCCGACAGTTCGCGGGTCGCGAATTCTGCCCATCCGCGAAAGCAATTCAAGCAGGCTGTCATCCGCCCCATTCAACTGGCCGCGGAAAAGAAGCGACGAGTCAGCACACTCTCCACGCGCCAACCGTGGATGCCGCAGTGTATCGACCTGCTGACGAAGTACGGCGTGACGGTTGTTCGCAGCCCGCAGATCTCGGCCGATGGATGCAACGTTGGCGGCGTCGAAAGCATTTGCTTCGGGCTAGTGCACGTTTTTGCGCATGCCACGGTCGCCGGCGGCGGCTGGATTTCCAACCGTTCGCAAAGCGGGGCGGCAATTCGCGCGATCAACGAAGCGGCCGCAACGGGCGGAGTGTGCCATGTGCGGATCGACATGGCGGCCATCGGCAAATGGGATTCCGCCTCTGCCTGGCAGTCGGTCGATCGGCTGTTGGAGCATGTTGGCGATCTCAAGAGCGGGGGACGAATTCAGATCGAAACGCTGCAGCAAATGGCCGCCCGTTTGCAGCGAAAGCGAAGCGGCGTTCCTGCCCGATCGATTCTTCGCGCGGCGTAATTCTCGGGAAGTGGAACTGCCGCCCGTATCGCTTGCCGCCTAAGCTTGCTCCCGGTAGGCTGACCAGCTCAAATATCCGAGCATTGCGGCGCCAATGATCATGCCAATGTGCATGGCCTTGCTGGCACTGGCCGCCCCAAAGGGAATGCCTAGAATCAGGTCGAGCACAAATACCAGCAAAATGAGGAATGCAATCAGCATCCCCATAATTGATAAGGCTTTGGGCATCGAAGAAGCGTCCCGAGCGGCAATTGCCAAGTTGTCCTACTTTAGTCAACTTAGCTAGTGTAGTTCAACGGGGGCGTTTTGGTGGCATTTCCCCACGTTTTGGCGTTATTTTCAGACTTATCGGCAATTGCAGGATCTGAATCCGATGGGACTTAGCGCCGCAGACCGCTGGACCCGCTTTCGAGGCCAAATGCCGGTCACCGCCAAGTGGGCGTACTTCGATCACGCCGCGGTGGCCCCGTTGACCGCCGGGGCGAATGAAGCCATTCGCAAGTGGCTCCAGGAGGCCACCGAAGAGGGTGGGCCGGCATGGGGCCGATGGGACCGCCGAATGCAGGAAGTGCGCGCCACCGCGGCGAAAATGGTCTGGGCGACGCCGGAGGAAATTGCGCTGGTTCGCAGCACTACCGAGGGTGTTTCGCTCGTGGCCGAAGGATACCCTTGGCGCGAGGGGGACAACGTCGTCATTCCCACCGATGAGTTTCCGACCAACCAATATCCGTGGTTGAATCTCGGCACGCGGGGAGTGGAAACACGCCGCGTGCCGACCGAAAACGGCCGACTCGATTTGAACCGACTGGAAGCCGCGTGCGATGAGCGAACGCGCATCGTCGCGCTCAGTTGGGTCGGTTTCTTGAGCGGCTGGCGGACCGATTTACGCGCCGCCGCCGAAATGGCGCACCGCCGTGGCGCGCTGCTAATGGTCGACGCCATTCAAGGTATGGGCGTGTTTCCACTGGACGTGCGCGATACGCAAATCGACTTTTTTTCTGCCGATGGGCACAAATGGATGCTCGGGCCCGAGGGCGCAGGTTTTTTCTACATTCGCCGCGAGCATCTGGCGAAGCTGCGACCGATTGGCGTCGGCTGGAACAGCGTGGTTCATCAGAGCGATTACACCCACATTGAATTGCAACTGAAGGACACTGCCACGCGCTACGAAGGGGGTGCGCCCAATTGCGTGGGCTTCATTGGACTTGGCGCGAGTGTCGATTTGCTGATGGAAACAGGCATCGATGCCATTGGCAAACGTCTGTGGGAAATCACCCAGTTGTGCTGCCGCCGGCTGGAAGGCATCGGCGCGAAAATTGTCAGTCCGCGTGATGCCGAAGCGAACTGCTCGGGCATCGTCACTTTCGAGTTTCCCGGCTCCGATTCGCTGGCGCTGCGAAAATTCGCGTACACTCGGCATGTGGCGCTGGCGCACCGGGCCGGACGGCTGCGGATCAGCCCGCATGCGTATCTCGACGATGGCGATATAGATCGCTTGATTGGGGCGCTGGACGAAGGACAAAAGATTTGCAGGATCAACAGCAAGTGACATAATTGGACGCAAGCGACTTAGACGCAAAGACCGCCAGCGGCGAACCACGGAAAACGCACTATGCACGTTAACGATTCCCGCGTCGCTGTTTATACCGGTTCCTTCGATCCGATCACGCTGGGGCACATTAACGTCATTGAGCGTGCCAGCCGATTGGTCGATAAGTTGATCGTCGGCATTGGCGTCAACATTGAAAAGCAGGCGCTGTTTACGCCCGATGAGCGCGTGGCGCTTACGCAGAGCGCGACGCGCCATTTGCCCAACGTAGAAGTCAAGCAGTTCGGCGGCCTGGCGGTGCATTTCGTTCGCGAGTGCGGCTCTCGATTGATGCTCCGCGGTGTGCGTTCGCTGACCGATATCGAGGCGGAATTTACGATGACGCTTGCGAACCGCACGCTCGATCCTGGTGTCGAAACTGTATTCCTCATGGCCGACGAGCAGTTTTCGCACGTTTCTAGTTCATTGCTGAAACAAATCACGCCGCTGGCGACCGATGAGGAACTGGCCAGGTTCGTGCCGCGCGATATCATTCCCGAACTCCGCAGCCATTTGAAGTGAAGCGATGACGGCCAGCGGCCATGAAATCCGGATCGTGCCGGCCTCGCAAGAACTTGTGGAGAGCTACCGCGAGTGCGTGGATGCCGTAGCGCTCGAACGCAAGTGGCTGGCGATTGCCGAGGCATTTCCAATTGAGGAAACGCGCCGTTTCGTGGCGAAAAACATGCGCGACGGCAACCCGGCGTTCTTTGCGGTCGATACGCCACTGGACGATTATCATTCGGCGTTGGTTCAGCCCTCGCGCGTCGTGGGATGGGCCGATACGAGGCGGCAGGAAGCTCTTGGGGCCCAACATCGCGTGGAGCTGGGGATGGGCGTCCATCCCGATTACCGCCGCCGCGGGCTCGGCACGCGGCTGTTGCAGGCGGTTATTGATGCTGTGAAAACGGCAGGGATTCTGCGATTAGAGCTGAGCGTTTACTCAACCAACCCGGCGGCGCACGCACTGTATAAGAAACTCGGCTTTATCGAAGAAGGCCGGATGATCAAAGGCCGGTACATGGACGGGCAGTATGACGATGTGATCCGGATGGCGATGATCTTTGAAGAGAATGCGGGGCGACGCGGCTAATTTGCGCTCGAGCCGCCGTTGCCGTCCTCTTCGCGGTTCAGATAGCGCCGCAGATAGCGCGCCGCTCGATGTTCCGATCGGCCGTGTTCAATTCGACTCCGCGAATTTTTTGCAGATGCGCCGGCTGAGTGCGAATGAAAAGTTCATTCAGCTTGGGCATCGGCAAATCTTCAATCAGCTGCAAGTTTACGCCCAGCCGCACCTTCGAGAGCAGATGCATCGTCTCTTCCGAGCTAATGGTCTGCGCGGTTCGCAGAATCCCGTACGCGCGGCTTACCTGATCGTGCAGCGTTTGATGGCTTTCCTTGAGCAAAAACTCGCGGGCTTCGTGTTCGTAGTGAATCAAAGCGGGAACCACATCGGCCACCTGCTCCACCAATTCCAACTCGCTGCGACCGAGCGTTTGCTGGTTCGAGATCTGGTAAAAATCGCCCATCGCTTGCGAACCTTCGCCGTATAGGCCACGCACCGCGAGGCTGATTTTCTGCAGACTGCGGAACACCTTGTCGATTTGTCGAGTAATCACCAGGGCCGGCAAATGCATAAGCACGCTGACTCGAACGCCGGTACCGACATTCGTCGGGCAAGCGGTTAAATAGCCGAGCCGGGGGTGGAAAGCGTACGTCACTTGTTCTGAGACAAGGTCATCGATTCGATTGATTTGTTCCCACGCACCCTGCACGTCGAGTCCGCTGTGCATGCACTGGATTCGCAAATGATCTTCCTCGTTGATCATCAGGCTAATTTGCTCGCGCGGATCGATCACTACGCCGCGAGCGCCCTTGGCCTCGGCATGTTCGCGGCTGATGAGTTGCCGCTCCACGAGAAACTGCCGGTCGATGCGGTCCAAATCGCTAACATTCACGTATTCCAGCTCGCCCGACTGCTCGCGAATTTTCAAAACCTTTTCGCGCAAGGTGCGTTCGATGTCGTTGCGATCTTGATCGGAGGCTTTGGTAATAAATGGAAACTCCGCCAGATTTCGCGCCAGGCGAATGCGCGTACTCATGACGATATCGGCCTGCGGCCCATTGCCGCGGAGCCATTCGCCGATCGAGTTGGTGAGGTCGTTAAGTTCCACTTTTAAAAATCCGCAATTCGAATGACGAATGACGAATGAAGTTCCAAATTCCAATTTCGTCCCAAATTCCAATTTCGAATGTCGAAACGTCCGCGGCGGACCAGTTCACTGGAATTTGAAAACTGGAATTTCATTCGTCATTCGAATTTCGTCATTCGTCATTGTACTTCGATGTCGGAGCCTAGCTATTCGCGCTTTCAATCCGTTTAATCTCATCCCGAAGTTCTTTCGCCCGTTCGTAGTCTTCTTTTTCGATCGATTCCTTCATCTCGCGCCGCATGCGGATCAGTTCCGTGCGCTGTTGGGTGCCGCCGGCGCCTTGTCTGGGCTTCTTGCCTTTGTGCGTTGTCTCGCCATGAATGTTGGCAATCAGCGGCTCGAGTTCCTTTTCAAAGAACACGTAATCGTGCGGGCAGCCCAATCGACCTTGATTGCGGAATTCATAAAACGTGATGCCGCACACTGGGCAGGGCGCTGATCAAGCTTCTTCAGTTCCTCCGCCGTTTGTCCAACCGCCAATTGCTGTGCCAACGCGCCGGCGATGGTGGGTGCCGCGCCAGGCTCGCCTTCGCCTTGAGTGAGATATTGGCGCGCATGCTCTTCGCAGAGGTGCAACTCGGTGTGTTTGCCTCCTTCAAGTTCCGTGATATGGAACGTGGCCGGACGTTCGCACTTTTGACACTTCATAGCCGCTGAGCCGAGAGAACGATGAACAATTGGACGCCGATTTATTCTAATCAGCGGCCAATCCAGTCACCGGGACAAGTTAGGGCGGGGAATTGGGGGAAAGTCGTCTGTTTCGCGCTTGATCCCGTTGGGATTCTAGCAATGCACTGGGGGGTGTCAAGGCGAACGAAAACCGGCTGGTGATTTACGGTTACGTGCGAGACGAGTGGACATGGTGCTGTCATTTTCTGCGCGGTTATCTTCGCGCCGGCGAACGTGCTACGAGGTTTGGTTGTCTGGTTTGGGCGACGGTGCTATTCTGGGCGCGCTCGTCTGCGATTCCCGGTTCGCACGCTAAACCGCAATCGTCAGAACACCAATCACCATTCACATTTCTTCCGCTCGATGCACTACCCCGATTTTCAAACGTTCTCGCGCTTGGCGGCGGGCGTGCATTTGGTGCCTGTTTATCGGCGGCTCATTGGCGATTCGCTCACGCCCGTATCGGCGTTTCATAAGCTCGACGCCGGTTCCTCGGCGTGCTTGTTCGAAAGCGTAGTCGGCGGAGAAAAAGTCGGCCGGTACAGTTTTCTCACCGCCGAACCGTTTCAAGAGATCGAAGCATGGGGCAATCGAGTTGTGGTTCGCACACGATCAAATACTGATCGGGTGGCCGGGGCTGGAGGCAGCTGAAGCCCCGGGAACCGGCACCGGGGCTTCCCTTCGGTCCGGCCCCGGCCACCCCGTGGTAGAAGAGTTCGAATCGCCGGATCCCATCGAAGAACTCCGCCGCCGCGTCGATGCGTTGCGGGCCGTCCGCTTACCGGAATTGCCGCCATTCGTGAGCGGGGCGATTGGCTATGCAGGCTACGACGTCGTTCGCTACAGCGAACGCTTGCCGAATGCCCCTACCGACGATCGGCACTTGCCGGATTTGTCATTCGCTTTTTACGACCGGATGGTGGTGTTCGACAATATCACGAAGACGATCGTCATGGTCGCTATGGCGCGAGTGGACAGCGGCAATTTGAAATCGTCATACGAAGACGCCTGCCGCCGAGTAGATCAACTCGTCGAAACGCTTTCCAAGCCGACGGCTGATCTCACGCCGGTCGATATCAGCCCCGGCGGTGATCCGACAATTGGCTACAAATCGAACTTCACGCAGGCCGGCTTTGAAAAAGCCGTGGAGAAGTGCGTCGAATACATTCGGGCCGGCGATATTTTTCAGGTCGTCATCAGCCAGCGCCTGGAACTGGCAATCCGCTCGCAGCCGTTTGAAATCTATCGCACGCTGCGAGTCGTGAACCCCAGCCCGTTCATGTTTTATTTGCGAACGCCTAGCGTCACGCTTGTCGGCAGCTCGCCGGAAGTCATGGTCCGGGTGGTCGATGGCAAAGTGACGGTGCGGCCGCTGGCCGGCACGCGTCGCCGTGGCAAAACAGAGGAAGACGATAAACGGCTGGCCGAAGAACTACTGGCCGATCCCAAAGAACGGGCGGAGCACGTCATGCTGGTCGATCTGGGTCGTAACGATGTCGGCCGCGTCGCCCGTTATCGATCGGTCGAACTCACCGATGTCATGACCATCGAACGCTATAGCCACGTGATGCACATCACGAGCAATGTGACCGGCATGCTCGCCGACGGCAAAGATTCATTCGACGCCTTGCGCCTGTCTGCCCGCTGGCACGGTATCTGGTGCCCCGAAAGTCCGGGCCATGGAGATCATCGACGAAATGGAACCGCACCGCCGTGGACCATATGCCGGAGCCGTCGGGTATGTCGATTATAGCGGCAACATGGATACGTGCATCGCGCTGCGTACGATCGTGATTCCGCGGATGGCGGACAACACTTCAAAAACCGCTTATCTCCAAGCGGGAGCGGGCATCGTCGCCGATAGTCAGCCGAAGCTCGAATGGCAGGAAACGCTCAACAAAGCCCGTGGCCTGCTCAAGGCGATTGAAATCACGGAAGAGCGCGCCCGCACCGGAGCTTAAACGAGTTCCAAACTGCTCGCACAGCCAAAGCTGCTCGAAGCGTCTAGCGCCCAGCGATTTACGCTGCATCGCAATTGGGGAGGTTCGTGTTGATCGCGCCATGCGGACAGCGCAAATTGAATAGGCCAAAAATTTCTTTTTGCGACAGCGTCAGCGCCGCGGAACGGTTGCGTCGGTGAAAATCGTGTCGAACAGTTCGCGCTTTTCCTGCGAGCACCTGGTTGATGCGCTCTTCGATGGTTCGCAGCATCAAAAATCGAGTCACCGTCACCGGCCCGGTCACCCCAATGCGGTGCGCGCGATTAATGGCCTGATCTTCCACGGCAGGGTTCCACCAGCGATCGAACAGGAAAACGTATCCGCAGAATTGCAGGTTCAATCCGACGCCGCCGGCGCCGTAACTCATCAAGAGCACATGATGACGACGCTCGTTTCGGAATTGCTCGATGATGGCATCGCGGCGGTTGGGTGAGATTTCGCCGTGATATTCCAGCGGATGCAAATGGCACAATTCGCCGCGCAAGTGGCGCAGCGTTTTTACCCATTGGCTGAAAACGATGGCCTTCTGTCCGCTGGCCACCACTTCTTCCAAATCCACCGCCAAACGTTCGAATTTCGCGCTGGCGCCGGTGGCCGGATCGAAATTGCAAATTTGCTTCAAGCGCAAAACGAGTTCAAACACATGCTGAATCGTGACCGAATCGCCCAGTTCAGTGAGCCGCAGTACTCCATCATCTTCCGCCAGCTTGTAGCTTTCGCGTTGTTCCGGCGACAGCTCTAGCTCGGCATCGCGAAACAGTTTCGGTGGCAAATCGGCCAGCACTTTGTCTTTCGTTCGGCGAAGCACGTAGTCGTTCGCTGCCCGGCCCAGCGTGCGCGGCTTCATGTTCGCGTTTAGATGTCCGGGAGCGACAAACTTGAAAATGCCCAACAGATCGTCCGGCGAATTCTCTACAGGCGTTCCAGTCAGCGCCCAACTGCGACGCCGCGATAACGAGCAGACGGAATCGCTCGTGACGCCCGCCCGATTTTTGATTCGCTGGGCTTCGTCGAGCACGACTAAATCGAGTCGCACGCGCTCATCGCAAAGCATCGCAGCATCGCGACAGAGGGATTCGTAATTCGCGATTCTTACTGGCACTCCAGGTTGTTGCCATTGCCAGGCACGGCGCGCTGGATCGCCTTCAACGATCGCGACCGGCAGTTCCGGCGCCCACATGGCGAATTCGCGTTGCCAATTCGTCACGAGCGGTTTGGGACAAACGAGCAGCACACTTCCGACTTCGCCGGCATGCAGAAGCATGCGAATGGCGGTGATCGCCTGCATGGTTTTGCCCAGACCCATTTCGTCGGCCAGCACGGCGGAGTAGCGAGGGTACAAAAATGCAACGCCTTGCAGCTGATACGCGAACGGCTGATGCGGGAACTCCAGCGATCCGCGCGCAATCAGAGTTTCCAGCGATGGCTGCAGAACGAAATACAATCGGTCTTCCAACTTGATGATTTCTTCCGGCGGCCGAATGCGCGTGAAACGGCTTGGATCCGTTGGCGACGAGTGCGATTTGACGGGCGCGGTGCGGATTGCCGGGCCCGCGAGCGCGAGCGGTGCTTTATCCGCGGGTTTGGCGAATTCAAAACTTCGCACGAGTGGGCCAATCGAATCGAGCGGCAGTGAAAGCACCGGCGGCCGCGATGCACTGATGACGAAAGGCGCGTCGGAAACCGGCAAGCGAAATTCGAATGCGACCGATAGCGCCGTTGGCGCGATGAATGCCGCGCCAAACGACTGCACGACCAACTTTTCCGCAGCCGGAATCCGCACACTCGAGATGCTCAGATTAGCAGGCGCAATGCGTTGCATGGCGGACCAGCGTTAGGCTGCTTTCTGGCCGGCTCGTTGCGCTTCTTCAATCGCCTCGCGAATGCGACCGAAAGGCTCGCACAAATCGAAGATTTCACCCAGCGAAGAAAGCCGATCGCAGATCAGCTCACGGTCCGCAGCCCGCTGGCTGGAGACGGCCAGTCGATTCGTGCCGATTTCAAAGTCAATTAACCCGGCCGCGTGTTTTGAATCTTCTCGGGCGGATTCTTCGCCGAACCCAGCCCACGGGCAATTTCATATGTGTGCGAACGGCGAGGGCGGCGGGCATATCGACGAACACCACCATGGGCACAAGCTGTGATTTATTGATCAACGTCGCCCCGATGTGTTCGCCATACAGATAAGGTTCGAGCGTGGCGCCGAAGAGAATTTGTTGCGCACGATTCGGCTTCACCGGCGCTGTGCAGTGAAACTCCAGTGGACGCCCGGCCGTGTTGAGCAATAAGTACCCGCCGAACAGGCCATGCGGTTCGTGGCAGACGACGCTCAGGAATCCCAACGAGTTTTGTGAAACTGGCAATTCAGCCATTCAGGTCTGCCTAGTTATTCCAGCCTTCCGGCTTGGGCGCGTGCTAGCTGCAAGTTGCGGTTCCAAAACGTGTTGTCGCCCAGCCAGCCGCTCTGCATACCATCGGGACAGCGACCCAGGGACTTTAGCGCGGCGAAGCAGCAAGGATGCGCAAACTTTAGTGGCCGACTGCGGAAGTCTTGCTGAAATCTGCTTCCGCAGTTCATCGTGGCTGAGGAAACTCGCCGGGTTTCGCTATTCAGGAGATGGCACTTAGATGCCGGAGAATGGATTTTGCCGCTCGCGAATCTACCGAACAGTGGCGGCCGGCTCGCTTTGTCGTTAGACTGGATATCTAACTCGAAGAAAGTCAGGGGACACGCCGATGACTCAGCCCGCGCGAACTGCGACACCGCTCTATACACAGGTCGATATCACCAGCAATGCCATGTCCGCCCCGGCGCCGGTCACCGGAACGGCGCTGGAGCAAAATCGGCTGCTCCACGACATCCTCACGGCATTGGATCGTCAGAACGAGATGATGGAGGAGTTGGTCGGGCAGCTTAGCGCCGGCAATAAGCAGCGGATCGCCGAGCTTACGCAGTGGAAGGAAGCGAATCCGAAATTGGCCAAAAGCTGTAAAGTGGCTTCCGAAGCGTTGGCCAAGGTGCAGACCGAGTTCCTGGCCACACTGACGACCGAAATCAACGAGAACCCCGAGGTCTTGCTGGACGGGGAATTCATGCTCAATGAATTCATCGACCGTTACGGCCCACGGCTCGCGCACTTAAATGGCGTATTGCAAGTGCTCGCCCAATTGGGCAATATCCCGCATCCGACAACTGCACCGAATTAGTTTTCGGCCGTGCGACGTCGCAAGATGCAGGTCGCCGGCTCCCGCCTTGTTTCGTACATCCGGCCGATTTCAATGGTTATCGGCTCTTGCCGCTCAATGATGATCGTTGCCCTCGCGGGTTCCCGCACAACTTGTTCACACACCGCGGCACTGGGGTTGTTGTCGCTTCTTGTTTTTGCGGGCTGCGGGCAACAACTGGAAAAATCGGACAGTGCTGTTTCGCTTCCAGCGACGGATCGTGACCCACTAGAACAAAGCTCCGCTAGCGATAACTGGCCTGGTTGGCGGGGTATCAACACATCGGGCATATCAAGCGATTCCGGCGTGCCAACCGAATGGGATACCATTCGCGGCATCCGCTGGAAACAGAAGGTGGCCGGCCAAGGCAATTCTTCTCCGGTTGTATGGGGCGATCATGTGCTGTTGACTTCGGCGCTGGGCGAGGACGAAGGCAGCCAACTTGTCGTTTGCTCGTTCAACCGTAAAACCGGCAAGCCCCAGTGGCAAGCGGCCGCCGGGCAGGCGCGAGGCAGCAAGCACGTGAAAAACGGTTTCGCTTCGGCGTCGGTAGTGACAGATGGTCGGCAGGTATTTGCGTCGTTCGGCAGTGCCGGATCTCTTCGCGTTTGAGCTAGCGTCCGGCCAAAAGCAATGGCGTGCCGATTTGGGATCGCTGGAACATCAATGGGGCACCGCATCGAGTCCGGTCTTGTTCGACGAATTCGTAATTCAGTTGTGCGACAGCTCAGCAAATTCACAACTGAAAGCGTTCAACAAGCGAACAGGCGAAGTGGCATGGCGATCCGACCGGCGACAGCAATGGTTCATGGAGCACTCCGGTACTCGTCGATGCAACCGATGAATCGGGCAGACCGCGCAAAGAGCTTGTCGTCAACGGCACGGGCACCGAAGGCGGACGGCCTGGCTGGGTCATCGCATACGATCCCAACGACGGCCATGAATTGTGGCGCGTCAGCGGAACCACCGATGTGGTTTGCCCTACCGCAATCGTCAGCGGCGATTTGGTCGTCAGCACCTCTGGTCGCAACGGTCCCATTCTGGCGATCAAAGCCGGCGGCAGCGGCGATGTCACGAAGTCGAACATTGTTTGGAAATATCCACACGGAGGCGCGTATGTGCCGACGGGTTTAGCCTATCGCAACCGGCTTTATACTGTGGCCGACGGCGGTGCAATTTGCTCGTTCAATTTGGGCAGTGGCGAGCCGATTTGGCGCGACCATTTGAAGGGCATCTTTACCGCAAGTCTCGTTGCCGCCGATGGCCGCATTTACGCGACTGATGAATACGGAGTGATCTACGTGATTGCCGCAGATGATACATTCCGGGTTCTGGCGACGAACGATCTCGAGGAACGCACCCTCGCCACGCCGGCTATTGCCGATGGCGATCTATTTTTGCGAACGGAAACGCAGTTATATTGTGTGGCAGCGGCAACCAAAGCAGTTGCTCAGAACGACGAAAAGTAATGGACGAGACGTTCGGTTGAGGTATGAAGGCCCATTTGCATGTCGCATGTCGAACTCGTTCAAGTCCGAACAGCAGACGGTGTACGACTGGATGGTGCGCTATCGCTCCCGAAGCATGCCGATCCGCAGCGGAAACTGCCCGTCGACGCGGTTCTGGCCGTCCACGGCACCGGAAGCAGTTTTTACGGCAGCTCGCTGTTTGAAGGATTGCTGCCCAAGTTGCTGGCCGATGGCCTGCCGGTGCTGCGCATCAATACCCGCGGTCACGATGCCGTGAGCATGGCGGCAACTTTGCAAGGCTCCAAGCGATTGGGCTCCTCACTGGAGCGCGTCGCCGATTGCACGCACGATCTCGTGGCTTGGGCGGAACTGCTGGTTTCGCGCGGCTTCGCCTCGATCGGTTTGATGGGCCACAGCCTCGGGGCGATCAAAGCCATTTACACGATGACGCATACGCCGCACCCCGCGATTAAACGCGTGATTGCCATTTCGCCGCCGCGCCTGTCGCATCAGTATTATCTGGCTTCTGAGAAGCGCGACGAATTCACCGCCCACTTGCGGCAGGCGGAAGAACTCGTAGCCGCAGGGCAGGGCGATACACTGATGAGCATTCAAACGCCGCTCCCGTTTTTGGTGTCGGCGGCCAGCTTCATCGATAAATACGGCCCTGAGGAAAACTACAATTTCCTGCGCTACATCGATCGGCTCAAAATTCCCGTGCTGTTCGCATTCGGTGGAATTGAACTCGAGGAAGTGAATTTCCGCGGGCTGCCGGAGGCCATCGAATCGGCGAAGTCGCCGCGCAAAATATTCAGGTGGTAACAATTGCCGGGGCGAACCACGTATACACCGGGCAAATTGAAGAGTTGTCGTACAAAGTTCGCGCCTGGATGGCAGCCCAGCAATAATCGCCCGCGATTGCCCGGCATTAGCACCGCCCACCCGTAGCCGCCTGCCGCAGCTGGCGGTTAGAATCGAAGGCGTTTGGCAACACCCGCCTTCCGTCCCGCCTTCAAACATCTCACCGCCCATGACGACCGCGATTGATTCCCTCGTAAAAGCTGCCCGCGACCGGCTCGATGGCCACGTTTACGAAACCGTGCAGTGGCATTTTCACTCGTCCACCGGTTGCCCGTTCTGGCTCGATAAAGCCAAGGAACTCAAGTTCGATCCGCTCAAGGAAGTGCGCATCGTTCGACGATTTGAAGAAGTTTCCGGAGTTTCAAGACGAATGGCTGCGCGGCGGGCCAGTTCGACGTTGGGTCCCCAAAGCACTGGCCGATAAGCCGGTGTACGTGTTCGAAACCGGCGGCACGACCGGCATTCCCAAGAGCCGGATCGCAATGGACGATTTCCGCACCGATTATTCGCTCTTCAGCGAAACGCTGCCGGAAAAATATTTTCCGTTGGGATCGAACTGGCTGATGCTGGGTCCCTCCGGACCGCGGCGATTGCGATTGGCGGTCGAGCACTTGGCGCAACATCGCGGTGGCATTTGCTTCTGCATCGATCTGGATCCGCGCTGGGTCATCAAGCTCATTAAGAAAGGTTGGATGGAACATCTCGAGGCGTACAAAAAGCATTGCATCGACCAGGCGATTACCGTCTTTCGTGCCGGGCACGACATCAAATGCATGTTCACGACGCCGAAGTTGCTCGAGGCGCTGGCGCTTGAACTGGAAAAACAAGGTTCGAGCATCCCGAAGGAAGGCATCACCGGCATTTTCAGCGGCGGTACGGAATTCACCCCGCAATGGACCCGCTTTGCCGTGGAAGAATTTCTCGGCGGCGCGCCGGAGCAGAGCGGCGTGTACATGACGCCGACCTACGGCAATACGCTGATGGGCCTGGCTGCCAGCAAACCGGTGACCGCCGCCGACGGATATAAAATCAGCTACTATGCCCCGCAGCCGCGTGCGGTCGTCGAGGTCGTGGAATTCAACGACTACAACCAAACGGTTGGCTACGGCAAAACCGGCCGCGTAAAATTGACCACGCTCACGAAAGAATTTTTCGTCCCGGGCTTCATGGAGCGCGACGAAGGCGAACGCGAACAGCCGTTCGAAAAATACCCCTGGGACGGCGTCAGCGGCGTGCGCCCGTTCCACGAGCTGGCCGAAGCTACGACCGTCGGCGTTTATTGATCGTCATCCAATCCGCACTCCGAATTCCGAACTCCGCACTTATGCTAACTCTTCCCGTCCTCCGCTGGGGCAAACCCTACGACTCGCTCGAAAAGGACAACGTCGTCCATTTCATCACGGGCGAACCCATTGCTGCTGTCAGCCAGGCCAACGGCGCTCTGCTACAGCGCGATATGCGCAGCGCGAAGACCGCGCGCAAAGCCCTGCTTGAGTTCAAGCCAGAGGAACTTATCGACCGAATCAAGAAGGCTGCCGATCTGTATTTGAGCGCCACGCTGCCGATGGGAGACGGCACGCAATCGCCCGATGAGTTTGCGCATCAGCAATCGGCCAGCACGGGCCTGCCGGAGCACATGTGCAAAGCCAACATGGCGAAGAACCATTTTGTGCTCACGCACATGGACCAAATGCTCGATGCGCTCACGCGCGGCCTGCCACTGGAAATTCTTTCGCGCGGTTATGGAATCGAAAAGCGCGGCGTGGTCGTGAGTTATCAGTGCCAAGCGGCGGCGCTGGGTGTGGTACTGCCCTCGAATTCGCCTGGCGTGCACACGCTATGGCTGCCGGTGATTCCAATGCAAGTGGGACTCGTCCTCAAGCCCGGCCCGCAAGAACCCTGGACGCCGTATCGCATGACCGCGGCGTTCGTAAAGGCGGGCATTCCAGCTGAATCGATCTCGATTTATCCCGGCGGTCCCGATGCCGGCGCCGCCGTGCTCGCAGCTTGCGATCGCAGCATGATCTTTGGCGGCACCGCTACGGTGGAACGTTATAAGGGCAATCCAAAAGTCAGTGTGCACGGTCCGGGCTTCAGTAAAATTTTGCTGGGCGACGACGTTGTCGACGAGTGGGAAAAGTATCTCGATGTCATGGTCGAAAGCGTGTTCATCAACAGCGGCCGCGGCTGCATCAATTGCTCCGGCATTTGGGCCTCGCGGCACACCAAAGAAATTGCCAAAGCCATTGCCGAGCGCATCGGGCCTGTCGAACCCAAGCCGCCGGAAGACCCTACGGCCTCGCTGGCTGCGTTCACCGTGCCGGGCCAGGCCAAAGGCGTGTGGCAAAACATTGAAGCCGATCTTCGCGAAGCCGGCGTCGAACACGTCACCGCTCCGTACGGTCCGCGCCTGGTGGAAAAAGAACGGTGCGCCTATCTGCGGCCAACCGTCATCCATGCGGAATCGCCTTCTACCGCCACGGCGAAGAAGGAATTTATGTTTCCGTTCGTCACTGTGGTAAAATGTGCGCAGGAGAAAATGATCGAGTCGATCGGCTACACGCTGGTCGGCACCGCCATCACAAACAGTCCTCAGTGGCAGCGTGAACTGACCGACGCCACGAACATCGACCGCCTGAACATCGGACCGATCCCCACCACCAAGCTCGATTGGCTGCAGCCACACGAAGGCAGCATCGTCGAGTTCCTATTCCGCGCCCGAGCCTACCAGCTGCCGAAAGACCGCGTGGCGGCACTGACGACCTAAGAAGGAAGAACGAATGACCAAATTCGAATGACGAATGAAATTCCAAGCTCCAAATTTCAATGATGAAACTTTCAGGGTCAGCCATAGAGGTTTGGAATTTGGAATTTGAAGCTTCATTCGTCATTCGAATTTCGAATTTCGTCATTCACAGCCTTGCATCCTTCGCGCCTGATGCTTGATCGCAGATTCCGGTTGCCATCCCACCTATGACCCCCTTCGATTTCTATCCTCGCACCCGAATCGTTTTCGGCCCTGGCAAGGTCGAATCGCTCGGTGAATTGGCCGGGGAACTCGGTGCGCGGCGGGTGCTGGTCGTCAGCGATCCGGGAATCGTCGCGGCTGGGCACGCGGCTCGCGGACTGGCGGCGCTCCAGCGGGCCAAAATCGAATCTCAACTATTCGATGCACTTGGGGAAAATCCAACCACGGAACACGTGGCCGCCGGGTTAAGGATCGCCAAGCGATTCGATCCTGAACTCATTGTCGGCTTCGGCGGCGGCAGTTCGATGGATTGCGCCAAAGGAATCAATTTCGTTTACACCAACGGCGGCGAGATCGCCAACTACTGGGGCATCGGCAAAGCAACCAAGCCGATGCTGCCGATGATCGCCGTGCCCACCACCGCTGGCACCGGCAGCGAAACGCAATCGTTCGCACTGATCAGCGACGCCAAGACGCACGTGAAGATGGCCTGCGGCGATAAGAAGGCGACCTTCCGCGTCGCGCTTTTGGATCCGGAGCTCACGCTCACGCAGCCGCCGGGCGTGACAGCGCTCACCGGCATCGATGCCGTGGCCCACGCTCTGGAAAGCTATGTGGCCCGCACGCGAAATCCGGCCTCGATGGCGTTCAGTCGCGAGGCGTGGTTGCTGCTTGGTGGAAACTTCGCCCACGTCATTGCCGATCCAACCGATCTAGAAGCCCGCTGCGGAATGCAACTGGGCGCATCGTTCGCCGGTCTGGCGATTGAAAACAGCATGCTCGGCGCCGCGCATGCGCTGGCCAACCCGCTAACCACGCATTTTGGCGTCGTTCATGGACAGGCCGTCGGCATGATGTTGCCGCACGTCATTCGCTTCAACGGCGAAGAGGTTGGCCATCAGTATTTCGAACTGCTCGAATGCACCGCCGGCGGCAATGGATTTCCCGCGCCGTCTTCCGGCTATAACGGTCTGGCCGATTTTGTCGCCGACCTCGTCTCCAAAGCCGGTCTCGCCAGTCGCCTCGCAGAAGTCGCGATCCCGAAGAATCGACTCGAAGCTCTGGCCGCCGACGCCGCCAAACAATGGACCAGCGGCTTCAACCCTCGCGCCGTCGGACCGGAAGAACTGCTCTCGCTGTACCACGCCGCTTATTAAGCGCCGCGAAACTGCGCCAGCAATTTGCTGTGGTAGCTCAATGAAAGAACGTCATCGAGAGTGGGTACTTCCACAGCTCGCCGTTGTTTGCTTTGATGCCGCCGATTATTGGGAATGCCACGCACATAATTCCCAGCGCCACCAAGAGCGGCATTCCGACCAGCACGATGAGCAATAGCAAACTCGCCGCGCCATAAATGAGCGCGGAAATGATCCAGTTCATTACCACCTTGCCGTGCTCATCGATGCCCGGCAGCGTGTCTTTGTAAACTTGCCAAATGATGAGTGGCACAATCAACCCCGCCACCGGAAGGATAAAGCCCGCCAATACTGAAAAGTGAAGCAGCATGGCCCACATTCGGGCATCTTGGTCAACGTCGGCGGGAATTCCGTCGGGCGAATTCTCTAAGTGCTCGCCGGACGCCGCATTCGCCGTCGACGCCGTGCCCCCTTCTAACACTGCAGCCTTCGCTCGGGCAAACTCTTCCTCCGTGAGCGCCCCGATTGCCGCAATTCTTGCAATTTGGCAAGTTCGTCAGAAATACCCACGGGCAAATCTCCCGAAAGAATTCCGAAGTTCGAACGTGGGAGGGCCGTACGCCACCATATCAATATCATTCGCCGCCGGCGCTCAAAAATTGGGGCCGATGCATTTTAATCTAACCACTACGGCCTCTCACAACGCCAAAGGCGTTCAACACCAAAGCCCAGGGTCGCGCCAGCGCACCCTGGGTTGAATCCGATAATGCCAACACGAACCCTGAAGGGGTTCCACAAAGCACGGCGCACATCGTCGCTAAGGCTTGGAACCAGGAATGGTAGAATGACGGTCTTCGAACTATCCGCACAACAGATTGCATCAAATGTCTGGACAAGTGCTAACCGCCATTCGACAACTCCTCGTGCGCACGGCATCGCGTTTCAAGAAAAGCAGCATGCGCCGACGCTGACTTCGGAAGAATCGGCCGCTGCGCGGCGAACCAATGGGGGTTGGCGCCAAAGCCTTGCTGCTGAAAACCGATGACGTTTTCCGGCTGTTCGTACTCTGCGCCGATCGCAAGCTGGACTCCGCCGCGATCAAGCGCCAGTTCATGGTGAAAAAAGTCCGCTTCGCCACCGCTGCGGAGCTCCAAGAATTGACCGGACTCGTGCCCGGCGCCGTTCCGCCCTTCGGCCCGCCGATCCTGCCGTTCGAACTCTTTGCCGATCTCGAGATCGGCCAGCGCTACGACCGCCTCGCCTTCAACGCCGGCTCCCTGACCGATTCCATTATCATGCCGGCGAGCGATTGGGACGCGATCGCCAAACCAACGCGATTTACGTTCGCCAAAATTGAATTGTAGTCGAACGTTGGAGTGCTTGCGTTCTCGGATGGCGTGCCGGAAGTTGGCTGCACTCAGCGCATGAGATCCACGAAACTAACGATGTTCTCGATGTGCCGTGATCATGGGATCGAGCGCACAGCGCGCACAGGATGGTCCACAATTTCATTCGGCGCAACCAATCGTCGGCCGAACGTTTCCGTTAGGATCGGCCCGAGAACGGAGGTTATCACCATTAGAACAATTACGCCGTTGAGGACGGGTTCATCAATCAACCGCTCGCCTGCTGAATTCTGAGCATTGTAGGCCACCAGTGCGGCCGCCAGTGTGGCGGCGACCTGCGGTAGGGAAAGTGACCACATCATTAAGCCTTCGCAATCGGTGTAGCGAAATGCTCGCGTCGCTACCAGGGCTGCGAGAAGTTTCGCGACGATCAGTCCAAGAACAATCGACGACACCAGCCCGAAATGGTTTACGGTTGATTCCAAAAACACACGAGGATTAATCAGAAAGCCGACCGTCACAAAGAACACGGGAATGAAAAGGGTATTGCCTAGGAACTCCAGTTCCGCTTTGGCTGGGCTATGATGCACTGCCCGGTTCAGGGCCAGGCCTGCCAAGAAAGCTCCAATAATGCCTTCCAAATTAATGATCTCGGCCCCGATTCCAGCGACGGCCACGGCCAAGAGCATGACCAGGAACTGTCCTTCTTTGGAGTCTTTCATTCTTTCCATCAGCAGACGAACGATAGCGGTAAGCCCGAAGAGCACCAGCGGAACGTAGACGGCCAATTGCACTAATTGCAGAATAAAGGCGGCTGGTGAAAATCCGGACATGTGAATCGGGATGCAGATGGCCAGGACCATTAGCGAGGCAATGTCGGTAAAAATCGTGGCGCCAATAGTCACCGTGACCGCCTCGTTGCGAATCAGCCCCAGGCGCTGGACAATCGGGTAGCCAAGAAGAGTGTGCGACGCCAATGAAGCGAACCGATTAAGAGCGCGCCAATCCAGCCGTAGCCGAATACCATTCCGACGGCAAAGCCTGCGGCCAACGGCAGCGAAAACGTCGCCAGCCCAAAGATGAGCGATCGGTTTCGCGTGCGCTGGAATTGCTGCACGTCAATTTCCAGGCCTGCGAAGAACATCAACAGCAGTTTACCGATTTCGGCGAAGTATTCGGCGACTTCGTTATGTTTTGGTCCAACTTGCAGGCCGTGCGGCCCAAATATTACGCCTGCTGCCAACAGCCCCACGACGGCCGGCAAGTGAATTCGCTTGCATAAAGCTGGAACCGTTAGGAACACGGTCATGGCGAAGGCGAAGCGCGCAAAAGCGGCAACTGCGTCAGCGATTCCTGCAGTCGCTCGATCATAAAGCAGGTGACCCAACTGTCGAGGCGCGGCGCGTGGTTTTTTCGAACAGCTCGGCAAAGACCTGAGCGCTGCCATGACCCACTTAAGGATAGGTCGTGGAACTACCGATGCCAAAACCCTCCGGCATGGAAGATGGGCATTGTCAAATTGATTTGTTTAGTCGTAACGGCAAAGTTTAAAAACATTGCCATCCCCAAAACGTGCTGATTGCTTGGCCAACAAAACTGTGGTAGGGTCTTGCCGAGTTAATCACGCCTGATTGGCAACAGTCGACTTTGCAATCTTCTCTCTGTTCGCACTTCAACTGTAAAATCTGTCTCGCGCAGTGTTTGTCTTATACGCCCTGTCCCTCTGATTACAAAGTTTTACGCAAGGCTCATGCATCTGGCGGTTTTATGTGTTGCACCCTTCTTCGCGGGTTGATTCGCGAGAGTTCCTTGTCGAGGAACCGCAACTCATCGATCCCGATCGCCCAAACCCTTATTCCGCCGCTGGGAACGAGGTGTTTAACTGCTTGCTGTGGATACCGCCGAACGAGCAATTAGCAACACTTACAAAATCACGTGGTTCTATCGATAGCTTCGCTGGCCTAAGCGTATTGAGCCGTCAGTAACCACGGCCAAAGCTCGACGTAGCGGAAATCAATGGCGCGATAAAGCCCAAGCCTTGCAATTTTCGGGAAGCAAATTCAGAAACGGAGCGCAGCGCCAATGACGACCAGTATGCCAAAGTACCTTTGTGAATTGATCGGTACGTTCTTCCTCGTACTAACAATTGGTTGCACTGTCATCGGCGGCGTCGCGGGGGTTATTCCTCCGCTAGCGATAGGCTCGGCGCTAATGGTGATGATCTTTGCCGGCGGCCACATTTCGGGTGGCCACTACAATCCGGCCGTCACGCTCGGGGTATGGCTGCGCGGCCGCTGCGACGCCAAGGACGTTTTACCGTACATGGCATCGCAAGTGTTAGGCGCGGTGTTGGCGGCACTGGCTGTCAAGTATTTGCGATCTGGAGTTGAAGTTGCGGCCGCCAACCCTGACGTGGGGAAAGCATTGCTTGCCGAGTTCCTGTTCACGTTCGCCTTGGTCTACGTGGTCTTGAACGTGGCCACTGCCAAAGGGACAACGGGCAACTCGTTTTACGGTCTGGCTATTGGATTCACGGTGCTGACCGGAGCTTTTGCCGTGGGCGACATTTCTGGCGGAGCGTTCAATCCGGCCGTCGCCGTTGGAATCAGCGTGTTGGGGTTATCGTCGTGGATGAACCTTTGGATTTTTCTCGTCGCCAATTTCCTGGGAGGCGCCGCGGCGGCCGGAGTCTTTCGATTGCTCAACACTGCAGATTCGTAAGCCCGGCTTTGAAAATTCGTTTTGAGCCGATCGTAATTAAGTCGCAGGCGCGACGCAGCTCAAAAAATCGACGACCAAGCGATTGATCAACCTCGAAGATTCCAGCTGCGGCGCGTGGCCACAATTCGGAACCATCACGAATCGGTAATTGGGAATGTCCTTAACCGCCTCATACACCTCATGAGGATCGACAATCCGGTCTTCGCGGCCACAAATTACCAGCGTTGGTCGATTAAACAGCCTCAGCTTGTCTCGCACCGAATGACTCTTTGTGCCACGTACCGTTTCAAACAGGGCTCGTCGCCAAGGCTTGCAGGCAAACTTCTGCTCGTAATATTTCACAATTCGCGGACTGGCGCGACGACGATCGAAGAACGTGCTTTCGACCAACCCTTGGTAGTTCTTGGACCGCGCCCGTCCATGACTGGTAATCGCTCATGCAAGCCAATTCCGGAAGGGCACAACAATACGAGCTTGCCAACTTTCTCTTGATGGCGAGCCGCATACTCGACCGAGATCTGCGCACCCAGACTACTTGCTACCAGGTGATACGGAGGGGACTGCACGAAGCGATCCAAGTACTCCGCGAGGCGATCCGTCAAGAAATCTATATTAATCGGCTGCCGCTTGGCCAGCCGCTCCTGCATGACCTCGCCGTCATAAACGAGAACTCCTGGCGAATGCACATCATAGTGCTTTTGCCACACGCTCCGGTTCAGATACCAGCTCTCACCTTGTTCCGCTAAACCGTTGACGAGAATCAAGGGTTGAGCACGACGGTACGTGTCAGAGGAGGCGATTCCGAGCAATTTGAGGGTCTGCTGCAACATGGCAAAACGTGCAGGGCCAATTAGTCATTCGATCGTAGTGACTCGCGCAACAAATGACATATTAACTATCGCGCGCCGAATTCACCGGTCAACTCGGCTGGCGGCTTTTGATATATTCTAATCGGGGCATCCAAACGGTCTTATCATCTGGGCAAGTTGATCCGTCGAGCTCAGTAGATTTCTGGCGACGTCTGCACTATTCCGATGTCCACGGTGCCGTCGACTTCGAGAGCGCCCTCAGTCGCTGTGCAGAACACCAAACTTTCGACCTTCGACTTCGACGATAATCATCACGTACAGCAGTCCGTCGTCCAACAGGACACTTGGCGCGATGTGAGAAGCACCGCCGAAGAGCAGGGCTCCGCGCACTTTTACCTTGGGCAACTTCGATTCGCTCTCAACCAGGCATAGATTGCTGACATGACGCCACCCGAGCCGCCCGCGAGGGTCAGTGATAGCCCCGTGACCACGAGCCAGTTGCGTAATGACCTCTTGCTATCCACGAGATCCGGATGTTCTGTTTCAAAGAGATGACAACGAAACGCTGGCGGAAGATGTAGAAAACGCAGCACGTTGAACTGCTGCGAAGCTCGCTTCAATTGACATCAACCGCAGCGCTTGCTGGTGTGATGACCCGCTGAAAGTCGACGATCGATTTTTTTCACAGAACGTTAGCCAAGCGCGCGAGCATGCTCCTTCTCGATTTCCAGACAACTGGGAGTCGCAACATCCTTGCGATTTACCACCCGCGACGATCCCACCGTCGGTCGATTCCACGAAAACCGGCCCAGCCGCCTATGCCAGTGCCGAACAAACCGCCGCGATAATAGCTGCCGTAATAACCACCGCCGTAATAGCCAGTGCCCCCGTAGTATGCTGTGGTTGGGGCGTAATAGGCAGAAGTTGAATAGTAAGTAGTTGTCGGAGCGTAGTACGCAGTTGTCGGAGCGTAGTAAGCGGTCGTTGGAGCGTAATATGTAGTGGTCGGAGAGTAATAGGTAGTGGTCGGAGCGTAGTAGGCAGTGGTTGGAGCGTAGTAAGCAGTCGTCGGAGTGGAGTAGACGGTACTCGGAGCGTAGTAGGTTGTGGTCGGCGCATAGTAGGCAGTGGTCGAAACCGGCGAGTAATACGACACTGCCTGCTGACAATCACATTGAGCATTGGCTACTTGTGTGAAAGCAAAAACCAACGTCGCCGCTGCAAAAAGCGCAAGTGACGTCTTCATAAATCTTCCTTCTCCCGAGAATTTCGGGTGTGATTAAATCGGATGCAAAGAGGCGAAACGTCATTATCCTTGCGCAAACAAATAGAAACAACAATCTTTATCCCGGATTTTCCATTTGGATTGAGCCTGGAACCGCTGCAATCCTAAAGCTCTCCCTATCTTAACGCCGGCCCCTCTGTCACGAACTCCTTTCGAACCCGCGCCGAATTTTCGTCGTTTAACGACGTAGCGCTTGATCGCACTCATTCGACCCGTCTTAGAACGTGTCTACGAGAAGCCGAAGCCCGTCTTCGCTGGGTGGGGAAGGACGCCAGGGCCTGTGTCGGAGTTCGTCTTCTTTGCTGCGTTCAGATCGAACCCGTCGCACGCGCAGGAGAAAAAAGGCCCGGTAAACAGCCTCCGCAAGACCTATACTTGGGGTGACTCAATAGCTTTTGCGAGGCAACTTCCATGTCACGACTCGGACTAGCGCTATCCGGCGGTGGATTTCGCGCTACGCTCTATCATCTTGGAGTTGTTCGGTATCTCAAGGATTCCGGCCAACTTCAGGACGTGACCGATATCGCGTCGGTCTCCGGCGGCAGCATTCTCGCGACACATCTCGTGCTGAATTGGGATCGCTATTGTGGCGATGACGATCGGTTTGCTGAGGCCGCATCAGAGATCGTGCGGTTCGTACAGTACGATGTACGCAATCGCATCGTCCGCCGCCTTCCGATGCAATTACCGCTCCGCCTTTTGGCAAAGCTAAGCCGTCGCGGAGTTCGGAACCTGACACCAAACGCAATTCTCGAACATTATTATAGGAAGTTCCTTTACGGTGAACGGTGCCTCTATGAGCTGCCGGAGCGGCCCTTGTTGCACATCTTGACGACGAACGTCAGCAATGGAGGGCTTTCTGTATTCAACCGCAATGGATTGTTCATTCAACAGCGGCAATTCAAAGGAAAGTCCGCGTTCCAACACATTCCTGGGACACTGGCGAGCCTTCCGAGAGTGGTCGGCGCCTCATCAGCGTTTCCTGGTTTTTTTCCTCCCGTTGAAATTACCGCAGCCGACCTGGGGGTGCGCGAGGGTACATACCCGACCGAATGGTTCACCGATGGAGGCGTGTACGACAATTTCGGAATTCGAGCCTTTTCTTGGTTAAAGCTCCAAGACGCCCAGTTTGACCAGATCTTGGTAAGCGACGCCGGAAAACCGTTTCAAATCTTGAGCGAGGCGGCGCTCGGAGTTTTTGGCCAATCCATGCGTGCGACCGATATTCTCTGGGACCGGGTTGGGCAACTGGAACGGGAGAACTTCGGCCAGCAACCGGGCTTCGTGTTTCTGCCCATCACCGAGATGGTCGACTCGTCCGAAGACCCCACCGCGCTTCATCCGGTAGTACAGGCCGAAGTGCAATCGATTCGAACGGACATGGATCGTTTTTCAGATCTAGAGATTAACGCGCTTGTGCAGCACGGCTATGAGGTGGCTCGAAAGGTATCTGGGATAAAGACCGCCGACCAAAGCGGCACGTCTCGACAATCCCCCTGGGCGCCAATACCGAGCGATAAGCCAACGACGCGCAAGCTATTCAAGCCAAATTCTTTTGCGCCCTCCATGCCGACACAGCTCGCACGCGAGCTGCGCAAATCGCGTCGCCGCCGAATATGGACAACTCTGCTCGACCCACGTGATTGGCCAAGCTATCTGTATGTGTTCGTTGCGCTCGTACTGTTTGTTTACTTGCCGCTGCAGGTTTATAAGCTTTACGAGAAAGCCCAGATCCAGGCGACCGTCATTGATGCGATTGCAAACGGTGACCCCGATTTCCACCAAATCCTCGATTTGCTTGATAAAGATCCCACGTCCAACTGGGCGACCATTGAGATTGGCGAGAAAATCGAACCCACGGAACTCGATTATTCGGGGTTGGAAATACTCACCTATAGTCGGATGATTGACCTGCGCCAGTGGAATCCGGAGGAAGCATCGCCAGTTCGCCAGGGGCGCGTCCTTCTGCGGGATCGAATGACCTTTAAGCTTGTCGATTCAGCGTCGAACCGCCGTCGAGTTACGTTTCGAAATGCTGTTCCGATTGAGGATGTCGAGTTTCGTCAACCGAAAGGACCAGTTCAAGCGGTTGTCAGCAGGGTGAAAAAAAACCTTGATGCCATTGATGGACGGGGGACCAGCTTTGAAATCGAATACGATCTTGCGGGGATGCCCTTCGGCGAGCCAGTGACCGTTGAGATCGCCGCGCTGGCACGGTTTCCTGTGCTGATGTCTGGTCGGGCCCCCTTCGTGATTAAGGGTCAAACCGATCTGCTTTCTGTGTGGATGCTCTTTCCCGAAAAACGACCATATCGCACGTACAGCTTAGTGCGTTATCCGGCCGATAATAGCGCGCCGCCGCAGATGATGGATCCCCGGAATACGATCGACCACCCGTACGGATCCCTGATTGGCTGGTCAGTAGTGAATCCTCAAGTCGGAACGGTCTACGAATGCCGGTGGACAACCAAGTGAGCGATCGACTTGATAAGCGCCACGCCGGTTTTTTGACAGCAAGGTGCTCATCCGCTGATGCTCGCGTTTGATGGTTACGGGCGATCCCCTGCGGACGTACGCTGCGTGGGCCGCAGGCGAGCCGAGGCATGGGAAGAAAGCGCGCCCTAGCCGATTCCATCATCATGCCCGCAGGCGATTGGGAAACGATTGCCAATCCAACGCTCTTGCGTTTGCGAAGTGCGATTCTGAGCACGTTGCTGAACCATCGTGCTCGTCGTGTCATCGTGGTCGTCTCGCGCCAGGCTGCGGAATTGATTTGACACTACGGCACGAAGAACACGACGCTCGGTTGGCAGCAGGCTGCGTTAAGCCAAATGCAAAAGTACTATCCGGCTGCCCTTTGGCGGCGGTACGGTCCAGTTTCGGAACAATGCCGCATTGCATGAAAATTGCTTGATCACGTTAAAACGCCTGTGCATGAAACGATCCTAGTTACAGAGCGTTTCCGGTCAAACATTGAGTCAAGGATTTTAGCTACAATTGCTGCATTTAATTCTTGTTGCAAAGCGGCATTTCGCGGTTAAACTATCCGCTGCAAGAGGGCATTTCTATGAACGGGGCGGCGGTTTCTCTACTTGCAGCTGTCACTGTCGTTGCAGCGACATTGTGTGCGCCTGCGCAAGCTGAAACGACGGTCCTGGGCCCGACGCCATACCACTCGCGGGCGGACAGCCCTTTCCCGGTAGACGGAAGCAATCCGAAGTTCTTTTTAGAGGATTTCGAACCGCCGTCTAACTTGCCGCCGAGCGACTTCATTGTGGGAAAATTCTCTCCGCTTGGTGCACAGATGGTTTGGGGTAGCATCGTGCGCGGTAGCTCGGTGGACGCCGATGATGGCGCGATCGATGGATCGGGCCACACAGGTTGGTCAGGGGTCGCGACGACTTACATACTTTTTGGCACTGAATCCGAAGTTGATTTTTTTACTGTCCAGTTCGACGCCCAAGTGCTCGGCTTCCTTCCAACTGCCGTGGGCTTCGTCGCGACCGCTGGCGCTCCCGGCAATGGAGGGTTCAGTATCTATGACCCCGCTGGGAATCGAAAAGACTTCGCAATGCCGGACATCAGTCTCAACGATCTCACAGCTGCCGATGATCGCTTCATCGGTGTGATCGACCCTGATGGAATCTCAAGGATTGAGATCGGAGTGAGAATCGATCACGCGCCGAATGGAGGCCTTCTAGGCCCCATGCTCCAACTCGATCATTTTCAATACGGACTTTTGGTTCCAGAACCGCCAGCATTTGAGTTAGGGTGTTCTGCTGCCTGCTTAATAGGACTTTTTATTCTTGCCCAAAGTCGACGAACGCAGAAAGGACTCATTCATGACCCGTCGTCGTACAAACCATCAAATCTTTGCTTTTGAAACCCTTGAGCAGCGACGTGTGTTGGATAGTCTGCCGCTGGATTTTGCACCCTGGGTTTATCTTCCCTCGAACACGCAGGAACAGTCCATCGCCGATAAAGTGGGTTACGATCTGGCCCATCTCTGGTCGGATTGGAATGACTTCGAGGCGGCTGGTGGAGAATCTGTTGTAGGCCCGTTCAACTCGTATAGCAGTGCACTTGCGCAAAACACCGTGCTTCAAGTCTTCAATAACGAAGTCGTTGTGAAGGCATATTCAGATCCAGATCAAGATCTGCCGTCCTTCGAAAATACGCTCGCGGGATTGGGCATGAACGAGCTGATCGATGATGGAATGCATGGCGTGGCCGGCATGTTGCCGTTGGGATCGATTTACGATTTTGCCATGACAACAGCGCTAAATTTTGCGACCGCCGCCTATGCCGGAATAACCAATATCGGCGCAACGACAACGCAAGGAGACGTGGCTCAGCACAGCGACTCTCTACGCACGACGTATTCAACAACCGGTGCAGGAATCAAGGTCGCCGTGATCTCCGATAGTTACGATACGGCGTACCAGTTTCATACTGTAGCTACGCTGCGCCGCCAATGATGTTGTAACGGGCGATTTGCCGTCGGGGGTGAGCATACTTGACGATACGTACCCCGCACAATTTGCTACTGACGAAGGCCGTGCGATGCTGCAAATCGTTCACGATGTTGCGCCAGCATCGAGTCTCATGTTTGCAACTGCTGGAACGTCACAAATGGCAACACGAAACGCCATATTGAACCTCAAAACCGCTGGCGCGAAAGTCATCGTCGACGATATCATATGGCCAGACGAACCCATGTTTCAGGACGGTATTATCGCGCAAGCTATCGATCAGGTGGTCAGTCAAGGGGTTACATATTTTTCTGCAGCGGGCAATGAGAGCGTCGTTAGCTATCAAAGCGCGTTCAATCCGGGAAATGTTGTCACGATCAACGGCTCGCCGGAAACGACTCACTTGTTTGCGACCGGAGTGAATTTGCAACCAATCACGATCCCGAACGGCGCCAAATTCGAGATTTCGCTGCAGTGGGATTCTCCCTCCGCATCCGCCGGTGGAACAGGCGCGACTAACGATCTCAACGTATATTTATTGAATGGCAGCGGTAGTATTGTCGCTTTTAGTCGCACGAACAACATTGGTGGAAATGCTGTCGAAGTGCCACAGTTCGTGAACGATACGAGCACAAGCGGGACAACTCAGTTCTACCTACTAATTACCAAGGCAGCTGGTGCCAACCCTGGATTAATTAAATACGTTGACTTTAGTGCGCCAAATTCTTCCGGCCAGAGCGTCGTTTATAACAACTATCTCACCGGCAGCAGTACCTTGTTTGGACACGCGAACGCCAGCAGCGCAATCGCTGTTGGAGCGGCGCACTATACTGCGACGCCAGCTTTTGGCACCAATCCGCCCGCAGTTGAGAGTTTTTCGTCTTACGGTA
This sequence comes from Pirellulales bacterium, assembly GCA_963773875.1. Taxonomy (GTDB): domain Bacteria; phylum Planctomycetota; class Planctomycetia; order Pirellulales; family JADZDJ01; genus CAVTYH01. Next base: position 794,492 of record CAVZCV010000006.1, read on the forward strand.
GCACTCCAATTATTTTTACGACCACTGGAACCAGGCTTACGACACCAATTGTGCGGCAGAAAACGGATGTCGTCGGCCCTGACGGTGTGAACACCACCTTCTTCGGAACTCCCGATCCCGTTAGTACCGGTCCGTTTGAGCACGATGGGTTCGCGAATTTCTTCGGCACGTCAGCAGCTGCGCCGCATGTTGCTGCACTTGCGGCATTAATGTTGCAAGTGAATCCGACGCTGACACCTGCTTCCATCAAGCAAGGTTTACAGCAGACGGCCGTCGACATGGACGATCCATACTTGTCGGGCGTGCAAACCGGATTCGATTACGCAACGGGCTATGGGCTTGTTAGCGGTTTGGCCGCCTTACAATCTGTCACTCCGCCAAAAGTCATCGGTGTAACAGTTGATAAAAGTACAGGCACGGTGCATCCAACCTACAATGTTCCAACTGGTTCGGGAGAACAAATTCGAACAGTGCCGGTCGGCGGAGCCAATGAAATTCAGATTCAGTTTTCCGAGAACGTAACGGTCGCAAAGTCGAATTTGACGCTGAGTAGTCTCCGACCCGGCAGTGGAATTACATATGATTTGTCGACCAGTACCTTCAGCTATGACAGTACCAACCACATTGCGAAGTGGACCTTCCCAAGCGCGTTGGCGCCTGACAGCATTCTGCTCACGCTGTCTGATGGTGTGACCGATTCCGCAACGAACGCCTTGGACGGCGAATGGACCAACCCAATTCGCTTGGGACAAACCGGCACCAGCAGTTTCCCGTCGGGTAACGGATCGCCAAGCGGCCCGTTTAGCTTTCGATTTACAATTCTGCCTGGCGACGCCAACCGCGATGGCCGCGTTACTTCCGTCGATCAAGGAATTGTTACTGCGCATTTAGGCACGAGCAGTGGAGGCACATTTACAACTGGTGATACCAATGGCGATGGCGCCATAAATAGCACGGATACCGGCATCGTAAACGCCAACCTGGGACTTTATTTCTTATTCGTTCGTGGCGATTACAACTTAAACGGGACACTCGATCCTGCGGACCAATCTGCGATGCTTTCGGCGCTGACCGATTTGAATGCATACAAATCGACCAATCACCTTTCCAATGATGATCTGTTGGCAATCGGCGATTTGAACAACAGCGGTGCGGTCACAAATTCTGACATTCAACCACTGCTCGATATGCTGATTAGCGGCAGCGGTTCCAACGAATGGTCGCCTTGGGATTTAACGCACGACGGTTACGCGAATTGGGACGACGCCTTTGTCTTACTAGATCATTGGGGAATGACCGGCTGCAGTCCCGCCGATGGCGATCTGAATTGCGATGGCTGTGTTGATCAGCTCGATTCGGATTTAATGATTGCCAATTGGACTGGTTAGAGCTCTGCCGAGCCTGACCTCACCGACGAATCATCCACTTCGAAAGGCGTCACCACTGGGAGTGATGCGCTGCAGAAGTCTACTCCTGTACCGCACCGCGATAGTGGGCAGCTTGCCTTGACCCCAATTGGTGGTGCCCGCCTCCATTGGCTTGAAATGGCAGCCGCCCACGCTGTTCGGATAAAATGTGGGCAAAACTAGACCCCGACTTGCCGCGTGGGGAGCCCAACGTGCCGGAGACGAAGCAGAAACGACGCTGGTTCCGGTTTAGTCTGCGAACGCTATTCGTAATCGTGACCGCGTTTGCGATTTTGATGGGCTGGATCGCTTGGAATGTATCGCAGGTTCGCGAGCGGGAAAAGTTTTTTCGCCGCCTCATGGACGACGAACAAGAGGCATTGGCGGGAATTCGAAGAATCCGCCGCGTCGGAGAGGAAGCTAGGCCTCCCTTCATCTGGACGCTGTTAGGCGCCCGTCCGCAAGACAAGATCAACCTTAGTCGTGAACAATATACGGACGATGAAATTCGTCAAATCGAAAACCTCTTTCCTGAAGCCGACATTTGCGTCTCGGACCATCACAGCTACGGCTGGCCGCCAGATCGCTGGGGCGCTCATTTAGAGGACACGCCATAGGTTTCGAACAAACCATGTGTCCGGTCCGCCACATTGGTAAGCGATCGCTTTCAGCAATGCCGGTGGAAAGAGCAACGGTCACACAGGGTTACGGCGCCACCCGTCGCTTGCTTAGAATTTTTCCAGATATTTTTGTCCAGTACCTATTGACATCGCATCATTTGTACACTACAATGCAGATGACTCGCGAGATTATGAGGCTTCGCAGTTGGTCTTGGCAATTAGGTAGTAGGCGGTGCGGCCGAGGAGGGCAAGGCTAGGTACGAACGACGGATGTGACTCCTAAACTCGTGGCCCAATTCGACACCCTCACCCTAACCCTCTCCCGTCGAGGGAGACGGAACCAGAACCCAGGCACCCAGCACTTAAGACACCCATGCACCCAGACACAAACGGTATGCAGAATGTGCGAAATAACCATCAGCAAAACGACCGAGAATTCTCGGTCGTTTTGGGGCCTGAAAAGGAGTCAGTGAAATAACGATGAAAAAACTCGGGGCCAAATTTGCAAAAACGGCTACACAGGTTAAAAAGCGCGCTGGAGTTATTTCACTTCGAAACACGATTTTTGGGATTCGGGCTAGTCGAGACGCATTTTGATCGGAGTTTATTGCCGTCGTGCTCGCGGGAGTTTCACTGAGCTTTTAGGCTGATTAAGATTCGGTCGAGATTTTCCGCTGTTTTTTGCGAATTCGCGTTTCCGGGGCTGCGAAATTACGATCAGGGACTGCAACAGGCGGCATTTTGAAATCATCACATTCACCACCAATTGAACGAACCGCTGCAATGTCGCGCTTATTAAGAATCGTTGCTGTACTGGCATTTACAGTTGCCGTGTTGATCATTCTCCGGCCCGCGATGGCGGACGATGCGAATTCGAAGATGGAAGCATTCTTTCGGAAGTATTTGGATGAAGACTTCAAGTTACAGCCGATGCATGCCACGGAGTCTGGCGATCATCGGTTCGATGATCAACTGGAAGATGTTTCCAGCTCGTCGAGAGATCGATGGCTGGAGCACACCCGGAAGACGCTGGCCGAGCTGCCGAAGCAGGTCGATTACGCATCGCTCTCGCGCGATGAGCAGATCGATTACGAAATTCTCAAGCACCATTTGGAAACGGAAATCTGGCTCGCGGAAAACCGGCATCCGTTCGAGGAAGATCCGCGCACGTATGTCGGTTACATCAATGACCCGGTGTATTTGCTGCTGACGCGATCCACGCTGCCGAAGGAAACGAACATCGCGAACTCTTTGAAGCGAATGGAGCAAATTCCGCGAATCGTGGCGGCTGCGAAAGAAAACTTGACCCATCCGGCCAAAGAGATTTTAGAAACCGCAATTCGGCAGAATCGCGGAATGATCGACTTCTATGAGAAAACGATCTTTGAGCTTGCTGGCAAAACAGAGCATGCCGATGAACTTAAAACGTCGGCTGCAAAAGTAGCCGCAACGTTGAAGGAGTATCAAGCGTTTCTCGAAGGCGCTTTGATGCAGCGTGCCGACGGCCAGTGGCGTTTGGGCAAGGAAAAATTCGCCAAACAGCTCGATCTGGTGCTGGATGCCGGCATGACGGCGGACCAGGTTTACGCCGATGCCCAGGCTGAATTCGAGCGCGTGCGGCGCGATATGTACGTGATTTCGCGCCAACTTTGGAGCCAGTATTATCCGAAAGAAGCATTACCGCCGGATGACCCTGACGGCCGGCGAACGACCATCGGCCGCGTGGTTTATGCGGTGAGCAAGCAGCATGGCCGGGGCGACGATGTGACGGGCGATGCACGCAGCACGGTTGACCGGATCAAAGCATTCATTCGCGAGCACGACATTTTGCGACTGCCGGAGCCGGACCGCTGCAAGGTGGTCGAGATGCCGGCGTTCCGTCGCGGCAACGCGGCGGCGTACATGGATTCCGCTCCGCCTTTGGATCCGAAGGCGGAAAGTTTTTACGCCATCAGTCCGCCGGAATCGGACTGGGACGCGCAGCGCGTCGAAACGTTCATGCAAGAATACAATCCGCGCATGCTGCAGATTCTGACGATCCATGAAGCGTATCCTGGCCACTACGTGCAACTGGAATACGCCAATCGCACGCCGTCTTTGGTGCGGAAGGTATTGGGATCGGGCGTATACATTGAAGGCTGGGCGGTTTACACAGAGCAAACGATGCTCGACCAGGGCTACGGCGACGGCGACCTGGCCCTGCGGCTGATGCAGCTCAAATTTTATTTGCGGGCCGTGGCCAATGCCATCATCGCTCATCGGATGCATTGCACCGATGTGACGGACCAAGAGATTGAGCAGTTCCTCACCGGCGAAGCGTTTCAATCGGAAGCGGAAGCACGGGCTAAAATCACGCGTGTGAAACAAAGTTCAACGCAATTGAGCACGTATTTCGTCGGTCGAATGGCGATGTATCGGTTGCGGCAGGCGGTGCAGCGTGAGCTGGGAGATAAGTTCGATTTGGGGCGCTATCACGAAGCGGTGATTTCGATCGGCTCGGTGCCGGTGAAGTACTTGCCGGAATTAGTTCGAGCTCGACTCAAGGAGCCGCGATGAGCGACGAGCAATTACATTTCCCCTTTCCAGCGCCAGTCTGGATGTCGAAGGTACGCCAAAGTTTCTTTGATATCCATGGCCGATTGAGCCCATGTCCGATTGTGTGCCCGATAGTTATTCCAAATGGCAAGCTCCTGCTCGGTCGCCTTATGCCGCGCTTGGTAAGGATATTTTATGCCGACAAGACGGGTTGGGTTCGCAGGGTGAGTGGAATTCATGGTCTGTGATCTCCGTAGGCCAAAGACCTGCGATGTTATTCTGCCGTGCCGCGCGCGGCATTATGATTTGGCGGCTCAACGTCTTTTAAATAACGGACGAAAAAGTCTTGCAGCTTGGTGCGGGTGATTGGCGAAGCGGCGCCGTGGTTCGCACCGGGAATGACGACAAGTTCAAAGTCCTTCCGCGCTTGCACGAGCGCGTTTACAAACCGGAACGTCGATTCCGGCGGCACGTTGCTATCGACTTCGCCCACGACCAATTGCAGATGCCCGCGAAGCTTGGCGGCATTATCGATGTTCGAGCACTCTGAATATTGCGGACCGACCGGATAGCCCAGCCATTGCTCGTTCCACGAGACTTTGTCCATGCGGTTGTCGTGGCAACCGCAGTTGGCAACTGCCACTTGGTAAAACTCTGGATGGAACAGCACGGCGGCCGCTGCATTCTGCCCACCCGCCGACGTGCCATAAACGCCGACCTTATCCAAATCCATGCACGGAAATTTCTTTGCCGCATCTTTCATCCAGGCGATCCGATCGAGGAAACCAGCATCCTTCAGGTTGTGCCAACAGACATCGTGAAACGCCTTGGAGCGATTCGCTGTACCCATCCCGTCGATCTTCACGATGATGAAACCCAGGTCGTTCAATTCTCGATAGCGATTTTGGGAACTGAACGTTTTGGGCACAAAGGAGCCCTGTGGACCAGCGTAAATATCTTCCAGCACCGGATATTTTTTCTTGGGATCCATATCGCGCGGAAAGCTGATGATTCCCCAAATATCGGTCGTGCCGTCGCGGCCTTTGGCGACGTGCACTTCCGGCGCTGTCCATGGTACCGTGACTTCCGCTTTTTCTAGCGCACAAACAAATTGACCGTCGGCAATGCGCCGCAATTCGGTGACCGGCGGAAGATCGATGCGGCTGTAGGTATCGATGATGTATTTGCCGTCCGGCGAAAAACTTCCGTCGGTCTCGGAGAAATTTAAATTGTGATTGCCGTTGCCGGACGTGAGCCACGTGAGGCCGGAACCGTCAAAATTCACTCGCCCGTATTGAACGAGGTACGGATCCTGATCCGGATACACGCCGCTGGCGGTGAACCAGATTTGGCGGCCATCTTCGTCGACGCGGTTCACACTCCGTACAACCCATTGCCCGCTGGTGATGGGCTTGATCGATCCAGTTTCGATATCGATCAAATAGAACTGCCGCCAGCCATCCTTTTCCGACACGTACAAAATCTCTTTCTCGTTTTTGAGGTAAGTGATAAGCCGCAGGTTCAGGCCTTCGATGTGGGCCGACCATATGAAAGTTTTTGATTTTTCATCTAGCACGTTCCTCGCTTCGCAGGACTTTGCATCGACTTCGACGATGCGGACACGCTGATGGCCCCGATCGAACTTTTCGAACAAAAAATGCGTGCCGTCCGGTCGCCAACGGAAATTCGGCGCTGGACCGACAAAGGACGGATTCGGATCGCCACCGTCAGGGTTCATGTCGATACGCTCATCGCCCAGCGGCTTGAGCTGCTTTTTGTTTTCTACGTCGAACACGTTAAGTTCGTACGAGTCGAGCTTATCACCGGGCAGCGCGTAAACTGCTGTTTGCAAAACCGCGCGACCCACGCCGCCGCCTTTGGCTTCGTTCTGACCAGCGGGAGATGACTCAATGCGATAAACTTCCTTGTGATCACCCGGCTCCATGCGAAAAGCAATCAAATACGCCGAATCGGGCGACCAATTCAGCCGCGTATAGGCGAAATCGGACTTGCCATCTTCGCTGAGCTGGGTCACTTTGCCGTTCTCATCGCGGAGGAAAACGTTCGAATCGCGCAAGATGGCCGTCCATTTCTTATCGGGCGATTGCACCGGCCCGCGATTGGCCGAGCCACGACCGAAGCCAGGACCGCGCGTAGCGCGGCGAGTTGCCTGGTTGTCTTGAGCCTGTGGCGAATCAGACGAATCGTCTTGCGATTGATCGTCGGGCACTTCATCGGAAGGACTTGGCTGCGAGTCGAGCGTGCCAATTCGATTCGTGGCCAAGCGAAATGGAGAAGTGTCGCTTTGCGATGCGGCTTTCGGATCGGCTGTCGTAGCCCCATTTGCCGACGTCAATTCGTAGGTCTTTAGATCGCATTTCCAGTCGGTGCCCGCCACGGTGAAGCGGATTGCCTTGCCGTCGTCAACGAATTCAATGCTTTCCAGTGGCAGACGGTCGGGCTTCACGTTTTGGTCAAGCGCTTTAGTGAGTGCGGCGGCAAGTTTTTCATGATCGAACGCCTTTTCGCGCTTGCCAGCACCTGCATCGACAAGAACAAATTCGCGTGCTCCATCGCGCAGAATGTTCGAATACCAGAATCGCGTGTTATCCGCGAACCAGTGCGGTGTGACACGTGCTTTGATCACGCCTTCGCCGAATCCACCAAGGCCGCCGGATCGCGCACGCCGCTGTTGCTGCTGCTGTTGTTGTTGTGGCGATTGTTGATCTTCACCATGAGCGAATTGATAGAGGCTCAGCAGTACCAATGTCGAGACCAACTTTAGTGCAGCGGTTTGCCGCGCCGTCGGGAACCGGGACATCGTGGGGACCTCCGGGAAGGCTATAAAGGCGGGAATGCAGGTGCATACACTTTAGCCGGACGTCACCAAAAATGCGACTATCCGGCAAGTGCCAAGGAATTCCGAAAAACGCCCGGATTTTAAAAGGGCTTCAGGCCACGGCTCCCAGCGCGGGGCCTTCGCCGAAATAATACTTCTTGGCGTCTGGGTGGTTGAGCACCTCGTCCGCCGAGCCGTGACAGAGCACCTTTCCGCTCCGGATGACATAACTGCGATCGGTAATTGCCAGCGTTTCCCGTTCCCGGTGGTCCGTAATTAGAATGGCAATGCCCTCTTCTCGCAGCCGGCGAATGATTTTTTGGATACTGTTAATGGTCACGGGGTCGATGCCCGTGAAAGGCTCGTCGAGCAAAATGATTTTTGGATTCGAAATCAGACTGCGGGCAATTTCCAGGCGCCGCTTTTCGCCGCCGGAAATGTAGAGTGCTTTCGACTTGCGGATGTGTTTTATATCGAATTGTTGCAGCAAGCCCTCACAGCGCTTGCGTCGCGCAGCGCGGTCCATGCCGAGCATTTCCATTACCGCAAGCAAATTGCTCTCGACCGAAAGTTTGCGAAATACACTCTGCTCTTGTGCTAAATATCCCATACCGCCGTCGCGCGCGAAGAAACATTGGCCAATGAGTAACATCTTTATCGGCCAATAGGACCTTTCCGGCATCTGGCTCGACAATCCCGCAGGTCATGCGAAAGCTTGTGGTTTTGCCTGCACCGTTGGGTCCCAAAAGGCCGACGATTTCCCCGGCATCGACTTCGAAATCGACGCCGTCCACCACACGGCGCGAACCGTAGGTTTTCACCAGGCCGGTAACGTTCAGAAGTGGCATACAGCGGTCCTCCGTGACAGCAGCAGTCGGCGGTAAGCGTCGGTCGGTAGCCGTTTTTCGTATAACGGCCTACTGACCGTTCTTAGTGAACGAATCTCATTCGTCCAAAATTGGGCCAGAACGGCAGCGGGATTTTTTTACTCCCCACTTCGACATAGTTGAACGAATGCGGCCAGTACACAAACAATGCTTTTCCAATCAGCAGTTTGCGATCCACATAATTCTGCACGCGCCAATAGCGGCTATCGCTACTTCGCGGGCTGTTGTCGCCGAGCATGAAGAATTCATCATGATCGAGATCAATGGCTGAGCGGATGTTGTCGCGCGAGTACTCGGAGTCCTCGCGCGATAGGTAGTAAACATCGCGGCGAATATTCAAATGGCTCAATCTGATTTCTACGCCACCATCGGCAGCAATACCGACAGGTGAAAGATCGGTGGCCAGGTCACTGCCCGGCTGCGGCAGCGATTTTACCGGCATAAAGTTGCCCAGAGGCGGATAGCTGGTTGGGCCATCGAACTGTATTTCTTTTCCGTCGATCAAGAGCAGTAGTTGCTCATCGACATTGGCAAAGCTTATTCTGTGTGTGCCGGGACCTTTGATGGGGGTACTCGCTTGCGGCGCAAACTGCGGCAGGCTCGAAATTGCCAGCCGCGCCTGTCCGGTGGCGATATCGAGATAACAACGGAACTGCACTCCGCCTTTGACGAGTTCAACGACAACGCCGCCGCTTTGGTTGTTGATATCCAGCGTGAAGTCGACTGCTAGATCGCCAACCCAAACCTCTGATTGCGGCGGCAAGTAGCTGCAATTGTTCGGAAAATCGCCATCGTTGTATGCATAAAAATCGCGGATCAGATCGGGACGTGGCGGCGATGCCCGTTCACCGTTCTCAACGGCGTGCCAGATAGCTACATCCGGCAACAAATGCTGATAGCGCAGCCAGGCAATGCCCGGCGCCTTGCCATCCGTTTCAAACGACCGGTATTTATCACTCGTATTCCAAAGCGTAGGTTCACCAGGAGCTGACCATGGCTGCCAACGCGGAGGATAACCGGCATCGAGCAATTGCTCCGGCTGATAATCGTTGTCAAATACCGGCTGCATGATGTTTTGAAGTTTGGCCGCCGGTTTGCGGCAATCTGGAATTCTTCCGTCCCCAAGGGCGCGGTGTAAACATCGCCATGCACAATGTGAACCCGCTCGTTGGGCAATCCCACTAGTCGTTTGATGTAGTTAGTCTTCGCATCTTGCGGATATTTAAAGACCACAACATCCCAGCGCTCAGGGTTGGAAATATCGTATGCGAATTTATTAACAATGATGCGGTCGCCATTATACGACGGATATGCTTTTTCATCGCTGACATCGAGCGTGTACCGGCACATCGGGCAGGTCGCGGTGAGCATGTGACAGCCACGCCGCTCTTCCCCTGACTCGCTGTTGACTTCCTCGCTCGCTCCGACGCGATACCAATATCCACATTTTGGGCATTGGATTTCTTTATGCCGTCCTTGCAGTGTGGGAGCCATCGATCCGGTCGGAATGACGAACGCTTCGGCTTCAAATGTGCGGAACAGAAACGCCAGGATGAACGCGATGACAATCGACTCGACCGTTTCGCGCAGCGTTCGCGCACCGGACGATTGGCCATGCGGCACGATAATCTTTGTGCCAGTTTTTTCGGAAGTAGCTGATTTGGACATAAGGTTAGTATCAATTCGAGCCGCTGCGGAGTGTCATGATGGTTATTCGCCGAATAACCTGAAATATAGCGGAATCGCTGCTCTGCCGGAACTTGAAACTTGATGGCAATTACCGTCCACAACGCAGAATTAGCTTTGTTAGCTCCGGCGGGCAGTTGAGGCGGATCGGCAATTCGGCCGAAATTCCGCGGCTAACATGCATCAGCGTCGGCGGCTTGAAAAACGTGCCGCTGGCATATCGTACGCCGTGCCAACTTGGTGAAACGATTGGCCCGATCAGCGGCGGAGCAATTTGCCCACCATGCGTGTGACCGGCGAATACTAAATCGAAATCCCATCGACGAGCCCAGCCGAATTGATCGGGTGAGTGCGCAAGCAAGATCCGAAATTGAGGCGATTCAGTCGACTGGGCCGCCACGCTTTGCATTTCAGCTGCCGGAGAAAACCACGGTAGTTCGTTCCCCGCCATTAGGATGCGGCTTCCGGCCTTCGCAATTTCCGTCCAGCGGCTACCAAGGTCCACCAATCCAATTGACGTGAGCGCATGGCGGATGCGTTGCGGATGTCGCGTGAACAGGTCGTGATTTCCCAGCACGAAATAAATTCCCAGCGGCGCTGACAACTGCGAAAAGATTTCAGGCAACCAGTCGACGAGTTCAATTTCATCGACCAGATCTCCTGTGACAGCTATTAAATCGGGTTGCAGCGCATTGGTCTGCCGCGCTACCTCGTGAAAGAAATCAATGCCGATGCGTCCGGTGATATGCAAATCCGAAAGATGCGCAATCGAAATCCCATCAAGCGCGGGCGGCAAACGCTTCAAGGCACAATGCTTCTCGTGGACGGCGATCTGCAGCACCTGATTGCCCGGCACAAGCGACAGCAGCTTCGAGCGAAATCCAGCCAGCGGTCGATTGCCCAGCTTTGCCGCCACGTCAATAACTGTGGTGTGATTCTCTCGAATGGCATCGGGCAAGGAGGTGCGCCAGCGACGTTGGAGCCACAACACGATGGTGAGGGCAGCTACTGCGTTGCAAATTCCCGCATAAAGTTGGACAGAAAAAATGTTGGACGCCGCTGCAAACCATTGGTCGCTCGTCAGCGGAGACAACGCCCAAATCCCGAAAACAGCCAGGGGCAAAAAGCATAGCACCGAATAACCGAACGCCGACAACGATTTTACCATCCACCGCGGCGCTGCCGTAGAATGCAGCCGGTTTACAAATCCAACCCACAAAGCCGCATGACCTAACAGCGTCGAGCAAGCCAGCAGAAAATAGATCACGGACATGAAACTGGCCGATGAAACGTGCCGCTTGAAAACGGTTATAACGCAGGCCGCGGCGCTTAAGACTGTTTGACCAATTCGTGCTTCGCCACTGCTTTTTCCACGGTGTCGAGAAGTTGGTCAAGACGGAATGGCTTGAAGAGCACGAGATCCACTCCGGCCTGCCGAGCTTTTACGATCGAGTGGCCCGGGTCATAACCAAAGCCAGTCATCAGCACGAGCGGCACCGGATCGATAATTTCCTGCAGCCGAAGCATCAATTCGTAGCCAGTAACATCGGGCAAACGAATGTCGGCAATGATCACATCGTAATGATCGTCGTGCAGCATATTGCGAACCATGCACACCGCTTCGGCGCCGTCGTGCGCGGTCTCTACGATGCAACCGAAACGTTCCAGCAAATTGTGGGCGTCACTGCGCACCGAATCGTCGGCATCGACAACCAAAATACGTTTGCCTTTCAACGCCGGCCGCTTTTCAATGTTGCGTCCGGCGGGAAGTGCTTGCGTCGGCGCCATCGACTGACCCACGCTTTGAATGACTTGCTTGATATCGCGGGCGTGCCGCAAAATTCGTTGAAGCCGCTCGACCAGCTCCGGCTCATGGCCGATATATCGTTCCATTACATTCACGGCGTCGTTCAAGATTTCGTCAACGGGCAGAGCAACGGCACTATGAATCGCTTCGACACTTTCTTGAGCCGTGCTGGCTTTCTCCACAGCCAAGAGTTCAAGCGTATTCAGTGCCACGGCCACATCGCGGCTGAAGATTTCCAGGAATTGTAGGTCGCTTTCGGTAAAAGCTCGCGGCTCGGGGCTTTCCACATTGAATGTGCCGATGACCTCATCGTGCAAGATCAGCGGCACTGTCAACGAACTCTTTGCGCTCCTTTACACCCTTCCAAATACAGTGGATCTTCTGCGGTGTCTTCGCACAGATAGCTCTTGGCCGTGGCTGCAACGAAGCCCGTGACACCGTTGTTTTGATTGAGCGCAAAAAGCACTCGCTTTTCCGCCTCCAGCTCCATGCCAACAGCCAGCAGCGGTTCCAGACGATTGGTTTTTTGATCCAAGAGCCGAATCTCGACCACATCGAAATGCAGTAGATCTTTGGTGTAGTGCAGGATGTTCGATTTCAACAGCTCAATACGCTCGTCGATCGACATGTTCGACAACTCTTCAGCCGTGAGATCGGAAAGCTCCTGACCTGCTTGATGGATAGCGGCCAGCTTTTGCTGCTGCAGCACCTCCTTGGTAACATCGTGAATGGTAACGATCAGATTCTCTGCCGCCTTCTGACCGTCGCTCACGGGCGCTGCATGCACATGGAAGTATCGATTCTCGCCAGACCGCAACGTGCTACTACTGGCCTTGCCGGTGGTAAGGGCGGTATGGAAGGGGCAAAAATCCGGTCCAAGAATCTCGGGACTATTCAAGACCGAGTAAAAGTTCTCGCCCACGACGGCGTCTCGGTTGGTCCATTCCCGAAGCCGACCGTTGCCCCAAATAATGGTGTTATCGGCATCGAGTAGCACGATGCCGTCGGGCATGCCCTCTAGAATCCGCTCATTCTGCAAAAGCTTCCCCATCCGGAAAGCTTCGCCAATATGGCTGGAGGCCACATAGAGCCCGACGTAGTCACCTCGAGCCATCCGCGCCAGGCGCGAATCGGGCTGCGCACCTCTTCAACCGCAAAACCGTCGGGTATGACAGGCAGCGGAGCGTCCTGATCTGTCGGATCGCGGACAACCAAAATCTTCGATTTTGCCGTCAAGCTCCGTACTCCTGGGGCTACTACTCCGCCACGGTATTATAGGAGCCGCCAAACGGCCGAACAACCGCACATATGCCTTGCCCGATGTCAGTATAGTTTGCATCGGTCGTCATGTTTGCTGTTGTTGACCCTCCGGCGAGCTTTGCGCATTTACCGTCAGCGCTTGCCCTAAGTGCAGCCCGTACAAATGGTATCAGCGGATTCTAACGCACAGGTGGACACATACAACTCACGTTCAGACCGGCGGCAAACCTGACGAGGAGCAGCGATGCACCAACCGTGACTTCAAAATCCGACATGCCACCGAATGGTGGTATTGTACTTGTTACGCCGCTGGGGCGGTGAAGGGTCTGCCCCGCGAACTCATGCCCCCGTCGCTTCACGTCGACATCGGATATTGCTTGGATGGCAAACCCAACTTAGTGATCGGACTGCGGCCAGCCATACACGTGCCGGAAAATCTGATCAACTGCCGATGTAATTTCACAGCGACGAATTGGTTTGGAAAGCACGGTGAATATGTTCGCAGAGCGCGCGGCATTCACAATTCCGTCGTCCAATGCTGCGGAAAGTAGGACACACGGCAGCCGCAAATCAAGTTCTCGAATCCGTCGCACAGTGTCCAAGCCCGTCAGTCGCGGCATGTGCATGTCCAGCAGCAGCAAATGCACGGGTTCCGCGCCCACAATTCGAAGTGCCTCCTCGCCATTCGCAGCTGTCAGCGTCCGAAAACCGCGCGGCTCGAGCACGCCACGCACCGTCTCGCGGAAGGCGTGGTCGTCGTCGGTAATCAATATGGATGGAGTCGTGAACAACATTTTTGCAGTCCGCTTTTGGAGCGAAAGCTCCGAACGGCAAGTCTGATGCCAAGCGATTCGATCGTGCATTTAGCCACGATCAATTCGGTTCGCAACTTCAAACTAGTCAGCGACTTGTATCATAATCTGACCTATCCGCAAAGCGAAATTTCAACCTCGACGCCTTCGAATTCTCCATTTCTCCGGCAATTCCTGCTGTCATTCGGGCAGGATACCGGCGTTTACGGTTGACTGTATCCGAATCCAACTTTCGCCGGCCAACCAGCGGCATGGGTGAGAACGCCAACGAATAACGGACCGCGGGACAGCAACCACCATTAAGCCTTGTAAGGTAAACTCCGATCCATATACTACATCAGGCAATAGAAGTTGTTTGTCTATAGGCAACTTGCGGCGTCGAATTTGGACAATGCGCCGGCAATTCTTCAAGGAAAGCACACGCCCGTGGAAGTTGTTAAAACTGCCGCACCGGCCGAGTTGGCTGGTTCGACACTCTTGGGGCGGAACCAGTTTTTGATTTACCGCCTCTTTTCCCTGGCCGGGCTGCTTCCGATCGGGGCCTACGTTGTGATGCATTTGGCCGTAAACGCCTCGGTTTTGGCAGGGCCAGCGATGTATCAAAAGCAAGTGGATACTATCCATTCGCTGGGAGATACAGCCGTCACTCTGCTCGAATGGACGTTCATTTTCATTCCGATTTTGTTCCACGCTTTAGTCGGTTTTTGGATCATCAGCGGCGGTTTGCCGAATGTCGCCGCGTATCCGTATGGCAGTAATGTTCGCTATACACTGCAACGAGCGACTGGCATGTTTGTCGCCGCTTTCATCGTATTCCATCTGTGGCAAATGCATCATCTCGGCAAGGGTCTGGGTGGCGGGAAATTTGACCCTGAGCGAGCCGCTTCATCGGCCGCAATTGTGTTGGATCCGATGGTGATCAAAATCATTTACACCGTTGGCACCCTGTGCGCGGTTTATCATTTGGCGAACGGCATTTGGACGTTCGGCATCACGTGGGGCATCTGGATTAGTGATAAAGCTCAGCGCCGCGCTGGTTATCTTTGTGCGGCTGTTGGCATCCTGGTCGCCACGTTCGGCATGGGCTCGTTGTATGGAATGTCCAGAATCGACGTACCGGCCGCCGAAGCGATTGAAGAGAACATCGAAATCCATCGTGAAATCGAGCAAGGGCTGATCCCGCCGCCAGCGTCAGTGGCTTCTCCGGCCGTGCCTTCAGGTCCATCGAAAACGAGGGAATAGCGATGGCAAAGCAATCTGTACTGGTGGTTGGCGGCGGTCTGGCAGGCTTGGCTGCGTCGATGAAACTCGCCGAGCAAGGAATCGATGTCGATTTGTTCAGCCTTGTGCCGGTCAAGCGCTCCCACAGCGTTTGCGCACAAGGTGGAATCAATAGCGTGAACGATCTCACGCGACAACAAGGCGACGACGAATGGAAACACTTCGACGACACGGTCTATGGTGGAGACTTTCTCAATGAGCAGCCGCCTGTAAAAGAAATGTGCGAATGGGGCCCGCGAATCATCGATTTGATGGATCGCTTGGGTGTCCCGTTCAATCGCACCTCGGAAGGTTATCGCGATCAACGTCGCTTCGGTGGCACACTCTACAAACGAACCGCATTCGCAGGCGCAACGACAGGGCAACAATTGTTGTACGCCCTGGATGAACAAGTTCGCCGGTGGGAAGTGGCCGGCAAAGTCACGAAGCACGAGTTCTGGGATTTCCTGCGCCCGATTTTGGATAGCACCGGGAGGTGCCGCGGCATCGTAGCGCAAGATTTAGTCTCGATGGAGATTCGCTCGTTTCCGGCGGATGCCGTCATCGTGGCCTCGGGCGGTTGCGGGCTGATTTATGGCCGGTCCACGATGTCGATGGTTTGCAGCGGCAGCGCCGCCAGCCGGTGCTTTCAAGCCGGCGCGATCTATGCGAATCCAGAGTTTATCCAAGTCCATCCGACCGCCGTTCCGGGCGCCGACAAGTTGCGGTTGATGAGCGAAAGCGCTCGCGGGGAGGGCGGCCGGGTTTGGGTTCCGCGCAAACCGCAAGACCCCCGCGATCCGCGGGCCATTCCAGAAAATGAGCGCTATTACTTCCTCGAAGAGCGCTATCCAAAGTACGGCAATTTGGTGCCGCGCGATATTGCCACTCGCGAAATCTTTAACGTCTGCGTTAATGAAGGGCTAAGCGTTGAAAACGACCGCATGTGCGTGTACCTGGATCTCACACACATTCCGCGCAAAATCTTGGATGAAAAGCTCGGCGGCATTCTCAGCATTTATGAAAAATTCCAGGGTGTCGATCCGCGCGATGTGCCCATGAAAATCTTCCCTGCCGTGCACTACTCGATGGGCGGATTGTGGGTCGATTACGAACGTTCGGCCTCCGGCGGATTGAAACTGGGCTCCATCCGCAATCAGCAGACTAACATTCCCGGCCTGTATGCCATCGGAGAGTGCGATTATCAGTATCACGGCGCAAACCGGCTCGGCGCCAACTCGCTGCTAAGCTGCATATTCAGCGGCCTCATCATGGGGCCGACGATGGAAACGTTGTTGGCGTCTCTCAAAGGCAACTCGGCCGCCGACCAGCCGGCTTCATTGTTCAGCGATGCCCAAAAATGCGAGCAAGACGCGCACGACAAACTTCTCAAACGAACCGGCATTGGCGCGTCTGCACCCGGAGAGAATCCGTACATTATCCATCAAGAGCTCGGCCTTATCATGACGAAGGCAGCAACGGTGGTGCGAAACAACGAGCAATTGGCCGACGCCTATAACAAAGTTAATGAACTAGAACAGCGCGCGAAACGCTGCGCCCTATCCGACACGGGCAACTGGACGAATCAAAACGTCGTGTTCACAAAGGCCCTGCGCGACATGTTCCCTGTGGCAAAGGCAATTATTCGCGGCGCACTGTTGCGCGATGAATGCCGCGGTGCGCATTTCAAGCCGGAGTTCGCCATGCCCGGATTGTCGGCGACCGATCCCGTGGAACTACGCCGCCAGGCCGACGAGTGGTGCGATCGCTTCGAAGAAAATAGTCGGAAATGGTTGAAGACCACGATGGCCAAGCTCAGCGCAGAGGGAGATCCGGAGATCAGCTATCGCGAAATCGACACAACCCTTATTCCGCCACGTCCGCGGTTATACGGTCTCGTCGGCGCCGAAATGATCGAACAAGTTTGGAACCAACGCCAGGCCGGCAGAGCCGCATCGGCCGGTGGCAACGGAGCGAAAGGCAATGGCCAACCGGCTGGAATGGAAAAAATCGCCGCCAAATGAGAGTCGCGAAATTACCGCGGATAACGCGAATTTCGACGAGCAATCATTCGTAGAAAAAAGATCTGCTGCATCGCCTGCTTTCATCCGCGTAATTCGCGGTTAATTAAATGACCACATCGCACACGGCTGATCACACTATCGCTAGCACCTCCGGAAACGGTCATCAGCGCACCGCCGACGTCGTTTGAAGTTCGGGTCCTGCGGCAGAACGCACCGAGCGAATCGAGCTACTGGCAGCGCTTTCGAGTTCCGTACGAAAAGGAAATGAACGTCATCAGCGTGCTGCAAAAGATTGCCGCGATGGCCGAAACCATTGACGGCCAGCACGTAACGCCCGTCGCTTGGGATTGCAATTGTTTGGAGGAAGTTTGCGGCGCTTGCACCATGGTGATCAACGGCCGCGTGCGGCAGGCTTGTTCGGCGCTCGTGGACCGGCTGCTGGAAGACAATCCCGATGAAATTGAACTGCGGCCCGTTGCCAAGTTTCCGGTGGTGCGCGATTTGTTCGTCGATCGCTCGCGCATGTTTCAAGCACTTAAGAAAATCAAAGGCTGGATCCCAACCGATGGCTACTACGACCACGGCCCCGGCCCGCGCAGTTTCGCCGGCGGTGCAGCAGCAGGCCTATCCGCTGAGCGAGTGCATGACCTGTGGCTGCTGCCTGGAAGCATGTCCGCAGTATCTCAAGGTGGAGCTGCGTCAGCGCGAAGGGGAAACTGACGCGCAGTTTACCGCTCGCAAAAATGCCCAGTACGATCGCAGCTTCGTCGGTGCCGCGGCCATCAGCCAGGTAATGCTCTTCAACATGCACCCGACCGGCGCTATGAACGCCGGCGAGCGCCTGGATGCGCTCACGTCGGAAGGTGGCCTTCAAATGTGCGGCAACGCCCAAAATTGCGTCGCCGTGTGCCCCAAGAGCATACCGCTGACCCGATCGATTGCTCGCGCCGGGCGAGCCACGACGGTGTATGCAATCAAGAAACTGTTTGAATTCTAGCTGCTCGACCCTAGCGTCGAGCAAACTCGTCCGCTTTACGCGCCTCATCGCCCCTGACTCCCAAAACAACGCGTTTCGAAGTGAAAAAACTGCGGCGCAATTTTCAACCTATGCAGTGGTTTTCTCGAATTTCGTGCCGAGTTTTTTCACAGTTATTTCACCCTCCGCTTTTCTTGCTTCAAATCGACCGAGAATTCTCGATCCATTGGCCCTGGTTTTTTCACGGGCTACTCCGGGTGGCCCCGACAATGCACGGCGTGTCGGAGTAGCGCAGCGACAAGAGGCACGAGCAGATCGTTCCCGATCAATGGTTCCGAATCTTTTCTGACACCTCTTGCGGCTGCACTGCCCGGACAGTTTGTCCGGGCCACCCTGCGGTGCGTACGCAGGCCAGTCTCACCGAGCCTTGCACACAGACTCGGCGCACGAGACTGGCCTAGGCGCAGACCATCAGACACCTAGGCCCTCAGTCACCTAGCCCCTTTTGTACTGCTCAATTGTCAAAGACCGAGTCACAGAGCCCATACTCTCCGATCGCATCATTGTAGTGTACATTAGTTAATTGGTCAAGAGCCTTTTTTGGGCCACTGGCGCGGAATTTCAAGATTTCTCTTTTCGCCGTCCTGCCGGCCGGTTACGGTCTGATGCATGGCAGCCGGCACCGTCCAAAAGTTCATCACCCGCTGGCCGCCGTCCGGCGGCGTAGATCACGCCAATTACCAGCTTTTCCAGCGCGAGTTTTGCGATGTGCTCCATGTACAGTGCGTCGTCATGCGGCAGCACCGGGAATTGCGTATCTGAAATCTGAGCCCCGCCCGTCAGAAAGCGGTGGTGGGAGCGATGTACTCGGACACCGCTTCTTGACGGACGCGGCTCGGAAGGCAATTTCAGCGGGAGTTATCGTCATGCGATTGGCCGGCGGTCGAGGGGTCCGGAAAATATTTGCGTCCGCCTGCCGGTTGCGATATAAAGGCCAAGTGAATACAGTCGCCGGCGCAGAGAAGCAAGGCATGTGGGACCTGCTTTCTTTGGGGACAAAAGGGAGCCACTATGAAGCACCGCGGAGACTGTTGGCTGATTGCGCACACCGGACGCCACCAAACAGGCGCACGGCCAGTGCGGATTTACGCTCGTCGAACTTCTCATTGTCATCGCCATCATCGGCGTTTTGATCGCCATGCTGACGCCTGCGGTCCAAGACGCCCGCGAGGCGGCACGGCGCACGCAGTGCGCGAACAATTTGAAGCAAATTGGATTGGCATCGATTGAGTATGAACGCGTCCACGGGAAGTACGCGAACGAGACCGGTGTTTGGAATCAATCAACGATTCAAAACACGCCGTCGTGGCTGGTGGCAATTCTGCCTTACCTTGGCGAAACACCCTTGTACAACACTTGGGCGCGGACAGCTGGCTTCGGTCAGGCCGTGCAACCGGCGATCCCCGTGGGTCGGGCAATGGAATTATTAGGCACGCCGGTGTTATCGTACGTTTGCCCGAGCCGGCGACCGGCAGTCGCCTATCCGATGCGGAAGACCGTCAGCGCGTTGGGTGGAGTCGTGACCAAAGGCGATCGCGCCGATTATGCGATTAACGGCGGCGCGAGCAACCAACCGGTCGATTCGCATCCGACACCCCAAGTCACGCTGCCCGGCATTTGGGAATTCGCAACTTTGACGAACACTGCTATCAAAATGAAAACCGTTCGCAGAAAAGACGTGACCGACGGCCTCAGTAAAACATATCTGGCAGGCGAAAAAACGATGCCGGCAGACGACTACGAGAGTGGTCAATTCTGGGGCGACATGGGCAGCATTTACACTTGCCCGTTTGGCGACTGCGTTCGCTTCGTGGAAAAAGTTCCGACTCACGACGTGAAGAATCGTCAGAATTCGGCCGACACTTGCATGAGCTGCCACTGCTACGGCAGCGCGCATCCGAGCACCTGGAACTCCGTTTACTGCGACGGCTCAGTGCATTTCATCTCCTACTACATTTCCTTTGCGACGCACAAAGCGCTGGCCAGCCGCGCAGGCAAAGATCTCGTGAAGAACAACGAGAATTGAAGTCTGGGGCGGAATCAGAAATTCGCACTGCCGTTGAAAGGTCTATTTGTCCTCGCTACCAGCGCGCGATGACCGCGAGTGCCAACCTGGCCAGCGGTATCAACACCAGAATAAAGAACAAGAGCCAGACAACGGTGAGCGACCAGAAAATGGCGCCCTTGCTGGTTCGCATTGCCAGACGCAGCAATTTGACTGGCAACATGTTCTGCATGCTACGCGCTGGTCATGGCACGATTCCTTGACGATGGAATTCAATTCGAGATTGGAATTTACCTCTCCGTTATTAGCGGAAACTGACGACGGTTGTTACCGGTGCCGAACGTGGCTTTGAAGGAGCGAAAATATCGAATCCAATCGTATAATGCGGCAAAAGGAGCGTCCCATGCCGTCAACCGATTTCGCCCCAAATAGCGACGCCACTCGCCCTGCGCGAATTTGGTATCAAAGCTATGTCGATCCTGTGGCTCAGCAGCCGTACACCCGGCGATTGGAAGAATTTCTTTCGGCGTTCGCGTCCCCGCACATCCAATTCGAGGTCCACGGCATTTCCCCGCCGGACCGCTATCTCAGCCCGCTGACGGAATTCCGCTGCGCAGCCCAAGTGATTCGCAACGCGATTCAGGCTGACGCACAACATTACGACGCCTTCGTCATCGGACATTTTCAAGAGCCCGGTATTGTCGAGTGCCGTTCGGCGGTCGAGATACCTGTCGTCGGATTGGGAGAAGCGACAATGCTGCATGCATCGATGCTGGGACGCACATTCGGCTTGGTAACGATTAACCCTTGCTTCATCCCTTGGCATCGCGATCAGATTATCGCCATGGGCCTCGCGCAGCGCTCCGCCGGCGTGCGAGCCATCGAGACGCAAGTCAGCGACTATATGGATGCGTTCGAAAGCAGTGCGGCGTACGAGCGGGTGAAAAAACTGTTTTCCCGCGAAGCACAATCGTTGGTTGAGGCTGGAGCCGAAGTGATCATTCCCGCCGGCGGCCTGCCGATGTTGCTATTCGCGCGGGAAAAGGCCTGGGGAATTAGCGGCGCTCCGGTACTCAATGGCATTGCGTCGGTCGTCGCAATGTCGGAAGCGGCGCTGAAATTCTACCGGCAAACTGGCGTCGCCATCAGCCGACAGGGAACCTACGCGAAAAGCCCACCCGAGGCAATTCAAGAGTTTTTGGCGGCGCACGCTTAGCGCTCGAGGCATGGCCGCTGCTTTGGACGGCTGGTGCGATTTGATAGACTGGAGAAAGTCAACAGTCACGAGTCTGCGTATGGCAATCCTCGACAAACTTGAATGGTCGGTTTCTGCCGCTCAGCGAACTGTGCTGGGATACGCGCTTTGGTATGGAGCCCTGGCATTTGCGCTGTGGCTTCTGCTGTACGTTATTCTGTGGAAGGCTTTGATCAATCGCCGAATTTCACAGCGGGCGACCACAGGCCAGCAAATCAGTCGCGAAATTCTCTACTCGCTGCGAAGCATTGGCATTTTTGGATTGGTCACCATGTTTGTCGTCTTCGCTGCGCTTTCTGGCTGGACGCGTATGTATCGACATATTGAAGATCGCGGCATGGTATGGTACGCGCTCAGCATCGGCCTCATGATTCTGATGCATGACACGTATTTTTATTGGACGCACCGGCTGATGCATTACCGCAAACTCTATCGCATGTTTCATCGCACTCATCATTTATCAACCAATCCCACGCCGTGGGCCGCATACTCGTTCAGCACACTGGAAGCCGCCGTGCAGGCCGGCATTGGGCCATTGATTATCTTTATACTTCCGGTGCACCCCTCCGCATTTGCGATCTTCATGATCTGGCAGATTTCGTTCAATGTATTCGGCCACTGTGGCTATGAAATCTATCCGCGCTGGTTTTTGGCCAGTCCGCTGGGTCTGCTGTTGAACTCGCCCACGCACCACGGACTGCATCATGAAAAGTTCGTTGGCAATTTCAGCCTGTACTTCAACATTTGGGATCGGCTGATGGGCACCAACCATCCTGATTACGCGCAGCGATTCGAGCGCGCAACGGGAGTGATAACTGACTAATTCACCGCAGAGGACGCGGAGGAACGCAGAAACGCCAAAACAGTTAGGAATCCAGCAAGCAAGAAATGCGGCATTCGATTTTCTGACTTTCCGATTTGCTTATGGACGCTTTTCCTCCGCATCCTCTGCGGTGAAGCTGCCCGAATTACTTGGCGCCGTTCCACTTCTCCAAATCCTTCTGGAGAGATTCTATGTCGAAGTCTTTCGGCACCGGTTTGTTATCGAGATTCGCCATCAAATCATCAACGGTCGGCGTTTTTGAATTCACGCCGCCCTCGGGTACGTCGACTTTCGCAATCCAGGCGATCATGTTTAGCACCACTTTGCGAACCTGATCGTTGCCCCAGTTGAAGTGGTAATGCCCGCCGGTGAAACCGAAGCCACGCCCGCCATCGGGGCGTTGCACCACCCAGGCCATGTGCTGCGGTTTGCCGGCGGCCACTTCCTGCCGCACGGCCGGATTGCCTTCATGAGGACCGTTTGGCCGGTTCATCGTGCTCTCCGGCGGGATTGCAGTGAGCACCGGCATCACGCGACTCATGTTGTCGGTGAACCGCATGTGAAAGTACCATTCGTCCTTGATGGAAAATGGTTTCACGCCACGCGCCACCGGATGGGCCGGCAACTCCGTGTATTCGGCGGTCCAGGTTGGATTGACCGACCAATCGGTTTCAAAGTAACCGCCCAGCCAATCGAGAAAATAATTGCCGGACTTCCCTTTTGGCACTTCCACGCCGTAGTGAATGGCGCCAATGCCCACGCCTTTGTTGGCCAGTTGATCCAGCTGGTCAAGATGATCGTTGACAATGTGACCGTCGCCTCCGTCGCAGTACATCACAACTGCCGAGACGCCGTCAAACACTTTTGGGTCGGTCGGCCAGCCATTCTTCGCGACGACCGCTTCGATCGGCAGACCGCTTTCATTCAGACACTTCGCCAGCAGCATGCAGCCTGCATTGTGCTCGTGCTGAGCGAAGCCATGGCTTTGCTTACCCGCAATGAACAAGACCTTTTTCTTAGCAGCGTTTGTCCCGGGTGAGTCGGCTGCGGCCGCCCGATGCGTTTGGCCGTGTGGAATGAATACGAAACAGCATACGGTCAACGCAACCAAAATTCTCATTAAGTGTGGAGTCATCGTCGGGCCTGCTAGTGTGGAGTGTGATCGTCAGAAAATTATTGCGATCGGCGCTATCTGCCTGCTTCGGTCAACAAGCGATCCAATATCGATTGAAGATCACCCGGCAATTGAGCCAGGAAACTGCGATCCAAAAGTCCGACATCAATCATGTCGCGCAAATGCACACGGTCCTGATCTCGGTTCGCCGAAGTTTTCATCAGGACCAAATCGCCGAGCGCAACCACGGGCACCCCTGCATCTTTATATTGCTCACCGGCAAGGGATGGAGTGGGGTACTTTTCGCCCGCGCGAACAATTTCGCCGGCCCAAACTAAATGCACCGCGTGACGGGGATTTGGATCGCTGCGATCGAGCAACATGCCAACGCCCATGGTCTCGAAATAATCGAACCCCGCAGAAAGCGCTGCGGCCCGAATTCGCGGCAAGTCGGTACGTGCAACCAGAAGATCGACATCTTTCGTGGTGCGAACCGCGGCGGGATCGCGGGTTGCTACCCAAATGGCCACGGCCTGCCCGCCGACAACCGCGTAATTGATGCCGGCCGCGTTTAAGGCAGCTGACAATGCGCGTCATTCGTTCTTGCACACGGTCGACCGCCATGAGGTGCTGCTCCCAAAGGCTTGGCGCGGCGACAGATTGGTTGGTTACAGTGTCCATCAATGCCCCAAGCTACACGCACGGCACGGTCAGTTCAATCCAGCGCCCGCACGTGGCGGCAGTGCCGGTTTTGCGGCTGCGGCGTATGATTTTAAAGATTGCGCGAATCGGTTTGGTTCCAGCGATAGGGTAGAATTTCCGGGCGAATTCGAGTGTTTCTCGTCTCAATTGATAACCGACCACGGATATGGATTCATGACCGCAGAACAACGTCGTTTGGAAGAAGCTGCCCTGGGCACACAGCCGTGGCGACAATGGGGTGGATACTTGAGCGAGCGCCAATGGGGAACCGTGCGCGAAGACTATAGCCCGGGTGGAACCGCATGGGACTATTTTCCGCACGATCACGCTCGCAGCCGGGCGTACCGCTGGGGCGAAGATGGATTGGGCGGACTCTGCGATGACCACGGGCAATTATGTCTGGCGCTCGCGCTCTGGAACGAACGCGATCCAATTCTAAAAGAGCGCGTGTTTGGCCTTACCAACGGCGAAGGCAACCACGGCGAAGACGTGAAAGAGTGCTATTGGTTTCTGGACGCGCTGCCAACGCATTCGTACCTGAAGATGCTTTACAAGTATCCGCAGCGCGAATTTCCCTACACCTGGCTCGTAGATGAAAACCGACGCCGTTCGAAGCACGATCCGGAATTTGAGCTAATCGATACCGGCGTCTTCGACGACGATCGCTATTTCGATGTGTTCATTGAATACGCCAAAGCCGATCCGCGCGATGTGCTGATGCAAATCACTGCGATCAACCGCGGTCCCGACGCAGCCAAGTTGCACATCTTGCCACAGCTTTGGTTTCGCAACATTTGGTCGTGGCGGCCGGAGTTTGCCAAGCCGGGATTGAACGTGATTGATGCCAATACCGTGGCGACAGAGCACTATCAGTTGGGCCGTTATCATTGGTACGTGGATGGAAACGCCGAATTGATCTTTTGCGACAACGACACGAACGTGCGGCGTCTGTATGGGATGAACGACGCGCCAGGCTATTTCAAAGATGCTTTCCATGAATATCTGGCCCACGGCAATCATGCAGCCATCAACCCGCAGCGACGCGGAACCAAAACGGCGGCGCACTTCGCGCTGGAAATTCCGGCAGGTGGAACGGCGACTGCTCGCACGCGGCTTTCGGAGCGACCGCTGAGCCCCGCGTTTTCCGACTTCGATTCGATTTTCGAAAAACGGCGCCAAGAAGCCGACGAATTCTATGGGCACCTACAGCACTCGCTGCACGATGCCGATGTGCGCAACGTTCAGCGGCAAGCTTGGGCGGGCTTAATTTGGAATGAGCAGTTTTACCATTACGATGTGGCACGCTGGCTCAAGGGGGATGAGCTGCAACCCTCGCCGCCGCCCGAGCGCCGTTTCGGCCGCAATATTCATTGGCGTCATTTGAAGTGCCGCGAAATCATGTCGATGCCCGACACCTGGGAGTTCCCCTGGTTCGCGGCGTGGGATCTGGCGTTCCACTGCGTGGCCATGGCCGCGATTGATTCGGAGTTTGCCAAACAGCAGCTGGTGCTGTTGGGCCGCGAATGGTTCATGCACCCCAACGGCCAATTGCCCGCTTACGAATGGGCATTCGGCGATGTCAATCCACCGGTGCACGCGTGGGCCGCCTGGCGAGTTTATCAGATCGATCGCGCCCGCCACGGCCATCACGGCGATCGCAAGTTCCTGGAGCGGGTGTTTCACAAACTGCTGCTGAATTTCACCTGGTGGGTGAACCGCAAGGACGCGGAGAATCGCAATATCTTTGAAGGTGGATTTCTTGGGCTCGATAATATCGCGATTTTCGATCGCAACGCTCCGCTGCCGATGGGCGCGCACCTTTCCCAGGCCGACAGCACCGGCTGGATGGCCATGTATTGCTTGAACCTATTGCGTATGGCGCTGGAACTCGCGCAACACGATGCGGCCTACGAAAGTATTGCCAGTAAATTCTTTGAGCATTTTTTGGCGATCGCCGAGGCCATGAATCACGTCGGCTCTGGCGCGAATGAAGACGGCGGCATTGGCATGTGGGACGATCACGATGAGTGGTACTGCTCCATCGCCGAACTGCGCGGCGGCAGAGCGATGCGGCTCAAGTCGTTTTCTATGGTCAACTTGATTCCGCTATTCGCGGTGGAAACGCTCGAACCCCAAGAGTTGGAACGCGTGCCGGAATTTCGCGATCGGTTGAAGTGGCTAGTCGAGCATCGCAAAGATTTGGCCGAGCTCGTTGCGGAATGGACTCTGCCGGGCATCGGCCAGCGGCGGCTCGTGGCGCTGATGCGCGGACACCGGATGAAACGAGTGCTTTCACGCATGCTCGATGAAACACAGTTTCTCTCCGATTACGGAGTGCGGTCGCTTTCCAAGTGGCACGAGCAACATCCGGTTGTGGTGCATTACGGAGGCCAAGAGTATCGTCTGGGATATGAACCGGGTGAATCGCAAGGCGGAGTCTTCGGGGGCAACTCGAACTGGCGCGGACCGATTTGGTTTCCGGTGAACTATTTGCTCGTGGAATCGTTGCAAAAGTTCCACCACTATTACGGCGATGATTTCAAAATCGAGTGCCCTAGCGGGTCGGGAAAATATCTTACGATTCTGGAAGTAGCCAGTGAATTAGGCCGACGGCTAACGTCGATCTTTCTGCGCGATGAATCGGGCCGCCGCGCCGTCGCCGGACCCTATGCGAAAATGCAATCCGATCCGCATTTCCGCGATTACGTTTTGCTTCACGAATACTTCCATGGCGACGATGGCCATGGGCTTGGCGCGAGCCATCAAACTGGCTGGACCGCCCTGGTCGCAAAGCTTTTACAGCCGAAACGCCCGCCACGACACGGGCCGTCAATTCACCACAGAATCACGGAGATACAGAGTGGAGATGGAGCAGTGAAAGCCGTGAACCCAACAAATGCGGACAACAATATACAAGTCACGGAAGTCGAAGTATCTGAATCTCAGATATCAACGTGACTGAAGTAATCGTGCTTCTCTGTGCCTCCGTGTCTCTATGGTGAAAAAGTATGTGCGTGCCGATCGATAACCGCACGGAATGGCTGGAAGCCGATGGCCTGGGCGGATTCGCATCCGGCACCAGCAGCGGAGAACGATCGCGACGGTATCATGCGTTGCTGCTCACTGCCACGAATCCGCCGACGGGTCGCATGGTGCTGGTCAACGGATTCGATGCCTGGATTGAAACGGATTTCGGCAAGTTCGCCATTTCGTCGCAGCGATATCAGCCAAATGTCGTTTGGCCAGACGGCGCCTCGCGAATTCTCGACTTCCGAACCGAGCCGTGGCCAACCTGGACATTTCAACTGCCGGACGGCATGCGGATTGTGCAAGAACTATTCGTACCGCATGGCATTAGCGCGTGCTGCCTCCGCTGGCGACATAGAGAAAATGTCGGACCATCTGATTCAATCACTGATCGCACCTCGCGCGGCATCTTGAAACTGCGTCTGTTCTTCAGCGGACGCGATTACCACGCCACGCACCACGAGAACTCCGCATTTCGCTTCGAAATTCAAAAACGCGGCGGTTGGCTCGCATGGCGGCCCTACAACGGTATTCCGGAAATCCTCGCCCTCACCAATGGCAGTTACGCTCAAGAGCCCGAGTGGTTCCGCAACTTTCTGTACGAGTTCGAAAAAGAACGGGGGCTCGATTTCTCGGAGGATCTCGCCTCCCCGGGTGTGCTAACTTTCGATATCGCTCGACAGGCAGTATTATTGCTTGTTGCCGGCGGCCACGACGCGGCGATCAGCAAACTGGCCAGTCCTTTGTATCCTGATTACGCGGCAATGCATGCTGAGCCATTAGATGCCGCCTCGGCATTTGAGCGATCGGCGCAATCCGAGCTGGCTCGCCGCAATCGCTTTGCATCTTCCCAACATCGTGCGGCGGATGCCTACCTGGTGCGCCGCGGTGCTGGCCAAACGATTATCGCCGGCTATCCCTGGTTCACCGATTGGGGCCGAGATACGTTCATTTCGATCCGCGGAATATGTTTAGCGATCGATCGACTCGACGACGCCAGGCAAATCCTGCTGGCCTGGGCCGGCACGGTCTCCGAAGGCATGCTGCCGAATCGATTTCCCGATGCCGGAGATCAGCCGGAATTCAATTCCGTTGACGCCTCGCTGTGGTTCGTCGTCGCAGTTCACGATCTTCTCGATGCCGCGATACGCCGCGGCCGGCCCATGAGCACCGAAGATCGATGCGCGTTGGAGCAAGCCGTTTTGGCAATTGTAGAGGGCTATTCGGGCGGCACTCGCTATGGTATCCGCATGGATAGCGACGGCCTACTTGCCGCCGGCCAGTCGGGTACGCAGCTCACTTGGATGGATGCCAAAGTCGGCGATTACGTCATCACACCGCGCGTCGGCAAACCGGTGGAAGTGGAAGCGCTTTGGCTCAACGCACTGTGGATCGCGGGTAGGATCAATCGGAAATTCAATTCTATTTTCGAACGGGGCCGCGCCGAATTCGATCGGCGATTTTGGAACGAATCGCAAAACTGCTTGTTCGATGTGGTCGATGTCGACCATCAATCTGGAATGGTCGATGCCTCGTTCCGCCCGAATCAAATCTTCGCCGTTGGTGGTCTGCCGCTGGCATTATTGCATGGCCAGCGCGCGAAAACTGTTGTCGATGCTGCGGAAGCCCGGCTGCTCACTCCACTCGGCTTGCGAACGTTGGCTCCCGGATCGCCGGGTTATGCCACCCAGTGTGTCGGCCCACCCGAAGTGCGCGATGCTGCATATCATCAGGGCACCGTTTGGCCGTGGCTGATAGGCCCATTCGTCGAGGCGTGGCTCCGCGTGAGGTCCTCGAGTGCCGATGCAAAACAGGAAGCGCGCGATCGATTCCTGCCGACCCTTGAAGCTCATTTGAATTCGTCGGGTCTGGGTCACATCACCGAATGCACGGATGCCGAAGCGCCTTTCACCCCTCGCGGATGTCCCTTTCAAGCTTGGTCGCTAGGAGAATTCATGCGATTGAAATACGAATTGCTACGCGTTTGATTCTCGTGCCGGAAGTTGCTTAAGAAGAATGTTAAACTGCAGCGACGCCACACAGATCGCCGCGTGCGTGCCACTCGTGCTCAATACCGCGCATTAGAAGCGCCCCGTCGAATTCGATGGAGCCGGGCGGAAAATTTGATCGATCATCAAAAAAGCTTGATCGGATTTCGTCGACTTGAAGTGCCGTTGCGTCCCACCTTTTGCATTTCAGCTCCAACCCTTCGAACCGACCTGCATTCGAGGTGGCTGAATAGCCCACGCAACCTTTCTCAAAAAACTCAGATGCTTCCCTCAGCGAGTTGAAAACCGATGTCGGGGGTAAACAGGCAGCAGGATGTCCGCGAACAGCCAATTGCACGCAACTATCGTCGCTGTGAACGGCAACTGAGAGCCGACCGGGTGTTTCGTCGACGACAAAGCGCGCATGTTGATGCTCGCCAGGAAATAGCCGGCCACCGAGCCACGCGTTCAAGCGCGAGCTGGTATCACGGCGAAAAATAAATACGCCGCGCTGCACGCCATTTTCGTCGTCCCACTCAACTGCTACACGATGTGCCGCGTTCTCCGATTTAATTCCCCAAGCAAACGGGGAAGCCTTTGGACAAATTCGTTTTAAGCGGATCAAACAAATGCCGGCGATACCATATCCGTGAACGAGCTGCGGCCGGAATGGCGGCGGAAGAATCTGCGCGATGACCGGGGGACTGACTCGATAATTGGCGAGGATCCGCCGATCGATAATGCCGCAAACGACTGGAAAGCGCATGGCACATAACCTCCATGCATCAAACCGGGGCGTTCACGGAACAATTAACCGACAATTGAATGACAAATATCGGCCGAACAACGCGCAGCAAATTCGTTTAATGCCCGTCTGAGCCTGGATGTTCAAGCCCGCCGCTCGCGGACCCGCCGGCCGAATCGACGCCAGCTTCTGCCACAAGCGATTGCCGTCCAGCAAAGCCCGCTTCCAGATCGTGCCAGAACATCACTTCGGTTTCGCCGAGCTTCCAGCACAAGTACACTTCGTGTCCATCGATGAGAGCGGGAAAATCGACCAGCCCTTCTGGGCCGTTTTTAGGTTCGACACCGAGCTTGAGCAGTTCTTCGACGAACTCGCGCAACCGGCGGCTATCCTTTTCCAGTTCCTCTTCGACTTGGGTCAACTCTTCGCCGTAGACATCGCTTTGATGTCCGTTGCGACCTGCCAAGAGGTGCGAAAGACGTTGACGTCGGTCGATCACATCGCGCGATAAATCGGCAAGATCCTTCACGATTGCCCGAACCAGCGGCAGCATGGCATTGGCTTGTTCGACCGTAAAGTACCGTCGTGAATTGTTGCGATTCTCGCTCATTGGCTGAGTTTTCCGCTGTTCGAACTATGCCAACTCCACGCCGCCCAATGCTTGAAAAGCAAATCGCATGCCGATCATCCAACTGCCAACTCGGCGACTACTGATTTGGTCCGCCGTGTACCGGCTCCACAATTACCTTAGACTCCGCCACCGCCGCCGGGTTCAGTGTCGCGCGACCCCATGCCACATCCACAGGCAACCGTGCGAAATCGACAATGCATCCATCGCGGCTGTAGCAACTCAGATCGTGCGAGGCCCCCATGAAAATGCAATCTACAGGACACGGCTCCACACACAGCGCACAGAACATGCACTTGGAATAGTCGATCGTGAAGCCGGTAATTTTAAAACCTTTGCCGTTCGTAACGCGCTCTTTGCCGATGTAGATGCAATCGACCGGGCACGCCTTGGCGCACTGATCACACGCGATACACGTGGTCAAATCATAGCGATGAAATCCTCGATAGCGGGCCGCCACGGGCACGGGCTTCTCCGGATATTCGAATCGATGCGTGAAGGTGCCGCGAGTGGGCTCATACGTTTTGAGCCAGTAGCGCAACGTTACCCACATGCCGGCCGCGACGGTCGACACAGCGTCCCATATATCTCGAAACCAGCTTCCCATGCAGTTCGCCTCGAGAGACTTCCAGCGAGTTGACGGATTACAACGGGGTAGAAAAGCGTCGCGACGATTTCGCCCCCACGTCTCCACCGAATTATAGACATGCGTGCGAACTCCGCAAGGAAGCGGTTTGAACGCAACGTTTGGCCCGGAGTCGAAACCGCGTTGATCGGAAGAGATCAGCATTCTGAACGGATTGCATTCGAAGGTAACTGGTTCTCACACAATTGCGGCAAATGGCAATAAGGGGAGTAATTGCTGTTCGACCTCTAGCGCAGAATTATGACGACCGTGAAACCATCGCGTTCAATAGCTAACCGCCAACCAACACAACAGTGGCCCCATTCAGTTAAGACAAACCGCCACATAAGCAACGCTTCTATTTAGCATCCGCAGCGAGTGAGAGAATTAGGGACGTCTTTCACTACCGCAAAATGGGGACATACTGCCATACTGTGCACCGATCCACGTTTTACGAAGCGATTCGCCGGCCGAGTGCGATTAATTTAATGGCTTTCCGCAGCTCGTACGATGCAAGTCGTTACAGTAATTCGAGTTATGAGGCCAACCACCGCGGATCGCCGGTGTGAATCTCATTGATCGGGTTGCAATCTAGTTCGCTTTAGCGGTGGCGATTCGCCCAAAATTGGGTGAAAAAGCGGCTTCTAGGGGGTTTGGTTTGCTTGACTCTGCATTCGGACCACGTAGAGTGAATTGAAGGAAGTGTATGGGCTGCCTGAACTTGGCGGCCTGTATAAGCTGTCTCGCCTGGAAACGCTCGCCACGGCACGCCACATTGGCGTGGCCGATCGAATGCCCCAATAGGCAGCGGCAAGCGAGAACCGGTGCGGAACCACGAAGGAACCCAAGATGCTGGTGCTCTCCCGCAAAAAAAACGAAAGTATTGTCATTAACAATGACATTACGATCGTCGTTGTTGAAATCCGAGGTGACAAGGTTCGGCTGGGCGTGGAAGCGCCGAAGGAAGTGCCGGTCCATCGACGCGAAGTTTATGACGCCATCCGCCGAAACGATGCCGCGCAACCTCGAGTTGCGACCGGAAACCCTGAGTCAAATCCGACCGGCACAGAGCAATCGTAATTAGTCGGATTCGCCGATCAGTGCGCGCAAAGTTCTGATCAGGCCGTTGGATCGGCAGTCGCATCGATCGTTATTATCGGAGCAGACTCCACCATCCGGCGGAGTTGCAAAAGCGAGACAGGCTTCACGAGGTGATCGTTGAAGCCGGCTTCTAGGGCGCGACGGCGGTCTTCTTCTTGGCCATAGCCGGTGACGGCAATCAAGCAAATGTGCTTTCCAGCGGCAGTGGCTCGAATTTGACGGCGCTACTTCATAGCCATCGGTTTGCGGCAAGCCGATATCTAGAATTGCAACATCAGGGCGCAGCGAGGTCAGCTGACGCAAGGCATCCTCTGCATTGTGCCCCATCTCGACCTTGTGACCGCAACCTTCCAGATACATGGAAAGCATGGTAGCGCCATCGAGATTATCATCCACCACTAGCACCCGCTTCACGCGGCCGGCGGTAACTTCAGGCTCGACCATGGATGATGGCTGCGATTCTAGCGGCGAAGCCGGCGCGAGCGGTACCCGAATCGTAAATTCGCTTCCTCGGTTCAGCCCCGGACTTGCCGCCGCAATGCTTCCACCATGCAGTTCAACCAGTCGGGAGACGAGCGCCAAGCCGATGCCCAATCCGTTGCTGGCGCGATCGGTACCCGTTTCGGCCTGCACAAAGAAATCGAAAATGTGCGGCAAAAGTTCGCTACTGATGCCAATGCCATTGTCGTGAATGTGCACGACTGCATCGCTCTGCAAATGCTCAACAACAAGCTCGATGCGTCCGCCCGGTGGCGTGTATTTGGCGGCATTGTTCAGCAGGTTGACTAGCACTTGCGTTAGCCGTACTGGATCGGCAATGAGCCACAGATCTTCAGATACGCGCTGGACGTGTAACTCGTGCTGCCGCGAACGAATCAGCGGCAGCGTCAATTCCACAGCCCGGTCAACGATGTCGTTCAGTTTCGTGTGTTGTTTGGCGAGTGTAAGCTTGCCGGCAGCCACACGCGAAACATCGAGCAAATCGTCCACCAGCCGGGTGACGTGATGCAGACTGCGCTGCGCTGTTTGCAAGGCTTCATCGACTAGTTTATCGCCGGGCTTTTGGCACAGCCGCGCAACCTCGAGTGCCGTATGGAGCGGCGCGAGCGGATCGCGAAGTTCGTGCGATAAGAGCGCGAGGAACTCGGTCATCCGCTCCTGAGTAGAGCGGAGCTGCGATTCTTGATTGTGAACGTAAGCTACAACGCTTGCGGTGATCGCTTCGTCGAGTGCTAGGCCAATGGCCATTACTTCCCGAGTTTGCAACGGTTCGGAAAGGGCGCTGTCAAGGAATTCGAGAATTACGAGCCGTAGAATTTGATAGTCACGGACGACCTCGTTTAACTGCCAGCCGACCTGCCAGCGCTGCTCGCCATGCTCCAAGGCGGTCAAGCGATGCGCTTGGTCATGAGCCGGAGAAGAATCGGCCAGCGCGCGGCCGATTTCGCGCAACAGCGCGGGCATACTATCGCGAAGCTGGTCGTGGTGCGTACGATCGGCACACGGTTGTTCCTTGATCGCCCGCTCCGACCACCGCTGGACCAGCGGCTCGACATTCTTTTCGATTAGTTCCCCAATCGCGTGAAAACGCTCCCACCAAAGCGTCTGCGGATCAATCGACATAGCACTTCCGTGAGCGAGTAAAGATTTCGAATCTCTCAGCGTAACCCGAATTAACGGCGAATTCAACGCGAGGCTTCCCCTCCAAAGAGCGGGCTATGTGGATCATGCCAGCTGCGCGCCTCCGGCTGCAAGTTTGATTTATGCCACACTCTGCCTAGCCTTTGACAAGACCCACTCTGAACGTACGTTTCAGCGGCAAGCAAAATCGTCCAGTTTACCGATTTTTAATCGATCGATGAAAGTCCCGCGGCCCGTGGCCTGCGCGGCAGATTTGATGGGGCGTAACGCCAGAGCAAGAATGGATGCAAATTTGAACGCCGTCGCTGTTGAATCTGCCGGAAGTTCCGCGCTTGTGCTCATCGCGCTATCTGCAGCGATAGTGGAACTGCTGATGGGAGTGGCGCTGGGATGGTGGCTGCGCGGCGGCAAGAAACTGCACGCGATAGCCGGCGTCAATCCGTTTCGTCGGGCGGAAAATGCACTCACGAATTTGCATGAGTTAGCACATCGTGTGAAGGCCGATGTTGGTGCGCACTCTTCGCAAGTGGAAGCGATTAGCAACGAACTATTCGCTCAGAAACAAAGCGGCGCGGCGCCCGATGCCAAAGTGCTGACTGCGGTGACAAAGATTCTTGAAGCGAATCAGCGGCTCTCCGAACAGCTTCACACTGCAGAATCGAAACTCTTGGAGCAAGCGGAAGAGATTAAGCTGCACGCGACTCACGCGATGACCGACGCACTTACGGGGCTCGGCAACCGTCGTGCATTCGATCATGAAATGTCGCGACGTATTTCGGAGTTCGAACGCTATGGCACCTCGTTCTGTTTGTTAATGCTGGACGTCGATCACTTCAAAAAATTTAACGACACCCACGGGCACCTCGCCGGCGACGAAGTACTGCGGATGGTGGGCAAATCGCTTCAGGCATCCGTACGCGAATCCGACTTTGTAGCGCGCTATGGCGGTGAAGAATTTGGCGTGATTGTGCCACAAAGCACCTTCACCAAAGCGCTTGCCGGGGCTGAGCGCGTCCGCGCCGCCATCGAGCGCGCCGAATGCAAGTTTGAAGGCAAGACGCTGCATGTGACGGCGAGCATCGGGGTGGCGCAAATGATTGGCTCGCGAACTGCGGCCGCGTTGGTCCAATTCGCAGACCAAGCGCTGTATGCCGCCAAGCAAGGTGGTCGAAATCAAGTGCAGCTCTTCAAAGAAGATCCGACCAGGCTCCAATCCATTGACTGCGATAAGCCGTCCGCTCCAATCGCCAAAGCAGATCCCCCGAAGCACGCGGCGTTCGCTTCAGATGGCCGGACCGACACCCAAACCGGCTTGCCCAATCGGACCGCGTTTTGCGAAGACGTTCGCCGTCGGCTTGCCGAAACTAAGCGTCATGGCCATCGACTCTCGATCGTGCTTATGAACGTAGATGGCTTTCGGGAATTCGGTACGCAGTATGGCGTCCCGATGGAAGAATTGATTCTTCGGACTTGCACTCAGTTCCTTTCCGCAGCGATGCGCGATATGGACCTGGTGGCTCGGCACGATACCGATATCTTTGCCATCGCCTTGCCGGGTACGGCACTGGTGCATGCGTCGTCTGCCGCCGAGCGATTGCGGACGGCCATTGAGCGCTGCCCCTTGCAACTGCACAATCAAAAATTCAACTTCACCATCAGTGCCGGCGTGGCGGAGGCCATTGCCGATGAAGACCTGATCGCTTTCATGTCTCGGGCCGATGAGGCGCGACAAGCTTCATTAACGCTCGGCGGGAATCGGGTGCATTTCCACACAGGAATTTCCATCGAGCAGGCGCCTGAGCAATCGGCCACCAGCGAAGTGTAATCGTCGGCAGCTCACGAACACTGCTCGCAGCGGCCCTTCAGCAGCACTTCGGTGATCTTTCCGATGCGCGATTGCTTGCTGCCTGGCGCGGGTTTCACATTGATGCTGACACTCGACAAGCACGCCACATCGCCGCAGTCGACGCACACAAAGTGCGGATGGTCGCCCGCATGGTTGCCCGATGGCCTACGCAACTCGAATCGCCATACATGGTCGCCGAGTTCGATGCGCGCCACGAGGCCAGCATCGCTCAGCTCTATCAAATTCCGATAGATCGTGGCCCGATCAAACCCTTGGGGGCCAAGCGCTTCGGCGACCTGCGCGTGCGAAAGGGGCCGCGTGGCATCCATTAATTGCTGCATCACCCACAACCGAGCCGCTGTGCAGCGTAATCCGGCTGCGCAGCCTCTCGCGAACTTTTTGTAAGGCCGGAAGTGGGGCGGCTTTTGGCATGGGAGGCTTAATTCCATTCTATCCACGCGCAAGATCTGCAAAATGCCGCGGCAGAAATCGGGCAAATCGTCGGGTTTGCGGCTAGAAACAAAGTGCCGATCGATCACCACTGCAGCGTCTTCCCAAATTGCACCAGCATTCACGAGATCGTCTTTAATCCCGAGCGAACCCGTAACGCGCACGCCCCGATACACCCCGGCCGAAATTGGAATCCAGCCTCCGTGGCAAATTGCGGCCACCATTTTTTTTGTCGCTGCAAATTCGCGAACCAACTGCAACACTTTTGGATCGCGCCGCAACTTGTCGGGCATAAAACCGCCGGGAATGATCAGACCGTCGAAGTCGGCACTTTGCATTTCGGAAATCGCCGAGTCAGCAACGCATGGATAGCTATGCTTGCCTGCATATCTTTAACGCGCCTTCGGCCCGGCAACCACAACGTTTGCCCCGGCTTCAATCATGCGGAGCTTCGGATACCACAGTTCAAGATCCTCATAGATGTCGTCCACAAACGAGAGAATCTTTTTGCCGGCAAGTGGTAGATCGTGTGTCATGACTTAGTTCGCCAATTTCCTTGCTGAAACGCTCCATAGTTTGACGCATTATCGCCCAAGCGGGGGCTGCGTGTTTGGCGATCCACTCTTCTGCTTGTCGAGCGGCACCCAAGCGTAGAATCGCTTGCCGCCGACATCGGTCGGCCAGAGTAGCCAGGTGTCGCCGGTCACGCTGTCGAGCAAAATCGTGCTGTTCGAAGCACCGGCTCCAGAGCGGCCTTGCATCTCGCTGCCCGGCGCTAAGTCGGCCCGATAAATCTGCCATCGCCCGGTATTCGCCTGCGGCGCCGGGTTTTGTCCGTGCGCCACGCTGTCCCAATCGGACACTGCGATGACGGCCACCATGACCATCACCAAGCAACATTTCTTCAACATGCTTTCATCTCCCGCTTTGAAATTCGATATGCCCAATCCGATGAACACGGCGAGTGTAGCATGGATTGCAGCCGCCGATAATCGACGTGTCGTTCGACCGGGACGGCCGGGCTATTTGGTGCGGTCGCCACTTACTTCCGTGGAGCGTTGAATTGTGTCCACGCGGATTGCGCAAGTACTCGATCACATGGCGAATGCCCGCCTGCTTTGCCGAGCAAAATCGTGATTTGAATGGTGTCGCGGTCTCGGGGGCGCAGTTTCTCAATAGCTTAAGGAATCCAGCTGCCTAGGCCGTTTTCATTCGACCGAGGTGCAAGCGGCGGCGTCGGGGCAGCGTTCGTCGCCACCATTTGCATGGCTTGCGGTTTGGCCGATTCGCCGAAGTGAACGGCAGGCAGCGGATTGGCCTGGGGCATTAACTGAGCGAATCCTTCTGCCGGCAAGCTATAATACAGGCTCGCAGCACACACCCATTCCGCATAGCGGGCAAAGTTGTTCGAGCCGCGTGCAATCCACATGAAGCCTTGCTCGCCCCAATCTGGCCCCCAAGTATTTTTAATTTTCCACGCGCCGTGTTCGCCGCGACTATCGTCCCAGCCCACGAGTAGCACCGCGTGCCTGCCTTTGACCTCACTCTTATCGGGCGTCGGTTCGTTGTACAAGCCGCCTTGATACGCATGAAACTTGACTGTATCTGTCAGGTCGACCACCAGCGGACCGTGTCGCAGCAGGGCATTCTTTAGCTGCTCGGTGGTGGGTGCTTTCTCGTCATCCGATACGTACCCCCAAGCCACGGCGCGATAGTTCAAAGCAATCTCCTTCGGCGTCGCCGGCTTGCCTGTATACGGATAATCGGCGGTGCGGGCCGTGCCGGTGGTCACAAAGTATTGGCAGGCCACTGAAGGCTGCTCGCGAATTTCATTGCCCGAGGCGCCAAGTTTCAGGTGATCGAGCACGGGTTGCGCGGAAAGGATGTATCGACGATTGTTGCGAATCAGGTTGCTGCATTCGAGCGCTTCCACCGCGGCATTGGCCCAGCAATCTTCCGAACGTTGGCGATGGGATTCGGAGACCTTGTTCAAATTGCACCAGTCGAAAGAAACCGCTCCGGTATTTGGAAGCTTCAAGGTCGTTTCAGGCAGAACCCCTGGATGGCTTTGAATGAAGCTGGACTTCGACATGTTGTCGAGCATCATGAGCCGATCGGCTAAGGCATTGGCCTGCTGGACATCGGCCCGTGTCGGCGCCTTGGCGTTTATCCGAGCGGCCTGTGTGCAAACCAAAATGATCAAGGCCACCACGAGTTTTGCGTTTGATCGGCTCATCTTAATCACTTATCCCTGAAAGACTTGCATTTCGCGCGTTTCCCTACCGTCGCAATAGTTAGCGGAAACTGGCCGGCAGTGTTACACAACCTGAAGGGCCGTCTTGCCGAAGATTGAGCGATAATATCGCGCGACGGCAAATTCGAAGTGAGAATAGGCCGAAGCAAATCAGCAAAGAATTGCTGACTGGCGCTTAGCAAAAGAGGATTTGCGACGACAAACAAGACGACAACAAATCACCGCACTGACGATGCAAATTGAAGACGAGCCAGAGAAAAGCCGTCAAGAGCGGGCTACTGTACGCGAGCGAGAATGTCAAAACGCTCCACCCGCTTTGCCGCGCTCCGGGGGAACGCGGGCGCGAAAGTTGCCGACCGGTTCGCCGGGAGCGGGCGGGCCCGGGGTGCGGCCATTGACGATCTTGTTTTCATCCGGCGGCGGAGTGTAGCCCATCATGTCGAGGAACTTGGCCAGGTCGACGGTTGGCACCCCCAGCTTTTCTGCTTCCTTGACGATTTGGTTTCCGCCGATCGAAAAGCCGCCTTCCAATTTTTTGTTGTCGACCGTGGTGGCCGTCGACCGATCGCTTTTGCCAAGAACGAGGTAACGGGTGGCCGGGGAAACCTCGCCCACCATATTGCCTTTGGCATCGGTCTGCGCATCGATAATTCCGCCATTGACCCGAATGATATCGCGCAACTTGTCGACATCGTCGGTGCCGTCGCCGTCGATATCCATCATGCCGACCAGTGCAAAATGGTCTTGCTGGCCCGGCCGCCACAGCGGCGTGTAAATCAAATCATCCTTTAGCAGTGGGTTGTTAATCGAGTCGGCCAGGATGCGGCATTCGGCCATGTGCGGCCCAGTGATGTTGATCACTTCCAGGCTGCCTTTTTTCTTGGCTTCCGTAACCGGCTGATTGTTTTCACCGGCCAGAGCGGTAATGTTTTGTTTATTCACATCGATGCGCACTGACATCGGTCGTGCTGGGATCGAATACGCTGAACGTGACGCGCTTTCGCAGGCGATCTTCCGTACCCAGATTGATGTATACTAGCCGATCACGTTGGTTGACCCAGACGATTTTGCCATCGGGATTCGCGTTGACGTTGAATTTGCCGTGGAGCGCATTAATGTCTTCTGCGAAGTTCGTAATCTGAGTTTGCGATTTGGCCAGTTCTTTTTGCATGCTGGCGATTTCGGTATCTTTCGCCGCTGTTATTTGTTGCTTCTCAGCGTCTTTCTTGATCAGATCGTCGGCCAACTGCTTTTTGCCGGTGGTCAGCGCGGTGTTCTGATCGGAGATGGTTCTCCGCTCCGTGAGGTACGAAGCTAGTGCTTGTTCTTTGTCCTCGGTCAGCTTTTGCTTGTTGTCTTCAAAGTCTTTGATTTTCGCGTTGAAGTTCTCTTGGGCTTGCCGCAGATCCGCGTCGGCCTTGGCAACTTGATCAGTCCGCTTGCGAACGACGCTCTGCAGTTCGCTGACTAGCTTCTTGTAGTTCTGCTGATCGGCCGGCAGGTTTGCGATGCCATAGGTGGCGGCGCTTTTCATGTCTTTCGTCCAGGCGTCGGTCACCGTCTCGATCTTGTCGTTTGCTGCATAGCCCATGTACTGCATCAACTGATCGCGTTCCGATTTGGCCTTGCTTTCAGCGGTACGAGCATCAGTGGCTTTGGTGTCGGCGTCTTTGCTGCGTTGCTGTTCGCTCTGGTAGTTGCGGAAAAACACAAAGGTCGTCACGCTAAGCAGAAGCGTCAGGGTGACAAATACGATCAGGCCGATTTGCAACCCTTGATTTTCACGAGCAGCCATATCGCAAACTCCTGCAGGAGGGCATCAACGATGGAGGCAGTGCCGTTCGATTTGCACCCGCGCGACACTGCGAAGACGAAAAGAGCCAGCCTTTTGATCGCTGGCCATTGGCACCAGCAATCCTAAAAGTCGGCGGAACAATAACCTACGTCGATTCTAATCAGCCGAAAATCCGCCGTCAAACAAGCGGCAGGGCCGATTTTAGGGACAACCCCCGCGGCGGAGCGAATTGAATTATGGCGGCTGAAATGTCTTCCAAGCGTGCAAGTTCGGCGATGGCGGCAATAGAAGATTACCGCTGGCTGATTGGACCTGACGCGGCGAAGTGGCTGGATCGTTTGTCGGCAATGGCAACTACGGGGGCATCAACACTCCAACTGGTCGAGCGACTGCGGACCGATTTGACGTCGGCCAGGGCGCATCTGCTTGTTGAGCAGTTGGAACTTCGAAATTGCGCAGCAGCTAAATTTTCGGCCGCCGATGCAATGTTCTTCACACGACAAGCGCTGGAGCAAGCCACCGACGAATGGATCGCCGCTTACAAGGCGGGCCGATTTCCAATGGACCAACTTGTTGCCGATTTGTGCTGTGGGATCGGCGGCGACTTAATTTGTCTGGCATCGCGGGGCGAAGTGCTGGGCATTGATCGCGATCCGGTCATGGCGCTTTTGGCACACGGAAACTTGCGAGTGCTGCGTACCAGGGCAGGGGAGTGTCGCGCGAAAGTTGTGACCTCGGATGTCGGATCATTCGATCTTGCGCGCGTCGCTGCGTGGCATATTGATCCTGACCGACGTCCGAGTGGCCGTCGCACAACTCGAGTTGAACTGCACGAGCCGGGTCCGGAGCAAATCCGCCAAATGCTGGACGCCTGCCCCCATGGTGCCATCAAACTTGCGCCTGCCGCAACGTTCGAAGAGCCGTGGTGGCATGAGGCGGAGTTGGAGTGGATTAGTCGCGGACGACAATGTCGGCAGCTCGTCGCATGGTTCGGCAGGCTCGCCCAACATTCCGGCAAGCGGCGTGCGACGGTGGTGTG
Organism: Pirellulales bacterium; assembly: GCA_963773875.1. GTDB lineage: Bacteria > Planctomycetota > Planctomycetia > Pirellulales > JADZDJ01 > CAVTYH01. The sequence goes on from CAVZCV010000006.1 coordinate 835,702, forward strand.
CGCCGCGGATCCTAACGCTGGCGCAACAAGTCAGTTCGGCGTGGTTGCCACGTTCATCGGCGAGCCGAACGTCGAATGCCCAATTGCCAGCCGCGTAGGCCGATTCGTGTTTGAGCCCGATGCGGCGGTGTTGGCAGCGAAGCTGGAAGGCGCGCTTGCCGCCAGCGAAAATCTTGCGGCGCTCGCCGGCGGAATTGCGTATTTCACCGCGGATGAGCTAAGCAACCACGGGGCACTGGCGTGCTTCGAGGTGCTAGAGGTTATGCCGTATCAGATCAAACGGCTTCGGGCTTGGCTCGCCGCTCGCGGGATCGGGCGGCTGGAGATCAAGAAGCGCGGAGTTCCGCTGGAGCCGGAACAGGTTCGTCGCGAGTTGCAAACAGGCGGCGACGGCGAGTCGACAATTATGCTCGCTCGGATCGCCGGCCGAATCACCGCCGTCGTCGCCCGCCGCGTCTGAGCTTCAAAACGAGCCAACTTTGGTTGCCAATGCCCCGGCGGGAGGTGTATATTGCGGCCGGCATCGAGGGCCCCCTTCCAACCGCGCCCCGACCGTTCCGGGCGCCGGCTCTCGAAGGAACAGAGACAAAAGAGGAGCAGGGGTCATGAAACGGGCAGATTCATTCGGTGGCAGTATAGTACTGCAGGCTACGTTGCGTCCGCGCTACTCGGCCGCAATTGCCATTTTGGCAATCACAATTTGCGTAAGTGTTGCCGCATGGGGCAGTGAAGAATCTCCGAGCGTTGCGCCTAAGCCATCGAACGAATTACACAAGCCGATTGCACCTACGGTCGCATGGGCCAAAGCCGAACAGCTCTCACGAGACGCGCTGTACTTCGAGATTGCGGGGGACGCCGCAAAGCGAGAGCAGTCGCTTGCGGAAGCGAGAGCCATTTGTCCCGACTATCCTATCGCAAATTGGCACAGTGGTCTCGTGCGCGACCGCTCTGGTTGGAAATCGATTGAAGATTGGAATGAATCGATGGCAGCAGACGCGCGACTGTCGACCTATGCAAACCATCGCGATAAATGGCCCGACACGGCGCTCGGTAACCTTAGGCTAGCGAATTGGTGTGCAGCCCATCGCTTAGGTGAGCAAGCTCGCGCGCATTTTAGCCGCGTACTTGAATTCGATCCCAACAATGCGCAGGCACATATCCAGTTAGGAGATGTTCGCGTCGATGGGCGGTGGATCGCGGTCAGATGTCGAAGCTCAACAAGAAATTGAAAATCGCTTAAGGGATTCGCTCGTGAAATGGGTCCCGAAACTAAAGCCGATTTTGCTGGCTATGCTGGGGGGAAGCGATGGCGCAAAGCAGGACGCGTGTCAACAACTAGCCGAAATCAAGGATGCTGCCGCTGCTCCCAGTCTGGAACTTCTTCTTTCGATGACAACGGAAGAATGCGCGGCCCTATTGGTAAATAAGCTCGACGAATGGCAAAGTCCTGCGATCTCCGAAGCACTTAGCCGGCAGTCGATTTACTCCCCTTGGGGCTCCATTCGCGAATTAGCCGCCGGAAAATTAAAAACCAGGCCGAAAGACGAATTCGTCCCGCAAATGTTGGCCATTATGAAATCGCCAACGGAAATCGTGGGAGTAAGCGCCGGGCTGAACGCACCGGGGCCAAACGGGCAACCGGTCCTTCGAATGGCAGTGATCCATGAAGGACGCGATGCCTGGGAATTCCAGACGCTTTCAACCTTCTACACCGCTGTCAATCAAGACGGCACTAGAACACGAAATGCGCAACCAATCTACATGCGAGGCATGAATGGAATTGCCCTCGACATGCGCAAGGCGGTTGCTGCGCTACAGCGAGCCGTTGTACTACAGAATCTTACGTCGGAAGAAATCAACAGCCGTACGATTCAGTCCTTATCAGAAGCCACCGGTACCTCGGTGCTTGTTCGTCCCGACGACTGGATGAACTGGTGGGATCAGCAAAATGAAACACAATATGCACGTCCAAAACAAATCGTGAGGTCAGCAGTCGAACGAGATGTCATCCTGTCGGATAGCGATCCGTACAATCCGGAAATCGTTGGCACTACAGATTATCATGAGCCAATCGTTCGCATTCCGCCGCATTCCTGTTTTGTCTCAGGGACGCAAGTATGGACTTTGACCGGCCGTAGACGGATCGAAACCATTCGAGTAGGCGATCTCGTGCTATCTCAAGATCCAGACTCCGCCGAACTGACATTCAAGCCAGTTATCGCAACAACTGTTCGCCCAGGCACGCAAGTTTTTTCATTGGAAACCGCCGGCGAAACGCTCCGCTGCACCGGCGGGCATCTCTTCTGGGTCGCGGGGCAAGGCTGGACCAAGGCACGGAATCTGAAGAGCGGACAGACGTTGCACTGCGCGAGCGGGACGGTGCAGGTGAGCCTGGTGACCGAAGAGCCGCAGCCGGGGCAGACGTACAACCTGGTGGTGGCCGATTTCAATACCTACTTTGTCGGCCCCGAGAAGATTCTCTCCCACGATGTGACCGAGAAGAAACCGACACGAAGCATTGTGCCCGGGCTGGCCAAGGATTGAATGTAACAGCCCGCGCTTTTCAGGGGGACCGCAGTTCCCCTCAATTTGTTTGCAATATTCCGCGGGCAGCCCTATATTGCGCGCTGGTGTGCGAGGGCACTCTTATCGCGCCCCGATCGTTCCTGGCGCTGGCTCTTTGAACACCAGGACACAGAGAACAGAGGAGCGGGTTTATGACGCGGGAACATTCTTTCGGTTGCGCGCGGCCATTTCTTTTGGCCCACTGGTTTAAGTCAAGCATCGCGATTGTCGCTGCAATCGCTTGGATCGCTGGCATTTCAATTGGGCGCGCGGATTCGCCATCCGATGGAATCAGCGCAATGCGCATTGCCCGCGCAGAAATCGACGGCAACGAAACCAAAGCCAGCCAGCGCTACGGAAAAGATTGCTCAAGCCGATGAGCTCGTGAAGAAATCGCTCTTCTATGAAATCAGTGGACAAGCAGAAGATCGTAATCAGCTCTTGGCCGCGGCGCGGGATATCGCACCAAATTTTGAGCCCGCGCACTGGCAAAGCGGCGAGGTGAAGTTCGAGAATCACTGGACAAAAATCGACGATGTGCCGCAATTGGCAAAGAAGGACAGCGATTTGGGAGCGTATGAGGCGCAGCGCAATCGGGCAGCCGATACGCTCGAAGGTCAATTGAATCTTGCGCTGGTGCTTGCGCCGTGGACTCAATGAGCAAGCACGAGCACACTACAACCAGATACTCAGCTTCGATGCCGACAATGCCGAGGCGCGATCGCAACTCGGTTTTCGCCGCATCGGCAATGCTTGGGTCGCCAAGCCAGAACTTGACGAAATGATGACCGAAGCCCAGCGGCTCAACAAAGCGCTGAGCAAATGGCTGCCGAAGGCCAATTCGATTCGCACTGGATTGGCGGCAGGGCAGGGGCCTCAGTTTGAAACAGCAAAGAAGCAATTCGAAGAGATTAACGATCCTGGGGCGCTACCCGCACTGGAGTATGTGTTGTCGGCCGTGAACGAACAGTGCGCGACAATGCTGGTCGAAAAGCTTGCGACGTGGAGCGAGTTGCCCGCCACGCAGGCGCTCATGCGGCAAGGTATTTACTCGCCATGGGATTCGGTGCGCCAACTGGCGGCCTCGAAACTCGAAGCACGGCCGCTCGAAGACTTCGTGCCAAAGATGTTGGCTGCCATGTACACTCCGCTCGAAGTGCGCACGGTGGTGTTCAATGAGGGTGGCAAGCTCGTTTCACGCGAGGTTTTTGCCCGTGAAGGTCGCGATGCGTGGGAAGTCGTGATGCTCGATACTGCGTATGAACGTGTCGCGCGGCCCGGCGGAATTGCGACAGAAACTTTGAATCGTGCGGCCAACGACATACGCCGTGATACGGCCCTAAAGCAAATGCTGGCCGCGATGCAAAGCGCGAACACGGAGGATTTGAATCGTCGCATCATGACGGCGCTTTCCATCGCCACACATAAATCAACATTCGTGCGCCCTGAAGACTGGTGGAACTGGTGGGATAGTCAGAATGAAACTAGCTACACGAAAGAGAAGCAGAGCACGACCAGTTATGATCGACGCACGGTACGATTGGTCGATGAATCGACCGTACCGCCTCCAGTCACGCCTGCATCGGCATTCACATCGTCCGCAACGTCTCCCATGCGAGCATCAACCGAATGCCTCGCTGCTGGCACAACAGTGACCACGATCCGAGGGCCGGTGGCAATCGACAAAGTGCATCTCGGCGATTTGGTGCTCGCGCAAAACATTGAAACCGGCGAGATTGCGTACAAGCCAGTGTTGCGAACGACCCTTCGATTGCCGGAAACGATTTATTCCGTGGAAACCAGCAGCCAAACGTTGCGCTGCACGGGCGGCCACCTGTTTTGGGTATCCGGCGAAGGCTGGGTGAAAGCCCGTAACTTGCGCAGCGGTCAGACACTGCACTGCGCCACCGGCACGGCGCAAGTTAGCCTTGTAAGTGAAACGGCGCCGGAGCCAACGTTCAATTTGGTTGTGGCCGATTTCAACAGCTACTTCATCGGGCCGGAAAAGATCCTTTCACACGATGTGACGGAGAGGAAGCCGACACGGAGTATCGTGCCGGGCCTGGCGAAGAATTGATCAATCCGAACAGAGATCCATTTCGCAACAGCTAGTGTGTTGTCGTCGTTTTTGCGGCCGTCTTTGCCGGCGTCGGCAGATAGTCTTCCGTGAACCGGCCGAGATAATGCAGGCTGCTGTCCGGGCCGTTGAACCCGAGCACGCGTTCATCGAGTTCCAACTGCTCGGACAGCACGCGGCCGGCATCGACATCGAACCGCACCGTGCCTTGCGTCAAGCGCTGAATGAGTTGCGATTGAATCTTTGGGTTGCTCACGGGCGTCAGCACTTGGGTGGCCACGGAAATAGTAGCCACGCCGTTGGCGATTTTTTCCAACGTGTAATGCTGTCGCGTTTTAATGATTTTCGTTTCGTTTTCTTCCAGAGTAATAGTTACATCCTGCGGATGGTTCCAACTTTCGCCAATTGAAATTGGCCCCTCGGGCAGCGGCATCACCATTTGGCTGTTTTGGGCCTCCGGCGACGCATTGGGACGCTTATCGACACGCTTAACAACTTTACCCGACGGCTCGAAGGTGACGACGGTCAGCGGAACACCAACCGATTTCGCGACTGCCTCGTAGCCGGGCGGGGGCTGTTTATCGGTCTTGCTGTTGAATTTGATTTCATCCCGGCCGCTGAGCTTTTGCCGCATATCGACGCTTTCCACGGAGTGTTCCAGCGTCATGTGGCCAGCGGAATCGACATCCGTGATTTTCCAAATTTTCACTGATCCGCTGATCGTTTCCGCCGTTTGCGTGGTGCCGGAAATTGTCGTGTCCAGGCTAACTCGATGCAGCACCTGGGTGCGGATGACTTCGCCAGGCCGGAACTTGTATCGCAGCGTGTATTTTGGGCCGTCCGGCTTCGCGGGAGCTTCAGAGGTATCAGCAGCAAATGCAATACCCGTCAAAACAAATTGAAGAGTCGCGATGCCGAGGCATGGAAAGCTTACGATTCTTGCTTGCATAAGACTCGACTCCTTTCGAGCCAACCGATCCGTAAATTTGGCGAGCTAGCGCTTTTCGTCCTGACGCAGCCTGCCGCCCCAGCCGAGTTTTTCTCGCAGCGTGCGATAATAACTCCGGCCCGGCACTTCGACCAATTTGAACGTCGGTTCCGCTCGCTCCACTCGCACGCGGTCCTCGGCCTCCAGACCGCAAACTTCCCGGCCATCGACCACCACTGCGGTGCCTTCGTGCGGCTGGTTTACTACCAACTCAAACACCCGCTCGGCAGTGTCGACCACCGGCCGATTTGTCAGCGTGTGCGGGCTGATCGGCAGGAACACGAACGCTTGCATATCTTTGCGCAAGATCGGTCCGCCCGCCGATAAACTATGAGCAGTGGATCCGATGGGCGTCGCCACGATGATGCCGTCGCAACTATAGGTAGTCACCAATTCTGCGTCAACGTAAAGATTTACGTCCAAAATTGAAAACGGCCGTCCAGCCAGAATCGAGACTTCGTTCAGCCCCAACATCTGATGCAGCACCTTGCCGGAGCGCAGTACGCGGCATTCGAACATTAAGTGCTCAACGGTTTTGCAAAAGCCGTTGCAAACATGTGGAAGCACGCTGAGCAAATCGTTGGGCGAAAGGTCGGCCAAGAAACCCAATTTCCCCAGGTTGACGCCAAGGATTGGCAATTGGCGGTAGCCCATGAGGTGCGCTGCTTGCAGGATTGATCCATCGCCGCCCATGACAATGACAAAATCTGCCTCGACCTGCGATAGGTCGGCTTCGAAATTCAGGTCGAAGAGTACGACCTCGGCGGCCTGTTCGATGAGTGGCTTAAGTCGCAAGGCCTCGGCGGCAATGTGCGGCCGCGCTCCGAGCGCCAACACGATTACACGAGGACGAGTATTAATCACAGCCAAAATCCACGAGAGGGGGAACGGTGAACCTCGGCCGACACTGCGACGACCTGGATCATACGGTACGATAATTGTACACGGCAAGCCGAAGGCCGCGGCCACGCATTCGAGGCCTGCAATTTGGAAGACGCACCAATGGCGACAATGGTTCTCGATCCCGAATTACGAAAAAGCAGTTTCGAACAGCGCGTTGGCTGCGGCGGCGATCACGCCAACGACGCGAACGATTGTAGGTTAACTCACCCGTCGCTGGCTCGCTTCGCTGAGCACGCCGGCGCGCTCGGCAAGTTCGCGGCACTTCGCGGCAATACCACCAGGATCTAGGTGCAAGTCGGCGAGTAGCTCGCTTCGCTCACCGTGTTCGATGAAGCAATCGGGGATGCCCAGTCGACCAATATGGGAAGTGCACAGCCCAGCATCGGCGGCAGCTTCCAACACGGCGCTGCCGAAGCCCGTCATCAGCGCGGCCTCTTCCACGGTAAGCACAAATGGACTGGAATCGATCGCCTTGAGAATCGTGTCTGCATCGAGCGGTTTAATAAATCGGGCATTAATAACGCCGACATCAATACCTTCGCGCGCAACGTTGCCGCGGCTTTCAAACAACTGCCCAAGAGCGTTCCACAAGCGAGTATCATGCCGTCGCGACCCCAATCAAATACTTCCGCCCGGCCAAGTTCGACAGGACTTCGTTCACGATCTGCAATTTGCCCGGCATCTTCCACCGAGGCTTTGGGATAGCGGATGGAAACAGGCCCAGGGAACGTCAGCGCGAATTCGATCAGCGCGGGCAAATCGAAGGCATCGCCAGGCGCCGTAACGATCATGTTCGGCAATACGCGCATGTAGCCTAAGTCGAAACTGCCATGATGCGTTGGGCCGTCGGGCCCCGTAAGCCCCGCACGATCGAGTAAAAAAGTGACGGGCAAGTTCTGCAGCGCCACTTCTTGGAATAACTGATCGTAGCTGCGTTGCAGGAAGGTGCTGTAAATATCAACGATCGGCCGCAAGCCCGCTTTCGCCTGTCCGGCGGCAAACGCCACGGCGTGCGATTCGCAAATGCCGACATCGAAAAACCGCTGTGGAAACGCATCGCGCACCGGTTCCAATTTATTGCCCTGGCACATGGCCGCGGTCAGCACAGTGACGCGCAGGATTTTGCTCCAATTGCTGATAGAGTGACTGACTGGCAACATCGGTGTACGCCTTTGCCGAACTCGATTTAATGCTGACAACCTTTTCCTCGGCCCGTTCGAATGGAGCCGGCGTGTGAAAGTAAACTGGATCGGCGGCCGCCGGCTGGAAGCCGTGCCCCTTCTCTGTCATTACATGCAACAGAACTGGACCTTCGACGCACTTCACCATCTTCAGGTATCGCCGCAGTGCCGGAATATCGTGCCCATCGACAGGGCCGATATATCGGAAGCCCAGTTCCTCGAACAGCATGCCGCCATGCAGACCGGCTTTAACCGATTCTTTGATCTGCCATAACATCCGCTCCACCGGATCGCCCACCAGCGGCACTTTGTTGAGCAGATTAACGACCTGGTGCTTCAGCCCGGAATAGGACGGATTCATCCGCAAACGATCGAGATATTTCGCCAGTCCGCCGACGCGGGGGCAGATCGACATTTTGTTGTCGTTCAACACCACAAGGAGTTTTTGCTTGAGTCCCGCCGCGTTGTTCATCGCTTCGAACACGATACCGGAGGGAAATGCTCCGTCGCCGATGACGGCCACGCTGTGCCGGTCGGGATACCCCAGCAGTTCGTCGCCGCTTTTGAGGCCTGAAGCCGTCGAAACGCTGCAGCCGGCATGGCCAGTCATGAACAGATCGTAAGGGCTTTCGGCGGGGTTGGGGTAACCCATTAGCCCGCCTTTCATGCGAATGGTATCGAAATCTTTGTAGCGGCCTGTAATTAGCTTGTGCGGATAGATTTGGTGTCCGGTGTCCCAGATCAAGCGATCTCGCGAAAAATCGAACACAGTGTGCAGCGCAAGGCAAAGCTCGACGACACCCAGATTTGAAGCGAAATGTGCCGTGCGGCTTGTGACCAGGTTGCAGAGCACCTCGCGCATTTCATCGGCCACCTGCTCCAGCTCACCTTCGGTGAGCTGTTGCAGATCGTCCGGCGAATGGATTTTTTCAAGTAGCGCGCCCATCATCGATTCCTTTCAACAATAAACCGCGCCAGGGCTTCCAGCCCGGCCCGTTTTTCGCCCAATGTTTCCAGTGCCTGGCAGGCCTCGTCGATGAGACGCAGTGCCCGACGCCGGCTTTCTTCGATTCCCAGCATGGCGGGAAACGTCAATTTTCCGTGATTGGAATCTTTTCCCACACGTTTACCCAATTCCGATTCATCGCCTTCCACGTCGAGCAGGTCATCAGCGATTTGAAATGCCAATCCGATCTTCCGACCGAACCGCTCCAGAGCGATTTGGCTTTCCGCATCGGCACCCGCCACATATCCACCCAGCCGCAACGACACCAAAAACATCGCCCCGGTCTTTCGGGCGTGAATATGCTCTAGTGTAATTGCATTGCCTTCAGTAAACTGCAAATCGAGGTCATCGGCTTGCCCCCCGACAAGGGCAGTCGGCCCGGCCGCTTCCGCTAAGGCCGCGCAGCAGCGAGCCGCAACTTCCGGCGGCTGCACATCTTTCGCCAGCACTTCAAAAGCCATGGCCAGCATGGCGTCGCCTGCCAGGATGGCCATCGCCTCGCCAAAAGCTTTGTGACAAGTGGGCCGACCGCGGCGTAAATCGTCGTCATCCATTGCCGGCAAATCATCGTGCACCAGCGAATAGGTGTGGATCATTTCCACGGCACAGGCGGCGGGCATTGCCGCCTCCCAACTTGAACCGCATGCCTCGGCTGCAAATAACACCAGGGTCGGGCGTAACCGTTTGCCGGGTGCTAAAAGGCTGTAGCGAATGGCCTCGCGAAGCGGCTCCGGACAACCGGCGGCAAATTCGGTATAGCGGTCCAGGGCCGCGTCGATCAGCCGACGAGCTTGCGCCAATTGTTCCGTCATGGCGGCGAAGCTGGATGAAACCATGGAAGAAAATAACTGGTGTCTGGTGGTCTGGTGCCTGGTCAAGGTTTTTCTGGAAATCGATGACCGAAGCCACCAGTTACCAGGCGCACCACCACCAGACACAACGTTTCGATTCTAAAATAGGCTGCCGGGCTCGTCCATTATGACTGGCGGCAGGACGAGCGATTCCGATTCCTCGCGCGGTTTCTTCGCCTTGCCTTCGTGGCGCGAACGCGGTTTTCCCGCCGCTTGCAGCGCCATCGTCGATTGATCGTCGAACGATTGCATCACGGGATTGCCCGCCGCATCCATGCCCGTCAAAAGTTCTATTTTCCGCTCTGCCTGTTCCAATTGCATATAGCACTGCCTGAGCAACTTGACGCCTTCTTCATATTTGGCCAGCGATTCCGCCAGGCCGATCTGACCTTCTTCCAAGTCGTGGACAATCTGCTCCAGCCCGGCAAGCGCGTGCTCAAAGGTTGGTTCGGATACGCTCGTTGTCGATGTGTGTTCTGGTTCTGTAATTTTCGACAATTGACGCTCCAGCGGTCGCCAAGCCCTGGGGTTACAATGCCTGGACTTGCACACCATTTGACCCGGCGCTCGTCATAGGTTTTCGACTTTTTCCACTCGGCTCAGTGCCGCGCCGCGGCCAAACCTCGTGTGCACGACTTCGCCGGCACTTACTTGGGATGAATCAGTCACCGGCGTGCCGTTCATTTTGGTTGTCAAACTGTATCCGCGGCCGAGCACTCCAAGCGGGCTGAGCGACTCTAAATGGGTCGCCGCTACCGCCACGCGCTGTCGATCGCGATTCAAAATCACGGCGATCGCTCGCACTCCGCGCGATTGCAACCCATCCAATTGTTGCGCAAGATCCATGAGCCCGTCAAATGGACGTCGCAGTGGCCGGCGACTTTTTAGCGCATCCAAAACCATCCGCGCTGCCTTCGCACGCGTTTCCAGGGCTGTCACGAGGCGACTTTGCCGGTCGCGCAGAATGGATTGGATTGCTTCCATCGATGGCACAATGCGTTCCGCCGCCTCGCTGGGCGTGAGCGCCCGAACATCGGCCACCAAATCGGCGAGCGTGACATCGATCTCGTGCCCAATCGCGGAGACGACCGGAATCCGCGAACCGTGGATTGCACGCACGACCGCTTCTTCGTTGAAGGACCACAAATCTTCAAGACTACCACCACCGCGACCTACGACCAGCACATCGATCTCCAGCGCCAAGCGGTTCGCCGCTGCAATGGCCGCCGCGATTTCTTCAGCAGCCCCAATTCCTTGAACGCGCGCCGGAATTACCACGACATGCACGCCATGCCAGCGGCGACGAACGACTTCCAGAAAATCGCGAATGGCCGCCCCAGTCGGACTGGTAACAAACGCGATGCGCCGCGGAAATTTCGGCAGTGGGCGTTTACGATCGGCCGCGAATAATCCTTCGGCAGCCAGCTTGTCGCGTAGCTGGCGGAACTTGAGTTCCAGGACACCAAGGCCTTTGAGCGTCAGCTCATCGACGATCAACTTATATTCGCCACGCTTTGCATAGACATCTAAGTGCCCCCGAACGATGACTTCCATGCCGTCGTGCAGTTCTGTGCGAATTCGCTGCGCCGTTCGATTCCAAATTGTCGCACAAATGACCGCATGCTCGTCTTTGAGCTTGAAATAAACGTGCCCGGACGAATGCGGTCCCCGATAATCGCTAATTTCGCCGGTAAGCCAGACGGTTGGAAAGCCGGTCTCCAGCAAATCCTTCAGCACATCGGTGAACTGAGAAACCGTCAGCACCGGTAAGGAAGGCACGCCAGGTTGTAAATCGGCAGACACGCGCAAAGACACGACCACGAGAACGTCGGATGCTATCGGACGAACGCAGATGAATCCTGAGAAGACGATTATGGACTGGCAGGCCGCGATCGGAAAGCCATTCGAGCCTTCGACATCGTGGATTAGGCATTCCGATCTATATCCATCGGCCTCATCTGCTGCTGCTTTCCCTCGATTGAATTCAATGCGGACGGTCGCCACTGCTGTGAGGCGGAAAGATGCGGTGGATCGATTCTTGTGTATCCGCGCCAAAGTGGCTCTCGTCGGAGTGCCGCCTCGTTTTCTTTCCGTGTGCCCGATTCGGCCCAGGCTTCGGCTTCCAGCGTAAGCCGATTGAGTAGCCGTTCAACGTCGACACGACGGCGCTCCAAGCCGTCGCGATCTAAATCGCCATCAATACGTATTTCCGGACTAACTACCGCGCGCGCACGACTAAGCGGCCGGGGAATGGCGTGCCGATCCCAGGTCGAGAGCCGCCAGGGGCGATCGTAGCCAAAACCCATCGCCACGATCGGAAGGCCTAATTTTGACGCCAGATAAACCGGGCCGGGAGCCAATTCACGCCGTGGTCCGCGCGGGCCATCCGGCGTTATGGTCAGGTTCATCTTCTGGCTGCGTCGCACCAGTTCTCGCAGCGCCGTCACTCCGCCACGGTAAGAACTGCCGCGCACGAACTCGAAGCCCATGTGATTTGCCGTGCGCGTAAGGATGTCGGCATCCGGATGCCGGCTGAGCAGCATCGTCAGGTTGCAGTGCCCGCGGAGATACAGCGGAAACAAGATGTACTCGTGCCAAAAGATATAAATCTTCTGGCCGGCGTACGTGGGCTTCACCGGATCGATCGATTCATCGTAGTAGGCACACTTGTAATCGAGCGTGCCCATCCAGTGTCGCACGGCGGCGGAAGCTAACAGACCGCCGAGATTCGTGACAAAACGTTTAGCGAAATTCATGGCATCCATGCCCATGAAAGTAGTAATTAGAATTTTTGAATGTAGGATTTGCTCAACCGCTGACGGCCAAGCGTGCCGCATCAAGAGTCATTGCTCCTCAATCCGGCCACTCTCCGCTGAATACCTCCGTCGCCGACCCCGTCATGTAAACATGATTGTTGTTTTCGTTCCACTCCAATTCCAAATCGCCACCTGGCAAATGAGCGAGAATTTTGGGGCCTGATCGCCCAGCAAGCACGCCTGCAACGCAAACTGCGCTGGCGCCAGTACCGCATGCTAGCGTGATTCCGCTACCACGTTCCCAGGTTCGCATGGTAACTTCTGTTGGTGAATGGACCTGGACGAAATGGACGTTTGTTCGCTTCGGGAACACCGCCATTCGTTCATAAAGCGGTCCGATGGTCTCCAACGGTATCGTTTTCACGTTTTGGCTATACATCACAATATGTGGATTGCCCATGGAGACCGCGGTGATTTGAGGATCCCAACTGGTTCCTGGTTGCATTGCCACGTTTCGATGTAGCGGAAAGTTGATCACGCGCTCTGAGGCGCCGACGCCTTCAATCGCCACTGGAATTTTTGCCGCCTCCAAAATCGGCTCGCCCATATCAACGCGAACTCGCGCGACCTTGCCGCCGGCCACTTCCAAATCCAGCGTCAGCACGCCGTTGCCGGTTTCGATTTTCAGCGTCGGCTTCTTCGCGATGCCGTGGTCGTAGACGTACTTGGCCACGCAGCGGACGCCGTTCCCGCACATTTCGGCTTCGCTACCATCGGCGTTGAACATGCGCATGCGGGCATCGGCTTTCTCGCTCGGGCAAATGAGAATCAGCCCATCGCCGCCGACGCCAAAATGCCGATCGGCAATTTTCACCGCCAGCGCCGCCGGATCGCTCGGCGGCTTTTGCGCAAAACAATCGACGTAGACGTAATCATTGCCAATGCCCTGCATTTTCGTGAATTTCATAGTACAAATTTTATTTCGCTACCACTTGGGGGGCAATCCCGCACAGCATGTTTGCTGAAGGCTAAGGGAACCGATATCGTAAGATCGTCGATTCCAAACACTGTCACGAAGGAAGGACAATTTCGCGATGAACGGCCGTATTAAGCATTCGATTTGCCAGTGGTGTTTTTCGATGTTCGGCGAAAAGTGGGATATCGATCAACTATGCCAACATGCCGTTGCGCTCGGCGTCTCGGCGGTTGAACTCGTTCTGCCAGATGATTGGCCAACGCTCAAAAAATACAACCTCACATGCGCCCTCGCCTTTAACGGTGAGCCGACAATGTTCGTGAAGGGCTGGAACAATCGGGCACATCATGCGCAGCTCATCGAATCAACCCACAAAGCGATCGACGGCTGTGAAGAATTTGGCTGGCCAAACGTAATTGCCTTCAACGGTTTCAAATGGCGGAGTGCCGAAGATCCCGCCAGCGGCGAGATTCCGCTCGACGAAGGCGCCGAAAATTGCGTTGTGGGACTCAAGAATATCGCCGGCCATGCGGAGAAACACAACGTCACGCTCTGCCTGGAGATGCTCAACAGCCGTGCCGCCGAACCGATGAAGGGGCATCCCGGTTATCAAGGCGACCACGTCGATTACTGCCTCGATATTCTGAAGCGCGTCGGCTCACCCAATGTGAAGCTGCTTTTTGATGTGTACCACGTGCAAATCATGGATGGCGATTTAATCGCGCACATCAAACAGTGCGGCGAGTACATCGGCCATGTCCACACTGCCGGAAACCCCGGGCGCGGCGAACTCGACGGTCAGCAGGAAATCAACTACCCACCAGTGATGCAGGCGCTCGTCGAAACCGGCTACAAAGGTTATGTCGGCCACGAGTTCATCCCCACCCGCGATCCCGTGGTCGGCCTCAAACAAGCCATCGAAGTATGCGATGTCTGATTGGGCCGTGAAATTTGAATGCCCGCACGTTCGTTTGATTCCATGGGTCGAACGGAGTAACAAATCGCCACGATCCGCGCTTGTGGAAAGAGCGATCCGGCAATGCGCCGGCGCACACTTTCACAAATTCCAGAACCAAAGGCGTGGGATCATGACAAAGGCAGGCAGAATTTCATTGCGTGTTTTCGAGCTGGCGGTAATTTGCGGCGCGCTCGTGCTCGAAACCAGCATCGGAAATATCGGCAAAACTGAGGCAATTGAATTCGCTGCCGGCGGCCTATTGGGTGGCCTTGGTGTCTTGGGTTTCGGACTGCTGCGCCGCAAAGCGAAACTGAAGATTGATCCGGAAAACTCGATCTTGAAATTGACTCGTATCGGCTTTTGGTTTCTGGCCGTCACGAGCCTGCTATATGTGATAGTGGCCATGCTGGCGATTCTGCTGGGCGATTATCCCGGCTCGATTTCCTTGGCGGTCACCCCATTAATGCTGTTCCTTTCCGGCGTTGCCATGATGCACTTTTACAGCCAGCTGTACCGCGAGCGGGTCAAGATTCGCGCCCTGGCAGGGAAGGATGAAACGGCGATTAATCGCTCGAATGCTCAGCAACTTGTTTTTCAGCGTCGCGCATGGCTAGCATGTATGGCAACAATTCTGTTCGCGCTTGCTGGCGGCGTCGTATCGCACTTTGACCAAGTGCGCGAAAACGCGGAGGCGGCGAGCAAGAAGGTGGCCGTGAGCGCCCTAACGAATGCAGCCACTGCTTCGATCAGTGCAAGTGACCGCTGAATCGGCTGGCCGTGAGTTAACTAGTGGTGCACCGTCGAAATTGGCGGTTTAACGGTTAACTTCGGGGCAGGATGTTTCTTCACCGCGACAACTTTTTTTGCCACGTGTTTCGGTGCCGGTTTCTTGGGCGTCACCTTGGCGGTCGTCGTGACGCCCGATGTGGAGGCCACTTTCGCATTGCTGACGGGCGCGGTCACCTGAGTGGTCGTCGTCGTGTAGACCGCAGTCAATATCACAGGCTGCGGCGGGTTCAGCAACGAACGCTTCGATACAAACGGCGGCGTCAGGCCGAGTTCGCCGAAGTCGTAATTTACGCCGGCGGCAGCCGGCGGCACGACAATGGAAGTGATGATCAAATTCGACATGATTACTCCACCCAGCGAACCCAACGTTGGCTGACCGATGATGAAGTTGATTGGCGGCGTTTCGGTCAGCGTGTAGGTGCCGGGCCGCAAACCGGTGAAGCTGTACGAGCCATCGGCCAAAGTTTGCGTTTGCACGTTCACCGCCTGGCCCAAATCGTTCGTGCCCGTGAGCGTGATGATGACACCGCCAATGGGCGGCTCGCCGGGATCTTTATGCGCGTTATTGTTGGAATCGACGTATTTGAAACCGGAAAGGCTCGAGGGAATCGGGAAGTTGCCGAAGTTGAAGCTGGGGTTGGCTTGCTGCGCGGCAACGATTTGATCAATTTCAAAATCGAAGGCCGGTACATCGGCCTGATTGAATGTGAATTGCAAACTAGTGACATTCGAGAACGTGAATGAGCCTGTGGTTGAGAAACTCGAGAACGGCACAAATAAGCTGAAGGCGTCGCTCGGGTGCTGTGCGAAATTCGTGGTGAAACTGGCCGTGCCGCCTGGGCTGGTGGCGGTGATGTGCACATCGGCAATTTCGCCCATCGTTTGCAGCCACTGCAGGAAATTGAAATCCAGACGAATACCGTTATTGCCGTTCGCCGTGAGGTCGTTGTTGGGCGCGACGCCGTTGTATTGCATCGTCACTTCGGTGCCGGCGGGGCCGGAATCGCTGTTCAAAAAGAACGTGCCGGCGCCATAGTGTCCGGCTGCAGAAACGGCGTTCGGCATGGCGGTGAGCACCGTCACGTTCAAGTTGCGAATGCCGCCCAGAATGTTTACGCCGGGATCAGAACTGACGTAGGGATTCGCATTGAGTGCCGAAATGACGAAACTTTTCTGGCCATTGGTGTCGGTAAAGTCGTCAATGCTTTGCGTGGCGCTGTTGAAAACAGCGCCGCCGATCACGTCGAACATCGTAAACGGCGGGCCGGCATTTTGCGTGTAGCCGGTCGGCACAACTTCCTGAATGGTGTAGTGACCATCGGCCAGGTTATCGAATTTGTAGAAACCGGTGACGTCGGTGACCATGGTCATCGGCATCACGACACCGGTCTTAAACAAGTCGATTGTGACGCCGGGTTGCGGAATATCCTGCCCCGGGGTAAATCCGCCAGGATTTTTGAGGATGAAGGCGAAGCCGCTAATTGAAGCTCCGGCCAGCATGCTGCGGTCTTCGAACATCTCGAAACTGAAGCGCCGCGTTGGGCGTCGCAATTTCTTTCGCCGGTGCGCTGGTGAGCCTTTGAAACGTTCGAGCACTGACGAAATCTGCTGCCAAAAGGGGCGATTCACGGCATGGCCTCCCAGATGTAAACCTTTGATGTTCCGACACTATTGGCCGATGCAGTGTGCCGCACTCATTGCAGCCACCGGCCTCATGCATCGCGCTTGCTCGCGACGAAGTTCTCAAGACCGACGACGCTGCCTGGAAAATCGCGCCGCCAGGCCAAATGCTCCAGAAGCCATCGCCATCAAAAATCCAGCTGCCGGTTCCGGAACGACGGCCAGAGTTTGATATTTGTAGTCGACATTGGTCGTAAGATGTGTGCCATTGAAAACGACTTCGATGCTGTCGACTTGCGTTGGCGTTGCGGTGCCGACGAGAGTGTTGAACGGAATCGTGTAGTTGAAAGCCACGGCAGAGTTAGGAAGGACGACTGTGGCAGTGGACGACTTGCCGCCGGGACTAGTGATGGTGATTGCCATCTCCAGGCCGGCCGTGGGCGAGGCATCGGAAGCGAGGAAGTTGGCGATGAAGCGATCGTTAGTTCCGCCGTCGGTTAAATCAACACCCAGTCCAGCGCCCAGAAGATGCGCATTGACCAAACTTTGCGCGGCCCCACCGCCGGGCGGAGCATGTACGCCGGAATACATAAGCGAAGTAACAGTCGGGGCCAGCCCACTCGCCACGAGGTTCAATGCATCGAGGCCAGAACTCGAGTCATGGCCCAGGTTGCCAATGGCGGCATCTGCTACGGCGTTTCCAACCGCTTGAACCAGTGTGTCACGCTGGCCTCCGATAACGCCGCTGACGACCTGATTGAATTGCAGGAACGGATTATTGCCTGCTGGCACTTGGAAAAACTGAGCAGGGTTCGGCGCACTGGGCTGCGTGAAGTTATCGATGACAATCGTTGCGGCTGGGGCGGTCGTTGCGCAAGCGCAACAGCGATGACAAGTAGCCACGCTGAACCCTGCCGCGGCGCAATCAGTCCTATCGGCCGCGCAATCTGCCCGGCCCGCCCACACAGTTTCGCCCCCATGTGCTGCCTCTAAAACGGTGTTTTGGTAAACCCTTTTCGGCCCTAAGCAATCACGCGCCAGTATGGTCGGGACGTGCGTAGGCGTCAAGGTTTGCGCCATGCGAAAAGTCAATGGCGTCCAAAGAGATGCGGCAAAAACCGCTGCGGGACGATTTCGGTCGCGGTTTTAGCGGCCCTATGCAAACAACAGGCCAACTGCTAAATTAACGCGTCTAAATTGTTGTCAATACTTGGGCTACGGATTTTCATTCAATTCCGGCCCCGCACAGCGGCATAGCACGAAATCGCCGCATGGCCCGCGGTTTAGCCGGGGTGGAGGTACAACCTCAAACAGATGGCCATTACTAAAGAAGCGCAAGCAAGAACTGATCGGCAGCTACAAGCGCAAGAAAGGCGATACGGGGTCGCCGGAAATTCAGGTCGCGCTATTGACCTCGCGCATTGGCGAGTTGACGGGGCATCTCAAGACCCATCCGAAAGACTACGCCAGCCGGCGCGGCCTCCTGATGATGGTCAGCCGTCGTCGTCGCCTTTTGGATTACCTGAAAACCGTCGATCCGCAGCGTTATCTGGAAATCATCAAGCGGCTTGAAATCCGGAAATAGGCCGCCGGCGTGCGGTGTCTCGGTGCAACACTCATCGAACATTGCAAGCCCAGGGGTTGCAACTCCTGGGCTTAAGAGCGCGACTGCTGCGATCAAATCGAACGCTCACAAGCACGCACGACAGGCGACGGCCGCCTTGCAAAATAATTTGAACAGACAAGCACACACACGAAACACAGGAACAAGAAATTGAAAGTACGCGTAGAAAAACAAATTGGCGCCAGTACATTTTCCATCGAAACCGGTTTTCTGGCGAAGCAAGCAGGCGGTAGCGTTTTGGTCCGTTATGGCGACACGGTGGTCATTACCGCCGTCACCAGCGGGCCGCCCCGAGCGGGCGGCGGAGATTTTTTCCCTCTCACTTGCGACTACCGTGAACGCACCGCTGCCGCCGGAAAATTCCCCGGCGGTTTTTTAAAGCGCGAAGGCCGACCGACGATGAAGGAGACGCTCACCTCGCGGCTCATGGATCGTCCGATTCGTCCGCTGTTTCCGCATGGATTTGTCGACGAGGTGCAAATTCAATCGTTCGTCCTGGCAAGCGATCGTCAAAACGACGGCGATGTGCTGGCGATGAATGGGGCTTCAGCGGCCCTGAGCCTTTCGCCATTGCCATTCCAGGGACCAATTGCTTCCGTGCGACTCGGCTTCATCGACGGCAAATTCGTGCCATTTCCGACGCACGATGAGCTTGAACAGAGCGAACTCGATCTAATCGTTTCCGGCAGCCGCGACGCGGTGCTCATGATCGAGGGTTTCGCTCGGGAAATGCCGGAAGACAAGATGGCCGAAGCGCTCTTGGAATCGCATCGAATCATCAAGGAACTTGTTTTGTTGCAGGAAGAGCTGGTTGCCAAGGCCAGCATTCAAAAACCGGAGTTTGTGCCGGCGCCAGACGACGGAATATATGATCGGCTGAAGTCAAAATACTACGACGCATTCAAAACCGCTAAGCAGACCGAAGGCAAACAAAACCGCGCGGCTGCCGTCAAAGAACTGAAGGAAAAAGCGCTAGCCGAATCGATTCCAGATCCTACGGCCGCCGGCGCGATGGACTCGGTCGCCTTTAGCAATGCCTGGCATAAACTCGAAGAGCGCGTGGTCCGCGATCTTATTCTCTCCGGCACTCGGGCCGACGGTCGCGATTCCAAAACGCTGCGCAATATCGAATGCGTCATCGACGTGCTGCCTCGCGTTCATGGTTCCGCGGTCTTTCAGCGCGGCGAAACACAGGCGCTCATTACCGTTACGCTTGGCACGCAGCGCAACGAACAGCGCGTGGATGGCCTGTTCGAAGAGTACGCCAAGAAATTTATGCTCGATTATTACTTCCCACCGTTTTCGGTGGGAGAAGTCAAGCGTATCAGTGGTCCTGGCCGCCGCGAGATTGGACACGGCGCACTTGCAGAACGCAGCGTCAAGCCGGTGCTTCCGGACCCGGACGAATTTCCGTATACGATTCGCGTTATCTCCGACATTTTGGAATCGAACGGCTCCAGCTCGATGGCCAGCGTTTGCGGCGCAACTCTCGGCCTCATGGCTGCCGGCGTGCCAATCAGTAACCCAGTGGCTGGCATCTCGATCGGCCTGGTCAAGGAATCAAACAGCCAGTGGACGCTGCTGACCGACATCATCGGCGATGAAGATCACTTCGGCGACATGGATTTCAAGGTCGCTGGTACGCAAAACGGCATCACCGGAATTCAGCTCGATCTGAAAGTCGACGGCATCAGCCAGGAGATTATCGCCGCCACGTTGCAGCAAGCCCGTGAGGCACGCATACAGATTTTGCGAAAAATGCTTACCGCCATTCCGCGTCCGCGGAGCGAGATTTCCGCGACGGCGCCGCGACTGTTGCGCACGAAGATCGATCCGGAAAAGATCGGGGCGCTCATCGGCCCGGGCGGCAAGACGATTCGCGGCATTCAGGAGCGCACTGGCGCGGTGATCGAAGTCGAAGACGACGGCACGGTAGTCGTCGCCAGCGACGACGCCGCCGGCGCGAAAGCGGCGATGGATGCGGTGGAATCGCTTACAGCCTCGGTTCAAGTCGGCCGCATTTACGAAGGCCGAGTCACGAGCATCAAAGATTTCGGCGCGTTCGTCGAAATTCTGCCTGGCAAAGACGGCTTGTGCCACATCAGCGAACTTTCCGACGAGTATGTTCGCAGCGTCAACGACGTGGTAAAGATGGGCGACTTCATTCAAGTGAAGGTGATCGCCGTTGACGATCAGGACCGCGTGAAGTTGAGCCGCAAGCAGGCGCTGCGTGAAATTGGCGGCACCGATGGAGCCTCGGGCACCGGCTCCTCAGGCGGCGAATCCGGTGGCGGCCAGTCGGGCGGCGGCAATGGCCACGGCCAGCGCGGCGACGGCCCGCGACGTCGAGACCGAGATCCTGAGCGCAGCCGCGACCGCGACTGAACCGCTGCGGCAATGACGAATTCCGAAATTCGACTGACGAATGGAATTCGAAGCTCCAACTTCCAACCGCCCCTTTTGGCGCGGTCCGGAATTTGAACCTTAATTCGTCATTCGTCATTTTCTATCCCATGATCGACGCGTCGAATACTTCTGGCGACGCTCGCAAATCGGCCGCCGATAATTACACGCAGTTGGCGGCGCTCGCCGGCGGACTCGCCCACGAAATCAAGAATCCGCTCTCTACCATCCGGCTCAACATGGAGTTGCTCGGCGAAGATTTTGCCGAGCCTCAAACGCTGCGCGATCGTCGAGCACTATCGAAAATCGAACTCGTGCAAAGGGAATGCACGCGGTTGGAAAATCTGCTCAACGATTTTTTGAGGTTCGCGCGGCTGGGGCAGCTCAACTTGCAGCCGTCCGACCTCAATGCCGAACTCACTCGGGCGCTCGATCTCTTTCAGGCCAAGGCTGACGAATCGCATGTCGATGTGATGCGGTATTTGGATCCAGAATTGCCGACCGTGCAGCTGGATCGTGAGACATTTCAGGCGGCGCTGCTGAATTTGATCCTCAACGCGCAACAGGCGATGCCCGAGGGAGGCCAGCTCGTGGTCCGGACGCGCGAAATGCCCGGTTTTGTCGTGCTCGATTTAATCGATACCGGCGGCGGCATCGAGCCAGAGGTGCAAGCGAAAATCTTCGAAGCGTTTTACTCCACCAAGCCGGGCGGCAGCGGTCTCGGCTTGCCGACCGCCAAGAAAATCGTAGAAGCCCACGGCGGCCGAATGGCAATAGAAAGCGAACTCGGTCGCGGCACAAAGGTAACAATCATTCTGCCCACGCCGGTCCGGTTGGCGAGCGAGCCCCAAGGTCTTCAACCTTCTTAAGACGCAATCAAAATAACTCCTCAAGGTGCAACTGTAATCACGCTGTTGCCGTAATACCCTGCATGCTCGCGGTTGCCGGGGTCCGGCTTCCACGCCGTTCCGTTAACCACAAACTTGTATTCGTACTTTCCCGGCGCGAGCGGAAGGGTTACCGAAAAAAATCCGTCGCTGTCGGGGCCGTCCATCTTCTGCACATCGATTTTCCATTGATTAAAGTCGCCAGCGAGCGATACCGATTTTGCCTCGGCCGCCGGCTTGTAGCGGAATCGAACTGGGTGCTTCTCGCCATCGGCGGCCAGCACTTGCGGCGGGCCCAATCGCAAATCTTGCTCGGGCCGACCCAGCGAAAACGAGCCCACGCACATTTCCTGCCACGTTTGATCGCCCCACATCACCGTCGCCGTCGGGTCAGGGTTTACCGGGTTGTTGACCGAATTATCGAAGTGGGCCGTGCACACTAAATCGGCTCCGCTAGGCAACGTTTGGGCGCCGCCAGCATGTAGGCGTTCTGCCAATTGAAATCATAGTGCGGCACGTCGAGTAAAACTTCTTCGTGTTGGTCGGGATACACCGCCGTGAAACGGAACGATTTACCGCGCCAGTGCATGTGCGGCACCAGCGTGTAAAGTTCAACGTCTTCAGTGAAGTGGTATCGAGAAGTCACTGGATAATCGGCGTCGCCCGGCGGAATTTGAAACTTCCAAGTTAGCGCCGCGGCTTGAGTCACTTCTGTTTGCACTTTTTTGGGATCCGTAATCACGAAACCGGCCTCGCTCTGATCAATCTGCTCACTGCCGTTGGGAGTGTAGTGCATTTGGAAAATCAACTTCGATCCAGCAGGGATTCGCCGGCCATATGTTTCCGGGCCCGAGTGCGCTGGCATTCCAGGAACGAACGAGGCCACGGCATTCGTCAGCGCGATCTCTGGTCGTTGTTGTTCGCCGGTCGCGAGATAGAACACAATCATGTGATGCACCACGGCGCGATTGCCGGGCCGTCCTTCCGCGGCGCGAATCCAAACATCTTCTTTGAAACCCGGATCGACGGTGAAATACTGATACGGCACGGTGCCGGTCGCCGGCACTTTGAACGCCTCGGGCATTCGCACAACAAGGTCGGGCTGAGGAATTCGCCAGCCCTCGATAAACTTCGGAGCCTCAGGAAGTTGCCGCCGGTCCCCCTCAGGCACGCCATTTTCGATCCACGCATACACGAGCCGTTTGTCTTCGTCGGAAAGGCGCGCGTCATTGCGAAATCTGCCGTATTGCGGATCGGCGTGCCACGGCGGCATGCGCCCGGCCTGCATCACTTCGCGAATTGTTTCTGCCCAAGCACTGGCTTCGTCGTACGAAGTGAGCGAGAACGGCGCCACTTGGCCGGGTCGATGACACTCCACGCAATGGGCGTTAAAGATACGGGCGATCTGTTTGCTATACGTCACACCGCCCGTAGGTGCTTTGCGATTCACTCGCCCAATGATGCAACCGACGGCCTGGGCCTCTGGATTGCTAATAGGCTTGCCAGCCAAGAGTTCGTCGAGCGCATCTGCCAGATACTGTTTTTTCGCTTTCGGTCGCACAACGCCAACGCCGTACTGATCATCGATAGCGCCCCAGTATTTGACTGCTCGATTCGGATCTAGCAAAAAGGCTTCCGGCGTGCGGAGAGCACCAAACTGGTCTGCGACCTTGCTGGCCGGGTCTTTTAGCAGCGGAAAGTCGATTTTTTCTGCGCGGGCAAATTGCGAAATTTTTTCTAGCGAGTCCTGCTGATTGGCATCAATGCCAATGAACTGCACACCCCGGGGACCATAGCGCTTTGCCAGCTCTTCCAACCGGCCGGCGTACAACCTGGCCAGCGGACATTCTGCGCCGAGAAACACGATAGCCACCGCTTTCTTGTCGTGCCAATCACTGAGCTGATGCGCGCTGCCGAGATAATCGCTCAGTTGAAAATCGTCGATCGTTTTGCCGACCGGCGAGGGCTGCTCAGCGGCGGCTCCTTGCGAGATGGTCACTGTGACGCAAAAAGTGCAGGCCGCAATGATTGAAAAGGATTTCATGACTTCTGACTCGAGGTGTATGAGCCGCGGCGGTAAATAAGTCGGTAGTTAGACCACTTCGGCGAATGTCAATATACCATACCCCTAGGTGGTCCCGGTGTGTTTCGAGCTGCGTATTGCCAGACACTAGGCATCCAATACCCTGAGCCGGTATCATCGGCGCATGACGCCTGCTGATGCGGAAAATTCTGTCGATGCCCCGTCGATTAAAGCGGCCGACATTCACGTGTTGATTGTCGATAACGACGCCGCGCACGCCAACACCGTGGCGGAGAGTCTGGAACGCATCGGATTCCAGTGCGCCGTGGCCACCAGCGGCACGGAGGGTGCCAAGCGGATTGAGAATGAAACGTTCGATGTTGTCATTACCGACCTGAAAATGGCCGACTTGGACGGGTTCGAACTCTTAAAACGAACCAAGGCCTCGTTGCCAGAGGCCGAAGTGATTTTGATTACCGGCCATGCCACGGTAGCTTCGGCCGTCCAGGCCATGCAGCAGGGCGCATTCAATTATCTGCAAAAACCGCTCGATCTGGCCCAACTCCGAGTCGTCACGGAAAAAGCGGCGGAGGCAGCCCGCTTGCGACGCACCAACGTGGAGCTCAGCCGCCGACTGGATGAAAAATTTGGGTTCGAGGGAGTGGTTGGCTCCAGTCCGCAAATGAATGCGGTCATCGAAAGGCTTAAACGTATCGCCCCGACTGACGCCAGCGTCTTGATTACCGGTGAAACCGGCACTGGCAAAGAGCTCGTCGCGCAGGCAATTCATCAGAACAGTCCGCGGAAGAGCAAGCCGTTCGTGGCACTTAACTGTGCTGCGCTGAGCGAAAACATTTTGGAAAGCGAGCTGTTCGGACATGTGAAGGGCGCCTTTACGGATGCCTCGACCGATCGCGTTGGGAAGTTCGAATACGCCCACGGCGGCACGCTGTTTTTGGACGAAGTCGGCGATATGCCGCCTGCCACGCAAATCAAACTGTTGCGCGTGTTGGAAAGCGGCGAAATCACGCGCGTTGGCAGCAACGATCCCAACAAAGTAAACGTGCGAATTCTTTCGGCCACGAACCGCAACTTGGAGGACGCCATCGCCGCCGGCACCTTCCGCAGCGATCTATATCACCGGCTGAAAGTGATCACCATCGCGCCTGCCCGCGCTGCGCGAACGGGCGCAAGACATTCCGCTGCTCATCGAACATTTCATCCGCCAGTTTTCCCGACGGCATCACAAACAGATTAAAAGCGTTGCGCCGGCAGCGCGACTAAAGCTGATGTCATACAACTGGCCAGGAAATGTCCGCGAGTTGCGCAACGTCATCGAGAGCATGGTGGTCGTCGATTTCGACGGCATTTTGGACCTCGACGATTTGCCGCTGGAGTTCTCTGGCGGCGAGCCGGCCGCACAGTCGCCCAGCATGGATGGCCAAGCCGCTCGGGCTGGCTACGCTCATCGGTAAACCGCTCGAGGAAGTCGAGAAACTGCTGCTGGCCGAAACCCTGAAATTCACCGGCGGCAACCGCGAACAAGCAGCCGAAATGCTCGGCATGGGCGAACGGACGCTGTATCGAAAAATAAAGGAGTACGGGTTGTAAGTTAACCGCAGCGATGCGGAGACGCAGAGCAGAAGCTTTATAAGGAAATCAAGAAGCCAGGAGCACGCAAACTAAATCTCCTTTCCCGGTATGCTGGTTTCTGTTATGATCGTTCGCCATCTCGGCGGCTCCGCGTCTCTGTGGTTCAATTCGATTTATCATGCCACTGATTCGCAAACTTTCGCCCAGCGTTGTCAACAAAATCGCCGCGGGCGAGGTGATCGAACGGCCGGCGAGCGTGGTAAAAGAATTGTTGGAAAACGCCGTCGATGCCGGAGCAACGCGAATCGATATAACGGTGGAGCAGGGGGGCATTGAACTGGTGCGGGTTGTCGATAATGGCTGTGGCATCAGCGCCGATCAATTGCCACTGGCCGTGGCACCGCACGCGACGAGCAAAATCTGCGAGGCAGACGATTTGTTTCGCGTTGGCACGCTGGGCTTCCGCGGCGAGGCGCTGGCGTCGATTGCTGAGGTTAGTCGCTTAGTGCTACGGAGCCGGCCGGCGGAAGCTGAGGCCGGTTCGGAATTGCTCGTCAACGGCGGTCATGCCCAGCCGGTTGCCCCGTGCGGCTGTCCGGTGGGCACGGCCATCGAAGTTCACAATCTGTTTTTCAATACGCCCGTACGGCGAAAGTTCCTGCGCACGGCACAGACAGAAATGGGCCATTCCGGCGAAGCGTTCACGCGTGTCGCGCTGGCATTCCCGCACGTGCACTTCACGCTGCGGCAGAATGAAAAAACGGTTTACGATTTGTCGCCGGTTGCCGATTGGCCGCAGCGCATCGGTGCGTTTTTCGGCGATGAACTGGCCGACGCGCTGATTGCCGTCGAAAGCAGCGATGGCGAAGTGAAGCTCTCCGGCTATGTCGCGCATCCCAGTCAAACGCGCAGCCATCCGCGGATGCAGTATGTATTGCTCAATGGCCGTGCGATTCGAGATCGTTCGCTGCAGCATGCCTTGGGCGAAGCGTATCGCGGACTCATCCTCACCGGCCGCTATCCGATCGCATTCCTGCGCATCGAAATGCCGCCGGAGGCCGTTGATGTGAACGTGCATCCCACGAAGCTCGAGGTGCGATTTCAGGATTCCGGCCGCCTTTATAGTCAACTTCTCAGCACGCTGCGCACAAAATTTCTCACGTGCGATTTGACGAACCGCTTACAGCCTGCAACTGCTTCATCACCGTCCGGCACCAGCGATCCGACGGCGGCTGCCGACGATGCGCATGCGGCACAAAAACGCCAGGAGCTCGTCGCATGGGCAAAAGGCGAACTGGCGACGCTTACGAGCCCACACGATCGAGCGTCAGCAGATTCAGAATTTTCGCGATCCGATACCGATCGCAAACCGTTGGAACTTGTGCGCATCGATCGGCCAATGCCCGTGTTCCCAAATAGTCCGACCGTCCCGGTCGGAAGAAACGCAAACGGCGATGATGCAAAACTGTCCGGCGCAGCTAGGGCCATTGCCAAAATTTCCGCAACGGCAAAATCTTCCGACCGGGACAGTCGGACTATCTGCAGTTTCACCGCCGGCCGCCTACCGCCTACCGCCTCTTGCAACGGTTCCCGCCATGCAAGTTCACAACCGCTATCTCATCGCCGAGAGCGACGACGGCGTTGTGGTCATCGATCAACATGCATTACATGAGCGAATCTTGTACGAGCAACTTCGCGAGCGTGTGTTGGCCGGTGCGCTGGAAACGCAGCGGCTGCTCGTGCCAGAGGCCGTCGATCTGAGTCCGGCGGAAGCGGCTTGCGCGCTATCAAATTCCGAATTGCTGGCCAAGCTGGGCGTCGAAGTGGCGCCGTTTGGCGGCGACACGGTGCTGGTTACATCCTATCCTGCCATGCTCGCAAACTTTCGGCCGGCGGAAGTGTTGCACGATCTGGTCGCACGCCTCTTGGTAGACGGCAAAACGCCCGACCGTCGCGACATGGTCGACGAGCTATTGCACATGATCGCCTGCAAAGCCGCCATCAAGGCCGGCGATCGCCTTTCGCCCGAAGAAGTTTCCGCGCTCGTGGAACTTCGCCACCTGGCCCAAGACAGCCACCATTGCCCCCATGGCCGCCCGACGGCGCTGGTGTTCACTCGCGAAGAACTGGACCGGCAGTTTTTGCGCACGTGACTTTTCAAAAATCGGCGATGAAGCGACATTCTAACCTGCGTCCACTCGCACAGTTCGTGCGACTGTTGAAAGCTTTCATTCGGCAGATTACTTAAATGTCCAAGTGCGCACGACAAATAGAAACGGCAGCCGCATTCACTGCTGGGCAAGCCAGCAGTGGCGCACCTGAGCATCGAGCGAACCTGGCTGCTAAGTGTCTTGCGTCGTGTCGTTCGCGCTGTGGTGGTCCCAAACTCCCAGGCCGGAAGACTGTACCATCACGGCACGATGGACACGACGACAGCCAAGCCAGCCGCACAAAATCTTTTTGGAGTGGCCCAAAAAGTATCTTGACAAACGATCACATGTACAATAATATACTCTCTTGGAGCTATGCGGTTCGCACGTCCCGTGTGACAATGCTGCCCCAACAGGGCAGAATCAATGGATGATTAACAATGGGCAGGCAGCAATTTCGCCCCATCGGGGCTTCAGAATCTCATTTGCATTGCTTCCCCAGGGCGGCGCTGCGCTGGCCCTGGGCTGGCGGAGGTTGCCCCGTTGGAGCACAGGATTGTTGCCCCGTTGGGACACGGAAGTGCTGTTCTGTTGGGGCACGGGCCCAGACACCATCCGGCGCCCTCACCCTAACTCTCTCCCGTCGAGGGAGCCGGACACTTAGACGTTTGAACATCCAACACATTTTGGATTTTTGTACTTTTAGATCTTTAGACATTTACACATTCAGGCATTTAGACCTTCAGACACCTAGCCCCTTAGACACCCAGACACCTGAGTTCCACGCAACGTGCGAAACAACCCTCGAAATGGATCGAGAATTTTCGGGCGATTTGGAGGCTCCAACGCAGAGGGTGAAATAACTGTGAAAAAACTCGGCGCGAAAATGCCAAAACTGCCTACACAGGTTGAAAAGCGCGCCGGAGTTATTTCACTGCGAAACTCGATTTTCGGGAATCAGCACGCTCGACCCGTGTTTTGCTCGAAGGATTTTGAACTGAAACTCGCCGATGCTTCACGCTGTTTTTTGGCGATCGCAAACGGCGCGAGATTTTTTGGCGTTTTTAGAGAATTGCCAAAACAGGCCAATGAAATAACGCAGGGCTGCCATGTGCATGTAGGAAACATCGCCGGTGGATGGTCCACGCATGATTTCGCAAATCCCGCATCGCAATCGGATGCCATCGCACGCGGCGCAACCCGGGTGGATCCGGGGTCTTAGAATCCACACGCAGGATCCGACTTGCACCGAAAGAAGTCGATGGGATGAAGGAAACGGCACACCGCGAGGTGCCTGCCGGCGCTACTCGGCTGCCCATGGAGCAGATTGTCAATATTTCGGACGATCGCAATAATGCGGGATTCCACTTGATGCAGGGTAGTCGGCTATCCCGAGAATACTGCAGGCTCAGGGGGTTGGAACCCTGGCTTAGGCAACAGACCACTGACCACGGACAACTGACCATGGACAATTCGAAACTCATTGGCCAGGCGATCACGTTTGACGATGTGCTGCTCGTGCCGCGCTTCAGCGAAGTGGTGCCGAGCGACGTCAACGTCGCCACGCAGTTGACGCGAAACATTCGGCTCAATATTCCGCTTTTGAGCTCGCCGATGGATACCGTCACCGAAAGCGATATGGCCATCGCTTTGGCTCAAGAGGGCGGGCTCGGCATCATTCACAAAAACATGTCGGTCGCACAGCAGACGGAGGAAGTCGATAAAGTGAAGCGGTCGGCCAATGGCAT
The DNA here is from genome assembly GCA_963773875.1 of Pirellulales bacterium. Classification (GTDB taxonomy): domain Bacteria; phylum Planctomycetota; class Planctomycetia; order Pirellulales; family JADZDJ01; genus CAVTYH01. The sequence continues at coordinate 864,800 of CAVZCV010000006.1, forward strand.
CATTTTCGATCCGGTGACACTGCCACCGACGGCAACGGTGGCAAAGGCCCGCGAGGTGATGAACCAATCGAACATCTCCGGCGTGCCCATTGTTGCTAGCAACAAGAAACTGGTGGGCATCATCACCCGGCGCGATATGCGGTTTCTGGAATCGAGCGACACGCCGATCTCGGAGATTATGACCCGCGAAAAGCTCGTGACAGCACAAGGAACTGTGACGCTTGCGGAAGCTGAGAAGATCTTGATGGCAAATAAGGTCGAGAAACTTCTGCTGGTTGACGAAGATTATACGCTGACGGGCCTGATTACCATCAAAGACATCGACATGCAGAAGCGGTTCCCCAACGCTTGCAAAGACAAGCTGGGCCGACTGCGCGTGGGCGCCGCCATTGGCGTGCACGATTACGGACGGGCCGAGAGCCTACTCGGAAAAGCCGTCGATGTGCTGGTGGTCGACAGCGCCCATGGGCATTCCGCCAACGTGATGGAGACCGTTCGCACAATCAAAAAGCGGTGGAAGATCGACGTGGTTGCTGGCAACGTGGCAACCAAAGCCGGAGCGACCGATTTAATTTCGGCCGGTGCCGACGCAGTGAAAGTGGGCATCGGGCCAGGTTCCATTTGCACCACGCGCGTCATTTCCGGCGTTGGCGTGCCGCAGATTACAGCGATCATGGATGCGGTTGAGGCGGCAAGTTCGGCTGGCGTGCCGATCATTGCCGATGGCGGCATTCGCTACTCCGGCGACATCACCAAAGCGATCGCCGCCGGAGCAAGCGCGGTGATGGTCGGTGGATTGTTTGCCGGCACGGCCGAAAGCCCGGGCCAGCAGATTTTGTATCAAGGAAGGACATTCAAGGTGTACCGGGGCATGGGTTCCCTGGGCGCCATGGTGAAAGGATCGAGCGAACGATATCGCCAAGGACCAGAGCGAGGACCAAGCAAGTTAGTGCCTGAAGGTGTGGAAGGCCGTGTGCCATTCAAAGGTCCGCTGAGCACATTCGTGTATCAGTTGGTCGGCGGTCTGAAAGCCGGCATGGGCTACTTGGGGACCCGCGATATTGATGAGCTGCGAAAAGAGCGCACAATTCATTCAGGTATCGCACGCCAGCGTGCGGGAGAGTCATCCCCATGATATTGCCATTACGCAGGAAGCACCGAACTACAGCGCGGAGCACAGAGATGATGGCGATTAAATCATCCTACGTTGCACTTGCCATAGGGCTGTTTGTAGTTGCGCCGACGATGCATTCTCCGGCTTTGGCTGCCGATGCCGCTTTGAACAATTCTGCGCAGCGAAAACTTGTTTGGCGCCCGGTGCGACCGGACCGCACGGAGGAGTCGGCTTCCAAACCGACCGACGATACTTCGGCTCGCAATGCAACCTACGAACAAGACGTGTTCGACGACTTACCGGTGCCGCCGACCAGAATCCGACTGATCTCCGGCAACAGTTCTACGAATGAAGCGACGTCCGATCCATTTGGCGACAATCGCAAATCGGTTCAAGCGCCGAAACTGATTTCCGATCCGAACCGTTCTAGCGCGGAGATCATCGACTCGTTGCCGCCTCCGATGCGCGACGCACCGCCGGCGTTGCAGATTGAATCGACGCCGGCGCAGCGAGAGCCCGCCGAATTGACACCGCCCGATCCGCTGCGCAATGGTTCGCTGAAGCGCGATTCCAACGAATCAAAATGAGCCGTTCATTCCACCGGCAACCATACCACCGCCCGACGAGCAGTTCACGCAACAACCGCAACACACGGCCCAGGAAAACTGCAAGATCGAATACGACAAAATCAAAGCAATTACCCTGAACAAACTGAGCATCGATATTGGAGTGCGCGGTACCGTGGGTACCGACATTCCCGATGAATGTTCGCTTTCGAGCGATCCGTTTCAGCCGCGCTGCTGGCGTTTGACGACCTATACATGGAAGGCTTCCGCGCTATGCCACAAACCGATTTACTTTGAGGATGAAGCGCTGGAACGCTACGGACATTCGCACGGACCGGTTTGCGAGTACGTCGCATCGGCCGCGCACTTCTTTGGCGATGTGGCGCTCCTGCCGTACAATATCGGTGTAGAAACACCGTGCGAATGCATTTACGATTTGGGAGTCTATCGTGTCGGCGATTGCACGCCGTACATGTTCGATCCGTTCCCGTTCAGCTTGCGAGGCGCTGCAACCGGGGCCGCCGGCTATTGCGGTGTGATCGCTCTGTTTCCATAGATCGTTGTTCGCGGAGCGAAGTTCCCGACTGCTGCGAAGTCCGAATTACATGGCGCACGATCCGCCGCCGCATTGCGGCAGTCCACAGCCTCCACCGCGCGGGGCTTCGCAAATTGGCAGCGATTTGCTTCCGCCAGTATGAGCCGCCGGCACGCTGAGCAACTTCTCCAGCCGCTTCGATCCGCATTCTGGGCACGCGGGCCTTTCTGAACCACGCACTAGCAGTTCGAAATCTTTCGAACAGGCGGGGCAGTTGTACTCATAAATCGGCATTGGCTTACTCCGTTTGGGGTCAGACGGTGAATTCGATATTATACGCTCGGGCACAGCGATCCAAGACCGGCTAGCTCCAACTGCCATGCAGACGTTAACACGACAGCAAGTTCGCGAGGTCGATCGACGTGCGATCGAAGAGTACGGCATGTCGGGACTTGTGCTCATGGAGAACGCCGGCCGCGGAACAGTTGATGTGCTCTGCCGGCTGATGGATGAAATCGACGCAGGGCGAACGCCGGTGACTATCGTTTGCGGTAAAGGCAACAATGGCGGCGATGGATTTGTGGTTGCGCGACATCTTGATATTCGACGCCTTCCCGTCAAGATTTTGCTGCTCGCCGATCCAGCTGACCTCTCCGGCGATGCCGCGGTGAATTTTGCAATTGTCCGGAAGAGCAGCCTGCCGATCGAAACGTTCACGTCACCGCTCGACGAGCCGCGTTTCGACGCGGGGCTAGCCGGTTCCGCTTGGCTCGTCGATGCAATTTTGGGAACCGGCGCAACAGGTGAACCAAAATCGCCGTTGGCGGAAGCGATCGATCGAATGAACGCCAGCGGGTTGCCAATTTTAGCGGTCGATCTGCCGAGCGGTTTGGAATGTGATACCGGCGCGGCGGCGAGACATACGATTCGCGCAGCTCACACATGCACCTTCGTGGCCGCAAAGCCGGGTTTCCTTATGCCCGGGTCTGTTCGATACCTCGGACAATTGCATGTCGTGGATATCGGCGCGCCGCGAAAGCTTATCGAGGAAGCTACGAGTGCCAGCACGATCTGTTAGCCCGCAAGCGACATTGCTAGCTGAATTCGCACTTGTTTTACCTTGACGGCGCATCCTTCCTCGCTGTACAAATCGCCGGTTTTTGGCGCTGAAAATGCGCGCCAAAGAGACCACTTATCTCGTGACCCTTCAAATCGTTTCTCCTTCCACATTTTGCATGTCGGCCGATTGTATCGGCCGCGGGCAACACCATTCATGCGGCAGCTTCGAAGCCATCTGACGTGGCTTGCGCTGGTGCTGTGCACCGGTTGCGCCGCTCCCTATCCGCGCGTGCCGCACAGTGAACTGGCAGAGCGAATACTCGATCCGGCGCCGTCACGCATTGATTTGCCATCGCAGAACGCACGGCCGGACGAAATGTCGCAGCCGAAAGACTCGATCGGCCAGCAACAAAGGACGTCGCCAATTCTGAAAGCGATCGCGGAAGATTTTGATGCACCGGATCCTCAATATGCATCGCCAACGCAAATACGAACTCCTGGCCGGCGATTGAAAATCAGCCAGGCGAGCGCACTGTCCGAACCGATCGATCACCCGCCGCCCATCGTTGATCAATCGCTGCCACCGGAACCTAACTCGGATGCAAGCAACGATCAGTTAACGCTGGCGTCGGCAATTGATCTGGCCTATCGCAGCAGTCCGCAAATTCAGGCGGCGCGAGCCAAGATCGAATTAGCGCGAGCCGGAAAGGAAATTGCATATTCCGATTTCTTACCTCAATTCGACATGGGTTTCCGCCACGTCGTCGGCCAGGCGCCGGGCGGATATGTGCTACCAACGATTCCGACCTCAATCGGCAATGTGGCCTACGGCGGCTCCGCCCAAGAATTCGACGTAGCCGAGTTGCGTGCGCAATGGACACTGTGGGACTTCGGTCGCACCGCGTCGAAGTACGGCCAATCGCTCATCATGCAAGATATCGCGGGGCTGCAGTATGTTCGCACTCAGCAGACCGTTTCGTTCGACGTGGCGAGCGCCTACTTTGAATCGCTAAGTGCCAAAGCGGCATACGTCGCCGCACAAGAGGCAGTGCGACGTGCGCAGTCCGCTTTGAACGACGCCAAGAACTACCTGAAGCGCGGCAACGCCATTCGCAACGATATGCTTCGTGCCGACGTGTTCCTGAAAGAAATGCAGCTCGAGGTTGTGAAGGCAGAAACCGCCAAAGGCGTGGCGATCGCGAAGTTGAACCATGCGATCGGAATCAATTCGAGCTGCCCGACGGAAGTGGTGGAACTGATCGATGCACCGCCGTTCGACCAGCCGCTCACCCAATGCCTGCAATTGGCCGTGGAAAACCGGCGCGAGTTTGGCGTCGTCGAGCGTGGCATCGCCAAGGCAAAACTTGGGCAGAACTTAGCAGTTTCCGATTTTCTCCCGAAGATCGTAGTCGGAGGCCTCGGGAGTTTGCAGCAAAATCAAGAGCCCACACGGTTTTCTCAACTAGGATCCGCCGGCATTGGCATCGAACTCGGCCTGTATCAAGGGGGCAGGCGAGTCGGCGAAATCCACGGAGCCCAGGCGGAAATCGACTTGGCGGTCGCCAGCGGCAAGCAAGTTTGCGATCAGATAGCTTATGAGGTTAAGGTCGGATATTTGGCCATTACCGATGCCGCCGAACGGATCAAAGTTGCCCGAACGGCAGTGGCTCAGGCGAGTGAGAACCTGCGGGTCGTGCAGTCGCTCTTCAGTCAGGGCGACACAATCGTCACCGACGTCATCGACGCGGAATTGACACTAACCCGGGCTCAGCAAGACTTTCGGATTGCGACGTATGATTACCAGACGGCCCTGGCTCGCTTGGCATTTGCAGTAGGCCTGCCGCCGGAGAGTTTCTTGGCGCTACCTGCCACGAGATAAAACCTCGGTTGTCGTTCCGATTAGAGACCGCTGCCTGCCGTGAATTGGCCATCTGCATTATCGCTCCGCCGAGTTTTGCCGCTTGCCGTGTTGGCGGTGCTGATTGCCTTGGCCATTCTCTGGAGTGGCAGTTGGGTGACGTATCGGTTCACCCACTCTATCAGCAAGGACGCGTTCATCGAGTCGCATCTGGTGAATCTTTCACCGCAGGTAGCTGGAAATGTCGTCGAGGTTTACGTTCAGGAACAGGATCGCGTAAGGAAAGGACAATTGCTCGCACTGGTTGATCCGTCGATCTATCAACGCGATGTTAATTTAGCACAGGCAAAGGTCGACGTGGCTAAGGCGGCGCTGGCGAAGTCGGAAGCCGACTTGTCGTTGTTGACACAACAAGTTCCGCAGCAAATTGCTGCGGCGGAGGCCAAGCTCGCAGCGTCACAAAACGGTCAGAACAAGGCGGATGCCGCCGTCGAGATGGTTTCGCAAAATGTGGACGATGCCGTTATCGCTGCCAGGCACGCTGTCGATTCCACACAGGCTTCCTTGGTTCTCGCGGAAGAAGATTTCCAGCGCTATGGCGCGCTCTTCGGGGAAGGATCAGTAAGTCAGCGGCGATTCCAAGAAGCAACAAAGACCCACGATGTTGCCAAAGCCGAGCGAAAGATTGCCGACGCCAAATTGGGCCAGGCCGTGGCGAACCGAAAGCAAATCGATATCGCTCAGGAAGAATTTGCTGAGTCGAAAAATGCGGTCGCCCAAGCTAAAGCGGATTTGGAACTAGCGAAGCTCGGTAACTCGCAAATCGCCGTACTACAAACCGAAGTTGCCCGGCATAAACAGGACATTGTTGAGGCGGAAAAGGTGCTGCAACTGGCAGAAACGAATTTGGGATACACCCAAATCACGGCGCCCTTTGATTGTGTGATCGCCAAAAAATGGCGTCACCTCGGCGACTACTCGCACACGGGCGATCCGATTTTCAGCGTCTACAATCCGCACTTCATGTATGTAACGGTGAACCTGGAAGAAACTCGTCTCGAAGGTGTTAATCCGGGAAATACCGCGACGCTGAAAACCGAAGCCTACAGCGAGCCGTTCCAGGGACGGGTGGTTTGGATCGGATCGGCAACGGGCGCGAATTTTTCGTTGATCCCGCGCGATCTTTCGTCTGGCGAATTCACGTACGTTGTTCAGCGCGTACCGACCCGCATCGCCATCGAGCGCGATGATCGTTGGCCACTTTTGAAACCGGGTCTCTCGGTTACCGTCGACATCGAGCACGGTCCTGGCGACGCCAAATGGGCCGCCGACGAATGGGAGCGAGAACGGAAAGAAGCAGATGTTGAGCTTGCGCCTGCAAATGACAATCCGCGACCCAACTCCGCGCCGCCAGGGGCGACGCAATGAAACGCGTCACATTGGCTGCCCGTCTCGGTTGGACGATGCGCAAGCACTGGGCAATCATGGCGGCGGTATTGCCGGGTGTGGCGCTCGCTTTGGCGCATTCGACATCGCTTAATGTCCCCAGCGCCGATGTCATCGATGCGCTTGACACGGATCGCTATCGCATCCACTGGATCAGCGGCAGCTATTTGCTGGGCTCGGCGCTCGGCATGGCCCTTACCGGCTTCTTTGGCAGCCGCATCGGATTGCGCAGAGCGTACTTGCTGGGCGTGGCGGTGTTTACGTTAGCCGGTGCAAGTTGCGGTCTCATGACCGAAATCTTTTCGATGACCCCGCTCCGATTTCTTCAGGGGCTAGGCAACGGCCTTATGATCTCCGTCGGAATGGTGCTCATTTGGAGAGCATTGCCCAAGCGTCGCGAAAGTGCAATGGCGCTGTACGGAATGGCGGTGTACGTGCCCGCAGTGACCGGGACGATCGTCGGCGGAATGTTGACGACGTGGCAATCGTGGCGGTGGATATTTTTGTTGCTCTTGCCGTTGGGTGGGGTGGTTTTCTTGATTAGCTCGGCGTTATTGCCGTCAGAACCACTACCGGACCGAAAATCACGGATCAAACTCGACCTGGTTGGCATCGCGCTCCTTGCGGCCAGTATTGTCACCCTAAATGTACTGTTGGATTTTGGGCAATATTGGGGCTGGGACACTTCTCGCGAATTCGTGTTATGGCTGACTGGTTTCGCGGTGGCATTCAGTACGTTCGTTGCCTGGGGACTTGGCGCGAAACCCACTTATCAACTTGCATGTCTTCCGCCGCAGGAACACAACCCTCGGCCTGGCAATCAAAGTGATCTTCAGTGTCAGCTTGTATGTGTTGCTCGCGTTGTTGTCGAACTACATGGTCACTCTTCGCGGCTATCAGTGGTGGCAAGCAGCTCTGGTGGTCGCGCCGGCAGTGCTCTCAATGCTGATCTCCATTCTGCTGGGTATTACCGTCGGCGTGCGGGCCAACCGCAAACATCGGATGGCGGTGGGACTCGTCATCATGGCCGCTGCGACCTGGCAATTGGCGAGCATCGATCTTTACACCAGCAAATACTGGCTGGCCAGCATGTTCGCGATTTGGGGCCTCGGAGCGGGCGTTGTCATTGGACCTGCGCTGATGACAATTTTCGAAGGGCTGCCGCCCGATGAAACCACGATGCTTGCCGGTGTGTTCAACATCATGCGATCGATTCCAGTCTATATCGCAACGATCTCGCTGATGACGTTGTGGACACAAACGACCGATGCCCAGTTCGACATGCTGCGGCAAAACATCCGCAATAACCGTCCGATCGTCAGCGAATCCTCTGAAGCGGTCCGGCAACATTTCACAAACCAGGGCAGCCCCCGAGAAGACAGCATTAAGCAGTCACAAGCGTTGGCAGTGAAATGGACGAACTCCAATGCGCGGGCGTTCGCATTGCAAGATGTGCTCTGCGTGCTAACAATGATCACGCTTTGTGGACTCGTGCCGGTGCTACTAGTTGGCCGCAGAAATGCGGGAATCGGGTGGCGGCAACGGTGTGCATTCATTCGCACGCGAAGGATTTGCACACCGGCATCCGGTGCGCGCTAAGCGGCGAGCGGTAATCAGGAGATGATTTCTTTGATCACTGTGCCACTGGTGATCGTAAGCCGTTCATCACGGCCGTTGTGTTCGAATGTGAGCGACTCGTGATCCAGGCCCAACAGTGCGAGAACGGTGGCGTGGATGTCGTGGATGTGCGCCTTGTTTTCCACAGCGTACAGCCCGATCTCGTCAGTCGCCCCATAGATTGTTCCGGGCTTGACTCCGCCGCCGGCCATCCACATCGTGAAGCCGTAAGGATTGTGATCGCGGCCCGTGCCGCTTTCGCTCATCGGTGTTCGGCCAAATTCGCCACCCCAGATGACGAGCGTGCTATCGAGCAATCCGCGCCGTTTCAAATCTTTAAGCAAACCGGCAATTGGTTTGTCGGTCTCTTTGCAGTACTGGCTGTGATTGCCTTCGACATCACTGTGGGCATCCCACTTACTGCCCGAACCCATGTAGAGCTGGACAAATCGCACACCGCGTTCGACTAGTCGACGAGCCATCAAGCAGTTGCGTCCGTTGGCAACGGTGTCTTGCTGATCGATGCCGTACAAGGCTTGGGTTTCTGCGGTTTCAGTCGATATATCAACGGCCTCCGGAGCAGCGGCCTGCATGCGATATGCTAATTCGTACGATGCGATTCGCGCTTCAAGGTTTGAATCCTCGCTGCGACCCGCTAAATGTTGCTGATTCAACGTTTGAATAAAATCGATCTTGTTGCGTTGCCGTTTGTCGGAGTAGCCCTCGGGCGGAGCCAGGTGAAGGATCGGCGCTTTGGCATCGCGGAATTTCGTGCCTTGATATGTTGACGGCATGAAGCCGGTGCTCCACTGGCGATTCCCGCCGGGTGGTTCCTGAGAATAATCGGTCAGTACCACATACCCAGGCAGGTTCTCGCACACGCTGCCTAAACCATACAGCACCCAAGCCCCGACGCTCGGACGGCCCATCAGAATACTGCCGGTGTTCATCTCGCACACGCTGCCGACGTGCGTCAGTCCATCGGCCCAGCATGAGCGAATCACGGCCATGTCATCCACGCAGCTGGCGATTTCGGGATACCAATCACTGACCCAAATGCCAGACTGGCCATATTGCTTGAACTTCCGCTGACTGGCCATGAGCGGCGTGTAGGCCGTTTTTCCCATTGCGGTCATGGGGCGAGGAAAGCTTTCCGGTAGCGGCTGGCCAGCAAGTTTTGTGAGCGTGGGCTTGGGATCAAACAGATCGAGATGGCTTGGCCCGCCATCGAGAAAGCACCAAATAACCGATTTTGCTTTCCCGGGCAGCGGCGGCGATTTGGCAGCTAGGGGATTTTCGAATTGCGTCGCGGCGCTGATCGATGAGTCGGCTTCTACGGCTTTGGCATCGCGGCTCAACAGCGACCAAAGTGCCAATGAGCCGAACCCACCCCCGGCACGGGCCAGAAAATCGCGGCGCGATTGAGCAGATTCAAAATGAGGAAGGAGATGGTTCATCAGTCGACGAATAAGAACTCGTTGGAGCAAAGGAGCGCGTGGCAAAAATCGACGACCGCGGCCGCTTTAGCACGATCGAGCCTGGCGGGCAGTGGAATGGGCAGCTGTTCATCATTCGGCCGGATTGATTCCGATTTAATCTCCATGGCTTGTTTGTCGACGAATGCTTCCGCGTCTTTAATCTCGCGGTCCTGCGGCTGCCGACCGAGAGCTTCGCAATAGGCCTCGCGCACGAGTCTGGTTTCATCGTCGCCGCACTGCGAAATAAGCTTGCCGCTCCATTGACGAGCCGCTCGCGTCGTCATCTCGCTGTTCAATAACTCGAGCGCCTGTGGAGCGGTTGTCGTGTTCATCCGCCGAGGACAGCTATTTAGCTGGTCCGGCTGATCGAATGCCTCGAGCATGGGCAATCGCATGTTGCGTTTGGCGAGTACGTAAATTGAACGGCGATTACGATCGGCAGATTTCTCGTCGGGATCCCAACCGTAGCGTGAATCGGCCAGCACTTGCGGCAACTCCGGATGTACGCCGGGACCGAACATCTTGGGATTTAACTGCCCGGAGATGTCGAGTATTGCATCGCGCAGCTCTTCACCTTCCAAGCGTTGACGGCGTGCATGCCAAAACAGATTGTTAGCGGCGTCCGCTGCAATTGCGGCAGCATGCGCGGCAGTCGACGGATTCACTTTCGACGATTGGCAGTAGCTGGCCGATAGCACCATCAACCGATGGATCGGCCTCATGTGCCAGCCATTGGAAATGAACTCTGAGGCGAGCCAATCAAGCAATTCAGGATGCGAGGGATTGCCGCCCATGGCGCCAAAATCATTCGGGGTGGCAACGATGCCTTGTCCAAAATGGTATTGAAATAGTCGGTTAACTAGTACGCGGGCGGTCAGCGGATGGTCGGGACGCGTGAGCCACTTGGCCAGCGCAGCTCGCCGGCCCGTGGAGTTGGGGCGCCCTTCCGGCGGCGCGATTTCGGGTTCGCTGGCACCGAGAAACTCCGGGAAGCCTGGCTTCACTTCTTCGCCGGGCTTCAAGTAGTTTCCACCGGCCAGTACGCTTGTGGGGGGCGCTTTGCCATCTCCATCGAAAACTGCCATGGCTGTTGGAAGTGGCTCCGGCTTCATCGAATCGAACTTTGCCAGATCTTCCATTTGCTTATCATAGAGCTTCCGCTCTTCCGGTGGGCAAAGCCGATAGGCGCGGGCAATACGCGATTCGATCCACTCATCTGCCTCTGCAACCAGTTGTTTTTGCAGGCAAGATCGTTGCTCGGCAGGCGTGTTGATCGCTTTTAGCGTCTCAGGATCGTAGGCGGAGATAGCTTCCTGCCTTGCCTGTTGACGTTCATCTGCCAGCTCAGTGTCGATGGCATCGCGAATGGGTTTTGTGACCTTTTCCCACTTCTCCATCTTCTGTTTGTATTCGGCTGTTTGCTGCTTGTTGGCGATTGAAAACTCGTCGTTTGGTAGCACCGCGGCGAAACACGCCTGTAAGCGGTAATAGTCGGTTTGCTTAATGGGATCAAACTTATGATCATGACAACGCGCACAGCCGACGGTCATGCCCAAGAAAGCCAGACCCGTGTTTTCGGTCACGTCGTCCAGCGTTTCCTGGCGCTGCTGCACCATGTTCGAAGCATTAATATCTTCTGGATATAGCAAAATTAAACCGGTGGCGATGAGTGCATCGTTGTTATCGGGCTCCAATTCATCCCCCGCCAGCTGCTGACGCACGAAACGATCATATGGCAGATCGTCATTGAACGAACGAATGACATAGTCGCGATAGCGATATGCATCCGGCCGCAAACCGTCCTTTTTAAAACCTTCGGTTTCGCTGTAGCGCACCAAGTCGAGCCAGTGCTGTGCCCAATGTTCGCCGTATTGTGGCGACGCGAGCAGGCGATCGACGACTTTCGCGTAAGCATCCTTGGAACGATCGGCAATGAAGGCCGCTTGTTCCGCGGGGGTCGGCGGCAAGCCGGTAAGATCGAACGTCACGCGCCGCAATAGGGTAAACTTGTCGGCTTCGGCGTTCGGCTCAAGATTCTTGGCTTCTAGTTTCTCCCCAAGGAATGCGTCGACCGGATTGCGCGCCCAATTGGCCAGCCGCTTGAGCTGCGGCACTGCTGGCCGGCTTAGTGGACAGTATGGCCACTCGCCGTGTTTGAACTCGCTGTTAGCAGAGGTAGGCGACTTGGCAGCGGAGAGTGACGTCGCCGCCTTCGCCGAAGTGCTCGCGGCGGCTTCGATTTCAGCCGATGGCTCCGCTGCAACGGCGCTATATCGCCCGCCGATTCCGACCATCAAGCTAAACGCAAACAAAACGCAAACAATTTGTTCCGCAATGCGGCTGCGGACCCGGGCCGCGCAATTCGCGACCAGCCCCTGGTTGGGGATCATCTTTATATCCCTAATGGCGCCGTGTGGATTCGATACAAGCGGGTAGGAACTTGCACCCGCGCTTTAAACTCGATCGCGGCCCAATCCTTGGGCCCCATTTGCCGATGTTGGCTCGGGCTTGTAACCCGGCTTCGAGGTATCTGCGCGGTAAGTGAGACCTGTGTGGCAGGTTCAAGGTAGTTTCTCATACTCGTTGCGATGAATCAAGCGATTCTCGGCAACCTAGTCAATCTTGCCAGCGGCACTCCGTCAGCCGCCCGGAGTGCGCCAATTGCACCATGTATTCCGCTGTTGTAGGCTGAACGCCCACGCAGATTTGTACTTACGGCGCTGGGGAATTCTCTGAAGATTTCCGATCAGTTTGCCGCAACGGTCCCGCCGCGAATAATTCTACCAATAGCGAAAGACGCGATTTATGGCTGCATATGCTCATCCAGAAGTACTAGTCACAACCGAATGGGTTGCCGAGCACCTAAACGATTCGAATCTTCGGATCGTGGAATCGGACGAGGACGTACTCCTGTATACCCAAGGCCATGTTCCCGGGGCGGTCAAAATCGATTGGCACACCGATTTGCAAGACGCAACCGTTCGCGACTACATCAACAAAGACCGGTTCGCTGAACTATGTGCATCGAAAGGCATCGAAAACGAAACGACTGTTGTATTCTACGGCGATAAAAACAACTGGTGGGCCTGCTATGCCTTCTGGGTTTTCAAACTATATGGCCACGAAAATTGCCTGATTATGGACGGTGGTCGTAAGCGTTGGGAACTTGATGGTCGTCAGTGGTCGCGTGATCCCGAACCGATCTACCCTCGAACTCAGTACACGGCAAAGGACCCCGACTCATCGATCCGCGCTTTTCGAGAGGAAGTGCTCAAACACGCCCGGGCGGGAAAGCCGTTGGTCGATGTTCGGTCGCCGGGCGAGTACACCGGCGAAACCATTCATATGCCCGACTATCCACAAGAGGGCGCACTACGCGGCGGCCACATTCCGGGAGCAGTAAGCGTACCGTGGTCGAAGGCGGTGAAGGATGACGGCACATTTAAACCGGCAAAAGAGCTAGAGCAGTTGTATTGCAAGGAAAATGGGCTTTCCCGTCGCGGGCGAATCGTCGCCTATTGCCGAATTGGCGAACGTAGTAGCCACACCTGGTTTGTCTTGAAGTATTTGCTCGGCTTCGGCAATGTGAAAAATTACGACGGCTCGTGGACGGAATGGGGCAATATGGTCGGCATGCCAATCGTTCGCGGCACCGAGCCGGGCGCACTCGTTGCCGAGCATAAGCCTGAAGTGGCGACGACCGGTGGGTAAGACACTTGAAACTTGACGAAATCGTCGCCGAATTTGCTGAACTTGATCCGCGCGAGCGTCTGCAATTGCTCGCCGAATTTGCAGACAATTTGCCGCCACTACCGGAAAAGTATCGGAAAGAGCGCGACGCCGGACTGCACCGCATTGTGGAATGTCAAACGCCCGTTTTCATTTGGACTGAACTTGAAAACGGTCGGGTACGGATTCATGCGGATGTTGCACCTGAGGCGCCCACCGTCAAAGGATTCGTTGGCATCCTCGTCGATGCATATCGCAATGCCACACCCGATGAAGTGATCGGTACCCGGAACGATTTGCTCCAGCGTCTTGGCCTGCTCGAAGCGCTGGGCATGGTTCGGATGCGCGGCCTTTCCGCAATCCAGCATCACATCCGCGAGCAAATACGGAAAGCTGCATCAGCCTGACCCAGTGCCAATGACACAATGAAGGTTTATGTCATCCGACGCACGAGCCAGTCGCCGAAGCGCGGAAATAGTTGAATAAGACCGATGAAGACTCGCGCCAGCGGTGGATAAATGAGCTCCGGCTGGCGGCGGCGACACGGCGCAAAATCGCCTGAGAGAGTTTTTCAGGCCTAATGCGCGGAATTCGCGCTCCGCCACCTGGTTTGCCAGCGCTGGCTGGCAGCCCTTCTAATTGGCCAAGGTAGCGGTGGCCAGCATCCTCGCGTTCAATGGGGCCGGGCGAAACCAACAATACGTGCAGTCCCTGCGGTTCCAGTTCCAATCGCATTTGCTGCGTGTATGCAGCGAGCGCGAATTTTGTGGCTGAGTAGGCCCCTAAATATCGGCTGGCCGACTTACCAGAAAGCGAGCCGATGTTAACCAAGTGCCCGCGGCTGCGAATTAAATGCGGTGCTGCCGCCCGACTGCACCGAACCGCGGTTAGAAAATTGAGATCCATTAGCGCAGAGAAATCCTCCGGCGTGGTATCCAGTGCCGCTCCACGCGCAGACCTGCCCACGCTATTGACAAGCACATCAATTCGCCCAAATCGTTTTACCGTTCGGTCGATGAGCGCATCGACCTGCTCTTGCTGGGTAACGTCAGCTGCAATGGCCAGCACTTGCCTGCCGAATTGACGCAGGTCGGACGCGACCGATTCCAACGGATCGTTCGATCGCGCTGAAATGACCACATTTGCTCCGGCCATGGCAAATGCCTCGGCCAGTGCACGCCCGAGCCCGCTTGATCCACCCGTGATGAGCACGACCTTTTCGGACCAATAACCTGGGCGGGCAACTGCCGTTCGCGGCAATGTCGTGGCGACTGCGCCTTCGATAGCGGCGTCCATTGACAGGGCGAGTGCCGGCTGCGTTGTCGTTTTTGTTTGCGCTTCTGCGGTCATTGTGCGCACGTCACTCGGCGTCGAAATTGAATCGCAATTGCCAGTGAGTTTTAGTCTAATCCTGGGCCGCAACACTGACCAGCGCAAGGCGCAGCATTGTGCTTGCCGGCAGCTGGCAAAGTCCGTACCATGCGGCGGACGACGAATGCAATTTGTGTCGATGTCAACTTGCACAAGTCGCTCTCACTGGCTGCCTTTGAGTTGCAGTTGCCTGCTGCTCACCATGAAAACACAGCGTCTTACTCAGCAGTTCCAAAACATCATCGATCTGGCCGTCCAATTGGCCACCGAGGTGTCTGCCGATGCGCTCATGATTCTGCTGGAAGGCCAAACAGAATGGGACTTGCTTCGCGATGCTGTCGGTCCCCAAAAGGTCCTGCTGGCGGCCGATTTTCCCGCGGAACTGGAAGGTGCGGGCGAGGCGGGCTTTCCCACCGTCGTTTTAAATATGCCAGAAAGCCCTGTCCACGAGAAGCTGACCCAGGCCCTGTTGGAGAGCGTGGCCGACGACATCTTGGCGCCGGCGCGCGCGTCGTTGCGATCTATAGCGGCTTCGAGGCAGACACAATCGATTCCATCAGCGTTATTCATCTCGATGAGCATCTCGGCCGACTCACCTCTCGGGATCTGCGGCAACTCGAAACGAAAGTGCCGCTCGACACGCTAAAAACGGTTGTCGATCTGGCCGTTGAAATTGGTCGAGAAGGTCGCGAGGGCAAACCGGTCGGCACGCTCTTTGTCGTGGGCGACACACGCAAAGTACTGGCCACGAGCCATGCGCTCGTCTTTGATCCAGTCCGCGGCTACAGCAGAAAGGAACGGAATCTGTTCGATCCCAAAGTCCGCGAGGGAATCAAAGAAATCGCGCAAATGGATGGGGCTTTCATCGTAAATCCGGACGGTACGGTGGAGGCTGCCTCGCGATACATCGACGCCTCTGCCGAAAACATCACACTTTCAAAGGGGCTGGGCGCGCGTCATTGGGCCGCGGCCGCCATCACGCGCAAGACAAAAGCTGTCGCCGTCGTGGTTAGCGAGTCGAACGGCACCGTGCGAATTTTCGCTGAGGGGGAAGTTTTCCTGCGCATCGAACCTTTCCGACGCGCCATGAAGTGGAAAGACTTCGAATACGAACCGCCGCCAGCGGACTGACTTTCCCCGTCGGCAATCTGACGATCTTCGAGTGCCGAATCAGTTGATGCTGACGATTTCCAAATCGAAAATTAGCACTTCATTGGGGTTGATATTGGCATTCGGATTTCCGCCGGCCCCATATGCCAGGTTTGACGGCAAGTAAACCGTCCAATGATCGCCCACGCGCATCAGGCTGAGCGCTTCAGAGAATCCAGGAATCAAGCCATTCAGGCCGAATGTCGCAGGGCCGCCGTGCTGGGCGGAGCTATCGAATACCGTGCCGTCGGCGTGCATGCCGATATAGTTCACGGTGTATTGGCTATCGACCGTGCCGACTCCGCCGGAACCGAGTTTGATCACTTTGTATTGCAAGCCGTCAGTTAACGTAACAACTCCAGGCTTCGTCTTATTGGTCGCTAAGAAAGCCTCGGGATTATGGACGCTATTGGGAATCCACTCCTGGTTGACTTCTAAGCCGCCGCCGCCAACGTTCAGGCCGTTGGAAGCTGCGTAGAGTATGTGAGCACTGCCTGCAGTGGAATTGTTAAGCGTTTCGGCGGGCACCTCGACGGCCAGATCCGGCAACCGATCTCCATTCATGTCGCCGATTGCCACAGTTGCTCCAAACTTCTCGCCAGTCATAGCTCCTTGGCCATCGCTCGCGCCACCAACCATACCCGCGATGTTCTGATGCCATAGTTGCGTATTTGCAGTGCCTAAACCAGCGTTGCCGGCGCTATATAAAACGCGTACTGTGCCCGCGGTCGGTGTGACCGGATTGTTATTTGATGTGTCTTGCGGAGTTGTCCCCCCAGGTACGCCAATCGCCAAATCGTCAAACCGATCGCCATTTAAGCGGCCAGCGGCGAGCGACGCGCCAAAATCGTCGTCGCCGGCTGCTAGCGCATTTGTAAGTCCGGTGGTGCTCTCGTTCCACAATTGATTATTAGCGGCAGTAAGACGCGCAGCGCTGCCGAACAATACATGCACGGCGCCAGCGCCTGATACCGCGGCCTGGCTATTGCCATTTGCTGGAATATCTTCACCCGGGGCGCCGATCGCCAAATCCATTCGGCTATCCGCATTGAAATCGCCGGCCGCTAGACTGAAACCGAACTGTGCGTTCGCGTTGCTCGTGCCAGCGATGCCACCTGTGCCAACTTTCCAGACCTGATTATTAAGCGCCTTGAGGCCGGCCAATCTACCGTAAATGACATTTACTGCGCCAGTGCTGCCGCCTTGACCTGGTGAACCGACGGCTAAATCTTTGAGGCCATCCGCGTTGAAATCACCAACGGCCAGTGCAGTGCCGAAGAGATTTCCGCTTGCCAGCGGAGCAGCTGAATTTAGTTGCGACTGATCCCATTGCTGATTATTGATTGCACGTAGCCCGAGCGGCCGCCCATAAACGACATTGACGACGCCGGCATTTGCGAGGCCGTTGACCGTGCGATTGGGCGTTCCAATGGCCAGGTCGGCAAAGTGATCGAGATTGAAATCGCCGACAGCCAAGGACGCCCCAAAATTGCTACCTACGTTGCCGGCGCGTCCCAACACCGATTGTGTAATCATCTGCACGCCCGTCGTTTTCAGTCCCTGCCGGCTGCCGAAGAAAACATATACCGCCCCACCGCCGCCCTGGCCGGGCGCGCTAACTACTAAGTCGGCCAATCCATCTCGATTGAAATCACCCACCGCCAGCGCTGTCCCGAATTTATCGCCGGCTGCGGGAGCGCCTGTAAAACTGGGCCGATTGAGGGTTTGATTCTTGGCGACTGAAAGACCCGTGGCAATTCCATTCAATGGAGTTCCATAGATGATTTGGACCGATCCGGCATTCGTCGCGCCGCCCACAGCCTGTGTTGGAACGCCAATCGCCAAATCCGCGACGCGATCGCCGTTGAAATCACCCGTCACCGTCGTTAGCAAGGCACGGCCTTCGAGGCGCTCGATTCGGGCCGCAAAATTCCGATTTTTGCGCCGGTCAGTCTTTCGGCCCGCGGAGTGATTCGAGGAAATAGAACGACGAAATAATGCCTCTATGGGGTTCCAAATCGACACGAGGGATCTCCAGCGGGTAGCGCAATGGTGCAAGAAAGCGCGAGCGGCAAATCCCCTAAAGAATGCCTGTTCCGACCACTCGCGGACTACTTCTACCCTAGTTGTCGATCCGACATTTGGCAAGCAATCTGCGACGGCCCAAACGTGCTGGACACAACCGCAAATGCTGCCGGCTTAAAATGAGGCGGAATTTATGACCCGCGGAGAATCCGAAATGCACATTCGGAGGTTACGCCGACGGTTCCGTTTCATCGCGCTCTTCCGGCGGCACCCGGGCAACTGCGGCCAGCGTGTCACCCTCTTCCAGGCTCATGATGCGCACGCCATGAGTGTTACGGCCGGTAAGGCGAATTTCCTTTACCGCTACACGCTGGATTTTGCCGCGGGCGGTCATGATCAGCACTTCATCGTCGTCGTGAACGGTCAGAATGCCAACGACAGGTCCATTGCGTTCGGTGCGGATGTCGCGCACGCCCATGCCGCCACGATTCTTCGTTGGATAACGAGCGGCGGAAGAATCGGATTCCTCGCCGTCGGATTCCGCGGACTCCGATTCAGCCGATTCGACCTCTAATTCGGCAGTTTCATCCGCCAAGCCAGCTTGCGGTGAGGCGCCGTTTTTGCCGTCCGTCTGCTGACTACTGGCCTCAGTTTCTTCGGCAGGGCTGTTTGGACCGAACGAAGTACGCTTGCCAAAGCCCAGCTCACACGCGGTCAAAAGCGCGGCCTCGGGATCGGCCACGACCATGCCGACAACGCGGTCGTCACCGCGAAGACGAATGCCTCGTACTCCACTGGAGTTTCGCCCCATCGGGCGGGCATCAGATTGCCGAAAGCGAATCGCTTGACCACGGGCGGAAGAGATGACTAGCTCGTCCCCGGGCTTGGTAAGCACGACGTCGATCAATTCATCGCCTTCTCGCAGATTTATTGCGATGATGCCAATTCGTTTCGGTCGACCATATGCATCAAGGGCTGTCTTTTTCACGAGCCCATTGCGAGTGACCATTGCCAGGTAATGATCGGCCAGTGTGAAATCGCGAATGGCAATGCAGTTTGCAATCTTTTCGCCTTCGGTGAGATTTAGCAAGTTTACGACTGCCCGTCCTCGGCTTTCGCGACTGAGTTGCGGCAGATCGTAAACCTTTTGCCAGTACACTTTGCCAAAGTTCGTGAAGAACAGCAGGTAATCGTGCGTGCTGGCCACGAATAAGTGCTGAATTGGGTCTTCCTCATCTGCCTTCGCCCCGGCAATTCCTTTACCGCCGCGGCGCTGTGCGCGATACGTTGTAACCGGAGTGCGCTTGATATATCCGTTGTGACTGATCGAGACGACCATCGTCTCTTCGGTAATCAAGTCTTCCAGGTTGATATCGCCAATTTCTTCGCCGCTGATTTCCGTAAGGCGCTTGTCCCCATATTTCCGCTTCAGTTCCAGGCAGTCGCTGCGGATGATGGCGCGGATGTTCTTCTCGTCGGAAAGAACTCGCTGATGCTCGGCGATTTCCTCCAGCAATTTGCGATGTTCTCCCGCCAGTTTTTCTTGCTCCAGATTCACCAATTGGCCAAGCGTCATTTTCAAAATGGCGTCGGCCTGCACAGCGGTCAGCGTATAAGTGTCGCGGACCCCGCGATCTTGTTGAAAGAGCTTGAAACCCTCATCGCCAAGCGCGCGCTGCATCATCGAGGCTGGCGCTTCCACGCCCATAAGTCGGGCCTTTGCTTCCGCCTGCGTGGACGATGAGCGGATGATGCGAATGACTTCATCGATGTTCGCATAGGCCAGCAAGAGCCCTTCGATGGTATGCTTCCGCTGCCGCGCTTTGGCCAGCAAGAACTGCGTCCGTCGACGAATAACTGCCGCCCGATGGCGGATAAATTCTTCGAGTAAGCCTTTAAACGTAAGCACGCGTGGCTTGCCATCGACAAGCGCGAGCAAGATGATCGAGAACGTATCTTGCAGCGGCGAGAACTGATAAAGTTGATTCAGCACTACTTCCGGATCGGCATCGCGCTTCAGCTCATAAACCAGGCGTACCGGCTCTTTGAGATCGCTTTCGTTTCGACCGGCAGAGATGCCTTTGATCTTGTCTTCAGCGATCATCTCCGCGATTTTCAGTTCCACTGTGTCGCGGGCCTGCTGATAGGGCACTTCGCTAACGACAATGCGGTATCGCCCCTTGCCATGCTCTTCAATCTTCGCACGGGCGCGCAAGGTAATTGTGCTACGCCCGGTATGATAGGCACGGCGGATGCCGGTGCGGCCCATGACGATGCCGCCAGTTGGGAAATCTGGACCAGGGCAGATTTCCATTAGCGAGTCGATCGATACTTCCGGCTCGTCGATCAAGCGAACTAGTGCATCGCATATCTCGGTTAAATTGTGCGGCGGAATGCTGGTGGCCATGCCCACGGCGATGCCGCCGGAACCGTTGACGAGTAAATTCGGCAGCTTCGATGGCAGAACGGTGGGCTCGCTCCGGCGCTCGTCGTACGTCGGGATGTAATCAACGGTGTCGAGTTCCAAATCGTCCAAGAGCAGGGCAGCATGCGGTGACATGCGCGCTTCGGTGTATCGCATGGCGGCCGGCGGCAATCCAGCGATCGAACCGAAGTTGCCTTGCTTATCGACGAGCACATAGCGCATGTTCCATTCTTGGGCCATGCGCACGAGCGTTGGATAGATAACGCTTTCGCCGTGCGGATGATAATTTCCGCTGGTGTCGCCGGAAATCTTGGCACACTTTACTCGGCTCGCGCCGGGCGTAAGATTCAAATCGTTCATGGCGACTAAAATCCGCCGCTGCGAGGGCTTCAAACCATCACGCACATCGGGCAGCGCGCGGCTGACGATCACGCTCATGGCGTACGTCAGGTAACTGTCGCGCAGCTCTTGCTCAATTGGCAGTTCGATCAGCCGTCCCTGTGGCGGCAAGTCGCCACCGGCGGCCGCTGCGGGGCCTTCCAATCCACCACCATTATCGAATCCGCCGTTTGCGTCGGGCGTCAGATCTTCCGGTCCGTTCGGGTCGCCTGCGTCGGTAGACAACGCTTAAATCCTTTCTTTGCGCTGCTGCCACGGCTGATTTTTCAGCGCTTGGGCAGCGGCTATTTTCTATCCAAATAATCGCCAAGAAAAATGCGGTTTACAGACCTCAAATTCTATCATTTATGGGGCCCGGCTACAATCACTCCGCAACGTCAATGACGCGCCACAAACCCTTGTCCCGTGGTGTCTTGCGATAGCTGGTACATCTGTTCAAAACTTCGACTCTAACGTTGACCGGACGACGTCGAATTTCGCCGACATTTTTGGGGGTTGCGTTAGCGTTGCCCTCGCGAGATAACAAACTCAGAGGCACATAGGGGTAGCTTCGAACGGAAGCGATCATTCGGCGGATCGAAGGAACGATGACAACCACTCTGGTCACCGGTGCGACCGGTCTTGTGGGCAACAACGTGGTGCGCGTCCTGCTCGAGCGCGGGGAGCAAGTTCGTGTGCTCGTACGGAACTACTCAAATCTTAAGGCACTCGATGGATTGAACGTTGCGATCTTTCATGGCGATATTCAAGATGGAAATGCAATTGACCGCGCTACGGCCGGCGTCAATCGTGTCGTTCATTGCGCTGCCCAGGTACACATCGGCTGGCGCGGGTTCGCTCAGCAGCAATCCATTAATGTGGACGGCACTCGTCATATTGCAGATTCCGCGCTAAAACACGGCGTCCGCATGGTGCACGTCTCCAGCGTTGATGCACTGGGAGTCGGCACGCTGGATGAACCGATTGATGAAGACAGCAAGTTCGACGGAGCGGTGCTTTGCCCATACGTCGCCACAAAACGTGAGGCAGAACGTGTGGTGCTGGATCGTGTAGCACAAGGCCTCGATGCGGTTATTGTCAATCCGGGTTTCATGCTTGGGCCGTGGGATTGGAAGCCCTCGTCGGGGCGCATGCTTCTGAAGATCGCTACTGGCTGGGCACTCATTGCACCGCCGGGCGCGAATTCATACTGCGACGTCCGCGACGTCGCGGCAGGCATCGTTTCGGCACTGGAGCGCGGCAAACCTGCGCAACGTTACGTGCTGGCCGGCAAAACGCTGACTTACATGGAAGCGCTCCGAATTTTCGCTCGCATTACTGGCCAGCGTCCACCGTTTCGCGTTGCACGCGCGATTACCCTAAAATTGATTGGACGCGTTGGCGATTTGCTGGCCTCGATTACCGGCCGCGAATCTGATGTGAATTCTGCGGCGACTGCCATGTCGATGCTGCCCAAGAACTTTTCCAGTGCGCGAGCGAAACGCGAGCTGGGTTATCAAACCCGCGACGTTGAACAATCGGCTCGCGATGCCTGGGCATGGCTGCAAGCATACGGCTATGCGAAGGCTTGAACGCGTCGATTATTCGGCCGCAATCGCCACTGCAGCAGCCGGGCCCAGGCGCGAACTGCTCACCTTGATGAACGCTCGGCGATCAGATTTTAGAGGCTCTTTGCGGACAACGTTCACCGGGCATTGGGAATCCGGAAAATCGTAATTCAAAGTCAGCGGAATTTCATTCTCGGCGAGCGAAACCATACTAGCTGCAAGCTCCATGGCTCCGCAGCCCGCCCCCAGGTGTCCAAAGAAACTTTTCGGCGCGGAGACGGGAACATCGCCGAGAACAGATTGGATCGCCTGCGCTTCATATTGATCTTCATCTACGGTACTTAGGCCGTGAGCGTTTACGTGGCTGATGTCCTTCGCCCCTAAGATAGCGCGCTCTATTGAATCGGTCAGCACGCGCCGGATAGCGACGCCGCCAAGTGGCCGATCTGGCGATCCGGGCTCGTGCGCACTTGCGATACTTAGAACCCTGCCCAAAATGCGGCGCTGCGGCGCTGGGCATGTTGGCGACTTTCTAAGATAAACGCAGCGGCGCCTTCGCCATTTACAAGGCCATCTCGCTTAGCATCAAACGGCCTGGATGCGTGCTCTGGATCCTCATTGCGGTGCGAGAGATCGACGTCCCCGCGATATGACATGACCGTTGGTTGAATCCGGGCGCCGACGCCGCCGGCGATCATGATATCGGCTTTATCTCGCGCAATCACGCGCACTGCTTCATGAATCGCGACGAGACTGCCGACGTCGCTGTGACCGATGGTATTGTTCGGCCCGCGGGCATCGTGAGCGATCGCCACGTGACACGCCACCATGTTTGGCAGATTCTTGAGCAACCAGAGCGGAAAGATCTCGCTCATCGCCGCCTCTGCCCAGCGGCCGGACTCGAACGTTCCTGCCGGCATGCAGGCACGATACGCTGCTTCAAGCTCGGACAAATCGCAATAAATCATCTCTGCGCCGAAGACAACGCCAAACCGGTCCGGCTCCAACCGCGAAGATTCAATCGCCGCGTCTGCGAGTGCAAGATCTGCGGCTGCAAAGCCGAACTGAATCTCACGCGCCATCACTTTCAAACTTTTTCGTGGGCGAACGTAGGCCTTCGGGTCAAAATCGCGAACCTCTGCGCCAATCCGCACTGGAAAGCCGGATGCGTCGAAGAGCGTAATTGGACCCACTCCGCTCCTGCCGGCACGAAGGGATTCCAAGAACGCGTTCTTGCCGATGCCAATCGGGCTGACGACGCCAACGCCGGTAATAACGACTTCGCGATCGGCAGAGGGGCGACTTTCAAAGGACATGGCGATAGGACAGACGAATGACGATTGCGAATTGCGCCTGCCGATTAAAACCTTGGTCATTCTACCTTCGCTTCGTCCTCGGTCGGCGGATAATCGTAGATCCGATACGTTTTGGTCCGCCGCGAGCCTCCCTTTTCCAAGCTCGCTCGAGCCAGCGTGTTCGCCTCGGAAACCCAGGAAAACTCCGCTTCTAGCATGCCCATCGCGAGACCCTTGGGGATCAAATTCACAAGCAGCACGATTCCGACACCCCATTTTTGGTATTCCGGAATGACATTGGTACTAATGAGCGCACGCGCGGGATGTCGCGTTTCTTGCTCAGCAGTTTTAAAAACCCAAATGGAAAAAGTCGTCCATTGATGGCTTTAATTCGCGGATTGTAATCTGGCAATCCAAAAACTGCGCCCACCGCTTTGTTGTCAACCTCGGCCAGACAGGTAAGCTCCGGCACGATGATGTGCTTCATGTCGTGCGCCATCCATTCCAGCTCGGCCGGTGTGATTGGCACGAATCCCCACACGTGCAGGCACGATTTGTTGTAGATGTCGAGAAAGGTACGCACGTCGTCCAAAAATCTCGATCGATCAAGCGGTCGCGTTTTCAAATTGAACGTGCGATGCACGCCTTCGACCAGCGATTGCACTCGCTTCAACTGATATTCCAAATCCTGATGCAGGCCGAGGTACGAATACAAATCGTGGGTCTTCGCGAATCCGTATGATTCAACCAGCTCCGCATAGTAGGGCGGGTTGTACGTCATCATAAACGTGGGATGATCGTTGAACCCCTCAATTAACAGGCCCACTTCATAATTCAGCGAGGGATTCATTGGCCCGCGAATCGCGTACAGATTTCGCTCCGCGAGCCAAGAACGCGCCGCATCGAACAGCGCATGGGCCACGGCTGGATCGTTAATGCATTCGAAGAAACCCCAGAAACCGCGTCGCTCTTTGAAGTGCCGGTTATGTTCGTGATTTACAATAGCAGCGATGCGGCCGACGACTTGGCCATCGCGGCGGGCAAGAAATGTTTGAATCTCGCCAATTTGCCAGAACGGATGCCGCTTCCAGCCGACCATCCGTTTAAAGTTGTCACGCAGTGGCGGAATCCAAAACGGATCGTTGCGATACAACTGCCACGCAAGTTGCATGAAGGCCCGGCGATCGCGCCAGCCGCGCACGGGCGTCACAGCCACATCCGCCATCAGTTAGTCACCCGCGTTGCAATGCTTCGGATCAAAATCATTTGTCTGCCAAAATTGAAGCATTGCACTATCGCAGCGGCGTGAAAGATGGTCAAGGGAGACACAATTGAGCTGCGGAACTCGATATCCCCAGCGTCCAGCAATCTCGTAAATTGCAATTTGGGCTACTTCCTGCGAGCAGTCATGAACCACGCCTTGGCGCCGCCTGGGCTAAACTCGGCGCCTTTGAAATCTGGATTGATGGTGAATGCCTTGGGCTCGATCGATTCAATCGCCCAATCTGAGTCGAACGATTCTTCCAGCTCTCGCTTAGGGACGCGGCGCGGACCGACGGTGCCCGGCTCGGCGTCGCTGAAGCACATCAGAAACAGCTTTCCGCCTGGCCGCAACACGCTGGCCAGCCCTTCGACGTACTTGGCGCGGTCTTCATCGGTGAAGGTATGAAACAGGCCGCTATCGACGATGTTGTCGAACTTCTCGCCCCAGCTCTTCAAGCTGAGCGCGTCGCGAACTTCGAACCGTACTTTCAAGTTCTTGTCGGCCGCCTTGCGCTTGGCACGCTCGATGGGAACTGCAAGATAATCGATGCCCGTTACGGTATAACCCTGCTCAGCATAAAAAATCGCCGTGTCGCCGGTGCCGCAGCCGGAATCGAGAACCGTGCCGTGAATTTGTTTGGCAGCATCCACGAACGGTTGCTGTGGCCGGCCGATATCCCACGGCGCAACCGCCGCGTAGGCTTCTTCGAAATTCTGCCGCGTTGGAACGTTGGTCATCGATGTGCTCCGAAGTTGGCGATTTGCCCGCACATCAATGTTACTAAGATTTGCGATGTCGGCTAGGTTACGCTAGCGCTTCACTTGCTCGATGGGGCGCAGATACTGATCGAGCGACACTTGCTCCAGCGTCACGAGAAGTTGGCCCGCCTCGTCGATCTTACGGCGATCAGCGGCCATCAAACGATTCGTCAAAACATGTTCGCTGCGGAGCACGGCCGGCTTCGGGCCCATTCGGCTTTGCGCCGATGGTCACATGCACTTCGTCGGGAATCTGGCCGCCGGCGCGATCGAGCGCACTGTTGATCGCCAATCGCGGAAATGGCGGCAGCGAGCCGGGATGCAGCATCGAATTCAGTCGCGCCGACCAATCGGAGAACTCGCGATACTGCTTCGCGACGGTTGAATTCTCCGCTTTCACCGCATGCACGCGATACGTGATCAAAGGACTCGCGAACTTGAGCCAGCCTTTATCTTCCTTGCTTTCGTCGAACTTCGGCTCGGCGGCGAATTTTAATAGTGGGTCGGTTTGCCGTGCAGCGCGCACACGGATTTGATTTACAAAATCATTGAGCTTGTCCGTGGTGAGTTCGGTGCACAGTTTCCGCTCGGGATCCAAGAGCACAACGCGACCGTGCGCCACATCGAATACGATGATTTCATGCGGGTCCGTGAGAAAGTCGTATGCCCGGCCGTCGTCGAACAGTGTCAGGCTTTCGCTGGTCGGCGCTTCTTCCTTACCGGTAAAGACTTTCGATTCGATGCGGAATTCCTCCCCCGCAGCCGTTTGGGAAAGGCCCGCAAGAACAAGCGCGCTGATGGCGATCGAAGCGACAGCGCGAACGATTTTTGCGATGAGCTGCATAAGCATCCTGCTACTGCGGACTCGGGAATGCAGCCACAGTAGCGAAACTCGGAAGCTCGGTAAAGGCGAATGCTGCTAGCATCTGGTCGGGCATGCCAATTCGCTTTATTTTGTAGCAGCAGTGGCACGCTCAGCGGTGCGCGCGGGATCGATTCCCACGGCTAAACGAACGGAATTCCCATGCGATTTGGTTGTTGCGTCAACATGCTGGTGCCGATCGATAAAGGGACCGGCGTAGAAATGGTGGAACGCGTAGCAGCAGCGGGGTTTGATTATTTGGAATTGCCGGTCGTTCGATTTGCAGCAGCTACCGGCGAAGTCTTCGATTCCATACAGAAGCGCGTAAAGGCCACAGGGCTGGCCGTTGAATCGTGCAATGATTTTTTTCCCGCCGATTTGAAAGTCGTGGGCCCGGCGGCCAATCTCACGAAACTTTGCAATTACGCGACCCATGCGCTTCAGCGAGCATCGCAGTTGGGCGCAAAGAATGTCGTCTTTGGCAGTGGCCCAGCGCGAACGGTTCCCGATGGCTTCCCGCGAGAGGCCGGATTTCAGCAGCTAATCGATTTGCTACTTGAAGTCGGCCCGATTGCTGACGCGAACGACCTGACGATTGCGATTGAGCCACTGAATCGGACCGAGTGCAATATCATCCTGAACCTCGCGGACGCCTGCGAGTTGGCAAGACGGGTCGCTCATCCATGTATCCAAGTACTGGCCGATTATTATCATTTCGCGTTAGAGCATGAGAATCCAATCGCCGTCAATTTGGCCGGTTCGTCGATCCGGCACGTGCATTTTTCGAATCCGCAGGGGAGAGGATTTCCACGCGATGCGGATCCAAACTTTGCGGCGTTCTGTCGCGTGCTGCGCGGGATCGGGTATGATAGGCGAATGAGCGTCGAAGCATTTTCCAAGAACTTCGAGGATGACGCGGCGGCGACGTTGAAGTTGATGCGCGAGTTAACGCAGTAGTCATCGATTGATTTGCACTCCACATTCCCCATTGCACATTTCGCATTCGGTCAGCCCTGATGTCCACATCATTAAAAGATAAAAAACTCGGCATGATCCATTCCGCCGCATTCACGGTGCAGGTCGTCGATAAATTCATTAAGGAAATCATTCCGGAAGTGACCGTTGCCCATTTGGCTGACGACACCATTCAGATGGCCAACAACGACGCGGAAATTGGCACGTGCCCGAAGGTGAATTACGCCAAATTCGTCAGCTACGCGCACAACTTGGAACAATACGGCGTCAACTTGATTATGCTCGCGTGCTCTACGTTTAATCGGGCGGTGGAATTTGCCCGGCCGATGGTCAACACACCGATGCTGCAAATCGATCGGCCGATGATGGAACTGGCCGTGAAAACTGGCACCCGTGTAGGACTCGTGGCCACGCTGCCGACCACCGTGCCTTCTTCGCGCCGCCTGCTCGAACAGGCGGCTGCAGATGCCAAAAAGGACGTACAAATCAAAGAATTCCTCAGCACCGAAGCGTTTCAAGCGCTACGAGCGGGCAACCCACAAAAGCACAACGAACTCTTGCTCGAGGGTATCGACAAACTTTCGCGCGAAGTCGATTCGATTGTGCTTGCGCAAGTTTCCATGACGGCGTTGGAGCCCTTTCTCGGCAACACTCGGGTGCCGGTATTCAATAGCGGCCGCACCGGTTTCACGCGCGTGCGCGAATTGTTATCGGCCATGTAATTTCCAGCAGATTTAGATTTAAGCGCCCCGATGGCGAGCTCGCGTGCGGGCTGCTTTCTTCGCGGCGGACGATCTCAAGACAGGCCCTTTCGTTCGCGACGCCTTTTTCGCTGCGGCACTCCGATCGGCGGCGCTTCGCATGCCAGCCGCATGATGGGCCTGGCGCGACAACGCCCGATGTGACGCCGCGGAATGCGGCTCGCGCTTCAACGCGTTTTCTGTGGCTCTTGATCGCTTCGCGGATGGTTTGCTTTTGGCCGGCGCGCCGTGCCCGCGTTCATAAGCCCGCTTGGCACTGAGTCGAGTCTTCTCAGAAGTCTCACCCTTCTCCGGCGGCGGCAAATCAACGCCGGCCCGCCGAGCCTTCGAAAGTCCAATGGCGATGGCCTGTTTTGATGATCGCGCTCCATGTTTGCCTTCGCGAATATGGTGCATCTCCTCGCGAATAAACTCCCCCGCTTGCGTGCTGGCCGCTTTGCCCTCGCGCTTATCGCGGCGGGCACGTTCGAGTGTTCTCTGTTCCGGCATGATGGCCCTCCTTTTTGCCGCTGAAGGTCGACGAAAATCTGTCAATCCAAGTTGCAATTTTTGTGCCGCCCAATCGATCCGCCGTTGGCGTTCGGAGATTCCGATTCGGGGGATAGGGCTTTGCATTCGGACAAATCTTGTTGACTACGTCTGTAGTCCCTGATAGATTGACTACGCGCATAGTCAACGAGCCGAAAGTCGAAAACACACAATGACAAAACGCAAAGAGCCTTTGGGTCACTTGGAATTCGATGTCCTGCAGTACGTGGCAGATCATCATCCAATTACCGTTCGTGCCGTGGCCACTCATTTTGCCGAAGCCTCGGGCCATGCCCGCACGACGGTGCTGACCGTGATGCAGCGGCTGCGAGAAAAGAGTTATCTGAAGCGTCGCCAGCGCGGCGGCGTCCAGGAATATTCGCCGACGATGGAAAAGAGCGAACTGTTGCAGGGCATCGTGTCCGACTTTGTCGCCGACGTGCTGGGTGGGAACGTCTCACCGTTCTTCGCCTACCTCACTCGATCGGGGCAGTTAACCAAGGATGAAGTTCGCAAACTGGAGCAACTGCTGGACCGCATTGAAGCGCGCGAAACGGAGGAAAAGCCATGAACGAGTTCTTACAAATGGCGGAGCGTTGGTCCGAAGCGTGGAGCGCCAGTTTGTGGCGGGCTTCTTGGCAAGGCGCGATTGCCATTGCATTGGTTTGGGTGGTTGTACGCTGGTACACGTCCCTGTCGCCGCGTGTTGTCTGCTGGGCCTGGCGATTGGTTTGTTTGAAGTTGTTGTCGTCGCTCGTTTGGATCAGTCCGATCGAGATTCCAGTTTTGCCGCCAGCACCTGCCAGCCCGGTAAATGTGACGGCGTCTCCGCAATCGATCACAGCGGCAACGTTTAATAACGACGGGCCTCTGCCACAAGTAACGGCCAATCCAAGAATGGTGCATGTAGATGTTTCGGAGCTTGGAATCAATATCCGCTTACTGCTACTAATGCTCGCTTGGCTGATCGGCGTTTGCGGTTTCATGATTCTGACGGCGATGGAGTGGATTTTTGCCGGGAGACTTTGTCATTTGTCCCACACGCCGACGGGTGAACTGCTAGCAAATTTGTGCCGCAGAGAAGCCCATCGGTTGACGGTTCGCCACGTGCCGCGAATTCAGTTGGCACGCGTCGATGGTCCGCTGCTGGTTGGCATCTGGCGACCCACGATTGTGCTGCCGGAGCACGCCGAGGAACTGTTCGACGAATCAGAACTGCGGCTCATGCTGGGGCATGAACTGACGCATCTGAAACGGCGCGATCTGCTGTGGAACTGGCTACCCACCGTCGTTGCCTGGCTATTGTTTTTCCATCCCTTGGTGTGGCTGTTGAAACGCGGCTGGTTCGAGTCTCAAGAAGCCGCGTGCGATGAGTTGTTGATCCAGAAGCAAGTGACGCAGCCCGCAGAGTATGGCCGCCTGCTGCTGAAGCTATCGACAATTTGGTCAAACGTGCCGCTCACAGGGATGGCCACCGCCGGCGTTTTAGGTGCTTATCAAAATCTGGAAAGGAGAATCTTGGCCATGACAAACGTCAAAACTTTTTCTCGAAACCGATTATTTCTTGTAGCCGGAACACTACTGCTGATCGCGACTTGTGGCATTGCCCCGTGGCGACTTGTGGCGCAGGAGTCGAATCAAAAGACTGTGTCCGGTGCGGTGACCGACGGATCCGACAAATTGCCCGGGAAAATCTACGTTTGGGCTGATCTGGAGATGACAACGGAGTTTGGAACGCCGGGTAGGTACCGCGGATTCGTCGTGATTGATCCCAATACCGGTGCGTGGGCGAAATTGGGAACCATTGGACATTCTTTGCGAGTATCTCCGGATGGAAGCCGCCTTGCATTCGATCAATTCAGGACGTCTCGAACCGCCAAACCTGTCGATCACGATAATGACATTTTTTGGGCTGATGTTATAAACCCAGAGCCAATGCGGGTCGTCGAAAACGGGAGGTTGCCCATCTGGTCCCCCGATAGCAATCGGCTGCTCTATCACGTTGACACTGAGAAAAGCGAGCACGCGAGATGGCACGGCGCCGCCTGGATGATCAATCTCAATTCAGACAAAGAGGAGAAATTGCCAATCCCAGAGACCGATGAAGTGAATGATTGGTCGCTGAAGGATAACTGGTTTGTGACGGTCTCCGATCGCCATCCGCCGTTTGGGAGTGGCTATCAGTTGTATGTGATGCATCCGGACGGAAGCGAAGAAAGGCGGATTACCGAAAGCCAGGGTCTCAATTGTTATCCGCAGTTCTCTCCAGATGCAAAGCACCTCTATATACACATCAACGAGGCTTGACGAGCATTTGGACCGTGGATTTTGACGGTTCGAATCACAAGCAGATCTTGATCGGCAAAGACGATGGGACGGATTCTCCCGACTCTGCATGCTGGTCGCCGGACGGAAAATGGCTGGCCGTTCGCAAGTTCGATTGGGAGTCGGAACTTCGAGATGGGAAGAAGGTATTTACCAGACACGCCGGAGACTTCTGCAACGATCGATTGGAGATCGTCGCAATGGACGGAACTAGCCGTGGCGTCATCAAACTGAAAGATGTGAACAAGATTATGTCTTTGGAACAACCGGATTGGAGATAGTCGGTTCCGCAGATCACCTGAATTACAAATTAAGCGTCCGCCCATCCACCGCCAGCGCCGCTTCCTTCACGGCTTCGGAGAGCGTCGGATGCGCGTGACAGGTGCGGGCGATGTCTTCGCTCGAGGCGCCAAAGGTCATGGCGGCGGCGGCTTCGGCAATGAGGTCGCCGGCTCGGGGACCCATAATGTGAACGCCCAGCACGCGATCGGTTTCGGCATGGGCGAGGATTTTTACTTTCCCTTCGATATCGTCCAGCGTACGCGCTCTACCGTTGGCGCGAAACGGAAAGATGCCTTTGCGATAGGGCGCGTTTTCGGCAATCAGTTGATCTTCGGTTTTCCCAACGGCTGCAATTTCCGGATGGGTATAGATGACCGAGGGCACGAGATTGTAATCGACGTGGCTGTAGCCCGTGACGATGCCTTCGGCGCAAGCCACGCCGTCTTCTTCGGCCTTGTGCGCGAGCATCGGGCCGTGGATGCAATCGCCAATGGCATATACATTGTTCGCCGGAGTGCGGAAGTGATCGTCGACCGAGATGCGGCCTTTGGGATCGAGCGTGAGGCCGACGGTTTCCAGGCCGAGATCTTGTGTGGCCGGCGTGCGACCCACCGCGACCAGCACGCGATCGCATTCGATCGGATTAGCGCCCGCATATTGCACAACGCAAACGCCGCGAGCTTTATCGAACTTCGCGGAGGTCACACGGCTGCCGAGACGAAAATCGACGCCTTGCTTTTTGAACAGCGCGAGCACTTCGGTGGCCAGTTCGGTATCGGTGCCCGGCAGAATGCGATCGAGAAACTCGAGCACGGTGACTTTCGAACCCAAGCGGTTCCAGACCGAGCCGAGTTCCATGCCTATGTAGCCGCCACCAACAACGACCAAGCGCTGCGGGACTTCCGGAAAAGAAAGCGCCTCGGTGCTGGTGCCCACTCGATCGCCGTCGAATTCGATTCCCGGCAGAGTGGATGGTTTGCTGCCTGTGGCGATGATGATGTGCCTGGCTGCAAGCTCTTGCACGCTGCCATCTCCTGCCGTCAGCGAAACCTTGCCCGGTCCGGCCAGGCGTCCGTAGCCGGCATAGCGATTGATTTTGTGTTTGCGGAACAGCGCTTCGACGCCTTTGCAGAGCATGTCGACAATTTGCTCTTTGCGGCGCAGCATCGTGACGAGATCAAGCTCGACGCCGCCAACTTTGACGCCATGCACAGCCAGCCTGTTTTTTGTTTCGGCGAACTTTTCGCTCGATTCCAACAGCGCCTTGCTCGGAATACATCCGATGCGCAAACATGTGCCGCCGAGTTTTGGTTCCCGTTCAATACAGGCCGTGTTCAAACCCAGCTGCGCGGCGCGAATCGCTGCGATATATCCGCCGGGACCACTACCGATGACGATCAAATCGTGTGAGGGCATGGGCAATTAGCGCACGCTCATGTCGCTGCTGAGGCCGCCGGCGGCTGGCAAGTAGCAATGCGTGACATAGTCGGCAACCATGCGATGCGAACTGAACCTCCAGGCCAACGAACTGATGCTATTCATCATGCGCTGGATCCAGTGACGCGGTAAACCGTCGCTATCGCGATCGTAAAACAGCGGAATGACTTCTTGTTCGAGCGTGCGATACAACTCGTCGGCATCGCGGCGATCGCCAATTTCGTCGGATACGTGGGCGGCTCCGTGGCCGATGGCAAAACCGTTTTTGCCATCGAACGCTTCCGCCCACCAGCCGTCGAGAATCGAAAGATTCAGTCCGCCATTGAGCACCGCCTTCTGGCCACTCGTGCCGGAGGCTTCCAGCGGACGCCGCGGATTGTTGAGCCACACGTCGACGCCTTGCACCAAGTGGCGAGCCACGTTCACGTCGTAATCTTCCACATAGACCACGCGGCCTGCGAAGCGCGGATCGTGCCGCAAATTGGCGATCTTGCGAATCAGCCTCTTACCCGGCTCATCGGCCGGATGCGCTTTGCCGGAGAAGATCATTTGGATCGGCCGCTGCGGATCGTTCACCATGGCGGCGAAGCGATCGATGTCGGTCATGATCAGATCGGCGCGCTTGTATGTGGCAAAACGGCGAGCGAAACCAATGGTGAGAATATTCGGATCGAGCAGGTTGCGCGCCTGTTCCACTGCTTCATCGCTTTCGCCACGACGTCGGGCTTGCCGGCTCACACGGCGGCGAACAAATTGCAGCAGCAAGTTTTTAAGTGCGTAGTGGGTTTCCCATAGTTCGCCGGGATCGCTGCGGTAGATTTCCTGCCAGGTTTCCGCTTTGCCCATGTGGCGCATCCAATCGGCAACGAAGATGCGGTCGTAAAGCTGCTGCATTTGCCAGGCAAGCCAACTGGGCACGTGAACGCCGTTGGTGATATGGCCGATCGGAATTTCTTCTTCCACGCGCCACGGCCATAAATGTGCCCACATACGGCGAGAAACGTGGCCATGCAGCGCGCTCACGGCGTTCGCACGACGCGAAAGCTTGAGGCCCAGCACCGTCATGCAGAAGCTTTCCCCTTCGTTGTGCGGTTCGACCCGGCCCAGGCCCATCAGCTGTTGCAGCGAGATACCAAGTGCATCGCGCGTTGGACCAAGATGCTCTTCGATGAGTCCGCCGTCAAATCGATCGTGTCCGGCCGGCACCGGCGTGTGCGTGGTGAAAACCGTATGCTGGGCGACTTCGCGCAGGGCATCGTCGAACGTCACGCCGTCGTCATGCATTCTCTCGCGAATCGCTTCGAGCGTGGCGAACACACTGTGCCCTTCGTTCAAATGGTAAACGCCAGGATAGATGCCCAGTGCACGCAGCGCTTTGGTGCCGCCAATACCGAGAATCAATTCCTGGCGAATTCGCGTGCGATGATCGCCCCCGTACAGCCGGCTGGTGAGTTCACGATCTTCCGGCTTGTTGCCATCGACGTCGCAATCCAACAGATACAAATCGACCCGGCCTACTTTCATCAGCCACAGTTTGGCAAATAGCGGCCCGGTGCGTGTATCGACACGAACGGTAATCGGCCTGCCATCGGGACCGAGCGCAGGCTCCATCGGCACGTTTTCAACTTTCGTATCGAGATATTCTTCCTGCTGGTAGCCGTCGATATCTAAATGCTGTTTGAAATAGCCTTGATCGTAAAACAGGCCAATCGCAATTAGCGGAACGCCCAAGCCACTGGCACTTTTGATATGATCGCCCGACAGTACGCCCAGACCGCCAGAATAAATTGGCACCGATTCATGGATGCCAAACTCGGCCGAAAAATATGCGACCGGCTTGGAACCGAGCACACCAGCGTGCGTGGTGCCCCAAGTTGTGCGCGGGCCGATGTATTCTTTTAGCCTGCGAAACGATTGATTGATGCGGCTGTAAAGCACGAGTTCCGCCGCGCGCATTTCTAATCGTTCGGGAGTGAACTCCGCCAAGAGCGCAATCGGATTGTGATCCAGCTGCCGCCAGCGGATCGGATCCAAATCGCGAAATAGGTTCACGACCTCCGGATGCCAGGTCCACCACAAGTTGTGGGCAATCGCCACACACTTGTCGTAAAGCGTCTGGGGAGAGAATTCCTCCAGGCTAGGTTTTCTTGCGGCCAGGGAACCGACAACGGGCTCGACTTCAGCTTGACTCATGCGATTCCTTTGCTCCGCGACACTCACAAATGCGCGTCCATTTTCGCAACTCGGACCGAAATGGGCGGGTTCGGACCGAATCGGTTGATTATATCGCGGCTTTTACCGGCTGCGACCCCTTATTTGCGTGGCAGCGGTTAGAAACTGGCGGCGCGGGCGATAGAATAGATCGCCCAATTTCAAACCCGGTATTCAGCTCGGCGGCCGGGCGCTATCAGAATTTGTAATGTTGCAACTATGTCTGCAAATGAATTAATTTCGACGCCCGACGAACCGTCGCTCGATCGGCTGTGTGAAGAACTGGCGGCGCGCGCGGGACAAACCGATGTCGTCGGAAGCTGGCCCGTTGAGCAGTTACGGCTTCTGGGCAATGCCGGCGTCTATCGATGGTTTTTACCCCAAGAATGGGGCGGGTTCGATTGGAGCGAACAAGATCTGGCGCGCGGCTACATGCGGCTGGCTTCTGCGTGCTTAACGACAGCATTCATTCTGACGCAGCGCAGCGGGGCGGTGCGGCGGATTGCCGACTGCGAGAATCGATCACTCAAAGTAGACCTACTGCCGGCACTTGCCGAGGGGCGAAGTTTTGCAACGGTCGGTATTTCACATCTGACAACAAGCCGCCGCCATCTCGCTAAGCCCGTGCTAGCTGCGCAGGAGACCTCCGCGGGTTTCGTTCTGGATGGCTACAGCCCCTGGGTGACCGGTGCTGCGTATGCCGAGACCGTTGTATTGGGCGCGACGCTCGACGATGGCCGACAGATTTTGGTGGCGCTGCCGACATCGCTGGCCGGCGTGTCTGTGAAGCCACATGCGCAATTGGTGGGGCTCACGGCCAGTCACACCGGACCGCTGGAATGTAGCGGAGTTCAACTTGGCCGCGAATTCTTAATAGATGGCCCTGCAGAAAATGTGATGGCCGGCAAAACGGGCACGAAAACCGGCGGTCTGCAAACGTCTGCGCTGGCGATCGGATTGTCGCTCGCGGCGATTGAATTCCTCGAACGCGAAAGCGAAAAGCGAAACGAACTGGCGAGTGCCGCTGAGAATTTGCGCGATGAACACGGTTTACTTGAGCACGACTTGCTTGCCGTTGCTGCGGGGCAGGAGGTGTGCGGAGGCGATGAATTGCGGGCACGGTCGAATAGCCTCGCGTTGCGTTCTGCGCAGGCCGCTTTGGCCGCAGCCAAGGGCGCAGGTTACGTCGTTGGGCATCCGGCCGGGCGTTGGTGCCGCGAGGCGTTGTTCTTCCTCGTTTGGAGTTGCCCACAACCGGTGATGGCGGCGAATCTTTGCGAATTAGCCGGCCTGGGCTGAGGAATATTCACCACGGAGACACGCAGTGCAGGGAGCAGCAGGATAAGCCAACTTAGCGTGTCGATTGGGATACGAGCGGCGCGATTCGCCGATACAACTCGCGATGTCGGCGGGCCATTTCCTCGGCCGTATAGGTTGCGCGAATTGTTTCGTATCCGCGACGGCCGCACTCTTTCCTAAATTCTTGATCGGAGATGAACTGCCGCAGTTTAGCCGCCAAATCGTTCGGGTCATTCGGCTCGAATAGCAGACCGCCGCCAGAGTGCTCGATCATTTCTGGAAACGCGCCGTGACGTGGCGCGACGACGGGCACACCACTGGCCAGCGATTCCAGCGCCGATAGCCCTTTGCTTTCGTGATAGATCGTGGCCACGCCCATCACATCGATCGATTGCATGAACGCGATTTTTTGTGATCGATCTAGTTCGCCGACGTACTCAAAGCGATCGGCAAGGCCAAGTTGGTTCACCTGCGCTTTGAGCGTTTCAAAATACGGTTCGTCCCCGGACGATTTGTAGCCACCGATCCGCAGCCGCAGCGGCCCAAGTGCCGGCTCGGCGGCAAGTCTTGCAAAGGCTTCGATTAAAAGATGCAAACCCTTTTCCGGCGCGACGCGACCAAAATAGCCGATCGTGAAAGGCTCGCCGACGGGGCCAGTCGTTCGCAAATCGTAGCCATCAAGATCCAGACCATGGTGAATCACCTCGATCCGCGCCGGCTGGATACCCATGTAATCGGCCATGAAGTCAGCAAAGTAGCGATTGTACGCCACGAAGTGTTCGGCATCCGACGCGCGTTGGCGCAGCAAGCTTCGCACCTGGCTGTAATGCGGCTCCTTCAACTGTTCGACAAACCAATCTTCCCCCGCCAGGCCACAGACGATGGGCACGCGCAATCGCTCCTTTAGCGGCGCTGCCATTCCGAGCAGCAGGGCATTCGAGAGATGAACGACGTCCGGACGAATTTCGGTCTCCAGCCAATAGGCGAGCTTTTCGACCTCTTTGCGCTGCTTGCCATGTTCGCCTTGCAACGTGGAAATGGTCAGTTCGCCAAGATCGGCGGCATCCATGCCGGCGCTGCGGCGGGAGAGCCACTCGAGCAGCCGCGGAGAATCGAGCAAGCGATCGAAAAACCAGGGTGTGTGACGGAACAGTGCCGAATGCTGTTGCAGATACACATTCACGCCGCCAAAAAAAATGCGGTCCACGCTGACATTTTCTTCGTCGGTGCGCAGAGGCGTAAATGTGGGCACGAGCAAGACGTCTTCGCCCAAGGCGCGCAACGCTTTTGCCAATCCGTTGTCGTGCAGACAGGAACCGCAGAAGCGCGAGGCAGCGCCGGCCGAAAGATAGACGATTCGACGTTTTGATTCGGCCTGCGTGCTGGCGGTTGGCGACGACGGAGCAACCTCGGTGTCAATCGCCGGTGCATGGACAGACGGGATGGTCATTTGGTGCGCGTCTTTGTTAGCACGCTAAGCCGAAAGCGGATCAATGGACGCCACAATCTCCAGCAATTCTACCGCGGGCTCGCCGTTACAGTGAATAATTGCCGTTCGCCCATAGGTCGCTTCGCCCACTTTCGAGGCGAACAACCGGCGAAGATCGGGTCCGGGTTTCACTCGCCACAGCGCCAACAGTTCAATCTCGCGCATCACTTGATGTTCGATTAGCACTCGCCCCAGCGGTTTGGTTCGGCTTTCAATCTCCCGCCGCACGTCAGGACCAAGATATTCGAAATTTAGCCGCACAATGCCAAATTGTACCACGGCACCATCGGTCTGACGGCTCAGCAGGATCCGCCGTTCGTAGTGGGTTCCCGCCGATTTGGCGTCCAACACCTGCACATTCACCAAACTGCGGTGATATCGTTCCACGGTCACGGTCATGTGGTGCTCATGTGCCAACAGCTTTCGGTACTGCTCTGGCATCTTGTCGACCGACACCTGATGGAAAACACCCAATTCTGCCGGCTGCTGATAAAACAGGCCGATGAGCGCGGAAAGTTCGGATCTGGCAAAAGAAACAGCCACAAGCAGAAAGGCGGGATGTTCAGGGAGGCAGGATTTCCTAAATCCTACGCAGCCGAAGCCCCCGCCGTCTACCGCTTGCTGGCTGCGGGTGGTTGCCGGCGTTCGAGCACCAGATCGATCAAATAATAGAACAGCTGGCGCAAAGAATCGGGCGAGAGATTGCGGGCAATCGTTTCGGCGCGCTCTTGATGTTCATCAACCAGCCGGCCCGCTTTGTCGAATACACCGGCTTCGTCGTACAAGCAGCGAATCTCGCACACGTGGCCGTTTTCCAACGGGCGAAGTGTCGCGACGCGTTCCAACTCGTGCGCGCTTTTCAGGCGAAAGCCCTTCCAGCGCAAGTGCCCAAAGCACGGTGGGGCGGCCGCCAATGACATCGCCGGCCGCCGACAGCTTGTTATGGCGATCGCCCAGCCAATCGTTCAAATCATTGATAATTTGAAAGGCGATGCCCAGGTTGCGGGCAAACTGACCGATCGGCTCGATCAGCTCATTAGCCGGACCGGCCAGGCGAACGCCCGTGTACAGGGCTGCCTCGAACGCAGGCGCTGTTTTGAGCGCGTATATTTTGAGTGCATCTTGCGGAGAAAGGCGTTTGTTGTGGGAATCGCGCCAAATCAGTTCCGCGCCTTGACCTTCGCTGAGCTTCATGTGCGCGTCGGCCAGCCGATCGAGAATATCACCGGCAACCTCCGGACCCAACGATTTTGCTTCGCGACTGATCAATCGATATCCCAAACCGATTAAATAGTCGCCGACGTTAATGGCGGTTGCCGTGCCAAATTTGCGATGCAGCGTTTGGTCGCCATAACGGAATTCGTCGTCATCCTGAATGTCGTCGTGTACCAGCGATGCCTTGTGAAACGTTTCGATCGACAACGCACAACGTTTCACCGATTCCGGCAAGCTGGCAGGCGATGGATCGCCATTTTGCTCAACACGGCTCGAGGCCAGGGCATCAAAAACTGCTAGCGTAATGAAAGGCCGAGAGTGCTTGCCGCCTTTGGCGAGGAAGTCGTAGGCGATGGCCTCGGTGGCTGCTAGCGGATCAAGACCATTCACGCCTTGCCCATTTAATTCCGCGAGGGTTCGGCGTCCACGCAGCCGCGGGGCAAGTCGCTCCAGCTGCGGCCGATCGAACATACCAGCGGCGACCATCATAAGGCCCGAGTACCCGTTCGTGTGCGTCTGGCCATTGCGACCTTGTGGCTGCTGTGCGCTCGAATCGGTCGCGGGAGAATCGGCAGACGGACGTGGTGGAATGACAATCGCCAACTTACGGCCTTTCGCAATACTTTGCGGTCACTTTCCGGTCAACGGTCCATGTTTGAGGCATCCCATAATACCAAAGGCGGCCCGATGAGAAACCGAGGTCACCCGTCGAAGGTAAAAAATTCCGCCTTTCACGCTGGAACCGCTTGGATGCGATGCGACGCAGTCTATAGTTTGCCAACCGTAAATTGTGCGAGTGAATTAACTTGCCAGTGAATAACGGTCGCGGCGACCACTAGAATCGCACGCGGTCGAGAGCAAGAATTGTCGTTCCAGTGCGAAAAACGGCTGCCGGACTGAGGTTCGAGCGACGCGCCACCGTTTTCGCCGCTGCGATCGTATCACCCTAATATTGAATTGCCTTGTGCTAGAACGCCTGCTCCTTACCCTTGATCGCTATCCGCGAATTTGCCAGCTGGTGTTGGCTGCGCTTTTGGTATGGGCGGCGTTTCAGGTGCCGAAACTGAAGGTTGACGACTCACCGGAACGTTGGCTGCCCGAAAGCACGCGGGAAGCCTGGCACGTGCTGGATGAGCATTTCAACTTCGGCGACACCGTGGCAGTCGGCTTCGAATTCTTGCGGCCCATTCGCGATGAGGACGCCGCACCGCTGCGGCGGTTCAGAGAGAGTTTGGCGCATGTCGAGGGCGTGCGCCAGGTTTACGACGCGTCGCTCTTGGCAGAAGAAATTGAGGGCGTGCCCCTTTCTCAATTGGTCGATCCGGTAAATCACAAGCGCTTCGATTTATACGAAGGCGCGCTTTGGAGTCCACCCAACAAGGCCGAGCACAGCCAGACGTTGCTCATGGCCATCGAACTGTATTACCCGCGCGATCCGGCCAAGCTGTATCAGTATCGCCGGAATGTGATCGATCGTCTGTATCAACTCGTCGACGAGGCCAAAGGGCAGCCCGAGTTTCGCGGAGTCAAATTCCATGTGGCCGGCGGCATCTTACTGATGGACGAACTCGAGCAGCGTTCGCGGCAATCGGCAATATTTTTGCCCCTGTCGATACTCGTGGGCATCGTCAGCTTGCTTGTCGGGTTCCGCTCGTTTCGTGCGCTAGCTCTGACGTTGCTTGGCGGCGGGGCGGCGATGTTGCTCGTTGTGGGCTACGTCGCCTGGTCAGGCAGCGGACTGGGCGCGCTGACGATTTCCGCACCGACGCTGATTTCGATTATCGCCATCGCCACGACCGTTCACTTTGCCAGCGATGCGGCCGATCACGGCGATTCCAGTCGATCGCCAAGTGAGCGACAACGGCTGGTGCGCTGGGTAGCTGTGCCGTGCCTGGGCGTGGCGATTTTAACTGCCGTCGGATTCCTGATGCTCACGTTCAACGATCTTAGCCCAGTGCGATCGCTTGGATACGAACTTTTTGCCGGATCGCTGTTGGCGTTTTTCGGTGTTTTCATTGTTTCGCGGATCGTACCGATCCGTCGCGCTTACCCAGGAAGTGTGCTAACGCCGCGGCTTTTCGCCTGGTGGTCAGATTTTCTAGGTCGACGTCCGCGGGCCATCACAGCCGGATTTCTTTCGCTGATGTTGGTTGCCGCCCTGTTGGCCTGGCCTTGGTCCGCCACTTCGCCGGTTGGGTTGAAGGTGGACGTCGACCCGTTTTCGTTCTTCGGGCCGGAAAATCATCTCGTCAAAGCACGCGAACATTTTTTGGACAACGGCTTTGGTTTGTATCAGCTGGAAGTGATTCTGATTCCGCGCGAGAAAGGCCAACCGCCAGAAAATGGCAAGCCTGGCGACGCGGTGTTCGAGGCGAATCAAAAGGCGGCGCAAGAATATTCAGACCATCTACGGTCACGCTCTGACCTAGGTGTGCTGCAGGTGATCTCCACACGCGCCATGCGCGAACGCCAGACCCGATTTTACGACGAAATTATGCAGCTTCGTGGAGGAGGCGGCTCGGTCGCCGATCGCCTGCAATCGGCCGGCGCCACGCTATTGCGATTGGCGAAGATGACCAAGTATGCCCACACGTTTGAGGAAACGTTTGATAATTGGAACCGCGACAAACTCAATCAAGGCGCGATCCGCCTGACATTTTTGGCGCACGATCGAGTGAAGGGCGGTTTTGCAGAATTGCTTAGCCAGGCGCGCAGCTCGGTGCCGCCGCAGTTCGACGCGTACATTTCCGGGACCATTACTTCGGTTGTGCAATTGGCCGATGGCCTCGTGAATGGGTTGGCGATGGGAGTCACCGTTTCGGTGATTGTCATGGCGCTGGTTTGCGCGGTGCTCTTTCGTTCCACACGACTGGCGGCCATCGCGGCAGTGCCCAACGCGTTTCCGATTCTCGTCGTCTACGGTTTCATGGGCGCGTTCGGCGTGCCGATCAGTAGCGGCTCTGCCATGGTGGCCACAGTTTCACTCGGCATGAACCAGACAATTTATTTCTTGATGCGGTACCGCAAGTTGACGCGTGACGAAGGGCTGGACACCGAGACCGCCCTGCACACCGCGTTTATGCAAATTGGCCGGCCGGTTGTGCTCACGAGTTTGGTTTTCACAGCAGGCTTTTTGATTTTCCTCGTGTCCGACTTTCTGCCGCTCTATCACTTTGGCCTCTTGACTTCGATTGCGATGTTGGCCGGTATGACCGGCGATATCGTGCTGTTGCCCTGCTTGCTCCGGACGTTCGATCGTGTGCCACGAAGAGCCGTTGGCATAGATGCTGAGCAGATGTCGCCGGCCGTTCCGGAAGGCGTGCTATGAGTTCAGCCCGCAATCCGGTCGTTGCAAAGTAAGCCGGATGTCCGCCGACAAAATTTCATCGAGTGGGCCACGTTGGAAATCTTTGAAACCGCCAGCGGCAGGCGTTAAGATGTCGGGCAATTCGCGTTAGGTCCCACACACATCGCCACACATCACGGACAACATTGCCATGCTATGCCGCACAACGTTCGCCACTTTCATTCTCATCACCGGAGTTGCCATGGCCGCCGACGAGAATCCGATCAAGAGCCACACAAAGCCCTATCCGACGTTTGGCAAACTCGAAAGCAAAGATCCGCAATTCGGCAAGTTAATTTCGCCGGGCACAAAAATGGAAAAACTGGCCGAAGGTTTCGAGTGGTGCGAAGGGCCGGTGTGGTCGAAGGACGGCGGGTTTTTATTATTCTCCGACATCCCGCGCAACAGCATCATGAAGTGGAAAGATGGCGACGGCGTTTCGCTGTTCATGAAACCGTCGGGCTACACCGGCATTGTCGATTACGGCCGCGAGCCAGGCAGCAACGCCAACACGTTCGATTCGCAAGGCCGATTGACGCAGTGCGAGCACGGCGATCGGCGGATCTCGGTCCTCACGAAAGACGGCGGTAAGCGCACACTGGCAGATAACTACCAGGGCAAGCGATTGAACAGCCCGAACGATTTGTGTTTTGATACGAAAGGCAATTTGTACTTCACAGATCCGATCTACGGATTGCCGAAACACGAAAACGATCCCCGACGCGAGCTTGATTTCTGCGGGGTATATCGACTGAAGCCGAGCGGCGAACTGTCGCTATTGACCAAAGACATGACCCGCCCCAACGGCATCGCTCTCTCGCCGGATGGCAAAAAGCTCTACGTCGCCAACAGCGATGGGCCCGACAAAGCCATTTGGATGGAGTTCAATGTGCAGCCCGACGGCACGGTCGATAAAGGTAAACTCTTCTTCGACGCTTCCGCCTGGGCAAAGGCGGGCGGCATCGGCAACCCCGACGGCATGAAAGTCGACAAAGACGGTAATCTCTGGGCCACCGGTCCGGGTGGATTGCACATTTTCACTCCCGACGGCAAGCACTTAGGCACGATCAATCCAGATAGCGGCGATCCGATCTCGAACTGTGCCTGGGGCGACGACGGCTCGACGCTCTACATGACCGTCAACCATGCCATTGCCCGCATCAAAACGAACACGAAAGGGGTCGGCTGGTAAGCGCTTATTCGGGGCGATTGGCATTCGCTCCTGCGGGAGGCGACTCCCGTCGCCGAAGGTACATCACCAGATATCGCCGTCGGGAGACGGCTCCTACAAGTCGTGCGTCGCCAAGAAACTTGCCAATTTATCCGCCTTCGCTACCATGAGTTGTGACGGACCGCCCCGCTGCGGCGACACAATTCTCGCCGCGTGAGAGTATACCCACACGTGGAGTTGCTCAATTTACGATTCGTCGCGTCCTGGAAGGACGGGCCAATGCCCCGCAGCCGAATTACTTTATCAGCAGTCGCCGTAATTCTCTTTGCTGCGATTATTTCTATTGCTGGCCGGTCGTTTGCTGAAGAAGTCGCCGTTGCGAATTCGGCCAATGCCCCAGCCGTGGCCTCCGTGACCGCATCCACGATTTCGGTTCCAGCCCGTCAGGCTCCGCAGTCCAGTGTGCGTGCGAAGGTGCGAACCGTGGCGATGGAGCTTTTGAACAGCTCGCACAGCCGGCCGACAACGAAATTCGGCATTGAAGTCGATGCTGCGAACAATCAAACTGCCGATCGCCCGCTGGTCATCGTTATTCACGGTTACAATTCCTGCCCCGAGCGGATGGCGGCGCTGGAAAAAACGGTTCACGATGCCGGCTACAACTACGGCATGTTCCGCTATCCGAACGATCAAGCCATCGCCGACTCGGCAGCGCTGCTCTCGCGCGAACTGGCGGCGATCAAAACGCAGCATCCGAATCAAGAGATTGTGCTCGTCACACATTCCATGGGCGGACTTGTTGCACGGGAAGCGATTGAAAACCCCGCACTCGATCCCGGGAATGTGAGCAAGCTGATGATGAT
This sequence comes from Pirellulales bacterium, assembly GCA_963773875.1. Lineage (GTDB taxonomy): Bacteria > Planctomycetota > Planctomycetia > Pirellulales > JADZDJ01 > CAVTYH01. The sequence goes on from CAVZCV010000006.1 coordinate 909,199, forward strand.
CGCGCCGCCATCGCACGGCACGAGCTGTGCGTATATTACGCTCAGCGGCGATATTTGGGATCACTACATCCGCAGCCACGATCACAACGTGCTCGACTATTTGTACTCGAGCCTGGAAGACGGCATGGGCGAAGGCCGCAGCGACTTGAAACCGGAATCCACGTTCCTCAAGCAATTGAATCAGCGGCCGCGGAACGCCAACGTGCACTACACCATTTTCCTTGGCACTGGCACCACGTTCACGCAAGCGGAGCTCGATCACGCGCGCCGAATTGTCGACAAATGCTGCCAGGCCGATGCGTTCCTGGCAATCATCAAGCCAGCGTTTGAACGGGCCATAGACGATTTAAACGACTCGGTGGCCGTCGGCGACGGCGTCGTTAGCGTTGAGCGCGGCAAGCTCGATGGTGTGACCGACACGGTGCAATTAGGCTTCGACCATTGGAACGTGCTGGGCGAACCAAAGCTGGAACCCGTGGCCGCGCTGCATCGAGAAATTCTCAAGCGATTGGCGCCATAAATTGGCAGCTGGCGGGCTCCACGGCCATATCGTTCCATTTGGGTGTGCGGCACGCTACACTCAAAGCGGTGGCAGCTCTTCTTCCGCGATCCATGCCAAAATCGGATTATGGCCAGTCGCTCCTCATCGAACATCGTGTGGTGGCTCATTCTGCTCATGAGCATCACGCTGGCGCTTCCCGGCTGTCGCGGCTGTTCCGACGACTCGAGCGATGACCCCACCACGCCCGAAGCCCTCGAAAAAAAAGAGCTCAAGAAGAAAGAAAAGCCCAAGCCCGATTTCGAGCCGGTCAAACTGACCATCGTGCCGCAAAAAGCCGGCGAGAATGAAGCGAAACTCAAGACCGCCAAGCCGGGCCATTGGACCGCGGCAGTCGAAGAAACGAAGGCCAACAACTTCGATTTTCCTCAGGGCCGAATCTATAGCGAAGTGCGCGAAGACGGCCTCGGCAAGCCGGTCGACCTGGAACGCACGCCGCATCGTGTGGCCTACACGCGGCCCGCGCCACTGGCCAAAGGCGTCGAAAAATATTTCGAGTTTCTGTTCTTTCTGCCGCGCGATTTAAAGAAAGCCTGGGTCGCCAGCGAAATTCGCAGCCGCGGCGGCAGCATTGCCGCCACGCCGGGTCCGGAAATTCTGCAATTGATGAAGCCATACCAGTACAACCTCGTAGTGCTCGGCGCAGAGGCCGATCGCTACCGTCCGCTGGAAAAGATGGATTCCATCAAAGCGCCCCATGCCATCAACGACAACGAATCGGAAGGCGAAAACGAAATCGATCCTTGGCTCGAGTACTATCAAGTCATCACGCCCCCCTTGAAAAAGCCCCTGCCGATTCCGTCGACGGTGATGGCATGGACGACAATCGCCTACGTGATTTGGGATGACGTCGATCCGGCGATCCTCTCGCTTGAACAGCAACAAGCGATGGTCGATTGGCTGCACTGGGGCGGCCAACTGATCATCAGCGGCCCGAAAAGTTTAGATCAGCTGCGCGGCAAATCATTTTTGGCGCCGTACTTGCCGGCCACGCCCGGCGATCCGATCAAAATCTCCGCGGACGACCTGAAGGAATTCAGCGAATCGTGGACATTGCCGCTGGGAAATGCAAACGGCGACAAAAGTCGTTCGCTCGCGCCAATCAATCCATGGAGTGGCGTCGCTCTGAAACCAGAACCCGGGGCCAAAGTCTTGCCAGGCACAAGCGGCTACGTGGTGGAACGCAATGTTGGCCGCGGCCGAATCGTGGCCACTGCCTTCCGGCTGACCGAGCGGCAGCTACTCAATTGGCCAAGCTTCGACAGTTTTTTCAACTCGTGTTTGCTCCGCCGTCCGCCGCGAGAGTTTGACGCAAAATTCGGCGACACACCGCCCTACAACGTGCGTTGGTCGGCGGGCAACTTGAACCCGCGCGATCCGACGCTCATCAGCCAGGTGCGTTTTTTGAGCCGCGATTGGTCCGACGAGCATCAATTCACGCCGTCGATGCCGCTTCATCCCCGGCAAAAAGTGACTCAGCCAAATGTTCTCAATCAGTTGCTGGCAAATGCTAGATCGGCCGATGACACCGGCGAAGTTGACCCCATCGATTCAGATCTGACGGTCCGCCCTGGCCCCGGCGTCGCCGGCTGGAACGATTTCAGCGATATGTCCAACGCCGCCCGCGAGTCCTTGCGCGAAGCTGCCGGTATCGTCATTCCCAAGGCCGAGTTTGTCGTGTGGGTGCTCGTGTTTTACCTGATCGTGCTCGTGCCCTTTAACTGGATCGTCTTCAAAGTGCTGGGCCGCGTGGAATGGGCGTGGATAGCGGCGCCGATTATTGCCATCGGCGCCATGGCGGCCGTCGTAAAGCTCGCGCAGCTCGATATCGGCTTTGCCCGCTCGCAGACGGAAGTCGCCGTGTTGGAAACTCACAATGGTTATCCGCGCGGCCACCTGACGCGCTACACGGCGCTTTACACTTCGCTGTCGACCACGTACGACATCAATTCCGAAGAGCAAACCACGGTCGCGCTGCCGTTCGCTTCCGATCCCAATTTCACACCGCTGCCTGGCCAGTCGTTCGATACCGTCACGTATCACAGCGAACCGAGCGTGCAACTTTCCGATTTCGCCGTGTCTTCCAATTACACCGCGATGCTCCATAGCGAACAGATGATCGATCTCGGCGGCGCGATCGATTATGTGACCAACGGTCTCGCCGGCGGCGACCTCACCAATTACACCAAACACAAGCTCACGCGAGCTGCCGTCCTGCGCTGCACCGATGGCGGCGCATACCAGTTGGGCTGGGTCGGCGATTTGGAACCTGGTCGTAGCGCAAAGGTTTCATTCCTTCGTCCGTCCTCATTCAGTGAAGTCACTCCGCATTGGACATTCGAAGTGACCAACTCGGGCGACCCGGAAGCATCGAAATTCAGCCTGGATCGCCTGGCAGACCTCGTGCGCGGCGAAAAGAAATTGCGAAAGGGGGAAGTGCGGCTCGTAGCGATGATCGAAGGCCCGCTATCTGGAATTGAAGTCGATCCAGCAGCATCGCAAAGTGGCCGTGGGGCAACGCTCGTGGTCAGCGACCTCGTGCAGCCGACGCTGGAAAAAGCCGTGCCCGACCCGTACACTCATCCACCCAAGAGCAATCGCGATGTAACAGAACCCGATCCGCCGGATGCAACGCCGGATACGTGAACGGCGATCGATGCAGCTAAGCGCGGGGCAAAGCCCCGCCGCTAAACGCGGAATCGGCTAGAATCATTTCACAACCGCCTATTGCCAACTGCTGATCGCCTACCATCCCATGATCGACCTTATCAATTTCGGCAAGCAATACGGCGATTTCACGGCGGTGGAAAGCCTTACCTTGCACATTGGCAAAGGAGAACTGTTCGGCTTCATCGGTCCCAACGGAGCTGGCAAGAGCACCACCATCCGTTTTTTGGCAACACTGCTCAAAGCCTCGCGCGGCGACGGCGTGGTGGCTGGCCACAGCGTATCGCGCGATCCGCTGGGCGTGCGGCGCGTTGTCGGCTACATGCCCGATAACTTCGGCGTCTACGACGGCATGAAAGTTTGGGAATTCTTGGATTTCTTCGCCGTCGCCTACCAAATTCCACGCAGCCGCCGCAAACAGGTCATCGGCGATGTCCTGGAGCTGTTGGATTTAACGCACAAGCGCGACGATTTCGTAAACAGCCTGTCGCGCGGCATGAAGCAGCGCTTGTGTCTGGCGAAAACCCTGGTCCACGATCCGCCGGTGCTGATTCTCGACGAACCTTCCAGCGGTTTGGATCCTCGCGCCCGCATGGAGTTCAAAGCGCTGCTCAAAGAGCTGCGGCGCATGGGCAAGACGATCCTGATTTCCAGCCATATCTTGAGCGAGCTGGCCGATTGCTGCACCTCGGTGGGCATCATCGAGCGTGGGCAGCTCTTGATGCACGGACCTATCAACGAAGTTTACCGTCGCATACGCCGTAATCGGCTGATCGAAATCAAATTCATGGATGGCGCCATGGACGCCGGCCTTTCAATTCTTCGCAGCCTGCCTGAAACCCGCGGCGTGCAGGTGGAAGATCACAGCGTGACCGTGGAACTGGAAGCCGACGAAGTGCGCGTGGCCCACCTGCTCGATCATCTCACCCGCCAAGGCGTGAAATTGCGCAGCTTCAACGACAAAGACCCGACGTTGGAAGATGTGTTCATGCTTGTGACGAAGGGACTTGTCACGTAAACGCGGATTCCGTCCGACAGGCCGTGTCTGCTTCGAGCAAAGTTATTGGCCCTGGCCTTCAAGGTTTTGAATTCGCTCCCGAATCTGCTGCGGGATTTCGATCGTTCGCTGTGCGCGGTAGTCGAACGTCACAACAACCGACGTGCCTTCCGCTGCGAGCGCCAAATTCTGTGTCGTGCTCCAAACTGCATGCTCCAGGGTCATGCTCGTTTTTCCCAGACGGCTGACTCGCGTTCCAAGCCGCACGGTGTCGGGAAACTGAAGTTGCTTCCGGAAATTGCACGAGGCATGCGCGAGAATCGGGCCGATATCTAAATGTCCGTGCATCCGCACTATGCCCAACCGGTTGAGATATTCCACCCGCGCCGTTTCGAACCAGCGAAAGTAAACGGTGTTGTTCACGTGGCCAAACAAATCTTGATCCCCCCACTGGATGGGCCAATCGACAAGCACGGGGAAATCGTCGGGTATGAGTTCGGTCGCTGGCATTCGCGATTTGTGCGTCTTGGTATTAGGATTTCGCCAGCATGAACTCGCTGTTTAAGTATCCTTCGACGCTTGCCGATCGAGCTGCGCCAGATGTTCGCGAACTTTCGCTAAGTGCTCGGTACCGCGGCGGATAAGTTCCTGGGCGTCGGAAATTTGCCGCTCCAACCGTGCGGCCGTAGCTTCCAAATCGGCACGGCACTGGTCGGCAAATTCTTCGCGGGCATCTCGCATGGAACGCGATTGTAGCCATTGCGTCCTGAAAAAGATTGGGCGATTCAAGTCAGCGGACGGAGTCAGGCATCGGGTTCGGCACTTGGGGAAGGATCGCCACCCGGCGCGGAGCTCAACGGAAAGCAAGTCCCGTGTAGTCGTCGTAACCGCAACGGTGGCAATGAGTTTTTGCCTCCACAGTGGTCTGGCGGCGGTTTGACATGGCACGTTAGGCCGGTAGAATGAAGTAGTTGAGGCGATGGCTGTTTCGTGGCGACTTTGCGTTGTGCGGATGTCGTCGCCTGGTTTCTCCGAGCCTGCGGCAGTCGCGGAGAGATCGCCCTACGACGCGGCGCCGCTTCCTGCCTGCAATCGCTCTCTTGCCCCTCGGGGTTACCATGGGTGGCTTAAGTTTATTCCATTGGCTGATCATCGCCTTTGTCGTGCTGCTCTTGTTCGGCAATCGGCTGCCCAGCGTCATGCGCTCCTTGGGCGAAGGCGTCGTTGAATTCAAGAAGGGATTGCAAGGGATCGAAGAAGACAAGGAAAAGACACCGGCCGAGAAAAAGCTGGAATAACGAAAACCGAACCTGACGATCGATTGACGTTTGACGCATTGAACTAGCCTCACTTGGTCATTTAGACATTCGGAAATTCATTCGTCATTCGAATTTCGACATTCGTCATTTACTAATTCAGGATGTGGATCGATGCTCGACTTCGCCCCTTCCCACATGTTCATCGTGGCGGTCATCGCCCTGTTGCTATTTGGCGATCGGCTCCCGAGCGTCATGCGCTCGCTGGGCAAGGGTGTGCAGGAATTCAAAAAGGGGATGCGCGGCCTGGAAGATCAGCTGCAGGATGCGGTGAATCGCTCGGAACCCAAGCAGCGCACGCCAGCGATCGAAGAGCGCGAAGAGCCCGTGGCCCCGCGTTTTCAGCCGCCGACTTCTGAACCGCGATTGGAATCAGCCCCCAGTGCGCCGCAACAAAGCGAGCACGCCGCGTAATTCGCAAGCGGAGCGATTCCGGCGGAGGATGTTGAACGCGCGCGAAAGCTATTTCCTGAAGCCAGCGTGAATTGGGAATTACCAGGGCAATAAGCGTCTGACCCTCATGCGTCTGCGCTTCTCAACTCGCGATTTGCTCTGGCTGGCTTCATCTCCAGTCGCCGCTGAGTTCGAATGCCGCCCAGTACTTCGGGGACAGTCTGGTGTGCGGATCCGGTGAGCTTAAGTCCAGATCGAGACCGCGGTTCTGCCCGGTGATTTTTTGTGTATGCAGATCATAGCGACGAAGCATTTCAATCTGTGCTTGTCGCAGCGCCTGCAATTTTCCAAGCCGATCATCGCGATCCCACAGCCGATGGTAGAATTCCGTCATTAATGTTTTGGTGGCTGCATCGTCGACACTCCACAGCGACGTGACCGTGGTCTTTGCGCCGGCCAATTGAAACCTGCGCTGCAAACCCAAAGCACCTTCGCCACCGGCGGTTGTGCCCAAGCCGGTTTGGCAGGCCGAAAGCGTGGCCAGTTCCACCTGGCCTAAATCGAGCTGTTCCACCTCGAGAGCCGTAAGAATGCCACTTTCCTGACCATCTTGCGCGGTCGATTCGCCCCGGCTAACACAATTCCAGAAAGTAAGCCGGGCTGAAAGCCTGCGGCCTTAAACTCTTCAGGACGCTCGAAACCTGGTTGCGCTGTTGCGCCGCTTGAATCGTTCAATGCTGAACGAATTTGCGGCGGCGCGAAGAAACCGTGCGTCGCCAAGTGAATGAATTGATGGACGCCCAGTTGTTGACAGACGGCACTTTTCGTGGCCGCGCGACCGGTTAGCATCAGCAGCTTCTCGCCGGCCTTGCGCCACGAACGATTGCCTGATGGCGTCGATTTCGCCGACGGTTCCCGGCAAGGCTGGCCAGGGTTTTGGGTCATTTCCGCGCGGTACTCCACGATCCAGGGCCATTGGCGCCAGCCGGCCCGGATCGACGCTGAAATCGACACCGCCCACTAACAACAACGACGGTTGTAATTTCGGAAGCTGCTGGGCCGCCAGCAATTCGGGCAGCAAGCGTGGAATAGGAATCGTCGCAATTGCGACATCTTCAATCAAATACGTGCCTGCTTGTTTGCCTGGGAGGGCCGACAGTGGAAAGCGATTGAACGGTCCATCAGGCGAAACCAATACGGTTTTCGCATTGCCAAGTTTCGCCTCCAACGGCTGCCAAACCAGGCGGCGTAGTTCCGCAGCATCGTCGGACGAGAAATTCTGGCGCCAGCGATCGATCGCCGCGGCAATTGGCTGGCTAGCGCCAACTTCAATCAGTTCGACCGTCGGTTTTTTGGGATCGCCATCGTTTGGCGACTTCGCCGAATGAACCACAAACGCTGCCAATTGCTGCTGCCAATCGAACGGCTTTCCTTTTTCTGCCGGCCTGAAGCGCCAGTATTCCAACCAATCAACCAAGACGGTGTCCGCGGGAAGTACTTGAGAAATGTTGCCCGGCGAGCGATTCTGTTGTGCCTTCTGCTCGCGGAATTCGGCGCTGACTTCGGAGAGCTTTTGTTCGATCGATTCGAGCTCGTTGCTCAATTGTTCGATTCGCGCATGATACTTGGCTGGCTCATTTGCTGGCGGCACGGCGCGGGAAACCGTTTCCAACTCCCTCGCCGTGTCAATTAAGCGATCGAATAATGCACAATAATTCGGATTGTGCTGGCCATTGCGGTTTTCTCGCATCGCCCGCTGCCGAGCTGAAACCGATCCCTTCCAGGCGAGCACCTCGGTGTAAACCGCGTCGGCATCGGCGCCAGAACGATTCGCCGCCGAAAGGTAGTTGCCCAAATAGAACTGCAGCGTTTCGGCCATTCGCAGTTGCTGGCGTTCCGATTGTGCAAGGGCGGTCCGATCCAGCTGCTTGCGTAAGATCAGCGTGGCTTGGGCGGCCAACTGTTGCGCTCTTTATCTGCGCCGAGCATGGATTCGAGCATAGCGAGATTATTCAGCGTGCGCGCGAACTCCGGGTGTTGCTCGCCGTATGTTTTTCGGTAAATTTCCAGCGCTTGGTTGTAAAGCTCGTGTGCCTTGGAATAATTGGCCAAATTGCATTGCAACATCGCCAGGTTGTTCAAGCTGGTGGCAACCTTGGGATGATTGACGCCATACGCCTGCCGCCAAATTTCCTGGGCCTGCACGTATAGCGGTTCTGCTTTGGAAAATTTCTCTTGGTTTCGATAGAGCAAGGCTAAGTTGTTCAGACCGGTTGCATATTCAGGATGATGTTCTCCCAGCACCTGCTTTGTAATCTCCAGCGATTGGCGAAACAGCGGTTCGGCCTTTGCGTATTCGTCGTTGACAAAATACAGCATCGCCAGATTGTTGAGGCCGGTTGCATAATTTAATTGCTTTTCGCCTTCACTCGACTTGGTAATTGCCAGTGATTGCAGAAAAAGGCGTTCCGCTTTGTCGTAGTCGCCCATGTCGGCGTACATCAAAGCTAATCGGCAGATGCAAGCGGCATAATTCGGGTGTTGATCGCCCAGCGATTGCTTAAAGACTTCGCAAGCCTGACGCATCAGTGGTACCGCTTTAGCGTAATCGCCAAGTGTGCTGTAAAAGTCGGCCAAGCAGGCTAGGCTCCAGGCGTAATCGGGATGCTTTTCTCCAACCACTTTTTTGCGAAGTTCGAGTGCCTGCTTGAGGAGCGGTTCGGCAGTGGAGTAATCGCCCATCTTGGTATACAACCGCGCCAAATTATTGAGCATGGTGGCATAGCTCGGGTCTTTTTCACCAAGCACTTCTTTCTCGATATCAAGCGCCTGCTTAAACAGCGGCGCTGCTTTGGTGAGTTCTCCCTTATCTTGGTACAGCCCGGCCAAGTTATTCATGCTCATTGCATACTCGGCGCTGTGCGGCCCAAAAATCGATTTACGGATGTCGAGCGCTTGCTGACAAAGCGTTTCCGCTTTTGAATAATCGCCAGCATTTTGATAGTGAAACGCCAGGTTGCTAATGCTGGTGGCGAAATCGGAGTTTTGATCGCCAAGAATTTCGTGAAACGTTGCAACCGCCGATTCGGAAAGCTTGATGGCTTCGTCGTATTTGCCTTTCCCCGCCAGTTCAACCGCGTCTGCGTTGCATTTCGCGGCTGCCTTCAGACGTTGCATTTGTTCAGACGTGAAATTCGTTGGCGATTCCGATGGCGTTTGCTTTGCGGATTGATTTACCCGCGGCGCGGTCTGCGCTCGCAATTGCGGCGCGGACTGGATGAATCCAATCGCAACCATCACCCCGATGCAGACAGGACCACGAAAATTCACAACGATCTTTCTGTTGCGATGGATCAGCAGTTTGTACAGCGGCTCATGCCCGGATTGTAGCCGACCAGAGGGGCAAAACGTATCCAGACTCAACCGGACTTAGTTCATTGTACCAACTGATGATGGTAGATTTCGCGGCTGGCGTTGCTACGGCGTTTCCCATCTCGCTACACTGAAGAAGCGCCCGTCGCGGGAGATCCGAAATGACCGAAACCAAACCAAAACGCCGTTGGTTCAGGTTCTCGTTGAAGACGATGTTACTCGTTATCACCGCGATTGCCGTGTGGCTTGGCTATCAATTCAACAGAATTCGGGAGCGACACCAATTCCTTGCCCAACACTTCACATGCCAGCCGTCCGTCGAGTCGTATCCCGGTGCACTTCGCATGGACCAATCTGGCAAGACATACTTCCAATTGCCCGACGCTCCATGGCCGCTCGGAATACTTGGAGAATCTCCCCGATTGTTTCTTCTAGGGATTCCGGCGGAGGATGTTGAACGCGCGCGAAAGCTATTTCCTGAAGCCAGCATTAATTGGGGATTACCAGCGGAATAACAACCCTCCAGCGCCAATGCGTCTCCGCTTTACAATTCGCGATTTGCTTTGGCTAGCTCTGGTGGCGGCGATGGCTGTGCGATGGTGGATAGACCATCGCAAACTCACCTATGCGGATGAAATCGCAAACGTCGAAGCGTACTACCGCGCAAACGGCCATCCACACGTAGAGATATCCGTAAGTCGATAAGCGTCTGCAACATTCTTCGAGTGCCGTGTCGCTTGCGAACCAAATCACTTCGCGAGAAAGAGTGATATGGCGATGAGCAGCAAAAAGCCGATGAGCGCGCCGAGCCACTTTTTCTTAAATGGCGCGAAGAGTCCGGCGCCCATCAGCACGAAGCAAAAACAGACGAGCAAGATCCACAGTCCCCACTCGCCGGGACTCAACACCTGCCCGCCGGCGGCAAGTCCGCCTGCCCCAGCGGCAACGAGCGTTGTTCCAAGCAGAATATCTTTGACCGAAAATGTTGGCATTCTGACAATCTTAGCAGAATTTCTGGAAATCTGAGCGAGTTCGACGGGGTGTGCTCTCGCCCTAGCTTTCCAATCTCCCGCGGATTCACGCGCTCCAAAAAACTTTGCCTGTGGCCCACAAACGGGCCTTGACAAGAGATCCAATGTACACTACGATACGTATGGAGCTAAATCAGCTCCGGATTTCTGTCAGGCTCGGAGATTGACGTTGGCCGGCATTTGGAGAAAGGCAAACGATTCGAGGGGAGGGTGATCATGGATTGGAACGGAAACACAAACACAAACGCGGCTTTGACGCCGTACGCTCACCGGGTGAAAAAACCGGGGGAGATTCGAATGGGATTTCCCGATCGTTTTCGTGCCTCAGGTCGAGGCAGTGAAATAACTATGAAAAAACTCGGCCCCTTCGCTCGAGAATTTCCGTACAAAGCGCCGCAGTTATTTCACTCTGAAACGCGCTTTGGGGCGGGATGGCAGCCGGACCGTACGTTTTTCTCGAAGGAAACGATCGAAGCGGGTGCTGATAGTTTCAGCAAGTTTTTCGCGACGGTCGTTTCTCCCGCAAATTCAGTGAATCGGCCAATTACAGCATGGAAAAAACAACCGCCATGCGCCGCGCTCAGTTATGGAAGGCGTAGCGACGCTGTTTGCAACCGTTTTCCTCGCTGGAAACCCGGGCGTCCAAGGACAGACGTGAAATTAGGCGACCACGTGCCTCCACCCGTTGCCAAAATCGCGTTCGATTCGATAAAATCCAAGGTTTCGCCGCGGTGGGTGCCCATGGCTGTGCGGGATACTCTGCGCTGAGTGAGTCAAACGAGAATTAAGTTCGCCGAAAAAGAGTAATTGAAAGCCATGTTCGAATCGATCCAATCCGGCCTTTCCAATGCCCTGCGTTCGCTGCGCGGCAAAGGGAAATTGTCGGAAGCGAACATGCGCGAAGGGTTGGAACTGGTGCGGCAGGCGCTGCTCGAGGCCGACGTCAGCTACGACGTGGTGCGAGAGTTCATCGATCGCGTCAGCGAAGACGCGATTGGCGAAAAAGTGCTCAACTCGCTCGATCCCACGCAGCAGCTCGTGGGCATCGTCAATCGCGAGCTCATGAATCTGATGGGGCCGGTCGATCACTCGCTCCATTTGAAGAGCGGCGACACCAGCATTGTCATGCTTTGCGGTCTGCAAGGCTCCGGCAAAACGACGACCTGCGGCAAGCTGGGACGCATGATTCAACAGCGCGGTCGGCGCGTAATGCTCGTGGCGGCCGACTTGCAGCGCCCCGCGGCCATCGATCAATTGCACGTGATCGGCGAACAGCTGGGCCTGACGGTGTATTCGGAGCGCGGGTGCCCGATCCGGTCGTGGTGTGCCACAACGCCGTGCGCAAGGCCAAAGAAGACGGCATATCAGTTGTCATTCTGGATACGGCTGGCCGTCTGCACATTGACGAAGAGTTGATGGATCAGCTCAAGCGCGTCGACAAGCGCGTGGAGCCGGATCAGGTGCTGCTGGTCGTGGACGGCATGACTGGCCAGGACGCCGTGAATAGCGCCAAGGCCTTTAACGAGGCACTGGAGCTCGACGGCGTCATCATGACGAAGCTTGATGGCGACGCCCGCGGCGGTGCGGCGCTTTCGGTCAAGCAAGTCACCGGCGTGCCGATCAAGTTCATCGGCACAGGCGAGCATTTGGATGCGCTCGAGGAATTTCATCCCGACCGCATGGCCAGCCGCATTCTCGGCATGGGCGACGTGCTGACGATGGTCGAAACCGCGCAGCGCGAATTCGATCAGGACGAAATGGCCAAGGCTGAAGAGAAGATGCGCAGCGGCCAGTTTACGCTCGAGGACTTTCGAGCGCAGATGGCGCAACTGGCACGGCCCGGGCTGATGAAAAAGATGATCAGCATGATGCCCGGCATGGGCGGCATGCGCGAAATGATGGATCAGTTCGATGAAAAGGATCTGAGCCATTTGTTCGGCATGATCGATTCCATGACGGCGGATGAAAAGCGCAATCCGCACGTGATCGATCAAAGCCGACGTCGTCGAATTGCCGCCGGCGCGGGCGTGCAGCCGCATGAAGTGAACGATCTGGTGAAGCAGTTCGACGGCATGGCCACGCTGATGAAGGAAATGTCGAGCCTGGGCATTCGCGACCGCATGAAGAAAATGCAGCAGCTGCAGCAAGGCGGCTTTTTGGATCCCGGTAACCGCCTGGCGAAAGCGAAAGTTGGGACCGGCAAACGGTTGACGCCGGACGAAAAACGGAAACTGAAAAAGCAGCGCGAGAAGGAATTGCGGAAAAAGAAAAGGGAATCGAGGAATTAAGGGTTGTCGCTTGTCCTTTGTCATTTGTCCTTTGTGTTCAAATAAATCCGAATCTCAAAGGACAAATGACAGAGGACATTAACGTTAGATCAATTCATTTCAAACACGTTGGAGATTGAAAGTGGCCGTAAAAATTCGCATGAAACGCATGGGGCGGAAGCACCGCTCGTATTTCCGCATCTGTGCCACCGATTCCCGCGCCCCGCGTGATGGACGCGTGATCGAAGAACTGGGCAGCTACGATCCGATGATTCCGCTCACCGATGCACGATGCCTGTTGAATCATGACCGCGTCACGTATTGGCTGGGCGTCGGGGCGTTGCCTTCGGATCGGGTGAAAGTGCTGATCAAGAAATACGGGCCAGGCGGCACGCATCTCAAGGAACTCGAAGCGGCGCTGGCTCAGCTCAAAGCGCCCAAGCAAGTGCCTGATGCTGGTCCGCCGGCAGTGAGTGTCAAGCCAAAGAAGCAGGCCGAAGAAGCGGCGGCGGAAGGTGGCCAATCGGCAGGCGGAGTAGAAGCGACGGCGCCGGCGGAATAAAGGCAAAGTGCAAAATTCAAAATGCAAAGCGCTGAATTTTGCAATTTGCATTCGTCATTTTGCATTTGATTTCCCATGCGATTCGATGTGCTGACCCTGTTTCCGGAAATCTTCTCCGGCTACCTGGGGCAAAGCCTCTTGAAGTTGGCGATCGAGCGTGGGCTGGTTCAAGTGCAACTGCACAACATTCGCGATTGGGCCGGCGGCAAGCATCGGCAGGTCGACGATCGTCCCTACGGCGGCGGGCCGGGCATGCTGCTTAAAGTCGAGCCGGTTGTGGAGTGCGTCGAAGCGGTGCAGCAAGTGGCCGAGCCGGGACATTTGGTTATGCTCACGCCAACAGGCCGGAAGCTGAATCAAGCCGTTGTCGAAGAACTCGCTACAAAGCGAAGGCTCGTTTTGCTGTGCGGCCGCTACGAAGGGTTTGACGATCGAGTGCGGCAGATACTGCAGCCGGATGAAATTTCGATTGGCGATTACATCCTCGGTGGCGGCGAAGTTCCGGCGATGGTGCTTATCGACGCCGTGGTGCGCTTGGTTCCAGGCGTATTGGGCGATGACGAAAGTGCGCGGCGGGATTCGTTTTCCGCGTCCGATGACGGCGGGCAGCGAATCCTGGAAGGCGGGCACTACACCCGACCGCGCGAATTTCGCGGCTTGCGGGTGCCCGAGGTGCTGCTGACCGGCGACCATGAATCGATCGCAAAGTGGCGCGAGGAGCAAAGCTTACAAATCACTCGGGAGCGGAGGCGAGATTTGCTCTCGCCGACCAAATTTGCGCCATCGGAAAAGTCGCCGAAAAAATAGTTGGACTCGCGATGTTAAGCAGTTATCTGCCAATGGTTAATCGTGATATCGATGCTCATTGCCAAGGATGTGCATCGATCCCCTTGGGAATGGGCATCGAACGGTGTAAAATACCAAACCCAAAACACAATAATCTCTTAGCCGCAAATTAAGGTCGTTTTATGAGCCAGGCCATTCTCGAGCTGGTGGAAAAGTCCAGCCTCAAAGCCGACGTGCCAGAGTTCGCCATTGGCGATACGGTCGACGTCCACACGCGCATTCTGGAAGGCGAAAAGGAACGCATTCAGATCTTCAACGGCGTGGTGATTGCCCGGAGTGGATCGGGCAGCCGCGAAATGTTTACAGTCCGCCGCATCGTGCAGGGCGAAGGAGTGGAGCGGAAGTTCCCGCTCAATTCTCCGAAGATCGCCAAGATTGAAGTCAAGCGCAGCGGCGTGGTGCGCCGAGCCAAATTGTACTTCCTCCGCGATCGTGTGGGAAAAGCTGTGAAGCTGCGTCAACGCCGCGGCGAAAAGACGCCAATTGTGCCAGGCGAGGAAGCGGCGCAGCCAGTTGGCGCGAAGAAGTAGAAGCAGATCAGTTTGACCGAACTGGGTGCCATGGAATTATCCACCATGCGCTGGACTGCAGCGATCTATGTATGGTGGACCCAACGACGTCGGCCAAAGCCACTTGGATATTTGGGCGAGCGGGCTGCGGAAAAGTTTCTCAAGCGAAAAGGCTATAAGATCGTCGCGCGAGGACTGCGGCTGCGCGGCGAGGAATTGGACCTCGTTGCCGTCGATGGACGAACGATAGTATTTGTCGAAGTGAAAACCCGCCGCGGCCCACGATTTGGTCATCCAACCGAGGCGGTTGACAAGCGAAAGCAACGGAGGATCACGCGCGGGGCACTCGTGTTTCTCAAGCGGCATCAACTGCTCGAACACAAGTCGCGATTCGATATCGTAGCAATCACTTGGCCCGAGTCGGCAAAGAAACCGACGATCGAGCACTTTTCAGCAGCATTCGAGGCGGTTGGCAGCGAGGGGATGTTTAGCTGAGCGGCAAGATTTGCGACCGCTCCGGTCGGTCACTTTCTAGTTTGTATCGCATAATGCCGCCGCCTGGATTGCCGTTAGCTTTTCAATTCCGCCGCGTGCTAATTTCACTAGCGTCTGCAATTCTTCCTCGCTAAACGTTGCCTCCTCGCCTGTGCCTTGCACTTCGATGAAGCGGCCATTGCCGGTCATTACCACGTTCATATCGACGGCGGCTTCCACATCCTCGGAGTAGTCGAGATCCAAGAGCGGCACGCTGTCGACAATACCGACGCTAATCGCGGCAATGCTGCTGGTTAGCGGCTTCTGGTCTGGATCGAACGATTCACCGATTGCGGACAGTGCATCGACTAAGGCAATGTAAGCTCCGGTAATGCTGGCGGTGCGTGTGCCGCCGTCGGCGTCGAGTACGTCGCAGTCGATAGCAATTGTTCGCTCGCCGATGGCGTCCAGATTGATGATCGCACGCAAACTACGACCGATCAGCCGTTGAATCTCGGTGGTCCTGCCATCGGTCTTGCCATCGCGCTCTCGCCGCTTCCGCGGGCTCGTACTGCCGGGCAGCATGTTATATTCCGCCGTGAGCCAGCCGCGACCCTTTCCCGCCATCCAGTCGGGCACTTTTGGATCGACCGACGCGGTGCAAAGCACCGTGGTACCGCCCGCTTGAATCAGCACGCTGCCGGGCGCCGTACGGGTAAAGCGCCGCACAATTTTCAGCGGACGAAGCTCGTCAGGCTGCCGACCATCATTTCGCATTTGCTTGAGATCTGAGATTGAAATTTGGAATTTATCTACTTAAAAGCCAAGCCAGGATTCCCTTCTGCACGTGCAGTCGATTCGCGGCCTGCTGCACGACAACACTATTCGGACCGTCGATCACCTCGTCGGTCACTTCTTCGCCGCGGTGGGCGGGCAAACAGTGCATGAAGTAGGCCTTACCGGCGTGCTTCATGAGCGCGGCATTAACCTGATAACTGGCAAAGTCGCGGCGGCGTTTGGCCGATTCGGCTTCCTGGCCCATGCTAGTCCAGACGTCGGTATAGACGGCAGTGGCGTCGTGAACTGCGGCCGCGGGGTCTTCGGTCGTCTTCAAGTCAAGCTGCGGGATTTTCTTTTTGAACCGTGCGATATCATCGCCCGAGAATTGATATCCCTTCGGCGATGCCACGACGATTTGCATGCCCAATCGCCCGCAACCTTCAACGAGACTTCGCGCCACATTGTTGGCATCGCCGACGTAAGCCAGCTTCGTTCCCGGAAGCGGCCCAACAAGTTCGCGCAGCGTGTACAAATCGGCAATCGCCTGGCACGGGTGGGCATAATCTGTCAGCCCGTTAATCACGGGGCACGTACTGTGTTTCGCAAGTTCTACCACGGTTTGATGACGATTGGCACGAATCACAATGCCATCCACATATTGGCTGAGCACGCGACCGAAATCGGACATGCTTTCGCGCGAGCCGAAGCCTACATCGCTACCCAAAAACAAGCTGCCGCCGCCGAGCTGAATCATACCGGCTTCAAAACTGACCCGGGTCCGCAGCGACGGCTTCTCGAACAACATGCCGATCGCGCGGCCAGGCAGCAACGCCTCACGCTTGCCTTGATCGAATTTGGCCTTCAAATCAGCTGTGATGGCGAAAATTCGCTCGATTTCCGCGGTCGAAAGATCGGTAACGTGCAGCAAATGCGGCATGATGAATTCGTCGGTGGTCCGTTGTCAGTTGTTCGTTGCCGGCATACAGATCGACCGTTCCGGTCGGTAGTGTTCTTGCGCGGTTAATTCGTTGTCGCCGTTTTCATCACGTCGCTCAAAATATCGCAGCCCTCGTGCACTTGCTCTTCGGAAATATTCAGCGCCGGCAAGAGCCGCAGCACCACGCCGTGCGTGCAATTAATCAGCAAGCGGCGATCGAGGCACGCTTTCACAACGGGCGCGCCTTCTGTAGTGAGTTCCACGCCAATCATTGTGCCCAGCACGCGCACTTCACGAATCGCGGGGATGCGCGATTTAAGTTCATCGAGCCGCGAGCGAAATACTTCGCCAATTCGACGACCGTGTTCAAGCAAATTCTCATTCTCAACCGCTTCGATGTACGCCAGTCCCGCTCGCGCGGCGATTGGATTCCCGCCGAACGTGGCCGCATGCATCCCGGGTCGCAAGCTAGGGGCGATTTCCGGTTTCACCAGCATCGCGCCGCCAGCAATTCCACCGCAGAGCGCTTTGGCCAGCGTCATCACGTCGGGAGTCACGCCATAATGCTGATAGGCGAACCACTCGCCGGTCCGGCCGCAGCCGGATTGCACTTCGTCGAACATCAAGAGCAAATCGTTCTCGTCGCACAATTGACGCAAGCCCGGCAGGAATTTTGGAGGCGGAATATTGATGCCGCCTTCGCCTTGCACCGGCTCAACGAGAATTGCGGCGGTTTCCTTGTCGATCAGCTTCTTGACCGCTTCCAGATCGCCAAACGGTGCGTACACGAATCCGGCCATCAAGGGCCCAAGCCCTTCATGATATTTCGGCTGGGCAGTGGCCGACGTGGAACCCAGCGTGCGGCCGTGAAACCCGCCAGTGAATGTGATAATTTTGTAGCGATCCTTCGGGGTGTGCAGTCTCGCAAGTTTGATTGCGGCTTCATTTGCTTCCGTGCCGGAGTTGCAAAAGAATGCTTGAGCGCCAAAGCTGCGATCGGAAAGCGCTTGTGCCCATAGCCCTTGCCACGGCGTGTGCCAGGTGTTGGGCACGTGAATGAGTGTAGCCACCTGTTCCTGCACCGCTTCTACGACCGCCTGCGGACAGTGCCCCAGCAAATTGCAGCCCCAGCCTGGGAAGAAATCGAGATAGCGATTGCCCTCGGCATCCCATACATGCGAACCTTCACCGCGCACCAGCGACACCGGAAACCGGGTGTAGTTGGGCACGACAAACTTCCTAAACAGCTCAATGGTCTCGACTGAGGACATGTTTGTTTCAGTTGCAGGCATTGCGGTTGTCCGTTGTCAGTTGTTCGTGGTTTGCTTCAGGGTACGGAAACATTGCCCGAGCGAATCGATCAGGAGGAAAAATGTCATGACCTCACAATTGGCTTGGGGGTTCGCGATGTCCATTGCGGTCTAATTCGGCCAAAGGGCAATTAGTTCTCGTCTTCGAAGCTTTTCGCCCGGGATGCTATCGGCAAATGCAACCGACCACGCAAAACAGGACTACTGCGATTCATCGCGCATCATTTCGGTGCCGACGCCGCGGTTGGTGTAAATTTCCAAAAGCAGCGAATGCCGCAACCGACCGTCAATAATATGAATTTTCCGCACGCCTTTGTTCAACGTCTCCAAGCAGGCTTCGACTTTAGGAATCATGCCGCTTTCAATGGCCCCGTCAGTAATCAGTTGTTGTGCTTGCGTTGCGGTCAGGGAGTTGATCAGCGTCCGCGCATCGTCCTTTTTGCGCCGCACGCCATTCACATCGCTCAGAAAAATCAACTTCTCGGCACCTAAGGCCGTGGCAACGGCGGTGGCGGCCGTGTCCGCATTTACGTTAAGCTTCTGGCCGTTCTCGCCCATGCATATTGACGGAATCACAGGCACGATGCCGGCGTAGCACAGATTTTCAATTGTGGTGCGATCGACCTTCGTCACTTTGCCGACGTGGCCCAAATCGATTTCGCTTCCGTCATCGCCTTTAATCGCGATTCGTTCGCCGAAAAGCACGTTTGTTGTATGGAAATTCAGCGGCGCCGCTCGACCGCCGTATTCTTCGATTCGTTGAAAGATCGCTTCGCAAGTCTCGTAGGCCAATACCTGCTCAACGATTTTGAGCGTGGCATCGTCCGTGTATCGACGACCTTGAATTTTTTTGGGCTCTAATCCCGCGGCGGCCATCGCACGATCGATCGCCGCTCCACCGCCATGCACCACGACCGGCCGCATGCCAACGCTTTCCATGAATACAATGTCCAAGAGCAGATGCCGCAGATGGTTCGGATCCTCCATCACGCTGCCGCCAAGCTTGATGACCGTGATCTTGTCGCGGAATCGCCGGATCCAACCGAGCGCTTCAATGAGCACATCGGCCTTTTCAATGGCATGCAGGTGATGTTTGGCGATTGTCACTGAGCGAGGGACGCCTGTTGCGGGTGAGATTTATTCGCCGCTTACGGGCTTAGCCAATCGGAGGCAGTTGATCTGCAATTACTACAATCGGACGAGCGAAACTCATTATTCTAAATTTCCTTGGTGGGGTGTCAACGAGCCTTATGTGACCTGAGCGGCCAATGTTGGCGACTTTACTCACGACTTCCAAACAAACCGGTACAACTTGTTTTTCCACGGTCCAGCGTAATCAACGCCGATTCGGGGCGTGCGCTGGATCTTCGATCGGCTAACGAGCACTCCACGGTCTTCGATCCACAATCCAGTCTCTTCCGTGGCGGACCGCGTGTTTTGGCGTTGATCGATTTTGAGTCCTTTGGTCAATCGACCAGGGCCAGTGAACTCACCAGCAGCGCGGAACAGCACGGCCGACGGATAGCCTTCTCTTGCGGTGACCACGTTGAGCATCCAGTGCATGCCATAGCAGAGATAGACGTACCAATGCCCCGCGGGTCCGAACATGACCGCCGTGCGCGGCGTGCAACCGGCCTTGGCGTGACAGGCCAAATCGTGCGGACCAACGTATGCCTCGACTTCGTAAATGATTGCCACGTGCTCCATCTGGCCGATTCGCCTGATGAGCGATTTACCGAGCAACTCCCGCGCAACCGACAGAGCAGGGCGAGCGAAGAATTCTTGATTCAGAATCTGACCGGCGATCGACATTGCTGCAATTTCAAACCCAAAGAGTGATAAAGAAGCCAGGAAACCAGGAAATGTTGTTTCCTGAAGCAACGATATTTTCGTGGTTGCTTGGTTTCCTTACAGAATGCTCTTGTTTCGTGCTATTCACCTCCCCTTTGGCTGCGATTTTCAAACAGTGCCACGCTCGCGGTAAATCCGTGCAGAAAGTTTTTGCCGCCGACGGGGCCGATTTCGCCTTGTGCAAAAAAGCCGGCAAGCGGAATATCGCCGAGGATTTCTTGAACGCAACCAGCATCATGATCGGCGGTGGAAAACAAGCGCGTGCCGCGGCCGTTACAGGTAAATAGCAGCGCACCGCGAGCCTGAGAACCATCGCCTGTTTTCGATGCCGTTAACAACTCGCGCAAATCTTCGTCGGCGGTCTGCTCATCGCGAATATGAAACTGAACGGTTTGACCGGCGCGGATGAAGTCGCCGACCGCAATGGCGCCGGACTGTGGATCGGCGCCGACGACGTTTCGCACCAGAAAATCCCCTCGGCGAAACTCATCCTGATATTCGCTGAGCACGCGGCCCACATGCACGCCGCGGCGAACGAGCTTCTGATCATGATCGGAGAGCGAATCGAACACTTGCTGCAGGCGCACAAGCGCCGGTGCACCGCCGAGTTCGTGAATCACATTTTGCTCGGCCTTCGTGACTACAAACGGCTGCCCGATGGGGCGACATCCTTGCGAGACGACACTGCGAATACGTACCGCGCCTGAAATGACTGCCGCGACGCCGCCTTGGTCGAATGTCTCGCGCCCCATGATCAAAAGATTCTCGCCCGGTGCCACGCCACCGGAAGCCATCCCGCCAAGGACAGGCACGCCGGGTCGGTCTTCATTCAACCGGCGGATCAGTTCATCGGCAGGAAAGCTGAACGGCTCGCCCAGCAATAGCATTGCCGATCCGTGCGGCCATTCGTCCGTCAATTCGCTCGGCCAGCCAGTGAAACTGCCGCCTTCCGGTGTTGTAGCGAAATCGAGATGCATGAGATGCACGTTGGATTCTGGCAACGAAGCCAGCCACAGTGCGACGGCGGGCTGTGATTCGATTTCCCGCGCCCCAGCGACGATCGATTCCCCGGTACAGCCGATGATCACGTCGGTTTCAATCGCATCGCATAACCGCGGTGCTGCAGTGGCGAGATTCTCCGCATGGTGTGACGAGAAAAACACAATTCCTAAATTCGGCTTTTCGTCGAGGTCCGCGAGCGCACGTCGGCAGACTTCATCCACAGCCTGAGCGGTATCGTCTAGTGTGGAGACTGCGGCGGCAAAATGTAATGAGGAAAGCGCTGTCATAAAGGTTTTCCGTCAGCGAAGACCGGTCGCTGCACCGGTTCATTGAATCTCAAAGATCGCTTCCACTTCGACCGCCATGTTCCCTGGCAGCGAAGTCGCGCCAACAGCGCTCCGGGCTCCGACACCGACATCGGGTCCAAACACTTCGGCCATCAACTCACTAAAACCATTAATGATCGCCGGCTGCTGATGGAATTCCGGCGTGCAATTCACCAGGCCCAAGGTTTTGACAATACGTTTCACACGATCCAGGCTACCCAGCGCGCTGCGGAGTGACGCTAGTATCGACAAGCCAGTTTGACGCGCAGCGGCTTTGCCGGTATCGGCGTCCAAATCAGCGCCGATGCGGCCGGTGATCAAGCTTTTGTCGGCCTTTAGCGGACCGTGGCCGGATAGATACGCGAGATTGCCAACAATGACGACGGGCTTGTAGAGGCCCATCGGTTTTGGCGCCGGCGGCAGTTCGAGTTTGAGTTCAGCAAGTCGGGCTTCGGCGCTCACAGGCGGCTCCGAGAAGGAATCATTTTGGAAAATATTATCAGTTCTCACGATATGCTGCTTTGGTTGCACTGAAAAGGTGCAGAGCTGTAAATGATTGCGTATACTTCCTAAGCATTGCATTTGAATCGATTGATCTTTCTTTTGACGCGCAAGGCAAAAAGCGGCTTAGGCATTTCGCCACTCGCTCACCCCGATACCTCTTCATGCTTCCCGCCCGGCTTGGATATCCGAATCTTGGACTGGGCGTGGGCCTACGGAATGTCCACTTCAGCCACATTTTGGAGTATCGCCCGGAGGTTGATTGGTTTGAGGTGATCTCGGAGAATTTCATCGATTCCGGCGGCCGGCCACGCTACGTTCTCCAACAAATTGCAGAGCAGTACCCGGTAGTAATGCACGGCGTCTCGCTTTCGATTGGCAGCACCGAGCCGCTTAATTTCGACTACCTGGCGAAGCTCAGGCGTCTGGCCGGAGAAGTCAATGCGCGTTGGATTTCCGATCATCTGTGTTGGACGGGCGTGCTCGGCGTCAACTCGCACGATCTTTTGCCGCTGCCACTCTCGGAGGAAGCGCTGCGACACGTAACCGAACGCATCAGGACCGTGCAAGATTTCCTGGAGCAGCCGCTGGTATTGGAGAATCCCAGTAGTTACGTGACGTTTTCCAGTTCCACGATGAGTGAATGGGAATTCCTCTCTCGATTGACTGATAATACCGACTGCGGATTGCTCTTGGATGTGAACAATGTTTACGTCTCGAGTGTGAACCACGATTTCGACGCCGTGGAATACATTCAGAACTTGCCGCACCACCGCATCGTGCAAATGCATTTGGCAGGCCACACCAATTGCCGCACGCACTTGCTAGACACTCACGACAACCATGTTACCGATCCAGTTTGGGAGTTATATCGGCTAGCGCATCAGCTTACCGGCGGAGTGTCGTCGCTTTTGGAATGGGATGCTAAGATTCCTCCCTTCCCGGTTGTGCATGAAGAAGTGCTCAAGGCGCGAACAGTACATGGCGGCGGAATTGGCAACGGATGGAGAATTGATGTCGGCCACGGCCGATGAAACGGGCGTCGCCGTCACGCCGCCGCATCCGGCAACGTTGGTCTGGGCGGAAGTGGATTAAGCATGGAACGTCAACCGCTCAATTTGGTACAGCGCTGGATGCAATCGGTCATCACGCACCCGGGCGGAGTGGCGGCCGGTGTGTCGACCGATGCTGCCAAGTTGCATCTCGACGTGGCGGTCGATGATCTTGAGCAAGTCATTAAGCCATCGATGTCGCAAACGAGCATTGAACGGTTGGCAGTATACGCAAATGCCTACTATGCACGCCTAATCGAATGCCTGGCGAGCGAATTTCCAATCTTTCGCCACACAGTTGGCGACGAGACATTCGCTGAATTTGCCGCCGATTATTTGCGGCATTGCCCCTCGCGAAGTTACACGTTGAATAAATTGGGTGAAAGATTTCCGCTCTACCTCGACGAGTCCAAACCACCACGGTCGGTGGGTGAATCTGAGATTGGTTGGGCCGATTTTCTTGTCGATCTTGCGCGGCTGGAGCGAGCTTTCAGCGAGGTTTTTGACGGCGCCGGCTTGGAGGGACAAGAGCCGATGTCCGCCGACAAACTGTTGGCAATGCCACCAGACCGACGGCCTCAAATTCGGCTGAAAATGGCACCGTGCTTACGCCTACTGCCCCTGCGATTTCCGCTCAACGACTTCTACACAGCAGCAAAACGACGGAGAACACCCCAACATGCCACCGCCCGCGACGTCCTGGATGGCCATTACGCGGCGCGATTTCATTGTGCGTCGGTACGAATTGAATCACGCACAATTCTTGCTCCTTGAAAGGCTTTCGCGCGGTCAAACCATCGGCAACGCAATCATTGCCGCCGCAGATGCGTATCAGTGCGAATCTGGCCACTTGGCAGCCGAGTTGCAGGGCTGGTTCGCGCAGTGGGCAACCGCACCCATGTTTGCAGCAATCGCTGAAGAGTCATGCGACGCTATGACATGAGTGCCGCCTGCTCGATGGAACTTTACTTTTTCGCGCTCACCGCGTCCGGACGGCGGCTTGTCAAATCGGTCTGCGGTGGCGTACTGAGGAACGCGAACAGGTTCGCAATGTCCTCCAGCGTCATCGTATTGAGCAAGCCCTCTGGCATCGCCGAAATCTTGCACGGCGTCATCGATTCGATGTCGCCGGCCGGTATCGTGACTTTCTGACCATTGGTTTGCAGCACGATCGTCGATCCGTCGGGCTGCGTGGTCACCAGCCCGTTGATATTGCGGCCATCGGTCGTGATGACCGTTTTGCTGGCATACTGATCAGAGATGACTTGCGAGGGGAACAGGATCGATTCCAGAATTTCTTTTTTCTGGAAGCGACGACTCACGGTGGTCAGATCGGGTCCGATGCCGTCGCCGCGATCGCCATAGCGATGGCAGTTGATGCATTGCGCTTTGGCGAATACCGCGGCGCCAAGTTTCGCGTCGGCATGTGCTACCTCGGGGCCAGTAAGATACGTAAGCAGCTCATCGTAGGTCCACTTATTCTCTGCTGATTCCACAGGGAGTTTGGCTTCCGGTTCGTTGGGATAATTTTCGGTGAACCACTTCTGCCAATTGGCCAGTGCGACGTCCCATTTGTCGGGTGAGTTTCCGAGTTGTTGTCCGGTCCACTTCTCGAGCAACTTCACGGCCAACGGACCGCCGCTGTCGCCCAGTTTCAGGCCACGTAAAATCACTTGCCGATACGATTCCGGTTTCTCTGGCTTGCGGTCGATTTTCGCCAGGCTCACCAAAACTTGCTGGGCGAACGCGCCATCGAGCACCGGCAACGACTGCACCAGCAGCGACCAATTCTCGCCGTCCGGGTTTTGTGTCAGTGCCATGGCAATATGGCCGCGGCGATCTGGGAATTTGTCGTAGATTTCTTTCAGGTACTCACTGGCCTTCGGATCGTGCGATTGCCCCAGCACAGCAACAACGCCAATTGCCAGTCGACGAGCTGCTTCGCCATCGATACCCGCCGTTTGTTTGTCGAGCGCGATGATTTGCTCAATCGTTTCTGTGGGCACATCGGCCGGCAACTTTGCCAACACTGCCAACGCGGAACTTGGCCACTTGGCGCCATCAGCAAGCACCATGGCCCGTTCCTGATCGGTCAGGCCCGCGAAGAAATCACGGGAAACATTGTCGATGTATCCGGCAAAACTATGGCCGCCAGTCGCCGCGCGGGCCGTTTCATAGTACTTCAGTAATTCGAGTTTCTGGGGTGTCGTCCAGCCATTCAGAAACCGGGCGTAGAGGCCAATCTGGAGTTTGTCTTCCGAGGGAATATCGGCGGCTAACTGCTCAATCATTCGCCCCAGTGCCGATTTGCCCTGCAGATACGCAACTAACCGCACCAATTCTCGATTCATCTGCGCATTTTTCGTCGGATACTCCCGCACAATGCTGTCCGCAAATTGTGGGATATCGTCGCGCTTAATCTCGCCTTTAATTAGCGCCAGCTGAATGACGCGTAGCAGATCGAGAAAATCTGGGTCGGACACAAATCCATCCATGACTTTCTGGCAACGATTCAGAATCGCCAGGCAAGTTACGCGATCTGGATCCATCACCAACAGAGCCAGAGATCCTTGGATGAAATTTCGGGAGTTATCGGTTTTAAGTACTGCGTCGCGATATTGATCGGCCGGTAACGTTTCCAGCAATCGTGTCGCCGCATAGGCCACGTAGCGGTTGGCGCTTTGCAATAGAGGGGCCACCTCTTCGTACTTTGGTGTTTGTCCTGCGCGCACCAGTGCTTCGCATGCTTGACGCTGCACAACGGGCTCTTTGTCATGCAGTAGCTGGATGAGTCGGCCGCTTGTGGCGGTATCAGCATGAATGCCCATCAGGTACGCGGCTTTGGCGCGAACTTGATAATCGGGATCGCCGCCAAGCCGCACGAGCAGCTTACTGGTCGGAAACGGGCCAAACAGATGCATCAAATCGAGCGCTCGACAGCGTTCCATCGACGTTGCACCCGGGTTGTCAGCGATTTCTGCGAGTGCTGCATCCCATTCCTTGCCGAGTTTTTGCTTCACAAGAGCGATCTTCTGCCGTGCGTAAGCGCTAGCGAGCTGCGGCTGACGGATCGCCTGCTGTATTCCATCTCCGAGATCGGTGGCGTCTGGCGGCACCCGGCCACGCCATGCCACGCGATATATTCCGCCTTCAGTAGCTCTTCCGCCGGTGCAGAAATACAGGGCGCCATCCGGGCCGATATCCAGGCCCGTCACATTTAGCGGCTTCCCGGCAGCAAACGTTTCATATTCTGTTTGATACGTTCCGCCTTGCGATTTTGGATAGACAACGATAATCCTTCCGCGCGACCAATCGCCCAGGAACAATGCGTTGTGATAGCGCCGTGGGTACATCACATGGTTGTAAACCGCCACGCCGGTGGGCGAGCCACGTCCTGTATCGCTAATTGATGGCAAACTATCGAAGTTGTATTCCGGCCAAACACTCCACCCGCTGCGCGATCCGAATTCGGCGCCCGGCGTGACATGCAGCACACGGGTCGAGCGGTACCAGGGCATGCCGACGTCCCATTCCATGTCAGAATCCCAGGTGAATAGCTCTCCTTCCCGATTGAACGCCATCGAATAGCAATTTCTCAGTCCGCCAGCAAATAATTCGACGAAGCTGCCATTTACATCGGTCCGAACGATCGTGCCGCACGGCGCTTTAATTCCAGCGGCATGTCCATGGGGATCTTCGTATTTTGGAGTGAGCAAATCGCCTTCATACACATGATGCAATGGACTGGTTGCTTCCGGCGCTTTATCAACTTGCGTGTGATTGCCTAGGACGACGTATAGTAGGCCGTCCGGGCCGAGCGCCACCGCATGAGGACCATGCTCAGCGGCCTCGCCGGTGAATTTGAGCAATGTTTCGACAACATCGCCGTGATGATCGGCGTTGCTGTCGCTGATGCGATAAAGTCCCAAGCCATCGGGCCCCTTACCAACGGCAAACACCTGGCCATTGAGCGCAAGTAAGCCTTGGCAGTTGGTGACTCGATCGGAGTACAACTCGGCCTTCTCGAACTTGCCGTCGTGATGCGGATCGCGAATCAGCAAAATGCCGGTGCCTTCTTTCGACGCCAGGATGTCGCCGAACTCGTTGAACGTCATCGTGAGCAACGAACCGGTTTCCTCCGGCGCAACCGCGGTTTCGACCCTGAATTCTGGCAACGTTTCGAAGCGACCCGACGGCGTGCCCCCAGGCATTTGCACTTCGTCGAGCCATGGCGCCGTCTTGCCAAACTCGCCGATCACGCGCGCCGCCAACCACTGGCTATCGTTAAAGTAGTGCTTGGTCCACTGTGGAAATTCTTGCAGGCTGGTGCGCCACGTGTCGTTCGTGTTGTACGCGAGAAACGTTCCTCCCAACTCTTTCACTATTACCCGGCCAACAAGTCCGGCGCTGCCCTGTTTGTTGACCGTGGCTTTAATGGCCACAGTGTTTCGGCCGGGCGTAAGAAATTTCGTAATGTCGTGCTTTTGCATTGTGCGCCAGTTGTCGCCCGTCGCCACTTCGCGACCGTTAACAAACAACTGATAGGCGTTATCGCAGCTGACTTGCACCTCACCACTTTCCGGCTGGCCAAGCGGAAATGATTTGCGGAAGAAGACGGTGCCAGCGGGCACGTTCTTTTCTTGCGGCTGGGCGGGCGTCCAAATCCATTGCATCTCATCAGCGGATGCGGTCGAAACGGCCTGCGGTGCGAATATCGCCAGCACCAAAAAGATGCCTAAAAGAAAAAATCGCTGCGCTACGGCGCGCTTCCGTGCGTCGGCCGGTTGCATAGTGCTCCCTCATCCGCCTTAAAGGTTGATCACCCCAGGGAATCCGAAACCGCGGAAGAATACTGTGCTTTGAGGGGCCGAGCAACATGGATTAGACTTGCTAGCAATGCTGTCCCGAGTGGTCAAGAAGCCGAGCTAGCGCAGCGGTTTCCCCTGCTGCGCCGATGCAGCGGCATCGTCGCCGCCCTGATTTCCAGAGTTGGAAGGCTTATCAGGCGGCGTGTAATCGCCGTTTTCTTGGGCTTCTTCATAGAATCCCGAGGCGACGCCAGCGCCGGCTGCAGCAACCACTCCACCCGTCCAGGCAACCGTCTTCGCGACAGGCGCAGTAATCTTTTCTAAGCAATGGCACCCGTGATCGAAATCACGATAGCCCGTATTCAATTGATAAGCGCAACCCGCCGCGACTATCGCCGCAAGCGCGGTAAATACTGCCGCAACTTGCCGCAACATAAAACCTGCCCGTAACTTTTGCTTACGAATTGCCTGTGACGAAGAGGGCGGAAAATTACCGCGTCTCTTCGTTTGGCTCAAGATGGCTGCCTGGCGAATCGGACGTTTTCGGCGACGGATCGGCGTGAATTAACTCAAAATTCAAAGCAGGCGTTTCGGAAATATTGCCGGAGAGCACGTCCAAGATGTCGCGAAAGTAGGCGTCCCGTTGAACTGCCGCGCCACCGGGCTTTCCATCGGCTTGGTGTGAGTCGACTCGGCCAGCTTCCGACTGCGAGACGTATCCAACGGGAATGGGCGGTAGACGATACACTGCTACGCTCTCGCAACCTGCCTGCATCATCGCGCCGCTGTAGCCGCGCGGAAATGTGTAATAAATGCAGTACACCGCGTTGGGCCAAACGTACTTGGTCATTCCAATCAGCTGGCCCGATGAGTTTGAAGTGTACGTCGTGTTAATCGGATTTTTACCGGGAACCAGCTGCATCCCAGTCAGTGGTACGCTCCCCACCTTAAGTTGCCGCGCCCCACTTTCAAATTGTTTTTCCTGCCAAGCAACTACCAGCCGCGGCCAGCCTTCCAGATACATCCACGTTCCCAGTGCCGACAGCGAGACGAGCACGAGCAGCGTGCGCAGGCTGAATCTCAGGTTCCTACGCTTGTGAGGTCCGGTAGCATCTTGTGCGACAATCACGGATTGCCCTTCGCTGCCACGGTCTGCCGTGGGAATCGGAGGTACGTCGCAGGCTGCGAGTCGGCATGCACTTCTTCCAAAAATGCCGTGGGATCGCGAAAGCCGTTGGTTGTCAAAGCGTAGCCGATAATCGGAAATCCTCTCGGATGCAAATGATTTAAAGCTACTGAGGGCAAATAATGCCTGTCGTCACGCGTCGTGACGCTGAACGAACTTCCTGTCGGACCGATTTGCAAATTCGGCGGCGCGCCTTCCGGCAATTCGACTTCGAGTTGGGTCTCCGCCAGATCGATCAGTTTAACGGCAGCGCGTTTCCCCTCGCTTCGGACGTCGAACAGCTCACAACCGGGTTCAAACATACGGCCGTCGCGAATCGCAAAGTGCAAATGCGGATCGAACCCACCGTTTTCGAGTTTCGATTTTGCAACCGTGCCGATGACTTGCCCTGCCTGCACAATGTCGCCGGCATTGACGAGCCTACGATTCGCTAAATGACCGTAAATCGATGTGATGAAAATACCATCGGGCAATTTGTGCTCGATTACAATCAGATTTCCCCAACCCGTCGGCGCTCGTGGTGGACCAGTCGGTTTACTTTTTTCGGCGGGCGCACCTGGCTTATCAGAGAACCTTTCCGGCAACTCGATGCCATCGCCCTTCGCTCCATTTTTCCTCGATGTCTCAACAGGCTTCGCCATCTCCGCTGGCGTTGGCCCGCCGGTGGAAATCCTTACGACGCCATCGGCAATCGCGTACACAGGCACTGGTCGATGCCACGAAACGTCGGCGCCGAGATGCAACAGGTGCTTATCCCCCACCATGTCGACTACGGGCAACCCATAGCCGCCACCGAGAGGATGCCGAATCATCCGGCCGTGAATGTTCTGAATCGTGTTTGAGACATCGTCCCAATACGATTCCACCGGCGCACAAAACTGGCGCGCAACCGGATATTTGAGCACATACTTCTCCGGCGGCGCGTCCCCATCCGCAGCAAACGCGTTGTGAAGCAGACCAATGCCAAGCAAAACAGTAGAAAAGAGGAGAAGTGTCCGCATTCCATGCCCCCATTAATTCCGTTTCACCGCGAAGTATAATTCTAAAATTCCGCGGACCGATGATCAATCAAACGCTCCCCAACCCAAGTACTTCCCGCGCTTCAATCGCTACAGCCGGCGTTGCGTTTTCAGGCCGGAGGAGCGGCTTTCGATAGTCGGGTTGCAGTTTGCGGTGGCTTTGATATTATTCTACAGAGCGGGCGATTCTTGCCGATTTCGACAGGCCTGGGCTCTTTGGCCGCTGATAGATGGCGGGACTCTTGGCCAGAAGGTCGCGCAAATCTCCCCAACCGAGAAAACCAAATTTCGCTGGTCTGTTTGCGGGCGTTGTCCAGGTAAGCCTGACGCCGGAGAGAACATTCGCGGCGGTTTTCCCGACTGATCTACGAGCTTGAGGAACGAATCAACCATATCGCCAGACCCGGTGCTCAGATGGATTTGCTAATCTTCATCTGGAACTTCCTGCGGGGCTTTTCGCCCGACGGCAGGCGTCTAGCGCGAGTTCCGGTACCCAAGCGGCAGCCAATTCTAGGTGTGCACTGGCATCAGATTGTTGAGCCGCGAGGCGTTCGAACTTCTTATGGTTGGATGAAAACAGCGACCGAACATCCCTTGTGTGCGCGCCCGCCGTGCGGGTGCCGCGGTAGTGGTGGACCCGCCGGATCTGGCGGCACACTAATGTCTTGGTGATGTTCACGCGGTTTCCGCTGGCGATCGAGCTATTTCGATCGCGAGCGTCGACTCGGGCTAGATCATCGGGCCGATCGCCCTGCCACGCCCAGGATTATCACCCCTTGGGCTTATTGGGCAGATCTTCTCCGCGCGGCTGCCTAAAAGCGCCGTCAAATATTCCAGCCGACCTCATAGCAGAGGGGAGCGTGGAACGTGGATCCAGGCACAGTTATCGCCATCATCGTGACCGCCGGCCTTGCCGCGGCACTGACGTTTGGCGTTATTCGTTTGCTCGACCATTTGCGACGTCGCGATGCGGAGACGGAAGCCAAGCGAATTCTCGATGATGCACATCGAGAATCGGAAAACCGCAAGAAAGAAGCGGAGCTCGAAATCAAAGAGGTGGCCATTCAGCAGAAGGCTGCTGGCGAAAAAGAACTCAGCCAGATTCGCCAGGAACTGCACGAACGGGAGCGGTTGCTCGATAAACGACAAGATGCTGTTGAGCAGCAAGCCGATCAGGTTCGCAAACAAGAAAAGATGGTAGAAACCACTCAGCGAAAACTCGCAGAGCGCATTGAAGATACTAACCGACGCAACGAAGAGTTGCAAAAGCTGCTCGACTTGCAACGCCAAACGCTGCATCAGCTAAGCGGCCTCAGCCGTGAAGAAGCAGCCCGGCGACTGTTGGAAATGCTCGATAACGAATTGCAAAACGAACAAGGCGCGATTATCCAAAAACACGAACGCAAGATGCAGGAAATCTGCGAGGCTAAATCGCGCGATATCCTGGTCACTGCCATTCAGCGCTACGCGGCAAGTCATACGGCGGAATCGACGACTAGCACCGTTGACATTCCCAACGATGAAATGAAGGGCCGCATCATCGGTCGCGAAGGGAGGAATATTCGCGCTTTTGAAAAAGCGACCGGCGTCGACGTAATCATCGACGATACGCCGGGCGTGGTTATCATCAGCGGCTTTGATCCGGTGCGCCGGGAAATTGGCCGCACGGCTTTGGGCAAATTAATCGCCGATGGGCGCATTCATCCGTCGCGGATCGAAGAAGTTGTTGCTGAAACCCAGGCCGAAATGGAACAGCACATCCAAAAATTCGGCGAGGAAGCCGTGCAAGAAGCGGAAGTTGGACGGCTGCATCCGAAGATCATCCATCTGTTGGGTCGGCTACGATTCCGCACCAGTTACAGCCAGAACGTACTCCGGCATTCGATCGAAGTGGCGTATCTGGCCGGCATGCTCGCCGAGGAAGTTGGGCTCGACGGCAACCTGGCCCGCCGCTGCGGTTTGCTGCACGATATTGGCAAGGCAGCCGATCACGATACCGAGGGCGGCCATCCAAAAATCGGCGCCGAACTTTTGAAACGCTACGGCGAAGGACCGGAAGTCGTGCATGCCGCCCTGGGTCATCACGACGACATTCGCATCGATCACCCTTACACTGTGCTCGTAGCCGCGGCCGATGCCTGCAGTGCCTCGCGGCCCGGTGCTCGGCGCGAGACGTTGGAAAGATACATCAAGCGGATGGAAGAGCTGGAATCGATTGCCAAAGGTTTCCCCGGCGTCGATCAAGCGTTTGCGATTCAAGCGGGCCGCGAGCTTCGCGTCATTGCCAGCGCCGCGAGACAACCGATCAATCGGCCGCGAAGCTTTGCCGCGACATCGCCAATGCTTTCGAACAGCAATTGACTTACCCGGGCGAAATCAAAGTGACGATGATCCGCGAAACGCGAATGACGGAACTGGCGCGCTGATTTGTGGAAAGTGAATACGCATGCGGCTTCTTTTGATTGGCGACATCGTAGGCAAGCCCGGTCGGCACATCGTCTGCCGCGCATTGAAGCGAATCATTGAAATCGAGCAACTCGATTTCGTCGTCGCCAATGCGGAAAATGCCGCCGGCGGTTCTGGGATTACGCCCGCCATTTATCGACGAGCTGCTTGGAGCCGGCGTCGGATGTGGTGACGCTGGGCGATCACATTTATCGCCGCTCCGAAATCAACGACGTTCTCAAAGCGGAGCACAAAATCGTCAAGCCCGCCAATTATCCCCCGGAAGCGCCGGGTCACGAAGTTGCTATCGCAACCGCAAAGAATGGCGTGCAGGTCGCGGTCATTAGCCTGATGGGCCGAGTTTTTATGCGTCCGGTCGATTGCCCATTCAAAGCCGTCGATCGCGTCCTGGCCGGATTGCCACAGGACATTCGCGTCGTCGTGGTCGATTTTCATGCGGAGGCCACGAGCGATAAACAACTGATGGGGCGTATCTCGATGGCCGCGTCTCGGCAGTGCTTGGCACGCACACCCACGTGCCAACGGCCGATGAATGCATCTTCCCCGGCGGCACCGCATTTCAGTGTGATGTGGGCATGACAGGGCCGTATGAAAGCATCTTGGGCCGCGAAATCGGCCGCGTGCTGGAAACCACGCTGACCTTTAATCCCACGGCGTTCGATGTCGCCAGCGGCGACGTGCGTCTCAGCGGCACGATTGTGGAGGTGGATTCGGCGACCGGCAAGGCGACGGCGATCAAGAGGCTGTTAATTCGCGAAAACGATTTGCAATGAACCCGCCAAGCTGGGCGGATGCTAGCACCTCAAACCGACCTTGCGGTCCACTTAGCCGGCCAGTATCTTTCCGCCCTCTTCTCGCCCAAGCTATCATTTCGAGGGTTTGCGATGGACCGCACTCGCTTGCGCAGCGTCCGGCTTTTTGTCGGCCTGTTGTTGTTGATTCTGCTTTCGCTGCCCACCGGTTGCGGTTGGCTTGCGCTGGCCACATACAAGGTGACGCCGGACGACGTGCCGGCCGAATTCAAGGATTTGAAAGATCGTCGAATTGTGGTTGTCTGTCGCCCAGTCGTCGAATTGCAATTCGCCGATTCCACTGTGCCGCGCGATCTGACTCGAATGGTCGGCGCCAAAATGCACGAAAAAGTGCGCAAGATCGACCTGGTCGACGAACGCGAGGTTTCCGAGTGGGTCGATGAAAACACCTGGCAGAAATTCACGGAGGTCGGAAAGGCGCTCGAAGGCCGATACGGTGATCGGCATTGAGCTCAACATTTTACTTTGCAGGAGGGTCCGACGCTGTTCCAAGGCAACGCGAACGTGCGGATCGTCGTTTACGACATGAAAAATGGTGGTCGCCAGGTGTACGAAAAAAATCTGCCGCAGCTCGTGTATCCCACGCATACGCCGATTCCTTCGTCGGAGATCTCCGAGGGTGAATTCCGTCGAAAATTCCTGGATGTCATGGCGGAAAGGATTGGCCGGCATTTTTATTCGCACGATTCCCGGGTCGATTTTGGGACTGATGCCAATTTGTGACGCCAACAGACAGTCTGGTTTGAGCTTAACGGACGGTCTGCTTATCGACGGCGTTTGACCCTTGCCATTGCTGGATTTACGATGAAGAGAGCGTTAACTCTTTTCAGCGTGCCACTGTCGCAAGGAAATGTCGATGTCCTCTTGGCTTGCAACCTGGGTTGATTTTTGCTGGCCGGAAGGTGTAGCAGGCGCCGTCTTCCGGTTGCGTGTGCTGCTTTTGATTGCTGCACTATGCATCACGCATCGAAATATCCTCGCCCAAGCAGCCGCGCCTGCCGCTGGACCGCCGATTCCAGGGCCGGCCGCGCCGCCGGTTACAGCGCCTCCGAAAAAACTTCCGCCATCGCAAGCAGTAACTTTGAAAACTCGCGATGGCGTGCAGCTGGCAGCCACATTCTATCCGAGCGCCGTGACGAAGGATCTGCAAAAAGATTCAGTCCCCGTAATCATGCTGCACGGCTACAAAGGCAGCCGGGCCGACTTCAATGACCTTGCCCAGACATTGCAAGGCGCTGGCTGCGCGGTACTTGTGCCCGATTTGCGCGGCCACGGAGAGAGCACGCGCCGCGTCATGCTCGATGGCAAAGAGCAGAAGATTAATCCCGCGCTTTTCAACCGCACCGATCTTGAAGACATGGTGCAATACGATGTCGAAGCGTGTGAATCGTTTCTGCTGGACAAGAACAACGCCAAAGAATTGAACATCGACAAGTTGTGCGTCGTTGGCGCCGAGATGGGGTCGGTCGTCGCCGTCAATTGGGCCCAGTGGAACTGGCACTGGCCGGTCCTGGCAACCGGCAAACAGGGCCAGGATGTGAAAGGGCTGATTCTGCTTTCGCCCATGTGGGCATTCAAAGGTTTGCCGATCGGCACTGTCGTGAACAACCGGGAATTTTCGCCGCAATGGGGTTGGATGATGGTGGTCGGCGAACAAGATGCCAAGCAGTTGGCCGAAACCAAACGGCTCTATCAAACCCTGGAGAAAATACTTCCCCCGGATGCGAGGGCGGGGCTGGTGCTTAAACCGCTACCCACCAGTCTGCAAGGCACGAAGCTGATGGCGAAAAATCTGAATGCCACCCCCGACATCTTGAAGTTCATCGACTTCATCGCCAAAAAGCCGTACGGCTGGGCCGAGCGAAAAACGCAGTAGCAATTCGTGGCGGATTACACGGCCTATCGCCCACCGCCGACTTCTTTCACGGCACTACGAGCAGCATTCCCGGTCGCAAGTCATAGGGATTGCGCATCACACGCCGATTGGCTTCGAAGATTGCCGTGTGTTTGCGGCCATCGCCGTACAGCTTGCGGGCAATATCGATCAGACTATCGCCTGGCTGAACCTTGTAGGTGCGTTGGCTTGTGGGAGCCGAGGTTGCCGCCGCTGGAACGGCTGGCCCGGAGGCGGGAGCAGATTGTGGCAACGGCGCGAGCGGTAAAACAGGCTGCGTCGTTTCTGTGCTGGAATCGATGGCGACAACCGGATGCGCAGGAATGCGCAACTCGGCGCCAATTGGCAACACATCTGGATCGTTCAGTACGTCACGATTGTACGCATACAAGTCTGCAAAGCGATCGGCGTGGCCCCAGTATCGCTGGGCAAGTTTGGCAAGTGTATCGCCGTCGACGATCTTGTGCAGCTTGTCCGGCTGGTTTAACTCGACGAGCGGATGTTCGGATTCCGCACTGTTGTGCGCGGCAATCGAGGGATTCGGACCGACCTGGGATGTTCCCAATTGGCTACCGTTAAGACCAACCTGTCCAGTCAGCGATTGAACGCCATCGGCAAATTGCGCTGCCGATTTCGAAATCGATTGGTTGGGCGCATCGACGACGCCAGCAAAACCACTCGCCGCAGCCGTCGACTGCGAGGCAGTAGATTCAGGATTGGATGGCGCAATGGAGTCGGCCGATTTGCGGAACTGGAGCGCAATCACCAGGCCGACGACGACGATCAGCACTGCGACGCCAATCTTCTTCTTTCGGTCCACACTCGGCCTCCGACACTCCATATCAAGAGATTACGTCATCTCTTAATATCGGACTGGAAATCGGCGAAGTTGTAACCGAACCTCGACCGGAAGCGAGAAGTGCCGGTGTCGCCGCGGTTTTCTCGGAATGCGCGACAAAGTTTGACTTCGACTGGTCAAGCGCGGAGCAGGCTCCACAGCCGCAAAATGGTCAGCGAACTCGAAATGGATTTGTCGTTAGGCCGTCGCGGCTCGCGAAGTGCCAACATTGACGGGCTTTGTTCGCTGGGCCTCGCTGGCGGCCGGCCGGCGGAACCAGAGCAGTATTGGAGCCGCAATGAACACGGAACTGTAAGTTCCCGTCAGTACGCCAATCATCATTGCAAACGCGAACGCATGTACGCCCTCGCCTCCGAATATGTACAGAATGAGGGTCACCAAAAACACGGTGCTGGAGGTCAAAATCGTTCGCGACAGCGTTTGATTCACTGCTTGATTGATCATCGTCGGCGTCAGATCGACGCTCTTGCCGCGAATTTCGCGAATACGGTCGAACACCACAATCGTGTCGTTGATTGAATAGCCGACAATGGTCAACAGCGCCGCCACGACTTCCAGGCTGATCTTAAATGGATCGACCAGTAAAAAGCCGAGTGCCCCCGCCAACCAATAGCTCAGTGCCAGCGCGCCGACGGCGATAAACACGTCGTGAATGAGCGCCACAATTGCGGCCAGACCGAAGATCAGATTCTGGAATCGAATCCAGATATAAAGTGCCACCATCAGTGTGCTTACCGTCAGCGCGTAGTATGCCGTCACTTTCGTGTCGCTAGCCACTTTGCCGCCAATGCTGTTGGCGGTCGGGAACAGTGGTGTGGCAGCCAAATCTTGTTCCACAACGGTCATTAGCTTTTCTGTCTGATCTTTTGGCAGCGAGACTTTCACATTCCATTCTTTTACCGGGTGGCTCCCGCCCGGCGTGTAATTCACATCATCCGTTGAAAGATCGAAAACGGCATCCGGCAGTTGCGCCTCGCGAATGCCTTGCTGGAGTGTTGCGCCAGCGCGCTGGCCGTAATGCCGTCGGGAAATTGCAGCTTTGCGACCGTCTCTCCGGAATTGACTTGCGGCTTGCTCTCCGTGGCCTCCGCCTGAGCACCGGATTTCTTATCGGCGTCCTGTTTCTGGTTCGAATCTTTAGTGGCGCTGCCTTCGGTCTTTGCTGGCTCGATCGATGCAACTTAACCGAGTAAGTCTTGAGCTGCCCTTCAAACAGCCGTCTAAGCTCGTTCTTAACGGCAGAAATATTTTCGTTATTCGCCTGCTCGCCGGGTGCTTTTTTTGCCTGCAACGAAGTATCGATGTTGAACCGCGTGTTGGGCTGTTCCCCCTCGCTGCTTTGTACGGCACTGACCGAAACATCTGGAAGTTCGGCATCGACAACAGTTTTGCGCACAGCGGCAATTTCAGTCGGTTTATTGAATACAACTTGCACCGCCGTTCCGCCAGTGAAATCGATGCCGAACAAACCGGCGCTATGGAACCAGCCCATTTCACGAGCCACCGCGCCGCCGACGCCAACGACAATCAGCGATACCGAGATTGCCATCCAAATGGGCATCCATTTGACGAAATCGAAATTCGTCTTGCCGAACAGCTTCATCATCGTCAGGTACTTGATCCAACCGCGGCGCTCGGCGATATCGAAGATGATGCGTGAACAATATACAGCGGTAAACAAATTGAGCAGTAAGCCTAGCACGAGCGTTGTTGCAAACCCGCGCAACTGATCGGTGCCGATGACATAGAGCACGAGACCCGTGATGAGCGTGGTGCAGTGCGAATCGATAATCGTGGCCATCGCTCGACCGAAGCCGTTGCGAATCGCCATGCGTAATGCCGCCCCGCGCTCTTCTTCTTCGCGGATACGTTCGTAGATGAGCACGTTCGCATCGACGGCCATGCCCACGCTGAGCACGAGGCCCGCCAGGCCGGCCAACGTCAGATGCGCTTTGATCAGAATCATGAGCGCCATAACCAGCACCAGGTTCATCACCACGGCGAGGTTGGCAATGAAACCGGCGAAGCGATAATAAATCTGCATGAAGATGAGAATCGCGATCGTGGCGAAAATCATCGAATAGGCACCGGCGCGAATAGTGTCGTTCCCCAACTGCGCACTGGCGCTGTATTCGGCCACAGGCACTTTGCTCAATGCGGCGGGTAAGCTGCCGGCGTTGAGAATGTCGACGATAAAATCAACATCTTCTTGCTTGAAGTTGCCTTCAATAATGCCGCTATCGGTGATGGTGCTATTGATGCTGGCCGCTGACTTTACGATTTCATCGAGCACGATGGCCAGTTGATACTTCAGCGTACCGCTCGGATCGGGCAAATTGTCGCCCGTTAGCTCACCAAAGGTTCTGGCTCCACGCGAACGAAACGAAAAGTTCACCGCCGGACGGCCGTATTGATCGTTGCCCGGCCGCGAATTTGCAAGCTCTCCGCCACCCACATCAAAAGGCGTTTTCACAGCCAACGCTTCAAGCTGATGCTGCTTATTTTCGCGGGTGACCATGCCGGCCGGCGAGCGATCTC
This sequence comes from Pirellulales bacterium, assembly GCA_963773875.1. Classification (GTDB taxonomy): domain Bacteria; phylum Planctomycetota; class Planctomycetia; order Pirellulales; family JADZDJ01; genus CAVTYH01. Next base: position 947,533 of record CAVZCV010000006.1, read on the forward strand.
TGAATTGGGCCGGATCGAGCACAAACCATTCACCCAGAACGATGTCGTTGCCATTTTCATCTTTGGCCACTTTGCCATCGGCATCGCGCTCTTTGACAATGCGATCGTCCGAGCCCTGCGCTAGCTCAATCACATGCCGGTGCTTCGCGGCGCCGGGATTCGCAAGAATCCGGAATTGCAGTGCGCCGGCCGTGCTAATCTTTTCCTTGATGACATCGATTTCGTGCGGATCGGCACGCGGAATGATAACTTCCACGCGATCGGCGCCCATGCGGCGAATGGTCACCTCCAACTGTCCGCCGGGATTCACACGCTTGCTGATGGCCGAAACCATCTTGTCCATATCGACGGCGGAATTTTGCCTCGCGCTGTAATCGAGCGTTTGCTTATCGCCGGCGGTCGTGCGCGAGTCCAAAGTCAAGGTAAGGTCGGTCAATCGCGCGTTTGCGAGCCGCGTCTCAGCCTTGGCGGCCTCGGCGGCGTCAGACTTCGGTAGCACAATTTCGAGCTTCCCACCGTTTACGGCAACCGTGGCATCAATCGGCGGATCTTTCGCCAGTTCGGTGCGCAGCTCTTGCGCCACGCTATCCAAATCGACCGAAGTGTTCTTCGATTGGTCGACTTCATAGACAAGGATCACCCCACCGCTCAAATCGATTCCCAATTTGGGTGGCCAGCCGCGAACACAAATTACAATGCCGGCGGTAAGTGCAAACAGTACGATGCCAATGCGCCAACCATAATCGACCATTCGCAACCGCTTCGCCCACCAGTGCGCGAAGAGGAATGGCAGAATCAGCACGGCCGCGGCAATCACGGCGTTGAACCACGATTGATCGTACCAGGGCAACTCAGCCGGCGCGGGAGCAGCCTGGCCCAGCAAATTCATGACAGCAGACAATGACATGACAAATCAATTCCTTGCGTAGTAGGCAATTAGCCGTAGGCGGAAAGCTGCGATGCAACATTCGTCCGCAGCACAGCGAACGAATAAAAAACGGTCGCGACAGTACCCAATACTCCTGACTGCCTACCGCCAACCGCTTACTTTTTCTCTCCCTCAGGCTCGGCAACAATCACTCGCGCAATCGAGCTGAAAGTGACGTCGAGCTTGGTGTTATTCGTTTCGTCGACTTTGATAGTCACCCGATCTGCCTCGCGCTGTACGTTCGCCACCACTCCGTAAATGCCGCCGATGGTGACCACGCGATCGTTCTTTTTGAGCGATTCCAAAAGCAGCTTATGTTCGGACTGCTTTTTCTTCTCTGGCCGCAGCAGCATGAAGTAAAACATGGCGCCGATCAAAATCAGCGGCAGCAGCATGCCAGCCAGCGGATTGCCGCCACCGGCGCCTTCAGCCGCCGCGGGCGCATCTTTTCCTGCATCTGCCAATAACCAAAACATTCCCAACAGGCCATGCGCCACCAGAACCACCTCACTCATTTGATGACTCAAAATCGACCCAGCGCGTAATCATAAAATGTTGCGCCCCAAAGGGGAAGGCCGCTATGAAGGAATGACGAATGCCGAAATTCGAATGACGAATATGAATGACCAACGACCAAATTCGAAATGACCAAACAAGCGGCAACGTGGGCCTTTCTTTGCGGGCTGTGCACTTTCGTCATTGGATATTGGAATTTGGAGCTTCATTCGTCATTCGAATTTCGTCATTCGTCGTTGCGCTCCATCCCGCCTCCTTCCATGCTTTGAAGTCCGAGAACCGGCCCTTCGCAATCGCCTGCCGGGCATCTGCCATCAGACGCTGGAAGTACGTGATGTTGTGCGCCTGAGCAAAACGGGCCCGAGCATCTCGTCGGCCATGAACAAGTGACGTAAATAACCGCGGCTGCGCCGACAGGCAGGGCAGGGGCATCCTTCCTCGAGCGGCCGCTGGTCGTCGATGAATTTTTGATTCCTCAATCGCAGCGTGCCGCTATCAGTAAATGCCATCGCGTTGCGGCCGTTGCGCGTCGGCAGAACGCAATCGAACAGATCGATCCCCCGCGCAATTCCCTCAAGCAAATCTTGCGGCCGCCCAACGCCCATTAAATACCGCGGCTTTTCCGTCGGCAGCGCAGGAGTTACTTCGTCGAGAATTCGATACATTTCTGCTGGCACTTCGCCGACACTGAGACCGCCGACTGCGTAGCCTGGAAACTCGAGCTCGCGAAGGGCCTCAGCACACTGAATTCGCAGCACCGGATCCAACCCACCTTGCACAATGGCGAATTGGGCCTGATCTGCCCGCCGATGGGCCACTTTGGCTCGCTGCGCCCAGCGGATGCTTCGCTCCGTCGCCTCGCGCAAAACGGTCGGCTCATTTGGCAAAGCAACAACGTGATCGAGCACCATCGCCACATCGCTGCCCAGCGCCGCTTGTATTTCTACGGCCCGCTCCGGCGTGAGTTCAACGAGCGTACCATCCAAGTGTGAGCGAAAAGTCGCGCACTCCTCCGTGATTTTCACATTCGCCGCGAGGCTGAAAACCTGAAACCCGCCGCTGTCGGTTAGAATTGGCCCATCCCAGCCCATGAATCGGTGCAGGCCGCCAAGTTTCTCGACAATCTTTTCACCCGGCCGCAGCGCCAGATGATACGTGTTCGCCAGCACCATTTGCGCCGGTGGCGCGTAGCATTTCGATTTCGAGCCCCTTCACCGTGCCCTGCGTGCCTACCGGCATGAAACGCGGGCATTTCAACCGGCCCGTGCGGCGTTGTGAAGGTCGACCGCCGTGCGCAGATTTCGCGTCGACGTGTTGCAGGCGAAACGAAAACAGCGGCTCACTCATGGGCGAATTTCTTTCTCACCCAGCCGAATCCATGCCACGATGAATAGCACGCCCAGCGTAAGATCAATCAAGCCCGCGATGAAAATCGTTGCCGGCAAACGCGATTGAAAGAACAGCACCGTAGCGGCAATTGCAAAGCTGAATTTTTCGACAATTGAAGGAATGATGATTGGCCGGAAGCGAATGGGATCGTGCCCGATAATCAAAAACGCCAGTTGCCACGCCAGCCCGACGCCAACGAAGCCATAAAAATACTCGACGTGCTGAATTGCCGGCGGATAATCGGCCCCGATCTTCGCCTCCAAAAAAAACTGTGGCGCAAGTACCAAAATGCCGTACAGCCCGGCAAAGCGAAATAGCCAGCGAGCGAACGTTACGCCACTCATCGCGTCACACCTTTTGTCATGGCAACGGCCAAAAAGCCACCCATCAAAAGTTAGCCCCCCGTCGCTAGACGGGGGGCTAATTAGAAATATTCACACCGAGGAATTCATAGTTCAGTCGCCGCGAAGCTTCATGTTCTTCGCCGTCAGCTTCTCACGAACTTCGTTCAAACTCGTCACACCGAAGTTCTTGCACTCCAGCAAATCGTCGCCGGTACGCCGCAGCAGCTCGCCGACAGTGTTGATGCCCAAGCGCACCATGCATTTGCGGGCACGCACTGAAAGATTCAAATCGGCAATCGGCCGATCCATGAGCGCTTGCTCATCGGGCGAGACAATTTCCGGCTCGTAAACCGGCTCCGGCACCGAAGATTCCTTGGCCAACATGCCAAGCGAAAGGCCTTTGGCCTCCATCATCTCGCGAATTTCCACGAGCGATGTTTCGCCGAAATTCTTGCTGGCAAGCAAATCGGCCTCGGTCGTCTTCGCCAGGTCGCCCAGCGTCATGACGCCCATCTTTTGCAAACAATTACGGCTGCGCACTGAAAGTTCGAAATCGGTCACTGGCACGTTCAGCACCTGGCTCAACCGATCGCGCTTGCGCTTCTCATCTTCATCGTAGAACATATCGCGCGAAGCGTTCACGTCTTTCACGTACAGCCGAGCGCGTGGATGATTCGGATAGCTTTCCAAAATGCGCTGATAGCACGCCACCGCTTTTTCGTACTGTATGCGATCTTCGTACAGCACGCCCAAGTTCAACAGCGCCGACATGCGCCGGATAACGCATGATCGAACGTTCGTACAGTTCAATCGCCGTGTCGTCGTTGCCGTGCCGATCGTTTTCCATCGCCAGGCCAAACAAAGCGCCGGTGTGCTTTGGGTCAGCGGCGACCGCCCGTTCGAATAGCGCGATCACTTCCGCCGGACTGCCGGAAAGGGACGACACCGTAGCGCCACGTTGATACAAGTATTCCGCGGTTTGTTCCACCGCGCCAGAAAGTTTATCAAGCACTTCTAGCGCCGCTTTCGCGTTGCAGCTGGCTCGCAAGGTTTCGGCACGAGCAAGTGCGCAAACGTCGGAATCGTAACCGCCTTTGGCTGCTGCCTGGTACGCCTCGTTGGCCGAATCGTACTGCTCCAGTGCGAAGTGCGAGCGAGCAAGATAAAACAGTGCAAGCGCGCCACCGTCGCCCGACTTCAACGTCTCGACCGCGTTCCAGTAGCGGCCCAACAGGTAATAGCACACTCCCAGTCGAACCGCTGCGGCCGGGCTGCGATCTTCGCTGGCCTCAATTTCCGACACTGCTTCCCGCAACTGACGATGGGCGAGCGAATCTTCGCCGAGCGCTTGCGACATTTGTTCCACTTCGCGCGGCCCAAACGTGCCACCGCCGAGTGCAATTTGTTTGATATTTATCCCTGTCGTGCCACCAACGGTTCCAATGCTCATAACCACTCCCAGCAACGGTCGTTACGGAGTCCCAGCGCACGCAAAATAGAATCTCATAATTTAACGGGTGGCAGGCAAAATGGTCAATGGCTGGCCGTTTTGGGTAGTGATGCACTTTGAAATAATTTATTGATCTTGGCGTTTCCAGCTCGTCGCGTCGCATTCAAACGTATTGTCTCGAAAATAAAACAGGAAATGGCGACTATCTGGCTGGGGCCTGTCTGAAAGATACCGCCAGTCGACTTCGCACTGGACTAGTATCAAGTCGCCCGATACCTCGTAGAACTGTCCCCATGATGGCGCAATAAAGGTAAATCTGCACTGGCCGCGATACCAGCCTTCGTCATTTAGATCGCTAAATCCAAAACGCCAGACACCACGAAACAGTATTCGTATCAATTGGCCATGTGCGTATTCGGGAAACTGAAAAGAATTAGATCGGAAGCAAAGATCAACCACATCGCCGTTAACCTCCACGTTTGGATGTGGAGCATTAGGGTCTGCATTCCATCCGCGATTCAGTTGCGCAAAGTTAGTCGCCATTACTAGCCCATTGCCCGTTCGTACAAATCCTCCAAGTTCCAAAGCGTGCCAGTCACATTTGCGGCCATAGCTGGCGTCATTCACAGCGTTGTGTGCCGCCGACAGAAATTATAGTGGGCCACGTGCATTGCGACAGCAGCCTTCGCGTGCTGTGCGCGGGTCTCCTGACCCCGCACTTCCTCGACGACGGCGATGGCGGTCTGCTGCCGCCCGCTGGGATTTTGAAACTCCGGCCGCAGGCATCGCACCAGCCCCCGGCGTTCTTCTTCCGCCCGCCGATGCACATCCAATTTACTCGCCAAGCACGCCATGACGGGCCTCACCAAATCGGTCGCTCTCGATGGCCGAAAGTACGACATCGCCTGTGGGCAAATCGATATCGGCAACGCCGCCACCGAAATGACCGATCGCATGAGCGCCGGCGTGCAGCAGGCCAGCGGCGAAATCGCCCTTGAACCGACGATGAATGTCGACGCCGTCGCCCGCGCCGTCGTCTACATGTCCAGCCTGCCACTCGATGCGAACGTGCTGTGGCTCACCGTCATGGCGACAAAGATGCCGTTTGTAGGGCGCGGATAGCCGCCAAGCGGCGATCGTCAATAGCCAGCCCTGGAAACGACCGCACACCGACTTCAAAGCCGCGACGCGGCGACCGTCAATAGCCAGGGGCGAGAGCCCCTGGAAATGATCCCATCACGATCGCGCAGCCCGTGGGGGCAAAAGAAAAACGGCACCAGCTGGTATGATTTCGCCAACCGGGCATTCAGTATCTCGAACATACCTCCTTCGGAGGTGCCGCCGCTTACCCGGTTCTTACGTTGTGTCCTTCGTGCCGTGGTGGTGATTCCGAGGTTTCGGACGGAAGATGTTACCACGACGGCACAACGGGCACGACGGAAGGCAAGTAAGCCGCAAAAAAATATTTTGGGGCTGGCCCAAAAAGGCCCTTGACTGTACATCGTATGTACACTAATATTCTTATGAATCAAGTTTCCAGGCCCCGGAAAGCCGGGGCGGAGTTCTTTGGCAATTGACTTGGAGGTCGGCGGCACGCGAACCCTAACCCTCTCCCATCGAGGGAGAGGGAACCAGACACTTAGACACCGAGATCGTCAGACACTTAGACCCTCAGACACCCAGACACTTAAATACCCAGACACCAAGCCCCTTAAACACCAAGACACCTGAGTTCCCCTAAATGCGTGCAATAACCCCTTCCAATCGAGCGAGAATTTTCGGGCGATTTGGGAGGCCAAACGGGGAGAGTGAAATTACTGTGAAAAAACTCGGAGCAAAATTCGCAAAACTGGCTACACAGGGGTCCAAAGTGCGCGGGAGTTATTTCACCAGGAAACACGATTTCTTGGATTTGGCCAGGGTACGGCGGGTTTCCCTCGAAGAATTTAGCGATCGAAGTGCCGAGCATTTCACGGCGATGGCGAGCAACGTAAAAATCGCCGAGAAAACGGCCGGATTTCGAAAAATGGCAAATGAAATAAACGGGTGGTGGCCTAAGTTGGCCATCCAAAGAATGGGTGCCTGGGGTCGAGGCTGCCGAGCCCCCAGGTTTGTCCAAGTTCGCTGGGGGCTCCCTTCGGTCGACCCCAGCCACCCAAAAATCCAAATTCGGCGACCAACAAAAATCGCACCATCGTCACTGGGCCGCCCGCGAATAACGGAGGTGGGACTTGAACCCACACAGCCTTGCGGCTACTGGATTTTGAGTGTTCGTGGGGAACGTTGGGCTAGTGGGGCGTTCGAATTACGATCGTTTCGCAAGCCTCGCTTGGGTAAAGGGAACGACCAAAGCGACGTTGGGGTGCTGGCCTATGGAGGTGCCCGTGGTGTAGGTTCGATGAAATTGCGAAACGCCAGGCGTAGCAAGTATATTGTGCGGTACATTCCTAAGATGCCCATAAATTTTAAGATTCATTTGAGTTCTACTCAGGCACTTGCGCTTGCCGTTTTCTTGCTGGCGACCTCGACGACCTGCGCCCAGACCACACAACCTGCAGATCTTCGTGCGCAGGAGCAGCGGCTTTCATTTCAGACCTCGGGTCCGTGGTCCGCGCGGGTGCATTTGAATGCCGATGTGGCGATGGTCTATGGCATCAATACGACTCTGCCGGAACGCATGAAGACCTGGCGCGATCATGGCTACATTACGCAATTGATGACTGGCGTTGCCTGGGGCGAATATCAGGATTATTTGTATGGTCGCTGGGACGGCATAAACCATGAGGACGAAGCCCAGACCGAAAAGAGCGGCAAAAAAATAAGCCATGGCCGAGACGTGTATTACATGTCGCCGGGTCCGTCTTATGGCGAATTTCTCTCCGTGGGAGTTCTCAAGGCGCTCGAGGCGGGAGCCGAGGCGGTCTATCTCGAGGAGCCGGAATTCTGGGCTCGCGGCGGGTGGAGCGAAGGTTTCAAGCGGGAATGGAAGGACTATTATCACGAGGATTGGGTGCCGCCCGATTCGTCGGCGGAAGCGCAGTATCGCGCTTCGAAACTGAAATATTTTCTCTATCGCCGGGCGCTGGCGCAGGTATTTGCGGCGGTGAAAAAGTGGGGACAGGAACACGACAAATCGATTCCGTGTTACGTGCCGACGCATTCACTCATCAACTACGCGCACTGGCATATCGTCAGCCCGGAATCATCGCTTTTGCAGGTAGGATGTGATGGCTACATCGCGCAAGTTTGGACCGGCACGAGCCGCACGCCTAATTTCTACCAGAACGTCAAAAAGGAACGGACGTTTGAAACCGCATTTCTGGAATATGGCGCCATGCAGAACTTGGTCCGCGCCAGCGGCCGGCGAGTCTGGTATCTCAACGATCCGATCGAAGACAACCCCAATCACACCTGGTCCGATTACCGCACTAACTGGCAGAACACGTTGACGGCGTCGCTCTTGCAGCCGGACGTCTATCAATACGAGATCATGCCTTGGCCACAACGCATCTTCACCCGCAATTATCCGGCAACGACGCCGGTCAGTCGCAGATCCCAACGGATTCCCATTCCGAAAGAGTACGAGACCGAGTTGCAGTCGGTCATCACGGCCCTTGGCGACATGAAGCAGCCGCCCGAAACAGTCCAGTGGGAGCGAAGCGGCACGCAAGGCGTCGGGGTGCTGGTTTCGGACACCATGATGTTTCAACGGGCGGGTCCGAACGCCTCGGACGAAAACCTCGGTTCGTTCTATGGTTTGGCCATGCCGCTGGTCAAAGCGGGCCTGCCGATCGAACCAGTGCAGATCGAGACTTCAGCACAAAAAGGATTTCTCGACCGTTACAAGATCCTGCTGCTGACCTATGAAGGGCAGAAACCGCCGGCCCCGGAATTTCATCAGGCATTGGCCGCCTGGGTCCGTGGCGGCGGCGCGCTCGTCGTCGTGGATGACGACAACGACGCGTTCAATTCCGTGCACGAGTGGTGGAACACCACGCCGATGAACTATGCGACGCCGCGATCGCATCTGTTCGAGCAACTTGGATTGCCGGCAGACACAAAGTTTCCCGCAAAAGTTGGCAACGGCTGCGTCTACCATGATCCGGTTTCCCCCGCATCGCTCACCTACCAAATCGACGGCGGCCGTCACGTCACATCCCTCGTCCACGCGGCGGCAGCCCAAATTGGCCTGAAATGGATCGTCAGCAATGCCCTGATCCTTCGCCGCGGCCCGTACGTCGTTGCGGCAGGGCTTGACGAATCGATCGCAAATCCCCAGCCCGCAGTGGTCCATGGAAAGCTGGTTTCGTTATTCGACGAAAATCTTCCGGTAGTCGATTCCTACGAAATCAAGGAAGGCACGCGACAGCTCTTTCTAGACCTGTCGACGCTCCCCAAGGGCAAGGTCGGCGTTGTCGCTGCCGCCTGCCGAGTTCGGGATGAGTCCGTGACGAATGAATCGATCAGTTTCCGCGCCGATGGCTTGGAGGGCAGCAATGCGGTGGTGCGCATCGCGATGACGCCTGGACCCAAGGCCGTCAACGTCGACGGCGTCGAGCTGACCACGGACGCCTACGACTATGCGGACGGCACGCTTCGAATGCGATTCACCAATTCCGCCGAAGGTGTGAAAGTAATGATTTTGCGATGAATGGAGTCGACGGCATTGCGTTTTGCCGAAGCGATCATTTCAAAACACCGGCGGAGAAAGCAGCACACTATGCATCGCCGGTCCAATGCCATTGTGGGTGACGGACGAATGCTAGTGCTTGACGAACATCAAGGCCGTGTTGCGCCCGCTGTTTGAAATGCTCTCGGCGGCGATTGACGATCTGCCATTCCGCGTCGCTCGGCTTGTGACGGTTACAATACGGCACCTGATTGCCGACCAGCATCACCAAAAAGCCCTCAATGCCAAACTGACTGCCGGTGTTGCTCAAGTAATATCGAATAAAGCCGGCCGGGCCGTTTTCTTTGTAGAACTCAAGCAAGTTCGCCAGCCGTGCAACATCGGCGTCATTGCGGCATTGTTGCCAATACGGCGTGTCGAGCAGCGTATTGAATTTGAAGTGAATCGAAAGGAAGTCACGAACCTCATCCCACGTGGCGGACCACACTTTATTGAACAAGTCCGTGACTTTCTGCGGTGTGCCGACGTAATTGACTAGCTCGACAAATGTTTGACATTGCCAGCAGATGACCATGAGAGCGGTGGATTCGAGGGGTTCGACGAAGCCGCAGGCGTTGCCGACGGCCATCACATTATTGACCCAGGCGCGCTGGTAGCGGCCGGAGCGGAATTTCACGATCCGATCGCGAATTTGGATCTTCGGATTCTTGCGCTGGAACTCTTCCCGGGCCGCATCATCAGAAAGGGCCGACGAAGAATAGACATAACCGCGATTGATCTCCGTTTCATGTTCAATCTGCCAGCACCAGCCGCAGTCCATGGTTTCGGCCGTGGTGTAGGGCAGGATCGGTTCGTCCTCACCACGTGGCCAGCTGCCAACGATTGCCCGATCGTTGAAGAGCGAGGAACTGAAACTGAGGAACGGTTCTTCCAGGGTTTGGCCCAACAGCTGACTGCGAAAGCCGCTGGCGTCGATGTAGAAATCGGCCGTCAAACGGCGCCCATCTTCCAGAATGATGGCGGCCACGCCGGCCGGTCCACGCTCCGCGCCTTCCACTTTGGCGTCGATGAATTCAATGCCCCGCTCGCGGGCAATCACTTCCAACGCTTTCACCAGCTTGGGGTTATCGAGGTGAAAGGCGTGCCAGCTGGGAATCCCCGGTCCGCCGCCATTGGCCTGCATCACAAAGGCCTTTTTCTGCGCCATGAGTGCGCTTTGCAGGCACATGTTCGAGAACTCGTCGTCGCAGTAGTAGCCGTTGGGACGCGGCAGTTCTGGAACCCGCACGTCTAGCTGTGGCTCGAATGAATAGTCAAACGAGCCTCGCGGGCCCCAAATAAAATGAATCCCCATCTTCCACGTTGGCTCCGCCATGGCGTAAAAGAGTTTCGGATTGATCTGCAGATACTTGAACAGGTGATAAGGAAGATTGGGCGTCGTGCTTTCGCCAACACCGATCACGCCAATCTCCGGGCTACGCACAATACGAAGCGAAAGCTGCGGCAAACGCGCTTTCAGCGTCAACGCCGAAATCAAACCAGCGCTGCCCGCGCCTAGTACGAGGATATCGCGAAACATTTCAGATCTCTGTGGGTACGCCGACTGGAAATTATTGGAGATTCCAACGCCAGTCGGGATGTTTAACGTATGCCAATGCCTCTTCCACGGTCAGTCCTTTTGTCGCCGCCTCTGTTTTGAATTGGGTCCGCCTTCGATGCATAATTTGCCGCTCATCCTGAGTAGCATTGTGATGGTTTTGATAAGGCAGGCAGTTGCCAACCAGCATGACCAAAAAGCCTTCGATGCCGAAGTAGCTGCCGGTGTTGTTGAGCAAATACCGCGCAAAACCGCTTGGGCCGCAGCCTCGGTAGAAATCCAGTAGCGGCTTAAGCCTGGAGATATCAGCGTCGTTGCGGCAATGCCGCCAATAGGGCGTATCAAGTAAGCTGTTCGCCCAAAAGTGGAGCGTGAGAAAATCGCGAAGCTCGTCCCAAGTCGCGGCCCAGTCGGTGTTAAACAGTTTTTGAATGCTGGTCGAAGGCCCAAGATCTTTAACTAATTCGACGAAACTTTCGCACTGGCCGCAGATGACCATGAGAGCGGTGGATTCGAGGGGTTCGACGAAGCCGCAGGCGTTGCCGACGGCCATCACATTATTGACCCAGGCGCGCTGGTAGCGGCCGGAGCGGAATTTCACGATCCGATCGCGAATTTGGATCTTCGGATTCTTGCGCTGGAACTCTTCCCGGGCCGCATCATCAGAAAGGGCCGACGAAGAATAGACATAACCGCGATTGATCTCCGTTTCATGTTCAATCTGCCAGCACCAGCCGCAGTCCATGGTTTCGGCCGTGGTGTAGGGCAGGATCGGTTCGTCCTCACCACGTGGCCAGCTGCCAACGATTGCCCGATCGTTGAAGAGCGAGGAACTGAAACTGAGGAACGGTTCTTCCAGGGTTTGGCCCAACAGCTGACTGCGAAAGCCGCTGGCGTCGATGTAGAAATCGGCCGTCAAACGGCGCCCATCTTCCAGAATGATGGCGGCCACGCCGGCCGGTCCACGCTCCGCGCCTTCCACTTTGGCGTCGATGAATTCAATGCCCCGCTCGCGGGCAATCACTTCCAACGCTTTCACCAGCTTGGGGTTATCGAGGTGAAAGGCGTGCCAGCTGGGAATCCCCGGTCCGCCGCCATTGGCCTGCATCACAAAGGCCTTTTTCTGCGCCATGAGTGCGCTTTGCAGGCACATGTTCGAGAACTCGTCGTCGCAGTAGTAGCCGTTGGGACGCGGCAGTTCTGGAACCCGCACGTCTAGCTGTGGCTCGAATGAATAGTCAAACGAGCCTCGCGGGCCCCAAATAAAATGAATCCCCATCTTCCACGTTGGCTCCGCCATGGCGTAAAAGAGTTTCGGATTGATCTGCAGATACTTGAACAGGTGATAAGGAAGATTGGGCGTCGTGCTTTCGCCAACACCGATCACGCCAATCTCCGGGCTACGCACAATACGAAGCGAAAGCTGCGGCAAACGCGCTTTCAGCGTCAACGCCGAAATCAAACCAGCGCTGCCCGCGCCTAGTACCAAGACATCATGCATACGGGAAGTTCCGAACGGAAAAGATTACGATCCAAAGCGCCCATCGAAATTGATATTTGGTCACACTAAGTGTCGCTGCGGGACATGTCAATTAAAATTGCCAGCGATCGGCGCATCGCTTTGATACATCAAAAAACCGCTTGATTGGCCGACGATCGACCATCAGACTAAGGCTGTATTGTGGCCAACGGGATATTTGTCAAAAACTGATCACAATGCACTTTTTTTGAGCCGCTGCGACTGTTCCTCAGCAACGTCTCATTATGGAGGAACTTGCGATGCGTCCCAGTTGGTCGAACAACACTCCATTTAGAAACGACCAACATGCTTTCACCAGCAAGCCATCTCGAAAGCGAGCCGTCGCGATTGCGCTTGTGTCGTTTACATTGGTTAGCCCTGCGGCGCGATCCGGCGAAGAACTCAATCGTGACGTTCGTATTAACATCGACACAGAGAAGCCTATCGCCCAATTTTCCGATGGTTTCGTCGGTTTTGGATATGAAACATCTGCTGTAGCTCAACCAGGATTCTTCGCCCGCAAAAACACCCGGATGATCAACCTGTATGGCAATCTGAGTAAGCACGGGATGATTCGTATTGGCGGGAATGTCTCAGATCACACGCGATACATTGCCGATGGCCTCTCAGCCGCAAAGACCGAGAAGGAGGTCACCGTCATCAATCGGGACAATCTCAACGATTTGGGTGATTTCATCCGTGCCACGGGTTGGCGTGTCATGTGGGGACTTAACCTGGGAACAGGAACCAAGGAAGAAGCGGCCGAGGAGGCGCTGGCAGTCGAGCAGGCACTTGGTCCACATCTCCATTCGTTTGAAGTTGGCAACGAAGTCGACCTACTGCCAAAGTATTCAAACGATTATGTCGCCTATCATCGCGCATTTGCCGATTACAAAGCGGCGATCCGCAACCGGCTCCAAAATGCCGTGTTTTCTGGTCCCGATTCGGCCGGAAATTTAGAGTTTATTAAGAACTTCGTTGCCGACGAATCGGCCGACATGAAACTGGTCACTCACCATTACTACCGCACCGGCGCTCGCAAGCCAGAAGCCACGATGGAATATCTGTTGACACATGACAAGGCATTCGATACTCGGCTCAACATTCTGCAGGATTTGTGCGGTCGCTATAAGCTCGAATATCGCATCAACGAAGTGAATTCATTTTACGGTGGCGGCAAGCAGGGAGTCAGCGATGCATTCGGCTCAGCCCTGTGGTGCCTGGATTATATGCTCAATCTTGCCGCGCACGGATCCAACGGAATCAATTTGCAGACCGATGTGAACCAACTTGGCTTCATCAGCTATTATTCTCCCATCGTGCACGACTCCGCCGGAAGATGCATTGCACGTCCGGAATACTACGGCATGCTCGCGTTTGCCATGGTCGCCCACGGTGATTTGCTCAAAACCAGCTTCGACGCAGACGACATCAATCTTGCTGCATACAGTTCGAAAGACAGTGAGGGAACATCTTACGTCACCGTGATCAATAAGGAATCAACGCGCGACCTATCGATCAGCAGTTCCGTGCCTGTCACGACGACCGCAGTCGAGGCGTATCGTCTCTGCGGCCCCGCTCTGGCGCCACAAAGGATGTGACTTTCGCGGGTTCCGCAGTAGCCGAGGATGGCACTTGGTCGCCCCTTCCGCCCGAAACTGTGGTAGCAAGTGCCGGCGAGGTTCGTTGCAGTGTGCCCCATGCATCGGCGCTCGTGCTGAAGTTCAGGAGAGACTGATGATTTTTATCGAAGCCACAAGAGAATTGGACGCGTCAAATCAAAATGGTAAGAACCGCTTCTGTAGCCGGAAATTCTATCAGCGCAACTATCAGCATCAAGAATTGTGCATAATGCACAAGCACCGGCCTAGATGTGCATGAAAAGTTTCACTTTCGATCCGCCCCAGGTGCGGGCGCCTTCCAATCGACGGCGTCATTGCCGAATCCAATTACAGGAAACATGGAGATGCGCAGCCTAGCAGCTCCCATGGGAATGAGTGTGATCGATTCGGTGGGCTCTTCGCTCTTCGCCGGACTTTCTTGAAGCTTGCCAGCCAGCCCTTGGGCATCGATTTGCCAAGCCGGAATCCTCTTGGCGTGTGCGCAGTTCGATGGGTGTTCCCTCTGGCGTAAACGGGTTGGCAGTCGGTGCTATCGGTTTCCGAACAACTTCAAACGATTCAGCCGAACTGCGGTCATTCAGAACTAAGCCGTAGTTCCATGGCGTGGATGAAAAAACTTCGAACTCCGGCCACGCTTTGTTGCTACCGTAGCGCGACCATCGTTCGCCAATTTTCAGCGAAAAACTGAGAGGTCCGAAATTAACGGACGCTGCATTGTGATTTTTGTCCCACGTCTTCACATTTGCGTGCATCGGCAATTGCAGATTGACGATGTCGCCGTCATTCCATCGGCGATTAAGGATGACATACGACGACGGTTCAGCCTTAAACGAAATTCGATTTCCATTTACATCGAGCGCCGGTTTATCGCACCAGTGTGGAATCCGTAAATAAAGCGGAAACGTTGTCGGCTCGGCGAGGGAAAGGCGCAGCGTGATGGTATCGCCAAACGGATAATCGGTTTCCTCGACGATTTTCACATTTGCACTTTCATTCTCGGCCGAGTTACCTCCGACGTGCGCAGACACTTCGCTCGCGGCATACAACGAGGCACATAAACCTCGGTCTGCGGTCGCCAGCCAAAGCTCTTCCGCGTAATATGGCCAGCCGTGTGAGACGTTGTGTTGGCAACAGCGGTACACTTCCAGCGGACTGTACGAGAACATCGTGCCGCTGTTCTGGATGCCGGGAGCGTGATTGTTTCGATCGAGCTGTACCTGATTGGCGCAGGTCAAATAGTGTAGCCCTTTCCAATCGGGAGTGATGGCAGCCGGCAACGAGTTAAAGGCGATATCTTCACAGCGGTCTGACCAGACCGGATCGCCCGTGATTTTCGTCAGCATTTCGAAACTGTGCATGAATTCCACCATGCCGCACGTTTCGAACCCCTGGTGCGGATCGTGAATCCGCGCGATAGTTTTCGTCTGCCGCGAACCCACCGCCCGGAAATTGCCCATAAACATCCATCACTTGGCGATAATTCCGCTCCGCGCCCTTCAAAAATTTCTCCTCTGGCACTTGTTGCGAATAGATCGTCGGCTCGCGGAATGCTTGGGCAATGTTCACATTGTGCCGATCGTGAACTCCGCTGGTCCAATCCTGCATGTTCTCGTGAATCTTTTTGGCCAATTCCAGCAACCAAGGATCGCCGGTGCGGTTGTACAGCCAATAGGCACTTTCGATGGTGTCGCCAAACCGTATTCGGGGCCAGTAACCGCGGCCAAACGTCTCGGGCGGCTGTCGTTGAGCCATTTGAGATACTTCGTCATAAAGGGCAGCACGCGCTCGTCGCCGGTGGCTTCGTAAAACGACTTCAGCAGGATGAGCATGACCATGTGCGGCCATAAATCGGGTTTGC
>CAVZCV010000007.1:0-116802 GCA_963773875.1 Pirellulales bacterium
AGACACTTAGACCCTCAGACACCAAGACACCAAGCCCTTAAACACCAAGACACCTGAGTTCCCCTAAATGCGTGCAATAACCTCTTCCAATCGAGCGAGAATTTTCGGGCGATTTGGGAGGCCAAACGGGGAGAGTGAAATTACTGTGAAAAAACTCGGAGCAAAATTTGCAAAAACAACTATACAGGGGTCCAAAGCGCGCCGGAGTTATTTCACCAGGAAACACGATTTCTTGGATTTGGCCAGGGTACGGCGGGTTTCCCTCGAAGAATTTAGCGATCGAAGTGCCGAGCATTTCACGGCGATGGCGAGCAACGCAAAAATCGCCCAGAAAACGGCCGAATTTCGAAAAATGGCAAATGAAGAAATCGCCCTATCGTCACTCGGCCGCCCGCTTGGTTTCGTAGGTTTGCTCGAACCCGGTGGCAGGAATGCCAACCGTGTACTTTTTCGCGTCGGCGCTGACGGCCATGTGCACCAAATTCCCGGCACACTCCTTTTCCGTGTTAGCAATGAATTGCGGCTCGACGTTGTTCACATCGCCATCGGGCCGCAGGTTCTTGTGCAGCTGAAAAACGGCTTTGATCGACGGCGTCGATTTGAGCGTGGTGCACACTTCCGGATCGCAACCTTTGATGGTGCCGTTATTCATGATGGCCACCGTGGGCTCGAGGGCTTTCACCAGCACCGGATTGTTGCTGAGCGACAGCCCATGATGCGTGACCTGATACACATCGACCGTGCCGATGCGGTTGAGGGGCGCGGCCAGGTCGTGCTCCACGTTCCAAGTAAGATCGCCCCCGTCGTAGAATTTGAAATCGCCGAACGTCAAGAGGAGCACAATGCTGTTGGCGTTATCGCTCTTATCGTCCGGCTTGCTGCGCGACTCTTTTTCAAACGGATTTTCTTTCGCCGCGGCCGGCGGATCGATGAGGGTGTGATGCCCGGCCAGGCACTTGATGGTCAGCTTTGGCGCGCCTTCGCGCTGATTGAGCGGCAACACATCGCCGGGACTGAGGAGCGAGCGATCGTCGACTTTCGCTTTCAGGTATTCCTGCGAGGGGCGATCGGCCGTGGGATGCTCATCGGCGTTGTCGTGCAAATGCTGAATGGGCATGAGGGTCGAAAGTCGGGCGAGGCCGCCGAAGTGATCGGTGTGGTAGTGCGTGACAATGACATGATTCAGCCTGTCGATTCCGGCCGCTTGCGCCGCGGCGAAAATCCTACCTGGATCGCGATCGCCGCGATTGCCGGTATCGACGAGCACCGACTCGCCCGCCGGCGTAACGATGAGCGTCGCCGCTCCGCCTTCGGCATCGAGGAAGTACACATCGAGTTTCCCATCGCTCTGGCCCGCGCGAACGACAGAGCACATCGACGCCGTGAGGATTAACACCAAGAGCGAACCTATGAAAAGTTGGTTGAACACTTTGATTGACATGCGAAGACCTTCCGGGATTTCGTTGATGGCTGAATTCGACACTCGTTTGCGGACCGGCCCGGCAGGATTGAACGCTCGCTGCTTTGGCGGCACGGCTGCGAATAGTTTCCGCAGAACTGCGCTCGCGTGCAACCTTTTGTGCGAGGGCGACAGTCGGTTTGACCCGCAAAGACGGCTGTGCGGGGCCAATGGCTGCTCGCTGCAGGTACAAAATTCGCTAATTCCGGAACCGCCGGAGCATTCTGACCTTCCGCGACGAGCCTCGGCGAATCAGCGCGGAGCGAGTCCAATGGCCTCACCGAGCGGCCGCGCTGTGGGAGCGTGCGACGTTTGCCGCCCAATCAGCCGCGGGTGCGGAATCGACCGCCAAAGACAATCACTTTTTTCAATGAACTGGTCGGCTCAAAGAGCTATATGCTCCTATGTCATGATGGCGCAGCAGTTTGCCTGCGGAACCGCTGCACCGTTGTGGAGCAACCAAAATCTATACCGTCGCGAGCGAGCTAACGTGAAGAATTTCGCACTGGTTTCATTGGGCAAACGGCTGTTGGGCAAGCGTTCGAACAAAGCACGTCGGTTGCGCTCAAGCAAAGCCATGAAGGCGCATCTGGAGACGCTCGAACCGCGAGCGATGCTAACCGCATACTCGATGAACCTGATCAATAAGACGGGTTTAGATCCCACACAATATGCGATCTACGCGTGCGGGTTCAGCACCGCGAGTTTGCTGGAACTGCAATCGAACGGCACGTTTGCAAGTTATCCCTCGACGCCGGGGAACTCCGGCAACATTCCAAGTTACAAAGTCGGGACGGGATCGGGTGAGCTGTCGACAATTACCTGGACCGATAACCAGAGCATCATCGGCGGAGTTATCTACTTTTTTGTGGTGCCACTCCCCGTTGGCCAAGCGCCGTATCTGACCTACACCGGCGGCGGCGCCAACGTCACGCAGCCCACGAACCCGCCCTCCAACACGTTTCCTAGCGGCGGTTCTTACGTTTGGCAGACGGTTGAAATTACGCAGCCGCTAAGTGCATTGCCAACGATCGACGTTTCAGAAGTCAACGGATTTTCGATACCGCTGAATGTCACTCTGAATGGCGGCCTGCAAATTGGGCAGCCCGATTACACGCCGAGTCAAACTCCGGTCGTGAACCGCGCGTCCATTTTTACTGCCTACAACACATTTGTTACGCAGAGCGTGCCCTCCAATTTGCAGTCGGCGTATAACAGCCTGGTTGCCAATTCGAGCACTGTCGATAGCCAGCCGGTCGCTATTTTGAATCCCGGCGTTTATCTGAATAGTGGTGCGAATCCGACGAGCCCACTCAATACGGTGTGGGACAGCACGCTGACTACGCTGTTCACGACCACGAGCAATTTGATCGGCATGGTTGGCGACGACGGCGCCTACTACCAGGGCACCCCCACGCAACTGTCGAACAACGATTGGGTCATCCAGTTCATCGGCTACACCGATTCCGCCTGCACGATGCCCAACGGCAACACGTTCAACATTTATTCGCCGCTGACACCCGATCCGTTGGGGCCCTATCAGACGAATGAGACCTCGGGCGAAATGGTTTTTGCGAACGATGGCGTGTTTGCCGATGCTTCCACGAACGTGCTCTTCGCGACCAACGGCAACACCGTCGTAACCCCCACCGCCACGGTCCTTGGTTTGGAGCGCGACATTGTTTCAGCGCTGAATCGCGGTGTGGCCCTGCTAACGCCGACCGACGGTGTGAACGGCGACGCCTCGACCTATTGGGGAACCGAAACCAATTGGTATCCCAGCGGGCAAACTTACAACTACTTCTCCGCATTTATGCACACCGCGCAGATCAACAGCCAAAGCATTTTCGTGACGGCCCCGTCGCCCGCCAACGACGCGCAAGGAAATGTAATGGGCCAGGCTTATGGGTTCGGCTTCGACGAAAGCCCGGTGCATGCCGGGGCGGGCCAGCCCAACGTGCCTTCCAAGTTCGATACGGTTCCGTCGGGAACAACGACCGCTACGTTGACATTCGAACCGTGGACTGCTCAAACTCCGCCACAACCGGGACAAAAGTACTTCGCTGTCGGCAGCGGCGAGGGCATGCCAAACACTGTCAAGGTCTACACCGTGGGTGAGGTAGCGCAACCCAATCGAAATGCCAACACACCAATCGTTTCCGCACCGGATCTCGCGCCGGTTTTGGTCAAAACGCTGCATCCGTTCATCGATTATCGCGGGCCAGTGCAAGTTGCCACGGGCGATGTGAATGGCGACGGAACCGAAGACATCCTCGTCAGCGCCGGCCCCAATCGCGTCACTATGGTCAAAGTTTACGACGGCAAAACCTTCAACACGATCTATCAGTTCAAGGCATTTCCAGAGCCGGTACCGCAGCGCATGCACATCGGCACGTTCGTGGCATCGGCCGACATCAACAACGACGGCTACAGCGATATGGTCGTTGGCGCCGGCGCTGGCTGGATGCCAATGGTCCGAGTTTTCAGCGGCCAGGACGGATCGCTACTTCATCAGTTCCTGGCTTACGATGCCGGTTTCCGCGGCGGCGTGCGTGTAGCGGCTGGCGATATCAATAAGGACGGCTTCGGCGAAATTGTCACCGGCGCCGGACGGGGCTCGCTGGTGCGGGCTTTCGATGGCCATACGTACGCCCAGCTTCTCAGCTTCGATGCGTACCAGGGCCTGCCGAATCGCGATGGAGTGTTCGTCGCCTTGGGAGATGTCGAAGGGGACAGCAATTTAGATATCGTGACCGGTACCGGTCCCAACATGGGCGCCAATGCCCGGGTGTTCAACGCGACAAGCGGTCAGTATGTCGATCAGATCTTCAGCGATCCGCAACTCCGCGTCGGCATTCCGCTGGGTGTGTTCGATTGGGACGGCGACGGCGTCGACGAAGTGCTCGTGGGCCGAGGCCGAGGCCGGCTGGGGCGCATCGACGTCTGGCAGTTCGACGGAATTGCACAGCACTGGACAGACCAGGACCACTTCATCGCACTGGACAACGCGTTTGGAGAATCGGTTAGCTAACGCAGAGTGGGCGCCGGCCGCAGATTTCAATTTGCGTGCGTGCGGCAATAGCGACGGGTACGACTAGTTACCCGGCAGTTGCGATTTGCTAGCCCGGCAGGGCTTCGAACGAATCGACGTCTGTCGCAGCCGGATGATCGTCGTCGGAAGCGAACAGCCAACTGACGGCAATTTGCAGGGCCGCGATGATGGCCATCGCCAGGAAGACCCAGGTCAGGCCGGAATCGATCATGTTGTGAATGATCGGCTGCGCGGTCGGCAGGAATCGAACTTCGCGCGTGCGGATCCATGATCGTCGCGGGGCTGACGCCCATCTTCCGCAGCTGCTGCATTTGCGGCGCGGCCAGCACATTGAACAGCATTCCCAGCAGCCCGATGCCAATGGCGCCGCCCATGGTGCGGAAGAACTGAATGGCGGAGGTGACAATGCCGCGCTGCTGCCAACTGACGCCATGCTGGGCCGACAAGAGCTGCGGCATCGACGAGGTGCCGAAGCCCAATCCGCCGATGACTAGCACGGCGGCCAACACCCAGCCACTGGCGTTCATGAGCGCGCAAACGAAAAGACTGAGAAAGCTGACGGTCACGAGCGCGCTGCCAACGACCGCGGTCTTGCGGAAACCCCAGCGCACGATAATTGGCGCGACGATGACGCCGCTGGCCGCCCACGCCAGCATGACCGGGGTAACCACACCGGCCGCCGCTGTGGCCCCTTTGCCCGTCGTGCCTTGCACGTAAAGCGGCACATAAGTATCGACGCCGAAAAAGCCCACACCCATCAGCGCGCTGGCGAAGAGCGCCGGGCCGATGGCGCGATTCATCACGAGCTTAGGCGGGAGAATTGGATTGTTCGCCCGTGTCTCGACGCGAATGAACCAAAGACCGGTCACGAGGGCGACGGCCAGCAGCACGCCGACGACAGTCCACGGCACGGAATCCAAACCCATCGCGGAAACGAGTCCGAGGAAGGCAGCACAGGAAAGCGCTAGCAGGGTTGCGCCGGGCAAATCCAAATCGGTCGAATGCGGCTTGCCATGATCGTGATACTTCCAAACGAGCACGCCAAAACCAAGCGCACCCAGCGGCAAATTCACAAAGAAAATCGAACGCCATCCGAGGGTTTCGACGAGGAATGCGCCGATCAGCGGACCCGCCAGCGAGGCCGATCCCCAAACGGCGCTGAACCAGCCTTGAATTTTCGCGCGTTCCTCGAGCGTAAAAATATCGCCGAGGATCGTCAGCACCACCGGCATAATGCCGCCGGCGCCGAGACCCTGAAAACCGCGGAATAAAATCAGCTGTCCTAGCGTTTGAGCGCTGGCGGCAAGCACCGAGGCGGCGCAGAACAGGCCAATCGCCCACAGCAAAACTCGCTTGCGGCCCCAGGCATCGGCCAGCCGACCGTAAATCGGCATCGTCACGGTACACATCAGCAGGTACACCGACGTGACCCAGGAATAATGCTCCAGGCCGTGCAAATCGCCGATGATGGTCGGCATCGCCGTGCTGGTGACCGTCAGTTCCATGGCCGCCAGCACCATGACCATCATGCAAGCGCCGGTCACGTAGCGGCGATCGAGCGACGCCGGAATATTCAAACCCGCGGGTGAATCGACGGGCTGAGAAGGACCGGCGGCGATATCAACTGCAGCGCCGCGAGCTTTGCCGTTGGTCAATGAATCACCGCGGGAAATCTCGCGATCGCTCCGCGCCTCGCCAACCGATGGCTCGCCGCGTTGCTGCGAAATTCGCTGCTCGTGACTCACTTGAACTGGGCTTCCGTGAAACGAATCGTGGGTTGGCATCCATTGCCCAGTGGACGATGGCTGCGCGACGAACCCGTCATCCTCTGGACTACGCATTATATCGCCGCATCAAGCAGGGGCAGGGGGACAAACGCGAATTTAACCGCCATGCGCAATTGATCTCGGGCCGGGGTTATAGCCGTTGGCGCTGGCGCCGCTGCCCCAAGGACCGGCTGGCCTCAAAATGGTTCACGTCATGACGCGAAGCGCGCCGACACCCAGGAATTAAACAGCACGCCGCGGCTTACGCAGTACAGAATGCAAATTCCCTGCGCGAACTTCTCGAACGTCGATAGCAAATCGATACCAACAACAAAAATGCGCCGGCGTCCAGCCAGACGCCGCTTGGCTCAGGCACCTGTAAAATAGGTCCGCTGGTGACGAAGGTGTCCAAGAACAACTGAATGTCGAGGTTTGTCACCTGGCCGTCGCCTGTGAAATCGCCAATGAGAGCCAGCTTCGGATCGTCCAGATTCTTTGCAGTCTTGTATGCGCCAGGTCGGTCAGCGCAGAGAGCATGGCAGGAATGTCGTCGGAGTTCACAAGGCCGTCGCGATCGAAATCGCCCTTCAGATAATTCGTCACAAACGGATTCGACGCTACCTGCTGCGCCTCGGCTGCCGAGAGCTCGCCGTTCCACACACGAATGAGGCCAACTTTGCCGTCGGAAAACTCGAACTGACCGCCGGCAATTACGTTGTCGATGAAGAAGCCCATCAGCAAACCAGGGTTGTTGGGATTGCTAATGTTCATCAGCGTAGTACTGGTCGAGAATTGCGATACTCCATCGATGTAGGTGTTCACTGTGCCGCCGTCATTCGTGAGCACCACATGATGGTAGATGTTATTCGTCCAAGCGTTTGTCGAGCCACTGATGGGAAAAATGTCCAGATTGTTCGACGGATCAACATAGAATCCGTTGTCCGATTGCCGATTTTCGACGTCGATAATTCGCCGCCACGCGTTTTGGCGCTGTGTGAACAGAAACACCATGTCGACCGAATAATTGTTTGATGTAATCAGGCCATTGGTGTTCACCGTCAATCCTGCCTGCTCATTCGTGGGATTCTCGTTGCCATCGAAGGCCCACACCGGCCGATTGATTCCCAGCACGCTATCGTTTTGGAATACACTTTGTCCGAGCGGGTCGACTACCGAAAGCGCAGGAGCGGCCGGCTGATCGGCGAGAAAATTGTTGTTGAATTCGTACGTGGCCACCGGCGACGCGGCGAGCACGAATTGCGAGAGCGCCAGAACAGCAAGCAGCTCGAGAAAAATCTTACGCACGGGCGAGCCTCCAAAGTTGTCGATCAACGATGCCGGAATCCGGTGATTCCCTGGCTCCCGCCCCGTTATGTTCGGCACGGCCAATCTAAATGGCAGAAATTACCGGGTCAAGCGCGCGCTGGCATCACATCAGCGAAGCCGTTCGCCTGGCGTTACCGTTTTACCCGCGCTTGTGCTAAGCCATTGGCGGCGAATTGCAAGACGAGGGCGGAGACCATTTGAATGTTGAGCATCGTCAGGGCGATGCTGGCGTAGCGTTCGGCGTTTTCTGCTTGAGCGGCTTTGTCGGCGCTCTCCGCCGCCAGCAAAAGGCCGCACACTGCCGCGCCCCAGAGCAAAAACACAACTGTCAATCCAGCCATCCACATTCGTGGCCAACCTCGGCTGCAGTTAAACGTCGCCGAAACGAAAATCGTGGTGAATGCCAGCGTGATGCCCGCCACCAGCGGCACCACATCGCCGTTGACCGCATACAACACGCCGCACGCAATCGCGGGTACGAGTGTCGCGCAGACCCAATTCGAGGCGACGGTCTGCTCGCGCGACAGTGCCATGCGGCCAAATTTATTGAAACGCAATAGCGTGTTGAACACCGGCCGCGAGATCCACGTGAGCAACGCGAACACGATGTACGCCACCATCAGCCCGCGTGTGATCAAACGCAATGCCGGATTCTCGGTCTGCAAATTGCCGAGGAAGCGATACGCAACATAACCGCCAATCAAAATTCCCCACTGCGCCTGCCGGCTAAGCCGCGACATCCAGAATGCGTAGCCCAATAGCCAGCGATAGATGAGATGCCGCGCTTGCAGCGCCTCGACAATGCCGGCCCGTGCCCATTCCATTTCCGGATCAAGCCGCAGCGCCTCGCGAAAATGCTCCATCGCTTTGTCGGGCTTGCGCTGCTCGAGCAGTGTCCAGCCGCGATTGGCGTGCGTGTAAGCGTTGTCCGGTTGGCGACGCAGTGCAGCTTCCACCGCCGCATCGGCATCGGTGCGTCGGCCAAGCTTCGTAAGCGCTTGGACGCGCAAATTCGTGCAGCCGACATGCTCGGGATCAACTTGCAAGCCTCGATCAGCAGCCGCCAGCGATGCGTTCCAGTCGCGCAGTTCATATTCGATCGCGGCCAGTTGCCCCCAATAGTCCGCATCATCAGGTTCGAGGCGAATCGCTTCTTGAATGGCCGTCTTCGATTCTGGAAACCGATTCCGGCCGTACATAATGGCCGACAGCACATATTGCGGAAATGCTTCGTCGGGCTCCAGCCCGATTGCCTGCCGCGCTTCTTCGGTGGCCGCATCGAACTTTTCCTGCCGCCGCAAGCAGAGCGCAAGAGCGCGTGCGCCCGGCCATTGTGCGGATCTTGCGCCAGCGCCTGCCGCAATTCCTGCTCCGCCAAATCTGTGCGCTGCTGCTGAAATAACAGAATCGCACGTTGAAGGTTCGCCGACATGTATAACTGAATGATTGATGTTAACCGCGGAGATGCAGAGATGCGGAGCCGACAACTTTATAAGGAAGCCAGGAATCCAGGAAGGATCAAAGTTTTAGATTTGTTCCTGGATTTCTGGCTTCCTTATAAAAATCCTTGCACTGCAGGCTAGTGCGTGCTGTTCAAAGCTGCAGGTATTTCACAATATCGTCGTAAATGCCGCCTTGGTTCGCGTACAGCGCATGATTGCGGGCGGTGGAGAACCATTCCTTGGTAGTGGGCTTCACCTGCTTTACCGCGGCGATCAAATCTTTTGTTGAAAGCGGCGACGGCACGCCGCGCTTGATGGCCTCGGCCAACTTGGCTTCGACGGCCTGATCGACGATAGCCTTCAAATCGGCGCCGGAAAAACTGTCGCACTTACCGGCCACTTGATCGAAATCGATTTGCTCCATCGGCTTGCCGCGACAGATGATTTGCAAGATCGCGGCTCGTGCGGTCTTATCGGGAGGCGGCACGAATAGCACCCGATCGAACCGGCCGGGGCGGCGAAACGCCGGGATCTAAATGCCACGGCGCATTCGTGGCGGCCAATACCAAGACGCCGTCGTTCGCGCTTTGAATGCCGTCCATCTCGCTCAGGAATTGATTGATCAGATGCCGGCCGCCGCTGGTGCGCATATCGCTGCGCCGTGCGCCCAGCGCATCGACCTCGTCGAAGAACAGCACGCAAGGTTTGTTCTGCCGCGCTTGCTCGAACAGCTCGTGCAAATTGCGTTCGCTGTTGCCGATCCACATGTCGAGCACATCATTGATGCCGACCGACAAGAATCCAGCTTTGATTTCGCCGGCTGTCGCGCGCGCAAGGTGCGTTTTGCCGCAGCCCGGCGGACCGTACATCAGAATTCCGCCGCCGGCCGCTTTGCCGTAAGCCGCGTACAAATCGGCATGCGCCAGTGGATAAATGATCTTCAGCCGAATTTCCTCTTTGAGCGCCTCCATGCCGCCAACATCGGCGAACGTGGTTTTGACGCGCTCGACTTTCGATTCCGGCTCCGGTGCGCCGCCTTCCCAAGTTTCGCGCTGCCGGCCTTCGACAATATCGCTGTCGTCATCTTCGGTAGCGCCAATGCCCAACTGATCGGCGAGATCTTCGTCGGCAACTTCCGGGATCGGCATCAACCGCCGCTTTGTACGCCATCACGGCTCCGGCCACTTCGCCGCGCCGCAACTGCAACTTTGCATGAAGCAAATGGGCTTCCGCTGGCGGATCGTTGGCCGCGAGCAAGTCTTCCACGATCACCAAGCGCATGGCTGTACTTGCCCTGACTGAAAAACACGCCGGCCAGCCCAACTTTCAGCTCGGTGCTCTCCGGCTTGATCGCCAGTCCATCGCGAAACACCTCGGCAGCCTCTTCGGTGCGACCCATAGAGAGCAGCGACGCCCCCAAATGCTTGCGCAGCGGCAAATTCTCCGGCGAATGCTGCAGCGCTTCCCGCAATGCGTCAATTGAATTGGAATCTGCCATGCCACCATTTTTCTCTAAAGTCGACCAAATTGGATGGTAGTGGTCGAAGATTGCGACTGTCAAGGAAACGACAGCCAATCATCCACGCGGCTCGGAAAGATTCGCAATTGGCCTGCATTTTCCACGCAAAACGCACTTGCGATCAGTCGAAGTCCGTTCTCGGCCGCTTGGATTTTTGTTTTCTGTTGGTTGCTCAAAACATTTTTCCAGATTGAACAGCAGATGCTCGACAGCACGGGCTTGCATTTACGCCGTCAGGCGTATTCCTCAGTGCGGTCTTCGAGCCTGCTCATCGCATCCGCTGGACGCTCGGGCGGCACTCTATTGGGTGGCGTCATTCGTGGTTTGGACTCGGATTTCGCCGGCGCTGGGAAATCGCAAAGCTGAGTCGAATTGAACTGCGACGTATGCCAGAAATTGCCAAAACACAGACCGACGAATTTGGCGAATATGTGCGGCGCACCGCCGGCTATTCCGACTGGCACTAATCAGCACCGAAAATGCTGATGTGCGCAAAATTGCCGGTCTCACTGAAGGCGAAGCCCGCTCCATTGGACAGGTGATGCTCGCCAAACGCAAAAACTGCTTCCAGTGATTAATTCAGGCCCTGCAAACTGCGGATCGACTCACTCGACTTCCCGAATCACCCGGCACGGATTTCCAGCGGCCAGCACGCCGTGAGGAATGTTGCGGGTGACACAGCTACCGGCGCCAATAACGGTTCGATCTCCGATCGTTACGCCAGGGCATGACGATCGCGCCGCCACCAATCCAAACGTCCGTCGCTATCTCAATCGGCGTGCCACACTCTTGGGAGCGACGCAATTGGGCATTCAATGGATGCGTCACTGCATAGATTTGCACCCTCGCATGTGGCATTCAGTCTGTAACAAAGGTCCGTTGCCCGATCGCGCCCCGACAAGTTCCAAGTCTAATGAACATAGAAATGCCCGGCGAGCATTTTCTCACGCTCACTTCGGGCATTGCTTTTATTTTCAGATGCCATGCGGTTTATTTTAGCCCACGAGAACGGTGACCAATCGAGAGACAGCGGAAATAAGCAGGATCGTGCCCATAAAGCTTACGGAATCGGAAAATTCTTCGGCTCCCCCCTTGTCATGTCACTTTGCCCATTTAGACTGTTGCCTTGCTCGACTCCCGTTGGCCGAATGGAGACACGCAAAAGGAGGCCGAACCACGACGGTAGGCAAAACGCGACCGACTTCGCCATTGGAAACGTCTGGCGAATATCGCAGCCAATGTTCGTGAAGCGCCTTCGCTTTCTCTTGAGGAGCCAACCTTAGACGGTATCGAGCAGCGTGCGCTTGTACCTCGATCGCATAAAAAGGAGAACGTCAGTGAACAGCCTTGCCTTCGCATCCGTACTCCAGATTTCTTTGCTCGCCGCTGGCGCAAACAATATTACCGCCAACACGTATGCCGATGCCTATAAGGAAACGGTCGATAATGGCAAACCGCTTGTGGTGCTGGTTGGCGCCGAATGGTGCCCCGCGTGTCGCTCGATGAAAACGTCGGTTCTGCCGGAAGTTGCCGCTCATGGCGGGCTGAAAAATGTTGCTTTCGCGTGCGTGAATACCGATGAACAAAGCGGCCTGGCCGGCAAACTGCTCGAAGGCAACATGATTCCGCAGCTCGTGAAGTACGAAAAGACCGCCGACGGCTGGAAGCTTACGCGACTGATCGGCGGCCAAAGCACAGTTTCCGTCGAAGAATTCGTTGGGGCCAACAAGCCACAAGCCATTGCCGCCAGCGCACAGGCGGCCCCGGAACATCAGGCCGCGGCAAATGCGGAAAAAATTAACTCAGCTGCTAAGCAAAACTGAATCCAGCCGCCAGCGGCTAGGCGTGGCGATTCGGGTCGAACACCAGCAGTGCCACGACGCCGGCAATCGCCAATGAAAAACCGAGCCAGCGCATCACAATGGCCATCGTTTGGCCGTGTGCCCGCGCATCGTCGAGGGCCGCCCGTTGTTTGGCGAATTGCTCGCGAGCCGCAGTAAGCTTGGCAGTGAGTCGTTCCGCTTCTCGTTCGGGCGTAGCGGCAGGATCAAAAGCCGCACCGACCTCGGGCGAAAGTCGATTTTGCGACATCGGCATTTGACTACTGCCGGAAGCCGCTGCGCGATCTTGTGCCACTGCGGCCTCATAGGTTAACCGATGCAGCTCACCAGCAGCCTCGGTGTAAGCCTTGGCTTGTTCGTCACTCCAAGCGGTCCGCGAGTCGCCAACGTTCTTCCAATAGAACGAGAGCATCGCCAAACCCAGACCTGCAATCACCGCGATGAGCCCGAATTTTGACATGCTGTGAAGTTCCAAAGGGCGGCCAAGCCCGACTCTCAATCAGCACTAATAGCTGTACGAGTCCACCGTCTGCCCATCGGTACTGGAAACAAGATAGGCCATCGCGAATTCGTCGATTGTATCTAACAAGAACCCGACGTGCCCATCAGAGAACACGACATCAACACCACCTGCGTGCCGGCTGCGTGGGGCCGCCGATAGCCATCCCCAGGAATAGTTCGCTTGAAATTCACCGCACGGCATAAGATCGAGCTGTGAGCCGGCTGCGTCTGGACATTTATAGAGCATGTCGAGGTTCGAGCCGGCTTCCATGCTGTAGAAGTTAGGCCGTTGTGTTTCACCACGACTAAATGGAGAAGCCGTGTATTTGAATCCGCTTTGCAGATACGACGACGTGAGTGGAAAGATCACTTGCGAATCGCCGATGGAGTGCATATCGAACGCCAGCAAACTGGAACCGGTCCAGGGCAATGCCCAAGCGCCGCGTTGGTCTTGTTCGTTAGGTCGAGTCCGAACTTCTGCCAGCAGCAAGGTCTTCGACGTGCCGTCCTTAATGTCTTTTTGTGTGTATCGGTGAGTCCCGCTCAAGCCCGACGGCCACCAGTCGGCGTATGTGACATGGTACGGCGATACATAGGCAGCGTAATTGCCTTTCGCGAACCGCTTCCCATTGGTCAACGTCGGGTCCGAATAGTATTGCCCCTCCGAATCGTCGCTCGGACAAAGCATCGCCTTGATTGGCACCGCTTGTGGATCGCCTGTCTGATCCAAAACACTGCGTTGCAGATCGAACTGCCGGTACAACGATACTTCTTCGATATATGGCAGAGTCAGCACCGCCCAGCTAATCATTTGTCCGCCGCGTGGGTAGAACGGGCCTTCCAGGTAATCTTTTGTTCGGTCGCCGCAGAGTCCGGCCGGCGGATATTTCTTGTTCGCATTCTCGTAATTGATGATGCCCAGCGCGAGCTGCTTCAAATTGTTGGAACACTGCAATCTGCGGCCTGCGCTTTCGCGCGAGCTCTGCACCGCCGGGAGCAAAAGCGCAATCAGAATGCCGATGACGGTGATCACCACCAACAGTTCGACGATCGTGAATGCTCGGCGGCGGAACATGACCGGGGTCGACGAATTTAAATCCAAGATCCAATACCTTCCGAGTTGCCACCGCCCCGAGTAGCAGAGTACACACGCTTGATTAAATCGAGCGGTTGCGGAAAACGCAAGTAATTGGGCCGCCCCGGAATCTCAACCGGAGTGCTAACCA
Organism: Pirellulales bacterium; assembly: GCA_963773875.1. Classification (GTDB taxonomy): domain Bacteria; phylum Planctomycetota; class Planctomycetia; order Pirellulales; family JADZDJ01; genus CAVTYH01. Next base: position 14,133 of record CAVZCV010000007.1, read on the forward strand.
ATCCCCGAGCTTACCGCGCACCGCGCCCCCGTTGCGGTAAATCAGCATCGAGCTCGTATCGATCAATTTTTCGATCGAGCGTCGATCGTTCAATCCCCAAAATCCGCGATGTCTGGCTTTTGTTCCAGCCGGTTGCCGTCAGCGTGGCCAAAATGTGACGACGTTCTAACTCGTCGAGCGACATCGGCTCGAAGGAATTCGATGCGCCCGACGATACCTCACCTGTATCGCCGGCTGTGGACAGTTTGGAGAGCGTCAAGTCGTCGACCTCTATGAATTCGCCCCGTGCCAACACAACCGCACGCTCCACCACATTTTTCAGCTCGCGCACGTTGCCAGGCCAACGGTACCGCAGCATTTGCTCCATGGCTTCGGCAGTGAACCCACGAATTTTCCGTCCCGTTTCCGCGTTAAACCGCATTAAGAAATGATGAGCGAGCTCAGCAATGTCGTCAGGCCGCTTTCGCAACGCAGGGACGAAGATTTCCAGCACGTGCAACCGGAAGAATAGATCGCGGCGGAACAGCCCTTCGGCCACCGCTCGTTCCAGATCGCGATTCGTCGCCGCAATCACGCGCACATCGCATTGAATGGGATCGCTGCCGCCGACGCGCTCGAACGGATGCCCTTCCAACACGCGCAGGAATTTCGCCTGGATCGTAGGGCTCATCTCGCCGATTTCATCGAGCATAAGCGTGCCGCCATCAGCCGCTTCGAATTTGCCGGCTTTGCGTTCTGTAGCCCCAGTAAATGCGCCGCGTTCGTGGCCAAAGAGTTCGCTTTCGAGCAAGCTTTCGGAAAGTGCGGCGCAATTCAGCACGCAAAACGGTCCCTTTTTCCTGGGGCTGGAAAAATGAATGCCCCGCGCTACAAGTTCTTTGCCCACGCCACTTTCGCCACGAATAAGCACGGTGGCCCGATTCGGGGCAGCGCGGCCAATATCGCGCTGCACTTTGTTCATCACGAGGCTGGAGCCAATGATTTCGCTTTCCACGCCGAGCCGCTCGCGGAGTTGCAAGTTTTCATCGCGAATTTGCGTTAAATCTTCCGCTAGCTCCAACCGGCGACTCAAATTCTCTAAAGCTACGGCCAGTGTGTCGGCAACGGCCAGCGTGAACTCCAAATCGTCGGGATCCGGCATGCGGTCGGTGCGTGTCGAGTATAAATGAATTAACCCTGAGCGCACGATCGTTCTTACGAATCGGTGCACATAAAATACTCGTGGCGTGAAATTCGCCTTTGCTGTCGCGGATCGACAGCGCGCTGTCACCCATCACATTGCGTGCAAGCACTGCTTCCCCTTCGCGCAGCACCGTGGTGGCTACGAAGTTTGAAACACGCTGATAGTTCAATTCGGAATCGGTTCGCGAGGCGATCACTTCCAAATCGGTCGCCGCGGGCTCGGCCTTCATGAATCGCGGCAAGAGCAGCACCGCACCGGCGTCGATTTGCGTGCCCTCAAATAAACCAGCTAATGCAACACGCGCGACCGTAGTGACATCGGGCGATTTTGCCATTTCAAACGCGAGCCGGCAAAGCTGAGCCGCGGCGCGGCCGACCTTAGGAATGCCCTCTTCGTCGTCAGATTCCGGCGCTAAGAACCGCGTTTGCATGCGCCGATGCGTAATTTTCGTGGGCTCGTTCGGAACCGACAACACGTTCGAATCGTCCGTGCTGTCAGCCATGCGCGTTTCATCAGTCCGCGGACTGCCTTTCAGCAATCCGCCGGTTGTATCCGGAAACGCGGAAGCGAGATCATGCACAAACGCCATCTGCGAATGGCCGATGCGAACGATGTCGCCCGGCTGCAGCACATAGTCGCCGCGAATTCGCTCCGTGCCGACCGTGGTTCCGTTACGGCTTTCCAAATCGCGCAAAACCCAACGCTCTTGCGAATAAAAAACCTCTGCATGCGTGCGGCTGCATCGCTCGTCTTTGACCACAATTTGATTCGTTGGAGCACGGCCAATGGTGATCGATTGCCCCGCCATGAGCCGAAACACATCGGTCCACTTAGTGCCTTCACGAATGACGAGATAGGCTAACATTGCCTGTGGCTATAAGCCGCGGAGAAGATGATTCGCTGACTTAGATCCGGCCCAAAATACTGTCGGCAACCTACCATTATACGCAGGTTTGAATGGAAGTGCTGCATTTTGCAACAGTTTTATGCTGGCAGCTGAAATTGCATCAAAATGCCGCACCCGGATCGCCCTCGTTCGTTCGTAATGTGTTGGCATTTCGCGAATTAGTTGCTGCCATGCATTCGGTCAACTAACATGGAATTGCGCAAAACATGTTCTGCTTAGCCGGCGAATACGGCTGAGCGGCAAAGCTTGCACGTGGAGCCGACTATCTATTTCCCACGGGCAATCAGCTTGCAATTCGAGAAGAGGAGCAGTCGCATGGGTGCCGATCGCAATTGTTCTCGCACGTTTCACCTGGCCATGTTAGGCATGGTGAGTGCCGCACTATTCATCTGGCTAAATGTCCGACAGACCGCCGCACAAACCGCGACCACCGCTACGGGAGCCGCGACTACAGTCGTCAATACCGGCAACATTGTTAACATCGTCGGCGGCGTGCGCGTCGATGTGAACGGCGTTTTAAATCAGCAAGACGAACGCGGCCGCGCACAAGTGCTCGAAGCACGTCGCCGCGCGATGCAAGAAGTGCCCGGCGATATCAATCAGCCGGCCAAGCTGCGAATGGTTTCGCTGAAGAATCTCGATGCAGCGATCGAAGGCACGCTGAAAAATGGCAAAGTGCTGCCGGATGAAATCAAATATCTTGCAGGTTTGCAACGCGTGCAATACGTGTTCGTGTATCCGGAAGAAAAAGACGTGGTGATTGCTGGCCCAGCGGAAGGTTGGAAGTTGAATGAGGCCGGCATCATCGTCGGCAGTACGTCGGGCCATCCCGTGATGCAGCTTGACGATTTGCTTGTTGCACTCCGCTATGCCGAAGCGCACACTCCCGATCCGATGAGTGTTTCGATCGATCCAACGCCCGAAGGATTGCAACGGCTACGCGATTTCACAGCGAAGATCCAGCCGAACGCCAATCGGCAAGCGTCGATGGAAGCCATCAACCATGCGCTCGGTCCGCAAAAGATTACAGATCACAGGCGTGCCGGCTTCCACGCGACTTGCGAACGTCATGGTCGCCGCGGACTATCGCATGAAATGCTTGGGAATGGGTGTCGATCCTTCGCCAGTGAAAGGCATCCAAAGCTATTTGCAAATGGGCGCAACCGCCGGCGGCACGCTGCCTCGTTGGTGGCTCGCGCCGAAGTACGATCCGATTTTGACCGACGGCCAAGGTCTCGCCTGGGAACTGCGCGGCCCGGGGGTAATGTGCATGGCGGAGGAAGATCTGTTCAATCAAAGCGGTCAGCGTGAAAAGACGATGAAGGCTGGCTCGATCGCGCAAAAATGGGCCGATGCCATGACCAACCACTACGACGAACTTTCGCAGAAGGAAGCCGTCTTTGGCGACCTGCGAAATTGCATGGATCTGGCCGTAATTAGCGCTTTGATTGTTCGCGAGCAACTGCTTGATAAAGCCGATCTACGGCTGAAGAATTTGACCGACGCGCGGCAATTGCCGACAGCAATGTACAACTCGCCGAAGCAGGTCGACACTAAGTCGAGCTTCGTGCGTCGTACGGTAATTTCCGGCGGCGTGCAAATTCAGCCGTGGCAGATTGTGGAGAATCGCGAGACATCGGACGCTGTCGCGCCAATTCGCAATTCCGCATCCAGCGCCGCAGCGGCCGCTGGTGGTGGAACTGATTGCGAATATACGATCAATCGTTAGTAGTTTGCTGGAAATCAAAAAATGCCCAACTGATCGCGAGCATCTTCGGTCATGCGATCCGGCGTCCATGGTGGGATCATCACCAGTTTCACCTCCACATCGCCCACGCCTTCTAGCGCGCCAAGCACTTGCTTGCTCTGCCCGATCAGCTGCGGGCCAGCGGGACAAGCGGGGCTTGTCATCGTCATTTCGATCTTGACGTTTTCCTTTTCGCCAGCCGGTTCGACCATCACATTGTAGACGAGCCCAAGGTCGATGATGTTCACAAACAGTTCGGGATCGATCACCTGCTTGAGCGTTTCACGAATTTTGTCTTCGGTGAGCGGCATGATGTTTCCTTTTTAACCGGCGTCGGCGCCGGAGCTGAAAATACTAATCGCGGAGTCTTACAAAAATCGTGTCGCCTTCGAGTTTCACTTCGTGCGACTCGGTCGGCTGAGTGGCCGGCATTGTCAAGGCGGCGCCGGAATGAATATTGAATTTCGCGCCGTGCCGCGGACACGCGATGGTACCGGCTTTGCAATCAAGCGTCCCTTCGCTCAGCGGACCGCCATCGTGCGTGCACACATCGTCGATCGCCGAAACCTCGCCTCCGCACCGAAACAACACTACCAGCCGGTCGTCAACTTCAACCAACATTTTACCGGGATCGGGAAGGTCGGTCACTTTGGCAACGGCAGTGAAGTCAGGCATAACAGTGCAACCCAGCAGTCAATTGAGATTCAAATTGGATGACTACGGCACATTCTAGTCGCTATCTGCCGGCAACTTAAGATAAGCCATAGTGAATTGCCGCTTTGTTCGACCTCCGAATTTTCTTGCTCGACAATGCTATCTGCTATGCTTAGCAGTAGCTCCGCGTCGAGCCCGGGCTCGGGTGCCGTCGTGTTTTGATAGACTCCCGAAGCGCACGACATGTTGATATCAATGAGCAGCTCCGAGTTTTCGGCATTCAGTGTAATTTCGCACGGCCCTCGCCCGATCATTTAGCCATCGGTCTATTGCATGATCGATTCCCAACGGATCCCAGGCAGACTTTCGGCGAGACAAGCTCCCAAATTCTCACCCGACGATAGCGAAAATCGTGATGAAACTGCGCATCTCGGCGACTTTGTGTCGGATGGGTAAGCATTTACGTCAAACAGGTCGTTTTCTGACGGTTTGGATAAACCTGCCGCCATAGCATGGCCGAAACTAGCGAAGGGTGGTAATGAATTGTCTATTGGGGCGATTCGTGGCTCCCTGTTTTGCCTGCTAGCTAGCGCGAATGCGACTCTCGATGACGCCTCTGTAGGAAGCAATTTGTGTCACGCTTGGCCTGCGTTATTCCCGTAGTAGGATCGGTCGAAGGATTAGAAACGACGCTGATCTCAGTTCTCGAACGGCGGCCAGACTCGTGCGATGTGGTGGTTGTATTTGATACCCCGTACGACGATCCATATTCACTGCAAGGCGAAGTACAGTTTTTGCATGCGCCGCCTGGTGCAGGCTTTGTCGCTTGCGCGAATTTGGGCATTCGCGCGACAGATGCGCCGGTAGTGCATATCATCGGCGCAGGCTTGGAGGCGACGGAAGGCTGGATTGATACAGCGCTTCGGCATTTTGAGGACCCGCAAGTTGCGAGCGTCACACCGGCGATTTTCGATTCGTCGGAACCGAACAACATGCTGATGAGCGGAGTCGCGTACTCACGTGGCGGTCGAAAGCGCAGGACGGCGGAAGGCAATGACTCCATTGTCGGACCATGGGGTCGCGCCGCATTCTTTCGTCGAACGGCACTACAATCCCTAAACGGCGGCTTTGATGCGGCAGTCGGCGATAACCTGGCTGACATCGATTTGGCGGTGTCGCTTCGCGAGGCAGGCTGGCTTAACAAAGTGGAATCAGGCAGCCGGATTTTGGCAAAATCGATTGCCGAGCAACCGCAAAGTGCGTTTGCCTCAGGACTCTTCAACGAGCGGCTATTTTGGCGCACACTTTGGGGAATCAAATCGACTGCGAGCCTTGGTTGCTCATGGTATCAGTTCGATTAAAGAATGCGGAGGGAACACGCTGTGGATGCTGCCTGCCGGACTACTGGGACGCTTTGTCGCCTGTTGTCAGTTGGGGCATTACCGACTTCATCGACAGGTGATGCGCGCCGCGATTGCGGCAGCCGCCGAGTTAATGGAATTGCCGTCTGCGATCTTCTCTACCAGACTTAAGGAAATGCGGGATCATTCAACGCGCTTACGAATTGACGATCCGCATTCCGCGCAGCCGGCTAAGAGACAGCAATCGAAACTCATGAAGCGCCGCCGATAAACAGCTTCGAAGTGCGAATCGACTGCACGGATCCATCACTTCTACGAGTCGATTAAACGCTCGCGCTTTCGCTGGGCCAGTTCCTCAGCATCGGGAAAGAACAGTTTGATCGTCGACTGAATAATGGCTAGGCCTTCCGGCGCAGGTGGATTTGCTTCCAACTGCTGCTCCACGAATAGTAAATGATAACGACCCTCTGGCCAGCGGACCTGCATCGCCTGCTCGCATTCTTCGAACAGTTGATAAACGCGAGCGCGGGTTACGCCTAATCGCTTTGACTGCACTCTAACCGTTTGCGCCGTGTTGTGAAGTCCCAGCCGCGTTTCCGCAAGTCGCGAAAGTACGTCTCCACAATCGACTTTCAATTGCTGCACGAGTGGAGCAACGAGCGCCAACCGAACATCATCGGCCGTCAGGTCGCTCCATGAATAAGAACGGTCTTTGAGCCAGTTTTCAATTCCCAACACGAATTTCGGCACGAGCCGCACATTCAGAGCACCGTCTGGCCTGGCTTGCCCCAACAGCGAATGCACCATGTGGCAAACTTCCAGAATTGCCCGTACGCGTTTATCGCCGTACGTTTTTTGCTCGCGCAATTGCGCAAGCGAGAAATCCAAATAGTATGCAAGCGGAATTTCCCAAACGACCGTCGGCAACAATTGCAAACTCGGCGCTAGTCGTCCTAATTTCTCCTGCTCTAAATGATGGCGGCGAATGGTACCCCTCCACTGCTCCCACATCGACTCTGAAATATTCGCTGGGTTGAACTCTGCAGGCTTCGCAGTCCGGTCCGGCGGTGTTTTCTTTCCTCCAAAATCGTCACCAGTGAAGTCGCTGGTTGGCAAATCTTTAACAGCGCGAGCAAGCAATCGCATCAGCGATCCCATTTTCTTGTGACCGATGCCCGGCGTGGCGGCGAGCTCGGCGTACGATTTGCTTAATAAGTCACTGAGCGTTCGCCCGAGGAAGGCTAGCGGCAATCGGCGATCTCCCGGCAAGGCCCAATACGCGAGCGGTTTCTCCAGCCGATCGGCGAATCGTTCGGCCTTCAGCGTTTCGCAGAGCGCTTCGAAACTGGCGAGTTGTTTATACTCTTCTGCGGACGACGCCTTGTTCATATGCTGGGTGATGGATTTGACGGAGGCAGATGAGGGCAATCAGCGACCCGGGGAAAGTGGTTGCGACGGTAGCGGCCGTGTGTCGGTCTTAAAGCGACGCAACGCAATTTCACAGATTCGATGAATAGTTGATACCAAGTTAAAAAACGGGTTTTTTTATTGAAGCAATCATTTTTATCTGGCGAGCTGCCAACTGGATCCCGCGCCGCAGTGCGTCAGCTACATTTGTTCCGGCCAAGAGCGTTTTGCGATCGAAGTGCTCGACAGACCGGCCGCATTGTGCGTTTGGCGCAACGCAACGTCAAGTCGATTTCAACCATATCGCGCAGTCACCACTTCGCTGTTGTTCAAGCTGAATTCATCAAAAAAGTTCGAATTAACCTTTGACGCAAACATCGGATTCATTTTGTGTGATTGGTGCAGGCGCATCGGGCCTTACGGCGCTCAAAGCGCTGCGAGAACACGGCATCAGCGCCGAATGCATTGAACGCTCCGACGATGTCGGCGGCACATGGCGATTCGGAAAACCCTTCAGCAGCGTTTGCAATTCGACGCACTTGATAAGTTCGAAATGGCTCACGCAGTATCCAGACTTTCCGATGCCAGACGATTGGCCGGATTACCCTAGTCATGCCCAAGCACTGGCATATCTACAAGCATATGCCACGCATTTCGCTTTGCGCGACCATATTCGTTTTGGCACGAAGGTTGAACGCATAGAACCTATTAAAACTCAAGCCGAACGGTGGATGGTATCACTTGCTGACGGGGAGCGGCGTGCCTATCGCGGCGTCGTCATCGCCAACGGGCATCACTGGGACCCGAATTGGCCTCAGTATCCAGGCAAATTCGACGGCGTTGCGATCCATTCACAGCAGTACAAAACATTCGACGTCCTTCAAGGCAAGCGGGTGCTTGTCGTCGGGGCTGGCAATTCTGGGTGCGATATTGCCGTGGAGGCAGCACAACATGCAGCGGCGACTTTCCTTAGTTTGCGCCGCGGGTACCACTTTGTGCCCAAATTCATCAAAGGGAAGCCAGCCGATCGGTGCGGCGAATTCATGCTCCGCTGGCACATTCCGCGGTGGTTGCGGCGGCGACTTTCCGCGCCATGATTCGCACCGCGATCGGGCAACCTGAAGAGTTCGGTTTGCCTAAACCCGATCACCGCCTTTTTGAGACGCACCCCATTATCAATTCCCAACTCCTGTATTACGTCGGGCACGGCCGAATTGCACCGAAGCCAGAAGTTGCGGAACTTCGCGGCGGAGAAGTGAAATTCGTCGATGGCACAACAGAATCAATCGACCTGATTATTTATGCAACCGGATTCCGCATCACAATTCCGTTTATTGATCGCGAACTGCTAAACTGGAAAGATGGCCGCCCGACCTTGTTTATGAATGCCTTCCATCCTAGTTTCGACAACTTGTTCGTCGTAGGGTTAATCCAGCCCGATAGCGGGCTATGGCCGCTCGTTCATTACCAGGCGCAGCTTATGGCGAGATTTTTGAAAGCACAGCAGTCGAATTCGCTCGCCCCGCAACGATTTCGACGCCTGAAAGCGAAGCCTGCTAGTGATCTTGGGGCTGGCATTCGATATGTGCGGACGCCGCGACATCTATTGGAAGTTGAACACTTCAGCTATGCGCGGCGGTTGAAACGGCTGATTGCTCAGATCGGCTGACTTGATACGGAAGAATTCAGAGCTTTCTGCAATCGCCGGTTCGACGTACAATTCTTAGTTTCCTCGCAGTCGCTACTGCCATTGATCCCATGTCCGAGTTGAAGATTATCCAGTATCCGCACCCGACATTGCGGCATGTTTCAAAGCCTTTGAAGCGAGTTGACGCAGAGCTACGAAAAATTATTGCACGCATGTTCGACTTGATGTACGCTGCCAAGGGAGTTGGCCTCGCAGCAAATCAAGTCGACTTGCCGTATCGGTTTTTTATTGTCAACCGGACGGGAGAGCGTGGTAAAGGCGAGGAGTTGGTTTTCATAAATCCTGTATTAAGCCGACAAAAGGGGCTCGCGGAAGCTGAAGAAGGCTGCCTTAGTCTGCCCGGGCTATATGCCGATGTGAAGCGGTCGGAGAAAGTGACGGTCGACGCCTACAATCTGAAAGGCGAGTCCGTGCATTTCGAAGCGGACGACTTTTTGGCGCGAGTCGTGCAACACGAGACCGATCACTTGGATGGGCGTCTGTTCATCGATCGACTTGGAACCGCGGCCCAACTGGACGTGGGCGACGTGGTCCGGGAATTCGAAATCCAGTTCCAGAGCCAGCGCGAGCGTGGCGAAATGCCTAGCGACGCGGACATTAAACGCCGGCTGGAAGAACTCGAAAAGCTCCGAGCATAAGTCATGTCCGCCACTCGACCGCTCAAGCTGCTCATGATGGGCACGGGTCCTTTTGCCGTGCCGACGTTTTGCGCGCTACTGAAGTCGCGGCACCGGGTACTTGCCCTCGTAACACGGCCAGATAAGCCGCAGCATCGGCATGGGAAGGCGCCGCAGAATCCCATGCGAGAGGTGGCCGTGGAGCATCGAATCGAGGTGTTTGCGCCGTCAAACATCAACTCCCCTGAAGCACATGCGTGGTTGGGCGAGCGGAACGTGGATTTGCTTGTCGTTTGTGATTATGGGCAAATTCTGTCGAATCAATCGCTTGGCATGGCAGTGCTGGGCGGAATTAATTTGCACGCCTCGTTGCTGCCGAAATACCGTGGCGCAGCGCCGATTAATTGGGCAATTTACCACGGTGAGACGGAAACTGGAATTACGGTCATCCATATGACGCCCGAACTCGATGCTGGGCCCGCTCTCGTACAAAAACGGACATTTATTGCGCAGGACGAAACCGCGCCGGATTTGGAATCGCGGCTTTCCGAAATCGGCGCACGTGCAGTTCTAGAGGCGATCGACATGATCGCAGAGAACCGTCAGGGCTCGGCGATTAGTCAAGATCCAAAGTTAGTAACCACCGCGCGAAGGCTTAAGAAAGACGACGGTCTGGTGGATTGGTCGCGCTCCGCCGCGCAGATTGCTAATCAAGTACGGGCGATGCAGACGTGGCCGAAGACATATACACTGTGGCATCGCGATTCTGGCGAGCCCGTGCGGTTGATTCTAGAGGTCGCGCGGCCCGTGGCAGCAAATCCAAGTGTAAATCATGCCGAGGTGACGCCAGGAACAGTGGTGGAAGCTACAGGCGACATGCTAAGAATCGGTACCGGCGGTGGAATTCTGCAAATCGATGCAATTCAACCTGCCGGCAAGCGCGTTCTACGCACCGCGGAATTCTTACGCGGCTATTCACTGGCACTTGGCACTCGATTAGGTTAACTGCAAATAAACGTACCGATATAAATTCTGAGATACGCGCCGCAATTTCTCGATCGTTTCGGCATTCACCGAACTGCTCGCTTTTAGCTACAATGATGCGGTCCGTTACTGGCATGATGCCGAGGTACGCGAGTATGGATGGATTTAGCCGTTGGGATTTTGTGCTATGGATCGTAGTAGCTTACATTGCGGTGATGGTTCTCGTGCGCATGATGCTGCAACATCGCGATGCCGTCATTCGCAAAATCCGCAGTCAAATCAACGCGGAGCAGCGCACAAAAAATAGCGCTCGCTCCTCCGAGAAACGGCGTGACGCTGCTTGATTTGTTCTTGCTCCACCAAATTCTACATATGCGCCAGGCCGGGCGCAAGATGATAATAGATTTCGTTCGTGCGGAGCATTTGGCAGAAATCCGACAGAACCGTTCGAGCGTCGATCGCTACAAGTTCGATACCAGCCATATCGGTGAAGTCTTGCAAGTGTTCTTGCGTGACAGCATAACTAAACCCGGTATGATGTGCTCCGCCGGCGTAAATCCACGCTGTGCACGCCGTTTTAAAATCGGGGCGGCATTTCCAGACCGCTCGCGCCACGGGTAGTTTTGGAAGCGGATTTGGCGGCGAAATGACGTCGACTTCGTTCACTAGCAGCCGGAATCGATTCCCTAGATCGACAATCGTGGCATTCACTGCAGGTCCCGGACGGGCGTTGAATACAAGCCGCACGGGATCTGCCTTCCCGCCAATTCCAAGCGGATGAATTTCCAGCGACGGCTTGCTCTCAGCAATGGATTCACAGATTTCTAGCATGTGTGCGCCAAGTACCAGTGGTCCAGCTGGATCAAGATGGTAGGTGTAATCTTCCATAAAACTTGTACCGCCGGGCAGTCCATCAGCCATCACTTTCATGGCTCGCAGCAGGGCACATGTTTTCCAATCTCCCTCGGCGCCGAAGCCGTAGCCGTCGGCCATTAATCGTTGTACGGCCAAGCCAGGCAATTGCTTGAGACCATGCAAATCTTCAAACGTCGTCGTGAAACCTTTGAAATCGCCGGAAGTCAGAAACGTCCGTAAACCAAGTTCAATGCGTGCGCCATCTCGAAGTGCGTTATGTCGCTCGCCACCGGATTTCAGTTCCACGGCGACGCTATAGCGATCCTCGTATTGCTTGCACAGATTTGTGATGTCTTGATCGCTGACCTCATTCACCAGTCGCACAAGGTCACCAATACCGTAACCGTTGACCGAGTAACCGAGTTTCGTCTCCGCCGCGACTTTGTCTCCTTCTGTCACTGCCACACTGCGCATGTTATCGCCAAAGCGAGCGAACTTGGCGCCCTGCCAATCTGCCCATGCGCGCGCCGCACGAGACCAAACAGCCACACGGTCCTGAACCGATTCTTCCGACCAGTGACCGACGACGACTTTACGATTGATGCGCAGCGCGAATGGAGAAAGCCGGCTTCTCGATCGCCATGGGCCGATTGATTGAGGTTCATGAAGTCCATATCGATGGACTCCCACGGCAAATCGCGATTGAATTGCGTGTGCAAATGCAGAATCGGTTTATTTAGCAACTTCAGCCCGCCAATCCACATCTTGGCGGGCGAAAATGTATGCATCCACAACACAACGCCGATGCAGTTATTGTCGGCCACCGCCTCGATACAAGTGGCTCGAACTTCTTCCGGTGTTTTCAAAACTGGTTTGAATACCAGTTTGATGGGAATGCGTCCCGCTTGATTGAGCGACGCAACGATTTCCGACGAATTCTTCGCGACCTGGTCCAGTGTTTCTGGGCCATAAAGATGTTGGCTACCCGTGAGGAACCAAATCTCGGGGGGTGAATTCGGGTTCGGCATGGGCGGCACTTTCTCCATTGGTCAGCGGATCGATTTGCTTGCGGGAGCGAACGCCGTCGCGGATGGATAGCAATTCTTTCATGACTCCGGATAGGTCTACTCGATGACCTGCCAGGCCAAACGCATCGTGCAATTTACGATACAGTTTGTAAAGATCCTCGTAGACCGCCACATTTTGCGGAATGGGATGGTACACGTAATCTTGCACACCGGTCATGGCAGCCACGGCGGTGGCATAATCGTCGTAGCCGCCGTTATGCGCTCCAGCAACCACAGCCCCGGCAATGGCGGAACCCAAGGCGCAGGTTTGCGTGCTGCGTGCGATCATAAGCGGTCGATTCATCACATCCGCATAAATTTGCATCGCCAAGGGGTTACGCGCTGCAATGCCTCCGCAGTTGATGACGCGCTGGACAGGAATGTGGAATTCCTCGAAGCGTTCCATAATCACGCGGGCGCCGAAGGCCGTGGCTTCAATTAAGGACCGATAGATTTCTCCGGGCCTGGTGGATAACGTCGATCCGAGCAACAGGCCGGTGAGCCGCTGATCGACCAGGATGGTGCGGTTCCCGTTTTGCCAGTCGAGCGCCAAGAGTCCGCTTTCGCCCGGTTGCAGTTTTTCGGCGCAGGCGGTGAGCTGGGCATGCGACGCTTCTGGCAATCCGCCGGGACGAATCTGATTGACGAACCAATTGAAGATGTCGCCCACGGCCGACTGCCCGGCTTCCAGGCCGTAGTAACCCGGCAGCACCGATTCGTGGACGATGCCGCACAGACCGGGAATATCGGCAATGCGGTTCGTCAAGGGGGCGATCATGATATCGCAGGTCGAGGTGCCCATGATCTTCACGAGCGTGCCGTCGGTGATGCCGGCGCCCACGGCCCCCAAATGAGCGTCGAACGCACCCACGGCCACTGGAATTCCCGCACACAAACCGAGCCGGTCGGCCCACTCTTCGCTGAGTCCGCCCGCCGGTTCGGCGATGGTGGCACAATGCTGGGTGAGCGACGCTCGAACGCGCGTAGCTCGGGATGAATCATTTCCAAGAATTCGGGGTCGGGGAAGCCCTGCCAGTCGCCGTTGTAAAAGGCCTTGTGACCGGCTGCGCACACACCGCGTTTGAGTTGCGAAGGCGCGGTGGTTCCAGTCAGCACGGCGGGAATCCAGTCGGCAATTTCCACCCAACTGTAGGCGGCCTTGGAGACCTCCGGCGAAACGAGGGCGCACTGGGCGATCTTGGCCCAGAACCATTCGGAAGAATAGCGTCCACCGCATTTGGCCAGATAGTGCGGTCGATGTTCACTGGCCAACTGCGTAATTCGCTCCGCCTGGGCATGCGAGGTGTGATCTTTCCATAACCAGGCCATGGCATGGGGGTCGTTCTGGAAGCGGCGAACAAGCGCCAGGGCCTGGCCACTGGCATCCACGGGCAGCGGCGTGCTGCCGGTGGTGTCGACGCCGATGCCAAGGACGCGATTTCGATCGAAATCGGGAGTTTTGGCCGCCTGCCGCAGGGCTTCCAGCACCGAGCACTCGATGCCCTTGAGATAATCGGCCGGATGCTGGCGGCAAGTTCGGGATTCTCAGCATCCAGAATGACCCCGGCAGCGCCATGTTCGTAATCCCATACATGCGAGCCCACTTCACGGCCATCGCGCACATCCACCACCAAAGCCCGAACCGAGTTCGTGCCAAAATCAAGCCCAAGGGTAAAGGTGGCAAGCATTAGAAGGTGTCTCGGCCGGCTTCACCGATATCGGCGTAAACGTATACTCAAGTTTGGTGACGGACGGGGCTTTTAGTCTATACTCTGCTATTTCGTGTTGCAGCGCTGACGCTGCCCGCTGAACCTGAAATGCGACACAAGTGTATACACTAAATTACCCACTCTATCACCGCGATCCAAGAGTGTCAAGCTTCTGAGCGGCTGCGTAGTTTCCTAGAGCTGCGCTACCGGCTCGATTTCAATTCGAACGCGCAATAAAAAAACCCAATCCTCCTATCGAAAAGTGAATTGGGTGAAACGTGCGGCAAATTGGTTCGACTCGTGGTCAAATCTTGAACGTCGGAATCTTGCCGAGCGAGCCGAGTGTCGTGGTGGCCATCGGCTGGAACGACTTGATGTAGCTCGCAATCGATTTGGCCAAGGCATCGAGCTTAATGGTGGTTTTGAAGCTCGATGACGTATCGCCGAAATCGTTAAGCGCGGTAAAACACAGATCGCCAGGATCGCTGCCACCGTAGAATTTGGCAAACGAGGCGCTGCTCTTAGCAACGCCCAACATGTCCGCGCCGCTGCCAATGTCTACATTTAAGCACTCATCGACACACACACCAAGCATGCCGACGTAATCGTTGCCTTTGCCAGTGCACAAACTGAGGTTGCCAGCCTTGACTCCGGCGAGCAGCACAAAGTCGGTGGCGTCGCCGGTGTCGAACATAGCCGAGCCGCGATTGCCTTCTGTAACCGAGAGCGGGGATACGGCGGATGGATTTTCCGGTGTCTCTTGAGCCAACGTTTCCAAGCCGACGACTATGAGGGCGTCGATGCCAGAACCGGTGGTGACATCGACACTTCCGACCTTCAAGCCGACGAGTGCGACGAGGTCATTGCCGCCGGCAGTATCGATATCGAGCTCTTGGGGAAGGCAGCCGGTGGCCACTCCGACGACATCGTTGCCGCCGCACATGGAAATGTGGATGCAGCTGACTTCACTGAAGGTGTCCGAGGAACCACCGTTGATCTTTGTTTTCGAAAAGCCGTTGACAACCCAGTCTCCGCTCTGAGTCTGGTGAACTGCGATGATATTGTCTTTGGAGTCGCCGGTAACGGTAAGGCAGCCATCGACCACAGCGGCGGTGACGTTGCCCGCCAACAAAGCGCGGTCTTCCAGTTTTTCAAACGCGCGAATTCGGTAGTTCGTCATTGCGTAATCATTTCAAGCTAAGGACGCAACCCACTGACTTTGTGGGTTGAATAGATTGGGCAAGGACGAGAATATAAGTTGCACCTCAAGCGTTGTGAAGCGGGGGTGGATAGAAAAAACAATATCGTTTTGCTAGAGATTTATGGATTGGTATTTTGAGATAAATGGTTAATTCCCGACAAAATCGAGGCATAAATATGAAGCGACCGTGACGGTTTGCACTAACCGACGGTAGCGACTAGAGATCAGAATGATCTTTTCAGGAGCCAGATAATACGCTCCTGTTGCGAGGCATATTGCCTGAATTTGCAGCGACCTATTTTTTCCAGATTAACTTTCCGGGAGCGCAGAAAGAACCGGGCGGCTGACGCAGGAGGAGGCAACGTCGAACCGCCCGGTGGCAGTGAATGAATTGTCCGTCTTCTTGCAGATTCACAATTCCAGATTGATCGCATCACGAGACCGTGCCAATGTGGCGGACTACCACGGTCCGCGGATGTAGTAGACTCCGAATTGTTGCGTATCGCTTGGCCAGTTCGGGGTCGGCAGAAAGCGGCCTGGCGGGTATGGGCCGTTGTAGCCGGGAAACGGACGACCGAATTGATGGTAAATCGGCGCAACGCGCGTTCCTCCCACGCCCCAGCCATAGTTCGCTTGATATTCCGCATTCGGCGGCACGACCAAGGCGATCGGCTCGCCCCACGCGATGTCGTAATATCCATTATGCCACGGCAATACTTGGGCTTGCCGGTAAGCATACGCCTGCGGATTTTCGGCTCGCGTCAACTGGGCCGTGCTGTACCAAATCGCCACAACGAAGGCGGCAAAGACGAATATTCGTTTCATGAGTCTCCTCTGGAATTGGCGGGAAATTTGCGCGTGAGCGCGGCGGGTCTTACTAAGCGCCGGAGCGCGGAACGCAGATTTGTCGTTCGAAATCGCGGACTAAGCCGCCAACGGCAACGCGGGTGCAGTTACCACCAGCAAACCCAGGTTTTAGTGACGCCGGCGTACGGTCCGTTATCGCGGGTATAGCAGCGGTGGTGCCTGTATAGGAATTCGTGCGGCATCAGTGGCTGATAGGTGATATAAGTGTGGCCGACAAGTGGCGGCGTCGGGCGCGGCGAAATGTATAGCTCAGCACCCTCCGCTCCATAGCAGTTGCATGGATACGGCGCTACATAGTAATTGTAAAACAGGTCGGCACGCGAGCGCGGACCGCAATAATCTTGTGCGTGGGCCGAATTGGAACTTGTAGCAATCGATCCAACGATTGCGATAGCCGCGAATACAGCCAATCGCAAAAAATGCATACTGAAAGTGCGAGACATAGTGTCCTCCTGAGTGTGCAAGGTTGCACAACGAGCTACGAGAGTTCGTCTCGCCAGGAAGATCAAAGCGCAGCACGCATGCCAGGCGGGAAGCGCGGGTGATTCGATCAGATGGCGGGCGAACAGACGGGTGAGACGAGTAGGTGTGTGTCGGCGTGGGCGGGATATGCCCAGCGGCCTCTGAATTCTCTCTTCGGCTTGTGCGGCCCGCGCGGGTAAATCTTTGTGAGCCGATTTTGCGAGATTCACCCCGTAGCGCGGTTGTGCGGTAAATTCGGCTGTTTGAACGCTATTGCGACCGGTATAATCGATATGAATTAACAGGCGGAGGCGCAGTACATCCTCATGCTGCCTTTAGACTTACGATCTGGAGAGAGCGTCTGCGGCGGTGCGATCCGCACTTCAATAGAACAAATCATCCAGGAGTTGCGATCTTGTTTCGTGCCGAGTCCAAATCTGCGCGGACGAAGAAGTCCGCCAAGCGAGTGGCTGTTGCGGCCACCAATGATACCATCGCCGTAAACGGACACAGCGCAAATGGCGAATCGGGAAGCGTCGCCGACGCGCTGCCAAGTTCGATTAACGGCGAGCACGAGCATCCGCATAGTAAGCGCCGTCATCGGGCTACCGCTCAATCGATGGCGGCTGCTCAACGAGATATTTCCGTCAGCGAGTTCTTCGCCAAGAATCGCCATCTGTTGGGCTTCGATAATCCCCGCAAAGCGTTGCTGACTGCCGTGAAGGAAGCAGTCGATAACTCGCTTGACGCGTGCGAAGAAGCGGGCATTCTGCCGGAGATGTGGGTGCACATCGAGCAAACGGGCAATAATCGGTTCAAAATTGGCGTTCAAGACAACGGGCCGGGGATCGTCAAGAAACAGATTCCTCTGATCTTTGGCAAACTGCTGTACGGCTCGAAGTTCCATCGCTTACGGATGAGCCGAGGCCAGCAAGGGATCGGCATTAGTGCGGCTGGCATGTATGGCGTGCTTACCACCGGCAAGCCGGTGAAAATTATCTCGAAGATTTCAAAGAAGGCCCCGGCGCACTATTACGAAATTCAGATCAACACCAAAAACAACAAGCCGGAGATTTTGAACGGACACGGCGAGGGCGTCGACATTCCGCCGGGTGAAAAGGGTGCCGCATACATCGAAAAGCACGGCATCGAGTGGGTGGCGGTGCATGATGGCGATAAAGAAGTTGTCCATGGCACGCGCGTCACGATTGAACTGGAAGGCGCGTACAAGCGCGGCCGCGGAAGTGTTGATGAATATCTCGAACAGACGGCCATCGCCAATCCGCATTTGCGATTGCATTACCGTGATCCCGAAAACACAGATCGCGATTTTGAGCGGTCCACGCATCACTTGCCGGCGGAGCCAAGGGAAATCAAGCCGCATCCCTACGGCGTGGAGTTAGGCCGGCTGATCACGATGATGAAAGACGTGCACGGCGCCACAGTTTCGCAGTTCCTCACGCAAAGTTTTTCTCGCGTCAGCCCCGGTGTGGCGCGCAAGATTTGCGAAACGGCCAAGTTGAGCACGCGAGCCAATGTAACGCGAATTGGCCGGCACGAGGCCGATGCTTTATATCAGGCAATTCAGGCGACAAGAATCTCGGCACCTTCAACTGATTGCATTTCGCCCATCGGCGAAGATCTTTTGCTCAAAGGCCTGCATCAAGTGGTGCCCGGTGAGTTCTATGCGGCGGCTACGCGACCACCGTCGGTGTATCGCGGCAATCCATTCTTGATTGAAGCGGCCATCGCATACGGGGGAGCGCCAATGGCGCAGCGAGTTTCGCTGGAGGTGTTGACCGAATTGCTGTCGCAAAGCGATGCCCGCACGCTACGGCAGTTTTTGATGAGCACATTCGCCGGCTTAGGCAGCGACGCCGCTGACAAAATTCTGGAAGAATCGAAACTTGGCACACGGCAGTCGCCGGGCCGCATGAAAAAAGATGAAATCGCCACGCTACATGCAGCGATGCACAACGTCAACTTGGAAGACGGTCAGACGATGACGGTCATGCGCTACGCCAATCGCGTGCCGCTTCAGTTTCAGCACGCTGCGTGCGCGATTACGCAAACCATCATGGGCACGAACTGGCGATCGTACGGTTTGCAGCAATCTCGCAACTCGCTGCCCAGCGGACCGGTGACCATCATGGTGCACATGGCAAGCGTGTGGGTGCCGTTCACGAGCGAATCGAAGGAAGCAATCGCCAGCTATCCGGAAATTCAAAAGGAACTGCGACTGGCATTGCAGGCGGTCGGTCGCAAGCTGGGCATGTATCTACGGCGCCGAATTCGTGTGAAACAGGAAGGGGAACGCCGCAACATTTTTTTGCGTTATCTCGGCGAAGTGGCAAACGCTGTGAGCGAAATCAACAAGGCCGACCGCAAGGAACTCTACGAACAGCTGCTCAAAGTCGCGAAGAAAAAGACCGCCGAGGCCGATGTGGTGCTCGGCGAAGACGGCAAGCCAATTGAGGAAGTAGATGAAAATTACGGCGGCGGCGTGCTAATTGTCGATCACGCAGGCACGGCGGTGAATGTGCCGCACGCAGCTAAAGAGGAAGCAAAATCGCACGCGACAGAACAAAACAAGAAATAGATCATGGCAAAACGACAGAGAAAGTCGGGAAAGTCGAACGGGTCGGTTGCGGTCACAGCGGCCAAACTTACGCCGCGCGATAAGAAGACGCTGACGACGCTGAAAGACATGGCCAACGATGTTGTGGCCGCAGCAGAAAAGCGCCGCGATCCGTACCTAGACATTCCAGCCCGCAATTTGTCGAACGTCAAATACAACCGCGTAAAGCGCTTCATCGAGATGGGCACCGCAAAAAACCGTCGGCAGCTATTCAACTTGTCGCAGGCCAAAAGCTACATGCAAACCATGCTTGTTGCCAGTGGCTGCAAACGGCTGATTGAAAATGCCAAGACGACCAGCTTGCGAGGTATGTTTTATCTTTTGAAGCACACGATTGAAGGCACGAAAGAGGAAACTTTCTCGGATCAGAATGAATGCGATCCTGTGATTGAAGATCTGGAAGTCACGCTCAACAGCTTGCGAGAAGAACTGCATCTGTATGCCCAGAAGCGCGGCGACATGGTCGGACCGATTACGCTCATCGACAGCGGCGATGAAATCGATTGCACACGCATGGGCTCCGGTGGCTACGGCATTCCGTCAATCGTGGAACCCGAGCGGATTGAATTCAAAAAGTGCGACGCCAAGTTTATTTTGCATGTCGAAAAAGACACGGTCTGGCAGCGATTCAACGAAGATAAATTCTGGCAGAAGCACAAATGCATTCTTACCCATGGCGCCGGTCAGCCCACCCGCGGCGTGCGCCGCCTTCTCTATCGACTGCACAACGAGTTGAAGCTGCCAATCTATTGCCTTTTGGATAACGACCCCTGGGGGTATTACATCTACAGCGTGCTGAAGCAGGGCTCGATCAACCTGGCGTACGAGAGCAAACGGATGGCGATTCCCGATGCGCGGTTCATCGGCTTGCGGAGCATCGACTTCGACCGCTGCGAACTTTCCGACAGCGTGAAAATTACGCTGAACGATTCCGACATCAAACGCGCCAAGCAGATCGCGAGTTATCCGTGGTTTGCCAGCAAAAAAAACTGGCAAAAAGAGATTGAAAAGATGCTGAAAAATGGCTTCAAGCTGGAAGTTGAATCGCTAATTTCCAAAGACATCAGTTACGTGACCGAAACGTACGTGCCCCAGCGGCTGAAAGATGAAGATTGGTTGGATTGATATTGGAAATCAAACCACCGAGACACAGAGGCACCGAGAGCATCAGAAAGTTCACGTTGCTTCTCCGTTTTTTTGTCTCTCCGTGGTAAAAAATCGATCTCAGAAGATCAATTCCATCCCGTCGAAACCCAATTCTGCACCCGGAAAAATCTTGCGGATTATCGGCATGCCGATCGGATCATCGGCGTCGGAGGCCGGATTCACGTGGGTTAACACCAGCCGTTTCACTCCAGCGGCTTTCGCAGTTTGGGCGACCGGCGTGGCGCAGCTGTGGCCGGTGAGTTCCGCCATTTGTTCCATGCCGTCCGGATAGTTGCATTCGTGCACCAAAAGATCGACATTGCGGATGTGGTTGACGTATCCCGCAAACGCCAGGTGTAGTCGTGTCGGTCACATATGCCAGCGAATGGCCGGGCCAATCGAGCCGAAAGCCCACCGATCCACCTGGATGCACGAGTGGAAATCCTTTCAATTTGCCGCCACCCAATAGTGGGCATTCGCCGGCCAATGGGCGCATCTCATACGGCAGCTTCACCGGAAAAATCAGTTCGTTCAGTAAGTGATCGTCGATGGCCTTGAGCTTCTCAGGCATCGCATGAATCGTCACTCGTTGCATCTGTTTCTCGGCCAGCACGTCGAGCAAAAACGTGAGTCCGGCCACATGATCCAAATGCGCGTGCGTCAAAAAAATATCGAGTTCGGGCGTAGTCAATCGCTCGCGGATCCGATAAAGCGCTGTGCCCGCATCGAGCACAATTCCCAGTTCCGGTAGCATTAGGCACGCCGTTTGGCGGCGATCTGTCGGATGATAGCCAGCGGTACCCAACAAGACGAGCTTCATAGCGTACTAAGCGTCGCGGGTATAAGCGAGGCGAGGATGTCGCCCCACACGAAATCCGGCTCTATAGTGACCGGCGATAAACGCCCCGTCAACAGCGGGCGGGAGGGACGAAACAGACTCCCGACTTGGTCGAGCACTCTTCTTGTGCGATCACACAGTTTCCAAGCCGGCGCGAATCGGAGAAGTGAAATTGTCGCTGCCGCCCGCGAGCCATCGATGCGAATAAAAGCAGCAGCAACACGATAATGACTGCAGCAATCGCGACGGCGACGCCAATTTTGCGATACGAAATCGGTGCCTGCCCGGCAGCCCGGCCCGATTGACCATTGGCCAGAAACCGAAAGACTTTGTCCCGATATCGATACGCCATGATCCACACTGGCACTAGCATCGGGCGGCTAGCGAGATTAGTAATTCGCACGTTGACATTCAAGTTGCGACATTTGCCGGCGACATATTGTTCACAGGCTTGCCGTTCGAGGTCCTCAAGTCCCTGGCTGGCCATTGGCCGCGCATACTTTCGCGGCACAGTAAAGCGTTCCAACGTGATGTTTTGCAAATCAACTCTCTCCGGCGGTTCTGCCTTTGTAAGATCGAACGGACACAGCGCCGTCGTTTCTGCGGCCGTGAGAGCGCAACTGGCGCCGACGAGTAACCCGGCGTAGGATCCTTCGTGCTGGCCACAAACCGGGAACCAATCGGCCCGTGCGCCGGGCGGCGTTTGGCTGCTATCAGCGGTCCAGTAGGTGTATGTGTCGGCTTCAAACACCCAATAGGGCACGTAGATTGGAGTCATGGCGACCACCGCGGCCGATTCCGCTAAATCGCCAGGCCGCCAAAAGCCATGGCCGAGCCAGTTGCGCATCGTTTCCACCGCTTGATCGCGCGTGACAACGAACGGCACCACGGCATCTGGGGCGATCTCTTTCGCGTCAGGCTTCTTATCGAGTTCCGTCGACCCGCAAAACGGACAGCGCAAAGCCTGTGCGCTGGCGTCGTAACTCATAGACGCGCCGCAACCGCGACAGGTGAAGTTAAAGGTCGAGATGTGGGAAGCGGGTTGAGCTTCCGCTCCTGGCCGCCCGTCCCTCGTTCCGGCATCTTTGTTCGCGGCGAATTGTCGGTTCTCATTTGCGGTCGTGGGCGCTTCGGTGCCGCAGTTGGGGCAGAAGAGATCTTCTTCATCCAACAGCGCGCCGCAGACCGTGCATTTGGTGACAACGTTGGGCATGGGCAAGCAAATCGAGAATCTCGAGTGTGGAATGAGAAATGCCGCTTGCGGTTTAGCGTACTAGTTGCCCAACCCTATCTCACATGCGCAATCAAAAACCATAGGACCAACGCCACAATGACAGTGAGCGCGATGGCAATTCCAATCCTCAGCGACGAAAGTGGCTTGTCGCCCGTCACCTTGCCGGTCTGGCCGTTGATTAAAAACCGATACAATTTTTCGCCGTATCTATATGTCACCAAATACACCGGAAGCAGGATCAGGTCGGAATTGATATCACTAAACTCGGTAGCCACCTCTGCCGACGAATGTGTGTCGCCGGGCAAAAAATTATCGATGTTCTTGGCTTCCCAGCGGCGAAATTCTTGCTGGCAAAGCACGAGTGCCTGATCGCGTTCCACGCAGTATTCCTCACTCAGCCAGCCGGCGAGAAAATAAGGCTGATAGCGTTTTAGCGACTCCATGCGGAACGGCTTGATTCGATCCGCGTAAATTTGCGGAAGGCCGCGACTGCCTGACACCAGGTAACCGCTGCAATAGTTTTGATGCTCCCCAGCGAGCGGCCACCACTCGGTTTCGGTCACGGTGCGAGTTTTCGTGACCATCTTGCCGTCTTCCATCGTCGTGTACGTTTCCGTACGATACCAATACTCGCCGATATTCGCCGACCATTGGCTATGTGCGAGCATAGAAAACGACCAGAACGGCAAATACACTCCTCGCATCTTGTCTTCTATTTTCGCCAAATACAAATCGCCTGGCCGGAAGAGTCCGCCCTCTCGGAGCCAGGTTTTGAACCGTGCCAGCGCATCTTGGGGCGTGAGCGCAAAGCCGATCACGAATTCCGGCAGCTGCCGATTCGATTGCCCTGGCGGCACTTCGACGACGTAATTCGAATCGCAAAACGGACACGTAATGCTTAGCTGAGCGGCTGCCAGCGTGATGGTCGCGCCGCAGTTTTTGCATTCGATGGTTCGCGTCGCTGGCGCCGCCGGTTGTTCCGCCACCGGCTGCGCAGCGCCACAGACATTGCAAAATTTATCGCCTTCCTCGACCGGAGAACCGCAGTTGGCGCACGCGTGCCCCTGGGGTGCCGGCGTGCTGGCGATTTCAGGAGTGGTGGCAATCGGTGTTGGCATTCGGCGAACTTCACGATGATTCGTAGCAGCCTAGGCTTGCCCGCGCAAAGCGCGGGCCAGCCCTGGCGCCAACCAAAACGATGCGGCTATTTTTTGTGGATTTGTTGGTAAATTGCTTGCAGCATTTCTTCAACGGTTTTGAACTTTTGTTTGCCGGCAATGGCCGATTCCACGAGCCGACGCGATTCGCTTTCCGAGTGGCCTAGCGATCGCAGTGCTTCGAACGTTTCGTGCATGACATCGTGCTGGGTATCATCGATTCCGCGCGGCTCCTCGCGAGCAACCATCAAGGCAAACCTCGGCATTTTGCGGCGCAGCTTGGCGATAATGCGCTCTGCGGTTGCGGGACCTACGCCGGGCAGCGCCGAGAGTGCTTTGATGTCTTGCGCTTCGATCGCTTGCGCCACTTCGCGCACCGGTCGGACCATAGCTCGCAAGGCTTTTTTTACGCCAACGCCGTCGACTTCGCACACCAGATCGAAAAACTCGCGCTCCACTTCGCTCAAAAAACCAATCAGCCGCGGCGTCATACGCCCCTGCATGGCGTTCCCCTCGAGATACTCGATCGTGTGCAGGCTAACGTCATGATTCAATTCGCTCTGGAGCCGGCGGCGAGCGAACTCGGGAATCAGCACTTCATACTGAAATGCACCGACTTGCAGCGTGAGCGAATCGTTGTCTACACGAAGCAGACGGCCAGAGATGTTGGTGATCAATGCGGTTAGGGGTGAGTAGTGGGTGCGTGATTGGATAATGAACGAAAAATGTTCGGCACAGAATCATGGGAGACCAAGAGAAAAAGTCGAATAAGCAAGCCAGGAATCCATGCGAAATCTGTGAGCTTTTGTTAGTTCCTGTTTGGTGTCGTGGCTTGCTTATCGCTTATTAAATACTTCCCTATAGCTTCGCTCCCCTTTTTGCACCTTTCCGTGATGGGATTGCTTTTGCCGGTTGTTCGCTGGCCTCCGCCAATTCTTGCTGGCCACGGCCAAGATAATAGTGACAGATCGCGACTGCCAGGGCATCGGCCACATCCGGCGGCTCGGGAATTTGTGATAACCGCAATTCGCGAGTAATTGCAGATTGCATTTGCTCCTTCGACGCTCGACCGGCACCGGTAAGAATTCGTTTAATTTGCGTAGCTGGATAATGCACGACTGGAATTCCGCCCAGAGCGGCAGCCAGACAGATAACCCCGCGAGCATGGCCCATCAGAATGGATGTGCGCGGGTGAGCCACGTGCGAATAGAGCTGTTCCAGCGCCATCACATCGGGCTTGAGCGCGGCGATCACTTCGACAACACCGTGATGAATTTCAAGCAGCCGATCGGTCAATGATTGCTTGCTAATGCCGCGCACCACTCCCGCTTCCACGACGCGCGGCACTCGAGAATTGCTCGGATCTCGCTCCAAAACGCCGTAGCCAGTGATGTTCAAGCCAGGATCTACGCCGAGAATGCGGTGCGGAAATGAGGAGTGCGGATTGGAGAATGCAGAATGAACAGGTGTTTGGGCCGCGTTGGGCAGTCCATTCCGCTTGCGGTTTTGCATAAAACCCAATCCGTTGTCCGACGCCGGTCAAATCCGTTGCCAATCGGTTCCGCCGGTACGATCTTCGAGTTTGACGCCCAATTCGGTGAGTCGATTGCGAATGCGGTCGCCGGTGGCGAAATCTTTGTTCTTGCGGGCGGCGGCGCGAAGTTCAATCAGAAGTTCAACAAGTCCGCTGAACAAGTGTATCATTCGCGGTTGTTTTCAATTCGAGCGGTTTGCGAAACAATCCGAGCACACCGGCCATTTCGCGCAGCACCGTCGCGCCGCGATCCAAGGTTGCCAGTTTGTCCGCATCGGGCTTGCCAGCTTCAAGTTTTTCGGCGTCGATAAATTTGTTGAGAGCCGTCAGCAGTTGGAACAGCACGGCCGTAGCGATACCGGTGTTGAAGTCGTCATCCATTGCTTCAAGGTATCGCTGACGCAGCGCCGCCACCTCGGTGAGAAATGCGTTTCCTGCCGGATCAAAATCGCCAGCCGCTCGGTTCATGGCCGGTTGCAAATCGAAAAACCGCCGCCCGCGGACTCGCTCGTAGCGCTTGAAGAACGTATAAAAACCCTCCAGGCTGCGGGCCGTTTGCTGCAATAATTCTTCGCTGTACTGGATCGGGCTGCGATAATGCGTTGAGAGTAAGAAGAAGCGAATCGTTTCCGGTTGATGCCGTTCCAGCAGTTCGCGGAACGCACTTGCGCCAGTCGATTTGCTGATTTTGGCCGATTGCTGCGACGCGATATCGCCGGCTTGAGGCGAGGCGGTGGCGCTATCGGTAGGCCGCGTTGCTCTGCCGCCGATCTTGCCGGCTTCGCTTGCCGCTTGCATCAGCCCGTTATGCAACCAGTATTTAGCTTGAGGCTTGCCGTGAGCGCATTCGCTCTGAGCGATTTCGTTTTCGTGGTGTGGAAAAATCAGATCCAGACCGCCGCCGTGAATATCGAACGTTTCGCCGAGAATTCGCTCGCTCATGGCGGAGCATTCGATGTGCCAGCCAGGACGGCCTTTGCCCCAGGGGCTATCCCACGCCGGTTCGCTCGGCTTCGCACTTTTCCAGAGTGCAAAATCACCCGGCGCTCGTTTGCGCTCGGCCATTTCACCTCCTTCGCCTTGCAAACTTTCCATCGTGCGACGGCTGAGTTTGCCGTATCCGGAATCTTTGGCGACGTCGAAGTACACATCGCCTTCGGATGCGTACGCGAAGCCCTTGTCGATGAGGACTTTTGTCAGGCGAATGATCTCATCAATGTTGTCGGTGGCCTTCGGAAAGTGGTCGATCGTGTCCACGCCCAGCGATTCTAGGTTCCGCATATAATCGGCCGTCATCTCTTCGGCGAGCGCGGCCATCGACATGCCACGAGAGTTCGATTCTTTAATTAGCTTGTCGTCGACGTCGGTGATGTTCACGACCCAAGTGACTTTGAAGCCGAGATACGCCAGATAGTGCTTGATGGCATCGAAGATCACCGGCCCAACCATATGCCCGATGTGACTCGGCTTGTAAACGGTTGGCCCGCACAAGTACATGCCGACCGCACCGGGCTTAACCGGAACAAATGTTTCCTTCGTGCGGCTGAGTGTGCTGTAAATTCGCAGCGATGGCGGAGGTGTGTCAGAGGAAGAAGTGGGCATGCGTGAGGTGGCGGTAGCCATGACAGTTTATTCCGATTCGTTCGTGATTCTGCGTTTCAACAATGCCACGCACTGCGCGGAAACTGCCTCGCCGCGTCCCACGGCATCCACGCCTTCGCCGGTTTTGGCTTTGACGGCAACGTCGTGAGCGGGCATCTCGAGTAGTTCGGCGATCCGCATCCGCATGGCATCCTTGTAATGCCCCAGTTTAGGCCTTTCGGCGAAAACAATGCAATCGACATTCACAATCCGCCAGTCGTGGGCGCGTAACCGTTCGCAAACGACCGCCACCATGCTGGCTGACTTCCGGTCGCGATTATGCGGATCACTGTTGGGAAACATATCGCCGATATCGCCCATCGATGCAGCGCCGAGCAAGGCATCGATAATTGCGTGCAGCAGCACATCGGCATCGCTGTAACCTACGGCGTGCATCTCGCACGGCACCGATACACCGCCAAGCATGAGCGGACCGCCCGACTCTAGGCGGTGCGTATCGTGCCCAATGCCTACGCGAAGGGATAAGGTGCTCAACTGATTCGTTCCGACCGTGGGCTGAATTAACAATCGCCGAATTATACTGATACCGTCAACCATGAACAACGCATAACGCGAGGATCACTCGTGCGCCGTGACTCTTCACTTTCCGCAGCAGGACATCCGGCATATAATCCTCCGCCATGTCTGTCATTGAAATTGAATCGCTAGCGAAGACATATCGCGTGTATCAAAAGCGCGAAGGATTAGCGGCGTCAATTCGAGGGCTGTTTCGCCGTGAATATCGTGAAGTGGCGGCGGTGGCAGGCATCGATTTGACCGTCGAGCAAGGCGAGTTCATCGCATTCCTTGGTCCCAACGGCGCAGGCAAAACGACAACGCTGAAATTGCTCTCCGGCGTCATCACACCCACAAGCGGAACGGCCAGTGTGATGGGGTTTGTACCGTGGAAACGTGAAAATGCTTACCGCCGTCGCTTCGCACTGGTAATGGGCCAGAAGAATCAGCTTTGGTGGGATTTGCCCGCGCAGGAATCGTTTCGGTTGCATCAGGAAATCTATCGCATTGAGCCACAGCAGTTCGAGCGCACACGCGATGAACTTATTGACTTGCTCGACGTGCGAAGATTGCTCGGCCAGCCAGTGCGGGAACTTTCGTTGGGCGAGCGAATGAAGATGGAGTTGATCGCGGCGCTGTTGCACTCTCCGGAAGTGCTTTTTCTGGATGAGCCGACGATTGGCCTGGATGTGGTGGCCCAGCACAATGTGCAAACTTTCTTACGGCATTATCAGCAGATTCGTAAAATTACGATCCTGCTCACGAGCCATTACATGAAGGACGTGGCCGCGCTGTGTCGACGCGTTGTGGTCATCGCGCATGGAAAGATCATGTATGACGGCTCGCTTTCTGGAATTGTCGATCGCTTCAGTGGGCATAAAATCGTCACCTTGCAGCTCGCGGAAAGCAACATGAATGGCGATTGGGCTCGCTATGGCGAGTTAATTGAAAAGCAAGCGCCGATGGTGCGGATCAAAGTGCAGCGCGATGTAGTGCCGGAGGTATTGGCCGCGATTCTGGCAAATCACCAAATTGAAGACGTGAGCGTTGAAGATCCGCCGCTGGAGCAAGTCATCGCCGATTTGTTTTCGCAAGCGGGGCGCGCAAGAACAGGTGGTGATTGCCAATTAGCTCTCCAAGCCCAGGGGTTGCAACCTCTGCGGCTTGATTCTCGAACAGTTCAAGATGTAGCGATGTCCACAGCAGTGCAAAATCCGCCATCCGGTCTTGGTATTGCGCAAACCTTGCGCACCTGGTGGACCATCCTGCGCATCTCGCTGGAAGAGCGGCTGGTGTACCGCGGCGATTTCATGCTCGGTACGCTCATGCGTTTCCTGCCGATCGTCACGCAGATATTCCTCATGACGGCAGTATTTCAGTCGGTTGGAACAATTGCTGGCTATACTCGCGAGGAAATGATTGCCTACTATTTGCTGACGATGATCGCTCGCGTCTTCTCCAGCATGCCGGCGCTCGCCAGTGGCATCGGCCGCAGTATTCGCGATGGCTCGATTAAAAAATTCATCACGCAACCGGTCGATATGATCGGCTTTCTGTTGCTCAGTCGCGTGGCTCACAAATTGGTGTATTACACTATCGCACTCGTTCCGTTCACGCTGGTGTTCTATATTTGTCGCGGATACTTCACGAGCGGCTGGCCCGAACTGCCGATCTTTGCTGCATTCATCGCTTCGTTGGTCATGGCATTTCTACTCGGCTTCTATTTGGAGTCGTGCATCGGCATGATCGGCTTTTGGTTCCTGGAGATCAGCTCGTTGCTATTCGTTTATATGCTGTTCAACTTCTTTCTGTCAGGCCACATGTTTCCGATTAGCATGCTCGATCGTTTCACACTGGTCGGGAGCATCACATGGGGCGACATGGTCCGTATCACACCTTTGCAGTACCTCGCTTACTTTCCGTCCGCGGTCTTCCTCGGCAAAATCACCGGGGCGGAACTCATGCGTGGACTGGTCGTGGAACTCGCTTGGATCGTATTCTTCATTTTCCTTTCGCGCTGGATGTATAACCGCGGATTGCGCCGCTACAGTGCTTTTGGTGGTTAGTCGATGACGCCGCGTGCTTCGTACCTCCGCGTTTTCCTGACCTTCGCCCGCAATAGTTTGGTGCGAAACATGATGTTTCGCGCGAACTTCATCATCGAGTGCATTTCGAGCCTCTCGTGGATTCTGATGCAGCTCGGCTTTTATTTGATACTGTTCCGCTACACGCAAACGATCGCCGGCTGGGATCAATTTCAATTCTTCGCGTTCCTCGCGACCGCGATGTTCGTCAACAGCCTCGTCGAGGTCTTCTTCATGCCGAATGCCGAAGAATTCAGCGAACTGGTACGTACCGGTGGGCTCGACTTCGCGCTGCTCAAACCCATAGACACGCAGTTTCTTGTATCGCTTACCAAAGTCGATTGGTCGGGCTTTTCCAACTTCATCTTCGCCGGCGCACTGCTCGTGTATTCGCTGGTACACATGGATTACACGCCGGGCATCGCGCAAATTATTCTATATCCGATTTACGTGCTCTGCGGCGTGATGATTTTGTACAGCCTGATGACCGCGCTGGCGGCCACTAGCGTATGGTTGGGGCGGAATCAAACGCTTTACGATTTTTGGTTCTACATCACCAACTTTTCCCGCTATCCGATGGAGATTTATGCCGGTCCTTGGGGTGGTCCTTTGCGAATGATCTTCACATTCTTGATTCCCGTGATGATTGTCGTAAATGTGCCCGCGCGGCTGATGGCGAAACCGCTCATCATGGAAAACTGGCTGCTCGCAAGCTTCGCGATTCTGGCTACCGCCGGCAGCATCCTGGGATCGCGGTGGCTATTTCAGCGCTCGCTCGAAGCGTATCGCAGCGCGAGTAGCTGACGCCTTAGCCGCGCCTGGCGATTTGGCAGTTATCTTGGGCTCGTGATGCGATTCCGCGAACCTCGCTCACTGCCGCGTGTCTCTGCGGCCATGCGTAAACGGATTCGGCAATTCTCCAGCAAGCCAGCGTGGTGCGGCGGTGTTCCTGTTCATTTCCGGCTTCGCCGTGGGAGTTTTCATAACCGCGTACCTGTTCCTCGGAGCAGACCGCGCAAGGCGGGCGACATGCGCCGATGCGGCGAGCCAGCACGCCGAAAAATGGAAGCACCAACGTCCGCCACCGCCGTTTTAGCACGAGATTGCAGTGGTAAAAGGTGCGAATTATTGCAACGCTGGCGGCGTCAAACTCTTTCGAAATTTCTGCGGATCGACTCCAGGTCGTACCAACACGACGTCCTCATCCTTCTTCGTCTCGAAAATCATTAGCGGCCGATCGATGGTCTCGGCACGAACCATTGCGAAAGAGTTGAACCATGCCGTCCCACGGCTTGCGTATGCGACACGTTCCGCCGAGCTGCGATTTAAGTTCGACGAAGTCGATTGTCCCACGGTGCATTGAAGAGCTCACTAAATATCCGCCGCGTTCCAGCAGTGTAAAATCGGCATCCCAATCGGTTGGCCAGGCGGGAAACACGTGGATAACCGGCGGGTTCGCTGGCCCCGGAGGAAAACTTTGACACAGTGCGGTGGTTAGCGCATCGGATGCATTGCCCATTCGTTCGTTGCACTGCGTTTGCGCACCCTCTTTTGTGTCCAAGCGATTGGCTAACAGAACACCTTGCGTACCGCCTTGCATTTGGGAGGGAACAAGCACTTTCACTGCGTCAGCGCGGCCAATCGTGGCTGCCAACAACGGTACTTTGGAAAGTACGCCCGGCCGGCGGCCGGCGTTGAGCGGAATTGGCAAAATCCGCGCTGCCGTCGCTTCGCCGGTCTCACGCATCGGGCCGGTCGTTTCTAGCGTGCACAGATCGAAGAACCAGATCGGGAGCGTGTTGCCATCCGATCCGCTCGATGCGTTGCCTTTGGCAACGGGGTTCAGCGCTTTGACCCACGTCGGTGGCCCGGCAATTGCGGGACGATTGGCCGCCACAGCGGCCGGATTATCGCTGCGCGGGAGTGGCGCGAGATTCTCGGCCATTTCCTGCCATTTGCTTCGCAACTCGCGATCGACATTCAAAATCTCCGCCGCGCGAATTGCTACCGGGAAAATTGCCATCATCGACGCAATTTCCTCGTCAGTATCTTGTCCGCCCCACAGCGGCTCGTTGGAGTTCACATCGTGGATGTGATACTTGCCGTCAGACTCTTTTCGCAAGTTTGGATAATTTCGATAGAACTCGGCCACATCCTTGAGGACCGGATATGCCCGCTCCGCGAGCCAACCTTTGTCGCGGGTGTATTCATACTGAATCCAAAATTGATAAGCGATCTTCGCGCCGCGCGAAAAAATGTGTGTCACAGGTCCGTACGGCCCACTGCCACGCTCGCCGGGCACCCAGCGGCCATCGACCATCTGCCCGCCAACCATCCAATTCCAGCGGCTGGAATGTGGCTGCTGGGTATACGCGTACTCGCGAAACTTCGCCGACATCTCCGACCACGGCTTGCGTAGCAAATACAGCTCGCGCATTTCGGCCGCGATGTCGTCTGGCAGCTGTGCCAGGCCGTCGAACGCGACGGTTTCCGGAATGAACGCGCCTTGGCTGCCCCATTGTTGACGGGCCGCATGCTCGCAGGACGCGAGCATGCCGAAGTACATTTCGAGCATCGGCGTCATAAGCTCCGCATGATTCGCCGATGACAGTGCATTGTTGTAAAAACAGCTCTGATTCGCACCCCAATACTGGCCTCCCCATGCTCGCCGATCGCCGCCGGTCGTCCACAGCATGCCGTTGAACTTAGTGGGAAAATGGCCACGCGAAGTCGACGCCATCGTATAAAGAAAATACGTGTAATCGGCTTCGAGCTTGTCGGCTACACCATCGGCACTATGCAAATGGACGAGTGATTTTTCCCAAAAGTTCTTCCACCACGCTTGATTCGACTCGGCCAACGCGTCAAAGCCTTGAGCTGCCGCGCCATCGATACTTTTGAGTGCCGGCCACGTTGGATCGTTGGTGCGATCGAAACTTGCTTCACTGCTGATGAGAACCGTGAATTTGCGTGGGCCGGGCTTCAGCGATAAGCGAACTGTTTGTTCGTCGAATTGCTTGACATCTGCACGAATATCGACGGCGGCCACGGCAACTGCGCTGCTGCAAAAATAATCGCCCTCGGAGAATTCTTGCGTCAACGCGGCGCGATCGAGTCGGACGTCGAACGTCGATTTCGCCGTGTGCTTGAAATGCTTCACAATTGGCGGTCGCAGCATGCGCAAATCGATGGATATCGGTGTGATCGCGCCCGCTTGCCGATCGTCCGTAATTTGTATGGCAATCACGTCTTGATCCATCCATGCCTGCGCCTCGACTTTCACGCCACGGCCTTCGATCGTCGCCATTCCGTCGTAGCATGCCAAATGCTGGCGGCAGTGGTCGGCCGTGAACACCTTCGCCGGTTCATCAGCATTCCGCGCGGCGCCGGCGAAGCTGATATCTACGAATCCGCAGCCGCCGCAGTAATCGGTGTTGCGTTGCGGAAAGCTGCTCGTGCCGCAACTGTTGCCGAAAACGTCCACGCGGTTAATTTGCATCCGCAGGACATCACCTTCCGTCCACACCAGCGTGCCCATACGGCCATTGCCGATTGGCAAGCCCTCTTCGCTGCGCGAAACTGGCTTGCTGAGCATCAGATCTGCTCGAGCAACAAGAGCCGGGCGATCAACCGCGACGATCTCTTCGCTAATGCACTGCGTGGCGGCAATTGGACCCAGAAGTACGGCGCAGGACAGCGCCAAAGTGCGATTCATCTTGATTCTCCCCCGAAAATCAAAGGTTTGGTTGTGCGATGACCCATTAAACTTTGCCTCATCCTGGGAATCAATGATCTGTGCTTGCTAATTCAACGTCCGTGATTCATCTGACCCCACAATTGGCCGGGCTGAATTGTTGAATGTGACCCACGTGTGCGGTAAACTGGGCGATTCTGCTATTTCATTCACTTCGCAGTCTTGGGGGAATCATCATGTCGACGGGAAGTTCTGGCTCCGCGCAGAAAGAGGTGCTGCTGGTTGCCAACGGCGATTTGCGGCTCTCGGCCAATCAGAAATGCTGGGCGGCTCAGAACGAAATGGAGCAGGCGCTCGGCAAAGCTGTCGCGGACGCCGGTTTCAAACTCACCCCGCGCATCCCTACAAGCCGGACGAGCAGCATGGTTTCATCGGTTCGCAAAAGGAAGGTCTGGCGGTTTTTTCCGGCATCGATCCCAAGAAGCCGCTCATTGTTGCCGAGGCGGTATGGCAATATTCGCATCACATTCTGCCTGGACTATTCACGCACGAAGGGCCGATCTTGACTGTAGCTAATTGGTCCGGCACTTGGCCGGGTCTGGTGGGCATGCTGAACTTGAACGGCTCGCTTACGAAAGCCGGTGTGCCCTATTCCACACTTTGGAGCGAAGATTTCCAGGACACAGCGTTCAGACTGAATCTGCGCACGTGGCTCGAAAAAGGCAAGGTCGACCATAAGATCACTCATGTGCAACCGCTTAGCGCCGTGAAAGGCGATCTGCTCTCGCAAGCTAAGACGGCTGCCGGCAAACTCGCCAGCCAGCTCAAACGAGAAAAAGCCATCATGGGCGTGTTCGACGAAGGCTGCATGGGCATGTTTAATGCCATCATCCCCGATCATCTTTTGATGCCAACCGGCATTTTCAAGGAACGCCTCAGCCAATCGGCGCTGTACTTCGAGACGACGCAGGTCAAGGATGATGAAGCGCGAGCAGTGCGGAAATGGATGGAAGATCGCGGCATGAAATTCCAAACCGGGCCAAATGAAGAGAGCGATTTAACCGATCAACAAATTCATCAGCAGTGCAAAATGTATATTGCAGCCATGCGAATTGCTGATGATTTCGGCTGTTCGGTGATAGGGATCCAATATCAGCAGGGCCTCAAAGATTTGTTGCCGGCCAGCGATCTGGTCGAAGGCACACTGAATAACACCGACCGGCCTCCCGTAAAAAGCCGGGACGGCAAGCGGGTATTGTGTGAAGGCCAGCCGCTACCGCACTTCAACGAAGTTGATGAGTGCGCTGGCGTCGACGGGTTGCTCACCTATCGTGTTCACAAAGCACTTGGCCAGCCGGTGGAAAACACTTTGCACGATTTGCGCTGGGGCGACCCCGATCGCTCCGGCACTACCGACGAATACGTTTGGGTATTCCTGATTAGCGGCGCCGCACCACCAGCGCACTTCATTGGCGGCTGGTCTGGCACCACGAGCGAACGCCAACCTGCAATGTACTTCCGGCTAGGTGGCGGCACGGTGAAAGGCATTTCGAAGCCCGGCGAAATAATTTGGTCGCGGATTTATGTGGAAGATAACCGTCTGAAGATGGATTTGGGCCGCGGCGGCGTAGTGGAACTGCCCCGTGAAGAGACGGAACGCCGCTGGAAATTGACCACGCCGCAGTGGCCAATTATGCATGCGGTGACCTACGGCGTCTCGCGCGACCAGATGATGGCTCGACATAAGGCGAACCACTTGCAACTCGCTTATGCTAATAGCCCTGAGGACGCCGATCGAGCATTGTTAACTAAGGCTGCACTGGCTCAGGCACTTGGTATTGAGGCGTTTATCTGCGGCTCGCGCAAAGGCGGGGCCAGTTGGTAGCCGCATTAATCGAAGTATTTTGTCTTTGATCGCAATCATTCTGACGGCGCGATGTCGCTGCATGCCACACGCATTAGAATGACAGACGAGTTGCAAGCAGTCAAAAACGTAGGTTCTCCGCCTATCCGCAGTTGAGTTCCATCAAGTACACGTTTCGGAACCAAATTTGCACCCAGCCGTTCGGCCCTTCGGATAACTCAATCAACGCCCGATTTTGCCAATTGGGTGCCACTCATGAGCCTGGAATCGCGCAGGGATATCGCGGATTGCCCAGTTTCGTCGCAGGTTGCTGCTCGACCCGAGCACTGCCGCCGCGGCAAATGAATTCGTTTCCATAACGAGCCCTTCGGGGCCATCGGTGTCGACTCAATTAGCAGGTCGAGGAAACGTTGACCAAGAAACCGACGGCGCCGAGTACCCCGCGCTGATGGTGGTGTTCGCATCGACTATCCTCGTTAGCGCATTTCTGTTGTTTCAAGTTCAGCCGTTAATTTGCAAATATATTCTGCCGTGGTTCGGTGGAAGTCCGGCAGTGTGGACCACGTGCATGCTGTTTTTCCAATTGGTGCTATTTGGTGGCTATGCCTACGCGCATTTGCTCACGCGATTTTTTGCCCCGCGCACGCAAGGCCTCATTCATCTTTTGCTGTTGGCACTGGCCGCCGCGCTAACGTTCCCCTCGATTTCGCCGGATGTCGGTTGGAAACCGATTGACAGCAGTCATCCGACCGGTCGCATTTTGGGTCTCCTGGCGGTTAGTGTCGGATTGCCGTACTTCGTGCTCTCGACCACCGGTCCATTGGTGCAGGCCTGGTTTGCCCGAGCATGGCCGGAACGATCGCCATATCGGCTGTATGCGCTATCGAACTTGGGATCGCTTGGCGCGCTCATTACGTATCCATTTCTGTTTGAACCCGCATTCGGGTCCGATACTCAGGCCGGCATGTGGACCGTGGCCTTCGCATTGTTCGCCGTGCTGTGCGGTGTGTGTGCGATCTGGATTTTTCGGTCGCGCCCCGCACTGCGGGTCGCCGATCAGCCAGTGACATTGAGCGCGGCGGATATTGCACCAACCGCCACGCGGCGGCTGTTATGGCTCTTCCTTCCGGCGTGTGCATCACTGATGTTGCTAGCCACGACAAACTACGTTTGCCAAGATGTTGCCGTCATTCCGTTTCTGTGGGTCGTTCCACTGTCGTTGTATTTGCTTACTTTCATCATTTGTTTCGATCATCCACGCTGGTATCGGCCGGCGGGGACAAGTGCGCTGGCCATGGTTTCCATCGTCCTGGCCGCAGGCGCAGCCTATCCGTTATTGAAGTCGGTTGGCATTCACAGCAATTATTTGCACGAGCTGTTTTTGAATTTCACCGCAATGTTTCTCGCCTGCATGGTTTCTCATGGCCAGCTGGTGCGACTGCGGCCGACTTCGCGGCATTTAACGGAGTATTATCTACTGATTTCCGCTGGTGGCGCGTTAGGTGGCATTTTCGTTAGCCTGATCGCGCCGCAGATTTTTAATACACATTTCGAGTGGACGCTCGGACTCACCGCATCGATACTTGTTGCGGCCTTGGTGCTATTGCAGCATTCTCCGCGCTGGCTGGCGTGGATTGCGAGCTTCGATAGACAACTTCGAAAATGCGTAATTGGTACCGTGGTACTGCTGCTCGCCATCGGGGCGTTTGGATTCATTTCTTGGTTGATTGCTGATCCCGCTGCAGAAGCTGGCGCCATTTACCGCGGTCGGAACTTTTACGGTACCGTCTCCGTTTGGGAACTCGATGCCGATTCACCCGGAATGCGCTACCGCAGTTTCGTCAGCGGTTCCACACCGCACGGCCGGCAGTTCGTCGATCTGGAAAAACGCCGCATTCCAATCTCGTATTTCGCGCCGCACACCGGCATGGGTCGCACACTTACCTATTTTCAAGATCGGACCAATACCCGAGTCGGCGTCATCGGCATGGGCGTCGGCGTCGTGGCCACTTACGCGCGGCCAGGACATTATTACCGCTTCTATGAAATCAACGAGCAGGTTGAGCAGATAGCCCGTAAGCAATTCACATTTCTGGAAGATTGTCTGGGGAAGTGCGACGTGGTGCTGACCGATGGCCGGCTCGCGCTGGAGCATGAACTCGCCGCAAATGGTTCGCAGCACTTCAATGTGCTGGCATTGGACGCCTTTTCCGGCGATGCTCCGCCCGTGCACCTTCTCACCGACGAAGCGTTCGCGATCTACATGCAGCACCTGGAGCCGGACGGTGTGATTGTGGTCAACATCACGAACCGCTATCTCGATTTGGCGCCAGTGATTCGCACTGTCGCGAAGAAGTACGGTCTGGAAACGACGCGCATCATCACCGATCAAGACCGCGAGCACCTGTTGTATCACACCGATTTCATGATGCTCAGCCGCAACAAAGATTTTCTGGCGGCCAATCCGCCGGTGTTATTGGCCGAATATGTCGAGCCAGACCGCGAAGTGCCGCTATGGACCGACAAATACAGCAACTTGTTCGGCATTTTGAAGCGGTAATTTTTGACGTCGCTATGCGCGAAATTCCGCGTGAGAAAGCACATCGTATGTTGGTCCGTCGCGGCCCAAAGTGCTGGAAAATACCGTCACACCATCGACCATCATGGCGCCCGCGTCAAAATCGGCATGGCGATTGATCAAATCGGCAAGCTGTTTGAGCGAGGGCGGACTACTTTCGCGCACGCGCCCCAATGTTAGGTGCGGTGTGAACCGTCGCCCTTCCGGCGGAAACCCCAGCGGCGCAAGCAATCGTTCGATGGCCTGAAACACGAGCTCCGTGGCTTCCGATCCGTCGCCGGCGCCGAGCCACACCGTTCGCGGTCGAGACGCCGATGGAAACGCGCCTGCGCCGGCCGCCACAAGTTCGAACGGCATGAATGGCCCAACGGCTTCCTGCACAACACGGCAAATATGGTTGACCTGCGTATCCTGCACGTCGCCGAGAAACTTCAGCGTGTAATGCAAATTTGTCGGCTTCGTCCACGTTACCTTCGCCTGCGCAACCTTAAGTCGCTCGATGAGCCGCGACGCCGCTGAGCGAATCTCCGGCGTAATTTCAATGGCGGTGAAAACACGCAATGTAGTCATCTAAAATTGCAATTAATCACCAGAGCGATTTGGAGCAGCAGGATAAATGAATTCATAAGGAACCCAGGAATCCAGGAATCCAGGAAAGGACGATAATGCGCCAAGCGATCACAAATCATTATTTTCCTGTCTTCATGCCTTCCTTATTGGTATTGGTATTTTGCATCTCCGTGTTTTCGTGGTTCAAAAAACAACTCAAAAACTTAACATCCGCCGATAATCTTCCATCCGCCGTTCCAAGTCTGGCCGTTCAATGCGCTTCAATCGATCGAGTGAAAAGTCTTCCACGGTGAAACTTGCGGTCAAAATTCCATAGGCCAACGCTTCCTTGAGCGTCTTGGGTTCGAAATTTCCTTTCTCGGCAAGGTAGCCCATCATGCCGCCCGCAAAACTGTCGCCGGCGCCGGTCGGGTCGATCACATCGGGCGTTGGATACGCCGGCATCACGTACGTTTCATGCTCGCTGAAAAACATTGCCCCGTGCTCGCCTTTTTTGATGACGACGAACTTTGGGCCCATTTTCAAAATCTGTCTTCCCGCGCGCACCAGGTTTTCATCGTCGGTCAGCAATTTCGCTTCGGAATCGTTGAGCACGACGCCGTCGATTCGCTTCCACAGCGCCATGAGCTCGTCGTGCTGGATGTTGATCCATAAATCCATCGTGTCGGCCACCGTGAGCACCGCCTCGGGCATTTGATCGAGCACCTTGGCTTGCACAACGGGCGAACCGTTGGCCAGAAACAAAAACTTGCTGCGGCGAAAATTTTCAGGCACGACGGGATCAAAATCGCCGAACACGTTCAAATGCACTTCCAGCGTTTCGCGGTCGTTCATGTTCGGCTGATACTTACCGGTCCAGCGAAATGTTTTGCCACCTTTGACAATATGCAGCCCGGCGGTATCGATGCCGCGCTTTTCGAGCAGCTTGGTGTGCTGCTGGGGCCAATCGTCGCCGACGATGCCAACCAGATTGACGGGCGAAAAGTAACTGGCCGAGTAGGAAAAAAACACGGCCGCCCCACCGAGCACGTTATCGCGCCGCGCGGTCGGCGTTTCCACGCTATCGAGTGCAACCGAACCCACAACAACGAGCGCCATGACGATTTTCCCTGCAAGATTCAAATTGATTTAATGGTCGAATTGTAAAGATTGCCCACGCTTGCTGAAAGCCAGTCGCGGCTCAACGTGGTAATGAATGTGTTTTCGAAATTCTGATCCGGCCTCGCAGACGAACTGCTGACTCGTTCTCCAAATCTTACTTTCAGATTCGCTTGTCGGTGCTCCGAAATCGCAGCCTGCCATGATCGCTTGCATTCTTTCACAGCCCTGTTTTTCCGATTTTCGCAAAACGCCGAGGAATTTCCGCACGGCTTGCGACCTGCCAAAAGCAGCATGGAATTCTCGCCCGGTTGATCGCACGCTTCTTCGAGTAAAACGCATGTCATTCTCCCTCGATCCCGAAAATCGTGTTTCATGGTGAAATTACTCCAGCGCGCTTTTGACCCTGTGTAGTCGTTTTTGCCGATTTTGCTCGGAGTAATTTCACAGTTATTTCACTCTCTGCTGTTGGTCCCCCAAATCGACCGAGATTTCTCGATCGATTCGCAGTGGGTTTTTTCACACCTACGGCGGCAAGTGTCTGGGTGCCTGTGGGTCTTGGTGTCTGGTTGCCGGGTGGCCCCGACAAAGCCTCGCGTGTCGGGGTCGAGCAGAGGCAAGAGGCATACACAGAATTGCTACCTTCTAGCGGCACCAAATTCTCTCTACCGCCTCTTACGGCTGCGCCGACCGGACAGTTTGTCCGGGCCACCCGGCGAAAGCCCCAAGCGGTCCGGGCTACTCGACCGCAGATCACGAGACACCCAGGCCCAAAGACACCTAGACACTTTAGCTTTCTCCAAATTGCCAAAAACACCGCCTCACAGAGCCCCTGCCCCGTGACTCCAGCATTGTAGTGTACATGCGTCTTTAGTCAAGGGCTTTTTTGGGCCAGTCGGAAAAGATTGTTTACCACGGAGACACAGAGGCACGGAGCGGCCTGTTGCAACATGTGTACATCCAGCATTTATACCCATTTTGCCCTGCGAAAGGCCGGAGGACTGACAGGAAATAGCCCGGTCCGTCAGGGCCGGGTGTCAGATCGCAGCTGGATGTCTTGAGGTCCGGCAGGACCGACACATTGCCAGGCCGAGCGTGATCGCACGCCGCGTACCGGTCCGCCGGACCTCGGGGAAAACTGTGAGGACGGCTTACCCCAACTTGACAGTTGGGGCTATTGCCTGACAGGCCTCCGGCCTTGCGGATGGCATAAGTGCTTGGATGTACACATGTTACAGAATGCCGGTGGATGGCTACCAAGCCCGGAGGGCTGACAGGAAATAGCCCCGGTCGTGAGACCGGTGTGTAAGGCAAGGGCGATCGCGTTCACGAATTCCGGGCCGATCCGTTACAATTCCGACCATGCGGTTCCAGTTCTCAATTTTGACGATGCTGATTTTTACTACGGTGCTGGCGGTAGTCAGGCCGCAGCATGCGTGTTAATCAAAGTGTTTGATAAGAAAAGTTTGCAATCGGTAATGGTGACCACCGATCCGGTAAGACACTTTACCGCGTTAACTCTGCAGACAGTTGTGACCGGTCGCCCACCAAGCGCTGCGGAAGTGGCCGGGCGACTGTTCTACTGGGGACTCCCTGCCGTGGCAGTCACTCTTGTTCTGGTATGGTTCGCCCGGATGTCGGTGCGGCGAATGCAATTGGGTCGGGACCGAAATCTGTAATCACCGGCCGACACTCGCTAAACTAAATTGCAAGGCGCGTGTATTCAATCCGACAAACGAGGATTCGAAATGTTCGGTGGACCGACAATCAGGCACGCATACTTTTGACTGCCGTCGTCCTGATTGCGATGGCGCGAGCTGCATCCGGTGATAACCTGCTAGATGAGATTGCCGTAGGTTGCGAAGCAAATGTGGCCAAGATCCAACACGGCCATGCTCGCTACACCGTAGGCAACACCGCGTATAAGAACGGAAAAGAACAGCCACGTACTGAGGAAAACTACCAAGTCTGGTTTGATTTTCCGAAAGTCCGGACTGATTTGGCAAAGCGCCAATCGCGACGAATTTATTTTGAGGACTATTCGGTCCAGTTTAAGGCTGAAAATTTGCGTTCCTTCGAGAACTTGGAGCGAAGAATTTTTCTGCGTTTATCTATCCCAAAGGGCCGGGTGAACCGATTCTGTTGATTCCACTAACACTCGCGATGGCATATCGGCAAGCCGAACGTCAGGAACAAGCCATCCAAAGAGTGATCGAAGCCGATCGGATGGTTGAGCAACGTGAAAGGCAAGAAGCTAAGATATCTGAGCTGAAACACGAACCGCGCACAGAGAATTTTCAGGATTAGACTGAAGTGTCTCGCGCCACGTCGGCAAGCCGCGTGGGGCTCTAAGCTATCGACGCTCAACAACGCGGGCACGGGCGGTTTTCAACTTGGAATTCAAATTTTTTTGACGCGTCTGTCAGATTTCCCCGCTTCGCGTGTAAATAGTTGGCCACCAATTCTCACGCAGCACTCTAGCGCACCGTCGCCAGATGTTGTCGCCCGCAGGTCGCCTGCAAGCGGCCTGCGGGTTTTTTGTTGCGCGAGTGTCCGCCTCACGCATCCTTCCGCTGGTATCCGCTTTCACTTCGAAACGGGCGTAGTACGAGTGGATCGATTATGGTTGCCTGAGCGTGATGATTTTTTTGTCGATCAGCGTCTTGATCGCCTCGGGCTGCT
The DNA here is from genome assembly GCA_963773875.1 of Pirellulales bacterium. Classification (GTDB taxonomy): domain Bacteria; phylum Planctomycetota; class Planctomycetia; order Pirellulales; family JADZDJ01; genus CAVTYH01. The sequence goes on from CAVZCV010000007.1 coordinate 56,136, forward strand.
CGATGCCCAGCTTCTCAAAAGCCTTCGCGCAATCTTGGACGAAATCAAATGCTGGTCTGTAGCCCACACATTTGTAAGCCGCATTGCCGGAGGAATCGGTAAAGACCAGCGTTGGATAGGCGGACGAATTGTATTTCTGTTCCACGTCTTTATCTTCGTAGGCCTTCACGAGGACAAACTTTGAAAGGAACGAACGGATCCAAGGGTCGTTCAGGGTATCTTTTTCGAGCATCTTGCAGGGGCCGCACCAGGTGGCAGTTATCATGACCATCGCGGGCTTCTGTTCGGCCTGTGCACGCTTGAGCGCAGCAGTGTAGTCGGCTTCCCATTGCAGCGGCTCGTTGTTTGGGGCGGGGCTACCGACATACGTTGTTAAATCGCTGCTCAACAATCGCAACTCGCCGAGGTCCGTAGGATGATCGGCCGCGAGTTTTATTCTCCTGGAATGGGTTACGTGTCCGTCCGCCGTTACTGTGACGGAAACCTCGCTCGGATTCAGTCCCTCGACGCGGAATGCGCCCGATTCATCCGTTTGTGCTTCAATATTCTTGGGCCAGCGAGTGCGGGGAGAGTATCCGCCAGATAAAGTGTTCAGGGGCCCCATGGCGGCGCCCACGTAGACATGTGCTGATTTGGAGTCAGCAGAGCCGTCTAAGACTACTTTGCCCTGAAGAGTTGCGCGCGCTTCGGTTGGCAGGGGTTCGAGCACGACCTTGCCGAGGACCGCTACAAAGCCCTTGTACTTGTCCAGCGGCACATCCAGATCGCGATAACCATTGGCGCGAAAACAAAGTGGCTGATCGAAGCTTTGGACGTTGTCGACGAAATAGCCCTCCTCCAGAATCGGCATCTGCGCCAAGACGAGATCCGGCTCGAGCTTGCCGTCTTCGACCACGATTTGTCCGATGACTGCGCGGCCGGACGGGCCGCCAAAAAAAATTGTGCGCTCAAGGCGTAATACGAGCAGGGCCGCCAGTCGATCCTTTTTCTGCTCGACCAGTGCGTCGAAGTATTTGCGAATCTCCTGATTGCGCGTGATTTGATCCAGCGAATCGAGCAACTCACGGGCCAGATGGTCGGCTTCAATACCTGGTTTGGCGAGCTTTTGTTCCAGCTTGCCAACCAGTTCGGGGATTTTCCTCTCTTGGTTAATCGCAGCTACGAGATCGCCGACGCCGGACGCCGGTTGTGGCGGATCATCGGCCGCTGCTGGCAAACTGCGTGCAAACGCAAGGATCAACAAAGTAATCGTCAACAAGGTTTTTGAGGTGCTCATGCTGATTGCCTTTGCCAAAACGTGCGAGGGACGGAGAAGAGTTCCATAAATTACACACACCTCGCGCACATTTCTTTCACGCATTTTTTGCGGCGCATACGCCGCGGGGTTGAGAAAGATCAGCAGCCGCTTATTCCCCCTTCACCCAATACTTGATATTCCGCACTTTCACCTCGTCGCGCTCGCTCCCCTTACGCGAATAGAGGCCGCACTTGAAGTAGTACGACGATTGTTTTTTGGCCGAGATATCGCCGTCGGCCAGTTTGTCGTCGATGTAGATTTTGATGGCTCCTTTGCCTTCGGCGGCGGTGTCGTGAATCACTTTCCAGTTGAACCACTTGCCATTCATGTTGCGCGCGAAGACTTGGCGCGTGCGTAAATCGCTGATATTTCCGTCCTTGTCGACACCGATCATCGCCATCGGGCCGGTGCCGAATACTTGCGTGATGCAGGCGGACGTGCCGGGCACGATGTACAGATCGCAATCGAGCATGTGCAGGCCGGTGTCGGGCTTGTAGTTTTCGTCTTTGAAGCGAAACTCGGTGCGCGCTGCGGTCTTGTTCGGCGGCGGTGCGTGGGGCTTGTCGGACTCGAGGACCCAAAGATCGTGCGTATCAGTGGCCTTATCGTAGCTGTAGCGATCTTCGAGTTTTAAATCGTACGGATGCTGCACATCAAACCTCAGCGGCTGGAGTTTGAAGCCGGCGGTGAGGGCGGGCGATTGATCGCGCGGCGATTTATCCGTCTCTTCGGCGCGAGTGTTAAAGACGATCGCAGCGCCGCAAAACCACAGGCAGGCCGCTACAAGAACAGTCTTGCGCATGGACGCTGACATCGATTTATCCCCCGACTGTGAGTTTGAACTGAGAGATTCATGCTATGCAGGGGACTGCCGCGATGCAACGGACGCAGTTCACTTCCGTTTACGCGTAATGCGTCCACAGGCGGATGACTTTGACGGTTTTCGAGCCCGTCAGAACCTGGTACACGAGCCGGTGCTGCATATTGATGCGCCGAGAATAGGCGCCAGCCAAATCGCCCACTAACTTTTCAAATGGGGGCGGCCGTTGAAATGGATCGCGTTCCAAAATCTTTAATAGTGCTTCGGCCTTTGGCTTGAAGCCGGCGGCTGCAGTTTTTTTGGCATCTTTGCGAGCTTGCTTGGTATAGACGAGCTTCCAGGTAGCCATGCGAGGTCACCACGGGAGCTTCTTCGCGCATTTTTTCGCCGGCGTTTTGAGCCCTTGGCGGATCGACTCCCGCATTCCGGGCACGGAAAGCAAGTACAGGGTTTCCTGAATCGCTCGCCAGTCTTCTTCGGAAACCAAAACGGCATTGGACCTGCGGCCGGTTATTTGCACCGGCTCGTGCGATTCGGCCGCCTGATCGAGCAACTTGTAGAGTTGCGAACGTGCGGAACTGGCGGTGAGAGTCGTCATGAAGATGCCTCCAATTCGCTAAATAGTACGTGAAAACGTACGCATTGTCAAAATCGACTTTATAGACGTGTAAGATCGAATCGAATTGCTTGCCATGGTGGGGGCGCATGGACCGCGAACCTGGGATGATTTACGATGGTCGTTTTAGTCGATTTCGTGGGGCGGATGTGGTTCGGATGGTTTGAATGGGAAGCCGTATTCCCCCCAGTCATTGACCGGGGGCTAAAGGTTGCAATTTGAGAACGTTTTACATTTGACGATCTATTCGTTGATTCATGATTCTTGAATCCTGACTTCTGATTTCCATGCTCAATAAATACAGCTCGCGTGTTACGCAACCCAAAAGCCAGGGCGCTTCGCAGGCCATGCTCTATGGCACCGGCCTTAGCGAAGCCGACATGCAGAAGCCGCAGGTTGGCATCGCCAGCATGTGGTACGAGGGCAACACCTGCAACATGCACTTGAACACGCTGGCCGCGCGGGTCAAGGAAGGCGTCACGGCGGCCGGACTGGTGGGGATGCGATTCAACACCATTGGCGTGAGCGATGGCATTTCGATGGGCACCGAGGGCATGTGCTACTCGCTGCAATCGCGCGATCTGATTGCCGACTCCATCGAAACCGTGATGCACGCGCAGTGGTACGATGCGAATATCAGTCTGCCCGGTTGCGATAAGAACATGCCCGGCTGTTTGATGGCCATGGCCCGGGTGAATCGGCCTTCGATCATGGTCTACGGCGGCACGATCAAGCCGGGCCACTTGCCGAAAGGCGGCCAAGGTCATGCGGAAGGCGAGACGCTCGATATTGTGTCGGCATTTCAGTGCTACGGCGAATTCGTTTCGGGAAAAATAGATGAGAGCACGCGGAAATCGATCGTGCAGAAAGCGTGTCCTGGCGCCGGCGCGTGCGGCGGAATGTACACGGCGAACACGATGGCCTCGGCAATCGAGGCGCTGGGTATGTCGCTGCCGTACAGTGCTTCGACACCAGCGGAAGACGCAGGCAAGCTCGACGAATGCTTTCAAGCGGGCGCGGTGATTCGCAGTTTGCTGGAGCGCGACCTTAAGCCGCGCGACATCATGACGCGCCGCGCTTTTGAGAACGCGATGGTCGTGGTGATGGCCCTTGGCGGCTCGACCAACGCCGTACTGCATTTGATTGCGATGGCCCGCGCAGCTGAAGTGGAACTGACGATCGACGATTTTCAAAAGGTGAGCGCGCGAGTGCCGTACATCGCCGATTTGAAGCCCAGCGGCCGTTTCGTGCAGGAAGATTTGCACAACGTCGGCGGCACGCCTGGTGTGATGAAATATCTGCTGGAAAAAGGTTTATTAGATGGTAGCTGCATGACAATTACCGGCCAAACGCTGGGCGAAAACTTGGCTGCCGCCCCAGGATTGAAGGCCGGACAAGAAGTAGTGGCGACCCTAGAACGGCCGATCAAAGCCACGGGCCACATTCAGATTCTGCGCGGCAATTTAGCGACCGAAGGCGCAGTGGCCAAAATCACCGGCAAAGAAGGTCAGCGATTCGAAGGGCCCGCCAAAGTGTTCGACTCCGAAGAAGACATGCTGGCGGCGCTCGAGCAAAAACGGATCGCAAAAGGGGACGTGATTGTTATCCGCTACGAAGGACCCAAAGGCGGCCCGGGAATGCCGGAGATGCTGACGCCGACGTCGGCCATCATGGGCGCTGGCCTGGGCAAAGACGTGGCGTTATTGACCGATGGCCGATTTTCCGGCGGCTCGCACGGCTTCATCGTCGGCCATATAACCCCGGAAGCGCAGGAAGGCGGAGCGCTGGCACTGGTGAAAGACGGGGACCAGATTGTGATCGACGCTGCGGCCAACAAGCTCGATGTGCAACTATCGTCCGAAGAACTCTCGCGTCGCCGTGCTGCTTGGAAAGCACCGCCGTACAAAGTGACGCGCGGCACACTGTTCAAATACATCAAAACAGTAAAGAGCGCCTCGGAGGGCTGCGTTACAGATGAGTAAGCATCGAACAGACAATTCTCATGCGTAGCCGATAAATGGCCCCGCAATCTCGTAGAATGGTCCTGCCTGGCGGCAGCGAACCACTTCCATTACGACCTGCAGTTGTTCGCCATTTGGGCTGGACAGTTCCAGCTGCAAGTATTTCTCTCGCACCGACTTCATGTGGTAAAGGCACATTCCGCCAACGGAAATATCGCGCGTCACGGCCAAGAACGACTGTCCGATGGGTTCTTGATGTTTATCGAGCGGAGTCACCTTCACCGGCATCGTTAGCGGGTAACGCAAGTTCGCCCGGCGTTCTGGACCTGGATAGAATTTCTCGCCGCGGATAACCCGGCGAACGAAATTGATTACACGGTCCGGCGAGGCCTTGACATCAGATTCTTTCGCTTCCGCGCCGTTCTGGGAAAATAGATTCATGGGTGCCTGCGGAATTTGTCCACTCGAGCAGATCGATCGAATTCGATAGACTTCCTATCTCAATATGCGTCAGCGGCGCGTGAGGCACGGGCCAACCGCGAACAGATGTGCCCGCTATGGAAATCCGCAACGTTACGATCGATACGTTCGACAAAATACTTACCAAAAACCAAGCGACCAGCCAGCAAACACTTCTTATTCCATGTCCGAAAAATACATCTATCAAATTGCGGATCTTTCAAAGAAGCACGGCCAAAAGGAAGTGCTGAAGAACATTTGGCTCGCGTTCTATCCGGCGCGAAAATCGGCGTGCTGGGGAAGAACGGTGCAGGGAAAAGCACGTTGCTGCGGATTATGGCAGGGCAAGATAAAAACTTCGATGGCGAAGCCCGGCTGGCCGAAGGCTACACCGTTGGCTACCTCTCCCAAGAGCCGCAGCTAAATCCGGCGAAAGACGTGCAAGGCAATGTGGATGAAGCTGTCGACCACGTGCGCGCCATTCTCCGCCGCTTCGATGAAATCAACAATCGCCTGGGCGAGCCGATGGAGCCCGACGAAATGGAGAAGCTGCTGGGCGAGCAGGTGCGCGTGCAGGACGAAATCGAAATGCACAACGCATGGGAGCTGGACCGCACGATTGAAATTGCCATGGACGCGATGAATCTGCCGCCCGGCGATGCCGACGTCACCAAACTCTCCGGCGGCGAGCGGCGGCGCGTGGCGCTGTGCAAGATTTTGCTGGAAAAGCCGGACTTGCTGTTGCTCGATGAGCCCACCAACCATCTCGATGCGGAAAGCGTCAACTGGTTGGAACGGCATTTGGCCGATTATCCCGGCACGGTGGTGGCAGTGACGCACGACCGCTATTTCCTCGACAACGTGGCCAAGTGGATTCTGGAACTCGACCGCGGCCGCGGCATCCCTTGGGAAGGCAATTACTCGTCGTGGCTCGAACAGAAGAAAGCCCGCTTGGCAGTGGAAGAAAAGCAGGCCAGTGCTCGCCAAAAAACGTTGGAGCGCGAATTGGAATGGATTCGTCTTGCCCCGCGGGCTCGCCAGGCCAAAAGCAAAGCCCGCATCAGTGCCTACGAGCAAATGTCGAAGGAACGATTCGAAGAGCGCGAACAGGAGTTCGAAATTCAGATTCCGCCGGGCAAGCATCTGGGCAGCCTCGTGGTGGAGATGAAAGATGTCAGGAAGGGATATGGCGAACAAGTGCTGATGGAGAACCTCAGCTTTCGCTTGCCGCCTGGCGGAATCATCGGCGTTATCGGCCCCAACGGCGCCGGCAAAACGACGCTATTCCGCATGATTACCGGCGAGGAACAGCCCGATAAAGGTGAAGTGAAAGTCGGACCGACCGTGGAACTGGGCTATGTCGATCAAAACCGCGACGCTTTGGATCCCGACAAAACCGTGTATGAAGAAGTCTCCGGCGGGCTCGATCTTTTGGAAATGGGCGGCCGCAAAGTGAACGGCCGCGCGTATCTGGCGCGGTTCAATTTCACGGGGCCCGATCAGCAGAAAAAAGTCGGCGATTTATCCGGCGGTGAACGCAACCGCGTGCATTTGGCCAAGCTGTTGCGCCGCGGTTCGAACTTGCTTTTGCTCGATGAGCCGACGAACGATCTCGATGTCGATACCCTACGGGCGCTGGAAGAAGCTATCGTCAACTATGCCGGCTGCGTGGTGGTCATCAGCCACGACCGTTGGTTTCTGGACCGCATTGCCACGCACATCATCGCCTTCGAAGGGGACGGCTACGTGCACATCTGCGATGGCAACTTCCAAGCCTACGAAGAGGAACGCAAACGCCGCTTGGGAATGGAAGCCGACCAGCCGCACCGGTTTAAGTACAAAAAGCTCGTGCACTGATCGCACGTAACGTGCGCTATTTCGAACTGTCCGATCCAAGCAGGTTCAACTCCACATGCGGGCCGAGCGCGTCGGGCATGCTTTCGAGCGATTTTTCGAATTCCGTCTGAGCTTTGTCTTTTTCATTCAGGCCGAGATGGCCCAAGGCGGCCACAAAATGGGCCAGCGAGGCGCGTGAGCGCGGTGAAGTGCGCCGGCTGCTAATTTCGGCGGAGGCGGGTGCTGCGGCATCGGGTGCATCAATGTTGCTCAGTGCTTGCTGGGCAGTCGTGGCGATGCGGCGGAAATCGCGCTCGGCGTCCGCCGTTTGTCCGAGCTTCTAGCTTCGCGAGCGCTCGGTAGTAGTCTTGCACCAGCCGCGGCGAAATTCGGCCGTCACCGCCGCGCCGGGGCTCGGGATAACTTGCATCCGCCGCTTGTTGCCACGATTTCTTCGCCGCATCCTTCTCGCCGGCGCCATCGTGGGCCGCACCGATCCAATACGCAATCTCCGCCGCGCGCGTGGCGCCGCTATTACGTGCATTCGGCAGATTTTCCGGGACGGCCTGCGCCGCCGCGAAATCGCGCAGTGCCTCGGAAAACTGGCCAACAGCAAGTTCTTTCCGGCCACGCAACAGGTGCGCGTTCATCCAATGATCCGCCACCTCTAACGTTCCGCCTTCCCAGACGGAAAATTTGCGGCCGGTCATCAGTTTGATTGCGTCGTCGTATTTGCCGGCAAATACCTTGAGACCGATTTCTCGCGAGAGTGCATCGTCGCGCTTCGCCACGACATCGTGATTTTGCTCCAACAGCGCTAAACGTTTTTCCGGCGGCACTCCAATTGCGGCCGATTCTTCATCAAGCTCTGTGAAGTGCATCGCAAATTTCTCAGGCGTGGCGACAGCCAATTGCAGTTGGGTAACTGCTTTGTCGTTGTCTGCCGGCTTGCGATGTGCGTACGCCACCGCCAAATTGCGATGCACAATTGCCAAAGAAGGATCGATCGCCGCCGATTGCTCCCACAGTTTGACGGCCTCTTCCGGCTGCCAATCGTAGAGCAAGTTGCCGAGATAGTACGCGGCGCGAGCGTCCTTCGGATTTTCTTTGATGGCGCTCTGCAATGCCGCAATCGCCTCCGACTGGAAGGAGAAAACGAAACTCGAAGGCGATTTGGCCGCTTGCTTGCGGAAATCGGCAGCGACATCGTGATTGCCCAACTGATCGGCATAGATACGCCGAATAGTAATCGATGCAGCGGATCCACGTCGTTTCGTATCGGCCACGGCCGTTTGCAACAGTCCGAAGGCTGCAGCCGCGATCGTCGAGCGGACCTGCCTGTCCGTATGCGACAGCCGATTCTAGGCCGGCGGGCTCATTTTCGCGCAGTGTCGATTTCAGCGTTTCGAAAGCATCTTTGAGATGTGCCGTGGTCAGTTTCGCAGAATGATCCTTGATGGCTTGCGTGGTTGCCAACCAACGTTCGGTCATCAGTTGCACATCGAGCGGATCGGTCTTCTTCGCGGCGTCATCGACAATGGCGAGCGCCTCTGCCGGCCGATTGACCTGACGCAACACTGCAGATTTCAATGCAACTGCCGGCACGTTCATTGCGTTCGCATCGAGCGAATGGTTGACGTGTTCAAGAGCCTTCGAAAACTCACTGCGCTGACTGTCGATCTCCGCCAACTCAAAATACGCAGGGCTCTTCCAAGCTTCGCTCCAGGTGGCTTTCGAAAGTGCATCGTACGCTTCATCGTTCTTACCTTGCGACTTCAGCGTCACGCCCAAGTAATAAAATGGCTCGCCATCTTTGGGCGAAGTGTAATTCGTCGTCAGCCGCTTGATGGCCGTGCGGAAGTGCTGCTCCGCTTCGGAATAGCGCGCAGCGCGTAAACGGCGGATGCCGAGCGCCGTGTTTACACGGGAATTCTCCGGATCGCGGGCCAACGCTTCTTGCCAGTACGGCTCCGGATCGCTGGTTGGGGAATGAAATTGTTCGATGCGCTGCCCGGCGAGGAGCAGCTCCTCAACTGTTTTGATATCTTTCGGCGAACCAGGAGGGCTGACTGGCTCCGGCATCGGCGTCTTTTTCAGTCGCACGGGCGAATATGCGATTAGCTCTTTGCCATCGGCCGCAAGCGATGCGCAGTAGATCGTGCTCATCAAGATCCGTCGGAATGGCAATTTCTTTAACGAACGGTTTGCCGGGGTCGATATCGCACTTTTCCTCGAGCAACACCTTTTCGCCGGCCTTGAGCATGACTGTCGCCTGCTTGTGAGCGGCCGTCGTGTAAAAACCGACCTTGGCGGTGCGTTTCTTCGCGTCCTTATCGGTCGAAATATCAAGGTTCACCGCGGCATCCAAGTTGGCATTCTTCGTGCCGCCGATATCGCGGATCGGATACCAATTCATCTGGAACGATTTGGTCTCGAATGGTTGCAACCAGCTGTAATCTGGCTGGTTATCGCTGTACGCGCCGACCATCAGCTCGATGTACGGCCCGTCGTCGTCGGTCAGAATCTTATCCCACATTTTGCCGTACGGGCCGTTGCCCCAGGTCCAGAACTTCTTGCCCGGAACAATGTGATGATCGGCCACGCTCACAATGCCGCCTTGCTTGCCGTGATCGTATCCGGCGAAGAAATCATCTTCGTAGTTCCACGCGAACATGGAGTTCGCTTCGTAATGATTCTTGTACCAGCTTACATCGACTCCGCGCGTAAAATCGGCGCCGTTGAACCGTGTGGTCGCAATCGGCCAGGTCGTAAACTGATTCTTGCCGTGAAACGTGACGTACTGCGTCGACGGCGGAAAGATTACCTGGTAATTGTCATTGGCATGCACCGCCACGTTGGCAAAGCAGAGCATCGTATTGGGCAGCGGCGTGCGGTTAATGATCCGCAACGAACACTCCAGCACCGAACTGCCCGGATGCAGCGTGTAGCCGACCGCCCAACGCATGCGTTGACGCAGTTCTAGCTCACCGACCCAAACGGTTTTGCTGCCATCGGCATGCTCTTCGATTTTCGATTGCACGGGCAAGAGCGTCGTTGCCCGATGGTGGTGCGGAATATTCCACTCGATTCCGCCGGAAATCCACGCGCCAATCATGCCGACCAGCGCCGGCTTAATAGCATGCTGGTGATATACAAAATCATATTTGTTCGTCTTATCGACCGCTTCGAAGACGCGCCCACCAAGCTCCGGCAAAATGCCGATGCGCACATACTCGTTTTCCAAATACAGCATTTGATACGGCTTGTCGGTCTTCTCATCGATCGGTGTGTCATATAGCGGATACGGATACACCCGGCCTTGCGCGCCCTGATAAGAGCGGCCCAAATAAAACATCGGGTTCGGCTCCGGCGCGCGGCGTTGTAGGTCGGAATGACGACTTTTTCTTCCCAGGCTTTGACCGGTTGCGATGCGGCGAGGCCGACGGTCGAGCGGAGACTGGCCAGGGAAGCGACAATGCCAACAACTGTGAAGAAGCGTTTGAGTTGCATGACTGTTGAACCCGATGGGGCGTGCAGTGTATGAGATTGATGACAAGCGATGCCAATTGTCGCATTAGCAATTGCGGCTAGCTCATTATCGTCTCTGCGAGCTCAATCGCAAATTGGTCTTCCGGCCGATCTCTGGCAAAGACGAAAGGTCTCCTAGTTTGGCAAAATTTGGCATCATATGCTATAATTTGTCATCGAACCCTGGAATCGTGAGAATGCCATGGCGCAAGAATCGATGAACATCGCTCTGCCTGACAATATGAAGGAATTTGTCCTGGAGCAAGTTATGCAGGCGGATACAGCACGGCCAGCGAATATGTGCGAGAGCTGATTCGAGCCGATCAAAAACGGAAAGCAGCGGAGCGACTCGATGCTTTGCTCTTAGAAGGGCTGGAAGGCAGATCGGCCCCGCTCACGAAAAAAGATTGGCGGGATTTGCGAACACAAGTCAGCGCTCGCCTCAAAAGTGGCCGCAAATGAGCCATTCCATCCGCCGTTCTTCCGCGGCGTTTCGGGATTTGCTCGAAAGCGCGACTTATCTTGCGCAGCAAGGACCGGGACTCGACGACTGCTTTCTAACCGCCGTCGAAGAAACACTCAATCAGATCGCTCGTTTGCCCGAGATTGGTGGAAGCTATGAAACCGCGAATCCGCTGCTCGGTCGCATCCGAGTTTGGCGTGTGAAAGGATTTGAAAAATACTCAGTGTTCTACCGAACGGTCGAGAACGAAATCGAAGTCATTCGTATTCTGCACGGTGCGCGCGACATTGCAGTCATTTTCAGCGAAAACTGATCGATTGAATCATCAACCGCTTCAACAAACTGAGACACCTGGTCATATTTCACCGCACCAGCGCTTTCTGCGTCACCGGTGATTCTTTTCCGGAATGAACATCGAGTAGCCGTTTGTGTGTCGTCTTCATCGCATCGACCAGTTCTTCGTACGGGCGATCGGTAACGTCGACCATGCCGATGTTGTAATTCTCGCCGTCGTTGCGACCTGTATTGGGTTCGTCGATCCACTCAAACCAGTGCAAACCAACGATGGCCGGATGCGCGGCTGCATTCTCAACGTAGTAGCGGTACGCCACGCCACGCTCTTCCTGATTTTTGCATTGCAATAGTCCGGCCGCCATTCCGCGGCCCGGAGTGCCAAAGTGGAATTCGCCAATCATGACCGGCTTTTCGGTAATGCGATACGCCGCGTCGACCTGCGCCTTGTTTACTTCGTAACCGTAGCTGTTCATGCTGAAGACGTCGAAATTGCGCGATGCCCGCAGCATGGCCTCGGAGGGGCGCGAGCCGAAGCGTAAGCCGAGATTCAAATGGTTAGGATCGGCTTTGTGCATCGCGGCGCTGATGGTTTCGATCAGTCGCCCGATGGCCTGCTCAACGAATTCACGACGCTTCGCCGGCGTGTCGCCATCGGCGAGGAATTTCTTCGCTTCAGCCTGAATGGGATTGGTTGGACCGGCCAGGATGGCCGTCACAATTTCCGCTTCGCGCCCCGGCCACGGCGGTTCGTTGGCGATGAAATAGCCCAACAGCCACGGATCATCTTTGCGTGGACCGCACTGTTCGGCGGCCGCAGAATCGACGCGCTTGGCGAATTCCTCCGAATACACGTCGGGCAGGCCAAGATAACCGGTGTTGTCGATACCCCAGCCACGGAGCATGACGATATACGGTTTGCGTTTGGCATTGCCCAAACGCGGATCGGACCAATTGGCGATCGTATTCAAACCCCAAGCGTCCATGCGGCGGAGTGTGAAATCGACCCACGCGTTTTGCCAATCCTCGCCGAATCGTCGCAGCAGGTTCCAGGTGTAAAACGAAACCGTCGCGCCTTGATTGCCGCGGAAGGAAGGCGGCCGTAGATTGCTCGGTGGCAACGCGGTGAACACGCCGTCGCGATCGGTCGTGCGTGTGCCCATCCACGGCGTCATTACGTCGGCGCCGGTCGAAAAAAAGTAGTGCCCCTCCGGATCGATAATCCACCAGTGATCGTCGATCTTCTCGACGTGGAAAAATCCGGTGGCCTTCGCCTGGGTGCTTTTAAATCCGCCGTACTGCGAGAAACCAAACTCGCCGCTGCCAAGCGAGTTTTCTTCTGCCGCCCAAGCGGTTTTCAAATCGTCGAGCGAATGTGACTTGCCCGGCCAATCGTCCAAAATCCACTGGCCAAACTCATCGAGCAGTGGTTTGGGCTCCAAAATCGCATCGCCGGGCGATTTTTTATCGAGATGCGCGGAGCGAATTTCGATCGTCGGCGAGCCGATGGGGTTTTCCATCGCCACGCCAATCGCCTCCACATTCGTCAGCGGACCCAGCGGGCCGCTCAAGTTGATGAAATAACCCGCGCGAGATTTATTCGAGAGCGATGCCAGATCGAAACCCTGTTGATCGCGCTTCTGAAAATACACCAGTGGCAAAGCGGCCCGAATCCATGCGCCGGAGAACGGCTGCAGGCGAACTTTTCGCACGCCGCTGGTTGTAAAGATGCGAAATTCAAAACGCTGGGCAGTCGAGGAGCGGAATTCGATCGTTAGAAATTCGTAATCGGACCAGTCGGACGGCAGATCGGCGTTGAGTTCCTTGAGCGACCAGCGGGCCGACGTTGAATCGGATGCGAGTTTTGCTGACTGTGGCTCCGCTACCGCGGCGTTGACAAGTGTGATGCAAAGAGCCGTCGCCCAGAGAGCTTTCATGATCGACTCCGGTGTATTGAGATTCGGTCAGCGAACCGACTCAATTTATCCGCCAGCCGGATCGAATGCGAATCGTATAGACGATTTTTCTCGCACGCTTATGCCCGATGCCGGCCGCAAAGATGCGGACAGCGGTCCAGGCCGCGCGAATCGTGTTGGTAGGCTGGCGGCCAACCGATCCGGCTCGCCGTCGCGAGCTTTTGCAGCCCAATGGCTATTTACTTCTTTTCCGCCAGAAGCTTTTTCACCTGGGCCTCCAAATCTTCGCCGCGCGCGGAAATGGATACGATCTTGCCGTTGCGGTCGAACAAGTAGGTGGCCGGAATTCCGTCGATGCCGAAGGTTTTCACCAGCGGCACGCCTTCGAATCCGTGCTTCTCCGGATCGTCTTCGAACAACGTCGGCCAGGGCAGACGCTCGCGGTCGAGAAATTGAGCGAGTCGATCTTTATCGTCGTCGAGCGTAATGCCGACAACTTCAAATCCATCGTTGTGATACTTTTCGTATACCCGCTTCACGTTGGGCAGTTCTTGCATGCAAGGTCCGCACCAGGTGGCCCAAAAATCGAGCAACACAATTTTGCCACGGTACTGCGCCCAATCGAGCTTCGCATCGGCGCCGAACACAGTGCCTTCGATCTTCGGCTTGCTGCCCAACAAATCGAGCCGTGTTAAACCGGCACTGCCAATTTCGCGCGCGGGCATCGCCAGCCGTTGATTGTCCGACTTGGCCGCCGCCTTGACGAGTGCGGCGTATAACTGCTTCGCGGGCTCATACGAACCGGTGCTTTCGCAAATTCGCGCCACCTCGGTGCCGAGCTGGCACGATCGCTGATCCAGGCCTTGATCAAGCCAGCCGACAATTCGTTTAGCGGCCGGTTTGAAGTCGAACGGTTTGCCTTGATCCCAGGCCGAGTAATTTGCCCGGACTTCTTTCACCAAGGCAGCCGTTTCGTCCTGATCCACTGAAACGGCGATGTGCGATTGTGCGTTGGATTGTCGATTGTCGTTGTTTGCGCCGGGTGCTGCATCGACATCATCGGTGGCCGTTGCGCTACCGGCGGCGGGGGCACTGTCGGTGGCTGTCGCGCTACCGGCGATTTCCAACCGTGGCGCCGCCACCGCGGCATTTTCGCCGGATCTACCGCAGCCCACGCTAAAGGCGAGCCCGCTTGCCAGCATGGCGGCCATAATCCCGCGTCGTCCGATGATTGATCGATTCAGCATCTCGGCCTCTCCAATAATATTGTGGTACGGCGACCATGCCGGATTTGATCAAAATCAAATGATAGCGGGTCGTCGAATTTGCGGCGGATTCTAGCAGCAGTTTTACAGCGCAAAAATACGGCTTTTGTTACGCCCGGCGGCGATGCTAATCATCATCGGCACAAGCGGTTAAGCGACTGCGATCCAATTGCAGGCGGGCTGCGTAGGTGAGATGGACTGGACAACGGAGGTCCAGCGCTTGTAAGTTTCTGCCAAGGCATAAGTTGTTTTGCCAGTTGAGCATAAGAGCAAATCAGTCGGTTTTGGTCAATTGATGCCTTCCCAGAGGGAGCAAGTACGCGCATGAGTCCAACTAATGGCCAGCCAGCGGGCGGCCAGCCGATGATCGAGGCCGTCGGCCTCTCGAAATACTATGGCGATTTCGCCGCCATCGAAGACGTTAACTTCAAAATCAACCAGGGCGAGGTCGTAGCATTCCTCGGTCCCAACGGCGCCGGCAAAAGCACGACCATGAAAGTGCTGACGGGCTATTTGGCACCTTCGGCCGGCAAAGCGCTGATCGCCGGACACGATATGGCTCGCGATCGCCTCGCCGGATCTGCCCGGCTGGGCTATCTGCCGGAAAACGGGCCACTCTATGCCGACATGACGCCACGGAGCCTGCTCGAATTCTTTGCCGATGCCCGCGGAATGCCGCCGGCGCGGAAGAAACAGCGGATCGACGCCGTGGTCGAGCTTTGCGCTCTAGGTTCGGTGATCGGCAAGGCCATCGGCAAGTTGTCGAAGGGGTATCGCCAACGCGTTGGCATGGCCCAGGCGCTTCTGCATGAGCCCGATGTGTTGATTCTCGATGAGCCAACCGCAGGTCTGGATCCCAATCAAATCCGCGAAGTGCGCGAGACGATTCGCCGGTTGGGCCGCGAGAAAACGATTCTCATTTCCACGCACATCATGCAGGAAGTGCAAGCGATCGCCAATCGCCTGTTGTTCATCAACGAAGGTCGGGTCGTTTACGACGGCACGCCCAACGAACTAATGCGCGACGGCAAAACCCTCGAGGAACAGTTCCATACGCTCACGGGAACACAGGCCGTTGCAGTGTAACCACAAAATCGCACAAAAGCGCGGGGCGAGCCCCGCCGCTAAACGTTATTTGCGACATCAGTCCCCTAATTCAACCGCCCAATGAATCTTCACGTTATCGCCGCCATTTTTCGGCGCAACTTCGTCAGCTATTTCAGCAATCCTACCGGATACGTTTTCATTTGCGTATTCGTGCTGCTCGGCTCATTTGCGGCATTTTGGCCCGACGAGTTTTTCAATACTAACCTGGCGAACCTCGATCAACTGAATCGCTGGTTTCCGTACATTATGCTGGTGTTCATCCCAGCGATCACGATGAGCATTTGGGCCGATGAGCGCCGGCAAGGGACCGATGAGTTGCTTTTGACAATTCCGGCGGCCGATATCGATGTGGTGCTCGGCAAGTACTTCGCCGCCGTGGCGATTTTCACGGTCTCGCTGCTGTTCTCGCTTATTTGCAATCTTGCGGTGCTCGGACGATTGGGCCAGCCCGATGTCGGATTGTTTCTCGGCACGTATTTCGGCTATTGGTTCGTTGGCCTGGCGATGCTGGCCATCGGCATGGTGGCGTCGTTCCTCACCGGCAATCTCACGGTGGCGTTTATTTTGGGCGTGGTGTTCAACGCTCCGCTCGTTTTCTTGAATGTGATCGATGCCATCGTTCGCGGCGCAAATTGGACCGCTTCCGCAAAAGGCTGGAGCATTGGCGAGCAGATGAGCGATTTTGACCGCGGCGTCATCAGCTTTGCTTCGATTGCCTACTTTTTGATGATCGCGGTGGTAATGCTGTACCTGTGCATGGTGCTTATCGGTCGCCGGCATTGGCTGGGCGGTCATAACGGCAAGTCGCTGGGTCCGCATTACGTCGTGCGTGCTCTTTCACTCGTCGCACTTGCGGTTGGCGTGAATTTGCTCGTGCAAAACTGGAACGTGCGGGCCGATGTCACGCAGGAGCGGCTTAACTCGGTCGCCGATCAATCGAAAAACCTGATTCGCGAATTGGACCCGAAGCATCCCATTGTCATCGAGGCTTATATCAGCCCGAACGTGCCGGAAGAATTTGTCGAGACGCGGGTCAATCTTTTGAATCTGCTCCGTGAGTTCAAGCAGCTTTCGGGCGGCAAAATTGAAACGAAAATTCACGACAACGTAGAGCCGCTCACGGAAGATGCCCAGCGCGCCGAACAACAATTCGGCATTACGCCGCAGGAGGTTTTCACGCAATCGCGCGGCGTGTGGAAACAAGAGCGTGTATTGCTGGGCGCGGCCATTACCAGCGGCTTGGAAAAGATCGTCATTCCGTTTTTCGAACGCGGAATTCCTGTCGAATACGAATTGGTGCGCTCGATCGCCACGATTGCCCAGCAAAAGAAGCAGCGCGTGGGCGTATTGCAAACCGACGCCGAATTGTTCGGCGGCTTCGATATGTCGAGCGGCCAGCCGCAACAAAAACGGCCGGAGCGGTTGATCGAAGAATTGCAAAAACAGTACGAAGTGGTGCGCGTCGACCCCTCGCAGCCGATCACCGAAAAATACGATGTACTGCTGGCGATTCAGCCCTCCTCGTTGCCGCAAGCCCAATTGGCGAACTTCATCGAAGCGGTCAAGAAAGGCCAGCCGACGGCGATCTTTGAAGATCCGCTGCCGGCGTATCTGAGCGGAGCGCCAGGCACTGGTATGCCGCGCCGTTCCAAACAGCAAGGCATGATGGCCATGTTCCAGCCGCCGCAGCAGCCGGAGCCGAAGGGTGATATTAAGCAATTATTCGACATGCTGGGCGTCGAATTGGTGATGAAGAGCCGGCGGACCGGCCTCTTTGGTGGCGCAGAAAACGACTACTCGGTCGTGTGGCAGAATTACAAGCCACGGCGATTCGAAGGCTTCGATCAGCTTACGCCGGAATACGTGTTCATTGAGCAAGAAGCGCCGCACAAGAACGAGGGCTTCCAGCCATTCAATGAATCGAATCCTGTTACATCCGGATTGCAGAGTTTGATCTTCCCGTTGCCCGGCGGTATTCGCAAACTCAACGCGGCGGCCACCGACTTCGAACCGCTTGTGAAAACTGGCACGGTCAGCGGCGAGATCATGGTCAAAGATGTGATGTCAGCGCGCAGTGCTGCGCAAATTCGCTCGGCCGAAGGGCAGCCGACGGAATTGGAGTACGTGCTGGCAGCGCACATTACCGGCACGCCGAGACAAGCAGACGATGCGGATTCACCGGCCGATCAGAAATCGAAGGACGGCGATAAGGGAGATAAAAAAGATGCGAAGGCCAGTGCAGCAAAGTCCGGCGGCGCACCACAAATCAACGTGATTCTCGTGGCCGATGTCGACTTGCTGGGCTCGCTGTTCTTCGATAGCCGAGCCCGCCGGATGCCCGATAACGACATGCAGCTTGATACCGATAACGTGACGTTCGTGCTCAACGCACTCGATATTCTGGCCGGCGACAATCGGTTCATTGACGTCCGCAAAAAACGGCCGAAACATCGCTCGCTCGAAAAGATCAACGAGCAAACGCAGGAGGCTCGCGAGAAATCGACGGCGGCGGTAGCTGAATTCAAACGGGCTCAGCAAGAGCAAGAAGACAAATTGGAACAGGATTGGCAAAAAACGAAGGACGCTCTGCAACAAGAAATCGACAAGATGCAAAAAGAAGGCGGCGATCCGAACGCACTCCGACTGAAAGCGACCGAGCTCTCGATGAAGATGCAGCTTGAAGAACGCAACAAAGCAATTCGCGACGAACAACTCCGACGCGATGCCGAAAAGAAAATCGAACAGGCCGATTTTGAAATGTCGTCCGCGGTGCGCAGCGTGCAAGATAGTTACAAACTGTGGAGTGTGCTGCTGCCCCCGATTCCGCCCTTGGCTGTAGCCTTTTTCGTCTACTTTCACCGCCGCACCAAAGAGCGCGAAGGCGTCTCGAAAGCGCGATTGCGGTGAATGAAAACGTCGTCTGGGCGCCTAGGTGTCTTGGCGCCTCAGATATTCGGACTACAGACACGAAGGCACCCAGACACTTAGACACCTGAATCCCATGAACGAAAACACCAAAACCTTTGCCCTCATCGCCGCCGCTGGGGCGGTGCTGTTTCTCGCCTTTGCCAGCCGGCCGACGCCACCATCGATCGAGGCCCAAGATGTCGTTGGCAAACCGCTCTTTCCCGATCTGGGAGATCCGTTGGCGGTGAAACGCATGAAGATGGTCAGCTTCGATGAAGCGGCGTCCCGCGCGGGAATTTGAGGTCGCCCAGGATGGCAAAAGCTGGTCGCTGCCTTCGCACAAGAATTATCCGGCCGATGCCAAAGATCAGGTCGCCGCTGCGGTGGCCGCGCTGGTCGATGTGAAATACCTTGGCCCGGCGGTCAGTTCGAACCCCAACGACCATGAGTTGTACGGCGTGGTTGAACCCAAACCGGCCGAAGATCAACTGGGTCGCAAAGGGGTCGGCAAGTTGGTCGTGCTGGAGAACGGCGTAGGCAAGCCGCTCGCGCGGATCATTATCGGAAAGGAAGATAAGTCGCCCAAGAGCAACGACGATTTCTCGCAGGCGCCGCAAACGCAACTCCGCTTCGTCCGCATTCCCGGGCAAGACGCCGTTTACCGCGTGGCCATGCGCACCGACAAGTTCAGCACGAAGTTTGAAGATTGGATTGAAACCGACCTTTTGAAAATGAACCCCTGGGATATTTCCCAAATCACGCTGCACGATTACTCGCTGGGTCAAGGCATTACCCGCGACGGCGAACTGCGAACGGTGCCCATGCCGCGCACCGATATCGACCTGGCGTTCGACGATAAATCGCAAAAGTGGGAGCTCAAAGATCTTACCGAATACAAAGACAATAAGCCGGCGAAAGAGAAACTCGGCGAAGGCGAAGAGCTCGACACAACGCATTTGACCGACCTGAAAAACGCGCTGGGTAGTTTGAAAATTATCGATGTGGCTCGCAAACCGGCCGCGCTCAGCGCCAAGCTGAAGGCCGAGACGGGCGCACTCACGCAAGAATCGTTCAACGATCTGGCCCGTCGCGGCTTCCAGCTTGTGCCAGTTGGTGAGAACGAAGTTGAGCTCTTGTCTAGCGATGGCGAAGCGGTCGTGCGGATGAAAGACGGCGTGGAATACGTGCTGCGTTTTGGCAAAGTAGCTGGCATCGAAAGTTCGTCGAGCGATGACGAGAAAAAAGCCGACGATGCGAAAGACGGCAGCAAGAAAAACGCGAAAGACACTGCCGCTACCGACAAGAAATCGATCGATAAGAAAACTGCCGACAAGAACGAGGCCGACAAGAAGGCGGGCGAAAAGACCGAAGAATTGGCCAAAGCCGATGAAAACAAATCGGTCGACGAAAAATCCGACGACGCAAACAGCGCTGATAAGAAGGAAGAAGACAAGAGCAGCACCGCGAAAAAAGGCACCGGCCTGAGCCGGTACATTATGGTGATGGCTCAGTTCAATCCTGAAATGATCGCCAAACCCGAGCTGGAGCCGCTGCCGGAAACCAAGAAGGCGCCCGAGAAAGCGACAACCGAAAAGGCTTCCGCTGATAAGAAGGGTGACACGAAGAAATCGGACTCCAAAGGCGAAAAGTCGGATGCCAAAGCTAAGTCCGACGCGAAAGACACGAAGAAAGATGCCGCGAAGAGCGACAGTAAAGCGGCTGATGCCAAAGCGGCCGATGCGAAGAAGTCGACCGATGCCAAATCGGACGCCAAGGCCGATAACAAATCGGCCGCGACGAAGAGCGACGCCAAATCGACAGACGCCAAGAGCGACGCGAAATCTGCCGATGCAAAATCGACGGATGCCAAGAGCGAAAAGTCCGACGCCAAGTCGGACGCGGCAGCCGACGACGACCAAGAGGCGATCGAAGCCGAGCGTGACAAGATCGAAAAAGAGAACAAACGCAAACAGGCCGACTACGACGAAAAGCTCAAGAAGGGTCAAGACCGCGCGAAGGAACTCAACGCCCGTTTTGCCGATTGGTATTACGTGGTGAACGATGAGACCTACCGCAAGATCCATCTGGGCAAGCCAGAGATCGTGAAGAAAAAAGCGGCCGATGCCAAGAACGGCAAAGACGCGGGCGCCCCCGACTCGCCGAAGAATCCGTTCGAAGGCTTGAAGGGCTTGCCCGGAGCTGGTGAATAACTCGGCCTGCGGCAATCGGCAAATGGCGCACGCTGGAGTCATACTTGGAACACTCCGAGCCTGTATGGTTCCACCTCTGCATGGCGAGTGGCCACTTCCAGCGCAGCAATTAGCGTATCGCGCGTCGTCGCCGGATCGAGAATCGCATCGACCCAGCCACGGGCCGCGGCATAGCGCACGTCGGTCTGCCGCTCGTAATCGGCACGCACGTTGTCGCGCAGTTTTTCAAGCTCGGCCGCGTCGACACTGTCGCCCTGCCGTTGCAAACTTTTGACGGCCACTTCCAAAAGTGTGTCGGCCGCCTGGTCGGCGCCCATCACGGCCACATGCGCCGTCGGCCAGGCGAAGATGAAGCGCGGATCGAACGCCTTGCCGCACAGTGCGTAATTGCCGGCCCCGTACGAGCCTCCAGTAATCAGGGTGATTTTTGGCGCGCGGCTGTTGCTGATGGCGCTCACTAGCTTTGCGCCGGCTTTGATGATGCCCGACCGCTCTGCGTCGCGGCCAACCATGAAGCCGTTGACGTCTTGAAGGAACAAAATTGGCAGCCAATCCTGGTTGCAGTTCATTACAAACCGCGCGGCCTTCTCTGCGCTGTCGACGTACAGGACTCCACCGAACTGATACGGTCCATCGGCTGGTCGCACCCGATGATGCTGATTGGCGACGATGCCGATGGAAAATCCGCCCAGTCGCGCGGTGCCGCAAACGAGCGTCTGCCCGAATTCGGACTTATATTCATCAAAGCTATCCGCATCGACAAGGCAATTGAGCACATTGCGCACTTCGTATTCGTTGCTCGTATTGGCGGTGAGGATTCTGTAGAGATCGGTTCCTTCTCGCGGAGGGAGAGGACGTTCCCGCCGAAACGGCGCCGGCGGCGGCGAATCGTCCGGTCGAACTGCTGCCGCCAATCGTCGCAGCCGTGCGAGGCACGCCTCATCATTCGCGTCGCGATAATCGATCGTCCCGCTCACTTGCGCGTGCATCGCAGCGCCGCCCAGTTCTTCGTGCGAGACTTCCTGGCCGATTGCACTTTTCACGAGCGCCGGGCCCGCAAGATATAAACCGGAGCCCTCGGTCATCAGCAGTTTATCGCACAGCACCGGCAAGTATCCGCCGCCGGCGACGCAATTTCCCATGATGGCCGCCACTTGCCCGAGGCCCATTGCAGAAATCACCGCGTTGTTGCGGAAGATCCGGCCGAAATCGTCTTCATCGGGAAACACATCTTCTTGCAGCGGCAGAAAAATTCCGGCGGAGTCGACCAGGTACACAATCGGCAGCCGGTTCTGTGCCGCAATCCGCTGAGCGCGCAAAACTTTTTTGGCGGTGGCCGGAAAGAATGCGCCGGCTTTCACCGTGGCATCGTTGGCGATGATCATGTGCCGCCGCCCACTGATCGTGCCGATGCCGGTCACGACTCCCGCCGCGGGCGCACCGCCCCACTGGGCATACATGCCCCAGGCCGCCCATAGGCCGAGTTCCAAAAACATGGTATCAGGATCGATTAGTTTTTCAATCCGCTCGCGTGCCGTGAGCCGACCTTTTTTGTGTTGCCGATCGATCGCTGTCTGACCGCCGCCCAGGCGGATGTCGGTCTCTTGCTCGGCAAGTTCGGCAATCAATTCTGTCGGTCCTTTGGAACTGAGCTTCGTCATAATCCGTCGTGTCCGTTTTTATTTGTTTCAGCTCCGCGATTGCATCAGTAGTTTTCATTGATGCTCACTTCATGAACTCGCGATACTGCCGATCGAGTTCCTCATACCGCTGGCCAGCGAGTTTCTCCAGCGTGTCGAGGCTCACGCGGCCGGAATACACGGCTACAAGGTAGTCCATTAATGCTGGTCGGTATCGCGCGCCCTCGGCGTGCATAAAGAACAGAGTCAACCCTGTGCTTTGGCTGTAAATCATCGGCAGCCGCGGTTCGTGTTGCAGCGCATTCATTCCGAAGGCGACGAGGTCGCGCAGCGGCACATAAAAATTATCTTCGATGAGCCGCTTGCGGGCCGCGGGCAATCGACCTTGGTTATCGCCGCCCAATGTAATGTACGAACCGTACGATTCATCGGGCAGCAATCGATGCTCAGCGAGCGACTCCATATAGCAGGCCACGCCTTCAACGATCCAGAAATTGCTTTTTCGCCCCGGGTCGACGGCTCCGGATCGCATTTCGCGAAACAGTTGATGCGTGGCCTCGTGATACACTGTGCCATCGTACTGCTCATCGCCGGCGAAAAAATATGCGGTTTTCGCTCGATCGGAATAATAACCAAGCGACATGGCGATCTGCGGCTCCGCTTGCTTGAGGAAATCGATGTACTCTTGCCGATTGCGAAAATACACCACTTCGAACAGCTTTCGCGGGGCAGCGCCAGAGGGCCCGGCTTTACTCGCCGGCGTGTCCGATGGCTCTGCAGCGGACCGAGCGAACCACCGTTCAACTTCCGCTGCGGGTGCGTAGTACGTCAAAAAGGCTTGTTGCCAGGCAGTAAACAATTTCTCCAAACGCGATGCCATGCGCACGCCTTCCTCAAGGCTGTGATTAGTGATGACCGCATAGTGATCGGTTTCAATTCGCCAACCGTTGCGAATATTGCTGTGAAGCCGCGCATCTTCCGTGGCATCGATCCAACGTCCGCGATAGAGCCGCATGCCGCGTTCGTAACGTTCGAGCTGATCGGCGGTAAGCCAGCCAAACTTGTCGCTCCACACTTGTCCCGCGCGGATTCGCCGAGCCGATTCAGCGCTTACCCAGCGATCCGCTTGTCGCTGGTCACCAAGAATATTGCGGCCGCGCTCAAGATCGGGGTTCTCGCGCACCGCTTCGCGTACGAGCTCAAAGGCCAGCGCCGGCTGCTTGTTAGTGACGGCGGCATCAGCAAGCTTCATCAACTCGGCAGCTTCTTCGTTTCGCAAGGAAACAAATTTCTTCCACCACTCGGCGGCCGAACTTCCTTCGGCGAGCGATTTCGGTGCCACCGCACTATCGGGCAGCGTGAAAACGCAGATCGTATTCGGTTCGTGCTTCGGGAGCCATGCTTGGGTAAATTCCGCCTGCGATTGCAATTGGACAGACTTGCACCACTTTGCCAGTTCTGCAATGCGCTCTGTATACCCAGCGGCGAGCTGAGCCCGACGTGCAATTAGATCGTCGCCCGCGCGAACCGATAAGGATGCCGCGAAGAACAGGTACGCCATCGCGAGGCAGGCGATTGCCCGAGCCCATCGCGAGCCCCGAGCCCATCGCGAGCACTGCGTCGAGCACGGGATTTCACTTCGTGCGGCCATACTTCCAGTGTACCACGGCCTGGACCACCGATTTTCGCCATGAAGGATCAGGCGCGGCGGTCCGCTGCGATTCGCGCTTCCTGAGTTTTTTCCAACGATCGATTGCGCGATTTTCGCAAACCACCGAGAAATCTCGAATCGATTGCGCTGCGGAAAAATCACCGTGAAGCTCCGGCCAATTTCGCGGCCATATTTCCCGGGAGAAACGCGTGCTGTCGCACCGGCATCCCGAAAATCGTGTTTCATGGTGAAATAACTCCCGCGCGCTTTTGACCCCTGTGTAGTGGTTTTTGCCAATTTTGCTCCGAGTTTTTTCACAGTAATTTCACTCTCCCCGCTGGGCCTCCCAAATCGCCCGAAAATTCTCGCTCGATTGGAAGGGGTTATTGCACGCATTTGGGGGAACTCAGGTGTCTTGGTGTTTAAGGGCTTGGTGTCTTGGTGTCTGAGGGTCTAAGTGTCTGACGATCTCGGTGTCTAAGTGTCTGGTTCCCTCTCCCGCGATGGGAGAGGGTTAGGGTTCGCGTGCCGCCCGCCTCCAAGTCAATTGCCAAAGAACTCCGCCCCGGCTTTCCGGGACCTGGAAACTGGATTCATAAGAATATTAGTGTACATACGATGTACAGTCAAGGGCCTTTTTGGGCCAGCCCCAAAATATTTTTTTGCGGCTTACTTGCCTTCCGTCGTGCCCGTTGTGCCGTCGTGGTAACATCTTCCGTCTGAAACCTCGGAATTCACCACCACGGCACGAAGGACACGCCGTAAAACTGGGCAAACGGAGGTGCGGGGCCGGCAGGTTCAGGGAAAACTATCAGAGCCGCGTTCGTCAGGAAGTGGTCTGGTGGTTGGTGGAGTCGAAGATCATGTCCACCTTCTTTGTCGGCTCGGTAAACAGATTCCTGTGTCCGACTTAATGCGCGAGCTCAAGCGCGATTCGTCGAAGTGGATCAAAGATGAAAGTCCGGCACTAGCTGAATTTCATTGGCAGGACGGATATGGCGCCTTCTCGGTCAGCCCGGGGCACGTCCAAGAATTGACGTCATACATTCAAAATCAAAAGCAACACCATCAGCGTGAGAGCTTTCAGGACGAGTTTCGACGGTTGTGTGTCAAGTATTGCCTGCCAATCGACGAACGATATGTTTGGGATTGAGCCGTCTGCTTCGTTGCAGTTGCAGCGTGTGGAACCCTTTCAGGGTTCCGCGCGGATGGGTCGATGACCGAGGGTGCGCTGCGCGACCCTCGGCTCCATTGTCGAACGTCTTCAACGTTCAAGGTGGGTTGCCAGGCGAGCGCGCACAGCAAGGAAGTGCGGGGTCGGGAGACCCGCGCACAGCAGCTTGGAATAGGCGCCCGCGCCGATCCTCGGAATCTTTAAATGGGCGTTTAAGGACATGAGTCGTTGTTCGGGCAGAGGTTTAAACTCGCGCGGCCGCCACTAATTCTTGAACTGTCTGCTCCAGAAGTGTTCGGCCCCCGAATTCCATTCCCAGATTGCGGAGTTTTTGCGTTACGATTTGATGGACAGGAGTCGTTTGCCGGCCGCGGATCTCGGCCGAGCTGGCGCTGATCTCTTTGGCCAAGTGCGCCACGTCCCACTCCGAAACGTACAGGTCGTAACAGTTGTAGGCCTCTCCAGCGATGCCGTCTGCTGATAATAACATTTGGACAGCTTTCGCCACATCGGCAGCGTGGACTTCCTTGCCGCCACGTTGGCAGGTTACCGTTTGGCCACGGACGACCGACCGTACAAGATCAAACCATTTGCTGTCCTTCGCAGGATGCGCCAGGCCATAGACGCCGGTCGGACGCAGCGCACAGATCGGAT
Organism: Pirellulales bacterium; assembly: GCA_963773875.1. Lineage (GTDB taxonomy): Bacteria > Planctomycetota > Planctomycetia > Pirellulales > JADZDJ01 > CAVTYH01. Next base: position 81,931 of record CAVZCV010000007.1, read on the forward strand.
ACTCCTGGCCCAGCCCATAGCTGTATACGAATTCTTCCAGCGCCGCCTTATGGGCGCCGTAGTGGCTGGTGGGCCACATGGGATGCGTTTCATCCAGCGGCCGGTCGTCGAGAATTCTATCGTAAACGGCACAGGTGGAGATAAACACAAATCGCGGCACTTTCGCGGTGCGTGCCGCCTCGATCAGTTCCAATGTGCCCAGAATATTTTTATTCGCAAATTCCAATAGGTTCCCTTCGCCGCCACGAAAGCCGCTGCCGGGATGATAGAGCGCGGCATGCACCACCGCCTGACAGCCATCGACCAGCGATTGGCACGCGCGCTGGTCGCCCAACTGCCCCGGGAGCCATTCCAATTGGCTAGCGAGGTCTGCTAGCTCGCTGCGATCGCTGTCGGGCCGATACCAACAGCGGCAAGTGTGTCCGGCGGTAATTAACTGCCGCACGATGTAGCGGCCGACAAAACCTGTCGCGCCGGTAACGGCGATTCTCATGATTGATACCCCGGGGTTGGCGTGATCCTGGTTGCGAAGTTAAAGGCAAGCTGGGCACCACCCTTACCACCGCCAGGAAGGATACACATGGATGTACGGCGTTGTGCGATTGGATTCTTCTTTCAGTCGCTGAACCTGATTGTCCAGCAGATCGATCTCCCATTGCAATTGGGTCTCGTGGGCGGAGTCTGCCAGTGTCTTGCCACGTTCAAGTTGCAGTTTGGCAACTTCGGCACGCAGACGAAAACGTTCAATGTCGAGTGGATCGAAGGTTCCCGGCGCGCGGCTGTTTACTGTCGTCGCGTTCTTCCATGTCGTTTCCGCCGTTTTTTGCTCGGCTTCGGCGCACTGCAACCAGACTTGAAATTCGCTAGCGGCCCGGCCTGCAGTGGCCTGCTCCAGTCGTGTTTTGGAAACTTGGACGTCGCGCTGATATTCGGCCACGACGCTGCTGGGTACCGAACGTGGCAATCGCTTGTTGCTCTGTTCGATGCGATTCAGATTCGCCTCGGCCAATTGCAGTTGCGCACGGGCGTAGCGCACTTCAACGCTCTCAGAAGCGGCGTCGCTCGGGGCGGCTGTCTCGGGTACTGGTCCCAACCAACAAACGACGGTCAGCAATATTGCGGCGTTCATCGGGCTAACTCCTCAAAACTTTCAACGACGAGTAAGTTAATATTTCCCTGTTTGCGCTGGTCCTGAAATGGATGCAGGCTCTCAATACCCATAATTGTAACGACTCGGTTCTAGCGTTTAGCGAAAGGTGGAACGCCAATGGGGCGAAGATGACGGAGGTCATTTTCCAAAAGCGCCCACAACCTTTGCGCGCCAGTTGCGTGCGGAGGGCCATTCGGCCCTTGACGACGGTTTGAAATCGCCACAAACTGTTTAGCGAAAAATACTTTGCCGGAGTGGCGGAATGGCAGACGCGCTGGACTCAAAATGCTGTTGCCAACAGCGTCTCAAGTGCTTCATTTGCAGGTATTTCCAGCGATCGCAATAGGTTAGCTGTACGTCACATCTGGTCGCTATTGGTCAGGAATGGTCCCAGTTGGTGACGTTCTTTGCGCGCCCTTGCGCGGCGCCGAATTGAAGGCGCGTTTTCATCCACTGATCGCCACGGCGCGACGCCCCGTGGCGATTCTTTTCGGAGATTCTATGGCTGAAGATAACCCCACGGATCGACCCGATACAGCAATTAGGGACGCAATCGAGCGCGGCAACCTTGGGGAGTGTGCCCACCTGATTGCCAACGGTGAGAGGCCGTTCCCCAGCGGATTCCGCGATCGCATTAGCCGCGAACTTGCGGCAGAAGTTGGGCGCCTTCGCAGCCTTCGGTTCATGCGATCCAGAAGTCTACTTCCGTAGGTAACTTGTGGCAGACTTCTACGGGATCGCGAAGGACCGCCGCCTGTGTGAAGAAGTCCGCTACAACCTCGCTTACCGCTCGTTCTGCCGGCTGTCGCTCGAGGACGCCGTGCCGGACCACTCATCGCTCACACGGATTCGCGACCGCCTGGGCGAGGAGGTCTTCGAGGCCGTGTTCATGCGGATCGTCGCCCAGTGCCAGCAGAAAGGGCTGGTCAAAGACCCGTGTTGACTGACGGGACTCTGATTGCCGCGGATGCGGCGTTCAACTCGCTCGTGCACAACGACTCAACGACTGATATCTGCCCGCACGACTGCGCAACCCGAATATGCGTGCCACTTCGCTGCCATCGGCCGCTTGGAAGCGAACACTTACTTTTTGCTTACGTTGAATGAGATCGGAAGGGATTTCATATTCGACGTCGAAGAATCCGGTCTGTTCTTGAGGGCTCGCGCGATCAATCTTTTGGTCAGCAACCTTTCTTCCGTCGATTTGCAGCTCGAATTGTCTTCGCAATGGCTCGTCGTTCCGATAAGTAACAATGAGCTTCATGGGATGAGCTTCTTCCACAGGCAAATCGAAAGACAACCAGGTGGCGGCTCGCCGTCCTGTACGATCTTGAGCGCGAACTGGCTGCGTTTCTTCGCCCGCCTGATAATTGAAATCACGCTCTGGCTGCATCTCACCCGGTTGGGCAAAGGCCACGGTTGCCGCGGTAAGCCGTTGCTGTTTTTCCTGCTCGGCGGCAAGCCGGCCGGCTCGTTTTTGCCAGTCGGCGCTCGTCAGGATGTCCCAGTAAATTCCATAGCGTTTGCCGTGCATCTTGTAGAACGGCATGAATGCGACGGCGACTTCTTCTTTATCGTCGGCTGGCGACCGGCCAATGGCCGTAAACTCTCCGGGCGCCCCTGCGGTTGGCTTTAGCCACGTTTCGACCGCCGATTCGTCATTCACAAATACCGGATAGTTTGCCGGCTGATTGCTGCGCGCCCCACGTCCATTTGCGGCTCGCGCCATCGAACTCATGTCGCCAGCCAAGACCAAAGGACCCCACATCAGCGCAGCTTTGTTGGGATTATCTGGCAACTCTGCCTTCCATAGCTTCTTGGGGAGCGTTAGAGAAACTATATCGCCCGTTTTCCAAATGCGTTTAACTTCAACATACGTACCGGGTTTAGGCACGTCACTGATCGCTGCATCGTTCACTTTCACCGCAAAGCCGTCGCCAGCCCAATACGGACGACGGATCGCAAGCGTCAGTTGCTTGGGCGTATCTACAGTTATCTTGATTGCAGCCGAATCACCCTCTGGGAATAACGTTTCCATCTCGAGCAAAGCGCCCTGCGACGTCCACCGAGCAGTGCTGGGCGTGAATAGGTTAATCCACAACTTATTGCCCGACTCATAATACAAACCAGCGCCGTGCAAAGCGTGGCTCTCCATGCCGGTGCCTACACAGCAAGTAAAACTTTCGCCCGGCCCGAGCATGCGCTGATACTCTTGTATGACTCCTTGCCCCACGGGAACCATGTACGAAGTTTGCCCGGTTTCGGGATTGATGGACGCGAGAATATGGTTGAAAAGAGCACGCTCGTGAAAATCGGCGTATTTGATATCCGGATCTAATGCAAATAGCTCCCGCGCCATTTTTAGCATGTTATAGACGTTGCACGATTCTGCCGTGCGGCCTTCAATCATCGGATTCAACTGGTCGGGACGGCCGAAATACTCGTTCCTGCCGTGGCCACCCGTAGCAAAACTGTGGTGAAAGGCCACTTCATCGAAGAAGAATTTCGCAGCTGTGCCATCAGTGCTATCGCCCGAATACTCATACCGTTTCAGCTCGCCGAGCAATTTAGGTACCTGGGTGTTTCCGTGCTTGCCGCTAAGGATGTCGTGCCCTTCGGCCAGCGGATTCACGATCGCGACATGTTCAAACTTATCGGAGAGAGCCAGCCAGCGGCGATCGCCTGTATCGGCATATAAGTCTGCGAGCACTTCATTCATGCCGCCAAATTCCGTTGACAGCATCTGCTGGATTTGCTGTTCGTCGAGTTTCGCTAGAATGTTCTCCACCCAACCAGCAAATTTCTTTTCCACATCCAGCGCTTCTTCATTGCCGGCTATGCGGTACGCATCTCGGAGTCCGGCGAAAATCTTGTGCTGGACGTACCATGGCGACCACATGCCGTTGAGATCGAACCCGCCGGAGCGAATCTTTCCGTCGGCGAGTTGCTGAAATAGCGTTTTGCCGTCGACAAGTTGTTGACTGCCGCGACCCGCGCCAGGCGTACTGCGTCCGGCATTGCCCAGCAGCGCACCGATGTAGCCATCGCCGTGCTTGTCCTGAATTTCCTTCAGCTCGTGGACGATGTACGCGACGCGATCCTTAAACTGCGGGTCGCCGGTTGCCGCGTACATGTAGCTGATGGCCGAGAGGTAATGCCCTGCAATGTGCCCCGTCAGCTGCCGGCCATCGCCGTCCCATCCGCCATACCCGTGATCTGCCTTGGGCTCGAGGCCTGCGCAGCCGCAAGAAATAAAGGATGCGATCCGGTTCGAGCTTGAGCAGATACTCTGCGTCAAGATCTTCGCGCGTTTGAGTGGTCCGCCGATAAGACGAATGTCGGCAATTGCAAGTGGGTGCGATTGTTCGCGCACGGCAGACTGAATCGCTACTGATTTCTTTAACTGTACCGAATCAGCGGCCAATACGCCTTCGCAAAACGCGGCAAGCAATACAATTGGCAGGAATCGATACAGACCGATTAGCGCACGTGTTAATTGAACTCGCTGAAGCGACATGGCGTTGAATTGGCAAGGATGTGAATCGGAGCCCATTAAAAGGCAGAGGATGCGCTCGATTCACCGGGGTTACCACCGCCAGCGGCGGAAGTCAACGCGCGCCAAACTTTAATGTCAATTCCGTCTTGGATGTAATGAACCGAGGCATCACAGCAACAAGCGTTAACTCCGCCCCTATGCTTACTGCGCGGCGAAATACTGATCGACCGTCGTGGTCGCGCATGAACATACAGGAATACCGTCCAGTGCCTGTAACGTCACAGCCACCGAATCGGTACAGTTACCATTGTTCTGGATACAGGCGACTCGCGCGACGCTGTCTCCATATTCGGTACCATTCAACTGGACAGTGCCATTGGGCCCCAACGTCCCTTCAAACGATTTCCCTCCGAGTGCGGAGGTAAAGTCGCTCAACGGACCGCCCCAACTGCGCACCGGTTTCCTTCACAGTGAGGATTTCGGCAGCCATTAAAGTATTGCTTGTGCCATCAGGGATTTTTTTGAGGGACGAGCTCTTACGAAGTGCGAATGGCGCACCTAAGAACTTCTGGGGTGCGGTGGTTGGCATCTAACGTGGCTTGACCACCACCGCTTGTCGACTCCTTGCCACCGTAATAGGTGTTGCCAAAGTTCACCGCATAATTGCCTCTCCAACGTGCGTAGGCCGGGCTTGGCCACTCATTTTGCACCATTCGATCCGATGGGCATTCAAACATTCCAACTTTCATCCGCCGTGCGGTATCATTCGAGGAGTCGGTAAATGACAAATCATAATGAATTGCATTCTGAAAACCGACCTCTTCGATAAATGGCATCAGCGCACTGTACCATCCATGCTCGTCGTACCACCCATGGCCGGGAGCATTGCTGGGAGGAAGCATATCGCCCGGGCCATACTTGGTGCCCGCGGGCAAAACCTTCCTTGCCGATTCATGAGTTTGCATTGCCAGTCCAATTTGCTTCAGGTTATTCGCGCATTGCGTTCGCCGAGCTGCTTCGCGAGCCGATTGGATCGCCGGCAATAACAATGCTATTAGAATGCCGATGATGGCGATGACGACTAATAGCTCGACTAATGTAAAAGCCTTGACGCCAGCGCGATTCTTAACGTGTCGATCGCGATGCCGATGCGTGTACAGTTGCCCTATTCTGTTTTCCTTGTTCATACGAATCGCTCCATTGTTTACACGCATCGTCGCCAAATACGAGGCTGCCCACCGCCGACAACGCGCATTAGATATCGCTGCCCTCGCTTTGTTTTTTCGCGTTCCTTCGCCAGTTACGCAGAACAAATACGCCTGGAATCGCACCCAACAAGAGAACAAACGTTGCGGGCTCGGGAACTGCTGAATTCGCTCCGCCGCCTGGGCCTATCAGATCCAACTCGGCCTGAATATCAGCATTCGACACGAGGCCGTCGGCATTCACATCGCCAATGTTAAACAGATCGTCGAAGGAAAGCGGGTTGCCGGCAATCAGATGGGTCGAACGATACTTATTTAAATCGGTTAGAGCACTCAGCATCGTTGTCAGGTCTGCCCCGTTCGGCGCACCACCGCTTAAATCCCAATCGCCTAACACCACCGAGGACGTTCCCGTCGGGACCACCTCACCGGTGCTCAAAAGCGAGGCTCCCGTGTACGCCACCCCGTTATTACGTGCGAAATGGATCTCCTTCAACTGCGCCGCGGTTAGCCCGCTGGTGCTGGTGCCGACAAAGATTGGATCGGTGGCACTGGCGGTGTTGATCGTGCCGTTCCAGTGCAAGATTGAAATCGCGCCGTTCCAGCTGGAACTTAGCGAGCTACTGTCCGCAAAGCTCAGGCTACCAGCACCAGCTAGATCGATTGCGCCATTTCCATTGACAAGTAACTTATTGGAAGTTAGCGCCAGCGTACTGCCCAATGTACTGAAAGTACCACCGTTCAGGACGAGATTCGTATTCGCCGGCAACGCCGTTGGACTACCAAGAACCAGCGAACCACCGCTGATGATTGTTCCGCCGGTATAGGTATTGTTCCCGGAGAGCATCAGAGTACCGACGCCAACCTTACGAACGGCACCGCTTGTGTTCGGCACTAGCGTAGCCGTGCCACCGATTGCGCCGGTATTCCCGACGCCGCCACCCCGTAAGGTGAACGTCGGGACACTCGTATAATCAACGCCAGGGTTGGTGATGACGATACCGGTCAGGTTGCCGCTGGAATCAACCGTCGCATTCGCGGTAGCTCCAATTCCGCCACCGCCGGTAATATCAACAATTGGAGCGCCGATGAATCCGCTGCCGCTAACTGTCAGGCCGGCCGCGCTCACACCACTGCCCGTCGGGGCCACGAGCGGTTGCGAGACCGTGATGCTGTGACCGGCCGAATCGAACACGGCGCCTTCGGAATACACATACGCATTGAATGATCCGGTTGCGGCAGTGCCAGTGATGCCGCCCAAGAAATTCGTGTTGTTGTCGGCAGTCGGCGCCAATGTACCGCCGTGGAAGTTGAGAATCGCCCGACCGTTGCCTTGGCGGAGTAATGGAGTTTGGACCGTGCCGCCCGTGCCCAAGTTCAGAATGCCGGTGGCGTTGCTGTTTGTGGCCAGACGCACGTCGACGCCGGGCTTCAGATACCCTGAACCAGAGACGTTAAGCACTCCGTTCTGGGATTCGGCAACGTACACTTCCTGCGCGTTGACATTAATTATACCGCCCGAAAGATTGACCTGCCCGTCAATCTGACCCGGCACGTAAGTTCCATTGACAGTGCCAATGGTCATGGGCGCACCGTTAGCATTCAACGTTCCGCCGGTCATGTTGAGTAGCCCACGCCCGCCGCGGCCAACGACCATCCAGCTACCCGTCGTTACTGTGCCGCCGCTCATGTTCATGACGCCGTAATCGCCGGCGGTGGGGCCGATCCACAACTCGTTGATGCCAACGATATTCGCGCCTGGCAGAACGTTCATCGCAGCCTGTGTGCCAAAGCCAAGCCCCACTTGCAAAAACGGATTCGGGTTGCCGGTTGTTTGGGCGGGGATAATCGATCCGCTGATATTCATCACACCGTTCGACGCAAGCGTCTGGCCTGAGTACGTATAGGCTCCGGGCAGAGTCAAACTGCCATGGCTTACGCCGTCACCGCCGAGTTGCACCGAGAGCCGCTGGGCACCGCCATCGACCAGAGAACCACCGAAGGTATTGTTGCCGGTGGCATTGATGACCAATGTTCGGGTAGCGCTGGCCGAGGGTCCGGCCGCAATCGTTCCCGTGCCTGCCAGGCCGGTGGCGGTGAAGTTGCGAGTAATATTCAGAGTGCTACCAGCGCTGACGGTTAATGGGCCAGAGATTGTGCTATTTGTTGTATTTGTTGCGTTCATCAACAGCGTGCCTGGCCCAGCAACGGTTAATCCGTATCCGGTGTTCGTAGTAATGGGGCCTATGCCAAGTGTCCCAGCGCTAACTGTGATGGTTCGTGTGGTTCCCGATCCACCCAATGTTGTCGTTCCGTTAAGCGTTAGGTTATTGGTTGCGTCGACACTAATATCTGAATTCAAGTTCATCGCATTGGCGAGCGTGGTCCCAGCTGAAGTGGTTCCAATGGTGCCACCATTGATGGTCAGCGCACCCGTGCCAATCGCCGAGTTGTTGTTCAAAATCAACGTGCCGGCGTTCTCGACAGTGCCACCGGTATAAGTGTTGGCATTGGCAATGGTCACCGTACCTGTGCCATTCATCACTACGAAGGGTGTAACGGCTGGCGTGGTGCTGTTGGCAATTGCGAACCCACCTTGGATCGTGTATGGCTTCGCGACGGTGTTGTTGAAAATGACGTTCGCCGGGCTGACGTTGGCGGCGAGATTCACCGTATTCGGGCCAGCAGCCGAATCGTCGAACACTACAGCGTCGTTGGTGACGAAATTCGTTGCCGCGGAATTGGAGGAAAGTTTCCAATTATTGGTGACGTTGGCCGGATCCCAGTTCGTATCGCCAGTCCCATTCCACACGGCGCGATTGCCGCCGATGTTGATGCTGATGAGTCCCGCAGTTGCGGTATTCACGGTTGCCGATTGACGGGCGCCCAATCCGCCGAATGTGCCGGCCACGAACTTCGTCGTGTCAGGGGATCCGGCATAGCTAATGACCGAGAAAGTGCCTGGATCCCAGTAACCGACCGTATTCGTGCCGTTGATCGTAATATTGCCGGTGCCGGTGATCAACGACGAGGTGACATTGATCTTCGTCGTCGACGCAGTGGCAGCACTGGTGAGGAAGTTCGCGACGCCGGTAGCAGCGTAGGTCAACGTACCGATTGTAAGCGGCGCGACCGTACCATCGCCGTGCGTCACGCCGTTTGCTGCTCCGCTGGTTACATTCACCGTGTTAATAGTTCCCGTGCCATCTACCAATCCCACGGTAATCCCAACGGGCACCGTGACCGCAGTCGAACTGTCCTGCGTGAACCTGGCACCGGCGCCGTTGACGGTGACGCCGCTTCCGGCGTTGACTGAACCAGAGCCCAGCAGCCGCAAATTGCCGGCGGTCACTGTCGTGGCGCCGGTGTAGGTATTGACCGCTGACAAACCGAGTGCACCAGCCCCGGCTTTGGTGAGACTATTCACCGTGGTCCCGTTCGAAAGCGGGCTGGCGACTGTCAACATCGTACCGGCGGTCGCCGCGTTGGTCGTGATGGTGCGCACGGTACCCGCATTGGCGCCGAACGAAATGGGTCCGGTCAGCGTGAGATTTCGCGTGCCACCATAAACCAGGTCGAAGTTCCAGTTTTCTGGAGTGGCACTGGTTACCGCCACGCCGCTGGTGTTATCGATCCCCGGACTTCCAGTGCTAGCGCCGATGGTCAGCGCACCGGTGCCCAAGGCACTCGCGCTGTTAATACCAACCAAGCCGGCATTGACCGTCGTTCCGCCGGTGTACGTATTAATACCGGAAAGGGACAATGTCCCAGCGCCGATTTTGGTCAATCCGCCGCCAACGTTTGCGGCGAGGGCAGCCGTACCTGTAATCGAGCTCGTCGCGCCTATACCGCCGCCCAGCAGCGTAAATGTCGGCGCACCGGTGTAGCCGATACCTGGGTTCGTGAGTCTGATTCCGAGCAAGTTGCCCGTGGCGTAATCGATGACAGCCACAGCGGTCGCGCCCGTGCCGCCGCCGCCAGTGACCTGCACAAACGGCGTGTCGATGAAGCCGCTGCCAGTGACGGTCAGGCCCGAAATAAAATGATTGCTATCTGCTGTCGCCGCCACGCCGCTACCCGTGGGAGCCGAGAGGTTTTGAGGAATGGTGATGTTAACGTTATTCGAATCAATCACGGCGCCTTCACTGTAAATAAACGCGCCGGTCAGACTCCGCATGAAATTTCCGTTGGCTACGTTAGTCCGCAGCGTGCCGCCGTGGAAGTTGAAAGTGCCCGATTGTGCTCCGCCGCCGTTGACCAGCGGCGTCGTAATCCGGCCGTTGTTGCTAATGCCGGTGCTGCCAATTGCGCCCAGGTTCACAATGCCAGGAAAGCCAGCGCCAACTTGTACGCCTTCACCACCAGTGTTGCTCAAGACCAGTTGACCTTGTGCGGTGCCATTGCCGGAGATGTTGAACCAACCAGGTCCGCTTCCGCCGCCCACCAAAATACCGCTGGCCGCGGCGGCCGTTGTCAACGTACCACCGGTGATATTCATCAGGCTTGACGAATTATTGAAGGCTGACCCGTTGCCGAATGAGCCCAAAGAAATGTCGTTCGTAGCGACGTTAATTGCACCACCGCTGAGGTTGATAACGCCAACACCGGTGCCGCCATTATCGCCCGCCAAGAAGCGACTGCGAGCCGCCACAAGGAAGCTGCCCGAGTTGTAAGTTCCACCGGTCACCGTCAGCGAGCCGTAGGAATTGGTGGTGGGTGCGAGCCACGTTTCACCTGTCGTGTTCACGGTGCCACCCGTGACAAAGAATGAAACATTATTACCGGGGTTGAAGCCGCCTTGGATGCTCGGATTGGTGCCAGTAATATTCAAAGTGCCTGCCGTGTTTTTCATCACACCGTCGACCATACGAATTTGATCGGACAGTGCGCCGCCTTGGACGGCTAGCGTGCCGGGGCCGGTCTTCACTAATCCGGTTGGCGCATTGATCGCTCCGACGCCAAAAGTCTTCGAATTCACGGTGACCGTGGTGAATCCAGGCGTCGCATTACTTGCGTTCGAGTTCACCGTGACGGCGCCGCTTCCAAGATTCAGATCGTTCGTGCCAGCAAAAGTAAGGTCTCCGTTCCAAGTTTGCGCATTATTAGTGAGCAATGTCGCTGCGGCACCGCTCGAATTATCGATGACCGCATTAAAAGGCAGAGTCAGTCGACCTTGTCCAATAGCACTCGCGGTTGCCGTATTGAGCACATTGGGAGTACCAATGTTGACAATTGCACCGGTGGTATTGAAGGAAGTTCCGCCGGAGTAAGTATTCGCGTTATTGATCGTCACACTGCCCGTACCCGTAACGATCACACCGCCGGCGCCTGTAATTCCAAACGTACCCCCCGAGCCATTCGAAGCACCAGTAAGGACATAGGCTTTCGAATTGTTGGCGAAGGTCGCAAGCGCAGGCTTAACGTCGGAACCCGAAATGGTTACAGTAACCGGTCCAGCAGCTGTTGCAGTGTCATCGAATACGACAGCATCACCGAATCCGGATGCCGGCTCCATGTAATCGGTCTGCGTGGCCGGCGACGACTGAAGCACCCAATTATGGGGCGCTGACTGGGCAGTTTTGGTCCAGGTTCCATCTAAAGCACCGCTCCAAAGAGCATGTCGCCGCCAATCACCAAATCGATCGAGTTGCCCGAAGCTGTAGAAAGTTGAGCGGTCTGGCGAAAACCAAGCACCATGCTTGCCGTGTTCAGGGTAAAAGCGGAGGTCGGGCCATTAATGCTGCTATAGCCAACAAGTTTATAGGTATTGGTGACCCAGCCACCGCCACTGTTGACTGGATTTACCGTAATACTTCCTGCACCATTAACGGTTAACGCTCCCGCGACCGCCAACGCAGCGGAGTCCTTCGTTGCCGTCGACGTAGTCGGGCGGACAGTTGCGGCACCGCTGAACGTAAGATCAGTAAAATTTAATTGATTTGCCGTCACTACGGAACCAGCTGTCCCATTGGAAACGAGGTTTGCCGCCAGATTTGCAACTGCTACTGAGCCAACACTGCCAACACCATCGAGCGTACCATTGGTAACAGCAATTGCCGGGGCAATCGACTGCGAGCTGTTTTGCAGGAGTCGGCCACCGCCATCCACAGTGATACTACTGCTGGAATTAATTGCGGCAGTAGCACCAGTTAACAACAAAGTTCCGCCGGTTACAGCAGTTGGCCCTTTGTAGGTATTGAAGCCGGTCAGCGTCAAAGTCCCGCTCCCGGCCTTTGTAAACCCGCCGGTCGAAGTGGTATTGTCGACCAACGTAGCGCTCCCCGTGACTGAGCCCGTGCCGCCGCCACCTACAAGAGTAAACGTCGGTGGGTCGAGATAATCGCGTCCAGGATTGGTGATTGTAATTCCAGTCAGACTTCCATTGCTGTCAATGTTTGCAACCGCCGTCGCTCCAATACCGCTCGTGCCAATGACCTGAACAACGGGTGTGCCGATAAATCCGGTGCCTGTTGCACTCAAGCCAGCCGCACTGACGCCGCTTCCGGTCGGTGCAAGGAGCGCCTGATTGACGGTTATATTGAAACCGCCATCGTCAATTGTCGCGCCACCACCATAAATGTATGCACCTCCGGCCAGCCCCTGCATGAACGTTGCATTGTTACTCGTCGCCTTTAATACACCGCCATTAAAATTGACCGTGCCATTTCCCGTCGCACGATTTTGCGCTACTCTGGTCGTTGATGTGATGCCACCCGCAAGGTTCAAGACGCTTGTATTGTCTGCATTTTGCGAGAAGACAATTCCAGCGCCGGCGTTAACTTGCGTTGCGGTTGGACCGCTGGTCTCACCGGAAACGGTCATCACTGAGTTAGTTTGCTCACCAACATAGATTGGCTGATTGACCGTCGTGACCGTGCCGCCACTTATATTCACGACACCGTGAACGGTGCCCACAGTCGTCGCGCCCCCGAAAGAGCCTATGGTTAAGGGCGATCCGTTGACTGTGAGCGAACCGGCCGACTGGTTGTACACTCCTTGACCGCCGCCTCGCGCCAATGCAAACCAACTTCCAGACGTTATGGCACCGCCATTGTTGTTAATGACGCCATAACTGCCATCCGCTGTCGCCATCCACATTTCGCCGTTGCCACCTGTCGGCGTCGATAACGTCGCTCCGGGCCCAACGTTAAGCGCCGCAGTGAGAAGAGTGGTCGCATTCCCGCCACCGACTACCACATATGGGTTGGTCGCGCTGGCCGCGGCTTGAATGAGCGAGCCCGTGAGATTTACTGTGCCCGCATTGATGATTGTTTGCCCGTTGTAAGTATTTGCGCCGGCGAGGGTGAGAGTCCCAGCACCGTTCTTCGTGAGCCCACCACCAGTTCCCGTGATTGCGCCACCCAACGTGATATTGCCTCCTCCTGCCGTCGTCGTAATCGTCGGATAGGTCGGAGGATTGGTCGATTGGCAGTGGTGATAATTGGGTCATTGATAACCTGCGCAGCGGTTGAATTGTTCGTGATACCACCCGTCAGGGTAAAACCATTCGTCGCCGGGGCCCCAGGATTAATTGTGTAAGACGACGCTCCAACGGTGAAAGTAATGCCAGCGATGTTAAACGCCGCCGGAGTCGTTAGATCGTCAGTAAGTGTCGTGCCATTGGTGCCAGCCGCGCCAAATTGCAAGGTATCGTTCGAGACCGGTAATCCCGGAGTCCAATTCAAGGGATCCGTAAAAACTGGAGTAGCGCCATTACCCAGCCAAGTGTCATTGGCACCATAAGCCGACTGCGAGAGCAGACCCATGCCGCCGATCGATGTAATTGCGATTCCAGTCCGTAACGCTTTGAGATACCGCTGGAACCAGCTCTTACCCTTGATGCGTTGTACTGCGGTGGTGCGGCGGCGGGAACGTCGTGAGTTGCGTGACATCTAGGAGTCTCCCTCGACAGTAAAGCTGAAGATGCGATTTTGTATCGGTGCCCAAGCAGCCGATCCCCCGTGCTGGCTCGAAGTTGTGAGCCGTTTTGCCCCGACGACAAACGAAATGAATTGTTCGAACTGCAGTTGCGTTAACGTCGCAACGGCAGTCGCCACATCTCTGCTCTTTCCCCCGCGTTCCAGTCCCACTACTCCGGCGTTGCAAACACGCCGAGCCCGCCGGAGGTCGGGGGATAGGGAATTTCCGGACAGGCTCGGCGTTGGCGAATCAGCTCCGCGAACACTCATTTAAGCGAACGCGAAGTGTATACACTAACTGCGTGCACTTTAGCGATGCCGTTCAAAGGTGTCAAGCATTTGGTCGAAAGAAATGCGAACGGAATTTTGACGCTTCGAACGGGACAAAGTCGAAACCATCGCGCTAAAGCGAAAGCAGCATTCAATAATTAGATGGGCTGTGACGATGATGGTGAAAGATGGTGAAGCGGAGACGCATGGCTATTCTGTATTCGGCGCGGCGGAGCCGAGGCCCGGCCAGCACCTCTGATAAACGTCTAGTCTGTACGCTTGGTTCTCTTCGTATATGCGGTCCCATGTGCCAGCGCCGCATGTGGCATCAAGATGCGCAATTATGGTGCTGTTGTATCCGTGCTCGAATGACGATTTGGCCTCCCATGTAATGTCCGAACTGTGGATCACTTCCGAGAAACAGGCGGCAAGTGTCTTTGGCAATGTCGTCTTGCGCTCGCGGACACCGCGCTGATATTCGGCATCATGCATCATCGGCTTCCCGGGACTCGTCACGCCGCCAACAAGTTATCCTCCTGAGCAATGGCCCACACAAAGCCGACCAGTTCCCGGGCCACGGCGGTCACGGCTTTCTGACTGCTCTTGCCCCGATCGATCAATCTCCTAAAGCGGCGCAATAGCGCTGCTCGGCTCGCTGGGCGATGCTCCGCACGCCGCACCGAGATCGGCAACTTTAAGCGCTTCCGCACCCCCAAGCAGTTGATGGCCTATTTAGGCCTGGTGCCCAGCGAACACTCCAGTGGCAGCGCCAGGCGGCAGGGAGGAATTACCTGCACCGGCACAGCGGGGAGGCCCAAAAAAGTCAAACGCGGCCTAATGCTGGCAGCCGATTGACGACCTGGTTTCATGCGGCTAGGGTGGTCGTTACGGACGCGCCTTTGAACGACACCTTGAGCAAACCATGCACGGATCGCGCGGCCTTTTTAATTCGCAACTCGGATTCTCGCCGAAAAGCCCCCGGGGGACTCTTCTTGGAGCTAAAACATGATTCGCAAATCGATGTTTTCTGTCGTCGCATTGCTAGCGGCCCTAAGCTTGATCCAGTTCAATGGCTGCAGTCACGGCGCCGATGGGTCAGGCGCCAAAGCAGGCGATGCAAATCCAGAAGTGACCGCTGCTTTAGCTCAACTTTCCGAGGAAGATCGTCGTCTGGCGCTGGCCCAAAAATATTGTCCCGTGCACCCAGAAAATCTTCTTGGATCGAAGGGCAGACCATTTAAGTTGTTGATGATAAATCAGCCTGTCTTTCTCTGTCGCGCCGACTGCAAAGCCGAAGCAGAAAAGAACCCGAAAGCCACATTGGCAAAAGTCACCGAATTGAAGAAATCCAATTCACCTGCAAAGTGATGCAGGTTCGCTTTGTGCATTGGCCCTCCTCGCGATGCGGTGCGATTTTGTGACGATCTTCGCCAGAAGCATAGCTGGTTCGATCTGCCAGACGAAAACATTCTGCCGAGCATTATGCCGCGTCGAAAAAATCCCGGCGGCTAGTCCCGCTCAACTAACTCCTGCCCGCCGCGTGGCGTGAGGAAGACAAACTTAACACCAACACCGAACACATCCAGGAGGACGAGACGAGAGCGATTGGAAAGGGGAACCCTCGTCGCATTGTGGAGTCAGGCTGCTTGCCACTTGGCATCGGCCCAACACTCGCCGGCTAGACCGAGGCAGCCCCCGACGGAGCCATATCATGCGGTACCCAATCCGCGAATATCAGAATGATCCTCCGACGGAGATCGAATCCTTGTGTACATCCAAACCGACGGCCGAGCCACAACGGGAGGACTGGTCAAATGAGAAAGAATCTACGCTTCGCGGCAGTATGCTTTTAGGAAGCGGCCATGAACGTATCTCGTCGAGCACTGTGGGCTTTCTCTCAGACGATCGCGGATCGTTGGTTATGGGTGATACCGACATGGATGGCATTTGTTTTAAGCAGCTCGGCAAATGGCGAAGACTGGCCCGCTTGGCGAGGCCCGCTGGGAACGGGAGTCTCCGCGGAAAGATCGCCGCCGATGCGCTGGAACGGCGCCGAAAGTCAAAATATCTGTTGGCGGACGCAGCTGCCAGATCGCGGCAACTCAACGCCAGTTGTTTGTGGCAATCGGGTGTTTGTGACGCAGGCGATCGAAAAAGATCAGCGTCGCACGGTGATGTGCTTTTCACGCAGCGACGGCAAGCTGCTCTGGCAATCAGGCATCAATGTCAAAGAGCGAGAACCGACCAACAGTCAGAATCCCTATTGTTCCGCCTCGCCGGTGACTGACGGAGAGCGAGTGATCGCCTCGTTTGGATCGGCCGGACTGTACTGTTACGACATGGATGGTACGGAGCAGTGGCATCGCGAATTGGGCCAGGTCGATTCCTGGCATGGCAGTGGGGCATCGCCGGTAATTTATCACGACCTGTGCATTTTGAATTTCGGACCAGGCACGAATGCGGTTCTGGTGGCCTGCAACAAACGCACGGGAGAAATCGTTTGGAAGGTAATACCGCCAAAGACCATGCCCCCACCCTCGACCATGGGGTTCGCAGCGATGGCAGCGCAATTTGTTCGTTCCGCAGGAACAGCGGCCAAGAGCGCTACGGCGCCGACACGTTCTGCTGCCGAGCAAGCGTTCGACACCTTCCTGGAAACCTATCGCGCCAAATATCTCAAGGCGGTCGAGTGCTTACAGAAGGATCGCGACGTGGTCTTGACGTTTTACGACTTCCCCGCCGAGCACTAGATTCACTTGCGCACCACCAATCCCATCGAGAGTACGTTCGCCACGGTGCGCTTGCGGCATCGCAAGACCAAAGGGAACGGCACCCGCAGGCCTGCCTGACGATGGTCTACAAGCTGATGGAGTCAGCCGCCAAGCGTTGGCGAATGTTGAACGGTTCGAACTTCTTGCCCGAGGTCATCAGCGGAATTCGATTCATCGACGGAGTCAAACCCCAAGAAGCCGCCGCCTGATAAATTCCTATCCACAACTTCTTGCAATATCTCCTCGACGACGATGTGATTCAAGTCAAAGACGAACAGGCCACAGAAACGACTAGAAAGCTTGCGAAGCTAGAAGGTTTAATGTGCGGCGTCAGCTCAGGGGCGGCCGCTTGGGCCGCGATCGAAGTTGCGAGGAATCCGGAGAATAACGGCAAGCTGATAGTAGTCGTGCTGCCGGAACTCGGCGAGCGATATCTTTCCACCAAACTCTTTCCGGAGTGAGTTTTGCGATCGCAGCCATGCGGATCAATTTTACAAAAAATCTGTAACCAAATCGGTTGTCGTGACTCTGTACGGGTGTTCGGCGAGTCTTCGCCAGAGCCTTAACCCCTTTCTGAGATTAATCATGCCAACTGCCAGCGATCGCTTATCTTCTGTTTATTTCCGCTTCGACTTACGAATGGACTTGTGCCGATTGTGGCCGGCGCCGATAAGTTTTTTAATTTGCTCACTCATTGGGACAAATATCTGCCCGCCAAGATTGCCACCAAGTTGCCTGTCAGTGCGGCGACTTTCATGATGATCGTGGGGATCATTGAAATTGTCGCCGGTCTGGCTGTTTTAACGCTGTTTACTCGCTTTGGCGCCTACATCGTAATGATCTGGCTCATATTGATTGCAATTAACTTGATCATAGCGGGATACTATGACATAGCCGTGCGCGATCTTAGTGATTGCCATTGGAGCCTACTCGCTCGGCAGGTTGCGGCATTGCACGGCGACCACTGGCTTCCGTTTACGAGTCGTCCGGAGAGCATTTCGACGCATGCAGTGGTCAGGTGGAGACAAACGATCGCGATCGCGCCCCCTGCCTGAACGACTGTCCGATGAATCCATCGTCGAACGCGTAAGGGCGGGTGATATTGCCTCGTTCGAGCTGTTAATGCGGCGCTATAACCAGCGATTGTTCCGAATTCGCGCTGCATGATTGGCGAAGACTCCGAAGCGGAAGATATCGTGCAGGAAGCGTACACTTGCGGGCTTTTTAGAATCTTCACCAATTCGAGGGACGTGCGCCATTCTCGACCTGGTTGACAAAAATCGCGGTTTACGAGGCCGCAGCGCGACAACGAAAACGGCGACATTTGCGGTTTATGTCTCCAAGTCAGTTTGAAAACGAAACGATGGCGCAGCACTCAAACGACCCACCTGCAGAAGAAGAAGCCAGCCGCAAAGAATTGGGATGTGTGTTGACGGCGGCCGTCGATGCGTTGCCCCTCGACCTGCGCACTGTCTTCACTTTGCGAATCGTGGAGCAGCTCGACACGGAGCAGACCGCCGAGACTCTGGATCTGACGACAGCCAACGTAAAAACACGCTTGCATCGTGCGAAGCTGCAATTGCGCACATGGATTGACCGACAAATCGGCAAAGAATCGCGGCAAAGGCGGTAAACAGAAGCCCACGCCGGTCGACTACGTGCAAGTGGCGCGCGATGCCATCGCCATCATCACACATGGCCCAGGTTTGGGTGCGGAAGTCGCGGCGGCGCGAAATCGCCGATTATGCATGCCCGCGGCCGTCGGCTTTTAATCGGCACGACAAACATGCAATTGGCGAAGGTTCCCGACAAAAGAGTTGTGGACCGTGTTTATAGTGCATACACTTTACACGATTGTCCAGCGAGGGATCTCATGCGCCAACTGCCATTTTGGGTTGCAGCTGCGGTCGTCATTATTTGCGCGGAGTGCGGCTGCGCAAACGCCGGTTACACCACAAGCGCACGATTTTCCTCCCTCGGCGGTCACGTTAAATGACGGTCCCTTCAAACAGGCGGTCGATGTCGACAAAGCGTTTCTGCTGCGGCTTGAACCCGACAGGCTTCTGGCTGGCTTCCGGCGCGAAGCGGGTTTGTCGCAGAAGGCGGAACCCTATGCCGGTTGGGAAGCGATACCGGCCAATGGCAGGTACACAATGGCGGGTCACTCGCTCGGGCATTACTTAAGTGCGGTTTCGCTCGTCGCGGCCAGCACCGGCGATGCAGAATGTCGTAAGCGCAGAATACATCGTGGGTGAACTGGCGGAATGCCAGAAGGCTGCGGACGATGGCCGGCTGTATGCCGGGCCACAAAGCAAAGAGATGTTCGCGGAAATTGCAGCCGGACAAATCAAGACCGATCATCTGTTCGGCCTCAACGGCGGATACGTGCCGTTTTACAACATTCACAAAGTGATGGCCGGGCTGCGCGATGCCTGGCTCCTGTTAGGCAATCAGCAAGCGCGCGATGTGCTGATCCGCGAAGCCGATTGGCTCTCCTCCGTGTTTTCAAAGCTCAGCGATGCACAAGTTCAAGAAGTTTTGGAAACTGAACACGGCGGCATCATGGAAGTCATCGCCGACGTTTACGCCACGAGCGGCGATAAAAAATACTTAGATCTCGCCCGACGGATCAATCACACGAAACTTTATGAGCCGCTCTCGCACAAGCAAGATGTGCTCACGCGGATGCATGCCAACGCACAAATTCCCAAAGTCATTGGCATGGAACGCGTCTATCAGTTGACCGGCGAGGTGCCGTTCAATACGGCGGCTCAATTCTTTTGGGAAGATGTGGTCAACACGCGAACCTTCGCCGATGGCGGGCACGGCTCCAATGAATTCTTCTTCGCTCCCACAGCCTTTGAAACGACCGGCGTCACATCAAACACGGGCCCGGAAACCTGCAATACGTACAACATGCTCAAGTTGTCGCGGCAGCTCTGGCTCAATGAGCCGAAGGTCGCAATTAGCGATTACATCGAGCGTGCGCTCTACAATCACATACTGCCATCGCAAGATCCGGTCAACGGCGGATACGTCTATTTTACCTCGCAAAAGCCGGGGCACTATCGCACGTACTCCGGCGACAAGGCCGATTTCTGGTGCTGCACCGGCACCGGCATGGAAATGCAGGCACGCTACGCGCAGCTCATCTACGCACACGCCGACAATCATCTTTGGGTCGATTTGCTCGTCCCTTCTCAGCTCGATTGGGCCGATCAGAAAGTTAAATTGCGCCTCGATACAAAATTTCCCGAATCCGATTCCGGCACGCTCACCTTTACAACCGATGAACAGCGCAAGCTGGCCATTTCAATTCGCTACCCAAGTTGGCTTCCCAGCGGCGCGATGAAACTGGTGGTCAATGGCGAGCCGCAAACTGTCGACGCCCAGCCATGCTCTTACGCCACGATCGAGCGAACTTGGAAATCGGGCGACACATTGGAAATCAAATGGCCAACGACATTGCGAACGGAAATGCTGCCCGGCTCGGAAGATTGGATCGCACTGTTTTGGGGTCCTGTTCTGCTGGCCGGCGAATTTGGCCCAGGCATGCTGAAAGATGCCGATTTTGAACACAATTACATCGCCTCGCGGCAGCAAGCCACGGCTAACGTGCCAATTTTCCGTGGCACGCCTCCCGATGTTGCCGCCAAGACGAAGCGCGTGAAAGACGACGCGCTGGAATTTCATACCGAAGGTCTAGCCATCCCGCGCGAGGCGACACTCGTGCCGTTTTATCAGGTTCATCGCCAGCGCTATGCACTCTACTGGCGATTAACCAAACCCTCCGACGAGTTGAATCTGGCGCTCACGGCGAAAATCATCTGCTCCGATAAGCAGCCCACGCGCAACAACTCGCGCGCAGCCGGTCAATGGTCGCGCGGCACAAGATGGCATCGAGTCGCGGTCGTCGCACGATAATTCACCTCTCTCGCATTTCGATTGGTGGCCCGACCGCAAGGTCACCGAATGGTGTGAGTACGCATGGAAGCAGCCCGTCAAAATTTCGCAAACCCAGGTTTATTGGTGGGACGATTCCACCACCGGCGGCGGCTGCAAAACGCCAGTTTTTTGGCAGGCCTACTACAAAGACGGCGACAAATGGACGCCCGTGGAAACGAAGGACGATTTTGGCGTCGCGAAAGATCAATACAACAAAGTCGAATTCCAGCCCGTCACTACCACAGGCCTGCGTCTGGAGATCGCCGTGCCAAGCGATGCCTCCGTCGGAATTCAGGAATGGAAAGTTCGCTGAACCGCGCTGTCGGGATGCTGCCGTGATGCCAATGATCGTGATGATGCTAACCAATATTTACTTCGTCAAGTATTGCAGGATGAGCTACGTTCGATCGATCGCTTTTGCATGCGCTACGCTGATCTTCGCGCCACTTGGTCATTCGCCGAAGGCCAACTTAAGAACGATGAATTCGCCATTGAATACGGACCTCGAGGCATTACAAGTCTCAAGCGTGTTCAGGACGCCTACGACACTGAATATATCTCGACCGGCGGAGTGCTGGGGAATGTCGCCATCCAATACAGAGTTCCAACCGCTACCCAATGGAGTTTGGCGCGAGAGGTCAAACTCGTTGATGAGCCAGCTCAATCCGATACCGGTGGCAATACCATCAGTTATTCGATCAGCGGTCCAACGCCCGACAAGGCGCTTGATGTAAAAGAGGCGTTCAAGCTCGAAGGCGGCGTGCTCACGTGGACGTTAACAATTGCGAACCAGGGTGAGCAGCCGTTGGAAGTCGGAGACGTAGCTCTGCCGCTGAGCATGGCGGAAAACACACCGCGCGTCCGATCGCAAATTTATACTCAAAAGCTCATTCGCCACAGTTTTATTGCTGGGCACGGATCCTGGGTTTACTGGCAGCGCGCCAATGCCGAGGGTCCATTCCTCGTGATGGTGCCGCAAGGGAAAACCAAAATTGAATTTGCCGGACGTTTCGCTGATCCGGGCGCTCCGCCGCCGCAAGTCGCTGGTCCGCGCGGATTCAGGGGATTGGGTGGCTTTACACCATTTATCCATGCAGCTGTATCCAGCATCGATCCGATTGCGCAAGGCAAGTCGGCGGGTCGCGAGCAACCGTGGCGGCTGCCAATTAGCAAGCTCGAACTGGCTGCCGAAGGCGCACCTGGCGATTCTGCTACGTACAGCTTCAACTTCGCCTGGGCACAGGATGCCGATGCCGTGCGCGAGTTGCTGTACAAGCAAGGTTCGATCGACGTGAACATTGTTCCAGGCATGACACTTCCCACCGATCTTTCCGCGCTTGTTGCGCTGCGTACTCAAAACAAGATTCACGATGTTGCCGCCGAGTTTCCGGACGAAACCAAACTCGAGTTTCTGGGCGACAAGGGCAGCGGCGTTCAACTCTACAAAGTGAGCTTTTCGCGATTGGGCGAGAACATGCTAACCATTACCTACGGCGACAATCAGTGGAGCACGCTCCAGTTTTTTGTCACCGAGCCGCTGGAAACGGTGATTGCCAAGCGCGCCAGCTTTCTGGTGAACAGTATGCAGCACAAGGACCCCAGCCAGTGGTGGTATGGTGTTTACAGCGACTGGGATCAACTGCACAAAGCCTTGCGGAGTCCCATTGACCGCGATGGCCTTTCTCCCTGGCTGACAGATGCCAGCGACGATGCCGGCAATGCACGACCGGCATACGTCGCGTCGAAGAATGTCTTCTTCCCCGATCAAAAAGAGATCGGCAGCGTTGAGCTCTACATCAAGCAATATCTCTTCAACGGACACAAATGGAACGAAGGCGTCGGCGGCATGCAGATGACTGAGAAGGAGCCGTATCCATATGGCATCTACGGCACCTTCGATAATTGGTACCAACACCGCACGATCGATCCTAAGCCTCCGGCGAACTTCGTGCCTCAAACCCAAACGCTGCCGCAAGACGTGGGTTGGACGCGGCTGCACCGCGAACATTTGTGGCGCATCTACGATTATCCGCACATCATGCTGATGTACTTCCGGATGTATCAGATTGCGAAGGCATATCCGACCATGGTGCATTTCGCTAATGCGGAAGAATATTTAATGCTCGCGTACAACACGTCGGTGGCCTACTGGACGGTACCGATGCAGACCGATAAGCCGCGACGGCTGGTCGGCCAATTCGGTGCCGACGATGAACGAGGCCTTCGTGCCGGAGCTGATCGCGGAGCTTGCACAGGAAGGCAAAACTGCGGAAGCGGAAAAACTGCACGAGCTTTGGAACGGCAAAATCACGCGTTTCGTCGGCAGCCAAACGCGCCCAAATTTGTTCGGATCGGAGTTCGCTTTCGATTCCACCGGCTTCGAATCGACCGGCGCAATGGCGCATTACGCAATGGATCAGGCCGCGAAGCCAAATTCGTCGCCGCCATATACCGCCGAACAGGCGAAAGGGTTCCTGGAACAGCAGCTACGGCTCAACATGGGAGACCGTGGTTGGCTGGAGAACACTTATTATCAATTAGGTAGTGATTATCGCGGCGGATTGAGTTACTTACTCAGCTATATGTCGCAAATGGGCGGCTGGTCGATTCTCGATTACGGGCTGTACTTCGCCAAAGATCCCGCGGAATACTTACGGTTGGGTTACGCGTCGAGCCTAAGCTCCTGGGCGCTCGTGAACTCTGGCACAGAAAAAAGCGGATACGGATTCTGGTGGCCCGGAAAAGAAAACGACGGCGCAACCGGCGGCGGATTCAATCCCGAACCCATGGGCGGGGGTTGGATTCGCAAGGCGGTTCCACGCGGCGCCTGGTATTACAGCGCCGAGGAAGATGTCGGCTATTGCGGCGCTTTGCGAACCCATGCAACGATCGTTACTCGCGATCCAATGTTCGGCGAGTTTGCCTACGGCGGCGAGCTCACGCGCCGTGGCGACGCCGTCGAGGTAATTCCACGCGATGGTTTACGTGCTCGCTTCCATCTGATCCGCGACGATCAGCGGCTGCATCTGGAGTTCACCGGCGACGGATTTGCCAGCGAAAAGCCGATCGTCGTCAACGATGCACTGACGAAAATTCAATTCAAGCTGGAGAATCGTGCGAAAGCCTCGCATAAACCGCAGCTCCAAATCTGCGGATTGCCCAGCGGCGAGTACACCGTCAGCGTCGACGGCGAAAAGACACTCTTGACGATTGTAGATAGCAAAACGAGTCAACTTGTCGATTTGCCTGTCGGGTCGGGCGCCACCGCGGACATCGTCATCGAAAAGACGAAATAGGCGACCGGTTCTCCACACGACATTAGATGCATCGCAAATAATCAGCCACATGAAAAGTGCTTTGCTCGTTCTGCTGTTGTTGTCGGCGCCGGCGATCTGCCGCGCTGACGATGCAAAGAATCCTTACGATTTCCCGAATGGTCTGTATTCGGAAATCACCACGCCGCGCGGCGTGGTCGTGTGCGAACTGTACTATCGTCAGACGCCCATGACCGTAGCCAATCATGTCGGCCTGGCGGAAGGCACTCTTGGTCCGAAGAAGGGCAAACCATTCTACGACGGGCTCACCTGGCATCGGGTGGTGCCGGAGTTTGTCGTCCAAGGCGGCGATGGTGGCCGTCTCGGATATCAATTTCCAGATGAGTGTGTGCCGGGCCTTCGACACGATTCGATCGGCGTATTGCAAATGACTAATGGTGGTCCGGACACCAATGGCTCGCAGTATTGCTTGATGCTTAATGAAACAGAGCGGCTCAACTACAACCACACCGTTTTCGGGCACGTCGTGCGCGGCATCGAAGTGCTGCCAAAAATCCAGCAGGGCGACACCATGCACGTAAAGATTCTGCGGATTGGCGCCGACGCTCAGGCGTTCAAGACCGATCAAGATGCATTCGATTCACTCGTGGCGAAGGCGAGGCGCTACGATTGCCCGCGACGACCCGGCACCGATGCGTTTTTCGATGATCCCGATCAACTTCTGCCCACGAACATTCCGCGGGCCAGCGATTTCAACCATAAACTCGCCAATTTCGAACGCTTTACTGGCGAGCGAATTATTGCCCGACTGTTTGCGAAAACTCCGGACGAATTCGAAGGCGAAAAGCGGGAGCAGTATTTACGTGCACTGGCGGAGAAGATGAAAGTTGACAAGCGAGGCGCTCTCGTCGTGTATCTTCGCGATCGTGACCAATGGCTGATTCGCATTGCGCCGGAATCGGCTGCATCATTCATTGCAGGCCCGCGCACCAGCGATGGCACTAAAGCGGTAACCGCCGATGGCAAAACGCTGGCACAGGCGCAGGAAGAGTTTATATCAGCAGCGAAGCAACAGAGTGATCAATTTATCGCGATGGCTATAAAAGCCGCTGCTGACCAATCGATTTCGTCAGGCCAAAAAATCAAACTTCAAACGGACGCGATACTCGATGGGCTGATCTTCCGCTTGGAACCGAGCGCCGCAGAAGCCGCAGCTCGAACGGCATCGGCTTCCGAGGGCTCTAAATTCATTCCACCGCAACAGAATCGACGTTAGTTCGCTCGAAGGCGCCGCTTGACGTGAATCAGTTCCCACTGTTCGGAGACCGCACGATGCGTAAGTTCGGGATCAATTTCATCGCGACTCCCATAACCTTTCTGCTGATGGCCGCGTGCTGCCGTGCCGAAGGACTTACAAGCGAAGTTCGTCAGTACAAAGGCGTGCCCGCGCTGTATGTCAACGGGGCGTTAACGAGCCAGATGCTGGCGGCGCCGTACCGCGAACCACAGCGCGGTGGACTGGCCGATTTTGAAGATTTCCGCCGCGCCGGCATTTCGATCTTCGATATTTATGTGCGCTTTCCGTGGACGGCGCCGGAAACCTACGATTTCTCCGGGGTCGATAAAAAACTGGACGCCTACTTGGACGTCGATAAAAAGGTATTGTTCTTACCGCGAATTCTGCTCACTCCAAACCGTTGGTTTCGCGAGCAATTTCCAGATGAAATCTCCATGCGCGACGACGGTTCGCCAGCCGGTATGTTTCCAAGCCAGAACGCCGGCAACAACCCTTCGTTTTCTTCGGAGAAGTATCGCGAGCTTTCGCACAAAGCGATGATCGCGTTTATCAACCATTTGGAATCGAAATATGGCAATCACATTGTGGGCTATCAGGTCGGCAATGGCTTCGGAGGTGAATGGCTGCCGTTCAACTCCTTCTGGGAAACGCGACCTGGGGAAGAGCCGCCGACAAAATTCGGGGTAGAAGACTATTCGCCAGCCGCTCGGAGTGCTTTCAAAAAATGGCTGAAACAGAAGTATCAAACCGATGCAGCCCTGCAAGCCGCATGGCATGACGCCGGCGTTTCGCTCGACACCGCAACGCCGCCAAATGAGAAAGAACGATACAGTACGACGCGCGGAATCTTTTTTAATCCGGCGATTTCTAGCCGCTGTCCCGATTGGTTTACTTTTTACAACGAATCGGTTGCCGACGTGTTGATTGAAAACGCGAAGTGGGTCAAAGAGCTGACAGGCCGCAAGAAAATTGTCGGCTCGTTCTATGGCTACTTGTGGTGCAATTTTCCGAACCTTTCGGCAGTCCATTCCGGCCAGCTCGGGCTGACGAAGGTTTTGAATTGCCCCGATGTGGATTTTCTCTGCAGTCCCTATACCTACGACAACAAGGGGCTCGGCGGTCCGAACAACTCACAAACGTTGCCGGAAGCTGCGGCCCTACACGGAAAGCTGTATTTCAACGAAGTCGATACAGAAACGCATCTCAAGCAGCGGCAATGGCGCTGGGGTAACTCGCTCCGCAACCCAACGAACTTCGCGGAAACAAAGGGCTTGCTCATCCGCGACTACGCTTACTCGCTCACCAAAGGCAACGGCCTGTGGTGGACCGATCTGATGGGCGGCGATTACCACGACGAAGACATTATCCATTTGCTGGGCCAGCTTAAAAAGATCGACGAGGAGCAACTGCAGGCTGATAAACAATCGACCGCCGAAGTTGCGGTCATCATGGACGAATCGGCTTTCACTTACACCGGCGATGGCGAGCCGCTGTGGAATGCTTTATTGACCGCGCAAAAACAATGGGAATTCGCGTTCATCGGGGCGCCGTGGGAACCGCAATTGCTTAGCGACATCGCCAACCGCAAGCTTCGCGATTATAAGCTCTACATTTTCCTCAACACATTTCACGTAACGCCAGCACAGCGCGAGGCGATTCACACCAAACTCAAAGGAAACCACGCCACCGCGCTGTGGATCTATGCCCCTGGTTATATCGACGATGAAAAATGTTCCGTCGATAACATGACGGCGTTGACAGGCATCAAGTTGGCGGAAGATATGACGCCTGGCGAACTACACGTTGCCTACAAGCTTCGCTCGCCGAGCGGCGCGGGGTTTTTTGATTTGTCATCCTGGTATGGCACAGACGTCAACGTCAAAGATATCAGCCGCTATTACGACCATCAGGTCTACTTGAAAGACCCTCGCGATCCCACGCTTCGGCGTGACCTGCCTGGCTTTCGCATTTCGCCGCGATTTTTTGCAGATGACGCTGGAGCTTCGACGATTGGCGTGTTGGCCGGTCTCGATAAGTCAGGCCTAGTGCATAAGTCTCAGGAGGGTTGGACATCCATTTATTCGGCCGCACCAATTGTTTCCGCCGTTGTGCTTCGCAGATTCGCACAAACTGCGGGCTGCCACATCTATGACGACGGCGGCGATATTGTCGTCGCCAACGCTTCGTTTCTCTCAATCTATTCGCCATACGGCGGTGATCGGACCATACGGTTGCCGAAGAAAGCAACGGTAACCAATCTCTTGAATGATAATGTTGTGGCTAAAAATGTGACCGAGTTTCCGCTGAAGCTCGCAGCCAACGAGTCCGTTCTTTTTAAAATCGAGGAATCGGCCCAGCGCGCGGAAACCTCGCGCGCGGCAGACGCGGCCCTGTTTGGCTCTTTCCGTGCTGATCGAGATGTCGAACCCACTGCCGATCCTAATTCAGCATTCTGGAAAGGAATCACTGGGGTGACCATTGAACGCAGCGTGCTTGGCCCCGAGGTTCCACATCTGCGAGCGGAAGTTCGCTCACGCTGGACCGACAAATACATCTATTTTCTCTTTTGCGGCCATTACGATTTGCTGACCGTCAATGCCAAGCCGGACATTGAAAAGGAAACTCCCCAACTGTGGGAAAAAGACGTTTTTGAACTTTATCTCGGCAGCGATTTTGAACATACCAACCGCTATCGGGAGTTGCAGATTTCTCCCCAGGGAGAGTTTCTTGACAACGATATCGATTCCACAGTTCGCCGTCCTGGTTTTAATGGCGAAGAAGCGTGGAACTCCGGTATGACGGTGAAAGCGAGCATCGACGAGAAAGAAAAGATTTGGTACGGCGAAATAAAAATTCCGTTTTCCGCATTCGACATCGTCGAACCGAAAATCGGCAAAGAACTGCGAGTGAATCTGTTCCGTCAAGACAATCTTCGCGAGCCCGAGGCGTCGGGGCATCCCCGAGCATTCATGGCCTGGCAACCGCCAGGCATTTGGAACCCGCACCATCCTGAAGCTTTCGGCACTTTGCGACTCTGTGATTTTCCAAAATGAAGCCACTAGTGAAACCCCATTTGGAGAGAAGCAGTATGCGTGATCAATCGCTTTGGAGAATCGTTGTCGCGTTTTTCATCATCCTGGCGATCGGCACGTTCGCATTTTCCCAGGCCGACTCATCTGCTCAATCTTCGACAGAAGGTGCGGGCAAAGAAGTTCTCATTCCCGCGCGAGTCACCCGTGTTCCAAACGACAACGACTACAACAATCCCGACAGCGAGTTCTGCCACAAGCGCAGCAAGTCGTCCGAAAACTTCGTCCTGTTCTGGGCGAAAGAATACGGCGATGACCCGACCACCAATCCGGTCGAAAACAGACGCTTCGACGTCGATGCGGCCCTCAAAGAGTGCGAACGATTCTACAACTACTACATCGACACGCTCAAATGGGTCGACAAAGATAAATCGCTTGCGTCCAAATACAAATTCCTGATTTATGCCATTGGTGGCCGTGGCGGCACGGCTTTCGGTGGCAGCATCGATAATAAAATCGGCGCGCTCTGGACGCCTGCGACGCGCATTAACCGCCAGCCCTACGGGGTCATCGCCCACGAGCTGGGTCACTCCTTCCAGGCCATCGGCCGCGCCGACGGAGCCGCATCCTTCACCGGCGGCAGCATTCACGAGATGACTTCGCAGTACATGCTTTGGCAAGTTTACCCCGAGTGGATGACCTTCGAAAACTATCATCTCGTCGACTTCATGAAGGCCACCCACCTGGCCTTCCTGCATGAAGACAACCAGTATCACTCCCCGTATGTGCTCGAGTACTGGTCCAACAAGCACGGCGTCGATTTTATCGGAAAGTTGTGGCGTGAGGTTAAACGCGGCGAAGACCCAGTGATGACCTATAAGCGGCTGACGGACATTTCCCAGGAGCAATTCAACGACGAAATTTTCGACGCGGCCCGCCGCTTCGTCACCTGGGATATGCCGCGTATCGAGAAAGTCGCGGCTCGCTATGCCAATCAGCACACCACTTCGCTCACCGCTGCTGCGGATGGTTGGTACCAAATTGCGGCCGACAAATGCCCGCAGAATTATGGCTACAACGCCATCAAACTCAAAGTCCCAGCGGCTCAAACCAAAATCATAGTCGATTTCAAAGGCATCGTGGGCGCGGAAGGTTATCGTAATCTCCAGCCAGAAAAAGCCGGCTGGCGCTATGGCTTTCTCACTTCGCTTGAAGACGGCACACGGTCCTACGGCGATACGTTCTCAAAGTCGGAAGGCACCGCCGAATTCACGGTGCCGGAGAACACCAAGTTCCTGTGGCTGGTTGTCAGCGGCGCGCCGACTGAGCACTGGATCCACTTCGGGGATCGAAAGCCCGACAACGACGAACAATGGCCCTATCGCATTCGGCTCACCGGCACATCACCGGATGGGTCGATTATTCATTGAGGAATTTGAGCCAGGGTTTTGTTAGTCCCGCCATCTGTTGTGATATCGTGCAATGAAAAAATCGGCGGTACACGATTCCACCGAAATTATCTAAAGAGTGGCAGGCCACTGGTTTGCGAAGTGGGCATTTTTTGATAGCCACCCCACGGCCACAGATCCCCCATTATCGTCACCAATTTGGAACCTTAACCCATTGTCGGCTAAGCCCTGCCCGCCGCGCGGGGGAGCCGAATCCTGAAAATGAAAAAAGGCAAATCCTGGCCCGAAGCCTCTCCGCTTTACCACTCGCGATTTGCTCTGGCTGGTCATCATATTGGCCGGCGTCGCAGCAGCGGTTAGCGGAGTGGTGAGAACGCCGATGACCGAGGTGCTATCCCAACGAGGAATAACTACGATGGCCGTGCGGTGCGGATGCTGACGATCCTCGATGAGTACAGTCGAGAGTGCCTGGTCATCGATGTGGCCAGTAGGTTGAGTACTTTAAATAACCCACAAAGTTTCCCGTATCCCAATCTGCGAGTCCCGATTAAAGTCGGTCGTGGTGGCTGCGGCTTGGGACCGGCGTTTTGTTGTAGGGAGACCACCGACATGGATCGGCCATACCGTTCCGACCGCGTGCCAAGACTGGGCGGCGACGAAGGCCGCTTATCGATTTTTTTAGCAATTCCCGAGTCGATGAGCAGATCATCCTGGCAGGTCACTTTGCCGCGACCAAGGCTCGGTTTGCCGAAACCCAAGGCTCGATTCTGGTCTTACATGATACGACCGAGTTCACCCACGAGATCGAAATCCGGGATCACCAAGGGCACCTCTCCACGGTTCAAGTGCACTTGCGTTTTTGTCGGATGACGGTGCATCCGCCGATCGGCAAGCACCAGCGTTACCCGGCTCTCTCGTTGACGGTCATCCATGCTCACGAGCGTGGCACACCGCAGGGGAGAGATCCTATCCACTGGAAGCTGCTCACGAACCTGCCGGTGGACGATCTTTTTGCGGCGATTGAGAAGCTGGAATGGTATGCACAGCGCTGGAAGATCGAAACCTTTCATAAGGTGATGAAATCGGGGTGCCAAGCCGAGAAATCTAAGCTTCGTACTGCCGAGCGACTAACGAATCTCATGGCGGTCTTCTGTATCATCGGTTGGCGGGTCTTCTGGCTCACGATGGTCAACCGGGTGACTCTCGAGGCCGCGGCCGAAGTCGCCTTCACGAAGACCGAGATTCAACTTCTGGATCGAATCGCAGCCAGCACGAAGTTGCCCTGGAGCTGTGACGAGGGGATATCTGCGCCTTTCTTCAGAATTTCACACGCGACCGAACCGCTCATTGTCGCTGAGTCGAATGGCACGTAGTTGTCGCTTAACGTGTGGCCCTGAATTGATATAGATAAAAAGGGCCTCCGTTGCCTAGATGGAGTTGTCACACACCCATCACCGGCAAGGAGGCCTCACGATGTCGTTTTCTAATCACGGAAGATTCCGTCAGCAAGTGCGTTTTCTGCGGCGGCAATTCCTGCAGGATGGCGAACTGCCGTTCACCGATGTGTTGTCCGAGGGAACGGTAACGCAAGCATTGAAAGCGTTGAGCGTCGTCTGGCTCGACCGAGTTTATTCGCCGTTGGTCACGCTGTGGATCTTCCTGGCGCAAGTATTGAGCCAGGACCATTCCTGTCGTGCAGCCGTCGCTCGCTTGATTGCTCATCGCGTCTCACGAGGACAACGTGCCTGCTCAGCGGAAACCGGCGCTTATTGCCAAGCAAGGAAACGACTCCCCGAGGAGTTTTTTGCACACGTAGCACGTAAAGCTGGACAGTCCTTGGATCACAGCGCCAAGAAAGAGTGGCTTTGGAAACATCGCCGCGTCCTGGCCTACGACGGCTCGACGGTATCGATGCCAGATACCGCGGATAACCAACAAGCCTATCCGCAACCTCCGCAGCAGGAGCCAGGACTTGGTTTTCCGCTGGCACGCGTCGCGGCCTTCTTTTCGCTCTCCTGCGGAGCCGTACTCGACTTGGCTATCTGCAGCAATGCCGGCAAAGGCCACAGCGAGTTGGGGATGCTGCGCCGGTTGTGGAATCTCCTGCGTCCAGGCGACATTCTGCTTGCCGACCGCTACATGTGCGCCTGGCACGAAATCCACCTGCTCAAGCAACGTGGGATCGACTCGGTCACTCGCCTCCATCATTGCCGTAGAGTCGATTTCAGGCGCGGTAAGCGTCTGGGAAAAGGCGATCATCTGGTCTACTGGCCCAGGCCCTACATCCGATCGCTCAGTAGATTTGCTCAAAAGCAACTGCCAGCGTTGCTCACCGTACGCGAGACACGAGTGCTGGTTCGGCAATCTGGATTCCGCAGCCGCAAGTTGATTATCGTGACGACATTGCTCGACGCGGAGGAGGTTAGCGCCAGCGACCTCGCAGAGCTCTATCGCGCTCGCTGGAACGCCGAAGTCTACCAGCCGAAATGCCCATCAAGCGCGAGCTTGTATCAGCTTGC
This sequence comes from Pirellulales bacterium, assembly GCA_963773875.1. GTDB lineage: Bacteria > Planctomycetota > Planctomycetia > Pirellulales > JADZDJ01 > CAVTYH01. Next base: position 114,216 of record CAVZCV010000007.1, read on the forward strand.
CGCTTGAGATTAAGGTGTCGGCTGGTGCGTTGCTGAAGCTGGCATGCTGGTGTTGCCAGCGATTGAATGATAGCAACGCTTTCGCCGATCTCCACGAGCAAGGAGGCTCTCCATGTCACGACAAGTTCCCCCCCGCGCCTGCCGGAGACACCGTCGTCCGCGACGATGGTCGTTCCCTTGGATCAACTCTGGACGCGGATTCCTCCCGCGCGGCGTCAGGAACTGCTGGAGCATCTGACGCGGATTCTGGCTCATCAATTGGCTGCTCCGATTCGAAAGGAGGCAGCCGATGAGTAACAGCACGATTCATCAAGCGACGCGGGGCGACACACGGCCGAACACTTCCCCAGCAGCCCGCCTGAGCACCTCGCGTCCCGACGCGCACGCGGCCGCGCTGCGCTCGGACAAGATCCGCGAAGAACATTTGCGGCGGCAGGCGATCGTGTACGTGCGGCAATCGACGCAGCAGCAGGTGCTCGAACATCGCGAGTCGACCGCGCGGCAATATGCCTTGGCGGATCGCGCCGTGGCATTGGGTTGGCCCCGTGCGGCGGTGGAAGTGATCGACGAGGATCAAGCTCACAGCGGCAGTTCGGCCGAGGGACGTAGCGGCTTTCAACGCATGTTGACGGAAGTCAGCTCGGATCGCGTCGGGTTGATTCTGGGGCTGGAGATGAGCCGGCTGGCGCGGTCATGCAAGGATTGGCATGCGCTGTTGGAGCTGTGCGCGATCTATCGCACGCTGTTGGCCGACGCCGATGGCCTCTACGATCCGGACCACTACAACGACCGGCTGCTGCTCGGATTAAAAGGGACGATGAGCGCAGCGGAATTGCACATCCTCAAGAGCCGCTTGCAACAAGGGATGTGGAACAAGGCCCAGCGCGGTGAAGTGCTTAATCACGCGCCGCTCGGCTACGTGCGGACGCCGGCGGGCGACTTCGTAATTGATCCGGACGAGCAAGTGCAGGCGGTCGTGCGATTGATCTTCGAGCAGTTCACGCGGCGCGGCAGCGTCAGCGGGCTGTTGCGGTGGCTGGCACGTCAAGACGTGACGCTACCGATTCGTCCACACTTCGGGGCCGACCGCGGCGAACTCCAGTGGCGGCGGCCCAGCCGCGTAACGCTGCTGAACCTGTTGCACCATCCGATCTATGCGGGGGCCTATCGCTGGGGACATCGGGAAGTGGACCCCCGCAAAAAAATCCCCGGCAGGCCGACGACGGGCCGCACCTTCAACGCGCACGACCGGTGCCGCGTTCTAATCCGCGACCGCTTCCCGGCCTATATCTCCTGGGAGGAATTCGAGCACAATCAGAAAAAACTCCGGGAAAACAGTGCCTTGGCCAAGATGCGCACCGCTCCTCGTCGCGGACCAAGCGTGCTAGCCGGGCTGGTAGTCTGCGGCCGGTGCGGCCACCGCATGCTCGTCAGTTACACGAATGTCGCGACGCGGATGACGCTCCGCTACAGTTGCCAGCGAGATGCGATCGACTACGGAGTCGGTGCGTGTCAAAGCTTGTCCGGCGCCGCTATGGAGTCGTTCGTAGTCGAGCGCCTCCTGCAAGCCGTTTCCCCCGCGTCGCTGGAGTTGAGCCTCGCGGCCAGCGCGGACATCGAGCGCCAGCGAAAGCAACTCGATGATCATTGGCAGCAGCGGCTGGCGCGTTCGCGCTACGAAGTCGAACAGGCGCGACGGCAGTACGCGGCGGTCGATCCCGATCATCGTCTAGTGGCGCGAGAATTGGAACGCCGTTGGGACGAAGCACTCCGCGCGAACGAAGCGTTGCAAGCCGATTACGGCCGCTTTGCACGTGACTGCCCGAGGCAAGTCTCGCCGCACGAGCGCGAGCAGATTCTGGCGCTGGCAGAGAACGTGCCGGCGCTGTGGCATGCCGCCTCGACGACTCCCGAAGACCGCCAGATGATCGCGCGGTTGCTCTTGGAGCAGGTTTTGGTGACCATCGAAGGAGACACGGATCGTGTCGATGTCGAGTTGCGCTGGGCGGGAGGCTTCGTCAGCCGACATGCGCTGTCTCGTCCGGTACAAACGTACGAGCAGTTGTCGAACTACCGGGAACTGGTGGCCCGCATCGATGCACTCCGCGCCACCCCGACGACGTTGTCCGCGATCGCCGCGACGTTGAATGCCGAAGGCTTCCGCCCGCCGAAGCGATCGCTCCGCTTCACGAAAGGGATCTTGAGCGGCTTCCTGCGCGAACGAGGAGTCCGCATCGGCCCCTTGCCGCGTAGCGTGACCGATGAGCAATATCTACGAGCGCACGAGCGGTGGTTGGCCGACCTGGCCGCGGAACTTTCGATGCCGATCGCGACGCTGCATCGTTGGCAACGCGTCGGCTGGCTGGCCTCGCGCAAGGTCGCCGCGGCCGGCGGCCGCTGGGCGATTTACGCCGATGCCGACGAATTGCTTCGCCTCCGTCGCCTCCGCGACTCCCCCCGCGGTTGGCCACAGCCCTATCCCAGGGAACTCATCACTCCGAAACTCAAAACAACTCCAGACCCAAAAAGCTCAACGATAGTAACGACAGCTCGCTAAACGCGTTATCTTAGGAGGTATTATGATTGG
>CAVZCV010000008.1:0-307215 GCA_963773875.1 Pirellulales bacterium
ACGATTTGCACGAAAAATTTAGCTGGCCCGATCATGGGCTCCGACGTCGCGGCTGTGCTGGTCCAGCAGGGCAAATGCATTGAGGATGCCCGATACCAGTTCAGGAGAGTTTTCGTTCGAGTGGCGGGCAAATTCGACCAGGTTCGTTCCCATTGCGAGGCAGATTTCCCGCAGTTCGAGCACATCGATTTGTGCTTCGCCACTTTCACATTTGCTGACGAAGCTTTGCGGCTTTTTCACCTTTTCATTCCGCCGCTTACGCAGTTGCAGGACCGTTCAAGCTGCGCGGCCTCGTAAGAAATCCCTTACTGCCGCCTTTTCAGCCTGGTATTGCAGCCATACGCCGAGCAGTTGTCCGACTGCCTGTCCTGCGCGGTCAATTGTTACGCCGTATTTGGCGGTCACCTGGGACTCCCCAGTATCCCACCTTGGTCTTCCTAACGGTGCTGATCGTTTTCAGGCTCGGCCTTCCAGCGAGTATCATTTCGCCGCGTGCGTCGGTCCGTGAATAGAGCCCTCGGCTTCCATACCACCAATTTAATGCTCGCCCAACCCAACAGCGTGGGCAATCGAGTTGCGCGGCAATCTCGCGGTCTTTGGCTCCCGCATCGACCATGTCTTTGATTCGGTTGGCAAGATCAGCCCACGGCGGTGGCTCCATGAAATCGACGGTGATTTTCCTCTCGATGGCACCATCATCGGCGGGCACTTCACCCAGCCCAATTGTCTCAGCCACATTAGATACAGTGATCGTAAACGCGCCTCGAAAAAATTTGCGCTTCCGGCCGGGGCTTTGGCAATCGAGACCGTCACTTGACCGAGCAGTGCTCTCAGTGCCCGATTGCCGGCGGAGGTGTCGGTGGCCAACACGTCGCGCAATTTAGCCAACTTCTCGTTGATCCGAGCTACCGTCGGAGGCTCGCGAACTGCTTCCCGACCGAGCACAGCAAGTTCACGTTTTAATTCGTCCCGTTCATTGCGGCGGTTGTGCAACCGCGTGCTGATGTCTGAATCGGCTCCACCGTTTTCCAATTGGTCTACCAAACGCGAGATTCGCTGTTCCGCTTGGCCAATCGCGGCCTCCAGTCCTTTCCGTCGATTGGGTTCTGTGTCAGTCGGCGCCTCCAATCGGCTGTCACCTGATCGACAATTTCCTGTACCCAATGCGGGTCTTCGAGGACCGCCTGGCTGACGGCAGCAGAGATAAGTCGCTCCGCCACGTCTCGGCGGATCATCGTATAGCACGTGCACCGGTTTGCCCGATAGCCTCCACAGCCCAAGTACTTGGAGAACTTACCGCGACTTGAAAGCAAGATCCGCATTCACCACAGATGATTAGTTCTTGGAGCAGGTGCCGAGGCTGTCCGTTGGCGCGGCGATTGTCCTTGAACTTGCCGTCCTCGTTGCGCTCCCGCATATTTTTCTTCAAGTGCGTCGAGCATCGACTGCGCCTCGGCAAAAAATTCATCCGGAACAATTTGCAAATGCGGCCGATGGCGAAGCCATTTCTCGGCGTCTTCTGGCGGCCGTTCCTCTTGCCATTTCTCGCCAGTGTTGGGATCACGACACGTTGTCGTTTTGCCCCAAGGCCACCAGCCAATATATTTCAGCCGGCGCAAGAAATTTTTCACAAGTGCATGTCCCCAACCCGGCGTCGACGAAGGGTGATCCTTCGGGGGGCCTAACCGAGTCAGTTCGGTGGCGATCCAGTTCATCGATCGATGTTCTTTTACAAACCAAATGAAGATCCGCGTGACCCAGGCCGCATGCTCGGGATTTATCACCGCCCGCATTCGCGGCCGGCGATCACGGCCACGACGCCCTATCTCCGTACCGGGCACAGACTCTGAACTATATCCAAAGCAGTAGTCGCCATTGGAAAACTCGTTCAAGACGTTTTGTTCTTGTCCGCTGAGTACGGCCTCTCGCAACTTACGAATGTACTCTTCGTCCATTGCCGCATGGACTTGCGCGTGGATTTGCCAGCCTGTTACGTTCGTGTCGATTCCCTCACGACGCAAATGACCCGCACATGATCCACATATACAAGGTGCTTCAATGCACCCATGGTTATCAACGATTCCCGAGCCAAACGGCTGAGAGAGAAGAGATACAACACACCAAATTTGCCGTCGCTGGCAGCCTGCAACATTTGATCGAGACCGTCACGACGACGAACAGTGCCGCTAACGGCCTCATCTGAAAACTCGAATTCCGGCCGAAGCTGATGATTATTAGATTCCGCCCGCTCGCGGCATTTCCGTTGCTGCTGTATGATGCTGCTTTCATCTTGGAGGTCGCTGGAAAAGCGACCGTATGATGAAGCGATAGCACTCACCTCGCTGTCCGTTACACGGCGGCGTCGACGCTTGGCTGCTGTACTGCGACCGCCCGGGGCGGACGAAGCGATATCAGCAAATTGTGCTGAAACTGTGCTTAAACGGTTGCCAAATGATACGCAACGAACGGTAATGACCAGCACTAATAGGAAAGCAGTAAGTGCTTTCCACGGCCGCCATTTTCGCAACAAACTGCCGTGGTACCACAACTTGCGAAAAGAGGCCGATGAGAATCCCGTGCCCTCCGCTCTTTCTAAACTCCGCCCCCGCAAAACTTTGCAGGGGCATTTCTTTGCGCTAAATGCTGCAATTTGCTGCATGTCTTTCGCCAAATGTCGCCAAACTGTAGCCAATCTCGAAGCGGCTGTTCCACAATCGTGGCCAAACGGTTCGGGACGTCGGTGGAATTCGGTTTCGTCGACGGTTAAAGATAGTGGTGGACGCAGAGCGTTGTTCTCGCGTCTATAATGTGCGTCAGCAGTCCGACCAGGCTCGCCATGCAATGTGAGCCAAGTGTTTAAGGCATTGAGACTATGAAACGGAAAACAAAGCTGAGTGTGGCGATAGGCGTTGCAATCGGGTCGTTATTGATCTTACGCATCGCGCATGCCGACTACCCAAGCAACGCACTCGAACAGGATTTCAAAAATCCGCCGGAAGCTGCCAAACCGCGGACTTGGTGGCATTGGACGAATGGCAACGTGACTAAAGAAGGAATCACGAAAGATCTGGAATGGATGAAGCGCGTCGGGATCGGGGGAATGCAGTTGGCCGACGTCGCGTCCGGGGGAGGTCAAACCGTCGAAAAAAAGATCTTGTTCGGAACTCCGGAGTGGTTGGACGCAGTTCGCCACGCCGCGTCGGAGGCAAATCGACTGGGGCTGGAGATGGCGATTTTCAGTTCAGCCGGCTGGAGCGAGACAGGTGGGCCATGGGTGAAGCCTGAGCAGGCGATGAAGAAACTGGTGTGGAGCGAAACGGTCGTCGATGGTCCCCGACATTTTTCGGGAAAGCTTTCGCAGCCACCGTCGTTCAATGGACCAATCCGGAATTTGAAAACTGGCGGCCGCAATTCGACGGATGCCACTTTCTATGGCGATAGCGCGGTTGTCGCCTATCGCATGCCTGCGGATGAAGGAAGCATGGCGGAGCTGAAGCCGAAAGTGACTGCCAACTCGGGGTCCATCAACGGCGCGGCATTAATAGACGATGATCTGAATACAGCGGTCACAATCGCCGCTCCAGGAAGTGGCGCAGCCGCTGGGTGCAGTATGAGTTTGCTGAGCCGTTCAAGGCCCGTGCCGTCACCATCGCCGGACCCGGACGCGGCATTCCGGTCGGCCGTATTTTGGCCAGCGACGACGGTTCGCAATTCCGCTCGCTGGTCGAATTGCCAGGTGCGGAACAATACCGTGCGGGAACCGTGCGGACGCTCGCGCTTCCCGAGACGACTGCGAGGCTTTATCGCGTTGAGATGACGGGCGCCCCGTTGGACCCCGCCGCCGTGATGAGCCAAAACCGGCCGCAGCCGGCCGCGCAGTATGCACTGACAGAATTTGTGCTGCACAGCGGAGCGCGAGTGCATCGCTGGCAAGAAAAAGCCGGTTTCAACTTTTTCTATCAGTACGAATCAACGCCGACCCCTCAGGTGTTGTCGTCCTCGGCGATCGAGCGGTCTGACACGATCGACTTAACCTCGAAAATGGCTGAGGATGGAAGCCTCAACTGGGACGTACCCGCGGGCAAATGGACCATCTTGCGGATGGGATACTCCCTGACGGGCGCAAAAAATCGTCCAGCACCTCCGACCGGCTCCGGCTATGAAGTTGACAAACTGAGTCGCAAGTATGTGGAGGATTATTTCCATGGCTACTTCGATTCTTTGGCGGAGGCATTGGGGCCGCTTTTCGGCAAGAGCCTTCGCTATGTGATGATGGATAGCTGGGAAGCCGGCATGCAGAATTGGACTGATGAAATGATCGGTGAGTTCAAGAAGCGGCGCGGGTACGATCCCACGCCTTATCTGCCGGTCCTCACAGGTCGCGTCGTGGAAAGCGCCGAAGTAAGCGATCGGTTTCTGTGGGACTTCAGGCGAACCCTGGCCGATATGTTCGCGGAGAATCACTATGGCACGATGGCCAAATTACTGAAGGAGCGCGGAATTGGCATTTACGGAGAAGCGGCTGGCGTTTCGATGGAAATCATGGAAGACACGCTGCTGAATAAGAGCGAAGTGGAAATTCCCATGGGCGAGTTCTGGGTGCGGGCACTACATCCGGAATTGCAGTACTATGTCGATGTCCGCGGAGCTGCCTCGGCGGCGCATGTCTATGGCAAGAAACTGGTTGCCACAGAATCGTTCACGGGGGGCGGTTACGAGGCTCCGTTCACACTCAAGAAAATTGGCGACTATTGGTTTGCGCAGGGAGTCAACCGGATCGTATTTCACACTTCTGCCCATCAGCCGCTCGATACCAAGCCCGGCAACACCATGGTCGGGACGCACATCAATCGGAATATCACCTGGGCGGAACAGGCCCAGCCATTTATGACCTATCTGGCGCGAAATTCGTTCATGCTACAGCAAGGACTGTTCGTAGCGGACATCGCCTACCTCCTGCCAGAAGCGCTCCATCAAGCCAGCCGTTTTGGGGTGGAGGGCTACAACCCGCTCCGCCCGAGGGCTACGACTACGACTGTTTGAATACCGATGTCCTACTCAATCGGTTATCAGTTGGTGACGACGGACGGCTACTGCTGCCCGATGGCATGAGCTACCGCGTGCTGGTGCTACCGCAAATCGATCGGATGACGCTGCCTGTCTTGCGGAAAATCCGCGACCTGGTGGCTGCCGGCGCAACGATTGTCGGCCCCAAGCCGGTTAAATCGCCAAGCCTCGTCGGGTATCCGAATGTCGATGCGGAAGTTCAATCGCTGGCTTCCGAGGTCTGGGGCGACCTGGATGGCATCATGCGAAACCGTCATTACTCCGGAAAGGGCCAAGTGATTTGGGGCCTGCCACTGGCGAATGTGATGACCTCGTTGCCCCTTCCCAAAGACGTCGAATGCAGCCGAGTACTTGATGCCGAATTCCCTTGGATCCATCGACGCGCTGGCGAAAACGACATTTATTTTTTCGTCAATCGGACTGATCGTTCACAGGACATCGATGCGCGCTTCCGCGTAGCTGGTAAAGAGGCGGAACTCTGGCATCCCGACACGGGATTGAACGAACCCGCCACATACACAATTGCCGACGGCCGCACCACGGTACCGCTCCATTTGGAACCACGCGAGTCGGTCTTCGTCGTATTCCGGCGCGCTGCAGAATCACTTTCGCGGACGGTGTCGCGGCCAGAAATGAAGGTCGTCGCGACGATCACCGGGCCGTGGGACGTAAGTTTTCCGCCAGACCTAGCGCGCCGGCAAAAATCACGTTGGAGAATCTGGAGTCGTGGACGAGGAATTCCAACGACGGAGTAAAGTATTTCTCGGGAACCGCCACGTACACGAAAACTATCCAGGCGCCGAGTGAGTGGTTCCATCCGGCGACAAGCATTTTGATCGATCTGGGAACGGTCAAAGATCTGGCGGAGGTTTCGCTGAACGGCAAAAACGTCGCCACATTATGGAAGCCCCCGTATCGCGTGGATGTCAGCAATTTCGTCACGACCGGCGACAACCGATTGGAAATCAAAATCACCAACCAATGGACGAACCGGCTGACTGGCGATCGTGTTGGCCCACCTGAGAAGCGAGTCCTCGCCACAGTTGCGCCGAGATTCCCGGGACCGCCTAGTCCTCCACAAGCCGGCCGCAGCACAAATGAACAAGGCCGTGCGGCGGGCGCATTCGGCGGTGCGCAGTCATTAGGCGAAGCAGGCTTGATTGGACCGGTAACCGTTTGGGCTGTGAACGAACATTAGGTCCATTGCCGCTCGGTTCGCCCGTCGAGTTGGAAGTGACGCCCTGATTCCGCCGGCGACCACAGAGTTTCCGAAGACGTTCGCGATACCATCAGCGGAGGTCGAAGCGATCGAGGTTCATCACCTTATTCCAGGCCGCCACGAAGTCGTGGACGAACTTTTTTCCCGCGTCAGAACTTCCATAAACTTCCGCCAGGGCGCGGAGCTGCGAGTTCGAACCAAAGACAAGGTCCACCCGCGTGGCGGTCCACTTCAGTTCGCCGGTCTTGCAATCGCGGCCTTCGAACACTTGGTTGTCGGCCGAGATCGGCTTCCACTCGGTGTTCATGTCGAGCAAGTTGACGAAGAAATCGTTGGTTAGCGCCTCGGGTCGTTTGGTGAAGACGCCATGGCGAACCTGGCTGGCGTTGGTGTTCAGCACTCGCATGCCGCCCACGAGCGCCGTCATTTCCGGCGCCGTCAGCGTTAGCAATTGCGCCTTATCGACCAGCAGCGATTCGGCCGACACGGTGTATTTGCCCTTGAGATAATTGCGGAAGCCGTCCGCAATCGGCTCAAGCACGGCGAAAGATTCCACGTCGGTTTGCTCCTGCGAGGCGTCCATGCGTCCCGGCGCGAAGGGAACCGTGACCTCGTGCCCCGCGTTCTTCGCGGCTTTCTCGACGCCTGCGCAGCCTGCCAACACAATTAGGTCCGCCAGCGAAACTTTCTTTCCACCGGAAGCGGCGCTGTTGAAAGCACTCTGAATGCCCTCCAAAGTCTTCAGCACTTTGACTAATTGTGCAGACTTGTTGACTTCCCAATCTTTCTGCGGGGCCAGGCGAATCCGGGCGCCGTTCGCGCCGCCGCGCTTGTCGCTGCCACGGAATGTGGACGCCGATGCCCAGGCGGTCGACACCAATTCCGAGACCGACAGACCGGACGCCAGAATCTTACTCTTCAGCGCGGCGATGTCCTGCGCATCGACTAGCGGATGATTAACCGCCGGGATGGGATCCTGCCACAGGAGTTCTTCTTTGGGCACTTCCGGGCCGAGATACCGAGCGCGAGGGCCCATGTCGCGGTGCGTCAGCTTGAACCACGCTCGGGCGAAGGCATCGGCGAGTTGTTTGGGGTTCTCCATGAAGCGCCGCGAGATTTTCTCGTACGCTGGGTCAAACCGCAGCGACAAGTCGGTAGTCAACATGGTTGGCAACCGCTTCTTCGACGGATCGTCAGGGCTTGGAATCGTTGGTTGGGCCCCCTTGGCGACCCACTGATGTGCACCGGCCGGGCTCTTCGTGAGTTCCCATTCGTGGCCGAACAGATTTTCGAAGAAGTTGTTGCTCCATTTCGTGGGCGTCGTGGTCCAGGTAACTTCCAAGCCGCTGGTGATCGTGTCACCGCCGACTCCTGTGCGAAAGCGGCTCTTCCAGCCCAGACCCATCAGCTCAAGTCCTGCATCTTCGGGATCCGGCCCCACGTCCGTCGCTGGGCCGGCGCCATGCGTCTTGCCGAAAGTGTGGCCGCCGGCGATCAGCGCAACGGTTTCCTCATCGTTCATCGCCATGTGCTTGAAAGTCTCGCGGATATCCACCGCCGCCTTAATTGGATCGGGATTTCCGTCGGGGCCTTCGGGGTTAACGTAAATCAGGCCCATCTGTACCGCGGCCAACGGATTCTCCAGGTTGCGGCTGTGGATGTCGCCGTCCGCCGGTTCGTCGCCTGAGAGCACTGCTTTATTCTTACCCTTGTCGACGCCCTCAGAACCGTGGGCGTAACGAATGTCGCCGCCGAGCCATGTTTTTTCGGATCCCCAATACACATCCTGGTCCGGTTCCCAAACGTCCTCACGACCGCCACCGAAACCGAAAGTCTTGAATCCCATCGTTTCCAGGGCGACGTTGCCCGTCAGAATTATCAGGTCGGCCCAGGAAATCTTGCGGCCATACTTTTGCTTGATCGGCCAAAGGAGTCGGCGCGCCTTGTCGAGGCTGACATTGTCCGGCCAGCTGTTCAGTGGGGCGAAGCGCTGCTGGCCTCTGCCGCCGCCGCCTCGGCCATCGCCTGTGCGATAGGTGCCAGCGCTGTGCCACGCCATGCGAATGAACAACGGGCCGTAGTGTCCGAAATCCGCCGGCCACCAATTCTGCGAATTGGTCATCAGCGCGGCGAGATCTTTCTTCACGGCCGCCAGATCAAGACTCTTGAACTCTTCGGCGTAGTTGAAGTCCTCTCCCATGGGATTGGACTTCGCGGAGTGTTGGTGCAGGAGGTCGAGCCGCAACTCGTTCGGCCACCAATCGCGGTTCGTCGTGCCGCCACCGACGGTATGCTGAAAGGGATATTTGGCTTCTGTCGACATATGTTTTCTCCCGTCAGGCTGTAAGCTGTTGAACAGCAGTTTGTTTAATAATTAACTGCATCTTACCAATCGTCTTGGCTCGACAAAGGTCGTCCGCCGATGGAATAGGACGATGACCTGCAGTGTTTCATTCTACGGCTCCCCGCCGTGCTTGACTGACCACCGTGGATCGAATCCTACCGCCAGTTGCGCGACGCGGCAATCCAGGCAAGCTAGCGCTGCCGAGATTGGAAATCAGGCCGCGGGGAAGATTAAGCAATGATGCGCAGGTTCCAACGCACGTCGGTCCTTGAACTGACAGCGACAGTGGGCCACACCGTGGTTTGAATCTGCGAACACCGGCTTTATTTCCCCTGCTTGCTGACAAGCTCCTTGTATTTCCGGTACGCTGGCCGGCTCAGCAACTTCTGTTGGACAACATGAATGGCTTGGGCAACTTCTTGACCATCTGTCGGATGGAGTACCGGCAACTCAAAGAATTTTGCGGCTGCTTTACTGACCAATATCCAGCAGTCCGCCTCGGCTTCGGTGAGGCCACAATCAATGACTCGTTTCCGCTCTGCCTGCTCGTCCTGTTCGCCAATCGGCTTCTCTGCCGCCTGCGCTGGATTCGCAATTAGCTGCGCAACCGCGAACGTGCCCGCCAGGGCGGCAATTCCAACTGCATCGCGACGAGTCATTTTTTCCATAGTGTCCCTCGCTAATTCGTGAAGCCTTTTTCGTATGCGGCGGCTAGGGTTGGGTTGCGCTTCATTGTAGTTGATTAACTCCGCGAGAACTTTCCTACTCGTTTAACTCCAAGAATCGTCGCTGGGCCGCATCGTAGGGGACCGACTGCAGGAAGTCGTTGATTTCGGCAATGAGCCAGGTGCGCTCGGCTTCGCTATCGCAGGAGATTTTGAACGAGCCCTTGGTGAAAACAATCTCGACGAAGTATGGGTTCCAGTTCGGCGAGTTGTTGCGAACAATGGCCGTGCCTTCGCGGGCGCATTGCACTTGCTGGCGGTCGATGACGCGTCGGCGCCGCCACGGGAAGCAGCGCAGTTCGGTGATCAATTGGACGGAGTCGAGCCACACGCTGCGCGTGCCGCGCGAGGTCCACGCAACGCCGGCTAACATGCCAAAGCCCACCAGCCAAAACGGGGTGGAGAACGCAGCGAAGCCAAGATTCGCGGGCTTGAGACCTCCGCCTTTGCCGAGCAAACCGAGCGCGCCGGTCGTCCAAAAAGCGATGAACGCCAGCCAGAAGGTGGCGAAGCCCAGCATGCCCCAGGTGGAAGCGCGCATGCCTTGCGCAGGCACATGGATTGAGAGCGATTTTTGATCGCGCTCCATCGTGGCCCAGGCATCGAACGGCCGCTCGGGCAAGAATGCGTCGTCGTGAAAACCATTGAGCACATCGGCCAAGCGAAACACTTCCTGACACTTGGCGCATTTTCCCCAGCCCTTTTCCAGCGAAATATCGCTGGCCGGAATCGGATTGCCACAGGCAGGGCAGTTGATTTTCATGTGGCTAGATTCACGCAATCCGCTAGGAATTGAAATTAAGGTGCTTCACGACGTACCGGGTTCAGTTCACAACTCGCAATCCATGCAGGATCCCTGCAGTGATATCGAATTAAGCTGTACATCAAAGAGTTGTTTTCAAGCTGATCAAATTGCGCCGGTCGGATTTCGTGCCGCTAGTATTTTCACCCGCATGCGACCGCCCGCGCGAAATTCTCGCAGCCATATTCGATGGCTTCGAGAATGTAGCTCGGCGGAGATTTCATGCCGGGGATTGTAGCCAATCGGCAATACAACGTGAATTTTGACGTTGGGTTTTCGATTGCTAAACTGGCGCAGCCGGTCAACCGGGAACTTTATGCAAATTGACATCTCGACGTCGCGTAGCCCTGACCTCATCGACGCCGTCAAGCAGGGGATGCGACAGCACACAGAGTCGTGCGTGCCGTGGGAGGAATATCAAGAGCTTACGGTGGTCGCCCGCGCTGACGATGGCCAGGTCATTGGAGCAGCGCTTGGTGAAACCGGTCGAACATGGTTGCATCTGTCCGTGGTTTGGGTCGACGAAGCGAATCGTGGTCGCGGCGTGGGCAAGCGGTTGGTTGAAGCAATGGAATTGGAAGCACGCCGGCGCGGCTGTTGCAAGGTATATCTCGATACTTTTAGCTACCAAGCACAACCATTCTACGAGAAGCTCGGTTATGTTGTGTTCGGAATCCTGGAAGATTATCCACCAGGGCACCAGCGCGTTTACATGCGAAAGCGTCTGCTTTAACAACGCAGCTCGTTCTGGCATGCGCACGATGCGACGGGAACCGATATGAAAGAATTCAAGCCGCGACGCCGCTGGTTCACATTTAGCCTTCGATCGATAAACCCAATTGCATTGAGAGTTTAATGATATGAATCGAAGAGATTTTATCCGCGCAGCTGGGATCGTCGGGAGTGCAATGACATTGAACGTGCTAACTTCCGCTCGCGCCGAAACGGAAGGCCAACCCAAGAGCGAAATCATGCTCTCGCCCGCATGGTGGTCCGCGGCCGAACGCGAGCACTATCTCGCGCTGGAAGCGGAGTTCAATGGACCCCATCCGGCGGCGATTGGCACGCAGGGCATGGTGGCGGGGACATCCAATCCTTTGGCAATTCATGCCGGGTTGGTTGCCCTCAAGCAGGGAGGAACCGCCGCAGACGCGGCCTTGTGCGCCGCGCTCACTCAGGTATCGCTCATGTTCGGCGCGGCGACAAGTTATGCCGGCGTCATGAACGCGCTGTATTACGAATCTTCCACCGGAAAAGTCCATGCGATGGATGCCTGCTACAACACAGTGAAAAATGAAACCGATCCGCTATCAATTCCACCGCTCGGGACTCCCAGCGGCCGATCGGTGCTCGTTCCAGGGTTCATGGCGGGCGTGCAATCGATGCACGACCGATTCGGTCGGCTGCCATTTGCCAGCTTGTTTGAGCCGGCCATTTGGGTTGCTGAAACGGGAGTCGCGGCGAATGCGTTTCTGGTTAAGCCGCTGGCTTCACAGAAGCAGTTCGTCACTCGTTTACCAGCAGGCAAGCAAATCTTCACCAAGCCGGACGGAGAGATCTACAAAGACGGTGATCTATTTCGACAGGCAACGTTGGCGGAAACGTTGAAGACGATCGCCAAAAATGGCGCCGATTACATGTACCAAGGAGAATGGGCCCGACAGTTCGTCGATGCGGTCCAAACGGAAGGAGGAAAGTTAACGCTAGATGATTTAGCAGCCTATCGCGTCAACTGGGCTGATCCCCTGGAATTGTCGTACCGTCGGTATCGATTAACGTCCCTTGGCGCGCCGAATGTCGGCGGCGCCACGACGCTCGTGGCAATGAATTTAATCGCAGCTGCTGACTTGAAGCAATTTGGTCACTACACAACTTCTGCAAAGGCGCTCTACTGGTTCATTCAAGTCACACGTCTGGCGACGCTGTTGGCGAATCGACCGGCGCAGTCTTTCAAAGATCAATTCCCGGGAATTGATCTGTCAGCAACATCTCTGCTGACACAGGAAACCGCCAAAAGAATTTGGCAACGGATGCAGCAATCGGACTGGAACCAGGTCATGGGCGCCCTGCGTGGCGGCAAACCGGCATCGAATCATTCTGCAGGCGTCGTGGCAGTCGATTCGGACGGCAATATGGCATCCCTGGTGCACTCGATTAATTCAATCGGCTGGGGTAGCACCGGTATTTTTATCGGTGGCATATCTGTCCCAGACTCGGCGTGCATCCAACAAGGAACAGTTGCGAAGGCAGGGCCTGGAATGCCACTCCCCGGACCGGCTAATCCGGTCATTGTCCTTGAGGAAGGCCAACCGGTACTGGGCTGTTCGGCGATTGGCTCAGGCCTGCATCCTGTCACGATTCAGAATCTGGTGAATGTTCTTGATTTTTCGATGGCGCCTAAAGTTGCAGCGGACACGCCGAATTTCATGGGTCCATATTATGGCATTCAGCTCACCGGGCCTGCTAAACCCGAAATGGCAAAGGAAACTCTCGGAGAAGGTGATTTTACCGACGAGATCATTGCCCGCGTGGATGCGCTGGGCCAACAGATTAAATCCGTTCCGAAATTGCAAAATCGAGCGCAGCTTGGCTACTGGATCGGAATTCAGACCGGTGGAAAAAAGAAGCAATTGGGTGGTGGCGTCACTCCCGAATTGAATGCTCGTGTCGAAGGATACTAACGACCCGAAATGCCTCGACGTAATGGTCTCTTGGATGGCCCGCGTTGCGAATCTGTTCCCCCGCTCGCCCAAATTTCCCAGGGGCCTCAATCCGTTTCTGGCGAAAATAATATTTTTTAAGTGGCCCAAAAAGGCCCTTGACAATCAATCGCATGTACACTAATATATGTTCTGTTCAGGATCGCAATGAGTCGGGCCGACGTTCTTTGGCAATTTAACAATTAGAAGGCGGTCGGCAGTATGCGGCAAGCAGTGCAGCTGATTACCGAAACGTCAGACCTCAAAGGTCCGCAGATGTGTGAAATAACTCACTCAACTCGATCGAGAATTTTCGGGCGATTTGGAGGCCCGAAAGCGGAGAGTGAAATAACTGTGAAATTACTCGGCGCGAAACTGGCGAAAACGGCTACACAGGTTGAAAAGCGCGCTGCGGTTATTTCACTCAGAAACAAGTGTTATTGGCCGTGGGAGACGGAGACCGCATTTTTCTCGAGGATTATCACTGCAAAAAGCTCTGGAGCTTCATCGGACTTTGCGCGAGGCCATTTTTCCCGAGGTTTTTCGGGCAGGGCGAGTGAAAGAATCAACCGCTCGATCTGCACGCTCCCGGGCAGCGCGATTCAGGGTTTCGCCCGCATTAATCGGCGAAAATCGCAGGTGGGCACGCCGTTGCGGGCAGAACAAGCGTCGAATTATAATGCAGTGCTACGGTTTACTCGGCAGAAGGCTGAAAGAATTGAGCCATTTTGGGGCGAAGCCCAGGGACCATCGCGGCGACGGTGCCCACACTGCCTGGGCTTGCGTACCGAAAAGTCATCCAACATCCATCCATCAGGAGAACATCCAGTGGCATCCGGCAGGATTTTGTTTACCAGCGAATCGGTCAGCGAAGGACATCCCGACAAATTGGCCGATCGAATTTCCGACAGTGTGCTGGATGCACTAATCGCCCAAGACCCGATGAGCCGTGTGGCCTGCGAAACGCTGGTTACAACCGGGTTGTGCTTACTAGCCGGCGAGATTACCTCGAAGGCCGTCGTCGACTTTCAGCAAGTCGCCCGCGATGCGATGCACGAGGTTGGCTACTTGGATGCCAAGTGGGGCATCGGTTGGGACACTTGCTCCGTGCTGGTCGCCCTGCACAGCCAAAGCCCGGACATTGCGATGGGCGTGAATGAAGACGCCAATAAAGGCAAAGAAATTGGCGCCGGCGATCAAGGCTTGATGTTCGGCTACGCGAACAACGATACGCCGGAGCTGATGCCGCTGCCGATTGCGCTCGCTCACCGCATTACCAATGCCCTGACCGATGCTCGCAAGCGCGGCGTCGTGAAGTGGCTGCGACCGGATAGCAAAAGCCAGGTGACGGTGGAGTATGACGGCACTAAGCCCGTGCGGATCGACACGGTTGTTGTCAGCACTCAGCACGATGAGAACGTGCAGCAAAAAGAAATTCACGACTTCGTGATTAAGAACGTCATTGAACCGTGCCTGCCGCGCGAACTGGTGACCGGCAAGATTAAGTATCATGTGAATCCGACCGGACGATTTGTAGTTGGCGGACCGCATGGCGATACCGGTTTGACCGGCCGCAAGATCATCGTCGACAGCTACGGCGGATGGGGTCGTCACGGCGGCGGTGCATTCAGCGGCAAGGATCCGACGAAAGTGGATCGCAGTGCCGCTTACATGGCGCGGCATGTGGCCAAGAACATCGTGGCCTCCGGCCTGGCCGATCGCTGTGAAGTGCAGCTGGCCTACGCCATTGGAGTGACCGAGCCGGTGAGTGTGCATGTCGATACCGATGGCAGCGGCCAGGTCGAGGACGAGCGGATTTGCGAGATTGTGCGCGATCTGTTTCCGCTCTCGCCCGGCGGGATTATCAAGTACCTCGATCTGCGTCGGCCAATTTACGCCAAGACCGCGGCCGGCGGACACTTCGGACGCGACGAAAAAGAATTCACCTGGGAGAGCACACATCGGGCAAGCGAACTGGCCAAAGCAGCCGGCGTGAAAGCAGGCCGGGTGCCAGCGATGGCCTGATGGAGCACTCGATGCGAGGATTTGCATGGAAGTATTGAATCGCTATTCCCGCACCGAGGCCGTTTGGCAAAGTTCGATTTCGCCCGCGAGTTTGGCGCGAGCCACTTCGGTGGTTCTTGCCGGGCTGCTGGCAGCGAGTGCCGCAATGATGCTTGCGCGGCGGCTTGCCGGGGCGCTGGTTGAGCCACTGCCGGCGCTTTCGCTGATTCTGGTCGGCGCCGTTGCTGGGCTGCTGGCGATTGCGGCATGCGTGCCATTGGCGACGCAGCGCGAGGGTGGAGATCGGTCCTATGCGGGGTCGATGATCGCGGCAATGGCTTTGTTCTTCGTCGCCGCGGCGGTTTCAATTCCCGGCAGTTCGCCCATCGGCATCGTGGTGATGTGGCTGATTGTCATCGGCGCGGAAGGCGGACTGCTAACGATTGTGCGAAACCAGCGGCCGATCGGCGGGCATCATGTTGCGGGGAATCGACTCGAGCGAATTCGACCCGCGCCGGGATTGATCGAGAGGGATGCAGAACCAACTGACTTTGACTCGTCCTACACCCACGATGCAAACGTGACGCAGCAGCTAAAATATCAGACAGCTGAAGGTCGCATGGCAGTCGAAGGCTGGCAGCGAGTCGATTTTATTGCCGGCCAACGGATCGCGAATGCGCATATCGCGTTTTGTCCGGCATTTTCCGGACCGCCAGCAGTTGATGCGGAGCCGCTCGATGGCCCGGCGTGCGAAATTCGCCCCATGCTAGTGTTGCCATGGGGCGTGCGTTGGGAAGTGCGATTGGACGCCCCCGCGGCACAGTTGACGAGCGTTGCATTTGAGTTTTTGGCTTCTGCTGAGACCACGGGCGGGCGACGGCAGTCGATTCGCGATGCGTCTGGTGCTGCCGCCGGTTAATCGATCATTAAGATTTGCTCCTATGGCACGATGGCCACGACATGTTTGGACCACCATTTACACCTACGCGGTGGTATTCGTGTTGTTTCCATTGCTGTGCCTCTTAGCGTACGCCTGGGTGCGTGGTTGGATATAAAAGCTGCTACGAAGGCTGCAGAAGGCTGTAATGAAACATGAATCTGGCGGAACAAAATGATCGGGCGGTCTTCGACGAACTGCAATCGCGCTTGGCTCCGCATGGGCAAGAACATCTGCTCCGTTTTTGGAGTGAGATTGAGAATGCAGATCGGCAGCGGCTGGCAGATGAAATTCGAGCGATCGATTTTTCCCGGCTTTCCAATCTTCGTGACCCATCGGCGGGCAAGACCGATTGGGCTGCACTTGCACGCCGCGCCGAACCACCGATTGCCGTTCGATTGGGGCAGTGCAGCCAAGCCGCGGTCGCCGAAGCAAAGTCGGCGGGCGAAAGAGCTTTAGCGGCCGGCGAGATTGGTGCAATTCTTGTGGCCGGCGGGCAAGGCACGCGGCTGGGGTTCGATCATCCCAAGGGCATGTACAAGATTGGACCGGTGTCGGGAGCAACGCTGTTTCAAATCTTGCTGGAAAAGATCTTGGCAGTTGGTCGACGGTACGGCGCGGCGGTGCCCCTTTATTTGATGACGAGTCCCGCGACCGATGCGGAGACCAGAAACTTTCTCGATCAGCAGCATCGATTTGGTTTGGCGGCGGACGACGTACACGTGTTTTGCCAAGGTGTGATGCCGGCCGTGGATGCGGCCACGGGTAAGGTTTTGCTGGCGAGTAAGTCCCGGATCGCGCTCAGCCCCGATGGCCACGGAGGAATGTTGGCGGCGCTCGACCGAAGCGGCGGCTTGGCGGACATTGGGCGACGCGGCATCCAGCAACTGTTTTATTTTCAGGTCGACAATCCGCTCGTGGCAATGTGCGACCCGGTGTTTCTTGGCCACCACATTTTACAACGGTCTGAGATTTCAACGCTGGCGGTCTCGAAACGCGAACCGAAGGAACGAGTTGGGAATATTGTGCGCATTAACGGACGCACGCAGATTATCGAGTACAGCGATTTGCCAAACGACGTGGCAGAATCGCGAAATGCAGATGGCTCTTTGCGCTTCTGGGCCGGCAACACAGCGGTCCATGTATTCGATGTGGAGTTCTTACGTCGGGTGGCGGGCAACGCGGCCGGCCTGCCGTTTCACATTGCGCGGAAAACGGTTTCTTATGTCGACGATCGCGGTAATCTCGTCGAGCCGACGCAGCCTAATGCGATGAAATTCGAACGCTTCATTTTCGATTTGCTGCCGTTGGCCGCGCGATCGATTGTCGTTGAAACCGACCCCACGCGCACCTTTGCACCGGTTAAAAATGCCCCGGGTGAACCGACCGATTCGCCGGAAAGTTGCCAGGCGGCAATGGTGGCTCTCTATCGCCAGTGGCTGGAGGCTGCGGGGCTAAAGTGGCAGCGGATGTGGCGGTGGAAATCAGTCCGCGGCTGGCGCTGGATGAAGCGGAGGTGGTCGAAAAAATATCGCCTGGAACAACAATTAGCGGGCCGAAATACTTTCGCGACTGACAGTCGATAAATTCCCGTTTGCGGTTTTTAGTTGCGATATTTTGCTAGAGGCGACTTGCGCGAGGTGGATTGCCGCCTGGTGTTTCTCGATCGATCATCACCCAGAAAAAGCGAGGAACAGGCAACGATCAAACCAATGCCGCCCAGAACGGCACTATCCAAGAGCCAGTCATTCATTCGTTCGCGAGTTTGCATTGCTAGAGCCATTTCATAGTTCCGCGAGCCCATCTTTTGCGCGACTTTTGCCGCTTCGTGCGACGCCAAGAATTGAGGGCCCGAACCCTCGAAGCGTGAAATCAAATCGCTGCTTGCCGAAAGGTTCAAGGGTGCACCTTTTTTCTGACGTTCCGAAAATGGCATCGGCGGCCAGGGTTGCATCAAGCTGATACGAACAAAACTTTCGTCAATCGGCAGTGCATCGACTTCCTGTCGAACCTGCTTTTCATCGGGAACGGCAGTGACGCTCGCGAGATCGGTGCTGGGGCGGAGCACAACGAGTGCAATTGCTACAACGGCAGCCAGAGCCATGATTGCACTGCCCAAAAACAGCACCCCTTTGCGGCGGTTCCAGGCTGGGGGAGCGACAGCTTGGTCGTCGACCGTATCGAGCTGCCGCAGTTGGCGAATCGATGGCACATCGATTTGCTGACCACAGTTGCAGCCGATTACCTGCCCAGCCTGGCTGGTCTCAACGGGAATCTTGGCATTGCAAGCAGGGCAGAGGAGAAAATGCTTCATGCGATTGTGTGGGGGATGGTTCGACCGGGGCATTTTTTGATTGAATGTAATCCGAGCCTTCAATGTTACGGAGTCGATGCTTCCATATCCATTCAGAACTCCGGGTAATGGATAGCGCCTCGCCCGGCCCCTGCGGATCTCAAGTATCGGGCGAGGAACCTCTACGTGGTTCGTAAAAATTACGCAGAGTCTGGACCCGGCACAGCCTCCAAATTACAGTTGATGTCGGGGTTTGGCTGGTTTCATGGGTCGAATTGCGTGCCACCGAGCTAAGTGTCGCTTGAGGCGCATGAATTGCTTTTTGACAAGCTCCGTCGTGCGATCAATACGCCACTAGCCACAGTTTGTTAAGATAGGAAGTTTGGGATGCCTTCGAGTTCATTCGAAGAGGTCCGGCGGCAGTATTTTTTACCAAATTACGGAAAGGCGAATCCGATCGCATTGTCGGGTGTACAATTTGTTTGAATTTGTTTACGGCCAAGTCAATAATGAGGGGCTTGGAATCACAAGTGGCAGGAAGTTTTCGTGGAATTGGCAGGAGGCGTCGCCAACCTTTTCGCCCCTGGGATCCATGATGTCATTGCATTATCTTGCTCGCTTTTTGCCTGCTCGCAACTCCATATTTGCTTGGAATCACTAGAGGAGTTCACTCTTGTACAACACGTTGCTTGAAGACTTGGAAGACGACGTAACCCCAGGTCAGGAAGAGGCGGTCGAGCTTGTCGACAAAGTCGCCGTTGAAGATGCCGACGTCGATGTAGATGATGATTTGCTCGCTGCCGATCCGTTGCCGGTCGGCGATATCGACGCGGAGCTTAAAGCCGAAGAGTTGCTCGCCGGCGAAGGTGATAACGAAAGCTGGTCGGACGATCCGGTGCGCATGTATCTGACGCAGATGGGAGAAATTCCGCTGCTCACTCGGCACGAGGAAATTGCGCTGGCCAAGCGCATCGAAATTACGCGAGCCAGGTTCCGACGCAAGCTGTTGGAATGCGATTTCGTAATTCAGTATGCGATGCGAATTTTGAAGCGCGTTCACAAAGGTGAATTGCCGTTCGACCGCACCGTTCAAGTGAGCGTGACCGATCGACTGGAGAAAGACCAAATCCTCGGCCGCCTGCCACATAACTTGGCCACCGCTCAGGAATTGCTGACACGCAACAAAGCCGATTTCAAAATCGCGTTTAGCAAGTCGACCAAAATGAGTGGTCGTCGCGAGGCATGGCGGCGGTTGAATCGTCGACGAAAGCGAACGGTGAAGCTTGTCGAAGAATTAGGGCTTCGAACACAGCGCATTGAAACGATGATTAAGACGCTCGACGACTTTAGTCGCCGCGCGGACGAATTGCGGAACCTGTGCGATTCGCATCGCCGTGCCAAGCTGCCCTCCGCAGAGCGCAGCGTATGGATCAAAGAGTTTCGTCAGATTCTGCGCTGCACGCAGGAAACGCCCACAAGCTTGCGAAACCGCGTGCGACACATTAAGGGCATTTACGCGCAATATCAACAGGCCAAGCGCGGATTGTCTGAAGGCAATTTGCGGCTCGTCGTGTCGATCGCGAAAAAATATCGCAACCGCGGCCTGAGCTTCTTGGATTTGATTCAAGAAGGCAACGCGGGTTTGATGCGGGCTGTCGATAAGTTCGAGTATCGCCGCGGCTTCAAGTTCTGCACGTACGCGACGTGGTGGATTCGCCAAGCGATCACTCGGGCCGTCGCGGATCAAAGTCGTACCATTCGCATTCCAGTGCACATGGTTGAAACCATGTCGCGGGTTCGCAACGTTTCGCGCGAACTGTTGCAGCGTTTGGGCCGGGAACCAACGATCGAAGAGACGGCCCATGCTGCGGGCACCGCAATCGATGAAACTCGCCGCGTGCTGGCGATGAGCCGATATCCGATCAGCTTGGATCGGCCCGTCGGCAATAGCGAAGACAGTCACTTTGGCGATCTGCTGCCCGATGGCGATGCGGAAAATCCCGCCGTTGGCGCCGCGCAGGAAATGCTGAAGAGCCGCATCAACAAGGTGCTAAAGACGCTCAGCTACCGCGAACGTGAAATCATCAAGCTGCGTTACGGTTTGGGAGATGGATATAGCTACACGCTGGAAGAAGTCGGCCATATTTTCAAAGTGACACGTGAACGCATTCGTCAGATTGAAGCCAAGGCCGTTCGTAAGTTGCAACAGCCCAGCCGGGCTCAAGAATTGTTGGGTTTTCTGGACTAAATGAGCCTGCTGAATTTTTGCGTTTGATTGCGAGCCGGACGAGAAATCGTCCGGCTCGTTTTATTTGCTAAGTGGTAATCCACTGGATTATCGTTTGACCATATGCAATTACCGCCCAGTGCGAATCTACCGGTCGATCCTGAAATGGACTCTCTGTTCATGGGCCGGGCGATGGAATTGGCCCGCCGCGGAGAGGGATCCGTAGAGCCGAACCCGATGGTTGGCTGCGTCATTGTCCGGCAGGGCGAAGTTGTGGGCGAAGGCTGGCATCGCCATTTCGGTGGCCCGCATGCAGAAATTGAAGCGCTGCGTTCCGCTCGTTCACAAGCTCGGGGCGCGACGGCTTTCGTAACACTGGAGCCATGTTGCCATCAGGGGAAAACCCCGCCATGTACCGAAGCGTTGATTGCCGCCGGCATTGCGCGGGTAGTTTGTGCACAGGTGGATCCATTCGAAAAGGTGAGCGGCCGCGGCGTTGCGGCGCTCCGAAACCGCCAGCATCCAAGTTGACGTGGGAGTCATGGAGACCGACGCGCGTTGAGTTAACGCGCCATATCTCAAACTTTTATCCACAGGCCGACCCTGGGTCATCGCCAAATGGGCCATGACGCTCGATGGAAAAATCGCTACGCACACTGGCGATAGTCACTGGATTTCTAGCGAACCGTCGCGGGCAATCGTCCATCAATTGCGTGGCCGAATGGATGCGATCATCGTTGGTCGCGGAACTGCCGAGCACGATGACCCGCTCTTGATCGCCCGCCCGCCTAGGTAAACGCATCGCCAGCCGCGTTGTCGTTGATAGTCGCGGTTCACTATTGCCGGAAAGCCAACTAGTACGCACCGTGAAACAAGCGCCCGTGATTGTTGCTGTGGGAAATCAAGCGAATGTCAATAAACTCACCGCCCTTCAATTGGCGGGTTGCGAAATCATCCGCTGCGGCGGCAACTCCGCAGGCTCCAATTTGAATGCTATGGATATTGGCTTGCTTCTGGATGAACTAGGGCGCCGCCGAATGACTAACGTGCTCATTGAAGGCGGCGGAGAGTTGCTCGGATCATTTTTCGACGCCGGCGAAATTGACGAAGTGCATGCGTTCATCGCGCCGAAACTGATCGGCGGCCGATCCGCAAGCTCGCCGATCCGGGGGGCCGGACTCGCGATGATCGGGAGCGCTTTGCAACTAACCGATGTGTCGATCCAGCAGGCCGGCGGCGATGTGTACGTTGCAGGTCGAGTGCGCAAAGCACCAAGCTGACGTGTCGAATAGCGGTTTTATGAAGTTCGACGATTATTGATTCGATCTCTGCAACTATCAGTCGCTTTCACGGTCTCTCGACGAAGCCAGTGCCCCGCACTCCTTTGGCTCACATGGCAAGAGATTGTAGACCATTATCGGTATGCTCACGTTCGCAGCCGAGTGTGAGTCGTGCAGTTGCCCGGCTCCATTTCGGACGAAGGCTACCGAGTAAGATTCAAATTCAACGTCCAAGCGACGAAGTAGACGGACGACAGCGCAACAATTGCCACACCGATTCTCGACGCCTATGAACAGCGAGCGCGGTCCAGGCTAGCAACTGCAGGATCGAGAGGCGTGGCAATCGGCGGGTTTCGTCCACGGTGGATGATGACGACATGGGAGAATTCCGCCATGTCTCGTGGCATCGAACGCGATTTTAAGAAGCAACAAATCTAATTGACGGAGGACCGTCAATACTAGCGATCCGGCAGGTTGTCGCTCACATATTTAGCATCTGCCATTGGAACTGCTTCGCCCTTTGCTGACAGCAGCGCTGTGAAAGGGCTGCTTTTGAAAGCTTTCAGTCCGGAGACGATTGCTGATGCCACCACTTCGGCACCCGGCACATACGTATGATTGTGATCGCTGTAAAGTTTATTGACTTCCTCGCGTCCTATTTTTTCGTACTGGTCGGCGCAATAGTTCGTCAGATCGAACACGGGCAGACGCAATTTTTGGCCAATCTCTTTTGTCCATTGAGTAAACCTTCCACCGCCAGTGCCTCGCTCGATGCGGTCGGCGCTGGGATCGTAATAGGCTGGCAATGCTCCCACGGGCGTTCCGTCGGCAAATTTCACTTTGGGGTTCGTCCAGATGTTGCGGGTGGTAACAGTCAACAGATATACATGTGCGCCTTTGGCCTCGGCATCGGTAGCCATTTTCGACATGTACCAGCCATAGGTGTGCTGAAGCGGTGCATCCGACTGTGCAGCGTCACCTGATTTCTTACCGCTGTTGGCTGGCCGCGTTTCATCGCCGATGCCACCCAGCGTGGTGCCATCGTTGATACCAAATACCAAGAGCACGTAATCTCCGGCTTTAATTTTTGGCAACACGTTTGGCCAATCGCCCTCGTAATACGTGCGGCTCGATCGGCCTGCATGACCGACGTTATTAATAGTGACTTTGTCGGGATCGAAAAACGCGCCGATCGGTGTTCCCCAACCGGCGACTGGGTTTCCGTTTCTGCCTCGGCCGGAGTTTTTGGAAGTGGAATCTCCGCAAACAAAGATCACCGGCTTCGAACTCGTAGTAACGACCGCCGTGTCGTCCGCCAGTAAGGCACGGCTGACCACGCTCGCCATGATGGCGATCAAGATTGTGCATCGCGCCTGTCGCATCAGTCCATAAATCAACATTGCTTTTTATGAAAGGCCGTTTTTTCGTGCTGCATTCGGCCACCGAAGTGACCGTCGATTTCAGCAACGTCGTCACGCGAGTCTAAAATAGTTTTCTCACGTGCGGGCGGCGTTTTCAACTACCTTTGGCAGGCCGATTTTGGCGATAAACCCAACGATATGCTGCAAATTCGCCACAGTGGGTCCGCGCGTCACGCTCGGGAATAGTCGATTTATTAAGCACTACTTAGATGATGCTATGGTTCGGCATCACTGCTCACGCAGGTCATCAATTCCAACTAATCTTCGTAGGGGCAAAGTACTGTATGGCAGTTCAAAATCGCTCCAATGGCTCCGATTTGTTGTGTCGCCCTGCACGAAACAGCCGCCACGCAGCGGCACTGACAGAGTATGTAATGCTGCTCGCCGTCATTGCCTGCAGCGTGCTGTTTGGCGCGCGCTTAATCATGACTTCATCGCTGGGAAGCTTAAAAAATCCGCTGGCGCTTAACCGCAATTTGGCGTCCGAGGAATCGCTGCGGAGCGGCAAACAGGAAGAGGTGTCTTTGAACCTTGCGCGGACTGATGGACCGCATCAAAACACCTCCACCGCCTGGCAACTTGGATCGCTGATCGGCCTGCTGGCAATCGGCCTGACGGCTTCCGTTGGATTGCTCAAAGCGCATCGCCGAAATGTAGTCATCGAAAGCGCCGAACTCGGTGGCCCGATCTCTGGCCCAGCTGGTCCGGAGCGATTCGCCAC
Source organism: Pirellulales bacterium (assembly GCA_963773875.1). Taxonomy (GTDB): domain Bacteria; phylum Planctomycetota; class Planctomycetia; order Pirellulales; family JADZDJ01; genus CAVTYH01. The sequence continues at coordinate 23,740 of CAVZCV010000008.1, forward strand.
GAAGCGGCAAGATGTTTATCGAGTACTCAACCGGAATTTAAAACAACTGCTTACGAGCAACATCAATGTCGGACACATCGTTTCGAAATCGCCCCTCACGGTCGCCCGCGAAGAGACGGTGCAAGAACTTGCCGCGCTGATGAAAGACAATCAGATCCGTCATCTGCTGATATGCGACTCCGATCAGAAACTGCTTGGCGTGGTGAGCGATCGCGACGTTTCCACGGCGCAAGGCGCTACCGCCGGCGACATTATGACCCCGCACCCTTGTACAGTGTCCACGAATACCGATTTGCGAACCGCCATCACCATCATGCTCCGCCACCGTTTCTCTTCGCTGCCGGTGCTAGATGGCGAGCGACTGGTGGGCATCATTACCGTGACCGATCTGATTATCGTGCTGCAAGTCGCCCTACAATTGCTCGATAAATTCAACGCGAAAATCGTCGACGGGACGCTGCTGGAAGAGGATGGCGTAGCGGAATCAAATGCATAGTGGCAAGAACTTGCGAGTGGGGCAAGCGAACTGCGGCTGCTAACTTTATAAAGGCGTTCACAGTTTCGCGTTAATGGTGATGGCTTCTGCGTCTTCGTTAATTTTTCGCTTGCCCCCTGGCCAATCGATACTGTTGGAACCATTGCTGGTTCGCTCGAGCGATAGCTTATGCCCGGTGGGGCATAAATTTCGCCGACAATTGGTGCAAATTCAGGTTATTCGATCGTTCTGCAGCGGGTATGGTACCCCTGAAGCTTCGCGGGAAAGCATGAAACAGCGAAGAAACGTAGAAAACTGCCAATAAAGAATATCTCGTATCGCACTTTTTGGGTCATTATTGGTAGTCGGATTTGGCACATATCGCTGGAGGCCGCGGTTAATATCCTGCCTAATCAAACGGGCACGCCATATCGAGTAACAAGTGTGAACGATATGAATACGGGTGCATCCTGATGTCGATGCAGATCACTGCATATTTTTCGAACAACACATCGACGACTACGAATTGGCAAGCAAACGCTGCCACGCCAGGGAATCCAAACGATGGTATTGCCTCCATTTCCTTGGGCAGCAATGTTGCACTCACGATTACAGAGAGTGGGGATACCTTGTTTCAATAATTTCACAATCACAAATAGCTAGACGAGCATCGGCCTTACAAAGCTAGTATTTTCAGGCATCAATACAGTATTCGACCGGTTTGTTCCGCCAGCCACTCTATTCAACTTGGGCCTCGGAGAAGAGGGCACTCCCGGTTCCAACGTGGGGTCAGATTTCGCTCAGGCACTGCTTGGTGGAACTTACAGTGGCGATTTGAACGTTACCTATGGCAATATTGTCCAGCTCGGAAGTAATCCACCGGTTGGCGATCTCTGGCAACAACTCACTCTTGAATTTCTTCGAACCTTTAAGGCTACCAAGCTATTCGTTGTCGATTGAAGGCACTCTGAACGCTCAGTACATGGGTGTGCATGTGGTCAATGGTCTCGCTCACGGGCGAAGATATCGTCAGCGGCTCCGGTGCTAGCTGTCCGCCGCCTGAAGCCGGTTCGGTGGCGATTTGGTCGGTTTTGATAGGTGGAATGCCGGACTCATCTGCGCTGCGACATCGCCGCGGCTGGTCTGCCGCTTAATTGTCCTGCTCGATCATTGAATTACTAAATCAAAAGCTGCTGACCGAAGTCAACAGCTTTTTTTCGTGAACTCGACCAACACGGTTATTAGTCATGAGACCGCTACTCTTGCTTCAGGGCGGGGTTGGGACACCTAACCACCACCACCGTGGAGCGGCTGGCACCCTGAGCCTACTAGCGTCCTTGTTTGTTCGTTGCTGCTGGGAGCCGCGAGCGTGACCAAGTCGCGCAAGTGGTTCCGTCGGGCGTAACTTCTCGAATCGTTTGACTAGTACCGTGGCAGTTCCTGCCACGGCGTTTTTGTTGGCAACCGGCGATCCAAACGAACCGCTCCGAGCCCGGCGAGCCCGAAGGCTACGCGGTACGATCAAAATATTGGAAGTTGAGCACCAAATCGCTCCAGGCCAGCGTCAGCAGCCCGGTCTGAATTCCCCAGGGGTTGAAAAGAGTAACCGTGCCCGTCGTGGCGTCGTAATCTACGACGGCATAGGCATGGTTTTGAACAACAACAGGCGCATTGGCGTACGAAATCAGGCAAATCAGCTTTCCAGCACCGAAGGCATTGGCAAACGTGGATTGGCTATTGCTGTTTGCGGTCATTGTCAGCCCGACGGTCGATTGCCCTGTAATGTTGCCGATTGTCGAATAGGCATACAGAAACTCAACCGAGCTGTAAGCGTTGGTTTTGCCACCGAACCAGCTCATTTCCGACGCTTGAACGTAGGCTTTCTCTGCCAAAGCAACCCACAGCACGCTGTTCGCAACCCGCGCGTACACCGTCCCGCCGCCGGGCAGATACGAATCTACGGTTACAAATTCATTTACCCCGCCATGAGCAAACCGCACGGTGTACGTGCCATCGCCATTGACGATAAACATGCTGGTTATGGTGCTATTGCTCCGCAGCGCCGTTTCCGCCAGCGAGGCCATCAAAGCACAATCGTTCAAGTTCCCCTGATATACGTCGGTGTATGCTGGGCCGCCGGCCGCAAACAGCACGCCTGAGGCCTCGCTATAAGCGGCGCCTGCCGCCGGACGATCCAGGCCGAGGAACCATTTATCCAGCAGTTCTTCGAGTTGGCCAGGCGACGAACCCGAAGTCAAATTTCCGAGCGCCGTTCCCTGGTAAAACGCGTTCGCCGTGTTACCCAGCACAATGTAACTGGAAAGTTTCTGCACATAATCGAGAGTGCCGAACAGCGTCGTCGTATTGACGATCAACTCCAAATCCGTCATCTGCGTTGCGGTGATGGCTCCGGCAGTCTCCACTGCCCGGAATAGGCTGATCATATCGGCCCGGTTCAGGAGCAAATCTTGAAATTCTTGGCTTCCCAACGTTCGGATGGTGGTGTCCTGAATGTGGGTATCAAACCAAGTCGCATCCGGCGGCGCTGCGGGGGCGGACTTTGCCAAACCACGGCTGCGCCGTCCAACGTGGCACTGCCATCGGTTGCCACCACGAGCACGTGGCTCAGGCCGCTGAATATCACGTCATGACCACTTACAACCGTGACATGCTCATTACCAAGTCCAGAGTTGACGGTTGTTTTCTTTTTAAACGTTTGCGTGCCGCCGTTGGCAAGACTATCGAGCGAAATGAAGTCGTTTCCATCGCTAAGACTAACGACCACCGACTTGACTTTGGTCGTCGTCCAAGATCCGCTGATGCCATCGATTGAAATCTGCCCGGCCGATTGATGGAATACGATTCGATCGCTGGCACTCGTGTCGGCGATAGTGAGCACGCCAGAATTGCTCAACGTCGCCGTGAGGGGCGCCGGCGGCGGACTTGGCGGGGGATCCGGCGGCGGTGGATCGGGCGGAGGAGTTTGCGCGGCAATTAGCAAACCCAGCATCGCCTGAATATCGAGATTGTTTACTCCGCCCGTAAAATTGATTGGATCATAGTCCTGGTTGATGTCGCCGATCGCCAGCAGATCGCTGTTCGTCAAGTTGTGGGCGGTCTGATATGCATTCAAGTCGGTCAGGGCTTGCAGCATGGCGCATCAGGTCGTCGCCGTTGAATTGACTGTCGATGTTAAAATCGCCCAGCACGAGCAGCGCCTGGCGCAGAGAGTGAATTCTTCGCTGTGGGCGCGCTGATTTTGATCGCGGCATCCGCCGAAGAATTTGCCAATCGCACCGGACCACTGGTCCCCGTCAGATGGCGCACCGCCGCAGCGGCGCCCAACGTAAGCACGCTTTGCAGTGGCGCACTGGCACCCGAGGCCAGGACCAGGCGCGGATCAAGGGGCTCGAATCGCAGCCGGCGAAAATGGAAGCGCGACGTATGCAGTGACGACAATGGAGGCATCCTTGGCGAGTGGATTTCGGCAGCTTTACGGCGATCAATACGCCCCGAGCAAACCCAAAAATTCCCGCCAGCCGAAAGCCCCCTCGGCGGGTACGTTGCCTCTCCCGATTCAATCCGTTTCGAACGAACGGTCTGCCCAACGAAGACGACGATAAGATACTACAAAGTCTCAGCCAGGCATACCAAGTATCGCGAGTTCCGCCCTTGCCTCTTAAAGAACTCAGACAACGTAAACTAGAGAATATCAACGCGCCTTGCAAGCACCCGGCTGCAAGAGAGATGGCAATTTAAATACGGGGCATACGTTCTCTGTAGCCGAATGCCGGTGCGCGGCGCGGTCTATTGCGTTTGACACTCGCTATCTACGCTACGGCGCATTGTTGCCCTTCGCAGTTCGCAGCCTCGCGCGAATGTTTGCTAATCGCTCGGCCAGTTCCTGCTCAAAACCGCGGTCTACCGGATGATAGTATTCGCGCTCGATGCCGAGATAGTCCTGCGCGGCGATGGCATCGGGAGAATTGTGAGAGTATTCGTAACCTTCGCCGTGGCCCAGGCGTTTGGCGCCAGCATAATGTTTGTCTTGCAGATGTACTGGAACCGGTAGCAAGCGGCCTTCGCGAACATCTTGGGTGGCTTCGCCGATGGCCACCGTGGCGGCGTTGCTTTTGGGAGCGCACGCCAGATAAGCGACCACCTGCGCCAGTGTTAACTGGCATTCCGGAAGGCCGACGAATTCGCAGGCTTGCATCGCTGCAACTGCCAGTGGCAAAGCATGGGGATCGGCATTGCCGACGTCTTCGCTGGCCAAAATCACGAGTCGCCGCGTGAGAAAACGCACCTCTTCGCCCCCTTCAAGCATTCGCGCCAGCCAGTACATCGCCGCATCGGGATCGCTACCACGGATGCTTTTGATGAGCGCGCTCGCCGCATCGTAATGAGCATCGCCGCTGGCGTCATATTCAATTGCCTTGCGCTGTACCGATTCCTGCGCGAGCGATTTCGTGAACCGCAGCGGCCGCTCAGAGCTGGAAAGCACACCAACTTCCAGCGCACCCAATGCCCGTCGGGCGTCGCCATCGCTGACTTCGGCCAGAAACTGGAGTGCCTCATCAACGAGCTGCACATCTTCCTTGCCGAGGCCGCGCGACTTGTCGGCCAGTGTTCGGAGAATGACTGCTTTGATTTGTTCGATCGACAGCGGTTTGAACTCGAAGATGCGGCTGCGGCTCACCAGCGCACTCGTCAACGCGAAAAACGGATTCTGCGTTGTAGCGCCCACCAAAATCACGGCGCCGTCTTCAACATCCGGCAGCAATACATCTTGCTGCGAACGATTGAACCGGTGGATTTCATCGACGAACAGCAGCATGCGCTCGCCCGTTGCAGCCACCAGATTACGAGCTTCATCGAGCACTTCACGCAATTCTTTCACACCGCTGGCGACCGCGCTCAATTGGCGAAACTTACTCTTGCTGGCGGTGGCCAGCAAATGCGCGAGCGTCGTTTTTCCCGTGCCGGGAGGGCCGTAAAAAATCAACGAGCCCAACCGATCGGCCGTCAACAGCCGGCGTAGCAGCTTGCCTTCTCCCAGGAAATGTTCCTGCCCAACAAACTCCTCGAGCGACACCGGCCGCATGCGTGCCGCCAGCGGCTGTGCCTGACGGCGGTTTTCAGCTTCAGCGGCGGCGAAAAGCGATTTCATGTAATGGTTCTGCGTACAACTCGCAAATTACGCAGGCAGCCCTAAAATCGGACTTAAGACACCTGCGTGGCAGCGGATTCCACAACCAATGGAATTGTAGACAATCTGCGTCCCTCGGTTCAGCTCCCTTAGTCCGTACCGTGGCTCACCATGAACGATGACGCGGCACATGCTTTGGCCACCATTCTGGGCATTGTGCTTTGGGTTGGCGCCACCTTCGGGCCTGGAATTTATGTCTTGGGCCCTCTCGATCGGGCTGCGCGCAAACGTTGCGCTGCGGTGCAGTTCACACTACTCGATTTCTTCGCCCTCACGGCGCATCTTTCTGTACCGATGGCCTTCATTGGTCAATTTTCCACGCGCGCCGGGGGCCGCGGGGTCGAAGTGATCCTGGTTGGATTCGGCTGCGTATCGGCATGTTCGATTTGGTGGGGGACGGTTCGCACGGCTGCCCGCGCCGGCATTGCGCAGCCCCTGAAGCGATTTCTGATGATTGCGATCGTGGTGCCGATCACCTTCGTGGCAGCATTTTCCTTTGGAATGTTGTTACCGTACGTTGTTTGCCGACCGATTGCAGACCGCAGTTGGCCCGATTGGTGGACGTATCTTCTGGTTGTGAGCCTGCCCTTGGTATTCGTTGGGCTGCGCTGGTGCGTCAACTGGATTCTTCGCACTGAAGAGTTAAGCGCTGAAGATCTTGAGACTCAGCCGTTGGAAACCGCTTCCGAAACGTTCTAAAACAATGTCTGCTGCCCATCCAGAGAGCGCGGCGGCCGGAATTGCGAGGTGTCGAGAGAGTGCAGGCCGCGGTCGAGGCCGCATTTGTGTGCGAATAGCTTGAATGTTTGCGAGATGCCCTCAGCGTATTCCCCTTGGCCGCGCATACGGCGGCCGAACTGGCTGTCGCTCATCTTCCCGCCGCGAACGTGTTGAATTCGCGAAAGAATCCGCTGCCGTTTCTCGGGTCGGAAGTGAGCGAGCCAATCTTCAAAGACCGGCCGCACGGTCCACGGTAGACGTAGCATTTGCCAGCCAGCGTCTTGCGCTCCGGCTTCGGCGGCGGCCTGCAAGATTGCCGGTACTTCGGTATCGGTTAAGCCGGGAATAATCGGAGCGACCATCACACGTGTCGGTACTCCAGCCGATGAAAGCTCGCGAATTGCTCGCAATCGATTTTGTGGCGGGCTGGTCCTCGGCTCTAGGTCGCGTCCAAGCTCTGCGTCGAGCGTGGTGATGGTGATGTTGATGGCGCACATACCTCGAGCTGCATGCGGGCCAATCAAATCGAGATCGCGCAGCACCAAAGCATTTTTCGTGATCATCGCGAACGCCTGCTGTGCTTCCACCAGTACATCAATGCAGCTGCGCAGTAATTTGCAATCGGCGCTCTACGGGCTGGTAACAATCCGTCACGCCCGAAATCGCGATGACATCGCCGTGCCAGGAAGGCTTGCCAAGCTCAGCACGCAACAGCTTCGCGGCATCGGGCTTGTACAACACCTTGGTTTCGAAGTCGATCCCGGCGTTCATGCCCAGGTTTTCGTGCCCTGGCCGGGCGTAACAATAGGCGCAGCCATGTTCGCAGCCTCGGTAGGGATTAATGCTGTAAGTAAACGGGATATCAGGGCTGTCGTTGCTGGTGATCAAACTGCGGCTGGCGTCGGCAAAAAACTGCGTCGGTATGCGACGATCGCCGCCAGGAACCTGCTCGTCGTGCTCGATTTGGTCCCAATCCGCCTCGGTGCGGACAGTCTCAAATCGGTTTGGAGGCGAAATTTGAGCCGCGCGACCGATGAGATGCGACGAATTTCGGTAGGGCGAAGATTCCATGAAGATCGGAGGACAGACAGGCGGTATGGCTCAAAGCAAGAATCGATTTCGATATCTAAAGTGTACGGATGTTCTAGATCGACGTCAAGCATTGACGTGCCTATCTGATGTGCCCTTATAATGCAATTTGGGAACACGACTTAGGTGTTGTATGAAGCGGAAATTCATCGAATTCGCCACGTTGCTGGCTGCATTCTTCAGCGTAATCTCGAACTCTGCTGAAGCACAACAGTCGACTGTCGGCGCCCGCATACACAATGTCGGCGACAGCTTCTATAAAGGCGTTGGCGTTGGATTCAGCGCTCGCGGTACGAACTGGTTCTTTAATAGCGGCGGGTGGGGCAATTCCGCCAGTTAGTGGCTTCAATCCCGCAGCGGGCGCCTCATTGGGTTTTGGATTTGCCGGCCCCGGATTCAGCGGTGGATTTAACATCAACGCGGCGCAAGCGTCATCGCGCGGCATGTCTTCAACGGCCGGAAGCATCACCGTACCCAACGGCGGGACCGGGTTCATCGGCGACGTGATCCAGCAGCCATTCGTCACCAGCGTCGTTCCGGTCGTAGGCGGATTTGCGGATAGCGCCGCGCCGCACTTCGGATTGATGCGAATGCCCGCCGCCGCACCGGGTTCCACCATGCTCGATGAGCGGCTGGCTCGAATTCGCAAGACCGGCGGCATGGCTGTGTCTGCCTCTTCAAGTTCGGTCAGTAGTTCTTCGTCGTCGGCCGCTGCGCCCGCTGTACGGGATCAGCAGGCTGACAAGTATTCATCCGCCCAAGCCAGCTCTGCCGCTCGCCCGGAGACTGGAATCGCTGCCATCCGCGCTCAGCAAGCCAAGGAAGATGCCGTAGCTGCCGCGGAAGTCCAAACGCTGCTAGACCAAGGCTATGCTGCGCAGAAGGCGGGAAAAAATGGCGTTGCTCGAATTTACTTTGAGCAAGCTTCTAGAAAAGCCGTCGGGGCCAAAAAGGACGAGACACTCTCCGCGATTCGCGCGGTGGGCGGATCGAACGGAACTCGGTAGATTATCAGCAATGAATCTATTGTGTTTCGTCAGCGGTTGCCGATCACATCGGTTGCTCGCAGATTAACGGAGGTCGAAATGTCGGAGCGTGAACGCTGGGTTGTCTACCCACTGCTTTTTTTGGCGATCGGTATCGCCACGCGAAGCGGAATCGAGCTCCAATCGCAGCAGCAAATCACCGAGGCCAAGGCCGGCAAGTTCGATTCCATCCGCTGTAAAGAGCTACAACTAATCGATGATCACGATCGTGTGCTAATCACGCTGCAGGAAGCAAGCAAGCAGCGGGCCGGCGCAATTATGGTGAACAATACCGAGGGCAATACCATCGCCCGTATTACGGCAGATCTAACCAGCGGCGCCGGTTTGGTTGAGACAATGACGGCCAATGGCACGCCGCAAATTGTGCTCACGTCGAACTCGAACATGGCAGTTATTGGGATGTACGATCGTGGGCGGCTGATTCCGCTAGTGCCTGCCGATGCGAATACACTTCCGGCGAATCCCAACCAAAGAGACAAGCGAAACGATCCCAGCGACGAAAAGTCGTCCGAGAAACGCTAAAGCTCTTTGCCGCTCAGAAAGAGCCAGCCTGATTCGCAGACCGCGTTTTTTACTTCCGCGCGTCGTCGGATTGCTCGGTGGCCGCAACCGTTGGCGATTGCTCGCCTGGTTGGCGAACTCCAAACCTTCGATCGCGATACAGAATCAATCCGCGGGCCGCATGGTAAAGCGCACCGCAATCGAGTTCGCGGTTCTGATTGTCTTCCAACAGCTGAACCAATCGATTGACTGCCGCAGTAACCCATGGCTCTGCGAGCTCGCGGTCGTTCAGTGCCACATCAAGCCATTCCAGCGTGTGACCGGTGGAGTGTAATGTCGTATCCACTTCCGGTGAGCTGCCGGCTCGCGCAAAAAACTGGGTGGAGAAGCTGCCGTCTGGCTGCTGATACATCTTCGCCTTGTGGATGCAGTCGCGAACTACATCGTTTGCTTTCTTCCAGCCGCCGGTTAGCTTGTCTTCCGGCGTGCCCGTCTCCTGCATGTAGCGGTTAACGGCCTTGGTCAATGCATACAGCCGGTGCGTGCCGCCGCACGAGGCGCCGTCGCCGACAATCGGTAAGCCGGCATCCATGCCCACGAGGCGTTCAAAAGTCCAGTCTTGTCCGTCTTTCGATTTCCACGCGTAATCGACAGGGCGATACGCACTCATCGCCATCACGGTCCACGATGCTTCCATCCCTGGATACACGTTCCATTCGGCTTCGGTCAGCAATTCGCCGATTTTATGTTCCTTGCCAGCCACCATGATTTTGTCTTCCGGATTCAGTCCGTTCAGACCATCCTGCCCGCCTTGAGAGAGATAACCAATCCATTGATCGGGATGTCCTTGTGCGGCTTTCGAACCCGGCGCCAACACGGCCATCACGCCGACTTCGCCGGGTCGCAGATCCCAGCCTTTCAGTTCGCCACCGTTGAGCAGGTAATCGAGAGCCGGAATTATCTGCCCATCTTTTTTGATCTTGAACGCCTTGCCATAAGGCAGAATTCCGTGCACCACTTGCCACGCGTTGTGAGTGCTGGTGTCGAGCGTGCGATTGTTGAGGGTGTGGTCAACGACCGCATCAATTCGATCACGGAGCTTATTGTTATCGGGCAGATTGACAAACGTGGGCGCCGTTTCTTTGCGCAACCCCCAATCCACGCCGCGGCCAATAGTGTAAAGACAAAGGCAGTCCGTTTTCGTCGGAGTGAAACAACGGCAGAACGTGTTTTCATGATTGAATTGGCGGCTATTTGTTTGCGGCTGGATTGGGCTCAGATTGTCTCGTCGGACAGTTCGGCGTGCAAAATCGCGTAAAAATGCAGAAGATGCGTTGTGCCGACCGGTTGTGTTAAGTTTGCGGAAAACACCGCCGGTTGGCAATCCGCCGATCTCCTCGTAAGATGCGACTCACACGGCTACTTCGGTGACGATCCACTCTGATTCCGTGGACGCATAACATAGCGAAAGATCTTGCCCGAATAGGGTTTAGGACACCGGCAACGTCTAGCAGTAACTGATCCATTTGCCCCTGGACCCCGTAATCATATTGGTAATAAATATGCGTTCCCAGCGAATTACCTGTGGGCCGCGACGGCGCAAGACCTGCAACCCCGCATTTGAGGCAGTGCTGAGCGAGCAATTTGAAAGGAAGCCATGTTTTTCTTCGACCCTATGTACTTGTTGTTCATCGCCCCGGCGCTGCTACTCGCGCTGTGGGCTCAGTTCCGCGTACACTCGGCGTATGCGCGGGCACAGCAGCAGCCGGCTCCACTTAGCGGTGCGGCGGCGGCCCGTCATATTCTCGATCATGCCGGTCTGACCGATGTGGCCATCGAAACCATTCCCGGCCAGTTGAGCGATCACTACGATCCGCGCGAACGCGTGCTGCGCTTGAGCACCGAAGTCGCCCAAAGTCGCACTCTCGCGGCCGTTGGCATCGCGGCGCATGAGTCGGGTCATGCACTGCAAGACGCCAAACATTACGCTCCGCTCAAGATCCGCAATTTGGTTGTGCCCGTGGCGGGCTTCGGCTCGCAGTTCAGCATTGTTTTGCTTTTCCTCGGCATCCTCTTTCGTTCACCGCCGCTGTTAGTGACAGGTATTGCATTGTTTAGTGTGTTTGTGTTCTTTCAAGTGGTGAACCTGCCGGTCGAGTTCAACGCCAGCAATCGGGCGAAAGCCGAGCTTGTGCAACTGGGAATTGTGCCCGCACAAGAGATGACGTACGTGAACGATGTGCTCAACGCCGCGGCATTGACGTACGTAGCTGCGACGCTGCAATCGGTGCTGACGCTGTTATATTACATCATGCGTTTCGCCGGCGATTCACGGCGAAGTTAGCCAGACGTATTCGTGCTCGCAACCGATTGATTGGCATGCCGTTGGAATTCATCCAAATTGTTACAACTACCGGTACGCAAGAAGTCGTGCGCGAAATTGCGTCCGCTCTCGTCGAATTGCGACTGGCCGCCTGCGTGCAAATTGTCGGTCCGATCGAAAGCGTTTATCGCTGGCAGGGCAAAGTCGAAACCGCCACGGAGTGGCAATGCTGGATCAAAACTCGTCGCGAGCTTTTTCAAAAGGTCGAGCAAGCGATTCGCGATCGGCATTCGTACGACGTTCCGGAAATTCTCGCGATGCCGGTGCTCGAGGGAAGCGACCCGTATTTGGAGTGGCTCGCCGATGAAACCGCATGATGTAGGATTTCGGATTTTGGAGGTAGGATGACGGCGGTTCGTCAGGCCGACACCGTTTCCGACATCCGAATTCCGACTTCCCCCATGCTCACATTCCACGTCTCGCTGCACGCCCGGCACGACTCGGTTGCGATCAGCCAAACACCGCTGCTGATCGCAGGCCAATCGTTTCAATCGCTGCACGTTCCGCCGGAAGTGCTTGCCACGCCGTTTGGCATCACGTTCGAAGAAGCCGGTCAGGCACTTGAAAAGCTTCCACGGTTGTTCTTCGAGCCCGATGGATCGTTCGTTTGGACGTCGGGTAATGGCGAACCAAAGTGGCAGGTCGACGGCAACCTGTTCGATCGCAGTGGACGGCTGTTGTTCGTCGACTTGAAAGGCTGCTGCCTGAGCGAGCAACTGGATCAACTGCTATTGGCGTTTGGCTGGCCGCAAACGCCGGTCATGTTCCAATCGCTGCGCGAAGCCGTATTCTTCGCTGAAGCGGAATTCCGCCGCTTTGCCGCCATGGAGCGTTAAAGAGTTTGCTCCGCGCCCGGCCACCATTCGAACGACATTTACGGAGCACTCGCGCCGCTGACCACGGCGGTCTGCCGATTAATCCGATCGGCGGCTTCGTGGTAGATGCTCGTCAGCTCTGCCTGCAACTGATGGTTTTTCGCCAGCAAGTTCTTGACCTGGCCTTGTACCTGCGCGACTTTTGTCGCCAGAGCGTTGGCGTGCCGGGTGATCAAATCTTCCTCAGCCAAGTACCATTTCTTGTCGGCGTTCAGTGCGACCATTTCCGCATTTCGGGCTGCTAAGTCGGCGGTCACTTGCTTTTGAGCAGTTTGCACCGTGGCCAATTGCCGGTTGGTTTCCGCCGTCGTATTCAAGACCGATTCAATCTGCAAGTTCAAATCGCGTTGCAATTGGGCGTAGTCGCGCGTGGGCCGCACATAGACGATCTTGTTCTGGCCGTTTTCATCTTTGATCGGTTCCACATCGCCTGCTCGAATGTGCTCCTGCGCCGATTTCGGGTCCAACAGCAATTCCGCGCCTTCGCTCACCATTTGTGTTTGCTTCGCGTTGCCTTGGCCGGTGGTCACTTCGAAATTTCGCAAGGCCTTCACGTACTGCCAAATCCGATCGGTCTGTTTTTCGCCAGGCGCCGGCGGTTTGCCGTCTTTCTGAAACTCTTGCTTCACATCGGCCGGCACACTGCTATGCAAATTCGCAGCCACCTCAGCGTCCAATTCCGGCTCGTCGTGCGGCATGATTTCATACATCACGAACGGTCCGCGCCGCTGTGAAATTCGCTGCAGCTCGTCGGGCCGCATCTTTAGCCACGGCGTCAGTTGCACTTCTTGCCCTCGTACGGCGGTCACTTCGAACTGGCCAAGATCTTGCCCGCCGCTGCGAGCATCGAGCTTATCGAAGACCCAAACCACGGTGCCCTGATCGAGTCCCGGCGGAGTTGGCAAAGCAACGTTGACTGTAATCACGCCCTCCGGCGTTGAAGCCCGGCGATCGACCTGATCTTTGGCACTCAATCCCCAAACTCGTCCGCGGCCTTCCAGCAGTTTGGCCACTTCGGTTTTGAGCTGCGCGAGCGGCAAATGTTCTTTGCCATCGGCGGGCTGCGCCGGAAATCAAATCGTCATGCTTCTGTTCTTGCTCGTGGAGCGTCTTTTCGTATTGAGCGATTTCCGATCGCCACGCTTGTTCGATCTTCAACACGCGGGCGGCCAAATAAAACAGCAAGAGCGAGAAGATCAGCAAGAACGACCCAAAAGTGATGTGATACCACCGCCATGTGCTGCCGCTCATCGCCAGCGCCACCACGCCGACGAGGAACAAGACCGCAACGAGAATCGGCACAATGGGCATGGTCGAATTTCTGTGGAGGGCGAGGCGAAGGCCGAACTACCGGTTGGTCAGCGAACCGCTCGTTTCCCTCAGCATGGGGCCGAGGGCTGGGCGGCTGGTGTTCCGATCAAAAAACTCGGCCCGAAGCGCTTTATCGTTCGACAAGAAAAGGGCTTGCGCGCTACAAACCGACCTGTATTCGATCATAAATGGGGTAAATGGGGGTGTCAACAATGGCCATTGCGACGACTTTGGTGCTGCAAATGGGTGCCGATGCTCCAACCGGAACTCGCAAGCGATCCGCTTGCGACTGCCGAGTATTGTTTCACTCCACATTTTGCAAAAACCTCGGAAAACTAAGGCCCGCGCAAATCCCAGTGAACTTTGACGCGATATCTCGCGCGTTTTCTTCGAGAAAAACGCCGGCCGACGCTCGCGAAGCCCAAAAATCGAGTTTTCGAGTGAAATTACTGCAGCGCGCTGTGGACCCTGTACAGTCGTTTTTGCCAATTTTGCGCCGAGTAATTTCACAGTTATTTCGCTCCCCGCTGTTGTGACCCCAAATCGACCGAGAAATCTCGGCCGCATTGCAACGGCCTTTTCACACTTTGTGCCGGCGAGTGCCTGGGTGTCTCCGCGTTTGCGCTCCTTCGCCACTCTTCGCGCAGATCGTCAGACACCCAGACCCTCAGGCGTCCAGGCACTTAAAGCTAAATCGAATTGCCAAAGACCGAGTCACGGAGCTCATACTCTCCGACATCGGACCATTGTAGTGTACATGCGTCTCGAAGTCAAGTGGTTTTCTGGGCCACTTTTTAAAAGACCAAACCCCGTCCACATTACCGACTTACGCTGCGCGTACGACGGCAGTCGCGTAATTTGAAATGAATTGCGATTGGTAGGGCCGGGGGGCAAGGCTGCCGAGCCCCCCAGTTTCTCACACATTCGCTGCGGGTTTCCGACCAACGAAGCGTCGGCGCCCGTCGACCCCGGCCACCCAAAAGTCCAGATTGAGCGACGACCCGTGCGACCGCTATCGCCCGCCGCACCAAAAAACATTTGGCAGCGCCCTTGTGGAACTTGGGACGCACAAAATGCATCATCGGGCGCAGCTCTTGTGCATGCTGCGGCGCCTGGGGATCGAAAACTTAATCGAAGTTGATGCGCTGAGCCGTGTGGCGCAGCTCAAGAACCCGGAGTAACTCGGAGCTACCTTCCGGCCCGCTGAATTCCTGCGTACTCCCAAATCGACTCTGCTGTTATGCAGGCGCATATGCAGCTGACTTCATAACGTTGGCGAGGGTCGTGTATGTTTCAGCCCATGCCTGTTCGACTTCCGGGGTGAACGCGTTCGCCAAGCCCTGCTTGAGCGTCCACAATAGCGCTTCGCCTACTGTGTCGTAGTGCTCTTCCAGAACGCCATAATCGCCGTGCCGTGTGCCGAGCTCCTCAACGGCTGGAATCAGCGTTTCCAGCTTTGGCAGCCCATTAACAGCCAAAGTGATCATCTGCATGAGCTTACGGCCTTGCTCATTGGCGTCGGAGACAAATAGCGGGCGCACTTGCGGATCGAGTTCAAATAGCCGCGCGTAGAACATGGCTGCGGCCTGGTCGGCAATCGGCTCGACTTGTTTCCAAGAAGTTTGAACGAGTTCAATTTGTCGTGGTGTCATTGTGTCGCCTGTGCACAAAGGGTTGAAAGCCATCTGACTCAATAGCTTACGTCGCTCGCCAAAAGTGGGTGTGACACAGGTGCCTCACTTGGCACGATTCCTGGAATGTGCAAGATGACTGAATAGACCGAAGAAGCCGCAATGTTGCCGCGTGACGCCGTGAATTTGGCTTTTTAGGCTTGCAATAAATTTCTTTGGACTGCCTTGCAACGAATGAGGCGACGCCATCCGTACGAGGGGGAAAAGCAAGCGATTCAAAAAAATTGCAGTTATTCCCTCGGCATTTAAGAGGTGTAGCGATGATTGAATTCGTAAGGCAAATTCTCGCCGGCCAATTCGAAGCGGCGCTCGCCATGCTCAAACAGTGCGTGGCGGCCTGTCCGGCGGAGCATTACGAAGGCAAAATTGCCAACGATTCGTTTCGCTACGTCGCCTATCACACGCTTTTCTTTTGCGATTATTATCTGGCGCGCACCGAAGAGGCTTTCGAATTGCGCGATCTGCACACCCGCGGCGGCGATGAGCGTGGCGCGGAAGCTAGCCCAGGATTATCGCAAGAGGAAACCTTGGCGTACGCGGAAATCTGTCACGAAAAGTTGCAGACGACCCTGGCCGGCGAAACGCTGGAAACTCTGCAAGGCCCCTCCGGCTTTGCCCGCCGCAAAATCAGTCGCGCGGAACTATACATCTACAACCTGCGGCACATCCAGCATCATGCGGGTCAGCTGAGTGCGTACCTGCGACGTATGGATGCAAAGCTCAGCGACCCGAAAGAACTGCGCTGGATCGGCGGCGGTTGGAAGTGATTTTGGCTGGCAGTAGTGAGTGGATCTGATGCGACACGCAGCTAGCGTGGCTCCAAGCGCGGCCCGCGCGATTCGCCATCTGCACCGAATTGCTCTCGGCTATTTCTGCGGTTTTCGCCAGAATTGCTTGCAAACGTCTCCTAAGTCGCATTAAATGTACATGTGTATACAATGAGTGTGCTGGTGAGCGACAATTCCAAAATCGAATGGACCGATGCGACGTGGAATCCGGTGCGCGGTTGCGTGAAAATCAGCCCCGGCTGTGCGCATTGCTACGCGGCGACGTTTGCCGAACGGTTTCGCGGCGTGCCGGGGCATCCCTATGAGCAGGGTTTCGACCTGCGGCTCGTGCCCGAGAAATTGGCCGAGCCACTGAAGTGGAAGCGCCCACGGATGATTTTCGTTAATTCCATGAGCGATTTGTTTCAGCAGGGCGTACCCGACGAATTCATGATTGCCGTGACAAAGGTCATGCACGCTGCGCATTGGCACACGTTTCAGGTGCTAACGAAGCGCTCGGAAAAACTGCGCGATATGCTCGCAGGACCGCTGAAATTCGCCGCGAGCGATCCGTATATCTGGTGGGGTGTGAGCGTTGAAAACCGCCGGCACGGCCTGCCGAGAATGGAACATTTGCGATCGGCGCCTGCTGCGATGCGTTTCCTCTCGATCGAGCCGCTGCTGGAAGACTTAGGCGAAATCAACCTTCAGGGCATCCACTGGGTCATCGTCGGCGGCGAAAGCGGCCACGGCGCTCGTCCGATGGACAAATCGTGGGTCATCAATCTGCGCAACCAATGCCGCAGTGCGCGCGTGCCGTTCTTTTTCAAACAGTGGGGCGGGGTGAGGAAACACGAAACCGGCAGAGAATTAGGAGGACGAACGCATGATGCACGACCGACGAGGGACAGATCGCGGGCGGCACGCACACGGGCAGATGCTTTTCCACAAGCGACCTACGTTTTACAATAGGTCGGTACACATTCTGGAATGCTATCGGCAATCAACCGGGTAAGGAGTGCAGATGTCAACAAGAAAAATAGACCCGGTTCCTGATACAGAAAAACTGCAATCTGAATGGATCGATCGTCTGTCCGATTTGGTGACAGACGTCGATCGTTGGTGCAAAGAACTCGGGTGGTCGACACGTCATATCACAAAGCAGATGGAAGAATCGCAAATTGGTCGGTACCAAGCGCCTGCATTATTGATGCAGGAAGAGACAACCAAGGTGCTGCTTGAGCCAGTTGCTCGATTCGCGACGGGCGCAGATGGCGTGGTGGATCTCTATTTGTTGCCCGGTTACGACGACATTGCTAGCCTCTATTTCTACGAGGGCCATTGGCATCTTCACTACATGTTTTCAGGTACACCGGCGGTAGCAACTATTCGCGATGCAGATTCAAAGCTGCTTTCCAAGAAATCGCTGCAAGAAGTCTTGGAAGAGATGAAGCAAAATGCCGCATGATCGTTTCCAGTGGTTCGGAAGGATC
Organism: Pirellulales bacterium; assembly: GCA_963773875.1. Lineage (GTDB taxonomy): Bacteria > Planctomycetota > Planctomycetia > Pirellulales > JADZDJ01 > CAVTYH01. The sequence goes on from CAVZCV010000008.1 coordinate 41,300, forward strand.
AAGGCGATTGAACGAGAGTATTCTGCGGCGCAACTGGCACTGGATCGGCTGCGATCTGCGATTGCGGCCGATCCGACGATCCTAATGGGCGATATCAGAGCACGAGACATCCGACACGCTTCGGAATTGCTGGAAGGCACTTACATAATTCGCCTCTTTGCTGAATTCGAAACCGCTCTGCGACTGTTTTGGCCAGCAGCACGGACATCCGATCCGCCAAGTCGGACTAGAGATTTGCTAGATGGAGTTGCGGCAACACGGAGGGTTCCGAATGACATGCTTCTAAATGCGCACAAAGTGCGGGAGTATCGCAACTCGCTCGTGCATGAGCGAGACGATCCAATACTCCCAATTTCAATCGCAGAAACCCGAAGCCACTTGTGCAAGTTCCTCGGTCGCCTGCCTGAGCGGTGGTGAAGTCGAATCTGCCGCAAAAATCAGCCACCGGGTTCAATGCACAACCTGAAGTGACCCGCGAGTCACATTGAAAGGACTTGCATATCTATCAGCACTTCAGTCCTTCACATCCACAATCAGCCACAGCTGGCTTTTCGATTTGGGATCGACGGGGCGCTGGACGATGAAGCCGGCGCTGTCGACGTCTAGAACCATGTTGCTCGATTTGGAGCGGATGCGCTGTGGCTTCTGCTCGGCTTCAGCTTTCTCAGCAGCAGGTTTTTCGGCGGCCTTCTCGTCGGCTTTGGCGTCCGTCTTCGGCAGGGTGGCCGTTTCGAGTTTCCAGCGCTGGTTGTCGATATCGTCCGGGCCCGGCTTCTCTTCATAGGCGATGATTTGCGTGTCTTCATCCGTGGAGTAGGCAGGCACATCGATAGCCAGACTACTCTTGCGATTGGTGATCTTGAATTCGGCGCCGTCTTTGGCCAATTTCCACTGCTGCGCTTTGACGGCGGTGGCCGACGGTTTGGCTTTCGCGGCGTCGTCTTTTTGATCGCGATCTTTTATGACGATGAGGTGCGATTCGTTCTCTTCCGCATCGCCTTCGACGGCCAACACTTTGCCGGTGGCCAAATTCACGAACTTGACGAATTTCGGTCCCTTGTCGCTCTTGGTGTCGGTGGGATCGGCCGCCCACGCGTGTGCTGCTGCGCAAGCGATGCACAAGCCGAGAGTCAAGCCAATGAGTCGGGACATGTGAACCTCCAGGTGGTGTCTTGGTGCTCTGTTAATCGTTCCCCCCGACAAGCAAAAATCGATGGCCTGAATCTAAGTGCTGAGCAGTCGGCTGTCAAACTGGGAGGTTGCGATCCAGCGGGGTGATGCGATCGAAAACCGAAGGAGATCCGTGATTTTCGTTGGACCGTTGTGGCACGCTTTATGCGTATGTTGGCAAACAGCGTCGGTGGCAAACACTTTATGACGAAAGGAACCAACCATGGGATTGTTATTACTGATAGTCCTCATCGTTTTGCTATTGGGCGCAGCCCCGGCGTGGCCATATAGCCGCGGTTGGGGATACGGTCCCAGTGGTGGACTGGGATTGATATTGGTGATTGTGCTCGTGCTGATTTTGCTGCGCCAGTGCCGTTTGGTTTTTAGTGGAGCGCACCGGCCAAGCAGTCCGAGGCGAACATGATGTAGAATCCAAGCGCGTTGCCAATGGGCAACGCGCTTTTTAAGTGCGCCCGCCGGGCGGAGTGACGCAGAAGGTTGTCGGATCATGGGCACATGATTTGCAAAAGCAATCGGGCACTGCTTTTTTGGCAACCTAACAAACTTCAAAATAGGACGCACGAGCATGACCACACTTAAAAACGCAGCTCGCTGGCCCACCTCAACCAAACCAACTGCTCCTTCTCGATCGACGATTCGAGATTTGACCCACGGCATTCGCCAATCGTGGAGCGACGAGGAACGACGTCGCCGCGCCGAACATGCCCGAGCGTTACAAAGCGTGCTCTTGGCTTCGACTCTTAAAGCGGGATAGTCAATTAGACGTTTCGACCAATAAAAACAGCGACGGCTTTGTGCCGTCGCTGTTTTTTGTGCGCATCGCGAGTTTAATTACGCATGGCTGGGTTCGTTCTTCAAGCCTTTGGCGAACCGATCCAGTTCCGCTTCGGCTTCGTCTTTGGCGATGCCGTATCGCTCCTGAATTTTTCCAACCAGCTGTTCGCGTTTGCCATCCAGCGTGGTCATATCTTGATCGGTGAGTTTACCCCACTTCTCTTTGACTTTGCCTTTCATTTGCTTCCAGTTGCCGGCTACTTGATCCCAATTCATAAACTCCTCCTGGATGAAAAATTCCTCGTTACTAGAATCACGCAAAAAATGCCCTCTCGGCTCCTGAAGGAACCGAAAGGGCACGTAAAAGCGACGATCGCTTTTCGCCCAAATTTAAAACCTATTGACGAGGAGCGGCGCCCGGAATGGTCCGGTTCGCGGTACCCGTCGTATTAGTTCGATAGTAGGTGTCGATCTGGTTTTTCCAATTCGGATCGGCGAAGTCTGGCCAATCGTTCTTGTCGAAACCAGGAGCCTTTTCCAGCTTCTCCTTCGGCACGTCGATGACGAAATACATCTCCTCTTTGCCGTGGTTGAAGCGCACCTGATCCAGCGGCACAGCAAAGTACTTACTTCCGATGCCTAGCACGCCGCCGAACGACATGGCCAGGTAATGCACCTTGCCATCCTTGAGATCGATGACGACATCTTCAACCGACCCGAGCTTTTCGCCCTGCGGATTGCGGACGTTCAAGCCCACCAGTTTGTTCTTCACCGGAAAAGCCGTAGCCACGCCAACCTTCTCTCCGGTATTGGTGGCGTTATGGCCGACAATGGGCGGAGTTGCCTGGTTCTGGATCGCGGGATCGTGCGGTTGCCCCGCTGCGGGCTGATCTGCACTGTAAGCCGGAACGGCGAACAAAGCCGCGGCGGCGAAGGCCATCAGAAATCGGGACGTTCTCATTGTTTCTGCTCCTTAAAGCTAGTTGGGAAGAAACGGAATCCATTTTTTCTTGCACAGTCGTCGTTACTCATTGCTGGCAACAGACTCGCCTACGGCATGGGGCCGCGGCGCAACCCGCCCATCAGCAAACTGGCAATGAACAGCACCAGGAATACGAAGAACAAAACTTGCGCAATGCTGGCTGCACCAGCGGCAATTCCGCCGAAGCCAAAGACCGCGGCGACGATTGCGATTACTAAAAACATCAGGCTCCAATACAACATGACACACCTCCGAAAATGATTTTTGTGTTGGAAATCAGAAGGATGGCTGCACGCTTAACGAGATGCACTTGGTGTGCCGGTTCCTACACGACGAGCGGCGGGCGGGGAATCGACTACCAGGAACCCGCCAAAGGGGTGAAGTGGACCGCGCTTATTTCGATCGCGGTGGCATTCCACAGCGCACAATTTTCGGCGCTCGGCGCTGGATTTGCTCTTCTAGCAACCAATGGGAGTCGTATCGCGACAGTTTTATCGCTTTTGTTACGAGTGAAGGGCTCAACCCTAATGGGCGAGGTGCTGGCTAAATTCGGGCCAAATTGAATTGCGTGCGGCCAGCCCATTTGCGAAAATCGTTTGACCTTCGGTTGGCGGGAGCATTTTTAAGCCCAATTCGAGCAGTTGCGGCCTTATTTACATCGTTAAAGGGAACCCACAGCTCATGGCCAATGTGCTTGTAGTTGATGATGACCGTTCAGTGCTGCGGTTAATCCAAAATGCATTTCGCGACCAGCCGGAGGTCAAAATCCTCACCGCCGGAACGGCCCGAGAGGGCTTTTCCATGCTGGAAAGTGCGAAGCCGGACGTCGTACTTTTGGACGTGATGCTGCCGGATGTTTCGGGCCTCGAGGCTTATCGCCAGGTGCGGGCGATTGATTCCAAACTGCCGGTGATTTTCATCACTGTCGGCGGCACCAGCGACACCGTGATTGAAGCCATGAAGCTCGGTGCGTTTGACTATCTTTTGAAGCCACTCGATCTGCAGCGGGTGCGCGATGTGGTGGGTCAGGCCCTCGAAATGCGCCGACTGATGCACGTGCCGGTGCGGGTGCATGAGAAAGGCGCCGTCGAAATTAACGGCGATTCGCTGGTCGGGCGCGCGCCCCAGATGCAGGACGTTTATAAGGCGATTGGCCGTGTGGCCTCGCAAGATGTGGCCGTGCTGATTTTGGGCGAAAGCGGCACCGGCAAGGAATTGGTCGCGCGGGCGATTTACCATCATAGCCACCGCGGCAATGGACCGTTCTTGGCGGTGAATTGTGCGGCATTGACGGAATCGCTTTTGGAGAGCGAGCTTTTCGGACACGAGAAAGGTTCATTCACCGGCGCCACGAGCCAGCGGATTGGCAAATTTGAGCAATGCTCCGGCGGCACGCTGTTCATGGATGAAGTGGGCGATATGTCGCCGCTGATGCAAAGCAAAGTGCTGCGCGTGCTGCAAGAACAGCAGTTTGAGCGGGTAGGCGGCACTCAAACCATTCGCACCAATGTGCGCATTATCGCGGCCACGAACCGTAACCTGGAACAAATGGTGGGTGAAGGAAAATTCCGCGAAGATCTGTATTACCGGATGAACGGCTTCACCATCAAAATTCCGCCCCTGCGGCAGCGGCGAGAAGATATTCTACTGATACTCGAATGGTTCTTAGGCCGATTCCGTCGGGAATTAGGCAAAGATGTGCATGGCATTTCGCCCGATGCGCTCGACATGCTGCTCAATTACACCTGGCCCGGCAATGTGCGGCAGTTGCAGAGCGTTCTTAAACAGGCGCTCGTGCAGAGCACCGGTCCGGTACTGATTTCCGAGTTCTTTCCGGTGGAACTGCGGCAACAAGCCTCGGCCGCCAACGAGGCGGAAGCGCCGGGGGCGGAGAAATCGTCTGACATGCAGGCGATGATCGAAGATCGTTTGAGAAACGGCTCGCGAAATCTGTACGCCGAGGCATCGGAGGCGATGGAACGCGTGCTGTTAACCACCGTGCTCAAAAGCACGCAAGGCAATCAATCGAAGGCGGCCGACATTTTGGGAATCACGCGCGGCAGCCTGCGAAACAAGATCCGCTCCTTGGGCATTTACATCGACCGGATGATTCATCTGCAAGATGAACCGAACGACGATGCAGTCGCCAGCGAGGCATAAACCCCGGGTGTGAGGCGACCCGGTTGAGCGCTCAGCGATCAACTGGGCTGGGATGGTTGCGAGCCGAGTACGCGGTCTCATCTTGCGCCGCTGTCGCCGTCGGCTTACTGCTTCGTGCGGGCCAATCGTGGGCCGATCTGAATTCTGGCCACTCTACTCGCGGCATGCTGATTGCTACACGCTTCCCTCGGCTCACGGCGGCTTGATTGTCGGGTCGCGGAGCAGGCACCCGTAAAACGAGGAGATCGGTCATGTCTCAAGGATCACACTCACAAAACATGGCGCGCAATACGCGCAAAACAATCGATGAAGTGCGCGAAGCCGGCGAGAGCATTAAGGAGACCATTCAAGACCGCGCGAGCAACGTTGTGCAGTCGGTCCAAAAGGTGGGCGCCGATGCCGGGGCAGCGGTCAAAGAGCAATACGAGAACGTGCGCGATACGGCGGCCGACTATTACAAACAAGGTCGGCGGCGTGCGAGGCAAATGGAAAAGTCCTTTGAAGATACCGTCCAGGAGCGGCCCGTTGTTTCGATTCTGGTAGCTCTGGGAGCGGGCTTTTTGATTGGGCTCTTGTGTCGGCGCAGCTAGGCACGAGATCCGCGCGTTTTGCGCGGGAAAGTTTGCCCGACAAGGCCGTTCGTGGCCGCGCCTGGTTGGGAGTTGGAATTAACAACAGGGGAGTTAACAATGGCGATCTCGAGTTCCCGCCGTTCGACAAGCTCCCCGTGGGGGACCAACGTCCGGATGCCGCGGGCGCCTCGTCTGCACAGAGATTTGAAATGCGATGTGTGCATCGTCGGGGCCGGAGTTGCCGGGCTTTCGGTTGCGTACAATCTGCTCGTCGCCGGGAAAAAAATCGTCGTTGTTGACGACGGTAAAATCGGCGGCGGGCAGACGCAAGTCACCACCTCACACCTGGTGAACGTGCTCGACCATCGCTATGAAGAGATCGAGCGCGTTCGCGGCGAAGAAGTGGCCCGGCTGGCTGCGGAAAGTCATACGGCCGCGATCAATAAAATCGGCGATACTGCCCTGGCCGAAGGCATTGCCTGCGAATTCGAACGCTTGGATGGCTATTTGTTTTTGCCGCCCGACGGTTGCGAGGAAACGTTGGATCGCGAATTTGAAGCGGCGCGACGAACCGGAATTGTGCGGGTTGAACATGTCGCGCGCGCCCCGCTGACGTCCTTCGATACAGGCCCTTGCCTGCGGTTCCAGGGCCAAGGGCAAATGCATCCGCTGATGTATCTCGCCGGCCTGGCGCGGGCTATTATGCAGCGCTGCGGACAAATTTATAACTCGACCCATGCCGATTCGATCGAAGGTGGTTCGCCGGCGAAGGTTTCCACGCCAGAAGGAACCATCAGTTGCGATGCCGTTGTGGTCGCCACGAATGTACCGGTCAACGACATGTTGGCGATTCACACCAAGCAAGCGCCGTATATGACCTATGCCATTGCGGCCCGCTTGCCCAGCGATGTTGCCGATCGGGCTTTGTATTGGGACACGGCCATCCGTTCCATTACGTGCGCTTTCGCACGGTTCGCAAACGGCCTGGCAACTCCACGACAAATTTGGTCATCGTGGGCGGGGAAGATCACAAAACCGCACAGGCGGAAGATGGAGGAGAGCGGCACGCGCGGCTCGAGATGTCGGCGCGCGAGCGGTTTCCCGAAATCGGCGAAGTGGAATATCGGTGGGCCGGGCAGGTGATGAACACGCTGGACGGGCTGGCGTACATCGGTCGCAATCCGGGCGACAAGGAAAACGTTTTCATTTGCACCGGCGACAATGGCAACGGAATGACGCACGGAACAATCGCGGGAATGCTCATTACCGATTTAATTCTTGGCCGCCCAAATCCATGGGAAAAGCTTTATGACCCCAGCCGGATTGTAGCGAAAGCTGCTGGCACGTTCCTAAAAGAAGGGGCCAACATGGCGCTGCAATACGGCGCCTGGCTTACCCCCGGCGAAGTCAGCTCCATCGACCAAGTAAAACGCGGGGAGGGCGCTATTCTGCGCGAAGGCCTGAATAAGTTTGCCGTGTACCGCGATGATCAAGGAAAAGTTACAAAACTCTCCGCTGTCTGCCCGCATTTAGGATGCATCGTCGCCTGGAACGCGGTGGAACAGACTTGGGATTGCCCCTGCCATGGTTCGCGATTCACCGCCGAGGGCAACGTGATTAATGGCCCGGCCAATTCTGGCCTGAAAAAGGCGGAAGGCGACTAAAATCCACCGCCCTTGCCTAGGTGGTAGCCGTCCTGATTGCAATTGGACCAAGGGTTGATTACCAGCCAGCCACGGCGAATGCCCGCCGCGCTCGCGCTGCATAGGCCGACCGAGGTCGGTCGTTATCGCTTTCCGGGGCAACTTCCACGTGATCGTTGAGTCGCACCACGCCAGCGACGCGCTGACAGCAGTGGATGCATAGTTGCCTTTCGTGAAACGAACCCACACGCCCTGAAATCGTCACAACTCCGCGTTGCGATTGGACTTCGATGTTCCGTAACCCAGGGAAATGTTGGCATGAAAGGAAGTTCCTCACGCGGTGTTCCAGGTCGCGATCGGCAGGAGAAACCATCACATCGGTCGGCATCATCGGCACCCAATTCAAATTGAAAATCTTGCCCCGGAGAAGCTCGACGCTGGCCAGCAGACCAGCTGACTTTCGCAGTGGGTGCTATAGCGTTGCAACCGATGTGCCAACAATCCCGTTTCCGCCTTTCGGTAGTCGCTCGCTGGCATAATTCCTGCACTTACCAAATGAGCGAAATTGAACCACTAAAGGCGAAAAACGATGTCGACGGTAGGCGATCCAGCAAGCGATTTTATACGCGAAGTCGTATCGACGTCGGAAGATCTGCCAGACTATGCGCTGGAGCTTGCCGCGTACCATCGAGCCCATGGCAGTGAGTTGCGGAATATCGTCGGCAATTTGCCGCTTAATCGAGGCGATCGCGTTCTGGATTTGGCGTGCGGCGACGGCGACTATTCCCATTGGTTAGCAGAGCGTGTGGGGGACGCTGGGCTCGTCATCGGGCTCGACAGTTCGGTCAACTATTTGGAGCTGGCGCAGATCACGAAGCGAGCAAGACCGTCGCCGCTGCGTTGTGGCCGGCACGCTCGAGGCGCTACCGTTGGCATCTGAAAGATTCGATCTTGTTTGGTGCGCTCAAAGTTTGATCAGCCTGCCCGACCCCGTTGGAGCATTGCGAAAGATGATGACCGCGGTCAGGTCCGGGGGATACGTGGCGGTTTTGGAAAACGACGCCATTCATCAACTCATTCTGCCCTGGCCGGAGCGATTGGAACTGGCGGTTCGCGAGGCCGAGCTTGTGCATCATGCGCAGTCAGCGCGGCAACCGGAGAAGCGATACATTGGCCGGCGACTGGCGGCGACACTCCGGGAAGCGGGGCTAGTCGAAATTTACCGCAAGACTTATGTCACAGAGCGAGTTGCGCCGCTTAGTGCGGATGAACAACATTTTCTAACCCAACATTTGGCACGACTGCGCGAGATAGCTTCGCCGCATTTAACTCGCGCCGATCGTCGCGAGTTCGATGCGCTGACCGATCCGCAATCGCCGCAATGCATGCTGCGTCAAGGCGATTTTGAAATGGCCTGGCTTGATGTCTTGTGCTGTGGAAAAAAAACCAGTTTGTCCTCGCGACATTGTGATTTTTGATGATTATTGAATTCCGCATAATTTGTCAAAGTCTTTCAAAGGATGCCTATCATGGTTGCTTCAACCGTCGATCGCGTGCCTCGTCATACATCAGTTCGCGCCAACGAACGAATTCGTGAAGAAACGGAAAAGAACATTGCCTTTTATTCTTCGCAAGGTCGGAAGGCCATCGATCGCCGGCTCAAAGAGCTCGATCAGGAGTGGGATATCGAACGCGTGCTGGAAGCCAATGCCGCTTCAGTTACCATTTTTGGCTTTTTAATGGGCACGCTGTGGAATCGCAAATGGTATATTCTGCCAGGCATTGTGGGAGGATTTTTGCTGCAGCATGCGCTGGACGGTTGGTGCCCGCCATTGCCGATTCTGCGTCGCCTCGGCTTTCGTACGGCGCACGAAATCGAATTTGAACGGCATGCCCTCGAGCGCGCTCGCGATGTCAACGGCAAGGATTGATCGATTTTCGGATCCGCATCGCATCGGAGAAGACGATCGATAAATCCGACATCCTACATCCGATATCTCATCCCTGAGTTACACGGCAATCCCCAAGCATGCGCTACATGGCACTGGCCTGCGATTACGATGGCACGCTGGCCACTCATGGCCGCGTCGAGGAAGAAACCGCGCGGGCCTTGGAGCGATGTTTAGATACCGGCCGAAAACTGCTCATGGTCACGGGCCGGGAATTGCCGGAGCTCCTCGAGATTTGCCCGTATTTGAACTTGTTCGAATGGGTTGTTGCCGAGAACGGCGCACTCCTGTACCGGCCGGCCACGCGGCAGGAAATTGCGCCGGCGCCGCCCCCGCCAACAGAGTTTGTCGTGGCGTTACGGCAGCGCGGTGTGGAGCGAATTTCAGTAGGTCGCGTAGTAGTGGCCACCTGGGAACCGCACGAAACCACGGTGCTAAAAACGATTCGCGATCTTGGTCTGGAATTGCAAGTGATCTTCAACAAAGGCGCGGTGATGGTGTTGCCCACGGGCATCAACAAAGCGACCGGCCTGCAAAAAGCGCTCAGCGAAATGGGTCTGTCGCACCACAATGTGGTTTCCGTGGGCGATGCAGAGAACGATCACGCGCTGTTGGCCGGCTCCGAAGCCGGCGCCGCGGTGGGCAACGCCGTGCCGATGCTCAAAGATCATGCAGATCTCGTGCTACGATCGACCCACGGCGCCGGCGTCGCTGAATTGATCAATTTACTGGTGACGCGCGATCTTTCGGACCTGGAACCAAAGCTTTCGCGACATCACGTGCTTTTGGGGCACGAAGCAGATGGCCAAGAATATTCCTTGCAGCCGTTCCGGCCAAACGTGCTCATTGCCGGAACTTCCGGTGGCGGAAAGTCGACTGTGGCTACGGGCATGGTGGAGCGACTCATCGAAAAATGCTATCAGGTGTGTGTCATCGATCCCGAAGGCGACTACGGCGATTTGCACGATACCGTTACGATTGGCACCGCGAAGCAGCCGCCGACGGTCGATGCAATTCTGAAGTTGCTTGCCGCGCCTGGAATTAGCATCGTGGTAAATCTTCTGGGACTGCCGATTCAAGATCGCCCGCAGTTTTTTTTGGCCCTACTAACTCGGTTGCAGGAATTGCGGGCGCGCTTAGGCCGTCCGCACTGGATAGTGGTCGATGAAGCGCATCATGTATTGCCAAGCGATTGGGCGCCGGGTGAACAGAATACGCCCGGGCGGTTGACGCGCACGCTGCTGGTAACGCTGGACCCAAACCTGTTGCCGACAGGCGTTTTAAAGACGATAGATTTGGTGCTCGCGACCGGCAGCAAACCGGAAAACACCTTTGAGGAATTCGCCGCGGCGATCGGAGTTCAGCCGCCTCGGGCGACTATCGGCGACTTGGAACCGGGGTTCGTCGCTGCATGGGACACAACAGGTTCCGACGCGCCGCGCATCATCAAGCTCTTGCCCGCCAAAAGTCTTCGCCATCGGCATATTCGAAAGTATGCAGAGGGCGAACTGGAGCCCGAACGAAACTTTTATTTTCGAGGGCCGGAGGCCAAACTCAACTTGCGCGCGCAAAACTTGATGGTCTTTCTGCAATTGGCCGAAGGTGTGGACGACAAAACGTGGTTACACCATTTGCGCCGGCGATTATTCCCATTGGTTTCGTGAAGCGATTAAAGATTCAGAATTGGCTGATGAAGCGGCCGCGGTCGAGCGGGCGAATGACTTGACGCCGGCGGAAACACGCCAGCGCATCAACTCCCTCGTGGCAGCGCAGCTATACGCTGCCGGCTTCGCCGGCGACGCCAATTTCGGCGCGCATGGCGTCTTCCACGGAGCGTGGCAAACCCGTGGCGCCATAGCTTACGGTTATCTGCCGCTACCGGCACATCCTTTGCTCTTTCACGACCTGACTAATTAACGATCATCTTTAGCCAGGAGATATGCTATGAGGCGGATAACTGAACGAGCAGGTCGCGCCGGCTGGATACTGCTTTGGCTTCTGGGCGTGCCCTTGCCGATTTTGTTACTTTTGTTCTTGGTGCGCGGTTGCACATAGGCCGCGCCACGTTGCTGTTGGCTTCCGGCCAACAGCCGCTCGCGGTAGGCTATGGCGACTGCAACCACGCCAAAGGTGTTGATTGCAGTCGCCTCCGCCGCGCAACCTTAGCGACATTTTTATCGCCCTCGATCTCAAACGCCAACGGACTTGCCCATGGATACACGCATGGATCGCCAAAAGATTGGTCAAGTTGAGCAGTCGGCACAGGGAGTGTTTGATGTGACAGGCACCCTTGGGCGCCTGGGTGGCGATCGAGGTTTGTTGTCGGATTTAATCGATCTCTTTTCCGAAGACGCACCGGTTTGGCTGGGCAAAATGAAAAACGCCGTGACGGCGGGTCGCGCTGGCGATTTGCGTCACTCGGCCCATGCCTTGCGCGGGCTTGCCGCCAACTTCGGGGCAGAGAGGCTTACGTCCACGCTGTTGGAAGTGGAAGAGAAAGCCGGCACGGGAACCATCGATGGCACAGCAAATTTGGTCGATGAAGCTCAGCAAGAAGTCGTTGAACTTCAGCACGCACTCGCTCCGCATCGCAAGGCGGAAATTGGACCTGGCGCTTAGCGGTTATTATTTACGACCACTGCGGTGGCGCAGCTTTCCACCAGTTCCACAAGCCGTCGAATATCGAGCGGCTTGGCCAGATAGTCAGTCATTCCGGCGGACAAGCAACGTTCGCGATCGCCAGCCATCGCATGGGCCGTTAGCGCAATAATGGGAATTTGCGATTTTTCTGGAAGCGCGCGAATCGCGGCGGTCGCTTGGTAGCCATCGAGCCCCGGCATTTGTATGTCCATTAAAATCACGTCGAACTTCCCGTTTGTGGCCCGTGCCAGCGCCTCGTGGCCGTCGCGTGCAATTTCCAGCGTGTGCCCGCGTTTAGCGAGCGCATGGCGCACCAACAACTGATTTGCCACGACGTCTTCCGCCAGGAGCACGTGTAATTTTTCGACCGCGTCACTTGATGTCGAGTCCTTACCAATGACCGATGCTTCATTTTCCGCGACGGCCTTGCGGGCGGGCGGTTCCACACTGGCCCGGGCGAGTGAAATGGTGAAGGAAAACTTGCTTCCGGAGCCAAGCTCACTTTGCACAGCAAGCTCGCCCCCCATTGCCCGAATTAGATCGGACGCGATGGCCAGGCCCAGCCCTGTGCCGCCGTGCCGGCGCGTGCTGGACGGATCCACCTGCATAAAGGGGGCGAAAATCCGCTCTTGATCGGCAGGTGAAATGCCGATTCCGGTATCGGCCACGGTGAAAGTTAGCCGCGCTTCATGGGCGGTAATCAGCACCGGCACGATTTCAATGGCGATATGCCCGCTATCGGTAAACTTAAGTGCGTTCGATAGCAAATTCATCAGGACTTGACGCAACCGGAGCGGGTCGCCGATTAGCGATTGCGGCACCATCTCGCCAATTTGCGTCTTCAATTGCAAGCCTTTGTCGCTCGCCCGATATGTGTAAGTCCGCACCAACTCGTCGACGACCTCAGACATCCGGAATGGCGCATTCTGCAGACTGAACTTGCCCGCCTCAATTTTCGAAAGGTCCAAAATCTCGTTGAGCAACTCCAGCAGCACGTGGGCGCTCGATTGCACGGTCGTCAGGTACTCGCGCACTAGCGGCGAAAGTTGCTCGGTCAGCGCCAGATCGGTCATGCCGATGATGGCATTCATTGGTGTGCGAAGTTCATGACTAACGTTCGCCAGGAATTCATTCTTGGCCGCATTCGCGCGTTCCGCGGCCACTCTTGCCGCATGCTCGTGCGCCAGTGCAATGCGCTGCTCGGCTTGCCGCTGTGCCTGCTGGCCCATCCGATACAAATCGACAAACACCTGGACCTTCGTCCGTAGCACATCCGGCACGACCGGCGTAAGAATATAGTCGACCGCGCCCAAGCTGTATCCGCGATGGGCGTGCGTATCGTCCGGGAACGCCGTAAGAAAAATAATCGGCGTGTGTTCCGATTGCTTGCGCTGCCGGATGAGAGCGGCCGTTTCGAATCCGTCCATTTCCGGCATGTTTACATCGAGCAGAATGACGGCAAAATCTTCCGTCAACAGCCGCCGCAGTGCCTCGGCGCCGGAATGCACCGCGACAACAATCTGGTCGAGTTCCTGAAGTACGACTTGCAGCGCCAGAAGTTTATCTGGCACGTCGTCGACCAATAAGATTTTGGCTTTCTCGGCCGCTTGCATTGTTAACCGTTAGCACGCCGCACCGGAGCTGCACTCGTCTCGCGCCGAATCAACGGCGGACAAATATCATACTGTAAGCCATGCCCGCAATACTGCCAACATTTGCTCCGAATCTACTGGTTTGGAGAGATAATCCCATGCCCCGGCCTCAATGCATTTTTCACGATCGCCCTTCATGGCCTTGGCGGTGACCGCCACGATTGGCAGTTTCTTGAACCGCGAGATTTGCCGGATGGCACGCATTGTGTCGATGCCGTCCATCTCCGGCATCATGATATCCATCAGTACGATGTCGACATCCGGGGCGGCTTGCAACAGGTTGATGGCATCGCGACCGGTTTCGGCGGAAACCGTCACCATATCGAAGCGCTCCAGAATGCTCGTGAGCGCAAAGATATTACGGATGTCGTCGTCCACAATCAGCACCTTCTTGCCACGCAGCACGGCCGACGATTTGGAATGTTCCCGCAAAATGTTCTGGCTCGTGTCCGACAGCTTGGCGACGGGTCGGAAGAGCGAAAGCGCGACCTGGTCCAGCAACTGCGGCACTGAATCGACCAGCCGCAGATTGAATTCTTGCGCGAGCCGTTGCCAACGCGTCATTTGATCGGCCGGCAGGTCGGCAGCCACGTTTAAGAAAATCCGGCACTGATCCATTTCCGGAGCAGCGGTGAGCTCCTCAACCAAGTTCGCGACGCTAATGCCCGCGATTTCCGGCGCAAGAACGACGGCATCGAACCCGCCGCGGCCAATTACATCGCCGGCTGCAGCGGCGGTTGGGAACGCCGCCAGTTCCAGATCTTCGCCGTTTAGCATCTCGACGATCTGCTGACGGCGGTTGCCATCTGGCTCGATAACCAGGACCCGCCGCGCCAATCGATCGACTACCTTCTTCACGCCTTCGATAAAATCTTCCAACATCTGCCCAGTCTGGATTGGTTTGGGCAACACGCCGCGTGCGCCCAGCTTTAGGCCGCGCTCTGGTTGATCGACGGTCGAAACCACGTAGACCGGAATGTGCCGCAGCGCCAAATCGTGTTTCAGCCGTTCCAGCACGCGCCAGCCGTCGATATCGGGCAGCGAAATATCGAGCAGGATCGCTTGCGGTTGGAACTCGCGGGCCAGTGCGATGGCCGCCGCACCTGAAGGCGTGGTAATGCCCTTGAAACCGCACTTGCGCGCTGTTTCCAAAACGAAATGGGCGAAGCCTTCATCGTTATCAACAATCAGCAGCGTGCGATCGTCCGGCTGAACGCTGTTGCGATCGTCGTCGGTTTCACTCACGAGCGACAATCCTTCCTCGGGCGAGAGCGGAGCGATTGGCCGACTGGATATTGTCGGCGCATCAACCATGGTGGGAGTGGTCTTCGCTCGCGAGGCGGCGGGACGCCGCACCACTTTTTGCGGTGCGAAGTTCTGTGGCAAGTACAGCGTGAAGGTGCTGCCCGCACCCGGCTCGCTGCTCAAGCCAATTTCACCCCCTAACAACCGGGCAATTTCGCGACTGATGGCCAAGCCCAAACCGGTGCCGCCGTATTTGCGGCTGGTGCTACCATCAGCCTGCTGGAATGCTTCGAAAATGATTTGCTGTTTTTCCGCCGGAATGCCGATGCCGGTGTCCGACACTGAAAACGCCAAAACGGCATCGCTGCTGTTGAGATTTTCGTTCTCCGGATGCCACCCGGAACGGCACAGGCCCACATGCAAACTCACGCGGCCGCGGTGGGTGAACTTGAACGCATTGGAGAGCAAATTCTTGATGACTTGCTGCAACCGCTTGCTGTCGGTCGTAAGATTTCGCGGCAGCATTGCATCCATTTCGACCGAGAAATCGACGTCTTTCGATTCGGCCACATGCCGGAAGGTCCGCTCCACATAACTGTGCAAATCGGCGAATCGTAGCTCGCCGATATCCAGCACCACCGTGCCCGATTCGATCTTCGAAAGATCCAGAATATCGTTGATCAACATCAGCAAATCGTTGCCGGAAGAGTGAATCGTCTTGGCGTACTCGGTTTGCTTCGGCGAAAGATTTCCATCGGGGTTCTTCGAAAGCTGGTCCGACAAGATGAGCAAGCTGTTCAGCGGCGTTCGCAATTCATGCGACATATTGGCCAAGAATTCGCTCTTGTACTTCGATGTGAGCGCCAGCTGTTCGGCCTTTTCTTCCAGGGCCTGCCGGGCTTGCTCCACTTCGCTGTTCTTGCGTTCCACTTCCACATTCTGATGCGCGAGCAGCCGAGCTTTTTCTTGTAGCTCCTGGTTCGTTTGCTGCAATTCTTCTTGCCGGCTTTGCAATTCCTTGGCCAGCGATTGCGATTGCTTGAGCAAATCTTCCGTGCGCATATTGGCTTCAATCGTGTTGAGCACGATGCCGATCGACTCCGTCAGCTGATCCACGAATGCCTGGTGCGTCGGGTTGAACCGCTCCAGTGATGCCAGTTCCAGCACGGCTTTGACCTGGCCTTCAAACACGATTGGCAGCACCATCAAGTTCCCCGGCGCCGCACTACCCAGGCCGGAAGAAATGCGAACGTAATCGGGCGGCACATTGTTGAGCAAAATCTTTTTGCAGTTCGAGCGCGCACTGGCCGATCAGGCCTTGGCCCAATTCCAGCCGCTTGCCGACTTCCGTCGGATGTTCGTAGGCGTAGCTGGCCAGGAGCGTCAGGCACGGTTTATCGCCAGAAGTATCGTACGTGTAAACCACCGCGTGCTGCGCTTCCACAAGCGGCGCGAGCTCTGAAAGAATGAGCCGGCCGACCGTGAGCATGTCTTTCTGACCTTGCAACATGCGGCTGAACTGCGCGAGATTCGTTTTGAGCCAGTCTTGCTCTGCGTTCTTCAGCGTCGTGTCCTTCAGATTCACGATCATTTCGTTGATGTTGTCTTTCAGCGCCGCGACTTCCCCTTGAGCTTCCACTTTGATGGACCGCGTCAAGTCGCCCTTGGTCACGGCGGTTGCCACTTCGGCAATGGCACGAACCTGCGTGGTCAGATTCGCAGCCAGCTGATTCACGTTGTCGGTAAGGTCCTTCCACGTGCCTGCCGCACCTGGCACGCTGGCCTGGCCGCCGAGTTTTCCTTCGACACCCACTTCGCGAGCCACGGTCGTTACTTGATCGGCGAATGTAGCCAGCGTATCGATCATGCTGTTGATCGTATCGGCCAAGGCCGCGATTTCGCCCTTGGCTTCCACCGTCAGCTTTTGTTTCAAATCGCCGTTGGCGACCGCCGTGACGACGCGAGCAATACCGCGCACCTGGCTCGTAAGGTTGCCGGCCATGAAGTTCACGTTGTCGGTAAGGTCCTTCCACGTGCCGGACACGCCTTTCACTTGGGCTTGCCCGCCGAGCTTGCCGTCGGTGCCCACTTCGCGGGCCACGCGCGTCACTTCCGCCGCGAACGAGCCGAGCTGATCGACCATCGTGTTGATCGTGTTCTTCAGCTCCAGAATTTCACCCTTCACATCGACCGTAATTTTCTTGGACAAGTCGCCGCTGGCCACAGCCTTGGTCACTTCCGCGATGTTGCGCACTTGGCCGGTGAGGTTCGAGGCCATGAAATTCACACTGTCGGTCAAGTCTTTCCACGTTCCCGCGACGTCGCGCACATCGGCCTGGCCGCCAAGTTTTCCTTCGGTTCCCACTTCGCGCGCCACGCGCGTCACTTCCGAGGCGAATGAACGGAGCTGATCGACCATCGTGTTAATGGTGTCTTTCAACTCCAAGATTTCGCCACGCACGTCGACCGTAATTTTCTTCGACAAGTCGCCGCTCGCCACGGCTTTCGTAACCGCCGCGATGTTGCGCACCTGGCTCGTCAGGTTGCCGGCCATGAAGTTCACGTTGTCGGTAAGATCTTTCCACGTGCCGGCGACGCCTTTCACTTCGGCCTGACCGCCAAGCTTGCCTTCGGTTCCCACTTCGCGGGCCACGCGAGTCACTTCCGAGGCGAATGAACGGAGCTGATCGACCATCGTGTTGATCGTGTTCTTGAGCTCCAAGATTTCGCCGCGCACGTCGACTGTGATCTTTTTCGACAAGTCGCCGTTCGCCACGGCCGTGGTCACTTCCGCAATGTTGCGCACCTGGCCCGTTAGATTTCCGGCCATCGAGTTCACGCTGTCGGTGAGATCGCGCCACGTGCCTTCCACGCCGCGCACGTCGGCTTGCCCACCGAGTTTGCCTTCGGTTCCTACTTCGCGGGCCACACGCGTCACTTCGGCCGCGAAGGAGCGGAGCTGATCGACCATCGTGTTGATGGTGTTTTTCAATTCCAGAATCTCGCCGCGCACATCGACCGTGATCTTCTTCGACAAGTCGCCACGAGCCACGGCCGTTGTCACGTCGGCAATGTTACGCACCTGGCCTGTGAGGTTTGAGGCCATGAAATTTACGCTATCGGTAAGATCTTTCCAGGTGCCGGCGACGTCGCGCACTTCGGCCTGCCCGCCAAGTTTTCCTTCGGTTCCCACTTCGCGGGCCACACGCGTCACTTCCGCCGCAAACGAACTGAGCTGATCGACCATCGTGTTGATGGTGTTTTTTAGCTCCAAGATTTCACCGCGCACATCGACCGTAATCTTCTTCGACAAGTCGCCGCTGGCTACGGCCTTTGTCACTTCCGCGATGTTGCGGACCTGGCCGGTCAGGTTCGACGCCATGAAATTCACGCTGTCGGTGAGATCCTTCCACGTGCCGGCCACGTCGCGGACTTCAGCCTGACCGCCAAGCTTTCCTTCTGTTCCCACTTCACGAGCCACACGTGTCACTTCGGAGGCGAAAGCACGAAGTTGATCGACCATCGTATTGATGGTGTTTTTGAGCTCCAAGATTTCGCCGCGGACATCGACTTCGATCTTTTTGGACAAGTCGCCGTTTGCCACCGCCGTCGTGACTTCAGCGATGTTGCGCACTTGGGCCGTGAGGTTCGAGGCCATGAAGTTCACGCTGTCGGTGAGGTCCTTCCACGTGCCGGCCACGCCTTTCACATCGGCCTGACCGCCGAGTTTGCCTTCGGTGCCCACTTCGCGGGCCACGCGCGTCACTTCCGCCGCGAACGAGCTGAGCTGATCGACCATCGTGTTGATCGTGTTCTTGAGCTCCAGAATTTCACCCTTCACATCGACCGTGATTTTCTTCGACAAGTCGCCCGTTGCTACCGCCGTCGTCACTGCCGCAATGTTGCGCACCTGGGCCGTCAGGTTGGACGCCATGAAATTCACGCTGTCCGTCAAGTCCTTCCAAGTTCCGGCCACACCTTTTACATCGGCCTGCCCACCAAGCTTTCCTTCGGTGCCCACTTCGCGGGCCACGCGCGTCACTTCCGCCGCGAAGGAGCTGAGCTGATCGACCATCGTGTTGATCGTGTTCTTGAGTTCGAGAATTTCACCCTTCACATCGACCGTGATTTTCTTCGACAAGTCGCCCGTTGCCACGGCCGTGGTCACCGCTGCGATGTTGCGCACCTGGGCCGTGAGATTCGAGGCCATGAAGTTCACGCTGTCGGTCAAGTCCTTCCATGTGCCGGACACGCCTTCCACGCGCGCCTGGCCGCCGAGTTTGCCTTCCGTACCCACTTCGCGCGCCACGCGCGTCACTTCGGACGCGAACGAACGCAGCTGATCGACCATCGTGTTGATCGTGTCTTTCAACTCGAGGAATTCGCCGCGCACATCGACGGTAATCTTTTTCGACAAGTCGCCGTTGGCGACGGCCGTGGTCACTTCGGCGATGTTGCGCACCTGGGCCGTAAGGTTTCCGGCCATGGAGTTCACGCTGTCGGTCAAATCTTTCCACGTGCCGGCCACGCCTTTCACTTCGGCCTGCCCGCCGAGTTTGCCGTCGGTGCCGACTTCGCGCGCCACACGCGTCACTTCGGAAGCGAATGAGCCGAGCTGATCGACCATGCGGTTCACCGTCTTGGCGGTGCGCAAGAACTCGCCTTCCAACGGCCGGCCGTCGATATCGAGCGACATCGATTTAGAAAGATCGCCCTTGGCCACGGCGCCGATGACGCGCGCCATTTCGCTCGTGGGATGCACGAGATCGCTAATCAGCGCGTTCATTGAGGAGATGGTTCCGGCCCAAGAACCGCTCAAACTGCCGGTCGAGGCGCGTTGTTTGATTTTTCCCTCTTTACCCACAACACGGCTGATTCGATCGACCTCATTGGTCATGCCTTCCAGCTGATCCATTACGTCGTTAAACGTGTCGGCCACTTTGCCGCCGAGGCCAAGCCAGACATTGGGCAGCCGGACCGTGAAATCGCCGCGCCGCAGCGCAGTGAGGGCCGCAATCAGGGCCTGTACATCAACTTCATCATGTCCATTCCCGTTTTGTCCGTTGGTCATCCCACGAGCAACCGGTTCTTGGGCGATAGACATACGAATTCCTTTTTCGCAATGTGAGGCGAGATGGTTGAGAGTACCAAACGCGGGAGAGAGTGTTGGGCGCTGCATGCCCATTCATAACCTACTCGCGCGTCGGGATTTAGGCAACAATTCGCAATGACGTGTCGTGGCTCATTAGTGGCTCGCCAGTGACCGAGCTGGACGATTCGAAACCACTCCCTGGTCGGCGCGAACCAACGCCGCCGGGCAATGCGACCTGTACCGATTTCAATTGGCGCGGGTTGAGAGCGACCTTCGTAAAAACCTGCGGCCACTTTCCCATGAGTGCCGCAATGGATCTCGAAGTCGGCACGACGCAACAATCGTGCCCACGATCCATTTGATCCTGGAATTCACCGGTGCATTTTAGCTACGCAGAAGTTTTCGCAACACGGTTTGCAGAATGCCACCATTGCGGTAGTAGTCGAGTTCCACCGGCGTATCGATGCGTACACGCACCTGGAACGATTTCAGCGACTCGACAACCATTCCTTCGCCATCGGAAGGCTGCGCCGCCGCACGTGCTGTGACAGTAATGGTGCTGCGAGCCTGTAGCGAATCGTCGACCGGAATATCGAACACTTCTTCGCCCGTTAGCCCTAGCGATTTCCATGTTTCGCCCGGCATAAATTCTAGCGGCAGCACGCCCATGCCCACCAGGTTGCTGCGATGAATGCGCTCAAAGCTGGTTGCTAGCACCGCGCGAATACCCAAGAGCATTGTGCCTTTGGCGGCCCAGTCGCGGCTGGAACCGGTGCCGTATTCCGCGCCGGCCAGAATCACCAGCGGCACGTTTTCCGATTTATATTGCATCGCAGCATCGTAGATCGACATCGGTTGCCCATCCGGCAAATGCCGCGTAACGCCGCCTTCCGTGCCCGGGGCCAGCAGATTGCGGATGCGGATGTTGGCGAACGTGCCGCGGGTCATTACCCGATCGTTGCCGCGGCGTGCGCCGTAGCTGTTGAAATCGACCGGCTGCACGCCATGCTCGATCAAAAACTTTCCCGCCGGACTTTTAGCGGAAATCGAGCCTGCCGGCGAAATATGATCGGTGGTGACCGAATCGCCGAGCGCCGCCAGACAGCGTGCTCCGTAAATGGGCTGGATTGGACCGGGCTGCGGCGGCAGATCGATCAAGAATGGCGGCTCTTGAATGTACGTGCTGTCGGCGTGCCAATTGTATAAATCGCCTTCAGTGGTCTTGATCGCATTCCATTTCGGGTTGCTATCCCACACGCTCTGGTAGCGCGATTGGAACATGCTGGGCTTCACCGACTCGCTCACGGTTTTGGCCACTTGATCGCGCGAAGGCCAAATGTCTTTCAGATAGACGTCCTTCCCATCGGTACCCTTGCCGAGCGGTTCTTTGGTCAGATCGATATCCGTCGTGCCGGCCAAAGCATACGCGACAACCAGCGGCGGGCTGGCCAAATAGTTTGCCTTCACCAGCGGATTCACCCGGCCTTCGAAGTTGCGATTCCCGCTGAGCACGGCGGCCGCGACTAAGTCGCCATCGGTCACGGCCTTGGCGACCGGCTCCGGCAGTGGTCCGCTGTTGCCGATGCAAGTGGTGCAGCCATAGCCCACTGTTTCAAAGCCCAGCGAATTGAGCGCATCGGTCAATCCGGCCTGCTGCAGATAATCGGTCACCACGCGACTACCGGGAGCGAGGCTCGTTTTTACGTACGGTTTTACTTTCAATCCTTTAGCCGCAGCATTCTTGGCGAGCAAACCCGCCGCGAGCATTACCGACGGATTGCTCGTGTTCGTGCAGCTGGTAATCGCGGCAATCACCACCGAGCCGTGTTTCACTTTGGCGTGCTTGCCGTTCATATCGACATCGATTCCGGCAAAGCCAGGATCTTGATCGACGACAGCCTCGACCGCTTCCGCAGTGGCCGCCTGAGCGGCAGTTGCCGGCAGTGCCGTGGGCGGTCCGCCTTCGCCTTCCCAACTGCCGACATTGGAAACTTTCGTGCTGCCATTCTTGCCGTAAGTGTTGATCAAATCGTGCCGCCACTCGGTTTTCATCAAACTCAGAGGCACTCGGTCTTGCGGTCGTTTCGGTCCGGCGAGGCTGGGCTCCACGGTTCCCAAATCCAGCCGCAGAACTTTCGTGTATTTGATTGGCGTTTGACCGGGGGCGTCGGTGCGGAACAATCCCTGCTCTTTGTAGTAGCGTTCCACAAGGTCGACTTCTTCTTTCGTGCGACCTGTGAGCCGCAAATAGTTAAGCGTCTCCACATCGACAGGGAAATAGCCAATCGTCGCCCCATATTCCGGCGCCATATTCCCAATTGTGGCGCGATCGGCCAGCTTCATATTCGAAACGCCCGGCCCAAAGAACTCGACGAACTTTCCGACCACGCCTTCCTTGCGCAGGATCTGCGTTACCGTCAGCACCAGGTCCGTCGCGGTGACCGCCGGGGGCATGTCGCCCGTGATTTCAAACCCGATCACCTCGGGCATCAGCATATAGAGCGGCTGGCCGAGCATGTTGGCTTCCGCCTCAATGCCACCGACGCCCCAGCCGACGACGCCCAGTCCGTTGATCATGGTCGTGTGGCTATCGGTGCCGACGAGCGTGTCGGGCAGCGCCACATCTTCGCCATCGATTTTCCTCAGGAACGCCACTTTCGCCAGGAATTCCAAATTCACCTGATGCACAATGCCGATGTTCGGCGGCAC
This sequence comes from Pirellulales bacterium, assembly GCA_963773875.1. Taxonomy (GTDB): domain Bacteria; phylum Planctomycetota; class Planctomycetia; order Pirellulales; family JADZDJ01; genus CAVTYH01. The sequence goes on from CAVZCV010000008.1 coordinate 63,909, forward strand.
GACGCGAAAGTTGTTGAACGCCTTTTGGCCCCAACGCAGGAATTCGTATCGTTCGCGATTGCGCGAAATTCCAGATCGACGTTCAAATCGAGCGAGTTGGCCGCGCCGTAGTAATCGACCTGCACCGAATGGTCGATCACCAAATCGACCGGCACCAGCGGATTGATTTTTTTCGCGTCGCCGCCAAGGCGATTCATGGCGCTGCGCATCGCCGCCAAATCGACGACGCACGGCACGCCGGTGAAATCTTGCAGCACCACACGCGCCGGCTTGAACGGAATCTCCAGTTCCGCGGGCTTCTCCGCATTCCAGGCGGCCAGGTTTTTCACGTCGGCTTCTGTTACCTCGTAGCCGTCGCAATTTCGCAGCACCGCTTCCAGCAGTACGCGAATCGAAAACGGCAGCGCGGAAATCTTTCCCAGGCCCAACTCTTCGAGCTTCGACAGTCGGTAGATCGCCGCCGTGCCGCTGCCGGTGTTGAACGTGCTCTTTGCCTTGAACGGATCTTTTGAACGAGTTGTGCTCATGATTACAGGTTGTTGTGATGCTTTCGCGCCATGCGTAGCGCAGCTGGATCGATTACCTCGTCAACTCGCTGAATTCTATCGATTTTTCCGTCAGATGTCCGGGGGGCAGTAAATGGCAATTTCAGGCGCAAATCAAATCGCTCCTACCGCTACCGGACGCGTCTGAATCGCTTGCCAAAATGTTCGTAATTGGTCGACAGTTGTTGGCGGGAGTGAGCCGGGCGAGAACGCGACGCGGCTATAAAGATCGGCCAAAGTGCGTGCCGGCGCGGCCATGTGCTGGGCATGAGAAGCGACCTGACGAGCGAATTCGTAGGCTGTTTGCTCCGGCTCGCGCGGGCAACCATTATCGTGCGCCCAGGCCTCCAAGGCTTCGAAACTGTATCGCACTAATTCCTGCGGCGGGTACTGCGTGTAGATGCCCGATACGAACGGATCGGAAAATTCGAGAAACGATTTTTTGGGCGGAGCAAATTCTCCGGCTTCTTCCTTTTGATGCCCGCCGCCGAAAAGTTTTCGCCAGAATTCGCGCCAGGCGTTCACGAGCGAAGAGAGCCACACGCCCCAATCGGACCAGTGCGAGATCGACCACCACATGAAAAGGCCGATGAGCACGCCGTAGACCATCCATTTCATCAGCGAGACCATTGCAGTAGTTGCTGCGCTCAAATCTGGCGTCGGGGGCGGTGATGTCGAATCTGATGGTGCTCGCGATTGCGATTCAGACGGTGCCTGAGTTTTGGACTGCGACGGCGATGCTGCCGATTTGCTATCCGTGGAATCGCTCTGAGCGGTCTTCGCAGAGTCACCGCTGTCGGATTTTTGCTGCTGTCCGTTTTGCGATTTGCTGCCCGAACTGCTTTGTGAATCGCTCTTCGCACCGCCGGATTTGGACTCATTTCGGCTAGAATCGTTGCCGCCTTTTGATTCCGATTTCTCCGCCTGGCCGCCTTTGGCATTCTTGCCGTCGTTCTTCCCGTCGGCCGAGTTGGAGGTATCGGCCTTCCCATCTTGCGACTTGCCGCCGCCGGATTCGCTGTTTGCGTCTTTCGTGCCTTCTTCGCCGACGGAGCGCTGCGAGGCCGATTGATCGGTCGATTTCACCGCCAGCGGAAGTTCAGAGAGTTCGTACTCCGCGTTTGGCCGCGGCAGCACCGCGGTGACCAGCAGCAGACCGACAATGAGCACGGCGCCAATCACGAGCCAGGTGTTGGCCATCGCCACCGGCATTTCAATTCTTCGCTGACGAAGATAACGCCGCAGGCTGAGAAAACTCGTCGTCACAAGCAGCCCCAGCGCACTGGCCAAATAAACGCACAGCAGCAAAAACGCGTATCGCCGACTCGCGGTATTTGATTCCGGAATCAAAGTTTGTCCAAAGCCGAAAATCGGCAGTGCGGCAAGCGAAAAGTAGACCACACAAACGCCGGGCGAATGCGGCCGGCGGCGGCGATTCATAAAACGAGTCCACCACGAAGTGTTCGCGCCGTCACGCTGCGGTTTTCGCCGCCCAGCCGAGATCATCGTCATCTTCCAATTTCTGAACTGGGGGCTTTGCAGGAGCGGAATCGTTCTGGTTCGATTTCGTTTTCTCCGCGTTATCAACTGGCTTTTTGTTGGGATTTCTGCTTCCCGATCGATCCCCACCGTTTGCAGCAAGCCTTCGCCAGAGGCATCCGCGCTTTCATCCACCAGCGTGCAATCCCACGTCAATCGATCGGCGCACCACCAGGTAATCGCCATCAACGACAAGTTGATGATCCAGCCCAACTCGGCACTTACGCTGCCGGTGTAAGTGACGAAGCGATGCATCGCCAGAGCAACGACCACCCCCAGGGCCACACCAAACGGCATGGCCCGTTCCCAGCCTTCTTCCATCGAGATGCGCGACACCAGCACGATGGCGAACACAAACATCGTCAGGCAAAAATGTAGCCGTGCCGGATACTGCCCCTGATAGAACATTTCCAGCAGGAAATAAACGAGGCTCCCAACCAGCACCATGATCAGCGCAGGACTCAGCGCAATGACCATGTAATCGAACGATGTGGGGCGAGGACGCGACATAGGTTTTGAATGACGAATGACTAAATTCGAATGACGAATGAAGCTCCGAATTCCAAGCTCGAATGACCAAACTTCATATCGCAGCGGCCAATTGATTGGAATTTGGTATTTGGAATTTCATTCGTCATTTGTCATTCGAATTTCGTCATTTCAATTCCTCCTCATCGTAAGGCAAACTGCTGACAAATAGTTGCCACGGTGGCTTCGTCCTTCAAGTGATGCGCGGAGATTCTGCTGGCGGCCAGCACTGCGGCGGCGGCGCCGAATTCCCAATCGTCGAAGAAATTGAAAATCGCGCTCACGGCATATCCGCGGCGGTGCAACAGCTGCAGCGCAACAATTGACGCCGGGCTGGCCGTGGGCAAAATGGCCACGACGGTTGCGTCTCGCGGCAATCGGCTGATGGTTTCCGACACCAGCCCGGCGAAATCCATGCCGTCGGTGAGTTCCGCCCGCGCGAGCGTCTGCATGATTTGCAGAATCTGCTCCGGTCCGCGGCGAGTTGGGATGAGCAAAGGTTGCAGGCGATCGCTCGATTCCAACATTCCGGCCGCTCGCTGAGCTGCTTTGCGAGTTCGCAAATCGTGAGTCCAGCCTTCGGTGCGAATTCGATCGGCCGCGTCGCGGCCATTGCTGACGAGCCCGATTTGCTGGCCCATCTCATACATCGCGTTGGCAATCGAAGCGGCCGCGGTGACTGCCAATTCCGATCGATACGGTTCATCCTTCGCCGCATACGACGCTTTGTGGAAATCGAGCATCAACGTGGCTCCGGCGATCGTCGAGGCTTCGTAAACTTTGCTGTGCAGCACGCCCGTTCGCGCGGTTGCTCTCCAATGCACGCGGTTCAAGGGATCGCCGGCTTCGTACTGCCGCACGCCGGAAATTCGCGTGGGATCTTCATACAGCCGATGTTGCAGCCGGATTTCGCCAATCGGCTTTCGCGAAGCGATGTCGTAGCCGGAAAGCGGCACGACCTGCGGATAGACGAGCAAAAAATGCGGCTCCGTGGCCACGCGAAATCGACGGTGCAAGCCGAACACATCACCGGTCTCCAGCACGAGCGGGCCAATCTGATGATAGCCGCGGCGGTTGCAGATGACCTGATAGAACAGCGTGTTGCGCGCCCGGCTGCCGAGCATGGTGAGTTTCAAACGCCGTCCTTCGACACCCAAACTCGGCGGCTTGTAAACGAGCGCCGCCATCGGCAGCAAATCTTCCAGTAAGAGCCACGCGATGGGCAGCACGCCACGGTTGCGAATGTGAATGACGACCGCAATCCGATCGCCGACACTGGCTGAGAGCCGATTGCACTCCCGTTGGGCAGCGAGATTTTCAATCCACACGCGGCTGATGTATCCGGCTGGCAATCATCACCGCCAACAGCGCGTACATGGCGTAGGCCAAGAGCCCCAAACCAAATGTCAGGGCGATTGCCAAGAGCAGGATGACGCCGAAGAACCAACGCATGGGCTTTCAGGGTTCAGGGTCGCATGAGGTTAGGCGATACAACAACTTGTGGGCGGGCCGGGGTGTCGTGGTTCATTGTAGTGACAGAGTACTGATTACTGATTGCAGATTTTGGACTGGCGAATTCTGGGTGCTGCCTGCTGCCTTCTGCCTGCGCCTGACTTTCTTCACTCCGACTTTCCAAAAAACCTCGGGAAAACCAGCGTTGCGCAAAACCCAGTGAAACGCAGGGCAAATCGTCACGCGTTTTGCTCGGGAAATCGCGGCCTGTGTGGCCGGAATTTCGAAAAACGTGTTTTCGAGTGAAATAACCGAAGCGCGCTTTCGTCCCCTGTGAAGGCGATTTTGCATTTTTTCGTTGGAGTAATTTCATTGTTATTTCACTTTCCGCCCTCGGACTTCCAAATCGCCCGCAAATTCTCGCACGATTTGAAAGGGTTGTTGCACGCATTGGGGTCTGAGGGCTTGGGTGTCTAAGCGTCTTGGTTTCTTGGCGCTGTCTACTGTCTGGGCGAGGCAACCGCCGGCGCCCGGCTAGTTTACATTGCTATAATCTAATCGCCTGTATTTTAGTGTACATACGTTACAAAGTCAAGAGTTGTTTTGAGCCAACCGCCAAATATTCTTGATTTTGCGCGCTGCAAACAATAAATGTTCAAACAGCAATCCGCGTATCTATTCGGAACGTATGTTCAGATAAGCACTTAGGGCCACTGACCTCGTCGCCCAAAAATAACTTGCTTGAACAGTGCTGCTAAATTAGCATTCTAGACAAGCCAGCTAAAATGCCGGAACATTCGCAACTTATTGGACCGTAATTTAGGAAAGCGATGGACGGCGTCCAGGATCACACAATCACCGCAGTCGAACCCCGAGGTCGCTACTCGGACCGTTGCCATGGGCATTCTTCGACATTTATTTGGGCAGGGTCGCTGGAAGAACGATCAGCTCAAACCGGCAGCCGAAAACGAAACTGCGTTGCCGCGGAAGGATAGTGACAATGGCGATGACTTCGGTGGCATGACCCAGGTCCGGAGAATCCATTCGGTATTCGAATTCTTGACTGCCGTCCGCTTACATGGAACGTCGTCGCCACGACGAAAGATCACGCCGTTGCCGAGCGTTACAACCTTCCGCATCGGAGTGATGGCAAGGATCTGATCGAGACCGCAGCCTCGACTGTGTATTTTCTGATCGGTACGCACGCGATGCATCGCGTCCTGCTACACCAGCTGCCAAAAGAAATTCCCGAACACCCCATGGCGATGGCCACCTTATCATTCGGTCGCTACTTCGCCGCGCCCAGCACAATAGCTCCAAACTGAGCCGCGGCTTCTCCTTCTGCCGGCAGCATGGCGGGAATATAGAAGCGATGGGTTTTCGCGTCGACAGCAATCGTGCGGCCGGACTTCATGGTCGGCAAGGTTTGGGCGACCGCAAACTCCGTCGGCGATTTCTCTTCGACGATCGTGGCCGTGCCGTCGCCGCCGTTGGCGCTCACCGCCAGGCCCAGCGCGGGATCGAAAGCACAACCATCGACGCCTTTACCGATATCGACCGTGGCCACGACTTTGCCTGACTCGCTGTCGATCACCGCCATCTTCTGATTGCCGCCGGCAGAGAACAATCGATGATGAGCGACGTCGATGGCCAAACCGGTCGGACCCGTGGTCGGCGCGATCGACCAATGGCCGGTCACTTTCATATCTTTAGTGTCGATGACGACGATCTCGCTTTTATCTTCCGAGTTCACGAACACGTGGCCGGCGCCATCGGATTGACCAGTTTCCAATTTCGGCGCAAAACATGGTTGTTTTCGGGCCATCCAGATTGTCTGGATCGATGACGACCGTATCGCCTCCGGCGCAGAACACGAACACCTTTTTGCTGCCGGGGTCATAGAGAATTGCATCCGGATTGTTGCCGTGCCCGCCGGCGGTGGTGCTGATTTTCTGATTGACTTTAAGCGTGCCAAGGTCGAACACCGCCACAGCATTTTCGCGCCCGCTGGTGACAAAGCCGAGGTTCTTCTCGCGGACGACCGTCGCGCCGTGGCTACCTTGCAAGCCGTTGACGTCGCCCACCGGCATGCCGGTTTCCAGATCGACCACCTGCAGCCGCGTGCCGCGGGCCACATATAGACGGTGACCATCGGAATCGACAAACGGATAGTCCCATCGGCCTGCGCCGCCAAGCTTCAGCGTGTCGACAACTTTCAACTCTGGCGTGGCCCCCCATGCAGGCGATCGTGGCCCAGCAACCGAAATGCAACCGGCCATCGCTACAAAAGCCACGAACTTGCGGTAATGCATCGGTTCGCTCCAAACTTGTGAAGGTTCAAACCCACCGCTGTTAACATCACCGAACCCAGTCTGCCCGCTACGCTACGGGCGGCCGCAGCACAAAACAAGCTGCTGGCTCCCGCTTCAAGTCACATGAGCGGGATCTTATCGTGCTGCCTAACTATCCGGGCCGAAACACGACCCAAACCAAGTCAGTCGCTTACGTCGCTACTTTCGCCGTATCGTCCGCAATTTCCACACAAATCACCGACGCAATGGGATCGGGCGCTTTTCCAGGCACCGAAATCGTTGCGCCGGCAGAGTCCTGTTTCACATCGAGGGGTTTGTCTTTGTCGGCGAGCAAGTAAGCCTTCTTGACCTTGCTTTCGAGGCCTGCAAGTTGGAATTTGCCCGCCGTCCGGCCATTTGAAAATAATCACGTACAACTTGCCCGGCTTCGTGGTGCAGCGCCAACCCCATGTGGGCTCGAACGCAGGATTGCCCTTCTTGTCTTTCTTTGTGCTGCTGAAGCTTCCGGCTTCGGCGCCGAAGGGCGTCGGCCCGGTGCCGTAAATCGCCTCGCCGTTCACCTTCATCCACTTGCCGATTTCCGCGAGCCGCTCCACGCTGGCTTCCGGAATCAAGCCTTCGCTCGTCGGGCCGACGTTGAGCAAATAATTTCCGCCCTTGCTGGCGATATCGCACAAGTTGCGAATCAGCGTTTCGGTCGATTTCCAATTGTTGTCGTCCTTCTTGAAACCCCAGGTGCCATTCATCGTCATGCACGTTTCCCAATCGCGGCCGGGGAAGCCTTGAGCGGGAATGGTTTGCTCGGGCGTTTCTGTATCACCAGGAAAATCGGGTCGCTCAAGCCGATTGTTCGTGATGATGTTGGGCTTAAGTTCCTTGACCACTTTGTCGAGCTTTGCGGCGCGTTCTTTGTTCATGTCGATCGGCGTGTCCCACCACAGCACGGCCGGGAATTCGCCGTAGTTGGATAGGATTTCGCGCACCTGCGGCACGGCAATCTTGTCGATGTAATCGTCCATGTCGTGCTCTTGGGCCGGATCCCATTTGCCGCGCGAGGCCGAGCCGCCGTTGTTCCAATCTTGCGCTTGCGAATAGTAAAAGCCGAGCTTGATGCCTTCTTCGCGGCACGCTGCGGCAAGTTCCTTGAGCGGATCGCGCTTGAAGGGCGAAGCCGTCATGATGTCCCAATCGCTGGCCTTGGTATCGAACATCGCAAAGCCATCGTGATGCTTCGAGGTAATGACGATGTACTTCATGCCCGCGTCTTTGGCGATCTTCACCCACTGGCCGGCGTCGAACTTCACCGGATTGAATTCCTTGGCGTACTGTTGATATTCCTCCATCGGAATTTTGCCGCGGTTCATAATCCATTCGCCGATGCCGGCCACGGGCTTGTCTTGATAGAAGCCGGCGGGCACGGAATACACGCCCCAGTGAATGAACATGCCGAACTTGGCATCGCGCCACCAGGCCATGCGCTTGTCGTGTTCTTCTTTCGTTTCTTTTTTTGCGGTCGAATCTTTTGCCGCATCGCTCGCTTCCGCCGCGCGGGCGTGTGCTGCAAAGCTGGATCCAATTAAAAGTCCGAACACCAAAACGATTTTGCCAAAACGTGTAGTCATCGATCGCCGCTCCCAAAGAATTTCCCCGAAACAACTGGCAAGCGCCGAGCGTCGGCGCCGCTCCCCGAATTCGTTCCATGAGTATAACAGCACGGGAAATCGACTTTCAAACCGGGGGGCTGAATCGGCAAATCCACAACGTCTCCTTGCTCGAATCCCGCGTCAAACCGGCGGCGAAACCGAGTTATTTCAGCAGTAAAGCGCTGCAATTTGCGGACGTGCACGCTCTCCGGCGGGCATGGTGAACCAATCGGCCCATCGATCTGCGTGTTTCTCGAAGAATTCGCCATTAATCCGTCTCCACGGGCTCCATCGCGATTTCGCAGTGAAATAACGGAACGGGTCGCGGAGTCCACTTGTGCGAATTCCTCGGGATTCGCGCGGGGGTTTTCAGTCATCTTGCCTAAGTTATTTCGCAGTAATTTCACACTCCGCCGACCGCCCACGCGCCAAACTCGGGAATTTCGCATAGCGGCACTCCGCGCCCGCTGACGCAGCAGGCTACCTGCCAATTGCAATTCATTCAGCGATTTCCGATTCGTTTGCATGTTTTTGGATTGCCGATTATCGAATGCATTAATTCCTATCACTGCGACCACGAGACCCGCTGTCTTAACAAAAGGCCAGTGGCTTGAACGGAATATGTACACAATATCAGTATAGTGTACCCGTGATCCGTGGTCAATGCTTTTTTTGGGCCACCCCAAAAAATATTTTCCACACTGAACTCTGGGGAGGTATTTCTGGAAAACGAGGCAAAAGCCAGGGAATTCCGGACCAAGGCTGTGGCGACACGAATTTTGCTAGTTACAGATTCGTTACAGGACACTCTGCGGAATTTGGGGGTTAGATCCCATAGAATCTTGGTGGGCGCCATGCCCTTGGCTTCGATGGCACATTGGCAATTCTGGGTAAGCGACTAACCATGAAATGGCGACAAAATCTTAAGCGCAGGCTACTGCCATGCTCATTGGCCGCGCTCTTAATAGCGATGCTGACGGCTTTCTCGCCAGCTGCGTCCCCGAGTAAACCGGCCCGACGGATGAGCATCGAAGATTTCGTGCAACTGAAATCTTTCGTGGGCAGAGTCACGAAACTGGAAGATGTCGGCATCGAATACGCGCCAGCGTTTCTGGCCCCGATTTTCGTATAACCGTCACTGCCGAAGACGGCTCGGTCATCATCGTCGACAAAATGCCAACGATGTTCGGCGGCGCGGAATGCCTGCGTAAATTCGCCGAAGCCAAAAAATGCGAACTCCCTGGAGACATCGATCTTTGCTGGGACGACAATTCGCAATGGCGCGAATCGGTCAACGGGCTCAGCATGGGAATTCGCTTGGAGCCCGTGAAACGAAATGAATTTCACCCCGGCGAATTGATCACTGTGGCCATCAAGTATCGATTCGATGAGCATAAAACTCGCCACGTGCCGCTAGCGGGCTTGGTGAATTCGACACGGCTGCACTTAGAAACGCCGGAGGGACGCGAATTCATTTTGGATCCTTTTCACGATTACGAGGAACGGTCTAAAGCAAACCGCACCATCAACTCCGACGAGTGGACCCAGTGGCAAGAACCACCCGTTTGGCGCAACACTTTTCGATTGTCGAATAGCAAGCACGAATGGGTCGACGCTAAGTCGAAAAAAGCCGTGGAATTGTCGCTGGCAAAACCGGAATCATTTTATCGGCAGTGGGCAGAGTGTAACGTTGTGGCCGGCGATAAGGCGCCCGCCGATGCCTGGTCAGGGTCTGTTCGCACCGGCGAAGCAATCATGGGAAAAGTCAGCGATCTGCCGGTCGCAAAGCGCAACATGAAGCTGACCGAGGAGCAACAAGCTCTTGTGAAACAGTGGCTTGCTTGCCCCATGGATCAATCGAATCAATTCAAAAAGATTTCGAGGTTCGACCCGCTGGAAACGTCGCTTCACAACGCGCTTGCTTTGACGGAGAACGAAGGCCTGGCGCAGCGGTTTGTCGAAATCGTTAAGACAGATCCTCAGAATTCCGACGCAGCCTTAGGCTTGCTGTCGGCCAGGACCGGCAACATGGACGACGGCAACGCCGGAATCGGCGGGCCTTATCTCAAAGAGTTGACCGAATACGCATTGGATGTGAACGAAGGGAAGTTCGAAAAAACGCAAAGCCGGCCCCCGCTAACGATGTTCGGAATTCCCCAGGCCGTCGTGTATTTAGACCACCATCCCGACGATCGGCAAACGCGCGATCGTACGGTCAACGTGCTGAAACAAGTTTGCCATTCGTTTGCCGATCAAAAGGCGCCGTTCCAGGAAACAAAATCGTCTGCAATTTTGGGGGTTCTAGTGTGGCCGTGCCTCGATCGATTGGGATTGTTAAAAAACGGCATGACAAAAGACGAAGCGATTGAACTTCTCGGCCACCCGCAACGCGATGATGGCGCGTCGCTGCAATGGTTGGCACTCCGCCCCGGCTTCGAAAATCCGCTCGCCGGCCGGCTCACGGCCGAATTGAAAGATGGCAAAGTTGGCCAGTGGAAACACTTGCCATAGCAACGTTCTGCCAATGCACCCGAAGTCATCGCGCGGATTTACACGCGGGTGCCACTGGAGTGCCAATGGGCTATGCCAATGCTCTCCCGACCAAGGCCTTGTAGTTTGAACTGTTGTCGGCGGCCTCGACGGGTGGCTGTGGTCGAACGAAGTGAGCCCACAATAGCCTGAACTCCGGGGGCACGGCAGCACTCGACCCCGGCCACCCAACCATTTAGTTCAAACTGACCCACTACGATTCGCCGCCAAACATTCCCGACCCATCGTCGGCAGGGTATGTTGAAAGCCTCGTCCGAGTGGGCTGCAACTTATTCGTCGATCGCCATTTCAACTGCGAGGCCATTACATGCCTGCTTGAATCGCCGCGGCAACGTTTTTCAGGATTGTCTTGGATTTATTAATTGGCAGAAGAAACGTTCTATCGGTCGCGACAAGACACACTGGCGAAGCCAGTGGCACCCGACACCCGGACCCGACACCCGACACCCGGCACCCGACGATTGAAGAGTTGATTTGGCGATCGTTCGCTTATTTGTTGCCAACGCACTATAATTTTATGGTTGTTCAGTTTGTCCCGCACTGACCACAGCAGTCGATATTGATGTCCATTTCGCTGACGATCACAGACCTGGATGACGAAACGTTTCGCCGCCTGCAGGCCGAAGTGCGCGCCGTGGGTCCGATCCTGAAACGGTAAGCTCACACCGTCCTGGCGGAAAATCTGCCCCCCAGCCTGCCGCTCCCAACGGCCATGCTCGAGACATCCGCGCACTCGTGGGTACTTGGACCGAAGGCGAGTACCAAGAATTCATGAAGTCAATTGCCGAATTCGACCACATTGATTCTGAAGTGTGGAAGTGATATCGATTCTCATCGACATAAACGCGTACGCCGCGCTGAAACGGGGCAACAAGCAAGCGGCGGAGATCGTCTCCTCGGCGACAAGAATCGGCCTCAGCGTCATCGTGATTGGGGAGCTTCTGAGCGGATTTCGCGCAGGTCGAAAGTTCGAGAAAAATGTGAGCGATTTGCAGTTATTTGCGTCCAGCCCTGGCGTAGAAATCGTTTCCGTGAGTCAGGAGATATCCAACCGCTATTCAAGTCTGACACATTGGCTACGCGGTCTGGGCCGGCCAATTCCGACCAACGGGTTCGTCTTCGAATGGAGCACCTATGGCTAAGCGCGCGCTGGTGATGATTGACATTCAGAACGATTATTTTCCGGGCGGGAAGTGGCCGCTGAGTGGGATTGAGTCGGCGGCAGAGAATGCGGCGAAGTTGATGGCGGCGGCGCGGGGGCGGGCGACCTGGTGGTGCATGTGCGGCATGAATTTCCGACGGCCGATGCTCCGTTCTTTGCGCCCGGCTCGAAGGTGCGCCGAGCTGTATCCGACAGTGCGCGAAACAGGCGATGAGCCTGTGGTGCTGAAGCACCAAGTCAACTCGTTTCGCGAAACGGATCTCAAGGAAATTTTGGATCGCCATGGGGTCGAGGAAGTGGTCATCTGCGGGGCGATGAGCCACATGTGTGTCGACGCCGGGACTCGCGCGGCCAGCGACTTGGGCTACAAGTGCATCGTCGTGCACGATGCCTGCGCCACGCGCGACCAGGAATTCGAAGGCAAGGTAGTGCCGGCCGCCGATGTCCACGCCGCCTTCATGGCCGCACTGCAATTTGGTTACGCGAAACTCGTTTCGACCGAGGAATACTTGGCGGGCGCAGTCGCGAAATGAGCGGTTTACGGCGGGGTAGGGAGACCCGCGCAAGCCGACGTCACAATGTGCCGAATCACAGCGTAAACTTGAGCATGGCCGCACGTATTCCGGGGCGGCGGCTGGATTGCGACGGGGCAAATTTCAGATAACCCGAAAAGCTTGTTTCACGCCGAATCGAGCCGATATATTGTTCGTCCATGACGCGTTTTATTCTCATCTCGCTGGGCGTTCTGGTGGCCGCTTGGATATTGCTGGCGGTCGGCATTTTGCCTGCGCCGATTGCCGTGGTGCTCGAGCACGTGTTGGGAGTGATCTCGTCGTTTGCCATTCCGATCTTGTTTTTGACCGCGTTCTACGCGCCGGGCTTGATTCAAGGCGTCTGGGCCGATGTGAGTCATTTCTGGCGACGCGTGAGAACGCGGAAGCACGATATTGAAGAGCTCGAACGAAAGATTGTGCATTTGGATCGGCCGTATCACATGAATCAATTGGGCGTCATGTATTTGCAGCAAGGCCGGATCGCGAAAGCGCAGCCGTGGTTCGAGAAGGCGCTCGCGAAAGATGGCGAGGCGCTCGACTCGAAATATCATCTGGCGTGCTGCCACTTCGCACAAAAGCGATACGACCAAAGTGCCGAGCTGCTGGAAGAGGTGCACGCGATTAAGCCCGACCACGATTACGGCATGGCCTACTTGCGGCTGGCCCAATCGCAGCAATTCAGAGGAAATGATTCGCGGGCGGGCGAAGTGTTCCAGACCATGCTGCGCTTTTACCCTGGCCATCCGGAAGGCACGTACTATTACGGGCTGCTGCTGGCGGGCGATCACTCACCGGAGAAAGGCGCGGCAATTGATGGAGGAAGTCATTTTTAACGTGCGACACAGCCCAAGTTTCAGCCGCCGGCGCAACCGGCATTGGTCGCTGAAAGCCCGCTGGTGGCTGTGGCGAAATCGCAAACCGACGGCCGCGGTGGCGGAGGCGTGACGGCCTGAGTTGCCGAGCGCGGGCCGGACGTTTCAAATCAAATAATACCAACCGTCTTTTTGATTCAGACTTTCCGCATGGCGGGGGCAGGTTTCGCAGAGATCGCCACCCAGCAGTTCGTAAGCGAAACGGACGGCCTCGAGGGTGCTCGTCCAGAACTTGCCTGTTTCCTCGAACACAAACACGCGTTCCGGGCCGATGCGGCGAGCCAGGCCGCTCGATTCGATGACGCGCATGAAGTCGGGCCGCACGCCGCAAAATAGCACGGTGACGTTTAAATCGCGCATGCGATCGATGAACCGGTCTAGCACGCTCATACAAACAGCGTCCGGATTGCGCACACGTTTCACGCCGCAGCACGACAACGCGCACACCGCTCTCTGCAATTTCAGCAATGGAATCGAGGTGCTGCTCGAGTTCCGGCGCCGCGCCGAAAAACAGCTCGCCTTCCAAACTGTAAATGCGAATGCGCGAACAAGGCACATCACTGCTGTGCCTTTCGCGGATCACGCGTTCGGGCGTCATCACGAGTTCCGTGATGTGTGCTCGGCCAGCCTGCGGCACATAGAGGACGAACGAAAGAAACACGCCGATCAGCACGCAAAACTCGACCGACACCGCCACGGCGGAAATGGCCGTGAGCGCTACGATCCAGGCGTCGATAGCGCGTGGTCCGCAAGTAATAGAACAGCTGGCCGCGATCCACGAGGCGCCAGGCGGAGAGCATCAAGATGCCGGCCAAACCGGCTTTCGGAATGTAATACGCGTACGGTGCGAACAGAACCATCGTGAGTGCAACTGCCACGGCGGAAATGACGCCCGACCACTGTGTGCGTGCGCCGGCCTGCTGGTTGATTGTGGAGCGCGTGAGCGAACCAGAACCGGGAAAGCACTGAAAGAAACTGCCGGTTAAATTCGCGACGCCTTCGCTCAAACACTGCTGATTGATATCGAGCTTCTGCCGGGTGACGGCGGCGATGGCTTTCGCCATCGAGATTGCTTCAAGCAAACCCAAAAGTGCGATTGCCAGGCAACTGCTCGTCAGTTCTCGGACGCGCGACCATTGAATATCGGGCACATCGAACGAAGGCAATTTGGCGGGGATGTTTTCAACAATCTTTACGCCTTGTTTATCCAGGTGGCCAGCACCAACGATTGCTGTTACCACAATGATGGCCATGAGCAAGTCGGGCAATCGAATGCCGAATCGTAGATTCACCAGGCGCAGGGCCAGCGCAAGGACGATCGTCGCCACGCCAATGGCCAGCGCAGTGCGGTTCGTCTGATCGATGTGCTGCATCGTCAGCCAGAATCGCTTCAGAAAATGATCTTCACCGGTGCCGGCCGCCGTCAGCCCGAGCAGATTCTTCGTTTGATCAAGCACCAGGAGCACGGCGGCGCCGAGGGTGAACCCGACGATGACCGCGTGGGAGACGTAGCGTGTTAAATCGCCCAATCGCAGGAGCGAAATGCCTGTTTGCACGATGCCGACTAGCAGCGTGAGCAAAATGACGGCCGGAATGCGGTCTGCTTCGCTGAAGCCGACAAGCGCACTGAGCACGGCGATCGAAATAGCGTTTGTCGGTCCATTGATGAGTTGCTTTGAGGAGTCCAAGAGCGCGCCGACCGCGGTCATCACAATGGCGGTGTACAAGCCATACTGCGGTGGAATACCGGCAATTTGCGCGTATGCCATCGCCTGCGGAACTGCGACGGCGGCAACCGTCAGGCCCGCCATTAAATCGCAAGCGAGCACTCCAGAAGAGTAGCTGCGCAGGGAATCTAGCGCCGGAACAAATCGAAACAGCCGGGCACGAAACGGCGACAATTCGCCCGCCTCGTCGGTATTTCGAGGCAGCGCCTTGCTCATCGGCAAAATCCAATTCGTGCGAAAGTTGTAGAGTTCCAGCCACGCTATGGCGCAAGTACGGCGTCATTCTAGAAGCCGCCATAACCAGTCGCAATTGCATTTGCGTGACGGGAACTATGCATGATTCTATAGGAAAGTGGTCAAGCGGCGCTGTCTATTAGTATCGGTCCGCGCTTGCAATTCATTTCCAGCAGGCATTAGGATTCGTGCGCGAAGGGATGCTGCGGTTCGTGCTTCGGGGGTTCTTTGACGTTGCCTCCCACAGTGCGCATTTGGCCAACTGGGCGCATGGGATTTGGCACGACTGAAACGACGCGTGGCGCCGGCCGGCGAAAGATCGAATTGCTTTCCCCAACGGTTACCTCGACGCTCGCAGGGGGAGAATTGAATCATGACGAGTTCCAAACATGCGGCAGCGTGCGCAACGAGCTCGCCAAGTCTTCGGCGGCAAATTCGCGCCGCCGCATTTACGCTTGTGGAACTTTTGGTAGTCATTGCGATTATTGGAATCTTGATTGCGCTATTGTTGCCGGCGGTGCAGGCCGCGCGCGAATCGGCGCGACGCACGCAGTGCCAGAACAATCTAAAGCAATTGGCGCTGGCGTTTTTGAGCCACGAATCGACCTATCACCATTTGCCGACCGGCGGCTGGGGATACCATTGGATTGGCCTGCCTGATGCTGGCGTCGGCGTCGGTCAACCCGGCGGTTGGCCATACAACATTCTGAATTTCATCGAAGAGAGTGGCGTGCGGCGACTCGGGTCAGGACAAAGCGGAACCGAGCTAGCCACGTCACTGGCGCAAGCCATTTCGAGCCCAATGTCTGTCTTCAACTGCCCCTCGCGCCGACCCGCGGCCTTATATGTAAACGCCAAGAGCGATTTCGTTTTGATCAGCCCGACGCCGATCGCACGCGTCGCGAAAGTCGCACGCACCGATTACGCAGCCAATGCAGGGGACGATAATTCATCGAAGGATCCCAATAGCTCCGACAAATTCGACACGGGCCCCGACAGTCTGGCTGGGGGCCCGTGCGCACTTCGGCGCAATGGCAGTTCGACAGCTTGAATGGGATCGTCTTTCAGCGGAGCCATGTGCAATTGCGTCAAATTACGGACGGCACGAGCAAAACGTATATGGTTGGGGAGCGCTTCTTGATTCCTCGCAATACGAAACCGGACTCGATCCTTCCGATGATCAGTGCACGTTCGTCGGCTACAACCACGATAATTTGCGATACGCGGTTGACGCCCCGACGCAAGATCAGATTCTGATATTCACCGCCGACCAGAAGCGATATGCCTGGGGCAGTGTTCATAATACGGCGTTTAACGTGGCATTTTGCGACGCCTCGGTCCATTCCATCGGTTATGGCATCGACCTAAATGTTCACAAATCGTTTGGAAATCGTAAGGACGGACATACGGTTTCGGCGCCATAGTTCGGTCGATCGTCGCAGCGCACCACATCGAACCGTGTATTGCCCATGAGTCGCAATTACCGGGCTAAACTGAGTTGCATTGGCAGTAATCGATGCCGACCTTTACAATTTTTGACAGGTGGAATCGATGCACCAGTGCCAATTAACATTCGGTATAAGCTATGCCGTCTGCAAAATCGATTTGCAAGTCACTCATCATTCTCCGCTTCCTTGTTGTGGCCGCGTTAAGTGGCATTCCCAATCAGACGATCGCAGCGGAACCGAAGCAGCAAAAGGAAAACGCCGAGCGACCGAACGCGATTTCGAGCCCGGATCCAACGGCTTCGGATTCCGTCCAGCGCAATGCGCTTGGCGATCCATTACCAGCGGGTGCACTGCTGCGACTGGGCACGCTGCGGTTTCGCTCCCCTTCGGGCGTGACAGATATTGCGCTCAGCCCAGATAATAAAACCTTGGTGACCGTTGGCGGGCAAGTCATTGCCTGGAACACGGAAACGGGTCGGGAGCGTTGGCGGGTTGATACTTCAACCTACAACATCTTTCACACGGCAGCAGGCTACGGAATTCGCAGCGTGGCCTTTTCGAGCGATGGCTCGCACTTCTTTACGCCGGGCGAACGCGGGCGAATTCAGCAGTGGGGTACCGCATCGATACAGCTTGAGCGACTCAGGTTTTCTGTGAAAGCGCTCGACGAGCAGCAACAACGTGTGATTGGCGATAATCCGTTTGAAGGCGCGAATCCATTTGGAGAGGCGGATGGCCCGTCGCGAGGTCAGAGTAAATCGATCGATGTTACTGCCGATGAAAAGCTGTTTGCCATTGGTGATACCACCGGCTTGTACGTTTGCCGGCGCGATGGCTGGACACTGTATCAAATTCCCAACAAGCTCGACCCTGCGCCTGGATTGAATAACGACGATCGCCTGACCTTCGGCGGACAGTACAGCTACGGCCGATTTTCGCCGGATGGAAAAACACTGGCCGCGGTCGTGAGTGAAGCTCCAAAAGCGATTCGCCTTGTTGAAGCCGAGAAAGGCGATGAACTGCGGCGAATTGATGCCACCGCAAAAATTGTTCGCATGGCCTTCACTCCCGACAGCAAACGCATCGCCACCACGGAGCGCGACAAAGCCGTGCGATTGTACGATTGCGAATCGGGCAAAGAAGTTTGGTCGACCGTGCTCGAGCTCAACAATCCGTATGAAAACTACACTTCAGCAATTGCCATTTCGCCAGATGGAAAAACCGTAGCTGCCGGCGCAACCGACAATGCGATCTATTTGTTCGATGCCGCAACTGGCAAACAAACAGGCCGCCTTGGCGAGAAAGGTTGGTATCCGTGGGCGCTGGCGTTCACTTCCGACAGCAAAATTTTGTATTCCGCTGGTTGGGATGGCGCCATTCGTCGCTGGGATGTTGCGGCCGGCAGCCAGATGCCGCTGCCGCAGGGAGTGCATGCCTCAAGTGCAGTGGCTGCTTCGCCCGACGGGCGGTGGATTGTCTTTCGAGATGACGACGGCGTTGCGCATCTCGTAGATCCAAAAACCGGTAAGGAGCAGAAGAAATTCCATCAGCCCGGCGAACGACATTCCGTGTTTGCGTTCTCGCCCAACAGTCGTTTACTGGCCGCCGGCGGCACGAGCGCCGACAAAGTGTGCGTGACGGTTTGGAATATCGACGACGGAAAGGTGGCTCAGCATTGGGAATGGCCAAAGGGCAAAGATCCACATTCCGATGTAGAGTGCCTGAGCTTTTCGCCTGACGGGAAGCATCTGGCGGCCGCAGTGTTCCGTCAATCGAAAGCGTACATTTGGAATCTGCAATCCAGCGAACAGGTCGGAGTACGGCAGCATCAAGAAGTTTACGGCCTGTCGTTCAGTCCGGACAGTAAAACCGTTGCTACCGCAGGATGGGATCAAATCGTCCGCTTTTGGGATATCGAAGCTGGCAAACTTCAAAGCAAATTCGATGTCAAGGCGGACCGCGTCGATGGCGGCGACGTACGGATGTACGCAGTCTGTTACTCGCCCGGTGGCGAAACATTTGCAACGGCTCATCTCGACGGTACGGTGCGAGTTTGGCAAACGGACGACCTGCAGCTGCGAACTGAGTTCAAAGTGCCCGGGAGATTCGTCTACGGCGCCATGAGTTTCTCGCCCGACGGTTTGTGGCTGGCCACCGGCGGGATGGATGGCAGTGTGGTCCTCTGGGATCCTTCGACCGGAAAAAGTGTCTGGGATGTGGGCAAACATCAAGGCCATGTCTACACCGTTGGATTCGGACGCGACTGGCAAACCATGGTCAGCGGCGGCGAAGACGGCGCATGCTACCTATGGAATTTAGAGCCCTCTTGGAAAATCACGAACAACGAACCCGGCGAACTATGGGAATTTTTGGCGGCTGAAAGCGGATCGCCGGCGACGTACGCGGCGATGTGGCAACTGGCCGCACATCGTCAGAACGCCGTCAAACTACTGGCCGAAAAACTGCGGCCGGTAAAAGCCGTGATCGATTTAGATCAAATCATCCCCGGCATCACGTCTGAGGAAGCAGACCGACGAAAGAGTTTGTCGAAATCGTCGATCGCTCACCATCCTGAAGTGCAATGCTTGCTCGCCGTTCGCCGTGGCATTGCGGTGCTTGAGCAAATTCGCACAAAGGAAGCAGTGCAGCTGTTAAACGACCTGGTTAAGCAAGAACCGAATGGCAAAGTTGCCGCGCTCGCGGGGGCAGCATTGCATCGGATCGAAACAAACGCAGTCGACAACAACTTCAAAGATCTAAAGGCGTTGCAAAACAATTAAATCGCAGCGCGCACTTACATTGCATTAAGCGACGGCTCACTTCGTTACTTTGGTGGTCTCGTGCGATTTGAGCAGCACGTTGCCCTCTGGCGGAACTTCGCGCACCACGCCTACGCCCTTCGCGAAGTATTTATATTCCGTCGTACCGTCTGCCAAATGCTCCTTGATTTTCACGCAATCTTTAAAAGCTCCCGCGGGCGCAGCAACGGTTTCATTCAAGGCGACAACCTCATCCGTTTCGTTGATTTCTGCCGACACATCTTCCGATTTGAATTTGTCTCCAACTTTGGGCGAGGCTGGAAATAAAATGCCCGGCACTTTCGTATCTTTGCCGAGCATCCACGTGCCTTCGTGGCCGACGATCTTGCCATCGGCATATTCATCGACCTCTTCGCCCAAATAGTACACCGTGCCCTTGTCATCTTGGGCAAAAAAATCGAGAGCCACTTCGGCCAGGGCGCCGTCTTCCCATTCGCGGTCTTCTACGGCCAGCGCTTCGACTTTCTGATCGCCGATCTGGAACGTCTTCCGCACATCTGGCTTGGCGATTCGAGTGATGCGAATCTTCTTGCTCCCTTCATTCCCTTCCAGAACGTCTTGCTTCAAAGTCGCCAACGGCAGATATGGATTGTTGATGTTCCGCGGATGGCTGAATTTGACCCCCTCAAGAATCTTTTTCGCTCGATCGGTTTGCTCTTGAGCGCGATCGGCGGCATCGTCGGTTTTAACTTCCACGAGTTTTCCGTCTTCGAGGATTACTAGATCCTTCACATTGCCGTCTTTGCCTTTGACTTGCGCTTCATAGATTGCCTTGCCATCTTTTGTTCCGCTCTCCTTGTCGACCGAGCCAGCGGTTCCGCCGTTGTTGAGGACCGCCTTGCGAACGGCTTCGGGAATCTCTTCCCATTTCATTGGCGTGCCGGCGATACATATCTGTGTGGCAATTAAGCCCATCGCCACGGTTACCACTCCCATTTGAAAAGCGATTCGAGATTTCATTTGAGCTTCCCCACAGGTTCAGGAGTAATCAATCAATGGTAGTGACCCACGATTTTCTGTTAACGTGGCGTCATGCTAGCTCAAGCGGGCTAGGAGACAAGCTGATTGGATCGAGAATGAATACGATTTTATTTCGCAATCACGGTCTCGTCATAATCCATTGGAATTCGACGTGGAAGTGCGGCACGGTCGCTTGTTTCATGTGCGCACTCGATATGGCCTCTGGTCGATTCTGACTTACACAATCAATTCCTTGACGACCTTCGCCGGCTCTACGCCGGTCAGTTTTTGATCCAGGCCCTGGTAGCGATAAGTGAATCGCTCGTGATCGAAGCCCAGTAAATCGAGCACGGTGGCGTGGAAATCGCGTACGTGCACCGGGTCTTTCGTGATGTTGTACGAAAAATCGTCGGTCTCGCCATAAATGGTTCCTGGCCGCGCGCCGCCGCCGGCCATCCACATGGTGAAACAGCGGGGGTGATGATCTCGCCCGTAATCGGTTTTTGTGAGAGTGCCCTGGGAATAGATCGTGCGGCCGAATTCGCCACCCCAGATCACCAGCGTCTCATCCAACAGGCCACGACGCTTCAGGTCCTGAATCAGTCCATAACAGGGTTGATCGATATCTTTGCATTGCGCCGGCAATCGCCCAGGCAAGTTGTTGTGGGTATCCCAATTGTTGATGTAGAGCTGCACAAACCGCACACCCCGCTCGACGAGCCGCCGCGCCAACAGCACGGCGTTGGCAAACTTTCCAGGCGTAGACACTTCGTCGCCGTATAACTTCAACGTCGCCTCCGATTCATCGGAAATATCGGTCAGGCCCGGTACGCTTTGTTGCATGCGGAAGGCAAGTTCGTACTGCTGAATGCGAGTGTGCGTTTCGGGATCGCCCAGATCGCGGTAAGTGAATTCATTTAGTTGCTCGAGATTATCGAGCATTTTCTTCCGCAATTCGGTCGGCAGGCCGGGCGGATTATTGATGAACAAAATCGGATCGCCGCTCGAGCGAAACGGCACGCCGGCAAATTCACCCGGCAAATATCCGGCCGACCAAAGGCGTGCCGAAATCGCTTGCGAATTCTTCGTATCGCTCGACTTCGCATACAACACCACGAAAGTTGGCAGATCTTCATTGAGCGATCCCAAACCATATGACGCCCACGATCCCAAACATGGCCGGCCGGTAATTTGATTGCCGGTTTGCATCATCGAAATCGCCGGCTCGTGGTTAATGGCATCGGTGTGCATGCTGCGGATGAAGCACAAATCGTCCACCATTTTCGCAGTCCACGGCAGAAGTTCCGTAACCCACATGCCGCTTTGGCCGTGCTGCGCGAATTTGAAAACCGAGGGCGCGACCGGAAACCGCGACTGGCCCGAAGTCATCGTCGTCAACCGCTGCCCCATCCGAATGCTGTCGGGCAGATCTTTGTCGAAATAATCGCCCATAGCCGGCTTGTAGTCGTACATATCCATCTGCGGCGGCCCACCGACCATGTGCAAATAGATGACGTGCTTCGCCTTGGCCGCATGATGCGTCAGCGACGGCCGCTTCTCATTTGCCGGCGTGGCAGCCGAGGCGCCGCGACAGTCCGTGTTGCCGAGAAGCGTGGCGAGTGCCGCCCAGCCGATCGCGCTGGAACCCTGTGCGAAAAAATGCCGACGGGTGATGTTGCGCGTTAGTTCGTTGAGCAAATTCATCGAAATTTCCCCGCCTCATTTTGCGTTCGTGCGCTCGATAATCAAACCGAAATCAACCTATTTGTTCAGAACCTCATCCATATTCATCAGCTCGTTCACAACTGCAGTCCAAGCTGCCAACACTACCGGCGCCAGCTTGGGAACGGCCTTCGATTCCCCCACTTCAACCAGCTTTTTTGCGTCGTCGGCGTGGGCCGCGTAATGATTCAGCGTTTCGACGAGCGACGATTTTACGATCGTTACTTCTTCTGCCCGAAGCGAACGCGAAAGTAGTCGCTGAGCAATCGCTTGCAGCCGATCATCGACGCTGTCGTAATTCAAAAGCACGAACTGCGCCAAATTCCGCGCCGCCTCCACAAACTGCGGATCGTTCAGCGTCACCAGCGCCTGCAGGGGCGTGTCGGTCCGCTCCCGGCGAACGGTGCAAGTCTCACGCGTCGGAGCGTTGAGAATTTCCAGCGAGGCCGGCGGGGCCGCTCGCTTCCAAAATGTGTACAAACTACGGCGATATAAATTCTCGCCATGATCCTGCTCATACTTGCGCGTGTTGCTTTCCAGCATGGCAACCGCCTCCCAAACCCCCGGTGGCTGATAAGGCTTGACGCTTGGTCCACCGACTCGTTCGACCAATAGTCCGCTCGTCGCGAGCGCGTAGTCGCGAATCATTTCGGCATCCATGCGAAACCGCGGGCCACGCGAGAGGAACCGGTTCTGCGGATCGCTCGCCAGTTTTTGCGGCGTCACGACAGCAGCTTGTCGATAGGCGGCCGAGGTAACCATCATTCGAAAGAGCCGCTTCACATCCCAGCCCGACTCGCGGAAATCGACGGCCAGCCAATCGAGCAGCTCCGGATGCGAAGGCAGTTCACCGTTGACGCCGAAATCGCCAGTCGTGCGGACGATGCCGCTGCCAAACACTTCCTGCCAAAAGTGATTCACTGCCACCCTCGCCACCAGCGGATTTTCCGGCTGCACGAGCCACTTGGCGAGGCCCAATCGATTGTGCGGCAAATCCGCCGGCATCGGCGGCAGCAGCGCCGGCGTGCCGGCTTCAACACGGTCGCGGCGTTTATCGTACTCGCCACGGAAGAGCACGTAGGCGGCCGGTGCTTCACCCTTCTCTTGCATTACATGCCCCACGGTGCCGCGTGCTTTGATCTCCGCTTGCTGCTTTTCGATGTCTGCAAGTTTCGATGTCAGTTCCAGTG
Source organism: Pirellulales bacterium (assembly GCA_963773875.1). Lineage (GTDB taxonomy): Bacteria > Planctomycetota > Planctomycetia > Pirellulales > JADZDJ01 > CAVTYH01. The sequence goes on from CAVZCV010000008.1 coordinate 87,166, forward strand.
TCGGCTGATCGTAATTCGTCAGCCACCACTGGAAGAGTTCCTTTCTTTCTGCGGCATTGCGCTCGTCCGGCGATTTCTCCGCCAGTCGGGCCACTCTCGTCGCTCCCACCAATTTTTCGATTTCTGCTCCCGCCAGCACACGGTTGTAGAGCCGCACATCGTCAATGAAGCTCGCGTCGAGCAATGACTTCGTATCGCGCTGGCCAATTTTGAGAGGCACTTCGGTGTGAATGCTCTCCGTCAAACGATTCACAAGCGGTTTGCTCTTTTGCGGTTTGCCGTTGACGTAGAATTTCAGCCCTTCCGCTTTGCTCGAACCGTCGTAACTGATGAGCACATGGTTCCATTGACCGATGACGAGATACCGTTTCCGTCACCGCCTTGATCGCGTTCTGATCCCACTTATGAATCAGATGCGCGCCCAATCGGCCGTTTTCAATCCACAAATCCCAGCCCCGATATTCGTGTGAATCGTCCATTCGCGCAATCACCGAGCCCGATTGATTTGGTTTTGTAAGTTTTACCCAGGCGGCATATGTAAACGGTTTGTCGCGCTCTAAGTCGCCTGCTTCCGGCACTTCCACGCCAGCGGACGATTGAACTTTGATGGCCCGATCGTTCACCACACCTGCGCCGCGCTGTTTGGCGGAATATCGATTGCTCTCGATTCACCGTCCACTTCTATGTTGATGGACGTCTCTGATCCACCACTCGCGGGAGCATGAAACACAAGCCCGTCAGTTGGTATCTGCGCCGCCGCCACCTGCGCGCCGTCGGCCAGCCAAGCATCGAAATCGGTATGCGCAGATTTCTTGCGATCTTCCTGCTGCTTGCGCAAATCGGACAATTGCACAGCCAGCGATTCCCACGTTGTTCGGTCCTGGGACTGCGGAACAACAACTACCGGCGCCGTATCCTTCACATTGCCGTCCATCGCAGCCTGTGTGGTGTTGTTGAAAAACGCGGTCAGCGAGTAAAACTCGCGTTGCGAGAGTGGATCGAACTTGTGATCGTGGCACGCCGCACAGCCGGCCGTTAATCCGAGCCACGTTTGCGCCGTCGTTTCCGTGCGATCGCGTGCATAGAGTACCAGATATTCTTCATTGATCGCACCTCCTTCATTCGTCGTCATGTTGCAGCGATTGAAGCCGGAGGCCACTTTCTGCTCGAGTGTGCGATTCGGCAGCAGATCGCCGGCCAGTTGCTCGATCGTGAATCGATCGAACGGCATGTTCTGGTTGAATGCCTGAATCACGTAATCGCGGTACGCCCAATTCTCGCGGTAATTGTCGAAATGAATGCCGTTGGTGTCGGCATACCGCGCCAGGTCGAGCCAATACCGCGCGCGGTGTTCGCCCCAGGCCGGCAACGCTAACAGGCGATCGACAAATTTCTCGTACGCATCCGATGCGGGATCGCTTACGAACTTTTCGACGTCGCCGGGCTTCGGCGGCAGGCCGGTCAAGTCCAGGCTCACCCGTCTCGCTAAGGTTCGTCGATCGGCCTCAGGCGCGGGCGAAAGCCCTAGTGTTTCCAACTTCGCAAGGATGAATCGATCGATCGGCGTTCGAATCCACGCGTCGTTCTTCACTGCGGGCGGTTCAAGGCGCTTCGGCGGAATCAACGACCAATGCGGTTGATACTCCGCGCCTGTCGCAATCCACTGCTTGAGAAGATCTTTTTGCGCAGCGGTAAGATTCTTATGCGAAGCTGGTGGCGGCATCCTTTCATCGTCATCGGAACTGAAAACCCGCCGCACCAGCTCACTTTCGTCCGGGGAGCCGGGCTTAAAGGCTTTCATCCCGATTGCTGCATCACGTTGATCCAGGCGCAGATCTGCCTTTCGCGCCGCACTATCGGGACCATGACAGCGAAAGCAATTCTCTGCGAGGATCGGCCGAACGTCGCGATTATATTGTACCGCTTCGTCAGACTGCGCTTGTCGATCCAAGATCGCCAAAGCCATGAAGACGATCGTCCGCAGCAGCGACCTATATGGCATCGAACACCTATGATAGTTCAAGTCGGCATTCGAGAGAAAATGTCGATTGAAACAATGCGAGTATCGGATTTACATTGTCCCCGCGCCGCAGCGTCGATGCAAGACAACGGCACCCTGAGAGGGAATCAAAACTTCTCGCAAGTCAAATTCGTCACCCTAGACCTGGCGCCCGCGGCGGCGAAATTCCGCGCATGCTTAGCGCAATAAAAGCTATGCATAGTCCAAGCGCCAACAAAATTGTTCCGTTCGGTTCGGGAACGTTACCTATCGCAATTGCTCCGCTTCCTTGCGCAATGACCGAATCGAGCAGCGGCTGAATATCGGCGTTGGTCACCGCTCCCGAATTATCCAAATCTGCCAAGGTAACCAAATCGGCCTCAGAAATCGCGTGGCTCGATTTGAAGGCGTTCAAATCGACCAGGGCTGTTAGCATTGCCGGAATGTCGTCCGCATCGACGCGCTGATCGAAATTGAAGTCCCCCATTCGCGGCAGGCCGCCGGTTTGCACGATGAAATTATTAACCGTCCACACGCCTTCAAACCCAACACCGAGAATTCCGCTGGCCGTGTAATTAATTGCCGGCGTGAGGACTCCGTTCACAGAACCGCGCACCGTGTGACTCGCAGGGTCATAGCTTAGTACCATCGGATTGTATCCTTGAAGGGGTGTGGTGCCGGAAACGCTGGGCCCCGTTAGCCCGTTTGTATGGAGCTCCCACGTGCCGGCACCACCTTGCCCACTGCCGCCGTGCAACACCATCCAAATTTGACCGAAGGAAGAAAAATTGTCGTTCAACGTGGTCACCGACGATGTAAATCCGATCGCCGTAGTCACGCCGCCGCCAATTACATCGAGCGACATTTGATAGGGACTAGCTGGCGGGGTGAAATCCAACAGCGCATCGGTGCCCGCACTCGGAAACGAAATGAGCGACATCGTGCCGTTGTCACCTGGCGTCGGTTCGCTTGTGCCGCCGTATTTCTCGTACGGATCGGGCGAGGAAACACTGAAGCCCCAAGTTTCGGTGCCGTGCCCGCCCGGTGCTTTCCAAACCTCGTTGCTGGTATTTGGAAATTCAGCGCGCAACCCGCTGAGATCGCTATGCAGCACAACGCCGACGACGTTGCCAGCGGCGTCAAACCGTGTGCCACCTTGTGCGGTGATGGGAGAGAAGCCAAACGAATCTTTCAGCAAGATGCTCGCTCCGGCAAAATCTGAATCACTGAACATGGTGACGACCGCAACTAAACAGCCACAGCCCCACGGCAGTCGAGCCACCGCAGATCGACGTTGAAATGCCACGATTACAACTACGAATGAACCGACAGCCCATGGAATCCAGGCATCTGGCTCCGGGACCGAAACCTCCGCGCCAACTCCCGCTTGATGCGATGCAACATAATCCAAAAGCGGTTGGATGTCGGCATTGGTGATGGCGCCAGATGCATCCAGATCGCCGATTGCCAGCAATTCTGCATCCGATAAAAAACGGTTCGTTTGGAATACATTCAAATCCGTTAAGGCGGTCAGCATCTCGGGAATATCAGCAGGTGTGACTAACCTGTCGCCATTGAAATCCCCAAGAATTGGCGGCAAAGGCGTGACGTTCATGTTGTCGGCCATGAAAACCGGCCCCCAGTTCTCGCCACCAACCGGCTGTGCGTCGTAGTGCACAACGACGCGATTAAAACCTTGGAGGGCGCTAAGGCTCAGCGTCGCCGATGGCCATGTTCCAGGTTGCGAGGCGATCATCGTGTTCGTGACGATTACGCTGCCGTTCATGTAGCCGGTGGCCCGCATTCGGGCTGAGGTGTCGCTGCCGTATTCCTCCGGCGAATACAAAATTGAAAAATCGGTCAAAGTTTTGGAGAAACCGACGAGCAAGTCGGCGATGTATATGCTGCTGGGATAAACGCAATAGCCCGAGAATCCTGCAGGCGTGAATCCCAGCGCCTGCTTGTTGAATCGAATAGCCTTGCCCGGTCGCGGTGAAATTGGCGGTGATCCCGCCGACCGTCAAATTGATTGGTAGCGGTGAGAGTAATGGCGCGTTATCGAAATCGAAGAGCACGCTTTGCGCCTGGGCGACCGAGCAGAATACAAATGCCATCAATATCGAGCACGTCACGTTGCGCATGGCTTTCTCCTTCCTCGAGTCGAAGTTGAAGAGATCGCACGGCGATCGTTGGCAGAGAGCTGCGCAAATCAAGCAGATGCCAGCGCAACTGCACTGCTTCACAGGGCCAGCGTGACCCACAAAGAAACCGCCGTGCGAGAGGCGAACTCTCTTCAACAAGCGGCATCAGCATGTCTTGAATTGCCCGTCGCGAGCAATTCAACCGTCGACATTATATCAAAAAATAGCACGGCCGTTAATGATTGCAGTATGTTGGACAAACTGCTTGCACGCGGGGTATACTGCGGTGCGACGGGCCGACAGGGGCCCGTCGAAACAGCGCGAGGTATCGCCGGGAATCCGTGCCTCGCAAGAAGGCTCGCCTGCCGTGTCCTGCCAGAAATAGCCAAGCCTGATTTTGCTGCCGTTTTGCGCTCTGTGTTTCGATTCGTGGGGGATCGAGTTCGATGCAAATGAGTGCCCGATTGCGACGCGCGGTCATCGCGGGTTCGTTGACAACGATTTTTGTCCTGTCGGTGCGCGCGAATTTATCGGCGGCCGAAAAGGTCGATTTCAATCGCGAAGTTCTGCCCATTCTTTCGGCCAGTTGCTTCCGTTGCCATGGACCTGATCAAAGTGCGCGAAAAGCAGAACTGCGGCTGGACGATCACGAAAATGCGGTCGCCAAGAAGAAAGTGATTGTTCCAGGCAAACCCGATGAGAGCGATGCTGATCGCCCGCATCATCAGCGAAGATGACGACGAGCGAATGCCGCCGTCGAAAGCCGGCGCGAAGCTCACTGCCGACCAAGTGGCGACGCTGCGAAAATGGATCGAGCAAGGCGCGGCGTACGCAGAGCACTGGGCATTCGTTCCACCGGTGCGTCCCGATGTGCCGGAAGTGCAAAACTCCGCGTGGGCAAATTCGCCGATCGATCGCTTTGTACTCGCGCAATTGGAACACGAAAAGCTGAAGCCGGCCGAACGAGCTTCGCGCGAGGTGCTAATTCGCCGGACAACGCTCGACCTCATCGGTCTTCCGCCGACGCCGCAAGAGATTGATGAGTTCCTGAGCGACAAATCGCCCAATGCGTTTGAAAAACTCATCGATCGGCTACTCGCCTCACCGCATTATGGCGAACGCTGGGGCCGGCATTGGCTCGACGTGGCTCGCTATGCCGATTCAGGAGGATTCGAAACCGACATTTTTAACGGCCACTCCTGGCGCTTCCGCGATTACGTAATTCGCGCGTTCAACGACGACAAGCCGTTTAATCGTTTCATCCAGGAGCAAGTTGCCGGCGATGAACTCTTCCCCGACGATGCCGATGGGCGCCTGGCCACAAGCTTTTTCACCATCGGCCCGGTGCTGCAAGAAGCCGGCATGGTGCCGGGCAAGCTGGAATACGATCAGATGACCGACGCTGCCGACACGACCGGCTCCGCGTTTCTCGGCCTGACGATGGGCTGCGCTCGCTGCCACGATCACAAGTACGATCCCATTTCGCAGCGCGAATATTACGGCCTGCAAGCGATGTTCGCCGATAGCGACCAGTTCGACCTGAAGCCCGACGGCACGGTGCTGCGTGGCCGCGTGGCGATCAAGAATACGCTCGCGGAATTTGACATCGAGCAACTCAAAGAACACGCGCGGCACGAGAAAGATCTCACAAAGCGCGCCGATATGATTCGCAAGGTCGGCGATTATTACATTGCCAAAGCCGGCGGCGGAATGGCTGGCGGCAAACGCGGCAATCGTGGAGGAAAGGCCGCGGCAGCCGGCATGTCGCCGGAACTGCAAGCGGCGCTGAAAAAATACCGCGAGATGGCCGACAAACAGGCGGGCGAAGACAACGATGTGGCCGACGCGGTGCTCGCCGAGCGACAGAAGGAACTGAATGAAGTGTTGCAAGAAGTCGGCCGCAAGGCGCTCGATGCCCAGCCACGCGGCTCGGCCGATCGCACAGCCTTTCGCGCGATCGATATCGACACGGATCAACGCGAATTTCTCATCGAGCTCGGTCGTAAGACCGCCGACGACGAAAAGGAAGCCACTGCCAAGCCCCTCGCGCAAGCAAAGGTCGCCAATGCTGAGGAACCTCCAAAGTCGGTCGGTTCCGCTGACGCCGCGGAAAAAATCGATCAGCGGCTGGTGATGGGCGAAAAACATTTGAACGACGAATCGGAAATCCCACTCCGGCTATTGGCACATCGCGAGAAACAGGTCCAAGTGCATCGGCTTTTGCACGGCGATCTCGATCAGCCAGCCGAACTTGTGGAGCCGTGTTTGCCGGCAAAAATCGCCGCCGATCAAAAACTTGATGGCGTGAAACCGGACCAGCGCCGGGCGGCACTTGCTAACTGGCTCGCTTCGGATCGCAATCCGCTCACGGCCCGTGTCATTGTGAACCGCGTGTGGCTATGGCATTTCGGCCAGGGATTGGTGCGCACGCCGAACGATTTCGGCCTCCGTGGCGACCCGTCCACGCACCCCGAACTGCTCGACTGGCTGACGACCGATTTCATCGAGCACGGCTGGAGCATCAAGCATTTGCACCGCGTGATTATGCTTTCGGCCACGTATCAAATGGCCTCGAAAGCCGATGTGGAAACGCTGGCTCGCGATCCCGAGAATCGACTGCTTACACGCTATCAGCCGTACCGTGTGGAAGCCGAATTCGTGTGGGACGCCGTTCGCTCCGTGGCCGGCACGCTCAATTTGGAAATGTTCGGGCTGCCGACTGCGCCGCCGCTCGATAACCAAGAACAGATCGGCAACTTCCGCAAATGGCCCACCAGCACGCCGGACGAAGCGAACCGCCGGGCGATTTACATTCTCGTCCGCCGCAGCTTCCGCTTTCCGACGCTCGGGGCGTTCGATTTGCCCGACAATATCTCTAGTTGCCCGCAGCGCGATGTCACGACCGTACCCACGCAAGCGCTCACGCTCTTGAACAACCGCACGTTCAAAGAGCAGGCCGAGGCGTTTGCAGGGCGATTGATCAAAGAAGCCGGCAACGATCCGGCCGCTATCGCCGAACTGGCCTGGAAATACGCCTACAACCGCGCGATCCAGCCTGACGAGCGCCAGCAAATGGTCGATTTCATTGGATCGCGAAATGATGCAACAAAGAGCGCCGTGACGGAGTCGCTTCGTCCGGCCATCGAAGAAATGTGTTTGGCAATATTCAACACGAACGAATTCATTTACATGCCCTGAGCGGTGCAATCATGTCGAGCAAATGCGGGTGCCAAGGATTTTCGCGACGCGATTTATTTGCCAGCCTCAGTTACGGCATGGGCGCGTGGGCCCTGTTGGACTTGCTGGAGCGCGATGGTCGTGCAGATCTGCTGGCCGCCGAAGCGAGTTCGACGGACGCGGCCGCGCACTTTGTCAATCCGTTGGCCGCCAAGCCGCCTCACTTCGCGGCCAAAGCCAAGAGCGTCATTTTTCTAATGATGGCCGGCGGTCCCAGCCAGATGGAAACGTTCGACCCTAAGCCCGAGCTCAATAAAATGGCCGGCCAGAAAATGCCGGAAAGCTTCGGCAAAATTCCGGCACAGTTCACCGATGTCACCAAGCAGCCGCTCTTGGGCTGCAAACTCAAATTCAAAGAGTGCGGCCAGTCAGGCATTCCCATCTCGGAGGCGTTCCCGTTTCTGCAGCAGCAAGCCGATAAGCTGGCGGTGATTCGAAGTTGTTGGCACGATGCCTTCAATCACTCGCCAGCGCAATACGTGCTCACCACGGGCCAATCGCGGATGGGCTTTCCCAGCGTCGGCGCGTGGATTACCTACGGACTCGGTTCAGTGTCGGACAACTTGCCCGCGATGGTCGTCCTGGCCGAGCCCGATGGCAAATTGAAAGGCGGCACGCCCTGCTGGGGCAACGGATTTCTACCGGCCATTTATCAAGGCTCGCCGGTGCAATCGCGCGGCACGCCCATTTTGTATCTCGATCGCCAGCCCGGCCTCTCGGAAAACAGCCAGCGAAAGATTCTCGATCTTTCGCAGTGGCTCAATGAGCGGCACAGCGCAAATATGCCCTCCGCCGCGCAGGAGCTCGATTCGCGCATCGCCAGCTACGAACTTGCCTTCCGTATGCAGGCCGCCGCGCCCGATGCGGTCGATATCAACAAAGAAACCGCCGAGACGCACAAACTCTACGGCATCGAAAATGAAACGACGCGCGATTTCGGCACGCGCTGCCTCATTGCCAGGCGATTGGTGGAGCGCGGCGTGCGCTTCGTGCAAGTCATCTCCGGCAGCGGCGACAGCAAAGATTGGGACCACCACGACGACGCTTATAAAGGCACGCTCCGCCAATGCGGCAAGACCGATAAGCCCGTGGCCGCGCTGTTGCAAGATCTTTCCGATCGCGGCCTCTTAGACGAAACACTGGTCGTCTGGTCCGGCGAATTTGGCCGCACGCCCACTTCGCAAGGCGGGCAAGGTCGCGATCACAATCCCAATGGATTTACGATGTGGATGGCCGGGGGCGGCATCGTCGGCGGAAAAATCATCGGCGCCACCGATGAGCTCGGGCTGCGGGCCGTGGAAGACAAAGTCCATATGCACGACGCCCACGCCACGATTCTTTCCTTGCTGGGCCTGGATCACCGCAAGCTAACGTACCTGTATCAAGGCCGCCAGCAACGCCTGACCGATATCGGCGGCGATAACGATTTAGCGCCGCGGTTGATCAAGGCGAGCTGACCCCAAGCGTGTGGTGCGCGGTCGGTACCAGGCATTCGTATCAGATCGCTCAATTCGCCGGCAAACTTTCGATCCATTCGCGGAGCGCGTCCACCGCCGCGCGGTCTTCAAGGTTCCGCGCCAAAGGCGGCATCTGCAGCTGACCCAGCATGTGGATGCGTTGATATGCCACCGATTTTGCGACATCGCCGGGGCAAACCACCATGGCGCCGGGAATTTCCATCGTCTTTACCAGCCGACCATTGATGAGGCCCTGCTCCGCCAGCGGTGTGTTGAACCGAGCATCGAAGTAACCGGCCGCGCCGTTGGGCCGGTGACACTGCGCACAGTTGGCATCCAAATACGAGCGCACGCGCATCTCCAGCGGTGCGCTGTTATCGCTCACGCGCACCAGGGCCGGCAGTTTTGTCAGCACCGCCTCCTCCTGCCGCGCGGAAAACATGCCGATATGATTCCACGCACGCAGTTGGTTATCGGTCACGCCGCTATCGTCGTATCGCAAGCTGCCGTTGAGTTGCCGCGCGTTCACACCCAGCACATCGCCGGCGTTCGGGGTATGGCATACCAAACAATCGAGCGGGCCAGGATAGTACCACGTCTGGTTGTGCACGCCATTGGCAGTGGTCACCTCAAACTTTTCCGTCTGTGGCGCGGAAACCAAATCGGCATCGGAATCGTTCCGCCGCCACTTATACGAAACGCCGTACACGCCGCCGCCGGTTTGACGAACCAGAAACCGGGTCTCCAATCGCCGCCGCTCGCCGGTCAGTTCGTTGGTGACTAGATCGAAGTGTTTGATAAACACCGTGCCATCAGGAAATGACCACTGCCCGGTCAGCGCAAACTTAATTTGCGTCTCCTTCGGCAGCGCAATCCAGCGGCGCTTTGCGCTCCATCAGACCAGAGGGGCGAATTCACTTCATACGGAATAAATCCCTCAATCGGCGTCAGCCTTGCCAAATCGCTGAACGCACAGACCCACGAAAGCCGCTCCGGCGCTGCAAAAGTGATAGTTTTGGTCCGCTGTTTCTCGTCGGCCAGCTCCAGCTTTAACAATTTGGATGGCCGGCCCATCTTGCAAATCAGCAGCTCGCCGTTTTGATCCACACCAAAACTGGAAAGCCCCGTGTAGTTGCTTCCCGGCGGCATGTTGCACAAATACTCAACGGTCGGCGCACCCTTGCCGTCCCACGCCAGGGCCCACAGCCGGCCGGAACCGTTGTCGCCAAAAATGTATTTGCCTGCGAGCTCCGCCGCTAACCGCTGCCCGCGATACACGTAACCGCCGATGATGCATTTGCCTTCCGTGCCGTGGCCATATTCATACAACGGCGGTTTCTCGATGCCAATGAAATCGGCCGGCGCTGACTTCCGCTTTTGTACGCCCTTGTAAACCGAAGGGTGCGTGCCTTCCATGTACACCCATTGATAATTTCCGCCGCGCTCAATGATATCGATCTCTTCCCACTTGTCCTGGCCGATGTCGCCGACCCAAATGCGTCCCGTTGCCGGATCCTGCGTCATGCGGTGCGGATTGCGCAAACCCACGGCCCAAAACTCTTCCAGCACGCTCCCCGTCGGATCCACAAACGGATTGTCGTTGGGCACAAAATAATTCTGCGTGTAATTGTTCTCCGTAAACCCCTCCGGCAATTTCTCCTCCGGCTGCGGCTGGCGACGAATCGGATGGCTGCGCTCGGCACTCTGGTCGACGTCAATCCTTAGTACGCCGGAAAAAATCTTGCCGCGGATGGTTTGCGAATTGCCAAACGTATCGTACTGATCGCCTTCGTCGCTCACGCCCAAGTACAACAATCCATCCTGGCCGAAAAACATGCCGCTGCCATCGTGCCACAAGTTGTGGTCGAACTGATTGATGAGCACTTGCTCGGTGCTTCGATCGGCCGTCTGCGCGCCCTCGGCCACCGTGAACCGCGACAATCGGTTGTAGCCCGGCGTATTCACTGGCGGCCGCCGCGGGCCTGGCACCGGATGCGGCGAGTAGTGATACCACACGTAAACGTAGCCGCGATTCGGCGAATCGGCCTTGCCAAATTCCGGATGCAGCGCGAAGGAGAGCAGCCCACAATCGTCCCAGCCCTGCGTTACATCGGTCAGATCGAGCAGCTCCGTTTTGCTCGTTGCCGCCGGATTGTTCTGGAAAGCGTAAATCTTCCCCTGTCGGCTGGAGACAAACAGCCGCTTCCCGCTCGGCTCCGGCACCAGGCACGTTGGATCATCGAACTCCAAGCCGGGAAACGCCTCCACCACATTCCAATTCCCAGTCTGCACCACTGCCTTCTCTGGCAAACGTCCGCCGGCGAATGGCCCGATAACGGGGCGACGTTCCAGCCCATAAGGCTCGGCAGCGAAGACCGAGACGACAAAGCCGCTTGCGCAAAGCAATAGAGATAGCGCAAGCACAGCCGATGCGAGCCACGTCCCCCGTTTGATATCGCGGCACATGGAAAACGAGTTTAGCTCAACGGCGACCGCGGAGCAACGATTCGAATCGGGAAGGCGCAGGCACCGACAATCATGTGAAAATGAAGCGCACCGTGTTCGACTGATGCTTGTTTAAATTCCTAATTTCCTGTCACTGTTCCTCAATCTTCAAGAGGCTTGAGATATCGGCTCGTGCGGACGCAAAGCTGTTCTGTATATTCAAAGGCCTATTTGCGTTCGTTGCCTCGCAGCCCTTAAGTTTGTTGCCGCGCAGCCCCTAAGTTTATGGTGACGTAACCTCAAGATTCCGCTCTGCCGGCGTTCGTTTGAACTGGGGGCACTACATGATATGCCGGCGTATAGTCGCGCGATCGGCAAAAAAGCCTCAACTAGTTCGATCGCCTGACTCAGACATTTGCGCCCTTGTCGGGAGTAGTGCGATCCGGTACGATTTGGGGTTCAATCATTTTCGAACCATTTGGCCCGTGAGAGTGCGGGGCCAGCTATTTGGCGCCGCTCCGGGAAATCGCAATTTAGCATTCTCGACACGACGCGAGGACGGGCAATTATGAAAAAGGGCATCCATCCAAAATACATGACGACTGTGGTCCGCTGTGGTTGCGGCAACACCTTCAACACGCGCAGCACCGTGCCGGAAATGAAGGTCGATATTTGCAACGTCTGCCATCCCTTCTATACCGGCAAACTGAAGTTTGTCGACACAGCCGGTCGCATCGAGAAATTCAAGAACAAATTCTCCGGCTCCGGTTATTCCAGCTTGCAAAAGAAAAAGGCGAAAGCCGCGCCAGAGCCAGTTGAAGCGGAATCTTAGCACAGCACACATTTTGACTGCATGCTGCCCTCACGCCCAGGCGTCGCAACTCCTGGGCTTTCTCGGGTGTAGTGCTTTGTGCCATATTGACGGCTCGAAGGTGTGTTGCCATGCGCGAAATGTTGGATGAAAAGCTGGCGCGGTTCGAGCTTTTGGAGCGACAAATGGTCGATCCGGAAGTGCTTAGCAATTCGGCGCACGTCGGTGCGATTGCTCGCGAGCATGGCTCGCTAGCGAAGCTGGCCACGAAGTATCGCAAGTTCAAAGAACTGAATCAGCAGATTGCCGACACGCGAGCGATGGTAGAAGGCGGCGATCCCGACCTTCGCGAGCTAGCAGAAGCCGAGTTGCCAAAACTTCGCGAGGAGCGCGAAAAGTTTTGGGACGAGCTCTTGGACATGACGCTCGGCGGGGAAGACGCCAATCGCGCGCGCTGCGTAATGGAAATTCGCGCCGGCACCGGCGGCGAGGAAGCGGCACTTTTTGCCCGCGATTTGTACGATATGTACAAACATTATTGCGAAGACAGAGGGTGGAAAGTCGAACTGCTTGAGATGAATCCGACCGAGCTAGGCGGCTTCAAAGAAATTGTGTTGGGCATCGAAGGCGAAGGCGCGTTCCAGCACTTACAGTACGAAAGCGGCGGGCATCGCGTGCAGCGCGTGCCGGAGACAGAAGCCAAAGGGCGTATCCACACGTCGGCGGCCACCGTGGCGGTGCTGCCGGAGCCCGAAGACGTGGAAATTGACATCAAACCTGAAGATTATCGCCTCGATTTGTTCAGTGCCAGCGGGCCGGGAGGGCAGCACGTGAACAAAACGCAATCGGCAGTGCGGCTTACGCACTTGGAAAGCGGGCTCGTCGTGCAGTGTCAGGATGAAAAGAGCCAACATAAAAACAAAGCCAAAGCATTGCGAGTGTTAAAAACTCGGCTATATGAACTCAAGCGTGAACAGGAGCATGCAAAGCGAGCAGAACATCGGCGAACGCTCGTTGGCTCGGGCGATCGCAGTCAGCGCATTCGCACGTATAATTTTCCGGAGAACCGGCTGACCGATCATCGCATCAACCTGACGCTGTACAAGCTCGACATGATTCTCACCGGCAAACTCGATCCGGTGATTGAAGCCCTGCTCGATCATGATCGCCGCGAGCAGCGCGAGCTGATGGGGACGGTGGAGTGAGAATGACGAATGAACAAATCCGAATGACGGATGAATGACCAATGTCTATCTTCAAATGACGATACATACAGGGCGGGCTGCTAATGGTGGTTTGATTATTGAAGCTTGGAATTTCATTCGTCATTCGACTTCGTCATTCGTCATTTTCATCAATAATCTGCCGCGGCCGATAAGTGATCGTCATGTCGACCTCCGATCCCTGGACCATTGGCCGGCTGCTTACCTGGACGACGGATTATCTCAAACAACATGGTGCTGATTCCCCACGCTTGGATGCGGAAGTCTTGCTGGCGGCAGCGCGCCGCTGCCCGCGAATCGCGCTGTACACCGCGTTCGATGAAGTGGCGAGCGAGCAGGTTCGCACGGCATTTAGAGAATTGGTTCGCCGACGCGCCGAGGGCATGCCGGTCGCATACCTGGTTGGCAAGCGAGAGTTTTTTTCGCTCTCATTTCGAGTGACGCCCGACGTTTTGATTCCACGGCCGGAAACGGAAACCTTAGTCGTTCGGCTCTTGGATCTCGCCCGCGACTTGGCTGAAAATGCCGACGTTCAGATTGCCGATGTCGGCACAGGCAGCGGCATCATCGCCATTTGTGCTGCGAAGCATCTGCCGCAAGCACACGTGACAGCGGTCGACTTGAGTCCGACGGCTCTCGAGCTCGCCAAACAAAATGCAGCCGATCTTGGCGTGGCAGGCCCCATTCACTTCGTGCAAAGCGATCTGCTGGCCGCGCTGCCGCCCCAACAAACTTTTAACATCATTGCCAGTAATCCGCCGTATGTGAACGACGCGGAATTTGCTACATTGGCCGCCTCGGTTCGCGACTTCGAGCCGAAGCTCGCGCTGGTGGCCGGCGCAAGCGGAACGGAAGTTATCGCCCGCCTAGTATCGCAATCAATTTCTCGCCTGCAGCCCGGCGGGTGGTTGCTCGTGGAGATCAGTCCGATGATCGAAGGCGCCGTCCGCGAGCTCATCCAGAGCCGCACTGAATTGGAACTCCATCCCACGTTGAAAGACTCCGCCGGTCTCGCCCGCGTCATCCAAGCCCGCCGCAAATAGCTCGGCTGTCGCGATTGCAAAAAAACCAATTAATTTCAACAGCAAACTCCGACAACGATAGTCGGAGATTATTACCTTAAAGCCGATTGCTAACGACATGGATGTCATCGCCTTTCACGGCGGCCGCCCGTTGCGCGGCGCCGTTAACGTGTCCGGTTCGAAGAACGCCGCTCTGCCGATCATGGCGGCCAGCATTTTGACCGACGAGCCGATTGTGCTCGGCCGCGTGCCCGATGTGACCGATGTAAACACGCTCGCGCTGGTACTTGGTCACTTGGGAGTCGAAATGAAGCGCCACGGTGATTGTCGCGTTCATTTGCAAACGGTCGATCGAAATCCCATCACGGCCGGGCCCGAACCCGTCAGGCAGATGCGCCAGTTTCTGTGTGCTGGGTCCGCTGTTGGCGCGACGCAAAAAAGCCATCGTCGCGCTGCCCGGCGGCTGCCAAATTGGTTATCGCCCAGTCGATTTGCACTTACAGGGGCTCACGGCGCTGGGTGCGAAGATTCGTATTGAAGATAATCTCGTAATTGCCGAGGCAAAGTCGCTCCACGGCGTGGAGATGGACATGAGCGGGCTGCGCGGACCGACCGTTACCGGCACCGCCAATGTGCTAATGGCTGCGGTCCTTGCGCGAGGTGAAACCGTCATTCACGGTGCGGCCCGCGAACCGGAGATCGTTGATCTTGGGGAATTCTTAAATTCGATTGGCGCCCGCATCGATGGCCTTGGAACTTCGACTTTGCGGATCCGTGGCGTCCAACAGCTCGGTGGCGGAAACTATCAGATCATTCCCGATCGTTTGGAAACGGCCACGTTGCTGCTAGCGGGCGCAATCACGGGAGGCGATGTAACAGTCCAAGGCTGCCGGCCCGAGCATCTCGAATCGGTGCTCGCCGTGCTGCACGATGCTGGGATCATGATCGATACGGGCCCAAAATGGATTCGCGCGGCACATAGCGATCGACCGCAGTCATTTCACGTTACTGCACTTCCATATCCCGGCGTGCCGACCGACTTGCAACCGCAGCTCATGGCGCTGGCCACGATTGCCGATGGCCGCAGCACGATTTCCGACCAAGTGTTTCCGCATCGATTCAGCCACATCAATGAGTTGAACCGACTCGGCGCTTGCATACAGCGATTTGGTTCGACGACTACCATCGACGGGATCGCTGTGTTGCGCGCACCGGCAAAATCGCTCGATGATAGTGATCGCGTTCTATATCCGACCGATTTGCGTGCGGCCGCTGCTTTACTTCTGGCTGCTTCAGCAGCACCGAGCTGCACGGAGATTCACCACTTGTGCCATTTGCATCGCGGTTACGAGCGACTGATCGAGAAACTTCGTTCCCTGGCGCTCAGATTGAGTCTCCGATATCCGCCGAGTTTGAATCTGTAAATCGATTCGCTTCGATCTATCCATCACAGCGCTCGATGCAATTTGCCGCTTGAATCGCTCATCACGGTCATCGTCTTCACTCCGGCAGATAGAAACTCAAATGCATCTCGGCATGCCGCAGATGTAGGCGATCCCATTCATTGCGCGTCAGTGAACCGAAGAATGGATGCGGATGGCGCTGTGGCTCCGTTTGCAGTCGGACAACGTATGCCCGCAACTCGCTAATTGCTTCGTCGGTGGAGACGGTAGCCGCGGGCACAAGCCGCTCGGCAACTGGCACTGGCAGTTTAAATCCGGGCCGCATCCCTTTGGAAAGCACCAGCGGCTTCGTGACTTTGCCGATTGTCATGCGAATCAACCAAGGTGCGCGGTCCGGGACACCTTCGAGCGACATTTGCATCGCCCGCGATAAATGCCCAACACACTGCGGTAGCGACCAATTCCCCAGCTGACGAATTGGGACGGCAGCTAACCGCTCGACTTCAGCGGTAATGTCGTCAAGCTGCTGAAACTTTAACCGGCGCCGTCCGCGCACCCTCGCAGTGTTGACCGGAATTACTTTTTGCGGGGTCGTGATTGAGTTTTGCATTGGATTTCGGTTCAGTACGCCAAAGGGCGATTACTGTTGTCCGCTAATGTTGTCATTGCGGAATGAGTTCACGACGAGACGATTGCTGTCAATCGACACCGTCACTGCGCCGCAATCGGCGGTGTTGAGTACTTTTGCGCCGCCCGCTTCATAAGCTGTGCGGGCCACTTTGCCGTCGTCGATCGAACCGCTAATCACCACATACTTTGGCGCACACCATTGGCCGAAACTGATGGGATCACTATTTCCACTGCCGTGATGTGGAGCCAAAAGCACGTCGGCGCGGAACGGGAACTCGTTCATCACCATTTGCATGCCCGGCGGCTCGAGGTCGCCGGTGAGCAAAATACGGCGGCCGGAATATTCGATGCCCAGTACCAAACAATTGGCATTATCCGAGGCCGGCAATCCCTGTGGCGGAGGATGCAAGACATCGATCTTCACGCCGTCAGCAGCGCTCAAGCGATCGCCGGCATAGAGAATCGCCAGCTTTGTACCAGAGCGCTCGATGCTTTCGTGCAGCGCAGCGAGCGCGCGGCTTTTCTGAAGAAACATCACAGGTGATACATATACCGTGCCGACTGAGAACCGTTCGAGCAGTTCTGGGAGCGCGTTATAGTGATCGGTGTCTGCATGCGAAAGCAAGATGGCATCGACGTGCGTTAATCCTCGCGACCAGAGAAAGTTGCTGATCGATTGCGCTCCGCCGGCCGGCGATCCCAAACGACCGGCGTCGTACAACAGCGTCTTGCCATCCGGCAGTTCGAGAAGTTCGGCGCCACCGTGACCAACGGCAATGAACGTGCAGCGAAGTGCATGAGCAGGCGACTGAGCGCCGAGTGAGCCGAATAACCCCAGTCCGCACCACGCGCCAAAGAGTGCTGCCCGCCAGCGCATCGGCGGCGCCCAGCGCGGCAAAAAAATTGCGGCGGCAATTGCGAGGTAAAACACAGCGAGCCACGCTTCGGTTGGGCCGGCAACCCAAAAGCGGCCGCCGGGAAAATTCGCGCCCGCCTTCACGCAGGAATCGATGACTTGCAAACCGCCGCTGCAGGTCGTGCCAAGCACGGAAGCCAAGGGCGGGAATAAGTAGCCAAATGCTAGAACGCCGAAACCCGCCGTCATGACGACCATGAGCACCGGAATCAAAAGCAAATTTAGTACAAGTGCCGACGGCGAAAACAAATGAAACCGCGCCATGGTGAGTGGCGTGACGACGAGCCACAAAAGCGCACTGGCTAGAAAAACGTCGCGCAAATGCAGGCCGAAGCGGAATGCCTGTCGTTGTGGCCAGGGCCGCGTTTGGCGAATTAGTCGATCAAGCGGATCGAGCGGCGCCGCGTTGCTGAAGTGCATGGCTGCCCACATGAGCGCGGCGACTGAAAGGAACGATAGCTGCACGCCGGTTTGAAACAAATTCGTCGGATTGATCGCCAGCAAGAGCAATGCCGCGAGAGCCAGACTATTCAGCCCGATCCGCGGGCGGCCAAGCCACAATCCGCCGCATACCACCCACACCAAGAGCGTGGCGCGCACCACCGAAGGCCCAGCTCCCGTTACCAGCATGTAAACTCCGGTGATGATCATTATCCCAGCCAGCGCCGCCTTGCGCGAGAGCCAGCCCATCCGTAGCGCTTTGAATAGCAGCCAGGCTAGAATACCAACGTGCAAACCGGCCACGACCAGAATATGAACGGTGCCGGTTTCCAAATACGCTTCATTAGTATCGCGATCGACCTCTTCTCGCTCGCCAAGCAGCACCGCTCCTGCCGTTCCGGCCAGTGAAGGGGTGATGAATCGGTTTAGCAGTTGGTCGCCCGCACCGCGAATTGAATCGAACCAGCGGGTGGGATTCAACACCGAACCGGATTGGAGCAACGTGATGCATGACGGCACCTTTACGCGCAGCACGCTAAGCTCGCGATTCGCGCGAGCATACTGCGCGAAGTCAAATTCGCCTGGATTCGCGGCTGGCGTCGGCGACGCGACGTGAGCGAACACTTGCAGTCGATCGCCGGCATGCACATCGGTCAATACGCCGGAAACCGACATCTGCGTGCGTCCGCTGGCAGAATGCCAGATATGCCCGTCGCGCATGGCGACCACGTTGACGATGAGTCGACTCTGGGGCGCTGATGGAATCGATCGTAGCGGATCGAACGACGGTTGCGGAACCTCGCGCGGAGCCCCTTCGGCAATGACCTCCAAACAAATTGGCTGCGGAGATAGCGTGGCAGCACGCCCCAGATCGTCCTCAGAAAATAAATTCCAGCGCGCATGATGCCAGGCGCCACCAATTGAAGCTACACAAACGAGCAGCGCGACGATTGCGAGCGAATCCAGACGCATGCGCAATAGCGCAAACCATCCGACGAGTGCCGCCGTCGCTGCGAGCCACCAGGTCTCAAACGAATGCGGCACGAAAGACCAGGCTTGTCGATCGATGAAAATGCCCAGACTCGCAGCAGCCAGCACGACGACGAGCGGCTGATAGCGTGCCGCTGCACGCGGCTCGGTTATCACGAGCCTTGTGGAATTTGCCGCCATAGCGATTGGCGATCGTGCGATTGCAACTGCGGCGGCTGTCATTGCAAAAGGGATGCGCTATGGATGTGGCGAAATGTCAATGCTATCTGCCGTCCTCGCGGTGCCAGTAATTTACCACTATCGAAAACGATTGGAAATTACAGCGCCAAAACACCCGCGAAAGCCGTAAACTATGTAACTTCCCAGTGCGTAGGAATTTGATATCGCGATACGCGCCCATCGGCTTGGCGGGTCTCGGGTGAATGCAGTATGTTGCAGGCGACGGGGATCGATTTCTATCGAAACAGCGGTTCCCGCAGTCAAAATCTCAATCATCAAATTCACAGCTGGGAGCGATCAATGTATTTGCATGCCAAGGACTACGGCCGAGCGCGACGCAGAATTTTTTCCATTACTGGCGTCTCTTGGCAGGCATCGCAATTGGTTGCGCGCCCGCGCCAAGTTCACCTGCGGCTCCTGCGAAGCCGGTAAGTGAAACTATTCCCGCCGGTACGCCAACGGGCTCTGCTGCGACCGAAAACACCGCCACTTCCGATAAAACCCTCGCTCCTGCGGCCGGCAAGACAGCGACATCGGCTCAGCCGCACGCGCTCGATCAAGTGGCCCCGCTCATTCCGCGCGAAGTGCTATTCGGCAATCCGGAAAAAGCGATGGCACGCATGAGTCACGATGCGAATCGCCTTGCCTATCTTGCACCGGTCGATGGCGTGCTGAATGTTTGGGTTGGCCCGATCGACGATCCAAGTGCCGCCAAACCGGTCACGCACGAAAAAGAGCGCCCTATAGGCGGTTACTTTTGGGCCTACACGAACAAACACATCTTGTACTCACAAGACGACAAAGGGGACGAAAACTTTCACGTTTACGCAGTAAACCTGGATACTGGCGAAACGAAAGACATCACACCGCTCGATAAAGAAAAAACGTTTGGCGCGGGCGATGAAAAGCCAAAAGTGCGAGCACAAATTGAAGGCGTCAGCTGGCGAACGCCCGAAGAAGTTGTCATCGGCCTCAACGATCGTGACCCCCAGTACCACGATCTGTATTTGGTCAATATCAACACCGGCGAGCGCAAACTGCTAAAGCAGAATCCCGACTTCGCCGGCTTCGTACTTGATGAAGATTATAAAGTTCGCTTCGGAATCCGGATGACGCCCGACGGCGGCGAGGCTATTTTCAAACCGAACGAAAAAGGCGACTGGGATGAATTCATAACCGTCGGCATGGAAGACGCGCTGACCACCAATCCAGCGGGCTTCGACAGCACCGGCGACATTCTGTACTTCATCGACAGCCGGAATCGCGACACAGGCGCTCTCAAAACTATCAACTTGAAGACGGGCGAAGAAAAGGTAATCGCAGAAAATCCGCTGGCCGATACCGGCGGCATCATGGCGCATCCCAAGGAAAACACCATTCAGGGCGTCTCGTTCACATATGATCGCACGCACTGGCAGTTCTTCGATAAGGATGTGGAGGCCGATTACAATCGGCTAAAAACAATTGCTGATGGCGAAATTCAAATCGTCAGCCGCACGCTGGACGACCGCAAATGGCTCGTCGGCTTTGTGATGGACGACGGACCCGTGCGGTATTATTTCTACGATCGCGATACGAAAGAACCGAAGTTCCTCTTCACCAATCGCACGGACTTGGAAGGCCAACCGCTGCAGAAAATGCATCCGGTAGTAATTGATGCACGCGACGGCCTGAAGCTGGTCAGCTATCTCACACTTCCGCCGGGGAGCGATCCAGACGGCGACGGCAATCCTGACAAGCCGTTGCCCATGGTCCTCAGCGTACATGGCGGACCGTGGGCGCACGACAGCTGGGGCTTCGATCCGGATGCGCAGCAGTGGGCAAATCGCGGTTATGCCGTGCTCAGCGTAAACTATCGCGGATCGACCGGCTTCGGCAAAAAATTCGCAAACGCTGGGAACAACGAGTGGGCTGGCAAGATGCATAATGACCTGCTCGATGCCGTCGATTGGGCCGTGAAGCAAAAGATTGCCGACCCGGCGAAAATTGCGATCGCCGGCGGCAGCTACGGCGGTTATGCTACGCTCGTTGGTTTAACATTCACGCCCGATGTGTTTGCTTGCGGCATTGATGAAGTGGGGCCGTCGAATTTGATCACGCTGCTCAAGAGCATTCCGCCGTACTGGGCGCCTGAAATTGAAACATTCAAAAAACGCGTGGGCGATTTCACTAGCGACGAAGGCAAGAAGCAACTCGAAGAACGTTCGCCGCTGGGGAAGGTGGAAAAAATCAAAAAGCCGCTATTGATTGGGCAAGGCAAAAATGATCCACGCGTCAACGTGCGCGAGGCGGAACAAATTGTCGACGCGATGAAAGAAAAAAAGATTCCGGTCACTTACGTGCTCTTCCCCGATGAAGGGCACGGCTTCCACCGGCCACAAAACGAAATGGCATTCCGCGCCGTAGCCGAATCTTTTTTGGCGAAGAATCTAGGCGGACGTTATGAGCCAGTCGGCGCGGCATTCGACGGCTCGACGATTTCCGTGCCAACTGGCATGGCCGATGTGCCCGGGCTTTCCGACGCGCTAAAAGCTGTCCAGACCGACACGCATCAGTCGGCCGGTGCGCACAGTTCGCAAGAATGACGCCGCCAAGATTGCACGGTGGGTGCTAGCACTCTCTAGTTTGCCGGATTTGCGGATTGCTCAAGCCATTCGATAAATCCGTCGATACAGCGACTGTGTGCGCACGTCTCTTCACTACCGCACGAATGATTGCGCCGCTTTGCATCGTAGTGGCTTGCAGCCTCTCCGGTTGCGCGAATGGGCCGTTCTATGTGGGGCCCGATTTGCGCCATGGCACAGAGGACGCCTCCCGAGTCGATATCGTTTATCGTCTCGATGCGTCGCGGCTGAATTTGCCAGTCGCGGTCGCTCGTGTTGAAGGCCAACTCGTCTCCTATGAAGAAGTGGCCGGCACCCTGTCGCCGGATCGCACCATCGGTCGACTGAGAATTGTTTATCCATGTGCCGAGGCGCCTGCGGATTTTGCTCGAGCTGAAGTGCAGATCGATGCTGCGCCGCTGCCCAAAATCTCCCAATTGGACAATCCGACGACAATTCGATCCACCTGGTTGCGAAGGTTTCCCAGTTCACGAAAATCTTCGCCTGATGCCTCGCACGAAACTTGGATCCTCGATTTGCCGAAGGCAGAGCTCGATGAACTGATGGCCGTGCTCGCCTCGCCTGGCCGGGTGCGATCCAACGATCGCCATGCCGCGGGCGCGGATCTAACGACCACTTTCAACGGCCATCAGTATTGCAGCGCCTGCCAGCCGGTTCCGGAGCTTGATGCGCTGATGCGCTGCATTCGCGATCACGGCCAGCTTGTCTCATATAGTCATCCGCTCACAGCTCAATCGCGAATGATCAGAGAATCCTCCGCCGTCGCGCTATTCCGCGACGCGCCCTTGCCTGAGGTTGACGGGCAGGTCGACCCGGGCGGTGCTTCCCGTGCCATGCAGTTGGCGCAAACTTCAGGCCTCTCGGCACCAAATGCCAGCCGCGTCGTCTATCTACTTGGCGATGGCCCGACCACGCGGCGGTAGGTTTTCTTAAATGTCTTGAGCTCTCTGAAGCCACATCCGGTTTCGTTGAATGCGCTCGTTCCTGCAATTGCCACGGCAATTAGCCGATATTCTTTGCGGAGACTTGCATCGCAAGCAAGCAGCATTTTTGGGCCGTCGTCACACCGTCATCTCGCCGGAAACAAAAGCGAAAAGGAAATGCCGAGATGCATCATTTTCGTCCTGCACTTTTAGCCACGCGCATGACATTGACGCTGCATGGCGTACCGGTAGAATCGTATGTTTGCGTCCGGGGCGTGGCTCAGCCTGGCTAGAGCGCTTGGTTCGGGACCAAGAGGTCGCTGGTTCGAATCCAGTCGCCCCGATTGACATTTCCTATCGACTTTCCCTTCCCACCCGAACTGTTAATATCCGGATGGCGGCCGTCGCCGCTTTCCGGACCGGCGGCATTACAGGCCGCCGTTGCTGATGACTGTATTTTTACGGCCTCTCTATCGGTTCGGCCAGAGTAGATTTCGACGGGCGCTGGGGCCGCTCCGAAGGTGACGACGCCCGATGCTACTCTTTGAACGACCCGCGTTCGAAGCGGCGTTGACTGGAACGCCAAAAAGAGCCGCGCGTTCAGCTGCCGGAACAAGTCGCCAACGAGAGAAATCGTATTTGCCTCGTTGGCAAGCTCGGTGAGATTTTTGACTAGCGCAAGCGCGCTACGAACCTCCGAGTCAATATCGTAACGTTTCGGCGCTGTTTCGACCGATTTGAGTTTGGCTACTGCTTCGGTCTGCTGTCGCTTGAGCGTGTCAAATTCCGCAGAAATCGCTTGGTATTGAGCATCCGTGCTGGCACGAGCCAAATTCTTCTGCACAACGGCGAGATCAGCTTCAATTCGCGTAAGTGCTGACCTTTGTTCCAGCAACTGTGTTTGTGAACTGGTCTGGCGGCTTTCTTGTTCGGCGAACTGTCGAAATCGCTTTTCCAGCTCGACCGACAATTCCGGCGCGAGCAGCCGTTGCTGTATGCATGAAAGTACAAACTTTGTTGCCGTCATGCCGTCGACGTGGTTACATTCACAGCGTGCTCCATGACTTTGCTGATAGAGCGCGCACCGGTATCGGAATGTGTCGTTGTAGGGTTCACGGTACAGCGGCCATGTGCATGCCATGTCGTAAATTCGACCGCCGAGTGGGTTCGTTCGCGGGTCGCGAGATCTTGGTTTGCCACGCTGCGAGGAACCGCGTTGGTCAAGGATCTCCATCAGCTGCCTATGCTCTTCCGGCTCGACTAGCGACTCATGATGTGCGGGCGCGATCGTTCGAATACTCAGCGGGTTTTGTATGGTTTTCGGCTTTTCGTCCGGCCGATAGTCGCTCGCCTCCTGCATGGCTCGCGGGCCCGCGGGGCTGTATCGCAATTGGTCGCCCATCGATCGTCGGCCGTACTCGGCGATGCCCACCAAGAGTTTGTTGCGCGCGATGTTGTTAATTGTTGACACATTCCAAAGTCCGCTAACTGTGTGGCGGACGCCATTGTCAGTTCGAGTTCGGCCGGCATCGGGCGACGGTATCATTTCGGTGTTCAATTTGGCGGCGACGTGGCTGGCCGGCATCGTCTTGAGCATTTGCAGGATTCGAAAAACTAAGTCCAACTCAGACTGTGGGCCCGGCAGCCACACGACGTGATGAGCAGCCTTACGAACGCGCTCACCATCTTCAAGCTGCCTGACCCGCCCGCCATCTTCTCGAACCAACCACCGACGAAAGCCGAACGGCGCTCTGCCGCCGGTCGAATATCCCATTTTTGCGAGCCGTAATTGCGCCGCCAAGATTTTTTCGGCTAGCGTCCGTCGTTCAGCGCCCGCACTCTCAAATTCCACCATACCCATGATCAATTCGGCCAGATCGCCGCGTTGCCCCTTCGAGATCGGCGCCAAAGTTTTATTCATGTACACGACGTTCAATCCCATGGCACGCAAATCGTGCTCCAGCTTCATCGCCTCGACCGGATATTGCGGTCGGGCTAGTCTATCTCTGCGAGGGATCAAGAGATGGCTAACGGTTTGATCTCGTTCAGCCTCTTGAATGAGTGCGTCGAGGCCCGGGCGCTTTAGCACATTTCCCTGTACACAAAAATCGAAAAACAGATCGTGCTCACGATGCCGGCCTTCGCGAATTAGCGCATCGATCATCGCGGTCGTGCCGTTAAACGTCAGCCCAAGCTCGCTTGCAGTCCGATTAGCCCAGTCGACATAGCCGGAGGGTGCCAGTTCAGCTTTGCCCCCGGAATCCCTGCTATAAAACAGCGAGCGACCTGCGCGCGGTCTTTTCATAGAAATTTCATCCCATTAAGCCTTATTGAAAAAACGATCTCCGTAAGCGTTGTTCCCGATTTTCATTGACTACCTAAAGCTTTTCGATTCTCCCAAAGGAATCTGGCCAGTTGCTCGATCATGTCGCCGCTGATTTCGCCCACCGCGAATTCGCCGCTCAAAATCGTCGGGCCTTCGGCTACTCTGGATTCCCAAAAGTGGCACTCGATTTCGCACCACAATGCCACTCTCGTCCAGTTGACTGGCCTTGGGCGACCAAGCCGGAGGCTGCCCACGTGCTCAGTGTGTGCCTCGCGAAACGACGGAAAATACTGCGGTAGTGTTTTTTGGAAGCCGTAAATCTCCCAAAAAGTCACTCGCAGCAGGGCACGCGTGTGGAGGCCGCCGACATCCAAGTGGCGATCCGGCGGCAGATTCACAATTCCACTAGGATCTGCAGTGGGGGGCAGTAGCTGGCGATCTAGGCGGCAGGCCGCGCCAATTTCCAGTTCGAGCGCCAAATCGCGGCGCCAGTTAGTATGAATGTCGATCGCGGTCCAGATCATGGAAAACCTCCATGCATTTGAGGGCTTCCATGCCAAATTCCGTCGCACATCAAGCAGCGTAGCGATTCGTCGGTCGCGAGAAAAGTCGTCCATCAAATGCGCCGCCAAAAATGAGACGGCACTCGGCTGCTTCTCGATCCCAAAACTTGCCAGTCAATTGCCAATACTCGCGAGAACGTAAGTCGTTATTTCTCGTCTTACTCATACTTAAGTTTTCAAGCTTGATTCGCCGTTGTCGCTGCGCTGATTTTTCTCGCCGAAGATTATTTTGCGATCAGCTGAAAAACTCAAGGATTGAATTGCAGCGCGGCATAAATTTTTTCGAGAAACCCGATTTTTTGTCGATGTGATGGCTTGACGCCCACCCGCACCAGCGATTATTCGTAAGTGTGACGCTGCTAAATGGAGTAATGCGGCGGCTTTCAGAGTAGCGACCAACCAGGACGCATTCAAAGGCAGGGCCTACAAGCAGTGGGCTCTTCTCACGGGCGATTGTGCGAGGCCGTTGGCCCGTCGCAGTCCGCCCTCTAATTTCCGGTCCGACCTGCAAATTGGTCCGTTTGAGACCTTTGCAGGCGCACTGGATCGTAGTTTTCGGTTCGGTTGCAGCAGCTTTTTCCGCAACGCTTTGGCGTTGCCCGACGCAGTATGTGGCGTTAGGTCGGTCTTTGACAACTGAGTTTCATCTTGCTGGCGGCGGCGAGCGTGGCGGTGCAAGCCGCCGCCAGCATTTTTGATGATCGTACGCGCCGGAGCCGGATTAGGTCCCGCGTTTGCTTCGCTCACCTACGCCCGAGTGGCGAACGGCCGCCAAACAAAAAAGGCCCGACGAACTGCGTCGGTCCCCAAGAACATGCGGCCACTAAAGAAAACCCTTATCGGCCGCCGGTTAAGGCGGCCAACTGGGTTTCCTTGATTTTGAAGCGCAGTTGCAATGGGGCGGGCTAAAAAACTGACAACTCGGTAGCCAGTAGATTGAAGACTGTGTCGCGTTCGATCCGTTGAATAACAACGGACGAAGTGACGGACGGCGGACCTGCGCTAGCTGGCAAACTTTCTGCCACAGGTCGCCAAGCGAGCCAAGAATTGTCGGCGTTGGAAGCTTGCCCATCGGCCATGGGGGTGGCGATGATCTGACCTTGCGCATTGAATTGAACAGTTAGCTCGCCGCCGGCGAGAGTGTAGATGGGCGGCGGATTGGATTTGGCTGAGAGCATCGTCAAAAAGGGTCGTGCTATCGATCTCGCCCCTCGCGACGACGGGTGCACTTGGAGGCGGCGGTGCAACGACCGGAGCAACGGGCATTGCCACGATCGGCGGCTGAATGGGCAGCGGGGGCGGAATGACCAAGGTGGGATCAAACAGGCTGCTGGCGGTGAGCAAAGTGCGCCGTTCGAGGGACTCGATGACGCTTCGGTATCCTGTCAAATGGGGCGGATTACTTACCACAGTGCGACCAAGCTTCGTCCAAGTCTTCCTCCAAGCTCGAATTGGCAATCGCATCGCAAAATCCTCCCTTTAGGGTCAATTCGCGAAGTTAAACGTCGCCCTATAGTCAGCCATGTAACGGCGACTACGTCCCTGAAGAATGTGCAATAGCACAGGGACTGCTCGACACTTGCAGAGTCGTCTTTGAAAACGCGCGGCTGGCGCTAGTTAGCCAACATTGGCTGGCGACGATGTCTTGAACTGCCCCTCACGAGCAATTCAACGCCTGACATTTTAGCGTTT
The DNA here is from genome assembly GCA_963773875.1 of Pirellulales bacterium. Taxonomy (GTDB): domain Bacteria; phylum Planctomycetota; class Planctomycetia; order Pirellulales; family JADZDJ01; genus CAVTYH01. The sequence continues at coordinate 114,228 of CAVZCV010000008.1, forward strand.
GTACAGTCAGTTCCAAGGGGGGCAGCGAGGATTAAAGAAAATAAACGCGACGAAAACATTTTGGCGCGTGTGCTCACCGCACGATATCATCTGCAATTTCGTCGCCTCAATTAGTTGGTCTGCTTTCTGGCGGACCCAAGCTCGATTGCGGTCTTGATTCTCTCGGCGCATTCGATCGCTTGGCGAAGACGAACCCAGCGATCTGAAGAACGGCATTTAGCTCGTTTTCAAATCGAGCGATCGAGGTCAGACTCAGCGGCAATTGATTAAACCCGATCACACTGTTGCGATCGTAGCATTCTGATCGTGTTCACCTCGAACGTTGATTGCCCGCTTGCAGTAGATGAGGCGTCGACGCCGACAACGTCGCCGGAAAGCCGCCCGTCCCTCAAACAAAATCGCTGGCTTTGTAAGTCGTACGAAGGAGGACAACCCAACCGTAAGATTAAAAACCTGACGAATAGCAGCGGGCGAATCCACGCATGGACGCTGCGCAGAGCAGTAACAAGTAACACGGGGAATGATTCTTGATTCGGTCATAATATCCGCGGTATTCAATCGCGCATAAAGATAGCCGCAGAGGCGGGGCAGGTGCCTAAGCGGCCAATCGCCTGTTTCCAAGCGACAGGATTCGTATCGAGCCGCACGGCACTTTGCAAGTAGCGGTTCAATACACGGCTAACGCCGAGTCAATCGGAGTCTGAGTATGGCAATGTGGTACCAAGCTCGGCAGTGTTCGCCAAACACTCGGAAACGGACAAGTTGTGGATACAACTGGCAAGCATCTGACTATTTGCGGAATGTTGGTCTAAGTCCTATAGTCACTGTGGACGTTGCGGCCATTGTAATCCGCTGGATGGCGCTTTCCTTCGCGACCCAAATTTGGGTCGAACCGGTGAGGATTTGGAAACGCCTGCCGTCGTCATTAAAGAGTCGCCTATCTCCGACAACTTCATTGCTGGTTGCTCGAACGATGAAACAAAGCGGGACTGGCTAGATCGGCTGTTCCCGATCTTGGAGCACAGCGAAAAAGGCCACGCCGTAATTCAACAAATGGCAGTTGCCTTAGCCGATCAATCCAGTTTCCCCGATTTAGAACATTGGGAGGACTCTGAACAGAAAATAGCAAACGCGGCAGCTGCGGTCAAAAATCTGAAAGCCTATCTTGAGCACAAGCGAGAAGAAGAAGAGAAGCAAGAGGATATTAAGCGACGGCGAAAGCTAGGCGAAGAATTTCGCGAACGCGAATTGCGGGCGAAGTCGGACCTTTCAAAACTAAGGGACCGGCTAGACCAACTAAGCATGCAACTTGGGACGCAGCAAGCTGGCTATGACTTTCAGGATTGGTTATACGATTTGATGGATTATTCGGAGATTGATAACCGGCGACCGTACACTACACCGGAAAAGCGTCAAATCGACGGATCGATAACGCTTGGCGACACACAACGTATTTGGTTGAATTGAAATTTGAAGGCACGCCAGCGGACGCCCCCGATATTGATTCAATTACCACGAAGGTGAATAACAACCATCAATGCACGATGGGAATTCTCGTCGCCATATCCAGCTTTACCAGCACTGCCAAGACCCAAGCTTCGGTTGCCGGTAGTCCTTTGCTGCTTTTGGACCACGGCCATTTATACATGGCGTTGTGTGGTGTAAGCGACTTTGCGACCATTGTTCGCCGCGTGCGGCGACATGCTTCGCAAGAGGGTGAAGACTATTTGCCAGTTGACAGATTTGGAGGCTAAGACCCATTTTCACTGAGAATGACAAGACAGAATTAATGAGCGCATACCTACTGCTTTGGAATTCAAAACTCTTCAAATGGGAAGAACAACTCAGATCGACACTGCGGAGCGCATTTATTGCGGCAACCGCCGCTGGCCGAACGAAAGATTATTCGTGGTCCACTGGCAATCGAACAAGCATCCCAATCAGTTCCCGTATTTATCTTGTCCGTGTGGAATCGAAGCGCGGGATTATCGGCAGCGGAAATACGCTTGACGACCCTGCGGATTGGATTTTCTTTGCTTCTATGGTGAAATTGGAAAAGAGTTTATCCACGTTCATCATTTGCGAGATTTGGCAAGCATCGGCCACGAATATGAAGTAAACCTGGAAACGGATTTGATTCTCGTTTGTCCGAATTGCCACAGTTTCCTCCATATACGGCAGAATCTGAAACAGCCAACTGCCGCGTTCAAATCCGCCGGGAGAGGTCACGTTCCAAGTAGGATTACCGGCGGCAACATTGCTGCCCGCTGTTGGAAAGTACTTTCGCTGCAGCAGATGATTGTGAATTGCCAAACCGATTTGCTTTAGATTGTTTGTGCATTGGAGACGGTGAGCCGATTCCCGTGAGCCCTGCACGGCCGGAAGTAAGAGCGCAATGAGAACGCCGATGATCGCAATAACGACTAGCAACTCAACCAGCGTGAAGCCGAAGTCCAGATTTGTGCGTCCTCTGGGAAGCACCATACGCGCGGCTCCTCCCGCCTTGGCTCTTATGTCGAACCGCTCGCGGTACTACGATGCGAGATTGCTGGCGCGTCTTGGCAGTCCGCGCAGAGTTTTACACGCCCTCCATATAGGAATCTGACCGAAACAGGCCAATCTTCCGCGCCAATCGTAAGGGATTAACTCAAATCGATTGAGCAGCGGGAGTTAGAAATTTTGTCAGACGACGCGGTTGGCACAGCGGCGGCGCCTTCGAGTGTTAAAGACGCCTAAATCAATATGGCAGCGCGAAACTCCTGGACTGCCATGCGGGTCTGGCGTGTGCCCAGACAATTGAAGTTGTCACCGTGGGAAGTCGGCCATGCATGGATTTGCACGCATAATAATGTGGCAACGCCCAATAATTCCGTACTGACATGTCAATTCAAAATCCCACCCGAGAATTCGAGCGATTTATTTTTTGTCGTGCGTAGCAATTGCCAACGGTCGCATTGCGTCGAAGGAATTGCAGCTTCTTTGTAATCGATCAAATATTGACCTTCGTTTTGGCTTTTAGTCTCGCCAAAACTTCTGCGCCGAGATCCGTTAGTTCTCATTTGCAGTGTCACGACCGGCGTCATGCCAATAAAGACTCTGCACCCCAAATGCCGGCCCCCGCTGAGATGAAACAAAAGGGCAGGGAAACTACGGCCCATTCAATATGGTCTCGCCGCCTCCGATTGTCGCCATGCAGGAGAGTATACGGATGTCGCCAGAACTGGAGATATAATGCACGGAGCCATCGACGTAGACAAAATTTATTCCAGTGCCGCCGCCATGCACGCCGGCGAAGGTGCGCTTGCAAGGCTGCGGAAAAGACGGATTGGTTCGTTCCACACATTTGTTGTAATCCGGATCGAGCGTGATTTGCGTGCCAGGCCCACCGCCACCACCCGGCGGATTCAAGTTGACCGTGCTCAATGGACACGTTAGCGGGCTTGTTCGGCATAATGGGATGTCGGAAAGCGTAATGCCGGCTACATTGAGCGAATTGTAGCTGTGAGCCCAGAAAGACGCACGGGAGATATCATACGAAACTCCCAAGTACGTCGCTGTGCCAGCAGGTTTTGTGGTGGTCGTGTATTCGCCGATCAGCAATGTCTTGGAAGTTCCGTCAATAATCTGCTTGAGCTTCACCGGTTCGCTCGCTAGTTTCGACATGATGCAGTCGACTTTGGAAGCGCCAAGTTGACCAGTCGCCGTGATGATCAGCGACAAAGCGCCACGATCGATCGATCGCATATTGTCGGTTGAAACACGACCTGCGGTGGGGCTATCCCAATAGGCTTCATTGTCGCCCATCACATACCAGTTTCTGCCGGTCATGCCTTTATAAGAACTGCTCATCAGCGGCGGGCCGCCGAGAATGTCGGGAATCGCGAGCATCGGCGGGTTCGGATCGCTCGGACAATTTTGAATTTTCATTGGCGTCTGCAGAATTAGAAGATTCGAGCCATCGGTATTTGGCAGCTTGAAGTTGTATTGGCGAAAGAGACCGATCTCATCGATGAACGGTAGCGTTTCGAGTGCCCAATTCGAGTAGTAAACCGCATTATTGCACGGTCCACCGCCATTGGCCGGCGCCTGAACAACTTTCCCCGGCGGAAGTGTCTTCCGCACATTCGCGTAATTCAAAACTGCCAATCCCATTTGCTTGAGATTGTCAGAGCATTGCGACTGCCGCGCCGCTTCACGGGCAGATTGAATGGCCGGAAGCAGCAGCGCAATGAGAATGCCGATAATCGCAATGACGACCAGCAACTCGACGAGTGTGAAGCCGCGATCTGATTTTGTGCGTCCGGTGGGAAGCACCATACGCGCTGCTCCTCCGCTCCTGAGTCTACTGACCGACTGGGTAGGCGAATCGATGATGCGAGATGGATGGCGCGGGTCGCCCGCGCAGAATTTTACACACCCTCCATATAGGAATCTGACCGAATCGGGGCAATCTTCCCCGCCAATCGTAACGGATTAACTCAAATCGATTGAGCAGCGGGAGTTAGAAATTCGCGAGCCAAAGCCGTGCCGTTGACGCGAGTGACCTAATAGGCGAAGCGTTGGCTAGTGCTATCCTCAGTTTTCTAGTGCGATGTTGCGTTTGACTGCTGAGGAATTCCGGTCGCCGGTGGCGCATGATCGGCCTTTTCTGGCGGACCGAGGATGTCGGCAAAAATTGGCTTTAAGGCATCGGCCCAAATCTGATAGCCGAGAATCGAAAGATGCAGCCCATCTTCGGTGACGCCGGGCAACAGCTTGCCGTGCTCGTCGGTAAGCTGGCCGTTGATGTTCACATAGCGGATCGTGCTCCCGTTGGCAAGTTTCTCAATTCGATCATTGATTTTGTCGATCGTGGCCATAATTTGCGGGCTTCTTTCTCCGGCATCGCTGCGCGGAGTGATGCCCATCAGAATGATTTTCGCCTCCGGTGCTTTGACTTGAAACACATCGACGATCGCGCGCACGCCTTGTGCTACGTCTTCTACCAATCTGTAATCATTGGTTCGAGGTATTTTACCCACGTTATTCGTGCCAATCATCACCACAACGACTTTCGGGTTCACGCCGTCGAGTTCACCGTCGTTTAGTCGGTACAGCACGTTGCGAGTTGTATCGCCTCCCCAGCCAAAATCGGCCGCATTCCACCCAAAAAAGTTTTCGTTCCAGTTTTTTTGGTGCTCTGGATAATCGTTGGCCTGCCAGCGGCGGCGTGATGGAATCGCCTTCGAAATAAATATCGATTCCGCCTTGTTTCGCTTTTTCAACGAGCGCGGCGTGTGCGGCTGCGAATGTCGGATTGGTTTGCGGGACGCCTTTTTGCACTGGCGCTGACTCTCCCTGGCGGAGGGCCGGCAGCCATGCACCGTAGAGTCGCTTTTGATACAAGCGCTGAGAGCCCCGCTCATCTTGATGGCCGGCATTCGCGAGAATGATCACCTCCTTCGGTGCACTGATCTGATTGAGGGCGGCCAGTACGCTGGACGGCGCAGCCAGATCATCCAACAAGCCCAGGCCGCTGAGCACCGGGCATATGATGTGTCGCGCAAATTGGCGGGATCGTAGTAGCGGCTTGCGGCACGCACTTTGTCCGGGTCCTTGCCGTCGGTTTGCGAATACCAATCAGGGAAACCGGCTGCGCGGCCAATTTGTGGTGCCAGCATGTCGCACGCCGCCGGCAGAAACGGCGCGATCGCGGTGATACTCTCTGGATGCAAGCCTGCCACCATCAGCGTTTGTTGGCCGCCTTGGCTGGTGCCCATTACAACGAGCGTTTTCCCGTCCCAATCGTCGCGCTGCTTCAAATACTCCACAGCCCTATAGCACGACAGATACATGCGCAGGTAATAGCTCTGATCCGGGTCATCGTTGCCGATCTTCCAGTAGTTCTTCAGAGGACCGTCGGACTGCTCTTTGTAAAACGATGGCGGCTCGTCGATCGGCAAATCGTGCGCTTCGATATTGAGTGCGAGCCAGCCTTCCGCCGCGCGATCCGTGACCCAACCTTGCTGCAACGCGTATACGCCGGCATACTGCAGGATTAATCGCGCTGGCAATTTTCCCTCGCGTTGCGGACGCGCGAGCTGCCCATGAATGTGGCTGCCGCGGATATTATCCAGCGTGATTTTCCAGTAATCAACGCCCGACTTTTTACTCTCCGCCGATTCCAATTGCGGATTGTCGGGAACCGCCGCTAACTCGTCGAGCTTAGAGTGCCAAAACGCATCGAAATCGGCCGGCGGCGGTTCGGCGGGCTGGATCTTGTCTGGCGCGGCAACCACGCCGGCTAGCGCCCTTTTGATTTTGCGATCGACATTCCACGTCACTTCGAGCAGCAAAGCATTCGGTTCAACAAATTTCGATTGCACATTGGCCACACGGCCTTCAAATGATACGTCGCCTTGATCAATAGTTTTGCGACCACCGCTTTTGAGCACGTACTTTGCTGCCGGTGGGTCACTATCCGCTGTCCACTGAATCTGCCAACGCACCGTGTCGCCGACTTGATAAACTCCGCTTGGTCGATCTGTCGCGACCGTGAACGTCTGGCCGTAGCAAAAGGGCGCAATTGAGAGCCAAGCGACAACTGCTTCAACCCAAGGGTAGTAGCTGCAGGATTTCATTCGAGCGAAGGATCGTTCGTTACAAATAAGAATTGATCAAATTCTCGATCATCTCTTGCCGGCCGCTGTGGTTGGGTGTGATGTCGCCCTGTGAAAGCATATGCTGCTCCAGCGAGAGGAAGTCGTGGCGGCCGGATTCGATTTCCGCACCAATGCCGGTGTCCCATGAGCCGTAGCGCTCTTTCACGAGCTTCTCCAAAACTCCATCGGCCCTAATGGCAGCGGCGATTTTTAGCCCGCGGGCGAAGGCGTCCATGCCGCCGATGTGGGCGTAGAACAAGTCGATGGGCTCAAAGCTTTCGCGCCGCACTTTGGCATCGAAGTTCAGCCCGCCGGTCGTGAAACCGCCGTACTTGAGGAGCACCAGCATCACTTGCGTGGTGAGATAGATATCGGTCGGGAATTGATCGGTGTCCCAGCCCAAGAGTAAGTCGCCGAAGTTGGCGTCGATCGAGCCCAAGAATCCCTGCATGGCGGCATATTCCAATTCATGCTGCATCGAGTGGCCAGCGAGCGTGGCGTGGTTGGTTTCGATGTTCAGTTTCACCTGTTTTTCCAGCCCGTAGGTGCGCAAAAAGTTAAGACAGGCGGCGGCATCGAAATCGTATTGATGTTTGGTCGGCTCCTTCGGCTTGGGCTCGAAGTAAAATTGGCCCGTGAAGCCGATTTGTTTGGCGTATTCGACCGCCATGTGCATGAAGCGGGCCAGATGATCGAGTTCACGCTTCATGTCGGTGTTCCAAAGCGTTTGATATCCTTCGCGTCCGCCCCAAAAAACATACCCAGCGCCGCCAAGTTCTTTCGTCACCTCGATCGCTTTTTTGACTTGGGCGGCGGCGAAGGCGAAAGCGTCGGCATTGCAGCTCGTGGCGGCGCCGTGCAGATAGCGGCGGTTGCTGAATAAATTGGCGGTGCCCCACAGCAGTTTGATTCCGGTGCGCTGCTGTTCTGCTTTCAACGCGCGAACCACCGTATCCAAGTTCTTGTTGCTCTCGGCCAGTGACGCCCCTTCCGGCGCAACATCGCGATCGTGAAAGCAATAGAACGGCACGCCGAGTTTTTCGATGAACTCAAACGCTACGTGAACCCGATTGATCGCGTTTTCCACATTGTCGATTGGTCCTTCCCAGGGGCGCAGCATCGTGCCGGGACCGAACGGATCGCTGCCGGTCCCGCGGAAAGTATGCCAGTAGGCCACAGCGAAGCGCAGATGGTCCTGCATCGATATGCCTTCGACCAGTTCGCCGGCGTTGTAGTAATGGAACGCCAGCGGATTGCGGCTCCTCGGGCCTTCGAAAGCAATTTTTCCAACTTCAGGAAAGGCAGCGCTGGGGGACATGAATGAAAACGTGTGCGGAATGATAGCGGAATGATACGGGGCTGCGATTGGGTTACTTCAGGGTATCGAGGACCGCTGTGAGCGCCGTGGATGATAAGAAATGTTGGTTCATAATTTTCCATTTGCTTGACACGAAGTGAGTTCGGGACGCATTATAATGCAACTTCGCAAGCGTATTCATATCTTCTCTTGCTCTTTGATTCGGAACGGAGGCGACGATGCCGCACAGCTTTCGCGCAGTGCCAGGAGCTTGCCTTGCGACGGCATTGATGATCATGCTGGCAATGCCCAATGTTGCGCAAGCCGATTCGCCATCGCTCAAAGACGCCTATAAAAACGATTTTCTGATTGGCGTGGCGCTTGGCGGAAGCGTGCCAGATGACTATACGGCGGCAGAGTTGGCCGTCATCAAATCGCACTTCAATGCGATCACTCCTGAGAACTGCATGAAGCCGGGAATGATCCATCCCGAGGAAGACCGTTGGGAATTTGCTCAGGCTGACGCGCTTGTTCAATTCGCTGAAGCCAACGACATTCAAGTGTTCGGGCATAATCTTGTTTGGCACAACCAGACGGCCGACTGGTTTTTTCAGGATGACCATGGCCAAGTCTCGCGCGAGCAATTGTTGCAGCGGCTGAAGAAACACATTGACACGATCGTTGGCCGTTACAAAGGAAAAATTCGCGGATGGGATGTCGTTAACGAAGCAATTGCCGAGGGCGGCGCGAAGGATTTGCGCGAAACGCGCTGGCAGAAGATCATCGGCGACGACTATATCGTCCGTGCGTACAAATTCGCCCACGCCGCGGATCCGAATTGCGAACTGCAATACAACGATTACAACATCGAATCGAACCCGAAGCGCGACCGTACTATTCGACTCATCAAGTCTTTGCAGCAAGCTGGAATTCCAGTGGCGACCGTGGGCATCCAGGGACATTGGATGCTCGACAAAATTCCCTTCTCGGATATTGAAACAGCAATTGAAGAGTTTCACAAATTGGGCGTGAAAGTCGCCATTACAGAACTCGATTTGGATGTCGTGCCCCGGCAATCGGCGGGCGCCGACACAACCAAACGCGAAGCCGACGGCTCGAAAAAATCGCCGATTACGGGGGACGTCCTGCAGCGTCAGGCAGAGCAATATGGCAAACTGTTTTCGCTGTTTCACAAACATCGCGACGCCATTAATCGGGTAACGTTTTGGGGTCTCAATGATGGTCGATCTTGGTTGAATTATTGGCCGCGCGAGCGAACCGATCATCCGCTTTTGTTCGATCGGCAGTGCCGACCAAAGCTCGCACTTCAAGCCGTGTTGGATGTGGTTATGAAATCGGAGAATTAGGTCATTCTGTGGTCCAGGGAATTGCGTCGCTCTGCAAGTTCATCTGCAATTCGAATCGTTAACCGCTTATTCAGTTTGTAAACTGCCAGGAGACAGGTGCAGACTGCAAACAGCACTCCCACAATGATTCCGCTGCACACGCGAAATCCTTGCAGCGTTTTGTCGCTGGCCGGAAGTTTCGGATCATAATCGAACACGCCGGCCATGGTCCACAGAAATGAGGAATTGCCGAATGCCAAACCGCATTTAAGTGCGAAGCAAATCGTCGCGAAGACGATGCCTGTGAAGCGTCGGCCCGTGGTCCATTCTGAATAATCTGCCACGTCGGCATAAATCGCCCACACGAGCGGAATGGTCGGCGCATACACCGCGGCAATCAGAATCGTAAGCGCGACCATGCCGCCAAACTGATCTGGCTGCAGCAGATAGAAAGCGAGTGATCCGAGACTTGCCAGACCGAATCCGCAAACGGCGACCGCTTTCTTTCCGAAGCGCCGTGACAGCGCCGGCGACAGTAAAATAACAATGATCGTGGTTGCGGTGCCGAGCATATTGATGATGCTGTTAGCGACGTCGGCCACATTGGAGTTCGCCAGATCCGAGCGGTCGCCATGTACGATGTACCCGAGTGTTTCAAGCAGGCCGCTCGAAGTTGGCGCTCCGCGCGGTGCTGTAAGTCCCAGTCCGGCCAGCCAATCGAACATTGCCGCTTTATCGGCGTAATGGTGATAGTAGTTGAAGAGCGCGTTGCCGCGGAACGAGAGAATACAGAAGTGAACGAGCGTCATCAGGAACATCACGAGCCATGGACTACTCTTCAACAAGTCCGAAAAGTCCTGCTTGGGCGACGATTTTTGCGTCGGGGGGGGCTCAATGCGTTCCTTGGTGGTGAAAAACGTAATCAAAAACAGAATTAGGCACAGGACCGCCCAAACAGTCATGGTCATTTGCCAACCAAATTGTCGATCATGGCCGACTGCAAATTTTGCCACCAGCGGCAGCGTAAAACCGCCGACGATGAATTGGGCCACATTGACGGACACAAACCTATATGAATTCAGCCTCGCGCGCTCATTCACGTCGCCCGTCATTACGCCCCCGAGAGCGGAATAGGGCATGTTGTTCATCGAATAGATGGTCATCATCAGAATGTTTGTGATGGCCGCGTACGCGATCATGCTGCCGGTACTCCAACCGTTGGGCGTTGTGTAGGCAAGGACCATGACTACGCACCACGGCAGCGCGGTAAATAGAATCCAAGGCCGGAATTTCCCCCACCGCGTCTTTGTTCGGTCGGCTAAAACTCCCACAAGTGGATCAACAAACGCATCCCATAGCCGCGCTCCGATCAGGATTATTGCCGCGGTGCCGGCGGTCAGTCCAAAAACGTCAGTATAAAAATTGCCCTGAAACAGAATCATCGTCATGAAGACGAAGTTGGCCGCGGCATCGGCTGCGCTGTAGCCGGCCTTTTCGATGAACGACAATTTTTTGCGCACGCGGGTAATCTGCCATGAAAGGCCTTCGTTTGAGCTACTTCGTCACATTCAGAACGACTTTTTGCAAATCCTCATCGCGCGAGCTAGCGCCGATCATGATGTCAAACTGGCCCGGCTCGACAACAAACTTCATCTCGACGTCGAAGAACGCCAGCCGATCAGGTGTGATCTCGAACGACACCTTTCTCGTTTCGCCCGGTTGGAGAGACACTCGCTGGAAGCCTTTAAGCTCTTTGACCGGCCGAGTCACGGAACTGACGACGTCACGGACATACATTTGCACGACTTCATCACCTGCTCGGGAGCCGGTGTTCGTCACATTCACCGACACGCGACAGCGGCCATTGCTGCGAATCGTTTTCTTTTCAAGTCGTGGCGCATCCAACGCAAATTGCGTGTAACTCAGACCGTATCCGAACGGATACAACGGTGAAACGTCGTCGAATAGATAACCGCGCCGCGCGGATGGCTTGTGGTTGTAAAATGCGGGTAAATGACCCACGGATCGTGGAATCGTAATGGGCAGTTTGCCCCCAGGGTTGTAATCGCCAAACAGCACATCGGCCACTGCGTGGCCACTTTCTTGGCCCAAATACCAACATTCAAATATCACCGGCACCTGACGCGTGAGCTGCGTAATTGAAAGCGGACGTCCGTTAAATAGAAATGCAATAATCGGTTTACCGGTTGCGACGAGCGCGTCGATGAGCGCTTGCTGCCGGCCGATGAGGTCCAGGCTCGTGCGATCGCCCATGTGATTCAGATTCCAGGCTTCGCGCGATGTCAGTTCATTGCCGCCGATGCACAACACGATGACATCTGCCGTATGAGCAATCTTCGCGGCTTCGGCAATTCTGTGTTGGTCTTCGTCAGGGTCGCTGGGAAACACTTCATCCTGATTCCAATGTCCCGGTTTAGTTATCTGGCATCCTTCGCTGTAGACAACGTTGACCTGGCGACCGACTTTGGCTTTGATTCCATCGATTACGGAGACATTGTGCTTCGGCACTCCGCTGTAACCTCCATGCAAACAGCGGGCTGCATTGGGTCCGATGACCGCGATGGTTTTGAAAGCATTTGGTTCCAAAGGCGCCAATGAGCCATCGTTTTTTAGCAGCGTAATAGTCTCTCTTGCTGCCTGCAGCGCAAGCTTGCGATGTTCGTCGCAGCCTACGACTCGCTCCGCCGCATCTGGATCGACATACGGATCTTCAAAAAGTCCAAGTTTGAATTTCCAATAGAGCATCGGCGCTATGAGTTCATCGAGCTGCGATTCCTTGAGCACGCCTTTTTTGACGAGCTCCGCCAGATGCAAATAGCAATCCGGGTCGGGAAGCTCAATGTTCACACCGGCCTTCACTGCCAGCGCACATGCTTCCCGTTTATCCGCAGCCACGTGATGGCCGTGAGTCTCTGGCCGATGGCTAAGTTCCCAAATAGCGTAGTAGTCGGACACCACAAAACCCTTGAAGCCCCATTCTTTGCGGAGCACGTCGCGAAGTAACCACCGATTGGCGTGTGATGGAACGCCGTCGATTTCGTTGTAAGAAGCCATAACGCTGATCGCGCCAGCTTCCTGGATGCAAGCTTTGAACGTCGAGAGAAACGTTTCTCGCAGCGTACGCTGCGAAACATCAACCGGCGCGCAGTTCATGCCTGACTCGGGCTGGCCATGCGCGGCGAAGTGCTTCAAAGTTGCGATCACCCGTCGTTTGTCGGCGAATTTGCAATCACCTTGGAAGCCGTTAACCGCCGCAATTCCCAGGCGCGCGACGAGGTACGGATCTTCGCCATACGTTTCTTCAACGCGCCCCCAACGCGGGTCGCGCGCGACGTCAACTACCGGTGTTAGTGCCTGATGAGTTCCACGAACGCGGGCCTCGTAAGCGGTCATCGCGAAAAGCTTCTCGACCAGCTGAGGATTAAAAGTTGCACCGAGCCCGATAGGTTGGCTGAAACTGGTCGCATCGACGGCGGCGTGTCCGTGCAGGCATTCCTCGTGAAAGATGACTGGGATACCGAGGCGCGATCGCTCGAGGAAAAATCGCTGGACGGCGTTCGTCAGTTCAGCCGTTTGCCGTGCGTTTAGTCCACCGGCGGCATCGCTGGGTCGGCCGATTTGTCCGATCGAGCGACGTTTGAATGCGGTCATGGCCTTTTGACGATCGAACGCTCCGGTTTCACTGACCAACGTGGCCGCCTTTTGCTGCCAGATGCACATCATCTGGTCTGCCTTCTCTTGAAGTGTCATCTGGGCCAACAAATCCTTGACGCGCCGCTCGGTGGGCAGTTTGAGATTCCGGTAGCCCGTTGTGGTTTTTCCTTTTGCGCGGGGATTTGTGGGCCGGCGAGGCTTTAATTGTTGGGCGCGAGGCAGCCTTAAAATGCTCATGGTTGGGCGCTTGTATGATTGGTTCGCGATGACTCGTACAACTTTAATTGCATAAAGCGCTTGACGATGCGGCCAAATGGAGTAGCATTTGCGCCGATCTCCTCTCTTTGCTTACTAGTTGATTTCGCTAGCGAATGTCCTCTCTAGCCGTTCTTAGTTCATTCTTGAATTGAGGCCTACATGTTTACGACACAATTGAAGTTCTGTGTATTTTGGAGCGCACTTATCAGCTTGGCTGTGCTTGTGCATGCCGCCGACACCACTCCGCCGGCGGATTCGAAGAAATCGGAAAATGCTAAAGCTCCGTCGAAAGAGACGTTCGCTGTCCGAGTTCGCGCCGGATCCGAACAGTCGTATAAAGACTCCGGTGGACATAAATGGCTTGGTGACGTTGAATCGAAAGACGGCGGTTTCGAAGGCGGCCTCACCATCGAGCGACCGGAACTTAAAATCGAAAACACGAAAGACCCGGACATCTATCGGGCAGAGCATTACAGCATGGATTCGTTTTCATGGAAGGTGCCGAACGGAAAATACATCGTTAAGCTGCATTTTTGCGAGACTTTCGACGGTATCGGCGGGCCTGGTGAGCGCGTATTTTCTTTTAAGGTACAGGACAAAGAGTTCAAAGATTTTGATGTCTGGAAGCACGCCGGTGGTCCTCAACGAGCCTATATCGAAACAGTGTCTGCGAATGTGAGCGACGGAAAGCTCAAAATCGTATTTACGCCAAAAATTGAAAATCCGCAGATCAATGGGATTGAAATCATCGCTGCCGAAAACCCTCCCGCGGAAAAGTCGGGCCAAGGGGCGAAACGTACTGCACCGTAAGTACAGGCTGGATGTCACACAAGGTAGTGCCCATTGCTTGCAGTGAACATTCGGACCAGCATTATCTGTCTAAACGTTCACGTGGCAGGTTTTTTGCTGCCACCAAACGTGCCTAGCGATCGTGAAGACAGCCGGTGAAGTCCGACGGCATTACATATACACTGGCGTTCCGCAGCAACACAAGAGTCTTATCACGATTCGAAGGAACAGCCTCTCGCACTCGTGCGGTGCGTGTATCAAAACGCCATAAATTTAGTCGCTCTAATGAGTGCTCCAGGATTGACAGCTTTTGAACGAACCACGTGTGTCGCGATTCGATCATTGCGCGGGCTGGAGCCGAACCCGCCTTAGAAATCCAAGCTGAAGCGATTTGAAGGGTTGGCGGCTAGCCAAGCACGTAAAATACGTGTCGCAGAAACTTTTTTAATCTCTACCCTGCAATGGACTTGCGATCGTTTTTCGTTATCGTGTGCGGAAGATTCCGCGCGTGAAGTCAGATTACATTTGGGCCGTTTATCTCAATTCCGGCAGCCCTGCTGACGCTATCCAATCGAGGACCATCGCCATGTCGATGTCCACCGATTCCGACAATTTCGTTCAATTGCTGACTGAATCTCAGAGCCGTTTGTATGCGTACATTTTGTCGATCATGCCGAACTCAAGTGCGGCGCACGATGTGTTGGCCGAAACCAACGTTAAGTTGTGGCGCAAGTGGCAAGAGTTCGAACAAGGTCGTGACTTCGCCACCTGGGCTTTTCGATTCGCCTATTTCGAAGTGCTCGCATATCAAAAGCGGAGTCGCCACGACCGTCACATCTTCGATGGCGATTTGCTTGCCGAATTGGCGGACGACGCAGTCGGGGTGACACGTGATGTGAATGAGCGTTTAGTTGCGCTGGAAAACTGCATGGAGAAGCTACCGCCCCGCGATCGACAGCTGGTTTCGCTTCGTTACAAGACTCAGATGCCGGTACAAGATATTGCGAAACGTCGAGACAAGTCGCCAAATGCGATTTCGCACGCGCTATTCCGGATTCGAGCCGCTCTGGCTGAGTGCATCGAACGAACCGTAGGGCTGGAGGGGGCCGGATGACAAACGAACGCGGAGATCAAGAGCGACTGAGTGCTCTGCTGGCGGAACTTGTTGATGGCAAGTTGTCGGAGCAGCAAATCGACGAACTACGGAAATTGATGTCTCATGATGATTTGGCGCGGCAACTGTATTTCCAGCACCTTGTGACACACGCGATGCTCGAGTGGCGGCACGGCACATCGAGCTTACCAGCGCCCACCAACGTGGCGACGACTGAGGTAGTACCCGTTGCACCGACGCCTGCTGTTGCCGGCGATTCGCAGTTACCCACGTCGCCCCCGTCGCAAACACCCAGCGGCCCTCCGACGTTTGGCTTTTTGGGGGGCTTTACGGGTTCTTTTGCGATTTATCCCGTTGCATTCTTGTTGGTCTTGCTGGTTGTCGGGGCCGTGTACCAATCGCTGAGCGGCAACTGGCGCGCCGCACCGGAACAGAACAACCAGCAAGGCATCGCCCAAGCGGCAAGCCCCGGCGGCGCTCTCGCAAACTCAGCGAACGAATCGGTCGCCAAATTAACAGCCGGTGTGAACTGTGAATGGGACGCTGCCGGCACACCCAGCGTGGGCGACCCGCTGTCAGTCGGTCAGATGCTGAAACTAAAATCCGGCGTCGCGGAATTGACATTCGACATTGGGGCACGGGTAATTTTGCAAAGCCCGATCGCGCTTACCGTCGACTCGCCGAAGAGTATTCGGCTGGAATCAGGAAAACTAACTGCGGAAATCACTCGCGCCGAGGCGCGCGGCTTCAAGGTTTTGACGCCCGATGCAGCGTTTGTCGATCAAGGAACCGAATTCGGAGTCGAAGTTGCGCCCGGCGGCAGTAGCCGCATCCACGTCTTTAAGGGCGAAGTCGACTTGGCATTGGGCAGCCAACCAAGTTCGGCCGTACCTACACATCGACTCTTGGCGAATTCTGCGCTCGCCTGTGGGGCAAATCGCCGAATGTGACATTTGTTCAGGACACGGGCGAAACCTTTTTGCGATCCATGGATCAAAGTGAGCGCGACGTGCATGTGGTCGCCTATTGGCGTTTCGAAGATCACCCGGTTGGCACTTTGTTGCCCGACACCAAGGGTAACACTGAAGTCACGGTTGCCACGGTCGATTCCTCGTTTAATGGCAACGACCTGTTTACTTTTTTCCAGCACACGCGGCCTTCATTCTCGGAAGAAGTGCCCGCCGTAACGGTTCCTCAAAACGGCCGGCCGAATCGAACCTGTTTGGATAACACCGAATTTCCCGGACCGGTGTCCACTCGTGATGTCTACACGAACTCTGCATTTAGTCATGCCTCGCCAGTCGATATTCAGCGGATCACGCCGGCGCAGTGGACGATTGAAGCGTCCGTGAAAGTCATGGAACTGGGCCGCACCGAAACATTCGTCGGCCGAGACGGCGGCGACGTTCACTCGAATAAGGTGCCCTGCCTGGCGTTTCAAGTTACCTCGGAAGGTCATTTAGCAATTCAATTCAAAGATTCTGAAGAACGAATTCACAAAGCCACGGCCAACGATTTCGCTGTCGAAGCCGATCACTGGTATGACGTGGCTGGCGTCAGCAATGGCAAACAATTGCTCTTGTACGTTAATTCGATCGATGGCCGTGGTTACCGACTCCTGGCAAAGACCGATTTGCCTTCGGAAGGCTCGACGGCACTTGGCAGTGGAGGTCCAAGCGCCGTTTGGTCGATTGGCCGCGGCAAGGCGCAGAACGGAGTCCCAGGGCAATGGTTCAAAGGGTGGATCGACGAAGTGCGCGTGTGCGATGTGGCACTCGATCCGGCAGATTTTTTGTTTTTCGATAAGAATTCACCAAGCGATATAGGCAACGACTCGACCGGTTCCGACGGACTTGCGAGCTCCGTTGGCAACTGAGAGACAGCGATCGGGATACTCGGTGCGAGAATAGGCAGTTTGGCTTCGGGGGATAACGGCGATTTGCTGCGCTACCGTTGCGCTAGTGCATGGTGAGCGCGGCAGAGCGATCGAAGTTGCGATGCTGCGTTGCTTATCGGCGTAGTGTCAAGAACTCGAAGATCGAACAACATTGCTCATCACTACTTTGACCCGCAACACCTGGGGGGAGCCCTTCAATGGAAGCGATTTTTAATGCCCGCGCCGCACGACTGCGACGTACCGCTCACCACGCGCAACTTGTCCGATCCAGTTCTGGTCCGAGTCTCGATAATTGGCGGCGAATTTTCGCGTTTCTTTTCGCATGGGCACTGTGTTGCATGAGCGCCAGCTATGCTGCCACAGTAACCCGCACCGGTAATGACGGTTTTGGTGCTGCCGGATTCAACACCGCCCAAGGATGGTCGGATGCTGCTGTACCCACCGCGGGCAACGACTATGTCGATCAAAACTTCGACTTACGTTCGCCACCGGACGCGAACCCGTATATTTTCGCTGGAGATTCGCTGACCGTCAGTGACGGCGGCCGGTTCTTGTTCAAGGGCACGAGTGGGACAGCCGCTATTACAATCAATAATCTGACACTGGATGGCGGAATTCTTCGTAACGCCCAGGGAAATGCGTGGCTCCTCGCTGGCAATCTTCATTTGACGGCTAACGGCGGAATTGCTTGGCCTTCGAGTGGCGCGGGTGCTACCAACATTTCGACCAATATTGATGGAGTGGGGCCCCTCGCCATCGGCGGTGCCGATTCCGGCGATCAAAGCGGGCAAGTTAACAGTCTTTCCGGAACGAACACTTTTGTCGGACCACTGCTGCTGTTGGGTGGCACCGTGACCCTGACCGGTCCCGGCGCGCTGCCGAGCGGGGCAATTTTGAAGTTCGGTTCGGCGACTCCTAATGCGAATAGCGGCCGCGCCACGTTGAATCTGAACGGTGGGAATTACACGGTGGGCGGGCTCTCTGTCGCGAGCTTCACCGCCGTAACCGCAACGGGCGGCACATATCCAGCCGCCGCAAATAACGGCGCCAAAGTTGTGATCCACTATCCGCGTTTGCCGGCGGGAATTCAGATCGGCCAGCTAGTCAACAACGGTGGTTCGGTTGCGTATGTTGTCGGGATCGATTACTCGACAAACGACATCCTACTTGGTGAAAGCAGCCAGATTACTCCCGGAAACGACCCAACCGGGACGTTGACCTTCCAAGCGACTGCTCCTTCGACAACCCAGGTCATTACTAACAACAACACGACGACTCCTGGGACACTCAACTTTGCAGGCGGTTTAGTCGCCTCGGTTTTCGATGGGGTCATTAATCAGGCTGCCGGCGCATCCACATCACTGAAAGTGAGTTCCGGCTCTCTCACGTTGCAGTGCGCCAGCGGCTATACCGGCGCAACAAACCTGAGTGGTGGCACACTTAATCTGAATTTCAACAGCGCAGGTTCACCGGCGACGAATGTCATCAATGTAGCCTCGCCCTTGGTGTTGGATGGTGGCGCATTGGCACTCAACAGCACGACCAGCACAACGACGACTGCCAACTTACAAACATTTGGCAACACAACGGTCAGCGGCAGTAGTTCGCTGCAACTGACCGCAAATACTCAGCCAAGTAATGGACCGCGGAATTCCATCGCGCTCAATCTCGGCGCGATTACGAGGACAAATGGCACGGTCGACGTAACCAATCCGCTGGGTACGTTGAGCGCGACCAACGGCGTTCTCACCACCAGCGGCACTGCCAGCCAGGTGTTGACTGATGGCACGGGTGCGGCCTTCGCAACGATTGGTCAAACGGAATGGGCGGCCAAAGACGCCAGCAATGCGTTTCTTGTGCCCTTCTCGACCGTGGGAAGCTACACGAACAGCACGGCCACAACGCTTTCAGGACACGCCGATGTTGTCACCGATGTAGCACTAGCGGGTCCGACGACCATCTCCACGTTGAGGTTTAATTCCGGGAGCCGCACTGTCAGCGGCGGAACGCTTTCCACCGGTGGCATTCTGATGACGCCGGGTAGCGGTGCTTCAGCCATTAGCGGCGGCACGTTACAGGGAACTTCCGGCGGGAATTTGACGATCATTCAGCACAACACCGCGAGCAACCTTTCAATTAGTTCGTCGATCGCGGACAACGGTTCGGCTACGGCATTGAACAAGGCCGGAGCGGGAACGGCAGTATTAAGTGGCACGAACAACTATACCGGAGCCACAAACGTTCTCGGCGGCACTTTGCAATTCGCCAAGCAGGTTTCGCTCTATAACAACAACAGTGGAAGTTGGTCGAACATTAACGTGGCCAACGGAGCGACGCTCGCGGTCAATGTGGGAGGTGGACTCGAATTCACTCCGAACGATGTAGGAACCCTGGCTGGCCTCAGCGGCTTTCAAAGCGGGTCGGCCTTAGGAATCGACACGGCAAATGCTGGCGGAACCATCACGCTGTCTTCGCCGATTTCGAACCCCAACGTGGGCGCAAATGCCATAGGAATTACGAAGCTCGGCTCGGGCGTTTTAATTGCCGGCGCCACCAACACGTACACCGGCGCGACCACGGTCAATGGTGGAACGCTTCGCCTGGGATCAGCGGGTTCTGGCAGTATTTCAAGTTCCTCGCCCGTCGTACTGGGAAATGTGGCCGGCGCAACTTTTGATTTGAACAACAACGCCACAACGCTCAAATCCGTCTCCGGCGGCGGTACCACAGGCGGGACACTCGCGCTCGGCTCTGGAAACTTGACGATTAGCGGCGGCACAACCGCGAGCTTCGCAGGCGGTATTGCCGGAACGGGCAGCGTGACGGTGACTAACGCGAGCAATCAAAGTTTCACGGGCACGCCGGCTTATACTGGCGGCACAACAATCAACGTCGGCTCGCTGTTGCTCAGCTCGTCTAGCAGCAGCAGCGTGGGAAGCTCGAGCGCCGAGGTCGTCGTCGCGCCAGGGTCGCGCGACATCGGCAATTTGACTGTCGGCAGCGGCGTGACACTCAATGCCAACAATCTACTAGTCGGCTCTGTCGATACATCGGCAACTGTCGGAGGCGCTGGCCGAGTTACGATGACGGGCGGCTCAATTGTCGCTAATAACGTATTCCTAGCTAGCTCAGGCACGTTGTCCAACCCGGCGCAGGGATCGCTTACGTTGTCCGGCGGCACGCTCACCACACCCGCAGTCACTACCGTTGCGGCTACCATTGGCCAAGCCGCCATTAATTTCGATGGTGGCACATTGTGCGCTACTGCAGCAAGTAATCCCGGTAATTTCATCGACACAAATATTGCCACGCGCGTTGCCGGTGGTGGTGCGACCATCGACACTAACGGCAATACGTTTACGCTTTCAAATAATTTCGTGCATGACACGACGGGCCCCGCCACCGATGGCGGCTTCACGAAGACCGGCAATGGCACTCTATCGCTGTTCGGTACTAATACCTACACCGGGCGAACGGTAGTAACTGGCGGGACACTTCAAATTGGTACGGCTAACGCTGCTTCCTCCGGATATGGCGTCAACGGTGCTTCGAGCGTGCTTGACGTTACCAGTCTCGGGACTTTCAGCCTGGGCGCGGGTCAGTCGCTGCAAGGCACTGGTGCCGTGCTTGCCTCATCAACCTCGCTGACGACCGGCACGATTACCGGCGGCATCAGCGGTGTGGCAAATTCAATGGGAACCCTAACGTTTAGCAACTCCGCGGGCGGTAATCTTGATCTGGCTGGCGGAATCGTCCGGTTCGATTTGTCGAACTCGGCGGCCGGTACGAACGATAAGATTGCTGCCAATGGCGGGCTCACCGCTTCGGTGTCGTCGGTGATCGATGTGGAATTTGCCTCGCTTCCTACGACGGCGCAAACATATCGGCTTTTCGACTATGCCGGTTCATCGGTTAGCGGCTCCGCGGCAAATTTCGTCCTTGCGGGAAATGGTGGCCGCGGTGTCACTTTGAATTTTGCGACTCTAGGCCAAGTCAATTTAGCCTTCGTCCCGGGCAATCCGTCGGCAACTCTGATCTGGAATGCGACAGGAGCTGCTCCGCAAAATTGGGACATTCAGACAACGCTGAACTGGAATAACAGCACGCAGGCGATTTTGCACGACAAGTTCTTCAATGGCGACAATGTGACGTTTGACAACACTGTAGGGGTGCAGACAACTGTGTCAATTCCAAATGGCGTGTCGGTAGCCCCGGGGTCAATCACGGTTAACTCGAACACGAACAACTTCGCAATCTCCAGTCCGGGCACCGGCAAGATCACCGGTGCCACTGGATTGGTGAAGAGCGGTTCGAGCACTCTGACTTTGGCGACGAGCAACGATTACCAAGGCGGGACCACGATCAATTCGGGCACGGTTGTCGCTAAGGACGTAGGATCTGTCGGTAGCGCGTCGGCCACCGGGTCGGGCCCGGTCACCGTAGCTGCGAGTGCGACTTTGCAGATCGGTGATGGCGTTACCAGTGGAGCAGGCACAGTTACCGGTCCGGTACACAACAGTGGTTCCGTCGACATCAATCGACCTGATGGCGTCACGCTGACGACCGCAATTGATGGAACCGGAGGTGTGACCATCCAGGGTGGTGGCACCGTTACTGCCAGTGGAGGTGGCTTGAGTTATAGCGGCAATACAAATATTGCCAACGGTACCCTCACGGCGAATGCCGTTAATGTCTTGTCGCCAACAAGTGTCGTCGTACTTAGTAATGTCGCCAGCTCGGTTTTGGACTTTGGCGGCAATTCACAAATCATCGGGGGACTCTCCGGAGGCGGACCCATCGGTGGCACGGTGAACATCTTGTCGGGCAACGTGACTTTCGGAGGCAGCACTACCAACACATTCGCCGGTGCATTCAATATGGGAAATGGAACAATCACGGTTGATGGCGCCGGTGTTGTGCAGAACTTAACGGGGGGGGTCACTTTCAGCGGTCCAACCACTGTTAGGAATGGGACGCTAAGTTTTAGTCCATCGGCTGATACCACGCTCGGAGCCACCGGGGCGGCGGTCACCGTCGGAACCGGGCTGAACAATTCAGGGACGTTGGCGGTTGTTGGTCCGCATGCGACCCTACTTGCGTCGACGCTTACGGTCGGCAGCAATGACACGACTAACGCTATCGGCACCGTAACTCAAACCGGAGGAACCATTCAGTCCAATGGCGCTGTTAACTTGGGCAACAACGGTGGAAATGGCACGTTGAATCTCAGCGGTGGCACATTCAACATTGGTGGTCAGTTGAACATGGCGACCAACAATGCCGGATCGTCAGCGACCGTGATAGTAGGTGCCGGCGAGCAAGTGAATCTCGTAAACAACAACATCCAAATAGGCGCGTTCTTCAATCCGCCATCCACAATCACGTTAAACGGCGGCAGTTTTAACATGGTACTAGACACGTTGAGCTTTACACCGAATGCAGCGGGCAGAATTATTTTTCAGAATAACAACGCTCAGAATCTGGGGACCTACACCGTCAATTTGAATGGCGGCGTGTTGAGCGTCGGCGGCATGAATGTCAACGTTACAGCTGATTCGTCGGGAGTGAGTAACTTCAATTTGAATCGGCGTCCAACTATCAACTTCAACGGCGGTACTTTGCGCGCGACGGGTGATAACAGCGACTTCTTCAGTCCAACAGGTGCGGGCGGTTTTACGGCCACCATTGCCGGTGGCGGCAATCCAATTGCAACAAACATGCTTGAAGGCGGGGGGACCATCGACACGGCAGGCCACCTCGTCGGAGTATCCACCACATTCGCCCATGGCGGGACGGCGGCAATCGATGGCGGTTTGACCGTAACCGATAGCTCTGGTGTTAACACTGGGGTGCTCACGTTCAACGCAGCGAACACCTATACCGGTCCGACAAAAGTCGCCAGCGGTACGCTGCAAATGGGCATCGCCAATGCCATTCCGTCGACGTCAAACATTCACATGAGTGGTGGCACGCTTAGTTTGAATAGCTTCGGTCAACAAGCGGGTGGGTTAAAGACCACCGCCACGTCAATCATCGATATGACGACCGGCAACACCGGCGAAATTCTGCAGCTCGCAGACAGTACTGCATTGCACTGGGTCGATGGAACGACAGCAACCGGTGCCACGCTGCATATTGCTAATTGGACTGGAAACGCCACCACCGGTGGCGGGCTCGATCAGATATTATTGCCAAGCGTGACGTCGCTCACGGGAAATCAACTTAATCAAATTGTGTTCGACGGTTCTGGCTTTACCCACGCCAAGCTGATTGCCGTGGGTGGCGGCGCGGAATTGGTTCCCACGAACACCGCCCCCACTGGCATTCTGCAATTCGCCGATATTAACCAGGACGGCAATGTAAATGCCGCCGATATTCCCGCTTTTCTGACCGCCCTGACGGATCTCAACAAGTATAAAACACAGCGCGGATTCAATGATGTTCAGATGATCACTGTAGCAGACATCAATTTCGACGACGTAGTGACGAATGTCGATATTCAGTCACTTTTAGATTTGGTGATTGCTCGTGGCGGCACGGGCGCCGCTGTGGGCGTTCCTGAACCCTCGACTTGGATGCTCTTGGCGATCGGTGCGCTGCTTGCCGGTATGCTACGACGACAAAGAAACACGGTTCGTTGCTAAAGCAGTAACGGAAAGTTGGCACAAGTGTATTGATGCGATGCCGAGCCCGACCGGCTCTCTCTCCCCCGACGCGGCGGGCTCGGCACTTTTTTGTCACATGGCAGTTGGAGAACTGAGCCATGCATTCGCTCCCAATATTTGGATGCGCACAACGAACGAATTCGAATGTGCGCAAGACGGGGTTTACGCTCGTCGAACTACTGGTCGTAATTGCGATCATTGGAATTCTGATTGCACTGTTGCTACCCGCAGTGCAGTCTGCTCGTGAAGCCGGGCGCGTTTTACAATGCAAGAACAATCTCAAACAGATTGGACTGGCCTCATTAAATCATCTGGCCACGCAAAAGCATTTCCCGAACGGCGGCTGGGGCTGGAGCTGGGTCGGTGACGCCGATCGCGGATACGGCTTGAATCAGCCGGGAGGCTGGACCTACAACTTGCTCGGATTCATCGAAGGCGGATCAATTCGCAACATGGGAAGGGGGATGAGTACGAGCGACAAATATGACGCCCAGGCGCAGATGCAGGGTATCGTGCTGCCGAATTTCAACTGCCCTTCACGGCGAGGAATCACCACCGTCTCTTTGGCGGCCACTACGGTTTACAATGCCGCATTCAAAACGCTGGGACAGGTTCCTCAAGGTGCGCGTAACGGACTACGCCGGCAACGGCGGCACACAGACTCGGGCATGCTGCGCTGGGGTGAATCAAGGACCTATGTCGGGAAGCGACCAAAATCCAAGCTTCAATCCGCTGACCATGTATTTCCAGGACCCTAGCAGGCAATGGACGCTTGCCAACGGAGTCATTTATGACGGCAGCACGGTGCGTTTGAAAGACATTCCTGATGGAACTTCGAAGACCTATTTGGTCGGCGAGAAGGCCCTGCAGCCAATGTGCTATGACGGTAAGAACGGCCAGAGTTGTCCGGCGGATGATCAAAGCATGTATCAGGGTTATGACTGGGACACAATTCGCTGGGGCGGAGATTCTATCGTGCCTCCAATAGGTGCCCCAGCTGCGGGCTCCGATTTTCGCCCGCTGCACGACATCAATGGCGACAATTCCGGGTACAACGCGACCGGTTGGTTGCTGGGTATTAAGAATTTCGGTGCCGCCCATGCAGCTGGTTGCCAAATCGTCATGTGCGATGGGTCGGTGCAAACGATTCCCTACACCGTCGATCAAGCAACGCACTGGAAACTTGCAAATCGAAAGGACGGCAATCAAGTAGGCCTTCCCTAGTCGCACCCATATCTTCGCTCGTTCCCACCGGTATTCGTCCTTCGACGATTGCATTTTTAGGGCTGCGCTCATAAAAGCCTAAGCGATTTGCATTATACATGAACAAATGGACCCATCAACCCAATAACTCAGGACAAAATCTCTTGCGGCAAACTGAATACACCCCAATAATGCAACCGTTGAATACGGCGAACGCCAGTACACTTCTGGCGGAAAATGAGAAACAGAAGTGGCGCCGGTAATGAACATACTCCACGATTTTCCATCGGCTAAACCGGCGGCTGAGATTTTGCACCCGTGATGACAAGGGAGAAAAGAATGCTGAATTTTAGAAGAATTGGCTCAGACTTGCTTGCGCTGTTGATTGTGGTGAGCGCCGCAATGTCCGCACATGCGGATGTCGCATTTACAAACTTGGGAACCGGCTCACTGGCAAGTTGGTCAACGCTTCCAGGAACTCCGGTTTACACATCGCTTGCCACGCCGGCCACGGCAAATACGGCGCAAGGCAATGTGGCCGCGGCCACTGGCGCAACCAACACGGCGATGGTCGAAACGTTTACTCCGAGTTCAAGCTTCACACTTGGTGCAATATCCATCGCTGCGTCCGGTGGGCAGGCCGCAACAAACGTCACCTTGCATTTGTATGATGTCACGAGCGCCATTACCTCCAACAACGGCACCACCACCCAGGGCTCGGGTGCTATCTACACTCCGATCACCAGCAGCCTTACCGACCTATTGGGCGGCGGCAGCGGTTTGTCGTTCAGCAATCCTGCGCAAAACGAGGCACAACTGTTGTTCCAGCTGAGCATCGGCGCGACCAACGACCAGGTTGCGCTAACAGCGGGCCATATATACGCAATGGAATTCTGGACTCCGTCGGCCTCGAACGGCAGCTTTCTCTGGTGGCGCGCCCCAAGCTCTGTCGCGACAGACGGTCAAATGATGACGGCTACGGATGCCACGAAATCGGGCACCGGCGCAAGCACGGTCAATGCAAACTTCACAACCGAGGATGCCCGAATCACGATTGCGTCAGCCGGCCAGGCGGGCGGCGCTGCGCACCGCCTCGCTCGCTCTGTATGCTGTTCCCGAGCCAGGCACGCTCGTTCTGATGGGCATCGCGATACCTGCCGCACTTGCGTGGGCGCGCCGGTATCGTCGGGCAGCTGGTTGAGGCCAACTAAACGGACGGAGAACGATTCGCGCTCCTTGGAATCAATCGAACGCCGCTCCTGGATCGATCGCGCCAGGAGCGGCTCTTTTTAGACATTGATCCGAGCAGTTCCGTAAGCGCTATCCACGAGGAATAACGTGTGATGTTTCCGCGGCAATCTGATCGCTGGTCGGCGACGAATTGTGGTCCTAATGTGCACGCTTTTTTGTGTATGCCGTGCCGCCGCTGCTCAAACTAATGTCAGCGGCAACAGCCTAATTCTCAAGTCCGGCGGTTCAGCGAGTGGCAATTCCTGGGCGCTCGCATCTAACGGCTACGTCGGTACTTATATCACGCTTGCTCAGCCTGGCTCGGTGAATATCGCTGTCAGCGCATCTGGGCAAAGTTCCGGCGGAGTGTCTCCCAATATGACAGTCTCGATCGCCGACTACGATCGTCCCTTTTCCGTGAATTCGGCCGGCGTTTCAACCTACTCTTACGCGACGCCAGTATTGCCGGCTGGAACTTATTTTGTACGGACCCAGCTTGATAATCAAACGGGCGCAGTGACGCCCGCGTTGACAATTGCCAATTTACAGGTGAGCAGCAATGCGACAGTCGTAAACTCGAGCACGGACGCGTTGGCGCTGGCGGCTGCGAACACATACATCGATAACTTTCGCCGCGGTCCGGCCACTATTCGAGTCGTTGGCGTTGCCACTGGCACCACCGTGAATGTGGATATGCTACGAAATGACTTCAACTTCGGTGGAACGGTCTCCGGCGTCACGAATGGCGATTCGAAGGATATGCTCACTACCACGACGCCGGCCAGCGGCACGGAACAAGCCAAGTTCCAGAATTTCATCAACGCGAATTTCAACACAATCGTACCATCGAATGCCGGCAAATGGGCGAGCAATGAAGCAGGCAATACGCAGCCTTTGTCGCCAACGATGACGCTGGTCGATAAACAGTTGAATTACGCCGTCGCCCACGGCATGCAGGAGCGGATGCACAATTTGATATGGGGAGCCGGCCAGCAGCCCACCTGGGTGAACAATCTGATCACGCAAGCCCAAGCCGGCGACGCAATGGCAAAAGCAAGTCTTATGAATGCCATCACCAACCGCATCAATTACTACACCGGCGGCACGAATGTCGGCAATGCACAGCGCTCCAGAAAATACATCGAGGTCGACGTCTTAAACGAAGCGCTCCATAGCCCTTCCTACTGGAACATCTTTACGCCAACCGGAATTGCCGACATCTACAACAAGGTCGATAACGCAATCGCGGTGGCGGGCTCCAACGCGCGCACGTATCTGAATGAATTCAACGTCCTGCAGTTCTCGCCGGCAACAATTGATTCCAGCGGCGTTGCCTCGGGTTCCGACGCTTACGCCAATTGGTACCGCAACGAAGTGGAGGCCGTAAACAACGCAGGGCTCGCAGCGTACGGCAAGAAAGTGGTAACGGGAATTGGTTTTCAGTTGTATGCCAGTGTTACGGCAACGGGCTCTAACACACTGAGCACGGCCACCATGCAGAAGGCGCTCCAAAATCTTTCGGTGGACGGCCTGCCACTTTCGCTGACCGAATTCGGATTGGCGAGCAGTACCACCATGGCCCACAGTCAGACGCTGGGGCCGGTGGCAATAGAAAACACCATGCGCATGCTATATGGCACTCCGCTCGCCACCACGTTCATGATCTGGGGCTGGTGGGACACTTCGACCAGCACCTATCCTCCGGCTGCAATGCTCGATAATTCGCAAGGCAACAATATATTCACGCCCATCGGCCAGCGTTGGCAGGACTTGATGAACACATTTAGCACACATGTTGTGCCGGCGGTTGATGCCAACGGCCAGATCAACTTCAATGGCTTCTACGGCACGTACACCATTACAGTGAATGGCCATTCCTACAATCTTGAATTATCCAAGGGGACCTCGCTCTACACGTTGCTAGTTAATCCCGTTCGCGGCGATTTCAATCTGGATGGAAAACTGACGAATGTCGACATCCAATCGATGCTCGATGCGCTCATTGATCCCAGCGACTACTTGCATACAAACGGCTTGCAGTCCGCCGATCTGCTGACGCTGGGTGACTTCACCCACGACAGTGTTTTCAACGGGGCCGACATTCAGCTGATGTTGGATGCACTGGCCAACGGCAGCGTTAACACTGGCTCGGCTGTCAATGAACCTGCCACGCTTTCGCTTGCACTGTTCGGCTTTGCTGCGGGTATCCGGCGAGCTCGAAAATGGCGGCTTAGTTTCACACATTTGTCTGCATCACGTTCGCCGGCTTACTCGCAGGTTGAAATGCCGCGCCGCTATAATTGACGCCAGCCGAAGGTAAATACAGATCGCTTGTCGTTTACAGGAAAGGCAGACCGATGTCGAAGTTCGCCAGAACATGCTTGAGTGTTTCTCAGTTAATCGCATTTTTCACAACGATAGCTATCGCAGCGCTGCCGGCATCTGCGCAACTGACAGATAAAATTGAGACGGCCGCGCCCGCGTACGATGACCATCAAAACATGATGGAACAACTTGGCATCACGAAGCTCCGTCCAGGCCGAAACGGTGAAAGCCCGAACGATGAAGCCACGGCCAATCCTTACAAGGAAACGATGCCCGCCGTGCTCTCAATGAAGGACGGCACGAAAATCATCAGGGCCGATCAGTGGCCAAAGCGCCGCGCGGAAATTCTGGAGGATTTTGAACGTGAAGTGTACGGCCGCATACCAAGTTACGTTCCCACGGTTACTTGGGAAGTGACCGGCACGACCGAAGGCACAAGCGGCGGAATTTCGACGGTGACGAAAACATTGGTCGGTCATGTCGATAATAGCGCCTGTCCGGAGATCACGGTCAACATCCAAGCGAGCTTCACGTTGCCAAGCGCCGCTAAACAGCCTGTGCCGATTTTGATTGAATTCGGTGGCTTCGGCGGCTTTGGCGGTCGAAAAGGTGGACCGCCACCGGGAGGGCTACCAGCAACACAGGCCGCACCGCCGTGGCCTCAACAAGCAATCGCACACGGATGGGGTTATGGGAGCATCAATCCAGGAAGCATTCAACCGGATAACAATCGGTTGCGTACCGGCATCATCGGCCTCACGAACAAAGGCCAGCCGCGGAAGCCCGACGATTGGGGGGCGCTCCGTGCCTGGCAATGGGGTATAAGTCAACTGATCGACTATTTCGAAGCCAATCCAGAGGCGCGTCGACCCGAAGAAAGTTGGCGTGGAAGGCGTTTCGCGATATGGCAAGGCAGCTCTCGTGGCCGAAGCGTTTGAGCCGCGCGTGGCCGTAGCGTTTGTGGCCTCATCTGGCGAAGGTGGCGCGAAATTGCATCGGCATATTTTCGGTGAAGCGGTCGAGAACCTGACAGGTGGGGAATACTATTGGATGGCCGGTAACTTCATGAAGTACGGCGCCGCCGAACCATTCATCAAGACGGCGGCCGATCTTCCGGTCGATTCGCACGAGCTGATCGCGCTTTGCGCGCCACGACCGTGCTTCATCAGTTACGGCGTTCGCGAAAAGGGCGATCCGGACTGGGTCGATGCGCATGGGAGTTTCATGGCGGGGGTTTTGGCAGGGCCGGTTTACCGACTGCTGGGAAAGAAAGACTTTGGCACGAAAGGCGATTACTTAACCGACTCGATGCCGGAAGTCGGGCAGTTGATCGGCGGCGAGCTCGCATGGCGACAACACGAAGGCGGCCACACATCAGTGCCGAATTTCCCCGCGTTCTTTGAATGGGTGAGCAATTACGTCGATGCACCTGCGGTGCCGCAAGCGACGGAAACCAGCAGGGTCACGAAAGAAAAGTCCGATGAGATTGCGAAACAAGCAAAAAACAGTACGGCGAAGTCTGACAGTTCCGCGGCCAAGACGGACAATGCGAAAGCCGACACCGCGAAGTCGGATCCTGCAGTTGCCGAAGCGCCACCGCGCCCACGAGTCAATTCTGCCATCGTGCCGCGATTGAACGGCGGTTTCATGACGAAACACCGCGCGAATGTGGATGTTGCCAAGAAAGGCGATATCGATCTGTTATTTCTGGGCGATTCCATTACCGACTTTTGGCGTAACAGTGGCCGCGGCAGCGCAACTGGGGACGCAACTCCGCTAGCAGGCAAGCCTGTATTCGACAAATTCTACGGCGATATGAAAACCGCTAACTTCGGAATTGCAGGCGACACCACGCAGGGAGTTCTGTGGAGGCTGCAAAATGGCGAGGGTGAAGGCTTTTCGCCGAAAGCCATAATGTTAATGATCGGCACCAACAACACTTCCGCCAGAAATACACCCCAAGAAATCGCTATCGGTGTGGCCGCCGTCGTGTTCGAACTGCGGAAGGATTTTCCCGATGCTAAAATTCTGCTGCTGGGGATCTTCCCGCGTGGCCCTGCCAATGCATCCGTGCGGACACAACTTGCGGAAATCAATAAGATCATTTCGGCGCTCAACGACAACAATCACATCACCTATTTAGACATCGGTTCCAAATTCCTGGCCGAAGACGGATCCATCCCTAAAGACGTGATGAGCGACGGATTGCATCCTACCACCAAAGGCTATGAGATATGGGCCGAGGCGGTGAAAGAACCTCTCCAGGATCTGATGAGGTGAAGGCGGACTCGCCGAAACACACGAACCTTGTCCACATTCTACCTACCATCCGCGCAAGGTCAGTTAAATTTCGAGAATTCTGGCGCTAGTTAGAAATCTCGCCCGCGATGACCAAACAGCCCCAAGCAAAGAAATCCGAAGCCAGCAAGTAGAACGCCAGGGGGTTCTGGGACCATGGAAAATCCAACGCCGGCAATTCCATAATTTTTAGGATTGGTGTTGCCGACAACTTCAGCAGACTGGATGTTTACCTGGTCGCTTAAGATGGCAACGAAATCAACCGGGCGGTTTGAAGCCGACCAGGGAGGTGCGGGCACTGTCCCAACGACCGAACCTAGCAGGTTTCCGTTTGCGTTTGGTCCGTCAAAAACGTCCAATAGTCCGTCAGCTGGATAACTGGTGAAAAAGGTGAAGGTAACGCCAAACGCAGAAAGTGGCTGACTGAAATTGATGATGGTTGGCGGAGGACCACTCACGGGCGGTCCAAAAAAGTATTGGACTGCTGGATCACTCCCTGAACCCGCCGTAAAGGGGAACGATTCACCGCCATTGTGTTGGCCGGAAGAACCAGAAGGAACAAAGCTGAACGTCACGCCACTGATAGTCAACGGCGGCAATCTTGAATCGATGCCATTCGCATAGCCGCCAAATTGACCGTTGGGTATGTCGTTGAAATTCGAAGTAGCCGTCAAGGCTGCGCGGATGCAAATGGGAAACGAAAGTATGACGAGAACTGCGGCTGCATAGATCTTTGCATGTGATTTACGCATTAGCGAACGCCTGCCTTCGGTCCAATTTGATGTTTCGTTTCACCTTTCCCCCATTATGCGCGATCAGCCCTGCTAAACATTGGGCTGATTGACGCAATATATGCTTATTCCCATGCGGCGGGCAGCGCTTCAGTTTAACGGGGGCGTAACTCGCGCTTGTAACGCGATTATTGCCGATTCCCGGAGTTGCTCCTGGCCCTCGCCCGGTACCCGGGTACTCGGCGCTGCTCTCCAGTCGTGGACGGCGTGTCCCTCGCCGTTGATCGTAGTCCGGTAAACTACCGTTTTATTTTTCGCACTACCGCGAAATAGCGAGAAAAGCGGCATCTGCGTGCGAAGCCAAGCATATGCGGAAGGACCGTCTAAAATCACTGTATTCCTCGGAGAAAACTGCGTTTTCGGCAGTGTACAAACGGCGCTTCTGGACCAAGAGGTCGCTGGTTCACTTGCGCGGCGATTCAATGGCAACGACCGTCAGGCCATTGCTAAATTGAGACGTGAAGACTACTTGGCGAAATGCAGGTTTGTGACCTGGCATTCTGCGCCGAAAGGCACTCAGGATCAGAATGTTCCGCCGGCCCCGAGGACCTAATCGGGCCGGGGATCGACGCGCTCTCACGATTGATTGAGGGAACTCGCCAATCCAACGATGAGGAGGATCTTGAGCACTGCCGGCTAAGTCGGTGGGCGACCTTTAGCGGCGAGTCGGAGAATTTCTTTCAGGCCGCTGCAACGGTTGATCGCGGACAACCAGTCCGCCATCATAACGCATCCCCTGAAAGTGCTAGCGGATGCGACCCTGGCAAACTATCATCATTGGCAAGCCATGCCAGCGCCCGCTCGATCGTCGAGTTGCACCAAATTTCAATCCTCCTGTTCCCACTTAGGATATCGGCGCAGCAATTCCATGCGTCTTGTGACCCGGGTCCGCCGGTTGCGGTTCTAGTTCCATGGACCATTGATTTTACTTTCATCGAAAGTTTGCTTGCCGGAGTGCCCACGATTTGCCCAATCGACGTCGCGAAAATCCAACTGGCAATTGGAGTTACTCGGTTATTTTCGAATTGGATTGCGGCCGGCAAGCTTGCTTCAGCAAGCTTGCCGCAGGTAATCCCCCGGGCACCAAGCTGAAGGGGCCGGCGCCACACATTCGTGGAAATAGAACAAACTGCCGTTAATGGCTGCCGACCTAATTTCGGCGCACCGCCCAAAGCTGCATTTGGGGTACCTTGGGTGTCGGCCTGGCGGCCAATTGATACCTAAGAAAAAGAAGACCGCCCGGGGGAAGCTCCCCCGGGCGGTCGCTGCTGTCAATTCTTTCGCCAATCTGCGACACGCGCGCTTACTTCTGGATGGATTTCCAGTCGCGATGAATTCGCAGGATCGCGGCTGCCTGAGCAAGGCGATATTGCTCGGCTTTTTCCGCCTCAGTTCTTGGTCTCGCAATGGAATCGAAGTCCTCTGCCTTGGGCTCGATCGTGCCACGATATTTGCCTGTGAGATAGGCCAAAAATCTTGGATCGCTCAGTTCGTCGGCATTCGTCATAATTTACTCTCATTAGTTGCGGAATATCAGCTGGCACATGTCGCCCAAAATAAGGACGAAAAACATATCTGAAATACCCGACAGCAGTTTTCGCAAACATTTGGGATGCTGGCATGCTGCGAATGATTTCCACGAGGCGGGCGTGGCAGTCACATATGTAATGTAGCCGAGGTGTCCGACAAAACGGACGTCACGCAATCGTTCTTGCGAAGCAATCCGTCTTCGATCAGCCAATCAGGGCTGATGATAAATTCGTTGCCGGCAAAAGACGACAGCGGCTGATACGGTGAATTGCCGCAGCCCGTCGGCCCAAGCGGCAGCGCCTGCCACCATCTTTGCCCCGCCGCGTGTAGCAGATCGATCCAGCGGACAGCGGTTGGTCCAACGTCGCCAATGCCGTAGGGAGATGGCAATATGATGTGGTGTGCATCAGCACGCCAGAAGCACGGTAATGCGGCGGAAAAACCGATGAGCCGCTCGAATTGTTGTCAACGGTGGTGGTCATATTTCAATGCGTCGGTGTGGCATTCGGCGCTGTTAAATGCCGCGCGGACAACCCGCTGTCCTGCGGCGGCTGCCGGCGTAAGGAGAAACGGTCATAGCGCACTTTCTATCGTCCGCCTTAAGGTATTGGACAGGGCTCCGCTTTCCAAATGTCGGCCGCGTATTCGCCGATTGTGCGATCGCTGGAAAACTTGCCGGAGCTTGCCGCATTGAGGATTGCCTTCCGCGTCCAGGCTGCTTCGTCGACATATTCGGCGACGAGCTTTTGATCGGCTTGTAAATACGATGGCAAGTCGGCTAGGTGCATGTAGTGATCACCGCCGGCCAGTAGCGTGTCGACAATTGGCCTGAAGGCGTCGGGCTCGAAATAGCTAAAGCGGTTGGACGCAATCATGTCCAGCGCCTCGCGCGTTTCGCAATCGTGCTCGTAGTGCCAACGCGGATTGTACGTGGCCCGGTCGTCGGCGACCTGCTGCGCGGTAAGTCCGAACAGGAAGAAATTCTCCTCGCCGGCAGCTTCGGCCATTTCGATCGTGGCGCCGTCGCGCGTGCCGATGGTTAGTGCGCCATTCATCATAAACTTCATGTTGCTGGTGCCGCTGGCTTCGTAGCCAGCGGTGGATATCTGATTCGAGACGTCGGCAGCCGGAATCAACCGTTCCGCCAGGCTGACGTTGTACTCGGGCAGAAATACGACTTTAATGCGTCCGCGGACCGCAGAATCTCCATCGATGGTTCCGGCGAGGTTGTTAATGAATTTGATGTTCAGTTTCGCCAACTGATATGCGGGAGCCGCCTTGCCGGCGAAGAAAAACGTTCGCGGGGCCATTTCGAGCTTGGGATTGTGCCGCAGCCGATTGTAGAGCACGACGATCCGCAGCGCGTTCAGGAGTTGCCGCTTGTATTCGTGAATGCGTTTGACCTGACAGTCAAAAATCGAATCGGGATTGACCATAACGTTCAGCGTCGATCTGAGCCAATCGGTGAATTTCAGCTTCGCTTCGCGCTTCGCCTGCCGGAATTCCTTTTGAAAGTCCGCGTCGCCCGCGAGCGGTTTTAGGTGGGCAAGTTCGTCGAGATTCGTTATCCAATTGGTGCCAATTGCGCCCGTGATCACGGCAGAAAGGCCCGGATTGGCCAGCATCAACCAGCGACGCGGCGTGACGCCGTTAGTTTTGTTGGAAAACCGTTCGGGGTACAACTCAGCGAGGTCTTTCACGGTCGTCTTGCGTAACAGCTCCGAATGGATGGCGGCGACGCCGTTGGTACTATGCGAGCCGACGATGGCCAAGTTGGCCATCCGCATCTTCCGCGGCGCCGCCTCTTCGATGAGGCTGCAATTGGCGATCCTGGAACTGTCGCCCGGGAACCGCGTACCAACGTCGTCGAGCAATCGGCTGTTGATTTGGTAGATGATTTCCAATTGCCGCGGGAGCAGCATTTCAATCCACTGCAGCGGCCATTTTTCCAGCGCCTCGGGAAGCAGGGTATGATTGGTGTACGCCAGCGTTTGCTTTGTTAACTCGAAGGCATCGTTCCAATCGAGTTTGGCCTCATCGAGCAGAATCCGCATTAGCTCGGGAACGGCCATCGCCGGATGTGTATCGTTCATTTGGATGGCGACTTGCTGCGGCAGCGCGTCCCAACTTGCATTGCTCCGGCGGAAGCGGCGCACAATATCGGCCAAAGAGCAAGCGACCAGGAAGTACTCCTGAATGAATCGCAAACCTTGGCCCAAATCGGTGGAGTCATCGGGATAAAGCACACGCGTCAGCGATTCGGCGGCGAGTTTTGCTGCCAGCGCGTCGACGAATTCGCCGCGACTGAATTCGGCGAAATCAAAATAGTTCGGCGTGGCGGCCGCCCAGAGCCGTAGTGTGTTGATGGTTTTTCCGCCGTAGCCGACGATGGGCCGATCGAATGGAATGCCGATTAGGCTCATTGGTTCACCTGGAATCGCATGCAAGCTTCCGCCGCGCAGCTCGAACGAGCAGTTTAGCTTGACCTCCACTTGCTCGCGCGGACGAGCGACTTCCCATGGATCAGGATAGCGCAGCCAGTTGTCGGGCTGCTCCTGCTGCCAGCCATTTACGATGGTCTGCTTGAAAATGCCGTATTCATACCGTAGGCCGTAACCCATCGCTGGTAACGACATCGTGGCCATCGAATCGAGAAAGCAAGCGGCCAGTCGCCCAAGGCCACCGTTCCCCAGCCCAGCGTCCGGTTCCTGTTCGAGCAGGCCGAGCCAATCCAGCTTGTGCTGCTTGACCGGTTCCTCGGCAATTCGATCCAACAACAGATTGGTCAGGTTGTTGGCGAGCGATCTGCCGATCAAGAATTCCATCGAGAGGTAATAAATCCGTTTGGCGTTCTCGCGCTGATACGTTTCTTCCGTGAGGACCCAGCGCTGCGATAGCACATCGCGAACAGAGTGTGCAAACGCCTCGAAGCGTTCGCGGGCGCCGGCAGCACTTACCGGCGTAACGCTGTCGA
Organism: Pirellulales bacterium; assembly: GCA_963773875.1. Classification (GTDB taxonomy): domain Bacteria; phylum Planctomycetota; class Planctomycetia; order Pirellulales; family JADZDJ01; genus CAVTYH01. Next base: position 150,261 of record CAVZCV010000008.1, read on the forward strand.
ATAGCAAATGCCGTTCGTACAGCGCATCTTCAGTCCCGGCGAATTTCACTGGGCCGCAGCCATACTGCTGGCGCAGAGCAGCTAGTCCGTCTAGCGATTGGGTTGTAGTGCTCGGAGTTTTCATTGTGATTGCCATGGCGGACCTCTTTCAAGTGGGCGATATTCATCGCGTAAAGTATTCTGGATTGTCAAATGTATAAGCGACGGTTGGTTAACATCCGTCTCAGGGCATCTGTGCCGCGGCCTTTCGTCGGCTCACACTACTCCGCCGAGATGTGCTCGCCCTTTTCCGTCACCGAGCGCTTTAGCAGCAGGACAAGAACGACCAGCGCGGCGGACACGACGACGCCGATCCAAAAGACGTCGAAGTACGACAGTGACAAAGCTTGTTGTTGGCGAAGTTGATCGAGCGAATCCACACCCATTAGCCGCGATCGCGAAGCGTCGCCGGTCCATTGCTGGAACGTCTGCTGAGCCGACTGCAAAAACGACTGGACATGGTGATTCAGCGGAGTGAGCCCGTCGCCGATGCGCGACAGATGCAGTTGCAGCCGCCGCTCCCGGATCGTCGATGCCATCGAGGTGCCCACGCTGCCTCCCTCGGTGCGCAGCAGGCTCAGCAAGCCAACCGCCGCCCCCCGCAGATGCGGCGGGACGTATTTGTAGGCCGCTACGCTGGTCGGCGCGAACATCAGTCCCATGCCGAGCGTCAGCAGCATTCTGGGCCCAACCATTTGCCAGGGGCCGACCTCCAGGTTCATCCGCACCATCCAGTAATTGGCGGCCGCCATGACCGCCAGCCCGCAGGCAATGAGCAGCCGCGCGTCGGTCCCGCGCGCAACAGCATGCCGACGAGCACCATGGCAGTCAACGACGACGCCCCCGATGGAGACATAATCAATCCAGAGCGCAGAGCGTCGTAACCCATCAGCGACTGGACCAGACCTGGCAGCGCGATGCTAGCGCCGTAGATCACGGCAAATGCAAAAAACATGATGACACAGCAGACCGCGAAGTTTCGCTCGCCGAGAACGCGAAAGTTGATGATCGGACTAGCCGTCCGCATTTCGCGCATGATCAACAAGCCCAGCCCGACTAAGAAAAGTATGAGGAGCGTCTGCACCCGGCCGGAAGGATCGCCCAGCCAATCCCATTCTTGCCCCTTGCTGAGCATGATCTCCCAAGCGCACATGACGAGCACCAACAAGCTCAGCCCCATGTAATCGAAGTTCAGCGGCTTGCCGCGCAGCTCACTGCGTTCCTGCTTCAGGTACGCTGGGTCATCGACGACGAAGAACGCGGCGATCACGGCCGCCACGCCCATCGGGACGTTGATCAGGAAGATCCAGCGCCAGTTGTAATCGACGCAGAGCCAGCCGCCGAGCGTGGGGCCGATAATGGGCGCGATAATGGCCGCGACGCCGAACAGTGTCATCGCGGTGCCCTGTTTCTCCGGCGGGAAGGCGTCCATCAGCACTCCCTGACTACAGGGCTGCAATCCGCCGCCGGCCAGCCCCTGCAGCACGCGAAAGAAAATCATTTGCTCCAGGCTCGTCGCCAGACCGCAGGCCGCCGAAGCCAGCGTGAAAACGGCGATCGACAGCAGAAAATAATTTCGCCGCCCGAGATGGGTCGACAGCCAGCCGGTGATTGGCAACACAATGGCATTGGCGGCTAGATAGCTGGTGATGACCCAGTCGGCGTCGGATTGGGCGGCGTTCAGCCCGCCCGCGATGTACCGCAGAGCGACGTTCGCCACCGTTGTGTCCAGGATTTCCATGAACGTGGGAACGAGGACGACAGCGGCGACGATCCAAGGATTAATCGCAAGCGGTCGGCTGATTGCGGCGGGATTCAGTGCTAGACTGCTCGCGCTCGACATCTGGATTCTCCTTCACTCAGCTTGTCTCGAGGCTGGTTGTTGTCGGCTGCTGCTGCGCGGACAGGGTTTCTATCGCGAGGCAACCAGCGGTTGCAGAATGCTTCCTGCGTGCGGTCCGGTGACCGGTTCTTTGAAGTAGACGTAAGGGGTTACGGATGCTCCGACGAACAGCGGCGCCTTTTCGGGGTCGTAGTCCGTCAGCTCGATGCGCACCGGCAGTCGCTGGACAATCTTGACGAAGTTGCCGGTGGCGTTCTGCGGCGGCAGCAACGAGAGAGTCTGCCCGGTGCCCATCGTGAAGCCCGAAATCCGGCCGCCAAACTCGTGGCGGCTGCCGTACATATCGACCTCGCACCGCACGCGCTGACCGATCCGCAGATCCGCTAATTGCGTCTCCTTGAAATTCGCGTCGATCCAGGTCTCGGTCAGCGAGCGGACGGTCATCAAGCTTTGGCCCGCTTGAACGCTGTTGCCGGGATTCACATTTCGGGCGGTCACGACGCCGTCGATCTCGCTGGCGATGTCGCAGTAGCGGAGATTCAGCTTCGCTTGGTCGAGGTTGCGCTCTGCTTGTAGCAGCTTTGTCTGGGCGCGCTTGATATCCGGCGCGTCCTTCAAAAGTTTGGCGAAGATTTGGTCAATGTCTTGGTTTGGATAACGGCTAAAGAAGTCCTTCTCCATGTCGTGCGGCGATTTATCGAATGACCCGCTTACGCCAAGCGTTGCGGCCGCTTCCATCAATTTGCCCTGCACTTCGCGAACCGTGCTGAAAGTTTGATCGAGGTCGGCCGGTACTTCGGCAAGGGCGTTCTCGGATTCCGGCGTTGCTGGCAGTCCCAGGCTGACACGAATTTGATGCACGTGCTCGAGCGCCTGCTTGACTTGCGTAGTCGCTGTTCGATACGCCTCTTGATATCGATCGACATCCTGCGGACTGATCGCTCCTTCGGTTTTCCGAACCGCCAGTGCTCGTTGATAGTCGGAGGTCGCCCGCGCCAGCGTGGCCTTCGTCGTCTCGAGGCCGGCGACCGAGGCCCGCAATTCCGCCGCTTTATTGTGAACTTCCTCGATCGAGTGCACCAAACTGAATTGCAAGCTCCGGGCCTGCGCCTCGATGCCGCAGACTTGAGCTTGCGCTGTGATGAAATCCGCCTGCGCCGCCTCGACCGCCGCTTGTGCGATATTTACCTGGACCTGGTACGGTTCCGGGTCAAGTTGCACGAGCAAATCCCCTTTCTTCACTCGCTGGTTATCATCGATCAGCACCTTAATCACGGTTCCCGATACGCGCGGAGCCACATAGGTCACGTGACCATTGACGTAAGCGTCGTCCGTGCTCACGGTGTTGAGCGCGATCTGGATCTGCGGGATGAAGAAATAGATACCCCCTGCGGCCGCCACCACAATTGCCGCCAGCACGAACCATTTTCGGTACCGACTGACGGGCGACGTGGTGGCGGACGGTTGGGATTGCACGCTGGTATGCACTCCATTGCTCGGCGCCGACGACGACTCGACGTGTTCCATCCCGTGGCCGTTCGCCGTTGGAGTGACCTCCGGCACATTCACCTGCTCGTCGATGCGAGACGCAGGCGGAGCCGCGGTGGCGACGTGAGAGTTTTCAGAAGTTTCACTTGTGATCCGGTTCATGGTTTAACTCCGATATGGATGTTCAATTTCCTCGGTTGAAGACAGATTTGTTTGCACGTCGGGATTGCGGCGTCCGTCGCTGCCTGCGCCGACTCCTGCTAAACGGGACGACATGTCGCGGGTGGCGAAGCGGGGCACGGGTCGTGCGCTTGGCTGGTTGTCTCGCTTCGGTTGCCCTGCGACCGCATCAGACGGCACGGCCTCGCGGAGCAGCGATACGATGTCGCTATCCAGACCGATCTTGACGATGTCCGGCGGAAACAGCAGAGCAAAGGTCCAGTCGATCATGATTCGCAGCCGCCGGCTCCAACCGGGCATCTGCAAGAGGTAATATGTGCGGCGAACGAACCACGCCGGGAACCCATGCAGCCGCACTTTCAGCAGTTGCCCAAAACCTTTGTAATGGCCCAGCGATCCCATCATTCCCAGCGTGTGGTATACGAATGGCCGCGGCTCTCTTCCTTCGAGCACGGCGACGATGTTTGCGGCCAGAACTCGAGCCGCACGCAAGGCGTGCTGAGCTAAGCTCGGGTATGGTGTGCCTTCGGGACCCGGAATCGACGCACAATCCCCCAGCGCCCACACCTCGGGCTGGTGGCGACATTGCATGGTCGACGCAACCACAATCCGCCCACGTTTATCCTTTTCCAGCGGCAGGCCTGTTAAAGCTGGATCGGGGATATTACCCGCCGCCAGAACGATGGTGTCCGCACCGATTGTTTCGTCGGCCAAGTGCACCTGGCCCGGCTCGATCGCTCGCACGGGCGTGTTGGTTCGCAAATCGACGCCATGCCGCGAGGCGAGCACGCGGGCGCCGTAGTCTGCTAAATTGGGATCAATTTCCGGCATCAAATGCTCGCCGCCCTGGAGTAAGACAAACCGCACTGCGTCGCGATTGACGTTCTCATACATGGTCGCGATGCCATCGACGAAAGCCGTGAGTTCGCCGAGCATTTCCACGCCGACCAATCCGCCGCCGATGACGACGAACGTGAGTAGTTGAGCTTTGTGCTGTTGGTTCGTTTCAAGATCGGCCCGCTCGAACCGCTCAATGACGTGATTGCGGAGGATTAGTGCATCGGCGAGAGACTTGAACGTGAAGGCGTGCTCGGCGCCAGGGATCATGTTTCGGTTGGTCTTCGACCCCAGGGCCAGTACCAGGTGGTCATAGTCCATTTCGCCGCTGCGCGTGCCGACATTTAGGCGGACCACGCGCCGGTTCAGGTCGACGCCGGTAACTGTGGCTTCGACAAACGAAGTGCGGCGCAGAAACGCACGGACCGGGATCGTGCAATCGCGCGAGTCCAGCGTTCCCGAAAAAACCTCAAACAGTAGCGGCGTCATGACGACGAAGTTATCGCGGCTCACCAGGACAATTTCGATGTCCCGCCGGTGCTGCAAACTTTTTTCCAATCGGCGAGCGGTAGCGACTCCGGCGAAACCGCCGCCGAGAATCACGATGCGTTTGGCGCGTGCTGAAGCAGGCATGGGATTTCCTCGCAAAGTTCTGAGTGAGGCTATCAGTATTGGCATCCGCCATCGGGTGCCATTGTCTGGGTGATTTCGGCCAAGAGCGCGTTTGTCGCGCAGTCGGCGGCGATGAATTCGGCCCCTTGGCGGCCCATGGCAGCCAAGCAGGCCTTGCCGGCGTCGTCGATGAAGGTCACGCCCGCAAGGTCGATGCACAGGTTTGGTTTGTGCGGTCGGGCGAGCGTGCTTTTCCAGCAACGCTCCAGCTCTCGCAGCGAGGGCGCCGACAACTTTCCTTCGAGCTGAAACGTGAGGGTCTGCGGCCTATCGTGGACGGTGATTCGAAGCATGACTTACACCCTTGCACCGAGAGTTCTGGTGATGAATTCCGCTGTTCTCGTGCTTTAGTGCAACGCCTTAAAGCAGACATTGTGCCGCAAACAGTCAGAGTCGGCGGATCACATCGTAAGATAAGCACACACAGAGATTTGCGATTCGCAGATGCGAAGATAGTGGCGATGACGAGCGGAGGCTGCCGAATTTTGCGCGCAGCAGGCGCGCGCAAGCGCCAATTGCCGTGCGCTACTCAGGCCGAGAGATGCCGAGCTTTTTCATCTTCCAATACAACATCGATCGCTTCATGCCCAGGCGCTGCGGCGCCTTTGGGACCACCGACAACCCAATTCGTTTCACGCAGTGCGCCGATGATGTGCTCGCATTCCGCGTCGGCCAGTGTGACTGCTTCGCCCGGAGGCACTGCTTCGGCCGATGTCGCCGCCGTCGACGGAACCAAAACCGGCTGCAAATCAGCGAGTGGAACCTGAAGCGAGGAGCCAGGAGAAAGAATAACCGCGCGTTCGATGACGTTTTGCAACTCGCGGATGTTGCCCGGCCACGGATATTGAACCAGGGCCTCCATCACTTCGGACGGGATCGTTTCGATTCGCCGGCCCATTCCCCGCGCGAATCGCTGAGTAAAGTGGCGTACCAGGGGTGGAATGTCATCGAGCCGCTCCCGCAGCGGCGGCAACACAACGGGGAACACGTTCAGGCGATAGTAAAGATCGCTCCGAAAACGGCGCTCAGCCACCATCGCAGCCAGATCACAATTGGTGGCTGCCACCAAGCGTACGTCGACTTTAATGGTCTTCGTGCCGCCGAGTCGCTCGAACTCCTGCTCCTGCAGCACGCGAAGAAGCTTCGGTTGCAGCTCCGAGGGAATGTCGCCAATCTCGTCGAGGAACAGCGTCCCCTTGTGGGCCAGCTCGAAGCGGCCCACTTTCTGCGAGACGGCGCCGGTAAAGGCGCCCTTCTCGTGTCCAAACAGCTCGCTCTCCAAGAGGCCCGTGGGAATGGCTGCACAATTCAGCTTTACGAACGTTCGCTCGCGTCGCGGGCTAAGCTCATGCACTGCGCGCGCGATGAGTTCCTTGCCGGTGCCGGTTTCGCCGCGAATGAGCACCGTGGAACCGGTTGGGGCGACGGTCTCGACTTGTTTGAGGACGCGGCGCAGCGCGTTGCTTTGCCCGACAATCTCTCCGAAGTTGTGCTCGGTGCGGGCCTCTTCCTCAAGGTAGGCCTTTTCCTGTGAAAGCTGGTCCCTAAGTGCCGCGATTTCCTGAAACGCCAAGGCGTTGTCGACCGCCACGGCAACCTGGTTTGCAACGAGCCGTAGGAAGCCAAGATCTGCGGAATCGTATGCTGACGGCCGCTTGCACGCGAATACCAAAGCGCCAAGTCGCCGCCGCGCCGTGGTCAGCGGAAGCCAACAGAGGCTTTGGACTTCAAAGTGCTGCACCCATTCCAAAAATCGCGGCCAGCGGCGCAGATCGTCAATCGTTGACGCAGTGAGTGGTTGCTGCTCTTGCAATACCAGTCCTGCAGGGTCTTCTTCGACTGGAATTTCTAGTGCGAGCTGCTGTGCGGTGGAGTCGGATGTCTCCAGCAAGTGCAGGCGCATTGCATTCCTCGCCGCTTCGTGCAAGACAAGAGCGAGACCGTCGAACTGCACCACCTGATGAAGCTGACCCGCCAGTGCCTGAAACAGCGTGGGCAAGTCGTGGTACAAGACGATGGCTTCCGATACTCCCAGCAATGCTCGGTGGCCGTCGCCCGTTGCGTTTACCTCGATAGCTGCCGCCGTCGTCATGCCGAAAGCTGGGGGCGAGTTACTTCTCGGAGGCCATGAAGTCATCCGGCTTGGACCCTCCTCTCGGCGTTAGCCTATCTCCATTTCCACCCAGTGACAACTTAATACCCGCCGTTGGCCGAACTAGGAGCCTACTCCAAGAAGCAAACCAACGAAGTAGCCAGACTATCGAGGCTTTCCCCTTGCCGGAAAAGGACATCGACGAAGTTCTTTTCAGATTGCGACGGCATCTCATCCGCCTTCAACTCACGGATTCGATGGACCAGCCGGCGGAGGACAGCGTACTCGCCTCGGATGGTTTCAAATTTCTGCTGTGCAGCCAAAGCGCATTTGAGCACCTCCTGACGCAACTGCAGCTCAGCCACTTCGACCCTGTGATCTGTAGCAGCGACACCGTCGGAACCGTTCGGAAAGACGTCGATCTGAGCGGATTGAGCAGTTGACATGGCTGGAGACCCTTTCGTGTTTGTGTACTCGTACGGCAGCTTGGCTGCCCGAAGCTGCATCAGGCCATGGCAGAGATCATGCCGAGCGATCTCACATCGCGCGATTGAGTATTCAGTCGCGGATGTATCGCCCGACGAACGATATTGTCTGGCCGAAAGTGATGGGGATACGGTTGTTCGAAACCTTGTTGATAAAAGCAGCACGAGTTTTCAAAACGACACTCTGGAAGTGGCTCAGGTTTGTTACTCACCCGACGGAAAGCTCGTCGCCTTTGCCAGTGACCTGGGTTACGCGCGGGTTTTTGACACCGCAAACTGGCAACCAGTGGTGACCCTGCGCGGATTTTTACAAGGCGTGCATGACGTGGCGTTTTCCAGCGACGCCCAGCGACTGCTGACCTGCAGCGATAGAAAGGAAGCCCTGATGCTGTGGGCCACGGATAGTTGGCAGAACGTACTTGCTTTGGAAGCAGACGGCGTTGCCAAACTAATGGGTGGCGGCGCGGCGTTCTCTCCGGATGGCAACGTCATTGGTTGGTTAAGTTCTGCCGGCGACCTTTACTTCTGGCACGCCCCGTCCCGGGACCAGATCGCGGCGGCGGAAGCGAAGCAGAAAGCGATTAGCGGGCAGCCATAAACAGCGATACCGGGAAAACTGCTCTGTGGGCGACTTCGCTTGGGAATCAGGGTCGCGTCGGTCATCACCCGACATCGCTCCTTCACCAGCCCCATGCCGCATCAACTCAATCCGTTCTTGAAATTCCAAACAAACGACCATTGTGGCACACCTTTTTCGGTGCGTGTGTTTGGGTGCCGAAAACGCGCAGGTGTGCATTCAATGCCGTCGTTACTGGCACGATAATTCTCAACGCTTAAGTAATTATTATTGCCAATGCCGACCTCAATTGATGTTCGGTGTCGCAGTAAAAGCGGCCAATGCGTTGACCATTGCAATCCCTCCCGTTAAGGAAGATAATGCCGGCACTCTCTGGTGGCTCTTAGACCTCTGGACAACTTCTGTTGTCGCCCCCGTCACCGCCGCTAGGACGGTTCGATACGGTAAAGCGAAGTCGTCGGAAGACTAGCTGAAGGGCAATCCGCCACGGCGGAAGTCCCGCTAACGAGTAAACCGACGTGGTTGATCACTTCGAGTCGTCGACCACGTCGGCTTTTTTGTCATTAAACCTGCTCAGGCGTGCGCGGGCTGGATCGCATTTGTCACGCGAACGCGCACCACAGGAGATGCCCGATGAATGTTCGTCTAACTCAAGTCAGTTATTGCGCGATCTGCTGCATCGTCGCAACACTAAAATCCGGGATGGTAATCGGCGCGCCACTAGTGATTCACACCGGTGATGCGGTGGAAATGGCGGGGGGAACCTACCAGTTCGATAGTCTGACGATCGAACCCAGCGGACAGATTAACTTCACTGGATCGACCACCTTGAACATCCTTGGGGACGTGACCGTCGGGCATGACACCGTGATTACGATGCATGAGGACCCCGACACGCACCAGATAATCACACAGACTGAAGACCGATTTGGACAGCTAACTGTGGGGCTCGCGCTTACAGGATTGCCGTTGTCCCAGGCCCAGGGCACTCCCGGCACACCCGGCGCCGATGGCACGAACGGCTCGGGAGGAACGCTTTTTCCACTGGCCTCGACTCCCGGCGGCCCCGGTGGAAATGGCGGCGCCGGAGCCAGCCTCGTCTATTCAATAGTCGGCAATGGAAATTTGGGTCTGAATATAAATAGCGGCGGCACCGTTACGATCAACGGCATCATTCACCAGGAGATATTCCTCCTCTCTAATAACTTCCCGGCCGCGAGCGGCGGTGGGGGCGGCGTCGGCGGCCACGGGGGTAACGGCGATTTCAGTGATCCCAATGTGAGGGGCGATGGAGGCGCGGCAGGGTCCGGCGGACACGGCGGCAGCGGCGGAAGCGGTGCCAGTACCAAGCCGTTCCATATCGCGATCAACGCGGCGGCCGACGTCTCGGTCGGGCCAACCGGTCAACTGTCCAATGTCAACGACTTTGGGGGCGGCGCGAATGGCGGCCGCGGGGGTGACGGCGGCCAAGGCGGTTCAGGCACTTTTGCCACGTTTCAGATACCCGACGGTGGCGTCCGGGGCGATGGGGGCCACGGCGGCGATGGCGGTCAAGGCGGCGCCGGCGCGGCAACAGGCGATATCTTCATCCAAGCGCGAACTATCGCGTTCGCCGGATCGGTCTATCAGCCGGGCGGCTCGGGCGGCGGCGGCGGCCATGGCGGCAACGGCGGCGCCGTCGGTGTCACCGGGGGCACGATCGGCCGCACGGGCGACGGCGGAGCCGGGGGCAGCGGCGGACCGGGAGGCGACGGCGGCAATCTTATTTTTCGCGCCGGCACCGTCGATTTTACGAGCGCTCCCGATGCACTTTACCAACCCGGCGGCGGCAGGCGGCCAAGGTAACATCGGCGGATTTGTCGCAACGCGGCGGCATCCCGGGTGTGGCAGGTCAAGATAATGTCAGCGGCCGTGATGGATCGGTCAGCAGCAATCTTGTCGCTCAATCCCACGGCATCGGCAATGGCAACTTCTCGGACGGTTTGGCCCTGTACCGCTTGTCTGGCGGAGGCTCGGCTCAGATTGTTGATGTTGCTGGGAACTCAGTGGCCGACGTGATGACTGATACCAGTGGAGGCCCAACCACCCTCACCCAACTGGTCACAACCCACGGCGATTTTGCGTTGCACCTGGCGTTCGACTATCGCTTTCTTACCAACGCGGGAAGCTTCCAGGTTCTGTTGGACAATACCGTGCTGGCGACACTGCCGGCCGTCCAGTCGACAGATTTTACCCATTTCGACTCGGTTTTGACCGATCCAGCGTTGCGGGGTTTGGATGTCGCCGATTTGAATTTACGGTTATTGCCCGGTTCGCTCGCCGCGGTCCAACTGGACAATGTTGTATTCCAACTCGCCGCGGTGCCGGGCGATTTCAACGGCGATGGGCAAGTAACCGGCGCCGACATTCAGGCAATGCTTAGTGCCCTGGTCGATCTCAACAAGTACAAATCCGATTACGACTTGACCAGCGCCGACCTCACCGCCATTGGCGATTTCGACAACTCCGGCAGCGTTACCAATCGCGATATTCAGGGGCTGCTGGATCTTGTCATCAGTCTCGGCGGCGGCTCGGCGGCGGCGGTCCCCGAACCATCGACGCTCTGTCTTTTGATCATTGGCGCAGGGGCCATGATCGTCCCTCGTCGTCACAAGTAATCGCTCCCTCGCTGCGGCAGCCCACCAGTCGCGATGGTTTGCAACCGATTGCAATGGTTTGCAATGCTTTGCAAAGGTATGCAAACGTGGCATGGACAGGGGTTCATGCAGGCAATCCTGGGAGTCGCTCTCACGATCCTGCTAGCTGCGCTACGATCTCCGCAGTGGTCCTGGCGACGCACGTTGATGTCGGACCTGATACAGTCAAGTCAACTCGGCCGCGTGCCTTCAGCGCGATCCTGACGCGATGGCGGCGGCACTCGCGGCTCTGTTCCAGTTCGCCCGGTCACCTACCGGTTCACAAAGTGCACCGATTGCAAGGGTTTGAGAAGGATTGCAATGGTTTGCAATGGATAGCAAATCCGATATGGACGACGGTTCACGCAGCCGTCCACGCTGAAGACGAGACACGCTGCTCGTGTTTTTATTTTGGGACACAACTCGATGAGTGGTCTTGAGGGCCGACCTGATTGCAGCGCGGCGATGTCCCGGGAGCCATAGGCAATTTCCGGAAATTGTCTCATTGAGGTGGACCCAGCTCGTGCGCAAATTCGTAGTCTGCCTTCACCAGGCAGTAATACTGTCACGTATCCGAGTTGCTCCAACACTTGAAGCCCTGACGCGTGCGAGTTGTGCGGTTGAAGCACCGGATGGCGGTCAATCAATCTTGGCGTGGTCGTCTCCGGCTGCTATTTCGAACGTCGGAACCTCGAATAGGCCGTCAATCACGAGTTTTTCAGGAAAGAAATATGTCGCGTGGAAAGGCATTTCCGGAGATCGATCCAGATACGTTACGAATAGTTAGATTATTGTCCGAGCGCGGAATCAGTCAAAGAACACAAATCACAAACGGCCTCCTGCTCGCACGTCGACGGTTGGCGATATAGCTTGCACCGTCCCACCGCCGAAGTACAATCGGCAGCCACGGAACTGCACCGACTGATGATCACCATTGCATGATTCACTACTTGTTTCTCTTGGGACTTGGAGCCATTTGGCTCACGATCGTTTGTGGGGCAATTTGGTTTTGGCAGTACCGCAGATAGGTTTGTCTTGTTCAATCAGAATCTAAATTCGCCTTAACACTCGCGTTTAGTTTGCATCCCTGAACTACAATCACTTTTGCCCGTCGCGATCCCGAGTAACGCACCGGTACCGCCCATCTTTGGCGGCAATTCGCGGCGGGCTTTTTTCTTGCATCCATCATTCATTGCTCTACAATCACGGCTGCCCACTGCTCCAAGCTGGTCATCTTGAATCGGCCAGTCTTGGTGTTGCCCCGGTGGGCTTTTTCAATCCGAATCCGACCGCCGTTATTAAAAGCCGCGCCGGGAGGTGTTGGCTGCTATGACGGCGGTTTTTTCTTGCGCTCATCTACTTGCATCACCTTCCCACCGATTTAAAATCATGGCCGCCCGCCGCATTTATTGTGCGCCCCAGGGGAGGGCAAGATTTATCGCCTTGGCGCGCGCGGCGGGCATTTTCATGCACGGATGATAGAATGGCCGGCATGGAACAAGCCAAGATCGATGAAGCCGCACGGCAATGCGTCCGCAAATCGCTTGGCGGAAATCAGCCGCGAATCGATCTGCATTTCTTATTGGTGGAATTAAGAGACAATGGTTGGATTGCAGCCGATTTGGAGGCACTGAAAATCGCGGCTCAAAAGATGCTTTCCGCGGTCGGTGAATAGGAAACGATTCGCCCTTACCAACATAGAACCGTATCAATATGAATGACCATATCCGAATAGAATCCCACAAGGGAATCCTGAGAACGGCAAGGCGGGGTGGGATCGATGAAGACAAAGTCGCAGTTGCGATGGACTGGTCGAACGAGTATCTGCGCCAACTGCAGCGCGATCTTGCGATCGAGGATGAGGATCGCGATTTATCCGGGCAGAAATACTGAACTTCAGCCACAATTTATTCTCCCACACGCTAAATTTGCTCGGCAAGCATGTTCGTGCGCTGTTTTGCTTGCATCGCCTTCCCACTGATCTACAATCACATTGCCCGCCGCGCAGATTGGGCGACCCAAGGATGGACCACGAGTCAACAACCTGGCGATCGCGGCGGGCTCTTTGATCGCTCCCTGCCGTATCTGATCATGCCGAGGCAGCTCTGGACCGCCGCTGACGACGCACGCCTGGGAACTGCTTCGGACGCCGATGTCGCTAAACAGCTCGGACGGTCGCGCCAAGCTGTCCAAGTGAGACGGAGGCGCTGCAAGATTCCGGCATTTGGTGGACTCATCCCGGCACCGTACATCGGCGGCTACGCCTGGGGAAATACCGACCTGGGAATGCTGGGGCGATATCCTGATGAGTACGTGGCGCAAATCACCGGCCGCAGCTAGGCAGTTGTCACTGCGACGCGGATTGAATTGTCGAATGGTCATCATTGAGTTACCCGCTTCCGGTTTGCGAAACTCGCCGAGTTTTTTCATGCGCCGGCGGCAAGGCTAATCGGCTGTGATGCGGTTATGGCTAGCAGCGGTCGTGTAGAAATTCAGCGATTGGAATACGACGGGTATGCCCTCGTCAAAACGCGGTTGCCATCAGCGCTTTCGCATGGGCCTCCAACATTCGAGCGGTGGGAAATTTCCCGCATCAATGCAAACGGCAGTCTTACATTGATCGGGTACGAAAACTCGGAGGAGTTTGCAAAGCTGGTGGTGGACTATCGTAATGGGCGGGTTCCAAACTAGCCCACGACATTTTTTCAAATTGCGAAACGTGCTTGACAGCATGCTCTCGAGAATGCCGATGCGCCGACCAGCGGCGATTGCACGAAGCAGTGATGACATCGCTGCTGGTGCAAGTCGTCGATACCCGCAGGTGCCCTTGGTCCAACAGGAAGGGGAAAAGTGCGAGTTCGGTGAACCTGCGACCGGTCGTTCGGAGGCTTGTAGGCCAGCGTCGCGCATCGTAGATTATGCCCACCATGAACTAGGCCGAGACGAATCGCGGGCGTCATTGAATCGAAATGTACCTCGTGCGCTGGACGGCACACGTTCTGCGCCGGATGTCGATCTGCTCCTAGATGGCGCAATATCAAGCGGCATGAAGTCATTCGTTGCCGGGTATCTAGCGGCCGTAAGTCGTCGCAGCGGTCGTGAATTCGTGCACGTCAGCGGCCGTCTTATTTGGGAAGTTCTCGCACTTCAGTTTCCGGTCCGGAAGCACCTGCGCGAGAAGAATCCCCTGCACCACGTCCGCATCCTCGCGAATCTGCTGTTGGCCGGAGGCACCCAGCCGGCCCCACATCAACTCGTATTTGACAACGCCGTCCGGCTGGCTAATCGTCGCCGGGTCCGGTCCATTTCCCTTGACCCAGAATTGACGGGGGGTGCCGTGGTAATTACCGATCGAAACGACGATGTTCTTCGGGTTGATGTGGTGGTATACGAAGGCCAAGTGGCCGATCCAGTAATCGAGACGCTGATTGGCCCCTGCATAATCGCCGGTCCCCTCTTGGTACCAGTTTCCCACAAGTCGGCCGTCGATGTCGTAATCCATTCGCCCGCCGCGTGGTGCTGCCTTCCGAGGGTTGAGCTCCAAGAGCTGGCTTTTGAGTGGCTCGTTGACGTAATCGAAACGGTCGACGGTGTGGAGTTTCCAGGGGTCACGCTTGAGGAATCGGTCGGGAACAACAAACCCTTTTCTCGTCGTCGTGATGTCGACCAAGGCGAAATCAAACGTTTGAAAGCCAATCTTTCCTACCGTTTGACCAGCCTTAACCGGAATCCGAACCAATGCCGGTTGACCCGGCTTGATGGGTGGGTCGATTTGCTTCGTTAGGGCTGGATCGAGCTGAGTGAGGTGGTCGACATGGCTCCAGCAGGTTGGTGAGTGTTCGACGATTACCTTCAAATCGACCTCCCGATCCTGGACGGTCGGATCAGGGTTGCCTTTGGGTCGCCACTGGATGTTGACGACGCAGCCGTCCGCCACAGCGACCACGTCATATTGTTTGCCTTGATCCGTTGATTCCTTCGGTATCAAGTAGAGGTGATCGCTGGGGGTCACATGTCCACTGGCGGTCAATCCCATGGGGACGATTGTACCGATATCTTCCAGTCGCAACGGAAACGACGACAACTTGATCGGCCCTTTTTCGGCGCTCCCTCCGTGACTCCACGTTCTCTGGAGCAGTTCGGCGGTGGGTGCCAGTCGGCTCTCTTGCGACCAAGTCGGGTCGGAGAATACCAAGACCAGCGCACTGCATAAAATCAAAATACGCGATTGCACGTGCGGCCCTCCGGAGCAAAGCCCGTTCGTTAAACCCCACTCCCCCATAAATGGATCGGCGTCTCCTGTCAAATCCGATGTTGTGATCGCCGGATTTGCTGGGCAAACAGATCTCATGGCTGAAACCCATCACTGCAATGGACTGGTACTGCGCTGCCGTTACTGTGCGCGACACCTCTGCGAAAAGCGGCGGCCCAGCCCGCCCGTGAACCGGAACAGGCTGGGCCGTAAGCGATTGCTTAATCTGTCGCTCGATTAAGAAGCCGCGCAGACGTCAGCCTGCGGCTGTGCTTGAAACTGCTCCCAGTGGTTGCGGAACCAGGCGCGGAGTTGGCTGATCCTGCCTGCAGTCAAACCGAATCGTTGTGCCACGACATTGGTTTGCTCACCGAGCGCAAGCGCCCGCGCGATCCGCCGATTCCGCGGCGACAACTTGCGAAACCAATCCGCCAGATCCAAACGCGCCGCGGCCGTCTCGGCCGGACCGGCGCGACGATCTTCACATAACATTAGGTTCAAACCAGCGGCCCGCTCGGGATGTGCTTCGAGCCGTGGGATTGTGGGACCCGGGCGCGCCGCGCCGTCGGCGCCATGATGTCCTGCGTATGCTGTCGGCAGCCGACACGCCGTCCAGCACGGACCTGGCGAATCGCATAATCAGCCAGCGGAGTTGGATAGGCCACTGCCTCTTTGCCTTGACGCACCAGCCGGACGAACATGGCGTAAGCGAGCGCAATAACTTCCTGCATCCGCTCTTCACGGAGTTCGACCCTCAAACCTCGGAATGCAACCCTGACTTGTCGGCGGATCTGCGGCAGCATCGCCAGAAATCGCTGCTGCACGAACTCTGTCTCTTCGGAACCGTTTCTCAACAGCGCGATCATGTGCACCTCCTCATGAGCTGAGGACCGCCGCCCGCGGGGCGGCCCTGTTAGTAAAAACAGAACCGCCCCGGCACATACCGAAGCGCTAATTCAAGTCAGACTCCGCACGACCGATTGGTCGTGGAATTCCATCAATAATCCTCGGGCAGCAAAAGGCAGGTGGAGGCTCGCCGGCCCGCCTCACCAGCTGCCTCCGTAATCACCCAGACTTTCACGCCAAGTGTCGTCTCGTAGGCCGACAATCGGGCGCCACTTTGCAGCGCGTCTTCATTGGCCCGCTGATCGTCCGGACTCACGGTGCCCCAATCGCCGGTCACGTGGCGATTCAGAAACTCATCGGACCTCTGCCCTGATTCCTCCAGCGCGAAAAGCGCCGCTGGCTTGGCTACGATTTGTCCCAGGCTGAATTTATTCATATTGCCCTCCTGTTGTTTGGTTGCGTGCCAACACCGATGACGTGTGTCACGGCAAATGAAAACGCCCTGGGTCCATCCACGGTCAGGCCGATGGAATCAGGGCGTGGGGAGTGACCGTCGTTGGCTCGAAGCTAGCCGCCGATGGCTCCCAGGATTGTGACGCGGGGGGCGTGATTCTTTAGCGCTGACAGCTGAGTGCCGGCGTTACTATCAATGGTTGTCACGCCGTGCCGAACAACACATGACTCCGCAGCAACTCCATCTGTTTAATTGCCTCTATCTGGCCATCTTGGTCGTCGTCGCCTTCTGTACGCGCGCCACCGCGCTGCGCGTGGCCGGGACTTTGGCTGGCGGGGCAGCCGTCGGGGTGATGTCCGTGGGCATTGTTGCTCTCGGTGAAGAGGTGGGATGGTGGCGTATGACGATTTCTTGGGAACCGTACTTCATGACCCTGATGCTGATCGACTTCAGCCTGTGCGCGTTCATTTTCCTGATCACGTGGCGGATTGCGCCGCTTCGGCTGCGCGGGCTGGGGGTGGTCGTTTTCGTCATGGCAGTCTTCGGACCGCTGCGGGACTACCAGTACATGGCGAGATTCCCAGAGTGGGGAGCCTACGCATCAGGCTTCGCACCGATCCTCGCGGTCTCCACAACCTATGTGATGCTAGTGGTCGTGGGGCACGGAGTGATGCGATTGATCGCCGGCCCGGCCCAGGAGGACCGGTTGGCACGCCGTCCGTGGGAGGCTGAAGATCCCCACAGCCGAAGTTGAAGATCAGGCGTCAGCTGGCAATGGTCGGGATGGTCGGGCGAATGGTCGGGCGATGTCGGCTGCCCGACCAACCAACCATTTGTCATTCTTTCCACGAAGATTATTTCGTACTTGCCCGACCATTGTGTCCCGACCGTTGATGGCGACTGCGGCCCGCTGCCGGTTTGCCGAACGCATCCCAGCAGATCCATTGAGGCTGAGTTGCCAGACTCCCTCATGCGCTCCATTGAAGACCCAAGGCCGCCCCGCATATCGCACCGCGGCTTCGCATCAACAGTTCAGAGCGGCGTGGAGACAGAATTCCGACCGCCAATAGCGGACGCCTCCGGACTGCCAAGATTGTGCCCCAAATCGCGCGATTATTTAGTGAATCTGCGGCTGGCTGCGGCGTTTGATTGAGGGCCGATTGGGCCGATTGTTCGCTCAAGCCTGACGTGAGCTTGGCAGTGCGCGTTCCTTGAACCGCATCCTCATCGCCTGGCAACATGTCGCTTCGGTGTCAATCCTGCAATCCGTCAGGGATTCCGGCCGGCCAAAACCTGCCATTTCAAAAACGGTCAGTTTCTGACCAGTCTCATGCGTTAACGGGTTTTAAAACTCGGCGCTCGGCCTGACGTCGCCGGTGGCACCAGCCAGGGAGCAAGGTATTCTTGCTACTCGATCGTGCCGATCATTAGGGACGCAATGAGCAAGATGAGGACGGTTGTAGTAATCAACGCAAATCGAGCGTCTCTTTGCTCAATGAACGCCACAATCGAAATAGCGACGCGCAAAATCGGCGTGAGAATGAGCACGAGTAGGCCGACGACGGTAATCGCTCGTCCTTGCCCGGCCCGCAAACCGGTAGCCACCTCTGGCAACGTGCGTGGAAATGCGGCTCCAGGCTCCACCAGTCGTCCCAACTCCGACTTGCTTCGGAGGTATTGCGGATGATGAACAAAGCTGATCGACAACCCGAGGAGAATCAGAATCAGGCTGATGCAGACGCCCGCGCAGCACGAAGCTGATCCACCGCTCGGCACGCAAAATCTCTCGATCAACCGTGGAAGCGGGATTGTCGCTCATGGCATAAGTCCGTGATAAAGCATTTGAAGGGAGATCACCAGCAGGACAATGGCAAAAATGTGACGAAGACGTTTTGCCGGAAGGCGGTTAAGAATCAACGACGCGAGCGTGGCGCCAGCAAGCACGCCGGCGGCGACGGGCCCTGCGATGAAGGGATCGATATCGCCGCGGCTAAAATACACGCCAGCGCTCGCGGCGGCAGTGACTCCGATCATAAAATTGCTTGTGGCAGTGGAAACTTTGATGGGCAGTCCCATTGCCAAATCCATGGCGGGCACCTTGAGGGCGCCTGAGCCGATGCCGAGTAGCCCACTTACAATTCCGGCCGCGTACAGGAGCGCGAGCCCAAGCTTCGTATGCGAGACTCGGTAAGCGCGTTCCTCGCGTGTTGATTCGTCAAAGTACGAGCCATGCAAATTCAGCGCATCGGCCCACTTATCGGGAGTTGCACGTCGTTGACTGGCGTGCTGCTTTGTAAATATCGCGGCGGCAGAGTAAGTCATCAGCACGCCAAATAGCACGTAAAGCCATCGACCCGGCAGCGCACCTGCGACGAACGCACCACTTATCGCACCCGTGGTTGTTGCTACTTCCAGCAACATCGCGACGCGCAGATTCGTCAATCCCTCACGTACGTATGTCGCCGCAGCGCCACTGGATGTCGCAATGACCGAAACGATCAATGCGCCGATCGCGTAGCGAATATCGATGCCAAGCCCTAATGTGAGTGCGGGGACGACGACAATTCCACCGCCTAGCCCGAGTAGTCCGCCAAGAAACCCTGCGACAACGGCGATCGCAAACACCGAAGCCTCAAAAATCAATGGCGTCATTAGTCGCACGCTGGCCCCAACGCACTTTCCTCGATTAAGTGTCGGCGCCGCGCAGGCTCCCTTTTTTTATTCGGATTCGTCGATATGCTCCTGCAAAGCGCTAGGAGGCGCAACTGGAGACCATCTTGGCTAAGGCTTTCGCGTCATTGATGCACGGGTAAACGCGTCCTGATGAAAACCGGCTCACTATAGTACAAAATTTCTGAACCAAGGAGGCATCGAAACAGATTAACTTCCTCGCTGGTCAGAGATCGCATCCTGCGATCCACGGGCAAATTACGACCGAATAGAGTAATCGCGGATTTGCAGAATGATCAGCTTCAGTTAACTGCCAATCCACACGCCTTCATCAAAAGTGCCGGAGAACCGGTTTTAAGCGCCGACTGACTCTTTAAGTCGATTTTGCGACCCGATGCGACGGTGACAAGCGACGAGAGACCGCTTTCGAGAAACGTTCGATTGATGACGCAGACGTGGCGGTCCGATGCGGAGGGGTGTCTCAAAACCTCCTGGAACACGTTTTCCGACACGCATAACCATCCACCGAAAAACGTGTGTCACATCGGTTGTTTTTCGGGACGCGCATTAATCGTAGGAGTAATTGGCAAATTCGCCGGCATTGCACGTATGACTCCTTTGTAAGCTGTTCGCCAACGGCACCTATCGCGATTACAGAACTGGCTAGGCGAGATGCCTTCTAAACCAGGCACTTTTTAGCGAGCAATCGGCGATGCCAGAGTGCGTGTGCGATAGTCACACCAACGAGCCCGAATGCCGCCAGCAAGAATGTCGATGGTTCAGGAACGGAGGCCGCCGATCCGCCACCAAGACTGGCGACCAGATCGAGCAAGCGGTTGGTGACCGTGTCATTTTGCATGCGCCACTCGATGTGCTCGGTCTTCTCCGCCGGCTTGAACCCGGTTGGTTTGCCGTCGCGCGGCAGCACGAAGACCTCGTCATCGCCGAAGATGTGGGTTCCTTCCATGCGGCCGCCAAGAAAGACAATCTGGCAGACCAAGGCCTGGCTATCGGGCCGCCAATTCAATTTCCAAGCAATGTGGGAACTAAGCCGCGGATCGATTTTCTTGTAGTCGATCTCGCGCTCCTTGCCGCTTTCCAGCTCGTGAAATACCAGCGAGCCGTATTTGCCATAGGCAATCGTCTTGCCATCGGGGCTCCAGGCGAATTCGTCGATGTAAATATTCTTCGCGATTGTGCTGGAACCTTTTTTGTCCATCACAATCAGATCCGACTGCTGCAATTTTCCCAGCTTCGTGCGCCAGGCCACGTACGCCAGTTGACCGCGGGGCCCATAGTGGCATTGAAATGCGCCGATGGCTTCGTGCGTGATCTGCTTCGGGTTCGAGCCGTCAGCGTCGGCAATATAAATCTGCGGCTTGCCGCTTTCGCCCGACGCATACGCGATGTGCTTCCCATCCTGCGACCAGCTTGCGCAAATTTGGCTCGCGTTGCTTTCAGTCAGCTTTTTCGCGTTCTTTCCATCGGCATCGGCCAGCGTCGCCACCCAGATACCGTTTTCCAAGTCGATCATGATTCGCCGCTTCCCATCAGGCGAGAGGTCGCGCTTTGCATCGCTGCTAACACCCGCCGGCGATGCGGCGACAAATTTCACCTCGCGCCGGTCGCTTCCATCCGGCCGGACGAGGTATGTCTTGTCGGCTGTGGAAAGCCGCAGATGCCAGGAATTATTGTCCTCCGCCAATCGCCGAGTGTCATCCGCCAATACCGCACTGGCGGAGACCAGTGCAATTAACATCGCAACGCGTTTCATGGCGGTCCTCCCAATTCGTTCGATCGGTCCGAAATGCAGACGCTCCCAGCAAACTGGGAGACATTTTAACATTTCGCAGTCCCCGCCTTGTCACAGCTTTGTAACGGCCGAGCAGTTTAATCCGACATTTCCCATGTGGACGAAGCCTGGAGCCGACCTAGGTTCAGAAGAACGGCGCATTGAAAATGGTTGGTTTGACAGAACGTTTCTTCGGCGAGAACGACCGCCGTGTGTCAGCCCGAGCGCGGAGATGAGTTTCCGGCGCACCAGGACAATTCCAGAAATCGTATGAGATTTGGCACGGATGCCGACCGTGTCACTACAGTGGTTTGTTGGCGTGTGCCAACGAGATGTTCGAGTATCTTTCGCCGCACCCTACAAGCACTGCATGAACGCCACAAGGTCGCTCTTCTCTTCAGCGCTAAGCTTGATTCCTAACACCAGGTTGAAGAACTCGACCGTGTCGTCGAGCGTCAGCAGCCGGCCATCGTGCAGGTAGGGCGGCGAGTCTTTGACGCCACGAAGTGGGAATGTCTTGATCGGACCGTCGGCCGAAGCCATCTCGCCGTTAATCATTTGCGGCACGTAAAACCGCTCAGCCCGCAAGTTATGCATCAGGTTATCCGTGTAGTATGGCGCCGGGTGGCAGGTCGCGCATTGGGCCTTGCCGAAGAACAGCTCCTGACCGCGGAGCTCGGCCTTGGTCGCTTGCTGTTCGTCGAGCTTCCCCAGCACGTTGAGTTTGGGCGCGGGCGGGAAATCCAGTATTTCTTGAAATTCAGCCATGAAATGAACTTGGCTGCCTCGCTCCAAAATGTTCACGCCCTTCTTCGTGGCAATCACCGGGTCGCCGTCGAAGTAAGCCGCTCGCTGCTCGAACTCGGTAAAATCCTCGACGGTCTTCAGCGCCCGTTGCGAGCCGAAGAGACGTTGGATGTTAACGCCGCGGAGCGAGGGCGTCTCAATCCGGTGGCGGAATTCCTGCGGCCGGATGTCGCCCACTAAATGTGTCGCCCCATTCGTATGTCCGTTCGCGTGGCAATCGAAGCAGGCCACGCCGCGATGCGGTGCGAGCGAGCGGCGATCGTCCGTGGCGTTGAATTGCTGCTGTGGGAAGGGAGTGACCAAGAGTCGCAGTCCCTCGATCTGTTTCGGATTGAGGATGCCGTTGAACAGCTCGAAGAAGTTCGAGATCGTCACCAGCTGTCCCTTGGACACGTCACCCAGATCGGGCCGCGTCGTGAGATAAATCGGCGGCGGAAACTCGGGCAAGAACTGTGCCGGAAGGTCGAAGTCCAAATCGAACCGCGTCAGATCGCGCTGCTCTTGCTTTTTGATCTCGTCGATCTCCTGCTTCGGAAAGAGCATGCCGCCTTCCGGGTGATTTGGGTGCGGCAGTGGCATGAACCCCTTGGGGAATGAGCCGGCCTTGCGAACGTCGGCCGGCGACATCTTGCCGAGCGCGTCCCAAGTGATGCCGTTCGCGAGCTTCGCCCGCACGCCCGCCTGCACCGCCTTGCCGCGTGACATCGTGACACCGTTCGCCGGGCGGTCGGACAAGTCGTAACGCTGGTTCAGCAGATCGGCCTGCCGCCTATTGATTGCATCCTTTTCGCCAGACATCCGTTTCAAAGTCTGTTGGAACGTCTCTTTTTCGACGACCGGCGCATAGCTCGACTTAAGAGCCTCGTCGGCGGCCGCCAGCTGGTAACAACCCAACAGCGCCAACCCCAACGCCGCTACTGCTACCTTGCCGAATTTCGTACCGCATGCCGAATGTATGCTGTGACCGTTCATGCTTGAGCCTCCCAACTATCGATCTACGTCCGCCCTACCGAGACTGCTTGTGGCTACTTTCCGCAGCCTACACGATACGAGCGCCGGCCATTAAGCCGACATTTCCGAATGGCACGAAGTTAAGCGAAAGAGTTGAGGGCATCTTGGGTTAGGTGGGTGCTGGCCTAATAGCGCAAAGTGATCTAGGGCGCAAAAAAGTCTCCGGAGAGAATGGTGTTATCACGACAACCAACTCTCTCAGGAGACCAAGGATGGTCCACAGTATCTTGCGCGTGGTGGGACAGATCAAGTCCGATGTGGCGGCGTATCTGCAAGCCGCAACGATTGAGCGGCTGTGCCGCGAGTTGGATTACACCTGGCGTGAGCGCTTGCTGGGGCCGGTTGCCACGGTGCATGCATTCTTGCTGCAAGTGCTGCACGGAAACACGGCCTGCGATCATGTGCCGCACCTGCTGGGCCAGCAGTTCACCGGCGGAGCCTACGTCCAAGCGCGAGCCCGTTTGCCCCTGGCGCTTTTCGAACGGCTGTTAACGGCCGTATGCGACACGTTGAAAGCGTGTCGTGACCAGTCGGCACGGTGGTGTGGCCATCGTGTCTGGATTCTCGATGGCTCGGGATGCTCGATGCCCGATACTCCGTCGCTGCAGGCCGCTTTCGGCCAACCCGGCCAACAGGTGGCCGGTTGCGGCTTCCCCGTGGCGCATCTCTTGACCCTATTTCATTTCGGCACCGGCTTATTGCAGAAGGTTCTGGTAGCCCCCTTGCGCACGCATGACATGGCGGGCATTCAACCGATGCACGCCGAGTTGGAAGCAGGCGACGTGGTGCTAGGCGATCGCGGGTTCTGCTCGATTTGCCATTTGGCGCTCTTGCTGCAGGCCGGATTACACGGCGTGTTTCGCCTTCATCAGAAGATGCTGGTCGACTTTCGCATCGGCCGCATGCACAGCCCTCCACGCGGCCCCTACAAGAACTTGAAGGGCTTGCCGCGCTCACAATGGATCAAGTGGCTAGGCACGCGGGATCAGATCGTTGAGTATTTCAAGCCTCAGCTGCGACCCCAGTGGATCAGCCTCCAGGATTTCGCTGCTCTGCCCGACTCGATCCTAGTACGTGAGCTGCGTTATCGGATCACGCGGCCCGGCTATCGCACGCGCGAGGTGACGTTGGTCACGACCCTTTTAGATGCCGAGCATTATCCCGCCGGGGAACTGGCGAAGCTGTACGCGGACCGCTGGCAAATCGAAACCAATCTGCGACACCTGAAACAAACCTTGGGCCTGGATGTGCTGCGGTCGAAGTCGGTCGCTGGCGTTCATAAGGAACTACGGATGATCGCCTTGGTGTACAATCTGGTGCGGCTGGTCATGCTTCAATCGGCCCACCAGCAAGAAGTGCCGGTGGAGCGAATCAGCTTCATCGATGCCTTACGTTGGCTGGCGCAAGGCGGAGTCGGTCGGACGTTGGATCACCTGATCGTTTTGCCCAACCGGCCCGGACGCGCCGAACCTCGTGTCGTCAAACGACGACCCAAACAATACACCTTGATGAAACGCCCACGCGCTGCCTTGCAGCAAGCCCTCACAACAAAACGACTAGCGGCTTAACTTCGTGCCATTCCC
Source organism: Pirellulales bacterium (assembly GCA_963773875.1). GTDB lineage: Bacteria > Planctomycetota > Planctomycetia > Pirellulales > JADZDJ01 > CAVTYH01. The sequence goes on from CAVZCV010000008.1 coordinate 174,564, forward strand.
GACATTTCCCATTTGATTTGAGCCTCGAACCGATTCACGCTCGGAATGCAACCCATTCTATAAGGCTGAGTCCCCCAGCGCGTCTAGCACGCTGGGATTTTTTCCCATTTTCTTACCCGCGATCCTGACTTCGGGGTTCTCGAGGTGGAAAGCATGGCCTCTCAAGTCATACGAGAAAACGTTGGATTGATGGGAGCAGAGCGCGGCGATGGGTTTCCGCAACGCCCGGCCCAGTGCCATCAAACGCATGGGTTGACGACGCACGGCATGTGGTGGGTCAAAACCAGTCGAATCGATCACCTGCGCCAGCGCGGCGGCGGCCGCCGGCCGCACGGATCGTCAGACTCCCCGACTTGCCCGCATCTAGATGGTTTGGAACAATGCGATGCCGTTCCTGAACACCTGAGGGGAGAGCCATCGATGCCAAAGCTAGTTGTAGAAGGGGTCGGCGAATTCGAGGTCCCCGAAGGGAAGCGCCTAGTGCTTGCTCTCGAGCAAGACGCGGGAATCGATCAACTGCATGCCTGCGGTGGAAATGCACGCTGCACGACCTGCCGGGTCGAGGTTCTCGCCGGCGAGCCCGATCGGATGACAGTTGCCGAGCGCGATGTGCTGGCGGCACGTGGCTTGTCGGGCATCAGGCTTAGTTGTCAGATTGTGGGTGATCACGACATGACCGTTCGCGCCATCAGCCGGCTGGCCGGAAGCGGGCGAAAAGATGCGGGACACGAACCGGCCGCTGAGATCGAGCCGCCTCCGGAATGGATTAATAAATAAGTGATGCCGTCGCTTCTAGAATCGGTGGTTTAAAGCCGCCGTCACCCAATTGACGAGATGCGGAGACAATTTCTGCATCTCAGCCCCACTCGAAAGCGCCGGACGTCCGCAGCAAAATCACGAAACGGCGGAATTAAGGGGCGTACCATCTAATTGCCTGATTCCTCCTCAGTTTGTCCCGTCGTTCGCCCGCAGGCTGACGCTCGAAGTCGTTGGATCAGTGTTTCGTTTGCAGCGGCCCCGGACATCCCACGCCGCAGTGCAAATAATCCGAATACTGCAAGGCTCAATAGTCCGATGGAAGTTGGTTCTGGCACCGCCGCAACCGTCGCGTTCCCGAGATTTTGTCCGGTGAGTAGATCCAACAGTGCTTGGATGTCGGCGTTGTTGATTCGCCTGTCACCGTTGAGATCACCGATGGCCAGTAATTCTGCGGCTGAAAGTTTGTTGTTGGCCTGAAACTTGTTTAAATCGGTGAGCGACTGGAGCATCGCCGCGACATCGGCACTCGTGACTTGGCCGTCGAGGTCGAAATCGCCCGGTAAGCGCACGGGGCTCAACTCGAAGATCGACCCTACGCCCGCGGAGCCGCCAAATTCAGTCGTACCAAATAAGTGGCCGTGGCCGTCGCTGATCAAAGAGCCCAGCGACGGTCCATTTGTTTTGTCGAAGTTGAAAAGTGTGGATACGGCGTCGGCGCCAGGGTGGAATTCGAAAACTGTGCCGACGTCATTGGCTCCTCCCGCGGATGTCGTTCCGAACAGATTGCCCTGAGCATCAAGCAAGAGCCCTGCCAACGGCTCCGACCCGTGCGTGCCATCAAACGACGCCAGAGTTGTGACCTTCCCGGAACCGGCGACGACTTCGAAGATCGTGCCTTTGCCGCTCGCGCCGCCGAACTGAGTCACCCCGAACAAGTCGCCGTTTTTGTCGCGGACGAGATCTCCGACAGCTTTAAAGCCCCCGCCGCCGCCATCGAAGTTGGCGAGTGTTATGAGCGCGTGAGTGTCGGCAGTGATCTCATAAACAGTGCCTGCGCCGACGGTCCCACTTGTCGCGGAAAACGCGGGACCTCCCTGGCTCGTCGTGCCGAATAGGTTTCCTTGGGCATCGGCAATCAAGCCTCCGCCTGGAGCCAGCCCATTGGTTCCGTTAAACAAGGCCACGGTACTCACGGCATTGGTGCCGCGCCCCGCGCCGACCGCGATTTTGAAGACCGATCCGTTCGCGGACGGGCCGCCCTTTGCCGCAGCGACAAACAGATTTCCTTGGGCATCGAATAGCGGGCTGCCCGCAGGTGCGTCAGTTTGGCCCGTGGGTCCGGTTTGCACGATGTCCGTTAGTTCATGGGTAGCGGCATCGACCCGGAAGACCGTACCGCCGAATAGGTCACCGCCTCCAGCCGGTGTTGTGCCAAACAGATTGCCAGAGCGGTCGATGCTCAAGCTGCTCTGTGGGGCGGATCCGTTGTCGCCTGCCAAATTGAAGGTCGCCAACGTCAAAATCGTGTTCGAACCCGACGGGAGCTCAAACACGGAACCGTCAGAGGACGGTGAACCGTCAAAAAACGGTAATCCAACGCCAATCGTCGTGCCAAACAGGTTCCCCTGCGCGTCCATGACCAGGCCGGCCGCAGGGCCGCTGTTGCCGGGATCAGTGAAGGAGGCCAAAGTCGCGAAGCTAAACTGCGCGTTGGCAACGGAGGACGCGGTGCCAATGATTGTCAGGAAAAGGATGATGCGCCGGCGCATTTTATGCACTTCCTTTACTAAATACCTGTTTGCTGAAACTAACGTGAACTTCACAAATCACCTGAACTAATCGGGGAAGCGATCGGATTGACTTCCGGATCGAGCCCCAGAGTCTGGTTCTCCTAAGCTCGTCTATGAGCTACTACCGGAATTGCTCGCTAGATCTACGCCGGAGGCGGAATTTTTTTGCCAGACGCGGCCGTACAACGCGGTTGTCTGATGAGATTTCTGCCTCTGGCCGCTAAGATTTCCAGGTCAGTTAGCGATGTCGATCTCAGCTGACGATAAAATCAGAATAGCTCTCGCTCGCACGCGTTGGCGATTGGCGTGGCGTGATTTGCATTGGCGCTGATACACAATAAGAAAACCCTTCGACGGTTTGGCTGACGGGCTCATTTCGAAGAATAGTTGGGGCGACCGGACACCAATTGAACTTTTTTTGGGTGCCCTAAAAGACTGGCCTAAGCCAATAATCGCTGCCGGTGAGCGACTTATGGCGAATCTGACAAAGTAAAGAGCGTCGTGTAACCCGCGCAGTTCCGCGTTTGGTTGATTTGCATAAGCGACTTGTGCAGCAACCCCAATATTCGGCATCGATGCCTTCGCTTAATCGTCTTTCGGAACCGCAGATGTTTGGGGTACAACAATTGTGTTATGAACATCCGACGGATTTTAGTTTCAGTTGACGGCAGCCCCATAGCCGCCCACGCCGCCGACGTTGGAATCGACCTTGCTCGGTCGCTCGGCGGTGAGGTGGCCCTCATCCACGTAGTCGATCCGTCGGAAAACACAATTCCTGAGGGTGGTGTTGCAGCGTCAGACCTGGTGGAGTTGGCCAAGCAAGGCGGGAAGCGACTGCTTGCTGAGTTCAGCCCACGCGTGGCTCTCCAGACGCCTCCCCTAGAATTTCTTCAGATTGGCAAGCCGGCCACGGAAATCGTCAAGGCCGCGAAGGACTGGCCGGCGGACATCATCGTCCTCGGCAGCCACGGGCGCGGGGGCGTCGATCGCCTCCTGCTCGGCAGTGTTGCTGAAGGAGTAATGCGTCATGCCCCCTGCCCGGTTCTTGTGGTGCGAGCGCAAAAGTGACCCCTTCCGAGAAACCGGTCGAACCTCGCGAACCCCAGACCGAGCCGGGAAGAACTGCTGCCGAAGAATTGCACATCCTCGCGTCGGACCTTCAAGCCGGCCTTACTAGTGCCGAAGCCAAATCGAGGGTGGAGCGGGTGGGCGCGAACGAGGTCCCGGAACAGCCAGTTCATCCGCTGGCGATCTTCGCCAGCAAGTTCTGGGGCCTATCGGCATGGCTGATCGAACTGATCGTCCTGCTTTCGTTTCTTCTATACAAATACACCGACCTAGCTGTGGCACTCACGCTTCTCGTGGTTAACGCGATTTTGAGTTTTCTGCTAGAGGAGCGCGCTTCGACGGCGGTTGCGGCGTTGCGCCATCGCCTGCAAGTCACCGCACGTGTGCTTCGCGATGGTAGTTGGCGGTCTCTGGCGGCGCGTGAGCTGGTCCCGGGCGATATCGTGCGGGTGCGCACGGGCGACTTCGTCCCCGCGGACGTACAGCTCCTCGACGGCCAATTGCACGTCGACCAATCCGCGCTGACCGGCGAGTCGCGGGAGCAGCGCAAAGCCACAAATGACTCGCTCTACTCCGGTTCGATCGTGCGACAGGGCGAAGCGACCGCCCTGGTGATGGCTACTGGCTTGAAAACCTACTTCGGCCGTACCACCGAACTCGTTCAGAATGCCCGTCCCAAGCTGCATGTCGAGAAGGTGGTGACGCGCGTCGTTCAATGGCTCTTTCTGATTGTCGGCGTGCAGGTCACCCTGGTCCTGACATTGGCACTGGCTGAAGGTCTGCCACTGCTTGAAATTCTGCCGTTGAGTCTCGTCCTGCTGATGAGTGCGGTTCCGGTGGCGCTGCCGGTGATGTTTACGGTGAGCATGGCGGTGGGCTCGATGCAACTGGCGCGGCGTGGGGTCTTAATCACGCGACTCAGCGCTGCCGAGGACGCGGCCAATATGAACGTGTTGTGCGCCGACAAGACCGGCACGCTCACGATGAACCGCCTGTCGCTATTCGGCGCATTGCCCCAGGCCGGATTCACGGAAGCGGATGTTGTGATATCCGGCGCCCTGGCGTCCCAGGCAGCCAACCAGGATCCGATCGACCTAGCATTTCTACGCGCCGTGCAAGAACGTGGGCTAAAAGTCGGAATGGATAAGCAGCTTTCGTTTGTACCCTTTTCTCCAAGTACGCGCAGGACGGAAGCACAAACCGAAATCGGAGGCCAACGAATGCACGTCATGAAAGGCGCTTTGCGAAGCGTGGTCCAAGTCGCCGGTTGGGAGGAATCGGCAATTGCGGCCCTGGAAGGACGTGCCAGCGCCGAGGCGCATAACGGTGTCCGCGTCTTGGCCGTGGCGCGAGGGATGGAGAACTCGCCGCTGCAACTCGTGGGTTTGGCACTGCTCCGTGATCCGCCGCGTGCTGATTCACGGCAACTGATCAGTGAACTTCAGTCCCTGGGGATCACCGTCAAGATGCTCACCGGCGACGCATTGCCAGTGGCGCGCGCGGTGGCGCGAGAGTTAGGTCTCGGCGATGTGATCCGCGCTCCAGAATTGCGGGCTGAGTTGACTGAGGATGGCGCACGCGCCGCCGAACTAGTGCTCACCGCCAGCGGCTTCGCCGAGGTGTACCCCGAGGACAAGTATCTGGTCGTGAAGAGCCTGCAGGCAACGGACCATGTTGTAGGAATGACAGGCGACGGGGTCAACGATGCTCCGGCGTTGCGCAAGCCGAAGTGGGCATCGCTGTCAGCGGCAGCACCGACGTGGCCAAGGGTGCGGCCAGCGTTGTACTGACCAACGAGGGCCTGGCAAGTATCGTCGACCTAGTAAAGAACGGCCGCGCGATTTACCAGCGCGTCCTTACGTGGATCGCGAATAAAGTGAGCCAAACGATCGTAAAATCAGGGTTCGTCGTGATCGCATTTTTTGTCACCGGCAAATTCGTCATCTCGGCGCTGGGGATGATCCTGCTTGTCTTTCTAACGGATTTTGGGAAAATTGCGCTCGCGACCGATCGAGTGCGGCCATCGCAGCAGCCCGAAACTTGGAACATCGGTCCACTGGTGAAAGTAGCTGTGCTCCTTGGCGTGCTCATCCTCGTGGAGGCGCTGGGACTGCTCGCCGTTGGCTGGCACTGGTTTAGCCTTGGTCACAACAACGGCCAACTACAGACATTTTCGCTGCAGACCTTGCTGTTCTTTGCGTTGTTCTCGATCTTATCGATTCGGGAGCGAGGCGCGTTCTGGGCCTCGCGACCTGGCAGGATGCTGATTGCATCGCTCACCCTCGAGGCCTGCACGGGGCTGATCATCGGTGTGCACGGTCTAGCCGAATTGAGGCCGCTGCCGCTGGGGCAAACGGCGTTCATAATTGGTTACACGCTGGTCTTTTCACTTTGCATCAACGATTTTGTCAAGCGGCGGCTCATCTCTCGATATTGGAGACCACGGCTTGCAGATCTCGGCGGTTCTGGGACGTTTTGAACTTTAGCAACCGCAATTCCACAAACGGTGTCTCGGCGTCACTGTTGACGCCGTGCTGCTGTTCAACATTTTGCATTGCGAACAGCCTGTCAGGTTCCCTCTTTGCGACTGCCTCAATTCAACGGGCAATATCATCGTCAGAGGGCCGCGAAGTGCTGGGAACCGTGAACAGATCAGCTGTCCGGATCGACCCGATTTTGATATAATGCGTTCGTCCGAATCGTTCGTGACGGGCGGTTCAATTCGCCATCCCAACAGATGGTCATCTGATGGTCGCCAGGCGCTTTCAGGTGGTTAGTTTCTCGGTCACGCTGGCCGACCACTTGGCAGCAATTTCGTTTTTATGGCTGCTGAAAATGCGCAGTCAGATTGTGCCTGCGATCAACGATCCTCAAAAGATCGCCTTTAACTTTGATGGTGGCGACGGCAGAGTGCATCGAAAATAAAGCCCACGACGAAGTCAAGATTCGCGGTTCGATTGAAGCAGATTATCGCTGACGCACCACGATCGGATGGGTACGAGCATGGAGAACGAAGGTCCGTTCGTTGCCGCCGTAAGCCCACTTAGGTTTTTCGACGCATGGAATCGATATTTGACGGATTCTGCCGAGCGCTCGCTGCTGTTTTGGGATGTGCTACGCAAGCGCGGGGACGACTTTCTTCGCCACGCGGTCAGCGCCAAGCCGCCCGTCCTCATGTTCGATTATGATACGCTGATCGATGGTCGCACACTGGATCGGCCGTGCAACTACGCACTGCTGCGTATCTGCCCCCCACACGGAATGACCGTTGATTCCACAAAGTGGCCAATCGTTGTAGTGGACCCGCGGGCTGGCCACGGACCAGGTGTAGGCGGTTTCAAACTCGACTCAGAAGTCGGCTTCGCGATGCGCGGGGCACCCTGTATATTTCATCAGCTTCTACCCGCAACCAGTAAGAGGCCAAACGTTGCTGGATATTGGCGAAGCAGAGTCAAGATTCCTCGTGGAGGTGGCGCATCGCCATCTGAAAGCTCTCGGCAAGCCCTGCGTTATCGGTAATTGCCAAGCGGGCTGGGCCGTGGCTGCTTTAAGCGCGATTCAACCCGACCTCGTCGGACCAATTATTCTTGTTGGCGCACCACTTTCGTATTGGGCTGGTGCTGATAGTCAGAACCCGATGCGTTACGACGGTGGGCTACTGGGCGGCTCTTGGGTTACCAGGTGTTTCGCGGATATCGGCCACGGCACGTTTGACGGCGCCTGGCTCGTCCAAAACTTCGAGTACCTGAATCCGGCTCACACATTATGGCAAAAGTCGTACGACCTCTACTCCCACATCGACCAGGAGGAACAGCGCTTTTTGGATTTCGAGCGCTGGTGGGGAGGCTACTACCTGCTGACCAAGGATGAGATGACGGATATCGTCGACAACCTCTTCATTGGCAACAAACTAGCCCAAGGATTGAAACTTCCCCGCGGGCAATTGATTGATCTAAGGAATATCACCTCGCCTTTGGTTGTATTTGCCTCGTGGGGTGACAACATCACGCCGCCAGAGCAGGCGCTGGACTGGATCATCGACGTCTATGGGCACGAGAGCGCCATTATCGACCGAGGCCACGTGATCATCTATCTGCTTGCCAAAGACGTTGGGCACCTTGGGATCTTTGTTAGCGGAAAAGTTGCTCGGAAAGAGCACTCGGAGCTAATCAGCGTTTTGGAAATGCTGGGGATTTACCGCCGGGACTATATGAAATGGTCATCCAGCAGGGCCCCGCACACGGCCTTGCAAGCAGTCTTCACCAAGACTCCTACACGGTTCGTTTCGAAACCCGGACAATCGGTGATCTGCGGGCGCTAAATCCTGACCGACGAGTTGGAGAGGATCTTTTCAGCACCATCAAACAGGTTTCTGAGCGCAATGAATTGCTGTACGAATGGTTGTGGGGGCCGATCGTGCGCATGTTGTCGACAGAAGGCGGCGCTCGACTACTGCGCTGGTTGCACCCCATGCGGATGAAGCACTACCTGATATCGAGCTACGACCCATTCCTCGTCGCGGTGGCTCCGCTAGTCGCTTACATCCGCGAGCACCGAAACGTGGTCCCGGAAAACAATCTATTTACCGATCTAGAAAGAAGCGTTTCCAAGGTAATCAGCAGCGCCCTGAATTTCTTCCGAGATATGCGCGACAGCGCTGTTGAGCAAGCGGTGAAATGGGCATTCGGTCCAATCGGTTTTGGAGCCATTTTCCCGCCCGAGCCGCCACTGGAGACGTCGACCGCAACGATTGCCGAACAGCGCGCGAAAGCAGAACTCGCACAACTGAAAGATCAGTTTGAAGAAGGCGGTCTGGCCGAAGCAGTCGCGCGAATGTTAGTTGCCGTCATCAAAGCGAAAGGCGCAATTAGGCGCCGCTCCCTGATGATTGTCGGCGAGCTCAATCGGCACGTGCGTGACTTGCCGACGCTCTCGGAAACGGATTTTCACAAAGTGCTTGCCAAACAGGCGCTATTGATGGAGTTGGATTCGGAAGCCGCTCTCGCTGCCCTACCACATCTGCTACCGAGTCCGGCACAGCGTAGCCGCGCCGTGGAAATTGTTTCCCGAATCATGCAGCTGGAGCCGAAGGATTGTGATTACACATGGCCCTTGGCCAAGAAACTTGCGAAGTGTCTGGAATTGGGACCGGACTGGCACAAGGTCCCCGCACGCTCGCGCATACCAGCACGACTCAGTTGATACCATTCAAGCGCGAAACGTTAACTGCGGGAAGAAATAAACTGTTCGCCCAAAATGATCCGAGGAACGTCGCGATGAACCCGGTCAATTTTGCGCTGCGACATCCGATCACTATACTGATGCTAGCGGTGGCCGTTGTAGGCGGTGGCATCCTGGCCGCCGTCCGTATGCGAATCGATATTTTTCCGCCCTTCGATTTGCCGCAAATCTACGTCATTCAAAACTTTAACGGGATGAGCCCAGCCCAGATGGAGGGCTTGATCGTCAACCAGTTCGAACTGAATTTCCAATACGTTGACGGGGTTAAGAACGTCGAGTCGAAGAGCATCCAACAGGTGGCGCTTATCAAACTCTCATTCTATCCCGGCACCGACATGGCCCAGGCGATGGCCCAAGTCGTGGCGCAAGCCAATCGTTCGCAAGCGATGATGCCGCCAGGTGTCCTCCCGCCGCAGATCATGCGCATGGATAGCGGAAGCGTACCGGTGGGTTACCTGGTAATGACTAGCAAAACGGAACCGCTCGGTACGCTGGCTGACCTGGCCCAACAGAGAATCCGCCCGTTGCTTCAAGCCTACGTTCCAGGAACCGTGGGCACCGCGCCATTCGGAGCAAATGCACGTTCGATCGTCGTCAATATCGATCCGGACCGTTTACGATCATACAACCTGACACCGGACGATATCGTTTCGGCATTGATGGCAGGAAACGTAATCGCCCCGGCAGGCAACCTATACATTCGCGACGAGATGCCACTCGTGCCGATCAACGCCATGATTACGGACGTTCAGGAATTCGGCAAGATTCCCGTGAGCCCCGGACGCAATCTGTATCTTCATGACGTTGCCACGATTGCGGACTCTACCGACGTCAATTTCGGCTACGCAATGGTGAACGGTCGGCGGTCGGTGTACATCCCCGTGGTGAAGAAAAACACGGCGTCGACATTGACCGTCGTGGATGAGATTCACCGCGCACTGCCTGTATTCGAAAGCTCTCTACCTGAGTCGGTCAAGATTAGTTATGAGTTCGACGAATCGCCCACAGTTAAGCAGTCCATCCGAAGCATGTCGACCGAAGGCCTGCTTGGAGCAACGCTGACGGGATTGATGATCGTGTTGTTTCTCCGCGATTGGCGGAGCGTCGTAGTTGTAGTCTTCAACATTCCGATGGCCTTACTGGGCTCGCTGCTCGGGCTCTGGCTGACGGGAAACACGATCAATGTTATGACGCTGGGTGGATTAGCCCTGTCGATTGGCATGCTCGTGGACGAAGCCACGGTGTCGATCGAGAATATCCATGTGCAAATGCAGCGCACCGGGTCGCTCGCACGGGCAGTTGAGCGCGGCAGCAATGAGACCGCAGTCCCGCGGCTGCTCGCGATGTTGTGTGTCTTGTCCGTTTTCGTACCCGCGCTGCTTATGGCTGAGCCAGTGCGATCGCTTTTTGTGCCACTTTCGCTCGCGGTTGGATTTGCAGTGATTTCGTCGTATTTGCTTTCCAGCACGCTGGTTCCGGTCTTGTCGGTGTTGATATTGAAACATCGCAGCGCAGCCTGTGCCGTCTCCGCGCAAAACAATGTGCAGATGCGCCTTGTCCGGTCATGGCAGCGTGAGCACAACAGTGAGCCGTACTAACGAATCGGCCGGATTGCAGGCCCATATTGCTCCGGCTAAGACAGTCGCGGACACACTGCGCATACTTGGCTCTAACCTCGAAACTGGTCTGAGCAATGCGGAAGCAAGCGCGCGGCTGCAGCGAGAGGGAGCCAACGAGGTTCCAGCACGAAGGCCCCGTCCCGTGGCGATCTTTGCGCAAAAGTTCCGGGGACTATCAGCGTGGATGAGTGAACTTATCATACTACTCTCCTTGCTCTTACATCGGTTGACTGATTTGGCGGTCGCGATAGGCTACTCGTTGTCAACGCAGGCTTAGCTTTTCTCCAAGAAGAGCGCGGTGCCCAATAACTACCGAGGACCCCTGGCATATTCCAACACCATCTGCTCCTGCGACACCGCTAAAACCACCGGTTCTCCGGAGGATTTCTGTCGAAAGTTCAAATCCGGTCGCCAGTCGCATTTGCAAGTATTGATAGGATAATGCTTTACAAAACAGTCGGGGCGACTGAACACCAATTGAACTTTTTGTGATCGGCCTTCGGGATTGGCCGAAGCGGCTATTTTCAGTCGGCTGCGGCAGTTAGGGCGAAATTCAGTCCATCATCGGCTTCACCCAAACCCGCATTTGGACCCCCCAATGCCATCCCTGTTCTGGCAATTGACTTCAGTCGGATTCTCAAGCTCGGTGGCACTAAACTGAATCCAGTGGAAGTGAGTCGAGCACGGACTCCACGCGTCCAAAGTCCTTTTCTAGCTCCACATCCGGATTACCTCGTATCTTATACCGGGCCGCAACGATCGCCGTCGGCGTAGTCCCGAGCGCGTCATTCCAGCGCGTGGGTTCACTTAGAACAAACATTGCTGTAAGTTCCGAGCAGAAACCTTTAGCGGGTGTGGTCCTGGCTGGAAAGACATAATTGACTCCCGATTTTGGATCGTCGAAGAATTCTTCGGTTCGTGTGGAAAAAAATCGAATCCCATCGAACTTTTTCGAGTCGCAGATCCATTGCAGAAGCATTTGGGGAATCATGTATTCGGGTGCAAACGGTCCGTCGTGCAATCTTCGAATCGCACATACCGCCATCAGGGGCCAACACGCCGCATACGAGATCACCAACGCCGATAGCCCGCTTTCTCGATTGACTTCTTGCAGGTTCGCATTGACCATTGCCGCCATCAGAGCCGGCCTATATGCCAAGTTTACCACTCTCAACTCAACACCGTGAGCGACGCCAAATCTCGAAATCCAGACTCCCTCAAACGCGGGTTCCCTGATCTCGCGCCAACAGACCAGTGATGACCCGCCAAGATAGAGGCATGGGAGCCCCGGGATGCTATATCTTTGGGTACCGACGTGGTGACGCAACTCGAATGGGCAATGAAAAAGCCGTTTCCTGCTAACCGACTTCTCGGCCGAGACGCACATCCGATAGAGCGATCGAAGTTCCTTCGACATATCTTTTTGTGGAAAGAATCTATCAAGATGCGCTCCGAGCTTGTCAGTCGCCCTCGTCAAGGACGTGTACGCCGGATATGGGTGTCCCCGAAGAAAATGATGAACCGACTCTTTCAAATCGGCACAAACTGCTTCAGCGAGTGCGTGCTTAGCTCTGACGTTTTTTGAGATGAAATCGTCCGGCTCAACGCGTTCGAGTTCCAACAAATACGCGCCAAGGAGGTTGCTCACATACTTTTCAAAATCGTCGTCGTCCCTAGTCTTCGGCAGATCTAGAACGTCGCTGTTCAAAAGATCAATTACGTGCATTCGACGAATCCATCGTTGCCCTATTTGCTCCGAAGCTGACGAGTTAATGGGCAGCAAGCCCAAATGTCATCCGGTTTTTCTATCTTTGCCTCTTCGCGAGCGCAAGAACGCAAGATACTCCAAAAGGCTTTCTTCCTCTTCTTGTGTCAGATTCTTGTCGGCAAAGCTTGCGGCCCGCGCACGGCGCGGGTGATCGCCCGCCGAATGAAGCACGTCGGGCGCTGCGATTGCAGGCGTGATATACCCGGCCTTCTCCATCAACGTCTCATATGGCACGACGTAAACCGTGGCCAGTGCATGCAAGATGTTGGGGGACGGGCGTGCAATTTTATTGGTTTCTAATTGCGATAAGTACGCATTGGACACCGCCCCTGCCGTCGCTTTTTCAACCTCGCGCAATTTAAGCCGCCTAATCGCCCGGATATTGGCTAGATAGTTTCCCAGGCTTTGGCTGTCTGCTGGCTCGGCAGGGGACGGCCGGGCACGACGAGCCGCCTTTGTTTTTGCCATGGCTGGTCTCCTTAGTAATCTGCGTAACTCTAGCACGATTTGCTAAGTTTAGCAAGCGATATCAGTCTATGCTTTACATACTTAGCAAATTACGTACAATGAGCATAAGACGGCGTCGAGGCCATGGCATGTGCTCCGGGTAATCCCTCGACGCCCTGACAGATGGAGGACAGAAAATGAGCATAGAACTGAAAGCACCGGATAAACCGCAGGATCAGACGGCGGCATGCACTCCCCACACCGCAGCGAAATGGGCCGCTGTCGCCGACGACGTAGTCGTGCCGATGCCGAATCGGCATGTTCCCGTCCACTTGATCAAGTCATTGGCGGGCATACCGTCTGACTTCGTGCTTGTGCGCGATCATAATTCACCCAATGACGTGGTCCTAAAGGACGATGCGCACCTGCTCTGGCGTGCGGCCCGGGGTTTGAGTGCACCGCCCGCGGCTGGATATACGTGACGCTCCGCCAGATCGTGCTCGCCGCCCATCGGCGAACCCAAGGTCAGCGCGGAGTGTGTCGCGGTCTCGATTGCGGGCCACGGACTCCGCTCTACAAACGTTGTTGCGGCTCCCACCACTTCGCCGCGATCGACTCTTCTCCACGAGTGAATCATGAAAACCAGGACGTACGGTCCTTACCCGGCCGGCGCGGTTTTGAACTTCGTCGCGAGCACCCTTCGTTTCCCGGCACTCGTCACTCTGATTCTTGTGGCAGGACAAGTTCGGGCCAAGTTTGGCTGTAAACTCATCTCAACAATCAAAGTGTCGAGAAGTCGCCGAGAGCAAATTCGGAGCTTCTCGGCGTCGTCGCCGGATACCTACGGCTGAGGCGCATCAACGACGCCATGGGGTTGATGCTGGTCGCCAGCCGCGTCCACCTGGGCGTGCATTATCCCACCGACGTCATGGCGGGCTGGACGGCCGGCCTGGCCCGTTCGCTCGTCTGCTGGCTGGTCGCGCGGGCTGTGCAGTGGCGGGGAGCGAAACGTCGCCAATTCAGGTTCACATCGGGCGCCAAGGGCGCGACGCGTGCGAATGGAAGACGCGTGGCGGCGAGACCGTGATTTCATTGCCATATAGGCCCGGTTCACGAAGCTCAAAGTACCTTTCAACAAATAAATCAGCAATGCACGGATGTAGCGGATTGAGCCTGGCGTTGGAGATTGGCGCACCGAATTCCTGCCGCCTATTCTTATACTTTGAACCAAAGCGACGCCTGCTCCGCGGCCAGCAGATGTTAGGGGCTTGGATAGCGGGGACGATATCGCGAAAGACAAAATGGCAAAGCTAAGCCAATCCTTGAGTCCCCAAAACAATGAGTGCGAATCCGCCATCTGGTTCGTCGACCGAAAAGTCCCGTGATACCGTGGTTGGGGGCTGGGAGTGCTGGGACATTTGGAGCGACTTCGTTCGCAGCGGTGAGATTCCATCAAAGGAATGGAGTACGGAGGCAGTCAAGTTGTTGGAGGAGTGCACTAAGGAAACCCTGCAATTTCCACTTGATGTCCGGACGAGTCTCCGCAAACTGCATGAGCCACGATCCGTGGCGGTGCAAATCGGCGGAGAACGATATGTAGGTCGGTCGTACACCGACATGGTCCTCGGCCACTTTGGGAAACTCCGAGACGGGATTCACAGGGCCTGTGGAAGCAGAAACAGCGAATCCGTTGATCGGTTGAATGCTGAGCTGATAGTGCAAAATTGGTTACGCATCGTCGCGGAATTTGACAAGCGTCCTGAATTACCGATCAAAGAGCTTGAATGCAGCGTACTGCAAGAGTTCAGCAAGTTGGAATCCGCGACGGTGCCTGGCGGGATTCGTCCGAATCCAAGGGAGGCACGCGATCAAGTCATTTACGAGCGGTGCTGCAGCGGCACCACATACAGCGACATTATCGCGGAAGTGCCGGAAAAATGGCCACAGCACCCGATTGAGACACCGAATGGAATCAAGTCAGCGGCAGCCAGATACGCTGCTCGGCACAATTTGCCAATGCAGCCCGTGCGTATTCCCGGTCGACCGACAGCCTAAACTATAGCCGGGTCAAGCTCGTCGCCTGCGACTAGTTTGCAACAAGTGCTCTGCCCACACCACGCAGGACATATTCAACGGCTAACGAAGCCAGTTGGACCGGCCGGAAATCGGCTCGGGCCACATTGCTGGCAGTCACCCAACTTGTTTCATCGCCTCTGCGGCCTTGGCGTGGTCTGCCTCAGCGTAAACCAGTGTAATTTTTGGATCGGCATGGCCCAGCACCGTTCTTGCGGCCTCGAGACCAAACAGCGAACGCAGTTTCGTTGCCGCTGTGTGCCGCAACTGATTCGCATGCCAGCAGTGTTGCTCGCGCCATTCGCGCGCGGCCTGCAAGCGGCGAGTTTGCTCTGCATCCCGCTGATCAATTGGCAGTAAATTTAAGCGGTATTTGACGTTACGGAGCTCAGGCGGCATTCCGAAGGCCCTTTCACAGGCACGGCGAATTGCGCGATTATAGCTGTCTTTTATGTAGCGGTCCCCAACTCGGCGCTTTGGCTTTCGGCTGCGGTGCGTGCCCGGCCGATTGCCGTGATGCAGCGGCGTCACGCGAGCCGCGTGAACCGTGGCACGACGTGTACGTTCACTCTCCGCTGGCGTGAAACAAAGCGTGGTCTTCTCGCGCAGTAGGTAAGGCCGCAGCACGTCTTGTGCTTGAGGGCCGATGAAAATCCATCGATCCCGGCCATGATGCTGAGTCTTGTGCGAGTGCGGCCGGTAGACCCATATATCGGCCGCGGTGTCCACATCGCATGGTCGAATTGAACAAACTTCACCGGGCCGGCAGCCGGTCAGACGTTGGAAGCGCACCATGTCGGCCACGACAGGGGGCAAATAGGGCAGTGTCGCTTCGACCACATCATCTGCGACGGGTAGGACTGGCGCGGTTTCCTTGGCTTCCGTGCGGCCTGCCCGCAGTCCGGCCACAGATTGCAAGGCTTGGAATACTGACGGCGGAATCAATTGCTCCGAAACCGCCCACTTAAACACCCGCTTGATCTTGCCGATGCGCTGGTTGATTTGATCGCGGCAGATCCGATCGAGGATGAAGCGTTGCTGGATTGCCTTGAGCGCCAGCGGACCAAAATCGCGCGCTAGCGTGTGGCCATAGAGCTCTTTGACCGGGCGTAAGGCGTAACGGATGTTGGTGACCTCTGAGGTGGACCCCAAAAACTGGACAGGGTGATAAGGTGTAAATTCCGTGGAGGAAAGCACCGGATCAGGAGCGTCCAGGATGACGAGGAAGCGTCGAGTGTTTGGCGGAGCGTTTAAGGCGAAGGTAGCCCTTGCAGCATTGCGCGGCGATAAGACGACGGCCCAGTTGGCCTCGGAGTACGAAGTGCATACCAGCCAGGTGGCGGCCTGGAAGCAGCAGCTTTTGGAGCAGGCGCCGACGCTGTTTGAGGATGGGCACTCGAAGAGCCGAGAGGAATCGGCAGCCAACGAGCAGGAGCTCTATGAGCAGATCGGTCGCCTGAAGGTGGAGAACGAGTGGCTTAAAAAAAAATCTGCCCAGCTTAGTTAAGGAGAAGCGCAGGTGCATCGAGGTCGGCCATCGCAGTTTGAGCATCGTGCGGCAATGCCGACTCGCAGAGTTGGCGCGCAGCAGTTGGTATTACCAGCCGCAGGGCGAAACGGCCGAGAACCTGGCGCTGATGCGGCGGATCGATCAGCAATATTTGGAAACGCCGTTTTATGGCAGCCGCAAGTTGGCCGAGGCATTGGGGGTCAATCGCAAGCGCGTGGGGCGGCTGATGCGAATCATGGGATTGGAAGCGATCTATCCCCGGCGCCGGACCACGCAGCCCGGCGTGGGGCACAAGATTTACCCCTATTTGCTGCGGAATCTGGAGGTTTTGCGGCCCGACCAGGTGTGGAGCACGGACATCACCTACATTCCGCTGCGACATGGATTTTTGTACCTCGTGGCGATCTTGGATTGGTACAGCCGCTATGTATTGGCCTGGCGATTATCGAATACCTTGACGGGTGCCTTTTGCCTGGAGGCGTTGGACGAGGCGCTCTCGGTGGGCCAGCCGGAGATCTTCAACAGCGACCAGGGAGCCCAGTTCACAGCCCTGGCGTTCAGGGGCCGATTGGAATCGGCCGGCGTGGTGATCAGCATGGATGGCCGCGGCCGGGCGCTGGACAACGTGTTCGTCGAGCGGCTGTGGCGAAGCGTGAAGTACGAAGAAGTGTACCTGAAGGATTACCGCGACGGCTGGGAAGCACAAGCGTCGCTGACGCGCTACTTCCGCTTCTACTGCGAGCGCCGCATCCATCAGGCCTTGGATTACCGCACGCCACTGGAAGTGTACCGCGGAGGCCACAACGGCCGATAAAAACTTTTGGTCGCAAAAAATTCCGGGCTATGCCCGGGTTACAGGGAACGTTCATCGACAACAGAAACCCCAAACAGCTTCAGCGTCCGCGCGAGACCTTTCCAGGGGGTCTCGCGGGCCGCAAACTAAAATAGGTTATCTCTTATTGGTACCCAAAACCTGTCCAACAATTGGGGTCCACCTCACTCCTGCGTCGGCCGCCCATCCTTACGGTAATACTGTTCGGCGAATCTCCAATAGCGAATCAGAAGCTCGACAATCGATAGATCAGATTCCGCATCGACGGCGGCTGATTGGCGGCCGGACGCCAGCCATTCACCAATCCGACGATCGTATTCGATGCGGCTGGCCTTGGTACCGTAGGGGCCCAGATAGATGTCGTGCCCGTTGAGCGTGACGACGGCGTGCCCTGAGGCGCGATGCTTCCGATATTTCGGAACCGAGTCTGTGAGTTTCGGCATGGTGCAACCTTTCTTCCAAGGAACCCAAAACGGTATGTACCGTCTTAGCTCGGGAAAAACTGGCCGCACTGCCGACCATCGGCAGGTAACTTAACGTCAAGTTTCGGCAGGACTTAGGACAAAGCGAGGGTGACGGGACTTGAACCCGCGACCTCCAACGTGACAGGCTGGCGCTCTAAACCAACTGAGCTACACCCCCGAAACGCTTTGTCGATAACCGGTTAGAGAAAATCGCTCGGCTGCATTAGTAACACAACCAAACTGACGGGCGGGGACCAAATTATATCCCCTAACACACGCCTCGCAAGGCCGGATGGCGATTGAAACCGGTCCCCACCGCAGCGTTCCGGCTGAGCCAAAACGGCACTCGCGGTCAATACTTCCGGACAATCGGACCGCGTCAATTGTTCGGTCTGTACCGACTCCTCCCAAGAACGAACGCGGCGGTTCGTGACCTACAGTTGCATGAGGTCCCAAGCGCGCCCAGCGATGTGCTGCTTGCGCGGGCCAGCCCCACGGCGATTAGTGACCCATGCACGATCTGTACAACGAGTTTTGGAAGTGGACGAGCCGCTTCGACAAGCAAGATTGGCTGCTCGTGCTTGTGGCAGCAGTGATCATCGGGTTTTTCGCGCTCCAGGGGATGGGTTCGCGAAAAAATTATTGACTTGGTGAGAGCGCCGACACATCACTTTCAGGGCACGTCCGTAGCAACTAGCAACAAATCCACTCCACGCTTAGCCATGCCACTTATTGCTGCTCTTGATTTTTCGGCAATGCACCTTCCCTTGCCGGTGGCGCTGGCTGCCGTTGCGCTCATTGGCTACATGGTGGGCAAGCGAAATCGAAATCGCGAACCTGCCAACCACGAAGCGCAATCACGCCGCGAACTAAAGCGAGCGCAAGGCGTGGCCAAAGAGCTGGAGCGAATTGCGGTGGCCGTGCGGCGCAGCATTGCGACACATCATTCCAGCGTGCTCAAATTCAAAGAGCGCGTGTCGACGCTCGGCAGCAACGAACAAGACGGCGCGTGGCAGGAATTATGTGGCGAAGCGGAAGGCATGCTGAAGCCGACGCTAAAGCTCGCGGCGCAATTGGCCGCTGCTTACGACGAGATTCGTCAACAATCGAACAATTTGATGACGTTCACCGAAGTGCGGACTGACCCTTTGACCGGTGTCAGCAATCGTCGGGCGCTGGATGAAACATTGGAATCGATGTTCGCCATGATGCACCGCTATG
The DNA here is from genome assembly GCA_963773875.1 of Pirellulales bacterium. Lineage (GTDB taxonomy): Bacteria > Planctomycetota > Planctomycetia > Pirellulales > JADZDJ01 > CAVTYH01. The sequence continues at coordinate 193,356 of CAVZCV010000008.1, forward strand.
AACATCCGTTTTCGGTGGTGCTATTGGATATCGACCACTTCAAGCAGATGAACGATGAGCAGGGACACTTGTACGGCGACCGGATGCTAAAGTCGGTGGCCCGGCTATTGGATGACTGCGTGCGCGATACCGACCTGGTTGCGCGTTACGGTGGCGAAGAATTCGTAATTGTCATGCCGCAAACGATGCTCGATGGCGCCACGATTTTTGCCGAGCGCCTGCGGCGACGTGTGGAACAGCAACTGCCGCTCACGGTAAGCGGCGGTGTTTCATCGGCCGTCGATGGCGACAACCCGCAAACGTTGCTCGCGCGGGCCGATGCGGCGCTGTACAGCGCCAAAGCGGCGGGCCGCAATCTATTGTATCGGCACACCGGGCTGGCTATTCAGACAATCGAAGAGGCGGGGATCGGCGAAGCGGAGCCAGAGATGGCAGTGGCGGCGGAATAGCACGCCGTTGAAGCGGATCGCTACATCCGTATCGCTGAGGTGTTCAGAGCACGCCGTTTTCCGGATTGTAGCCCAGTTCATCGCCGTGCTTCAGATCGCTTTCGGCCTGCACGTCGTTGCCAAGTTTTTTGTGGATCAGCCCACGATGATGATACATGACGGCCAACGAATGATCGTTCTCTTCGCTTTCCATTCGGCTGAGCATGGGATCGCGGCGAACAAACGGATTCTGGCGTAGAACGATGCCATCGGCACGCTGCTGTGTCATCTTAATAGCGCGATCCAGGTCTTTGAGCGCTTCTTCATTGCGGTCCAGCAAATGGAGCAAATAGCCGCGTGTATCAAGAAATTCCGCATTGTCCTGGTTATTGTCGATGCTAAGCGCGGTTTCGATGTCGCTCAAACCCTCTTTCAATTCGAGGTGGACTAGGGCACGGATGTAAGCGCGGGTGTTGAAGTAAATGGCTCGACTGTCTGGCCGACCCGCTGCATTGATGGCCACAGTGATGTCGGAAATTGCCGCCGCGCCGTTCGATAAGCGCGCGTTCACCCAGGAGCGATCGGCATAGACCTGGGTGAGAAAAAACGCACGTTCGAATGCCCGGCGTTTGCGAGGAGCGGCGTCTTTTCGGCCTTCAAGAATGTCGATCGTTTTAGTGTAATCTTCCAGGCTGCCGTTGAGATCTTTATTTTGCGAACGGACTGCGCCGCGAAAGCGATAGGCTTCCCAACTGTCGGGGTTCCAGGAAATAGCACGGTCCAAATCGCTCAGTGCGCCGGGCAAGTTCCCGCCCGCATATTTTTGCTGTGCCCGATTGATCAGCCACCTGGAAAGTGTTTCGCGGCCGGCGGAAATAATTTTGGGCAGAAAAACCAGCGGCAACACGACCGCCAAAAGCAGAATCAAGACGACCGCGCGTTTGCCTTGCAGCGAGATTTTCCGGCGACGGGACGGATCGGCGCCTTCATCGAGCGGTCGGAAATCGACGAACCGCTGCGGTATCGGCAGGCCGTGTTCATCGAACTGTCGCGATTCAAACGCCATAGCTGCATTCTTCAACGAAGGTTCGCGCGTAGCTTTCTCTACCTAAGCATAAACGCTGGCTGCGGCGGGTGCTAGAACTTCGGTGAAACTGGGCGAGCCATCGTGCTGGAAACCGCACCGCTAGCACGAAGTTCCGCTGGAAGCGTTTAGAGAAACCGCGTGGGATTTGCCGATTTCAACTAGGAGACGACCTCTAGTGTTGGAGAAACCATGCGCGGCACCCAATTGAGAATCTTATCGGAACGGCCTGACGCGGCAAAGTCGCTGCCCGGCTGGACAGGCAACAGCCGCAATTCGTCGAGCGATGCTGAGGCGACGGGCCTGGAACATTTCATTCCGCTGCGCAAGGCCGAGCTGGTCGATCGATTATGTGCGCAACCCGGCTTCGCGGAGGCCGATCGGGATGGGTTTCGCCGGCTGTGTCAATTGCTCGATGCAACATTGCATTTCGAATATCATGCGCACTTTGAAAAATTGAAAACTGCGTACGCGCCGTTCGATCCGGATACCGATACGCAAAGCCTGGAAGCATTGAGCGCTGACGAGCGCCAGTCGCGGATCGATTTGCTCTTCAAAGGATTCGATTGGCTGTTGGAACGCGCCAATTTTCGGGAACTTTCGCGTGCCGATTTGGAGCACGCACTTCAGGCCGTGAGCGATCGTGGGCTAAGCCTGGAAGTCGATTTCGAATTCTTCGATCGGTTGGAGATGTTCAGCCGCGGAGATGCGGTTTGCACGATCAAGCGGCGACGCTGGCAACGGCTATGGCGAACCGAAGAGATCTGCGTCCCAGTTTTTCAGCGGCTGGTCGTGATCTTCCGCCTGAAGGAAGGCAAGCCCAACACGCGCAACTTGGACACTAGCGATGTGTTCATCAAGTTGTTCAAAGACATTCCCAAGATGGATTTGGAAATGTTGTTGCCGGGCACGCGGGTGAAAATGTCGCTCAAGGACCGCGTCAAGATTATCATGCCGACAGTGTCGGGTCTGGCAGTCTCGATTTACAAAGCTGTGAAAGGGGCGCTCTTGGCTGCTGCGGCGGGAGTGTATGGAATTCTGGCGGTGCTTGGCGTCACCTGCGGCTACGGCGTGCGTTCGTTTTATGGATATCTGCAAACGAAACAAAAGTATCAACTGAATTTGACGGAGAGTTTGTACTACCAGAACCTCGACAACAACGCCGGCGTGTTGAGCCGATTGCTCGATGAAGCGGAAGAACAAGAGAACCGCGAAGCGGTATTGGCGTATTACTTTCTCTGGCGTCAGCCCGACAAAGCCGGATGCTCGGCAGATGAATTGGACCGCCGCATTGAAGCGTACTTAAGTGCACTGTTGAAGCGGCCGGTTGATTTCGAAGTCGACGATGCGCTGGCCAAGCTCGTGCGATTGAAGCTTGGCGCAAAGACACGCAGGGTAAGATTTTCGCGGTGCCGCTTGGGCAGGCGCTGCGAAACCTGGACGCGGCGTGGGACAACTACTTCGCCTACAATAACGCCGCCGCTTGATGTGCACCGCATGGTGCATGGAGCAGATTTTGCGTTGGGGGACTACGCGCATTCTCTATTTTTCGCGCGACTAGATAAGAAACCTGCGGCCCGCAATTTCTAGCGCAATCCTAATCAGACCTTAACAGTTGACCCCTAGGTTGCTCCGTCATCGCATCGTGACGAAGACACACTCTGTTCGAGGGAAATCGTTTTTGGCAATTCGACTGCCTAAGTGTAAGGCAGGATCGATTGCGCAACGGCTCGAACTGCAACTTTGAGGGATGAGCTCGCATGGCAACAAGTCGGTTGGCAGGACGGCAGGGGGCAATAGGAAACAGCAAACGCGGCAAAAATTTACGTCGAAAACACCGCAGCCGGTTGGAACGGCTTGAGCAGCGATGCTTTCTCACGGCGCAGCCGTTCATCGGTGGCGATATTTTGGTTTACCGAGTGGGCGACGGGTCGATTTCGCTCACCAATGGCGGCAATCCGATTTTCCTCGATGAGTACTCGCCAAGTGGTACGCTAGTGCAGTCGATCGAAATGCCGTTTAGCTCCAACCCAAGCGACGTGCAAGGCGGTGTTAATTCGCCCCCGGCCACGCCGAATCCCATCGTCAACGCCGGTTCCGCGACGCCGAGCGGAGTGCTCACGCTGTCGCAAGACGGCCGGTTCTTAACCTTCACCGGTTACGGCGCAAATCTACCCAATAACACGGGCACGAACCTGAAAGGCAGCCAGTTTCCACGCGTGGTGGGGCGAGTCGACATTAATGGCAATGTCGATACTTCGACAGCACTCATCGATTACGCGGGAGCGAATGCTTCGTCGTCCGGTTTGCGATCAACTCCAGCGGGTGCAATCAGCACCGATGGCAGTCATTTTTATGTGTACTCGCAGCAAATCGACACGGTACGATATGCGAACCTTGGTGATTCAACGTCGGTTCATCTTAACACGACTAGCACCGCTCACTTCGATTCGCTGCAAATCTACGACGGTCAACTCTATGGAATGGGCTCCGACGGCAAGTTTTATCACGTTGGCGCTGGTCTGCCGACGACCGGCGGACAAACGCTGACACAAATTCCATTTTCCGATAACGGTGGCGCGTTGCTTTCGTCGCCCACGAAGCCGGTCGATTTCTTTTTTGTTACGGTGAATCCGGCGGCCCATCCAAGCGATCCGACCGCGCCGGATACGCTGTATGTCACGGTCCCCTCGCAAACGTACACGGTCGGCGGCATCACCTACACCGGCGTCATTCGCAAATACACGGCGGATTCTTACGACACCACAACACCCGGCGTGGCCGTTCCAACGCACTGGCTGGCAAGCGGCGATATCCAAATCTTTCCAGTCAATGCGGCCAACAGCTTCGGCGCGGTGACCGGACTAACCGGCTATTCAACAGGGACATCCGTCGTAATGTACGCCACGAGCGGCGCGTATAACGCAAATGCCGGGCAGTACGGCGGTGCCCTGTTCTCGTATACCGACGTCTTGGCCAATGACGGAGCCAATGGATCGCTACCGAGCGATCCGACGAAAATCACGGCCACCACGTTGATCCCTTTTTATACGGCCACAAATTACAACCAAGGTTTCCGCGGCCTGGCTCTGGTGCCCAATCAAGCGCCGGTTCTAACGGGCGGCGGGAACGTGAATTTGCCGCCGCTCTTGGAAAATCCTGCGAGCAATACCGGCTCGCTGGTATCTGCAGTTCTCGCTGGACTTGGTGGCTCCGTTACCGATAACAGCGCCTCGCAGCGCCAAGGAATTGCCATCACCGCTGCCGATCAAGCGAATGGAACGTGGCAGTTCAGTCTCGATGGCGGCAGCACCTGGCAGAATTTTCCAACAGTTTCCAACTCGGCAGCGCTGACCTTGGCGGCCGATGCTAACACAAAACTTCGCTTTGTCCCCAGCGTGAATTTCAGCGGCAACGCCACGCTCACGTTCAAAGCCTGGGATCAGTCGAAGGGCATTAACGGCCAGACGTTCGACATCGCCAACACGAATTTTCCGACCGACACTTCGCCTTTTAGCACGGGCACCGCGACTGTTACGCAAACGATTAGCTTTGTGAATCAAGCACCGTCATTTGTTCGCGGTCCGAGCCAATCGATCTTGAACACAGCTGGGGCGCAATCGATTGCCGGTTGGGCAACGAGCATTAACAAAGGCGCGCCGAGCGAAACGGCCCAAAATCTGAACTTCATCGTCTCGGTGCCGCCAGCGGAGCAAGCGCTATTCGCAGTGCTGCCGAGCATCGATCCGGCCACAGGGACACTCACTTACACACCCGCAGCCGGCGCGGAAGGCAGCGCGACTGTTTCCGTTCAATTGCACGACGATGGCGGCGTGGCCAACGGCGGGCACGACACATCGCTCACGCAAAATTTTCAAATCGCGATAACCGCGCCCGGCCACGATCAACCGCCGGTGAACATCGTGCCCTTTGCCCCGCAAACTACGCTGGAAAATCAGCCATTGGCGTTTTCGTCGGCTGGCGGCAATGGAATTTCGGTCAGCGATCCTGACGACGCCGGTTCCAGCTTGAATCAAGTCACGATTACCGTCAACGGCGGCACTGCCACACTCAATTCAACGGCCGGATTGAATCTGGTTAACGGGACCAATGGCACCTCGAGCTTCACCTATCAAGGAACGCTGGCGAATTTGAACGCGGCGCTCGCTGGGTTGACGTACACGCCGGCAGCCAACATCAGTGGCGCGGCGGCAGGTCAAATTACCATCGCCACGAACGATGGCGCAAAAACGTCAACCGACGCGATCACCATCAACATCACGCCAGTCAACCAGGCGCCCACGTTCGTTTCCGGCGGCAACGTGACCGTTGCCGCGACCGGCTCGCCATACAGCGCACAATGGGCCACTGGAATTTCGGCAGGCCCGAACGAATCGGGTCAGACGGTGAAGTTCCTCGTGAGCACGAACAATCCGTTTGCGTTCGCTGTTGCTCCGAGCATTTCCGCTATCGGCCTGCTCACGTTCACGCCATTGCACGGTCCAGGCAGCACCACCACCGTAACTGTGACTATTCAAGACGATGGCGGTACAGCCAACGGCGGTATCAATTTCTCGACCCAGACATTTCTAATCAACCAAACTGCCGTTGATCTCGCGCCCGCTATTAGCAGGCCCGGCACGCAGCGGCTGATCAAGAACACGCCACTGTTGATTTCCAACACGCTTTCCAATCCGCTGGTAACGGTCAACGAATACAACGCCGTTGCGTTTTTGGATCCAGATGGCTTCCAGAGCGTCGAAAAAGTAACGCTCACTGCGACGAACGGCACGATTGCGCTTGCCTCGGGGTCGGGCGTTGTCATCACTTCGAGCACCGGCACCAGCCCGAACTTTTCGAGCGTGTCGTTTACTGGCAGCATTCCGCAACTCAATTGGGCGCTCGATGGGCTCATCTTCACGCCGACTGCAGGTTTTACCGGCACCGGCGCCGGCGGGGCCAGCATCGCCATCAGCATCAACGATCAGAGCGCGGCTGCGGGCGGTCCGATTACCACCAATACCACGCTGAACATCGATGTCGTCAATCCGCCATCTCTCGTGATCAGCGAATTGTTAATCAATCCGCCCGGCGCTCCGGACCATCCAAACCAGTACATCGAAATTCGCGGCACGCCGAACGCGGTCATTCCCGCAGGCACGTATTTGATCAGTGTCTCAGGCAGCCCAATTTCTGTGGTACTGGGGCAAACGGTCACCAATTATCCGACGGGCACGATTGTCGACACCATCGATCTGAGTGATCGAACCCTCGGCAGCGACGGTTATCTAGTCATCTTGCAGAATGGCAATACTTACAACAACTATCCGATTTACGGCGGTTTAGGCTTAATCGACCCTCGGGCTACGGTGCTCGATAACGGCATTAATCCGGACGGCTCGGTAGCGATCGGCACAGGGGCCGGGTTCGGCAACGATTTGGTCGCGCCAGGAAGCAGTGCAGTTGGTCACAAATCGCTGTTCCGGCCGAACGATGTCGATTTGTACAAAGGCTCGGCAACGTTCATGCTTGTCAACTCGCCGGGCGCGGTGAATCCGGGCGATTCACTCGATAGCCCGCTGAATCAAACTCCCACCGGTACGTTGCACGGCGCCGAGTACAGCTCCTGGAACGTTCTGGACGCGGTGGGCGCCTCGATCTCCACCCAGTCGTTAGCCGGCGACGTAGCATACGGCTTCATCAACTACGTGGATAACACACTGGCGGGTTCCACAAATTTCGCCACGCCAAATTCGACGACCATCGTGGGCGGTTTTACGGCGGATTATTTCGGCCGCGGCAATGACAACTTTGGTTGGGTTGCCAGCGACTGGATCGGCTCCGGCGGTTTGAACGGCATCGTGCCCACGTATCTGCTCGGCGGAAAGCCCAACACCGTTCCTTCATCCGCGAGCAATCGGCCGCTCAACAACATTGGCGGGCCGAACTTCGACGCTCTCACGCAACAAGCGGCAGTGGTAACTACCGCAAAATCGACGATCAACTATCCTGTCGGTTCGGGGCCGATTGTCATTGATCCAACAGTAACGGTGACCGATGCCGACAGTTTCTTCCTGGGTTCCGCGCAGGTGGCCATCACAACGAACTTGGATCCTCTGCACGACAAACTCGATTTCGCCGGCACGCCCTTCATTACGGCCAACTACAACGCAACGACGGGAGTCTTGACACTTTCCGGCGCCGACACGATTGCCAACTGGAATGCGGCTCTCGAATCGGTGACGTACGAATACACCAACAGCGTCGTGGCGAATCCGATTTCGCGCAAGATCGTGTTTTCCGCCAACGACGGATTGAAGCTCAGCGATACAACAAATTCGTTCGACAATATCAACATCCAAGGCACGGTGGTGAATCCACCAATCGTGACCGGAACTTCTGCAACTCCGCTTACATGGACCGAGGTTCTGCCACCAACCTCTGCCACACCGGTGGTCATCGCACCGGATTTGACGATTGCCGATGTTTCGACCTCGCAGTTGACGAGCGCCACGGTGGCAATCTCCGCCAATTTCGCGTCCGGTCAGGACACACTCGGCTGGGATACAGCGCTGGCAGCGACAAATCACATCACGGTAACGCCGTCAGCGCAAAATCGCACGCTGACGTTGACGCCGACGAGTCCTGACACCGCCGAGAGTTTGGCAGCATTTCAAGCGGTCTTGCGGACCGTGACCTACTCCAATACCAGCCAAAACCCGAGCGTGGCGGCGCGTACCGTCACGATCACAGTGGTCGACGACAATGGCGTGACTTCGGGCGTCAATGCACCCAATGCCGCGCAGCAAGTCGTCAATCTCACGGCTGTGAACAATCCGCCGGCGATTGCCACGAGTGTCGGTTCCGCAAATTACACGGCTGCGACGGCCGGCGTTCTCATTGATCCGACAATGACCGTCGCCGATCCCGACAGCATTAACTTGAGCGGCGCGACGGTTAGCATCATGAGCGGTTTTTCCGCCGGCGACACGCTGAGTTTCGTGAATCAAGCAGGCATCACTGGTTCCTACAATGTCGGCACCGGTGTGCTCACGCTGGCTGGAACAGCACTGCCGATCGATTATCAAGTTGCTATGCGGGCCATCACCTTCAGCAACACCAATGCGGCGGCCAGTAGCGCGACGCGAACGATCTCCTTCCAGGCCAGCGACGGCCAGGCCGGCAACATCGCCACGAAGCAAATTGGCGTTCAGCAAAACTTGAAACGCGGCGATTGGGGCCTCAACGGCCAAGTTACCGAGGACGATATTCCCGCGATGCTTTCTGCGCTAACTAATTTGAATGGATTCCAAACAAGTCGTTTTTCGTCGGTTCAAGATTTCAAGACCGTGTGCGATGTCAATCAAGATGGCGCGGTGAACAATCGCGATATTCAGGCAATGCTCGATCTGATCATCAGCCAGAACGGCGGCGGAGCGGGCAGTGGAACCGGATCTGGAAGCGCCGTCGTAACTAGCACGGTTCAAAGTCTTGCTCCGGCCACCACGGCGACGATTGCTCCGGCAACAACCGTTTCATTTACCGCTAGCCATTCGTCGGTGATGTCGGTCGCCGCACTAAACGCGCCCGTCATCAAGCAGAGCACGGCAAATCTTGGCTTGAAATCTGTCGCGGCACAGATCTTGCCCGCCGCCGGTCCAATGCCCAAGACGCTCGCTGCAGGGCCTGTCGATCAGGCGTTAACCAACTCGCCAATGTATCGCAGCCGCCACATTCGCTGGGGAACCAGCGTCAGTTCGTCGGCCGCCGACGAGTTCTTTGCTGCCGTTGGATGAATCTCCCACCGCACGTAGGCCGCACAACTTGCCATTTTCCATCATCTTGGTGCATGTCGGCGCACAAGGCCTAACCATTTGCTCACACAACTCTAACTCGGGTTTCGTATCGTCAGCAGCGAATCGTTCATGAAGATTTCAATACCGGTACAAACTCCGCGAGGATGCGAAGTATGAAGTTGTGCGAGCGCCGCACGGTTCTGAAGTTCATGACGAGCAAGCGTGCTGTGGTCCGCGGGTTCACGCTCGTGGAATTGCTCGTCGTGATTGCCATCATCGGCATATTGATTGCGCTCTTGCTGCCCGCTGTTCAATCGGCGCGTGAATCGGCGCGACGCGTGCAATGCGCTAACAACCTCAAACAAGTGGGGTTGGCCCTGCACAACCACATGGTGGCAAAGAAAACTTTCCCATCGGGAATGAAAGAGGGTTGCTATCAGTGCGAACCGTGGGCGTGGTCGGCGCTCGTGCTGCCTTATTTGGAAGGTTCGGCCATTCACAATTCCCTCGTCTTCCAAAACGATCCAACCAAGGCGCCGAATTCACTGGCCTCATGGGGCGGACCCGCGCAAATGGTGATTCGCGACTACCTGTGCCCAAGCACGGGCCGATTTCACTACACACGGACTGAAGATGGACACATCAGCGACTTCAATCACAACAACCACTGGGACGTCGGTGAAGGTTTGGGGGCCAGCGATTACGCGGGCATTCAAGGGCCATCGAGGGGCGTCCGAACGCCTCGACGGGAACAAACTACGAATTCAATCACGGCGTCTTTTTAAACATCAAGAAGATGTTGCCCAATCAGGTTCGAGTTGCCCCGCCGGTTAGCCCCAAGCAAATTACCGATGGCCTTTCGAAGACGATGTGCTCTGCTGAAATCACTGGGCGCGGTTACAACGATACTAAGTTGCAGTTTCGCGGCACGTGGGCGGGTGGAAACAATGTGGTGGCAATTAGCGAAGGCGTGAACGATGACCCATCAATTGCTTGGGTTTCCGACGAGATTTTTTCAGACCACGTGAGCGGAGCGAATGGGTTGTATTGCGATGGCTCGGTGCATTTCCTAGGCACAATGGTTGCGAAGGAGATTCTCTGGGCTCTCGTTTCGCGCGATGGCAGCGAAAATATTCCACCCGACATGTTGAAGTGAAAGTCGGCGGGCGCTATTTCGACTTCGTTTGGACCCGCTGCTTCCACGCCGGATAGTCTTTCGTTATCAGCTGCCGCGGCCAATCGCCGAGCCAACTGTAACCGTTGCGGCGTTCGTAGCCGATTTCCGCCAGCGAGTGTTTGGCCACGCCGTCGCGATCCGAGAAGATGGGTCGGTTGGTGCCGATCTCGTAAAAGCGAGCCCATAGTGGCAAGGCATTGGGGTCCTCGACAACCACGCGGTTCCAGCCTTTGGGCGCCTGCGGATCTTGTTGCCGCTCCACTCGAATGCCTTTGAGTTGCGCCGCCTCAAACCATGCGACCGCCGCATCAACAGCTTGACTTACTTCAGGGCTAGGCTGGTCCAAACTCATCAGCAACTTCACGATGCCCACCGATTCACTGCCGCTTAAGCTCACCAGTTCGTAGGGCCGTGCGGATTGCGGTTTGTAATCGATCTCATCGTGCTGGGCGCACCAGGCAGTCAGTTTGCCGTCGACTTTGATCTGGCATCTCAAAATGCAATCGATTCCATGATCGAACGCGTCGTGCGCCGCGAGCCGGCGATCGGCATCGAGGAACTTGTAGATGTCGTCTCGATAGACTTCGCGCAAAAACTCCATCAAGCGGACCATCGCGTTGTCGTTGAACGTAATGTGGCGATGGTAGGTCGGCTTCGGCCGCGGCGGATAGAATTGCGGCCAGCCGCCCGTCAGATATTGCGCCTTGAAAATGAAATCGAGGCCTTTCAAAAAAGCGCCGCGGTATTTTTCGTCTTGCGTGGCGTTGAACGCGCGAGCCAGGAACCGCATTTCGTCGGTCGTGGCGCTGTTGTCGAAGGTGCCTTCGATCGATTTGTGGTCTCCGGCGAAAGGTTTGGCTGCCGTATCGACATTCTTCGGCCAGCCGCCGTAATCGGATTGGTACGACAAGATGTTCGAAGCGATTCGCTTTGCTTCGTCGCCGCGGTGCCAATCGGCCGATCGATCAAGATATCGATCCGGCCCTCTGCCAAATGTGATTGCCACGGCCGCCAACAGGCTGCCGATTATCGCGGCACATGAAGTCAATCGAAATTGACGCCGTAGTGAAATCATTCCCCTAGTGTATACAAAATCGCAACCTCATACTGCAGCGAGCTTTCCAAATCAATTTAAACCCGGGCGGCAACAGCTCCTATTTGCTGACTTTCACAGCCATTTACGCGACCATACCCATTGCTTGACGCTGCGGGCCCGGCGGCACATACTGCAGGCCGCGGGCAAGCTTCTCTTGGATCCGCGCGGGAACAGACCAGGCAAAATTGCGATGGCTTGTCGGGGGACAGCTCTGGCGATCTTCAGTATTACAGTTGCGCTCACAGTGCGCCCGCTGCATGCCGAGCCAGCCAGCAATTGGGTGTACTACGGCTCCGACGGCAAGCTGCAATACAAGACCGACTCCACGGGTGCGAAGCTGCTCGATTATTCGCCGGTCGGCTACCAGGGTGGCACCCAGAACATTCCGCTCATCCCCGCGGTGATCACGCTCAGCCCGCTCGGCGGCGGCGCCGATGATACGAGCCAGATTCAGACAGCGATTAACAACCTCGAGAAGATGTCAGCCGGCGCGAATGGTTTTCGCGGCGCCATCGTTTTCAACCCTGGCACGTTTAACATCAGCAGTCAATTGCTGATCAACACTTCGGGCGTCGTGCTGCGCGGCGCCGGCCAGGGAACGACCGGAACGACGTTCTACTCGACCGCCACGAGCAGCTACGACATGATCAAGTTTTCCGGCAGCCAGTCGTACAGCAGCGTCAGCGGTACCACTTCGACGATTGCGACGCCTTACGTGCCAGTCGGCGCGACTTCATTCACGGTTTCGTCAAGCGATGTCAGCAAATACCACGTTGGCGATAAAGTGATCGTCCGGCGCACTTCGACGCAGAACTGGATCGACGACATCGGCATGGGCGTGGCCGATCTGGGCACCGAAGCGTGGACCGCCGGCAGCACGGCCAACATTTCGATGGATCGCACGATTACGGCGATCAGTGGCACGACGATCACCATTAACGCCGGCATCACCACGGCGCTCGATTCCACGACTCACGACGGAGTGGCCAATGCCTATGGCGGCGGCAGCATCTTCCGTCGCAATTACAACCCAATCAGCAATGTGGGCATTGAAAACATTCGCTTCGATACGGTATTCGCTTCTGCGACCGATATGAATCACGTGGGCCGACCCGTCGTGTTTTCCGGTGTGACCAACGGTTGGATGCGCGACACCACCACACTGCATTACTACAACGGCGAGATCATCAATAGCGGCACCGAAAATATTACTGTCGCCGACAACTTGTTCCGCGACCCGATTGGCGATACGCACAGCGGCGGGCACGCTCTGGTTGGGCAATACTCGCTGTTCACGGGCAATACGACTTACGGCGCTGCACGCGCCGTTTGTGACGCAAGATTCGGGAACTGTCGGCCCCGATGTATTCGTGTTCGGCAGTGCGATCGATTCGCACCAGTCGATCGGCCCGCATCAGAAATGGGCCAGCGGCGTGCTGTGGGACAATATGAAAGTGACCGGCAATGCGGGCATTGAGTTCATTAACCGCGGCACGTTCGGCACCGGACACGGCTGGGCTGGCGCCAACTTTGTCAGTTGGAATTCGCAAGCGCCATGGTCCGATGTGGAAATGCCGCCGACGGCCAACAATTGGGCCATTGGCACCATCACGCCTAATCGCCGGACGAATTACGATCCCAATGAAGGAGTTTACGATTCCTTCGGCAAGCCAGTGTCGATCGGCAGCTTATACATCGGCACAGCTTAAGCAGGCGCTCGGCCCGCAGGCGCTGCCGACGGCGACGCATGCCTTCTCGGTTGGCCCAAACACGAACTTTACGGGGCCATCGGTTACGCCGTTTGTCGATCCAAGTTGGCTGGCGATCGCGCAATCCGGCGACCTGGTGCCGGCTCAGGGAGGCGATCCGTCGCTGGGCGGCGCGACCGCCGCCATCGTCGGCTTCGACAACGCGACCAGCAATGCTCGCCGTGCTGCAACGATTCAGTACAGTTTGAACTCGAACGAGAAAGTGGTTGCCGCCACATTGACGATGAAGCTGAAAGCTGTATCCAGCCTTTCGGCCAGCGACTCCTTCTTCCTAAACAGTCCCGGCATGGAACTGGATTACGACATGATGGGCCAACTGCCCTGGAACTCCGGCGAGGTGCGAACGCTTTCCATCGATCTCTCCGACATTTACGGCCCGCTGTTGGGCCCTTTGCAAAATGATGCCCTGAATGCCGGCAAATTTAATCTGTTCTGGAACGGCAACGTGAATGTCGATTTCGCGCAGCTTAGTTTGAGCACCACCGGCCTTGGAGCGGCAAACGCATCGCGAATTTGGAATGGCGCAAGCGCGACCGATAGCAACGCGTTGACCGCTGCCAATTGGACGACCGCAATTGCGCCGAAAGTTGGCGACAGTCTTGTATTCGATGGTAGCACTCGCTTGACCGTAAACAATGATCTGGCCGCCGACACCATTTTGGGCGGCATCACTTTCAATTCCACGGCCGGGGCGTTCACGCTCAATGGAAACTCGATCACGCTCAGTGGCAATATCACCGACAATTCCACGGCCACACAGACCATCAACTTCAGCATTCGGCCCGACGCTTTCCGCACGCTCAATGTTGCGACCGGCGGCACTCTGAACATCGCCGGCGTCATCACCGGTTCCAATGGCATCATCAAAGCTGGCGCCGGCATGCTTGTGCTTTCGGCGAGCAACGCGTTTACTGGCGGCCTGATCATCAACGGCGGCCTCGTGAAGATGGCAAACGCCGGCGCGTTGAATACCGCCAGCCCGATGTCAGTGCTCTTTGGTCCCGCAGCCGCAGCAGCGAGCACGCTGCAAATGAATGGCAACAATTTGACGATCACGAATCTCAATACAACCGGTACGCCGAGCGCCACGCTTATCGAGAACGGGACCGCAACGCCGGTGCTCCTCACGTTGAACTCAACGGCCGACAACGTTTTCAACGGCACACTTCGCGACGGGCCGCCAACCGCCTTGTTTGGTGCGATGTCGTTGACCCTTACTGGCGGCGGAACGCTCACCCTCGGCGGCACCAATGGTTATTCGGGAGTTACGCGAATCTTGGGATCGACGATCATCGCCGGCGCGACTAATAGCTTCGCGGGACTGCCCGGACAGGTCCGTTTCGGCAATATCACCATCGATGGCACGACCTTCGGCGGAACCTATCGCGTGACGGATCCCGGTGGAAATCATCTGGTCGTGGCCGGTTTTTCTTCCGGAAGCGCGAACAAATTCACAACGACTGGCCAGTCGGGCGCGACGGGCACGTTCAATGTCGATTCCGGAGTGACGCTGCAAGTCGGCGAGCTCGATGGCAACGGCCAGCCAACACTCACGACCCCCGGATTGCAGACCGCCGGCAGCGGACCCGACGGCAGCACGGCTGGCAGCTCGTTCATCAAAACCGGCGCCGGCACGCTGCGGATCGTCAGCCAGAATGCACAGCAAGACACGAGTTTTCAGCTGAAGCAAGGCGCCGTCGATCTGTGGCATTCGCGGGGCTTGGGAGGCAACGATAGTTCTGCCGTGAGGCTGGATATGAGCACGGGCACCACACTCGTGCTAACGCAGGACACCGGGACCGATTTTTTGACCTCGCTCCGCTCGAATGATGCAGGTGGCGACATCGGCATTACGATCAACCGTGTTACTGCGGGGGCGGGCGTCACGCACAGCTTTGGCGCGCTTGTGTCCTCGGCCGGCGAATTCACGATGCACGTCACGGCTGGCGCGAATATCACCGGCGGCATCGCTGGCTTCAATCTGCCGGCCGCCACACTCGGCGGCAATGCGACGTTCGATGTTCTCAACAGCGCCCAGGCAACAACCACGATGACCATTCCCGGCATTGTTTCCGGCGCCGGTTTTTCGCTGACGAAGATCGGCAGCGGCACGCTCACACTTGGTGGAGCCAATACGTATTCTGGCGGCACCAACGTCAACGGCGGTACGCTGGCCGTGAACGGGACGATTATCGGCACGACAACCGTGAACTCAGGCGGAACGCTCGCCGGCAGTGGAACGGCCAATGGGTCCGTAACCGTGATGAGCGGCGGCCACGATCGCACCGGGCAATAGTCCCGGCATCCTGACAGTAGCATCAGCCGCGTTCAATGTTGGCTCGCTCTTGAAAATCGAACTCGGCGGCACGACAGCCGGCACACAGTTTGATCGGCTTAAGAGCAACGGCTCGCTGTCGCTGGCCGGCTCGCTGCAGGTGTCGCTCATCAACGCATTTGCCCCCCAGCTTGGTCAATCGTTCGATATTGTCGATTGGGGCACGCTAACCGGCCGATTCTCGTCAATTCAATTGCCCGCCCTTTCGTCGGGTCTCGCATGGAATGCCACAAAGCTTTACACGACGGGACTACTCTCCGTCGTCGATACCGATCATGTGCCGGGCGATTTCGATCGCGATCATTCCGTCACAGCGGCCGACATCAACACCATGCTGGCGGCGCTGACCGACTTGCCGGCGTATGAATTGGCAGGCAGTCTGAGTAATGCAGATCTGTTGGCAATCGGCGATTTGAACGGCGACGGTCGTGTGAGCAATGCAGACATTCAAGGCTTGCTGGACCTGGTGGCCAACCCAATCGGAATCGGGTCGGCGGCACCCGTTCCGGAGCCGGACTCGCTCTATCTTGCCCTGCTGGCGATTGTGGGCATCGGTTGCTGTCAAAAACGGCTTCGAACGCCAAATTGATACCCAGTTCCGCAGCCTTCCTCAATACTCGGCGCGTGAATTGCACCGTCGCCTCGGTCGACGGGCCTCGAATTTCATGGGCTACAATTCCCGTGCGATCGGACGTATGTCGGTCGGTGATGCAGCGGATGCGACCGCCAACTGGCGCGCCTGATCGTGCTTCGACCAAGTGAGGCAAACATGGCTACAGAATCGATTCCCGTCCTTGGCCCAATCGCCGGCGTCAGAATTCCGGAAGGACCGCCGCCAGAAGTGCAGGCGGCCGAGCGCCGAAGGCTGCGGCAAGCCCAAGCGCAGCCGTGTCCCCGGCGAAACGTCGGCGGACTGGAACGCGCCATTACTGGTTTGGCGGGGGCGCGATCGTCGGAGCAGCGCTCGGTTCGAACGCCAGAGCGCCTTTTAAAATTGCGCTGTCGCTTTTGGGCGGAGGTTTGATCGCGCGCGCCGCTACGGCGTACTGTCCGGGCTATGCCGCACTGGGCATCGACACGGCGCATGCTAATAAAACTCCGTCCGCGAACCAAACGCAGTCATAGTCCCGCCAAACGCGTGTCGGCATCGCCGAATTTTTCGAGCTTGACGCCCATGCGATCCATCAGCGAGAGGTACAGGCTGCAGGCCTTGCGCTTTTCTTCTCCCTCGTCGAAGTAATTCAGCACCCGGCCGGTTTCCAGCGTGCCGCCCAAACCGCCGGCAAGCACAATCGGCAGCTTCGTGTTGTCGTGCTTCGAGCCACTGGTCATGTTCGAAATGAACATCAGGCAGGAGTTGTCGAGCACCGTGCCTTCGCCTTCCTTCATCGCGTCGAGCCGGCTGCAAAGGTAAGCGAGCTGGCTGACATAGTATCGCGAAACGCGTTCGTAGGCGTCCGATAAATCGTCGTGCGACGCTGGGTGATGGGCCGTGCGAACATCCAGGAACGGATAGAACAGCCCGGAAATATCGCGGCACAAGAGCAATGTGGCGACGCGAGTTTTATCGGTCTGAAAGGCCATCGCCACGATGTCGCACATCAGTTTCATGTGCTCGCGGATGTCTTCCGGCAAGCCATTAGCTGGCCGGTCCATTGTGAACAGCGGCTTGCCTTTGTCTTCGGCGCGTCTCCACGGCTTTATCGGTTTCCGCCCGCATTTTTTGCACGCGTTTTTCTACTTCGCGCACGCTGGTCAAATATTCGTCGAGCTTGGCTTTATCGCTGTTGCTCACTTCGCGCCGCAAGCCGGCCGCTTGTTCTTGCACGCGATCGAGAATGCTTTTGTTCCGCATGTTGCCGCGGTTATCGAACAGGCTGTCGAAGGCCAGTGAGGGATAAACTTCCATCGGCACCGGCGAAGTCGCACTTTGCCAAGAGATGTGCGAACTGTAGGCCATCGAGAAATTCGTTTCGTGATAGCCAGTGACCGGCTGCTCGCAACCGAGCACCAGGCTGGGCTGCACCGTATCTTCTCCGATGTGGTTCGCAAGCACCTGATCCATCGTAATGCCGCCGCGCAGCTCCGAACCTTTTTGCAACGATACACCAGATAGAATATTGCCGGTCTGACCCGGATGAATACCGACGCCAGTAGCCTTTTTGTTGAATAGACCATTGACGAAATTCATTTTCGTTTTGTAGGGCGCCATGGGCTCGAGCGATTTGCCCAGCTGCATGTTCTCGCCGGAACCTTTGGCCCACCAGTGATTGCTGTTGATGCCGCAGGCCATGAAGAGCGCGGCAAAGCGTTTGGGAAACACACTCGTGGCTGCGCCCGCTGCGCTTTCCGCGGCGGTGGAAACGGCGCCCCACACGGGAATCGATTCCAACCACGGCAGTGCCATCGCCACGCCGGCGCCTCGCAGCAGTGTTCGGCGTGATATTTTGCCGCCGCCCGCTTTTGAAAAGTTCGTCATCGGAATTAATCCTTGGCAACCGCGTCGCGGCCGCGCTTGGTTAAAAACTGAGGGCTGGTGACGATGGCTTCCACCAAACTCGTGAATCGGTTATCGCTCGCGGCGAGCTTCACGCGCATTTCCTGGACCGTGGCGTCGTCCGAAATCACAAGCGTGCGGCCCAGGGCGTAAGATAGCAGTTTGCGGCACAAATTGTCGAGAAAATCGTGCTCTCGCCGCTCGCGGATGTAGGTCTTCAAACCATCGAGCCCCGTGCCTTCACTACCACCAGGAAACTTTGCAGTGTTTTCCACCGGATGGCCGGCAAGATCGTTCACACGCGCTTCGCCAATCGGCCCGTAACCTTCGAAGGCCAAACCAATGGAATCGAACCGTTCGTGACAGACCGAGCAGGCCCGATTTTCGCGATGCTGCGCGAGCACCTGCGGCAGCGTAAGCTCGCCAAGCTTAGATTCATCGGTCGGCAGCACCGGCACGTTCGGCGGTGGCGGCGGGATGACTTCGCCCAGCAGCCGCCTCACGACCCAGTAGCCACGCTTCACGGGACTGGTGCGTAAGCCCGGCGCGTTTTTGGTCAGGAAGACCGACATCGGCATCAGCCCTCCACGATTGTACTTACTCACATCATCGACGCGCACCCAGTGATCGGCGCCGCCTTTCACCTCCGGCATGCCGTAATGCTTCGCCAATAGCGGATTCACAAACGTGTAGTTGCCATACAGGCAATCGAGCACCGGCCGATCTTCGCGAATTATGTTCACAAGGAATTTGATCGGCTCCTGATACATTGCCTCGCGCAGGTCGCCAGTGAACTGCGGGAAACGCTCTCGATCCACCGCGTTGTGTTCTTCGAATCGGCGGAAATCGAGCCAGTTGCCGCCAAACTCGGTGGCCAACCGTTCGATGCGGTCGTCTTTGAGCATTCGCCGCATTTGCGCGGCCAGCACTTCAGGCTGATGCAAATCGCCGGCTTTAGCGTGCGCGAGCAATTCATCATCGGGAATGCTGGACCACAGAAAATAGCTGAGCCGGCTGGCGAGCGCCTCATCCGTTAGTGGCTGCCGACCCGCACCCGATTCCACTAGATCGATCCGATAACAGAAATGCGGCGACATCAAAATACTGACCAGCATATCGCGGACTGCATCTTCATGCGGCATGCCGTCGGTGTTGCGGAGCGAATGGTAGAACGCGAGCAAATCGTCGCGCTCTTTCTTGGTCAGCGGGCGTCGATACGCTTGCTCTGCGAACTTCAACAGGTCGCGCAAATGTTTCGGCTCCGCATCCCATTGCGCTTGCACGAACCAGCGGCACCGCTTGTTGACCGTTTTGAAAAACTGATCGAGCACATCCAGTGCAATCGCGTCGCCGCCGTTCTCACGGTAACTTTCCTGTGCCTTTGCCAGGTACAGTTCGGCATATTGTTTGAGCTTCGCTTCGGAGGTGATGTCTTTATCTTCGGAGCGGAAAACATCGAACTCTTTCCCCCAGCGGCGGATCGTGCCCGACTCCGCCCGCTCATACCAGATGTAACCAGTATGCATGCGGTTGGGCACATCGGCGATGAAATCGAGCTCGGTCCACAACTGATCGAGATCCTTCTTTTCAGCATCGCTCAAAATCATTTCGCACAGCGGAATGTCGTCGCGGAAGTAGCCCATCATGCTGTGGAAACCGGCGCTGAGCAGGCGACCTTTATCTTGTTTGTCTTTGGGTCGATCGAGAAAAATCCGCCCGCGCTCCGAAACGTAAAACGCATCCGGAAACACCGACGCAAATGCGGCGAAGCTCGCTTCGTAGCTGGCGCGCTCGACGGAGTCGGCGGGCACTGTCAAATCCGGATCGCGGGCCATGGGCTTTAAATCCATTTGCTTGCGAGCTTCCTCTCCGTTTGGAAACTCAGGCTTCTCGACTTTGCCTGCCGGTTCCTTCGCTCCGGACTCAGCGTCGCCTTCAATCTGCAGCACGCCGTGGTCGTACGTCCGCCGATGCGTGGCAAACTGCTCGTCTTTCCATAGCACGAACGGCTGCGAACCGGGGCCGACGCCTTTGAGATTCAAATTCGCAAACTTCGGTTCCAGTTTTTCGCGCAGCTTGGCAACCCAATTGCGCATTTTTTCACAGCCGGGGCGCAAATTCGCCGGTGGCTTGCCATTGTCCGGCGAGGGCAATTCGTGCCACATGGTTTGTACTTTCGCCATCGGGCCGACTTCGTGCGGCGCTTCTTCAAGTGCGGTCAAAACGGTGGCCAGATATTTCGGGCTGACTTTCGACACGGCGGCAATATCCGCCAGCGTTGCACTGGCTTGCCCCAATTCCGCGCGGTGCTTGTATTGCCAGGCGGCGGCAAAGTAGTCCGCATAATCGGTCGGCTGCCGCTTATAAAACGCGACAATGCGGTTCACGCAATATTTATCGCGATCGGTATCCGTGACGACCGGAAACGGCGCGAACTGCAAACCGTCGGGCTTTAGGAGCAGATATTCCGAAACGTGCCGCGCCGCTTCGAGGTACTTTTTCAACAGCGCCGGCGACATCGTCAGCGATTCGCCCGAATTGTCGAAGCCCGCTTCGTTTGCCGGATCAACGGGAAATTCCTTCGTCGGCTGAATGTCGACGCCCGTCAGGTCGCGGATCGAATAATCGTACTCGGCATTGCTTAATCGCCGGGCAAGCACCTGGCCGGGATCGCCGGCGTCGCGCTTGGCGATGAACTCGCGCAGCGAGTGAATCCAATCGACGACGGCTTTCCGCTCGTCGTCGGTCGGCTGCTTCTTGGCTTCTTCCGGCGGCATCTCCTTCGCTTCCAGCCGCTCGAGCACTGTGCCCCAAGTTTTCTGACCTTGCTCCACATCGGCCAGTGAGCCGTAGGCGGTCAATTCCAGCTTTGCCTTCGGCTGATCTTTGCCGTGACACGAGTAACAATTAGCTTCCAAGAACGGATGGACGGTTTCGACGAACTGCTTTTCCAGCTCGGATGGGGTCAACTCGGCGGCAATAGAAATGCCCGCATCCATGGTGGCAATCGCCACCACCGCAAGAACAATTTGCAAGATGCCCAGCGATTTCAGCATCGCATGGCTCCCCAAGGCTTAGAGCTGCGCAACCGCCAATTGCGAAGCCACTTTTTGCCACTGGCCAGCGGCAAGCGGTAGGTCGGAACTCGTGTACGCGGACAGCCTGCAGCCAGCCGCATCCCCCACTGTTTCGAGCGATCTCCAATTTAAAGCAAGCCGCGGCGGTTTGCAATCAAAGCTCGATGAACTTCGGGGCAATTTCGTTCCGGACCAAATCATTGCCAGGGGCCATGGCCGCCGCCACAATGCCATCCTGGGGAGGAATTCAAATGCCAAGCGACGAAGATTCGATGAATTCAGTCGATCGCCGTGACTTCTTGAAAACGGCCGCCATCGCTGCCGCCGGATCGCTGTCTGCCGGCACATCGTTGCACGCCCAGGCCGAGAAAAAGCCGATGCCCAATCCATCCACTGCCCAGAGCGATTCCCGAAAAATGGTCGGCATTCAAGTCGGCGCCGTTTCGTTCGTCGATGAAGGCGTCGATCCGGTGCTCGATATCTTTCAAGAAAAGGGGGCCGTGAACGCGCTCTTTCTGGCCACGTTCACCTACGGCCGTGGAATTGCCGGGCGTCAAGTTCCGGGCCAGCCGCTGCCCGACCATGGCAAGCAGGAGTACGACGAGAAAACGTTTCACGGCGGCAATTACGCCACGCCGCATGCGAAGTTTTATGAGAAGACATCGCTGAAGTCGACTCGCGCTCCCGACCACGGCGATGTGGACATTCTCCAGCTCGTGTTGCCGGCCACCAAAAAGCGTGGGATGAAAGTCTACTGCTGGTTCGAAGATCAGTTCGATGCCGATATTTCAGGCATCGCGCCCTTGCGTGAGGTCGATCTTACCGGCCGCACTGCGCGAACGCTTTGCCCGCTGAATGAAGACTATCGCAACTTTCTCATTGGGCTAACCGAAGACTACTGCGAGTCGTACGACATCGACGGCTTGATGTGGGGCTCGGAGCGACAGGGGCCGTTCAACAACGCAATTTCACATCCCACCGATCCACAGCGGGCCACTTGCTTTTGCGAGCAGCATCAAAAAGCGGCGCGCGAGCGGGGCATCGATGTGAAACGCGCGAAAGAAGGTTATCAGAAGCTGTCTGGTTTCATTCGCTCCGCGCACGCTGGGCAGCGGCCCAACGATGGTTATTTTGTTGCCTTCTGGCGCTTGCTGCTGGAGTATCCTGAAATTCTCGCCTGGGAAAAACTTTGGACTGATGGCAAGCACGGCATCTATAGCGATATCTACAAGGCGGCCAAGGCGGCCCGACCCAGCGTGCAAGTCGGTTTCCACATTTGGCATCAAAACTCTTTCTCGCCGTTTTTCCGCGCGGAGCAAGATTACGCCAGCATTGCCACAGTCGCAGACTATTTGAAAATTGTGCTCTACAACAATTGCGGTGGTCCGCGTTATGCTCGCGCGATCGATACGTTGGCTTCGACCATCTTTCGCGACGTGCCGCCCGACGAGCTGCAAGTGCTGTTCAATCACCTCTTGAATTATGGCGAAGAAAAATCTCACGCCGAACTACCGACCGCGGGCCTCAGTGCCGACTATGTATCGCGTGAGACCAAAAGGGCACTGGCCGATGTCAACGGAAAGTGCCGGATCTACCCCGGGATCGATATTGATATTCCCACCGATGCCGGCCAAAAGAAAACCACGCCGGCCGATGTTCACGATGCTACCCTGGCCGCGCTGAAAGCAGGCGCCGAAGGTGTCATCTTCTCGCGCAAATATTCGGAGATGCGGCTGGCGAGCCTTGCGGCCGGAGGAAACGCCGTGCGGGAATTTACCGGCGGTTGATTTCCCTGTGGTGAATTAAAACGGCTCCGTCCCAGTCGACCAATCGCTGCTTTCGACTGCCCGATTCCGAACCCGATTGATCGCTGCGCACGCACGTCAGAGGCCGTGGCAGTTCGAATTGGGGGCTTTTTGCTTGGCGGCATTCTGTTTGCTTTTGCACTGCTCGCCCGCCGAGCTGGTCCGGACGTGAAACTGGATTCGCGGTGCGATGGCTTCCGTGCCAGCGGCGGGTGTTTTGTCAACTGATTTGGGGCGAGGGGCAGGACCGTATGACACTCTTCTACATCGGCTCCGAATGCCCAAGTTCACATTCCGGCGACTTGCCGCCTCGTACGTCTGGCATTTCGATGAGAGATGCAGCCGATGGCCAACACGCGCTTATGTCCAAAGCGCAAAACCACCAGATGGAACGGCATGTAAGGAGTGCGTCCGTCGGTACGTTGCCGAACTGGCAAATGCCCCGCCAACGAAACGAACGAAAAGGTTTCGACCGTGACGATTACTCCGGAAATCAAAAGGCGAGTCCGTAGTATCTCGGCGAATAGCTCGGGCCGATCTAAGTTCGCGTCCGTCCGCCTACTCCTTCGGCAGGCCAGGCCAAGGGTTAGTGGGGCTAATGATTCGGGTGATGTCCTGCATCAATCTCCATGAGCCGGGAATGTCGGCGCCCGAATTTAACATCACGACCATCGTCACGCGCTCCGACGGCAGATAATACGGATTGACCATGTAGCTCATGACGTTGCCATTGTGGCCGATCCAGCCGTTCTGGTTTTCGAGTGCCAGCCCGTAGAGCGCACCGTCGCCTTCCGCAGGCGCGGGCAAGAACTGTTGTTGCTCCTCTCTCATGGCGGGCGAAAGCAGCTTGCCAATTGCCAGCTCGCGCGCCCACACCTGCATGTCATCAAGTGTTGAGATCATGTTGCCCGACGCCCAGCCCCAGGACGGATTCCAATCTGTCGCATCGACGATCTTGCCGTCCGGCATTTTGAAGTAGCCATGGGCATGCGGCGACGCAATAGTGGCGTCCGCCGGGAAAACCGTGGGGGCCAGCCCCTCCGGCTTCAATATATCATCCGCGCAGATACAAGCCCCGCTGATCGGCTACGATGCGGGCAACGATCTTTGTAAGTGCAGCCGAGATCACTGACACGCCGACGCAGTTTGAGCGTGTCTGGTCGGGATACTATGATTGCTGCAACTGGCCCAAACCAAGCTAACAAAATACAAAGTATCCAAGGGCACACGAGCCTGCATCCGTAAAGGCAGCGATTGAACTGTCACGCCTTAGCGACACAAATGGCGATTAATTCGGGCACATCCCTTACATCGCGCCTGGAGTAACCAAATATGACGCAGTGCAATTTGCTTGGAACATACCGATATCTATGGACGCACCTTGCGGCGCGCGCCTTGATGATCGCGGCTCTGACCACGGTAAGTGGTTGGGTTTCGGCAGCGTCCGCCGCCGATTGGCCGCAGTGGCAGGGGCGCGATCGCAACGCCATCTCCACCGAGCAGGGGCTGCTCCAGGAATGGCCGGAAGGCGGCCCGCCGCTCGTTCGCAAGATCAGCGGACTTGGCGGCGGCGACAGCGCGCCTTCCATTGCAGATGGGCGTATTTTCGGTATGGGTAATCGTGACGGCAAGGAAGTCGTGTGGGCGCTGGATGAAACGAATGGCCAGGAATTATGGGCGACGCCCTTGGGAGCAGCGTTTCAGCAGGGAGTGCCGCAATCGAAAGAGGGGCCAGGTTGTACGCCAACTGTCGACGGTGATCGGCTCTATGTTCTCGGCATGGGTGGCAACTTGGCTTGCCTGCAAGTTTCTGACGGCAAGATCGTCTGGCAAAAGAGCCTGACCAAGGATTTTGGCGGACGCGCTCCTACCTGGAGTTACCGCGAATCGCCGCTGGTGGATGGTGAGAAGCTCATCTGCACGCCTGGTGCTGAAGATGCGACATTCCTGGCACTGAACAAGATGACCGGCGAGGTCATCTGGAAAAGCAAACTGCCGGACCGCGAAGGCCAAGGATCCGGTGGCGAAGGGCGGGGTCGTGGGCGCGGTCGTGGTGGCGCAGCCTATGCTTCGGCTATCGCCATCGATGTTGACGGGCAGCGGCAGTACGTACAGATGACTGCAACGACGCTCGTCGGGATTGCGGCTTCGGACGGTAAATTCCTTTGGCGATACGACAAGGCCGCCAACGGCAATGGCATTAACTGTACCACGCCACTCTTTGTCGACGGCATGGTGTTCGCGGCGTCGGCCTATGGGGCGGGCGGCGGCTTGGTGAAGATTAGCCAGGATGACAATGGAGCGGCCAAAGCCGAGGAAGTCTGGTTCTCAAAAAGGATGCAGAACCACCATGGCGGAATAGTCTTCTTTGATGGCTGTCTGTATGGCGCCAACGGCGGCCTTGAGGGGGCGCTCTTATTTGTCTGGATGTTAAGACCGGCGAAGTCCTTTGGGATGAGCGCAGCGCGCGCCGGGCCCGCAAGGGCTCGATTGCGCTAGCGGATGGCCGACTTTACTATCGCACGGAGGACGGCACGCTCCTGTTGATTGAGCCGAGTCGAAAAGAGTACATCGAGCGTGGCCGCGTCGAACAGCCGGACCGCAGTAACTCGCCGGCCTGGTCGCATCCGGTTATTGCAAATGGCAAGTTGTACGTGCGCGACCAGGACTTGCTCTTCTGCTACGACGTCAAGGCAAAGTAATCGCGAGCTAACGAACTAACCCCAACCAAAATCACTTTCAGCCCATCGATCCACTCAGCACGCCTCACGGCGTGACGTCGCTGTGCCTGCGAACCCGACGGCAACCCCGATTAAGAGCAAAGTCATGTCAGCCGGTTCCGGCACGCTCTCCGCTGAGCCGCCACCTTGGCTGGCGACGAGGTCGAGAAGGCCTTGAATGTCACGATTGGTAACAGTCCCCGAACTGTCAAAATCTCCAATGGCAGCTAACTGTGTGGGCGACAGCGATTTGGCAGATGCGTAAGCGTTCAAATCGGTAAGCGCCACGAGCATGGCCTGAATGTCGGCGGCGCTCAGCACTCCGTCGCGGTTGAAATCGCCGGCCACGAGTGGCAGCGACCACATGTAAATGCCTTGCGAACCGTCGGCGAACGTCGCCTGGAAGGCGATCGGATCACCCGACAGGCCGGTCGCGGCGAGCTGCAGTCCGGTAATCGACCTGCCGTCGATGATGTCGTTCAGGTTGACCACCTTCAGCAGCGACCCGCCGGTCATGTCGTAGATGCCCTGCTGGCCAGACGCGCCAGTGCCGAGGAACGCGACGTCGGTGGCGCTGAGGCTCACGCCGCCGAAGCTGGTGAAATTGCCAGTGCCGCCGGGGATCGCGGTGGCCGTGTCGGCAACGCGGACTGGGTTCCCCGGGACGCCGGCGTAGACGCCCTGCTGCCCGCCGCTGCCGGCCCCCCAGAATGCAACGCTGTCGCCGCTGATCGCCGGGGCGAACGGCTCTTGGGGAATGAATGACGTGAAATTGCCGGTACCACCAGGGATGGCCGTGCTGGTGTCGGCGATCCGCTGCGGGGGTGAGATGGCGCCGATTTTCGCGTACACGCCCTGGGCGATCCCCGAGCCGGTGCCGATAAACGCGACGTTGTCGCTGCTGATGCTCGGGGCGCTGGGGAAAGCCGTGAAGTTGCCGGTGCCGCCGGGGATCGCGGTGTTTGTATCGGCGACCAATTGCGGCGGCGAGATCGCGCCCACTCTTTCGTAAATGCCCTGTGCGCCGCTGCCGGCCCCCCAGAATGCAACGCTGTCGCCGCTAATCGCCGGGGCGACCGGGTTTCCGGGAACGAACGACGTAAAGTTGCCGGTTCCGCCAGGGATTGGCGTGCTCGTGTCGGCGACCACCTGCGGGGGCGAAATGGCGCCGACCCGGGCATAGATGCCTTGCGCCCCACCGCTACCAGCTCCCCAGAACGCGACGCTGTCGCCGCTGATCGCCGGGGCGACCGGGTTTCCGGGAATGAAGGACGTGAAATTACCAGTGCCGCCGGGGATCGGCGTGTTCGTGTCGGCGATCCGTTGGGGCGGCGAGATCGCGCCGATTCGGGCGTACACGCCCTGCGCACCGCCGTTGCCCTTGCCGATGAACGCCAAGTTGTCGCCACTCAGGCTCGGGCGCTGGGGAAGGCCGTGAAGTTGCCGGTGCCGCCGGGGATCGGCGTGGCGAAGTTTGCGATGTGCGTCGCCACGACCGGGCCGGATTTGAACGCTAGAAAGCTCAGTGCTATTCCCTACGTTCGCGAAGGTACTTGCGGTCCCGTCCGTGCTGAGCGTGGAGATCTTGTTATCGTTCGGCTGCGCTGCATAGAGGAGTCCGTTATGGTCGAAGGCCAGCCCGATGGGTCCGGAACTAAGGTTCCCAAAGTTACTGAACGAGCCGCCGCCGGGGGCGACCTTGAAGAGCGCCGTCGACGTGAGATCCGAAACGTACAAATAGCCGGCGGAGTCGAAGGCCAGCCCGTAGAGGTTGGTGTGGCCAGTGAGCGTGGCGTACGTGGTCGCGGCGCCGCCGCCGGGCGCGATGACGCCGATCGTTCCACCCCTCACGACATAGAGGTTGCCATTGGTGTCGAACGTCAGACCACGCGGATCGGACGCGGTCCCGTAGGGACTTACCACGCCGCCGGGCGTGATCTTGGCGATTTGACCGAGCGAGGTATCTGCTGCGTAGAGGTTGTTGCTGGAGTCGATGGTGATGCCGTACCCGCCACTGAACGGCAGGTCCGCAAAGTGGCTCACCGTGCCCCCGGGCGTGATCTTGCTAATTACGTGGTCGCCGGCCACGAAGAGATTGCCAGACGTGTCGAACACCAGACCGCTGGAGACGAATGGCAGGTGCGCGATGTTGCTCACTGGACCGGGCGGAGTGTATTGGTTCACGTCACTGGCGGACGAAAAGTAGACCGTCGTCGCGGTCTGGGCGCTGGCAGGCTGCGACGCCAGCGCGGCCAGCGCCGCCAGAAACAGGCTGAATCGATACTTCTTCATGGTGTAACCGTCCTTTGCAATTCGAGCCTGGCATTAATCGAAGGCGTGGCTGCATTCATGCACTGCGATCCGCGGCACTCGCGGGCGCGGAAATCTTGCCCTACAGAATTCCGATCACCACAGAACACCGACCAAGAGACCAAACGGTCCTGGCGGCTGGTGACCGGGCTGGCGGTGCGAGCCGCAGGCGGGGCCAGAGAGCCGGAACAGTGCGGGCATTATCGACGGCAAATTGCGGAATTGCAACGCAATTCTTGGGGGCGAGATTGCGCCGATACGGGCGTACACTCCCTGCGCACCGCCGTTGCCCTTGCCGATGAACGCCAGGTTGTCGCCACTCAGGCTCGGGGCGCTGGGGAAGGCCGTGAAGTTGCCGGTGCCGCCGGGGATCGGCGTGGCGAAGTTCGCGACGTGCGTCGCCACGGGGCGACCGGACACCAATTGAACTATTTTTGGCTGCGCTCAAGATGTGGCCCAGAAGCTTAATTCTTTCCCGACAACGAGTTCTGGCGGATTCCGTGCGTCAAGCCGGCGACTGCTATTGCGTCTCGAACGTTTCTGCACTTCGCGCGTGGCTAGACCGATGGCGGCCAAGAGTGCCAGGATCCAAGCGGTGGGCTCAGGAACAACCTCGGCACGAGCGGAAACGTTTTGCCCATAGGCCGATGAGATTATCTCGCTTCCGTCACCGCCAAAATCGTACGACATTCCAACTGGCGATCGGACGAGCAAGTCAGAATTCTCAAATGGATAGGGGAATATGGTCCCATCGGGAGCCGACGTATTAAATGAAGCCGCTAGAGCAAGATTTAGCTGGGAAACTACCATTTGATATCCTGCAATCCCAACATAAAATGGGTTCCCAATCACTACGTCCGCCGGCGAATCAACGTGGAAGTCTCCCGATGTGAATTCTTCATCATTGATGAAGGTCCAGCCGGTCGTGTATCCAAACCACGTGCCATCGGCGTGTGACGATCCGGTTACCGTCACTTGGCACGCTTGAGAGCCCGACCACTCAGTTATGGAGGGATTAACTGTGGGGGTCGACATTGCTGGATCAAGCAGCGCCTCAAAGTGGATGTGTGCGCCACTGAGCCCCGATACATCGGCGAAGAAGTATGGTCCGTTTACCCAATCGACTGAATAGCGGATGGGCGCCGCCCCGTCTGCAGTAGCGCCGAGAAACAACAGGACCAATGTGGTGCATGTGAACGATGTTCGATTCATGGCAACCCTCCTTCGTTTTGAAATCTGAGCCGCCTGGATTTGTGCCTCAGAGAAGCCGGCGCAGGTCAGGCCATAAGACAGTGGCGACGTGCACGGGAAAATTGTTCCAAAGAATCCGAGATTTTTTTCAGATGGCCGCAATCCCAGCTGCTCAAACGCTGACGAGTCGAGGGCGGTCTTCACGGACTCTGCTGGGATGCAATTAGCTCCTCGGCCTCGCGGCGCAGGAGTTGGGCCTCCAGCCAATCCTGAGGCAACAGGTTTGTCGGTTGGTCAGGGCCAGACGGGCCTTCTCGCGCCAACCATTGCATGCCCTTGTCCAAACATTCCCGGGCCTCGTCAGGATGGCCAAGACGATGGTGAACCAGGGCTAGGGCGAACCAATTGAGGTCCGCGTATCTCCAACGTTTAATGTTGGCCTCGGTGAAGCTTTGCAGAGCTTGCTCCATTTGGCCAGCGCGATACTGCGCCAGTCCCAGCAAATGGAGGTCCCAGGGATTGTGACTGCCCGCGACGGCCCGGTTCGCCCAATCGACAGCACGAGCGGGATCGACTGGGCTGCTGCGCGCTATGGCACAAATGCGCGCTAGGACATAGGGCTCGGCGCCCTCCAACTGCGCCCCCCGCTGGATGAACCCTAGGCAGAAACGGTTGTAACCCTCACCATCTCCCCGAATCAGAAACAAACACGCATAGGCGAAGGCGTCGTCGTGCAATGGCCGCGACCAGTCAACATGGGCATATTCGGCGGCTGCCTTATCCCATTGACTCAGCTTGATGAAATGACGGGCTCTGGCCAGCACCAGGGACTGTGCGGCGAGACCTTGCAGAAACGCCTGATCGTCCTCTGTCAGCTCCGTTCCTGAGCCATACTTTTTGTCGACCACGTCCGCAGTTAAACTAATTAAGACGGCAAGCGCTTGCTGTCGGGCTTTTTTTTCCGCCGCCAGTGCTGCCGCCTTGGCGTTTGCCTCATCGCGCGCTTGCTGGGCGTTGCGTTCTGCCTGATCGGCGTTGGCCTTTGCCGCTATCTCGGCCTGAGTGGCCCGAATCGCTTGCCGCGTGCTGATAACCGCTGCAGCAGCAAGTACAACGACAAATGCGCCAGCCGTGGCCAGGGCCGTGCGGTGCTTGCGCGCGAACTTCCGTAGCTTGTATCCGGCACTGGGCGGGCACGCCTCGACCGGTTCATCGACCAGATACCGCTGGAGGTCCCGTGCGAATCCAGTGGCTGTCTCGTAACGCCGGTTCCGGTCCTTCTCGAGTGACTTCATCACGATCCAGTCCAGATCGCCGGCAACAAGCGTGGCCAGGCTCTTTGGCTCCAGCTGCCGCTGTGCCGCAATCGACGGCAGCGATTGGCTGGAACTCAACCGGGTGCTTGGCTTGGGAGGCTCTTCCTCGCGGATGATGCGCAGCATTTCGTCGAAGGCGGCAGTCCGGAGGCGCTGACGGTCGAAAGGAGTTTCTCCGGTGAGCAGCTCATAGAGGATGACGCCTAGCGAGTAGATGTCGGCACGCGTGTCGATGTCGACCTGATTGAGCTTGGCTTGCTCGGGGCTCATGTATTCGATAGTTCCCACCACCTGGCCGAATTGGGTGAACATCGTTTTTTCGGTCAGCTGCCGGCTGACAGCTTTCGCGACGCCGAAATCGATAACCTTCGGAACGGGACGCTCATCGTAGTCAGCCACCAGGACATTGGTGGGCTTCAGGTCGCGGTGGATGATGCCCTTTTGATGCGCGTGCTGGACGGCCTGGCATACGGGAATAAACAGTTCCAGGCGCTGGCGCGGCGTAAGGCGATGCTCGTCGGCATATTGGATAATCGGAATGCCTTTGACGAGTTCCATGACGAAGTAGGGCCGGCCAAGGTCGGTGGTCCCTGCATCAAAGACGTGGGCAATATTGGGATGGTCCATGAGGGCCAGCGCTTGGCGCTCGGCTTCGAAGCGGGCTGTGATCTGGGTCGAGTCCATACCCGGCTTAACGATCTTGAGGGCAACAATGCGGTGCATGGGTGCTCTTGCTGGGCCATATAGACGATGCCCATGCCCCCTTCGCCGATCCGCTGCAGTAGCTTGTAGGGGCCGATTTGCGTGCCGATGAGATGGCCTTCTGGTTCTTGAATACGAGTGGCGCCGACGCTAGCGCCCGAGATTGGAGAAAACTGCCGGCTTGCGAGTGCGCGGCCAGCAGAGCTTCGACTTCGTGGCGCAGGTCGGGAGCGTCGGCGCAAGCGACTTCGAGATAAGCGGAACGCTCGGCGTCGGAGCTGATTTCCACGGCGCGGTCGAAGATGACTCGAACGCTGGCAGCCTCGTTAGGCATGATGAATTATCCCGGTCCATTTGTGCGCTACCATGGGACAGTGCGACATAGACCCGCAAGATATTCGAAAAAATTACAGATTTGGTTCAGGGCAAGTGCCGAAAAAGCCAGGCGCGGGCGTACGCCCAATGTCGATTGACGGCTTGAACGGAGATTCCCAGGGCCGAGCCCGTTTCCTCGATGGTAAGTCCCGCGAAATATCGCAGTTTCACGACTTCCGCAGCCAGCGGATCATCGACCGCAAACCGCGTTAGCGCTTCGTCTAAGGCCAATAGGTTATCGTCTGGCTCATGGGAGATTTGAAGTTCGCTATCAAAATCGACGCGTTGCAATTCACCACCGTGCCGCACTCGGTTTTTGCGCCGCGCTTGTTCGACGAGGATGCGGCGCATGGCTTCGGCTGCGGCGCCGAAAAAGTGGCCGCGACTGTTCCACGATTGATCAGACCCTGCAGGGCCGAGCAGGCGCAAATAAGCTTCGTGCACAAGTGCGGTGGCCTGCAGCGTTTGGCCTGGCTTCTCATGAGCGAGTCTTTGGGCAGCGAGTTTGCGCAGCTCGTCGTAGACAATCGGCAGCAGTTCGGCGCTGGCGAGCAGATCGCCCTGACCAATGGCATTCAGTAATTGTGTGACCTCAGGCATGCGGTCCATTATATGCCCGCGCAGCTGAAGACTTCAAATCGCGCCGGAAGGACTCCCAAGACGAAGCCTAAACGTGACCGCGAACATGTCAGCAGCTTCGTCGAAAACGTTATTGAACAGTAGTTGGTGCTTTTTAATTGAGTCGTCAAACGTCTCTCGCTTTTCAATTCACGGGATGCTAGCGGTTGGCGGCAACACGCGACGGGGTTCCGGCCACAGCCTTGGGATAGATGGCCGGGAATGAAACAATGAGGAGGAGAATAAAGGTCAGCGCGATTCACTTCGCGGATCACACTTAGTGGCGAATCGTCAGGCCGGTGATCAGTTTGCAGATTCAGCTTGTTTGGCCTTGAGATATCTCGGGTCATCTCGTTCGACCAGGCCATCGTTGACGAGCGCCTGGACCTCGGTGAGCGTTACTGGTTGGTCCGCATTGAGTTTTTCCAGATAACCAATCAGCCGTTGTTGCTCCGCTGGATTCAGCTGCGCAAATCGCTCTTTGTATAATTGCAAACGATCTTTCATCGCTTCAGCTTTGGCGTTTATTTCGTCGTGGAGCTTGCTGGTCAGCTGAAGGTTTTCTCTTTGCAAGTTTTCTTGTTTCTTGGTCAAATCGAAATTCGCCTTCGTAAGAGCAGCGGTTTCCTCTCTCAATCGACTTTGGCCAATCGTTAGTTTCGCGTTGGCTTCGGAAAGTTCAGCGTTTGCATTCTTCAGTCGATTCAGCTCGCCCGACATTTGCTTGAGAGGGTCAACCGTAACCACTTCCGGCGGTGGTTCACTGCACCCAGCGGAAATGGCGGCCAGCAACAGCAACGCAAATAGATTGATTTTCATCGTAATTATCTCCCGACGAAGCATAGCTTATGCCTGTCAGGACGCGCGGCTTTATATGCAACGGATCGTTCACTCGCGATGCAAACCGCCGGTGGAACCGGGGACCAAGTGTCCCGTGACGGCGGCATGCTGAATTCCGATCCCCGCGTTCCGCGGACGATTGCAAACGCCCGGTGTTTCGCACCTCCGGCGTTGCAGGCGGATCCGAAGACCTGGAGGGTCGGCAGGATATAGGCCTGACCGTCAGGTCAGGCGACTGGGGGCGTGAAATCGGCTCCAGGTCCGGCGGACCGGCATATGATCAGGCCCGAACAGCCAGCGTACATTTGTACCGGTCCACCGGACCTGCGGACGTCTTTTCGCGATTTGCGGCCCGGCCCTCACGAACCGGGCTATTTCCTTACGGGCCTCCGGCCCTGGGAGCCTCGCGCAAAATAATTTCCGGCCTGGCCCAAAAAGGCTCTTGACTCCGGAGTGTGTGTCCACTAATATATCTTTGAATCGATAAATACCGGGGGTTTGTAATGGGCAGGCAGCAATTTCGCCGCGTTGAGGCTTTGGGGATTCAATTGGATCGACCGCCCAGGGCGACGCTGCGCTGGCCCTGGGTTGGCATGGGTTGCCCAGTTGGGGCACAGAGATGCTGCTCCGTTGGGGCTTCAGGAAC
This sequence comes from Pirellulales bacterium, assembly GCA_963773875.1. GTDB lineage: Bacteria > Planctomycetota > Planctomycetia > Pirellulales > JADZDJ01 > CAVTYH01. The sequence continues at coordinate 227,138 of CAVZCV010000008.1, forward strand.
TCCCTCACCCAGACACCCAGATACAACCGTGCCCTGGGTGGCCGGGACAAAGTGTCCAGGCGGCGCAGCCGCAAGAGGCATTAAAGAAAACGTGGAACGATCGGTTGCGCAGCGACCTGCGAATGCCTCTTGTCGCAGCGCGACCCCGACACGCGAAGCTTTGTCGGGGCTACCCGGCGAGGATACGAGAGAAATGACTCCTGAACACGTCGCCCAATCCGGCACCCTCACCCTAACCCTCTCCCGTCGAGGGAGAGGGGACCGAACCAGACACCGAGACACACAGGCCCACAGACACCAAGACACCCATTCACCAAAACGCAAATGTGCGAAATAACGCACTTAAATCGATCGAGAATTTTCGGGCGATTTTGGTGCCCGAAGGCGGAAAGTGAAATAACTGTGAAAAAACTCGGGGCAAAATTTGCAAAACTGGCTACACAGCGCGAAAAGTGCGCTGGGGTTATTTCACTGCGAAACTCGATCTTTGAGATTCGGACGCGGCGACCAGCGTTTTTCGCGGAGAATGTTGCAATGAGACCGCCGATTGCTTCACCGGGTTTTTCAGTGCGTGCCGGCGAAGCGGAAATTCTCGGCGTTTTTACGAAATCAAGAAAACAAGACGATGAAACAATGCGGCGGCCGGTGCAGAGCGGCAAAGATGTCCGATCCGCGCTCGCCGATTGGTCCGACGGCCGAAGTCTCGAAAAAAGCGGATCTAGATTTTGGATGCAAAAGGTTCATCGACGTTGGTTTGCTGCGTCGCAACGGCTGCTTATGCTAGTGATGCCAATAGATTTTCGCAGACGCTTCGAAATTGAATACTCGCTTTTGGGGGATCAGATGTTCGCCGCTTTACGGTCGATCCGATTATTGATTTCTCGTCCAGTTGCGCTCTGCTTCGCCGTCATACTGATCGCCGATGCAAGGTGCGTATTCGCTCAGCAGCGCAGAGCGCCGGTTGTTGCCAACTCGCTGGCCGAACTCAACGAAAAAGCAATTCCGGGAATTGAAATCCCTGCCAGCCTTGATGCCCGCGCAGCGCATCGCGCCACCGCCGGTGGCTTGCCCGTGGAAAGCCGCGGGAATTTTGGCATGAGCCCGCACGCCACGGCGGAGCAATCGCAGCGCGCGGTAGCAGCGGCGAAGACTCATGCGATCGATGGCCCGGTGAAAGAGACGTGGCAATCGATCGACGAACATTACCAGCTGCCCAAGTGGATGCAGGATGGCAAGCTGGGGATCTTCATTCACTTCGGGCTGTATTCCATTCCCGCGCATGGAAGCGAGTGGTACGAAAAGCACATGTACTCCGACGCCGGCACGCGTCGCTGGCACGCCGAGAATTACGGCCCGCTCGATGAATTCGGCTACAAAGATTTCATTCCCAAATTCACGCTCGCCGGTTTCGATCCCAACCAATGGGCGGAAGTGTTCCAGGCCAGCGGCGCCACTTGGGTGATGCCGACCGCGGAACATCACGATGGGTTTTCGCTGTGGAACAGCAAAGTGAATCCGTTCAACAGTGTGAAGCTGGGGCCGAAGCGTGACTTTATCGGCGAGCTAGCCGCCGCCGTGCGCCGAAGGGCTTGAAGTACGGTGTGACGAATCACAACATCGAACATTACGATTTTATTGAAACCAGCAAAATTCCTGCATCGGTGAAAACCGATTTGAATACGCCGGGCTACGAAGATTTTTATTGGACGGGCCACAGCGATGAGCGGCTTGTGCAGCATTTGAGCAACTGGATTGATAAGAACATCGAGCTCATCGATCAGTATCAGCCCGACATTTTGTGGTTCGACAACGGCCTGAATCACCGCGTGTTCGATCCCATCAAACTGCGCGTGGCGGCGTATTATTTGAATCGCGCCCACGAGTGGAACAAAGAAGTAACGCTCAGCGGCAAAGGCACCTGCTTCATCGCCGGCGGCGTGCAAGATTTTGAAGGCATCGGCCGGGCGCCGAAGCAAGTGACCGATTTCACTTGGATGACGCACGAACCTTTGGCCGGCACCTGGGGCTATGTCGAAGGAAAAACGCGAGCGAAGAGTCCGCGAGCCTTGATCAACATGTTGATCGACGTGGTCAGTCGCAACGGTGTGTTAGCGCTGAACGTGGCGCCCAAAGGGGACGGCTCGATTCCTGAAGATCAGCAAGAATGTCTGCGAGCGATGGGGCGCTGGATGAAAACCAATGGCGAAGCGATTTACGGCACGCGGCCGTGGATTAAATCGGAAGAAGTGGCCGCGGCCGGAGCGAACGCGGAGAATTCCGCGGGCAATTTGCGGTTCACAAAGAAGGACGACACGCTGTTCGTCTTCTTTACGAAATGGCCGAAATCTGGCGAGGTGGTCATTACTTCGCTCGCGGAAAACGCAGCGCCGGGAAAACCATCGGCCGTGGCATTGCTTGGAAGCGACGTGCCGCTCGGGTTCAGCAAGGATCAAGACGGACTTAAAATTCGAATCCCCGACAATCAGCCCGGTGAAGGGCCATTCGTTCTGCGAATTTCCGGCCAAGCGTTGAAATAAACCATATGACGCCCTTAGAATGCCCGTTTACGAAAAGTCAGCAGCAGCGGATCGTGCATCGTGGCATCCAAAATGACACGTGCACTCCGCGGCAAACTTGCAAACGGGCCAGGAACATAATTGATGACCACGCCCACGATGATCGCCGGTTATTTGGCGCTGTTTACGGCCTTCGGGCTCGCGTTTTTGTTCGTGAACTTGCTGGTGGGCAAGCTTTTGCGGCCGAAGAATCCGAATCCAGAGAAGCTCGAGATATACGAATGCGGCGAGCCGACCATCGGTTCCAGCTTCGTGCAGTTCGATATCCGGTTTTACGTGGTCGCGCTGCTGTTCATCATCTTCGACGTGGAAGTGGCGTTCTTCTTCCCGTGGGCGAACGTGTTCGGCAAAGCGACGCACTTGATGGATCCGAACATGCCGGTGGTGACGCAATCGAGCGCCGGCGATCGACCGAAACAGGCGTTAACTCCAGCGGCTGCAGGGCTGTTCGACGAGATGCGCGTGCCGGCAGCGGCGCGACCGACGACGGATGCGGAAGTGCGCGAATCGGCAGAATTATTGGCCAGGTTCGCGCTGTGGGACATTCTGACTTTCTTCGCCGTGCTCCTGGTGGGATTTGCATACGTTTGGCGACGCGGCGATTTGGACTGGGTCCGGGCTGTCGGGCGGTCGCCGCCAGTGATCGTCGAACGCGTGCCGCCAAGCGCGGCGATGGAACGCGAACCGGCGATTTCGGCGTAGATGACACCTTGTCATTTGTCGTTGGTCCATTGTCATTCGTGGGCCATGTGGGCAACGAACCGATACGCTGGCTGCAGATGACGAGGGACAAGTGACAAAGGACATTTTCCATGCGTGGACAATCATTTTTAGATCGACTGAAGCAAAAGTTCGGCAAGCGGATCACTGGTTCGAATCTCGAAGCTATTGATCCGTGGATCGAAGTTTCGCCGGAAGGCCTCGTCGATGTTTGCACGTATCTGCACGACGAGCCGGACTTGCGATTCGACATGCTGCAGCTGATTTCCGGCGTCGATTACTTCGAGCCGGATCCGAAGAAGGCCGCGAAAGTAACCTGGCAGCCGCACACAGAAGTGGTTTACCACCTGTGGAGCGTGCCGAATCGGGTGAGCCTGGTGCTCAAAGTGATATTGCCTCGCTGGAAGAACGACACGCCTGGTGAATTGCCGGAAGTGCCGACAGTGAGCCACATTTGGCGCACGGCCGAGTGGCACGAGCGCGAGGTGTTTGACCTGAGCGGCATCCGCTTCGTCGGCCATCCGGGGCTGCGAAGAATTTTGTGCCCGGAAGATTGGGTTGGGCATCCACTGCGAAAGGATTACGAGATGCCGCTAGAGTACCACGGGATAAGGGGAAGGTAGTCCTTTGTCACTTGTCCTTGGTCCCTCGTTCGTTATTTCGGAGTTACGGCTGTGGGCAGAACGCATATTTGATATCCATAGGCGACAAGGCTGCTGGAAATGGCTTAGCGGTTGGGAACAACGGACAACGGACAAAGACTAGGGACATGAGCGTAGCGACCGAAGATCCGCGCATTATCGAATTTGACGTTCGCACCGACGAGATGTTGGTGAATATGGGGCCGCAGCATCCCAGCACGCACGGCGTACTGCGGCTGGTGTTGCGGACCGATGGCGAGGTGGTTTCGGAAGTGACGCCGCACATCGGCTATTTGCATCGCTGCGCAGAGAAGATCGGCGAAAACCTGACGCCGCGGCAGTGGATTCCGTATACCGACCGCATGGATTATCTGGCCGGAATGAACATGAATCTCGGCTGGGCGCTGGTGGTTGAGAAACTGATGAAATACCAGTTGCCGGAGAAAGGTCGGCACCTGCGAGTGTTGATTGCGGAGCTCGGCCGGATCGCCAGCCATTTGGTGGGCATGGGAGCGTACGGGCTCGACCTCGGCACATTTAGCCCATTTTTGTATGCCTTCCGAGAACGAGAGAAGATTCTTGATCTGTTCGAAGAAGTGTGTGGAGCGCGGCTCACTTACAGCTATATCACTGTGGGTGGCGCAACCGCCGATTTGCCATCGGGCTGGCTACAGAAGTGCGAGGCGTTTCTCAAACAATTCGAACCGCAGATTGCCGAATATCATGCGCTGTTAACGACGAACGCCATTTTCATTCGTCGCACGGCGAACGTTGGTGTGATGCCGGCGGAAATGGCGATTAGCTACGGCTGCACGGGCCCGGTGCTTCGCGGGAGCGGCGTGGATCAGGATTTGCGGCGCGACGGCGAGGAACGCTACACAGAAATGTATGACGGTTATGCGTTCGAAGTGGTCGTGGAGAAGAACGGGCATTATCCGCGAGATCACAAGTATCCGCGCGTGCCTTCGCAGGCGGTGCTCGGCGACAGTTGGCATCGATTTTATGTGCGAATGCTGGAAGTGGTGCAATCGATCGACATCGTGCGGCAGGCGATCGATCGCTACAGCCGGGCCAGCGGTTCTTGGGGCGAGCCGCTAAAGCTCACGGAAAAGTTGCCCAAAGGCGAGGCGTATCTGGAGACCGAAGCCCCACGTGGCCAGATGGGCTTCTACCTTGTGAGCGATGGCAGTTCGATCCCCTGGCGAGTGCGGGCCCGCAGCAGCTCATTTTGCAACTTGTCGCCAACGAACGAGCTATGCAAAGGCTGTTTGATTGCGGATGTTCCGGCAATTGTCGGCTCGCTGGATATTGTGATGGGCGAAATCGATCGGTAGGGGTTTGCTTTTGTCGAGAAGTTAAGTCTCGGCGGCGCAATTCGCCTTAGCCTTGCAACTGGCGCGAATTCCGATCGGCAAGGGACTTGTCGAAGCGGCCCCCTTTGTGCCATATTTCACGATCTTAAACCCGCTCTGGCCGTGAAGTTGGGAGTGACATGCTCGCACGGCAGCGGGTGCCGATAATGGCCTGCTTGAAACGCTTTCGCCTTCCTTAGGACGATACACTGCGGTGGCCGAATTCTTTATCAATCACGGTTTGTGGCCTTGGCTGAGCTATCTGCTGGCCGGCTTCATTCAGTGCAATTTGCTGCTGCTCGTGCCATTCGTCGGCGCAATGTTTTTCGTATGGGTTGAGCGCAAAGTTTCTGCGCGAATTCAGGATCGACTTGGCCCCACACGCACCGGCGGCAAGTTCGGCTGGCTGCAACTGCTGGCCGATGGACTCAAGCTGATCACCAAAGAAGATTTGCGCCGAAAGCGGCGGATAATCTTCTGTTTCGCATCGCACCGTATGTCAGCTTCGTAGCATCGTATGCCACGCTGATGGCGCTGCCATTTGCCAATGGTTGGGTCGCGCTGCCGATGAATGCGGCCGTGTTTTTCATCATTGCGGTTCTTGGCTTGGAAGTGTTTGGCGTCATTCTGGCCGGCTATGCATCGGCATCGAAGTGGTCGCTGTTTGGAGCGATGCGGGAAGCGGCACAGGTTGTGAGCTACGAAGTGCCGCTAGGGTTGTGCATTGTGACACCGTGTTTGATTGCCGGCTCGCTCGATTTGATCACAATCTCCGAAATGCAGCGCGGCTGGTTCACGAATTGGTTTATCTTCCACGATCCGTTTACGTTCGTCGTGTTTTGGGTTTATTTTACTTGCGCCACGGCCAGCGTGAATCGAGCACCGTTCGACTTGGCGGAAGCCGAAAGCGAACTCGTTGCTGGCTTTCATACAGAATACTCCGGCTTCCGCTGGCTCGCGTTTTACATGGCGGAATATGGATCAATGTTCACGGTTGCGGGCCTGGGCGCCATCTTGTTTTTTGGTGGCTGGAATGGGCCGATTCCGATCATGCATTGGTTCGGCTGGGCCTATCACTCGCCGGTGGACGCGCCGCAGTTTCTTGGTTGGTTGGCCAACTTGGCTGGCTGCCTAAATTTTATTTTCAAGTGCATTGTTGGCGTAACCGTGATGATTTGGGTTCGCTGGACGCTGCCTCGTCTGCGAATCGATCAGGTCATGAAAACCTGTTTGAAGTACTGCGCGCCGATCGCGGCCGTGATGTTCGCCGGCGCCGCGGTATGGACGTATCAATTCCCTGGTGGTGCGTGGTTGAGGCCGTCGCAGCCGCTCGGTTCGATCCGAGAGGAAGCGTTTATTCCAAAGGACGTGGGCGGCAACATGCCGCAGAGTATCGAGCGTACGAAGGACAAGCGACAAATCTCCGAGCGCGGCAGTCATGGAACAGCTCCGACCGGGACGGGTCGGACTATTTGAATAACGATGAACTGGCATTCCGTTTACTTTCTGTTGTTCTCGATCTTCGCCTGCGGGTTTGCGCTGGCGGTCGTGTTTACGAGCAATATCGTGCGGATGGCGTTTTATTTGGTGCTTAGCTTGGGCGCTACTGCCGGCTTGTTTTTCCTGGCGGGTAGCGATTTCATCGGCGCCATGCAGTTGTTGATTTATGTGGGCGGCACGCTGGTACTCCTGGTGTTCGGTGTGATGCTGACGGCGCAAAGCCCTTTCATTTCGATGAAAACCGGCGGCGGCGATTGGGTGTTGGCGGCGATCGTGGGTGGATCGCTGCTGACGATGTTAATTCTCGCAGCGGTCAGTGTACCGGAGTGGAAAGCACCGTCCGGTGAGGCAGAAAAAGTTGCTACTGCAATGCCAACGACCACTTCGGTTGGCCAGGCATTGCTCGGAGTACGAGTCGATGCGTTGGTGAAACCAGAAGGCGCGCCGCGAAATGTGCTGGCGGGTTACCTATTGCCTTTTGAAATTGTTTCCGTGCACTTGCTCGTGGTTTTGATAGGTGCAGCGTATTTAGCTCGAGCGAAACGAAGAACGCGAGCCGAAATGTAGCGGATCGCCCTTGCCGATTAAGCGGCGGCGAAAGCGCAACGATAAAGCAATGAACTTATTCACCGAATCTGTGGGCGTATCGCACTACCTCATCGTGGGCGCTGTGCTATTTGTTTGCGGCGCCGTGTGTATGGCGACCAAACGAAATGCGCTGGGCGTGCTGATGGGCATCGAGTTGGTACTGAATGGCGCGAATCTGAATTTCATCGCCTTCGGCAGTTCAGTGCTCAGAAGAGAGGGGGCACCGTCGATCGGTTTGGATGGTCAAATGATCGCACTGTTTGTGATCGTGCTGGCTGCCGCGGAAGCCGCCGTGGCGCTGGCGATTACGTTGAACTTTTACAACAATCACTCGACCGTGGATGTCGATCGGGCGGATGAGCTGAAGGGATAAGCGTGCCAGTGCCCCGATAGAAACGGGGTGTTGCCAAATTAAACGATGAATCCAGCGACAACACTTCCTGTATTGCTCGGCCTCGCGTGGCTTTTGCCGCTGGCATCGTTTGCGCTAATCGTTTTTTTCGGTAAGCACATGGGACACCATGGCAAAGCCGCGTCCTATGTGGCCTGTAGTGCGATCATCGGCGGATGTGTGTTATCGCTCGTTGCCCTTGTGTTTTGCTGGCTGCCATCGCACCCGGTAATGGCGCCGCACCATGGCTCCGAAGCGGCACACCATTCGGTGGAAGGCGAATCTGGCCGCGTTGCCACGACTACTTCGCACGAGCCGGCTGAGCCCTCTGCCTACAGCGGCGATTGGTATTCGCTCGTGAACGTCGGCCCGTTGCACATCACGATTGGCTATTACATCGATGCATTGACCGTCGCGATGTTTTGCATGGTCACGCTCATCGCCTCGTGCATTCATGTATATGCCATCGGTTATATGCATGACGAGTTGCACGAAGTGACCGATCACGAAGTCACACTTTCGGATGGCCTTCATTTGCATCGGCCCGGCCGCTTTCATCGCTTCTTCCAGTATTTGTCGCTCTTCAGCTTCAGCATGTTGGGACTCGTGATCTCCGGCAATTTGGCGATGACGTTCGTATTCTGGGAACTCGTCGGTATTTGTTCGTACTTTTTGATTGGGTTTTATTTCGAACGCAAAAGTGCGTCCAATGCGGCGAACAAGGCATTCATCGTTAATCGTGTAGGCGATTTCGGTTTCATCATCGGGCTGATGGCGCTATTCGGAGCGCTCGGCACGTTTAATTTCGGCGGCGAACATGGATTGTTCGAATCAATTCGTCCTGCGGCCAATAAGCACCTGATGACGGTCCCTGACGGTATGACTTATGGGCTTCTCTTGGTCGCCGGGCTTGGCATCTTCTGCGGCTGTGTTGGCAAGAGCGCTCAATTCCCGTTGCAAGTTTGGTTGCCGGACGCCATGGAAGGCCCGACGCCGGTTTCGGCGCTTGTGCATTCGGCGACGATGGTGGCGGCCGGCGTGTTTCTCGTGGGCCGCTGCTACCCGCTATTCACGCAGGAAGTGCTGCTGGTGATTGCGTATATCGGCTGCATCACGCTTTTCATCGCCGCGACCATTGCGATTGTGGCGGTCGATATCAAGCGTGTGCTGGCGTATTCGACTGTGAGTCAGCTCGGCTACATGATGTTGGCGCTTGGCGTTGGCGGCTGGATCGCAGGCCTCTTTCACTTGTTCACGCACGCATTCTTCAAGAGCCTGCTTTTCATGTGCTCCGGCTCCGTGATTCATGCCTGCCATACGAACGACATGCGAAAGATGGGCGGGCTCATTAAAAAAATGCCTTTCACGGGTTACACAATGCTCGTCGGCTGCCTGGCGATCATCGGCACTGGCATTCCGTTTGTTGCAGGCTTCAGCGGCTACTACTCCAAAGATTCGATCATCGCTCAAGCGTTATCGTTCACCAATGAGAATCCATCGCATCGTATTTTGTTTCTAACAGCGGCGGGCGGGGCGGCGATTACGGCGTTTTACATGTTCCGCCTGTGGTACCTCACCTTCATCGGTAAGCCGCGCGATCATCATGTCTACGAGCATGCTCATGAATCTCCGAAGGTGATGTATGTACCTCTGATCGTGCTAGCCATTTTCGCATTTGCTATTGGTTGGCCAATTTGGGGTTTGACAAACATTTTAGAGCAGGCGCGCCCGGCCGGCACCGTGGAAACCGTCACCGGCTCCGTGATCTGGCCAGCGATAACTCACCCCGCCGAGCATCTCAGCCATGAAGGCGATGTGCATCTATGGGCGTCGCTCATTGCATTTGCCACCGCGCTCTCTGGCTTCTTGATTGCCACGGTGTTTTACGCCTGGCGGTTTTTGAATCCGGAGGAAGTGCGTCAGCAGTTCAGCCGGTTGTACACATTCTTGTGGCATAAGTGGTACTTCGACGAATTGTATAACGCCCTCATTGTGCAGCCAGTGCTGTTTGTTTCGCGGCGAGTGGCAGATTTCGATCGCCGTGTAATCGATCGGTTCATCGATTGGTGCGCCTACGCCGTAAGAAGCGTCTCGACGCTAGACGACAAGATCGACCGGCTATTTGTCGATGGCGCAGTTAACTGGATTGCAGGGCTTACCTATTCCGTTGGCCTTTCGATGCGCCGCATCCAAACCGGCCGGTTACGCCAGTATGTGATGTTCATCGTGGTCGGCACGGTGGCATTATTTGTCTTGCTTAGTTTTTTCCGAAGCTCCTGGGCCGGCTAAAACCGAAAGTGACTGATTGAACTTGATCGCCAACAAATGACCAAGGACAAATGACATCCAACCATGGATAACCCATATATCGTTCCACTGAGTTTAATCACTTTCTTGCCGGCACTCGGCGCGCTGGTGCTGGCATTTTTGCCCAAAGAAAGCAAAAGCACGTTGCGCTGGTTCACGCTGGCGATTACGGTCATTGTGTTTATCGTCACAGCCTGGATGGCACTGCCGCGGCCGCAAGGTGCTGATACTGCGCAATTCAGCCTCGGTGTGGCCGGAATGCAAAATGTGTTTTCGTTGCCCTGGATCAAATCGTTCAATATCTATTACCTCATGGGCACCGACGGCATCAGTTTCCCGCTGGTGCTCCTCACCTCATTTATTTGCATGCTGGCGATGGCCGCCAGTTGGAATATCGAAAAGCATGTGAAGGCGTACTGCATTTTATTTCTACTTTTGGAAACCGGCATGATCGGCGTTTTCTTGGCGCTCGATTTCTTCCTGTTCTATGTGTTTTGGGAAGTCATGCTGTTGCCCATGTACTTTCTCATTGGCGTGTGGGGCGGCCCAAGAAAAGAATACGCGGCGATCAAATTTTTCTTGTATACGCTGGTCGGCAGCGTGCTGATGCTGATTGCCATTTTGATGCTGTACTTTAACAGCGACCTGAAACTCTTGAGCGACAAGCAACTGGTCGATGCCGGAGTTGTCGATAGCCGGTTGCCGGCTGATCAGCAGGCAGCACAGATTTCGGCAATCAAGAACGCTTCCACGCCGCAATACACATTCAACATTCTCGCGCTCCAGCAAATCGGCCAGCTGCCGAACACGCCGTTTAACGCAGAAATACTGTGGGGCAAGAGCCTGCAGTGGTGGTCGTTCTTGCTCTTGTTCATCGGCTTCGCAATCAAAGTGCCGGCGGTGCCGCTGCATACGTGGCTCCCTGACGCGCACGTCGAAGCGCCGACTCCGATCTCGATGATCCTAGCCGGCATTCTTCTGAAGATGGGTGGCTATGGCATTATCCGCATTTGTTATCCCATTTGCCCTGATGCGGGCTACGATCTGGCATGGTTTGTGTGCTTCATTGGCGTCCTCAGCATGGTGTACGGTGCATTTGCGGCGCTTGCGCAAAAAGATTTCAAGCGGCTTGTCGCGTACAGCTCTGTCAGTCACATGGGCTATGTCGTGCTGGGGCTAGGAGTTTGGAGCGCGACGGCCAATTGGAAATACAATCCAGCATATTGGGCGCTGGGGATGAATGGTGCGATGTTCCAGATGATCGCCCACGGATTAAGCTCCGCTGGCATGTTCTTTATGGTCGGCGTGGTATACGACCGAGTTCATCACCGCAACCTGGACGAATTCGGCGGTTTGTTCCACAAGATGCCGCTTTATAGCGGGCTGGCATTTGGAATCTTCTTTGCCGGCTTGGGTTTGCCTGGTCTCTGCGGTTTCATTGGCGAAGTGCTCGTGACGTTGTCGGTTTGGAATTTCAGCCACACGCTGGCGGTAATTTCCGCGGGGACCGTCATTCTGACTGCCGCTTATATCTTGTGGACCTTGCAGCGTGTATACCTCGGCGCGGAATACAAAGGCCCGCATGGCGATCATTTGCATCCAATTACGCCGCGTGAACTGGCCATTGCAGCGCCGCTGTTGGCGTTTGCCATCGCCTTCGGTGTCTATCCGTGGGCGTTGCTCAGCTACATCGAACCGACAGTTACACAGCAGGCAACAACATTGGCAGCCTGGACTCGAACGGTGAAAGAAAAGGAACCGAGCCCTGCTAAAGCCACAGCCGCCAGCGAGTCGGAAACAAAAACAACGAGTTCTAATGACGTCCAAGGGTTACACCCCCTGGCCTTAGTTAGCGAGAACGATCTCGACACCACGCATTAAAAAGCAATCGTGACCTTCACCCATCTTCTCAACACGCTGTTGCACGATACAACCGGTACAAGCTTGCCGCTGTTCAAGCCTGAACTCGCGCTGTGCGCAACGGTTGTGCTCATGCTTTTCCTGCGTGTGTTCCGCGTTCTGGAGAAGATCGATTCGTTTTGGATCGCACTGGCGGGATCCGCGGCTGGATTCTACTTCGCCATTCCCTGGGATCATTTAGGCGAACTTGGTAGCCTCGGCCGCACAGAGCTTTTTAGCGGCCTTTTGGTGTTCGATTCGTTTACTATTTACTTCCGGGCGATATTGCTGCTCTTTGCGATTCTGTTTGTTATTTTCACTAAGCTTTCTGGCATTCCCGATCGCGAAGATGCACCGGATTTCTATTCACTGGTGCTCGGCGCAACGGTGGGCATGTGCTTGATGTCGTCGGCCAATCACTTGCTGACGATTTTCCTCGGCGTTGAGATGGCTAGCGTACCGTCATATGCATTGGCGGGGATGCTGAAGGGCCGGCCGGCCAGTAGTGAAGCGGCGCTCAAGTATTCTGTGTTCGGCGCGGGTGCAGCGGGCGTCATGCTTTACGGAATTAGCCTGCTGGCAGGCGTGCTTGGAACGTGCCACTTGCCGACGATGGCGGAACGTCTCGCAGATTTAGGCAGCAGCGGCCAGCTTGCCGACCGGGCCATTGTGCTGGCGATGGGCGGCCTCATGATCGGCGTCGGTCTGGCGTTCAAACTTTCGGCATTTCCCTTCCACTTCTGGTGCCCTGATGTTTTCGAAGGCGCCACAGCCGAAGTGAATGCGTTTTTAAGTGTCGCTTCCAAAGCGGCCGCGCTGGCGCTTTTGGTCCGGGTCGTCGTCGGATTCGGAAATTTGCCGCAGCCCGCAGTGAGTCAGCCACTTCCCGGCGGAGTAGCTATTGTGGGACAAGATCAGAACTCCCATCCGAGTCCTGCAATAAAAACCGGAGAATTCAAATTCGTCTCAGTTACGGTTCCATCGATAAAGAGCCAAGCAGCCGATGCATCGAACGACAAACTCGCTCCGGTGCGCCGCTATATCGTGCTCCTGGTTGCTTTGATCGCAGCCGTTACTTGCACCTTCGGCAACCTGGCGGCGTATGGCCAGACAAATATCAAACGTCTGATGGCCTACTCCACGATTGCACATGCCGGTTACATCATGATGCCGGTTGCCGCGGGAGTGGCCCTATTGGGTAGCAACCCAGGTGCCGCTCAATACGCCTTTGTAGCAGTGCCATTTTACGTGGGTTTGTATCTTTTTATGAATCTCGGCGCGTTTGCGGCAATCGCATTTATCCGCAATAAGACACGCAGCGAGCAGATCGAAAGTTATGCGGGAATGATTCGGGTTTCACCGGGCGTCGTCGTTTGTCTTTCACTCATTTTATTCAGCCTTGTTGGATTGCCGCCCCTGGCTGGATTTTCTGCAAAATATGTGGCCTTTGCCTCGCTGGTTCGGGCCATGGAAGCGCCCGCGTTTCGCAGCGTGATGCTCGCCCTGCTTGTTATCGGCGGTATCAATACAGCGTTAAGCCTGTTCTATTATTTGCGGGTGGTTAAAACGATGGCGATCGATCCGGAGCCGACTGACCGGCCTGCCAGCGGTTTTTCGTTAGTGTCGCTGCCGGGCGCGTTTCTCGTGATTGTCACCGTTCCCATCTTGCTCCTGGGCGTTTTCTGGGACCAATTCTATACTTGGCTGCAATCAGGCGCAGGGAATCTTCTGCAATGATCGGATTCGATTCCAACGCCGCGTTGAACCGGTTGCTCGTAATTCTTTACCGGTCATTTCCGATGTACCTAGCCGATGCTGTGCCGTGGACACATCCGGGAGACGAACGAGCTGAATCCGTACTCAACCACATCGTCGTTGATTACCGCATGTACTCCGGGCGGATCGCTGAACTGTTACTCGACCGCCGCGCTTTGGCGGGCTTCGGCGAATATCCCATGTCGTTTACCGATACGCACGATCTTTCGCTCGATTATTTGATCGGCGAACTCATCTTTTATCAGAGACAGGATATCGCTGCTATTCGGCAGTGTGCCGAGGACATTCGAACCGATTTGACTGCGCGAGCCCTGGCGGAAGAAGTCTTGGGGAATGCTCGCGGACATCTGCAATCCTTGGAAGAGCTGCTTCCCAGGCCCGCGGCCGCCTGACGGAGAGTATTCCACATCTCAAGGCAATAAAGCTCAGGTCTTAAGCCCTGGGCTTCTTTCATTTAGTCGTGATAAATTGAATCTCTATGCGGCTCATCGATACCCACGCGCATTTGGATCAGGAAGAATTTAACGCCGATCGGGCGGAAGTAATCACCCGAGCGCTGGCCGCAGGCGTGGAAAAGATGATTGCGATCGGTGTAACGGCGGATTCGAGTGCCGCGGCTGTGGAATTAGCGGCTGGGCATCCTTCAATTTATGCGGCCGTGGGGATTCAACCCAACTACTGCAGCGAAGCAAAGCCTGGCGATTGGGATCGAATTGCCGACTTAGCCCGCTTGCCAAAAGTGGTCGCCATCGGCGAAACCGGTCTCGATCGCCACTGGGATTACTCGCCGCTGGAACTGCAACGAGATTACTTTGACCGGCACATCCGGCTTGCCCAGCAACTTGACCTGCCGTTTGTTGTTCATACCCGGGAAAGTGATGCCGACGTGGTCGCCATGCTTCGTGAGGCAATTATGCGCGGGCCGATCAACGGCGTCATGCATTCTTTCACCGGAACGGCGAATACAGCCACCGAATGCTTGGGGCTTGGACTTTATATCAGCTTTGCGGGGATGGTCACATTCAAGAAATCGAACGACCTGAGGGCCGCGGCCGCCGCGGTGCCAGATGAACGAATTTTGATCGAAACCGACAGCCCTTATCTTTCCCCCGACCCGTTGCGCGGGAAACGCAACGAACCGGCCAATCTTGTTTATACCGCCCAAAAATTAGCCGAGGTTCGGGGGGTGACGCTGGAGAGCTTTGCCGAACTGACCGCGGCGAATGCGCGAGCCCTATTTCACATTTGACCTGGCGAGGAACCGGTTGATCAGCTCACCGATACTCTAAGTTCATTGGCTGCTGCTGAACCTCGGACGTTTGGCCGCATCCCACTTGCCGGATTTGTAAGCCCGTGGTACAAAGCGCGCGCATGATGTGCATCGGCGGCCTCGTTAGAAAGGACTCAGGCCGCCACTCTCTCGAAGGAGGCTAGCGGATCGCCCCATGAACGAGCAGACCGCGGGTTCGCAAATGGTTTCAGCCAATACGGCGGCATTGGTTGAGGCCGAGGAGCCTCCCAGTTCGGAGAGGCAATCGCAAGGCATCCGGCATTCTCACTGGCGCGACGTTCCGGAACGCGTCTGGCAAGATTGGCGCTGGCAGCGCCAGCGCGCCATCCGTACTACGGCGCAGCTCGCTGAACTGTTGCCATTAACTTCGGAAGAATTCACGGCATTGGAGGGCTTGGAATCGAAGTATCGGATGGCGATTCCTCCATATTATTTCTCGCTCATCGATGTTGCCGATCCGCACGATCCAATTCGCTTGCAGGCTGTGCCGTCGCCATTGGAGCATTCGCACGCGTCTACCGTCGAGCTTGATGATCCGCTTGAGGAAGATCAAGACTCGCCGGTGCCGGGCGTCACGCATCGCTACCCCGACCGTGCGCTAGTTATCACCACGCCGGTGTGCAGTATGTATTGCAGGTTCTGCACTCGTAAGCGTGTGACCATGGATCGCGAAGGTTGGGATGCTCCCAGTCACGACGAACAACGGATGATCGAATATATCCGCGGCACACCGGCAATTCGCGATGTCATTCTTTCCGGTGGCGATCCACTGACATTGCCCGTGGCAAAGCTACGTTGGTTCATTACCGAACTTGCGGGCATTGAGCATGTCGATGTCGTTCGTATCGGTAGCCGAGTGCCTGTGACGTTGCCCCAGCGGCTTTTCGATGCGGAGCTCATCGATTTTTTGGCCGCCGCGGAAAAAATCTGGATTCAAACACACTTCAATCATCCGCGCGAAATTACGCCAGAAGCCGAGCAAGCTTGCCGCGCGCTTGTGAACGCTGGTATGCCAGTGAGCAATCACGCCGTGTTGCTTAAAGGTGTGAACGATTCGGTGGAGATTATGCGACAGCTCGTGCGAGGGCTGTTGCGGATAAAGGTCCGGCCTTACTATCTGTTCCATTGCGATCCGGTGACTGGCGCGGGGCATTTCCGCACGTCTGTATGGAAAGGCGTTGAGATCATCGAAGGGCTTCGCGGCCATGTTTCGGGACTTGGCGTGCCAACGTACGTAGTTGACGGCCTGCATGGCGCGGGCAAAATTCCTGTAATGCCAAATTATTTGATTTCGGCCGCCGATAACGCTGTCGTCCTGCGCAACTACGAGGGCATTATTTTTCGCTACGCGCCGGAGGATAAGCCGGCTGAGACCCCCGCCACATCGTCGCAAGGCGTCAGCGATGTCTTAAGTGGATCGGGCAAACCGATTGTGCCGCCAAACAGCCCTCGACAAGCACGAAGAAAAAAGAAACCGATCAATGAAGTGCAGATTGAACGCATCTCGGATGATTCACTCGTGGTAATCGCAAAAGCACATTTGCCTGCGGGCAATGGCGAGACGGCCAAATCGAACCGTTCAACGAGCGAGACGAACCGTCAGTCAAATCGTCGCCGGGCGACAGAATCGTCCGCCCAAGTTGGGCCACAGGTTAATTCTGGCAGCACTGCCATTATGCCTGCGACCAATGGCGCCGCGAGTCGGCACTAGTCAGCGGAGCACTCTGTGAAGTTCGGGTTGACATATACCGCGCGCTCCAGCATTAAATCTGTCGGCGCAGAGGTTACGCACCTCGAAGATGCCGAAGAGGAATTCGATTCTCCTGAAACGATTGCCGCCATCGCTGCCGCTTTAAGCTCACTCGGACACGAAGTGGAATTGCTTGGCGATGGCGAGGCGCTGGTAGAGCGATTGCTCGCGGGACCGAAACCGGAGTTCATTTTCAACTTCGCAGAAGGCCGCGGGATCTCGCGCAATCGGGAAGCATGGACCCCGTCGCTGTTGGAGGTGTTCGGTATACCATATACGGGTTCGGATCCACTGACGCTGGCGGCAACGCTCGATAAGGAATGTGCCAAACGCTTGGTTGCCTCAGCCGGTATTGCAGTTCCCAGAGGAGGACTGATTGAGGGTCGGCCAGAAGCATTTGCAGAATTGTTGTCCGGATTGACTTTGCCGCTCATCGTGAAGCCAGCGTACGAGGGATCGAGCAAAGGCATTCTCCGCCGCAGCCTGGTCGAGTCACATACCGAATTGTGGGACGTGATTGCGGAATGTCAGTTTCATTACGAACAACCCGCACTTGTCGAAGAATTCATCAATGGTGATGAACTGACCGTCGGTGTCATCGGTAACTCGCAGCCGGAGATTCTTGGCGTTATGCGTGTGTTGCCGCTGCGAACCGATTGCCCGTTCATTTACAGCCTCGAAGTAAAACGCGACTGGCGCCGTCAAGTGCGGTATGAGACGCCGGCCCGACTGTCAGTAGCCGACGATGCTGCGGTGTGTGGTGCTGCGCTTTTGGCTTTTAAGTCACTCGGCTGCCGCGATGTGGCAAGAATCGATTTTCGGTTACGCAATGGCGTGCCTTATTTTTTAGAAGCGAATCCGCTGCCTGGTTTAAAGCCCGGTTCGAGCGATTTGATACTCATGGCTGAAGCGCAGGGAATCGACTATCGTGACTTGATTAGCCGAATTGTCGATGCGGCCGTTTCTCGCTATGTCAAAGAAACTGCGGCTGCGGTCGGCATTTGATCGGTTGTGGTTACCGATTGAAGCACATCTTTTCGCACGCAGCTGCTGTGACCAAGTTGCCTCAAGTTGTTGTTCTGTACAACCAGCCTGTATTGCCGCCAGGCGATGTCGCTTTTGAATCAGAAGCCGGCGTGCTCGAATCGGTGGTTGCCATTTCCGCAGCGCTTCGCAAGGCTGGTCATGTGGTCGATGAATTGCCGGTGGGCAAGTCCATCACGCAGCTAGTGCAGCGATTGACTGCCTCGCAACTCGACGTTGCTGTAAATCTTTGTGAAGGCTTTGACGGCTATTCGGGTAACGAACCGCACATCGCTGCGATATTGGAGTTGCTGCACATCTCCTACACGGGCTCGCCGCCACAGTGTTTGGCGCTGACCCGCAACAAAGCGGATACAAAACGGCTGCTGGCGGGCAGCAGCATCGCAACGCCAGCGTTTGCAGAGGTCGTTCGCGGTGGGCTGCCGTCGGAAGATATTCGAATGCTGCTTGAACGTGGTCCGCTCATAGTCAAGCCGGCCGCCGAGGACGCAAGTTTGGGCATTGGACCGCAAAGCGTTGTCAATGACTGGCCCGCGACCGTGCGCCAAATTCAATTCGTTCACGAGACCTATGGCGACGCGCTGGTTGAACATTTCGTCGCGGGTCGCGAGTTTAACGTAGGCATCATCGAACTGTCGGCGCCTCAAGTGCTACCGATCGCTGAAATCGAGTTTCGCACCTCGGCGCATTTACCCTGGCCGATTCTCACCTACGATGGCAAATGGTCACCGCAATCCGAGCAGTGTCAGGCCACTCCGGTCAGCTGTCCTGCCCCCGTGGACGGTGCGCTAGCGCTTCAGCTTGAACAGGTAGCGATGGCGGCCTATCGCGTCACAGGGTGCCGAGACTACGCACGCATCGATATGCGGGTAAATGGCTTGGGTGAAGTGTTTGTCCTCGAGGTAAATGCCAATCCGGATGCTGGACCCTCTGCCGGACTAGCTCGAATGCTTCAAGCGGCCAGCATCTCTTACGACGAGTTTGCACGCCGACTGGTCGCCACTGCGATGCAGCGACAAACCCCGCAGGCCGTAAGGCCGATACCTCCACACAATGCGTCCACTCGCCATTCTGAATCGCCCTTTGTTCGCCCGCTGACCGCCGCCGACCATGAACCACTGCTCGAGCTCACTCGCGCAACCGCTGTGTTCCGGCCCGATGAAATTGAAATCGCCGACGAACTTTTGCGCGATGCACTCCGCGATAGCCCCGACGGGCACTATCAGGTGCTCGTCATCGAGTCCGAACGTCGCGCCGCCGGCTGGTCCTGCCACGGGCGTGTGCCGCTGACAGACGCAACTTTCGATCTGTACTGGATCGTCGTCGACCCAAAACTGCACGGTCGCGGGCTAGGCCGATATTTGCTCGCAGAAGTCGAACGCCAAGTCGCGGCTTCAGGCGGCCGCTGGCTGCTGGCCGAAACTTCTTCCACCGACCTTTATCAGCCTACCCGAGAGTTTTACAAGCGGTGCGGCTACAAGATCGTCAGCGAAATCAACGACTTCTACCGGCCCGGCGATGGAAAAATCACCTTCGGCAAACGGCTCGATTAGGATCGGTCGCCGACCCCGATGAACTGCGCCGATTCCTCAGGCAATCAATTCCGCCTGCTCGCAGATCCACAAATGCGCCAGATCCACAAGTTCGGCCACCACCGGCAAGTCATCGGCATCGAACCGGTCGTGCTGCGCGAAGCGCTCGCCAGGACGCGGACCACGGGAAATGCTCACGCGGAAGCGCGGACCGTCATGCCCTTCGTCTTCCCAGATCGAAGCTCGCACCGCGCCGACTCGAATTTCATGCACAGGTCGATTCATGCTTTCCTCGCTTAGGTTCGGGTCCTCCGCTGTCCTAAGTGCGTGTGCCGTATTCTAATCGATGCCAGCAGCGCTGAGGAGTAATCGCCGCAACTAATCTTGAAAACATTAATTCATTGCACCTCCTAATTGGTTCGCGTGGCACAACTTGGGGAAAACTTGTCGGCTCGCTTTTAATTCTCCGGAAAAACAAGGAGTTTTACTCGCCGTTTCCGTCACCTTGACTGTCCTGCGGGTTTTACCTACAGTCCGCGGTCCGTTTTTTCGCAATTCGCGAAGTTTGCGGTTCGTTTTCGCTTGGCGAAAGGAATCTCCATGCGGCCTGAAGCTCGGCATCGGCTGTTGATTGTGCTTGTCGGCGTGACGGTATTCTTCACGAACCTCGGTGCCACGCGGCTTTGGGATCAAGACGAAGCCTTTTTTGCCCGCACCGCCGTTGAAATGCAGCAAAGGCACGATTGGGTCGTGCCCTATTTCAACGACGATATGTTCGCTCACAAACCGCCATTCATGTACTGGATGATGCGGATCGCGTACGCCATGTTCGGCACGACCGAATTCGCCGCGCGATTCTGGTCCGCTGCATTTGCCATCGGCACCGCACTTCTCGTGTACCAAATCGGCAGGCGAATGTTCAACTCGCGCGTCGCTCTGTGGGCAGGGCTGGCCATGTGCACCGCGCTCAACTTCAACGTCGTGGGTCGCGCCGCCACGCCCGATAGCTTCCTGGTTTTCTTCTGCACGCTCCCGCTGTTTCTGTTTGTCCGGCACGAGCGATGGAGTGAAGATGCGCTTGAAAACCATACCGATCCGACTGCCGTCGAACCCCCGCTCACGATCTCGCTGTGGACGTACATCTCGATCTACGCCGCCATGGGCATCGCCGTGCTCGTCAAAGGACCAATCGGCGTGCTCTTGCCGGGCTGCACCATTGGTTTGTACCTGCTGACTCGCGATCCAATCGCTCCGCTCGCGGACGATGCCACGTTTGGCGACCGCATCACACTCATGTTGCGCCGCTTCACGCCGAATCGCATCGCTGCTGCCGTCTGGCAAATGCGTCCCTTCACCGCCATGGCTGCCGTGCTCGTCGTGGCCGGTCCGTGGTTCGCGCTCGTCGGGCTTCGTACGCACGGCGCGTTCCTGCGCGAATTCTTCGGCACGCAAAATCTCGGGCGATTCGTGGGCACAATGGATAGCCACAGCGGCGCCATTTGGTATTACATCCCGGCGATTCTCATCGGTTTCTTCCCATGGTCCATCTTCGGCATTCCCACCGTCTTGGAACTCGTGCGGCGCTGCCGCGCCGAAACCCCCTCGGGGCGACCGGCCCGATTTCTCGCCTGCTGGATCGTCGTGATCGTGGGCTTTTTCTCGCTCGCCGGCACTAAACTTCCCAGTTACGTACTGCCGGCTTATCCCGCGCTCGCGCTGGCAACCGCTTGCTTCCTCGATCAATGGCTTTTGCATCCGGCAATGGTCCATCGCTGGTGGCCGCGGCTGTCGTTCACATCGCTGCTGCTTGTCGGCGTCATCATTGCCGTTGCCGTGCCGATGATCGCGCTCAGCCAATCCAGCGGCAAACCGTTCATCGAGCGGCTTGGCGTCTCGGGCGCCGCGGCGGGCGACATGGCTCAAGTCGGCTGGCTCGGTGGCATTTTGATTCTCGGCGGCGTAGCCGGACTCGCGCTGTCCGAGTTGCAGCGGCATCGCGCGGCGCTCGTCGTACTTACGGTCACTGGTGTCGCGCTGTCGCTGGGCATCTTCGCAGTGGCCGCCGTTCGTTTCGATCGCTACAAGCCGGTGCCCGAGTTGGCCGAAGCCATTGCTCGACATTCCGAAGGCCTGCCGCAACTGGCGGAGTTCGGTTACTTTCAACCGAGCCTGGTTTACTACATGAACTGCCGCGTGGAAGCCTGCAACAACGTGCGGCGCGTGACCGAGTTCCTGCACGATTCGCCCACGGCCATGCTCGTTACCACGGCCACCAATTACGGCAAACTTGCCGCCCATCTGCCGGCCGATGTCGTCGTCCTCGACCGCCGCCCCGATTTTCCCAACTCCGGCGAAGTGGTTGTGCTGGCTCGAAAGGCTGCCGTCGCGCAGCGAGACGAAGACGATCGGCGATGAATGAGCGAAGGCCTGACGTTCAGCGAGGGGATTGCCAATCTGAGCCGCGCTGGTCAGGGAACAGGCTGCGCGATCTACCGCTCCCTCATTGTCGCGGCTCGGCATTATTTCGCTGGCGGGATTTCTTGATTTATCGAAAACGCCGAGAATTTCCGCTTCGCTGGCGTTCATTAGAAATCGCAGTGAAGCGATCAGCGATCTCGTCGCGACATTCTCCGCGAAAAACGCTGGTCGCCCTGTCCGAATCCCCAAGATCGTGTTTCTGGGTGAAATAACTCGGGCGCGTTTTTCAACCTGTGTAGCCGTCTTCTCGAATTTCGCGCCGAGTTTTTTCACAGTAATTTCACTCTCCGCTTTCGGGGCTCCAAATCGTTCGAGAATTCTCGATCGATTTAAGTGCGTTATTTCGCACATTTGTGTTTGGTGAATGGATGTCTTGGTGTCTGTGGGCCTGTGTGTCTCGGTGTCTGGTTCGGTCCCCTCTCCCTCGACGGGAGAGGGTTAGGGTGAGGGTGCCGGATTGGGCGACGTGTTCAGGAGTCATTTCTCTCGTATCCTCGCCGGGTGGCCCCGACAAAGCTTCGCGTGTCGGGGTCGCGCAGCGACAAGAGGCCCTCGCAGGTCGCTGCCCAACGGGTAGTTCCACGTTATCGCTAATGCCTCTTGCGGCTGCGCCGCCTGGACACTTTGTCCAGGCCACCCGGGGCACGGTTGTGTCTGGGGGTCTGCGTGTCTTAGTGCCTGGAGTCCCAACGGGACGAAATTGCTGCCTGCCCATCGCAAACCACCCATTTATTCTGCCCCGTTGGGGCGTTTCTGTGACTGTGGAATGCCGTAGTCCCAGGGCGACGCTTGTCCCGACGTCTCGGGACCGCGCTTGCCCTGGGCTAACTTAGGTTGCCCCGTTGGGGCTCTCCCCGGCGTAACGAACCACGAGCTATCTAGCTCCAATCCGTATGGTAGTGTACATGCGATAGAATGTCAAGAGCCTTTTTGGGCCAGTCCAAAAAGATTTTTCTGTGGCCTGTATTGCGTCGTGTCCGTCGTGCCGTCGTGGTAAAATCTGCCGTCTGGAATGCCCAAAACTCACCACCACGACACGAAGGACACGTTGTAAGCACCGGGCAAGCGGTGGCACGGCTCGATTGTGCGTTCGAATCCTGATTGCAGGATGCCGATTGCGCAATCCCGGATGTAGGGATGTAGGAGTGAAGTGCAGAGCCGCCCTGCATCAGGAAGCGGTTGCCGTGTTTGAAGCCGCCAGGAGGCTTCGCCGTTCCCTGCCGGGCCCGGCTCCGTTTTTGAAAAATCCGGATAATATTTATGAACTCGATCGGGATTTTAGTGTTGTATCGCTTCACCAGATGATCAAAATAGGAGGAGGGACACGAAATCATGTGAGGCGTGCGAAGAAGATGGCATCGGCTAACGATTGGGCACGTCGGCTACTTTTTCTGGCGTTTCTGGTATTGCCGGCGGTGGCTGCCGCGCAGAACCGCTCCTACGACGGCACGGGCAACAATTTGATCAATCCGTCGTTTGGCGTGGCGGGTTCAGACTTTCTGCGTATCGCACCGGCGGCTTACGGCGACGGATTTGCATCCCCGGCCGGTGCATCGCGCCCCGATCCGCGGACCATCAGCAACACCATCGTCGCTCAGACCGGTTCGATGCCCAACAACATGGGTCTGACCGACTGGGTGTTTCAATGGGGGCAGTTTGTCGATCACGATCTCGATCTGACGAATCTTGCCGTGCCTGCCGAATCGATGAACATGCTGATGCCGCTCGGCGATCCAACATTCGATCCGCATTCCACCGGCACGCAAGTCATGCCGTTCCAGCGCTCAGTGTACGATACCGCTACCGGTCTGGCGGCGGGAAATCCGCGACAGCAGGCCAACGCCATTACGTCGTATCTCGATGCCTCGATGGTCTACGGCTCCGACGCCGCGCGTGCCGCGGCCTTGCGAACGTTCAGCAGCGGGCAACTGAAAACTAGCGCCGGGAATTTATTGCCGCTGAACACCATGAACCTAGCTAACGGCGACAACGGCGATCCCGATCGCGCGGCGTATTATGTGGCTGGCGATGTACGCGTGAACGAACAATCGGGTTTGACCGCCGTGCAAACGCTGTTTATGCGCGAACACAATCGGCAAGCGGCACTCTTGGCCGCGGTGAATCCAAGTTGGACCGACGAGCAAATTTATCAGCAGGCGCGACACATCGTTGGCGCGGAAATTCAATCGATCACCTATCGCGAGTTTCTGCCGGCGCTGTTGGGGAGTCAAGCGCCGGGCATTCAAAGCACCTACAATCCGAATGTGAACGTAACGGTTTCGAACGAGTTCGCGACCGCGCTCTTCCGCTTTGGCCACAGCATGCTTTCGTCGTCGCTTTTGCGAATTCAGAACGACGGTACGCCTGCCTCCGGCGGAGCTCTCGCGCTGCGCGATGCGTTCTTTCAGCACCAAAACATGTCGAGCCCAAATCAGCTCGATTACCTGTTGAAAGGGCTGGCCAGCGAGCGCCAGCAAGAAATCGACGCACACATTGTCGACGATGTGCGGAACTTCTTGTTTGGCGAGCCTATTCCCGGCGGCGGCGAAGACTTGGCGACGCTCAACATTCAACGCGGCCGCGATCATGGATTGGCCGATTACAACTCCACTCGTGTAGCCTTTGGTTTGCCGGCATTGTCGAGCTTTTCGCAAATCACATCGGACGTAATTTTGCAGCAAGAGCTTCAAGCCATGTACGGCAATGTGAATAACATCGATTTATGGATCGGTGCACTCTCGGAAGATCACCTGCCTGGAACCGACGTTGGCCCGCTAATAATGGCCGGCCTCTTGAATCAATTTACTCGGCTGCGCGATGGCGATAGTTTTTGGTTCACCCATGATGCGGCCCTGACGCCCGACGAATTGGCCTCGGTCGAAAACGTGCACCTGTCGGACATCATCGAAGCCAACACCGGCATCACGAATTTGCAAACCGACGTGTTTGTGGTGCCGGAACCCTCGGCACTGGTTCTCGCCGTAATTGGCGCGCTGGCATGCGCGGCAGGCTCCGTTTTTCGTCGCGGTCGAGGCCGCGGGTGTATGCCTGCGGCCAGGGACAGGATACATTGGCATTCAGCTGAAGTAACAATCCCACGCGTCTCCGCTTCACCATTCGCGATTTGCTTTGGCCAATGGACCGCGCGAGAGGGCCCGGGCTAAACAGCACAACAAGCCCCAAGCTACCAAGGTAGCGGTGCCTGGCTCCGGGACAGTGATCACGGCGCCGCCGGCAATCAGTATATCTAGTAGTGGTTGGATGTCGGCATTCGTGACTCTTCCATCGCTGTCCATATCGCCAATCGAGAGCAGGTCATTATCCGACAGGTAGTTATGAGTGATTTTGTAAACGTTCAAATCGGTTAGCCCGGTGAGCATCGCCGGGATGTCGGTAGGGGTCACTTGATGATCTCGATTGAAATCGCCGTTCTGCAAGTTGATGTTTAGTGTGAGGCCCACGAGGGCGAAATCCACATAGAGATCGATCGTATACTTGTCAAATCCCGTCAAAAGTGCCGTGCTGCCCAGAGGATTCGGAGAGGTGTCGTACGAAAACGTATTGCCGGTAACTCCAGATGCGTTGAACGTGACGGGATTGGCGAAGAATTCCTCGCCATTGAGAAACGGCACGACTTCAAATTGCCCTCCTGCACCAGCCGTATTGGCGAGCAGCTTCGCCGTAAACGCCGGAAGGTCGAAAATGTCGCCGTCGGTGCGCTGGATCGTGATTTTTGCCTTCCCAGGACTCGGCCCAGCCGTCACCGCTTGCGCCTCCATGCCTTGGGGCCAGGGAACGCGAACCATGCGGCCGATCGGTACCGACCCTCCGCCGGTGAATAACTTGTCGCGCGTATATGTAAAGAGATAGCCCTCGGAGCGAATCGTGTCCGACGTGGCCCCGGACGCCACGGGCGTCGCCACCTGAGAACCGTCGAAGAAGACCATGGTCGATGCGTTTGCGGCCGCACTCCACAGGCAGCCGAGCGATGTCATAACGGCAAGGAGTTTGCGACGAGTCATATCGGGCCTCCTATCGTTCATCTGAGAATTTACGTTCGAATCGTGCAGCTGAAACGACGGTTATCGTGCAAATGCTTCCCTTTGCAATTTGATTCACTAAATCGACATGCTGACTCCAAGAGGGGAACAATGGAGCGATGCACCAACAGCAATCCACCAGCGATACGGCTGCGCTATCGGGCCAGCGTGACCCGCAAAGAAAGCCCCGGCTGATGATGTACTAACCAGAACAGGGGCTGTTTCTTGATTCCTCAAATTGCCCGTCGCGAGCAATTCAACCGCGGCATTATACCGCGCAGGGTGGCAACTTTGAAGCGAAAGTCGTTGTCTGACTTCGTCGATCGCTGGGTCTTAAAAATAGTCAGATTTTTCGATACCAGTGGATCGTGACCAGAACCAAACAAAAACTACACAAGAAAAGAATTGCTGCGGCCCAGAGCGGTTGCGTCCGCAGGTTGGCAAGGTACGCAATGAAGCCGAAGCTGACGGCGAAGCACGTTACCACAAGCCAGATGTCGTTCAACGTGAACTGTACCACGAGTACACGACGGTAGGTGAGATTCCAACTAAATGCTTGCACGAACCCATTGGTAATTCTCGGGCCCTGCGCGACTATTGCCGGCCCCTGTCCTGAAAGATCAAAAGCTTTCACTGCCACGCGGAAGAAACGGCCGAGTTGCCCGCATTATAGCAGATTCGCGGGGGGTCGCTCGCGATCCTCCGGCGCCGCCGTTCTGGACAGCGTCGCCCTCGGAAACCGAAAGGATCGTCATCGGAACGTGCCAGCGGTGCACAAAACGGTTGGAATGGGTTGCTAGATGGCGTGCGGATTTTCGACACCGCCCTGACCGCAACACAAATTCAATCGACCTACATCGCCGAGACTGTGTCGGAACCAGCCAGTATCACGATGGCTTTTATTGGTCTCGGCGGATGTTGGATTTGGCGTCGGAGAGGCCGTATCTCAGCACGCCACTTGAGCACGGATTTGGAGCAAAGACCCATGAAATTCGATTTGCTCTAACCGTGCCTGGGGATCGTAGCGCGAAATTTGACCACGCATTGCTGCGAATCTAGAATGCGGCCTGTGTCCGCGGCAGGAGCAGAATCGACATTACTCTCTGTAGTCGAGGAAATCCGACGCATGAACGCTTCCCCAAAAAACAAGACCAGCCTCGGCCGCAGACTATGGAACTTGATGACCAAAGGATGGGTCGCCGATGTGCCTGAAAACGTTTCCTGTTGCGAATTCAACTGCCGGGAATTGAACTGCGATCAGGGGCAATGGGAGACATGCGAACATCGGCTGCGTCATATGGCGATGGCTGAAAGAGGCAAGCAGTGCTAGTTGGCTGTGTCGTGGCGACTAGCGCGAATCTGCCAACTGACGCGAGGCCAACCGCGTGTGCCCCGAGAGACTGCGCCGGCGCGGACGGCTTGTTCGGATGGCTAGAGTTTTATGTGTGCTTCGCGACGATTGGGGCTGCATCGGGAGCGTCGATCGCAGGCAGCGGCAACCGCACCGAAACACAGGTGCCGGCCTCGGGCTCACTTTCAATGGTGCACTGGCCTCCGAGCAGTCGCACGCGTTCAATCATTCCGCGTAGCCCAAAACCGCGCTTGCCGGCCGATTTAACGTCGAACCCAGAACCGAAGTCGTGGATCGTTAAATTCAGGTCACCATGGTCTTTTCGCAGCTCGATTCTCACCACATCGGTGCCGCTGTGTTTCGAGGCATTGTTCAGCGACTCTTGCACGACTCGGTAAACAGCCATCTGAATCGATTTTGGCAATCGTCCGATGTCAGCGTCGCATTTGCTCGTGACCATAATTCCTGTGGACGAGAACTGATCGATCAAGTCGTCGATGGCGGCTTCCAGGCCGGAATCGTCCAGAACCGCGGGTCGAATTCCGCGGATCGCGCGCCGGCCGTCTTCGACGCCTTTGCGCAAATTGCTGATGGCGGCATCAATTTCGATTGCGCCGTCCGGTTGAGGATAATTGCGCTGATAACCTTCGAGCGACATTAGCGCCTCCCACGGCGTACTGAATCAGTCCGTCGTGAATTTCCTGGCAGAGCAGTTGCTTTTCGTTTTCTTGAACTTCGATCAAATTCCGCAACAGTTCCTGCTCGCTTCGCAGCGCGGCTTCTGCGTTTTTTAGGTCGGTAATATCAATGCCAATGCCACCAACATATCTTTTCCCGTTGCTGTCCTGATAGGGAAATTTGACACTCATCCAAAACGATTGCGGGCCACTGGCGGGAGTGGCTTCCTCGACCATCGTGATGGGCACACCGCTGGCCAACACTTGACGGTCGTGAAGCAGGAATTTTTGGGCAATCTCCTTGGGCCAGCGATCAAAATCTGTTTTTCCAATCCAGTCGGAAAGTCGGACGTGAAATCGTTCTTCATAGGCTTTGTTGTAATAAGCGATTCGCCCCCGTTCGTCCTTGGCCCAGGCAATCGCCGGGCTGTGGTTCATGTAGATCTGAAATCGCTCTTCTGCTTCGCGCAGCGCCTCGGTTTGCAATTTGTGGGCGCTCACATCGCGCGCGGCAGCAACTAACAGACCTAACCCCGGCGCCATGGTGGCATGCCAGGAGAGCCAACGATAGGTGCCGTCAGAGCAGCGATATCGGTTCTCGAACAACACCGTTTCGTACGTCCCGGTGAGAAGCAATTGTGCCTCTCGATTCGTGGCTGCCAAATCGTCGGGGTGCACAAAATGGGTATAAGGCTGAGTCGTCAGTTCCTCTGCCGTCCAACCCAAGGTTTTCGTCCAGGCTTGGTTCACCCGTGTGAAGTACCCTCGCTCGTTGGCGAAGCACAGCAATTCGTTGCTGAATTCAAAAAAATCGAACATGGTTGGGGGGAATGAGTCGGAAGTACATCGACGCAGACCGGATACAAATCGAGCGCTGTATCAGAAATGTGTCAGTTCTCGAATCGACACAAGGAGGGCTCACGACGAGCTACCGTAAATCCGATCGCTGTAAAAAAGTCGAGGCGAAACTTGAACCCGCACATCGCCAACGGGGACACGGAATTTTAATTCCAATCTGAAAGAATTAACACTATCTGAATCCTATGCGAATGCAACATTTCGCATTTGCAACATTTGCCAATTGGAGCGTAAATGCTCATTGAAGTCCAAGCTTGGTTGTCATACGCCGCCTAGATTACCGGAATTCGACTGACCCTGCGCGGATGGTAGAATGGCCGGCATGGAAATTCGGCGCTATCGGATTGGCGAGGAACACCGCATTTGGAAAGTCTATTTCGACGCGACGCACGAATCGAATGCCCGCGACTACCATCCGGATTTGATTCATCGCTGGGCTCCGCACGATCCGGATATGCGCCAATGGGCCGATCGATTGGCGCAGAAAAACCCGTTCGTGGCGATTGTGGCCGAAGAAATTGTCGGCATGGCGGAGTTGGAAGCCGATGGCTTCATCGACTATTTTTATGTGCACCCCCATTGGCAACGCACAGGGATCGGGAAAGCACTGATGGAGACCGTCGAATCTGAAGCGATCAACTTAGGTCTAAGCTTGCTGCTTGCGGATGTGAGCGTCACCGCAAAGGATTTCTTTTTGGCGCAGGGCTTCCAAATTGTCGAGAGCCGGTCGAACATAATCCTCGGACACCCGGCGCCAAATTTCCGAATGCAAAAGTCATTAAAATGAGCGTGCCGCTGCGTGGGGAGCGGACGATGAAACGGCCTCAATTCTCATAAGTCACCCATATCGCATGGAATTACAACGCATGGCTTGGATCTATATTCTGCTCGCAGCAGTGTGCGAAATGGTGTGGCCCATCAGCTTCAAATATTCCGGCGGATTCAAAATCCATTCTTGGGTGATCGTCGCCACGTTTGGCATCATGCTGCTCAGTTTTTGGCTGATGAGCAAGGCAATTGCCCACGGCATGCACGTGGGCACGGCTTACGCGCTGTGGACCGGCATTGGCGCTTGCGGCACCGCCGTTCTCGGTATGGCGTTCTACAACGAACCGCGCGACCTGCTGCGAATCGCCTGCCTGACGCTCATCGTCGCTGGCGCGTTCGGCCTCAAGTACACGTCGCCGCCAGATGAATCACCGCCCGCCGTGGAAGCAATGGTTGGCGCGGCCAACTCAGGCTGAAGGCTTTAGTGAATCTCTCCACCGGCAAGGATCTGCCGGCCGCTCGCACCATCTTGTGATATGACAATACTTTGGGCGATCGTATTTCTGCTGGCGCTTACCGTGGCGTGGCTGACAAACGTCATCGGGTTGCCGGGCAATTGGTTGATGCTCCTGTTCTCGGTTTTTTACGGGCTGTGGATGCCGCCCGACGCGCAGGTTTCGATCAGCATGACCGTTCTATTGGTTCTAGCCGCGCTGGCCGCAGTTGGCGAGTTAGCAGAACTTGCATTGAGTTCGGCGAGCGTTTCTAAAGCGGGGGGCAATCGTCGAAGTGCGCTCTACGCGATTGTGGGTTCCATTGTCGGCGGCGTGGCTGGAATGGTGATGGGCATTCCGATTCCATTGATTGGACCCATCGTGGCTTCGCTGCTGTTTGGCAGTTTGGGCGCCATGGCCGGGGCGATGTACGGCGAATGGTCAACAGGCACCGCTTGTAACGCATCGCTTCAAATTGGGAAAGCAGCCTTCTGGGGACGCGCGCTGGGCACACTGGCTAAGCTGGTCGTTGGGCTGATTATGCTGTGCGTGGCGGTCATCGGTGTGATCTTTTAAGGAAGCGTGCGCGAAGTGGCATCCCAAGTGCGTGTACAGTGCTATCAGAGCCGGCCAGATTAAATGCCCAAGGGGCCTATATACGCCGCCGAGTTGCACTACAATGTGCTCTCCCGTCGCGTGGCTGCCCTTTGCCTGAGGGACTTAGATGCACAACTTGATGGTTGCGCGGCGGGATTTTATTCGGCGCTTCGATGATGAAAATGCTGAAGGCTAAAACAATCGCTTGCCAGCGTTGTGGCCGTGACCCAGCGGCGCTCCGCTGGTCGCGAATCAACTACGACGCGCTGGCTGGCCAAAAGCCAGTTTCCACAACGTATCGCTACGCCTGCTCGTCGTTCGATTGCCGGCACGCGTTCGAAATTACGGTCGCTGCACGAATGAAAACAACGGGCTAAGCAAACGGACTCGGGATCGTTAGCCAACGGATGATGGCTGCTTGGGGTGGCGATCCACGTGATCGGCAAGAAGCAGTTCATAGAATCCGAACCGTGGCATGACGTCACTAAGACGTCGACGATGGCGTAAGCCGCAGGTTCCACAACTGATTGAACCAGCGCGCCAAGAGCCCCAAGACGATTCCGAAAATGGCGTGGGCGGCCAGCGTAGCGAGAATAAAGTTAGGCGCGAGGCGAATGCCAAAGAAATTCGTGTACGGCGTAACCAGCATGGCCAGCTCCAGGCCTGTGGCGAACAGCACGGCCCACAGCCAACTGCGGCGCGAGGCATCGCCAATGAGCGCCATGTACATGATGCCAAACGTGATGCCGTTGGAAAAATGGTAAGACCAGCCCACGAGGTGCGCGGCGAGCGTGAATTGCGAATCGGGAGTGGTGGCATCAAACGGCTGGCCGAGAATCATGGCCCCGAAGCGCGGAAAGACTTTGAACAGCGGCAGCCGCAGCCAGCTTGGACCGACCTCGTTTGACGCCGCGAAAACAAATGGCAGGCGAAAAATGTCGTAGGCCACGGCGGCGAATAAACCGGCCAACGCGCCGATCACAAATCCGCGCCAGATCATTCCTTCCCCCCGGAAGCGATCGACAATCGCCAGGGCGATCAAAACCACCGTGGCAGGAATCAAAATAGCGATTGTGAAAAATCGCATCGAGCACAGGCCGTAGAATTCCGCGAGCAAGCACCAGATGGAACTGGCTGCCAGGGCGAAGACGACGATGCGCGTCGGCACCGTCCATCGAAGAATTGCAGGCGCCGCTTTTGGCATGGCCGGTTGTTCCTGGAACTTGGAAACACCAGCCGTTATTTTGCGATGGCCGAAGTCCAATTACAACGCCCGCGGCGGCGGCCAGCGAAACCGACTGCCGCAAAGCCGCAAGCCGCCGATCGTGAGGATTCCTTGGGGAGTGCAGAGCGAATCGAACATCACAACCGGCGCTTGCAGCCTTATGCGCTGCGGCCAACGCTTCGTTACGGTGCCACCTTTAAGTGGGCCGCTTTCCTACTGTGCCGCGTTCTTAGCCCGATCCAATTTCTTCTTGGCATCGGAGTCTTTGGGGTCGGCTTTCACGATTTGCTCCAGTAGCGGGATCGCTTTGGCATACTCGGTCTTTTCCATGTAAGCGTCGGCGAGTCCTGCGGTGCCTGCGTGTGGGCCGGGGATTTTATCGACCATCTCCTGCCAGATTTTCATCGCGCCGTCCAAATCGCCTTGAGTTTTCAGCACGCGAGCCAGACCGTTCATCGAGCCGGCAGCCAGCGGATCTGCAGCGAGCGCCTTTTCGAAGTACGGTTTGGCTTTGTCGACATCGCCGCCGAACAAATAGAACCAGCCTAGTCCGTTGAGCACGTTGGAATCGTTCGGCGATTTTTCGAGTGCCTTTTCAAACAGCGACTTGGCTTCATTGCGACGACCTTGGTTCATCAGTTGCCACGCTTCCGCCACGCCTTCGGGCGGCGTGCCGGCTGGATCGATTTGCCGCTTGAGTTCATCGGGCAACTTTTTTGCTTCCGCAGCGGCGAGCATTTGCTTGGCCACCTCGTCTGCCTCGCCGGAATCGACAATCTTCTTCGCCCATTTGGCGGCGTCATCGTACTTGCCTTGCAGCAGGTAAACGCGCGCCAGTCCGAACCAGGCAGCCGGGGCCTGCGGCGCAGCCAGTTGCAGGTATTTGATCGCCTGGTCGAATTTCTTTTGCGGAGAGATAAATCTGGCCCAGGCCGTTAAGGGCGGCTGGATGTTTCGGTTCGAGCTCCAGGACTTTTTTGAAGGCGACTTCGCCCTTTTCGGCATGGCCGGAATTGAACTGTGCCCAGCCGAGCCCATTCCAGGCACTGGCATTTTTTGGATCGGCCTTCGTGGCCTCTTCAAATTTGCCGATAGCCTCGTCGAACTTTTGCTGTTTCCACAGATCCCAACCTTGCTGGGCAAGCTGCGCTCCTTTTTCCGTTTCGACGCTGGTCGCCAGGAGCAGCGCAAACGATGGTAAGCATGAGTAAACCTCCAATGGAAAACCACATGAATATGCGGCGCCGGTATCGCCGGCGCTCATCAAACTTAAGCGAGGTGACCAGCAGTTCATCTGCTCGTCGCATCGCGTCCTCGAGGCGTGTTTGTTCGTCGCCAGCGCCGTTTCCAATCGCATTCGACGATGAAATGGACGTGTTGCTTTTCATGGCCCGTTGTGATTTCGGTGTCTGGGTGTCTGGGTGTCTGAGCATTGTGCTGCGCGGTTGTTGCGCAGGCACTTAGACACCCAGGCACCAAGACAACTGTCTTCGGTCTAAATCCGCTTGATCAGTTTCGCTGCGTCTTCTGCGTTCGTTTTGCCAGGCTCGACGGCGTCGAGCAAGTTGCCGCGTACGCGTTGAGTTTTGGCAATCTCGGCGCGCAGCAGTTCAATGACTTTGTCGAGCCGGGAACGAATCGTGGGATAGGAAACGCCGACCTGCTCGGCAATCTCTTTTAAATTGCCGCCAGACAGCACAAACATTTCGATAAACCGCTGATGCTCGACCGGCAAACTTGCCAGCCGCGACATCGGAAACGCCGCCGTGATGGATACCCGACATGGCTCGCAGCTCATCTGCGTGACCGCCATGGCTGCGCCGCAATAAGGGCACTCGTTACTAATTGGCCGATCGGGCTCCATAGGCGAATTTCACTTGTGAAACGGAATGTAGCACGAATTGTAAATAATATCAATATCCTACTTCAATTATTTTCATTTTATTTACTTTGACGGACTTCTGGTTGAATGTGCTTCATTTGCGGAATCGTGCGAACACCCTGTGTTCCGAAAACTGCGCATAATTCGAATTCAACATTTCACGCCGAGCATGCTTATTGCACGACCGCTGCTAGCTCGGTCCTTTTAAACGACTTAGAATAAAGTGGATCGGCAAACCACTGACCACTCGACACCGGGCAATTGTGCTCTCTGCATTTCTCATCGCCGCTCTGCTTGCTCAGGTCGAGGCCTCGCCAGCCGATCAGCCGCCCGGCCCCGCGCCAAAAAGCGAGGTGAAGAACGATTCGCCCACCGCGTCAAAGATTACGGTTTCCGGCAAAATGACGCTCGACGAGTTGCGGGCGGAAATCGAAAAGCAGACCGGCAACAAAATTACCGACTATCGCCAGCGGTTCAATCAGAACGCCAGCAATCCGAAGCTCACCCTCGACATTAAAAACGCGCCGTTCTGGCCAGCGATCGATGCCATTCTCGATCAAACCGGTTTAACGGTGTACGACTTTTCCGGCAAAGACGGCCTGGCGCTCACCGAGCGCAGCGAGAACGAAACTCCGCGCGCGAAGCGTGCCACTTATGCCGGTCCGCTGCGAATGGAAGTGACGCGGCTGGTGTGCGAACGCAAGCCGAATGTCGATCCATCGGCCACGCTGCATATCCATTTGGCAATTGCCTGGGAGCCGCGGTTGGCGCCGATCCTGTTTATCCAGCCAGTGAAGACAATTCAGGCGGTTGATGACCAAGGGCGGCAATTGCACTTCGATGTTTCCGATCCGCAAATTGAAGTTTCCGTCGAAGGCGGCACGGGCGTCGAGTTGATGTTTCCGTTCACAGCGCCGCCGCGTGATGCCACAGCGATCACTTCGATCAAGGGCACGCTCACCGCGCTCTTGGCCGGCAAACTGGAGCCGTTCGAGTTCGACAAACTGGCCGATGCGGCCAAGCCCGGTTTCAAACCGCTGGAGATCAAAAAAGACACGGCGCACGTGATTTTGGATCAGGTACGCAAGAACAATGAAATTTGGGAGGTGCTGGTGCGCGTGCGGTTTGACGATGCGGAGAAATCGCTGGAACCGCACTTAGGCTGGATATCGCAAAATGAGGCGTACATTGTGGGGCCTGACAAAAATCCGATTGAAAAGGCCGGGTTTTTTGTCAACTCGCGGACCGATAAAGAAATTGGACTCGGCTATCAATTCGAACTGCCGGAAACCGGGTTAGACGGCTGCACGTTTGTGTACAAATCGGCCTCATCAATTCACAGCGTGCTCGTGCCGTACGAGCTGAAGAATTTGACGCTGCCATAGAGGGCGATACGTCGCCAGGGCCGTCAACGGAACGAGGGGAGAATTCCATTGGTAGAATTTGTTTTTCCGCCATCCATGGCAAGCCGGCGGCGGTTGATAACGGTAGCAGCGCAATCGGCTGCGGTTCTGGTTGCGATGCTGCTCTCGCGCGCGACCTTTGCGCAATCATCCGACGCTACGGGGACCGCGGCGCCTGCCGACACCGCCGCTAAGTCCGGCGCCACGACCGATGCTCCTGCCAAGCCTTCGGGAATCGTGGCGAAAGTGAATGGCATTCCAATTTTCCGCCGCGATATCGAGCGCGATTTTGAAAACAGCACCAAGGGACAAAAGCTCGCTCCGGAGCAAATCGCCACGCTCAAAGCGAACTTGCTCGACCAACAAGTGGATCAAGCGCTCTTACAGGACTTTCTCGCTGCGCAAAAAGTGTCGGCCAGCAAGGAGGAAGTTGAATCGGCGATGACACAAATTCGCACACGGCTCAAACAGCAGAAATCGAGCCTCGACGATGTGCTGACCAATTCAGGTCAAACAGAAACCGCCTTCCGCAATCAAGTCGGCAAACAGCTTGCCTGGAACAAATTTGCCACGAGCCAAATGACCGATGCGCAGCTGCAGAATTTTTTCAAACAGTTCCATGAACGGTTCGACGGCACGCAGCGCAGAGTCAGCCATATTCTGCTGCGTCCCAGCGGCGGCACCGACCCCGATTCCATTAAAGCACTCGTAGCGCAAGCCGATGACATTCGTAATGAAATTAAGGCGGGGCGTATCAGTTTCGAAGCAGCGGCAGAAAAATATTCCGCCGGCCCCAGCCGCCGCCAAGGTGGCGATTTGGGTTTCATTCCGTCGCAAGGCGTCATGGTGCCGCAGTTTTCCGAAGCGGCGTTTACGCTGGATCGAGGCGAAATCAGTAGCCCGGTCGTTACGCCATTCGGAGTGCATCTAATTAAGGTCACCGAAATCAAACCGGGTACAAAAACGTGGCGCGATGTGGCCAGCGATATGAAACCGGTGTACGCGCAGTTGCTATTACAGCAAGTGCTCGCGAATCAGCGGAAAGCACTACAAGATAAGATCGAATACACCGACGATTTTCCGCATTTTAAGCCGGGCACCAAGGAATTGGCGACGCCCGCTGCATCTTGAGCCAGTACCAAATTGATGCACGTTACTATCGTGGAGGCCTGCCGCCACGACCGCGGTTTTTCGAGGCACGATTTCGTGTGCCGCCACTCGAACGATTCAAAAGCTCGCCCAATTTAAGTGGGTCGCTCGGATCGAGTTCGAGCAGTCGAGTGATCACTTCACGCATCAGGCCGCGTTTGCCAAGTCGTGTCAAACATTGAACGACTCCGCGGGCCGCTTCAAAGAACGGGCGATTTGCGGGATTCTCGTATAGCACCGGCTTCACTTTCCCGGCTGCATCAATCGCATGCACTCCCAACTGATAGGCGTAACCATAATGCCCTCGCGCAAGTTTGATATCGCCGACTGCCAGCGCCAAATCGCCGAGCAGTTTGTGCGCGGCGAGAAAATCGCGGCATTCGGAAAGCAGCCAGCGCAGTTCATCTTGCGCAATCTCGTCTTCACCGGCAGCAATCATTTGCTGAACTTCTTCCAGATCTTCCTGGCGCGCCCGTGCGACAGCGCGATTCGCGCAGCACCCAGAAACCGGCATCATCACGAACGACAGTCGGTTTTTTGTTTCCGCCGGTGCGCCGCTTTTTATCGGCGGGCGCGTCGTCTTCGGGGTTTTGATCAGACTCGGTCACAAAAAGCGCGATGGAATGTTTTCGAGCGGGCGATAAAATCACGACGCTGCAGCGTAAACCAGCGGTTCATGCGCGTCCAGCTGCCACAGCACTTCTACCAAGACCCACTTATGGCAACGGCTACGGCGAATATCGACCAGCAGGCATCGAGCGCTTGGCGATCGACGCTGCGCCGGCGATTGCTACGTTGGTATCGACGCAATGCACGGGATCTTGCTTGGCGGCGAACGAGCGACCCGTACGCCATTTGGGTCAGCGAAATCATGCTGCAGCAAACGCAAGTGGCAACCGTGCAGCGCTACTTTCCGCGATTTCTGGCTGCATTTCCGACCATTACGGAGCTCGCCGCCGCACACGAAGACCGAGTGCTGCGATTGTGGGAAGGGCTGGGATACTATCGGCGCGCACGGCAACTGCACGCAGCCGCGAAAAAAATTGTGGCCGAACACGCCGGACATTTTCCGCGCAATATCGAAGCGGTTCGCTCGTTACCGGGCATCGGCCGGTACAGTGCGGGTGCAATCCTTTCGATTGCCTTCGATGCCCCGCTACCGATTTTGGAAGCCAATACGATCCGGCTGTTCGCGCGGTTAATTGCCTACCGCAAAGATGTGGCATCGCCGGCTGCACAAAAACTGCTTTGGGAAACCGCCGGGTCGCTGCTTCCACGTCAGGGAAGCGGCACGTTTAATCAGGCGCTAATGGAACTGGGGAGTCTCGTTTGCACGCCTCGCAATCCAAAGTGTTGCCAGTGCCCGCTGCAGTCACTTTGCCCGACGTATGCAGAGGGATTACAGGAAAGAATTCCCGCCGCTCAACGTCCTCCCAATATGGAAGACGTCCGCGAGATTGCTGTCATCGTTCGTAATTCAAAGGGCGCCGTGCTTCTGCGAAAGTGCGGCAAAGCTGAGCGCTGGGCTGGGCTGTGGGATTTTCCGCGATTTTCCAATCCCAATGGTTCGACAGTGTCTAAGGACATCAAGTCGCAGGTCGATAAACTGACCGGCATCGGCATCACAAATCTAAAACGGCTTACGGAGCTGCGGCACGGCGTTACCCGTTTTCGCATTACGCTCAGTTGTTTCACCGCCCGTTGTTCCGAGACGCCGCGCTTGAAAAGTGTTGAGGGTGAGATCCGCTGGGTTTCGCCCGACGAGCTGGATTCTTATCCCTTGAGCACCACCGGCCGCAAACTCGCCGGACTGTTGTTGCCAAGCACTGGAAGAATTGACCGGTCTCTCCAATGAATCCTGCCGGCACTTTAAAAGATTCTTCGCAGGATGTTTGTATTTGGAATTTCCGGGCGGTATTGTGAGGCTGCAACTGGCATCATCAGCCAATTAAGGCCTTAACGTCTTCAGATTGACCAACGCAATTTTTGTGGAGTCACACATGGCATTTTGCGAGAAAAGATTGATGGTTTCCACTTTCATCGCGATCTGTCTACTTTGCGTCAACGGTGCTTTGGCCGATGAACCAAACGCGACCGGCACGGGCAACTCGATAATATCTGGTTCCCCCACGCTGCCGGCGGGCGATGCCGCTTTGGAGCACGCGGCACAGGAAATGGCACAAGCCGCTTTGAATTTTTGGTCGGCGCTTTCGCCGGAACTGCAAGCGAAATGCGCGTTTCCATTCGACAACGACGAGCGGTTCAACTGGCACTTCATCCCACGCGAGCGAAAAGGAATCACTTGGAACGACATGTCGCCTGCCCAACAAGCACTCGCCCATGCGTTCTTGGCCAGCGGTTTATCGAGCCGCGGCTATCGGCAGGCGGAATCGATCATGAGTTTGGATCAGATTCTCAAAGAACTGGAACAAGGCAAAGGACCACTCCGCGATCCGAATAATTATGCATTTTCCGTTTTCGGAACACCCAGCGAGCGTGGCACGTGGGGCTGGCGGTTCGAGGGGCATCACTTGTCGACGAACTTCACCATCGTAAATGGTCGCGCCGTCGCGGGTCCTGTGTTTTTCGGCACCAACCCAGCAACCGTGTTGGAGGGGCCTCGAAAAGGACTTCGCGTTCTGGCAGTGGAAGAAGATCTCGGACGCGAGCTGATTAAGTCGCTGACGCCCGAACAACAGAAGATTGCCGTTTACGAAAGCACTGCGCCGCGCGACATCATCACCAGCAACTCGCGCAAAGCAAATCCAGGTCCGCCCGTGGGTTTAGCCGCTGGAAAGATGACTGCCGCGCAGCAGAAACTGCTAATGACCTTGGTGGAAAACTATGCCTTTCGTCTGCGCTCTGAACTTGCCGATGACGACCTGGCAAAAATTTCCGCCGCAGGGTTCAAAGAAATTCACTTCGCTTGGGCTGGAGAACTTGAACCCGGCAAGCCGCACTATTATCGCATCCATGGTCCCACATTCTTAGTGGAGTTCGACAATACGCAGAATAATGCGAACCATATCCACACGGTTTGGCGCGATGCCAAGAATGATTTTGGCGAAGATCTGCTGAAAGCGCACTACGAAAAACATCAAAGCGAGCCGGAACACGGGCACGATCATTAAAGTTTGCCATTCGGCTGAGAGGCAAGCAATTTGCGCACTCTCCTACGCTGGTGTCAAATCTAGCGCACCATCGTATAATCAAGGACGTGCAGGCAGCGGCGCACCGGTGTTTGATTTCATGGCGACTCCAGCACATGCCCAATGTCTTTGAAAAGGACGGATACAAATTCTTCTTTTATAGCAATGAGAATCTGCCAATCCATGTATACGTTCGACGAGGCGGTGGTGAGGCCGTATTTAACGTGGAACCCATCGTCGAGTTGCGGGAGTCACAAGGCCTGAAAGTCAGCGAATTGGCAAAAGCTGAGAGACTTGCAATCGCGCATCGACAACTTATTATTCAAAAGTGGCATGAACATCTTAACCGATAGCGCCCGATCGGCCGTTTTCCAGGACGGTCAAATTATCATCACAATGGCCAGCGGCGGAGAAATCCGCTTTGCTGTTGCCGAGAATCCACGGTTGGCGCACGGCACGCCGGAGCAGCTCAGCCGAATCGAACTGTCGCCATTTGGCGTTCATTGGCCTGATTTGGATGAGGATCTCTCTTTGCGCGGTCTGCTAAACGGTGATTTCGGCCAGAATTTGCAGGGCAAGTAAGTCAAAGGCCAATTTGTTGCTGTGGCTCTGACAGATCGATCTATCTAGCATTCAGCCCTTATGAACAGTCAGTTCTCCAGTATTGACGACGCCGTTGCCGCCATTCGCAGGGGCGAGGTGATTATTGTTGTCGATGCGGAGGACCGAGAGAACGAGGGGGACTTCATTTGCGCCGCCGATAAGGTGACGCCGGAAATCGTCAACTTCATGATCCGCGAAGGCCGCGGGCAACTGTGCATGCCAATTCTGCCGGACGTCGCAGAACGGCTGAAGCTCCCGCAGATGTGCGAGGCCAATTCCGCGCCGCTGGGCACGGCATTCACCGTGCCGGTCGATCATCGATCGTCGCGCACCGGAATTACCGCGCAAGAACGTGCGACAACAATTCAAGCAATTCTCGATCCGGCCTCGAAACCGGCCGACTTCGTGCGTCCCGGCCACCTTTTTCCGCTCGTGGCCAAGGAAGGTGGCGTGCTTCGCCGGGCAGGACACACGGAGGCAGCCGTCGATCTTGCCCGATTAGCCGAACTGCCGCCGGCGGGCGTGTTGTGTGAAATTCTCGATGAACAGGGGGACCGCGCGGGTCGCAAAGATTTATTCGCGCTAGCCCGGAAACACGAGCTGCACATTATTTCGATTGCGGAGCTAATTCGATATCGGCGCATGCGCGAGAAGCTTGTTTACCGCATCGCAGAGGCCGACTTGCCGACAAAGTACGGCCATTTCAAACTGATTGCGTATGGCGTCCGGTACGAATCGCAGCAGCCCATGGTGCTCGTGATGGGCGATCTGACCACGGCGGTTGCGCCGCTGGTGCGTTTGCACTCCTCTTGTTTCACCGGCGATGTGCTCGATTCGCTCCGCTGCGATTGCGGCGATCAATTGCACATGGCGCTTGAGCTCATCGGCCAGGAAGGTTGCGGCGCGCTTGTCTATTTGCCGCAAGAGGGACGCGGTATCGGGCTAGTCGAAAAGATCAAAGCCTATCAACTTCAGGATCAGGGCCTCGATACTGTCGAAGCGAATCTTGCCCTCGGTTACAAAGCCGACGTGCGCGATTACGGCGTCGGCATTCAGCTTCTAAAGGACCTCGGCCTGACGAAAGTCCGTCTTCTCACCAACAACCCCAAGAAGACCGACGCCTTCATCTACGGCGGCTTCGACTTGCAAGTGGTCGATCAAGTGCCCATTTTGCCGACGGTCCACGAGCACAACGCCCGCTACATCGCCACCAAGCGCGACAAACTAGGCCATCGATTGCCAGGCGATTTGTAACCCGACTTTGCGCCTCCGGCGAGTATCACTCTCCCGCCGGCTGAATGAGCGGGCCGCTTTTGCCGACACCGCCTTTGAGCTCCGCTGGTGGAGTGCTGCTTGAGCTCGAGCTGCCGTTGCCGCCCGAAACTGATTCCAGTTCCGCGGCTTCGTTTTCCTGCTCTTCGCTCCATTGCACTCGTTTGCGGGAAAGGCCGATTTTGCGCTCGTCGGTGTCGACTCGCAGAATCTTCACTTCAATTTCGTCGCCGACCTTCACAACTTCTTCCGGATTCTCAACCTTGTGATCGGCGAGTTCCGAGATGTGCAGTAAACCTTCCAGGCCATTTTCGAGGCCCACAAATACGCCGAAGTTTGTAAGCTTCGTGACGGTGCCTTTGACGACCTGGCCCGATTGATAGCGACTGGGGATATCGGTCGCCCAGGGATCTTCCTCGAGCTGTTTGAGTCCCAACGCAATTCGGCGTCGCTGCTGATCGACGGAGAGCACCTTGCACTTGATCTTTTGGCCCTTCTCGACCACTTCGCTCGGATGGCTGATTTTGCGGGTCCACGATACGTCGCTCACATGCAGTAGGCCATCGATGCCTTCCTCGATCTCGATAAATGCGCCGTAATTGGTCAAATTGCGAACTGTGCCTTCGACAATCGCGCCAATCGGATAGCGATCGGCCACTTTGTCCCACGGATTTTCCTGGGTTTGTTTCATACCCAAGGAGATTTCGTGCTTCTCTTTGTCGATTTTCAGCACCACAACATTCACTTCGTCGTCGATGTGCACCAGCTCGTTGGGATGGCTGACGCGTTTGGTCCACGACATTTCGCTGATGTGCACCAAACCTTCGATGCCTTCCTCAAGCTTCACGAAAGCACCGTAACTCATCACGTTGACCACCGTGCCCTTGTGCGATGAGCCGACCGGGTATTTTTCTTCCACATGATCCCAAGGGCTGGCCGTTTTCTGCTTGAGGCCCAGGGCGATTTTCTCTCGTTCGCGATCGATGTGGAGAATCTGGACTTCGATTTCCTGATCGATCGACACCATTTCCGACGGGTGCCCGATGCGACCCCAGCTCATGTCGGTAATGTGCAACAGGCCGTCGATGCCGCCCAAGTCGACGAATGCGCCGAACTCGGCAATATTTTTGACCACTCCCACGCGCTGCTGGCCGACTTCCAGGGTTTCCAAAAGTTGTTTCTTCTTTTCGGCGCGCTCTTGTTCGATCAGTGCACGTCGGCTGACGACAATGTTCCGCCGGGCTTCATCAATCTTGAGCACCAGGCACTGAATTGCG
Source organism: Pirellulales bacterium (assembly GCA_963773875.1). Classification (GTDB taxonomy): domain Bacteria; phylum Planctomycetota; class Planctomycetia; order Pirellulales; family JADZDJ01; genus CAVTYH01. The sequence goes on from CAVZCV010000008.1 coordinate 269,728, forward strand.
CGACCCAAATAGTCGCCAATATCGGCCGGACGGCGAATGTCGACCTGGCTCGCTGGCAAGAATACGTTCACGCCGCTGATATCGACAAGCAGACCGCCTTTGATTTTGCGCGTCACGATGCCGGTGACGACATCGCCTTCTTTGACCGAGTCCATCACTCGGTTCCACTCTTCGATTTTCCGTGCCTTGCGCTTCGATAGCGCAATCAACCCGCGGGCTTCAATATCGGTGCTCTCATCGACTTCCTCGATAAGGACTTTGAGTTCCTGACCAACCTGCGGCGGCTCTTCGTCTTCGTCCCATTCGTTTCGCGGAATTTGACCTTCGCTTTTGTAACCGACATCGACCAATACGAATTCATCGTCGACACGGATAATGCGCCCCTCGACAATCGAATTCTCGTTTAAATCGACCGTGGCCACCGAGGTATCGCCACTGGAGGTATCACCCATGGCGGCATCGAGGTCGCGCTCAAAATCGTCGTCGCCAATATCCAAATTCCGAATCAAATTCCGATTTACCATGAATAAGCTCTAAAATGACGGAAGCCGAAAGCTGATGCATCGCGCTGCCAGCCCGACGGCAAAAGAGATCTGCTTCCACTCAGCGATTCAAATCGCTGGATAGCCGCCTGCCGGACGCCTTGAAATCGCTCCGCCGGTCAGACAATTGGAAGCGCGTTTAGCCGCTACGCTGCGCGAAAAAAGAGACGGTCCCGGGTTAAAGGTCACCCCCATCAAGGCCCAGCCACGAAACAACGGGGCTGCAAAAAAGCCGTAAAGGGAGCCCAACAATATATCCAATTGGCGGCTTCCCGACAATTGCGTCCCGAGCGGAAATCTTTTCCCGGCCAAGGCTTCGGATTGCCAGCCATGAGCTAAACTTTCTCTGCCCGCCAGTTAGTTGCAGCCCGATGGATCTCGCTGAAAAACGACCATGATCAACGAAAATTCGGCACTGGATAGGTTCGTTGATCAAGCGGGCCGACTTTTCAGCCCGCCATCGGTGGCTGTCGAAATTTTAAAGCTCACGAGCCAGCCAAAAGTCGATTTAACGGCGCTCAAGCAATGTTTGTTGCGCGACCCAGCGCTCGTGGGCAAGATCCTGCGAGTGGTTAACAGCTCGCTGTTCGGGGTCAGTCGTGAGGTCGCCGATCTTGGTCAAGCTTTGGCGCTATTGGGCACCAAATCCGTGCGACTGCTCGTCCTCGGCTTTTCGCTGCCAGATGAACTCTTTGTAGGCCTGGCGGGAAATATTTTGGAGCGATACTGGCATCACACCATCGTAAAGGCCACGGCCGCGCGAGAGATTAGCGAAACGCTCTTCCGGCTGCCAGGCGAAGAGCCGTTTATCGCCGGCTTGCTGCAAGACATCGGAGTGCTGGTGCTGCTCCAACAGCTTGGGCAGCCGTACATGCGGTTTTTGGACAGGGCGTTTTCCAAAGACGTTGATGTCGATACGGCGGAATCGGTCGCGCTGGGTTTTGAACATGAACAGCTTTCTGCCAAGCTGCTTGACCGTTGGGGCTTGCCGCAAACACTTGTCACGGCCATCGGCATCAGTCGCTCTGCGGAAAGCATCGATCAATTGCCGACGCGCGATCGCGCACTTCCCCAGATCTTGCATTTGGCGCATCTTGTGGCCGGTATGCTGGCCGGCGGCCGCGCCGATGCGCTCGCTCAATTGCAGCGAGTCGGACGCCAGTATCGTCAATTTGCCGGCGCTGATCTATCGTCGCTCGTTGCCGGTTTGCAAATCAAGGTTAACCAATTGGCCGAGGTCCTTTCGCTTCAATTGCCAGAGGGCATCGATTATCAGGCGATTTTCAGCAGTGCGCATCGTCAGTTGTCGATTGCGGCGGAAGATGCGGCAGTTGCAGTGGCTCGCCCTGAATCTGCAGTGATGGAAATCCGGCCAACAGAAATGGAAGACGAATTACTCACCGCCTCAGCCGAACTATCGGAGGCAGCCCACCGATTTTTGAAAGAGCCGGCAGCGAAGCCGATCAGCACTTTGCTCATTCCGGCCGGAACTGCGGCTGCCGAAAAATCTGCTGGGAAGAAAGCCGCGGCAATGGGCGCGCCGACCGCACCCCCCAAACCGCAATTTAGCGCCGGCAATTCAATGTCGGCGACGCTGATTGAATCGCCTCCGCCGGACGACGGTTCCAAAGACACATTGACCGAAAAAGTCCAGGCCGCGATTGCCGAGTGCAGAGAAAATCGCCAGCCGATCAGCTTGGTCGTCGTTGCGCTCGATCGTTTTGCTGAAATCGCCAAAACAGTGGGAACCACGGAATCCAGGCGGCTGGTGCAACTTGTGAGTTTGCTGTGCGGCCGAGTTGAACATGCAAGTACGGTGCAGTTGAAAACCGACGAGTACAGCTTCGCGCTCGTACTTACCAACTGCGATCGTCCGGCCGCCGGGGAAATTGGCCATGAGCTGTTGCGCGAAGTCCGTCGTCTGTGCGAGAAGCACGCCGATTTGGCGTCGGCTCGGCTCGGTGTCAGCGTAGGCGTCGCCACCGCCGCAACACCGCCCAAGAATTTCTCGGCAAGCTTGTTGATCCAAAGCGCTCGGCGTTGCCTGGACGCGGCCCAACTATCCGGGGGCAACGCCATGAAAACCATCGACGTCCTGTAGGCGGTGCGTGAAGCAGATTGCCGCCAATTGCCGCTTGCCGTGATGACTTCGCCAGCCGTGTGATCTCTGATATGCTGCCATGATGGATCCGCTTCCCTCCCCGCACGACCCACCCGCGTCGCCCTTTTCTGCCGGTTTGGCTGGTCAACCAGTCCCGCCGTATCAGGCAGCCGCAGCCGCAAAGGCGCCTGCCGATGAATTCAGGCCAATCGACAATTATTTCAGTCCACCGCAGCGCCGCCGATTACTGCCGCTGGTACTGTTTCTGCTCACGTGCTTCTTCACGTATGCAGCAGGCACGTATCGTTGGCAGGGGATACTTTTCGGAATGCAAGGCGAAACCTGGGATCTTGCCGGAACACTTCGACAACTTCGCGATCATTGGCAGGATGGGCTCACTTATACGAGCTGCGTTATGGCAATTCTGATTGCGCACGAGATGGGCCATTTCCTGATGACGGTTCGGTATCGTGTGCCGGCAAGCTATCCAATCTTTTTGCCATTGCCAGTCATGCTCACTGGGACAATGGGTGCTGTGATCGGAATGGAAGGATTTCGCGCCAATCGACGGCAAATGTTCGATATCGGACTTGCTGGCCCATTGGCAGGTCTGGTTTTGACAGTGCCGATGGTTTGGATTGGCATAAAAATTGGGCGAGCCGCGCCGGCTCAATCCAGCGGAATGATTTTCGCCGATCCGCTGTTGGCTAAACTGCTCATGCATTGGCTGCGACCGGATTTTCCACCGGGCACCGACCTGGTCGTGAATCCTGTCTACATGGCCGGCTGGGTTGGCATGTTTGTCACCGGCTTGAACATGATGCCAATCAGCCAACTCGATGGCGGGCACGTAATTTATGCCCTGTTTCTGAAAGGCGGGCATTGGATCGCTCGCGCATTCTTGGTCACCGCGATAGCATTTGTGGTGATCTCCGGCCAGTACAGTTGGACATTGATGCTTGTTCTGGTAACTCTCATTGGCGTCGATCATCCGCCGACGTCCGACGACACCGTGCCGCTTGGACCAGTGCGAATCACGCTTGGCATGCTTTCACTTGCGCTACCATTATTGTGTATCGCTCCATTCCGGCTGGTAACGACTTAACGACATGCGAATTGCCTGTCGCATTCAAGCAGCATCCAAACCGCAGGCGGTGTTGAAGCAATAATCGAAAAGCAGTTCCCATTCGACGCGTTGAATCTCGCGGCAAAGCTCTTCACTGGTCGATCGACCTCGCGCCACCTCGGCAACTAAATCGACAAACTGATACGCATCCCAAGTGGATTGCTGCTGCAAAAACTCTGCCGAGCGATCGAGATTACTGGCCGATGCAATCTCGGGCGCCGATTCTCCAAGCGCTTCGAATACTGGATGCTGAGTGACGCGGCGGAACCAGTACTTTGCGTTGTCATAATCCGGTTCGCGGCGATGCATAATGCCGTGCCAGAAACTGCCGGTCGAATTGTGGATTTCCTGGCTGATACCGTGCGATTCGTCAAGAAAATCGAATCGCAACCACAGCCCGGCGATACACGCTTTCGCCATCGACGCATCTACAACTGCATGCGGCGCGAAGGGAGTATCAAGCGACAGCGCCTGCAGTTCTTTTCGCATGGCGATCACGGGTTTGCCCGGTCCAAGTTCATTCAGCGGCGCGGCAGCCAATAGCCGGCTGAACTGTGGTCCATAAATTTGGGGTGAAAACTCGCGTATCATTTGAGGCCTTTCAAAGCCTGGTTAATGTTGCCGAAGTACACACTCGCGAGCCGAGCGATCATCGTGATGATGAGCCCGGCGACGAGGAACCACACAATCCAGCCTGCAATTTTCGTGAGCACTGCCATCGCGCCGCGGGCCACATCATTTTGCTGACGCGCCAGATTGCCAAGCGCTTCGACAAGCCGGCCGCTCTCTTCGCCCACTTGCACGGTATGAACCAATTCAACGGGAAATACTCCCGCTTCATCGAGCGCCTCGTGAATCGGATGCCTTTCAGCAAGCACCGCCTGGACGCGCGGTTCCTGCGATGTGAATTCAATGTTGTGCGTGCTGCGAATCGCCAACGAGAGCGATTTTTGTACGTCGAGCACCGCGCCCAATGCCATGTGTAGCGTCCAGGCAAATCGAGCGACCGATAACGTGCGCAGGCGCATGCCGAAGACCGGAATGCGCATCACGATGCGTTGAACTGGCGCGATCCACGCTTTGCCGGTAACCACCGCCCGCCACGCCACGTAAATTCCGAGGCCCATCAGCGCCAGTAATATGAGATATGCAACCAGGCCGGGTTCGCCGGTCAGCCCCAGGCCGAGCAAATCAGTCTTGTTACCGGTGCCGCGTGTAATGGCGCCGGAGACCCAAATCAAAAAGCCGATCACAAAGAGGGCCATCGCCAATTGCAGCATCGGCCAGGAAATAGTTGAGAGAAAAATCCGCCGTAGTGCAATTTGCTGGTCGTAGTGCTCAACAAGTTGCCGCAGCACTTCCGGCAAGTGTCCGGTTTGTTCTCCGACGGCAATCAGCTCGCGCGTCAGCGGCGGAAAGAAATCGCCCGTTTGCTGGAAGGCTTCGGTAAGCGACGAGCCGGCGTTCACCGCCTCGCCAATGGTTTCGACGCGCTGTTTGACCGCAGGCGGACTGCGGCGCACCTCGCTGGCCAAAGCTTTGCGAATTTCAATGCCCGATTCCAACGACAATCCCAACCGCCGCAAGAACTCGGCCAGTTGCTTCGTTAAAATGCGCGAGCCAAAGATCATTTTGTCGATCCTGTCCACAGAAATATAACACTTCCAGCATATCGGTCGGACTTCCCCCGTCGAGCCGAATCCGTTTGCCCACACTCGCCGTTGAGTTCCAAAACAGTGGTTTTCAGTGGAATTCCGACTTAAGATAGCGCCGATTGTTCAATGCGCCATCAAAACGCCTTCCATTCCTAAACAAATGACCTTCAACATGAAAATCAATTCGACCAGATTCGGCGCACTTGCGTTTTGGGCACTCATCGCTGTGTTTACAACAGAACCTGTAACACACGCTGCCGATCTCAATCAGTTAACAACGCAGGAACTCGATGAGGGATGGATTTCGCTCTTCGATGGCCAAACGATGTACGGCTGGACGCCAAGCAGCGAGGCAAATTGGGCAGTGAAGGACGGGGTGATTTCCGTGTCGGAAGGCAAAGGCGGTTTGCTGTGCACCAACAGCGAGTTCGGCGATTACGAGCTCAAGGTCGATTTCCGCTCGCCCGAGCAAACCAACAGTGGCGTGTTTTTGCGCACGCCGCTGAAGCCAAAGAACACGACCTCCGATTGCTACGAGCTGAACATCGCTCCGCCGACGAATCCGTTTCCAACGGGCGGCTTTGTGCAACGTCAACGGGCGGAAAGGGCCGAGCCAAAATACGACGAGTGGAACGCCTTCGATGTGGTCGCCGACGGCGGGCACTTCGTCGTCAAGCTGAATGGTATGCAGGTGCTCGATTACAACGATCCGAAGCCCGCCCGTCGCGGATTCATCGGGCTGCAACTGAACCAAGGCCAGGTCGAGTTTCGCAATATCAAACTGCGACCGCTGGGATTGAAATCGATCTTCAACGGCAAAGACCTGACCGGCTGGACGCCACCGACGGGCAACAAGAGCACGTTTACGGTGACCCCCGAGGGCTGGATCAACATCAAAAATGGACGTGGCTCTTTGGAAAGCCAGGAAAAATACGGCGACTTTGTACTCCAGTGGGATGCAATCACCAGCGGAAAGAATTTGAACTCGGGAGTGTTTTTCCGCAGCATTCCCGGGCAATTTCAAAACGGTTACGAGTGCCAGATTCATAACGGCTTCAAGGACGGCGATCGTTCGAAGCCAGCAGATGGTGGCACCGGAGCGATCTATCGTCGTTGCCCAGCCCGCGCACGTGGTGCCCAACGATTTTGAGTGGTTCCATCAAACGTTAATCGCCACGGGCAAGCACATGGCCTGCTGGGTGAACGGCTATTTGGTGAGCGATTGGACGGACGACCGGAAAGATGACGACAACCCGCGAAACGGTTGTCGCACCGCTGCTGGCACTTTCCAACTACAAGGTCACGATGCCACGACAGACGTTTCATTTCGCAACTTGCGCAGACCGAAGTTGCGCCGCGCAATGAATAGTTCCGAAGGGCTTGCAGCCGCGAATGGGAACAAAGCTTCCTGACGATTAAATGACGATTAACGATCGCTGTTTGTGATTTTTTTCACAGACAGTTCCGCAGATTCCATCGTTTTGCTTTGACCAAAGACTATTCGGCCCGCTATGCTTAAGTTGGGGAGGAGCGGAGAGCGCAGCGAGGAATGAGCGCGCTTTGAAGGGGCTGCCATTCTCACAGCTTCTACCACACTTGGGCCGGGAGGGTCGTCATGTCGTTGCAAGAAATTCTGAACACGAAAGGCAGCAAGGTTCTTTCGATTGATCCTGGCGCGACGCTGGCCGATGTCGTGCAGAAATTGGTTCGATACAATTGCGGATCGCTCGTCGTGTGCGAAGAGGAAGACTGCACGCGGATGGTCGGCATCATTACGGAACGCGATATTTTGCGAGCATGTGCCGATCGTCGTGTGTCGCTGGAACAAATTCGCGTCCGCGATGTGATGTCAGCCGATTTGGTAACCGGCACGCCGCACGACAGCGTACAAGACGCCATGGGCGTGATGACCAATCGGCGGTTGCGCCATTTGCCAATTGTGAATGACGATGGCCGGCTCGTCGGCATCGTTTCAATCGGCGACCTGGTAAAGCACCAACACGATGAGCTCTCGAAAGAGAATCATTACCTGAAGAGTTATATTCAGGGGTGAAGGCAATCGGTGTCGGAGTGTCTATGTGTCTGGGTTCCTGTGGATCTGAGTTCCTGCGAACAGGAACCTAGACACCCGGGCACTTAGACCACTAAATTGTCAGCCCGCCAATACCCTTAGTTCGCGCGGCAGTGGAAAATACACTTCTTCTTCGCGGATCGAGTGGTCTTCGACCGTCGCGCCGAAATGCTGTTTCAAAAACTCGATGCACTGCCGCACTAACGTTTCTGGCGCACTGGCGCCCGCGGTCATCAGCACCGTTTCATCTCCGCGGAACCAGGAGCGATCGATATTATTTGGGCCATCGATCAGATGGGCTTCGGCGCCAGTTTCGGCGGCAAGTTCGGCCAATCGCAGGCTGTTGGAACTGTTCTGGCTGCCAACAACGAGCACCATGTCGGCCTGCGGCGCGAGCATTCGCACGGCTTCCTGCCGGTTTTGCGTTGCGTAGCAAATGTCTTCCTTCGGTGGACCGATGATGGCTGGGTATCGCTCTTTGAGTCGATTAATAATCCGATTCGCATCGTCAACCGAAAGCGTGGTTTGAGTGAGATACGCCAGCTTGGTGTCGGGCGGTAGCTCGAGCTGATCCACATCTTCGATTGACCCCACCAGAACAAAGGCGTCAGGCGCTTCTCCCATCGTACCGATTACTTCGTCGTGCCCAGCATGGCCCACGAGCACAATTGTGTAGCCGAGTTTCGCGTAGCGCACGGCCTCCAAATGCACCTTGGTCACGAGCGGACACGTGGCATCGATGGTTTTAAGCTGCCGTTGGCGCACGATCTGTCGGATTTCTGGCGACACGCCATGGGCGGAGAAGAGCAAATTACTGCCTTCAGGAACATCGCGCAGATCATCGACAAAAACCGCGCCGCTGCCACGAAAACGCTCGACGACGTGCTTGTTGTGGACGATTTCGTGATATACGTAAACGGGCGCGCCGAAAATCGAAATCGATCGTTCCAACGTTTCAATCGCCATATTAACGCCAGCACAAAAACCGCGCGGGCTGGCGAGAAGAATTTTCATCGGGCACTCAGTTGGTAGTGAATGGCGTTGATCAATGATGCTGCTTCGCGTGTCGCTATGCGGTATCATAATGTGCGGCGCATGCTGCGGAAAGGCGATCCAATACGGCAGCGGATATCCGAATGCCAGACACTTCGTTCCTCAATGAGCTTTCGATTTATGGTCCGGCCAGGAGTGCGGACCATCGACCGACGGTGGCCGAAGCGCAGGCGTACTGCCAGAAATTGGCCCGGCGCCACTACGAAAATTTCACGGTGGCAAGTTGGCTATTGCCGGCAGACCTTCGACCACATTTTTGCCATATCTATGCCTATTGCCGTTGGTCGGACGATTTGGCCGACGAAACCGCCGGCGGCTTGGAAAGTTTGGAACTGCTCGATTGGTGGCAATCGCAGTTGGAGGATTGCTATCGCGGCGTGGCCATGCATCCTGTTTTTGTGGCGCTGGAACCGACGATCCGCGAATTCGGAATTCCAATTGACCCATTTGCCGATTTGCTGGTTGCGTTTCGCCAAGATCAAAACTGCAAACGGTACGAGACGTTTAACGACTTGTTAGAGTATTGCCGGAATTCCGCCAATCCCGTGGGGCGACTCGTGCTTTATTTGGGCCGTTGCCACGATGAAGACCGAGGCCATCTGGCGGACTCGATTTGCACTGGCTTGCAGCTCGCGAATTTCTGGCAGGATGTGGCCCGCGATTACGACATCGGCCGAATCTATCTGCCACAGGATGCCTGCCGCGCAGCGGGGTACGACGAAGCGATGTTTGCGCGGCGAGAGTTCAATGAGCAGTTTCGCACGCTATTGGCCGGTGAGGTGGAGCGCGCGAGGTCGCTTTTGATTGCCGGCCAGCCGCTGGTAGCGCTTGTGCCGCCGGCACTGCAGATCGATGTGCAACTGTTTATCGACGGCGGCCTGGCAATTCTCGATGCCATCTGCCGGATCGATTACAACGTGTGGCAAGCGCGGCCCGTCGTCAGCAAATGGCGGAAATTGCGGCTGGTAGCGCACGCTTGGTGGAACACTCGACGCCGCATTCCAGCGCCCGCCGCAAGAAGCTGCGCATCGGCGACCACTTCGCAGTCGCAGGAGCAGCCCGCGTGACCGACCTTGAGGAAAGCTACGCGTTGTGTCATCGACTCGCTCGCCGCGCCGCGTCGAACTTCAGCTTTTCCTTCCTGCTGCTGCCTCGTGAAAAGCAACGTGCCATGTGGGCGCTGTATGCCTATTTGCGATACGTTGACGATTTGGCGGACGATCCGCAGTTCGATCTTCAATCGCGCAAACAATCGCTCGAAGCTCTGCGCGGCGATTTGCACGCGGCGTTTGCACATCAATCGAGCAATCTGATTCTGCAAGCGCTGACCGATACGGCGGAGCAATATCAAATTCCGGCGGACTACTTGACTGCGGTCATCGACGGCGTCGAGATGGATCTCGATGGCACGAGCTTCGGGACCTACGCTGATCTGCAAGTTTATTGTTATCGCGTGGCATCCGTAGTCGGTCTGGCTTGCATACACATCTGGGGATTTCGCGGCCCTGAGGCCATTCAGCCGGCGAAAGATTGTGGGCAAGCATTTCAGCTCACCAATATCTTGCGCAATCTAAAAGAAGATGCGCAAAATGGCCGCGTGTACTTGCCGCGAGACGATTTCGGGCAATTCGCATACACGGTGGACGATTTGCACCGCGGCATTGCCGATCAGCGATTTCGAAATTTGATCTATTTTGAGGTCGATCGCGCGGAGCAACTTTATCGCTCGGCGGCGGAGTTGCAATTCCATTTGGATCGCGATGGCCGACGCGCTTTCAGCGCCATGATGGTCACGTATCGATCGCTGCTGGAAAAAATCAAGCGCGATCCTGGCTGCGTGTTTCGCGGCCGCGTACGGCTCGGTCCGCTTCAGAAATTGCGAATTGCGGCCAACGCGTTCTTTGCCAGGCCGATGCCAATTGAAAAACGCCGCGCCTGCCAGACGGTGTCTTCATGAGTTTGCCGCCCGCTCGTGCCAAAAAAGTTGCCATTGTCGGCGGCGGTCTGGCGGGTCTGGCCACTGCGGTAGCGCTCGCCGATCGGGGGCTGACAGTGGAGCTGTTCGAAGCGCGGCGTCAACTCGGTGGCCGCACGGGAGCTTATCGCGATCCGGCGACCGGAGCGCTCGTGGATCATTGTCAGCACGTCAGTCTCGGCTGCTGCACCGCGTTTGCCGATTTCTGCGACCGAACCGGTTTGGATTCGATGCTCACGACTTATCGCACCTTGCACTTCATCGGCCCGCGCGGCGAACAGTTCGATTTGAAAGCAACCCGCTGGTTGCCTGCACCGCTGCATTTGCTGCCGTCGCTGCTGCGGATGCCGTACCTTTCATGGCGCGAGCGTTTGTCGATCATTTCTGCGATGAGAAAGCTCGTCCGATCGACAATGGATGTGAATGGCGAGCAGCAAACCATAAGCGATTGGCTCAAGCAACATCGGCAAAGCTCTCGGGCGATCGAATTGTTTTGGACCCCGGTCATTGTCAGCGCGCTCAGCGAAACTCTGGATCGGGTGGCGGTCGGCCCGGTGCGGAAAGTTTTCTCCGATGCATTTCTGGCCGGCAGGCACGCGTACGAAATGAGCGTGCCAACCGTCTCACTTGCGGAATTCTACGGAGGCCGGCTGGAACAATGGTTCGAGAGTCACAATATTTCGGTTCGCAAAAGCAGTCCGGTGCAGCGAATCGAGGGGAATTCAAGCGGCGTTACGCACCTCGTATTAGCAACGGGCGAAACCGTTCAGGCCGATTTCATCGTCGTCGCCAGCGCGTGGCGTCGCGTTGCTGAACTGTTTAACGAGCCGCTCAAAATGTGTTTGCCCGAATTGAATATGATCGAGCAATTTCAGTCGGCATCCATCACGGCGGTGCATCTGTGGTTCGATCGAGCCATAACCACTCTACCGCATGCGGTGTTGCCGGGCCGTACGAGCCAGTGGATTTTTAATCGCGGCCAGCACGAGTTTGATGGCGGCAGCGGCGCGATTGGCCATCATTATCAAATCGTGATCAGCGCCTCAGGCGAATTGGCCAAGCGACCACGCGAAGAGATAATCGCAGAAGTGTACCGCGAGCTGACCTCGATTTGGCCGGCCGCTGGCAGCGCCAAGCTGTTGCAATCGCGGATGATCACCGAAGAGCACGCGGTGTTTTCTCCGCTGCCCGGCTCGGAGAAGTTGCGTCCAGCGCAGCACACGAGCATTCCCAATCTATTCCTTGCTGGCGATTGGACTGCCACCGGCTGGCCCGCCACAATGGAAAGCGCCGTTCGCAGCGGATATTTGGCAGCCGCTGGTGTGCTCGCAAAACTGGGCATCGCGGCAGACATGCCATGCGCAAAATAGCATGCCCACTGTGCGTTAAAGGCTGCGCAAATATTGGATGGCACTCCCGATTTCGCGCACCGGCTCGTCGGCATTATCGCGCTGCACGGTGAAATATCCGCGGTAGCCGCGCTGGGCCAGCACGCCCAACAGCGCTGGAAAATCAACGGATCCGCGACCCAGCGGAACTTCCAAGCCTCGCCCGCGCGCAAATCGCGCACTCCATCGGTCGCGTGCACATGCATGATGTGTGGCGCGAGCGTTTCTACGGTTTCCAGCGGACTGAAACCATTGATGATGAGCTGGCCGGGATCGAAATCAACGGCGATCGTGCCTTCCGGCAGTGCGGCGATTAAGCGCGAAAGTTCCGCCCCGTCGACATTGCCCGTTTGCGCCGCGAGAAATGCGCCCACGTGATGGCCGTAGTGTCCCAAGTCTGTCAGCACTTGCACGAGCAATTCCCACTCGGGTCCTTTCGGCTCGGCGGGAATTTGGCCGATGTGGTTCACAACCACTGCTGCGCCCAAGGCGTGCGCCATCCGCATTGCTTCTTTCGTGCCGGCCACACGAGCATCCAGATCTTGAATCATGTTGTATCCGCGGCGCGTGCGATAGGAAATTGCGCACACGCGGAGTTGAAAATCGTCCAGCGTTTTTCGCAACTGGCGCAGCGCGGTTTGAGTGAGTTCACCAGATTTCAACCCGCTGCGGCCGTCAATCTCTACGCCATCTGCGCCCAAGCGTGCTGCTAGCGGTAGCGCGCGGGCCATTGGAACCTTCAAGCTGGGCAGATGAATTCCAATTTTGAGCGCTGGCATGTTTTCCTTCGCCGATAAACAAACCGGGAACCCTTGCGGCAGGCGCTATTCGTCTGCACTGAGTGTGCCGATTATGCGGAATTGGCTGATTGTAACGATCGCTGCCTTTGCGTCCATTGGGTACGCCGTGCTCGCGGTTTGCGCAGATGCGGCGAACACTGATGATAATCGCCGACTCCCCGCCGAAACCATCTTTCACGCGACGTTCGACACGCCGGCAGATATTGACCTCAACGGCTGGCCGAAAGCGTGGAGGCGCGAATACTCGCCGGCCTATCCGCGCTATGTCGAGGCGCGCGTCGATAAACTCGGTCCGGCAAGCGAGGGACGCAGCTTGCGCATCGATCTCGACGGAGGCGCGGCGTGCGCGCTGTCGCCGCCGGTCTCCGTGTCACCCCATTTGAACTATGCCATTGAAGCGTTCGTGCGAACGGAGGGGCTGGCGAATGATCGGGCGTTCATTTCTGTCACCTTCTACGGTTCATTTGGCAAAGTGCTGGAACGCTGCGTCTCTTCTCCAGTCGAACGAACGACAGATTGGACCAGATTGCGAATTGGGCCGATTGCTCCTTCCAATCCAGCAACGCGCCAGGCAGTTGTTGGATTGCATCTGGAACCCAGCCAACACGCCGATCTAACGGGCACGGCCTGGTTTGGCGACGTTTCGATAGGCCGCATGCCGCGCGTTGCGCTGGAAGCGGATCGAGCGAGCCATCTGTATCTGTTGCCCGGGCAGCCGCAAGTGACGTGCGCGGTTTCGGGCATCAGCGATACGAAGTCAATGATCACGTTTCAATTGTTCGACGTCGACGATCATGAGCTGCAGCGCGCTCGCATGCCGCTGGTGCTTGACGAAACAACTCAATCTGACGGCGATGCAGTTTCAATCGCCCACGCCAAGTGGCAGCCGGCACTGCCAAATGTTGGTTACTACAAAATTCGATGCTCGTTAGATGGCAAAGCAGACGCGGCGCTATCGCCCGAGATTTCGGTGGCACTCATCGATGCCCAGCCGGCCGTCGCTGGTGGAGAATTTGGCTGGACACTGTCGCACGCGGAGCAAGGCATTCCGCTGGAGCAATTGGCCGGCATTGCCGAGCAGAGCGGAATCAGTTGGCTCAAGCTTCCTGTATGGAGTGCACCGGGCAATTCAAAACGCGCCGAGCAGCTGGCGGTGATTGCGGAGCGGCTGCAAGCGGCGGGCATCAAGATCGTTGGAATGCTCGCCGATCCGCCCGTCGAAGTGCGGAAACAATTCGACACGGCCGATCCACTTGTCGCGGCACAAGTTTTCTCGGCGAAGCCGGAACTGTGGACGGCGGCGCTCGAGCCCACTTTAAGCGCGCTTTCACCGTCGGTGCACTGGTGGCAACTCGGCGCCGATGGCGATTTTAGCTTCGTCAACTTCGATGGCAGCGCAATCACCTTGGAAACGGTGCAAAAACAAATCGCATCGTTCGGTCCGAAACCGCAAATCGGCTGCAGTTGGCCGCTACATCGAGCGATACCGACGACTCCGCCGAATTGGAGCTTTCTAGCGCTATCTGCCGCGAACAACGCACTTTCCGATTCAAGTACTGCTCCATCAGCAAACGCGCCCAAAATGCAGCGCTGGATCAATCTTGAACCGGATTGGACAGTTGCAAAAACCGCGCGTGAGCGCGTCACTGGTCTCTCTCAGCAAATGCTGAGCGCGAAACTGGAACAAGTCGAGGGCATTTTTCTGCCCAACGCAGTTGCGACGCAAAATGGCCTGGTCAGCGATGACGGTGCAATCGGCGAGATGTTCTTGCCTTGGCGGACGACCACCCAAGCGCTCAGCGGCACGAAGTACGCCGGCAAATTGCAACTTGCGCAAGGCAGCACCAACTATCTATTCAGCCGCGACCAAGAGCTCGTCATGATGCTCTGGAACGATGCCCCATGCAACGAGCCCGTTTCGCTGGGCGATAAAATTTGGCAAGTCAATTTGTGGGCGCGCAGCAGCCGCTCACCATGGCCGAGCAAGGTCAGCATCGCGTTCAGGTGAGCCGGACGGCGTCGTTCATTTACGGATTAAGTGTGCCGCTTGTGCGTTGGCAAATGGCGGTGGAGCTGGCTCAATCGCAATGGCCCACGATGTTCGCCGAACCCCTGCCGAATGCGGTGGCACTAACCAACACGTTTCCGCAGGCGGTAAGCGGCACCGTGCGCTGCGTGCTGCCGGAGCGCTGGCGGATGATGCCCAAAGAAATTGCGTTCAAATTGGATGCTGGAGAGAAAGCCTCACTGCCGTTCGAGGTGCTGCTGCCGCTCGATGCTGCGACGGGCAAGCAAGAGGTGCGGGTCGATTTCGACCTTATCGCCGATCGCCGTTACCAGTTCAGCGTCTACCGCCACGTCGAAATTGGCGATGGCAAGGTTTTCGCGGAATTCAGCACTCGGCTCGACGATGCGGGGCAACTGCTCGTGGAACAAACGCTGACGAGCCAAATCGATCAGCCCCTGAGCTTCAAATGTTCGCTGTATGCTCCAGACCGTCGCCGCATGATCATGCAAGTGCCTGGCTTGGGCGGCGGCACCGCCACGAAAACCTATCGGATCGACGACGGCAAATCGCTCCTGGGCAAAACCCTGTGGGCGCATATCGAAGACGCCTCGGGCCAGCGGGTTTTAAACTACCGCTTCATTGCGCAGCCCTGAAAACGCCGGTAGATCGAACCGCCGTGCAATTCCTGTTGGCACGGAGTATCATGTTGCTTGGTTAAGCCTGCCGGTGGACGATCCCTAATTGCCCGCCGATCTTGCCCGCCAGTCGTCCGATCCCGCCACTCACCCAGCTTCAGCTTTCGGGGGAAATATGAAGTGCTGTCTGTCCGCGCTTGCATTCGCGCTGTGTGTTGAGTTCGCATTTCACACTTCTGCTTATGCGCAGATCGCGTCCAATCTGCCGTCAAGTTCGGAACGAAAGATGGAATTGCCGTTGGCCGCCGACGGTATTCCGACGCTGACCAAAACAACTCCGGTTTCGTCGCTAGCAGAACTTGAGAAAGCCATTTCTGCGGCCAAGCCAGGCGATCACCTGGTACTGGCCGATGGCGCTTATCAATCGTCCGCTGCCATTAACATCGATGCCAAAGGCACCGCCGAACATCCGATCTTCATCAGTGCCCAAACACTCGGCGGTGCGGAAATCAGTGGCGTCGGCAGCTTCACGTTCGGCAATGAAGCGCAATACGTCGTGCTGCAAGGCTTCGTGTTGAAGCATGCTCCGCCGGCCGTGAGCGTGGCAGCCGGCGCAAGCCATTGCCGCATCAGCCGCAATCTGTTCGAGCTCGATCTAAAGAGCCGCTCCACCTATTGCCAAATTGCCGGCAACGATTGCGAGGTCGATCACAACGAACTACGCAACAAGAAGACCGAAGGAGAAATGCTGCTCGTTGTCGGCCCGGGAACAAGCGAAATGGCCCAGCGCACGTGGATTCATCACAACTACTTTCACGATTTTCGCTCGCCGCCGGCAAACAATTGCTCCGCCATTCAAATCGGCATGAGCGGACGCAGCATGTCGTCCGGCTGGAGCCTGACCGAGCACAACCTGTTTGTAAAATGCGCCGGCGAAAACGAAGGCTGCATCTGCAACAAGTCGAGCGACAACACCTACCGATTCAATACGTTCGGCGTAGGCTCGACTGAGCTTTCCATCCGCCACGGAAACCGCTGCCAGATCTATTCCAATTTTTTTATCGGCTGCCAGGGGATCCGGCTGTTTGGTCACGATCACAAAGTCTTCTGCAATTACTTTGAGCGCTGCCGTCCCGCAATTCACATTGGCAACGGCGATGGAATTATTCCGCCCGCCAAGCTCACGGCACACGATAAGCCCGTCGGGCTGCAAATTGTTTTCAACACGCTCGTCGATAACAAAGCCAATCTCGTGATGCGCGGCGCAATCGTGGGCTGGGCGCTGCCGACGCAGTAATCGCCAACAACATCATTCAAGGCGGACCAAAAGCCGCGGTCATTGAAGGTCCGCTGCAGGATCCAGTTTGGGAGGGAAACATTGTTTGGAACAACGATGGCGGCGCAGGCGATGTGCCGGCCACGGGTTCCAAAGCCGTCGATCCGCAACTGAAGCGCGAGTCCGCCGGGCCATACGAGCTTGTTTCCACGAGCCCTGCCATCGGCGCCGCGGTCGTATCTTTTGCATTCGTCACAATCGATGTGAACGGTCGTCCGCGAAGCTCGCCGCTCGACGTCGGCGCGGAGCAACTATCGAATTCCACCGCCACGAACGAAATTCTGACGGCCCAAGCAGTCGGTCCGGCGGCTCACGAATCCCATCGCACCGTTCCAAGCTTCGCGAGCCATTAAATGGCCGATTAGACCGCTTCGAAGTTTCTGGCCGGCGTAATAAAAAACCCGTCACGCTCTCCAGGGCACCGAGGGGCAGGTTCGGTACGCATGACGAAAGCGCGACGGGCTGATTCAATAGTCACGGATCGCGGCGCAAACCGCCGCGCATTTTTTCATTCAACCGACGTTTTGACGGGCTCGATTTCGATAACTTTCGTCGAAAAAGCAGGCAAAGAGCATGGCGAGTGAAGTGTCGATGATTGTCTCGCTGAAACCAATTTTCCCGTGCTTGAAAACATCGATCCCGATCAAAATCGCCAACCCAATTACAAACACCACGAGCGCACGAATCAAACGAATTCTACCTTCCGGCCGCATGGCATTCTCCTTGAATAAGACAAGATTTATTTCCCACCTTTGGCTATGAGCGGAACGCGGCTGGAATTGTTACGGCACACCTGCCAGAGGCACGATCGCTAGCGGCAAATGCCGGTGGAATCTGTCGTCAAACCAAACGGCAATCCAGCGGCAAGACAAATCGAAAGTAGCGCAGCCCGTGCCGCCGCGGCAGCTCGCCATCAGGCTGGAACCCGCAGGAACGATACAGTTGCTGGGCGCCCGGCATGAGTTCGCTGGTGAATAGCCCGATGGATGCGGCTCCATCGATTCTCGCCCGCTCGATGCAGCCAGCGATTAACGATTTCGCCAGCCCCTTACCGCGATGCTGCGGATGAACTGCCAGCAACAGGAGCGATGCCATATTGGACTTGAAGATCGCCGGATCGCTCTTACCTGCTGGGCAATAGGCCACCGAACCAATGATCTCGCAGCCCGATCGGCACACATAGAATTCCGCCGTTTTCGCCCGGTCTTCAACGTTTCGCAAATTCGCCTGCATGGCGTTCCAGAATTTCTTCTCGAGCTGGGGCGCGAATTCCGCGTACGCGGCGATATTCAGCTTTGCGATGGCCTCAAAGTCATCGCATGTCGCGCGCTCGATCATAAACCCAGTTCCGACAGACTTGGATGGTCATCCGGTCGGCGGCCCAGCGGCCAGTGGTATTTTCGCTCGCGCTCCTGAATCGGCAGATCATTGATGCTGGCAATCCGGTGGCGCATGAGGCCGCGCTCGTCGAATTCCCAATTCTCGTTGCCGTAGGATCGAAACCAATTGCCTGAGTCATCGTGCCACTCATAAGCAAACCGCACGGCAATGCGGTTCTCGTGAAACGCCCACAACTCCTTGATCAGCCGATATTCCAATTCCTTGTTCCATTTGCGAGTGAGGAATTGCACAATCGCTTCGCGCCCGACTAAAAACTCCGCACGGTTCCGCCACACGCTCTCCGGCGTATATGCCAGCGCAACCAATTCCGGATTCCGCGTGTTCCAAGCGTCCTCCGCCAGGCGCACTTTTTGAACAGCCGATTCAAATTCGAACGGCGGCAACGGCGGCCGCGGCTTGTCGGGAGAGCTCATTTTCAGACTTTCGCGATGGGTTCCGGTGGCCTTGGACGCTCTGAGAGTCATGGTTACGGGCATTCTAAGCAGCGACACGGCATTTGATCGACGGCGAGCGATTTGTTTGAACGCAAAACTAGGCCCTGCCACCGTTTAGCCGGTTCTTACGTCGTGTCCTTCGTGTCGTGGTGGTAAATTTCCCGGATTCCAGACACGCGCTCGGTGCGGGTCTTCCGACCCCGCCGTTCCCGCGAAGGAAAGCAGTTTTTACCACGACGGCACAACGGACACGACGCAAGGCAGGCAAACCGCGCGCGGATCCGGAGGCCCGGAGGGTCGGCAGGGAATAGGCCTGACCGTCAGGTCAGAGCGGAACCAGGTCTGGCGGACCGGCACATGATCAGGCCGAACATCCACCGCACATCTGTACCGGTCCTCCGGACCTGCGGACGTCTTTTCGCGATTTGCGGCCCGGCCCTCACGGACCAGGCTATTTCCTGGCGGGCCTCCGGCCCTGGGAACGTCCCAAAAGCTAATTTTCCGCCTGGCCCAACAAAGCCCTTGACTCTAAAGTGTATGTTCACTAATATATCTCTGAATCTAGAAATACCGGGGGTTTGCAATGGGCAGGCAGCAATTTCGCCGCGTTGAGGCTTTGAGACCGTATTTAAATCGTTTACCCAGGGCGACGCTGCGCTTGCCCTGGACTGACAGAGGTTGCCCCGTTGGGGCACAGAAGTGCTGCCCCGTGCGGACTTTAGGAACTCAGTCACCCAGACCCCCAGACACAATCATGTCCCGGGTGGCCCGGACCAACTGTCCAGGTGGCGCAGCCGCAAAAGGCATTCGAGAAAATGTGGACCGATCAGATAGGCAGCGATCTGCGAGCGCCTCTTGTCGCTGCGCGACCCCGACACGCGACGCTTTGTCGGGGGCACCCGATGGCGGCGACATGGCCATGAAGATCGGCCCAATGCGTGAAAAAACCGGCGCAAAACCGATCGAGAATTCTCGATCGGCTTGGGCTCCAAACGCGAAAAGTGAAATAACTGTGAAATTACTCAGCGCGAAATTAGCAAAAACGGCTGCACAGGGTCAAAAGCGCGCTCGGGTTATTTCACTTGGAAACGCGATTTCGGGAATCGGGCGTGGCGAGGCGCGTTTTTCTCGAAGAACCGTGCGTCCAAACCGGCCGAAGCTTCATCCCGGTTTTGGCCATTTCAAATCGGAGCGAGAATTCTCAACGCTTTTCGAAAATCGTGAAAATCTCGCTGCGAAAAAACATCCCGATTGTACAACAGGCGCTTACCGATGCCCGCGAGTCATCGGGCAGGGATGCGTGCGAGGTGGAAGATTGGATCGCAATGGCTCATTTGCCTGCGGCCGGCAAATTCAGATTCGGGATCAGCTCGCCGAGATCGAGCGGTTCGGCTTCGCGCATGGCGCCGACGGGAAATTCGGGGATGGTGAACTTTGCGGTTACCGTGCCAATCGGTTGCCCGAACGGATTACCGGCGTTCGCGGCGCCGGGCTTATTGATGCGAATGTTCAGGCTGTAAGTGCCGGGCGGAATATCGTCTACACGGAAGTTGCCGTCTTTCGCGACGATGCCACAGTAGCGATGCGTGTACCAATCGGCTTCGCCTTGGGCAAAGTTCGGACCGCGTTCGGGGCCGACTTCAATCGCGTCGGACGCGCCCCAATCGAATTTTTTGCCCTCGACCAAAGGCATTTCCACGTGGCCGATGACCGCGCGGCCTGTGCCGCCGAGTGTGACCTTGGTTGTTTCGCTCGGCGCAACGTCGATGTTCACGCCATAGCACGGCGTATTCGTCCAAAAGTTTTCCCGATGGATCACAATCTCGCGCATCACAGAAATGCGGCCGGGAATGACATGGTCGAACGCAAAGCGGCCTTGGGCATCCGTATTCACCTGCGTGTTTTGCGACATGTTGATGCGCAGCTCATTGTTCATGGCTCGTTGCACCAAGCTTTGCAAATCGACTGCCTGCGGACCGGCAGGCGGCACGGCCGCACCCGCCGCATTGGGCCGCAGCATTTGGGCAATGGCCGCCGGATTGTTCAGCGCGAGCTTGGGCAGCGGGAACTGCAAGTTCGACGATTCGCGCAGCCGCTGGTAGGTAATGGGTTGGTCGGCTGCTGGCTTATCGCCGATCGTCAATTGCCCTTCGATGCGTCCCCAGGGCAAAAGCTGCACTTCGAAGTTGTCGGTGGTTTGATCGGTGAAGATTTCCGCATAGCCCGCTTTGGCGTGCGTAGCGATCACGACGTAAGGCGGATCCATGTTCGCCAATTTGAATTTGCCCTCTTTATCGGTTGTTGCGTGAGGACTGTTGCGGTTTTGTCGGCGATCGATCAGGCCATCGCTGAAGCTAATTTGGCTGCCGGCGCCCAGCATGGCGATATCGACGCCTTCCACCGGATGGCCATCCGAGTCGATCACCACTCCGCCAAAGGGCGCTCCGCCTTTGGAAAGTTTGAAATCGATGGTCCGCGTGTCTTGATCCAGTTTGAATGGCTCCGAATACGCCGGCTGGTAGCCTTCGGCTTCCACCATAAGCGCCACTTGCGGCCTCGGTTCGCTATAGCGCGTTTCATATTTGCCGGCTGTGAATTGCATGGCGCCATCGCGTTCCCAATAAGTATCTTGACGACCCTCCCAAACGATTCCGGGAATGACGCTGAATTTTTCGATGGGCTTGCCCGTTTCCGCATCGGTAACTTTACCCGTGACCGTGGGGATGGGATGCACCACGATTTCGTACGGTTCGGCTTGCGGTTGTATGACGAAGCGGCGAATGGAGAGATAGCCGTTCACCAGAATATCGCACTGCATGGCATCTGGAGGAGCGTTGTCGGATTCAAACTTTCCATCGGCATCGGTGTGGACTTCCCATTTCAGGCTGCGTCGACTGCGCCAGGTGTCGGAGACAATCCACACGGCTTTGAGCGGCTTGCCCGCGGTGTCGAGGACGCGGCCGGCAATTTTACCACCCGGTTTGAGCTTGAATTCAATATCGCCCGATTGATCGCCTTCGTGCGACGGGGCATCGGACGATTGGGCTTTATCAGCGCGCGCTTCGACCACGACATCTTGCATATCGGGCGCGAAGCCTTTGGCAATGACGGTGATGAACGAACTGCCTGCGTTGCAGTTCTTGAGCGTGAATTTTCCTTCTTCGTCGGTCTTCGTTTCCGGGTTCCCGTACCCGAAGCGATCGCCGAATTGCACGGTCGCGCCGGCGATGGGTTGAGCTTGCTCGTCGAAGACGTGCCCGACAGCTTTCAAACCCTGTTTCAAAGTGGTCACGGCAGATTGATCGAGCAGCGATTGATTGGTCTGCCGGCCGGTGCTTCCATCGCGCAAATAGTCGGGATGACTTACATTGATGCTGAGCGCTTGTACGTCGGCGGGCGCAGTATCGCATTGCCAATGCCCTTGGGCATCGGTCGTCAAAGTCGCGACGGTGAAAACGAAATTGCTCATTTCGCTAAACGTGGGAGTCATGTGCAACTCGATTTTGGCCTTGGCAATTGGCGCGCCGGCTTCGTCTTTCACAGTTCCGCCAATGGTGACGGCGGGTTCGAATTGCAACTTGAGTTCGGCCGGTGGAGCAATGTCGCGGCTGCGGCCATCCCAGTAGTAATAAACGGGCACGAGTTTTTTCGGATGGCATTCGAGCGAGATGCCCTGACTACGATTTGTCGGCAGCTCGATATCGACTTCGCCTTTCTCGTCGGTCTTATAGAGCGGTTGATAGGTTTTGTTTTTCCAGTAGTACCGGACTTTGAAAGATGCATCAGCCAGTGGTTCGTCGTTGGCCGACTGTCCCGCGACAATGTGCACGGTTTTGAACACGAGCGTTGGATCGGTGGCATGGCCGGGCGCGTGTTTAGGGGCGTCCGCTTTCTCAGCGGTTGGTTTTTCTTCCGCCGGTTTGGCTGCAGAGTCATCGCAAAGTGCCGAGCGACCGATGGCGAGTGCCATCAGGATCGCCACGCATACCAAATAACGGCGCAGTGCACTGTGCAAAACACGACGGCGCATATTGGTTCTCCATCGCTGCGGTTTGAAAGTTGCAAGAACCGGTATGATCGGTCTGCCGTCTTTGATACGCGCAAATCGACTTGTGTGTCAATGAAAATGGCCGGATTAGCGCGAAAGCCCAAGGAATTGCAACCCTTGGGCTTGGAAGAAAACAAGCGACTAAGACACGACAAATCGCTACTCCGCCCCGTCTTCCTCCAAGCCGTACTCCTTGAGTTTTTTGTGCAGCGTGTTGCGGTTGATGCCCAATTTCGTGGCGGCCTTGGTTTGGATGTTATCGCAACTGGCCAACACCTGCGCGATCAGTTCGCGCTCGACACGATTCACGATCTTGGTGTGGAGGCTATCTTCATTCGGGCCGGCGGAACTGAGGCCTTGTTGCACAAGTTCGTAGGTGAGCGTTTCCAAATCGGCCCCGCGAAGTCGGCTAGTGCGGGTTTGTTTTTCGCCGAGTGCCGCCGGCGGCAAGAGATCGGCAGTCAGTTCGTCGCCCATCGCCATGACGACCGCACGTTCGATGATATTTTGCAGTTCACGTACATTGCCAGGCCAATGATATTCCTGCATCGCCTCCATGGCGCGTTTTTCTACGTGCGCGACATATCGATCGTTGTCGTCGTTGTAGAGCGTGAGGAAATGGCCGACGAGCTCGGGAATATCTTCACGTCGCTGGCGCAACGGTGGCAAATTGATGGGGACCACGTTCAGCCGATAATACAAGTCTTCGCGAAATTCGTCTTTCTCCACCAGTTCCAACAGGTCGCGATTGCTGGCGGCAATCACGCGCACATCGACACGGATGGTTTGCGTATCGCCCACGCGTTCGAACTCCCGTTCCTGAAGCACACGCAACAGTTTGACTTGCAGCTTGGGCGTGGTGGAATTGATTTCGTCGAGAAAAATTGTGCCGGTATGGGCAGCTTCGAAACGGCCGGTACGATTGGCCACAGCGCCAGTGAACGAGCCGCGCACGTGGCCAAAGAGTTCGCTTTCCAGCAGGCTTTCGGTCAGTGCCCCGCAGTTGACACGTACAAACGGCCCAGTGCCGCGCGAGCTGAGTTGATGAATTGCTTTGGCGATGAGTTCCTTGCCCGTGCCCGTTTCGCCGGTAAGCAAAACCGAGGCGTGCGACTTTGCCACCTGCCGCGTGAGGCGATACACCTCTTGCATGGCGCGGCCCGAACCGATGAGGCCTTTGATGGGCGGTCCAGATTGTGGATCGAGCGAAGTCACGCGGGTAGTTTGAGGTTCAGAGGTTAAGCGGCGCGGCGTCAGCCCGCCGTGTGGAACGATGAATGATGAATGGCCGCGTGCGGCTTAACGTGTCTCTTTCGTTGGATCAAATCTATCCAGCGGCGTAACCGTCACCGGGCCAAGCAAGCCCGATTCGCGCGGTGTCCAATTGGCGGCGGAAAAATATCCGTCGCGGCCACGGTTATTGGAATCGCGGGCTGCGACGTTCGTGTTGTAGAATATTTTCCACTGCACTCCGCGACGATCCATATCGGCGATGCGGTTAGCCATCAGGTTCGAGACATAAACTTCGAGCGTGTTCTGATCTTTGAGTTTTTCGGCGGGAATGTCGATTTGAAACGGCGGCGCGATCAGCGTGCCCAGCTCTTCGCCGTTGAGCGAGACCCGGCAACTGTCAGCGACGTGCCCCAAATCAATTCGATACATCGGCGCCGTCGTTTGTGGTTTTGCCAACATGATCGAATACTTCGCCGTGCCGGAAAATGCTTTGCCCGTGTCGCCAGCGAATTTGGTCCACGATCCGAGTTGCTCAACCTTCGCTTCCGCCGGCAACTCCGGTCCGCCTTTAATGAAACTCACGGTCCACTTGCCAGCGATGGCCTGCGGTTCTCCCTTGGGCTCAAGGTACTGCCACTGCGGACCCTTCGGCGCTTCGGCGAATGTTTCGATAATGCACGATTGCCCCGGTGCCAGCCGCAATCGCAATTTCAGATTCCCCTCGTTGTCGTGGCCTACCGTCGCGCACCCCATGCGGCCCG
This sequence comes from Pirellulales bacterium, assembly GCA_963773875.1. Classification (GTDB taxonomy): domain Bacteria; phylum Planctomycetota; class Planctomycetia; order Pirellulales; family JADZDJ01; genus CAVTYH01. Next base: position 294,295 of record CAVZCV010000008.1, read on the forward strand.
TCAGTGGATCGAAAAGGGCCGCTTCGGAGTTGTCGCTGGCCATGAGCGTCACATCTTTGTCGAGCGGACTGCCTGAAGCGTTCACCAGGAAATAAATCGTGCTCTTGCCGTCGCGGCGGCGGATGAAAGAGATTTTGGAACCGGCGAGCGACTCACGCCGCACCTGCGCGCTGGTAAGAAGGTGATTCAAGTCGCCGCCGACCGCCATTCGTCCGCCGTGTTCGGTTTTGGTGAACTGATCGCCACCGTCATCGGTCGCATTTTTTTGCAGCGATTCGATGGCCGCCTTAAACTTCGCGCGTCGCGCATCCAAATCGGCCCAACCGGGCACATCTTTGGGAAACGATTTTTGCACGACGATGGTGGCGCCTTCGTTGGCAAGCGCAATCAGTTTTTCCATCGTTTCGAGCGGAATGTATTTCGTCTCCGGAAGCACAATGGCCTGATAATTAATTTTTCCGGCGTGTAACTTGCCGTTGACGACCTTTACATCGTTGAGCATCCGATCGGACACAAAATCAAATGTGTAACCGGCCTTCAGAAGTTGCTGGCCAACCTCTTGCCCTGGAAAACTCCCGCCGATTTTGAAGTGCGGCATGGTGCCGTTGCCGCGTTCCATCCAGCGGTCGTGGAATGGGGCATACAGCAGCACATCGTTGTCGGGCTGGCCGGCCTGTAGGAAGGATTGGCAGCGCTCGATGTATTTATTGAGCGCCGGAAAATCGTCCCACCAGGAATTCACCGGATCGAACTCCACGGCGGCATAAAACAAAAATCCTGGCCACGGAGCATCGGGCGGCGAATATGTTGTGCCGTGATAAATGACGTGATTAATTCCGGCCAGCAGCGTTTGGTCAACTCGCTGCTTGGCATGGGCGAGCGTCGTCAGAAAATGATCGTCGAGCCAGGTGCATGTTTCCGACGATGCCAGCCGCTTTCCTGAGACGTGCGCCGCCGAGGAGGCGTACATCATGGAGACGCGCTCCTTGAGTTCATCGGTCGAGCCACCAAAACCTTCCGTTTCGGGAATATCGACTGCAGCGTACAAATCGAGCACATTGGCCGGCGAACCGTGCGATTGATTGCGAATTTCCTTGCCGTACTTCGCGGCCCAGTTTTGCCACTGAGTGGTGAAATTATCGAGCAACAAATCGGAAATGGTCTCTCGATAATCGCACAAGAGGCGATTGGTTTCATCGCTCGCCGAGGCGGCGAAAAGTGCTGGCAGATGGTCGCGCAAATCGTATCCCCGGCGGCTTTTGAATTCCTCGAAAAACTTCGGTGTAAAGTTTGCCTCGCCCCGTGTGCCATCATCGACTTCGTACGAATCGTTGAAAAACGCGCGGAATCCTGAAAGATCGCGTCCGGCAAATGCTTCATCGAAACGGCCGAAATAGTGCCGCATTGCTTCTGGACTGAAATGGTCCGGCACGTGACCCTCGTCACCCGGCGCGGCGCGTTTCACCATTCGGGTGTGTAGGCCCTGAAACAGTCCGTAGATAGTCCAATTGCCGGAATCCGCCGGAGCGGTCCAATTCAATTTGCCATCGGCGTCGACCTTGTCGGTCAAATTAAGAGGTGTTCCATTCTTTTCGGGAAAAGCCATGACGCCGACGAGTTTCAGCGGGCCGGGCATGCGTAAGTTGTCGATCGCCATGTCCTGCAGGTCTTTGTTCGCGCTGAAAGGCTCAACGAGTTGCGAGATGGGCACCCGCTTCTTCCCAGCAAAGGCGACGTAGCCCGGATCGCTCATCGCGATGGCTTCGTTCAGCTTTTCACCCGCCTCCACCTTATACGTTTTGTGGGTGAGATATTTACAGGTGTCGTCCGGCGTCACCCAAGGTCCGCCCATTGGCCAGCCGGTGCCGTGATTCATGTCGATGCCCAATTTCAGCCGTTTGCCTTGCTGAAGTACAAACGAAATGCGATCAACCCACTTGGGGGAGAGAAACGCGATGAACTGATCTTCATAGCCGTGCACGCCATAGATTGGCGTGATTTCCAGGCCGCCTAAACCCGCCGTGGCATATTGCTCCATCGTCGTTTTGAAACCATCTTCGGTAGTGATATTCCCGAGCCACCACCAGCGCGACCACGGCTTGGTTTCGTTCGTCGTTGGCGGCCAGGCGAGTTCGGCCGCCGCAGCCAAGTTCGCGATCGATGCGCCAAGAAGCCCGAGCACAAAGTTGAGAGGGGGTCGTTTCATTTCTTACCGCCTGGTTGACAATTCGATGGCGTCCAAAATCAGGGCCAGCAGTTGTTGAACCGCCGGCTCATCCTTCGAGCTGAGATTGTAACGATCGTATTGCGATTGAATCTCCCCCGTCGTCAGTTGAATTCCGAATTTTCGCACCGCGGCACTGAACGCAGCGGCGGCCGATTGACGCATTTCGAGTGGCTGGATCGATGAATTGGCAAGGTCGACCAGCGCTTTCTGGGCCGTATGCGAGCCATTGAGCGCGAGTAACTCGGCGGCAGCTGTACCGGTTGCTGGGCGGCTCAGAGCACTCACGAAAGTTGCTTCGAAGGGCCGAAGATTGTAATCGCAAGGCGAGATCTCATTAAGTTGTTTGAGCCACTGGAGAGATACGAGAGCTTGCTGCTCACGAATGTTGGAGGGCACGACTGCGCCGGCCGTTTGTTGCGCGAGGCGCTCGACAAAGAATCTCATTGCCTCGGGCGTTATGGGCCGTTCGAATACGGCCGTAAAACGGCCATCACCGAATTCGCTGTCGGCGTATGAGAAGATATGTCCGTTGGGACCAACCAAAATGTCACGGCTCCGCGGTGGGCTGCGGTTCGAGCCATCTTCCGCCGCCACTGATTGCAGATACGGCAAATCGCCAGGCTCGGCCAGGAGTCCAATCGGCATTCGCGCCGTCGCCGGCTCATGACGCAGTTGTTGCAGCGTGACCCAAACCGGCGGATGATCGATGCGTCCACTGAGCAACATCAACTCGTAATCGCCGGAGCTGAGCGCCTGCAAATATGCGCGGTGCCCATTCGAAACGATGTCCACTTGAAATCCCAATGTGCCTAACAGCGTGGCAAGTTGAGCCGAGATTCGCTCGGTGGGAAATGCAACGACCGCGCGGCGAATGCCGGGCGAGTCTGCAAAGAAGGCAAGGGCTTCCAGCAAATCGCTGGATCCGGCAAACTGCTGAGTCGGTTTCAGTTTCATGATCGCGTCGGCTGCCGCAAAGCGCAAACGGCGATCGCCTTGCCCGACGGCTTTTACGAGCGGCCGTACAATACCGTCGGTCGCTTGCAGCAGCGTGGCATCGCCGATGTTGCCCAAAACTTCCGCCGCCGCAATCGCCGCTGGCAGGTGGCCAGTGGCCATGGCATACGCCAGCGTGTCTTCAATTGTCGGCCGATCTGCAGCCGTGAAATTGAAGCCGCGCTGCAATTCAATTCGCCTTGCTGCATTATCGAGTCCCGCTGTGAGCGTGATATAGTCGAGCGTGCTGAGAGTGACCAGCCGCTTGGCAAGCCGATCGTCCGGGGCGAGTCTGAGCAGGTCCAATCCCAAACTTCGAGCCGCGATTGCCGCTTCCGCCTGATCAGCCGGTAGCCACTCGCGAACGGGCGCTTTGATGCTCCCATCCCAATGCCAAACGTCGACATTGCCGGCATGATCCCGATTCAGCGGGCGCGTGTGCTGTTGATAGCGCTCGATTTCCTTTGTCAGAATTTTGATGGCGTCTTCGCGCGTCGGATTCCTAACACCCTGAATGTCTTCCAGTGCCGCACGAGCTGCCTCGCGAACTTCCGCCGGGTAGAATTCCGACGTGGCCGGGGCCGCAAGATAAATGACTGCATCGCGCGATCCAATTTGCGAAAGCACGTCGGTCACCCTGACGACGAGTGTCGGATCGCCGCTTTGCAGTGCGGTCACGAGGGCGGCCACGGCCTGTGGGCCAATTCTCACCAGCGTTTCTTTCAATGTCGGATAAATCGCCGAGTTACTTTTGTCGGCAAGCGCAACGATTAGTGCAGGCACGGCGCTTTCATTAGCGGCAAGAATTCTTGACAAGGCGCTGAGTCGGATGGTGTGCGACGGATCGGCCAGTGTTTTAATTTCAGTCTGTAGTCGCTGTGGATCACGCTCTATTTTTGCCGCTGCCGCGAGTACCGCATCCGACAATTGCGTGCCCTCAGGCTGTAGATCTTTGTTGACCGCCAGCCGCATGAGCATTGCCGGATCAAGGTGCCACGCTGCTTCCGCGAGCGCAATGTCATCGAATTTCCCAGCCGCCATCTGCTGCAGATATTTTTTCGCCAAATCGACGCGATCCAGATCCACAAGCAGTAACGCGGCACGCAAGAGCTGCGCCGGCGTTTGTGGATTCGAATCGACGATGGTATCCACAGCCGGATCGGGCTTGTGCGAGACAACGGGCGCTGCGGCGCTAGGGCTGCAGCTGGTTTCGCAGCCGGTGCAGCGGCCGCTGGCACGGCTTCGGCTGCCTCGGGTGCATCTTGGGCGCTGAGGGTGCTTGTAAACGAAGCAGCGGCAATGAATGCCAGCGCAAATGATCGAGTAATGCACATCATGTTGTTTGTCCCAGTCGGTCTTGCCAAATCTTGATTTGTCGTTCGACTTCGCTCGGGGCTGTTGAACCGTAGCTGACGAACCGTGCGATGGCGTTTTCCACGCCAAGTGCGGATTTAACGCTTTCATCCAATCCTGGGTCGGCTTGCTTAAGATCTTCAAGCGTCAGGTCGCTCAGCCGCACGCTGCGATCTAAGGCTGTGCGAACCAGTTTCCCAACAATTTCGTGGGCGCTGCGCTGCGGGGTGCCGCGGCGGATCAGCTCTTCCATGAGCGTGGTCGCATCGAGGTGCCCACGATCCAGCTTTTCCGCGATGGCGGCCCGGTTCATGAGCGTGCCGGCAATAAGCGGCGCGGCAATTTCCAGGCAGGCCAGCTCCGTGTCGACGGAATCAAAAACGCGCTGTTTATCTTCTTGCAAATCACGGTTGTACGCCAGCGGCAAGCCTTTCACGAGCACGAGCAAAGCCTGTAAATTGCCGATTACCCGAGCCGTTTTGCCGCGGACCAATTCCAGCACATCGGGATTGATCTTCTGCGGCATGATCGAACTGCCCGTGCAAAATGCCTGGGGCAACTTGAGAAAATTAAATTCGGCGGTGCTCCACAGAATCCATTCCTCGGCCCAAGTGCTGAGGTGTTCGGCGATGAGCGCGAGAGCAAATGCTAGTTCGATCACGAAATCGCGATCGCTGGAAGCGTCGAGGCTATTGGCCATCACCTGCGGCTGGCCGGCGGCATCAACAAAACCCAGTCGCCGCGCCACCTCATCGCGATCGATCGGCAAAGTGGTCCCCGCCAGCGCGGCAGCTCCCAGCGGCAATACATTGACACGCCGTCGGCAATCGGCAAGTCGATCTCGATCGCGCTGCAGCTTTTCGCAGTACGCCAGCCAATAATGCGCTGCCAACACCGGCTGTGCCCGCTGCATGTGCGTGTAGCCGGGCAAAATCAGATCGCGGTCAGTTTGGCACCGACTTACAAACGCGCGCTGCAGGTCGGAAAGGGCTGCTTCCAATCGATCGATCGAATGGCGGCACCAAAGTCGCAAGTCCGTCGAGACCTGGTCGTTGCGGCTGCGGGCGGTATGCAGCTTCCGCCCAACATCGCCGATCCGATCTATCAACGCTCGTTCGATGTGAAGATGGATATCTTCGAGCTCGACGCTGAACTGAAATTGGCCTTGCTCAATCTGCTGGCGAATCTCGGCCAACCCCTGCTCAATCTGTCGGCACTCATCGGGCGTGATAAGGCTGACGCTGGCTAACATTTGAGCATGCGCGATAGAGCCATCAATGTCGTGCGCGTACAGACGCTGGTCGAAGCTGATGCTTTCGGTGAACTGCTCGACTCGGCGGTCCGTCGACTCGCCAAAGACGCCAGACCAGGCTTTTTTCGACACAGAAATTCGGATAAGAGCGATCCGACCTCGCGGCACGCGTGAAGACAACATATTAAGAGTAAATGGCTTACGGCGAGACGTCAACGAGCCGGGAAATGCCCGGGACCGCCGAACTATAGCCGTCATCGCTGGCCTTTTTTTATTCGTTGGCCAATCGTAACGGTTGCAGCGATCGTCCGGCCGCGGAAGCGCGCGATTTTGCTCGTTTTCAAGACACCCGACAGCCGGAAATGGTACGCTCCCATATCCGAAATCAACCCCGCCTTGACTTGCATAAGGATCGAGAAAAATGGCTGCGAAAACCCCTGGCTGCGATGCGCTGATTGTTGGCGCCGGACCGGTTGGCCTAACGATGGCGCTGGAACTTTTGCGACAAGGACTGCGCTGCCGGATCGTCGACACTTGCGCCGCGCCCACCGATAAATCGAAAGCGCTCGTGATTTGGGGACGCACTTTGGAACTGTTCGACCATGCGGGCATCGCGGAAGATTTCATCCCCCACGGGATGTGGGCCAAAGGTGCAAGCATTTACGGCAACGGCAAACGGTTAGTGCAAGTGGAAGTGCACCGCGACGACACCGCGTTCCCTAAGCCTCTGTTGATTCCGCAAAGCGATACAGAACGCGTGCTGGGAGAGTGCCTGAAGCGAAACGGATTGCAGGTCGAGCGGCGAACGGAATTGGTTCGTTTCGTCAGTGAGCCAGATCAGGTCACGTCGACGGTGCGGCGCGCCGATGGCAGTGAAGAACAAATCACATCGCGCTGGCTCATTGGATGCGATGGCGCGCACAGCACTGTTCGCAAAGAGCTTGGTCTGGAATTCACCGGCGAGTTCGAACCAAACGATTGGATGCTGGCCGATGTGCATTTGGATGGTCCACTGGCGAACGACGAAATTAGCGCCTACTGGCATCGCGACGGCGTGCTCATTTTCTTCCCTTTGCGCCCGGCAGATTCCGTGTGATTGCCGATATGGGCTGCGCACCCGGCTGCGATAAACCGACAGACCCCACGCTTGCGGAAGCACAGAAAGTGGTCGACCAGCGAGGCCCGGCAGGAATTCGATTGCACGATCCGGTCTGGTTGGCCGGATTTCGGATCCATGAGCGAAAAGTCAAAGAGTATGGGCGGGGCAATGTGTTTCTCGCCGGCGATGCCGCACACATTCATAGTCCGGCGGGGGGCCAGGGTATGAACACCGGCATGCAGGACGCCTTCAATCTGGCCTGGAAAATTGCCTTGGTACATGCCGGCGCAGCGAAGCGCACAATTCTGGAAAGCTACACGCAGGAGCGCAGTGCAGTGGGGGATATGGTGCTGCACGATGCCGGGCTGTTTACCAAAGTGGCCACTCTGCGCAATCCGATGCTGCAATTCATGCGCAATCATTTGATGGCGCTGGCCGGGAAACTTTCGGCGGTGCAGGAACGAGCAATTGCTCACTTGTCTGAAATGGCAATCCATTATCCGGAGAGTTCTCTCAATTGCGACGATCCTGGCGATGCGTGGCGCAATTCAGTCAAAGCCGGAGATCGGCTACCCGATGCATCGGTTGTCGACAACGCGTCGGGAAAAGAATTGCGTTTATTAGAGGCGCTGCGGGGTGCAAAGTTTACGCTGCTGTTAATTCCCAATAGTGATGATGCGAGCGATGAAGATCATCTGGCACAATTAAAAGAAAATGCTGAAGGGCTGGCTGCGGAGTTCGATCACGTGGTTAAGACCATTGTGGTGTTGCCGGCGGACGTTAGAGGACCAGCTAATCTGCAGGCAATCGTCGATAAGAAGGGCCAGGTTCGGGATCGGCTTGGACTGAAAGGCACCGCCCTGGCTCTGGTTCGCCCCGATGGTTACATCGCTTTCCGTGGGCATGCTGGTTCCCCGGGGGCGATGCGGAAGTATTTGGATCGCATTCTGGTCCATTCCAAGCCAACGGGCATATCTACCGCCGCGAAATCAAAAATGGTATCATCCACAGCAGATTAACATTGGCCGCGGTTCGGGGTGTGGTTCCGGGAGTTCGTGATGGCGGATGAAAAACAAAAAGAAGAAGCGCTGGAAGTCGACGGCCTCGTGATGCAGGCCCTGGCCAATACTCGCTTTCGAGTGCAAATTCAGGTCGGCGAAACAACCAGCATCGTGACTGCACACGTGGCGGGTCGCATGCGTAAAAACTTCATCCGTATTGTGCCCGGCGATAAAGTGAAAGTTGAGCTATCGCCGTACGATCTCACCAAAGGCAGGATCACCTTTCGCGAACGCTGATTGCAATGCGTGCTGCCTAAGTACCGTGAATTGCCGATACAGTTGACCGCTGGCAGCGGTTCTCTTTCACGTCGCTCCGCCTGGCGCTATCCGTGCAATTTCGGGGTTTTATTTCTCCAAAATTGCGGGAATATCTAGCGATTTTTCGGCGATCCGTTAAAACCGGTGCAGTTTTGGCAAGGTATTGTTTCTGGATGACCGGGATCGATTATGGCCCGCTCGTCCTGTAAATCAAATCAATTTGAGATCAGCACAGTAGATCAACCTTTTGTCCAGGAGAAAGTTATCGTGAGAAAGATTTTGCATTCGCTGATGGCGCTGACCGTCATCTTCGCCGGCGCCGCCGTGGTTCGTGCCCAGGCGCCCCAGCCTGTGCTCGTCGTGTCGCTGCCCAGCGTGAACGACCTGCTGGCGGACGTGGAGTTCCTCGGTCAGCTTGGCGGGCAGCCGATGGCCAAACCCATGGCCGATGGCATGCTCAATAGCGTCAAAGGGCTCGATCGGACCAAACCGATTGGCTTGATTGTCTCGATCGACGCCAACAACAAGCCGAACCCGGTGCTGCTGATTCCGGTGAGCAGCGCGAAAGATCTGGTCACGTCGATTTCAATGTTTGGCTTAGTTGGGCCGCCGACCGAAGAAAACGGTGTGCTGCGCACGAATAGTCCGCAAGGCGATCTGTTCGTTCGCGAACAGAACGGCTGGGCGGTTGTTTCGCACAATCAAGACACGCAGCCGCCCGCAGACCCGATGAAGGCGCTAGCCGGCCTGAATGCCGATTACGACATTGGCGTGCGCGTCTACCTGCAGAACGTCCCGGCAAAGATGCGAAAGGACGGAATCGACCAAATTCGGAACGTCATGGCCTTCGCCGCTGCGATGCAACAGCAACAAGGCCAAGGCCTCGGCGGGCTGAGCCAGCAAAGTATGGATCAGCAAATTCAGGCCATTGAACGGCTATTGAATGAAGCCGATCAAATCACGATCGGCTGGAAGCTCGATCGCCAGGTCAAGAACACCCACTTGGATGTCACATTTACGGCTGTGCCGGGCTCAACGTTAGCGAAAGACCTGCAAACTGCGGCCGATGTGCGCACGAACTTTGCCGGCTTCAATCAGTCGGACTCTGCGGTGACGATGAACTTCACCGGCAAATCCTCGCCTGAACAAATTCAGCAGGCGATGACGACCCTCGAACAGCTCAAAACGAAAGCCGAAGAAGCCGTCGATAAAGATCAGAATTTGCCCGATGACAATGCCCGAGCTCAGGTGAAGACCGTGCTGCGGCAACTGCTCGACGTAATTGAAAAGACCGTTCAGACCGGCAAATCGGACGCCGGCGCGATAGTCGTTTGCGGCCCGAATAAATTCCAGGCCGTGCTTGGCGGCTTTGTGGCCGATACCGCCGGATTGGAATCGGCGGTGAAGAATCTGATTACGCTTGCCAAAGGCGATGCGGAATTCAACAGCATGGCCACCGTGAAAATGGATCTGGAGAACTATAAGGATGTGAAGTTCCACCAGATCAGTGTGAAGCTGCCGGAAAGCGAAGACGACGCCAGGAAGGTATTTGGCGATAGCGTCGACGTCTATTTCGGCGCAGGGCACGATGGCGCTTATGTGGCGCTCGGCAAAGGCAGCTTGGATTTGGCGAAAGCAGTGATCGACAAGTCGGCCGCAGAACCAAATAAATCGGTTCTGCCGTTCCAATTATCGGTGGCACTTGCGCCAATTTTCAGCTTCGCCTCATCGCTCCATAACGATGACGATGTCGCCGGCTTCGCCAGCGCACTGCAATCGACTCAGGGCAAGGATCACATTCTGTTGACGGCTAAGCCCATTAGCAATGGAATCACTTATCGTCTGCAAGTTGAAGAAGGAATTCTGCAAGCTGCGGGCGAGATGAGCAAGAAAAAGATGATGCGCGGTCAAGGCGGTGGAGCCCAAGCGCCCAACACCTTCAGACCCGGTGGGTGATATGAGTTGCGACCGTCACTAAGATTGATCGATTTTGCAACAGCCCGGCCAATATTGGCCGGGCTGTTTTTTGCGCGCGAACATTTTTTGCTAACTAAGCCTTCACACCAACGCGACGCCAAATTACGCTAAGCGTGCTATAACACACGCGCCAACGTTCTTTACCCGCAAGAGCATTGGCGTCTGCAACACGTGGAGCGGGTGTATGTCGCCGGCTGGTCAGCCTGTTTTCGAATGTGAGGTCTGCGGCCACTCGCCGGCAACTGTTGTGCGAATGACCGTGACCTATCAGACTTCGATCGAAGTTGAAACGAAAGAAACCGAGCATCGGCACGTTTCAACAACGTATCTCTTGCATTGCTCGAAGTGCGGCCACGATTTTTCCGCCACGGTTGAGGTTCCAATCGAATAAACGAGTCCAGTAGGCACGATGATTATCGCGGCCTGTCTATCGCGTACCGGCTGTGCGCTTTAAACTCGCAGTTTGGCCATTCACATGGCAAATGCGCAGTTTAATTTTTGAATCACTGATTTCCCATTAGCTACCAAGCGTCCCATGCCCACGGTCCCATCGTTTTCTACCAGTCGCACGCACATTGCCGGCGTCTCAATTAACGAGTTAGCCACCAAATTTGGCACGCCGACTTACGTTTACGATGCCGCCAAGATCGGTGAACGAGTTAATGACTTAAAAGCCTTCGACGTCATTCGCTATGCGCAGAAAGCCTGCTCGAACATCGCCATCCTCAATCTTGTACGCCGCCAGGGAGTACAAATCGACGCCGTAAGTGCCGGCGAAATTCGACGTGCTCTGGCCGCAGGATACAAGCCTGTTGGGGTTGATCCGAAGTCGCCCCCACCGGTTGTTTACACCGCGGACATTTTCGACGATGAATCGCTCGCCTTAGTCGTCGAATTGGGCATCCACGCCAACTGCGGATCTACCGATATGATCGATCAGCTCGGCGAACGCGCACCAGGCAGGCACATCACGCTACGTATCAATCCTGGTTTTGGTCATGGACATAGCCAGAAAACCAATACTGGCGGTGAGCAATCGAAGCATGGCATTTGGCACGCAGATTTGCCCGAGTGTTTGCGACGTGCGGATGCCAACGGCCTGGGCATTAGCGGCCTGCATATGCACATTGGCTCCGGAACCGATCTGGAACATTGCGCCACGTGTGCCAGTCGATGGAGAAAACCTGGCGCGAAGTCGGGCGAAGCTTGACCGTCATCAGCGCTGGCGGCGGCCTGCCGGTGCCGTATCGGGCGGATCAATCGTATGTCGATATCGCCGCGTACTTCAAACTGTGGGATGAAACTCGGCGACGCCTTGAAGACAGCTTCGGACACAAGGTTTCGCTGGAAATTGAACCCGGACGATATCTGGTGGCGGAGGCCGGTTATTTAATCGCTCAAATTCGGGCAATCAAGCGAATGGGAGGCAATACGTTCTATTTGCTGGACGCCGGTTTTAATAATTTGGCGCGTCCAATTCTGTACGGTGCGTACCATCCGATGTCGATCGTGCCGAAGAGCGGCGACGGTTCGGACCGCCGACTCCACGACGTCGTGGTCGGCGGCCCCTTGTGCGAATCAGGCGATATTTTCACCCAGCAAGAAGGCGGTTTTGTTTGCACCCGCGAACTTCCGGTCGCGGAAGTCGGCGAATACCTGGTGTTGGAAGTTGCCGGAGCGTACGGGTTTGTTATGAGCAGCAATTACAACGGAAAGCCACTCGCGGCAGAAGTGCTGATTCGCGACGGCAAGCCGTTCCTGGTGCGAGCGGCAAACATTCGAAGACATCATTCGCGGCGAAAGTATTCCGCCGGAATAAACCATCGTGTCATTTGATCCCAGTTGAGCACGCTGGCAAGCCGTGGTACTACGCGGCAGCCCGTTGCACTCTGGATTTGCTCTCCGGCGAGTCGATCAAAAGCCGATCCAGCAGCTTCCAAGTTCGTTCCACCGCGCCCTGCTGTGCACGTACGACCTGGAGGGCATTTCGAGCGAGATCTCGAGCGAAAGTGGGCGAATCCAAACAGCGCCGCACAAAATCGGTCAGCTCTTCTCCGCTTTTGACTCGCACGGCTGCATGGTTGGTCAATAACATCTCGACGACATCGCGAAAGTTTTGCGTATTGGGGCCAAAACAAGTCGCAACCCCATAGCCGGCGGGCTCAATCATATTTTGACCGCCGCGAGTGGAAAACAAACTTCCGCCGACAAAGCCGACTGTTGCGGCACCCCACCAGGCGCCGAGTTCGCCGATCGTATCGACCAGAACGATGCGGGCGGACGGAACTGGTGAGTTGGCTGAGGGGCGATCGTCTGATAGGAGCGAGCGTCGCTGCCACGGGAGATGGCAATCATCTAATATTGATGCAACTTCGTCGAAGCGATGCGGGTGCCGCGGCACAATAATCAGTTTTAATCTCGGATGTTCGGCAGCCAGCGTCTTGAAAGCATCGAGTGCCAATCGCTCTTCCGTTACCTTGGGTGCTGCCGGCAAGGAAGACGATGTCGTCTTCGCCTAATCCGACAAGCTTTTGCAGCGATTGCGTCCGCGAATCGGCACGATCGGTAAGTTCGCCGTCAAATTTCAGCGAGCCGGCGATGTAAACGCGATGTGATGGAATCTGAGTGCGCGAAATTGATCCGCGTACTCTTCGTTTTGTCCGCCACCAGATCGGTGCACATAAATGTCGTTCGCAACAAC
>CAVZCV010000009.1:0-258822 GCA_963773875.1 Pirellulales bacterium
GTGTGCAGGTTTCTATGACCTATACTTAAGCGGTCTCATCGGGTGACTAGATAAAGTGCATTCCGGCATCGCCGGGCGGCATGTTAAACGAGTAAACCGACGTGTTCGATCACCTACGGGTGGTTGGTCACGTCGGTTTTTTTATGGCCGCAGGTCACCACGATTACGCAAATCTTTACGTTTGATCCTGTAGGCAAAGGAGCTGATGACTATGAGTACCGAGCTAATCATTTTGATCGTTGTGTTGGTCCTGCTGTTCGGCGGCGGCGGGGGCTATTATTGGAGCCGCGGGCGATGAAGCAACGCGCTGCTGCTTTTTCAAACCTGCAATGACGCGATGACGGAACTGTAAGGTCGGGCCGATGGCGGTGGCGGCTGGTGGCAGCAAATACAATTCGGATGGCACCAGTCAAGAGTTCGCGTTCAGTTTTCGGATGACCAGCTAGACGGCAGCCCACAGCACCTGGGCGGCCTGGTTAACGAGTAAACAGGCGTGATTGATAATTCCTGGATAGTGCCTTGAGAGGAAAACAATGTTCGATGAAATCCGCGGTGAACTGGTACGGCTGAAAGCGTCTGATGTTCAATTGCAAGCCGATGGGAGGTTGGGCTGCGCGGCAAACTCCATGGTGAAATTGACGATCGGTGATCGCTCGTGTTCGCTGGTGGCCACCGGCCTGTTGGAAATGCTAAAATCGCTGCCCGATGGCGCGACGAATGCAAGCATCGAAGCAGCGCTGGAAATGAGAGCCGGCCGCGCTGAAGCCTGGGCGACTGGCTGATAATGATATTGCTATTTGTAGGCCAAGTCCTACAGTGAGGTCGTTCGGATGACTAGATAAAGAGCAGCCCAGCATAGCCGGGCGGTTCGTTAACGAGTAAACCGACGTGGTTAATCATCTCCGGATGGTCGGCCACGTCGGTTTTTTTATTGTTATTGATCGCAGAAAAGTGGTGCTCCATGACCGTCGATAACTCAATGCGCCTTTCACTCCAAGAACAGAGTGAGCGATTTGACCTGCTCGCGACGGATGCGAGAGAGTACGCCATATTCTTAGTGGGACTGGACGGCAACTTGCTTTGCTGGAACGCCGGCGCGGAACGCCTGTTCGGCTATCAATCCAGTGAAATCATTGGAACGCACTTTTCCCGCTTGTTCTCGCCGGAAGATATCCTCACGGGCCAGCCCGAGCACGAGCTACATACCGCCTTGGCCGATGGACGGGCGGATAGTAATTGTTGGCAGATTCGGAAAGATGGCACGCGGTTTCGGTGTCAAGCGGTCGTGACGTCACTATTTAACGAGAACAAACACACCCGTTCCTTTGCACGAGTCACACATGACCTGACCGAAAGCGAGGCGGTCCAATCGCAGCGGAAACGCGCCGACAATCTGGCGGAAGCCAACCGGAACAAAGAAGTCTTCATGGCACTGTTATCCCATGAATTGCGAAGCCCCCTTTCGCCCATTGTGAATGCGTTAAACATCCTACGGCAGATGAAGACGAATGATCCGATTATCGAGCAAGCGGGAAACATCATCGACCGGCAGGTGGGGCTGATGGTCCGACTGGTCGATGACCTACTGGACATTAGCCGGATTACTAAAGGGAAATTGCGGCTCACCAAAGAGGCAGTGGATCTGCGCGACGTTCTCAATCACGCCGCCGAGAGCGCCCGCGCCTTTATGGAAGCGCGCCGACACGATTTCTCGGTATCGCTCCCCACCCAAGCAATTTGGGTGGAAGCAGACCCGGCTCGACTAGAACAAGTGGTGGTCAACTTGCTGGATAACGCCGCGAAGTACAGCGATACAGGGGGACTCATTCGGATGAATGTCAATCAGGAAGGAGCGGATGCCGTGATCCGGGTACGGGATAACGGGGTTGGAATCGCTCCCGATTTGCTCCCACACATTTTTGAGCTTTTCACGCAAGTTGATGGCTCACTCGGTCGCTCTTACGGCGGATTAGGGATTGGTCTGGCCCTGGCGCACAACTTGGTGGAGATGCATGATGGCAGACTGCAAGCGTCCAGTGCCGGTTTAGGTAAGGGATGCGAATTCACAATTAAATTGCCCGTGCGGTTAATGTCATCCGCACATCAAGCGCGAACTGTTTTGGAGCCTAGTCAACAATCCAGGCAATCGCTGCGTGTGCTGGTGGTTGAAGATAACATTGACACCGCGGATAGCCTTAGCATGCTGTTGCGGCTGTACGGGCACGATGTCCAATTGGCGCGCACTGGACCGACTGCGCTCGAAATGGCTGCGGCCTGGCGGCCCGATTTAGTGCTATTGGACATCGGCCTACCGGGATTGGACGGCTATGAAGTAGCCAAGCGTCTGCGGGAAAAACCCGAATTCAAGAATGTCACGATGTGTGCATTGACTGGTTACACACCCAGCGAAGCTGACCGCCAACGTCAGCAGGAAACCGGTTTCGATCACTATTTCGTAAAGCCCCTGAACCTGCCGAAATTGCTCGAACTTTTAAATATAGTTAAGTCGGCAGCATCATGAACGCTCGGTCGCTATGACGGTTAATGCGTCCCGACGATTGCGAGGATTCACTTTCTTCGAATACTTTGGCAGGCTGGTCCACGCGTCGTCGGACCTGCGAATGCCCGATGCTATATGATACATGGCAAGTCCTAGATGTGTGCCAAGTTAGCCGTGCGTTAATTGCACGAGCGCGGTTACACCAAGGGCTGGCGTTTTCTTTCCAGAGCGGCCCGATGCTCGTCGGTTGCCGGCACGACATAGCCGTCCGACGGCTGTCTCATACTTTGTCCGTCGCGCTTGGAATACATGCGGCCGTCGATTAGCAGAATGATGGCGTGACCAACATATTGCACGGTCGCGATCTGTAGCACGTCGCTAGGCGGGGCCTCTTTGGTTGGCAGGATCGCCACCATGTCGTCGGGGCATAAGTCTGGCATTCGCGAAACCTCACTTCCTCACGCGGCGCACGGATTCAGTGTAACGGGTCGGACTTCGAAGTTGCAGTCAGCGGCTTGAAAACGTTGTGGCCGTAATTGCATGGTACGTGGCCCATGGCCCACGAGAATTTCAGCCGCCGACACAGTCGGTTGCGTGTTACACCGGATAAGGGCAGTCAACAATGACACGCTTGGCAGCTTCGAGGACCTATACGATCACGCGGGGGTGGCTTCATTGCGAAGGTTGAGATCGATAAAGCGCCCGAGCCAGTTCGGGAGGTCATACAGAAAATGGACGATGCAACTGAGAACAGTCCCGAGACCGGAACGCAATTGATGATGTTCTGAGAGGTCGGGGCGATCGGCCTTCGATGGCCAGTTGCCTATTGTTGTGCCTGATGATATTCGTCGATGTCCACGACAGTGAGAATCTCGTCTGGTTTGTCGACAAATGCAAATTGCGTTTCTTGGCCTTCAATGGGATTCACGTGTCTGCCATCTGCACTTTTCAGATTCTTAAGCGCATTGGCCGCCTTTTTGTATCCGCTCGAATCCGTCGTTTCACTGAACGTCGTGAAAACATGGACAATGAACTTAACTCCCGCGTCGTTCTGAACAGCAAAGGAGCCGGTCTGTTCGTCCCAACGATTTTCCATGGTGAACTCGGTTGTCAAAGATGCTGATCCGATCACTGTATTGTACGCGGACGGTCTCTCCTAGAACGGATATCGTTGAATCGGGGCGGCCTGCGGTTTCGGAGAACCAAGAGTGACTCTGGCCGTGTGCCGCTGGCTCTGCCAATGCTCCCGCGGCTGCGCTGACGATCGCCTGAATCGCAGTCTTGAGCGAATCCGGTGACCGAGGCCAGCCTGCACCGGTGAACCAGTGCAGGCTGGGCCGCGATAGTTCACCGATCGATCAGGCCGCACACTCGCCAAGTTGCGTCCCCGCCTGGAACTGCTCCCAATGGTTGCGGAACCAGGCGCGGAGTTGGCTGATGCGACCCGCAGTCAGCCCAAATCGCTGGGCCACGACATTGGTTTGCTCACCGAGCGCGAGTGCCCGCGCGATCCGCCGATTCCGCGGCGAGAGACTGCGAAACCAATCCGCCACATCCAAGCGCGCTGCCGCCGTTTCGGCCGGCCCCGCCCGCCGATCTTCGCATAACATTAGGTTCAAACCACCGGTCCGCTCGGGATGCGCTGCGAGTCGTTGGATCGTCGGACCCAAGGTGCGGCGCCCATAGGCGACATGATGTCCTGCGCGTTCTGGCGGCAGCCGACACGCCGTCCGGCACGAACCTGGCGAATCGCATAATCAGCCAGCGGAGTTGGATAGGCCAATCCCGCTTTGCCGCGCCGCACCAGGCGGACGAACATGGCGAAGGCCAAGGCAATGGCTTCCTGGGTCAGCTCGGCACGCAGTTCAGCCCGATGACTTTGGAACGCTCAAAGCCTGCCGGCGAATGCGCGGCAGCATCGCTAGAAATCGCTGCTGCATGAACTGCGTATCCTCGGCACCGTTTCTCAACAGCGCGATCATGGGCACCTCCTCGTGAGATGAGGACCGCCCAAGCGGGGCGGCCCTGTTAATAAAAACAGAACCGCCCCGGCACGTACCGAGGCGTTAATTCATATCAGATTCTTCAATCGTTGTGCGGCTGCGTCGTGGACCGCCTTCAGTAGTCTTCGGGCAGCAAAACGCAAGTGGAGGCTCGCCGGCCATCGTCGCCAGTCGCCTCCGTAATCAACCAGATTCTCACGCCCAGCGTTGTCTCGTAGGCCGACAACAGTCGAGCGCCGCTTTGCAGTGCCTCTTCGTTGGCGCGCTGATCTTCCGGACCCACGATTCCCCAATCGCCAATCACATGTCGATTCAAAAACTCATCGGACCTCTGCCCTGAATCTTCCAGCCGCCGAGCGCCGCGGGCGTGGCTACGATCTGCCCCAAGCTGAACTTATTCATACTGCCCTCCTGTTGTTTGGTTGCGTGCCAACACCGATGACGTGTGTCCCGGCAAACGAAAACGCCCTGGTGCCATTCACGGTCAGGCGGATGGACTCAGGGCGTGGGGAGCGACCGTCGTTGGCTCGAAGCTAGCCGGACGCTCCCAGGAGATATGACACGTTTGGCGGGATTTTTTAAGGCTCGGAGGAAAACACCGCCGCTACAATCAACGATTGTCGCACGGTGCCGAATATCGCAGATCAACAATCAACCACCTGGGCTGCCGTCATGGTCCCCGTGAAAATCTCAGCGCAGCTCGTCGACATCACGACCCTAGACGTCGACGCGATTGTGAACGCCGCGAATGAGCAGCTGGCGTCCGGCGGAGGTGTGTGCGGCGCGATCCACCGCGTCGCCGGGCCAGAGCTGGGCACGCCTGCCGCGAACTTGGCTTCTGTCCAACCGGCGAGGCGCGATCACTCCCGGATTCAAACTGCCCGCCAGTTTTGTCATCCACGCAGTCGGCCCGATTTGGCGCGGCGGATCGGCGGGAGAGTCCGAGCAACTAAGAAGTGCCTATCGAGCGGCGCTGGGCCTGGCGCAGGAGTATGGACTGCAAAGCATTGCCTTTCCGGCAATCAGCACCGGGATCTATGGTTATCCGCTGGAAGCCGCTACCAACATTGCCGTGTCCACGATCCGCGCAGGACTATTGATCCCATCAAGCATCGACTGGGTCGTCTTTGCCTGTTTCGGCGCGGAGGTTTTGGACGCCTATCGAAGTGCCGGAGTCACGGCCTAACATTGCCAAGGCCGCTCTCCGACGGAAACATGGCACAACAATTGGCCGCGCACCGACTGGCAACTCATAAGCATTGTTTCATCGGCCGTTGAAACATTTGCACTGCGTTGAGAGGCATCTATATTGTCGAGACGTTTGCAACAGTCGGTAGCAACATCAACTGCTAAATTAAGTCGCACGCACGTTTCATGAGGCATCCGCGATGTCTACCACCGATCAAGCGCTTCTGTCGGCTTTCGACGGACATCACGTCGAAAGCGTCCGCGCCGCACTCGACGCGGGAGCCGATCCCTGTTCTGGGATTCGTGGCAAACTGCCTGTCAATTGGCTGCTGGAAGAGTACACACGCTCCGACCGGCTCGGGGATTGCCTTCGCTTACTGTTTGAGCGAGGCGCCGCACTACAGGACCCGGCCGTCGTGCCGGTGCTCCTCAACGATGCCGACGCCATAACATCTGCCGTTAGGGGAACGCCGTCCCTGCTCGAACATCGTACGACACTGATTTCTGCGTTTACGTCGCTGGTCGGAGTGTCCCTGCTCCACGTCGCCGCCGAATATGGAAATCTGAATGCCGCACGTGCTCTCATCGAGGCCGGCGCCGATGTTAACGCCACCGCAGCCGTCGATGAACATGGCCTCAATGGTCACACACCTCTATTCCACACCGTGAACTCGAATAGAAACCGGTCCGAACCGATCATGCGCCTGCTTTTGGCTGCCGGCGCAAGGACCGACGTGCATCTAGCCGGTATCACGTGGGGCAAAGGGTACGAGTGGGAGACAACGTTCTTCGATGTCACTCCGATCTCGTACGCCCAAATGGGCCTTCTGCCGCAAGTGACCAGGAGCGAGCGTGATATTTATTCCAACATCAGATGTCTGCTAGAAGCCGCGGGACGGAAAGTTCCACCGCTGGACAACGTTCCAAATCGCTACTTGCAACCAAAGTCAAAGGTCTGACCTCCCCAGGGATCGCACCCATGCTGGCGATCTCTGTAACCTGGCATCCGGCGGGTGGTCATGGGGCACGGTGTTGATTCGGCTGATCGTCGCCCCGGTCCGAAAGGACCAGCTGGCACGCCGCCCGAGGGAGGCTGAAGATCCGCACAGCCGAAGTTGACGATCAGGCGTTAGCTGGCAATGGTCGGGATGGTCGGGCGAATGGTCGGGCGATGTCGGCTGCCCGACCATCGGATGGTTGGGCGGGTCGGGCCTATAGTATATAGGCCCGCCCTACCATCCAACCATTCTCATTCTTTCCACGAAAACTATCTCATACTTTCCCGACCATTCGTCCCGACCATCCAAGGCGGCCGCGGCCTGCTGCCGGTCTACCGAACGCATCCCAGCAGATCCATTGATGCTGAGTTGCCAGACTCCCTCATTCGGTCCGAACGTAGACCCAAGGCCGCCTCGCAGATCGCGCCGCTGCAGCACGTCAACGGTTCAGAGCCGCGTGAACACAGAATTCCGACCGCCAATAGCGGACGCCTGCGGCCTGCCAAGATTGTGCCCCCAATCGCGCGATTATTTAGCGTGTTTGCGGCTGGCTGCGGCGTTTGATTGAGGGCCGATTGGGCCGATTGTTCGCTCGAGCCCTACGTGAGTTTGCGTTCTTTGAACCGCATCCTCATTGCCTGGCAACATGTCACTTCGGCGTCAATCCTGCAAACCCTCAGGCATTCCGGCGGGCCAAAACCCCGCCATTTCAAAATCGGTCGGTTCTCGACGCGTCTCACGGCTTGACGAGTTCTGGTACGCATCAATGGTGGCCGCTGAGGATGAATCATGGGCTGAATCCTGTCGGCGGCAGAATCCAACTTTAACGCAGAAGGTGCCACCGAATCGCGTCGCGCGCTCGCGGCTTCCTATGTTGGTTTGGTCACCACTGTCCGATTTGGCCTACCTGCTGACTGACACAGGACACGCCCTCGAATGGCACGTAGTTGTCGCTTAACGTGTGGCCCTGAATTGATATAGATAAAAAGGGCCTCCGTTGCCTAGATGGAGTTGTCACACACCCATCACCGGCAAGGAGGCCTCACGATGTCGTTTTCTAATCACGGACGATTCCGTCAGCAAGTGCGTTTTCTGCGGCGGCAATTCCTGCAGGATGGCGAACTGCCGTTCACCGATGTGTTGTCCGAGGGAACGGTAACGCAAGCATTGAAAGCGTTGAGCGTCGTCTGGCTCGACCGAGTTTATTCGCCGTTGGTCACGCTGTGGATCTTCCTGGCGCAAGTATTGAGCCAGGACCATTCCTGTCGTGCAGCCGTCGCTCGCTTGATTGCTCATCGCGTCTCACGAGGACAACGTGCCTGCTCAGCGGAAACCGGCGCTTATTGCCAAGCAAGGAAACGACTCCCCGAGGAGTTTTTTGCACACGTAGCACGTAAAGCTGGACAGTCCTTGGATCACAGCGCCAAGAAAGAGTGGCTTTGGAAACATCGCCGCGTCCTGGCCTACGACGGCTCGACGGTATCGATGCCAGATACCGCGGATAACCAACAAGCCTATCCGCAACCTCCGCAGCAGGAGCCAGGACTTGGTTTTCCGCTGGCACGCGTCGCGGCCTTCTTTTCGCTCTCCTGCGGAGCCGTACTCGACTTGGCTATCTGCAGCAATGCCGGCAAAGGCCACAGCGAGTTGGGGATGCTGCGCCGGTTGTGGAATCTCCTGCGTCCAGGCGACATTCTGCTTGCCGACCGCTACATGTGCGCCTGGCACGAAATCCACCTGCTCAAGCAACGTGGGATCGACTCGGTCACTCGCCTCCATCATTGCCGTAGAGTCGATTTCAGGCGCGGTAAGCGTCTGGGAAAAGGCGATCATCTGGTCTACTGGCCCAGGCCCTACATCCGATCGCTCAGTAGATTTGCTCAAAAGCAACTGCCAGCGTTGCTCACCGTACGCGAGACACGAGTGCTGGTTCGGCAATCTGGATTCCGCAGCCGCAAGTTGATTATCGTGACGACATTGCTCGACGCGGAGGAGGTTACGCGCCAGCGACCTCGCAGAGCTCTATCGCGCTCGCTGGAACGCCGAACTCGATCTGCGGTCGCTCAAGCAAACCATGCAGATGGACATCCTGCGTTGCAAGACGCCGGAACTCGTGCGGAAGGAAATCTGGACACACATCCTGGCCTACAATCTCATCCGCACGATCATCGCTCAGGCCGCGGCCAGGCACAGCGTTGAGCCAAGAACAGTCAGCTTCAAGGGCGCAATTCAAACCCTGGAAGCCTTCCAACCACTGATCGCCGCACAAGGCGATTGCTCATGGTCCCGCCGCAGTCTCTACGATCAGTTGCTCGCCGCTGTCGTTACTCATCGGGTCGCTGATAGACCCAATCGTTTTGAACCACGCCAGCGAAAACGCAGACAAAAGAAGTACGATCGAATGATGAAACCGAGGAACCAACTCAAACGAGAAATGCTGAAAGGAGTTAGATGAAACTACGTGCCATTCGACGGTTCGTCGAATGGTACGTAGTTCTCACGTAAGGTGTTGCGCTGAATTGATATAGATGAAAAAGGCCTCTCTTGCATAGACGGAGTTGTCACACACCCATCCCAGGCAAGGAGGCCTCACGATGTCGTTTTCTATCCGCGGACGATTTCGCGAACAAGTGCGTTTTCTGCGACGGCAATTTCTCCAAGACGACGAACTGCCGTTCAGTGATGTACTTTCTGAAAGTGCTGTAGCGCAAGCATTGAAAGCATTGGATGATGTCTGGCTCGACCGGATCTATTCGCCGCTGGTCACGCTGTGGGTCTTCTTAGGTCAGGTGCTGAGCGCCGACCATTCCTGTCGCGCTGCGGTTTTCCGCTTGATCGCCCATCGTCTGTCGCAGGGAAAGCGTCCGTGCTCCGCAGAGACTTGTGCTTACTGCCAAGCCAGACAGCGTCTGCCCGAAGAGTTTTTCTCGAACGTGGCCCGTCGTACTAGCTCCGCTTTAGAATCCAATGTCGATTCGCAGTGGCTGTGGAGGGGACGCCGCGTCTACATCTACGATGGATCGACAGTCACGATGCCAGATACGCCGGAGAACCAGCGAGCCTACCCACAGAACGTAGCGCAGCAACCTGGTTTAGGCTTTCCCATCGCGCGAATCGCGGCCGTCTTTTCGCTGGCCTGCGGCGCGGTGCTCGATCTGGGCCTCTGTCGCTACGCGGGCAAAGGACAGAGCGAGTCAGCGTTACTGCGCACTTTATGGACCATTTTTCGTCCAGGGGACGTGGTGCTTGGCGATCGTCTGATGTGCGCATGGGTTGAGCTCGTCATGCTCAAATTGCCTGGAATTGACTCCGTGTGCCGCTTCACTTCACACCGGAGAGCGGACTTTCGCCGAGAGAAGCGTCTTGGTCAGGGCGACCATATTGTTATCTGGCCGAAGCCGCCAAAGCCCCCGTTCGATTGATCGGCAGACCTACGATTCACTTGCTGAATTCCTGACCATCCGCGAATGCTACGTTCGCATTGAGCAATCGGGCTTTCGCACCAAATCCCTTGTTATCGCCACGACGCTGTTGGATGCCGCCGAATTCGGCAAGAGCGATTTGATCCAGCTCTACCGCACTCACTGGAACGCCGAACTGGACCTGAGATCGCTGAAACAAACACTGCAGATGGACGTGTTGCGCTGCAAAACGCCTGCGCTAGTGCGGAAGGAGATCTGGACACACATCCTGGCCTACAACCTCATCCGAACGATCATGGCGCAAGCCGCGACAAGACATGGCATCGAACCGCGCTCGATTAGCTTCAAAGGAGCGGTTCAGACGCTGGAAGCCTTCCAGCCGGCGATTGCCCTTCGTGGGCACCGTGACTCAACGCTTCGTAGGCGCCTTTACCAGCAGTCTCTTGACGCGATTGCTGTTCATCGCGTCGCTGGCCGTCCCGACCGTTATGAACCTCGCCGAATGAAACGGCGAAAAAAAAGGTACGACTTCCTCATGAAACCAAGACGGATGGCCAAACGCGATATATTGAAAGGCGTTACCGAGACTAAGTGCCATTCACGTGTCGCTCCGACTGCGCGTGGGCACCTCCTCGTTGGAGCAAGATACGGATAATGTTGAGCGACTAAGTGATCGCCTGTTAAATCGCAGACAGGATCGTCGCCAGGAAGTCAAAGATGGCAAAAACTCAACGGACCATCAGTGATGTCGTGCGCGACATTATGGCCAGCCTTCCGGAAACGGAGGAATTCGTCTCGCACGGTTCTCCGACCTTCCGTGTTCGCGGTAAGATCTTCGCTACGTACACAATCAATCATCACGGCGACGGGCGGGTAGCCTTGAATCTGATTGCTCCGCCCGGCGCACAAGCAGTTTTCACCAAGATGCAGCCGAAGGCGTACTTCGTTCCACCTTATGTGGGTCCGAAGGGTTGGCTGGGAGTCGAACTCGATAAGGGGCTCGGCTGGGAAACGGTTTGCGAGCACGTGAGAGACGCCTACGAAGTCGTGGCACCGCCGGACCTCGTCAACGCCATTGAAAAGGATTTCCGCGTCACTCCCCCTGCGCGGAAGTTTCGCCCAGAGGAAATTGATCCATTCAAAGGCAAGACCGCCAAAACTGTGTTACGGAAACTCGAAGCGATCTGTGTTGCCCTACCGGAAACGGAACCGGGCACGCGGTTTGGTGCGCCAGTCTGGAGAGCCGGAAAGAAAACATTCGTCAGCACGAACTATCACACCGGCCGTCTCAATCTGTCGTTCAAGGTTGGAGCCAAGCGTCAGACGAAGCTAACCAAAGATGACCGCTACCATGTCTCACCGTACACTGGAGGCAATGGCTGGATTAACTTGGATGTAGAAGAGCTTCAAGACTGGCAAGAGATCAAGCAACTCGCGCTTGAAAGCTATCGCCAATTAGCGCTCAAACGGATGCTGAAGGCGCTAGACGAAGTTTGAAGTGCGCCTTAGCTGATTTCTTTCTTTGGTCGCATCATACGAGTGAACGAAAGGGCTCGATCCAATTCCGACAAACGTTGGTTTGCCGGGATTCTTCACAGCAAGACCGATGTACCGCCAAATCTTCGGGCGACAACGTTTCAAATGTCACGATGATTTGTCAATGGGCGTGAGGCGTGATGACGCCGGCTTGGCCCGGTCGCTCGTCTGCTGGCTGGTCGCGCGGGCGGTGAAGCGGAAAGTGGCGTAGCGCGATGTCGACTATAAGCCTCCAGATATCGGCCGATCAAAAACGGGTGTCACTGACACCCGGTAACGCCGGTTTACACGTGTTTGTACAGCGTTTTAGACGCCAAGCTAAAACACACGAACGGCTCCAGGAAACTAGGCTTTTTCGTCGATTTTGACGAATCTGTGAAGTTGGCAAGGAATGCCTTGGGAAGCTAGCGCTCTACCAACTGAGCTACGCCCGCGGGTCGAAAGTGATTCCACGGTCGATCGCAAGTAGTCGATCAATGGAATTGCTTTTCACAAATTCTATTTTCTCGGATGAATGCTGTCTACTAACTTCCGACTTTTGCGCCTCCTAATCGAGAAGAATTGCAACGACCGTCAACAATAAAGCCCAGGGGCTTCACCCCCTGGGCTCGGTGTGGTCGTAATTATTCGAACTGATGTATTTACGATGCGCACTTAGAATTGATACACCAAATCGATCCCGTACGTGAATTGATTGTTTCGCGTTCCGCCGTCATACGGGCTGGTCACGGGAACAAATTGGTTTTGATTTACGACGCCGTCGTACCAATCCCAGCGCACTTCCGGTCGAATCGCCAGGTTCGCATTCGGTTTGTAGTTTAAACCGGCCGTGATTTCGTAGAAGCTGCCAGGAAAGCTAGCCCCAGCAATCGCGTTGCCAGGTCGCAACCCGGTGACGACGAAACCGTCGTCGTCGCGGAACCATTCAACCCGCAGACCGGCGGTCCAGCAGCAGTTCAATTTGTAGAACAAGTATTGGTTGATGCCGTACCACTGCGCCCCGCCCGTTCCGCTAGCGGTTTGAGCCTGGTTCTGCGTGCCATAATCGTGCTCTAGCACATAGCTAAACCGGCTGGTAAAGTTGCGGCTCCAAACAATGCTGTACATGGTGCGGCTGGCATACGGGCCCACGCCAGCGAGGTTAAATTCGCTTTCGTCGCCGGTGATGATCGAAAACGCGAGGCTGCCCCAATCCTTGTCCGCATAGGTTAGCCCGCCGAGAAATGCAGCGCGGCTGTTGGCATCGAATACATTCCAGCCCGAAACCAATCCGCCGTAGCCGGTCCAGTTGTCTTTGGTTTTGCTAGCGAGGAAGCCGGTGTGGGTAAACGGTTCACCATACTGCATGGTGTAGGCGTGGCTGTAGAAGAAGTTGCCGATGGCCGGCACGACTTCGTAGCCAATGATGGTGAAAAAGTGACCCCACTTGATCTTCCAGTCGTTATCGAAATCGGTTTCCACATATAGCTGCGGCATGGCGAAGCCGTACAGGAAACTATCGGTCGTATTCCACCGCGGCACATTACCTACCGGCGTGCCGTCTAAGCCGGCGGCAGTGGTAAAGAAGTAATCGCTGCCGAAGAAATAATCGACGTGACCGCCGATGAACAGGCCGCAGTTATCGGACGGCGCCGTGCGATCGATGGCAAGCCAGCCCTGATTCAGCTGACCTTCGCCGTTGCGATCTGGAAACGTGAGTGGCCCGTTAAAATGATCGGGTGTATCGCGGCCATTGCCCATGATGCCGCCGTCGGCCCAGCCTGTCACGGTGATATCGCGGCATTTGAGCCAGCAGCAATTGCCAAAGCAATGTTCGACGGTCTGGTCTTCGCACTTCAGTGGGCAGCAATCATCGATTTGAATAAACGGATGGCATTTGTGTTTGCACTCATCGCAGCCGCACGAATCACACGGATTGCACGAGCTGCAGGAATTGCATGAGCCACAAGAATTGCAGTTATCGCAACCCCCAGTGTTGCACGATGGGCATCCGGTGCTCCCGCTCGATTCGGCAGACTTGTTCGCACCATTGGAGCTGTCCGGCGGTGTTGGCGGCGGCTGATCGCTCGCACGAGCCGAAGCAACATTGCGCGCCGGCGTGCGTGCCATTGGAACGTCCTGGCCCATATCGGGCTCCGTCATCGGTCCGCCCGAGGGACGCGGCGCTTTGCGAACAACCCAACTCGGATCGGAGTTGTCGCTGATGGCCTTCGGATTGGAGACGATTTCGTCCGAATCGCTGGCGGATGCTGAACCGAAGTCGAGCGAATAATCTACCGCCTGAGCCGGCTGAATTTTCTGCGGCTGATTTTTTGAATCAGCGTGCGCTCGTCCTGCCACAAGCGCAACTGTGGCTGCGCATAACGCAGCACAAGACCGAATTACGGTGCTCATTCCTTCCTCCTGTTTTGCGATTTTTACGCGCAGGCGCAGGGCCAAGTTGCGGGATGCCGTGGCGCCCGAGATGCCAATCGAGACGAAATGCATTGCCCAGAATCGACCGCCGTTCGCAATTAGCCTTGGGTCGCGCTGCGCGATAAGTTCATCGCGTTCAGCGGATCTGCGAACGCTGGCCGAGCTTCACTGCCAAGTGACTGAACAAAGCTTCCAGCGGTTGCGCGAATGCGCGCCACCGGATAGTACGAGTGTTCGGACCGATAGAAGCCGAAAGTGTAGAGTTCCCAACGCCTGGGGAAAAAGCCTCCCAGACCCTGCATTTTATCGGATCGTTGCTAAACTAGCGAAATTTTTCTGGCGCGGCTCCCACATTCCTTCGGCGGCCAAACAATGCTATCGCAGTTCCGCCAATGGTCATCAGCAGGAGTGATCCTGGCTCAGGGATCGAGCTGATGCTGCCTGCGCCCGGGAGTGCGGCGATGAAATCGAGCATGCCCTGAATGTCGACGTTCGTCACCGTCCCGGTGCTATTGAAATCGCCGATCGCGGCCAGTTGGCTGTTGGTTAATGAATTTTGAGTTTTGTACGCATTGAGGTCGGTCAGCGCGGCGAGCATGGCAGGGATATCGGCGGCGCTGGCTTGTCCGTCGCGATTGAAGTCGCCTTGGATGTACGAGACCAGCGCAATCTCATTGCTGCTTAAATAGTTGTAGTTGACCGAGTAGCCGGTCGGCAGGCCAGTCGTGGTGGCAAATGTCGGATCACCGGTCAGCGAGCCATAGTGCGAAATGACGTAAATGGCGTGACCAAGGGCACCCGTTACGTTTACCGCAAGTGCAGCATTGCTTAACGACAGTGCGCCAGTAACATTCAGCGCTCCATTGGCAGCAGCATTCGATTCGTCGATGTTGATTTCTAGCGTTCCGTTTAATGACAACTTGTTGCTGGCCGTAAGAGTACCAACGGCATTGCCTGGTGACAAAAATCCGCCTGCATCGACCGTCACATTACCAAGCACCGTACCGCGGCCACTTAGCGTTTGACCGCTAACGACATGGAATCCGTTGCCGGTTGTATTCACTTGCGTTACATCAAGCATTGCCGAACTATGCGCGGAGGAATCGCCAACAATAATACTAGTTGATGCTGTGAGGTTGTTATTGGAGGCCGTGACGAGCGCCAAAGTTCCGGCTTGGACATTCGTCACGTCGGTAAAAGTATTGTTGGCGGATAGGACAACCGTTCCGCCGCCGATTTTTGTGATCCCGCTGGGCGAAGTGCCGTCGGTGATCAGGCCAGTAAAATTCACCGTGCCGCCCGTGCCGGCGGTCAGAGCCGCAGCGGAATTCAAGACTACAGTGCCGCTATACGTCGTGGAACCGCTGGTGGCATCGCTGCCGATAATTGACGCTGGCGTTAAACTGCCTTCTACGGGAACGGCATTGAATTGCACATTGTCAATACGGTTATTGCCGCTCGTTGCAGTTGCTCCTGTCAGCGCTACTTTCAGGAAAACCACCGATTGATTGTTCAGCGCCGATATCGAAGAAAAATCAATTGTCTCAAGCGCAAAGCTGGTTGGTGGCGTTACTGCTGAAGCGAGTGAAGTGAAATTCGTTCCGTCCGTGCTATATGACCAGGTTTGAGTCGTAAAACCCGTCGCTGTGCCCTGCGTCGCATAGGTTACAATCAAATTCTTGAAGCCTGCGGTGCTGAGTTTGTACACGACGCCATTGCCGTTGTTCGACGTACCGGTAACCGACAGCGCTGCATCATTTTGCGCCGGCGACGACTTCATTGATATTCGTGCCAGTGATTGTGCCAAAATTATTAGCGGTAGTTCCACCGTTCGATCCAATTAGCCCCGAAAGATCAACCGACGCTGTGGCTGCATTAATCCCGGCGCTTGCCTGCGACAGTTTCTTTGCCACCATGTCGTAAACTTCAACGGTCCCCGTCGTGTTAAAACTTCCAAGATTGCTGCCGGTTGAATTTCCGAAATTCCAAAATGCCAATAAGCCGGTGGTTGCAGTGCCCGTGCCGCTAACAGTGATCGCATTGCCAATGTTGAGGCCGGAATTTGCGAAAAGCGTCGCATTTCCAACGGTGACCACGCCGGCCGCATTGCCAAGTGCAGTATTGCCCGTAGCCCTGAGTATGCCCGATGTTACGCGCGGTGCCCGCGGAATAGCTGTTGTTGCCGCTAAGCGTAAGTTGTCCTACGCCAAGTTTCGTGACGCCGCCGGTGCCGCTGATGCTGCCGGCGAACTCGACGTTATCTGAGCGATTGAATGCTAGCGACGCGTTGTTCGTTACATCGCCCGTTATTGTACCCGCCGTGCCTCCGTTGCCGATTTGGAATGTTCCGCCAGAGATTGTGGTCCCACCAGTATGCGAGGCAGTTCCGGTAAGAGTTGCTGTTCCGGTGCCTTGTTTCACCAGTGATCCATTGCCCGAAATAATGTCTGTAAACAACAATCCGCTGCGATTGAAAATTAATGTTCCCGAATTCGAAACATTGCCGAATAAGCTTCCGGTAAAAGCTCCCGTCCCAATTTGTAGAGTCGCGCCAGGGGCAATCGTCGTTCCGCCTGTTTGAGCTGTTGTAAATGACGAGCGTTGGCGAAACTATCGAGACCGAGCCTGCGCCGGTCAGTGTGCTGGCGATTGTTAAATCGCCAGGTTGATTAAATGCCAGCGTTGCGCCGGAGTTGATCGTAACGCCGCCGGTTAACGAGCCAGCATTGGTTCCGTCGCCGAGTTGTAGTGTTCCACCCGCGATCGTGGTTCCGACCGTCGATGCCACCGATCCGGTTAAGGTCACCTTACCCGGGCCTGCCTGAACCAAGCTTCCATTTCCCGAAATGCTGTTGGAAAAAATGATGTCGTTTGAGCGGTTAATCTTAAAAGTTCCGTTGTTGGTCACATCCCCAACAATCGATCCGCTCGTTCCTCCACTGCCGATCTGCAACGTTCCTGCGAAAATAGTCGTTCCGCCGGTGTAAGTGTTATTGGAGGTCAGCACGACAGTTCCCGCGCCGGTCTTCGTCATCCCGGCAGTGCCATCGAGTGGAACGTTGATAGTTGCGGAAACAGCAATGTCAGCGCCAATCGAGTTCGTCGTTGCATCTGCACCAGTTAGTACAATTTTCCCGCTAGGCCCTAGATTCAGCACATAGGCATCGGTGCTGAAGTTCATCCCCGCCGAGGCGTTGATGGAACCATTGACGGTGACGGTTCCGGATGCGGTTCCGCCAAAAACTGCGGCCTTGCTGGAATCCCAAACAATTGGAGTGACAGAGCTATTAGAGTTTGACCAGGTTGCAGTCGTACTTGCGTCCCATATTCCCGAGCCTCCGAATGTGGCCCCGTTCCCGGACCAAAAAAGTGTGCTACCACCTCCTGCCGCGCTATACGACAGTACAAAATTATCGATTCCCATACTATCGCGAGTACCGCTTCCAGAGGTTGCTGATAGTGCAACAATTCGAATCCAGAGAGGATCAGCCTGATTATTAACTTCTGCTCCAAGAAGCAGGCCGGACTTTGTCGTTATTCCGAAGACCCCTGGATCGGAGTAGGTCCCAAGAGTTGCAAACGTCGTCGGTGTAGCACCAAGCGCATATTGGATAGTCCATGTTGTGCTACGTGTCTGTACGCTCAGCATGTCCAAGTCCAGTGAAAGCGAGAGACCGCTGAATCCAAGCGTATTTGCCGCTTCAAATGTGTAGGAAGCACCTGGGTCGCCGAACGCGCCCGTCTGACGAACAGCCAGAGCACGATCTGATAGTGCCGCTTGGGCAGCAGTACTCTCTGCGCCAGTTCGTCCCGTCGCTGATGCCGAATTTTGAAATTGACCGGTGGAACTGGACCAACCTGTCGCTGCCGATGCAAACGCTGCGTTGCCTGAACCCAACGCGGTCGCAGTTGCATCTGACGAAACTGTCCAGCCTGTGGGCAACCCCGAACCGATGCCATTAAAATCTTGGATGTACGATGTTCCGGTAAGAGTTGCCTGGCCAAAGGCGGAATTTGCAGCAGCGAAAAACAGGGCGACATAAGCAATCTTTATTCTATATGATAAATTCCAAATTACTCACGATGTTTGCTCCATGATGCTGAAGGGCAGTATTGTTCTAGCTGTTCGACTCCGCCGCTTCGGCCATAAAGCGGCGGATATTACGCTGGGTTTCGTTATCGAACTCTTGAGCGAAGGTGGTCGGCGTACAAAAGACGAATCTCAGCCCGAGCATGGTGTAGGAGGGAATGGTTTCCAGGTCGTCGTAGAACTCGGCGGCCATGCGGCGAAGCTTCCAAAGGCGATGCCAGGGAATGCCCGCGATATCGTGATGCTCCACATGCAGACCGGCGTTGAACGTGAGCGAATTCACGAGTCGGTTATAGTTCGATGCCGACGGCTGATAGTGCCGCGTGCCATGGAAGTGCGAAATGCCCAGCACAATTCCAAGCATCGGCGGATGCATGAAACCGGTCATGAACGCTTCGGCCAGCATGAGGTATAAAATCGGCTTCCACCAGCGCCAAACAAACTGCCGTACCAAATGAGCGCCCCGCAGAGCGCGAAATTCAGCAGCGGATAAATGACGGCCCAAAGTTCAATGCCGTCTTGTTCGTAGCCACTTACGAGATGTTGATCGGCAAGCACGGCCAACGTTCGGCGGCTGGGTTTAATGCGTCCACGCAGCAGATCTGTGAACAGGTACATTACAAGGCCAACCGCGCTTCGGCAAACCTGGGTCGTCAGCATCAAGAGCGAATATGGAAAGAACATGGGCGATAGAATTCGGGACGTCAGGAAGAATGTCCGCCGCCTGGTGATGAAATCTTTCTTCGCACCCATGTCGTTGTGGTGCGTCAAATGCTCTGCCCACCAGGTGTGGTGGGCCGACAGAAACATTGGCAGCGACGTGATGGTAAACATCGCCCGATTCCACGATGTCTTTTTGAAGATCAGGTTGTGATTGCATTCATGGGCAAGCTGAAACATGCCGACATTGAGCAGGCGCCAAAGGCCCACGCGAGCGCGATGACCGCCCACCAGGCAATATGCGCGGAAACCATGGCCAGCGCCACTTGCGATCCCGCGACTAACAAGCAGAACAGCGCCGTCATCGGAGTGTGGCCAAAGAGTGATTTCACTTCGGGATGCGACCGCAGAATCGATCTGGCACGCTCGCGGTGCCAAACGGCCTCGGGCTTCTCGTCGTCGGGAACGCGGTCAAGAATATCAACTTCAAATCCCGGGAACACCGGAGAGGCAGTTCCGAGCACACGGAGATGAAACTTGGGTTTGAAGCGTTTGGGCGGCGCTGGCGGAGGGGCGATAGCCATGCGAAACCTGCTGGAAAAGGCGGAGTGAATGTCCCTCGTGACGGGGGACCGTACCGCCCAAAATGCTACCGCATCGAAGCCATCGGCTCAACCTGATTGTCGAGCCGCCAAGCCCAGGGTTTGCAACCCCTGGGCCATTTTGCGGTGGCTTTTATTGCTGCAGATTAATCCAACTCCTGCAATTGCGAGAACGTATGGCCTGGCGCCATCTTGAACTCGTATTCGTTGGCGAGCTCTTTATACCAGGCAATGGGGTAATTCTGGGCCTCCTTCGCCGCCACGATCGCATAGGTGAACTGACCCATCGGGTCGCGCATGGTATTCATGAAGTCGTCGCGAAGCTTTTCGGTCGATGGCTCCTCGGAATCAATGCGTGTCACGTAATAAATGGTCTGCGGTTCGTTCACCGCTACGCCCGCCTCGCCTTGCTTAAGTGCGAATACGTCTTTCATAAACTGATCACCGGCCATTTCAACGCCTTTTACCGTCGAAATTCGCGGCCCCTGATCCAGCGTTCGGGAGAGCCAACTAAACGGTCCGTCGGTGAGCACCTCCGTTTCCGGCAAGTTGCCGTATGCGGCCTTCAGCGTATCGCCACTTTTATTGACCTGAGCAGCATATTCTTTGGCTTTCGCCATGGCCGCCTCGCGTGCCTTGATCATTTTCCACGCGGTAACGACGTCGGGCTTCATCTGATCCAGTGGTGGAATATTGGCCGCCTGATCGGCGATCTTCCACCACAAATAACGGTTGAGTTCG
This sequence comes from Pirellulales bacterium, assembly GCA_963773875.1. Lineage (GTDB taxonomy): Bacteria > Planctomycetota > Planctomycetia > Pirellulales > JADZDJ01 > CAVTYH01. The sequence goes on from CAVZCV010000009.1 coordinate 20,156, forward strand.
TTATCTTCGCTTTCGTCGGTCTGGAATAACTTTACCACCGGCTGATTATTCGGACCCATTTGATAGGCGATCTGATAAAACGGCGGCGTGCTGTAGTTGCCCGCCGAGACCGGCTGATGCGATTTGCCGATATCGTAGCCATCGTACATTTGTTGAACTGTCGCGAGCTCGGTCTTCTTGACTTCAAACCCGAAGGGTTTGGCGAGCGCCTCCAAGTCAGGCGGCTCCGGTTTTTTAGCGGAACTATTGCCCTGCGTTTGCTTGGCGCGGTAGCCATCCAGCGCCGTACGATAGCGATCCATTTGGGTTTGAATGGTGCGGAACGCCGCAGCCACTTTCTCGTCCACTTTTTGCTGGGCAATTCGATTACGGATCATGCCGCTGACTTTGTCGAAGGGTTCGTATTCGACGGGAGGCACTTCAGTGGATTTTGCTCCGTCCGCTTTGGTATCGGCGGAAGTCGCGTCGGCAGATTTTGCATCGGCCGGTTTTGTGTCCAGTGCTTTCGTGTCAGACTTGCCGTCAGATTTTTGTTCCGACTGCGGCGCTGCCTTGGCCTCCGCTTTAGCCGCGCCGGGCTTGGCGTCGGCCTTCGCTGCATCTGATTTCTGAGCGACCTCTATTGCCGCATCGTCGGCCAGCGCCAAGAGTTCGCCAGTCAATGGGCGCTGTTTATTGGATTGTTTGCCATCAATCGATTTCTTGCTGTCGCCCGATTTTGTATCGCCGGACTTTGTGCCCGACGACTTTGCGTCGGACTTTCCAGCGCCTGACTTGCGCCGGAAGATTTCGCATCAGCTTTGCCGAACTTCGTATCGCTAGATTTCGAAGTCTTCGTAGCGTCATTTGATTTTGCATCGCCAGATTTTGTTTCACTTGATGCAGATTTTTTGGCGTCGCTCTCCGACGGTGCGGACTTCTCTTCCGATGTTGATGGCGACGCATCATCTTTCTTCACGGCAGGGTCGGCTGCCTTTTCATCTTTCTCGCTTTTCTTGCCTTCGGCAGTTGTGTCTGCATCGCTCTTGTCCGGCAGATCGGGCAAGTGTCCCTTCTTGTAAAGCGTGTCTTTGTATTTTTCGTAATGATCTTTGATTTCCTGTTCGGTCACTGTCGCCAATGCCTGTTCCAACAGTTTCGCATTGTCGGCCTTCACATAATCGAATAGTGCTCGGTAGGGCTGTTTGAAACCCGGCGTGGGGCTGGTCGCGACCGGATAATCGTTTTTGTATTGATCATAGAACGATTGCAGTTCGGCCGGCGATGGCTCCGGAATCTTGTCGACAAAGTCTTTGACCGAGACTGGTAAAAACTCGGCTGTCACTTTTCGATTCAGCCGCGTGTAAAAATCCCACCGTTCGGCTGGAGTCTCTCCGCGGAAAAAATAATAGCCTTGCTGGCCGCGGACCATGAGCGGAGAAAAAATCTGACCGGCATAGAATGCCGCCAGATCGTTTCGCAATCCATCGAACAGTTGCGCCTGTGAAATGCCGCCACGACCACTATCGAGTTCTGCGATGATTTGTGCGAGCTGGTTGCGCGACACTTTATCTTGCGTCCAACCCCGAATGAATCGGCGAACCATTTCGTCGCTCACCACGATGCCAAGCTGTTTCGCCTTCTTTTCCAGCAATATCGAATCAATCACTTTCGGTTCCGAGCCCGGCGCAATCGTGGCAATTGCGTTTTGTAATTGCGCATCGGGGTATTCAGCGGCGCGCCCCAGACGGTACAGAAACTCTTGGACTTTTTTGCGTTGATACACCCGGTTGTTAATTTCGCTCTGTCGAACGGTGCCGTATTTCCAAGTAAAAACTTCGGGGTCTTGGCTACCGCCGGGCCCAGCATTCCGGGAACCGGTGTTGCTAAAAAACACGAACGAGAACATTGCCAGGATGGTTAGCACAACCATCCAAGCCTTCTGATTTTTGCGAAATGTGCGAAACGGACTGGCCATATCAATAAATCCTGATGTGCCCTAAAACTTGGTGCGAACTCGCTCTTACCCGGCACCGTGCACCGAGATACGGTACCGGCGAAGATGAAATACGGCTTGACAACAGCGTTGGCCGAATTGTATGCGAGTATAGGAGTTAAGTATCCAATCGATCAAAATCAAGCGAAATGCCGATTGTAGCGCCACGCGACGTAAATGCAATCCCAGTCTGGGCCAACAGCTGTTGCATGCAGTTGAAACAGTGGCTCCGAAGCACCCGCTGTGGAAATCGGACGATGGGCCGATTACACCGCGGTGCATAGAATCCGCTGCCGCGAAAGATTGCTGCCGGTCATTTGCTTCCTAACGGTTATATCGGTGCTACGTATGCTGGGAACCGTCCGGTCGAGTGGATCATATCGGTCAGGCAAACTGATCGAGAGAATGTTCAAACCAGCGGGCGGCAGCGGCGATAAACAGAAACAAGTTCTTCCAGATCGCCTCGAGGCACTCGTTTAGCACCCACTGAACTCGAAGTTGACGGTTAAATATGGCCAAAAAGTCGCCCAAGACCACATCGAAGAGCGCCAGAAGTGGCGGCAAGAGCCTGGTGATTGTCGAATCGCCGGCCAAGGCTCGCACTATCAGCAAATTCCTGGGGCGTGACTTCACCGTTGAGGCCAGCATTGGCCATATCCGCGATCTACCGCAGGGCGCGAAGGAAATTCCGGCCGAGTACCGCGATCAGGCTTGGTCACGCTTGGGCGTGAACGTGGATCACGATTTTGACCCGCTATACGTAATTCCGCCTGGAAAAGCGGCACACGTGAAAAAGCTTCGCGGGCTGATGAAAGACGCCAAAGACCTATATTTGGCGACGGACGAAGACCGGGAAGGAGAAGCTATCAGTTGGCACTTAAATGAAGTGCTCAAACCAAAAATTCCCGTACATCGGCTCGTGTTTCATGAAATCACGAAAGAGGCCATCACCGGGGCACTTGAACACCCGCGCGATATTGACGATGCCCTAGTTCGAGCTCAGGAAACGCGCCGCATTTTAGATCGCCTGTTTGGCTATGAAGTCTCGCCTCTGTTGTGGCGAAAAGTTCGGCCGAAGCTTTCGGCAGGTCGCGTGCAAAGCGTTGCCGTTCGATTGATCGTGGAGCGTGAACGCCAGCGCATGGCATTTCACTCGGCCACGTACTGGGATCTGCTGGCCACATTCGCGAACGCCGGCGGTCAGAAGTTCGAAGCAATGCTCATCGCTGTCGACGGCAAACAAATACCAGCCGGCAAAGATTTTGATGCGGCCACGGGCAAATTGAAAGACAAGTCGTTGCTGTTGCTCGATCAAGCACAGGCCGATGAGTTGGCCGCGAAATTGCGCCGCGCCGAATTCAAAGTCAAATCGCTCGAAGTTAAACCGTACACTTCGCGACCATATCCGCCCTTCACCACGAGCACTCTGCAGCAGGAAGCCAATCGCAAGCTTGGCTTCACCGCCCGTCGCACCATGCAGGCTGCTCAGTCGCTGTACGAGAACGGGCACATTACGTACATGCGAACCGATTCCACGAATCTGGCGAGCGTGGCGATTCAGGCGGCCCGTGATTTGGTTGCGAATGAGTACGGCAAAGAATATTTGCCTGACAGTCCGCGCGTTTACTCCACCAAAGTAAAAAACGCCCAGGAAGCGCACGAGGCGATTCGACCGGCCGGCCATCCGTTCGATTTTCCCGAGACACTTCGCAATCAGTTGAGCGGCGACGAATTTAAGCTGTACGATCTCATTTGGAAGCGCACCATCGCGAGCCAGATGAGCGATTGCCGCGGACAGCGAATTACCGTGACCATTGGCGGCGACGGGTCCGAATTCACCGCCGGTGGTAAAACGATCGAATTCCCCGGCTATCTGCGGGCATACGTTGAGGGTTCGGACGATCCACAGGCAGAGCTGGCGGACCGCGAGGCGATATTACCAACGCTTGCCGAAGGCGAACCGGTGAATCTTGCCGATCCTGGTTTGGAACCCAAAAGCCATACCACGCAGCCACCCGCGCGATTCAGCGAAGCGGCACTCACTCGGGCGCTGGAAGAATTGGGAATCGGTCGGCCAAGTACGTATGCTTCGATCATCGATACGATCCAGGCTCGCGACTACGTGTTTAAAAAAGGCAGCGCGCTGGTACCCACGTGGACAGCGTTCGCAGTCACTCAGCTACTCGAAAAGCATCTAGAAGAGCTTGTCGACTACGGCTTCACCGCTCAAATGGAAGACGATTTGGATTCCATTAGCCGCGGCGAACAGGCGCAAGTCGATTACCTTCGCAAGTTTTACTTTGGCAACGGCCAGCCCGGCCTTAAGCAACATCTTGCAAAGAAAACTGACGAGATCGATGCGCGTGATGTGAACCGCGTGCTATTAGCTCAGCCCGACGGCGAGGAGCCGATTTACGTTCGAGTCGGCCGCTACGGACCGTTCATCGAGCAAGGCGAACAGCGTGCCTCGCTGCCCGATGGACTCGCGCCGGAGGAAATCACGCTGGAAAAATGCCGAGAATTATTTTCACAGGCTTCGCAGGGAGAGGAGCCACTAGGCATCTGCCCCGACACCGGAAAACCAGTCTTTTTGAAAACCGGCCGATTCGGACCGTATGTACAGCGCGGCACTCCCGATGACGATGAAAAGCCGCAGAATGCCTCGCTGCTGAAAGGCATGAATGCAACGGAAATCGATTTGGCCACCGCCCTGAAACTGCTGACCTTGCCGCGAAATCTCGGTGCGAACCCTGACAATGGCGAAACGATAGCGGCCTTCAACGGACGTTTTGGGCCCTACATCAAATGTGGCGATGAAACGCGCTCTTTGCCGGCCGGCCTGTCGCCGCTCGATGTCACGCTGCCGCAAGCCATCGAATTGCTGAAGCAACCTAAAGCTGTCCGCCGCGGATTCGGCGCAAAACGCGAGCCGCTCAAAGTGTTTGATCCGTCGCCCGTCACGAAGCAGCCAGTGCATTTGCTCGACGGCCGCTATGGGCTGTACGTCACCGACGGAGTGACAAATGCGTCGTTGCCGAAGAATACGACACCGGAAGAAGTCACGCTGGAATTGGCGCTGCGAATGCTGGCGGATCGAGCTGCAGCCGGTCCTGCGAAGAAAAAACCGGCGCGCCGAGCGTCTCCGCGCCGTAAAGTTGCTTCGAAGGCGGAATAGCAATCACTTTCCGTTCTCGGACGGCTTTTCATCACTCAAGGCGATTGCATAAGCTGTCGCGTGGCTGCGGCAGTGTGAGATGCTGATCATCACTTGCGCAATTCGTTGCTGCTCCATGTAATCGCGCGCACCACCGTAGAGCGTGACTGTCGGCGTCCCGGCCTTTAGATTACGAATCTCGACGTCGCGCCAACTGATGCCGCGCCGCCAGCCTGTTCCTAGAGCCTTAAGCACCGCTTCTTTAGCAGCCCAACGTCCGGCGAAGTGCTGTGTCGCCTGTTTGCGGCTTTGGCAGTAGCCGATTTCGTGCGTGGTATAAACGCGCGTAATGAATAGCTCGCCATGCCGTTCAATCATTTGCGCAATTCGCAGGCATTCGACGATATCAGTGCCAATGCCGAAGATGGTCATGGTGGAAGATTAGTGGTACTAAGTGTGTGGCGAGGGCAGGCACCAATCAATCCGATCGCGGCTGAGCGTGTAGGTTGCCGGGCGATCCGCCACGTAAAAGCAACACAACAATCGCACTTGCCACCATAGTCAATCCGGCGTCGATCATCCACCACGCCCAACTGGGAAGAAGACCAAATGGCCGCTTCGATCCGACGTCCAGAAACTCAGAGAAACTCGCGGGTTCCAATCCGCCCGCCGCGCGAAAAAGCTCCACTGACGGATCTTTTGCAGCTGATGCGGCGAATTGCGCCCGATAGTCGAGATAAAAAAACAGATGTTCCGCGAGGACTGCCAGGAGCGCCAAAACGACCGCGGCAGTCAGAAGCAGCCGCGCATTGCTATGGGTGTTTACACGCGAAAGACAAACCGTCGCCGCGGCGACGAGGCCGCCAAATAGGACGGGGGGGATCAGCGAAGGAAAGCCATATTCTTGAATCCAGACAGAGATCCGCGCAAGTGCGACAGCCGCGCAAGCGGACGCACCTATCCATATAACAGTTCGAGGGATCGAATTTTCCCAACTAGAAATTGAAGGCGCTTCGCTCCTCGCGGGGACATCGTCGCTCACCGCTTCACCCCACATGCTTTTTGAGCCCGAGCAAGTACTTCAGATGCTTTTTTTCGGCGCGAGCTGCGCCATCAGCAAGAATCTCCCAAACACGTTTTGGTTTTGCCGCAAACTCGGCGCGTTTCGCCCTGGATTCGGCAAAGAATCGTTCGGCGGCATCGGCGAGGGCCTTTTTCACTTCGCCATATCCAAATCCGCCGCGGCGGTAGAGCGCCGCCATCTCATCACGCTCGGCTTCCGTAGCGACCAGCGAATACAGTTGAAAAAGATGATCTCCCTCGGGTTCCTTCGGTTGGTCCATCGGCCGCGAATCAGTCACAATTCGCATGATTTTCTTCCGCTGGGCTTTCGCATCCTCGAACAGCTCCAGAGTGTTGTTGTAGCTCTTTGACATCTTTTCGCCGTCGAGGCCTGGAACCTTCGCCGATTGTTCGAGCAGCTTTGGCTTGGGCATAACGAACGTTTGGCCGAAATGATGGTTGAAGCTGGCGGCAATGTCGCGGCACACCTCGATATGTTGCACCTGATCGGCGCCGACGGGCACGGTGTCCGAATCGTACGCCAGAATGTCTGCCGCCATCAGCACCGGATACGTGAAAAGTCCCGCATCGGCCGACAAGCCTTTCGAGACTTTGTCCTTATACGATACACATCTTTCCAATAAGCCCATCGGGGTGCCGGTCATTAAGAGCCATGTCAGCTCGCTCACTTCCGGCACGTCCGACTGCATGAACAATATGGCCCTCTCGGGATCTAGACCCAAAGCAAGCAAATCGATTGCCGCATCCAAGGTAAGCTGCTGAAGCTGCTCTCGATCACGAATTGTGGTAAGCGCGTGCAAATTGGCAATAAAGTAATACGCGGCGTCTTCATGCTGCAGATCGATGTATTGCCGGATGGCACCGAAATAGTTGCCCCAATGAAATCGGCCCGTCGGTTGAATTCCGGAAAGTACGCGCATTGATGTCAGTGATTTGTTTTCAGTTGATCGTGGAAGTGGCAATTGCCGCTCGCGGCTTTACAGGTCGGTCGAATGGCATTAAACCGTAGAGGACGTCTTCAATGTTCCTACGACATCTGCCACGCACGTTTGAGTTCGCCTGCGCCAATGCTGTTGGCAGCGCATCAAGCAATTGCATGGTTGCCGTCGGATTATAGAAGTTTGCCGTTCCAATTTGCACCGCAGTTGCCCCGGCGACGAGGAACTCCATGACATCGTCAATCGTGGCAATGCCTCCAATTCCGATGACTGGGAGTGCTGACGGCTTTTGCAATTTGATGCACACAGCGAAGAGCGATTGGCTTGATTGCCGGACCACTGAATCCTCCCGTCACATTGCCAAGCATCGGCCGCCGGCCCCGCCAATCGATCGACATGCCCAAGAGCGTGTTGATCGCCGAAATGCAATCGGCGCCACCATCAGTCGCCGCTTTGGCAATCGTGGCAATGCTCGTCACATTCGGTGTCAATTTGGCGATGATTGGAAAACTGCACGCTGCCGCGGCAGCCAGCCACTACGCGGCGGCACATTTCCGGATCGACACCCAAATCGACACCGTGGCTCACGTTCGGGCAAGAAATGTTGAGTTCAATCGCTGCAATGCCCGGTAGGCCGTCCATGCGCGAAGCCATTTCCATGAATTCATCGGCTGTGCTAGCCGGCAATGCTGACGATAATTGGCGACCCGACAGTGGCCAAGTATGGCAAGTGATGCTCGATAAAAGCGTCCTGGCCATCGTTATCCAGTCCAATCGAGTTGAGCATCCCGCCGGTAGTTTCAATTGTCCTCCACGGAGCGTTGCCGACCCGTGGCTGCCGCGTGATTGTCTTTGGAATGATTCCGCCGAGCCGCTTTAGATCGACAAAACCGACCATCTCCCGCGCATAGCCAAAAGTTCCCGACGCCACGAGAATTGGATTGGGCAGTGTCAATCGGCCCAGACGTACCGCCAAGTCGATTGCACTCGTCATTTGTCCCTTATCATTGGTCATTTGCCGCAAGCATAGCAGCGAGCGGCTGCCTTTCCGAGCCGCCAGAGATAATGCACTCAGCACATTCCACCAGCGACCATAAAGCAGCTTGCAGCATGAACGCGCACGAAAAACGCCGCGCGACATTCGTCACACGGCGTTTGATAAACCTGGGCAATTGCAGCATCAGCCAAATTGCAGCCTACAAAATGCCGCCGTGAGTTCGGTACGGCACCATGTGCGAGGGCTGATCGAGGAACCAGATGCGTTCCCATTCGTCCACAGCCTGACGCAAATCTTCGGACGTGTTCAGCAACTCGCCCGCCCGGCGTCCTGGCTCGGCCGAATACATTGGAATCAGGCAGCCTGTAAAGCTGGCCATCGTCAGTCCGGTCAGGGCTGCCAACATTAGCCTGCGCATCGCACCGATCCTCCCTGAATGCCGCGCCGCAATCCATTGCGTTTTACGCGCGTATATGCCTTCCCCAAGTTCGCAGCAAGTGCGCGCTAAGAGAGGGTGATGTTCTATATTACCGAATGGTTGTGGATGTGATCCGCGCTTCCGAGCAGCCGAAAGATGAGACTGCGGCTGCACTTGGGCGAGGACAGTACTGATTTTTTGAACCTGCGCCGAGATCAAGTCGTGCGATCATGACTTGAGCGGCGTTAGGTGTCACACTTTTGGGTGGCATTCTAGGTCACGGACGGCGACCCGTTATTTTTGTATTTGCGGGAGCACACGACACCTCTTGGCGTCGGTCTCAACTACCGCTAGCTGCCCGGTTGATTTGCGTAAGTGGATTGTGGGACAGATGTTTGAGCGACGGGCTCTGCAGTGGCCTGGGGCTGTTGACCCTCGGTCTTCGCTCGCCGCTCGGCTGCCTCTTGTTCTAGTTGCCGGACCCGTTCCTCCATCTCTTTGCCGGGCTTGAACGTGACGACAAACTTTTCCGGCACAAAGACTTTCGCTCCTGTCCGCGGGTTACGAGCTTTCCGAGCTGCACGCCGTTTGACTTCAAACACGCCAAAGTTCCGCAGTTCAATGCGTTCGTCTTCAACGAGCGTCCGGACAATGGCATCGAAAGTCTTTTGAACGATTTCTTTCGTCTTGAGTTGCGTCAGGCCAATCTCCTCGGAGATGGTCTTCACGATCTCTTTCTTAGTCACGGCGACGGTTCTCCTGGAGGAACCAAAAGTCGAAAGACCAAGCGGCCGCCAATCCGACTTCGGTCACGCTCCAAGTGTAGGTGGCGTAAGAACTAGTGTCAAGCTCTTGCCGCCGCCAGCACCCTCCAACCGCATTCGCTGAGTATTACAAAAGGGCGTAATTCCCTGCACGTCGCGTTCGTGCAAGGCGGGTGAGTGTTAATTGCCAAAGAACTTACGTTCGATTCAGCGGCTACATGCCAACGTTCTGGTTCGTAAACCGTTATTTGACAACGATTAACGGCCAGAAATGCACGCCGGACAGCCAGCAAATCAGGCCGCTGGACTGCCAGGCAAAAGCCTATTGCATCGGCTGATCAGTGGTATCGGCACACCATGGCCGCAAACTTTACGAAAGCGGAATAAACCGCATTCGAGGCACACGTTGCCAGCGGGCGGAAGGCGCGCCGCTAGACGCGGACAATCGCCGACTGTGCCAGCACTTCCTCGACCGAGTACAGTTTGCCTTGCCCACTGCCAGGGCATATCTGACAGGTACGCTTCCAAGCCTTAGGCGAATTGATGTTCGAATCCCAAAACGGCCAGGTTTTGCATTGCCGCGGTCGGGCGTCGTAAACCGTGCACTTTCGCGCCTCGCCATCGAAGAAAACGCAGTCGCCGTTTTCAAATTCGATCAAACTCTTGCGCACGCCAATTTTGCGAACAAACTTCTTTTCGAAATCGTCAACGTTCAGCCCAACGTGTTTTGCCAGCGCCGCGATCTCTTCTGAATTCACCCAAACGTAGCCTGGCGCACCGGTGCAGCAGTCACCGCACTGCGTGCATTCGAATTGCAAACCGTTTTGAAACCAGGGTGCGCCGGCCATGTGTTGAGGTGTTTTTGGGTGGTGTGAAGCGAGTAAATGGTAAGTTAAACGCCAGAGGCGATTTCTCTGACGGCCGCCACGGCGGCATCGACATCTTCAACGCTGTTAAAAGCTCCCAGGCTAAACCGCACGGTGCCGCCTCGATCGAGCGTGCCCATCGCTCGATGGACATTCGGCGCACAGTGCAAGCCAGCTCGCACTTGCACGCCAAATTCCGAATCGAGCAGGGCGGACGCCTCTTGCGGATCATAGCCCTCGATCGAAATGCTGACAACGCCCAACGAACTGCTTGCCGACGCCTGCGGCTTGGATGCGTGAAGCTGAACTCCAGCAATTTGCTCCAAACCCTCACGAAGTCGCACGGCGAGCTGCTGTTCGTGCTGCCAAATCTGATTGATGCCGCGCGCTGCAATCCATTCCAGCGCCGCTGCCAGTCCGACCAGGCCCGGCACATTGTGATTGCCGACCTCGTACTTATCGGGCAAAGATTCCGGCTGTCGATCGTCCTGGCTCTGCGTGCCGGTGCCGCCTTGACGAATGCTGTCCAGCTCGGCTTCTAATCCGGGACGAATGTAAAGCACACCAGTGCCCAGCGGACCGAGTAGTCCTTTGTGTCGCCGGCGCCGCGAGAAAATCGGCGCCCAATTCGTCGACAGACAATGGCATGTGCCCGATCGATTGGGCCGCATCAACAAGCAGCCGCACCCCATGCTCGTGGCAAACTCGGCTGACGTCGGCAACCGGTTCAACAACCCCGGTGACATTCGATGCCTGCAAAATCGCCACGAGCCGCGTGTTGGATCGTATGGCACTGCGAATATCCTGCGGGTTCACCAGCCCAATCGAATCGCACGGAACACGCGTCACTTCCACGCGCCCCTGCTGCTCCAAATACCGCAGTGGCCGCAGCACGGAGTTGTGATCGGCGTCGGTGCAAATGGCATGATCGCCAGGCCGCAGAAAGCCGTGGATGGCAAGATTCAGCGAATCGGTGCCGTTGGTCGTGAAAATCACCTGCCGCGGATCTGTCGCGCCGATCAGCCGCGCTACAGCAAGTCGAGCGGCCGCAATGCTGGCGCCCGCCTCAACCGCAAGGGCATATCCACTGCGGCCGGCCGGCGCTCCGCCTTCACGCATATACAGCTCAACCGCGTCGTAAACCGACGGCGGTTTTGGCCAACTCGTGGCGGCGTTGTCGAGATAGATCCTACGAGGCTGAACCATAGATCAGATTAACATCCGTTGTTTGGAAATTCATTGGCGTGTCGCTGCATGGGAATCATAGCCGCCTTGCGCCACCATCGTCGGCACTCGGAAGGCATTTGCAAGTGAAGTAACTGATGCACTTTCTCCGTGTTTACTCGAGCGTTTCGCAGGAGTTATTTCGCAGTTTTTTCACTCTCCGGGCTATGCCCACTCGTTCTCGTCGAGAGATTCGAGTGTGTTCCGATACCGAACTATGCACATCGTGCCAATCCGCGTCTCGCGAATTGCCGGACGAAACGTGAATTTTGGTATGATTCGGCATATTTCAAATAATGTGAACTAGTGGGGTAGCACAAAGTCGTTTCTCTGGAACCGCTGCGTTTTATTTCTGGTCGGAATACGCATTCCAACCTCGACCGTCATTGTAGTGTACTTATGATCATTCGTCAATAGATTTTTTGGGCCACTCGAATAAATATTTTTTTCCGAAAATGCATAGCTCCCTGTTCATTGTGCAAGCCGATCTCGATCGGCCCGAACATCAACAAGCCGTGCTCGATTTGACCGCGGCCTATGCCCTCGATGATATGGGCAATGGCGGACCGCTCAGCCAGAAAGTGCTTGACCAACTCATCCCGGCTCTTAAAAGTCACCCCACAACGCTAATCCTCCTGGCTTATCTCGACGACCGGCCGGTCGGCATCGCCACCTGTTTTCTCGGCTTTTCCACCTTTCTGGCCACACCGCTAGTGAACATTCACGACTTGGCCGTCTTGCCCGAGTTTCGTGGCCAAGGCGTCGGACGCGCGCTTTTGCAGGCGGTGGACCGCAAAGCCCTGGAGCTCGGCTGCGGCAAGGTCACGCTGGAAGTGCAGGAGAACAATCAACGGGCGCGGAGGCTTTACAAGCAGGCCGGATTCAAACATGCGACTTACACGGACGCCGGCGGCGGGGCGCTGTTTTACAGCAAAAAACTTTGACGGACCGATAACGGGCTGTGCCGAACGAATAGCTCGGGTGATGCACTAATCGGTCCTGGACGACGATCGCTGCGAAGCTTTGCTTTTGCTACGCGGCATGGCACAATCGGCGTATGGCTAATCCTCGACGCACGCTTGTTCCGCAGTTTTCGCTCCGCTGGCTCTTGGCCGCAATGGCAGTGCTGGCGGTAGCGTCGTTCATTATGTCGCTGGCGCTGTGCGAGCAAGTTTGGGCGGCCGGCGTGCTGATCGGCCTTGCAGCAATGGTGGTGGTCTTTGTGGTTTTCGCGGGCACATTTTCTATCGCAACGTTTGTTGCCCGGCTGATTGCGGTTCGACGAGCAGGAATTTCTGGCGGCGCGGATGATTCAGCAAAGCGCACACCGCCGCCGCTTCGAGCCGGGCCAACGATATCGCTCATCCTGATCATCGCCGCATGCTGTTCGATGCAGCCAACGTCGGCTGTCATGGCAGCATCGGGCGGAACGATCACTTTGCCAATCGCGAATCCAACTCCGGCGGGCGGGCCAATGTCGAAGCTGCCGCCGCCCCCCTCATCCGGGCTAACGCTGACGATCGACACCACTTGGGTCGATTCGTTCGGCTATCGCCCCATCCGCATCAAATTCACATCGACAACTGGTCCGCTCACTGCCGACCGCGTGCTAACTGTGCGATGTCGTGCGAAAACTGGGTATACCAATCACGATGGCGCAGTGGCGACGCAGAGCATCGAGATGCCGGCCGGCACAACAACCGCGACGGCGACGATTTCCATGCCGCAGTTGGCCCCTTCCGTAATGCAGGAATTCGACACGTTCGAAGACGGACAGCATGTCGACGAACTTTCGGTGCGCACGGGCTGGACCAGTTGGAGCGGCACTTTTCAGGGTGACGGATCTTCGCCGGCGACTCTGCTCTTGAGCGGAGGAGGAACGATCGTTTTGCCGGCAATGCTAAATACGAATTTGCAGCCAGAAACGTTGAACGTTGGCGGGGCGACTTCGCAACTGATCGGCGTGACAAACGGAGTGCCCGTCGCCACGCCGGCGTCTGCAGTTGCTACGCCTTCGATTGCCACATTCGCCGATCTGCCGACGAATTGGATCAATTACAGCGGTTTCGACATGATAATTGTCTCGCTCAGCCAGTTGCAGGTACTAATCGATCAATCGCCGCAGCAGTGGCAGGCCATTCGAGCTTGGGCCCGCAACGGCGGAACGCTCGTCGTGTATGGCGCCGGCACGAACTGGCAACAATTGCCGAAAGTGGAATCGCTGTTGAAGCTGAGCGCGGTCAAATCCAACGACGACACGAGCGCAGAGCTTGATCCGTCGAAGCGTGGTTGGACGCTGCCGCGCGAAAGCATGAAGAATTTGTCACTTCTCGACAATGCGCTTGACGCGTCGGTGGTGAATTCTGATGGATCGACGGGATCGCTACCAAGTCAGGACGTAAACGACCCGGCTGCCAAGACACAGGTCGAGGAAGCGGGGCCCAAAGCAGAAGAGCCGATGGCTGCCAATCGCGCACCTTTCGCGATGCAGCCGTTTGGTTTGGGAATGGTTGTGGCGCTTCGCGCAAACGAGTCTTTCAGCGGAAACGGTTTCAAGTGGGAATGGTTGTTCAATTCGGTCGGCTCGGCGCGCTGGCGGTGGTTCCAGCGTTATGGGCTCTCGGTCTACCGGCCGAATTCTGATTTTTGGAATTTCTTGATTCCCGGCGTGGGGCTCGCGCCGGTTACGCAGTTTCAAGTGCTGATCACGTTGTTTGTGCTCGCGATTGGCCCAATCAATTACTGGTTGCTGAAGCGACGGGGCAAATTGAATCTGCTGGTGCTGACGGTGCCGGCTAGCGCGCTCTTGGTGACAGCGGCGCTCGTGGCGTTTGCGTTCATTTCCGATGGGCTAAGTGTCCGCGTGCGAACGCGGAGCATCACGGCTATTGATCAGCAGAATGGTGAGGCCACGTGTTGGGCGAGGCTGTCGTTCTATGCCGGATTAGCGCCAGGCAACGGGCTGGCATTTGCCGACGACACGGTCGTGCTGCCGTTGGAATTCTCACCCAAGCCCGACGACATCGCGGCGACACGATACATCGATTGGGAACGCGCCGAACGGGGCAATTTCAAATCGCCGCTCAAGCAGCAACTCACCGACGGTTGGCTGAATTCGCGCACGCCGACCCAATTCATCACGTCGCGAATTCGCCCGACGAAAGCCAAGCTCGACATCAATTCCTCCGCGGGCGGTCTCCCCCAAGTGACAAACCGGCTCGGTGCGAATATCGAGCGGATCATACTGACCGACGAAGTTGGCAATTATTTTTCGGGCATTGGCGCTGAAGATGGCGCAGCGGTTTCACTGACATCCATCGAAAAAGATTCGAGCGCCGTCAAAGAAATCATGGCCGTTTTGAACGACAATCAACCGCGACGGCCGGAGGCGATGATCAATCGCAATGATCGCAGCTTTTTTGGATTGAATCGACAGGGAGTGCAGTACCAACCGTATTACTACCCTGGCATGAACTATCGCGTGAACGGCAATGAACCGGAAGCGACGCAGCAAACCGGCGTCCTGGAGCGATCGCTGGCGGCGGTGCAGGACGAGTTACTGGCTGGCCGCGTGCCACCGAAAACTTACATTGCCATTGTCAACCAATCGCCGGAAGTGCAGTTGGGTACGCCGTCGGCTCATGAAGAGGCGAGTTTGCACGTGGTCGTGGGCAAGTGGTGATTCGGTCCTTTGTCATTGGTCCCTCATCGTTCTGTCGATCGCTTAAACGCCTCTTATCCCGTCAAAGATTAGTTACTAACGGTCGCCCAAAGGACCAAAGACAAGTGACAAAGGACGAATGACAGATTTATGCACTCGATGATCGAACTCCGACGGCTGCATCGCTATTTTGGCCGCACGAAAGCGGTCAACGATGTTTCGTTTGAAGTTCAGCGCGGGCAAGTGTTTGGCTACATCGGACCGAACGGGGCAGGCAAGACGACAAGTATGCGGATTCTTGCGACACTCGATTGCCCACAGTCGGGCGATGCGTTCATCGACGGCTTTTCCGTGATCGATGATCCCGACCGCGTGCGTCGAAGATTGGGATTCATGCCCGACTATTACGGCACGTATCCCAATGTGAATGTGCTCGAATACCTCGATTTCTTTGCTCGATCTTATGGGCTCCGCGGCACGGAGCGGCGGAAGGCAATTGCGTATGTGATGGATTTTACCGGGCTCGATAAGCTGCGGGATAAGGCAGTCAGCGGGCTGTCCAAAGGAATGAAGCAGCGGTTGTGCCTGGGTCGCACGATGATTCACGACCCCGCCGTGTTGGTGCTCGATGAGCCGGCCGCCGGTTTGGATCCGCGAGGCGCATTGAACTACGTGAAATGATTCGTCAGCTCGCGGCCAACGGGAAAACAATTCTGGTGAGCTCGCACATCCTTACCGAGCTGGCCGAAATGTGCGATGTCGTCGGCATCATCGAACAAGGTTGCATTCTGGCCGTGGGGAGCGTCGCCGAAATTCAACGGCGCGATCCGAAGCATCAGAATCGTTGGGTGCGGGCGCGCGTTTTGGGCGGCGCTGCCGCACTCGAAACGTGGCTTTCGGCACGCACTGATGTGCGAGAGATCAGCATTGATGGCCAGTCGATCACTTTTTCGCACGAAGGCGACGAGAACAGCGAGGCCGACTTGCTGCGCGAAATGATTGCCGCCGATTTTCGCATCGTGGCGTTCGGCAGCCATGAGCGATCGCTGGAAGATGTGTTTTTGCAAGTGACCGCCGGCTTGGTGCAATGAGTGTGCAAATGAGTATCGATTCCGTACCAATCGAATCTGGAGCAGCGGCCGCTGAACTCGCTGATGAGCGCGCTGGCGAAACCGGATTTTGGCCGTGGCTGACTGCGGCTATTGAAACGGCGGGCGAATGGTTGAACCCGCTGTTGGTCAAAGAATGCCGCCAGGCGCTCAAGAGCCGACAGTTTGCGATGACGTTCTCGCTGGTGCTCATTCTGTGCTGGGGCTGGTCGATCGTCGGCATCGCCCGCCTGGGACCGGATGTGCCGTATCGGTTCGACGGGCCGGAGATGTTTTATGGCTATTATTTGATCCTGGCTGCGCCGCTGCTGTTGATCATTCCGTTTTCCGCGTTTCGATCGCTCACGGCGGAGCGTGAAGACAACACGTTCGAGCTCGTGGCGATTACCACGTTGCGGCCGCGGCAAATTGTCGGCGGCAAATTGGGCAGTGCGGTCGTGCAGCTGCTTGTTTATTTTTCCGCGGTCGCGCCTTGTCTGGCATTCACTTATTTGCTCCGCGGCGTCGATGTGGTGACGATCTGTTTCATTCTGTACTACACGTTCATGGCGTCGATCGGTTTTTCAATGTTGACGCTGTTCATCGGAACAATCGCCAAGGAAAAGCATTGGCAGGTCATCATCTCTGTGCTGCTGGTGATTGGACTGTTTTATGTTTTCGTAGGCGCAGCAGCGCTCTGTCATGAGCTGATGCGGCATACTCGGCTGCCGATCCAAGAGGCATGGTTCTGGCAGATGAACGGCGCACTGCTCACGGCATTCGTTAGCACGTTCGCGCTGATCTACCTTGCGGCCGGGCGCAGTTGACATTTCCCTCAGAAAATCGCTCCACGCCGCTAAGAATTACGATGCTCGTGCAGCAAGTACTGCTCATCGCTTGGGCCGGCTATTTCGCCGTGAAGTACGGAGTATTTGAGAAGCAGTCGGAAGCGCTGGGCATGTGCAGCGTGTTCATGATGACGATTGCCGCCTTCTATTGGTACCTCATGGGCACCATGATTACAGGCGAAAACGTCGACCTTTCGCCGCGCGTAAAGCGTAGTTTGCCCAAAACCGGTTTGGGCCGCATGGTGTTTACGTGGTTCAATCCGGGACCGGGCACGGGTTACTTTTTCGCGATCAGCAATTTGCTGGCGGTATCCCTGATCGCGCTGTTCGGCATCTTCTGTTGGACCGTGGCCCCGACGCCGCCGCGCGGCAACCCCACACCGGGCCATTGTATCGAATTCGTTCTTTTACTCTTTGGATATGTCACGATTTATTTGGGGCTAACGCATTTGCTACTTCGGCTAATTCGACGGTTAACACAAGTGACCGTCGTGACAGCCGTATTGATTAATTTTTTGATTTTGATGGCTGGCTGGGGAATTCCGCGCGTGATTCGAGAAATGACCGATTACAGCAACGATCGCTCCTACACCTATTTGCATGTGACCGATCCGTTTTGGAGTTGTGTTATGACGGTTGATCCTGGTGCTTCAGCCATCGACGGCGGCGTGCTTGTGTGGCTTGTGCTGCCGGTGGCCATTGCGGTGTTGTTCGCATGTTTGATTAACGTCGCACCCGAGCTGCAACATGAATGGACGGCTCCGCCTCAACGGGTCGAAGAAGAAGACACGGCTCTGGCCGCCGCGTTACATCCGCCGCAGCATGTGCCGGCGAATCCCTGGGATGAGGGCGACTGATCGCTTTCGTAAAGGCTTGCACTCGCGGCGCACATTGACTCACTGGATCAAGCGGCTATCATTCTGCCATAGTCGCGGCGCAGGATGGGCCGCCCAATGATGTTCGCTCCACCCCGCCCCAGGTCGATTGATTTATTCGGCCGTGGGGCGATTTTGTAAACGGTAAACCAACTCATGAGAATTTGGCCGGGCCAGCCGTATCCACTGGGGGCAACCTGGGACGGACGCGGCGTTAATTTCGCTTTGTATTCCGAGAACGCGGAAAAAGTCGAACTGTGCTTGTTCGATTCGCCGGACGCTAAAGCGGAATATGTTCGCATTCCGCTGCCGGAATACAACGACATGGTCTGGCACGGCTATTTGCCTGATATTTCGCCGGGCGCACTGTATGGATACCGTGTGTATGGACCGTACGACCCGGAACAAGGTCATCGGTTCAATCCGAATAAGATCGTGCTCGATCCGTACGCGAAGTGCATCGGTAAGAATTTGCGCTGGGCCGATTCGATGTTCGGCTACCGCGTTGGCAGCTCGCAGGCCGATTTATCGTTCGACAAGCGCGACAACGCCCGTTATGCGCCGCGCGCGAAAGTGATCGACACAGCATTTACGTGGGGCGATGACCGTCCGCCGCGCACTCCGTGGCAGAAAACGTTGATCTATGAATTGCACGTGAAGGGTTTTACCAAGCTGCATCCGGAAGTGCCGGAACAGTTCCGCGGCACGTATTCCGGCTTGGGTTCGGAGCCGGTGATTCGACACTTGCAAGATTTGGGGGTCACGGCAGTCGAACTGCTGCCGGTGCACAATCGCTTGAACGATCGGCACTTGGTGGAAAAGGGACTGACGAATTACTGGGGTTACAACACGCTGAATTTCTTTGCCCCGGAAAATGCGTATGCTTTGGCCGAATCGCAGCTCGATGCAGTTTCGAAATTCAAGACGATGGTTCGCAACCTGCATTCCGCCGGGATCGAAGTGATTCTAGATGTGGTTTACAACCACACGGCGGAAGGCAACCAGATGGGGCCAACCCTGACGTTCCGCGGAATCGATAACGCCTCGTACTATCGGCTTTCGCCGGAAGATCCGCGGTACTACATGGATTTCACCGGCTGCGGAAATACTTTGCGAATGCAAAATCCGCGTGTGCTGCAGCTGATTATGGATAGTTTGCGCTACTGGGTTCAGGAGATGCACGTCGACGGGTTCCGTTTTGATTTGGCGAGCACACTCTGCGCGAGTTACACGCGGTTGATAAGCTGGGTGCCTTCTTCGATATCATCCATCAGGATCCGGTTGTCTCGCAGGTGAAACTGATTGCCGAGCCGTGGGATTTGGGTGAAGGCGGCTATCAGGTTGGAAATTTTCCGGTGCTGTGGTCGGAGTGGAATGGGAAATATCGCGATTGTGTTCGTCGCTATTGGAAGGGCGACGCCGGCACGGTGCCGGAGTTCGCCACGCGCTTTTGCGGATCCAGCGACTTGTACGCGTGGAGCAAACGTCCGCCGAACGCCAGCATCAATTTCATCACGTGCCACGATGGCTTCACGCTGAACGATTTGGTTTCATACGATCACAAACACAACGATGCCAATGGCGAGGATAATCGCGATGGAGCCGACGATAACAATAGCTGGAACTGCGGCGCGGAAGGCGCCACCGACAATCCGGAAATCAACACATTGCGCGAACGCAAACAACGCGCGATGCTGGCGACACTCATTTGTTCGCAAGGCGTGGCCATGCTGCTGGCGGGCGACGAAATTAGTCACACTCAGGGGGGCAACAATAACGCGTATTGCCAGGACAACGAAATCACCTGGCTCAATTGGAATTTGAATGACATGCAGCGCGATATGCTGTGCTTTACGCAGCGGCTGATCACGCTTTATTTCAGCCAGCCAGTGTTGCAGCGAAGGCGGTTTTTTCACGGCGAGAAACTCGAAGGCCTGCCCATACCCGATATTTTGTGGCTCGACCCCAACGGGAAGGAAATGACCGAGGAATCGTGGAGCGTTCCGTACTCTCGGTGCGTGGGTGTGCAGCTCTATGGCAAGCATGTGGATGTGAACGAGCGCGGCCAACCGGTGGATGGAGACACCCTATTGCTGCTCTTTAATGGAGATCAAAAGCTAGATATCCCATTTGTGCTGCCCAGTTTTGGCGAAGCGCAACAGTGGCAGCAACTGCTCGATACGGCAGATCCAAAGGCTGAAGGCCGATTGTTTGCGGTAGGCGATAAGTATCCACTGCAAGCCTGCTCTGTAGCCATTTTGTGCGCCGTTACCGATCCAGAAACGCTTGTTGACAAACCAGTGAAAGCGCTACAAAAGAGCACGCCGCAAAAAGCGCGAGCGGCGCTTCAAGCAACCGCGCCTGCTCCGGCAGCGATGGTAATCGATCAACCTCCAATAACGACCGATGCTACCGCACAGCCGGAAGAAGATAATGAGGAGCCCGAAACTGCAGCGGAGCAAGATTCCCCGCCCGAACAAATCGCTGGTCCACCGCCGCAACCTGCTTAAAGCGGCAACAATGCGAATGGACGTTGTGACATTGCACGCAGTCTTGTAAAACCTGCGAAAGAAGTTGCTCCACGCGTCGATTCGAGGATGCGCAACCGAGGAAGGATTCGTTGATGGACTTGCCGGCTGATGGCCGCCGAAGAGTGATCATCGATGCCATTCGCCCCAGCATCGATTGTGGCCGCTTTCCCATCAAACGCGTTGTCGGCGACCAATTGACCATCGAGGCAGATGCTTTCACCGATGGGCACGACGAGATCGTCTGCCTGCTGCAGTACCGGATTGCCGATGTGGCGGCGCAAAATCGGAGGCCTCCTGGCTCGAAGTTCCGCTTAAGCCGCTGGGCAACGATCTTTGGCGAGCTGAAATTCGTTTAGAAACCGTGGGCCGGTATGAATACCGCGTGATCAGTTGGGTCGATCATTTTCACAGCTGGCGGCATGATTTGAAAAAACGCGCAGATGCTGGACAGGATCTGAAGGTCGATTTGCAGATTGGCGCCAAGCTCGTTGAACAGGCCGCTTCGTGCGCCGCAGGCAGCGACGTAGCCGAATTGCGAAAGTTCGCCGCTCGAGTTGCTCTTGCCGGGAGCGAGATTGATTCGCCGGGCGAATCGATCGGCTATGCCGCGGCGATGGACGAGACACTTTTGCAACTCTTGGACCAAAATGTCGATCGCAGCGAAGCAACCTTTTCTCAAACGCATGCCGTTGTCGTCGACGACGAGCGAGCCGTCTTTAGCGCCTGGTACGAACTTTTTCCACGTTCATTTGGACCTTCAGTTGGCCAACATGGCACGTTGCGTGATGTTATTGCGCAGTTGTCCTATGTGGAGTCGATGGGATTCGACGTGCTGTACCTTCCGCCAATTCATCCCGTCGGCCGCGCGTTTCGCAAAGGTAAAAACAATCAAACCACGGCACAGCCCGACGATGTCGGTAGCCCTTGGGCGATTGGTGGGCCTGAAGGTGGCCACAAAGCGATTCATCCACCGTTGGGAACTTTCGACGACTTCCATGCGCTGGTGGCGGCGGCGAAAGATCGCCACATGGAGCTTGCGCTCGATATCGCATTCCAGTGCTCGCCCGATCATCCGTATGTGCGTGAGCATCCACAGTGGTTCCGGCATCGGCCTGATGGGACTGTGCAGTACGCCGAGAACCCGCCCAAGAAATATCAAGATATCTACCCATTTAATTTCGAGAGTGAAGATTGGCGTGCGCTGTGGGAAGAATTGAAAAGCGTGTTCCTATTTTGGGTCGACCACGGTGTGCGAATCTTTCGCGTCGATAATCCGCACACCAAGCCGTTCCCGTTTTGGCAGTGGTGCATTGCAGAAGTTAAGCGTGTGCGGCCGGACGCGATTTTTCTTTCGGAGGCGTTCACGCGGCCTAAGATTATGTACCGGCTGGCGAAATTGGGCTTCACACAATCGTACACGTACTTCACCTGGCGGAATTCGAAGCAGGAGTTGACCGAGTATTTTACGGAACTATCGCAAGCGCCCCTGACCGAGTTTTTCCGGCCGAATATTTGGACGAACACTCCTGACATTCTCCATGACTATTTGCAACGCGGCGGCAGGCCGGCGTTCGTTACACGTGCTGTGTTGGCTGCTACGCTGGGCGCCAATTATGGCGTCTACGGCCCAGCGTTCGAATTGATTGAACGGACACCGCGTGAACCGGGCAGTGAGGAATATTTAAACTCGGAGAAGTACGAACTCAAGCGATGGGATCTAAATCGGCCCGAGAGCCTGCGACACCTTTTGACGAAATTGAACCAAATTCGCCGCGTGACATCCCGCCCTGCAGCGCAATGGCAATGTGTCGTTTCACAACATCGAGAACGATCAGCTTCTGGCGTATACCAAACGCAGCCGAGATGGCTCGGATGTGCTGTTGACCGTAGTTAATCTTGATCCCGCCAGCGCACGCTCCGGTTGGCTCGAACTGTCGCTCGAGCAGTTGGGGCTTCCGCAATACTCGCAGGCACATGATTTGCTCAACGACAACGTTTTCGCCTGGCAAGGCCCGCGGGTACGCATTGAGCTTGATCCGCAAACGAATCCTGCGCAGGTGATTAAATTTGGCCGCTAAGGCGTTCGGCAAGAGCATGCCCCCCAAAGCCTTGAATAGACGATGAGCTAGAGTTTGCTGTTATGACCGCTGATGTCGCCACTGCCGCACTGGATGTAGCCCAAGCGGAGGCCCGCCGGTCGGCACCGCCAGAAATCGATCCGCTCTGGTACAAAGACGCGGTCATCTATCAGCTTCACGTCCGGTCGTTTTTCGATTCCACCGGCGATGGTGTGGGCGATTTTGCAGGGCTCACGCAAAAGCTCGACTATCTCCAGGACCTTGGTGTCAGCGCCGCTGTGGCTGTTGCCGTTTTATCCTTCGCCGCTCAAGGATGACGGCTACGACATCGCCAACTACACGAACGTGAATCCGGCGTATGGCACGCTCAAAGATTTTAAGACCTTCCTACGTGAAACCCATGCCCGAGGACTGCGGGTGATTACGGAATTGGTGCTCAACCATACGTCGGACCAACATCCATGGTTCCAACGTGCGCGGCGGGCAAAGCCTGGCTCACCACAGCGCGATTTTTATGTGTGGAGCGAGACCGGAACCGAATACTCCGATGCTCGCATCATCTTCAAAGATTTCGAACTATCCAATTGGGCTTGGGACCCAGTCGCGAAGGCATACTATTGGCATCGGTTTTATTCGCACCAACCCGACTTGAACTTCGATAACCCCAAAGTGCACGAAGCGCTCTTCAACGCCGTGGATTTCTGGCTCGACATGGGCGTCGATGGGATGCGACTCGACGCGGTGCCATATCTTTACGAGCGCGAAGGGACCAATTGCGAAAACTTGCCGGAGACGCATGCGTTCCTCAAGGCGCTGCGAAAACATGTTGATGAACATTATCCGGGTCGCATGCTTCTGGCCGAAGCGAACCAATGGCCCGAAGATGCTCGTGCGTATTTCGGCGATGGCGACGAGTGCAGCGCAGCCTTTCATTTTCCTGTGATGCCGCGATTGTTCATGGCCAAGCACATGGAAGATCGGTTTCCGATTGTCGATATCCTGCAGCAAACGCCGCCGATTCCCGACAACTGCCAGTGGTTCGTCTTCTTGCGCAATCACGATGAACTGACGCTGGAAATGGTCACCGATGAAGAGCGCGATTACATGTATCGGGTTTATGCGAGGGATCGTGAAGCGCGAATCAACCTGGGTATTCGCCGACGTTTGGCGCCGCTTTTGAATAATAATCGTCGAACGATCGAACTGTTGAACGGCTTACTGATGTCGCTCCCCGGCACGCCGATCATTTATTACGGCGATGAGCTGGGAATGGGTGACAATATTTATCTGGGCGATCGCAACGGTGTGCGTACGCCCATGCAATGGAGCGCCGATCGCAACGCGGGGTTTTCGCGCGCCAACCCGCAGCGGTTGTATTTGCCGCTCGTTATCGATCCCGAGTTTTATTACGCCAGCGTGAACGTGGAAACGCAAAAGAATAATCCGCAATCGCTCTGGTGGTGGATGAAGCGACTGATTGCGCTGCGCGAGCGACATCTGGCTTTTGGCCGCGGTACGCTCGAGCTGCTATCGCCAGAGAACAGCAAAGTTCTCGCCTTGATGCGACACTACCAGAATGAAACGATTTTGGTCGTCGCTAATCTATCGCGTTTTACACAATTTGTGGAACTCGATTTGAGTGCCAATGAAGGCGCCGTGCCAGTCGAAATGTTCGGCTACAACCGCTTTCCGCCAATTGGCAAGTTGCCCTACTTGCTGACGCTCGGTCCGCACGCATTTTATTGGTTTGTACTGGAAAAGTCGTCCGCGGAACCCGCCGACGGTAAACCAGAGGCAACCAAACTTTCTGTTCGCAATGCCTGGAATGAAGTGTTCGCGGGGCGCACAAAACTCAGCTCGAGGCCGCACTGCGCAGCTGGCTTCCCGCACATCGCTGGTTTGGTTCTAAAGGCGCGCACGATTCAAAACGTGATAATCACCGATTTCAGTCCGCTGGAGCAAAAATCGACGCCAGAAAAATCGGAGTGTTTAGCACTGTTGCAAGTTGAATATGTGGAGGGTGAGCCAGAAACATATTTGCTGCCCATTGCTTGCGCCTTGGAGACGATGCAGCGCGGCTGTTGTCGGACTCGCCCAGCGCGGTCATTGCCCGATTGACACTGCGAGATTCCAAACAGTCGGGCGTGGTGTTCGACGCCACGATCGATACATCATTTGCGTGCGCGCTGTTCGAGTCCATTGCGCGTCGCCGTCGCACGAAGGTCAACGAAGGCGAGTTGGCTGCCACCCCCACGCCGAAGCTGCGCGACGTAGTGCAGCACGGCGTGACTTTGCAGCCCTCGCCGGTCCGAGGGGACCAGAGCAACACTTCAATCATCTATGGCGACAGGGCAATCCTTAAGCTGTTTCGCCGCGTGGAGCAGGGCATTAGTCCGGAATTGGAAATCGGGCGGTTTCTGACCGAGGAAAAACATTTTCCAAACGTGCCCTCGGTTTTGGGCAGCATTGAATATCGGCGAAATGGCAGCGAGCCGTGGACGCTAGGCGTTATGCATCAGCTCATGCCGCAATCGGAAGCGGCGTGGCAAACGACGCTCGATCATTTGAGCCGGTACTTTGAAAAAGTCCTTGCCCGGCCAGCCGATCAATGGCCCACGTCCGCGGGACTCAACGATCGGCCGCTGTGGGATCTTGCCGAGCAGCCAATGAATCCGATTGCCGAGGAGTTAGCCGGCGGATTTTTGCAAATGGCGGAATTGCTTGGACAGCGCACAGCTGAATTGCACCTGGCGCTCGGCAGTGGCGAAGATGATCCGGCATTCAAGCCGGAGCCGTTTTCGCAACTTTATCAACGGTCGCTGTATCAATCGGCGCGAAAGCTTGCTGTCCAAAAGCTGCAACTTTTGCGCAAGCGCATCAACCACTTGCTGCCATCAGCTCAACCACTGGCACGCACTGTACTCGATCACGAACAGCAAATCTTTGAGCGATTCCACCGAATCATCGGTAAAAAGGTCACCGCAGAGCGAATTCGCTGCCATGGCGATTATCATTTGGGTCAGGTGCTGTACACCGGCAAAGATTTCGTCATCATCGATTTCGAAGGCGAGCCAGCTCGTTCCCTCAGCGAACGGCGCATGAAGCGTTCGCCGTTACAAGATGTGGCGGGCATGTTGCGCTCCATCCATTATGCGGCATCACAGGGCTACTTCAAACTCGTGGCCACTGGATTCGGCACTGCAGACAAGACCGATCAGCTCAAACAAGTGGCCGCATTTTGGTACTTCTCCGTCGCCAGCTCGTTTCTCAGAGCCTACGCAGCCGCGGCTGGTAAAGCCTCGTTTTTTCCCCAGACACGGCCAGAGCAGAACTTATTGCTAAATTTCTTCCTGCTCGAGAAAGCCGTCTACGAACTCGGCTACGAGTTGAATAGCCGGCCCGATTGGGTGGAAACCCCGCTGACCGGAATATTGGATCTGTTAGCGGCGAAGGTTTGAAATGCTATCAGTAATAAAAGGCAGACAGCTTGAGCCTACTGCCGAATTAATAACGCCACCGGAAATCGTTTGAGCAGATCTGCAATTCCGATCCGCTCACTTTCCCAGCGCTCTCCGGTCAGCAGATTTCGCCAGGCCCCTGCCGGAACTCGTATGCTCGTGTTGTCCCATTTGCCGCGGAGTCCAAGTACCAGGCGGGGTGCCACAGTCACGACATTTTCCGCCCTGGCGTATGCGAGAACGTTGTCCGCCTTGGCGCCTGCTGCCGTTAGTGGTGTGTAGGCGCCGCTCTCAAACCACTGCGGATGCGCAGCGCGGAACTGCAAGGTCTTGCGAATCACCCATAGCTTCGGCAATCCTTCCTCGGCGCGGCGCATAATGTCCTCGGGCGATAACCGATCCAATTCCAGCAATAGACGCCGCCGTGTTTCATAGTCGACAGGCCGACGGTTGTCGGGATCCACAAGACTCATATCCCAAAGTTCACAACCCTGGTAAATGTCGGGCACGCCTGGGGAAGACAGTTTAATGAGCGTTTGTGCCAGCGAATTGATGCGACCGGGTTCTACAAGTTCCTGCACAAATCGACGTGCGGACCCCATGAATTGTTCGTCCGCCATAGCGCTGCCGATGAAAGCGTGCACGGCCTTCTCGTAATCCTCGTTAGGGGCGATCCAAGAAGTGTGATTTTTTGCCTCGCGAATTGCCTTTTCGAAATATTGCTGCATACGATCGAGCTCAATGGACCATGCGCCGATGAGCGTTTGGTAAAACAGATATTCGGTATTTCGATCGGGCTGGAAATGCGTGCGGAATTTTTCGTTCATTCCTGACCATTCACGAACGGCTGCGGCCCACTGCTGCGGGATTTCTGAAAGCAAAGCGATCCGTGCGCGAACGTCTTCGCCGCGCTTTGTATCGTGCGTGGCGGTTGCCAGGAGTGTACGCGGGTATTGCTCCAACGTGACGGCGCAAGCCAGGTGAAATTGTCGGGGGGACAATCCAAATCGCGATGGCTCGCTGCCCACTTCATTAAGCGCCACAAAGCGGTTGTAATTGTAAAACAACGTGTCTTCCATGCCCTTGGCCATTACCGGCCCTGTATTTTGTTGGAACCGCATCACAAGTTCCGCTTCCCTTTGGCCGCGCACTTTGAGCGACAGAATGTCGCCGAAAAAGTCGAAAAGCTGACTCTCGATATCCGGGCGGTGCTCCTTCGCGGTCTCAATTGCTTTCTGGACAACTTGCCGGTCGGTGTCCGTAATTTCTTCGGTCTCTGCCTGCACATAAGTTCGATATACCGGGAGGCAGGCAATGACTTCACGAATCATGGAATTGATTTCCCGCCGTGTGAAGTCGCGATAATGGCGATGCGATTCGCAAATATCGGCCATTTGCGCGGTCAGCCGATTCATGTCACTAGCGAACAAGTCGCGCATCACCAGGTGCTTCTTATCTCGCGCCAGCGCAGGAAAATCCGTGGACTCGCCAGTGAACTCCGCATAGAACTCCGTGATCGGGCCTTCGCCGTTCGGATCGATAAATAATCCGAGCACACGGTTTAGAAAGTCGTAACCCGTTGTGCCCGCTACCGGCCACGATTCGGGTAGACGTTCTTCCGGCATCAGAATTTTTTCTGCCACAATCCACGCCTGGGCGCCGCCGCTGACAGTCGTTTGAAGTACTGCTGCGGATCACGCAGGCCGTCTGGATGATCCACTCGCAAACCGTCCAAGACGCCTTGTTGCAGCCAGTGGAAAATTAGCGCGTGCGTATCTCGAAACACACGTGCATTCTCCATTCGCAATCCGACGAGCGAATTCACATCGAAAAATCGACGGTAGCCCAGATCTTGCTTCGCCGTTCGCCAGTGCGCCAATCGATAGTTTTGCCGCGTCAATACTTCATCCAGTCGATCGGGTGACGCATTGATTTCCTCGAGCACCTGGTCGACGGCCATCGCAGCCGCTTCATTTTCGCGAAACTCGCGATCCAACATGCGGCGCAAAATCTCTTTATCCCGGTGCCGGCGCGCGGCATTGGAGATGTCGTTCAGTGCTGCGTGCGGCAAAGCGCCCGCAGCATCTGCCGCGAAGGCCAACAAATCGGAATCGATCTTTTCTGCCGCCGCCGCGAGAATTACATCTTCAGACCGCGGCGCGAGCGGCAACTGTCGATCGCCATAGACAACGTGAAACGAGCCGCCCTCGCGCTTGATTTGAATCTGGCTCGATTCAATCAATTGTCCGTAATGATCGCCAAGAATTGGCAGCGAAACGAGGTTCTTTAATTTCGCTTCCGGCGGCTCCCAATCGACGTCGAAATAATCTGCGTATTGGCTCGATGGGCCGTTTTCCAGGACATCCCACCACCAGCGGTTACCGCTGTGGGCAATGCTCATGTGGTTGGGCACGATATCGAGCACTTGCCCCAAATGATGTTTGCCGAGCGTATTCGAGAAAGATTCGTGCCCCATCGTCCCGCCGAGTTCAGCATTTACGCTTTGGTGGTCGAGCACGTCGTATCCGTGTGTGCTGCCCGGCGCCGCTTGCAGGTAGGGGGAAGAATATACGTGGCTAATGCCTAGTTGCTCTAAATAGTCTGCGATCTCGGCGGCTTCGGGGAAGCCGAATCCCTGCCGGAGCTGCAAGCGATAGGTGCAGCGGAGCTGATATTGGGTATCGTTACTCATTTCGCATTCGCTCGGGCCAAAGCATTTGGTGCCGGTAAATGATGCAAGCCGTGTGCCGCACGGGCAAAACTTGGCGGCGAGATCAAAGTTTGGCAATGTCGAAGTACGTGGTCAAGCAATTACAGCCAATTGGCGGTAAAGCAGGCAGGGACGGTGTCGGCCGTCCTCGATCGAAAGTAAAATTGGGACTCGCGAATTGAGTTGTCGTTGTTTTCTGTTTGACCCAAATGCCGGACGGCATACGTTCAGATCGCCGTTAGCCAATGCGTCTTAGCACCATCCCACAACTTTATCGACATGCGAATCGCTGGGCGCAGATTCTTACGGTGCTGAGCAAATACGGGCTTGCCGGATGGATCGATCGGCTCGGTCCCCGATTCGCTCGCGGTATTCTGAAAGACCGTGAAGGCACCGCGCTGTGCACTCATAGCCGCGAAACACGCATTCGGCTCGCGCTTTCGGAACTCGGCCCTACATTCATTAAGCTGGGGCAAATTCTCAGTACAAGGCCCGACATCATTGGCGTCGCGCTGGCTAACGAACTTTCGAAGCTGCAGGACGCCGCCCCGGCCGATCCGTTTCCTGTCATTTCGGGAATCGTCGAAATTGAACTTGGTCAGCCGATTGAAGCGTTGTTCGAGGAATTCGAGGTGCTGCCGCTGGCGAGTGCCTCGATCGGGCAAGTTCACCGTGCCCGCTTGAAAAATGGGGATTGCGTCGTCGTAAAGGTGCGTCATGCGGGCATTGAAGAGGTCGTTCGCCGCGATTTAGAAATCCTCACCGGTCTTGCTCAATGGGCAGAACGCGTACCGGAATGGGCGAATTATCGCCCCCGGGCAACGATGTCGGAATTTCAGCGAACCCTCAAGCGGGAGCTCGATTTCTCGCGCGAAGAACGCAACATGCAGCAGTTCGCGCAAATGTTTGCCGGCGAAGCGTCGGTGCGTATTCCCAAGTCGTATCCGAAACTGACGACGCCCCGCGTACTGACAATGGAATTCCTGCAGGGTGTCAAGCTTTCGCAAGCGGAAATTCTTTGCGAGCAAGGATACGACATGGAAGCGTTGGCCCGGCGTGGCGCGAACATGTATCTGACGATGATTTTTGTACACGGATTCTACCACGCCGATCCGCATCCGGGGAATTTGATATTGATGCCGGGAAATGTGGTTGGATTGATCGATTTCGGCATGGTTGGCCGCATCGACGACATTTTACGCGAGGATGTGGAAGACATGCTGATGTCGCTCTGCGAAGGCAATGCGTCTCAGCTTACAGAATCGATCATGCGGATGGGTGATGTGCCGCGCGGATTCGACAAGGCCGCATTAGCAGGCGATGTCGCGGACTTCGTGGCTCATTATGCACACCAGGCCTTGGAATGTGTGAATCTGAGCGCGGCGCTCAACGAAATGACAGAAATCATCCGCCGCTACCACATCATGCTGCCCGCACGGATTGCAATGCTGATCAAGATGCTCGTGATGCTGGAAGGCACGTCGCGGCTGGCAAGTCCGCGGTTTAGCCTCGTGGAAATGTTGCGGCCGCATCAGAAAGAAATGATGTGGCGAAGGCTTTCGCCCGTTCGGCGGCTGCGAAAGCTCCGGCGAATTTATTCCGAAATGGAACACATGGCTGAAGTGCTTCCCCGCAAGCTGCTCGACATGGTCGACCAGTTGCAGGCCGGAAAATTCGATGTGCACTTAGAACACCGCGGACTCCAACCCTCGGTGAATCGGCTAGTGCTGGGCATGCTGACGAGCGCGCTATTTCTCGGCTCGGCACTACTTTACAGCCGCGCGGTGCCGCCGCTCGTCAGCGAGAACATTCCGCTCATCGGGCCGCTAGTCGGCGGCGTTTCGTTTTTCGGACTCACTGGATGCGTCCTGGCGCTGGCGCTTGGCATTCGACTGCTGCGGGCGATCAACAAATCGGGTCATGTCGATCGACGCGACTAGCCATGCGAAATTGCTGGCGCAGGCGATGCGCTTTCGCTGCTCCGCACGCCCAATTGGCCAAAAACGATGGCCTGCTCTATACGACGATTTAATTCATCGAGTCGTTCCATCACATCGTCTTGCCGTGTTTCCAGCTCAATCAGCAAATGAACCGACTCCGGCACAGAAAACTGGACGGCGCCTTGATGCATGGTGAATTCTCAATGGGGCGATCGATGTGCCTATCGACACTCACTGTGCATCGGCCCGATGCCGGCCCATCATTTAGATTGGTGTCCGCGAGATCGCACCACGATAATCCAGGCAAACTCTTCCGCCAGATTCAAAAAGATTAATGGCCGGCGTTATGCGAGTTCTTTCGTCACGACATCGCGAAGGGCATTTTCAATTTTGCCTTTGAACATCATGGCGGCGAAGGGAATTTGACCATCAAGACGAACTTCGCTCGGTTCCACGATGACATCGCCATTCACTTTGAATCCGTACGTGCTGAAGCTGAATGTCAGCGTGTTCTCGTTCCACGATTCCTGCAGATCGGAAACCTGATCCTGATACTTTTCTTTCACGCGCGTCAGCAGATTCTTTAACCGAGCGGCCGCCTCGGGCTGACCTAATTGATGCGGAAAGACAAGCTTCAGGCTCGGCATCGTGGACACCTATCTGGCAAGTTTGCGGAACTGCGATGCGAACGAGCATATCAAAAGGCAGTCCTAGCGCACAGGACCAGAATTGGCCTGATCGGTGTCGTAATGGACAACCGCAGTGCAGCGATTTCAATCGCCGGTTTCGCCAGCGGAGTCGGCGTAGTTCGCGAATCTCGCGGATGCCACAACGGCAAACCCGATTGCAGCCGTTCGGCGAGAATCGCGAGTTTTTCATTCGAGCCTGGAAGCGCCCGAGTGGCTGTGTAATTAGAATCTTCAACGCGAGGAGGTTCGTAATCCCATAAACCCATTTTCACCGCATCCAAGACTGAGATAGGCACGCCGTGACTCCTGTATCCCTCAAGACGTGGTTCGATCGCAGCCATTCCACACACCTCCTGCTGGCTGCAACTATCACGCAGGGCGTCCATTGCCCGGCACCGAGTAGCACGCAGTATTTGACACAGCGCGACAACTGTCAAGAAAATTCTTGCTGGCCAAGCTAAGACAAATCATCCGTTGTCAAATTGATCGCAATTGGCGCGGATGTTGCATCCGGCCATCTACTTTGCATTTTCTGTCACGCGTGCTTCCGCGGCGAACCGTTGCACTTCAGCCAGCCGATCGTTTAATCGCCGTGCAACGTCCAAGGTTAATGGTTCGCACCATGTGCCGTGGATTGTTATGTAGCCATCTTCCCAACGGCCAAGCGTGGGTTTTACTTGCCGATGATGATAATTTATCGCCTTTTCTGCCACGCGAATGGAAAGGTTCCGCACTGCAACACTCGAGGACGCAGGTTTTGGAAGCGGTCCGCTGCCGCTGGATAACATGATGCACTCGAGGTACTGAATCGGGAGACGGATCGGCGCACCAGCTCTTAAATACACGAGCAACTCGCCGTTTGAATAGGCCAGCCGAGGAATCCGCAGTTGTATCGCGATCAGGCCCAGTAGCAGTACGCCAAGGCTGACGCAGACAAATCCTGCACCGCGAACCGCCGAACCGGCGTCGACAGTTGGAGTCAGCGCTAATATGAGCCCTATCCCGACCAGCACCGCGGGCAGTATCATGCCCATGAACAGCAACCTCCGATTTGCGCGCAGCCAAACTTCACGCATAGAATAATCGACCGGTTATTGGGAAGGTTGCGGGCACCTTTGCTCGCCAATCTATCAAACGCTCAATCAACCGTCACCGTCTCCAGCTTGTGGCTGCTTCGCCTGCATGTCGTACACCGAGGTTACCAACGATCGCGAGCTAGAAGCGTTTTGCGATGAACTAAGTAACGCCCCAATAATTGCATTCGACACCGAATTTGTTTCCGAGCATACTTATCGATCCCAGCTGTGCCTTATACAGGTCGCTACACCGGACCGCCTGTCGGTAATCGATCCACTTGCCACCAGCAACTTACAGCGGTTTTGGGAAGTCTTGGCGGAGCCAGGACATCAGACCGTGGTGCATGCGGGTCGCGAAGAGTTGGGATTCTCGCTAACAAGCGTGGGCCGCATACCGGCAGAACTCATTGACGTGCAGATCGCCGCCGGACTAGTCGGTGGGGAATTCCCAGCGGGTTACGGCTCGCTTTTGAATCGGCTATTAGGCGTTTCGACGCAGAAAGGTGAAACGCGAACCGATTGGCGTCGTCGTCCCCTGAGTCGACAACAGCTGGAATACGCGCTCGATGATGTGCGATATCTTATTCCCCTGCGCGACAAGCTGCTCGAAAAACTAAAAAATCTTGGTCGGCTGTCATGGCTCGACAACGAGATGAAATCGTTCGAGCAAGAGATTCAAGCCAGCCGCGTTCGGGAAAGGTGGCGGCGAGTCTCCGGGATTTCGGGTTTGTCGCCAAGATCATTGGCAGTGGCCCGCGAAGTTTGGCGTTGGCGCGAAGCAGAAGCGCAACGGCGTGATATTCCGCCGCGGCTCGTGCTCCGCGACGATTTACTCGTCGAACTGGCCAAACGCCGTACGGCGGACGTGAAACAGATTCGCGCCGTCCGCGGGATGGAGCGCAGCGAATTGCAAAGAGTGTTGTCGAAAATTGCTGAACATGTGCAGCTCGCGCTCGACTTGCCTCAGCAAGATCTGCCACGTTCGGAGCGCCGCGAAGTACCGAATCAAATCAACGTGCTTGGTCAGTTTTTGTCCACAGCACTAACGAGCTTATGCCGATCAATGGAACTCGCGCCGGCTCTGGTCGGCACGGCAAGCGATGTGCGCGACCTCGTGGCATACCGCTTGGGTTTCGCCACTGACGAAGTGCCGATTCTGGCCCATGGGTGGCGGGCGGAAGTCGTGGGAACATTGATTGACGATCTTCTGGCTGGAACACTTAGCATTCGCATTACCGATCCGCTCTCCGATCATCCCCTCGTATTTGAGAGTACGGCTGTGAGGTAAGCGGCGCGCCGGGATCATCGCTTTTCCGTACCGCTGGAGCCAGCCACTTCTGGAGAGCGCCGCAATGGGCCGATCAATTTGCCAATCGGCAAAGACTCCGTTTGCGGTGCAGCGGTGCTGGCAGTTGTTGCACTGCTTATTGGGGCCGACAAAATGGCGCCACTTTCCTGTCCACCAATTGGGGTCCAGAGCGGCTCATTCAACCAACTACCTTTGCCTGAGTCGAACACCGGGGCGGAGGCCGAATCGCCATTGGCCAAAGAAAGCAGAGGAACGCTTGCAGAGCTATTCAGCCATTCGCCAAACTTTGACAGGTTGTCGTTTGAGTGCATGGCAAACCGATGCGGATCGTTAAACACCGTTTCGCGTGTCACGCGCACTGTCGCGGCGCATCCTCTTCTTTGCGGCTGAAGAGCGGGAAGCGAAAATCGCGGCCGGCGAATTGAGCCTTATCGTAAATCGTGCCCTTTTGAATCGGGCCCATCCCCAGCCACCAACTGTTTTGGGCCTTGCTTGCAATCGTATCAACGCCCGATTGCCATACCGGCTCTCCCGTCTTTCGGTGATACGCAAACACGGCCACCTTGGCGACGCCCTTTTGATCGGTGCGCTTGGCCAGCGCAATTTCCGGAATCGCCGCTGGAGTCCCGGTCACCGGAGTCCAAGGCAGGTTGAACGATGGCATACCGTAGAGTAAATCGTGCCGATCTGTGCCAACCGCCCCGGCCCGCGCTTCGACAATAAAGTCGGCATCGTCCTTGCGCTCTTTCATGGTGCAACCGCTGGAAAGCATATGTTGTCGCAGCGTGCTCACAAGATATTCCTTGTCTACAACGCCGTTCAAAAATGTCGTGTCGAGGTACACATTCTGGCCCGACAGCACATGGAAATCGATGCGGCTGACCGATCGGTCAATGGCATCTGAAATGAGCAGTTGTTCTGTGGCGGTGCGCGATGTATCGGTCCAGCGCGTAGTGCCGCAACCGGTCACCGCAAATGCTAGCAGCAGAATCAAAATGGTTTGGCGAATCATGGATGCGAAATCAGGGGCCAATTAGCTGCCGCGCAAGTCGGACGTGGCGGAGCACCAGAGATGGAACGAATGCGGCGACGATGGCTTTTCGTGGCTGCGGATTATAGTGAGCGGCGCGTGACGACCAAACCCGAACTTACGGCGTCGCTAGCGGCGATAGCGTGATCATAATTCGAATGATCGAAAAGAATTGCGCCCGGCGGGATGTATGGACTGGATCGTGGGGCCGAGCGCGATCTCCGCTTGCTGGACAACGCGAAGGCGCTTAACCTGTGCAGCCAACGAGTTTGCCTCAGTCGCCAATGGAGTCGCCGTATGGCTTCGTCAATATCGCAATCAGGTCCCAATGATGATTTCGCCAGCATCAATAGTCGTCTCGACGCTGTAAATCGGCGGATGATCTGGCTTACTACCGCAATGTTCGCAGTTGCGTTGGCTCTGCTCCTGACCGTCGCCGGTCTGCTCGGCTATGTGATCGATTTCCACGCCGGCGAGAGCTTGCTCGTCGCTGGAGCCTGCACCGGCGGCACAGCCATGGGCTTCGTTTTCGGGTGGCTAGCACGGCGAGCCATTTGAATCTGGAGGAGTTGCTTCGCTCTCCCTTTCGGCGTCAATTTGCGGTGTTTACGCATTACATTTCGGATTGCGGAAACATTGCGGCAAATTCCGCAAGTATCGTTCATGCCACATCCGATATGTAGGCAAGCCCGGAGGGTAGGTTTGCGCATTGCGCTCCGCCTCCAAGAAAGGCATTGCTGCCGGAGCGGATGTCGGCGGCCAAGGAACAGATACCGCCGGGGTAGAATCCAGATGATCAACAAACTGACTGCTATCATTGCCGCCGGAGGCATTTTACTGGGCCTGCTTTCCACGCAGGCAGCAACCCCAACTTCCGACTATGACCTTTCGCCGGTCCGAAAGGCATCGGCTTCCGTCACTGCGGCGTACGACGAACCGCCGGCCGACGACGAACTGGATATGCCTCAACTGAAAAGCCCGATACTTCAAAGCAAAAAGTTAAGCACGACCAAAACCGCGGATGACGCGCAAAAATCCAAACCCAAACTGAAATCGACGGGCGACGCCAACTTAATGCCCCCCTCGGGCAGTGCACCGAATTTGACTTCGCCGAACCTTAAATCGCATCCCGCTTACGCCAGTGGGCCAATTTCCAATTGGCCGCAGGCTACAGCCCGCAGCCCCGTTCAAAAGGCGGGCGCTAACTTTGATCTCGATCCGCCAGTGTCGGGGACAAAATCGAAAGCCGTGCCGGCGTCCAGCTTGAACGGAAACGCATCGACTTCGGCGAACACGACTCGCGCCGGCCAAATCCAACGACCGTCGCAGCAATTCGCGAAGACGGCGTCGGCGGTGAGCGACTATCATCAGGCAAGTCAGTCCATCACAACAAATCCGCCATCCAGTTCCTATGCTACACCGCCAACTCCAAATTCGCCCTCCATGTCCGAATCAGTTCGCGCAGGCATGCCGATGAACTCGGATAGCGCCGTGCATTTGTGGGATGAAGGTGGCACTTGCGAGTCGTGCAACTCTTGCGGTCGATGTAATAGCTGCTGCTACAACGGCATCAATTTGTGCGGCGATTGCGGTTGGTTCTACGGCGCCGATTACCTGCTTCTGCGGCCTTCGTTCAGCGAAGATCAGGCCTATTTGAAACGCGTAACTACGACGACGGGCGGCGATCCGCCGATTACGACTACCGACACCATTGTCCACCAAGACTTCGGTTACCAAGGCGGATTGCGCGCTTATTTCGGCTATCGCTGCGAATGCAACGAGGAAATACGCTTCACATATTGGAACTACGGGGCCACATCGGCTCAGTCGACTGGCGTCGCCCCGGACGACGGTTCGGTGATCTATGCCGGACAGTTGGAACTCAACACGACACCCGGTCAGCACATCAACGTGCAAAGCGGTTTGCGCAAATTTGTACGACTTCGACTATGCGAAATGCTGCTGCAATCCTTGCAATAGCAATTCGTGCCAGTGCTGCCCGCCGTGGACGCTCAAATATTTCGCCGGTGTGCGGATTGCCGATATCACCCGCCACGACGACAACTTCTTGATCGATGTCGATGGTTCAGACGCCCGCGAGGCACTCATTTCATCGAGCTTCATCGGGGCGGGCCCAAGAGTGGGCATCGAAGGTCGGCGATTCTTCCGCGGAGGCTGCGTATCACTATTCGCCAAAACCAATTTGTCTTTGCTGCTGGGCGAATACAACATTCGCGAAACGCGCTTAACACCCGGTGGCATACCCGAACTCACGGAAAATTACTTCGACAGCCACGACCGCATCATTCCCGTAGCCGAAATCGAGTTGGGCGGCTCTTGGCAGATGACGAGCCGTCTTAATCTTTCAGCAGGCTATCTCTTCCAAGCCTGGTGGGATCTGGGCGCCTTCGAACAGATTGAAGGCAACGTGTTCTTGAACCCGATCGACGATTCCAACATCATGGCCTTTGACGGCCTCTTCGCGCGGTTGGAATTCACGTTCTAGATTATTACTCGCAGACCGCGTCGAATCTTGTCCGGCAACATTAAATTTGCCAGGACAACCGACTACGAGCGACCGACAATTTAGAGCGCCGGGCCACCGATTTTACGGCTGCGTGTGCGACGTTCGGCTCGCAGCCGGGCACGCCGACGAATTTCGCTGGGCTTTTCGTAATATTCTCGGCGACGCATTTCCTTCTTGATTCCGCTGCGTTCCACCAACTTGCGGAAGCGACGCACCGCTTCCTGAATCGACTCACGATCGCGAACCGTAAGTTTGACCACACTTCCTCCTTCTTGAGTGCTTGGAAATTCGGACCACCGGCCAAGGCACTTTGGCCGAAACACGAAAGTATATCTTTTTTTGATCGTCCATGTCCACTGGGGCGGTCCACATTTCCGCCGCACATTGCAATAAAAAACCGTTTGGGCCGATCGAAATCCTAAATCGGCGTCAATCTCCAGGCTGGCTGCATCTCTAGACACCGATGGTAAATTTGGACATAAGAGACGCTCGCACGAAGAATATACAGGGCCCGCTGGTAGCTTAGGACCACCAACATGACGACACCGCATAGCATGCAACAGGCCGTCATCGAGCACGAAGCGCTGCGTCATATCATCGGCGCACTGCGAACGGTGCTCGATTGGAAACCGTCCCCCGACGACAACGCCCGAAAGCTTTCCAGCTTGCGTTTCATCGCCCAATCGTTCCAACGGCACTTGGAGCGACTTATGGCGCTCAAAGAACAAGACGGCTATATGGCCGATGTCGTGGCCGAGAAGCCGAACCTGGCCGAGAAAGTAAAATCGCTGCTGGCGGAGCACGATCGGTTCGAAGAGGAAATGCACCGCCTTGTGCTCACACTCGAGCATGTTCCGCCAAACGATAAGGCAAAGTTCGACAAAGTATGCCAGGACCTGGAAGAACTGCTGCTGAAATTGGACGACCACCACCGCCGCGAAGCGGCACTGATGCGCGAGGCCTTTTTGCGCGTTGAAGGCGGTCAGGGATGAAATGTTCATGGGCACTGCCGCCTTGCTACTTTTTCGCACTTAGCTCCAATACTCGGAGTTGAGAAGCCGCATCGCCGGCGTGGTACACGCGCTGCGTGGCCTTCTGAAAATCTTCCGGACTGGCTTTGTAGATGTCGCAAAACGTCTGCGGGTTGCGATCCACGAGCGGGAACCACGAGCTTTGCACGTGCACCATAATCCGGTGGCCGCGGCGGAACGTGTGATTAATATCCGGCATCGTCCAGTTTAGCGCGACCACTTCGCCCGGCGTAAACGGTTCCGGTTTCTCGTAGCTCTTGCGGAATTTGCCGCGCATCGGCTCGCCGCGCACCAACTGTTGATAGCCGCCCATCTGCACGCCGGTCGGGTTCTGCTCTGCATTCGGAAAATCGCCGGAGTAAACGTCGATCAGTTTGACGATGAAATCGGAGTCGGTGCCGGTCGTTGAAACTTTAAGCGCTGCGGAAATCGGCCCGGCCAGCGTCACGTCGGCATCGAGAACATCGGTTTGGTAAACCAGCACATCGGGCCGCGTGGTCGCGAAGCGCTGATCATCGAGCATGTATTCGCGCGACATCCCGGTCGATGGATAACCAGTGTACGGCACTGGCTTGTTAGGATCGCTCAAATACTCATCGAAGCCGGAGCCTTCATCCGCCGAAGGGGGCTCAAACGACAGTCGTCCGCCGGCGTGGAAATACAAAGTCTTCTCCATAGCATTCTTCGGCGGCCAGGCATCGTAGTGCTGCCACTGGTTGGTGCCCGTTTCGAAAACATTGGCTTCATAGAGTTTGAATTTATCAGCACGTTTCGATTTTTCGCCTTTGTCGTCTTTTTCGCCGTCAGCATCGGCCTTGAGATAGTGCTTCAAGAACGGCAGTTCGATGTGGTCGCGATAATATTTCGATGTCTTGGCATCGAAGCTCACGCTGCCCAATCGGTCGCCATCGACTCGCGACCAACCGCCGTGTGGCCAAGGGCCCATCACTAGCACATTGTCGATCCCCGGATTGCGCTTTTCCGTTTCCTTGTAAACGTTCAGCGTGCCGAACAAATCTTCGGCGTCGTACCAGCCCCCCACCGTCATCACAGCAGAATGAACATTGTTCAAATGCGGCCGTAAGTTGCGCGATCGCCAGAATTCATCGTACGTGTTGTGCTCGACCATCTCGTTCCAAAACTCAATTTTGCCGTGAAAGTATTTCTTGTCGGCGGTTCCCAATGAGCCCATGTTCAGAAAGAACTCGTATCCGTCGGGCGACTTAAAATCGAATCGCTTGGCGGTGTCGCGCAGCGGATCGTCGAGCTTTTGGCCAAACCAGGAAAAGAAACCGAAGTTGGCCGCCAGGAAAAACGCCCCGTTGTGATACATGTCGTCGCCGATGAACCAATCGGTAATCGGCGCCTGCGGTGAAACACATTTCAGCGCCGGATGCGAATCGATCATGCTGCACGCGGAATAGAAGCCCGGATACGAAATGCCCATAATGCCAACTTTGCCATTGTTCTTGGGCACGTTTTTCACGAGCCATTCGATTGTGTCGTAAGCATCGCTCGATTCATCGATATCTTTTGGGCCCGATTTCTTGTCGATGATCGGCCGCATGTGCACGAACGTGCCTTCGGAGCCGTTGCGCCCACGCACATCCTGAAAGGCGAAGATGAATTTTTCCTTGGCATAGTGCCCCATCGTGCCGCTGGCCGCATACACATCTTCGCCGTACGGCTTGACGGTGTAGGGCGTGCGCGTGAGCACAATCGGAAAACTTTCGTCATCGTCCTTCGGCACATACACCGAAGTGAATAGATGCACGCCGTCGCGCATCGGAATGTTGTATTCGTATTTCGTGTAATGCTCGCGAATGTAGGCAGGCGTAGCCACGTCGTCGGCGGCTGCTGCCGGTGAAGCTGCCGGCGGTGAACCTGCCTCGGCGTTGCGCCGACCGACCTGCGCAGTGGCATCGGTTGCGATCAAGCAGACCGCGAATAAAGTAATTCCCACCGCAACTTGCTGGCGAAGTTTTTATTATGGACATGAATGCACCGCAGGCGATTTGAGTTCGAAGACCTGTAAAATTCTGCACACGGTCGCGATGCAATGCAATCGCCGCGCAAATTGGGAGCTGGAATTTGAGTTGGTTGCCAGACAAGGCCGAGCGACCACGTTTCTTCGCACGCACTTTTGGCAAAACCTGCGAATTCTTCGGAAAACCTGAGGGTTCCAGAACGGCCGTGAACAAACGACGTGTCCGATGCTCACAAAGCTCGCGACTTTTGCCATCTTTGGTCGCCCGAGCTGCGAAACGCGATTCAGAGTGAAATAACCCCGGCACTTTTCTCGGAAAATCAAGCACCAAACGCATGAGTTTTTTCACAGTTATTTCACTCCCTCGCCTCGCCGTGCAGTTTTGCCCTACACAGTCCATCTGTTTCGGAGGGAGTAAGTTCGCATTTAATCGTGTTCTGCACCGATTCATCCCACACCTCCCTTTTCCCATCGTCGGTTCCAACAAACCCACGCACGCGCAATCCGTGCATCAACGCATATTAATGTACACTTGAACATTTGTCAATGGTGTTCTTAGGCCATTCCGAAAATAAATTTAACTCGTTGCAGTATAGATACATGCGAACAGTGGTGCGCTGGGTGCCACTGGCTATGCCAGACAGGTAGGGTGTGTCCAGCGAAGCGCAGACGCACCGTCTTTTGAACTCTATCCGCGAAGCTTACGCGATTTCGCAAAGGCCATGGCTGACCGCATTCCGGTGTGTCTTCGCAGCTCGACACACCCTACATCCTGTGTTTGTGAAGCGACGGGTGGCATAGCATTTCCTTGATATTGCGGTATAGCACACGGTGCGGTGCGGCAGCTTACCGGCGCATATGTTTGATCGCAACTAGCTGTACCGCTAAAATGCGGCATTTCCCCACCGCATTATTGCGGCATAATTAGAAGTTAGGCGGCACTACGCGTCATGACTACAACGCCATCTCGACGAGAACGGTTTCGCGGTTGTTGCAGCTTTTGGCCTCTCAGGACGAGCAGTTGGCCTACGAGCGCACTGTGCCCCACGTGGACATCACGGCAGAGTTGGTTTGCATGTGGTTCGATGACCTTTACGACGAGAAGCACGCCGCCACCGATTCCACGTTCAGCGATGTTGAGCGAGCAGCACTCGCAGAGTTTCATCAGTTTTACGAGGAGCGTCATCGGCGTTTGCCCGAGAGTCGCGGGACAGTTCGCACTTGGCTTGCTAGTTTGATTTGGCGAGAGATTATGAGGAAGGCACATGAGACACTTTCACGAATTGCCGCCTAACCTCTATATGGCCTTGTCCTGTCAAGAGAGCGCACGGGGAGCGGGATCGGGGAGTTTCTGGCAAGGTTTCACTCTCCGAGCAGGGTTCGTGACAGGCCGACGGGGATTTGGTGACGGGTCGGATTCAGCCAGGCAGGCTCTCTTGCAAACGGCATCGGGTTACCCAGTGCCTACTCTGCGGGTTGTTGGCTTGGTTCCGTTCGACCTGAAAGGTCGCTTCGGCTAGCCCAGGCCAACGGCCTGGGAACAGAATGATGAAACGCCCTTCCGACCTGAAAGGTCGCTTCTCTGGAAATGCGAATCGGTTAGCCAGTCGAACGTCGAGGCGGTTCGCGAATATATCCGCACGCAGCCGGAGCATCACCAAAGGCAATCGTTTCAGGACGAGTTGCGTGAATGGTTGCGGCGGTACGAGATCGAAGCAGCGCTCGGCGCGGGTCTCCCGACCCCGCCGCCAGCGGAATGGGACGAGCGCGACGTGTGGGATTGAAATGAATGGCCCTTTCAGGGC
The DNA here is from genome assembly GCA_963773875.1 of Pirellulales bacterium. Taxonomy (GTDB): domain Bacteria; phylum Planctomycetota; class Planctomycetia; order Pirellulales; family JADZDJ01; genus CAVTYH01. Next base: position 62,218 of record CAVZCV010000009.1, read on the forward strand.
CAGCGACATTGTCGGCGTCCGGTTTCCCAGGCCGTTGGCCTGGGCTAACAGAAACGACCTTTCAGGCCGAAGAGAGGAAGAACCGCCCCGTCCTGGAAGCGACCTTTCAGGCCGATTCGGAGGCCACTTCCAGTTGAACTTCGAGGAAGAAAGCCTAAATATGAAAGAGCACTGGCATCGCCAGTGGCACCCGCGCGTACACTTTGTTTATCATCCAGCTTCGTAGCCGTCGCTGATCTTGGGTCGGGCCGACATTTGGGAACATAAGAGCCTCCCGTATTACCCAACGGAAAAGTCGGATAGCACGGGCGTCCACAGACTGCAAGTACTTTGGCAGGAAAAACTTGCATGTTCGTTCCTTCCGAGATATACATTGCGGGGATATTGGAACTATCCAACGTAAACGTTGTTCAATATTCTGTTAGGCCGCCATGTCACACACCTGTTCAAGAGTGCATTTGATTGTTGATGCAGATTATGGCGAGCAGTTGCGCAGCTTGCCACAGGATGAGGATTCGTGGGTTGCCGATACTTCGACGAATCAGCCGGTCATCAAGAGTATTTGGGCAGCACGACCTGCGGATGCGCCGCTTGTCGGCATAACGTCATTTAAGGTAGCACCTGACAAGACACCCGAAGATTGGTTACTCGACATCTTGGATGCAGTCGAGTTGCATCACGGTGAGCATTCGCAGTCGCCGCCTTACTCAGTGCTGCGGGTTGTTGGCGCACCGTTGTCGCCGCGATTGCGACGTGAGCTTGGAGAGTGTGGCTTTGTGAGATTTGAGGATTCATCAGATGGATTTCTTGCACACAAACTGGCAGCCTAACCTCTATATGGCCTTGTCCCGTCAAGAGGGCGCACGGCGAGCGGGATCGGGGAGTTTCTAGCATGGATTCACTCTCCGAGAAGGTTCGTGACAGGACGACGGGGATTTGGTGACGGGTCAGATTCAGCTAGGTAGGCTCTCTTGCAAACGGCATCGAGTCGCTAAGATGTCTCAGTTTGCGCGACTTGACGTCAATGGCTATACGACCATATTGCTAAACCATATCCGACATATTCGTTGTTGAATCAATAGTTAGCCGTCATCAAGGCGCGCCCGCTGAGAAGGCGCCTCAACGACTGCGTCGAAAGGAGTGCGACATGATCGGTGTATTCGTTACATTTCGCTATGGAGACAACTTCGACGAGCAAGTCGTGCGGAAGATCGCTGAGACCGCACGCGCAAGGTTCGAAGGAATGCCGGGGCTACGCTCAAAGGTTTTCACGCTCAATTCCGGGAAGCGTGAGGCTGTGAACTTTTACGTCTGGGATTCAGAGGAGGCCGCCAAGGCGTTCTTCACGGATGAGCTACTCGAGCGGGTAGCCGGTCTCTACGGTGTGCGCCCTAGCATCGAGTTCGTGCAGATTGCCACCCTCGTGGAAAATATCCGGCCGTGATGTGGTCCACGGATGACGCCCAACCCGTCGATGCACCGGACCCGCTACAGCGCGCGTCGCCCGCTTTCGCGGGCCGGTAATCTCTAGCGTTGTTCCACGGGGCACGCGAAATACGATTGACCGAGGAAGTCAGCATGGCCACTCGCACGTCGACACCAACCAGCATCGACGACTACATCGCAGCGTCTGCCCCGGAGTTGCGGCCGATCCTCAAGAAGATCCGTCTAACCATTCGCAGTGCTGCACCCGACGCCCGAGAACTCATCAGTTATCGCATGCCGGCGTTCCGGCAGAGCGGCATCTTGGTGTACTTCGCCGCCTTCAAGAATCACATCGGCCTATATCCGCCGGTGTCCGGCGACGCGAGGCTCGAAAAGGCGCTCTCGCCCTATTCGGGGCCAAAAGGAAACCTTAAGTTCCCGCTCGATAAGCCGATCCCGTACGCGCTCATCAGGAGAGTCGTGCGCCTACGAGTGGCGCAGGACCTTGCTCGAACAAACGAACGGGGCCGGAAGCGCAAAGACAGCCCCGCCTAGCAACGCGCTGCAGCGGACTTGATACGCTCGCCACTGAGTTTGATATCATTAGCTGTCGATCTCTGCACCCCAACAAAAGGGAACGCACTAAATGAACCCGAAAAAGAAAACAATAGTGGCAATTGCGTCGGCGTTTGTAATGGTCGCCGCCGCTGCGGTTTCACGCGGTCAGTCCAGTAACAATTCCACCCCGCCAGAAGTTGAAAAGGCAGTGTTGGCCCGACTGGCTGAGATTCAAAACGCCGCGCAAGCGCTCGACCCAGATAAGGTATTCAGCTTCGTGCTAGAGAACGACGCAGGAGCGCTGGCACAGAATGGTAAACTCTTCCTCACTCGCAAGGAGGCGTTGGAATCGACAAAGCAGGGATTTCAAGGATTACAGAAGGTGAGCTACCGATTTGACGAACAGCATGTGACGCTGCTGTCTCCGACCGTGGCTCTTGCCACCGGCGAAGGTTCGTCCTCCGCGACTACGGACGATGGCAGAACGCGCACGACGCGTTTTGCCCAATCAGTTGTTTTTGTTCTGACAAACGGTGAGTGGAAGGTGTTTCACTCTCACCGGTCTTTTCCTCCGGCGCAATAGGTTGGAAATATTCGGGACGACAGCTAACCTCTGCCGCCTCCTGAAAACGGAGGCCATGAGGAGTATCAATGCGCTGCAGATACCCGAGAGTGACCCAAAGAAACAGCGCACGAAAAGGAAGGTTTCCTGGATGTGTCCGGCGCGTGAATTGCGCTCGAGACGACGTTGACCAAACTTCACTTTATGCAGCTGGAGGTCGATCGTTAGAAGGTCCGCTTCCCGTCGCGCGCCGCGCTGGACGCAAGCCATTCCAGGCAAGATAGAATAGCGAGACCTGGCCGGCCGCCATCCAAATGATCAGCGTCGTAACTGCAATCGATACGATCCAAATCCACCCAATCGTCTTGGCACTAAGCGCCTGGAGATGCTTCTGGGTCGCCGATAATCTCGTCTTAAAGTTTATGAGGCGAGAATCGATCGAGCTGAGAGTCGCAATCGCTCGCAGCGCCAATTGAACCATTGGTTCGATGCGTTCTCTTGGAGGTTCGTTCTCGCCAATGACAGCCGTTTCGTCCCGGAGTTTCTCGACAAAACTCGTCACGTCGGCCAGTTGACTTCGCAAGGCGGAAATTTCATCGATAACCACATCGACGAGTTCCGTATCGATCTGCACTTCGATTGCGCTGAGTGTAATTAATGCCTGCTGCACTGCTTCGGCAGATGACCAAGACAACTCAAGCAAACTGTCGGCGCGCTGCAGGACGGAAAGCAGGCGATCTGTTTTTTCAGGCACGTTCACTTTCAATACGATTCGCTCGCCGGCCTCCCGCACCGTCCATTCTCTCAGACTGCCGGCAATACTCTCGGCCGAGATGGCCGACTCCTTCACGCGATCTCGAGCTCGCTCAGCCTGCGCTTGAATGGCGACCAGCGAGCCATCGATTTTTGCAAACACGACCTCAGTCGCACTGCGCAATCGCGCGCTGACGATCCAGAGACCAATGATGGCCACCATACAGGCAATGAACCCGAACAGCCCGAGCGCCGATACCGTGTAAAGCAGAAGACGACGGCGAAAAGTCATGTCCACGGGTTTTATCGTCTCCGTGCAGGTTTCGCGCCGGACCTAACTAGCACGGTGCGTGATCGTTAGGGCAGAAAATGATAACTATTCTCCGACGGCAGTTAACTAATCGCATTTTGCGCCGGATGCGGTACAATGCGGCGGACGAGACGGCTCGCGAAAGGCCGTTTTGAATATACAGCTATGATTGCCCGCGCGAATAGACAAGATCGCTGATCCTAAGCGGCCCAAGGCAGAGGCCGCCATTCTTGTGTTTGATTCAGGGCCTCGTTCAGGTCAGCAGCAAATAGAAAAAGCGCGCTTTTTTCCGCCGCAATCTTGGGGCGGATTTTCGGTGACGGATTTTGGCGCGTGGTGCCGTGCCAGTCAGTGAACCGGTTGCGACAGCAAACAATTCAATGAGTCTGCGTATGTGCGCGACTCGCAATGGCGTGGAAGACCTCGGGGAAAAGGAGAATGACAATGTCGAAGTTGCGAATTCTTGGACTGTCCGCTCTGGCCCTCGCAATGCTCGCTTCTGACGCAATGGCGCAGCGTAGAGGAGGTGGAGGCGGGGCCGTCAGTGGCGGTGTGCGCGGAGCGGTGGTCGGAGGGATGGTCGGCGGAAGTTCCGGAGCGCAAACGGGCGCCGAAAGTCGGGCGCGGTTACCGGCGCGACCAGCGCTGCCGTGCAAAGGAGCCAGGACCGCCGTGGCGTGGATTCGGAGACTCAGTCGCGAACTCAGTACGAATCCACTGCGGAATACCAGAACGAACAGCATTCCGATTACAACGCAGCGCCGCCGGACGTGCTGATCACTTCCCCATTAGATAAGTCTGCGACGCCGGGCGGCGACGCCATCATACGCAAGGATGGCAAGCCCATCGTGGGGATCACCTATCCGTCAGATTGGAAGCAGAAGGTGGGGGACAATTCAGCGTCCGCCATCAGCGCCAAAGGAAATGCCTGGTCGGCGATCGCCCTCTTGGATGGTGTGCAAGACAAAGAGGCTGGAATCGCAAAAATTAAGCAAGGGCTCGATAAGTATCTGCAGAACATCGACTACGACGACCAAACCAAGACGGATGCTGGAACGCTCGTCATCACCGGAACCGGCAAAGGAAAGAAGGGAGTTGACGTGGTGTTCGCCGCCGGAGTGTTCGACGCCGCCCCGGGACAGCTTGCTGGTGTGGCATTTGTCGTCGATAAGAATGTCGAAGATCGCTACAAGGAAGCAGCCCGCTATATCTGCAAGACAATTCGCTTAGAGAAAGACTTCGCCGAGCAAAAGCACGAAGTGGCGAAGCCGATTATCAGTAATAAGTAGTCAAATGTAGGCACTGCTTGATTGGCAACGCTGCTTACTTCCGGTGCGGTAAACCTTGCCGCCCGTGGAACCTGATAGCAGTTCCACGGGGTCGTTGCACTTGCCGATAGGGATCCCCGTCGACTACACGAAGCCGGCAAACTCGAGCAAAGCGAAATAGGGACGAAGATCGCTCCCTGGCGGGAGACTTATTCGACCTCAGAATGGCGCGCCGGTGCGATTGTTTCGTATGCAATGTGCAAGCAGCAACGATCCGAGAGTCTCGAGAATGCCATAGGCCAGCACCGCGGTGACGGCCGGCGTGCCGGGAAAACTGCCCGTGGCGATCACCAGGCCAATGCCGACGTTTCTGAGCGATGTCGTCAGCGTCATCGCCTTACGGGTGTCCAATGCTGGTCCGCCGAGCAAATAACCGGCCGCCCAAGTGGCGATTAACAGAACAAGCATTCCAAGGAAACCGCGCGGCTGAATTTCCAGCAACAAACGAAACTGCGCGAACAAGATCAGTATCACCACCGACAGATTGAGCACTTTGCTCATGAGAATCGCGGGCTGCAGCAGTCGATCCGCTAAGGTGGTGCGCCACTGGCGCACGCCGAGGCCAACACACAACGGCGCAAGCTGTGTCGCCAGCAACGTGCCGATGATCTTGGCAGCGTCGACTTGAATTGGTTGGTCTGGTGTCAGCAAAGAAAGGAGGTAGCGCAGCAAGACCGGTGCAATGACAGCCGACGAGCCGGCGAGGACCGCCATCAAACCAATCGCGACAACGACGTTTCCTTTGGCAATTGCTGTGAACGGCGGGCCATAGGGGGCGCCTGGGCAGACCGCTAGAATCAGGAATCCTGCAATCACCATGGGGTGAGGATCAAATAACAGCAACAGGCCGACCGCGGCCACTGGAACGCAAACGTAGTTCGCCAGCACTGCCCGGGTGACCAGTCGCCAATCCTTGCTGACCTCGGCGAGCACACCAAAAGTCACTCCCATCCCGGTAGCAATCATCATCTCGATGAGCGTGATCGTGACAAGGATGTTAATCAGCCGATCCATGCTGGTTTTGTCGGTGCCCTCTCCCTCTTATTCTCTTGCGTAGAGCATCGCCACGGAACGGTCTGCAACCCGATAACTATTGCCCGAGATTGGCGGCGCGTCTTCCCACGGCGAAATATCGTTGGGTGAATCGAGCGAGGTATCGATCCATCGCTGCCACGTGCCGCTTGTCAGGGTGGGAAGCTCGAAATCGAGCGGTTCCCAATAGGCGTTCAAAATGAGGTAGAACATCAACCCATCGTTCTTGAGCTTGGCGCACAAGGCCACGCTGCGCGAATTATCGCCCCAATCGGGCTGATTTAATTTCACGCCGTGCCAGCTTTTATCTGCTTGTTCGAGCATTGCGCTGATGCTGACGCGTTGGCGTTCATGCTCCACATCGCGCAGCAGACGCCGCGCGTTGAGCAATGTTACAAACCGATGCACATCGGCGTGCTTGGTGATCAAGCCCCAGTCGAGCCAACTGATTTCGTTGTCTTGGCAGAAACCGTTGTTGTTCCCGTGCTGCGAGTGGCGAACTTCATCTCCCATCAGGAACATCGGCACTCCCAGCGACATCATCGTGACGGTCAAGAAGTTCTTGACCTGCCGGTTCCGCAATTGCTCAATGGCTGGGTCATCGGTCGGGCCTTCAGCGCCACAGTTCCAGCTGCGATTGTCGTTTGCGCCATCTTGGTTGCCCTCGCCATTGTCCTCGTTGTGCTTGCAGTTAAACGAGACGAGATCATTCAACGTAAAACCGTCATGGCAGGTTACGAAATTAATACTTTGCTCGGCCTCGCGCTGCTTGTGTCCATAAACCTCCGGACTGCCGACGATCCGGTCGGTCATGCGCCGGAGCGAACCTGGCTCGCCGCGGAAGAAATCGCGCACGTCGTCGCGGAAACGGCCGTTCCATTCTTTCCATGCATCCCCGACGAAGCTCCCCACTTGATACAGCCCAGCTGCGTCCCAAGCCTCAGCAAGAAGTTTCGTACCGGCCAAAGCAGGTTCCGATTCAATGTCCCACAGCACTGGTGGGTTGGGGAGCGGAAGCCCGGTGGAATCGCGCGAGAGAATCGAGGCCAAATCAAAGCGAAAACCATCTACGTGCATTTCCTCGACCCAATACCGCAAACTATCCACAATCATTCGACGCACAATTGGATGGTTGGCGTTCAGCGTGTTGCCGCAACCGGTGTAGTTGGCGTACCACAAGCCGCCGTTTTCGAGCATGTAATAGGTCGGATTATCGATCCCACGAAAGCAAAGGGTTGGCCCGTGTTCATTCCCTTCGGCCGTATGATTAAACACGACATCCAGAATAACTTCGATGCCGGCGCGGTGCAGCGCTTTGACCATGTCGCGGAATTCATTCACCGCTCCGAGTGGATCCTGCTGCGAGCTGTACGCCTGATGCGGCGCAAAGAAAGAGATCGGCGCATATCCCCAATAGTTAAGCTTGCCCACCGGGGCATCTTGCGCATCGAACTGAAATACGGGCAGCAGTTCCACCGCCGTGATGCCCAGTTCCTTGAGATAGGGAATCTTTTCGATCAACCCGGCATACGTTCCACGCGTTTTCTCGCCAACACCGGAACTCGGGTGGCGCGTGAAACCGCGCACGTGCATTTCGTAAATGATCGTGCGCGCCGAAGGCAGCGAAAGTGGCAGATCCCCCTCCCAGTCGTACACACTCGGATCTACAACCACGCTTTTCATCGCCGTGGCAGCGTTATCGCCTTCCCTACATGCAGACTCGCGGGAAAAGTGTTTTGGAACCACCACCCCTCGGCCATAAGGATCAAGGAGGACTTTGGACGCATCGAATCGCAGGCCACGCTCCGGCGACGAGGGCCCAAGAACTCGGTAGCCATAAAGCTGGCCCGGCGCGATCCCTGGAACAAAACTATGCCAGTAGTGATACCGCCGATTGGAAACAGGATCGAACACAATTGCACGGGATGGTTTGGCGTCATCTTCCCGGTCGAAGAAGACGAGCTCGACACCGGCTGCCGTGCGAGAGAACAAACTGAAATTGACGCCGCCATGCGACAACCGTAGCACCCAGCGGAGAGGGACGGCCGTCAGTAGAATTGGTCTTCTTCATTGTGGCACAGGAGATATCGAGAAAACTTTGAAGTGATTGAAACTGCAATGCCTTGGTTGCCCGCGTCATTGCGACCACATGCTCGCACATCGTATCGGCATATAAGTTTAGCCCATAGATGATGGCTGACTCTTGCTTCGTCAGCAGGTCTACAAATCAGCTTCAATTCGACCATCGCGCAGACTGCCAACTCCTTCGCGCTCAATCGATGCTTTGTCAGGTGCTTTTTTGAAATTCCTCGATCGCTTGATCAACCGACAGGTGCCGGCCAACGTAGCCGACTCGATCTTCCAATGCTTCGGCGCAGCAGGTCGCGAACTTTGGCATGAGCTCCAACAATGCGCAGTGGGGTTTCACGTTTTGCAAGATTCTCGTGCAACGCGACGAGCATCCGCGCACCGGCCACGTCGACCATCGGCGAGTCGGAAAGGTCGCCGATCACGAGCTTCAGCTGTGGCGTTGCTTCAATTCTGTCCCACACAACCTGGCGAACATAATCGGCATTGAAATACAAGAGCGAAGATTCCACTCGAAAGATAACAATGCCTGCCAGCACTTCATTGTCGGGATGGCGCTCAAGATCGGAATAGCGCCGGGTGCCCGCAATCCGACCGAGAAACGCGACGTGGGGGTGCGCGACGCCCGCAATCAGCATCAAGAGCGAGGCAATGGCCGCCACCAGAACGCCCTTCAGGATACCCAGCAATAGCACGCCGACGAGCGCCACCATCGAGATGTTGAATTCGAATCGACTGACGTGCCAAAGGTGACGCAAGGCCTTCAGATCAATGAGTCCTCGCACGGCAACCAGGACGATCGCAGCCAGCACAACTGTCGGCAGATTTGCCAGCAAGGCCCGTCAAAAACAGGAGACATCCGGCTAAGGTAAGCGAGGCGAACAGCACGGCCAGCGGCGTTCGCGCTCCGGCCTTATCGTTAACCGCCGATTGCGAAAGTCCGCCCGCCACAGGAAAGCCCTGGCCAAAGCCCACTGCCAGGTTGGCCGCGCCCAGCGCGAGCAATTCTTGACGTGGATCAATCTCGTAATTGTTCTTGGCGGCCAAGGTGCGCGCCGCCGAAATGCTTTCGATGTAGGAAAGCAGGAAACAGGCGCAGCTAAGCGGAAGAATTCCGTCGACATCACGCAGCCGCACAACCGGGAAATTGATCGTTGGCAGTCCCGCCGGTAGCGCGCCCACCGTCGCGACGCCAGAATCCTTAAGCGAGCTTAGCGATACGACAATCGTGGCCAGAGCGACGACCAATAGCGCCATGGGCCACCCTGGCAGAAACTTCTCGCCGACGAGCAAAAGCGCAAGCGCAGCAATCCCAAGGCCAAGCACGGCGAGATTGGTTTCGCCAAGTTGTCCCACCAGCATCCAGGCACGCTCGAAGAAATGATCACCACCCCCCGGCACACCGAACAGTTTGGGGAGCTGAGTCATGGCAATCGTCAGCGCCGCCCCGGCCTTGAAACCGAGCAATATCGTGTCGCTGATAAAGTTGACCAGCCCGCTCAGACGCAACAACCAAGCCAGCCCGCTAAGGGCAGCGACGACGAGAGCGGAAAGCGCAGCGATTGCAATCCAGCGAGAAGGATCGCCATCCGCCATGCCAGCGACGGTGCTGCCAACTAAAAGCGAAATTGCGGAGGTTGGACCAATCGCCAACTGCCGAGAGGTCCCGAACACGGCATAAAACACACCGCCCAGCAAATAGCAGTAAATCCCGTGATGCGGCGGCACGCCCGCCAATGAGGCATACGCCATAGATACTGGAATGGCGTAAGCGGCCAGCGTAATCCCGGCGACCGCATCAAACTTCAGCCATCCGGCACGGTACTCGGGAAGCCATCGCGCCGGCGGAAAGTGCGAACGCCATGACATAACTTAATCCATCGCAGCAATCTCTGCGGCTACACGAATCGCTGCTCAGTCAATCGGGCAGGGCTCCGCGTCCCAAATCTCTGAAGCGTACTGGCCGATCGTGCGGTCACTGGAGAATTTCCCCGAGCTTGCTACGTTCAAAATCGTCTTTCGCGACCAATTGTCTTTCTTGGCATACAACTCGACGAGTTGTCGATCGCTTTCTAAGTACGCTTGAAGATCGGCCAGATGCATGTAGTGATCACCATTTTTCAAAAGCGCATCGACAATCGGACTAAAGCAACCTGCCTCATTTCGGCTGAAATGATCGGACGAGATCGAATCCAACGCGGCGCGGGTTTCCGGATCGTTCTGATAGTGCCACTGGGGATTGTAGGATGTCCGTTGGCTGGCCACCTGCTCCGCGGTCAGGCCGAAAAGAAAGAAGTTCTCCTCGCCGGCTTCTTCCGCCATTTCAATGGTCGCGCCATCGCGCGTGCCAATCGTCAGCGCCCCGTTCATCATGAACTTCATATTGCTCGTGCCGCTGGCTTCGTATCCGGCGGTCGAAATTTGGTTGGAAACGTCGCTGGCCGGAATCAGTCGTTCGGCAACGGTGACGCTATAGTCGGGCAGAAAGACAACTTTAAGCCGCCCGCGTGTTGCCGGATCGCCGTCGATGGTACCACCCAAATTGTTGATGAATTTGATAATCAGCTTCGCGAGCCGATAAGCGGGAGCTGCCTTGCCGGCGAAAAAGAAAGTTCGCGGGAGAACTTCGAGCTTGGGATTCTCTCGCAGCCGGTGGTAGAGCACGATGATCCGCAGCGCATTGAGCAATTGCCGCTTGTATTCGTGAATACGCTTGACTTGGCAATCGAAGATCGAATCGGGATCGACCGTCACGCCTGAAGTGGCATTGAGCCAATCGACAAACTTGAGTTTGGCCTTTCGCTTGGCCTCGCGGAAATCGCTTTGAAAGCTGCTGTCGCTGGCGAGTGACTTGAGCCCGCCGAGCTGCGATAGGTCGGTGATCCAATCGCTGCCAATCGCCTTGGTGATCGTCTGCGCAAGCGGCGGGTTGGCCAGCAGCAGCCACCGCCGTGGTGTCACGCCGTTGGTCTTGTTGGAAAACCGATCGGGAAAGATCTCGGCGAGGTCTTTGACGGTTGTTTTGCGCAACAAGTCCGAATGAATCGCGGCCACCCCGTTTGTGCTGTGCGAACCGACGATCGCCAGGTTTGCCATCCGAATTTTGCGTGGATCGCCTTCTTCGACAAGGCTGACCGCCGCCAAACGCGAATGATCGCCGGGAAATCCGGCCTGCACGTCAGCCAGGAGGCGGCGATTGATCTCGAGAATGATTTCCAACTGTCGTGGCAGCAACATTTCGAACCACATGAGCGGCCACTTTTCGAGCGCTTCGGGCAATAGCGTATGGTTCGTGTAGGCCAGCGTGCGTTTAGTTAAATCAAAGGCGTCGTCCCACCCTAGCCTGGCATCGTCGAGCAGAATTCGCATTAATTCCGCAACTGCCATCGCGGGGTGCGTATCGTTCAGTTGGATGGCCGCTTTCAGCGGCAGCGCATTCCAGTCGGTATTCGTTCGTCGGAAACGCCGTACCAAATCCGCCAAAGAACAGGCGACAAGAAAGTACTCTTGCACGAAGCGCAAACCTTGCCCCATGCTCGTCGAGTCGTCGGGGTACAAAACGCGGGTGAGGGAATCGGCCGCAAGTCGTTCCGCCAGAGCACCACAAAATCGCCCCGGCCAAACTCCTCAAAATCGAAATAATTCGGCGTGGCTGCCGCCCACAGTCGCAAACTATTAATGGTTTTGCCACCATACCCAACGATTGGCCGATCAAACGGGATCCCGATGAGGCTCGATGGCTGGCCGAGAATCGCACGCAGGCTTCCGCCGCGCAGTTCAAACGAGCAGTTGAGCTTTACCTCCACCTGCTCGTGTGGCCGCGCGACTTCCCAGGGGTCGGGAAAGCGAAGCCAATTGTCAGGCTGTTCATGCTGCCAACCATCTACGAAGCTTTGGCGGAAAATGCCATATTCGTAGCGTAAACCATAGCCCATGGCTGGCAACTTCAACGTGGCCATCGAATCAAGAAAACAGGCTGCCAGCCGTCCCAGCCCGCCGTTACCAAGCCCTGCATCAGGTTCTTGTTCGAGCAAACTTAGCCAGTCCAGGTTGTGCCGCTTGATTGCTTCTTCTGCTATCGGGTCAAGTAGCAGGTTCGCAATGTTGTTGGCAAGCGATTTCCCGATCAGGAACTCCATCGAAAGATAATAGACCCGCTTGGGATTCTTGCGATCATAGGTGTCTTCGGTGCGGATCCAACGCTGCGCGAGGACATCGCGCACGGATCGAGCGAACGCCTCGTATTTCTCACGAGCGCCCGCTGCTCGCTCGCTGGTAACGCTGTCGAACAGGAGATGACGCTCAAACAACGCTTGGTCCGTGCCGGCAAACGAAATCGCGCCACATCCGTATTGGCGTCGAAGGTCCGCATGTCCTTCGGTCAAAACAGATCGCGAGTCAGCAGACTTTACTTTAGTAGCCATAAAGAACCGCCAGTTTGGAAAATCTAAACGTTATCGCCCTCGGTCGAAGTGCCGCGCGTTTTGGCAAGCTCTTTCGCGCCCCACTTCCATCCGCTGATTGCCGGCATGTCGTCACCGTGTTTTTCAATGTATTCCTGGTGCTCGATCAACTTCTCGTGGATTGCCTGCTTGAAATACGCCGCCTTGGCGCCAAGCTGCGGTAAGCGGTCGATGACATCTTCGCAAAGGTGGTATCGGTCTAAATCGTTCATCACAACCATATCGAAGGGCGTCGTTGTGGTGCCTTCTTCCTTGTAGCCGCGCACGTGCAGGTTTTTGTGGTTGGTGCGCCGGTAGGTTAAGCGGTGAATTAACCACGGGTAGCCGTGGAACGCGAAGACGATTGGCTTGTCCTTGGTAAATAGGGCATCAAAATCACGGTCTGACAGGCCGTGCGGGTGCTCGGCTTCCGGTTGCAGCTTCATCAAGTCCACGACGTTGACGACGCGCACCTTCAACTCCGGCAAGTGCTTGCGGATCAACTCGACGGCAGCAAGCGTCTCCAGAGTCGGCACGTCGCCGCAGCAAGCCATCACGACATCGGGCTCGCATCCCTTGTCATTGGAGGCCCATTCCCAGATGCCAAGGCCTTCCGTGCAATGTTTGATGGCCTGGTCCATGGTCAACCATTGCGGGGCCGGTTGCTTGCCGGCGATCACGACGTTGACGTAGTTGCGACTGCGCAAGCAATGGTCGGTGACTGAAAGCAGACAGTTGGCGTCCGGCGGCAAATAAACTCGTACGACCTCGGCCTTCTTATTGACGACATGGTCGATGAAGCCTGGATCCTGATGACTCAATCCATTATGGTCCTGCCGCCAAACATGCGAGCTCAGGAAATAATTGAACGATGCAATCGGCCGGCGCCACGGGATATGGTTACACGTTTTCAGCCACTTCGCGTGCTGATTGAACATCGAATCGATGATGTGAATGAATGCTTCGTAGCACGAAAAGAAGCCATGCCTCCCCGTGAGCAAATACGCCTCTAGCCAGCCCTGGCACTGATGCTCGCTCAGGACCTCCATCACGCGGCCGTCTGGACTGAGCTTGTCGTCTTCAGGATAGATGTCGGCCATGTAGCAGCGCGTGGTCACGTCGAGCACGTCCTGCCAGCGGTTGGAGTTGTTTTCGTCGGGACTGAACAGTCGAAAGTTCTTGCTCTGCATGTTCAGCTTCATAATGTCGCGCAGGAACTTTCCCATTTCACGCGCGGACTCCGCGGTGGTCGCGCCGGGACTCGGGACTTTGACGGCGTAGTCGCGGAAGTCGGGCATTTTCAGTTCGCGCATCAAGAGGCCACCATTGGCGTGTGGGTTGTCGCTCATACGGCGATGCCCCTGCGGCGCCAGCTCGGCGAACTCGCTCTTGAGCTTGCCCTGAGCATCGAACAGCTCTTCCGGTTTGTAGGCCTTCATCCACTGTTCGAGGATCTTGATGTGTTCCGGCTTGTCCATGTCGCCCATCGGCACCTGATGCGAACGCCAGTAGTCTTCGCATTTCTTCCCATCAATTTCCGCCGGACAGGTCCAACCCTTCGGCGTGCGAAACACGATCATCGGCCACGCGGGACGCGCAACCTTCGCGCCTTTGGCTCGTGCGGTGGACCAAATTTGTTTGATCTCGGCGACACAAGCATCCATCACGTCGGCCAACTGTTGATGGACCGCCTCGGGCTCATGCCCCTCGACGAAGTACGGCTTGTAGCCCATGCCTTCGAAGAATTTGCGTAACTCCTCCTCGGGAATGCGCGCTAAAAAGCAGGGGTTCGCGATTTTATAGCCGTTGAGATGCAAGATCGGAAGCACGGCGCCGTCGCGCGCCGGGTTAAGGAACTTATTGCCGTGCCAGCCGGTGGCCAGCGCGCTGTCTCCGCTTCGCCATCGCCGACGACGCAAGCCACAATCAAGTCCGGGTTGTCGAATGCGGCTCCATATGCGTGCGAGAGCGCATAACCGAGTTCGCCGCCTTCGTGGATCGAGCCGGGCGTCTCCGGAGCGACGTGGCTAGGAATGCCGCCAGGGAAACTGAATTGTTTGAACAACTTCTTCATTCCCTCAGCGTCCTGGCTGATGTTCGGATAGTATTCGCTGTAGGTGCCTTCGAGATAGGCGTGCGCCACCAGCGATGGGCCACCGTGTCCCGGACCAATGATGTAAATCATGTCCAGGTCATCTTTCTTGATGACCCGATTCAAATGCACGCAAAGCATATTCAAGCCCGGCGACGTGCCCCAGTGTCCGAGCAGCCGTGGTTTAATGTGCTCGCGCTTCAGCGGCTCGCGCAACAGTGGATTATCGAGCAGGTAAATCTGGCCGACGGAAAGATAATTGGACGCTCGCCAATAGGCATCCATCTTTCGCAGTTCTTCCGTCGTGAGCGAAGCCTTTACGTCGGATTTTGATTCTGATTTGGGCTTCCGTTTTGGATCGGCGCTTGCGATAGACATGGCTCATTCCTTTTGCGAATTTGTCAGAACCGGGCACGGAACGTGAAAAGAGAAAGGTTCCGCTGCGATCGCCCAGCGCATCATAAGCATTTTATGGACATCGATCGAGTAACCCGAATTAGTTTCTTTCCCGATAGCACGCTCGGTCATCCGGAAACGCACGGGTTCACATCATTTTCGAACAATTCGCGAATTGCTACTCGCATCGGCATGTCCGTTGCACGCGGCCCCGCAAGTTTCCCATTCGGGCAACCGCTGTTATTACGCCATATGCAGGGCAGCATACCGTCCGGTGAAATCAAGCACCTTTCTTTGTCGCTACTTGTGGATTCTCCACGTGCAGCAGCAACCATTGTTGTGTATTACCATCTGCAAAATGGACAAGCACACGGGTTTCGTTCTTGGTCATGTTGGCGAATCCGGTTTCCACGATCGGCGTGTTCTTCCCTGCAATCGTAAATGCCGCACGCTGACTTTTTTGGTCAACCATGCCCTCAACCGATTCGATCTGTCCGGTCGATTTGTTTTGATACGTGCCGGCAATGATTCCTTCCTTGCTGACCGCCAATTGCAAGAACATGTTAGGAACTGCGTCGGCGACGCCGTCCTGCGTCAGAGCGAACACGCCCAGCGGCAGCCACTCCATAGTGTCTGGATTCTCTACCTTGGGAACGTTGGTGGCGAGCTGCTCGGCTTGGTCAGCGTATTCATCCGCGGGCACGGTGGTGTCGCCGGTGTGGACTACGTCGCCTTCGTAGTAGACGTTTCCTCCTGTTCCGTAGTCGTAATAGGCTTCGTTGCCCCAATTCCAAGGCAGGAAATTCTGAGCCACGTTGAATGTCGCCCACGACCAAAACACAGGATTCTGATCGAACCGGTAGTTGCCTTGCGAATTCGCGCCCCAGAAGTCGTTGTACAAGTTGTCGCCGTATTGCTCGCGCATGCCATCGCGGACCTGATCGGCATTCTTGCCCAATTCCTGCTGTCGTGCCGTGCGACGTTCGCCGCGACCCTCTGCGATGCTCGCACGCGCCTGACCTGGTTTTGCTATTGCTACCTTTGCCGCCGGACGATCAACGCGGTTTTCCACTTTCCCTTGACGGTTGGTAGCTAGTGCCGCACCGGCTGCTCCGGCAGCTACCGCCGTGCCTGCGCGACTGGGTGAAGAGCCGCCTTCTAGAAAATCGGCCACCGCGGTATTGGCGCCCGCAGGGCGAGTGGAGGGAGACGCATCCGCGAATTTTTGCGACCCCGACGCATTCGGTCGCGCGCCTTGAGCGGCGCCTGGCGTGGACTTTGCCGCAACAGCCGCGGACTTAGCCGTGCCAGCAGTGGACTTCGCCGTGCCAGCAGTGGACTTCGCTGTGCCAGCAGTGGACTTCGCTGTGCCCGCTGTATTGGGACGCGCGGCACTCGCTTGCGATTTGCTCGGTGCTGCCGTACGACTCATCGATGGACTTGCGCTGGTCGCTGCCGACGGTCTTGATGCTCCACCGCTGCTGCGACTGCCGCCTCCACCTCCACCTCCACTTCGACCGCCGCCGCCGCCCCCGCCCCCCCCACCACCGCGGCCGATCGCGTCGCCAACAAGGAGAGCCATCGCCAACAAGCCAATCACGAAAATAGTTATCGTGCGTTTCATGGGTAAGTCCCCGTATGATTGAAGGATTAGAATCACTTGGCATCGGAGTTGACATTGCGAGCTACTTTGATCGGCTCGATGTTAGGCAGGATTTCGCCATCCAACTCTCGGCCGGTGGATTGCCAGGTGAACGTGTTCTTATCGAGCATGGTCAGAATATTGATGGCCGAGGTTTTGCGGCCATCCGGCATCGTCGCGGCGGCATTGATGATCCAGCGATTACCTTTCTTCGCCCACGTTGCTTCGCCGAAACCGCCGTCGGAATCGAACACCCAGGAGCGAATTTTTCCAATACTTGGGTCCCAACCGATGAGCTGTATTCCGGACATGTCCAGTCGATCCGAAATGGAAATCGCAAACTGCCGCATGATAAACGTCTGATTCTTGGTCCATTTGCACTTCATTTCGACCTTGCTGCGATCATCTTGGTCGACCCAGTCACCAATCATCCATTCCAGGTCCTTCAGTCGCTCGAAATTCGAGAAAACCACCGGCGAATCTTCCTCGCTCACGCGATCCAGGAGCCACTTCCCGTCGCGTTTTACGTGGATCGCCGTATATTCGCTGCTTTTCGGCTCCTTTTCAGACTTCTTGACGACTTGCGCCGTTCCGCGTTCCATCGCCACCGTCGGCGAAAGGAACACAATCGATTTCACGTCGACCACCAGTTTTGCATCACCTAGACTCTTGAGAACCGCAGCAAATTGGTCCGCAATCGCGTCGTGGCCCACCGCTTCGTCGCCTGTTTCCGGGTTCACGTAAACTGCGTCGGGCGACCAAAACGTCGCCAACGTCTTTGCATCATGATTGTTGTACGCAGTGACATACTCGGCCACGTTGTTGCGGATGGTCGCTTCGTCGGCGGCTTGGTCAGCGCGCAATTTCGAAGTCGCCACAAAAAACAATAAAACGGCCAGCGAAAACCAGAGCTTGTTCATGATTTGTTCTCCTGATTTCACCGAAGGATTTTTTAAGAAGGTCGACGATCTGGCGCGACATTAAAAACTATAAATCTAGAGAGTTCTCGTTCGGCGACCGCTGTCAAACTCAACCGCGGCACTCCTCGAACCCTCCAAGTCGACGAGGCGAACTGGGAAAGTGATGTCCCGGTCGCCACCAAGCGCATTCTTTGAAGCTACTTTTCCGCGCTCAGGTTCTTCGAGCCGGAACTCTTGTGGATCAACCACTGCATAATGACGCAAAACACCAAACCCGCGAATACGTGAACCTTGGACAAAGGTATGGAATCAACCGAACGCGCACACAAGACAAAGACCATTCAAGACGGGCGCAGATAAACGGCCAACGGAGCTGATATTGATATATCGATGGTTGCCCCTCGAGTGCGCCCGGATCTTACCATATTCCAAGCGCTCGGCAAGTTTTTAGTGGTACTGGCGTCATCAAAACTCTGCCACTGCAATCTGGAACCAATATTAGCGAAGTCGTTCGGCCGGCGATGCGTTGCGGCAAACATAGCCACAGATCATACTGCGGGCACTGCGCCGTCTACGAAAATCAACCATGCTCCAGCAACTTTCCCTTGCGCTTGCTTTGACGTGCGTTACGGTGGTTATCCATGCGGTCGGATCAGTCTATGTCGTTCTTCCGGCGGCAGGTTTATTGCAGCCGAACGTTGATTCTGCAAACATTCCTCGCCCGATATGGACCTTGATTCGCCTAGTGAGCGGTTTGTTGCTTCTGCACCTTTTTGAAATGGCTGTGTGGGCACTCGCTTTCGTGATTGTTGGAATGCTGCCGGATTTTGAAACTTCGCTGTATTTCTCCCTAAAGAGCTATACGACGGTTGGATACGGCGACGTCCTGCCGCCGCAAGCCTGGCGGCTGGTCGGCCCGTTGGAAGCGGCCGTCGGTGTGCTCATGCTCGGCTTATCAACAGGCTTTATTGTGACCGCAGTACAAAAGGTCTTTGTCGATCGACGCGACACAAGGCGATAACCAAACGGAAGCCGAACCGATAACCTGATTTTGTTGACTTGCCAGCGCCGGCGCAGTTAGGGTTTGTAACGTTTGAGCGGCTCCCAATGGGCCGTTCATGGCATCACGGATCCTCCCGCGACAATTGTTCGGGATCGTCTTCGGGCCATGCTGGCCCCGTTGGGCATGCAGCGAATGACTGCTGCGGTGCGATTCCCCAGTAATCGCTTCAACGTGTCCCTATTCATTTATTTCTGTCCCGCACGCTTGAGTTGATTGCCTCGATTAACTGCGAGGCGGATAGACACCAACGGTTCCGCCGACTCACGTGGTTGGCGGCGGGCACGATGCTCGATTAAACAAAACATCGCTGCACTTCAATTGAAAGCAGAGGAAGTCGCAGCGAAGGCAACAGATTCATTTTCGACGCGCACTTGCGCCGCGGAGAAGCTATGTCTAAAGACGATGAACCACAGAAGATAAAGCGTAAAGATTACGATAAGAACCTTCGCAAACTGCAAACGGAGCTTTGTCTCCTGCAGCAGTGGGTTGTCCAGGAAGGACTGCGAGTTATCGTCGTGTTTGAAGGACGTGATGCCGCGGGAAAAGGTGGCACAATCAAAGCGATTATGGAGCGGGTCAGTCCACGAGTGTTCAAGCTTGTCGTACTTCCCGCTCCCTCCGATCGCGAGAAAACGCAGATGTACGTTCAACGGTACATGCAGCACTTTCCCGCAGCGGGAGAAATCGTCGTCTTCGACCGCAGTTGGTACAACCGCGCCGGCGTTGAGTATGTGATGGATTTCTGCACGAAGGAGCAGTACAAAGCATTTGTTGACAATTGTCCTAAGTTCGAAAATCACGTCATTAAGTCCGGAATCATTCTTATTAAATTCTGGCTCGAGGTCGGGCAGGAAGAGCAACAACGACGTTTCGAGGCGCATATCGAAGATCCACTTCGCCAATGGAAGCTGAGTCCGATGGATCTCGAATCGTACTCGCGCTGGTACGCGTATTCACGGGCGCGAGACATGATGCTCGCGGCGACCGACACGAAAGAATCGCCATGGCACATTGTCCGTTCCGATAATAAGCGGCGGGCGCGCTTGAATTGCATTTCGCATTTGCTGAGCTTGATACCGTACAAAAAAGTGCGCTGTGAAGAAGTGAAACTGCCCAAGCGATCGCGGAAAGAAGAGTATGACGATATGGCAACGCTGAACGGGCGGACCTTCGTTCCAGAGATTTACTAAACGACTGCTCAACAGCCGGCCGTTTTGTTTCACTCGCACCGACGTGACCTACAAACCCTCAACCGCAAAATGGTGCACTGAAATAAGGTAAACTTCTGAGCATGTGCGTCTCGACGGGCGCGGCTCGCTAAATTATTCCTTCATTTTTCCCATTCCGCACTCCGAACTCCAAATTCCGCACTTTCCTCATCTTCCCTGCGTCTCCGCGGTTACAAATCTTTTTTGGACTGGTCCAAAAAGGCTCTTGACTTTAAATCGCATGTTCACTATTATACGAGTGTCTGCCTGAGAGTATGGGCTCCGTGACTCGGTCTTTGGCAATTTGAACCAATACAAAAGGGCTTAGGTGTCTCGCGGTCTGCGCACGGCGAAGGAACGCAGACACCAAGGCACTCAGGCACTCAGGCACTGGCAGGTGAAAAAACCGGCGCAAACTGTTCGATAGTTGTCGATTGATTTGGGGATCCAAAAGACGAGAGTGAAATAACTGTGAAAAAACTCAGCGCACAATTGGCAAAGTCGCCTACACAGCGCGACAAGCGCGGTGGAGTTATTTCACTCCGAAACACGCTTTTCGAGATTCGGCGGTTTCGACAGACGTTTTCTTCGGAGAATTGTGCCCTGCAGCCCGCCGGAGCTTCACCGCGTTTTTCGCCCCGCGCGATTGGTGCGAGATTTTGCGGCGTTTTTGAAAAATCGCCAAATCACGGTCGTGACAAAATGTTGGGCCGTGAGCCGAAGGCAGCGGTGGATCGCGCGATATCGCCGGTCTGGATTCAACGAGCTAATTGCCGCGGACAGCGTTCGATCGCGAATAATGGGTATGATGATACTGTGACGTTGAAGGGGCGGAACGTCGTTCCAGAGATTTACTGGCCGACTGTTCAACCTCCGGACGTTTTGTTGCGCTCGCACCGGCGTGAACTACGATTCCTCGGCCGCAAAATGGTGCACCGATATAAGGTAAACTTTTAAATCAATTTACAATGTAAGCGATTTAGTGGAGCGATATCCCATGTCCACCAAACTGATTTGTCGGCCCGTCCTGCTGCTTTCACCCTGCTTGTTTTTGGGGCTGACGGCCGGTTGCGAGAAGGCCAGCGCGACGGCTACCGAGCAGCCGGTGCCTAAAGTGACGACGACTGCCGTGATTCAGCAAGAGACCACTGACTACGACGAGTACACCGGAAGGACGGAGGCATCAGAGATCGGTCGATATTCACGCACGGGTTTTCGGTTATTTGAAATCGATTGAATTCAAAGACGGCGATTTTGTTAAAGAAGGCCAGACGCTCTTCACGATCGAGCCAGACGAGTACGACGCCATCAACAAGCAATCGCTTTCGAAGATCGCCGTTTGGGAATCGAAACTTTCCGTGTCGAAGGCAGATCTTGCCCGTCGCAAGGCAACTATGGAAAAGGCGCCGGGCGCGGTGAGCCGCGAGGAATACGAGCAGTACGCCGCCGCCGTTCAGGAGGCGCAAGCGAGTTTGGAAGCAGCGAAAGCCGATGCAAATAGAACCGCCATCGATTTGAAATACACCGTTGTGACGGCGCCCATCAGCGGGCGAATCGACCGCGCCTTTGTTTCGAAAGGCACGCTGCTGACCGGCGGTGCATCGTCAGGAACCTTGCTCACGAAAATTGTCGATGAGCAGCCGATGTATGTCTATTTCGATGTCGATGAGCGATCGCTGCTGCGCTATATGGGGGAGCGGACCGCATCGCGAGACGCAGCGCCTGGAAGTCTAAGAGATCGAGCGATCGACTGCTTCGTCCGACTGGCTAATGAAACAGACTATCCGCACAAAGGCCGGCTCGATTTTATTGAGACCGAAGTAAATTCAGGAACGGGAACTGCCCGACTTCGCGGCGTCTTTGAAAACAAAAATCGGGAGATGGCCAGCGGCATGTTTGTGCGAGTTCGAGTCCCGGCAAGTAAACCCTATAAAGCGCTGCTCATTCCGGAGCGGGCATTAGCGACCGATCAAGACATCAAATTCGTTTACGTCGTCGGCGCCGACGGCGTGGCCAATCGCCGCAGCGTGGAACTTGGCGCACAGCGTGGCGAAATGCGAATCATCACGTCGGGCCTTCAGGCGGGCGATCAAGTCATTGTGAAAGGATTGCAGCGAGTACGGCCCGGACAAAAGGTCGAAGCGGCTGTAGAAGCAACCAAAGTCGCTCAGCGTGCACAACTAATCCGGCAATGAAATCACGATGGCGTCGGCCTGCGACGGAATAACAGGAGTGGTATTGGCATGGCAAAATTCTTCATTGAGCGCCCAATTTTCGCGGCGGTAATTTCCGTCCTCATCACGATGGCGGGCGGCATTGCTGTGATGTTGCTGCCGGTCGCGCAGTATCCGGAGATCACTCCACCGACGGTGCAAGTCACCTGCAATTATCCCGGCGCCAGTGGAAAAGTCGTGGCGGAGACGGTGGCTGCGCCGATTGAGCAGCAGGTGATCGGCGTGGAAAACATGCTCTATATGAGCTCGCAATCCACGAACGATGGCGGATACAACCTCACGGTCACGTTCGAAGTGGGCACGAACTTGGATATGGCCCAGGTGCTCGTGCAAAACCGCGTGAATTTGGCTCTGCCGACTTTGCCCAGCGAAGTAAAGCAGACCGGCGTCAGCGTTAAAAAGAAGTCGCCCAGTATCTTGCTGGTGGTGAATCTTATTTCGCCGAAAGGCACATACGACCAGCTGTATTTAAGCAATTACGCGACGATTCGATTGCGTGATGAGCTGGCGCAAGTGAAGGGCGTCGGCGACGTAACGTACCTCGGCCAGCTCGACTACAGCATGCGGGTGTGGCTCGATCCGGATCGAATGGCCGCTCGCGACCTGGCGGCTAGCGATGTCGTGAATGCACTCCGCGAGCAGAACATGCAAGTTGCTGCTGGCTCGCTGGGTCGGCCGCCGGTGCCGCAAGGACAATCGTTTCAATACACGTTGAGCACGCTGGGGCGGCTCGTCGATCCGGCGCAATTTGGCGACATTGTCGTCAAAACCGGCGCCGATGGACGATTGACCCGACTACGCGACTTGGTTAGCGATGTGCGCAAAGTGGAAGGTGAAACCGTTGGCGGAATTCAATTAGGCGCGAAAAATGAAGATACGTCGTGCAATCTCGACTGGCAAACCATCCATCGGGCTCGCCATTTTTCAGCAGCCTGGTTCCAACGCGCTGGCCACGGCGGACGGCGTGCGGTCGCGGATGGAGGAACTCAAGGCAAGTTTCCCGCCGGACGTGGAATATTCAATCGTTTACGACACGACACCGTTCATCACGGAGTCGATCCACGAAGTTTTTAAGGCACTGCGCGATGCAATCATTCTGGTTGCGATCGTCGTGCTCGCTTTTCTGCAATCGTGGCGGGCGACGCTTATTCCACTGATTGCAGTGCCCGTGGCGATCGTCGGCACTTTTGCAGTCATGCTCGGAATGGGGTTCAGCCTCAACAACCTTTCGTTGTTTGGACTGGTGCTTGCAATCGGCATTGTGGTCGACGACGCGATTGTGGTTGTCGAGGCAGTCGAGCACCATTTGGAGCACGGTTTATCGCCAAAGGAAGCCGCAATGAAAGCGATGAACGAGGTATCCGGCCCGATCATTGCGATTTCGCTCGTCTTAATGTGTGTGTTCATACCGTGCGCATTCATCACAGGAATTACCGGCCAGTTCTTCAGGCAGTTCGCCCTCACGATTGCCGTCTCAACTTTCTTTTCGGCGGTTAACTCGCTGACACTTAGCCCCGCGCTCTCCGCGTTGCTTTTGAAACCGAAGGATAAACAGCGCGATCCGTTGACCAAGCTGCTCAATCTATGTTTGGGCTGGTTTTTCAAGCTTTTCAATTTCGGCTTTGAAAAGAGTGCGAACATTTATGCAGCTGGCGTCGGAATGCTGCTCCGACTGAGCGTGATCGTGCTGATAGTTTATGGCGGACTCTTGTACTCTGACCTACTTCGCTTTTACGCATGTACCCACCGGTTTTATTCCGCCGCAAGATAAAGGATACCTGCTGGTCGACGTGCGGCTGCCCGATTCGGCATCGCTAGAGCGAACACAAGAGGTGATGGCGCAGATCGAACAAATTGCTTTAGGCAACGGATCGAGCGAAAGCGGGCACGCTGCAGAGGGTGGAATCCATGGCATCGGACACACGATCGCTATCTCAGGGCAGTCGTTTGTGCAAAACGCGATCGGTTCGAACTACGGTTCAATTTACGTGATCCTCGACGATTTCGATCATCGCCACGGCGCGGATATGAGTGCGGACGCCATCGCCGCCAAACTTCGTTCGGCCTGCTACCGCGAAGTGCAGGAAGCGTCTGTGGCGGTCTTCGGCGCGCCGGCGGTCGATGGGCTTGGAAACGCAGGCGGATTCAAAATCATGGTCCGCGACGTCGGCGACTTAGGTTTGGATATGTTGCAAGAAGCCGCGGACGATTTTGCCGCTACTGGGAACGAGCAACCGGGCATCGTCGGCATGTACAGCGCGTTCCGTTCGCAAACGCCGCAGATGTATGTGAATGTCGACCGCGAGCGTTGCAAGGCGATGAAGGTCCCGCTGGATCAAGTATTTCTTACGCTGCAGCTTTATCTGGGCGGTTATTACACTAATGACTTCAATCAGTTCGGCCGCACGTGGCAGGTCAATTTACAGGGCGATCCGGCCTTTCGCTTGACGCCCGAGCAAGTGCGCCAATTAAAGGTGCGAAATGCGGACGGACAAATGGTGCCGCTGGGTAGCGTCACAGAAATAAGCCCCGTCGGAGGCCCGGCGCTCGTGATCCGCTACAACGGCGTGACAGCGGCCGCGGTGAATGGTGGATCCTTGCCGGGCGTGAGTTCGGGCACAGTTATTAGCACGCTGGACAAAGTTGCGCGAGATGTCCTCCCGCAAGGCATGAATACGCAATGGACGGAACTGACACTGCTCCAAATTCGAGCGGGGAACACTGCAATTATTGTGTTCGCATTGGCAGTCGTGCTTGTGTTCCTTGTCCTTGCCGCCCAGTACGAGAGCTTAAGTTTGCCACTGGCCGTGATTCTTGTGGTGCCCATGTGTCTCTTATGCTCGACCATTGGCGTCGCGCTCGCGGGCATGGATATCAACATTTTCGTGCAGATTGGATTCATCGTGCTCGTGGGGCTGGCCAGCAAGAACGCGATCCTCATCGTGGAATTCGCCAAAGAAAAATCCGCCCATGGTTCACCGCCCCGCGAAGCCGCCATCGAAGCGTGCCGACTGCGGCTGCGGCCGATCATCATGACGTCGGCAGCCTTCATTCTGGGGGTGCTACCGCTTGCGCTCGCGGTTGGCGCTGGTGCTGAAATGCGACGCACGCTGGGCATTGCGGTCTTCTCTGGAATGCTCGGCGTCACGCTGTTCGGGATCTTGCTGACACCTGTGTTCTACTATGTCGTCGTTCGACTCTTTGGGCAGAAGGCGCCGCTCGTCGCAGCGGGCAGTTCGCACTCAGACGAAGGTGTCATGACGACTAGCAGCGATGGCAAAGCATTTCCATCGCCCCCGAAGTTGGCCGCCAGCGAGCGTTGAGCGTAACCTCAATAAAGCGCCGTTAAACATCCGAAGTGTCGAAAAGCCGCCGCTCGTGAGAAGTCCCGAAAAATGACCGATTGAGAATCTGGGAAACTTAACCGTTGTCTTGGGTGTTGAATAGCTTAGACGCTCATCTTTGATTCGCATCGGTTGGAACTTCAATGGTCACGCCTGTTGTAAGCGGTCACTTGGTTGGTTATGCGCGCGTGAGCACTGACGACCAAGACCTATCGCTTCAGATCGATTCGCTGACCGGCCTTGGCATCGATCAAGCAAACATCTTCACCGAGAAGATCTCGGAAGCAAAAACGGACTGCCCTCAATTGGATGCTTGTATTGCCAAGTTGCAACAAAGCGATACGCTTGTGGTCTGGCGGCTCGATCGACTCGGTCGCTCCATGCACCACTGGGTCCCGCTCATTGAAGATCTGCGTAATCGCGGTGTCGGCTTTCGGTCTGTCAGTGACGGCCTCATCGACACGACGACCCCATCGGGTGAGTTGATCTTTCACATCTTCTCGGCCCTCGCCCAGTTCGAGCGTCGATTAATTCAGGAGCGAACGAGGGCTGGCCTTACATCAGCGCGAGCAAGGGGCAGACTCGGCGGCCGTCCTCCGATCGACCTCGACGAAGCCAAAATGCGGGCTGCAAGAAAGCTGCACGATGATCATACGCTGAACATTGATGACATCTGCAAGACACTCAACATTTCCAAGTCAACGTACTACCGTTACGTGCAGATGAAGAAAAAGAATTAGACTGGCGGCCATCCTGCCTGCTGGCGACTGCGACTGACGCTTCCGCGCGTCGCTAAAGTCGTCGATGCGGTAGCTTTCTGGCATAGCGTGGACGTGTCGAAAAGTCGTCTCCGCGACTGGCCTGTCATGCGGCGGCCATTCTGGCCCGAAATCGCGTCATCAATCCAACGATTTTTGCCCTCGCTGGAATGCGCAGTGTCGGAGTCGGTGGATGCGGTCAAAGTAGGTTCGAGTGCGTTTCCGGCTCACGCCAGCAGAACCTGGAATGCACCGATTGCTCTTGAGAAACGGTTATTTGACTTGCTTGCGGCCGACGTATACGAAACGAGACATCCGTCGCTCGCTAGTCAGACGGTGGACCGTAGCAAGGAACAACTGCAGCCCAGCGAATGTCGCTTCGCCTTCCAGCCGGATCAGCTCGGCCGCCCGCTGCTGTCTGGCATCGTGCCAGCGGCGGGATACCTCGACTTCGTTTTCCGTGGCATCCTCGGCCCGCACCAATTCGAATCCAGCTTCGCCGATCAGCTGCTCGTTCAGTCCGAGGGGCCCGAACGCGAAATCGCCGGTCGAACTGCGTGTGGCGAACTCCTCCTTGGTTACCAGGCCGGTCACCACAACTGGGTCTGTGTAGAGCATGCGACCGCCGGGCCGCAGGACGCGGCTCCACTCCGCGAACAACGAACGACGGTCGAGGATGTGGCACATTACATCCATGCAGACGATTGCGTTGAACGCTTGATCGCAGAATGGTAAGCGCTCGCGAACGTCGGCATGTTTGATATCGATCTGGTCGTGCATGCCGGCCTGCTGCACCTGTGTCAGTGCGGCGCGAATGCCCGACTCATTGAAATCGACTCCGGTGACGCGACAACCGACTTCGCGCGCGAGAAACATCGCCGGGCCGCCGCAACCGCAACCAACATCGAGAACATGGTCAGTCGGGCCCAAGTCCACGAGTCTGAAGAATCGTCGATATTCGTCCGCAGTCACCCAGCTGCTCTGGCCAAAGTCTTCGCCGTAGGTATCGCGCCGCACCTGTTGCAAAGCGTGCGTGGCGAAATTGGCGTAGGCCGTCTCGTAAAGATCCACGGATCGAGACATGCGTTCCTCCGCGTTCATGCAATATAACCGAGCGGTGGAAGCTTACGCATCTAGATCGAGAGTTTTTCAGCGTCGCACGTTCCTACTCGGCATCGTGCCGCATTCTAGCCCAGTCCGTCGACCATGTCGCCTTTCCGCACAACGCCCGCGACTATTACGGTAGCGGAAGCTGCAGACAACATGAGTCGCTTCCTTGGACTGGCGATCTCATTGCAATTGGCGATTTAAACGGCGATGGCCGCGTAACGAATAGCGATATTCAATCGCTGTTGGACATGGTCGCCACTTCGGGAAACGGTGCGGCCAGTTCTGTGCCGGAACCACCCTCTGCGCTGCTGGTTTGCATATCATCGATCGCACTGCATGGTCGATTACGGTCACGCCGATAATTTGCAATCCGCCGACTCGCACTTGCCGCGTCAAATGCTCGGAAAGATTTTCTGCGTCTCGAATCCAGCGAGCGCCGAAAAAATCTCGTCAACGGCCTTGGGCGTGGCATGCGCTGTGACTTCGTCCCAATCGCTCAACGAGAATTGCGTCAAAGCCGCTTGCAGCAGGGGCGACGGAACGGGGCGCGGCGTCGCGCCGTTGCTAACCGACGTGGCGGTCGACTTGTGGAATTGCTGTTCATTCGCATCGCTCGCTTTCGTCTGCGGAACGGCCAGCACACTCGCCGTGCGCAAACTGGCCGAGGCTGACATCGAGGTCTGCAGCGTGGGACTGACCTGACTGGGATCGACATTCACGACAATCGCTCCGTTCCCGCTGCTGACTAAATCGGCCAGGATTAGCGCCGCCGAGATTCCCAGCGCGGCATTGCTATTGATGTTCACGCTTTTGTTGCCGGCGAACGCCAGCTTGGCGCTGGGAGCATAAACAATACCTGTCAGACTCACATTCCCGCCAGAAATATTGATCGGCGCTTTCGTGGAGCGTTGCTCAAACAGCACGATACTTTGGTACGTGCCGCTGGTGGGCGCGCTCAGCGTGACGGTAGTGTTGGGCGCGATATTGATTCCATCGCACGATTTTTTCGGCACATTGTAGATCATCACGCCATCGCCCGTGAGCTTGGCGGTGCCGCTGATGCTCAATCCACCGCCTTGCAGATAATAAATGCCTGGCAGCAGCGTGACACTGGCGCTGCCGGTAATCTTAATCCCGCCGACATAGGTGCCGGGCGAAAGCGTGACAGTTTTTTTGCCGGAGATATTGGCACATTTGAAGGTCGGCGAAGCTGCAGTCGGCGGCGCAAGCGCGGCCAGTGGATCGGCGACTCGTGCGGCGTTCTGGACAATCGTGCCTTGGAATTTCCCTTTACCCGCCGTGTACAATTTGCCGACGACATCGATCTCGGCCGCCGAGATAACGCCCTTGCCGGTGTCGATGCCCGCTTTGGAATTGTTGGAATCGATAACGATGTGTCCGCCGCCGTTGACGCGAATTCCGCCGTTGCCGGAATTGGTGAGCGCGCCCTTGCCGGACGTATCGAGCAGCAAGATGCCGGCATTGCCGACGTTGTTGGGATTGCCGATGCGGAGTTGTGCTTGAACGGTGACGCTCTGATTGGGATCGGTAAGTGAAGCGATTTTGACCGTCACGTTGCCTGTGCCAACCGTCGACGAGTTGGTCAGCAATTGCAGCTGGCCGCTCGCCAGGCCCGGCAACCGGAACAATGGAATGGAATTGGTCGGCTGGCCATCCAAACCCATCAGCATCGCCGAAATCGGGCCGCTGACGCCGATGATGGACGCCACGAACGAGTCTTCGGTATTACCAATGTTATTCACATTCAGCGAGAAATCTGCCGCGCCGGGCTGCATGAGCGTTTGCGAGGCAGGAGTGAACGCGGCCGTCAGTCCTTGGGTGGGCGAAATGGTGAGCGACGTGCCATCGGTCGACTTGACCGCTGAGTTGGCCTGCGATGTCGCCGTCGCAAACAGGGGAAGTGAACCGGGATCCGCGAAGTTGATGGCCGTTGTGGTGATGTTGACCACTCGCGACGCACCCGCGGCGAGTGTGATTTGCGTGGCCGCCAGCGTGCTCACCAACGCGGCCGGACCGGACAGCGAGAGATTAAATGTATCGCTGGCTGTGCCGGCGTTGGTCACCGTGAGTTGGAAAGTTGTTCCCGGCGGGCCGGCGGAGGGACTTAGCGTCGCCTGCACGCCTTGAGAGACCACATTCAATGCACCGGCGGCCGTGTCGGAAATCGATGAATCGGCAGCGGAAACGGCCTGCACCTGGAACGGATAGGCGCTGGGCGCGAGATTGCCAGCCGCGGTCAGCGTGAGCGTGATATCGAGAAAGTTGCCCGCGCCGGGCGGCACTTCGACGCTGGATTGCTCAAAGCTGGCAGTAATGCCGGCCGGCAGTCCGGCGGTCGATAATGCAAATGTATCGGTCGCACTGCCGGTGTTTGTGACTTGAACCGTGTAACTCGCCGAGGTGCCGCGTCCCGCGGTGGCCGATGTCGGCAGCAGCGCGGCGACAACGCCGCGGGCAACTGGATCGGCTGCGGGCAACAGTGGCGTGCCCACCAAATCGAGTTCGCCCTCTACCGAGCCTGAAACGCCGCCAGTCGTGGCCGAAACCACGAATCCAAGTTCACTCAGCGGCGCGAACGGATCGGCCGTAATCGTGATCGGCACATCGACGCTGCCGCCCGCCGCAACCGTCACTTGCGATTGCAGACCAACCCAGTCGGCAGGAACGCCAGTGGTGGAAAGATTGTACGTCACTGGCGACTGCGTCGGGTTGACGATCGTCAGCGTGTAGGCGGCGGTTTCACCGGGACGCGCAGTGTTGGCGGCCGGCGCGAGCGACAGGATCTGTTTCGCAAGAACGTTTTGCGGTGGCAGTGTTAGCGCACCGTCCGCGCCTTGGCTGGTGAAATCGACGGTCGAGTCCAGCGTTACCGCGCGGGTTTCACCTGGTTGCAGGTTGCTGATTGTCGACTGCCAGGTGATGCTTGAAGTCGGCGAAGCGCCGCCCAGGGTTAGATCCCATTTGAGCGTGTCAAAATCGGTCCCGTGTACAATGCTGGTCGGGGCAATGTTGAACGAGCCGGGAACTACAGATACGTCGGTATTATTTGGGATCTGCACCTGGGCCGTTACCGGAATGGTAGAGAACGCGAGGACTTGATAGATGATGAGGCTGCTGCGGTCGGCACTGAAGAGCAGGTCACCATCGCCGGACATGCGCACAATCTGGGACGGAATATCGAGCCCGATGAAGTGGATGTTGCTGGGATCATTGGCGTCAAACACGAAGAGTCCCGGATCGGTTGCGGCATCGTCCTGGTTGCCATACGCGAACAGCCCGCCCCCCAGCGACACGATCTGCGAGTAGCCGAGTCCCAGGGCCGGCTCCGCGAGAACTTGGGTATGAATGAGCTGCGGATTCGCCGGATCGCTGATATCGAGGCTGGCCAACACCGCGTTGCCGGTGAACCGAGCATCGGTGCTGTTTTGGTGCCATCCTCCGGTCGATGCGGTAATAAAGGCCTTGGTCCCCACCACGTCAATGGCCACCACGTGGACAGTTCCCGGAATCTCCAGATCCCGGATGACGTGGATATTTCGCGGATCGCTGATGTCCACGACGTGCACCAGGCCGACTCCCGTTTGCGTGTCCGTGCCGGTTGACGAACTGCCGGAGACGTAGGCGATCGTCGGCGAAACTTGCGTGATCGCCCAAGTGGTGTGTTTGCCGCCGCTTTCGTCCACGAGGCCGTTGCTCGAAAGTCCGTCGATGTTGGTGCCGTAATCGTTGAACAGAAGGCCGTCATTCACGCCGTCGCGACCCGCGGGCGTGCCACTGGCGCTGACGGCATCGCCATCGAAGAACGGCGCCGCCGGATTCGTGATGTTGACTGCGATCACGCTCCCGGTCTGAGAATAGATAGTGAATCCGAAAAAGGTGTGCAGGTTGATATGCACTATGAACGCATCGGTGTCGGTGAGCATGAAGTCGGCCGCGTCGCTGAAGGGGAGTTCTCCGGTAGTGCCGAGAAACTGCGGGTTCGCGGGGTCGGTCAGCGAATAGGTGTCCAACTTGGTGGAATTGGGCAGGTTGGCTCCATCGTTGCCGCCGCGCACCGCGACCAGCAAGTTGCCGCGAATCTTGAGAAGGTCGGTTCCCGTTCCCACCACACGCAGGAGTTGCGGATTGTTGAGGTTCTCCCCCGCGATGTTGAAAACGCTGATCCCCGCTCGGCTGGCGACATAGACATAGTCGCCATTTCGAATCGCATCATTTGCGCCCGCAACCGATGCCAGCCCCACCAAGCTGGGCGGATCGAGATCACCAGATTTGTTATCGATTACGAGTGTGTTCGTAACGGTGTGCGTGCCGGGCGGCAAAGTTTCCGGACCCACCGTAATCGATGCCGTAACCGGAGAGCCGATTAGCACGCGGCCCTCCTGACTGGCGCCAACAATTGGCGTGCCGCGCGCATCGGCAATCGTCGCAATAATCGTATATTCGCCGTTCGCGAAGCCCGTCGTATCAAACGTGCCGAGATTCACGGTCGCCAGCGACTCTGCGACACTCAGAGCAAACGACACGGAAGGCGAAGTGAAAACGAGATTCCCATTCGGATCGCGCACCTCGAACCACGCGAGCGCATCCTGCTGGCGGTTCACGGCGTTGAGCACTCGGGCCGAGACTGCGATCGTGCTGCCGGTATCGGCGAACGGCGGCGAGGCCGCAACCGAGACGACGGACACCGTCTCGGCACGCGCTCGCATCGTGCCCGGCACACTCTTCGATACTGTCGGAAACCCCGCTGCGGTCGCGATCACCTGGAATTCGAACGCCTGTAACTCGCCGGGATCGTTTTGGGTGAGCGTGGCGAATAGACCATTCGAATACTGGCCAGGATCGAGTGTGATCGACGTCAGCGAGAAATCGCCGGTGACGCCCGCGGGCAGTTCGAGCAGGCTCAGGTCGTAGGTTGTGGTCTGGTCGCCGACGTTGTGCACAAGGACGCCAAAATGCTGCGCTACTCCTTGCTGCGCGACGAGGCTGTTGGGAATGAGCGAGACTTCGACGTTGTGATGGCGGAGCGCGGTCACCGTTTCCGCAAAGGTGTCCAGAACATTGCCGAGGGCCACGACTGCTGCTTGGATCTGGGGCGCTGTCTGGGCGTTTGCCAATGCATCGGTTGCAATTGAAAGCGGTTGAGCGAACAAGACCAGCGTCGGATCAACGGCTAACAGGCTTTCAATGCTGGTGAGGTTGGCCAGCGCCTGACTTTTGAACACCGAGCTCGACGGGTCCTGCACGAGGTTCGTGAGCGCGATGCTAAGGTTGCCCAGCCGATTGGCAAGATCGCTGTCGCCGAGTTCGGCCGCAGCGGTTGAGGCAATCGCAATGGCGGCCGCACCGGGAACAACTACGTTGACACCAATGTCGAAAGTTTGAGTTTGCGCCGAACCGACCGGCCCGAATGTGGCTACGATCCTCGTGTTCAGCAAGCTATTCAGTGGCACGGATGCCGCGGGCGTCAAGACGACGGTGAATGTCGTCGATTGTCCTACGGCCAGGGAAATGGTCGGCGGCAGGTCGGTCACCGTTAGTCCCGCAGGTAACACAGTCGACAGCATGATGCTGTCTTCCGACACGTTGCCAACATTGGTGATTGTGATCGTATCGTTGATCGAGACGCCGGGGGTACTGCTTTCTGCGGGCGAATTGGCGATAAAATCAAGCGCATCAAGCGCGGGCATGATGAAGACTACGGTCGTAGATTGATGGATCGTTGGATCGTTCGCGCTGGTTGCCGTTACGTCGAACGATAGTTGCGTCCCTGGAGACGGCAACTGTCCGCCGGTCGGTTGTAAATACAAACCGACAATGCCAGTCTTACCTGGCAAAATGTTGACGTCAGGATTGCTGGCCAGTACGGCAAAGCCGCTGGGCACATTTGCGAACGAAATCGCATGGGTGTCGGCTGCCGGACCAAGATTATGGATTGCGGCCTGAAATGCGGAAGGCAATTGTGCGCCACCGATCTGAATGGAAAACACGGGATCGGGAGTCACCGCCAAGGTAATACCCGGCAATGTGGCGGCGATCGAAATAGCTACGCTAGTTCGCGCAATCAAATTGGGATCGTTGAGGGACGCGCAATCACTTCGATAAGATGCGTGCCACTTTGCAAACCAGCGCTCGGAAGCGCAGTTATGTTCCCAGAATTGTCGATCGTCACAATCCAGCCAGGCGGGGCAATGACGGACTGGTCATAGGTATCTGCGAAACTAGTGTTAACGTGGACCTGAAAGCTAGTGGAAGTGTTTTGGTCGGTAGTCAACGCAGCGGGCGAGCCGGAAATCGCCAGGACTTTGCTTGCGGTCCCGCTCAACGTTGCAGTCTCGGTCCCATCTCCATTCGCCACGAGTCCGAGGCTGCCTGAATAGCCGGCAAAAGCGGCGCCACTGGAGAGTGGAATTGCACTTCCGCCGAGAGTTACATTGCCCGTACTCGGTCCCAAGTTCAGTGCGGCGCTGGTGGCGGTAACGGTTGCGGTGCCTGAAAAGTTGGGTGCCGTTGTTGCTCCACTACCGGAAAGCGTGGCAGAATTGGCGATGATCGTATATGTACCAGCAGCGAGAGCCTGGCCATTGAGCGTCAGACCATCCGCAGTCAACGTGATTGTTAAACTTCCCGTTGCGGTTGCCGAGTAACTCGCCCATTCACCGCTCACACCTAAGCTCACTTCCGCGGGCCCATAAAACGAAAGGGTTCCGACGCCGCTGGCCGCGAACGAATTGCTTCCCGAAATCTGGACTGCAGTTGATACCGTGGAAGAACGTGCGATGACTCCCGATCCAATCATTTGTCCGTCTTTAAATACAGCCGCATTTGGCGCACTCAGTGTCGTCGTGGCAAAAACATTGGTGGCGTTAGAATTCCAACTCGCTGCCAAACTTCCCGATATCAGGCCGCTGGTGGTCCTCGCCGCACCACTTAACGTGCCGCCGAGCAGATTTGCAGCAACCACTTCCGACGCGAAGGCCAAGTCATCCGGTGCGTCGGCCCGCGGAAAATTCCCGAAAAGCAAATCGCCAATGGGCGGATCTCCCAAGCCCAACCTGCGGGCGGTACTTTCCCCAGTCATAAAATTGGCGGTGGCAACATTGCCCAGCACCTCGGCGCCTGCGACAAACGTTCTGCTGACGCCTTGCTCGAGATTCTTTACGTTCTTTGCGGCGTTCGCGCCGCCGTTCACAGGTCCGCTGCCGGGGCCACCCTTTCCGAACAGCGTCTTCAGATAATTGATCAGCGCTCGAACCATTCCCAGCACTGAAAACTCCTCATCCGTTGCGTTGTGCAGGCCATTGTCGGATACCGCGACAGTATTATTCGATGCATCCTTTTGGAGCCAGGCGATCCGCGGAATGCCGTTGACATTGACCGCTCGACTGGGCACGAGCACCGTCTCGCCCCCCAGCACCGCCGCAGTAATCCTCGCGTTCGCCTCCGGAGAGAAACCGAGACCTGGCAATTGCAATAGATTGCCTGGCGAAAGTTGGACCGCAATCACACCGGGCTGCGAAAGCGCCTGTACGAAGATGCCCATCGAGGAGTTTGGCGACAACGTGGACGCGTTGGGCAGACCAGTGTTGAAAATCGAAGCCTCGATAATGCTGTCATAAATACCCTGCAATTGCCGCATAGCGGCACCGGCCGCCACCGCCTGTCCGGGCGGCAGCGCAACTCGAGGTTTATCTCGCAGAATATCAATATCGATCCTCGTGGCGCCCATTGAGGTGTCTGGATCGATCACCACGGTGCTACTGACAGCAACGATGCGCGGCGAATCGAGATAGTCAACGACTCGCGCAAGTCCGCTAGCTCTCGTGGCCACTTCGTCCGACAATACGGCGAAACTATTGGCGGTGACGATCGTCTCGTTTCTCAGCACTTGACGTGTCAGTTGATTCGATACTGCATCGTCATCCGGAATCGTGGGGTCTTCTAAACGGGCCGTCAGGACCGCGTTGTCGGCGACGGCTCGCGCTTGACGGGGCTGTACAGAGCCGAGCGCTTCTGCCGCAGTTGCGACATCCAGTGTGACCAGGTCGAACTCACTGATTGTCGGCAACCCACCGGGGGCGATGCTGACCGTCGTGTTGCTGCCATTTTGCCGCGCTGCAAAACCGATTTTATCCAGCAGTGTCTTATCAATAGTCTCGGTTTGAACAGTGCCGTTTGGCTTCGGCGTTAGCATCGCTATCTCCAAGAAAAGTCCCGTTACAATCTCGCTGCCGAGCGGAAAATTGGTGAGAACTTCTTGAAAAACCGTGCCCGTCAAAATTTGATCGTTGCTCGTGTCGATAAATGCGGCGTCGCCAAGTTCGACGTACGGCGTATAGGTACTTGTTGTCGCACTGATGAACCCACCGGCGGCCGAACTGCTCACGAAATTGCCGATTGTCAATGGCCGACCCACAAGATCCACGTCGTTGAAGATTTCATGCAGCACCACGTTCTGTGAGATGCCCCCGCTGCCTGGCAAAAATGCCGCCGTAGCTGGGCGATAGATTTCTACCGTCAATGTGATCTCGGTTTTCGCCCGCAAATTGTCGGGAACTTCGGCGAAGCTTCCTGTAGGATTTGCAAAAACCTGCCCAAGTTGCGCACCGCCATTAACGGATCGGCACTTCGTAAACCACTGCCCGAATCGAACTGAAACCAGTAATGACTCGTTGCTTCTGCGAGCAGTTGAGGATCGTTTGCCGGATCTGAAACTGGCGTGCCAGGCTGAACGTAGCCTAGAACTTGACCACTGTCCGGAAACATCGAAAGTGCCAATTGCTGCGCCTGATCTTGAGTAAGGGCACCGGAGACATAGTTCGCTGGAATGCCGCTGGCGCGCATCAGGGCTACGCCCAAGCTGGCTGCATCCAGAGCGTTTCCTGCGCCGCTCCAGAGGGTGCCTCGCGCACCCCGTAGCGAACCGGTATAGGAGTTGAAACCGATTTGTGAGTGCAAGAACTCGAAGATTTGTTGCGGATCGTACGACAGCTCCGCTGCTTTCTCTTGAATAAATGGATCATTCGAGTTCGCATCGGGAGTCGATGCCAGAAGCGCGGAACTGGAGAGCGTGCCGGAGCGCAATATCGCCGCTGGCGTGTCATCGGTTGCCATCGAGGCAATTAGTGTGCCGAATGCGTGGGCGCCGCTGTCCAACTGCAGCGGAATCACCGTTGGCAGTGAAACCGTCAACGTGACACTCGTCCGACTGAAGCCTTCAATCGTACCCAAATTCCAAGCAAGGTTTTGTCCGCTCTGATCGGGAGCGATCGAAGCGTTCAAGTAGGTCACGCCCGAAGCGAGCGCATCGGTCAATAGCACGCCGGTGATGCGATCGGCCTGGTTGTTGTAGACCGTGAAGGTCAAAGTTTCCTGATGGTTGAGCACGTCACCCGCGAAATACGACGAAAGCGAGCGTCCAACAACGATTGGCGGGGAAACCGAGAGCATCGATCGAGCTTCAAGCGTCTCAATCCACGCAGTTCGCCGATTGCCGCTAATCCAACGTTTGCTTCGGCGCTTCCGACTCGTTAGAGCCGCGAGTAGGCGCGAGCGGCGCGGGGAAAGAGCCGACTTCATCGGTGTAACTCCTGGTGCTTCGCGGTAATTCTTCGGCGAGAGCGGTTGAATTGATCCGCGCGGGATTTCGTTTCGAACTCATCTGCCGGCCGCTTGCGCATCGCGGCTGCAACATACACAGATAAAACTGCGGGAGGGAGCGGTTCGAGGACATCTATTTTCCGCCAAGCGGCGGATTTAGATCCCCTCCCGGTAAGGGAGACGCCTGCAATCTGCATCCAAGATCATTTGTGGTCGCGAGTTGCGGCTAAATCGGATCGGCTAGCGAGATGCCGTGCGGCCCAGAAAAAAACTTCGGACAACCCTATCGGCGTACACCTGCTGCGACGCTCGCCCCTGCAGTCCTAATACTCGTTCGCTCGTGAGACGCGCCAAAAACCCACCGTTGTGGCACACGTTTCTGAGGCACGAAATCGGTGCCGGAAATCGTTGGCGCGGAGTTTTTGAGACTGTCCTGGCGTAGATCCGCCACGACTGCATCATCAACCCAAGGTTTACGGCACGCATCATTTGTGGTTCCGGTCACGATACGACGCTAATGCCATTCGCCGACCTCTGGGGTCAAAAGGTGCAGTTGTTCGCCAATCCGCAATACAACTTTCTGACCAATTCCGGCAGCTCCGGTTGGACAGTCTTTGTCGGTCTGACTCTGCTGGTGCCGGGTGCTTAAGAAAATCGTGAGACAGCTCGCGCCAGCACTGGCGATGTACAGGTCAAGCAAGGATTAATTACTTTAGACGCTGAAATGGCCAAGTGCCAAGAGGTAATTGCCGCACGCGTCTCATATTCGGGTTACGTAGCCGCATTCCCCGAATCGATGGTCGAAAGATCGCTGAGGAACAAATTGAAACGAGCGGTGGACAAAGGAAAGTTGACCAAAGTCGTCAAATCCTGCGATATTCCGTCGAGTGTTTCGAATGGTAAGTAGCTCCTCGAAATTCGTTTTGCGTGCCAGGGCAAGTCTGGCACTGCTCGAATTTGTTGCGAGCTGTCACGGGCCGCACTTGAAGAAAGGTAGACGCCAAAACGGCGCAGGTTTTCAGAATCGAGACTCTCAAGGAATTTCCATTAGTTTTCTGCCGCTATATCTTTCGATCGCTTCGGAATCTCCAACAGTCATTTACTCGAATGAGTCGCACAGCCGGTTTCGGTCAAACGATGACCCCAAACTCCAGCAATTGCAATTCCGATATCAAAGCTTTGATATTGGCCCTGGGAATTGCCGGGATCAACGCGAGTCTGTTCGCGGCGGACACTGTGAGATCGCCCGATGGCAATGTTGTCGTCTCGTTTCGGTTGCAAAATGGCGGCACGCCGGCCTATTCGATTCAGTATCTGCGCATGCCGCTGGTGCTGGAATCGAGGCTGGGCTTCGACCCCGACTTTACCAGCAGATTTCAAATCACGGGCACATCCACAGACGAACATGAAGGCCAATGGACGCAGGTCTACGGCGAGCGGAAAGTGGTGCCGGATCATTATCGGGAATTGAACGTCGATCTAAAGCACAAATCCGGCCGACAGCTTCGGCTCACGTTCCGCACCTACGACGAAGGCGCAGCGCTGCGGTACACGCTGCTTGCCTCTGAGGAGGCGAGCGACTTCAAGCTCACCGCCGAAAAAACCGAATTCCGCTTTCCACCCGAGACCTGGGGCTACGAAGAGCATGCTACGGAAGGAGAATTTAAACGGACCCGTATCGAAGACTTTCAGGCCCAGTGCGAGCGCCCGCTGACGCTGGAATTTGCCGACGGACGGTTCGCCAGCCTGGCCGAGGCCGACAATGAGAGATATCCACGGATGCTCTTATCACCGCTCCCCGATGAGCGCGGTGCCTTGGTCAGTGCTCTCGGCGGCACCACTTCCAATACCGTTCCGCGCAGCGGTCTCGCGGACAATAGCCGCAACGCCCATGCCACGCTTCGTCCGGGTGAATCGACCCCGTGGCGGATGTTCGTCGTTGGCCAGCGGCCGGGCGATCTGTTGGAACGAAACTATTTGATGCTCAACCTGAATCCGCCGCTGGCTCTCAAGGACACGTCTTGGATCAAACCCGGCAAAGCGATGCGCGACACTGCCCTAACCACAGCCAATTCCAAAGCCATTATCGATTTTGCCGCCACGGCCGGGTTGCGCTACGTCGAATTGGACGACGGGTGGTACGGCACCATCGACCCTAAAACCGGCGATGCCACGGCGGCACGAATACCGAATTTGGATCTCGACGAAATCGTTCGCTATGGCCAGCAGAAAAACATCGGACTGATTTTGTACGTCGATTGGCGACAAGCCAACAAGCAGCGCGACACGCTCTTTCCCCTATATGAAAAGTGGGGAGTCGCGGGTCTGAAACTGGGCTTCGTCCCGGTTGGCCCACAGGCAGATACCGTCTGGGTCACTGAAACCATCCAAAAAGCGGCTGAGCACCATCTGCTGCTCAACCTTCACGACGGTTATCGTTCCACCGGTCTGTCGCGGACCTATCCTAATCTGATGACCGTCGAAGGCATCCGAGGCAACGAACACATGCCAACTGCCGAACACAATTGCACGCTTCCGTTCACGCGGTATATCGCCGGTCCAGGCGATTACACGGTTTGTTATTATGACCGCCGGATTAAGACGACCCATGCGCATCAGCTCGCCATGTCGGTTGTGTCGTACAGCCCGTTGCAGTGGATATTTTGGTACGACAAGCCGAGCCAATATAACGGCGAGCCGGAAATCGAATTCTTTCAGAAAGTCCCCACGGTTTGGGACGAAACCAAAGTCGTTAGTGGCGAGATTGGCAAATTTGCGACAATTGCCCGTCGCCACGGCGATGATTGGTTCGTCGGAACAATCAACGGCAATGAACCGCGGAAATTGCAGCTACCTTTGTCATTCTTAGAACCCGGAAAGCATTACACGGCTCACATCTATTATGATGACGATGCGGTTGTCACAGCCACGAAAGTCGGCGTCGACACCCGTCAAGTAAGTTCAAATTCGATTCTGTCGGTGCCTTTAAGTGCGGCAGGTGGCCAAGCTATTTGGATTACACGGTAACCTTACCTGAGAACATTCAATCGGCGACAAAGCGAGGAGATGCATCTCCAACTCCGCAGGATCGTAACTAGGCTCAATCATGGTCCGCGCACAACGCGCGCGAGGTTCGCAATTAGCCCGGATACATCGAATCGACGCCGCTCATCACAAAACCGCACTCAATGGAGCTTTTCATGCGAACGATTGGTTGCATCGGTCTTCTGGCTTTATGTATAGGTTGCTCAAATTCTGGTGGCGCCGGTATGCCGGACACGGCTAAATCGGAGTCGGGGGTGGCCGGAAAGAAGAAGCAGATCGCAGTTATCCCTAAAGCGTCCCACGAGTTCTGGAAGTCGGTCCATGCGGGCGCTCAAAATGCGGCTAAGGAAATCGGTAATGTTGAAATTCTCTGGAAAGCGCCGACCCGCGGCGATGATCCAAACGAGCAAATCAGCATCGTTCAGAATTTCATCACGCGCGGTGTAGATGGCATTTGTCTGGCACCGATCGACTCTCGGTCGTTGGTCGATGTCGTAAAAAGCGCCAAGCAAGCTGGAATTCCCACCGTGATTATCGACAGTGGATTGGAGGATTCGACGGACATCGTCAGCTTTGTGGCCACCGACAATGAAAATGGCGGTCACCTGGCCGCACGCGAACTCGGCAAAAGACTAAACGGGAAAGGCAACGTGATATTGTTGAGATACAACCCAGGAAGTGAAAGCACCGAACAGCGCGAACGTGGCTTTTTGCAAACGATCCGCAGCGAGTTTCCGGAGATCAAGTTGCTGTCGGACGATCAATATGCCGGCACAGATGAGAATTCCGCACTCGACAAATCGCAACAAGTTTTGCTCAAGTACGGAAGGGAGGTAAACGGTATCTTTGCCGTCAACGAGTCATCCACAATCGGCATGCTGAAGGCGCTGGAAGACGCGGGCCTTAGCAAGAAAGTCATTTATATCGGCTTCGATTCCAGTGACCGTTTGGTTCAAGGCCTGGCCGACGGAAACATTCAAGGCTTGGTCCTTCAGGATCCCGTCAACATGGCTTATCTCGGAGTTAAAACCTTGTGCGAGCACCTTGATGGAAAGCCGGTCGAAAAGCGTGTCGCGACCGGCGAAACGGTGGCCACGCCCGAAAACATGAATGTGCCGGACATTCATAAGCGGCTTTACCCTGAACAGTTCTAGCGGGTGAAGCATGCCGCCTCAATCGATTGTTTTGGAAATGGAAGGAATCTGCAAGCGCTTTGGAGCGACGCGGGCGCTTCGCAATGTGGCTCTGGCAGCTCGGGCCGGCGAAGTGCTGGCTCTCGTGGGTGAAAATGGCGCCGGAAAAAGTACTCTGATGAAAATACTTAGCGGCGCTCATCGGCCCGACGAGGGACGGATGACGCTGCTAAATCGGTGCTATGCTCCGCGCAATCCAATGGAAGCTCGCCTCGCCGGTGTCACGATGATTTACCAGGAGCTAAACCTTGCGCCGGATTTGAGCGTTCAAGATAACATTTTACTGGGCCAGGAACCGCGGCGATACGGAGTACTCAATCGCCGTTCCGGTCGCCGAGTCGCAGAAGAAGCCTTGGCCAGACTTAGTTTTGGAGAGACCGATCTGCGGACTTCCGTGGGCCGCTTACCAGTTGGCAAGCAACAGCTCGTGGAAATCGCCAAGAGCGCTGGTTTCGGAAGCGAAGGTCATCGTCTTTGACGAACCCACGAGTTCGTTGTCGAAACACGATGTCCGCCGGCTCTTTCAAGTGATCGCCAAGCTTCGCGATGCGGGCCTGGCAGTTATTTACATCAGCCATTTTCTCGAAGAAATTCGGCAGGTATGCGATCGATATTGTGTGCTCAGGGACGGTGAAACCGTTGGCGGCGGAGAATTGTCAGCGGTTAGCGATGCCCAAATCGTCACACTGATGGCCGGACGCGCAATCTCGCAGTTATTTCCTCGGGTGCCGCACAATGCCGGCGACGTAATTGTGACCGTGAAGCACTTGAGCGGGCGAAGAATGCCCAGCGATGTTTCCTTGCAATTGCGTCGCGGCGAAATATTTGGAATCGCCGGTCTGGTCGGCGCTGGTCGCACTGAACTATTGCGGTCTCTGTTTGCACTCGATTCAGTCCGCACCGGTGAAGTCCATCTCGGCGCGGCAATGCCGGCCGCTACGCCACGCGCAGAATCAAGGCGGGTCTAGGCATGGTTTCGGAAGATCGCAAAGCGGAGGGGCTAGCGCTGGAGCGCTCGGTCGTCGACAATCTTACCTATTCACGAATCGGGCTGTACTCGCGTCTTGGCTGGTTAAATCTGCGGCGTCGCGATGCAGCGGCACGTTTCTGGATCCAACGCATGGCGATCAAAGCGCGCGGACCTCATCAGCCGTTGGCGGAACTTTCCGGCGGCACCCAACAAAAAGTCGCTTTGGCGCGAGTACTTCATCAGGATGCGGATGTGCTGTTATTGGACGAGCCAACTCGCGGAATCGATGTGGGCACCAAGGCGGAAATCTATCGGTGGATTGGAGAATTGGCCGCCGCGGGAAAAACGATAATCTTTGTTAGCTCTTACCTACTGGAGTTGATGGCGATTTGCGATCGCCTGGGAGTGATGTCGCGCGGACGACTGCGCGAAGTCCGCCCTATCGCCCAGTGGAGTGAAGAGGAGGTACTCGCCTGCGCGGTCAGTAACGACACCGTCGACGAACAATCCGGCCGTTCCACATGAGTCAACAAACTTCCCAAAAGACGCGAATTCTAGCCGGCCACCTGCTTTCGTCGATCTGGTCTTTGGGACGGGCTCTCGCGGCGGTCGTTTGCTCGATCGCTTTCTTTGCGATTGTCGATATTGCCGTCAATGGTCGTGATGCCACTTTCTGGAGCACGAGCAACTTGCAGACGATTTCCGTGCAGAATGCCTTCGTTGCGATCGCTGCCTTAGGAATGCTGTTGGTAATTATTGCTGGAGGGATCGACCTGTCGGCGGGAATGGCGTTGGCCTTAAGTGCGGCCATTACGGCATGGGGGCTGCGTGAGGATGTGGGTTTCTTAATCGCACATGGCCAAAATGTGGCCGGCGCAGCGCAACAACTGAAGACTGCCGACGCGGCTGTTCAAGCAGCGGAACGCCGAAATGATGACCATCAGCTGGATCAATTGCGAGAGGTCGTAAGTGCACGCCGGCGCCAGTTAATCGATCTGGTCCAAATCAAACTTGATCAATTGGAATCATCAGCTGGGGAAGGAACACCAAGCTTGCGATTGCAAAGTCAAATTACCGAGCTACGACGCGGTCTGCAGAACATGCGGGACGCTTCAACGCCGACCGAAACCGATCCGACTTGGATTCGAATCGTACCGAATGCTTCCAGTTCCGGATGCCTCGCAGTATTGATGGGCATCGGAACAGGAATCCTGTGCGGCCTGTTCAATGGTTTGATCATTGTACTTTTGCGAGTCGTGCCTTTCATCGCGACCTTGGCCACGATGACCATCTATTTGGGCCTCGCCAAGATCGTCGCCGACGAGACGGCCGTGCGGCCATTGCCGCACCAGGTGCCTGATTGGCTCAGCGAGCTTTCGGCCGTTCGACCGTCTCCTTCGTGGCTGTTGGTCTCAAAGGGAGTCTGGCTGGCTCTACTTCTGGCCGCGGTTGTGGCTTGCATTCTGCGCTACACGGTCTTTGGCCGCTACCTATTTGCCATCGGCTCCAACGAATTGACTGCACGATTGTGCGGCGTCAATGTGCCGATGATCAAGGTCGCGGTGTACACCTTGTCGGGTTTGTTACTCGGCGTGGCAGCGATTTGTTTCTTTTCGCGGCTAAATTCCGGCAACCCGACATCAGGCACAGGTTTGGAACTCAAATTCATTGCCGCCGTGGTGATCGGCGGAGGCAGTTTGAGCGGCGGGCGTGGTACTGTGCTTGGCGCAGTAGCCGGCACCGCCATTATGGGCATCATTGCCAGCGGTTGCACGCTGCTCGGCATGCGAAATCCGCTGCAAGACATTGTCTTAGGACTGATTATTTTGGCCGCGGTGACAGTTGATCAATGGCGAAAATAACCGCATGCCGCGCTGTTTGTTACCGACAGAAAGCCGACCCTGTTAAATGGCACAGGCACCCTGATTCTGTCTCGGTCGACTCCGGATTGACGTGCTTCCCTCGTGAAAGATGCGGATGACTGCCAATTTCCTCGAATCGCGACCCTTTTCGGCGAACCGTGCAAACTCCGCCGATGGACGAGTGCCACTAGAACAGTAAGCCTCCTATGCGCTACCGCCGAACAATTTGGATCGTCGCGTCTGTGCTCTTGATTTGCACTACGCTCTTTGTCATGGAGTCGCTGGGCCAAGGGCCGATTTCGCCAGCGCCAGTTCCCGCCACCGATCCTGGTCAGAAGCCGGTTCCGGCAGCTACGCCCGAGGAACAAATCCCGCCGGCGCTAACGCATTATCAGGGACGCGAGATTGCCCAGACGATGCATTACTCGGGCGCGCCCTGGTTGGTCCGCGAATCGCGCGAACGGGAGGAAGAGTGCAGCACGATGCTGAAGAATTTGCACGTCCGCTCGGGCCAGACCGTGTGCGATATGGGGTGTGGAAACGGCTTCTATACACTTAAGCTGTCGGAGTTGGTGGGAGCCGACGGCGAAGT
Source organism: Pirellulales bacterium (assembly GCA_963773875.1). GTDB lineage: Bacteria > Planctomycetota > Planctomycetia > Pirellulales > JADZDJ01 > CAVTYH01. Next base: position 106,763 of record CAVZCV010000009.1, read on the forward strand.
ACTGGCCGTTGATATCCAGCCGGAGATGCTGCATCTCCTGGACCAGCAGTGCAAAGAGGCCAAGCGGAAGAATATCAAATTGATTTTGGGCTCTCTGATCGACCCTCACTTGCCGGCCGGCAAAGTCGACCTAGTCTTGTGTGTCGACGTGTACCACGAGTTTTCACACCCGGAGCAGATGTTGGCCGCGATGCGCAAGTCGCTACGGCCGGAAGGCCGCCTGGTGCTGGTGGAGTTCCGCGCCGAAGACCCGAAAGTTCCGATCAAGCCGCTGCACAAGATGAGCAAAGCGCAAATCTTGAAGGAAATCCCCGCCAACGGCTTTCGGCTGGTGGAGCAATTTGATGAACTCCCTTGGCAACACATGATGTTTTTCCAGCGCGATGACACAACACATTTTGAACCGAATCATAGCCAGAAATAATCGCTTACCATTTGCCTTCATCTGCTGAGTCCTATATCTCCGAATCAACAATTTGGCCGCCGTAAACACGTTCGACGAGGACATTACTCAGAACTGTCGCCGGTAAAGCGGGGTTTATTTTTGGGGTGGCGCTGGGTTAGCAAATACCTACCTAACGCCGCCGAAATCTGGAGCTCCGTGCGTGGCCAATGAATGTTCCGACGGTGAAATTCCGGAGATGCTCCGCCATTGGCTGCTGCAGGCGGTGGAAGCGGGCGCATCGGATTTGCACTTGGTCAGCGGTTATGCGCCGACGTTGCGATTAAATGGTGGTCTGCGACGGTTGGACTCAGCGCCGATCTCGGAACCAGAATTGCGCGCGCTGTTAATGCCCCCGGTGGTCAAAGTTGCGGCAGACGCGTTCTTGGCTGAAAAGAACGTCGACTTCGCAGTGCAGCTGCAGGTCAATATCGCAATTCAGCGCTTTCGCACTAACTACTTTTTGAGCGGGCAAACGATGGGCGTTTGCTTTCGCGTCATCCCCGCCAAAATCCCCGACTTTGCTTGGGCGGGATTCCCGGCTGAATTGGCGACGCGGCTGGTTCACTTTCGCGATGGACGTTACAATGCAAGGCACGAAACTGCCACGGTTCAGGCTGCGGACGCTGCTGATCGCAATTGCGCTGTTCAGCATTCCGATGGGCTGGGTCGCCTACCAGCTTAATTGGATTTGCCAGCGCCATGCGTTTCTTACTAATCCAGGAGTATCGGCGTCTGCCAGGAGCATCGACGCCGATGTATATACTCCATGGCAGTTAAGGCTGCTTGGTGAACGCGATCCGCTCTGCATCTCGGTACCGCAAGAATTAGCGCACGAAGCACACAGACTGTTTCCGGGTGTAGCAATTGAGGCATTTGACCCAGACGACTAAAAGCGAATTATCGGGCAGACTGATGAATTGTCGGGCAAGGCCCTCGTAAGTCTCATAAAGCCCTCATAAGCGTGGCCGTGTGTACACGCACGTAGATTGCCTCTCTTAACGCTCTGTGCCCGAAATTCAGGGCAACTAGCTGTCCGATCGGCACGTAGCAGGGAATCTTAAAGTATTTTGCCGGTGGCCTAAAAAGGCCCTTGACATGAGATCGCCTGTTCACTACGATACGAATGGAGCCATTGGGCTCTGGTTCCGGCAAGCCGGGGCTGATGGTTTTTGGCAATTTGAGCGAGTACAAAAAGGGTCTAGGTGTCTGAGGGCCTGGGTTGTCTCGTGGTCTGCGCTGGGCCAGTCTTTCCGCGAATGGCAGGCGAGTTTCGGAGAGTCTGGCATACGTAGGGGGCGGGTAACCAGACACTCGGACACTCAGGAACCAAGACACCCAGTCACCCAAACACCAGGATCCCTCAAATGTGCGAAATAACCGCTTCAAATCGAACGAGAATTTTCGAGCGATTTGGGGGCCGGAAGGCGGAGAGTGAAAGAACTGTGAAATTACTCGGACGAAAAATTGCAAAAACGACTACACAGGTTGAAAATCATGCAGCGGTTTTTTCACTTTGAAACGCGATTGCCAGGAATGGACCACGCGAGGCACGTTTTTCCCGTGGAAAATGCCTGGAGCACGTGCCAGTGGTTTCATCTGCTTTTCGGCGGCAGTGATCGCGTGCGAGAAGTGCGGCGATATTCACGGCAATAATTCAATCCAGGCAAAACGGCATCAAAAGTGTAAGATGAAAAAATGATTTGCCGAATGACTTAAATGTTAATTTTGTTCCAGGAAAACGATTGATCTTAAGGAGGAGTTCCATGCGAGTTTTGATGATTGTCGAATGTCCCCATGAACCGTTCAATACGCTCGTGCGCAAAGGCACGGCGGGCGAGATCATTGCAAAGATTCTCGATACGATCAAACCGGAAGCGGTTTGCTTTACCGAATTGCACGGACGGCGTACGTGCGTGCTGACCGTCAACTTGGAAAACGCATCGCAAATTCCCACGCTGGCCGAACCGTGGTTCCTGAATTTTCAGGCCGACTGCCACATTCATCCGGCAATGACGCCCGACGATTTGAAACTGCGCCGGCTTGGCGGAGCTGGGAAAGAAATGGGGATGACAATAAAGTTGCTCGCCACGCAGAGATAAACTCAATCAACTTTGGAATGCCAACGGCAAAATTCAAATTCCTATGATCGATATTCAACGTAATCCGACACGGTCAGTAAAAATCGGCACGGCAACGATTGGCGCGGGGCATCCGATCGCGGTGCAGAGTATGACGGCCACTTCGACCCAGGATGTGGCGGCGACGGTCGGGCAGGTGCGCGATTTGGAGCGCGCGGGCGCCGATGTGGTGCGGATTGCCGTCGATAGCCGCAAGGATGCCGAGGCGCTGGCGGAAATTCGCCAGCAGACTTCGGCGAACCTGGCGGTCGATTTGCAAGAGAATTATCGGCTGGTCACCGAAGTGGCGCCGCACGTGAATAAAGTGCGGTACAACCCGGGCCACCTGTATCATCATGAGCGCGAAAAGCCGTGGCAGGACAAAGTAAAGTTCATTGTCGAAGTGGCGGCCAAGAGCAACTGTGCAATTCGCATTGGCGTGAACTGCGGCAGCGTCGATCCGGCGAAGAAAGAAAAGTACGACCCGGCCGATTCGATTACGCCGATGCTCGAGAGTGCCTGGGAACATTGCGAACTGCTCGACAAGCTCGGTTTTACGCAGTACTGCGTTTCATTGAAGGATTCCGACCCGCGGAAAGTGATCGAAGTGAATCGCCGATTTTCGGAACAGCGCCACGATGTGCCGTTGCACTTGGGCGTGACGGAAGCCGGCATGCCGCCCGATGGGATCATCAAAACGCGCATTGCCTTCGAGCAGCTCATCAGCCGCGGAATTGGCGATACGATTCGCGTTTCACTCACTGTGCCCAATCCGCGCAAGGGGGAAGAAATTGCTGCCGGCCGATCGATTCTAGCCGACATCGCCGCGGGCCGAGTGCGCAGCGTCGTCGATTACGGGCTAAAGACGCTGAACATTATCAGTTGCCCCAGTTGTTCGCGGGTTGAAAACGAAGCGTTCGTTGAACTAGCACAAGATGTGAAAGAGATGACCCGGTACGCCGAAGATCACGACATTACCATTGCCGTCATGGGTTGCCGGGTGAACGGGCCTGGCGAAACCGATGATGCGGATCTCGGGCTGTGGTGCGGGCCAACGGTCGTGAACCTGAAGCGCGGCAGCGAAGAGCTGGGCGCGTTCGGTTACGACAAGATTCTGCCGAAGCTCAAAAGTGAACTCGACTCGCTGATTGCTGAAAGGAAGGTGGTGTCAAAATGAACTGGGCATCAAAAACTATACCCAGTTCTCATTCCAACCGTGAACAGCGTGGACTGCGGTTGCAGCCAGCCACCCGATTCCGCAGATTGCTGCCAAGCGAAAACCTCGCTGAAGGCCGATACAAACACGTGCTTCCCGCGCAGTCCGGCTTCGAGCTGAGCTGTGACGCCGGCCTGGGGGTAGAGCGCGGCGTCGTTGATCGAGGCGCGTTCCAGCGTAACCGCCGTCACACCGATGCGGCCCATGCCATACAGTTCAATGCCGGTGTGCAAATCGCGCCTGGTTTCCAGACCTATGTATGGATAAATCGTCCACCAGAATTCTTGATAGCCGGCGACAAACGTGCCCGAGTTGGTGAAGTCGTCGGGCAGATCGCGATTCCAAGCACGCGTGCCCAGGCCGATGAAATAGGTGAGGCTCGGCGTGAGATCGGGCTCGAAGAGCAGATCGTACTCGGCGCGGACGCCCAGATAGTTCGTGTGCGACGAAAGCGGCTCCAGCACGTTGTTATTGTTCAGCACCTCGGCGGAGTAATTCACACTGCTGCCGAACACTTCGGCGCGGAATCGTTCGCGACCGCTGCGGCGCTGGTAGCCGAGTGTGAACAACGGGCCGTCTTCGTTCACGAAATCGGCGCCTTCGAAGCGCTCGTTCCAGTGGAAATAATCGATGTGCGTGTACCAGGTCGATTCAAGCAGGCGATGTTCGGCCGGCACGGCGCAATCGGCGGCGGTTTCGTAAGTCCCGGCAGTGTACCCTTGCCATTGCGCGGGACTGGGGCACGTTCGTCGCCGGTTGGCGCGATGGCAGTTGGCGGGGAAATGGGTGTCGATTGGGGAACGGTCGGCGGCAGCGCGGTCGGCGGCTGATCGAGCAGTTGGAAGTTGCTCGCCGGTGCGGGCCCCGGCATTGGCGGCAGGGTTGTCGAAGTATCCAGCGGCCAGCGCCGGAGTCGTCAACAAAGCGGCAATGGCAAAGCAAATCGCTTGCGCGGAGGTTTTCATCGGCTACGTCTTGGGCAAGAGAATTTCGCCCGGAAAAGTGAATCGGTCGGCCGGCACAATAGCCGTTGTCAGCGGGCGATTCAACGTGACCTCTGGCGGAATGCATTGCCAGCACGCCCCAATTGCTGTTTGCCACATCCCGCCGCTTTGCTAACATCCCGCGCTTTTCACGACGGGCCGATCCCCCGGCAGTCGTTTGGGCCAAGGAGAATGATGATGCAAGTGGGGGCGCGGGGGCAATTTCTTCGACTGCAAATTGTGGCGCCGTTATTCTGCGCCGTCGTCTCCGGCTGCGCAACCTGGAGAACGACTCCGCCGCGCGCGGGTTTGCCAGATCGCTACAGCATGCCGCTCGATCAGCTTGTGATTCACAGCAACTTTGAGTTGCCGAGCCAACACCGGCTGTTGCAGGAGATCAACGCGGAGCGCGTCGATGTCAGCAACAAAATCAACCTGCCCGTGTCGGACGAGAAGATTCACGTATATCTGTTCAAAGATGGCGAACAGTTTTACGACTTCATTCGGATGAAGTTTCCGAACTTCCCCGATCGCCGCGCGTTTTTCGTGGAGAGCGATACGAAGCTGGCTGTGTACGCGTATTGGGGCGATCGCGTGGCGGAAGATCTTCGCCATGAAGTGTGCCACGGCTATTTGCACTCGACCGTGCAGAATTTGCCGCTGTGGTTGGACGAAGGTCTGGCCGAGTATTTTGAAGTGCCGCGCGGCACGAACGGCATGCATGCCTCGCACATTGCCGATTTGAACAAACTGATCAAAGAAGGAAAATGGCGCCCTGATTTGCGTCGCTTGGAAGCGTTCCGCTCGCCGGCAGACATGACGGAAATCGATTACGGCGAAAGCTGGGCCTGGGTCCACTGGATGCTGGAGACGGCGCCAGCCCGGCGCACGATGTTCCAGGAGTATCTTGCCGACTTGCGCCGCAGTGGCCAGCCGATGCCGCTTTCGGTTTACATGCGCCGGCTGGGAGGTGATCCGGAGCGAGAGCTGTATGAATACGTGCGGTGGTTGGAGTCGAAGAAGTGATTGCGTTGCATTTGATGCCGCAAGTGGCGGACACGGCGAATCACTCTTTGCGAAAAACCACGCCGCTATCGACTTGTTCAAAGCCGAGTTTGCGATACGCTCCAATGGCGGCAGCGTTGCTTTGCATCGTTTGCACTTCGATCAGTCCGATGCCTTGTTCGGCAGCCTGACGCAAGATGTCGCCGAGCAAGTTAACGGCCAGCCCTTGACGGCGCACTGCGTCGGCGACCCACACATCCAAGAGACCGGCGGTGCGCACGCCCCAAGTGTGGCTGAACGTTTCCATGTCAACCAGCGTTGCCACGGCAGCCGGTTGCGTTTCATCTTCGCGAAGAAAGAGCCGGTACTGAAGCCGCGTCAAATCGCCCAGCGTGCACGCTTCCCACCACGTTCGAGCCGGTGGGTCGCAAACATAATTGATCTTCGTGCGGCGCCGCACTTGCATTTGCTGCCGATCAACCACCGGCCGGAATCCGGCCAACTCGCGATGCAGGACCACGGTGCGATCGATTTCTCGATAACCAGCCGCGCGAAAAAAACCCTGTTGCTGCGCGTCGGAATCCAAAATGCCGGGCAGTTCGCTGCCGCCATACAGCCCCACGTAAAACGCGTTGAGGGGCCGGACGCCGCCGCCATAGAGAACCTTTGCTCCGCTATCCCGCAGAAATTCTTCACTACGGCCAATGAGTTCGGCAGCAATCGCAGCTTCCTCCGGATGCGGCGAGACCACCGTAAGGATCGACGCTCCCAAATCATTCACGATTTCCGATTCATCCGCATCGGGGCCAAATCCAGCGTGGGCAAAACCGATGGGGCGATCGTCGTCGGTGGCGATTATCAGTCCCTTCGGATTGAAGTAGGGCTTGGAGAGGACCATTCGCTCCAAGAGCGGAGCGGTCATCGGCTGCGCATAGCCACGCAGTCCAGACCGCGTGCGCCAAATGTCCGCCAAATGCGGCGGGTCGCGATTTTCAAACGATCGATAGCCAATCAAGGCGCGGCATCCGCAGTTGTGCACAATGCGAAATTCACGCGATCACGATAGCAGACTGACAGGCGGGCAAACAAGATGGAACACGAGGCGAAACACTGCAGCAATTAATGCGCTCAAGCGAGTTCCACCCAAACTCCGCCGTCTTCCTCTTTCGTCTCAAAGCGCGGCTGCATCAGACTGAGGTTGAGTTGATGCTGACCGTTGCGAACATCAAATTGCCAGCCATGCCAAGGACACGTGACGATGCAGCCGGTCAGTTCACCCTCGGCCAACGGCCCGCCTTGATGGGGGCAGACGCCATCGATCGCGAAAAACTGTCCGTCGACATTAAAGAGGGCGACAATCTGCTCGCCGATAACTGCTTCCAGGCCACTTCCTGGCGGGCAATCGTCAACTGAGGCGATTCGGTGCCAAGCCATTTTATGTTTACGAACCCGATGCGCAAGCAAAAAAGAATCGCGTTCGTCACTGGCGCGTCGGGTCAGTGTGTAAAATCCTTACTCCGCGGCCGCAGCTTTCGCGTACGAGCCAAGCACTGTCAGCCGCACCGCGCGCGTGCCAGCTGATCAGTCGCCCGCTGGACGCGCTTATCGTGATGATGTCCTTCCAGTTCGACGAAGAACAGATAGCCACCCTCCGGTCGGGCGATCGGAAACGATTCAATCCAGGTCAGGTTCAATCGATTTCGTTTGAAGATGGCCAGCGCCTCGGCCAATGATCCGGGACGATGCACGACTTCGAACATCAGCGACGTTTTATCACGCCCGGTGCGAGGCGCCGGATGATGACCAATCACGGCGAAGCGTGTAACGTTGCCTTGCTGGTCTTCGATATTTTCGGCCAAAACATCCAGTCCGTAATGCACACCCGCTTGGACACTGGCGATGGCCGCGGCGCCGGGCTTGTCTTTTGCAAGCTGTGCGGCGGTTGACGTGCTCGTCACTTCAATCGTGCGCGCTTGTGGCAAGTGTCGCGTTAGCCAATTGCGGCACTGCGAAAGTGGCTGGGCTTTGCTGTAAACCTCCTGCACCTCGCCACGCGAGCATTTGGCGAGCAGGCAATGATGAATGGAAAGGTTCACTTCCCCGCAAATCTGCACCGGCAGCCGCGTGAACATATCGAGCGTGTCGGCGATTCGCCCGTCAGTGCTATTTTCAATTGGCACCATGCCGTAATCACAGTGCCCGCGGTTCACCTCTTCAAACACCGCCGCAATACTGCCAACTGGCACGAATTCCACGCTTTGGCCGAAGCGGTGCAGCGCAGCCAAATGGCTGTAAGTGTAGGCAGGTCCGAGATGCGCCACCCGCATGGCTTTTTCGAGCGCACGCGAGCCGCTGATCAATTCGCGAAACACCGCCTGCAAACATTGGCGGCCGAGTGGGCCTTGATTCAATTCTGCCGCGCGGGCTAGCACTTCTTCCTCGCGCACGGGATCGTAACAGTGTTGCCCGTTCGCCTCTTTGACTTTGCCGATTTGGTGGGCAAGTTTGGCCCTTTGATTCATGAGGCCAACCAACTCGCGATCGATGCGATCGATCTTGGATCGCAGCGCCGCCAGCGTCGGATTTTTCGCCGCCGATTTTGCGATTCGCTCAGTCGGCTTTCCTTTGGCCATGGATGCAATCGGCTGCGCCGAACCGGCTCTTAATAATTTTGATGAGATGGAGGCGATCGCCGGACGTTACCTGTTCCGGCTGATTTCCGCACGCTGAAAGAGCCAGTCACTTGTACTGGCGATAAAATGGGGTGTCAAGCAAACCATCGAGTGGGCCAATCAAACGCAGAGGGCTGAGATCGAACAGAATTGAGAGTCGAGCATTGTGACGCGTTCCGCGGAGTATCGACATTTGCGATCATCGCGATCCGGCGAATTCAACATCTCCAATGTCGGTTGAGTAAAACGGTCGAAATTCCGATCGCGATCATCCCCCAGACCCGACGTTGGCAATCAACTAAACCTAGCCCGCCAGTGTCAAATTGGCAGGCCGAATCAACTTGCGTTCGGCGAAACGCGCTTTCGCGCGGCTACCTTTCTCCCGGCACAAGGCTATACTAGCACAGAAGTTAAGCGTTCAACAAGCGAACTGGCCGCTGGCCAACTAACCCGGCACGGCCTTTGCTTTTTCCAACACGGTCATAAATCAGCAGTCAATTAATACGTAATAATCAGCATGCGTAATATCTATCGCCGGGAATTGAATCGGTGGCGAAGCGCCGTTTAACAAGGAGTTGTAAATGGCAGCGGGCGAAAAGATTATCGGCATCGACTTAGGCACGACGAACTCAGTTGTCGCCGTAATGGAAGGCAAAGAAGCCAAGGTTATTCCCAATCAGGAAGGCAACCGGCTGACGCCCAGCGTGGTCGCTTTCACCGATAAGGGCGATATTCTCGTCGGCGAACTGGCCCGGCGTCAGGCAATCACGAATCCGAAGAAGACGGTTTCGTCGATCAAGCGCTTCATGGGCCGCCGTCACAGTGAAGTGGCCTCCGAAGAAAAGATCGTGCCCTACCAAATCGTTGGTGGTCCTGAAGAGTATGTGAAGGTGAAAGTCGGCGATAAGGAATACACGCCACCGGAAATCTCTGCATTCATATTGCGCAAGCTGAAAGAAGCCGCGGAAGCGTATCTCGGCCACAAAGTGAATAAGGCCGTCATCACGGTGCCTGCGTACTTCAACGACGCACAGCGGCAAGCGACCAAAGACGCGGGTCAAATCGCCGGCCTGGAAGTGGCCCGCATCATCAATGAGCCCACCGCCGCTGCGCTGGCCTACGGCCTCGAGAAGAAAAATCAGGAAAAGATCGTCGTGTATCGACCTCGGCGGTGGAACGTTCGACGTTTCCGTATTGGAGGTCGCCGACGGCGTGTTCCGCGTGATTTCCACAAACGGCGATACGCACTTAGGTGGTGACGATTTCGACCAGGTGCTCATCAACTACGTCGCCGACGAATTCAAGAAAGAAAACGGCATCGATCTGCGCAAAGACCCGATGGCGCTACAACGACTGCAGGAGGCGTGCGAGAAGGCGAAGAAGGAACTGAGCTCCGCCAGCTCGACCGACATCAACCTGCCGTTCATCACCGCTGATGCCAGCGGACCCAAGCACCTGCAGTTCAACATCACACGTTCCAAGTTCGAGCAGTTGGAGGACCCGCTGTTCGAACGTTGCCGCGGGCCGGTTATTCAAGCGCTGAAAGACGCGAAGCTGGATCCGAAGGATATTGACGAGGTCGTGCTGGTCGGCGGTTCCACCCGCATTCCGAAAGTGCAGGAAATCGTCCAGAAAATGTTCGGCAAAGAGCCGCACAAGGGCGTGAATCCCGACGAAGTGGTGGCTGTCGGCGCCGCGATCCAAGGTGGTGTGCTGGCTGGCGAAGTGCAGGACATTTTGCTGCTCGACGTCACACCGCTCAGTCTGGGCATCGAAACCGAAGGGGGCATTTTCACGAAGCTCGTGGAACGCAACACCACCATTCCGACCGAAAAGAAACAGGTCTTCAGTACCGCGGCCGATAACCAAACGGCGGTGACGGTGATGGTCTATCAAGGCGAACGCCCCATGGCGCGCGACAATCGCTTGCTCGGGCAGTTCAATTTGGAAGGCCTTCCGCCTGCTCCGCGTGGCATGCCGCAGATCGAAGTGAAGTTCGACATCGACGCGAACGGCATTTTGAATGTGTCGGCCAAAGACCTTGGCACCGGCAAAGAGTCCAAGGTGCGCATCGAGCAATCGAGTGGCCTGAACGAGACCGAGATCGAAAAGATGCGCAAAGACGCCGAACTGCACGCCGACGAAGACAAGCGCAAGCGGCAACTGGCCGAGTTGCACAATCAGGGCGAATCGATGGTGTTCCAGCTCGAAAAGCTGATCAAAGAGCACAAAGATAAGCTCAAAGATTCCGACAAAGCGGCGCTGGAAAGCGCGATGAACAAAGTGCGCGACGCGATCAAGGGCGATAATGCCGACGAAATGAAATCGGCCATCGAGCAGCTTGAACAAGCCTCGCACGCGTTCAGCAAGACGCTCTACGAATCGGCTGCCGCCAGCCAGGCCGGCGCTGCCGGTGCAACTGCAACAGCGCCGACCGGCGATGGCAAGAAGCCCGGCGAGGAAGAGGCCATCGACGCAGAGTTTGAGGTGAAGGAATAATTAGATCGTTCATCGCCGAGAAACCATTTTGCCCCCGGCGAGTCGCCGGGGGCTTTTTAATGAACAAGCTCGTTGTCTCTTGTCCTTGGTCTTTGGTTGACAAAATGACAGCGTCGTTGCAACGCATGACCGACAAAAGACAAGGGACCGAGGACTAAGGACTCAATCATGGCATTTCGATTCGACAAACTAACCATCAAAGCGCAAGAGGCCGTGCAGCGCGCTCAGGAACTCGCGGCCGATCGCGGCAATCCGCAGATCGATCCGCTGCATCTTCTGGCGTCGTTGCTGACGGAAGAAGAAGGCATCGTCAAGCCGCTCTTGGAGAAAATCGGCGTCAATCAAACGCAGCTCGATCGTATGGTCGAAGGCGAGATGAATCACTTTCCCAAGGCCAGCGGATCGGTTGGTTCGCCGACGTTGAGCCCCGCGCTCTCTCAGTTGCTGGAAGCGGCGCAAAACGAGGCGGCCACGATGAAGGACGACTTCGTTTCCACTGAGCACTTGCTGCTTGCACTGGCGAAAGTCGATTCTAAAGCCAAGAACATCCTCAAGCTGAACGCGATTACGGAAAAGCAGCTGCTCGACGCCATGCGCACGGTGCGCGGCTCAGCACGTGTGACAGACCAAGCCCCGGAAGGTAAATTCCAAGCGCTGCAAAAATACGGCATCGATCTGGTGGAACGCGCACGCCAGGGCAAGCTCGATCCGGTCATTGGCCGCGATCAGGAAATCCGCCGTGTCATTCAAGTACTTTCGCGCCGCACGAAAAACAATCCGGTGCTAATTGGCGAGCCCGGTGTGGGCAAGACAGCGATCGCCGAAGGGCTGGCCTTGCGAATTGTGCAGGGCGACATTCCCGACAGTCTGAAAAACAAACGAATCATCGCCCTCGATCTGGGTGCACTGATCGCCGGCGCAAAATATCGAGGTGAGTTTGAAGATCGCCTGAAAGCAGTGCTCCGCGAAGTGCAATCGTCGGAAGGGGCCGTAATTTTGTTCATCGACGAATTACATACGATGATCGGCGCAGGCGCCGCCGAAGGTGCAACTGATGCCGCCAACTTGCTCAAGCCAGCGCTGGCTCGTGGCGAACTCCGCTGCATTGGTGCGACAACGCTCGATGAGTATCGCAAGCACATTGAAAAAGATGCGGCGTTGGAGCGGCGTTTCCAACCAGTCTATGTCGGCGAGCCGTCAGTCGACGACACGATCGCCATTCTACGCGGCCTCAAACCGCGCTACAAAGCGCACCATAACGTAAAGATCAAAGATTCGGCGCTGGTGGCCGCAGCCAAGTTGTCGCAGCGCTACATCACCGATCGGTTTCTGCCGGATAAAGCAATCGACTTAGTCGACGAAGCCGCTAGCCGCCTAGCCATGGAACTGGAAAGCGTGCCGGGCGAAATTGACGCCGTGCAGCGGCGCATCACGCAGTTGGAACTTGCCGATCGCCAGTTGGCCGAAGAAACCGAAGAGCATGCCGTCGAACGCCGCCAGGAAATTCAGGAACAGATCCAAGAACTTCGCAAACAACTCGCCAGCCTGCGCGAGCAATGGGAAGCTGAAAAACTGGGCCTGGGCGATGTCTCGCAAACTCGCAAGCGGCTCGATCAGGTCGAACACGAAATCAGTCAAATCAACGCGCAGATCAAGGAAGACCAATCGGCCGGCATGCCGGTGAGCGAAGAGCTGTATCAAAAGCTGTTCAATCTCGACAAAGAACGCCGGGCTATAGTGCAAAAAATTGAAGCGTCCGGCACCGAGAAGAAAGAATCAGCCAAGAAAGATTCCAAGAAGGATTCTGAACCTGCCAAGCGACGCCTGTTGCGCCAGGAAGTTGGCCCGGATGAAATTGCGGAAGTTGTCAGTGCCTGGACCGGCATTCCTGTGACTCGGATGCTGGAAACGGAACGCGCAAAACTGCTCGTGCTGGAAGACCGCTTGCATCAGCGCGTCGTCGGCCAGGATGAAGCCGTTACCGCCGTGGCCGACGCTGTGCGCCGTAGCCGTAGCGGCCTGGGCGATCCGCACCGGCCGATCGGTTCATTCATTTTCCTTGGGCCTACAGGCGTAGGGAAAACCGAGCTCTGCAAAGCGCTCGCCGAAGTGCTCTTCGACGACGAGCACGCGATGGTCCGGCTCGACATGAGCGAGTTCATGGAAAAGCACACCGTCAGCCGCTTAATTGGCGCGCCGCCGGGCTACGTCGGCTACGAGGAAGGTGGCATGCTCACAGAGGCGGTCCGCCGACGCCCGTACTGCGTGGTATTGCTCGACGAGATCGAAAAAGCCCACCGCGATGTGTTTAACGTGCTGCTGCAAGTGCTCGACGATGGTCGACTCTCCGACAGCCATGGCCACACCGTGGATTTCACGAACACGATCATCGTGATGACGAGCAACATTGGAAGTCAGATCATTCAAGAAATCGCCAAAGAAGGGGGCAGCGAAGAAGAAATGCGGACCGCGGTGATGGAAACGCTCGCCACGCGCTTCCTGCCGGAGTTTCTAAACCGTATCGATGAAACGATCATCTTCCACCCGCTCGATCGGAAGGAAATTCACCGGATTGTCGAGTTGCAGATCGATCGGCTTAAAGTTCAATTGGAGCAAGCGGGCTTATGCCTTGACATCTCCGAACGCGCGATCAATCAGATTGCGAGCGAAGGCTACGACCCAACGTTTGGCGCTCGTCCGCTAAAGCGAGTAATTCAGCAACGCGTGGTTAACCCACTTTCGCGTGAACTGCTGAAAGGCGAGTTCCCGGAAGGCAGCGTGGTAAACATCGATTACGTGGATGACGAGTTTACGTTCGCGCGCAGCGATGAACCAAAGCGTGAGGCAGTCGCGTCTCCCCAGGACTGACAGCTGTGAGCGACCTAGGAGACAAACAACTCTTAAAGGCGCCGACTGCACCAAGGGTCGATTGTCGTGGATTCAAGAATTGCCTTCCCGCAATCGTTATGCTGGCGTCGGAAACGTCGCAAGAAAATGACATGAAGTGGCGATGTGCGGATGCGATTCGAACATGACTTTGCGATCCATATTTCTTCAGGACCCCGCATGCCTTCATACTGTCCTTCCACATCGCCTGCGGCTTGGTCGCGATGATTTTGGGCTTAATCGCCATGTGGGCGCGAAAGTCGCACGGGTTGCATACCGTCATCGGCCGGATCTATCTTTCGGTATATGCGCTGCTCGCGGTGTCGGCCTGCATACTTACGATACTCGAATGGTCGCGGCTCTGGTGGTTTGTGCCGATTGCCATAGGTTCGTACGCTTTGGCGCTAATGGGATATCTGTCGGCCAAGCTGCGCTGGAAAGGTTGGCTCGATTATCATCTCTCTGGCCAACTCGGGTCGTACATCGCCATGACCACTGCGGTTTTGGTCGTCAACGCCGGCAATGTTTGGTGGGCGTGGTCGCTCCCGACTGTGGTTGGTTCGCCGATCATTGCGTGGATCAAGCGGGAAGTGCGAGTGGGCCGCCGGCTGAAATACTGATTGAATGATTTGTAAAATTCCGATCGCTCGCGCTTTTGCTTGGCATTTCTACGCCAACTCGCTAACATACACCGCTTGAGGCATCGCGGCAGAACGAGAACCGGCAAAGGTGTGAGCGATTTCTGGCGGGGGCTGGCTTGTTATCGGGGGACCGGGCGATGTGGCATCGGTGCGATTTTGCGCGGCGACATTCGACCGCCGCTTTCACCCTCGTCGAACTGCTCGTCGTCATCGCCATCATCGGCATTCTCGTTGCGATGTTGCTGCCCGCGGTACAGTCGGCGCGGGAGGCAAGTCGGCGAACGCAGTGCTTGAATAATCTCAAGGAGATGGGCCTTGCGGTGCACAGCTTTCACGGCATCCGCAAAATGCTGCCTTCTAGCCGGGCGTGCGATCACAAAGACACGTGGCTTGTACAAATCATGCCGTATCTGGAGGAGAAAGCGCTGGGCATTCAATGGAAGCCTGGCATTTGTTTTTACGATCAAACGCCGGCCATGCGCGAAACACTCGTCGATGTCTATCTTTGCCCCAACCGAGGTCGCGGCAGACCGCTCGTGATAAGTACGCCCGATGGATTACATAGCCACCCAACGGGCCCCTACCCCAGCGCGTACACCGATTATGCCGCAACCTCGACAACCTTCACGAGCGATTCGACCGGTGATCTCACCGGCCAAGAGCAACGCAAGTTCGATGGAGCCATGATCTACGGCGACTATAACGAGAAATCGCAAGACCTCGTGATCACCGGCATGCGTTCGCTTACGAGCTTCAAAAAAATTACCGACGGCACGTCAAAAACCTTTCTCGCCGGCGAAACCACTTCGTACCAGGCGGAAAAAATCGCCGCATACAACGGCGACTTCAACTGGGGCTGGGTGATCAATGAGTCCGAACCCATTCGTGAAGGGAATGCCAAATCGAACTCTTTCGGCAGCGATCATCCCGGCGTGTGTAACTTTGCGCTCGTCGACGGCTCGGCTCGATCGATGTCGAACCAGAGCGACATCAAGCTGCTCAAAGCACTCGTGACGCGCAGGGCACGAAACGATCTCTAGTTTTTGATGCTCGCGCGGTTTGCCCCTCAATTGCGCCATGAACGCACGAATACTGGCGGCCAGAATTGGCCCTTGTCTTATGGCCAAACTGTGCTATACTTAACGCACTTGATCCTCTCGGCGTACCAGCCCATTGGATTCTGCCAGGTCCAATGGCTTTCTGACGCAGCGCAGTGTGCGCTTACCAGCATTCGGTCCTGGAATACTTGATTGAGGACCGTAATGAGTTTTCGTGAATTGGGGCTCGCAGAGCCCATTGTTCGTGCTGTGACCGCTGAAGGATACAACACTCCCACTCCAATCCAATTACAATCGATTCCCCATGTGATCGCCGGGCGCGATCTGATGGGCTGTGCACAAACCGGCACCGGAAAAACGGCGGCGTTCGCGCTGCCCATCCTGGAGAGAATCGACAAAGACCGCCGGGCCGCTGTTCCGCGATCGCCGCGCGTGCTCGTCCTTTCGCCCACGCGCGAATTAGCCGCACAAATTGGCGAAAGTTTCGCCACGTACGGCCGCAACTTGCGCTTTCGGCAAACCGTCGTGTTTGGCGGCGTCGGACAGGGTCCGCAAGTGCGGGCACTCACACACGGCGTGCATATTTTGATTGCTACGCCTGGTCGGCTTTTAGATCTGATGGATCAAGGCCACGTGCGCTTAGACCAGCTCGAAATCTTCGTGCTCGACGAAGCCGATCGCATGCTCGATATGGGCTTCTTGCCGGACCTTAAAAGAATCATTTCGCGGTTGCCGCGCGAGCGGCAATCGTTGTTTTTCTCGGCAACCATGCCCGACTCTATCGCCAGCCTGGCTCGCGGCCTGCTCAGTGATCCGGTGCGCGTTTCCGTCACACCACCGTCTTCAACGGTCGATCGCATCGAGCAGCGTGTGTTGTTTGTCGATCAATCGAACAAGCGCGCACTGTTGAATAATTTGCTCGCCCCGGGAAAATTTCAGCGCGTTTAGTGTTTACCCGCACCAAGCACGGGGCCGACAAAGTGGCCAAGCAATTAAACCACGAAGGCGTCGCCGCCGATGCCATTCACGGCAACAAATCGCAAACCGCTCGGCAGCAAACGCTGAATCGATTTCGCCAAGGCAACTTGCGGGTGCTCGTGGCCACCGATTTGGCTTCACGCGGAATCGATGTTGATGGAATCAGCCATGTCATCAATTACGATTTGCCGCACGAGCCGGAAGCATACGTGCACCGCATTGGTCGCACGGGCCGTGCCGGCGCCGATGGCGTTGCATTGTCGTTTTGCGATGGCACAGAGTGCGCCGCATTGCGGGCCATCGAAAAACTAGTTCGCCGATCAATTGCCGTTGAAACGAATCATCCGTTTCACGGCGCAGCGGCCGCACACATACCCGAGCGACATCGATCGCATTTCGGTGGCAAGCCAGCGGCGAAGAACCGTCGGCCACATGCGAGGGCATTCGGTCACAAATCGAAATCGCGCCGTCGGCACGCAGCGATGGCGCAGTAATGCCGCCAACCACGTAATGCCGCCTACCGCAAGCGAACGCACTTCATTGCCGTGACATGAAGCTTCACGTCGCCATGGGCCTGCTGGCAGCCGTCGGCGTGGCGAAGTTCGGTGTGGGCGGCGCCATGCTTGCGGCGCGCGCATCGGGAATGTTGTACGCTTGCCGCCACACATTCACGAACGCCGGGAAGTTCGCATCGGCTTTCCCGCTCGTGCAACGGCACGGAAAGAGCGTCACACTAAAATCATCAGGGTCGGGCACAGGCAATCCCTGATGAACCACTGAGCCGCCACTCATCGAGATGCGGCGAATTGCCTTGCCGCACTTCGGGCACATATACGGTTGCCTAGACATCGGATGGCCTCCAACGACGTGGAAATAAGAAAAGAGCGCCATCCTCTCCGCCTGCTTTATTGTCGTTCATTCGCGGCGCAATGCAATAGCATGTGAGGAGGCAAACGCCATGCAAGCAATCGCGATTGTGAAAGCCAGTGCCCTCGGGCTAGGCCGGCGAGATCGATCACTCCATCCGGCCGTGCCCATAACGGGTTGGAATAATCTCACCTACGGTGACCGGCCGCAGGCAGCTAACGCGATCACTGCAAATGAGGTCGCGATTGGCGGATCATCCTCGCGCACGTCGACGGCAGCATTGCTCCAGGAGCCATCCGTGCGTTGCCGTTTCAGAAGTTCGGCGGCGAGTTCGTCGAGAAGTGTTCATCCAGTTGGTTGTCTGGCCAATTCTTGCAGTGGCGTTTAAGGAATACGCGAGCGAACGACAGTAGTAAGAATTTAAGAATACGGTTCGTCAGGCGCCGCTTCTCGGTCATTGCCATAGTCGCCGGGACGCGTCGACGCCGAAAAATGCGTTTCGAGCCATTCGCACGCGGTGTTCACCCCCCGGATGATGGCGCTGCCATCAGCAGCTTGTCGGGCGAATCGGCCAGCAACTTGCCTTTCAGGGGGAAATTGGCCAATAACCACGGTATTTCTCGAAGATTAGCAGATATCAACCCTTTGCGGTGTCACGCCTGCGTAACAAGCCGGGACGTTTCCCGCTTAAGACAGCAAGCAAATCGCGTCAGCTCGTCGAAAGCGATAAATCGAAAAGGGCCAATCATGCTCAGCTTTATTACCGCCTCCTTGTTCCGTAAGACTCGCCCGAAATATGGCCGCAAGCCGTCGCTAGTGCTCATCAACGGGTTAGCCGAACAAGCGGAAAGCTGGTTCTGCAATGTCGATGCCTGGCGCCGCCACTTCGACGTGCATACCCCGAATATCCTGGCTTACGAAGCCGAATCGATTCACAACCGCATCGATGCCGATCTGCCGATCGACATCGACTACCTCGTCGAACAGCTGCGCCTCTACATCGACAACTTCGTCCAAAACGGCCCGGTCTATCTCGTGGCCAACAGCATGGGCGGAAAAATCGCCGTGGAGTTCGCCGTTCGCTATCCGGAAAAAGTTGCTCGCCTGGCGCTCTTGGCTCCCTCGGGCCTAGCGGAAAAAGAACAACTTCCAATTATCGAAGGCGTCCGCCGCGGTAATTCCGACGCCGTCGTGCACAGCGTGTTTCACAAACCGGTCGGATTAAACTCCGCCCTGACCGATTATTTCCGCAATCGTTTTTCCAACCGCCGCTGGCGACAAGGCATGCTGCGAACCGTGCAAGCCACCAAGAAACATTCCATCCGCGACCGACTGGCGAAGCTAAAACAGCAGACGCTGCTCGTCGTGGGAGCCGAAGACCGCATTGTCGACCCCACCGAATCGCTCGGAGCCGCCGCCGGCCTGTCTCACGTCCGCACCCTCTCAATTGCAGGTTGCGGCCACGCTCCGCAGATTGAACGCCGCCGGTTCATCAACCGGCTGGTGGTCGATTTTATGACGACGAATTAGCTCGATCAGTCCACCGCCGGAGCGATTGAAAAATCGACGGCAACCCTATTCCTACTCTTAACTCGCTCAGTTTCGGTTTCAAAACTGTTAGCGAAAAAATCCGCGGCAATCTCCCCTTTAGACGATTTGTGCATGCAAAGGGATCAATCTCGCGCTAGTAATTCGCACATTACCGATTGGTTAGAGAGGCGGTAATTGGCGCTCTTCAAACCTTAAAACGTAAGTTTCATCGCAAGTCATGCTAGCGACTGGATTTGCAACTGATCCTGTGACGCTCTTTTGGAATCAGCGAAATCGACGTAACCTCTTAGGCCCCACCGGGGTTAAATGGTTTATGTGATGTTGCGTGACTATACTGGGAGTGTTGCCCGCTTGCTGCGATCTGCCTGCCGTCAAGACTATTGCTTTTATTTCTTGTTGGATTCGCCAGCTCATAAGGGTGGCTTAATGCGAATGTTTCGTCATTTACATTTACAGCGACTGGGAGTTTTCCTGGCTGCGATTTGCGGGTTTGCCGTGCTGGATTGCGCATCGAGGGCGCATGCGGACGATGCCACCTCGACATTCGTTGGCGTACTAGCCATTGCCAACGATGAATCTGTCGCCAAGCAGATAGGGCTCTCGGACGACGTACGAGCGAAACTTGCCAGCCTGATTGAAAAGCGGGAGCAGGATGCGACCGAGCTTGCCATGCAGTCCGCCAGCATGTCGGCCGATGAAAAAGCGGCGAAGCTGAAGGCGTTTCGCGTGGAATCGGAAAAGCAAGGGTTGGCGTTGTTGAGCGAAGATCAGCGCAAGCAGCTCGATCGCATCAAATTGCAAAAGACTGGCCTGGCATCGCTCGCCGATGGCGCATTGGCAGAGCAAGTGAAGCTCACCGCTGAACAGCAAGCGGAAATCGCTAAGCTCATCGTCGAACGCGATTCCACCATTGCCAAGGCCAATCCGGCCCAGCGCAAGATGTACCCGGGCTATTATGAGAAGAAGATCGGCGATGTAATCACGAAGGACCAGCGCGCTCAATGGGAACAAATTGCGGGCGGTCCTTCGGAAATTGGCGATTCAGCTTCACCTGCTCCTGGTGGTTCAGCGGGCGGGGCCAGAGTTGCCGTCGCACCATCAGCCGCCGCGTCCAAGGGAGATCCGAAAGCAAATAAAGATACCGCCATTGAACGCACCGTCGATGGCAAACTGAAGTTCAACTTTCGCTACCAGCCCTGGAAAGATGTGCTCGATTGGTTCGCTCAAAAGGCCGATCTTTCGTTGGTTATGGACATAGTTCCTCCGGGAACATTCAACTACTCGGACGACAAGGCCTACACGCCGGCGGAAGCCATCGATATTCTCAACGGCGTGCTGCTCACGCGCGATTTCACGCTCGTGCGACGCGATCGCATGCTGATGGTTGTTAGCCTTCGAGACGGCATTCCGCCCAATACTGTGCCCACGGTGGGGCTAGACGATTTGCCAAATCGGGGCAAATTTGAACTCGTCACGGTTGTTTTTCCGCTCTCGAAGCTTTCGCCCGATGAAGCCTCGACGCTCATGAATTCGCTGAAAGGTCCGCAAGGCAGCGTAGTTTCGCTCGCACAAGCTCGTCAAATGCTAGTGACCGATACTGCGGGCCGCCTGCTCACAATCAAGCAGATTCTAGATCGCACGGAAGGCCCTGCCGGCCGTGACGATTTGCGGCATTTTAATCCGCAGTTTGCCTCAGCTCACGAAATGCTCGGCATCGTGAAGCAGCTCTTGGGAATTGCGTCAGACAAAGTCGCTAATGACGCCGGCACGCTCCGGCTATTGCTCGACGGCAACCAGATTCTCGCCAGTGGCCGGCCCGACCAGGTCGACCGCGTGGCGGAAATCATCAAAATGCTCGATGTGCCCGGCCGCAGCGGATTTAGTGGTGTGAATGAACAACCACAGCTCGAGGTATACCCAATTACCGGTGCCGACCCGACCTCGGTTTTGCAAGTGATGCAGACCCTGCTCGCCGGTTTGCCGGATGTGCGTTTGACGATCGATCCACAAACCGGATTCCTCGTGGCACTGGCACGTCCAAGTCAACATGCAACTATCCGGGCTACGCTCGATCAAATGCAGCGCGATGGGCGCCGAATTGAAGTCATTCAGCTCCGGGCTGTCGATCCGCAAACCGCCGTGCTGGCCATCAACAAATTGTTCGGTGGCGATGAAAAGAATCCCGGCCCGAACGCACCGAAAGTTGATGCGGAACCGACACTTCGCCGCTTGCTGGTGAGAGGTACTGAGGGGCAAGTTTCGCAAATCAAAGCCATGGTGACAAAGCTGGAAGGACCCGAGTCGGGGATTGACGGCGCTACCGATCGCGGTACGCTGCGATTCATTCCGCTCACCGGCCGACAAGGTCGATCAGCCCTCGAACAATTGCAACAGCTTTGGCCCGCGACGCATCAGAATTCGATTCGCGTCATCACGCCCTCCGGCGGCTTCCCAGAAATCCGTCCGGCGCAGGCTCGGGGTCCAATTCGCTGTTCATTCCCGATGGTCCCAGCATGATCGATCAACGGCGTCCATCGCAATTGCCGACGGTCGAGCAAAAATCACCGACCTCGGAACTGCAGCGCGTGCCAATTGCCCCGCGCGACTCGCTGGACTCCCGGGTGCCTGCCACCACCACGCCCACGAGCACACAAAAAGGTGAAACCAAAACTCCCGCCGCTGAAAACAGCACACGCGCAAATACGTCGTCCTCGCCATCAAGCATAACGAGCATGCAGGTCGAGCGGCTCAGTGGACCATTGCAAATTGAATTTGTCCAGCCGCTCGATTCGATTGTTGTTCGCGGCAAACAGCGCGATGTCGAGCGCGTTGTAGGACCGCCGACAAATGTCAATGTGAAGCCGGCCGCAACCAAGCACGCGCAACCAGAGTCTGACGAAAGCACGCGCCTCTCGCGGACCAAACGGTTCTTTTACGTTGCTGATACCGATGCCGCTGCGGCCGAAGCGGCAAAGGATTCCATTACGGAAGCAGCAAAAAAGTCTGCCACGCAAAAATCCGCCCCGAAGAATGAGTCGCCCGCTGCTGATGCACCATCGTCCGGTACCACCCGCCTCAATATTCGCATCGACGAAAAAGGCAATATTGTCAGTAATAATCCAGGCGCCGCGGCGCCAGAATCTCCCGCTGTCGACGACAAAAACAAAGGCGGCGATAAGGCCAGTATTCCCGGTGCGCCCATTGTCGTTGTCATCGGCGCCAGCGGCGTTCTGATCGCCTCGGAAGATAAGGATGCCCTCAACGAATTTGAACGCTTGATGTCAACTCTCACAAGTCCAAGCATTGTTGGCACGCGTGAGTACACCGTGTTTTATTTGAAGCACGCCAAGGCCGCGACGGCCGCTGTTTTGCTGCAACAGATGATTGGTGGCGGCACTGTCTCTTCCGGCGGCGGAGGCGGCATCGTGGGGGATATTGCTCAACAAGCCATTGGTGGTTTCGGCGGCGGATTTCTCGGCGGACTGCTCGGTGGCGGTCAGAATCAGAACAACAGCATTGTGCCAGAAGGCGTGGTCACTGGAGCCCGTGGCACTGGCGGTCCCGTTGACATCATTCCCGATTCGCGCTTGAACGCACTCATTGTGCAAGCCAGCCCGTCGGATGTCGACACCATCGATCAGCTGCTGCACGTCATCGACCAGCCAGACAGCCCCGAAGAGGTGGCGCTGGTACCCAAACCGCGGCTGATCTATGTGAACAACACCACTGCGGATTCTGTGGCCGACGTTGTCAAGCAAGTTTACTCCACTCGGCTGGAAGGCGCTGCCGCCGGCGGACAGAACCAATTCAACCCGGCGATGCTGTTTCAGCAAGCCCTGCGCGGTGGACGGGGCGGCCGCGGCGGCCAGCAACAAGAGGAACCGAGCAAGATGTCGATCGGCGTCGATGAGCGCAACAACGCGCTGGTGGTTGCTGCACCCGATCCGCTGTTCCATGAGGTGGAAGATCTGGTGGCAAAGCTCGATCAGGAATCTGCGGGCGATAAGGTCACCACTTCCATCGTACACGTCAGTTCCACGAGTGGCGATGCAATGAAGACCGCTCTGTTGGCGGTGCTTGGCGACCAGGCTAAGAGCAGCACGACGTCGCCCACCACGGGCCAAAACCGTCCAAATACCTCAGTAGCGCAAAATCAGGGTGGCTTAGGCCAGCAATTTGGCGGTAATCCGGCATTCCGGCAGCAAATGGGTCTGATTAATGCGCTGCAAGGCGGCGGTGGCGGGCCCGGTGGATTCGGCGGTGGTCCTGGCGGCGGCGGTGGATTTAACCGTGGTGGATTCGGTGGCGGCGGACCTGGCGGTGGCGGAGGAGGATTTGGCGGCCGTGGCGGCGGAGGCGGTTTCGGCACCGGCGGCGGAGGAGGTGGATTCGGCGGTCGAGGTGGTGGCGGCGGTGGTGGTGGAGGACGCCGCGGCGGTGGTGGTTGAACGGACTGATTGACCCACCGTGGAAATCGCTGTAAGCATCAGTTGTTCGCGAATTGCCGGGCAATTTGATCATCGACAGGTTGCCAAGTCTCTAAGCTGCGCTGACAGAAGCAGGCGATTCAATCGATTGGATTCGAATCGCGCTCGGCCCTTCGTCGAACATGGCAGGCTAGCCATCGCATTCTCGAGTCATCGCCGCTATCAGCTACCAAGAGCAGCAATAAGGCGCATAGCTATAATCCCTTAGGGTGGTGAGACTTCCGCCAATTCGGAAACGCAGTAATCTGCGAAAACCTTGCCGAATATTCGGCGCATGCGGGCGGCGCTGGTTTCCAAGTTCCGGTTGTATCGTTTATGTCGATAGCAACTTACGAATCGATTCTAGCAGCTGTGCTGAATGAATCGCTGGTTCAACATCACTTTGTCGGCAGCGCTCGCCGGCGCGCCATTACCCGCAATGCGCTCCCACTTTTTCCGTCATCCGCTGCGACAGCCGCCGAAGTGGTTATCCACATGCGTGCTGCTGGCTGTCTCATTGAGCGGCTGCACGAGCGTGCGAAATTACGTCCACAACGGTTTAAAGGTCGGACCGAACTATCACAAGCCTTCAGCACTCGTCGCAGATCATTGGATCGACGCCACCGACAAGCGCGTACGCTCCGAGACCGATAGTTTATGCACATGGTGGGCTGTGATGAACGACCCCGTGTTGAATCACTTGATGATCGACGCGTATCAGCAGAATCTGACTTTGCGCGAAGCCGGATTCCGCGTGCTGGAAGCGCGAGCGCAATTGGGAATTTCATTGGGCAACTTTTTTCCACAGCGCCAGGATGCGACCGGCAGCTACCGGCGGATAGGATCGGGAGGAAATTTCTTCGAGCAGTGGAATTTCGGTTTCAACCTGGCGTGGGAGCTCGATTTTTGGGGTCGCTTTCGCCGCGCGATTCAATCGTCGGAGGATTCGCTCGATTCCTCGGTGTTCAATTACGACGATGTACTCGTCACGCTGTTGGGCGATATCGCGTCGAACTATGTGACGGTCCGTACGACGCAAGAGCGAATGCGGTTACTCGAGTCAACCATTCGAATTCAACAGGACGTGTTGAATTTCATTACGGAGCGTTTAAACGTCGGGTTTCGCGGCATTACCGATTTGGACCGAGCTCAGGCCGAAAGCAATTTGAAACAAAGCCAGGCCCAGATGGCGCAGTTTAGAATCGATTTGCGGCAAACGGAAAATCGGTTGTGCACACTGTTAGGAATACCGACCGTCGATTTGGAGCCCATGCTGAACTCGGCGCCAAACACACAAATTCCGACCGTGCCAGATTATGTCGTCGTGGGCATGCCGGCCGATTTATTGCGTCGCCGACCGGATGTGCGGCGTGCAGAACGAAACGCGGCAGCGCAGGCGGAGCAAATTGGTATTGCTCAGGCAGATTTCTATCCGGCTTTTACCATCAACGGTACGCTAGGCTGGACCGCATCGAGCTTTTCCAAGCTATTTTCGCCGCAGGCTTTCAACGGTTCCGTCGGACCTTCGTTTCAGTGGGCTTTGTTGAATTATGGGCGAATTCTAAACAATGTTCGTTTTCAAGACGCTACCTTTCAGGAGCTTGTGGCTACGTATCAAGAAACGGTATTGGAAGCCGATGAGGAAGTCGAAAATGGTATCGTCAATTTCTTGCAGAGCCAGGACCGAACTCGCCTGTTGAGAGAGAGTGTGGAAGCGGCAAATGTGGCACTGCAAGTGATCATCGCTCAATATGAAAACGCCGTGCAAGGGCTCGGCCCGGTGGATTTCAACCGCTACGCAGTCATTCAACAGAACCTGATCGTGCAGCAAGATCAGTGGGCGCAGCGCGCGGCCAAGTCGATCAAGGTTTGATTCAAATCTATCGAGCTCTCGGCGGCGGATGGCAAATTCGTCGGCATCCGAATCCGGACGAACTACGGATGTTGCCGCCTTACCCAATCGAAAAGGGCAATCCGCCGGAGCAGGTTGCGCCTCCCGCGCCTGAAAATTTGCCGATGCCCGATCCGAATGCGAATCCAATGGTAAACCCAGCGGCAGTTCCAGCGGCGACGGTACTCGCCCCGCAAAAAATTGTGCCCGCGGCGTTCTTCGAATCGCTAAGGCTCGGTCCGAGTGCATCGGCAGCGGATTTGAATATTCCGGGAATACTGCCCCTGCCCGCGCCCAACGCGATGCCGGTGCCGCTCCCACCAATTACACCGTTAGCGCCGGTTTCTCCAACATCAGCAAAGATTCCTGGAATCGATTGCCCGGTCTCGCTCCAGCCGGCCATTGCTATGCCCTCGCTCGGCGCATCCCTTTAACTTCGGTCCTTCGGTTGAATTTGTCGACCGTAGCCACCCCCCGCAATGGGGCTTGCTTTACTTTATGCGCATTAATAATATAGCGGCATGAACAAGAGATTGGCATCTTCCGCAACTCGACGGGTTAATGGCCAGCGAGCCACGAAACACATAAATGGCAACGCTTCGGGTCGAATCGACAGCGAATTTGCGACTGAAATTTCCGGCCAAGCGCGCCGAATGACATCGCAACTCCTATCTTTAACCCGACGGTTATTGGCCGTCGATGACCAGACGTCCGAATTGCCGCTACGCCAATTGCGTGTCTGCATGAGTTTATATGAGGCGCCGAAATCGATGTCCGCGCTCGGCCGCGAACTTGGCGTATCGCTCAGCGCCATGACGCAAATCGCCGATCGCCTGGAACGAGCCGGCTTGGTGCGGCGCATGTTTGAGGGGAATGACCGCCGCGTTCGGTCGCTACAACTTACGCTGCAGGGTCAAAAAATCATGAAAGTCCGCGAGGAAACCCGAATTGGCCGAGTTTCGCAGGTCGTCGAACGGATGCCGGCATCGGTCCGACACGAAGTTTTGAACTCCCTAGATTTATTGTTGACGGCGTCGACGCTACAATCATAGGCAGCCCGCCTACCGCGCGAGGGCCCCCACACGCCGTCGCTCGCCCACCTCATTATCCACACACTTCCGATGAGAACCATATTGATTGGCTTGGTAGCCATCGGCCTCTTGGTCGGCGGCACCCTGATGTACAACAGGTATGTCACGCCGGAGCCCGTTGGCAATTTTAAGACGACTACTGTGAAACGCGGCGAACTGCTAGTGACCATCAACTCGACGGGCACGCTTGAGCCACAGGAGGTAATTGACGTCGGGGCACAAGTGGCCGGCAGAATCGAACGATTCGGCGACGATCCGCGTTCAAAGACTGAGCCGCGTTATGAACATGAAACGATTGATTACAATTCGCCCGTCGACGACGGCACTGAACTGGCAGTTATCGACAAACGGATTTACCAGGCCCAATACGACCAGGCTAAGGCGGCACTCGACCGTGCAAACGCCGATTATTTACAACTTTTGGCCAAGCGCGATCAGGCGGAAGCGGAATGGAATCGGGCTCAGAAGCTGCATCAGTTGAATTTGCCCAGTTTGTCCGGCTATGGCACGCAAGGAAATTCGGGCACCGCTTCGCCGTCGTCGACGATCAAGGGTATTTCCGACAGCGATTATGATCTTGCCAAGGCGAACTACGAAGTTGCCAAAGCCAACGCTGAAGTCGGTACGACGGCGATCAAGCAGGCAGAGGCTGCGCTCTCGCTAGCCAAAACGAATCTTGACTACACCGTGATCACCTCGCCTGTGAAAGGCACCATCATCGACCGACGGATGAACGTCGGTCAAACCGTGGTGGCCGCACTTAATGCGCCGAGTTTGTTTTTGATTGCCAAAGACCTACGGAAAATGGAAGTGTGGGCGTCGGTTAATGAAGCCGACATCGGGCGAATCAAGCTCGATATGCCTGTGCGATTTTCCGTCGATACCTTTCCGAATGAAGTCTTTCACGGCACCGTGACCAAGATTCGCTACAACGCGAGCATGAACCAGAACGTGGTCTTGTACACGGTTGAAATCATGACTGACAATTCCGATTTGAAGCTCATTCCTTATTTGACGGCGGATGTGAAATTCGAGGTCGACCAGCGGAAGGATGTGCTCTTAGCACCGAACGGCGCTTTGACTTGGGAGCCGCGACCAAATCAGGTGTCGCCGAATTATCGCGAACAATTTGTTGCGGCCGTTTCAGCCGGATCGCGCGGCTCCTCTGGCGGTGGCGGCGAACGCGTCATGAGCGGCGAGGGAAAAAAAGGCGGAAAAGGCGGTGGCACTCCCAGACCGAAACCGCGGGAAAATCACGGCACAGTCTGGGTGAAAGACGAGGAGTTTGTTAAGCCGATTGAAGTCGATCTTGGCGCGACCGATGGATTATCGACGGAAATCTCGGGGCCCGAAGTAACCGAGGGCATGGAGGTTGTAATCGGAGAAACCCGCGAAGAGGCCGGTGGCGACGCGAAGAATCCCTTCGCCCCGCAGTTCTTTGGTAAAAAGCGCGGCAGGTAGCTCATACGGTTTGCATCACACGCCATGGAATTAATTCGAGTCGACAATATTACGAAAACCTATCATCTGGGCGAAATCGACGTCCCGGTGCTTAAAGGCGTTTCGTTTTCGATTCAGCATGGTGAAATGATCGCGCTGATGGGCGCCTCAGGTTCTGGCAAGACCACGCTCATGAACATCTTGGGCTGCCTCGATCGCCCCACTTCTGGCAAGTATTGGTTCGACGGAGAGGAAATGAGCGAGCTCACGCCAAATCAGCGCGCGCTGGTGCGGACCGCAAAGCTCGGATTCGTATTTCAAAGTTTCAACTTGCTGCCACGTACTACAGCGGTCAACAACGTGTTAATGCCGCTCGACTACGCTCCCAATCGTCCGTCGATGCACGCGTCTCACGAGTGCGCTGTCGAGTTGCTGAAGCGAGTGGGGCTCTCGACGCGGCTTGATCACGAGCCATCGCAGATGTCAGGCGGACAACAGCAGCGCGTGGCAATCGCCCGCTCGCTCGTTAATCAGCCGGCGTTACTGCTTGCCGATGAGCCAACCGGGAACTTGGATTCGCACACGAGTGTGGAAATTCTGCGAATGTTCCAGGAGCTTAATGCTTCGGGAATCACTGTCATTTTGGTGACGCACGATGCGAAAGTGGCCAGCTACGCGCACCGTACCATTTGGCTGGCCGATGGTTTAGTAGAACGCGATGGACCCAGTGCTCCTTGGCCCGGCGGACATTCGCACGATGCGAGTTCCGGCAGTGCAAGTAGCCGATTCAATGGAAACCGCATTTCGACAAACGGGCATTCCAGCAACGGGGACAGCATCACGGCGATCCAGAATCAAGCAGCCGTGACTGGCGGCGCCGCAGCGCTTGAAGCGGCCGCACGATTGGCACCGGTTGCGACCACGAATGCTCCGGTTGGTACTGCTGTACTGCAGGCCTCAGCAGAGATCGGAATCGCTCGAACCGATTTGCAGTCCGTGAAACCTTCGCCCTCAGCATCAGCGGCGATACCCATTCTGTCGCCGATCGAAGAGGATGATCCAGAGGTTCCTGCACGTCCCCGATGGACTGCGTCGCTGACAGCGCTATTGCCGACGACCCTTCGAACAGCACTCGGCGCACTGCGGCGAAACAAGATGCGGGCCGCGCTCACCACACTAGGCATCATTATCGGCATCGCAGCGGTAATCGCCACGGTCGAAATCGGTCAGGGCGTAAAGTCGGCCAATGAAAAGACTATTGCCAGCATGGGCGCAAACAATTTGCAAATTCGCTCGGGCGCGGCCGCCAGTGGTGGCATTAGCTTCGGAACTGGCAGCGTGATGACCTTAACACCACCAGATGCAGATGCAATTGAGTCTCGTTGTCCCGCAGTGGAATCAGTCGCACCGATGGTGTGGACGCGCGGAACAATTGTCTACGGCAATCGAAATTGGCTGCCCATGAACGTGTATGGCGTAACTCCCGAATATCTGAAGGTGCGGGATTGGGAAGAACTGGACGAAGGCCAGATGTTCACAGATGCTGACGTGGCCAGCGCCAACAAGGTTTGTGTCATCGGGCGCACCATCGCTCGGGAGTTGTTCCAAGGTCGCTCACCGGTTTCGCAGACCATTCGTTTGCAAAATGTCTCGCTCAGGATACTCGGAGTGTTAAGTCCTAAGGGCGCGAATATGGGTGGCATGGATCAAGACGATGTCGTGATGTTGCCGTGGACGACCGTGAAGTACCGTGTTTCGGGAACGAGTGGAAATCAGAATCAAACCGCCACTGCTGCCGCAGCCGCAAATTCAGCCACTTCACAGTCGGTGAACACACTCAGTAAGTTGTATCCAGGCAGCACAGCCCTATATCCGATTCCCTCTACGACACAAGCGGCCGATACACCGCAGCCGGTGCGGTTCACCAACGTCGACTCGATCATGGCCAAGGCCACATCGGCGGGGGAAATCGCAACGGCAATTGACCAAATTACTCAAGTGTTGCGCGACCGCCATCACCTCCGCGAGGACGAGCCGGACGACTTCAACATCCGCGACATGACGGAATTTAATAAGGTCTTCACGCAAACTTCCGAAAAAATTAGCTGGCTCATTTTGATCATCGCCGCAATATCGCTGCTTGTGGGCGGCGTGGGCATAATGAACATCATGCTCGTTTCCGTCACGGAGCGCACCCGGGAAATTGGATTGCGCATGGCCGTCGGTGGCCGATCGCATCATATCTTGCGACAGTTTTTGATTGAAGCACTTTTGTTATGTCTAATCGGCGGCGGCGCGGGAATTCTCTTTGGCCGTGTCGCGACGATGCTGGTACGCTATTTTCGATATTCGCCGACCGAGTCTTCTTTGCCAGCGGTGATTGCCGCAGTCCTCGTGTCGGTAGTCGTCGGAATCGGCTTCGGGTTCTATCCTGCGTGGAAGGCCTCGCGGCTTGATCCAATTGAAGCGCTTCGATACGAGTGACGCAACACTGACGAACGATCATACTGCCGTGATCTTCCACGGCGAGCGATAAGGCCGACGAATCATAGCGGCCGCCTTTTCATCGCCGACGATCTGTTCTTTCGCGGGATCCCACTTAATTGGCCGGCCAACGCGAACGGCTATGTTGCCCAGATGGCAAACCGTCGCAGATCGGTGACCAATGGCGACATCGCAAATGGGAAGCTTCCGGCTCTTGATGCAATCCTTCCAGTTCGCCCAATGATCATTGCTCTCGTAAAGGTGAACATCATTGCTGGTTAGTGGTTGCTCGACGAGTTGTTTCGGGTTGGATTGAATCTGCTTGCGATCGACGAGAATTGTGCCCTTGTCGCCTTCGAAGGTTGCGCCGCCGGGGAAATCTTGGCCGCAAATCACTTTGGCTCCGTTGGCATAGGTATAGGTCACTTCGCACCATTCTGGAACTTCGTACCAGTTGTCTGGTTGAAATTTGGCCTTGGCTTCAATAGCCACCGGGCCGCTTTCATCCATGCCAAGGCCCCACTGGGCGATGTCTAAATCGTGAGCGCCGAAGTTGGTCATCTGACCGCCGGCATAGTCCCAGAAGAACCGAAAATTGTAATGCACATGCTTGGCGTTATAAGGTTTGAGCGGTGCAGGGCCGAGCCAGAAATCGTAGGCCAATTCCTTCGGTGGATCGGAATCTGGAACTGGCGGGGGCGGAAAATTCACCTTGGGAATGCCAACACGAATGGTTCGAATGGTGCCGAGCCGGCCGGATCGCACCAACTCGCAGGCGAGACGAAACCGCTTGTCGGAGCGCTGTTGGCTACCCGTTTGAACAATGCGGTTGTGCTTGCGCACCGCAGCCAACATCGACTGACCTTCCGCAATGGTGAGCGAGAGTGGTTTTTCGCAATACACGTCTTTCGCGGCAGCGCAGGCGTCGGTGGCAATTAGAGCATGCCAATGGTCGGGAACAGTCACTGCCACAGCATCGATATCTTTATTGTCCAACAATCGTCGATAGTCGTCGTACGCAGCGCACGGTTTGCCATTAGCTTTTTCAACGCGCTGTTTGGCCTCTGAAAGGTGAGTGGAATCGACATCGCATACCGCGATCGTGTCTTTCAAATTCGCGCCAAGATTTGCGGCGCCCTTGTTACCTGTGCCAATGCAGCCGACTAGAATTCGATCGCTCGGGGCCGGTTCTTTGCCGGCTCCCAGAACCGATCGGGGGACAAAATAGGGTGCGGCAACGGCAGCTACTGCCGTGGAGGCGCCTTTCAAAAACTGCCGTCGATTTCCGCTCGCGTATGAGCTTTTCATTGGATCCCCCGTTACTTAATCGTGTTGTCCCCGATCCCAGCAATTTTAAGCAACCGGCAAACAGATTGGTAGCGGAGCACGATGCGGTTGTGCTGCGAAGCAATCCAGCGAGCCGACTAAGATCAGTTGTGTTCGATACCACCTATTCACCAAACCTCAACCCGATCTTCCGGAGCGCGATACATGCGATCTCCCGGCTTCAAATCGAACGCTTTATAAAAGGCATCGATGTTTGAAAGTGGCACCGTGGCCCGAAATCGCTCGGGCGAATGTGGGTTGGTCCGCACCATCACTCGCTGCTCATCGTCGCGGCTAAGTCCCCGCCAAACCTGGGCAAAGCCAATGAAAAAGCGTTGCGGGCCGGTAAATCCATCGATAACGGGCGCCGGTTTTCCGCTGAGCGATTTCTGATACGCCGCATAGGCGATGGCCACACCGCCAAGATCGGCAATATTCTCGCCCAGCGTGAGCTTGCCGTTCACGTGCAGGTCGTCGACCGCCAGGCAATCGTCATACTGCTTAACAAGCTTATCGGTCTTGGCGGTAAAGCGCGACCGATCTTCCGCAGTCCACCAATTTCGCAAATTTCCTTCGGCGTCGGAACGGCTTCCCTGGTCATCAAAGCCATGTGTGATTTCATGACCTATGACGGCCCCTATGGCGCCGTAATTCACGGCATCGTCGGCTGCCATATCGAAAAATGGTGGCTGCAAAATGCCTGCAGGAAATACGATTTCATTTTGCGTGGGATTGTAATACGCGTTCACTGTAGGCGGCGACATGCTCCATTCATCGCGATCGACGGGCTTATGCAGTCGATCGGTACGTCGCTTTGTCTCGAACGCCTCGGACCGTAGTACGTTTTGGACGTACGAATTGGTGCCGATGTCAAGTGCCGAATAATCGCGCCACTTGCTGGGATAGCCTATCTTCGGCCGCACTGTGGCCAATTTGGCGAGCGCCTCTTTCTTTGTTTCAGGGCTCATCCAATCTCGCGATTCAATTCTTTCCTTGTAGGCGGCCATCAGATTCTGCACGAGCTGATCCATCCGGCTCTTAGCCGCCGGAGGGAAGTGCTTCGCCACGTACAACTGTCCGAGTGCTTCGCCCATCTGTTGGTCGATGGTTCCAATTGCCCGCTTCCAACGCGGTTGTTGCTGTTTAATTCCACGCAAGACTTCGCTGTAAAAATGGAAGTTCTCATTTTCGAAAGCGTCGCTCAAATAGGCGGCGGTTGAATGAATGACATGCCAACGCAGGTAGGTCCGCCAGTCGGCCACGGGGACCGCTTTCAGCATCGAGTTGATTTGTTTGAAGAATTCAGGCTGGCCGACGACGACATCGCTGACATCCTTGATGCCCACCGCCTTCCAATACAAATCCCACTTTAAATTCGGCGTCAACTGCGCTAGTTCGGCGATCGACATTTTGTTGTAGTTCGCTTCTCGATCGCGCAATTGCACCGGAGTTCGCGATGCTTCCGCCAGCTCGGTTTCAATCTTTAGTACCACATCGGCCGCTGCAGATGCTGCTTCGGAAGAGTCGCCAAGCAAGGTGAACATCTTTGCAACGTGGTCATGATATTTTGCGCGAATTCCCTCGAAGTATTCGCTTTTGCCGAGATAGTATTCACGATCGGGAAGCGATAGGCCTCCTTGACCAAGTTGCGCGGCGTACCGCGAGCTTAGCTTTTCGTCCTGGTCGACAGAGAACGAAAACAGTGCCGAAATCCCTTCTGCGTGCAAGCGTCCAACTTCGGTAACGAGCTCGTCTGTCGTTTTTACATTCGCAACATCCTTGAACAGGCCGTCGAGTGGCTTCGCGCCTTGATCTTCCAATTTCTTTTCGTCCATGGCGTTCGCGTAGAAGTCGCAAAGCTTGCGCTCATCGGCATTATTGATTTTCGTGCTAATTCCTTCGATAAGTTTCCGCAAGTTGGCCAGGTTGTCGTCGCGCAGTTTTGGAAATGCACCCCAGCGGCTGTATTCCGGTGGAATTGGATTGGTTTTGATCCAAGCGCCATTGACATATTCAAAAAAATTATCGCCCGGCTTCACCGCTGTATCGAATGTCGAGCGGTTGATGCCACTTTTCAAGGTCACAATGGTGTTATCGCTCGATTTCTCCGCCGCAGAAACGTTGGAGGCCATTGGCAGAAATAGCAATCTCGCCAAGAGAACAATGAGGAGCAAATTCTGTCGATCCACGTTCGATTTTTGCTTTTGCATGATTAGGCATCTATTTGGGACAGCGATGAATCTCAATGAACCCTACGACTACCAATGGCAGGCGGATTGAGACTTTCCTGATACAATTTACGCAACACGGCCACGCCCTGTTCGCAGTTTTTGCACCGGCCGACTGTAACTGCCGGTTCGGTTATAGCGTGCCGATTGCGGATGTGAAACCGGAAACTTTGGCGCCATGACATTGGACGATTTTGACAGCTTAAAGAGGAACCCATGCATGAAGCGACGTGGATGGATTACCGTTGGAATTATACTTTTTGCCGCAACTGCTTTCGGCCAAAGGCAAACTTCGTCAACGACGACCGACGAGCCGCTAATCACGGGCCGGCGCATTGCGGATGAATCAAATTCGCGGCAGCGTCTGGGCAATATGCCGATGAGTATCGCCGTCGAGCCCAATGGCAAGTTTGCGTTAGTCGGCGATATGGGGTACCACCAATCGCTATGGACAATCGATATGGCAAGTGCGAAGGAAATATCGCATTTCGACTTTCCTAACCGACTTTCGAACGGAAAACCGATTCCCGAGCCGGCCGGCGAAACAGCGTCGGAAACTGCGCCGCCGAAGAATCGCAAGACCAATGGATTTTACACCGGGCTCGTCATCAATGGAGATAAAACCGTGTATGCCGCGCAGGGTGGCAACGATAGCATCGCTATACTGTCGCTAAGCCCCAGCGGAAAACTTTCCGAGGTCGACCGCATCATTACAAAGAAAAGAGATTTTCCATCCGGTTTGGCGATAGACAATCGTGGCCATTTGTTCGTCGCGAACAATGCGGCGGGCGAGGGCAATCCGTTTGACTTCCCTGGCAGTGTTGCGGTTTACGACGTCACCACCAAGATAGAACTTGGTCGAAGTACATTCACAGACAGCCACGGCGGCACCTCCAATTTTCCGCTCGCAATCGCCGTCCTTCGCGATGGCAGCAAGGCGTATGTTGCCGCGGAACGTGACGATTGCATTTACGTACTTGACACCAGCGATCCATCAAAGCCGCGAATTGATTCAACGATGCCAACCGGAGCACGACCAGTATCACTTTTACTTACGAAGGATGGCAGAACGTTGTATGTTGCCAACTCCTTGAGCGATACGGTTTCCATAATCGATACGAAGTCCGATCGCAGCAGCGGTACAATCCTTCTACGGCCGTCGGCCGTTCGCGATTTGGCCGGCGCTAGCCCAACCGCGCTGTGCCTTTCGCCGGATGAAAAAACGCTTTATGTAACGCTCGGCGATATGAATTCCGTTGCCGTCGTTGATTTGGCAACACAGGAAGTAAGTGGGTACGTTCCAACGGGTTGGTATCCAAGCGCACTGGCCGTAAGTGGCGATGGTAAGAGGCTGCTTGTTGCCAACGCCAAAGGCAGCCGCGTGCGTAACCCAAACAACAAACGCGATCCACACGACCCGCAGCGAAAGTCCGCCTACATCCTCAGCCTGCTCGAGGGCGATGTCGGAATTATCGAGGTACCCGACAACGACTCGCTGCACAAAGCATCTGACGAAGTGCTAAAGAACAACCGCCTCGACAATATCTCAGCATTATCTGGAAATTCGATTTCTCCCCTTGGGGAAGCCGCAGGCAAAATCAAACATGTGATCTACGTGATCAAGGAAAATCGAACGTACGACCAAGTGCTTGGCGACTTGAAACAGGGGAATGGCGATCCTTCCCTCGTGCTTTTCGGCCGCGATATCACGCCCAACCAGCATGCATTGGCCGAACGCTTTGTCCTGCTAGATAACCTGTACGCGTGTGGCGAAGTTAGCGGCGACGGTTGGGTTTGGAGTACGCAAGGTATGGCCAATGCCTATGTAGTTCGAAACGTACCGTACAATTATTCCAGCCGTGGTCGCGCTTTCGATTTTGAAGGCGCGAATAACGACTATCCAACCGGTGGTTTGCCGAAACGTAACATCGATGACAAAGGAAGCTCGAGCTTGCCACCGTTCAGAAACGGATTGCCCGCCATACCCGACGTCGCCAGCACGGGTCGCAATTTGTGGGATGCAGCCAAACACGCCGGCGTGCCGTTGCGCAATTATGGTTTTTATTTGTATAGCGGCGACTCGCGAGTCGGCTTCGACAATTATCCCAACTCGTCTGGATTACAGCCCCCGGGTCACGACCTGGAGGGAATCAGCGACATCGATTTTCGCCGCTTCGACATGGAATATCCTGATAGCGATGCGCCGAGCACTATTTCAAAAAGTCGGGCGACGCAGCGTGTCTTTTCGGCACCAAAGCCTACGGCAAACATGACGCGCCCAGCCGGTTTGCAGAATGGAATCGCGAATTCCAATTGATGCTTAGTAGAGACGCCACCGGAGCCGAGGTGCCACGGTTAATGCTTGTTCGTTTTCCCACCGATCACACCGTCGGCGCTCGATCCGGCAAACACACTCCAAAGTCATACGTTGCCGACAACGATTACGCCGTCGGCCAACTGGTCGAAGCGGTTAGTCGTAGTCCAATTTGGGAAAGCACCGCGATTTTCATCATTGAAGACGATGCGCAAAATGGTGCCGACCATGTCGATGCACATCGCACCATTGGCTTCGTTATCAGCCCGTGGATTAAGCCGCATAGTGTCGACCATCGATTTTACAACACCGACAGCATGCTGAAGACGATTGAGTTGCTGCTAGGTCTCAAACCGCTGTGCCAATACGATGCGGTTGCGGACCCAATTCTTGATTGGGATACCACCAGCAGTAATTCAGCGATTTATCAGGCGATTTTGCCACGGCAGTCGCTGATTGCGGAAACGAACCCACGGGCGCAGGACCTGGGGATGGTCGACTCGCGCCGCCAGCTGGCCCTCGAATCGGACCGGATGGATTTTAGCCACGCCGATTCAATTCCGTCCCGTCGATTGAATGAAATCGTTTGGAAAACGGTGCACGGAGTGAATTCACAACCGCCCATCTTGCGGAACGCGGCTGCCGATGATGCCGATGACGATTAACCCGAGAATCTTCTCTCGGTCTAGTGGGGCGGTTCGCCAACCTCGGTGACGCACGAAGTATCGTAAATGCCGGCGCCATTTGCGTCTGCAAATTTCCATCGTCGATTAACCCGTTGCCGACACTGGTCTCGCCCATCCCGCCTCGAGGCGACACGTGAAGTAGGTGTGCCGGCCATGTTGCCGCCAGCAATACGACCTGGTGCACCGTTGCACCGTCGGAATCTCCCCAGCTCTGGTTTATGCTGTTGGCATTTTTTGTCAGGCGCATCGTCCTAATCAATGGTTGACGGAGCTGAAATACCCATGAAAGTTTCTGTTGAAAAGCGCCCCGACACGAATTCGCCGCAAATTTTAGGCATTGCCCTAAATATGTTTCGATTTTATGAGCGATTGGCGGTATAAGTAAGATCTGTTCGGGGACGAGTTGGGGCAAAGCGGAGTGCGCGAGAATCGCGCGCTGCGTCTATGGAGGAGGCATCACGTGGGGAAATCCGGTACTCGGTATGTCACCAGAATTGGCCGTCAGTACGGCATTGAACGCCTCGAAGCCCGATTGCCGCTGGCCGCCGATGTGCTAATTAGCGAAATCATGTTCCACGCCAATACGGGCGATCTGGGCGATGAATACATCGAGCTTTTCAACCGCGGCGATCAAGTCGCCAGTCTCGCTGGTTGGCGTTTTGATAAAGGCGTCGATTTCACTTTCGGCCCCGCCTCGCTTGCCGCCGGACAATACCTGGTTGTTGCAGCTGATCTCGCCAAATTTCAAGCGAAATATCCGGGTGTAGCCAATGTCGTCGGCAATTGGACCGGCCGGCTTAGCAATTCCAGCGATACATTGGAATTGGTGAATTCAGTCGGCACAGTTATCGACAAAGTCACTTATGCTGATCAAGGCGATTGGGCATTTCGAGAGCGCGGCAACGGCCGCGATCTAGTTGAAAGTATTACGCGAAGCGGTGCAACTGCCACAGTCACCATTCCGGGGCACGATTATGTGAATGGCGACACGGTGATCATCTCCGGCGCCGATCAGCCGGAATACAACGGCACGTTTACAATTTCCGGCGCCACGGCATCGACATTCACGATTACAGTTTCCGGCTCTCCAGCTACGACGGCGACCGGAAACGTCGTCGCGCTGCACCTTACCGATCACGGCCATCAAGGCTGGAGCTGGAGTTCGCCGGCCGACGGACTAGGGAGTTCGCTCGAATTGGTAAATGCCAACCTACCGAATGATTACGGCCAGAACTGGGCAGCAAGCTCGGTGATCGGTGGCACGCCAGGCGCTGCGAATTCCATTGCCAACACTAACATTGCCCCAATGGTGCTCGATTTAAAGCAGGTGCCGGTCATTCCGAAATCGACCGACACGGTGACTATCACTGCGCGACTATTGGATGAACTTGGCACAGCACAATCGGCGACATTGTTTTATCGTGCCGATTCGCTTTCGCCTCCGCCGTTCACCTCGGTTGCAATGCACGACGATGGACTGAATGGCGATGCAGTTGCACACGATGGAATTTGGGTGGCGACGATTCCACCGTTTGCGGAGAACACGGTTGTGGAATTCTACGCCTCCGCGACCGATGGTACCAAAACGCGAACTTGGCCTGGACCGACCGAACAACTCGGCACCCAAGGAGCGAACGCGCTGTATCAAGTGGACGATTCGTCATCCACCAGCTCGCAACCGCTCATGAAGCTGATCATGACCGAGGTGGAGCGTCAGGAGCTGGCGACAATCGGCCTGCCGAATTCCACAAGCCAGGACAGCAACGCCCAGATGAATGGGACGTTTATTTATGCAGATTCGACGGGGACCGATCTTCGCTACACCATTGGCATCCGCAACCGCGGCGGCGGTAGTCGCGACGTTCAGCCGAACAACTATCGGGTCAACATCAACACCGATCTCCCGTGGAAAAACGCGACCGCAGTCAATTTAAACGGCCGATATTCGATGGAGGAAATCATCGGCAGCGCCATCTTTCAGATGGCCGGACTGCTAGCGCAAACTTCGCTCGCCATGCAAGTGCGCGTCAACAATTCGAACCTGGCGGTTTCGCAGTTCGATATGTTCAATTCGTATTCGTCGTTGGAAGAAGAAGATTCGCAATTTGTTGACGATCATTTCGCGACAGATAGCTCTGGCAATTACTATCGGGGTGTCGACGGCAGCCATCTCGCGAACTTGAGTTACCTTGGCACGAATCCCGACTCTTATCGCCTGTATTACGAAAAAAAGACTAACAACGAGATCGATGACTGGGCGGATTTGATCAACCTGACCAAAGTTTTTGATACTACTCAAACGCCCGACGCACAGTTTGTTGCCGCGCTCAATCAGAACGTGAACATCGACGAATGGCTGAAATTCTTTGCCGTCAACACGCTAATTGGCAACCAAGAAACGACGCTATCGACTGGCTTTGGCGATGATTATGCTCTTTATCGCGGCCTTATAGATACTCGATTCCAACTGATCGCACACGACTTAGACACGATACTTGGTCGCGGCGACACGACTCCGAATTTGTCGGAAAGCATTTTCCGCGCTGCGAATCTTACAAGCATCAGCCGCTTTTTGAAAGATCCCTTGATCGCTCCGCGATACTATGCCGCGATTTTAGATCAAATCAATACGACGTTTGCGCCGGCGAACATCGAGCCACTGATCGACAACGTGCTTGGAAGCTACGTTGACGGCTCGACACGGCAGACCATGAAGTCATTCGTCACGAATCGGATCAGCGCAGTTTTAGCGCAAATTCCGCAGCATGTGACGGCGACCAGCGCGCTTACACAACAAAATGGTTACTTTCGCACGACGGGCACCACAGCTAATTTGACCGGCACATCGCACGCGGTGAAAACGGCGTCCATTTTAGTCAATGGAGTGGCGGCAACATGGACACCCTGGCAGGCCGCCTGGTCAGCCACAGGCATTGCGCTGCGGCCGGGTATCAATCGGATTCTGGTGCAATCGCTCGATAAGAATGGTGTGGAGTTCGATCGCGCGTACATAGACGTTTGGCAAGACACGGGCGTCACAACGAACGTCGCAGGGACGTTGCCTACCGGCACAACACATTGGACGGTTGCAGGCGGTCCTTATCACGTCACCGCAAATTTAACGGTACCCGACAATGCGACACTGCAAATCGATCCCGGAGTTACGGTGTTCTTTGATGCTGGAGTAGGTATGACCGTCAACGGTCGGATTCTCGCTCAAGGAACTGATCTTGCGCGCATTCGATTTACCAGAACGCCAACCGCTGCGAGTGCCTGGCAACAGATCACTATCCAGAACACGCAGCAGGACAATCAGCTCACGTATCTGGACGAGGAATTTGCAGGCTCTGGCGCTCAAAACATTGTGCTGACGAGCGCGGTTCTAAATGTCGACCACATTGCCTGGCTTAACACTACGACGCACATTCTCACGATTACGAGCAGTTCGTTCAAATTGACAAATTCAACAATTCCCCCCACCACCAATGTTCAACCTGTCGACTACGCTGGAACGTTTCCGGCCGGTGGTTTCGCGGTTATTCAGGGAAATACATTTGGCAAAACCACCGGGTCGAACGACGTGATCGATTTCACCGGAGGCAATCGGCCCGGTCCGATCGTTCAAATTCTCGACAACACATTCCTGGGAAGCGAAGACGACATTCTCGATTTGGATGGCACCGATGCGCACATCGAGGGCAACGTCTTCGTCGGAGCGCACCTTACTGATCCCAGCAATCCGGACACGTCCAGTGCAATCTCCGGCGGCATCAATGCGGGTCTGACTTCGGAATGGACTATCGTCCGTAATTATT
This sequence comes from Pirellulales bacterium, assembly GCA_963773875.1. GTDB lineage: Bacteria > Planctomycetota > Planctomycetia > Pirellulales > JADZDJ01 > CAVTYH01. The sequence continues at coordinate 147,422 of CAVZCV010000009.1, forward strand.
TTTACGATTGCGACCATGCCATACTGGCCAAAGAGGGTGCATTTGCCACGCTCGTGAACAACACGATCGTCCACATGACGGTTGCGGTAATCAACTTTGACGAGCCGATGCGCTCCGGTATTGTTCCCGGAAAGGGAGCGTATTTGGACGGCAATATTATTTGGGACACGCCGCTGATTTTTGAAAACGTCAATAGCGACGGCACGACGACCGACATCACCGTCCGTCATTCTATTTTATCGACAGCCACGGTTTATCCCGGTTTGGGAAATTCGAATCTTGATCCGCAGTTGCTGCAGACGACTGCGGTCACCGATCCGCGCACTCAGTTAGTCTTGCGCTCCGGGCCCGGACCCGCTATAGCCACTGGTCCAAACGGCCGTGACATGGGGGCTAACGTGCCTGCTGGTGCATCCATTGCGGATGAGCCAGCGTCACCAACTTGGCGGATCTCGGTAACGCTGATCGTCGGCGGACCTGAAATTTACGCGTATCAGTATCGAGTCAACGGAGGCGCCTGGAGCAGCACTGTTGCAGTTACAAACCCAGGAACCGCAAACGCAGTAGTTCCGCCGATCACACTTACCGGCTTAGCAAACGGCGTCTACGTGGTTCAAGTGATTGCGCAAAACTCCGCCGGCGTTTGGCAAGACGTTACTGTGCCAACATCATCGAAAAGCTGGACGGTGAATACGTCGCTAATTCCGCATGTGCGAATCAACGAAGTTCTTGCGGTCAATGATACAACTCTCAATGTCAACGGCTCAAAGCCCGATCTGATTGAGTTCTACAACGACGGCCCGACATCCGTTGACCTCACCGGAATGGCTATCAGCGATACCGCTGGGAACCGCAAGTTCACTTTCGCCTCAGGGGCCACGATCGCCGCGGGTGCATATCTCCTTGTTTATGGCGATGACGCCGTAAGTCCGCCCGGCATCAAAGTGAACTTTTCGCTAAAGGCAGGCGGGGAGGGTGTGTTCGTGTACGATACGCTCGCAAGCGGCGGCGCGCTTCTCGACAGCGTTGTCTTTGGGCTGCAAATTGCAGATCGCTCTCTTGCACGACACGACGACGGCACCTGGGGCCTAGGCATCCCCTCGTTCGGCTCGGCCAACACTTTTGCGACAGTTGCCGATCCGCATCTCGTGAAGATCAATGAATGGTTTACCACTGGAAGTGGGGCCGATTTCATCGAGCTCTATAACCACAGTTCCTCGCCGGTCGATGTCGGCAGTTTTTACCTGAGCGACGATCCGATCTCACGACCAGATCGCCAGCAGATCACGCCGCTATACTTTATCCCCGGTGGTGGAAAGATCGTCTTCACAGCCGATGGCACAACAGCCAGCGGGCCCGATCATCTGGGTTTTAAGCTCGGCTACGAGCAGGGGCTGATTGGCCTATTCGATTCCGCGCTAAACCGCGTGGATGAAATCATTTATGGGACGCAGCAGTCGAACAAATCGCAAGGTCGCAGTCCGAATGGCGGCCCGCTCTTCCAGATCTTCGCCGCGCCTAATGGCGGCGTCGACAATCCAGTGCCTGCGACCACCGTGCAAACAGTCCCAGTCATCGCCATTACTGACGACTGGAAGTATTTCCAAACCGGCAATCCCGGCTCAACATGGAAGGATACAATTTTCAACGATTCTGCTTGGCTCCACGGCGGGGGACTGCTGTACGTGGAAACTTCGACTTTGCCGGCACCAAAGACAACGCCGCTGACACTAACCAGCGGCCGCCTCACTTATTATTTCCGCAAGCATTTCGCAGTGAATGCAGTGCCCTCGACCGTACAGCTTATCGTGAATACAGTGATCGACGATGGAGCGGTTTTTTACATCAATGGTCACGAGGCTTATCGCCTGGCGATGCCCGCGGCGCCTGCAGCAATCACCGACACTACGCCCGCGACTCGCAATGTTGACAACGCAATTTACGAAGGTCCGTTCACATTCCCGAGCGATTGGCTCGTTCAAGGCGATAACGTCATTGCCGTGGAAGTCCATCAAATGTCAGGCACTAGCACCGACATCGTGTTTGGAATGACGATGGATGCCACGATTACCACCAGCTCTGTGGCCGTGCCGCCGCCGCTGCGAATTACTGAAGTCAACTACCATCCCTATGCTCCGCCGATGGGAAGCCCTTATTCCGCGGATGATTTTGAGTTCATCGAGCTGGTCAATTCTGGACCAGCGGCCGTCAACTTGCAGAATGTGCGACTTACGGCGGCCATCGACTTCACGTTCCCGAGCATCAGTGTCAATCCCGGTCAGCGAATTCTTTTGGTGAAGAATCTCACAGCATTTGCGACCCGCTACAACACCGCCGGACTGACAGTGCTCGGACCTTACACCGGAACCCTCAGCGATGCATCCGACAGCGTCGTGCTCTTGGATCCGTTCAATCAGCTTGTCGATCGTGTGGATTACAGCAATTCAGATCCGTGGCCGAATCGCGCTGGCGGCGAAGGCAGCACATTGGAAGTGGTTAACCTCAGCGCAAGCGGCAATGACCCGGCAAACTGGCGTTCCAGCTATGAATATGGCGGCACTCCAGGAGCCATCGGGATTGGGCCCGCGAACCGAGTCGTTGTCAATGAGGTGCTGACTCACACCGACTTGCCACAAGTCGACTCGATCGAACTCTATAACGCCACACCGTCAACCATTGATATCAGCGGCTGGTATATAAGCGATACAAGCGACAATTATTTGAAATACCGAATTCCGGACGGCACCTCGATTAGTGCCGGTCAGTATTTGGTATTCGACGAAACACAGTTCAACGCCAGTCCCCCACTTGACAGCAATATTTCATTTCGGCTCTCGGCCAGTGGCGATGACGTCTGGCTGATGTCGGTGGACAACGCCGGCGAGTTGCACGCATTCGAAGATCATGCCGAGCTTTGGCGCCGCCGTCAATGGCGAGTCGTTCGGACGCTGGCCGAACGGCAGCGGCGATTTGTACCCCATGAAATCGCTCACTTTGGGTCGCGCCAACAGCGGGCCGCGAATCGGTCCGGTCGAAATTAGCGAGCTGATGTACAACCCTGCCGGCGGAAATGCCGATCTCGAGTTTGTGGAACTGAAGAACGTCACAGGTCAAATGATTTCACTTTCAAGCACATTTGCCGGCGTCGGAACAATTCCGTGGAAGATCGAGGGCATCGGGTTCGATTTTCCGCTGGGAGCTTCTATTGCGCCGTACGGCGCGCTCGTGGTCGTGCGATTTGATCCAAATAACCCCGCCGATGCCGTAAAGCTCGCTGATTTTCGCACTACCTACAACATTGGGCCCGAGGTGCAACTAATCGGCACCTATTCGGGTCTCCTTGACAACACGGGAGAACCGATTCGACTGCTGCGGCCCGATGCTCCGCCAGCGGATGACCCCACCGCTGTACCGTATTTGCTTGTTGATGAAGTAATCTTTGAAAGCGTTCCCCCCTGGCCGACGGAGCCGAACAGCCAGAACGGAACATCGCTCACCCGATTGCAACCCAGCATCTATGGCGACGACGCCAACAATTGGGCTGCTGCCGTCGCAACGCCTGGTACTTCGAGCGTGACTGCGCCAACGATCATCGCCGGCGATTTCAACTTAAATAGCGCCTTGGATGAGAACGATATCCCGGCGATGCTGCAGGCACTCACCGACGTTGCCGCCTACGAATCGGCGCACTCCATGAGTGCGGCCGACCTCGCGTACGTGGGCGATTTGACGGGAGACGGTACGCTACGGAATTCCGATATTCAATCGCTGTTAGATCTGATCATCACTGCGCAGAGCCATGGCGCGGGCGCTGGAGCTTCGGCAGCCGAAACGATTTCACGGCAGCCGGCGGAAACCACGAGCCGGTCGACAGTGCTTCCGATGACCCGGGCGATTGCGGATATCGGCAAGACGCAGATCGTTACGCCCGCCCTTACGCCGCCCACTTCAATGTTGGGCGCTGCAATGTTGGATACCCCACGAGTGTTTTGCAAATCGGATCAGGCGATTTCGACCGCGACGTTGACCACACCCTCGCCGGCTCGGCAAAGCAATTTCGTAGCGCCGATTTCATACCGCGAGCCGGATCGACTTGTGAAAGCAGTCGATCTCATTCATGGCCAAACCGAGTTCTGGCGACAGCCTCACGTTAATTGGCAGCCGCGAGGAATTCGAGCGCGCATGCAGCACGGGCTGATTACACTGCTTGATGACGAGCTGGCAACCGATTACTAACTTGCGCCAGGTTTTTGCTCGGCTTCGGGTTTGGGATCTGCTTTTCCAAGCACTTCCTTCAGCGACTCACGCAACTGATCACCGAAATTGGGCCCGCCGCCAATAAATAGCCGGGCAATGTTGCCTTCTGCGTCGACAATTACAGTTTGAGGAATTGCCGTGACGGCATATTTTCCAGCCGCGGCGCCGTCTTGATCCAGCGCAACTGCTGGCTTCAAATTCAGCCGCTCCAGCAGCCCGTTTATGGATTTAACATCTTCCTGCATATTGACCGCAACCAGCTCGACTTTGTCCTCTTTGAAATCGTCAACCACTTCATGAACTTGTGGCATGGCGGCGACGCATGGCCCGCACCATGTGGCAAAGAAATCGAGCACCACGACTCTGCCCTTATGTTCGCTCAAGCGGAATTTGCCGCCCGCCAGGAGCTTCAATTCAAAATCCGGAGCGGACTTACCAACCAATGCGGACTGCATACCGGCATTCTTATCGGGTTGGGTTGGGTCGCTGCTCGCATTGACAAAAAGCGGTTCCACCGCGTTGTGTAATTTCCAGTTGCCATATTTCAGTTTGGCAGCGTTCTCGCTAATAGTCTGTCCGACTAGAAGTTCGTCCACTTGATTCACATCGGTTTGAACCGGTCCGAGCACATCGCTCGTTCCAATGAGGTTTGAATCCTTCATCCGCTGGGGCGAAAACGTCATGCGGATGCCGTCGCTTCGCACTGCCTGCACGCTGGCTGCCAAATCTTGCACAGGATTGGTAGCCCCATTGTGTTCGTCCTTTTTGCTGGGATCATCGAGTTCATCCCGATGCAACCAGATGATTCTGGCGACATTGTTCCGCGCAAGTTGCCGAGTATCGAGCTGGACTTCCATCGCCAAGGACTTGGCATTCATTTCTGTGACACGACCGCGCAGATAATCGCCGTTGGTCGAAACAACCAATTGCGTCGGCGGATTATTTTTCTGCATGCGCGGCAGCGTGAGTAGCCTTTCGCGGCGAACTTTGTCGAGCGGAAGCTCCCGAAATTCCGGCGCCATTTCCACTGCTTTTATTTTTTCATGCGGCACAAGCTTCACATCACCGCCCGGCGACTTGACCATGCTGGACTTAATCGTTACGCCTTCTTCGTCTATTTGTGTCACTGTGCACGGAATTACGTCGCCGGTGCGCAAGTGCATCGCTGGGCTGAAGGCGCCACCGTCGTTAGCGTTGGCAAATGCGCGGGCCACCTGGTTTACAACTGCGGGCCGTTGTGCCGCGAGCTGTGCAACTTGCAGGCGGCGTATCTGCGCTTGTTGATCTTGCGCCTGCTTTACCTCCGGAGGCGGCGGATCGCGATACACGATGCGTCCCGGCATACCAGCAAGCAGCGGACTATCGTTCTGGCTGAATAGCGGCCGCCAGACCAGGCAGCTTGCATCAGCGGTTGCCCCCTCGCTATTAGCCAACCAACCATGCAACTGCGCGCCCTCCATTTCGAGTCGACCAATCCGACCTGCGGCCTCGCCCTGGCTGGTATCAGGCTTCATAACAACCAGCGCTTGTAGCGCTGCAATCGGCAGCACGAGCGACTCCGTGATATTCCCACTCACCAGCGACACCTTGCCCGCGCGCACGGACTCCAATTTGCCGCTGATACGAGCACCGTTTTGAAGAACAGCGCGAAGCCCCGAGGCACGCGAATCGTCCGGCGGGCTAATAACCACGCTGGAGATATCCCCCGATTTCACCCGAGTTTCGCGACCTGACTGGGCGACTATAAAATCGCCGCTTGCGCGATCATAATCCTTCACTTCACCAAACACCGAAGAACCATCGGTGCGCGCGATATGCGGTTTGTCGGTTGTGAAATCGCGTGGCGGTTCGCCCGTCAAGCGGCTGACTCGCAATCGCTCCAGCCGCACATCGCCTTTGTGGCTGATGATTTGAACTCCTGGCAGCGGCTTGGACTTTGGATCGAACACTTCCAGCTGCTGACCCAACTGTTGGCCGTTCTGGGCTGTGACTCGAATCAGTCCTTTCTTTTGGTCCAAATACATTTGCAAGTGCACGCTGCCCGCGCCCGGCTTTAATTCTTGGAGCTCCACCAGGTCGGCATCGTTGTCTACTTCGCGCGTGACTTTCAAACTCGAACCCCACGCTTCCAACCGGATGGCACGGCGAAGCGATTTCTCATCGTCTTTGTCGACCCCGAGTGCCAGCACGAAATCTGCGCTGTTCTTCCAACGCCAGCTCGATCTCAATCAGCGCCAGCGGCGGAAGATTAACATTTCCGAAAATGCTTGCGCTCGGCTTATCTGTCGTGAGCACGCCGCCTTCGTCGCGCCAAAGATTATTCTTCGCCGGCTCCTGCCATCCAACTAAGCCGTTTGGCCCGAAGTACACAACATCGGCGGTTTTCCCCCAACGTATCAGTCGGCTGATGCTAGTGCGCTTAATATGCAATTTTCCAACTGATCCGCAGTCAACGAATAATTCGTCGGCGGTTAACGAAATGGGCGAGCCAAAAAGCATGTCGCCCCCGACGAGCTCGATGCAAAAGTCGCCAGCTGCTTTCGGAACTTCCTTTTGCATCGGGAAATGAACTGCACCAACCGCCGGCAAATTAAAATCGAACGGCTTGGTGGCAATAGACGTTTGCCAACGGATCACACTGGGATTTTCGCTCTCAGAGAGTTCTCCCGCGGCAAAATCGCCGTTTGCCAGATGGATAATGGCCCGCTGTTTTGCGTCTGGGGCAGGTCCCGCGGCCAAAAGATGATCGGGCCGCACAGTTTCGGTAAGCTCCGCAACGCGCCAAAGCTGGGAACGTGCATTCGTGTCGGCGGTTCTCTGGACGACTCGGCCTTCTGAATCAACATCCAGCACCATGTCGCTCCACTTGCTCTTAAGCCTTCGCTCTTTGCCAGAGCCCTCCCAAACCCATAGCTGGTTTTGCAGACCGCCTGGATTCTGAGCGCCATTTTCAATTGCGGCCTTATCGTCCCATTGGATGATCGGCGTATCCGCATCCTTTTTCCCCAGATAAACGTCGAGAACTTTGCCGCTGTGAGCATTGAATAGCTTGACTGCATCGCCATCGGCGACAGATGTCCAATTTGTCGACGCGTGTTGTTTGTCATCCGAATAAAGAACCGCTTGGATGCCGCCTTCGACAGAATCGTCGTCCATCCCAAGGATTTTCCCAGAGTCGACATGAACGAGCTTTATCTGCTTTTTGACGACATCTGTATTGGGATTGGGAGTGGCAGGTTTCCGCTCGTCCGCTGGTTTGTAAATCGCTGTTGAGAACTTTGCTGCAGCCAATAGAACCAGCATGAAGCTCAGCGATCGGATGACAAATGTGGCTCGAGGGCAAGAGGATTGCATATGCTTTTCGCCTTAGCGTTCGTAGATCGGCAGAAATCTGTAATTAAGCGCCAAAGACAACAGCGACATTGAAGTGCCGAACACCTTGCCAAATTGCCCGTTCCAGCCGCCATCGTTCAGCTGCGATTGCTTCAGCTCGCGCACCAAATTGCGGTTCCATTTTTCCCAGGCGGCGACATCTCCCTGAAAAAGTGCCTGCGCCTGATAGTACTTTTGATATTCCGCATAACCGCCGCCGGCCGCAGTTTGATCAATGCGCTGCGTCAAGTAACCAAGAGTCGCTTTGAACTGTGGCAGATCTTTGCGATGCGCTAGCGCGTAAACAAGTGTGCCAATCGAAATTCGCGGAATTGATTCATCGAATCCACCAAGTCCGCCCGAGTAACCAACCTGACCGGACGAGGAAGTCATCGATTGATAATACGCGACGGCCCGATCGATGCACTCATCGGGCACCTCGATTCCCGCGTTTCGCGCGGCGAGCAAGCCCACGAGCACGGAACCGCTGACCGAAGTGTCTGCGTCAGTCGAATCGGGCGAGTAGCGCCAACCGCCAACCGAGTTTTTCTTTTGTGAGGTAATTGCCGCCCGGACTGCTAGTTCCAAGGATTGTCCAATCGATCGACGCTTGCCAGCAGGCGCATCGGCCCACAAATTTCGGTCATCAACCGTTCCGTACGATTCGGACATGGCGAGCATCGCAAAGCCGTGGTGGTACATGCTATTGCCATAGTACCCCGTCGCGGCATCTTGCCCGCTGATGATGCTGCGGACCGCTTTGCGAATATGGCTGCTATAGAGCCCGAAATTCGGATCCTCACCCGAGGCCAAAAAGGCCATCAGCGCCAGACCGGTGACCCCGGGCCCCTTGTTTTGATCTTCCCAATCGCCGGCTGCGGCTTGCGAATTAGCCAGAAATTGCAGTCCTCGATCGTACATTTCGCGCACATCGCGCGGCACAACTTCGCCGATTTTCGGCTCCGGAAGCTGCGCAAGCGATTGCCGATTTGAGGTGCTCGAAACGAGCGCGGCAACAGCAGTAATGATCCAAGTTATTCGATAATTGGTTTTCATGCCTCGGTTCAGAACGCTATAGCAAAATTACCCGCACGACACTTCAATCCGGCAATACTCCTTCGCCTTGGAGAGCCGGTTCCATTCCCTTCGCCTGGGCGAAAACTCGCTGCAACACCCGCATTTGTGCCTCATCAAAAATCGCGGCGAGTTTTTTACGATCGATCTTCGCGGCCTGCAGCATCACAACATAGCAGTCATATTGGCCGAAGCTTTTCGGAGAGTGCGTTTCTTCAATTAGCAACTTGGTAAACGCCTCTCGCTGCTGGTCGGTCAATGGGAGCGAACTTTCCAGCGATAGCACGGCCAGCTTCACCTTGGCCTTGTACCGATACTGATCGCGGTCGGCATCGTCCTTCTCACTATGATTCGATTGTTCCGGATCAAGCGTGCGATGCAGCACTTTATTGTAGACCGAACTATCGCTAAGAATTCCGGCGTTCCATTCCTGTTGCAGCGGCTGGATCTTGGAATATGCCTTGTTGATATCGTTCTGATTGTAGCGCGTGTTCGAAAGCTTTTGTTTCAAATCGTCGTACTTATCATGAAACCGCTTGATGTCACTGGCCGCCGCAGCGCGCAGCTTTTGCTTTTGTGCATCAGATAATTTGCAAACGCGGTTGATGGCTTCAATCCGCATATTGATTTGAGTATCTAGCTGCTTCATTGCCTGGTCGCAGTTACCGATGCCGTTGAACACCCATTGATCAAATTGCTCGGGCGTCAGAACCCACATCTGCTGATTGATCATTTGCTGCGGGTCAGGGGCGTCGTCATCATCATCCGCAGCGACGGCGGCGCCCGACACGGCCAAAAGCAATGTTGCGATGAGGATTAACTGTGAATGGCTACTTAATTTCATCGTCGTCAATGTCGATCTGAATACCTGGCGCCAAATTGAACATACCGTTGATGAACCCGCCGTTAATGATCATGCCATTATTAATGACGACCCGGCCAGAGTTCAGCATGTTGCGGTTCTGCCAAACGGCCTTCTGGGCATCGCGCAAAAAAGGTATCACACAGCGATCGGCAACCGGCGGCAAAAAATCATTGCCGAACATGAACGTTTCTGGTTGAGGCAAGTCGTTCTCTTTCCAGGTTTTGCTTAGCGCATCGGCAACCTGATCGCGCTGTTCAGCGCTCAACCGCACTTTGGCATCGATCATTGCCACGGTATTTTCGACCAAAGTTTGCTTTTCGAACTGCGCCCGCTTGGCCTGTTCTTGTCCGTACTTTTCCGAAACTTCGGGGGGCAACTTCGCTTTGACGAGCGTGGCAATCTCTCGTTGCAACACGCTGCGCGGCACTAGCGATTGCCGCATTGCGCGGCCATTGACAATCAGGAAACCACCGACTTGCCCTTGCCGTCCTTTCGCGGCGTCACGTGCCATTTGCTTGACGCATTTTTCACCCTCATCGCTCAACAGCTTTCGCTGGTCTTTATCCAAATGACCGGCGCGTGTGGCAAACGCCAATTCTGCCTTTAAGAGCGGCTTATACTGATCGAAGAACTGTTGCTCGGCCGGATTTAATTCTGCATCGACATTGATTTTCGCATCGCCGCCGTTTGGGTTGGCTGCCACTGCTGGAGCAGCGGGCACCGGAACCACTTGAAGTTGAAACACCGCTTGGGCGCAAACCACGGAGGGTAACGCAATCAATGCCAACGTCGTGACGACAATACGAATCATACGGTACATGGAAATCCCATCGCTCGGTGAATTATTTTTCGCCAGCGGTGCCTTCCAGTCGACTGAAGTACTGGTTCAGCCCGGCTCGAAACTCCTCTGGCAGCGCGGGGCCTGATTGACCAGTCGCCTGCATAATGCCGCGATCGTCTCGCGCTTCTTTCTGGTTCACGCCTGCGCCCACCATGGCCAGTGCGGCGTCTGTGGTTGTACCACCGCCACCGCCGCCGGGGTTGGCGCCGCCGCCTCCACCAGCCTTGGGATTAATGCGCTTGGAGCGCAACAGCAATTCAATGGCTTCTGTTTCCGTTGCAATGGCGGGATTGCCGGTCTCTGGTTTAGCCAGAATCTCCGGTCGCTTCATTCATCACGCCATTCACTGCGCTCAGCAATGCGATTTCCGGCGCAAATTCGCTATCGCCATCGGGAAGTTCGCGGATGCGGTCGACCACTTTGGCGACACGGTCTGCCAAAGCCTTCTGTTGATCTGAAAGCTTATGGGCTTTCTCGTCATATTTCGCAGCTTCGAGCGCCGCTTTGGCTTGCTGCGCCACGCGGGTATCCTCTCGCAAATTCACTTCGCCTTCCAGAATCTGCAGGACTTCCAACACGATGGCCGGCGGCAAACTGGCGCGCGACGGGCAATTGCAGGCTCCGCCTTTGCACGACTCGACCAGATCTTCCGCCCAACGGTCTAGAACATCTGACCAATATTCACACTGCGAGATAGAGACGCCGCGATCCTTTGGCAAATCGTCTCCAACTTTCCGCAAGCTGCCAATGACATCTTGCGTTCGCATGTCGTCGAGCACTGTTTTGAACGCCATCAACTGGCGGCGCTCAAAGTAGGCTTGCATGTCATCCATGATATACGAGACATCCTGGCTGCCCTTAAGCTCTTGTTGTTGCAGCTCCTCGAAAGTCTTGCGAGGATTCGCCGGTGTGCGGGCGAGTTCCACTCCAAAAGTATCGTTCAATTGATCATTGATCTTGCTGGAGATCACATATTGCTTTCGCGAAGCTGCTTTCAACCGCTTCACTAATGTGCTGCCTTCCAAATTCGCGAGAATCTTGTTCAACTCGTCGGCAACTTTGGCAAACTCAGCGAGCAAATCCTTTTGTTCTTTCACGGCGCGCTGAACTTGCTCACCCGCTGGACTTGGTGGTGGCGGCGGATTCTTGCTGCTGCCGATGAGCGTGGTCACCGGCAACCCGAGCCGAGGATCCTTCGGTTTCGATTTGGCGTTTGCGTCTCCGGCTTTGCCATCGGCCGGCTGCTGGCCGGATTCTGTGTCGGAAATCGAAGGAATCGCAGGCTTCTTTTTCGGTTCTTCGTCAGTTTTGCTGGCCGCTCCCGCGCCTGAATTGCGAACTTGCCCGGCCGTCGGTGAATTCTTCGCTGGCATGGGGTTGCCGGCTACATTGGCTGCCTGCGAGGCTTTCTTAAGTAAGTCGGCGACCGACGGCATACGGTTGGCCGAGATGTCTTTAAGAATCGCTAGCATCTGGGCCCACGATTCTAACTGTTCGGCCGGCAGTTCAGGATTGCGCGAAGCTTCGCGGAGCAAGTCCTGTCCATTGGTCGTTAAGTTCGTAAGACGGCGTCCGTTAGCGCGCTCGGCGGCTGATTGATTCTCAATGCGCCTGCGCGTTTCCGGCTGATCCAGTTCTTCGGGAGTCAGATTCTGAAGCTGCTTGTTCGTTTCATATAACTGCAATTCGCGATCGCGCACTTCAAGTGCCTGCCGATGCCAACGGTTCAATTGCTCTGTGACCCAGATCGCGTGCTGTTCGGGGCTGAGCACGTAAAACGTGTAGGGCGCCGAGTAAACTCGTTTGCGGTCCGGCAGGTAGTCGTCTGCGAAGATCCGCAATTGAATCGGCTGGGGCTCGATGCCGAGCGTCTTGGCAGCGAAGGTACCGCTAAGATCGAGGGCCGACTTGTCGTACCCACCGACACCGAGCATGGTCTCGCCTTCGGCCGGCGTCTTGACCATGTCCGATGGCAAACCTTTCCATTGCATTCCGACATTTCGCACGCCGAAATCGTCGTGCGCTTTTATTTTGAACGCCAATTGCTCCGTGTCGAGCACCACTTTAACACGCGGCAAATCCTCGATAGCCAAAGTCGGTGGTTCATCATCGCGAACATTGATGGCCAGGTTGAACGGATCTTTTCCGGCCAATCCGAATTCATCTTTCCAGGTGAGCGCCAATTGTTTCGATTCCGCGAACGGAGCTTCAGGCGTGGAGAAGACCGCGCCGTCTGGCTTGCTGGCTTGGTCGTCAATTGTGCGCCGCTCAAGTTCCGACTGATCGTCGCCGAGAAAATCGCACGGCTGCCTTTCACCAGCGAAATAGCGCCGCCGCGCACGTCCGCTTTTTGCGGCTCCGGCCGACCCAAATATTCCGGCAATGAAATTTGAGCCACGAGCGACGTTAGCTCAGGCCGAAGCATCGGTTCAGTACGAATGGTTTGAGTCCAGTCGCCAATTGAAAGCCGCAGCGGATTTGATTCGATCTGCGCAGGCAATTGAAATGTGTACGCGCCATCGGCAAGTTCCGCCTTGATCGGCTCCAACCCTGGCAGTTCTGCCATGCCCGCATCAGGATGCCATTTTGAATGCTCACTTAGTTTGGCGACGAGCATGAATGGTTCACCGTGAGGAACGACAAGTGTTGAGGGCAGCGTTTCAATGGCAGTGAACGTGTATCGCGGGGTATCACTCCATGGGGCAACAAATCGGTGCATCGAACTGAACGCGGCATCTGGGAACAACACGAAGAGACTGACAGCCGCGACGACGCAAACTGCCGACAACGCGCTCCAAAGCTTGTGCCGAGTCTCCGGCGCGGCCGCTCGGAAGTCGCGCTTCACAGCGTCTTGTGCCACTTGTTCGATGGCCGCCTCGCATAGCCGGCGCAAACGCGCCTGTTCTGATTCACTGTGAGCGAGCTCGATAATGCCCAAAAGTCGATCGCCCACGCGCGGCAACTTGCGACTCAGCAGTCGTGCAAGGTTCTCCAGCGCACGATGTCGCCATACCCAGCGGTGCCAGTAAAAAGGCGCGACCATGCAGCCGGCAACCGCAAGTATAAACGCGGTCCAGCGCATCCAAACAGGTGTGTCCCAAAGACGATCGAGTGCGAATACGCACAGAAAGATGAATGCCACAGTGAAGATCGCGACGCCGACTGCTTCGGTCATCTTCGTGGTCCAAACGCGGCGGCGAAAATCGAGCAATTGATTGCGAAGCGTCGCCGGAACTTGCAACTGGTACTGCGAATGAATCCTGCTCATCGTCAGATCTCCAATTAATGGCCGAAATTTCTGCGACGCAACCGCGACCGTCCCTTTACCGCGAACATCATATCAAACCAACCGCCTTGCGGGCCACCCAAAAGGACCCCATCAGTGTAACAAAGGCCGCCAGCAGCGCAGGATGGCTCCACAGGGGCACCCGCCGCACCGAAGCAGCGGGCGGGGGCAACTGTGAAAGTTTCTGAACAATTCGCGAAATATCCTGCCCGGCAATGACCTCGCCGTGCGTGATGTCGGCAATCTCTTTAAGCACCTCAGGACGTGCAGCCCGGCCGATTGGCTCGACCGCAGCGCCTTGGACAAACATCGAGGCCTCTAAGTTCCCACCAGTCTGTTTGCACGATAACGTTACCTCGTGCTTGCCTGGTTCTGCCGCTGTGTAACGACCGGCGAAGGCACCCCATTCATCCCCCAGCGGGTTGAGTCGGATGGTCTCCGCTTTGCCGGACGGCGCGACGATGCGAGCCATTACATCGCCTTTCGCTAACGGCTCGCCACTTTTCTCCATAACATTTGCATTAAGCGTGACCGTTTGATGCATTTGTGGCTGATCAGGCGAATAATACAGCCGCATGGTTTCGCCCTTGGCCATATTGCGTTGGTATGCCATCCAGCGCACTACCTGCCCCCAAAAACGATAGTGGTATTTGTCTTCGACGCCCTTTCGCCAACGCCATGCGCCGTCGGTTCCCATGAATAGCACTTTGCCAACACCGAAGGTTTGCGTTACTAGTAGCGGCAGGCGTCCGTAATCGTTGGTCGCGTCTTTGTGAACACAAAGTACTTCCGTGCCTGCTTTGGCGCGGATCACCGGTGCATACCATTGAAACCCCGGAAGCGACTCCCAGACCTCGGAATTCTCGTCTTGCGAATCGGCTAATTTGGTGAGCAAGCTGCGGCGGCCCAGTTCAGTCAATTCGAAGTGGCTTGGCGTGCGCGAACCCCAGCCGCCGGGCTGCGACTCATCCATCACCACCGGGTACAGTTCTGCAAGTGGTGTTTGCATCAATGATGCCTCTCGCCCTTCCCAGCCAGGCATGAATACCAGACCGCTAGCTTGGTATTCGACGAGCCCTTTCAGCAGCCGGCATTGTTCGGTTGTAAGTTGGCCGGCTTCCTGACCGACATCGCCGAGGAATACGACGTCGTACTCCGACAATTGCTCAAGTCCTTTGGGAAACTCCTTGATGTAGTCTTTGTTGCCGCCGCCGACTTTATCCAGGCCAGGATGGAATAATAAGCACGACAAACTCATGCCTGGATCGCGCGATAACGCATTGCGCAAATAACGGTATTCCCAGCGAGGGTATGATTCGACCAGCAGGACTCGCAGCTTTTCCTGACGGATATTGATCGGCGCGCTCAATTTCTTGTTGTCTGTCCTCGCGTCATCACTTTGTTTGGGCACTTCCAGCGAGAGCGTGAAGTCGCCAACTTCTTTTGGTTTCCAAATAATCGCATCGCTCGTGCGGCGCATTGGATCGATGCGGATTTCTTTCTCAACTTGATCGCCGTTGGACGATTTAAGAACCACCGTCGTCACATACTCTCGGGGCAGCGAACTATCGATGGTGAATGGAATTCGCACCGACTTGCCCACCACGCCGAATGTTGGCGCATCCAGGCTCAGCAGTTCCACGTCCGGCGCGAACAATTGCGCCGGCGGGAACCGCGAACACAGGAATGTTTTTCAATCGCAACTGACTTGCAGCCTCAACTGGCGGTTTTCCTTCGTTCCAGTCGCCGTCGGACGCAAGTACAATGCCGACGAGATTTTTAAACTTCCCGGCCGCACCGGACAACGCATCATTGATATCGGTGCCATGCCCCGCTTCGAGTGTCGAAAACGGCTGCACAGCAATTTTGAATCGGTCGGCTAACTCTTGCCACGACGATTCGCTGGCCAGCGGTGCAATTGCTTCGTGCCGCGTGATCGGTGCGCCACTTGCGGCGCCGGTGGGCGTCACATCGCGAGTATTCATACTGCCGGACGCGTCCCACAAAACGGCGATCGTGGGCTGCTCATCAGGCCGGAATTCTTCAATCCATTCTGGCTGGTTGAGGATAATCGCGCCGAGGACGACAAGACCCAGCCGCGAGAGTTCCAGGATGCCGATTGAGCGGCGATATTCACTCCGACGCCATGCCGTATAGCTCAGTGCGGCAGTGACGGCAATCACCAAAAGCGAAACGACAATAGTCCACGGGGACCACAAAAATGTCAGCGTTCGCGTCGTGTTCATGGCCGCCCTCCGGTCGCGTCCTTGTGGGCCGGCGGCGCAAACGGATGCGATGGTCTCGTTTTCTCTAGTGTATTCATTACTCCGGACTGACCATCGCCGTTTGATTTGTATTCACTGATTGCTTCGCCGTTCGTCGCGTCCACGTTGGCAGATGGCTTCCGCAAGAACGCAGGAATCCTGGCACCGGCTTTTTCCCATAGCCATCCAGCGCCAGGGCGGCGCTTCTTTGGCAGGCACAGCACGGCTTCAACGATCATGGCCCCCATCATGGCGATCACGAACATCCGCCAGATCTCTTGTGCCAGCGAGCCGGCGGCGCCGGCTTGCGCTTCCACCAGATCGAATTGCAGGCCTTTGAACAATTCGTCCTTCAGTCTGGAGCTTTCCAGAACTGCTGATTGATCTTCCGCCGCCGATCGATTTACCGCCAAAGTTTGTTCGCCAACGGAATAAACGCCTGCTTGCGCTGGATATTCCGTAGACAGCGCTTTCTCCGCTCCGGCGATTCGTTTCCACGGCGTCGCCGCATCAGCCGTCGTTTCGCCTGCTACGACCTGTCGGGTGTTGCCCAATGCCAAGGTACCATTCATCAAAGCTCGTTGCATTGCGACGTATAATACGACGCCGTCGGTCGCCAGCGACGAATCGCCGGGCACCGTGGTGGTTGTGCAAAAGTAAATTCCGCCCCGATCGGTATTCACCCGCGCCAAAAGCGGTGCACCGCCGTGCAGAGAAGCCAGGGGCGTCGCTTCACCGGCAAACTGACAGTAGCGGCGGATATGCAAATCGCCCACCGGCAGCGCCGCGCCACTTTGCGTGTGGGTGAGCAAATCTTGATCGCCGCGCCACGTCTCGACGGATACTTCATCTTGAGGTGTCTGCCACTCGGTCCACTTCACCCCGTAGTACTCCGTTTCGCTAAAATTGGCCGGCGGGAAAAATACGATGACGCCACCTCGATTCACGAATGATCGCACGAGCTCCGCCGCCTCACCTTCCGGCAATGCCGATTGCCAGACTACGAGTGCGACCTTGTCCCATTCCACGCCGGCCAAATCCGCCGGAGAGACGATTTCCGCCTTGCTCTGGGCCGTGGGGTCATTCGCAGTTCCAGTCGCTAGTTCCAAGGCGTGCACCGCCTGCGGATCATCGGCCACTAGGATCGTTTGTTGCGGCGGCGGCTCAGAATATGCGAAGTAAAATTCGTTATCGGCTGGATTCACATCCGCCGGAATCGATACCCGACCCCAACCGCGAGTTTGATCCTTTGTGAGTGGAATCGGGTGGTCTTTCAAATCGAAGCCGGTGCCGGTCATTTCGACCGTCATTTCCGATCGTGCACCGTCGATTTCAAAATGCACTGGCACTTCGGTTTTGGTTTCATCCCCTTCATGTGCCAGATGCAACGAAACAAGTAGCTCTGCGCCTTCGGCTGTCGGCACGCGACGGACGCCAGCCACGCGAACGGACAAATTACCAGGCGTCACTTTGGGACGAGACAGAAAATGAAATCGCACGCCCTGCTTAATACCAGCGAAGGCATCGCGAAGCGATTGCCAACGGGCGCTTTCGGCATTCCAATCGGCTGCCCGCTGATCAGAACAAATCCAAACTTCCGTCCGCCCCACGCGGTTGGCTTGGATGTAATCGTAAGCGGCCTGCAGCATCGCGGGGAAATCTGCCGATTGGCTCGCAGGCCCGGCAGAAGCTGAATCCACTAGTCCGCGGGCCGACTCCAACTCCGTCGGCTTGCAACTTACGCTGTCGATTAAGATCCAGTGCGTGGAGCCTAGCGTGGAAAGCGTTTGCACAAGCTGTTGGACACCGGTTTCCAATTTCGAAGCCGGCGAACCAACGGCAGATTCCTGCATGCTAGGCGACCGATCCAGCAAGATGATCGTCGTATCGGGGCGGCCGCCTGCTGCCAGACCAACCCAACCGCTGGCTAGTGGTCGGCTGACTGCAAACACGATCGCTGCAATCGCTGCCATGCGGGCTGCCAGAATCAACCATTGCCGCAGCCTGGCATAACCGCGCGACATGCGGTTGGCCGCCAACAGGAACATCATGGCTGCCCAATTGACGGTCTGATAGCGCCGCTGGTTGATCAAATGAATGATCACCGGCACCGCAACGAGCGGCAGAGCGATGAGCAGGAATGGTTGAAGGAAACTCACTTGCTGTGTTCAGGGGCTAACGAACACCACCATGCCGCGTGCGGCCAATCAAAAATCGCATCAAGACTTGTTCGTAATCCTCATCGATGGTCACGCGGTGGTAATCGATCTCCGTTTCGAGCACCATTTGCTTGACGCCGGTCAAATACGTTTGCAGCACTTGGAAATAGCGCTCGGCAATTTCGTTTGGCTCCGCGAAGATCGCCGTGCCGCCTTCCATATCCAAAAACCGCATCGGACGGCGGAAGTCGAACGCCAATTCAAGCGGATCGAGCAAATGAAAGGCGGCAATGTCGTGCTTGCGAAATCGCAAATGTTCAAAGCAACTGCGCAGCTCTTCTGGCTCGACGAAGAAATCAGAAATAACAACAATCAGCGCCCGCTGCCGGAACGTTTCGCCAAGTTCGTGCAGGATGGAGACCAGCTTGGTTTCTCCTTTGGGCCTGGCGCGTTCGAGCAGATCATAAACGGTTCGCAAATGTGCCGGATTTCTGCGAGGAGGAATCGATGACACAATGCCATCGGCCACACAAGAAAGCCCTACCGCGTCGCCTTGCTGAATGGCCAGCCAGCCTAGCGCGGCGGCAATGCGGCGGCCATATTCGATCTTGGTGATATTCTTGGAGCCGAAACCCATTGAGCCGCTGGTGTCGAGCACCAGACAGCAGCGCAAATTGGTATCTGCTTCGAACTCCTTAACATAGAACCGATCCGAACGGCCGTATGCCCGCCAGTCCAAACGGCGCAGATCATCGCCAGGCACGTACTTTCGGTATTCGGCAAATTCTACGCTCGCCCCACGATGCGGACTCGGATGCCGGCCCGATACTGTCCCGTTCATCGGCTTACGCGCCATGAGCGGGATGCTCGCCAAGCGCGAAAGCACTCGCGTGTCGACAAATGTTCGAGCTCGGCGATCGGCTAGCATGGCTGTTGGTAGACTATAAGCGGTAAGCGGTTGATCCTCTTAAGAACTTAACCGCATCGTGAATCAATCACGCCGTGTATTGATTCACTCCTCGTCGTTCGATTCCTCAATCAACCTTCGCACAATATCCTTCGCGCTAATTCCTTCGGCCTGGGCCGCAAAAGTCGTGACCAAGCGATGTGTTAGCACCGGCGCAGCCACTTCCTGAACGTCTTCTAACCGCACCATGTAACTGCCTTGCAGCGCGGCGCGGGCTTTGGCGCCGAAGATCAAATTCTGCACAGCGCGTGGACCGGCGCCCCATGCCACCAGTGGCTTCAACCATTCAGGGGCAGAGCCACCCGTCGGACGCGTACGCCGCACCAACCGGGCGGCATAGGAGTAAATGTGATCGGGAACTGGCACGCGGCGCACTACGTCCTGATGTGCAATCACATCCTCGGCATGCATCAAATGATCCAGTTCAGGCAAGGCGTCACCCGTCGTCGTGCGGGCAATCAGAACCTCCTCTGCTTCGGAGGGATAATCTAGCTCAATTAAGAACATGAACCGATCGAGCTGCGCTTCCGGCAGTGGATATGTTCCTTCTTGTTCCACCGGATTCTGCGTCGCGAGCACAAGGAACGGCGTGTCGAGCTTAAATGTCTTGCCGACTGCGGTGACTTTATATTCCTGCATGGCCTCGAGCATGGCAGCCTGCGTTTTTGGCGGCGCTCGATTGATTTCGTCGGCCAGCACGATGTTGGCGAACACGGGGCCGTGAATAAATTGAAACTCGCGGCGGCCACTGGCCGTATCTTGCAGAATATCGGTGCCGGTGATGTCCATCGGCATCAGGTCGGGGGTGAACTGGATGCGGCTGAATTTCAGCGACATCGTTTCCGCCACCTTGCTCACCAGCAGCGTCTTCGCCAATCCAGGCACACCCATTAGCAAAGCATGGCCACGAGCGAAAAGACAAATCGAGAGCTGCTCGATAACCTTGTCTTGGCCAACAATGACTCGCGCCAGCTCTTTCCGCAGCCGCTCATTGGCGTTTCGAAGACGATCGATGGCCTGAACGTCGTCGTCGCTCAGCCGTGTGGATGTTTCGTCCGGTGCGATGGCATCTATCATGCAATGGTTCCCTCTCGATTGGCGTGCGGACAACAGAGTATGGAGAGAAGTTACGGGCGGCGGGTATATATTTTCTCCGCTGGTGGTTTGTTACCGCAGCCATTAGACGACTGGCAGTGGAAGAAGTTTCAAAACCGACGCCTCTTATATTTCCGAAATTTACCCAGGTGCGGCCGGACGGGTGCCACAAGTACACGGAATAACTGCAATTGGATCGAGCCGAATGTCCCCGGGTATCGCAATTTGAGCTTCTGCCCCCTTTTAACCCCGATGTGCGACGTTTGTAGTGATCGACGCGCTCGGGAAGCAAATGCCACACCGTAATTCGCTAATCACCGTTCACTCTTGAGACGAACGAATCACGAAATTCTTGGCCCGACCATCGGGGGAGCCGCTACGCTCGATTATGCCCGGTGCCGAATCAATAATCCAGCATCTGCGGGTTGGCCGTTACAGATTTCAGATTTCAAATTACCTAGCTTGTTATGCAGCTGGGCTCAACCCGTCCGGGTCGACGAGGCAACACCAATTGGGCGCCCCAATTCGTGTACTTCCAGCCCTGAGACGACACCGGCATCGATTTAAGTCCACGGGCCGTGGCAAATGGCGACGAAGGAGTGGCTGTCCACAACGGCTTGGTGACCAGCCGTAAGCCGTACGATATCCCAGCCTTCAGCCGCAAGGTGATCGAAGAAATCGCGGAAGGCGTGCACGCGCGGTAGAGCCGTATTCGTTTAGAGCCGGCGGATATGGAACCCGCCGTCGATGTGAATTCGTTCGCCCGTGCTGAATGGAAACGAGTTCGTTACGATCGCTCCCACCGCTTTGGCAACGTCCTCGGGTTTGCCCCAGCGGCGAATCGGCGTCAACCCCTCGCCTATCAAGGTATCGTACTTCTGCTTTACGGCGGCGGTCATGTCGCTTTCGACAATGCCGGGGCAGAGTTCGAACACGCCAATGTTTTCGCCAGCTAAGCGCACGGCAAATAACTGCGTCATCATCTGCATAGCCGCTTTCGTAATGCAATAGTCACCGCGATCGGTGGAAACGGTGAATGCGGAAATTGACGAGATGTTGATAATCTTTCCGCTGGCGATCGTTCCTGCACGAATGTGGTCAAGCATCTTGCGAGCCGCAAGTTGCGAAAGAAAAAACGGCCCTTTCAAATTGACATCGAAAACTTGATCCCATGATTGCTCGGTGGCTTCAAGCAAGTCTTTGCGCCCTGGCGAAGTAATTCCGGCGTTATTTACCAGAACATCGAGCCGTCCAAATTCGCCAGTCATGCGGTCAATAAGCGAACTTCGATCGCTGGAACTTCCCACATTGCCACGAATCGCGATCGCCTTTCCCCCGGCAGCAACAATTTCATTGACGACGTGTTCTGCTGCATCAGGCCGCGATGCATAATTGACGCCAACAGCATGCCCCAAGCGCCCAAGTTCCAATGCAATCGCTCGTCCAATTCCACGAGATCCGCCGGTCACAAGTGCTGTTGGAATCATTTTGATTCGGGGAAAAGATCGTCAATCTTTGCGAGTCCCCCTCGCACAAGCTAGCGTTGCTAGAATTCACGAATCTCGTTATGCTAGCATCGCGCGTACCACCAAAAAAGAGAGTTGCCACGAAGCTGTTGGACATTCAATTAAACAGGATGTTATCTTGTTATTAATCCAGGAGGGATTTCTATGCTGGTTCTATCACGCCGCGTCGGCCAGCGCATTCAAATTGGGGAAGAAATTGAAGTGACGGTCGTGCGGATCGCTCCCGGCGTGGTCCGGATTGGCGTAGAGGCACCTTCGCACATGACTGTGGTACGCGACGAGATCGCTCCGGAGAAGTTGAAAAACTTCCGCGAGTGGCGAATAGTCGATGCGAAGTGACGCGCTATTGCCACCTAAAGCGCGGAGTGCTGGTTATTCAACTCTTGTTGCCCGTGTGTCGTTCGGCGGTCTGCGGAGATCGCGCTGGTCTTTTGGCACCGTTTCCAGTGTTCCGCCTGAAGCCCATCGCTCCAGAATCGCCAGTTTCTCAGGCACCTTGGCCTCGGCACCAATTTCTTGGCCTGGGGAAGAGCCCCAACTAATCACCGTTCCGTCCCGACTCACCAATTCCAGAGCCGGTTGTTTGGAGCCATTGGGAAACTCCGCCGGCTGAATGTAATGTAGCTTCAGCGGTCCCCAAATTTCGCTCAACAACATGGCGACCTTCGCCGCGCCTTCAACTATTGGATCTCCCCAGCGAGTGCCTAGCGGACCCAGCGGCGCGCTTTCAACTCCGACGATGCGCGGATAAGCTTGCGCTCTCTCTGGCGTAAAATCCTCGGTTGGCAAAAGCACGGCATCGACGTCGACCGGTAATAGCCCGCCATGCACTTCAACCATAGCGACAGGCTTCCGATAAATAAGTTCCACTTTGATTTTCGCAGGATACGACGACTTAACCGCGGTCACCCGCTGGATCCACGGATGTAGTGCAAAACGGCGCGAAAGCGATTCCGCCAGCTTCTCATCGAGGATGGAAAGCGGCGAACTCAACCCTGCGTCGCGAATTACTTCCGCTTTGATATCGGCGCGAATCCACGGAGGTGCGGCAGTGATTTCGATCTCCGAAGGTGATACCAAATATTCAGGCTGAGCTTGAACGTGCGATCGCACGTTTTGCCAAATTCCCAGCGCGACTCCGATCGTCATTCCAGTCATTGCCATTGCTAGAATGATGCGCCAAACCACACTTGAGAGCGCAGTACTGCCAAGGCGGCGAACAGCGATCCGCGCATCGGGCCCTGAGTTCTCTTCGCGGCAGCGCTCACAAACAGTCCTTTTCACTGAGTGTGAGTGGCTCTGATAAGTATTTGCGTGAACGGCTCGATCGAGATTCAAACCGCTGAATTGCGTCGCGCACCATCCAGTCCACAAGGGACGTCAAGTCGATTCCCGCCGCCTGCGCCGCTTGAGGCGCCATGCTTCGTGCTGTCATTCCGGGGATGGTGTTCACTTCGAGAACCCACGGCAATTGCTTCTTGTCGAGCATCAAGTCCACTCGCACGAGACCTTCAGTGTCAATCGCATGTGCAGCCCCAACGGCGGCGTCGTAGAGCTTACGCTGGCAGCTGGCTGGCAAATCAAACTCGAAGCGATACTGAGTCGATGCACTTGAATACTTCGCGTCGTAACCGAAAATCGACTGCGGCTGAACGATCTCAATCATCGGCAATGGATCGCGCCCTAACAGCGCTACGGTAAATTCACGTCCGGCGACGAACGGCTCCGCGATCAATTCGGAACCGAAGCGTCCGGCAATTTCCAGACAGCGTGCTATCTCGCGTGGCGAATGTGCGATTGCCACGCCGAGACTCGAGCCTTGGCAGTTCGGCTTGACGACCAATGGAAATTCGAGACCGGGAAGTTCGCCTTCGGCAACGCAAGTCCAATCGAAACCGACGAACGGCAGCGTCGGAACACCGCAATCAATAAAGCGCTGTTTTGCAGCCCCTTTGTCCAGAGCCAAGCGCGAGGCCACCACACCGCTGCCGGTAAATGGAACTGCCAACCGCTCAAGCTGTTGTTGGACCCGGCCATCTTCCCCGGCCCCGCCGTGCAACGCGATAAAGCACACATCGAACGATGGCCAATCGATGTCGACAATCTCCGATTCTGCCGGATCGATGAGCACCGGCTCATAGCCCGCTAGCGACAGTCCAATGGCCACTTGCTGACCGCTGGCAAAGCTGATCTCACGCTCGGTGGAATCGCCGCCGGCAAGAACAGCAACACGATTTGCGGTAATCTCAGGATTGCCATCCATGGCTTATCTGTCCGTTGTCCGTGGTCTGTCGCAATTGGGGATCGGTGTCAGGCTGAATTAAGTTGAACTGACACCACCTACGGACTATTCAACGTCTACCAAATTTCAATTTCCAATTCCAACTCTACCCCGAGCTGTTCTGCCACGCGACTGCGCATCAGATCGATCAGTTGCAATACGTCGTTGCTCGACGCTTCACGGTCGACGACGATAAAGTTCGCATGCCGATCGCTCACTTCTGCGCCACCAATACGTGTGCCTTTCAACCCCGCCTGATCGACTAGCATCCCGGCGCTGATGCCGCGCGGATTTTTGAAAATGCAGCCGGCACTTTGGTGCGCGAGCGGCTGGCCGGCCTTCTTGATAATCCATTGCTTTTGCATCCGCTTGGTAAGTTCTTGTGGATCTTCCTCCTCAAGCTGGAACTTGGCCTGCAGGATCACCAGTTCATCTAAACTGCTATGCCGATAGGCGAAGACGAGATCTTCGCGCTCACGCTGAATGATTTCGCCCTCTCGGGTCATTACTTCCGCAAAAGATGTCCACTGGCCAATATCGCCGCCGTGGCTGCCGGAATTGCCATGCAAGGCGCCACCAATTGTGCCGGGAATGCCAACGAGGGATTCCAGGCCGCCGAGTCCGCCGCGAACGGAAGTCGAAATCACATGGCCAAGCCGTGCCCCCGCGCCGGCGATGACCGTTTGCTTACTAATTTGGATATCGCTAAAAGCTTGCGCAGCCAAGCGAACAACCACGCCTTTGACGCCATCGTCGCGCACTAGCAAATTGGACCCCCCGCCAAGCAACCGCACCGGCATTCCATCGGCTGCCGCGCGGCGCACAATGGCCTGCAGTTCTTCGACCGATCGCGGCTCTGCAAAGAATTCCGCCGGTCCGCCGATCCCCATCCACGTATTCGGAGCCAGCGGCTCATGCGACCGCACGATTTCGTCCAGGCCGCTCGCGAAGCTCGTTAAAGATTTTGCCAAGATCGCCTGCTCCTATCGTCACCAATACATCACCTGGCCCCAGTTCACGTGCAAGCCGCGCGGCAATCAACGCTGGATCGTGGTCATCCGCAACGATCAAGCCGAATGCTGCGCAGCCGTGCCGACAGTTTTGCGGCTGTCGCTTCGTCGGGGTTCGGGGCCCCTTCGCGGGCGCGGTAAACTTCGGCCACGGCCACACTGTCTGCATTGTGCAAACTTGCGACGGTTTCGTCTAGTAAGGCCGTCAAACGGCTCGCTTGATGTGGCTGGAAAACGCAGCAAATTTTTCGTCGCGGATACATTTGCCGCACCGTCGCCAGTGTGGCTCGCACTTCGGTGGGATGATGCGCATAGTCGTCGATCCAAGTGATACCATTCCACGCAGTTCGCAGTTCGATCCGTCGCCGCAAACCGCGGAACGAGGCCAAACCGAACGAAATCTGCTGTACGGAAACACCGCAGTGCCGCGCGATTGCCGCTGCAGCTAGCGCGTTATGCACTTGGTGTTTACCTGGCACCGATAAGATGATGCGGCAAAGGCGTCGGCCGTGCCGCACCAAATCGAAGCGATATCGTCCGCGGCTGTGTTCCAAATTCGTCGCCCGCCAGTGCGCCTCCGAAAACAGTCCAAAGGTCACGGTACACCGTCCGGAGGTGAATGCGATTTCGCGCGCCTCGACGGAGCCTTGTGCGGCAATGATCAGCCCATCTTCTGGCACTTGCGCAGCGAATGTCGTAAAGGCTGCTTTCAGTTGTTGCGGGGTTTGAAAGCAATCGAAGTGATCCGGCTCGATGTTTAGGATTGCCGCCACGTTTGGTTGCAATTGCAAAAAGTTTTCTCGATATTCGCAGGCTTCGACAACGGCAATATCGCTTGCCCCAAGTCGACCGCCGAGTTCACCGATGGCACCGCCACTGTTACGGGCTGGTGCAGCACCACAAATAACAGTGGGATCCAATCCGGCGCGGACGAGAATTTCCGCCGTCATCGCGACGACACTCGACTTGCCGTGTGTGCCAGCAACGGCCAATGTGCGATGGTGCGCAGTCAATTGCCCTAGCATCTGCGCATAACTTAACTGTTGAATTTGCAGCTGCTTTGCGCGGCGTCGTTCCGTGTTGTGCGCCGGAATCGCATCGCTATAAACGAGCAAATCGACATCTGTTGGCATACTCTGGGCTGAATGTCCCTTGTAAAGCCGCACGCCGCGGGCCGAAAGTTTTTTGGCGGCGTCTGGTTGCAGATCGGAACCGGTAACCGACCACCCCTCGTCAATCAAAACGGATGCCACCGCTCTCATGCCAGATCCGCCGATGCCGACAAAATGCGCCCGTTTGGGTTTCGAGTTCGCGTACGATGATGATGTCAAACGCATTGCTGCAAGCATTCCTAAAGTCCGACGGCTGGGCGGGGGATAATACGAAGCGGGATGCGCGGCGGTCAATGCCGAGCCGTATCGTGCTAGCGATCAAGGGCGTGCAAACAACCACGGAGCCGCTCGTCCTAGGCAACTTTCCGCAATAATGCGCGACATGCTAGCTGGCGAACCATCATCGCCGCGTACCAAGCTGCATCCGGCCGCGCTAGCGATTTTGCCGCGACCGACATTGAATGCCGGACTTTAGAATCGCCAATCAATTGCACCAGCGGACGAACTAAAGCCGCGCCAAGTTCGCCGCTGATTTCGCGCTCGTCAATCATTCGCGCCGCCCCGGCCTTTACAAACACATTGGCGTTTAATCGTTGATGGTCATTCGCGGCATGTGGGTAGGGTATCAAGATCGCCGGAACTCCGACGGCTGCCAACTCGGCCAATGTGGTTCCGCCCGCGCGGCATACCGCCAAATCGGTCGATCGCAAAACGGACGCCAAATTCCGCACGAATGGTCGCCGCCACGGCATCGATCGATAGCTGCCGATAGAGCGAGGTTGTGGAATTCACGTCACGTACGCCAGTTTGATGGACGATCTGCCAGCCACGAAGTTGATCGTGAATTCTCGACAAAGCAAGCGGCACTTGCTCATTGAGCGCACGCGCTCCGCCGCTCCCTCCTAACACAACGAGCCGATGTTGCCATTTACTGCGAATAGATTGCTGCTTGCGCCGCGCATGAAAGCCGGCGCGAATTGGATTACCAATGACCCGGATTGGGCAAATACGGCCGCACGTGCTCGCACGATTCTGCGAATGCGGCACAAATTAAATCTGCTTTCGGCGCAAGCCATCGTGTGGCTCTACCAGGAAATGCGTTTTGTTCAAGCAGGATGAGTGGAATACCGGCAGCAATCGCCGCTCGGGCTAACGGCACACTGGCATAGCCGCCAAGGCCGACGACGGCATTCACACGTTCGCGAAACAAAAACCGCTGCGCCTGGCGGTATCCAGTCCAGTTCTGCGCAACAAAGCGCAAGAAATCGGTGGCTCGCTGTGGCGCCGGCGCGCACGGCAAGTCGATATAATTGAAGCCCGCCTGTGTGACAGATCGCTCTTCGAATGCTTTACCGCTGCCTGCGAAAGTAATGCGCGTATCATTCGAGATCGCGTGCATTTCTGCCGCCACAGCAAGTCCTGGAAATAAATGGCCTGCTGTTCCACCGCCGGAAAACACAATGTGCAAGTCGTGAGTTTTCATTGTTTGGAAACGACGCTGGCCGCTTCCGCGAGGTTCGCGCCGCTCTGAACTACCGTGTCTTCCAAGCGATTCAACTTCATGAGCCCCAAGCCGACGAGTGCACAGAGCACGGACGCGATCCAAAACCGCATCACAATTTTATTTTCGGCCCAGCCCAGCAGTTGAAAGTGATGATGCAACGGCGCACATCGAAAAACTCGATGGCCGGTCCAGCGATGCCAGTGAATTTGCACGATGACGCTTATGGCCTCGGCCACAAAAACTCCGCCAATGACAACGAGCAACAGTTCCTGCCTCGCGATGAGCGCGAGCAATCCCAGCGTACCTCCCAGGGCCAATGAGCCTGTGTCACCCATGAACACTTGCGCCGGTTGGCAGTTGAACCAGAGAAAGCCCAGGGTCGCGCCGATCATCGCGCCGGCTACGACCACCGTTTCACCTGCCATTGGAATATGCACCACCCCCATGTAGGCTGCTAAGTCGAGATGACCAGCGACATAGACAGCCGCTGCAATTGCCGCAGTCGCCGTGACAAGCGACCCGGCCGCCAGGCCATCGAGACCGTCGGTTAAATTGACGGCGTTAGAGCAGCCAACAATTACGAGAATTGCCAGCGGAACAAAAAGCGGCCCCAGTGCAAATGTCTGTCGCAGAATTGGAATCTGTAGATCGACGCCACCTGGCACTCCGCGATTCAACTGATAGAGCCACACCGCGACGATCGCGGCCACTGCCACTTGCGCCGCCAATTTGATACGTGGCCGCAATCCGGCTTTGCTGCGACCTGAAAGTTTCAGCAAATCGTCGACCGCGCCAATCATTGCCAGCCAAAGCAAATTGGCGAGCAGCATTGCCACATAACTGTTCTGCCAATCGCACACCAACAGCGCCGTCGCGAGAACGCCGGCCACGAGGAACAGCCCACCCATGGTCGGCGTCCAAGCTTTATGTTTTTGAAGATCGCGCAATTGGGGAGCGCGATCGGTCGGCGGTTCGCGGAAGCGTTCGTGTGAGCCAACGAATGACGAACGGCCCAGCCAGCACCGCTAGAACAAAGCTGACAAGCGCAGCCAGTGCGGCGCGAAACGTGATCTTCGTGCAATTGGCAACTGCGATCGACCAATCAACATTTGGCCAAATGGTCGAGACTCGGTCAATCAACCAGAAAAGCATGAGGGAGAATGACGAATTTCGACATCGGCTTTGTTCCCTGAGCCACCGGAGCGGCTTTGACGCCGCTCCGGCGCTCAGTCTTGGCTCCGTCGCGAAGCTACTAGCCGCGCGGTTGACCCAGAAACCGCGTGCTCGGCGAGCCTATTGCTCCTACCCAGGAGGGAGGGTAGCGCCTCGGTTCCCGCAAACTCTGGCGCAGCGGACGGAGCCACAACTTGGTTCAATCGGAATCCTCTCTGATTTGTGAACGCATCAAATTCGACATTCGCTTCAAGCTGCCTTCCGCAGTGCTTCTGCCACTCGATCCATGCCCGTGGCGCGAGACCCTTTGACAAGCACCGCGCTGCCAGGTCGCACAGCGCGCCGCACAAACGGAATCGTTTCCTCAACTTCGCGAAAGGCGACTGCCTTGGCGGCCGGCATGCCTGCTGCCCGCGCGGCAACCACAACGTCTTCCGCGTGATCGCCACAAGCAATCAACCGATCGGCGCCACAGCGCGTCACTGTTTCCTCGCCAATCCGCAAATGCCAGTGTCGGCTCGCTGGGCCAAGTTCCTTCATGTCGCCGCAAACCACCACGCGTTCCCCAGGCACATTCACTTCCCGTAGTAATTCGAACGCGGCACGCATGGCAGTTGGGCTAGCGTTGTATGAATCGTCGATGAGCTTCGTGCCGGCGGAATCGGTGACCTGGCAACGCATGAAGGGCGGTTCGAAATCATCGAGTGCCGTGGCAATTTCTGCCGGCGACATCCCAAATTCGTACCCAACTGCAATCGCCGCCAGTGCTGCAGTCAATTGATGGCGACCCCAAACGGGCACCCTGTAGCGTTGGCGACCGACGCGAAATTGCAATCGACCATCGGCAAAACAAACATCGACCGCCGTCAAATCGCATTCCGGGCCACGCCCGACCCAGACAATTCGTGCTGGAGCTCGGTCCGCCAGCTTCCGCAGCCAAGGATCATCGCCGTTCAATACCGCTACGCCATCGGCCGATAACGCGGTTAATAATTCAGCTTTTGCTGCGGCCAATTCTTCCTGCGTTCCGAAGCCGCCCAAATGCGCTTCGCCAATTCGTGTGATCACACCGATTTGCGGCCGGCAAAGCCCGGCAAGCTTTCCAATCTCACCTGGGGCGCTCGCCCCAAGCTCTAACGCTGCGTACTGATGGTCGTTTTCCAACCGCAAAATGCTGAGCGGCAGGCCAATGTGGTTGTTGTAATTCTTCGGGCTCGTCGTGCCACTCAGTTTCGACCGCAGCACGCAATCGATCATCAATCGTGTCGTCGTTTTGCCCACACTGCCGGTCACCGCAACCACACGGCCCATGAAATGAGCTCGGTGCCAAGCAGCCAAATCCCAAAGTGCTTTGAGTGCGTCATCCACACGCAACGACCAACGGCCGGGCCAGGGCGCCACATCGCGGCCGGCCACTACGACGCCGGACGCGCCGCGCACCAGCGCGTCTTCGGCGAAGCAGGAGCCGTCGAATCGTGGGCCAGGCAACCCCCAAAAGACCATCTCGGCTTGAACGCGGCGACTGTCGGTGACGATCGGCCCGACTTCGGTCAACTCGCCATGACACGGCGGCATCGCAGCCAGCCGCAAGCGGCCGCCGGTGATGTCGCGAAGTTGTGCCAAAGTTATCAACATTGTATTTTGCTTTTGCTGTTTAGCGACGGAGTTCGCCGAGCGCTTTTTTCCCACGCTTCATCCCGCTTTCGCCCCTCGAAACGGCGCAAGCAATTGATGTGTGGGCGCCACGTGTTGGTACAACCAACGCCGAGCAATTTCACGATCGTCAAACCAATGCCGCGAGCTGCCAATCACCTGATAATCTTCGTGCCCTTTGCCGGCGATCAGCACACAATCGCCCGCTTCCGCTTGCCCGAGTGCCCAATGAATGGCTTCGGCCCGATCGGCTTTGGTCACCACCGCGTCAAAGCGCTCAAAGCCGCGCGTAATCTCGCGGCGTATTTTTGCCGGATCTTCGCCGCGCGGATTGTCGTCGGTCACGACCGCCAGATCTGCAACCTCTTCGACGGCCTTAGCCATCAATGGCCGCTTTTGGCGATCGCGATCACCGCCGCCCCCGAACACACAAATCAGTCGGCCTGAGGTCACGGCCCGCAGTGACCCGAGGACGCTGGCCAACGCATCTGGCGTATGTGCGTAATCGACAAACACTCCAAACGGCTGTCCGCATTCAACCCGATCCATGCGGCCGGGAATTTTGTCGAGCTGCTCCAATCCGCGCACAATGTCTTTCAAATCAAATCCGTAGAGCAAGCCAACGGCGGCAGCCATCAAGCAGTTGTAGACGTGGCCGTCGCCAATGATTCGCGTGCGAACCGGCACCGTATCGGCTCCAGCATGCAGCAAGAAGGTCTGCTCGCTGACGTGGCGATCGACGATGCTCGCAGTGAGCTCCGCTTGATTTTCAATACCGATCGTCAGCACCGCACCATCGATTACCGGCAACAACAAACGGCTTGCCTCGTCATCTGCATTGATAACCGCGAATCCTTCCGGTGTGCGCTGCTTGAGCAATCGCGACTTTGCTTCTCGGTAGTTTTCGAGCGTGTTATGGAAATCGAGATGATCCCGGCAGATATTTGTAATGCACGTGGCATCAAAATCGATGCCTGCGGTGCGCGATTGCACCAGTGCATGGCTCGAAACTTCGAGGACTGCATGCGAGCAGCCATTGGCCGCCATACGCGTCAGCCAATCGGCTAAAACAGCCGCGGGCGGGGTCGTCAGCTCGCTCGGTTCAATTGCTGAGCTGTCGCTGTTGACAATCGTGCCGGTCAACCCGGCTCGACATCCAGCAGCTTGCAAAATACTGGCAATCAGCCAGCAGGTGGTTGTCTTACCATTGGTGCCGGTGACACCGATGGCCTTCAACTTCCGACTTGGATTTCCGGCCAGTGCCTGGCAAAGACGACCAAAGGCGTTTCGTGCATCTGGCACAATGCATACTGGCATTCCGCCCGACGGCACATATCGCTCTGCGAGAATGGCACTCGCTCCACAGCGAATCGCTTGTGAAACATAGTCGTGACCATCGACTTCGCTGCCAACAAGCGCGGCGAATAGATCGCCTTCGTGGCAGGCGCGCGAATCTGCTGTGCACGCCCGAACGAAAATATCGTCCGCGCCGAAAAATTTGGCCTCCGGCAAAACCTGCCGCAGACGCACACCCGATGCGGCTGAAATGATGTCGGGCATATTGCAAGGCCTCCTTGCCCTGCGTGGCCAATGTCAACAATTGCAACGGCCTGCCGCGAACTCAATAGAACCAATGCGATCTAAAAACTGCCGCGCCGACAATTCATCCATGCCGCGGTGCGAGCAGAAGATAAGCGCTTTTGGTGGCCATCCTGCCACCCAAAACCGCGGCGGATTGTGGCGATTTCCAACAACGTGTCAAGGCAGCTTTCGCGCTCCAAAATCGCCGAGACAGCCAGCTTTGAAAACAACTCATCGTGCTATCGTTCCCACGCCCTTTGAAAACAAGCGCCTTTCGAGCCCCGAAATTGACAACATCCGCCATGAGGGAATCGCGGCAAGACTCTTATTTCGCAGTGGCGCCGATGCCGCCTACAGCCGGTTTTCCGAAAGGGCGATCAAGAATTTGCACCACCGAGCGTCTCCGAGGCTTCTTAGTAGCAGAATTGTCTTAGCGGAAGTGGAATAAAGTGAAAGATCGACTTTTGCGCTCTCGACCGACGCTGTGCAAATCAAACTTCTTGCCTAATTCTCTGCGGTCAGGTTACAATCTAGCCTGCGTCGACTGCCGCGGTTCGGGGGAATCTGACGACGCCCAAACGATCTCAGCGCTGGCGGTGTGGTTTCACACGGCCTGGGTGCGCTGGGTCTTCTCGGCAACTTGGGGAGTCCGTCATGAATTCGCATCCAGCGAAGTTTTTCGCTCATGCGCCAGTCGGCAGGCCGCAGTCGAGCCGATCGAAACGCGCATCAAGCGCCGAGTTCTGCGGCGCACTCTTTTTGGTTTCACCCTCGTGGAACTTTTGGTGGTAATCGCCATCATCGGCATCTTAATTGCGTTCTTGTTGCCGGCTGTGCAGTCGGCGCGGGAGGCGGCGCGCGTCGCGCAGTGCAGCGATAACCTGAAACAAATCGGGCTGGCGATGCAGGGATACCTCAACACGAACAAAAAACTTCCTCCCGGCCGGTTTGGCTGCGACGATTACACCGGAATGGAATGCATCGCGCGAGCCAACGATCCTCTCCATTTCCACTCCAACATGAGCGGCTTCATTCTCCTGTTGCCGTTCTTGGAAGAGCAGCCATTGTGGAATCGAATCGGCCTGAACACGACAAACCGCGTGCTCGTTTACGACGAAACACCTTGGGCTTCGGAGACGGAAAAAATTGCCGGCCTTGCTACGCGACCTGCCGTGTTTGTTTGCCCTTCGAGCCAGACCGAGCCTAAGCCACAGGGCGATACGAGCCCCACGGCCAGGGCCACGGGAACGTACGCTTTCGTGAGTGGCACAAACGGACCAAGCAATGGAAACAACGCCGATAAGGTAAAACTGCACAACACCGGCCCGTTCGTTTATTTGCTCACACGAAAGCTGACGCAAATGATCGATGGACTGAGCAAAACGGCATTTGTCGGCGAAATCCGCGACGGACACACTCCGGCCGGCAGCAACATTTGGACGATGGGGCTGCGACACGCCGACTGTTTGCGAACGACCGAAGCGCTTCTCAACACACCGCCGGGAGCTGACATTCCGCCGTTTTATCTGGACGGAACAACCAAGTTGAACGGCGCGTTCGGCAGCGATCATCCCAGTGGCGCGAACTTTTTATTCGGCGATGGGCATGTGATCTTCGTTGCCGACACAATTAGCAAAAAACTCTACGACTCGATGGCCACGATCGACGAACGGCAGAGCGACACGTTTCATCCGTAATAGCTGAACCGCGATATGCCGCGAAACTTGTTACCTATGAAATATTGCGTTGTCGCAATCACCGCTCTTGCCTCCAGTAGCGGTTGCAGCGACGGACGGCCGGCGCGCGTGCCGGTGTCTGGCCAGGTGTTGATCGACGGCAAGCCGCTCACGTTTGGGTATGTGCGTTTCGCTCCTGCCGACACGCGTGCCTCGAGCGGCTCGCTCGACGCACAAGGCCGTTTTAAATTGACATGCTTTCAGCCCGGCGATGGCGCAGTCTTGGGCTTGCACCAGGTGACGGTAATGGGACAAGAACCGATCGGCTCGGAAACCATCAAGTGGCACGCGCAAAAAAGTACGCCGATGCTTCGACCTCCGGGCTGACGCAGGAAATTACCGGACCAACGGACTCGATCGTGATCAACCTTTCTTGGGGCGATCAAAAAGGCCCGTTTGTCGAGCGGCGTTGATCATGCGTTGAGCTGTGCGTCGTTGAAGCCGGAGTTATTTGGCCTGCTCGACGCTGCGGCAATATTTCCCGCCTTCTCGATCACGGCATTTCTCGATACGCTGTAAAGCAAAGTGATCGATGTGCTGCCACCTCTCATGCTCCTCGTGGAGAGGGGATGGCGTCGTGACATGTCGAAACCCAGAGGGAAGACGAGTTGCAATCAGTGCGAAAATGGTTTGCCGGATTGGAACTGCGGGCCACCGCTAAGTGGTTCTTGCTGTCGGGGTTGGTGGGAATTGTCGCCGGGCTAGGGGCGATTTTCTTTCAAACGGCGATTCAGGTCGTCAATCATTACGCCCTGGGCATGGCTGCTGGCTACGTGCCGCCTGAAACGGCCGGCGAGAAAAGCTTGTTCGAGCCGCCGGACACGCCTTTTCGTCCTTGGATGATTCTCGTGGTCATGGTCGCCGGCGGTGCAGCCTCTGGATTTCTCGTTTACACGTTCGCGCCGGAAGCGGAAGGGCACGGGACCGATGCGGTCATCGATTCCTATCACAACAAACGAGGTTACATCCGGCCGCAGGTCCCGATCATCAAAACGCTCGCTTCGGCTATCACTCTGGGAAGTGGTGGTTCTGGAGGGCGCGAAGGACCGATTGCGCAAATTGGCGCTGGATTCGGCTCGTTCCTGGCCACGCGATTGAAGCTTTCGGCCCGTGATCGGCGAATTATGCTTGCCGCGGGCATGGGTGCAGGCATTGGCGCGATCTTCCGCGCACCGCTGGCGGGTGCAATCTTCGCCGGCGAGATCCTATACAGTACTGCCGATTTGGAATCGGAAGTGCTCGTCCCGTCGGCCATTGCTTCCATCATTGCTTACAGCGTCTACGAATTGTGTTTGCCCATTGAAAATCGTTTTGTGCCGGTATTTGGTAACAAGCTGAACTATTCGATCAGCTCTCCGTTGGAATTATTGCCGCTCGGATTGCTGGCAATCATTCTCACCGTGGCGGCCATCGCGTTCATCGAAGCGTTTTACGGCACGCACAACTTTTTCAAACGGCTTTCCATCTCACACTATTTGCGACCAATCATCGGCGCTGGGCTGGCCGGAGTTGTCGGCTTGGGCCTGTTCTTTGCCCTGAAATCCGATCCGCGCGTGCTGACCGTACTTTCCACCGGGCACGGCGGATTGCAGATGGCGATTAACAATTCTGCGAAATTGGGGATCGCGCTCTGATTGGCGATCGGCTTGGGGAAACTCGTCACCACTTCGCTGACAATCGGGTCCGGCGGTTCTGGCGGAGTTTTTGGCCCCTCGGTGCTGATCGGCGGCTGCATCGGCGCGGCCACCGGCGAGTTGTTTCATAAAATCGATTTTCTGAAACCTCTCGTGCCGATCCCACAGGTTTATGGCATCGTCGGCATGGCTGGGTTCTTCGCCGCAGCCGCGCATGCGCCCATTTCGACCATCATCATGGTTTCGGAGATGACCGGCGACTATCAGTTGCTGCTGCCGACCATGTGGGTTTCCACGCTGTGTTTTTTGCTCTGCCGCCGCTGGAAGCTCTATCAGATGCAAGTCCCGCGGCGATTGGATTCGCCGGCGCACCGAGGCGATTTTCTCGTCGACGTGCTTGAGGGCATTCTCGTTCGTGATGTACCGATGAACAATCGCCCTCTGGTGCGCGTGCCGGAAGCGATGCCGCTGAAAGAAATCCTGGAATTACTGTCGGGTTCTCGGCAGCATTATTTTCCGGTGATCGATAGCGACGGTCGCATGATCGGCATTTTTTCGTCCGACGATGTGCGGGCATATTTCTACAATCAGGCGATATGGCCGCTGACGGTGGCGCGCGATGTAATGACCGCGAAGATTCTCTCCGTCACGCCGGAAGATGATCTCAACACTGCGCTACAGCGATTCACCGATTTGAATCTAGATGAACTGCCGGTTGTCGATACCGAGGATCCTGGAAAATTGCTCGGCATGTTGCGACGAAAGGACACAATCGCGGTTTACAATCGCTTGCTGGCCGAACACAAAAAACAGGCGCAGGAACTTGTCGGCAATTGAACGTGCGCGGAACAATTGGCGAGCTTGCGTCGCTCGGCCATTTCACGTTACGCTTGGCGCATGGCCGATGACGATTTTGATCTCGAACGACTCGCCGCTTATTTGCATCTCAGTCCTTCGCAAGTGGCCAAGCTCGCTGATCGCGGAAAATTGCCGGGCCGAAGAGTGCAAGGGCAGTGGCGATTCGCGCCGGCCGATGTGCATCACTGGTTGGAACACCGAATTGGACTCTCCGACGAAGAGGAACTTGAGCAGATGGAAACTTTTTTACGTCCGGCACGCGGAAGTCAGCAGGCGCCACGATCGATCGCCGAAATGCTGCCGCTCGCGGCCATTGAAGTGCCATTGGCCGCGAGAACCCGCAGTTCGGTGATCAGTTCAATGGCCGAAGTGGCGGCCCGCACCGGATTGCTGTGGGATCCGCAAAAAATGGCCGAAGCCGTGAATGCCCGAGAAGACATGCATCCCACGGCACTGGAAAACGGCGTGGCGCTGATGCACCCGCGGCGGCCAATGTCGAGCATTTTGGGCGAGGCGTTTTTGGCGTTTGGCCGCACGGAGAGCGGCATTCCCTTCGGCGGCGCTCGCGGCGGGCTGACCGATTTGTTTTTTTTGATTGCGTCGATCGATGATCGGGGGCATTTGCAGACGCTCGCACGGTTGAGTCGGCTGCTTTCGGATCCAGATTTAGTTGCGACATTGCGGTCCGCGACCGATGCGGCGGCAGTTCACGCGGCGATTGAACGCGCCGAATCGAAGCTGAAAGTCGATTGATTTTAGTAGCCGCTTGCGGCTTTGTGCGTGCTCAAACGGGCGGTCCAATGCCTTTCAATTACGCGCAACTCCTCGTCGTCGGCGATACCGATCAGCCCGAGTTTCGTGATGCGGTTGCACGTCTCATCGTTCGCGGTGCAGCAACCGCGGCGAACATGGAGTCGGCGATCGAGTTTGTGCAGCGTGATTGCGCTCCAGTAGTCATTATCATCGCCGAATCGTGGCCCGGGCAATACTCGCATTCCAAACTGGACCGACTGCGGCGTGCTGCGCCGCTGGCACGCATCGTGGGGCTTCTTGGTCCGTGGCTCGAAGGCGAAACGCGAACCGGTAAGCCCTGGCCCACGATGCAGCGCGCGTATTGGCATCAGGCGCAGCCGCGTTTCGAACTGTTGTTCGGTCCACGAGCCGCACACTCAATTAGTCCGACCGTCCTGGTCGGAGGCAACTTGCATTCCGGAGTTGGCCCATCCTCACCCTATGACGATCAATTGAGCCTCCCGCTGACTGCCTCTGACGAAGAGCGTTTACTTTCGTCAACTGGATCGAATCCACTTGCCGACGAAGCGGATCGTCCTCAACGTCGAGTGATCGCCATTTGTGCCCGGCACCGCGACACGGCCGAATCGCTCATCGACGTCTGCCTTGCGAAGCGCTGGAAAAATATCTGGCTGCGCAAACTGCCGGTCGAAACGCCACTCGTGGTGGATGCCGCCTTGCTGGATGTGCGGCTAAACTTGGAAGCCGAATTGCCGTTGATCGCCTCGCTCAAAAAGATTCTCGGCCCGGCGCCGATCGTCGCCCTGTTGGGTTTTCCGCGCTACGATGACGTCGATCAGTTGCAATCGGCCGGGGTTGCCGCCGTGATTTCCAAGCCGTTTCTGGCATCTGACTTAATCCGACGCCTCGAGCAACTAATGCAAAATGTGATGCCCAACGGCTAATCTGCGAATTCGTCGATTTCCATCGCGAGAACCGATGCGGATCTTTTCGTCTGATCTAATAGGCATGCAATCGCGCTACGAACGACAGGTAATCGGCCACGCATTCCGTCCACTCGCCGCCGCACGGGTATCGGGTAAGATAATCAGTTCGCATGTGGATCTCGACTTTGACTCCTTACTACTGGATACGTAATTGTCTGCAGCTACGCCACAATTGAATGTCATCGATAAGCCCGCTGCCAAGCAGAACAAGGGCACCTACGCGTTCGTGAGCCTCGGCTGTCCCAAGAATCTGGTCGATAGCGAACGGATGCTGGGGCTTTTGCAACTCGACGGCTATCGACTGGTGCACGAGCCGCGGGGGGCGGATTTTGTGGTCGTCAACACGTGCGGATTCATCGAACGGGCGCGCGATGAATCGTACGCGACCATCCACGAAATGCTCGACTTGAAGCGCCAAGGCGGCACGCGGGGCGTTATCGTCTCGGGCTGCCTGGCGGAACGCGAAAAAGAGGCGCTGCTGGAGAAATGCCCTGAGGTCGATTACATCGTAGGTGTTTTTGGGCGCGAGCAAGTGACAAAAGTTGCCGATCGTCTGGTGGGCCGATTGGAAGAGCAGCGCAGCGTGTTTCGACCGGCGCCGACGCAGCCGTTTTCCGATCGCTCGCGCGTTCGAATCACTCCCCGGCACTTTGCGTATCTGAAGATTTCCGAAGGCTGCGATCGGCTTTGTACGTTTTGCGCGATTCCCAAGATGCGCGGCAAGCATGCCACCAAGCCGATCGAGGAAGTCATCGCCGAAGCGGAAGAACTCGCCGCCGATGGCGTTCGCGAACTGATCATCGTGGCCCAAGACACCACATACTACGGCATGGATTTGTACGGCCAGCCGCGCTTGCCGGAATTGCTACGCAAACTGGTTGAAGTGCGCGGCATCGAATGGATTCGGCTGATGTACCTGTATCCGATGTATTTCAGCGATGAGTTGATCGACGTCATCGCCGGCGGCGGAAAGATTGTGCCGTACCTCGATCTGCCACTGCAGCACATTAACGACACCATGCTCCGCCGTATGCAGCGCCGCGTGAATCGAGACGAAACGGAAAAACTGCTTGGTAAGCTGCGCTCGCGAATCGAAAATCTTGTGATGCGGACCACCTTCATCACTGGGTTTCCCGGCGAGACCGACGAGCAATTCGAGGAACTGGTGCAATTCGCCGAGCAGCAAAAATTCGAACGTCTGGGCGTGTTCACGTATTCATTCGAAGCCGATACGCCAGCGGCTCGGTTGCCCGATCATTTGCCGGAAGACGTGAAAAACGAGCGGCGCGATCGACTAATGGCCGTGCAGCAAGAGGTGGCTTTCCGTTGGAACGAGGCACAAATTGGCAAACGGGCTGAGGTGCTGATCGATCGCGCTGTGCCCGACGAAAAGAATGCCTGGCTGGGCGCTCGTATGCCGATGCGCCGGATGTGGATGGCGTCGTTTACGTCACCGGCAAGCGGCTGAAGACCGGCCAAATCGTGCCCTGCGAAGTCGTCGCCACGGCGGAGTATGATTTGGTAGCGGCCGCCATCGGGCCGGGACGATAATCGAACGGAACTCGCTCTTCGTCAATCTCGTTTGGCTGCGTACAATGCCTTGCCATGTCCACCACCACGCAACCATCGTCGGGCGCCACGAAAAAATACGACGAGCGCACCATCGTCAACTTTCCGAATCAGGTGACGACGGTTCGCTTGGGCCTGTCGATTGTGCTGTTCGTGCTGTTGCATTTTCATTTGTACTGGGCCAGCTTCTGGCTGTTTCTGGTCACGGCAGGCACCGATTGGCTCGATGGCTTTTGGGCGCGCCGCTACGGGCAGATCACAATCCTGGGCCGGATGCTCGATCCGTTTGTCGATAAGGTCGTCATCTGCGGCACGTACATTTTTCTGGCCGCCGATCCGCGCTCGGGACTTATGGCCTGGATGGCGGTGCTCGTGCTGGGGCGCGAACTGCTTGTTACGGCGTTACGAAGTTTCATGGAACAGCAGGGGGCCGATTTTTCCGCTTCCATTTCCGGCAAGCTCAAATTCATTCTGCAGTGCGCCGCTGTCGCAGCCAGTTTGTTCTGGTTGAGTTACAATCCGAGCCACGCGCCGCTGGCGGGCAGCGCCGCAGATGCGGCCGGCACCGGCCCGCTGTGGGTGCAGTGGTTCACCGTGATCGCCATCTGGTCGATGATCGCGATGACCATCTACTCCGGCTATGCTTACGTGCGCGCCGCCATTCAACTGATTCGCCGGATGTGAAATGCCGCTTTCCCCCTTCATTGCACAGTTGCTGCTGGGGCTAATTTTCGCCGGCGGGCTCTTCATGTGGCTGCGAATGATCGGCCGGCTCATGCGCCGCGAGCCCCTCATCGACCGCCAATGGGAAAAGCCTGTGCCCTGGGAAGGTGTCGATGTGCTGCTGATCGTCGGCACATTTATCATCACTCAGTTCATCTGCGGCTTCATCGCCTTGCGTGCGTTCGGCGTTCACATGCCGTTTGATCTTACGCACACCGATCCGCAGCGCGACCTGGCGATTCTCTCCGGAAATCTCGCCGCCAGTATCGAAACGTTCGTCATCGGTGTATGCATTTTGCGCTTGCGCTGCGGTGCGAGTTTGACGGAAATGGGTTTCGATCTGCGCGATTTTTCCGAAGACGTGGCCACGGGCCTGGCTGCGTTCTTGATCGCCGCGCCGGTGGTGTACGGCGTGCAGCTGATTCTTGTCGAGGTGATCGGCATCAAGTACGAGCATCCGGTCATCGAGGCGGTGAAAGAAGCCCCCAGCGGGCTGATGCTGAGCATTGCCACGATGTCGGCGGTCGTTGTGGCACCGGTGGTGGAGGAATTTTTATTCCGCATTGTGCTGCAAGGCTGGTTGGAGAAAGTCGAACTCCGGTTGACTGGCTATCCGCCGGTTTCGTCGCCAACGGATGAACAACCGCTGCAAAATCCTGACACGCTGTTGCCCACGTATGTGGAGATTCCGCCGGTGCCACTAACCGTCCGCGGGCTGTATGGCTTGCCGTTGGGCCTTGTGCCGATCCTCGTCAGTTCAACGCTGTTCGCGCTGGTTCACTGGGGCCAGGGCGCCGCGCCAGTTCCGTTGTTTCTGCTGGCCCTGGTCCTTGGCTATGTCTATCAGCGCACCCATCGCTTCGTGCCGTCGATGACTATCCACATGGCGCTCAATGGCGTCAGCATGATTATGTTCTTCGCCGACCCGGGCAATAACTGGTAACCGGCCGCCCTCGTTCGTATAATCAGCCCTCCGCGACGGGGTGCGGAATTGGTGGATGCGGTCATTATTTGCACCGCCTCTTTTGCCGCCAATGTGTTGAACCACATCGGACCGCAGACAACGGACGAAGGACCATTGCATGCCCTACGGTTTTGGAATTATCGGTTGCGGAATGATTGCTCGCTTTCACGCCAAGGCGATTGCCGATGTGAAGGGCGCGAAACTCGTCGCTTGCTTTGATGCCATTCCCGCGGCCGTCGAAAAGTTCTCTGCCGAAACCGGCTGCAAGGGCTACACGAAATTGAGCGATATGCTGGCCAATCCGGCCGTGCAAGTGGTGACCATCGGCACGCCCAGCGGCGCGCACATGGAACCGGCCGTCGAAGCCGCCAACGCCGGCAAGCATGTCATTGTGGAAAAGCCGCTGGAGATTACGCTCAAGCGCTGCGACGCCATCATCAAAGCCTGCGAAAAAAATAAGGTCAAACTGTGCGCCGTGTTTCCGTCACGGTTTCACGAATCGAGCCAGGAATTGAAACGCGCCATCGATGGCAACCGCTTTGGCCGCCTCACGGTCGGCGATTCCTACGTCAAATGGTTTCGCACGCAGCAATATTACGATAGCGGCGCGTGGCGCGGCACCTGGAAGCTCGATGGTGGCGGTGCGCTGATGAATCAAGCGGTCCACAGCGTCGATTTGCTCACCTGGCTGATGGGCCCGGTCGTCGAAGTCACGGCCCACACCGCCACGCTGGCCCATGAACGCATCGCGGTCGAAGACACCGCCGTCGCCACGGTGAAGTTCGCAAACGGAGCACTCGGCGTCATTGAAGCTAGCACAGCAACCTATCCGGGCTACCTCAAGCGCATCGAAATTCACGGTTCCGAAGGGACCGCGGTGATGGAAGAGGAAGACATCAAAATCTGGGACTTCGCCAAGAAAAACAAGCGCGATGAAGCCATCCATCAGCGCATGGCCCAGCATCGGAGCACTGGCGGCGGGGCCAGCGATCCCTCGGCGATCGGCCATCACGGCCACGCCAAGCAGTTCGCCGATCTCTTAGATGCCGTGAAAAAAAACCGCACGCCATCGGTCGATGGCCACGAAGGTCGCCGTTCGGTGGAAATCATTTTGGCGATTTACAAATCGGCCGAAACCGGCAAAGCCGTCCAACTGCCGCTCAAAGGTGACCCAACGCTAGCGGCGCGAAAACGGGATAAACGCTAACGCATATAGTCCGACTGTCCCGGTCGGACGAAAGATTCTACGGGCTTGCCGAAGTTCTTAGAACGGCCGCTGTCGCCGTCGATAATCCTCCCCGCCGCTAAACGCGATGCCCAAGCCGGCAATCAGTGACCAAAAAGCTGATCTTTTCCCAAAATGCCGGCGCTGCGAAACTCTGCGGCACTTGTCTTTTCAAATCACAAAATCGCACGCATGCAAATTAAACCCCGACTAATCGACGCCGGCCATTATGCCGTCTACCTCGTCGTGCGGGTCATCATTTGCTTGATGCAAGCAGTGCGGATCGAAACCTGCCACCGTTTCGCCCGCGGCATGGCGTGGCTATGCACCGATGTGCTGCGAATCCGTCACGCTATCATCGAAGAGAATTTACGGCACGCATTCCCGGCAATGTCGGACGATGCCCGCCGCAGCGTGGCTCGCGAAATGTGGGAGCATCTGTTTTTGATGCTCGCCGAAATCGCTCATTTCCCGCGCAAGGTGCACGATACCAATTGGCGCGATTACATCTGCTTCAAAAACGAAGCCCCGATGATGCGGGAATTCTTCCGCAATCGCCCACGCGTGTTCGTTTCCGGTCATTACGGAAACTTTGAACTGGCCGGCTATACGATGGGCCTCTTCGGTTTTCCGACTTTCACCGTGGCGCGGCCGCTCGATAATCCGTATCTCGACCGTTTCGTGAACCACTTCCGTGCCCTCAAAGGCCAATACATTTTGCCTAAGCGAGGCAGCGCTCAAGAGGCCGATGCCTTGCTCGCCGGTCGTGGCACGCTCGGTGTGCTGGCAGATCAGCATGCCGGCCCGAAAGGCTGTTGGGTCGATTTCTTCGGCCGCCCTGCGTCCACCCACAAAGCGATCGCCGTGTTTGCGCTGGCCAACGATGCACCACTGATGGTCGGTTACGCCCGCCGCTTGGGCAAACCGTTGCAATACGAAATGGCGATGGAAACCGTC
This sequence comes from Pirellulales bacterium, assembly GCA_963773875.1. GTDB lineage: Bacteria > Planctomycetota > Planctomycetia > Pirellulales > JADZDJ01 > CAVTYH01. The sequence goes on from CAVZCV010000009.1 coordinate 190,847, forward strand.
GTCGAACCCCAAACCATGGACCCTGCGCTGCGTGACCCAAAATCGCTGACGCAGTGGTATACCCGCGTGCTCGAGCAAGTTGTTCGTCGTGCTCCGCAGCAGTACTGGTGGTTGCATCGCCGCTGGCGCGATAACCGCCGGGCCAAACAGCGTGCGCAACAGTGCGCACAGAGGGTAGCCTGACCATGAGCCGAGCAGAGTTAGAAAAAAACATCGATGCCAGAGCCTATCGCTCGCGCGTCGGATATCACAATCCGGCAATTCACACAGCAGCGAGCACCAGCACGCACGCTACTGCGCAAGTCGCAGTCGGTTTGCCCGATACGTTTGTCGTCGGCGCAGCCAAATCCGGCACCACAGCGCTGTATCACTACTTCAGCGTCCATCCGCAAGTATTCGTGCCGGCTGCGATCAAAGAAACCAACTACATGGCGTTCTACGAGGGCATGCCACCGCTGGCAGGGCCCGGCGACAAGCACGCACTGGCCGGCAAAAGCATTACGCGGTTCGCCGATTATCAAGCCCTGTATCGACCGCGTCGCGATGAACTCGTCGCCGCCGATGTCAGCCCCGCATATTTGTATTGCCCACAAGCCGCCGAGAAAATTGCCGAGCTTTGCCCGCAGGCGAAAATCATCATCATCTTGCGCAATCCCGTGGAGTGCGCATTTTCGATGTATTCGATGATGCGTCGCGATTTGCGCGAGCCCTGCCGCACGTTTTGGAAGGCCTTCGAACAAAGCCCCGCCCGCATGGCAGCCGGTTGGGAATGGGCCTGGGATTATCAACAAGGTGCGATGTTTGCCGATCAGGTCGCTCGCTACCAAAAGCTATTTCCGGCCAAACAGCTTTTCATCCGCCGCTACAGCGAACTCAAAAAAGATCCAACCACGTACTATCGCGATTTGAACAGTTTCCTGGGAATTAAGAAAATTGATATCGCCAACCGCCAACCGGCAGGTAAATCTCTCGCCCACGCGTCGCGATATGCTGGCCAAGCGCAAAGCCGGCCGCTGGATGCTACGGGCCGCAAAAGTCGCGGGCTTGCTGCTGCCGCCAAGCGTTAAATCTTCGATCCGGCAAGCGACTATTGAACGGCCCGCATTCGTGCTAAGCCCACAAGATCGCGTGAAACTTGTCGCCCATTTCGAAGCCGATATCCGTCGGCTCTCGAAAGCTTCTCTCCTGGGACTTAAGCGACTGGCTGCGGCCTTATAGCTCCGCGTCTATCAGCGGGCTGGCGACATCGATCCCGCATCAATTGCGTTGCTTTCAGCAGCGATCGCTGCGCACTCTGCCCAAACGGACTTTCGGTTGCTCTATCCTATTTTCTTAACTAGAATTTATCTTTCTCAACTGTTGCCCCCGATACAACCGATGAACTCACCGCGTGGCCCGATAAATTCCGCGTGCCATTATGTGGCACGCCAGGAAGCTGAGGCAACGGAGGAGAAGATGCTAGCCAGCACCTGGGCAGAGTGCGCAAACGGCGTAGCTTTAATTGCGTCACATGTCGCAAGTGCGCCATACACGCGTACCACGCGGGATTTCCGAATCTTTTTGTCATCGGCGCCGCTAAAGCTGGCACAACTGCGCTGCATCAATACTTCAAGGCGCATCCCGACGTCGTCGTTCCACAGCGCGTCAAAGAAACTAATTACATGGCGTTCCACGCCGGGCTGCCATCGCTGCGCGGCCCGAAGGACGATCACGTTGCGCGAAACAGCATTACCCGGCTCGACGATTACATAGCGGCGTTCGCCCATCGCACCACGGAAAGCCTGGCGGCGGATGTCAGTCCCGCGTATTTGTACTTCTCGCAGTCGGCAGAGCGAATTGCCGAACTTTGCCCGGATGCGAAAATCGTCATGTTACTGCGCAATCCCGTGGATTGTGCGTTCTCGATGTACTCGATGATGCGCCGCGACCGGCGCGAACCGTGCCGCAGTTTCCGCACAGCATTCCAGCAAACCGATGAGCGCTTGGCAGCCGGTTGGCAATGGTTTTGGGATCTGAAAGGCGGCTGGCTGTATTCACGGCAGATCATGCCGTACTTGGAACTGTTCCGACCATCGCAGCTGTTCATTCGCCGCTACGACGATTATCAGCATGATCCCGCGGGCTTTTATCGCGAATTGACCGAATTCCTCGATATCGCGCCGCTCGGTGAATCGCATGCCAACGAGCGAGTGAACACCGCTCCCAGCCGCTATGAGATGCTCAGCAAGCGCAAGTTGATGCGGCTTGCCCTGCGCTCCGCCGGCCTGGCTGGCTATTTCGTACCGCATTCAGTGCGGACACAGATTAAGCACCGCGTTCTGGAAAAGCCCGCGTTCGTGCTGAGCACGGCCGACCGCCAAATGCTTGTCGACCACTACGCCGACGACATCGAGCGACTCTCCAAAATCCTCTCTTGGGATCTGAGCGACTGGCTGGCCACTTAGTCCAATTGTCCCGGTCGAGCCAATCAGCGTCAATTTTGCTCGAACGCTGTCGCTTATTTCTGACTTCTCCCTCCGCAGAACGGGATCGATGACTCGTCGATTGCGCAGGTTGAACTCATGACGCATTCGCTGCGTTCGTTGAAAGAAATCGAGATTGATTGCGTCGCTCGATTGGCAACCTTAGCCATAAAACGCATTTGAACGACGATTGGATCGTCGGGATCGACTATCACTGCATGATTCGCCACCGCGCTCGCATCCGAATATCTCCCAGCATCGAGCGCACAGTTTAATTGTTCGACAAGTTCCGCAATTTCCTGCATATGCTGTTGATAGCGGGACCGCCCCGAATGCAATGTCCCGCATGTTGCCGCTACGACAGTTGTCAGAACAAATAGGGCACGCAATCCAAATCGCGGTCTGGGCAGCCATTGGCGAGACATTTTTCTAGTCCCCAATTGAAACCGATGGCTAGCGGCTACGTTGAAATCTAGCCGCGCACAAGGACTTACGCCAGAGCACAAAAGTTCTTCGTTCGGGCGCGGAAACTATTGACTTTTGGGCCACTTGCCCTGTATACTGTACACGAGTATCATTGAACATGCGATAACTATAGGAATGCTTACCGCAGTGCACGACAATGAAAGCAATCCGCCATCCAATTTCGAACCGCGCACAACCAGTGAAATTATCACAGGTGGCTGGCGTGCCGCGCTCGCGATGGATCGCTCGGCGATTGTCGAGCTCAATCGCAGTTGGCGAATTGGGCAAGCTGGTGGAAGAGTGAAATAACTGTGAAAAAACAAACGCATTTGGAGCTTGATTTCTCGAGAAAAGTGCTTCGGTTATTTCACTTCGAAATCGATGTCGCAGGCGGCGTACGGAATTTCGTCGATAATCGTCGAGAAAATCGAGCCCGCATCAGCCGAGACTTTCACGTGTTTCTGAGCAACCCGCGAATTCCTCGGAAAATTGTGGCCTTTTAATCAATTCGAGCTGTGAAAGATCAAAACCGCAAGTTCTCCCCCTCGAAACCAATGTTTATGATGTCATCCCAATTGTGCCGCGAATCGATTCAGCCTGCCAACAAATGACCAAGGACAAATGACAAGGGACAACAACCAATGACCAAGCCTCTGAATCCGCCGATCCGCATTCTGATGGGCCCAGGCCCCAGCGACATCCATCCGCGCGTACTGGAGGCGCTCGCCAAGCCGACCGTCGGCCATTTGGATCCGTACTATTTGGAAATCATGAACGGCATGCAGCAAATGCTGCGCGATTTGTTTCAAACGAAGAACGAAATGACGATGGCCATTAGCGGCACCGGTTCCGCCGGCATGGAAGCGGCTGTGGTCAACGTGATCGAGCCTGGCGATTCAATGATTGTGTGCGTGAACGGCGTATTTGGCGGCCGCATGCTCGATGTAGCCCAGCGTGCCGGCGCGAATGTGACGAAGGTCGAACGCCCGTGGGGCGAAGTTTTCACGCCGACCGATTTAAAAGATGCGCTGGCGAAAACGAAACCGAAAGTCGTCGGCATCGTCATGGCCGAAACCTCCACCGGGGCGCGGCAGCCAATCGAGGAAATTGCGAAGTTGGTTCACGACGCCGGCGCGCTACTCTTGGTCGACACGGTCACGGCTCTTGGCGGCATTCCGGTTGAAGTCGACAAGTGGCAGCTCGACATCGTTTACTCCGGCACGCAAAAGTGCTTGAGCTGCCCGCCGGGCCTCGCGCCAATCACGTTCGGCGCGAGCGCGATGAAGAAAATCTTGACACGCAAAACAAAAGTGCAAAGCTGGTATCTCGACGTGACGATGCTTTCGCAGTATTGGGGGCAGGAACGCGTTTATCATCACACGGCTCCGATCAACATGACGTACGGACTGTACGAAGCGTTGCTGCTGATCCACGAAGAAGGTTTGGAAAAATGCTTCGCCCGGCACGCTCGACATCATGCGGCTTTGAAAGCGGGCTTGGCAGCGATCGGCATCAGCTACACCGCCCAAGAAGGGCATCAGTTGCCAATGCTCAACGCCGTGACCGTGCCCGAGGGAATGGACGATGCCGCGGTGCGACGGGGATTGCTGGAGCGGTTTGGCATTGAGATCGGCGGCGGCTTGGGTGCATTCAAAGGAAAAGTGTGGCGCGTCGGCCTGATGGGCTACGGCGCCCGCGCGAACAACGTGCTGCTCTTGCTGGCGGCGCTGGAACAATTGCTCGGCGAGCAGGGATGCAAATTCGAACATGGAGCTGCGGTGGCGGCGGCGAATAAGTTTTATCAGTCAAGTAAGTAACGGGAACATGAACCGCAGAAACGCGGAATCGCAGAGTAGCAGGACCGGAAAATTAATAAGGAAGCCAAGAAACCAGGAAAAGAGAGAAAGGCCTACTATGAATACTTCTGCTGTCTTCCTGGATTCCTGGCTTCCTAATAGGCCCTTGCCTCTCTGCGTCGCTGCGACTCTGCGGTTCCTCGCAGCGCAATTTATTCAAGGAACAGTACCACGTTAACTCCGCTCGAAGAACTTGGACTCAGTGGATTAAGCCTCGATAGCCGAGTGCGCAAGGTGTTCTACGCGCTGCCGGCGGCGGAGATGGCCGATCTAGTGACTGCGCGTTCACGAAGAAGCGCGGCGGCGGAGTTTTATCTATCAGCGTGATGGGCAGATCGAGACGATCCGCGTGCTCTTGCGTCCGCATGCTGTGATGCCCGATCAGATGGCGTATTTGCATTTTGTATCGCTGACACTGCTCAACGCACTGAAGCGGTTGCCGGAAATGTATTTGGCCGACGCGGAAATTCGCCGCATCGTCCCGCTCTCGGACGAAGAAGAGCGCTGGCTGCACGCCAGTTGGGGGCCCAGCCAGCGCGATAACAATCCTGTTTTCGGCCGGCTGGACGGCGTGATCGAATTCACGAGCCCCATGTGGAAAGATTCGCTGCGGTACATTGAACCGAATTTGTGCGGCGTTGGCGGCATTCATTTGGGACCCACGTGCGACGGATTGATCAATGATCTCGTATTGCCGGTCATGCAAAAGATCGATCCGCAATTGAATTTGGAACGCGGGCCGGACTTGCGAGAGCTGTTCATTCAGGAAGTGCTGGAGCATATGGAAGCGATTGGCCGGATGGGCCAGCATGTTTGTTTCGTCGAGCCGAAATACGCTGGCAGCGGCATCGACGAACAAACGGCGCTCGCAGAGTATTATTTGCAGCGGCACGGTCTGAAGGTGCTGCACGCCGATCCAGCCGAGCTGTACATCAAGCACGACGAAGTGTGGTACGAAGATACGCCGGTCGATGTAGCATACCGCGATTACGAAGTGCGCGACCTGATTGCCTTGGAGCGCGATGAGGGGGTGAACGTGGAGCCCATGCGGAAACTGTTTCGCGAAAATCGCATGATTTCGACGATGGCGGGCGAATTCGATCACAAAAGCGCGTGGGAAATTCTCACGGAGCCGACGCTCGCCCGCAAGTATTTCAATGCCGACGAGCGGCAGGTCTTTCGTCGCCATGTGGTTTGGACGCGCCATTTGCACGATCGAAACACGACGCTGCCCGATGGGCAAACGGGCGACTTGCTGCGATTCGTTCGCAAGAATCAAGAGATCCTGGTGATCAAGCCGAATCGCTCATACGGCGGCGATCGAGTGCTGCTAGGGCACATTTTAGAGCCGCACGAATGGGAGCAGGCAATCGAAATGGCGCTCGCGACCGGTGATAGCGTCGTGCAGCGATTGGCAAGCATTCCGGTCGGCGAATATCCGATCGTCGGCGACGATGGCACGGTGCACGTGGAACCCTTCTACACAGTGATGGGATTCGCGCCGACGAAATACGGACTGGCGATTTTAGGCCGGGCCTCACAAAAGCAAGTTGTGAATGTTGCCCAGCGCGGCGGCATGTGCAGCGTACTGATTGGCCGTCCGCCTGGCAGATTGGTGGGCCCCAAATGACAGCAACGCATTTGGACGGTACAGAACGCTTCGCGGCGGTCATTGCGAAAATTGACGAGGCAAATGCCGAGGATCCGAATCGAGAATTATCGGGCGGGCAAGAATATGCGAAGGAAGTTTTGTACTCCAAGCGGATGAGCGATTGGCTCGATCGGCTTGCGCCGAGGCCTCCGAAGCGATGCGAATTGCCGCGCATGGCCAGCACATTTGCCGCTGGACGATTCCGCGCGCTGATTTCCCGATGGATCGCGCTGGGTACCATCGGTGGCGAAGCACCTGCCAGCAAATGCATGCGGAGAAGCTGGCGGCGATCATGCACGAAGTTGGCTACGACGAGGCCATGATTGCCCGAGTGCAATCGCTGGTGCGCAAAGAGCGGATGAAGCTCGATCCGGAGTCGCAGTTGCTGGAAGATGTTGTGTGCCTCGTGTTTTTGGAGAGCTACTTTGCCGAGTTTGCAAAGGATCACGACGAAAAGAAGTTGATCGATATCGTGCGGAAAACGTGGAAGAAAATGTCGGAACTGGGTCATCAGGCAGCACTCGGAATAAGTTTGTCGCCTGAATGCCGCCGGATCGTAGAGAAGGCACTGGAAAGCTAATTGGCAGGAAATCATGGAAGCGGAAGTCATTTCCATCGGCGACGAACTCACGAGCGGCCAGCGGCTGGATACCAACAGCCAATGGATTAGCACGCGCTTGGGCGAACTTGGCGTACGCGTGCTGTATCACACGACCGTCGCGGATGACTTGGAAGCGAACGTGCTGGTTTTCCGGCAGGCGGCCGAGCGGGCGGACATTATTGTGGCGACGGGCGGACTTGGCCCAACCGCAGACGATTTGACGCGTGATGCGATTGCCGCGGCATCTGGAGTCGATTTGGTATTTGATGCTGATGCGCTGAAGCACATTGAATCGCTTTTCGCTCGTCGCAAGCGTCCCATGCCGGAGCGAAACCGTGTGCAGGCGATGTTTCCGCGGGGAAGCCGGGTGATTCCCAATCGCGAGGGGACGGCACCGGGAATCGACATTAGCGTGCTGCGTGCTGGAAAGTCGCCGGCGCGTGTTATTGCCTTGCCTGGCGTGCCAGTGGAAATGCAAGAGATGTGGGAACACACCGTGGCGCCGGCGATCTCCGCAATGTTCTCGACGCCGCGAGTCATCCGGCACAAACAAATCAAGTGTTTTGGCGTTGGTGAAAGCGATTTGGAGCAGATGCTGCCCGATTTGATTCGCCGCGGACGCGATCCGCAAGTTGGCATTACCGTGAGTGGCGCGACGATTACGCTGCGAATTACTGCATCTGGCGAAAACGAAGCCGCGTGCTTCCGGGCGATCGAACCAACCATCAAAACAATTCACGATTGCTTAGGCAATTTGGTGTTCGGCGAAGACGAAGATGAACTTCAAGATGCCGTTGTGCGACTGCTCGCGGAGCAGAAAAGGACTCTGGCCACCGCCGAGTGGGGCAGCGGCGGCATAATCGCTCATTGGCTTTCCGAAGTGACGCACGGTCACGATTGGTTCCATGGCGGACTCGTTTGTCATTGCGACGATATTCCAGGCGCGCCGCTCGATTTGGCAACGGGAATCGAAGACGCACTGCCGAAGGAAGGCAAACAGGTCATTGCCGCGGCAAAATTATGCCGACAACAATTTGATACGGATTATGGAGTCTCGGTGGGACGATTGCCGGAAGGGATTGCAGTGCAAACGGATCCACCGCTGTTGTGGTATGCGGTAGCGACACCGGGTGATGTCGTCGTCAAATCATCGCCATACGCCGGTCATCCCGATATTTTGAAAACCCGCGGTGCGAAGCAAGCGTTGAACTTACTGCGGCTCATCCTACTGCGAGAGAAAGATTGAGACGTATTTGGGGCGGAATCGAACAAATCGAAAGAGTCTTGACGCAAATCACGAAGAAGGAGGTGACTCACGAATTAATTGGCTAAGCTGCTTGAACTGTGGTGACTTCGAGTCCTCGCACCATTCGAACAGCGCGGCCTCCACGGTCGTCAACATCGCACCGGACGATTCCATGCGACGCAGCGCGAATTTGTAATCGAGCTCGTACCGCGAACCGATTGCATCCGCAGCAACATAAACTTGCAGCCCTTCCGCCAGCAAATCGAGCACGGTTTGTTGCACGCACACGTGGGCTTCAATGCCGCAAATTAACCACTTGCGTCGCCCGCTTGCCTGAATTGATTCAGCGAATGCAGGGCAAGAGCCGCAGCTGAACACGGTTTTTTCGAATGCCGTCTTTAGTTTGCTTGCCAGCGTGGGCGTGGTGGGGCCAAGGCCCTGCGGATATTGCTCGGTCGCCAGCACGGGCAGACTGAAAAGATTGGCGCCCTCGATGAGTCGGCGAATATTCCAGAGGATGAGATTGTGATCGTGAATTAAGCCAATCAATTTACTTTGGACATCGATAACTACCAAACCAGTATCGCTTGCTGTCATCAAATGTGGACTGCGCGGAAATTCGTGGAAAGCACTCATTTCAGCGAGCATAACGACGAAATTATGGAGTTGCTAGTGGCGCATACGCAATCGATCTTGTCGCCGCCACGGCCGCCGTGTTAAACACCCAGCATAATGGATGAGAGAATTACCACGCAAAGCACAAACCTCACCGCGGAAAGAAACATACCGCGCTGGGTGCCCATTGGCATCAATCGCCGTTTGGTGCTTGATGGCCTGCGCATCGCGCACCGCATCCCGCTGTTCCCTGCAGAAAGGATTTGCAACCTGGCGGAAGTTGCTGTGCTGAGAAAGCATCTGCCGCGACGAATTTCGTGGGCGACAATCTTTGTGAAGGCGTATGCAATGGTCGCCCGCGAGCACCCACCGTTGCGGCAAACCTACATTCGCTGGCCATGGCCGCATTTTCTGGAAGAGCCGACCAGCACCGCCATGATTGTGGTGAATCGGCAGTTTCGAGGAGAGGACCGAATTTGTTGGGGGCGAATTGCATATCCGGAGGACAAATCGCTAATTGATATTCAGCGACAATTAGAGTCGTATCAAAACGGTCCGGTGGAAAAAGTTTTTCGACAGCAAATACGCCTGAGTCGAATGCCCTGCGCCGTTCGTCGCACGCTGTACTGGATGAACATCAACTTTGGCGGCCGAAAGCGAGCGAAACGGCTCGGGACGTTTACGATGAGTACGCTGGCCGGCGAAGGCGTTTATAACCGTGGCCATCAGAGTTTTCTAACAAGCAGCCTCACGTACGGTCCGCTTGATGAACAAGGCCGAGCGATTGTCACTTTGCTTTGCGATCACCGTTTGGTCGATGGCATGGTTGCCGCGCACGCGTTGAACAACCTGGAAGCGACACTGGCCGGGCCCATCGTGGCCGAGCTAAAATCAATTCAAGCGAAACGCGCTGCGGCTTAGACATCAATGTCGCGGCTGACAGATGGTTTGGGGGAGCCACGCGTCCCCCTGGCAGGCCGCGTGCTTTTTCGCCATACTGGCGCTCATATTCCCGATCCGACTGAGCCGCCATCAGCCTGCGTTATGAAAGTTCGTTCCACCACGATTCTGACTGTCCGGCATGATGGAAAAGTGGCGATTGGAGGCGACGGCCAGGTGACGCTGGGCTCCGCCGTGATGAAGGGCGACGCCGTCAAAATTCGTCGTTTGGCGGAGGGGAAAGTCATCACCGGGTTCGCAGGTTCTAGCGCGGATGCATTCGCGCTGCTGGAGCGATTCGAAGGCAAGCTGAAGGATTTTCCCTCGAACGTACCACGCGCGGCAACGGAACTCGCTAAGGAATGGCGAACTGATCGCGCGCTGCGACGACTAGAGGCGCTGTTGGCAGTTGTCGATGCCAAACATACGCTGCTAGTGACCGGCACGGGCGATGTGATTCAGCCTACCGATGGTGTACTGGGAATTGGCTCCGGCGGTTCGTACGCGGTCGCAGCGGCCCGCGCGCTGATTGGGCATTCTTCGCTGACAGCCGCAGAAATCGTGCGCGAAGCGCTCGAGATTGCTGCTGGGATCGATATCTACACAAACACAAATATTATTGTGGAAGAACTGGCATGCGAGAGCTGACACCGCGCCAGATTGTCGCCGAACTTGATCGCCACATTGTCGGCCAAGGCGATGCCAAACGAGCTGTTGCGATTGCCATTCGCAACCGTTGGCGCCGGCAGCAATTGCCCGAGGAAATGAAGGCGGAGGTCGCGCCAAAAAATATTTTGATGATTGGACCTACTGGCGTCGGAAAAACTGAGATAGCGCGGCGACTTGCCAGGCTGACTGGGGCACCCTTCATCAAAGTGGAAGCCACCAAGTATACCGAGGTCGGCTACTACGGCCGCGATGTCGAAAGCATGGTCCGCGAGCTTGTGGAAAACGCAATTACTCTGGTCACCGACCGTGAGCGGCAAAACGTCGAATCGCAAGCTGCTCAGCGCGTCACCGAAAGATTGCTGGATTTACTTGCACCAGGGCCGCCTAGTTATGACACGTCGCCGGACAGTCCTGATTCACCTCAGCGGCATGAACGCACTCGCGAAAAGATGCGAGCGATGCTTGTCGGCGGTGAACTCGAACAGCGAAAGGTCGAAATCAGCATCGAGCAAAAAGCAGTGCCTATGATGCTAACGGGCATGGGAATGGAGCAGGTCGATTTCGATCTGCAGGGGATGTTTGAAAAAATTCTGCCAAAGAACACGGTTCGCCGCGAAGTTACAGTGGCCGAGGCGCGCAAGATCCTTTTTGATCACGAATGTGAAGCGCTGCTGAATAAAGAGAGCATTCACCAGCAGGCGATCCAGTTGGCTGAGAATCTGGGAATCATTTTTTTGGACGAGGTCGACAAAATCGTTGCCAGCGAAGGCAAAGGAGCCGACGTTTCCCGGCAGGGGGTGCAGCGGGATTTGCTGCCGATTGTTGAAGGTACTACAATCCAAACCCGTTACGGATACGTTCGCACCGATCATGTACTGTTCGTTGCGGCAGGCGCGTTTCATCGCGCGAAACCCAGTGATTTAATGCCAGAACTACAAGGGCGATTTCCAATTCGCGTCGAGCTGACCGACTTAACGAAGGACGATTTCATTCGCATCTTGACCGAGCCGAGAAGCGCGCTAACAAAACAATACACTGCGCTTTTGGGCACGGAAGGAATTGAGTTAGAATTCACGCAGGATGCGATCAACGCGCTCGCTGAGTTTGCATTCAAGGTGAATCAAACGACGCAAAATATCGGTGCTCGTCGGCTCTATACAATCATGGAGCGGATGTTAGACGAACTCAGCTATGAAGCGGCGGACATGGGCAGTGGCAAAGTACCGATCAACGCGGCGTACGTGAAAGAAAAACTGACGGCGCTCGCTGAAGACGAAGATTTGAGTAAGTTTATTTTATAATCGTTACCCCCAGGAAAGTTGCAATGACAAAGCTGTTGCTCTCCCTTAGCACAATCGGATTTATTTTACTGGCCGGATGCGAAGACAAGAAAAAGGTGGAGGTCAATACACCGGCGGTGCAAGTGAAAACCGGCGACAGTGGCACCGAAGTGAAGGCACCCGGCACGGAAGTCGACGTAAAGAAGTGATTCGCCGGGAGCGATTTCACTGCTGAGCTAACAGGTGGCGACGTAATTTGGTCAAGGCCTCTTGGTACAGCGCGCCGGACGCGGTGATCGAGAACCGGCGAGTTGCTTCACCCTGCGGTTCGATCGCTATCTCCAATCGTTGCCCTGGCAAGCACGTCGCCACGCGATCCGCCCATTCGATGATCGACCAACCTGGCCGTGCGAAGTATTCCTCCGCGCCAATGTTGAGAAATTCTTCAGCATCACGAAGCCGATATGCGTCGAAGTGAAAGATCGGCAATTCACCTTCGTATTCGTGAAGTAACACGAACGTTGGACTCGCGACGATCCCGTCTTGCACTCCAAACGCCTTGGCAATCGATTGAACAAGGCGTGTTTTGCCAGCGCCGAGCGGTCCGATTAACCCAATGATGGCGGAATTGGGCAAAACTGATGCAAGTGCGAATCCGAGCCGTTCGGTATCGGACTCATCTTTTCCTTCAAAAATCCAGGAGTCACTCATTACAGCTCATGGTTTGGCGCCGGTTGCCATTCTCCTTTAACAGCACCGAATTTTGCAGGCATCGCAAGAGCCACTTTAAGGCGTTCCAAATATGCGCTACGGGGAATTTCGACAGCGCCTAAGGTCGCCGTGTGATCGGTGAGTTGTTGAATATCCAAGAGCTGAAAGTGTTGTCTTTTCAAATGCCGAACTAAATTTGCTAGGGCGACTTTCGAAGCATCGCGTGCCCGAAAAAACATTGATTCGGCCGAGAAAAAACCGCCAATGGCAACTCCATAAGTGCCGCCAACGAGTTTGCCAGCTTGCCAAACTTCGACGCTGTGGGCGTAACCTAGCGCAGACAGTTCTGCGTACGCGGCAATCATGGCTGGAGTGAGCCAAGTGTGACTTTCGCGGTCACCAACCGTTGCACAGCCGCGAATCACACCGGCAAAATCGCGATCGCTCGTGACGCTGAATTGCTTTTGCCGCAACGTGCGAGCCAAACGTCGGGAGACGTGAAAATCGTCGAATTCAAAGATCGCACGTGGGTCGGGCGACCACCACTGCGGCATCTCGATTCCTTCGATTAGAGGCCAAGGAAATAGCCCATGGCAATATGCATCGAGAAGCCAACGAGGCGATAACTCGCCGCCAATGCATACTAGCCCGTATTCGTCGGCCGTACTAGCGTCGGGAAAGAGCTGCGATTGCGGAAGTACCGCCATTGGAATTATGCACCGCCGGCTTGGCAGACTTTGCGCCAAGCTTTCAGACTAACGAGTGGCGGTCGTCGTGGCAACTCGTTACTTGCCTGAGTTGATGTCGTCAAGCAACTCTTCAAATGTGGGCTGAACGAGCTTCGTGTTGCCAGACCATTGTTTGGCACTAACCCGACAGGCCAGCGCCGGCTGGAGCCACTTTCCTGAAAGGCGATTGGGCACGAACGGTTCCGATCGCTGCAACTTACGCATCCGCTGGATGAGTTGCGCCCGGATTTCCGGAGTAAATCCGGAATTGACGGTGCCCACGCATGCCAATTTGCCATCGACGGCCGCAGCCAGTATTAACGATTGAAAATCATTCTCGCCGTCGGGCTCGTATCCTATGATCAGGCAATCAATGGCGATTTTGGGTTTTGGCGGCGGTGCCTTTTCAGGTTCTTTTGCAGCCGCATTACCTGCGAAATCTTGAATTGCATTTTCCAATCCGTCCTGATTGTCGCCAGCGAGTTGTTGCGCTTGCTCTGTGATGGCCTTCATGAGATTCACGTGCGCGGGCTTGCCACCCCAGTCCATTAGATCTTTATCAGCCAGCCCGCCAACAATGAACGAAGACAGAACCGCAGACATTCCCCATGCACCCAGCGCAACACGCCAGAAAGTCGCTGGCAGCGAATGAAGCACCGGTGACCAAACTGCAATTGGCTTGAGAATAATGTCAAGGAAAGTCAGCCGATCGTTTTCCATGATCGTAAATAAATATGCCGTTAAGTGCCCTGCCATAAGCACGGTTTCCCCAATAACCAATTGGGCAACCGTCCAAGTAAATCGCGCAGAACCGGTATGTGGCAGATAGATCCGCGCGATGATGCTGACAGCCAAGATCACGCCAATTCCGGCAACCAATTTGCATGCCCAGGGGGGCGTGAAGCGACGGATTCGATCGACCTTGGAGACTGGTGTCTGCGTTGACGCAGCTTCGAGGTCGCATGGGTCCAATTCGCAATGGATCCTTAGACGCGGGTGCCACCCGCAACGCAAGCACCAGCCTTGCTTCCCGCTTTGCGGACTGGAACATTTCTCGCAGACCAGTTCTGTTGGATCGGCGACAGCCACGTTGCCATTGGAGACTTTAAGACAATCCGGCTCGTCGAAATCCTCGCCCTTTTTGATTCCATCAATATGCGCGCTTGCCATTCCGCTCGCCCTTTACTTGTCGAATTCATTGGCTGGTGACCTACATATCGATCAAGCATAGAATATGGTTTGCGGCGGCCGATGTGGCGACGACGGACAGGCGCAATCCCAGGCTTTTGAGGGGGTCTATCGTATCGATTTTGCGGTGTGTGATCGATTTGCACAGCCGTAGCTTGGCGGCCCCGCTTAAACTAAAATCTATCCGGCTTTCCGCGCTTCTTCGTATTCACCTGCTGAACATGGAAACGTACAAATCGCCTCCGTATGAATTGCCGACTACCGTAGCGCACAAGGTCGCCGTCGAGCCCACGCCGAACCGGCTCCCTTTCCTACTGCTAATGTTGCTCGGGGTCATTGTGTTGGCTTTCTTGCCGGCGCTCATGGAGCGAATTGAATACGCTCGAACACGCGGCGAAGTGCGGGCCCTGCGCGAAATGTTGCCGGACTTGAACCTGAAGGCGCTGGGCAAGGCCTCGACCCTTGTTTACCGCAAGATTAAGCCCAGCGTTGTTCATATCGATACCGTAAGTGCAGTGCATGAGCGGCACGATGCGATCTCCGCGCTTTTCGATGGACGTGGGCACGATTTTGAGGAGCAGGGCGAGGCGTCCGGAGTGATTGTCGATGAGGCAGGCTATATCGTGACCAACTTGCACGTCGTAGAAGGGGCCTCGGAAATTAACGTGGCACTCGCCGATCATCGCAAGTTTCCGGCGGATGTTGTCGGCGTCGACGCCGGAATTGACCTGGCAGTTCTCAAGATCAACGCTTCGGGGTTAATTCCGGCCACATGGGGCGATAGCGACAAACTAGAAGTCGGCGAAATGGTTTGGGCCGTCGGCAATCCCTTTGGGCTCGATCAAACGATCACATCGGGGATTGTAAGCGCCAAAGAGCGCCGCGGTTTCGGTCCCAGTGCGTATCAGGAGTTTCTGCAAACCGACGTGGCGGTGAATCCCGGTAACAGCGGTGGACCACTGGTCGATATCAACGGCGATGTTGTGGGTATTAACACCGCAATTATTGGCACAGCCTATCAAGGCATTAGCTTTGCCATTCCCAGCAATCTTGCCCGTGAGGTTTACGACAAGATTCGCGCTACGGGAAAAGTGGTCCGCGGATATCTGGGAGTGCAGCTCGCGCCGCTCAATTCAGAAATTGCCAAACGATTGCGATTTCCCGCCGATCGTACCAGTGGGGCGGTTGTAGTGCTCGTGACTCGCGCTTCGCCCGCTGAAGAGGCAGGTTTGGAACCCGGCGACATTATTGTGGAATGGAACAAGCAACCGGTAGTGGATGACGGAGCCTTACGGCTGGTTATTGCCCGCACCGCAGTCGGCTCGACAGTTCCAATAAAGATATTTCGCGATGGTCGCGAACAAACGCTCGATGTAAAAATAGCGGAGCGACCGTCAAACCGATAGCTTGCTATCAGAAAGAGGCGATCATTCGCTATGTGTTATTCGATATCGCCCTCGCATTAAACCTTTCCTGGATTGATGCCAGCCAATCCATGGCCGGCCAGGCATACGGTCGGAATTTTTCGAGACTGCCCTCTTCTTCGTTTTGAAAGATAGCGACATGCTGGCCAAGCTTGCTGGCCAGCGGTGTGTCGATTAAATGGCTGCTATCATTGGCGCTCATTTGCAATAGCACTCGCAGCGCAAACTCGCGAAGCGATTGCCGATCGAAACTGCGATTCACTGAATTAAGCGAATCGCACCAAACGATCGAGTAAACTCCAACCGCCGGGCCATCGCGCAAGATACTGCCAAGCAACTGAACGGGTGTCGCCGGCCTATCACCCGACATCGAAAAGCCGAAGTCATTTTCATCCCGACGTAGATCGCGGAAGCGGCCCAAATCGCAGATAATCAAATAGAGCGTAGGTCCTGCAGACTCGTCGGGCAATTGTCGCCTTTCAACCTCGTGGGCGATTTCCGCCAAAGTCGCCGGCAGATCTCGCCGCCCAGCGATTTGCATCGTATGTGGAAGAATGGTGGAAAATGACGACAGGCCCTCGCGAAAATCCGTCAGCAATTCACCGATGGGCAAACCCGCTGGTCGATCGTGCTCGACAACATAATACTGTGCTGCGCTTCCTGCTGCATAACCATTCGTCGCGCAACCATTGAACGTACTCGGACGGTGTTGTGCTGCCAAGCTCACTAATGCCGAGGCAAGGATGCTCATCGCGATTTCCGCTCGCTGGCCGACAATCAGCAAATTACTGCCACTTTGAGGCCTGAACACCGCAGCAGTTGGATCCTTGATCGCTATCGCCTCGCCGAGCCATCCATTGACGGGCATCGATTGCACGGGCCAGTCGGCGGCACGCAGTAATTCGCCTAGAGCGCAATTGCGGCGAATGTCCGCTGGAACATTCCCCTCGAACACAATTTGTCGCGAACGCACAACAATTTCAACGGCTGCATTTCTCTTCTCCGCTAAATCATGCAAATCTGCGAGGTACTGTTCGCGCCGTGTGTCCGATAGCCAAACAATTTGAAACGGGTGATTTCCCTGCACCAGCCCGTTTGCATCGTTGTAAATTGCTTCACCAGGGCGGAAAGCAGACGAGCCGCCGAGTTCTCTTCGCTGAGAATTAAGTGCGCGTCGGATTCGCTGCATTGCAGAGCGATCCGCACTGCCATTTGACCAATTGTACTTCGGGCCAGGCTATACGCACCGCCCAGTGTTTGCGATCCTAACAAGACATGCATCCCAAAGGCGCGGCCTTGCCGTACCAATCGATCCAAGAGCAGCGCAGCGTCCTGTGCCAACTTATCGTCGTCGGTGAATAGCTCCTGAAACTCGTCGACGATCAGCATGATTCTCGGCATCGAATTCGACCCGGCAGTCGCGCGATAGGCAGCAACATCTTGCACACCTGCATCGCGAAACAGGTCGCCACGGCGCTTGAGTTCGGCATCGAGCTTTTCGATTACACTGACGCCAAATTCCCGTTCGCTTTCAATCGCGATCACCCGGGCATGCGGCAAAAGATGAGTTGCGTACGTTTTGAATTCGACTCCCTTTTTGAAGTCGATCAAGTACAGCTCGATCTGATCCGGGCTGTACATCAGAGCCAGGTTCGTTATGAGCGCATGCAGCAGCGTCGATTTCCCTGAACCAGTTTTGCCGGCTACAAGTACGTGCTGAGACATTCCTTCGCCTAACTTCAAGAATTGAAGTTTCGTCGCGCCCGCGCGGCCCAACGGGACTGAAACGCCTCGGCTGGTATCGCCGCTCCACCAATTCGCAGGCTGCGGTGCAACGTACTCGAATGGAACTTCAACTCGCTTGGCCTCTTTCGCACCGCGCCCCACCGCCTGAACTAGCCGCGTAAACTGTTCTTCCCCGGGTGGCGTTTCCATCCAAAGCGGATACTTTTGATAATCTTCGTCCTGCCATTTGAATGCGTGCCCATCCCAAACAAGTGTCGTGCAATTTCGTTCGACATCTTTCAGATCAAATCTAGCTGGAAACGGTTGTTTCACATCGTTAATGATGATGGTGTAGGCACCACACCGGGCACCGCTTGTCACGATGCTAGTTAAGCGCCTTGCGGCGGTTTCGGAAAAATTGACCGGGAAATTCGCCACGACCAGCACGCGGAATGGCTCTGCCACTTCGCCGGCAAATGCGTTGTATTCATCAATCGATTGAAACTCATTCCGAAGATACTTCTGAATCACGTTTTCCATCTGTTCGGTCAGGTCGGCCAGTCGCTGTTCGATGTGGGTCGGCTCGGTCCATATCCGATTTGTCACCAACTGCTCGTCGTGGTCCGCGAGGTGCATAAAGCCGGCGAAGTTTTCGCCGAGACCCACGGGATCAATTATGGTGAACCGAACTTTGCCCGGCGGAATCGAAGTGAGCAACCGCAGCATGAGCGATTGCACGGATTCGACGGCCGTTCGCCGCCCATCGCCCGTCGCTTTCAACAGCAGCGACGCGTTCTTCGGAAACGGCAATAGCGCCGGCAGATCGAACTTCGCCGGAATGAGCCCGTTCAAAGACACTTCCGCAGAAATTGCGCCGGGAATAGTTTTCAGATCGACGTGAAACTGTCCGAACCGTAAAGTTGGCGGTGGCATGGTCGGCGGCAGCCAATGTTCCCATCGCGAATCGTTCCAGGCGGGAAAGAACTGCCAACTGGCACGGTGATTCTCCTCGACGATTGCCCGCACGGCCATCGCGCCAGCCTTCCATTTCTCGGTGAGCGAAGTCGATACTTCTTCATATTCTCGCTGCGCAGCGGCTAGCGCGGTTTCAAATTGATCTTGGGCCGCTCGCAAATCTTGCTGATAATGCCGCTGAAGTTCATCCAGTCGCTGCGGATACACACGATGTGCCTGTGCCAGCGCCGTATCGTGAGCGGCTTGCAGTTCGGCGGCCAATCTAGCATGTGTGGAATGTGCCGATGCCAGCGATTCATCGCGACGGACTGATATTTCCGCAATGCGGCCTTCAAACTTATCATTCGCGGCTTTTAGCTCGCGTTCACGCCGGTCCAGAATTCTTTGTGTTTCCGCCTGCGCTCGGTGCTTGGCCTGCGTTCGCGCTGCTTGCCGCAACCTTTCGGCTTCCGCTATATCTTCGTGCAGTGTTCGGTATGGCTCAGCCACCGACTTTTCAGCGTTTCGATACAACCAAATGCAGCCCGTAAGATTTGCGACAATACTTGCGATACCACCAGCAATTAGCCATGTCCAAGAGCTACCGCCGAAAATTCCAAACGACGCGCCGCAAAGCGCAGCCGACGCGAGCAATGCCATTCCAAAGGGTCGTCCGCCGATAAGCACCTGCGGCCACCATATTCTTTTGATTGACTCCAATCGCTGGATTGCCGACCGCGCCACTTCAGTGAGCTTGGCAAGCGGGTCGTGAATTTCGGAAGCCCCTTCTGTTTGTATCTCATCGACGTCATTTTGCGACTCGGAAGAATCGGGTTTTTCGAGTGGTCGTATGAGCCTCCCAAGCCGGCATACTGAAAGGTATTGATTTGCCAATTCGATGGTTTGAACCAACACGCTGTGAGTTGCTGCAATCTCTTTTTTATCTTGTTGTAGCTGCAACTTGGGTGCGTGCTGAGTCGCCTCAAAAACCGTATTTGCTTCCCAGTTCTCTTCGGACAGCTCTTTTTTGGCTCGCCGCAATGCGGAATTAAAGTTCGATTGCGTATGTGAAATCCATTGAGCACGATCCTGATCGGCGGCCGAAGATTTAGATTTGAAATCAGTCTCCGCTCGCTCCACTTCGGCATCGTATTGACGTTGCGTGGCGTCGCGATCCATCTGGAATCGCAAAATCACTGCCTGCCGCCCATCGCTCAATTCCTGCTTGATTCGAACCGTTGCGGCCTCAATGTCCGCATGCATCTTGCGCTCTGCCAGTTCGCGCTCCGCGGAAAGCCGGTGCAATTCTGCAAGCATTTCGCGTTGGCTGATGGGTGAGAACGTCATTGGCTACTCGCATTCTCGCTCGGCGCGATTCAACAGTTCGGCGAGGCGACTAATCGCTTCCAGCGCCGCAGCAATGTGCGGGTCCAGAGGTTCGATGTAAGTTGCCTCAAACCGTCGGCAATTCTGGTCGTGCCAGTGTTCCTTCGTATCTTCCCACCGCAAGCGCAACGCTTTGTGAGCGGCAGCGATTTTGGCAGCTCCAGTGGTGAGATCGGCAACTTTCATGATGCGGCTGCTTTTTTGTGTATTGTTGGAAGCTCTTCGTTAGATTGATTGCCGGCTTTGGATTCCTCGGCGGCAGTTGGCACATCATCGCTAGATCGAGCCATGGACCGATCGTCCGCGGTTCCAGCCAACTCTTCCCATTTAAGTGCAGCCGGCGCGCTCGTCGCCGCATAGTTCTCTAGCGCAACACTCATCCTCTCTAACAATGCCATCGCCCGTGGAATATCGCCGTCGAGTACCATCATCAGTTGCTGAATTGGGCCGCGAAATTTCTCAACGGCTTGCTGCACAGCTCGGCTCCACAGCTTTACCGCCTGCAATTTTCGCTGGGCGTGCTCCAGTCGTCGCTTCGCCGCTTCTAGAATCTTTTTTTCTTGATCACACGATGGCGTGAAATCGCCAATACTTTTAAATGTGCGGCTGTTGGCAAGATCGACTTTTGCACGGGCTACCGCATCTTGCGCCCGCCGCAGTTCAGCTTCCCAGTACTGTGGCCGATTGTGGGCAAACCATTCAACGGCGCGGTGAGTTTCAATTTCGAGATCTGCAAGTGCCCGCAGGACTTCGCCGCTGAATCCCGCCAGCGCCGCACGAAAGTCGGCAATCGCCGCAACATCGGTGACACGAGCATCCGGCATTTTGAACCTAACTCTCGTTGTGATGCGATCGGCTATCGTTGCTGCAAGTATTCTTCGATCCGCTCTGCCTTGCGAAGCAAATACGGAATGTACTGATTCGTCGCTTCGACGAAGTGTGACATCGTGCGCAATTGCTGTTCGAACTCTTCGACAAACCGTTGATGCTCCTGATCGCGCCACGAAGCGCCGAGCGACATCAACTGACGCTGTGAGTTCTGCATGTGCGTCAGCATTTCGTTGCTGAAATTCTTGAGGTGCTGCACAAAACGGCGCAGTTCGGCCGGATCGACGATTGCCTGGGGCATAAGATGAGCGCCTCTTCAAATATGTTGAGAAAGGTTCCGACAGTCCCCACAGTTCCATCATATCGTTCGCTTCGGCATCAGGCATGCATGGACGGTTGAAATTACTCGGTCTAATCACAATTTCAGCCTGATCAGCGTTGTATTTGTCGACTTGACCCGGCGAAACGCGACGCGCTATAATCGGCACACTGCTATGGATGGCAAGGCCGGATTCGCCTTATAAACGGCATCCGGCGGAATGGGTCAGGGTGGGCCCTCGCTCGTGGCTTCTTTGCCGCAGTGTTGATCCGCCTGTTCCCGCACCGCAAAGGAGTTGCCGGTGTCTACTGGGTCGTCGTACGACACAAAAGAGCGAGTCCGGCAAGCAATCGACATTGTCGAACTTGTCGGCAGCTATCTGCAACTTCGCCGCGAAGGCCGCAACTTCAAAGCGATTTGCCCGTGGCACGACGATTCTCGCCCCAGCTTGCACGTCAATCCGGAACGCCAGTCGTTTAAATGTTGGGTTTGCGACATCGGCGGCGACATCTTCAGTTTCACCATGAAGATGGAAAACGTCGAGTTTCCTGAAGCGCTCGCAATGCTGGCCGAAAGAGCTGGCATCGAAGTCAAGCCAATTCGCGCAGCCGCCGGTGCGTCACCCGAAGCCGATCAGAAGAAATTGCTCTATCAGGCGATGGCCTGGGCGGAAGAACGATTTCACGAGTGCCTGATCACCGCGCCCGAAGCCGAGCCGCGCGAAAGTATCTCGCCGAGCGGCAGATTTCGGCAGACAGTATTCAGACGTTATCGCCTGGGCTTTTCTCCCGATCGTTGGGATTGGCTGCTGAAGCAGGCGCTGGCGACAAACATATCTCCAAAGGCTCTGGAGGCGGTGGGGCTCGTCGTTCGCAAACAGGATGGCCCAGGGCACTACGATCGATTTCGCGGCCGCGTGCTGTTTCCGATCCGCGATGTGCAAAGCCGGCCGGTCGCACTCGGCGGGAGAATTTTGCCGCAGTTGGCGGCTGAGAATCCAGCGAAATATATCAACTCGCCAGAGACACCGCTTTTTTCCAAAAGCAGCATGCTGTATGGATTGGATTCGGCTCGCGACACAATTGGACAAACGCGGGTTGCGGTCGTCATGGAAGGTTACACCGATACGATAGTAGCGCGGCAATTCGGCTTCGATAACACAGTGGCCGTTTTGGGAACCGCACTCGGAGATCGGCATATCCGACTTCTTCGCCGATTCGCCGATTCCATCACGTTGGTTCTTGACGGCGACGAAGCCGGACAACGGCGCGCTAACGAAATTCTTGGATTGTTTATCGCCGAACAAGTTGATTTGCGAATCGTCACGCTCCCGGAAAATTTGGACCCGGCTGATTTCTTGCTCCAGCGAGGCGCCGAAGAATTCCATGGTTTCCTCAATGGTGCGGTCGATGCCCTCGAACACAAATTGCGAATGATGCGCAGCAAGTTGGGCACGACGCCGACGACGCATCTTGTCAATGTCGCGATCGAAGAGATGCTGATTACTATGGCCCGTGCCCCCCGCTTGCAATCTGGCACTTCCGCTCAATCTCGCCTGCGCGAGCATCAAATGCTGGCTCAGCTATCGCGCCAATTCAATGTAGCGGAGGAGGAACTTCGTCTCCGTTTGGGCGATCTGCGTCGCCGTTCGACCGCGCGAAACCAGTTGGCCGCTGCAGATGAGTCGCCGCTTGAGCCAGTTTCGGCTTGGGAGCGCGAACTCCTCGAAATCATTTTGCTGGAGCCCGAAGCGGTACCTGCGGCTGCGAAGTGATCGCCCCCGAGCAGTTCCAATCGAGCGTCGCCCGGCGTGTATTCTGCCGCTGCTGCGAGCTGAGCAGCGCGGGCACGACTCCAGATTTCAGTCAACTGCTGTTGGAGTTCGACGACATCGCCGTAAAGAGCCTGCTCGTGGATCTTGACGAGCAAGGCCGCGCGAAAACGGCCGCTGATCCGTCGGCACGGTTGCGCGATTTGCTGGACGTAATTCGCCGCCAGCGATTTGGGAAATCGCTGGACGCGCAGGCTCAAGCATTGCGCGAATGCCAAATGCAAGCCGATGACGAGCTGGCTGTATTGAATCAATTGATCGAACAAGAGAGAGCAAGGCAAGGAATTTCTTCGCCCATGGAAGGGTGAGAACTTTGCCACGGTTCGCGGCGACTCCCGCAATTGGTCGTCCGCCTGCCGAGTAGTGTGGTTCGAGCGCGCCATGGATTCGGCGCGAAGGAGGACCCTGTGGACCATTCCGATAAGGATTTGAAGGAACTCGTCGCTAAAGGAAAAACGCAAGGTTATCTGACTTACGACGATGTCAACGCGTACCTACCCGATGAAGCGGTCAATCCAGAGAAGCTCGACAATCTGCTGATGGCGCTGGATGAGGCCGGCATCGAGCTCATGACCGATCCGCCTGCCAATAGCCCTGAAGCTGCTGACAATAAGAAGAACGGGCCCGAAGTTGAGGAAGTTCTGACCCTGCCGGCCGAGGACTTGCCCAAACTCAGCGACGACCCAGTTCGTATGTATCTGAGCCAGATGGCGGTGATTCCTCTCTTGACCCGAGAGCAAGAGATTTCGCTGGCGAAGAAAATCGAAGTAACCCGCAAGCGATTTCGCCGTAGTGTGCTGGGCTGCAACTTTGCGATGCAAGCCACAATCGACACGTTGAACAAAGTTCATCAGGGCGTACTCCCGTTCGACCGGACCATTAAAGTCTCACTGACCGAGCGGTTGACGAAGGATCAAATCCTCGCTCGCATGCCTCACAATTTGAAAACTCTGCGACATTTGCTTGACCAGAACAAAGACGATTTTCGCCGATTGATCCGGCACAGCACGCCGCGCACCGAATGGTGTGAAGCCCGCCGCCGATTCTGTCGCCGCCGTCGGAAGGCATTGCAATTGGTCGAAGAATTGAGTTTGCGCACTCGTCGTGTTCAGCCACTTGTGCGACAGCTGCGTGAATTCTCGCAGCGGATGGATTTGCTTCGCCGACGGATCAAGTCGCTGGAATCGGCTGAAGAGAATGCCGAAGCTCGCAGGCAATATCGACGTGAACTTCGCGAGCTCATGGTGCTTACGCTTGAGAGCCCGCGTAGTTTGCGAAATCGCTTGGAAATTGTCGTTCGCCAGTTCTCCGATTACGAACTGGTAAAGCGGCAACTGTCCAGCGGCAATTTGCGGCTCGTGGTGAGCATCGCCAAAAAATATCGCAACCGCGGGCTCAGCTTCTTGGATTTGATTCAGGAAGGCAACACGGGCCTGATGCGGGCTGTCGACAAGTACGAGTACCGTCGCGGCTTCAAATTCAGCACGTATGCCACGTGGTGGATTCGCCAGGCCATTACGCGCGCAATTGCTGATCAGGCCCGCACGATTCGCATACCAGTGCACATGATCGATGTGCTTTCGAAGCTTCGAAACGTGGCGAAGCGGCTCCAACAGCAACTGGGCCGCGAGCCGACGAGCGAAGAAATTTCTGCCGGCTGCGATGTCAGCCTCGAAGAAACTCGCCGCGTGTTGAACATTGGTCGCCATCCGGTCAGTCTCGATCGGCCTGTGGGGGAAAGCGAAGACAGCAGCTTCGGCGAATTTATCGAAGATGCCGGCAGCGAAAGCCCTGTGCACACGGCCAGCAACGGCTTACTGCGGCAGAAGATCGAATCGCTGCTCAAAACGTTGACTTACCGCGAGCGTGAAATTATTCGCTTGCGTTATGGGCTCGGCGATGGTTACACCTACACGCTGGAAGAAGTCGGTCGCATTTTCAAAGTTACCCGCGAGCGCGTTCGGCAAATCGAAGCCAAGGCCGTTAAAAAACTGCAACACCCGGTGAGAAGCAAACATCTGGAAGGCTTCCTCACAGGGGTCGCGAGTTGAAAACGCGTTGAAAAGCGCATCCAATTCCGCCGCCACTTGCGCCGGCGGTTTTTTTATGCGCATAATCTGGTAGACTGAACTGAGAACCTCGTTGATTGTTTTGTTATTCGGCAATGCATTTACCGACGAATTGATCGGCAGGTCTGAACGACTTGCAGGCAAGCAAAGCCGCACCATCGATGGGAGCAAACTGGCATGGCCGTTAACGCTGCAGCCCTGCGTGAGCTGCACCGCATTCATCAGCAGTTGGCCGATTTGAACGAGCGCTTGGAACGCGGGCCGAAACAGGTGCGCAGCGTACCGCAGGAGTTGCCCAGGCTGAAGAGCAACTGTCCAAGATCCAAGCCGATATCAAGGTCGCGCGCGTGGCACTTGACCAAAAGCAGCTGCAGTTGAAGACCGGCGAATCGAAAATTATTGACCTTAAGGTCAAGCTTAATCAGTCGAACACGAATCGCGAGTATCAGGCCTTTCGCGACCAGATCGCGGCCGATGAAATGGCGAACAGCGTGCTGGCCGACGAAATTCTGGAGGCGATGGAGAAAGTCGACATCATGAAGGCGTCCGTGCCAGAGCACGAAGGCCGCGTTGCGAAAGCCAAGCATGAATTGTCGACCGCTCAACAAAAAGTTCGTTCCGAAGAAGAATCGATCCGCGGAGATATTGCGCGTCTTGAAGGCGAACTGCTCAAGGCTGAAACAGAACTTCCGGCCGACTTCCGCGAAGTGTACCAACGCGTAATCAAAGCGAAGGGGCAGGACGCCATGGCTGTGGTGGAAGGCGGCAGCTGCGGTGGCTGCTATCAGCAGCTCACTACTAACATGCTCAACGAAATTAACATGGGCCGCGTCGTGTTGTGTAAATCGTGCGGTCGGGTTTTGTACCTGCCGGAGAACACGCAGCCTTAGACGGCATTTGACGAACTTCTCGTTTATGCTCGTCCGGCAGCTTCGCGATTCAACATCAGCGTACTTAAGCGCCAGCAGAAATAACCGCCTTTACAACTGCCAATTGACTGCACAAAATATACCATCGGTCCTCCATGGGGAGGGCCGCATTTTTTTGCGCCAGCAAGCGGAGCATCCTCATGGATCTGGTTCCCGTCACCCGCAAGGGATATGAAAAGCTGAAGGCCGAACTCGACCATTTGGAACAGGTCGAGATGCCGAAAATCACCCAGCGCATTGCCACGGCCCGCTCCGAGGGCGATTTGAGCGAAAACGCCGAATACCATGGCGCACGTGAATCGCAAGGCATGCTCCAGGCGAAGATCAACGTGCTCCGAGATAAACTGGCGCGAGCATCGATTGTCGATACTTCCAAAGCTCCGCGCGACCAGGTAGCCTTTGGCGCCACGGTGATCGTCAAGGATCTCGATTTTGGCGATGAAGAAACATTCATCCTGGTCGGCGCTGGCGAAGAAGATTACGACGCTGGTCGCATTTTGGTAACGAGCCCGCTGGCCCAGGGCTTGCTGGGCGGCAAAGTCGGACAGAAGGTTGAGATTCCTGTTCCGGCCGGAACGATGAAGTTCCAGATTCGCGAGATTCGATACGACGATTGATTGCATTGTGCCGGCTCGCCTTCATTCAATGCCGTCAAATAACGCGGAGCCGATGCGTACGATTGTTGCCCCTTCTTCGATCGCGGCTTCAAAATCGCCGCTCATTCCCATCGAAAGTTCATAGGGCTTGATGTTGCCGTTCGCTATTTTACTCAGTCGATCGCGCAATTCACGAAGCGCTGCAAATTCGCGCCGAGCTTGGTCGATATCGCCTTCGCGGCTAGCCATGCACATTAGCCCGCGAACTTCGACCGATCGCATCTCCGTGATCGTTTCCAAATCGCGTTCAATTTCCGCGGCGGAAAACCCGTGCTTTGTTGACTCTCCGGAAATATTGATTTCCAACAAAACCGGCGCAGCATGGTTCGTTTTCGCCACCGCTGCACTTACCGCTTGCAACAGTCGCACGCTATCGCCCGAATGAATCAGCGAAACCAGTGGCAAAGTTCGTTCGATTTTGTTTCGTTGCAAATGGCCAATTAGATGCCATCGAATGGCCTTGTTCATCGCGGCTTCAGATTTCAGTGCATCTGCCTTTGCCCATAGCTCCTGAGGTCGGCTTTCGCCCAATTCGTGACATCCAGCGGCGATCAATGCAAGAGCGATCTCGGCGTCAACGTACTTCGTCACCGCAACCATCCGAATTTCGCCGGCCGACCTGCCGCTGCGTTTCGCGGCACTCGCAATCCGTTCGCGAATTGCAGTCAGGTTCTCGGTTAGTCGCTTAAAATCGACCATGGGGAGTGATCGGTCTTGTCAATGCGGTTCATGGATGACGAAGATAGGTACCGCGGCGTATAATTCCGGCGTCGAATTGCTGCCGACAACCGCCCTACATGAGGAGCCTTACGATGGCCAGACATCGAAAATGGATTGGATTCGCTACATTTGCGATGCTGTTCTGGGCAGCAGTCGCGGCAAGCCGATTGAACGCACAACTTCCCGGCGAACCGGCCGACGACGCTGCCGACAAACCAGATGCCGTAGCTGTCGCTGCACCTGGCCCGCCACCGAAGAATCCCGCCGATCCGAAGGCCGAACTCAAACGGCTCAGCCCGAAATACGATGTGTGGATGGATCTGAAGAACAAACAGGTCGTCCTCGAAGGTCAAGTATGCTTGACGAAGGGTCTGCTGGAGTTGTTCGCTTGTCTCAAAGGCACCAAGGAGCACGAATCGGTCGTGTCGGTGAACACGAAGGCCTTCGTCGTTCATGCCGCGTTGCTCGCCGTTCGCGCGAATCCAGGCAGTCCAGTGAAGTTCGATCCGAAGTACACCGCCGCAACCGGCCCGAAGGTTGAAATTCTTGTTTACTGGAACGATGCCGACGGCAAGCAGCACAAAGCCCGGGCTCAAGATTGGGTCCGCAACATCAAGAAAAAGGAAGCAATGGGGTACCCCTGGATCTTCGCCGGCAGCGGTTTCTACATCGATGAAGAAACCAAACACCAGTATTACTTGGCCGATGGTGGCGACTTCATTTGCGTTTCGAACTTCCCCGGCGCAATGCTGGATTTGCCAATCGAAAGCACGTCGGACAACGAAGACTTGATGTTCGAAGCCTTCACCGAAAACATCCCGCCGCACGGGACGAAGGTCATCCTGGTGTTGACGCCGGAAATCGAGAAAAAAGTGTCGAATAAAAAATGAATCGCTGAGACATGGAAAAAAAGAGATATCATGACCGCCGAAGATTTGATCGAACTTCTCGAAGAGCGCCCGTTCGTCCCACAGCGATTGCGACTTGATGATGGGAGTTCGCACGAAAACCGTCATCCAGAAATGGCGATCGCGTCGCCCACTCTGATTTTTCTCGGATTGCCACGAAAAAAAGGATCGAAAATGGTCGAACGCGTGACGTACTGCTCCATTCCCTACATTGTGGAAGTTGAACCGATCGGATTGGCGAAGAAGTAAACGCATCATTTGAACCCTCCCCCAATCCGACAGTGATCCAGCATTTCGGCGGCGGTCATCACGTAGCTCACATAAAACGGTCCGAATTCCGCGTACCGCGCGCTCGCTTCATCGAAGCGCATTTTGTAAACGATGTCTTTCAAGAACTGCGGATTCCGGGCCCAGAGCGTCACGCCCCATTCCCAATCGTCAAAGCCCGTCGATGAAGTAATCAACTGCGTCACTTTGCCGCCGAATGTCATGCCGGTGCGGCCATGCTCGGCCATCAAGCAGTTCCGTTCTTCCACGGGCAGCAGAAACCAATTCTCACCGACCTTGCGTTTTTTGTTCATCGGATAGAAACAAGTCGATGGCCACGGCGGCAAGTCGGGCATCAGCCGCTGGCGGCGCATCATCACTTCCCGATTTTCGTACGCTCTTAACTTCGCTTTATACGCGGGGCTATCCGGCTGTTCCCCTTCTTCGAAGAGCCGCTTGCCGTACTGTTCGACGGTCGGCACGTATTCGGAAACTTCGGTAATCGAAGTAAACGAATACGTTGGCACAATCGCCGCGCCCAGCGACCCTGAGAGCAATTGCTGATGGACCGCATCGATCTTGAGCGGATTCGGGTCGAGTATCATCAGCCCGAAGTCGGCCTTGTGGCCGCTGACGACGCTGGTCTGCAGCCGGGCTGGAGCATTTTGTCCGGCTGGATCGAGTGCAACATCCAGTTCCTTGCGGCCCGCGGCAATTTTGTCGGCGGCTAGTTGCGACAAAATCGCTCGATCGAAGCGGTAATACAGATGGCTGCAGTGCCAGCCTACCAGTGGTTCCAGCGAAATCTCTTGGTTTGGTGCGTCAGTCATGATTTTTTGATGCCTATTTTGCCGCTAACGATAAACGATGATCACACGATTTTTTCAACGCTAACTTCAGGCAAGCTTTGGATTTGGACCTTTGTCGCAATTTGGGCTGTGCATAGGTGCCCAGATTTTTTGCGACACAATTGACGGAATTATGTCGCAAATGCGCCGTTCACATCGCGTTCAATATAGCTGTGCTGCCGGGATGCACAATCCACGTGCTTTTAGCCTTGGGTTGATTTGTGTGTGATACATATGTACATGATATGGCACCAGGAGCCGAAAAGCAAGGCAGGGGAACACATTATCGCTGCCGCCCCAAGAGAGAGATGGAGGGAAAGAAGCCGCAGATCCAAAAAAGTGACGGCCACATTACCTGAAGGTCAATGCAGCCGACGAGCAACTCCACACGGAAAAATCAACGCCGTCGGCGATTCTCCGGCGGCGATGCGAAATCCGTCAACGCGTAGGACAAAATAGGGCTTACTCGTCGCCTCGCAAAACTTCGATCGGCCGGAAGTTAGCTTTGGCGTCTTCCAGTTCTTTGATCCGGGCCTGGGCCGCCTTGAGTTTTGCTTTCTCGCCGGGCAGTTCTTCGTCAATTCGTTTGATGCGTTGATCCAAATCCGCCCTCCGGACAATGCGCATCTTGAACATCTTCGCGCATCTTTTCGAGAAACTCCAGCTTCGCGTGGGCTTCACTGCGATCGATCGCCAGCCGCGTGAGCTCATTCTTAAGGGAATCAAGTTGATCGCTGTTCATTTGCGGTTGTTTCTTGGCTAAATGCGAAAGCATTTGGATTTTCGCATCCAGGACGTGCTCGTTAGCTTCATCAATTTCACCTTGCGCCACAGAACCCGGCGCTTTTTTATTGGCGTTGACGAGGAGATCGACGTGTTTTGCTCGCAGTGCCATCAGCTGCTTGAGCGTATCGACCATTTCATCGGACGCTGCCGCTTTTGATGACTCTTCGGCCCGCTGTTCAAGTGCCGTACGGGCTTCTGCAAGTTGATGCAGAATCTCCTGTTGTTTGGCATCCATCCCGACGAGCGATAACTTGAGCGTCAATTGCTGTCGCTGCAATTCGGCCACATGGTCGGCGACTTTTTCATAGGGCATTTCCTGATAGCTGCGAAGTTGCAAATTGCGACGTTCGTTTTCCCACCCCACGACATTTGAGTCAGCCTCTTGCAGACCTTTGCGCACCTCGGCCATGGCTGGCTCGAACTTATCGATAAAGAATTTCTCGCTGAGTTTTTTCACTTCCGGTGACACTTTTGCCAGATATCGATGGATGATGGTTGTGGATTCCTCCTTGGATACATGCGGATTGAATGCAAAAGATAGGTTTGCACCAGCGCCGGCTGCCTGCACAGAAAAGGAAACACGCTGCTGTTTGTCCGCATCGGGACGCGGGGCGTCCGCCCCCGCGACGACTTGCACTTGTTTTTCGTCGAGATGCAAGACCTCGGAGACAATCGGCGCCAACAATTCTTTGTGGTTCAACATGGGACCGACCTGCGAGGCGAAATCGCGCAAGAGGCGTGCCGCCAGGCTGAAAAGGATTTTTTTCCGTACGAACCAGAGCATTCAGTGGGCCAAGGAAATCGCCAAACGAAACGAAATATTGACTAGGACTGGCCAATTGGCCGTATGCTGACGTCTCTTTTTTTCCGCCATTCTTATCTTGGGCCGCGACAACTGAAATCTGGCAAACCGCAAGCGCAAGCAGAATTGATGTTGTGATTCGCATAGTATATCTCGCTGGTTTCTTGGTGATTCAATTCATCTGGAGTCGAGTCAAGTTGTCCTGAGCGATCATCGCCCAGCGCAGTATCGGGGAATTGTTCGACGACGTTGCGATATGCATTTTCTGCAGCACTGCGGTCGCCGAGAGTTTGCCAGAGGAAATCCGCCTGGCAAACGGCGCTGCCGGCGGCGCGATCGATGGCAACAATAACCGGATCCGGCGCGCTCGTGGCCACGATCAACCGATCTTGCTCGGCCTCAAGGGCTGCAATCCGTTCTGCGCGCTCCCGCGCGGCGATCCATTTTTCCAGTGCATCGCCTTCGGCTTTGAGCGCCGCCGATTCCGTCGCCAGTTGGTTGGCGTTGGCAATGCTTGCATCAGCCCTAGGTACTACCAGGGGTCTTTCGGCGAGCAATTGATCCGTCGGCGAGTGACCTCCCGGTTGAATCGGGGCCTGCCG
The DNA here is from genome assembly GCA_963773875.1 of Pirellulales bacterium. Lineage (GTDB taxonomy): Bacteria > Planctomycetota > Planctomycetia > Pirellulales > JADZDJ01 > CAVTYH01. Next base: position 222,312 of record CAVZCV010000009.1, read on the forward strand.
CGTTGAAATCAGTGCAGCGCCGATGGCAAAAATAACCACCGCCGAAAACGCTCCGATCCGAATTCGTCGCGTTCGGACGGCGCTCGATTTTTTGTCGCGCGTAAATGCGGTTCATCAAATCGGCCGGCACTTGAGGCGACTCGCCGGCAGTCTCTGCCGCTTGCAACAATTGAGTCAATTCGCTTTCCGAAATCATTGCCTATGCAGCCTTATAAATATTTAACCGCGGTTCATTCAGCAATTTAAAATCGGCGCCAAAATCTTCTCGAGTCGCGCCCGTGCCCGATTCAATCGGACATTGACGGCGCCAGTTGATTTTCCCAGCGTGTGGGCGATTTCATCGATCGATTGTTCTTCCAAGTACCGTAGCACGATCAGTTCGCGGTCCGTTTGTTTAAGTTGTCGGATGGCGGCGTGGACTTGCGAGCTAGTTTCCTGCGATTCAATTTGAAATTGGAACGCCTCGCGCTCGCCACCACGACTACCACTTGCAAAGCGAGTGTGCTCTGACTGTGGTAGAGGGAGCATGCGGCGAATCCATCGGCGGCGCTGGTGACTGCGGCAGCGATTAATGGCGATTCGTGTAAACCACGTAATAGCTCTGCTGCGGCCATGAAAGTTGGAATAGCTTTTAAGAGCGTCGACAAATACGTCCTGGACCACGTCTTCAACATCGCCGGACCAGCCCAACAGCCGGTGCACTAGTCGAGTGATTTGATCTTGGTGGTCGGCAACGAGCTTGTCGAACGATTTCGGCATAGCACGCGGCGCGGCAGCACTGGCAGAACCAGTGGCATCCTCAGCCACGGCAGAGGCGTCGGCCGACTTGTCGCTCATCGTTGCCAACATTAGACGCGGCCTCCGGCAAAAACTTACAGCGACCAGAAGATTTTGCGCGATTATATCACCGCCGAGGACGCAGAGGGCGCGGAGAAAGGAGCGATGAGAGGACCACTCGCCCTAATTTAGCGCCGCGCGAATCGCCCGGGGGAATGCGGCCTCAATTCAAAGAATCGCAAAGCACAGCCCGACGCGCAGGAATCTGTCCGACCGGGACGGTCGGACAAATTTGCTATCTGACTACTTTGCGGCCGCCGAGAAATCATCGACCAGCCGCAGAAACACTTCACGTGTAACCTGCGCCGGAATGGCTTCGCGCGTACCGCCAGGCTGTTTTTGGAATCGGCGGAGGCTGAGTTCACCGCCTTTGCGAACCAAAAGCTCGTAATACCGCGTGCCGTTGTCGTCACGCGCGGGAGGGTTGGAACGCAATTGGACAACGCACCGGTCGGCATCGACCTCGATCGGGCTAATGGGCTCGAGCAAATACGTCAGCCGCCGGGAAAGAGCGTCGGCGACTTTTTTCAGTTGATCAATCGAAGCGGCACTGAGCGCGGCACGGGTTAGAGTGAAATGGTCAAACGCCAGAGCTAATGCATCGAGCGCCACAATGTCGGCTAACAAGTGATCGCCGGCTTCGATAATATCGATTGAGTGACTGCCGGAGGTGAATGGAGCAAGGTTACCCAAGGCAGTTTGCGCGATTGATTTCAGACTCATAGGCGTGCCCTCGCGATCGAAATTCCAGGTGTGGGACTAAAGCTTATATCGGTTGCAAATTTCGTTGTTGATCAATTCGAAGTTGCTGGGTGCTAATTTATTTGACGATAGTCGGGCGTAGACCGTCACCGTCATGGCCCGCAACCGGCGGGCCAAATGTGGTCGAACTCTCACTTTGCGGTTTCGGATTTATGCTCGTGGCCGTCGTAGGAAAACGTCGTTTTCTTGCCCTCCAGGACCGTTTCGATATGCACCGGCCGCGTCCATAAACGATGCAAATTGGCCAGCGTATCGCGGGCATAGCCGATGTGCAGGTCGACGCCATTATGCTGATGTTCCAGGAACAGCTCGCCGCGGTTTTTGTAATTGCCATCGCGCACCGCGATGATCGGCTGGCCGCGGTTCGTGAGGCTACATAACAGTCGCTCCTTGATCTTGGGAAACTCACGGCTTTCGATGTTGTACGTGTCGGAGTCTTGCTGGTAACCGAATGAGAAGAGCTTATACTGCCTGCAGAAATCTATCGTCAGGAACTCATCGATAAACATCAGATCGTTGTAGATCCGGCGGACTTCAAAAATCTTTTTGCGCCCCAGGCCGGTGTTCGTGTTCCACTCACGCCGGGTGCGCATGTCGTCGCAGTCTGCCCAGTCTTTGCCAAAGCGGCCACGGTTCCAGCGGTCTTCGATATCCCGTAGCAGTTCAATGCCGAGCTTGTACGGATTTAGTCGGGTGGGGCTCGAGGCCATGGTGCCGCTGTGATGATCGGCGTAGTTAATCACGTCGCCAGGCTCGAGGCCTTGCCGCGTCATGATGGTACTGTGCCAGTAGCTGGCCCAGCCTTCGTTCATGATCTTCGTCTGGCCTTGCGGGGCAAAGTAATAGGCTTCCTCGCGGATGATAGAAAGAACATCGACCTGCCATGGACGGAGCGGGGCATGATCGCGGATGAATTTCATTACATCGCGAGCCGGCCCGGGAGGTCGCTTGTCGTATTCCTCTTTGTCCTTCTGCATCTGTCGAGCTTCAGCGGCCAGCACCTCGGGCGGATTCACAAACGAGTCGAGATAGCCCTTGGCGGCGAACCTGCCTGGAATCGGAGCATGCTCTTCATCGTCTGACCGTTTGAAATCGTACCTGGCAGGTTCATCATCGCGCTTGATGAACGGCGAATGCACGTCAATTAAGTCTTCAATGCTGAGGCACGCATCAATGAAGTTTTCGACGTCCTCGATGCCGAAACGATCCATGTAGCGCCGGATGCGATTGCCATGGTTGGCCATCTCATCCATCATTTTGCGATTCGTCTTGCCGAACCAATTGTTATTTTTGAAGAAATCGCAGTGGCCGTAGACGTGGGCCATGACGAGCTTCTGATCAGTCACCGCATTGGAGCGCATGAGGTACGCGTAGCACGGATCATTGTTGATCACGAGCTCGTAGATTTTTTGCAGTCCATATGCATAGCCTTTGGACAATTCTTCGTACTCCATGCCGAATCGCCAATGCGGATAGCGCGTCGGGAAGCCGCCATAGGCTGCGATTTCGTTGAGCTGATCGCAATCGACAACTTCGAAAATCGTCGGGTAAAAGTCGAGCCCATAGTTGCGCGCGTGGTCCTCCATTTGCCGCTGAATATCGGCCAAGTATGCAGGCAGCGGATCAAAATGGGTCGCGGTGGCCATGCGAATGCGTTCTCGGTCCTTAGTCCTTAGTTCTTTGCGGCTGCATGTCGTTTAACGATATGCGAACGCACCAAGGACAAAGGACGAGGGACAATGACATTTACTTTCCCTTTCCCAAAAACGCTTTGATCGAACTGTAAATTGCTTCTTTGTCTTCAATTTCCGAAAGCACCAGTTTGTCGTGCTTATCGCCGAAGCGGCCTTTCAATGCGCGAATATATTCACCACTACCATATGGACTTTCGACCTGTCCGTAACAAAACAGGTTCACCTTCGGCAGTAGTTCTTCGCCGATAAGCCGCAGGCTTTGCTCGTTGTCTTCACCCCAATTGTCGCCATCGGAAAATTGAAAGCAGTAAATGTTCCACTCTGCTGGGTTAAATTGGCGGCCGATCAGCTCCAGCGCCACCTTATACGCGGAGCTGATCCGGGTCCCGCCGCTTTCGCGAGTGTGATAGAACGTTTGCTCGTCGACCTCGCGAGCCACTGCATCGTGGATGATGTAACGCACATCGACGCCGTCGTATTGGCTGCTGAGCCAGGCGTCGATCCAGAATGCTTCTGTGCGGACAATTTCCTTTTGCTCATCGGTCATTGAACCGGAGACGTCCATCATGTAGATGATGACGGCGTTGGCTTCCGGCTCATCGACCGTGCTCCAGCTGCGGTAGCGCTTGTCGTCGGGAATCGGCACGATTAGCGGTCGGTGCGGATCGTAGCTGCCCGTGGTTATTTGCCGGCGAAGTGCCTGGAAATACGTGCGCTTACGGTGCCGCAGCGATTCTGGGCCGGTGCGCCGGATGCTGTCGTACTTTGATTTTTCTTGATGAATGTTGGCGGCGCCCTTGGGTTCAATGCGCGGCAGTTCAAGTTCATCGCCTAAGATTGCGGCGAGTTCTTCCAGCGGCACATCGACTTCAAGAATGTGCCGGCCAGGATCGCTGCCTGCCTGACCTTTGCCATCGCCTTGATCGCCGCCACCGCCTGCAATGGGTTGTCCGACTTCGCCATCGCCTTGCCCAACACCGCCCGAGCCGTTTTTACCGTAGCGAAAATGCGGCACATCGAGCTGTGGAAGCGGAATGCTAACAAGGTCGCCCCCTTTGCGGCCGATCATCTCGCCATGCGTAATATATTTACGCAGGTTCTCGCGTATTTTCCCCCGCACAATATTGCGGAAGCGGCGATGATCGTGATCGATGTTGAGGGCCATACGGGGAAATGGCGAATAACGAAATCCGAATGACGATGAAGGTCCAAATTCCAATGACAAAACGGTGCGATCTGCAACTGTAAATTTTCCGCCTATTGCACGCTGCCTACCGCTTACTGCTTCACGTCTCCTCGAGCGAAAATGCTAGCCACGTAGTTCAGCACGTCGGTCGCGCTTTCCTCGTCGTAGCCAAAATCGCGGATCAAGCGGCTTTTCACCACGTCGATCTTGGCTTGCGTATCGGCGTCAACGACGTTCGACACCAGGCTGGTGAGCTTGATCGTGTCCTTCTGATCTTCGAACAGTTTCAACTCCAGTGCCCGATGCAGCCGTTCGTTGCTCTTGTAGTCAAATGAGCGGCCGTCAATCATCAAAGCGCCAATGTAGTTCATCACTTCTCGGCGGAAATCGTCCTTGCGGCTATCGGGAATGTCGATCTTTTCCTCGATTGACCGCATTAACCGTTCATCGGGCTCTTCATACTGGCCCGTGAACTTGTTCCGCACTTTTTCGCGCTGAGTGTAGGCTTTAATGTTGTCGATGTAATTTGCGCACAACCGCTTCAGTGCATCTTCGTCGGCCGCAATGGCCCGTTGCACCTCGTTTTTCACAATGTTCGTGTACTCCTGCTTCACGACGCCGATCAGTTCGCGGTAATGATTGCGAGTTTCTTCGTTCGTGATCAGGCTGTGATGCTTGAGGCCCGATTCCAACTCGTTCAGCACCATGAACGGATTGACCGAATTGGCTTCCGGATGCGCCACGAGCGCATTGGACAGTTTGTCTTGCACGTAGCGTGGCGAAATGCCGAGCATACCTTCCGTGGTGGCTTGCTCGCGCAACTCTTTCACGTTGTCTTCCGTGAAGCCCGGCAACGTTTTGCCGTTATACAGTTTGAGCTTTTGCAGCACGCTGAGGTTCGCGTTCTTCGGCTCTTCCAGCCGCGTGAGGATGGCCCACATGGCGGCCGTTTCGATGGTGTGCGGGGCGATGTGTTTGCCGAGCACTTTTTGCTTGTTGTAGTCCTTTTCGTAGATTTTGATTTCGTCGTGCAGCGTGGTGACGTACGGCACATCGATTTTCACCGTGCGGTCGCGCAGCGCTTCCATGAACTCGTTGTTCTGCAATCGGCGATATTCCGGCTCATTGGTATGGCCGATAATTACTTCGTCGATGTCGGTTTGCGCGAATTTCTTGGGCTTCACCTTGTGTTCCTGGCTCGCGCCCAAGAGATCGTACAGAAACGCGACATCGAGCTTGAGCACTTCGACGAATTCGATTACACCGCGATTGGCAATGTTGAATTCGCCGTCGAAGTTGAACGCCCGCGGATCGCTATCGCTGCCGTATTGGGCGATTTTTCGGTAATTTACGTCGCCGGTTAGCTCGGTGCTGTCCTGATTCTTTTCGTCCTTCGGCTGGAACGTGCCGATGCCAATGCGATCTTGCTCGCTGAGAATCAGCCGCTTGACGCGCACATCGGCAATGACGCGAGTCCAATCGCCATCGTAACGCTTTAGCCGCTCGCCATATACGTAGCGGCAGAACGGGCACAGTTCGCCCTGAATTCGGGCCGGAAAATCGTGCGGGCCGCGCGTGGAATTAAGCCGATTTTGCACTTCGTCGCGGAACCGCATGGGAATCAGATGCAACGGTTCTTCGTGCATCGGGCACCAGTGCACCTGGTCTGGATCTTCCAAATCGACCCAGCCCATCGTGTAAAGAGCGCCTTCATCGCGCTGCGAGTAGCGCTCCAAACCCTTTTTCAACATGCGGGCAATCGTGCTTTTGCTGCTGCCAACGGGGCCGTGCAGTAACAACACGCGTTTTTCGATGCCATAGCCCTGGGCCGCGCTTTTGAAGGCGTTCACGAGCTGCGTTAGCGGTTGGTCGAGACCGAACACGGCGTCGCGGCCGCCATAATCCGGATCGTCGAAGAACTTGTAATGCAAGCGCTTTTCGCGGGCCACTTCATACGTTTCCGTGCCGTACGACAAAATCATGTCGTACACACGCTGAAATGCATTTCTGGTGACACGGGCATCTTGCGTCACGACGTCCAGATATTGATCAAACGTCCCTTCCCAATTCTTTTTGCGGAATTGGTCGAGGTCTTGTCGTTGTCCGATGAGCGATACGATTTCGCGGCCGCCAGTCATGGCAGTGTCCTCCGCGCCGCGACGAGATCGGAATCGCATGGAGGAGGCGGCGCTGCGCCGTCCATGCATGGGCGGGTTGTCAAAGCCTGCGGGTCCCGGTTCGTTCGGCTCCGTCGTAGCCAAGCTGGATTGCTTCCACTCTTCGCTGTTGGCGCGGTAACGAAAACGTAACTGCGCACTGCGAGTGACTCGCTGCAGACGAGGGGCATCCTCGGCGGGGCAGCCGATCGTTTTCGTTGACGAAGGCAACTCCGAGAGGCCCGCTTACAGCAAGCACAAAAGAGAAGTTGCAAAAGAGCGAGGTTTACGGCGGAGCTTAGGCTGGCGGGAGCCCTGCTTCTGGTTCCTGGTGGGCAGCAAGGGGGATGGCCCGCGACTGCTCACCCTATCTCCACTATTTCAAGTATTGCTACAAAACCGAATTGAGGCAACAGCAACTTTGGGGCCAGTGGACGGATTTTCAAAGCCAATCGACCGTTCTTGCCTTGGCATAACGAATAGGCAGACCCGCGATTTGGCAAGTTGCCCAAGTAGCGGGCACCATTGTGCGTTTAAAGATCACGCCAGCAGCCGTTCCACGCTATCGATCAGTCGGTCCATGGCGAAGGGCTTGCGAATGTAGTCATCGACTCCGAGCATCTCCGCGTAGGCTTTATGCCGGCTGCCTTCGTTGGCGGTGATCATAATCACCCGCAGTGGCACCGGTCGGGTTCGCCTCAGCTTTTCCAGCACCAGGAACCCACTGCGTTTGGGCATCATCATGTCCAGAATCACTAAATCAGGGTCTTCCTTCTCGCACATCACGAGGCCCTGGTTACCATCGCGTGCAATCAGCACGTTGTAACCCTTGGCTCCGAGTGCCAGACGCATCGATTCGACGATCTCTTGGTCGTCGTCCACCAGCAGAATCCGCTTTGACTTGGTGTCGACGGTTTTGGCTTTCGACTCGTCCTTTGCCCCGGCATCGGACTTCGCCTGACTCGATTTCGACTTAGAAGTCGCCTTCCTTCATAATCGTCCTTGATGATTCAATGGCTAGAATTCCCATCATCTTACCGCAACCGAGCCGTAGCGGACAGTGGCTGAGGTCGCCGACTGGATGGGTGTGTATGCGCATGAAAAACCCCGCGAATTTCGTCGCGGGGTCGGATGTTGAGCAAATGCCGGACAAGTTTACGATCTTCGGCACCGATGTGCTATAATACCCAATCCCAGCGCACCGACGATGCCGGACAAAATCGAAGCTGGCTCCGGCACAACTGTTTGTGACGTAACCGACTCCCACGTGCCACCGATGCGGAATTCGTCGTAATCGCCGACGTTTCCAGCTACAGTCGGATTAGAGGCCAAATTTCCCATAAAGGGACGAACGTGCGTGATTGCTCCGATGTCAAATTCCGCGCCGTTGTAGTACAGCGCTGACGCGGCGGCGGCTTCGGATGTCACATCTGTCGGGTCCACCCACATTGTGAAAGTGTCGTTCCCAGCCGCGTCCCAATCAATGCGACCGAGGATCAGGTGGGTAATGCCAACGCCCATCGGAATTGGATTGGCACCCATGCGGATGCCAGATGGATTTTGGTTCTGGAAGATAACACAAATATTGCCGTTACTGCCATTCGTGACTCCGCCCGAGTTGGCACCGGTTTGCCCGACGGTGACCCGTTCGCTGCTCCCATTGAAGAACGCCCAATTCATCGTTCTAACGGTATCGACGTCCTTTTGCATGAGCAAGCTGAAGTATGTCGTGCCTGTATCAATCGTTTGCCCGCCCAGCGGTCGGCCGGTGTTTTGGCTTGATGTTGTATTGTTCACCGCATCTAGGGTAAGCTTGTTGCCCGTGGCAGCAAGGTACCCTGTTGCCGAGTATGTCAGGCCGGGGCTGGTCGCTGTCCTGTTTGCAGCTGCGCCACCATTCAAAGATTGACCCCAATTCGACGTAGCTGAATTCGGCGATGAATCGCCCGTGAGATTCCAGCCTTGACCGCCGTTCGGGCCGGTCGTATTGACGAATTGCGTTCCAGCACCATAATCGAAGTTTTCTTGCATCGAGCCGGCAATTGCAGCTGCTGAAGCACTGCGCTGGGAAAATGATGGCCATCAGCGCAAAGATAGCGCCGAAATTTCGATACATCCGCATGTGCGTTTCTCCCCGAGTTGCGAATCAAGATGCCTGGGAAATTGATAAGACGAACGGAAACGCCTGCTCTTCTGCTCCCCCCCATGCCCCCGATAAATACCGCATAAAACCGAGCTTATATAGCCCGAACGGCGGGGTCAAGGAATTTTATTCGCGTTGGCAGCAAAAAGTCACGTGTCCACGGTCCACCGGCAAATTGGATCGGTGCGGTAGGAGTAGGCCACGGCATTTTGTCGAAGTGCGCCCCATTAGTGCACTGTTGCACAATCTGATTGCCATCGCCGCAGCTTAAAGCTATACTTAGGGCAGCTTTTGCGGTTTTCGGCACGGACAATTCTTGGCCGTGCCGGCGGCTTTGGGACGGGTCGCCAGAGCGAACAGGGGGATAGCGCCGTATGACCGGTGGACAGCGGCTTTCTCTACGCACTTGGGCTGCGCGGTCGCTTTATCTCTCGACCGCATTGCTGAGCGTTTCTTCAGCCCGTGCTCAGGTTACTTACCCATCGACATTTCAAATTACCGATCGCGATGCGCCGGGGCAGATCGCTGTTCGATTACAAGACTATGCGATTGCGCCGAACTCGCAGATCAGCCAGACATCCGGCGACAAAACTGCCACGCAAGTAGCGCGCATCAACTTCATGCGACAGGATCCAACAAACGCCAATCGCTTTGTCGTGCCCGATCTGAATGGCAGTTTGTATACGCTTGATAAGACGACGAAACAGTTTTCAAGCTATATCAATTTCCCCAGCATTTTTTCAAACTTTGACAACAATGCCGGCTTCGCGGCGGGCTTGGTCACCGTTCAATTCGATCCAGGTTTTGCCGATCCAACGAGTCCCGGGTACGGCGAATTTTATACGACGCATACTGAGGTGGCACCTGGACAGAACCCTGCAACGGCCGATTTTCGCATCGGTGTGTTGACGGAGTGGAAAGTGCCTGGTGATCCGGTGGCTAATTTCGGAAATCCAAATGCTGCACCCAGTCACCGGGAAATGCTCGAGGTCAATTACACCAGCAATGTGCACCCCTTGGGCGATATCGCGTTCAATCCGAACGCACATCCGGGCGATGCTGATTACCGAATGATGTATGTGTCCGGCGGCGATGGAGCGGCCGGAGAGAGCGGCTCCGCCGCGACCCGAAATATGGATCAAAGACTCGACAATTATTTGGGCAAAGTTCTGCGCATCCAACCCAATCCGGTCACCGCTTTGACGCCGTACTCCATTCCCACGGATAACCCGTACGCCTCAAGCACTTTTACCGATGCGGGCGCCAAAGGCGAAATCTGGGCATACGGCTTCCGCAACCCGCACCGGCTCTATTTCGATCAGCCCAGCGGCAAGTTGATTGTCGACGATATCGGCCTCAATTCGTATGAGGAAGTTGACATCGTCCATAAAGGGGCAAATTACGGCTATTCGAAGATTGAAGGCAATCAAGTTCTATCCAGCAGTGGCTCGACGCAGAATCAAGTTACAAGCGCAACCTTGCCGACCACGCTGCCGGTTTGGGTCAGCAGTACAACATCCGCTTTCAATGGCTTAACGATCCAGCCGACTTACCCGGTGGCGGAATTTAGCCATCGCGATGGCGATGCCATTACGAGCGGCTTTGTGTATCGCGGCACGAAGATTCCATCGCTCGTTGGCAAGTATGTCTTCGGCGATATTCCCAACGGCCGATTGTTCTACGTCGATTACGCGCAGCTGCTGGCACAAGAAGCAAAAAATGGCGGGTTCGGCGATCCGCTTTCCATGCCGCAAGTTCACGAAATGCAGGTAATGTACAGCGGCTCGCAAATTCGCGTGTTCGATTTAGTTCGCGATACCTTCGATTTGCGGAACGAAACGCCCAACGGGTCCACTTCATTCACCGGCATCGACGATAACGATCGATTACCTGGTGATGCGACCTCGACCGACACCGTGGACCCATATGGCGTCGATTACCGTCAGACGGGCCAAGCCATCGGCGGTCGCGCCGATATTCGTCTGGCGATGGGACCCGATAACGAATTGTACCTCATCAGCAAAAGCGACGGCATGATTCGGCAGTTGCTGAATGCAGGCGATTACAATGGCTTGCCAGGCGATTTTAATTTCGATGTCAAAGTCACGAATGCCGACATCCAATCGATGCTCGATGCGTGAATTAATACGAGCGGGTACAAATCAACCCATTTGCTGGCCGATCCTGACTGGCTGGCGCTGGCCGATTTCAACCATGACAGCGCAGTGACTGGCGCCGATATTCAAGCCTTCTTGAACTATTTGACGAGCAACGGCTCGATAATTCAGGGCGTGCCGGAACCGTCACGTGTGTTGTTGGCGTCGGTCGGACTGCTGGGTTTGGCGATCTCTCGCCGTCATTTCCGACGCAGCGCGAATTGCATGTAGTGCACACCGGTGTCGTCGTCGGTCATCATCGCGCCCTCTGGAGCCAGATACCGCGCGATGACTTCCCAAGGTGGCAGCGGGTTCTTTTCCAGTCCTTGATTTAGTGCGCCGAGCACCTGATTGCCGGCGGACCGATCGCGCAGCGTGCTGCGTGTTGTATCGGAAGTCGCCAGATCGTACATGTATTTCCAGCTCTGATCGGGCCGCGTAAAGCTAAGCAGTCCCGGTTTTGCACCCCCTGGCTGGCGAGCAATTTTGCTGGCAATCAGTTTGTAGTCGAGCGCAACCGCGAGATTATCAGATTCATCTCGGCGCGAAAGAATGTGCTCCATCACGGCGGGGCGGTCGCTGATCAAAACGCAATCGTCGAGCATGGCGAAACAGGGCTGCGGGCGAGGATCGTCGGCCGGCCGATCGCCGGCCATTTTGTAGTAGGCCGTTCCGGAAAACGATTTCTTCTCCACGCTGCCGCTGAACTTGGTAACGATCTTATCGAATGTTTCGCGGAACGCTTTCGGATCGATCAACTGCACGCCAGCGAGTGTTTGCCCGCCGACGCCCAGTTTCACCGGCCGCTGAAACCAGGAAGTGTGCACGAAGCGGCCAGTAAGTTGCGGCAACAAATCGTGCTCGAAATCGACACCGAGCATGCGCATGGCCCAATCGTTGATGCGCGCGGCAGTCGTGCCTTGCCCACTAAATGAATCGCCCAATTTTGTGCCGCGATCGAACGTTTGCTGTAAATCCCAGTGCAGTGTCATGTAACTGGCCACGTCGCTGGGAATCCAAACAGGCGGCAAATCATCGCCAGAGCCAAGCGCGATTAAATCGAGCACGCCAGATCGGGGACTATCCAGTAACAGGTGCGCATTGGTAATGCCGTCGAAATCTTCCGTGGCCAAGACGACGCTTGCTCCGGCGGCTTTCAGTCCATCGAGCCCCAGTGCAGGCAAGAACGCCAGCATAATTTGCGCGCCTGGGTTGCCTACCGAAGTGGCCTTCACAATGCCAATAGGATCGACGTACGCGGTGATTTGTGGTTCTTCGCCCTTCGTGCCACGGCAACGATCCATGACCGCGGTGAATTTGGAATTCTCGGCGAGACAGTCGTCGCTGCCCTGGGTCCAGCGCTCGATAATTTGTTTGGCCAGCTCGGTGTTGGCGCAGACCACCATGGTGTTGTCGCGTTCGAAGAGTACCCAGGAAGTGTTGGCGTTTCCGTAATCGAACAATGAAACTGGCACGCCGCCAATGGTATCGGCCCGCACGGTATAGCCGGCATCTTCGAACGCGCCGCGGATTTTATCAGCGAGCTTGCGAGCGGCGATAATGCTATCGCCACAATCCGCCAGCGCCACGATATCCAAGCCATTGGGATCCGGCGCGTTCAAATTGCGCGGCAGAAGGGCGAATGTAATTTCGCCCTGCGGCAATTTCGCGAGCTCCTGGATCGATAGGCCTGTACGTTCTTTGATTTGGCTTATCGTATTGTTGGCCGCATCGATCATTCCCGCGACGAAGGGCCGAATTTGTGGATCAGCGAACATTCGCCCGAGGTTCGTCTGCTGAAACGAATCGACGAGTTGCGGCACGCTCGCCACGCTGACGTACACGAGCGTGGTTTTGGGCAGTAGCCGTGTCGCTGGCACAGGGGCCGCGAATACGGTGAGCGGAATTGTTAGTGCCAGCGTGACAACGAGGGTGGCGAGCTTTTTATGCATAAATAATCCGCCGGTTCAAAGGATCCCGCTCGGTAATAATTCGCCCCTGCGGTGTTCAAATTGGGGCGAATCTCAAAAAGACCTAAGTGCGTTTGCCGCATTGTACCCTCCGGGGCATGTGCATGTTTCGCGAAATGAGAAGGGCCCTGACCTTCGTCATATTGCCTGAATTAACAGTATCAGCCGGCAAGATCAGCGCTTCTTACGTTATTTGACGTTTTATGTGGAGAAGTGGGGGAGATATTCCGATTATTCTGCCTGCGCAGAGATTGCGGGCCGCTTCCGGGCGATTTGGGGGCCAGCTGCTGCGGGTGGTTTAAACACAGGTTGCAAACCGGAAGAAGAGATCGTTTTCCAAGCATGACTACTATCCTAAAGACGCGTCGGTGGACCGGCCTTTTGGCGGCAGCAGCCATGGTTGCAGCCAGCGGGCAGGCGATGGCTCAAAACGCGGGGCCCGGCGTCCAAATGCCCCAGCGGCCGCAGGTGCTGACAACGGAACTGTAAGAGCGTATTCAGTTCCGGCAGCGCAGATGGATGCCGTTCTGAAAAGGCTCAACGAGCGCTTTCCCGCCAATTCCGGCGTGCGATTTATCCAGGATTCTCGCACCTCACAGATTTTGGCCTACGGCCCCGCAGCGGTGCAGCAGCAGATTGTGCAGGTCGTGCAAGCCAGCGGCGGTGGGGCCGTTGCTGGCTTAGCCGCTAACGCAACTGCAGGTGCAGCGGCCGATGTTGGGGCAGCACCACGCGGTCCGAAGGTTGTGCCGTTGCGCCACTTGGGATGGCGAGAATTCGAAGGCCAGCTCACTGCAATTTTTGGCAAAACTCTGCCGGTGACCCTTGAACATGGTGGCGATTGGGCGCGCTACTCGCTCGATACGCGCGGCGGCCGTGTGAATTTGATTGTCGATCGCAAGGCCGGCCAGGTCGCGCTGGAAGGTCCGGTGCGATTGGCCGATGCCTGGGCGCGGGTCATCGAATCGATCGACGAACATCCGCGGCAAGCCAATGACGATACGCGCGTTGTGCCGCTTGGCGCCGCAAAGACAGCGGATGTTGTAAAAGCACTGTCGGTCTTTCGCAATGCCGCGGCCACGACAAATACCGAAGCCACGGGCACTGCTGCGGCCGATCAAACGCCCAGTGGCGGAATGATCAATATGATCTTCCAGCCACGGACGGGTGATGCAAATTCCACTCAGTTGGCGCAGTGCCCGGCACAGTCGCGCAGGCGCAAGGCAACAATCCTGATGAACAGCAACAGCAAGATCAAAATGCTCAGAATGCTCCGCCGGCGCAACCGCCAAGCAATGAAGCGGAGGGCAGCGAACTCATTGGGCCAGTGCAAATCGAGTTTCTGGAAGGACTCGATGTGATTGTCATTCGCGGCAATCCGCGCGATGTCGCCAAGGTGCAAGCCATCATCAAGCAAATTGAGGAACTCAGCACCGTTACTCAGCCTAAGATCGAAATCTATCCGCTCAAGTTCGTCAGCGGCAGTTCGCTGGCCACATTGGTTTCGACAATCTACGCTCAGACCCTGCAGACTCGTCAGGGGGCGGTCAGCGTCACGCCGCTCGTAAGGCCCAATGCATTACTATTAATTGGCCGCCCTGAGGCGGTGTCGGCAATGATCGGGTTGATTCAGAAATTAGATCAGCCACTGAATCCGGCATCGCTATTCCAGGTTTTTCCGCTAAAGCATGCGTCTGCCGCCGCAGCCGCACAAACGATTACTCAGTTCCTGAACGGTCGGGGACTCGGCGGTTTAAACGGAACGGCATCGGTGGTATCCGATTATCGAAGCAACTCGCTGATTGTGCAGGCGAGTCCGCGAGACCTTCAAGAAATTGAGTCACTGATCAAGAAGATCGATACTGCGACAACTCCCGCCGAAAGCCAGCTGCGAATTTTCCCATTGCGTAATTCTGTAGCGGACGAACTCGCGCAGATTCTGCAAAATGCTTTGAGCGGACAAGCGACTCGCCAGCAAGCGGGACAGGCTGGACAAGGCGCGAATCAAGGGGCGGGAGGTGCCGGTGGATTTGGTCCCGGTGGCGGTGCCGGTGGATTTGGTGCTGGTGGCCAAGGCGGATTTGGAGCAGGTGGCGCTGGCGGATTCGGAGGCGCCCAACCCGTCGGTGGAGCGGCAACACTTCAAGGAGCGACTGGTGGAGCTGCCGGCGGTGCACAAGCACAAGCAAACTTGCAGCAGGCTTCTCGTCGACTCGTGCTGATGACATTCGACGGCACCATTCGCGAAGGCATCCGCAGCGGTCTATTGACCGACGTACGCATCACCGCCGATGCGCGTGCCAACACGCTACTCGTTACAGCTCCGGCGGAGAGCATGGACTTGATCGCCGCGCTGATTGATCAGCTCGATCGCGTGCCCACTGCGGAATCGCAAATCAAAGTGTTCTCGATCGTCAATGGCGATGCCACGACGCTCGTGCAAATGCTGCAAACATTGTTTGGCCAGCAACGCGTCATCACGGCCGGCGGCGGCGGTGGCGCGAATGCGGGCGCCGGCGGCGCAATCCAAGTGGAAGATATTCTGGTGCCGGTGCGATTCTCTGTCGATCAGCGCACCAACAGCATCATTGCCAGCGGGTCATCGAAGGATCTGGCGGTGGTGGAAGCCATCTTGCTGAAGCTCGACGAAAACGACGTCCGCTCGCGCAAGAACATGATTTATCGGCTGAAGAATGTGCCGGCTGCAAACGTCGCCACCGAGCTTACGCAGTTCCTCACGCAAGTGCGAACCTTGCAGCAACAGTTGGAACCCGGCGGATCCGCGAACCCATTCGAACAAATTGAACGCGAAGTGGTCGTGGTGGCCGAAGCAGTCAGCAATAGCTTAATTGTGAGCGCCACACCGCGGTACTTCGACGAAATGGCGAAAATTATCGAGCAGATCGATCGCCGCCCGCCAATGGTCATGATTCAAGTGCTCATTGCGGAAGTGACGCTAAACAACACCGACGAATTCGGCGTTGAGCTGGGCCTACAAAACTCCGTGTTGTTCGATCGCAGCCTCTCAGGTGCGCAAAACTTCGTAGTGCGAAACGTTACGACTACATTGCCAAACGGCACGCAGACGACTACCCAGCAGGTATTCGGGGCCGACAACAACCCTGGCTTTAATTTCAACAATCAGCCGCTGGGCAACAGTGCGAGCGATAAGGCATTGGCACGACCCGACTTGGTCGGCGGCCAAGGCTTGACCAATTTCGCCCTGGGACGCGTGAACAACACTTTGGGCTACGGCGGATTGGTGCTTTCGGCGAGCAGCGAAGGCGTGAGCGCGTTGTTGCGGGCTTTGTCGGAATGTCGCCGACTTGATGTGCTCAGCCGGCCGCAAATTATGACAATGGACAACAACCCGGCGTTCTTGCAAGTTGGCCAACAAGTGCCTCGCGTAACGGCCTCGAACATTACGACAGCCGGCACCATCAATACGACTACGCTCGACAACGTGGGCATTATTCTGCGTGTGAACCCGCGTGTGAGCCCCGACGACGTGATTGTGATGCAAGTCGATGCGGAAAAATCGGAACTCGGGCCGATCGATTCCGGCGTGCCGATTTCAATCGCCACGAACGGCACCGTGCTGCGTTCGCCCATTTACAACACAACGCTTGCTCAAACGACCATTCAAGCCGTGGAAGGCCAAACGGCAGTGCTCGCCGGGCTCATTACGAGCCGCAAAGAGCAGACACATCGCCGAGTGCCATACCTATCGAATATTCCGATTCTGGGCAACTTGTTCCGCTACGACCTTGTAGCACAACAGCGAACCGAGCTCTTGATTGTGCTGACGCCCCACATTGTTCGCAGCGAGGACGATGCGGATAAGGTCAAACAAGCCGAAGCAGCACGCATGAGTTGGTGCCTGGGCGATGTTATCAAAATCAATGGACCATCCGGACTGCGGAACCGCAACTCCGAGTATAGCGATGGGGAAACCAACGTCATCTATCCGGAAATAAATCCAGATGGATCGCCGAAGCCCGTCGGATACATGCCAAGCGGTACGCCAGAAGAAATTGCGACACCCTCCGGCGGACGTTCAGGCGTGGTTCCTCCGCAACCGACGCCAGCCAAGCCGCCGCCAGTGCCGACGCCGCCTATGTCGCGAACTCAATAACCATTTTTTTCCAGGCTGGTCATCTAGTATCGCTCTCACACCCAATCCATCGCTCCTTTCGATCGAAGAAAAGTCATGATCGCATTGTCTCGATTTCTATCGCGCAGGATCTCGCTGCTACCGGCGGCGCTACTAGTTGCCTTCAGCGGATGCTCGCAGTTTGATTTGAAAGACAACATCCCTTGGGGCACGGGCAAGGACGGCAAGTTCGATTCACCGATGCAAGTGGTCCCCTTCTGGACCACAGGCGTGCAAAACCAGGGCGATAAGGGCGGCCTGCGCGGAATTGGTGGCCGGCTGTACTTCTACGGCAAAAGCCCCAATAAGCCGGTCAAGGTGAAGGGCTCGCTCGTGATTTATGCGTTCGACGAAAAGGGACGCGATCTCAAGAATATGGTGCCCGATCGGAAATACGTTTTCTTGGCTGAACAATTTCAAAACAAACTGAGCAAGACCGATCTGGGGCCTTCGTACAGCATTTGGCTGCCGTGGGATGAAGTGGGCGGGCCAGAAAAACAAATCAGCTTGATCGTCCGCTTCACCACGGAAAAAGGCGAGATGCTCACGAGCGAGCAAATCAAAGTCCGTTTGCCGGGAGCTGCATCCGAGTCACAAGGCACGGCGAACAGCACGACCGCAGCCAATCAAGCACCCGATCCGGCGAAGATTGCCTTCGGCAATTTGGCATCGCAATTCGCGGTTCGACCGGCGCTGGCAACGGTCCCCATTCAGGAAACGTCGTCGGCAATAAATCCGAGCGGCAATACCAGCGGAGTCATTCCAGCTGCTGCCAGCATGCCGGTTCCTGGCACGACGACAACCGTCAGCACCGCGCCGTCGGCCGGAGGTGTCGGCGATGTGCAAGTGCGACAAATGTCGGTCACGACTATCCCTATTACCACCTCACCCCAAACGCACCTCTCTCAGCCAGCAATTCAACCCACCGTGTCTTCTCAGCCAGGATTCAACGATTCCGTGGGTTCGCCGCTACGTGCCGAAATGATCGCGGCGGGCGCGGTACCCTCGATGAGTTTGGCCAACACACGCCAGCAACTCATTGGCGCCGTCCCTAATCTAGGTGCTCAAGCTGCGGCTAACGGTTCGTTGGGGCAGACAACGATGGCGCCTGCGAACTCGAGCTTGATGAACCCGGGCTTGACGAGTCCGAGCTTTCCGACGTCGAGCCCGTCGCCGGGCGCTGGCGTAGCTGAAGTTCGTTCTGAACTTGAGAAATCCCGGGCTCTAGGAGGGCGAATCGCTCGGCTAGAGAACGTTCGTGCTCCGATGCAACCGTCCCTCGCAGCACAGCCGTCCTTCCCTCCATCTGCACCGTGATGGGGCCGAGTGCGGATATCGACTTAGAGCGAGTAAGCTCATTGGCCAGCTTCGTAGCGACCTTCGCGACTGGCAGCGCCTGGTAATTAAAATCGACGTTGTAAGTCGTCTGCACTGCCATGCCACTGCGTGAATTGGTTGCGCGGCCATTATTATTCTGGCCGCCGAGATTTTGATTCATGTTATTGCGGCGATTATTCTGGCCACCGAAGCCATTCATGCCGCCGCCAAAGTTCTGGCCACCGAGACCATTCATTCCGTTCATGCCGCCGCGGCCGTTGACCAGGTTCTGATTGAAGCCGCCGATGAAGCTGCCGATGGCACTGGGGTCGGCGCCGACAAAGCTTTGAGCCGTGAACGCGGCGCCGGTTCCTGAGCCAATTGATTGCAGATTATTAAAGCCCGTGCTTTGGCCCATTCCGAAGTTTGCGCCCATGCCATTTTGGCCACCCGCGCCACCAACATTGCCCAACGTGCGGTTTCCAAACGCGCCGGTGCTGGAAGAAGTGTTCAATCCGCTTCCTCCCCCACCAAAACTACTTCCGCCGCCACCAGAGCTGCTTGCACCCATCCCGCCACCGGCGCCGCCGAATCCGCCCCCCTGTTGGCCGCCGTATTGTGCCCATGCGCTACTGGCAACCAGGACCAGGAGCGATGTGATTGATGCAATCATCGCCGCACGAAAGTGGAATCGGCCCATGTTATTCTCCTTCATCCGTCTTTCATCCGCCCGGTGTGCTTAGCGTCATTAGCCATTCGACCTTGCCCGGCCCCGTTTGCCAAGAGGCGCATGGTGCAAGCTGCAAAATCAGAGTTCTCCCTCGGGCACTTCTACGGCGTCGCGCAAATTGTCTTCCAGTTTCACTTGCTTTGTTTTGCCCTCAACATTCACCACGGCATCGCGCGTGCCAATGCGGACCACCTTGCACTTGATATCGCCAACGGTAAAGTCTTCCCCTTCCGTAAGCTTTAGCAATTGGCCGGTGGTTTGCACAGAGACCCAAATTTGCGGGCGGTCGTTGTCTTCCGTGATGCCGGTGACTTTCGCGAACTTGGCGATGTCGAACTTGGGCGTCGTTGATGCCACCCTCGGAGGTGGCTCTGGACGTCGCTCCCTCGGTGGCGAATACGCGACAAATACTTTGCGATCGCCGATTACCTTTTCATATTCGCCGGCGCTGGCCAACTTCAAGCGGCCGGATTTTTCCAGGTTCAGTTGGTTTGAACGATCGGCTCCCGGCAAACGCAATGCTTCGACATCAATTGTCACATCCACCAGCTTTCCGTCGGCCTTCGGCTTCACGGTCAGCGAGCGGATTTGATGCAATTGGTTCGTGTTGTAAAACTCATACAGGAAGTGCACTAACTGCTGCAGCGAGATATCGGATTCCGCTTTGATACGGTAGCCGAACTTCTCGTACACTGTACTTCGGCCGGGCGAAACGAGCGGGTCGATATTTGCGGATTCCAACTTCACACGGTCCACGAGCCCCACGAGCCAACTGTAATACAATGAGCGCGCGATCTCTGAATCGCTGGGGAGCGATTGATGTCGCAGCGTCGCCAGCAGTTTGCTTGCCTGCCGACCCTTTGCCAATGTGTGTTCTTTATCGGCAATCTTCTTTTCCAGGTCGGCCTTGGCGCCGTTGCGCTGCGCGAACTCGCCGGAGACCCAACCGTAGACCGAGTTCAACAGCAACAGCCCGACCACGACAGCCACGCCAAGCGCCAGCATTTTTTCGCGCGATTTCATGTGGTGGGCGACTCCGCAGGTTGCTTGGCGTCAGAGGGCTTCTTCGCGTCTGGTACTGGGGCTGTTTGAGTAGCATCTTTCGCCGGCTGGCTGTCGGGAGCTTTTGCGTCGGCGGATTTTGCAGGGCTGGCTTTGGAATCGGCTGGCTTTTCGCCGTCAGATTTCGCGTCGGTCGACTTTTCGCCGGCGGGCGTTGCGATTGGAGCAGCGGAATTGGCCGACTTTTCATCGGCGTTCGCAACCGCCGTTTCAGATTTTGCGCCTGCTTTCTGCACCGCGCCTTTTCCATTCACAACCTGCGCCGCTTGTGCTCCGCTTTGAGCGGTTTGGTTGGGATCAATCAGGATGTCAAGCTTGAAACCGACGGGATACTTATCGTCGCCCTCGTTGTCTTGCGAGCCTGCCGAAGTTGGATGATGCGATGAATCGCGTAGTACTTTCGTGACCTGCTCTTCAACACCCACATTGCGGGCCACGGCATCCAAGTGAATTTTCGTCGTGCGCTTGAACGCATCGGTGGGCGTTGTGAAGTTCGTCAACTTGAAATCTTGTGCGCCCGGAGCTTTTGTGGAAAGCGTCACGAACTCATCGAGCCAGTTGACATCACTGGCGGTCCATTTTTGAATCTCTGCCGCTTCATCAATCGCCGCCTGCGCCTTTTTCATGGGGGTAGCGATTTTATCGTTGCGGCCTTCACCCATTTGACTCGACTGCTGACGCAACTGCGCGATTTCGTCGTCGAGACTACTAAGGTGGTACCAGATCCAGCCGGTGGTTGAAAGCAATACGACTGCGACTGCTGCGGCTGCAATCGTCCATTCGCGGCGGCGCGTCGGCGCCTGCGGCGCTTGCGTGGATTTAGGAAGTCGATGATGCCTTCGGCCGGCGCTGTCTCGTGCAGCAGCATTCCCACTAGCGGCGCGAACCGACTGGCGTGCGGCGGCGGCGATCGCAACAGTTCCGGCCCCAGCGTGCACGCCTGCAAAGGATTGATGATTTCCGTTGGCAAATCGAGTTCACGGCCAATATCGCGGGCGATAAGTTCTTGCGCCGAGCCATCACCACAAACAAACAGTTGCTCGATGCGCTGGCCATGGAAGCGGTTGTGAACCGCGGCAATGGTGCGGCGAATTTCCGGTATCAGGGCTCGCAGCGGCTCAGCGCGCAGCGCTTCGGAGGGCAAACGCGCCGTGCGCATGAACACAACGGTGTCGCCCGCAAGTACGGTGAGATCGGCTTCCTCTGACAGCAAATCGACCAGGAGCCGAAGTTTGTTTTCTTTGCCGGGCCGAACTCGCGAGAGCAACGCTGCGGCGGCGCAAGGCCGCAAGATTAATCGCTGCGGTGTAAGATTTGCCGCCTGGCAAGTGACTTCCATCTCCGCCACAAGATCGGGTGAGATGGCGGCCGCCAGCACATTTTGCGATTCGCCTTCTTCACTGGGGAGCGGCAGAAAGTCGAGCGGCCAGTCGTCGGAGAGTGTGTTGAATTCGCGCTCCGCTTGAAAGCGGACCATTTCCGGAAGTTCTTCCGGCGGCGCAGGCGGGATGGAAAGATTCTTGAGTTCGATATTCGCACGACCTACGGCAATGAGCGTCTTGCCGCGCTTAATGCCACGTGCGGTAAGTGCTTCGCCGATACGCTTGCCAACAAGCCCCAAATCGTGCGCCCCGCTGGCCGAGACCGGTCCCGCCGCGCCGCCACCGGCGGAGCCCGGCGCGGTGTTCGCCATGTTCACAGCAAATGCCTGTTCCAGGACGATGGCGCTGCGCCGCACTTCGGCAACTGCCAGGCGGGCTTCCGCATCGTCCCATTCAATTGCCAGGATTTGAGGCATGGATATTAGGGTTCAGGATGTAAGGTGCGCGGCGCAGTGGATTGCAGTTCGATACCAATCATTCGGACGAGATCGCGGCGCCAAGGCTTTCCAACGCGAAGCCGCGGCCCAAATTACTTAGATCTCTCCAGAATACTATGCGGGGAAGTGCAGTTGTAGCTACTGTGCCCGTTGTGGACTGACTTTGGGAGGCGGTTTGAGTGGAAGTTTGACTAGTGGAACTGGTTGTCGACGTCGGCGTCGTGCCGTCTGTCGTGCCGCTGGTGGTGGCTGTTGTGCTTGGCGGCGGGCCACTATCGATAATGGCCTCGACACGGGTGCTTGGCCCACCTTCGTCGAAATAACCGACAATTTGGGCTCGATACACGCAGCCGCCGGTCGTGATGTAGGGCCAAACGGCTTTCATTTCATCGAGATTCAACACCCCCTGGGTGTATAACCAAGTTTCGTGCTTTTGTTCAGGTTTTTGACCCGAGTACTCCGGTTCGCGCGAAGAAATAATTGCGTCCACTTTGTCAGAATCCAAGCCCGGGATCGTCAATAGAACAGTGCGTGACGCCTGGTTAATGTTGATGCGGCCAGGGAACGAGGTCGCTTTATTCGTGGTCACATAGTCGAGGAGGACGTTGAGATACTGGCTTGCTTTACTGGCGTCGTCTGGAAATGCGGCGACAACGCGCTGATTCTGACTATTGTTTCCGCCTTGTCCGCTTTGCTGGCCGCCACCGCCGCCCTGAGTACCTCCGCTCTGAGTCGCGCCACCGCCCGTAGTATTTGTTTTGGGAACTTCGATCGTGGCGCCGATCAAGTCGAGTAAGCTATCGATATTGGCTTTGGGTTTTTGCGTGAGATCGAGCTGCAAGTCGGCGGCGTTGATTTCTTCTTCATCTTGTTGGCCATTGCCTGAATTGCTTTTGCCTTGCTGGCGGCCCGCGCCCCGCCCAATGCCTTTGCCATTTTGACCCTGTCCACCTTTGCCGCCCTTTCCGAAGTCGCCTTGTAGCCCCTGACCTTTTCCGCCCTTGCCACCTTGCCCGGCGCGGCCGCCTTTTCCGCCGGCGCCCTGCCCACCCTTTCCGCCGGCGCCCTGGCCACCACCCTTGCCGCCGGCACCCGCTCCGCCTTTACCTCCAGCTCCCGCGCCGCGCCGCCCGATCCTGGCCCACCAGCGCCTCCCGCTCCTGCGCCGGCTCTTCCACCGCCGCCTGCGCCCGCTCCAGGGCCGCCGCTTCCGCCTCCGGCCGGACCGCCGCCTGGTCCGCCACCACCGCCCACCACTTGCATTGCGACAAACATGAACGGCGAGCGCCGTGGTTGAAACTGGTACGGATCAAACTGCGACGATTTCTGATTCGGACTTTGACTTTGTCCGTTTTGGTTTTGCCCATTCTGATTCTGACCGCTTTGACTTTGCCCGCTCTGACTTTGGCCGTTTTGCGGATCGGCCTTCGGTGTCAGTCCGTACAGTCGGGCCGCGAGAATGAAATTGACATATTCCTCATTATCTAGCACGCCGGACAAATCGTCGCGCAACTGCTGCAAATCGGCACCGTTGATATCAATTTTTGGCGTGACACCGTCAGGCTGCATGTTCGATTCTTTGCCGTTAACCGTGAGATATGCCGCCCAACCGCGATTGGTTTCCGGATCCGCGCCGGTGCTGCTCGCCAATTGCGCATTTGCGGCCTCACCGGGATCGATCATGCCATTGCGATTTGTGTCGGCTCCAAACAGCAGCTGCGGCGTAACGCCGCGGACTTTCAGCAACTCTTCGATCGTCGCGATTGGCCCGTTCGTCGGAGCGTATGGCGGACTCATGTTGGCATAGCTGTCGGCCTCCGCGCCATTTTCTCGCGGGGTGGAGTCGTCGTCGATCCAATCTAGAATTGCATCGGCGATGGTTTCATCCATGCCCGGCAGCCCCATTAGCATTTGCCGTCCGACTCCGGATTTTTGTTTATCCCATTGCACAAGCGCATTCACATTGATCCGTGCCGATTCATTTTCCAACCCAAACCGCACGCCCGTGACATCGCCTCCCTCAATTCTTGGGCAGACGATCGAGAATCGGCCGCGCCCGCGAGGTGTGCCGTCGTCGCTGACGAGTAAACCCTGGAACTGAGCGGCGTTATCGTAGGTGCCACCTGCTTGAATGATGCCGTCTTGCGTTTGCGAGAGAAAATATTGCAGCAGAGCTCCGCCCGATTGCGTTAGCTCCCGGGCCTGTGCTTGCCGCCCAACTACGGTCGCGCCCTGCTGTTCGGTTAGCATCAGCTCGCTAAACGTGTAGCCTGCCAAACTGAGCAGCGCAATGGCAACAAGTACGATCACAAGCACCAGCGCGCAGCGATCTTCGACCGAGCGCGAGCTTGCCAGACGTCGCCTACAGCGCGAATTGTTTTGGCATGTTGATTTCATATTGCGTTCCATCCTGGAATCATTTTCCCGTGGATTGTCCGCTCGACGAACCGGTTCCGCCCGAACTCGCTCCGCTGGACGAACCCGACGAATCGCTCGATGAGCTGGAACTGGCGCCCGAGGTGGAAACTTGGATCGGATCGCGTGCCGGCACCAGGACTACCAGGCTGTATACGCTATCGGGATCTTGCGACGCTGCGTCGCTGATCGAGGAAGCCGAGGTAAGTGCATTTTCGCCGGCACTACCGGGAATGGCGCCTGGATCGCTCAGTGCGACCGAAATCTTCACCGCTTGCGGCAGCCCGCTGCTGGCAGTTGAATCCCACGATGTCAGCCACTGGGTGCCATCGAAGTACTGAAACTCAAGTGCGACTACTTCAGGCGCGAGTACGACGGCGTTGTTATTCAGCGAAGTAGTGTCACCCTGGGTGATTGCGAACACCGACATCGATCGATCCAGCTCCGCCCGCACTAGTCCAGTGCCGCTCACGCTGCTGTTCGTGGCGGCAGCAATCGTGGACGTGCCGGTTGAGCCGGAAAGGTAATAGCTCACCGTGTGGACATCGCTGGGCGGCGCTGCGCTGGAATCGACGGATGTTGTGCCGGCGTATTCATCCGCACGCGGCAAACGCGCTACATCGACCTGCAGCGAGTATTGATCGCCATAAACGCCCGCAATGGTGCTCGAAGTACTGGAAGTTGTCGAAGACGATGAAGACGATGAAGATGTCGAAGACGAACTTGAACCGCTGCTTCCGCTGCTGCTATCGGCCGACGAAGTCCCGCTTGAACCACCAGTCTGGCTACTTCCACCGCTGCTCTTGCCACCGCCGCTGGAGCCGCTTGACGTACTGCTCCCGCTTTTCGAACCCGACTTGCTGCTACTGGCAGGCTTCACCGACATCATTCCGCTGGCGTCGAACGGCTGATAGCGAAGGACCCCGCGGACATCGTCGCCAATCCTGGCTAGCACTGCGCGGGCCAATTGATCGCGCTCTGTTTTTGCACGCCCATGATCCACTAACTTCAGCGTGCCGTTGATTGACATAGTCACCACACCGATGACGACAACCGTCAGGCCAAGCGCGAGCATCACCTCAAGCAGCGTGAAGGCCGACCGATTTTGTTTGGGAAACTTTGGCATGGATGTGAGGAACTGCGACTATGTCGAGGGTGGATTGGCAGCAGCCGCAGCGTTTTGTGCGTCTTCCGCCGCTTGTTCAATACCTGGATCGACCATCCAGCGTTTTAATTGGAATGGCACCGGATGCTGTTCTGCTGGGGCATCTCGCACTGCAGTGACAGTGACTTCTAACAAGCCGGCTTGAGCCGCCGCTTGCACATCAATCGAATACAACCAACGAGTATCGTCGTCGTACGGTACGTTCGAGGTGCTGCTGGCTGCCAGCGCGCCCGTGGCAATTTGTGTCATAACGCTTTCGCAAACCAATTCCGCCCGAGTCAGATCGCGCGCGCGTTGCGAGCTCATCAGGCCGTTGCGAGTTAACTCGCCGATGATTGCGGTTGCTCCGGCCATGATGGCCAGGGCCAGAATGACTTCCAGCAACGTGAAACCGCTCGAAGTTTGTGGCAAAGGTTTCATGGCGATGGTGGCGAAGTTG
Source organism: Pirellulales bacterium (assembly GCA_963773875.1). Taxonomy (GTDB): domain Bacteria; phylum Planctomycetota; class Planctomycetia; order Pirellulales; family JADZDJ01; genus CAVTYH01. Next base: position 248,316 of record CAVZCV010000009.1, read on the forward strand.
CTCCCGTGGCATCGGCCGACATAACCTCGCCTAGCCGCGAAATGCCGGTCAAACCTCGCAGCGATACTGCAATACTCCGGCCATATTGATTGGCGATGGTGACAGTCGCTTCCGACGCAGTTCCATCAGGATAAAACAGCACCGGCGGGGTCGAAGTATCGATTCCGGTCCCGGAAAGCGCGCTTTCGGCCATCGAAGCTCTCGAATCGAGCGTCCTTTCAGCGGTTTGAAAAACAAACCCGTCGGGCAATGTATACGTGCAAGCCGAACCCGAAGTTCGAGAAGTGCCAGTGTTTGTGGTAGTTCCGTTTCCTTCGACCGCTTCACTGCCATCTTGCACGATGTCGACCGAATAGTTGCCGGTAGACGGCACAAAGTGGAACGCTCGCGCAACGCCGGAGGTCATGGCCTCGACGCGTGCCCGATTGAATGCAGCGCGAACATCCAGTGCTGCATTCTTCAGTTTCACGCCCTCATAAGCTCGGCTGACCAACGGCCAGGCAATTGCACCCATCGCGGCAAGGACCACCACGACGAGCATCATTTCCATCAGCGTGAAACCGCTGCGGCGATTACGATTCGGCGATTGCGGGCTTCGATTCATCATCGCTTCAGTTTCACCGCGGCACGGCCACTCATTTGCCGGGCTTTAGCGGTTATAAATGTCATCGTCGGTGCCATTTTGCAAATCAGGACCCCAGGACCATATATCCGGTTTTTCATTGCCGTGTCGGCTGCCGGGGAATTGATACTGATACGGATTGCCCCACGGATCGAGCGGAATATCTCGGTCAATGTAAGGTCCAGCCCACGAGTTCGCGTTGGCAACTTGCGGCACAGTGCGCAGGGCACTCAGATCCGGTGGAAAGCCGTTCATATCTAAGTTGTACCGGTCGCATTCATGGCTGATTGCATCAACCTGAGTCTGCGCCGCGTTAAGATTCGCTTTCTTTTGGGCGCCGGTGAACATACCGACGGCAAGCGAACCGAGAACGACGAGAATGACGAGCACGAGCAGCACTTCCATCAACGTAAATGCCGCGCGCGACGAGCGGCGGATGTGACGACGAGACATGACTGGTTCCTCCCGAGAAATAAATGGTTTGTTTTGAATTTTGCTGCGAAGACGTAATTTACAGCGACGTGCTCATTTTCAAGACCGGCATCAAAAGCGCGACAACTACCACCAACACCACACTAGCCAACAGGAGCAGCATTACGGGCTCTAATAAACGGACCATCAAATCGAGCCGGCGGAACGTGCGCCGTTCCAATGACTCGGCAATATTCGTGAGCACGCCTTCCAACGTGTTCGATTCTTCGGCCACGGCGATCATTTCCACAACTTCCGATGGGAAATAACCGCTGGCCGCCAGCGGCTGTGCCAGCGATTCACCCGCCGAAATATTCTCTGCCGCATCGTTGATGGCCGTGCTAAGGATCCGATTGCCAGCGGCCGAGCTGGAAATTTCCAGCGAGCGCAAAATCGGCACACCGTTGTGCAGCAAAGTGCCCAGCACGCGGCAAAACCGCGCCACGGCTAGATTTTGGAAGATCGGACCGCCCAACGGGATGCGAAGCTTGATTCGATCGCTCCACACCCGGCCTTCTTCGGTCGCCAGTTTATTTCGAATATAAATTCCGAGCGTCACCAAAATGATGGCAATCAGCCAGCCCCATTTGCCGATCGTGTGACTCACGGCCAGCAGCCATTCTGTGAGCGCGGGCAATTCATCGCGTTCTTTCAGACGTGCAAACAGTCCTTCGAACTTTGGCACAAAGAAAATGATTAGTATGGTGACGACACTAACACCCACAACGCCCAGAAACACCGGGTAGGCCAACGCGCTTGAAGTTCGACCCTTCAGGTCTTGTTGCTGCTCTGTGAAAATGGCGACCCGCGCAAGCGCATCTTCCAAGAACCCGCCTTCACCGCCCGCGCGGACCATGCTGATGGCCATTTCGCCAAACGCCCGCGGATGCGCTGCCATCGCATCGCCGAGCGAAGTGCCTTCTTCGACAACTTTGTGCACCTCGGTCAGGACTTCATGCAGGCCTTCATGTGAAGATTGATTCTTCAGCACCTCGAGCGACCTGAGCAATGGCACTCCGCTGCGGAGTAAATCGGCCAATTGAGCATAGACCGTTGCCATCAGTTGGGCTTTTATCTTCCGCCCGCGCCGCATGCGGGCCATACTGCCGCCTTGGGCTTCCTTCACATCGACCGGAAACAGCGACTGCTTGCCCAGCGACGCCACCACTTCGCGCCGGCTGCCGGCCGTAATGGTGCCGCTTACTTTGCGGCCAGTATTATCGCGAGCTGTGTAGGCGAAGTCGGGCATCGACGAAAAAAGGTCTAAAGGTGTAAACGGTCAAAAACTGGACGCGGGCGTTAGCCGCGATCCGCGTTCCAAAAAAGCGGATCGCCCCGGCGGCGTTATGGCGTGTCACCGGCCGCTACGTATTAAACGTCGTAATGTCGCCTTTGGTTACGCGGGCAATCTCTTCGATTGTAGTTCGACCGGCAATTACTTTTCGCCAACCGTCCTGCCGCAGGCTAATCATGCCGTTTTCCACGGCCGCTTTGGTCATTTCCCAGGTGCTGGCGCGGTCGTGAGCCAGTTTTCGAATGGGATCGGTGGTGACCAACAGCTCATAAATTCCCATTCGGCCCGAAAAACCGACATTTCGGCAGGTGCGGCAGCCGACGTTGCGGCACAGCTTCCCGCCCGCCTCTTTGAGCATTTCGCGTGGAAAATCTTGCGGCAATTCACTTTCCGGCGGCACATACGATTCCTTGCAGTGTGGGCAAAGCCGTCGCACAAGCCGCTGGGCCATTACGCCTTCCACGGTGCTGGCCACAAGAAAGGGCTCCACGCCCATATCGACCATACGCGTGTAAGCGCCCGCCGCATCGTTGGTGTGCAGCGTGCTGAACACGAGGTGGCCGGTTAGCGATGCTTGGATCGCGTTCTCCGCCGTTTCCAAGTCTCGAATTTCCCCTACGAGCACAATATCCGGGTCGTGACGCAAAATACTGCGGAGCGAAGCGCCGAATGTAAGCCCGATTTTGGTATGCACCTGGATCTGGTTTACGCCGTCCAGCTGATATTCGACCGGGTCTTCGGTGGTAATAATCTTCGTGGAATCGTCGCGAATCTCCAGCAGGGCGCTATACAGCGTGGTCGTTTTACCGGATCCAGTGGGACCGGTAACTAGCACGATGCCGTGTGGTAAATCGATAAGCTGTTTAAACGTTTGGTATAGCTCTGGCTCCATGCCGAGCTTTTGGAGATTGAACTCCATTGAGCCCTTGTCGAGAATACGCATGACGATGCCCTCGCCATGGATCATCGGAATCACCGAAACGCGGACGTCGATTTCGCGGCCTTTCACACGCAATTTGATGCGGCCGTCTTGCGGCAGCCGTTTTTCCGCAATATTCAGCCGCGCCATAATCTTCAAGCGGCTGATGATGGCCGATTGAAATCGCACAATTTCCGGCGGCACCGGCTGCGGATGCAGCAAACCGTCGATGCGGTAGCGAATCCACAGGCCGTGCGATTGCGGCTCGATGTGTACGTCGCTCGCTCTGGATTCTATCGCTTCTAATAGAATTTCGTTCACCAGCCGAATGACGCTGGCTTCCTGCGCCATTTCCGATAGCTCGGAGCCATCGGTCTCGATTTCGCCCAAGAGCTCAACGTTCTCGTCGGCCTGCGAAACGAGGCTGGTAATGGTTTCACTGCCAAGCCCGACATGTTGCTTAATGAGCTTGGCAATTTCCGCGCGGCTGGCGAGCACCGGGATGACCGTCAGGCCGGTCGAGGCACTCAATTCGTCGAGCGGATATAAATCGAACGGGTCGCTGGTGGCGACAATTAAACTTCCATTTTCGCGCCGCACTGGAAACAGCGATTGCCGATGCAGCATCTTCGGCGGGAAGTCTTTGAGCAGCGACAAATCGACCTGGGCTTCCGCCAAATCGATGTAATCCAGGCCCACTTCAGTGCCGAGCGCTTTGAGCACCGCTTCTTCGGTGCAGTAGCCCATCTGCACGGCCACCTGTTCCAGGCGAAAACCGTTGTGCTGCGAGGCGCGGACTTCCGCCAACTGCCGGTCGGTTAGCAGCCCACGGCGGACGAGAATATCGGCGGCGTCCATGTCTTAAACACGCGACAAGCGATGTGGGTTAGGAGGGAATGAAGGCAGGCGGGTTGGCGGTCTACGGGGGCCATCGGTATGGTTGGGAACCCACACGCAAACCGACTACCTATCATGCATTATGGCGGGTCGAATTACCAGCAGGAACGTCGTTCTGGGGTAAAAACCGCGAAGACGCGAAACGGCGCGAAGTGTGGCAATCGCGCGCTTCGCGTCTTCGTCGGTTTAACTATCGAATTCAAACCTTCACTTGACTGCAAGTCAGGTCAGATTAGGCGTCAGGACCTTTGTTGCCCTTACCGCCCTTCCGGCCTTTGTTACCAAAGCCGCCGCCGGCACCCATGATGTCGCGCATGCTGACTTCGGTTTTCTTGCCTTGCATCTTCGTGTATTGATCACGCTGATCGGCCGTCAGGATGTCCATCGCCTTCTTGTTAAGCTCTTCCATCGCGGCGGCAAATCCGCCCTGACCACCACCTTGCCCGCCGCCGAATCCGCCCTGACCAGGTTGGAACAGCTCAGTGAGCTTCGATTTCTGGTCGTCGGTTAGCTTCAACTTCGTGGCAACTTCTGGTCGCACAAGCGCTCGCGGACCTTCCAGTTGCAACATGATTTCCGCCAGCCGTTCGCGCTGCGGCGGCAACAGAATTTCATCGACTTTCTTAAGATCTCCCGCACGAATCTCGGCAACCTTCTTTTGACGATCTTCTTGCGACAAATCGGCCATGGCCTGCCGATCGATTTGCGTCGCCTCGAGGCTCGCCAACTTGTCCTTCTGGCCTTGATCGAGCTGCAAATCGGCCTGCACGCCTTCCACTTTCACCACGGTAATTGGGCTTAAACCGCCACGACCGAATCCGCCGCCACGACCTTTGCCGCCGCCTTGGGCCATGGCGTTCGAAACCGAAACAGCCACGGCAACTGCCACCACCACTTTCAACAGATTTAGACCGGTTCTCATAGCAACTCCTCCACTGGGTCGAAAAGAATGTTTCCCGCGCTTCCCGGGGTCCGCTGAAAACAGCTATGAGCCCTTGCAGAGAACCTGCAAGGCTTCCGTCGGGGACCGCTGTTTTTAGACTGCCCGGGTAAGCCATTTAACCCCAGAGCAGGTAGGCATGTTCCGCCGGCCGACGCCGTGGAAATCTTTAGCCTAAAACTTTTTCCCTTCTGCGACGCGAATCTTTCGTATCCGCTTGCATTTTCCGGGGTTAATATAGATGCCATGCAAAAAACTCTGATTTCTCTTTGCTGCTTGTTTGCCACGTTAATCATTTCGCCACCTGCCTTTGCGCAAGATGGTGGCGGATTCCGGGGCCGAGGTGGCGGCCAAGGGCAGGACGATGGCTCCGGCCAAGGCGGCGGCCGAGGTTTTCGCCGTGGTATGGGCGCGACGAAAGCGGCGGCCAGGGGGGCGGATTCGGTCGCGGCGGCGGCGGTATGGGTGGTTTCCGCGGCATGGGTGGTATGAATCCGGGCATGGGTGGCGGATTCAATCCCGGCATGAACGGCGGTGGAATGGGTGGATTCAATGGCGGCATGGGCGGGCAATTTAACCGCGGCATGGGTGGCATGGGCGGAGGTTTCAACCGCGGCGGAATGGGCGGTCAGCAAGACGGCGGCCAACAGGGCATGAATGACTGGGCTCGCCGGTTCGATGCCAACGGCGATGGCATGATCGAGCCCAATGAGCTCAATGACCGAATGAAAACGATGCTCGAACGGGCCGGTATCAATACAAACGCACCCATTTCGTTCGATAAGCTCAATTCGCTTCGCCAGCAAACTAGAAACGACAACGGCAACACCGGCCAAAATAGCAACAGCGACACAAAAGACGCCAAAAAAACCGCCAGCACCACGCCGCCGCTGGTTCCAGGTTTTGGCGAGCCTGAAGTTCTCCCGCCGGTTCCGGGTTTCGGCGAGCCAGTTTCCATCACGACCACGACGCGCTGGCTCCTCGACAGAAAACAAACCAATCATCGTGGCAGCCGCGGCAAGCCCGGCGGCAGGTTCGACTCCGGCCGCAACGGCAGGGGCCAATCAAAGTGAAGATCGCTTTCGCACAATTGCCACCGGCATGATGCGGCGGTTCGATAAGAACGGCAACAATCAGCTCGAAAAAGATGAATGGTCGCTGATGCCCGGCAATCCGGCCCAGTACGATAAAAACGGCGACGGCATTATCAATCTCGAGGAACTGGCCGATGGCCTCAAGAATTGGGGACGTCGCGGCGGACCCGGCGGCGACGATTCGGAGAACTCCGGCGGCGGTGGTCGCCGTGGATTCGGCGGCGGTCCGGGCGGTGGTGGCGACGGCGGTCCGGGCGGCGAAGGTGGTGGCCGCGGTGGCTTTGGCCGACGTGGAGGAGGCGGCGGCGACTTTGGCGGCGGTGGCCCTGGCGGGGGTGGATTTGGTGGCCCGGGCGGCGGCGGGGGATTCGATCGCAGTGCAGGTGGTGGCGGCGGTGGCAGTGGAGGACCCGATCGCACGGCCGCATCGGTCGCGGCGAGCAGCGCGTCCACAGGAAGCAGTGCCAGCTCCAAGCCCCACACGTACTTGACTGCCACGCAGCGTTTGCCCGAAGGGTTGCCCGATTGGTTCTTGCGACTCGACGCCGATCAGGATGGCCAGATCTCGATGCACGAGTATGCGACGACCTGGACCGATGCCAAGGCGGCCGAATTCGCTAAATACGATCTGAACGGCGATGGCATCGTCACGCCCGACGAGTGTCTGAAAGTTGCCGGCAAGCGCTAAGCAGCTACTCGTGTGGCCCGCATCAGCTTTTGATCGCGTCCGAGCGACTCTCCAAACTTGCGCATTGAGCGAGACAGCGTGCTGCGTCCAGGTGTTTGCGCTGGCTCGCACGCGCCGTTTCCTGCCGTCGTGAGTTTTTTCAGGCGCGCTTTTTCGCTTTCTCGATAAACCACGGAAATTCTCGACTCAAACGGCGAGCGACAAAATGTCGGTGAAAAACTCCGCCGATTTTTGTGCGTATCTCTCGCGAAAAACACCCTGCGTCTCGCAGATATCCCGAAAATCGAGTTTTCGAGTGAAATAACTCGAGCACGCTTTTCACCCTGTGCAGGCGATTTTTCATTTTTCGCGCCGAGTAATTTCACAGTTATTTCACTGTCTGCCTTTGTGCCCCGAAATCGCCCGTAATTTCTGGATCCGTTTTGAGGGGTTGTTTCGCACGTTGTGCGGAAGTCGGGTGTCTGGGTGTCTGTGGGTCTAGGTGTCTGAGTGTGTAAAAGGTCTAAGAGTCTAAGAGTCCAAAAGTCTAAAAGTCCAATACGTTGGATGTTCTCATGTCGAAATATGCGGACATGTCCGGATACCGAGCTGACAGGATACCTGTATGTTTGATCCCCTCTCCCTCGACGGGAGAGGGTTAGGGTGAGGGTGCCGGACGGAATCTTGACGTGTGCCCCAACGGAATAGCGACTCTGTGCGCCAATGGGGCAACAATCCTGTGCCCCGACGGGGCAACCTCCGTCAGCCCAGGGCCAGCGCAGCGTCGCCCTGAGTAAACGATGCAAATGAAATTCTGAAGCCCCAACGGGGCGAAATTGCTGCCTGCCCATCACAAACCACCGAATTATTTTGCCCCGTCGGGGCGTAAATGCGACTGTGGAATCTCCCATCCCACAGGGCGACGCTCGCCCCGACTCGTCGGGACTTCACTTGGCCTGGGGCTGACATAGGTTGCCCTGTTAGAGCAGCCCGACATACCGAAATAGCGAGCCATACGGCTCCACTGGAGTATATTATTGTACACGTGATCGTTTGTCAACAGCATTTTCAGGCCGCTCCAAAAAGATTTATTGGCCTTTCTTTGCCATTCGTCGTGTCCGTCGTGCCGTCGTGATACAATTTGCCCTCTCGAATGCGGAAATTCACCACGACGGGTGGCACAGAGAGAATGCAGAGAGTGCGGAGTTTGGAGTGCGCAATGCGGAGTGCGGATTAATCAAACCAAGCCGCAACATCACAAAGCGGCGCACCCATCGGCAATACGACTTCTCCGTGCGGCGAGAGTATTGTTTTAGCCGCAACGCATCGCGGAGCCGGTCGAGCAACTTTCGAGGCCGCGCGACAGGGTCGAGCTTGAGCTTCCGGCCACATGAGAGCCTCCTGGTACTATCCAACGGAAAAGTTGGATAGCACGGGCGTCCACAGACTGCAAGTACTCTGGCAGGAAACACTTGCAGTTTTGTTGTTTCCGCAATATACAATGCGGGGATATTGGAACTATCCAACGTTAACGTTGTAGAATATTCTGTTAGCCCTGAAGAACACTATGGCCCTGGAACTTCGCCCCAATTGCGAGTGCTGCGATTGTGACCTACCGCCGGAATCGCATGACGCATATATCTGCTCCTTCGAGTGCACCTGGTGCCATCACTGTGCGAGCGAGACGCTCCGATTCGTGTGTCCGAATTGCGGAGGTGAGTTGGTCCGGAGGCCCATTCGTCCGACAGCGAAGCTCGCAGAGAGCCCAGCATCGACCGTCCGTGTCGTGCGGAAGACTTCTCGTCTGCCTGCGCCGCCGTCGTGAAAGGGCTAACATCTATATGGCCTTGTCCTGTCAAGACGGCGCACGGGGAGCGGGGTCGGGGAGTTTCTGGCATGGATTCGCTCTCCGAGAAGAGGCCGTGACAGGACGACGGGGATTTGGTGACGGGTCAGATTCAGCTAGGTAGGCTCTCTTGCGAACGGCATGGGGTTACCCAGTGCCCACTCTTCACGTTCATGCTCCGTTCGCTAAAAGGTCGTTTCTGCTAACGGCAGCGGTCACCCAGTGCCCACTCTTCAGGTCGTTGGCCTGGCTCCGTTCGACCTGAAAGGTCGCTTCTGCTAGCCCAGGCCGAAGGCCTGGGAACGGAATGATGAAACGCCCTTTCGACCTGAAAGGTCGATTCTTTGGAAATGCGAATCGGTTAGCCGGTCGAATGTCGACGCGGTATGGGAGTATATCCGCACGCAGCCGGAGCATCACTAAGGCAATCGTTTCAGGATGAATTACGAGATGGTTGCGGCGGTACGAGATCAAAGCGCGCTCGGCGAGATCGATGCGCTGGGCGCGGGTCTCCCGACCCCGCCGCCCGCGGAATGGGACGAGCGCTACGTGTGGGATTGAAATGAATGGCCCTTTCAGGGCCAGCGGCATTGTCGGTGTCCAGTTTCCCAGGCCTTCGGCCTGGGCTGGGGGAAGCGGCCTTTCAGGCCGATTCGGGACCTACTGGCATCCGTGCGTTTTTTTTAGGCGAACAATTTGCATAGAGTGCAACCTCGAGCCAACTCTCGTTTTTCCAATGGTTTGCGTCGTCCCGTTCCGCCACGGTATCTTCTTATTCGAGCCAGCAAGAGATCTGAGGTTTTCAGTTAGGTGCGAAGATGGGATTCTTTTCCAAGCTCTTCGGCAGCCGATCCGGTCCAGCTGCCAAGGCCGCCGAGCATGCCGTGATTGTGAGCTTTGCCTACGGTGGATCTACCGATCTTCAGCCGCTTTTTGTGCTTGAGGAAAAGCTCGAAAGCGGAATCGCCGCTGCACGAGTCGGCGAATATGACGGAAACGAGATTGCAGTCGATGGAAGCGACGGCACGCTTTACATGTATGGCCCGGACGCAGACAAGCTCTTTGAGGTGGTCCGCCCAATTCTCGAGAATAGCAGTTTCATGCGCGGCGCCGCGTGAGATTGAGATACGGTCCCCCCTGAAGACGGCGTCACAGAGCGCCATGTCGTGCTGGGCTCATGAGAAATTGCTGGAATTGCGCAGACGACAGAGCAAACTGTCATCGCCAGTGGCACCTGAGTGCGGAAAATTATCTAAGAAATCAGTTCCTTAAGCGTCTTACTACTATATGAAAACGATACTCAACATCTTGATCCTGACATCTCTATTGCTGGCTGCGTCCAGCCGGTGTTTCGCTTATATGGGGATTGAGGAAGTCTCCAAAGAGCGGGCAAAAGAATTGGGCTTAGTAATCCGGTCGAACGCGGCCGGCCCCGACCCCGTGAGGGTGGAGCTGGAGTTCGACACCAAAGGCCTGTTTAAAAACTTCAGCCGTGTTGATTTGGAAATAACTCAGGGCGGGAAGCTGCTGATGTCGTCGTCGTTGAAGGAGGACCGGTCGAAGCCGGGGCGCGTCGTCGTCGGTTTTGCCGCTGATCGGGCCAATCTGGACAAAATCACCCTGCGAGTGGTGACAGAACGCCCCGGACAGGTCGTCCCGGAAAGAACGGGCTACGATCTACGGGTGAAAGATTTTGTTGATCTGAAGAATCTCCGTTGAGATCTTTGGGTGCCGCTCTTCAGGTCGTTGGCCTGGCT
>CAVZCV010000010.1:0-631646 GCA_963773875.1 Pirellulales bacterium
CGGAGCAAAGTCATGTCCTTGGGATTATGGATTCCAGTTTTGGTCATTACAGGCGTCGTGTGTTATGGACTGCTGTTCGCGTTCGTCCGGGTCTGCGACAAGGTTTAACAGACGGGAGTTTGGGCCATGTTGATTTGGCTGACAATCATCGCGACCGTTTTTTTGTTCATTTATCTGGGTGCAGCGCAAATGCGACCAGAGTGGTTTTAATTCTTTCGCCTAAAGGCTTCCGCAATGTGGACTCTGCCAATTCTCATCGTCGCAGTGAGCGTTTTGCTGTCGATCCCCGTGGGCCGCTATATGGCCAAGGTCATGGACTACAGCTATCAGCCACGGGGAATATTGAAATGGTTCGAGCAACGCCTCGATACTGGGCCACAGAATTGGAAACAGTATTCGATCGCAATGTTGATCTTCACTACTGCGAGTTTCTTGGTTGGCTTCGCGATCTTGGCCTTTCAGCCTTGGTTGCCCTTGAATCCAGATAACAAGGGAATGCTTTCACCGTCGATGATTTTTCACACGGTGTCGTCCTTCTTAAACAACACCCAATTACAGCACTATTCAGGCGAAGTGCATCTGTCGTATTTCAGCCAATTGTTCTTCATCCTGTGGATGGATTTTATTGGTCCGGCATTCGGGCTGGCCGCGTGCGTCGCGACGATCCGCGGGCTTCGTGGCGAGCAAAAGCTGGGCAACTTCTACGTCGATTTGTGGCGAAGCTGTTGTTACGTGATGCTGCCGATCTGTCTGGTTGTCGCAGGTATTTACGTCGCGGGCAGCATGCCCATGACACTCAAAGGCAACGCGATTGCATCGACGGTCGAAGCCGGCTCAATGGGGACCGATGCCGATGGAAATCCCAATCCGCAAACAATCGCCCGTGGGCCGGTTGCCGCAGTGATTGCTCCCAAGCAATTCTTTGCTGACGGTGGCGGATTCTTCGGCCCAAATTCTTGCCACCCCTACGAAGATACAAACAGTTGGATCAACTTCGTCGAGAGTGTGGGGATAATTCTCGTGCCGATGGGCGTCGTGGTGATGTTCAGTCGAATGTTGCGAAACATGCGCCATGCAACGGTCATCTATGGCGTGATGCTCGCGATGCTCCTACCGCTCATTTGGATGGCGGTTCACACCGACTCGGAGACGCCAAATCCCGGATTAACTGCCATGCAGCAGAAACATACACGATTGTGGACGCCACTGCCGAAGGTGGCAAACGCGAGATTTCATTGCCTGCCATAGCCGATTTGCCCGTCGATCAATCGCTCGGAAATTTGGAAGGCAAAGAGCTGCGATTCGGAACCTCCGCCGGTCCGACATGGGCTGTGCTTTGCACGTCGGTTGCTAATGGATCGGTCAATTGTATGCACGATAGCCTCAATCCGTTGGCTGGCATCGTACCCATGACAGGCATGTGGATTAACTGCATCTTCGGCGGCGTGGGCGTCGGCCTTTTGAACATGCTCGTATTCCTCATCATTGCGGTCTTCCTTTCGGGTCTCATGGTCGGTCGAACACCTGAATACCTCGGAAAGAAAATCGAGGCTCGCGAAATGAAGTTGGCTATGTTGGCTCTGTTGATTCATCCAATTCTAATTCTCGGACCGACCGGCCTGTTTTGTTATCTCGGCTGGGGTCGTGGCGCACAAACAATCCGGGAACCCATGCGTTCTCCGAGAATCTGTATGAATTTAGTTCCGCCGCCGCCAACAACGGCTCGGGTTTTGAGGGCTTAGGCGATACCTACGGCTTCAATGATAATCCGTCGCCCGCGCCGTTCAGTCCGCATTGGGACATCGCGACAGGTCTCGTGATGATTTTCAGCCGCTACATACCAATGATTGTTCCGTTAGCGATTGCCGGGAGCGTGGCGATGAAAAAGCCCACGCCAGTCACCAGCGGCACGCTTAATACGAACACATTTACCTTTGGCTGCATGTTGCTGGGCACAGTGCTGATCCTCGCGGCGCTGCTGTTTTTCCCTGCCGGAGCCTGGGGCCCGTTGCTGAGCACGTTGGGCCGCTGCCCTTCGGCGGCATTGTCAAAAATTCGGTCCAACACCCAATTGGTTCTTGATGAAGTAGAGAATATGTCAACGACTATCCAGGACATCCCGCAACGTCCATCGCTTGTCCCCGAAGATCATACGCCAGGCCGCTCGGAATCCCGCCGGGCCAGCCTGTTCGCGACGACTTGCTGCGCGAAGCTTTGAGGCAAGCATTTGTCATGCTTCGACCGGACATCCAATGGAAAAACCCCGTGATGTTCGTGGTCGAAATCGGGACTGTGTTGACGTTCCGTTCACGATTGCAGGCGATTTGGTCGGTGGACAGGCAACGGTTGACTTACTTGATCGCGCTCGATGTCTGGCTGTCCTGACGGTGCTGTTTGCAAACTTTGCCACTGCTTGGCCGAGGCGCGCGGCAAGGCCCGGCCGACTCGCTGCGAAGACGCGCCGTGAGACGCCGGCCTATTCGGGGCATGAAAGGGTGAGATCGAGGAAGACTGTCTCGACGACCTCAGGCTGGGCGATCGAGTAATGGTCGAAGCGGGTCAGATCATCCCCGGCGACGGCGAAACGTTGAGGGCATAGCCTCGGTCGATGAATCCGCGATCACCGGTGAATCGGCGCCAGTGATTCGCGAGGCAGGCGGCGATCGGTCCGGCGTGACTGGCGGCACCCGCGTTTGTCCGACCGGATCGTGGTGAAAATAACAGCGAGTGCCGGTAAGTCGTTCCTCGACCGGATGATCGCGTTGGTCGAAGGCGCGATTCGCCAGCGCAGGCCCAACGAGATCGCGTTGACGCTGGTCCTGTCCGCGTTCACGTTGATTTTCCTGATGGTCACCGTTGCCCTTTGGCCGATGGCCTGGCAACGCCGAAAAGTACATGAAGGGCTATCTCGGTCTTCGCCGCCGCTACAGAGCCTCGGGACCGACGTGCCGACGTTGGTGGCACTGCTGGTCTGTCTGATCCCCACGACGATCGGAGCCCTGCTGGCCGCGATCGGCATCGCCGGCATGGACCGCGCCCTGCAGGCCAACATCCTGGCCAAAAGCGGCAAAGGCGGTCGAGATCGCCGGCGACATTGACACCGTGCTGCTGGACAAGACCGGGACCATCACGGTCGGCAACCGGCACGCGACACATTGGTTCCAAGGGCGGATCCGCCGTTGGCGAGTTGGACGACTGGCGGCATTGGCGTCAATCGCCGATGTCGACGCCCGAAGGGAAAAGCATCGTCGAACTTGTATCGCGAATCGCTTGAAAGCGAAGTGCATCGGCGCACCATGGAAGACCGGATCGAGCGCGTTCATTTCATTCACAGCCCAAACGCGGATGAGCGGCATCGACCTCGCCAACGGCCAGCGGATCCGCAAGGGTGCGCCGGATGCGGTCATTCGCTACGTCACCGAGCAAGGGGCGCAGGTTCCGCCCGGCTGCAGGTCAAGTCGATATTGGCATCGAAAGGCGCGACGCCGCTGTTGGTTTGCGAAGGAAACCGGATTGCCGGCATGATCGTGCTCGAAGAGATCCTCAAGCCCGGTATTCGCGAGCGATTCGAGCGGCTCCGGCACATGGGACTACGGACCGTGATGGTAACCGGCGACAACCCGCTTCACCGCCGCGACCATCGCCGCCAAGGCCGGCGTCGATGATTTCATCGCCGAGGCTACGCCTGAAGCGAAGCTGGCCTACATTCAAAAGGAACAGGCCAGCGGCAAGCTGGTCGCCATGATGGGAGACGGCACGAACGACGCACCGGCGCTGGCCCAAGCCGATGTCGGCGTGGCCATGAATTCGGGCACCCAGGCCGCCAAGGAAGCCGGCAACATGGTGGATCTCGACAGCGATCCCACCAAGCTGATCGAAGTCGTCGAAATCGGCAAGCAGCTTCTAATGACACACAGTGCACTGACCACGTTTTCGATCGCCAATGACCTGGCCAAATACTTTGCGATAATTCCGGCATGTTCGCCGCCACGCTGCCGTGGCTCAAGCCGATGGACATTATGAATCTGCATTCGGCCACGTCGGCGATTCTTTCGGCCGTGATTTTCAACGCGATCATCATCCCGCTTCTGATCCCAATCGCACTCAAAGGCGTGACCTATCAGCCAGTGGGCGCAAACGCGCTGTTGCGTCGCAATGTGCTGATCTGGGGCCTAGGCGGCATCATTGTGCCGTTCGTAGGTATTAAGTTGATCGACGTTGCTCTGGTGGCTCTCAGAATGGTTGTATGACGCATCACTAGACACGATCAACGTCAGCCGAAGTAGACAACTCTAAGTTGAAAGGCAATACACATGTCAGGACATATTCGAGCAAACATTTGGCTGCTGGTATTCACCATTGGTCTTTCCGCAGTGATTTATCCGCTGATTGTTCTGGCGTTCGGCCAAACACTGTTTCCCGCCAAATCGGACGGCAGTTTGATTTATGACAAGTCGGGGAAGTTGGTAGGCTCATCTTTGATCGCTCAACCGTTTTCCGGCGACGAATACTTCCACCCGCGGCCATCAGCGGTCGGATATAACGCCGCTGCAACGGGGGGAAGTAACTTGGCCGCAAACAACTATCTGCTGCACAACCGGGTGGCGCACATGCTAGGGCCAATTGTGAAGTACGCTAGCGGCGAAAAGAAAGGTCAACTGGTGGGGCCGGACATTGAGGCATGGTTTCAAAAAGACCAATACCAGAATGCACCCGGAATTGTTGCCCAATCGGCAGCGAGTCATTCAGGTTTGGCGTCGAACTGGGTGAAAGCCGATCCGCTAAATGCTGATTATGTGACAAAATGGAAAGAATCGCACGCTGACGATGTTGCCAAATCGATCAAAGATAACCCCGACAACTCCGACCCAAAACCCGAGGATTTAGCCGGAGTGTTCTTCGACAGCTACGCAAAGTCGAACCCTGGCACATTTCCTTCCATCGTCGAAACAAAGACACAGGAAGGAAAAGCCGAAAAGATTGTCCAGCCAGCAAAAGAAGGCAGTGATATTCAATCCATCTTCTTCGATATGTGGCGACAAGATTATCCGACTGCTGACCTGGAGCGCGTACCTGCCGACATGGTAATGGCATCGGGAGCCGGTCTCGATCCCGACATCACCCTGCAAAGCGCGATGTACCAACTGGATCGTGTTGCCGCCAAGCGAGCTGGCGATTCAAACAAGCCGGAGCCAGAAGTCCGCAAGACCATCGAAGAGCTTTTGAAAGCCAAATCGGTAGCGCCGCTGGGCGGTCTAGCGGGCGTGCCCCTGGTCAATGTATTGGAAATCAATCTTGCTCTAGACGAGCTTTTCAAAGTTGCCAGAAGGCAAGTAGTGCGATTCCGTACCGCCTGCGGAGTCGTATCAATGCCTACCGGAGTTCCTTGCTCGATCCCCACCTAATTTCAGCAGGCTGCACACCTGAGTGGCAGGATCGAGTGAGAACTCTGGTTCTTTTTGCGATCAGGTATTCTAACTGCTATCTCTCGGAAAGGTATATTCAACCCAACGGCCGACTGGGTTCGGATTATCCACAGGTGCAGCTATGCCGAAGGCTATTTTTAGATGGTTTCTAAATCTGCATCACGCGATCTATTTGTGCGTGGCACTGTACGCAGCGACCCCATTTCTGAACATCGCGATCGCAGCATACGGTGCGACGTGTTTGCTAGTGTTCATCGCATTAAGAAGTACGCGCCGTCGTGATTGGGAGCTAATGAACTGGTCTCCTAGCGCCATAATTCACGAATGTTGAGACAACATCGTAAGATCACTTTAACGCGATGAGTGAATCGGCATGGACACGCTCACGCTGTTTGGACTCGTCGCCGTAAGTGCGATGCTGATCTTCTATGCTCTCGAAGACCGTTCGTCTTGGTTCGTGCTTGCGTTTGCCGGCTCCTGTCTGATGGCTTCCACGTATGGATTTTTGCAGGGGGCATGGCCATTCGGCGCTGTCGAATTCGTCTGGTCGCTGATTGCGATGTGAGCGCTGCGCCGCCGTGACCAGTCAAAATCGTCTGAACTTCCTCGCGACTGAGTGACATCCTGCTCCGGCTATCGCGAATTCTCACTTCTGGGCATTGTTAAGGGCCATTGCAATTTGCGAGTCGGCTCACGCAATTTGCAATACCTTTCGTAGCTGGCATGCGCGTTCGGAGTCTTGACACATTTTTAACCGAGCTTGCCGGCCCCACGTCGAGTCCGTAATTGCTTGTGGCTGTTGGACCTCCACTGCCGCGCATTGTCGCGCGTGGCTGCACCGCACCGTCCTAGCCGTTTGCGGCATAGCGGTTGCCTAGATTGGGAACTGCAACGGTCGCTCACTCTTGATGCGACCATTTCAAAAGGAGTTCCCTATGTCTCTATTGACAAGCGAAACTGTTGTAAAGCTACCCAACCATCGTAATGCCGGTGCGAGCCGATCAATACAACCGGAGATTCCGGGCAGGTCTTCAATTAAGCCTATGGTCGCGCCCACGACTGCACCAAACAGACCGTCCCCGCCGCTCAAGCCGGCCGTGGCTCCCAAACCTGTTTCGCCCGCTGAACCAGCGAAATCAACGACCCCCTGGGTCTATCGCGGAATTCTCGTCGATCCCGCGTTCGTTCGCGGACCAAGAACTGCGCAAGCAGCACGAGCCGAGTCCTTAGCATCGGCCGTGTATCGCGGGATCGAGGTGATCCAGACTTTCTTCGCGAGCAGGCGGAGGCAACGCAAGAGGCACAAGCCAATTCGACAGCCACACTGATGTATCGAGGCATCGTAGTATCTCGATCGCGCACGAAAGCGTCAAAGCGTCGGATAGCATTCATCGGTCAATAAGAGGTGGCGGCGTTGATTCCAAAGACGCCGGAAAAACTTTCGACGAAGGAGCAACCGTGGGAATCAAAATATATGTTGGGCCATACGTAACCGGGCCAGCGATAGCCAATGCGACCGAAAAAGAATCCTCGATACAAGCTGCGAGCAGATTCGCGGAATTCCTTCGTCGTTTCTTCTTCCATTTATTTCCACGTAGGAGGAATGCGAAAACTGGTCCCTATTCGGCCTCCAAGTGGTCATGCTCTTTTGCATTGTGGCAACGATGCTGCTGCGTTAAAAGGCGTCGGTCGCATCGAGATTATCTTCCTGGGAGCGAACCACGGCGGGCTTGCATTGTTCCATTTAGCAGTGACGAGCGCCTTGGCCTGGCAAGATTCTCAATGGTCGATCATAAGTCGAAAGTCCACCAGATCGCCTTCGTTTGGCATACCGATTAACGGACCATCGACAGAATTTGCCAAAGTCGTGTTTGCCGGAATGGACTGCTCCGCAATCCACGGAACATAAATAAATCACTTCTATGAATTGGAAGCCGTGACTGCGGAAAAATTGCAGATCGGTGACATACTGCTCGTAGAAGAAGGCCAATACATCCACGCGGACGGAA
The DNA here is from genome assembly GCA_963773875.1 of Pirellulales bacterium. Classification (GTDB taxonomy): domain Bacteria; phylum Planctomycetota; class Planctomycetia; order Pirellulales; family JADZDJ01; genus CAVTYH01. The sequence goes on from CAVZCV010000010.1 coordinate 7,436, forward strand.
TCATCGTCGAAGGATGGCGATAATCGACGAAGCTGCGGTAACGGGCCAATCGACACACGTATTACGTGAGTCCGACGGCGTAAACGAAGTAATGCGGGATCACTCGTGGTCAACGGGCGCATCTTGGTTCAAGTCAGCCCCGCCGGGTCATCCGTTAGATTGGATCACTTCGCCGTCCGCACTGACAAGCATCCCACGCCTTAGCCATCGTGGTTTTCAAGTGTCGGGCCACAAGTACCCTCTTCCCAAGCGAACTCTGGCACCGCCTGTCCAGAGTAAGTCCCCTAAGGCTTGGGCAGGAACAAACTTCCTGCCCAAGTCAGGGGCTTGTTCATCGAAATGTAATGGCAGGTATGCGAAGCAAAAGGCTTCGCGATGGGACCCACCGGAGCAGGATCATACAACGGCAGGGAGTCGCGCTCGGGCGGTGTTGACGGAGTTTTTGGAAGCACGACGTATCTCCTGATGCCATAGCAAGATAGACAATGAAAGCCGTCTGACATTGCGAATTCTAACGATTTCTTAGTGCCGATCTTAGCACTTTCTTCACGCGCGGTTTGCTAGAGTTGGGTCCGTGCAGCCTAATCCTGCGTGAAAATCGTGGGAGCGGGGAACCCAACGAGTTGGCGCAGTATGCCGACTCCGAATTTGCTAGTTTGCGCGTCGCCAGCAGTTTGCTGGCAGGCCTCACGGCAGATTCAGGGCGCAGATTCACGCGAGTGAATCAGGGCACTTTCAAGCCCTAGCCCGTCAGCTAACCTCGCCGGCCGGTTCGGTGCGTTGCCCGAATGTGTTGAAAGGGCACCTCTACACCGGTGCGTTCGATGTTTTGATTGCGTGGTGTTTTGACGACCGGCGATCGCAAATTCGCGAGCGAAACTAGCGAAATTGCGCTGGCGCTACTGACCGACTCTAAGCGACTGATCGACGATTTATGCGGGACCGATCCCGGTATTTCTCATATCTTCGCCCTTGGATTCGAGCGGCTCCTGGTCGGGCCGAAAGTGGGTCGCGCTGCGCAAGTGGTGGTGGTCAGCAGCGTGATGTTCACGTTCATTTCGTACTGGCGCACCGCGGCCATCGTGCTGTGCGACATGTCGAGCACGGCGTATTACATCGGCGCGATTGTCGAAAGCGCCATCGGCAAGGCGGCGCCGTGGTTCATCCTGGCGGTGCTGCTGTTCAGCTATGGCATGCGGGCGGTGTACATCGAAAGTTGCTCGCTGTTTGTGCGCGGCGGCGTGTATCGAATTGTGAAAGAGGCGCTGGGCGGCTTTCTGCGCGAAGGCCGCGGTTTCGGCGCTGCTGTTCGATTACGTGCTGACCGGCCCGATCAGCGGCGTTTCGGCGGGGCAGTACATCGTCGGGTCTGATTCTGGAAACGCTATGAAGCAGTTACCGGCATATCGAATCGGTGACGTCGACGCGTCCAGCGATTACAGAATTGGGGCTCGGTGGCCATAGCCTGCGCCACGACGATTTATTTCTTGCGGCAGAATCTGCTCGGCATTCACGAGTCGAGCGGCAAGGCGCTGAAAATCATGATCGCCACGACCATCATGGCTGTGGTCATGCTGACCTGGGCAGGTCTTACGCTGGCCGTAACGGCACGGTCAACTGACCGTGGCACCCGATCAATCGAAAAAATTCGTGCAGCGACGATCAAGAAATACCGTGATCGACGACGACGGCAAGCCGGTAAAACTGATGAATCCGATCACGGGGCGAACAAGAAGATCCGTTGGGTTGGCTCGGCAACACTATCCTCGGTAGCCGAGCCGCTGCGGACAGCCGACAAATTGGTTGAGTTTGATCGGCGTGATCGGCATCATCATCGCCTTCGGCCATTCGATCTTGGCGATGAGCGGCGAAGAAACCCTGGCCCAGGTTTATCGCGAGGTGGAGTCGCCGAAGCTGAAAAACTTCAAAAAAGTCGGCGTTCATCGTTTTCGCCTACAGTTTGCTGCTCACCGGCACGTCAATTTTCTGGCCGTGCTCTTGATTCCGCGCGACAGCGGATGAACGCCTATCACGACAATTGGCTCGGCGGTCTGGCGATGCACATGGTCGGGCCCGTCTGGCTGCAGTTGTGCTTGAATGCGTTTGTCGTGATTGTCGGGTTTTTGATTCTTTCCGGCGCGGTGAACACTTCGATTGTCGGCTCCAACGGCGTCTTAAGCCGCGTGGCCGAAGACGGCGTGCTGCCCGATTGGTTTTTGAAGCCGCACCGCAAGTATCGGCACACATTACCGGGTTCTGTACCTGATTGCCGGCTGCAATTGTTCACGATTCTCGTCAGCCGCGGCGATGTCATTTTGCTCGGCGAAGCTTACGCGTTCGGCGTGGTCTGGAGTTTCGTCTTCAACACGTTGTCGATGGTGGTGCTGCGATTCAAAATGCGTCAGCCGCGCGAATTTGCCGTGCCTTTGAATTTTCGCTGGGGCAAGATGTCAAGTGCCGATTGGGCTGAGCTCGTCTTTTTGATCGTGCTCTGTCGGGGATTGCGCAAACTTGCTCACCAAGCCGATTGCCACGATCAGCGGCGTTTGATTTTCCGGCCGCGTTTTTGTCCGTGTTCACGATCACAGAAACGCTGCATCGACACGGCGGGAGGCGAGAAACACGAACACAAAGAGCAGTTCAACCGCGGCAGGATCGATCAAGCGACTGCCGACAGTCTGGGCTTGAAGCGACCGTACCGAAAACTGGTGGCCATCCGTTCGCCGCACAATTTGTTCATGCTGGAAAAAGCGTTGGCCGACACCGATCCGCAGACGACGGAAGTGATTGTGATGACTGCCAAAATGGAACCGCCGGGCGGCCCGATACGGCCGGAAGAAATTGATTTGGACACTTACGATCGGCAGTTGATGACGGCAGTGGTCGATCGAGCCGAAAAGCTCGGCAAGCGTGTGATTCCATTGATCGTGCCGACCAACAATCCGCTTAACGCCGTGCTCACGACGGCCAAAGACATTGGCGCCCAGGAAATGATGCTCGGCGCCTCGAACAAGTTCACTGCGGAAGAACAACTCGATCAGATTGCGCTGTACTGGATCAGCCTGAACGAAGGCGAACCCGCGGGCTGACGGTGCATATCGTCAGTGCAGATCGCGATGTGACGTTCGATCTGGACGGCGGCAATCGCATTCCCAAGGCCGCGGAGCGACTGGCCCGTTCGGTCGATGAGTTGCGCGCGGCCGGCATCGGCGTGCGCAAAGTGCTGATGGCTCACGACGGCACGCTGACCAGCCACGATGTGTTCGAATGGCTGCTGACCATGCTGCGCCGGATGTCGATTTAGATTTCGCTGTGGTCGCGTCTTTGGAATTCTGCCACATACTAATGGACGAGAGACTGTAATTCGCGATACGCAACAGGCAGAACAATTGGGCCGTAAAGTCAAAGTGTTGGGAGATCAACAGCAAGATGGGCAGGACATCGTGCGGCTTGCACAAGAAGGTAACTATAATTTGATCGTGCTCCCCACGACTGGCGAATCACGAACATTGTCTGCTGCTGTACAAGACGATTGGGCCAGTTTCGTCTTGCAAAATACGCCGTGCAGCATTTTCCTAGCATCGCATCCAGAGCGCTGCCTAAGCAAGTGGTCGACTAAGCAAAGCGTTCTGGGGAATCTGAATTGCTTCACACAGCGCGGATGGTGGGTGTTCATACGTTGCAAGCACTTCGTCTTTGGTTTTGAGTTCAATGTCTGTGACTTCAATTTTCGTATCCATGCTCATATCGTTCACAGGAACTCGATTTGCCCAAGGCGTTGCGAAGTAGTCGGCTGTTTCCCGGGCTGCGAAATTGGCATTGTTCTGGTGGGTCGCCGCCCAAAATGCAGAGGCAACTTATCGTGTTGTTTATCGACATTGCGCAAATTACAACTGCGTTGAGCATATTCTCTGGATTCCAATTCCGACTATGACGCCGGGGTCGGAAATTGACCGACCCATCGCCGATCTCTTCCCAGCAGCAGAGTATGAAGTGCCGAATATGCTTCCTCCCACGACCTGCATTTCTTCTGGTTTCGCAGGCACTCCCGGTATCTTTTCATCTCCGACCGACAGCACAAATCCGCCAAGACCGCCGCGCAGCCCATGCTTCAATGCGTTGTACTCACCATTGAAATGTGAATTCAAAAAGTCGGTTGCAAACCGACGCCAGCAATCGCCAAAACCTTTTGCTATCCACGCTTTCTTTTCATCGTCGCACTTCATGTTGGCATGAATGCCATCCGCCAGTGCCTGCCACGTTACATGCTCTGATTTTCCACGGGTTAAGACGGGGCTTGGATTCTGTAATCGTGCGTACAAAGTCCGGCAATTCCTTTCGGTACATTATGAGCCAACCGACCGGGCATTTTGGAGCCTGCACTAGCGCACCCAGCAATGCAAAAAGTGTCTCAAGGGCGTGCGAGTACGCCAGCCGAATACTTAACGCAGCCCGGTGTTTATCATCGCCTTCAAGATGGTCGATATTGCTTTCGACAACATATTGATAATATCGGGAATCAATTCCTCTGAGGAATTCGAGATTCTTCTCTTGTAAATCCCAATCCCAGCAAACATACGGGGTCTCATCAATTACGAATGGAATGCCCTTCATGGCTTGCCCGCTGATCTTCAGCAGAGGGAAAACAATAATCCACAGCCATGACGTTAGACGAAACCTGAAGGTTCGGTCAAATCCCGCTAGGTCTGCGTCACAATTCCGCAGGGTGTGAACATGTGACTTTGCCATCCACGAACACTTTGTGTCGATCGCAGTGGTCACCATATTGATGGTGCAAGTGACCCTCGACCAGATAATCAACATGATCTCCGTGCGGAACCGCTTCATGACCGCAATCTGGACCATGTTTATGTTTGGCGTCGTGCCCGATATTCGTAGGAGCTGGCTCGCCTGCTTGCGGGAATTCTATCAGCGGCCAGAGCGGTAAATAGCCGGCAATCACTGTGCCAATTGCGCCCGCATCTTTCCTTAACGAAAGTTAAGGAAGATTGACTTGACTCGCGATCTTTAATACCTTAAACGCAATGCGTTTGCATTAGCCCGCAATTATGCCTTTGTCCGCATGCTACATCGATTCAAGATTTGGCTGACCCTAATTTGCTACGCACAATTGCACTGGGCGGGCAGGGTTTGCATCTGCTGCAGCACGATCATGGTCATGATGTCCATGAAATCGTCGAATCACACGGTGGTCATGAATCTGCTGCCCAGCGTTCGCTTGACCACTCGGACGACGATCGCGATCACGACAGCGAGCACTGCACCGTCTGTCAGCATCATTCACTCGGTCAGCTTTTTATCGCCACGCCGCCAGCGCAAATCTGTGCTGGGTGTGCGCGAGCTTCTCGATTCCACCGCACCGGAAGTAGTCATTTGTCCGGCATTCTCTTCCGCCCAGCCGCGTGCGCCGCCAATGGCCTAAGCATGGATCGGCTTCTGGCGGCGATAGGTTCATTGACCAGCGATTTCGTGGTTGCATTTCACAATCAGCGGGTCGCGAATTCATGCGTGTGATGGTGTGGTTGCTCGTGCGCAACATTGCGCGAGTGACCGCGTCAATTCGCAGTGGAGGATGCGTACATGTTTGCGTCGAAGTGCGTTTACGTTGGTCGAATTGTTGATAGTGATCGCCATCATTGGCACGCTGATCGCGCTGCTCTTGCCGGCTGTGCGATCGGCACAGGAAGCGTCGCGGCGCAGCCAAATACGCGCAGCAATATGCGACAGGTCGGGCTTGCGATCCGGCAGTATTGCGACACGCATCACGGCTTCTGGCCGCTGGCGACGCATACCGTCGGAAATTCCGGTTTGAACACGGGCTTACCCGAGCGCCTGGATCTACACGATTGCGCCTTACATCGAATGTCGATGCCGTCCGATTTTCCCGACGACCCCAATGGCGATGCCCGCATGGCCGCCAAAATGACGAGCTATGCACTCAATGGATACCTGTCAAACAAGGATGGCGTGCCGCCAGGCGTTCCGTGTTTTCCCACGGCCCACAAGCTGAAGGAAACTTCGAAAACGATTGTGATGTTCGAACTTTCCGATTCGCTGGCGGTGCAGCTCTCCAACGATCACGTGCACTGCTTCGACTGGTTCAGCAAATCGAACATTGCGGCGGGCACGGTGTGGAACGCCATCAATGCCGCAGTGACTACAGAGCGCCACGGCGACACAGCAAACTATTTGTACGCCGATGGCCACGTCGATCGCATCAGCTCTGCCCAATTCACGCCTGGGCAATGCTGCCTTTTAATTTTGCATTCCGCCGGGAAGCGGCAACTGAACGTAAGTTATTCCCTGATTTATCAGCTTCGATCCAAGGAAATATCCATCATGCGAACGATTCGAATGACAGTTTTGGCAACCATGTGTTGCGTTTTTGGAAACGGCGCGGCTGCTTTGGCCGACTTCGATATATCGCCCACTTGGTCCCGCGGCGGGACAGCCGATCGTCACCTTCGGCTACAGCGATGAAACCAGCACGTTTAATGGTCCGTTTCGCGTCTTCGATTTCGTGTTTGATGATCCATCGACGCCGCACACCGCAGGCAACCCGGTTTTCGCGAGTTGGCGGTAGGCAGCGCGGCCTGCCAGGCGGTAGTGGTCTTCCCAATGGCGATCAACTTAGTTTCCACGTGCTAAGCGGACTGCAATTCTGGAATGGCTCACGCTTCGGCACCGTGCCGGGAGGGCGAAGCGTCAGTCTAATTTCTCAACGGGACCCAAATCTGATGACGACTGTGGCAGCCAGTGCGCTGGCTTCGTCATCGGTACCGTTGGCGGTTTGAATTATGGCAACCAAGGGGTTCATGAGCACCTCAGTTCGGTGTTGTCCGGGCCCGGCGGGGGCCTATCCCAACGATGGCATTTACATGTTTGAAATGGATTTAGCCATGACCAACGACAGCAATATTGCCACGTCGTTGCCTTTTGTAGTGCTCTATAACCATCTGGCCAATCGCTTCGATCTCGATGAACCCAACGACGATCCGCAAGTTCAAGCGGTTATCGGCTACGCGCGAACATTGGTGCCCGAACCGTCCGGTTGCGTGTTGGCCACGATTGGAATCGCAACGGCCTGTGGCGCTGCGGTGCGGTGGCGCTGCACGGCACGAATCGCGGCTGATCGGAGAAAGCCAAGAAATCATATGCGCTACTTATTGCGACTCTTCGAGCATTGGACTCCTCGTTATTTTAAATTTGCCGTCGCCCGCCGGAGGCGGTTTTCGACATTTCACCACGCGTGATGGTTGCGGCGCTGGGCGATTGGCTACCTATGGCTTTGACAACAACGGCATGTTGGCCAGCAGATGACCGCCAATCCGCTGCATGTGTTCCCGTATTTTTTGGCGATACGGGCAGCAACGTATTCCACCGGCAATCCTGGCATCAACGCCGCGGGCAGCGGCAGCGGTTATCCGCCGAGCAACTTGCCGAACGAATTCCGTTTCGCCTAACGGTCCGGAGAAGTCTGGCACTGGATGTTTTGGCCGACCCGCAGTATTGGGACGGATCGCAATTCGCCTCGGTGCCTGCGGACGAATCACTCACGTTTTCCATTGCCGGGCATATCCAAATCAATAACGGCTTCTCCCGGCGGCGGTCCCTATCCGCAGGCAGGCTTCACGGTGCAAAACATCGCCGCTGATGGGTCCATGCACAAACATCTGACGACCGTCATCAACTCCGGCACAAACGCCGCGCCCACCGACGGCGTCTATCTGGTTGAGATGCGATTGAAAGTCGTCCAGTCCGACGAGCAGACGCTATTTCCGGGCATCATGCCGTCACTGCCTCTGTTTGCGCTGTTCAATGTGAACGCGAGCGGCGACGTCCCGCCGGATGCTTTCACTGCCGCTCAGCAATGGGTCACGACCAATTTAGTACCGTTTGGCGATTTCAACCGCGACCACGTTTCAAACGCCGACGACATTCCCGCGATGCTGCAAGCGCTGACCGATTTGAACGCCTACAAAACCGTCAACCATCTGACCGATTTTGATCTGCTGGCCTTCGGCGACATGAACAGCGACGGCAAACTCGACAACCGCGATATCCAATCGATGTTGGATTTCATGTCCAGTGGCGGTCCGCAATTAGTGCCTGAGCCAAGTTCACGAGCATTGCTGATCGCTGCAGGATTATCGCTAGCACTATTTACCGGCATTCCATTGTGGCATCGTGCTACGAGCAGATCAATTGAATCGCTGGAGTCGCTTGAACCTCGATGATCGCCCTCATCCTTGCGTGGTCGGTTACAGGCATCTCGAATAATGTGATCAGCCCCAACCTGCCCGTGAACCGGTGCAGGCTGGGCTGTGAGAAATCTTCTAATCGGTCAAACCGCACAGCCGCCAGATTGTGTCCCCGCCTGAAACTGCTCCCAGTGGTTGCGAAACCAGGCGCGGAGTTGGCTGATGCGACCCGCAGTCAGCCCAAATCGCTGGGCCACGACATTGGTTTGCTCACCGATCGCCAGTGCCCGCGCGATCCGCCGATTCCGCGGCGAGAACTTGCGAAACCAAGCCGCCAGATCCAAGCGCGCCGCTGCCGTTTCAGCCGGACCGCATCCGCCGATCTTCGCATAACATTAAGTTCAAACCACCGATCCGCTCGGGATGTGCTTCGCGACGTTGGATCGTCGGGCCCAGTGCACATCGCGACAGGCGACATGATGTCCTGCACATTCTGCCGGCAACCGACACGCCGACCAGCGCGGACCTGGCGAATCGCATAATTAGTCAGCGGAGTTGGATACGCCAGTCCCACTTTGCCGCGCCGCACCAGTCGGACGAACATGGCGAAGGCCAAGGCAATGACCTCCTGGGTCAGCTCGGCACGAGCTTCGGCCGCCGCATTTCGAAAGGCTCGCAAAGCTTGTCGACGGATCTGCGGCAGCATCGCCAGAAATCGCTGCTGCACGAACTGCGTCTCTTCGGAAACTCTTCTCAACGTCGCGATCATGGGCACCTCCTCATGAGCTGAGGACCGCCCGCGGGGCGGTCCTGTTAATAAAAACAGAACCGCCCCGGCACATACCAGGCGTTAACTCAAGTCAGACATCCGCACGAAAGATTTATCGTGGGCGGCGATCAATAATCCTCGGGCAGCAAAACGCAGGTGGAGGCTCGCCGGCCGTCATCGCCAGTCGCCTCCGTAATCACCCAGATTTTTGAGCCCAATGTCGTCTCGTAGGCCGAGAGTAATCTGGCACCTGTTTGCAGCGCCTCTTCATTGGCACGCTGATCGTCCGGACTCACGGTGCCCCAATCGCCCGTCACGTGGCGATTCAGAAACTCATCGGACCTCTGCCCTGAATCCTCCAGCGCGCCGAGCGCCGCGGGCGTGGCTACGATTTGCCCCAAGCTGAACTTATTCATGGTGCCCTCCTGTTGTTTGATTGTGTGCGGACTCCGACAACATGTATCACGGCAACGAAAACGCCCTGGTGCCATCCACGGTCAGGCGGATGGACTCAGGGCGTGGGGAGCGACCGTCGTTGGCTCGAAGCTAGCCGGACGCTCCCAGGAGATATGACATGTTTGGCGGGATTTTTTAGCACTCGGAGGAAAACACCGCCGCTACAATCAACGATTGTCGCACGGTGCCGAATATCGCAGATCAACAATCAACCACCTGGGCTGCCGTCATGGTCCCCCTGAAAATCTCAGCCCAGCTCGTCGATATCACCACGCTGGCCATCGACGCGATCGTCAATGCCGCGAACGAAGGGTTGACACCAGGCGGCGGTGTGTGCGGCGCCATCCACCGCGCCGCGGGGCCAAAGCTGGCCAGCGCCTGTCGCGAACTTGGCGTCTGTCCGACCGGCGAAGCCCGGATCACTCCGGGATTCAACCTGCCAGCGCGCTTTGTGATCCACGCCGTCGGTCCGATTTGGCGAGGCGGCTCGGCGGGAGAGTCCGAGCAACTAAGAAGTGCCTATCGAGCGGCGCTGGGACTGGCGCAGGAGTATGGACTGCAAAGCATTGCGTTTCCAGCGATCAGTACTGGGATCTATGGTTATCCGCTGGAAGCCGCGACCAACATTGCCGTATCCACTATCCGCGCGGCGCTGGCAAAACCTTCGAGCATCGAATGGATCGTCTTTGCCTGTTTCGGCCCAGAGATTTTGGAGGCCTATCGGCGCGCTGCAGTTACGACTTAATGTTCAGCAGATGCGAATAGCTATGGCCGCCTCCGACAAGCCGCCGCCTTCCAAACCCAGATCGCCAGGTCCGACTCGCCGCGCAGTCACAGCGGCCTTTAACGTCGTGCATTCCGCGCTCGATTGGATCGGCGGGCATGAACTGGTCGTGATGATGCTCCTGTTAGTCGCCGCGCTGGCCATTTGGGCTTTTGTCACGATCGCGGAGCAAGTGCAGGCCGGTGCGACGTCGCGGTTTGATGAGTGGGTGGTGCGGGCCTTGCACAACCCGACGATCCATCCAAACCCATTGGCCCGCCATGGCTAGCTGAGGTAGGCCGCGATCTTACGGCCCTGGGAGGCGTGGCGGTCCTGACGCTGCTGACTCTGACCGTAGTGGGATATCTGTGGCTCAGACGGATGTATGGAGCCATGTGGTTGATTGTGGCCGCTGCCACAGGCGGCTTCGTGGTGACCAGCGTCCTCAAGAATTGGTTCGATCGGCCGCGGCCGAATGTCGTGCCGCACCTGTCCATCGTTTCTACCAGTTCGTTCCCCAGCGGCCATTCGATGCTGGCCGCGACAGTCTACTTGACGCTGGGGGCTTTGCTCGGGAGATTCGTCCGAGAACGTCGTCTGCGAGCTTATTTCCTGATCGTGGCGCTGGTGCTGACATTGCTGGTCGGCGTGAGCCGCGTCTACATGGGCGTGCATTATCCGACCGATGTGTTGGCGGGCTGGACAGCTGGCCTGGCGTGGGCGCTGGTTTGCTGGCTAGTCGCTCGGGCGTTGCAGCAGCGCGGACGAGTGGAGCAGGACGCGGTCGATGTCGACTAGAGTGCTGCGCCGCATTCTCTGACTCGAAGGCATGGCTGCCTAGAAGGCTAACCAATTCAGTGAGCGGTGAAGAATCGGCTAGTGCTAACCTATAACTTCATCGATCGACGAGTTCACGATGTCCTAGAACAATAAACCGGATCGCATGGCAGCAAGACCGATGAAGTAATGAAGCCATGCGCAGCCGCGCGCAAGAGCAACTACCAAATGCCCCGACTCACGACCGGCACTGACCAGTAGTGCCAAACCATAAGTCGGGGCGCTGGTTGTAACTACGATGAATTCAAGACTTTGCGAGTGGTCCAACGACTCGATTTCCAGTGTGGCCGCTAGCCTCCAGCCAATTCTATGATTCTGCCACGAATCTCGGCATTCAAGAGTGGCCATCGCTCCACGACCACGGCCAATTGCAGATCGCGATCTCCCCGTGCAGCGTTTTTGCAGCGCTTTTCAGATTCTTGCATCTTTTCCGGCAAATTCCGTATACTTTCGAATCCCTCCCCATCCGCCTTGATATAGCGACGGGTCGCAACTTGTCGCATTCTTCGACAATCGCGACAGTGCGCTGATCGGTCTGTGACTCACTGCTCGCAATTGGATGATTGACGACTCACTTTTCGACAAAAGGTCTCTGCAGCTTCTGTGGGAACGTTTTGGGCCAGGACACGGTCAGCGGAAATTGGGACCTGATCGAAAACCTGCTTGAACGAAGACCTACTTGAACACAGCAATGTGCGCAGGATCATTGACCATATTAAAAAAAACAGGGGAGACATGCCGTTCTGGTCCTGCGAGGTGCCCGTACACCCCACCAATCTTGCTCCTTGATATCGGAGCAACGTCAGCAACTGCACCTACCGAAGCACCCGTGCGTAAGTTGCAGTCGCAATTTCTAAAAAGTAGTATTTGCCATAGCAAACGATTAGCGCCATGAAATCCAATCATGCTTCCAACAAGGTGACTCATCACGCCATGCGAACGATCATTTCCATTGGAATTGTTATTATCGCCGAAGTCTGCCTCGCCGACCCTCCGAAAATCCCGTCTCCACAAAAGACGGGCAATCTGTGCGCACGAATGAGCGTCAACGAGGCGATGCCCGCGAACTATCGAACGTTTGTGAACAAGAACGAGCGACTGATAACCGATCTCAGCTACGGGTATTACGGCACTTCAATCAAGGACTTTTACGAGGCTCGCGCGAAGTTGAAGGCCGCCTGCCCGAAGGCGCTCATTGGCTGCTATCTTTCGAGCCGAGCCGTGGGCTCTCGTGGCCGATCCCAGCCATCCTGGACTTTACCGGCAGAGCTTTTTAACGAAACGGAACTGCTCTCCAAAGAATTCATCCAAGACGACCCGCCGTTGCGTATCGTTGATTACCGACAGCCGAATGCCCGACACAAATTGATCCAATACATTGCAGATCAGTTGGAATCGTACGACTGCAACCTGGCGTTCCTCGATAACGTCTCTCACAACTCCTCGTGGGAAGGGTTCATCGACTGGCGCGACACAGCGGTCTACCTGCGCGAGCTGACGAGCGAACTGCATCGGCGGAACATCGCCGTGATTTATAATGTCGCCATTCGGTTCGATGTTGCGCCGCTCGCCGATGTCAATCTGCTTGGAAAAATCGCCGACGGTGTTTCTTTGGAAATGCACGACGACAGCACAGCCGAGAAAGTCGACGCCAATCTCAAGGCTCATTCGGCGCTAGCGAAAAATGGTTGCAAGGCAATCCTGGTGCCAGCGCAAGATCAATCCGATGCGGAACAATTGGCGCAATTCGCGATGATTGTTGGCGACTGCTACGTAATATCTCCATTTTTTCTGCCGACCCCCGCGTGGGCGTCTTGGCCGGCGGACTTCGGCATTGCCAGAGGGCAAGTGCAGATTAACGACCAATCTGTGTCGCGCAAATTCCAGAAGGGAACGGTGAGCGTTGGGGTAAGCGTGGCTGAGAAAAGCGCTGGCGGAGATTTGCCGGAGCCTGATTCGAAGGCGACTGACTGTGATTTAAGATCTGCGGATGACCACGCCGCGCGGCCCTAACAAACATTCCACTTTTGTCGTGGCAATTCGTTAGCACATGCCGCGTTTTCTCGAGCGCCGATTGCGCAGCAGACGACAAAATCCCTCAATTTTGTCGCCAAAAAATGGTTTCTCGATTTTCACGACAAACTAGATTCGCTCGAGAATTTGCGGCCGAACTGTGCATCAAACCGCGCGCGAATCACATGACCGGAACGACGAAACCGCGGCGCACGCGCTTGACTTATGGAACAAACGATTCCGACATTTTTGATCTACGGCGCCACTGGTTACACCGGTCAATTGGCCGCGGAGCACGCGGTGGCGATCGGATTGCGGCCGATCCTGGCCGGGCGGAATCGCGAGAAGGTTGAGCCGCTGGCGGCGCGATTAGGGTTGCCATGGCGCGTGTTTGCGATCGATTCTTCCACCGACATCGCAGGTGGCATCAGTGGCGTGTCGACCGTGCTCCACATGGCGGGACCGTTTTCCCGGACGGCACTGCCGATGGCCGAAGTCTGTCTTCGCACGCGTGTGAATTATGTCGATGTGACGGGCGAAATTGGCGTGTTCGAAAGCATCGCCAGGCTCGATGCACGAGCGAAATCGGCGGGCGTGATATTGCTGCCTGGCGCAGGTTTCGATGTGGTTCCGAGCGACTGCATGGCGTCGCACGTCAAGCGGCGGCTGCCAGGCTCTACGCATTTGCGACTTTCAATCGGCGGCTTTGCAGGAATTACGCGCGGCACCGCACGAACGATGCTCGAAGGCGCCGCACGCGGAACGCTCGTGCGGCGTGGTGGCGAAATTGTGGAGCTGAATCGCACCCCGCGAGCCACGATCGATTTCGGCAATGGGCCCACGCCAACGATCGGCGTTAGCTGGGGCGATGTCGCGACCGCGTGGTTTTCGACGCACATTCCGAATATCGACGTGTTCTTCGAAGCGGCGGGAATGTCGACGTTGCTCGCAGCAATCTCGGGCCGGTTTCGGCGCTTCTTAGGTAATCGCTGGATCCGGAAATGGGCGGAGCGCCAGATCGAAAAGCGATTGCCCGCCGGGCCATCTCGAAAGCAGCGTGCCCGAGCCCGAAGTGTCATCGTCGCGGAAGCGTGGGATGAACAGGGCGCGCGTGTGGTAAGCCGATTGGAGACCATCGAAGCCTATACGTTTGCGGCGCAGAGTGCCGTTGAAATCGCTCGCCGAGCAGCCCATAACGAGGCGTCGCCGGGCTTTCAAACTCCATCAACTGCGTACGGTCCCGATTTCATCCTCACGTTTAACGGCACGGAGCGCACAGATTTGAAAAAGAGATAAGCATTTTTCTGGCAAAAGGAATTGCGCATGCCGCGATTATTTCACGAATCGCCATTCAAAATCGTCCTGTTCCTGAACTTGGAGCGCTTGGGCAAACTATGCGTGCTGTTGTTCTTGTTCGCCAATTGATTGGGGCCGAATGCTGGTTGTGCGGGGGCCGAAAGCGCCGATATAATCGTCGTTCATTCCCTAGCGTTGTGCCACTGCACGGCATGCGTTCACCCCTGGGCCGCACTATTGCCAGATCATGAAGCTTCGCGTCGGCCTGGTTGGGTTGGGAAAAGCCTGGGAAGTTCGGCATCGGCCTGCACTTCGTGCTTTGGCAGATCGATTCGAAGTGCGCGCCATCTGCGAGCAAGTTTCTGCTCGCGCGGAGCAGGCCGCACATGAGTTTGGCGCAATGGCAGTTGATGGTTTCCGCGCGCTGGCGGCCCGCGAAGATGTCGACGCCATCTTGATGCTCGCCGAACAGTGGTACGGCTGGTTGCCAATTCTGGCGGCGTGCGATTATGGCAAAGCGATTTATTGCGCCGCCTCTGCAATTGAGCGTCGAAGAAGCGAAGCAGATCAAAGACCGAGTCGATCGGGCGGGCGTCGCGTTCATGGCGGAATTCGCGCGGCGGCAGAACCCTGCCACGCTACGGCTCAAGGAATTGATCGCCACGCGGCTCGGCGAACCGCGACTTTTGTTTTGCCACCGGCGCGTTCCTGTCAGCGAGCGAACTTCACGGCCTGATGCTCCGAAAGATCAGGGCTTTGGCACCAGCGATCTAGTAGAGCTCGTGGATTGGTGTCGCTACGTGGTGGGACGCGAGCCGACATCGGTGTTGGGGCTGATGCACAGTGTTTCGCCGACATCGGATGACGAAGATTACCGCATGATGAGTCTCGACTTCTCACCGCCGGACATGCACGCCGGAAAAGGAGTTGTGGCGCAAATTAGTTCTGGCTATTACATGCCTAAAGGTTGGGAAGAAGCGGTTTCGTTTCGTCCGCCGCCGGCGCTGCAGGTTTCGTGCGAGCATGGCATCGCGTTCATCGACTTGCCGGCGAACGTGCTCTGGTTCGATAAAGCCGGGCGGCATCAAGAATCGCTGGAAAGCGAGCGGGCCGTCGGCGAGCTTTTGCTTTCACATTTCCACCGCTCCGTGACAAGCCTGGTGCGTAATCCGGCGGGCTTGGAAGACGCGTATCGAGCGCTAGTGGTCGTCATTGCAGCGAGAAAAAGCCATGAAGAAGGCCGGCGAATTGAGCTGAAGTTTTAGGCGGCGCACGGCTTGTTAAGTCGAACTATCTGTGGAGTTTTTCCCTGCCTCGCGGTTCATTTCGCCACATTTTCGGCCGGGAGATAATAATCGCCGCGAATCCAATCCACGATTAGTTCAATCTGCCGCCGCATGAGAATATTCTTGCTCGCATCGTGCTCATCGATGGCAAACGCCGGCATGCGATCGTTCTTTTTCCCGTAGAATCGCAGCGCGGCCGGATTGGAAATCATACCGATCATCCACTCGCGCGAGGCGTAGTGCGTAAGATCTGGATAGCCGGTATCGTTCTCAATGAGCTTGGGATCGTCAGCCGCAATTTCCGGCTTGAAGCGATGACAGGCCGCACATCGCGCGTCATCGGCGATTAACTTCAAGCCTTCCGCAATGAGTGCTTGATCCTTTGCATCCGCTTCGCGCTGACTCGGCAATTTAGCTTGCGACGAAAGTGCGGCGATTACTTGCTGAATTTCTGCGTGCGGCCAATCGCGCAAATCGCCCTGCACGTAATCAACCATCTCCATCGATTTCTCTTTGGCTTTCAGCTCTTTGTAACGCGTCGTGTTACCAAAAAATTGAGGGCCATTTATTTGTTTGGCATCGAGTAAGCCGGCGATCCACTGGCGACTGCCGAACCCAAACAGATTTGGCGCAGAGGCTGCAGCGAGTTGATCTTTTGCCGCTGGCGTCTCCGCGTTTTGCGGGTCGAAGTAACTATGGCACGATGCACAGTACTGCGCGAACAAGCGTGGACCTTGCGTCATCGGATCGTTGCGCAAGAGGGCAATGGCTCCCTCGGGCGGAATCCGATCGGGTGCTGCGGCCAGCTGCCTTGCTCGGCGCGCTTCTTTTTCCGATTGTTCGACCGCCGTTAAGAATTCCGCCGACTTGTGATATCGTTCATACTCCGCTAGTTGCCGTTTGTAGTTGGCAATCTTTTTCGTGTCGCCACCGAAATGGGCTTGAATTTTTTGCTCGTTTTGACCTAAGTCCCTGGATAGTTCTGCGATCTCGGCCATCTGGCCGACGTCGGTCCATTTCGCTCGGTAATCTTCGCGCAAAGCGGCGCCGGTCAAGAGCGAGATGCATACCAGCAACGCGACCGTGAAGCCAATGTTGAAGCGGTGTCCCCATTTCGTCCGACCGACAATCGGCATCAACGCTAACACCAACACTACAAACGTCGGAATAAATATGGCCCCCGCCAATTCTCCGAGATGCCCCAGGCCCTCGAATAACTTCAGGAATTGAAATAGAAACAAAAAGTACCATTCCGGACGTGCGGAGGAATACGGCGACGAGGGATCAGCCGGCACGCCCAATTCGGCCCCGGCGGTGGTTGGTGAAATCTCTCCGCGAAGCAAACCGGGAATGTTGAAGTGGATGGCGAGCAACAGGACGATCGCCAGTACGGCCAGGCAGGCTACGGCATCGCGATATACCTGATCTGGCCAAAAATAACATTCCCGCTGTTTGCATGGCACCTTGTGCGTGATTCCATGCCGGCGAAATAGCGCGACGTGAAGCACAAGAAAAATCACCAGCAGGGCCGGCAAGACCCCAGCATGCAGCGCGAAGAAGCGGGTTAGCGTGTGGTGTCCGTAGTTCGGTCCGCCGACGACAAGTTGCTGCAAATCTTGGCCGACTTTCGGCACAATGCTAATCAAATTAGTAGCGACCTGAGTCGCCCAAAAGCCCTTTTGATCCCACGGCAAAAGATAGCCGGTGAGCGATAGCGCCAGCACAATCAGCATTAGGACCAGACCCAGCCAGAAGTTCACTTCGCGCGGCGCTCGGTAAGCGCCATCAATCACCACCTGAATCAAGTGCACGGCCAGGAGCACGACCATGGCTTGCGACATGAAATGATGCACGCCGCGCAACAGCCAACCACCTTGCGTTTCATATTGAATGTAGTACACGCTTTCCCATGCGGTCTGGGCACTCGGACTGTACATCATCCACAGAAAGATGCCGGTGACGACCTGCGTGAAAAACGCAAACACCAATGTGCTGCCCCAGACATAGCGCCACCTGGCGCCGCCGGGAATGCGCTCGTACAGCGCCTCGCGGATGAAGGCGCGGTAACCAGTACGATGATCGAGCCAATTAGAAAGCGACACGGGCCGAAGGTTTCAGGATTCGAGGTTCATGGTTCAGCATGTTGCTCGGCGTTCGAACTGTAGCGAGATTTACCGAATTCTGCTTCGCGTTCGCAGATTGAAATTCGGTTCAGACCTTCGGTTTCTTCTCCGCGATGCCGGGATAAAAATTCTCGAATTGCACCCAAACGTCTTTCGAGCCGCCATTGTTGCGGAGCTCAATCGCCAATTTATCCATGGGACGCGGACTTGGTCCGTAGGCAATTGCCCCATCCAATTCAAAGGCGCTGTTGTGGCAAGGACATTCAAATCGTTTGGCGGCTAAGTCCAAGTTCACAGGGCGAATGGGACAACCCAAGTGCGGACAAATCACGTTCAGGGCTTCGACTTGGTCTCCAGTGCGCCGCAGATAGACCGCACCAATCGTTTGCTGAGGATAGAAATTCCAGGCGTCAGTCCGGTCTGCTAGTACGGCAAAGCGTCGCGGAATTCCATCGGCGGGAAGTGCGCTCAACGGTGTAATCCGAATAAATCCGCCTGTCTCTTGCTTCCGCCGGAGTGGATCAAGCGCGGCAAACGCCCCAATCACAAGGGGCACCAATCCCACGACGCCGCCAAGAACAATAGCGGCGCCTCTTACCAAAAAGTTTCGCCGCGGCGGATATTCAGAACCAGAGCCGGCGGTCGCGGCCGAGCTACAAATTGGCGCTGGCGTTTCAGGTTCTTTCATATCGCAGCCATGACGAAAACTCAATTATTTCATCGCCGCGCGAACTGCGTCAAGCACTTTGGGTTGAGCTTCCGCCAATGGCCCTGGTACCGTTGCGCCTGCCGCCGCTTTGTGACCTCCGCCGGCGAATTGTTCGGCGAGCTTGCTGCAATCGACGGTGCACCGGCTGCGAAAACTGATTTTGAAACTCCCATTGGGCTGCTCGACCATAATGACGGCCACTTCCGTGCCGCCGACATTCAGCGTCATGTTCACGATGTCTTCGGTATCCGAGGGCAATGCGCCCGTGGCTTTGAAATCATTCTGCAAAACAATAGTGTAAATCAGTCGGCCGCTGAGGTCGGTTTTTGCATTTGCCAAGATGCGCCCCATCAGGTTCACCCGCGCGAGCGTATCTCGTTCATAGAGGCGATTGTAAATTTCGTTGGGCTTTGCACCGGCATCCATGAGTGTGCCGGCGGCGCGATAAGTATCGCCGGTGGTGGAAGCAAAACGAAACCAGCCGGTATCAGTAGCCACCGCGGCAAATAGTGGCGTAGCAATCTCAGGTGTCACTTTTACGCCAAGCTGATGAGCGGCTTCCAGCACGAGTCTACCCGTGGCCTCCGCTTTGACATCTTTAAATTGCTCCGCCCCCAAGTCATCGCTACTGACATGATGATCGAGCACAATCTTTTTTGCATTTAGTGAGCGAATCACGTCGCCCATCGGCCCGAGTTGCGCCAAGCGCTTGTGTCCAGCACGATAAGCACTTCGATGTCGGCCAATTCGGCCGGCTGCACATCGACGTTGATCGCTTTGATTTTTCGCTGCGGATCGATGAACTGATAATTCGGCGGAGTCGCCTGCCCGTTCACGATTCGAACCTGCTTGCCATGCGCCTCCAGAATTCCCGCCATGCCAAGTTCGCTGCCCAGCGCATCGCAATCAGGGCGAATATGACTCACCAGCAAAAACCGCTGATGAGCGCGAATGATTTCAACAAACTGGGGCCAATGAATCGTCATGAGTTCGGTATGGGGTTCAGCCGCCTGTAGCTTGGCGCATCGTACCGTCGAAGCCATCCACGGCTTTCTTCGCCGCCGCCACGTCGGCGGTCAATTGCGCCTTCAGGGCTTCAATATTGGGGAACTGCACAATGTCGCGCAGGCGACCGGTGAAGTCAACCTCCAATGGCTGGCCGTAGAGCGAATCGTGGAAGCCGATCAAATGCACTTCGACTTTCAAGGTGTGCTCGCCGAAAGTTGGATTCGGCCCCAGATTAATTGCCGCGGGCCAAATGGTTCCGCCAACTGCAGATCGGCCGGCATAGACACCGGGGCCCGGAAGCAACGTATCGACGGCGTCGACATTGGCCGTCGGAAAACCAATTTTCGCCCCACGTGCAGCGCCGTGACGCACCATCCCGCGGATACGATAGGGATGCGTTAGCAACCGATTGGCCGCGTCCACTTCGCCTGCTGCAATGAGCCGGCGAACGCGAGAACTAGAGACCTGCTCGCCATCGAGCATCAATGGTTCGACAACTTCCAGTGGAATGCCCGCGTTGGTGCACAATGAGCGTAGCACTTCGATGTTGCCGGCTCGATTGTGGCCGAAGAAGAAATTTGGTCCCTCGACCATGGCTCGCGCTTGAAGTGCATCGCGAACAATTCTTTGAAAAAACTCTTCGGGCGAAAGCCGTAGCAAGGCTTCGTCCGTGGGATATGCGATCGTCGTGTCGACGCCAAGCTCGGCGAGCAATTCCGCTTTGCGATCGGTCCATGTCAGCGGCGGCGGCGCATGCGCCGGCCGCAGCAATCGCACGGGATGCGGATCGAAAGTGAATACTATGGCCGGTCCGCCGATGCGCTGGGCACTGTCCAATAGCCGTTCTACAATTCGCGCATGACCTTTGTGCACGCCATCGAAATTGCCAATGGCTACTGCGCCGCCGCGAGCGCTTTTTGGCAAATCAGCAAGATCGCGTATTAATTTCACGGCCTGCTATGGATCAAAACGAATATAAACATTGAAGCCGATCGCAAATTATTCACTGCGCAGGTCTGGCGTTCAACACAGATCGTCGATCGGCAGCGAATTATGCTATCTTAGATTGACCGTGCGGCGCCTACTTGAGTGCGCACGGCAAGCCCAGGGGCTGCAATCCCCCGGGGCTTCACTGTCACCAAATGTTCAGCCGCCATGGACGAGAAACAAATCTTCCTGTCGACCGATTTGGCCCATCGGCTGGCGGCCATCGATATTGGCTCCAACAGCGTGCGGCTGATGGTGGCCGAACCCTTGCGTGGCGGCAACTATCGAATTCTCGATGAAGAGCGCGAACCGACGCGATTAGGGCGCACGCTAAGCTCAACCTCTAAGCTCGATCCACAAGCGGTTGATCTGACGCTGGCCGCATTGCGCCGCTTCAAACAAATCGCCTCCGGTTACCAGGTCGATGAGCTCCGCACAATTGCCACGTGTGCGGTCCGCGAAGCCACGAACGGTCCGGAGTTTTGCCAACGTGTCAAAGATGAGGTCGGCATCGACGTGGAAGTCATCAGCGCCAATCAAGAAGCGCGGCTGGCATTTTACAGCGTGCAGCGGGCGTTCGATCTGAGCGGCAAGAACGCCGTGGTCGCTGATATTGGTGGCGGCAGCACAGAAATTGTTTTGGCCAGCGGCAACGCGATTGAATCGATCGCCACGACACCATTGGGCGCCGTGCGGCTCACGGAAATCTACGGCAACGGCCCTGGCATGGCCGGCGAGGATTACCAGCGAATGATCGATGCCATCGATCGCACGCTTAAAAAAGAAGCGAAGAAAGCGTACTTCCCTCCACATCTGCTCATCGGTTCCGGCGGCACGTTTACGAGCATGGCGGAAATGATGATGGCCTCGCGCGGGCAAGTGGGTTTGCCTGTGCGGGGATATTTGCTCACGCGCGCCGAAGTCAGTCACATGCTCGACCGACTGCGAAAGATTCCGGTCAAGGCGCGACGTCAAACGCCGGGTTTAGCGCCCGATCGAGCCGACATCATCGTGGCTGGCATTGCGGTGGTCGACTGCCTGATGCGTCGATTCAATGTGAATGTGCTTCAGGTTCACAGCCGTGGTGTGCGCGATGGCTTACTGCTCACAATGATCGACAACACGCTGGGTGTGACAAGCGCCGACACCGTCGATCGCGACGCTGCGATCGATCGATTTGCCGCGGCATGCACCAGCGAACATGAGCTAGCGCATGGGAAACAAGTGGCGCGGCTGGCAGGCCGGATTTTTGAACAATTGGCCGACCGTTTCAAATTGGATGCTGCTGATCGGCCGCTGCTCGAAGCCGCGGCGCGGGTGCAAGATGTCGGTTACCTGATCAATTACGATCAGCATCACAAGCACAGCTACCACTTGATTCTCAATAGCCGGCTGGCAGGATTCCGGCCGCGAGAGTTGGAACTGATTGCCAATGTGGCGCGGTACCATCGCGGGGCGCGGCCCAAGCTCAAGCATGCAAATTTCCGGCAGCTCTCGCCAGACGACCGCGAGCGCGTGAAAAAGTTAGCGGCAATTTTGCGGCTTGCCGGCGGTTTGGATCGGAGCCACAGCCAGCAAGTAAAAGATGTGACCATCCAAGCGGCGTGTACTGAGCCCGTCGGCTCCGACGGCAAAAAAGAATCGGATAAGCATGACGCGGATCAATTGGAAATGTTGGTCCAGGCGGATTTCAATCCAGAAGTTGATTTGTGGGGTGCTCGTCGACGAACGAAGCTGTTTCAGAAAGTATTCGGCGCGAAGCTCGACGTACGCTGGGCGAAGGACGATGATCAAAGCAATGAAAAGCCTTCTACCGGCGCGGCAATAGTTGAAAGCTCGAGTGATGAGCAAACATCCGCCGTTGATGGTCGCGCCAATGGCGCCAAACGTCGCAATGGCGCTACGCGGAAGTCCGCCGGAAGGTCGGCGCGCCGAAAGCGTTAATTTCTCGGCCTCTGCCCGCTGCCGTCCGCTGCTTTAGTGGCTGCCGTTTCTCCAATCCACCCTTTGCGGCGGAAGAAAAACAGCATAAATACCACGACGATGGCCATCAGAATCCAGACGAACAGATAACCGAATCGCCACCGCAGTTCCGGCATGGTATCGAAATTCATGCCGTACACGCCCACAATAAACGTCAGGGGCATGAAAATGGTGGAGATGATCGTCAGCACCTTCATGATTTCGTTCATCCGATTGCTGACGCTCGACAAATACAAATCGCGCAGGTCAGAGCCTAGCTCGCGGTAGGTTTCCAGCAAATCGAGCAATTGGATCGTGTGATCGTAACTGTCGCGAAAATAGATTCGCGTTTCCTCGCAAACCAACTGACTGGGATCGCGGGCCAAACTGTGCAACGCTTCACGTGCAGGCCAGATGGCGCGGCGCAAGGTGAGCAACTCGTGCTTGACATCGTGAATGTGGCGGATGGTTCCGCGCGTGACGTTCGTGAGAGCTTCTTCCTCCAGTTGCTCCACCTTTTCGCCGAGCGTCTCCAGCACGGGAAAGTAACTATCGATGGCTGCATCGATCAGCACGTAGCACAAGTAATCGCAGCCCCGCTGGCGGATCGGCGCGTTCGGCCGCGAATACGTTCGCGCACCGGATCAAAACAATCGCCGGGAATCGATTCCTGGAAGGTGAGCACATAATTCTTGCCTAAGAACATGCTCACCTGTTCCGTTTCCAGCGGCGTACAGCCGTGAGCAATGCGGATAACAACAAATAGTTGCTCAGGATACTGGTCCACCTTTGCCCGCTGATGCACGTTCACCACGTCTTCAAGTGCCAGCGCGTGTAAGTTGAAGATTTCGCCGATGCGCCGGATCGTATCGGCATTGCCCAAGCCATCGACGTTGATCCACACGACCGGCCACTTGCCGACGATATTTTGCAACTCGTCGACCTTACTAACGGTTTGCTTCTCGACCTTGTCGGCGTTGTACGCGATGACCGTGATGACCGGCTGTGGCGCCGTAGGATCGGCCACGATCGTTCCCGGTGGAGCACCAAGTTTCGAGCGATGACGCCAACGGCGCCGGGACTTGTTCGACGACATAAACTAATGGTGCATTGCGCAGTTAAGCGGCTTTGTCCTGCTTTGGCGGCGGAGACGGCGCCGTGGCCGTAATTCGCGCTGCATTCTCGCGCTGGGCCATCGCAATGTCGATCCCCGCCGCCCGAAAAGCGCGATCGATGGCCATATTTAACTGATGCCGCGTTGTCATGAGCGCGTCGACGTCATCGATGAACACGCGCAATTCAAAGTTCAGCGTTTTTTCGCCAAAGCCCATAAACACGGCCTTGGCCGGTGGGTTTGTGAGCACCGCCGGCACTTCACCGGCCACGCGCATCAAAAGGCGCTGGACTTTTTGGGTGTCGGCGCCGTACGTCACGCCCAATGGCACGACGAGGCGGATCACGGAATCCGATAGCGTCCAATTCACCAGTCGGTTGGTGATGAATTCCTTGTTGGGCACGATCAATTCCTTGCGATCCCCATCGAGAATCGTGGTGGCCCGCATGCGAATGCGCGATACCACGCCGGTCACCTCGCCGACGGTCACGGTGTCGCCAATCCGCACCGGTCGCTCAAACAGCACGATGATCCCGGAGACGAAGTTGGCGAAAATTTCCTGCAGGCCAAAGCCCAATCCGAAAGAAATAGCCGCTGCGAGCCATTGCAATTTCGGCCATCCAATTCCGACAATGCCGCCGCCAATGACGATCCCCAAGAAGGCGATCGAATAACGTGACACCGCCAGGACGGCGTAACGTACGCCGTTATCTAGCGGCAGGCGTTCGAGAATCGCCAATTCCAGGAGACCGGGCAGATTGCTGGCCGCAATGAACGTGAGCAGGGCGACGCCGATCGCTTCCAGCACGTTTGTTAATGTGATGGTTGTGGAATGTGCCGCGTCGATGCCAAGTTCGCCGCCGATCACAACGCTGTCTAAGAATCGCAACGCCGGCAGAACGTCGGCCCAAACGTAAAAGAGTCCGGCAACAAGTGCCAATAGCGTCAAGCTGTGCAGCAAGCGGTGCGTCTGCACGTCGATTTTTTCGAGATCGATCTCAGGCGGCGATTTGTTTTCCTGCTCGTCGTCGGCATCCAACAATTCCCCGTCCGCCGCGACGACTTGCGCACCAAGAACAGATTCAGCCACTTGCGGCGCCACCTTCAGACTTCGCGAGAACTGGCTGCGGCCAGCGGCGATATTCTTCTGCTCTTCTCGGCGCACAATCGCGGCAATTGCCAAGCGTCGGTACACGGCCGTCAGCCAGCGCGAGATGGTGGCCTGGCAAACCGCCAAAGCCAAAATCAGCCACAGCGTCGCTTCCAATCGGGCAGCCAACCGCAGCGCGGTGTCGTAATAACCGGCGGCCGCCATCACGGCCAGCACGACGGGCAAGAGCATAATCACGCACAACACCGGCGTCGAAAGCCGCGCCGCCCAGCTGCCCGGCCGCAAATTCATCAAGCGCCAAAGCGGTCCTTGTCCTGGTTGCATGGACCGGAACAAAAACGGAATCAGCACCACCTGGCAGCCGATAAACAGCAGCCGTCCTAGCGAATCTTTAAAGCCGTCGTTGGTTTGCGCTTCCACAATCGCGATCACGAGCAGAAGCGGCGTACCGATGACCGTAAGCCAGCTCAATTGACGTCGAAAGTCGGCCAGCGCATCGGCGGGCCAACGGAAATGCGCTTCGCCCAACCCTCCTTTGCGACAAACCTGCCGCGCGAACAGTAGCGGCAACAGAGCCAGGGCCGCCATCTTGAGCGCCGATCCCAGCCCGACAGGGAACTCGCCATGATTGACGGGCGAACTGGCAATCGTCCAGCCAATGGACCACAGCACCGTCGGCCACAGCGCTGCAATCAGCAGCGTGGCGGCCGCGGTTTGTGCTGCGCAGCAGCGAGTGGCCGGCACTGGCAGAGGTCTGCGGTTTTTCGCCCCAAACTTTAATGGCCTGGCGAAGTTTCCGCTGGGCAACAAGCCACACGATGCCGATCAATAGCCCAACCGTCATCAACGTGGCGTTGCTGCGAACGGTATCGGCCATCGACAGCCAAACATTTTCATATCGCACCGGCGACGCGAGCCATGCCAATGCTCCGATTGCCATTTTGAAATCGCTTAGCGAAAGCGAGTGCGTGCTGCGGATCCAGAGCACAGAGGAATCGATGTATTCGCTGAATTGATCGGCTTCCTTTATGAGCGCAATTTGGGCGGTATCGAGCTCCACCAGGTCGCTGAAATAGGAATCGTAATCGGCCACCAAGGCTTCGAGGTATTTGCGCTGGGTTTTCAGCAGCGATTTGATGTCGTCCGGTTTTGCCTGCGTCTCCGGCGGCAGCTCGGCGACGACTTCTTTCACTTTCGCGTTCAGGTCGCGCAGCGACGAGAGCTGCTGCTTGAAATCGAACAACTTCACTTGAATATGGGTTGTCTCTTGTTGCCGCTCTTGGACTTCGCGTCGGTCCGCTTCGATTGTCGACAATGCGCCGCGCTGTTTGAGCAGCATTTGTCCGACGGCATCGGTCAGACCGGCGACTTTTGTTTTTTCCGTGGCCTGTGCGTGCTGCTCGCGAATTTTTTCGAGGCGCGCGCTCACACCTTCCCGGCGACCCGCCAAATGCTCGATCTGATCGGCCAGATCACGGCGATCATCCGCCAGTGTGCTGTTTTCATCCGCCAATTTCTTTACCGCCGGCTCGGCAGTAGCAGCCGCCCAATGCGCTTCCTCTGCTTCCCGATCGGCTTCGCTTTTGCGGCGCAGTGTTTACAGCTTCGCGCCAGGCGATTACACATTTTTCGCTCTCTGCAACTTTCTCCGCCGCCGAATCGCGATCCAGCTTCAAAAGTTCCTCGGAAGCATCATCGTCGCATTGCAGCTCTTTCTCCAGCAGCGCAACTTCAGCCTGCAACTTGCGCCACTGGCTTCGCCGCCAATCCGCCATGCAGCCGCAATCGCGTGGGAATCTTCGGCCACGGCTGTGCCGGCAGCCGCATCTTGCTCAACTTCCTCAAGCTTCATCTTGATCGACGCAATTTCATTCGGAATCTCGACGCGTCTTGCCGCCCGTTTTTCCAACTCCTCGTCTTTCGCAGCCACCGTTTTTTGTGCGGCTTCCAACTCTTGCTCCGCCGCATCGAGCATTTCGTCCCACTTGGAAAGCGATGCATCGGCGGGCAACTTTGCCGGCTCTTTCTGAGCGGCGGTCGTCTGTCGCTTCCTGGCTTGCAACTGGTACGGCACGGCAATTCGCTTGGCTTCCAATTCGGCGATCCGCGCTTGTTTGTCATCGGCTTTCTTCAAATCATCTGCCGCCTGGCGATAGATTTCGATGAGCTTAGCTCGATCGGGTGCGTCGGCGTCGAGCGCCTCGACTTGTTTCAATTGGGCAGCAACGTTAGCGGCCGTCGCTTTGCCTGGCTCCGGCGTTACGGCTGCTGTCGGCGTCTCAGCAGCTTTCTTTTCGGCTGGTGTCGCTTCGGCGACGGGCGTCGGCCCGTCTTTCGCATCCTGCGAGACAGCCTTCTCGGCGGCGAGGACAAAACCTGCGGAACCGGTCGCGCAAAGACAGATCGCTGCCGCGCAAAGCCGTATCGCTTGCATCTTAAAAATCATATTGGCAACTCACAGCATGGCCGATTAGGTAAGCTCAAGAATCCCCGCGTTGGCGATCGAAGATTTTGGGTCGCAAAGGCTAGCGGTTCAGCGACCAAGCGTCGATGGCGACTTCGCCGAATTTAAGATCGATTCATTCCAGCTGCGGACACTGCATTCCATCCTGCTGCGCACAGCCCGGAACCGTCTTGACTAAACGCGCTAGCTTGTTTTAACGTGGGCAATCTCACACCGCCGAAATTGTCCATTCTCTTTTGTCCCCAAGGTTTTCCACGATGAATCGCAAGCCGCTTCCTCTACCACTTTTGGTACTTATCACGCTCGGATTGCTATTTGGCGCAACTTGGCTGGCCATCGGCGGTGCCGCGCATGCACAGCCGGCAACAACAACAGAGACCCAACCCGCCACAGGCACGCCAGCAGCCGCCGATGGCGCCGTGCCGGCCACCATAAACGCAGCCGTGCCGGCCGCGGACTCGTCGAACCTCATTAGTCTTTGGGATCCGCTCAAGAGCGACCGATACGCGCTTTATGAGAAAATACTGCTCTGCTTGAACGTGGTGGTAGCACTAGCGGGCTTGGGATACGCCTTGATGCTCGTGGGCCAGGTTCGCAATGCCGATCAAGGCACGCCGCGAATGCAGGAAATCGCCCACGCCGTGCGTGAAGGCGCCGATGCATATTTATTCCGGCAGTTTCGCGTCGTGGGTGTGCTGATCGTACTTATAACCGTGGCGCTGTATTTCGCCGCGATGTCCTCAGCAACCGCCGACGCCGTTGCCAACGGGAACGCCGCCAAAATTGCTTGGGGAAGAGCGATCGCATTTCTCATCGGCTCCACTTTCTCTGCCACCGTCGGCTTCGTGGGTATGCGATTGGCCACCGTCGGCAATTTGCGAGTCGCCGCTGCGGCCCAAACCAGCTTCGGCAGCGCCCTGCAGCTTGGGTATCGCACCGGCACAATCACCGGCATGCTCACCGACGGCCTTGGCCTCTTGGGCGGCTCGATCATCTTTTTGATGTACGGCGAACACGCGTATGAAGCCCTCTTGGGCTTCGGCTTCGGCGGCACGCTGCTGGCGCTCTTCATGCGAGTTGGCGGTGGTATTTACACCAAGGCTGCCGACGTCGGCGCCGATCTCGTCGGAAAGATCGAAGCTGGAATTCCGGAAGATGATCCACGCAACGCCGCGACGATTGCCGACAACGTCGGCGATAACGTCGGCGATTGTGCCGGTATGGCGGCCGATATTTTCGAAAGCTACGAAGTCACCATCGTGGCCGCCATGATCCTTGGCATCGCCAGCTTCGGCCACAAAGGTGTTATCTTCCCGCTCTTGGTGCGGGCCATCGGTGTTATCGCCAGCATCATCAGCACCTACAGCGTGAAGGCAGGCGATAAGGGCACCGCCGGCGAAGCGATGAAGAGCGTCAATCGCGGCTTCATCATCGGTTCCATTTTGAGCATCGTGGGCTTCATCGTCTTGGGATACTTCTATCTCAATTTCACTCCCGCGTACTTGGCAAGAGTATCCGCAAGCTATCGCAGGTTTTCCGGGCAACACTGCCGGGAATATTATGGACAATGTCACGGCGAATTTGCCCACATGGGTTACGTTTGGCGTCAGCGGTCTAGATATGCGTCCGGCCTGGACTTGCTTGATTGGAATCATTCTGGCGGTGTTGCTCAACAAATGCACCGAGTACTACACCGGTACGGAGTATTCGCCGGTGAAAGGACTCGCCAAGGCCTGCCAAACAGGCCACGCAACCAACATCATTCAAGGGTTTGCCGTCGGCTACGAAAGTACCGTGGCGGCGGTCTTAATTATTGCCGCGGCAATCATGGCCAGTGTGCTGGTTTATACCGGTACATCCGCCACGTTTGTCGCGTTTGGCGTGGCCATGACCGGCATCGGCATGCTCACGCTTACCGGCAACACCATTTCGATGGACGTCTTCGGCCCCGTGGCCGATAACGCCAACGGCATCGGCGAAATGGGCTACGACAAAGCCGCCATGGGCGAAGCCCAATACAAAGTGGCGCGCCAAACACTGGCCGATTTGGACGCCGTGGGCAACACCACGAAAGCCATCACCAAGGGCATTGCCATCGGTTCGGCGGTCATCGCCGCGGTCTCGCTGTTCTCAAGTTTCATCGTCACCATTGGCTCTGGCGGTGGAGGGGAAAACGAGCGGATTTCCGCTCCTGTTTATGAAAAAGTGGCCGCCATGCTAACAGTCTCCAATCCGACGCTGTTCATCGGCCTGTTGATCGGAGGCGCCGTGCCGTTCTTGTTTAGCTCGATGACCATTCGCGCCGTCGGCCGCGCTGCATTCCTCATCGTCAAAGAATGCCGCGTGCAGTTCCGCGATAAAGATATTTGGGAAGGACGCAAAAAGCCCGACTATGGCCGGGTGGTCGACATCTGCACCGGTGAGGCACAGAAGGAACTCATCGGTCCAGGTATGCTCGCGCTGTTCGTGCCGATTCTGGTCGGCTTCGGGCTAGGCACGATCGGCCTGGCAGGTTTTCTCGCCGGCATCATCGTCTCCGGTCAGTTGCTCGCCGTGTTCATGGCCAACGCAGGCGGTGCTTGGGATAATGCCAAGAAGTTGATCGAGGATGAGCCCAAGACCGAAACCACCGGCAAGGGGAGCGAGAAGCACAAGGCGGCCGTCACGGGCGATACCGTGGGCGATCCGCTCAAAGACACCGCCGGCCCGGCCATCAATCCGCTCATCAAGGTGATGAACATGGTCAGTCTGCTGATCATCGCTTTGATTCTGCCGTACGACACCAAGGCCATTAAATTGCTCGGCGAGGTCGGTGTGGCTGTGAAGAGCAAGCCGGCGGACGCCTTTTTCTGGGCCGCAATCGGCGTCAGCGCCTTGGCGCTCATCTGGGCGGTGTGGCAGTCCAAGCGCGACACGCCCGAAATGGCGAATAGCTGATTCGGTCCGTCCCCGCACAGTTGGTTGAAAACTCGAGAAGCCGCGGCCAGATTCTGGTCGCGGCTTTCTTAATGTCGCTTAAAGAACTGCACGGCCCGTTCGTGCTTCTCCGCGGCCGCCCGGGTTTTAAAGGTGCCCAGGTTCCGCCGCTGGCCGGTCGAGGGGTTCTTTTTACGCGAGTACAACCGGTACCCGCCCGAGGCGAGCTTTCGAATCATGACCAGAAACCTCCAAGATGCGGTGGCCCTTGGCAGTCCAATTGCAAGTTTCAGGCCGGGCTTTGGAACGCGTCGTCAGGCAATTGCCCTGACTATTTATTTCGCCTTCGGTTGTCGGCCGCTCGGGGACATGGATCGCAAGAAATCGACCATGGCGGAAAGCGTTGCGGCATAATGTATTTAGTTGCATCCGGTGGGGAAAATCGGTTATAATCCCCCAACGGAGCTAACCAAGTGGTGTCGTCGTTTCCGCGGACGTTCAGATCCTAGCGCGCGGCGGCATGCTGGGGAATCCATTTGGCACTCGCAAGAGGTCGGGCGGGGTTTGGTCGGAGGCGGACCGTGCGTGTGGGGTGGAGCGCACCGTCTGCTGTGGGAGTCTATTTTCTCGCGTGTTGTCAATTCACGGTCGGGCGTCGCTTACGGTCGGGAAGCGGCGAGCTAATTAGCTGGAGAATCAAATCATGGTAGAAGGATTATTCGTACATGTACCGGTGCGCCGCAAGGCAAGCGGCTTTACGCTGGTCGAATTGCTCGTCGTCATTGCCATCATCGGCATCTTAATCGCACTGCTCTTGCCGGCCATTCAATCGGCCCGCGAAGCGGCTCGCCGCACGCAATGCCAGGACAATCTCAAGCAAATGGGCTTGGCCTGCATCAACTATGCGAGCACCAAGAAGTTCCTGCCGCCTGGCAAAATGGACAATGCCGGCGCCGGGGGGGCATAGGAAACTCGTGCGCTGTGAACGAATATTCAAACTGGCGCTTGAAATCCTGCCCTATACCGATGAGATAGGATTGTTTCGGCAGTATCACTTCAATGTCCCCAACGACGATCCCTCGAATACCGTCGTCTTGAAATCTCCAAACAAAATTCAACAATGCCCCAGCGATCCAAATCCATTCGAAGTTCTTACGCCCGATGTAAGCGCTCCGGACGCCATGACCAGCTCCTATCGAGGCGTGGCCGGCCGCGGCTGGTATGATCAGACGGGGCCTACCGAATCGTATTGGGACAGTGCGAAAGCGACCGCGGCTGACAATATGAGTTTGAAGGATCGGGGACCATTGTCCGTCGTCGTCACGCGGGATGGACAAATTGGCACTGGCAAATCGGCCTGCGTCATGTCGAATTTAGCTAGCGATCCGGTGAGATTTAAGCAAATCACCGACGGCACGTCGAAGACGATGATGATCGGTGAATACACCACCGTTACAAAAGCTGACAGTGGAAAAAGCCGTAGTGCGATGTGGGCCAACAGCGTGTTCGGCCTGAATTTGGGATCCATTTCCTTGCCTGGTTCTTGCCGAGGAAATGCGCTTGGCTGTCCGCTGACGGCCATCAACGCGAATACTCCGACTGGAGGAACGGGAACACAGGTTACCTTAGATCCAGACTACAACAAATGTGTCGACTGGACATACCCTTCGTTTCCCCAGCCGTGCAAACGTACTTTCACCGGAGTTCACGGCGGCGGCACGGGAATCAACTTTGTGTACGCTGATGGCTCCGTTCATGGCTTGAGTACGCTGACTGATATTCGAATTCTCTCCTGCATGGCGACTATTGCCGGAGGCGAGACGGTCAATATGCCGTGATGGTTAGGGGGAAGTTTATTGTCAAAACTTACAACGCCCGGTCATTGCGACCGGGCGTTTTTTGTTGCGCGAAGACGTATTCGTTTCTATCGACATTCTTCGCGGCCGACGGTCAACCGATGCCCTCGCGATTCGTGTTTGCGACCCGCAACCTCCCAGGCGAAACCCAGAACAAACTGTCTAGTCGCCCGGGCAAGGCGGTCGGCTATTGCTAAATGCAATCGGCACAATTATTTGCGCTATGCGCAGAATTACGCGCTTGCCAATGGACTCTTATGTACACTATAATACGCATGTGCATACTAGCGATCGAGCCAGTCCGTATTATGCCATGAGGCTGCCATGAATTGCCGATCTGAGAACTTCCGTCGTCACGCCGCATTTTGCCGAGTTTGCCGGCGGATACCAGCCGAAAGTGAAATAACTGTGAAAAAAGTCGGGGCTTTGAGCCTTGTTTTTCCGAGGATTGTGCTGGGGTTATTTCACCTTGAATCGCTCTTTCGGCGCCATACGGCGCCCGCGACCGGCAATAAGAAAGCCCGCGGCGCACAGGAAATGTGCGGGCGGGCCGAGCGATCTTGGACGTACAGAGCTGGGTTTATTTCACGACTTTCTACAAATTCAATTCCGTGGCTGATCGAGCGATTGATAAACAGCGCGCGGGTGTTTCGCCGCGTCGTACTTCGCAATCACGCCGGCTTTTTCGAAGTCGGCTCGCATTCGTCACGCCGGCGCCGTAGCCGTTGCCGCTGATGCAATCGGGCGAGAACGGATGGAACGAAAAAATGCCATCGCTGCCGCGGATGTGGCCGTACCAATCGCGGCCCGCGTTGAAATCGGTCACCGGCTTGGCTGACCGAATCGTGGCAGCGCGAGCAACTGGTGCGATCGACCGAGATGAAGCCCGCATCGTAGTTGACCGGCACGATTTCAAAGCCTGCCGAACTGGTCGGCGCGAAGGTTTTCCACGCCTTCGGGCGATTGGCGCCAAACTTCGCTCGTCATGGAATGAAACTGCGTGCCGGTGAGCAACTGCGAAACAAGTTTGTTGTCGCCCAAGTCGGGCAGCGTGTCGATACCCATCGATTGATCGAACGTGTTTCTTGGCGGGCTGCCGATCGACCAGCCGTGCCGGCTTCATCGCCACGGGCTCTTCCAAATGCTGCAACGGCCGTGACGAACTTTGGGTCGATCTTCCCAATCGGGCCGCAACTCCTTGATGCGCTTCGCCAGCGAGCTGGCCGTTGGGGAACGGACGAAACACGTTGACATCCCAGTAGCCGTACTCGCGAGTGCGAATGCGCATTTCGAACGTATAGGCGTAACCGTCCGGACCAGGCATGGCGAGCACTTCGCCGACGATGGCGCCGACGGGGAATGTCCACGCGTAGCCATCGTTGGAATCGCCCTTCAGGTGCTTGCGATACCACACCACGGGAAGCGGCCGATCGTTTTCATCGCGCGGGAGCCAGAGGAAACGAAACGCTTCCACATTTTTCGTGCGATGCGTTCCAGCCGGCGTACCCCAGGGGAATTCACGATTGCCGTTGCCGAAAGGTTCGGAGCCGTTGGCGGAAATGTTGTAGCTGGGCGAATGAACACCCTGCAAGCCACCGGCCCAAATCTGATACGCCTTGGGAATTTCCTGATCGGTATACAAGATGAGCCGCGGGTCACCCAGCAGCTGTTGCAAATCGGCATCGTCAACACGCGGCAGCATTTTTCGCAGTCTTTGTTCTTTTTCCGCCGACATCAAACGCACCGTGGGGGCCGATTGCGAATTCTCGACGGCCGCAGCGGTGTTCAATTCGATCTGGTCGCTCTTTTCGTAAGATCCCAGAGCCAACAACGCGATAAACAAACTAGGCATCATTTTGCCTCCCTTGCACGAACAACGAACCGCCGACCGTGTCCCGGCAAGCCGGGATCCGCTTTCACGCTCGGCACAAACGGGTTTCGAAATAGGAACCGCTGCCGGTCAATGCAAATTGACAATCACTGGCAACGGACAAATGGCGGGATGAAACTTGGCGGGCGGGTCGACTGCAAAAATCGCGTGCTATGCCGCGAACGTTGTAGTGACCGGGTGTATCGTTGGGCTCGAAGCTACCTGTGAGCCAAACGAGCTTCAATCCCCCACCGTGTACAGATGCTTCGCTGGGCGGTCTAGAGTCGCCAGATTCGCAAGCGGAGCATTTTCAAGACTGATGGTAAAACACCAAACTAGGCGACTGAGTTAAAATGAAGACCAAACGAAACGCCGAATGTGGCGGTTTAGCGAAAGGAGGTTAGCAAGCAAAGGACAATCCCTTATTTCGCGAAAAAGCCTAAAATTGATCTTGATTCGGGTTGGCAGGGCGATCGAGCGTACGCTCGACGGCCCATTCCCATCGCCGGCGACGCGACGTTTGTTCATCATGGGTCATTTGACATTCGAAGCGGCGATCGAGTGCCCAGTTGCGGGCGACATCGGCAATGTCGTTCCAGAATCCAACGGCGAGTCCGGCCAGATACGCAGCACCAAGTGCGGTTGTTTCTGCCACAACGGGCCGTACGACTGGCACATTAAGAATGTCGGCCTGAAATTGCATGAGCGCGTTATTAACGCTCGCACCGCCATCGACTTTCAGCTGCGCGAGTTTGATGCCCGCATCGCTTTCCATGGCTTCCAAAACGTCGGCCGTTTGAAAGGCCATCGATTCCAGCGCCGCCCGCGCGATGTGCGCCGATGTGGTGCCGCGAGTGATTCCAAAAATGGCGCCGCGGGCTTGCTGGTCCCAATGCGGCGCACCCAAACCGACGAGAGCCGGCACGAAAACAACGCCATCGGAATCGGGGACCGTGGCGGCCAGTTTTTCGACTTCGCCGCTGGATTCGATCACTCGCAAGCCATCGCGCAGCCACTGCACGACCGCGCCCGCTACAAACACGGAGCCTTCCAGGCAATAAGTCGTTTGGCCGCCGATTTGCCAACCAACCGTTGTCAGCAATTTGTTTTTGGACATTACCGGCTTCGAGCCCACGTTGAGCAGCATGAAACATCCGGTGCCGTAGGTATTCTTCGCCGTACCGACGTCGAAACATGCCTGGCCGAACGTGGCGGCTTGCTGATCGCCGGCGCAACCGGCGATGGGGATCGACTCGCCAAATATTTCAGGCAGTGTCTGGCCGTAAATCTCGCTGCAGCTGCGGACGTCTGGCAGAATCGAACGCGGGATGTCGAGCATTTTCAGCAGTTCGTCGTCCCACTGAAGCGTGTGCAGATTGAAAAACATCGTCCGGCTGGCGTTGGTGACATCGGTGATATGCCGTTTGCCGCCGGTGAGCCGCCAAATCAGAAACGAGTCGACCGTGCCGAACAAGATTTCGCCATGCTCCGCTCGGTCGCGCAGCCCGGGAATGGAGTCCAGCAGATGTTTGATCTTCGTGCCGGAAAAATAGGCATCGATTACCAGGCCGGTCTTGCGGCTAACGAGTTGTTCGTAGCCGTCGGCTTTCAATCGTTCGCAGATCGGTGCGCTGACGCGGCTTTGCCACACGATGGCGTTGGCAACAGGCTTGCCGGAATCGCGCTCCCAAAGAATTGTTGTTTCGCGCTGGTTTGTAATGCCAATTGCGGCAACATCGCGTGGCCTGCGCCAGCTTTCTGCATAACTTCGCGAGCCACGGCCAATTGCGAATTCCAAATCGCTTCCGGATCGTGTTCGACGATACCCGGCGAAGGCAAGATCTGTGAAAACTCCTGCTGCACGACTGCTGCCGCTCGGCCATCGTGAGTGAACAGGATTGCGCGGCTGGACGTAGTGCCTTGATCCAAGGCCAAGACGAATCGCTTGCCGGCCGCATCGCTCATGGAATTACCCGTTTGCCGAAGTGTGCTTCGAGCCGACCGATGACTGATGTTACTGCTTCTTCTTTCTGTGCGGAGTTGAGCAAGCCGGCTTCAATGAGCAACTCGGCCAGCTCAACTAGCGTTTTCCTCTCGAGATTCGGGTGATAGAGCAGCATCAGCCGACGTTCGACAAGATCGTCGAGCGTGGTGACCCATTGCTCGCGGATGATTTGGCGTACGACGTCCAAAGCGATGCGCGTGCCGATCAGCGTTTGCCTTGTTCCGGTCGATGACGTGGAGGAACCATTCGTGAAAATCGGATCGCGATCGACGATCGGACGTTCGCGCGAATCGCCCGTTTGCTTTATTCCAATTCGCTGCAAAATCGCGGCTGCGGAGTCTTCTGCCAACGACCGGCAAGTTGTAAGTTTGCCGCCGATGATCGAAAACAACGGCACCTCAGCATTCGTATTCGGCTCGATCCAATGCCGCCTGGAAATAGCGCCCGGCGTGCTGGCGTCAGAATAGGGCAGCGGACGGACGCCGGCGTAATGCATATCGATATCGCTCACCGTCAGGTTCAGATCCCGAAACACGTCGTTGACCGCGTTCACGAGATAAGCGAGTTCGCGCGGCGTGGCAACGGCGGTTCCCGGATCGCCTTCAAACGGCTCGTCAGTTGTGCCTACAAGTGTGCCGTTGACGAACGGCAAAATGAAAATCGGCCGCCCATCGCCGGCTTCAGTATATATCGCGCGGCCGGCAAGCAATTGTTGCAGCCGCGAATGGCTCGTGAAGAAGTGGCTGCCTTTGGTGCCGCCCATCAATTGCTTCGATGGCACGCCAATTGACTTCAGCGTCTGATCGACCCAGGCTCCCGTCGCGTTGACCACCGCGGCCGGCTCGATTTGGCACACGACTTCTTGGTTTGCAATGCGACGAATGCGAACCGTTTTCCCTTCAATTTCCGCAGTGTGATAAGTCAGAACTTCAAACTCGGTTCCGCGTTCAGCCGCAATATGTCGTGCATCCTGCAAAAGTGCTAAGGTGAAACGCTCGGGATAGACGATTTGGGCGTCGGAAAATGAGCAAACCCAAGGAAACTCATCGGCATCGACGGGAATGACGTCGGGGTCATCGGCAGCATGTGATTCATGCTTCGGCAGCGTCGGATCGCGCGCATAATTATCGTACAGCCACAGGCCAAATCGCACCGTCCACAGTCCGCGGTGCAAAACCTTATTGGGTTGGCTGCGCTCTTTGATTCCCAAAAAGCGTCGCCGCCGCAGTGGCAAGTCCGCCGAATCGATTGCGCAATCGGGATGAATAGCCGCAGCGGCCGCACAAATTGTGGTGCAACCCGTAAAAGGCGTGTTCGTTCGCCTAGCGATTCTTTTACCAAGGCGAAATCGCCATATTCGAGATATCGCAGCCCACCGTGAATCAGCCGCGACGAATACGCCGTGGCGCCAGATGAGATATCACGAGTGTCGACAACGACTACGCCGACTCTGTTAATCGCTAGTTCTCGCGCAAGCGCCGCACCGTTGATGCCAGCGCCAAGAATGAGGACAGAGTTCGACATGGAAGCGGCGCGCTATCGGAGACTCAAGTTCTGCAACTGTTCTCGCAGCCAACCTGGACGGTTCGTAGTGATCCCGGCGATATTGAAATCAATCAGCCGCGCGCGAGTTTCGGATCATCAACAGTCCAGGCGCATAGCGCAAGCCCTTGATTGGACGCTTCGCGAGTTAGATCAGCGTCAATCGGGCCCGTGGCCATCAGATCCAATCCATCGCAGGCAATCGAATGCGCGGTTCGAAGCATATCGTCGATGGTCGGGACCCAACCTCCACCCGGTGAACGTCGATACTCGACCACCCAATACGCGGTGCAATGGGGAATTGACGTCTTTAGTTTTCGAATGATTTCGGTGTTCAAACTAATTAGCACAACATGTTTGTCTAATTCGATTGTTCCATTGGTAGCTAATTTCGCCAATGGTGCGACAATTTCTTCGCCGCCTTTCAGCTCCACATACACACGCTTTCCCGTCGGCGTGGCGGCCAGCACTTCCGGAAGCGTCGGAATGCGCTCCGTGGCATACTGCGGCCCTTTCCACGAACCGACGTCGTACAGTTTCAACTCTTTTAGCGAGCATTCCGCGACGGGGCGATCAACGCCAGCGGTGCGTTTAAGGGTTGCGTCGTGGATGCACACGATGTGGCCGTCGGCGGCTAAGCGGAAGTCGCCTTCAACCGCGTCGGCGCCTTCCTGCCAAGCGAGATGGACAGCTGCCAGCGTGTTTTCCGGTGCCAGAAACGACGAGCCACGATGGGCGATGATTTCAACCGCTTCCATGCCCGGCAGTGTAGATGTCACCCACAACGACCCGCAAGCGATCAAGACAGCTTACTTCTTTTTTAGCAGCTTTTGCAGATAGATGACGTTCGCCCGCACGCCTTCCATGGATGGATTAATCTTCAGGGCGTGGCGAAAAGCGGAGAGCGCCGATTGATGGTCCCCGAGTTGCAAATGGCATTGTCCCTGACCTGCCGCGGCGCCGAAATGAAACGGATTCAGCTCCTGTGTACGGCGACAATCGGCAATCGATTCCAAGTATCGCCGGCCTACAAAATTGGCGATGGCCCGCTGATTCCACGCCTCCGCCAGGTGGCCGTTCTCTTCGATCAGCCGGGTGGCAGCGGAACGAGCAGCGTCGTACTTTTCGGCAGCGTTCAATCCAATGATTCGCGCCAGTTGCTGCTGCTGGTGCCAGTTTCCATCTCGGCACCAAACCGCGCGAATCGCGGCTTCTGCTAGCGTGCGCACACCTCGATCGTGATCCACCAGCGCATGGCCTAGAATAGTGTTGGATGAGAAATCGGCGATCGCGCCAAGCGCTGAACTGCGCCGCGCCGGACCCATCGCGACGAGTGCAAAACCAACCGCTCAAGCGTCGAAGAATGGTAACGACCGGCCACGCGGTGCACGAATGCCGCTTGATCGCGATCCGCCAAAAACTGTTCGTATAATTCGGCCAGAATAGGCCGACGAGTCATCTGCTCGCCCATAGGGCACGCTCCAGAAAAAAGCCCCCCTGATCAGCCCCCGACAGGCTTGGGTCAAGACGGTGCCAGAAGCGGGTTGTGATGTGTTCCGGACGACAATTTCCAGTGTAGTTACCGCTGGTCGCAAGTTAAACTGTTGGCAGCAGAATTCGAGAAATGTTATGGACCAGCCGAAAAATCGTGGGACATTTACGCTGTACGTTTTAACTGTGGCAATGATAGCAATTGCATGCCCGGCAATCTGTTTGGCCGACCCGAGCTCCTGGCTCATCGGCGATCAACTGCAGCAGTCGCTGGAAAAACGGATTGGCATCACTTGGACGAATATTCCGCTGCGGCAAGCAATCGACCGTCTGTCCCACTTGCAGCGAATTGCCGTTACGCTGGACCGCCGCATCGACCCAAATCAAAAGATTGAACTCAAATTCGACGACGTGACGCTGAAAGAAGCCTTGCAACGCGTGGCATCGCGACTAGGTGTAGGCGTGACGATGCTCGGGCCGGTGGTGTATTTTGGGCCAAAATCGACCACGGATCGTTTGCGGACCGTGGCGGCAATGCGCAGCGACGATGTGAAAAGATTACCAATCGGCGATCGGAGTCGATGGACCCAGTCGAAGTCTTTGAAGTGGGATGAAGCAACCGCCCCGCGGGAACTCGTAAGCGAACTGGTGCGGTCTACGGGCGTCGGAATCGATGCGATCTCACAGATTCCCGCCGATTTGTGGGCCGCAGGGGATCTTCCAGCATTGAGCCTAACCGATCAATTGACGCTTCTTCTTGCCCAATTCAATTTGACATTTGAATTATCGTCGGACGGACGTACGATCCGTCTGATACCGCTTCCTGAAAAGCCGCAGATCGAGCGAAGTTACGCGGCAGTATCAGCACAAGATGCAATGGCCAAGTTGAGGCAGCAGCCGATGCTGCATAACACTGACATTCGCATGGCCGCAAGCCGAGTTGTTGTAAGCGGCACTCAAGAAGAACAGGACATTGTGAGTGAATTGCTTTCCGGGCGGACGGCCGGTCGAACGACCGTGAACGAAGGAAAAAAAGTTTACACGCTACAAATACCTATCGAGAAACCAGTCGGTAAGTTGCTCGAACAAC
This sequence comes from Pirellulales bacterium, assembly GCA_963773875.1. Taxonomy (GTDB): domain Bacteria; phylum Planctomycetota; class Planctomycetia; order Pirellulales; family JADZDJ01; genus CAVTYH01. The sequence continues at coordinate 47,326 of CAVZCV010000010.1, forward strand.
TGGGACCAGCGCTCAATGTTCAAATTCACATGAATGCGGACGCGATCAAGGCCGCTGGCCTCTCGCTCGACACGCTGGTGAAAATTGACGTCAAAGACGCCTCCGCCGATGAGCTTTTGAAGTCAATCCTGCAACCGGCCGGACTAACATTCCGCCGTCAGGGCGATGTGATTGAAATCGCTCCAAAGTGATCGCCTGAATAAATCACAATTGGCAACCGATGGACTTCGCTAGCCTGCGTTGGTCGCTTGCCGTTCCACCTGCGGATTGATCTTCAACGCGGCTTCGCGATCCTTTGCCGCCTGCTGCGAATTGCCAAGGTCTTGATCTACCAAGCTACGGTTGTAGTAGGCCTCGGCATAGTCGGGCTTCAGGCGGATTGCATCGGAATACGAATCGGCGGCCTCACGGAACTTGCCCATTCGTGCCAGCGCGATGCCACGTTTGTAAAAGCTGGCCGCATTACTGGGTTCCAGACGAACCGCCTGATTAAAGGCGTACACGGCCTTAGGCGGTTGGTTCAGAGCCAGATATCCCAATCCCAGGTTGACCCACGCCGGCGCAAATTTATCGTCGTGCTGCAGCGCCACAGCAAACGAGTTGATGGCATCGAGCCAATTCTGTTGCTTAGCAAGTGACAATCCCTTCCACAATTCCGGCCGAGGATCGTCATACAAAATCGCCGATGCTTCGTCGAAATCTAGCCAGGCAATTCCATAATCACCTTTATAGAACCACACAACGCCGCGACGCAGGTATGCTTCGGGATCCAATTGGCCCGCCTGGTTTGCCAGTTGAATTGCCTTCGAAAATGCGGCGATTGCATCGTCGTAGTGATTAAGCATCCGATAAGCAACACCCTGGTAGAAATAGACCGCCGATTCGTCGGGCGCCGCCTTTGCCGCTTCATACAAATGACGCAGGGCATCCACATAACTGCCTTGATTGATTAAATCTGACGCGGTCTTCACTTCTTGCTGCGCGGCGGAAAGATCGCCACCTTCAGGCGTCGGTACCGCGTCCTGCGCTTGCGGCCCCGGCAATTGCACCTGTGGAGCGGGACCAGGCATCGTTTCTTGCGGACGCTCCGGCGCCGTTTTGTTTTCTTCGGGAGGTGGCACCGCAGCGCCAAATGGATTGTCGGGTAAGCTGCTGTTTGGTGCCGCGGGCGTTGTGCCGTTGGTTGTCGGTGCAGTCGAAGGCGGCGGCACCGCTGGTGGGGTATTTTCCGGAACCGTCTGTGTCGACTCATTCCCCGAAGGGGTGCGGGGAGTTGATTGCGAAGGCGGAGTAAAATCGAAAGGATCGGACGGAGGCGAACTGCGCGGGGTCGCTTTGTCGGTGCTCTGAGCGACTGTGTCGAACGCCTGGGCGTTCGGTGCGGCACCGTCGTGGCGATCGTCCTGCGCGGCGACGACCAGCGCGATTCCCATGAAAGTTGAGCAAACTAAAACTCCCGCGAGCGGCGCACGAACTGTCGTCGTGCGGCGCCCAAAAAGCTTGATGGCCATGCGTGAAACTCGGCTAGTTGAGCCCTGCGCCGTGCTTCCTGGCACTGCTGCTTGGAGCGAGAAAAGTCGACGTCTCCGACGCCGAGGCACGTGTCATGCAACCCCGACAAGAGCGCCGGGGCATGAATTTCAGTATAATCAGCCGATCGCAGCGGAAGACACGATCAGCTAAGGCACAGAAGTTTTGCCGGGCTAATAACCGTTATAACCGGCCGTCCGCGGCTTAAATAAGAGATGGGTGCCGCGTCTCGAGGACGAAGTTGAGCGCCGACCCGCGAACTGCCTATCGGTACATCGTTCGTCCAGGATTCTCCGCCTGAAGTATCTCCGCCGCATAGCGTCTGGCATTTTGCCCTTCACTGAAAACGCGCCGCGAAGCCTCACTGGAGAATAGATAAATGCGGTTTTGATACTCAACGCCGAACTGTCGTTGGCCAGGCACTTCGCGGCCATAATCCAAGGCCACGACCGGATCGTTGCCGGATAGAGCGGGGCTGTATCGATCTGGGTTGGCCAAGAACTTTTGCTGCTCTTCGGCGTTGGCAAACAAATATGTGCGACCTCGATGGATGGCGCCAAACCGGCGGTCGCCAAGTTGCCACCGCTGTTGTTCGATTAGCGTAACGGGCGAAAAACCTTCCAGCGCAAGTGGCGAAGTGCTTGCTGTCGGTGCCGCTGACGCTGGTCCATAGGCCGCTGGAGGCACCGGTGGCGTTTGCGCTGGGTAGCCCTGTTGCGGTGTGTTTGCAGTGGATTGCGGGGCTATCGGGCTCTGAATCGCCGGCGCCGGAGGGCAGCGCATCCCTGCCATCTGACGAATACGGATTCGGGGCCGATTGATAGGTTTGTGATGGGGGCGCGATCGCGGCTGCATTTCCGGAATTCATGGCCGGCGCACTTTGGCTGGCAGAAGGGCCGCCAAACCGTTGATAGAATTCTGCATAGCGGCTGTCGGAATACGCGGAAATCGCCGGCCCCGCCGCGGCTTGCGGCATGGAAACTTGTGTTGTGGGAGCCACCGTGGGAGAGGATTGCGGCAGCATAGCGTATCGCTGCGCTTCGGCTGTCGGTGCCGGCACAGTGGCAATTGCCGCCGTCGGCGGCGACTGCTGCATCGCGTACGCCGCTCCAGGTGGACTTGCCGCTGGACCGATTCCACTTGCGGCAATCGCCAATTGCTCAAGGTAAGCAGCGGGAGTCGGCGGGCTTAGCATCCGACCGACAACTTGCCCTCCAGGCGTAATAACCAAATCAGTCGGCAATCGCGTAATGCCAAACGCTTTCGCCGTCGTCGGCCAATCATCGGCATTCAGTTTGATTGGGACGAATCGAGCTTGGACCGCCTGCTGTACTTGGGGCTGCGAAAAGACATTTTGCTCAAGCTGCAAGCAAGGAGTGCAGCTTGGCGACCAAAAATGGACGAGCACCAGCCGATTCGACTGCGCTGCTAGACGCTTTGCGTCTTCCAAACTTTGTTGCCACTGTACGCCTGTTTGAGGCGCGGGCTGCCCCGAGGCAAGAGTCCCGTGATGCACAATGGCAAAAACGACCAAAAAACTCTTGCTCATTCGACGAAATATACGGCTCATTGAGCCCCCCGATTGGCTTTTGACCCGTTCCACGGCCGAAAACTTGGCTGCCCCGTTTAAAAATCGATAAATGAGCGCGGCCTGATGGCGCGCTTATCTGGTTTTATCGGCGAGAAAGAGCGGCGGTCGTATGAAAAGTGCCGTGCAGGGCGAGATTGTCGATTTGCCGCGAAATTCTCGCGAGGGGAAGCGTGCGGGGCAGCAATCAGCTTGGCGAAAAAAATCCCCCCAAATTCTCTATCTCTGCTCTATCCATCGCTTGACAAGCGCCGAACAATGGATATGATTGCACAAAGTTAAAGTTATCTGCCTAGAGAATTAGGCGCAGATGGCCGCTGATAAACAATCTCGCGGCCGGTCCCGTGGCTACGTTTGGCGCGGGAAATGCACGCTTCTTGTTGATCTTGACCACTGCTTTTACCGTCGCCGTGAAGGCGCTAAAGAAGCCAATTTCCAGCGGGGAAGAATGCTTCCGTGGTAAGTGGTTGTGGGCCGTCGCAGGCCAGCAATCCATAAGCGGTACCCGATGAAAGTGCTCCGAAATTCGCGGTAGGCTAACTGGCATTTCCGCGCGGGTGCTTCAAGTTGGTGAGGTTCTCCAAGAGGCGCGCCGCCAAAATGGCGTCTAGCTGCATTGAAGTTGTGCAATGAGGGTAGCCCTCTCGCAGGGGCATGTGTCTCGCGTCGCGGATTGCTCATGAAGGATGCCGAGCGTCCATAGCTTGATGTCGACAGTGACAACATTCTTTCAGTTTCGTTCTCTCTTATTCATTGGATGCTATCCAATTCGGTGCCGCACTAGGCGCCGTGCCGAGGGTTCTATTCAGGTGATGTATGGGAAAGAAGCGTAATGGTGGCGGTGGGGGCAGAGGCAGGGGTCGCGGTCGTGGACCGTACGGCGGTCATGGTGGGCACGGTGGCGGTCCTGGTGGCCGCATGAACGGGCGAATGGGGGGCTATCGCCGCTTCCATAACGATCAAGGCCCGCGCCCCGCAATGCCCGATGTCGAAATTCCCGAGGGCGCTGATGCACCCCCGCCAGAGCCCGGCAGCGGCATCTTGGAACTCCATCCGAACGGCTACGGGTTCTTGCGTTCGCTGACGAATAACCTGTCGCGGGAGCGATCCGATCCGTTCGTGCCCGGCACAATGATCGAAAAATTTCGCCTCCGCGAAGGCGTGCTCATCAACGGTATGGTGCAGCACAGTCGCCGCCAACAAGGGCCGCGGCTCAAGGAAATTCTCGACGTCGACGGCATGAAGCCGGAAGACTACCCCAACGTCAAAGATTTCGATCAGCTCACGCCCATCAATCCCGAAAGCTGGTTGCAACTCGAGACCGGGCAGCAGCCGATTACCACTCGGGTCATCGATCTGCTCACGCCCATTGGCAAAGGACAACGGGCGCTCGATTGTGGCGCCACCTCGAACCGGCAAAACGATCCTCCTGCAGCAGATCAGCCAAGCCATTTCGCAGAATTATCCAGATATGCATCTGGTGATGCTGCTGATCGACGAACGTCCGGAAGAAGTGACCGACATGCGGCGCAGTGTAAAGGGCGACGTCATCGCCAGCAGCTTGGACCGCGATGTGGAAAGCCATGTCCGCCTGGCTCAACTGGCCGTAGAACGTTGCAAGCGACTGGCCGAAATGGGCAAGGACGTGTTCTTGCTTTTGGATTCCATTACCCGTATGGCCCGCGCGTTCAACAAAGTGACGCGTGGCGACCGCACTGCCACCGGCGGTTTGGATATTCGCGCTCTCGATGTGCCGAAGAAGCTTTTCGCCACGGCGCGGTTATTCGAAGAGGGCGGCTCGCTCACGATTGTCGCGACTGCCCTGATCGACACTGGCAGCCGCATGGACGAAGCGATCTTCCAGGAATTCAAAGGCACGGGCAACATGGAGCTCGTGCTCGATCGCAAACTTGCCGATCGACGTGTCTGGCCTTCACTGGACATCAGCCAATCGGGTACGCGTCGCGAAGAGAAACTACTCGACGCGGAAACGTTGCACGCCGTAACAATGCTGCGACGCACCCTTTCGACGATGCACCATGTCGATGCGATGGAACAGCTGACCACCAAGTTGGCAAAATTTAAAACCAATCGCGAATTCATTAGCTTGATCGCTGGGGCCAAAGCTGGAGTAGATTGATCGCTCGCCGAGGTGCAATCGCCCCGGCGGTCTCCGTGTTCCATGTCCTGCGCCAAGGGCGCGGAACTGAAACCTGGCTAATAACTGACCAACAAAAAACTCTGCCCGATGCTTTCGCGTCGGGCAGAGTTATGATCTAGCCCAGTTGTGCGTCGCACTTAGTTGCTACGAACGTACTTGCTGGCCTGGACAACCCGGTGTTGGCTCGGGATGGCAGCTGAGGGGTCAGCCATAGGAGCCGGCGGCATCGGGGCGGCATCGGTGCCGGTGGCGGCAGCCGGAGCGGCCGGGGCAGCACCACTGCATCCGCAAGACGGAGCAGCATTGCAACCGCAGGAAGCTTCGCAACCGCAGCTATTGCAGCAGGTATTGCAGCAGCTCTTCTTGCAGCACTTGTGGCAGCTGAAGATGTCGAGCAATCCGCAGCAGCAGCTCTTGTGGCAGCAGCTGTTGCAGCACGAATTGCAGCCGCAGCTGTTGTGGCAGCCGCAAGACGATTCGCAACCACAGCTCTTTTCGCAGCCGCAAGCTGGAGCCGAGCACGCACACGACGGAGCAGCAGCGGCACAGGAAGGAGCAGCATTGCACGAGGCCTCGCAACCGCAGCTCTTTTCGCAACCGCAACCGCAGCTGTTGCAGCTGTTGCAGCAGCAGCTCTTGTGGCAGCCGCAATCGAACAAGCCTTTCAAACCACAGAACAAGTCGCAGTGGTGATGGCAGCAGCTGTTGCACGAATTGCAGCAGCTATTGCAACCGCACGACTTTTCGCAGCCGCAAGAAGCTTCGCAACCGCAGCTCTTCTCGCAGCCGCAAGAAGCTTCGCAACCGCAGCTCTTTTCGCAGCCGCAAGCCGGAGCCGAGCAAGCACACGACGGAGCAGCGTTACACGACGCTTCGCAACCGCAGCTCTTTTCGCAACCACAGCTGCTGCAGCTATTGCAGCAGGAGCTGCAGCCGCATGTGTGTTCTGCGGCACAGCACGTTTTCTCGCAGCACTTCGGCTGGCAGCAACAGTCGCAGCCGGAGCTGTTCAGGCCGAGCATGGAATCGAGGAACTCGAATCCGTAACTCTGACCCACTAGGCTCATGCTGAGCATGAGCGCTCCAAAGACCAGTTTCAGTTTCATCGACGAACGTCTCCTTTGCGAGTTGGACCGCGTGTTGTGCGCGCATCCCCTCAGCCTCGACCGAATTTGGATCGAAGCTGTTTCGTCCTATCGTCAGGCTCGCGCTTGTCCGACCAGGCAGGCGGGTCCGCACGTTGTGCGGCGTGCCAAGGGGTTGGGACCGGAAGCGGACGGCCGAGGTAGGTGGGTTGTAACCAGCGGTCCACACGGTGTGTTGCGTCAGGGCCGTCCGAGCCAATCCTTGACCCGGAAAACCGATCCGGTTGACCTGACGCGTCCTTTACGTGCCGCAAAAGCACGCGTTTTCTTTAGGGACAACTGACGTATCGGCCCGCCGACTGCAAGCGCTTGAGAGTGCCGAAGTTTTTTTGTCCAAAAGGTTTACGAAAACTGTTGGGCAAACTTTGGCGTACACGGAAACTCTACCGGCGGTAACGTCTGTGCCGCACTTTGAGCGCGTGAAAACCTATCCCGTTGGCAAACTTTATCTGACTGCACTCTGTTTCTTGCCTCGCACGACTTCAACGCCGCTAGCAGTTTGTGATATCGTGAGACGTGGAACCAAAAAGATAAAACTCGAATTTCAAATGACGTCCTAGAGATGTCATTGATCACGACATTCGACGGTTCCGAATCGTCCGTTTCAGAATTGCGTTTTGGAAGTTGGAATTTGATTCGTCATTTGAATTTCGTCATTCGTGATTCCAACACGCCGCAATCCCAACCTCTAATAAACCCACATGGCTACTATCACCAAACGTTATGAAATTGTCGACTTTGACGCCGTACCGGGCGTACGATGTGCCTGCGGCTTATCGCATCGGGCTCTGGAAGAAGTGACCGATTTTCCAGCCACGATTCATGTGACCGACATCATGGCGGACGCCAAAACGCACTATCACAAACGTCTCACCGAAACCTATTACTTTCTGGAGTGCGAACCTGGCGCGAAAATGCAGCTCGACGATGAAATCGTGCCGGTTCATCCCGGCATGTGCATCCTCATTCGGCCCGGAGTTCGACACAGGGCGATCGGCAAAATGAAAGTGCTGATCCTAGTTTTGCCGAAGTTCGACCCCAAAGATGAGTGGTTTGATTGAGGCGCACTTCCTCGCTGGCCCACCAGACTCTCCAAACACGTTGCTTAGGGGCTGCGGAAACCCAGAATGCCTTGTACTTGTTACTGTCGCTTGCGCGTCAGGTTAAAACTGAATTTCGACGTCGCCCCTGGTTGGCACTTCGGTTTAGTAGGGTGCTTGCTCCGATTGCTTGGCTGATTTATCCTTAGAGCTATCCCGCCTTGCCCAACCCGGTTATCCGGATCTCACCCGGGAGTTCACCATGCATCGACGCCGCCAATTGGCTTGGATTGTCGTCTCGCTCGCGAGTGTTGTTGGAACAATCAATTATTCAGACGGCCGCGCGGCTTTCGGCGCCGACGCAATGGATTGGCCGAACTGGCGCGGACCTAATCAAAACCGCGTCTCACAAGAAACCGGGCTCATCGACAAGTGGGATCCAGAGTCGGGCGACAATGTTCTTTGGAAGCGCCCCGAGGCGGCCGGCATCTCTTCGCCGATCGTAATGAACGGAAAAGTTTATACACAGGTTCGCTATAAACCCGACACGAAAGAGGAGCAGGAAGAAGTCATTTGCTTAAGTGCGGAGACAGGGGAAATACTGTGGGAGAATCGTTGGAACGTGTATCTATCCGATGTGCCGGCCGAGCGCGTCGGGTGGAGCAGCGTAGTGGGCGATCCGGAGACGGGTCGTATTTATTCGCTCGGGGTGAACAACTATTTCAGTTGTATCGACGGCGAGACCGGACAAACGATTTGGTCGCGATCGTTGGGTGAAGAGTTCGGCTACATCAGTGTGTACGGCGGCCGCACCCATCCGCCTGCGATCTTTGAAGACCTCGTCATTATTAATGGCGTGGCAACTGGCTGGGGCGACACTGCGTTGCCTGCGCAACGAATTTTGGCGCTCGATAAAAGCAATGGCCAGGTGCGTTGGTTTGCGCACACCAAAGAGCGACCAGAAGACACGATCTTCAGCACGCCCACTTTCACAGTGCTTGATGGCCAAGCCGCGATGGTGATCGGCTCGGCCGACGGCGCGGTTTGGGCGTTTCAGCCGCGAACTGGGAAACCGATTTGGAATTACCGCATGTCGCGCCGCGGATTAAATCTTTCGCCAGCCGTGGTGGGAGACAAAGTATTCATGGCGCAAAACGAGGAGAATCTCGACAACCGCACGCAGGGCATGCTTGTTTGCATTAAGGGCTCCGGCGCGGGCGATATCACTGGTAAGAAAGAAAACGAAGTCTGGCATCTGCCGGGAGTGATGGCAGGAAAGTCGTCTCCACTGGTGGTAAACGACCGAGTTTACATTGCAGATGATTCCGGCAACCTCTACGTCGTAGACGCCAAGACCGGCAAGCAAATTGGCAAGAACGTAAAGCTAACCGGCACGATTGTCCGGGCCAGCCCGTTGTATGCCGATGGCAAAATCTATTTGTGCTCGACCACCGGATGGCACGTGATGCAACCAACCGATACAGGCGTAAAGTTCCTCGCCAAAATGCGTCTGCCGGAAAAGGACGAGGTAAGCGGCTCGCTCGCGGTGTCGCACGGCAAGATTTTTGTACCGACCGCGGCGGCGCTATATTGCATCGGGAAAAAAGACGCAAAGCCGGCGCTGTCAGATAAGAAGCTTGACGCTCCAGTGGCTAAAGAAACTCCTGCTGGCTCCGACGACAAACCGGCGTGGATTCAAGTCCTGCCTGGCGAACTTTTGCTTCAACCTGGCGATACAAAGCAGTTCACTGTGCGATTATTCAACGATCGCGGCGAGCGGCTTCAGGCGGCCGAAGAAACGGCGAAGCCAAAATTTGAGTTGAACGGTCCTGGCGCGATCGACTCCAGTGGTAAATTCACCGCGGCGCGTGGGCCGGCCCACACAGCAACGATCGTAACGGCGAAACTCGATAATGTGAGCGGACAAGCGCGGCTGCGTGTGGTGCCGCCGCTACCGTGGAAGTTCGACTTTAACGAAATTCCGCTCGCCAACAGTCCGACGAATCCCACGGCGCCTCGCGAAGGGGAACCACCAGTGACATGGGTCGGCGCCGCTATCGTCACAAAGTCCGCGAAAAAGATGGCGAGAAGGTGATGGTCAAAATCACCACGATTCCTAAAGGCACGCGAAGTCAATGTTGGATGGGCTCTCCCGACATGCACGATTACACGATTCAAGCCGATATGTGCGGACAACAGAACAAGCAGGCAGGCGCGGTAGAGGCAGCACAAACCAATTCCGAGACCGAGCCGCCAAAAGATGACACGGAAGTTCTGGGGATGCCCGACATGGGTCTTGTGAACCAGCGATACACGCTCGACATGATGGGCAACCATCAGAGTTTGCAACTTCGCTCTTGGCCGCCGCAAGTAGCTCGGCGTTTTTCGAAGACGATTCCATTTGCCTGGCAAGCGGACAAGTGGTACACGATGAAATTTTCTGTTACCGCGCAGGAGGGCAAAGCGTTACTGCGCGGCAAAGTCTGGCCGAAGGGCGAAAAAGAACCAGAGAAGTGGACCATCGAGGCCACGGACGACGTGCCCAACTTGCATGGCAGTCCCGGCTTGTTTGGTCAAGCGACCGTGGCGGAAATTTACATCGACAACGTGAGCGTGAAATCGAACGACGTTTCGACGACGGCACAGAAGTAAACATCGTCCGGCTCTGAATGAGCGGCGCCAAATAATCCGAACATCCAGGTCGGAAGAATCATCCAACGGGGAGTGATCCGTGAGAATTCACATTTTTTTCATCGCCGGAATTGCTACTGCAGCTCTAGGCGGGTACTTCGGAAACCAAAATGCGCATGGCGGCGATGCCCAAGCCGTTGTTCAACTTGCCGCCGTGACTTCCAGCGATTCCAAATCGACAACCCGCAGTGGGACCTTCAACCTTGGTAAGCAGCCGGAGAAAGCCGAAGGCGAACTGGCGGGAGTCGCCGGCTACACGAAGTATGCTGCTCAAGTTCAGGGTGCGGGCGCCAATGATTGGAGCATGTGGGCCGGCTCATCCATTCGCAATAACACGCCCGACGCAAAGAATGTGCCCACCGATTGGAATATTGGCGAGTTCGATTCGGAAACCGGCGCTTGGAAGAAAGACAAGGCCAAAAACATCAAATGGGTCGCCGCACTCGGGTCGCAAAGCTATGGCAATCCGGTGGTCGCCAACGGCAAGATTTTCGTCGGCACGAATAATGGCGGCGCGTATCTGAAGCGGTATCCAGCCGATGTCGATCTTGGCGTCCTCCTCTGCTTCGACGAAAAGACCGGCAAATTCCTGTGGCAAGACTCCAGCGAAAAGTTACCCACTGGCCGCGTGAACGATTGGCCGCTGCAAGGCATTTGCTGCACGCCGTATTTGGAAGGCAATCGGCTGTGGTATGTCACGAGCCGTGGCGAAGTGAAATGCCTTGATACGGAAGGTTTTCACGACGGCAAGAACGATGGCACGGTGACGAACGAAAAAGAAACGGCCCTTAAGAAAAATCCGCAAGCTCAATGGGAAGAAAACAAGGAGGCCGATGTTGTTTGGGTGCTCGACATGATGAAGCAGTTGGGCACACAGCAGCACAACATGTGCAGTTGCTCGATTACGGCGGCCGGCGATGTACTGTTTGTGAATACCTCCAACGGCGTCGACGAAGCACACATCAACCTGCCGGCGCCGCATGCTCCGACATTCATCGCTGTCGATAAAAACACCGGCAAAGTGCTGTGGACAGATAACACACCGGGCGCCAACGTGCTGCATGGCCAGTGGTCCTCGCCCAGTTACGCTGTGATTGATGGGCAGCCGCAAGTCATCCTGGGTGCCGGCGACGGCTGGGTATACAGCTTCGATCCGCAAGGCGATGGCAAGGGCAAGTCGAAAATTCTTTGGAGATTCGATTGCAATCCGAAGAAATCGAAATACGTGCTCGGCGGGCGCGCTGATCGCAACCATATCATCGGGACGCCTGTTATTTATGACGGCAAAGTTTACGTCGGCGTCGGCGAGGATCCGGAGCATGGTGAAGGCGTGGGGCACTATTGGTGCATTGACCCAACGAAGCGCGGCGATGTCAGCCCGGACCTGGTATTCAACAGCGCGAGCCCCGACAAGCCCATTGCCCACAAGCGCAATCAGGCCTGCGTAGAAGCTGATGGCGATTTCACGCGACCGAACCCGAACTCCGCCGCCGTCTGGCATTATGAAGGGGAAGATCTGAACAAAAATGGCAAACTGGAATTCGAAGAATCGATGCACCGGACCTGCGGAACTGCGGCAATCAAAGATGACATTCTCGTGATTCCCGACTTCAGCGGCCTTGTGCACTGCCTCGACGCGAAAACCGGCAAGTGCTACTGGACCCACGACATGCTCTCGGCTTGCTGGTCCTCGCCGTTGATTGTTGATGGCAAGATTTACATCGGCGATGAAGATGGCGACATCAAGATTTTCAAACTCGGCAAAACCAAAGAGCTGATCGGCGAAATCAGCATGGGCTCCAGCGTCTACAGCACGCCGATCATTGCCAACGGCGTGCTCTTCATTTCGACAAAGAATCAGCTTTTCGCGATTGCCGCGCCAGGCAAGACGTAAGGGCTCCAGCGACGGATTCTGTCGCATTCGCCGGCCGAAAACCGCATTTACCAGGAACTTGGCGGGTAGCCCTTAACATAGGCGTGCGCATGGTTTGGGCTCCTCCCAAAAAATGCTTGGCTTGGCCGTTACGCGAGGTTATAACATGGGCTGAGCGCATTATGGGATTGTGCGCCTCTTCGGGGGAAAACTTCGCTGCGTAGCGAGGTCGGGTGTGTTTTCGAGGCAGCCAGTCAATGCGCCGGCCGTCGTGGTCGGTGCTTGTGCGGCATCGGCTGGCATCTTAGATGTTCAAGAGGTTTCCCATGCGCAACACAATTTCAATGACCAGCTCCTTGGGTGCAAATCGGCGGACGGCGTTTGCCTTGGCGTTTGTGTTGCTCGGTGGGCTGCCGACGGCGATGGCACAGCAAACTTGGGATCCTCTGCACACGGGCACTGGATCAGATGGTCCTGGCGCTTGGGATACTACTTCGAATAATTGGTCAAACGGAGTAACCGATACCGTTTGGGTCAATGGAGATACTAGCGCAGCGATATTTGGTGTTGGCGGCGCCGCGGGCACTGTTACGCTGAATGCGCCGATAACTGCAAACAATTTGACTTTTAACCAGCCAGGCTCCGGCGATTACGTCATCGCAGCTAATTCTCCCGCGACAAATACCTTGACATTATCCGGGGCCACTCCCTTCATCATGGCCAATGGAGGTAGCCCGACTATAACGGCGGTCATCGCCGGCACCGCCGGATTGACTAAAAATGGCGCAGGCACGCTGACGCTGGGCGCCGCGAACACTTACACAGGCAACACCACCCTGGACGGCGGCACACTCGCGTACTCCGTCGACAATTCCATTGCAGCCCTGGCGTTCGGGCCGAACCCACCTGCAGCGACGGTTACCACAAATATCAGCAACTTGGATTTGACGAATGCCAACCTAACGGCCACGGGACTTTCAGTACAGACAAATTCCACAACGGCCAACACGATGACGATCGGCGCTGGAAAAACGTTGACAATCAACGGAGCCATGACTTTGGGATACGTGGACCCCGTCGGTGGCGGCAATACATTGCTAAACGCCTCTGGAAACAAACTGGTCGTCAACTCCAGCACTAATTTCTTCCGCGTTGGTCTGGAACGAGCGAATGCCGCCGCCGGCACCGATCCAAAGACAACAGTCAATTTGTCCGCATTAAGTGAGTTTGATTTTACGGCCACAACCGGTCAATTCCGAGTGGGTGCTGGCAATTCGCAAGGCACGCTCACGCTCGCGAACACGACCAATAACATTACCGCCGACCAAGTGCGTGTTGGCGATTCAGGGCAGGATGGCGGAGGAACCGGCGGCTCAAACAATAACAATGGCGGCTTGGCTTCCATGCATCTAGGCGCCGGAGCCAACAGCATCAGCACAAATACACTTCTGATCGGGAGAATTAAGGGAGCGGGCGTCGTTGACTTTGCCTCCGCCACAGGCTCGCTGGTGCTTAACGGGGAAGCCGGCGGCGCCGCTGCAACCGATATAACCATTGGAAGCGCAGACAACGGGGGTGGCAACACAGGAATAAGCGGCCTTTTGTTGGCCGCTCACAGCGCGACGATTCAAGCTGGCACGGTCATTGTTGGCCGCATTGCCGGCGGGACGAGCGGCGGCAACGGAAATATCACGTTCGATACGGGCACGTTCACCATCCAAAACTTACAGCTTGGCGTGAATTCGAGCGGCACTGCGACCGCCGGCGGAACTGGCTCGTTTACTGTTGGGGGCCCGACGGCCGATAGTACCGCCACGGGAATCGTCAATGTGAACGGGCAATTCTTTTTAGGAAATCGGACGAATGCCACCAGCTCATCTGCCCCTTCCACCGCAACATTGATTCTGAATGGCGGGACTCTGAACACCGCGACCGACGTTCTCGATGCCAGCACCACCACAAGCAATGCAAGCGTCAACAACACAACGCTAACTGTGGCCGGCGGTACCTTGAACATGTCAAGCCACAATATCGGGACCGCCGCAGCTCCGATTAAGACGATTAACCTTACGAGTGGGAGCCTGAATAATCCCGGAATTATTTCCGGCAGGGCGATTACGCTTGGATCCGCAATCAACATCACAGGAACGCCTACCTACATCATCGGTGACGCAGGAACGCTCACTTCATCCTTGCCCATGCTCACGCTGGGCAGCGGTGGCGGTTTGGAGGGGGGCGGAGCAAGTGGAACCACTTTTATAACGGGCGACATTACCGTGGCGAACGGATCCCACCTTAGCCCGGGTTCAAGCACAGCGGCCACGACGTGGCAGTTGTCCAATAGCCTGACACTGAGCGGCGGCTCGTCGGTCAAGCTGAAGCTGTCCGACACGCCGGGTGTTAATAGCGATCAGATCAACGTCAACGGCGCGTTGAATCTTTCGGGCACAATCGATCTGCAAATCGGGAGCATTGGCGCTGGACCTCATTTCGGAAATACGTACATTCTGCTTAGTGCCAGCAGTTTAACGGGAACTGAAGCCAACTTCCATCTAATTGCACCGGTCGGGACAAGAAGCACATATACGTTATTGCCTACTGCAACGACCGGCGCATTGATCCAGTTGCAAGTTGGGGGTAATGCTCCGTTCAATTTGACCTGGATTGGTAATACCAACAGCAACTGGGAATTGATCGGTACCGCCAACTGGCAAGATCTCAGCCATGGCACCGGAGCGCAGCAATTCTTTAATGGCGACGCGGTATTATTTGACAATACTTCGACCAACTTGAATGACGTGCAGGTTGTGGGCACGCTGCTCCCCAGTAGTGTCACCGTAAATGCCACGCGCAACTACAAGTTCGTCGGAGCTGGTAGCATTGCCGGTGGCGGACTGACCAAAGATGGTACAGGAACACTAACCATCGCGAATAACAACACCTTCGGCGGAACGACTGTCATTCAGAATGGTACGCTGCAAATTGGCGATGGCGGCACTGCGGGCAGCATCGGAACGGGACCGATTACCGTCGCTTCGACGCTGTCGTATAAGCGCAGCGATGCCATCACCGCCAGTAACGCAATTGACGGTGCCGGATTCGTCCGGCAAGACGGCAGCGGTACCCTGTCGTTGTCTGGTACAAACACTTTCACCGGTGGATTGGAAGTGAATTCGGGGGTCGTACGCTTAACGAATGCAGCAGGGGCAGGCACGGGCTCTATAACCGTGAATACGGGCGGCACTTTTATTTATAGCGCCGTGCCTACAAATCCAATGACGCTGGCCGGTGGGACCGTCGGCACTGCGGCAACTCTAAACCCAATTGCCGCCGATTTCACCGCATCGCCCGCAACAAACTCGACGATTTACCTCGCCGATCCGCAAAATTTGCCGACCGTTGCAGGAACCGATGTCACTGAATTCAACATCACCGGCACCCTGCACGGAAGCGGCAATATCACCGTACTCTCCAACGGCCAGGATGCGGGGCCCGACGGCGGAAATGGGTTCCGCTTACGGGGTACAGGTGCGAGTGATTTCACCGGACGAATTACGCTCGGCAACACCGTGAAGGGTGAAGTTCAAGTTACCGATGCGGCGCCGAATAGTCCTGCGGGCACCGGCACCCTGGTGCTCACGGCCGGGACTGTAAACAACGGAACATTGACAGGCACGTTTTCCGAATTGAATGTTCGAAATAATCATGCTTCGGGCGATGCCTTGTTCGGCAATAACATAGAACTAACCGGCACAGGAACCGCCGTCATCAATCCGCTCAGCACTGCTTCGCCGGAAACCTCTACTCTTGGCAACGTCAAGCTTGGCACTGGGCAAAGACTCGTCATCGGCAAGAACGCTGCAGGCGTGAACACCGTGGCGTTCCAGAGCGCCACCATTAATGGCACAGCCACTTTTGCGCCGACGCCAAGTGATATGAGCTTTAGCGGCGTCGCGAATTTAGTCCTCGGATCGATTGGTGAATCCGCCGCCGGATCAGCAATTGTCATGGCGGGCTCGAAAGGCACGCTCACCATCAATGGCGCGAGCACGTACACAGGCCCAACAACCATCAACTCCGGCACGTTGCAATTGGGCGCGCCCGATGTGCTACCCAATACTTCCAAACTGGTGCTGGCCGGCGGAACGTTTGGCACACAAGGCAACAGCGATACGGTCGGAGCGCTCTCGGTTACAGCGCCATCTGTCATTGATCTTGGAACGGGCACTAGCGTCCTGCACTTTGACGACAGCCATTTGGAAAGCTGGCAAGGTCCGGTGACAATATCCAATTGGAGCGGAAACTTGGGTACAGGTGGCAGCGGCGACCAGGTGTTTTTCGGAGCAAGCAACACGACGCTGGGGGCAAATTTGACCCGCATCCATTTCGCCGGTTTCAACGGTGCAACGCTGCTGAATTCGGGCGAAGTGGTGGCCAACACAATTTCGCAGTTTCATGCAGGCGATTGGAATGCCGATGGTACAGTGAACTCGTCCGACATCCCGGCCATGCTGACCGCGCTCACCGATCTGAACGCGTACGCTGCCGCTGGGAGTGCATTGCACTCGGCCTATCCGTTCGCTTTGACGAGCGACGATTTGTTGAACATTGGTGACGTCAACATTTCCGGCAGCATCACAAACGCCGATATTCAAGCCGAGCTAGACCTTGTCATCAGCCTCGGCGGCGCCGGCAACGTCGCCGCGGTTCCCGAGCCAGCAAGCCTCGTCTTGCTAGCCTGCGGCAGCCTCTGCGTATTGATATTTAGAGCACGGCAAAGCTATTGCCGACGTCATTCCGCTTGTTGAGCGAAGCAGGTCGAATGACAGTCATGCTACGCTCACGCGTTGAGGAAACGTGCGGCGCGAGGGTAGTTGGGAGAACCGTCCCGGCGGTTTCGAAAAGTCTCCGCGAGCGATTAGCTTGCTTGCAGGCTGCTAGCACTCTCTTTTCCGCGGTTTTAACGGCTGGACTCCTTCGAGGGTTTACGGTACCTTCCGCCCCTCTTCTGAGTCGGTTTTCAGCGTTCAATCGCTTGCGGTCAGCATTTGCCTGATCACTTATCGAGTAGGCGAAAAGATCGCGCATTATTTGTCAGGCATGACGCCTGAGCGAATCAATTTTCCGGAGTCACGGATGGCTGCGGGCACACTACCAATTTCCAGCAGGGCTGCGCCATTTTCGCGCTGGCAGGATCTAATTCTGCCATGCAGCATTATTGCCAGCGTGCTGGTGATTATTGTGCCCATTCCGCCATCGCTGATGGACGTGCTGCTCGCGTGCAATATTACGCTGGCGGTAATCATTCTGCTGACGACAATTTATGTACGCACTCCGCTGGAATTCAGCGTTTTCCCCAGCTTGCTCTTGGCGACGACGCTAGCCCGGCTCGTATTGAATGTTGCTACCACGCGGTTGATTCTGACGCGCGCTCAGCTCGATGGACCGCTGGCTGCCGGGCACGTGGTAAAAGCCTTTGGCGAATTCGTGGCGGGCAATCAGCTGGTTGTCGGCATCATTATCTTTGTAATCATCGTGATCATCCAGTTTGTGGTGATCACCAAAGGCGCCACGCGTATCAGCGAAGTGGCTGCGCGATTTGCATTGGACGGCATGCCGGGTCGGCAAATGGCCATCGATGCCGATTTGAACGCTGGCAGCATCGATGAAGCCGAAGCCCAGCGCCGCCGTCGCGAAATTACGCAGCAAGCCGACTTTTTTGGCGCCATGGATGGTGCCAGCAAATTTGTGCGCGGCGACGCCATCGCGGGCATATTGATCACAATCATTAATATCATGGGCGGGCTCGTGATCGGCATGGTGCAAGGCGGGATGTCTTTTTCGCAGGCCGGTGAGATTTTCACGAAACTCACGATCGGCGACGGGCTCGTGAGCCAGGTGCCTGCGTTCTTGATTTCGCTTGCCGCTGGTTTGCTGGTCACCCGATCGAGCACCGATACGAATTTGCCAAGCGAATTTCTGCGGCAATTGTTTTCGCGCCCCAAGCGCTCGGTGTTGCCGGTGGATTCTTGGCGATGCTCGTGTTCACAAATTTGCCAACGATACCGCTGGTGACCATCGGCGGCAGTTGCATCGGTATGGCAGTCATGCTGAATCGACAAAAACAACGCGATGCGGCGGTGGCTGCGACGAAGACCAAAGAAGACGCCAAGAAAAAGCCAGATGAGCGAATCGAAGATTTTCTGACAACCGACCCGATGGAGATCGAAATCGGCGTCGGTCTGATTCGTCTGGCCGACCCCAAGCGCGGCGGCGACTTGCTGGAGCGAATCCAACGCGTGCGTCAAAGTGTGGCAGCCGACATTGGCATCATCATGCCCAAAGTCCGAATTCGCGACAATATGCGGCTGGAGCAAACGCAGTACCGCGTCAAAATTGCCGACATTCCGGTGAGCGAAGGGGCGCTGGAGCCGGGATTGCTGCTCGCCATCGATTCCGGCGCGACGACTGGCAAAGTGCGCGGCATTGAAACGCGCGAGCCGGCGTTCAATACGGCAGCCACCTGGATCGAACCGGGGATTCGCGATCAGGCTGAAATGTACGGCTATACCGTGGTCGAGCCCGCCGGTGTGCTCGCCACGCATCTGACGGAAACGGTGCGCAAACATGCCGATGAAATTCTGACTCGCGACGCTACGAAGCATTTGATCGACGAACTGAAGAAAGCCTCGCCGGCGGTGGTCGACGAGCTCATTCCCAGCCAGATGAAATTGGCGGAAGTGCAGCGTATTTTACAGATGCTTTTGCGGGAACAAGTATCGATCCGGCAGCTTTCGCCAATTTTGGAAACCTTGGGTGATTATGCGCCGCGCACGAAAGATCCGGTGCTTTTGACCGAATATGTGCGGCACCGACTGGCCCGCGCCATCTGCACGCGGTATCGCGACGCTGAAGACAAACTGCATGTAGCCACGCTCGATCCGGCATTGGAAGATCGTATTAAAGCCGGAATCGAGCACAGCGAACGCGGTCTGTTCGTGCGCATGTCGCCACAAGCGGTCGAAATTACCTGCAAGCTCTTGGCAGATGCCGTCGAAAAGCTGGCTCGCGAAAATCATCCGCCCGTATTGCTCGTCAGCCCGCAGATCCGGGCCGGTCTCAAGCAGATGACGGCATCGCACCTGCCGCGGTTGGTGGTGCTCAGCTACAACGAAATCACACGCGATACACAAATTGAATCGGTCACGATGGTAAGCGATACGAAGTAAGCAGCAAACGGCCGTCGTTCGGCAAACAATCCCAAATGGTCCAATCGTCCCGGTCGGATGATTCGAACGTTAACCATACAATAATTCACTTCGACAGACGTCTTCCATGCACGTTCGCACCTACCGCGCCGAGTCGATCCAAGACGCACTGCAAATGGCGCGGCGCGAACTCGGACCGGAAGCCTTCGTCTGGCAAACTCGCCAGGTGCGGGCCGGCGGCATGGCTGGGTTAATCAGCGGACGAACTTGCGTCGAGGTGACAGCGTCGCTCGATTTGCCGGAAATGGTCCCGGGGCGTTCCACGCGACGTCCGTCCGATTACGGAATTGACCTTACGGAAATGGGCTAGCATTCGCTCGACCAAACTCAACGATTTCATTGACCGCCAAGAAATGCTGAATTCCAACTCGCGAATGACCGATAGTAAGACACACCGTCGCCAGCGAGTGGCCCGTCAAAGTTTGACGGTTGCGCAAAGTGACGGGCTCGTCTGTCGAGGTTGGCGCGATGGGTCGTCGCTACGCCGCCGTGCTCGGCTTGCTCGCATTTGCCGCGGTTCTTGTTCGCGGAATCGCAGCGGGCGGTGCGGTGGAATCGACTCTGGAGTTTGCGATCGTCAGCCTGATTGTGTTTGCAATTCTCGGCGCGATCGGAGGATGGCTCGCCGGATGGATTGTTGAAGATGCCATTCGCAGCAGTTTGCGGGCGCAACTCGCCGAGCGACAAGAGCCCGTTGGCAACAAACCTGCAATTCGGCAGTGATAGAGACAACAAGTGACCGTAAGGCAGTGAGCGTCACCTAGTGAAGTGGCAGGCATGAAGTGACAGGTTTGCGATTTCGTCCTCAGGCAAATTGGTGACTCAATGATTGAGCCACTCGCCCACGAGGAAGTATGAAACATCATGGAGGATGGCATGGCAACCGCCGTTGCGGCTGAAGATATCCAGGAACTGTGGCTCAAATTCAAAGCGGATCAGGAGAATCAGGAGCTGCGCAATCGGCTAGTCGAGCAATACCTGCCGCTGGTGAAGTACAACGGCGAACGCATTTGGGCGCGGTTGCCCGAAGGCGTGGAGCTCGATGACCTTGTGTCGGCCGGCATCTTCGGCCTGATGGACGCAATCGATGCGTTCGATCTATCGCGCGGCGTGAAATTCGAAACCTACTGCGTGCCCCGTATCCGCGGCGCCATGCTCGATGAACTGCGCACCATGGACTGGGTACCGCGGCTTGTGCGCTCCAAAGCCAGCAAACTCAACGAAGCCATGAAGACGCTGGAGGCCAAAATGGGCCGGGCGCCCAGCGACGCTGAGATCGCCGAATACATGCAGATTCCCATCCCAGAGCTGGAAAAGATGATTCTCGAGGCCAACGCGGTCAACCTGATCAGCCTCAACAAGAAATGGTACGAGACGGATAGTTACAAGGACGTTCGCGAAATTGACATCCTGGAAGACAAGCGCGGCGAAGACCCCACGCGCCGTATTCAAAAAGCCGATCTGATGCGTCTTGTGACGAAAGGCTTGAATCGCAACGAGCGGCTGATCATCATTCTGTATTACTATGAAGAACTGACGATGAAAGAGATCGGCGCCACGCTCGATCTTTCCGAGAGCCGTGTCAGTCAGATGCACAGCTCGATTGTGCAACGCTTGCAGTGTCAGCTCGGCCGCCGTCGCCCAGAGTTCGCGACCTAAATCGAAGGCTTGCGACTTCGTGTGAAACGCAGCCACACTGCTATTTGAAAATGGCGTAAAACAGCACGACCAGTAGAACAGAAATCGCCATGACGGCCGCTGCGGCCAACAGCATCGTCTCTCGCGACATCCGGTACCTCGGCGGCGCAAGCCAGGTGTTCGATGCCGCCGGCACGGTTTCGTCAGCAAACTGCGCGAAAGCGTCGGTGCCTTGAGAGCCTTGGCTTAATCCGTCTTCGAACTGCCAATCGGTTTCGGCCAGCGCCGCGAAGTCGCCGCCGTCGAATTCGTCCGATTGCGGAAGCAAGTCGAACTGAATTTGCGCCGTAGGTCGTTTTTCCGCCGGCTCCAAAAGCGGCGCGTCGACGCGATCTTCTGCCCATGGGCTAAGTAAGCGAATAACGTCTGCGGCAGATGGCGTACGCATTTGCAGATCTTTATCCATCATCGCCGCGATGACGTCGATGAATTTGTCGGTCAAATCTGGATTCAGGCGACGCGGATGCAGCGGCTGATCTTCCAAATGCCTCCGCGCCTTATCGCGGCTTGTGCCGCCGGGGAATGGAACTTTTCCCGTTACCGCGTAATAGAGCGTACAACCCAATGAATAAATATCGCTGCTGGCAGTGACTTTGTGCGGTGTGAGAATCTGCTCCGGCGAAAGATAATCGGCCGTGCCCACGATTTTGCCGCGCGCGGGTCGATGTCCGTATCGTTGAGCCAACCAGCGAGTCCGAGGTCGGATACTTTCGTCTTTCCTTCGGGCGTAACTAACAGATTGCCCGGCTTCATGTCGCGGTGGATCAGTCCCTGCTCGTGGGCATGCCCCAATCCGCGTGCGGCCTGAGTGATAATTGTAGCGGCCGCCCGCATTGTCAGCGGTCCGTACTGGCGGACGTATTTTCGCAAATCGCTGCCGGGCACGAATTCGGTAACGAGAAACGGAACGTTGCCATCGCGCCCGGCATCAAACGCTTGCACTAAATTTTCGTGATGCAAACGAGCCTGCGCACGAATCTCATGCATGAAGCTGGCTTCGGTGTCCGGAGTCAGTTTTGTCTTAGGCAGAACTTTCACGGCCACAACTCGGGCCATGATGGTGTGCTCTGCTTTGAACACCATGCCCATTCCGCCCTGGCCGATGATTTCCAGAATGCGATATTGTCCCAAATGCAATTTCGTTTGGCCGGCGAGCAACTGCCTGGCCTGATAGCGCGTCAGCCGACCTAGCTCGACCAATTTGTCGGCAAGCTCCTGCTCTGAAATTTCGACGTGCGTGGCACTGCCGCCGGCGTTCCTTTCTGTCCACAGCGCAACAATCGCCTGATCGAGCTCGGTTGGCGCAACCAGACCGCTATTCAGCACACAAGTGCGGAAGTTCTTTTTGTTGCGTTCGGTCGGCATTGGATTCGGACGATTATTTGGGCGGGATTCTCTAAGCGGCATGCAGCTTAGACTGGTCTTCTCAATCCTAAGTTCCAATCGCTATTTCGCAAGCTTTTTCCAGGTGTTTGGCGGCGGAGCGACGATCTCCAAGGGCGTCTTTTTGGTGGGATGGTCAATTATTAGCCGGCGGCAATGCAGGGCGATTCCGCCTGGGAAGGGCCGATGCGAACCGTATTTCTTATCCCCGACGATCGGGTGCCCTCGGTTGGCCATCTGCAGCCGAATTTGATGTTTGCGTCCGGTCTCTAACTCGATTTCCACGAGGCTGCAGTCGTCGACGAGCTTAAGCCGGCGATACGACAGCCGCGCCTCTTGAGGCTTCGATCCGGTCCTCAGGGCAGTCGTTTTGGAGGACTCCGGCACGACAACCATTCGCTGTTGGCGATGGTGCCGCGCGACCCAATCGACGCACGCTCCGGTCGGCGGTTCGATTCGTCCGTCAACTAGGGCCCAATACGTTTTCTGCACGTGGCGTTTGCGAAATTGCTCGCTCAATCTTGCAGCTGCCTTTGAAGTTCTGGCGAGCACTAACACGCCGCTCACCGGACCATCCAGCCGACTGACCACGCCCAAGTACACATTTCCCGGCTTGCGGTATTTTTTCCGCAAATAGTCCTTTGCCTCCACCATGATGCTCGGTTGCCCGGCAGATGCCCCCTGCGTCAACATTCCCGGCGGCTTGTTGACGACCAAGAGGTGATTGTCTTCGTAAAGAACGTCGAGGGACATGTAGGAATTCGGATTCAGGGGTAGGATGGCGGATGTTATCCCAATTCAAATCCTACATCCTTAATCCTGCTTCCCACATCCATCTGCATGCCGCCGTTTCCGCAAAAACTCATTCTTGCCAGTGGCTCATCGCGGCGAAAGGAATTGCTCGCGGAAGCTGGGTACGAGATTGATGTGGTCGTGCCTTTGCCGACGGCGGAGTGCGGCGTTTGCAGCCGCGAAAGCCCGGCGGAATTGGTCGTCGCGCCTGGCATACGAAAAAGCCGCTGATGTGGCGCGGCGGATCGGACACGGCGTGATAATCGGCTGCGATACAGTAGCTGAATGCGAGGGGCAGGTCCTCGGCAAACCGCCCGATCTCGCCCTAGCACGCCGAATGCTGGGACTTTTGCGTGGCAGAGACCATCGAGTGCTGAGCGGATTGTGTGTTTGGGATTATCCGAACCGGCAGCCGGATACACGCGTGGCCGTCACTCGACCTGCGGATGGACGCTATTAGCGACGAGGCCGTAGATGAATATCTCGATTCCTATCAGTGGGAAGGCAAGGCCGGCGCGTTTGGCTATCAGGACCGGCTCGGCTGGGTGCATGTCACCGCAGGCAGCCAGTCCAACGTCGTCGGACTCCCAATGGAGTTACTGGCCGAGATGCTCGCGCAGTTGCTGAAGTTCAGCATTTAGCGGCAGCGTTTGCTCCGCGCTTCCGCTGCGGTTACGAACCGGAATTCGTGCTATCCGGTTTCTTATCGACCGGGCGCGTCTCCTTTTGTTCCGCGTTGGGCCTGGCGCCTGGCAGCGGATCGGTTGGCGCCATTTTTCCGTCAGCCAATGCGGCCAATTCCAGTCGGATTTTATCGGCCGGCACCGCGTACGATTCCGTGCGACCAGCGCGAGCAATGTTAATGCCCACAACTTTGCCCGAAAGATCGACCACCGGCCCGCCGCAATCGGAAGCCTGCAGCACGGTGTCGTGTTGGATGACCGAAGGAAAACCACCGGCGTATTTGCTCAGCTCGCTGCCCATCGCGTTCATGCGATCGCTGCGGGTGAAGCGTTGTGGCGGTGCAGTCAGCAACGCTGTGATGTTCAAATCTTCGTTCCCGCGATGAACGGCAAGGGCCACTTTATCGCCGGGGTCGTGCCGACGGATCGAGTCCACCATTTTTTCGCGCGAGGTAACCGGCTTATCGTCGATCCGTATGCACAATATCGCCGGGCTGCAATCCGGCCTTCGCGGCGGGGCTGCCCGGCGTGACTTCCTCGATCTTCACCGTATTGGCTGTCTCATCGAGCGCAAGCGCAACACCCAACAAAGCGCGGGGCGAGAAATGTTGCGGAATGGCTCGCCGCGGCACGCTCACCACGCCAATGGCCTGCGGCATATCGCCCGGAGCGGCAGTCGCCAGGAACTGTCCGACTTCAGGACCATCGCTCTCGTCGGCCCAAGTGACTGGCTTCAGGCCTGTAACGTCGATCTTCAGCATCGCCAGATCGTAATTGGTGTCCTGGCCAACCACTTTGGCCGGCAGTTCGCGGCCACCGCCAAGGAGGCAGGTGAGCGGTTCGCGCAGCTCGCTATACTTGGTGAGAATCCAGCCATCGGCACCGACGACCGTGCCAAAGGCGACATCGCGACCGCCGCTGCGCACGCGCACCGTCGATTGATTTGCGCTGGCCACCACGCTCCGGAACGCAGTCTTCACATCGCGGCCATCGCGTAAAATGCTGCCCATCCGGCCGCCGCGCTGGGCCATTGCCGGCGCCGCAGCGATCAACATGCAAATAGCGATAATCAAGATGCCGACGGTAATTCTTTGAGGTTTCATAGCTGTACCTGAACGGGCATTAATGCTTAATAGTCCCTTGTCATTAGTCATTTGTCATTGGTGTTTGTCAACTAACAAGTGACAAAGGACAAGTGACCACTGACAAATCTACTCGCGACTCGCAAGCCGCGCTTTAAGTTCCAACTTCTCTTCGCCGCGGCGAACGCTTAGCGTCACTTCATCGCCGGGCTTTGCTTTCGTAAGCAGGGCTTGCAATCCTGCGAGTCCCTTCACTGGCTGTCCACCGAAGTGCGTAATGATGTCGTCCATTTTCAGACCCGCTTTATCAGCCGGCGAATCGCGAAACACGTTCGTCACTTTGCAGCCGGCGGCATCGTCCTGGCCATTGATTCCCAGCAGCGGACCTGGGCCGCCCCACGCTTCGCCCTTCGCCAAACGATCCCACGTATCACGGAATGTATCGATCGGCACGTGATAATTGTCGATCACTTCGTCGCTGATTCGACTGTGAATGCCGATCACTCGACCATTGGTGTCGACCAATGGGCCACCGGAATCACCTCCCACCAGCGTGCAGTCGGTCGCGATCGCATCGTCACGGGCATACAGAACTCGTCCGGCACGTACGACCGGCGGACGTTCTTTCTGCAACCCGCCAGGGTGACCAAGCGTTACGCACCACTGTCCGAGTTTCAAATCCGCGGATCGACCCATTTCGGCATGCGGCCATTTTCCTTCGTCGGTGATCTTGAGCATGCCGCTATCGATGGCGTAATTCATACCCAACGTTTTTGCTTTCACGCGTTTGCCATCGGGGAAGATGATCGACGCATCGCGGCCCGGCACGGCGGCAACGTGTCCGGCGGTAAGGACATATCCATCTTCGGTCACAACAACGCCGCTGCCGAAGGTGCCACGAATTTGCACGCCCACGGTGGCCGGCATAGCTTTGGCAACGGCTTGCTGAATGGCCGCCTGAATATTGGCCAGATCTTCCACCGTGGCCGGTGTGTTCTTGGCAATCGTAACCAGCTTGGCCGCTTGGGGCTTCGCGGAAGCGGCGGATGCCTCGGTGGATTCAGACTTTGCCGCGCTTGCCGGCTCTTCGGCGAAACTGCGGACGACGCCGGCACTTGCGACCAGTCCGACGGCCAGTGCTAGCAGAATTGAGCGGTAGCGACGCCAGGTCGCAAGACGGGTGATCACGGCGGGCAAACTCCCTTCTAACAATCTATTCTGCGCTGGCCGCAGGGTTTCTGCAATCGAATCGGCAAAAAGCAAAGGATGCTGCTGGGCTAGCAACCTGGCGCTAGTATCTAACCCCGCCCGACGCCGACGGGTGTTGTCCTGTTCCGCAGCAACCAGTCCGGAACTAGCCGTCCGCAGCCGTTTCATCCGAAAACTTCGCCAGCAGCCAGGTTTTGCGGTGGAAAACAGATTCATTTCAATCGGATTCATGGTCAATACAGTGTTTAGATCGACTTTTCCGCCAGCCGAACGGGCTTATCTAGCGCGCATGCGCATTAAAGGTCAGTTTCATCGTGAAATTACAAAAGGCCTACGCTCGGAAAAACGCGAGCAAAGCGCGCGAGTTTTTTCATCGTTCTTTCACTCGCGGCCCTTGGCGGTTGGCGCGAAAGACTATCGCCCCGCGCAATCAACCACATCGCAGTGTAGTGTACAGACGATTAGTTGTCAAGAGTCTTTTTTGGGCCAGCGCAGAATTTGCGCACAGGTCTTAGATAGGCCGTTTTCGAGCCCGAATGTCAACGATCGGCGTTGCCGGGCGCCTCCCCGCCGTCCCGAGTCATCAGAGCTTTTACCGTGACCGGATTTGTTTCGCCCGTGAATGTCTCAACGTGCCCGTCGCAGAACACGGCATTAAAGATTTCCTTGCCTGCGGCCAGCCCACGCAAAGGATTGTCCAAATCGACTTCCAAATCATCCGGCTTTGTCCAGATTACGGCCATGTCCGGCTTTGCTTCCACAACTAGCATGGTTTTTGAAGTGCCATCGGTAACTTCCTTGAGCTTGATCGCGCGGTCCTTTGGAAAGACGCAATGCTCGCCGACCGCGGCCAAATAGCGCGTACGGCCGGGTTGCAAATTCGGCGTATCTGGACTGCGCAGAACCTCGGGCACCCGTTCGATCAGCTTGCGGTTGTGCTCGCTGTCCCATGGCTCATCGAGATGGAATTCTTTGTAAAGATTTCCTTCATCCAAAACCGGCAGTACGGCCACGCGCCAACTCAAAAGCGGCTTGCCGTTCTTATCGCGAATGGCTCGATCGGGCAATTCCTTGTGTTTGTCTTCATAGTTTAGGATCGCCAAGCCAATTTGTTTCAGATTGTTTATGGTTTGATTTCGCCAAGATGCCGCCATGCTTTGGGCATATGCCATTTTCGCCAGCGCACCAAGCGTCGCGCCGCGCTCGCCGTCCAAATTGAGCGTGAGCCGATCGCCGTGGGCTTCTGGCAACAGCGATAAGAGCTGGGCTCCGACCAGCACGCTCGATGCGGCATTGCTCGTAGGTGGATGAGCGATGAGGTTCTCGGCCAATTGTTGCTTGAGCATTGCGCTCAGCGCGCTGGCTCCGGCCGCGTCGCGAGATTGAATCACTGCTTGCGCGCTGAATTTGTCGAAATTGGCTTCCGTCCCGACCGCCGCCCAGCGAACTCCGTCGGTCAAAATTTTACCCCAGGAATCTTTAGATCCTGGCGCCGGAGTACGCAAGATTTCCGCCGCTGCACGGGCAAAAATCGCTGGCGGCACGACGCCCACGCAAATGGTGTGATCTCCGGCCGCGCTCAGTGCTTGCCCGAACGCTGGCCGTGCGGTTGACGATTGTGCGGCCAGGCGATCCAGTGCGCCGCGCGTCGACACGACATCCACACCATGAATTTCTCGCCGTGCCAGCACAAGTTGAGGCGCTGGTTTGTCAGGCCCTTGTTCGCTCAGCAATTTGACGATCTGGTCGATTGTTTCGCGGGCCGAGCCATTTGCCCCCGGCACGACCACGAAAGCCGTTGGTGGGGCGATTAATTGAATATCACGACCAGCATTAAATTCCGGCGCGGCGCGAGCGACAGCACCACATAAATTCGACCGCTGCCTGCAGCACGAAGGTGATCGCTAAGCTGATGGACCTTATCGACAAGCACCGAAGTTGAAATGCGGTCCGCGTCGTTGCGCTAGCGGATCGAGGAGCTGTATCTGCAGCGGGGCCAAATCGATTTTTGGCAAATCGATCCGCACAACTGCAACGGTTTGATCGTCAACGAGCGGCGCAATCGCAGCCAGATCGTCAGCACGCTTTTCTTCGGCGGCTTTCGCCACAGCGGTGAAGAGGATCGCCAGCATCAGCGGGAGAACAAGCAGGCGAGGCATTGGATGATCCTTAGAATGAATCGTGGTTGGTGTTGCTTCGGGATGGAATTTCCTCCGACCCGGACGGTCGGACTATTTGGGTTTGCGCAATGTCAATTCGTAACGGCGGCTGGCGCCAACGCCGCCGGGAAGTTCGGCGCCCTCCGGCGGGTCCAGTGTGGCGACGCCGTCCTTCACGGAATACTGAAACGGCTTTTTCGAGAGCGGATCGACCGGCACTGGAACAGTGGTAATGTCGGAAAGACGGTCCGGCCATTTGCCGTGCTCGGCGGCGTACATTCGCAGGGCTTCGACAATCCGCAGCATGTTGGTGAAACGCACGCTGCGAATTTGAGCGTAGTACGCCGCTTGCACCGCAGGTAACACTGCGATGAACGGAGCGCCTTCGCCACCACGCTCCGCGGCTCGGACGGCCTCAGTGGAGCGGGATAGTGCATCAGGAAGCTCACCGTCTGGAAGGAACAGCCACTTGAAGCAATCGTCGCGAACGATCAGAAACTGGCGCCAGCGGTACAGCAGCACTTCTTGCAACACGGGCATCGCATCGAGTTTTTCCGACGTGTAGCCATGCTCGAGCAAGTATTTGCGAGCCGCCGGCTGTTGCTGCATTGCACCTAAAAACGTAACGGCTAAGTTATGCGCTCCCCTTGTCGTAAGGTCTGGCAAGTCTTTGTTCGCCAACTGTAGCGCTTCCTCGGGTGCTAATATTCGACGGTCCAGTTCGCCTAGCGAGTGAAATGTAAACTCCAGCAAGCGGGATTCGTACGAAAGTGCTTGCCGCAGTCCGACAGGGTTCTCAGCAAGATCGGTTATTGCCCAGTACAAGTTGGGGGAATCTTTGGCGGCGATCAGCTCAATTGTTCGTTCATCGAGAACACCTTGAAATGACATCCCAATGAGGCATTGCACCAAGGACGGCGCATGACCTAAGTTGCGCGACCATGCATAACCCCCCGCAAGGGATTGAACCGCATTTTCCAGATTGTTTTGCACAATTTGTACGCGAGCCCGCAGGGCGATTGCATTGCAATAGCTTCGGCTGGATTGAGCTTGCGGCAACAGCGTAGAGATGCCGTGCTCGCGGATATTGTCCATCCAATCGCAGTGGTCGCAGCGGGCCGCGCGTTGGATTTCTTCGAAGTAACCGCTAAGCCAACTGACGAGCTGTTCGGCATCTTTTAGTGGAAACTGATCGAGCGAGCGTTCGAAAAGAGCATTCCATTTGTCGTCGTCCTTCTCGACCTCCATAAACTGCCAGTAGCCATTTCGATCTTCTTCGTTGGCCATCGCCTTGTAATACAGTGTGGCGGCGTTGTCGTGGATTTGATCGACAGGCGGCACCAAGAAGTGATATTTGAGCGCGGGCTTGGGTTCGGCGGCCGGTGAGACGGTCAGGCGATAGATGTTCGGCTGCTTGTCGCCATCGTTTTCGACAATGGTGACCTGAGCAATGGCGCAGCGGACCGCCAAACAGATTGCAACCAGTGCAATTGATGGAGCATAAATCAGTCGCACAGCTCAGCCCTCCTGATAATGGCGCAGAAGCTCGAAATAAGTCGGCGGATGTGGCGGACGGGAATCGAATTCGCGGTTCGCTTTGCTTGCAGGCGATCGACCAGGACCCTCCTGATGCCGACCTTCCCACTCTGCATTTCGCATTTCGTCGGGCAATTGTTCCCATCCGAGCGCCGTCAGTCGTCCCGGCGGTAATGGGGCGGATGACGCGAGCCGTTGCATGCTTCGCGATCGCTCATCGAATGCCGAACGATCTTTGAAATTGATAGCCGCTGTGTCGTTCGCTTTCGGCTTAGTGTGCAAATCAACGGACGAATCTTTCACCAATCGACTGGCCGCCGCGGGGGTGCCGCGCACGTTCTTCGCCGCCGCCAACAGTGTCTGCAAATTTTCAACCGCGCCCGCTTGCCGATAGACGGTCGCGCCCAAACCGATCGACACGAGCAACATTGCCGCCGCCACCAGCGGCCAGAAAACTCGCACCGGCCGATTTGCGGCGCCGGCCGCGAAGCCGGCGTCGAAAAACAATTTCTGGCGATCGATTTCGAGTGCATCCGGCGAGCAACCTTGCAGCAGCCGCACAATCTCGCTGGGCCCATCGCCAAACTCGGCGTCGGCATTTAATGATCTGTCTTCGGACATGGCTCGTTCAACCTTTCCGGATTCAGTTTCTTTCGCAATCGTTCGATCGCCGCTTCATAGCGCCTTTGTGCTGTGCTGTGCGATGTGCCCACGAGCTTCGCGATTTCCGCAAATGTTAGTCGACCCCAAACGTGGGCAATCACAACCTCTCGATCCGCAAGCGGCAATTCGCCGAGTGCATCGATCGCAACGTCACTTGCCTCACTTCGATGTTTCGCCCGCGTGAACCACTGGGCCGCGGCCGCTTCTTCGTGACGCCGCCGTCTTTGTTCCGATCGCGCCTGACTAATCGCCAATCTCCGTGCTACCGCGAACAGCCACGCCGGCGGGTTGTCGGGCAACTCGCGGCAGCCCGCCAGTTGAATTAGCGCTTGCTGCACAACATCGTCGGGCGCGTAGCACCACTGTCGGGCGTACAGCTTCAGCGCGGCGCCGTGGCGGTCGAGAAGTTCCGCCAGCAGTTGCGCAGTAAGCTGCGGCATTTTTGATTCCCGCGGCCACGGTTCCGGCGGCGATCACGCGCTGATGGCGTGATGTAGAAATGTCGCTCGCCGCGGGACGATTATCTCACAAAAAAGTCTGCGGATGCGATTTTTGTGTGGCATAGTCGCCAGCAATCCCCGGAATCATCGGGGCGATGGCGCCCGCAACCCCGGGACGTATTGGCGCTAAATTACACACTTTTCCGCGTTGCGAAATCAGTCCGTCGATTTCGGCGTGCCGATTTTGACCATCACCACGCCGTGATACGGCACGTTCGCGCTGAAGCTGGCGTCGCTTGGTCCGAGATCTTTTTGCCGCCACAGGTCGCGCACGTTTTGCGAACCACTGAGGTTCAAATCAGACCATTTGACGGTGCTTTGGACCGGCCCAGCGACTTTCGCCAAGGCGGCTTTCGCTTCCTCTTGAGTGGCGAATTCTTCTGATTTCTTCGTGGAGCGATCGGTCACTTTCCAAACTTGCGGCGGCGCCGGCTGCCCGGCCCTGGCTCGCGCCGGCGGGGTCAAATCGTAGCGACCACGATTGAACAAACCCACGGCCAGCGTGCCATCGGCCAGCGGTCGGGCAATCACGTCCACGCCGGTCTCGGCGTCTTCCTTCACATGTGTGCCTTGCTTTCCGAGCGAGTCCTGATTCACGGCCAGCACTTCATCGTTGGTCAAAAGGCCGAGCGTAAAATCGTCGAGCTGCGCCATATCGCAGCCAATCAAGAGCGGCGAAGCCACGAGGCACCAGAGCGAAATGTGCGTGTACTGCTCATCTCGTGTCAGATCGCTCGGATGCACGCGCCCCGCCCAGCCGACCTGGCCGACGACGAGCATATCGGGATCGTTCCAGTGTCCCGGTCCTGCGAATTTCGCCCAGCGATCGCCGCCGAAACCTTTGGGAGCCATGTTCTGCCAGTTGTCGCGAATATCGCCGGTCGTGCGCCAGGCGTTGAGCATTTTCGACTGATCGGCAATCTCACCAAACGGCATACTGTTGGAGTAGCTGTAAAAAATATCGCGACCGCAACCCAGGAGCGCCTTTTGCATATCGTCGGTCTGCTTGTGGAAAGGTTCCATTTTTTCGGGCTGCTGCGCGGGATTCCAATCGTACTTCAGATAATCGATGCCCCAGGCCGCCCATTGCTTTGCGTCGTTATCGGCGAACGAATACTTGCCGTTCTTGCGCTCGCGGCCGGTTTTGGTCCACGCGCCATTTTCGTCGTCAGAACTGCCGCCGATGTAGCCGGCGTATGATGTGCACCACGGTGTCGAGTAGATGCCGATCTTCAGACCCATGGCGTGAATATCATCGGCGAGCTTCTTCATATCCGGAAATTTCTTGTTGGGCTGAATGCCTTTGAACTCACCGCCGCGCTCGCCTTGCCAGGCGTCGTCGATATTGATGTAAGCCCAGCCGTGCTTGATGAGGCCCTTATTGACCATCGCTTCGGCGGCATCGCGAACTTTTCTTTCGTCGACGCTCGGGCCACCCGCGTTCCAACTGTTCCAGCCCATGGGCGGTGTGAGACCGATCGTATCGCCCACTTTGATCGTGAGCGGCTTGCTGTCGGAGCCCATCGAGTTGGTGGCGATAAGCGTGACTTTGATATCGCCTGCCTTCATTGGCGCGGCGCCCGTGATGCGGCCGGTTGCGGGATCGAGCTTCAATCCCTCCGGCAGGCCTTTGGCGGAATAGGTGATCGAATCGGCTCCGGTGGCGGGAATCGTGAACAGGAACGGATGGCCCGGTCGCACCCCAAACACGCGGGCGCCATTGATCCGTGGCGTGTTGGCCGGTTTTGGCGTGAGGATTTCTTGAGCCAGAAGATTGCCAACGATTAAACAAGCGGCGCAGAACGCGATCGCAAGACGCTTAAACATGTGAATTCCCCCAAATACATCGCAAATTGACTCCCCGAACAAGCTCCCCATGATACCAAGAAACTGGCGTCGCTGGAAATCACCGCTGGGCTGCTTTACGATAAGTCCAAACGGTCGCCTGGCCCATCGAATTCTTGCCACCACGATCGCTTCTTTGGGGGATTTTTCGATGCAATGCTTCGCGACAACGGCCCGATCGTTCGTGAGTGGCTGCCACCTTCGGCGGCTCATCGCGTTTTTTGCTACAGCATTTGCATTCGGCGTCAGTGCCCATGCCGCTGAGCCACTGCGCGTCGCCTTCATGATTGGCGAGGATGAATACAACGCTAAGGAAACGTTGCCGGCCTTCGCAGAAAAAAATCTCCGGCCGCTCGGCGTGGAGTGCACGATGATCCACTCCGACCCGCAGCAGCCAAATTCATTTCCCGATTTGGCGAAGATCGACGATGCCGATGTGCTCGTGGTCTACGTCCGTCGCCGGCCTCTGCCGAAAGACGATATGGCGCGGATCCACAAGTTTCTCGATAGCGGCAAACCGCTCATCGGCATTCGCACCGCGTGCCATGCGTTTGCCGGCCGCGGTGGGCAAGCCTCGAAAAAGTCTGCCAGCAGCGAACTCGTCGAGTGGGCCAATTTCGATGCTGAAGCGCTCGGCGGTCACTATACGGGCCACTTCGCCAACAAAGAGGGCACTGATGTTGCCGTGCTTAATGAAGCTAAGTCGCATCCCATTCTGGCGGGCATCAGCGAGCTCGCGTTCCACAGCGGCGGCACGCTCTACAAATGCGGTGAGCTCGACGATAAAGCCGTCACGTTGCTCAACGGCACAACCACAAACGATGGCCAGCGCATTACGCAGCCGGTCGCCTGGACGCATCAATACGGCAAGTCGCACGTGTTCTTCACCACGCTGGGGCATCCCGATGATTTCAAAACTCCAGCGTTCAATCGTTTGCTCGTGAACGCGATTTTTTGGGCAGCCGATCGGGCCGTTCAGCCAGCCACGGACAAATAAGATCTTCTCGATCGCCGCTTTCATTTCTTGCCCGCCTTGTCAGCAGCATTCTTATCTTGATCGATCATCGCCGCAACTTTCTCTGCCCACATTCGCCCGTGCGCTTGCAGGCCGACGGCGCTCATGTGGATGCCTTTGCCATCGCGATCGCGGTTGTCGCCGGTGAGCGTATCGGTATCTGGCCCGGCAAACGCCAGCTTGTCGTCCCACAGCGATTTTTGTGCCTGCCGAATGTCGTCCGATTTCACATCGTCGGGCGAATGATAACTGACCTGAGCCACAACCCAGGGCACGTCCCAACCGGCTTCGCGGCGTGAATCGCGGATCACTTTTTCGAGATACTCGCGATACAACTTGCCGGAGAGGGTGCGCTCCGCATCCGATTGATGCGCATCCGATTCGCCCTGATGCCACAGCACCGCGCACACGCCATGCGGTCTGAATTGCCGCAGCGGCTTGACGAGTTTGTCGAACAGCGTGCCACGGCTCACCCATTTGTCTGGGCCAATGGTTTCGACGTTCGAAGTTCGCGGCGGCAAGCCGGCGATCGGCGTGCCTTTGGGCAGCCATTCGCGCACACTGGTCGCTCCGACCGCCACGGGCACAACGCCAATCGGCAGTCGCAGTTTTTCCGCAAGCGCATCGCCGAAGCTCGGCATGAAACTTCCGCCGTTGCCCGTGGCGTTGGGCATCGGATCGTTCGCCAGCTGCCACTGCTTGCCGTCGAACGCCGCAACGCGGCCCGACTTGGTTTGCGTTTTCTCCGCGCCGTGATTGGCGGCATTCGATTGCCCAGCGACGATAAACACTTCGCCGACGCCCACGTGATCGACAGCCGCCGTGCCCAGTTCGTTGTCGCCGCTGCGCAGCCGCACCTTCAGCCGATACCAACCGCCGGCCGGCAAGTTTATCGATTTGCGAAAGCCGGGCACGCGCTTATCAAACGGCAACGATTGCCACTGGCTTTCGAGCGGTCCGTCGCAGGTCGGTCCACTAAATTTCGCTTCGAGCACCAAGTCGTCCAGCTTGGTGGGGGCATCGAAGGTTGCGTTGCCCGCGATATCGACCGAGCCTTGCTCAAGATTCTGCCGCTGTGTGACTTGAAAGTCCTGCGGCGAAGCGAGCACCAGCTTGACCGCGGGGGGTGGTTCTTCGGCGATAGCAAATTGCGCTGCGAACGCGAAACAGGCGGCCAGCAACAGTCGGATTGCATGTAGCATCGTCAAATCCTCGTGCGGCATTTGTTGAAGCGAAAAGGGCCCACGTCAATTCTATCGCACAATTTTGGCCGGATCGGCAATATCCTGCAACAAAACTCCCACTTTCGAGCGTGCGTGGATCAGTGTACATGCGAATCAATGTTAACTGAATGCAAATAATCTAATCGCCGCATTTCGCCCCCTTTTGAGCGATTGCCACAGGGTGATAGAATGACGGCCCATTCAATTCCCGTGAAGAATCATAGGAGCTGCCATGAACACGAAGAAGGCCCTGCTGTATTCGATGGAATCGGGCGACATGATCGGGCTCGGATACCTTGAGGATCTGACAGATGCGGAAATGATGAAGCGGCCGTGCCCTGGCTGCAATCATTTGAATTGGCAAGTCGGCCATTTGGTTGCCGCCGAGCACTCCATGATGAGCGCCGCGGTGCCAGGCTCGATGCCCCCCTTGCCGGCCGGGTTTGCGGAAAAGTACGCCAAGGAAACGGCGACCATCGACGATGCAAGCAAATTCGCGAAAAAGGACGAGCTACTTAAGCTTCACAAGCAGGTGCGGGGAGCAACGAAAGCCGCGCTCGAAAAGCTGGATGAAGCCAAGCTCGATGAGAAAAGCCCGTTCGATTTTGTGCCCACCATTGGCGAGTTATTCGCCATGCAAGGCGTCCACTGGCTGATGCACGCCGGTCAATGGGCAGTCGTCCGCCGGCAATTGGGGCGCAAACCGCTGTTTTGAGCAGGTCCAATTGCGGGGTATAGTTGTGGTAGGGAAGTTGTGTTCGGTTCACCCGTCACCTTCAAGGACACACACATGCTCCGCTGGGCGCTGATTTTTTTGATTCTTGCGATCGTCGCCGGCTTTTTCGGCTTCGGTGGCGTGGAAGGCACGGCGATGTACATCGCCAGAGTGCTGTTCTTTGTCTTCATTGTCGTGTTAATTGTCAGCTTGATCATGGGCCGCCGGCCAGTGGTATAGGCTGCGCACGATCCATCGATTTTGCACCCATCACGCCGAGCCAGGCAACAACGCCCAGGCAAAGCAAATTCCGCCGCACGAGCACGCTGGCCGCGATGGGCGAATAACTCGCGCTCACATCGTACGGCCAAGGAATGAATCCGATCGGATGTTCGCTGTTGAAAAAAAAGTGATAGGGGAAAATCCATGTCGTCAGGGCTGCAATCGTTACGAGCAAACCGCTCAGCAGCCAATAGGACCACGCCACCTTGGGCAGCACTTCAAGCCCCAGAAGCAGCAGCAACGGAATCATCCAGATGAAATACTGCGGCGAAAGCACGGGCGACAAAATGGCGGCCGCCGGGATGATCAAGCACACGACCGTGTAAGTTTTCAGCCGGCTGCCACGGAAAGAACCGCTGACCAATCGCAAACTCGTGCCGATAAGTAATGCCAAGACCGCAATCGTCGCGGCGATTTTCAGGCCGTGAGCAAGCGGACCGTTTACCTCCCAGGCTCCAAAGTTGAACGCCACATCAATCGGCATTCCCAATTGGGCGGCGGCCATCATCAAACTGGAGTAAATCGATTCCAGTTCAATGCCGCGCTGGGCATGATATTGAACCAACGACAGAAGGCCGGCGCCGAGACGGCCAATTGAATTGCAAACGGCAATCCAATCGAAACGGTTAGCGCGCCGGCTGCAACCGCGAGCTGTGAAAATCTTCGCTTCGAATAAACTTCAGACAGCAGCAAAAACGGTACTGCGAGAACGGGAATCAGTTTGAAACTAATTCCCAGGCCGATCGCCGCATACGCCATCGCTATCCAAGCAAGTCGGCAGTCATTCGATGTCGGCTGATCTGCGCTTTCGCACGAGCGAATCCACGCGTACGCCCAGCACAACTGCAACAGTGAGAGTCCGATATCGAGCCGGTCGTACAACAAATGCCCCAAAAGCGCGGTGGCAAGTGTATAGGTTAGAGCTGCCCAGCCCATCAAGTTCGCCCGCCGGCGACGCACAATTGCCAACAATATGACAAAAGACGCTAGGTCGCAGAGGAACATCAATCCGCGAAATGCGCGGCGATAGCTCTCATAAACCGGCACTACCTCGGCGCCATTTTTTGGATCTTGAATTCGCCGCTCATCCACGAGCCGCGGTGCACAAATTGTCCACCAGGCTAGCGGCGGATATTCCACGGTAAAACCGGTGCTGTACGGTGTTTGATGCAGGTCGATCGCCCGCGCGGCCTTCGTGAAGTAGATATCGCGAATATCCGATAGCCGCGGCTCAAGCACTGCCAGGATGTATCCGCGCGAAACGATGAACAGCACAATCGCCACGCCGGTTACCGTGAGCGCTGCGGGACCGATGGCAGATTTCAACGGTCGATCGGTTTGTCGCGGCATCGGTCGCTCATCCTGGCTTCCGCTTCAGACGCACGCTACGCCACCTGGCGTCCATGACTCAGATTAAAATGCACAACGATGGCGCGCTCCAACGCCGCATGAAAATTGGCGAAATGTTCGCGCGGCCGACATGCTGCTCGAACTCCGATTGTTGCATTAGTTGCGCCGGCTGTGGCGGCGCACCGCACAAGATGAGCGTCCGCTTCGCGGCGCGGCATTTTTCGGCCAGATCTTCAAGCGCCTGCAAGCCGGTGGCGTCGATCGCGGTCATGTTTCGGAGCCGTAAAATTACAATCGGCGGCAGCTGGTTGATGCATTCGGCCACCTGCAAAACCTTCTCATTCGCGCCAAACAAGAATGGGCCGTGGATGCGAAACACCGCCACGTATTCCGGAATCGGCTTGTCTTGCAAAATGTGCAGCCAGCCTTCGTCGACGTATTCCTGCGTCACACGCGTCACCGTGGTCGTGCCCGTGACTTTGCGAATGTAAAGCAGCGCGGCCATAACGATGCCGGTTTCAACCGCCACGGTCAGATCGGCAAACACGGTGAGCGCGAAGGTGATGCCCCACACGCTGATGTCGGCCCAGGTGAGTTTGAGCAGCTTGGGAATTTCGTGCCATTCGCCCATGTAATAAGAAACGACGAGCAAGATGGCCGCGAGCACGGAAAGCGGAATGAACTTCGCCAGCGGCGCGGCAAACAGCAAAATACAAAGCAGCGTCACGGCATGGATGATGCCGGCCACTGGCGTTTTCGCGCCGGAGCGAACGTTCGTCGCTGTGCGTGCAATCGCACCGGTTGCCGGAATGCCGCCGAAGAGCGGCGAGGCCAGATTCGCAATGCCTTGGGCCACCAGTTCGACGCTGGGGTTATGCTTATCGCCGCTCATCCGATCGGAAACAACCGCCGACAGCAGCGATTCAATTGCGCCTAACAGCGCCACCGTCACCGCCGACGGCAGGAGCGCTTCCATCAGGCTGAATTGAAAACGGGGGACGGCGAAACTCGGCAGCCCGGTTGGGATGCCACCAAAGCGGGTACCGATTGTCTCGACCGAAAGTCCCGTGACGACGACCACGATCGTTCCCAGCACCAGCGCCACGATGTACGCCGGAATGCGCCGCACGAAGGTGCGGATGAGCACAATTACCACGATCGCCGCCGCGCCTAGCAGCGTTGCCGGCCAGGAAATCGTGCCGAAGTGTGCCGCCAAGGTTTCCATGCGGCCGAGAAACTCGCCGGGAACTTTGTCAATTTGTAATCCGAAGAAGTCTTTGATCTGCGTACTGGCAATCAGCACTGCAATGCCGTTGGTGAATCCGACAATCACCGGCCGCGGAATAAACTTCACCGCTTTGCCCAGGCCCGTCAGCCCCAGGCCCAGGAGAATGACGCCGGCCATTGCCGTGCAGGTATACAAACCTTCGATGCCGTACTTCGCCACGATGCCGTAGACGATGACAACGAACGCCCCTGTGGGTCCGCCGATTTGCGTTTTCGATCCGCCCAGCGCGGAAATCAAAAAGCCAGCCACCACGGCGGTGTAAATTCCCGCTTGCGGCGGCACGCCCGACGATATGGCAAACGCCATCGCCAGCGGCAGTGCGACGAGCCCCACCGTGATGCCGGCCACGAGATCGCTCGAGAACTTCTGCCAGTTATAGTCGCCGAGACAAAGAATGCTCTTGGGGAGCCAATGGTTCATGGCAGCGGCGACCGGAGGTGATTTGATCGATGGATCGCGTGGGAAACTAGTTGGCCCACATTCGGCGCAGGCTTTGCTCTCTCAAGCATATCTACAACGCTCCCATTCACCAATGCAGATTCGCCCGGAGAATCGTCGCCATGGCCAAGAAAACATCGGCGTCTCGCAGCCGCAAAACGTCAAGCAAATCGAAATCGCACCAGAAGAACGCCGATCATCGCTGGAGTAGCAAAGTGAAAACCGTTTCCACATTTCCGCCAAAAGACTTGTACAAACAGGACGCGGAGACAATTGCTCGCGTGATGGCCACGAAGAAAGTCAGCCCGAAGGGACTTGGCTCGGC
Organism: Pirellulales bacterium; assembly: GCA_963773875.1. GTDB lineage: Bacteria > Planctomycetota > Planctomycetia > Pirellulales > JADZDJ01 > CAVTYH01. Next base: position 86,808 of record CAVZCV010000010.1, read on the forward strand.
AGTGCGCATGGTGCAGTTTTACATCAACCGCGCGGGCAAGAATTTGCCAGAGGAGCGCGTGCGAACCATGGAAAAGGCGAAGCATTTGCTGCAAGAGCAGGCACGCGAAGAGAAGTCACGCTCGCGCCGCAAAACAAAGCCGAAGTAAACCCGTGGGCATTCGTTTGGAAGGACTTACGAGTCAAAGGCTCATTTCGATTTGCTTGCGCTGACACCTTCGGCTTCAGCGTTGCCATTGACAGTCGATGCCGTCGCGGAAGCGCCGCCTTTCAAGCTGGCCAGAAACTCAACCAAATCGCGCAGTTGACGCTTCGTCGAATGGCACGTAGTTTCATCTAACTCCTTTCAGCATTTCTCGTTTGAGTTGGTTCCTCGGTTTCATCATTCGATCGTACTTCTTTTGTCTGCGTTTTCGCTGGCGTGGTTCAAAACGATTGGGTCTATCAGCGACCCGATGAGTAACGACAGCGGCGAGCAACTGATCGTAGAGACTGCGGCGGGACCATGAGCAATCGCCTTGTGCGGCGATCAGTGGTTGGAAGGCTTCCAGGGTTTGAATTGCGCCCTTGAAGCTGACTGTTCTTGGCTCAACGCTGTGCCTGGCCGCGGCCTGAGCGATGATCGTGCGGATGAGATTGTAGGCCAGGATGTGTGTCCAGATTTCCTTCCGCACGAGTTCCGGCGTCTTGCAACGCAGGATGTCCATCTGCATGGTTTGCTTGAGCGACCGCAGATCGAGTTCGGCGTTCCAGCGAGCGCGATAGAGCTCTGCGAGGTCGCTGGCGCGTAACCTCCTCCGCGTCGAGCAATGTCGTCACGATAATCAACTTGCGGCTGCGGAATCCAGATTGCCGAACCAGCACTCGTGTCTCGCGTACGGTGAGCAACGCTGGCAGTTGCTTTTGAGCAAATCTACTGAGCGATCGGATGTAGGGCCTGGGCCAGTAGACCAGATGATCGCCTTTTCCCAGACGCTTACCGCGCCTGAAATCGACTCTACGGCAATGATGGAGGCGAGTGACCGAGTCGATCCCACGTTGCTTGAGCAGGTGGATTTCGTGCCAGGCGCACATGTAGCGGTCGGCAAGCAGAATGTCGCCTGGACGCAGGAGATTCCACAACCGGCGCAGCATCCCCAACTCGCTGTGGCCTTTGCCGGCATTGCTGCAGATAGCCAAGTCGAGTACGGCTCCGCAGGAGAGCGAAAAGAAGGCCGCGACGCGTGCCAGCGGAAAACCAAGTCCTGGCTCCTGCTGCGGAGGTTGCGGATAGGCTTGTTGGTTATCCGCGGTATCTGGCATCGATACCGTCGAGCCGTCGTAGGCCAGGACGCGGCGATGTTTCCAAAGCCACTCTTTCTTGGCGCTGTGATCCAAGGACTGTCCAGCTTTACGTGCTACGTGTGCAAAAAACTCCTCGGGGAGTCGTTTCCTTGCTTGGCAATAAGCGCCGGTTTCCGCTGAGCAGGCACGTTGTCCTCGTGAGACGCGATGAGCAATCAAGCGAGCGACGGCTGCACGACAGGAATGGTCCTGGCTCAATACTTGCGCCAGGAAGATCCACAGCGTGACCAACGGCGAATAAACTCGGTCGAGCCAGACGACGCTCAACGCTTTCAATGCTTGCGTTACCGTTCCCTCGGACAACACATCGGTGAACGGCAGTTCGCCATCCTGCAGGAATTGCCGCCGCAGAAAACGCACTTGCTGACGGAATCGTCCGTGATTAGAAAACGACATCGTGAGGCCTCCTTGCCGGTGATGGGTGTGTGACAACTCCATCTAGGCAACGGAGGCCCTTTTTATCTATATCAATTCAGGGCCACACGTTAAGCGACAACTACGTGCCATTCGACGCTTCGTCATGTGCTTCACCAGATCGCTGGGCATGGCGCTGGGGCCGGTTTTGCGAACTTCAATGCTCGATTTTTGTACTGTGATCGGCTTGCCATCCGGCGATAAGAGCCGCAGTACTTTGTCGTCTTCGCTTTGGAAGATGCCGGAGAATTGCCGGCCTTCTTCGGTGACGACGATCACGGTCTCGTAGCCTTTGGTGATCGATTTGTTTGGCAGCACGATCGATTCGAGCAGGAATTCGCGCACTTTGCGATCGACAGTTTCATTTGATTTATTCTCGCGGTTCGTAACCGCAAACTGTGCGGCAGCCCACGCGGCGACCTTTGTCAGATCGGGACCGACTGCGCCGCCGCGGCCGGCCACGGTATGACAGCGCCGGCAGGAAAGTTCAGTGCTTTCGACGAAGATTCTTTCGCCGCGCTCCGCATCGCCGCCGGCCAGCGCCACGCGGTACTCTGCGATGTCATCGTGCGACGAGCCGCTTAGTTGGTGAGCCTGATATTCCGCAAGTTGCTCTTTCAATCGTGCCGAAGCGCGCTTCTCCGCGGCTTCCAGCACATCCAGTTGGATTTCCAAAGGCAACGTGCCGACCAACAGCTGATCCATCACCGTTTCAAGCACCTTCTCCGCTCCCGGCAATTTTTCTTCCTCCAGCACCGCCAGCGCTTGCTGCCGCTCCGCCAGTTCGCCGCTCGCCAGCGCCTTCTGCAATTCCGCAATCGCCTCTTCCGGTTTGAGCTTCACCAGCAAGCGCCGCGATTCGGCCCGCACGAGTGGATCGCGGTCTGCAAGCGTCGATTTGATAAATGAAGTGATTTGCTTCGGATCGATGCTTGCCAAAGCTTTCATCGCAGCCACGCGAATTGCCGGCGATTCCTTTTCGTCAGCCGGCGTCGTTTGCAGCGACGGATTGGAAATTCCGAATTGGCCAGCCAACTGGATTGCGCGGATTCGCAGGTGCTCGTCAGCCTTGGTGGCGGACAGAATTGTATCGACGGCCAGTGTTGCCGCGTACAACGCTTCCTTGTTGTCGCGCGCCTCAATTGGTCGCCACATGCCCAACAGTCGATCGCGGCCCAAAGGTTTCGACCAATTTGCGAACATGTCGAGAGCGTCCAAGCAATCACTTACGGAAAAGTTTGGTCCGACAACAAGTCCGGAGGCTCTGTTCCTCGCAATCGCCCACGCCCGCCCCTCGCCCCCCAAGCGGAAGTTGGCGTTCGTCACGCGCCGAGTGAATGCATCGACGAGCTCATCCCAGTTCGTGGCGCGATGACCTACCGAGTTCGGCGCCAATCCCCGCGTGAACAGCACCGATCGCTCATCGATAATCCGCGCTAGCCGCGGCAGCGCTTCAGGAATCGGCACATCATAAATCGCACGGGCTGCCTCGAGCACGACCAGCGGATTCGCATCGTCCAGAAACGCACCGACAGCAGGATGCTCCAGCCGCCGCAACGCCAAGACGGCTGACAGTCGCACCGCCGGCGAAGAATTTTCCTTCAGCCCGAGCAAATCGGCCGTCTTTGCGCAACCGACCAGTCCCATCACGCCGGCGTGCCGCAGCCACGGGTCCCTGTCGTCGTTCTCCGCCAACATCTTGACGAGCGGTTCGACGGCCGCCGGCCGCTTACGCTTCCCAAGTGCCAGCGCTGCATACATTCGCACACGCGGGCTCTTATCGGCGAGCGCTTCGATCAGATTTCGATCGACAATATCGAGCGAATGAAAACCGCCCAGCACTTTCGTCGCTTGCGCCCGAATTTCCTCGTTCGGATCATTAAACAGTTTCAGTAAATTCAAAAACGCATCCGTCTGATTCCACTGCACCCCCATTTGCCCCAGCGCCCAGAGCGCGTGAATGCGCGCGAGCTGATTCTGCCCGTCAATCGCCAGCGTTGAAAGTTCTTTCGCCGCGTGCCGATCGGCCAATTCAAACTGCGCTTCCTGCCGCACACGCTTATCGACATGCTCCAAAAGCTTGAGCAATCGATCGGTCGAAAGCTTCGTCCAATCGCTTGCCAGCAGTTCTTTAACTTCCGTCACAGCGCTCGGCTTAGAAGGATCAGCCGCCGACTCGCGGATCCGATAGATCCTCCCCTTTCCCGCCCCCGTCCAGCCTTCCACCCAATCGCTCACGTACAGGGCACAGTCGGGCCCGAAATCGACATCGGTCGCCAAAATCGACCACAAAAACTTTTCATCCCTCTCCAATTCAAAGCCCGCGCCCTTGGGCGCACGCGCACCGCATGAATGCCGCTGTTCACCGCGCCGCCGCGAAAGTCGACCAGGAAAAACGTGCCCCTGTAGATTTCCGGCAAACCCACGCCCGGGTAATACGTCAGGCCGGAAGGGCCGTCGGCCACGTTCGCCACCGCCGGCACAATGTAGGCCGCCTGACCGTCAAAATGCGGATACCAAAGCTTCTCGCGATTGTACGGCCCACGATCGGCCAGATACTGATACGCCATCCGCCAGCCGTAATCCGCGCCATCCACTACATAAATCCATCGCGCCTTGTCGCCAGAGTCGGAGTTGTTATCGCACGTGAATAAATTTCCATAATCGTCGAATGCCAGTTCCTGGGGATTGCGCAAGCCCGTGGCGATAATCTCCAGCTCCGTGCCGTCCAAGTTGCTGCGCAAAATGCTGCCGCTCTCCACGTTCACCAACCGCTTGCCACCGTCCAGCTGCACGTTCAGCCCGCGATCGCCAATCGAAAAATACAATTTGCCGTCCGGGCCAATCACGAGGCCATGCATGTCGTGCCCACGAAACGCCACGCGCACGCCAAAGCCGGTGTGCAACTGCTCGCGCTCATCGGCATGGCCCGTGCCCTTGGTGTCGCGCAGCCGCCACAAACTGGGAATGCAGGTGTAAAGCAAATCGCCCCGCCGAGCCAACACGCCGGCGCCGGTGCCATCGAGAATTCCGTTGAAGCCATCGGCGAATACGGTCGAGGTATCGATACGCCCTTTGCCGGCGCGGTCTTCAAGCAAGCGAACGCGGTCGTGCTCTTTCGTGTAATCGGCAATCGACGCGCCCAGATGTTTTTTGAAATACGCCAGCCGATCTTCGACGGTTTGCGCCGCCAGATCGTCGTCGAGCCAATCCATGTGATGCCGATTGTCTTCGACGCCCTTTTCTTGGCGAAACGTTTCCGCCACGAACAGCCGACGTTTCTCGTCGAAGCAGAACGCCACCGGATTGGCCACCATCGGTTCCGCGGCATACAAGTCGACTTTCAACCCAGGCGGAACACGAAACGTGGCAATAGCCCGTTCCGCGTCATCAGAGGCCGCGGCAATCGCCGGTCGATATTCTTCTGCTGCACCCGCTTCATCTGCTTGTGACCGTGCGCCGGCGATGCTCAAGACGACCGCCACGCAGAGCGCCATCCAACCGAAACGAGCCACCGATAAAATGAATCTGCGCACAGCTCAATTTCTCCCAATCCCCCGGTGCTCGATCCGCAAATATCAGCCGTCCACGTTAATCGTCGATCGACGCTGCGGCAACTGCCTACCGCCTAATGCCTTTGTGTTCGCATCCCTCTTTCGGTGATGGTAAGCTGGAAGACGTCAGCCTGGGCTGATCTCATCTCACAATTCGACGGGGGGAATTTCTTATGTCTCGCCCAATTCTGCGCCGCTCCACGCTCATTCGATCCGATTCGCCGTTGGCCACGAACCGCACTCGGCCAGGCTTTACGCTGGTCGAACTGCTGGCCGTCGTCGTCATCTTTGCCATTCTCATCGCGCTGCTACTGCCCGCGGTGCAGAGTGCTCGCGAATCGGCTCGCAAAAAGCTTTCCAGCTTCAGCTCCTATTCTGAATCGCAACCCTCGGCCGATGTCGCGCCGCAGCAGCAGGCAGAATCATCCAAACCATCTCGTCCGCGTGCTCGCGTCACCACGTTCTCCGCCGATGTCGCGCTCACGCCGCGGCTTAGCGTCGGCACGCTCACCCCGGAATCGATCTACGAAGCCAAGTTCACCGGCAAAGTAACAGCCGCCAGCCCGAGCGATAACCGAAGTGAGTGCGATATCGAACTCCCGTTGCCGCCGCAAATCATCTCGCTGGCCGATCTGAACATCACTGTGGCGGGGAAGCCGAGCGAAGTTGTTACCATGCGGGAAGGCAAACTTGTGTGGCACGGCGAGCTGGCCGCCGAGCCCACGCCGCTGGAAATCACGTATACCGCGGTCGGCAAAGGCTTGTATGAACTGGCCATTCCGCCGGCGCGCATTCTGGATCAATTTCGCATCGCGCTGACCGCCAACGGATCCGATGTACGCTTGCTCGAGCTTTCGCTACAGCCGACGAGCCTGGAACACGCCAGCGGCGCGACCACTTACACGTGGGATTACAAACGACTTCTGTTCGGTCAGCCGGTGCGGCTCGATGTGTTGGGCATCGCGCCGATCGATCGCCTGGGCGAGCTCACCTGGCTGGGGCCAATCAGCGTGATCGCCTTCGGATTACTCGTCGGCTTGTTCGTGCAGGCGTACGAAATTCAGGCGTTCGATCGCTGGATGCTCCTGCTCACCGTGGGCACATTCGCGGGCGCTTATCCGCTGATGTATTTTGCTCAAGCATACATTCCGCTCGAATCAGCGATCCTGGCCTCCGCCGGTGTGGCCGTGCTGATCATCGGCGTTCGAGCCATCACGCTGATGGGCTTTCGCCGCGCCCTCATCGGCGTCATCCTGCCTGCCGCTGCAATTTTGGCCATCACGCTCACCGCCGCCATCATGCCGCGCCTGCAAGGCATTTTGCTCACGGTTTTGGCGCTGGCATTCTTCATCATCGCCATGATGCTGCTGCCGAAACTGAAGCTCTCCCAGTTCATCAGCCCACTGCCGGCGCGGGCAGCAACCGGCGCGACTGGTGCAGCAACGACGATGCCGAACACAACGACATCCGCTCCGCCAAACTCACCGCCATTTGATGATACGACGACGCCGGAGACGCGAGCGGATTGAGAGGATGCATTTCGTCGTTGGCGTAACAATCGGGCCACCGTAGGGCGAACTAGCAACTCGCGACGGCACGCCGCGCAAGCAACATCATCACTCCCCCCAGTCCCATCAGCAGCAACGCCGATGGTTCCGGCACCGCTGTGAATTCAATCGAATCGAGTTGGAACGATGCGCCATTGGGGGGCGTGAATGTCACAAACAGCGCATCAATCTGCGAATGATTTGCAGTAAACGTGTCGGGCACAGGAATGTTGATCGTCTGGCTGCCCGAGGTGGCAACGTCGAGCAGCGTGCCGTTGCCCTCATATCCGTTGGGGGTCACTTCTTCACTGGCCACGCCCAGGATTGAAAGCGTCTTACCCGTCGGGATCGACAAGCTGGAAAAATTCAGCGTGAAAAAGCCTTCGTTGAACGGCAGACGAAAGTCGGGCGCATCGAAGAATGGCACTGCGCCGCCGTAGTACAGTTGAAGTTGCGCGGCGCCGTCGAACGTCGATTGATACGTGAGTCGCGAGCCGGTGATGTTATAAGTGACCGAGGCGTTCAGCCCAAACGATTCCCCTTTGGAAGCGTTTCCTTTCGTGACGTTGTGCCCCCTGCGCCGCGTTGGCCACGCCGGCGACGGTTTCTTCCGTGACGAGTACATTGCCCGGGCTGAAGGCAGTCATGTTGACCGGCCAAGGGGTCGTGCTGGGCGGCAAGGTCGTGGTGCTGGTCGCAGAAAAATCATCGAGCGTGAACGTGACTCCCGCGGCCGAGGACGTCGAGAACCCAACAGCAAGTGTCAAGAGAAAACTAGCGGCGGCGACGGAAAAGTAGCGCGACATGATGGCCCCTTTTTCGATGAGCGTCTATTCCGAAGCAAAGTATAGTTGCCGCAGTCCCGCCGATCTTGCGGGCACGCGGCCGAAGCTCCAGTTCTCGCAGTTCCCTGCTCGCGCAAACTACCACCCGAACCAGACGCGCAACAGCACTCGGCGTGGGCAAGTTAGCTGGCCAGGTGGAACTGCGAATGATGTCCGCGAATTTTCTCCCGGCACTCTTCGATCGCCGCGTCTTTGGTCGGCATTAGTTCAGAGCGCATGCGCTCCGTCGGGCAGACGTGGCAGTCGCAGAAGGCCATGAAGCCTGCGTTCGATTCGTAGACGCCGATCGAGTACGAATGTCCATCATGCAAAAACATTTTCGAGGTGACAAACGTGAATTCGTGCATGGTTGGATCGCTCCTTCCTTTGTGACCCACCAGGATACGTCGGTCGACCAAAGAGGATGCATCTTTTATGCCAAGACGGCGAGAAATTACCGCAGAGGACGCATAGGGACGCTGTTAATACCACGACTAATGCGGATGTGGATGACGCGGAGGTGGAATCAGCATTTCGCTGAAACTCGCCGGGCGGGCAGCATGCGAATGGTCCCGGCCGCTACGCGGTTCGATTCCTTAGGGGCGCGGCTCTGAAAATCGTCTTTCCTGCCGGCTCCGCGTCTCTGCGCCTCTGCGGTTAACAAAATCTTTTTGGACTGGCCCAAAAAGGCCCTTGACTTCAACTCGCATGTACACTAATATATGCCTTGGAGCTAGTCGCGCTCTCTGGCGGCCGACAGGTCGGAACCGGTGTTCTTTGGCAAGTTGACGCATGTAGCAGGCGGAAAGGCGTATGCGGTACTCAGTAGTCAGCGAAGACGGCAGCGGATCGAGACGGTTGGACCGCGCGTGATGGTGCATTCGGCAGCAGCCCCCTTATGCCAGTCTTTCCCGCGCACGTGAGAGTGTGAATCGCGGTGCCTGCCGCTACCGACCGCCGCATGCGGAAACAGCCCACGCAAATCGATCGAGAATTTTCGGTCGATTTGGGAGACCAAACGTGGAGAGTGAAATAACTGTGAAAAAACTCGGCGCGAAATTCGAAAAAACGGCTGCACAGGGTGAAAGGCACGCTGCAGTTATTTCACCCCGAAACACGATTTTCGGATTTTGGGCTGCGGGGCATGCGAATTTCTCGAAGAAAATGCGATCGAAATTGGCCGGCGTTTCACTCGTTTTTGCGCGGAGCTGGTTTTGCCGAGGTTTTTGGAAAAGGTCCTGTGAAGAAGGTCGCACTCGCACAATCGTGGCCGTCGGGGCAAAAAAATACTTGCCACGGCGACCAACTGTTGCTACTGTACTGTTTAGATTAGTACAGTTGAGGCAGCCTATGTCGCTCGAAATTTCCATCGCCACCGGTAGCCCGACGCCACTTTACCGGCAAATTGCCGAGCAAATCTGCCGCGCCGTCGCCACGGGCAAAGCAGAGCCCGGCGAACAAGTGCCCAGCGTGCGGGCACTGGCCGAGCAGTTGGTGATCAATCCGAACACCGTGGCGCGAACGTACGCCGACCTGATTCGCGATGGCGTGCTCGAAGCACAGCAAGGCAAGGGCGTGTTCGTCGCGCGGCGACGAATGGTTTACACCAAAACGGAACGGCTGCGACGGATCGATGCGAGCTTGGAAGCGTTTGTGAGCGAAGGCGTGCAGTTGGGCTTCACGCCAGAGGAACTGCGCGAGGCGCTGGATCGGAAGTTGAGAAAGTTTGAAGCAGTGGAGAAGTAACGAATTCCGACCAGTTCGGTCGGACGATGTGTTGCGGCAGCAACGGAAACGCGGGGTGATCTGATGAGTGATTATGCCATTCAAACGCGGCATTTGACGAAGTACTTCGGCGCCAATCGCGTCGTTTACGATCTGAATTTGAACGTGCCGCATGGATCGATTTTTGGCTTCCTGGGCCGTAACGGCTCGGGCAAGACGACGAGCCTGAGAATGATCCTCGGAATGCTCCGGCCAACCTGGGGCACGAGCACCATCCTGGGGCACGATAGCCAAATGTTGCCGTGCGAAACCCGCGCTCGAATTGGATACCTCGCCGAAGGGCATCCGGTGTTTGGCTGGATGCGGGTGCACGACGCGGAGGCGTTTCAATCGCGGTTTTATCCCAAATGGAATCGCGAGCTATTCCATTCGGTGTTGGAATTCTTCCGCGTCGATCCGAAGACGCGGGCGAAAAATCTTTCGCGCGGCGAGCGAGCGGGGTTATGCCTGGCGATGGTGCTTGCGCCGGAGCCGGATTTGTTGATTCTCGACGATCCGGCGATTGGGCTGGATCCGGTGGCGCGGCGGTCGCTCTTGGAATCGATGGTGTATGCCACGCGGAAGGCGGACCGCACGATTATTTTTTCGTCGCACTTGCTCGCCGACATCGAACGCATGGCCGATCACATTGCGGTGCTCGATTACAGCGTGCTGCGGGCGGAATGCTCGCTCGATACGTTCCGCAGCTGCGTGCAGCAATTCGTCGTTACCTTCCCAGGCAAGCCGCCGGAGCTGCCGGCGATTCGCGGAATGATTCAATGCGTGCCGCGCGGAAATCAATTGCGAGTGACGCTGGTGAATATGACGAGCGACACGCGCGGCATTTTCGAACGGCTGGGCGCCGCGAGCATCGACGAAGTGCCTATCAGCTTGGAAGACGCCTTTATTAGTTACTTGGGCGGCAATTTAGAAACTGCCCGATTGCCGGAAGAACCGGAAGCCGCGATGGCCGGAGGTGCCGCATGAAAGCCCTGTTCCTGAAAGAACTGCGCGAGAATTTGAAATGGGGGCTGCTCGTTCTGGGCTTCTTTGTGTTATCGGTCGCCGGCTGGATTCATGAGGCGGGATCGAACCTGCTATTCGATATCGTGCGGCCCGAGACGACCGGAATTCCGTTTGCGGTAGTTGGGCTGGCGATGGGTCTGTTGCAAACGTGGTTCGAAACTCGGCCCGACAATTATGCGTTCGTCATGCATCGGCCCGTTTCGCGCTGGGAAGTGTTCATCGCCAAAAGCGCGGCAGGGCTGCTATTGATTTACGTTGGATTGACGATTCCTGCGGTGTACCTGGTTTGGTGGGCGGCCACGCCGGGGCATCTCACCACACCGTTTCAGTGGCGGAGCATAATGCCACTCGTGGCCGATATTTTGAATGTTGCGCCGTTTTACTTCACAGGCATGGTGCTCACGCTGCGGAAGGCCCGCTGGCTTGGGAGCCGATTGCTGCCGTTGGTGCTGGCCGCAGCCTGTTCGTTGGCGGTTCGGGAATCGCCCTATTTCTGGCAGGCGGTATTGTTTGTCATCGCCACAACCACTGTATGTGCACTGGCGGCCTGGAACGTGTTTGCAACGGCTGGCATCGCTGATCGAAATGGTCCTTCGAAATTTGCGTTAGGCACAATGATCTTCGCTGGTGCGCTGGCAATTGGACTCATTATCGTTTGCGTTCAAGGAGCCTTTCAAAATGTCACAACTTGGCACGATTTGCGTGTGACACGTGAAGGGCAAGTGGTGCGGATCAATTGGCAAATCGCCAATAAAGAGCGCACCTGCGTGGTGAGCGATGCCGATGGCAAACCGCTGCCGGAGTTTGAAGACATCGACCCGGACGAGAAGACGGACGACAGTCCCGATCGCTTCATAAGATTTTCCACAGGGTTTGTCGATGAACAGCACGCGGAAATAGGCTGGCTCTATCAGGCGGAATATTACGGATATCGCCGGCCAACGCCCGGCTATGTCGGGCTGCGAACGATTGCCAAGCCCGGCACGCGGCTGCGGCGAAATTGCTTGTTCGTCATCCCAGAACGGCTGATCGAAATGTACGACCCGGTCACGCTGATGCTGCTGGGCACGGTGGGGCCCGATGGATTTAAATCGGCCGACGATTTGCCGCCAATGCGGTTTCCAGGAACGCCGTTGAATCCGATGTCGCAGGGGCAAACGCATACGCTGACGTTTCCATCGATCGTGTATTGGATGGAACTCGATCATCGCCGCGTGCGCAAATTGTATGAGGCGACAACTGATGATCCGGTCGTGGCCGCCACCGAGTTGCCACCCACGACCGATCCACCGGTGATCGTGGTAACGCGAAAGAAAATCGTTGTCATGCGTCCGACGGGCGAAACGGTGCTCACCGCCGCCCACGATCTGGATTGGAACACCAATTGGTTTGCCGTGGCGATATTGCCAACGAACAACCATCTGATGGTCCGCGCCGTGCCGATCAAAGAAGACCCGAGCGACAAACGTCTGCAAAGGTTTCTGGAATTCGATACCGATGGCAAGCTGGTGCGCGACACGCGGCCGGCAGAGTTTCCGGATGATCGCCCTCCAACGGTACGCCGACGCACTGCAATAATGGGAGCGTTCTATCCGTTGGCCGGCTTGCCGATTTTGGCGCCATGGCTACTTGATGTCGTGTTTGAAATGGATGCCGAGCATAACTGGTGGCTGTTTCATGGTTTCCTGTTTGGTTCGGCGGCACTTTCGGCGGTCGCTACATTCATGCTTTCGCGTCGCTGTGGATTCAGTTGGAGAAAGACCATCGGCTGGTCGATCGGGAATTTGCTGCTCGGGCCGGCCGGCGTGGTTGTCATGCTCAGTCTGAATGACTGGCCCGCGCGAGAAATTTGCACGTCGTGCGGCGGCAAGCGGCTAGTGGGACGTCAAGAATGCACGCGGTGCGGGGCGGCACTTTCCCCGCCGCAGGTTGATGGCCGAGAGATTTTTGAACCGGCGGAAGAGTTTTCGACCGCTGCGTAAATCGTGACGGGCGCGGATGTTATTGGAATGTAACGGAGGTCAGTCCAAGATATGCCCAGCGCCAACGAACAACTTCTGCAAGCGACGCGAGCATCCAGTCTGCACAGCGATGCTTGCAAATCGTCCGGTTGTCCCAACCGCGGCGCGCTGCCTGGCATTCTTCGATACTCCCCACGCCAGCGGCGCGCCGCTTCAATTTACCCGAAGCCCGTTTTCTGGGACATTAAAGGCATGAAATATCTGCCGGCGATCGTCGTCTTGCTCATGTGCGGCTGCAGTTCGCGCGCGGAAAGCACGTCGGTCACCAGTAGTATGCACCCCGCACCGCTTTCCGAACTGCTCAGCATCAACGGGCGCTGGAACCCCGTGCTAGTTGACATACACAACCAAGAAATCCGACCGTTTGAATCGGGCGTCAAAGCCTTGGTGATGGTATTCGTGCTGCAAGATTGCCCGATTGCCAATTCATACATGCCGGAGCTTAACCGCTTGCGGGAATCGTTCGCCCCGCGCGGAATTGGGTTTTGCGTAATGGAAACCGACCCGCAAATCACGCTTGAGCAAGCCCGCAAACATGCGGACGATTATCAGGTCCAGTGGCCCGTGGTGATGGATGTGGACCACCAATGGGTTAAGCTGGCCGGAGCAAAGAAGACGCCGGAAGTGGTTGTGTTCTCTCCGATCGGCGAAATCTTGTATCGTGGTCGGATTGACGATCGATACGTGGCCCTGGGCAAGCGGCGGATGGAAGTGACCTCGCACGATTTGCAGGATGCACTGGACGCAATTTTAGCGGAGAAGCCGGTGCCGACGTCGATCACTGAAGCTGTCGGCTGTTTCATTCCGGAGCTGCCGAAAAAAGGAAAATGAACATGCAATTAATTTGCCGTGTTGGGATTTGGTTTTCAATGCTTCTACTGACGAGCGGCGCGCTGCAGGCTGTAGAGCTTTCGAAAGATGAGCCCGTCACTTTCAATAAGCAAATCGCGCCCATTTTGTTTGAGCACTGCGCGGCGTGCCATCATCCAGGCGAGGTGGCGCCGTTCTCGCTGCTCACGTATGCCGATGCGAAGAAGCGCGACCAGCAAATTTGCACCGTCACGTCGGATCACTTCATGCCGCCGTGGAAGAGCGTGGAAGGGCATGGCAAATTCGCCGGCGAACGTCGGCTGAAGCCGGACGAAATCGCGCTGATTTCCCGCTGGGTCGAACAAGGCAGCAAAGAGGGGGAAGCCAACGATTTGCCAAAGACTCCCGAATTTTCTTCTGATTGGCATCTCGGCAAACCCGACATCACGGTCACCATGCCCGAGCCCTACGCCATCCCTGCCGATGGGCCCGATGTGTACCGCAATTTTGTGTTTGACGTGAATATTCCGGCCGGCAAATTCATCAAAGCCGTAGAGTATCGGCCGGGCAATCGCCGCATTGTGCACCACGCGGCACTCTCGATGGATGATGACGGCCAGGCGCGCAAAAAGCAGCAAGATGCTGCGCCGGAACAAGGGTTCGCCGGTCGTTCCATCGTTGGCCATATTCTGCCAGGAAGTTTATCTGCTTGGACACCGGGCCGCGACGCGGTGCCGTTGCCGGAAGGTTTTTCACTGCCTTGGAAAAAAGGCGTGGGGCTGATCCTGCAATTACATCTGCATCCCAGCGGCAAGCCGGAAACAGAGCAATCGAGCATCGGTATTTATCTGACCGACGAACCGCCGCACCGATCGATGGTCGATATGTGGCTGATTCAAAAGAAAATCGATATTCCGCCCGGGGAAAAAGACTACCACTGCCGCGATCAGTTCACGCTGCCCATTGAAATGGAAGCCCGCGGCATTTTTCCACACATGCACATGATTGGCAAAGATTTCAAAATCACTGCCAAGCCGCCGGAAGGCGAACCGATTTCGCTGCTTTGGATCAACGATTGGGATTTTAATTGGCAGAGCTTTTATGAATTCGCGGAGCCCGTGAAACTACCCGCTGGCACGCAAATCATCATGGAAACCGTGCACGACAACTCGGCCGAAAATATTCACAATCCGAGCAATCCGCCGAAGCGTGTGAAATGGGGCGAACAAACGACCGACGAAATGTCGATCGGTTTGATGCACTTCGTGCCGGTGCATGAAGAAGATATGGACAAGCTTCGGGCCGAACAAGGCAAGCGTATCATCGGCGGCATTACGGCCGAAAAGCCGGAGAAGGAAATTGTGATTCGCGTGGGACCGGACGGAAATTGAGAGGCCACACGATGAAATTAAGGAACAGAAAACTTGAAATGGTAATGATTGGATGCGTTCTCATCGTCATATCCGCCGCGGGGCGAAAGTTGCTCGCGGCGCAAAGCGACGACCAGGCCATTTCAGACTTTCTGCACGCGAATTTCGATCATAGAAACGCCGGAATGGTGGTAGGCATCGTCGATGAACGTGGAACGCGTTTCTTCGCCGCCGGCAAACTTGGCAACGGTGACGATGCGACGGTGGATGAAGACACGTTGTTCGAAATTGGATCGGTCACTAAGACATTCACCGCGCTCCTTTTGCTCGACATGGTCGAGCGCGGCGAAGTCAAACTGGACGATCCCGTGGCAAAATATTTGCCCGATTCGGTCAAAATGCCCACGCACGGCGGCAAAGAGGTTACGCTGGGCAATCTCGCGGCCCAAGATTCCGGGTTGCCGTTCAATGCCAGTAATCATACGGGCGTGGACTGGGCCACGCGGTTTTGCACTTACACCGTCGAGAAAATGTACGCCTTCCTTTCCGATTACAAACTCGAGCAAGATCCCGGCGAGAAATATCAGTATTCGAACATTGGGATGGGGTTGCTGAGTCATGTGCTGGCGCTGAAGTCGGGACGCGATTTCGAATCGCTGGTCAAGGATCACATCTGCAAACCTTTGGCGATGGAAAGCACGTGCATCGCCATCGCACCGGAGTCGAAATCACGATTCGCTGTCGGACACGACGAAAGAGGAAATGTGTCGGATTATTTTGATTTGCCCGCTATTCCCGGCGCAGGCGCGCTCCGATCGACGGCCCGCGATTTGACCAAATACGCATCGGCTCAATTGGGTCTAACGCACTCGGGACTCTCGCCCGCGATCGAAAAGAGCCACGATGTTTTGCATGACGACGCCGCGGTTCCAGGCATGGAAGGGGTAACCGGTCGCTCGGCGATGCCCTGGCTCGATGAAAATGTCTGGCAGCCACCGGATACGAAGCTGTTGGGCCATGCCGGAGGCACGGCAGGTTTCAACAGTTTTGTGGGCTTCGATCTGCAAAATCACCGTGGCGTGGTTGTGCTGACGAATCAGATGTCAATCCATGCTCGATCGCTCGGCTGGCGGATTCTGCAGCGCGCGCGATTAAATGGGTTTGACCCGCAAAAAATGATGCCGCTGCGTGAAATAATCGGCGCTGGACTGGCGCTAGATATCGACTCACCAAAGG
The DNA here is from genome assembly GCA_963773875.1 of Pirellulales bacterium. Taxonomy (GTDB): domain Bacteria; phylum Planctomycetota; class Planctomycetia; order Pirellulales; family JADZDJ01; genus CAVTYH01. Next base: position 102,717 of record CAVZCV010000010.1, read on the forward strand.
GCATGCTGCGCATCAGCAAAGTGCTGGCGAACTCGCCGGCCGAAAAGGCAGGCTTAACCGCCGGGCGTGTTATCTGCTCGATTGATGGCATGCCAACTACCGACAAAAGCATCGCTCAGTGTGCAGCGCTAATTCGCGGACAATCCGGTACTCGATTAAAGCTGGAACTGGCGAGTGCCGGACAGAATCCCACCGAGTCGATTGAAATGCTTCGAGAGAAGTTTTTGGTCGACGATTGAGGAAGTGTCACATATCGTAGAAATGATCGCCCGCAATGTGCACGACTCTCAATTACGGCTGTCAGCAGGATTTGTCCACAGGGCATCCAATCAGTCCCAGAGCGAAACCGGTCGGAATTGCGCGACGTCGAATAGTCCATCTGGACCAAGTTTCAATTCGGGGATGACGAGCAGCGCCATGAACGACAGTGTCATATAAGGCGCAGAGAGTGTGGAACCGAGTTGTTTGGCGAGCGCGTCGATTCGCGAGTATTCCGCGGCGACGATGTGGCCCTTCTCAGCAGACATCAGTCCGGCAATTGGCAGCGGCAGCACAGCTTCCACCGACTGACCATTGGTCTGGCCCACCGCACTGATTCCGCCTTTACACTCGATCAGCAAATTCATTGCGCGGGCAATCGATTCGTCGTCGACGCCAACCGCCAATAAATTGTGCGAATCGTGTGAAACGCTGGAGGCAATCGCCCCGGAGTTAAGGCCAAAGTTTTTGATGAAACCGATCGCAGGTGGACCGCTGCTGTAGCGATCGACGAGGACCATCTTGAGGATATCATTGGCAACATCTGAAACTACAATCCCGTTCTCAATTTTCGGCATAACTCGAAGCTGCCCGGTCACAATCTGGCCATCGATCGCTTCGATGACTCGCATTCCCGCCGTCGGTTTCGCGCGTGGAACCCAAACGCAAAACTCTTCCGCTGTTCGCATCGGCGTTTTGAACTGATTCATAATCGGCGCCGTCTGATGCTCAAGGGGCGTTTTGCCGCGTTGCGCAACTACCTGACCATCAATCACAGTTCTCAACACGTTGAAAGTGCCGAGATTTTCGACTTCGATGAAATCGGCCGCATCGCCGGGGCGCAACAGGCCGACATCGAGCTTGTAATGGAATACCGGATTGACACACGCAGCCCGCAGCACAGCAAAAAGTGGTTGGCCGTGCTTTACGCGCGGACGACCAATTGATTGATATGACCGACGACCAAATCGTTTGGATGTTTATCGTCGCTGCACAACATGCACATTTCGGGATGCTGGCCAATGAGCGGATAAAGCGCATCGAAATTCTTCGCTGCCGAACCTTCGCGAATGAGGCATTTGATACCCAGACCAATTTTTTCCAGCCCCTCCTCGTACGTAAAGCTTTCATGATCGGTGGTGATGCCGGCTGCGGCGTACTTTTTCAGGCCTTCGCCGCGCAAACCAGGAGCATGGCCGTCAACCGGCTTGTTGCGATCGTGGGCTGCTCGAATTTTGGCCATCACTTCCGGGTCGTCGTGCAATACGCCTGGAAAGTTCATCATCTCTGAGAGATATTGAATGGCCGGATCGTCGAGCAAGTGTGCCACTTCCTTCGCATCGAGCACAGCCCCCGACCGATCAAAAGGGCAGGCGGGTACACAACTCGATGCGCCGAAGTGAAATTTGAGTGGGGAGTTTCGTGCATCGTCGATCATATAGCGAATGCCCGGTGTTCCCAGCACGTTGGCAATTTCGTGCGGGTCGGAAACCGTAGCCACCGTGCCATGCACCGCCGCCAAACGGCCAAACTCGCTGGGCACCAGCATCGAGCTTTCGATGTGCACATGCGCATCGACGAAACCCGGAAGCAAAAACGCGTTTGGGGCGGACGCCATTTCCTCGACGCGTTGGATCCGGCCGCCGGTAATGTGCACAGTGCCGGGATAAATTCTCTGGCCAAGAATGTCAACGATTTGTCCGGACACCGATTGAATGCGCGGCAGCGGGTTCACGGCAATCTCCTCACCGGGCAATGTATTTCATTTCCAGCAGATGAACTGGCCAAATTTTAGTTTCCCTTGCACAACCACAGTAGGGACCGACTGCGAGGTCCTTTAACCCCGTCAAGATGCCAGATTGTCGATTGTTACTCGACATTGCCGCGATTTCATGTTGAAATAGAGTTGAATGATCGACTTCGCCGCCGTGCTGTTTGGGGAATTGCCGGCGGCGAGCCTGCCTGCGTTGGTTTCCCGCCTGGCTTTTTTTCCCGCCCGATTCTCGCTTGGTGTCGAATATGCGCATACATAGCCTGCTCCGCCACCGGATCATTTTGACAGCGGTTCTGAAGATTCTGCTCGTGGGAGATGCGGTTTTCGGAACCGCGACAGCCCGCGCCGCCAGTCCACAGCTGAAGCTTGAAAAGGGCGACCACATCGTTCTTATCGGCAACACGCTGGCGGAGCGAATGCAGTATTTCGGGAATTGGGAGACGCTGCTGCATAGTCGATTTTCTGATCTTGAACTCGTCGTGCGCAACTTGGGTTGGTCGGCGGACGAAGTTGCGCTGCGCCCACGGTCGCTGGATTTCAAAAATCACGGTGACACGCTTGAAGGGCTAAAGGCCGATGTCGTCATCGCAATGTTCGGTTTCAACGAATCGTTCGCCGGCATCGAAGGCTTGCCAAGATTTGAGAAAAACCTCGAGGCATTCGTCAGCGAAACGACAAGTACCAACTACAATGACAAGAGCCCGGCGCGATTAGCGCTCATCTCCCCCATTGCGCATGAGGATCTGGGTGATAACAACATACCTGATGGGGCAAAGAACAACGCCAATTTGAAAATCTATACGCAGTGCATGGCCAAGGTTGCGAAAGCGCACAGCATTCCCTTTGTCGATCTTTTCACGCCGTCGCTCAAATCGATGCAGTCAGCGAAGCAGAAGTTGACCATCAACGGCGTGCACTTGAACGAGCACGGCGACGCCGTTCTCGGAAAGCTTCTAGATGAAGGATTGTTTGGCCCACAACCGGCCTCGGCCAGCAAAGTTGATTTGGAGAAGCTCCGCGCAGCAGTCAACGAAAAAAGTCTGCAATTCTTCTATGACCATCGCGCCGTCAACGGATATTACATCTACGGCGGTCGAAAAGCGCCGTTTGGCGTTATCAACTTCCCGGAGGAATTCGATAAACTGCGAAAGATGATCGGCAACCGCGATCAGCGAATTTGGGCGATCGCTCAAGGCAAAAAAGTGCCTGAGCAAATCGACGATATTAATACCGGCCCGCTGCCGGACATTAAGACGAATTACAAAAGTCCGATTGCCATTACTTCGCCGGAAGATTCGCGGCAGAAGATGTCGCTGGCTGATGGGTTCGAAGTCAATTTGTATGCCTCGGAAGTTGATTTCCCAGAATTGCAAAAGCCCGTGTCGTTGACGTTCGACAACCGTGGTCGGATGTGGGTATGCGCGGCGCCTTCGTACCCGCAGTACTCACCCGGCATTCCTGCGAACGACAAGATTCTTATTTTCGAAGACGCCAACGGCGATGGACGCGCCGATACGTGCAAAGTTTTCGCCGATAAGTTGTACCTTCCACTGGCGATTGAGCTGGGCTTTGGCAAAGTTTTCGTTTCCGAACAGCCGAACATCGCGGTGCTCGAAGACACCGATGGCGACGGCAAAGCCGACAAACGCGATTTCTTGCTGCACGGATTTGACTCCGGTGATTCACACCACGCGTGCCATTCGTTCGTTTGGGATCCCGGCATGGCGCTTTATTTTCAGGAAGGCACGTTCCTTCACACCCAGATTGAGTCGCCATACGGCCCCGTCCGCGGGCACAACGCCAATATCTATCGCTTCGAACCGCGGACGTGGAAGCTCGACAACTACGTTTCGTATGGCTTTGCGAATCCGTGGGGACATTATTTCGATCGGTGGGGACAAGACTTCGTGGCCGATGCCTCGGGCGGCGCCAATTATTTTGCCGCTATGTTTTCCGGCAGCGTCGATTACCCGAACAAACATACGGGCATTCCCGAGCGTTTTCATCTTTTGAAGAAGCAATTCCGCCCCACGGCCGGCTGCGAGCTGGTTTCCAGCCGAAATTTCCCAGACGAAATGCAGGGCAACTATCTTTTGAATAACGTGATCGGTTTCCAAGGCACGCTGCAATACAGGATGCAGGAGGTTGATTCCGGCTTCCACGCGGAGCCTGTCGATCCGCTCTTGCGTTCGTCCGATCCAAATTATCGACCCGTCGCGTTGCAATTCGGACCCGATGGCGCGCTGTACGTGCTGGACTGGTTTAATCCGCTCATTGGTCACATGCAGCATTCCATTCGCGATCCGAACCGCGACCATAGCCACGGCCGCATTTGGCGCATTTCTTACAAAAACCGTCAGCTAGTGGCGCCGCCGAAAATTGCCGGCGAACCGATTCCCGCGCTGCTCGATTTGCTGAAAAGCTACGAAGATCGGACGCGCTATCGAGTGCGGCGCGAATTGAGTGAACGGAAAACAGGTGACGTAATGACGGCACTCGACCAATGGATTTCTGGCCTCGACAAGAGCGATCCGGATTATGAGCACATCCTGCTCGAGGCACTTTGGGTCCGGCAGCAGCACAACGTTGTCGATCAGAAATTGCTGGAAATCGTGCTGAAATCGCCGGAGGCAAAGGCACGCGCCGCAGCAACGCGAGTGCTCTGTTATTGGCGCGATCGCTTGAATGACCCGCTCAAATTGCTCGAACAACAAGTAAGCGACGACAACCCGCGTGTCCGGTTGGAAGCCGTGCGCACATTGAGTTTCTTCCGCGATAAAGCGGACGTTGACAAAGCGCGGGAGATCGCGCTGAATGCGCTCGTGCTGCCCCAGGACCCATTTTTGGAGTACGCCGAAAAGGAAACGGAAAACACGCTCGAGAAGCGGGCGAGCGGCGAAGATCCGATGGACAGCTACTTTGATTCGCTTGGCGAAGGCAACCGACGCCGGGGTCGCAAAGCAGTGAAAAGCGATAAGCTCAACGATTATTTCACCTTCCCGCGCTGAAAAGGCCCGCAGCCTCACAAGCCCGCCCAGTGACATGACTCCTCAGTCGCCAATCCATTTAATGCCGCGCACTCTGATTTACAGTCTGTCGGCAATCGTGCTGTTTATAACGACAAGGTCACTTGCTGAAGACCCGCCGAAGCCTAGTCCGGCCGCGCCGCTGATGAAGCTCTTACAGAGCGGCAAACTGCCGAAAGAGCGAATCGGCATGGTTCTCGAGATGATTTGCAACAAGGGCACGTCCGACGACCTGGAATATATTTTTCAGCAAGCCGTTCAGCCCGATGCTTGGTCTCAAGAAACGCGCGTCAAGGCGCTGGATTTGCTTGCCGATGCCGCCGCGAATCACAAACTTCCTTCAGGCGATCTCTCGGTCCTTGGCAACTTGGTATCGGACGCCGCCGATCATGCGCTGCAACTGAAAGCGATTCGCCTCGCAGGTTCGTGGAAGCTGAAAGGCGCGGCCGCTAGCATCGAACAGCTCGCGCTGTCCTCATCAGCCGACGATCTGCAGTCGGCAGCAATCGAGAGTTTAGCGTCTATTGGCGGCCCGGAGAGCAAGGCCACGCTTGAGAGGATCTCCGCGCAAGCTAAACCGCAAGCCTTGCGATACCATGCGATTTCAGCACTGGCGCATATTGATCTTAGAGCTGCCGCGGAAGCCGCGGCCATCACCTTTGCCGAGGCCACAACGCGGGATGACCCCAGCATCATTCTCGATGAATTTCTCAACCGCAAACAAGGCGCGGATGTCTTAGCCGCCGCCCTCCGCAACTTAAAACTGGATCGCGACGCGGCCCGCAGGGCACTCCGTCATATGATGTCACTGGGACACAGCGATCCGTCGCTTTCCGATGTGCTCAGCAAAGCCGCCGATGTGCCGACCAATCCACCGCTACCGACCGAAGATGAAGTGAAATCGCTCGCGGAAGAAGTGGCCAAAAAAGGCAATGGGGCACGCGGGGAAGATATTTTTCGTCGAGCCGATTTAAATTGCCTGCGTTGTCACTCGGTCGCGAAAGCCGGCGGAGAAGTTGGACCCGACCTTAGCTCGGTAGGAAAATCCTCCCCGCTCGATTACATCGTTCGATCCATTCTTAATCCCAGCGCGCAGATTAAAGAGGAATTCGACACTCGCATCATCGTCACCGATGCGGGCATGCAATACATGGGCATTGTGAAGAACCGTAATAACAATCAGATCCTGCTGAAGGATGCCGCCGGAAAGCTAATTGCCATTCCGGTGGCCGAAATCGAGCAAGAGCGAGCGGGCAAGTCGCTCATGCCGGAAGGCGTCACTAAGTTTCTGACGCACCAAGAGTTTTTGGATCTGGCGAAATTCGTCGGTGAGCTCGGTAAGCCAGGGCCGTTTGAAATGCGCACGACCCCCACGATTCAGCGCTGGCGAATTTTGCGCGGACCAGCAGATTCCAATTTGGGTGAAATTCCGAATGTCGATATGTTTCGCGATCAAGTTTTGGGCCGTGGGCCGGACAATTGGGCGGCAGTATATGCGAAAGTTTCTGGAGAACTGCCATTGGCCGACGCCGCAGAGTTGACAACAGGCGCGAAAGGCAACTCGAAAAGTCAAAAACCAATTGTGGTTTATCTGCAGGGTGATGTTAATGTCATCGAACCAGGCGACATTGGTTTTCGAATTCAAGCTCCGCCCGGCACATTCGCATGGATCGACGCCGAGCCATTTGAGCCCGAGGCCTTGAAGGAAATTGCCATCAACCTCGTGCCTGATGACACGGGGTCCGAACACAAGCCGCACAAATTAACATTGCGCGTGCCGACCGCCAGTAGCAATGTGAGAGTCGAATTATTTCGGCCAATTGGGTCGGCCGCTCAATTCCAGCCGGTCGGTGGTCCGTAGCAATCATAATTCTCCGTTCGGCGATGAAGGTCAGCAGCTTTGCCCAGATTTTGGGCACGTCCAGAATCTGAGGCCGCGGATTTACTGACCGTCGACTTTGCCTGCCACTGTGCTAACCTGTTGGCTGGTTATGGTCTGCGACGATCTGGTTGTGTGGTGCGCGCTGGCAGTGGTTCTCGGCACGTCCTTTGCCTATGTGCGTGCGTCCCGCGCTATCGCTTGATTTTGCTCGGCCGAGGGAGCTGACGGCGGACCGCGCGCCTTCTGGCTTGGATGCCGCATCTTTGTCATCTAATTTTTTATGCGCTTTGCCAGCTATTCCGCTGATGGGTTCTACGACGAAATGTTCGAACCCGACGGCGCGCCCCGGGACCGATGCGAAATGCTAGTGCGGCGCATTGAGGCGCTATCGGACGGCGAACTGCAACGCCGTCAACGCGATGCGGAACGCACGCTGATGAATTTGGGCATCACGTTTACGGTGTACGGCCACGATGCCGGAACCGAGAAAATATGGCCATTCGACGTTGTGCCGCGCGTGGTCGAAGCCAAAGAATGGAATACGATCGAGCGTGGGTTAAAGCAACGAATCACGGCGCTGAATTTATTCATCGACGATATTTACAACCGTCGCCAGATCATTCGCGACGGCGTGGTTCCCGAGTTCCTGTTGCATTCTGGGAAGTGTTTCTTGCCGCCATGTGCCGATTTGAAGCCGCCGCGCGGTGTTTGGGCGCACGTTACGGGCACCGATTTGGTGCGGGATAGCGACGGACAGTTTTACGTGCTGGAAGACAACCTCCGTTGCCCATCCGGTGTATCGTACGTGCTGGAAAACCGCGAAGTAATGAAGCGGACGTTTCCGCAAGTGTTCGAGGGACTGCGGATCCGCGCCGTGGAAGATTACCCGGAGCGGTTGCTGCGGACCTTGCAGTATATAGCCCCGCCTGCAATAGACGATCCGACCGTCGTCGTACTTAGCCCCGGCATTTTCAATTCAGCCTATTTTGAGCATTCATTCCTCGCGCAGCAAATGGGTGTGGAATTGGTCGAGGGACGCGATTTGGTGGTGCTGGATGATTTTGTTTACATGCGCACCACGCAGGGCGTACAGCGCGTGGACGTAATCTACCGGCGCATCGACGATACGTTTCTCGACCCGGAAGCATTTCGGCCAGATTCCATGCTTGGCGTTCCGGGCATCATGCGGGCGTACCGTGCCGGCCATGTGGCGCTGGCAAATGCTCCGGGCACGGGGATTGCCGACGACAAAGCGGTGTACGCTTACGTACCGCAGATTATCAAATACTATCTTGGCGAAGACATCATTTTGCCGAATGTGCCGACTTACATCTGCGCAGACCCTCAGCAGTGCGAACATGTACTGGCGAATCTCGATAAGCTTGTTGTGAAACCTACGAATGAATCGGGGGGCTACGGATTGATGATCGGGCCCAAAAGCTCGCAGGCGGAACACGCCGCATGCGCTGAACGGATTCGCGCCAATCCGCGCGATTACATCGCGCAACCGGTGATTTCACTTTCGCGCGTGCCATCGCTCGTGGGAGATCACTTCGAGGGGCGGCACGTTGACTTGCGACCCTACATTCTGTACGGCGAAGATGCGTTCGTGCTGCCCGGCGGACTGACGCGCGTAGCTCTGCAACGCGGCTCGCTCGTGGTAAACTCCTCGCAGGGCGGCGGCAGCAAAGATACTTGGGTGCTGCAGGCCGCTGGCAATGGTTGGCAGAGCCAATCGCAGGAAATGGCGTTATCTAAAAGGTAATGAACTTCAAAGAAGTGAAAGATGCGGAGAGGATCAACTATATGGAAGCCAAGAAACCAGGAATTTACCGCTACAAACAGTATGTACTTCCTGCCTTCCTGGCTTCCTATTTTCTTCTCACTAAGTCTAGCGCGTCTCTGCGGTTCGTCATGTGAATTCATGATTTGACTAGGCGGATTGATGCTTTCACGCGTCGCAGATTGTGTTTTTTGGATGAGCCGTTACATCGAACGCGCAGAAAACGCCGCGCGATTCGTCGATGTCAATTTAAACCTCACGCTCGATCTGGGTGGCACGCTCGCCAATCAATGGGATCCGCTCATTTACACGACCGGCGACCATGAAGGTTTTTATAAACGCTATGGCACAGCCAATCAGAAGAACGCGCTGGCCATGCTGACTTTCGACGAGGAGAACCACAACTCAATCTTGTCGTGTTTAAAATTTGCCCGCGAAAATGCTCGCACTGTTCGCGAAATCATCGCAGCACCGGTTTGGGAAGAGCTGAACAAGTTCTATTTGATGGTCAAAGACGCTGCGCGCAACGGGAAAGCGGCCGATAACCCGTTTGACTTCTTCAGCCAGGTGCGGCGCAGTGGACAGCTGATTGTGGGCATTATGGAAGCCACCATGTTGCGGGGGGAAGCCTGGCACTTTTCGCAAATGGGGCGGCTTTTGGAGCGAGCCGATAAAACGTCGCGCATCTTGGATGTGAAGTATTTCATCTTGCTCCCCAGTCTGGCCGATGTCGGCACGCCGCTGGATTCGATTCAGTGGTCGGCGCTCTTGAAATCGGCCAGCGCTCTGGAAATGTATCGTAAGCGGCATGGACGAATTACGCCGGACGAAGTGGCGGAGTTTTTGATTCTAGACGCCGAGTTTCCCCGCGCGCTGCGATTCTGTTTGCGTGGCGCGGAAGAATCACTGCACGCGGTGACGGGCACACCGCCGACATCGTTTCGCAATCAAGCGGAACGCCGACTTGGGCAATTGCGCTCCGAACTCGATTACGCACAAATCGCTGATATCATCAAACAGGGCTTACACGAATTTATCGATAATTTTCAAAACAAACTCAATCTGGTGGGCGAAGCGATACATAGCACGTTCTTTGCTCAGCGCCCATTAGCCGGCGCCACCGGCATGCGACATGGAGCCGCACAATGACGTTTTGCTTGGGAATGAAAGTTGACGGCGGGCTAGTGGGCATTGCTGATACAAGAATCACTTCCGGCGCCGAATGCATTACGGCTCGTAAACTCAGCGTGTTTCAGCACGCCGGCCATTCACTCTTCGTGATGACATCAGGTTTGCGCAGCGTGCGTGACAAGGTCGTTACATATTTCGAAGAGGCCTTGGACGAAACGACGACTGAGTTTGACCGCCTTCACAAAGCGCTCAACGCTCTGGCGACCCAAACTCGACGCGTAGCGTCGGAGGACAAAGAGGCACTCGAAAACAGCAAGCTCAATTTCAATTTTCACGCGCTCGTTGGCGGGCAGATGAAACACGATCGCGAGCACAAACTTTACTTGTTGTACCCGCAAGGAAACTGGGTAGAGATAGGGGCCGGGACACCATATTGCATTATTGGCGAGACGGGATATGGCAAGCCGATCTTGGATCGTACGCTCAAGTTCAGCGATAGCATGCAACTGGCACTCAAAGTCGGCGCGCTGGCGTTCGACAGCACACGCATCAGCAGCACAACCGTCGATTTCCCTCTCGACGTGGTGCTATTCGAACGCAATGGGAACGACATGTACGAGTACCGCTACGAAAAAGCGGATCTGGCGGAAAGTTGTCAGTGGTGGCAAGATCGCCTGCGCGCATCGCTTGCCGAGTTGCCTTCTCAATGGTTGCACAAGGCATTCACGCAGTTGGAGCAGCGACATTCCGAGACCATACCACTCACAGGATAACGCAGCCTTTGCGATCTTGAGAATTTTCAATGCGTGGTTATGCTCTTTCACATCAAACACACCACTCGCTATACCTACAGCCGAACGGTGTTTTGCGAGCCGTTTACGCTTCGTCTGCGGCCGCGTGAAGATTCTGCACAAAGATTGGTACGATATCAAGTTTCGATCGAACCGGAGCCTGCGGGCCGGACTGAGTATTTGGAATTCGATGGTTCGACGGCAATGCAGTGCTGGTTCAGTGTGCCGACCTGTCTGCTCACAATTCGTGCCACCAGTGTCGTAGAGACGATCCGCACGAATCCGTTCAATTTCTTGCTCGACATTGGGGCATTGCTGTTGCCGATTGAGTACAAGCCCGAACTGCGTGCAACATTGCAGCCGTATCGTACGCCTGCACAGACAGTTGGTCCTGTCGCGCAATTGGCGGAGCAAATTGCTGCCGATGTCGGTCGCGGCACCGTACCGTTCTTGGCGACGCTGGCTCGGTGGATTTCCGAAAATGTTTCACATGTCGTGCGGCTCAATGGCGATCCGATGCCGGCAGAGACCACGCTCGTCGAGCGCCAAGGAACGTGTCGCGATCTGGCCGTGCTATTTGCCGAGGCGTGCCAAACTGTGGGTCTGGCCGCGCGGTTCGTCAGTGGTTACCAAGCCCGGCCTGAGGAAGATGGCCAGCGGCATCTACACGCCTGGGCGGAAATTTATCTACCAGGCGCTGGTTGGCGCGGTTTCGATCCTGGCCAGGGTTTGGCGGTCGCTGACCAGCACGTTGCTCTTGCCACCGGATTGCACCCACGGGCTGCCGCGCCAACGGCAGGAACATTTCGCGGCACGGGCGTGACTTCCACCTTGGACAGCCAAGTTGTTATTCGACTTTCCTGATTGGATCGCGTGGACTGTCGACTAGGTTGCCCTCTTCGTCAAAGTTTGACTCGAGCGGTTCGAAGTTGCGTCGTTGCTTCGATTTGTGACACTCGCGCTGTCGATGGCTACTAACAGTCGTCCAAGCCCGGCGTACTGCGCGGAAGAACGCTCTCTCGGTAACCGTTTCAAGCGTAAACTCCACCGGCATCATGGCTTGCAAAGTATGTCAATGCGCGTATCCTCATTTGTTAGCAACGAGCTAATCGAGATGGTTAATCGCCAAGAATGAGCGAAATCCTGCTGCATTATCAAAAAGTCAGCCCAACGACGTGGGTGTACCTTTCGTCGCTGTTGACAATTGCGCTGTATTTCAAATTCAGCCGGGTATGGAGCGTGCGGAATCTTGATTTGTTCGGCCTCATTTTGCTGGCCCCGGGTCTGCTATTCGTCATTTATGGCGGACAGTACGACAGCCCGACGTACCAACAGACGGGATACATCTGGTTGTATTCGATCGGTGGGCTGTTTCTGATCCGCATGCTGTTGGATCCGATGATGGTCCGCCGGCCACTCTTGGAGCCGAATTTATCCGTCGGGGGGCTGACTTTTTTGGGGCTGTCGTTGCTCGTATTTTTGATGGCAAACATCATCACTTCGAATCCCGCGCTGAAGCACTCGTCACGGGAACCGGCGCCCGCTGTCGCTGCAGATGAAATAGCAGCCGCCACCTCCGCTGCGGCGAACGAAAGGCCACAACCCACCCAGTTCGAGCAAGGATTGCAGCGCGTTGGACCCGGCTACCCTCCGCTGATGAAGCTAGCAGGTCTACTGCCCACGCGCTTTCTCTTTACGGCCCCTGGTAACCGTAGCGCGCTGTCCGATCATGATCCGGACGCCCAGGAGCTTGTGGATCTTTACACCGCAAACACGATTGCCATCATTTCGCACCTCGCTGTGGTCATTGGCATGGTCATGATTGGCTATCGACACTTCGATAACATCAAAACAGGCGTCGCCACCGCAGTGTTATATTTGTTATTGCCATATACCGCGATCGTCACAAATCCACCGGTCGGCATTCTTTCCGATCAGATGTATCACGTGCTGCTGGCGGCGCTTCTAATATGGGCGGTGGCCATGTACCGCCGTCCGCTGGTGGCGGGAATTCTATTGGGCGTGGCAATTGGCACGTTTTACTATCCGATTTTTCTGTTGCCGCTTTGGGTCGCTTTTTACTGGAAGCGAGGTGGCATGCGTTTCGTTGCGGGCATTGTCATCACGATTGCGATCCTCGTAGTGATTTTGTATTTCAATCCCGTCGGTGAATCGTTCGTGAGCGATTTGCGGCAAATGTTCGGCTGGATTTTCCCCCGCATGGAACCGCTGCAAGGCTTCTGGGGATTGCAATTTAACGATTCGGTATACCGCATCCCCGTACTGGCTGCATTCGTGGCCATGTGCATTACATTGGCTATCTGGCCGGCCCAAAAGAACTTGGGCACTCTGATGAGCTGTTCGGCGGCCGTCATGATCGGCACACAATTCTGGCATGCCTGGGGCGGCGGCCAACTAATGGGCTGGTACCTGCCGCTGATGTTGCTCACCATCTTCCGCCCGAACCTGGAGGACCGCGTCGCACTTTCCGTCCTGGGCCAATGGATGCTAGGGCGACGCAAACCGCGCCTGGCAACAATCGACCAGGCGGCATGAGACGAACGGGTCTTTTGCCATCAGTCCTGCCTCTGTGCTCACGCGTAACTGCCGCGACATACTTGGCTGATGGATTCCTACTCCGGGACGTGTTAGGCTAATTTGACCTAACCGAGTAGATGGCGACTGCTCGGTTCCCCGCCTATTATTCCCACCTTGTTGAGGAGCGCTTGTATGAAGTTGATAACTCTGGTTTGCGCCGGTCTGTTCGCCTTCTCGCTTAGCATACGCCCGACTGCCGCCGCCGAATTGAAAGTCGGCGATAAAGCGCCGGATTTCGAACTCAAAGGTTCCGACGGAAAAATGCACAGCCTGAAAGAATACAAAGGGAAACAAGCGGTGGTGCTGGCTTGGTTCCCGAAAGCATTCACCGGCGGTTGCACTGCGGAGTGCAAATCCATGAAGGAAAATGGCGAAGCCATTCGCAAGTTCGACGTGGCGTACTTCACGGCCAGCGTTGACCCCTTCGAGGGAGACAAAGGTAACAGAGCATTTGCGGAATCGCTGACTGTTGATTATCCAATTTTGAGCGATCCCGAGGGCAAAACCGCGAAAGAATACGGCGTGCTGAACGGTTCTGGCATGGCCAACCGCTGGACGTTTTATATCGGCAAGGATGGGAACATTGCGGCCATCGAAAAGAAAATCAACCCTGCCAAAGCCGGCGAAGACGTGGTAGCCAAGCTGAAAGAACTAAAAGTGGCCGAAAAGCAGTAGCCGCTTCGAAAGTGCACAGCCGGATGCTTCACCGCAGAGGACGTTGAGGATTGCAGAGAGGCAAACGGGGTTTGTTCTGCTCCGCGTTTTCTCTGCGTCCCTCTCTGTCCTCTGCGGTGAATAGTTCCATTTACTTGCCAATCAACTTTTCAAACTCGGCTTCGCCAATCACCGGCACGCCGAGTTTTTTTGCTTTATCGAGTTTGCTCCCAGCTTTTTCGCCTGCGACAACGTAGTCGGTATTTTTGGAGACACTTGAAGCGGAGTGACCGCCGAATTGGACGATCAGCTCTTCAATTTCCTCGCGGTCGTATTTTGGCAGTGTGCCCGTGACGACCAGAGTCTTGCCCGACAATGGCAAATTTTCGGACGACGTTGATTTTTTATCTCCCGTCATGTCGACGCCGACTTTTCGCAGACGATCGATCGTGTCTCTTCCCCGCTCTGAGTGTAGAAAATCGTACAACGAATGGCCTACAACTTCGTCGTGAAACACCTCGACGAATTTCTCGACGCTGGCCTCTTCAAGTTGACCTATGCTGTTAAAGTGATTTATCAGTAGCTCCCGGCGGCTTTCGCTCAATCCCCAAGTGCGTCCAAGAGGAATTTGGTTCAAAAACGACTCAACCTCGTTATCAACTGCGCTTTTCATTGCGACTCGAACTACTTTTTCCTTCGCTTCATCCGAATGCAATTGTTCGTGAAACGTGGATGCTGCTTTGCGAATTTGCTCCAATTTCTGTTCGTTCGAAGTTTCTGTCACCGTGCCGCGCACTGTTTGCAAATCGGCCGCCAACAACTCGTCGATGTCATTGACGTGCGATGCCACCACCCGCGCAGTCTGCACGCCGATATGATGGATGCCCAGCGAAGCCAGCACTCGCGCGAGTCCCCGTTTTTTGGAGTCTTGCAGTCCCGCCAGAATTTGCTGCGCGTTTTTCTCGCCCAAGCGAACCTGAATCTCCTCGCCTTTTTTGGTGACTGAAACATGCGTTAGGTTTGCCAGCTCAATTTCGTCGAGTTTGTAGAGATCGGCGAAGTGCGAGACCCGCTTGTGTTTCAGCAGTTGATCGATCACTTCTTCGCCCAGCCCTTCAATATCCATCTGCTTGCGGCCGGCGAAGTGAATGAGCCTTTCGCGGAATTGGGCGGGGCACTCCGGATTGATGCAGTAGCGAGCGGTTTCTTTGCCCGATTCGTCGTGTTCGCTTTCCACGTCGCCGCCGCACTCCGGGCATTTTTCCGGCGGCGCGATCGGTTTGGAATATTTGTCGCGCTCTTCGAGCATCACTTGCACGACTTGCGGAATGATCTCGCCGGCCTTTTCGATCAACACCGTATCGCCGAGGCGAATATCTTTGCGGCGTATTTCACCCAAGTTGTGCAGCGTGGCGTGGCGGACCGTGGTGCCGGCCAGAAAGACCGGTTCCATCGTGGCCCGCGGCGTGAGCTTGCCGCTTTTGCCCACTTGCCAATCGACCTTGAGAAGTTTGGTAGTCGCTTGCTCTGCGGCATATTTGTAAGCGATGCACCAGCGCGGCGATTTGCTGGTGTAGCCCAACTGTTCTTGCCAATCGTAGCGATCGACTTTCACGACGACGCCGTCGACGCCGTAGGGCAACTCGGTGCGCTGTTTTTGAAAGCGCTCGATGAACTGCCAAACTTCGTCGATCGAGTGGCAAATTTGCGTCAGCGGATTCGTCGGCACTCCCCAGGCTTTGAAGGCATCAAGCAGCTGACTGTAACGGTCAAATGGTTCGTCGGTGATTTCTCCACGGCCATGCGAGATGAAATCCAGACGCCGCTTGGCGACGGTTTGCGAATCGAGCTGCTTCAGCGTCCCGGCCGTAGCGTTGCGCGGATTGGCCAGCGGTTCTTTGCCCACGGCGCGCAATCGTTCGTTGATCTTAGCGAACTCGGTCGTCGGCATGAAAACTTCGCCTCGCACTTCCAAGACTTCCGGCAGCGGCAGTTTTTTTGTCGCGGCTAATTTCAAAGGAATCGCGCGGATGGTACGCACGTTTTGAGTAATGTCGTCGCCGCGCTGCCCATCGCCGCGAGTGGCGCCTAGCATCAGCAAGCCGTCTTCATAGCGCAGGCTGACGGCCACGCCATCAACCTTGGGTTCGACGACGTAAGTGATTCTTTCGTCGTGCGGCAGTTCTAATTCTTTGACCACTCGGTTGTGCCAGGCAACAACCTCGGCATGATCGTACGTGTTGTCGATCGATAGCATAGGCCGCGAATGCTCGACCGTGCGAAAACCCTTAAGCGGTTCGCCGCCAACGCGCTTCGTGGGGCTGTCGGGCGTGACTAGAGTCTGGATGAGAGGCCTCCAGTTGTTTGAGCCGCTCCATCAACTCGTCGTACTGCTGATCGCTGATTTCCGGCGCTGCGTCGATGTAGTATTTGCGATCATGCCGGCGAATTTCCTCGCGGAGCTTTTCGATTTCTTTGACGTCGGACATACTTAATGGGCGAGAATGATTGAACCGCAGAGACACGGAGACGCAGACAAGAATGAAATTAAGAATATCCCTTAACCCTCTCCGCGTCTCTGCGTATCCGTGGTTAATTTTCCGTGCCGCATTCCGGCGCAACTTTCACCGCTTTGCCGGTCGCGGAGTTCGGGATCAGACACAGAAACTTCATCGGCGTCGTGCCGGTGTTGCGAAACTGGTGCACTTCATTGGGCTGCACGAAAATCACGTCCCCTTTGGCAAGTTTGTGCTGTTTCTCGCCTTCGAAGACCACGCCTCTGCCGTCGAGCACGAACACTTCATGTTCGTAATCGTGACTGTGACGCGGCGTGTAGCCGCCGGGCGCAACCTCAAATTGTCGCATGGCGAAGGTCGGCGTGCCGTCGGCGGCGCTCAACAGCGAGCGGACCGTGCAACCGTGTGCCCCTTCCATGTCGACCGGCTTGGCCGGCACGGCTTCGTAATGATTGACTTTCATCGGCTTCGTTCCCGTTTTCCTCGATAGTGATCCAGTGTAATGGCAGCGACCGAGACCACTGCCAAAAGTGCAACTTCCACGCCCAGTATCATCATGCCGTGGCGATCGAGCAAGGCAAGTAGCGGATGTGGGTTCGCTGCGTCATCGCCCGTAGGTATCAGGCCACGGCTGGCGCGAATCATTAACAATCCAATGCCGCAGGCAGTCAATGTAAACACCACACCGACAATGACGGACAGCACGTAAAACGGATTGATTGGTTTTGTCTTGGCCACGATTTTGACGATGCACGAGGACCGCATCTGGCTTGCTGATTAGCGTCCGGCGACCGATGATAGAAAGATCAACCGCGCGCTGCCACTTAATGTCGATTATATCCGGAATTTCCGTAATCTGCTTTGCCGCCAGCTACAGCTTGGTGCTGGCGCTGGAAGTGATTCGCTTCTCATTGCGCCGTGCGGTGCCGCTAGTATTGGTTCGCGGCTTTGCCGCAGCGGGGCTGTTGGCTCACACATTGTATTTGATCTACCGCGCCCGCGTCGGAACAAGCACACCGCTATCCAGTGCGTTCGAATGGATATTGCTCGGTGCTTGGGGATTGGCGGCGGTCTACTTGTATCTGACATTTACGCATTCGAAGGCCGCGCTCGGATTATTCTTACTGCCGATCATCCTCGCACTCATTGGCCTGGCCACGTTTGCCGACGACAAGCCGTTTCCGCAATCGCGCGCGGACAAATATGGGGCGCGATCCACGGCGCGTTCCTATTGCTTGGACTCGTGGCAGCGACGGTCGGATTCGTCGCGGGGCTGATGTATTTGGTGCAATCGTATCGGCTTAAGCACAAGCGACCGCCGACCACGCTGTTGCGCTTGCCGAGTCTGGAATGGCTGGAGCGCGTGAACAGCCGCGCGATTTGGATTTCCGTGGTTATGATCGGCGCGGGATTCATAAGCGGAATGGTGCTAAATCTCGTGCTGCACGCGCGGCAAACAGACGAACTGCCTTGGACCGATCCGGTAATTTGGCGTACTGCGGCGATGTTTGTATGGCTGTTGGCGGCAGCGACCTTCAGTGCGGTTTACCGACCGGCGCGGGGCGGGCGCAAAGTGGCGTATCTGACGGTCGCGAATTTTATGTTCCTCGCGGCATCACTCGTGGTGGGATTGTTAATTCCAAGTGAACACGGAATGGAGAAAAGAGTGGAGGGTGAACTCGCCAAACCGCAAGCGACTGCTGACCACTGCCTACCGCCTCATGTTTACCGCCTACCGTCGCTGGAGGTCACATGAAACTCCAGATGGTCGGCTGTAGTCATCACAACGCTACGGTGGAGTTTCGCGAACGGCTAGCATTCAGTCCCGACGAAGCGGCTGCGGCACTCGGTGCCTGGCGAAATCGGTTCCCAGCTAGCGAGGCTGTCCTGCTTTCCACCTGCAACCGCGTGGAACTCTACACTGCCGCGGATGATCCAGCAGCCGTGCCGTCCGATCAGGAGGTCAAAGAATTCCTGGCCGATTTTCATGGCCTTGAGCTGCATCAGGTGTTCGACGATTTGTTCGAACAATCGGGCGAAGGCGCCGTGCGGCATCTGTTCACCGTGGCCGCCAGCCTCGACAGCATGGTAATCGGCGAACCGCAGATTCTGGCGCAAGTGAAAGAGGCGTACCAACTGGCGCACAACACGAAAGCATTGGACCCATTACGCACGAAATCTTTCAGCGGGCGTTGCGCGTGGCCAAACGAGTTGCCTCTGAAACCTCGATCAATGAAAAGCGCGTCAGCATTGCGAGCGTCGCCGTGGCCGACTTTGCGAAAAACGTGTTCGAGCAATTTGATGATAAACAAGTGCTAGTCATCGGCGCCGGCGAAACCGCCGAAGAAACGCTCGTTTATTTGCGCGATGAGGGCGCCAAGCATGTAACTGTTGTTAATCGCAGCCGCGCTGCTGCGGAGTCATTGGCCAAACGATATGGCGGAATCGGTGCTGCGTGGGATGAGCTCGATACAAAAATCGTCGCCGCCGACTTGGTGGTCAGCACCACCGGCGCTACGGAACCGATCATTACCCTGGAGCGCTTTCGCGGCATCGAACCGCAGCGCTATCAGCGACCGCTGTTCGTGCTCGATCTGGCCGTGCCCCGCGATTTTGAGCCTGCCATCGGTGATTGCCTCGGAGTTTACCTCTATTCACTTGATGATCTCGAAGAAAGCTGCCGCCGAAACCGTGCAGAGCGCGACAAAGAACTGCCACAAGCGCTCGCGATCATCGAAGAAGAAACCACGCTCTTTATGCAGGAGCTGTACCACCGGGCCACTGGGCCAATCATCCGCCAATTGCGCCAAGGCTGGCAGGAAGTGCGCGATCAGGAATTGGCACGTTTGTTCAACAAACTGCCCGAGCTCGACGAACGCACGCGGCAAGAAATTAGCCAGGCCTTCGAGCGCTATGTAAACAAGCTTTTGCACCCGCCGCTTGAATCGCTGCGGCACGAATCGCGCCACGGCAGCCCGCATGGGTTGATGGACGCGCTCAAGCGGCTATTTCGGCTCGAGGATTGACGTGGCGCGAAGTCAACAAAAAAGCCCAGGGACCATTGCGGCAACCGTGGCCGCAATCCCTGGGCCTCTGTCCTAATTGAGCGTTGAACTTTCAAACGACTCCGCGCCCACAATCACTCACTCATCATCGTCTTCGGCCTCGTCTTCATCGTCGTCGTCCCAGTCGTCGTCGTCTTCGTCGTCATCTTCCCACTCTTCATCGTCCTCTTCTTCATCTTCATCTTCTTCTTCATCGTCGTCGACTTCCTCCCATTCATCGTCGACGAAGTCGTCATCGGCTTCATCCTCTTCGTCGTCGTCCCAGTCTTCATCGTCCTCGTCGTCGTCTTCATCCTCGTCTTCTTCTTCCAGATCGTCTTCGTCTTCGACTGCCGAAACAGGCGAGCCCACGCCGAGGCGCGAGGACCCCAACAACGCGGCTTCCTCTTCAGCATGCTCGTCAAGGACACCGACCGGGCAGATGCTTGTCGTCACAGAATTTTCCTCCAGGGATTGAATAGCCGAGTTTATATCGTTGATCCGGCTGGCGCCGGAATTGTTTGTTGCGTTTGAATTGTTCAAAACTTTTGCCGAGGCGTCGCTCTTGAGTTGCGATTCAGCAAGAGTCGGCAAATCGTCAAGGTTTTTCAATCCAAACAGTTCCAGAAACCGCTTTGTAGTACCATATAACAGCGGTCTGCCCAAGTCCTCTGACCGCCCTACAATACGTAGCAAATCGCGATCCAGCAATTGCCGCAAAATATCGTCGCAGCTAACTCCGCGGATCGATTCAATTTCCGCCCGTAAAATCGGCTGTCGATATGCCACCACAGCCAACGTTTCCATTGCCGGAGCCGAAAGCCGCGTTTCTGTTCCAGTTTCCAAAATTCGCCGCATCCATTGGGCTAACACGGCTCGAGTGAGCAGTTGATACCCGCCGGCAATTTCTTGCACTTGGAAGGCGTTTCCGGCGGCATCGTACATCCGCCTGAGCCGGCGGATTAATGTACGTGCTTCGGAGCCGTCCGCCAAGTTGGCCAATTGGGCTATTTTTCGGCTCGAAAGCGGTTCCCGGCTCAAGAAAAGCACAGCCTCGAGCCGTGCTAATCGGGGCTCACGCCAAAATGGACCATGGTCGGCGAAGTCGGCCACTTCGTCGGCTGCCGAGCGAAACTGCCATAACCGCACAAAACCCCGCGGCGCTGGATCAGAATGCCTCCCAGGCGGTTCGCGAAATCTTAAGCCCCAACCAGTTAAGCGATTTGAACTTACTCGCCGAAGCATTGTGAACAACTTGTTTGGAACAAGAACGCGAAATCGAGCACACTATTCGATCAGTTGATACCAGTGGCCTCAAAATGGCAAGTCGGTGAATGCAGCCATCGGGAGGAGGGCACCCGCCAATGAAGTCTAAAGATACGCGGTCATCGCGTCTGGCTGCGCCAATCTTCGACCTGCCGCAGCACGGAGTCCATAGCGCGCCAGGGGTCATCTTCGATCGCCTGAAAGTACTTGCTCATGCCTGCCCCGCCGGCGACGGCCATTTGGCAGACGAACCGGTAGCGATTGTTATCCGGTCCCCAACTTTCGAGCATGTAATGCGTGGCGCCAAGTTCGCGCAGTCGCATTTCGGCCTGATGGAAGCGAGCATCGCCAGCGGTACTTCCAGCTCCGCCTGGCGGGGCGGCGTTGGCGCTCGGTATCTCATCACGCTGTAAAGGGGCAGCAGCCGCGCCGGGTGTTGATGCCCGTCGATCAATGTGCTCTCCAACCGCTGTGGAATTCGCAGCCAGCGGATCACGCAGCGTAAACTCGTTTGGGTTGATCGGCGCGGCACTTGCTGGCGCTTGAAAATTTGCCGGTTGAGCGCCGGGAGGTGATGGCGCAACGCGCCAATCGGCAGCAGTCGCTGCAGTTCCCGAAGTGCTGTTACCCACAGCGCCCGACGCTAAATTCGTCGATCCGTAGGGGCCCGTTTGCACCAATGAATTCTCGCCAGAAGTGCCAGCGCTATTTGGCGGCGCTGCACCTGTTCGACTCCGCACACTCAACGATCCATTGGATCCTGTTGCAGAACTTCCCGATGCCAAGTTGCTGGGACGCCCGGAGTCGGCAACTGAGGTGGCGCGGTACGGAGCCGATGGCCCAAACGGACTGTTCGGCGTGGTCGAAGACGGATTCTGATTGCCCGCTACGGGGGCAGGGCCCAGCACGAGCCCCCGACCTTCGATCAGCCCCTTGATTACCTGCGGCAAATCCTTGCCGAAAATGGCGAAAAGCGGAATGCTGATCAAGCAGATCAGCATTGCCAACGCGCGAACGGCAATGGCAGTCGACGACTGCATTGTAATGGCTCCCTCCACGTCCGCTCAGTCGGCTTGTTGCGCGCTTGCGGTAGCGCGCATCCTGGGTATGCCGATTGAGGCGGCGGATAATAGCGAAGCCTTTGCCGACCGACAACGGCAATTCGCTTAGCATGCGAACGGTGACGATATAATCAACCCATGAGCCGGATTTATCTCGATTTCAACTCGACAGCACCACTTTTACCGGAAGTCGTCGCGGCGATGACAGAAGCGGATGCGGCAGGCTACGCGAACCCCGCCAGCCAGCACTCAGAAGGCCGTCGTGCGCATCGGGTGCTGGAAGACACTCGCGAAGAAATCGCCTTGCTGCTGGGCGCCGACCTCACTGGCCGTCAGCCCGACCGTTTGATTTTCACCAGCGGCGGCACAGAAGCAAACAATCTCGCGCTACTGGGAATGGCTTTGCAGGGTGGCAGACGAATTATGGTCTCTTCGATCGAGCACCCAAGTATTAAATCCGCTGGAAATCATCTCGCGGAACGTGGCTGGCAAATCGATCAGCTGCGAGTGACTCACGAAGGCGACATCGATCTCGATTCTCTCAACCAACTATTTTTGGAGTCTCACCATCCGCCTTCGGCCTTGGCCAGCGTCATGCTCGCTAACAACGAAACCGGCGTGATTCAACAGGTGGGCGAAATTGCTCGCCGTTGCCAGGCCGCTGGCGTTCCGTTACATACTGATGCGGCTCAAGCGGTCGGAAAAATGAACGTCGACTTTCGTGAGCTTGGTGTGGCGGCGATGACGATTGCACCGCACAAATTCGGTGGGCCACGCGGCATCGGAGCGCTCGTCGTTCAACACGGTGTTGAGTTACAACCGATTTTGCACGGTGGCACGCAGCAGCTTGGCATGCGACCGGGCACGGAATCGATTACTTTGCCGATCGGATTTTTAGCCGCGCTCCGCACTTGGGAGCGCAGCGCGACGAATGGGCAGATCGAATGAGGACGCTGCGCGACCGATTTGAATCGACTGTCCGGCACGCCAATGCGCAAGCCGTCATAAACGGATTGCAGGCGAATCGCCTGCCGCACGTATCGAACATTAGTTTTGGGGGCCACGATCGGCAAGCTCTATTCATGGCGCTCGATCTGGCCGGTGTGTGTTGCTCAACTGGCTCCGCCTGCGCGAGCGGATCCAGCGAACCATCGGCCACTCTGCTGGCGATGAACTTAGAACGGGAGGTCGTCGAATCGAGTTTGCGCTTCAGCCTCGGCCCCTCGACCACGGCTGACGAGGTCGATGAAGCCGCTCGCCGCCTTGCCAAAATCGTCGCCGCATAGCCCGAGCGCATCTGGTCGGGGCGCTTCCACCAATTGTCCACAATCGACTGTGGAATAGCGGGTCTTCCTGCACTCTGAAAAATGCGGATTTCTCGGCAAAAACCTGCATTTTTTGGGGGCAAAAATCTGACTTTCGCGGGTCGCTAATTTGGCCCGATTTTGATAGAATTCTGGATTGCATTTCGCTCATTTTCGCTAGCCAGAAACGGTTGTCTTGCATGTCGGACGGAGCCGCGTTTGAATCGCAAGTTTTCGCGCTGAATTTGACGCCCTCGGCGGTGGGTCAGCGCGCTAATTTGTCGGCGGGAGCTGTGCATTCGAACGGCGATTTTTTCCTCGGCCCGGAGAATCGGCTCGCCGGACAAGCCATCGAATGGCTACTGAAGGGCGACGGACATTGCTACAGCCCGCTCGTGCTCTTCGGACAGCCAGGAACGGGCAAATCCCGTTTGGCCCAGGCTGCGGCCGCTAGCTGTGCGGATGCGGTTTGCACTTCCGGAGCCGATTTCGCTTGCGAACTGGCCGAAGCGCTGGAACTCAAGACCGTCGCCAACTTCCGCGCGAAATATCGCACCGCGTCGCTATTGGTGATCGAAGATTTAGAGCAGTTGTTAGGTCACCGGGCGGCCCTAGCGGAGCTGCGAAATACGCTCGACGAATTCGAAGCTCGCGAAGCAATGGTCGTCATAACGTCGCGTTTGCCGCCGAAGGAAATGGCTCGGTTGCCAAAATCGATCCGGAGTCGCGCGAGTGGCGGCCTTGTCGTGACGGTGTCGCCGCCCGGAGTTGCGACGCGTCAGGCGATTTTGGAGCAGTTGGCAGCAGCACGCGGATTATCGCTCGGTTCGGACGCGGCAAAGCTGCTCGCCGAACGATTGAATGTGACCGCCGCGGAATTGAACGGCGCCCTGTTGGAAATCGAAGTGACTCAACTCGTCCGACTGTCCCGGTCGGATAAAACCGTACTCGTCACGTTGGAACACGTCAAAAAATCCCTAACTGCGCGGCGACATAAAAGCGGCCCTACGCTTCCGCAGATCACAAGACAGGTTGCCAAGTACTACGGTGTAAATGCGGCGGCCTTATTGAGCTCATCGCGTCGCCGACAGGCCGTTCTGGCGCGCAATGTGGCGATCTACCTGGGGCGAAAACTTACCGGGCAGAGTTTGCAATCCTTAGGAAGACATTTTGGCGGCCGTGATCACACTACTGTGCTGCATGGCTATCGATCCATCGACGAACGAATCCCGCACGATGCGTCGCTACAGGCTGCCATCAGCACGCTTCAGCAATCTCTTTTGAAATAGCGAGAGGACCAAAAAGTAAACTTGTGGAAAAACTATTCGCCACGCGTTGGGAAGCATCGCTATTAGATTGCGGATCAACACTGCAGGCCGGCAATGTCCGTTTGATGAAAGATTTTCCACGTCGACTCAACCCCAAATCGACATCGTTTCGACAAGCTATCCACAACTCAAACTTGAATAACATCGCGAAAGATCTTCGGTAAACTTCGTGTCGGGCAAGAAACCAAAATTAATTACCAACAATATCGATCGCCGTATAAATACTACTTCTGATTGAAAAGAATCTTCAAACTGATAGAACACAACGCTTCCCACGACGGGCTCTAGCCCGACAGAAATACTTAAAGGATTCGCGTCAAGCTAAGGCCCGACCTACTGCCATGAAAATCACTTTCGAACGAGAGAAATTCCATTCAGCATTTCAAACTGCCGCGGCGGTCGCGCCGGCGCGAAGCCCGAAGCCGATCCTGCAGAACGTCAAGCTTGAGGTCGCGGGTGACGGCGCCACGCTGATGGCGACCGATTTGGAAGTTGGCATCCGCATCGCCGTACCAGGCATTGCGGTGGAAACGCCAGGCAGCGCGGTGTTGCCGATCGCCCGCTTTGGTCCGATCTTGCGCGAATGCACTGACGAAAAGCTGTACCTGGAAAGCGATCCGCAAGGCACATTGGTTCGCGGCGATCGCAGCGAGTGGAAGTTGCCGGGCGAAAATCCCGACGAGTTCCCGAATGTCACGGCCTTCAAAGAAGAAAAATATCATGAGCTGGCCGCGCGGCTATTTCGTGAAATGGTTCGCCGCACGGCGTTCGCCACCGATAACGAAAGCAGCCGCTACGCACTCGGCGGCGTGCTGCTGGAAATGGATGGCGAGAAGATCACCGCGGTCGGCACTGATGGTCGGCGGCTGGCAAAAATGGAAGGCCCCGCACATAGCATTGGCGGGCATCAAACGGCGAATCAAACTACGATCGTTCCGACCCGCGCAATGAATCTGATCGAGCGCGCCATTACCGATGCCGACGGCGAAGTGCAGCTTTCCGCCCGCGCGAACGACATTTTGATTCGCAGCCCGCGATTTACGTTGTATTCACGGCTCGTCGAAGGTCGGTTTCCCGAAGTGGCGCGATGTGTTTCCACACCGCAGCGACGTGGTGAAAACGGAACTGGCTATCGGACCGCTCTATGCAGCGGTTCGGCAAGCTGCTATTGCCACGAGCGAAGAAAGCCGCGGCATCGACTTCACCTTCGAAAACGGTTTGCTCGTGCTGTCAGGCCGCGCGGCCGATGTCGGCCAGTCGCGCGTCGAACTGCCGATCGCGTACAGCGGACCGAAGATCGCCATTGCGTTGGATCCACGGTTCGTCAGCGACTTTTTGCGCGTGCTCGATCCGGAGAAAACATTCACACTGGAGCTGAAGGATTCCGACAGCGCCGCCGTCTGCAGCACAGACGACGGCTACGGTTACGTGATCATGCCACTAGCGCGCGATAGGTAGTGGAAAGATAACGCGTTGTGCAAGTCCAGGGGTTGCAACCCCTGGACTTGAGCTGCGTTTCATGGAGCGAATGAAATCAGATTAAATGTCCTACCCCAAAAAGATCGGCGATGTCCTGGCTCAGTTGGTTGCTCGTCGCGGATATGCACGGGAGCAATCGAGTGCCGCGCTGGAAACCGCATGGAGGCAAGCAGCAGGGGAGCAGATTGCAAAGGTTACGCGGGTGGGTGCCATCCGCGGGGGAACCTTGGAAGTGACAGTCGCCAACAATTTGCTCGTGCAAGAAATCGGCTTTCAAAAGGTAGATCTACTCGAACGCTTGCAACGGCTGGCGGGGGATCAAAAAGTTAGCAATCTACGCTTCCGGGTCGGCCCAGTGAACTGAAAATAGAAATGAACCGCTGAGACGCAGAGTGGATTCTAGATTTGGATCGTTGACGGTCCGCTTCGTGCTTCCATGTCTCTGCGGTGATTGAACCAAATACCGAAAGTCGTAAATCAATAATGCCCGACGAAACATCGAAAACAATCGATACTGCAATCGCCCGCGCGGCAGCGGCCACGGAAAAATACACCGGCGAAGATTTGAAGCACCTTTCCGATCTGGAGCACGTCCGCGAACGCTTCGGCATGTACATCGGCGATAACACGGCCCGTGGGCTGCATCACCTGGTGTACGAAGTGGTCGATAATTCGATCGACGAAGCGATGGCGGAATTCGCGCATCAAGTGCGCGTCACGATTAACAACGATGGCTCCGTGACCGTCGAAGACGATGGCCGCGGCATTCCCGTGGAAACGCACGACCAGCTCAGTCAAGAAATGGGCCGCGAAGTTTCCACGCTGGAAGGCGTGATGACAGTGCTCAAGTTCGGCGGCAAGTTCGAGAAAGGGGCCTACCAAACGTCTGGCGGTCTGCACGGTGTCGGCGTCACCGTGGTGAATTTCTTCAGCGAGTGGTGCGAGGTGGAAGTCTCGCGCGACGGCCACGTCTGGCAGCAAGAATACGAACGCGGCGTGCCGCAAGGCCCAGGTGAAGCGCGTTGGCGCCACGACCAAAACCGGCACCAAAACCACGTTCAAGCCCGACGCGCAGATTTTTCAAACCACGAAATTTTCGTACGACATTTTGTTCCGCCGGCTGCAAGAGCTGGCGTTCTTGAATCGCGGCGTGCGGATCTTTTTGAAGGACGAACAGACCGGCGCGGCCGACGAATTCTTCTACGAGCGCGGCATCATCGAGTTCGTCGAGCACCTGAACCGCGCTAGCGAGCCGCTGCATCCGGATGTTGTCTACATTAATGGCTTTCAGGACGGCGTGGGCTACGAAATCGCGCTGCAATACTGCGGCGAATACACGGAAAACGTGCACTCGTACGTGAACAATATCAACACCATCGAAGGGGGCACGCATGTCTCCGGCTTCCGCTCCGCACTGACGCGCACGCTCAATCAGTACGGCAAGAAAGAGGGCCTGCTAAAAGATCTGGTGCCGACCGGCGATGACGTGCGCGAAGGCCTCACGGCCATCATCTCAATGCGCGTGCCGGAACCGCAGTTCGAAGGGCAAACAAAAACCAAGCTCGGCAACGGCGAAGTGGAAGGCATCGTCAACACGGTCGTCGGCGATGGGCTGGCAAAATATCTCGAAGAGAATCCGAAGGTCGCCAAGGTCATCGTCAACAAAGGCATTCTCGCCGCCGAAGCACGCGAAGCCGCTCGCAAAGCGAAAGCGCTGTTGCGCGAACGCAAAGGTGCACTGGCCGGCGGCGGTTTGCCCGGCAAGCTGCGCGATTGCACCAGCAAAGACGTGGCTCGCTGCGAACTGTATCTGGTGGAGGGCGATTCCGCGGGCGGCAGCGCCGAAGGTGGCCGTTTGCGGGAATATCAGGCCATCCTGCCGCTACGGGGCAAAATCATCAACGCGTACAAATCGCGGGAAGATAAAGTGCTGGCCAACGAAGAAGTGCGCAGCATGATCGCGGCCATCGGCATCGGAATTGGCGAAGAAGCCGATATCAGCAAGCGGCGCTACAACAAAATTGTGATCATGACCGATGCCGACGTCGATGGTTCGCATATCCGCACGCTGCTCCTCACGTTTTTCTATCGCCAAATGTATCACCTCGTAGTTGGCGGTTACGTGTACGTCGCCCAGCCGCCGCTGTTTCGCGTGAAGAGCAAGAAAGACGTGTACTACGTGCAGACTGAAGAGGAGATGAAAACGCAGCTGTTGGAAAATGGGCCTCAAAGAATGCGAGTTCGAGCCCGAAGGTATGTCTGGCGAGCATGGCGGCCGCACCATCAAAGGCGCGGAAATGGCCAAGCTCTGCCGGACACTGGCCGCCATGGAAGAGCCGCTCGTTGCGCTGGAGCGGCGCGGCATCAGCTTGCGAACCCATGCGCTGCGGCAAGATCCGACGACTGGCAAGCTGCCGATCTATCACGTGTACCTGGGCTCAGAGGAGCACTGGTTTACGAAGCGCGAAGAACTCGATCAATTCGTCGCCCAGCATGAGCAGGAAACGGGTCACGAAATCACTGTCGGCGCTACTCCTGGCGGACCGACGGGCAAAACGAGCGAGTCCCGCCGTGCCGCCCGATCATCAGCCGCCGGCACGCTGCCCGCGGCGCCGCGCCGGTGAGGAAAAAACCAACGGCCACGCTCGCGCCGCCACGCCAGTCGGCTGCACATTGTGGAGTTGCACGAGGTGCGCTCCATCAATGCGCACCTGGGCGATCTGGCGCAAATCGGGTTCGACATCCAATCGCTCATTCCGCAGGAACGCACCGGCACGGAAGAGCCGCGCTACATCTTGCGTCGCGGCGAAAACACGATTGGATTGGAAGACTTGCGCAGCCTCGTAGCGGGCGTCCGCAGCGCCGGAGAAAAGGGTCTTTCCATCACCCGGTTTAAAGGGCTTGGTGAAATGAACGCCGAAGAGCTCCGCGATACTACGCTTGACCCTGCTCACCGCACGCTTTTGCAGGTGACGATGAAAGATGCCGCCGGCGCAGATGAACTCTTCCGCGTACTGATGGGAGACCATGTGGAGCCGCGCCGCGAATTCATTGAAAAACACGCACTTGAAGTGCGAAATCTGGACGTATAGTCGGCAAATGCGGGTGTAATCTCAACTCTCATAGAACTTTCGCTGTTTACGACCGCGCTTTTAGCGCGTACTGATAGCGTTTTGGCGCGGTATTTGCATTTTCCTCCAAGCGATTCGACCGCCAGTCGAGTCGTGTCTGCAAATTGTGGCTACGGACGACAGTTTTACTAACCTGGAGAATATGCACATGAAACGCACAGTCCTATTTTTGATGGCGCTGAGCCTGTCGTCGCTGGGCACAATTGGTTGCGCCGACAAAGCGAAAACGACGACCGAGGTGAAGCAGAGCACACCGAATGGCACGACTACCGAAACGACGACAAAAGAGATCAAACAAACCGGTGATCAGCCGCCGCCGCCAACACAGCGGTAATGACAGTGAGTTTAATCTGACCACGGGGATGCAATGGGAACCACCGGCATATAGTCGCCGGCGCGGTAGAATTTTAGTTGACTCTTAACGCAAGAGCCCTTCAGCACATTGTTGGAGGGCTTTTTGCATGCGCAGCCGCGCAAATTGAATTTGAGACCAAAATCGAATAGACGTTACAATCACGGGCTGCAAAAAAGTTGAGAAGATTGGAGCGCCTTTCCCGGAAGCACCCAAATGCGATTATTTACGCGCCTCGTTTTTGTCGGTCTCATATCGGCAATCAGTTCGGTTGAAATTGCCACCGCTCAAATGCCGGGCGCCGCCAAGATGCGAGTCGAAATAGAAGTTGTGGTATCGCCCGGATTGCAGGCCAATGCGGAGGCCCAACGCTGGGCGAAGACGTTGAGCGACTTGGGCATCGACCAGGTCCAATTTCGACCGCTCCGCAACGGCGATCGATTCGAGATCCAGCAGCAGCAGGGCAATCCGGCAGTCATCAAAGTTACCGCCCAATTAAATAATCGCGGCGCGCTGGTCACTTCTGGCGGCCAGTTCTCGCCGTCTGACGTGGGTCGACTTAAGAAGTGGCTTGCCGACGTGCAATCCGGGGGCGGCGTAGCTGGCGAACGAAAAACAGTGTTTGGGCTGACGCCGGAGCAGTTCCAGCAAGTCAAAAAAACTCTTTCCGCCCCCGTTTCATTCAACACCAAAGACGTGCGGCCGGAAAAAGTCCTCGCGCAACTGAAACCGGGGCTCGCACTGCCGCTCGTTATCGATCCTGCGATGGAACAAGCTCTCACCGGCGATGATCCGGTGCGCGACGAACTCGTCGGACTCGCCGCCGGCACAGCAATCGCGGCAATTGCACGACCAGCTGGCGGCGTATTGCTGCCACGAGTGGTCGGGCATGAGATTCAGCTCGCCGTCACATTGCCGCCTCCCAAAGGCGAAATGTGGCCGATCGGCTGGCCGCCGGAAGAGAAAGACGAAAAAAAAGTTGTGCCAGCGCTGTACGAGTTCATCAACGTCAACATCGACGGCGTGCCGGCCAGCGAGGCCATTAAAGCACTACAGCAGCGGCTCGCCGTTCCGATGCTCTTCGATCACAACGGATTGGTGCGGCAACGCGTTGATCTGACGAAAGTTGTCAAAGTGCCGCCGGGAAAAACGTTTTACAAGCAAATCCTGGAGCGAGTGCTGAATCAAGTGGGTCTGCGATCTGAAGTCCGCATTGATGATGCTGGCAAGCCGCTCATTTGGGTCATACCCATGTGAGCAGCGATTGAATGGACCGGCATTCACTTCAGCAGTTCATCCAGCTCGTCGACCAAATTCCCGAAGTACTTCAGTGCGGTATCCACCGGCCCCGGCTTTTCCATGTCGACGCCGGCATCGCGCAGCAAATCGAGCGCGTACTTCGAGCAGCCGCCTTTCAGGAAGGTGAGATAATCGTCGAGCTCCTTCCGCCCGCCACTGACGACGCGCTGCGAAAGCGCAATCGCCGCTGATAGCCCAGTGGCGTATTTGTAAACATAAAACGCCCGATAGAAATGCGGAATGCGGAAGCACTCCAGTGCCAACTCATCATCGATTGCGAACTCCGGCCCGAAGTATTTCTTCAAGAGCTCGCCGTAAATTTCCTTGAATTTCTCGACTGTCAGCGGCTCGCCGGTTTCGACTAGTGCGTGCGCGAATTTTTCGAATTCGGCAAACATCGTTTGACGAATGATCGTGCCGCGAATAGCGTCGATGTCGCGATTCACCAAGTAGGCACGCTCCTCATCGTTGCGGGCTTTTTCCATCAAGTGCCGGCTCAACAATTGTTCGTTGAACGTGCTGGCGACCTCGGCCACGAAGATTGTGTAGTTGTAGTACTGAAATGGTTGATGCTTGGCCGAGAAGTAACTGTGCATGGAGTGGCCGGCCTCATGCGCAAGTGTAAAGACGTGGTCCAGCACTTCAGGCTGATAATTCATTAAAATATATGGTTCGCCATCGAAGGAACCGGCGGAAAATGCCCCACTCTGTTTGCCCTGATTCGGATAGCGATCGCACCAGCCGTTATTCAGCCCACGCTCCAGTACACCGCAGTATTCGCTTCCCAGGGGTTCAAGCGAACCGACGACGGCCTTCACCGCCTGATCCCACGTGCGGCGTGTTTCCAATTCGCTAAGAATTGGTACATACGTGTCATAATGATGGATGTCAGGAATCTTCATTTTCCGCCGCCGCAGCTCGTAATAGCGATACAGCGCCGGCAGATTCTTGTGCACTGCAGATATCAAATTGTCGTAAACCGAGTGCGGTACGTTATCGCCAAAGAGTGCCACCGATAGCGCGCTGTCGTAGCCACGGGCTTGAGCGTAATAAACGTCGCGCTGCATCGAACCGCCAAGTGCCGCAGCCAGCGTGTTCTCATGCCCTTTGTATTGCTCGTAGTACTGATGAAACGCTGCTTTGCGAACGGCACGCTTCGGCGAGTGCAAAAAGGAGGAGAACGTGGCGTTGCTCAGCTCCACGAGTTCGCCCTTCTCGTTCTTCACATTCCCAAATTTCAAATCTGCATCGGCCAGTTGGCGGAAAACGTGGTTCGAGGTCTCCGACATTTCGGCCTGCATCGCCAGCAGCTTTTCTTCGGATTTAGAGAGCGTGTGCGGCTTGTACCGCAGTAATCGCTCCAAGGTGATGCGGTGCGGAGCCAGCTCCTTGGCGGCGAGAAACTTCTTCATCGTCGCTGTCGAAATCGCCATGATTTCCGGACGGATGAAGCTCGCCGCTTGCCCGGCGCGGCTCGCTGCATTGCGGTAGCGGCCCATCATCCGCTGATAGTTGCTATCGGCAGTGTCTTCGGCCGTTTTTAGAAAGGCATACGTGCCGAGCCGATCGGCCACACGATCCATGCCAATATCGAATTCAAAACATGCGGCAAGCGATTTCGCACTCTCGCCCAGTTTGCCGGCGAACTTGCCGTAGCCGTCGATTTGCGATTCCCATTTTTTGAAAGCGGCTTCCCACGCTGCATCGCTTTTGAACAGGCTGGCCAGATTCCAGCAGTCGCGGGGTTTGACGTCCTGACGTTTGGGGAGTTGCTTGACTTTTGCCATCACTTATCGATTCAATCGCGGCGCTTGCGGGCTATTTTGCGAGCTAGTTGGATCGCACAGGCGCTTTGCCGATGCAGTAATAGGTGAACCCTAACGATTTCATCTGATTCGCGTTATACAAATTTCGGCCGTCGAAAATGACCGGTTTGCGAAGCCGCTGCCGCATGTCTTCAAATTCTGGATTGCGGAACTCGCCCCATTCGGTAACGATCGCCAGCGCCTCGGCGCCCTTCAGGGCATCGAGCGGCAGGTCGAAATACGAGAGTTTGTCGCCGTAAATTGCCTTCACGTTTGCCATGGCTTCCGGATCGTGCACGTGCAAATTTGCGCCGCCTTTCAGCAAGCGATCGATTAACACTAAGGCCGGCGCATCGCGAATGTCGTCTGTCCGGGGCTTAAATGCCAGACCCCATATGGCGATGGTTTTGCCGTTCAGATCGCCGCCAAAGTGCCTGTCGATTTTATCGCCGAGTACGGTTTTCTGCCGATTGTTGACCTCATGCACCGCGTCCAAAATCTTGGGCGGCACGCCATGATCGCGGGCCATCGACGAGAGCGCCAGCACATCTTTCGGGAAGCAACTGCCGCCATAGCCAGCGCCAGGAAACAGGAACGCAAATCCAATTCGGGCATCATGACCAATGCCGCGGCGCACATCGTCGATATCGGCCTGCATGCCTTCGCACAAGTTGGCCATTTCGTTGATGAAGCTGATTTTCGTGGCCAACAGCGCGTTGGCCACATACTTCGTCATCTCCGAGCTCTCCGGCGACATTACCAAGAACGGTTTCTCGGTCCGGAGAAACGGTGCATATAGCGTTTTCAGAATTTCCGCGACTTCCGGTCGACGAACGCCGACCACGACGCGGTCCGGCTTTTGAAAGTCGTCGAGCACCGCGCCTTCCTTCAAGAATTCCGGATTGCTTGCGACATCGCAATCGCGACCCGTCAGTTCCTTAAGCCGCGCCGCAACTTTCGCCGCGGTTCCCACTGGTACCGTGCTCTTAGTGATGACAACGGCGTTTCGGGGCAAATGCGGCGCGATGGCTTCCACGACTTTCCAAAGTGCCGTCAAATCGGCCGCGCCGTCTTCCGCCGGCGGAGTGCCGACACACATAAATACGAGCCGGGCTGACTTCACCGCCGCCGCCAGGTCGGTCGTGAATTGCAATCGCGTGGCTTCCAAATTTCGCACGACAAGTTCCGAAAGGCCCGGTTCAAAGATTGGCACGTCGCCTTGTCGCAGGCGTTCAATTTTTGCCTTGTCAATGTCGATGCAGGTCACTTCATTGCCCGATTCGGCAAAGCAGGTGCCAGTCACGAGTCCAACATATCCGGTTCCAACAACAGCGATTCGCATAGAGAGTGTTCGTGGATTTGCAATTCGAGGTTGAGATACGGTGCGGTCGGTTACAACGCCGCAAATATTAATGTCCAGCGTATCTCGAAATGTCGCCGCCGCAACAGGCCTGACGCCAATTTTTACGATTGTTTGGCTGCGAAAGGTGAAATTCGGAATGGCAAAAGTATACTCCGCGACGGCTTTGGTGGGGTCCGATTCCAGCGGGAGCTAAAACGCTAGATTGAAGTAGGAGATTGTTCCAACTAGTATCGATATAGAACTCGCTACTTGGGACCAATAAATGACGCAGAGTTGCGGTCTGACCGACATGATTAGTATACGTTTGTTTGAAGCGAAGATTACGATTGCCGCGCTGGTAGTTCATTTGTCGCTGGTATCGTTGGTGCACTCTGTGGAGCCGATTGAATTGCCGGCGCCGACGGCAGACGCGCGAATGCATAACGATACGCAGTCCAGCGGAGAGCTCGCGCCGCTCGACGGTTCTACAACTTGGGACGTTTCCCCGAGCGGTCAGCTGCGAATCTTTCCGGCGGTCCTCGAAACGCGTCGCTTTGGGCCGGTTGAAGAATCAGAGCCGGAGTTTTATGCGTTGCGGAACTCAGACGAGCCCGGCTTCAACTGGTCGCCGCCGGGCTTTGGCTGGGGATTTGGTTGGGGCGGCTGGGGTGGATGGAATCCGTTCGGCTACAGTTGGCCGGGCCTGACATTCGGTGGACTTAGTGCACCTTTCCCACGTTACGGATTCGGAATGATCGGATATAACCGTTACTACTCCCGGCCCTGGTACGCTTCGCCGAGTCCGCAAGTTTGGAGCTCGAAATTCCCTTGGTACACGCCCGGCGGCGTAGGTCCGAACATCTATCAGCCGTGGTATCAATCGCGAAATAGTTTGCCCTGGTACTCACCATACGGAGTTGGTCCGAATATCTACACGCCGTCATATTTGTGGCAGTCGTACTACCCGTGGTATTCGCCAAACGGACCGGGACCGAACATCTACACGCCATCGTGGCAATACGACGGATGTCTCTATTGGTAGGCGCGGTTTTGCCGCACGGACGATAAATGGGGTAGCGCGTAATACAACGCGTGTTCCAAGTAAGGAGTCCCTCGCCGTGCGACGATTATTCTTGGCCGCTTCGGTTGCGCTTTTGGCCACATGGATTTGGACCGGTGCGCTCACGTTTGGCATCGTGACCGGCGAAGCGCGTGCCGACGATTCTCCCAAGTACTTGATCCTGCAGCCGATGTACGGTGGACAAGGCCGACTCGTGCCCGCACGGGCATACGCTTACGGCTGGTTCGGCGCGATTCCCACCTCCGACAGCTCGGCACATTGGGATTATCACCGCACGCTTTACACGTGGACGTTTACCCAAGGACGGTAAGCCGCTCGCCCCGCGGATCAGCGCGCTAGCCCGACGAAGAAGGCGAAGTTCTGAATCTGATCGCCGGGAGCATTGGCGACCGGGAATGCCAGATCAAGCGCGATCGGAGCCGGACCCATCGCCGGAACCGTGATGCGTAATCCAAACCCGGGGGCGGCGCGGAACTGATTGCCATTGAAGGCGATCTTTTGTTCCACAGTGCCGAAATCGCAGAACACAACGCCACGCAGCGCGTCATCGGCGGTAATTGGGAACATGTACTCGACCGTGCCGAGCGCCTCGAATTGACCGCCGACCTGCACATTGTTCACGACGGGCGATGCTCCGCGGAACGCAAAACCGCGCAGGCTGCTGAAACCGCCGGCGAAGAAGTTGTCGTAAATTGGCGTGTCGTTGCCAGTGACGCCCACTACGCCGCCCACCGCAATCACGTGGCGTCCCGATTGGTCGGCACGCTGTCGCAGTAAGAAATATTGCCGCCCTTCGACCACAACTCGCGGATATTGGAACGTGCCGACCACTTCGTCGAAATCGACGGAGAGCAAGTGTCCCTGCGTCGGCAGGAAGGGACTGTCGCGGGTATCGAGCGCAACCCCGACATTGAAATCGTAGCGATCGTTCTGTCCAACAGCGCGAGCTAGCTCCGGAGTGGCGACGAGCGGCGGCGGCGGAGTTGGATTCGTGACCGTCAGATGCGGATTGTAGATATTCACGCGCTCGCCATCGAAGCCCACGTGACCGCTGAAGTCGGGCGTGAACAAATAACCAAGCTTCACATTTCCGCCGACACGGCCTTCATCCCAGTCGCGGTAAATTCGCGTGAAATAGAAGCCCGATACACCCAGCTGCACCGGCGAATTGAATAAGTATGGTTCCTGAAACGTAACCGCATAACGCTGTACCACGGTGCCAGGATTGGCTTCGATCCGTAGTCGTTCTCCGCCGCCACGCCAAGCGGTGCCGTTGCTGATGTCGTCCCACGAGCGCGGCAAGCGCATGATGTCGAAGTTCTGTTCGTCGATGACAAAGTTGCCCACCAGGCCGGCGTCGGAGTTGACGCCGACGCCGATCATTAAGCGTCCTGTTTGTGTTTCGCCGGCATTCACGTTCAAGTTCAGCGGTTCATCGGGCGACGTATAGCCCAGATCGCCAGGACCCAATCCCGCGACGGGAGGTGCGCCATACACCGGACCTGTCGGCGGCGGTGCATTGACGTACGGCGTTTCATAAACCGGACCTTGCTGATTGACGACGTAGCCGGAGCTGCCTGAATTCGGCGCCGGTGCGAAAGCGGGTTGACTTGGCGGTGCGCCATAAGCAGGCGCGGCCACTCCCGGCTGTGCGCCGTAAACTGGAGCGGCTGTCGGCGGCGGATTATAGCTTGGCTGTTGCGTGGGGGGCGGACTCGAATAGCTGTATCCGGGCGGAGCGATCGCAGTCGGCGCTGAGCCGGCGAATGGATCCGCTGGGCTACCGGTCGGTGGCTGCTGAAACGCGCTGTTCCGCGCCGGCACCGGCTGCGTCGCGTACCCGGTGTTGGAATACGGATTCGTCGTAGATGGCGGTGGATACGGATTGTCGTAGCTGCTGGCCGGCAGCGGTTGAGCGCTGCGTGGCAAGTAGGCACTGCCACCGTTCGATGGCGGCGACATACCCCAGTCTTGATACGCCTGGTTCGCAGAACTTGAATTGCCGGCGCCTGACCAATTATTGGCCGCAACTGGTTGCACGCCACTTGCCCCGGGACTTTGAAAGCGGGCTTGCTCGACGCCTGAAAGACGAACTTGCGAAGCCGGAGTCCAAACGATAACCTGGTTCCCAGCGGCATCGTCCACCATTACGCCAACAAGCGTTTCCACATCATTGGGGCTCTGTCCACGGTAGCTGCTATCGCTGCTCGCGGCACTGCCGCTGCCTGGCTTGTTTGCGAAGCCCTGTTCTTTAAGGCCGTCTGGTTTTTCAAATGTGATCTTTGGCGTTTCGCCCTTCGTGGGATCGGTGTTGAAAACGCTGGCAAATCGCAAGCGGCGTTCGTCTTCGCGGAGCTTCTTCGTGTTAACGATATCGCCGGGCCGCACCGACATGCGATTCAAAATCACGGCGTGGCTGGTGTGCGGATTGTCGCCCGCAATGTTGATGTTCACCTGCCCAACGCGGTAACGCTTGCCTTCGGCGATGTTATAGACGATATCGACTTCCGGCTTGTCGGCGGAGAGGTGATTTTCTGGCTGAATGTCGGCAAATACGTATCCGTGCTCGCCGTAAACATCAGCAATCGCCGTGCGATCGCGATTCAATGCCAGCTGATTGAACGGCTTGCCGCTAACTTGTTCCAGATTTTTATTGAGCTCTTCGTTTTTAAATTTTTCGTTGCCCAGGAACGCGACATTGCGGACGTTGTACCGCGGGCCCTCGTTAATGATCCATTTGATGTGCGTCCAATGTCGGTCTTCGCTGGTAATGAAAGTCGGCGAGACTTTGGCTTGAAAGAAGCCGAAGCTGCGATAATA
This sequence comes from Pirellulales bacterium, assembly GCA_963773875.1. GTDB lineage: Bacteria > Planctomycetota > Planctomycetia > Pirellulales > JADZDJ01 > CAVTYH01. The sequence goes on from CAVZCV010000010.1 coordinate 140,442, forward strand.
CGCAGTCAACTTGTCTTTGTCCTCATCGACCTTCTTGCGATTGAATTTGCTGCCGAACAGCGGGAAGTAGCCCATGAAGGGTTTTACGGAGCACTGCAAACGCAAGCGGTCGTCGCCTTCGAAGGTGTTGCCGTCGAAACTGACCCAATCGACTTTTTGCTGTTGTCCTTCATCGACCATCATCACGACTTTGCGATCATTCGTCTTGCTGCCTTCGATCGTCGTGACTTGAGCGTGAGTGTATCCCTGCTCATGGTAGTATTCTTCCACGCGACGTTGAGCTTCGACGACGCCGTATGGATCGAGCGGCTGTCCCTTATCGAGTTCGGCTTTTTTGCGCAAAGTTTGTGTGCGGATGTCTTGATTGCCTACGATCGTGATTGGCTCGCTTATCGTCGGTCGCTCGACAACCTGGAAAATGACCGCAACGCCGCCGGGCACTTGCTGGAATTGAGATTTAACGTCGATAAATTTGCGCGAGCCCGCCAACGTCCGGACATCATCCTTGACAATCATCGGATCGAACGCCTGACCAACCCGGGTGCGAAGCTGTGGAAGTTTGGCGACCGGGGTTGTGTAATTGCCCTCGACGCGAACTTGCTGGACGATCGTTTCGTTCGTTTGCGGCTGCGAATTACCCGGCGGCGGCATAGTTCCGCTGAACTGCGGCTGTGGCGATTGCGCAAAGCGGCAGCGCGACCGCCAGTGCGGCAGCCAGCATCGCCAGTAAGCCGGCGATCAGACGGAAGCGGAGTGCGACCATCGAGTACGCATCCCTGCAATAGTAGTCAGGCCGAGATTTGTGAAACCGCCAAGACGAGACGCTTGCGCTACCCAGCGCACCCGATCAAGAACTGACCGGCTTTACCCCCGGGCGACTGTGACGAGATCGCTCTGTCCGTGCGCAGGCATAGTGCCAGCGCAGCGGTTGCCCGAGGGTGGGGAGTAAATACCGCAGAGCGCGCCCAGCAGCAAGATGAGTTAACAGCAAAAACGCGCGGTGCACGATGCTAGCGTTGCGCGGTTGCGGCGGCCGCGGGCTTGTTTTCTTCAGGCGCCGTGATGATTTCTTGTCGATCGACCTCCACGCGTCGCACTTTGCCGCGGGTTTCGACGAGCAGCTCGATGGGGCTGGCCAGCGAATTCACCAACTGGCGGAATTCCTCGCTCGTTTTAAATTTCTGACCGCTGACTTCGTAAATGCGATCGAAAACTCGCAGCCCGGCACGATCGGCCGTCGAGGCCGGCACCACGCGAACCAGAAACACGGCTCCCGGCTCTGCATCGTCGATCCGCCAGGTAATTCCAAGCGTGATCGGTTCACCAGATGGTTGGACGGTTAACGTGAGCGGCTTGTCGCTGCCTTTGCGCTCGATTTCAATCGGCATGGCGCCTTTCGTAGCCATTACCAGTTGGCGGAGCTGTTCGGCATCGGTGATGGGACGTGCGGCGTACGACAAAATTCGATCGCCCGTTTTGATGCCGGCTTTTGCCGCAGCGCTGCCAGGCGTGACCGACGCAACCTGCACAATGCCGTTTTTCGCCTGATCGACGTCCCAACCCAAGCCCAATCGTCCGGCCAACGGCGGCGCCGCTTGTTCGAGATCCGGCTGACTCGCAGGCGACTCCGATCGCGAAGCGGCGCGAAATCTCGGCCGTGCATCTTCATCGGCCAGCTCATCGACCGTGCGAAACATAAGCTGGCTGACCGATTTCAAACCATCAGAGTTGATCTTGTCCGCCTTGTCGCTCGGGCGGTGATAGTCGTCGTGCAAGCCTGTGTGAAACATCACGACGGGCACCGACGCACTATAAAACGGATGATGATCGCTGTCGGCTTTCATCAGCCAATCAAAATCGAGCAACAGGCCGATCGATTCGTTATCGCGACTGATGAGCTGCCGCCAACCGTAACTGGTGCGTCCACCGTAAACAATGACACGGTTGTTTCGCAGCCGGCCGATCATATCGACATTCACCACGGCCGCCACATCTGCGAGTGGCACCGTCGGATGTTCGATCCAGTATTTCGAGCCGAGCAGGCCTGCCTCTTCACCATCCCACAGTGCGAAGATCACGCTGCGTTTCGGCGGTTCGCTTAAGTGCGAAAATGCCGTAGCGGTTTCCAAAATGCTAGAATCGCCGCTGGCGTTGTCGTCGGCCCCGTTGTGGATCTGCCCAATTCCGCCGCGGCTGTTAGACGGCTTGCCGCGTCCCACGTGGTCGTAGTGTGCCGTCACCAGCACGAATTGCTTTTTGAGCTGTGGATCGCTGCCTTCAATCATGCCCAACAGATTCCGCGAGTTGGCGCCGAATGGCTGGAAGTATCCGCCGCCAATGCCCGCTGGCGTCAAATGTAGCTTCTGAAATTCCTGCGTCAGATAGGTGCCAGCCGCCCGACCGCCCCGGCTCCCGGTTTCGCGCCCTTCCATGGCGTCGTCGGCCAAGACGTTCACGAAGTTTTGGGCATCATCCGCATTAATCGATTCCATGGCCGCGGCAATCGCGCTGGCATCAGCGGCCGCTATGGAAGTCGAACATTCGCCGACGCAGAAGAATCCATACAATAGAACGGCCAGCGATGCGCCGAATGTAATGACGTTTCCATGAAAATGGCGGCAATCAGCAATCCCATACATAATTTGATTTCCAGAACAAAAAAGAAGTTGAAGTTTGCCTGTCGGCCGACGATTACACTGCAGGGAACCATCGTTTCCCGGGCACGAATCGCAACCTTTAAGATTACGACACCCCCAGACCATGTAAACCTGCAGGCCGGGCTGGAATCAAAAAACTTTGCCGGCGCAAGGTGACTGGTTGCTGGTCCAGTACCCGGTACTCGTAGCTGACCCGGTCGCGCAATCAGCTCATCGCAGGTACGATGCGACTAGTGACCAGGCATCGTGTTTCGATTGGCACCTTTAATTTAAGCGCACACATATTTGGACAAGTCTGAGCGATTAGTGGCGGAGCCTGGAGAAGCCAACCGAACTCAGTAAGGCAATTCCGGCCATCATCAAACTTGTCGGTTCGGGTACGGCGACCGGTTCTGAGTAGATAAAGTCATCCATCGCGACAACATCGGCCCGGCTCCCGTCCGCCTCGGATGGCCCCAGGTCCGAGTTGCCGGTGGTGATCCGCACGCGAGCGATCCTCTCACCGGCATTGGCAATCGCACCCAGGAATGAAAGGCTGCCGCTGGTCGTGGTGCCAGGCAGCACGTTAAGGCTTTGGATTTGAACATTGGTCGAATTGAAAAACTCGATTCGCGAGACATTCGGCAAGTCAACATCGGAAAACACCGCGCCGAAGCCCGCGACCGTCGCCGGGGTCGCGCCGTTAGTGCCCGGCACGGAGAAAGTGACGTCTGTAATATTGCTACCGACAGGCGTGAAAATCCGTTGCGGGCTAAAAGCACTAAACGTGGTCGCGTAGCTCGGATTGATACTCGTTAGCGCCGGATCATTCAGCGGCGTTTGCAGAAACCCCGTGCCTTCGGTCGTAAAGGTGCTGCCCCGCGTGTTGGTAAAAGCCGTGAGGACTGGCCCGCTGACGGTGGCTGTAGTGGCGCCGCCACCATCCCAGTTGATCTCGCGTCGTCCGCTAGCCAGCCCGGGATTGTTGCCATTGTTGGGATCGCCGAGCGCGGCTCGGAACGAATCCACCGTGCTTTGGATTGAACTCGTTGCCGCCGTACCGCCTACGGAAAATGTGAGAAAGCCGGCGTGGGCCTGAGTGGCGACGAGGACGAGCGATAGGGTAGTCAGCACTAATGATTTGCGAATCGTGGCATTAATGAGTTTCGAGAACATATAGAATCTCCTTAGGTATTTGATTGATTAAATGAAGTGGGAGGTTTGGATATTCGGAATCGCCACATACGCGAAGCGCTCCTTTCCCAATCCTGTGGGTTACATCCAACGGGCACAGAACCTCTATTGGAATAGGACGTTGTCACCGGTACCGCCGTCGAGGATGTCCTGCCCTGGACCGCCAATCAAAACGTCGTCGCCGGAGCCGCCGAGAAGCGTGTCGTTGCCTGCGCCGCCGACGAGCTCGTCGTCGCCGTCGCCGCCGTCCGCCGTCAACTGAATTCCGGTGGCGGCCAGGCCCGACGCCTCAACCACGTCGTCACCTGCGAGAGTGTGAATGATCAACCGGTCTTTGTCCGCCTCGGCGCCAGTAATATGCGCGTCCGCGACCAAACCGCCCACGGTCGTTCCACTCGCATCGCCGACGACCGTCACCACGTCGTCACGGCTGGTGCCGTTGATGATGACAGTGTCGGCCTGGCCGTCGCCGACGCCGCTGCCAGCTTGGGTCGATAAGTCGATGTTGACTAACGCGACATCGGTGCCAGACAGGTCGTTGACGGTGATCGTGTCAGCCCCGCCAAGAGGCACGACATCGACTTCCTCGACATCGTTAACATCCATGGTCACAGTGCCGACGTCGCGCACAAGGCGGACGCGATTGCCGTTGGCGGAGAGGCTGATATTTTCATTGATGTTGGCGCCATTAAAGACCATGGTGTCGTTGCCGTCCCCACCCTCGACAATGTCGCTGCCGTCGCCAGCGTTCCACACGAAGGTATCGTCGCCTGCACCCATGAATACCGCGTCGTTGCCACGACCGCCGTTGATGACGTCGTTGCCGTCGCCTCCGGTTAGCCTGTCGGCGCCGTCGCCGCCGGTGATCGTGTCGTTGCCGTCGCCGCCATCCACGGATAGGGAAATTAGTCCGGCGAGCCCGTTCGCCCCCGTGAACGTGTCGTCCCCACCGTTCATGTTCAACACCAGATTTTCAGTCGTGCCGATATCTATAGAAAACGGGGCGGGAGTGGTGCGGTCGAAGCGGACGCGAGTGCCGTTGGGTGTGACAGTAAAGGTTTCCGCGCCATTTCCGCCGTTAACTTCCACGGTATCGATGCCGGCGCCGCCTTCATTGAGATCGGTGCCCTCGCCGGGGTTCCAAATCATCCGGTCGTTGCCCGCCTGACCAAAAACCGAGTCGTCGCCGACACCGCCAGTGAGGGAATCATTTCCGGCCCCACCGAACAACTGATCGATCCCCCCTTTTCCCAGCAAGGTGTCGTTGCCGGCCTGGCCAAAAAGCATGTCGTTGCCGGAGCCGCCGGTGAGGATGTCGTTTCCAGCGCCGCCATATAGATTAGCCATCGGCAGTGCTCCGTTTGCTTCGTCCAGCGAGATTTGGTCGTTGCCGGCCTGTCCAAAGACCTGGATGAGTGCTGTATTAGCAACGGTCGGCGCGCCACCCTTGACCGAAACGGCCCCACCATTGATAAGGATGCGACCTGCAGCGTCGCGGCTCACGACAATGTTGTTGTCCAATTGATCACCGAAAACAGACAGAACTCCCGCGCCGGGAGCAAACGTCGCGTTCACTGACAGAACGACCCGCTCACCCAGCTGCTCAAAGGTTCGCGTGCGACACGTATTGCGCGACTTTTGCGACTTTCGCGGATGGCGAATCAGATTGTTTACCCATTGAGTGAAAGTCATGCGTGACATTGCGTGATGCCTCTTCTATAGAGATGTGGATAATGCGAACGGACAATCAAGCGCGATTCGAATTGGAATGCAGACAAGCGAAGCGTGCAGAACTGCAAGCTAGCGCAGCGTTTGGAAACTTAACCGACGCAAGAAACTCGCCGACGAGGATGATCGAAACCGATCAACTTAGAATTCTGCAGTCGGTAATTGGGCCATTCATTTGCGTTTGCGAAACAATAAGCGTGACTCCTCGAGTTCGACCATTTGGAGCCCCCAAGGTCCGGTCCCATGGCCCTCTAAGAGTCATTACGGCAATTTCTGGCTAGATCTAGCGCCCAAGGCGAATGTTTTTCGCCGGAAAGCGTGTTACAGCGTTCTGGGGGCGATGAGTCTACGGTTTCATCGCTTGCCTGGCCAACATCTGGGGATGACAATATCCAGGAATCCTCCAGCTGATGATGAGATAAAACCCGATGGTGGATGCGTGGCTCCCGACCACTTGCCCGACATTGCTCGCGCGGCTTCGACATGACCCGTTGAATGAATCCGCTTGGGACGAGTTCGTAGAACAATACGGCCCTCACATTTACCGTTGGTGCCGACAATGGCGATTGCAGGACGCCGATGCCGAGGACGTAGCCCAAGAGGTATTGTTGAAGCTCGCCCGAAAGCTCCGCGACTTCGCGTACGACCCCAAGAGCAGTTTCCGGGGGTGGCTCAAAACAGTTGCTCATCACGCATGGCGAGATTTCATAGATGGCCGAAGTCTAGCGCGTCCAATTGCGGACGAACATGCGTGGAGTCTGCTTCAGTCTGTCGAAGCGCGTGAAGACCTCATTCAACGACTGGAGGAGGCCTTCGATCACGAACTACTGGAAGCGGCCAAGGTGCAAGTGCGACTTCGCGTAGCGCCGCATACATGGGAAGCGTTCCGCCTGGTGGCGATCGATGGGCTGCCGGTCACTGCGGTAGCCGCTAAGGTGCAAATGCAAGTGGCCATGGTTTACGTTGCCAAGAGTAAAGTGCAGAAGATGCTCCTAGAGGAAATCCAGAAACTCGAAGCAATGAATTAGAATTGCGTCTCATTTTTGACCGCTGGCAATACATGTCGATGGCCAATTTCAACAGACATTGCGCAATGCGATGAATCGAGAATTTCTGGTGTCCGTCTGCACGTTTTGAACCCGACTTATGACAACATGTCCCCCTGACGAGAAGCTCTCCCGCCTATTGGCCGACGCGTTGAGCACGACGGAACAAGACGCAATTGCACAGCACGTGGAGGCTTGTACATCATGTCAGGCTAAGCTCGCCCAACTGACTGAACCATCAAACACCGAGTTGTGGCAGCGCCGGGCAGTTGGCTCCGAGCAGCCGAGCGGACGAAGAGCTCGTGCGGCGCTTGAAACTGGTACGTCCGTCATCGGCGCCCCTTATGGCTGCCCCGACAGACACCACAATCGAGAATCCGCTGCAGCGGGATCAGGCTGCCCCGGTGATTATTGATTCCCAGTGGCCTGCCGTTCCGGGCTATGAAATCATTGGAGTTTTGGGGCGAGGCGGCATGGCCGTTGTATATAAGGCCCGACACCTGGCACTGGGGCGTATCGTGGCGTTAAAAATGCTTCGAAATTGGGCGCGAGCCGGCGAAAAAGAATTAGCCCGTTTTCGCGCCGAGGCCGATGTCATCGCTCGGCTTCAGCATCCGAATATTGTGCAGATTTACGATGTCGGCGAAATTGCAGGTCGACCCTATTTTGCCTTGGAGTACGTCGCAGGCGGCAACCTGGCGCAGCATCTCGACGGCACACCGCAGTCGGCGCGGCTGGCATCGCAGTTTGTCGAAGTGCTGGCGCGTGCCGTGCAGGCTGCGCATGCCAATGGCGTCATTCATCGCGACCTCAAGCCAGCCAACATCCTGTTAATTCCATCCGAGCAACAGGATGCCGGAGGCTTCGACAGCTTCCGCGGTTCCAACACACTTGCGGCGGACGGTAGTTTCCTCATGGCGGTGCCGAAAATAGCCGATTTCGGCGTAGCGAAGCGCGAAAGTGGTCACTGGAAAACTCACCTCGATGGCAATCTTACCGTCACAGGTGATTTGCTGGGCACACCCAGTTACATGGCGCCAGAACAAGCGGCGCCAAAAGGTCCGCCGATTGGTACCGCTGTCGACATTTACGCGCTCGGGGCGGTTCTCTATGAATTGCTGACCGGCCGCCCGCCTTTTAAAGGGGCAACACCGCTGGACACCATCCTGCAAGTTCTGCACAGTGAGCCCGTTGCTGTTACGGACTTGCAACCGAATGTTCCGCAAGATTTGGAGACAATCTGTTTCAAATGTTTGCGAAAGGAACCGCGCCATCGCTATCAAAGCGCTAGCGAGCTGGCGGACGATTTGCAGAGATATCTGCGAGGCAAGCCAATCACAGCGCGCCCTAGAGGGACGGTCGAAAAAGTTTGGCGCTGGATTCGTAATCATCCGGCGTCTTCGAGCCTTCTCGCCGCCGGCGTGCTAACTCCCATCGTCGCGCTGATTTTGCAATCGCTATTGTCGGCCCGGTTGGTTCGCTCTAGCGCCCTCGAAAGCGCGGCGCAACAGGCAGATTTGCTTGAGCATGCGAACAACCAGTACAGTTTGATAGTTCAGCGCGTCGAACAAGCGCATTATCCGGTCAATAAGATGGTTCCGCCCACTCCAGATACCGTTCCGCTGAGCATTCCTGCAACGTTTTTGCACGATGTGGGCGAGGAGTTGCACCAAGACAGCAAGACAGGCATCCAAGTCCGTCAATACAGCGACTATCCGTTTCCTTGGCGAACTACCGGCGGACCCCACGATGACTTTGAGCGCAATGCGCTGCTGCGTTTGCGAAAGAGTAGCGGGCTAGATACTGTTCATGAATTCGCAGAAATCGATGGTGAGCCCGTGGTTCGCTATGCCCAAGCGCACATTATGAAGCAATCGTGCGTTGATTGTCACAACACGCATCCGCTGTCCACACGCAAAGACTGGAAAGTCGGCGACGTTCGCGGAGTCCTGGAAATCATCCGCCCACTGAAGAACGACGAGGCGCGCGTCACACAGGCGCTGCAGTTAACGCTATTGCTGAGTGCCATTGGTTCCGGTCTGTTGCTATTGGGAAGTGTGCTTGCCATCTGGGCGGTACGCAGGCGAATTGAGTAGCTGAATCTTGCGACAGCAGGCAATTCTACCGGCTTACTAATCCGCTCGCATCCAGCAAATCAGCAAGTCATCTGACGCGCGGCGCCGCTGCGTCAAGTTCGATTTCGAAGAGCAAATCGGAGCGGCATATTTCGCACTGGACAACGTTAACTGGAAAGCGCGGCAATTTTCGACTGCGCACGAATTTCTCCCATAATGCAGCATCTTTGTAGTGTCGGAAGTAGGCGATGGCCCGAGTGGTGTCGGACCAGCACATCCCTTTGTGATTTAACAGTGCCTCCACGACTTGCATCGTCTTTTCAATTTGTTTCGCGGTGTCACCCACGTGAATAGTGCGTCCGTCGGGTTCAATGCTTGCGGTGCCAGAGATGTAGAGGACCCTCGATTTTGAGTCGGCGACTTCCGTCGCGCGACTGAACGAGCTGCCATAACGTGATGCCTCACATTGCAGTGGCGAATCAACGCGGCGGATCGTCACGCGATCGGTTTTCGGCTTAACCGCGATCAGCTTTGCCATGAGCGCACTGCCGGATGCGTTCGCCACGCCGATGCCTGTGCTCGCCGGCGGCACGGAAATATTGTGCTCCCGGAAGAACTCGGTGCGCGTGGCGTTAAACTCCGGATACCACTCGACAATACGGTCGTTGTAAAACCACGTTCGCACGACGTTACAAAAATCCAGGCCGATGTTTTCGAGAATGTTTTGGATGATGCAAAATACCTGGCGGGCTTGATCGCTCGGCGAAGTCAACAAATTGGTCGGCCGGACACCTCCCAATTGGCAATACACCGCATCTGCATCTTCCCAGTAATTTCCGAGCACTCGGCTAGCGTCGCGCAGCGGTTTGACATCGGCCCCGACAATTGCTTCCACGTGCATTCCAACCGGCGCACCGGGCTTTGCGAGCAACGGAGTTACAGGAGTTTGTTTCGTACTGCGCGTCGTTTGAAACTGCTGTAGCGAAACGCAGGGCAGATTTCCGAAACAATGCCTGTCGACAAGCGTCGTCTGGTCCCATGCGGATGCCGGCCCCACGCACACATCGCAGGCGGTCGAGGGAACCTGAGTGCAGCTCACATGACGTTCCGTCCAACCGGCGTGCTGTACGGCACGCGTCACGGGAAGATCGAAGTTTGCGGCGGTGGTCGCCATGGCTTCACCTCGTATTGTTTTCGGGAAGGCCAGAAATCTCATAGGCAATCGCAGGCAGACAACCTAGTGGAACTCGTTTCGGCTCCCTAACGGCAAAGTTCACAAGCAGGTTGCCTTTCGTGCCAGGTTTAATTTCCGCGGGGTTTACCTCGAATGTGATTTCTACGCCCAGTTTTCCCCAAGTGGCGCCTTTCAGCCGGATGCCATCGGGCGGCTCCAGGAGTCTCAGTTGTCCCCTCTCGGCCGGCGAATAGTCGGGCGTAACAATTCTCACGCTCACCTTTCCTTGAGTGGGAATCTTCAGTGGAATTGCGTCGACAATTGTGGCTTGCACCCCCGCCGTAGTTCTTCCTTGGACATTGACCAGCAACTCTTCGGAAGGAACTAAATGCCGATAGAAGAATGCCTGCATCATGTCTTCAGCCGGAACCACCGGCTGCTCGATGCGCTTGCGCTGGATTGGCGCGGCCCCGACCAACTTGAGACCGATGGGAGTGCTGGAAATTGCGGTCGGTGCGGTCAACGTGCATTGTCCATAATCGCGTCCAGCCGGAATTACCGCGCCGCTCAACAAGAATCCGGCGGGAGCGTCTTTAAGCGCTAGCTCAATATCGCCGTCGAAGCCCTCGCGACGAAGTGCGTAAACGGTAAGCGACTGCGTGGCGCCGGGACGGAAATTGAGTGTGGATGGCACGGCCCGTAGCGCAAAGTCTGGGCGCGGCAGGCTGATACGCAATCGATAAGTGTAGTTTCGTCCGCCTTTTTGCTGCGCATCAGCGACTTTCAAGAAGTACTTGCAGGCGGCGGACAACTTGTAACTCAAATAAGAGTCTGCTTGATGTGTCAGCAGACCAAATCCTTTGTCTTCGTGATCATCGTTGAACGCCAATTGTCGGCCCTTGGCATCGAAAAGTGTCAATGTGGAGTCGAGCGGCGAATCGAGGCGTCGCGCCGTAATTTCCGCAACGATCGTTTCGCCGGCCTGACCCGCGAAGCTGTAAACGTCGTTGTCACCAGGTTCGTCGATTTGGCCATTAATCACAATTGGAAGCATCACTGCCTGGGCAAGTTCCGGGGAGTCGTTCGTTTCCTTTTCGATGATCTCTGGTAACGAACCGATCTCCAGCTGCAGCGAATTTTGGATGCGGCTGTCTTTGGTTCCTACTCCGAGCGGATAAACGCCGGGTTTCTTGAATCGCGCGTCTAGCGATAGCGTTGTGGTCGGCAAATTCCAGCCTTCAAGTTCAATCGCCGTCGTTTTGCCGGTGCGGCCGCCCAGCGGGAAGGCCGCGGTGACCCACGGTATTTCGCCAACGCGCACCCGGTAGATGAAATCGTCGCGACCGCGAAAGATCGCATCTTTGATTTCGATCACGTAGTCGCCGTCAGCTGGGATGTCGTACTGCAAGACTGGATCGATACTCAAAAGTGAATGTTCGGCAGCAACTAATTCCTTGCCTTGCGAGTCATATAGCGCAACCGATAGCTGGACCCAACCGGGTACTGCATCGGCGATGTACGGAATCAATTCGCGCACATTGCCGACGACGACCAATTTCTGTCCTTTCTTGGCCAGGAATTGAAATCGGTCGACATTGCCGGGCAAAAGTTGACCGTTCAGTGTTGTTGGCAAGCTAACCGTCTGCAGCGTTCGATTCGTGCGGCCCGGCGTAATGCGCAGAATCGGATTCGCCACGGAGTTGCGAATTCGATTAAAGTCGTCCTCTTCAGGCGGCGGCGGTTTGCGTACTTCGGAGTACTGGCCGATTTGAAAGACCAGCGGATTCGTAAAACCGGTGGCGGTACTCAGCCGGAATTCCCGATTGCCAAGCGGCGCATTCGGCGCGATCGAAATATTCACGCGCACCGTCTCCCCGATTGCCGGCGTCACACGCGATTTCTCGAACAGTGCCAACCGATGACGAACTTCCTTGATTTTGTTCCGCGTTTCTTCGTCCGATTTGCGTTCTTCGCGCAACTTTTGCAATTGGTCACGCAAATCTTGCGCTTCTTTGCCGGTGGGAACAGATTCCGAGGACTGCAACTCGCATCTCACGCCTGCACCTGAAAGGTAGGCTCCTGTCACACCGCCGAGGCGTTGCCCGCCGACGACAATTTCAACCGTCGTGTCTTGTTGGCCACCCGCCGGATAAACGTAGCCAATCCGCGGCGCCAAGTCCTGAGCTTTCAGTGCGATCGGCGCATTGCTTAAGCAAACGATGGTAAGCCATCCAAATTGCAGCCGTCGTATGCAGAAGCCCAGGCTGCTCATGCCATGATCTCCTTCAGAATTCCCGCACTCGGCAGGTGGTCGTCCGCAGTCGGGCTGATGTGGCAATCTAAACCTAGTGGATGCGGCAGTTTGGCATCCGCTGCAATTCCCAGCAGTTCGTAGAAACTGGCGATGAGGTCACAAGGATAGACCGGTCGATCTTTGACCGATTCGCCTTTTGCGTCGGAAGAGCCGACGATGTGACCACCCTTGAATCCGCCGCCGGCAACCAGATGGCTGAAGACAGCTCCGAAATGATTCCGCCCGCCGTTCCACGGAGCCTCCCACTGCACCTTGGGAGTCCGCCCGAATTCACCTCCGCACCAGACAATGGTTTGGTCTAAGAGGCCGCGATCTGCCAGATCCTGCAGCAAACTCGCCAGACCTTTATCGAGTTCGGGCAATTTGCGGCGCATCGACGGAAAGTTGTTTTTGTGGGTATCCCAACCTGGGTTATTGATCGTGATGTACGGCACGCCCTTTTCGACCAACTTGCGGGCCACAAGGCACGACTGTCCGAATTTATTGCGTCCGTATCGCTCTCGGACTTCGTCTGTTTCCGTCGTCAGATCGAACACCTTGGCGCCATCGCCAAGAATCATGTCGTACGCCTGCTGTTCCGAGTTGGCCAATGCCTGCATCGCCGGACTGTCTGGCAACAACCGTGGCAGCATGTTGAGTTTCCCCAATAAAGTCTTTCGAGCGAGTTGCTGCTCTGCAGTGATGCCGGCGGCGACAATTCCCTCGACGGCAAACTTTGGTTGCGCCGGGTCGCCGCCAGTGGCGAAAGGTTTGTACTTCGAGCCCAAGAATCCCGCTTCATCAAAACGCCCCTGCGGTTCGGTCAAGACGATGTAAGGCGGAATCAAGCCTTCATAGCCACCGCTGTATCCTTTGAAAAGCGACACGACTGCGCCGACGCAAGGATACACCGTGCGCTCGCCAGCGTTGCGCCCGGTTTGCACCATGTAACTTGCGGTTTCGTGTCCGTTATTGCCGTGCGTCATGCTGCGGATGATCGAATACTTGTCCGCCTGCTTGGCCAACAGCGGCAGCAATTCGCAAATCCGAATCCCCGACTTGGTTGTGTTGATCGGTTTGCCGAACTCTCCGCAATATTCCGAACCGGCTTCTGGTTTGGGGTCGAAGGTGTCGAGATGCGCCGGGCCGCCCCAGAGCCAGATTTGAATTAATGAGCGTGCTTTTCCGGTTTGCCGCGAAGCTGTTTGGGCCGCCCATGTGCGAAACGTCCAACTATTTCCCAGCCATAAGCCAGCGGCGCCTCCCAGGATTCGTCCGATTGCTTCGCGACGCATCATCCGGTAACCAGTGCAACCGCGACAGTTTACGAAATCTGCGGTCATAGCGGCGCCTCAATGTCGATACTGAAACTCAGCCGTATTCAAAAGTGCCCAAGCGATGTCCAGCACAACGCGCCGGTTTGCCGAGTTTGCCTGCCGGTATGCGGCAATCGTCTTGGTTTCGTCGTCGGTTGGAAAGCGCCCAAGAATTGTCAGATACAGCGCATCGACAACCTCGCGTGGTCTACCCTTCTGTTGCAAAGCCCGCAACTTTTCGCTTTGTTCGAGCTTGTGCTGAATGTGACTGGAGTTGAGTAAATGCAATCGTTGCAGCGCAGTGGGGCGGTTGTTGCGCTCTGCTTCAAGACCTGTATCGCGCGGCGAACGGCCGAATAGATCTAGAAACGGGCTGCTGATGCTGGCGTCGGCCAGTGCAATGGCGTGCTGGCTATCGGAAATAAAAGTGTACGGCTCAGGAATGGCGCTGATGTAATTTTCAGATGAGCCGGTGACTTGATCGATTGCGTCGATCAAAACTTCAGCTTCCAATCGCCGCACAGGGTAGTAGGCAAAATTGGCCGCCGTGCGCGGGTCTTCGCTGCGCGGAATGCAGGAAAGCTGATATGCTTGCGATTTCAGAATCAAGCGATATAGCGATTTAAGATCGTACCGATGGGCGATGAGTTCTCGCTCAAGAACCCGCAGCAATTCCGGGTTCACGGGCGGATTGTCCGGTCGAAAATCATCTGGCTCATGAACAATTCCGCGGCCGAGCAGCCAAGACCAAACTCGGTTAGCAATATTGCGCGTGAACCATGGGTTTGAAGTGGCGACCAGCCAATCGGCAAAAATCTTGCGCGGATCTTTACCCGGGGGCAGTTCGACGGTCGTGCCATCGGGAAACACGGCGATGTTTTCACCGTGCGGGGCCTTCTCAGCGTCGTAAATGACAATTTCCTCTTTCCACTCGCCCGTCGATTTATAACTGATTTGAGAAAAGAACGCGGCCATTTCATTCAGGCGCACTGGTGGCCATTTCTCGGCGCGAACACCCATGAATGTCAACGCGACGGTTTGCGCCAATGCCGCCGGTTCCCTGCGCTGAACCGCTCGATAAAAGTTGACCGGACCGCCGTGGAAGTTGCTGCCGCTGGCGGTCAGCAACTCGTGCGCGAATCGGTCGTACGGCAAGTTCTCCTTGAGCGAAATGCGGATCCAATCATGATATGCGTAAACTGCTTTCGGCCAAAGATTGATTGGAAACTCCGATTTGACGCGTAAAAGGTCGTCCCACTTGAGTGCCCAATATTGGGCGTACTCGTCGCGGTCGAGCAGTTCGTCAATCAGAATGCCGCGTTTGTCGGGGCGGCGGTCCTCCAGAAATTTGCGAGCTTCTTCGGCGCGTAGGAATGGCTCCCATGACGTCGAGATACACACGACGTACGAATGTTGCATCCGAACAGATCTTGGCTGGTGCAATACCAAGTTTTTTTAATTGTCCGAAAACCGCTTCATCAACGGGGTTGGACGGAGCGACGACATTCCCATCGTCATACGGATTATTCTGCAATGCTGCTGACGGCGTCTGATTCTTCGCTGCCTCATCGCCCAAGGCAGCGTTGATAAAGGCAAACGCCACGAGAATCAAACACGCCACGAGCGAGGGAACTCCACGGGGAGCCATTACCCGCCCGATATGGCGAGGCTGCGGACTCATCGAATCGCCTCAATATTTCACGGCAAACACACGCTCGTTAACTTGACGATCGCACAATCGATGATTGCTGCTATTGCTTTACGGTGGGCAATAATGTGCACTCGGCTTAGAGGAATTCACGCCGTTTTGCGTCCGGCCAATAAAAAACCCCGCAGGCAGTTAACTGCCGAACGGGGCTTTTGAGTTATCGATTATGGCCCTTCGCGAGCCATAAACACCAGCCGCATTATACAATATTTGGCAACGCTGCGAAAGCAAATTCGCAGGTGCGGTTCGCACATTTTGAAGTGCTCGCCAACATGGAATGCAGCGGGCCATTAAGGAAAAAGACTCATGCCAAGACTCAATACTCGCGTGTCGATCGCGATTTTGCTCATTGCCCTCGGTCACCGCACTTTTGCGAGCGAACCGCACGCTTCGACAAGCGCACCGGCAGTCGTTCCGACCGCCGGGCGCAATTTGAATTTTAACGACGGCTGGCGGTTTTCCCTGAGCGACGATGCAAATGCTTCAAATCCGTCGTTCGATGACAGCAAGTGGCGCGAATTAGACTTGCCGCACGACTGGAGTGTGGAAGGTTCGTTTGATTCGAAGCTGGCAAGTTGCACTGCTTTCTTACCGTGCGGAGTCGGTTGGTATCGCAAGTCGTTTACCGTGCCCGCGGAAGCAAAGGATAAAGTAATTAGTATTCGGTTTGACGGCATCAGTAACCACAGCACGATATGGTGTAACGGGCGGCAAGTCGGTGAGCGGCCGTACGGTTATAGCTCATTCACCTGTGATCTAACTCCCGCGATTCAATTCGGCGCAAAGAACCTGATTGCCATTCGTGTCGATCACGGCAAATACGCCGACTCAAGGTGGTATGCTGGCTCGGGGATCTATCGGACTGTGTTTTTGAACCTCATCGACAAAGTGCATTTCGAGATCAGCGGAACCTTCGTCACGACTCCCAAGGCCAGCGTCGAATCGGCAAATATCAATGTGAAATCAATTGTGAAAAACGAGCTAAGTAAGGTTGCAAATGCGACGGTGTTGACGCAAATCATTGACGCTACCGGAAAGGTCCTCGCTTCAAAGGAACAAAGCAGCTCTATTGCACCAACTGGCGAGCAAGAGTTCTCAGTCGATGAAATCATCGACCCACCGGCACTTTGGTCTCCCGATCATCCCCACTTATATCGCACTTACACTCAGTTAAAAATTGATGGGGCAATGATCGACGACTGCACCACCCCGTTCGGAATTCGCGCAATCGCGTTCGATCCACAGAAAGGGTTCTCGTTAAACGGCCAGAGCATGAAGTTGAAAGGCGTCTGTCTGCACCATGACGCCGGAGCACTGGGTGCTGCTGTGCCAGTACAAGTCTGGGAAAGCCGGCTAAAGCTCCTCAAGGAAGCTGGGTGCAATGCGATTCGTTCTAGCCACAATCCACCTGCTCCGGAATTTCTCGACCTCTGCGATCGAATGGGTTTTTTAGTGATGGATGAAGCCTTCGATGAATGGACCGGCGGAAAGAAAAAATGGATCGTCGGCCATAATGTCGGCGAACCCGGCACGGATGGCTATCACACCGACTTCGAAAAGTGGGCCGATACGGACATTCGCGATATGGTGCTCCGCGATCGAAATCACCCTTCGGTCATCATGTGGAGCATTGGCAATGAGATCGACTACAACAACGATCCATTTCCGCCAAACTCGCCGACTTTACCGCCGATTGCGGAGCGCTTGATCAAGGATGTAAAAGCCGTCGATACGACACGTCCGGTCACTGCCGCATGTGCCTTTCCAGCGACCAATCAATTCAAGAATTTGCTCGATATCGAAGGCTATAACTATATGGAGCAGCTTTACCCGGGCGATCACGCTGCCAATCCAGCGAGCGTCATTTACGGCAGCGAGAACTTCCATTCGCTCGCCGCCTGGCAAGCGGTTTCACAGAACGACTACATTGCCGGGCAATTCCTCTGGACTGGGATCGATTATCTGGGCGAGGCAGGCGTCTGGCCGTCACACGCCAGTGGCGCAGGATTGCTGAACCTCGCAGGCTTCCCAAAGAATCAATATTACTTTCGCAAGAGCTTATGGACCGATGCTCCAATGGTCTATTTATCGACGCGAGGCGCAGGCACGGGACGAAGGCAGGGAAGATTGGCCACTAGACCCACGATCTATTGCTTCACAAATTGCGATCGGGTTGAACTTTTTCACGATGGGCAATCGCTGGGAAGTAAGTTGCATACACCTGGCGAAGTCTTAACGTGGCAATTCAATCTCACCAGCGGCGTTTTGAAAGCGGTCGGCAAGCACGCCGAGGCCGTGACGGAGTTCGAGCTTTACAAGGCAGAGAGCGCTTCGCAGCTTGCCTTGAAGGCCGATATCACGGCGCTGAAGGCCGATGGCCGGGATGTCGCGCAAATTGAAGTTACAGTCACAGACAATCACGGAACGCTAGTGCCCGACGCCTCGAATCTCGTGGAATGCGCTGTTTCAGGACCTGGCAGAATTCTCGGTATTGAAAACGCAGATCTGCAAAGCACGGAGGATTACAAAGCCACTTCGCGTCACGTTTATCAGGGGAGACTCCGAATCTACGTGCAATCGCGCAAAATCGGCGGCAAGATCAATCTCGACGTGTCGGCGTCAGGTCTCAAGGCAGCGAGCATGTCGATCGATTCACAAGCCGAATGATTATCCGGCTCCGGAATTGACGCACCTGCAGCACTACGTCATCGCAAACGTCCATTAGTTTGTAATTGTTGAATTTGTCGCGCTAGGAGACTTGCACCTCACTGTAAATATGTGATGCGACGACTTGAATGTCGACGTTTGACGCGATATCCGCAAATGCCGATCACTCCCAGCCCTCCCAGCCAGAAACTGGCCGGCTCGGGCACGGCGGCAACCGATCCGGCTCCGGCAGTGATTAACGCATCGAGAAGCCCCTGAATATCGCGATTGGTGACCAAATGGTCGCCGGTGAAATCGCCCACCGCTTCCAAGTCGCTTGACAACATGGCATAAGACGATTTGTAAACGTTCAGATCGGTGAGGGCCTGCAGAGCCGCCGGCAAGTCTGCCGCCGTCAAAAAGCCGTCCTGGTTGTAGTCGCCTTTTAGGCCAGACAAAACGGGAATCACTTCACCGGTGCCTAGAATTCGCGAGTTAACTGTGTGTGTGTCGATGTTGAATTGCACGTTCGCAGTCGAAGCGCCCAGCCCGGACGCATCACTGCCGAAGAACAAATGATCGAACATGCCGGTCCAGTTTCTGACGGTTAGGACACCGAGCCAAGTCGAAGCATCGCTGGTCGCAGCATGCACAACGCTGTTGCCACTGCCCATATCGAACGATGCACTATTGGTAAGACCTACAGTCCCCAGCGTTTCGCTAAAACCCGCCGTGGCCAGCGTGCCTCCATTCATCGTCAATGCCGAGCCGTTCGGGATGCGCTCGGAAGCACCTAGCTGCAAAGTACCCCGCAGGATTTGCGTGGGTCCGGTGTAAGTGTTATTGCCGTTCAACCGGAGCGTGGCATCGCCATCCAAAATGATGCCCGAACCAGGCACGGTTTCACTAATGGGTCCCACGGTTAGATTCATGCCAGTTGTTTGGGACCAGCCGGAAACGGTGGTGCCCGTCGTCGGGGAAAACGTGGCGTCTCCACCGGTCAGAGTTACGCTGGTAAAGGTGACCGTCTGAGTAGTTCCAGAATTTCGGTTGATGCCCAATGTTTGATTGGCGCCGATCTTCAAGTTGCCCAGACCCGCTGTTGACCCGTTGACATTGATATTGCCAATAGGATTGATATTAGCGAACCCGGTGCCGACGATTTCAATGTCGTTACCATAGACTGTGCTTGCTGTGAAATTGTTCCGCAGGTTCAGCTCAGAGTACGTGCCAGGCAGTTGCCCGGCTGTTGTGATTGTGCCGCCCGTGAGCTGAATTTTCCCCGTTCCTGCCGGACTGAACGGACCTGCCACCGAGGTTTGCAATTCTCCCTTAACGGCGCTGCCCAGAGTAATTGTGCCGGTGTAGTCGCTCGGGCCGGTTCCCTGCAGCCGGAAGCCAGCGCCGCCATCGGGGTTCGCCTGTGCCGATAGCACGCTAATATTCCCGCTGCCATGCAGTGTGCCGGTGAATTCGACTTCACTAGCCGTCGCTGTGGTTTGCGGGTCGGCAATCCAAACGGTGGAATTGGCCGTCACGGTAACATCGCCGCTGGTGAGAACCGTGCCGTTTGCGGTGCCTAAGCCAACGGACCCCAAAGTGCCGCCGGCGAGCACAATCGGAAACGACTGTGTGGCGACACCGCTTACAAACGTGCCGCCGATATTGATTTGCACCGTACCTGTGCCAACCGACGCTGCAGGCGATGCTGGAGTGGTTGTAGGTGTAATCAATCGAACTGTTCCATTCGTTACTAGCACGCCGCCCGTGAACGTACTCTGACTGTTCACGATCAGCGTATTCGGTCCGATGTTTTGGAGCTGACCCGTCCCAGAAATAATTTGGGTGACGGGAATCGTAATGGTATCTGCAACGCTTCGGTTGAATACGAGGACACCATTGTTCGTCAGAGGCCCGGTATTAGATCCAAGTGACCCTGTGGCGCCGCCGTTTCCAATCTGTAGCGTGCCGGCACTGATGCTCGTTGGTCCGGCGTACGAATTCGTCCCGGTCAGAATAGTTGTGCCAGTGCCGATTTGCTGCACTGAGCCAGCTCCAGAGATCGACCCGATAACGGTTGCAGAATCCGATCGATTAAATGCCAAAACTCCATCGTTAGGAATCGCCGTGGAAGCGATGTTGCCCGCGGTTCCACCAGCGCCTAGTTGCAATGTTGCCCCGCTACCTATGGTTGTGGTTCCAGTGTAGGTGTTGTCGCCCGCAAGCGTCAGATTCCCGCCCGCGAGTGTTAGCGCCACGGTTTGACTTCCGCCGGAAATAGTGTCTTTGATGACTCCCGCGAAAGTTGTGGTGCCGCCCGCAATTGTAATTGACGCCGGCGCTGCGTTGCTGTTGCCAATGATATTCGAGGCGCCACTACCGCTCGTCGCAAGACTAGCAACAGTGATCGTATTGCCATTCAAGTCGAGGGTGGCAGAATTAGCGCCAGATCCTAATGTCAGATTGGAAGTACCGGGCAATGCCGATGAATTGCCAAGTACCGTGGTTCCGTTCTGGAGCGAGGTGGCGCCAGAATAAGTATTCGAGGAATTCAGAGTGAGCTTTCCTGTCCCGGTTTTTGTCAGCCCGCCGGTGCCGCCAATTCCCCCGTTATTCAATGCGTAATCGGTGTTCGCATTCACGGTCACCGAGCCCGGAACGAAATTAGCGGCCAAATTGACGGTGTGTTTAGCAACGCTCGAAGTATCGTCGAAGGTGACGTTGTCCAGGTCGAAATACTGTTCATTGGGGTTGGAACCCGATTTCCAGTTCGTATGACTCACAAGGTCCCAGTCGTTCGTTTGAGCGCCGGTCCAAGTCAAGTTCGCGGCATTGCCGGTCACGTTCATTTTGACCGACCCGTTAGACCCAGGTGTGACGACGAGCAAGAACGTCAACCGCGTGGTGCTCGAAGGCGAATTCAATGTCAAGGTAGCTCCGCTCCCGACGGATAAATTTCCGGCCGTGAGCAGAGGATACAAGCCCGCACTGGCCGCGCCGGTGAAAATCGGCGTGAATGTCGTGGTTGATCCAGCGGAGAATGTCGCGGAATTGGTTACCACCACGAGGTCGCCAACGCTGGGGTTTGTAAGATCGGAGCGGAAGTCAGCGCCGCCAATTGTCATGCTGTTGGCGGTCAGCTTGCCAATGCTTCCGTCGGTGATCAAGGCACCCGGGCGCACAAACGCTCCCGCTGCCAAACTGACGTTTCCGATCTTGCCGGTCGTCAATCCATCGCCAGCCCCGCCGAGCGTAGCGCCACCAGCGACGTTCACAGCGGCAGCGCTTCCCAAAGCTCCCGTGACGACCAATGCACCGCTATTAACGCTCGTCGTCCCGGTGGTGCTGCCAGCTCCAGAAAGCGTTACCGTATTGAAATTATCTTTTGAAATCGCGATCTCGCCAGTGATGGGCGCGGCAAACGTGAAATCATTGCTCCGGTTAAAATTCAAGGTGGTTCCACCCACACCGCTAATGCCAGTCGTGCCGCTTAAAGCTCCGCTGGTCCCGCCATTGCCTAATTGCAGAGTCCCGCCATTGACGGTCGTGCTACCTGTGTAGCCGTTATTGCCAAGTAGTGTTAAAGTTCCGCCGCCACCCTTCACCAGCGAGAGCGCGCCGCCGCCGGTGCCATCGCGAAGCACACCAGCATATGCGTTCGCGGCTGAGTTATTTACAGTAAATGTCACTGGCGCAACGTTGGCGTTCTCAACAGCCGCTGCACCCGTGAATGGATCGGAGTTGAGACCCGCGGCGGTCACGCTAAAACCGTTCAGCCGCAGCGTTGCGGTGTTGTTGCCTGTCGAGCCCGCATTAGTACCGAAAGTGACCGCTTGTGGCGTCGTCGAATTCAAAGCGCCTGCATTGCCGATTTGCACTGTGCCATTGTTGATCGTCAAGCCGCCGGTAAATGCGTTATTGCCGGTCAAAAACAAAACTCCGAAGCCAGCGGTCGTGGTTGCGCCGCCATCCATGACGATTCCCGAACCAGCTTCGCTCTCGCTAATCGGACCTAACGACAGATTTGCAGGACCGGTTGCACCAAAACCCGCCGTGGCCGGCGCGAATGTAGCCGAACCCGCGAGTGTCACGGTCGGAAAGACAAGCGTCATACTCGTCTTATTCACACCAAGAATTTGTCCGGTGCCGACTTTCAAATTCCCCATCGTGATCGATGTGTTAGCACCAGCATTGCCTAACAAATTTAGGTCGGCGAGCCCTGTGTCCGTGATTTCCACATCGTTGCCGAAAACTGTGTTTACTCCGGCGCTGTTGTTATTGCGGAGATTGAACTCGGTATACGTTCCGGCGAGCGTGCCATCAAATGTGCCCGCTGCGATCTTGAGCTTTCCGGAGCCAGCCGGACTAAATGGGCCTGCCACAATGGTTTGGAGTTCACCTTTCGTCCCGATGCCATTTGCATTCGAAAAGGAAATGGTGCCCCTGAAATCGCTGGCCACGGTGCCGCGCAAAACGGAATCCGCCGCCCGCGTCAGGTCGGTTGCTGGTTGAACCGCCAATCACCACAATATCGCCACTTCCGTGGAGAGTACCTGTCAAGATCATTTCACCATTATCCGCGTTGGTGAACGGCGAGAGCGCTTGAGGGTCAGTCAAGTAAATCGTCGATGTCGTGGCCGCCGCCGCAGTCAGATCACCCGACGTGAAAGCGTTCGTACCCAACAAGTTCGCTGTTCCATTATTGGCAGCTCCAATGGAACCGCCGCTTAATGAAATGGGGCCGGACAGAGTTCCGCCGATCGCTAAAGTCGCGCCGGAATTAACTGTTGCCAGTCCAGTTCCGGTGGCGCCTGCCGCCAATGCGCGCACCCCACCACCGCTAACCGTCAAGCCGCCACTGAACGTATTGGCACCGGTCAGAACGAGAATTCCTGAGCCTGCCTTCGTGAAGCTGTTTCCCGTGCCGTTGCCAATAATGCCACCCACCGTCAAGGTATTCGCCGCGACGGTAACCGTTGGGCTGCTATTCAAAGTGACGGATCCCGCTCCTAAATTTAAACCATTCAACGTGCCAGCGTAGGAGAAGCTTCCAGCCCATGACTGGGAATTGTTACTGGCAAGCGTGAGATCGGCGCCGCTCGTATTATCAAGCGTCCCGCCATTTAGGGTGAGAGTACCTGTGCTAATCGCTGAGGCATTTCCCAGATTTAAGTTGCCCTGATTCAATGTTGTGCCGCCGGTGTACGTATTGGCGGTAGAAAGCGTGAGCGCTCTGCTACCGCTCTTGGTGAGACCACCAATGCCGCCGATCGAACCGCCGCCGCCAATCACGTAATCGCCCGCACTATTGTTAACGGTAACCGATCCAGGCAGCACGTTTGCATTCAATGTCACGCTGTAGTGTGAGTTATTGTTGTCGTCGAACGTGACATTGTCGGCGTCGAAATAAAAGTCGGGAGAACCGGCGTTGCTCCAGTTTTTATTAATGCCAGGCGTTGCGGGATTCGTTTGGGCATCCCACGTTGTGCCGTCCGCAGGGCTGCCGCCGGTGTTATTCCAGACAATATTCGCGGGGCCACCGGTGACGTTAATGCGGATCGTGTTGGCGGGCGGCGATGGGGCGAACGAGAAATGAGTACGCCCAATATCAGGTGTATTCAATGCGGGAGTTCCAACCAGCGAGCCGTATACCATCACATCGTAGAACGGCTGCGTCGCTGGAGTGGTGAGCGCCAGCGTGATGCCACCGCCGCCACTGAAATCGGCTGCCCCAGCAATCAGGATCTTGTCGGCGGAGGCGCCGTTGATCGTGACTTTTTCGGCTCCGCCCGCAAACACCACATTGTTAGCGTAAGTGCCAGTGCCTGCGACAAAGGAATTCGCTGGAACCGTGACGGCTCCAGAAACGATGCCGTTATTCGCAAGCGTTTGGTTGGCGTTAAGCGATAATCCAGCTCCGCTGGCAAGCCCGTTCACATTTAAAGTGCCGCTTGGACCCACCGTAATCAGCGCAGAGCTCGCAATATTGTTGGTTGCCGCGTTGGAAAGCGCGA
The DNA here is from genome assembly GCA_963773875.1 of Pirellulales bacterium. Classification (GTDB taxonomy): domain Bacteria; phylum Planctomycetota; class Planctomycetia; order Pirellulales; family JADZDJ01; genus CAVTYH01. The sequence goes on from CAVZCV010000010.1 coordinate 164,272, forward strand.
GCGTGCCGCCGTTGACAATCGTATTGCCGGTGTACGTATTAAGGCCAGCAAGCGTTTGTGTGCCGGAGCCTGTTTTTGCAAACGAAAAGGCTCCTGCGCCAGTGCCATTTTGCAGTACGCCGGCGAATGTTGGTGTGCCGGTTGTGTTCACCGTCAACGTAGCTGGCGTAACGCTGGCATTTTCGACAACCGGCGTTCCCAGCGTCGCATTTGTCACGAGACCTCCGCCGGTAACGGATGTGCCAGCCAGCCGCATCGTGCCGGTCGTGCCCGCACTGAAGGTCACGGTTTGAGGCGTAGTCGAATTCAATGCGCCCGCTTTAGTGATCTGCAAAACACCGCTATTGATCGTTACGCCGCCTGTGAATGTGTTGTTCCCGTTGAGCGACAGCGTGCGCAATCCGTTCATGATGATACCGGAGCCGGCGACTTGTTCGCCGATGACATCAAGAATCATATCGCCCGCGTCCGCGCCAGCTACGCCGAAATTCGGTTTCTTGGGCGAGAACGTTGCGTTGCCGCCGGTCAAAGTTACACTGCTGAACTCCAATCTTTGGAACGTAGTCGCACCGGTGCTTGATTTCCAAAGTGCAATTTCCTGTCCCGCGCCGATTTTCAGATTTCCAACAATTTGCAATAGCGTGCCGCTGCCGGCCGGCAAATTCATGACAGTCAAACCCGTACCCGCAACTTCAAAGTTCGTTGGCACATTGATGGTGTTGCCGAAGTTGTTTCGAATATTGAATTCGGAATAACCTCCCGCTGCAGTCACGGCATTAAGCCCGCCGGCCAAGGCAGCATCGCCGGCGGTCAAGATTACCTTGCCGGTTCCCACCGTAGAAAAAGGACCAGCAACAGCAACTTGGATTTCGCCCTTGACGTTGTTTCCAATCGTGATGGTTCCGCTGTAATTGCTCGCGCCAGTGCCGCGGAAGCGTAATCCGACGCCGCCATCTACGCCGAGATTATTGGAGCCTGCGATTACATTCAGGTTTCCAGTGCCGTTGAGGACGCCGGTGATATTAACTTCGCCATTCGTCGCCAGATTCTGTGGGTCGGCCATACGAATGGTCGAATTCGTGGTCACATTCAAGCCACCGCTGAAGGTGCCCGTCGTGTTGCTACTGCCAATAGTGCCGCCGGCCAAATTGATAGGAGAACTAAACGTGTTGCCGCTCGCGTGCACCAAATTTGTCGAAGGGTTGACAACAATCGTTCCCGTACCGCCGGAAGTCCCGCTGGTCTGCAACCTCACCGTTCCTGCGTTGATTGCCAAACCGCCGTTGAAAGTATTTGCTCCAGTGAGCGTGAGAATGCCGTTCCCCGCTTTGATGAGACCCGTGGTCGGCGTCGTCACGTTGGTCCCATTGGAAATAATCCCTCCGACGGTCAGCGTGCCAGCGTTCACTGTGATCGTTCGCGCAGCGCCGGCATTGGCGCCCAAGGAAACGGCTCCGGTACCCAAATTCAAGTTCTGCGTACCCGTGAAAGCGAAATCGCCGGCCCAAGTTTGCAAATTGTTTTTCGTATTCGTGATCGCCGCGCCGGTCGAGTTATTGAGTGTTCCACCGTTGATAACAAGCGGACCTGTTCCAATCGCCGATGCGTTGTTGAAATTAAGTGTCGCGCCCGCGGCCAGTGTGGTTCCGGCGGTATAGTTGTTGGCGGCACTCAGCGTCAGCACACCCGCGTTGTCGAGAACGGCGCCAAAGCCTGCCGGCAACGCAGTTGTTATCGCCAAGGTGCCATTGCCCGTCTTCGTGAATCCTTGCGTTCCAGCCAGCGTGGTGTTGATAGTTACCGTTTGATTCGCAACGCTAATCGTTGGTGAACCGCTGGCGACGGCGAGCGTAATGGTTCCGGCCGGACTGCCGGCGTTGACGATCCAATTGTTCGATGCCGCCGTATCGCCGAAGAGCAGCGAGCCCACGGTAAATGTCGTGGCGCTGTCGAGCGTTACCGTCGCATCCGAAACGATGTCGAGCGTGCTGAAATCGGCAATCGCGTCGATGCTATTGGGAAGCGAATCCCAATTCGCCGCGTTAGCCCAACTGCCGCCCGCTGGATTATTCCAAATGGAAGCTTGCGACGAGGTAACTGAAAGAACGATCCAGGCGATTGCGAGTGTAGAAATCGAGCGCCGACCGGAAATGACAGAAGCCATTGCGGATTCCCCTTGATTCGATGTCTGACGCCGTAGCGGCATAGGAACCGCGCAAGCGCTAGCGAATGCAGCGATGCCCGACCAAACCGAGACGGCGTACTTGTCTTTCCCCCGACGAGTAACGCAACTCGACTGCAAGTCTTATAACGTCAGAGCGCAAAAAAAACAATTTTCTAGCGCGAGGGCCCAAAAAAACTTGCAATCCATTGCCCAACACGCTCAAACCCACCCGAAAGCAGTACAGCACGGCGTGCTCCGCCCCACATGCAGAGCGAATTCGGTGGTCCCTGGTAAATTGCTAGTGTCGTTATACTTAGTGCATTCTCGTGGTTTTCTTTTCACATCATCCACAAATTGCAAAAAGCCAGGCCATCGGGATAAGACCCCGTTGATCCCGGGCTGATTGACGTATGCGCCTCCGCTTCACCATCCGCGATTTACTCTGGCTGGCAGTCGTGGCTGCGCTGGCGGTGGGGTGGATGGTCGATCGTCCGGAACTCAGCGCACATGCGTTGCTATGACCGTTTTCAATGATCTAATAGCATCCGGAGGGCAACGCCATGCTAAACGTGTCACGCTCGGGTGCGCGCCGTCTTGGACTGTGGATCGGGTTGGCCATCGCCTCGCAACTCTCTGCGTGGATTACCCTGGCAGGCGCCGCAGATCCGGTCACGCCGAAAATCATTCTTGATGCCTGGCAGCGGCGGGCCAACAAATTGCGCTCGTTCGATTTTGAGTGCGATTTAGAAAGATCGATGCCTGCGGCCGGCGTGGCTGGCCGAGTGAATTTAGCCGCCCAACCGATCGCTGTGCAGGAAAATGAAGCTGACCCGGTGCCGAAAACTCTAAAAAGTTCATTGTCGTTTCTCATGTCGGACAATAAATACGCCATGTCGCTCGAGACCGAGATCTGGGACACGAGCGCAGGTACGAAATCAAGCACCGCGCAGGTCCTGAAGATGGTGTTCAACGGACGGGAGAATCGGGAACTTAACAGCCGCGGGGAAATGCACACGGGCACCATTACCAGCGGCGCCCAGCCGAGCGCGCGGATGGTGACAAATTTGTATTTCAATGCGATTTGGCTCAGCACCAATCCGATGGCGTATTTGGATGAATATCTTGCATTTCAATCCAGGGAGATGACGATTGTCGATGCCCATAAGAAATGCGGCGATGTTGAATGCATCGAACTAAGGATTCCACGAAATGGGAACGCGAATGTCGCTGGTTTGATTTATGTTGATCCGGCGCGCGATTACATTCCGATTCGTTTTCGCAAACGGCAAACGTGGGAGCGAACGACGAGCTGGCCATTACGTACGTCCCCAAACGTGCCATCGGCTGGCGTGTGAGTGAATGGACGAACAAGCGGTATCAGCTGGCAGTAAAGGTGATCCACTGCGCAATCAATCAACCGATTCGCGGAAATCCGTTTGAGCTGGAATTTCCCGTCGGTACGCGAGTTCTGGTCCGCGATGAGCGCGGAGCAGCAAGCGCGTTCGAAGTGACAGCGGACGGTAAACAGAGATCGATTCCCGCCGCGGAGACCGGCAATCTTACTTTGCCTCCGACGCCGATTTCCAACCGCCGGTGAATTCGCGGCAAGCGCCTATCAATAGCGGCAATTATGACCCTGCCACGAATATTGTGTCATCTGTTTTCCCGACAGTGGCACAGTTTAGATTCGATTCGCGGTTAGTCCCAATGTGTGTAAGCCAAAAGACTTTCAGAGCGGATTGCTCGTCGCATTACTTGGCCGGTTGTTTAAGCAACAGCAGCAGCATCACCACTGGGGTTTTCGCGCGGATGCTGTGTGGCAGTTGGGGCGGCATATGGATCCAGGTGCCGGCGGTGGCCGGATGTCGGTCGGTGCCTAAAGACACGTCGGCTTCACCACGGAGGAAATGCATGATCGCGGGCGATGAAGCGGTGTGCTCGGAGAGTTCCTGACCCGCGCTAAATCCGAAGAGCACCACTTTCAAGTGCTCGTCTTGATGGAGCGTGCGGCTCAAAGTGCCATCGGCAGGCGGTTCAATTTCCGCCGCCACGTTGCTGAATAAGCTGTAGGCTGCCTTCACGGTTGTTTCTCCTATGATTTTTCCGCCACGAGCACGATGGCGGCAAGATTCTTTCGATGTTTGCGAAACGATCGCCGCATGGCCAACACACGTTTCCGGGCGACGCGATGACACATGACGTTCCAAGCAAACCTCATTGCTCGCAGCAGGCCTTCATCGCGCACGACGCGGCTGGGTTCGAGCAAATGCATGGGTGCAATGAACTCCGCTGTCACTTGCAAACCGGCTGCCGATAAGAGGTCGCGCCACTCACGCTCGGTCAGCGGGCTAATGCCGACGTGAATATCGCCGCCCAGATCGGCGGCAATTTCCTGGCGGACCTGCTCGCCGGCCTCGTCAGGCACGATGCACAGTTCATGAATTCCGTAACGACCGCCGGGCCGGAGCAGGCGCGCTGCTTCGAAAATGATTTTGGCCTTCGCCGCGGCCGGTTGCATGGAGAGCATCGCTTCGCCGTAGACGACGCAGGCGGTGGAGTCGGGCATTCCGGTCTCTTCCGCAGTTCCGAGAATACAACGGCAGCGTGCGTTGGGTAGCAATGTTTCCACTTGCTTTGCAGCCGCGGCATCGCGCTCCACCGCGGTGTAAGAGTGTGGCTGCCGCGCAAGAGTCATCCGGGCTGTCGCACCGAGTCCAGGAGCGAATTCCACGACGACGTCGTCGCTGGAGATGGCCAGCGCGTCGAGCAGTTTCCGAGTCAGTTCCAATCCGCCGGGCCGCAGAACGCGCTTTCCGAGCTTGGCCAATAGCCAATGACCTGGCATCTTTTCCAGCGGCGGCTCGTGTCGCTCATTCGACGATGACAGGGGTTTTGTAGAGGCCGCATCCATCAGTTCGATCGCTTGAAAGAATGACCGGTTTTCAGCCCGGCGATAAATAGCACCAAAGTCACCGCGCCCAGCGCGAACAATGAGTCGCCTGGAATACGCAGCCAACGCAAGTTCTGCACGATGGGCGTTTGCATGAACTCCGAGCTGCGAGCGTACCAATACCCGTGCTCGACGGATGCCCACGTTTGCAACAGGCCGACCGGCAACAGGCTGAGCACACACATGGCCAACAAACCGCCGTTGAGCGCCCAGAAGGAAAACCGCAGCAGGCCATCTTTCCACTCGACGCCGGGAATCAATACGCGCAAGCAAGTAAGCATCAGGCCGATGCCCAACATCCCGTAAACGCCAAACAGTGCGGCATGCCCATGCAGCGGCGTAGTGTTAAGCCCCTGCATGTAATACAGCGCGATGGGCGGATTGATCATGAAGCCGAACAGGCCAGCGCCAACCATGTTCCAAAAAGCTACGGCCACGAAAAAGTAGATGGGCCACTTGTAGCGCTGCACCCAGGGCGACGTGCGCGAGCGGCGCAGATCTTCCATGGCATCGAAGCCCACTAAAACCAGCGGCACAACTTCCAGCGCACTGAAAACGGAACCCCAAGCCAAGGCGACCGTTGGCGTGCCAGCGAAATACAAATGATGGCACGTGCCAATGATACCACCGGCGAGAAAAATCGTGGCCGACATAAGCGCCGCCGCCGCGGCAATGCCCGGCCGAATGAGATTCAGCCGCATAAATACGAATGCGATCACCGTGGTGGCGAACACTTCGAAGAAACCTTCCACCCAAAGATGCACCACCCACCAGCGCCAATACTCGACAATCGAAAGCTGCGTGTGGTGTCCCCAACCAAGCCCGGCGCCATAGAACAACGCGATGGCCGCCGTCGAAACAGCCAATAGCGCAACCAACTGTTTTTGCTCGCCTTCTTTCCGCAGCGCGGGCGCATGGCTCGAATCATCAAAAACAGCCACAGCAGCAGACCAGCCAAGAGAGCAATTTGCCAAACTCGACCCAAGTCAACGTATTCGTAGCCTTGATGCCCGAAATAAAACGAAGTGGTATCGGACAAACGATTTTGCACGCTCAGCCACTCGCCGGCCAAGGATCCGACGACTACGACCAAGAGCGCCAGGAATAAAATATTCACGCCCAAGCGCTGTCCACGCGGTTCGTGCTCGCTGACCAACGGGCCGATGAACAGGCCCGACGCCAGCCAGGCGGTGGCAATCCAGAACAATCCCAATTGCACGTGCCAAGTACGTGTGACGACATAGGGAATCCATTTGGAAAGCGGGATGCCGTAAAACGCATCGCCTTCCACTCCATAATGCGCGGTGATAACTCCCAGCAGCATTTGCACGAGCAATAGCGCAGCGACGACCCAGAAGTATTTGATGGTTGCTCGCTGCGACGGGGTAGCCGCCCATGTGCCCAGCGGATCGATGGCCGGCGGCATGGTTTCTGTTTCGGCTTCGCGGCGCGAAGCGTACCACCACGCCATTGCCGAAATTCCGGCCAAAAGCATGATGATGCTGACGCCTGTCCACACGACCGTTTGGCCCGTTGGCCGATTGCCGACGAGCGGTTCGTATGGCCAATTGTTGGTATAGCTGACATCGCTGCCGGGGCGATCGGTAGAAGCGGCCCACGCGGTCCACCAGAAGAACGCACACAGATTTGCAATTCGCGAATCGTCGACAATGGTGCCGGCGGGAATCGCATAATCCGTCTGACCCTCGCGGAAAACGTTTGTGTAGTGTTCCAGATTGGCACGGAACGCCTGCACACAAAGCGGGTCGATCGTAACTGTCCCGTTAACGGCATCGAAGGTGTTCGTGCGCGTAAGATCGGTGAGCCGGCCGGTGAGCTGTGCTTGTTGTTCGGCGGAGAGCTTCTCGAACGTGCGGCCGCCGAAGCCGTCGTTGGCCCAGCGATCGAGAATGAACATGGCTTCGCGATGTAGCCAATCGGCGGTCCAATCGGGCGCCACATAGCTGCCGTGTCCCCAAATTGAGCCCAGTTCCATGCCCCCCATGGCTTGCCACACGTTTTGACCGGCAGCAATTTCACCCGGGCCAATTAGCACTTCATTGCCGCTTGCCACGCGCTCGGGCATGGGGGGCGTGCCATCATAAATTCGTGTGCCGATCCAACCCAGCACGCTGAACGACACCACCAGCACCGCCGCGAACAACAGCCATAACCGCCTCATGGCCATCTCCTTTTTTGATTGCCGCCACCGAACTACTTGTTATTCCCGCATGCCGTCAATTCCTTCTAGCAAAGGGCACGCTTGCAGCGCATTTCGCTGCTTACAGATTTTCATTAGCTTTTCGAGCGAGCGTTTCATTTTTCGCAGGCTGGCAATCTTGGCATCGATATCAGCAATCTTTCGCTCCGCGCGTTCGCGGACATGACTGCACCTGGTGTTGGTATCGAACCATAAACCGAGGAGTTCCCGGATTTCGGCCAGCGTAAAACCAAGTTCCTTGGTGCTGCGAATAAACTGCAGCCGCGCCACCGCCGATTCATCGTACTGCCGATAGCCTGATGGCCGTCGCACGGGCTGCGCAAGCAGTCCTTCCCGTTCGTAAAAGCGCACCGTTTCAATGCCGACATCAGAGAGCTTCGCGACCTGACCGATTCTAAGCGACTTGGAAGCCATGCGATCCTCGAAACGCGTGGATTATAAACTCTGTAGTATACTACAGAGTCAATAGTACTGCGCAGGCCTTGCGCAATTGAACGGAATTCAGCGAATTCAGCACCGGGCCGGCGGAATCAGCAGGCGTAAAAGCTCGAAGTGCGACAAACTATTGGCGCACGTCGATTCAGCGGTACGGCGAGGGAGCGCTACGCACCGGGAAAAGAATCAACCACGCTCGCCCGCAATGGAAATCGAAAGGACCGTTACGCCTTTTTTGCTTCGTCGTAACGCTTGCCAATGGCATCCCAATCGAGGACGTCCCAAATGGCTGCGAGGTAGTCGGGACGGCGATTTTGATATTTCAGATAGTACGCGTGTTCCCACACGTCGATGCCGAAGATCGGCTTGTTGCCGCTGCAACCATAGGCTTTTCCCATCAGCGGGCTGTCTTGGTTGGGGGTGCTTTCGACGACCAGCTTGCCGGAGGGATCAAGACTCAGCCAAGCCCAACCGCTGCCAAAGCGTGTGGCGCCGGCTTTGTTCATGGCTTCTTTGAAATGATCGAAGCCCATCAAGTCTTTTTGAATTGCATCGGCCAACGCGCTCTTGGGCTGACCGCCTTTGCCCTTGCCCATAATGGTCCAGAACATGGAGTGGTTGGCATGACCGCCGCCGTTGTTGCGCACTGCCGTGCGACTGGCCTCGGGCACCTTGTCGAGATTGGCGATCAACTTTTCAACGGGTTGATTGCCAAGATCGGTTCCTTGGATGGCATCGTTCAAGTTTTTCACGTAAGCGGCATGATGTTTATCGTGATGGATTTCCATCGTCTTGGCATCGATCGAAGGTTCCAGCGCGTCGAAAGCATAAGGCAGCTTCGGAAGTTCGTATGGCATGGCGTGATTCTCCGATTTGAGTGTCTAAGCGACTGATGGTCTGGTGTCTGTGTATCTTCGTGTCTTGCCCGGCGGAACACAGGCACGCAGACACCCAGACACCGATTGTTACCTGCCGCGCAGCATACAAAATCGGGGGGCGACCTGCAATTGGCCGCGGCTGAAGTGCATGTACCCGATTGCTTTAGGATTCACCGGCGAGATCCAGTTCGCTAGCCATTAAATACGACCGCAGGCCAGCGATGGCGTTCCGAGCTTGATCGATCGCACCGGACGAGCGCCGATCTCTCTGCCGACGAGGACGCACCAACACGTGGATGTGCGTTTGAGGCAGTGCTTGTGGGGTTCCAGAGGCAGATTCGTCGTATGTCCGCGTTGCCAATTTCGAGTCACATTTGAATTGCAATTCGATTACCAGCGGCACTGCGCGATCCGATTGTCGACGAATGTGCGAGAACTTGGCCGGGTTCAATTGAATTTCGATGCGCTCGCCGTCGATCGAATTGATTTCCGCCTGATGATCGATGACGAAGCCGCGGAGTTTTTCCACGGTAATATCGAGCGGCACGTTTGTCACCAAATGACGATCCAAAAGCGGACCAACGGGTGCCGCGCTGCCAGAACCAACTTTTTCGTCGCCGCTCCAGCGGCAAGTTGCTCATGCCACTGCCGAGTTGCACCACCAAATTGCGGCCGCTCTCTTTGGCCATCAAGAGGCCACGGTCCGCTCGGTTGAGCATGGTTTGCGAATTATCGCCCGGCTGAATTTCCGTGACGCCAAAGCTTGCCGAACAGGGCTTGCCACCGAGCACGGCCTGCGGCAAATCGCTAAATGCCTTGCGAAGTTGTTCCGCGCGAGCAGCGGCGGTCGCATTGTTGCAATCGGCACACAGCATCACGAATTCTTCGCCGCCGAAACGCGCCACTAAATCGCCAGGCCTGCAACCGCTTTTCAAGATTTGCGAAAAGCTTTTGATGACTTCATCGCCCGCCAGGTGGCCAAATTTGTCGTTGACTTGCTTGAAGCGATCGATATCGCAAATGATCAGGCTGCACGGCAGACGGCGCTCCAGATGCGCATCCACAAACATGGCGTGCACGCGATCGAATTCCGCGCGGTTCGCCAGTTGAGTTAACGGATCGCGGATGGCCTGCTCGTACAAGCTGTGGCAACGCTCTTCCAGTGACGCCTCGCCCGAGACATCGTGCAACAGAACGGAAGCGCCTTGCGTGGCGCCATCAGGACCGACGACCGGAATGGTGTGCAGATTCACTGCCAGATCCTGACCATTGCGGCTGCGAATCACCAGCCGCCGCAACGATTGCACGCCTGAGTGAACGGCCTGGGCGACCGGGCATTCGCCGTCACTGATTTCCGCCCCGTGCGCATTGCGCATGTTCACCAGACTCGGCACAAAATGGTGCTGGATCATGCTCTGGCCGTTAATTCCCGTCAGCCGCTCCGCGCCACGATTCCAGAGCAGCACTTGCAAATTGGCGTCGAGAAAAAAGACGCCTTCGTACATGTTTTCCAGCAGCCTTTGCTGATGCAACCAGTCGGGCGTAAGTCGGCGATTTCCACCCGCCGGCGCTTGGTGCTGCCACCAATTGTTGGCTACTTGCGGATCCAGTTCCTGCAGCCAGCGTCGCGCCACGCGATGGTGGAGTTTGTGTTGATCGCTCGATTGGAGTTCTGCGAACAGCACCACGAGCTGCGGATCGAATTGCCTGCCGGCAAAATCGCAGAGCTCTTTGATGGCCCGATCGGGCGAGATGGCTGCTCGATACACCTGAGGGGTGGTCATCGAGTCGTATGCATCGACAATAGCCAGCATTCGAGCGCCAACCGATAGCTGCAATCCAGCGCAATCTTGTTTGAATTTCGTGCCATCGAACCACGTTGGCGCCTGCCGGACGATTTCCAACACCGACGGCGACGCGCAGCACGACTGCAAAATTTCCAACCCCATGGCGCGATGTCGATCCATGAGCGCTTGTTCTTCCAGGGTCAGCGCCCCAGGCTTGAGCAGCAGCCGATCGGCAATGCCAATTTTGCCGATGTCGTGCAACAGCGCGGCCACTTCGATGGCGTCGCGTTGGCTGTCGGGAAATTCCATGGCTAGCGCCCACGCGGAGCAGCCTAGCGCAACCCGAACGCTGTGCGCCGCGGTAGCCGTGTTTTTGCAACGCAGTGCGGTGAACAAACTGGCCGCCATGCCCAGGCGCACTTGTGCAATGCGGTTTTCGTACTTGTCGGTTTCGGTTGCGTCGGCATCTGCAGCGGCCGATTGTCCGCTGGCCGGCTCGAAGTAGTCCAACAGCGCGCTAAGTTGTTGCAGACGCTCGTCGACCGATGCCGCCGCCGCATCGGTTGCGCGCACGCCGGCTTGGGCTGCTTCAACTCCGGCTGACGAGGGCAATTCAGTAGATGGCACCGCAATGCGACCTTTATTCGTACGGACCACCAGATTCACTTCGACAAGACCAGCATCGCCAGGTCCGTAGAGTGGCCGGAGGCACCTTGCTGCAAATGCAATAAGTGCGATTTCCCAGCCCAACGAAAAATCGCGTCCGGCGGAGCAGGGTTGGCTCTCGGACGCAAACCTTCGCTAACAGAACTGGCCCACGTGGTTGTTCATTGAAAAGCTAGGTCACAACTGCCTAAGGGGCAAATTTTCGGGTCCTAGCGGTTGCGCAGATCTCCTGACGACGCTGAACGCAACGATTGTCGCGAAAAGTAGATCGCCCAGCGGGGCAAGCGTCTTGCGAACGGCACGCCGACGTCGGCACAATGGGCGGCTTAATTAGTCGAACTCGCGCCTTGGTCTGTGCCGCCATGAGTTCTCGTAAGCCGATTTTCATCTCGAACTTATCTGAATTCCGATGCGACTAATTTCTTATGCGTCCGCTTCCGGTTCTCGCATTGCCGTGGTGACCGGCGACGGAAAGTACATTGATCTCAATCAAACCGATCCAGCGTTGCCGAGTTCAATGACTGAATTCCTGGCACTCGCGACCGATGGATTAAAGCGCGCGACCGCCGCGATTAAATCTGGACGTCCGATGGACGCCGCGGCCGTGAAAATCCTCGCGCCGGTGCCGCGGCCGGAAAAGATTTTCTGCATCGGCCTCAACTACGCCGATCATGCCAAGGAAACCGGCAAGGAACCGCCGCCGGAGCCGGTTGTGTTTTGCAAATTCGTGACTGCGGTGCGCGCCGACGGCGATCCAATCGTGCTTCCCAAGCTCTCCAGTAAAGTCGACTACGAAGCGGAACTTGTGGCAGTCATCGGTACCGGCGGGCGGCACATTGCAAAGGAAAAAGCGCTCGAGCACGTGGCAGGCTATTGTTGCGGCCACGATGTTTCTGCCCGCGATTGGCAAACTCAAAAGCCTGGTGGGCAGTGGCTGCTCGGAAAATCGTTCGATAGCTTTGCGCCCTTCGGCCCGCACTTGGTGACCGCCGACGAAGTGGGCGATGCGGGCAATCTGGCCATCAGCTTAAAACTCAACGGCCAGACGATGCAAAATAGCCGCACGTCGCAGCTCATTTTCAGCGTGGCCGAACTCGTGAGTTATCTCTCTGGGGTGGTGACGCTAGCGCCGGGCGATTTGATTTTTACCGGTACACCTCCCGGAGTTGGCGTTGCGCAAGCCGCCGGTCTATTTGAAACCTGGCGACACGGTGGATATTGAGATCGAACGCATTGGCAAGCTGCGTAATCCGGTGATTGCAGAGAACTGAAGTTTGGCGCAACTTTTTGAGATCGCCGGCAAATTGGACATCCCGTGAGTTGCTCGATAAACTCAAGGTTAGTTGCAATTTTTTGGTTAAACGACTTTTCAAGTTGCGCTCGCACAACGCATCGCGCGCTCCACTGATTGAATTTCAAGACCCGGCCGCAGCATGATCAATCCATATCGGCGCACATTTACCCTCGTTGAACTGTTGGTGGTCATTGCCATTATCGGCATCTTGATTGCGCCTTCTTTTGCCTGCCGTACAATCGGCACGCGAATCGGCCCGGCGGACCCAGTGCTCGAACAATCTGAAACAGATCGGCCTGAGCATGCACAGTTATTTGACGGCGAAGAAGACGTTTCCACCGGGGCAATTGGAAGCCGCGCAGTTCGGATGCACAGTTGCGGGCTGCAAAGATCTGGCCTGGATCGCGTTTTTTCTGCCGTTCATTGAGGAAAAAGCGACCAACGATTTAATCAAGTTCAATATACCGGCTGACCGGAGCCGGAAAACAGAGAATTCACCTCAGTCAAGATTCAAGCCTACCTGTGCCCCAGTACTTCGAGGCGGGCATACAAATCGAGGCTGAAGACGATCGAATTATTGCGATCTAAACAATAACGGCATCGTGGGATAGCGGGACTTGGGGAAGGGATGGCATGCATCGATTACGCTGGTGTCGATGGTGTCACGCAGAATCCTGCCTTCCTTAGTTTGGCGACTGGCCAGATGTACCCAACTTTCATCACGGCAACGGGGAGCTCGGTCGCCGGGATCACCTACAATGGAGTACTTATTGGATCGCAGTCGTCCAAGACGCAAAGGTATATCAAAGTGCGGCAAGTAACGGACGGACTATCAAAGACTTAATGGTGGCCGAAATCGCGGCCGCGGCGTTCCCGGTATTAATTGGGACGCCGCCCTACGAGGTGTGTGGGCGGCCGGCCAAAACCTGGTTCATATTCCCAGCGAGGCCGTCGTCAACGGAGCGATTGTGCCACGTGATAAATCCGGATCCCAACGAAAAGGCAGTGCGGTCTGGGGAAACGCAGCGAATGCCTCATTGCTCTCCGATCATCCCGGCGGGGCCAATGCACTGTTATGCGATGGCTCGGTGCATTTCGTTCCTGAAACCATCGACTGGTAAAGTTCTCTTCGCCCTTGCGTCGCGCGATGGCGGTGAAACAATGGCGAAAGCCCGATTTTAATTGCATTAAGCCTGAAGATCGCTGAGCTGTGATCTTGATTGGCGTCGCCGCAGCAATCGCGACGTCCGAGCCGACTGTAGCCTAATTGTCGATTGCCTCGACTGGCTGCCGATTACCATGGCTTTGCCCTATGGCCATTTCGCGGTGTAAGTGCGATGGCTATGATTAATTGCGGAATTGTGTTGACTTTTCCAGCTAAGATAAATTTGGATATATCGACTTCCGACGGAGCGCACCCTGATGAACATCAATGAAGATTTAACTTCTCGATGAAATCGCCCTCCTGGTTCTCGCGTTTTGCGCTGCTGTCGATTGCCGCTCTGCTCACTTCCGCTGCTGCTGGCGGCCAAGAGCCGGCGCAGTCGAACGAACAGCAACGCGGTTTGTTATACGCCGATCTGTGGGTGCAGACTTCTGGCGAGTATGTCGCTGCTTGTTTGCAAACGTATCAGTTTGCGGGCGATCGGGTGGAGCAAGAGAACAAACGCATTCGCAGCGAAGAGGAAGGATTGGCGAAGGAATTCCGCGGCTTGCCGCCGGCCGTCGTAATGGATCTGGATGAAACGGTGCTCGACAATGGTACCTATCAAACGTTCCTCTACCTGACAGGCAAAGATCACTCCACCGAATTGTTCTCGCAATTTGTCACCGACAATCGGGCGTCGATTCGTCTGGTCCCGGGCGCAAAAGATTTCATCGCTCGAGTGGAATCACTCGGCGTCCCGGTCGTTTACATTACAAATCGGCCGGAAGGGCTGCGCGATGTGACAATCGCCACGCTTGGCCAATGGGGCGTGAATACCAAAGGGCTGGAAGATCCGGCTAATTTATGGCTGCTCTTGGAAGTGGGTGGCGAATCGAGCAAGACGGCCCGCCGCGATTTGGTCCGCGCGAAGTATCGCATCATTGCACTCGTGGGCGATCAGTTGGGCGACTTCGCCGACGAATTCAATCCGGGCAAAGACAACACGCCGCGGGCGCGCAGCGAATCGGTCTACGAATATCGGCCCATGTGGGGCACGCGCTGGTTTATTCTGCCCAACCCCGTGTATGGGCAATGGCAAGGCGTTCTGCGGGGCGATCCGGCCCAATATCTACGGCGCGCAGAGAAGTAATTGTTCGTGCGGCGGACGGCTGGATTCGCGAGCCACGATTGCGATAATTGCGATTGCCGAAGGCAAATCGCAGTTTAATTGCCCGCCAAGCCGCGAGTGGCGTTGAAAAGGAGTTTCACATGGCTAGTCCGCTGTTCAATTTGAAGGGACGCGCCGCGCTCATTACTGGCGGCAGCAAAGGAATCGGAAAAGCCATAGCCCGAGCTCTGGCGGAAGCCGGCGCCGACGTAGTAGTTTCCAGCCGACACGAAGATGAACTTAAAACGGCGGCCGGTGAAATTCGTCACGGGCTGGAAACCGGAGTGGCCACGATCGTGGCCGACATGACGAAGCGTGAGGAGGTGAAACATCTGGCCGATACCGCGCCGCATGCATTCGGCAAGATCGATATCCTCATCAACAATGCCGGCAGCAACACGCCGCAGCCCGTTGATGCCATTAAGGATGAAGATTGGGATCGCATCATCGAACTGAATCTCTCCAGCTGCATGTCGCTGACACGCTACCTGTCGCCACAAATGAAAGAGCGCCGCTGGGGCCGAATCGTTTTTATTTCATCCATCATGGGTTTGGCGTCCTACAGCGGGCGTGCCGCGTATTCCGCATCGAAAAGTGCACTCCTCGGATTGTGCCGCGCCACCGCCCTTGATCTGGGCCCGCACAACATCACCGCCAACTGCATTGCTCCCGGATTGATTTTGACCGATCTGCCAAAGAGTGTGCTGCGCGATGAAGAACAGCGCGCGGTCATCGCGCGAACGGCTCTCGGGCGTTGGGGCACGCCGCGCGAGGTCGCTGGGCCCGCGCTGTTTCTGTGCAGTGAAGCCGGCAGCTATGTAACTGGCTCGGTACTAGTGGTCGATGGCGGAATTCTATCGCAAGTGTTTTGAACGGATCGTCGGCAAATGACAATTGAATCTCGTCATTGCGATTTCTGCGGCTTAAGTTTCCGAAGTTCCCCTAGCGTTTTCTCTATCTGCTCATGCGCTTCCGCATTGTGCGTTACCGCCAACGCACTAATACCGGCATGATTGAAGGGCTTGATGGAACCGCCGTCGCCCGCTGAGTGCCACGCCGGAATACTACAGAGAATATCGGTGAGCTGTTGCAGCGCTACAGCATTCTCCGCTTCGCTGGTGCGCGGCGCCAGATCGTTCACATCGTAGATCTTCATCGTCAGCGTGGCATTGGCTTTATCGTGTGTGGTAATGATGAGCACATCGTCCTGAATGATCGAAGTCAATTGGAACTGCGAAAGGATGAGGTGCAAGGCGGAGCGCAATGGTAGGTCATGAATGTTGATCGATACCGGCAACGCCGTCGAATCGATGGCCGCATCTTTCAGCGCCGGGCCATCAAATGCGATTTCCAAGTGATGCCTTTCACGAATGTAATTAACCACATCGGAAAGAGGAATCTCAACGAATTCCAACGTCGTTCGGTCATTCGCAAGCGCCGTTTTGATAACCTTCTCGCCCGTTCGGACACTTGTATTATCGACCTGCACGACTTCACGCGCAACCCTGGCGCTCGGCGCCGCTTCATGTTCGCCAACACCCAATGGGTTGTCGTCGTCGGCCAGTGCAAGCGGGCCGATGCTTAAAAGAACAAACAGCAGTGCCATCGCGCTTCGAGAACTCATGACAGACCTCCTCTCACGTGAAAGAAATATGGCCGACACGGCGAGACAAGAAAAGACGCTCGGTACAAGCCGTTCCGGAGAGCTCCGAGCGCCCGCCAACCTACGGCCGCGAAGAAATAATTGCAAGCTTTTCACACGGTATGCGCGCAACATCGAGTAACTGGCCTAAATCTGCGGCAATCTTTTGGGAGGTAACCGCATAGCGAGCACTTCATAAATCAATCTAAAATGTGACCTATCAATCGTTGTCTGAAGCGATTGCAAACCTGCTGCTTCGCAATGGCTCAACAGCTGCAATGCTACAGCTTCAGCGCTTGACAGATAGTAAATGCTTGCCCAAACTAACGAATCAAATTTGGGGCGACGCAACAATCTACCAAAAGGGTTTTGTGAGAATGGCTAGAACCAAACTACCTCGCGGGACAAAGACCAAGTTCATTAAGGACCACCCCAATTTATCGGCCAAAGAAGTGGTCGACGCGGCTGCAAAGGAAGGCATTCAACTGACGGCAGCCGCGGTCTACAACATTCGCTCGGCGGCCAAGAAGAGCAAGGGCGCGAAGGGCCGACCCGGCCATCGCAAAGGCCGAAAGGGCCGCGCGCAAATGATTGGTTTCGAAATTGGCAACGGCCATCACCTCACCGCCGCCGTCGACTTCTGCCGCGTCTCCGGTGGAATTGAGCAAGCGCGAAAAGCAATTGCAACATTGGAAAGTTTGCAATTAAGTTGAAATCGTATTTCGACCGTGCCATGTACGGTCGTTGAAACTCTCATCTGTTAGATGACCGGTGCAGTTGCACGCCGTCGAGTACGCAAGCTGAGAGTGCGCCTTGATTTTAAGCGTTCAGGCCGAACCAGCACTGCCCGCTGTTTTTCGCAGTGCCGCAATGTTTTCGGCCACGCTGCCGTGGTGGTTGAAGACGCCCGTGCCGATGACCGCCACGGTCGCGCCGGCTTGGTGTGCATCGGCAATTGTTGCGGTGTGAACGCCGCCGTCGACTTCAATGTGCACATGGCTCAGCCTGCGCTCGATGAGCATCTGTTTGAGCCGCGCAATTTTCGGCAACGTTTCTGGAATGAATTCCTGCCCGCCAAAGCCAGGATTCACTGTCATAACAAGAACCTGATCAATCATGTCGAGCACATCGTCCAGCATCACCAGTGGTGTGGCCGGATTCAGTGCGACGCCAACCTTCGCGCCGGCCTCGCGAATTTGCTGCAGGGTGCGATTCAGGTGCGGACACGTTTCCTGATGCACGAGGACTAGATCGGCGCCTGCTTTCACGAAATCGTCGATGTACCTTTCAGGCTGGACAATCATCAAATGCGTTTCGATGATCGCGCCGGCTTTGGCCACGATCGGCTTGATCCACTTCACGACAAACGGGCCCATCGTAATATTGGGCACGAAGCGCCCATCCATCACGTCGACATGAATGCGCTTCATGCCGCAGGCCAGCGCATCGGAAACCTGCTGCCCGAGGCGAGTAAAATCGGCGGCGAGAATGGAGGGAGCTATTTCAATCATGCCAGAGGTAATATGACGCCGCTCGAGGGAAATTCGAATGTCCAAAATCGAATCACAAATGAAGCTCCAAATTCCAAGTTCCAAAGGGCGCGTTTCGTGGAATCCGTCTCTTCACTGGATTTTGAGTATTGGAATTTCATTCGTCATTCGACCATTACTTTCCTCGCGTTTGCTTGTACCTAGTGATTAGCGTACTGGTGCTGCTATCGTGCTTGAGCGGTGTTTCGTCGATGGTTTCCAGCTCCGGGATAATCCGGTTCGCCAGCACCTTGCCCAATTCTACGCCCCATTGGTCGAACGAGTTGATGTGCCAGATCGTGCCCTGTGTAAAAACCTTGTGTTCGTACAGCGCGATGATTTTGCCGAGCGATTCGGGCGTCAGCCGTTCCAATAAAATCGTGTTTGTCGGATGATTGCCCTGGAACACGCGATGCGGCACCTGATAATCGGGCACTCCGTCGGTGATGACTTCTTCTTTCGTCTTGCCAAATGCGAGGGCTTCGGTCTGGGCGAAGAAATTTGCCATGAGCAAATCGTGATGCCGGCCGAGCGGATTTAGCGTTTGCGAAAAGCCAATGAAATCGCACGGAATCAGCTTCGTGCCCTGATGGATGAGCTGATAGTAGGCATGCTGTCCGTTGGTGCCGGGGGTGCCCCATACGATTGGACCGGTTTGATAATCGACCCGGTTGCCGTCCAGATCGACGCTTTTGCCGTCGCTCTCCATATCGAGCTGCTGCAGATATGCCGAGAGCCGGCCCAGGTAATGATCGTAAGGCAAAATGGCCACCGTTTGGGCGCCGAGAAAATTGTTGTACCAGATGCCGATAAGCCCCAGCAACACTGGCAGGTTTTTCTCGAACGGCGCAGTGCGAAAATGCTCGTCCATCGCGTGGAAGCCGGCCAGCATTTCGCGGAAACGGTCGGGCCCAATGGCGATCATGAGCGATAGCCCGATGGCGGAATCCATGGAGTAGCGGCCACCAACCCAATCCCAAAACTCAAACATGTTGGCTGTATCAATGCCAAATTTGGCGACTTCCTTTGCATTGGTGGAAACCGCCACGAAATGCTTGGCCACCGCTGTTTCATCGCCTAGTTTCGTCAGCGCCCATTGTCGAGCCGATTGCGCATTGGTCATTGTCTCCAGCGTGGTGAACGTTTTCGACGACACGATGAACAATGTCTCTTCCGGATCCAGATCGCGCGTGGCTTCGACGAAATCGGTGCTGTCGATGTTCGAAACAAAACGGAACGTCCGGCTGCGATCGCTGTAAGACCGCAACGCGTCGTACGCCATGGCGGGGCCTAAGTCGCTGCCGCCGATGCCAATATTGATGATGTTCTTGATCGGCTTGCCGGTATGGCCGCGCCACTGGTTGCTGCGGATGCGATTGCTAAAGGCCGCCATCTTATCCAGCACGGCGTGCACCTCGGGCACGACATCACGGCCATCGACGAAGATCTTTTCCTCTTTGGGCGCTCGCAGCGCCGCGTGCAACACGGCGCGGCGTTCTGTAACGTTGATTATTTCGCCCGCGAACATGGCATCGATACGTCGTCGCAGCCCGCTGGTGTTGGCGAGCTGCAATAACAGCCGCAGCGTTTCGTCGGTGATCAGGTTCTTGGAATAATCGAAGTAAATGCCGAGCGCGTTTTGGGCCATTCGTACGCCGCGCTGAGGATCGTCGGCAAATAGCTTGCGCAAATGCAACCGGCGGATCTCATCGACATGCTTCTCCAGGTCTTTCCAAGCCGGCCGCTGCGTGAGGGGCAAAATGGCTGTCGTCATAGGACCTCCGACTTTTCGTTGGCCGCCTGCGGTTTTCGCGCTTTGCCGTCGCATTAGTCAACCGCAAAGCAACAGGCAGCCCGGACGGTTAGCATAGCGCGTGGGCATAATTCTGAACAGGGTGCCAAGAGGACATCGCAAAGACGCGGCACGCTGCCCGGCAAGATGCGATGTTTGCCGCCGGACAATCCGACTGAAAAGAATTACGTAACATCGAAGGTCTGCTAGTCCGGCGTCTCCGCCATTTGAAGCACCTGCCATTGCTCAGTCTTCGTGCGCGCGTTGAGCGAGCGCTCGAGGATAAGCGAGACGTTGAAGGAACGAGACGCTGCGGCAGCAGGCACAGTAATGCGGTAACGCACGCCGATATCGTCATGCGGATCTTCAGCGAGCACGTCAGACGACAGCAACTCGACCTTTGCCTTCTTACCGTATTCGAGCAGCGATTTCACCGGCTCGCGCTTTAGGTAGTCATCAAACGCTTTTTGTGTCTTTTCGTCTTTCGCAATTGCGCCGGCCAGATTTTTGGCCGCTAAATTACGGTTGGCCGGATGCAGCGTGAACTGCTGGGCAATGTAAGGCTGGTTTTGCTGAAGCAAATCTAAAAAGCCATTGGCAAACTCTTCCGCGCGCACTTGCAACCAGTAATGCCGCGAGAGGGTGCGTACCGGGCCGGCAATGCCGAACAAGAGCGAAAGCAGCAGGCCCAGCAAGGCGATGTTCCAGCCGGTTAATTCGCCGCCGGAAGTGCGAATGCGGCGCATGGCAAAGATTGCCAGACCAATTCCCAGTGCCGGAACAAACCAAACCAGCGGGCCAAGAAACGCCGCCACTGAAAGCAGGCCCACCACGAGCGAAGTTACGGCCCAGCCGCTAACGGCGTGATACTCGCCACCCGTTTGCTCTCCAGCCTTCGGTGTATTGCTGTGCGGCGCAGTGAGCATGCGAAGAAACAAAAATCGGAAAACGTTAGGTCCGCGATCATTTTCCCACAGTTAACGATTGCGATTCATACTGCTTTCGTCGAGTCCCGTACTTGAGGATAAACGGATCATAAGGTCCGGAATCAGCCGTCGGATTGTTGAATGCGCGCGGGTTGGCGTTCGGATCGACCGCTGGTCGTGCGAGCGAACCTTCGCTCACATCTCGCAATAGCGCAAGCCAAGTGCGATCGGGCCCCAGGCCGAAAATCATTTTCGTATCAGGCTGCTGCTGGAATCCAAAAAAATTCCGGCCCAAAGGCGCTAAGTGGAGGCTGAACAAAACGAAACCCAACATCAGGTAAGCAACGCATAATCCGAAGAATACTCCGCCCCCCACATCGACCGGTTTCTTGAACTTTACGCGGTGATTGGAAAGAAAGTTCGTTGCCAGCCGCAGTACAGTAATTGCAATCGCGAAGCACAACCAGAGCGCGAGAAAGTCCCAAAAATATGTAAGGCTAGGCATCATGCCATCTAACCAACCTGCCAGCGGTTCGAAGAAGTTCACCGCAATAATGCCTGCCAGCAGCACATTGATAAGTAGCACCGCGCCACTCCACAGACCTTCGTTAAAAACAAAGGCAACGCAGAGGAACATGATGACAAGTGCGGCGACTTCGAGCATCGCAGATCAACCTTTCAAAACTCTTTGCAATTCCGCCAACGACGTTACACCTTTAACCACCAGCACCAAACCTTCTTCTTGAAACGTTTTCATTCCTCCGCGGCGAGCGGCGGCACGTACCAGATCCATCTTCGGACTCTTGATTAGCACTTCGCGCAGCCCATCGTCGACAACGAGCAATTCATACAACCCCGTTCGGCCTTTGTATCCGATGCCCTCGCACGTAGCGCACGGTTTCTTTGGATCGGCTTGGGTTGGCGGCTGGAACAGCGTTTGCACTTTACCGGGCGGAATGCCGAATGCCGCCAGCGCTTCGGCGGGCGCCGGATACGGTTCCTTGCAATCGTCGCAAAGCTTGCGGACCAAGCGGACGCACACCACGCCGCTCACGGTATTGATGAAGTCTTTGGGCGGAACTTTTAGCATCAGCATCCGCAGTAAAGTTTCCGGCGCGTCTTTTGCGCGGATCGAAGTCATCACCAGCCGGTCTTCTTTGACCTGATCGCACAAGAATTTCGCCGTTTCGCCGTCGGCAACGCCCCGCAGCACCACCGCGTTCGGATACGTGCGCACAATCTTGTCGAGCACGGCCAGCGGTTTTTCGCCGGCCGCAGGGTTGAACGTAGTGACATGCACATTTTCGATGTCGTGTTCACGGCGTGTTACATCCTCTACCGAAGCAAAGTCGCGCATGTAACGATCGCACGATTTTAACGCCGCATCGAAAAGACTGCTCAAGCCGCCGCCCGGAAGCGCACTGAAAATAATCAGCGCCTGCTGCCTGGCCAGCAACTCTTTCAATTGTTCTTGAGCTTTGGCACGCATGCCCAGCTCTTCAAACGTCTTGACGGGCTGCTTAGTGGCGGAATAGTAAACGATCGTCCGCTCGCCGCCTTCAATGCCCTGCGATTGCACACGGCTCAAATAATGCGTGCCTTTGTAGTCGGTCGGGAAGATGCCTTCCTGCCGCTTCACGCGTTCATTGGGGTCAAGTCCGCCCAGCGTTTTGAGCACGGCCATGATAAGCGCGCCGGGATCCGCGTCTTGTGTATCGACATTGTGCCAGACGCCGTCGATTTGAAATCGTACCGCAACGCCAGGCGCTGCGGTTTCCAGCATTACCGCATCGCCGTGCCGATCCAGCAAATCGGCCACGACTTCCTTCGCCGGAACATATGCCGGCGACCGACGTGCCATCATCAAGTTCGCTTCGCCATCGCGACCGCCACCGGAAGTGGCTTTGAAATTAACCGGCGGGCCTTTTTGATAATCGAGCTTCCTTTCCGTAGCAACTTTGACGCCCAATTTTCCCATCACGTCGGAAAATACGTGCCGCAAGTGAGAGGGAGTCATCACCTTCTGGTGCGCCTCCAGCGGCTTATTGCGCACAATGACGTAAATGCCCAGCGGAAACAGCCATGCCGCTGCGAGGATCAGCATGCCGATTTCGTACCACGGCAGCAGCAAGAAGAGCAAAAAGGCGAAGACGAACGGCCCGATGAGCACCGGATTCCAAATTGCGTAACTCTGATTCGTGCGAATGCAATCTTGCGCGGCCCAATCGGTCGTCTTCACCCACAGAAAGAACAGGGGCAGAAACAGACCGAGCTTGATCAGGCTGAAATAAAAGCCGTGGCCGCGGCCGTGTATTTCGCCCGTCGGCTTGGCGAATTGCTCTGGTTGACCAATGTTGTACGGCGGCCAGGTATCGGGCGTGGTGGGCGCGGCGTTCGGGTCGGTTACCTGCTGCGCCGCGCAGATTCAATCGAGCCAAAAACCAGAGCCACCGTAATTCCCGCCAGGAGCAACGCACGCCAGCTTGTCATCAATACTTATCTCCGCCGATGCTGGCCTTTGAACGGGTACAGATGGAAATACTGGGACGGGACCGCCATGAACAACGGACTATTGACCACGCTACGCATCGCCTTACAGAATACCTGGCGCCTTCACCTCGATGCCTTTGAGCGCCATCTTCAGCGCCTCCACATTCGGCGCCACTTCCAGCGCCACGTTACGATCGACAAACTCACGCAGCACCAAATCCTTCAGGCTCATCGTGAAATCTTGCATGCCGTCCTTGGCAGACATTTTAATCAGATCGGCAAGCTTTTCATCCCGTTCTTCCAAAATCAGCTTTCGGGCCGTGGCATTGAAGGTCATCACTTCCACCGTGGGCACGCGGCTGACGCCTTCTTTGATCGAGGGCAACAGCTTTTGGGCCACAATTCCCTTCATGTTAAAGGCAATGGCACTGCGCAGCGAGCTGTGCATATCGCGGGGAAATAGGTCCAAAATACGGCTGATGGTGCTCGGCGTGCTCGAGGCGTGAATGGTGCCAAACACCAAGTGCCCGGTTTCGGCCGCGTGGATCGCCGTCATAAAGGTTTCCTGATCGCGCATTTCGCCCACGAGCATCACGTCGGGATCTTCGCGGACGGCGTGCTTCATGCCGATCTCGAAGTTCTTGACATCGGTGCCCACCTCGCGCTGGTTTATCAGGCACTTTTCTTCCGTGAACGTGAATTCGATGGGATCTTCGAGCGTCAGAATGTGCTTGCGATAGTGCTTGTTAATGTAATTAAGCATCGACGCAATCGTCGTGCTCTTGCCGGAGCCGGTGACGCCGGCAAGCAGAATCATGCCTTGGTCGAATTTGCATAGGTCTTCAATGACCGGCGGCAAATTCAGCCCTTCGAAGTTCGGAATGAAGTTGTTCACTCGCCGCGCGACCATGCCGACGTGACCAAGCTGTTGCAGCACGTTTACGCGAAAGCGCCAATTGGTTCCATCCACATCGACCACGTGGGCAAAGTCGACGCCGCCGGACTCTTCGAAAATTTCTGTGCGGCGATCGTCGAACATGGCGAAGATCATCCGCACCATTTCTTCTTCTTCAATGGGGCCGCGCAAGCGGGCGCAAGGAGCCTTTCACGCGCACGTACGGCGGCTTGCCAACTTTGAGATGCAAGTCGCTGCCTTCGAGCTTGACCAAGGCTTTGAACAGCTTGTCGATTTCCAACTCGCCGTGCTTTGAGACAAACCGCTCCGCCGCTTCTTCCTTGGTGTGATGATGATGCGTCGGATGATGATTGGTTTCGGTATGCATGATTGGCTAAATGACGAATGACGAAATTCGAATGACAAATGAATGACCAAACCCCAATTGACCAAGCATCTCACTCGTCCGAGTGTCTGGTTTTTGGAATTTGATCATTGGAAATTCATTTGTCATTCGTCATTCGAATTTCGTCATCCTTTCTTTTGGTTCAAAGCCTTACTTCTACGCCCCTTGCGCATCGTTTCCTTCACTTCCCGGATACTGTGCTTGCCGAAATGGAAAATGCCGGCGGCCAGGGCGGCGTCGGCGTGTCCCACAAGAATGGCGTCGGCCAGGTGTTCCGGACGGCCTGCGCCGCCGCTGGCCACCACCGGAATGGAAACCGCGCGGCTTACGGCAGCCGTCATTTCTAAATCATAACCATTTTGCGTGCCGTCGGCATCCATGCAGGTCAGCACAATTTCGCCGGCCCCCAGGCGTTCCACCTCCTGCGCCCAGGCCACCGCCTCGCGACCCGTGGGCACGCGCCCCCCATTGATATGGACTTCCCACACTTCTTTCCCATTTTTCTGCACGCGTTTGGGGTCGATGTTGACCACAATGCACTGGCTGCCGAATTTTCGGGCCGCTTCGCGAACAAATTCCGGATCTTTCGAGGCCGCCGAGTTGATGGAAACTTTGTCGCTCCCGGCGTTTAACAGAGCTCTAATATCTTCGAGCGTGCGGATACCGCCCCCCACGGTGAGCGGCATGAACACAACTTCCGCCGTGCGGCGCACCACATCGAGCATAATATCGCGCCCTTCGTGGCTGGCCGTGATATCTAGAAACACCAGCTCATCCGCCCCTTCGGCCTCATAGCGCGCCGCCACCTGAACCGGATCGCCAGCGTCGCGCAGCTCTAGAAACTTGGTGCCCTTGACCACACGACCGCGGTCCACATCCAGGCACGGAATGACACGTTTTGCAAGCATCGGGCGTCCCTCTTTCCTTGATCAGAGAGGGCTGTGGTGAGAGTGCTGGGAGCCGGACGATTGATGCAAAGGCGTGAACGCCGCGTTCTCGCCAGGAATCCACCGACTGCCCACACCCGACGGGATCAAAATGGCGCAACCTGCCAATCTAAATTGCCGCGCTGCCGAGGTCAATCAATCTCGCCGTGAGGCAGCAATAAATTGGGCGACGCGCTTCTGTTTTCGCAAAAGCCCATAAAACAGCGCTGCAACGAAGCCGATTCCTGCCAGGGCGACGGAGGCCGGTTCAGCTACAAGTTGAGGGCCGCCGGAAGTGTAGAAATCGAGTAGCGATTGGATATCGCGGTTGTCGAGTTTGCCATCGCTATTGATATCGCCGAAGGCCAGCAGATCGAAATCGGTTAAGTGATTTGCGGTTTTGTAAGCGTTCAAATCGGTCAGCGCTTGTAGCATTGCTGGAATGTCGTCGATGTTTGAAATGTGATCGCGGTTGAAATCGCCGAAGGGCACCAGGTTGGTCGTCACCCATTGCTGAGCGGTCGTGAAAGTATCCGGCGGCACGTCGCCGTTCGCGTTCACATCGAACAATGCAAACAGTGGCAATGAAGGCATGATGCCGGGAAACAGTGTTTGTTCGTCGGACTGGACGACTTTCAATCGCATCTCGACCAGGTAGACGCCGTCGGTGGGCGCGGCGTTTGTGCCCGCATTGATAACAGTGGTCAGATGCTTGTGCATTGAACCATCAGCGGCAATGTTTTGAACGGTAAATCCCGCCTGAGGGTACGGACCGCCGCCGGCTGAAACCGTTAATGATTTCGATGTTCCGGCAATAGAAAACGTGAGCGATTCGCTCGCCGGCACCGGGGCGAATTGTGAGCCGTCCCAATACTGTGGGTCGGCCAAAACATCGAGCGCCACAAATTTCGGACCGGTAGGCGAAACGGAATTCGTCGGCAAGTTGCTCGGCGGATAACCGCTGCCGCTGCCCGCGGCGTTGATGCCAGGATTGCCGGTGGAATACGTGCTGCCCGTATCGCCAAAAAAATACGGGAACGCGCGCAGCGGATTGGCGGTCATCTGCTGGCCAACAGCGCCGTTGTCGTCAAAGCCATACGTAGCCAATCGCCCAGCGCTGACGATAACGCGTGGTGAAATGTCGAAAACCGCCTCCGCGGGCGACGGAAAATTGAAAATAACGAGGAGTCCGATGCTGAAGAGTCGCGTTAAGTCGCGCATATTATTTGGCCCTCCGGCAAGCCGCCATTCGCGAGGCGCGGCGCCGCAGCACCGATGCACCACTGGCCGTTGCTATTCCAATCGTGGCCAACACGCAACTGGACGGTTCGGGTACCAATGTTCCCGCGTAACCGATGGCCGCCTGGACTTGCGGATCGTCGTTGGGTTCATCGAGATCGAAACGATTGGCCAGATGGTTATAGAGAACCACAAAAGGCAACGACGTAGCCACATTGCTGTCGTTGGTCATGGTTAGGTCCATTTCAAACATGTAAATGCCGTCGGTAGGAATTGCATTGCCGGGCCTCGACAACACCGAGCTGAGATGCTCGTGCACGCCTTGGTTGCCGTAGTTCAAACCGCCAACAGTTCCAATGACGAAGCCCGGTGCACCTCGAGACACTGTCGTCATTAGGTTCGGGTCTCTTTGGGAGATCAGATTCAGCGTTTCGTCGGCTGGCACAGCGCCGAAAGTTGACCCATTCCAGAATTGCAATCCGCTCAGCACGTGAAAGCCGAGTTGATCGCCATTGGGAAGACCACTACCGCCTGGGAGGCCCGCGCTGCCTACTGCCAACGCGCGAAAACCTGGATCGCCGGCGGTGTGCGGCGTCGATGGATCGTCGAAGATGAAATCAAACACGCGGAAGGGACCACCGAAGGTGTTTGTTACATCGCTGTATCCGTACGTGACGATCGGCTGTCCGGCCGAGCCGGACCAAGTGGGCGATATATCGAAGTCGGCCAAAGCGGCCGCGCCGTTTGCAAAAATGCAACACATTGTTGCCAAGAGTGTCATTTGAGTTGTTCGCATGATGGATATTTCCTTGGATCGAAGTTGATAAATCAGGGAATAACTTACGTTCAATTGCCGCTTCCCGGCGGAATGGCAAAATTAAAGGGCAACGTTGCCCATGTGTGAATCTGGGCGGAGCTGATGCGATCGACGTGGCCATCGGCGTACAAATAGTTTGCTGTGTCGCCGTGGCGCTCTGTAGTCACTGCGGCATTGATGGCGTTCCACACCGTGCCCGCTGCGATGTTCGATTTGCTGAACCAGTCGAAGCAGTGCACGTGATCGTTGGAAAGTTGCACTGCCAGCGAATCGGAGAGCTCAAACATCACAATCGTTTTCGAAGTTTCCTTCAGCTTGTGGGCCGTAGGAAAACACGGGACGCCTGGCGGCACGCCATCCTTATTTGAAAGGTACCCATTGAGCGCATAGCTCGTCATTTTGGCGGCCATGCGGGCGTCTCCATTGGGATCGTCGGGACAAATGCGGATGGCATCGACATCTTCCATGTACGGCGCAATCGTGTAGATCCAAGCGCTCGTGTAGAGCCCTGTGTTCAAATCGGCATCGGAGTTATGCGTCGTCAGCGGCCAGAATCCGTGATGCGTGTCGCAATACTGCCGGATCGCAAGCCCCACCTGGCGCATATTGCTAGCGCACTTGGCGCGCCGCGAGGCTTCCCGTGCTGATTGCACAGCCGGCATAAGCAGCGCGATCAGCATGCCAATGATGGCAATCACGACCAACAATTCGACCAACGTAAACGCACTTCGACGCGCAAACATGGACGCATCCTCCACTGCGAATTGATGCGGTCACTCGCGCAACGTTGCGCATGGGTAACCACGATCACACGCGTAAACTCGCGATCGGTGGGCACGCAAGCGCAACCACGAAATCGCTGGTCAATGAACCGACCGCCGTTAGAACCGATCAAACGTTCAGGCCATCGGCGGCGCACGTGGCTGGGCGGGCGAGAAGAGCGCCGGACTAACGACTACTTCCGGCGCGATTGAATCGAGAAGTTCGCACACTCCCAGCACAACTTGCGCCGGCGGCGTGGCGATGAATAATTGACCGAGCGAATGATACTGGCAGACAGCGCAGTGCTCGCTGTCGTGATCGCAATCATCGTGCGAGTGACTTGCGGCAGGCGAAGCGGCATCGAGGGTGCCAGACAGAGAGGGTTCGTGATCATCGCCATCGCCATGATCGTGCATCAAAAGATGCAATCCCTGCCCGCCGACGGCAACGATGCCGTAGGAAGCGAGGGCTAGCACAAATGCGAATCGACGAATCATGACCAACAAGCTCTGCAGCGGAGGAAACACATATGCAATTGCATTGCAAATAGAATATCAGCGTTATCGGCGGCAGTCAATCGATGTGCGATAGTCACGAAGTTCATTCTAGGCTTGGACCGCGGAACGCAGTTTGCTCTACGCTTAAGCCAGAGGCTTAGTTCACTTTGCAAAGGAGACCGTCATGGCCACCACAGCCCGTCGACCGCTGAAGAAGCTCGTCAAAAAGGTTCAGGAAGCACGCGCAAATTCGCTAGAGCGGCGTTCGGAGCGGCTGAAAAAGCGGGCGACGAAAGTCCGCAAGCGCGCGGAAGGGAAATGAGTCCGGCCACCAGCTGACCAAATACATCAGACAATTACGCAGGTAAAGCTTCCGCAGATGGTTCGCTGTCGGCCGTTTCTGCCGCAGTTTTTTGCGCCAGCGCGAATTTATGTTCGTCGGTCGCCGCAACGATGTAATCGTTCGTCACCAGGCCACGGCCATGGTGGCGGGCATAGATCTTGCCGTTGGCCAATAGAATTGTGGACGAGCGAATATAAGTGATCGTCGAAACCTCCAGCACGTTGCTGCTGGAGTTCGCGCCAATGGGCAGGATGGCGACTTCCTCGCCTGCAGTAAGAGCGGATGCTGAGTTTTCCATGTGCCCCAAAAAGTATCACGCGAGGACGAGTCAACTATGGAAACCATAGTTCAATTTCGCCGAGTACGAAGACCCGATTCTTGAGGGGGTCGCACGCTAAAACTCGCGAAAATTGCGCGCGTCTATCAAGGAAAAAAAGCTTTGAAGTTGCAGCAAAATGCTGGAATCTTTTCGGCGAAATTTCTTGCAACCAAGAACGCCGACAATTGTCATGTCCACGCGATGAACTTTGGCGTGGTGCGCGAAGTGGAAAGCAGCACCGCAGCGCGGCGGCCATCGGTGTAGTAAGGATCGCCTGTCAGGTTGTGTCGTGGGCTGTCGGCAGCACAGGCTCCAACTCCGTCCATATATCCGGCAATTTCCAAACGGCCTGCCTGAAACAGATCCTCGACAACGTAATCGCGCGCTTCATCCACTTCGCCATCGATGCGGTGCGTCGTCAGGTTCCAAGTTCGCCAAGTGAAGCGCACACCGATGTCGCGGCTCACTTGTCCAATCCACACGGGCGCGCCTTGAAATTTTAATGGCAGGGCCCATAGCCGCAAATGTAAGCGTTCATTGATGGAGCTGCGAATTCGCTGCAGCGCGAAGTCCTGGCTGCGACCCCACAGATACAGTGCGCTGACTGGCGAATAGCGATATTCCGAGCCGATGAAGAACGACCGAAATGTTTTCCAACATGTGGCCAGCGTAATCGTCTCCGTTTCGTCCCAGCGCGCTCCGAACGCGCTGAGGATCGTTTCAAATTCGCCGGCCACGACCAAATTCACCGGATCGCCTTCGCGTGTGCCGTGACGATTTGTTGTCGCACGGGGTGCGGCGGCGATTCGCTTGCGGAGCTCTTCGAGATCGCACTCGACTAACTCCGAGGCGGAAAAGCGATTGGCACACTCGGTGTGCAGGTAATCTGCCCGCAGGCCGGGCACAGCCAGTGTAAACAGGAATTCTTTATCGTCGTCGAAGCCGAGCAGCCGCACATGAACTACCTTGCTACCGACATCAAGCTGCGTGAACACAAAACCCTCAGCTTGGGCGCCGGGATATATTGGTCGCAAGCGAAAAGCGTGCTTTTGAAAGAACGAATCCATTTTGCGATTCGCTCGCCGTGCGCCAAAGAATTTCAGCGGGAGCAGGATAATCAGCGGCAGAAAGATCCAGGCCAGGAAGCCGAATTCGAGAATTTTTCGGCCTGTGGAAAAGTGATTTGCCGCGGCCGCTTCTTGCGGCGAGAAGTAATTCGGATCGAGGCTCATCAAGTTCAAACGGAACGCCGCCGGACTGCGATTCACAATCTTCACGAGCACCGGCTGCATGCCACGCCGGGCCATCGGCACGCCAAAGAAGCGGCGACTTTCCATGGCGTCGAGTACCGCCACCGTGACCTCGACATTGTCCATGGTTTGCGTTTGCGCCCGATCCATAAACGTCAAATCATCGGGCGCAGGCCGAAAGTTAACGGTCAGCCAACGCAGGATGGGAGTATCGGCAAGCGTCATCAACGACCTGCACAGCGGCACGATTCAACCGGAACTATCAGGATGCTATGGAGCTGAGTATACTGACGGCGGTTGCTGGCGGCATCGTCATTTCTTTGATCGAGCTGAATATGCGCAGAAGTTCATGGGCCGCGGTTTGTATTGGCTGGGCGACCGTCGCGCTGGTCTGCGACGGACAGATTTCTTGGTCTCAGCCCGGCGGAAAATCCAAGGGCGCGCCTGCGGCGACTTCGCCCGCACCAACAACACCTGCAACAACTGCGGTCAGCGTCGCCGATCACCTGGCGTCACTCGATTTGCTCGCGGGCGAGTGGACCGGCGAACTGAATGGCATCGCTATGCATGTTTCTGCGAAATGGGATGCCAACAAGAAATTCTTGCGTCGCGAGTTCTCGCTTTCTCACGGCGATGCCACGCTTGGCGGGTTGCAAGAAGTTGGTTGGGATCCGCTGTCCAAACATATTCGCTCCTGGATGTTCAACGACGACGGCAGCTATACCGATGGCATTTGGACGCTTGCAGGAAACTCGTGGATGGTGCTTGCCACGCGAGTGATGCCCGATGGCAAAATCGCCAAGGCGACACAGGTTTACAAGTTTCCCGACCGGAACACGCTTGATTGGAGACTCATTGGCGGCACGATCGATGGGCAACCCGCCGGCGAAATGGAAATCGTGCTCAAACGCACCGGCGAGACGAAGAAATAGCCGCGAGATTCCCGAACGACACGAAATTTATCTTTTGGTGCTCCTATGCCATGCGGTGCAAATAAAATTTGGCGTTTGATTCTGGTGGCGGGCTTCTCACTTTCCGCCTGTGCGCTTTCCGCTCAGCAGTTGCGACAGCCGAAATCCGTCGCTTCGCCTGGCGACCAGACGAAAGCTGGCGCGCCGAGCGATCAAGCCAAGGACCCTCCACCAAATCAGCCCAAAGCGGCTGCAAATCAAGGAAAAGGTGGAGCAACCACAATCAATACTCCCACGAAGGCGGAAATCCTGGCCAGTCCGGAGTGGAAACAAATGAGCGATGAGTATCAGCAGTGGCTGGCCTCGCAAGTCATTTATACGCCGGCCGATATCCAGCGCATCAGTGCAAACTTGAGCGCGCAGATTCAATCTTTGCCGGCCGACGAGATGCAAGGCTTCATCAACGATTGGCTCGCTAAGCTCAAGGTGCTCAACGGCAAAAACTTTCAAGACGCTCAGCAGTGGCTAGGCACGTACCTTTCCGTGTTGACCGATGGGTATCGTCGGCAAACTTTGAAACAGTTGGGACTCACCGATGTTGCCAATATGTCGGCCGCACAGCTCGATGATGCCGTAACGCGAATTCGCGCGCAGCAACTTGCAACGCAGCAAGGCCAGGCGGCGTACCAGCAGAGCCAGCAGATTACCGCCCGTACCATTCAGCAAAATAACGCAGCTGGCCAACAGGCCGATCAACAAGCAGGCTCGCCCGGTGCGGCGCAATTTGGCACGAACCCCTCGCCCGGCCGCGCCCAAAATTCAATCCGGCGCCCGCTCGGCAACTACCAATGTATGTCGACGGTTACGGTCGCATCGGGTTCGGCTTGCCGTTCTAGAATGCAGCTTTTCCGTGGTTTCTCTCCCACAAAGGACTGTGCCATGAAACCCGTAGGCGCAAGTTCGACGCTTAAAATTCTTTTCGTCGCGTTCGCGATTTTCGTGGCAATTTCGGCGGCGCCCATGCAGTCGGTCATGGTGCGGATGAGCGAAGACGACGCCAAAAAGATTGGCGTCGACGCGTACATTTACGCTTATCCGCTCGTCACGATGGAGATGACGCGCCGCGAGATGACGAACGTCGAAGTTCCCAAAGACGGCCACGCGCCGATGGGTCAGTTCTACAATTCCCGCACATATCCAGATGCTTCATTCAAAGATGTGACTGCGCCAAATGCCGACACGCTATATTCAACTGCCTGGCTTGATCTTTCCAAGGAGCCGTACATTTTGAGCCTGCCCGACGAAGGCGATCGATACTTTCTGATACCGATGCTCAGTGGCTGGACCGATGTGTTTCAAGTTCCCGGCAAGCGCACCACCGGCGATAAAGCGCAAAAGTACGCGATCGTTGGCCCTGGCTGGAAGGGACGTTTGCCCGACGGCGTGCCGGCATACAACTCGCCAACGAACATGGTCTGGATTTTAGGTCGCACGTATTGCACGGGCACTCCGGACGATTATAAGGCGGTACACGCACTGCAAGATAAATATTCGCTTGTGCCAGCCAGCGCCTACGGCAAATCGTACACGCCGCCAAAAGGCAAGGTCGATTCGAAAATCGACATGAAGACCCCGGTCCGCGAGCAAGTTAATGCCATGGAGGCCGGCGAGTGCTTCAAACTGTTGGCTGTGCTGTTGAAAACCAATCCACCACAGAAAGCCGATGGCCCTATGGTCGAAAGGCTCGCCAAGATCGGACTGGTGCCGGGCAAAGATTTCGACATCAGCAAGCTCGATCCCGCGGTGCAAAAAGGGTTGCAAGCTGCGATTGGACCGGCGCAGGAAAAAATTGCCGGCCATATGAAGGACGCCGGAAAATTCGTAAACGGTTGGGTGTACCCAGTGCCCGGTGGCCAGTATGGCGTCGATTATCTGCAGCGAGCCACGATTGCGTATTTCGGGCTGGGCTGCAACCGGACGAAAGATGCGGTCTATCCAACCTCCGAAACCGATGCCGACGGCCAGCCTTACAGCGGCGCGAATCAATACGTGCTGCACTTCGCCAGCAAATACGAGCTGCCGCCCGTCAACGCGTTCTGGTCGCTAACAATGTATAACGCCGCTTATTTCTTCGTCGCCAATCCGTTGAATCGCTACACGCTAAGTTTGCGCGATGCTCTCAAAGAGAATTCCGACGGCTCGATCGATTTTTATATCCAGAATGAAAATCCAGGCGGCGAAAAAGAAGCGAACTGGCTGCCTGCGCCGAAAGATAAATTCGTGCTAATGCTGCGAATGTACTGGCCGAAGGAAGCTTCCCCCTCGATTTTGAACGGCACCTGGGAACCGCCGCCGGTCAAGCTCGTTAAATAAGCGGCAATTTGCCGATTTCGAGGCCCATCAGCACAGAATAACATTGAAAAATCGCGGTTTTCACGGTATACTGTAAGTGTGCTTGATCCGCTCGCGAGGGGCGGCTCTTTATTCGTTGCGGTGCAACCAAATTAACGTTGCTCGCGCAAGCGATTTTCTTGGGCCACGCTGGCCATTACACGAATGCTCTTCAGCGCGGATTCTATTCTGCATTGAGCGTGAGATGCCGAAAGAGTCCCGATCTTTCGAATGAGGTGCTTTATGACCGATCGTGAAACCATTACTGCAGAAGTGAAAGGCGCCGGCCGAATGGTCGGTCACGGCGTGGCGTTAGTGCTCGGCCTGCTGCTGCTCGTCGTCGGCATGGCGATGGGGGTCAGCCTCGTGCTGCTGCCAATCGGATTGTTAGTCGCTCTGGCCGGATTTCTGCTAATTGTGGCAGGCATGTACGCGGGCCCGACTACAAGGCCGCCTGAGATCGATTGATCCATCGGGCGACGACGTTTTACCGCAGTTTTCTCCGCGATTTCTAAAGCGGACGCGGTTATTTTTGTCGCGTTTTCTGCACAATGGTGTGCTAACCTTACGGTAGTTGACGATTGCGCCGCCGCGAGGCGACGCAGATCGCATTCTCACTTCGCGGCAACGAGCCAGCATCATGGAAAGCCCATTCGCCCGTCGATCGTCGTGCGTATTTCTCGCGATCGCCAGTGCCTTAACTGTTGCAATTAATTCGAGCGCCGCGGATCCCACGGCCGATCGGGCAGCGGCTGAAAAAACGATTCGCCAATCGGCGGACGATTTCACCAAGGCGTTCAACGCCGGCGATGCCAAGAAGATTGCCGCACTGTGGACTGCCGGTGGCATGATGTCCGATGAAACCGGTCGCACTTTGAGAGGTCAAAAGGCGATCGAAGACGAATACACCGCGTTCTTCAAAAGTCACCCCGGCGCGCAAATTGAAATCGCGATCCAATCGATCGATTTCCCCGCCCCGAACATGGCGGTCGAAGAAGGTACCGGAATCATGACGTTCAAGGACGGCGGGCCAACTTCGAGCAGCCGTTACTCGGCCGTGCACACACTGCAAGATGGCAAATGGCAGATGGCAACCGTGCGGGAGGCGAGCGCTCAAGTGGCGCCGAGCACCGCCGATCGATTGCAACCCATCGCCTGGCTTATTGGCAAATGGCAAGCGAAGACCGAGAAAATCACGGCGACGAGCGATTTTCATTGGGTCGCGAACAAGAACTTCATCGTTCGAAATTACGATGTGCAAAGCGGCGGCACGGTAAGATCGACCGGCGTGCAAATCATCGGTTGGGATCCGCGCTCCCAGCAACCGCGCTCCTGGTCGTTCGATTCCAGTGGCGGCTTCGGCGGCGGAGTTTGGATGCCCATGCCCGATGGCTGGCGCGTCGATTCCAGCGGCGTCATGGCCGATGGCACGCCCACTTCGTCGCGCGATTTTGTGATTCGCGTGCCCGGCGACGATAACGTCTTCGGCTGGCGTTCCACGAATCGCATGGCAGGCGGCACGCCGCTGGCCGACACGTCGGAAATCGTTCTCGATCGCATGCCCGACGCCAAGCTGAACGACAAGCAAATGAAAGACGACAAAAAGACGAATGAGAAGACGACAGCCGAGAAAAAATAGCCGGCGACCGCGGTTCGCATCGCCAAGATCGCGCGTGCCACCCGGCCGCAATCCGACAACACACCAATTCCCAGTCCGGACAACACGACCATGAAAACGACCATTTTCAAATTTGCCCTTGGCATCGCAATTTGTGCGGCCTTCACCGGCACGGCAGGCGCCCGCGGCTTCGGCGGCGGCGGTGGATTTCACGGCGGCGGAATGGGTGGGTTCGGCGGCGGCGGATTCCACGGCGGCGATTTTGGTGGCGGCGGTTTCGGTGGCGATCGCTTTGGTGGTGGCGGCTTCAGCGGTGGCGGTTACAGTGCAGACCGTTTCGGTGGCGGTGGCTACAGTGCCGATCGCTTTGGCGGCTATGGCGGCTACAACGCCGATCGTTTCAGCGGCTTCAACGATTTCGCCGCCCAGCGTCCCGCCGGGTTCGATAATTTCCGTCCCGACGCCGGATTTCGTCCCGACAATTTCGCCGGCAATCGCCCCGACGGTTTCGATGCCGCCCGCATCGGCGGATTCAACGACAACAACGTTCGCAACTTCGATTCCGGCGCCGCCGTCAATCGCACCAACCTGAACAGCTTCCTCGGCCTACCCACCGATGCCGGGCTGCACGCCGCAGGCGGCGAGGCAACTGCGCGGTTCGACAATCTTCGCCCAGCCGCCGACCGTCCCGCTGCACTAGATCGCCCCGCCACCGATCGACCGAGCGCGCTGAATCGCCCCAATGAAAACCATCCCAACGATCTGCGCCCGAATGAAAATCGCACAAACGATCTTCGCCCCGCCGAGCGTTCCATGAACGACGGCAATCATCCGCTCGCGGACCATGGCATCCATCCGGCCGGCTATCGTCCGTTTTCGCCCACGTACATGCACTCCCAACGCTTGGCGTGCCAGCACTGGTACAACGATCATCACTTCTTCACGGCCGGCTGGATCAACAATCATCATTGGGGTTGGTGCCCCTGGGGTTGGACGCCCTTCGCCTGGGCCGATGCCATTTGGGCTCCATGCCTGTGGATCGACTTGGCGCCGTGGATCGAATTCGCCGGCCCACCGGTGTATTACAACTACGGCGATAACATCACTATTCAAAACGATTACGTGTACTACGGCTCGCAGCCGGTAGAAACCACGCAGCAGTACTATCAATCGGCGTACGATCTTTCGAGCACGGGCACGCAAGACCCGCCGAACGATGCCAAGTGGCTGCCGCTGGGCGTGTTCGGCCTGATGCCGCAAGGCCAGACCGTGCCGCAAATGGTGTTTCAGCTCGCGGTCGATAAATCAGGCACCATCCGCGGCAACTATTACGATCAGGTTTCCGACACCACACTGCCGGTTCACGGCGCGGTCGATAAGAAAAACCAACGCGTCGCCTGGCAGGTGGGCGATAACAAAAACCTGGTGGTCGAAACCGGCCTCTACAATCTGACCAAAGACGAATCGCCCGCGCTCGTGCACTTCGGCGCGAGCTCCACGGTGCAAGAAACTCTGGTGCGCATCAATAAGCCCACCCAGGGCGACGCTGCCGCCAAGCCCGCCGGCAATTGATCGCCACCCGGCTGATCGGCATCCCCGCCCCCGCCACGCGTCATTTAGCCCCCCGGCCACGGCCCGCGGGAATGTGAGACCGGCCCGCAGGCCTTAGAATCAGCTGGCCGGTAAAGACTGAATCAACCGCTCCATCTGATCTAACATCTGCTGCGCCAGCCGATCGAATGGATGATCACGATAGCGCTCCGCAAAATCAGTCGCCGCTTGGGCATAGCTTGAATTGGTTAACACCCGGTCAATCGCGAGACAAATTCCCACGGCGTCGGTAGTTCTCGCACTAATGCTTGCGCCGAATCGGTCGATGGCAGCAGCCAACAAGCTTTGCTCCAGATACGGCGGAACGTGGACGAGCGGTTTGCCGGCGAGCAGCATTGCGACGCAAGTACCGTGATTGGCATTGGTGAGTGCCAAATCGCAATTCCTAGCAGCTTCGCGTATGTCGATTGGACCGTTGGCAAAGCGCAGTCGGCTCGACTCATATTTCGCCTTGTCGGAGGAGTCAAGGCCGTCCACGTAAACGACGGCATTAATCCGTGATTCAGCTAAATTCGCCAGCAATTGAAGCAGGGCGGGGAAGGGCTTTAAATACGCGAACAAGCAGGGTTCAGCACCCGGCCGAACGAAGGGTTCACCGGGAAGTCCATACGGCCAAGCGCCCCAGTATTGAGTTTCACTTCGGCCCTCAAAATGATCGAGCTCGCGAAACGTCAGCAGGAAATGCCGGGTTGTTCCGTCGTGGTAAAGTCCTGATACGCTCTGCAGTGTCGGCAGTTGGCGTGCAGCCAATACAGCATTCATCGTCGCCAATAGTTGTCGTTCGCGTGAATGCGCTGCCTCACGATCCTCAAGCTTGATTCTGCGCAATATTCGCAGCGGGGATTCGTCGACAGGGCAGAAAAATCCTGTGCCCACCGTGGCCACAGCGAAATGTGTTCCCCGCGCGGCCAAGAGCGCAGTCGGGCTGTGGTCGCAAATCATGAGGTCCGGCGCTACAAATTTGAAGAGACTGCGCCAAGCATCCACGTGAGATGCCAATGAAGTTTCATCGTCGAAGCCAATGGTCAAAAGCAGGTCGGCAAAGTTCACGATCGTCTGTGACGCTCGCTTTCGGCGCACATTCCACGGCGCGGCCAGCAAGACAATTCGCTCATCATTGATGACCCGCCGGACTTGCGACAAATCTTTAGCCGCAAGAAACAGCTGGTGTCCGCGCAAGAGTCCGGCGGCAAGCGGCCGCAAATTCATCAAGTGCCCCAGCCCGCCGCCGAGCTCCCAAGTAAGCAATATCCGACCCATAACCAGAATCTCCCGACAGTCGTCTTAGAGCGTGTTTGGAAATTAGTTTTTGAGGCGTACGAGGCGACGTGACATGAGATTGATCATGCTGATGTGGAGCATTGTTTCGCTGGACCGTGTAGTTCGTTCGTAGTCCTTACTATTGCGGCGGCAGCGCGAGAGCCAGGCAAACGTACGTTCGACGATCCAGCGCTTGGGCAGCACGACGAACCCGCGAACTCCCACCGGCCGCAACACCGTTTGCAAGATCCAACCAAACGTGGCCTTCACCCAATCGGGCAATCCACTCCGGGCGTAGGCCGAATCGGCAAACAGAACTTTCAGTCGTCCAAAGCCCTGGCGCATCTGCGCAAGCAACAGCCGAGCGCCATCCTGATCTTGCACATCGGCGCGATGCACAACCACGGCCAGGATCAGCCCCAGGGTATCGACCGCCAGATGGCGTTTGCGGCCGGTGACCTGTTTGCCGGCATCGTAGCCCCGAATTCCGCCGACTTCCGTGGTGCGCACGCTCTGGCTGTCGAGAATCGCGGCGCTGGGCTTTGCCTTTCGCCCCGCCGTACGACGCACTCGCTCGCGGAGTTTGTCGTGGATCTCTTGCCACAAGCCCCAGAGTTGCCACTGCCAGAACAAATCGTAAACCGTTCGCCACTTGGGAAAGTCGCGCGGCAGCTGGCGCCACTGACAGCCCGTACGGTTCACATACAAAATGGCATTGACCACCTGCCGCCGGCAGACTCGGCGAGGCCGACCCACGCGGCTGGGCGGCGGCAACCAAGGTCGGATCAATTGCCATTGCTCGTCGGTCAAATCGCTGGAATAATTTCGCCCATCCATGGGTGCGGCTCCATCTGTGTTTTTGAAACACAACAAGACGATGGAGCCGTACCTTTTTCATGAATCTCACGCAAGAGCTCAATTTCCAAACACGCTCTTAGAGCGCAACTGCCCGCCCTTGGAATTTCCTTGTCGACTATCCCTAATCGACGGCAACCATCCCATTGGCCCCCGCCACGCGCTCGTTTAACCCCCCGGCCACTGGCCGGGAGCTAACGATCAAACACCGCAATCATCCCTTTAGCCCACGGCCAATGGCCGTGGGGCTGACGACACGCGCGCGGGTGCCACGCGCTCGGCGCAGGTCTCCCGACCTCGCCGCCTGCCCGACCGAAGGTCTCACGAGCAACCAAGCCCTCGCGATTTCACTTTCCCAAACCCGCTCTCGCCCTCACCCTCATCCTCGACAGAAGAGAGCCGGGGTGAGGGTGCGGCATGCCGGCAGAAATTACTGCAAGCCAAGGGCAGATGCAAGTTTGTGCTCGCCGAAGACGCTTCGGACCGCTCAAAATGGACACCACATTCACGGACCTAGCCAGCAGTGTGAATGCGGCGGCAACTTTTCAAGACGTCGAATCGATCTTCAGCGCGAAACCCGTCGGCCTTCAGCTTGCCGCCGATTGCTGCCCACGGACTCGAATTGACTCGAGCAAATGCTTGCCAAAGCCCCCGTTTTAAGTGTCCGCAGCGGGTGTGGCGGTGACCTATATTTCAAGAAGCGATTCCGCACCATACGTGGCAACCTGCTAGGTGTCGAGTGGACCGCCTGCTGGGAGTTGCCATTGTCACGCTTGATCGCGATTACCATCGGAATATTCTTGACGATTCCCATCGGCATCGCCTGCGCAAAGTTGGATTTTTAATTCTGCAGATTACAGCAGTAGGGTGCGTCGAGCCGCGAAGACGCACCATGATGTGGTTGGCCAGCAATCGGTGCGTCTGCACTTCGTTTGACACACCCTACGCAATCTGATGCTGCCGCTGGAACGTTTGCGCTCGACGCAAAGGGTAGGGTGCCGCCAAACCGCGTTTCGCTGGCGCGGTATTTCCTGACGAACACACCTAGCAGCGCCAGCGCCACGAGCACCAGCGGTGCAGGTTCCGGCACGCTTGCCATGGAGCCACTGCTGCTCGCCACCAGATCTAAGAGCGACTGAATATCGGCGTTGGTCACCGATCCGTCGCCGTTGAGGTCGCCAAGCAGCACGAGCTGTGGGCTCATAAGATTCTTTGCCGCCTGATAAGCGTTCAGATCGGTCAGCGCGGTCAGCATCGACACAATGTCGGCGGCATCGACTCGACCATCGCGATTGAAATCGCCCGGCACTAAGCGGTCGT
Source organism: Pirellulales bacterium (assembly GCA_963773875.1). Taxonomy (GTDB): domain Bacteria; phylum Planctomycetota; class Planctomycetia; order Pirellulales; family JADZDJ01; genus CAVTYH01. The sequence goes on from CAVZCV010000010.1 coordinate 204,781, forward strand.
AGCCGATCACATCCATTACAGTGAGGTCTCCCGCGGAAACGGCCAACTTCACTCCCGCGGTCAGCGAGGCATTGTACGAATCGAACGTTGCGCCGGCCCAATCGCTCAGATCGCCGCCTCCCGTGCCGTTAAAGGTATTGATAACCGTCGTGCCGCCATCGATTGAAAAGTACGCGCCATTCTCCGGCACGAGGTCGAGCACGCCCGGCGATGTATAGCGGAAAAAATCGATTGGGCCATAGCGGCCCGAGCTGGCGCCATTCTGCCCCAACCCAAACCGTCCCAAGACCTCGCTAATTTCATGCTCGGCCAGGCCAACAAAATCGTATTTTCCGGCTATAGCCCGATGATCCGGATCGAACGTGTAGGTGGCTGTGGTGTCGAAACCGACAGACCCATCCAGGCCCGCTCCATCTCCGGCCATTAGACCCAGCGCTCTCGATTGAGATCGTGAAAGTTTAAACGTGGCATTGCCGGTGGGATCGGTCACAGGCATGTTGGCGACGGAGGTCAGGTCCGCCGCCGACTTCGCATCGCCGACTAAGACCGACTTCACGGTGTCGAAGTGAAAGAAGCCGGGCTGAATTGCGGAGCTTTCGCCGAGAAAGCCCGGCAACAAATTTTGGCCAGCGACTTCACCCCAACCAACTTGCAGGTTGATGATTATCGGATCCGTAAAGTTCGTCTGATAGAATTGGATGGCGCTGTTGAAGGCTGTGAAGAATCCGGCAGGCGCGCCATTGGTGCTGGCGTCAAACGTCAGATTGAACGACAACGCGCGTGCCGAGGACTGGATGGGACCGAGCAATGCCGCAACGATTGCGATCCAGAAAACAGGTGATGCCCACCAAGTTCCGGAATGCCGTACGTCGCCATCCATGGACTTGGGCAAAACCGTGGCGGGGCACGATCGTCGACGTCTTGAGATAACTGTCATCCGACGTACAGGGAGTGCCTTCCGACATTCCCCATTTGGGCTGACCCTGGCAACTATTGTAATCAGGCGCACCTATCCGTGTCTCACATGGCGCAGATTTTTGCCCGCGAGCAAGCAAACGATGAAAATGAGCGTAGGGTGCGTCGAGCCGCGAAGACGCACCGTGAGGTGGTTGGCAAGCAATTAGGTGCGTCTGCACTTCGTTTAACCACCCTACGCGATCTACTGCATTCTGACTCCTGAATTCTGCATTCTGAATTCTGCCACCGACGCGTCCACCGCACCCTGACGGGATTCGGCTCGGATTATCGCCGTTTTCTGCCGGCTCCGTGCCTCCGTGTCTCCGTGGTAAAAAATTTCTTCGGACTGGCCCAAAAAGGCTCTTGACTTCAGTGCGTCTGTACACTACACTGCTATTTGTCGGAGAGTATGGGCTCCGTGACTCGGTCTTTGGCAATTTGAACAAATACATAAGGGTCTAGGTGTCTGTGGGCCTGGGTGTCTGGTGGTTCGCGCTGTCCATGCCGACGGCTTTGGGCGGGAATTGGCGATTTTGTGTTTTCGCGCCGGGTGGCCTGGACAAAGTGTCCGGGCGGCGCAGCCGCAAGAGGCGTCAGATTAGATTCCAAGCGATTGAAGCGGGAACGATCTGGCGCGCTCTTGTCGCTGCGCGACCCCGACACGCGGTGCTTTGTCGGGGCCACCCAGCGGAGAGGGAATCGGAATGTGTGAAATAACCCTTTCAAATCGACCGAGAATTTTCGATCGATTTGGGGATCCAAAGGCGGAGAGTGAAATAACTGTGAAATTACTCAACGCAAAAAACGCAAAAACGACTGCACAGGTTGTAAAGCGCGCGGGAGTTATTTCACTCCGAAACACGCTTTTCGAGAGTCGGCGGTTTCGACATGCGTTTTCTTCGGAGAATCGTGCCGCGCAGCCCGCCGGAGCTTCACCGCGTTATTCGCCCCTCCCGATCGGCGCAGATTTCGCGGCGTTTTTTGAAATATCGCCAAATCGCAGCAGTGAATAAATGTTGGGCCGTGAGGGAAAGCCAGCCGAGAATCGCGTATTTTGCACGCTTATAGAACGTTCGAGTGTCGCACGTTCGGGCTTGGTTTCAACGAGCCGGCCGATGGGCAGTCCAATCGATGTCGATCCGCGTGAAGAGGCGCGCGGCGGCATCGGAAACGCCGGGATAGACGCGTTCGAATCCGCGAGCTAGTGCCGAGGCGGAGATGCCTGATGCTTCGCATACGACCACAGGCTCAGAAACACTCGCCGAGACAACCGCGGCTTTCGGTCGAACTTTCAGGAGGGCGCCGACGGTTTCGTTTGTTGGCTCGTGCGGCGGCGCGGCAATCATTGTGCGTCGGTCGTGCCCGCACCCAAGCAAATTAATGTTTGCCTTTTCGAGCACCGCGCGAGCGGCGCCATCTGCTGGCAGCGGTGGACTGCCGCCGGTGCCGTTCATCGATCCTGCAATGCATTCACTTACGATTGTGGCACATTGACTGTGGACGAGGCCGTCCAGAGTCGTGGCATCAAGCATCCGGTCGGCGGCCATTGTGGACATTTCATCGATCAGAAGTGTCAAAACCTCATGAGCGCCGGCTGAAAGTTGATCCACAAGTTGGCGGTCTTCGTCGGTCAACGCGTTATCGATGTCGTGAGATTGAATCAAGCGACGACCGCAGAGGAGCGCCGCTTGAGCTGCACGATCAATGAACGCCGAAGGGTCGGGGCTCAAACATCGACCGCCTCGCGCGTTGCCATTGCCCGAGGCATCAGGAACAAGGCGTGAAATGGCTTCCAGCGCGAAGTAACTTTTCGCATGTGCGCCGAAATTGCGGCGCCATTGTTCGACGACTGAATAGTTTGCTGGCTCGCCTTTTGCCACACCGTTTGAAGCATCCTCGCTACTTGATTTGCTCGGCCGTTCATCTGCTCGCTCTAGCTTTCGCCATTGATTGATGGGAGCGGTGGCGAGCCACTGGGCTTCGAAAGACCGCGCCAACGAATCTGCCAGATGCCGCCGGCGCGCCTGTTCGGAGGAGGCGACTGTTGCGCTGGCAATGCAACGCAATAATAGCTCCTGCCGGGGCGCTGTTTCACGTGGCGTTTTTGTCTGTTTCGAAGCGTTTAGGACAGGTTGCAGCGTGGTAGATGTTAACAGCAATTGGTCAGCGATTTGCTTTAGGCCATGTTCGACGGTCTGATTGACCCCATCGATTGCATTTACGAAGTAGGCGTGATCGAGCGGCATTTGCTGCGACTCCATTTCACGCAGCCCAGGTAGTTCTGCATGTGCGCCTCGATTCCCAGCGACACTGGCGACATTCAGTTCGGTCAGCAATGCGAAAGAATTGGCGATCGACAGCGGCGAGGCACTCGTGTTTCCCAAGCAAGTGCAAATGAAAACGGCTTCAATTTGACCAGTGCAGCCGCAGACGTTCATGCGTGATCGAACGGCGTTCGCTAAATCAATCGCCATGCCGCTGCCCGTGCCACCTCCAGTGCCAGCTAAAAGCACGACGCGAACTTCGGTCGACTTTTTCAAAGGCTCGTCGGAGTCTTCCACTTCCGCGAGTCGGGCCAATTGTTGATCAATAGTTGCCAATACTTTGTCAACGTGGTCCAGGAGCGCCAGGCGTCCGAGTGGACGATACCCTCGCGTCTCCAATGATCGTGGAATGTTGTACAGCCAGCGATGACTCAGCCATTCCAATTTTTCGGGCGGATGATCGCGGTAATGCTGCGGTAATTTTAGAGGCAAGTGCAGCGCGTCGGTCGATTCGAGCGGGCTATACCACGCGGTCGAGCAGGCGTCTTTGAGTGTCGCGCGATCCGTATCGATGGCCAGCATTTCAAAAATGTTCGCCGACGGTGAAGAGTTCCCCCGACGGGTCAACTCATTGCGAAGCAGACCTAGAACCCGAATCCCAACTCCGCCAATCGCGATATACAGCGTTGGAATTACCGTTTCGCAGTTCGCGGCTGGAACATCGACATCGACGACACGCGAATCGTCTTCCGGCGGCGCTGGCTTAACAGCCGACTTAGGGTCTACACTCGTTTCCTGCAATGCATGCGGGCGCACGAGCGTAGAATGCTTAGCTTTTGCGATTAAATCGCGAATCGCCGCTGGACTTGCGGCCTTACAGGCCTGTTGCATGGCGGACGCCAAAACACTTGGTCGCTCCTTTGCGGCGCTTTCGCTTTGGTCGATTTTTTTGGGTGATCCGGAAGATAGAACCGCCGAACTTCGCCTCCATCGTGTAGAGCTTTCACAAATGCGGTACACGAAGGAAAACGCTCCGCCGGATTCTTAGAAAGTGCTCGAGCAATAATGCCGCGATCGCCTTCGGAAAGTGCCGACAACTGCGGTGGCGATCGTAAATGCTGATTCGCAAGTTGAGCGGTGGTGCGGCCCGGGAACGCCAGTACGCCCGTCAACATTTCCTGGAATACGATCGCCAGGCTGTATTGATCGCTTTGGGGCGATGGCGCGTCGTCGAACATTTCCGGTGAGGCGTATGTCGGAGTCATACCCGCAACCATGGAATTCTGCGTACGCGACGCCAATTCCTTTACCAGTCCAAAATCCGCAACCTTCACGTGCCCGGCCGATATCAACAGGTTCGCGGGCTTGATATCAAGATGCAGCAAGCTATGTCGTTCGGACAAGAAATCTAATGCTTCCGCGGTGTCCGACATAAAAAGCAAAAGCTCTTCGCGCGGAATGCCTGGCAGTCCTTGTGCGCGGCATTGCTCGGCGCGCTGCTCGAGACTCATTTCCGCTAGTTCGGTGAGAATTGCAAGGCGGCCGTCGACAATTTCGAAGCGTTCCAGCGAAAGAACAAACGGATGGCGAACGTCCTTAATTCGCTCCAGTGCCTTCAACTCTTGGACCGCGAGCTGATCATCGTAGCAGCCGAAAACAATTTTCACTGCCTTGTCGATTCCACCCGGAGCACGTGCGCGCCAAACCTCCGCGTATCCGCCGGAACCGATTCGCTCGGTCAGCTGATAACCGGGGAAGACATCCTGGCGTGGTTGAGTGCTGGTGAGCATTCCGGTGCGCTCTGGTGCTCTATTCAGTGCGAACTGCCTGCTGCGGCAAGATGCTGGTGCGAGGAGGGCACGTCTGCCGTTATTTCCTGTAAAGCCAGCTCATATCCGATCTGCTGACAAATGGCCATCGTCCGTTCGCATTTCGAACTCGGCACGACCGCCTTGATGCCTAACTGCTGGCAGGTTGCGAGGACTAATTCCAATCGCCGCAGCGGCTGACTGGCCGGGGCAATACCTCGTAGCATGGTTTCCGAGAGTACTAGGTAATCTGGCGAGCAGGAGCCAATTTCCAAAACCTGCCCCGCAGCGCCTTGGAAATTCAGAAATACGAGCCCGAATTTAGCCTGGCGAATTTCTCGGCAAACGTGATCGAGCGTTGGCGGATCAACGTTTTTAAGCGAGATTGAAATGCCCAGGTTGATCTCTAATGGCGCCGTCGGCGCAGTTGCTCAAAATTTGCGAGCAATTCGCCCGGCGATTCAATTTCAAAATTATCAGCTGCAAGAAAAACTCGGTTTGTCGCTTCGGCAGCCTGGACCTGCTCTATTGCTCGACGCCGCGAAAGCTCTCGATAGCGCCGACTCATGAGGTGCAAACCATGGACTTCCGGATCCGACGTAGTAATCCTTTCGATTGCGGGAGCAAAATACGCTTCGAGTTCACCCGTCACCAACGAAGCGAGCGTTTCCAACCGCACCGGCATCGCTTGCCAAAGCGTGGCCTCCGTCAGTGCGCGCATTTGCAGTATATCTGTTGGCAGCAAAGAGGGCTTTCGTGCTGAAGATTTCGGCTGAATTCTTTGCGTGGCCATCCGCTGAAATGGCGTGACCGTTGAAGCGACAAATGTGACTTCGGTTTCTGCGAAATTAAGAATGTCGCCATCTGCCAAGAACGACTCTCGCACCGGCTTTCCGTTGACTTGAGTGCCGTTTGTGCTCCCTAAATCACGGATGAGCCAAATACTGCCACGATGTGTGATCTCTGCGTGTTCGCGCGAAACTTCAGCCGAGTCGATTTGCAAATCGCAAGTTTCGCAGCGCCCAATCTTGAAGGGACAGCGCTCAATAGCAATGCGTTGTAGCTTGTCGCTGCCGCTCGGGTAATACTCCAGTCGAGGCGGCGATTGCGAGGCCGTGGAAACCGAAGACAGCAGCACAGCAAAACCCCCATTTTCGGCGCGAGATCGACCGGCTCTGTGAGCCCGGTGCCCGGCGGTTGGAATTTCGACGGGCTGTGCGCAATTTAATCGCGCAAGCCCGGCGAACTTTCAAATGAACCCTAGCATTTTTATGGGAATTCGGACGGGTTTTGAGCATTTTCCGCCCCGGCGGGGCTTATCGTGCTAGAGTTGCATAGCCGAAAACCTAGGTTGGGGCAATTTGTCTGGCATTCTATGTCTCATTCCGCGCGCCCCATCAAGAGTCTAGTCGTTTCAGCAGATGTCGCAGTCTTGCATGACCTAGCTTGGATGCTGACGGCCGTGGGTTATTCCGTCGAGACCAGCAAGGACCATAGCGAAAATGCTGCCTGGCGACAATTCAGCGACGCGGAGATTCTATTTTTTGACGGGCGAGCCGTTCATAGTCCTGCCGCCTCGCTGTTTGCAAGCGAGTCGGCCGTGCCAGTATACCGATTCGTTTTGTACGACACTAAGGAACCGTCGAACTTGGCAGCATGGTTCTCCGCGGGCGCCAACGATGCCCTTCGAATCCCGCTGAGTCGCGGAGAGCTGTTAGCCCGCACTCGCGCCGCAGCCCGAGCGCTGGAATTCGAACGACGAATGATCGCCCAATCGTGCCAAAGCAACTTACCTGGAACATATTCGGTGCGGGGCTTTGTGCAGCGGGTTGGCAAGTTGATTGGCAGCGGCGAACACAGCGCTGCGGAGCACACCTTATTAACGGTCGGAATCGACTTCATCGACGGCATCACACGCCGGTCTGGCGCTTCTGCAACCGACTGGATGCTCTCCGCTTTGTCGACATTGGTTCGAATGTGCGCAGGTGAAAGAACGCTGACTGCATATGAGGATGCTGGAACGTTTCATATTCTTCTCATTGGCCACAAGCCGGAGCGTGCACGCGAAATTGCCGAGCAGATTTCGCAGGCGTTCCGTACAGTCCAGACGGATCGTCAATCAAACTTGCAGACTTCGCTGTCTATAGCTGTAGTGCCATGGGAACGCCGCCTCACTCCGGATCAACATCTTCTGCGCGGCCGGGATACGTTGACGCTGGCAAGGCAGTCGGGTGGCGACTGTATCGTGACTTCAGATTCCTACTCGCAGGAGCTTTCGAATTGGCAAACTGAACTGACAGTTGGCAGTCCATTCGCCAACGTGATCGCCCAGGACATTATGGAGCCGTTTCCATATGTGCTGATCCGCAACCGGATGGATCGTGAAAGACTCGCAGCACTGCGTCGTAGTGGCGTGACGATTTGGCCATTCGTAAACGACGAAGGCAGATTGGAAGGCGTCGTTATGCCGTCCGCCCATAACGAAACCCTTGAATGGCGCGAATGGCTAAATGATGAACTTGCGCTCGTGAGCCCGGTAACGGTGGCCCATGACGCGACGTTTCCGGAAATCTATGACACGTTTTCGGAGCACGGCTGTTTGGAAATCGTCGTATTGGCCGAACAGCGACCGATCGGATATCTCACGTTTAACGCATTTATCTCCCTGATCGAGCCGATCGATTCCGCCACCTATGCCAGCGACGAAACAGTAGAAGATGATCTGCGGCGCTTGCTCGTCGGATCGGCGATTAATGGTTCAGAACCAGTGTATGCTGTCGATCCATAACATTATTTAGGACCGGCGGCGCGATGGCTCGATTGCAGATCTCCGCCTCGAGCGATGTGAAATAATTTCGCACCGCATAATCCAGATTCTCTTCGTTGATTACTGGAGGAAGCTCATTGTACTCGCAGTAGTTTTGAATCTGGTCAAGCAGATCGCGAGCATGACACCGCCGCAACGGACGTCCGCAGGCGGTGAAGTGTTTTTCAATTAGGTAATCGATCGATTCCGGTGGACAATCGATTCGCAGTTTAGCCGACACTAACGTCCAAAGCTTGTGAAATTCTTCGCGCGTGGGATTGCTAAGCTCAATCTTAAAGGGAATGCGTCGCAGGAACGCATCGTCCGCGAGTTTGCTTGGCTCCAAATTCGTGGAAAAGATGATTAATTGTTCGAATGGCACTTCCACTTTCTTGCCATTGGCAAGCGTCAGATAATCGACGTTGTTCTCCAGCGGCACAATCCACCGATTCAATAGCTCGACCGGATCAATTCGTTGGCGGCCGAAGTCGTCGATCAAAAGGCAACCACAGTTGCTTTTAAGTTGCAGCGACGCTTCACTGACGTTGGAAATGGCATTATGCTTCAGTTCCAGGTTATCCATGGTCAATTCGCCGCCCACGACGACCGTGGGCCGTTGTATGCGGACCCAACGGCGGTCGTGTTCCGCATTTCGCAATATGCTTTCTGTTGAGGAGCGAACCTGCACATGGCAGGCGGCATCGAACAACTTGATAATCTGTCCATCTTCAACAATTGCGTGTGGCACGAAGATCGTTTGACCGAAACAGCGCGTCAGCCGTTGCGCAATCGTCGTTTTGCCATTGCCGGGCGGTCCATAAATGAACATGCCTCGTCCCGCATTGATTGCTGGGCCCAGTTGTCCAAGCAATGTCTGCGACACGAGAATGTCTTCGAATGCCGCCTCTAATCGTTTCCGTCGCGGCTTTTCGCTGCGAATGTTCTGCGCCCGCACTGAGTTCATGTAATCTTCCAGCGGCACGGGAGCGGGTCCGGCATAGGCACATTCACGAATGGCGCGTTGGGCTCGTTCGCGGCCCTGATCGGTCAAGCGGTAAACGTAGTCGCCCAGCATGCCGGAGCTAACAGGCGCAATTTCCTGACGGCTGCGCATGGCAGCATATCGATTCTCCAGCACGGGCAACGGCAGGCAGACATGGTCAGCAATCACGCGGCCGCTGGCGGAACCAACTCCGGCTAGGTATTTCAGTACCAAATCCTCAATCAAGGTTGCGCTCAGACCACTTTCACCTTCTGAACGGACCTCCTGAGGATGAAATGCCTCATCGAGTTTCAATGCAGACAAAAGCGATTCAGTGCGCTCCAGCGTATCGGTTGCCATAGAAAGTCGCAAAAAACGGGTGTGATTCCGGATCGAAAAAAAATGTTTTTGGCTCTGAATTTCCGAGCCAAATAGCTGAGCCCGGTCCGCTCGCCGCCCTCTCAAACTCCGTCTAAAACCTAGGTCACAAATCGCGGGTCGATTCAGCCCTGTGGGCCGATTCAATACTCAAGCGCGGCAGGGAAACCGTGATTCGCGAACTGGTCCGCTTGCGTGCACAGATGCTGGATTTGGAGCTAGAACGCGTCAGAGATCAATCCCGTCCTGACGTTCAGCCGCAGCACTTATGGCGAATCGCGCTGGAATTCGGTTTGCTAGACGCAATCGAGTGGTGCATGACGGGCGGCACCTAGCGGCGGCGCTGGATGCTGACAACCTCGAGACTACCTAAAATCCAACCACAGGTTGATCGCGAAGAGGCCGATCAGTCGGTGGTCCCTCGCCGCAAAGTGCCCCCTGTAGGACTTGAACCTACAACCCATTGATTAAGAGTCAATTGCTCTGCCAATTGAGCTAAGAGGGCGGGCCCGGCATTTGCCGGACCCAATATCGTACCGAGGATAAGATGCGTCGCCAAGGGACTGGTTTTGCAACTGTATTCGTGCAGGGAGGTCAGTCGAGGCGGAAGATCGGAAGGTTGATATTCAATTTGGCATTTGGAAACGATATTGCCTCAGGCATCCGTCAAGAGGATGCCTTCATCGATCAGCAAAATCGGGATCTCATCGATAATCGGATAGGCCACCCGCCCGTCGGCGCGTAATAGCACGCCATCGAGTTTCTTCTCGATGCTTTGACCCGCACGGTTTTTCAGGTGGCCAGTGGCGATTGCGTCGTTCAAGCGGCCGGTCAAACCGCTGTCGCCAAGACTCAGTGTGGAGTGGTCTTCCGGACAGCGGAGCATTTCTACGAACTCGGGCGAGATCATAATGGCGTATTAGGAATGATGAATTGCAGGATGCTTGCTACTTAAACCGATATTGTGTACCTCCTTGACGTTGCTAGCAATGCTGCCGATGAGACGTATGCATTATAAAAAATCGGCGGAAACTGCTCTTGCTTCGCGGTGGTCGTTTTTGTCAATTGAGATTCACGATCCAAAAGATCGCGAAAGCAGGATGCTTTCCACAACAAATCCGCGGCTCAGTCGCGAAGGATTCGCGTGTGAGCTGCCAGTAAATTCCCTCACGGTTGAAGGGGCAGCGACGGCGCATGGTGGGGCGTCGTGTGCTGTTGTGGAAGGAGCCTCGTATGTTAGTGCTTTCGCGTCGTGAACACGAGAAAATTGTTTTCCCCGCTCTCCGAACGTCAGTCGAGGTGTTGGAAGCAAAATCGGGCCGCGTGCGTTTGGGTATTGAAGCGCCGGCCGAAGTGCAAATTCTTCGCGAGGAAGTGATGAACTCCTCCAGCGGCAATGCGTCTCGCGTGCCGCCAAGTGCCGGGAGCCAAGCCGTTTTGGCGGCTGCCGCTCAGGCTGAATCTGATCGGCTCCGAAAACTGCGACACGATTTGCGCAATCGCTTGAATTCCGGCTCGGTCGGTCTGGCGCTTGCCCGCCGTCAGCTTAGCGCCGGATTGATTGGTGACTTGGAAAACACGCTCGATAAAATCGCGCGAGGTTTCCAATCGATCGAAGGCGAATTGCAAGAATTGATGGAGCACACGCCGCCGACAAAGTGCGCTCGCCAACTGGAAGCGCTACTCGTGGAAGACGACACGAACGAGTGCGAATTGCTGGCCGGTTTCTTGCGTTTGGCCGGCTACAAAGTAAACACGGCCCACGATGGAGCCGATGCGCTGGATCGGTTGCGCGCCGGTTCGAAGCCCGATGTGATGCTGCTCGACATGAACCTGCCGCGCTGCGACGGCGTGACGACCGTAAAAATGATCCGCCGCGATCCCTCATTGGCCAATCTGAAGATTTATGCCGTTACCGGTTACTCTGCGGAGCAATTGGGGGTCGACGAGAAACATTCCGGCCTGAACGGTTGGTTCCAGAAGCCGCTCGATCCCGAACGGTTGCTTGGCGAATTGCAGACCGATCGGCATCAATGTGCGATGGCATGAGGCGTAATCGGCTTGCGGCAGGCAAGTTCGCACCGGCATGCAGCGGACCAGTGGGCGATATAGACCCTTTAACACGTTTCGCTCACTGACGGCCAGTGCGAATCTTGCACGGAGAACTGGTCCCGAATTTCCAAGAACTGTTCTTCGCTCGCCAGGAAAGCTTTGACCACATCCGGATCGAACTGCTTGCCGCTGGCTTCGATGATGTTCGATCGAGCCACATTGTGGCTGTACGCGTCTTTGTAAATCCGGCGCGAACATAATGCATCGTACACATCAGCCACGGCGACAATTCGCCCGGCCAGTGGAATTTGCTCGCCTTTTAGGCCCTTCGGATACCGGTCAAGCGCGGCATATCCCAATCGGAGATCACGAGCCGGCAATTTCCTTCGCGCAGAATTTGGAGCGCTCTTCTCCGTCGTGCGCGGTCAGCACCTGAAAGCCGGCGAGGCTTAAAGTGTTATCGAGCATGTCGCGCGAGATATCGTCGTCTTCGGCAATGAGAATTTGCATGGCAGCTAGGTCGTACGGCGGCTGTGACGAAGGTTATGCGAAGACGAACTATTATTTTGATGAATAATCGGGCTGGCGTGACGGCATTTCGCGCGAAATGAATTCGAGGCACCGTTCGGCTTCCCGTCGGACGGAAGCCATGCATGCCGGACACGCTTTCGCATCGCAGTCGCAGCAGACGCGCTCCAACTGTTCGCTGGCATTGCGTAATTCTCCGGCCGACAAATTCGCCGCCATGCCTTTCAACGCATGCGCCAACCGCGATGCATCGTCGAAGCGGGATTCAGAAATTGCAGCACTGAGTTCTGAAATATCGTTCGGCAGCCGATCTGCGAGTCTTCTGAACATTCGCTCTACGAACTCGCGCTTGCCCATGCAGCGGGCGAGCAGCATTGGCGTATCGAACGGCGGCACGATCGCATTTTGATTGGCTTCGGAAGCCCTTCGCTCGGTAGCATTAAACTTATGATCGCTCGCCGCGATGATATTTTCTGATTCCAGCAGCGATTCGAGCACGCTGATCAGTTTGATGGGATCGAGCGGCTTCGTCAGGTAGTCATCCATTCCTGCTTCGAGGCATATTTCGCGATCGCCTTCAATGGCATTCGCAGTGAGGGCCACAATCGGCACCCGATAGCCTCGCTCGAGCAGTTCCCCATGTGACTCAAGCCGACGAATTTCCCGCGTCGCGGAAAGTCCATCTAATTCCGGCATTTGGCAATCCATCAAGATGGCGTCGTAAGGATGCTTCAGTAGCGAGTCGATCGCCTGGCGACCGCCAGTGACAACGTCACAGCTGCAGTTGAACCGCTCCAAAATCTCCAAGGTCACGAGCTGATTGATTTCGTTGTCTTCGGCAAGCAGCAGCCGAATGCCTGAGCGGCCGGCAATCTTCGCCGCCGCGACTTTTCCATTCGTCAGTGTCGAGGCCTCATCGTGCGCCTGCTTATGTATACCGTTGCTGTTCGCTGCATCTAGTCGCTGGCGACCACCTCGCGTCGCCCCCATAATCGTGTCGAACAATTCCGATTGCCGCACCGGTTTCGTCAAACAGCCCGCGATGCCGAGTCGGCCAATATCCACGCCGTCTGGCGGAGCGGAAAGCGAACTGAGCATCACCAACGGCGTGGCACTTAGTTGCTCATCTTCTTGGATGCGCTGCGCTAACTCAAATCCGCTCATCCGCGGCATTTCTCCATCGACAATGGCCATGTCGAAGCCGCGATTGCGGGCTGCCGCACGCCGCAGCATTTCGATTGCCGTTGGTGCATCGGGCGCGGTCTCCGCACGAAAATGCCACGCCGAAAGTTGCCGAAACAAAATCTCCCGATTCGTCGGATTATCGTCCACCGCTAGAATCCGCAAACCTTCCAGTTCCGCAGGCGTCACGCGGTGCATTGGCCGCGGGCCGTTTTGCTTCAGCAGCGGCAGGCGAAACCAAAATGTCGATCCGGCACTCAACTGGCTCTTCACGCCAATCACGCCTCCCATCATCTCGATGAGCTGCTTGCAAATCGCCAGGCCTAAGCCAGTGCCGCCAAACTGCCGTGTGGTCGATGCATCGACTTGCGAAAACGAGCGAAACAATCGGTCCAGCCGATCCGGCGGAATTCCGATGCCCGTGTCTTCCACAGAAAGTCGCAAGACGATTTTTTCTTCCGTCTCACTTTCCACCGCTGCGCGAACTTGAATTTGCCCGCGCTCGGTGAATTTGATCGCGTTGTTCACGAGGTTGACAATAATCTGCCGCAACCGGTGAGCGTCGCCGCGTATGGCTAACGGCAACTCCGGCGGCATGTTCACGGCTAGCTCAAGCCCCTTTTGGGTCGCCTTCGAAGCGAGCATTTCCAGAGCGCTTTCCACGAGCGGTCGAAATTCAAAGTCGGTGCACTCCAAATCGAGTTTGCCGGCTTCGATCTTCGAGAAATCGAGAATCTCGTTGATCACACTCAGCAGCAAGTCGGCAGAAGAGCGGGCAATCGAGGCGTAGCGTTTCTGTTGCGGCGAAAGCGATGTATCGCCGAGCAGATCGAGCATGCCGATGACCCCGTTGAGTGGAGTTCGCAACTCATGGCTCATATTGGCCAAAAACTGACTCTTGGCCCGATTCGCTGCCTGAGCCGCTTCTTTTTCGACCGTCAGCGCTTCCGCACGCTTGCGCTGGGAAATGTCGACCACCGTCCCTTCGTAGTATTCGATGTTGTCTTGTTCGTTCCGCACCGCGCGGGCACTTTCGGAAATCCAAATGACGCTGCCATCTTTGCGATAGATTTCCGATTCAAATCCGGTTACCACGCCGTCGCATTCCATCAGTGCCACGAAGTCATCGCGCCGCTGCGGATTCACATACAGCTGCCGCTCGATATCGCCGATCGATTCGATCAGCTCGCCTGGCGATTCATATCCGTAAATTCTCGCCAGCGCCGGATTCGCGCTGAGGTATTTGCCATCGGAGGTGGTTTGAAAGATTCCCTCGACCGCGTTTTCGTAGATGCTGCGGTACTTTGCCTCGGCGCGGCGCAGTGCTTCGACGATTGCTTTGTGCGAGAGCAACTCGGAGGCAAAACGCTTGTCGGCGCCATTGGCTCCCGTGGCGATAGACTGATCGCTATCCATGTTGGCGGCAAAATTCCTCGGGATGCAGCTCCCGCATTGCGCGGGTGCATGAGCAATATTCGACTTCCAACGTCAACAGCCGCGGCCGCCTCGCACAGCGCTGTCGAACCGCTTGGCCAGCCAAACGCGAGCGCTGACTGCCAACGGCCACGTGAAATCTAGCTTATGAATTCGACACGGTTTTGCATGTTTGGAACGCAGAGTCCGTTAAACGCCGCACTCTCTTGCCAGAGCTAATTTCACTGATCGATTTTTGCGAATTTGGAAAAACTGCCGAGAAAACTGGGTTCAACCGCACTCATCGCAGAAGACCGATGAAGCTCCGGCAAATTGGATCGACGTATCCATCGAAGAAACCGCTCGTCGAAACCGCCGAGTCTCGAAAAACGCGTTTCGGAGTGAAATTACTCCAGCGCGTTTTTGCGCTGTGTAGCTGTTTTTGCGTTTTTTGCGTTGAGTAATTTCACAGTTATTTCACTCTTCGCCTTCGGATCCCCAAATCGACCGAAAATTCTCGATCGATTTGAAAGGGTTATTTCACACATCCGTGGGCCTCTGTTGTTTGATTGCCTGATTCCCTCTCCCGCTGGGTGGCCCCGACGAAGCACCGCGTGTCGGGGTCGCGCAGCGACAAGAGGCACTGGCAGATCGTAGCCGACCTGATCGCTCCACGTTCTCATCAAGACCTCTTGCGGCTGCGCCGCCCGGACACTTTGT
Organism: Pirellulales bacterium; assembly: GCA_963773875.1. Classification (GTDB taxonomy): domain Bacteria; phylum Planctomycetota; class Planctomycetia; order Pirellulales; family JADZDJ01; genus CAVTYH01. The sequence goes on from CAVZCV010000010.1 coordinate 219,871, forward strand.
CCAGGCCACCCGGCCTAGGCGCAGACCACCAAACACCCAGGCCCACAGACACCTAGACACTTATGTATTTGTTCAAATTGCCAAAGACCGCGTCACGGAGCCCATACTCTCCGACAAAAGAATAGTACTGTACATGCGATGCAGAGTCAAGAGCCTTTCTGGGCCAGTCCAAAAAGATTTTTTACCACGGAGACTCGGGAGGCACGGAGAGGATGGGGAAAATGCGGAATTCGGAGTGCAGAGTGCGGAATGGGAAATGAAGGACTGATTTACGGAGCCGCGCCAGTAAGGAAGCCGTGGACCGCCAGGAAGGGCGATATTTCGAGCCGCGCTCGTCAGGAACCGCTGTACGCGTCGATTGCGATCATTGATTGCAGAACGCAGATTGCAAAATGCAAAGAACAGAATCCCGGATGCCGGAGTGAAGGACCGAGCCGCGCCGTCAGGAAGCACCACAGCTTAGCGGCCGGGCTTGCCCGGCGATCGGCAATTCCAAGCGGCTAACAATCGCCACGTGACGTCGTAAATCAGCCCGTCTTCGATCCGTCGCAGCGGCCGGGGCATGCGGATCAGCCGGAAAATTGTTTTGCGAAAACTGCAGACTGTCGACTTGCAAACTCGGTGTGCCGAACAGCCGGCTTGGGTCTGGAAGCGGAAGCAACTGCCGCAATGTTGCCTTTAGATTTCGGCACTTAAAAGAATGCCCAGGTCTCGCGCGGCCGCTGGTTCAAAGTGCAACAGGGTTCAAGCGCTCATTAAGGCATCGGGCGCGTGCGGCTTTCAAGTTCGGTTGAATTTGCGGTTGAGACTGGGTATTCTCGGTTAATGCGACGGGGATGATTACAACATTTTTCAGGGCATTTGCGAAAGGATTAGGATGGGGACAGTGAGTAATACGGGGAATGCGAGTCCTACTGAATCGGCTCCCGACACCAAAAACATGAAAGCCTACAAGGCGCGTTGAGCGAAGATGATGCGCGACAACAGGAAGGATCTCTTGAAGAAGAAACGAAATGAACGAGATCAAAAAACGGATTGAACCGTTGCCCGTCGTGGGGCGCTGAGATCTACTTCCGGGCCAGGCATCGGCTTGCGGCGGGTTTTTCATGCGATTATCCACGCTTCGCCCACCCCCTACCTTTGGGTGAGCTATCCTTTAGCGTGCGCATCATCGAAAAACTATTGATTTTCGTCACGGGGCCGGTTGGGATCGCGCTATTAGTCGCGGCTGGCGTAATTTGCCTGAATGGAATTCCATCGTCGTGGGCTGCATTTCAAAAGTCGCTCGCGTTCCTCCAAGCATCTCTCAATCAGTGGTTTAATTGTCTTCACTTCGGTTGAGTTTGCTGCCACGCCAGCCGTGCACCTGCCGGTAACCTGAAACCATGACCAGCGCAAAAAGACCTTGCGCCGGCATCATCGCCAGCGGTGCGGAGAACTGTCTCCCTGAGGACATTCCGCCCGGCAGTCTTACAGGCTTGTTGTTGCCGGATTGAGCAGCGCGCTCGATTGATCCCTATTCCTCAGCGGTGAGTGGGGAAGGGAGTTTTGCCGCAGTGTACTTGAGCGGCGTCTCCGCGCCAGATTGTCGCATCCGGACTTTGGGTTCGACTACAATGCGAGGCACGATTATAGGAGAACCTTGCCATGTCCGACTACAAATTTGTCACCAACTCACCCTTCAATTGGGAACTGCCTGCCGAATCTTCGATCGAGGGCATCACCATTCCCAGTCCTCCGATTGCGACCGGGCCCACGACCGTACGGATCACGTTTGCCAATATGTATGGCCCGTTCGACGAGGCTGAGCTATTCGTGCGAATTGGCGATCCGGACAAGCCCACCGATCAAGATGACGTTACCGCTCATTCCGACTGGACCAAGTCCGATCTGATTGAAGAACTTATGGCCACCGAAGACGGGACGATCTTTCGTGCAATTGCCAAAGAACCGTTCGAAGATGAAACCCCTTGGTTCGCCACGTACGAAACGCAACTAACATTTCCTGCGGGCCGACATGCGATCGAAATCAAAGTCATCAGTCATCGCGAAGACCTCATGCCATCACTGGTCCTGACCGGCTGGGACTTCACCGTTGGCTGAGAATTAAATGGGGGATGATTGTGTGCTGATTACAGGTTGCCTTTCTGCTTGCGGCCGAACGGATAAATCACTGCCGACAGGCCGGCTTCAGTACCCAGCCAGATTAGCCGCAAGACCACGACGGCGATGAGCGCCAGCGATTGACCTCGCTGTGGGGCCAGCGTTTCCAGGTGCGGTGCGAGAAGCTGCATGAGCGCAATATCGCGCACGCCAAATCCTGCCGGCAGCATCGAAACAAAGCCGAGCACGACTGCCAGCGCAATCGTCGCCGTGTACAGCGGCAAATCGTTTAACAGTGAAGTATCTTCCACGCCGATGGCGCGAATTGCCGCCCAAAGACTTGCGCCCGCGAGTGCCCAGCCAATCGCAATGAAAATCCAACCTCGTGCAAGCAATGCGGGACGCAATTGAATTCCGTGATTCGCGATTTCGGTCGTTGTTGTATCCGCCGCCGCTTCCAGATTTGGTTCGGCTCGTATGATGCGAAGTACTCGCAGCAAGCGAATAAAAACAAACGGAACGGTTGGCACGCCAACGACCGCGACGAGCGCGAGTGACCCGACGATCAGCCACGGCATGTCTCGGCGAATCGCAAGAAGAATCGCCGCGGCGAGCGCGGCGCCGCACGCCATCGTGGTAAACGTTTCGTAAAATACGGCCACTACGGCCAGCGATGTTCGCACGTGCGGCCTGCCGATCAGTGCCGCCCGCAACACCACAACCATTGCTTTGCCAGGCACGTATTTCCCTAAATGTCCGATGTAGTACGCCCGCAGCGCTCGCAGCAATTCCACGCGCTGCCCGAGTGCAATCAGCACTTCGTGCCAGAACCAGCCGCATGGAAGTTGGCTGATCAAATACAGCGCTCCCGACAGGACCGCCCAGCCGAGTTGAATTTGACTGAAGCGCCAGTTGCGCAGGCTCAGCTCGTCCAATGCACTGGAAATCGTGCGGTGGCCACCCCAAACAACAAGCGCCAGAATCGCCATTTTGGCGATGGGCGGTCCAAGGCGGCGGACGGTAGAGAGGTCCATCAGGTCGGTCAGGGATGTTAGTTAGGTTAGGGCTGTAACTGCGGGCGAAATCTAGGTCTGGACCAGGATTATGTACGACGTCTGTCGTGCTGGACACGGCAGCCGCACCTGGGCAGGTTTTCGGCCCGAAAAAGCCGCGTCTGGAGCGAACGGCAAATATTTGACAATGCCTATCCCTGGTCGATACATTGGGTTAGAGAGAAGTGGAAGGCTGGCGTCGGCTCCTTATCGGCTCACTCTTTTCATAGCACGGCCGGTTGGTGGACTGGAACCTTCGTCGGCGAGGTTTCGACTGGGGCGGAGCGAGATTCAAACAGGTCGAAAAGTACGCTAGATCGAAAAGTCAAAGGGACGGTTGATTCCTCACTAGTTAGACTTTTCGAATCGTTCAACTGTTCGACCCCAATAGGTCACATCAGCTTACGTCCGCCAGTCGAGGGACAGGGAACAAGGGACTTTTCACATGGCGAAGACCGGATCGGCCTGGGGAATTGATCTTGGGCAGTGCGCGCTGAAGGCCATGCGCTGCCGCATTGGTGATGATCCCGACCAGATCGTCGCCGAAGCATTCGATTTCATCGAATACCCAAAAATGCTCGGCCAGCCGGACGCGAATCCGGCGGAGCTGATGAAAGAAGCGCTGGAAACGTTTCTCTCGCGCAACACGGTCAAGGGGGACAAAGTTGCAATTTCGGTGTCCGGTCAAAGCGGATTGGCGCGGTTCATTAAGTTGCCGCCGGTGGAATCGAAAAAGATTCCCGACATCGTAAAGTACGAAGCCCGGCAGCAGATTCCTTTCCAATTGGAAGACGTGGTTTGGGATTATCAGCAACTGGCGGGCGGCAGCGTGGAAGACGGGTTCGCGCTGGAAACAGAGGTCGGCCTCTTCGCAATGAAGCGCGATCAAGTGTATCGCGCTTTGCGACCCTTCACAGAAGTTGGAATTGAGATTGATTTCATCCAGCTGACGCCGCTGGCGCTGTACAACTTTGCCACGTTCGATCAGATGCCGGACGTGCCGCCGGTGGATCAATACGACCCAGAGAATCCGCCGCCGAGTTTAATTGTGCTTTCGCTCGGCGCCGATATGTCGGACCTTGTGGTCACGAATGGCTACCGCGTTTGGCAGCGCTCCATCAACTTGGGCGGGAATCACTTCACCAAGGCGCTCACCAAGCAGATGAAACTGACGTTCGCCAAAGCGGAACATCTGAAGCGCAACGCCATGAAGGCGGAAGATCCCAAGGCCGTGTTCCAGGCCATGCGGCCGGTGTTCGGCGAATTGCTGGGCGAAGTGCAGCGCTCGCTGAGTTTCTTCCAGAACATGGATCGCAACGCCAAGTTGGGACGAATCGTAGCGCTCGGCAATGCGATGAAGCTCCGCGGTCTGCATAAATACTTGGCGCAGAACTTGGATTTGGAAGTCACCGAGCTGGACGGTTATCGCCAATTGGTCGGTCCGGCCGTCACTTCTTCACCGGCATTCAAAGAAAACGCGCTCTCGTTCGGCGTGTGCTACGGCCTGGCCGTTCAAGCACTCGGCAAAGGCCGGCTCAACACTAATCTGGTGCCGCCGGAGATCGTCAAAGATCGCAAGATTCGCGCGAAGAAACCGTGGGCCGTGGCGGCAGTTGCAATACTTCTATTGGGATGCACGATCGGCTACTTCGGCAAATGGCGCGAATGGAATTCGGCACGAGAGGATGATGCTTACACTCGCGCATTCAGAGAGGCTGACGACGCAAAAAAAACGTCCACCGATGCAGACTCGTCCTATACGGCAGCCGTCGAAGATTTCAAGAAAAACCGTGACCTCGGTCTAAAACTCGCGAATATCGGCGAACGCCGGCTGGCGTGGGCAGAACTGCTGAAAACAATATCAGATTGCCTGCCGCGCGACGAAAAGCAACAGGCCGATATTTCTGAGCGCAATGTGCTGTATATCGATTCGATTAGCGCCGAATTCTTTCCAGATCTCACCTCGTGGAAGCAAAATGCGGCTTCGCAAATTGCCAAGCTCAAAGCGCAAAGAGCCACAACAGGGAGCAAAGGTGGTGGTGCAGAGTCGGATTCGGGTACGGCCGCGACACCAACGGATGCAGGTAGTGGATCAACTCCTGCCGGCCCGGACAACAGCGGCTGGGTGATTGAGCTGCGCGGGCATCACTATCACAACAACGAAAAACAACAAGGCAACGACGCCGGCGAATTCGTTCGCAAAACGCTCATCCGCCAGCTGGCCGAAAAGAACGATTTACAATTGGGTGATGTCGATGCCGACGGTAGGCCAATTCGAATTTCCACACGAGATCTTGGAATCGATGTGCCTTGGCTACATACCGCCAGCAGCGGACCAAGGCCAGCCACAGTAACCGATCCGAATGCCGTGGCAGCCGAAGCGGCGGGCGCTCAACAGCAGCCAGGGTTTGCTGCGCCTGGCGGCTTCGCGGCCGCAGTTGGCGTGCGGCAAACCGCGGTGCCGGTTCGAGAGTACGATTTTATCGTGCAGTTCGCTTGGAAACCGACGCCGCTTTCGCAGCGCGGCTCACCGCCAGGAAAAGGAAGACCAAAAGAAGCCCCCAACGGATGAACCGAAAGTCGCGAGCCGCGACGGGGGCTGATCGGAATCGTCAAACGGTGTTGAGAATTAGGAATTCGTAATGGATAAAGTCAAACAAATTCTCGAAGTAAGCGGCAAGCATCATTTTTGGATTCTTTGCGCTGGCGGCAATTGTTGGCGTGATGGCCTGGTACTTATCGACTGCCACGCTGGCGGACCAGTTCCGGGCGTCGTCCGATAAAATCGACAAATACATCAAACAGGTGCGCGATATACCTGCCGACCAACCGCACGCGAACTGGCCAGAGGAAGCTCAAAAACAAATCGCCGCTGTCAAAGATAAGGTGTTGTCGGCTTGGCAAGCTCTCTACGACCAGCAGAAGACGGAAGTCTTTATTTGGCCAAAAGGTTTGGGCGACGACTTCATCCAGGCGGTCGCTGCAACCGAGGGAACAAAAGACGAATTGGAATTGCCCTTGCTGGAACGCTTCAAAGATCGAGTTCGAAATGCCCCGGCGGCGCTAGCCGCCATCGTGGATTCCGAGCCGCCTACGATCGCGGGGGCAGTTCCGCCAGCCAATCCAATACCCGTTGAGCGTCATGTGGTTTGGCAATCGCTGAATGAGATTCAGCAAGCCTTTGAGTGGGATCGAAATCCGACCACGCAAATCGTTAAGCAAGCTCAAGAGGAGCTCTGGGTTTACCAGGCGATTTGTAAGGAAGTGATTGCCGAAGTGAACAGTGGTTCGCACGGCTATCACGATGCGCCGATTAACGAAATCGTGGCGCTCGACATTGCCTATCTGGCCAACGATGGTCTGCCTGGTCATGGAAAGGTAATGCCGATGCCGTCCATGGGCCTGTCTACTCCGGTGAGCAACGGGGATGCAGCGTCAATTGCACCAGCAGGTCCTGACCCGACGCTTGCAAAGCCAGAATACAGAAGTCGATTGAAAGGCGATTTGACTCAGGAGCTTCCGGCCGGCGCCGACGCCGCTGCGGCCGCGAACCCCGACGCGATTTGGAAGAATTTTCGTTATGTGAATGAAAAAGGTGCGCCGATGATGGCGGCCGATGTCGATTCGGCTGCGGCGACAACAGAATTCTATTTGATGCCGTTTCGCCTGGCGGTGCGAATCGATCGCCGCTACATCGACAAAATGCTGTTGGCATTTCGCAATGCGAAACTTCCTATGGAAGTGCGCGAGGTGCAATTGAGCAATCAACTCGGCAGTGGCCCGGGAGTGGTTGGAGGTGGCGGCGGCGGAGGAGGCCGCGGCGGCCATGATGAAAGCAGCGGTGGAGGCGGTGGCGGCTTCATTTCGCCGACTAGCAATCAGCCGTACGACCGCTACTCGATGGTTGACGTGTACGGCGTCGTATACTTAATTCAAAAACCGCCCAAGAGCTTGGACGCCCCGACGGGGGGCGATTCCGGCGGCGCCGGCGGCGAAGGTGCTACGCCTGGCGGTGGCAATCCAGCCACTCCAACGCCGGCGGCAAACCCATAAGCGGGGCAGTTCAAAGCAAGTGGTATCCGTAGGGAGGCAAGATCCATGAAGAAGATGAAATTGAATTTGAGTGGCGACGGCATCAAGCAATTTCTTTTCAACAACGGCGAGAAGATTGTCTTGGGACTGACCGTGTTGATCTTGCTGCTCTACCTTTTCTCTGCCATTACGGCCAAGCCAATCGACGATTCGAAGTCGCCCGTCGCCATTTCGACCGAGAGCAGCCGCAAGAAGAACGAACTTATTGCGGAGACGGAGCCGCCGAAGCAACCGGTCGGGGAATTTCATGTGATTCCGGATCCTGCGACGCCGGAAATGTATCGTCCTAAGACCTCATATAATCCACCCGTGTTTCCAGAGCTGATGCCTCGGACCGATCCGGAGCTGTTCCCGCCGGCCGAAGTGCAGGTTTCGGCCGACTGCGGAATCGTGCCATATAACCCGGTTCCCCCCGCGGCCGGTGCTGCGACCGCGGCGAATCCAGTCATTCCAGCCCCCGGTGCATTTGCCAGTGGCCATAGCCGCGCACATGACGATGATTACGAGGTGGTTCCCAATAGAAGAGGCGGCCCTCAAAATATAAATACTAGAGCTCCATTGGCGCCAGCGGCACAAACCACGGCTGCCACGGTCATTGCAGGCGCGCGTGCCAAAGGGGCTCAACCTGTTGCAAAGTACTGGGCCACGATCACGGCGCTTGTGCCGTACGACAAACAGGCCGAAGAGTATCGGCGAATTTTTGAATATGCTAAGCCGTCCGGCATTGTCGAAGTTCCTCACTATTTGTCGTTCATTGTCGAACGAACCGAAGTCAAAGATGCAAGCGACATGAATTTCAATTGGGTACAGGTCAGTGTGCCCGAGGCTACGAAAGACATGGCCAATTGGATGACTCATTCTCCGGAATTGGCCGATTCCGCCTACATCTATCCGCGCGACACAATACCTTACCCCAACGGTGCGCCTGGCAGCATTACCACCAACATCAGCTGGCCTTTGCCTCCGCTATTCCTGAAGAACTGGGGTGTCGAAGCGGTTAATTCGAAAGTGCCGCTATTTAAGCCGACTCAAGCCGCGGCGGAGGTGCAGCCCGGCACGTTGGAAGCCCCGCAAATGGATTTCGGAAACGCCCAAAACCCTGCGGCGAATGCGGCTCCTACTCCAGAATCGCAGCTGGCCGCTGTCAATGCGCAAAATCAGCCGGCTGGCGTCGTTGCCCCGCCACCGCCAGCCAATCGGCTGTTCCGCTTTGTCGATCTTTCGGACAAGAAGCTTGGTGCGATGTACCGGTATCGCGTGCGGTTTGTGCTGTACAACCCGAACTACGTTCCGCTGGTTGCGAACGCTGCCACGATGCTTTCAGCGACACAGAATTTGGCAGTCAAAGATTTGGAAAAAGCGGAAAGTGGCAGAAATTTTTGGCGAGCATCATCGTGGAGCGAACCGACTTTGCCTGTGACCATTCCGCGAGAATTCCGGATTCTGGCCGACAGCAGCACGCCGACGTCCGGCATCCGTGAGCCGCGTGTCAAAATCAACGTCATTTCGCTGATTAAAACAGCGGCCGACGCCACGATGGCGGCTGCCGGGCCGACGGGTCAGGCGGCCGTTTCCGACGTTTGGCTCGAAGTCACCAAAGACATGGAACTGGTCTTAGGCAGTATCGCCTATATCGCCGATGCCACGATTGAAAAAGTTCCCGATATGTCGATCGAAATGGTCCGGCCGAAAATTGAGAAGGTGACGATCGATACCAACGGGTCAATGCTACTTGATGTGCGCAACGATGATCCGCTGGCAATTAATGGTAAGCCGAGATCGACTGCGCCGGTGGAGATGTTATTTATCGATGCTAACGGAAAGCTCAGTACGACGAGCTCACCCGTTGGTGCAATTTTATTCAAGGAATTCAAAGAGCGTACAACAGTGCCGGCAGATTTTACCACAATTCCCGTGCCCGCTCCGTTGCCCGGCTCCGGCACAATGACGCCCGGGGCGAAGGGCCCAACGACTCCAGGCGTGCGAAATAAGGTGTACGACAACGGCGGTTAGTCATGCATTGTGAATAGCTAGCGACAGAAAATTCGGTTTTTTCTCATGGCGACTGCTCAAGTGGCCTTGACCGCCGTTTTCGACGGCGGTATTTATCCCGCCCTCGTCTGGCAGTTCCCGGCTGAGCGGAGACGCTCCGTCGTGGGCATGCTTCATGGTGCTTAGGGCACGGGAAGCAAAGGCGTTCGCCGCAGTTCGACCAAGCATGTCAATTATTGGTCCGCTCTGCGAAGGTTCGCGCAGCAATGCCCCGACGGTAACTTCGCAAAAGTCACATTCGACACTTGTGCCTGTTCAGGCTTGTGTGCGATACGATCAAGGAGGATCGTGTGGTAAAAACCACGACCAAATTCATTGCCCTCGGCATCATGTCAGCTCTTATCGCCGGCCCAACCATTTGTTGGGCGGGAGTGCAATCGGCATTGCCGATCCTTTTGGGAGCCGCCAGCCTCGGCGATGACGGCCGTTCGGCAACGGCGCAGGCAGACGAACTGCTCCGTGAAGCCCGTCAGGCAATGGCGGAAGGCAATCTCGGCGTGGCCGAATCGAAAATCTCGCGTGCAGAAGGGCTACAGCCCAAATACTCGTTGTTTCATGCCGGCGACACTCCCAAGAAGGCACGCGCTGATTTCGAAAAGCTGAGTCAAAAATCGGCCGGCGCCGATCGTGCGGCGCAGCGCGCAAGGTAAGAACTCGCGCGCCGATGAAAAGTCGCCAAAGGATCCGTTCTTGTCGCGTTCGACGCAGCCCTCCAGCGACAAAGATCAAATTTCAGACGCGGGCCTGCAGAATGCGGAAACCGAAGTTACTGCCAGCGCCCCGCAAACGTTGACACCGAATTTAGCTCCAGCGAACCAGCAGCTCGCGGGGAGTAACGCACCAGGGTTGCGCAGCCCCATTGTGTCGGCCGCACCGACGACTGTTTCGGCAAGCACACGGCCGCAATCGCAGTTACCCCCAACAATTAGCCCGTCATTGGCGAGCGGGGGAATCAACAACGCATCGCCATCGTTTGGAAATGCAAATAGCCGTGGAAACTCGGCTTTGCCGCTGAGCGCAACGCTAACGCCGAACCCGTTACCGCTCGATCCAGCCGCATCACAAATTCAACCAGTGAATTCGGTGAATAAACAGCGGGCAGTCGAGATGGTCAAACAAGCGAGAACGGCTTTGGCAAAGGGAGATTTTGCGTCGGCAGAACAGATTTGCCGCCAGGCCGATATTATGGCCCCCGATTCGACGTACGCCCCCAGCGAAGATCGACCGGGCCTGGTGCTGCTCGACATTCAGCGCGCAAAGCAAAATCCCGTGCGCGGCGGATACGCGCCGGGCGCCGCCCAAGCTGGCGGTGCATGGCCCGTTGATACCAATCGCTATCCAGGAAGCAACGCGCTTTACACGCCGTCAAGCGACACGTCGCGGAATGTTGGCGCCACTCAACTGACGCCGGCTACAACGAACTACCCGAACTTGAGCGTTCCTGTTACGCCATCGGCCAACAACACTGGCTTCGGCAATACATCGCTTCTACCAATCGGCGCCCAAGAGCCGACACCCGACAACGGTACGGGGGAAGGCATGCGTTGGTATCGTGCCGGCGTGCAAGCCGTGGGGCAGGCCAAATCTAGCGAAGCGCTTCAAGCGTTCAAACGGGCGTATGCGTTTCAGGCCGAACTCGATCCGCTTACACGTCAGCAGCTTTACGACCACCTGAAGATTCTCGGTGAACCGATCGAGCCGATGCAGAACTTGGACAACTCCGTCGCCGATTCTGCGCGTTCGAATACTAATCCAATGGCTTCGTCGACAAATCTGTCGCGCGGCACAACGAATGTGGCCAGCGGAACCATTCCAAATTCTATCGTGCCCGCCGTAGCTGCGACGCTGCCCAGCCTTTCAACAGCCCGCCCCGTGGAATCGTCAGCCGCCGCGCAGATATCGGCTCGGCAAATTGCTGGCGAAGTCGCTCGGCAGCAAAGCCAAGCGAAGGAGATGAAAGAGAAACAGCCTAAACAGGCTTTGGAAATGCTGCAGCGCACTCGCGAAATGGTGGCTTCCGCTTCCGTGCTGGAGACGCCGGTGCGCGAACAACTGCTCCGCCGCTTGGACGTCAGCATTCGCGAGGTGCAGCAATACATCGCGCAAAACGGGCCGCAAATCGAACTGCAAGAGAAGAACCAGAAGATTCAAAACGATGTCGATCGAACCCGCAAGCAGAAAGTTGAAGTACAGGAAAAGCTTGCGTATCTCGTGAACGACTTTGACAAGGCCATCGAAGAGCAGCGTTTTGCCGAAGCTGCAGGTGCTGGCCAAGCAGCGCGACCGAACTCGATCCAGAAAATCCGGTCGTCACGCAAATCAACTTTATGGCCAAGATGGCCCGGCGGAATGCGCAAAACAATGAAATTGCGGATCTCAAGGAGGCTGGGTTCATCGACACACTAGCGAAAGTCGACGAAGCATCGATTCCATTCGCCGGCGAAATCTCGTTTCCCAAAAACTGGGATGTTCTCAGCAAAAGCAAATTCCGCCAGGCGAAAGAAGGCGGCATTCACCGCACGGCACAGGAGCAGGAGATCGAACGCCGCTTGACGACGCCGGTGCCACTCAAGTTCCAGCAGCGGCCACTGTCGGAAGTGATCGATTATCTCGGCAAGATTGCCAACGTGCCGACACACCTCGATCCGCTGGGATTGCAGGCCGAAGGCGTGGGCACTGAAACGCCGGTGACGATCGATTTGCGTCAGGACATTTCGCTGAAAGAGCGCGCTCAAATTGATTTTGGAGCCGCTGCGTTTAACCTATGTGATTCGCGATGAGGTGCTGTTAATCACCAGCCAGGATGTGGGCCGCGGCCGGCTATACACGGTGACTTATCCGGTCGGCGATTTGGTGATTCGCATTCCGAATTTCGCGCCCAATGGCTCCGAAGGCCTGAATGGCGCAATTGATCGTGCGTATCGCGCTGGAAATGGCAGTGGTAGCGCTACCGGAGGCGGGTTCGGCTTCGCCCAATCAGGTTGCTTCAAACGATGCCGGCGGTTCCAACGTCGCTCTCAATCCGGCGCTGCTTGGCTCAGATGCGAACCAATGGCTTCCCGATCGTCGGCAGCGGGCAAACCCAAAGCGGCTCGCCGCAATCGATTCCATTCGGACCCGGCGGGCTCAAGGGTGGAGCTCAGGCCGACTTCGATTCGCTAATCGATCTGATTACCTCGACCATCGCCTCGCAAACCTGGTCCGACGTCGGCGGTCCCGGCACCATCGACAGCTTTGAGACAAACCTCAGCCTGGTCGTCAGCCAGACGCAAGAAGTTCACGAAGAAATTGCCGACTTGTTGCAGCAGCTCCGACGTCTGCAAGATTTGCAGGTGACCATTGAAGTTCGATTCATCACCTTGCAAGACGATTTCTTCGAACGAATCGGCGTAGACTTCGACTTCAACATCGCCACGCACACCAGTCCGCTGCCGACACCGACACCAGCCGGTCCGCCGCCGTCGTTTGGTGGAATCAACCCCAGCGAGATGGTCGGTCTGGATCCGACTGGCCAGGTTACGCCGCTGCGTGACATACAATTTCGCCAAGGCGGTTTCACCACCGCGATGCCGCCGTTCGGCGGTTTCGACGCCGGCCACAGCAGCTACTTTTGGATTTGCAATTCTGAGCGACATTGAAGCGTTCTTTGTCATTCAGGCTGCCCAAGGCGATACCCGCACCAACATTTTGCAGGCGCCGAAGGTGACGCTCTTCAACGGTCAACAAGCGACCGTTAGCGACACCTCGCAGCGGCCATTCGTGACGAGCGTGATTCCGGTAGTAGGCGATTTTGCCGCGGCACAACAGCCTGTCATCGTCGTCCTCTCGGAAGGAACGTCGTTAACTGTCCAGGCCGTCGCCTCGAACGACCGGCGGTTTGTGCGGCTCACCGTCGTGCCATTTTTCAGCCAAATTGGCAAGGTTGACGAGTTCACTTTCACGGGCTCGACATCTTCGACGAAGAAATCGTCGGAAGACAAATCCGGAACCGATACGAGTGCATCGACCAGCGAAGATGATACATCGTCCACAGGCACAACGGTGCAGTTGCCGACGTTTTCATTTGTCACAGTTACAACAACGGTGAGCGTGCCAGACGGCGGCACGGTGCTGCTTGGCGGCATAAAACGTTTGAGCGAAGGCCGCAACGAACGCGGCGTGCCGATCCTGAGCAAGTTGCCATACATCAACCGTTTGTTCCGCAATGTGGGCATCGGCCGGACGACGAGCAGCCTGATGATGATGGTCACACCGCGAATCATCATCCAAGAGGAAGAAGAGCAGAACTTACTTGGCGGAACGCCTCAGCCGTAGGAACGCCACAGCAAAAACTTTGCGTGTTTCCCCCCGAGCCGCCGGTGGTCGCGACTGACAGCGATCGCCGGCGGTTTTTTTCTTTGTCCGTTGTAATTTGTCCTTAGTCCCTTGCCCTTGATTGCTTGCTGACTCATTATCTTTCTTGTATCACTCCTGGCACCCGCTTACCCCATCACCCCTTCATTCTTCATGTCGCCAAGAATCTGGATCGTTTTGGGAGCACTCTCCGCCGCCGCTGCGGTTGGCTGGGGTGCTTATCACGCGCACGGCATGGAAAAGGTTTTGATTGAACGGGGGATGACCGCGGACGCCCTCCACGCGGCCATGCAGAATTTTGACGTCGCCATCCGCTATCAGGCCCTACATGCCGTTGCGATGGTGCTCGTGGGACTCATCGCATTGCACGGTGCTTCGGCATGTCTTAATGTGGCCGCCCTGATGTTCGCACTCGGTACATTCCTGTTTTCCGGCTGTTTGGAGACATCCGTGCTTGCAGGCATCAAACTGCCGTGGTTTCTCGTTCCGGCAGGCGGAATGGCGTTCATCGCCGGTTGGATCATGCTGGCGATCGGAACATGGAAGGCTCGGTCTGCGGCCGCCAAATAAAGAGGCCCCGCGCGAATTGCACTTCATGAAAAAGCACAGCTCACGCGGGGCACAAGGTGGGGAGTCACCCGGTCAATTCATGAATCGCAGTTTCTAAAACCTTACGACGCCATTGACGCCAGCTCGCGGGCAAGCCGCTTACGGGCCACGTGCAAGCGCCGCTTGATGGTGCCAACCGGCGAAGCGAACTGATTGCTCATTTCGACCAGCGAACGACCGTTGACGTAGAACGCCACTAGCGTTTCGCGGTCCATCGACTTCAGCTTCCGCAAACCGGCGCGGACCTGCCGACGCCGCTCGCCGGCGATCGCCCGATCCAGCGGCGTGTGTCGCTCGACCGCCGATCCTTCGATTGTCTCGGCCTCGGCCGAAACCAACGGCTGCCGGCGAACAGCTCGATTGATGGCCATTCGCTGCGCCATCGACCGCAGCCAGCCGCCGAAGCAATCCGGCTCGCGCAGTTGATCGATTTTTTCCAGCGCGTGCATGAACACTTCCTGGCACAACTCCTGCGCCTCGGCATGGTTGCCCAGCCGGGCCAGCGCAATGCTGTAGACCATTCGCTCATAACGGACGCACAGCTGGCCAAAGGCAGCGCGGTCGCCATCCTGGGAAGCCAAAACCAAATCGGCCAGTTCGCAAGTGGCGTTGTCCTGTTCAAGCAAAGCGTTCATTGAAGTGCTCTCCGGAAAATCCGACTGCTCTTTGCTAGCGTCAACAACAGACGCGAGCCACAGTCGGGTGCCTTGGGGTCGACAAGCAGCAAACCATTTGCTGCAAGTCAGCCATCACCGCGTTCGTCGTTCTCAGTGGGCCTCGTTCGGCCCGTGGCCTGGGTTAGGCCACTACGACGACTCTTGGTGATACGCGCCGTACTGCCACGCGGCACGGCTGCATCGCCGACGTCCATGCACACCATGGCATGGACTGTTCAGCTTGCCGTGCTGTTTGGCCGCTACCGGCGTACAGCAATCCGCGCAAATTACTGCACAGCTGATAGAGAGCATGTGCAGCTTGCGCATGAAGCGTCGTATGGCCGCTGGTTTTAGCCTTCGTATCGATAGCGCGGTCTTTGCGGTTAGCAAAGAAACGGCAAATCGCGTTGGCTTTTAACGAGCGGTTCATGGACTGCTCCTGCGCGGGGGCGCGGTTGGAGAGAACAAAAAACGATAGGAGAATTACAGACTTAAAGGATACTTACTCGTTCACTAATTGGTTTCGGACCGGTGAGGCACAAAACACAACTTCTTACTCAACTGTCGTGTCTGCACTGCCGAGTGTCAAGCTCGGGGAATTGGATACTAGCAGCGCCAGACATCAATTTGCCCGCGAAAACGACCCGGCTTCTGTAAGACGGCGGAACGGACAAAAGGTTCGCAGGACCGGAAGAAATACTTTTAAATTTCTCGAGCGCGCGAATTGTCACGCGGAAAGTATTGTCTGCTAGGCATTTGCGACGATTAAGGGCTAATTGCTTTTATCGTAGTGTGACTAAGCTTCGTTCTTTCTTTACTAATTTGAGCCAGGTCGTGGCAGCGGCGAATTTCCTCATCGACCTTTGCCAGCAGCTCCTCGTCGCTCATGGAGGACATTGCCTCCGGCTGCAGAGTCGAGCCTAGACAGACGTGAATGACAGCAGGCTGTGGCAGAAGATTCCGTCTTGGCCAGGAATCGAAGGATCCATCAAGTCCTACGGGCATGAGCGGCACTTTTGCCCGGCGTGCCAGCGCGATGAAACCTGGTTTGATCTCTCCAACCTTGCCATCGCGCGTGCGCGTGCCTTCCGGGAAGATGAGCAACATTTCTCCCGACTTCAAACGACGCAGGCTTTCCTTGAGGCCGCCCAAGCCAATACCTTCCCGGTCGATCGGAATTGCATCGAGTGAATTGATCAGCCAACGAAACGGAGGGAAGCCGAAGAGCGTATCGCGGGCTACGTAGTTCAGCCTTCGGTCGTACGCTAAGCCAACGAGAATTGGATCAAGATGGCTTTGGTGGTTCGAGACGACAAGAACTCCGCCGCTTTCGGGAATGTGTTCTCGTCCGAAAACGCGAATTCGGCAAACTGCCACGCAAAAGACGCGGCAAAAAACTCGCAAGAAATCGTACCAAACTCTCTTTGCAAGCGATCGCTGGGCCATTTAAAACCGCAATGGCGAAAGAAGGAATGCTTAAAAGCGCGGATCCTTAACAAACCTGCTAAGCCTGCGCTTGGAAGTTGCAAGGCTAATCGGAGCAGGCGCGAATTGCCAGTGTCCGGCTATTCATCAATCGCGTGCCCGCCTTCAACAATTTGCTCAGGGCCAGCCACATGGTGATGAACCGGCCTCATATTGTTGCGGACTAGCTCTTCGAGTCGATCTACGACCTCTGCGGAAGAAAGGCCATCGGTGTAGAATTCAATTGCATCCAGCGCTTTAATCAACGGGCCAACGGGCCGCGAGCGATCGCTTAGATCGCGCACATTTTGTTGCCGCAGCACTTCCTCCAGAGGTGCAGATTCGCCGCGCGACTCCAAATCGAGCTGCCTGCGACGAGCTCTCTCCTCCGGACTGGCAGTCAGAAAAATCTTGACGTCAGCATGTGGAAAGACGACCGTACCCTGATCGCGCCCCTCCGCCACAACGTTCTCGTGCCCCGCTGCCTGCCGCTGCAATTGCACCAACCGCTCGCGCACCGCAGCGTTATTTGCGGCATAGTGCGTAACTGCTGTGATTTTTGATCGGCGAATTTCCGTTGTGACATCTTCACCATTCAGAAGTACGTGATTTTCGGCGAGCTCGATGGATAATCGGTCGACAAGCGCTACAAGTGCCGCTGGATCGTTCCAATCGAGGGCTTCGCGCACCGCCGCTAGTGCCACGGCCCGATACATCGCCCCCGTGTCCAAGAATCGAAAGCCCAGTCGACGCGCAAGCGCACGAGCAGCCGTGCTTTTTCCCGCGCCGGCAGGTCCGTCCAAGGTGATGATCATGTAAATTTGACCGAGGGTTCAACCGATTGTCGACTTGCGTTTCAGCACTTTCTCGGCAACCGCTCGAATATTTGCCTGGACATCGTCGATCGCTCGAGCTGCATCGATCACTGCAATTCGATCGGGCCGCGCCGCCGCCTCTGTTAAAAAACCGGATCGCAGTCGCTCTCGGAAATCGTCGCTGTGTTGCTCCATTCGGTCAAGCTCCCGTTGGATGCGGAGAGTGGCGTCGCCCGGCGGCATGTCCAATAGAAACGTCAAATCGGGTTCAAGTCCACCAGTGATGTACCCTCCAATCTCCCAAAGTCGAACAACATCCAATCCACCTGCGTGCCCTTGGTAGACCACATTCGCCAGCAGATAGCGGTCCGAGACAACCGTTTTACCAGCGGCGAGGGCGGGTGTAATAATATCCGCCACGAGTTGCGCCCGTGCCGCCATGTAGAGCAGCATTTCACTCATGCGGCTAATCGACAGATCTTTACGGTCCAACAGCAGCTTGCGGATCGATTCGCCGACTTCAGTTCCCCCTGGGTCGCGGCAGGTGATCACCTCGTGCCCGCGATTCTCCAGCCATTGGCAAAACAGCTTCAACTGCGTTGATTTGCCAACGCCATCAAGGCCATCGAAGCTAAAAAAAATACCGGGCATTTCCGCAAAAGATAATGTTGTCGAGGCTTAGCCCACGGCGTCATGATAGGTTTGCCAAACCCGCTCCGCCTTGTCCGCCACGATTTTACGCAATTGAGGCGGCTCCATCACCTGGGCTTGATCGCCGTACCCCAAAATCCACCAGGAAATCTCGTTGAGTCCTTTGACCGTAACTTGAAAATCGAGCGATCGATCATCGTTCCATTTCAACCGCTGCGTTTTGTGCCACGCGACTTCCGCCACGTTCTTTGCCACGAGCTTCGAGAAGCGAATGCAAATTTCGTAGTCTGGACCCGGCTCGGGCACAAGGTGCCACGCATTGCCAAAGTACCGCTCCAGGGAGAAGTTCCGCGGAATTTCATAACGGTCGTCCGTGGTTTCAATATTTTGGATTCGACCGACATTGAACGTCCGCACCGATCGATGCAACGTGGAACGGCCGATCACATACCAACTATGTCGACTGAACAAAAGTCGGTACGGGCACAGCCGCGTGCGGATCAATGCAGATTCGTGCAAACTCTCGTAAACAAAGCGGACGCTCCGCCGCTCGGCAATTGATTTGAGCAAATAATCGTATACCATGTCTTGGCCTTCGAGCGGATTCGCCGGCGGTAAGTGAATGCGAATGGCATCGGCAACGCTCCGAATTTGCTTGCGCACCGCCATCGGCAAGCTGGCTTCCAACTTCGCTGCTGCGGTTCTTGCCGGCGCCAAAAAAGGCATTTGCCGAACGCCACCTAGTTCGTGGCACAAAATGAGGACGGCCAGCGCCTCGCTGGCCGTGAACTTGTCGGGCGGAAGAAAATATGTTTCGGCTAGATGGTAAGCTTGGAATTCTTCATCGTGCTGCACGGGCACGCCCGCCTTTCGCAGCACATCCAGATCTCGAAAGATGGTCCTCCGGCTCACATTGCACTCAACAGCCAACGAATTAACGTTGTGACCTTTTCCAGCCTGCAGTAGGCCGATCATCTGTAGAAGTCTGCTGAGCCGAGTCAGATTCATCGCTGCCCGAAGATTTCCATTGAGTCTGAGTCGTGATGGAGACGCTTGAATTTATCGACTTCGAACTCGGATTGCTACGATCTTCGGATTTCCCCAGCGACAAGTCGCCCCAGTCGAATGCCGCGTCAGACGTGCCGCTGGCTAAATGCACCTGGCTGTCAACATGCGTGGCGGCGGACTCTTGGGCGGCTGGTCGACCGAAGCGGACACCAGACTGCACGCCGCCAATTTTCAGGTTGCCATGTTGCATTGACGTCGTTCCGCTCTGCGTGGAATTCGGGCCTGCGCGACCGGCTGAAGTCAACCGCGGTCCGGCGGATCCATCCACCGCGCCTTCCAGCGCCGGCGACGGCAATTCCATATTGTCGCGCGGCAATGCGCTCTTCTGCGGCGGCGGCGGAGCAACCTGTTCCGGAGCAGCTTCAGTCGGTGTGCCTTCTACATGCTTGGATGTACCATCCGTCTCCTGGAACTGCGGGAACGGACCTTGGCTGAATACCTCAGGCCGCGTGAATCCGTAGTTCAGATACAATCCGGCATCGCGTGCGCGAGCTCGACGCTTGGCATCGAAGTACGCCTTCGCCGGCCACGGGCCTTCCGCCAGGTACACGCCGTTGTATTCCAATAGCGAGCCTTTACGGAAGTGAACGAGCATGATCGCCTTGTTGTAATCGGTAAGCGAGCGATAGTAAGCCGTTTCCGCATCCGCCCTGCGGCGCTGGGCTTCAAGCAACAAATCGAGCGTCACGGTGCCCGCTTCATAGGCAGCTTGGACGGCCTGAACTTGTTGCTCAGCAGCCACACGGCGATTGAAGTTCGTTTGGGCGAGTGTGTAGTTCGTGTCGACATCGCGAATGGCGTCGGCCAATTGATGCGACACTTCCAGTTCCTGATCCTGCAGAATCGATCGTTCGCGAGCCAGGTTCAATTGAGCGTTTCGAACCGCCGCCAACGGCTGGCGGAAGCCGATTGGAATGCTGAGGTTTAAGCCGGCTTCCCATTCTTGGAAGTCGCCGGAGGCCAGCGTCGAAAACGCGTCGGTGCCACGGATTGATTCGGTCGGATTGGCGGAAGGATTGAACGATTTGCCTGGATAGTCGATGAGGTCTTGACCGACCCCAAGGAATCGGTAGCGACCGGAGACATCGAGCCGTGGCAGCAGCAGATTCTTGGACGCAATGCATTCCATTTCACGCTGCTTAATTCGCCATTTCTGCTGACGAAGTTCGACCGATCGAGCTAGGCCTTCGGCGTGAATCTCACACCAATCGAACAACACGCGGGCATCGGTTGGTTCGTCGACTGGCCGAATCAATCGGCCATCGGTGGCCGCGAGACCCATCATGTATCGCAACCTGTTTTCAGCCCGATACAAATCGGCCAAAGCGGTTTCGAGTGAACTGCGAAAGAAGAAGTATTGCTCGCGAGCCTGAGCTTCCTTGTCGGCTTCACCACCGCGCGCGCCGACTACATACTTCGCATGGACTTCCTTCCATGTTTGCAACGCCGCATTGCGGCCGGTCTTGGTCGCTTCGAGGTTGCGATAGGCAAAATACAATTCCCAGTACGCGTTCTCGACATCTGAAACGAAATTCCGGACGCCGGCTTCAAAGTCGGCCAGCCGAATGTCTGTCCGAATTCGCGCAATTACAACGCCGTCATATTGCAGATAGGTACCGATACCCCGCAAAGGATCGAACGGCCCGGCAATTCGGTTGTACAAGCTGCCCGCGCCTTGCAACAATGGCTGTTTGAATTGCAGTTCGAAATTCTGCGTCCAATCGCTCCCGGTTTGCTGCTGTGGACTGTTGTTCGCGTTGTAAATGGTATTGCTGAAGACACCGAGTTCAGCACCTGTCGCCGTCGTCTTGGTGATTCCAGACTGAAATGTGCCTAAATCCTGCTGAAAAACACGGGGCGTGAAGAAAGAAATGTTTGGAGTAATATTTTGCGGCCGGTCGTTCTTGTCCCACAGCATGCTCGATGTGAACTGCGGATCGAACGCCGAGAGCGCACCTTCAGGACCAAAAATTGGATCGCTTTCGAACAGTGCAGGTTCATAAACGGTGACCGCGCCTGTCGGTTGCTGCGTGAGTACTTCAGGCGTCTGCGTGATTTGCGTTCGCGCCGTGTTGGGCGTAATAAACAAGCGCACGCCCAACGAGCGCATCACCTTACCGTTTTCCAGCGCAATGCGCACTGCATCGGCCAGGCAAAGATCCCACGGCTCTTGGGCTTTGGAGTTGGTGATCGTAAACGGCGCCGGTGGGTCGTTCACTTCTTGAATGCTGCACGTTTTGACGTCGGGGTACTCGATGTTCGTCGCCATGCCCACGTAATGCGACAAATCGCCGTCCTCAAAGAAATAGAACGGCTGAGTCGGAGAGCAGCCCGTCGCCAAAGCGGTCGCTGCGGCCAAAAGCACGAGCGCCAAGAACCGCTGGCCAAATCGAATGTTGTAGTTCATTGCTTCAGGAATCCCGTGGTAGCCTGTCGGCCGACCCCGTTGATGCTGGGCATCAACGAAATCAGTCGTCTTGTACGATCCACGTCATTCCCCCCGGGCCGCCTGCCGTGCTAGCTGCCGATAGAATCGGCGCGCGAGCCAAAACGGTATTTGGCAGAACAGGTATCGACAGGCCAGGCGTTAGACTTTGACCAATTCGCAAAACTCATGCGATCGGCAAGGTCGCGGCAAATTACCGCCGCTGTCCAGATTCTCGCGGTGCGAAAGTCGCTATCGGCGCAACTGCTTTGTGTGCACAGCGTTTAAGTTCGCGGCTGTAATCGTCCGGCTCATCCATATCATCCAACACTTCGCGATTTGCCGCAGGCATCGCTAGCACATCGCTAGAATTGGCGGCGAGAAGTCCTCGCAAACCGAGTTCATCGAAGTTTGATAGCACTTCGGGGAAATACTTCGAAGATAGCACGAGCGGATGCCCCCGCTTGCCTGCATATTCCGGTACGACAATGCCCTTCTCGCTCTTTCGAAAAGCTGCAACAAGCTCGTCAATCAGTTCCGATCCAATCGACGGTTGATCGCCAAGCGCTATCACTGCTGCATCGCAATCTGAGGGTAGCGCACGCAGACCGCAGCGCACGGAACTAAGCATCTCGCCGTGTGAATCAGGGTTTTCCACAGTCGTCATGGGCCGATCGGCAAGCTTCCTGGCAATGTCATGCCCAGTCCCTGCGTGTGCGGAAACAACCACAATAGTTGTCGCACTTTTCGCAACCGACGCGCCCAAAATTGCATCGACAACTGTCTCAACCACCGTGCTGTCGCCGAGCGGCAGGAGCATTTTCTGCTGACCCATGCGGGTCGATCGGCCGGCGGCCAGCACGATAATTCCGATCTTGGGAGCCAACCGCTCGCTCACGCCTGCTTCTCCAACTTGAGTGGCATCGAGCGCAATCGCTGACCGGTAGCGTGGAACACAGCGTTGGCAATCGCAGGGCACACGGCAATGATAGGTGTTTCACCTGCGCCCACCGACTGCGCATCGGGCCGTCCGATCAAACTGATTTCGATTTCCGGCACATCATCGAACCGCGGCACCAGGTATTTCGAAAACGCGGCATTCAACATCTGGCCATTTTCAAATTTCATTTCCTCACGGAGTGCCGGCCCAAGCCCCATGATGATCGCGCCCTGCACTTGCATTCGTAGGTTTTCGGGGTTGATAACTGCACCGCAATCGAATGCTTCGCTGACGCGCCGAACTTTGATCTGCCCTGAATTTGGATCGACTTCCACCTCAGCGCATGCCGCCACGTATGAGCGTTTTTCAAAGCCGCACGCGATTCCCACGCCGATGTTCTTCTCGCGTTTGTCGCGCTGCTTTACCCAATCGAATTTCTTGGCCGCTTCTTCCAGCACGCCTTTCAACCGCTCGTCCTGCAAATGTGCCAGCCGAAATTCAAGCGGATCTTTGCCGGCCGCATGCGCCAGTTCGTCGATGAAGCTTTCATTGGCGAACGTGTTCGCGGTCGCAGCCAAGGCGCGATACGATCCGTGCCGCAGCGGCGCATCGGCCTGGATCATTCGCGTGACAGCCTGCTTGCCGGTGCGATACTGGGGCGCTAACGAATTTCCACCGGAGTTGATATTGATGCCAAACCAGCTGGTAATCTTGCCATCGGCATCCAAACTTGCTTCCGCTTTGATTACACCGGCCGGGCGGAACTGTGCCCAGGTAAACTCCTCGGCGCGCGTCCAATGCAGTGCCACGGGCTTTCCGGCTGCTTTCGCTAGCCGCGCCGCTTCCACCGCGCACTCGCCGGGATGCTTGCCACCAAAGCCACCGCCGAAATCTGGTACGATCACGCGCACTTTGTCCTCGCCCAGTCGCATGGCACGCGCCACTTCTGTGCGTACGCCGAACGGATTCTGCGTCGAAGTCCACACGGTCAATTGGTCGCCGTCCCAGTCGGCAATCGCCGCCCGAGTTTCCATCGGAGCGTGCTGCACATATGGCACGTGATAGGTTGCGGTAACCGTTTTCGCGGCGGCCGCCATCTCGCCGGCGTTGGGGTTCTTCGGCACGCCGCCACTGGCAGTCTTTTCTAAATGCGCGAACAGATCTTTGCTCGACGGATGCTCGGGCTGATCCCACTCGGCGGTAGCTGCAATTGCTTCGATTGCTTGAGTCGCTTGATACGCGGTGGGAGCGACAACGCCGATGAAATCGCCATCCTGCACTACCGTCACGCCGTCCATACCTTTGGCCGCATCCACATTTACTGATTTTCGCTTCGCAGGCTTGGCACCCAACCCGAAGTGCGCCGTGCGCAAAACCTTCCCGTGCACCATGCCCGGCCTGGTGATGTCGGACGGATATTTATGTGTGCCGGTGACCAAATCATGCCGATTGGGCCGCGGTGTCGGTTGGCCCATTACTTTCCATTGGGTCGGCGGCGTGATTGGTGCGCGCTGCGGCGTGGTTTCTTTGAACGCCTTGATCGCGTCGTCGTCGGCAGCCAGATCGGCATAGGCAATCTGTCGATTACTTGGCCCATGCACAATCTTTCCATCGCGTGCTTCAATTTCGCTGCGTTCGACATTCCATTTTTGCTTGGCGAAGTCGATCAACAATCTCGCGCTGCCGCGGCGCCTTGGCGAACCGCTGGCACGGTGTTGGGTGTGGTGCCGCTGCCGGCCGTCATTCCGTCGTTGGGCACCAATGCCGTGTCGGCCAGAACCATGGTGATGCGATCGATTGGTACACGAAGTTCTTCGGCGGCCGCTTCGCTTAGTTCCGCACGCGATCCTTGCCCACCTTCCACTTTGCCGCAGAATACTGTAATCGCACCGTCTTTGCCGATGTGCAAGCGAGCTGCAACGGCCACGGGTCCGCCACCGCCAAAACCTCCGCCTTTCCTACCGCCGCCCTTGCGCCCGGCTGGTGGTGCTTCTTCTTGGGCCGCGAGCGGGAAATCGCATACGGCAACAAGCAGCCCCGTGCCGATGCTTGCAGAATCGTTCGCCGGCTGATGCCGAAATTGAATTCGACTCGATCGAATGGCTCTTCATATGCGACATCTGCTGGGCTGACAAATCCGCTTATCGTGAGCCCGTCGGAGCTGAATTCGGGTGTTGATTCGATGCTCGAGGGCTCGCAAGGTGTAAGCATCGCCGATAAACGGTCTGACTCCCGACTGCTAGCCACGGACGCACGTTTTGTAATTGATGATTTGGTCGTCATTGGAATCACCTCCCTCCTGCTGCAAGGGTTCGGCTCTCCGCAGCTTTTCGCACCGCACTCACGATTTTCACATGGCTGCAGCAGCGGCAGATGTTGCGATTCATGCCGGCCACGATTTGGGAATTAGTCGGCTCGGGGTTTTCCTCCAAGAGGCCCACAGCGCACATGATCATTCCAGAAGTGCAGTAGGCACATTGAAATGCATTCTCGTCGAGGAACGCCTGTTGCACGGGATGCAGATGGTCGCCCTCGGCTAGGCCTTCGATGGTGCGGACTTGCTTGCCCGCCACATCTTCGATTGCCGTCTTGCAAGAGAACACGCGCTTGCCATCGACCAGCACGCTGCACGCGCCGCAGCGAGCTTCGCCGCAGCCGTACTTAGTGCCAGTTAGTTGCAAATCTTCACGCAGCACATCCAGCAGTGGTCGCTGCGGATCGGAAGTGACCGATCGCTTTTGGCCGTTGACGACCAGGTCGAACGTTGCGCCCATGGCAACTCCTCGTGCAAATGCAATCGATTTAAACGCAGACGCCCGGTGCCCTTTAACGTACCTGCCGGAAAAACGATTGTCTAGCAAGCGCAAGCGGCACGGACTTGTACCCGAATTGCGTCCGACCACATTGCGCATTTGAGCGCAATAAATATTACCTATTTCACCGAGAATTCTCGCAGGAATCGGTTGTACGAAGTAACGCAATTCGCTGCATTGTGTCACAATTAAAAGACTTGGCGAACAATGTTTGATGTTATTTCGTGGAAAGGCCTTAACGTTTTTCGTGAAATTTCCCGTCACGATTGGTCGCTCATGAGATAAATTTGATTGTTTGCAAAACGGCTTACGAAACAAATGTCAAATGTACAGCGTCGAGAGAAGGAAGATTTACGAAAACACGAAAACACGACAGTCGGGGCAATTCTGATTCCCGTATCATGTTTTCGCGTTATTGTGACTCAACCATGCATTTGCAATGCTCAAGTCCAAACAATTCTCTGCGAGTCGTTTCCGGCAGCGAGCCGGCTATACCATCGCCGAGTTGTTGGTGCTCATCGCCGCCATTGCCATTGGTGTGGCGGTCATCGTCGAATTCAAGCGGATGTTTACGCCCCGATTTATCGAGGCGATCTCTGTCACCGCGGACGGCAGTCAGCTGCTCACGGCGCAAAATGATGGAGCCGTCATTGCCTGGGATGCCACCACCGGGCAGCAAACCTTGCTGCGTAAATCGCAGTCGACCTTCTACGCCCCGCCCGCGTTTTCACCGAGCGGTCAACTCATGGCGAGCGTGGAGTGGCAAACCCAGCCGCAAGAAGCCGACGATTCAGTCCTCATCATCGACGATCTGAAAACCGGCCAGCGCGATGATTGCGGCCCTATCAATTTCTATGGGGCTTCGCTTTCCAGCATCATCGCGTTCTCAGACGACGATCAACATTTGGCGGTGGTCGACGAAGCCGCAAACAAAGTGCGCGTATTCAACCCACGCGATCCAAATGATGCCGGAATTGTGCTGCAACCGATCGATCCGGCGGCCGGCGCGGGGAGTTCTCCGCTCAGGTCGTCGCATCTGGCATTCAGTTCCGACGGCTTGAAACTTTTTCTGCTCGGTTACGATGGTCAATTGGCCAGGTGGGATTTGGCAACCCGCACGGCAAAGCGAATCAATCTGGCGGCAGCGGCGCCGGTAAGTCCTGCTACCTGTTTTGCAGTCTCTCCCGACGGCAAAAAACTCGCGATCTCGAAATTCAACATCTCTGGGAGTAATTTTAGCACAGATATCGATCTTTACGACGCCGACACCTTAGCGCTTTTGAATCGCACGACGTTAACGCAGCAGGTCGGCGGCATTGGCTTTTACGACGGCGGCAAGCAATTGGCGATCGAAGCCAACGGCACGCTGGAATTGCGCGATGCAGAGAATCTCCGATTGGTCCAGCGTCAGGTCAACAATTATTTCAGTTCGCAATTTGCCACCAATACGGCTGCCACTCGTCTCGGGATGAGCGATTGGGAATCTGTGTATGTTTTGGATGGCGGCAATGCCCGAAGACTCGGCGGAGTTGGCACGGCTGGCATCAGTTTAACGTATCTTATCATCGCATTCGTCGTAGTTTTCGGCCTGTTTCGTTTGATGCGCAAGCGGCGGAAGATGAACATGTGCGTCGATTGCGGCAAGCGCTGGCAAGAAGCGAAACGTCGATCGAAAACAACGCAGAAACAGTGCCCTCAATGCCGGTTGGATCATTTGCCCACGGGCGAACTTCGCAAGCGACTGGGCACAGGCGCCCCGCTGCCGCGGGTATTGTCTTTGTTGGCGATCCTGGTGTTTGTGACCGCGTGGCTTTTTGCCGATTGGTATCCGCACACGGCGATCGGGTTCTTGGCCGCGGTCGTGATTTGCGCGGCCGGAATTGTGGCGATGTTTGTGGCATTAGTGTATTTGCTCGCGCTAAAACACCGCGTCCTGTTGCGCCGATTGAATCGATTCGAACCAACGCTGGCTCGGGCGCAAAAGATCGCCGGCTCAGAGGGACAAACCGAGCAAGTTGGAGAGTTAACGGTTTGGACAGATTGGCAAAAACCGTCCGTCAATGAACCCAATGTTTACTCGGTTCCTGCGGCCGAAGAGATTTCGATGCAGCTCGCCGATTGCCGCCGGCAGTTGGAAGTGTTCACTGGCCAGGCATGCCCGCCGTTGCCCCCTTCGCAGATGTACATATTTGAAACGACGAGCGCGGCGCAGAAATTCATTCCGACGCGCGGCTTGACGAACGATATGCCAGCCGTGTTTTGCGGCCCGTGGGCGAATGTGGGGTGCATCTCGATTGAAGGCATGCAAAAGCAATTGCGGCCGCTTTCGGCATCGATTCGCGCGCTTTTGACGTATCAATCGGCGCCGATGTCGAAGTTCGGGTTTTGGCTCGGCTATGGGTTTTACAATTTCATCGGACGAATGGACGATCCTGCGGCTGGCGACGCCACGCGCCGGCGTATCGCCGCCTGGGCCGCCGAACGGTCGCTCTTGCCGCTGGCTGAAATGTCGCGACGCCGACTGGTCTCCACCCTTGGCGGCGGTGCCAAAGCTTCGTTGCCGGAGAATTACACGCGGCGATTGAAGATTTTGAACCAGTGGATTTCAATTGTCGACTATCTTTGCGGCGATGAAGCGACACCCGCGCGTCGCGAAGAGTTCAAGCGAATTTGGGAAACGTCCGCGCGAAAGCGAAAGTTCGCCGATGCCGTGCAAGAAGCGTGCGGCTGCAGCCTGGCGGAGTTCGCAGCGCGTTGGAAAGATTGGGCCGCGACTGCCCGCTTCAGTGCGCCGCCCATTCCGCCGGCGGAAATTGCCGAGTTTGCCGAGCGCGAAATTATTCCACTGGTGCGCAACTCGGCGGCGCCAATTCAGCGCCGCATCAAAGCAATTCGCATCCTGGGCAACTCGGGCTGGTCGATCGGCGCCGAAGTGCTCTTGGAAATGTTCGCCGATCCGCAGCCCGATGTACAACTGGAAGCGCTGGCGGCGCTACGCCAACTTTCAGGTCGGCTTGGCACCGAAAGGCCTGACGATTGGTACGAGTGGCTGCATCAACTAAAGCCGACGCCAGTGCCAGCTACGGTTTGATCTCTCCTTGTTGCAAAGTCACATTGCCTTGTTTGGCGTTATAGCCCTGGTGCTGGATAACTTCGAACAGCAGGTCGGCTTTTTCGGTCGGACCAACGCGCTTCTGGAACTGTACGGTCTGGTAGTCGAACAGCGTCGGCTCCAGCGCGCTGCGGAAGATCACATGGCCGGGATAAGTGCGGCGAATTTCCACGTCGATCGGCTTGGCTGTGTAATTCCGGATGCGCTGCGAATAGGTCCAATGATCGTCCCAGCCGGCGACGTTCGTGTTGTCGACCTGCACAACTTCTCCCGCGCCGACCTGCTGGTAGCGATTCTCGCCATTGATTTGCACCCAAAAGTTGTCGTGCATGTAACGCAGCTTGATGAGCTCGAAAATGACTTCCGGATCGGGGCCCAAATTCAGCTCGATCTTATCGCCGATCGGAATGTATTTGATCGCTTGCTGCGTTAAGTACGATAAGCCATCGCGGCCGTTTTCGCGGAACACGCGGACCATGCCGTCGGGCAGTGGCGTCGTGCCGAGTTTCGATTCTTTGTTGTTGGTGAGCAAATACATTCGCACCAGCTGCTCGCCATATTCTTGCGGCCGATAGCGATACTGGATTTTGAACGGCACGGTCTGCCCCTCGAAGCTGCGCATCCGCTTCGACCAGCCGTTGGGAATGCTTTCGGTGCCTTCGACCGTGTAGATGAAATACTCGCTCAGGCCTTCTTTGATAATTTCTTTTTGTTTGGTCTGGCCAGATCCTTCATCGGCAAATCGATCGCGCATCGCGCCGAGGGCCGCCTCGCGCCGTAGTTCGGTAACTTTATCTTGCGGCATTTTCTTGAGCTCATCGATCGATACTTGCGCCAGCTGCGCAATCTTCTCCACCAGATTGATCGTGCCCACCACAAGCCGGATTTGTGCATCTTCGTATTCTTCGCCGCTGCGGTTGAACACGCGCACGAAGCCTTCGAAGTTCATCTTCGTTTCGTCTTTGTCGGCAATGCACAAGTAATCGGCGCTCCAAGTGATGCCGCTGGTGAAGTAGGTGATCTGAATCGTCGCTTCGCCGTCGAAATCGCTCTTCACATTCCAATAGAGCATCTGCGGTTTGGCGTGCGGAAACGTGGTATCGAGCACATCGAGCTTGTCGGGCTGCGTGAGAAACTTGAGTTCCACCGAGCTCGGGATCAATCAGCGTGTTCGCCCAGGAGAATTGCAACGGGTTCATCCCCTTCTTGAATGTCACGGTCCGCGTTTCGCGCACCAGCGTAATGTCCTCGCTGTTGTAAATCGTCAGCTGCACCGTGTTCCGTTTGGGCACGGTAGAGAGATCGATGTTCTCGGCCGCAACCACCGCCGAGGCGGCCAGCAGCACGCAAACCGCCCCAAAGTATTTGCAAATGCAATTCATCGTTTCGCTCATTGATTTCGCACGAATGTTTTTCATTGCTGCAATCCCGCAGATTTCGCAAATGGCCGCGGGTTTCTTCAATTGGCAACTGCCCTTCCGCGCTCATCACCGTCACTGGCATTACCATTCGTTCTTGATCGTCAGGTTGAACTTCTGCGTAATCTTCTCCGCTTTGCCGTCTTTGTCGCGGGCGGGTAATTTCACATGGAACATTACTTGTTCGGCGGTGCTCTTTTCTTTGTCCGGGCCGCCTTCGAACGTGGTGTCTTTGCCCATTTCCCAATCGACATCGCGGTCGTTGTCGCCGCGAACTTCGCGGCGGATGTGCTTCAAGTTTTCCACTACATCCAAAGTCACCGGTTGATCTTTGAAGTTTTCGATTTCGTACTTGATCACCACTTCCTGGTTGGAAAGATTGCCGGTAATGCGTTTGGCCTCGTTCTTGTCGATCGTGCGCTTCACCACAATGTCTTGCGCCACGCCCAGGTACAGTTTCATTTCGTCGTCGATGGCCGTGAATTTGCCCCAGTCTTCGCCTAAGAATGCGGTCGAAGATTCTTTGTTCTCGCCTTTGCCTTCGATGAAAATTCGCACTTTGCCATACGGCAGGGCGGCAACGCCCAGGTGGTTCGTCTTGTCGTTTTTCAGCACGTAGTGCATCGGCACGCGAAGTTTGTTTTGGCGCGATCCAAATAGTCGTACTCCGCCGGATTGCACGTGTAAGTTTTGCGAATCGGCACGGCGTCGAACTTCTCGACGAGCATCTCTTTCGTTTCGTTGATGCCGATCGGTTTCAAAAAGCGCGGACCAAAGCCGGCCCACAGGCCTGTGCTGCCGAACTCTTCATTGGCAAAATTCTGCAGCCGCATGTATTGCGAGAACGCCAGGGTTTTTTCATCGTTCGCGGCAACGGCCCGGTAATTGAAACTTTTCGTCAGATTGCCCAAGAGGTAGCTGATTCGCACGCGGGCGGAACCAGAATCGGCCGCGCCCACGTTCCACACCAGTGCCGATTCGTTCGGCGGATAGCTGACCGAGAGCACTTTCACATCGAGCGGCTTATCACCAACGGGCGCGATCACGCGAAACACGATCGTGTTGGGATCGATCTGCGTGTTGGCCCAAGAAAAATCGACCTGGTTTTCACCTTTCACGAGCGGCACAATGCGTTCCTCTTCGACCAGCGTGGCATTGGCATTATCGAGCTGGATTTCCACCCGTTCGCGCACCGGCAGGGTAATCAGCTTCACCCGGGCGGAAGCAGTGCCGGGCAAACTCAAAAGCAGCACGAGGGCTGCTGCCGAACCGAGCGGCAATGCGGAAAGCGTGCACTTGGAAAGAAATGTTTTCAGCGACATGGCATAACTCCGGGAAGACGCAAACAGCCGTAAAGGGCTCAGGTAGACCTGCCGTAACCGGATCGCATCTACCTGCCGCGAGCGGCTGCGATTTTCCAGCGATTCGCTAGATTGGACGCGGCGACTGCGGAGAAAGTTCCCCGCCGGTTGCCGCGAATTTTTTCGCCTGCAGGCCCTACATTCCGTCCCTGCTGGGCCTGCCACCTTTGGGTGCTCGGGCCTTAATCCGAATTCCCAGTGCAATAACCCCAGCGGTTTTCTCGGGAAAACAAGGCTCAAACGCCCGAGTTTTTTCACAGTTATTTCACTCTCCCGTCTCGCCGCCCGTCCGAGGCTGGCGGATTGTGCCGGGAATTCCCGCCCAGTTCCCGAAGGGCAGCCCGGCCGCGACGTGTGAAACAACTTCGCAGCTTGTAATGCGCGACTTACTGTCGCAGCCTGTAGCGAGCGAAATGCCTTCGCTGCTCGTGCCGTCGATCGATTTTTTTGCTGACTAACCATGCCCCCAAACCTCCGCTCTTCGCGAATTCCTAGCCTGCCCTTCCGGTTCTTTTGGCGGTTCCCGCACCGCCCGTGTCGGCATCCCATTAAAACCAGCCGATATTTACGTATCGATACATAAGTATAGTTCTACTATGTACAGTGGTCAATAGGCAATTTAGGCCACGGCGGAAAAGATTTAGGAAATTGACCGGCCTGCCGCGAGAGGCTGCGTAAATCAGCAGAGTTGCGTCAAATTGCAAAGACGCAAAGGACGAGCGATGGTGGCGCACCTTGCACAGTGGCGAGTGTGCAACAGCTCACAGTAGCGACCTCGAACGTGACAGTCGGCCGCATTGCTTAACAAGGTGCTGATTACCCGTAAAAAAATCAGCACAATTCGTTGCGCGAGAATTGCAGCAAGGGTGATTTGTGCGCCGTTCTTACCGCGGTTTTTGTGCTCATTTGGCCAGGATCACTGCGCTCAACTTGGTTTCTCAGCATCCGGTTTCGGTATCGGAAATAGCTCCAACGCGGTCTTATACCACTCTTGCATTTGCATAAGTCGTTCCTTGCTGTTTGGAAGCGACAAAAATTCTGCGTATTCTTTAATGCTGTTGAGCTTATACGTGTTGCGAATTAGATAGACCAAATGGCTATCCACAAATGATTTCGTAATGTAGCAAAGCTGGTCTCGGTCTGCCGTCGAACTGCCTGCATGTACAAAGCGATTACGTCTCCATCTCATTTGATTGAGCATCTCTTTTGCAATTGCACGGTCACGGTAGCCCCAAACCGCTCGCTGTACCGTCAAATCGTAGTTGTTGCCGACTGAGTCTGTGATTTTTTCTAGTAGCCCCCACAGCATTAAAAATGTCACATCCAGATTTGCTTGGTCTAACGCAAGCGTGTACCGCACCAATAGCCGTTTCAGTTCCGCTTTGTAGGGTAAAGCTTCGATAGCGTCGGTCGCTGTGATTCGCTTTTCCTCAAAATCCTTCCAGCCGTATGGTGGATCAAAGCATCGGGCGTCTTCTACGTAATCCGGCTCATACCACCAAGGCATTTCAGCGTTTGTGTTGTTGTCATCGTGCAACGTATGTAGCGGTCCAAGATGAATGTCGGCCATCCACTTCCGTTGCGGGATTGTGTTGAAGTCTATTGATCTACGCTTATATGTTGACTGCAAATTCCAAACGCCGCGAAGATAATTTAGCGTGTTCATTCCCAATTCAAATGCTTGGTGGACCGAAATTTGATTTGTGGAAATTGAGATCGCTTTGTATTTGGTCTCGGTAATGTGATTGTGCAGGAAGCCTGGGTGCTGCAAAAGATTAGCGGGAAACGGAAAGTTGCTGCGATCCACGAAACGTACGTCCGCCCCGTCCAATTTAATCGGCGAACTAGGCAAATCGTTTATCGACAATGAAGTGACCAAGAATCGCGGCTTAGTGCTCCCTCTAAAGAATTCCGCCGCCTTTTGGTTCACAAGTTTTAACAAGTTGGCCGGCAGAATTGGCGTGTTGCCGCCTTGTCGTAATATTTCCTCATCAAGCGGCAGACTTCACGATCCGGTATGAATCTGTTTCGTTCAATTCCTGCTCATCCGGGCCGATAATCGCGACACTCGGATATACGCTCGCCTGATGCTGTAGGAACTGAAACGAGGGCCATGTCGTGCCTCCCGCCGCATTTACGCCAACAACCCTGCCGATTTGATCCAGCAAAGCCGTTGGAGCGTGCTTGCCATCGTACCTTTTGTAAATTGAGCCATCGTGTGCTCGCCAATATGCTTTTGTCATCGTCGTGCCAGCTTAAAATCGCGGGGCTTTCGGATCATACCGTCGCGTCTGCCGACATTTCGGATAACCTTTAACATCACAAACGTGCAACCGGCAACGATGGTCAAAACGAATGTGTTCGGTTCTGGTACCGTGCCTAATCGAGTTGAAAATTCTGTTCAACCATATTTGAGTCATGTGACCAATCGCTGTTCGGAAATGCAAATACCCTATTGCCGCCTACAACGTCTAAGTCGGCCGACCAGAGCCAGCTATTGGTGTTTTGAATGCCGTTGAAAATCTCCAACCAGTATCTGGTTCCACCGATCGCGTTAAAATCGGGGACCTCAGCAGAGTACGCATAGATCGGCTGGCTATTATTCGAGGATTCTCCGGTCGAATGTTTGTCTTTTAGGGTGACGGCAGCCGCATAAATGGCACTAGAGATGGGTGGTGATGTCGGCATGTTCTCGCCATTGTCCGCGTAGATTCTAACCAGAAAACTATCATCGACCGTTGGTTGCAAAGGGAAATCCCTTCCAATGAATCTCGGTAATGATCGAAGTATTTGTCAATACAAAATCATCACCATTGTGAAAGCCGGGATCACCGGGATATTCACTGTTCGCTAACGTCCCGGTTTGGACATGGTTCCCATTGTCGAACAGCACGTCCGCTGCACAGGCGTTCTGACCTGCAAGATAAACGCTCATCATTCCTAGCAGAACGATGCGCAACCTCGTACCCATGTGACCCCTCCCGCGAGAAATGACTTTCGCAATCGAGGCGAACGGCTCGGCCTGTTCCAAGAAACAACCTATCGCCCATCAGAGGTAAGGGCAAGCAAAGAAGTCATTTTCAGAAACCTTGTTAGAACTGGTATCAAAACCGCGTGCGGCGTGCGTCTTAAGTCGAACGACTTTACGGCCTTTGTGGAAAATCTTTCCACTAGCAATGGAATGCGTGCCCATGCGGCGGGTTGGCTTGGCGCTCATGCTTCAATCATTTCCAGCTCGTGTTTTGGCCGAAAACAGCGCGGAGGCGGCGGGACTTGAAGTGGGCGACCGGCAACCGAGGCCGCCGACCGAGGTGGGAAAAGAAGGCCGGGGGGCGGTCTTTAGCTCAACCAGTTGCAAAACGGCTCGCAGCCATGTATCCTGATTGCGTCGTCTGGAAACGGGCGACTGGCCGACAAAGTACCTGCCCCACTTTGCCGGCCATCTTTTTGCGCCATCACTTACCTTGTGGCACGCAACGCCGACAGCCGCGCCTGCGTCGCGATTCCAGTCAGCTCCCCCTTGGCCAGCTCAAGAATTTCGTTACTTCGCGTCCTCTCTTGCCACCGAGAATCTGAACGATTTGCACACAATTCGCCGTGCCTCGTCAGTTGGCATGTCCGCAATTTTCCAATCGGCGAATTCAGCGGCCATCGGCTGTTGGACCATATCGACGGAATACTCACCGGGCGGCAACTTGCCAAGCGGGATAAGTGCAAAGTGTCGCGTAAGTTCCTTGGTTTGGTGTGGAACAAAACGATACGAGACTTCGACCTGACTTCCGCGGCGCTCGATATCGGTGATGCGGCAATAGCGTCCGGCTAGATGTGAAAAAAAGATGATCGAAATTTCGTACATCTGGCGAAAACGAAGTGCGGGGTAACTTATGATCCACGAGTACCGTTTTCGCTTCGCGCAAGGCGTCCGCAACTGTGCCGGCTACCGCAAAGCCCTGTTTCGCAACTGCCGCCTCTGCAAATGGGAGCGGAAGAGAATTTTCGATTTCGGCTAGTATCTCGCCTGCTGATTTCGGGTCGCCGCGCTGGGGGTCGATTGGTTTTGTTCCGGTGATGTTCCAGCCCCAAACTTCGCTTAGCGGCACGGATTCAGGTTTCGACCAATTCTCCTGATCGGAGCTTTCGCGTGCTTTGGTTGCGTCCACCGCGCCCGCGAATAGAAAGTAACCTTTGCAGATCGTTTCGCCCGCGTAGTTCACATCGGGAGTATTCTTTCCTTCTACTGGATTCTGTTTCCAGTTGACGAGAATACTGCCTTGGGGAATTCTCCCGATCGGGATTAGCGCGAGGCACCCTGGGCTAGCTGAGTCGCGAGGTTTGAAATGGTAAGTGATCTCGATCATTCGATTGCCCGGTTTGTGATTTAAAGCCGGATAGACGAACTTCTTTATGTCGTCAACCACGATCGAGTATTTCGATGGATGCGAGAAGAAAACGAGGCTAACTTCGCTCCCTGGCGGATAGATTTTCCGAGCGGGAATCTTGTCCACTAGCACGCTCCGAACGCCTTCGAGCGCTTTTCGTACCGGTCCCTTCAACTACGAATGCCGGCAATGGTTCGTGCGTCCGTTTGGCGGGCAAGAAATCCAGAGTTTGCAGGATTTCTTGCACTAGCGAGTTCTTGAACCGATCCGCTCGCTCTTGAATCGTCGAAGCGCCTTCCACCCGCCCGTAAGAATCCGGGTCCAAATCGCGGACATCCTTTGTGCCGGGCATTTCGTATGCCCAAATATCTTTGAGCTGGATTGCGACTGGATCGGCGGCCGAAGCATGGGCCGCGAATAGAAGCGCGATCGCAAAAACGTATCGCATACTGCCCTCTCTTTCCGTCGCTGATTTTCCCGCAAGATGGGGCGTACGGCAAGCGGCCAAACAAAATTCAATGAATGCTTGCAAAGCGACCTAGCGGAATGTACTCTGATTGCGTCGTCTGGAAACGGGCGACTGGCCGACAAAGTACCTGCCCCACTTTGCCGGCCATCTTTTTGCGCCATCACTTACCTTGTGGCACGCAACGCCGACAGCCGCGCCCAATACAGGCGACAGCAAATAAATCCAAACTTCGCTGATGCGCCTGCGCAAGGGCGGGAGCATTCCGGCCAACATCGTGAGATTGTGGCCGTCTCGCCCTTCTTCCAGCATCGTTGTCGCCCAGTCAACGAAAAGGCCGAGCCCACCTGCTTCCTGCGGTAGGCTCGGCGAGGGCTAGCCCTTTCTTCAGCATCCGCGGCGTTCGCGAATCACTTGACGACTGATGCTTGCGGCAAGCCCGTCGGTGACCATCGTCATCAACGCAAATTCCCTGTGCGGCTCGAGAACGACAGGCGCTGATGGATTCTCTTCGAGTGCAGAACTCGTCGACTCGATTAATCCCGAAATCAGCGCGACCGACAACAACTTGCCGGACTCGTGCAGCCAACGCAGCACCAAGTCCCCCTCCTCAGCGATCAAAGGATCGATGAGCACGCAACCAACACGATTCAAATCTTGATCGGCAATGAACTGTGCGGCCGATCGGTAACACTCGACCGGGAGGTCATGTTGTTTGACGACCTTTTCCAGCAAGTTCACTGCAGCGGGGCGATTATCGACAATAAAAACGGTTGGCGGCTTCTTCACGTCTGTTGCTGTTTCAAGGACAATAGGGCCGGCCCGTCGACTTACGTCGGCGCCACTGCCCACTCTTGTCACGCTCGAATGTGGGAAGCCAGGACCAATCGAAAGCTCAATTCATGAGTCGCCATTTCACCAGAGAAGCCGACGGGTCACCATCACAGAATTCTCCGTCCGTATCTGCCCACGTCACATCGGATATGACTTTGACGGGCACATACGTCTTACTTTGTGACTGGCACGGCCGAGTCGTTTGGAAGTCCGGAGTTGGCGATCGTATGGTGATCGGCGAAGAGATCTGGAAGTATGCGGCGAAAAAGTCGATGGAAAGCTTGCGAGCGGTGCTGGCCAGCGTCGTGGCACTGCGGGAGGAGCGCATAATTGAAGTGCAGAGCGATCGCGGCGATCACTTTCGTTTCTGGATGTGGCCGCTGACCGAACCGGAAATTGCAGTTTGCGTTCTGGCCCTGCGAATTCCAAGCGAGCTGGCGCTACTCACGGACCGCGAGAGGGCATGCCTCCGGTGCCTGGCACAGGGCATGTCGACCCGTGATATTGCTGAGGAACTCCGTATTGGTCTCACGACGGTCCACACGCATTTGCGGCGCACCCGAGAAAAATTGGGCTCGATGAGCGCCAAAGCGCTTATCGGATTTGCCGCACGATACTTCTTTGTGTCGCCGCCCAGTGGCATGGGAGAATCCGCGGCAAGCCGCAAACGGAGCGTTTCACGCGGCAGCGCCGGTGCGGGTGGTTAGGACTTGGTCAAATCCGCTTCTCAAACAGGCTATGCCTACTTCGTGATTGATCCATCCTCTTGTGGTAAAAAGCCAGCCATCAATTCGTCGAGGAGCTTATCATCGAAGTTGTTCGAGCGAGAATTGGATGTGCGAAGGATTGGCAGTCTCTCAATGACGTTGGAAATGGAAGCTCGCTCGAGATCGAGGCGGCTCTGATCAAGCTGGAGCAAACGATTGTCCAGCGCGGCCGGCGCCTGAATGTGCGCCGCTGAACTGAAGTTTGTCGGCGTGCCGCTGATAGTTGGAGCCGCCAGCGAGGAGACCGCGATCGCCGGAGCCGCCACAGGTCCATGTCCGTTTCGCAAGATATCGTGTCCACTACCACCGATCAGCACATTATCGCCAGCGCCGCCATCCAAGAAATCGTTGCCCGGGCCGCCATCGAGCAAATCGTCCATCGCTCCGCCAAAAAGGCGATCATTCCCTCGTTCGCCGAAGAAGCGCGCCTGCCAGTGGGTTCCTGCACTTTCCTCCATCACGACATGGTCGTTCCCCGCGCTGGCAAAAACATTGATGGTTTCGCCATTGATGTAATCAAATACTTGCTTCTTGTGATTCAGCTCGATGACCGCTTGAACTCCATCCGGCCCGACCTGCCGACGGACGACAATGTGGTCATTGCCCGGCGTGCCGAAAAAGTCGATGCCGTCGATGCCAAAGCCCCCGTCGAAGAAGTCGCCGAAATCCATTTGCGCCGTGTCGTTCCCCGGTTCGCCAAAGAGCATGTCGCCGGGGCGACCGTCTCGGCCATCAAGCGTGTCGTTGCCCAAGCCGCCACGCAATGTGTCTACTCCGGGTCCTCCGACCAATGTCACGTTCACGCTCGCGGCGGAGGCATCGATGTTGTCGTTGCCCGATCCACAGAGGACCTTAATCGCTTCGACGCCCGAGAACGTGAGGGGACCAACGAACGAGCCAGTGATGGTACCGCCAGTAATTTGTCCCGTGGCGCCCTGCGTGTCGGTGGAATTGTTCAGGACGAGCGTGTCCACGGCCAGATCCGTACCGCCCCCCACGAACTCGATACCATTGGGAAATTTCACAATGCCGCCGGTGCTCTGAATTTCCAACAAATCGGCCCCGTTGCCGACGAAGACCAGACTACTCTGCACGACCGAGAGCTGCACCGTGAGCGATGGCGTGGCAGTGTTATTGTTGAAGAAGACGTCTAGCAGCGAGGGGTTATTGACATTGCGAACCAGTCGGATGGTGTCCGGACCTTCGGTTCCAATAATCTGAAGGCTGGATTCCTTTGCAATCGTGCTGCTCACATTGGAAAGCGTCCACACACCGCGGCCAAGCGTGCCGACCACTAGCGTGTCGCTGCGGAGATCGTACTCCATGTCTGAAACCAAAGTATTGGGCAGCGCGCGGCCGTATTCACTCCAATTGTTGGGACCCGGCGGTATGGCCACGCGCCTGCGGAATACCCCGCCCAAGCCTCCCACCAGGATCACATCGTCGTCAATGCTCGTCGTGTTGTCATTCACCAGTTCGATCGTTCGCAGGTTGATTCCGCTTCCCGGCAGCGCGAGCGAGTTCAGACTATCGGTAATGGGCCGCCAGTCGAGCATGTTTAGAGTCATATACACGCCGGAATTGGTGACCGCGTAGGCGCTGAGGGTTGTTGGTATCGAGAACGATATCCAAGGGAGTGTGCGTCGACCCCGAGCCTTCGTTTGCGGCGATGACGACGGAAAAATTTGTCTTGACGAAAGTGCCGCCCGCCGTCGAGCGGACGAAGATGTCGCCGGTATCGGTACCCACGTAGGCAATCTCAGGATTGGCAATGCTCCCGTAGGCCATCGAAAGGACCACCCCGGTGAGCCCAGGAACCGGTTTGGGAGTTGGAAGTTGACCTGAATTATCCACGCCACCAATTGAAGTGACGTTGTTCTGACGGTCGAACGATTCGTACAGTCTCTCTTGAGTTCCTGTTAGGACGCGGGTGGGTTCGCTCGCATGCACCTGGTACACGACTTTGAAGATCGAACCCATCGTTGCATCAAACTGTGAAGTGAGAAAAGTGTTTGGCGGCGCCCCATTCACTCGGGGAGGAAACGCGGAGCCACCGATGCGCGATCCGGTAAGAAACTGCGTGGCAGCATAGTCGTCCGTAGGTGTTTCCGCATCAAAGGCCTGAACGATAAATCCATCGGATCCAAAAATCTGAGTCCATTGTCCGGCCGCACTGCGCTGGTTGATTCCGTTGTCTTGCAGACCTGCCAGGATGATATCGTCTGCCGGCAGTGTGTTGTTCTGGTTATCCAGAGCAACCGAATAAACCTCTGTGTTGCTCAGGTTGCCGATCGCCGATCGCCAGATCGTGTCTGGGATGGTCGGGAAGTTGGAGGCGATCCCAAGCGGGTCGACGAGCCGATAAATGCCGCCGTCGTCGGCGCGTAAGATGTTCCCACCGGAAAAGACCAGGTCGCGCGCGTCCGGATGCGGCGCTGTGTTGTTCGCGCCCTGCCCTGTGAGCGACGTCCAAGCATGTGTCGTCGCATTGCCGCGGAATAGGTTGCCGGTCAGGCCCGTAGCACTACCGCTTATGTATACGATGTCATTCCGTGTGCTGTCGGCCAGGATTGCAAAGTGGAGATTATCGGGGCCAAGGCTAGGATCATCGATAACCGGAGGGGTCGTCGCGATCGCCTGCCAGGTGGCTTCCGCCGGCTCATCGATCAGCCTGTTGCGATTGTTGTCGACCCCGTCGGTGCCGCGGTCGCTGCGGAACACGTTGATTAAAGTACCGTCGATTTCAATGAGGGCCGCATAGACCGCGTTTCCAGATGCCGGACTTACCGACAAATCAATCCGAAGGGCAGTCGCGGCACTGGACGAGAGGTTGTTGGTAACGGATTGCCAGCTTGCCCCGCCGTTGGTGCTGCGAAAGATGCCGTTGAAAGGCACGGCGGCATAGAATCCGGTGGTCGTCGAGTTCACCGGGAAGGAAACCAGATCGGTAACCGACGCATTGGGAAGGAACGTGCCGGCCATGCCCGATAAACGCACCCAGCTAACGCCGAAGTCGTCGCTGCGGTAGACGCCTCCGCTATTCGACCCAAGATTGCTCGCCGCCACGAAGATTGTGCGAAGTGACGTGGGAATGATGCTCCGGATCTCTAAGCCATGAAACGTGTCGAAACCGAGCTGCGTCCATGTTGTGCCGCCATCGAATGATCGGTACAGCCCCACTGCACTGCCGCCATCTTCAGCCGAGCTAAGATTGCCGGTCCCGGCATAGATGTGGCTTGTGTTCGCGGGATTAATCGCGATGGCGCTGATGGCCAACGAGGGCATTTGATCGGTCGTGGTGCTCCAAATTGGACTTCCGGAGTTTACGTTGCCGGTCTCCCAGACGCCGCCGTTGGTTGTCCCAACAAAAACGTGACCGGCGTTGGTCGGATCGACGGCGATCGCCGCGACAGCCCCCGCAACAACGTCTGCAGAATCAGCCGCACCGTTGCCGTTGAGTTCGACGTTCTGCGAATTGATGATCGGTGCCGGTCCACGCTCGATCCACGTCGGAGTATTGATCAGCGTTGCTGCCAGGACGGTCCGCTCTTCAAGATTCTCGAACACGCGCCGCCATCGTCCGTGCAATTCACTGTGGCGATTACGTTTCCGTGGCTTACGGTCGCGAAAGAACGATCTCGACAGCGGCGGCATGGTTCAACCTCCGTGACATGAAGAGTGTCAAGAATTGGCCACCGAAACTGATCCGGTCGTCCGGAGATCTTCGGAGACGAACGCCGTTCTAATGAGGAGATACCGCTGCGATTTTACCGCTCCAGGTGGGCAACGCAAGCCAATTCGACAGACAGCCATCATCTTCTGTCGTTCCACGCCCGATGCTAATCAAGAACTTGACGGTTCTTGGCACACTGGTTGCTCATGGCGATTCAATTGGTTTTCTTGAATCTGAAGCATTTTGCGCCTCATGGACGCACTGCGAAGCATTCCCGCCAACATGATGAGATGTGACCATCGCGGCCTTCTTCCAGCATCGTTATCGCCCAGTCAACGCAATTTTTCGCCAAGGGGTCAATCGACCTTGCGCCCCAGTGAGACGGTGAAGATTCCCCAGAGATCGATTTCCATTCGCTGCTTTTCAAAACCAGCCGAGCGAACAAGTTCATCCATTTCCGCTTGGGTACGGCGGCGCATGACCCAGGGTTTGCCATCGCGATGACTCGTGAGCACGCGTGCGATCATTTCAAGCTGCGGATGCCATGGCTGGTTCGTGTAGATCAGATAGCCGCCATTTTCG
Source organism: Pirellulales bacterium (assembly GCA_963773875.1). Lineage (GTDB taxonomy): Bacteria > Planctomycetota > Planctomycetia > Pirellulales > JADZDJ01 > CAVTYH01. The sequence continues at coordinate 261,556 of CAVZCV010000010.1, forward strand.
ATTGCAGCACCCAGTCCGCGCAGCGAGCCCAACACCATTTCGTTGTCGGGGAACAATTCGTACAGTCCGGACACAATGGCGATATTTGGCCGCGGTGAAAGACCGGCCAGCGATGCTTCATCGAACGCATCCCCCTCGGCGAAGGTTACATTCGTGAGGCCAAGACTTGCAGCCAGCTTTCTTCCTTCTTCCAGGTTCTGAGGCTTAAAATCGCGAACAGCGCCGTGACCGGAATGTTTTGGATCGATTGCAAAGTTTCCAGCACGTATCGACCGCAGCCCGTGGCGACGTCGACCAAATGAACGGGCTTTTGCGCGCCGTGCATTTGCTCAATTGCACCCTTCAAGAGCATCCTTAGATTCTGTTTGCGAATGCGGATGCCGCGCCAGCCGATGGCATTTAAATAGCCGCGGTCGATTCTTCGCCCCAGCCAGTTCTTCCCGCGCGGCTGATTTTCGTAGACATAATCGAGCGTCTGACCGGAATCAAAGCCAGTTTCCCACCCGAGATGCGTGCCGTCGCTAAGCTTGCCAACTGTCTGCATGAAATATCGCTGCAGCGCGAACGACCAGCGCTTTGGCGAATACAGCGGCAGCGGTTGCAAAAGTTCGTCATGTTCGTTGTGCGTGTAACCGGAGCGATCGGCGTTTATCAAGCTCGGTCGCGGCGGCGGATTGGAAAATAGATCTGCTATGAACCGCTGCGTGGCCTCGATTGGCAACTGTCGATCGGCTTCATGATAAATTGCGTGATAAAAGCCAGGCAGATAATGCTGCTGCTTTCGCAAAGTTGAAACATGCTGCAAAAATGTCGCTTGCGGGCCAAATTTTACAACCCGATCGGTACCGGCGGACAAAATCAACGTGGGAATATTCACCGCTTCCGCGTCAGCAACAATCCGCGTGGAAGTGTCGTGCAAGTCGAGCAATATATTCACTGCAATGGACCGTTCCACAAGCGGATCGTTGTGATATGCCGCCGCTTGGGCAGCGTCGTGCGTCAGCATCTTCCCTTTTACATAACTTTTGATGAAGCATTTGCCGCGAATCTTGCGCATCAGCCGTAGCCCGGCAATCGCCAGCGGAATATATAACTTCACGCGGAACGCAGGCGTGGCCAGCACCATGCCACGCAGCGGAGGCGCAAAATCGTGAACCCAAGTTGCAACGACAACCGCACCCACGCTGTGTCCTAGGGCCACGGTATTCTCCGTCGCAATGCCATGTTCGCGAGCGACGTGCCGCGCAAACGCATCGGCATCTTTCACCAAGTCCATGAAGTTGTTCGCGTAGCCACGTTCACCGGGCGAGCGCCCATGTCCACGGGCGTCCCACGCGAACACGGCAGCTTCTGGCAGCAACGCTTCTGCCAGTTCCTGCAATCGTCCCGAATGCTCATGGCCGCGATGAAACATCAACACTGCTCTATCGCTCGTTCGGCTCGGTAGCCACGCGCGATAAAACAGCGGAGTTCCATCACAGGACGTAAATTCGCACTCCGCAGGCGTGTTAGATGCCATAGAACCATCGCGTCATGTGGAAGAACAAAGGAGCCGTGTAGATCAAACTATCGATGCGATCCAGAACGCCGCCGTGGCCGGGAATTAAATGGCCCATATCTTTGATGTCCATATCGCGCTTGATGAAGCTGATGGTTAAGTCGCCTAGCTGGCCGCCGATGCCCACGATGATTCCGGTCAATATTAACGCAGTCGCATCAAATGCGGGGAACGAAAACTTCAAGATCCATGGCAAGAACATCGAAACGGCGAAGGCGCCGATGGCCCCGCCCCAGGTTTTGTTCGGGCTGACCTCACTGCGAAGTTTGTGATGACCCAGCAGCTTGCCGAAAGTAAATGCTGCAATATCGTTCACGCCCACAGCGAAAAACAGAAACAGCAAATAACCGTACGGGTTCGTTGAATTTGCCAGGTACGCCAGGTGCCCGAACATCCAGCCGAAATACGTGAATCCAACCAGCGCCAATGCGACCACCTGCAATTGGCCCCGCGGCTGATTTTTTATCACCGGAATCACAAGCAGCAAGGCCGTAAACCACATGGGCATGATGGCGAACATGCCGTACCAGCCAGGTTTTTCCAGCCGCGGGTCGGGCATCCAAATCACGATCCCTAGTGCGATAATTGCAAGCACAACCACGAGCGATGGAACGCGGCTCGTTGACAGCTTTGTCGCGCGCGCGAATTCTACGAAGCCGGCGATTCCCAATGCCATGACAAACAGAATAACTGCAGTGCGACCAAGCGCAACCACGACGAGCACGAGCGGCGCCATGATTAGCCAGCCGCGATAGGTGGCCCATAAAGAAGGCGATGGCTTTTTGAGAATAAAATTCAGGTAAGCCAGGATCGCGCCCGCCAGAGCAAGCAGGCCGACGGTGATTGCGACGTAAGTTCTAAAGATCGAACTGTTCCAGGCGTCGGCAATTGACATCTTCAGAGTTGCATCTGCCACCGTGATGCACGACAAGTGTAGATTCACGGTACGTTTGCCCTGGCTTTGAGATCCCGTCCGATGCGCCGCAGTCGAATGATGATGGTCAGAATGCAACCGGCGATGATGATCCAGCACGTGAGATCAAGCACAGTTAGCCCCCAGGCAATTTCTTGAGCGCCGCGTGTCAGATAGACCGCAAGCGCCGTCCAGCTGCCTAGATGCAGCGTTACCATTCGCCACTGTTTTGACATCGGTCCGCTGAATTCGCGATGGGCGCCGACAGCCTGGCCGAGTGTGCCCACATAAGCCACGAACAGCGCCGCAATGGCGGTCCAGTATCCGAGTTCGACCGAGCAAAAGCCACTGTAGCCCACGCCGACGAAGATCAGCACGTCGGACACACGGTCCGGCAATTCGTTCACAATCTCGCCGTGTGGGCTGGTCTTGCCTGAAGCCAGCGCCACCATGCCATCGAGCATATTGAACCACAATCTTAAATAACAAAACAGCGGCGCTACGAGCAGCAACAACGGAGCGCGGTGCGCTTGCCAAAAGCAGAGAGCCGCCAATGACGAAGCGAAAATCGACGCATAAGAAACAACGTCCGGATGGATTTTGTGCTCCACGCACCAACGGACTGCGAATTGCGCAGTGCGTCGAAATATATCCGCAATTGGCCGCCGAGAACTCGGTTGATAATTGGCTGGTGGCACGCGATTTGGCCTGCCGTTCAATCGAAGAGCTGTCGTAACACTGCACCGATTCTTGGGAGACGCCAACGAAATCGCAAGGCCGGCGGACCGCGAAAGCGCAGAGCTGAAGATATCCCTTCAGCTCTTCAGCTAACCGGACGGCTGACGGTTCGCTCTCCGGCGTCCCCATTCCAGCGCCCACAACGCCGCAATCGTCAGGATGTCGGTGCCGACATGAAAGTATCGGACGCTGTCGAGCTGCGCGGGAGTCAGTTTCGGCTCTAAAGCGTTTCGCAGCCGCTTTATGTCGGCGCCATCAGCGCCGGTGTCTGGATATTCCTTGATTGCCGAAAGCACGGCCAGTCGCTGATTCGAGACGTTTTCGATCGCCGCCAAATTCTTGTATGCGAACACGATGTAGAGCACTGTGACCAGCGCCGTCGTTACAACATCGGGCCGCCTCCGAATGGAAGAAAACGCCAACAGACCACCGATCACGGCGATGTAAACCGTCCAATACCACTGCAAGGCGTCGGAACGCTCGAAATAAAGCTGAATAAGTCCGTCGTAGCGCATCGCTTGCAGGCACTTTTATTAGAGGGAGATTCGGAAAGACATAGGGGACATTGTACTTTGTTTGGCGCCTTGGCCGCGAATTACTTAGTTCGAGGAATGCCGCGCACCGCTCCAGCCGCCGTGGGAGGGTTGTGTTATCGCGTGCTCAATCGGGGAAATCAGAATGAGCAATCGTCTTGCGTGCAGTTCCGGCTTGTTCTTCGTCAATGACTTCCCGTTTCAAGGCGTAGGCAGCCTGATTTCGACGCCGTATCTTGGCGCGGCTGCCAACAACTTTTCAATTTCTTGTTTTGTCAACTGCGGAATGGCTCCATTGGGCAGGACTTGCTGTCCCACCTCGAGGAACATCTGTTCCAGGCCGGCGGGGGCAACGGAGACGATCATTTTCGCAGGTTTGTTGGTTTCGTTCTTGAAGTGATGCAAGCTGCCGACCGGCATGTTGGCGAACGTGCCGGCTTTGGCCACAATTCGTTCGCCATTTACATGGACGGTGACTTCGCCTTCGAGGATGAGAAACGATTCTTCTTCTCGACTATGAATATGCGGCGGAGGACCGCCTCCAGGAGGCACGACGGCTTCCCAGGTGGCGTAGCGCCCGTGGGTATCTTTGCCGGTTGCGAGGAAACGATAGAGATCGCCGACGACGGCGACTGATTTGCCCTTCGCCCGGTGTTCGAAACGTTGGTTGACGCAGGGCGCTCATTGGATTGGTTCCTTCACGATTTTTGGAATGGATGCAGTGTCATTTTCGGTATTGGTCGGGAATCGACAAGGCAAAGTTGGAAAGTGACAAGTTTGCGACGCTGCGCTGGCGTGGGTTGGTGTCGATGAGTGCCAATGGTCATTGGCATTGTGATCCGTTTTTAAGACAACTTGATTTGATTTGGAATGTGGTTTGCACCACCGTGGTATACGCTAGACCAATTGCCATGAACAACTACATGATCGTGAAGCAACGTGTAAAAAACTTCGCGCAATTTCAAACGGCATTCGATGAATTGAAGCCGATACGCGAGCAACACGGGCTACTTGATGTCGGTCAATTTCGATCGGCCGACGAAGAAAATACCGTCATCGTTGTTATGGAAGCGACCGATGTGGCTCGTGCGCGAGAATATTGGCAGTCCGACGTACTAGCGAAAGGCCGAAAGAAAGCCGGAGCGATCGGCCCGCTTCTAGCGGATGTCGATCAAGTATGGCTAACCGATGGCCTCGTTCGAGACGCCGTTGGGAGGACTAACGAGTGACGATTCACGGATGGCGTCATTCGCTGTTTGAAAATGAAACATTGAGCTGATCGAAAAAATCGGCTAGGTGACCAGGAGGACAATGATTATGAACGAGAATGAATTTCGATCGTGTGCCGAAGCGTGCCGCCAATGTGCCGAACAATGTGAACTGTGGGCCCAGCAGAACGCAGGCGGTTCAGTTGCGATTCAGTTCCCTGAATTCGTCGCACTGAACGCCGATTGCCGGCAGTTATCCTGTACCGCCGCTGGGTTTTTGGAGCGCGGTTCGCATTTTATCGCCGACATTTGCACCTTGTTAGCGCACGTGTGCGACGCGCTCATTGCAGCGGGCGAAGAGCACCCTGATCTTGGCTCCCAAGCATATATCGAGGCGTGCCGGGAATGTGCCAACGAATGTCGCATGGTGTTGGCAATCCATGCTGCTTAGAGGCATTGTGGTAAACAAAGTGCGCTAATGCACCGAATGCTGCTAAGACGATCAAAGCCCATGATGCCGGCTCGGGCACCGATGTAACAGAACCGCCACCTTGACTGGCGACCAGATCGAGCAGGCCTTGAATATCGCGATTGGTGACGCTGCCCGAATTGTCGAAATCGCCGATGATGGTCAACTGCGCGGACGCGAGCGATTTGGCTGACTTGTAGGCATTCAAATCGGTCAGCGCCGAAAGCATCGCTGGAATGTCGGCTGCGGTAACGTGCCCATCGTGATTGAAGTCGCCCTGGATTGTCGCAGTGAGCGTCAGGCTCGTCAGGCTGCTGCCGCTCACTACGCCAGCAGGTGGCAGCAGTGTCACAGTGCTCTGGTCGAAACTCGCCGGGCTGAGCGCAGTGTTCGTGGGCAGGGCGTCGCTCGAAAATATCGGGGCCGTGGAAAAGGCATTGAAGTCGGCATGGAAGGACACTGCCCCTCCCGCCAGGTGCGGAAAGAGAGCGGAGGCGTTGATATTGATATCGATCGCATTCACGGTAGTGAAGGTGATATCCATCCCGCTGAACGTGCCAAAATTGGCGGGATCATCAAGCGTGACCTCGTAACTTCCCGCCTTGTAATGGAAGAAAGTCAGTGCAGGCGGTGCTGCAGTATTCGTGAATCTTCCGAAAGTCGGATCGGGCGAGCTCGTCAATTGGAAGTCGAGGTCGGGAGCGGCTGTGTCGTAAGTGAGTTGGAACGTCCAGGGCGTGCCGATGGGAATGGTCGCATCGCCACTGCTGTTTTCCGATATCGTTCCGGATGCCGCCAGCGAAAAGAGATCGGCCCTTGCGGGCGTTGCGGCAAGAACCAGCAGGCTCAACACGAGTAGAGCGGCGTTCGCGGAACGGGTGATTATTGCCATGATAGTCCTCACATTCTGGCAGGCAATGATGGTGGGCCATTCGTCGCAGGCATGTTTCCATTCAAACGTTTGTACCGTACGGTACCGCCGAAGTACATCGCCCACATTAAGGTCGAATATCGAACATTCCAGTGCCATGCGTCGTACTGCGGAATAAGGTGCGAAAGATCACCGGGCAATCAGGGTACGGAGCCTGGACGTAATTTCTTGTGCGCGGCAGTTCTGACTACTAAGCTAATGGCAGCACTTCAGCGCTCGGCCCCATTATTGAAGGAAACGCATCGTGTGCACTAGCCATACTTTGTTGCGAACCGCCGTCGGATTGGCCCTCTCACTACTCGTGGCCAGGGATTGGATTCTCGCTGCCGAATCCAAGGCCCCTCAAAAAATTGCGACTGTCGAAGGCATCACGGAATATCGACTCGATAACGGGCTACGAATACTTCTGTATCCCGATTCATCCCGTCCCACGGTCACGGTGAACATGACGGTGCTAGTAGGCTCGCGTCATGAAGGCTATGGCGAAACCGGCATGGCGCACTTACTGGAGCACATGCTGTTCAAAGGCACGGCAGATCATCCCAGTATTCCCAAAGTGCTACAGGATCACGGCGCACAGTTCAACGCCACGACGTCGGACGATCGCACGAACTATTTCGAAACAGTACCGGCCAGCAACGAGAATCTTGATTATTTTCTCTGCCTGGAAGCCGACCGTCTGGTGAATAGTTTTGTGCGCAAATCGGATCTGGATTTTGAAATGACGGTCGTCCGCAATGAATTCGAGCGCGGCGAGAATTCTCCTTCCAATGTTCTCTCGGAGCGCATTTCGGCGGCGGCGTACGATTTCCACAATTATGGGAAGCCGACGATCGGCAATCGGAGCGATATTGAACGCGTGCCCATCGAGAATTTGCAAGCGTTCTATCACAAGTATTATCAGCCCGATAACGTGGTGCTGGTCATCGCCGGGCAATTCGATGAATCGAAAGCGCTGGAATTGGTGCAAAAATATTTCGGGGCAATTCCACGGCCGCAGCGCAAGCTCGATAAGACGTACACCGAAGAGCCGGCGCAGGACGGCGAACGAAGCGTCATTCTGCGACGTGTGGGCGAAGTCGGCATCGTCGGCGCGGCATATCACATTCCGGCCGCTTCACATGAAGATGCGGCCGCTCTTGAAGTCCTGGCTAGCATTCTTAGCTCTCAGCCTTCCGGCCGGTTGTATAAGGCGCTCGTCGAAACAAAAAAGGCGACGAGTGCGTATGCCAACGGCCAGGGAGAGCATGATCCCGGCTTATTGGTCGCGATGGCCGAAGTTCGCGACCCGGCCACGCTCACGAATGTTCGTGATGACATGACCGGCCTGGTGGAATCGATCGGTTCGCAGGGCGTTACCGATGAAGAAGTGCAGCGTGCCAAACAGCAGATCCTGAAAGCCCGGGAACGGGCCGCGGCGAACACGAGCCAGTTCGCGCTGTCTTTAACAGGTTGGATCGCCGTGGGCGATTGGCGATTGTACTTTTTGGACCGCGATCGGTTAGAGAAAGTCACGCCTGCCGAAGTCAAGGAGGTGGCCGCAAAATATCTGGTTTCGAACAATCGCACCGTGGGGATGTTCCTTCCGACCGATAAGCCGGCACGCATTGCGGTGCCGGCGACGCCCGACGTGAACGCACTAGTCGACAATTATCAAGGACGAAAATCGATCTCCGCCGGCGAAACCTTCGATGCCACGCCAGAAAACATCGAAGCCCGGGTAAAACGGGTGACGTTGCCCGAAGGCATTAAGGGCACGTTGCTCTCCAAAAAAACTCGCGGCGATGAAGTGCGTCTGTTGCTGACTCTTCGTTATGGCAATGAGAAAAACCTTCAAGGCTTCGAAGCGGCTTCCGGTCTGTTGCCGGAATTGATGCTTCGCGGCACCAAGAAACTTAGTTATCAGGAGCTGCGCGATCAGCTCGATCATTTGGGAGCGACCATCAACGCTGGATCCGGAAGCGGGCCGGTATCGGTGGGCGTAGTTCGCTTTTCAGTACAAGCCAAACGCGATACTCTGCCGGCCGTTCTGGAACTGTTGAAACAAGTGCTGCGCGAACCGTTGTTGCCGGAAGACAAATTTGACGAAATGAAGCGCCAGCGGCTTGCAGATATGGAGCAATCGCGAACCGAACCGAGCGTTCTCGCCGGTAGAAAACTCAGCCGATCGTTCGCGCCCTATTCCACCGACGATGTGCGCTATGTGCCGACCATCGACGAATCGATTGAGCGAATGAAGCGTGCCACACATGCTCAAGTGGAAGAGTTGTATCGTGATTACTTGGGATCGCAGTCCGGCGAATTGAGCATTGTCGGCGATTTCGACCCCGGCGCCTGCATGCCGATCTTGGAAGAAGCGCTATCGGGTTGGAAAGCCACCAAGCCGTACAGCCGCATCGCCATGAAGATTCCTGACGGCCTGACTGGCGACAAGCATTCGATTGATACGCCCGATAAAGCCAACGCGACATTCGTGGCCGGAATGCTCTTCCCGATGCGCGACGATGATCCGGATTATCCGGCCATGCAAATTGCAGACTACATTTTCGGGAGCAGTACCTTGTCATCGCGGCTGGGGGACCGCGTTCGCCAGAAGGAAGGTCTCTCGTACGGTGTTACTTCAAACTTGAACGCGTCGGCCTTTGATGTGCGAGCAGGCTTCTCGATGTCGGCCATTTGCAATCCGCTGAACATCGACAAGGTGGAAACAGCGATCAAGGAAGAACTCAATAAGCTGCTCGCCGACGGCATCACCCAAGACGAATTGGACCGCGCCAAGCAAGGCTATTTGCAATCGCAAAAGGTCCGCCGCACGTCGGATGTTGGGCTTTCCGCCACACTCTCGGAGTTGAGTTACCAGGGCCGGACGATGAAATTCATCGCCGATATCGAGCGGAAGATTAACGAATTGACGCCGGAGCAAGTTAACGCAGCCATCCGAAAGCATTTGCATCCGCAGGATCTGGTCATCGTCAGAGCCGGTGATTTCAAGGCGAACAATTCGCACTGAGATGCAAGCCACGATTAAAATATTTCGCCAGTGGCCGAGTATACTGCAACGCGGGAAACTCAATCGTCCTCATGATGGCATTGTATCGCAGATCGGCCAGGGCCTAAATTCAAAAACAACTTCGACACGTTTTGATTCAGCCCACAGACGTGTCGCCGTTACGCGACGACTTCGAGGTGATTGGCACGTTCAACCCGGGCGTAGCCGTGACAGATGACGGTGTCGTGCTGCTGGTCCGCGTCGCCGAACGCCCAATTGAACAGCGATCTAGCTTCACTGGCTTACCGCGCTGGGATGCGGATCGGGGACTAACGGTCGACTGGGTCCCAAATGACGAATTGGAATCGATTGACCCGCGCGTTGTGCGCACGAAATCGGACCGGCGTGCGCGTCTCACCTTCGCGTCGCATCTAAAGGTCGTTAGAAGCGAGGATGGAGTCAGCGTTAGCGACTATGATGGTGCGCACTTCTGTCCCGAGTCTCTGCTTGAAGAATTTGGGGTCGAAGATTCGCGAATCACATGGATCGATAACCGCTTCTACATAACGTACGTTGCGGTTTCACGCCACGGCGTGGCCACGGCGTTGGCGTCGACGGAGGATTTTCAGACCTTCCGCCGACATGGCATTATTTTTGGACCGGAGAACAAGGATGTTGTGCTATTCCCAGAGCAAATCAGAGGTGAGTATGTCGCGCTGCACCGACCGAGTGGTTCGGCAGGGTTCGCTCGACCAGAAATCTGGTTGGCCAAGTCAACTGATTTATTGCACTGGGGACAACATCAGCAATTGCTGAGCGTTGGAAAGGACTGGGACAGCGTCCGCATTGGCGCCGGTCCGCCGCCGCTACGGATCGATGAAGGTTGGCTAGTCATTTACCACGGAGCTGGCAGACCGGATCGCCCGGGCGCGGTGGGAGCATATGCGGCCGCGCGCTACTCTTGGATCATGAAGATCCGAGTCGCGTTTTGCGTCGCAGTATAGTTCCGCTGTTTAGCCCGGTAGCTGATTTTGAATGCGACGGGTTTGTGCCCAACGTGGTCTTTCCCACCGGAATCGTAGTCGAAGATCGATCGCTGCTGATCTACTACGGCGCCGCCGATACGGTCTCCGCCGTGATAGGAATCTCCATCAATGATGTTTTAGGCTCGATGAATGCTTGATTGCAAAAACGCTTCACGCAGGTCGCATTGCGTCGAGCACCTGATCGAGTGAAACCGTCGCAAAAGAACTGGCATAATCGGCCATCGCATACGGGATGATAAGCTCGCGACCATGTAATGCGGCGCCGCAACTGTAAACAACGTTCGGTACGTAGCCCTCGCGCTCATTCTCGTTGGGCGCGAGCAAAGGTTCAGCCGTGCGGCCAATGACTTTGGCGGGATTCTCCAGGTCGAGCAAAAATGCCCCAATCGAATACTTTCGCATCGGCCCAACTCCGTGGCTCAGTACAAGCCAGCCGGCTTCGGTTTCAATCGGCGATCCACAATTTCCCACTTGCACAAATTCCCACGGAAAAGTCGGCTTAAGAATCAGCTCCTTGCTGTACCAAAAGTGCAGCATGTCGGAGTACATCAGGAAGATATTCTCATGGTCTTGCCGCGAAAGCATGGCATAGTGGCCGCCGATTTTTCGTGGAAATAATGCGAATCCTTTGTTCCGGACCTCCGGTCCATTGAGTGTGCTGATCTTGAAATGCAAGAAATCGTCGGTTTCTAACAATTGCGGCAGAACGACTTTGCCATCGAACGCGGTATAAGTTGCATAGTGTCGTGTACTGCCATCGTCGTCGTGAAACTGCACGAATCGGGCGTCTTCGATGCCATTGGTCTCGGTCGGTGAATACGGAAAAATACATCGCTCGGACAGACTTTGATCCGGTTCGTACGTCGATTCGTAATTCGATTTGGCCAGGGCTATCACACCTTTGGAGATTGGTTCCCATTCTGCCTGCTTCGCTCGAAACTGCCGCAGCACGCGGCGGACTGCATCTTCGAGTTGGCCAATGCTGAATTGTTCATCGAGCATGATAAACACTTGCTCGGTAAAGCCGTTGGAAAGACCTAGCTCGATCAATTTGCGCAGGAATAATGGCTTATCGTATTGCGGATTCGGAACGACCCGCGGGGTGGTGACAAACCGCGTTGGATTGTCGACCGTAATCTTGTTATTTGCATCGACGGTGCCGGAACGGAACGTGATTGAAGAGATGTGCCCTTCGCCCGTTGCACGGAGGCTGAGAATGAATCTTCGCGTTCCCGCTGCCAATCCGCTCTGGTCGGGATGCCAAACCATCGATGGATTAAACAGTGCGGCTGATTCAAGTGAATATTCATTGGTAAAATATGCGCCGATCAGCAGTCGCCGCTCCTCGCTGAGCGATTCGTCCGTCAACAAATGACGTCGGACGCTCTCAAAGCGATCCAGCAAGTAGTCGTGTAGTCTCTGATGACGTCCTTGGAACTCGCGCATCACTTCCGCGAGCAGTCGCGACACTTCGGCATCACCAACCGACATGACACGGGCGATGATCTTCAGTGCGCGTTCGTCACTGGCCGGCTCGAAGGGCCGGAATAAAACGCGATTGTTATTCGGCTTGAGAACAATGCCGGTGCGCTTGACTTCCAATTTCGATGATCCAGTATGCTGGCGAGCCGGACGAGTTTCAGGTTGACGCGATCGAACCGGATCCGTCCGCTGATCAGCTTTCACTGCTATTACCATTATGCTGCCTAATTAAGTTCCGTGGGGTAAATCGGGCTCGGCATCCTAGCGGAATAGCAGAATTGGTCTTAGCCCAATTGATCTCTTCGCGGGGCCAAACATTCCGCAGTTGCGGCGTTTGTCGGAGCCTTAATGCGATAAAATAAAGGCTTTGATGAATGAATCAGCACCAATTTGCTAGGACGGCCGGTGGTTTACGTCTGAATTGCAATTAGCGGCGCGCGTGTTCGATCGCGACAGCGTCGGAAACATCGCAAATCGGTGGCGTCAATATCGCTTGGGGGTAACCTAAACCCATTAAACAGACCACCAAAGACCCGCTGACCCAACTTTTACAACGATTGTGTGTCCCGCGGTACTGCAGTCGCAAACACGACATACAGTTAAGCGCCGTTACCGGCTTTCCACAAGCGAGGACATAAATGAGCGCGGAATTCGATCGGCGGACACCGTCGTTGGCTCTTCTATCGATCGGCCTGTTGCTGGCTCTGGCATGCGGCGGAATTGTATTTGCCGCCATCGTGTCGATATTTCGCTAGTGCTTCCAACCGCTGCAGAGTCCGCGATCCAAATTGCAAATTCAGTTTGATTTCGCCGGAGAGAGATAGCCCGATGCTACTTTCGCCGGCCTTCACGAAAATCAGGCGATTCCGCGAGCGTGAAGACCACGACTTCTTCACCAGTAATCGTGCTAATATCGTGGTGCAAACTTACCGCCTTAACGCCAGTCACCTTCTCGACCATGGCTTCCAATACTGGCCGGGCGGTTTCGATTAATTGCGTCCGTACCTCTTTCAGGAGGTCGCGGCCTTTTTCAGATGAAACTGTTTTTACTAGTTGCTGCTCAGCTTCTGTGAGAACTCCCTTCAGACGGACGACAAGCAGATCGCCAATCAGGTGCGTGCGAATGTCCTTAGGTCCACGTCCCATGTAATGCTGTTCGAAGCGCGTAATTCCGTCGCAAATGGCAGCTTCGATTTCACCTTGTGTCTTCATGGCGGCCATTCTATTCCGTTCAGCCAACTCAATTTGATTGCAGTTGAGGCGCACAACAAGCTGCCAATCGTTGTTTTCAGCGATCCAATTCGAATATATCAGTCGGAATAAAGTATTTCACCTTGTATTCCCTCGCCGCTGCCGTAGGATGGTTGTGATGAGTTACTAACGGAGCGGTAAACTCAAATACAGTTCTTTTGATATCGCCAGTAAATCTCGGATGACTAGCTGAAGAGCAACCCGGCCCGGCCGGGAGGCTCGTTAACGAGTAAACCGATGTGATTGATCACCGTATTGGTGGTCGGCCACATCGGTTTTTTGTTGCACTTGCACTTCGCAATTTAAGTTGCCCTCGTGCGGACTTCTTAAAAAATTTGAATCGTCGTTACCTCAAAACTGGGAGAGTTCAATGCTCGGATTTTTTTGGTGGTTGATCGTCGGATTGATTGCAGGAGCACTCGCCCGGCTGTTGATTCCAGGCAAGCAGCCCATGAGTGTGCTATTGACCGTGGTATTGGGGCTGATCGGTTCCATCGTGGGTGGACTAATCTCGGCGGTGATCTTTGGTTACAACGCCACGGATCCTGGTTTTCACGCGGGCGGATTGATCATGTCTACGATCGGCGCGGTCATTGTTCTCGGTATTTACATCACCTATTCCCGAAAGAAGGTCGCTTGACTACGTAGCAGCGGCGATTGAAAGAAATGGATAAACCGATGGACGCCCTCCAAGCACCGGAAACGAGCGCAGCGCAGCAAATCGCGATGGCCGCTGTCGCCTTTCATCAAAAACGAACAGGACATGCGCCAAAATCGGCAACGGTAGTCCTCGGAGCGAACACGCTCGTGGTCACGTTACACGAAGCGCTCTCGCCGGCCGAAAAGGCTTTGGCGCAAAGCAAAGTCGGCGCCGCCCAGGTGCAAAAGTTTCACCGCGAATTGTTCACGTCGTCCAGTGAACCACTGCGGCAGGAAATTGAACGGATTACCGGGGTCAACGTGCAAGAAGCAACTGCAGAAGTCGAAATGACAAGCGGCACAGTAGTGCAGGTATTCATGAGCGGCACGATGGTGCAGGTGTTCCAGCTCTCCCAACGTGTTCCGACGGACACCTGGAGCGGGAATGGCAGCGACCAATAGTCGTGGAGATGGAGGTCTTATTCATGTTAGTTCTGTCGCGGAAAAGTCAAGAATCGGTGGTGATTGGCGGTACAAATCGAGCCGACGGCAAGCTTGTGATTACTGTGCTCGAAATAAAAGGTGCCCACGTGCGTTTGGGCTTTGACGCACCACAGGACATGGCTGTTCATCGCATGGAGATTTGGAAGCGAATCTGTGCCGAGGTGAATCCAGACGCTGCGGCCGAAGATCCGCCGGCAATGAAGATTTAGCAGTCAGATATTCGAGCCAGTGTGTTATTGGCGGAATGACCAACTCAAGAGGTGATTAATGCATGCCGTGCGACCACTATTTGTCTCGACATACCCTCCCGAGGAATGCGGATTGGCGACGTTCACGCGGGACTCCGCGGATGCCGTCGACCTGGCGGCACTCGAGCCAGTATGTTCAGTCGCCGCAATTCAAAAGACTCCAACGCTAGAATATGACGACCCACGAATCGTGAATGTGATCGATAACAGCCGGCGCGACGCCTACGATGTGGCGGCAGCGGTCGCCAACGATGGGCCATGCGACGTTGTCAGCCTGCAGCATGAGTTTGGCCTTTATCCGGGCGAATGGGGCACCCGTGTGATGAGTTTCGTCCGCGGCTGCCGCAAGCCGATCGTTAGTACATTCCATACCTTATTGACACGACCGGAACCCCTGCCACGTCGCTTGATTCAAAATATCGCTTCGTACAGCAAGGGCATTGTGGTGATGACAAAAATTGCGGCCAAGCTGCTCGCCGAGGTGTATGGCATCTCAAGCGAAAAGGTGCGAGTCATTCCGCACGGTGTTCCTGCAGTTCCATTTCACAGCAACGGGACTGATAAAGCGCAGTTGGGACTGACCGGCAAGCAAGTCATCTGCACGTTCGGCCTAATCAACCGAGGCAAGGGGCTGGAGCACATGATCAAAGCCATGCCGCAAATTGTGCAAGCCTGTCCGGAAGCCGTCTATTTAATCGTGGGGGCCACGCATCCGCAGGTTAAACGACAGGAAGGAGAGATTTACAGGGAGCGTCTTGTCGAGATGGCCCAATCGCTGGGCGTTGGCGCACATGTGCGGTTCATCAATCAATTTCTAAGTTTGCCGGAATTGCTGCAGCATTTACAGGCTTGCGATGTATTCGTTACGCCTTATCCTGGAAAAGATCAAATCGCAAGTGGCACGTTGGCCTATGCAATGGCCGCTGGTTTGGCGGTCGTCAGTACACCCTATCTGTACGCCGAAGAGGTGTTGGCCAATCAACGAGGCCAGTTAGTGAAATTCAATGACAGCGCCTCACTCGCTGAAGCAACGATACGGTATTTGCAAGAATCCGAATTTACAACGTCGACTCGATGCAAGGCTTACGAATATGCAAAGCCCATGCATTGGCCGAATGTCGGTCGCCGATATTTAGAGTTCTTTAGCCACGTGGTTCACGACAATCCGGCCAGTCGTGAGCGACTCTTCCAGCGCGCTTTTCCGGTTCTGAACCGCAAGGCAAAGCCCGAACGAATTCCGCAAGGAGGCATTTAATGCCTGTCGACGATTGGTTGGTGCTTGATCATTTGGACCGAATGACCGACTCCACGGGCCTCGTCCAGCACGCGATCTATTCGATTCCCCGCCGTGAAAGCGGTTACACGACCGACGATAACGCCCGCGCCTTGCGATTGTGTACACGCCTGTGGTGCCATGATCCGGATGATGCGATGTTATCGCGGATCACGATCTATTTGAGTTTCTTAGAGCACGCGCGCTGCCCAGTGCGCGGATTTCATAACTTTTTGAGTTACCAACGCGATTGGCTAGATGCAGCCGGCACGGGCGATTGCCAAGGACAGGCAGTGCGCACATTGACGGAGGTGCTCGCAAGCAATTTACCAGAGGGGTATCGAGCATTGGCTCGCGAACTGATCGAGTCGGTATTACCTGCCCTTGCCGAGTTGCGCAGTTTACGGGCTCAGGCCTATGTGATTTTGGCTTGGGGCCATTTGGCGAATTCGCGAATCAATGACATCGAATCATTTGAATCATTGGCGTTATCGGCGGCCAAGCGGCTTGTGGAGTGCTACCACCGATCGGAACGTCCTAATTGGCCATGGTTCGAATCGCGCTTGACGTATGCAAACGCGGTCTTGCCTCATGCGCTATTTGTCGCGGCTCAGCACTGGCCCAAAGAAGATTTTGGCGATGTCGCCGAGTGCTCGTTCGCTTTCCTCGATCGTGTCACGACCGCAGAGAGTCTCTTTTGGCCAATCGGAAACAGCGATTGGTATCCGCACGGCGAGAGTAAGTCGTTATACGACCAACAACCGTTGGAGGCCGCCACCATGGCCGATGCCGCACTGGCCGCCTTTGGAATGCTTCGCGATGAGAAGTATCTTTCGACGTTTTGTCGAGCTCACGAATGGTTCCACGGCCGCAACAGCCTTGAATTACCACTTGCTGATCGCTCTGTTGGCGCTTGTTACGATGGCCTGACTCCGACTGGTGCAAATCACAATCAAGGAGCGGAATCGACGCTCGCCTATCTTTGGACCGAAGTCCATAATCTGGAAATGCAACTCGAATTGGATGATGCACTGTCAGCGACCCCGCATTCATCGGCGACAATCTTCAGACTCGGTCCATAGTGTACCGCCGCTGGACGACCTTAGAATTGCCTACAGGATCCACCGCGTACCGCTTGGTTACTCATTCGAGCTGCGCCAGCTTGATTTGAGGGACCAGCACTCCAGCGAATCGACTTTCGCGCCGGCGCCGCTCAGGGTAATCCGCCGGTCGTCGGCCGGAGGCAAAAAACACTCGGTTAGCAACACGCGCCCGTCCTGGGCAAAGACTTCAATAGACGTCCGGTCGACGAGAATCACCAGTCGCACTTTTCCGTCGGTCATAGGAAGTAAGCAGCCGCATTTTGGCATCGATAAGCGGCGCGTGGCTGGATCGTAGGTCAGCGTTAAACCACGAATTGTGAATGCGATGGTCTTAGCGTCAGCCGGATCGATGGTCGCGCGGATCTCACAAGCGTCGGCCGCCAGGTCTACCAGTGGGTCCGTCGACGAATCGAGTTGGCCGCTCCAAGCATATCTGCGGTCATGAAGTAGCGAGAGTTCCTTGACTGGCGAATAGATCAGGCGCAAGCCTTCCGGAAACCGGCGCAGTGCCAGCACGATTGGAAACGACATCTGCTGATTGAATGGCATCCCCGGATAACGGCCGTCCCGCATCCAAGCGATTTGAATGCGTCGGCCGTCGGCGGCGGGGATATCGCTGAATGTTTGCCCCGCGTAGTTGGCGCCGAAAATGTCGCGCAGCGGTCCGCTCTCGTCGGCAAATTTTTTGCCGTCGAAATTCCCAATCAGATACCTGTTGCTGGCGGACCAGAAGATCCACTTCGTCGAACCCGGCTCGTTTTCAACCGGCATCGGGAAAAAGTCGGGGCATTCGCTCGAGCGCGCGATGCGAACCTCGTCGAGCTTGTTCCACTCCTTCAGGTCCGGCGACGACAAAAGCGCAAACCGATCGTCAGCCAGGTAAAGTGCCATCACCCACTGCTTGCTGGGTTCATGCCAAATGACTTTCGGATCGCGATTTTCCCTGGCGATATTCCGCACGACAGGATTTTGCGGATACTTGGTCCAAGTCCGACCTTTGTCGTTGCTGTAGGCAATCGACTGGGTGAACGGCTGTCCCTTGGACTCGGCCAACTTACCCCCCGCCGTCGTGTAAATGGCGACCAGTGCCGGCGCCACACCCGTTTGAAAACCGGACGTGTTTTGCCAATCAACGACGGCCGAACCGGACCAGATGGAGCCCAGGTGGTCGGGATTGAGCGCTACTTCCAGCTCGCGCCAATGCACTAAGTCGGGGCTGACGGCGTGCCCCCAGGCCTTCAAATCGCCCCCTTCTAAGCCGAGCGGATTGTACTGGAAAAACTGGTGATATTCGCCTTGATAGAAAACCAATCCGTTTGGATCGTTGAGCCAATTCTTGCGCCGTGAAGTGAAACTGCGGCCGCAGCGGTTCTGCATACTCCGCTGGCGTCTGGCCATTTGGGTCACCACAGGCGGAAGTGATTGGCACAACGAGCGCCGCAAAATATGTCAAAACCAACAGCGCGCAGTGGATGGGTGAAGTCTTACGCATTGCAATAATTTTCTGGCAATGATGGGCGATGCTCGCACGCCAGCGAACCGTTGGTAAAAACACCGGCTGCGTGCGACAAAAGGAAAGCGGCTTGCATCGGGCACTCATGAATACCATTTTTGACGGAAACTCCCAAATTGTCGCCAATAAATCTTGAAATCCAATTTCTCCGCGCTCCGTGTATCAATCGCTCGATCAACCGCGGAACTGATTTTCTCGGAAGTCGTGAAATAAACCCAGCTCTGCACGCCAGAGATCGCTTGGCCCGCCCGCACATTTCCCGTGCGCCGCGGGCTTTTTTATTGCCGGTCGTGGGCGCCGTATTGCGCCGAAAGAGCGATTCAAGGTGAAATAACCACAGCACAATCCTCGGAAAAACAAGGCTCAAAGCCCCGACTTTTTTCACAGTTATTTCACTTTCGGCTGGTATCCGCCGGCAAACTCGGCAAAATGCGGCGTGACGACGGAAGTTCTCAGATCGGCAATTCATGGCAGCCTCATTGCATAATACGGACTGGCTCGATCGCTAGTATGTACGTGCGTATTATAGTGTACATAAGAGTCCATTGGCAAGCGCGTAATTCTGCGCGTAGCGCAAATGATTGCGCCGATTATGTTTAGCAACAGCCGACCGCCTTGCCTGGGCGACTAGACACTTTGTTCTGGGTTCGCTCGCACCGTAGTGAGCCGCTAATGCAAGCAATTAGCATGAGCTCGCAGCAATCGACTGGGCAAACTGCGAAAGCCTTGTCCTGTTTACCCAAGAAACTTTGTTTTTTCTTTGGCGCGTCGGCCAAGCTTTTGCAGGTACCGGGTTGAGTTTTGAAGCTCAGTCGCTAAGCCCAAGAGTGGTCTTTCTCGGCGTTCCGTGATTGTCTTGCCCCTGAGAACGCAGCTATCGAGGAATGATTTCAGTTGATCGGGTTCGTTCAGATTTGTCCAGACATCGGCCGGCCAATTGTCGGGCACGTCGATTGCCTGAAAATCGGCGAAATCGCAAAGCGCACGGACCGATCGTTTGCCCTCGGCTAACAACGGAAAAATGATCGGCGCTGCGGATTGCCGAAAAACGGATGGAAACGGCTCAATCCAGTGTTGCACGCCTCCCGGACGACGAAACATAATGCCGTTGCATGCCCTCTGCCGCTGGATCTGTTCGACCAACCATTCCAGCATGAAACGCCGTACGAATGGCATATCTACTGCGACCGTGGCAATCAGCGGTGTTGTGGATTGTTCGAGCGCGGTCAGAATTCCACGCAATGGGCCCGCGCCATCTTCCGGGTCGATGCACTCTTGATCAAACAGTTGCGCATCGGGCGGATTTCGTGTAGACGGCGATGTTATCAACATTGTCGGCCCGGGCCACTCCAGTTTTTGCATGCGCCAGGCCAGAATTGATTGATGTTCAACGTTCAATCTGGCTTTTGCGACCCCCATCCGAGAGCCAGATCCACCAGCAATCACCGCGAGAGTTACATTGCTGGCGTTGAATGGCATAGGTGTATTTCTCCCATCGCGATTCCAGCCAAGGCTACGCACAACCTATTGTTTGGGATTCGCCGTCCCATTGAAGATCGTTTTTGCGAGAAACAATCAAGGCTATAGCGTACAGCAAATGACCATAACAATTTGCAGATAAGAAAGCGGCAGGCTGCCAGCAACATGCGCTGCTGACCACCTGCCGCTAGGGGGATTTATTAGTTCTAACTAGCAGTGGCGCCTATGTAGCGCGATGCCGAAAAGCAAACCGATGCCCGCTAGTACGAGCGTTGCCGGTTCGGGAACGGCGGTGGCGGCGCCGGCGCCGCCGTTGGTGATGACGAGGTCGAGTTCGGCCTGAATATCGGCATTGGTAATCGTGCCGTTCCCGCTCACGTCGGCCACGGTCAACAGATCGGGATCGGCCAGCAGCTTGGTCTGCTGGTAGACGTTCAGATCGGTCAAGGCCTGCAACATCACCGGGATGTCGGCGCTGTTGGTGACGCCATCGAGGTTGAAGTCGCCGCGCGTCGCCGGAGTTAACAGCGTGCCCGAATTCGGCACCAATTCGCCGGTGGCTAACAAAATGGCGCCGGTGGCTAGATTGGCGAACTGCACGGCATTCAATTGGGCGCGAGTCAGGCCCGAGTAATTGTTCGAGCCGAAGAAGATCTGATCGGTCCCGCCACCTGCGGGCGAGCCGCTCCAGTTGTTGATTGCCAAATTGCTCGTCCAGGCCGGTGTCGCGCTGTTGGCAAAGTGCAAGATGCTGTTGCCGTTGCCCAAGTCGATGGTGCCCGGCTGACCGAGAGCGCCAGTGATGTTCAGCTTAGCCAATGTCTGGCTGAAACCGCCGGTGCTGAAGATTGCGCTGCCGGCTCCCGACAACGTCAAATTCGAAGTCGCAGGCAGTTTGTTGCTACCGCCCAGTAGCAGCGTGCCGCCCGTAACCGTGGTGTTGCCGGCATAGGTGTTGGCTCCATTGACTGTGAGTACGCCTGGCCCCCCCGATGTGAAATTGCCGCTGGTGGTAATCGGGGTGTTGACGGTCGCCGTGCTTTGGGTGCTGATGCTCACATTGCCGTTATTAAAGGGCAAGTTTGTGGTAAACCCGTTCAGATCGAGCGTGCCGCCACTGAACGTGACACCCCCCACGCCATTGTTCACTTGGGCGTCGGAGCTGATGGAAAGCGCGCCGCCTTGCAGCACCGTGCCACCGGTGTAACTGTTGGCGGTTGTGAACGTGGTGGTGCCGCCGAGCTGCGTGACTTTGCCGCTGCCGGGAATCGCGCTACTGATACTGACCCCGCTGAGTTGAATGCCAGATTGCCGTTATTCGTAAGAGCGGTACTCCCTAGCGAGGGGAAACTGGTAGCGCCGTTGCCCAGTTGCAGGGTAGCACCGCTGCTGATGGTCGTGGGGCCGGTGTAGTTTTGCGCTGCGGTGAGAATCAAAGTTCCCGACGTGACATTCAAAGTGGTGGTGCGGCCGAATCCGCTCCCCACACTATCGACAATCGAACCGGTAAACGTGCTGGGGGAGGCGCCGCCGGCATAATTCAAAGTTGTGTTGGCTGTGGTGCTACTGCTGCCGATTGTGCCAGCGGTGGTGGCCAGACTATTCAGGCTGCTGACGGTGAGCGACTTGCCATTGACGTCCAAGGTGCCATTGCCCAAGGTCAGTCCGCCATTGGCTGGAAACGAATTGGCTGCCCCCAACAGCAGAGTGCCGCCGGACACAGTCGTCGTGCCGGTATAGTTTGCAGCGCCATTGAGCGTGAGTGTGCCGGCGCCGGCTTTGGTGAAGCCGCCCACGCCGCCGTTACCGATTGGGTTAGCAAAAGTCACATCATTGCCGTTAGTGTCGATCGTCGCGCCTCCCGCGGCGAAAGTCATGGTGCGGGTGGAAACATCGACTGTGTTGCCCGAAGCGTACTGCAGCCCGCCGCCAGCGAAGTTCAGTTGGTTATTGGAGCCCAAGGCCGCCAGGCCGGCGAAGTTCACCAGTCCGCCGTTGAGATTCGTCGGCCCGCTGTAGTTGTTGGTGGCGGAACCCAAGATCAGCGTGCCGGGACCCGCTTTGGTAACCGAGTGCGGGCCACCCGTTTCATTGACGGTGCCGCCGAGGGTTAACGTACTGGCATTGGCACTGCCGAAGGTGACGTCGCCCGCCAAGGTGATATTGCTGCCGAGGGTCGAGGTGGCCGCCGCGGCACTGGCGTCGTTGATGTTCGCCGTGCCGGCGACCGTAATGGCACGCGTGACGGTGCCGGTGAGCGCGAAGATCTGCAGCGTGCTGCCGGCATTGACCGTGATCGTATCGGTTCCGTTGAGCGGGATAGTCGTGGCAGCATTCAACTCCAAGCTGCCGGAGTTGATCACAATATTGCCGTTGTTGACCGTGGTGTTCTGCAAAGCTACCAGGTTCGTGCCGTTCTTGGTCAACGTGAAGCCGTTGAGGTTCAACGTGGTGGCAGTGCCGCGAATATCGAAGCGGCCCGTGCCGCCGAAAGAAGCATCGGCTGCCAGCGTAACGCTCTGATAGGCGTTCTGCTGCGCGACGGTGCCGGAGTTGGTGAGCGCGCCACTGCCGGCCACGCCAGTGCCCGAGATCGTCACCGGTGTGGCGCCAAATCCATTGGGGACGTTGGCCTGTGTAAACCCGCCGAGATCCAGGGCAGCGCCCGACGCAACGGTAATGGCAGTCGGCGTTCCCAACGCCGTAAAGTTCGTCAGCGTGGCCGACGTGCTGCCAATTTTTAGCGTGCCGGCATTGATCAGCACCGGCCCGGCAAAGGTCGCGTCGCCGTTCAGCACCAGCGTCCCGGCGCCGTTTTTCGTGATGCCGGTCGTCGGCGTATTTTCGGTAATCGCGCCACCGATGGTTAAGGTGCCGGCCGTAATGTTAAACGTCCGCGGATTACCGGGAGTGGCCGTCGACGTGACTGCACCCGTGCCCAAATTCAAATCGTTCGGACCGTTGAACGTGATATCGGTGTTCCACGTTTGCGTGGGATTGCTTCCCACCGTCACCGCCTGCCCGCTTGTGTTGCCCAGCGTGCCGCCATTGAGGGCCAGCGTTGTACCCGTCCCGAGAGCACCATTGTTGTTAACATTCAACTGTCCGGCATTCAGCGTGACGCCGCCAGAGAATGTGTTGCTCGTACCCAAAGTCAAAGCAGATGTGCCACTTTTGGTCAGGCTGCCGGTGCCGCCGATGGAACCGCCACCTGTAACCGAATAATCGCCGGTACTGTTGTTAAAAGTCATATCGCCGGGGGCAATCGTATTGCCAAGGGCGATGTCGCGGTTGGCGCCCGTATCGTCGAAGGTGACGATGTCGCCATTGAAAAACAGATTGGGGTTCGTCGGCAGCGGGATGTCGGTTGACTGCCAGTTGGGAGTCGTGTGTAAGTCCCACGTCGCATTCGTGCTTCCCGTCCACTTGAGGTTGGCAACTTGCCCAGCGACGGTGACCACAATTTGTGTACTGCTGGGATTGGTCGAGGGATTCCACGAACCAGGGCCGGTGCTGTACGTCAAGCGCGTGTCGCCGGTGGAAACGATCGTAGGCGCCGCAGAACCGGTGATGGAACCGGCGGTCAAAACCACATAGTCGCCGCCAACGAGACTGCTCGGCGTGACCGTCGTGGCTCCATTGAATGCCACGGCGCCGGTGACATTGATCTGATCAAAGTTAACCCCAGCAATCCCGCCTTGCGAAGCCGGCTTGTTCAGATCGAACTGCAGATCGGAGCCGGCGCCAATCGTCAGGCCGGCCGCGGACAGCACGCCAACCGATCCAGTTCCCGTGGCCCCTGGGCTGACCACTGCCTTGCGTCCGCCGGTTGCGGCGGCCAAAACCACGTTGCCGACCGTGCCCGGCACCGACACGCCTCCGCTGTTGCTACCTCCGAAGAGTGCGCCGGAACTGGAAGCCGACGTATTCACGTTGACATTGCCCGTGCCGAACAACGAACCCGTAATCGAAAGCGCGCCATTGTTGATGGTTGTGTCGCCGGTGTAGGTATTGGCACCTGAAAGCGTTTGAGTGCCTTTACCGATCTTTGTTAGTGCAAGTATGCCGCCGGTCCCGCCGTTATCGCGCAATACACCGCGGAACGTTGCGGTTTGATCAAAGTTGCCGAGCGTCAGTGTTGAACTCGTTGAAGCGGTTGAATTCTGCACGAAGATATTGTTGTTCGTCGCATTTCCGGTGCTTGTAAGGCCATTGATCGTTTCGTTATGGCCAAGCATATCGAAGATTGACAGATTTCCCGCCGTGCCACTGCTATTGAAAACCATATTGCCTTTGCCGACACCATCGGGAATCTGCTCGTTCAATCCAAGCTGAGTGATGCCGAACCCGATGATGGTATTTCCGGCCCAGTCATTCGTGCTGACCGTGCGAGTGCCGCCCTCGACGAGCGTGGTGTTCGGGTTCGCCAGGGTGATATTGCCTGTAGCGCCGCCATCACCGAGTGTTAAATTGAAGCCCAACCCGTTGTCCGTAATCTTGTTGTTGAATTGCGTACCAAGGCCGCTTGCGCCACGCGCCCCGAGTCGAGTGTCGCCCGTGAGGGTCCAAACGCCTGTGAGAATGGTGTTCGTCGTGCCACGGATCACGCCGAAGTTTTCTTGATTCGTGCCGATCCCCGCGACAAAGAAGTTGTTGTTAAATGTGGCGGCATTAGCAAAGAACTGGCCGCCTGGCATGACGTACACAGGGCCTGTGCCTAAGCCGTCGGGATTCACTTCACTATTTGAACTGGTCTCGTTGCCCGCCAGCTGGATGATGCCTTCGAGAATGTAAGTCCCGCCGGAATAGGTATTATGGCCATTGACTTTGATACCCATCGAGCCGGCCTTGACGACCGTGACGGCGCCGGTGCCGTTATCGGTGATCTTGGCTTCGACAATCATGCGGCCGGTATTGTTGTTCGTGGAATTTGCGTTGAAGTAGATCTCGCCCGGCGTGTTATCTGCTCCGCCGGCGGTCAGTGTGCCAACATTCGATGAAGTTGGCGTCTTCGTTCCGCTACCTGATTGCGGCGCATCGGTCACGCCACCGATGTAGGTGTTGAAAGAGTTCGCAGTATCCTGCCGGAAGATCGAGCCGAAGCACCCAAACGTAGGGTGTTACCAGCGCCAATAAACACGGTATCGCCATCGGCACTGGCGCCCTGGAATGAAATCGTGTTCACGTCGGTAACAGTGCCGGCATTCGGTGCATCGACCTGGACCGAAATTGGCGAATGCGTTGCAGCGGCGCCGCCGACGACCATCACATTCTTATTCGCAAACGAAGCATCGTGTAGATTGAGATTGGCAGCATCATTGGACAGAGTGTAAGCGGTATAGCCGGTGTACGGCACGATATTGCCGCTACCATCAACGGAAGCAAGCATATCGCCCAGAATGCTGTTTTGTGTTTGGACAATGTTTTGCGAGACAGTTGCCCAGCCGCCTAAAATGCCATTGGTGTTTGTAGTTGAGGTGTGAATGTTGCCGCTCGTGGGGAGTATAAGTACGCCATATCCTCCGATAGTATGCGAAAGGGAACCAAGTTCAACGTTCGCAGTACCACCCGTGCCCGAATTTACTCGCACGTAAGATTTGCCCGCGGCCAACGTCGAATTGCTAAATGATTGTGAGTTAGTCACGGCGTCCTTGCCCGTGACGACAAGTGCAGCAAACCGGTCGGTGTTGGCGCCCGCAGTTACCGCGCCGCCCAGCACCAGTGACCCAGGCGTTCCCAGCGCGTTGTACAAGATATTGCTGCTCGGCGCACCGGCCGCGGAAAAGTCCAGACGCAATGTGCCGACTTGAACCGTGGTGCTTCCGCTGTACGTATTGGCGCCAGACAGCGTGAGGCCGCCGAAGCCGGTCTTTATCAAGTTGCCAACGCCGCCGCTGTTGTTGGCGATCACGCCGCCGTAAGTAAGCGTTGTCGCCCCAGTATACGCGCCGCTGGTGTAAGCGGTCATGCTGAAATTCGCATTCTGAGGCACGACAAATATTCCTGAACTGCTGCCTGAATTCGGACCCAGCGCAATTCCCCGATTCGAATTCAACGTGAAAGAAGCCGGCGATGTGAACGTGCCGCTGGAAAGGGTGCCATTGTTGAGGATCAGTCGACCTGGGGTGCCAACTGTCGGCACTAAGCCCAGCGGAGCGCCCGAACCGACGGTGCCTTCCGAGCTAACTAAGACCGTGCTGCCGCCGCTGACGCTCAGCGGTCCCGTGAACGTGTTGGCCATTCCCAGGGTCAAAGTTCCGCCACCGGTCACATTGAGACCAAAGTTGCCGGAAACAATGCCGCCTGTGCCTCCAACGGGGCCAATTACAAGAGCCCCCCCGCTGACGATTGAAATGGTGGGAGCGGCTTGAAGCGCCAAATTCAAATTCAGCGTGTCGGTCGTACCGGCAACGCTGTCCGTGATATCGCCGGTCAAGTTGATTGTATTGCCCGTGATATTGAACGGTGCAAGCGCCGTAGCATCAAAGACAATCCCGCTGAACGCTGTTCCAGCCGCAAAGTCGTTATTGGGACCGATTCGGGTGGTGCCGGCAAACTGCAGTACGCTGCCAGGAATGGGAACGACATCACCGACCCAATTGGCAGCCGTACGGAAATTGTTGTCGGCCCCACCGCCATCCCACATCGACTGGGCGTGTGCCACGGAGCCGCAAAGGAGTCCGCTTACCGAAACCAATGCCGCGGTAAACCGATAGAAACTGCGCAGTGAGAACAAGGATGTCATCGCAAAGCCCTTCAATGTTGCTGGGGCGGCTTTGCGCTTTTAGAATGCGGTTTCTCACGCAGCACTCTGGCGCAAAATCGCCGGATGTTGTGGCCCGTAGGTCGCCTGCAAGCGGCCTACGGGTTTTTTATTTGATTTCCAATTGGTCGCTGGCCCGAACTCATAGACGTGGTTGCCAACGAACGGCTACCACGCCCGCTTTGGCCAACGAGTATTTATTCCCCACCGCCTCCACCCAGGCGGTAGCTGTCGCGAGCAAAATTCCCCGACGCAACAGCACATTTGAAGCCGTACCCAGTAACTTATAACCGCTGACCGAGGCGCACGCAAACGATTTGCTAAGAAATTGGTCACGAGGGGGGGCGGTTTTCTGGCAAATTGCCGGATCCAGGCCGCCGTGCGAATGAGTTAAGGCTTATCCGGGATTAAATGCCATACGCGAAGAATTCTCCGTGCCGCGCTCGCAGCAAAGCTCGATCAAAAAATCTGTGAGCACCGAAGCTGAATGTTACCAGCGATAATGCACGAGCGGTCGAATCGTCTGGTTATATAACTGCCGAATTGCGGTCATTTCCGATTCCGAAAGCGGCGGCAGCGCAGAAGCGGCGGCATTTTCTTCAATCTGCGCCGGTCGTCGTGCGCCAGGGATCACACACGAAACCGCGTCGAACATTAAAATCCACCGCAGGGCCCATTGCGCCAGTGTGGCCTCCGCGGGAACCATCGACTGCAATTGTTTTACTGCCGCTAAACCAACGTCATATTCGACTCCAGAAAACGTTTCGCCCTGGTCGAAAGCTTCGCCATGCCGATTGAACTGCCGGTGATCATCCTGCTCGAACCGAGTGTCGTGCCTCAATTTTCCCGTAAGCAATCCGCTGGCCAACGGCACGCGGACGATGATTCCGATGTTTCGCCGTTTGGCTTCCTGAAAAAGCAGCTCGGCCGGACGGTGCCGAAACATGTTGAAGATAATCTGCACACTTTGCACACTTGGATATTCGATGGCCTTGAGCGCCTCTTCCACCCTCTCCACACTGACGCCGTAATGGCGAATTTTTCCACTTGCCACCAGGCGGTCCATCATTTGAAACACCTCGGGCCGGTAGTACACGTCCGTCGGCGGACAATGCAGCTGCACTAAATCCAAGCTATCGGTGGCCAGATTCTTCAGGCTGCGCTCGACGAATTGCGTTAGATTTTCCTCGTTGTATCCATCGGCTGTGTGCGGATTCAGCCGACGCCCCGCCTTGGTCGCCACATAAATCGGCTCTGAGCGTTCGCGTCGCAATTGTGCAATCAGTCTTTCGCTGCGTCCGTCGCCGTACACATCTGCGGTATCAATGAAGTTGACCCCCAGATCGACGGCGCGGTGCAATGCAGCCATCGATTCCGCATCGCTCTGTTTTCCCCAGGCGCCTCCGATGGCCCAAGCGCCAAAGCTGATCTCCGATACTTTCCAACCAATGCCGCCGAATGTGCGATATTTCATAACGTTTGTTGATGTGTGAACTTAACCGTGCGATCTTTCCACCCAGCCGGCCGTTCGCAAATGGTCGCCAATCCTACTGCGGCTTCACATCAAAGTAGACCGAGTACCGACCGTACAATTCATAGAATGGCTTGAGCGTCACATCGCCGATTTTAAACCGCAGCGTGGCGGGATCGCCGGTGATCGATTTGCTCAGATCCGCGAGGTTGAGCGTCACGGCACGGCACTGTGGCAGTGCAGCCTCCTCCTCGGCGGCCAGCACAATCGGGCCGTATAAAATGCTGGCGATATTGGGCTGATCCATCACGCGGTTGAGATGAAAATCAAAGGGCATCCTTAGCTCGATTGTATCGCCATCTTTCCAGTCTTTGCCAAGACTAACATACGTGCCAGGCTTTGCGTTCACCTGTTTCTCGGCGCCGTTCACTTTTACGAAAATGCCTTTGGTCGCCCAATCGGGCACGCGCACATGAATGTCCAGGCCGTTGCCGCCCGTGATCGTTAGCTTCGTCGAATCGGCATACGGAAAATTCGTTTCTTGCTTAATGACCGCTTTCTTCTCGGTCCACTTGAGTGTCGATGGCACATACAAATTCACAAACAGCGCCGAATTATCGGCGGACTTAAAGTAGATGGAGTCTTGCAGCTTCGTGTTGCTTTCCAGCGCCGTTCCATTGCAACAGGTGAAGCCGGTCATGTTTGGATTGCCAAAGCGCTTTCGCTCGCCGGGATTGAGCGGAATATGATACGTGTTTCCGGCGTTGTTTTCGGCAACCGAAGCCAGGATGTCGTTGTAAAGTGCTTGCTCATAGTAGTCCATGTATTTGGCTTCCGTCGGCTGATACATGAACAGCTGCCGGGTGAGCTTGAGCATGTTGTACGTGGCGCATGTTTCGTTTTGTCCCCCCTGCGCGAAACCGTTCTGCCAAAGCGAGTCGGGCTCGGCGGTGAAGCACTCGGCATTTCTGCGGCCACCGGCCACGCCGCCGATGCTGTACATGTAAGAGTTCGTGGTGATGTCCCAGAAGTTGGCAGCGATCCGGAAGTAAACCGGTTCCTGGCTGTCGCGGAAAGTTTCAAGCGCGCCGGTGATCTGCGGAATGTGTTGATTGGCATGCTTGTCGCGGAGCGTGTCGACGTTAGCCGCCAGGCCGTGGGCGCGGTCCACGTTGCCGTAGAAAAAGTCGATGTTGTCGAACAGCTTCGCCCCGTCCAGAAAGCGCGGGTCTTTGGTGAGTCGGTTGAGCCGAGCCATCACCTCGTTCATTCCGCCGTACTCGCCGGCGATGTAGCGATTCCACATGCGAATTCGCGTTTCAGTTGGCACTTCCTTGAGCCGTTCGATGACCCAGAGCCCCATGCCTTTGGCGATTTCCAGCGCCTTCTCGTTGCCGCCGACTTCATAGCAATCGAGCAAGCCGGCCAGAATCTTGTGCAGTGTATAGTACGGCGCCCAGATCTGATTGTTGCGACCGCCATAAGTTGCGCCCTGTTCCAGCATGATGAACTGGTCGGGCGGATATGCACTGATAAAACCTTTGCCCCAATTCCAATAATCGGTGCGAATGCCCTGGGCCGTCAGGTTCGAGTCGTATCCTTCACGGTCCGGACCTGGCGGAATCTTTCTCGGATCGGCGTTCGAGGAACCACCTTCTTCCTTCGGATTTCCCGATTTCTGCGACAGATCGTACAACGTATCGATCATGTAGTTCATTTTTTCCAGGAACTTGGCTTGCAGCGCCTCATCGTAGGTGCAGCTCGCATACGCCTGCGCGAGAGCCGACAAGTAATGGCCGCTGGCATGGCCGCGGAGGCGCGTGGTTTGGTTGTCCCAGCCGCCCAGCGCCCGGCGCCGGGTGGCTGCTTCTGGCCGAACGCATCGCGGAACATGTAGAGAAAATTGTCCGGATTGGTTTCCGCCAGCGTGTTGATAAATTTATCGCGGTTTTTTATGAACTGCGTGTCGTGCCCATCGGTGTCTTGATTCAAAATCACCTGACCCAGGGCAAACGGTTCGAGTTTGCGGCGCTGGCGCCTCGGCTGCGACCTTGTCTTCGGTTACGGTGATCGTCGCCTTCGGCGCGAAGTCTGTGCCGGGCACCTTGCCGGTGACGGTATAAGTGCCGGCTTTCAAGACGTCGTTGTTGTTTCTGGGTGATGGCCAGATCACCCGGACCTCGTTCCCTTTAGCGCCGTTTTCATAGGTGCCGGCAATCATGACCGGAAGTTTCGGAAGCTGTCCCACGGTGGTTGTCGCGGCGATATCGGGCACGCCAATGAGTTTGGGCTCATTCGATCCGGTCGTAGCCGATGCACCGCTGCGAGCCGGCCCCTCTGTCGGCCCACCGCCACCCGCGACTGCCGCCGCTGGGCGCCGGCAAGCGCGTTTCGGCGAATGGTGGCCACTTGCTCTTCGGTCAGCGCCACGGAGTAGAGACGCACATCGTGCAGCTTCGCCTTTAAATTACCGCCACCGCCCTCTTGCGACCGGCCGATATAAAGTTGGTTCCCGTCTGCATTCTTTTGATCGAGCACCTGCTCTAGCCCGACGGTAATATCTTTTGCTTGTCCGACGCGAACTCCGTCGGCATAGGTGGTCAACGTTTTATTGGCGGGATCGAGCACGACCGCCAGATGCACCCAGCGGTCGGTCGGAATTTGCGCCGCGGCTGGTCCTTGCTCGCTGGTTGCGCCGCTGGTGGTAATGCGGGCACGATAACCCTCCTTGGCGTCTGCTCCGGTTAGCATGCAGTAAAAACTCGCATTGGCGTTTTTTCCAAAGTCAAACAATCGTTGCTTGGGAGTATTGGCGCCCAGATTAACCCAGCCGACCACGCTAATCGTATCCGCTTCCCCCAGCGTCGCAGCCGGGAGCGAGACGTAAGCATCATCCTCTCCCGATAGCGAAAGCACGCGGCCAAACTGCTTGTCTTCGACGAACGTGGCTCCGCTGCCATGCAGCGTCGCATTGTGACTATCGCGCGAGCGGTCTTGTGCATTGCCATCCAGAACGAAGCGGGCAACGAGCGACGTTTCGCCGATTCCGTCGAGAACTTGATCGCCGCCTTGCGCACTGGCGGACTGAATCCAAACGAGATTCCCGAATGCAGCCACGAGAGTTACTGCCAAATTGATTCGCCGAGTTCTCATTTCAATCTGCCTAAGAAGTAAAGATCCAGGAATGGGGAATACCATCGTGGCTTAACATGTGAATACACTTTGCGAATATATCTACCGATTGAGCCAGATTACAAGCAACCAGCGTTGGTCTGCCCTCCGTTCCTGACCGCCCGTCCGGCAAGTCTTCCAGGAATTTTCGAGCAAAATGCCTGTCGCGAACAACCGGATGAAGTTCGGACCTCGGCGACTCGCTGAATTTCAGCGGATGCCTCCAAAGTCCTAGGCCGTCGTTTCGCTCAGCGATTCTTGAGCGCGGCGCGGTGTTCGTCGGTGGCTTCCACCAGGCAGCCGGTGCAGTTGAGGCCCATGCCGCCCAAGGTGGCGAACATGCGGCCGTCGGTCAGTTGAATGAACACCGGCCCGGCACGCTGGACCGTGGCAATTTCCAGCACTTCGCGTAGGTAAAGAGTTAGCCGCTTGCAGAATAGCGACTTCAGTTCCGTCACAAATGGGCATCGTCAATCCCTCACAGGATATGCCAGATGGCTGCCTGTGGCGGATCGATGCCAACGTTCAGGAAGTCAAGAGTGCTTGGATTATATCAGACTCCAAGCTAATTCACGGCGACTCCTGGTCATCCTTGCGTCAAAGCTCTGTCAGCGGCGCATAAAAAAAGCCCACTGCACAAATACCTCAGGGGAGTGAGGGAAACAGCGTAAACGTGCAGCAGGCGTGCGCGATTTTAGCAACTCAATGTGCAATTGCACGCGCGCTCATCAAGATCTAACGGCGGAGGCTTTCGCGGCGAATAGCGAGTGCGAGATTCTTAAATTGCGCGTGCCCGTAGCCGTTGGCAAGTTAGTGTGCGGGATGAAAATTATTTCCGGCCAGCCAGTTCAATCTCGGCGATCTTTCTGAGTGAAGCGTTCTCGAAGCACGATCCAGGCCGCTACCATTCCGGTGACAATCAGCGCAAGTACTAGATAGTGCATCGCCGGGGACTGATTGCCTTGCAGATCGTGCGAAGGGCCGACTCCAAAGACCACACGAACCAAATACAGCACCCAGACAATGACGCAGATGACAGCGCCAATTGATGCGGCGGACATTCGGCTGGTCGCGGAATATATTGGCCATGCCCGCGATTCTACCATCCGCGTGTCAACCAACGACGGGAATGATACTCAGCAGCGGCTGCGGAGGGTCGATTGTGGCCTCTGGAAACGCTTTCTCAATCGCAGCCCTGTCATCATCGCTGCAGTCTGGCCGTAGCCAAATCGCTTCAATCGTCCGATCGCCGAGCCATTGCCGATACCAAGGAATTTCAGAAACCGCATACGGCCACTGCGTAGGGCCCCAGCCAACGATGGGGGAATCCCAGCCTACGATGTCGCCGACCCAGTCAGCTGTGATGTATTTATCGGTATTAAATTCGGCCCAACTCCCGCCACGCGAGGCAATCAGTTGGAGCCAATTCTTGCGCCCTTGCACGACATGAACCTGCCAGCCGAGCCAAAGGCCGAATAGCGTAATACAAGCAATAGCGATACAGAGTAATCGAGGCCTGAAAGCGTAAACGAGGCAACGGCGGAGGATTAGTCGATCGGGATGTTTCCTTCAAAAAAATAAATCTTCGCCTACTGGTTAATCCGCGATTATTTGTCCCCGCTAAAAGCCCAAATGTTTTCATAGTAGTGAAGTAGTTCGCCGTACCCTTTATCTGGCGATTCGCTGCGACAAACCACCAGGGGCCATCCAGAGTTTGGCATATAAAGCAGCACCAGGTTTTGCGTTGCGTTGTAAGCCAGTGGCCGAACGATCTCGCCGTCGAGCACGTGTTTCGTTGTGCCTCCCCGAAGAACGCGGTCTGCCGATTCCACCCGAACCCACGGTGATCGAAAGTCGCGGAAGTTTAGGATGTCATCGGTAGGATCATAGGTTTCCATCGACGGCCTCTTTATGCGCGCCATTCTACCATCCGAGTGGGGGCAGCCCCGGTAAGAGCCCAATGGTTTTCGTAGTAGTGAGGCAGTTTGACATACTCTTCGCCTGAGTCCGTTCTGCGATACTTCTTTTCGCTCTCCGAAAAACCACCAACGTCGCCTGATTCGTGGGCGGAGTATTTCTGCTGGCTTGATTCGCGTTGCCATTAAGACTGGCGCGATTGCGCCTGCGCTAACAAGTACGGTCCAACTCCAATTGGCCGGACCGGAAATGATGGCGAAAGAGAACGCCCAGCAGCCATCACCTAACGAGTCGCTGAATAGGCATTGGCCAAGCTTAACGCCCTGACTCCCGGCGAGATTCTCCGCGGCCTGAAGAGCGTTTTCAAAGGTCATTCCCTCATCATACCCGACCGCGCACGATGAAGCCCTCCGGGGTTCGGGCGAGGCTGGATCACGCCGCAGACGCCCGTTGATCGGCACTTTCGCCAGAGCAGACTGTTTGCCGCTGGTTGGTTTCGTGTTCGCGGACCGCGATTTAAGGCGCGAGAGTTGCATGGCGGGCGGATATGGAAGAATCGCCCGGCACGGATGATCTCATTATTCGCCTGCGAAAGGCTCTGCGAGTCGCAATTCACCGGGCACGGCGGTCGGCGCGCCAGACCAAGCGGTTGATCGAATTCAGCTCTCGGCGCACCGAAATCGAGCAATTGCGCCGCCAGAAACCGCGGTAGTGGACTGGGTCGAGTGGCCTTGCTCTTGGTTGCGATACAGGAAACCCCCTCCCTAACCCTCCCCGCACGGTGGAGGGAACAGAGCGATCTTTGTGTGGGGACTGCACAGCGGGGATGGAACAGAAGCGATTTTGTAAGCCAGGCTTCTTTCCTCGAGGTTTGTTCCTTTCGGAAAGACAATCTCCAGCGCCCCTTCCGGCTCCTATCCCTTCACGGAATCTGTCCGGCTCCATCCCCCTTCGGGAATTCTTTCAAGTCTGTCCCGCTCCCTCCCGCTTCACGGGAATTTTTTTTCAAGTTTTCCTGCTCCCTCCCCTTCGACGGGGAGGGTTGGGGAGGGGTGCTTTTGTCGCCCACGTTTTTTGCCAGCGAATTTCGGCAGGATCGGCACGACGAAAAGACACGGAAGCCACAAACAATATTTTTAGACTGGCCTAGAAAAGGCAATTGACAAACGATCACATGTACAATAATATACTCATTGGAGCTACGAAGATTTACGGTTTGGGGCATATCGGGCTGCCCCAACGAGGCACAATAATTGGGTGGTTTGCAATGGACAGGCAACAATTTCGCCCCGTTGGGGCTTTGGGATCGCATTTGCATCGCTTACCCAGGGCGACGCTGCGCTGGCCCTGGGCTGGCAGAGGTTGCCCCGTTGGGGCACAGCATATTGGTTGCCCCGTTGGGGCACAGTGCATTTGCGGCGGCGCACGTTCGGCGTCGGGAGACGCCTCCTACATTGCTCATCAACGCGTCGTCGTGGCGATCCCCACAATGTGCGAAACAACCCGTCGAAATCGATCGAGAATTTTCGGGCGATTCGGAGGCTCAACGGCGGAGAGTGAAATAACTGTGAAAAAACTCGGCGCGAAATTGGCGAAATCACCTGCACAGGTTGAAAAGTGCGCCGGAGTTTTTTCACTTTGAAATGCGATTTCCAGATTACAGAGGACCAGACCGTGTTTTTCTCGAAGAATTTTGCGACAAGACTGCCGATCGCTTCACCGCGATTTTGCAATCCGCAGAATCGCCCGAGAAATCTTGAGCGGATCGAACAAATGGCCAGTGAAAGAACACAGTCGTGGAAGAACCGCTTCGTGAAGGGATCAGCTTGGATCGGCTATCGACGCGATGTTCGCTTATCGCTTGTGGAACGAGCCCGCGCCGTCGGCGTTCAAATTTTCGATGGTCACTTGGGCGGCTGTTCCATCGGCGCCCACGCTAAACGCAACGCTGCTCGGGCCGCCGGACATTTCGCCGGTCGGCTGATACCAGAACACATCGCGATCGAAATGGTGCAACTCGAACACGCGTGGCTGGAACACCCGTGGCTGGGGGCCCATGCGGAGCGACAGCGCACCGCCCTGCGCGGCGATTTCGATATCGCCAAAATAGTCGTTCGTGTAGCGGCCCATGTACGCGGAGTTGGCAAGCGCCGGCGTGGGTTTGACGGGCGGTTTTTTGTAATCGACGGTCAATCCGTAGTTGGGCTTGGAAATTTCTTCGAAGGCATGACCGAAGATCGTGTGCCAATCGCGCTGCACCTTGCCGTACAGCACCAGATCGTTGAAGCTCGCGGCCAGCGCCTCGGGCACGCCGATTGGCGAAGCATTCGTGAGTACGATGATGCCGAGGTTCTCGGACGGCACAAGGCTGACGAACGTTGCGGCGCCCAGATCGAAACCGCCGGAGTGGCCAAGTCGAGCGCGGCCGTGATCGTCGTAATTCACGTTCCAGCCCAAACCGTAGAAGCCGGCCCGCTGGCTTTCAGGGTTTTCGCGCGGGCGGCTGACGATTTGCGGCGTGTGGGTTTGATCGAGTGCATCGGCGGCGACGATCTGTTTGCCATCGACTTTGCCGCCGCCCAGTTGCAAGCGCAGCCATTGGGCCATATCGCGCACGGAAGAACTGACGCCGCCGGCCGGCGCTTGAGCATCGGCATTGCGCGTGTATTTCGTCGTCCATTTGCCATCGATCTTTGCATGAATGAGGCGCGGTTTTTTGCAGCCGCGTAATCTTCATAGCGGGCGCTCGTCGATTTCATTCCCAGCGGGCGAAACAATTTCTCCGCTGCCACTTCTTCCCACGGTTTGCCTGCCGCCTTGGCTGCGGCTACCGCGGCCTCTGTGAAGCCGAAATTCGTGTAGGCGTAATGCGAACGAAAACTGCTTGCAGGCTGCAGAAACCGGAGCCGATGCAAGACGGCCTGGCGATCGTACCCGAGGTCTTCGAGCAAATCGCCGGCGTGGTCGGCAAGCCCACTGCGATGGCACAGCAGATCGCGAATGGTCACCTGGCTGGTGACCCAGGGCTGGTGCATCGCAAAGCCGGGATCGTGATCGACAATTGGATCGTCCCAAGTGACCGTTTTCTCGCCGACGAGCGCAGCGATAACGGACGATGTGACGGGCTTGGAGACCGAGGCGAGTTGGAAAACGGTATCGGCATCGACGGCGTCGGGTTTGCCGGCTTCACGCACGCCGAACCCTTTCAAGTACACCACCCGATCGTTATGCACCACTGCGATCGCCGCGCCCGGCACGCCCGTTTTCTTGAGCGTCTCGCTCGTCAGCGTTTCCAATTTCGCAATTGCCGCCTTGACTTGATCAGCGGTCACTTCGCTGCCATGCGAGCAAGGAATAAAGATGAGCGCAGCCGCCGCGATGGCGAGAATTCGAAAAGTTGCAAAGTGCATCACGAAAATCCGCGGTGGATGAAGCAAGTTGATCAGGGTGTGACGAACATTCTAAGCGAAAGTGTCGAAACCGAACCATTACACGTTCAATCCCGCCAGCCAGCCGGTGCTGAACGCAGCCTGGAAGTTGTAGCCGCCGATGGGGCCATCGAGGTCGAGAATCTCTCCGGCCAGGAACAAGCCCGGCACGAGTTTGCTTTGCATGGTGCGAGAGTCGACTTCATCGAGCAGCACGCCGCCGGCGGTGACTTCAGCTTTGGCGAACCCGCGCGTGCCGGTGATCGGAATGCGCAATCGCTTGATGGCCTCGACGATGGCCGCCCGGTGCGCTTTGCTGAGCTCGCCAGCTTTGGCCTGCGGATTGACGCCGGCTTCGCGAAGCAGCACTTCAGCGAGGCGCCGCGGAAGCAAATCGGGAACCAGAGCGAGAAGTTGCTTTTTGCCTTCGCTCAACGATTGACGCTGCAGATGCTCATCGAGAGCGCTGGATTTTTCGTTCGGCAGAAAGTCGACTTCCAAATGCAAACTCGCCGGCCGAGGATGACCGCTCACGAACCGGCTGATGTCGAGCGCCACGGGGCCGGAAAGGCCGAAGTGGGTGAAGAGCAGCGAGCCGCGGCGCGTGTCGAGCGCCCGCTGTTTGCCGGCAGGCTCGGCGGCCGGTTCGAGCAAATTCAGCATCACATCGGGAATGGTGATGCCGGACAACGATTTGACCCACGAGGCAGAAGTTGTGATGGGCGTGAGCGCCGGCCGCGGCGGAACAATTGTATGACCGAGGGCCGCGAGCCAGCGGTAACCATCGCCCGTTGTGCCGCTGCCGGGATAAGATTGCCCGCCGCTGGTAAGGACGAGGCGAACGGTCGTCAATGTGCGCTGCGAGGTAACGAGGCGAAATCCGGCGTCTGCCCGCTCGAGTTCGAGCAGCGGTTCATCGAGCGCGAGCGTGCAGCCGCTGCGCTCCAGACTGCGCCAAAAAGGCGTCGAGCACGTCGGTTGCCTTGTTGCTCACGGGAAAAATCTTGCCGGTCTCTTCGATCTTCGTGGGCACGCCTTCGGCTTCGACCAAATCGACAACATCTTGCGGCCCCAGTGCGGCGAGCGCCGAATGCAGAAAACGACCCGGCGGACCGTAGGCTGCAACAATGCCGCGGGCATCGGTAGCGTGCGTGAGATTGCAGCGTGTGCCGCCGGACATCAAGATTTTCACGCCGGGCCGAGCATTTTTTTCCAGGAGCAAGGTGTTGCGGCCGCGCGACGCCGCGCGCTCTGCGGTTACGAGCCCTGCGGCGCCGGCGCCGACGACAATAACATCCCAATGAGAACGGATTTCTGCCATCGATCACCGCTTGGCCGCGCAGCTGTGGTTCGGCTAAAATATTTGCTGGGCGGAAAAAGGATTGCCAATTTGTACTCACCACAACGGAGTTCAATATGATCTCGCGCCGATTTTTTCTCGCGTTTACAGTTCTTGGCCTGGGCTTCAGCAACGACACAACCCGGGCGGCAGATCAAAAGGATCTGCCGAAGTGCTATTTCGACGTCACGGCCGATGGCAAGAAGCTTGGTCGCATTGTGATGGAGTTGCGTTCCGATGTCGTGCCCAAGACCGCGGAAAACTTTCGTGCACTGTGCACCGGCGAGAAGGGTTTTGGCTACAAGGGCAGCCCATTCCATCGGGTGATTCCCGGTTTCATGTGCCAAGGCGGCGACTTCACGAATGGCAACGGCACAGGCGGCAAATCGATCTATGGCGAAAAGTTCGCCGACGAGAATTTTGAACTCAAACACAGCGGCGCGGGCACTTTGAGCATGGCGAACGCTGGCAAAAACACGAACGGCTCGCAATTCTTCCTTTGCACGGCGCCGACGCCCTGGCTGGATGGCAAGCACGTTGTGTTCGGCAAAGTGATCGATGGGATGGATGTGGTGAAGAAAATCGAGGCCTTGGGATCGGAATCCGGGGCTACGCAATCCAAAATTGTGATCGCGGATTGCGGGCAAATCGACCCGAAAACAGGGCAACCGAAGCGCTGATTGAGGTCTCACATCCGAAGATCGGCACGTGTGTTTCGAGGTGAAAAATTCGAGTAGTGGTTACCGACTAGAAAACTACGAATTCTTTCTCTCCGCGGGGTGATTTTCCTTGAGAGGTATTCACTGTTTTTACCGCTCAGGCGATGTAAATTTGACGCTTTTGTAAAGCGGGCGTTTTTTTCAGGTCGTGCTGGGGGAGTGCCGGTGAGTGGGAGGTAATAGGGCCGACTAAAAATCTCTTATATAATTTGCGTTTTTGGGGGACATTCGCTAGAATCGCGTCGGTGGGAGACGACGACGGTTGGCGATTTGGACTTTGCTTTTCGTTGTCCAATCGCTTCGAGGAGGCCTGTCGCCTGATCGGCTGTTCTAGTGTCGGGAATTCGTGCGGTGCGCCGCCATTGCTATTCGGCCTTCGGTCATCCATGGGCTGGCCAATCGCAAGTGGCAAAATGAACTAGGGATTCGAAATCAAACCGTTCAATGCATTGAGAGGGGACGCCGATGTTAGGCAATCCGCGTGGATTTATTCGTCGGGCTTTTACACTGGTTGAATTGCTCGTTGTCATTGCCATTATTGGAATTTTGATTGCATTGCTGCTGCCGGCCATTCAGTCGGCCCGCGAGGCGGCGCGCTTGACCGAGTGCAAAAATAATTTGAAGCAGGTTGGCTTGGCTGTGCAAAATCATGTCAACACACAGAAGTTCTTCCCCAGTGGCGGATGGGGATGGAACTGGACCGGCGACCCAGATCGTGGATTTGGAAAAGGGCAACCCGGCGGATGGGCTTACAGTCTTTTGCCCTATATGGAAGGCGGCGCGACGTACAAACTAGGCAAAGGGGATGCCGGAACCACAGAAGTCGCAATTCCTCGGCATGCAAGTTGGCACATTCGTCAAAGGATTTGAATGCCCCACGCGCAGATCGGAAGCGACGACTTTCCCATTCACATTGGCCGGAGCCGGCGGGCAATATGGCAACTGGATTGTTCCCACCAATGGCAAGGTCGCTCGCATGGATTACGCCGCCTGCGCCGGAGGGTTTGCCGGTGCGCAGAATGTGCCGAACGGCGTGGAAAATGGGGGCGGTCCGGCATTCGGCGATACTGCTGCGATTTCGACTTTCTTATCGTCCGCAAACGCATGTGACGACCGAGCCAATTCGCACTATGCGACAGGCATTATTTATCAGCGCAGCGCGGTAACGCTCAAGCAAGTTCCTGACGGATTAAGCAAAACGTACGCGGTCGGCGAAAAGTTCTTGCTCGTTGACCAGTACGGCACCGGAAGCGATCCGGCCGACAACGAATGGATGTTTGTGGGATACGATAATGATACGAACCGCAGTTGCACCGATATCGGCGATGGGATTAATTCCAATGTGATGCGCGACGATCGTTCCGCTACGGTGATTAATGGGCAGGATCTCGGTGGGAGCGGGCTAGGGAGGAATCTCTGGGGAAGTGCACACCCCAGTGCTTTTAATATGGTCTTTTGCGATGGTTCAGTACACACTGTTCCGTACAATGTGGATCTAAAGACACATCGCCGCTTAGGAAACCGGATGGACGGCCAGACTCCAGTGTTCAACTTCTAGTTCACCGATCTCTCCCAAAAATTCTGCCAGACGACAATTGGCGAACTCGCGACCCCTGATCCGGGGCGATCTGGCAACGCAGTTGATCCGGACTGAATGGATAGTTATCACTGCCGCAGCTTAGCGTGACGGTTCGCAGAATACATCTCGAATTCCCGCATGGTCAATGCGCGGCGTCGGGCAAACGCCAGGCCGACCATTCCACACGCGGCCAAAATGGCCGTGGCCGGTTCTGGAACGGCGGCCACGCTGCCAGCGCCACCGAGGCTGATGACTAAATCGAGCTCAGCCTGAATATCGGCATTTGTAACTTTCGTGTCGGAATTCAGGTCGCCGATGGCAATGACGTCGGCAGGGCTCAACAAGTGCGTCGTTCGATACGCTTCTAGATCCGTCAGCGCTTGGAGCATTGCTGGAATGTCATTGGAATTCACCGTGCCATCGCGATTGTAATCGCCCGGCGTGGCGATGACCGTACCGCCTGGAGTCAGCTCACCGACGCTCGAAATCGTTGCCCCGGAAGTGAAACCGGCGAACGTGATGGACGAAAGCTGGCCCGCATTCAGGCCTGCGGCCGTCGAGCCGACGAACAAATGCTGGTTGGTGGTCCAGCCAAAAATCGTGAGCGAACCACCCCAGGGTTGAGAATTGCTATCGGCCAATTGCAACGCATTGGCGCCACTGCCCAAATTGATCGAGGCTCCGCCGGTGACATTGAGCGGGCCCAGTATGTCGCTGAAGCCATTGGCGGAGAACGTGCCGCCGTTGAGCACCAAACTCGAGGTGTCGGCAATCACATTCGAAGCTCCCAAACGCAGCGTGCCCGTATTTACAGTTGTGGGGCCGGTATAGGTGTTGTTGCCCGAGAGTGTCAGGATGCCAGTGGCGACTTTGGTGAGCGATGCGCCCGCACCACTCAGCGAGCCGCTATACGTGGAACTGATGTTTTGCGTGGTGCCGCCCACAGTCAGGGCAATCGGGTTTGGAACGGCCGCATTATCTTGAAGCGCCAAATTCACACTGCCGCTCAGCCCGCCGACATTGAAGGCATGTGGATCGACCGAGGTGTCGAACACCACAGCACCGGCACCGGGAACCAGCGTGCTGTTTTGCAGGGCGTTGGCATTGGTCAGCTTAAGTGTTCCGGCATTGACGGTCGTTGTACCGCGAAACGTGTTGTTGCCCGCCAGAGTCAGCGTGCCTTCGCCCGATTTGCTGATATTCGTCGCCGCTGTGGAACTTCCGCTGCCGGTCCCGTCTTGAATTTGACCGGCGAAGACTTTCTCGACGCCAACGCCCGCTAGGCTGCCGATATCCCAAGTTTTGGCAACGGCCGTGCTGCCGCCCACAAAACCTTTGAGAATGCCGCCATCGCCTTCCAGCGAGCCGAGCGATTGAGTTGTACCAGAGCCCGAAGCAATGGTGCCAGTGCCCGTGAGCACCCAATGGATCGTCGCACCGGCGGCGGCGCCACCGCCTGTTCCACCGACGCGAACGATAGGCCCATTTACGGTCACCGTGCCCGTGGCGGGATTGTTACCATTGGTGTCGATCGTTTTCGAGGCAGTATCAGAAGTGATTGTTAGGTTTCCATTTCCGGAAATTGCGCCAATCGTGTAGGGACCGGTTCCGCTATTCAGCGTTAATGCGTTGTTGCTGCCGTCCACAAGATTGATTGCCGGAAATGCCGGAGTGGTTCCGGTGGTTTGAGAAATGATCGTCCCGTTGTTCATCGTGACCGTTCCCGTCCCCAGCGTTCCAGTGCTACCCAAATTAATGGTGCCACCATTGATTGTCGTACCGCCGCTGTAGGTGTTAGCGGTCTGCAGATTCAGAGTCCCGGTACCGCTCTTCGTTAACGACACCGATGTTCCGGAAATGGCGCCCGACCCTGAAATGGTGTAATCGATTGTCGAATTCACATTCATGGCCAACGGCGCGACCGTCGTGTTCAAGGTGATGTTCGTCGAAGCCGGCGCGTTCACGCCGTCAAACGTATCAAGAAAATTAACCGTATCGCTCGTAAAGAATTTGTCTGGATTCGTTGCGCCGGCGCAGTGTTGTGCCAATTGGCGGTCGTCTGCACGTCCCAGGTCGTCCCATCAGCTGAACCTTGCCAGTTCACGTTGCCGAAGCTGCTGGCGCCGATCGACAACAGAACTTGTTTCTGATCGCCACTTAACGAAAGTGTCGGCGCTGAGCCCCGGCCCGTAAAACCAACCGCCCAGCCCAACAGTGAGCCGGTTAACGCGCTATTCGAGTTAATGATCGTATACACGCCGGGAGTCGGTGCGCTCAGGAAGTTCAGCGCCAACGTCGGCGTGCCGCCGACATCACCGCCGCCGACCTGAATCAGGTCATTTCCACTGGTTGGATTAGACAAATCAAACGCAATCGCCCCGCTGCCGGAGAAGCTCAGATTGTTGGTAAACGTAAGCGTACCGGCAACCGGCGTGTTGGAAATTGGCGTAGCGGTGGTTCCGGAGCTAGGAGCCAGCAACGTGTTTCCCGGCGCGAGAACGCCGCCTGCATGGTTGTAGTTCCCGGTGATGGTCCCGGTTCCCAAAACTTGCGTTAAAGGCACCGAGGAGTAGCCTGTTACGGGCAAACCGGTTGTCGCACTGGTATAAGTATTCGTCGATTGTGCGACGTCAAGCGTGCCGGCGGCCGCAATGATAATCGAATTCGGATTCGTTGCATCGGGGCCGCTGGCAAATGCCGAGGCATTTTTCAACGCCAGAATGCCGGCAGAAATTGTTGTGAGACCCCCGCGCTGATTCGGATTTGGCCGCGTGGCGTTCGGCGTGTACAGAAGTGGCCCAGACAACGTCAAAGTGCCGGTTCCCACTTTCGTGATGTTCGTGCTGCCAGCCGTCGACGAACCGCCGCTCACATTTGTTACGTTTTCGCTCGTGATGGTGCCGGCAAATTCCGTGTTTGTATTGAGCGAACCAATCGAGTAAGTCGCAAAGATTCCGCTCGATTCAGCGCCACCAGCGAGCACGGCGTCGCTGCCACCAGAAAGTGAGCCAAGCGGAATCGTGTTGCCGCCAGAGCCAGTGCGAGTGAACAATGTGATGCCGTCCCCAACGTTGACAGCAGTACTCTGGAACGAGTTATTGTCGAACCGATCGACGTTGTTCAGCAATCCCGATTTGTTTGTTTGATTGGCCAG
The DNA here is from genome assembly GCA_963773875.1 of Pirellulales bacterium. Classification (GTDB taxonomy): domain Bacteria; phylum Planctomycetota; class Planctomycetia; order Pirellulales; family JADZDJ01; genus CAVTYH01. The sequence goes on from CAVZCV010000010.1 coordinate 304,974, forward strand.
GATCACCTTTCCGGCACCTCCGGGCGTTGCCACAGTGAAGTTCACCGTTCCCAAGTTACCGCCGGAATTTGATGCTGCCGGCGCATTGGTGCGCCAGGAACCCATCACGTGGAACGTCGAGTTGTTGGCGACTTGAACGTTCAGCATTGAGCCCGCGCCGCCGCCGACCTGACCCACGTTCGCGCCGGCAGCCGGGGCAAGCGTTCCAGTCTGTCCAGCTGGAACCCAAATCGCGCCGATGGTAGCGTCGTACGTCGGTGGCTGTGAGGTGCCCGAAGCTCGCATGCCCCAACCGCTTGCACTTGTGGTCGGAATCGGGGCGTTCACAAAGCGCCACGTTCCGCCGTTGGTGAGCGTGATAATTTGCTTAGCCAACACTGTGCCGCCCGAACTCGTATCCAGCATTCCGCCGGAGATTGTCACGCCGCCGGTAATCGTATTATTGCCAGTCAACACTAGGGTACCCGGACCGGCTTTGGTCATTCCCGCCGTGCCGGCGATGACGTTGGCAATCGTTGCGGTCTTCCCCGCGCCGAGCGCATTGACGGTAATTGTCGGCGTGGTGCCCAACAACGTGATCGTGTTGCCGCTGAGGTTCCAACTGGCCGGCGTGTTTACAGTTTCCGTGTCACCGAACACCATATTGCCAATAGTTCGGGCATCGACGACGTTCACCGCGATATCGGCCGGCAAATCGATCGTACTAAAATCGGCAGTATTTCCAGAACCATCGGCGACGATTCCAGTAAGCCAACTGGACGTGTTCAAGTTGCTCCAGTCATTCGAATTAATGTCGGTCCAGGTTCCGTTTGCCCCCTGCACTGCGCTTGCGATTGAACTGATCGCAACAAAGAGAACCACAGGGAACGAAAGTGCCAACGCTTTCCTATGATGCCACATCATCGATTGCTCCGTTAAATAGCCGGGCGGGAAGGGTGTCGCGCTACCAGAAGTAGAACATCCCTTTGGGAAGGTCGTGAGGCAGGCGCGCTACTCTATGCCTGATGCGACAACGCGGTCGCCAGCCCCCGAAAGTGAAGCAACGCCTACCGTTCTATGTTATATATAGCCGGTTGCACACGGTCCAGCGATTGGCGGCCGTCGATGCCTCGATAGCTGTTGAGATTCAGTGCGGCCTGTTTGCGCTAGGCCGACCTGATGGCAGCCAACATTAGAGCAAGAAGGAGAGAGAATTGGTCACACAAAAAGCGCGGCATCGAACTCTTCCGACGGGTCACAGCCTGTCTCACGAGACGAGAAACATCGAACCCACGTGGTTATCGGTGGGGACCAGACCTGTCGAAAAGCATCCCAAGAGCGGAGAGCGCACGACTGGCAATTATTAGGAAGTGAGCAGCAACTCCAGGTCATTCGCACCCATCGCACACCGCCCTACCGTAGTTCTTTCGGGTGGAATTCGGGCACGTCGCGGCATCTCTTTTTTCAAAGTTTTTTCGGCAAGTGTCCGGTTGCGGGCGTTGGGAAGCAGGACAGCGCAACAAAGCTAAACCATCTTCAAATCGCCGTTCCAGCGCACAAATCCTTCCAGCGCGGCGTACTCGGCCAGTCCCAATTTGTCGTACAGCCGCGCAGTTTCCGCATTTCGGGCTTCGGCGCGTTGCCAGAATTCACGTAGATCGGCGCCTGGAAACAGCGCTCTATCTTTTTGCGATTGATGTTTGAAGATCGCATTCCGCTTGCGGCGAACTTCATCGGGACTGAGCGGCACAGCCATTTCAATTTCGTGTGGCTCCCATTCCTGCCACGCGCCGCGATAGAGCCAAACTTCGCAGTTATTGAACCACGCCTCATATTTCACGCGCTGGCATGCTTGTAGCACCGCGCTTAAACAAACGCGATGCGTGCCGTGCGGATCCGATAGATCGCCTGCTGCATAAATTTGATTTGGCTTAATTTCCTGCAAAAGATCGAGGCAAATTTGCACGTCGGCTTCGCTTAGCGGTTTCTTCTTCACGCGGCCGGTCTCATAAAACGGCATATCTAAAAAGTGCAGCCGCTGAGGTGAAATGCCGCAACAGCGCCCGGCCGCCCGCGCTTCGCCGCGGCGAATGAGTGCTTTGATTTTCTGCACTTCGTCTGTGTCGACCTGGCCAGCTCGTTTGCTGCGGAGCGTTTCGAGAATGCGGTGCAGAATTCCACGCGTGCGGCCCGGTTCGATCCCATGAAGTTCGTCGAAGGCACAGGCGAATTCGCTGTAGCGGATGGCATCGTCATCGAACACGGCAATGTTGCCGGACGTCTGATAAGCGACGTGCACTTCATGCCCCTGATCGACAAGTCGAATCAGTGTACCACCCATGGAGATTACGTCGTCATCCGGATGCGGCGAGAAAATCATTATGCGCTTCGGAAAGATGTCGTCGTGCGGATGCGGCCGGTCGCCGGGCTGCTTTTCGCGCGCCGGTTTCCCGCCTGGCCAACCGGAAATGGTGCTCTGCATTTTCCGGAATACGCGCAGATTGATGGAATAGACAGGTCCTTGCGCTGCGAGCAAATCTTGCAGACCCTGTTCGTTGTAATCCTCGTCGGTCAGCTTCAGTACTGGTTTGTTCAAATGCAGCGCGAGCCAGATGACGGCTTTGCGAATCTTCGCTTCGTCCCACGCCACGGGCCCAAGCCGCCAAGGCGATCGAGATCGGGTCAGTGCTGCAGCCGCCGCCTCGTCGAGCAGAATTTCGGCGCTAGGATGTTCCTGTAGAAACGTAGCCGGAATCGCCGGCGTGACTTCGCCTTCAACAGCCCTCGCGATGATTTCCGCTTTGTGCTCGCCGAACGCCAGCATTAGCAGCCGGCGCACATCGAGAATTGTGCCCACACCCATGGTAACGGCATGCCGTGGTACGAACTCTTCGCCGAAGAAATCGCTGGCGGCGTCGCGCCGCGTAACTTTGTCGAGCGTAATCAATCGCGTGCGGGTATTCCGCCCTGAACCGGGCTCATTGAATCCGACATGTCCGGTGCGGCCGATCCCAAGCAGCTGAATGTCGATGCCACCCGCTTCGACGATTTGCTCTTCGTAGCGGCGGCAGAAAACCTGAATCGCCTCTGATGCGATCGTTCCATCCGGAATATGAATGTTCGCTCGATCAATGTTGATGTGATCGAATAGATGTTCCCGCATGAACCGGACATAACTTTGCAGTTCGTCCGGCTGCATCGGAAAGTATTCGTCCAGATTGAACGTGAGCACGTTGTGGAATGACAGCCCTTCTTCGCGATGCAACCGGATCAGCTCCGCATAGACAGCTACGGGCGAACTACCCGTCGCTAACCCCAGTACGCAATTTCTTCCCGCTTCTTGCCGGCTTCGGATGAGGTAGGCGATTTCCGCGGCAGCGGCAACGCTCGCGTCGCGCGCATGGTGGAACACTCGGCAAGGGAGTCGTTCGGGCTCAGCAGATTCATTCGCGGTCGAACGTTGGAGCATGAGCAGTTCGTATAGCGCGGAGAGTGAGTCATCCCCCAAATTAAACCTTCGTCCAGGAGTCTGTCAGACTATCAAAGTTTACAAGCGGAGTGAATGAGGCGAAGCCGGCGTCGAGAAGCGGCTCAAACTTTTATGATTCGACCCGTGCGAATGGACTCCGCCTCCTTACGGCACAACACAAGGGCATCGCACGCCAATTCGGCCGAGAGAATTGGAGAGGATCTGTCACTTTTAATTGAGCTCACCACTTCGCGAATTTCAGCGACAAAGCCATCAGCCGGGTCCGGCGAACCTGTTTTGGGACGCGTTACGGAGCCATTGGAACCCAACACGGTCAGCGGCATGGCCAGAATCGGCTTGCCATCAAGCACGGCAAAATCGTATGTCAGCGTCGCTTGCTCGAAATGCAGTTCAAATCCTTGGCTGAACGACCGCCCCTTTTGCCCGGCCACACCGCCGATGGCTGATGCCACCTGCGAGTTGTTTGCGAAAATGAACTGAGTATCGACATACTCGACAACTTCGCCCCTCATCCGTCCGCGGCTAAACACAGCTTGTGGCATGCCAAACAGCAGCCGAACAAAATGGGCATCATGAATATGCAAATCCAAGAGTGGTCCGCCGACCTCGCCGGGATTGAAGTAATTGGCGCTCCCTTTCGGTTCGGAAATGACGCGCTTGAAATGCCCTGTCAAGATTTTGCCGTATTTTCCGGTCCTTGCGGCGTGCAAAGCAAATGCGTACTCCGGAAAGAACGGGACGATGTGGCCAATCAGAAGCCGCTTTTTCGCCTTCTCCGCGGCGCTAACCATTCGCTGTGAATGAATTGCGTCCAGCGCGATTGGCTTTTCACAGAAAACATGCTTGCCCGCTTTTAGTGCAGCGACAGATGCCTCGCAGTGAAATTTCGTCGGCAAGCAAATATCGATGATGTCGACGTTCGGATCGCCAATTAGATCTTTCAAATTCTTATACGTTCGGATGCCCGATAATTCCATCTTCGCCCCTGGCGGGCCAAAGTTTCCTTGGATGCCACGCCAGTCGCCGGTCAATTTCTTTCTGTCCCGCGAAGAAATAGCCGCGACCTTTACGCCCGGAACGCGCTGGTACGCTAGATAATGCACGAGGCCCATGAACCCTATGCCCGCGATGCCAACTTTGAGCATGGTTATGTTTCAGCGAGAATTTTGGTCTTTAGATTTTCTAAGAGCCGCACGGCGTGTTCAATTTCCGCTCGCTGTCGAGTCGGCTCTTGCGAGAGTTCGCGTTCGATAGTGAGTGGTCCGGCATAGCCAATTTTTTTTAGCATGCGCAAAAAGGATTCCATGCTGACGTCTCCCTCGCCGAGCGGCACTTCTTGGCCCCACTCGGCACCGGGCCGCACCGCCCATTTAGCATCTTTGCAATGCACGCTGCGGACGTATGCCCCCAACTGTTCGAGCGCCTCGATGGGATTGCCAACGCCGTACAAAATCATGTTCGCCGGGTCGAAGTTGATGAACAGGTTGTCGCGCTCGACATCCTCGATAAACCGCAGCAGCACACCGGCCGGTTCTTGCCCGGTTTCCAAGTGCAAAGATTGGCCATTCGACTTGCAGTAGTCGCAAAGATCACGGGTTGCAATCAGCAAATCGTCATAAAGCTGTGCAGTTGGATCGTGGGGTACAAAACCCAAATGAAGCGCCACAACATCGCAACTCAGTCGCTTGGAATAGTCAGCGATATTTTTCATTTGTACGACTCTAGACGGCCGGGTTTCGCTTGGCACCAGGCCGACCGTGCGAGCGACCGTTGGAATGTCGGCATAGCTCTCGCCAGCAAATCCACCAAAGACGGCCGAAATTGCAATGCTCGCTTGGCGTAGACGCGCAAGGAATCGGTCAGTCTGTTCCTCAAGTTCCATCCAGAACTCAACCTTGTCGAGCGCATCAGTGTCGCGCGATCGTTCCGTGCCGAATTGCTCCAGAATCCGCGGAGCATGCAGTTGCAGAGTGGGCACGCCAAGCTCGCGCGCAACTTCCAGCTTCACGCCATAGCCGGCGTCGATGCTTGTAAATACGCCGAGGGGCCAAAGTTGCATGAGATATTATTTTGCCCGAGTCTTTGCACGCTGAGCCGCCAGCGGCTCAAACGAACTGCGTGATGCCGGGCTTGGCGACGATCGGATCCGGCGGCAAGGCGTCAAAACTGTACTTCGGCATCGTAAAATCTTCCTGACTGTTCAGCGCTTGCTCCCAGGTGATTTGCTTACCGGTGTAGGCCGACATGCGGCCCATGATTGCCATCAGCGTGCTACGGCACATGTACTGGCCATTGTTAATCCGATTGCCGGAGCGAATCGATGCGAAAAACTCGTCGTGCTCCTGTTGGTACATGTTCGGCGCGCTGCCGCGGTACTTCCATTTGTTCTCGCCCGTAATTTTGTGTTCCATGATCGAGGCAGTGCCTTTGGTGCCAAAGACGAAGTCGCTCACTTCAGGCGCGCAGCCGTCCATCTGTCGGCAACGGGCGAATAGTTTCTGGCCTTCCGGATATTCGTAAACCACGGCGAAGTGATCGTATATATTGCCGGCTGTTGGATCGCGCATCTGGCGACCGCCCATGCCCAGGCACTTTGCCGGCGGCTCGTCGTGCATCGCCCACGCGGCTTTATCAAGACTGTGAATGTGCTGCTCCACATTGTGGTCGCCGGAGAGCCAGGTGAAATACTGCCAGTTGCGCAGCTGCCACTCCATATCGCTCCATTGTGGCTGGCGACCATTGTATTTCAGCGTGCCAGTTAGGTAATTCACTTGCATGGCTACGATATCGCCAATCGCACCGTCAAAGACACGCCGAAACGTTTCGCGCTTGGCCAGATCGTAGCGATAACAAAGCCCGGAGATGATCGAAAGTTTCTTCTCCGCTGCTTCCTCGCATGTGGCCAAAACACTTCGCACGCCGGGAGCATCCGTGGAAATTGGTTTTTCCACAAAACAATGTTTGCTTGCGGCAACAACCGCCTTTAGATGCGCGGGCCGAAAATGCGGCGGCGTGGCGAGCAGGACCACATCCACGCCCGAGTCGATCAGCTTTTGATACGCATCGAAGCCCGTGAACTGCCGATCCGGCGAGACATCAATCTTTTTTGATGCGTCGTCTGCCAAAGCTTTATTGATCGCCGCCAAACTGCTTTTGATCTTCTCTGGAAACAGATCGGCCATGGCAACGAGTTTCACGTTGGCATCCGCCCGCAAAGCGTTCTCTGCTGCGCCACTGCCGCGTCCGCCGCAGCCGACGAGTCCGATTCGCAACGTGTCGTCGCTACCAGCCGCATGAGCATTGCGCGCAACCGCCAGCCCGCCGACAAGTGCACCGGCAGCGGCGCCTGAAACCTTCAAAAACTCCCGCCGCGACGAGCCGCCAGATGATGCTTCTGACATGGTTAGAGTCCTGTCGTTTAAGGCAATTCGCGGATTCGAATCTGCTTGAATTCTATCGGTGCTCCCTCTGATTCCAAGCACACATAGCCGGACGATGGATTGGCGTCATTACAGCCAGAAACCTCTTCGCCATTTACCCAAAGTCGGATCTGGCCGTTGATGCAGCGAACGTAGTAATGATTCCACTGGCCGAAGCCTTTGCTCAAGTTCTTGCGCGGAAAACTGCGCGAGCCATCGGGCGAAACCGGCTCAAACGGCTTGAATTTGGCACCGCTGACCGGAATTAAATCGCCATTGGTCGTGAACCAAGTCGCCTTTTTGCCAGTGCTTTTCTCATATTGCTCGGTGTATCCATGATCGAGAACTTGCAGTTCGATCCCTTTGGGGTACTCGCCACGCTGTACCTTTTCGCACGCTTCCGGATCAGTCCACACGAAGATGCCCGAGTTGCCGCCCGATTTCTTGTGCATCCATTGAGCAACCATCTCGAAATTCGTGTATGGCTTTTTTGTGCGGATGACGCCAATTGGCTTACCGGTGCAATGCGCCACTCCGTCTTGCCAGTTGAATGTGTCGGGATCGCAATTCACGTTCTCAAAATCTTGCTCGCCAAGTTCGATCCAGCCAGGTCCGCTGCCATCGATGAATGCCTTCGGCAAATCGGCGGCATTCGTCGAATCTCTCAAAGGCTCCGAATCGCGTGGCAATTCTTTGATGTAAATGTTCTTGAAATGCAACGGGCTCTTATGGCTTTGCAATTCGATCGCGCCCGTGGAATAAATCGGTTGCTTGCGCTCCCAGTAATTCTCCAGCGTGACGTTGTCGACGACTAGCTGATCGTTGAGCCACACCGTCACCTGATCGCCGACCATGCGAATCTTAAACTTGTTCCATTCGCCCATTGGTTTGTCGGCAACGGTTGTCGGGTCTTTGGGGTTCTTCTGATTGTTGTATAGGCCCCCCGAACCAACACCTTTGGCGTCCTTCGAATTTGGATCCCAAATCTGCACTTGCGGACTGCCGCGCAAATAAATGCCACTATCGCCCCCGGGAGCAATTTTCCAATCGACGTACAATTCAAAATCGCCGTAATCTTTGGCCGTGCAAAGGTTGTAGCCTTCGAGCATTTTGCCATCGAACACTAGTTCGCCGTCTTGCACCGACCAATGGGCTGCCATATTTTCGTCGGCGTTCTTTTGCGCTTCGGCCAGCTCATTAGGCATCATCTTGGCACGCTTCGGCGGATTCTCCACGAGGCCTTTCCAACCGCTCAAATCTTTGCCGTTGAAGAGTGCTGTGAAGCCCGGCGGCGGTGAATTATCGGCCCCGCGCGCAGTCAGAGCGAGTGCGCAAAGAAAAATCCCGACCGCAATCGCAAGAGTTGATTTGCTTCGCATGGCGGCTGCGTAGTGCCAAAGTCCCCGAACGCCCGATGCAAATTCTCGCCTAAACCGCCGCGCCGATCAATTAGTTGGTCGAAAATTGTCGGAACCGGGTTTCATTGCTCTGAAGTACGCACGAAATCCAAAAAAGAACAAAATCAGGCACACCGCCTTCAAGAATAGCAGCCAAAGCGGTTGCCACCATGCGCCGGATTTAGCTTCGATCAGATCGGAAATGCCGAAAACGATGAAGCTGCCGCTCAGAATCATAATGATTCGTTTCAGATGTTGCTCGGATCGAAGGGCCCTAACGAGCAGGATGAGAGCAACAACGAACCAAATACCGGCTTCGATCCGATTGGCAATTTCTCCAAACCGTTCCATGGTGTTACAGGTCCCCCGGTCGACTTCTGATACCCAGTTCGTAGTGGTCGCCGAATTGGCTACTAGCTGCCTTGCGGAATCCGAGTTTCAATTTTTGCTGGATCGACATCCGATGGCAGTAGCAAGACGGTCTCGGCTTTGGCGGTTTCAAATTCGAGCAAGTCGCCGTGTAGTGTTTCGGCCTTCGCGCCCTTTCGCCACGCCACTGTCTCCTTTTGAGGCCAGGGATTTCTAATTCGACATTGGCCTCCAAGCGTCGATTCGATCTGAACGAACTCCAGCTCATGGTTGCCAACGGACGATTCAACGAGGAACCCGCCGCGGGCCAGCAGCTTGAACGCGCAGTCCCAACTTCGCGGCCACGCGCCGGTAAAAACTTCAATCAGTGGCTCGCCATTTTCGTCGGGCGTGCTGCTGAGCAAGGTGGAGTGGATGCCCATCGCCAGTCCTGCGATGTGTTCCGCGTCGATCGCGCCGGGACCTTCGCGGAGCCGCAGTCGATTTCGAAAAATCTGTGCGCCACCGTCGCCGGCCGGATCGATGAAACTGCCGAGCGCATTGAAGCCGAGAAATCGCGATTTGAGCTGGACTTCCGGCTCATTCGCCGGAATTGCACCCGGTCCGCCATACACGAATGAGCCGAACGGTCGATTGCCGCCGCCACCACCTTTTGCCTGACGGTTGGGCGGGGCATTCCCGCCACTTTGCGCTGGCGGGGCGCCGTGTCCTGCGCAGGTTGGGCCGCATTCGCATTGTTCGGCGGACGGCGACCCCGCCCTGGATTGCCGGCCGGCGCAAGATTGTCGAGCATCTCTTGCCACTTGTCGCGCAATTCCGCGTCAACGCCAAGCGTCTTCGATACTTTGATCGCACCCGAAAATGCCGAACGCATCCCGGCGATTTCATTCGGCGTGTCGTTCGTGTCCCAACTGCTCTCGCCGTTGTTCACATGATAGATGTGATATTTGCCATCGGCGGCTTTTTTCACATTGGGGAAATTGCGATAGAACTCGGCCGCGCCTTTGATGATTGGGTACGCCCGAGTGCGCAGCCAATCTTGATCCTGTGTAAACTCGTACCGCTGATAGTACAAATTGCCAATCCGCGCGGCATCGCTCAAGATGTGCGTGCAATGACCGAAAATGCCGGCGCCTTTAGTGGGCACCACGTAGTGCCCGTGCTCCCAATGGCCATCGCCCAGAAAATTCCAGCGCGAGTTGTGGCGATTCTTGGTCTCCGACCACCATTGGAATTTTGCGGAGCGTTCTTCAAATGGCTTTCTGGCAAGCATCAGGTCTTGGAGTTCGGCCGCAATGTCATCGGGCAATTTCTCTGGACCATTGAAGAACGTGATCTCCGGAATGTAGATGCCCTCAGATCCCCATTGCTGCTTCGCTGCCAGAGCACAGGCATCGAGCATGCCGGAATACATCGAAAACAGCGGATCCATTAGCTCTAGTCGATTGGCGGGCATCAAATTGCTGTAGTACGCGTTGGTGTTGGCCCACCAGTATTGCGAGCCCCAACGGCGCATATCGCCATTGGTGTACCACAGCATGCCGCCGAAACGCGGCGGATACTTGCCGCGCGAACTGCTGCCCATCAAGTACAGAAAGTACGTGTAATTGGCTTCGACGAAGTCGGCCTGGCCGTCGGCGCTGTGCATGTAGACAAAACCTTTGGACCAGTAATCGTGCCACCAGTCGGCCGCCTCATCGGCGAGCGCGGCGAATGTTTTTTTCGCAGCCGCATCGATCTCTTTGAGTGGCGGCCGCGGCCACGTCTTCCTCGGGATTCATGCTGGCGGCGCTGCCGATTAGGACCAGCAATTGGCTTTGTCCCGGTGCAGCGGACAGTTGGACCGTCGATTCATTCAAAAACCGAGCGCTTGTTTCTCGGCTGCGACCGAAGCCCGCGATGGCAATCGCCGAGGCGCTGTAAAAATCACCTTCGCGAAATTGCTGCGTCAGAATAATACGGCCGTCTTTGATATCGAGTCTGCTGGTCGCCGATTGTTCGGCGGTGTGATACTCGACCGCATGGTTCTTGGCGAGTTCGAAATTTTTGCCGGTAATATTCTGAATCGCGTATCGCAGCATCCGCAGATCGATGTTGATCGCGGACGGCTGTTCGCGCTGATCCTCAATTTCCACGGCAATCACATCATGCTGCGGCGACGCAAATGCTCGCGCCGTGATTCCATTTCCGCGAGCCGTCATCATCGCGTCATAAAGCGAGAGATGTTGATTGAATCCCTGCGCGCCGGGAGCAGTGAAAACGTCTGCGCCAGCATCGACGAGGTTGATATCTATGTATCCACAGCCGCTGGCATAATCGGAATCCTGTTTGGGAAAACTCGTTGTGTAGCTGTTCTCGCCAAACACATCGACGCGATTGATTTGCAAATGCAGCGCCGAGGGCGTCGTCCAAATGAGGCTGCCCATGCGACCATTTCCGATTGGCTGCCCCTCCTCGCTGCGCACGGTCGGTTTGTCGTAATTTAAGTCGGCTCGCGAGATGAGAGCGCGGTAATCGACTTTCAGTGGGCCGCCGATTTCGCGTCAGCGCCAGAAACTGACTTGCTGCTAACCCCTAATGCAATAACAACGAGCGCAAAAATTCGGCGCATCGGACTCCCCCTTTTTCAAACTTGCAAGTTGCATCAAATCACAGCATCAGTTTGCCTTAGCTGATGCTGGATCCGTTTCGGACGCGGAATTGCCGGCCGGATTTCTTTGGGCGGGCATGGCGGCATCCAGGTACAAGCCGAATTCCCGAATCGCCGGATAGTTTTGCGATTTTCCAATTGTCAAGCGGACTTTCCAAACAGTGACCGTTGGAAATCGGTCGACCTTATGATCGCCAATTGTCGTGCCCTCGGACAGCAGCTTCCAGCCACTTTCGACCTGGCCCTCCACTTTATATTGCTGAACGCGGTGATCCAGCCCGATGGCTTCCGCCAGACGGATGGCGTTAATATCGAGTGGACCTTCCGTGTCGATCTCTAATCGTGGCGCGCGAAGCGCCGTCGCCCGCGGCCCAATAGGTTTCATCATCGCCATCGACGGCCTTCTCGCCGCCGAATTGGCGCGAGCGATCGCGGACGTTGCCCGCATTCACAGGCCGGTGCAGCGCCAAATTTGGACCAAGCTCTGCGTCCGCTTCCCGGCGTTGATCGGCTGATCGCGGCGTCGATTTATCAGGAAACGCCTCAATGCTGTTCGCGGAGTAGCCGATATTTTTCAACGCTCCCGGACCCAGCCGCTCAACAAGCTGCGCCAGATACAAACTTTGCGGCGCGACGGGCGTTCCATGCGAATCGAACGTGCCTTCGGGCAAAAGCGGTGTCGCATCAAACGGTCGAGCGGTCTGCACGCGCTGGCCGATGCAGCCGATTGCCCAGTTGGTTGCTCCCGGCGGATTTTGAATAACATACGTCTTGGCGATGCAATTCCATGCGACTGCCCAACCCATGGTCCAACCATGGCCGGACCCGTCGCGCCGCGATTCATGAAGTCGATGCCGCCATCGGGCACGGTGCAGTTATCGACAAGCAGTCCAGTCGACCACCGCATATGTGGTTGCACGCGGCTGCCGTGACCCAGGAATGTGCAATTCAGAACTACGTTTGGCCCCGGATACAAACTCGCGGTCCAAACGAAATACATATTGTCACCTGTGATCTTGCAGCGATCCAGCAGGATTTGGCTCCCCTCAAGGCTGAAGTCAGTCGGCTTCGACGCGCCGAGATTCGGATACGTGTGCATGACGCGGACATTTTCCATTGTGATGCGCGTGCCGCTGATGGCGGTGCTGTTCATCGTTTCTTCGCAGTACACATCGCGCACCCAGCAATCCTCGCCACTAATGCGGACGGCCGAATACGGCGCTTGGCCGTACGCAATTTCCAGCTGCGGACATTGAATATGCAGATGCTCGATGCCGACATGATTGATTACCGCCGACGGCCGAATTTTGGTGAGCATTGTGCCCGTGGGGCCGAGATATTGTGCATCGTAGGAATCTGCCAGCGGAATATCGACCGTTAATCGGTTACTTGAGATCGCCGTGATCGTGCGTTGAGCAACTTCGCTGCGCGACGTGCCGATCCAAGTTTGCGGGCGACCATCGCGGCGAAGGTTGTCCATTCCCATGAATTTCACCCAGGCCGCAGTAGTCGGCCGGCGAATTTCGATCGTATCGCCGACAGCGAACGGCTTGGCGTCTTTGACGGTGAAACCAATTGAACCGCTCGGCACGTATTCATCGGCAATTGTCGTTTGACCCGCGGCAAACTCGGAGGAAGCGGGCTTGGCACTGGCATTTTCCGTAGCATTGATCGTCCACGGTCGGGCCACTTGATTGCCGGCCGCGGCCGCGACCGATGATGAATGCTGCGTGTCGGCTGCCGACCATCTTGATCGTGGTCCCTTGTTCGCCGCTGCCTGCGCCACGCAGCACGATGCCGCTTACGCGCAGCGAGATGGAGCCTTCACACTTGAATGTGCCCGCCGATAGCTCCACGGTGCCACGGAAACCATCAACGAGCGGCAGCGCGGCGACTTCGTCAATGGCGTTTTGAATAGCGGCGGTATCGTCTTTGTCGCCGCTTGGCGCAACTGTGCGCTTGGCGGGCACATCAGGCAGCGCTATTCCGCCGCCCATGTATCCGGCGCAGGAGAAATCCAGAATCTTGTCGCCCGCAGGTGTCGTCTTGTAAATCAGTTTGCCATCGGCGCCGGGTGCGACCCATTGGCTTTGCGCCTTGCTTTCGGCACAGACCACGATAGCCGTGTGGGCGCAAATCACCGCGACGAAAAGTCCGATGATCAACATTCGCTGCGTATTGCCAGACGTCAAAGCTCTATGATTCATGCAACAGGTCCCCCTAATAACCGATGTTTTTCAGCGCCTGCGGTCCAAGCCGCTCAGCAAGTTGCGCCAAATAAAGGCTGTGCGGCGTGACGGCCGCGCCCGGCGAATCGACAACACCCTCAGGCAGATTCGGACCGGTTCCAAATGGTCGCGGCGCCTGCGTCTCTTTGCCGACACTGCCGACGAGCCAGTTTTGCGCACCCGGCGGAGTCTGCACCAAATAATGGTCCGCACTGCAATTCCAAATGACGGCCCAACCCATCGACCAGCCATGGCCGGAACCCATTGAGCCGCGGTTGCGGATTTCGATGCCGCCCTCCGGCGCCTGACAGCAATCGTACAGCAAGCCAGTCGACCAGCGTTGATGCGATTCTGCGACACTCTTGCCGCGAAATGTACAATTTAAAACCACCACTGGACCCGCAACGCCCGCGCCCGTGGCAGTGAACCAAACGTTATCGGCGGTCACGGAACACCGATCGAGCAGCACCTGAGTTCCATTGGGCGCGAACTCCGCCGGTTTGGAAGCGCCCTGATGCGGCGCCTTGCGATTCACAGCCACACGCTCCAGCGTGATCCGCCGGCCGCTGACGCCGACGCTGTTCATCGTCTCATCGCAAACCACGTCGCGTATCCAGCAGTCTTCACCACTGAGTCGCAGTGCCTGAAAATGAGCTTGCGAATGATTGATGGCTTGCGGCGGACTTTCGATGTGCAAGTGCTCGATGCCGACGTTTGAAATTCGCGCGGGCGGTGAAATTTTTTTGATTGTCGGTTCCTGGCGGATTCAGATATTCGGCGTCGAAGGAGTCGGATAGCGGCACATCAAGCGTTATCGTATTGCCGTCGATGGCCGCAATTTTCCGTTCGGTGGTTGTTGTTCTGCCTGGTCGTATCCACGACTGCGGTCGGCCGTCACGGACCAAATCGTCCATGTGCATGAATTTGATCCAGGCACTCGTGACCGGACGATCGATTTGAATGGTGTCGCCGACGGCAAACCCTTTCGCATTGGCGACGTTAAACTTCATTGCACCGGACGGAACATACTTATCAGCGATCGTGGTCTCAGCAGTTTTCAAGCCGGCGGACGCCGATGTTTGATCGGCTGATTCCGCTTCTGGTGCTCGCCCGCGGCCACGTCCGCTGCCCGACGCGCGCGCGAACGGCAATTGCCACGTGAGGTCGGCCGGTCAACTTCAGCGTGCTCACTTCGCCACCGTCGGCGCCGCTGGCGCTGCCACGCAGCACTACACCGCTGGCGGAAATGACGATGGGCTTAGAACACGCATAAGTTCCCGGCGCCAGCAACACCGCGCCGCGAAATCCGTCCTTCAGGGGAAGTGCCGAAACTGCTCTGATCGCAGCTTGGATTTCATCACTGTCGTCCTCTCTACCACTGGGCCTCACGGTTTGCACGACATCGACCACTGGCAGCGCAACTCCGCCGCCCATGTAGCCGGCATACGAGAAATCCATCACACGATCGCCAACAGGCGTCGTTTTGTACACGAGTTGCCCGTCTGAGGCGACGTGAACCCACTCACTTTCTGCCGCAACCGCTGACGCCTGATCGCCCCAGTCGCACGCGACGAGCGCGATAAGAACGATCGTTACGGATGCAACCCAATTGCGCAAATACTGCAACGGCCGCATTGGATCCCCCCACAAAAGCTGAAAGCGCCGACCCAATTACTGCTGTCGGTCGCTGGTAAGACGGTATTTGGTCCGCCCACGCCCGTCAAGCATTTCACTGGAAGCGGGACGCGTAGAAACTTCCGTAGAGGCAGGCTCTACCGCCTGCGAAGCAGTTGCCGAGAAGTTGTGCCGGATTTAGCGATCGCGCACTCGCGCATAAAACAACCCTCAATTCATAGGAATTCGGTCATCGCACCGCAGGCAGTAATCAGCTTCAATTCGCTATCAAGTTCCCAACTGGCCCACTCCGATGCGTTAAAAAGGCACCAACAATGGCCGCACAAAGCCGACGCGTTTACTTAGAATCTTATCCTGGGTACGGATGCCCAATGGTGACCCTCAGGCGGCCTGTCGCGCACCTAATTTGGGCAGCGCTTGTGATTGTTTGCGGTTTGCGAACTGCCGCGGCACAGGATAGTACATCTCCGCCGGATTCAGCAGCACCCACGCGTCCAGCTAGTACCGGCGTTGGCGGTTTAAGCGCCGATATGAAGCTGGAAGATTTGGCCCGGCAAGATGTCGTTGTGCCAGCCCTCAGCACGCCGGTGACGACCGTCGAGCGCCAGGAAAGCACGGTCGGACGATCGCCCGCCGCCGTATTTGTCATCACGCCGGAAATGATTCGCCGCAGCGGTGCGCGAACGATTCCCGATGTTCTGCGCATGGCGCCTGGTGTCGATGTGGCACGCATCAACGCGCACACTTGGGCTATCAGTATTCGCGGATTCAACCAGCGATTTGCCAACAAGTTGTTGGTACAGATCGATGGGCGCGTCGTTTACAACGGCACATTTGGCGGTGTTTACTGGGACCAACAGGATGTCGTGCTGGAAGATGTTGAACGGATCGAAGTGATTCGCGGACCTCAGACAACGATGTGGGGCTCCAACGCGGTCAACGGCGTGATCAACATCATCACCAAACCGGCTAGCGAGACGCAGGGCGCGCTCGTGCAATCGGGGGGTGGTGGGCAAGATCAGCAAGATTTCAACACGGTGCGTTATGGCGGCGGAAACAATAGCGGCGTGAATTGGCGCGTGTGGGGGCAACAATTTGATCGAGCACCCGGTTTCAGCAATATTCCGGCCAATGAGAACGATGCCTGGCATGCGCAACACGGCGGGTTCCGAATGGATTACACGCCGAACAAGTGCGAAACGCTTACGGTACAAGGCGATTTGCTGAATGGCATCGGCGGCCAGCGCAATAACGTTCCCACGCTGACACCGCCGTTCGACGCCACGGTTTCGACCACCGCGGCGTTTCCAACTGGCAACGTGCTGGCCCGGTACACCGAGGTCTTCGATAAGCAAACCAGTTGGCAAATTCAAGCCTACTACGATCACTATGCCTATAACGTGCCGCAAGTATTTTCGGAAACTCGTGACACGTACGATATCGATCTGCAGTATCAATTCAGCCCCTGGGAATGCCACGATTTTGTCACGGGCGCGAACTACCGCAACAGCATGAATTTGACGCAAGGCACATTCTTCGTCAGCTATAACCCCGCGAATTTCGATACGCAGTGGGGCAGCGTGTTTGCCCAAGACACCATCACGCTGGAAGAGGATCGTTGGTATTTCACGCTCGGCATCCGACTGGAGCAGAACACGTTTGGTGGGTTCCAGCCGGAACCTACGGCACGCTTATTGTTTCTGCCGAGCAATCGGCAATCGATGTGGATCGCCATTTCGCGTGCCGCTCAAAATCCCACCCGATCCGATACGCAAATTAGCGTGAACGAACATACCGGCCCGCCCAATGTACCGGTGTTTTTGAATATTTTGGGCAATCCCGATTTTCAGGCCGAAGATGTCGTCGCGTATGAAATTGGATATCGCAAAGCGCCAACCGACTATTTCTCGTGGGATATTGCCGGCTTTATCAACGATTATCGCAATCAATCGGGTCTGGGTCCGGTTGGGCCGCCCGTCATTGTTCCGCCGGGTTTCATTTTCTTTCCTGCCCAGGTTGTCAACAACACTTCGGCCACGAGCTATGGCTGCGAGCTGACGGCGAACTATCGCGTCAACAACTGCTGGCGACTCTACGGCGCTTATACGCTGTTCGAAATCAGCAGTAATGTTGTAAACCCCGGGGGTGGCGCGGCGCCCAATAATGAACTGTACTTGCAATCCTCGTGGGATTTTTATTCCAATTGGCACTTCGATTTAATCGGGCGGTATGTCGACAGCGTGACCGTTCAAAACGTCACCGGCGCAACGCTCATTCCTAATTACTTCGAAATGGATGCGCGAATTGCGTGGCAGGCGACCAAGTCGCTCGAGATTAGTTTTGTCGGCCAAAACTTGCTCGACAGCCATCATCCTGAGTTCATCGACGGTTTTGCCGGTCTGGTCGCCACAGAGGTTCGTCGGAGCTGGTACGGCATGCTCACTTGGAGTTATTGATCGACCGCAGTCGCCGTCAACTAATAGCATTAAGGCAGCGTGAATGCAGTATCGCGGGGCAAAGATTAAGCAGCAGTCCTTTCGCAGAGCGATCGCGCGCGCTTCTGCTGTGCAGCGTCTCTGTCTGCTGATGGTTCTAAGCTGCGCCGCGCTTTTCGTTCATTTGCCGCAAGCGATAGCACAGCAGACCGACGTCAACCGCGAATATCCGCTGAAGGCACTCTACGTTTACAACTTCGGCAATTACATCGAATGGCCGTGCGGATGCCTTTGCCGATTCGCAGTCGCCGTTCTCAATTGGCGTGTTGGGCAACGCCCCGCTGGCGGAACCACTTCGGCAATTCGTCACCGGAAAGAAAATTGCCGGCAGGTCGATTGTGGTCGAAGAGTTCTCTTCCACGGGAGCAGTTAAGCCATGCCAGATTTTATTTCTGTCGCGAGATCTACCGGCGAAAGACCAACGAGCACTCGTCGAATCGCTTAAAACTCGGCCGATTCTCGTCGTCGGCGAAGCCACTAACTTCGCCATTGACGGCGGCTGCATCGATTTTGTGATCGAAGACAACAAGCTCCGCTTGGAGGTGAATCTTCCAGCGGCCAAAACTAAACAGCTCAAAATAAGTTCCAAGCTGCTTTCCATGGCAAAACTTGTGGGTAGCACGACGCAGTAATGCGGTGGAGCGGGTGAAGCATGCGCTGGTATCGCGATCTTTCCATCACTACCAAACTTAGCTTGCTCGTCTTGCTGGCGGGTGGCGTCGCGCTGCTGTTGGCCACGGCCTGCTTTGTGTGGAACGACGTCACGATGATTCGCGAATCGATGGTTAAACAGATTTCCATCGCCGCCGACGTGCTGGGTTCCGACAGCACTGCCGCGTTGAGTTTTCAAGATAACGATCGCGCCACCGAGCTGTTACGTTCGCTCGAGCAGGAACCGGCCGTCGACTTTGCCTGTATCTACAACTCCGCCGGCCAGCCGTTTGCCACCTACTATCGCAAAGGCGTCAAAATGCCGGCGCCGCCGGTGCCCAAAACAGCCGGAGCTCGCTTTGTCGATGGTGGATACCTCGATGTGGCCGAAATCATTGACCAACGCGGTCAACCCATTGGAATCATTTTTTTACGGGCCAATCTTAGCGAAGTGAACGCTCAACTTTGGCGTTACGCGGCCATCGTGGCCGGCATGTTGAGCATTTCACTGGGCAGCTCGATTTTACTTTCCCGCAGGTTTCAGCGATTGATTGCCGTGCCACTTGTCAATTTGGCCGAAGCTGCCAAACGTGTTCGATCGGAGCGCAATTACGGTATCCGCGTCGTTAAAACGGCCGACGATGAACTCGGCGAGCTATACGATCAGTTCAACGCCATGCTGGAGCAAATTCAGCGGGCAGAAGCTGCCATTCAGGCGGCGAAAGATCAATTGGAAATCAAAGTCAAAGAGCGTACGGCGGAACTTTCGCTCACCAATGAATCGCTGAGCCGCGAAATGTCGGTCCGCGAAAGTGCGGAACGCGAGCTGGAAGCCACGCATCAGAAACTGCTCGAAACTGCCCGTCGCGCCGGCATGGCAGAAATCGCCACCGGCGTGTTGCACAACGTGGGCAACGTGCTAAACAGCATCAATGTTTCCGCGACGCTTGTTCAAGATCGAATTCGCCAATCGAAAATCGCCGATCTGGTTCGCGCCACACAGCTCATGGATCGCCACGCCAACGATTTAGGCACTTTCATCACCGCTGATCCCAAGGGCAAACAACTGCCGATTTTTTTCCGCTTGTTGGCAAACCACTTGTCTGACGAACGTGCCGATATCGCCAAGGAACTCGAACTTGCTCACCGATAAAGTCGCCCACGTCAAGGCCATCGTCGCCACGCAGCAATCGTACGCGGGTGTTTCTGGCGTCATGGAAGCGGTGGAACTTTCCACCACGCTTGACGACGCCATTGAACTCAACAGCACCAGCTTCGAGCGCCACCGCATTCAGGTCGAAAAGCAATACGAAGAACTGCCTCGCGTGCTCATCGACAAACAAAAAGTGCTGCAGATTCTCATCAATCTGCTTAAAAATGCTCGCGAAGCGTTCGACGAGTGCCCTGACCAGCGCGATCGCAAAATAACGATTCGCACGCTCGTGACCGACGACAACATGCTGCAAATTCAGGTCATCGATAATGCCATTGGCATTGATCCGCCCGATCTGACTCGCATTTTCACCCATGGCTTTACGACCAAAAAAACGGGGCATGGCTTCGGCTTACATAGCTGCGCCAATGCGGCGGCCGAAATGAAAGGCGCACTCACCGTCAAAAGTGACGGCCGAGGACACGGGGCAACATTCGCTCTTGACGTTCCATTCCAACCCGTCGAAGTGCCGCTGCAAGCGTAATTCATTGCAAACACTCGGATACTATCGGCGGCCATCATCTTCTGCGTCGCAAGCAGCAATGCTTGAACTTCCTGCCTGATCCACACGGACATAGATCGTTGCGGCCTGTCGTCGCTCCTGGTTGTTGGACGGGAATCAAATGCTTTCGTACCGCGTGATCGGTGTTGCAACCTTTGAAAATATCCTGCCCATCAAGCCAACGACCTCCGGCGTTTTCAGATTCGAGTGCCCGCAAAACCGCGCTGTGCAGTTCGTAAGGGGTTTGATCCAGACGCGCCGCAAATAAATTCGGCTTACAGCCATCGACCACCGCGTAGGCCCACGTTTTTGCATACACATCGAGTGGAATGTTCAAATCGTCGCGGCGCGGATTCTCATAACCTTTTTCGCATTCTGCAAGGGACAATGAATTGTGAGCGCGGCATTCAATTGGTCGCGCCTCGTACACCGTGCAACGATCGTCATCGCCGAGCAAAGCACAGCGGATTTTTGCCACTTGATGTTCTTCCCGGGTCAATCGCCGAATTGCCTGATCCTTCTCGGTCAACCGAGCCTTGATCGCTGCAACCTCCTCGGCCGTGTGATGGGCACGAATGTATTCGGCTACTGCAATTGCTTCCAGCGGCGAGATCTCCACGCGATAAACACAGCACAGGCCGCACCCGCTTTTGCAGTGTCGCAGTCGCAACGCCGGCGAGCGATCGACCCCCGTCTGAACGACCTGTAACAGTTGCGAGGCAATTTTCAGCGCCGCTTGTTTGGTCGGTTCGGCCGAACGACACGGCCCAGTGCACTGCTGGCCTGCTGCGTGTCCCGCTTGCGTCAGCTCCCGCAGTGCTTCGTTCTGGTTCACCGCACCAATTAGCGCCTTGAAAGACTTCGTTTTGTCCTTGCATGACGGCGCTACACACTTTCCCGGCTTACAATCGGGATCTGTAATCCGAAGTCGTTTTTCGGCCCATTCGCATCCAAATTCATTCTACAGCGCGGGAACGGGGCATGTGGTTCCCGCTGCGATCTCCGCGACAATCGCGATGCGCCCAGACCCCTGTGAAGTGCGGCGGCTTGATACGCGAATTTCCCGAGCAAAACAGCCGCCTGCTTGGCCGAACCCGTCCACCGAGATTCAGAGTGAAAAAACCGCAGCCGCATTTTTCAACCTGTGTAGGTGTTTTTGCCAATTTCGCGCCGAGTTATTTCACAGTTATTTCACTCTCCGCCTTTGGGCCCCAAAACGATCGAGAATTCTCGATCGTTTTGGATCGGTTTTTTCACTGGCTGCTCTGGGTGGCCCCGACAAAGCACCGCGTGTCGGGGTCGCGAGAGCGACAAGAGGCATTCGCAGATCGTCACTCACTAATAGTTCCGAATACTGTCTGACGCCTCCTGCCTCGCCGCCCGGACAATTTGTCCGGGCCACCCGGCGCAAAAACCAATGTTTCGGCGACGGGAGTCGCCTCCGACAGCGAAATTCCCGTGCAAACGGGCCACCCAGCGCAGACCATGAAACACCCAGGCCCGCAGGCGCCTGGACACTTTTGCCTTACTCAATTGTCAAAGACCGAGTCACGGAGCCCATACTCTCCGACAAATACATAGTAGTGTACATGCGATGCAGAGTCAAGGGCTTTTTTGGGCCAGGCCAAAAAGATTTTCGCCATGGAAACACGCAGTACGGAGCCGATAGCAAAGGCAAGAATCCGAGCCGCATCCGTCAGGAAGCGGTGGACACTTGGCCAAGTGAAACGGGATCCAAAAAGGCTCTGTTGGACACTTTGGATGATTCAAGGATTATTTTTTGGCCGGTCGCCATTGGCTGAATGTGTGGCCACTTCCGGGTGAGCAAGTGAAGTCCGCAGGTCGCCGCGCCTGGCTGCGACATGTAGGAGCAGAGGTCGGACCCGGACCATTTCATGATTCCGAGCTGAACAATGCCTTTGACGGGACCTGCAATGTGATAGTAATCGATGTGCACCGGATCCCTGCTTTCATCAAGTCGCATCAGGGCGTGAATCACCACTTGGCCGGCGACGGTGACTTTTAATTCGTTCTTCGTTGCGGTGCGGAGCCCGCTGGCGCACATGAAGGAGGGCAGTTCCTGGCCATCTTGAACGATCTTCACGGCCGACCACGTGCCTTGAAGCTTGGCGAGTGTTGGCGAGTCGACGTACTCGAAGCTCGCGGCGTCGACGGGCGCAACGGACGTTTCTTCCCCCGGCTGCGAAGTGGTCTTCGCCTTCGCAGTACCGCCGGTCACATCACTGGGCCGATCGCTCGATGTGCGGCGCAAGGTTTCCAGGCGCAGTTACTGTTCGGCGCAGTGTGAAATGCTTTCGGCCGACCTTTGCCGGTCATATCGAGACAGATTTGGAGCCGATCGCCGTCCAAACCAAAGATGCCATAATTCCAATTCCCCGCTTCGGGCCCCGCGACGAACTCGATATCGATACCGTGCGGATCCGTTTCCACGTCGATGTTGTACACGCCTTCGTAGACAGCGCCCGGCGTTTCGCTGCGGAAGCAGTCGCCATCGATGAGCACGCGAGAACTTTTGAGCATCGGCTATGGCATCGAGCGTCCATCGACTTCCAGCGTCTCGAATTCCCAAGCGCCTTCGAGCGATCGCAGCTGTTCGATATGTCGCGCCAGTTGTGGCCAACCGGCAAAGCCCGTCTGGCGTGCAATGGCCGATTGCGCGTTGGCCAACCGAAAACCGGCCTGGCGCACCTGGCTCGTGCGCATGCCTTGGGCGGCCGGCAGATGTTCGTGCAAAGTAGCCAGCGCGTCCTTGTCGCCGGCCTCAATGTCTGCGAGCAGAGTTTTGGCCTGACGGCGCAGATGATCCAGATTTGGCCGCTGGGGAAGTTTGCTATTCATCGAAGTTCTCCATGCATTTGCCTGGATCCGCAACAGGCAGCGTGAAGAACATGAATCGTCAATTCAAACGAGCTGAAGTTGGGTTAAACCCTTCCCGCGGATCCGGCGGCGCTCTTCGAGCCGAGGGCTATGATAGAAATTCTGGGGACGCGAAGCAAGTAAATTCGAGTGGCGGTAGTGTATCAGTCTAATCCGACGTTTTTTTCCGCTGTAGCTCGTGTGCTACGGCTTTCGATCTTTGCGTTGTGCTGAGCGACGAATACAACTCGCTCTTGTTTGTAACGCCTACCCAGATCGGTTACAGCTTCCGCTGTGAACTTAAGATTGTGCCCATCGCTGGGGTGCCGATTGACGGAGCCTTTCGCAGGGCCAGGTAGCCGATTCATCGTCAAACACGCTTCTTGGACCTGCGATGGTGCAAGACCGGCCTTTCGGCATTGTTCCACGAATCTGAGGATTGCATATTGGATCGCTGCGCCACGCGGGGATGTTGCGTCTTCGTCGCCCTGCGCAAGGAGGTCGATTCTAACGTCATCAACTTCTTCAATTAAGAACCCAAACAGCCAGTAGCCATCGTAGTCGGAATATCGACCGAATACGTGCCGAGGAAATTCGCCAGCGCGCTTTTTAGAACTCGTCGGCTTGCCATGCACCGCATCATACCCGATCCACCTTGCAAAGCGGCGGGGCTGGTCGGCGGGGCGGTATCGCCATACGACCGGCCAAAGCATTGTCGGACATTTCATCTCCCCTCGCCCCTTATGAGACGGGTTGGGGGTGAGGGGTAAAATCTCCACACAAGCAGCCATGGCAAACCACTCGCCAGTGCTCGGTAGATCCGACAAGAACAAACCGAAGTGGACGCTTTGTGTGGGGCAGGCCTCGCAATCGTCGCTTCTGCAAGTTTAAACCGCCGGCAAGTTCCACTGGGCAATTACTTTGTCGACTTCGACTGTTTAGATCGATCGTTGATCGTCGAACTCGATGGCGGCAGCTCATTACGTGCAAGGAGGACGATGCAAGCGGGAGGCGTGGCTAGCCGGGCAAGGTTTTCCGAGATTGCGGTCTTCGAATCATCAATCGACAAGATTGGGATGCGATCGAGGAGCTCATATGGCGGACGCTGCAGGAGCAGCCACCGAATGTGCAAGCGGAACTGCAAACTTGAGGGAGTGGTTTGATTGGAGGCAGAAACCTTCCACCGGCCCTCCCACAAGGGGCAAAGGCAGAACACGGCGCGGCGATGAACCACACGTCACTTGGCCGCTGGCTTGGGAACCGGCCGAAGGCAGATATCGTCGCAGTCCGACGCCGTCTTCGGAATCGCGGCCGCCGTCGTCCACGCCATTCAAAAACACTGTCCACAGCACATAGGCCTTGTCTTCCGGGCGGTAGCGGATCGGCGAATCGTCCGTGCTGAAGGTGTCGACGGGCAACTTGGCAGATATTGGGCACGAGTGATTGAGCTTCCAGGATATTGCACACGATCCATTCGATATTCCGCGGGCAGCGAATGCAGTGCCAGAACCATTTCCGCCATCAGCAGGGTGGCTGATGGGCAGATCCACCGCATGCAGGCAGGCGACATTAGCGTCAGAAGATACGCCGAGCCGTGGGCTGAGCAACTCTTGTGGAGTCTATGCCCTTCGAAAAAGTCGAAGACGAACCTGCGCGGATCCATGACCTTCGTCTGCAGCTTCTTGAGGTCATCCCCATATCGCGAACGCTGCGCCGCTCTTTGCGATCCCGGCATCCGGCTGATTTTCACCAGCCGATCGAACCACTCGTTGCCCATTCGCAGCGGAACATCCCAATCGATCACTTGATTCAGGTCAGGGTTAAATGCGTTCCGCGATTGATCCGGTTGCCTGCAACGATCAAGAGGGTGCGAAATGCGTTCGGCCCTTCGCGGGCCACGCAAAGAACGGTGTCGAGGAATGTAAATCGTTCTGCAACGTCAAATGCCGGTGTTACGCCTGCCGTTGGCGGGAGCGCCTGCAAATTGCGCAACATTTTGTCGATCTGCGGCTTGGTGAGTCGTGTGGAATGAATCAGCGCCACATCTGCTTTAGTTGCCATCCCGTCAACGGCATATCCAATTAGCAACTCGATCACGCCAGGTTCAAAGTAGAGCAGCCGCGCCAGTCGATGGCAGGCGAGCAAAGTTTGCCAAGCCTCTGCAACCTTGTCTTGGCCTGCCAAATACATCGCTTTCGCTACGAGTACCTGTCCGACTTCGCGTATTTGTTGGATGTGGGGCAGTTCGCGGCCGATCAGCGGTCCGTCGCTTGTGTTCAACACCGGAAAATACAGTTTTGGTTTCTGGGTTGCTTGTTCGATGAGTTTTAGTAGTTTTTCGTTAATTCGCAGCCACTCCGCGACCATCGGAAAATCCTTTGCCGTCCACGGTCGTTCGATGGCACGATCGAATTCATCGCTGAGGTCGTCCGACTCGTCGTCCGGAAGTGATTTTTGAGGATGCCCCACTCGCCAGCGTTTCACCATCTCATCGCGAGTGACAAAATAATCCCCCTTCTCCGGCAGCGGCTTGATGCCGAGTTTGCGGAAATAATCGGCCCGTAGTTTTTCCGGAATCTCGGCCGGGCCGAAGGCTTGCTGCAGCAGCACCGCCGCGTTGTTCTCGGGCGTCACGCCGCGGCCGGCAATTTCATCGAACGCCGCCGTGTAATCCGGATAACCATCGGGCCGCAGCGGCGCGGTGATGAACGTAGTTTCCTTGCTGATCGTAACCTTCGGCCGCGATTTTCCGTCGGCTTTCTTGGTCGATTCCTCCGCGCCGGCTGCGATTGTCAGAATTGCAGCAGCAAGTCCGAACGTCAGCGCAAAAGCAAAAGACGAGAGTCGCATGACTCTCTTATAACGCAAAGCGCATCACTTATCACGCGTTTCACGCGCCGTCGCTAGTTTTCCGTCGCGCTGGCCACGAGCGGGGCGTCGTTGATGAGGACAGCGATATCGTCGGCATCGGGAAAGGTGTCGGAGCTGCCGGCTTCTTCGTCTTGGCCGTTGGGGCCGACGCTGTAGAGCATGTAGCCGCCGTCTTCGCGGCGGTAGCGCAGCGGGGCGTGGTCGGCGTACAAATCGATCGGCACGCTCGCGAGGAATTCCGGCACAAGTTCGTCGAGGCGCTGCGGATAATCGCCATGCTCGGCACGGTAGCCGGCCAGGGCGAGGCCGATTTGCACAAACCCTGTGTGCACGTTTTGTCGGTCGGCGGCATCCATTCGGCTGGGCAGATCGGCCACGCACAATTGCACGAGGACGGCGCATGGGATGCGCGCCGATTTGCGATTCGTAAGTTTCAGTTTGAACAAGCGTGGCCGCTCGCTGGTCGAGGCCATTTGCTGTAAGTCGGCATGGGCTTGTTCATAAGCCGCTTCGCGATCGCTGCGCGTGCTGATTTGCGAGATGCGCACCAGACGGTCGTACCACTCGTTGCCCAAGCGCAAGAGTTCATTCCAATTGAGTTTTGGATCGGCCAG
Organism: Pirellulales bacterium; assembly: GCA_963773875.1. GTDB lineage: Bacteria > Planctomycetota > Planctomycetia > Pirellulales > JADZDJ01 > CAVTYH01. Next base: position 331,364 of record CAVZCV010000010.1, read on the forward strand.
CGATTGATCGAGCGAACTCCCATCGGTCGCCAGCGATGATTCGGCAAACCAGTGCGAAAGCGCCTCGGTACCGTGCTGCTCGAGCTGACAAACGACATCGAGGAATCGGTAGCGCTCGCCGATGTCGATCTCGTCGGCGACTGCGGCACTGGGCGGCAAGCTTGCCCACCCGGTTTGCATTTTGCGCAGCTGATTCGCATCGGGTCGCACGGTGTGCAGCAATTTGAGTTCGGCCTGGCAGATTTCAATTTCTTCCAAGCGCGCCATGATGGCGTATTGCCCCAGCACCTGCGTTTGCATTTGCCTGAGCAGCCGGTGACAAGAAATGAGGTCGTGCCAGGCGCCATCGGCATTCTCTTCGTGCAAACGCAGCATGGCGCGGGCTTGCAGAGCGGTTTTGAATTCACAAATGCACGCGGCCAGCGGGGTGGCCGCTGTCATTAGCGCCGGTTTTGAACGGCAGGAGGGGACCATCGGCTCGTAAAAGTGATCTTGCCGACTGGCCTCAACAATGTGCGCAGCGCCTGCTCGTTGAGCTTCAGCCACGCGGCGACCATCGGATAATCGGCCGGCGACCATGGCTGCTGGCCAGCGATGACGAATTGGCTGCGCAGTTGATCGTCGGCATCGGGATCGGGCAGTTCAGTGCAGCCGCGAATCCAGCGATCGACCATTTCATCGCAATGGACAAAATATTCTCCGGCCGGTTTTGGCGCCCTTGCGCCGAGCAATTTGAAATAGGCGGGGCTAACGACTTCGGAAATAGTTTCCGGTCCGAAAGCTTTGATGAGCTGGACCGCGGCGTTATCTTCTGGCTCAAGATTTTTGCCTGCACGCTGGTTGAGTGCGGCGAAATAATCGGGCCGGCCCTCGCGATTGAGCGGCTCGTCGATGTACGTCGTGATTTTTCCGATGGTGATGCGACTGACCGACTCGGCCGGAAGCGATGAAGACGACGCGACAGAATTCTGCAGTGAAACCGGCGTGCGATACGCCGCTGGATCGCTGGGCAATCCGCCGGCGGTAGAATGAAATTGATCGCTGCCGGCCAGATCTTCTGCGACACAGACCGCGGCAAACGACAATTGCATGGCCAGCGCGAAAGCGCAAGACGAAACGCGATCGAAAATCGCGGTCCAGTGACCATGGTGGCCAGCCAGTCGAAAAGATTTCGAACCGATAAGCGCACGAAGGCAGGGCTGATTCCATTCATTTTGTCAGATATCCTTATCTGGAGATATACAAACTGGGCAACGCGTGTGATGAATGGATGTGTCAGGCAACGGGTCGCCCTATTGATGCGACACGGTAAGCCGCAAGCGGTTCAGGCGGTCAATGGGTTTATTTAAGACGGTTCTTAGGCTCGGAGCACATTTTTGTGGCAATCGAAAACGTCATTTGCCTCGTGATTGATCGATTGCACGCGGCGTACATCGGGGCGTACGGGAACACTTGGATCGAAACGCCAACGCTGGATCGTCTGGCGGCGGAATCATTTGTGTTCGATCGAGCAACCATCGATACGCCTGATTTAACCTCGCAATATCGTTCGCTCTGGTTGGGTATGCATGTTTTATGCCCAACCACTGAAGAGCACGGTCCAGCGCCGTTGGCCGCCCAGTTTTCAGGCAGCGGACGACACACGGCATTTCTTACCGATTCGGCAGAAGTTGGCGCACATTCGCTAGCTGCAAGTTTCGATGAACAAATTGTGCTGGGTCAGGATGCGCGAGGCTACACGAGTGACGCGGATGCGCTGGCGGAATCGATCGATGAAACGCATGCCGCTGCCTTCTTTGCGTCGGCCATCGATTGGATTGCATCTGCCCGAGAGCCGTACCTGTTGTGGTTACACACAGAAACACTGGGGCGCAGTTGGGACGCGCCGCTTGAGCTGCGCAAGCAATATGTAGATGAAGATGATCCGGCGCCGAGCGAATCGGCACGCGTGCCAAATTATCACTTGCCGGAAAAGTTTGATCCCGACGAATTGCTCACATTCACGAACGCATATGCGGGGCAAGTGACGCTTGTCGACCAGTTACTCGCGGCATTGATGGAGGCGATCGACACTGCAAAACTCCGGAAAAACACGCTGTTTTTGCTGTTTTCGCCGCGCGGATTTCCGCTTGGCGAGCATCGGCGCGTTGGACCGTGCGATGAGGCGCTGTATGCCGAACTCGCGCACGTGCCGCTCATGATGCGCTTTCCTCCAGACATGAATTCCAATGGCCGCACGCACGCGATTGTGCAACCGGCCGACTTGCCGGCCACGATCCTCGATGCCCGCGGACTGGCGATCGAGGGAACCTGCACTGGGCACGGACGATCGTTGCTGCCGGTCATTCGCGGCGAGTCGATTCGTCCGTTTGATCGCGCATTTTCCACTGGCCCTGCGGAGCAGCGCGGCGTGGTGACGCCGGCTTGGTCGCTGCGGGTTTCGAAATCCATGGCGCCGATGGGCACAGAGACTGACAGCAACGCTAGCGATGATACACTGCCACCGCACATTGAACTCTTCGCCAAACCGGACGATTGGTTCGAGGTAAACGAGATTTCCGATCGCTGCCCGGAGATTGCTGAGAAAATGCAAGCGGAGTTTGAGCGGTTTGCCGCAGCGTGCCAATCGGGCGAGCAAGTGGTTACCTCGACGGAGCTCGATGAATTAGCGAGTGGGCTGTACTGAAGCGTCGCTTTGCAATCTTTTTGATGCACTTCGAGGCGGCCAAAATTCTTGTGCTAGCACACGGCGCAAGTTCGTAATCCGGGCTGGGTTGGATTGCGATTCGCGCCTATAATCCGCCTCCTTTTTCCCCGGATGCTGTCTGCGAACGGATCCCGGGTTTTTCCAGGCTGGGCCAACTATGGTCGGACAGGGACGTCCGAGCAGTGTTTCTCGTTCCGCGCCGCTTATTCGAGTGGCCGCGTCGTGGCGAAGTTGCGCAGCATGCCCGCGGAACAAAGAGAATTCTCATCGGAATTTTCGCGATCTTCTGCGTCGTTCTGTGGGCTTCGCACGCCAATGCCGATCCGACCGTCCATTTGCGCATCGCCTGGGGCGGAAGCGCGGAGCGACAGCGGCAATGGCAGGGCTCGGTGAGCCTGGATCGCGGTACGCTGGAAATTGAACGCCCACTGGGCAGCGAAGCCGACGAGCCGGGCTCGATGTGGATTGAGGGTGGCGCGCTCGAAATCAACGAGCGCAGTTCGCGATTGTACGACGGTGTGGATGTGATCGTCACTGCGCCAGCCGATGCAATGCTCGCGCTGAAGTTTCGCGATGCGCAAGATCCTGCGACGTTAGTCGAGACGAGCGCGCCACTAGCGGAAATTGTCGGCAAGTCGGCGGATAATCCTGGCAAGCCTTTGGTGAAAGAACTCGATAAGAACAAAAATCGCTTGCTTGTGCGGCGCACTCCCGGCGATCTGTTGCGCGTGGCGCTCAAAGACGATCGGCTGGTGTTTGCGCCAGGCGACACGTTCAAGTTCGATGTCGAGCCGCGTATGCTTCCGGTTCCCACCGGCACGAGCTTGACGCTGCGAGCGCGGCTCGTCACTCCCAACGGCGGCAAAGAATGGTCGACCCAAGAGCAAACGTTCAAAACGACGGTGGAGGATTCGCAGCCCGGCAGTATTCCGCTCGAATTCAAATTGCCGGCCGTTGAAGGAGTGTACGACATCGTGCTCGAGGCGCTCGAACCACCGGCACTGCGCTGGAACAAAGCCAAGCAAATTGCGGAGCGGCACGTGCAGTTGCTGGTGATTGGCGATCAACGACCGGCCGGCGGCGACGCCAACGCACCGTGGACTCACGTAATGGAGATCGATCCCGCGAACCCGAAGTGGTTCGAGCGAATCAAAACGCTGACGCTGATACCGGGTCTAAGCCAGGGCACGCTGAGCAACGGCAATTTGCAAACCACGCAGCACGAGCTGGGTACGCTGGTGCAGCTGAGTGCCACAACGGCGCCGCAGGATCCGCAGTGGCAGGCTTATCCGCTTTCGATTGCCCGGCCTGGCGCGCCGCACATTGTGGAAGTGGAGTATCCGAGCGATGTGCCGCAAACGCTGGGCATCAGCATTGTGGAGCCAAACGCCGCGGGTTGGGTGCTGCCCGTGGAGCTCGACTCCGGCGTTTATTCGAGCGAGCAGCCGTCGACAGGTGCGGCGAAGTTGCTCAAGCACCGCCTGCTGTTTTGGCCGCGCACCAAAACGCCGCTGTTGCTCATTACCAATCGCCGCGAGGGTGCGCGAGCGGAGTACGGAAAAATTCGCGTGTTGGCGGGGCCGAGCCGATTGCCGCGCGCGCCGTTCGTCAATGGTTTTCTGCCGGAGCGGCTCATCGCCGGATTCAACAGCCGTCCGCTCGTGCCGGAGAATTTTGCGCGCCGGAAACCCTTGATGCCTGGAGCGGACGCAGCCTTACCGATTGGCAAACGTTCTACGATGGCGCCTCGCGATTGACGGAATACCTGAATTACATCGGCTACGGCGGACAAATGCTGAGCGTGATGGCCGATGGCAGCACGATTTATCCCAGCGCGCTCGTCGAACCGACATCGCGATACGACAGCGGCATGTTCTTCGAGCAAGCGCAAGACCCTGTGCGCAAAGATGGCCTGGAGTTGGCGCTGCGCTTGTTCGATCGCGATGGATTGAAGCTGATTCCGACATTGCAGTTCTCCGCACCCTTGCCGGAATTGGAAGCGCAGTTGCGCCGCGGCGGCGAAGAAGCGGCCGGCATCGAACTCATTGGGCCGGAGGGGAAGCCGTACACGGAAATCAACGTGCCGCGGCGCGGAATTGGTCCCTATTACAATCCGCTGAATCCGCACGTGCAGGAAGCGATGTTGAATGTGGTGCACGAGCTGGTGAATCGTTATCGCATTGCCGAACAACATCCATCGTTCGGCGGTCTGGCGATTGAGCTTACGGCCGACGGCTACACGCAACTGCCGGGCTTTGCGTGGCCGCTGGATGACGTCACACTGGCCGAGTTCCAGCACGACACCGGCATTCAAGTTCCCGGCGAAGGCCCAACGCGATATCTGCAGCGCGCCGCATTTCTCTCCGGCAAGGACGGCGAAACGACCGCCGCTCGGCAGGCATGGTTGAACTGGCGGGCCGAAAATCTTGGCAAGTTCTATCGGCGCCTGCAAAGCGAGTTAATCAAAGCACGGCGCGACGCGGTGCTGTATCTGGCGCCCACGAATCTCTTCGATGGCCCTGAATCTAAGGCGATGCTTCGCCCAACTTTGCCCGCGGCGACGCATGCCGACGACGTGCTGATGTCACTTGGCATTCGGGCGGAATCGTTTCGCGACTCTCGCGGGCTCGTGCTGTTGCGGCCCGATCGGCTCACTCCGCCCGGCCCGTTAACCGCTCAAGCAGGCGAAATTGAAGTGAATCGAGCGACGGCGCTCGATACAGCGTCGCGCAGTGCCACTACGTCCGGCGCCATTTTGTATCACGAACCGCAGGTCAAGCGGCTCGTATCGTTCGATGGAAAAAATCCGTTCGATAAGAACAAATCGTCGCTGTGGATGATCTCGGAATTGTCGCCGGCCGATCGGCAAAATCGGGAGCGGTTTGTGCACGCGCTGGCTACGCTCGACTCGGAAACCATATTCGATGGTGGTTGGCTGTTGCCGCTGGGACAGGAAGATTCGCTTGCCGATCTTGTGGCGGCCTACCGGCGTTTGCCCGCGACGCGCTTCGAAACGTACAACCAATCGGCAACGCCGGTCACCATTCGCACGCTTTCGAATTTTAACAGCACCTTTGCGTACTTGGTCAACGATTCCGCATGGCCCGTAACGGTAAAACTGCAACTCGATATTTCGCCGAATTGTCGCTTCGAAGAACTCAGCGGGCGCCGGCAGGTGCCACCGCTAACTGGGTCATCTTGGACAGTGCCGCTGCAGCCGTTCGATTTCGTGGCGGTGCGGTTTCTCGCGCCCAACGCAAAAATTGCGCAGGCGGAAATTGTGCACGATCCGAAACTGCGTTTTTATCTAGAACATCAGGTGGCCGATTTGCAGCAGCGCGTCGCTTCGCTGGTACGCCCGCCGGAGTTGCCGCGGGTCGCCAACAACAGTTTTGAAGTGCCGGCAAAAGGCGCACAGGTTCCTGGCTGGATTGTAGCAACCAAAGAAATAGACCCCGCCGTCAGGTCTATTGGCAGCGGCACTGCGTCCATTGGGCCGGAAGGCGTGAGCCCGACGCTCAAGCCGCAAGGCAAACAGGCGGTGCGCTTGGATGGCGTTGACGGGATGAAAACCATTCTCACCACGGAGCCATTTCCTGCTCCTGTCACGGGCCGTCTGAGCATTTCGGTATGGCTGAAGGTTGAGAACCCGCTGGACCAGCCATCGCTGAATTTCGCGCTCAAATACAATTGCGATGGCAAACCGTATTACCCCTACGCTCAATTGGGAAAATCGAACCCCCAGTGGAATTTGAAACCGCAGTGGAGTTGCTTCATCTTACCGATCGACGATTTGCCAGCCACGGGCGTGGATAAGGTCCAAGTGCAATTCGAGTTGATTGGCCCAGGCCGCGTGTGGATCGATGATCTGCAATTGAAGGATCTGGTGTTTACGCAGGACGAGCAAATCCAACTCACCAAGCTGGTTGCCGCCGCCGCGCTTCCGCTGGAAAAGGGAAAGCTGAGTGATTGTTTAAGCGCGCTGGACAACTATTACTACTGGCTGCATTTTCTGCAGGCTTACGTCCCGCTGCCGCCGCAACAGGTGGCAGGTGCTCCGCAGCCGGGCGATGCCAATCAACCGCCGCCGGGCGCACAAAATCCGCCAGCCAACAAGCCGGCCGCGACTTCGGCCAATCCCATCGATCGGCTGAAAGGCTTGCTGCGATAAGGCGATCGAATTGCCGAATTAGATCGAATACTCCGACACGCAGACACACTGAATCCGAGCGTCAAACATGCAAACCACAATCATTGTTCCCTGTCACAACGAAGCACGGCGATTGCAGGCCGCAGAGTTTCAGAAATTCGTCGCCGAACACCGCCACGTTCGATTTTTATTTGTGAATGACGGCAGCAGCGATGAAACGCCGGCGTTGCTGGAGCGCATTGCCAAGACCGATGCATTGCGCTTTACCATATTGCACCTGGCAAAAAACTCAGGGAAAGCGGAAGCAGTGCGTCAGGGTGTGCTGCATGCCTCGGCCGCGCAAACGGAATACATTGGCTATTGGGACGCAGATCTGGCCACGCCGCTCGATGAAATACCGGGCTTCGTCGATGTATTGGAAAACCGACCAGAAATTTCATTGGTGTTGGGCTCGCGCGTGCCGCTGTTGGGACACGAAATCCGCCGTCGGCCGCTGCGAAAGATGCTTGGGCGATTGTTTTCCCGTGTCACTTCTATGGTGCTTGGCCTGCGCGTTCACGATACCCAGTGCGGCGCCAAGCTCTTTCGCAACACGCCGACCCTATTGGCCGCCTTTTTGCAACCGTTCGGGTCCCGCTGGATCTTCGATGTGGAGTTGCTGGCTCGGCTGATTCGCATCAATCGTCAAGCGCTAGTCTCAATCAGCTGGCCCACGCTCACGACTCACAACTCACCTTCTACCGAGCGCTCTTCTTACAGTCGCGGCTCGGATCGGCATTTATGAATGCCCTCTGGACCACTGGCACGATGTAGCAGGCTCCAAACTCCGCCGCGGCGATTTTTTCAAAGCCATTGGCGAACTGTCGCGCATTTGGTGGCGCTACCTCCGCCCGTGGTCAAAACCGTTCGTCGCCGCGCCATCGGAGCTTGTTCCGCTACAAGCGGCTGCACGTCGGGCGGCCTGAAGCCGGTTGCTGAGTGTCTCGTGACTGCCTACGATAGCAGAAGTCACTGACATTCCGCCTCACCGAGCAATCGTCATGAAGGTCATTTGCTGCGAAGCCTCCGGCGATTGGGCCGTGGCAATTCGTCGGAAGTTGCCATCCAGCGTGTCGCTCGTTGAAACGCGAAGCCTAGCGGAGCTTGCCGATCGCGTGCAGGAGTCGCCAAGTGCGATGGTGTCAATCGAATGGTCAGCGGCAAAAGCGGAAGCAATGTTGGCGGAAATCGCTCGCATCGCTCGCAAATATCCGCACGCCGTCGTGATCGTTTTGGCCAACCGCGATCCGCTGTGTCCGGAACTTGCTTGCCGCGAGGCCGGCGCTACACCTCATTGATTCCCTTCGACGGGCGCATGAGATTGCGGACATCGCTGCACTTCGATTGCGGAAGGGTGGAGTCCCGGACGAGGATTGTGATGAATCTGCGAGCCTGGAACAGAAAATTTGGGCATCGTTGCCCTGGCGGCCGGTGACGGAAGTTTAAGGAACTATCCGCGCACAAGCCCAGGGACCATCGCGGCGATGATGCCCGCAACCCCGGGATTTGTGATCGAACCATACAAACCAGAAGTAATCATGCCTGATAACCTCGATTCAACCGCCGTCATGGCGGCGCTGCAGAACTTCAAAGATCCCGAAACTGGTCGCAGCGTCACACAGCAAGAGCAAGTCCGCGATGTGCGAGTGGCCGGCGATTCATTGTCGCTGACCCTGGCGCTAACGACGCACTCCGCGCCGCTCTGGCAGGAATCCAAATCGGCCGTGGAAGCGCTGCTGCGAAAGCAGTTTCCGCCGCTCAAGAAGATCGACGTCAATCTCGCAGTTCATTCGCGTCCGCCGCAGAAGCTCGGTCAAATCGGATTGCCGTCGAAGAGTGTCATCGCTGTCGGCTCCGGCAAAGGCGGAGTCGGCAAAAGCACGATTGCCGCCAGCGTAGCGCTGGGACTCGCACGCGCCGGCTCCAAAGTCGGACTACTGGATGCCGACGTTTACGGTCCCAGCATTCCGCACTTGCTTGGTTTGCACGGACAGCCGGAGCGGGCAGGCGAAAACAAGATCAAGCCATTCGATGCCGGTGGGATGAAAGTCATCTCGATGGGCTTTTTCGTTCCCGCGGGGGAAGCAGTCGTTTGGCGTGGCCCGATGTTGCACGGTGCGATCACACAATTGCTGCGCGATACCGATTGGGGTGATCTCGATTACCTAATCATCGACATGCCGCCGGGCACAGGCGATATCGCACTTACATTGTCGCAATTGCTCCCGTTGACCGGCGCCGTCGTGGTTTGCACCCCGCAGGATGTGGCTTTGCTGGACGCCGTGAAGGCGATTGCCATGTTCCGAAAAGTGAATATTCCAGTTTTGGGGCTGGTCGAAAATATGAGTTATTTTATTTGCCCGGACTGCGGGAAGCGGTACGACATCTTCGGTCATGGAGGCGCCAAGCGGCGCAGAGGATCTGAAGATTCCATTCTTGGGCGAAGTGCCGATCAACATTTCCATCCGCGTGCATGGCGATGAAGGGCGCACAGCGGCGAATTTTGACGACGAGAGCGCGCCATTTTTTGAAGCGATCTGTTATCGACTGGTAAAGAACCTGGCCGAAGAGCATCAAGCGGCCCCACCATTGCCCTCGCTGTCGGTGCTGTGAAGCGCTGCACCACTTCGTGCCTGGAATAGAATCACGATGTAGCGCGGCTCTCTTCAACCGCAGAGGGCGACGAAGGCTGCCCCGACCAGTCTGCCCGAACCGGGACTGTGAGCGCCACGGCAGCCCCGATCGTAACCGCTGGGCAATTAAGGACTTATACAGCCCGTTGACGAGCTTTGAAAACGCTAGAGCCGCGGGGACCGGCGACCGATCCCCACGGCTCTTTCTCGTCGTGTCGGAAAAGAAGGCAGCGCTAGAGCGCTGCGGGTGCAGCTACTTCTTCTTCTTCTTCGCTGCCTTCTTTTTGGCTGACTTCTTGGCAGCCTTCTTCTTCTTGGCCACAGTAACGTCCTCCGTTAAAGAGTTCGTCGCAACAAAGCCTGCCCGCCATCTTCGACGGCAGCTCGGCAGGCAACATTGTCGACGAGACAACCAACCAAGATCGTCATGCACGTCGTCGCACTTGTGAATCCATCAGATGCACTCGCGCAACATCCTGAACAGCGGCGTGCACGATCGTCATGTCAATATTTGTACGCATCGAACAAAAAATTGCAACAGCATTTTCAACAAATCTTGCTTCGCGCAAAAAATTTGTCAAGAGCAAGTTGCTCATCACAAGCGCGCGACAATCGCAATTGAAGATGAAAAATTCGCGCGCGATGAGTTGTTCGACGAAGTGCAGATGCGTTTCGACGTGCGCGAATTCATAACGGCGCGATCAATAGAATGAGATCGTTGTGCCGTTGCGCAAGTGCGCTGCAGGCTGCTTCGCATGCAATTCGACCCCGAAAAGTTTTCGTCGATGCGGCCCGCGCGTGCGCAAAAATACCCAGCGCACTAGCGAGCCTCGGGCGAGCGCTGCACTGCTGGTGAGTGCGGTATCCCACGGCGTAAGAATTTCCATCCACGCACGCCGCCAATGCCGCAGTAGAATGTGAATCGGATCGGCGCCGTACCAATCGCCGCGCTGCGGAACGATCGCCACGCCGCGAGCCTGGCCCAACTCGATGAGGCCCTGATGCAGCCGGTTCGCTCGGTCAATCACCTCTGGCAATTCCAGATGACATTTGGGAAAGAACAGGTGCCGAAAGAATAAGAACCGCGCTTCCGTCAGGCTGTGAGCGCTGGCAATCGGTGGGAGTGTCATGCAAATTCGGGCGTCGACTGCCTGGAGTCGTTCGACGGAGACATCGACCCAAGACAGAATCCGCTCGACCGGCACTTCGTAAAGGATGTCGTTGCCGATGTCCGTAATGAGGGCCGCCGTAGGCATTTTCGGCTGTGCGGCGAGCGTATCCCACAGGCGCACTGCACAATTCCCGGCAACATTCGGCCCAGGAAATTGCTGTCGATCCCGTAAGACCGGCCGTGACCGAGCGCCCCCAGCACTTCCAGCGGTGCGCCCCAGATGTTCTGCGCCGTTTCAACGACGGTCGAGATGCCACGTGTTAGGTTGCTGGCTCCGAGCAGTACCACCCGCTTGGCCGGCGCGCCGTTTTTGGCGGCCGCCTCGAGCGCTGCCGCCGAAGAAATCTCTTCGCTGTTCTCAATCGAAGCAGCCGCCTCACTCACCACTGTCCTCCGCCAAATCCACCGCCCCTGCCAAGATAGGCTTGCAGTGTCATGAAGTTCGAATAAGCAAGCCATATGAACATGAATGGCATATACTGCTCGCCGCTCGTGAATCCCCAAATGGCAATTCCGATGGCTGTGCCAATTGAAAGTAAGAGCGAAAAACGGATGCCCTCGCGAGGATGAAAAAGGGTCAAAACTTCACGCGATATCTTTCCGCCATCTAGCGGGTAAATCGGCAATAGGTTCAGCAATGCCCACCAGATGCTGCAGTAGTTAAATGCTAATACCAGCGCGAATAGCGCAATGGATGGAAGCTCCCGGCCCCGTTCCAGAAAATCAAACCGGTGAATGAATGGGACTGGATTACGCACTTCTAGCCCTGATAAGTAAAGCAGCGAGATCAAAAGTACGGCCGATAAAATCTGCGCACCAGGGCCAGCCAAGGAAATAATGATTTGCTTTATTGGGTCGTCGCCGCGCTCAAAGCGGTCGCTTCCAAACGAGTGGTCGGGAATTGCAAGTCCGCCAAACTGGTAGAGAACGATGTGGCAATGCACACCGAAGTAACGATAGGCGATTGCATGCCCCATCTCATGAATAACGATCGACAGCAAGACAGCCAACGTCCAAATTACCAAAGCGACCCCCGCCGTCATGGAACCGCCGGAGAAATGGGAAATAGCGACAGCGAAACTCCATCCAAACAGTAAATTCGCCACCCAAAACCAGGGCGAAATTCGCACCTCGATGCCGAGCAATCGGAAGTGCAGATCGTACGGAGTTGGGGTAGGTTCAGCCAGAAACAACGCAATTGATCACCGGACATTGGACGCGAAATCCGGACTAAAAAGACCGTGAGAATCATATCACGCGAGGTGATGGCGGTTGAGGGCTGATTCAAGCCCGCGCCGGCTTTAGCCTTGCAATACCGGCAGTTGCAGCGAATCGAGCGACGGCTCGGAATCTTCGTGATTATCAAGTCCAGAAAGAAGAGCCGAACTCGGAATAATCGCCGGTTCGCAAGCTCCGCCGCGGCAACCAGGACCAGAATTTGTGGTTGGGCTAAGAATTGGAAGTGCCGATCCGAGATTGTTCGGTGCGGCAGCCAGGCTTCGCGCTTTCGATTTCCCTTTCCGCGAACCAAACACCACGCTGCGGGCTGCACCCCACAGGCCGCGCAGCGAACCGAACGTTTCGCTGACCGCCGTGGGTTCGTAGCCGCAGTGCATCATGCAATCACGGCAGCTTGGATTGCCGCTGGCCCGACCGTATCTGTCCCATTTAGTCGTTTCGAGCAATTCCCGAAACGTCTTGGTGTAACCTTCATCGAGCAAGTAGCAGGGCTTTTGCCAACCAAACACGTTGTACGTGGGATTGCCCCAGGGTGTGCATTCCAATTTCCAATTGCCTTGCAGGAATTCCAAGAACAAAGGCGAGTGATTGAATCTCCACTGTCGCGGACGCCGTTGCAATAACTGCTGGAACAGCCGTACGGTCTTGTCGCGCTGCAGAAAATGATCCTGATCGGGCGCCTTGGCATAGCGGTAGCTTGGCGAGATCATCATGCCTTCGACGCCCAGGTCCATGAGCGTATCGAAGAAGTTTCGCAGCCGCTCGGGATTGGCATCGTCGTACAGCGTGGTATTTGTCGTCACTCGAAAGCCGCCGGCGATGGCCGATTGAATTGCTTTCACGGCGATGTCGTAAACGCCCGCGCGGCACACCGCGGCATCGTGTTCTTCGCGTGGCCCATCGAGATGCACTGAGAACGAGAAATATTTCGACGGCTTGAACCGCGGCAGCGATTCTTCCAGCTTGATGGCGTTCGTGCACAGATAAACGTACTTGCGGCGATCCACCAAACCAGCCACGATTTCATCGATCTGCGGATGTAAGAGCGGTTCGCCGCCGGGAATCGAAACGATTGGCGCACCGCATTCGTCCGTGGCGCGGAAGCACTGCTCGGGTGTCAATTGCTTGCGCAATATCTCGGCCGGATGTTGAATCTTACCGCAGCCGGCGCACGCTAAATTGCAACGCAACAGCGGCTCAAGCATGAGAACCAGTGGATATCGCTTCTCGCCGCGCAGCTTCTTGCTGAGCACGTAGCTGGCGACAGTCCACATTTGCGAAAGCGGTACGGACATGCTGGAGGGTTCAGGGTTCGGGGTTCAGGTTTGATCGCTTGCGGCTTAGCGCGTGTTGCCGCCGGAATTCGCTTCATTGGTGGCCCGCGACCAGCGCGCAAGTGCCATCAGCGGAAAGTAAATCCGATAGTAGTGGTACCGCAAATAAAACACGCGTGGGAAGCCGGTGCCGGTAAATTCCGTTTCGTCCCATGTTCCATCGGTGTTTTGATGCGTAAGCAAGTACTGCACTCCGCGAATCGCCGCCGAATGGTTACTTTTTCCTGCTGCGGTAAGTCCAAGCACGGCCCACGCCGTTTGGGAAGCGGTTTCGCGCCCCTGGCCGCGCAATTTGGGATCGGCGTAACTGTCGGCCGATTCACCCCAGCCGCCGCTTGGCTGCTGATGAGCAACGAGCCATTGCGCACCGGCGACAACCGCGGGATCATCTTGTTTAATGCCCACCGCAGTTAAGCCCATCAGCGCTTGCCACGTGCCGTAGATGTAATTGACGCCCCAGCGGCCAAACCAACTGCCATCGGCTTCTTGCGAACCACGCAAATAGGCGATGCCGCGATCGATGGCAGTATCGCCGACGCGCTTGCCCATGCTCGCCAGCGATTCGAGAATTCGCGCGGCCAAATCGGGCGAGCTGGGATCGATCATCGCGTTGTGATCAGCGAACGGCACATGACAAAGAAACTCGGCAGTGTTATCGCGATCGAAAGCGCCCCAGCCGCCGTCGCGATTTTGCATCGCCTGAATCCAATTGGCGGCACGCTTGGTGGCGCCGGCGATGTCGTCCAAAACCATCGCCTGGCGGCGGGCATCGGGCATGGTCGGCGCGGTCGATTCGCCTAGCAATCGCAAATCGGGCGGCAACGAGCCAAGTTGGTTTTGTGCGGGCTTGAACGCTTCGCCCAGCGACAAAAGCACCATCGCAGTGTCGTCCAAGTCCGGATAGTGAGCATTGGCGAATTCAAAGCACCAGCCGCCGGGCGGGGCTTTGACGTTATGTGCCCAGTCGCCACGGGTGCGAATTTCCTGCGCTAAGAGCCATTGAACACCGCGCTCGACGGTCGGATGGCGGCCGTCGAGCCCGCTATCGCACAGCGATCGCAGTGACAGAGCAGTGTCCCACACTGGCGATTTGCACGGTTGTAGCCGTGCCATTTCTGGCTCTTCGATCGCCAGGCCGGCCAATCGCTCGCGGCAGTATTTCATTTCAGGGGAGTCGTCGGCATAGCCCAGGCAGCGCAGCGCGACAATGCTCCAGATCATCGGCGGATAAATGGCGCCCAGGCCATCGCTGCCTTCAAAACGATCGATCATCCACTTGGTTGCTGCTTTCACTCCGACACGCCGAAGTGGCAACAGCCGATGGCGCTGCATGAACTTGAACGCTTTGTCGGTCGCGTGGAAGAAGCGGTCCCAACTAACGATCCGTTTGCTACGTTTCAGGCCAGGGCAACGTGGGTATGGCCACTCCAGCGGATCTTTGAGAAACAGTTCGCGAATGCCGCGCTCTGGCTCGATGTTCCGCACCGGCTGATAGGCTGACATGATCGACAGCGGCACTAAAATGGTTCGCGACCAGGCGCTGATCGAATACAAGTTGACCGGGAACCACTTCGGCAGCAGTAAGAACTCTGGCGGCACGTTGGGGCAAGCGTCGTATGGAATTTGCCCAAGTAACGCCAGATAAAAACGCGTGAAGCTATTTACGTTATCTGCGCCGCCGGCCGCGAGTATTGCGGAGCGGGCTTTCTGCATGTAATCGGCAGCCGGGTCGTGACCGGTTAGCTTCAGCGCGAAGTACGCTTTGACCGTCGCGCTAATATCCATCTCACCGCCAGGATATTGATTCCAGAATCCCTCGGTCGTCTGCTTGTGGATCAAATAGCGAGCGCACTTGCGCAATTGGCGTGTGCTCTTCGCCCAGAAACGCCAACAGCAGCAGGAATTCGCTTTGCAAAATGGAGTCGCCTTCGAGTTCGGCAACCCAGTAGCCATCGGCATGCTGCTGTGAGACCAACCATTGCTGCGTGCGAAAAATGGCCTGTCTCAAGGAACCGGCGATTTGCTCCGGTCGTGGCAGTTCGATTTTCGCGGATCGAATGCTTGGAGACTGGCCGGCGATGGAGGACTGCGAAGCGTCGGGCGGGCTCACCGAGTGCATTTCGTGCAACATGACAACCAGTCTTCCTTGACGGGCGGCGCGCTAGAGTGCCCCTTTAGTAAAACGTGCAGTGGGCGAAGCTTATGGCATTGCGCAGGAGCACACAAGGTCAGTGACGATGCACTATCGGCAGCGTGATAGCACTTTAGCGGTAAGCTAGAAAAGAGCCGCTGACTTTGCGGCGCGAATTCGCGGTCGCGCAGATGCTTTTGCGATTATTCCGCGAAACCAGCTCGCCGATTGAACAGTTTTTCGCGCGTCGCCCACAAACCGGCCGATGGTGTGGGGATGAAATAGAACGACTCGCCATCGGCAGTTTTGTTCCAGCCTTGTTTGCAGCGGTCCGGCTGGTAGCGATCGATCGTCGCGCCGATATCGGCATACTTGAAGTTCACGCCTTCAATTTCTCGGCGCATCAAATGGCCCGGCGCATAAGTGATGGTAAAACGGCCTTCGCTGGAACCATGAATCAAGTGGGCCGTGGCATGGGCGAGATCTTGCATCTCCGCACTATCTCGGTACAGCTCCATCACGCGCGGCGTGCCAACATAGCCATACTTGCGAATAAAAGCATCCACTTCTGGCTGTTCGCCGAATCGTTTGAGACCCGGTGCAATGACGATAAGCTCTCCGCCGTCGGCCAAAGCCATACGCGTACGGTAAACCGACTTGTTGGCGACCCAAGTGCTGAAAAACTCGTCGCCTTGCATGACGCAAACGATTTTTTTCACCGGCTCATCGAAGATGGTGATGTTTTCCTGCCGCGATTGCCGTGCGGCTTCGAGATAGGTTTCCAAATCGTCGCCGACATGCACGCCGGTATGCACAAGCTGGTCGGATTGATTGCGCGAGAACCACTTGCACGTACAAATCGGGAAGCTTGCCGAGATACTCGTCCTCCGCCCGATTGAAGCACGCCCGCAGCGGAGTAATCAAATTGCCGAGATTGTTTTCAATGCCGTAAGAAGCTGCCGCCATGTGTGCGGCACAAATTAAGTCTTTTCCGCCCAGCCCAATGAAGTAATTTTTATTGTGATTGGCAAACCCCAGGACTTCGTGCGGCACAACATGGCCGATGTTGATGATTAAATCCCACGGCTCTTCCATCAGCATGCGGTTGAGCACAATGGGAATCGGCCAATCGGCGGCGCCTTGGGTTGTTTCGTCGACGTAGCGCCCGGAAACCTGGCCGACTTCGACGCAGCCACCGCGCCAATCGTGGGCGTGAATTCGTTCATTCGGAATAGAGCCGAACATCAGCCGATTTTCTTCGGCCGTGTGCGGCACATGCTGCCCCAGCGTCGGAATCAGATGAACTTCCGCCTCGCCGGCCAGGAGCTTGTAAAGCATCTCGGTCATGCGCCCGACGCCCGAATGCATGCGCGTGATATCGGGGGGCAAGAGCAAAACGCGCTTCGGCCGGGCGCAAATGCGTTTGCGCGCCTGGGCCACCGTTTGCTCCATCAGCGTCTGCAGGCGGTTCCAGGGAATCTCAGCGGCGCGTTCGGTTATCCAGGGCATGACTAAAAGTGTTTCTGCTCGTCTGGGTTGCGTGTTGCCGAGGGTAACAACGGCGAATTTTGGCGGGCCGCAGTGAACCGAACTATAGCGTCAATCCAAATGCCGCTAGTTTGGATTTCGTGGTTTCAAAATCCGCGTGCTGGATGCCATTGATTCCGATGCTGGTCGCCACTTCGACCAGCATTGGGCGATCGTCGACGTACACGACCTGTTGCGGTTCCACCATCGCCACGTCCAGCGCTAGCTGATAAATGTCGGTATCCGGTTTTCGCAAATGCACAAAGCTTGAGACGATGAAAAAATCGACGAACGACTTGAGATTAAACCGCTCAACCCTGTCGAACGTTAACTCACGTCCTTCGTTGCTGACGACGGCAATTTTCAGATTGTATTTCTGCTTGAGCCGGGGAAATAGGTCCAACATTTCCGGAAGCGGCTTGGTAAGGTCGGAGACGTATTTCCGCACGTCGGCATGTGTGAAACTTGCGCGGTTGATAGAAAATCGTGCGATCGAAGAACACATCGAGCGTGATTTTCCCTTCCTCGTAGGTGTCGAAAGTCAGGTGGTGCCGGCTTTCGAACTCCTTTTCGTCCAGCCCGAAGCGCTCGGAAATGGCTTTTCGTACGTGGCTATCCCAGCCGTTGGTGAGCAGAACTCCCCCGACGTCCAGAAACAGTGTCGTAATCTTGCCCGGCATGACGAATTTTGGCCCGACATTCGCCCCATGAAGCCCCCGCAAACTCCCGGGACCATTCTACCGCTTGACAGCGAGCCGGGTAGTATATGTACCTTGGTACAGTAATACAGTCTGTTTGGGTGGTTTCATTTTGCAATTTGTTCGTCCAATGCTGGCAAGTAATCGCCAACCGGATTACGCGATGAATCGACGTCGAGAATTGCTGGCGAGTGACGCTCCTGCTCGAAACGGCAGAAAGCGACTGACTCGATCAATGATCGAAGTGTTATATCGTCGTGCGATGGTTGACGAATTGAACGCATCGCCGCCTGGCGAAGGCGAATTGCGATCGGTCACGCTGATGCACCGACGATCGCAATCTTGTAGGAAATTTCGTTCGCGCCAGCATTCGCAATCTTCAGCCTGTCTGCCGACCCGGCCAAAACGGTCCAACCGTTTTTCTTGTTCACCAGCAGCAAGCAGGAATCGGCTGGCACGAGCAGCTTGTCGCCGGCGGCAGCCAGCGGACCTTGCCAGGCGTGCGATGTTGCATCGCCAATCAGCAAGCCGTCGCCAGCATCTGTGGCCAGGTTAATGAGCAAAAGCGCTTTCACTTTCGCCATGGCGACGCTCAGCGAATCGCCAAACAACATCATCGGCAGTGCGGAAAGGTCAAGCTCCTCACTGTCGCCAGCCGCCAGAGTTCTTTCATCGTGCCAGATTCGATCTGCCTCGTCAGCGCCGGCGCCATCAGGCAATGCTACATGATATTCGAGCCGCGCACCGTCGATGATCGTGCTCACATCGGGCACATCTTGATGCAGCCAGCCCAGCGAAACTTTGATTTCAGAAGAAAGTGTTTGTGTCATAACGTCGCCGTGTTAGATGGTTTGCAAAATGAACGGAATGTGCTGCGGGAGTGCTCAAGAGATCGCCTGCGATTGCACCTCAAACGGCGCAAGTCCAACCAACTTTGTATCGCACCAATCGACGGTTTCCTGAAGCGACGCAACGTACGCCGTCCAAGAAACGGTTTGGCCGTCAATCGAATACGTCGGCTTGGGACTGGCGCGCAGCTCGACCAATTGAGCAAGCGTCAAGTTTCGGATCAGTTCGATTTGCTCGCGGTCTGTCATGAAAAGCTCCTTTAAACTTTGGATTAGGAATCAAAAGAACAGCCCGGCGGGGTGGCGGCCGCGTCCGGATAAAGCACGCCCGCCGGGCTGGGAAAGAAATCACCCGCTGTTCTTCACGACGTACCGCGGATTGATCACCGCGGCCGCTCCACGCTCGCTGGCCTTGAAGCGCACGACAATGTCTTGATTGAAATCGGCTTCGCTGCCCGGCGGCGATTGCGTAATGGTGATCGGCCAGTTTTCCATGTAGGCAAACGCTTTGCGGAAATCGCCGATGAACCACCACTTCTTCGCGTCCACAGCGGCCACGCCGGAAGCGAGCACGCGCCGGTAGGCCAATCGACTTTCGACCACTCGGTAGTTGCCCAGCGGATTGGCGGCCGTTACCGCGGTCGGAGCGCCCGAAGCGGCATAAGTGATCTCCGCTGCGTTGAACACGCGGTGCGCCGCATGCCGATAGGCCGGCATGACGAGCACGGTGTTGGCGGCGCACATTACGGGCTCGCCGGTATTGGGATCGAGAATGTCGGCGAACAACTGCTCGGCAGTGTCGACGTTCGTCCAATCGACAAGCGCATTGCCCGTCTTTACATTGATCCACGGCGTCGCGTTCTGATAGGTGTTGTAGCTCGTTCCGCGCCACTTGTAGTTGTTCGTGACGCCGATCAGCAAATCGAGCAACCGCTTCTCTTTGTTCAGGCCGAGAATCTCTCCCACTTCCGCGGCGCGGGAAAGCACGAGGTGCGTACGATCAAAGAAGATGGCTTCTTTCGTCACCGGCACAATAAACCCGCGCTTCGTGGTCGACGGCGTTTCAATGTAATCTTCCCCGAACCCGAGGTGCGGATACGGCATGCCGGGCGCCACTTCGTCGACCTCGTCGGCAACGCGGGCGATGCCCGGAATCTTTTCGCCGTCCAAACGCGTGGAAATGGAATCCACGAGCTTCGACATCACGAAGCCTTCCTGGGTGTAGGCGTCCATGATTCGCGAATAAATCACCTGTCCGGTAACATTCAGAAACGCGGTTACGTCCACGCCATCGCCGGCTTCCATTACGCTTACGCTGCCGCTGGCGCGGATCGAGCATTCGCACCCAGTGATGACCATCGGGCACGAGTGCTTCAGCCAGGTCGCGAATGCTGAAATCTGCGGCGCGCAAATGCTTTTCCCGCAACGCTTCGGCCAAATGGTCGACGGTCTTCTGAGCGCCATCCAATTCGTAGCGCCTTTTGAGTTCACGATATTTGATACTCACTTGTCGTACTCCTGTCTGGAAAATGGTCTGTCTGGAAAATGGTTTGCAAAATTCGTTGGTCGATTCCGTTGAGTTTGTTACGCCGGCATCACTCCGCCTTTGACGACCGTGCTAACGATGTCGGTCAGAACTTTCGAACTGCTGGTTGGGCAGCGCTTGACGCAGCGGCCAATGGCTGCGTTTGTCGCGCCAACTCCCTTGACTTCTTGATTCAATAGCTGCGTGCCGGCAATGTTCTCGTGCGGGCCAAGTAAATCGCCGATTTCAAACGTCGCGGCCGTGCAGTCGAATTCGAACACGCCGGTTGTGGCCACGCGGATGGGCGCGGTGTCGCCGGCTCGGGAATGTTGCATCGCGACGCCAGCGAAAATCGACACGAATTCCGTCTGATTGGCCGTTTCATTTCCCTGATCGGCCTGCAGGGAAGCCGGCTTTGCTTCGCCAGAATCGAGGTAAACCAAATCGCCAATTTCGATGACTGTGGCTGAATCAACGGCCAACAGCACGGGATTGGTTTCGCCATACCGCCATCGCATCTTGTCTGACATGAGAGGCTCCAAAGGTTAAGGTTTTGAAAAACATGGATTCTTGTGGATGTATTTCAGGAGCGGGTTCGCTCAACGCCTAATTGCCCGCGCGAACGATTCGCCATTAAGCGCTATGCGTGGATCGGCGACGGACTGTTCCCGGCAAATCGGTCGTGACGCTTTGCCGGTGGTCGCGTTGAACTGAGCGGCGCTTTCGATTAATCGCACACGTTCTTTCAACAGATGGCGAGCTGCTTGCTCGTTGGGCGCGGCAAGCAGCGATTGCATAAAGGTTTCGCTGACAAGCGCCTGAGCCGCTGGATCGCTGGAGCCCGATTGCGGCAACTTGTATTCCGCGAGGAGCGATTGAATGAGCACGCGTCGCTGGTGGAGCGCCGCCTGCGTGCGCAATTGGTCGATTTCAGTACGCAGCTCTGCGATTTCGTCGCGCTGCTGCCGGCAGGTTGCTTCGAGAGTTGTTTGCTGCGGCCCGGCCGCCGCGGTTTCAACGACGTGACTGTCGATTGCAGCAGGATTCGGCAAATTACTCGCAATACGCGAATCGGAAGTCTCGAACCCCGCCATTTCACTGGCGGCCGCTGCGCCACTTTGCGTTTGCGACGATTCAAACAATCCGCGTGTCGTCGCCGGGTCGGCCACTAAATCGACACTGTGCACGCGCGTGATTTCATCGACGCAAACTGTCTCTCCGCGCCGAGAGGTGCGGGCTTGCACGTTGTGTGAAAAGCCAACGTTTTCCGGAGCGTGCTCCGCATCCCAAATCAACTGCTCCGACAAATAGTGTTTGGGATTGAAATGAAAGTCGGCGAACAGTCCCTCGCCGCTGCGGTGCTGCACGCTGCGGATGACGCCGATCCGCTCTTGATAGTCGCGCGGCGCAAGTGGATGCCCTTTCGGATGGTTTACATTGACTTTAGCCCCCTCGTACAAGCTCACGGCTCGCGCGAGTGCCTCGGGCAAATACTCGCGATTGTTTCGGGAGCGAAGGCCCAGGATTTTGATTCCGCGGATCACGCCGCCGCTGCGATCAACGCGCAGCGCCATACCACGGGAATCGCAAAACTCTTGCAACATGTCGGTCATGCGATCTTCCTTTCAGTGCATAAAAAAAGCCCGCAGCAGGAAAACGGTTCCTGCAGCGGGCTCGTGAACGATACCGGCGCGTTTACGCCGCGCGGCTCTTCGCGATACCAGTTAAATTGTGGTTATTCGTCCTTCGTCCCTTGTCCTACTGTTACTGGCCACCGATGCCTGCAAGTGATCAATGACAAAGGACCAGTGACAAAGGACACGTTAGCGCTCGACTTTCTCTACCACGCGACGGACTTGCTGAATCGTGCCATCGTGAATGGCTAGCTCGAAGGCCGCTTTGCCGTAAAAGCCACGGCGGAGCGTTTCGGCCAGCAATTCCGCCCAGGCGGCCTCGAGCCGCTTCAGGCTGATACGATTGCCGTGCGTCGAGTTGATCGTCGTTTGCATACATTTACTGTACAGAAAAGCAGTGCACAAGTCAATAGGTTTGTTGGGCCGCTCGAAAAATATTTTTGTACCGCAATTTGCGTGGCAAATATTTCGTGCGCGAAATGGCGGGACACTTGGTTGAGTGAAAACGGCAAGGATTGACGAACGACCTAGATTAATGCCACGATAGGACTTGAGATTCGTTATCACCATCGCAATCGACCAACAGTTATCGCTATGCCCACGATTATTCGTCTCCGGCCAAACGGCCCAATGCTTGTTGAAGGGGAAGTCACGATTATTGATCAGGCGGGAAATGCGTTCCCGATACCTCCCAATAAACCAGCGATTGCCCTCTGTCGCTGCGGTCAATCGGCGAACAAGCCATTTTGCGATGGCTCTCACAAGGCATGCAATTTCCTGCGCAGGAACTGGCGCCGTCGCCGCCGTCTCCGTAAATCAATCGGCAGGCGTCGTTTAAAGTAGTCGACTCCAGGCTGGTGCGTCGCGTATCATGGAGTGCGCTTAGATTTCTTGGAAAACACACGCACTCCATGACGGCCATCAGTTACCCGCAGTTTTTCCGCGTCCGACAGAAATTTGAAGGCCCGCGGCTGGATGATATTCCAGGTGAAATCGATCGCCAGCTGATGCGATTGCAACTGCGCGAGAAGATCCGACCGGGCCAATCTGTGGCCATCACCGCCGGCAGCCGGGGCATCGCCAATATTCCGGTGATCCTGAAAGCGATTGTCGATCACATCAAACGCCTGGGCAGCAAGCCGTTTCTCGTGCCCGCGATGGGTAGCCATGCCGGGGGCATTGCCAGCGGGCAGCGCAATATTTTGCAAGAGTACGGCATTACGGAAGGATTCTGCGGTTGCCCGATCCGAGCCACGATGGACACGGTAATCGTCTGCCAGGCGAAGGAAGGCTTTCCGGTACACATCGATCGCTTCGCCGCCGAGGCCGATCACGTCGTGATTTGCGGCCGCATCAAGCCGCACACTGAATTCATTGGCGACATTGAAAGCGGTGTCATGAAAATGATGCTGTTGGGGCTTGGCAAGCACGAGGGCGCGAAAACATATCATCGCGCCATTTTGGATTATCCCTTCAGCCAGATTGTGCGCAGCGTGGCTGGCGAAGTTTTAAAGCGCTGCCGGGTCGTGGCAGGCGTGGGCATTGTCGAGAACGGTTACGATGAAACGGCGCTTGTGGAAGCGATGCATCCGGAGCAGATTGAAGAACGCGAAAAGCAGTTGCTCGTTCTGGCGAAGAAGTGGATGCCCCATTTGCCATTTCAGTACGTCGATATTCTGATCATCGACGAAATGGGGAAAAACATCAGCGGAGCGGGCATCGACACCAATGTTGTTGGGCGAAAGCACAACCGCAACAAAGCCGTGGAGGGGGAATTCCCGAAAGTGCGGCGGATTGTCGTCCGTCGGCTCACAGAAGTTTCGCACGGCAACGCGGTTGGCCTGGCAATGGCAGAATTCTGCACGACGCGGCTTGTTAAGCAAGTCGATGAAAAAATCACCTGGACCAACATCTTAACCAGCGGCAATCTTTCGGCGTTCAAATATCCGCTGCACTTTGAAACCGACCGAGAAATATTAGACGCCGCGTTGCCGATCATCGGACTCACGCCACCGCATCAGGCGAAAATGTTGTGGATCAAGAACACACTGCACTTGGCAGAAGTCGAGTGTTCCGAAGCGTATTTGCCGGAGGCGCGGACGCGCAGCGATCTGGAAATTCTCAGCCCGCTGCACGATTTGCCAATGAACGGCTCCGGAAATTTGCCAACGTTTGCTTGATCAAGCTCAAGCAGCCGCGGTTAGAACCGCACGCCCACACCGACGTGACCGCCGATGTACATCGCGTTGCCATCGTGATTGACCGTCGTGCCACTCACGCCCGGAACGTTGGTGAAGTCGAGCTGATCGGGCGCGAACGCCACACCATCGATCCACATTGCGTTGAAACCGGCGGTCGCGCACCAATTCTTGCAGAAGTAGTAACTGACGCTCGAGTCGAACTGGCCGATGAACGCCCAGCGAGAATCGGAAACGTTGGTGTTTCGCACAATCATCCCGCCGACCGGCGCCACGAATTGACTCGAGTCGATTTGGTTGCCGAATGCACCGGCTTTCGCGGTGCAAGTCCAAGTGAATTGATGGCAACATACGTTGTATCGCGCGCCGAGCTGGCCGCCGTACAGATTGTTGACGGTGCGCGTGTTGTACGCGCCTTGACCAACACCTGTTACGTTCGTGGTCATATCGAAATCTTCCGTGAGATTGAAATAACGGAAACCCGCGATCCACGAAAGCGCTTTACAGCCATGATGCCACGAGTAATTCACTTCGGCATCGTGTATCTCGCTGGAATATGTTACTTGAAGCAAACCAGCTCCGGAGAATTCTGGCAGCAGGCCGAGGGTATCCGGCAATGCGATCGAGGTTCCCGTGATCGATTTGTCGTCGGTCCAATGTTGCAAACCAAAGTACGAAAACTCCCACGCATCCATTGGCGTCGGGCTGTAGCCCAAAACGAATCTCGGGCCGGTTTGCCAATCGCTATCGAAACCGAAATCCTGAGTGCCGAGCACCGACCCGCCAAGACCTTCAGCAATTGACTGCGGGCCGATGTTGTCATTGCGGCTCAGCGTCAACGCTTCCGCGGAGAAATACAAGTCAGGCGCCGGCACGCATGGACCACAATTGCCGCAGCCGCAACCATTGCCCTTGCCCGCGCCGTCGGTGGGACAGTTGCCGTACGGATAAGGGCCGCAGTTTCCATTGCAGCATTTGTGATTGCTCGTAAACCAACAATCGTCCTCGTGGAAAATCCAGCTGTGGCAGAAATCGACACAACCGTTGCTGCAATCGGGATATGGCTTGCACAGGCAGCACGCTAAGCGTTGGCAAAGGCACGAGCCTTCCGGATTATTCGTGCGGCATGTGCCGGGCTGCCATCCGCCGCAGTTCGGGCAAATGGCAGCATCGCCGCTGGGTCCGCAGCCACAACCACCGCCGGTATGCGGCGGACCATCGTTAACCATCTCGCCCGAAGACATCTCACTCATCATGCGTGGATTTTTGGCAAACGGCTTTTCGACGTATTCCTGGCCGCTGGTTGATGGTTGGACGCCATCGGAACGTACGGGCGCAGTTCGGATGCTGTTCGGCGCCGAACCCGGCGTGGCGCTGGGCACTACGACATCGCCCGCGATCGGCGTTTGCGGCGGGGTCGTCGCTGGCGAAATCTGTCGAAAGGCGGTTTGTATCGGCCGCCATGGATTTACTTTGACCGATGATGTAGCTGGCGGCGTTGTTTTCGCGGCGCCGCTGCCATCGGCATTCGACGGTGCGCCGACCAGAGGATCGCTGGTCATGGGCGCGTTTTGTGCGTCGATGCGCTGCGGAACTGGCAATGCTCCGGCTGGTGTGGCAAAAGTACCGGGGACAACCGCCCCTTGAGATGAAATATTTACGGCCGACACAGCAGACGATTGTGGCACCGCCGACCAATTAGGAGGCGCCGCATTGCTGTCTGACCGAACGGTGTTCGGCAGCGGCGAAGCGGCTGGATATCGCAAACCGTTGACAGGTTGCGACACGCCCAACTGCGCCGGCGGCATTGAGTTCGGCCCACCGCCGCTCACGCCTTGCTGTGCGGCATACTCGGGCGTGCCCGAGGCGCGAGCGAGTGGCGCAACCGCCGGCCCCGAATTCTGAAAGCTGCCAAATTCATCCGCCGCACAAAGGCCTTCGCCTAAGCCCAGCGCAAGACTGCAGCACACAGCCCAAAAGGGCGCCTTCATTTTTGTTTCCCCCCGGAGGTTCAATCCGATTAGCCGGCAGTGCATGCCCGGTAAACGCACCGCCGCTTGATGCCCATGCCGAGTCAGTGTGCGGTCAATCGCCGCAAGCAGCGGTCGGATGGAACGGCTAAGGGAAACTTCGGAACAATCGGGCCACCCGGTTCAATCGAAACCGTTGCCGCAGCAATTAGAGCCGGAATATCCGGCACAGCTTTGTTAAGATCTAACGGTTACAGAGATTGCAGCTATGATTTTTTGGGCTTCGAATCTGCATTTTCTCCGCTAAACTCTCGCCAACCTTCCCGGATTACGCATTCTGGCATTCGCCGAAGTCTTCCTGTATTCTGGTCACTAGTTTATCCGCCGTTTAATTAATGGCGGTCGACAGCTTTGATCATATTCGGGGGAATCTGATGCTTAACCGTGCTTTAAGCCGCGCTGCGGCTCTATTTATTGTCTGTGGCTTTCTCAGCGCCGCCCAGGCTCAGACGATTGTCCAAGGAACCCTGAGCGCGCAACTGAAATATGTTGTCACGCCCGGCACGATGTCATTCAACAACGGCAACTCTGCCGATTTCGCTGTGAACTCCGGCGATCCGCGATTCCTGTATGTCGGCCAGCAAGACGGCACGATTCGAATTCTCGACCTCAACAAATCGAGCGGCCAGCTCGTGACCGCCCCATTCCTCAATTTCTCCGCACTAGCTGGCGATGCGCGCACCGGCGGGCAGTTCGTTAACGAAAACGAGCGTGGATTAGTCGGCGGTGCTTTCAGCCCAGAATTCAATAACCCGGGCACCGCTGGTTACCGAAAGTTTTACACGTACACCACGGAAACGCTCGCCAGCGGAACGCCGATGTTCTCGCACCAAACGGAAACCGCGGCAAACAATACGAACACAAACGATGCCGGACAGCCAAATTTCTCCGCCAACGGATACAACTGTCAGAACGTCATTCGCGAGTGGACCGTGAACGATCCGGACGCCAACGGTGTAATGACCGTCAACACTACTGGCGGTTTGAATGTCGCCTCGCGCGTCGTCATGCGAATTGCCAAGCCGGGCAAGTTTCATAACGCCGGTGGCATCACTTTTGGCGGCGACGGTTTTATGTACGTGCCGCTGGGCGATGGCGGCGGTGGTGGCAGCAACGGCGGCAACGATGCAGGCAACAACTCCAACAATAACGGGCACACAAATCCCGGCAATCCTGATATCGCGGGCGGCTGGACCGGGCAAGGCAACGCACAAGATCGCCGCAATGTGTACGGCAAGGTGCTAAGAATATTGCCCACTGTTTCGAATACCGACCCTTTGTTCGCGTCAACGCACGCGGCAGGCAATAACGGTTCGCTCACCAGTTTGTTCGGAACGACGACTGCGGGATTCCGAGTTCCCAACACGAATCCTTTTGTGGGCAACGCAAACGGCTGGCGGGAAGAGATTTTCGCGTACGGTTTTCGCAATCCATATCGCATCAGTTTCGACAAAGCCAATCCGAACAATCTTTACGTTGCCGATGTCGGCCAGGACCGCGGCTTCGCGAATGAGGAAATCGATAGTGTTGTGGCGGGCGGCAACTACGGCTGGGTGATCAAGACGGGCACAAAGCTTAACGACGTCCAAGCGCCGTTCTCGCCAAACATTGGTGTCACTTTGCAAGATCCCGTGGCGCAATATCCGACTGCGGCCGACGGCACGGGTGGCCTGGCGGTGATCGGCGGGTTTGTTTACCGCGGAAGTTTGCTACCTGCATTGCAAGGCAAGTACATCTTCGGCGACCTGATGAGCACCGGCGGCGGCGCCGGGCAGGTTGCTCTACACCGATTTCAGCGATCCATCGCTGCAGGTGTTCGATCTCAATATTCAAACCCTTGTTCCCGGAAATATTGCCAAGCCATCGTCTCAGCTTCACGGCATTGGCCAAGACGCCAACGGCGAATTGTATTTTCTGTATGTCGACAATTCCGTCGTAGCGCTAGTGCCGGAGCCAGCCACATGGCTACTGGCTGCCGTCGGCATCGCTATTACCGGCTGGCAATTCCGCCGCCGCGCCGCGATTTGATCGTTGGGAGTTGACTCCCGATTGAGCTTACCGGGTGCCGATTTTTATCGACCGGTTTATTCGATGGGCTGGCGTTGATCGTCGCCGATGAAATATCCGTGGTCCAAAAAATTTAGCGTGGCTTTTTGGACGGCGCGATCGTCCATCATGAACGTGTGGACCACTGGCAAGCAAATAAAATCTCGCGCGCCCGGCAAAAGAGTTTCAGTCACTGTTACGACCATATCATTGTCGCCGATCAGCAGCGGATTATACCCGTGGCCGTCAGCTTTGCCCCCCGCGATGATGCCGAATTCGCACCGGGGCGTGGCAAGATGTTTTGAGAGTTCGTCCCAGCCGTCGGCAAGCTCGCGACCAGGCACGCCAATGAGCTCACGCGCCAACTTTGCTGTGGCCAATCGTCACCGCCAGTTGGGCACCATTGTTTGGCGCGCCCAGCATCACAATTCGCTTGACCTGCGGGTTGATCTCGTGAGCTTCTCCAACATTTTGTTGATCGTACAGATAACTTCGAATCACAAGATTGCCCAAGCTGTGCGCGACAAAGTCAATTTCGTCGACGCCTTGCAAATGGTCGATCACGCGGCGCAGGCTTTTGGCATGTTCTTTCACCTCCGCCATTGTGCTTGGGTAGCTGACATTTAGAGCGGTGTATCCACCAGAGTCTTCTAAAAATTTCGCCATGCCGCTCATGGCAGACCGGGTGCGTCCTAGCCCGTGCAGGACGATGACCACTTTTCCCTTCATGGGAGGCAAATTCTCGCGATGCTTGATCTCCTCAAGCGAGATAAAACAATCGTCGAAAGTGCCCCAAGCGCGACGGATGTTTTCTTCATCGAGCAGTCGATAATGGCCGGTGACCGCATTTCGCTGAATACGCCACCCACGAAACACGAGTTCATCGGCCCAGAATTGCTTTCCGCCCAGAGTGGCAGTGGCCAGATTGAGGTGGCCTGTCGATTCTTCCGCGGGTTTGTCAGGATCAGCGGCTGCGGCCCATTCGATTGCAGAGAGCAAAACGAAAAGGTTCGCAAGCCAAAGAATGATTCGCATCGCCAATCCTACATGATTCGGATTGCATCTGAGGCTTCTGCCACGGCTCTTAAGGCTAAGATCACCTTCTCACCACTTCGCCATCAACCCAGCATGCGCTCCGTGCATAAACATGCCGCCGGTTTTGTTGAGGTTGGTGCCGCTATTGGGCGTGTCGGTGAAATCGAGCTGATTGGGAGCGAGCGCCAGCCCTTCGATCCAAAAGACCTGATAGCCACCGCGCAACGACCACGTCGGTGTGAACTGATAGTTGCCGTTCAGTTCCAAATCGCCGATGAAGGCCACTTGATTGCCGTCGGCGCGGGTATTGCGAATGGGAAACGCGCCGAAATCGCTCACGGTTTGCGAGGAACGAATCACATTGTCGTACACGCCAGCTTTGCCGGTCAGATCGTACGACCAATTGCCACAGCCTTGCTGGATGCGTCCGCCAATTTGGCCGCCGAACAAATTGTTGTACGCGCTGATGTTGTAGGCGCTGGTGCCGGTTTGTGCGTCGGTGAACGTGATATTCAGCTTGTCTTGTAAGTTGAAATAGCGAAAGCCTAAGAGCCACGAAATATTTCCGTAGCTCTGCAGGTAATTGAATTCTGCATTGTGGATCAGCGATTTATATTCCACCACAGCCTGATCGGCATCGAAGAAATTCAGGCCGGCGGCCAGCCCCAAATCGCCCGGCAGGTTCAAATTGTTATCGCCATTGATGGTTTGCGTATCTTTCCAATTGTAGATGCCGAAGTACGATGCTTCGAACGCCCGGAAACCGTCGAATTCGCGGCCTAACAATATGCGCGGGCCAACCTCGAAGGGGAAATCGAAATCGGCGGTACTCAATAGCACATTGCTTTGTGTCGGTGCGTTGCCATCGAGCAGCACGATCGGCTGATTGCCGATTTGGGTATCACGCGTGAAGAAAATCGCGTCGGCGTAACCATAGCAATGTGGGCCGATCATCGGCACGGCGGCCACCGGCGCGAGCACCGGCACCGTATTCGGCACCACGTATGGCGCCGAAACCGGGGCTGGCGCCACCATGGCCGGACCAACCGTCGTCGAAGTCAGGTTGGGCATCACGACCGGCGCCTGCTGCACGACCGGCGGCGCGGCGCAGTTTGGCTCCGGAATCACGACATACGGTTGTGGTGCGCTTGTCGCGGCGACCGGCTGCTGCGTGTAAAACGGAACTCGTGGCATCGGTTGCGGCAAAACGTAACCGCCCGCGGCTGCTGGGGTCACTGTGCCGCTAAACGCGGCCGGTCTGGAAGCTACCTGGTACGGATCAAACCCACTGGCGACCCATTGCGGCGAGGCACTGGCAGGAAACGACGATGCCGGCGAGAGCGCCGACGGCGGAGCCTGCGTGTAAATGTAAGTTGGCGTGGCCGATGTGTACGGCGATGGCGGGTAAACGCTGGGCGATGATGCGCCGACAGGCGATGTAGTGGCCGAAGCGCTTGATCGCACAGCTGTCCAACCTCCGCTCGGGCCAGCGTCAGCTGCGCGAGAAGCGACGGAAATTCCGCCGTCGGGTGTTGCCGGATCTTCTGTTGTCGGTGCGCCAAATCGAACGCGCTGGGCCAGCGCAGTTCACCAACACCAAAACGAGCGCTAACCAAGCGCAAAATACGTAACGACACCGCCGGATGGTGTTCACACTGATTACCTGCAAATGAA
The DNA here is from genome assembly GCA_963773875.1 of Pirellulales bacterium. GTDB lineage: Bacteria > Planctomycetota > Planctomycetia > Pirellulales > JADZDJ01 > CAVTYH01. The sequence continues at coordinate 361,983 of CAVZCV010000010.1, forward strand.
TGTTGCCGCTGCAGCGAGCGAGATAAGCCTTTGCCGCCGCATGCGCATTATGGGATAAGACCGCGCAGGAAATCCCGCGCAGCGGGGCGTTAATAACGGCTGCCCCGTGGCGGGTCAAGGCCAATCAAATAGGCCGACCGTCCTGCTCGGAAATGCGGGTGCGCAGCACGCACCTCCGACCGGGACGGTCGGACCATTTTTCAGCACAAAAACGGCGCGACGCTGTTAATGTCTGCCCCGATATAGAAGCCGTTGCGGAATTCGGGATCGCTGTCCATCAGCAAATCGACAAATGCGCCCAGCGGCGGCGCGCGGCGGATTTTCTGGCTCTTACCGTCCAAACCCTGGGCCGCAAAAATGTCGCTCAGCCCATCGCCATTGCTATCAGCGGTCGCCACATGCACCGGTGCATTGAAGCCGCTGCCGGTAAAAACGCCGAAGAATTGTTGCGTCGGGGTGGTGAAGTTCGATGTGTCGAAAGTCGATACGCGACCTTGCCCGCCGACGCCGGCGCCCACAATCAGTTCCAGTTTCGCGTCCGCATCCAAATTTCCAACTGCCACCCACGCCCCGCCACGGTAGCCGACCGGGAAGGGATTAAAGGCCGCCAAGGTCGGCGCTTGCACGTTCAACGGTCCTGAAGTATTGCCATCGTAAATGCGGACCGCGCTCCGCATGCCAGGACCGGAACCGACGATAATTTCCGCGCGGCCGTCTCCCATCACATCGCCAACCGCGACGTTGGCGCCGCCTAAGAAGTTTTTGCCGTACGCGCGAAACTGATTCAGATGATTGATGCTGAATGGCGTCAACGGCGTTGTGGCCGTTTGATTAAAATACGTGTGAATCTCCGACCGGTTGCGTCCGGTGGCGGTGACCAAATCGTTCAGCCCATCGCCATTGGTATCGCCGATCGCCAGATTCACGCCACCTACGTATGGCGCGTTGTAAGCGAGGAGCGATTGCACGAGCGTCGGCGGCGTCACCGTCGTGGCGTTAAGCAGGTTCCAAACTTCCACCAGCGCCGAATGATTTGTGCCTGGAGCGGTGATAACCTCCGGAATGCCGTCGCCGTTCACATCGCCCACCGCTACGCGGACGCCTTGGCGGTACGTGCTTTCATAGGCCAGAAAACTGGTGATGAGCGTTCCCAGCTCCGCATCGACAACTTTCACGGTCGGATTTCCCTGGGCCGCGGCTTCACCGGCGTACACAAGGATTGGGAAGAAATTCAGCTTCTCGATGCCGGTGAAGATGATCGGCATGTGCGAAGTAAACATCCAATTGCCGTTACCGGTCGTGGGATCATACGTCAGCTTGCGACCTGTGGTGCCGGCGAATTCTACCGACAGGAAATCGGCCCCCGGTCCGGCACTCGTCGGGTTGTTTCCATGAATGGTGTAGGTGGCCGTGGTGCTGGGAACAACGTCGAAACGATCTGCGCCTTGCGTGGCATCGAGTTGCACCTGCTGAACCGTGTTGTCGTACAGAACAATCGGCACCAGCGTCGGGGCACAGATAGAGAGCACGGTCGGCGTGATTTTGTAATCACGACCGATCAAAATCGTATGGTCGTCGACAATGGCGGTGTTGGTTTCGCCCACCGCGGCGCCGCCGTTGAACGTCACCGGCGCATTCAATAGTCCGTTGGCATGATCGATGGTCAGCGTATCGCTGCCTGCCAGCGCGTTGACAATGGCCGAATCGAGCGATGGCCAAGAGTCCGGCGTATTGCAGCGTTGCGCCAATCGTCACTTCGACAAACGCATTGTTGATCATGCTGCGTCGAATGACGATGGCGTCGTCGCCGGCAGTGCCGGTGACCGTCAACACATTCCCATTGGTCGCACTATCGTAGGAAGCGCTCGCGGTGAACGCTTCCGAATCGGTCGCCAGCCCGCGATTATCGGCCCACAATCCTTGCAACGTGCCGTCGAGCGCCGCCAGGCCGATGTAATCGCCGAAATCGTTTCCGCCGGCGATAACCGAAGCCCGCGATGTGGCTGTGGAAAGCGGCTGCGGGCTGGTGTATGTCAGGCCGCCGTCGATGCTGGTGGAGAGCATCACGTTCACATCGTCGTTGCCGGTAGCTGTATCGCCGGCCGTGGAATAATACAGCAGGTTCACGCTGCCGCTCGATTGATCGACATCGAGGGCCGGCATGAACTCTGTCGAAGCCGAAATGTCCACCGGCACGAGCGACCAGCTTGTGCCTTGATTGGTCGAGCGGGCCACGTAAATATCGGTATTGCTGGTTAGCAATGAAAACAGATCGACGAACGCAATATACACATCGCCGTTCGTGGCCACGTGGCCACTGCGATCGGCCGCAGACACGGGGGCCGAACTAATGCCGTGTGTCGGCGCTGCCGGCACAGGTAGAGCGCCAAACAAATTGAAATTGCCTGGCAACGTGGGGCGTGCAGTCAGGTTATTGACGACGGTGATGTCTGCCCCAAATGTATTTCCGCCGACGAACATGCCGTCCAAATCGCGGTCCAGAAACACGGAAGTCGACGTGGCGTCGAGCCAGGACACGTAAAGCTCGCCGTTTGGCCCAACCGATGGCGAGGCACTGGAAACGGTGTGCAACAAGCTGTCGCTGATAACCGTGGGGCCGGCGAAGCTGGTGAATCCATTGTTCGAGCCGGCTACGGCAATGCCTGTTAAAACGCCGAGCTGCACTTCCGAGTAAGCAACGTAAGCCGCCTGGCCGCCAAGGCCATCGGGCCCTGTTCCCAGATGGAAGCCGCGCATGCTGCCGGTAAGATTCAGCCGCGTATCGACCGTGGCCACCGTGGAAAACGTGGTCCCGTCGTCGTTGCTCACAGCCACGATCAAAGTAGTCGTGAAAGTGCCAAACACATCGTTCACACCGTAGGCAACATAGAGCCGGCCGGTGGAGTCGTAGGCAATCGATGGATCGAAGCGAAGCGCGCCCACGGCAAGACCATCGACGGTGTTGTCGATGACGCGCGTATTCCATGTCAGCCCGCCGTCGGTGCTGCGATACAGTCCCAGCGACGTGCCCAAGGTCGGTGTATTTCTAGCGCTGACTCCGGTCACGTGCAGTGGACTCGTCGGATTAATGCCAACTGCCATGTTTTGCTGCTGCACGGCGGCATCGTTGCTGGCATCGATGTTCGTGCCCCCCACCAGCGTTTGGGCACCGTTGAGCGACAGATCGACCGCCAACAGGCAGCGACTTTCCAGCGGTTCAAAACCGAAAAGTGGTCGATCGCGCAGCGAGCCGTTCAGAACTCCAACGCGAGGCAGCATTGGATTGGCCGCGCAGGCGCATACGTTTTGGTCGGCGACTCATGGGTGCTTAGTTCTGGGTAGGGATGCCGGACGGGACGATGCCGCGCTTCAACGTAATTCAGGCGCGAAGCGAAAACAATACAACCGCCACCCTTCCGGCGTGGGGAACTTCCACAACTCTAGGTTGAAGATTGGCCCCCACCCGGCGATGACGGCCAGTTATGACGATTGAATCACGGGCGCAGTCTATCGGAATTGAGCCGATTCCGGATCGCACTGTGGATACGGTTTAGGTTCGCACGCGCTCCAGGTATTCCCCCGTCCGCGTGTCAACTTTAATCATGTCGCCCATCTCGATAAACGCCGGGCAAATCACTTCCGCGCCGGTTTCCAACTTCACCGGCTTAGTGAGTTTAGTGGCCGTGTCGCCGCGGACGGCTGGCTCGCAGTATTCGACTTTGAGCGTCATGTGATTGGGCGCATCGATCGTAATCGGATTGCCGTTGAATAGCAGCATCGAGCAGTTGGTGCCTTCCTTCAGCCATTTGGCAGCTTCGTCGACCTGCTCTTTCGAGAGCTCGTACTGCTCGTAGTTGCTGGTGTCCATGAACACAAACTGGTCGCCTTGGCGATAGAGGAATTGCCCTTCAATTTCGTTGATGTCGGCGGCGTCGAGCGAATCGCCGCTTTTGTAGGTGCGATCGAGCTGGCTGCCACGCACCAGGTTCTTCAGCTTGCACTTATAAAGCGCCTGGCCTTTGCCGGGCTTCACGAAATTGCATTCGATCATCAAGTACGGATCGCCATCGATTTGAACTTTCAAACCCTTACGAAACTGGCTGGTGTTGTAACTGGGCACGACTGATTCCTACTTCGAATTTGTGACTAAAAAGCGTATGCTGTGAATTGATTGAAACTATTCTAAACCGTAGAGGGACCGAGACGCAGAGCAGAAAGATTTATAAGGAAGCCAGGAAACCAGGAAGTAAAAAATACTTGGCTCTTTGTGTTTCTTTCCTAGATTCCTGCTTTCCTGGATTCCTTGTTAATCTCTGTCCTCTCCGCGACTCTGTGTCTCCGCGTTAAAAATTTGATGTCTACAAGTGTTGGTGTCGCTTCCTGGCAAAAAATCGTCAAGGAAGCGGTGCGCGATGTCGGGGAGCTTCGTCGGCTGCTGGATTTGCCCCCGGAGTTTGAACGTCAGGCCACCCAAGCGGCGATGTCGTTTCCGCTGTTTGTCCCGCGGACGTTCCTAACTCGAATTCGCCGCGGCGATCCGCACGATCCGCTCTTGCGACAGGTATTGCCGATTGAAGCGGAAACAATTGCCGTCGAAGGGTTTGCGTCCGATCCGGTCGGCGACGCCGCCGCCACGCTCCAGCCAGGCCTCCTGCACAAGTATCGTGGCCGTGTTTTGATGGTAACAACTGGGGCCTGCGCCGTCCATTGCCGGTACTGTTTCCGCCGGCATTTCCCGTATGAAAACAGCCCAAAATCAATGGCCGATTGGCAGCCGGCCATCGAGCAAATTGAAGCCGATGACAGCATCGCCGAGGTGATTTTGAGCGGCGGCGACCCGCTGATGCTGGTCGATGAGCTGTTGGCTCGCTTGGTAGACCGGCTTGGCGACGATTCCACATTTGCAGCGACTGCGAGTCCACACGCGGCTGCCGATCATGATTCCTGAACGCGTGGCCGACGATTTACTTTCGTGGCTCACCGGCACGCGGCTCACGCCGATCATGGTTGTGCACGCGAATCATCCGGCGGAGATTGATGATTCGGTGGCGGCGGCGCTTGGACGTTGCGTCGATGCAGGGATTCCGACGCTCAATCAGGCTGTGCTGCTTCGCAGCGTGAACGACGATGCCGGTGTGCTCGCCGAACTTTGCGAGCGGCTCGTCGATTTGCGCGTGATGCCGTATTATTTGCATCAACTCGATCGCGTGTCCGGTGCAGCGCACTTTGAAGTGCCGATGGAGCGCGGCCTGCAAATCATCGGCGAGTTGCGTAAACGGTTGCCCGGCTATGCAGTGCCGCGATACGTGCAGGAAATCGCCGGTGAACCGCACAAGGTGGAACTGATCATAAAATCGCCGATGTCAACTAGTCTTTGTCACCGGCGGCACCGGCTTCATCGGAACGCGCTTGGTGCACGAATTGGTTCGCCGCGGACAGGTCGTGCATGTGCTCGCGCGCCGCGAAAACCCGAGCCGCCGCCGGGTTTTCCGGCGAACGAACGGCCCGACTTCAATCATCCGAACGTCCGGCTGGTGCGTGGCGACATCACGGACGTGGAAAGTTTGCGCCGCGGCATGGCCGGTTGCTCGCAGGTCTATCACCTGGCGGGTTACGCGAAGAATTGGGCCCGCGATCCGCAAACGTACATCGATATTAACGTCGGCGGGCTGCAAAATGTCTGCGAAGTAGCGATTGATTTGGGAATCGAACGGGTCGTGTGGACTTCGACGATGCTCACCTTCGGCCCCACGCGGCCCGGCGAAGTTGGCGACGAAGCGATGCCGCGCATCACGCCGCGGATCTTCACCCAGTACGAATCGAGCAAAATTGTTGCCGAGCAAGAGGCGGCACAATACGTTCGCCGCGGATTGCCAATAGTCATCGTCAATCCCGGTCGCGTGTTCGGGCCGGGCCACTTCAGCGAAGGCAACGCGCTGTCGCTACTGATCGATATGTATGACCGCGGCCAAGCGCCGATACTTTTGAATCGCGGCCGAGATATCGGAAATTACGTGTACGTCGACGATGTGGTAGAGGGCCTGATATTGGCCATGCAACAGGGTCGGCCCGGCGAAAAATATTTGCTCGGCGGCGAAAATCTGTCGCTCAAACAGTTCTTTGCTCTAGTCGATAAAGTCAGCGGCAAGCGGCATTTTCAGTTTACTATTCGTCGCCCCGGCGCTTTGTCGTATGCTTGGCTGCAGAAGAAGCGCGCCGAGTGGTTCGGCGTGTACCCGCAAATTACGCCCGATTGGGTCCGCGTGTTCCTGACCGATTGGGCATATACATCCGCCAAAGCTGAGCGCGAGCTGGGCTACCGCATCACGCCCATCGAAGAAGCCGTGCGGCGAACTTACCAGTGGCTGTTGCGCGTGCGAGCGGAACGAAAAAATGAACGGATGTAATGATTCAGGATCGGAACCTCGACCGTAAGGGACCGGGTGAACGGTTGAGCGGGCGACGAGAGTTTTTAGCGCGTCGCTTGCGACGCGTTATTTTCAAACAACGATCATCAAATGCCACGCCGAGCCGCCAATCTTGTGCGCGACGCCTTCACCGGGAGGAATTTGCGACCGACGGTCGTGCTGCTGACGAGCGCAATTTGTTTGTCGGCGTGGTATTCGCTAGGGAGCAATCAGTATTGGTTTCGATCATTGGGCGGTGGCAAGCTATATGTTCCTGATTCCAGAATCTCTATTTATGCAGCGATCGATGCAACGCTGTCGACCGTAATTCTCTTGGGCGTAATACCGGCGCTGGCCGTCAAATTCGTGTTGCGCGAACGGTTATCGGGTTATGGGGTGCGCTTCGGCGATTGCAGATTTTCACTGATGGCAATTGTATTTGCTCCACCCTTGCTCGTTGCCATCGGATACGCGACGGCACAATCGCCGCATTTTCAGACGATTTATCCAATCAATCCGATAGCTCGCGACTCGGTTGGGGCCCTTTTGTGGCACTTGTTCGGACAGTTGTTTTATTACGCCGCCTGGGAATTCCATTTTCGCGGCTTCTTGCAGCATGGCCTGAGTCGGCGCGCCGGCATCGCCGCGGCCATTTGCGTGCAGACTCTGGCCTCCACGCTGGCACACTTTGGCAAACCCGGCGCCGAAGTTTTCGGCGCTATCCTCGGCGGCCTGCTCTGGGGCGCGCTGGCCTGGCGAACCCGCTCCCTGCTTGCCGGTTGGTTCCAACACTGGCTGCTCGGCGCGAGTTTGGATTTCTTTATCTGCCGGCAATTGCGCGGTTGATAGGATATAAAGATCCAAGCCGGTGCCAAAGCCAAAGACCAGCCGGAATCGTGGTCGCACCAAAAAACCACAACGTCCAAATTGGCGATCCATGTCGCAACATTTGACTGCAATCGCCGATCCCTGCAAAAGAACCGAAGCCAATATAAGCGCCATTTGCGATTAAGCAAAAGCCGGCGAAGAATTGCAGGGGCTTTGCAAATCGAAAGCGAGTGAAATGCGCGATGTAACCCAAATCGCGAATGGCGCGACTGATCCAAAAATTGGTCCTGCCCAAACGACAACTAGCGGATGCGGATTCGGCTGCACATCCGTGCGCGAAATCGTGAGCGGATTTAGTACGACTTGCTGAACGCGTCCACCACTCAACCAAGCCCCAAGCACATGGCCGAGTTCATGTACTGCCTGCATCAAGAACCAGGAAGCCAAAAGCCCTGCGACAATCAAAAGGACTTGTCGCTGTCGAAGCATGGTGCTTCTCTGTGCCTCCGTGGCTCCGTGATGAAAATCAGCCTCCCGCTGCCGCGGTCTCGTACGTCCTTCGCCCGCTGGAGTCGCCGGCGTGTTCGAGGGCGATTTGATAGAGCTTCTGCCCGTACGGCGTGGGATATTCGCCGGTGATGCAGGCCTGGCACAGTTGATCGGAATCGAATCCGACGGCGCGGGCGATCGATTCCACTGGCAAATAGCGCAGCGAATCGGCGCCCAGTTTCTTGGCCATCTCGGCCTGGGCTTCTTCCGTCAACAGTCCGTCGCGCAAAAACGGCGGCGCGAAAAGTTCGCCGATCGTCGACATGTCGATGCCATAAAAACACGGCGCAATGATCGGCGGGCAGGCCACGCGCACGTGAATTTCTCGCGCCCCGCCCAGTTCGCGCAGGCGATGGATCAGCACTTTCATCGTCGTGGAGCGGACGATCGAATCCTCCACCAGTAGCACACGCTTGCCGGCCAGCACTTCGCGTAGCGGCGTGTATTTGGTTTCGGCTTTCTGGCGGCGGCTGCCGTTGCCTTCGATGAACGTTCGGCCTGTGTAACGATTGCGAATCAATCCTTCCACCGCCGGCACGCGCAATTTGTAGGCCATGGCGTCGGCGGCTGCTTTGCTGGTGTCGGGCACAGGCACCACCACGGTGTCTGCATCGAGCGGCACGTGTTCCAAGCGAGCCAGTTCTTCGCCAAGCCGCTTGCGAGTGAGATACACGCTTTGCTCGTCCATCGTGCTGGCGACGTTGGCAAAGTATATCCATTCGAAGAAGCAGTGGGCTCGACGTGTGCTGCGGGCAAAGTTGTGCAGTTCGAAGCGCTCGGGCGAAATAACAACCATCTGGCCCGGCAAGCAGCGATTTAATGGTCTCCGCCTGAAACCCAAGATTCAACAGCGCCACACTCTCGCTGGCCGCGGCAAACAGCGGGCCTTCTTTGGCATAGCACAACGGACGGATGCCCAGCGGATCGCGCAGCACCACCATCTCGCCCAGCGCATTGAGGAACACCAGGTTGTATGCGCCATCAAACTCTCGCGCGATGTTCTTGAACACATCGACCAGATCTGGCTGGCCATCTCCGGAAAGTTCGTGGCCGATGGCGTGCATGATGATTTCGGTATCGTTCTCGCGAGCCAGATGGTTATTGCCATCGGCCAGGAGCTTCGCTTGCAGCTCTTTGTAATTTGCGAGTTGGCCGTTGAAGCCGAAGCTGAACCACTTGTGCTTTTGCAAATGATGCCGCTCCAGCGGCTGGGCGTAATTGCGGTCTTCCTCGCCACACGTGGCATAACGCACATGGCCGATGGCCGCCCGACCGGCGAACTGCTTCATCAGGCTTTCGTATTTGCCACGGTGGCTCATGCGAAACACTTCGCTGACGCCACCCAAATCTTTGTGCGTATCTAACAGCTGTTTGCGATCGGGGTTGAACGAAGTCATGCCCGCTGAAAGCTGCCCACGATTCTGAATATCGAGCAGCATCCGCGGCACTAGGCGCGAAATTTCCTCCGGACCCTGTGGCGGACACAGCGGGCTAACCGCGTGGCCCGGCAAATGATAGATGGCCGCCACTCCGCATTCGTGATGCAGTTCGCTCATGGGGTATCCACGGAGGAAAGAATGCCGATCGCTCGAACCACTCCATCGCGGCGTCGGCATCTGCATTGTACGAGCGGAGATCGGTTTACTCAACCGAGCGAACTTGCGGCGAATTTGCGCATCGATAGTTCCTGACAGGCTTTGTGCGCCGCGCCATGCAGAGTATGTTATCGTTGCCGATAAATTCAGGCTAAACCGCAAGCGGTTCGTTCGCTCCAGAGCAAAACGCGCACAGCAGACAACCGACATGCCAAACCTTCTGCGACAAGAGATTGCCGCGGCTGCCAGCACTTGGGTGGTGAAGGTCGGCACGCGCGTGCTCACCACCGAAGAAGGACTGTTGAATCAAGACCGCGTGACGGCGCTGGCGGAAGAATTGCATCATTTGATGACGGCCGGCCGGAAAGTCTGTCTCGTCAGTTCCGGCGCTGTCGGCGCAGGCATGGGACGGTTGGGATTGAAAACACGCCCTGCCGATTTGTCGCGGCTGCAGGCCGTCGCTGCCGTCGGGCAAACGGCGCTCGTGGAAGCGTACGATCGCTCGCTTAGAGCACACGGCCGGCACGCGGCCCAGGTGCTGCTCACGGCCGACGATCTCGATCATCGCACGCGGTACCTCAACATCCGCAATACGATTCTGACGCTGCTCGATTACAACGCGGTGCCCATTATCAACGAAAACGACACCGTTAGCACGGAAGAATTGCAAACCACTTTCGGCGATAACGACCGGCTGGCGGCCATGGTCACCAACCTGATTCGTGCGCCGCTCTTGGTGCTGCTGTCCGATGTGGCAGGCCTGTTTGACGGCGACCCGCGCGACGCCAATTCGCAGATTATCTCCACCGTCACGCGGCTCGATGAATCGATCCTTGGTCTGGTGCGCGATAAAGCCACGGGCCTGAGCAAAGGCGGCATGGCCAGCAAATTGGAAGCCGCGCGGATTGCCACGATCGCCGGCGAAAGCGTCATCATCGCCGGCGGCAAGGAGCCGGGAAATTTGCGGCGAATCCTCGCAGGCGAAGAAGTGGGCACGCTGTTCGTCGCACAAGGCCAATCGATCGCCGCTTGGAAGCGCTGGATTGGCTTCACCGCACAGACGCGCGGCACTCTGGTTGTCGATGACGGTGCTCGTGCCGCCATTCAAAAGCAAGGCAAAAGCTTGCTGGCCATCGGCGTGGTTGATGTGCAAGGCTCGTTTCGCAAGGGCGATGTGGTTTCGATCCGCGATAAAAGCGGCATCGAATTTGCCCGTGGGCTGACGAATTACCCGGCCGCCGATGCGCTGCGAATCAAGGGCGTGAAGACGGAACAAATCGCCGCCATGCTTGGCCAGCGACCGCACGATGAAATTGTGCACCGCGATAATATGGCGGTCACGGTGAATGCAGAAGGCAGAACGCAGACTGCGGAGTGAAAGCAATTGCAGATTGAAGAATGCAAATTTTAGATTTCAGATTGGCTGCGTCACGTCTTGAGGCTCCGCCGGAGGTTCGCCGGTGATTCTCTGGAGCATCGTCATCATTCTGCTCTTGATTCTGGCGAACGGCTTTTTCGTCGCGGCGGAAATTTCCATCATCGCGGCCCGCAAAGGTCGCCTGGAGCAATTGGCCGAAGCCGGAAACCGCAGCGCGCGGCTGGCATTGGAATTATCGAAGGATCCCGATCGATTTCTGCCGACCGTGCAATTCGGCATCACGCTCGTGGCCACGTTCGTCTCGGTGTTTGGCGGCGAAGAACTCGTGGAACCGCTCACGCAGTTGATCGCCCAAATTCCGCTGGGCTTCATCGCCCATCATGCGCATGGAATTGCGCTTGTCGATCATAGTGATCAGCATCACATTTTTGTCGTTGCTGCTCGGCGAGCTCGTGCCCAAGCAACTTGCACTGCGGGAAGCAGAACGGCTGGCGCGAATGGTGGCGCCCATCTTGAATTGGATCTCCGTCGCGGCCCGGCCGTTTGTGTGGTTTTTGCGTCGATCGACCGACGTCGTGCTGCTCTTGTTTCGGGCGCATCAAACCAATGAGCCGCGGGTTTCGCTTATCGATATTGAGCATCTGATCGAAGCCGGCACGCAAGAGGGCGTGCTGGAATCGGTCGAACAGCGCGTGGCGCTGGAAGCGCTGCGCTTGGGCGAGCGCACTGTGCGCGATGTCATGCGCCCCGCATCGATTTAGACGCGCTCGATGTAAATACGCCGTCCGATGAAGTCATTGGCGCCGCGGCCATGGCCGGCTTTTCGCGGCTGCCGGTCTACGAAGGCGATCTGGATCACATCGTTGGCTACGTGCACATCAAAGATCTGTTTCGCCACATGTACTTGGGCTGGGATATCGCACTGCGCAAACTTTTAAAGCCGGCGCTCGTGGTGCCCGACAGCATGCCGCTCGATCGATTGCTGGAACTGTTTCAGGAACAGCACAATCAGTTGGCCGTGGTGCTCGATGAATACGGCGGCACGGAAGGCATGGTGACGCTGGAAGACGTGATCGAAGAACTCGTCGGCGAAATTCGCGAGGGGCACAAACACGACCAGCAAAATATGTTCGTCGAGCGTGCGCCGAATGAATGGCTTGTCGACGGCACATTCAGCATTAGCGATCTGATCAAGCGTCTCGATCTCCGCATCGAAGACGGCGAGCAGCGCAGCTACAGCACGGTATCAGGCTTGATCCTCCATGAACTGGGCCGCATCCCCAGCGTCGGCGACAAAACCGAGTGGCACGACCTGCGGCTAGAGGTGGTCGATATGGACGGGCAGAGGATCGACCGGGTGTTGGTGAGCAGGAACCAACCGCCAACTGAATCGAGCTAAATTACCACGAAGACACGGAGGCACGGAGAAGACGATTTGATTTAATAAGGAAGCCAGGAATCCAGGAAGTGGTTTTAGTTTCTTTCTATTCCTGCTTTCCTGGCTTCCTTATTTGTCTTTGCTTCTTCGTGCCTCCGTGTCTCCGTGGTAATTCTTCAATCCCGCCTGGCATCAATCGCCGCCGGTTTCTTTTGCGTGGCGTACCAATTCTTCCACGCCCGCTGGTCGAATTGAAAATTCATGCCGGTGAGCGCAATCAGCGCATCTTCGACGGAATGATTTTGCATGGCCTGCTTGATAATCTTGCGGCTGCTGCCCATGGTCATGCCGCCGCCGCCTTGGCCGGTGGGCGAAAATCCGGCGCTCATTTGATTCGGATTGCCGGAGCCTTCGGTAATTTCGAATTTGTGAGTTGTCACAAGCGCATCGATCAGCGGCGCAATCGCGGTCTTGTCGCCGAGCTTGCCCAAGCAGAAACCAGCCTGATTCACCCGCGCGTTGTCGCGGCTTTTAAGTTCCTGCACGAAGGCCACGGTCGCCTGATGATCGGGCTTGGCGACGAGCTGATCCAAACAGCGCAAGCGAATTTCGTCGTCCGGATCGTCCATGGCACTTTCCGCCAGCGCCGGCACCGCCGCAGAACCGATGCGGCCCAATGCATCGACGTACAAAATCCGGGTTTGTCGATCCGGCTCGTCGCTGAGCGCCTTCGACAAGGCCGGCACGGCTTGCGGATCGGCAATCGCGCGAATTTCGTCGCGGGCCATACTGGCTCGCGCCGGTTCGTCGAGCCAGCTGCGCCATTTCTTCAAATCGATGAACCATTGCTTCTTCGTAACATCGTCCTGATGTTTGCGTTCCTCGATTTCCACTTCTTGCGGCAAACGCCATTCGTTTTTATAGCGCACATAGCCGCGCTCAATCATCAGTTGTTCTTGCTGAACCCAACGACTGCCTTGCTGCGTGTAGCCAAGCGCCTTGTGAGCCGGCGCATTGTTCGGGTCGAGCTCAATGACCCGTTCCAATACCGACTGCCGCGCTTTCAGCAGCGAATGTTCCCGGCACCACTCGGCCAGTTTCCATTGTTCTTCCGGCGTATCGGCAAACGTCGGCCGGATTTTTTCGAGCTCCAGCTCCGCCGCATTCTGCGGAACAATTTGCTTGACCTGCGCTTTATCGATCGTGACCGTCGCCCCATCGGCGGTTTTGATCACATACTTCTGCCGCGGCGATTCATCCCGATTCACCAACTCCCCGCGCACCTGGCCATCGGTTTTGAGGATGTATGTATCGGCACGGGCCGGCCCATGCCCGAGAAGTGCGGCTCCGACAGCAAGTGCGAGCCGCGAACATCGATGACCGAAGAAGCGATTCTCTGCCATTGCGATTGCCTCAACTCACGATCAAGCGCCAATATTTAAGTATAGCCGATTTGGTCCGCCAAATCGAAAATCCCCAAGGCAATCAAGTGTTTAAGTGCCGACCGGCGAGGAAAGCTCTTGCAAACGGCTGAGAAAATAATCGGGTTTTCTGCGGATTTCGTCCATCATCCGGCACGCGGCGCCCCCCGGGGGTTTCAGGCCTTGTTCCCAGTCACGAACGGCACTCAGTGAAACTCCCAGAAATTTTGCAAAAATTGCCTGGCTGCAACTGAGCAAGTGGCGTGTCTTCTTTACCAATTGCGGAGTATACCGCTTCGGCTGCAGATCGAGTTTGACCGTGCGGCAGGTGAATCGTTCGCCAAGTTCTTTGGTGCTCTCCAACTGTTTGGCAAAACGACCCAACCGGCGAACAATTTCGCCGCCGACCGATTTGGATTGTTTGTGGTTCATTTTCGCTTTTGTCTTTTTCGTTTAGGGCTATCGAGCCAATTTTCGATCTGTTCCAAATAGCGTTTGATCGCCGCTTTCTCTGCAGGTGCTAAGTTATCTTTTTTCGATTTTGCGTAAGCAATTACGAGCAGAACAATTCAATGGCATTTGAAATAGGAGTAACAGACGCGCACGCCACCGCTCTTGCCCCGGCTTGCGTCAGATCTGGCAAATCGCATCTTTCTTAACCCGCCGGTTCCCGAAATAACCGGCGCGTCTTCGGGACCGCTCATGATCATGGTTTGCAATGCCCATAGATCATTTTCAACATCGAACCCGAGCGTTTTCCAATCGTCTCCAAATTCGTCGGTCTCGACGAAGTGCAGCAACCCATCCGGTGGAATTTCGCGTTACGGAAAATTCAAGCTCACCGCCCCATTGATCGTCTATCTTTCAAATCAACCGACCGATCGGATATGTTTGACAACAAACTATACTGCCTGGCAGTATAACTGTCAAATGCGCATCGGTTACAATCGCGGGCATGTCACGAGCGGTGCGCACCTTCGATGTTCTGGCAGCAATTTCAACGCTGTTGCTTTGCCTCGTGCTCAGCAAGTGGGCCGATCCAATGCACTTACTCATTTTCGACGGTTCAGATATCAAAGTATTCGCGACTTTCCAAGGAACCAAACCCGAACTCGTCATATACGGCATGGACAATCTCGATCAGCAACCAAACGGCCTTGAGATTTACTCGGGTTCATGCTGATTTCCTTGGGGATTCGTTACGCCACCTACACACCACGGTCTGTTGGCGTGCGGACTTCAGCCGGCACTGTCGCTCTATTCCTTTGGGAATTGCAAATCTCGCTGTGGTGGTTCGTCGGACTGTTTTCAATTCTGCCGCTGATCTGGCTGGTTTGTGGATTGCGGCGAAAATCAAAACTTGAGCAAACGGATGCGCTGAATCCATCGAACACGTTCTCGCTCAAGAACATCTTTATCGCAGTTACGCTGGTGGCCGCCGCTGCTGGCATGCAGGCCCTCTTGCAGACATATAGCTATCGGTTGGGACCCAAACTCCTGCTGTGGTACGGCTCCGGGGCACTCGCGGGCGCCGCGATTTTCGGCATGGTCCGCCGTCCGATCGTGGGGGCATTTATTGGTCTGTTGTTTCAAGGCATACTGATCGTCGTCATGAAGACGGTTTTCAAAATCGGTCTTTGAAATTTAATTCCGCCGGGCACCGCTCCCTGACGGGTAGCGGCTCGATTTGATGCACCCCGAACGTTGAAGCATCGCATGTCCATTTCCACCGAACAACATCGAAAAGAAGCGCCGCACCAAGTGCGCGTGGCGGTTATTACCATCAGCGATACGCGCACCAAAGAGAACGACACCAGCGGGAAGACGATTGTCGACATGCTCGAGCAATCGGGCCAGAAAATTGTGGCCTGGGAAATTGTGCCCGACGAGCCGGCGCGGATTCGGGAGTTGATTGAACGATTTCGAAGTGCTGCGCCGTTAGCCCCCGGCGACTCGCCGGGGGCTAAAGTGCCAAACGGCGCGAACACTGACGGCGCCGGCAAACTGCCGATCAACCCGTCGATGCCATCTTGCTCACCGGCGGCACGGGCGTAGGGAGTCGCGATCAAACGTTCGAAACCATCAGCGGTATGCTCACCAAAACATTGCCGGGCTTTGGCGAAATTTTTCGCATGCTCAGTTTTTCCGAAGTCGGCGCCGCCGCGATGCTGAGCCTGCGCCACCGGCGGACTGATTGGCAAAACCGTCGTGCTAGCAATGCCTGGTTCCACTAACGCCGTGCGATTGGCGATGGAAAAGCTGATCGTGCCGGAACTGGGTCACTTGGTGCGCGAAGCAAGAAGGTAGAGAGATTATCGCGATGGGGGCGACGACGTGCAGCAATTGCAGAATACTGATTACTGATTACAGTTTGCAGAATGGCAGCCAGCAACAGCAATCACTGGATGCTCTTCAATCTGCAATCAGTATTCTCCAATCAGTATTCTGCAATCGAGAACTTGTCCGAGTTCTCATTGCGAATTGCCTTATCTGCTAGCTGATCTGCTCTGGCCACGCGCACCGCGTGCCGCTATCTTCTCCGCCGCCAAAATGCGCCGCCTGTCCGGCTCCGTGCCTTCGTGTCTCGGTGGTGAATCTTCGTGCCCAAGGAGAGGCCATGCGAAAACCGATTTCGCTCGTTGTCGTCGCCGCGCTCATCTATGGCGGCTACACGCTCTTTCAGAAATATCAGATCGAAGGGCTCGATAGGATCTCGTTCAAGCCGCGCTCCGGGGCCGGCGGAAGTTACGGGACCGATCTTGCTTCCAATGTGCCGGTGCGGCAGTCGCGATAGAGTCAAAATCGCCAGCTTCAATATTCAGGTGTTTGGCCGCACCAAGCTGGAAAAGCCGGAAGTGATGCAAGTGCTCGCCGAGATGCGTGCGCCGCTTCGATGTGGTGGCGATTCAGGAAGTGCGCATCCGTGACCGACGATATTTTGCCTCGGTTCCTTGAGCTCATCAATTCGACCGGCCGGCGTTACGATTTCGTCATTGGCCCGCGGCAAGGACGCACCGACAGCAAAGAGCAGTACGCGTTTATTTACGATGCGCAAAGTGTCGAGGTCGATCGCACGTCGATGTACAGCATCGACGATCGCGGCGATTATTTTCAGCGGCCGCCGTTCGTGGCGTCGTTCCGCATCCGTGGGCCTCCGCCAGAGCAGGCCTTTACGTTCACGCTGATCGACGTGCACACCGAGCCCGACGAAGCCGCGGAAGAAATCAATGCCCTGGCGCAAGTCTATAAAGCCGTGCGCAGTGCTTCTCGCGATGAACTGGGGCACACTGAAGACGACATCATCATGCTGGGCGATTTTAACGCCGACGAACGCAAGTTCGGCCTGTTGAAAGCATTGCCCGACATGGCCTGGGTCATTCCCGCCGGCACGCCGACCAACACCAAAGGCACGCACACGTACGATAACATTCTGTTCAATCGCCGGGCCACGGTGGAATTTACCGGCCGCGCCGGCGTGTGCGATTTGGTGCGGGAATTCAACCTGACCAGCGAACAAGCGCTGGCCATCTCCGATCATTTCCCAGTCTGGGCGGAATTCAGCTCCGTCGAAGGCGGACAGGCAGGCCGATTCGCCACGCGGCCGGAAGCACTATCTCGTTAGCCGCTCGTGGCTTTAATTGTTGATTCATTCGTCGGCCGAAAATTTTTTGAAAATTTTTTGGCCGGCCTATTGCCTTTTGGGCCACGCTCGCCATACAGTGTACATGTGATCAACGAAGCACGGTAATCGCCTGGGTCCCGCCGCCGGGATATTTTGGTGAGCCCGCCGCCGAACGCATTTTCGGCTGCGGGCTTTTTTTATGCGCACTGGGCCGCTCGCGGCCTCGCGTGCGGTTGGAACATCAAACATTTCGCATCGAAGTAACCATGAAAATCATCGCCCCATTGCTCGCTGCCGCGGTCCTGGCCGTTGTCGCGCAGCCGCCAATTCCCGAATTCAGCAACTTAACGGCCACCGCCATTCTCGGCTGGTACGCTTGGCATACGGCATCCAAAACATTGCCGCAGCTCGTCGCGAGTTTTCGCGCAAAACTGGCCGCCGAACGCACACAGCATCGCGCCGATCGCGATGCATTTCTGCACGAAATGGCCCAAGAGCGCATGTACAGCGCCATGCAGATAACGAAGCCATCGCCCAAGCGATCGCGCAATTCATCACGACCAACTAGTCACCTCCGCAATATTCAAAACCACCTTTTTTACACGGAGAAAACCCATGAATGCACGAACGTCCGTCCAAACCGTCTCGCCCGCCAGCCTTGGCAATTTGCGCGACTGGCTCGACCTCCTGGCCGCACTGCGCGATTTCAATCAGCCGATCAGCACGCCCGAAGGATTGCGTCAAGCGATCGCGCTGCTGCTGCGCATCGGCGGCACGCTGGGCATCGATCTAGCCTGGCTCGCGCAACTGGGCAACCTGCTCAACAACCCGGCGGTGTTCGACATCGTGCTTGCGATTGAGCGCTATCTGCTAACGCTCATCGCGACGAAGCCGACATCCGGTTCCGGCAATTCACAACCGGGAAGCGAGATCACGATCCAAGCGCTCTCGCTGAGCGATTGGCTGGCAATCATCACCCAACTGTTGCAAATCGTCGGAAAAGTGTGCGCGGCGAAATAACACACGTTGAGCTCGCAAACGACCGCTCCGCTGCGTCGGAACTTCGCGTCGCGGCTAAACAATTTTCATTACCACTTACCACTCGCAAAAACCATGATCCAACTTCCACCATTTCGCATTGAAGCTGTTTTCACCACGCTGGCCGAAACTATCGATTGGAGTTTGGCCGCGTACCACATTCCCGATCACTGGAAAGCCACGCGCGGTTCTGGCGTGAAAGTCGCCGTGCTCGATACCGGCATCGACGAAGCGCATCCAGATTTGAAAGATGCGCTCGATAATGCCCGCGATTTTACCCGCAGCCGCTTTGGCCCGATCGATCAACACGGCCACGGCACGCACACGGCCGGCACCATTGGTGCGCGGCAAAACCACGTCGGCGTCATTGGCGTTGCGCCCGATTGTCGGCTGCTCATCGGCAAAGTTCTGGGCGACGATGGCTCCGGCGCATCGGCCACCGTGGCGGCGGGCATCGATTGGGCGTGCGACTCCGGCGCCGACATCATCAGCATGTCGCTCGGTTCGCCGCAGCCCGACGATGTGTTGCTCGCGGCTGTCACGCGTGCGGCCGCCAAAGGCAAATTCATCATCGCGGCCGCCGGCAACGATGGTCGCGATAACAGCGTGAATTATCCCGCCCGTTGGCGCGACACCATCGCCGTGGGCGCCGTTGATCAAACTGGACACTTAGCACCGTTTTCTTCGCGCGGCCCGGAAGTCGATATCGCCGCGCCGGGCGAGAACATTTTTTCCACCTGGCTCGACGGCAGTTACGCCAAACTTTCCGGCACCAGCATGGCCACGCCGTTCGTGGCCGGCGTCGTGGCGCTGCTTGTATCGCTGCATCGCGATGCACGCGATGCAAAAACACCGCTGCGCACGATTTCCGATTTGCGCGAGCATCTGTCGCGCACCGCGGTCGATGCCGGACCGAAAGGCCAGGACCCCGGCTATGGCTGGGGACTGATCAACCCCGATTCGCTGCTCGATGAAACGGCCGACGATGCTCCGACCGATCCCGCGCCGCAACCCGTTCCCGCGCCAGTCGCCGGCGGCGTGTGGATTTGGATTCCGGGAGCGAAATTGCAGGCGTAAGTCCGAGGCAAATCAACCGCAGAGACACGGAGACACAGAGAGGACGAGAAATATGCGACACCAACAATCATTACGAGTCCGATTGCATGACCATCGCCACTTAAAGTGCGGTCGCTGCTCAATGCCGGATCGAAAGTTATCTGCTGCATGCTCTTTGTCCTCTCCGTGTCTCCGTGCCTCTGTGGTGAATTCCAGTTTGCCGGCCGACGAAATGCGTGCCGGCGGCTGGAGGATATCGAAACGCTGCCGACTCGAACTGCGGCCGGGCACACGGTATCTCACGCTGTCGAGCATTCAACCAAAACAGCGCGAGGCGGCGATGCAAGTCGTCGGCTACACGCTGAACGCACTTTCTCGCACGCGGGCCATCAGCCAGCCAGTGCAAATTTCGCCAACGCTGCTGCGATTCAACATCGCGCAGTTCGCTTCGCAAAAAGATGAATTCATTGCCTGGTCGGTTGCGTGGGAGAAGCTGGCGGAGGGCGATCCGTATTTTCATTTGCGGACGGAAGTGTTGGCCAAGGCGGAAGGCGGAAAGGGGAAGGCGGACGGGACCAACTCCGAAAATCACGGATCGCCAACCGCCTCGCGTTCGGCCTTCCGTGTTCCAAATTCCGCTTTGAAAACGGTCACCACCGACGGCGGCTGGGTCGATTTGATTGCTGCAGCCCGAATGCGTGCCGCCAGCGGTTCGATCGGCGCGATTCTGCGGGCCGATTATTTCGTGGCGCAGGCCACGATCGCGCCGCGATATTACGAATTCGCCGGCGTGCCGGAGACCGAAAACGAGTTCCTCAAATCGCTCGGCGTCGATCAAACGGCGATCGATCGTTTGCGGGCCAACGCCGGCGCGAACCTGATTATCAGCGGCGTCACCGCGAAGCCACGCCGCGTGGTTTGGGCGCAAGGACCCTTGGGCGGCGTGTATTCAACGCTCGATGTTGCGCAGGTCGATGCCGAGCGCGATCCGCTGCGTCGGCCGATTTCCGCCGCCGGCTTTGCCTTCCGCTACGACGTGAGCGAATGGTTCGCCGTGGCGCCGAACGGCCTGTGGCGGACGGCGCTCTTCGACGCCGCAGGCAAGCGGCAGAATTCCGTGCCCGACAAGGTCGCGAAAGATACGTCCGATCCGCTGGGCGATGGGCATCGTCGTGCCGCTGGTCTCGTGCATTCGCTGCCACCGGGAAGCCGGGCTGCGTCCGTTCAGCGACGATCAAACGAAATTGCTCGCCGGCCGCGTCGATTTGTTGAGCCACGATCCGAACATCGTCCAGCGCGCTGCAGAGTTTTACGACGAGCCGCGTTTGCAACGCCAAATGCGTTTCGACCGCGAAACCTACACCGCCGCTTGCCGCCTGGCGACAACTCTTTCGGGTGCCACTGGCTCCGCCAGTGTTCCGGGAGACGACAGAGTTGATGCCGCTCTCGCCCAAAGCACTGGCAGAGCCAGTCGCACCCAGAGCAAGTGGCCTGACGCCTGAGCAACTCGCCGATGCGCTGGCCGCCGCGGTGCGCGAGTTTTCGTATTTGCCAGTGACGCCCGAGCAAGCAGCGGTCGAAGTTGGACTCCCGCTCGATCAATTCAAACTTGCGCTGGCTGCGACGCACGATCCGGTGATTCTCATCCTGCTCGAAGGCCGCAGTGTGCTGCGTGGCCAATGGGAATCGAGCTTCGCTGAAGCGGCGCTCGCGGCGGCAACATCACCGCAGAGACGCGGAGACAGTGAGAAGAACAAATAGCGAATCATGAAATTCCACGGCAAGTTCGCCGGGGGCAACGCGTTACAACACAACCAAACTTCATTCATCATGCCGGAGAATCTAATCATGAAAACCGATTTTGCCTCGATCGTGATCCTCACCTTCATCATCGCTTCAACGGCCGTGTGCGATGCTGCATGTCGCTCAGGAACCAACACAAACGAAGAAATCAAAGTCATCGTGCCTTTTGCGGTGCCCGTCGGTGTGCCCGTGGCGGCGGTTGCGCCGTACTTTTACAGCTACCAGCAGTTTCAAACGCGGCCCGAAGAACCTAGCGGAGTTGTAGTCAAAGCGACCGCGCCCGCGCGCGATTCTTCGCCGACGTCTCGAGGGCTTTCCTCGCCGCTGGTCGCGGCGCACTGCGCCACCTGCCACGGCGGGCCATCGCCAAAGGCCGGGCTCTCGCTCGAATCGATCGACAACTTGAGCGACGCCGATCGTTTCAAAGCCATCCGTGCCGTCGTCAGCGGACGCATGCCGAAAGGCGAGACGCTCACCGCGGATGAAGTTCGCGCGGTGATTCAACAATGAGCTGAAATGACTGCCGCATCGACTGACTAATCGAAAACCTATAACCACGGAGACCAGAGGCACGGAGAAGAATCACCGTTAATTTTTGGTTTTGAATTTGAAGAGGCTTTAGTACAGCAATGCTGAAATCCAACATCATCAATCCGACTCGCAGCTTGGCATTGCCTGCTCCGTGTCATTCGTGTCTCCGTGGGAATTTCGACTGAATAGCCCGTTAGTTTCCATTTTTTTTACCCCGGAGGTGTTCCATGAAAACGTTTCGATTCAGTGTTGGTTTGGCGATCGCCTTGTTCGGCGGTCGTCTGGCGGTGGCTTGTCCCGGACAGACCGCGGTGATTCAAGCGGAGCCGATCGTGGCGGTGCAAAACTTTGCCGTGCCGGTGGCGGTCGCGAGTCCGACGACGGTGCTAACGCCTTCGACGGTGTTGGCAGCGCCGATCGTCACTCCAGCGATTGTGACGCCGAGCGTCGTGGTGCAGGAAGTCGTGCGACGACCTGTGCGGACGAAGGTGACTCGAGTGCGCGTGTTTTCGCGCTGATGGATTGACGTCTTCGAAGTTGAAACCGCAATGCCCCCGGCGGCTCGCCGGGGGCTAATGCGGCTGAGCCACAAATCACAAAGGACAAGGGACCAACCATGCAAATTCGCGATCGAATCAAAGAGCTGCGCCGCGTGCCTGCGCGGGAGCTGCGGCCGAATCCGAAAAACTGGCGCACCCATCCGCCGCGCAGCAGGATGCGCTGCGCGGCGTGCTGGCCGAAATCGGCTATGCCGGAGCGCTGCTCGTGCGCGAACTCGACGATGAGTCACTCGAATTAATCGACGGCCATCTGCGCAGAAACCACGCCCGACGTGGTTGTGCCGGTGCTGATTCTGGATCTGACGACCGAAGAAGCCGACAAGCTGCTGGCGACGTTCGATCCAATCGGCCACCTGGCCGGCGCCGATCTCGCGGCCATCGAGCGCTTGCTGGCGACAACGGAATTCGAAAATCCCGCCGTGCTGGCGGTTGTTGAGCAAATCGTGTCATTCGAATCGGGTGCCACTGGCTCTGCCAGTGCTGCCGGGAGCAACATGATCGACGCCGGTATTGCTCAAAACACTGGCAGAGCCAGTGGCACCCAAGCACCGCGCGAAGTTGATGTGCCCACGCTGTTTCAAATCGTCGTCGAGTGCGACGACGAAACCGGTCAGCGCGAGCTTTACGAACGTTTAACCAATGGCGGCTACAAATGCCGCGTGATGACACTTTGAGAACGAAAGTGTCTGAGGGACTAAGAGTCTGTGTGTCTTCAATTCTTACACATGCGCCAGACACCAGACCCTTAGACACCCAGCCCCTTAGACCCCAACCGTAGTCATGCCTCAATCACCATCCAACTTGAATGTCCTGTGTTCGATTCGTTCCGCGTGCAGCAAGTGGCCGGCATGTTCGATGTGCCGCTGGCGGAGAAAGTGCGCGAGGAGTTTTCGGTGGAAGTGCCGGAGGAGACTGTTGGCGTGTTGGTGCCGACCGTCTGAGCTTCGTCGGACTCCGCGTCGCGGCTAAACGAATCGTCAAGCGATCCTCCAACAGTTCATCCGTGGCAAATCGGCGTTGTCGTCGGCCCCTCTGGCAGCGGCAAAACGACGCTGGCGCGAAAATTATTTGGCAGATTGCTTCATCGAGAAAGTCGATTGGCCGCGCGATCGTGCGGTGATCGATTGCTTCAATCGCACCCCTTCACAGCACCGCTTCCTGACGGGCGCGGCTCGGATTGAGGAGTTGTCGATCAAAGAAATCACTGGCCTGTTGACCGCTGTCGGCTTCAGCTCGCCGCCGTCGTGGATCAAGCCGTACCAAGTGCTCAGCGGCGGGGAACGGTTTCGGTGCGATCTGGCCCGGGCTTTAAGTGGCACGCATCCAAGGCCGCCTCTCGTCGCTTTCGACGAATTCACGAGCGTGGTGGATCGCAACGTGGCGAAGATCGGATCGGCGGCGGTGGCCAAAGGCATTCGTAGCGGACAAATTCGCTGCCGCTTCGTGGCGGTCACGTGCCATTACGACATTCTCGATTGGCTCGAGCCCGATTGGGTCATCGATATGGCGACGCGCGAATTCCAGCGGAGGTCGCTTCGGCGGCCGGCGATTCGGCTTGAAATCTTCCGCTGCCAGCATCGCGTGTGGGAAATGTTTAAGCGTCATCACTATTTGAGCGGCAATTTGAGCCGGGCAGCCCGATGCTTCGTTGCTTTGTGGCGCAGCGCCGGTGTCGTTTTGCGCCACGCTGCCGGTGATCGGCAAGAAAAATCATTGGCGAATTTCGCGCATCGTGACGCTGCCCGATTTTCAAGGCATCGGCATCGGGATGCGCGTGGCGGAAGCGGTGGCCAATTTGCATCGGGCCGAAGGACATCGGCTCAACGTGACCGCCAGCCATCCGGCGCTCATCAATCATTGCCGCCGCTCACCAAAGTGGCGCGCGATCAGCGTCAAGAAAACCGGCTCGCATCGCACAGAGCGTTTTATACCCGGCTACCGCAGCAGCAGCGGCCGCGCGGTGGTGTCGTTTGAATACACCCCTTTAGCCCCCGGCGAGTCGCCGGGGGCAGTGCGGCATCATCATCCAATAACTTTCAACTCACCAACCGACCAATCAGCAAATTTAACAGCATGACGGCTCCGGCAATCAACACAACCGCGCACACGGCCAGCAGCACGCTGAAGAACATTCCAAAGAATGTGAACGCGAATGCCATGCGCAATGCCGCGCACGCCGCCAAGCAGCGCCCGACAGCTGTTGAGCCACCCAGCAGTGCGAACACACAGCAACTCACAACATCGTCCGACGGCCGCAACCGAATCGCCACAAAGGTGAGCGCCAGCGGCACCATCATGAGCATGATGTTCCGCAGCGAGAATTGGAAATCGGCAAGTGGCCTCATAACGAAATGCGTTCAACGGCTCCATATAAACACGAACATCAGCAGCACCACATATCCGCAGCCAATCAGCGCGCCGACGATCAGTCCTTGGTACACGCCCTGCCGGCCATACCGTTGCCCGAAATACATCGGAGGGACGCAGATCGAGGGGATCACGATGGCCCAACCGACTTCGGCGCCGCGAAACACTCTGCCCGAGCCCGCTGCCCAACCCAAGAGCGCGACGGGCAACATCAAGAGCATGAGGTTCAGAATCGAAAAGCGAAACGGCTGGCGATTATCCATCGCGCACCTCCCGGCCTGCATTGTAACCGCGGCGCGACGCGCGACATTAACGCCGCAGGCGTTTCACACCACAGCCCAGGGTTGGTCGCGCCTCGCGACCTACCCTGGGAAAATGTCCGCCGCGCAAGGGTCAACCCTGAAAGGGTTGCACATGGCGAACCGACGGATGTGGAACCCTTACAGGGTTCGGTCCACGGTGCGCTGGGCTCTTCACCCAGGGTGGCGCGGCGGTGCCGCTGACCCTGGGCTGTGGTGTGTAGCCCTTGCAGGGCAAGGCAATCGGACGCGTTGCAATGCAACCGCGCCGGGACAACGCATCCAAATTCGCGTGTATCCATCCATCATTCGCCTCCCGGCGTTCATTGTATCCGCAGGCGGCGGAGTGAAATTACTGCGAAATAACTTTTCCCGGTCAACCCAAAACACCATGCAATTCCCCGGCAAAAACGCCGGCTGCCATCGAAACTTGACTTCCATTTTTTCACTTTGAAACACGAGGAACAAGATCATGAGACCACCCAAACTTAACGACACGGCGCAGCGCGAAATTTCGCGATTCTTTCCATCGGCGGCACACGCCTCATGGCGGCGCAGTACGTCGGCTGCAGCGTGCGTGCAGTCTATTACCTGGCGAAGCGCGATCCGCAGTTTGCGGAACGCATCGCCAAGACCGAGCTCAGTTCGGAAATCAAATATCTCAAGTACATCGCCGATGCCGCGTCGGATCGCCGCTACTGTGCGCCGCCGCCTGGGCGCTCGAGCGGATGTATCCCGGCCGGTACCACGGCAAACCGAATGTGGTGTCGATGGATCTGGTGCGCGAAATGACGCACTACGTCGTCGACGCCGCGATGAAGCATGTGCCCGATGCTCGGAGACCTCAAGATTTGAAAAACAAGCTGACGCTGATCGCGCACAACGTGATCGTGAAAGGCATCGAGAAGACCAATCCCCGCAAAATCTAATGCACGAGAACGCCATGCCATTCGCACTCCCCCAACCACCGAGAGAATGAGTTTCGCTCGCCGACTATTCAATGGGCCACGCGCACCGTGCGCCGCGAATTTCGGTACTGCGAGCAACACAAAGCCGACCACGGCGAATTGCTCGCGGCCAATCTGCTCACGTGGTCGCGCCATTTCCTGCCGGAGCATTTTCATTTGCCGCCATCGAAGATGCACACGATGGTTGGCGGAGCAGCTCGATGCGATTCGCGATTTGCCATCGACCTTGGCCGACGACATCAACGCTGCAGTTGCGACCGCGCGGGATCAAACTCAATGTCGTCGGTCCGCGTGGGAGTGCGAAATCGACGGTCACCACGTTGGCGTTCGTACTTCGCGAAGCCGTTAGCGGGCGGCAGCCGTACATCTGGATCGTGTCGGACACGAAGCATCAGGCGGCGGCGCATTTAGATAACGTAAAAGCCGAGCTGGTGGGAAATCAGCAATTGATGCTCGCGTATCCGCACGCCACGGGCATTGGGCCCGTTTGGCGGCGCGGGGCGATTGTGCTCCGCAAACGGCGTGATGATTGAAGCGCTGGGCACCGGGCAGCGCATCCGCGGACGTCGGCGTCGGCAATATCGGCCCACGCTCATCGTGTGCGACGATTTGCAGAACGATGGGCATATTCAATCGGCGATTGCGCGAACACTCGCGCAATTGGTTTCATGGCCTGTTGATGAAAGCCGGCACGAAGCGGACGAGCATCGTGAACCTGGGCACGGCGCTGCATCGCGAATGCCTGGCGATGGAATTGCACCAAACGCCGGGTTGGACGAGCCGCACGTTCAAAGCCATCGAGCGCTGGCCCGATCACATGCCGCTGTGGGCGACGTGGGAGGCGTTGTATTGCGCGGTGGATTCAGCGGGTGTCACTGCCGATGGTGCAGCAGCTTCTTCGGGTGCCACTGGCTCTGCCAGTGCTTTGGGCGCGAGCGGCGTCAATTCTTTCGTTTCCCAGCACACTGGCAAAGCCAGTGGCACCCGCCCGCATCACTCGTTCAACATGCCGCCGCAAACTGCGGCGCTCGACTTCTATTTGCGAAATCGCGAATTGATGGACGCCGGCGCCGAATTACTGTGGCCGGAGGAGGAAGACCTCTACACGCTGATGTGCATGCGGGCCGAAAGCGGCAGCACGGCGTTTGAGCGCGAGAAGCAAAGCACGCCGGTGAATCCTGATTTGTGCGAATGGCCGGAAGCATACTTCGGCGATTCAATTTGGTTCGATGAGTGGCCGAAAACAAAGGCGGAAGGTGTAGAAGGAAGGCGGAAATGAGAGTTGACCCGGTATTGCAAATCCTCCGCCTTCCGAATTCCGCCTTCCGCCTTGATGTCGCGAGTCGACTCGCAAACCATTGTGCTGAAAGTCATCGCGCTCGATCCCAGCAAAGGCGTCGATTCGCGCCGCGGCGATTACTCCGCGTTTGTGATGCTGGGCGTAGCGCGCGATGGCACGCTGTATTTGGAAGCCGATTTGAAGCGCCGGCCAACGCCGCAGATTGTGACCGACGGCATCGAGCTGTGTCGCCGATTCCGGCCGCAAATGTTTGGTATTGAATCAAACCAGTTTCAAGAACTGCTCGGTGCCGATTTCGCTGCGGAGTTCATTCGCCAAGGGATGATCGGCATTGCGCCCTGCTCGATTGAAAATAAAGTGAACAAAGCGGTGCGCATTCGCCGGCTGGGTCCGCTGCTCTGCTCGCGCCGCTTGCGATTCAAAGCCAACTCGCCGGGCACACGAATGCTGGTGGAGCAACTGAAAGAATTCCCGGTAGCCGATCACGACGACGGTCCCGACGCCGCCGAAATGGCGCTGCGACTCGCGGAAATGCTGCTCGCGCCGCGCGCGGACGATGGGTTGGGGGATCGGCTCGTTTACTGATTACGGAGACGCACAGGCATGAAATTCGTCATTCACTAACAAAGGAGATTAATCATGCAACCCGTTTCAACATCAGGTCTCGATCTGCTCGAACGACGTTTACTCGAAGCTTACGACGAGCTGTGGGATTCCTTCGTCGATCCGCGCGATCCGTATGGCGACGACGGCGAAAGCTGGCTGCCGCTGGGCAGTGGATCGGGCAGTGTACTGGATGAAGCTTGCCCCGCGAGCGAGGCACAACTGGCCGACATTCGCCGCCAATGCCGCCAGCTGGCGCTGGAAAATGAATTCGCGATCAACGGGCACGAAAATCGAGTCAGTTACATCGTCGGCGCGGGGCACACGTATCGGGCGACCGTGAAAAAATGTTGCCACGCCCGCTCCGAACTCGCCGCCGCGGTGCAGCACGAACTCGACGCGTTCATCGTCGCAAATCACTGGCACCAGCGGCAGCAGGAAATCGTGCGCCGCCGTGATCGCGATGGCGAAGCGCTCTTGCGGTTCTTCACCGCCGCCGACGGTACGCTGCGAATTCGGTTCATCGAGCCCGATCAGCTCGTCACGCCGCCTGCGCAAATGAGCAATCCGGCGGCGCGGCTGGGCGTGCTCACCGATTCGCACGATGTGGAAAACGTGCTCGGCTACTTCATCGATGGCCAACTGGTGGATGCTGCCGAGATTCAACATCGCAAAGCCAATGTCGATGCCAACGTGCGTCGCGGGCTGCCGCTGTTTTATCCCGTGCGAAAAAACTTGCGTCGCGCCGAGAAATTACTGCGAAACATGAGCGTGGTGGCGGAAATTCAATCGGCGATCGCACTGATTCGCAAACATCGGCAAGGCACGATCAGCGGCGTGCAGCAGTTCGTGGCCAACCAGGCGGATGCATTCACCGCCGGCCGCGACGCGCAGGCGTCCGGAGCGGAGCGTTCAGGCCGCGCGCTCACCGTTCGCCGTTACGGGCCGGGCACGATTCTCGATGCGCCCAGCGGTTTGGAATACGACTTTCCCGCCGCGGGCGTCGATGCCGCGAATTTCGTCACTGTGCTGCAGGCCGAGTTGCGGGCGATCGCCAGTCGGCTGGTGATGCCGGAATTCATGCTGACTTCCGATGCTTCGAATGCGAATTATTCGTCGACCATGGTGGCCGAAGGCCCCGCGATGCGAATGTTTGCCCGATTGCAGGCCGAGCAAGTTTGCGACGACGTGCACGTGATGTGGCGCGTGGTTGATGCCGCCATCGCCGCCGGTCGCTTGCCGACGGAAGCACGCACGCTGATCGAGATTCAAGCCCAGCCGCCATCGCTTGTGGTGCGCGATCAGCTGCAAGAAGCGCAACGTCACCGGATCGAAAACACGGCCGGCATTCTATCGCTGCAAACGTGGAGCCAACTGAGCGGGTTCGATTACGACCAGGAGCAAGCCAACTTCGCGGCGCATGCGATGCAACTGGCCGCAGCCAATCATGGACCCACGACCAATGCTCAATGACAAAGGACCAAGGACAATGACAACGCACTCACCAACGCGGTTCTTCGCTGCCCACCAGCGGCACAAACCGGCAGGCGGAAAGTTCGTGCATACCGGTTTGCCATCGACTTTGCGAATGGCTTGCAGCGATTGCGCTTCGCCGGGGCCGATCGGAATGACCAGAATACCGCCTTCGGCCAATTGATCGAACAGCGCTTGCGGCACGCGCTGGGCCGCGGCAGTGACGATGATGCGATCGTACGGCGCCTCTTCCGGCCAGCCGTAAGTGCCGTCGGCCACGACGAGCGTGAAATTGGTGTAGCCGAGCGAATTCAGAGTGGCGCGTGCGGCTCGCCGAGAGCTCGGAATGACGCTCCAGGCTGATGACCGATCGGGCAAGCTCGCAAAGAATTGCCGCTTGATATCCGCTGCCGGTGCCGATTTCCAAGACCGATTCGTTGCCGGTGAGTTCCAGGGCTTCCGTCATCAAAGCCACGATGTACGGCTGAGCTGATCGTTTGGCCGCAGTCGAGCGACAAAGCGCGATCGGCATAGGCCTCGAACTTTTCGTCTTCCGGCACAAACAGTTCGCGCGGCACTTTTGCCATAGCGGCGAGCACGCGCTTATCGCGAATGCCGCGCCCCTGCAGCTGCTGCTTGATCATTTCCAGCCGCGATCGATCGATTTCATTCTGCCAGGGCATACATCACCTGCCCGATGCTCGCGAGCTTTATATCGCAGTCGTTCAAGCCGATTGAACCGCAACGGGTGCGGCTTCCGGCAATCGCCAATCGGTCACGTGCAATTCTACGTTGCGACGGCCATTGAAATTATTGATCACCGGACGAAACGCGAAATTCAGCGGACCCGAGACGTTCGCCAGATCGTCGGCCCAATCGCCATTGCCAAACGCCACGCCGCGGAGCCGAACGCCATGCTGATCGAGCCGCAGCGAAAGATGACGGCCGCTTGTGCCAATGCGCTTGGGCGGTTCCGCCAAATGCACGCCGCTGGCACACAACAGCGGCCGGCGATTGCCTTCGCCAAAGGGAGCGAGCCGTTCGATTTGCTCTACGCACGACATGGTGAGTGCGGCGAGCATCGTTTCGGCATCGATCAACAGTTCGGCGATGCGCTGTTCGGCGCGAATTTGCTGGGCGGCGTAAGCGCAAAACGCTTCGCGAAACGCATCGACGTGGCCATCTTCGATTTTCAGCCCGCCGGCGGCGGCGTGCCCGCCGTGGCTCAGCAAGAAATCGGTGCAGGCGGCCAAGTGCTTCGTGAACGGAGCAGCCTGGCGCACCTCGCACGGAGCCGATGCCTGGCTTCACGCCGACGTCGTCTTGAGCGATCAGCACTACCGGCCGGTGAAATTTTTCCGCGAGTCGGCCAGCCACAATGCCAATGACGCCGGCATGCCAGCCGCGGCCGGCCAGCACCAAAGCGGAATCGTTTTCCGGATCGAAGTTTTCCTGAATCTGTTTGTTGGCCGACAAGTAGATGCTGCGTTCCAGACTATCGCGGCTGCCATTCAACTCGTGCAGATACTCGGCCAGTGCCGCGGCGCGATCGGTGCGCTCCGTGGTGAGCAGCTCCACGCCGAGCTGTGCCTGACCCAATCGGCCGGCAGCGTTCAATCGCGGGCCGATGGTGAAACCGATGTCTTCGCACTCCAGGCACGGCTTCTGATCGAGCTTGGTGAGCTTCATCAGCGCTGCAACGCCGAGTGTTGGCCACTCCCGCAGGCTTCGCAGGCCATGATGCACGATGATCCGGTTTTCATCGACCAGCGGCACAATGTCGGCCACCGTGCCGATTGCCGCCAGCCCAATGGCTTGGAGCAAAAACGAACGCATGCCCTCGGTCACTTTTTTGGCCTGGCATGCCCGCTGGCACAAAGCCCAGGCCAACTTGAACGCGACGCCGGCGCCGCTCAGGCCCGCGAATGGATATTGATGGCCCGGCAAGCGCGGATGAACGATGGCGGCCGCATCGGGCAACTCCGATTTCATCTCGTGGTGGTCGGTGATGATCAGTTCCAAACCGAGCTCTTTGGCGGTTGCCGCTTCACCCAGGCTCGTGATGCCGCAATCGACGGTGACCACGGTGGCCGCGCCGCGCTGGGCGAGTGTGCGCAGCGCTTCGTCGTTCAGGCCATAACCTTCATCGATGCGATTGGGCACATAGAAGCTGACCTCGGCGCCGAGCAGCTTCAGGCAGCCGAGCAAAATCGATGTGGCGGTCATGCCGTCGGCATCGTAATCGCCGTAGACGACAATCGGCCGGCCCGATTTGGCGGCGGCCAGCAATCGATCGGCGGCTGCTGGAACGCCAGGCAGCAGATCGGGATCGCGCAGGCCCGTGAGCTTCGGATCGAGAAATTCACGTACCACGCGCGGATCGCAAATGCCGCGGCAGATCAGCAGCTGCGCCACGACCGAAGAAACGCTCGCTTCGCGTTCCAACCGGGCGATGCTGGCGGAATCGTGTGGCCGAATGTGCCAACGTTTGGGCATGGCGTGCGTCATCCTGACTGCGGGTTGCGAACGATGCGGTCGATCAACGTCTTTCGAGAAACCAAGCCGCCATGCAATGACGAATGACGAAATTCGAATGACGAATGAAATTCCAATGCAGCAATTCCGAACCGGCCATGTTGGCAATCAGCGTTTGATCATTGAAATTTGGAATTTCGAGCTTCATTTGTCATTCGTCATTCGTGCTTCGTCATTGATCCGGTCCACCTTTGGCAACGCGTGGCAACCGATCATCACTTCTTCTTCTCCGCATGCAGCGTGTGTTTGCGCAGCCGGGGGCTGTATTTTTTCAGCTTTAACTTTTCGCCGCCGGGCTTGCGGCGGAGGGTGTAATTGTGGTCGCCGGTTTCCTCGCACACGAGGAACACGGTTTCGGCTTTTTTCTTGCTCTTACCCATGGCGGTCTCCTGGCCTATTCGCGAAATTGTCCTTGATTCGATCGAGTGAGAAGGACAATTGTAACGCCATTTGGCGGCTGATCGTAGGGGTTTGGCGGCGACATTCGCAACGCCCGGCGTCTTGCGATAGAATGAACAAACGCCCCGAAACTTCTCTGCGGGGCCGAACTCTGCGGAACAGGGTGCAAGCGATGGCATCGCAATCCGCTGTCAATTCAGCGCTGGATCCGGCCCACGAGGCTGCGCAGCACTCCTGCGCCGGGCTCGAAGGCGACATGGGCCAAATCGCCAGCAGCGGATGCTTCGCCTGATGGAGCAAATTGGCGATCGCCATTTCTGGGAATTTGGGGCGATTGGTTTCGCGAAATGCCCAGTTGGCTGGCGAGCATGCTCATCCATCTGGTCGCGCTATTGATTATCGGGGCGTTTGGTTTTCGTGCGGCCAAAGAGAACGCGGTGCCGGTCATCACGGGCGGGCCGGTTGAATCGGGTGACCTGCAAGAACTCGGCGACGGCGGGCACGACGATGTGACGACCGGCACGAATCCATTGCAAGGCGGGTCCGAACTCAGTTCGTCGCTGAACTTGGATGCGGGTTTGCCGGTCGATGTGCCGCTCAATCCGCTTGGTCAAACCGCGAATGCTGTCGCCGGCGCATGTCGAACTCAATCCATTTGGTGGCGCACTGCGACAGCGGAAGATTTGCTCAAATCGATCGGCGGCGGAGCGGGCAACATGGGCCAGGGAATCGGCGGGCGCACCGGCGATGCTAAGAAAAACTTGCTCAAAAGCGGCGGCGGCACGGCTGAAAGCGAAGACGCGGTCGGCCGCGGCGCTGAAGTGGCTTTCTATTCATCAAATGCCCGACGGCGGTTGGAACTTCGATTTGCACGAGGTGCCCAGTTGCAAAGGCAAGTGCAACGATGCAGGCGACGCCTCGGATGCTCGCAATGGCGCTACCGCGCTGGCGCTACTGCCATTTTTGGGCGCGGGACAAACGCATCAAGAAGGTCAGTACAAAAAGACCGTGCAACAAGGACTGTATTACCTGACCACGCACGGAAAGAACCGAGGGATCCGATGGGCTGAGCTATTTTGAACCGGAAGGCACGATGTATTCGCATGGCCTGGCGAGCATCGTGCTGTGCGAGGCCTACGCTATGACGAAGGATCGCACGCTGCGACCTTATGCGCAGGGTGCCATTCGATTTATCGAATACTCCCAAGACCCCAGCGGCGGCGGCTGGCGGTATGCGGAGCGAATGGCCGGAGATACCTCGGTCGTCGGTTGGCAAATTATGGCGCTAAAAAGCGCGCAAATGGCCGGATTGGAAACGCGATCCACCACGCTGCTCTTAGCGAACAAGTTTCTCGACGGTGTGCAAGAAGATGACGGCGCGGCATACGGCTACACCGTGCCCTCGAGCACGCGGCCGGCGACGAGTTCAATCGGCCTATTGTGCCGCATGTATTTGGGTTGGCGGAAGCAGCACCCGGCGCTGAAACGCGGCATTGCATCGCTCGATACCTTGGGCCCATCGATCAAGCCCAACGCCGACATGTATTACAACTATTACGCCACGCAGGCCATGCATCACTGGGGTGGCAATGAATGGGATCGCTGGAACTACCGCATTCGCGAGTGGCTGATCAGCCAGCAATCGCGAAGCGGACACGAGTCAGGCAGTTGGTATATGAGCGATTCCACCAACGCGCCCAAGGGCCGTGCCGGCGGCCGCCTGTATTGCACGTCGATGGCCACGATGATTCTCGAAGTTTACTATCGTCACATGCCGCTCTACGGCAGCCAGGTAACGAAAGATGAGTTTTCGAATTGATGCAGCCGATTGGAAAGGAACGGAGATCTGGATCACTCGGTGGTGCGGCCCGTGGCGATGTCGAACTCGGCGATCGCCGGCACGAGCAAAGCGGTGGTCGTCAAGCCATAGGTGAATGCCAATTCGAGGAACACGCCCAGCGATTCGCCTTGCAGATATCCGGTGATGGCCACGAACGTAACGGCCGGCAATAGAAACGAGACGACGGCGATGGCTTGCGACGGGTTGCGCAGCCCGAGCGCGACGTACAGCCCGATGCCGCCGCCGAGAATCAGCGCGAGAAACGGCGCAAGCTGCAATTGAAACGACCCGAACGAAACCATAATCCGCATGCACGCCGCCACGCCGACGAACAAAAAGAAAACCGTGCCCAAACTCACGGCCACCGCATTACGGCTGTTTGTGTACGCCAGCCCGACATGAATGCCGAGCGTCGCGACGAACAGATTCATCACCGCTAGCCCAGCAAAGAGATAAACAAACTGCTCGAGCGAAATGGCCTCGGCCCAGCACAGGTAGAAACAGAGCAGAATTGGCAAGAGCACCATTTCTTTGGCCACGTAAAACACACCGCCAAGCTTTCCGAAGATGAATTCCGGCGGAGTGATGTCGGTCACTAGCAGCAGATCGAGCGCGCCGAAATCGCGCTCGGTTGTAATCGAAGTGACAGCCAGCGCATTGACCAGCACGAGACTGAGAATGAATAGCGGCAGCAGAACGATAGGCAGTCCTTGGCCGCGGCGTTTGCGGCGTGCAACCTGGTGACTGCGCCGAAGACTGTGGCAGCGAACAGAGCAAGGTAAATTACACGAACGGCCAGCACTTTGCGGCCATAGGCCCAGGTGCAAACTTCTCGCCACAGAATGGGGTTATCCCAAACGCGCCGCGCTTTGCCCGGCGCCGCGTGAACGCCGCGAGCGGCCATCGCTTGCCCCGTGCATGGCTGGTCGACGACATCCGCACTCCGGAATTCGTCGGCTTCTTCCGTTCGCGGCCGGGCTTCGCGCGATGGATTCCAAACGCGCACCAGCGCGATGGCAATCGCATTTACAACGACGGTGAATGTTGCTGCAACGGTCATAAACAAAGTGAAGGTCGTGCCAAACACTGGCAGTGCGCTGGCCGACGTCACTGCCGGCCGCATGGCCGATTGCAATGCTTGCCAAGGACTGAAAGCTCCGGCCCAACGAGCGGCGGCTGCGCCGAGCGTCGTACTCTGGAGCGCACCACTGGCGATCACAACTTCCCAGGCCGCGAGGATGCCAATCGCTAACGTGGTGAGCGCGAGCACTTGAAAAGTCTTCTCCCGCCAAAGTGCCAATGTCGATCCCAAGCTACCGGCGGCCAGCGCGCAAATGAGCGTGACTAAAAACACTCGCATCACTTGCTGGAACGAAACACCGCCGAAGAGCACTGTCAACATAAAGAACGGCACCGCCGCGGCCAGCAACATCAAGACATTCATCAAGCTGGCAAGCAAGCGACCGAGCACGAGCTCTGAATTCGAGAGATTCGTGAGCAACAGCAAAATGAGCGTGCCCCGATCTTTTTCTTGCGCTACTGCGCTGGCGCTGCGCAAGCGCCGAGAAGAAAATCGCCAGCACCAGCTGTAGCGGCGCCAGAAATCCAAACAGCGTGGTGCCGAAGCGCGCCATATCGCCGACATTGCGAATTTCCTGCGTTCCAATGAGCAGCAGCCAGGCAGTGCAAGACAGAACTAGCAGCCCGCCGACATACACCGCGGGCGCGGCATAGAACCGCACTCGCCGTGGGGCGGTAACCAATTCGCGTGTAAAAACAGGGCCGATTAGCATTCGAAGCTATTGTAAACGTCGACGAGACAATGACACAAAACAAGTCGGCTTGCAACCGGCCACTGTTCAACGCTGAATACTCAACGAAAAAGCCCAGGAGTTGCGACCCCTGGGCTTGTGTTCATTTAAAACAACGTATGCACGACGAACAACTTTTGGCTGCGGCTTACGGCC
This sequence comes from Pirellulales bacterium, assembly GCA_963773875.1. GTDB lineage: Bacteria > Planctomycetota > Planctomycetia > Pirellulales > JADZDJ01 > CAVTYH01. The sequence goes on from CAVZCV010000010.1 coordinate 397,900, forward strand.
CCTTGCCAGTTGGCTCGGTTTCCGTTGGTTCCGTACCAGAGTCGGCAGCGGCGCCCGCGCCGACCAGTTCCGGTTCGCCATTGGTGCCGATAAAGGTGAGGTGTTTGACCTTTCCTTCGTCGTCCTTCTTGACGTCGACAACGATCGTATCCTTCCCCTGGAATTCGCCCTTCAGCAAATTCTCGGAGAGCGGATCTTCGACGCGCTGTTCGATTTCACGACGCAGCGGACGCGCGCCGAAATCGAGGTTCGAGCCACGACGGATGACGAATTCCTTCGCCGCATCGGTTAGCACCAACTTCAGACCGCGATCCGCCAGGCGATTGCGGACCTTGGAAAGTTCGATGTCGATGACCGACTTCAAGTCTTCCTTCGTCAAGTGACGGAACACGATCAGGTCATCCAGTCGATTCAAGAATTCGGGCCGGAAGACCTTTTCAATCCGCTCCGTCACGCGTTCTTTCATGCTGTCGTACGAAGCATCGCCATCCGATTTGCGGAATCCAAAGTCGGCTTCGTTCTTGATCGCCTCAGCCCCCGCATTCGTGGTCATGATCAAGATGGTGTTGCGGAAGTCGACGTGTCGGCCGAAGCTGTCGGTCAGCCGCCCTTCTTCCATCACCTGCAAGAGCATGTTGAACACATCGGGATGGGCCTTCTCGATTTCATCGAGCAGCACCACGGCATACGGTCGGCGGCGAATCTTTTCCGTCAACTGGCCGCCTTCCTCGTAGCCGACATAGCCCGGCGGAGCGCCGATCAACCGGCTGACGTTGTGCTTCTCCATGTATTCGCTCATGTCGATGTGCACGAGCGCATCTTCATCGCCGAACATGAATGCAGCCAGCGCCTTGGCCAGCAACGTTTTACCGACGCCCGTTGGACCGGCAAAGATGAAGCAACCGGTCGGCCGCTTCGGATCTTTCAGCCCGCTGCGGCTGCGGCGCACGGCCTTCGAAATGCTCTTGATGGCTTCGTCCTGGCTGACGACTCGTGAGTGCAACTCCTCTTCCATCTTCATGAGCCGCATGCTGTCTTCGGTCGTCATGCGCGTCAGTGGAATGCCGGTCATTTTGGAAACGACTTCGGCGATCACTTCTTCATCGACGACGCCATCGGCCTCGCGACTGCGTTCGCGCCAGTCGCGGGTAATCTGTTGCTTCTTCTTTTTCAACTTGTCGGCGGAATCTCTTAAGGATGCGGCCTTTTCGAAATCTTGATTGGCGACCGCTTCCTCTTTTTCTTTGTTCAGCCGTTCGACTTCTTCGTCGATCTCTTTGAGATCGGGCGGCTTGGTCATGGCTTTCAGCCGCACGCGGGCGCCGGCTTCGTCGATCACGTCGATCGCCTTATCGGGCAAGCAACGTCCGGTGATGTAGCGGCTCGAAAGCTCCACGGCCGATTCAACGGCGTCATCGGTAATTTGCACCCGGTGATGCGATTCGTACCGATCGCGCAGCCCCTTGAGAATTTCAATCGTCTCCGACTTGCTGGACGGTTCGACGATGATTTCCTGGAATCGCCGAGCCAGCGCACTGTCTTTCTCGATGTATTTGCGATACTCATCGAGCGTGGTGGCGCCGATGCACTGAATTTCGCCGCGAGCCAGTGCTGGTTTGAGCACGTTGCTCGCGTCAATTGCGCCCTCAGCACCGCCGGCGCCAACCAGGGTGTGCAGCTCGTCGATAAACAGGATCGTGTTCTTCGCCCGACGCACTTCGTTCATCACGGCCTTGATGCGTTCTTCGAATTGTCCGCGATACTTCGTGCCGGCGACCATCATCGCCAGGTCGAGCACGACGATGCGCTTATCGCTCATAATTTCCGGCACATTGCCGTCAACCACGCGCTGGGCGAGGCCTTCCACAATGGCGGTTTTGCCGACGCCAGCTTCACCGAGCAGCACCGGGTTGTTCTTCGTGCGGCGGCAGAGAATCTGTATCGCGCGTTCGATTTCTCTTTCGCGTCCGATGACGGGATCCAGCTTGCTTTGGCGAGCCAGCTCGGTCAGATCGCGCCCGAAACTATCGAGCGCGGGCGTTTTCGATTTGCCCGACTTCTGCGTGCCGCCACCGCCTTCGCCGCCGCTCCCGCGACCTTCCATTCCGCCTCGTTCGCCACCGGCCCCTTCGCTTTCCATTCCGTGCCCCAACAAGCTGAGAACTTCTTCTCGAACGTCTTCCAGTTTCAATCCCAAATTCATCAATACCTGCGCCGCAACTCCCTCTTGTTCTCTGAGGAGTCCGAGCAAAATATGTTCGGTACCCACATAGTTGTGATTCAAATTGCGGGCTTCCTCCATCGCATACTCGATGACCTTTTTGGCGCGCGGCGTTTGCGGGAGCTTGCCCATCGTGACCATGTCGGGTCCGCTTTGGACGAGCTTTTCCACTTCCAGGCGGATTTTCCGCAGGTCGATATCGAGGTTCTTGAGCACGTTCGCCGCAACTCCGCTGCCTTCTTTAATGAGGCCCAAGAGCACGTGCTCGGTGCCGATATATTCGTGGTTGAATCGCTGGGCTTCCTGATTGGCCAATTGCATGACCTTGCGAGCCCGATCGGTAAAGCGTTCGTACATGGTGTTTCCTATTTAGGTGCCTAACTATCTACGCAGCCTGGTTTGTTGGTGTTTGACTGATGGTGTCGTGTATCGGTCGTTATCTGATTGGCTTGTTTGTGATTGTGAAACAGTTCATCTAACCATTGGCGCTTGCGCTTGATTTCGGAGCGCCACTTTTCGGCGCCGTCCGTGGCTTCCAGTCGCCGCAGCCGTCCGGAGGCTTCCGTCAACTGCCCCGTGCGGCGGAGCAAACTTGCGAGCATCAACTGGGCATCGACATCGCGGGCGTTCAGCCGGATCAAATGCGTCAGTAGTTGTTCAGCCTTCACCCAGTTGCCAATTAAGTATTCGCGTTGGGCGCGGCGAAACAAGTCCTCAGCCGTGGCCTGACCGTCTTCCTGATGAGATCCGCTTAACTGCCGAAAAGACAGGACAGCCGAGGCAGTCCACACAGCTAGAAGCAAAATCCATACCCCAACTCGGGCAAACGGGCTAATCAGCTCGGTCCAAATGAACGTGGAGATGACCGCCAAATTCAGCAGCCAGGCGAATGTCAAACCAAGCGCTAAGCCCCAGCCGGCTCCTGAAAGCCAAAGCTGAGCCAGTCCGGGCACCGGCAGTGTAATCCATCGTGCCCAGCGCATCGGTTGCATGACTCCGCGAGTTCGGAACTTCGTTCGAGTACAATGAATTGGTCTGACCGGGCAGGAAGAGCCCCACAGAAACCCGATCGAGTGGCTGCGGAATTCTAACCCCTGTTTTCGGCTGCAGCAAGGCAAAACGCCGCTTGAAGTTAGGTGGTGTTGGGAAAACAATGCGTCGCAAGGCGAATTGCGGTTTGTCCCGCAAAACCGCACTGCCCACCGTTGATTAATTACAACGTTTCCCAGGTTCGAAATCGACTCTCGACCGGCCCGATCGTATGCCCCACGAAGATCAGCAGGTTGTCCGAATAATCGATGCCGAGGCGAATCGGGCGGCCGAGGGATTAAGGGTCATCGAAGATTATGTCCGCTTCGTCCTGGACGATCAGCATCTGACGCGACTGGCAAAGGAGTTACGGCACGATCTCGCCCACTTGCTGGCCAAGATTTCGGGCAGCGAGCGACTCGCGGCCCGCGAATCTGCCACGGATGTCGGCGCCACGCTAGCACCACCCCCAGAATCCCAGCGTTCGAACACCAGCGATGTTGCCGCCGCCAGCTTTAAACGCGTGCAGCAGGCACTTCGGAGCATCGAAGAGTACAGCAAACTTGTGGCGGCCGAACTGGGGCCGGCGATCGAAGCCCTGCGTTTTCGGACTTACACGCTGGAACGAGCTGTTGGCATCACGGCAGATTCCTTCCAGCGGCTGGAGAATGCCCGACTTTACGTGCTACTCGATGCCCGTGAAAGCGAGCCGGAATTTGTTCAAATCGCCCAATCGCTCGTCGAGGCAGGCGTGCACATTTTGCAGCTTCGCGACAAACGGCTCTGCGATCGGGAGCTTTTGACGCGTGCCCGGCGACTGCGCGAAATCACGCGTGGCAGCGAAACGATCTTCATCATGAATGACCGGCCAGATATCGCCATCTTGGCCGATGCCGACGGCGTGCATGTCGGTCAGCAAGAACTTTCCGTCAAGGATGCGCGGGCGATCATCGGACTAAAAAAATTGATTGGTGTTTCCACGCATAACATCGAGCAAGCGCGTCAAGCAGTGCTGGATGGTGCAAATTACATTGGCGTTGGCCCAACGTTCCCTTCGACGACAAAATCGTTTGACCAGTTCGCTGGATCTAGAATTCGTGCGTGCAGTGGCCGCGGAGATTTCACTGCCCGCCTTCGCCATCGGCGGCATCACGCTGGAAAATCTTGCGCAAGTTCAAACGGCGGGGATAAATCGTGTGGCCGTAAGCGGCGCGGTGCTCAACGCACAGGATGCCAAAGCGGTGGTGCGAGAATGGATCGCGCGGCTTGGCAGCGCGTGAATCGGCGTTGTTATTTGCTCGCCGTCTCACTCAATGCCTGCGAAACGAGCTGTTCCATCTGATGCTCATAGCCCGGCTCATAGCCCAGCCAAATGGCGCGGATCACGCCGTTGCGGTCCAAGAGCACCGTCGTCGGATAACCAAAGCTCGGCGCTTGCATCACGGTCTGCAGCATTGTCCGACTGGCGCCGTTCAAGTCGACGTATGTGGGAATGGCCGTCTCGTGCTTCTGCAAAAATGCCAAAGTGTCGGACCGTAACTTAGGAATGTTGTCAGGCATTTGGCCGTCGCAAGAAACGGAGATGAACGCGAACTCCGGATTTTCGCGGTTCCGATCCCAGAGCTCGATCAAATGCGGAAACTCTTGCACGCAGTACCCACACCACGGTCCCCAGAAATCGATGAGCGCGACTTTGCCTCGCAGGTCTTCGAGCGAAATTCCTTGCGTGGTCCCCGTCAGTGGCTGCAGTTCCAACAGCGGCAACGGCTGACCCACGCCGGGGCGGTGTGTCGCTTCTTTCAAGCTGACTTCCGGCCGAACGAGGAGCACCCAGGCCAGAATTAATGCCAGGGCAATTCCAATCGTCACGAAAACCCCGGCGTTGGAACGCGGGCTTGGCTCAATTCGATTGTTTTCCGTCATTTCTGCACGCACTGAGGAGGTGGCATGATTACCGCACTACGGTAATGATAGCTTTATCTCGTGCCGAAGACACCGTCGCGGCCGACAGATCAATCAAGACTCCCATGCATTTCGAAGTCGAACAAAAGTTCCACATCGCAGAGATAAGCGCTGTGGAGCAACGTTTAAGAGGACTGTCGGCGTGCGAGAGTGGCAGCGTGGAGCAGGTCGATCGCTATTTTAATCACCCCGCCCGCGATTTTGCCCAGACCGACGAAGCGCTCCGGCTGCGGCAAGTGGGCAAGGCGAACTTCATCACTTACAAAGGCCCCAAGCTCGACGCGACGACGAAGACACGCCGCGAGATCGAACTGCCGCTCGCGCCCGGCAAAGATCAACTGGACTCTTACGCAGTGCTATTGACTGCCCTGGGCTTCCGCTTTGTGGCCGAAGTTAGAAAGACTCGCCGGTTACTCCATGTTGAATGGCAACAGCAGACGATCGAAGTGGCTCTGGATGACGTCTCCGGCCTCGGACAGTTTGTCGAACTCGAGCTCTCTGCCGATGAAAGCCAGATGGCGGCAGCCAAAGCCGCAATCAACTCCTTGGCTGCCAAACTTGGCCTCGAGCACAGCGAGCGAAAAAGCTATTTAGAGCTGTTGCTGAACAAACAGCCCTCAGCTTCTGCCCCCGGCTAAATCAATCGTTCGCTTCTCGCTGCCTACTGCCAGCCGCCTTCCGCCTCCTGGCTACTTCTTCGCTTCGTCCTTCGCCAACTTAAATCCCTTCGAAACGTCTTTGAAGATCAGCGACACCTGTTCGCCGCCTTTGGCTTTCGCCGCCTTCGCCATGCAGTCTTTGCAGCAAAAGGCAACCTTCACGCCGCCGACATCGATCGCAGTTGCCGCATCCAACGGCTTACCAGTGAACGGGCAGGCAACTTCTTTCAGCTGACCCGTCTGCACCATCTGCAAGTGCGCTTTGGCAATATATTTTGCCGTGTCTTTCTTGAACGGCGCCGGACAATTATTGCAGCAGAAGAAAACCTTGCCCCCTTCAAAGTCAACGGCCACCTTTCCGCCCATGGAGTCGACCGACTCGCCGGAGACCGGGCATTTGATGACCAGTTTCTCCTTCGCCTTGGCATCATCCTTCGCCGCATCGGCTGCCAGCACACTGCCGACCAGCAATCCCACCGTCGCGATGGTCAGAACCACGGCCAAAACTGCACGCGTTTTCATGACGCTCTCCACTGTTTGAAAGTACGATCAACTCGAAGCGCAGCACGCCATGTGTATTGTCCGAGCGCGCGAATGGCAGAGTCAAGTCGCCATGAGTGCGTTCGACCCTGGATATAGCGAATTGATCAGGAACCTTTTGCGCCCATCGGGTTCTTTTCATCCGGCCGGTTTTCTCTCGCCGCAATTAAAGAATCTGCATATTGATATGCTCGCTGCGCATCAGCGACTCTGTCACCCGAGAAGGCGCCGCGCGCCACGGTTGCTTGCAAAATGGCGACGGCTGCATAATCCCGGAAACTCATGCCGTTGCTCGCTTCTTTACTTGTTGGAAATGCGTGCGACATCGGTTTCTATCCTTTGAAAAGTTCAAATCCAATGCTCAGCCTGCACAAACACTACGCCACGGATGCTCACGTCGCAGCATTCAGCCGCAAATGCATTCCGCGGCTAACAGGGGGTAGCTTTTAGTGCAAGTAACGGTTTAGGTTATTCCCCCCGCAGCGGCGCAACGTCTGTAACCGAAATCGCAAAATCTGCCGTGAAAAACAATGGCCGAGGCGGGACTTGAACCCGCACGTCCCTAACGGGACAAGGGATTTTAAGTCCCTTGCGTCTGCCGATTCCGCCACTCGGCCCAAACTCCAAGCATCCGTCGCTAAGCGAGAAACCAGCATCTCAGAAGCCCTTTTGTACCACAAGGCATTCCTAACGCAGAAGTACTCTGCAAGTTAATCGTCGCGCTCATGCCAGCTCTTATGATGCAGTCGAATCATCTGCACCGCTTCGTCAGCGCCAGCGACGCATTGGGGAATGGCGAAGTCATCGATGCCGGCCAACGGTGGGTCGTACGAAAGCATGGCAGTCCGTGCCCAATCGACGAGTCCAGGCCACATGCGGCCGACAAGCAAAAGCGGTGTGTCGCGGAGGTGGCGGACTTGAAGTAATTGCCAAATCATCATCATTTCCAATACCGTTCCAATGCCGCCGGGCGCAACAATGTACGCGTCGGATGTCAGCACGAATTGGTGCAGGCGTGTAAAAAAGGTGCGATGCTCGAAGGCTTGGCTCACAAACGCATTCACGTTCTGTTCAAAAGGCAAGTCGACTCGAATTCCGACAGACTGCACTTTGCCGGAAAGATCGGCTGCGCCTTCGTTCGCAGCCTGCATCAGCCCGGGACCCCCGCCGGTGATGATGTCGCAATCCATTTGGGCCAATTCAGCGGCGGCGCGCTTTGTCTCCTCATAAGCGAAGCTGCCTGGCGCCGCACCGCGCGGAGCCGAATATCGTCACGCGGTATCGGTCGCGTCTAGTCGGTTTGATGCGTGTTAGATTGTTAACTGCATCCCACAGGCCCAAAATTGTGGTGACGAGAATCTTTTTAACGCCTTCCGCATCGCTCAGGGCGATTTGGCCGGAGTGTTCGTCAATTTGGCTTGGATTCATAGCACACTCCTGATTCGTCAGGTGAAGTCATTGCCGGGGCAGGCAGGATTCAGTTTTCACGTCGATCGCGCAACTTCGAAATACACGACGGCTGAAACTCCGTGATGAACAAGGCTGGCCAGCGACACTAAGGATGTTGCCGCTGCTGCAACGAAATTCGCCATTGGGCATAAAGAGAGAATTTGTCTCTCATTTGATCTCTGACGATCCAACTGACATCGTCAACGCTTTTTAGCGATAAAACAAGCCTCAACGAAATCGCACCTTGCTTTACATTCTGCCCCGCGCATTGCGGAGCCGATTATCCGCGCATGGAACTACGTTCGACTGCCGCGGGAATGAGTCATTTGAAAGACCGAGCGCTACTGGCTGTCTGCGGCCAATTGGATCAGCAATTCCGATAAGGTATTGCGGACGGACTCAATCGTGTAAGGATCATCGGAGTGGCGCGGAGAGCCCTCCTGCTCGAAATAAGGGCGCTCACCCATGATGCGTCCCCACTCAATGTCTACATTGCGCACGAATTCTTTCAATAAGTGCTCGGAGTCGAGTACTTGTTTGCAATAGGCGGCTAACACCACGAGTGGCTGATCAAAATTGTTGAGCAACAGCGCGCTCTCCTTTACGTCGCGGTGCAAAACAACTTCGAGCGCTCCGGCGGCGTCGATCAGGTGGCTTCGTAGCCAAGATGCGATTTCAATTTCGGCCTGTTGGAGGCGAGCTACCGGCGATTCGCCCTTCATGGCGCCGGGACCAGCCAGCCGCCCAATGGCTTCCTGCAGCGTGAACTTGTGCCCTTTTCGGATTTCCCGTTCTAGCTCGGCATCGGCTTCCGAGCGCTTTCTGCTTTGGTCTTCGTTCATGGAGATGAAACCCTCCTGGAAGCCCTGCATCTCGGAAAGTATTCGCAATCGTAAAACAAGCGATGTGGGAATGCGATATTCCTGACGAGATAAATTCCGCTTTCGCCGCTGCCTATGACCACGTTCTCCTATCGTTCGACAGCCATGCGTTTCCTTTCCGTGCGTCCAAGTCATAGCTGGTCATTCATTGCGCGCCGGGTTGCGCGGTAACCTTCTCCGGACGGTCTCTTATCGCATGGAATTCAATGCGTCGTCGGTCGTGAGCACCGCATCGGCCGGAAATTATTGCAACCGACGAACGTAAGTGAGATGCGCTCACTTGTCATTGAAAATATGCTGGGCAAATAGATACAAATTGTTTGCCCATTCGGTGTTGTCGTGAGCGTGCGAATCGACGTGCCAAATGTGCGGCACGGAGTTTTCTTTCAGCATCTTGTGGACGCCTTGGCTCACCCGCATCAAACCATCTTTGTTGCCGCAAGCCAGCCACAGCAGCTTCAGCTTTTTGGCGGTTTCCGGATCAGGCAAAAGCTTACCAGAAGACAGCCCGCCGAATTCACGAGTATTCGGGGCTGAAGAAAATCCGCCGACATACGCAAACACTTCGGGATGCGCGAGCCCAATGTTTAAGGTCTGGCCGCCCCCCATCGAAAGGCCTGCCAACGCTCGATGTTCGCGATCCGTGTGAACCGAGTACTGCGATTCGATGAAAGGAATAATGTCTTTGAGCAAGTCGTTCTCGAAAGGCGTTTCCCAACTCTCGAATGCGCCCGGCCCGCGCCCGCCACCGCCACGTGAACCCTTGGCGTCGGCAGCGTCGGCCGTGACGGCGGAATTGCCGTTGGGGAAGACGACAATCATCGGCTGAATCTTGCCGTCGGCCAGAAGATTATCGAGCACGTTATCTGCTTTGCATGACCGTAGCCATTCAAGGTCGTTGCCGCCAATGCCGTGCAAGAGGTACAGCACCGGATATTTTTTGTCGCTTGAATAACCAGGAGGCGTGTAGACGCGCACCTGCCGACGAGTTCCCAGCGATTTGGAATCGTACTGCACAGCTTTAATCTCGCCATGAGGAGCATCGTCGCGCCGGACATTAAACCCCGCGGGCGGCTCGGGAAACGCAGGCTTGTCGTCGGGGCCTAATTCAATGGGCGCACCTCGACCGCCGCCTTTGCGTCCGTCGGGCTGCGCGCCAGGTTGATTGTTCGCAGGCTTTTCCGCAGCGCCGACGGCATCGAGTTTTGCGGTGGCCTCGGAAGAACCAAAATCGCCAACCTTTCGTGTGAACTTGATCTCGCCGTTGGAAATCTTTCCGGTGAAGGTCACTTGAAGGTCGTTGCCCGGAATGTTGAGCGGTTCGACGAACGTGACCGAGTCTCCCTCGATCTTTCCATTCTTCAAATCGGATTCGCGCTTTTCCCCGCCCATGTCGACGCTCGCCTTGCCGGTCACTTTCGTGCCGTCTTGTTTGAGCGTGAAGATGTATTTTTGCAGTCCCCGTTGTGTTTCGAATTCAGCTTTCCAAGTGCCAGTAACGTCGGCCGCAAACGCAGACAGCGGCAAGGCGATCATGACTGCCAATAAGATTTGCGTCTTCATTTCGATTGCTCTTGGGTTTGGGTGTGTGATTGAAACGGGATGGCGTTAGTTCTGGAACAAGAGCGGCGCGAATTCAGGCTGCTCGCATTAGCTAGTTATTCTGTCGCCCAGGTTTAGTTTTGTCTTCTGAGATAACCTGAATTTGGTCGCGAGCCCGAATGTCGTCCGCTGAGCTTCCGATCAAAATATCGAACGAGCCGGGATTTACGACGAAGGCATGGGAGTTCTCGTTGTAATACGCCAGTTTTTCAGCCGGGACCGTTAGAGACACGGTCTTTGATTCTCCCGGTTTCAGGCTAATCCGTTGGAATCCGCGGAGCTCTTTGGCCGGACGTATCAGCGCAGGACTCACTTCGTGAACGTAGAGCTGCACGATCTCGTCGCCTTCGCGCGCACCGCTGTTTCGTATGTCGATGGACGCGGTGAATTTACTGTCGCTGGTCACTTGCATGTCCGAGAGCTGCAGTTTTCCATACTCGAAATTGGTATAGCTCAGGCCATGCCCGAAAGGGAACAAGGGTTTGCCTTTCAGATACATATAGGTGAAACCCTTGGAGATATCGTACTCATCCTGAGGTGGAACTTGATCCGCCGATGCATAGACTGTCAGCGGCATATGACCACTGGGATTGACCTCGCCAAAGAGCACCTCGGCGATCGCTGTGCCGCCTTCTTCGCCGCCCCACCAAGCTTCAAGCATCGCTGCGGCCTGTTCAGCAATCGTCGGTACAGCTAAGGGCCCAGCATTCAATTCCACTACGACGGTCTTGGAGTTGGCAGCAATTACAGCGTCGACAAGTGCTTGTTGGTTGCCCGGCAAATCCAAAGTGGTACGATCGCGTCCTTCTGCTTCAATGGCGAGGGTTGTACCAACCAGCAAAATTACAACGTCTGCCCGTTTGGCCAGGTCCACCGCCTTCTGCAATTCGACAGTTGGATCGATTGCCGGCGCGCCGTCTCTGGGCCTGGGTGGAGCGATTTGGCCCCCCTGGGTAAAGAGAATCTCAATTCCAGCGCCCGCTGCCTTTGTGATTCCCTGGAGCGGCGTGACTGGATCTTGTGCTCGGCCACTGTAGCCGCCCGCAGTGAAATTGTTGGCGTGCGGTCCAATAACCGCGATCGTTTTGAGTTTCGTGCGATCGAGTGGCAGGAAGTTATTCTTATTGGTGAGCAGGACAATCGATTCACGTGCGACTTTCAAAGACAGATTTCGGTGCTCAGCACTGCAAATGACATCCGACTTGATTTTGCTGTAAGGCACGAGCTCCGGCGGATCGAAATCGCCCAAGCGGAATCGGACGGTTAGGACGCGCGATACAGCGTCGTCCAGCCGCGCTTCCGGCAGCAAACCTTGGCGAACCGCGTCCGGAATATTGTCCATGAATTCTTTATCAGAGAAATCGCATCCAGCTAGAAGCGAATTAGCAACGGCATCCAGCACCGTCAATTTCCCGCGCTGGCTCTTCACCATCGTGTTGACGCCCCCCAGGTCGGAGACGACGAAGCCCTTGAAGCCCCATTGATTCTTGAGAATGTCGGTCAGGAGGAGCTTGTTAACGTTGTTGTGAACGCCATTGATCGCGTTATACGACGCCATGATGGATTGGGCCTGCCCCTCCACGACACAATCTTTAAAGTGCGGCAGCCAGTATTCGAATAGCATCCGCTCGCTTACGCTGGCGGAAAGGCTCTGTCGGTTTCGCTCGACATTGTTAACGGCATAATGCTTAAGCGTCGCGGCGAGCTTCAAGTACTTGGCGTCATCGCCTTGTAGGCCCTTGATGTAAGCGACACCAATGCGACCGGTGAGATGGGGATCTTCGCCAAAACACTCATTGATGCGCCCCCAGTAGGGGTTGCGGCTGATATTGATTACCGGCGCGATAGATCAGCCCCTTCTTGGTGCCGGTAAAGGCGGGATCAGTATGCCAGGAGTTATAGATCGCCCGTGCCTCATCGGAAATAGCCGTCGCTTCTGCATGAATTAGGCTCGGGTCCCATGTTGCAGCTGCAGCGATCGAGACGGGGAACATGGTGGTCGGCTTTTCCCAGACGACTCCGTGCAGGCACTGGTTCCACTTGTCGGACCGGATGTTGTATTTCTCCAGGTCGGGCGCAACATGATTAAGCAATTGCGCTTTTTCTTCGAGCGTCAATCGAGAAATCAAGTCATGAACACGATCATCAATCAATTGGGCCGGATCACGATAGATTGGGTTGTCAATCGGTTGGGCCCAAACGATGCCGGTCCATACGGTGACAATCCCGGCAAATAGGACTGCGAAAGCTAAAGCGTTGCGTTTTCGGGTCATTTTCATTGCTGTTCGTTTCAATGTTGTTCGTTTTAGTTGCCAAGCCCAGTGTGTACCTCGGCAGATTCTAATGGGCATTGCGACCCGCCACAAATCGCGCCACGGACAGGCGACGGTTTGAGGGTTCGTTGGCCTCTCCGCCGAACGCTTGTTTGAACAAGCGACGGGCACTTTCCAGGTCGTCGATGTAATGTGAACATGCGTCCAAATTTGAGTATTTGGCGAAATCTGGGCATTTCCGTGAGGTGAAGCTGACCATGCCCGCGCTACCTGGCGGCAGGGCAAAAAATATTTCTATTAATTTGCTCAAGTGGCCCAAAAAAGCCCTTGCCTTTTAGCCGTATGTACACTATACTAAACAGTTGAACAGATTCTAGTCATTCGAACCATTTCCATGATGCAGTGTGACACGCGATGAGACCGAGCATTCGCACGAGACAACTGAACGTGAACCTTCCGGAGCAGCGATGCACCGCGGGGGCGATAGACATCCTCCGGCTCTGCAGCCCTGCTCGAAGGGCACCTGATCTTCGGGTTTTCGCTGGGAATAGCGTGATTCAGCCAAGTTACCGGAAGCGGAAAAGTGAAATAACTGTGAAAAAACTCCGCGACTTGAGCCTGGATTTCTCGAGGAAAGCGCTGCGGTTATTTCACTCTGAATCGCAAGATCGCCGCGGTAACCAAAGGACGTGCGATTTTCTCGGGGATTTTTGTGCGCAGATCGCGAGTTGTTCACGCCCCTTTTCGAAGGCGCAGTTTTTCGCGGAGAATTGCGCTTTTCTGAAAAATCGCGTGTGAAGATTGAGGGTGCTGGTCCGCAGGGAATCGGCGGCGCTAGATTCCGGGACTTCGGCGATCGCCTCCAGTCCCGGCCACCCAAATCAGCATTGAAACCCAAGTTAGAAATCGTACCACAGGCCGCCGCCGATCAGCTGTTCGCTGTCGCGGAAGAATTCGCCATAGATGCCGGGCCCGGTCTGATAGTAAAAGCCGGCCCGCATCAATTGTCCGCCGCGCAGGCCGCGCCATTGCCAGCCGGTTTCAAACGTCAGCGGTCCGCCCCAATCGTTTTCCTGCCGCAAGTAAGCGTTCAGCGCCAGGAAGGGCGCGCCGTGCCAGCCGCGAATGAGCGGGCTGTATTCGAAGCCGAACTGAATCATCCACGGCTTGCTGCCGCCATCGACGAAATAAGCGTACTCCACTTCGCCGTAGACGCGCAGCGCATCGAGCAAATAGTACGAATGCCCCCACACAATCGCGTTGCGGCTGTAGTTGATGCGCACGAAATCCGGATGCTTGAGCGCGAATTCATCGCCCAAGTGGGCACTGTTGTGATACCACGCAATTTTCATCTGATAGCGATCCCAGCCGTAGGTGACCGGAATGCCCACGCGAAAATCGTAGGCATCGACATCGCTGTTCTCGGAAAGATCCTGGCGGATGAAAGCGGCCGATTCCACATCGAGCTGCCAGCCTTGCGGACGAAAATCGGCACTGTTGCCGTAACGCAAGAGGCCCACGCGGGCGCCGAGCGTACCGTCGAATTTGGTATCGACGTTCGTGTCGTCGACAAACACTGCCGCCATGCGCGGCTCTTTCGGCCCGGCCAAATACGAGTGATAGATAATGCCGTCGGGCAACAGGCTCCAATGCCAGGGATCGCAATTGCAGTCGTAACAATCGGGCACGACGGCGCCGGGCGGCAGACTGGGTTGCTCGATCGTGTTATACGACACTGGCGAGCCGACGGCGGCGGCAGGACGCGCGGCATCGAGCAACTGAAATTGTTGCCCGGTTTGATAAACGGGCTGAGCGGGCGCAGCGGCAACGACGGGATTATCGAGAATCACGACCGATTGCTGGCGATCATCGAACGTGGCTTGCGGCGCGATGGGCGGAACAGCGGCGATCTGGGCGTACGGCGCCGCCTGATAGTTCGGCGCTGCGTAAATCGTTCCATTCAGGGCGGCTCCCGGCGGCAGGCGCGCATCGGGACCCCAACTCTGCGCGTAGGTGGTGGAACACCACGCGAGCAGCCCGCAGGCAAACGCGGCGGCAGCGAAAAAGCGCACCGAGGAATCCTAAAACAAAGTCAGTCCGCCTGGATGACAAGTACAACGAGCGGCACGAACGTGCGGCGGCAAAACGAAACCAATCGCGAGCCAGAAAAGATGAACGAGAAAAGTGGCGAGAAGTGTAGCGAAAGCCGCGCGAGGTGCGAAGGCCGGTTTAGCCAGGCGCAAACTGCGAATTTATCGTTATTCCAGCACTGCTGGCATCGGCATTTCAAACTTTCAAGTATTCGCAACGAAACACGAACCAATTACCAACGAAGGGCATGACGATGGAAACGAAAACCGATTTTTCTCCAGCCGACGATTTATTCCAACTGGCCGACAATGTGGTTTCGATCTTGGTGACCGACGCCGATGGCAAACCGCTGATGGTGGGCGTGCGCGGCTTCCGGCGGTCGGTGTCTGCAAATGATGTCGTGGGCGGCGGCGGCACGCTGGTTCCAACCGACGCCTGGTGGCATCTGAGCTGCGACGATTGCGCGCTGCGCCGCAGATCGATCATCGGCTGGTGGAACCCGACGGCACGCGCTGGCAAGTGCTGATCGATCCGCAAATGCAAAGCTGCGGCACGCGATGGAAATGCGCGTGCCGACACGTTTAACGTAAATGACGAATGACGAAATTCGAATGACGAAGGAAGCTCCAAATTCCAATGACGAAACACCGGCTCGTTTATCCTGCAAACATTGGAATTTGGTCCTTGGAATTTCATTCGTCATTCGTCATTCGAATTTCGTCATTTCCCCTGCCGTCGACACTTTACTTTTCGCCCCCTACAATTCAATGACACCGAATCAAACCTATTACAACGCGTATTCTTATGGTCCTGCTCGAGTTCAGTGTGGCTCCGCTGGGCGCCGGCGAGAGCGTGGGCGCAGAAGTCGCTCGCTGTTTGGAGATCGTGGAGCAATCGGGACTCGACTATCAGTTGCATGCGATGGGCACGCTTGTGGAAGGCGAGTTGGACGCGGTGCTGGACGTTCTGAAGAAATCGGTCCAGGCAGTGGCGGCCCATCACGAACGCGTCACTTGTTCTGCGAAGCTCGATGTGCGCCGCGGACACAGCGGCCGATTGCAGGCAAAGGTCAGCAGTGTCGAACGACATCTCGGGCGGCAACTCAAGAAGACTCCTGGAAGATAAGTATGACCAACTCGCCGCTGGCTGCCGTGCTGGGTCGGATTCCCAGCGGCCTCTTCGTCCTCACTGCGGCACGCGATGGCCACGAGACCGGCATGCTGACCAGCTGGGTAATGCAAGCGGGCTTCGAGCCGCCGATGATTAGCGTCGCGCTGAAGTCGGATCGATTTCTCGCGGAGTGGTTGAGAGATGGTTCGCCGTTCGTGCTGAACGTGGTTGGTGAAAATCAAAAGCAACTGATCAGCCATTTCGGCCGCGGTTTTGCACCCGACGAGACCGCCTTCGATGGATTGCAAATAGTTCGCACGCCGGCGGGTTTGCCGGCCTTGGCGGAAGCGGCTGGCTATTTGGAATGCGTGGCAAAATCGCATGTCGATTCCGGCGATCATCGAATTTTTCTGGCAGAAGTGACGGCGACCGACCTGCTGGCTGACGTACCACCCTACGTACACATTCGCAAAAACGGATTGCGGTATTGAGAAGCATCTCAAAACATCAAAACGCCCATGACCATCGATACGTTGCCAACACTGATTGATGAACTTCGCCAGTTGCTTGGCATCGATGGCGTGTTGTCGGCTCATTCGGACTTGATCGTGTATGAGTGCGACGGGTTCGTGATTGAAAAGAACTGCCCAGACGTGGTGGTGTTTCCACGCACGACCGAACACGTGGCCGAAATCGTGCGGCTGGCGAACAAGCACCGCGTGCCGTTCGTGCCGCGCGGGGCGGGAACCAGTTTGGCCGGCGGATGTTTGCCGGTGGGCGGCGGAATCATGATCGTGCTCACGCGGATGAAAGCGATCGAAGAAATCAACCTGCGCGATCGATACGCGCTGGTGCAGCCAGGCGTCGTGAATGCGTGGCTGAACCAGGCGCTCAAGGGCGCCGGTTATCACTATGCGCCGGATCCTTCGAGCCAAGGGGCTTGCACGATCGGCGGGAACGTGGCGACCAACAGCGGTGGACCGCACACGCTGAAGTACGGCGTGACGGTGAACCATGTGCTCGGCGTGGAGGCGGTGCTGCCCGACGGCCGGATCGTGCAATTCGGCGGGCCGGCGGAAGATACGCCGGGGCTCGATTTGGTCGGCGCGATCGTCGGCAGTGAAGGTACGCTGGCGATCGTCACAAAAGTTTGGGTGCGACTGACGCGCAATCCTGAGGGCTACCGAACGCTGCTGGCGATTTACGATTCGATTGACGCCGCGACGAACACCATCAGCGAAATCATCGGCGCAGGAATCATTCCAGCGGCTCTGGAGATGATGGATCAGGGGATTTTAGTCGCCATTGAGCAGGCATACAAATTTGGATTTCCGCTCGACTGCGCAAGCGGTGCTGTTGATCGAAGTCGACGGATTGGAAGTCGGTTTGGATGCCGAGCGAGATCAGATCATCACCTTGTGTGAAAAATTTGGTGCACGCGAAGTCCGCCAGGCCGCCACGCCGGAGAAGCGGCAAAAACTGTGGAAGTGCCGGAAGCAGGCGTTCGGCGCAGTCGGCCGTTTGAGCCCCAGTTATTGCACGCAAGATGGCGTGGTGCCGCGCACGAAGTTGCCGCACATTTTTCGGCGCATCATGGAAATTGGCGCAAAGCACAACGTGCGCATCGTCAACGTGTTTCACGCGGGCGACGGCAATATTCATCCGATCTTGTTATTCGACGAGCGCGATCCGCGGCAGATTTCTCGTGTGCTGGCGGCCAGCACAGAGATTTTGGATGAGTGCATCGCCTGCGGCGGCAGCGTAACCGGCGAGCATGGGATTGGCGTGGAGAAAATTGCGTTCATGCAGAAGTTATTTACCGAGGACGATCTGGACGCTATGGAACGGCTGCGGATGGCGTTCAATCCGGATGGTCGATTGAGCCCATGCAAAATGCTGCCGACAGCCGGTGCGTGTGGCATGGAACAGCGGCCGAAGAATGGACTGGGAATTCGGCAGATTCGGCCGGGACGGAGAGCAGCGTTGTAAGGATCAGCGCCGCGAAAAACACAAACCATAGATGAAATGAGGAAGAACGAAGTGCCCGCGATCGCTGAAAAACTTCCGCTGACGGATACAGTGACGCCAGCCGATCTTTCGGAGGTGACGGAAGCGGTGCGCGAGTCGTTTCTTGACGGCATACCGATTTATCCATTGGGAGGCCAATCCAGTATGGACTTTGGTTTGGCGCCGAAAACGCCTGGACATGGGTTGTCGTTGCGCGGTTTGAAGCGTGTTGTCGACTATCCGGCGCGCGACATGACCATTACCGTGGAGGCTGGCATCACCATCGATGCCTTGTCGGCGATACTGGCCAAAGAGCAGCAACGACTGCCGATCGATTTGCCAAACGCCCACCGGGCAACGCTAGGCGGCGTGATTGCGACAAACACTTCGGGCTCGCGGCGATATGCGCACGGAACAATCCGCGATTATGTGATCGGCATCACGGCCGTGGACGGTCGCGGAACGTGCTTCCATGGTGGCGGGCGTGTGGTCAAAAACGTTGCCGGCTACGATTTCTGCAAATTACTCGTTGGATCGCTGGGCACGTTGGCCGTGATTACACAAGTGACGCTGCGTGTGAAACCGATCCCACCGTGCTCGCGTTTTGTGACGTGCAAGATGCGCGATTGGCCGATGGCGGAACGAATTCTAGCGGCAATGGTCAGTTCGCAGGCGACACCAACTGCAATTGAATTGCTCGTCGGACCCGCCTGGAGGAACGATGCCCTGGTTGGGCCGCTTACTGAACGAGAGCGAGCTCATTTAGTGATTGGCGTCGAGGGCACGGAGCTGGAAGTGGAGTGGATGGGTTCGACGTTGTGGAACGAACTGCGAAAGTTAGGTGTGGCAGCGGAGATTTTGTCCGATCACAGCAGTGCCGAACTATGGCGGCGGTTGGCGCAGTTTCCGGTCGAAGGCAGATCGCCGCTTGTGATTCAAGCCGCTTTGCGCCCGAGCCGAACGGTAGAATTCATTCGTCTATTGGAAGAGATCGATCCGCGGTGTTCCGTTCAATCGCACGCCGGCAATGGAATTGTGATTGCTCGATTTGCGGATGTTTTGGTTGATGGCATTTCAAAAACGTTGGTCGGCCGCTTGCAGCCAGCGGCTGCGGAGCACGGTGGCCATGTGAAAGTGCTCTCGTGCGACTCGCCGGCAGAGCTCACTCGGCAATGTTGGTGGGGGAGCCCGAGCGATGCAGCGGCAGTTATGAGCGATGTTAAACGTCAGTTTGATCCGAAAGATTTGTTGAACCGAGGTAGATTCGTTTTCGTGGCACGTTAAAGATGCAACAGACGTCACAAAACGCGATGCTCAACGGCGACGTTCGCGATGGTGTTGTTGTTGCGCCAACGAATCCCGGCGCAGCCGTCGAATACCGTCGGTTCCTGGATTGCGTTCACTGCGGATTGTGCACAGCTGCTTGCCCGACGTACGCAGAACTTGGTGACGAGAACGATAGCCCACGCGGGCGAATTTATCTGATGCGTGCCGTGACCGATCATCGGCTGGAACCTGACCCCGGAAGTGCGGCGGCATCTCGATTTGTGCCTCGATTGTCGGGCTTGCGAGACGGCGTGCCCTTCGGGAGTGAAGTATGGGCAATTGATCGAGCCGTTCCGGGCGGCAATGGAGCAACTCGATGAATCGAGCCCAACACGAGATTGGTTTCACCGCTGGATTTTGTTCGGACTGCTCCCAAATTCGCGACGCACTGCGCGGTGGCTTATTCCCGCGCGCATTGCCCAACGATTGCATTTGCTGTGGCTCGTTCAGAAGTTGCTTCCCGCGCGACTGCGGCGGCTGACCTCGCTGCTGCCGCCGCCTAGATACCGTGGTCGCCGACTGCCGGACATTCTGCCCTCGATCGGAAAACCTCGAGCACGCGTCGCGCTATTTACCGGGTGCGTTGGCGATTCGCTGTTTCGCCGAACCAATTGGGCGACGGCGCGCGTGCTTCAACAGAACGGGTGCGACGTGCTTGTGCCGCGAGCCCAGGTATGCTGCGGCGCCATTCATCTGCACGCTGGGTCTAGTGAGCCGGCACGGCAATTTGCCGATATTAATACGGCGGCATTGAAAACCGATGAGGTGGACGCTGTCATCGTCAATGTGGCCGGCTGCGGATCAATGCTCAAAGACTACGGGCATCATTGGGACGATGCGCGACAGCCTCAGCGTGCGCAGTTCGCAGCGAAGGTGAAGGATATTCATGAGTTTCTTGACGAACTCGGTCCGGTTGCGCCGAGCGGCGAAATCAAACTAAAGGCCACATATCATGACGCGTGCCATTTAGTACATGCGCAGCGAATTCGCGATGCGCCTCGGCGCTTGCTGCAGCTAATCCCGGGCCTGGAACTGCGCGAACTTGCCGAGAGCGAGATGTGCTGTGGGGCGGCTGGAACCTATAATCTGACTGAGCCGGAGATGTCTGCCCGTCTAAGTCGCCGCAAGCTGGCGAATATCTTGGGCACGGGCGCCGACGCCGTCATTACTGCAAATGCCGGTTGCATTTTACAGATTGCTCGCGAAGCTCGAGCGCAACGACAGCGGCTGCCGATTTACCATCCCATGGACTTGCTCGATCTGAGCTATCGCGGCAAGCGGCCGAGACGGTGATGAAATCTTCGGCGCTTTACCGGCGTCGCAACTCAAAACAAATCCCGCCGGCCCGCAAGCGCTTTGTGTACTCCGGAAAGCCACAATTCTTGCACGGGTTCAAGTCCAACATCGCGGCAGGTTTGCAACAGCTCTTGTCGATTGTACGTGCGGCAAAGAAATAGTCGGCTGGTCCATGCACCGCCGAAGCTGTCTTCCGTAGTAAGTAACAACATACGACCGCCTGGCGACATCACGCGAGCCAACTCCGACAATCCGGACTTGGCCTCCGGCAAATGCTCGAGCACATAACCGCAGGTGACGCAATCGAACGCGCCATCGGCAAACGGCAAATGCGCAAGATCGGCCGAAAGGAATTGGGGTCGATCGTTTTTCAATCGTCCCCGCGCTCGCCGCAGCATCTCCGGTGAAATGTCGATGCCCGAAATCGTCGCATCACGATCCGCATAGCGGAGCAGATGTCGCACAATTTGGCCGGCGCCACTGCCGACATCTAATATCCGTTTGCAGCCGCGCAAATCGAATCGCCGCTTCCGCAGCATCCGATCGCCCAGCGGAGCATGTAGCGAGAAAGCACTGCACATCCAGAGCGCGGCGCCCTTCGGACCGGCATACACGCGGCGGATTTGCTCGCGGTATTCACTGTAACTGACTTTTTCCCACAGGTTGGTTTCGACAATGCGGTTGAACGCCTTGCGTCGCGGCCTGCGCGGCTTTTCCAACGTGGGACTATTTCGCATGGCAAGGCAGTGGGGTAACTATTCAAATAATCCGCAGTTTCACTTCCAACCTGTGTCGCCGCTGCCGCTTGGAAAGTCACAACCTAAACATACACGCGCCGATTGTAGATATACCACTCGACCAACAAAACAACCAGGGCAAGCACCAAGAGCCACTTCCATGTCTCTTGCCGAACCGGCTCGTATCCTGAATCGCCTTCCACGGAAACATTCCCTATTTGGATGGACTTTTCCTTTGCCGGCCGAATATTACTTTCCAGCGGATCAAACAAGTTCACCGTGAACCGTTCCACGGTTTTTTCGCGTTCGCGAACTTCGTACGGTCCCGGATCGTCCGTCTGACTGAAATGGAACGAACCGGCTTTTCCACGCAGCGCGGTCAAGGTGTTGCCGCGCGGCGTAATCACGTCAAGTTGCTCCACCGGCGCGTCGCTCTTCAGCACAATCGGCTGCCCCGGTTTTACGGTTTCACCGGCCCTGGTCCCCTCATTTCCGCCCAGATAAGAGAGAACTGCAAACACAAATGCCGGGAAGCTGCGACGTATCGGCCAGTTGGTGTTCGGCACCCGCTCGCCATCGCTATTGACCGTGTAGATGTCAAACCCCAGCACGGCATCTTCAAAGCCTTCCCGCGGAGCAATGGCAAACAGCGTGCCTTTGTTGGAGTCGAGCAGCCGCGTGCCGCCAGTGGCCGGCGTCACCGGGCGAGCTTCGACAATATCGACATCGCCCATGTCGAGCCACTGCATCAACGGATGCGTGCGATCCAGATCGATGATTTGCGGATACGCAACCGGATCGCCCAGCGACCACCACTTCGCCACCAATGCCGTTGCCGGCGCGGTTCCCTTATCGGTCTCAGCATTTGGTTTATCTGCCGACAAAGTCGATTCAGGCTCCGGCGGCGCTTCGCCAATGAACAGTGTGTTGCGCGCGGCAGTTGTGTCGGCTTGCAGCGGTCGTAAATGATCAAATCAAATGCGCCGCTGGCGGCGGCCCGCTGATGCTCTTTCGTCAGCAGCACATCGGGCTTTGCCTTGGAAACCTCTGCGAGTTCGCCGGCTCGGGTTGTCGCCAGCGCAAATTCCAAGGCTTCGTTGCCCGCGGTAACCAACAAGACTTTTGGCTTGCGCGATGAGTTCACTGCCGCCCAAGCCCGGTTGTCTACTGGCAACACATCTTTCCGGTTCAATCGCAATTCCAGGACGCCCGAATCCACTTCGCCGAGATTGAACGAAACGCCCGCTGCATCACCCGGCGGCACGGTCACCTCGGAGGCATCCAGCGGATTACCGTTCAGCAGAAGATCGACCGGCACCTTCACTGCTTCATCGCCGAAATTCTGAATGCTGCCGAATGCCTGCAGTTGCCCTTCGCGTTCTTCATTCCGCCGCACGCTGAACGAGATGATTCCCAGATTCGACGCGTCTGCTTTGCCAATCGGCAAGAACACTGGATTCAAACTGCCCAGCGAAAACCCTTGCACGGGCGGAAACTTACCGTCGCTCACAATGAACAGCTTCGCCGGTTGCGATTCCACCGATCGGTTGTCGGAATATTCGGTCGAGCGTCCCGGGTTTGCCAAACCCGCCGCCACTTGCAATGCCTCATTGATTACCGTCGGCCGATTCGTCGGCTTGATGTTTTCGACTGCCCGCCGCAGTTCGCGCGTGTTATCGGTCCAGCCTTGCTCAACTTTCGCAGTGTCGGAAAAACTGATGACCATCGCCGAATAACCGCGCCGTGCGCGTTCTGTGCCGGGCGCAACTCCTTCCAGTCGATTCGTTTCTTCGCGTTCCTCCGTCGTCTGCATGTTGTCGATAATCGCCAGCACTCGCCGTTTGGCTTCTTCCAAACGCGATGGACTGACATCGGTCGCGCTCATGCTGGCCGAATTGTCGATCAGAAAGATATTTCGCTCGTCGACCAGTTTCTCACTCCGCCAGCCGGGCCGCAGCAGGGCAAAGATCACCAGCGCCAATAAGCAGCAATTGCAGATACAGCAGCAAGCTTTGCCGAATGCGCTGCCACAGGCTGTTCACATGCATGTCTTCAATCGATTTCTGCCATAAGTACGTGCTGGGCACTTCCAGCGGCTGCCGGCGCAATTTCAAAAAGTACAGCGCCACAATCGCCGGCGGCACGGCCAGCAAAAGTGCCCATTGCAAAGCGAAAGTGAGGGAAGGAATTCCACGTGCGTTGCCCCGAGTACTCGTCCGTTGTCAGTTGTTCGTTGTCCGTTGTAAGTTTGTCACTTCACCAACCCTCGCTTCCGCAAATAGCCCGCCACCAGTTGATCGACCGGCAAATCGTTCCGGGCCATCAGGTAATTCATGCCGCGGCGGTTGCAGAACGTGCGCGCCCCTTCGATGAACGTGGCCAGCGTGCGCTTGTACCTGGCAATCAAGGGCGCGCTGGCCGTGATTTCCGCAATGTCGCTGTCTTCGCAGTCGAGCAGTTTCAAATCGCCTTTGATGTCCGGATCGATCTCTTCGGTGCTTAGCACTTGAATCACGTACACATCCATCTGCTGCGAGACCAAATATCGCAGTGCGCTTTCGTAGCCAGCTTTGTCCATCAAATCGGTGATCAAGCAGCAGAATTCCCTTGCCGCTGTTTCGCAGGCAGAAGTTCTTCACGCCTTGAGCCAACGATACCGTTTCGCCCGGCTCAACTGCGGCCAGATAATCCATCATCCGCCACAAGCTTTTCCGGCCACGCAGCACGGGCCCCGGCGTGCGTGGCGATTGTCCAAGCGTTTCCACTTTCACGCGATCCCCGCGCACCAGGCCGACAAAGCCCAGCGCCGCCGCCAACTGTTTCGCGTACTCCAGCTTCGTCGGCGTGCCAAAATCCATCGACGGGCTGGCATCGATCAGCGCGAAGAAATGCAAATCCTCTTCTTCGAGGAACAACTTCAGGAACAACTTGTCGAGCCGGGCATAAGTGTTCCAATCGATGAATCGCAAATCGTCGCCGGCCACGTAATTGCGGAAATCGGCAAACTCGACGCTTTGACCTTTCCGTTTGCTGCGGCGTTCCCCTTTCATGCGGCCGCGAAAAATCTTGCGCGTCACGAGCTCCAATCGCTCGAGCTGCGCGAGCAGTTGCGGCGATAAAATCGGCGGCTGTGTGGCAGTAGACATTAGCGGTGTAATCCTCGCTCCAGCGATCGGGATTCGTGCTCGTCAAAGTTGTCGTGCATTATAAGCGCCCCATCATGGCTCGCACCGACGAATAATTTCAGCGTGACCTAATCTTTCTCGCTCTCCAGTTGTTTTTTCGACGCTTCAATCGCCTTCATTTTTTCCGGCGTCACCTCGGGGTACTTCAAATTCAGCGATTTAATCGTCTCCGCCAATATGTTCGCCACCAGTGCCCGGCTGACCCATTTGTGATTCGAGGGAATCACATACCAGGGCGCCTCCTCCGTGCTGGTCGCGCTAATGCACTGTTCGAATGCGTCCATGTAATCGTCCCAATGGGCACGCTCGGAAATGTCGGAGGGGGAAATCTTCCAGTGCTTATCAGGTTCATTGATCCGATCTAAAAATCGTTTTCGCTGCTCCTCCTTCGATATGTTCAAAAAGAATTTCACGATTTTCGTTCCGTTGCGCGAGAGGTGCTGCTCCATGCAGTTGATATCTTCATACCGCGCTTTCCAAAAATCTTTGTCTACCTTGGCGTCGGGAATGCGCTCGGGCGGCCAAAAATTCCGGATGCACTTTCACCACCAGCACTTCTTCGTAATACGAACGATTGAAAATGCCAATCTTCCCCGCTCTGGCAGCCGGATCGCACAGCGCCACAAGAAATCGTGATCGAGCTCTTCCGTCGAGGGCTGCTTGAAACTGTGAACCTGGCAACCCTGCGGATTGATGCCCGACATTACGTGCTTGATGATGCCATCCTTGCCCGCCGCATCCATGGCTTGCAGCACGACCAAGATCGACCATGTGTCGGAGGCGTAGAGCACGTCTTGCGCTTTGGCCAAATCGGCCACATCCTCGGTGAGCGATTTTTCGGCGAACGCTTTGCGTTCCGGCTTGGCAATGTCCGGATCGCCGGCCCACGAGGGGTCGTGGTCCTTGAGCCGGAACTTTTTGTCGGGCTTAATTCGCGTGTGTTCCAACAGATCAGCAAGTTTCATAGTGGGTTTCCACGACGTTGAGTGGTGATATTGTGTTGCCGGCCTTCGGCACTGCCGCCCCCAGGCACTGCACACTGCCGCCGCGCTCAGGCACGGCACGGGCCGACATTGTCATAATGCGCCTCGGCCGGTGTGTCCAATGTGCGGGATGCTGCGAGCGTCGTTTTTTCATTTGGCCTTTGCAAAAAACCTCGGAAAACTCAAGACTTCGCGCAGGGGCCTGAAGCGCCGGCGAAGCTCCGTCGCATTTTGTTCGATAAAAACAGCTCACGCGACTCTCGAATCTCGAAATCGTGTTTCGAAGTGAAATAACCCGAGCGCGCTTTTGACCCTGTGTAGCCGTTTTTGCCAATTTCGCGCCGAGTAATTTCACAGTTATTTCACTCTCTGCCTTTGGAGCCTCCAAATCGTCCGCAAATCCTCGAGCGATTTGAGTGAGTTATTTCGCACATTTGTGTACCGCTAAGCCTCATGGTGATTTTGGGGTCTGGGTGTCTGGGTCTGAATGTTGCTGGTGTCTGAGTGTCTGTGGGCCTGTGTGTCTGGGTGTCTGGTTCGGTCTCCCTCTCCCTCGACGGGAGAGGGTTAGGGTGAGGGTGCAGAAATATGCTACGACGCCTGGATTCATTTCGCTCGTTTGCGCCACGCCGGCTGGCCCCGACAAAGCTCCGCGTGTTCGGGGTCGCGCAGCGACAAGAGGCACTCGCAGATCGCTGCCCAACTGGTAGCTCCACGTTCTCTGGAACGCCTCTTGCGGGTGGCGCCGCCTGGACACTTTGTCCAGGCCACCCAAGGAAATTGTTGCCTGCCCATTGCAAGCCATCCATTTATTCTGCCCCGTTGGGGCGTTTCTGTGACTGTGCAATTCCTTAATCCCTGACCCAGGTTGCCCCAACGGGGCAACCCGGTATACCAAAACCCCAAGCTAAATAGCTCCAATCCGTATACTATTGTACATGTGATCGAAGTCAATAGGCTTTTTGGGCCAGTCCAAAAAAGATTTTTGGGAGGGCCCCAGGGCCGGAGGCCCGCCAGGGAATAGCCTGGTCCGTCGAGGGCCGGGCCGCAAATCGGGAAAAGACCTCCGCAGGTCCGGAGGACCGTACAAATGTGGGCGAAACACCGGCGCTTGGAATCGTCCATGGAACGCGAAGAACTGAATTCAGAAGCTCGGCACTGGACATTTGCCCGTCTGCTCCACCGGCGGCCAACACTACATGTTAGAATTCCCACTCGCGGCTTCTTAGAATCCCGGTCACGAGCAGGCCCAGGACTTATCACTGGGTTTCCGGCTCATCGCGCAATTCATCGACCTTGGCGTTCTCCTTGCCGGCTGCCGTCGTAAGTGCTTCCAATCGTCGGTTCGAAACTTTCGGACTGATGAATAGCACGTTCCCATCGGCCATTGCGACATGGATGCCGGCATTGTGGTGCACAACGAGCGATTTCAAAATCGCGGCCTTGCTCACCCCGGGCGGCAAGTTGTCCAAATCTAGATCGCGAGGCTCCGCCCATTGAATGCCGGAGTTCTGCATTTCGACGAGAAGGATTGAATTCTCGGGACCGTCTCGAACACTCGCGTCCCATCGGCTTGTTTGGGTCCCAAACCGGGCAGCCTCGAGACGGATCCATAGCTGTGTCTATGGCCCGCTTCAAACCGCGGGCAGCGGTGCACTCAAACACTTGATGTATTGCTTTTGATGTGGGTATTCCAGTTATACAATCGAATCCAGTACTTTTGCTGCTGGTCAATATTGGTCAGCAGCAGCGTCCGCCAATTGTGCAATTTCTCGCCTGAGGGATCTATATGGGGAGCAAATCGTGCTCTAGTTTCGTATTGGAGCCATGCAATCCAGATCGAGCAGGTTGCGTGGGCATTGAAAAATTGATCAGGAGACGACTCAGACGTTAACATGCGCCAAACAATAAGCAGCAAACAGAGTGCGCCATAAGTTGCCACGGAATTACGGCTTTGCGAGTTCTTGAATAAGTGCCCCAAAGCCCGAGTCCTGCGACAAAAACTCCACCGACTGTGAGGATCCCGAACCAGCCTTGCCACTGCCCTGCCGCCAGCGCGACGGCAATGAGCGCGATGACGATGAATAGCCCACGCAGCTGAATGGCAATCGGCGCGGAATTGTCCAAGTGCGGCGAATCGTCCGTTATTTTTCTCGTCACAATCGCTCATACCGTGGCGCCCTTCACCAAGGAATGGCGCTTTTTGAGACAAGCTGTTCCGGATGCCGAGCCAGCCAATCAAGCCCCCGTCGCACTGATTGTTCCGCATTAGCCTGCCGGAGCTGCGATTGTAACTCATTAGTTTGTTCGGCTCGGCGGCAGCTATACAGCCACCAGCCAGGCAATCGCCACGACCACGGCGAGCCAGAGCAAATCGCGAATGGTGAAGCGGAGGCGCATCAGGAACCTCAATCCGATGGGCTGACTGATTCGATCTTGAACTCAATAGTGCCGCTTACCTTCACACATGCAATAACGGCATCCCAAAACTCGTCGAGCAGTGCCCGCCCATCTTCGTCGTAGTCGTTGTCTGCTTCCAGCCAAAGCAAGGTGCCATCCCAGCGAGCCACTACGTTTTGATGCCACGGTCGATGCTGAAATTCATCCTCTAATTTCCTTCGGTGCACTGCGACCTTCGATATCTGTCAGGCCGCTACACGTCAGGATGGCGTGATAGTTTGGCATCGAAGTTTGCTCCCCAAGCGCCGGGCACGGGTTAGTTTGCCAAATCGCGGATGCTGAAGCGGAGCCGCATGGGAACGCCTGCCTGGCTGACGAGTGTTATCCCTTGGTCTCCGGCTGATGGTTAAGCGGAGACGCATGGGCGTCACTCTAGTAAATTCTGTTTCTTGGCTTGTACCGCCAAACTAATATCCCAATCAAGAAGATAATCCCATATGGCCACCAATAGCTAAAAACGGTGCCGATATACTCGCCGAAACCGACCGGGTGACGCATTGCCGCGAGCGCAAGTTCACTCAGGATCATCCAGGTCGCCAAGATCGCAAGTGCAATAAGGCATCCCCCGGCAACTTTCATCGTTTGGCTCCCCACGCAGCGGGCAAGTTCGATGAGCAGGCGTTAATACAGTGTTATTCAATTCCTTGATTTCAAAGACCTGGAAAAGTCGCAGCCGCACGTTGTCAGGGCATTACAAACTCGTGCTCCGGATGGCGGACGGTGAGCACGGGGCAGGGCGCTTTGCGAACAATCTTTTCTGCCACGCTGCCCATCAGCATGTGAGCGATTGCGCCGCGTCCGTGCGTGCCAATCACTAACAGATCGATATTCTTCTCGCGGGCATAGCGAATGATTTCCACAAATTCGCTCGTTCCATGGATGAGTTCCAAGTGCACCTGATATTTGGCCTGATCCTCCGGAGTCATTTGCTTTTCAAGCTGCCGCCCGGCTGAAGCTTCCAAATCGACATACAGCTGGGGACTGACTGGAAAATCGCCATCGGGTACCCAATTCACGAGCACATGAATTAGATGCAGCTTGGCGCCGAAGGCATCGGCCAGTGCTTTGGCATACATCAGAGCCGCCGCCGAAGTGTCGCTAAAATCGACGGGGACGCAAATGTTTTGAAGTTTGATGTGCATAATGCGATTCGAGTTAGGAAGCATGGCTGACCATCAGCCAATTGTAGAGCGCCAATTTCCGGACAATCGATGCGAATTAACAGTGCTGGCGCAAAAAGTGCCCGAGATGCGCAAGTCGCCTGGCAAAACTTCCCTAGACACAGCTCTGAAATTGGTTAAGTTGATGTTTCGATTGTACTTGCGTTGTTTTTATCCATCGAAGGCCCGAGCAGCTTCACGATGCATTTTATCGATTTTGTTCTCCGCAACCTGATTCGCCGTAAAGTACGCACGGCACTCACGATAGTGGGCGTTTCGGTGGCGATTGCCGCTGTCGTCGCACTGGTGAGCATCACGAGCGGTTATGAACGCTCTAGCAAGGAAGCCTTGACCCAGCATGGGGTCGATATGGTCGTTGTCCGGGCCGGCACGGCCACGAATAACACCAGCACGTTAGACGAAAGCCTTGGCGGGCGTCTGGCAAAAATCGAAGGCATCGCAAAGGTGGGCATGGCCCTTTCCGACAATGTGCCTATCGACGGTCGCCAGACCCCGAGCCAGATCAACGGTTGGCCGACCGACAGTTTGGCGTTCGACTCGCTCACCGTAACCGGGCGAAAGCTACAGCCCGACGATAAAAACGTGATCATGCTCGGCGGCGATCTGGCGGCCGCTCTGCAGAAGCAATTGGGCGACGAAGTGGAGATTGAGCACACGAGGTTTAAAATTGTCGGCATTTACGACAGCAGCAATATGGTCGACAGCAATGCGGCCATCGTTCCACTAAAGGATTTGCAGCTGCTCATGGATCGCGAGGGACAGATTTCGCAGTTTCAATTGACGCTGCGAAAAGATTCTCCCAATCAAAAATCGTCGATGCTGCAGATCCAAAAAGAGATCGAAAACCTGCGCGGAGACGACGGCAAGAAACTCGGTCTTCTGGCGCAGGAAACTGAGGCGTTTGTGAGCGGCGACAATCAAACGCGACTGGCGCATGCCATGGCGTGGATTACTTCCGCCATTGCGCTGGTGGTCGGCTCGATCGGCATGCTGAACACCATGATTGTATCGGTGCTGGAGCGGACGCAGGAGATTGGCATCCTGCGGGCCATTGGCTGGAAAAAATCGCGAATTGTGCGGATGATCCTCATCGAATCGTTCACGCTCAGCTTTGCCGGGGCCGCAATTGGAATTCTGCTGGCCATTGTGATGATTCGCGTGCTAACCCATTTGCCGGCCGCCCACGGATTCATTCGCAACGATGTCATTACGCTGCACGTGGTAGTTGTCGGGTATTTATTGTCGTTGTTGGTTGGGCTCGTGGGGGGAGCATATCCAGCGCTCCGCGGAGCCAGCCTGCCACCTACTGAGGCGCTTCGATATGAGTAATCACAATCACTTAATTCATCCCAGCCATAACGGTGCGCCGATCGTGTTGCGAGCCGATCATCTGGGCCGCACGTATTCCGACGGCGCCGTAACGGCGCTCGCGGATGTGAGCCTTGAAATTCGCCAGGGCGAATATGTGGCCATCATGGGGCCCAGCGGCAGCGGGAAATCGACACTGCTAAATTTGCTGGGCACGCTCGACCGGCCCACGAGCGGCGAACTGTTTTTCGAAGGCCAGCCACTTTCGCGGCTGAAAGACTTAGACGGTTTTCGCTCGCAAAAGATCGGCTTCGTGTTTCAATCTTTCTATTTGCTCCCCACGCTCACAGCCGTGGAAAACGTGCAAATTCCGATGTTTGAAACGAAGGTGCCGGCCCCCAAGCGTGCGGAACGAGCCATGGAGTTGTTGGAAGGGGTCAGCATGCGGCATCGCGCGCATCACCTGCCGATGCAGCTTTCCGTCGGTGAACGGCAACGCGTGGCGATTGCGCGAGCGCTGGCGAACGATCCACCGCTGCTGTTGGCGGATGAACCAACCGGCAACCTCGATTCGCGGTCCGGCAACGATGTGCTCGATTTGTTCGATCAGCTGCATCGCGAACGCGGCATGACCTTGCTGGTCATTACACACAGCCAGGAGGTTGCCGAACGGGCGGAGCGCATTATCTGGATTCGCGATGGCCGCATTGTGCACAGCCGCGCCGAAGCGCTCAAGCAACGGGAAGCCGTTTAAAGCTTCATTCGAATTTCGTCATTCGTCATTCACAGCCATGCATTTCATCAGTTTCATCTTGAAGAATCTTTTGCGTCGGCCGGCACGGTCGATGCTCACGATTATCGGCCTGGCCGTCGCGGTCGGCGCAGTGGTTTCGCTAGTTGGCGTCGCCACGGGCTTTCAAGATTCCTTCATGCAGGTTTATACCTCGCGCGGTGTGGATATTGTTGTGCAGCGCCGGCGGGGCGAACAAAATTACCAATGGCTTGCCGGAAGATTTGGGAGAGAAGATTGCCGCGGTACCGGGAGTTGAGTCGGTCGTCGGCGGACTGCTCGATATGATCAGCTTTCACGATGAAGGCATCATGGGAGTGCTACTGAATGGCTGGCCCGCCGATTGCCCACTGTTCAGCCGGCTGACCGTGCAGAAGGGTGGCCGCAAATTGGAAGCGGGCGACACCAGCAAGATCATGATTGGCCGCGTGCTGGCCGCGAATCTCGATAAGAAAGTTGGCGACACGATCGAACTTTATGGTTCGGAACCATTTGAAGTTGTTGCCGTTTACGAAAGCCCGATCGTCTTTGAAAACGGCGGCGCCGTGGTCCTGCTGCCGGAACTGCAACGGCTCATGAAGCGTCCCAATGAAGTGACCGGCTTTACGATCATTGCGAAAAAACCGATCGATGAAAAAGGCATCCGAGCGCTGTGCACGCAGGTTGCCGCGATTCAGACAGATCCTGCGCTCGAAGTCAAACCAGCGATGGATTTTGTGAAAAGCGTGCGCGAAATTCGCTTGAGTCAAGGAGTGGCCTGGGTGACGTCGGCGATCGCAATCATCATCGGCGCCATCGGCATGCTCAATACGATGATCATGTCGGTGTTCGAGCGCACGAAAGAAATCGGTACGCTGCGGGCGATCGGCTGGAAGCGTTCCCGAATTGTGCGGATGGTGGTTGGCGAATCGGTTATCTTGAGCATTGCCGGCGCATTCGTCGGCAGCTTGTGCGGCGTGCTGCTGGTAAAGTTCTTGTCGACACTTCCCAATGCATCCGGCATTGCGCGAGGTTATGTGTCGCCAGCAGTTATTGCCCAGGGTTTTCTCGTCGCCATTTTCGTCGGCATTCTGGGCGCGATTTACCCGGCGCTGTGGAGTGCGAATCTATTGCCGACGGAAGCGCTCCGCGGAAAATGACGTTGTCTAAAAGCAATCGTCGGACGGTGACAGCGCTTACTTCTTTTGATCGCGGCCTGGCGTGGCCATCTCAGGATTAGCTTCCAGCTGCCGTTTGAAATCTTGAACGTCCTTGCGGAATGCGCGAACATCGCTTTCAAATTTGTTGGGCAATTTCGAGGTTAAGGTCGGCCCGCCTTTAAACCAGCCGTAGGGTTCTTCGAATACGAGATGATATTCGATGAACACCTGCGGTGCTTTGCCAATCTGAAGTTCTGTAATTTTGGCGTAGGCTCCGGCATTGGCGTATGGTGCGGGCTCGCTGCGGACCGGCTTGCCGGTTTGCTTATCCAACGTGATCGATTGCCACTGATTGGGATACTGCGCGTCGCTGACGAAATGCGGGGTCGACGATGAAGGCAATAATTTCGCTGTCCTTCTCGTGCGATTGTTCGCCATGACCTGTGGCGCCGAGCTGCACCAGGTTGAACAGATCGAAATTCGCATGGGCGTAACGTTCGCGGATCGTTGCGTTGTCGATGACTTTCAAGTCTCGCTTTTTGAGTTCTTCGTCTGTCAGAAACGCAGCCTTGCCGTTCGCGCCGCTGAACTGCTGCTTCATGAAGTTTTTGTTGGCCACTACCGATAGCGGCGCGTTGGCGATGAAGTACACATCGATGATCCGCCCCGTTGCCGCCTGCGCTCCATTGCCGGGCTTGGCCGACATTTTCAGCTCGAACCGATCATTGCGGTCCCCCTTCAAGAAACTGTCCAAAAAGCGTGCGGGGACCAGACCTTCAATGACTTTCCGTTGGGCCGCGGCGTTCAAACCATCGTCCATCACGGGCTTTTGAATTGGAAGTGCGTTGCCGGCAGAAAACGGAACGCCGGTTTTCAGTAAATTCCGGTAGATCTCGTTATCTGTATTGTGGTCGGCCTTAGCGCTGGTCGCTAATAATCCAAAAACCAGCATTGCGGATACAAGTTGGCCACCGTTCCGCCAAATTGGAGATGTCATCGGCATCGCTCCGTCGAAATCATCTTGAGGATTGTGTTACGCAGTTGCGGCGAAACTTGCTTCAACCAGTTCGCCGCGCCAGTCACACAAGTGTACGAGCCACTGCGACTTAGAAACAGGCCATGCCAGCACACTTTTGCGACTGGCAAACCTTAACTCCCTGTCGCCAGTTAATTTGAAAATCTCTGCAAACAGGCAGGCACTTGCAGCGTAAGGAATGCTTACCGTCCGCCGAGGCGTTCCATCAGCGGCTCCGGTTCCCACATGTACAAGAATGTCGGCATGCGCGAGCGAGTGATGCCTGGCATCATGATCGGCGCCACTTCGCCTTGCATCGGCACGTTTGGTGTGATGCTGTACGGTGTGCGTGCCCGATCGTTGCAGCGGTGATACATGACGATGCGTGCATTGCCGATGCCAGCCATGCCGCGGGCGGCCTCCACGGCATCGTCGATGTAGCCTAGCGAATCGGCCAGATGCGTTTGCACCGCGTACACGCCGGTCACCGGCCGGCCATCGAACACTTCCCCCTGCACGGGTTGAACCGCCGGGCGCGATTGCAAAACGCGTTGCTTGAATCGTTCATGGAACTCTGCGGCAATTGCCTCTAAGTTCTGTCGCTCTTCGGGCGTAATTTCACGCGCTGGGGAGCCGGTATCGATGTGCTCCCCGGCTTTGACCGGAATTGAGGCGACGTTTTTCGCCTGCATGAGCTCTTGCACGTTATACAAATTCAAAATCACGCCGATGCCGCCTGTGACGGTCGTCGGATTAGCAATAATCTGGTCGCCGGCAGTGGCCACATAGTACGCTCCGCCTGTAGCCGTATCGAGCAAGCAGCAAATCACTGGCACGTGCGTGCGGGTTTTGAATTGCATCAGGTCGTGCCACATGATGTCGCTGGCCGTCACTCCGCCGCCGGGGCTGTTAATGCGAATCACTGCGGCTCGAGTGCAGGGATCGGCGGCTGCGGCATCGAGCCGTTCGCGAAATAGCGAAACCGGGTTTTCACCCGCCGAGCCCGGGCCGGTCATATCCATGTTGAGCAAAATGCCGTCGACATCGATGACCGCCACGGCCGGCCCACACGCTTCGTCGGTGTGCGGCACAGTGAAGGGATGCACGGGCCCTGCGTTTCCGGGTGTCGGACCTTCGTTGATCACATGGCCATCGGCCGTGACGTTGGTGTTCACCGTCGGCATATGATGACAGCCGGCCGACATTGCAACTGCGGCCAGGACTGCAACAAAGCAGGAATGCAAATTGAACGAGCGCGAATACGCGCCGGAATTCAAAGAAGCCATATCGATCTGTCGTGGTGTGGCACACGTGCTGACGACGAATGATCCGGCTGTGATTAGACCTGCGCGTGGAGCAGGATACCGGTCAATCGACGGAGAACAGCTGGTGCGAAGGGGCGGGTCAATCCGTTGTAAGCTGCGCCGCAAGCGAGGGCGGAACAGCAGGTTCCACTATCTGGTTTCGGCTAGCGGCCGCTACCGAGCGTAGGAATTGCGCTCAAAATGCCGTCGAACAACACCCGATTTGGCGATTGGGTAAAGCTTGCGGGCATGCGGCCTGCTATCAGTTTTCCTGCTCGGCGCCCATGACGAAATCGGTGACCGTGTCCTGGTTCGGTGTGGTGAGCTTGGCGAAGAACCAGTCCAAGTCTTCATTACCGGTAAGCGAATCCGAATTGGAGTCGTCCAGAATCGTGGTGTTGGTAAGTGCCGGAACTGTCACGCCATTGATCTGGCCAGCCAGGCCCGCTTTCAACTGTTGAACGCGAGCATCGAATAGAAGGTCGGTGCGTTTCCAATAAGTGTGCAGCGCGTCGAGGGCAGCGCCATCTGCATCGAAGGTGGTGGTTCCATTGACCAAAATATCTTCGCCGGCGCCGCCAACGAGTGAATCGGCGCCTGCGCCGCCGAAGACCAGATCGCGATCGTCGCCGCCGTTGATGGTATCGTTGCCATCGCCGCCGAGCAGAATGTCGGCGCCCGCCTTGCCGTCGATTGTGTCGTTGCCTCCGCCACCGGACAAGAAATTGTCGTTGCCATCGCCGGTGAGCACATCGTTGCCTGAACCGGCCAAGACGTCTGTAATGCGTGTGATCGTGCCCACATTCGTTGCCGTGCCCGCCGACAAATCCACATTGATGGCGGTTGTAAACGCGGTGTAATCGAGTTCGTTGAACGACCCGGCTCCGGAGCCGCCATCGATGGTACCGGAAAAAACTCGCACCCGCTGAAAACACAAACACATCGTCATTGGTGCCGCCGACGAGATTTTCCACACCGGAAAAATTGAGCGTGCCGTTCACATTGCCGACGTTCGATCCAGTGATATTCCAAGTGGTGAACACGATTCGGTCCAACGAGCGTGGTAATGCCTGTGCCGCCAATCAGGTTCTCCATGTTGGCGACCTTGTTCAAATATGATCGTGTGCGCCGACGTGTAATTCGTATAGTCCAAGAGATCTGTTCCTGCGCCGCCATCAATGGTGCCGCTCACGCCTGCCCCGTTGAACACCTCGAACGTGTCGTTCATCGAACTGCCCGTCAGATTTCCAATTTGGCTAAACGGCAAGCCGGCAACCGAGCCGGAATTCGTTCCCGTAATGTTCCAGGTCGCATTGGCATTCGGACCGAAAAGCCGAGTGTTAAGGCTTGCCGAACCAACGAGCGATTCGATGCCGACAAACGATCCTGTTCCGCCCGCGCTGGTGAATGTCGACGTTGCCAGATTGATAGAGTTTGAACTGGCGTCGGCGTTGAAGTTAAGTGAGTCGCTGCCGGCTTTCCCATCGATCTTGCCGGTCACGTAGCCGCCGGTGACGAAGTTGAAAACATCGGCCTGTTGGTTGCCGACGAGATTCTCGAATCCTGAGTAGGCAAATCCATTCAGTGAAACGACATTCGGCCCGGAGATGACCCAGTTGTTCACTTGGTTGGGTGCGAAGATGGAATCGCTCACAGCGCTCCCTGCAACAGTTTCGACGTTAACAAAATGACCAACGTTGGTAGCAGCGTTGGTTCTGGGATCGATGCTGATCGGCGTTGAGCGAGAAGCATAACTGATCGTATCGGTCCCGCCGCCGCCATTGATGATGCCGCCGATCGAGCCGCCGGGATTCATTACAAACGTGTCGACATCGCTGCCGCCGATCAGACTTTCCATGCCGCCGAATTGCACATTGCCGTTCAGGATGCCGCCGTTGGCGACGTTGATGGCCCAAGTGTTTGCGATGTTGGGGCCGACCAGTGTGTCCACGCCAGCGCCGCCGTTAAGGACCACCGGAAACGCAACGGCACCCTGAATGGTGAATGTATCTTTGCCGCCTTGACCGTTAACCGTTAGCCGGTTGACGTTAGCGTATTCATATGCAAATCCGTTGACGGTGAGTGTCGATGTGGCGGGCGACAACACGAAATTGTTGTTCGCAGCGGCGCCCACCACAGTGAGCTGGGCCTGATCCCCCTCGCCATCGAAGACGACGTGCTTGTTGATACCGCGCAGCGTTACAAGATCGCTGCCGCTGCCGCTTTTGATATCGATCGTCGTGATTGCGGAAAGCGCTGTGGAGTTGATCAGGTGGCCATTCGCTGTAACTTGTGCTTTGCCGGAAACTGCGGCGATGTTGAAGAAGTCGTTTCCATCGGTGCCAGTTACCTTCAGCGTCGTACCCACCAGCGTGGCAGTCGGTGTCGCCGAGAGGAGCGCGCGAACCTCCAAGACTTCGAATTGGCGAAGCGATTTGCTCAATGAGCGATCGCTCAATTTCACACGACGCCGAGAATTGCGGTCCGTAAGTCCGATTGCGCAAATACATCTGCCCTCTCCAGTTGCCAATTCCAAGTTGAAGCAGCGAAAATCGATCAGAAGCCCGATTATAACTTCGCTGATCGCGAGGCACAACGAATCAGGCCACGGCGAGAACGTCTGCCAGCAGAACACTATGCTGCTGAGCGTTTGAGCTGCATCCAGCGAAGGTGATCCGCGATTTTCCGTTTGAGCGAGCGCCGATCGTTCGGATCTTTGATGCGTGGCATTCGTGCGCGTCCACGTAGCATCTGGCGATGAAGATTCCGATCGATGCCACCGTGGCGTTCTACGGTTTCCTTGAAATCGCGATGGGGATCGATGCCCAGCTTCGCCAGGTTTCTATAGTGTTCACCTTTACCGAGTGGACCGGTGTGATGAATGCCAACCTTGTCGATGATCGCCATTTCATTATCCGCGAATCGCTTAGGCCAGACCCAATCGAGTCCCCAGCCCGAGCGATTTTCCAAAAAGGTGTCAGACACCTTAATTAGCGCCTCGCGCGTGAACACCGGACACATCACTTCCACATACCGGGTGTATCGCAGCAAGTTTCCCGGCTTTTGAACGAGGCCTTTAAATGAAAAATCGCCTTCCGCGATGGCAGGCTGTGCCAGCTGGAGGCGATATTTCGCAAAGATGTTGAACATTTCGTTGATGCTGCCGGTATCGCAAGCGATATCGTCGTCCGGGCACCAAATGCGATCATATTTGTTCAACGTATCAGCATGTTCGGTAACCACGAAGTGCAGATGTTCAAATTTGAAACCGCGGCGGCGAAAATAGTATTTCGCGTCTGCGGTCGATACATCTGGGCCATTGCCATAGTAGATCAGAAATAAATCGAAATCCGGCGATGCAGGGCCACCGAGCCATGTACGATGAACGGACCGATCGCCGATGGGGCAGATGATAAGGTTTCTCCGCTGCTCACTATCAGCGATTCGTAATTGGATTTCGTTCGGCATTTTAAAGCTGCACAGTGCCGCGGGTTTTGGGTTTGACGCTAAGCCGCGAGCGGTCGGAGGTGCCGCTCGAGTTCTTTTTCGGCCGTGTGAATTGCTTGCGCCACGACCTGGTGCATGTCGTAGTAGGTGTATGTGCCTAGCCGCCCGCCGAAGATTACACCGCTTGCGGCCGCCAACTGGCGATAGCGTTCATATATTGCTTCGTTGTGTGCATCGCGAATCGGGTAGTATGGAGTTTTTGTTTCATCGTATTTGTCTGGGAATTCATAGCTGATGACTGTTTTCGCGCAGTCGAGCATCTCGAAGTGCTTGTGCTCTGTAATTCGCGTGTGTGGCACATCGGCCGCCGTGTAATTGACGATGGCGCTGCCTTGGAAATCGCCGTCCAGCACACGGTTTTCAAAACGTAATGATCGATACTCGAGGCGGCCAAAGCGGTAGTCGAAGAATTCGTCAATCTTTCCCGTATAAACGACCGTGCCCGCTTGCTGATGTAGCCAGGTCTTCTGCTGAAAATAATCGACGCCGGTTTCAAAGCGAATGTTTTCGTGGTCCAGCATGTTTTCGAACATTCGCGTGTAGCCGCCGATCGGTATACCCTCGAAAGTATCGTCGAAATAGCGGTCGTTATAGGTGCGGCGAATCGGAAGACGACGGATGATTGAAGCCGGCAGCTCGCGTGGATCCCGGCCCCATTGTTTCTGTCGTATAACCGCGGATGAACGTTTCGTAAATCTCGCGACCAACTTGGGCCAGAATCCAATCTTCCAAATTCTGCGGGTTATCGCACGCAATGTGCTCTGCACTTAATCGCGCTTCCGCGTCCGCCGGAGAAGTGACGCCCCACAGTTGATGGAGCGTCATCAAGTTGATTGGAAACGAAAACAGCCTGCCGTGAAAGTTTACCGGCGTTCGCAAGCGAAAGTGATTGAATTCGGCAAACCGATTCACGAATTTCCACACCCGCGCATTGCTGGTATGAAAAATATGCGGGCCGTAACGATGTACGTTGATGCCTTCGATCTGCTCGCTATAGCAATTGCCGGCAATGTGCTGACGCTTGTCGACGAGCATGATGCGACGTCCGTTTTCCGCCATCATGTGCGCAAAGACGGCGCCAAACATTCCGCAGCCCACAACTACGTAATCGCATTGCATGGCGGTCCATCGCCTGGGGCACCGAATTTGCAATCGCGCTGGGACATCCTGTCGGTCAGAGCGAGTTGCGGATGATAGCGGGTGACTCTGGATTGCTCCAGACGAAACACCACTTGTGCTGGCCGCTGGTTAACCGGCACGACGCAGAGGTTGATGTTTTGTGGGCAGAGGAATTGGTGCTGAATCCTTCGTTGGATGTGCCAGGGAATCCGCGCGTGAAACCGTTTTGCTGGCGCGCCAGCTCGCGTCCAGATCCTCAATTAAACCTGACGCCGAAAGTTGCTCGACCGCCAAGAGCCATGCCAGTGGCAACAATTGTAAGACGAGCCGGTGCAGCGCAGTCGCAATTTGCCAGAAGACGTGATACGGCGTAATGACAAAAATCGCTGCGAATGCCGCTGCTACGATGGCAACCAGAAGCCGCACGAATCCAATTTCACTGGTCACAGGTCGTTTGCGCCACAGCAAGAAACTCGCGGCAATGCAGGGCCACGCCATGCTCCATACGGTCGGCCGCAAGCAATCGGCGACGCCAGAAGTTGCCACTTGCCAAGGCCTCGCCCCCAGCTGCGTCAGCCAATCCCAATTCATCGCCGCAGAATAACTGCGCAAGTAGGGAGAAAACGGTATCCTGCGGCTGACCGCGATCTGCAATGCAATCAGAATGCAGAGCACGGCCGCCCCAGCGAAACCTGTTCGAAGCACTGCACGATTCAGCTGCGAGGGACGAATGGCCAGCACGATCATCAGACTCGTGGCAGCGGCCGCAATCCAGAGGATGCCCTCGCTCTTGGTGAGTGCGGCTGCCCCAAACATGAAGCCAGCCACAACAGCGTCTCGCAGTGTGCGTTTGCGCAGCCAGTGCATTGCCGCAAGCGAGCCCGCCGTAGCATAACAGGCCAAGGGCAAATCAACCGAGCATGTGAGCCCCGCACCCTCGTTGGTTTGAATCATGATCGGAACACACAGCAGCAGGGCCGTTGCCAAGGCAGCAACCGTCGGCGTTGTATATCGTCGCAGTTTCCGGGCGACGATGTCGGCAAGTGCAATCACGTAGCCCAGAAAGATGACTCGCAGCAGAGTATCGTCGGTCGAGCCTTGGAGCCAGAACCACTGCGCCTCAATTAGCGAAATGAGTAGTGGATAATGTGCATTGAAATGCATCCGATCCACATCTTGAAAATCTTCACCGCCGACCGTGCCAGGATCGATGAGCAGCCGCGCTTTCATTGCATAGATTGCACGAGGATCAAAGCCCGTGGGGCGGGTTGACAACGCCGAGCACGTAGCGCCGACGAGAACTGCCAGCATTATCCAGCGCGCCGAGTCCGGGAGTGTTGACCACCAATTATTGTTGAGAAAAGCCCGCCAGGTTGCGCCGCGACGAATCGATCGCCAAGAATGCCAAGCCGTCAGCAGTGCCAGTACACTGAATACAATTGCAAAAAATGCGTGGCCGATAGACCCGGTCAACGCCAACGGAACATAAAGCACTGCACCAACAACCGTCGTTCCAATCAAATACGACCAACCCCAGCCTGAAATCCACAGTTCGTTTGACTGACCGGCGGACTTGCTATCAACCGATCCAAGCCGCAACCACGTTAGCAGTGCCGCACCAGCTCCTGCAAGGATTAGCACGTAACCGATCGCCAGAAGGATGCCGATCATCGCACAACCTCCCAGCGGCAGGCTGCAGGATTTTGAGCATCGAAGAAAACCTCATGCGTAATGTGATGATCGCGAATAAAAGTCTCGCGCTCGTCTGGCAGTGCGGCGGCGGTTTGATGCCAGTACGGCTCGAGCGGATCCTGCGGCAAATACGAAAACCACGGCTTTAAATGGCAGCTGGCCGCAAGCCGCCGCCAGTCGCTGGGCAGCATGAATACGCGCCGCGGGTATACGTCATAAGCAAATACCCAACCCTCCTGCAGGCCGTGATACAGAATTCGCGCATCAGTGGGCAAATCGGCACTGCAACGTGCGGCAAAGTTATCGAGCGGCACAAACGCGTGCCCGTAGCGAATCTGTTTTGACTCCGCCAGGTCTTCACGCGCAGAACGAAACGTATCGGTCAGCGTCTGTGGGTACGTAAGAAACACGTACAAAGCGAACAGGCCGTTCACGATCAGCAATACGGCGAGCGCTTGTCGCGGCAAGCTTAACTTTTGGCGTACCACGGCAAGCAGCCGCGCTGTTCTGGGGGCGGCCGCAATCCAAACCACGATTGCCAATTCGGCAACCAGCGCTAAATTTCGTGTTGTATGCAGCGAAATTCTGAAGCGTCCGACGTTCCAATAATCCGGCCAGATTAGAGCTACGGCCATCAAGACCACTGCGACTGACGCCACCGCGAGCGCGCATGGGCGAATGACGGCACGCCTCGGCGATAGAGCTTTAAGCAGCGTCCTCATGCCATCGAGCAGTCTGGGTCGGGTTCGTTCGCTCCATAGGCCTTCAGGCCACGGCTTTGAGCGCGTTTTCCAATTCTTGCAATCGATAATGGCGCCCCCGGTGGGGCATCGCAATTTCACGATCGGCCACAATGATGTCGGCTCGCCGCACTAGCCGCCGATCCACTGGCGCATCGTCCATCACCACGAGCACATTACACTCCGCGTCGCCGCTAAAGTGGCCGGGGCTGGGCACAAACACAATTTCAACTTCCGGCCGCTGACGTGGCGCCGGAACGTGCGACGATTGCAGGACCGCTAACGGCCGTGCAATTGAAGCGGGCGGTGGACTGCCCACCACTGTTAGGCGCAAGTCCTCCAGTGGCCGCTTCATCAAGCCATTCAGGCAACGGACCAAAACACCTTTGCGATTCAAATACTCGACATTCTTTCCATCGCGCCACGCTTGTGGATAAGTAATATCGGTCGGATGCCATAGATGGTAAGTATGCGTCCAGCGCAAAATCGATTGAATTCGCACGCCAGCCCGCCGCAGCCGTAAGCGCAAATCGTCATCTTCACAGCCCCAGCCTTGAAAGTTTTCGTCGTAACCGTTGACGCGCTCATAATCAGACCGCCAGATGCCGACGTTATTGCCGACAATCTTCGGCTTCGTCGGATGCCGCAGCAATTGATACAGTCGCGCTTTGCGATCCTGTTTGCCGAGGCGCGCGAGCTCCGTTTTCGGCGCCCAATTTTGGAATGCACCGCTGCGAATGACATCGTCGGTCACCTTTTCCGAAGTCGTCTGATCGAGCTTCGCAAAATCGCCTGCCATCGCTACGTTCGGTTGGCGGTGTTCGAGGTGCATGGCCACATGATTCGGTGGCAAAATGCAGTCGCCATCCAAAAAGAGCAAATAAGGCGCACTGCTGGCTGCAACTCCTTCATTTCGACAGCGGGCCAGTTGAAACGTGGTATGCTCGTGCGTCGTGAAGTGCACGGGAAACGCCGCAGTGCGAGCGAAATCTTCGACCAACTGTGGAGTTTCGTCGGTTGAACCGTCGTCGGTCACGACGACTTCCATTCGATCGATCACGTTGCGCTGCAGCGCCACCGACAGCAATGCCCGACGCAAGTGTAGGGGCCGCTGATAAGTGGAAATCAAAAGCGCAATATCCGGTGATCGACTCAATTTCAAAACCGTTCGTCTGCAAGTTGCTAGCAGCTCGTGCGACAGCACCGCTGTAACAATTCGGTGAAGGGGGGCGAAGAGTAGTCGAAGACCGCGCGGATGGTCAACCGCAACTCTCGGTGCTTGGACCCCGCATGCCCCGGAAATTGCGGTAAATTAGCTCGTTTTTATGAACTCTTTTGGCCGTGGTGGAGCGAAAACCACGCCGCTATAGCGATCGCGGCAGTTTCCACCCGCAAAATTCGTGGACCCAAACTAACGACGCGTCCAACCGGCTTCGTCCGCCACAGCGACTTCTGCGTCGGTGAATCCGCCTTCCGGGCCGATTGCCGCAACGACGTTCTGCTTCGCGCTCACGAGGTCCGAATCGCGACAAGCGGATTCCAACCCCACACCGCCGGGATGTGCCATTAGCCGGATCGCTACCGGATTTGATCTCTTTGCAAATTCGATCCACTGCTGCGGCTCCCCGATTTCCATTAATCGATTCCGCCCACATTGTTTGCTCGCCTCGATGACGGCTCGCTGCAAACGTGCAACCGCGGAAGTCGTAGGCTGTGCAACGCTGCGCTCAGCCACCAGAGGCACGAGCGACGTCACGCCAAGTTCAACTGCCTTTTCTACGAGCCATTGTTGCCGGTCCCCTTTTGGCAATGCCACCGCCAAGGTGAGCGACAGCTTCAATTCACGGTTCACGGTTTGCCGCGAGACAATGGCTAGTTCGACCGAAGCTTTCCCAACATTGTCGACCCGCGCCTGAAACTCATCGCCTGATCCATCGAACAGCTCGACGACATCGCCTCGCTTTGCCCGCATGACATGCGCCAGATGATGGGCTTCGCCGCCTTCCAGCGTCGCTCGATCTCCGCAGATTGGCGTACCTACAAAAAAACGTTCCGACATGATAAGGCGTGCCGTGCTATCAGCTATCGTTTAAGTTTCTGCCTCATCGTACCGATAACCTCAAAGATACGGAAATCGCAAGCCGCGCGGTCCGCTGCTCGCGTGGCAGTTTCTTGTCTTTCGAGAGTGGTAGGTTACATGTTTCGACGGCATTGGGGTTTGCACGAGTCTCCGTTTCGCGGTTCACTCGATTGGCGGCGGTTCTTTCCCAGTCCCACGCATGAGGAAGCTCTCGCGCGGCTGAATTTCCTTGTTGAGGACCATCGCCGCCTCGGCTTACTGCTGGGTCCGGAAGGTTGCGGCAAGTCGCTTACGCTGGAAGTGTTTTCACGTCAGATGCGTCGCGGCGGAGCGCAAATTGCCAATTTCAGCTTGCTGGGAGCCGACTTGCCCGAGTTCCTGTGGCTGCTGGCGGCAGAGTTGGGCATCAATCCCGATCGCCGCGGCGACGTGTTTCGCCTATGGCGATCGCTACTGGATCGGCTTGTGGAAAACCGATATCAGCAACTGGCCACCGTGCTCTTGCTTGACGATGCCGATCAGGCATCTGCGCAAGTTTCTGGAACATATCGTCAGGCTCGCGGCAAGCGAAGTCACTGGCG
Organism: Pirellulales bacterium; assembly: GCA_963773875.1. Classification (GTDB taxonomy): domain Bacteria; phylum Planctomycetota; class Planctomycetia; order Pirellulales; family JADZDJ01; genus CAVTYH01. The sequence goes on from CAVZCV010000010.1 coordinate 442,167, forward strand.
GCGGTGCACAGCCACTCACGATCGTGCTCACCGCTGATGCCCATCAGCTCTCGCACGTTCCCCGACGTTTGCTCGAACTTGCAGAATTGCGAATTGATATCGAACCGTGGGAGCCACTCGATACGGCTCAGTATGTTGCTGCAGCATTGAATCAAGCGGGCCGTGCCGCACCGCTATTCACCGATCCAGCTCTCGATCGTTTGCACGACTTATGCGAAGGTGTTCCGCGCCGTGTCAATCAGTTGGCGAATCTCGCCCTACTGGCCGGGGCCGGGAGCCAGCTCAACGAAATCGATGCCGACATGATCGAGAGCGTCTATCGCGAACTGGCCGTCGTCGAAGCCGTCGCCTGATCCGGTTTCTGGCGAATCTCACCAAGATCCGCGACTGGCCAGCGAATAGCTTTTTGCCCTGGTGAAAGCGCAATTCCACCACTAAAATCGTGGGCTGCCCGAATTGACCATGGCGAAACCTCTCGAGGTCCCGCGTGTCTACTGCGCCAAGAAGCCGGCCAATCCTGATGCCGACACGTTCGGCTCCGAACACATTGCGATCGACTTGCGCGATCCATGGCTGGCCGCCTTTCTCGCTTGGTTGCTGCCCGGCCTAGGGCATTTCTACCAGCGCCGCTGGGGCAAAGGCGGACTGTTCATGACCTGCATCTTGGCCACGTTCTTTTATGGACTGTGGCTCGGCGGCGGCCGCGTCGTGTACGCTTCGTTTCGCGAGCCCGATTTCCATGTCCAATTTGGACCGCCCGGGGATACGTATTACGGTGGTGTGCGAACCGGCGTGTTCGCTTCCTCGGCGCGCTATGCATTCCTCTGCCAGGTATGGACCGGCTTGCCGGCACTGCCCGCAATCATTCAAACCTTGCGCACCGGTGGCGAGACTCCCAAGGCGCCACTGTGGGACGGCCTGATGGCCCCGCCAATGGTTCGCGGCCAATTCGTGCCGCAAGATTGGGTGCGCGAACAGCAAGCCAATCACCCGAAGCTCACCGAGCCTAATCAGGAATGGGCCGACGAAAACTTCAGGCCGTACGACGATCGGTTTTATGTTTTCCAGCCGCTGCGCCGTGGCGATCGGCCTGATGATCGGACCGATCAACTCGGATATTGGAACTACCAGCTTGGCTCATATTTCGATATGGGCACGGTCTTCACGATGATCGCTGGCTTGCTGAATGTGCTAGCGATTTGGGATGCCTGGGGCGGCCCAGCTGTGCCAGCGCCGAAAAAGGAAGAACCATCCACCGATTCTGGCGAGAAGAACTCCAAAAAATAAACATGTTGCTCGCGCAAGCCAATCAGTTGTGGTACGCATTGCCGCTGATCGTATCGGTCAGCTTAGTTTATGCAGCCACGCGCCATGAAGCGATGCCGGTCATCTTAATTCACGCACTGCGGATGGGCGCCTGGATCACCGCATTTCTAATTGGGCTGGGGCTGCTACTGTGGTGGCTCGGCCGCGGCCTGTAGCTCCAGTTGGGATTGCTCGCCCGCAGGATTCGTCCAATCCCGCCACGATAGAAGTTCTTGCCGTATGATGGTCGTCCGCCGAGGCGCCTGGATCCCAATCTGCACACGGCCACGGCTAATTTCGACAACACTGACGACAATGTCGTCGGCGATCACAATTGCCTGACCGCATTTCCTGGAGAGCACAAGCATTAGGCGACTCCTTATTTGAGCGCTCGCTTCTTCGGACCCTAGGCAGGATGCTAGCGAACGGCCGTGAGAGGCGGGTTAGCTCTCGCCTAGTTTTCTGCTTGTGCAGAGAATCGTCCCTATCGTAAAGTGCTTCGGTATTTTGGCCCGACGCAATTTCGGGCCAGCAGGATGCGGGCTGAGGACACAGCCTCTTGCTCAGCCCAACGGTTAGCGCTTCTCAACCAGGCAAGACCAACCCAGAAAGCGCTCGGGGACACCAGGAGCTTCATCGAACCGGAACTCGTGTAAGTCCAGGATTTGAAACGCTACTCCGAGTTCGTCTCGAATCTGTTCTTCCGTAACCACCGGCGGCCCAGGATCGTGGGGCTCACGCGCGTTGCCCGCCAGGATCAAGCCGCGGCCACCAGAAGCCAGCTGCCGCGACACGGCTGGAGCGTACTGTTCCGGTGCGTTTCGACGAACCGCATGATAACAACCGCGATCGAAAAAGAATGCAAAGGGTCCATTCAGGTCCGGCAAATGAAGCACATCGCCGACCACGAAATGTGCGGTAACCCCGGCGGTGTGAGCGCGCTCTTCCGCTTGCTCCACGGCCAGCGGAGCCAGGTCTATGCCGGTTACGTCAAAGCCCTGTCGGGCCAACCAGACACTATTGGTTCCCGTTCCACAGCCTATTTCAAGCGCACGACACGGCTGAATCGGGTTGCGACCTAAAACACGTTGCAGCTCCGACGAGGGCCAGCCTGTGTCCCAAGGCAGATTGCCGTCCCGGTAGCGATCGTTCCATTCGATGTGCTCTGTCATGGCCATTGCTCAGCGATGCGGTACGACTCAATCAGCTCCCAGAAAAACAGATTGCGGACGATACTCAGTATGGACTTGGCGAACGCTTTGTAAACAGCCAGACCGCGGGACTTCGTGCTGGTCGACGCCCCGGCGACCATGGCCGATACCCATTTGCCAAACGAGAGTGACTCGCCTCGCAAATCTCGCCCTCCGCCCCCACGTCGAGGCGCCCTTGGAGCGGCGCAAATCCGCCTCTGTCGCATCGGCTCCGGCGCGTCGGCCCGACGCGCGCAAGGTTGCGGACGGAATGGCGTAAGAAGAGTTAACGCGTGCGTCAACTCAGCTCGCTTTCGAAATTTCGAGGAGTTCTCTGCACTTTGATTACTGACAGGAGTTTTCAGATGCTGCCGTCGGAAAATTCGATGAGTACAAGACCTGGGGCGAACAGTGGCGACATGCGAACGATTTCTGTCTTAGCGGCGTGCCGACATCTCGATTCGGCCGCCCGATCTGTCTGACGAGTGCGAAAGGGTCGAATTCATTTTGCCGAACGTGCAAGTCCAAATTCGAATTCTGCGGCAAATTATCGATTCCCGCTCCAAAAGCAAGCAACGCATCCCACCCAATGGGTAGCTCGTTCACACTTTGCAGGCTTACGAAAGTTGGAAGCTCATATCAGAACTGATCGCATACGCGCATCATGGTATTTGCCGGTAAACCCGCGGCGCTAAAAAACGCTGGTAATGTGAAACGCGGTCGATAGAATAGTCGCTTACTGGCAATTTTCACTTGGTGTGTTGCCAGCTCAAAAGTTTGATGGGCAATCTTGTCGGCATTTGCGACTGCGCTTCTCGAAGTCTTGTTGGAAGGATGCAGGGCTAACAACGCTCTGGCGCGACCGCAATTACACATGTTCAGTTCTTACAATCCAACCGCCAACTATGAAAAGACTACGCACCTCGCGCTGCGGCAAACGATCTACAGGACATAACAACTCCTTCTCGATAGAAAGTCTTGAACAGCGGATCGTCCTTCAAGGCGATCCGCGCACCCATAAGTTGGCAATCAATATCTCGCCGGTAAACCAAGCCCCTTTTTTCACCAAGGGCAATGATCCGACAGTGTTGGAGGATAGCGGAGCACAAAAAGTATCGCACTGGGCGACAGGTATTTCGGCAGGTTCCAAGGATGAACAGAAGCAAACGCTCAAGTTTGTTGTCACATCCGATAACCCAACTTTATTTTCCTCGGCGCCCAGAATCGATTCCGACGGAACTTTACGATTTACTCCTGCTCCGAATGTCAATGGATTGGCAAATATCAACGTGCGCCTGATGGACAGCGGCGGCACGGCTAACGGTGGCGTCGATACTTCCGCGCCTCAAACGTTTGTCATCCATGTCGCTGCCGTAAACGATCGTCCCGCATTTACCAAGGGAAAGGACCAAACTGTTCTTGAAGACAGCGGACCGACGACCGTTACCATGTGGGCCAAGAACATTATTCCTGGACCTGCCAACGAATCGTCCCAGCGTGTCAGTTTTTTGATGTCGAGCACCAATGCCGCTCTGTTTTCTTCGCCGCCGATTATTGCACCCGACGGAACGCTGAGCTTCGTGCCGGCACCAAACGCGAATGGCACGGCAAAGGTCACCGTGCGATTGAAAGACGACGGCGGTACAGCCAATCACGGCGTCGACACGTCGGATGCGCAGACGTTTACCATCACGGTGAAGCCGGTGAACGATGCGCCGACGTTCGTTAAGGGCCAAGATCAAGTTGTGCCAAAGAACATTGGCCTTCAAAAGATTAAGCATTGGGTAACTGGCGTTTCGCCCGGGCCATCGAATGAAAAAAACCAAAAGACAACGTTTCAAGTTTCGACCGATAGGCCGTCGCTATTTGCGGTGCAACCAGTAATTTCGCCCGAAGGAACCTTGGTTTACATGCCAGCCCATAACGCCACCGGGACGGCGACGGTGAGCGTTCGCCTAAAAGACACCGGCGGCACGAAAGATGGCGGCCACGACACTTCCGCGCCGCAGACATTCACCATTTCCATCGGCGTGCCGAACTCAAACCAGGCGCCGTCGTTCTCCAAAGGTCCCGATCAAAATGTGCTGGAAGACAGCGGGCCATGGACAGTTGCGAATTGGGCGACCAATATCTTCGACAGGACCGGCGAGCGAATCGAGCCAGACGGTCACCTTTTTAGTAACCGCCGACAAACCGGAGCTGTTTTCGGTGCAACCCGCGATTGCACCAAGTGGCACATTAACTTACACGCTTGCGCCAAACGCCAACGGCAGCGCCAGCGTGACTGTACGGTTAATGGATAGCGGCGGCACGGCCAATGGCGGTGTCGATCTTTCGCCGGCGCAAACGTTCGCCATCAACGTGACAGCGGTGAACGATGCGCCGTCGTTCGTGAAAGGGATCAACCAGCGCGTGAATCCGGCCGATGGCGCTGTCAGCGTTTCTGGTTGGGCGACAGCAATCTCGCCGGGGCCCAGCGATGAATCGGGGCAAGCTCTCTCATTCATTGCTGAAGCCGACAACACCGATTTGTTCGATGTGCAACCAAGTATCGCTGCCAATGGCAAACTCACGTTCACGCCGAAAGCAGGCGCTATTGGAACCACGACAGTATCGGTGCGATTGATGGACGATGGCGGCACGGCCAACGGTGGAATCGATACTTCAGTGGCGCAGCAATTCACTATCAGTCTTTCCCCCGATTTTGAAGGTCCTGTACTCGATGCGGCTTTGCAAAATGACACAGCACCGGGGACGACGAATTTCGACGGCGTCACTTCCGACCCGACGATTGCAGGCTCAGTATTTGATTCACAAGGCGTGGCGTCGTTAACCGGAGCCATCGACAACGGCGCCACCAGTGCAATCGCGATCAATTCCGATGGCACGTTTGTGTTTGTTCCGACGATTGCCCGCGACGGCTCTGCCGAGGGCGGCCATGTGGTGCATTTGGTCGCGCTCGATGTGTTCGGCAATGAAACCGATTTCGATGTCCCGTTCACGCTCGATACCATTGCCCCGATTGCCCCGGGGCTGACGCTTTCGGCCGCATCGGGTGTGGTTGCTTCGCAAACATCGAATGCCGCACGCGTGAATCTGTTCGGCAATACCGATCCGGGTGTGATCGTTACTCTCGTGGAAACCGGAGCGACGGCGCTCGCTGACGCTGCTGGGCATTTTGAATTCGTCTCGGTGTCACTTAGCCTCGGCGACAATGTTTTTACCACGACCGCTGTCGACGCCGCCGGGAATTTGATTCAGACGACGACGACCATTCGCCGCGTCGACAGCTCCGGGCAGTTAGACCCGGTGTTGCTGTGGAATCAAACGTTGCTGCAAGCCATCCGCACCGATGCCAGCGATCCCACACGGGCTTCGCGCGATATGGCGATGGTGCAATCGGCGGTCTACGACGTGGTCAACGCCATCGAGGGGCAAACGGGATATTACGTCACCCTTTCGGCTCCCGCCGGTACATCGTTGGAGGCGGCCATTGCTGGAGCGGCACATGAAGTTCTCGCCTATTTGTTCCCGGCGCAGCATGAACTGTTTGATTCGGTTCTTCGCACATCGTTAAGCCACGTGCCCGATGGAGCGATCGAAATCGCCAGCGTAAACTTTGGTCGGCAAATTGGCGATGACAATCATTTCATTGCGCGCCAACGACGGCTGGGACAATTATGTTCCATATGTTCCGCTCAATGCACCCGGGCATTGGCAAGAAACGGCGCCGATGTATGCGCCCGCGCTCGATCCGCAATGGGCCACGATGCAGCCGTGGGTCATGACGTCGCCCGATCAGTTCGCGCCTCCTGGGCCGCCATCGCTCACTAGCCAGGAATGGGCCGATGCGTACAACGAAGTGAAGACGTTGGGCCGCTTCGACAGCACGGCGCGCACCGCCGATCAAACTCAGATTCCGCGCTTCTGGGCCGACAACGCGGGCACCTCGACGCCGCCGGGGCACTGGAACAATTTGGCGCAGCAAATTGCGATGGCTGAAGGAAACAGCACGGCGGACAACGCACGGCTGTTTGCCATGCTCGATATTACTTTGGCCGATGCGGCCATTGTCTCGTTCAATGCGAAGTATAACGACGATTTCTGGCGGCCCATCACGGCGATTCAAAACGCTGACACCGATGGCAACGATTTGACGGTTCCCGATCCAACGTGGCAACCTTTTTTGATCACGCCCAATTTCCCCGAGTACGTGTCAGGGCACAGCACGTTCAGCGGCGCCGCGGCAGCGATCCTCGATGCGGTGTTCGGCAATAACTACTCGTTCACCGCCACTTCCGAAGGACTTGCCGGCGTCACGCGGTCGTTTACCGGCTTCGATCAAGCGGCCGCCGAGGCGGGCCGCAGCCGAATCTACGCCGGCATCCACTGGGAATTCTCCAACGAAGATGGTCAGGCGGCCGGGCATGCGTTGGCGAACTATATTCTGACGACTTTCGACACCACATCGGACACCGTGGCGCCACGCGTATTGATTGACACCGATTCTGGAGCAGCGACGAAAACCAATCCGACGATTTCTGGGCACGTGCTGGATAACCTCTCCGGCGTCAGCTCGCTTACCGCGTCTCTCGATGGCGGCACGGCGGTAGGCGTTTCGTTCAACTCGCTTGGTCAATTCAGTTTCACTACATCTTTGGGTTTAAACGGCAGTGCCGATGGCGTCCACACGGTGCATGTTGCTGGCGGCCGATGCCGCCGGCAACACAAGCGCACCAGTTCCGTTTACGTTTACTTTGGATACCGTTGCGCCGATGCTCTACCATCGACTCTCCGGCCAATAACGACAGCCTTTCGGCCGGCGATCAACGTTAACTGGGACGGTTGATCTGGCTGGATCATCAATCGTGCAATTGAATTACACCTTCATCGGACAACCGACGATGTCGATTGATTTCGATCCACAGACCGGCCAGTTCAATGCGCCACTGAACCTTGCGAAGCTTTCGCCAGGCGCAACTACGCTTGACAATTTCCACGCGCGACGCCGCCGGCAACAACTCGAGCGTCACGCTCAATTTGAATTTGGCTGCCCGCGTGACGTTCAAGATTTCGAGCTTCACTCCGCTGAATGGCGCCAACGATGTCGGAGCAACGTATCGGCCCCAGGTGTTCTTTTCACGACCTGTGAATCCCGCATCGCTAAATGCGAACAACTTCTACGCCACCGGCCCCGACGGCACGAAGCTGGCGGCCAACATCGTGCCGGCCGGCGATGGCAGCTTTGCCTGGTTGTTTTTCGCGAATCCGATGCCGGGCGCTTCCCAAATCACAGTTCATCTGGATGGATCGACCATTCAAGCGGCGGCCGACGGCGTCCCCCTCGACGCCGATGATGACGGTACGGCCGGCGGCACTTTCACGTTCCAATTCAGCACCGTCAGTCTAACGCCACTGATCGGAACATCGCTCTCCGGCAAAGTGCTGGACGTCGGCCCGGACTTGAAGCCAATGACGTTCGACGATATCCGTGTTGGTCCCGATCAAATCATGCACACGGCGGACGACGTATTTTTGTTGCCGATTGCAGGCGTCAGGGTATCGATTATCGGCTTGCCAGATGCATTCACCTTCACCGACTCCACCGGCAGTTTCCATTTCGATTCCGTTCCAGCAGGCGATGTGAAATTGGCGATCGACGGTCGCACGGCCACGAATGCGCCGGCAGGCATTTTCTTTCCGGAAATGGTGATGGATTTGCAGATCGAAGCTGGCCGCGCCAACACGGTCATGGGGACGATGGGTACCGCTGACGAAAAAGCGGCCAACCGCAATCGGCAGGAAGTCTATTTGCCACGGTTGGAAACCTCGATCCTGCAAAACGTCAGTAACACCGCGCCAACAAACATTACGGTGAATGCCGACGCCGCCGCGAATCTGACGGCCCAACAGCGCTCGATGTTAACACTGACCGTGCAGCCAGGCAGTTTGCGCGATCAGAACGGCAATGTCGTCACCGCGGGCCAGGTGGGCATCAGCACCGTTCCGCCCTCGTTGGTTCGCGACATGCTGCCTCCGGGCTTGTTGCAACACACGTTCGATATCACCGTGCAAGCGCCGGGCATCACTAATTTCGCCACGCCCGCGCCGATGACATTCCCCAACTTGTTCGGCGCCGCGCCGGGAACGAAGCTCAACTTCCTGTCGTTCGACCACACCACCGGCCGCCTTGTGATTGAAGGCACGGCGACCGTCTCGGCGGATGGGCTCTCCGTTTCCACCGATCCCGGCACCGGCATCACGCATCCAGGCTGGCATGGACTCACGCCGCAGGGAAGCCCCACATCGCCGGACAAGGACGACGACGGACCGCAGGGCGACGAACTTTCGTTCAGCATTATTGAAACGCTGGTGCCGGACCTGCCACAGCAGCCACAGCAGCAGGCACTGGCGGCAGCCAAAGCCAACTTGCAGGTGGCGGGCTTCTCAGACTGGCTGCTGACCGACGACAAACAGCGCGTTCATTTTGAAGCAAGGAATCTCACCGATCGAAACGCGAACATTGGGTCGGACCTGATGATAACGATCACGGTCGATCCGGCGACTTCCGGCGCAGTCTTGGACGGCCTTCATACAGAGTCTTTCCTCGTGCATCCTGGAAAGACACAGGCATTTGACTTTACGATCAAGGCGCCGGAGATCAAGACGCTGACCAACGACCTGCTTATCGGCGCGAAATACCACGTCGATGTCTTTCAATTGTCGCCGGGCGATGTCACAACGAAATTGAATGGATTCGGCGATTACTACGTGTACCGTTACGTCGACGCGATGGACGATAATGCGGGCGATGCAAAGCTAAAATTCGCACCCACGATCAACGACTTGGCCGGCGGCCACGTGCGTACCCGAGAGCTTGAATATCAGGGAGATCCAGACGCACTCCCGACATTGAAGTTTGGATCGTTGACCCATCCGGAAAACGACGCAAATTTCGACCAACCGCAATTCACTTTCTCGACCGGTCAACCGACGGCGGTACTGACCTTTGATCCCAAAGTCACGAAGGATGACATCAAAGTAACTCTCAACATCCGGCCGCCCGGTACTGAACGCGATGTCGTCGGAACACGGGAAGACGGTTCAGGATATAGGTTGCAGGCCCTGGGCAGCGGCGTCGACAAACGGAAGATTTATCTCAACATCCCAGGATTGATCGCTCAGCTCGAGGAGTTCGCCGACGGAATCACCAGGCAGGATATAGTTATCGGATACATTCTCAAGCCGGGGCAGACCAAACCGACCGGACAATTTGTCTTGAAATATGGCACGGACCCGTCGCAGACCCTGCGATTGGCCGTCGATGCCGATCCGAAAGAAGTTGAAGACGCGCTTGAGCCGCTTTCTGGCATCGGCTTGGGCAATGTGAAAGTTACGCTAACTGAGGGGTCGTCAACCAAGATTGAGACCGGCGCAAAACAAGGGCAGCACTTTCGTTATTCGTCGTTATGAAGTTGCCTTACCTGTCGAACGTAATACCTCTCGCGCGAAAAAAGCTGGCGATCTCGGATCCAATCGGTAACAGCTATAAAGAAGCAGACGTTGTATACCACATCAACAACGGAAGCTCATCGCTATCAAAAAATGAGCTGGCGTCGATCGATACAGAGCAAGAACGACTCGCGGTCGCCAACGAAGTGGAGCGCATTGTACGTACACTTTTTGCGCCGTATTTCGAGAGCGGCGATTTGGATATTTCTTCAGATGGCTCGACGACTGGAGACAACATCAATTGGACGACGACTACCGCATTGCTTTACGGCGTGACTCCGGGGGGCGGGGTAACTTTCGAATCTCTCAAAGAGCTCGTCAAAAAGCAGTCGCAATTGAACAAAGCGCAGCAGGCATTTATGCTCGCCGATGCGCAGGCGGCGGCAAAAGCCGGAGGGGTTAAGGTTTTCGTTGACAGTCACTTCCAATTTGATTACCCATATTTTGATACCCCCGTTGCGCTCTTTACGCGTGAACTGGCGATGACAGCCGCACACGAGTTGGGTCACAGCCTGGGACTTCCCCATAGCGGTTTTGTGACGGAGGACGAGAAGAAGGATGAGATCCAATTGATCATTCTCGAGGGAGGTCAACCGGAAGATTTTTTCAAGCTCATTTTCGCTGGCGAAGAAACGGAGGCCATTCCGCGCAACGCCTCTAGTTTGGTTGTACAAGAAGCGCTGCGTGCTTTGCCGGAGTTTCGCAAGTACCCAACTGGGCTCATCGTCACGGGAGGAAACGGCGGACCGTATACCGTTCAGTTCGTCGATCCCAGCGCCAACCTCAAAAATGTTGTGTTGCATGGAGTTGACGTGCCGGAGATTATTGGCGCGGGCACCGGAACTCTGTTCATTCCGACTGCCACCGAGGTCATCAAGGGTGGTACCACCTACAAAACGGTATTTGACGTTAAACTCAGTCGAGCCACGGCCAAGAGTCAAGCCTTACCGACATCGAACTCACTGGCATGGCGGGCAATGCCTTGACGTTTCAGGAAAACATCTCGGGAGCTGGCTTGAGATTCGGTTTAGGGGAGATCGGACTGCCGCAGATGCAAAAGCATTCATCGGTGAGCTGAACCTGCTTCAGGATGCGAAAAAACTAGGAAAAAATGATAAGAGCGCTCCATTTACGCCGGGTGAGCAGGCGTTTGATGACGAGCCGGAGGTTGATGACGGGTTCGATTTCGAAGTGGACAACGGCCCGTTGCTCGCTCTCTTCGACGACGGCTCCCAATTAATTCCCCGCGAGGTCGATTTTGGGAAAGCATCGACCGCAAATCCGTCGGTCCGCGGCACTTCAGTCTGCACAACCTGGGTTCGGAAGACGCCACGATTCGCAGCGTAACCATCCCCAAAGGTTTCGCGGCGTTTTCCATTCCTGCGATTCCGGTCACCGTCTTAAAACCCGGCGAGTCGCTGAACTTCGACGTTACGTTCTCGCCCGATTCCCGGATCGACTACTTCGGGGCGCTGTCGATCGACTCGAATGTCGAAGGTTTTACCGGCGAGTTCGATTTGATCGGCGATGGTCAGCCGCCAAATAAACCGTCGATCAAAGTCGATTTCTACAACAACTTGCAAGGCTTTCAGGTTGGTCAGCAGACCGGCTATCCTGAAGATTTCCTCCCCAAAATTACCAATCAGGGCAGTGCCCCGCTCACGATCACGGAAATTCGTGTTGCGGCTGGTCAGGGATCGGATGAATACACCACGAATCATTTGTCCGCGCCGCTCACGCTCGCTCCCGGCGAATCGACGCACATCGGCGTTCAGTTCCGCCCCAGCAAAGTTGGTCTGCGACCGGCGCCTTCGAGGTCTTAAGCAACGATCCGACCACGCCTCTTTTGCGCATCCCCGTCGTCGGCACTGGTGTTCTTACCCACGACCAGTATCAAACATTCGATGGCGTAGATGTGGGAAACGACTACGTTGTCGCCAACGCCAATCTCAGTTTCCAGAACAACTTGCCCGAGCTGCGCACCAAGAGCGACGACCAAGGCAACTGGAATCTGTTCTTGCCGGCTCAAACGGGCGTCCATATCGCCACTTACGATCCGGTCAGCGGCCTCGTCGCACACGGCAGCGGTTTCACCAACGCCGGCGGGACGCCAACCGAATTGAACACCGGCAGTTCCGGCCCAGCGTGTCGCGTGACACAGATGGCGACGGTCTGCCGGATGATGTCGAGTTCGCGATCGGCACGAATCCCAATAAGACCGATACCGACGGCGACGGCAAAAACGATTTCGCCGAGCTGGATAGCGGATTGAACCCGCTCGACGACCGGCCGCCAGCGGTGGGCGTCGTTTCCGCCCTGGCGACTGCAGGCTCCGCCAAAGACGTGAAGTTGGCCGCCGACTTCCGCGATGTGTCGCGCACGCTGGCTTATGTTGCCAGTGGCAACGCCGGCATCACAATCGCCGATGTAACCGATTTCAATCAGCCAATCACGATCGCGCAACTCAATTTGCCTGGCACGATCAACAACATCTCGATCGATGTGGACCGCAAACTTCTCGCCGCTGCCAGCGCGACGGACGGAGTGCACCTGATCGATATCTCGGATCCCTCCAAGCCGGTTCTGCTGCGGACGATTGTGCAGCAAGGTACCGATCCGGTTAAAGCGGTCGAACTGTACGACGGTCTGGTGTACGTAGGCGTCGGCTCAAAAGTCCGCGCTTTTGATGTTGCTTCCGGCGAACTGAGCGACGAAGTCACGCTTTCCAATCCGATCGTTCAAGGGATGTCGCGCAGCGGCTCGCGGCTGTATGTCACGACGCGCGATGCCTTCACCAATCAAAACTGGATGCAACTGGTCGACATTACGCCGGCCGGACTTACGGCGCTGAGCACCATCACCTTGCCGGCGACGGCAACTGTCGGCGATCCATTCGTTGTGGATAACGTCGCCTGGATTCCTGCCGCCGACCGCGTGATCACTGTTGATGTCGGAAATCCACAGAACTTGCAGATCATTTCCGGCACGCAAACGCTCCAGCAGGCCATCGTCAACGACATCGACCTCAATGGTTCCGGACTGGGCATCGTCTCTGGCACTTCGATCGGAATCGGTACTGTCTTCGTACTGCAAACGCCGAATCCGCAAGCCGTGAACCAGGTGTTCACGCAATTCAGTTTGCCCGACAGTGGCGAAAACGGTAAAGCCGCCAATGCCGCCGCGCTAGGGGGCGGATTTGCCTACGTGGCCGATGGCATTGCCGGCTTGCAACTCGTCAATTACATCCAGTTCGATGTCGGCAGCACGCCGCCCAGCATTCTCGTCGACCCGATCACTGGCGACATCGATACGAGCACAAATGGCTTGCAGATGCTGGAAACCTCCACGCTCACGGTGCCTGCGCATGTCACCGACGACGTGCAGGTCCGCAGCGTCGAGCTGCTGATGAACGGCAAGGTGGTGCGTAAGGAAGTGACGTATCCCATACGATTTGACAGTCACGCTGCCAAAGATCGCCGATGCGGGCAATCAGGTGACGCTGCAAGTCCGCGCGACCGATACCGGCGGAAACGTTTCGCTTTCGCAGCCGATCGTCATCGACTTGAAGCCAGATGTCGTGCCGCCGACAATCGCCGCGATCGATCCGCCCGCTGGCAGCACGCAGCCGCTCTCGCGTCGAAAAGTCAGCATCACGTTCTCCGAGCCGATCGATCGGTCGACGGTCGTGCCGTCAAGCTTTGTACTACATGGTCCAAACGGCGATGTTACTCCTGTTTCCGTCGATTTGCGACAACATGATACGCGCAGTAGAAATTCTCTACCCGCCGCTGCTACAGGGTGACTACACGTTCACGATTCACTCCGCGGCGATCAAGGACCGCGCGGGCAACGCGATCGGTCGGGCGAGCGATCCAACCTCGACATTCAGCATCACGGCCACCACGCGACAGCCGACGATTCGCTGGGTGAACAACGCCGGTGGTGCGTGGAGCCGACTCCAATAACTGGCGCGACGCGGCGACGAATCAGCCGCGAGTCCCCACAGCCACCGACGACGTACTGATGGATGTGCCGACCGATGCGATCATCACGATTAGCTCCGGCACGGTCACCGTGAACAGCATCATTTCGAATGAGCAGTTCCAAATCACCGGCGGCCGCTTGAACGTCACCGACACCATTCAGGTGAACAACACGTTCCTCATTAAAGGAACGAATTCAAACGCTCCGGCTACGTTCAGCGGCACGATTTTGAAGGGGACCGGCGGGCAAGGCGATCACGGTGCAAGGCGAAGACCGACTCGATGCGCGCGACAGTTCAAACCGATATTCTCGTTAATGGGGCCATTACAAACCTACGGCTCGCCAATGGCCTCGCGCTCAGCGGAACAATGACCTTCTCAGGGAATGGCAGCTCGCTCCTGATCGAAGGAACACAGACGATCTCTTCGGGAACGATCGTATCGACAACGCTCATGACCGTCCAGCCCGTGGGAACGAGTACCCTCACGCTCGGTCAGGACGTCACCTTCAAGGCGCAGGTCGTCTTTCAAAATAGTTTCACGAATTTTGCCCACAAGTTAAGCCTTATCAATCGCGGAACGATTACGACTCCCGGCATCGCGAGGGGGGACGGCGCATTTACGCGCACCGAATCGTTTACGAACTTCGGGGTCATGACGAACCAGCCTGGCGGACAATTCTCGATCGAAGACAAGACGTTCCTGAACGCGGCGACGGGGCGGATCACGATTTCGGAGGCAGCCTTCTTAAATCTGTTTCAGGCAAGGTTTGGTAGTAACTCGACGACATCGGTCACCAATGCCGGAACAATCGAGCTTCATAACACTACCGCGCAATTCATGACGCGCACCGATGGCGTGGGGCAAACCTGGTCGAATACCGGCAACATCCTCGTCGACAAATCAGTCTTGGGCCTGTACGGCACGTTTACCAGCGACTCGCTGACAAATGTGCAGAATACGGGACTCATTGGGATTAACGGCGTGATGGATAACGTCGGACGCAGCTTCACGTTCACAACCGGTTTAGGCCTCATTGGCCTTGGATTCGGACGCATCAAAGGCGGTACGCTGAACATGTCGGGGCCGGGCGCTCGTTTGGAATTCGCTGGCACTTCTGGAGGCACTCTGGACGGAGTAACCATCAATGGCGACATCGCGCTCGGCCCGCCGCTAGCAACCTTTCAGAACCCCAACCCCAGCATGTTTTCGGCACAAGTCACCGTTCAGAATGGCCTGACGCTGAACGGCACTTTCACGCTCTACAATAATAGCGATTTCGCCGGCACCACGGAGTTGGTGACTTTCAGTGGAGGTCCACAGACGGTTTCCGGCAATGGCACGATTCAATTCTTGCCTTTTCCGGTTGGCGGTGGTTCAGCAAATAGCGGCCTCAAGACGGCAAGTGGTGCTGGTGTCGTTACCATCGCACCCACGATCACTCTCCGCGGCGGCACAACTGGCCTTTCCATAGCTGCAGGTCTCGGGGGGAATTTCATCAGTTCCGCTAACGTCGTCATCGACGCCAATCAGGGAATTTCGCTGGGTGGCATCCGTTTCCTCGATCCGACGGCGGGCCGTCCGTTTGTCAATCGTGTCACGATCACTGTACCGGCGACTCGCAAGCTATTCATGAATGGTCCCTTCACGAACGAAGGCACGATCACTGTCAGTGGCAGCGGCTTCGCTCAGGCCAATCTGGACGATTCTTGGAAGAACTCCGGCACGATCGATCTTACAGGCGGCGGCACGTTGTATTTCGACCACATAATATTCTGCGTCCGACCAGAAGACGATCAAAACGGCCGACTCTTGGAAATATCAGCGACGCCGGCGGATTCGTTCAGTTCGCTGGCGACGTGCTCCTCGACAACACGAACTCCACACTCACAATCGACGGCACTGCCACCGCTAAAACCAACTGGTCGTTCTTCGGTGCAACGCTCGTCGGCGGCACGGTAAACGTGGCCAGCACCGCGACGTTCGGCGTGAATCTTAATTCAACAGCGACATTCAAGGACCTCGTCGTCAATGGCGACACTCAGCTTCCAAAGTTCGGTACGCTCCAATTGGTTGGCGACGTCGACTTCAACGGCCAAGTGCTCAGCCCCTTCGGCGGCATCCTTAGTTTTGGCCACTTCACGCGTTATACCGGTCTCCCGTTATCGATTCACAGCGCCAATTTCGATCTCAACTCTTCCATAATCACAGGCCAAACCCTTGCGCAAGTGCCCAGTGTCACGTTAGACAGCGATGTGATCTTGCGCGGCCGCAGCGATTCTGCCTCGTTCACTCAGCCGCTTACTAATAACGGGCAAATCATCGCTGATCGCACGAATCAGTTTGCTTCCGGCGAAGTGTTCAACTTCACCGCGGCTCCGATTACGAACCTAGGTTCCCTGTCGGCGGTTAACAAATCGATTTTGCGAATCGCCAATCTGGCGGCCGCGAACACCGGCACCGTTGCCGCCGCGGCTGGAAGCTCCGTTCAGTTCACCAGCACATTTGCTGACGCAAGCACCGGAACCGTGCACGTCGACGTGGCCGGCAATGCAGCCACACAGTTCGGATTGATCGCCGTCACCGGAGCGGCAACACTGGCTGGCACGCTCGATGTGCAATTTGCCACCGGCTTCACACCCGCTGTCGGCAGCACCTACAAAGTAATGACCTACGGTTCGCACACCGGCCAATTCGATACGGTTCATGTTACTGGGCTAGCCGGCGGCCTGATTGTTACCCCCACCTACAACGGGGGAGATTTGACACTCGTCGTCAGTGCCGCTTCCGGTCTCATGGCGCTCATATTGCCCTCAACCACGCCCGCGTCGTCAACTGGAGCATCATCGATGGCTGCTCGACTAGATCAATTGTTCGCCAGCTACTCAAGGACGGCCGGGCCGCAATCCAACGCCATCTCTACCGCTCGTCTCCGCGACATTGTCGGACAATCCAACTAATGAAACGTTGAGGCTGCGTCCATCATCGCAGCGGTATTCATCGCCGACCGATTACTGGATCGACGCAGACATCTCGGCCGCGAGCGATGAAGTATTCGCCACCATTGGCAACGATCTTCTTTAGTGTCGGTTCGAGGTAGCGAAACAGGGAGCTCACCGGCGGCATCATGGTCCAATCCTCCCATAGAGAAAAGACGATGTCGCGGGCTGAGTATCACAATGTTCGAGCGTTCTCGTGACCGCCGGGACTGAACGGGCTCGTTCTTCGAGTGTGCGCTTGGGGCTACCATCCGGGCCGCCGCATTAGGGGCGGACTACTGCGCGTTTTCCATACGCCACCCGACGAGACCAGGGGCGTTGGGAAGCGCCCCCGTAGGTACCGGCTGACAGTGGCTTACTACATAGGTTCGCACCGACGCGCCAGTTGATCTACGGCTCGGTACGCGTGATGGCGTCCAGACCGAAATACGATCGGGAGTTTTTCGACGCCGGATTTGCGCCGACGACTTCAACACGCAACACGAACTTCCCTTCTCGCGGCTCGAATTGACCAAGTTCGATTGGGCCGCTGGGAATTACGCGCGGGCTGTAGGAATCGAAATCGTGTCCGGCCTGCTGGCCGCTGACCGAAAAGCGCAGGACGCCGTAATCCCAGCTTTTCGTGCCGTAAAGAGTGAGCTTTTTGCGCACTGTGTCGGACGCCGGAATTTCGAGTTCAACGAAGTCGCCCACCTGATTGGCACGTACAAACAGCTGTGCACCGCCGCTCCACTCTCCTTCGGCCAGTGCGCCGGATTGCGGTTCGGCGACGACTTTCGGACTCTTCGCGACGATCTTGAGCTTCTCGCACTCCAGCGCGCCGGCGATCTGCAGCGGCGGAGGCGCCGTCGGCAATGGCCGCGAGGCTTCCTCGGGCGAGACGCGGCGGTTACTCGTCGCTCCGGGCACCGCGTACCAGTAGGTCGTCGCCGCGTAGGCCACTTTGCAATCAGCCCAGTGCCAAATCTCCATGTCGAAATTCAGCGACTTTGTGAACGGAATTGCGTCTAGGCTGCGAGTGCGCGTCACGACGGTTTGGCCTTTCGTTCCCGGCCCGTCACAGCGGACCTGATTCGCAAACGGCGTTTGAAACAGCCGCGGATCGCTCCATGAATAGCAGTAGTAGTCTTCGGTACCCGTGCCGAAGTGCGACGGTAATGGTTCGCCATCGACAGAAATTTTTTCGTCGCCTTCGCCCCACCACGCAGTGACCGGGTTCATCACACACAGCGTGTCGCCGACATACACGCCTTGGCCGCGGGCGGAAATGAAATTCCAATCGGAAAATGGCCGCGTGGAGATCGGAAATTGTTGCCGCCAATTGACATGAAAATGCATTGAGCGGTCGTCCCATTGCCAATCGCCGACCTTCACCACCATTTTCATATGCACCGCCGCGGTGCCGAAGTTGCGTAGCGCAATATCGGCCGTTTGCCGGTACGGCATCACCCAGCGACAAATAAGCTTTCCCTCGGGCGTGACAGTCCGATACCAACTGTCGAGCCGATTGATTCCCACGCCCGAGCCGGAGAAATCGCTCACTGGACACCAGATGGTTTCTTCGGCGTCGAACTTCGCGATGAGCACCAGCGCTCGAAGCGCTTGCGGATCGGTTGTGCCCGCGTCGATTTCGAGTTCGCGAATGGCGGCAGGCCCGTCGGGCAGTGGAAGATGCATTTCGGACGATGGTTCGATCGTCGCTTCAGCGGAGAATTCTCGAACGTGATCGGAACGCGGCGGCAATTGCAGGGCTCGATTCGCAGCTTCCACATCGGCTTTAACGGAATCCAATAGCTCCCGCTCACCGATCGGAAATGTCGCGACGTTTGTGCCCGGAGGATAAGTGCGATAGTTGATTTGGTAGTATCGCGATGCTCGATGGCTGGCGTCGCCTTCCTCCCACGTAACTTTGCAGTGCTTTGCATAGGGGAGCGGCAGGAATAACGTGTTGCCGCCGCGACCTTTTGCTGCGTAGCCGGGGTGCGCTGTCAGCAGCGGCTCGCCCGGCCGGACCACCGAGTTGTTAAGAAAATCGAATGACGAGATAGTGATGGCAGGAGTAGCAGCGCCATCGAAATAGATTCGCAGCCTGCCGTCTTTGTTGTCGCCGCAGGTGAGCCAGAAACGGACGATGGCGCCGGGCCCGTCGACATCTAGCAATACGTTTTCGGTGCGGCCGCCGACCGCTTCCAGGCGAATGAACTGATTTTGATCGCCATTTGCGAACCAGCCATTAGCGTCCGCTGGCATCTTGGAGCGCGGTCGTAGCTGCTCGCTTGCCGACAAATGTATGCCGGCTGCGGCCAGCGGGCGATGGCGTCAAAATCGGTCATTGCGCGCAGCAGCGAGCGAACATTAATTTGTCCTTCCTCTCCGCGGGCTTGAGCGCCAGCGATCGCAACTGCGAGAGAGAACGCCAGAATAAAGTGCAGTCGTCGCATACAGGTCATTTAAGATCGCCGTGCGCCGATCGTCAATAATGTTCGCGCAAGCTGCGCGTAATGCGGCAAACATCGGCTCCGGCAGCGTCCGCCTGTGCTTGCCGGGCGGTATCGTCGGACGTCGTACCTCGGTCCGACACTCGACGCGGGCTCGGTCGATGTGACGAATGGTACTTAGACGCTCCTCTTTGATTTTCATCTGTTGCAGTTGGTTCAGCCGCCTTTCGGAGCCCACCTTAGCTAACGTAGGCTAGGCCGTCATGCCTAGTGAAAAAGAGGTTCTAGCAGCGTGCGAAGCGCTGAGGCGCGCTCGGTGTAAACGGGTTTTCACAACTCCGGTCGATACGCCCAACATTCCCGCTGTCATATCGGTGTCGAATTCTTCGATGTCACGCAAGATTAGCACTTCTCGATATGGCGGCGGCAAGCACTCGATGCATTTGCGAACCTGTTTTCTTGTCTCGTCGGTTGCCAATAATTCGTAGGGAGAATCGCCAAACGATTGCACCGATTGCCTATGGTGGCCCGTTTCGTCGAAATGTGGCAACAGATTTTCAATTGCGACGATGGGATGGCGATCGCGCGCGCGTCGCCGCATCAGGCAGGAATTCACGACAATGCGGTGCAGCCACGTGCCGAGTCGCGAATCACCTTTGAAGTTCCCGATCGCCTTAAACGCGGAGACAAAAGCATCTTGAACGGCATCGGCCGCGTCTTGTTCGCAAGGGAAGAAACGTCGTGCCGTGGACAGCATTCGACCACCGTGCTGACGGACCAATATTTCGTAGCCGCGAGAATCGCCAGCTTGCAGTTGGCCCAGCAGATCCGAATCCTCGAAAAATGAAGTCTTCGATTGGCAGGACTCCGACGGTAGAACGCCATCTAGTTTTGTTCGCGTGATCATTACCGTGTCTCCGATTGCAAGACCGTTGCCACGAACGGAGAGCACGCCGTCAGATTAAAGCCCTCACTTCGCAAAGTTTCAAGCAGCTTGGCGCCGGCGGCATCGACATAGAAAACATCCCGCAAATCAAGTCGCGGCCGATGTGTTTTTCCAATCAAATCTGCGCAGGCTGAACGAAGCTCTTTAGTCCAAGGGGCCAGTAATTTGCCTTCGAGTCGGAGGCCCGGGCCCTCGGAATCGTGGACTGTGGTGATACGAAGCATGGCTGACCTTTGGGCACGGATTTTAGGGTGAGGCACTGGCATAGGCGAATCATGTGCCAGCTCGATTTATGTCGCAGACAGGACGTCGCGCAATCGGTTTCTGCCAGGAGAGTTGCGTCTATCGCGACCCAAGAAATGGACGATAACGAGAAGGAAATCCGCAGCCGATTTCCCACGATATTTCGTGGCGCCAACGAACTTTCGTGGCTACCGAGCGATGCCGAGCTTTTTCATTCGGCTACGCAGCGTATTGGGGTGCAAGCCGAGAATCTTGGCGGCACCGCGCTCGCCGTCGATCACACCGTCGGTCTGCTTGAGGACCGCGCCGATGTGTTCGCGCTCCACTTGTTCGAGCGTCGGAGATTGGATCTGCTCGCCATCTTCATTCGGCTGCAGAGAAAGCATTTGTGGTTCAATTTCCAGCATCGTGGAGTTCGCCAGAATGATCGCCCGTTCCAGCACATTTTCCAGTTCCCGAATGTTGCCGGGCCACGGATAGGCGAGCAAGCGCTCCATCGCCATTTGACTCACGTTCTCGATTCGTTTGCCGATCCGCATGGCGAATTTATTCACAAGGAAGTGAACCAGCATCGGCACATCGCCCGGCCGTTCGCGCAGCGGCGGTACCTGAATCGGAAACACATTCAACCGGTAGTACAGGTCTTCTCGAAACGACTTTTCCTTTACCGCCTTCAGCAGGTCGCGGTTCGTCGCTGCAATCACCCGCACGTCAACTTTGATGGGCGTCGCGCCGCCGACACGTTCGAACTCACGTTCTTGCAGCACTCGCAGCAACTTCGCCTGCGCCTCAGCCGGCAGTTCGCCGATTTCATCCAGAAAGATCGTGCCACCATTGGCCAGTTCAAATCGCCCAATACGCCGCGCTATTGCGCCGGTAAACGCGCCTTTTTCGTGGCCGAAGAGTTCCGATTCCACCAGGCTCGACGGCAACGCCGCACAGTTGAGCTTTATCAGCGGTTTATCGCGCCGAGGGCTAGCCGAATGAATCGCGCGGGCAATTAACTCTTTTCCCGTACCCGTCTCGCCAGTAATCAGTACAGTGCTATCGGTCACGGCCACCCGATTTACTTTATCGATCACTTCCAGCAATGCCGGACTTTGGCCCACAATTTCTTCAAAGTTGTGAACGGATTTGATTTCTTCTTGCAGATAAACATTTTGTGCAGTCAATCGAGCCTGTTCCTGTTCCATCAGCACGCGATCGGTAATATCGACAAACATCGTGCGGGTGTACTTGCCGCTGGGATCGGGCTTCGACCACCACTGAATCCAAATCGGCTTCCCGTTATCCTTACGGCGTAATTCCAGCACGACACCGCTGGTGTCTGTGCCCTTGCCGATCGAGGCGAACGCTTCTTCCGCGCGGCGCTTTGCGTCCGGAGTGTCTGGCACTAGCGAGAGACCAACCATGCCGGGAACTTCTTCTGGCTTGATTCCCAATATCCGCATCGCAGCCCGGTTGGCGCTGATGAAGCGTGATTCAAGATCTTCATGCACATACGCAATCGGCGCTTCGTCAAATAAATCGCGAAACCGTTCGTTGCTTTCGCGCAACAGACTTTCCATCCGCAGCCGTTCCAGTTCGGCGCCGGCACGAGCGGCGAATATGCGAAACACGAGCATATTTCGTGGCTCGCTTGGCATCGGCCGAGTGTCGAACACGCATAGGTGTCCGAGATGTTTTCCATCCGATGCTACCAGTGGAACTCCGAGGTAGCTCTCAATGCCCTTTTCCGACAGCGCCGTATCGAGCGGAAATGTTTTACTTACCCCGGTGGGATAATGGCACAGCTTACCGCGCACGACGTCTTCGCACGGCGTTCCCGGTAAATTGTACTCGACATTGGCGAGGAGCTTGTGGTTGTGCCAATACGCCAGCGTGCGAACCCGCGCGGGCCCGGAAAACTCTGCGATCAGTGAACTGCTCACTCCCATTGCGCTGGCCAAATGGCGCACGAGCGATTGAAAGAATTTCTCGCCCGTGCTGTGCGCCGTCCCTTCGATAATGGCGCACAGCGCCGATAGATCATCGGCCGAAGGCGAATCGCTCGATTTCGAAGGCGGGCTGCTCATCAGTGTGGTTTTCGTTTTGATTTTACCACGTCAACGATTCTAACCAGGGACTCGGTTTGCTGCCGAGTCCAACCAAATTAGGTTTTCGTGTAACCGGCGGGGCGGTCCGGCATCCAAGCTGTATCCGGATTGCCAAGATTGCTTTCCGCTTCCCCGACGGCAAGCAACACATTGCGGTTAAAATGCGGTCCCGTCGGGAATGGCACGAAGTTAAGCGAAAGAGTTGAGGGCATCTTGGGTTAGGTGGGTGCTGGCCTAATAGCGCAAAGTGATCTAAGGCGCAAAAAAGTCTCCGGAGAGAATGGTGTTATCACGACAACCAACTCTCTCAGGAGACCAAGGATGGTCCACAGTATCTTGCGCGTGGTGGGACAGATCAAGTCCGATGTGGCGGCGTATCTGCAAGCCGCAACGATTGAGCGGCTGTGCCGCGAGTTGGATTACACCTGGCGTGAGCGCTTGCTGGGGCCGGTTGCCACGGTGCATGCATTCTTGCTGCAAGTGCTGCACGGAAACACGGCCTGCGATCATGTGCCGCACCTGCTGGGCCAGCAGTTCACCGGCGGAGCCTACGTCCAAGCGCGAGCCCGTTTGCCCCTGGCGCTTTTCGAACGGCTGTTAACGGCCGTATGCGACACGTTGAAAGCGTGTCGTGACCAGTCGGCACGGTGGTGTGGCCATCGTGTCTGGATTCTCGATGGCTCGGGATGCTCGATGCCCGATACTCCGTCGCTGCAGGCCGCTTTCGGCCAACCCGGCCAACAGGTGGCCGGTTGCGGCTTCCCCGTGGCGCATCTCTTGACCCTATTTCATTTCGGCACCGGCTTATTGCAGAAGGTTCTGGTAGCCCCCTTGCGCACGCATGACATGGCGGGCATTCAACCGATGCACGCCGAGTTGGAAGCAGGCGACGTGGTGCTAGGCGATCGCGGGTTCTGCTCGATTTGCCATTTGGCGCTCTTGCTGCAGGCCGGATTACACGGCGTGTTTCGCCTTCATCAGAAGATGCTGGTCGACTTTCGCATCGGCCGCATGCACAGCCCTCCACGCGGCCCCTACAAGAACTTGAAGGGCTTGCCGCGCTCACAATGGATCAAGTGGCTAGGCACGCGGGATCAGATCGTTGAGTATTTCAAGCCTCAGCTGCGACCCCAGTGGATCAGCCTCCAGGATTTCGCTGCTCTGCCCGACTCGATCCTAGTACGTGAGCTGCGTTATCGGATCACGCGGCCCGGCTATCGCACGCGCGAGGTGACGTTGGTCACGACCCTTTTAGATGCCGAGCATTATCCCGCCGGGGAACTGGCGCAGCTGTACGCGGACCGCTGGCAAATCGAAACGAATCTGCGACACCTGAAACAAACCTTGGGCCGGATGTGCTGCGGTCGAAGTCGGTCGCTGGCGTTCATAAGGAAATACGGATGATCGCCATGGTGTACAATCTGGTGCGGCTGGTGATGCTTCAATCGGCCCACCAGCAAGAAGTGCCGGTGGAGCGAATCAGCTTCATCGATGCCTTACGTTGGCTGGCGCAAGGCGGAGTCGGTCGGACGTTGGATCACCTGATCGTTTTGCCCAACCGGCCCGGACGCGCCGAACCTCGTGTCGTCAAACGACGACCCAAACAATACACCTTGATGAAACGCCCACGCGCTGCCTTGCAGCAAGCCCTCACAACAAAACGACTAGCGGCTTAACTTCGTGCCATTCGGGCGGTCGGCTTTTAATTTCTCGACGAATGATTGCGAAATTGGAGCGCAACAAGATGAACCGACCAAAATGGATTTACTTGGCACTTACGGGGACGATCGCCGCAATTTCGAATGGCGCAGCATACGCGGCCGACAAAAATGACTCGGCAAAACCGCCGGCCTTTGGCGACAAGGCAGCAGATTTCAAGCTGAACGATCTTGAAGGCAAATCGGTTTCGCTAACCGATCAACTCAAACATGGTCCGGTCGCGCTGGTCGTGCTGCGGGGTTATCCCGGCTACCAATGCCCCATTTGCACCAAGCAGTTTGGCGAACTTTTTTCCAAGGCCAAACAATTTGAGGCGGCCGGAGCGAGTATCGTCTTTGTCTATCCCGGACCGGCCACCGATCTTGATAAGTTTGCCAAAGACTTCGTCGGCAGCAAAGTTTTCCCGGAACATTTTCGGTTCCTGATCGATCCCGACTTCAAATTCACGGAGCGTTATCGACTGCGTTGGAACGCTCCCAACGAAACGGCATATCCGTCGAGCTTCGTCGTTGACGACAAGGGCGTCATTCAATTTGCCAAGATTAGCCACTCGCACGGCGACCGGGCTTCGTCCGGCGAGCTTCTCGATGCATTGGCGAAACTCAGCAAGTGACTTGTACGCCATAGCAGCTCCGATTCTATTGCAGCACCGCCTGCGAATCGAGGGCTGAAGCCAACCGGGCCCAGCATTCCAGTTTTCCGAGTTCCAAAGCTATTGCGGTCGGCCTCGCCCCAAGTTTTGCTGCGGATGACTGTCGCGCACCGCGAGAATGGCCCGGACTAAATCTTCTGGAACCGGGGCAAGATCATTTGCGGGTGAGTTGCCGCCGAGCGCGAGTGAGCCGGATGGTGGCCGCGTAGGATTCAAGGTAACGACGGCAGTCACGACACATGAGCAAATGCAGTCGAAAGACGAGTCGCTGTCTCAAAGGCAATTGCCCATCGAGAAATTCGGCTAAAAACTCAGTGACTTCCTGGCAACTCATGGATTTACCTCGCCGTTTGTTGGATGCCACGGCCTGCGGCCGGGTTACACAGCGCGATCCCTTGTAGCCGTGGAATGGATTTTCTGGCATCTCAACGCGCCGGCTGTAACCATCCCACCAGTTTGGCATCGAATTAGTTGTAAGGCACGTGCAACCGCATCTGGGCGTGCTGCGATTTATTCCCGTTCAATAACATTCACAGGAGCGTTTGCCATGAAGTCAGTATTTACGATTCTGATGCTGGGTGGTGCATTTGCGGTTGGCGCGTGTGCTTTGTCTGGCTGCAATTCCAGCAACGGTGCGCAGAACAAAATGGGCGGCGAAAAGATGGGCATGGAAGACAAGATGATGAATGACAAAACGACTAGTGACAAAATGAGCGCCGATAAAATGGCGACTGAAAAAATGGGAATGGAGAAAATGACTGGTGATAAGATGACCGCTGGCAAGATGAACTAGGCATCACCTTTCACAATGGCCTTGCTGCGCATTTTTTTGAGGAGATCGGCCCGATGCAATGTCTGGAACTTAAACATCCGGGACCGATTCGTTGGATGCACTGGTTCAACGTGCCGCTGCTGTTTGGCATGATTTGGAGCGGGCTGTTGATTTACTGGGCCAACGATGTCTTTCGAATTGGCCTGGGCGATTGGACGCTGTTCCATCTCTTTCCGGATTGGTTCTACGACACGAGCACCGTGAAGTACGGCTACAAGTGCATCAAACGCATCAGCGTGATCGAATTGACCGAGCAGCGCCCGCCTGATTATTGGGCCAAGCGCAGCTATGACTGGTACGGCGGCCTGTAATGCTGTTGCCCAAAGTTTCAAAGAGTCATCGAGGGAGATGAAGATGCCTGCGCCGGTGCGAATTGTGATCCTGGGTGGCGGCTTTGCGGGGGTTGGGCAGCGATTTCACAGCCGCACAAATGTCAAGCGATCTGGGGTCGGTATAGACGTTCCTCATCAGGCCGATCGTCGAATGGCGCATAGGGGTCTGGGCTGTTCTAGGCGCCACACCGCTATGGCGCAGAAGCGTGCCGAAACAATGTCGCAAAGCATGCACGTCCACCGTTCGGCCCCATTCGTCACGTTTTGGGATCCCTGCAAGCTTCAAATCCCGATCGAGAATCTTCACTCATTTGTCAGGCACATTGAACAGAGGAGTTGCTAGTGGCAATGAGATACCCACGCGCGAGAGGACGCAAGTGCCAGCGCCATCAAAAGAAACAACCCGTCGTCAACTCATGACAACGGGTTGAAACGGAAGCCAGCCGCGGGAGTCGAACCCGCAACCCCCGCATTACGAATGCGGTGCTCTGCCAATTGAAGCTAGGCTGGCGAATTTTGAGCTGTTCATTGGCCGACGGGCGCCACACCGAGATGGGGAAAGTCAGTCTAAATTACCCTATGAGAACCGGTTGTGGGCGTCAATAGCCGGTAATAGTTGCGGAATCTTCTGCGGCTGGTGCGACTGGAGTGGTCGATGTTTGCTGCATACCGGCAGTTGGCATGGCTACGCTGGGGCTGGAATGAGATTGGGCCGGCAATGGGTCAACGGCGAAGTCGGTCAGAATAACTTCGGCAACGGCTCGCAGATCGATCGCATCATCGATTCGCTCCTGCACTTCATGCTTAAATCGCGAGAGCGCTTGATCGGTGAATTCCAGTCCGTGCGATTGGCGCAGCACGCCTTCCACCACTTCACGAACGCGGAATTGATGGGCAGCAAGTTGAATGCGAGCCGCCGAATCGAGGTCGTCGACAAAGCGGATGTGCAAGTTAAACTTGGCCGGCACGGAGCGAGAGCCCTCAGCAATACCATAGAAAGCGAATGTGCCGACGGTATGTTCGGTGGGCATCGGCAGCGCTGCAGACGTCGATTTGCGGACAAGAACGAACAAGCCCACCTGAAAGACAATCGAAACCACTACGGCGGCGGCAATCCAGCGAACCATGGCTGGCGTTTTCCACCAGGCCAATTGCACATCGTCATCAGCCGGCAAGTCGTCGGTCGAGGTTTTGGAATGTTCTGCCATCGCAAGGCGGCGCATCTTGAGACGCGGAGTGAAGCGCAAACAGGCGTCGCGGCGGCAAAGTCGATCACAGGCTTCCAACCGCGACTATCGAACCATAGCATACGGTTCGGCAAGAGATGCCGTCGGGATTGACGGCAAACCAAGATCTCAAAAGGACTTACAGAATGGCGGCGCAAAAAAAATCGGGGTCCCTGACGTGTCAATTACACATTGACGTTGCCAAATGGTCAGGGGCAAGGCAACCATCTAGCCTAAACCGTCAGAGACCCCGCGGGCCATTGCTGGGTGTCGACCAAAGCCGACAGCTCTCGTTTAAATGCAATGCCCATGCCGGCATACGAAAATCGCCCATCGTGATTTGAGACGCGACATTTAAGTCGTTGGAAACAAATAGTTTATTGCAAATAATTTTCTATGGACTGCCAAGTGCCTACGTTCGGCGCAATCGACCTGACGTAATACACATGTGGAAATTAGCTGAGCAGTGTTGCCTATAGCCCACCGCGAGAGAGGGGATGGCCGCCGTGACGTCCAAGATTTCCCAACTTGGGACTCAACCCTCAAACTTTGCCCACCCGGAGATTATTTCGGATGGCCTCAAGACGGTGATTGTAGTGACCAATCCGATGGCTGGGGATGGCACTCGAAAGGCGAAAGTCGCGCAGCTCGTTGATGCGCTTTCGCATCGCGGACTACAAGCCGAGCTGGTGACCGAACTGGACACACTCGCACAGCAGCTACAGGCGGCCCAGCAGCGAGGCGATTTGCGCGCGGTCATTGCCGCCGGTGGCGATGGCACAATCGCGGAGATTGCCAATCGCACAGAGCCGGGGACCCCGTTGGCCGTTTTCCCGCTCGGGACTGAAAATCTGCTTGCCAAGTACTTGGAAACGACGCAAGACATTGAATCGCTGGCCACGGCGATTGCGGAGGGACGAACCGTCACGCTTGATGCAGGGCGCGCAGGCGGGCGACTTTTCCTCTTGATGGCGGGAATCGGCTTCGATGCGGAAGTCGTGCGGCAACTGCACAAAGCACGCGTGGGGCACATTCGCCATTTCTCGTACGTAAAACCGATTCTCAATGCGCTGCGTACATACCGCTATTCCGAACTGCGCGTGTACTGTGCCGACCAAAATGGACCGTGGAGCGAACCGGTTCGTTGCCACTGGGCGTTTGTGTTCAATATTCCGCGCTATGGAATGGGTTTGAAGTTTGCGCCACGGCGAACGCGACTGACGGCCGGCTGGACTTATGCACCTTTGAGCGAGGCGGACTGATGGCGGGGTTGGGTTATCTTTTTGCCGTGCTACGAAATCGGCATGAAAGATTGCAGGAGTGCCGCACGTGGCGCGGCCATCGATTGCGAATTGAATCTGACGCTGAAGTGCCTTACGAACTGGACGGCGATCCAGGCGGTTTCTTGCCCGTGGAGATTGAAACGTTGCCCGGGCGGATTCGCATGATCGTATCGCCAACGTGGGCACCGGCGGTGCCCGGCGAGGCGATTGTGAATTGAGCGTCTCATAACGGTCGTTTATGGACGAGTGTGGAAATGATATCCTGAACTGTTCGAAAACTGACGCAATCACATCTGTATCCAAGACACCGCGTGCCAAATAATCCTGCCACAATTGGTTTATATAAGTGCGGCGCTGGACAGCCCCTGCTGTTAATCGCCGGACCATGCGTAATTGAAACGGAATCGCTAACGCTTTCGATCGCCTCGCGACTCAAGCAAATCACCGCGAAGCTGCCGATTCAATTGGTGTTTAAGGCCTCATTCGATAAAGCGAATCGGACCAGCGCCGCCGCGTTTCGTGGTCACGGGTTGGAGGCCGGATTGGCGGTGCTATCCAAGGTGAAAGGCGAATTGGGGTTGCCGGTCACAACCGATATCCATGAAGCGTCGCAGGCCGCGCCCGCGGCCGAAATTTGCGACCTGCTGCAAATTCCTGCCTTCCTGTGTCGCCAAACCGATTTGCTCGTTGCAGCCGGTAAAACGGGGCAAGCGGTCAACGTAAAGAAAGGCCAGTTTGTTGCGCCGTGGGATATGAAACACGCGGTAACCAAACTGGAGTCAGCAGGTTGCCACAATGTGCTGCTTTGCGAGCGAGGCACCTTCTTCGGGTATGGCCGGCTGGTGAACGATTTTCGCTCGCTTCCGGAAATGCGATCGCTGGGTGCACCGGTAGTTTTTGATGCCACGCACAGCGTACAAGAGCCTGGCGGACTCGGCAGTGCAACTGGCGGCAACCGTGCAATGGCGGAACCGCTCGCGCGCGGCGACGGCAATTGGCATCGACGGCTTGTTCTTCGAAACGCATCCCGAGCCGGACAAGTCGCCCAGTGACGGAGCGAACATGGTGCCGCTCGATCAATTCGCCGGCGTGATCGAGCGCATTTTGAGGATCCGCGAAACGGTGGATCGATTTGTGTGAGTTGAATGCAGCATAGCAGCCGTTCATCAACGATTTATCTGTCACTCGCCATCGGTCTGGCGATTTCGATCGGCGGATGCGCACCCAAAAGCACTCCGACAACTTCCACATCCGCGGCATTCTCTTCGACGACCGGCATCAGCGATCAGGCGCAATATCGTAAAGAGTTGCTGCAGTCGGCGCTCAGCCTGTTGAAGTCGAGCGATCAGTACGATGACGAAACTCAGCTCTCGCAATTGATTGCCGAGCGATTGAATCAGTGGCGGTGCGCCATGCGAGCCGCGAACGCCGAGAAAGCCGACGCCGTGATTCAAGAGCGGGCTGCCGGCGAAAATCGCGATCCGTTGATCGATACACTGCCCAAAGAACTCGCCGATACGCGCTGGGTGCGGCGGTTAAACAATGATTCCTACGATCCGACTTACGACGGCATATTCCTGCTCGAAGCGATGACGCTCCGCGATGTGGCTGGGCACGTGGAGGCCGATAAGGGCGAGGACCCGTTGTCGGTTGCCCAGGCGATCTTCGATTGGACGGTTCGCAACATTCAGCTGGAACCGCAACCGACAGCAGATGCCACGCCTGCCGAAAAATGGCTCGCGCTGCACTTGCCAATCGACACGCTGTTTTATGGTCGTGGAACGCCGCTCGAGCGTGCCTGGGTGTTTATGTTGCTTGCACGACAGGCGGGTTTGGATGTTGTGCTCTTGGCGACGCCAGATCCGCGGGAAGCTGGAAGCTTGCGACCTTGGGTAACGGCGCTAGTGAGCGGCGATCAGTTGTATCTTTTCGATTTCGCCTACGGTTTGCCAATTCAAGGGCCCGACGGAAAGGGCATTTCTACGCTTGCTCAAGCCGCTGCAGACGACGCGATTCTGCGACAAATGGATATTCCCGGCGATCGTGTATATCCGCGCAAAGCATCCGATCTGCAAAATTTGACGGCACTCATCGAGGCCTCACCCGGTTATTTGGAACCGCGAATGCGTGCGCTTGAATTGCAACTCTCGGGGCACGATCGCGCGGTGCTTAGCACCTCGCCAGCGGAACTCGCTGCCAAGCTGCGTGACGTCGAGCATGTGGGCGAGGTGAAACTGTGGGCGATGCCTTACGAGACTTTAAAAGCACGCAGTGAAGCTTCGCCCGAACTCCAGCGCGCCGCGTTTCTTGAACGTTTGCCATTTACGATTGCTGCCGAACCAGAAGAGCAATCCAAAAAATCGGACGAGACCAAAAAAGCGGCGCATCGAACATTTGCGCTTCGCGTCGGACGGCTGTTGTATTTGCGGGGTCTGTACGGCGAGACGACCGCCCCGGGTCAATCGGATTCATCGGCGACCGATTTGAGCGAAGTTGCCCAGCGCGGCGCAAAATTCTATTTATTGCGAGCACTGCCGCAGCAGGATCAACTTGACGACGCGGCCCAAGCCCAACGCAGCGGGCGAGAAATTCTGCCTGGCCGGCGGCTCAGTCAGGAGTTTGTCGAAGCGTACCAGCGATTGCGCGACGATGCCGCATATTGGTTGGGTTTGGTGTGGCTCGAGCAAAAACAATACAAATCGGCGATGCAATATTTCGACAAGATGACCCTCCAAGCAGACCCCGACGGTCCTTGGTCGAACGGTGCACGATTCAATTTGGCCCGCTGCTACGAGGCGGAAGGCAATTTGCCAGAAGCCATCAAGTTGTATCAAGGCGACAAATCGCCTCAACGCTACGGCAACCGCCTGCGTGCGGAACGCTTGAAGGCGCAAGCGAAGCCGTGATTACGCCAGACGAGCGCCGGCGGCGAAGTGTGCCAGGTCATTTCCCTTAAGCACGGCGGCCAGCAGGTCGGGCAGATGATCGGGCGTGCAGCCAAAACAGGGCATGCCCAGGTTGGTCAATTGCTTTGCAAGCTCGGCGTTGTACGAGGGCTGGCCTTGATCGGAAATTGCCAACAGGCCGACGGCTTTCACGCCGCTTTGCCGCAAGAACTCAATCCGCTTAACGAAGCGCGAGATGTTGGGGCTCGTATCGTGCAAATCGGCCAGCAGAATGTATAGCGTCTTCGCCGGCGTGTGCATGAATCGCTCGCAAAAGCATGTGGCCTTCCAATAATCTTCCGCTCCGCCTAGCTGAATGCCGAACAAGAGATCGACTGGATCTTGACACATCTCGGTCAGATCGACAACTTCCTCGTGATTGAATGCCACGACGTGCGTTTCGACCGCCGGCATGCTGGCGAGAATTGCGCCCATGACGCCGCCATAGATCAGCGAGCTGTGCATGGAGCCCGACTGGTCCATGGCAATGATTACATTCCACTCATTCTGCCGTTGCTGCCGGCTGAAGAATGAAATCTCTTCAGGAATAAGTGTTTTCAATTCGGCATTGTAGTTTTTCAGGTTACGGCGAATGGTGCGCGCCCAATCGAGATTCGGCAAACTGCGAAACGGGCTGTGCCGGTTGCGGTTGAGCGCGCCACGAATGGCTTGGGCGAACCGCGACTCCAACCGTTTGCGCAACTCTTCGACTACGCGCCGCACCAAATCGCGGGCGGCGGATTTCGCCTTATCTGGCACCAAATCCTTGAGTTGTAAAACCATACTGGCAAGATCGATTGAAGGCTCAACTTTGGCCGTCATCTCCGGTTCGAAGAGCAACTCTTTCATGCCCTTCCGCTCGATGGCATCCTTCTGAATTAAAACGACTACGTCTTTTGGGAAAAAGTTTCGAATTTGATCGAGCCACCTGGCCACGCGGGGTTTGGAGCGGCCCTTTGCCGAACTATGCGGACCAACTTTCAGAGGCGCTTCCCATTCGTCGCGGCTGATTTCCTGATCGTCGCTGTTCTCCGAGTAGATGGCGCCCAGTGCTTCATCCATTTCCATCTGTTCGGTGGAAAGAGAACAGCCGGCGGGCGACATCGACGCCATTTGTTCCTGGCAACTGTTGCCTAGCACGAGCCGCCATCGTACGAGTTGTTCTTGAGTGAACGCCATGGGTTCGTCTATTCAGAGATCGTCGAAATTCATTTCATTTAAATCGGTGAGTGTTTTTTCTTCGGCTTCAGTTAGCGGCTGCTCGATCATGTCGCTCGCCGCATCAGCATTCAAGTTCCAGAACTCGCCAAGGTTCTCGGCAATTTGTCGTTTTTCGCGAGCAGAAAAGGAACTGAACGCAGCGCCGCAAAAACACCAGCGCCCGTCGAAACTGCTCTTCATCGAGCGACTCGACATACTGGGCCAGCTGTTCCCATAACGATTGTCGTGCCAAGAGTGCATACCGATTTCGCTTGGCGAGCCCCTCGAACCAGCCGGCGCCTAAATCGGCAGGCACGCCGGGTGAAATTCGCCGCGACACTTCGCTCGAAAGTGCCTCGTTGGCAATCAGTCCGCGCTCGAGCAGAATCGCGCAGGCATAGCCGGAAAGGATGGGGTTCTTATCATCGGCGTTGGCCAATCGTTGCATTTGCTCGATCCAAAGCTGCTCATCCACGCGGTCGTGAAACTCCAGGCCGACTTTGTTCAGCTCGTTGATACCGGCGAGCATCGATTTGGCCGCTTCATCGTCGCACGTCGCTGAGCTTGAAAGTGCCAGTGCGCCTTGCACGAACAATTCTTCGATGAGTGGCATCAGCGGTTTGGTGTCGAAGCGCCGCACGTCGCCGAAACGAACCACTTGAGTAAGTTGCCAGGCGGCGTGGGCGATCGAGGGAAAATCGCTGCTGCCGGCTGCCAGCTCTTGCAGACGTCGTCGGGCCAATTCCATTGACGGCATCAAGCCGCACTGACATGCATCGCGAACCATTACACCGGCTTCGGCAATGGACGTGCATTTTTCCAAATGCGTTTTGAATTTGTAGGCCGTGGCTAGCTCAATCGTTTCGCCCAAGAGCACCGCTTCGACCAAGGCGATTTCGGCCTCAGGTGTCCACTGCAACGCCCAGCGCTCCGCCCAAGTGGCCGATTGCTGCCGCACGGGAACCGGAACCACAAACGACACTTCGAGCACTCGCAATCGATGAAAAAAGGAAGAGCGTGCCGGATCCAGGAAGGCCGCCTCTTCGCTTTTCACGCGGCGATTTTCGCGCAAATCCAAATCCAATTCCTGCTTCACGGCGGTACGATATTTTTCCAGCTTGAGTCGCGCGAGCTCGCGTTCAAAATCGCTTTGAATCGACGTTTGACTGACGCCCTCGGGCAGCGCACCAATGGCTGTGCCAACTTCGACGCGCGCTAAGGCATCTTTCACCGCCGTCAGTTCGCCCTGGCCCAACAAGGCGATTGCCGCATCGCGAAGATCTGCCAGCGTCGGTGCCAGCCCGGCGTTGAATGCGGAAAGCGTCTGGGCGAGCCGCACACCATCGATGACCTCTGCCGTGGAGCGGTGGACGCCGCTACGCGCATTTGTCGAGCCACCAGCGAGAGATAATTGGCCGCCAATTCTTTCAATCCATGTCCTTCGACCGCTTGCCACAAGAGCTCGAAATATGCCGGCGCATGATTTCCCGCGCCATAGCCCGATTGAGAAGAGAGTTTGAAGTATGAATAGGGCATCAGCGTGAGCTTGCTGCTGCGCTTAGGGATCGATTCGAGTTCGTCATCTGTCATCGTCGGGTGCTCGCCGCTTAGCACCTGCGCATGAAACGCGCCAACGACCGCCACGATGCGCTCGGGCGGAATGCCAGCTCCAATGGTTTCGGCAATTCGCCGTCGCATGTAGGCTTCGCGCACCAGATTTTCCCGCGCCATCGCGGAGAGTCTTCAGCCAGTTCACGAACGGCTTGTCCAAATTCCAGGATAGCGCCGTGGTAACTGTTCTCGGCGGTGTTGTGTTCGAAATGCCGCTCCCAATAGGTTTCGTAATCGCGTTCGCCGGCCGCCGCCGCAAATCGTTCGTAGAGCGATAGCTTAGGCTCCGGCACTCCGTCCGGCGGCGGTTCAGATTCTGCCGGACCAGTCGATGTCAATGTCGGAGCCGATTCCTCGCGGCGAGCAATCCATTCTCGTCGCTGGCTTTCCCGGCGTGTAATTTCCGCATCTTGTAGCCCAAGGAAACGCTCCGATGGCAAGTCGATAAATTCAACGCGTGCTTTGTTAAGGCGAGCCCAGCAAATTGCCTGATACTCCGGGCTATACGCTGCCAGCGGATAAACGAGCGTGCGTACCGGCAGAGCATCGGTGTAGGCCAAGATGGCGAAAGGTGGCCGCGTCTCTTTCCGTGTCATATCGGCGACAAGATCTGTAGCATCATCGAGCCCCTCGATCAATACGACCGCAGGGCGCAGTCGATCGAGATACGATCGCAGATGCCACGCGCCCATCGGCGAAAGGTGACGAACGCCAAAGACGTTAATCCGCCAGCTCACGCATTGTGCTCCGAACAGGCGTTGAAAAGTGGCCGCCACTCTGCGCCGCGTTTTTTGAGCACGTTTGCCAGATATTCCTGCCAGACAATGCGGTCTTTCTCTTCATCCTTCACGACAGATCCTTGCAGCCCTGCTGCCAGATCGTCGGCCGAGACGCGACCGGTGCCAAAACTGCCCGCCAGTGCCATGCTATTGGCGAGCACCGAAATGGCTTCGGCGGTCGACAACACTCCAGAGGGCGATTTCAGCTTGTTCTTTCCATCCAGTGTCTGGCCCGCGTGCAACTCGCGGAAAATGGTGACGACTTTCTCGATGGCCTCATCCGCGGGAATTTCGGCACGCAATTCCAGGCTTACGGCCAATTCGCCCACGCGTTTGCGAACGATATCAATCTCCGTTTCCAACGTTTGAGGCGTCGGAAGCACCACGATGTTGAATCGCCGTTTCAGTGCCGCCGACATATCGTTTACGCCGCGGTCACGTGTATTGGCCGTCGCGATAATCGAGAAACCTTTTTGGGCCGGTACCTCGGTGGCGAGTTCCGGAACGCTCATCCGTTTTTCCGACAAAAGCGAGATCATCGCGTCTTGCACTTCCGAGGCACAGCGCGTGATTTCTTCAAACCGCGCCAAGGATCCCGACTCCATCGCGCAAAGATCGGACTGCGGATCAGCGCCTCCGAGCTTGGCCCGTGGGCAATCAGCATCGCGTAGTTCCAAGTGTAGCGGATTTGTTCTTCGGTCGTGCCGGCCGTGCCTTGGACGACTTTGGTAGAGTCACCGTTGATGGCCGCCGCGAGATGTTCAGACAACCAGCTTTTGGCGGTCCCGGGTTCACCGATGAGCAGCAGCGCGCGATCGGTTACCAAAGTGGAAATCGCAATTTCCACCAGGCGCGGATGGCCGATGTATTTCGGCGTGATCGCAAGTTTTCCCGCCTTGCCGCCACAAATGTAAGTGTGCACCGCGCGAGCCGACATTCGCCAACCCGGCGGCCTTTCGTGTTTGTCTTCGGCGATCAGTGCGTCAATTTCTACTCTATACAGCAGCTCAGCCGGCTCGCGCAGCACGGCGCCGAATCCGTTTCCGCTTTCGCCGGCAGCTTCCAATTTGTTTGTCATAATGTTGCTATAAAGCAAGGGGTTTAACGTGCACTGCCACTTTCCAATTGTCACGGGAGATTTTTGAGTTCCGCAATATAATTCACAAACTGGTCAGCTACTCGCTCCGGTAAATCGGGCAGAATGGCTTCGAGTTTCGGCACCGCACTTTTCGGCAATTGCCCCACCAGTGGAGGCAGGCCATACAGGTAGTATCCGCGAGCGCCTTTGGCATGGGTGGTGATTGTCGCCACGAGCGCATCGGTCGCCTCAGGATGTTCGACGGAAACCATTGTGCGCAGCAAATTCACCATCTCCCACGCATCTTTCGATTTCTTGAGCTGCGCTTCAAACGACTTGGAGAGCAACTTGTTTGCGCCGGCGTGTCCTGGAATTGCCAATGCTTGGACGAGTTCCAGGTGTTCTTGGTCAACGGCCAGATCGAGCCATCGCGGATCCAAATGCTTGGCAAGGTCTAAGCTTCGCGTGGGTCCGACAATTCCGGTATGCCGTAACCGGTGGGCATTGCCAGTTAGCACGGCGACAACGGCCGCGCGCTTGGCAGCCGCTAAATCGCGATTTTTCTTCCGCAGATGAAACTTTCCAGAAACGTAGGGGCTGAACATCGCGAACACTTCGGCGGGAGTGCGCGAGCGACAGGCCGCCGCAAATGCATCCGGCAATTCGTCCTCGGTAAGCGTATCGTGGGCATCGACCAGCGCGCATTGCGCAGCCTTTGGCCCGACTGCCATGATCGACACCAGCCGCTGCTCGATGTCTTTGCCGCCGGGCTCGCTCTTGATCGCCGCCAGTTTGTCGCGCTGACCGAAGGCTTTGATCAAAAAGTCTTCTGCCGCATGATCGCTCCGGCCTCTTAAGCATTCAAGCACGACAAGCAGCCGCGAAGCGAGCTCACTCACTTCGGATTGTTCTTTCGCTTTTCCAGATAAAAGCGCTGTCCACTGCGACCCGGCCTCATCCAATACCAGCGTGGCCAATCGCGGGCTGGGACTCGCCGCGACTGCGGCTACGGCCGATTCCACGCTGCCCGTTTTGAATGCCTCACGCAACGCATCTACAGCCTGCGGTGCATCGCACTTGGTTAGCCCACGCAGTGCGGCCGTTCGCACATCTTTAGCCGTCGACCGTGATTGTTCAACGAGAAAATTCAAATCCTCTGCGGCGTCTCCCAAACATTCGATCGCCGCGACACGCACCTCCTTCGATCCTTCATCGAGCGCCCTTTTCACCGTAGCCCGAGCGCCAGCGGGATCCAGCCGGTGCATGAGCGACAAACGGAGCGCATGGCCGCCGCGTCCTTTCATGTCGAGCTTGGATTGAAGTTCCGGAAAAATTGCCCGTCCATACGTTGGGAGCACTTCTTCGGCGATAAAATTGGCAATTTCCGCATAAGAATCGTCAATTGCCGCCAGTGCCGGGGCGACAAGCCGCAAATCGCGAAATGTGCCGCGCTCATGCGCATCTTTGATCACTTCCATTCGCCCGGAACCAGTGGTCGTGAGTGCTTCGATTAGTGGTTTGAGCACTTTTGCCGGTGCTCGGGTTTGATGTTGCCCTAGGTCGGTCGATTCAATCGGCATCAAATCGCCCACCGCCCCGGTTTCGCCCTGTGTATACAAAATTGCGTTGACAAGTGTGCTCAGCTCCAAGAGCGCGGCCGCGGACTCTTGCTCGTTGGACTGTGTCAGCCGTGCGACGGCCTGGCCAACTTTTGCAAAGACCGGCGCTTTTTGCCCCACCTGCTCCAGCGGCGCGACTAGCTTCTTGATTCGGAAATCGTTGGCAGCGACTACGCTACCGGCGATGGCCACTCGCCGAATCTCGTCGTAGGTCTGTTTCAGAATCGCAAGGCTCATGACCGGTACCCCAACGTGCGCATCGGCGAAACCATTTCAAAACGTCAATCGTACAATTCCCGATTTGGTGATAAAGCTCAACGGCTTGATCGCCAACCGGCACGTGTCCAAATCGTGGCGAAAGCGGGCAATCAATGTCTGGTCGGAAAACAATTCCGCGGGCAGCAGCGATAACAAGTGACAACTGGCTGGCTCCTCGGTCATGCCTGTATCGGTCATCGTCAGCCGTTCGCCTTTCGCATCTTCAATTACCAGCGAGTCGCCAACGCGCCCGATCTGACGAAAATTCAAAGCGTAAATCGGTTGTTTATCGGCAAGCGGCGGCTTCAAGTGTGATTTGACTTCTTTGATCACCTCGGCAAAGTCGGCGCGCCCGAAGGCACGCGCATTTTCGTAATCGGCCGGCACGAGCGGCCGCGATGTCACACTTTCCCACCGCACGCGCGGATTCACATTCCCGGGGTAGCGAAACAGCTCTGGCACTTGGGCGACATCGAAAAAGCTATCGTCGCTCTTGATGAATTTCACCGCTTTGTAAGGGCGAAATGTTTGGGTGATCTGCACGGCGCCGCGAGCCAAATTCAACCACACGCCGGTGTCGACATATTCCTTGCGGGCCACGTCGTCGTGCGAATTGAATGCAAGCTGCACGAGCTCGACATTCGTTTCCACGAGGCCGGCGTCTTTCAGCTCGCGAAGTTGCCACGCATGCCCCAGCCAGGCCGCAATGGCCGATTCGGTTTCCGGCAGTAGCTCGGGGTCTTCGAGGCGGCGATTCAAATACGTGCGACCTTGCCGCACCAGAGCGTGCAGCCGCCCCAATTGATCGAGCGCCTCGCTATAGGCCAGCTCGCGCTGGGCGGCAGGGCGCTCTTCGCCTGAATCGGTGTAAAAGAATTTCGTGTAGTTGTGGAGCGCCGCTTGCGCACCTGGTAAGTACGCGTTGCCAAGCTGCTTGGCTTGCTCCTCGACTTCGCGGGCGACCTTCGTGTTCGTGTTGCCGATGCCCAATCGCACGAGATCAAGCGTCAACTTCTCCAAAAGATCGATTCCGTCCAATTGCGCTTTGATCTTTTTCGCCAGCGCCGCCTTGTTTACTGTGCGGGGTTTCTCGACGTCTTCCTTTTTCTTTTCGGCGCGCGCAGCTGCCTTTGTGCGCTTGGCAGCGAGCGCTTCGGGCACATCGGCTGGCGTGAAACGCTTGCCCTCCACAAACGCATACATCAATCCGAGCGTGTGCTTACAGGGAATTTGCCGGCTGAGGCAGGTGCAGCGATACACCGGCGCACCGGCCACCGCGAAATCGGCCGAACACAGATACGGGTCCTTGCCGCTTCCCTGGCAATGGCCAAACAGCAGTGTGTCGTCCGTGGAGCGGTGCAGCGCCACGAATTTGTTTTTCAGCGCCAGGCCACGGCCGTTCTTGGCCGCGTTGGCATCCGGGGCCGCCCCCGCAATAAACTGTTCATCGATCGAGATCATGCGACGACTTTTGCCCGTCGAATCGGCGCCATTAAATCGAGAAAATCGAGTCCGCGCTCGTTCTACCGAACTTTTCAAAGCTGAATCATGCAGCATCCGCCGCGGAAAGCCTACGTTTTTCCTCTCGGAAGGAATGTTCCAGTTCGTAATTCGCATTTGATCTCGGCTAGAATGGTTACCATCATGCGAAGTATTCCGGCAATTGCAGCAACTTATCTGGTTCTCGCAGTCTCCATGGGCGGAAGTCTGCGCCGACGATCAATCCGAAAAATCGCCGGGCGAGCAGTTTGCCACAATCACCAAGCAATACGACGCCGATGTCGCCGAGTTCTGGAAGAAGCACGGAAAGATTCAGGGCGAAAAAGAAAAGAACGATTTCTATGGCATGAATTTTCCGGCGCCGGAGCAAATCAATTCTAAGCTGATTGCGCTTGCCGAAAAGTTTCCAGAAGACCCGGCCGCGTTCGAGATTCTGGCATGGGTGATCGATCATCCCGGCATGGCGGCCCAGGAGGAAACCCGCCGCAAACCATTCGACGTACTGCTGCGCGATCACCTGGCAAACGAAAAGTTGCCGCGAGTATTCGACGCCGCCAATGAAGATTTCCTTCGCACCGTAATCGAGAAAAGTCCGCATCGCGAAGTTCGCGGCCTGGCATGTTTCGCGCTCGCAGAACACCAACTCAATCGCATTCGCATGGTGAAGCGCTTCCGTGCAGAGAATCCCGCTTGGCCGATCACCAAGCAATGGCTGCGAACGGTACCGGCGTTTGCGTTCTATATCACACTCGATGTCGATCAGGCCACGAAGGATGCCGAATACACGCTGGACCGAGTGGTGCGCGAATTTGCGGACGTGCCCATCGAAGATCGCCGTACCGGAAAAACCGTCGGCGTGCTCGCCAGAAATCATTTGCACGAAATTCGCGATCTGGCCATTGGCATGCCCGCGCCGGGCCTGCACAGTACAAACTTCGACGGCCAGCCTGTCAAACTTTCGGATTTGAAAGGCAAAGTCGTCGTGCTCGACGTTTGGGCCACCTGGTGCGGCCCGTGCTGTGCGATGATTCCGGACTCGCGGCAGCTCGTGAAATCGCTCGCCGGCAAGCCGTTCGAATTGGTGAGCATTAGCATCGATGACGATCCACAAACCGTGCGCGATTTCTGGGCCAAAGAGCCCATGCCGTGGACGCATTGGTACAACGGCCCGCAGGGACCCGTGTTCGCAGACCTCAACGCCTGCCTGTTTCCGACCATCTACGTGATCGATGCCAAAGGCGTCATCCGCTACAAGGATGTCCGCGGACAACTGCTGGAGCAAGCGGTGAATTCGCTGCTGAAAGAAATCGAAGACGGGAAGTGAAGCGCGGCGTCGATTCGTGCGCAATCTGCCGGCTGTCACGCGAGCCGACGCTCGAGTTTGCACCCGGTGCCCCAGCGACGGCTCGTGCGCGAGCACAGTCCCGGGATAGTTGCCGCCGATCGAAAAGCCCTGGCAGCCGATAGCAGATTTTGTTGCGCAACTTGCTGGAAACGTGCCAGCGGTGCACTGGCTTGGCGCGGTGAGTATTGCAAGCTGGCGATTATCAGGCGGGTCGGCCATAATAGGAGATTCTGAGCAACCGCCGCATTTTCCATTTGTGCGCCGACCCGCCAACGGCGCGGCCGGTTCGCCGCGCCGCTCGTTTCCGCCATGTCCGACAAGATCAAGTTCCGCTGTGCATGCGGCAAGAAGCTGAATGCCGATTCGGCTTCCGCCGGCAAGAAAGCTGCGCTGCAGCGGTTGTGGGCAAATTGTGCGCATTCCGCAGCCAACGGGACCGAGCCTGGCCAAGTTTGAGTTGGACATGGAAGCGCTGGACGATCTGTCGCCCAAGCCGCCAACCAAGTCGCCAGCGCCGCCGTCCATGCCGCCAAAGTCCGCGACCCCTGCGCCAGTGAAACCGAAAAGTGTAATGCAGGCCGCCGCGACTCCAGTCACACCATCGGTGCCGTCGGACGGAGTCAAATCGATCTGGGAAGAGGAAGGGGAATATCAACTGCGCGCACCGCGCCGCGACAAGCACCGGCCGAACCGTCCTCCGCTGCAACCGCGCTGTCGTCGATGGTGTCGCATCGCTCGTACGAACCAGAACCGCAGCCCGGTGCCGTCCGCCAAATTTGGGATCAACTTCGCGAGCGCATTTCGTTTCGCGTGCTCCGCGTGAGTTTGATTCTCGTCGTCGTCGGCGGCGCACTCGTGGCTCGCGGCTGTAACGAAAATAAACTCGCCTCGGCATCCAGCCAAACGCCGGAGACGATGTCGCTCAAAAAGCTCATTGAACGCGGGCCCGATGGTAACCCGAACATCGTGCTCACCGATTTCCAACTCTGCCCGAACTATGTTGCACAAGGCAGTTCGCTGTCGAAAGTGGAAGATGGCAATTGGTCGCGTGTGTGGGCGCCGATCGTGCCGCGCGAAAACCACGGCGATGCATCGCCGATAGCGCTGGCGCCAGGCAATATTCGGGCGCTCATCGTTTCGTCGCATATCAGCAACGAGAATCAGCTGGTCTCGCAGCTTGGTGTACCGCAACTGCGCGGCATGGTTACCAATCAAATCAGCTCGCTCAGCAGCAAGGAAAAACAATTCTTGCAGAAGAGTTACCCGGGAGTGGATTTCGACCAGTGCTTGATTTTCGAAGAAGGCCGCAAGCCGGTCGATTCGGGAACGATTTCCGCGTACCAAGGCGGCGGAGCGCTGGTCATTTTGCTGGGCCTGGCACTCTTGGCGAAGGGGTTCTTCTTCGATTGATCTACCGCTGTGCCCCGCACTGTTTTTCACACGCACACCAAATACACCATGATGAATTCGCGATTTCTTATCACGCTCGCCCTGTTCGCTTTGCCAAATGTTGCAACTCATGCCGCCGAACCAGCAAGTTCGCCGACGAGTGCCGGCCAGCGCCCCAACATCGTCTACATTTTGTGCGATGACCTCGGCTACGGCGATGTCCACGCATTGAACCCGGAGCGAGGAAAAATCGCCACGCCGAATATCGATCGCCTGGCCACGCAAGGCTTGGTCTGCACCGACATGCACTCCGGCTCCTCCGTTTGCACGCCCACGAGGTACGGCATTCTTACCGGCCGCTATGCCTGGCGAACGCGACTGCAGAAGGGCGTGCTGAGCGGCATGAGTCCGCCGCTCATCGACGGCAAGCAACTCACCGTCGCGCGAATTCCTCAAAGCTCACGGCTACGCCACCGCGATGGTCGGCAAATGGCACCTTGGCCTGGGCTTTGGCGATAATCAATTCAAAGATCCGCTCACCGACGATCCCACCAAGCATGGGTTCGATTACTTCTTTGGCATCAGCGCCTCGCTCGATATGCCGCCGTTTGTGTACATCGAAAACGGCCGCTTCACGGAAGAGCCCACGGTGGAAAAGAAATGGGTTCGCACCGGTCCGGCGGCGAAAGATTTTGAAGCCGTCAACGTGCTGCCCGATGTCACGCACAAAGCGGCCGACTACATCGCCGCCCACGCCGCTGAGGCGAAAACCGGCAAACCGTTTTTCCTGTACGTCGCTTTCACCGCGCCGCACACGCCCATTCTGCCCATGAAAGATTGGGTCGGCAAAAGCGGGCTCGGTCCGTACGGCGATTTCGTGATGGAAACCGATTGGGCCGCCGGCGAAGTGTTGAAAGCGCTCGATACCGGCGGCGTCGCCGACAACACGCTCGTTGTCTTCACGAGCGACAACGGTTGCTCGCCGGCGGCGAACGTTGCCAAGCTCGAAGCCGAAGGTCACTTTCCCAGTGCCGAGTTCCGCGGTTACAAAGCCGACATCTGGGACGGCGGCCATCGTATTCCGTTCATCGTTCGCTGGCCTGGCAAAGTTCAACCTGGCTCGCACAGCGGCGACCTTTGTTGCCTCACCGATCTTTTGGCCACGTGCGCCGATCTCGTTGGCGAAAAGCTGCCGGCAAGCGCCGCGGAAGATTCGGTCAGTCTGCTGCCCACGCTGCTGGCGAAATCCGATGGCCCACGTCATGAAGCGGTGGTGCATCATTCGATCGACGGCATGTTCGCCATTCGTCAAGGGCGCTGGAAGCTGGAGCTGTGCGCCGGCTCCGGCGGTTGGGCAGCCCCGCGCGAAGCGGAAGCCGTCGCTCAGCATCTGCCGCCGGCTCAGCTGTACGATATGACTGCCGACATCGGCGAGCAGCACAACGTGGCGGCCGAGCATCCCGACGTGGTGAAGCAGCTGACCGCACTGTTGGAGAAGTACATCGCCGAAGGCCGCAGCACGGCGGGCCCAGCCGCAAAAGAACGACGCCAAAATCAACGTGCACAAAGTGCCGGCCGCCGCCAAGGGCTCCGCCACGCCGCGCGAAGACTGAGCGTCGCGACCGCATTTCAACGTCCCTGCCTGCTGGCTGCGTTCTTTCACTGCCTGATTGCCAAACCCCTCGGGAAAACCAGCTCCCCGTGAATGTGCGTGAAGCGTGGGCCGCTGTTCCGCGTGTTTTCTTCGCGAAAAACGCGGGCCGCCCTGTCCGAATCCCCAAGATCGTGTTTCGCAGTGAAATAACCCGAGCGCGCTTTTGACCCTGTGCAGCCGTTTTTGCCAAATTCGCGCCGAGTTTTTTCACAGTAATTTCACTTTCCGCTGCTGGTCCTCCGAATCGCCCGAGAATTCTCGATCGATTTCGATAGGTTGTTTCACGCATTGGGCCGCTCGCCATGCCGGCATCGGGTGGCCCAGACAAAGCAACGTGTGTGGGGGTCGCGCAGCGACAAGAGGCGCTCGCAGATCGCTGCGCAACGGGTAGCTCCACGTTTTCTCTAGCACCTCTTGCGGCTGCGCCGCCTGACACTTTGTCCCGGCCACCCAGGGCACGGTTGTATCTGGGTGTCTGGGTGAGGGAGTTCCTGAAGCCCCAACGGAGCAGCATCTCTGTGCCC
This sequence comes from Pirellulales bacterium, assembly GCA_963773875.1. Taxonomy (GTDB): domain Bacteria; phylum Planctomycetota; class Planctomycetia; order Pirellulales; family JADZDJ01; genus CAVTYH01. The sequence goes on from CAVZCV010000010.1 coordinate 486,825, forward strand.
CAACGGGGCAACCTATGCCAGCCCAGGGCAAGCGCAGCGCCGCCCTGGGTCGCCCGTGTAATCGAAATCCCCAAGCCCCAACGGGGCGAAATTGCTGCCTGCTCATTGCCAACCATCCATTTATTCTGCCCCGTTGGGGCGTAATTGTAATTGTGCGATCCCTTTTCCCAGGGCGACGCTCGTCCCGACAAACCGGGACTCCGCTTGCCCTGGGCTAACTTAGGTTGCCCCGTTGGGGCACTTCCGGGATAGCGAACCGCAAGCCCTATAGCTCCAAGACATATATTAGTGTACATGCGATATAGAGTCAAGGGCCTTTTTGGGCCAGTCCAAAAATATTTTTGTAGCTTGCCTATCTTTCGTCGTGCCCGTCGTGCCGTCGTGGTAAAATCCGGGAGCGGCGGGGTCGGGAGACCCGCGCCGAGCGCAGGACAATTGCAGATCGCCGCCCGCGATGCGAATTTGGGCCGACGGCTTACTTGTACCGGCCCGGCCAGCAGTGGCACCCACAGTTGGCCGAGTAGATTGCAAGCTCTTCCTGTCGCTCGCACGGTCCGCGCTTGACCGGCACATCGGTCCGGTCGCAGAATTGTGCGTGGTCGGGCGTGGTTTTTGCGTACTTGTTGGAGGTCCGATATGCGGCATGGTTCATTTGCAAAATTCTTGCGCCGATGTTTTCTGGCGGTTGGCATCGTCCTCGCGCTCTCTATGTGCTCCGCAGTGTTTGCTGCGGACGACGCCAAGTCCGGCGATGCCAAATCGCCCGATGCCGCAGTTGTCAAACCGACCGACGAAAAGAGTGAAGCCCCCAAGCATGCCGCCGGCCACGCGGTCGATCCAGCGATTGAATTCAAGCCACTGCACATTGTGGCCACGCTCGCTCAAGCCAACGAGCCGGTCGCGGAAATCAAATTCAAGGTGCGCTATTACTGGAAAAACAAAACCTACAACGTTTATTACACGACCGATGAGAAAGGCATGATCGATGCCGAGATTCCGCTGCACAAGAACATCTACAGCGTTTCGCTCGAAGCGTATCCGGATCGAATTGTGCCAGTGTATTACAGCTGGGATAACCGCAGCGGCGGCAGCATTTCGCCGCCGGCGGAATTGAAAATCAAGCTTGAGCCCGGGGTCACGGTTGGCGGCATCGTGCGAAATGAGAAAGGCGAGCCGATCAAAAACGCCAAGGTCGTGCTGCAGTGCCCAGCGAATAACTATGGCGACGGCTCAAACTTGCACTTTTATCTGGCCACGCTAACCACGGACGACGAAGGCCGGTGGAAATTCGACGGGGCGCCGGACGATATGTCGAACTTTAGTGTTGGCGTTTCGCATCCCGACTACCTGCAAGGTTATGTCGAAGCGAATTCCGGTTTGCGCGATCAATCGTCCGTTGCCGTGCTCAAGGAAGGATTGAAAATCGCTGGGCGCGTGACCGATGAAACGGATCAACCCATCGCCGGCGCCAGTGTCGCCTTGGGCGCGGACCGCTTCGGCAGTCGTGACCCAAAAACGAAAACCGACGAGGACGGCAATTTCATTTTGAAAAACTGCGACGAGGGGCAATCAGCGATCACCGTCATGGCCAAAGGCTATTCGCCCGAGGTGCAATCGATGACGGTCGCCGTCGGCGCGCCCGCTTTCAATTTCAAACTTAAGCCGGGGCATGCCTTTCATGGCCGCGTGGTCGATAAATCAGGCAAGCCGCTCAAGGGCGTCACGCTGGCCGTCGATACCTGGCGCGGCATGCGCTCGCTCGAATATCGCGCGACGACCGACGCCGAAGGTCGTTTTTCGTGGGATAGTGCCCCGCCCGACGAAATGCTCTGCGATATTCTGCTAAACGGTTACATGGCCATTCGCAACAAACCGATGTCTGCTCAAGAGGCCGATCACGAGATCGTGTTGCTGCCGGTCGCCAACATCTCGGGGAAAGTAACCGACGCGGCAGGCAAACCGATCATGCAGTTTCGCGTCATTCCGGGCGCATCTATCAAGGTCAAGCAGCGCCCTATTGGGAGCGCGAACGGGCCACGAATTTTACCGACGGCAAATTCGAAATTCGTTTTAGTGAGCCGCAAGACAAAACGCTGCTGCTTGTGGAAGCCGACGGGTATCGCAACAGCACGTCGGACAGCTTTTCGCTCGGCGATGGCGATCGTACGCTCGAATTCAAGCTCGAATCGGGCTCCGATGCCTTCGAAGGCGTCGTCTCCAATGCCGCCGGCAAACCGATCGAGGGCTGCGACGTGGCCGTGCTCGGCGTGGGGCAAAGCACGAACTTGCAAAATGGCATGTTGACTCGTTCGCGCGGCGGCGGAACTTTGCAGGCCAAGACCGACTCGGCTGGTCACTTCAAATTCAGCAATGTCGAGCCGCCGTATCTCATTGTCGCTACGGATGCCAAAGAAGGTTACGCCGAAATCTTTACCGACCAATTGACCGACAGCTTTGAAGTGCAACTGATTCCCTGGGGACGAGTGGAAGGCACGGTCATGCTGGGCGATAAGCCAGGCGCCAAATTGCCGGTTACGTTTCAGCGCCTTCGCGAAGCCTCGAATTTGCAATTGCCGCTGCCGAAAATAGTGCTGAACAATCCGGCGGCGATGGCACAAATGATCCGGCCGCAAGCTGCCGTCGGCAACGGCGCGGCGCCGCAAACCATCGATCTGCAAGCGGAAATTCCTCGTGCGCTCGATAACCAGTTGAACATCCGCGTTTTCAACAACATCGAAAGTCAGACCGACGCCCAAGGCCATTTCGTGTTCGAACACATCGTGCCCGGGCACATCGCGGTGATGCGTGTGACGGTTGTTCAACACGGAAACATGAGTAGGCACAGCTATTGCTATGGAAAGCTGCTCGATGTGGCGCCAGGCGAGACCACTAAAGTTGTTCTCGGCGGAAACGGCCGGCCGGTCATTGGCCGAGTTAAGATTCCCGAAATCGATGGCAAACCGGTCGATCTCTCGGCGAGCGAAGCACTGAATGTGAGCCCAACGCGACAGCAGAATGTTGCTCAGGTGGAAGGCGAATACTACACCAAACAATTCTCGACAGCCGTCGCCCACGACGGCAGCTTCCGCCTGGAAGATATTCCACCGGGGAATTACACGCTGTCGTTCAGCATTATCAAGCCGGGCGGCAATAACGCCTTCAGGTTTAATCAGCCGGCCATCGCCGCGGTGACCAAAGAGTTCAGCGTGCCCGAATTTGAGGCCGGCAAAACGCAAGTCTCGGACCCGCTCGATCTGGGCGAGCTCGTGCCGCCGGTCGTGAACCCCAACGGCGGACCGTAGTCGCTTCTAGATTTCTGCCGCCAAGGTTAGCTGGTGAATTGCTGTAGTCGGCCAATCACCCAGAGCGGCGGAATCTCTAACCGCGAGAAAGGTTTGGTCGTTCGCCGTGTGTTTATAATGGCTGACGAAAGTGACCAAACCCATGACGGATTTCCCCGAGACGAAAGCCAGTCTCATCCGGAGAATTACCGATACCGGCGATGCTCAGGCTTGGGATGAGTTCGTGCGCCTTTATCAGCCGGCCATCTACCGCCTGGCTTCCCGGCAAGGCATGCAACATGCCGACGCGGAGGAGCTCGCGCAGGAGGCCATGTTGGCGGTCGCTCGGGCGGTCGAGCGCTGGGTGCCCGATCCCGATCGTGGCCGTTTTCGCAACTGGTTGTTTCGGATCGCTCGAAATCTTTCTGTCAATTTTCGGACCCGTCGCAAACATCAGGTTTGGGGCACAGGCAGTTCAGGAATGCAAGCGGTGCTGGAAGGAAAATGCGATGCGACCGGCGCGTTGTCGCAGCTCTTCGAGCTCGAATACCAGCGCGCCGTTTTTCAATGTGCCGCAACGCAAGTGCAAAGTGATGTTACGGAAAAGACCTGGCAGTCGTTTTGGCTCAGTACGATCGAGGATCTCCCGATTGCCGACGTCGCCATTCGATTGGGCATGTCGGTTGGCGCGGTCTACATCGCTCGCAACCGTGTGATCGCGCGGCTCCGTGCCCAGGTCCAGCGAATTGAAGATGACGCAGCGTAGCTTTGAGCAAGTGAAGCCAGATTATGACGGACGCCCAGAATCAGCATTCGTGCAACGATGTGCAGTTCAACGTGTTGCTGTTTGGCGATGAACAGAGCGCCGAGTACCGCAGCTCCGCGAGCCATGTCGAAATGTGCATCCACTGCCTGGACCGACTGGCCAAGTTCGCGGCCAAAGACGGCGACTGGAAAAGTGTGCGAACCATGCTCCGCAGCGACCGGCCAGACGCCGACTCTAATCTTTCAGGTGCGAAGGCCGATTTCGGCTTGTACCTCGATCCATCTTCGCAGCCAATCAAACTCGATTTCCTTTCGCCGCCGTCGCACCCGGAATTGCTGGGTCGACTAGACCGCTATGAAATCGAACAGGTCATCGGCCGCGGCGGCATGGGAATTGTTCTCAAGGGCTTCGATACCGAGCTCAACCGACCCGTCGCCATCAAAGTGCTTGCGCCGCACCTGGCATATAGCGGCGCCGCCAGACAACGCTTTGCCCGCGAAGCGCGCGCAGCGGCTTCGATTGTGCATGAACATGTGGTGGCCATTCACGATGTGAAATCGGAACAGGATGCGCCGTATCTTGTGATGCAATATGTTCACGGCCGCTCGTTGCAAGAGCGTGTGGAGCAGGAAGGGCCATTGGCCGCCGCAGAGGTTCTAAGAATCGGCGTGCAGGCGGCGGCCGGTTTGGCTGCGGCGCACGCCCAGGGAGTGATTCATCGCGATGTGAAGCCAGCAAACATTCTGCTCGCCGATGGTGTCGAGCGTGCAATGCTCACCGATTTCGGCTTGGCCCGCGCGGCCGACGACGCCACGCTCACGCACAGCGGCATCATCGCCGGCACGCCGCACTACATGTCGCCCGAGCAAGCCCGCGGCGCACCGGTTGATGCGCGCTCCGATTTATTCAGCCTCGGCGCCGTGTTGTACTTTATGGCCACGGGCCATCCGCCGTTTCGCGCCGATCAGGCGATGGCAATCCTGCACCGAATTTGCCACGATCGACATCGCCCGCCGCAAGAAGTCAATTCGCAAATTCCCGATGCCTTGGCCGATGCGATTGACCGTTTACTCGAAAAAAGGCCGGGTCGGCGCTTCGCCAACGCCGCGGAAGCGCAGCAGTTCCTGGGGCGCTCGCTGGCGTTGATCCAGCAACCCCAGCCGTGGAATGTGCGCCGCTGGCTTAAACGCCTTGGCCGCAGGCGTTGGCACATCCTCGCCGCCGCCTGTGTGTTGCTGGCCCTGGTTGTCATCGGCTGGCGGACCGGCTGGATCGATAAACAGTTTGCCGCCGCTCCCGCCGAAAATCCGGCGGCAAAACAAGAGTCGCCCGTGACAACCGAAGCCTTCGCCGAACAGCTGCGCACGGAGCAAAGCGATTTTGCGAAAGAATCGCTGGCGATTGGCCAGTCGCTAGGTCGCCTTGAAAACAATCTATCTACAAACTCTCGCGCGGACTTCTCCTCCGACCATTCGTGGTCTGCGGAATTACAGGCCGCCAGTGCAGAAGCCGCGCATTTGGAAAAAGTTTGGTCACTTGAATCCAGCGAAAGTTCGTCTCCTAAATTCCTGAAAGGAAAATGACTATGAAGAAGCAACTGATTACCGTAATCGCATTCCTCGCCTGCGCAGTATTTGGAACCGGTTTGGTTTGGAGTCAACAGGCGGCTGTCCACACGGGATCATCGGATATTCCGCCATCCGACCCATTGGCTCGTCCGACCGCTACCGTTACTCTTTCCAACAGCAGCGGTGGCTCACCGTATCCCTTTTTCATCACGAAGACGGTCAACATCGATGAAAACGGAACAACCTCCCCCATCCGCTCCGAAATCAAACAGCTCGTGCAGCAACTGCGCGAGGGGGGCGACGAAACTGCGAAAGCCGACCTGGCGAAAAAATTAGAAACCGCCGTCTCTCAGTATTTCGACGCAGACCTGAAACTTCGCGAAGACCAACTGTCGAAACTCGAAGAACGCGTCACCAAGCTTCGTGGCCAATTGGAGCGCCGCCGTAAGGCCAAAGCCGATATTGTGCAACTCCAAACCAAAGTTCTCACCAACGACGCCGACGGTCTGGGCTTCTCGGGCACCTCGCTGTTCGACAATTCAACCGTTGGATCCATTTTCCCCAACGCAACGGAGTCTCCATTCTTGCCAAATTTGAACACTCAGCCAACCATACAAAAGCCGGCCCGCTAAACGAGGCCGGTCAGTCCGCGTTTACTACGGCGACGGGCGTGCCCCTGCAGTACGTTGTGCAGGGTCCATAACCGGTTTGGCGTCGACTTCCAGCCGCGCACCGCTTGCATCCTGCTGCGAGGCGGCGAAGAGTTCGATGCGGTGGGCGAGGTCTTTTAGTCCGGCCTCGTCGATGGGTCGTTTGGCGGCGATGCTAAAACCGGTTACCATGCCTGGGCAGTTCATCAGCGATTGCAATTCCTTTAGCGGTAGGACGGCACCGTTGTTTTCAAAGACAATCGGGCTTTCGAAAACGCCGACGACCTCGAATTCTGCAGATCCGTAGAGTTCGACTTTGTCGCCGACTTTCTTTTTAAGCTGCCGAGCCAATTCAGTTCCGAGAATAATCTTGCGATTGTCATCAGCGGCCAGCGTGCGGCCCGCTTGGATCTTGAGCCGCTCGAACAGCAGACACGCGGCCGGCCAGCCGTTGAGCAGCGCGCCCGTCACGCCGTCATCGTGCCACGAAACCATATCGAGCAACCCGCCCATGACACGATCGACGCCGCGCAACTTGGCGATCTTCGGTCCCAATTCTTCCGGCAAGCCGTTGGTCGTTTTGTTCTGTCCGCCGGCCCGCTGGACGACAATATCAACGCCGCGATCGACGCTTGTCCGATCCGTTGAAGTTTTTGATTCAGCTTTTGATTCGGCCGGTGTCGCCTGAGCCATAGCCTCGGTTTGTGCTTCAATCGAAGACGACTTGCGTGAATCCGCTTTCTCTGCCTTTTTCGGCACATCGTATGGTATTCGCGGCATCATGGGAAAGCCGTGGTCGCGATCCACGAGTTCACCGCCAACCCGGAGTTCAATCTCCAGCGTCTCTTCTTCTTTGACATCCACCGTTTTGTATTCGCGCCGCCGCCCACCTTCGAAAATTTCCCGATACGTTTGCGTCCCTGGATTCATAATCGCCAAATAGCCCGGCCCAGTTGGCGCCGGCAAGCTGAACTTTCCCTCTGCATCGGCCGCTGAAAAGAACATTGAAGTTGCGGACGGATCGGAATAGACCACGGTAATCATCGAAGACAGATTGGCGGGATCCGTCGTGCCGATGGGTTTGCCCGTCGCGTCATCGACAAGCGTTCCGCGAATGGTGCCGGCCGCCTTGAGCTGAATGTCGTGCATGGTTGCGACCGGACCAATCTCGACTTCCTGCTCGATGAGCGAGGGGCGCTCAGCGCAAAAGGTTTGCACGCGGTATTTTCCCGGCGGCAACGTGGAGATGGAATAATGCCCATGCTCGTCGGTTGTTTCCGCCGCAGCTGTGGCCGCACCGCCGGCTTCCGTGAAGGAGACGGAAGCGCCTGCTTGCGGCATGTTGTGGCTATCGACGACCTGGCCTTCCACCTTCGCTGGCCGATGCAGGGTAATGTCCATCGTGCCCGGCACTTGATTGTAAAGCATGCCTTGCGTGGCAAATCCTTCGCAACTGGCGCCGGCGTATAACTGCGTCGGATATGCTTCATATCCAGCATCCTCGAGATGCGCATCGCGCTTCGTAGCGTCCCAACATTGCAGATCAGAAATTTCGTAGCGCCCGTCGGCATCGGTCACCGCGTTGCGCACGCCGGAAATGAATTTGAGCATCGGATAAGAAGCGCTAACCGCGGCTCCTGCCACTGGCTGGCCACTGGCGTCTTTCACTTGCCCGCGCAGAGTGCCCGCCGGCGGCAGCGTCAGTTGCAGTTTTTCATCGGCGGGCGTGCCGTAGTTCGTGCGCTGACGATCCAGAGCAAAACCAGTTAACTCGTTCTTGGCGCCAATCGCAGAGGCGTCGAGACGGCGAATGGCCGTCGCTTTGCCAGGCAATCGCGCCACGACCCACAGGATCAGCTGATTCAATTGATAACGCTGCCGATCCAATTCATCGTAAGGAATCGGCTTAAAGTGAAATTCGCCTTGTGCATCGCTGCGGAGTTCTTCCAATTCGTTTTGCAAACGGCTGTTGTAATCGATTTCGATTAAATGCAGCCGGACATCGGCCAGCGGCCGCTTGTTTTCATCGAGGCACACGCCGGTGATGGTGATGGACTGCGGAACGTCATTCCTCTGATCGCTGGTCGGCTTTGCCGCGGGCTTGGCCAGCCGTTGTGTTGCCCTCCTGGCCAGGCTGCCCTCCTCACGCGCAGGAGCTTCGGCCCTCGCTGCAGGTATTGGCCGAAGCGTGAATATCGAGGTCGAGATGACCGAAATCGTCGCCAGCGCAACGATGCAGAAATGCCAGGGACGTGTGCAAGCAACTTTCATCCGATTCCGTTCATCAAGCAGCATGACAATCCTCTTTGATAGCTGACTTGGCCTCTCCGAAATGCCCAGCGCCCGGCGAGGCGCTGAAGGCGGGCTGGCTGATGCCGCGCCCAGTGGAGAAGATTTTCGGCATAGGCGTGGCGGCCGCAGTTGTTGGCGGCCAGTGCGTCGGCGATGAGTTCCTGATCCGCGCGAATGCGACGGCGCGCAAGCCAATACAGTGGATGAACGAAGAGTGGAATTAGGAGCACCCGGCTTACGGCCAGGAGCCAAAGATCGCCGCGGCGAATGTGGGCCAGTTCATGCGCGAGCAGCGCGCGAATGGCCGACGATCGTCCGATGTTGGTTTCAGCGCCATCCGAGCCCGGAGCGTAAGCGACGGGTGTACGGCGTTCAATTTCCCCAGCCGGCAGCAAGATCGTCGGCCGAACAAGTCCGCAGGCAGCGGCGGTTTGAATCTGCCAGCTCGCGAGCAGTCGCGGTAATTTGGCCGTGCGGCCGGCGATTTCCTGCAATTGCTGAATCAGCATATCAGGGGCGGGTGATGCGCATCGACAAAGCCGATACGAATACGCGTTGCCAACGGCCAGCCAGACGGAAATCGCCGCGGCGCCAGCCAGGAATGCGATCGCCAGCATTTGATTCCAATCGAGTGGCATCCTGCCCGCGCGCCGGCAGATGTCGAAGGCAACGCGGTTGAAACAGCAACCGTCGCTGATTGCTGATCGTTTTCAAACTGGATTTGGCGTGGTTGGAGCGGCGAGACCGACAAATCAGTCCGTTCGAGCATCGCATTCCGTGAATCTATTTTGATCGTCGGTTGCGCTGCGGTGTCGTTTGATTTCACCAGCGAGATCCGCGGCCAGAACGGCGCTGCGCACAGCAGCGCGAGCGCGAGCAAGCCCGGCAGAGTGGCCCAGGCGAGCGACATGCGTTTGACCGGTTCGCGGATCAGCGAGCCGGCGGCTAGAACCAGCGCGAGCAAAATGGTGGCCGACAAATAGTAGTCGGCAAGCCACAAATTAAACGCGTGCGACCAGGAATTCATCGCGGTCCTCGCTTTCGACGCTCACGGCGTGCTTTGGCTTTCGCAGCGGCGATCATCTTTTCCAGCCGATCAAGTTCTTCGCCGCTCGCTGGCTGTGAATCGAGCGCGTGAACCAGGTATTCATCCACCGCGCCGTCGAAAACTTTATCGAGAAAGCCCTTTGCCAGCTGTTGGAAGGTTTTTTGCCGGTCGACGCGCGGCACAAAAATGTACGTTTTGCCTTCCGCGCGATGCTCGACGAGCCCTTTTTGCTCCATCACCTGCATCAGGCTCAGCACGGTGGTATAAGCCAGCTCGGGCTCGGCGGCGCTGAGTTCTCGCCACACATCGCGGACCGTGGCTTCGCCGCGCTGCCAGAGCAGTTTGAGCGCTTGCAGTTCACGATCGGTCGGAACCGGTTGAGTCATGGATGGCCTTTTGGCTCGGGTATGCCGGCTTTGCCAATCACTGGCGGCATCGTACTGGTCGGCCAGTAGATTGTCAACCGCAGTTCGCGTTTGCCACGCGTCAGCATCGGGCCAGCCGATGTGGGGCGAGTTCCCAAAGATTTTTGGCACCGCTGGGCATGTTTGACGTCATACTTAATGGGCGTTCCGCTGATAATTTATCACGAAGCTGGCGCCCGAGATGGGTTCGTACAGTTCGCCTTGGACTAGCTGGATCACGGTACGACAAATGATCGCCACGATTTTCAAACGCCTGTGCCTGTTTGTGTTGACGCTTTGCATGGCGAATTCCGCTGTGCCTGACGAACGCTCGGCGGCCACGCGGGCGTTTGATAGTCCGCGGCTGGAAAAACTGGCCAAAGCGTGTGCGGCAAGCGACGCGGCAGGGAAGTCCCGACTGCTGGAAGCGTTCTGGAAGGATGTGCAAGGCAAGGCACCACTCATCGAAGCGAAAGATGGCGATAAGCGCAATTCGTGGGCGACTTTTTTATGGCGCGGAGATGATCAAACACGTCGCGTAAATATCGTGGGTGGTCCGGCGGCAACCGAGGGGGGATCCATCAAATGGCTTGCGAATTTGACGGGCACAGACCTGTGGTATCGAACCGAAGTGATGCCCAACGACGCTCGTTTCATTTATATCTTTCAAGTGAACCGACCCGATGTCCTTCCAATAGATTCAGTTAGCCGGAACAAGCTGCTTTCCGATTCGGGCAAAGACGATACATTAAATCCGCCTCCGCCCGGCCAAATTGCGTCAGTTGTGGAACTGCCGGATGCACCCGCGCAGCCATGGCTCGAAAAAAGGGCGGGCGTGGCGGAAGGCAGTTTGAGTGAAGTGCAAATGATCGATAGTAAACTTTTGAAGCAAAAGCGGAGCTTCAAGGTTTACACAACCCATCACGATGACACGGACGATGGACCGGCGTGGCTGCTCGTGGTGTTTGACGGCGAGTTTTGCGTAACGCGATATCCGACGATTCTGGACAATTTGAAAACAGACAAGAAGATCCCAAACCTAACGGCAGTATTCGTTTATCAGTCTGCGGAGCGAGATAAGGAATTACATTGCTCGGAACCGCTGGCGGAATTCGTGGCGAGCGAATTGATTCCCACGGTGCGGAAGAACTATCGCATCAGCTCTGACCCGAAGCATGTCGTCATCAGCGGCGCTAGTGCAGGAGGCCTGATGGCGGCTTACTGCGCGCTGAAGCATCCAGAGACGTTCGGCAATGTGCTTTCGATGTCGGGCGCTTATTGGTGGTCGCCGGACGTCAATGACGGAAGTTCTCCCGGCAGCGCCGAACCGGGTTGGCTGACGCGGGAATTTGTGAAATCGCCGCACTTGGATATTCATTTTTACGTGTCGGCCGGTCGATTTGAGAATGGTTTTCCCGTGAGCCTGCTAACGGAAAACCGGCGATTCCGCGATGTTCTCTTGGCCAAGGATTATTCGGTCAAGTACTGCGAATTTAGCAGCGGACATGCGACGCTGTGCTGGTACGTCCCGTTTGTAGATGGACTGACCCATTTCACGGGGAGCGCAATTAAGCAGACACAGCACTAATCCGTTCGAACAATCGAACGAAGCGACGTCCCAAATTCTTGGTTGGATCCTTCGTCATTCTTCCATCAAATCGCATTGCCGCGGAGATGCGTTCCAAAACGGGTTAGTTTGAACAACCGTCCGGTTCCGCTCTGCTTTACATCTGTTATGGGAGAGCCGATAATGACGCGGTTGGGGCTTTCCCAACGCGGTGGTTTACGCCATCTAAGTGCCGTATATGCAAGTTTGCTGTCCGCACTGCGATGTCCCGTTTGATACCGATGGGCAGAAGTTTGCGACACAACTTATTTGCCCGGCGTGTGGCAGCGATTTCAGCCTGGCAGGAACTGATCCGACTTGCACCTACCGCCCTGGGATGCGGTTGCTGGGGCACTTTCAACTTGTGCAACAGGTTGGCATTGGAAGCCATGGCAGCGTCTGGAAGGCTCAAGATACCCGCCTCCAGCGGACGGTTGCGGTCAAGATACCGCGCCAAGCGAGTCTCGATCCCCATGAAACCGAGATGTTCCTGCGCGATGCCCGCGCGGCAGCCCAGCTAAAACATCCAGGGATCGCCAGCGTTCATGAAGTAGGTCGTGAACGCGACATGGTTTACATCGTTACCGATTTCATCGACGGCGCAAATCTGCGTGAGTGGCTTTCCGGCAAGCAGCTGTCGACGCGCGAGGCAGCGGAGCTAGTCGTAAAAATTACCGAAGCGTTACATCACGCGCATGAAGCTGGCGTCGTGCATCGCGATCTTAAGCCTAGCAACATAATGCTGGACCGAGCCAGAGAGCCGCATGTAATCGACTTTGGCTTAGCCCGTCGCGAAACCGGCGACATTACGATGACCGCCGAGGGACAGGTTTTCGGCACGCCGGCCTATATGTCGCCGGAGCAAGCTCGTGGGGAGGGACACCGGGCCGATCGCCGTAGCGACATCTATTCATTGGGCGTGATATTGTTTGAATTGCTCACGGGCGAACTGCCATTCCGCGGCGAAGCCCGCATGCTGATTGTTCAGATTCTGGATGAGGAGCCCCCGAGCCCGCGAAAGCTGAACTCGCAAGTGCCGCGTGACTTGGAAACGATCACGCTGAAGTGCCTCGAAAAAGAACCGGGCAAGCGCTACCAAACGGCAAGTCAGGTCGCGGACGATTTGCGGCGATTTGTAGCCGGAGATCCGATTCAGGCCAGGCCGGTCGGGAAGTTGGAACGCGGCTGGCGGTGGTGCAAACGCAACGTGGCCGTGGCATCGCTCTCTGCCGCTTTATTGCTGCTACTGGCGACCCTCTCGATCTTCGCGCCCATTATTGCCGTCCATCAGGCGCGCCTCGGGCACGAAGCTGAATTGCATCGATTCGAAGTCGTCAACAACCTACTGTTACGCGCCTCGGGAGAATACAGCGCGGGAAGAGAGTTGGAAGGCATTGCCTTGCTTTCCCGCGCCTACGAAGAAGCCGGCCCGGATGAGCAGCTCAGCAATGCAATTCGCGGTTTAATGTCGGGCTGGTCGGCAGAGGGTGGACGTCCAATTGTGCACGATGCGGCGATCGTTGCCGCGGCCTTCAGCGCCGACGGCCACGAGATTCTCATTGGTGGGCACGATCGTAAGTGTCCGGCGCGGCTGTGGAACGCGCAAACCGCACTGCCGATTGGAGAGCCGCTGATGCATGCCGATTCGGTTCGGGCCGTGGCGTTTAGTCCCAATGGGCACGTCGCATTGACCGGCAGCCAGGACCATACAGCGCAACTTTGGGATTGCGAAACGCAGATGCGAATTGGCAAACCTTTACAGCACTCAGATCAGATTTGGTCAGTGGCGTTCAGCTCGGACGGCAACAAAATAATGACCGGAGGCATGGATAAAGCCGCGCGTTTGTGGGATGCGCACACGGGAGAATCGCTAGGCAGTTCACTGGAACACGCCGATCCGGTGTTTGCCGTTTGTTTTAGTCCCGGTGGCAACACCGCGCTGACGGGAACCTCAGGCGGCACGGTTCAGAAATGGGACACGAAGTCGAAAGAGCCATTAGGGAAACCCATTCAATTAAAAATTCCCGTCTACGCGGTTGGGATCAGTCCTGATGGAACCAAAATTCTTACCGGCAGCGCCGACAATACTGCACGACTCTGGGACGCCAAAACGTTGGAGTCTCTTGCAGAGCCACTCCGCCATGAGGCAGAGGTGTTCGCAGCAGCGTTTAGTCCCGATGGCAGCACAATTCTCACCGGAAGCCTTGATAATAGTGCGCGACTTTGGAGTGTTGATTCTGGCAGACAGATCGGAGAGCCACTACGGCACGGAGGATTTGTGATGAGCGTGGCATTCAGCCCGGACGGACGCACGGCATTGACGGCCAGTGCTGATCGGACGGCGCGACTCTGGAACGTCATCGAAAGTCGAGTCTTGCACAATTCAGGGGCCGTGAATTCCGCAGTCATCGGCCCAGATGGCGCTGTCGTGGCGACTGGCGGGGCAGACAAAACGGCACGGTTGTGGGACACGCAAACTGGCAAGGCGGTCGGAGAACCGCTAGTGCACGACGGAGCTGTACAGGCCGTAGCATTCAGCCCCGACGGGCATACTTTATTGACCGGAAGTGACGATCAAACTGTGCGGTTATGGGATGTCGCAACCGGTAAAACCTTGGCAGCACCGCTGCTGATTGAAGGCACGGTCAAAGAATTTGACTTTTGCTCCGATGGGGAGACAGTCTTAATCCAATTCACAAACCACGCCATGCGATTGTGGAATGTCCGGACGCGCAAGCCTGTATGTAATCCTGCGCAGTTTGGCGAGAAGGAAGCCGTCATCGCCTTGAGTGCTGATGGAAGCACTGCGTTAATCCGAGGCGCGGATCCAAACAGCGCCAAGCTACTCGACGTGCGGACAGGAAATCCCAGGGGAGAATCACTGCATCATGACGCCAGAATTATGGGTGCGGCTTTCGACCCCGACGGCCGCACGATCCTGACTGCAGGATACGACCAGGAGATCCGCCTGTGGGATACTCGAACGGGCAAAACCGTCGGCAGCCCCTTGCGGCACTCTGGAATTGTTAACTCCGTGATGTGCGGCCAAGATGGCCGCACCGTTCTCAGCGGCAGTGACGACAAAACCGCGCGACTTTGGGATATCAAGAGCGGAATGGACCTGGGGCCACCTTTGCAGCATGCCTCCGCGGTTTCGAAAGTTGCGATTAGTCCGGACGGTCGGTTCGCACTCACCATCTGCAAAGACAAGTCGGCGCACTTGTGGGATACCCGGAGCTGTAAGCCGTTGACCCGACCGCTCGAGCACGAGATTTTAGTCAATGATGGAACGTTTAGCCCAAACGGCTCTGTCATCTTGTTCAAGTGCATCGACGGTACTGCGCGACTTTACGATGTTCCGCAGCGACTTCCCAATGATGCGAAATATGTTCGGGTTTGGGCGCAAGCGCGATCTGGCTTCAAGGTCGATGAGAACAGAATGCTGGGCCGACTCTCGCAGTCGGAATGGCTGGCATCGCAGATGGAGTTGTCCGCCCTGGAAACGCAACCTTAACGGGCCGCGGTTGAAAGTCGTGCACTGCATTCACGCAAGCGGCAGCGATTCAAATGCTTTTGTTTCGCGATCATGAAGCTCAATAATTGGTGCGATACACTCGTGGAGATCGCTCGGACCGATGTGTCCGAGGTATTTGCAGGTCGCGCGCTGACAGCAAGCGCGATCGTATTGCGACCGCCAATGGGCGAAGGTCTGTTGCTGAACTATTGATTTCCGTGGATAGGAATTTGGGGGCAACTTCGTGCCGCAGCGCCATGGTTTCGGGGAGAGACGCGCACGGAAGTTTTGTTGGATACGGCACAGCTCGACGAATGCAGCGTCGGCGCCCACAGTTTGCATCAGCCGGTTCGATTGTAGCGACCCCGGTTGGTACTCGTGCGTGGTTGCGAGCAGTCGAAATCCGGCTGCCGTCCGATAGATCCGAAAGCCTTCATTCGACTCGTTTTGCAGGACAACACAAAGATCGTTGAACATACCCTGCCAGGATTCGCCAGTATTGCGGAGGGCCGCGTCCACATGCTGCTGCATTCCGAGGTCGTCTCCATCGACATCGATAAAGAGCGTGCGGGAAGCGTTCAAAACCAAGCTGCCATAGTGATTGCGCGTGATGATCGCATTCACGACACCCGCGCTTGCGGAGCGGCAAACGACTTCTTCAGAGTTCGCCTTGGGAACTCCGTAATACTTTCCATTGTTGGTGATTGCCTTGTGTTGCTGACAAAGCGCAGCAGTCGCCAGCAGCCTGTTGCGTGCGGACGACAGTGCCCTATCGGTGTCCATTCTTTGGCGATCACAAGCTGCGGCAAAGGTCGGCCGATTGTCATCGTTCGTATCGAAACGATCAGCCATCGAGAGAAAATTTTGCGCATTCATGTGCCGAACAGCTCCGTAGGGATGAGTTTCGCGAATCGAATAATCGTGGAATCGAGAATTGCCTTGAGCGGCCGCGATAGCAACATTCAAACTCACGCTCCGCGTCGTGGATTCACTTACGCCTCGCGCGGCGCCGATCTTAATGCCGCCACACATCAACATCTTCAATGCTGTTTTGCTTCTTCACCTCTTTGAATTTAATTTTCGGCGGGACCCCAGGAATCGGTGTGTAGGGTATTGAAGTGACCGTTACCAGTGAATCCACATTGAAGCAACGCCAGCCCTTGGGCAAGGTTGGGTTGGAACCTGCATATTGGAAACCCAGGACGGATTCGACATCAGTACCGTTCTTTGGATTTGTGCCAAGCACAAACGGCACTAGTTTGCGCGTTTCTCCTCGGTATGCCACTTCAATCGCCTTTGTCTTATCCATGACGACAGCTTTGATCGCATCATAGTTTGGCGTTGACATCGGAACTGTCCCCGTAAAGAGATTTGATCGAGCCCGCGTAAAAGTGCGCAGCACGAGCATTTGAACGATTGCTTGCCGACCGTCAGGCAATGGCAGCCAAGAGTGAGCCAGAATTCCGCGTCGTGTGCCGCCGAATTATGCCGCGCCGGCTCTCAATCCTGCAAGAGTCTGACTAGACCAAATGAAACTTTCAAGATTCGTGGATTTGCTGCGAGTGCGCCGCATTGATCTGGAGGCAATAGAGGTCACCGCAGTCCGCGGGTCAGCTGACGCAGCATGCCACTCCTCAGCAAAAGAATTCGCCGAATGCTTGGGCCGCGGCTCGGAAGCCCCACACGATGCGCCCTCGACAATCGGCCCTTAGGTGCGTCGGCTGATTAGCAAGGCGTAGCTGGCCAGGATGATGCAGGCGAAGGTCAGCAGCCAGTCGTGGAAGTTGAACTGGCTTGTGCGGCGGATCACTTCTTGCACCAGGTCGAACGGATTCATGGCGCACGGGCGGATTACCCCTCCCAGAATGCTAGCCGTGCGTTTGTGCTAAAAACGCGACGAGAAGCGGAATTCAAAACCTCTCACGGTCGAGAGGGAAAGCTGAGCGTGCCAAAGCGTCAGATGCCGGGACGCCGAAGAATCGGACAATTGCCCAAGGGAAGCATAGCTTATTTTTTGGGGGAAGGTCGGACAATTCTCTCGAGCGCTCCTACCCGAGCCCTGGTCCGCCAGGACAGGGTGCTTCCGCTATTGCCCAGCAACTCTGGCAGCCGACTTATTTTGCTCGATGGCCTGCAAAGCGGCGATCGCTTGCTGACGCGTTTCGCCACTGGAATGCCGGGCGGCGTTTTGCAGATAGATTTTCGCCACGCCGGATTTGCCTTCGCTCAGCAGTTGCCGGCCGCGCGCCAGATTTTCGGCGGCCTCTTTTTCGCGGGCCGCATCTTCTGCAGCAACTTGCGCGCGAATGGTGGCAACACTGCCGCGGGCGTTGGATCTGCCAGCGCCGCGCGGGTCGATCTTTGTCGCTTGCTGCTGGGCGAGCGCCAGCGGCGGATGGAACGGTCGCGCGCTAGCGACGGTTGATCCATCGCCGAGTAATTGTCGCTCCATCTCATCGAAATCGTGAATCTGAGCGCTTACGGAAACATTGCCGGCGCCTGTGCTGCGGCCAGTGGCGCTATTGGAAAACGGCCGACTCGGCAAGCCGGGAATTCCACGCTGAGTGCGGCCCGACGATGAACTGCCGATTCCGCCGAGCGCCGCCGTGCCGCCATCGGGCACTTCCACCGTGGTGTTGGTGGTGAAGAAGTGGAACGTCGGCAATTGCACAGCCTGGGCCGCCGCGCTTTCGGCAGCGAAATGCAAGACAAACGCCGCGGTGAGCAGAAAGAGAGCGATCCAAATCCACGGATGTTTGACGGCGAGTGTCATGGCAGGACCTCCGTCAGTTGCTTTGCCTGTAGGCATTCTATCAGTTTGCCGAGGAACAAGGCAACTATTGGCAGGCCGCTTGGATTCATCGCGAACTAGTCCACAGCGTGTCGGACGTGTCGGTCATAGCAGTGCTCGATTCCATGTTGGGATCGATCGCGACGGCCAGTGCGGCGAGGTCGGCGCGAATGATCTGCAAGATTTTTGCCGCGAGCAGTATGTCGACGCCGCCCAAAACAATTAGAGCAATGGTCCAGCCGTTTTGGGTGGTGGTTTGTTGTGACTTAAAGGCTATCAGAAGTAGCAAGGCAATGAACGGCGCGGCGATCGTCAGATAGAAGCATATGCTGCAGCGCATCTCAAGCCGAGAAAGATGTTTTACTTCTTCTCCGTGGGATTGCTCCGGTCGCACCAACACTGGATAGAAAGCGCGCACGAACATGAAAGTGAGCAAGAAGAACGTGAGAGTCGATGAAATCCAACCACTGGCTACCTGCGAACCCAAAAAGGGTAATAATCCGACGCGACTGGTGTCGCCGAATCGCATGTACTGCCAGACTGGAAAAACGAAACCGGAAACGACCCAGAGGGCCATGCTGACCCAGGCCGCAGCATCGCCGACCCACAACGCGCGGTGCCGCAGGCGCGCAAGATCATCATAGCCAATTGGTTTTCCTGTGCCGACGCGTCCTACCGCCACCAAAACCGGCCAAGCAAATCCGACAACAAGCCCGACCGCAATCGGAAACGAGAACCCATTGACCACCGGAACTTGCACCTGCTCAAAGAACTCCCGCTGAGCACCTTCGTCCGGAATAAACTGGCCCTTGTTGAAAGCCAAATTGGCCATACTGAATACCGCGCTGGGCATCAGCCCCAAAATCACGAAAAACCAAAACGGCCAGCGGCGGAATCGTTCTCGCCACGATCCGGGCATTGGGCGCAGCAGCCGTTGCACTCGCGGCTTTAGGCACAAATCGAGCTGCCGCGCCAACTGCCCGGCACTCGGCGGGCGGTCGCCGACATCGGATGCCAGGCAAGACGCCAAGATTTGAGGTAATCCCAAAGGCCAATCTGGTGGAATGGCTTTCAGCGCGGTTTCTGATAAGCCCGCTCGCCGACTGGCGATCAGCTTTTGCAGTGTTTCGCTCCAGCTGCCCTCCAAATGTTCCTCGCCAAACGGACGCGCGCCAGTGAGCAATTCCCAAAGCACGATGCCTAGCGAGTAAACATCGCTACGGCCGTCGAGTTCGCCGGGCCCCCGTTCGTGGTCGGGATTGTAAGCCTCGATTTGCTCGGGCGACATGTAAGCCAGTGAGCCGCCGAAGTATGCCGCCGGCGTGGCGCCTTCCAATTTCGAGCTGAAGCTGACGTTGAAGTCGACTAATTTCGGAGCGCCATCGGCCGCGAGTAAGACATTGGCTGGCTTAATATCGCGATGTAAGACGCCGCGGCTGTGGGCATATTCCAATGCCGCGGCCAATTTAGAGCCGATCCAACAAACCGCTTCCGCCCACGATGCAGTGCTGAGTTTTCGCCGCGTGCTGGAGTCGGTCGGGGGCGTTGCGCCATGCCTATCAAGTTGCCGATCGATCGTTTCTATCACGATCTTTCCGCTTCGCAGCGCCGGAGGATGTTCACGAGCTGTTTCCATCACATCTTGCAGCGTGCCCCCGGGAATGTGTTGCATATACATCAGCTGCAATTTGCGATCGGCAAGCACGCGCTGGTCGTACACGCGAACAATGTGCGGATGATCGAGCTGCGCCAGCGTTTGCGGTTCCACGCCGCGATCGCGCGAAATTTTCAGAGCAACGAGCCGCTGCATCGAGCGCTGCCGAGCCAAAAACACGGAGCCGAAGGAGCCTTTACCCAATTTCACGAGCAGATCGAAATCGTCGATTTGCTGGCCAACGTCCAGATCGGCCTCGCGCTTGCCGGCCATGAGCGTGGTAGTCGTCATGTGGTTGGGCTCCAGCGTCATCATTCGCCGAAGCTTTTCCACCTGCTTGGGGAAGCGCGAGTAGTACAGTTGGGATTCGGGCGGGTCGTCGGTCTGACGCCGGACGTGGTATTCTTCGTAGATTAGGTCACAAGGCACTTCCCCTTTTTCCGCCAGTTCGGGAAAGTCTTCGACGTATTCCTCGACAAGTTTGGGCAGCTCGTGGTGCTGCCAGCGATACTCCAGATCGATTTTGATCAGCTCGGTGAGCACGAGCCGACGGAGCGAGAGGGGCTCGGATGGGAGAAACCGGGAAAGATCGGGCGGGATGTCGTCCCCTTGCCAGGCCGTGATCAGCAAATCGACCTTTTCGGCCAATTCATTCCACGCCAGGGTGGCGGGATCGGTCGGCAGTTTGGTGGTGGTTCCAGCCATGCGGAAACCGGGGGAACTGAAATCACGGCCGGCGAACATGTTTTCCGGGCCGCGGGACGACAGACCTTGTAAAGACTGCCATCGTTTTTAGCCCCTGTCAGTATATCGCGCCGCCTTTGCGCCGCGATTCCTGTCGTTCCAACTCCTTGTTTTAGCAGCGTTTGCGATTTCCGCCAGAGCGGTGCTAGCAGAGGAATTCCGGGCCGCGCTCCGCGGTTTGCAGAATATTCTTCCGATTCCGAAGGCAGGTCACTGGACAGCCGTCCATGGACGACTACAATTTACTGAACAGCCGATCACAAACATGTAAATTCACCATAGGGGGAGCAGATAATGAACACTTGCTCGACCATGGACACGCTGGACTTGACACTCGAGCCCACAAAAGTCACTGAACCCCGGCCAATTGGCGAATTGCTGCCTGAAGTACTGGCGCGGTATGGCATTTCGGCAGCGGCGACGCCCAAGGGCTCGAATTTGAATACGGCTCGGCGGCGGGCCACGGCGGGGCGAATTCAAAGCAACGCCGATCCGGCCTCGCGGGTACGATTGCGGCAGCCCTCTGCCGATCGATTTTCAGCGGCCAGCTAAACTGCGCAGGCTACGGGAATTTCGGATCGCGCTTCTCAAGAAAAGCCGACAAGCCCTCGGCAGCGGCCTCCGTGGTTCGGGCGGTTGCGCTGACGGCAGCACCGGCATTTAGCAGCGTGGCCAGGTGCTCGCCAATGGTTTCATTGAGCAAGCGCTTGGTCAGCAACATTGCTTCCAGAGCGCAGGCGGCGATTTCGCCGGCGAGTTGGTGGGCCCGTGGCCAGAGTTTTTCGCCGGCCATCAATTCGTGATAGATTCCGATGCGATGTGCTTCTTCGGCCGGGATCATCTGAGCGGTCAGCAGCAGATAAGCCGCGCGTCCGCCGCCCAAACGAAACGCTAATAGAGGCGCGACCAGGCCCGCCACGATGCCGCGTTTTGGTTCCGGTAAACCAAATTTTGCTTCCGGCGCCGCCAGCACGACGTCGCTGGCCAGCACCAAGCCTGCGCCACCTGCCACCGCCGGTCCGCCGACCGTGGCGATGATGGGTTTCGGCAGCCGCAGCATTTCTTCGATGACATCGCGGTAGGCCACCGCGTCTTCTTGCCACAGCGACTGTGCGTTTTCGGACTGGGCAGTTTCCTGCATCTCGTGCAAATCCATGCCGGCACAAAATGCAGTGCCGCTGCCGGAAAGCACGACAGCGCGCACGCGGCGCTCGCGGCGTAAATCGTCGAGCGCTTGCATCAGTTCTGCAATGAGCTGGCGCGTGAGCGCGTTGCGCTTTTCCGGACGATTCAAGATGATCGTTCCGGTGTGCTCGTGAACGTGAACTTTGACCAGGGGCATGGAATGTAGGAGGCGACTCCCGTCGCCGATTGCTAACATGCGAGACTTATTCGGCGACAGGAGTCGCCTCCTACAAGTTTTAAGCGGGCTCGTCGTTGGTCGCTAGCCACTAATTGCTGCTCTCCCGCAGCATTTCTTCGAGCGCCTCGTCGGGCGGCGCTGGCAGCGGCAAATCGAGAATTGCGGTACCCAGCAGCTTGCCTTGCGTATCGATGCGCAGCGAACGACTTGCACCGCCCGCCAACACGTTGTAAAGCACGAAATTCAATGCGTCGACCATGCCTAGCTCGTAGCGCTCGACGTGCGTGCAGCCAAGATCGGCAAAAAACTCCGCCACCCGTTCGGCCGTCAGCTCTTGAACCAAGAACTCGTAGCCTGAGCGTTGGTATGCGACCACGCAAATGTTGGCGTGATTTCCTTTATCGCCACTGCGAGCGTGCGCGATTTGTCCCAGCGCGACCGTTTCCAGCGTCAGCGTTGTTGGCATGGCAATCCTTCTCTCATTGGATTTGTTCCGGATCGATTTTCGCAGTCCGCCAGCGGTCTGCAAAAATTGTTCCAGTTAAATCTAGCTTATCCAATCTGCCGCGCTGCAAATGGCCCACTGCGGCTCCACGAGGTTCTTGGGAATCAGCGTCGGCCAGTACGCATAAACCGGCCGAATTTGGGGCCTTCCGGCGGCGTACCCGGCCAGGCCCGGTGGCCCACTGGTAATGAGCGGGGCAAATTCCTTGGTGAAACGCTCGATTGCCTGGCGGCGTGGATCCCGAGCAGAAACACGCAGCACCACTTCGGTGCGATTGGCGAATAGGGAATGGGGTGTCGAAGCTTTGGTGGGAAATGACAATGGCGCGCCGGATTGCGGTACGCTGTCGCCGGTTCCAAGGCATTCGATCAGTTTGTCTTGCAACTTAAAGCCTGCGCACTCGACACGGGCCAAAATAATCTCGCCGCAAGCCTGCGCTTTGCTCGTACAATCTGATCCGTAAACGACCAGCGAACCGCTGGCCATGAAGCCATCTTGATAAGCGAGCGAAACCTTGTAACGCTCTGGCGCCGGTCGACCGGTCGAGCCGAAAACTGAAACGCGATTGGGGCCAACTTCTTTGACTTGCACCGTCGTGAAATCAACATCGACATCGGGTGTTAAATAATGTGAGGGATCGCCGATTTCATAACCGAGCTGCTCAACAACCGTGTGCCGGTTCACCAGGCCTCCGGTTCCATCAGGCTTAGTGATCGTGCACGAACCATTTTCGTTAATCTCAGCGATCGGATAACCAACCTCGGCCAGATTTAAAGCCTGCCAATGGCGATAAAGCCCGCCTGTGACTTGGGCCCCACATTCGATCAAATGCCCGGCGACGCTAACACCGCCCAAGTAATTCCAATCGTCCCACGCCTGCTTCGATTCATGCATCGCCGGCCCGACGGTGAGTGAAGCGTCTGCCACGCGCCCCGTGATGACGATGCGGGCGCCGCCGGCGAGTGCTTCGGCGATCGGCCGCGCCCCAAGATAGGCGTTCGCGCACACGATTGGCTGCGTAAGTTCCGCCAGCGGTTGGTGCGTATCCAGATTCTCAAATCGGCAGCCTGCGTTTTGTAATTCTGCGAGTCGCGGCAACAGATCATCGCCCGTGACGACGCCGATCGCAGTCTCGCCAAGTCCCGCGTCGCGCAATATTTTTCCCGCGGCCGCCGCACACGCCAGCGGATTCACGCCGCCGGCGTTCGTGACCAGCTTCAGTTGCGGTTGCACCTGCAGGGCGGGCAACAAACTCTGGAGCACCTCAAGAAAATCACCTGCAAATCCGGTCGCGGGATCCTTCTCGCGCTGTCGAGCGAGAATCGACATCGTCAACTCGGCCAAATATTCCAGCGTCAGATAATCGACCTGGGCGCGCTCCACCAGCAGTCGCGGCGCATCGAGGTTGTCGCCGAGAAAACCTGCACCATTAGCGATGCGAACGACCGCCATTGGATTAACTCGAAAAATTTGATGATGTGCTCCACCGCGCTCGCCAGCGTAATCCTACAACATGGTGTGCTTTACATCCCATTCATTTGGCGTCGTCAGCCACTCACTTGCCAGTGCCAGTGGCGACAGTTAGCATCTTCAGATAGCAGAAGGGTCGTCACGAGAGGCAGTATTATTGGGCGGCCGCACCAACAGCAGGAGTGAATTCGATGAACGCTTTTTCAAGTGATCGCTCCGATTCCCCTGAGCAAGGCGGCAGTAATCGCCGCGAATTCTTGCGCAACGGCGTTTTGACACTCGGCGGATTGGCGTTGCCAGCCGTGTTTAGCCGGGCTGCGATGGGAGCCGCGACCGGCCTGTCGGTGGCCGCTGCAAAGAATAAATCCGTGATCTTCATCTATCTGATGGGCGGACCAAGTCAGCTCGATATGTACGACATGAAGCCCAACGCCCCGGTCGACATCCGCGGCGAATTTCGCCCCATCAACACGAACGTTCCGGGCGTCCGAGTGTGCGAACACCTGCCGTTGCATGCGAAAATTGCTGATAAGTTTGCGATTGTCCACGGTGTGGAGACATTGGATACGCATAGTTCTGCGGTTGTGATGACCGGCTATTCGAGCAGCGCAAAACGCTTTGGACTGCACGAGATCGATTCGGTGCAAATTCGAACTCCGGCACTGCCGTATGACGATTGGGATTCGCACGGCAGAGTGCTCGGACGCGAACTTTCGATCTTCGCCGAGCTGCGCGACAAACTGCCGGTGTACGATGCCGCAATTCACGGGCTCATCACGAGCACTTATGAGTGCGGTCTGGATAAGGATGTGCTCATCGTCGCATGCGGCGAGTTCGGACGCACGCCGTGGATCAACGAGTTCGGCGGGCGCAATCATTGGGCTCCTTCGGGCAGCGTGCTATTCGCCGGCGGAGGGTTGCGCATGGGCCAGGCAATTGGCTACACCGGCCCAATTGGCGAACGGGAACAAGCGCGCAGCCGGCCGTATACGGCGCAGAATGTGCTGGCGACGATCTACCGCCACTTGGGCATCGATCCCGCGAAGACGATCGTTGCGTCCGATGGCAAACGCGTGTCGCTGCTTGGGGACTGCCAGCCGATTTCGGAGTTGATTTGAGCAGATAGCGTTTCGACGGCAGGAAAGAATGCGTTTCTGCAGCTCGGCGCTAAACGAAAAACAAGCCCAGGAGTTGTAACCCCTGGGCTTGCTGCTTCGTTATAGCTAGTTGCTACTTGCTTTTTTTACATCTTCCGCACAACGCCGGCCACCACGCCGAGGATGTCGCACTCTTTCACGAAGATCGGCTTCATTTTCGAATTGGCCGGTTGCAGCCGAATTCGCTTCTTGGCCTTCTCCGGGAAGTAGCGTTTCAGTGTCGCTTCGCCTTCCTCCGTTCGAGCCACGACAATTTGTCCCGGCTGAGCGTTGGTTTGCTTGCGGATGATCACGAAATCGCCATCGTCGATGTGCGCCTCGGTCATCGAATCGCCTTGCACTTCCAGCGCGAAAAACTGGTTGCGCCGGTTGTTGAAGACCGCGTTGAAATCCAACCGTTCGGTCTGCTCGATCGCTTCGTGCATGACGCCCGCTGCGACGCGGCCGGCCAAGGGCAAGCCCTTTTCATCGTGCTCCAACTGAATGGCGCGCGACATATTGGGCTCGCGGGAAATCAGCCCCTTTTTCTCCAGGGCTTTCAAATGGCACATGACGCCATTGGGCGAAGCAATATTGAAATGCTCGCCAATCTCCCGGACCGTGGGGCCATAACCGCGGTTGAGAATCTTATCGCGAATGAATTCGTACACATACTTTTGACGCCGAGTCATTTGTTCCATGGTTGTCATTTTCCTTACCCTGAGGGCCTTTGTTCGGTGATTTTCTACCCTGGACGAGCCCAATGGCCGCCCTGTTACATGAAGTTTAATATACGGCTGTTCAGAGTCAAGGGCGCATGTACAGAGATGGACAGAAAAAATTTCAGTCCAAACAGCCCCAAAAGGGCCTGTTAGCCGGTTTTTCCCGGATTTTCCGGCTAAAATCCGGGGCCAATTGTGCCAAATTTCAGGTAAAAATTAAACTCGGTGTTTGAATTTTTCTTTGCTTGACGTGCCCACCGCAGCGACGAAAATAAGAGCAACCCGTAAAAAACCCAACTTTCAGCCCTTGGTGCCGCATGAAAATGCCCAAAAATGCCCTGTTTGCGCTCCTTTTTGCCGTTCTAACAGCAACCCTGGCCACCGCGGCGGAAAAGGAGACGAAGGAGACATCGACCACCGAAAAAGCCAAAACCAAGGTCACACTGGCCAGTTTCGACTTCGACGAATCGTACCCAGAAGGCCCCGGCCAGCCAGGAATCTTCGGCGATATTACGCCCAACCTGGCCAAAATCATGGAACGCCTCGATAAAGCGGCCGCCGATGACAAAATCTTCGGAATCCTCATTCATCTGGATGAATCCGGCCTGGGACGGGGCAAAGTCGATGAACTTCGCGCCGCCATTGCCCGGGCTCGCAAAGCCGGCAAAAAGGTCTATGCCGATCTGCACGAGAGCAACAGTCCCAGTTATTTGCTAGCCACGAAGTGCGATGAAATCATTATGCCGCCGGTCAGCATGCTTTCGGTGGCCGGGGTGCGGATGGAAATCACTTACTTCAAAAACCTGTTTGAAAAACTCGGCATCAAGGCCGACATGCTGCAGGTGGGCGATTACAAAGGCGCCGCCGAACCATTCACCCGCGAAAATATGAGCCCGGAATTCCGTAAACAAACGGAAGTGGTGATCGACGATTATTACCACCAGCTCATCAACTGCATTGCCACCGAGCGCAAGCTCGATCAGGGCAAAGTCAAGGATCTGATCGATGAAGGACTCTTCACCGCCGCGCGGGCGAAAGAAGTTGGACTGATCGATCGCGTCTGCTACTCCGACGAGTTCCGCACGCAGCTGGCCGCGGAGCAGCATGTCGATGAAGTGACCGTGATTGAAGATTACGGCAAGAAACAAATCAACGAAGAAGATTTTTCCGGACTGAGCGGCTTTTTGAAAATGTTCGAGCTGTTCGCCGGCGTGGAACCGCGCGGCCGCATTAGCTCCGCTCAGCGGATTGCCATTGTGTATGCCGTGGGCGCCATCAGCACGGGCGAAAGCAAGCAGAGTTTGATGTCGTCGGAAAGCGTGGGCAGCGACACCATCATTGCTGCGCTACGAGAAGCAGAAAAAGACAACAAAGTGGCCGCCATCGTGCTGCGGGTCGATAGCCCTGGCGGCTCGGCCCTGGCCAGCGACCTGATGTGGCGGGAAATTACGCGCATCAAGGCCAAGAAACCGATCGTGGCCAGCATGGGCGATATTGCGGCCAGCGGCGGTTACTACATCTCGATGGGCTGCACCAAGATTTTCGCCGAGCCCGGCACGCTCACCGGCTCGATCGGCGTAGTGTCCGGCAAGCTCGCGCTCAAGGGGTTGCTCGATAAGATCGGCATCACAACCGACAGCATCAGCCGGGGCAAAAACAGCGGCTGGATGTCGGGCGTCGAGCCGTTCACCAGCTCGGAGCGCGAAGTCATCGAGCGCACCATGAAAGATTGCTATAAGCAGTTTACGGAAAAAGCCGCGGCCGGCCGCAATATGGATATCAAGCAATTGGAATCGCTTGCCGGCGGACGGTTGTACTCGGGCATTATGGCCAAGGACAAACACCTCGTGGATCAACTGGGCACGCTAGATGACGCCGTGGCCGATGCCAAACGTTTGGCGGGCCTCAAGGATGACGACAAGATCGAACGCCTGATTTTGCCGAAGCCCAAATCGTTCCTCGAAGGATTGCTCGGCGGCGGATCGGTCTCGTCGAGCGCGCCGCCGATGTCGTCGCAAGCTTCTCTGGCTGCGGCTGTAAAGTCGGCAGCGCCGGAATTGTTCGAGGCGGTCGGGCTCGAGCGGCTGGCCATGGCGGAATCGCTGTTAAAGCTGTTCAAAGAACCAGCCGTGTTCATCACGCCGTATCAAATCCGCGTAAGGTAACAGTGTTCGCTTCTCTTTCTTCGCAGGTGAGGAGCGGGCGGAGGGTCGCGAAGTCACCTCTATATCGAAGGCATGAATCTATCTCTATGGTCGCACCAACACGCCAGCAACGCGAAGCCGATCTGCGGCGAGCCGTGCAGACAGAAAATGGCCGCACCGAACTACGCGACCATTTAAAGAACCTTTTGGGACTGCAGTTCAACGATTCGCTGCCGCCAGGAACGCTGTTAATTCAAGATGTGCTCGACGCCGAATTTGGCCCTGAAAAGTCGATCTGAATTTTTTTCCAAGCCGCAATTCGAGCTGACCCGCCCTGGAGCCACGCGCAATTATACCCGCGCGTACAACCCTGAACCGGCATACTTCAGCTTCCCCTGCTCGACGAGCTTTTCCCAAACGGTGCGCGGAAACTGATCGGGCGGCGCAATACCGACAATACTCGATTTATTGCCGGAACTCATTGGCCCGCGGCCAATTCGCGATTCGTGATCGAGCACCGTCAACTTCCAGCGCTTCTTGAAGGCGTTGTACGCCGATTTCAAAACCTCCGGCGTAATCGGCGTCGCGGCAGCCGCAGACGTGGGCGCGCTTGCCGTGGCAGGCGGTTGTGAAATCGGCTGGCCGGGCTGCCCAACCGCATGATTCCCCGCGAGGGGAGTTTGATCGTCCGTCACTATTGGTGCTCCGAGATGTCAAAGGAGTATGCGAAATCGCTTGCGATCCGCTCACACGCAGACTACTTCAACGTCGGACCGCAAGCAACCGCGTGCTGCGGTGATAGAAGGCCACCAATCCGAGAATCGCGAGCATCATTTGGACCAGCGTTGCCGGTTCCGGCACGGCACTAGCCGAATCATTGCTTTGAGCCGCCACGGCATCGAGCAGCAATTGGATGTCGGCATTCGTTACCTTGCCGGAGCCATCCAGATCGGCCATTGCCACGAGATCATCGCTCGAAATTGCATGTTGCGCTTCGAACCGGTTCATATCGGTGAGCGCCTCGAGCATCAGCGGAACATCGGCGGCGGTAAGTGCGCCATCTCCGTCGAAATCTGGAAAGGGAGTTAAATGCGCAAGCGCGTCGATCCGGTACAGCACCGGTTTGGCGCCGATCGGATCGCTCGAGCCGCCGGTCAAATGCAACCATCCGCCATTGAGCTGCACCTCGACCCGTAGCGCGACGCCGTTTCCATCTGCTCCGAGGAAATACAACTGGTTCGGATTATCGGGCGAGAACGTGCCGTTCAAGCCCGAGAGGTTCAACGTCTTATCCAAATCCCAGCCGGGCAGTGGCAGCGGCGCCAAACTGAGCGGATTAAAAAGAATTCCGTGCACATCGGTGAATTCGGCAAAGGGAACGAGCGAGGGCACATGGGCCGTGGGATCGACGACCTCGTTGTAGCCGGTAATCAAACCGAAGCGACCGGCAATCGTCAGGTCTAAATTATAATTTTGCGCCCCGCCGCTCAAGTGCACCGTGGTCTTCGACGGAATGAAGCGATACTTTTGCAGAATATCCGGCGGTTGCGCGAAAAGCTGTCCGGCCGTAACCGCGGCCACGAGCGTGGCGGTCGCCATGCGAATTGCCAACGCCTTGCTGTTCACCGTTTTGCCCTCCCAGAAGATGGGGCCCGCTGCCCGTTAGCGTAGAGCTAGCAACGCAACGTTTCAAGCTTTGCGGCCCGTCGCGCTACAAAACCGACCGATTCGCTCCCCAAATAGTGCCTGCGAGCCGAGCCGAATAGGTGCCGAATAGGTGCTGCCATGCCTTCATCCGACTGCCGTTGACCCAAATTGGCAAGTGTGTCAGGTTAGCCGGCCGCGAAATGGAGTTCCGCGCCTCTATTGGCCATTATGAGGTGGCATGTGCTGATACGATTTTCAGGGCTAGTGTTGTTTTTATTGCTCGGTCAATCGGTTTGGGCCGCAGACAGTGCAGCGTCCGCCGGCCTGCCTTTCTCCGGCGCAGATTCCCAAATCAGCGCAAAATGCGCCGGAAGCGCCACGCTGGAGTGCACCGGCAACGGCCAGCGGATCTGCGGCGACGAGCAATCAACCGGCAGCAGCCACATCAGCAACGGGCGGAACCAGGGCCGCGATCGATTCGACCATCAATACGCCAGCAGCAGGCAATACGCCGGCAGCGGGTGAAATCAAACTGAGCGCCGCGACCGAGTTGCCAGACGCTGCAACAGCCGCGCAGGCCAGGCCGCTGCAATCGATCATGAAGAATCGGCAGACGTCTGCGCCGGCCGCCGTCGGTGCACCGATAACTTCGGCTCCGAACGCATCCATCCCGCCCACTGGCGTCGTTCCGGCGACCGCGCTCGTTCAACCGCCGCTTGGTTTGAGCCCAGTGCCAGTCAGTGCCAGCGCCCGGCGCCATCGCTCGCCACCTCGGCGCCGCAGGCGCCAAGCCCGACGCCAGCGGCTACGAACGAGGTGGATCCGCCCGCTACGCCAATGTTCTCGAGTGGCGTGGTGCCGGCCCGATATGATGAGCCTGCGCCCGCAACTCCGCGCGAGCCATTCCCGACGCAACTGATGCCAGTCCCGCGCACGCCCGTAGATGCGCGCGTCACTGGGGCACCGACCGCAGCTGCCGCCGCACAACCGCCGGCCGCCGAACCCCCGGTCGATGCGGCAACCCAAGCGGCTCAACAAGCTGCAGCGCGAGCCGCTGCCGATTTGCTGGCCGGCTCGCTCGCTACTTCCGGTAACCAAGGCGCGATTTCGCTCGCCGAAGTGCTAGCGCGCTGCGCGGAACCCGAACGCAACGCCGCTATCCAAGCCTACTGGCGCTGGTCGCGTGCCACGAGTAACTTCAATTGGGCCGTCGACGAGCAGAAGCGATTGGATCAAATGGTCACGAGCCGCGGGCCGGTCGATGGCCCCATGCTCAGCACCGCACGCGCCGCCGCCGCGGCGCGTGTGACCGAAGCGGAACTCGAAAAAACTTTTTCGCTGGCTGCGTTGGCTCGCACTGTGCCCTCGATGAACATCGCGAACCTTTCCCCCAGCGATCGCCCCCTGGTTGGCCCATATCACACCTATTACAGCCAGATATTTGCCAGCCGGCCTGTCGGCCGAACTTGGGAAATCGACCGTGCGCTGCCGGTGCGTTTGAAGGCCATCAACGATCGCGCGGCCGCGGTGCAATCGGCTGTGAGCGCCGTGCATTATGGCGAACAGGCTCACGCGGCAGGTGAAATCGATTTGCGCACGGTGCTGGCCTGCCACGAAGCGCTGCATGAACAGCGGCGCAATTTTCTTGACACCATCATGCAGTACAACTTCGAAATTGCCGAATACGCGTTGGCTGCTGCCCCCGCCGGCACGCCGCCAGAGAAAGTGGCGGCGATGTTGATTCCCGTTAAACCGACGGAGCGAGTTTCCGCCGTGCCTGGCAAACCGACAAGCCATGCTGCCACGTCAACGGGGAACCAAACGCTTCGTAGCGACGGCTGGGTAGCCAGTCAGTTAAAGAGTTTGGAGCCGGAGGCGCCACCTGCGCGGACGACGGAAGGCAATCCGCGATACGAAGCTACCGCCGCACAGCCGCGCGATCCGTTTGGCTCGCCCTCCAGCGATATTCGCTATAACAACATCGGACGTTGAAGCTTCGGCGTCAGACCGATTTGCGTTTCACGCGCTTCAAAAATCGCTCCATGTCGATGACCGCTCGCACGTGCGTGCCGCGGGCCACCAGGTCGGCTTCGTCGTGCGCCTCAATGGCAAACGTCACCATGTTCTGGGCGATGGCCGTCACTTCGGCGTTGGCAACGACCGTGGAACCAACCGGGGTCGGCGCCAGATGCTTGAAATTGAAAGCGTAGCCCACCGACTCTTCGCCGGCATCCAAATGCGAATGAATCGCCTTAGCTGCCGCCTGCTCCATCAGCGATAATACATACGGCGTGGCAAACACCGGCGGCCCGCCGGGATAAATGGTGCTCAAGAGTTCTTGCGTTACGACGCGATGATGAACCTCGAATTTCAACCCAGGAACAAGCGAGGATTTCATGTCAAATGCCGGCAGTACGACTTTCTAAATCGATTTCCATGCGGTATGATAAATGGTAATACCGGAGGCTTTGTATGGCTACCGCAAAATTCGCAGTCTCGATGGATAAACAACTGCTCTCCCAACTCGATCGATTGGTCAAAGAGCACCGCTTTGCCAGTCGAAGCCAGGCAGTGCAGGCGGCAGTGCAAGACAAGCTCAAAGATCTGCAGCAGGATCGCCTCGCCCGCGAATGCGAAAAGCTCGATCCCGAAGACGAACAGCGCTTTGCCGATGCCGACCTCAACGGAGAGCTATCGGGATGGCCAGAGTACTAAGGGGCGATATCGTTTGGGCCGATTTGAATCCAGTCGTGGGACACGAACAAGCCGGCTTGCGACCTGTGCTTGTCGTTAGCCGCGCAGCATTCAACGTTCGATCTGGCACCGTCATTGCCGTGCCCGTCACGAGTCAGCCCGGGAACGCCGGATTTCCGCTGACGTTGGAAATCACAACTGCCAAGTTGCCTAAGAAATCGTGGGCGAAAATCGGCCAAGTTCGAACGTTATCAACTCAGCGAATTCGCAAACGTTTAGCGCGCGTAAAGCCGGAAGAGGTCAATCAAATTGTCGCCGGCTTAAACGAAATTATATCCGAAGGGAACCCATAGAATTGCAAACATGCGAATTCCAGTGATGCTTCCTGAGCGGCGCGAAACGCTATCTGCTGGCGGGTGCGTTGCCGTCCAGCCGCTGCGCATCGGTCCCCTAGTCGTCGATCCGCCGCTGTTGCAGGCGCCGATGGCCGGCTTCACGAATTTCGCGTACCGCCAAGTTGTGCGCGAATTCGGCGGCGTCGGTTTACAGGCCACGGAAATGGTTTCGGCTCGCGCGCTCGTGTGGATGAACGGCAAAGAAGTGCCGGAGGCGCCCGATCGGTTGTGGGGCGTGGCCGATGAACCGCGGCCGCTGGCGGTGCAAATGTGGGATAACGATCCCGAAACGCTCGCCGCAGTCGGAGCGCGGCTGGCCGGCGAATACAAAGTTAGCGTTGTCGATATCAACTTCGGCTGCCCGGTGAAAGATGTGGCCGAGCGTGCCCACAGCGGATCTTATCTGCTGCGCGATCCAGAGCGCGTGGGCCGGATCGTAGAGCGCGTGGTTGCCGCGTGCCATCCGACGCCGGTCACCGCAAAGATTCGCCTCGGATGCACGCGCAACAACATCACGGCGATCGAAATTGCCAAGACGGTCGAATCCGCCGGCGCTGCAGCCCTGACCGTTCATGGACGAACCGCGCAAGATTTTTTCAAGGGCAACGCCGATTGGGATCGCATTGCCCAAATCAAACCGCATCTTGCGCACATGCCGCTCATTGGCAATGGCGATTTGAGTTCGCCGCAAGCGGTGGTGATAGCCTTCGAACGTTATAGCGTCGATGGCGTCATGATCGCCCGCGCCGCACTCGGCAAACCGTGGCTCTTCCGTCAATGCGCCGCCGCTCTGCGTGGCGAGCCCATTCCGCTGGACCCAACGCTGGAGGAAGAGCGGCGTTTATTGCTGCATCATTTCGAGCTCGTGTGCAACCGCTTCGGCCCGGAGCGCGGTACGTTGCTGATGCGCAAATTCGCCTGCTGCTACGCCCAAGGCCGCCGCGGCGCGCGATTTTCGCGCTCACGTAGCGCACGTATCGCAGCCCTCAGAATTTGTCGCAGCGGTCGAATTGTATTTTCCGCGTTGATTCGCATTTCCAGCGCGGAATTTAAGCTCGACTCTGCAATCCACAATCCGGCTTTCGGATAGTCGCCGACTGCCAATCAGCGCATACGGCCAATGGCGTTGCCGGCCCGTTTAAATTAAGATTTGCAGTCGGGAGCACGGGTCAAAGATTCGGGGGAGTTCACGCAATGCGCACAGCGCTCGTTTGGGCATCGATCACCGCTATTGTTCTGTCGGCCAATCTTTGTTTCGCCTCGCCCCGCGAGCGGTTGCTGATGGATTCCGGCTGGCGATTTCAAAGCGGCGATCCTCAGCAGGTCGGTGCCAGCTTGGATTTTCCCGAGGAGAAAGATCTGGCGAAAATCCGCAAGGCCGATCTGGCAGTTGCGGAAAAGCTCGCCACGCAGCAAGCCGCCGCGATGGCCGACACGAAATTGGGCGAAACGCTGGATATTGTGAAGCCCAATTTTCCAGATACCCAGTGGCGGCAAGTCGATCTGCCACACGATTGGGCCGTGGAGCTGCCATTCGATTCGAAGGCCGACTATCAGCACGGCTTTAAGGATATCGATCCGGTAAAGGGGACGAACATCGGTTGGTATCGCCGCACGTTTGAGTTGCCGAAGGATGATGCTAAGCGGGCACTCTGGATCGAATTCGATGGCGTGTACCGCAACAGCCTCGTGTGGCTGAACGGCCATTTTCTCGGCCGCCACCGCAGCGGCTATACCAGCTTCAGTTACGATATTTGCAAGTACGCGAACTTCGGCGGCAAGAGCACACTTGTGGTGCGCGTTGACGCCTCACGCTTTGAAGGTTGGTTCTACGAAGGCGCAGGAATTTATCGGCATGCTTGGCTCGTGAAGACTGACCCCGTGCACATTGCGCATTGGGGAACATATGTGACGACGAAGCAGCATGGGGTTGGTGCGGAAGTAAGCATCGAAACCGAACTGGAGAACGACGGAAACTGAAGACGCCACCT
The DNA here is from genome assembly GCA_963773875.1 of Pirellulales bacterium. GTDB lineage: Bacteria > Planctomycetota > Planctomycetia > Pirellulales > JADZDJ01 > CAVTYH01. Next base: position 521,210 of record CAVZCV010000010.1, read on the forward strand.
GCTCGTTGACTGCCACAGATCTTCGATGCCGATGGAAAATCAGATCGCTACGGAAACGAACACAGCGGTCCAAGTGCCTAAAGGCGGACCGACCACTTTCATTCGCGTTCCACAGCGGCTCGCTATTGCCGCTGCAAAGCTTTGGTCGCCTGAGTCGCCGCATTTGTACAAGGTTGTAAGTGTGGTCAAACGCGGCGAGCAGATAATCGATGAATATGAAACGCCATTTGGCATTCGCACCATCGAGTTCACCACCGAGCGCGGCGTGCTCGTCAATGGCCAGCACATCGAAATCAAAGGCACCTGCAATCATCAAGATCATGCCGGGCGTGGGAAGTGCGCTGCCGGACCGCTTGCAGGCTTACCGCATTGAAAAGCTCAAAACGATGGGCTCGAACGCCTATCGCTGCTCGCATAATCCGCCCACACCAGAATTGCTCGATGCTTGCGATCGCCTGGGCATGCTCGTGCTCGACGAAACGCGCCGCATGGGCACCGACACCGAAGCCCTCGAGCAACTTGGCTCGCTCATCCGCCGCGATCGCAATCATCCGTGCGTCTTTGCCTGGTCGATCGGCAATGAAGAATTTCGCGACAACATTCAAGGCGATGATCAGCTCGGGACGCCAATTGCCAAAACCATGCAAGATTTCGCCCATCGGCTTGATCCCTCGCGACTGTGCACTGTGGCCATGAACGGCGCGTATGGAAGTGGTTTCGCCAATGTCGTCGATATCATGGGCTTCAACTATCCCACGCGCGGCAAGCGGCCCATAACGAGTGACGAGGCGCATGCGAAATTTCCAGAAAAACCATGCCTTGGGACCGAAGATGCCAGCACGCGCTGCACGCGCGGCATTTACGGGGAAGACGCTGAAGGCAACATCAGCGCCACGGCGCTTGAAAAAGGCACTATCGCCGACAAGCTTAAAGCCAAAGGCTATGTCAGCGCCTACGATGTCGAAGGCACTTGCACAGCGGAAAAATGGTGGAACTATTACCACGATCGTCCCTACATGTCCGGCTCCTTCGTCTGGACGGGCTTCGATTACCGTGGCGAGCCGACGCCATACCGCTGGCCCTGCACCACGTCGCACTTCGGCATTATGGATTTGTGCGGCTTTCCTAAAGACAACTACTTTTATTATCAGGCGTGGTGGAGCGATAAACCGGTCGTCCATTTATTCCCGCACTGGAATTGGACTGGCAAAGAAGGCAAAATGATCGATGTTTGGGTGCACTCCAATGCCGATGAAGTGGAACTTTCGTTGAACGGCAATACCGTTGGACGCCAGCGCAGTCGAGCCACGCAAGCATTTGGAATGGAAGGTGAAGTACGCACCCGGAATGCTTGTAGCCAGAGGTTTTCGCGAGGGCCAAGTGATTGCGGAAGAAAGGGTCGAAACGACCGGCGCACCGGCGAGGATCGTTATCCAACCGGATCGAGCAGAGATTAACGCCGACGGCGAAGATGTCAGCGTTGTGACCGTTACCGTGGTCGATGCCCAAGGCCGTACCGTGCCCACGGCCAATAACCTCGTGCACTTCGAGCTCAAGGGCAGCGGCAAGCTGATTGGCGTCGGCAACGGCGACCCCAGCAGCCATGAAGCCGACAAAGCCAACGAGCGCACCGCCTTTGGCGGACGGCTAATGGCGATCGTGCAAGCAAGCGCCAAGCCAGGCGAAATTCAACTTCGCGCAACCTCCGCTGAATTGCAACCGGCCACACTAACGGCGCATGCCAAACCTGCTAAGCTCCGCGCTGCCGTGCCCGTGGTAGCTCATTAATCGGCCGCCGGCTGGCGCGGCAACGAGTTCGAATTGTCAACTGCACCGCCTGGCCTTACTCACTTTCCAATCTGCAACGCCGGAAGTTGCTTTTGCAGCCGATCAATGGCTTCAGACGTGACGTTCGGTGATGTCAGTGACAAACTCCACAACGATTTCAACTCCGCCAACGGCGCCAGACCTTCGTCGTTAAAATTTCCGACCAGTGAAAGATGCCGCAGGTCGCGCAGTTTCGCGACGCCTTTTAGGCCTTCGTTGCTAATGGTGCCTTGGCCGATCGTTAAGCCGGTCAGTCCGCTTAGAGAGGCGATCAGCTTAATTCCATCATCATCAATCGACAGCCCGCTTTCGATTTGCAGTTCCTTGAGTTGCCGCATATGGGAGATCGCTTCAACGTCGTCGGCGCCCAGCCCTTGGCCTCTGATCTCCAGTCGTTCCAGCGTGTTTAGCTTGCCAATTTCCGCCAATGTCGGATGAAAGTCGGGCGGAACTTGTTGGCGGCGGCGGAAGTTTGCTCCCCCACCGAAGTCCACTCCCAGCAGCGAAAGCTTCGGTGACCCACGCATATAGCGAAAACCCTGGCCGCTAACCTGTGTTTCGTATAGTCGAAAAAGCTCGAGATTCGGCAGATCGGAGAACGATGCCAGTGCCACATCGGTGATGGGGCATTTCTGAAACTCAAGCCATTTCAGCGATTTCACTTGACCGATTTGTTTCGCCCCTTCGTCGGTTACGCCAGGGCCGTAGAATTCGATTCGCTCCAAATTCGGCAATGTGGCCAACAGTGCGACGCCTTTGTCGGTCACTTCCAAATTGTCGGTAATCGTTCGAAGCGATTTCACTTTGGCGAGGTGTTCTGCGCCAACATCCGTCACCGGCGTGCCGAGGTACAGTCGTAAATCTTCCAGCGATTCCAGCGGCGCCAGATTGGCAAGTCCTGCTTCCGTCACCTTTGTGTGCTCGAGCGTTAACTCCTTCAGATGCTTCAATGTATGCAGATGCGAAAGCCCTTGATTCGTGACCTTTGTGCCCGAAAGGTCGAGATGCTCGAGGTTCGCCAACTCGCCGATTGTGACTAGCCCGTCGTCAGTGATAACGGCCCCTTCGCGATAAACTCCCAGCCGCAAGTAATTCAATTTCGGCAGTTGCTTGAGCCATTTTAGCCCGGCATCGCTGACTTTCGTGCCGGATAGGTCAAGCGTGGTAAGCGATTTGATTTTGGCGATGTCTGAGAGCCCATCATCCGTGACTTTGGTGTCGCGCAAAAAAAGCAATTCCAATTCCGGCAATTTCGCGATGGTTTTCATGGCTTCATCGCCCGCGCCGAACCCTTTTTTGTTCGTGGCAAATGCTTCCAGACTTAGCCATTGCAGCTTTTTCAAGTTGCCCAGATGGGCAATGCCGGCGTCGGCAGTCGGTGTGGACTGCAAATCCAGCATTCGCAGCCCGGTGAGTCGGCCGATGTGAACCAGCGCCTCATCGTTGACATCGGTCCAACGGCAGCTCATTGCCTGCAAGGCATCAGGCTCCAGTGCATCGAGCCCGCTCAGATCGGTCGATCCGGCTTTGCTGATGTTGAGCCGGGCTTCGCCGTCGGCGGGCAATCGCACATTTCCGCGCCCTTCAGCCACGCGCCGCCACTCGTCGCCGAACATCCACAGGCGATCTTTTTCGTCGGTTGGTGCTTTTCGCCAGTAGATGACGCCCATCGCCCTATCGGTCGGAAACCGCAGCACGCGGCGGTTCGCGGGTGCGGCGTTTTGCGGCGCGTCCGCCGATGATTGGGCAACGGCGGCCGGTTGATCCACGATCAAGTCAACACAGAGTGCCGCGCTGAGCACGAACAGCAGCCGCGCGGGTGACAAACAAAATCGCAAATACGATCCAAGTGTGTACATATGGCATCTCCTCTTTCGACGGAAATGCGACGGATACCCCATGGCAAAGCCTTTTCCAACTGGCCCAAAAACGCCCTTGACAAATGAATCAGTTGTACACTAAAATATTCTGTACAGTAACGACTCGACCAGGAACAAATGCGCGGAACCCGGTCCAATCCCGGTTTATTTCGTTGCTGTCGTGATCTAAAGTGTCGCCGAATTCTGACAACTATCCAAATCAAATGCGACAAAATTCAACCCATATTGTCCACGTCAAACGCTTACTTGCTCGGAGAACGCCGAGTATTTTGGCGCAGGCACCGACATATTTGGGGAATTGTGCCGAAAAAAATGGTGCCCCCAGAAATTGCGACAAAATTGCCGCACACGCCTTTGAGCCTGAAAAATGCGGCAGTTTTGCAAAAGTCGAGCACGCGAAATGTGCGCTGAGTGCGCAACATCGACCGACACAATTCATGGCCGCTTGACGCTTTTGAAGCGCCGGCCCTACGATCCATCAGCGAGCCTGATGGTCGTAGCCCAAAGCCTGTAACGATTTACGCGACGAGCGTTACTTCCTCCGAAATCTCACCCACGAAAGCGGAAATGGCGCGCACCAAAAAATCAGCTAATCCGAAGCAGACACAATTGCCAGGTTGGGAAGACGAGGTCCCCGCTGCGCGCACGCTGGCGAAAGCGGCTGCCGATCCGCGTTCGCCGGCCGATTGCGATTTTCCCGACGCGCCACCGACCGCCGAAATGGGCGCCGACGCTGCCGAAACGCCGGTGGAGCCGGTGGAAGCCACGCCGGTCCCGGACTTGAAAGGCAAGACGGTTTGGGTCATCGATTCGCACTCGCTCATTTTTCAGGTATTCCACGCGCTGCCGGAAATGACCAGCCCCCGCGGCGAGCCGACCGGCGCCGTGTTCGGTTTCACGCGCGACATGCTCAGCGTTCTTGATCAGAGGAAGCCCGACTATTTGTTTGCGGCTTTCGATATGTCAGGCCCAACGTTTAGGCACGAACTGTATGCGAAGTACAAAGAACATCGCACGGAGATGCCAGACGAATTGCGGCCGCAAATTCTGACGATCCGCCGTATGCTGGCCGCGCTGGCAATTCCCGTGCTGGAGTGCGAAGCGTACGAAGCGGACGACATTTTGGCAACGATTGCGCGGCTGACCGAGCAGGCCGGGGGCGAGTGCGTGCTGGTGACCGGCGACAAGGATTGCCGGCAATTGATTTCCGATCGCGTGAAAGTGTTCAACATTCGCAAGAACGTCATGTTCGATGCTGTGGCACTCAACGAAGAGTGGGGCATTCGGCCAGAGCAGGTGGTCGATTTTCAAACGCTCGTCGGCGATTCGGTCGACAACATTCCTGGCGTGCCGCTCGTGGGTCCGAAAGTCGCCGGCGAATGGCTTGCGAAATTCGGTACGCTGGAAAACTTACTGGAGCGCGCCAACGAACTGCCCAAAGGCAAGCGCAAAGAAAATCTGCTCAGCACGCGCGAGCAGATTTTTATCAGCCGGCAACTTGCGCGTCTGGATTCCGAAGTGCCCGTGGCAATCAATTGGGATCGCGGACGGGCGGGCAAGTACGATCCGGTCGGCGCCGCCGAATTGTTTGCGGAGCTTGGCTTTCACACGCTCACCAATTTGATGCGCGATCGCTCGAAGTCCGACTTGCCCGAGTTTACGCACAAATATGAAACGATTGCCAGTCCCGAGCGACTGGAGTGGCTCATTGGCGAAATGAGCCGACAGAAGCAAATTTCGATCGACACGGAGACGACGAGTTTGTATCCGCGTTGGGCGGAGATCGTGGGCTATTCGTTCGCCTGGAACGAAGGCGAAGCGTATTACGTGCCCGTGCGCGCGCCAGAGGGCGAGCCGCAATTGGATCCGTCGTCAACATTGGAAGCGCTGCGCCCCGTGCTGGAAAATCCGGCGATCGAAAAAGTTGGGCAGAACCTGAAATACGATATGATCGTTCTGCGCTCGGCCGGCGTGGTGTTGGCCGGCGTGCGATTCGACACGATCATCGCCAGTTATCTCTTGGACGCTGGCGAGCGAAATCACAATTTGGATGAGCTGGCCAGCCGGTATCTGAACCACACGACGACGAAGATCGACGCGCTGATTGGCAGCGGTAAAAATCAAAAGCGGATGGATGAGGTACCGGTGGCGCAGATAACGCACTATGCGGCCGAAGATGCCGACGTGGCCTTGCGGCTGGTTCCGCTGCTTGAGAAACGATTGAACGAATGGAAACTGGGACCGCTGTTTGGCGATCTGGAAGTTCCGCTGATCGACGTTCTCGTGGAATTGGAATTCAACGGCATTCGCGTGGATGTCGATCGGCTGAAGGCGCTAAGCGATCAATTTGGCCAGCGCTTGGCGGCGCTGGAAATCGAGGTCTTCAATTTGGCCGGACGCGAGTTCAACATTGCTTCGCCGAAGCAATTGCAGGAAGTGCTGTTCGTCGAACAAAAGTTGCCGGTGCAGAAAAAAACAAAGACCGGCCCGAGCACCGATGCGGAAGTTCTGGAAGAACTGGCCCGCGATCATCCGCTGCCGGCAAAAATTATCGCGCATCGGCAGTATTCGAAACTGAAGGGCACCTACGTCGATGCGTTGCCGCAGATGGTGCATCCGAGAACGGGCCGCGTGCATGCGTCGTTCAATCAAGTGGTGGCGGCGACGGGCCGGTTGAGCTCGAGCGATCCGAACTTGCAAAACATTCCGATCCGCGCCGAAGAAGGACGCGAAATTCGCTCCGCGTTCTTGCCGGGCGAGCCCGATTGGTGGCTGTTAGCGGCCGACTATTCACAAATTGAATTGCGCGTGCTGGCCCATTTTTCTGGCGATGAAACTTTACGGGCGGCGTTTGAGCGCGATGAAGACATTCACGCCCGAGTTGCCAGCCAGGTATTCGGCGTGCCGCTGGAGGGGGTCGATTCTTCGATGCGGCGCGTGGCGAAGGCCGTGAACTTTGGCGTGATCTATGGGCAAAGTCCGTTTGGTCTGTCGAAGATGCTCGATATTGAAGTCGACGAGGCGGCGAAATTCATCGATGCGTATTTCAATGGATATCCCGGTGTCGAACAGTTTTTGCGCGATGTGCTGGTCGAGTGCCGCAAGCAGGGATACGTGACGACGATCCTCGGCCGCCGGCGCGCGATCCAAGGCGTGCGCGATATCACGATCACCAAGTTTGGCGATCCGGCGGCTCGCCAGCGCACGTTACCGGAGCGGACGGCAATTAACACGGTGATTCAAGGCAGCGCCGCCGATTTAATGAAGCTGGCGATGCTGAATATCCATCGAAAACTGCGCGGCGACAAACGGCAAAGCAAAATGCTGTTGCAAATTCACGACGAACTGATTTTTGAATCGCCGCCGGACGAACTAGCAGAATTGAAGTCGCTTGTGCAGCAAGAGATGTCGACGGTCATGGAATTGCGTGTGCCGCTCAAAGTCGACTTGAAAACCGGCCGCAATTGGGCGGAGTGCGACTGAAGTCAAAATTGTGAATCAACCTTTATGAAAATCTTAGGCCTGATCGGCGGCGTAGCGAGCGGCAAGAGCACCGTGGCGGAGATGTTCCGCAAGCTGGGCGCCGGCGTGCTTGATGCCGATCGGGCCGGCCACGAAGCGCTGCAATTGCCACACGTGCGCGCGGCGATCGGTGGCCGTTGGGGGCAGGACGTATTGGGCGCTGATGGCGAGATCGACCGTAAATCGCTAGCGAAGATTGTCTTTGCTCCGCCGCCAGATGGTCCACGCGAACTGGCTGAACTGGAGCGAATTACGCATCCTGAGATTCGCAAGCGACTCAAATCGGACGTCGAGAAGCTGGCAAATGCTGGTGTGTCGGTGGCCATTCTCGATGCTCCTGTCATGTTAAAAGCGGGTTGGGACCGATTTTGCGGTTCGCTAGCATTTGTCGATGCACCGGCCGATCAACGGCTGCAGAGGGCGTTAGCACGGGGCTGGACGGCCGAGGAATTTAAGCGCCGCGAGGCTTCGCAGGAGTCGGTCGAAGAGAAACGCCGCCGGGCAGATTTCGTGCTGGATAATTCGCGAGATGTAAGCTATATTCAGTCACAGGTTGAACGCTGCTGGCAATTGCTTCTTTCGCCACAATCGGGGGAGCGATCGACCAGATCGGCCGGCAATGGATTGTAGTTGGCCATCCCATCTGAAGCGTTCGGCCTCCCACCAAATCGGACCCATCGATTTCAGCGCGCCTTTCGCACTGCAATTCCGCACGCCAGCAATCACCCAACGATTGCCACCGATATTTAACACATCCCAATTTTGCCAACAGACAACACGAGGTTGTTTAGAGGTCGAAGAGTCTAACCCGTCGAAAAGTTGAAAGATCTTCCCGATCTTGCCGGACCGCCGATTCATTGACTGCTGGATTTTTCGACCGGCGCAAACCCACCACTGTCGCCTTCAGCGCGACGGCAAATGCCGTTCACATCAGGAGCGAATCGAACCATGCCTGAATCGAAAACAACTCCGCCCAGCCGCGAAAAGCGTTTATCGCGCTTCTTTGGCGCGGGAATAAATCAAGATAGAAACGGCAATGGCGAGGACCCGCTGAAGCCGACGCTCGATGAAATCGAAGCCCAACTGGAAGCTGAGGGGGAGCCGCTTTCGCTGGCCGAAGAAATTGCGGAAGACCTGGATGCTGGCGAGACCGACGTTGTCCATAAGCATTACGAATCGGTCAAGCAGGGCGATATTCACATCGCCGAGCTGCAACGCATGTCGATGTCGCAGCTCATTGAAGAGGCTCGCAAAGAAAACATTTCGGAGATTACCGGCATCAAGCGGCAGGACCTCATTTTCAAGTTGCTCAAAGAGCGCGTGAAAATGAACGGCCTGATGTTTGGCGAAGGAACGCTGGAAATTCTGCCGGATGGTTTCGGGTTCCTGCGCAGCCCCGATTACCACTATCTTTCCTGCCCCGACGACATTTACGTCTCACCCAGCCAGATTCGTCGCTTTGGATTGCGCACCGGCGCAACGGTGGCGGGCCAAATTCGACCGCCGAAGGAAAATGAACGCTACTTCGCACTGCTGCGAGTCGAGGCGATTAACAGCGATGATCCGAATAAGCTCTCGGACAAAGTTTTCTTCGACGATCTGACGCCGCTGCATCCGGATACGCGCATTGTGCTGGAGACGTCGACCGATGAATTGAACATGCGGGTAGTCGATTTGATCGTGCCCATCGGCTTTGGTCAGCGTGGTTTGATCGTCAGCCCGCCGCGAGCCGGGAAAACGATTTTGCTGCAGAAAATGGCCAAGGCCGTGCTGCAAAACCATCCAGAGGTTTACGTCATTATGCTCTTAATCGACGAGCGACCGGAGGAAGTGACCGACATGGAGCGGCAAGTGAAAGGCCCGCAATGCGAGGTGATTTCCAGCACGTTCGATGAAGATGCAGCTCGGCACATTCAAGTGGCCGAAATGGTGATCGAAAAAGCCAAGCGGATGGTGGAATATGGCAATGATGTCATCATCTTTCTCGATTCAATTACGCGGCTGGCGCGCGCACACAATTCCGAATGCCCCAGCAGCGGGCGTGTTCTGAGCGGCGGTGTGGATGCGAACGCGCTACAACGTCCAAAGAAATTCTTTGGTTCGGCGCAAAGTTGAAGAAGGCGGATCGCTCACGATTTTGGCTACGGCGCTGGTCGATACCGGCAGCAAAATGGACGACGTGATCTTCGAAGAATTCAAAGGCACGGGCAATTTAGAAATCGTGCTCGATCGCTCGCTGGTGGATAAGCGCATTTGGCCGTCGATCGATATCTCCCGCAGTGGCACGCGCCGCGAAGAAATGCTTTTGGATCCCGAAGAGCACCGCCGTATCAGCATCCTCCGCCGTGTGCTCCACGACATGAACCCGCCCGACGCGATGGAATTCCTGACGAGCCGCTTGCAAAAGTGCAAGTCGAACGCCGAGTTTTTGATGAGTATGAATATGAAGGGCTGAGCGCCACGATATGATGGCGTATCACTTCGACGATTGCGACGCCACCGCATCGCGACATTGAATCAATTCGGCGGCGATGCTAATGGCGATTTCGCCGGGATGATTGGTGCCGATAGGCAGGCCGATGGGGCAACGGAATTGATCGGCAATATCCGGAGGGATTTGCGATTCGGCCAGTTCCCGAAGCAAAACTTTTCGTTTCGCTTGACTGCCGATCACACCGAGGAATCGCGGCTGCAAACGGCGCTCGAAGATCGCTTGTAAAATCGGGCGGTCGGTGCGATGGCCCATCGTCATGCAAACGACGAAATCTTGGGGCTGCAATTGACCGACGAACTCCCGCGGTTCCGCCATTTGCATAGTCCGCAGCTTGGCCGATTCCGGCAGCTTTTCAAGCCAATCGTCACGTTGATCGATGCAAACAACGCGGCATTCCAAGAGCAAAAGGCAGCGGACAAGGGCTTGTGAAACGTGCCCGGCGCCGAAGACAACGATCCGCCAATCTCGGTGGTTGTAGGCTTCGAACAAAAGTTTCACGACACCGCCGCAGGTCATGCCGACATCGCGCTGGAGGTTCCATTCAACCAGCGAACATGTCTGACCGTTCGCGCCCGCGGTGTCGGCGAGCAGCGACTGAGCCTGGCCGATGGCTTTATTCTCAACTCGCCCGCCGCCGACGGTACCGAACACCAGCCCGCGATCATCGACGAGCATCTTGGTGCCCACATCCTGCGGCGTGCTGCCGACCGTCTCGACCAATGTGACCGACACAAACGGGTGACCGGCTGCAGAAAGCTCGGCAAGTTTTTCGACGAAACCGTGAGGCACCGGCATAAGATTTACCACGGAGACATAGAGGCACGAAGCAGAATGGACTAGGAAGGACGCGAAAAGATTATAAGGAAGCCAGGAAACCAGGAAAAGAAAAGCGACTGATGTAGTCGGATACCAAGTCCTTCTGGATTCTTGGCTTCCTTATTGTTTTGTCGCCGCTCCGTGTCTCTGCGTCGCCGTGTTTAATAGCCCATTTGAGGTTATCGTTTGGAGGTTTTCTTGCATTCCGAGTGTCAGGCATCGCAAAACCTCTTCGCCTGTCGCTGGCAAACGAAGCTCGCGAGCCGCCTCGAGTGAAATGCACCCGAGCGCATGCTTCACTGCAGTCCAGACGCAAATCGCATGCATGAGTGGCGGTTCCCCAACAGCTTTGCTCGCCGCGATATTCTCCACATTGTCGTCATTGGGAAACAATTCGCAACTGAAAATTGGCGGCACATCGGTGATGGCAGGAATCTTATAGGTTGTTGGCGAGTGCGACAGCAGTGCGCCTTGCTCGTTGTACACAAGACATTCCCCGGTTACCCAACCCATGCCTTGGATGAATCCGCCAGTGATCTGGCCCATATCGACGCCGGGATTGATGGAGCGGCCAATGTCCATCAGCAGGTCAACTCGCGGCACGGTCAGTTCGCCGGTGAAGCGATCAATTTGCACTTCAGCCGCTGCGGCGCCCTGAGTGAAATACAAAAATGGTATGCCGCGTCCTGTTTCACGGTTGTAATCAACGCCCGGAGTGGCATGAAAGCCGCGTGCTCCCAGATCGACGCGTTCGCGCCGCGCGAGATTGCAAAGTTCGCTAAATGATATTCGCTGCTCGGGATTGCGTGCATCAAAGACATCGCCATTTTCGAATGCCACATGTGCCGGCGATTCGGCTAGACCCAATTCAGGGTGGGCGAATCGACGAGCCGCAAAGGCCATTAAGCGCTCTTTGATCCGTCGGCAAGCGTTCACGGCGGCGAAGCCATTCAAATCGGTTCCTGCGGAGGCGGCAGTCGGCGGGGTGTTATGATTTTTCTCGGTCGAGGTGGCCATTATCAGCACTCGCTCGGTCGCCAGCCCAAATTCATCGGCCACGAGCTGGCGGATTTTGACGTTAAGCCCTTGGCCCATTTCTGTGCCGCCCGTCGAAACCTGCACACTGCCATCGTAATAAACGTTCACGAGCGCATTCCCCTGATTGAGAAACTTCGTCGTGAACGAGATGCCGAATTTGACAGGTGTTATTGCCAGGCCGCGAAGCCACAGTCGATCAGTTCGGTTACTTGCTTCAATCTCGTGCAGCCGAGTTCGAAAATTACATCGCTCGGACAACGCCGCAAGGATTTGAGGCAAGTGATTCTTTTTGAAAATCTGGCCGTAGGGCGTGACGTCACGACAATTGGTGCCGTAGACGTTTTGTCGTTGAATGTCGAGCGAACTGATTTGTGCTGAGGCACTCATCGGATAACCATTGCTTGCGACCCGGCACCACCGGTTTTCCGCGGCCATCGCCGTTCCAGTTGTTGTTCGAACGGAGCTTTTGCAGGTACGCGGTGATCTCACAAATCACATTCTCGATCGCAACAATCCCTTGCGGACCGCCGAATCCCCGGAAGGCAGTATTAGGCGGATAGTTCGTAAAGCAGACACGCCCGCGGATGTCGATATTCGGGATGTAGTACGAGTTGTCCGCGTGCAAGATGGTGCGCTCCATGACCGAAGTTGAAAGATCGGCCGCCGCCCCGCCATCGGAATAAAACTGCACGCGATACGCAAGAATCTGGCCGACGTCGTCAAAGCCCACTTCCCATTCAGCGCGGTAAGCGTGACGCTTTCCGGTCGATCGCATGTCGTCGTCTTTGCTGTAAATCACGCCGCGCCGCGCGACCGGTTTTCGTAGCCACCAGCGCCGCCATAATCGCGGGAATTCCGCCCTGAGTTTCTTTGCCACCGAAGCCACCGCCCATCCGCCGGCAGATACAAACCACCTGATGCATGTGAAGGCCGAGCGCTTCGGCGACAACATGCTGCGTTTCGGTTGGGCTTTGTGTCGAACTATGCACGACAACTTGGCCCTGTTCGCCGGGATATGCAATCGCTGCCTGCGATTCCAGATAGAACTGTTCTTGACCCAAATTGTGAAATACGCCCGAAAGCCGATGCGGAGCTGCTTTCATCGCAGCCTCGGGATCGCCGCGAACTATTCGGCGCGGTGGGCCAATAAACCGCTGCAGTTCAATCGCCCGTTCGATCGATAAGATCGGCTGCGATGGCGCTACGTTGATCTTGATACTCCGCCGGCCGAGTTCAAGTGCCGACCGCGATTCCGCCGCAACAATCGCGACCGGCTGACCGACATACAGAACCTGGCCATCGGCCAGCACTGGCTCATCTCTGAAGAGCGGGCCAAAATATTTTTCGCCTGGCAAATCGTCGGCCGTGAAGACAGCAACAACACCGGGAAGTGATTTTGCCGCAGCGAGATCGATCGATTCAATTCGCCCGCTCGCGACGGGGCTGCCGACAAAACCGACGAACAATTCGTCGCTCCGGGGTGGGATATCGTCGATGTACGGCGCGCTGCCGGTAACATGACCGATCGCCGAATCGTGCGGAATTGGTTTGCCAACCTGGGGCATAATCAAGCTGTCGCCAACTGTTGCTCGTGATAGAACTTCAACAGCACGTTGCGAGCTAATTGAAGCCGATAATCTTTGCTGCCGCGAACATCGCTGATCGGCGTGATCTCGTCGACGGCGATGTTGCCGGCAGCTTGCATGGTTTCTTCGTTGAATGGCCGACTGCGCAGCATTTCCTCGGTTCGTCGCAGGCGCAGAACTGTTGGTCCGACCGCGCCGTAAGCAATCGCCGCGGAAGTGATGGTGTCGCCGTCTAATTTCACCCGAATCGCGGCGGTAAAGGTTGAAATGTCAAGATCGCGCCGCCGCGATATTTTGTAGAGCCGCAGCAGTTCAGACTCGGCTGGAAGCGGAATGTGAATTGAGACCAGCAACTCATCGGGCAGCAGATCGAACCGTTTGTAGCCGCGGTAAAAGCTGTTGATGTTAACCCGGCGGCGGCCGGACGGACTGGCCAATTCAACTTCCGCTTCCATAACAAACAAGAACGGCAGCGAATCGGCAATCGGCGACGCATTGATGATGTTCCCGCCGATTGTGCCGACATGCCGAATCTGCGGCGAGCCGAAGACCGACACGATTTCCGCAAACTCAGGAACTTCGGAATGGCACAATTCGAGCAATTGTGTCCAGGTTGCCCGTGCGCCAGCGACGAGTGCGCGGCCTTTGTCGGAGCTTTCAATTTGCACGCCCTCAAGCTCCGCCACGCGATTCAAATCGAGAAACGTCACTGGCTCGATCGCGCGTTTGTTAAGTTGCACGCCGACATCCGTCGCTCCCGCCACGACCTTTGCCTCTGGATGCTCGCGGCGAAAACCTACCGCCTCATCAACCGTAGTCGGGCAATACGCCTGCCGCTGGGTGCCAACGCAATCTCCCCCCAAATCGAGCACGTCGCCGGCAAGCGGTCCAAGTTGATCAATGATGGCTTGCGGCGGATAGACTTCGTTCATTCGGTGAGTTTCGCGAATAAAATCGCCGGAGAGTGCCTGAATTCCAGCTTTGATAATTGGCGCATATCCGGTGCAGCGACAAAGGTTACCGGTCAGTTGGTGCCGCCAATCATCTTCCGTCGGCAGATGCCCATTGCAGTTTTCCGCCACGCCAGTCATGGCCATGACGAAACCCGGCGTGCAAAAGCCGCACTGAGATCCGTGACAATCGACCATCGCCTGTTGAATGGGCGTCAACTCATCACCGCGGCCGAGGCCCTCGATGGTCACAACATGCACGCCATCCAACTGAAACATCAGCCGAATGCAGGAATCGATCGGCTGATATTGAAAGGCGGGCGTGGCGGCCTGCCAAACCGGTCTACCGACGAGAACGGTGCATGAACCACAATCGCCTTCCGAACACACAATTTTCGTGCCGACCAATCCGAGGCGGTAGCGAAGAAAGTCGCTGAGGCTCAAAAAGCAGTCGCTTCCCTGAACCTGGTGTCGCTTTCCATTGATGATTAGAACGAGATGATCGCGGGAGGCCATCGGCATTACTTTGGATGGGGCCATCGCCTGCCACCGAGTGGGCTGCTCGGCTACGCAAGGCCGCCTGACCATACTATACTCCAGGATTAGCCCGGGCGTTAAGGGTTTGCACCTGGATTGGCCACGAATGACGATTCGCCAAAGCATCTCGCTGACCGCTAAATCTGATGGCGAGAAGCTCGCTTCAGATTGGTCGGACGCAATTCAGTCGGCAACGAAGCGCGTGATGGCACGGTGCGATGAGCTAGTAAATTGTACCGATCAGCCGGGCAGCAATTACGCGGCTGTTTTGTTCATCCGCAATGAAGGCAGCTCATTCACTTGTTCGTGAATGGATGGAAAGTGCTGGTTTAAGCTGCCGGTTGGATGCGGCTGGAAATTTGATTGGTCGGCATTCGGCGAACAGCGGAACGGCGCGGCAGACGCTGCTTATCGGCTCACATCTGGACACGGTCATAAACGCGGGACAGGTACGACGGCATCCTTGGCGTAATGCTCGGGATTGCGCTGGCCGAACTGATCAGAGAAGCCGACATTGAATTGCCGTTTTCGATCAATGTGATTGCCTTCAGCGAAGAGGAAGGCGTGCGTTTTCAGACGCCATTCATCGGTTCGCGAGCGCTGGTCGGCGACTTGCCGGATGAATTATTGAAACGCGCCGATGCAAACGGCGTTTCAATTGCCGATGCCTTGCGCAGCTTCGGTTGCAATTCCATGGAATTGCCAAGCGCAGTCTATCGGCCCGACGAGGTCATTGCTTACATCGAGCCGCACATCGAGCAAGGCCCCGTTTTGGAAACTGAGAATCTACCGGTCGGTGTTGTAACCGGAATCACAGGTCAAACTCGAGCGACGTTCGAATTTGTTGGCAAAGCCGGACATGCCGGCGCGGTCCCGATGAATGCGCGCAAGATGCAATGGCGGCGGCCGCGCAGTTTGTCGTGGCGGTCGAGCAAGTTGCGCGTAATCAGGCAGGTCTTGTCGCCACAGTTGGTCAATTGAACGTCCGTCCGAATGTTTCGAACGTAATTCCCGGCGAAGTCAGTTTGTCGCTCGATGTGCGGCACCAAGACGATGATATTCGCGATGCCGCATTTCGCACAATAACCCATCGGGCGGCGCTCATTGCTGAGGAGCGTGGCATCGAGTTCGATATGGGAAACACGCAAACGTTCCGCGCCGTGAGATGCGACACCCGCATACAACAAATGTTCGTGGACAGCATCGTTGAAGCAGGGTTGCAAGCATTTCGACTTCCGAGCGGCGCCGGACATGACGCCGCCATTCTGGCCCGCCGGTTTCCTGTCGGCATGCTGTTTATTCGTTGTGCAGGCGGCATGAGCCATCATCCGGATGAATCGGTTTCGGAATCGGATGTCGGAAAATCGTTGGAAGTGCTGTGGCATTTCACGCGAAAGTTGGCGGAGTCATCAACAAAATCGGCTTCCAATTAATCGACTGGGATAAATGGAACCCATTCGCGTTAAACCATTCGGCATAACTCGTAGCTCCATCAGGCGGATGTACGCGCTGATCACGCCAGATACGCATGTCAGTGCGCCACTTGTCGGTTGGCAAAACGCGACTGCGGTCATGCACATCTCCCCGGAAATCGGTGCGCGATTTACTCAATACACCGCAGAGCTTGGCCCCAATGCACATAGCGGGAGTCCCGGCGAAGGTATTGAACGATTCGTCTTCGTGCTGGATGGTGAAATTCTGGTCAGTGGCGCGCGAAAAACGAATTGCTTAGAACGGGTCAATTCGCTTTTATTCCGCCGGATTCCTCTCACGACATCAGCACGACGGGCAATCGTAGTGCGCGTCTGGCGGTTTTTGAAAAGCGATATCAACCTGTTAGTGAAGTTTCGCCCCCGTTGATGCAAATCGGGAATCAACAGGGAATCGCCGGCGATGTATTTCAAGGCGATCCGGCATTGCGGCTTCAAGTTTTGCTGCCTGTCGAACCGTCGTTCGACATGGCGGTCAACCTCTTCACTTACGATCCCGGCGGGCATTTGCCGCAAGTCGAAATCCACGTGATGGAGCATGGGCTTTTGATGCTCGAAGGCACCGGGGTTTATCGCCTCGGCGACGAATGGTTTCCGGTTCAAGCCGGCGATGTCATCTGGATGGCTTCGTATTGCCCGCAGTGGTTCGTCGCCATGGGCAAACAGCCCGCAAAATACTTGTACTACAAAGATATCCACCGCGATCGTTTGAGCGAGAAAGTCCTGTAGCGACCGCTCGCGAGCGGTGTATAACTTCATGAGCACTTTGAAACCCGACATCGCGACCTTATCTGGCGAACTTAAGAGGCTCGCTAAGTTTTCCGACGCTCCAGCGCCCGCCGTGACGCGAGTTATGCTCAGCGATACCGATCTGGCGGCGCGGGAATTCCTAACGGAGCTTTTTCGAGCGGCAGATTTACATGTTCGCATCGACGCCGCCGGAAATATTTTTGCCCGGTGGGCTGGAAGCGATCCAAATTTACCCGCAGTGGCGACGGGTTCGCACACCGATGCCATTCCGCACTCCGGCATGTACGACGGCACCGTCGGTGTACTCGGTGGGTTGGAAGCCATTCGAACGCTGCAGCGATCGGGCTTCAAACCGCGACGATCGATCGAACTCATTATGTTCACCTCCGAAGAGCCCACGCGGTATGGAGTTGGCTGTTTGGGGAGCCGACTAATGTCGGGTGTCATGTCAACGGACGCTGCGGAGACACTAACCGATGACACCGGATTGACGTTCCGCGAATTCCACCGCCGAGCGTCAGGCCAAGGCAACTTGTCCGATGTGCGGCTGAATACGGGCCAGTACAACGCGTTTGTCGAACTGCACATCGAACAAGGTCCGCGGCTGGAGGGAGCGGGCATTCCCATCGGCGCTGTCACAGCCATTGCCGCGCCGGCAGCCTTGCGAGTGACATATGAAGGGATCGGAGGCCACGCCGGCGCTGTGTTGATGCGCGACCGTCGCGACGCGCTGCTGCCGGCCGCCACTCTTGCACTGGCGGTCGATGCTGCAGCGCGAATGCTTGGCGGCGCCGATACAGTCGGTACGACCGGAGTGCTCGATGTGCATCCCCGCGCCATCAACAGCATTCCCAGCCGCACGTATTTGGAAATCGATATCCGCGATATCGATCGCCATCGCCGCGATCGGGTGCTCAACCACGTTCGAGCAGCGCGCAGTTTTTTGGCGACGAATACGGGCAAAAAACGACGATCGAACTCATCAATGCCGATCCGCCGGCGATGTGCGATCCGCAGATTGTCTTCGCCATCGAAGCTTCTGCCGCCAAGGCCGGTTTGAAATCGATGCGAATGATTAGCCGTGCGTACCACGATTCCCTGTTTATGGCGCAACTTTGCCCGACTGCTATGATTTTTATTCCGTGTCGCGACGGCGTGAGCCATCGGCCTGACGAATACGCATCGCCGGACCACATCGCTGGTGGCGTCGAAGTCTTGGCGCGAACGTTGGCGCAGCTCGCTGAGCAGTAACATTGAAAGCAGCAATCATGTCCAGCGCCTCAGACGTCCGTAGTCAATCGTACGGCAAGTCGCAAGTTCGTCTTTCGAGAATCACCCGTCGCGGCAGCCGGCATGAATTTATTGAGCTGACTGCCTCGATTGAACTGGACGGAAATTTTAGTTCGTCGTATTCCGCCGCCGATAATTCGCTGGTCGTGGCCACCGACACCATGAAGAACACGGTTTACGTGTTGGCCGCTCGGCACGGAGTGCTGTCGATGGAATTGTTCGCTCAAGTGCTCGGTCGCCATTTTTGCGAAACGTATTCGCAAGTCGAGCGGGTTCACGTGCGGTGCGAGGAAAAGCCTTGGAGTCGAATGTTGTTCGGCGCTGGCGAGCATGATCATGCATTCCTCGGCGGCACAAACGAGCGGGCAACCTGCGAATTTGTCACAACACGCAACGGCACAGAGTCGATGTACTGTGGACTGATCGGCGTTGAAGTGCTCAAGACCACGGGCTCGGGCTTCGAACATTTTTTTCGCGACCAGTACACGACGCTACCGGAAACCGATGATCGCATTTTCGCCACCGCGATTACCGCCTGCTGGCCGTGCAAAAATCTGGCAGCGGATTGGACCAGTGTGCGCGCGCAAATCCGCAGTACGCTGCTCGATGTGTTTGCCAACCAATACAGCAAATCGGTGCAGCACACGCTGTATGAAATGGCCCGCGCTGCATTTAGCGTTTGCTCGCTAATCGATGAAATCACGATCACAATGCCGAACCAGCACCATTTGCTCGCGAATCTATCGCCGTTTGGCTTGAAAAATCTGAACGAAGTGTTTGTTCCCACCAGCGAACCGTTCGGCAATATCAGCGCAACCATCGAGCGTTCGGAGGCTTGATCGTGGCTGCGAATCGCGAACTCTCCTCGCCGCCTCGCTTCGCATTGAAAAGTCGCCATGTGCTCCTGCCGGAAGGAATCCGGTCCGCAATCCTCGTCATTGAAAACGGTCGCATTGCCGATGTGCTGCAAATTGGACACAGCGCCGGAACTTTCGCCGGATCTGCAAATCGAAGATCTTGGAGATCTCATTCTTGCGCCCGGCGTTATTGATGCCCATGTGCATATCAACGATCCGGGCCGAACCGAATGGGAAGGATTCGAAACGGCGACGAAAGCCGCCGCCGCGGGTGGCGTGACGACGGTCGTCGATATGCCCCTCAATAGCAGTCCGGTCACCACCTCGGTTGCGGCATTGGATGCCAAGCGCGCAGCGGCCCTCGGCAAATGCTGGGTAAATGTCGGATTTTATGGCGGACTGATTCCTGGCAATGCCAGGCATATCGAACCGCTTCTCGACGCCGGCGTGCTTGGAGTCAAAGCCTTTGTCTGCCATTCGGGGCTCGACGAATTTCCAAACGCGACGCTTGCCGACTTGCAGGCCGCAGCGCCCATCTTGGCGCGCCACAATCGACCGCTGCTGGTGCATGCTGAGTTGACCGATGCGCCTGCGCCGCGACCGCAATCCGCTCGAAGCTATGCCGATTATCTCGCATCTCGCCCGCCGCAATGGGAAAGCGATGCCATCGGTATGCTGATCAACTTGTGCCGCGGCACCGGCTGCCACGTGCAAGTCGTCCACCTGGCAAATGCAGACGCTTTGAAAATGCTGCATGCCGCGCGGAACGAAGGGCTGCCGATCACCGTTGAGACTTGTCCCCACTACCTGCACTTTACTGCCGAAAGCATTCCGGATGCTGACACGCGGTACAAATGTGCTCCGCCGATTCGCGAAGAACATCACCGCGAAAGACTCTGGGACGCCCTGAAAAACGGCGACATCGACACCATCGGATCCGATCACTCCCCCTGCCTGCCGTCGATGAAGTGCCTCGAATCGGGCGATTTCATGGCTGCCTGGGGCGGCATCGCGTCGTTGCAGCTTACGCTTCCCATCGTTTGGACGAACGCCGCGCACCGCGGCATTCCACTGGCAAGAATCTTCGAGTGGCTGTCTGGAAATCCCGCCAAACTTGTTGGACTGGCGAATCGCAAAGGTCGCATTGCCAAGGGCTTCGATGCCGACCTCATCGTGTTTGATCCGGATGCCGGTTGGACTGTGCATGGCGAGCAGCTTTATCATCGACATAAATTGACCCCTTACGACGGCGAACGTCTAACTGGCAAAGTGCTGCGCACATACGTCGGCGGGATAATGGTGTTTGGAAACAACGGCCTCAGCCACATTCCAACCGCCGAATTGCTGGCTGCTCCCTGGCAAAAACTGACCGAAAACCAATCCGTTGCTGAGTTCTTGGGCCGGCTAGATGACGCCGCGTTGCGCTTAGCACTCACAAAATGTTGCGCATCCCGGCGCTGGGTCAGTGGCATGGTTGCCGCCCGGCCGTTCCTCGACGAACAACATGCCATTGAAGCCGCCAGCAATATCTGGTGGCATCTCGATCGCGAGGATTGGCTCGAAGCCTTCGCCGCGCATCCGAAAATCGGCGATCTCGATAGCTTGCGGGCTAAATTCGCCGATACTCGCACGTGGGCCGGCGGCGAGCAATCAGGCGTCAAAGGTGCATCGCAAGCTACAATTGAACGGCTGGCCCGATCGAACCGCGAGTATGAAATAAAGTTTGGGTATATTTTTATTGTGTGTGCCAGCGGTAAAACGGCAGATGAAATGCTGGCGATTCTGGAAAGCCGATTGCCGAACAATCCGGAAATCGAACTGCGAATTGCTGCCGCCGAGCAATGGAAAATCACCGAGCTTCGCCTGCGAAAACTGGTTTGATGCGTGGCCACTAAACGCCCGATGACGCCATGACCGTCAAAAGTCCCATCACGTCGCACGTGCTTGATACTTCGTTGGGCAAGCCTGCCGAGGGCATTGAAGTGCTGCTCGAGCGCCGACACGAAACCGGCCGCTGGCAAACGCTGGGTGAAGGAGCGACCGATGCCGATGGCCGCGTCGCCGATCTGCTTCCGTCCGGCTCGCTGCTCGCCGGAAACTACCGCCTGGTGTTTGCTACGGGCGAATATTTTAAACGCCGGAATGTCATCACGTTCTACCCAACCGTGGTTGTGAATTTTCAAATCATCATTCCCGACGAGCACTATCATGTGCCGCTGCTGCTCAGTCCATTCGGATATTCCACGTACCGCGGCAGCTGATCGATTTACAAGCCTCATCATTGCCCCGCCTCCTCCTGCAGTCGGAACCAACGATCTTCGGCCTTGGCTAGTTCCGCGCTGACCGATTCAAATTCGGAATGCAACCGCAACGCTTCGGCGGCATCGGTCGTTTCGAGCAATTTTTTGTTGACCTCGTTCTTCTTTTCGGTCAATTGATTAACGGCCTTCTCCTGCGCCGCAATTTTCTTGCGCAGCTCGCGCTCGTTGCGGTTTGGTCTTCCGCCTGTGGAAGGCTTTGCGTTTTGAGCCGCAGCCGCACGTTTGTCGCCATCCGACGATTGTTTCACCGCCGCCGATTCTTGCTCGGAGTCATCGATCTCCTTATTGACGGAATACAAATACGCTTCGTAATCGCCGCGATAATTCACCACCCGGCCGTCGCGAACTTCGACGATGCATGTGGCCACGCGTTTCAAAAAATGCCGATCGTGGCTCGTGAAAAGTACGGTGCCGCGATACGCCAGCAGCGCTTCGGCCAGTGCCTCCACTGTGTCGACATCCAAATGGTTGCCCGGCTCGTCGAGCACCAGAATGTTGTAGTCGCTCAGCAGCAATCCGGCTAAACAAACTCGCGCCCGCTCTCCGCCGGAGAGCACTTCAATGCGCTTGTTGATTTGCTCGCCGCGAAACAAAAGCGCGGCCGCCAGATCCAAAATTTCTTGCGCCTGGGTGCGCGGCGCTGCCTTGCGTTCCAAATACTCCAGCACCGTCTGCTCTTCCGGCAAGCTCGTATAAACATGCTGGGCATAAATTCCAATCTGGCAGCCGTAACCCCAACGCACTTCGCCGGCCAGCGGTTCCAGCGAATCCACGACCGTCCGCAAAAATGTCGTTTTGCCCTGTCCGTTATCGCCGACGATCGCCGCTCGCCAGCCGTGATCGACTTCCAAATTGATATCGCTCGCCACTACGCGCTCCGCATAGCCAATCGTCAAATCGCGGCAGCGCAGCGCCGGGCCTTTGCGCGGCTCGACCATCGGCGCGCGAATTTTCGCTGTCGGCTCATCCGAGGCGATCGTCGCGAGCTCCAATCGCTCCAGTTGCTTGCTCTTCGATTTCGCGCGAAGCCGTGCTGGCCCGTGCTTTGTTCTTGGCGATGAACTCTTCCAGATGCCGGCGCTTGGCCATGATCGAGGCATTGGCTCGCTCATCGTGATCGCGCCGCTCGCGCTGATATTCCAGAAACGCATCGATCGGCCCTGGAAACATCGTCAGCTTCCCCTGCGAGAGATCCAGCGTGTGCGTGCAAGTTGCCGCCAGAAATGCCCGATCGTGCGAGACCACCAGGCACGCTTCCGGATGGTTTTTCAAAAAATGCTCCAGCAGAATTTGCGTGCGCAAATCGAGGAAGTTCGTCGGCTCGTCGAGCAGCAGCAAGTTCGGCTCGTGCAGGAGCAGCGCCGCCAACTTCACGCGCGTTTGCCAGCCACCGGAAAGTTTTTGTACGGGGTTGCCATCGAGTCTCGGACCTTTCAGCTCGAATTGGCCGGCAACTTCGCCGCATTTCCAGTCGGGCTGGCCGCTGTCGCGCATCAAAAATGCGAGCGGAGTTTCGTCCGGCAAAAACGGATCGTGCTGCCGCAGATAGCCCAGCCGCAACTTCGGATGCCGCACAATCTCGCCGGCGTCCAGTTCCTCATCGCCCAGCAGAATTCGCAAGAGCGTACTCTTTCCCGCCCCGTTCCGACCGATGAACCCCACGTTCACATCGTCGGTCAAACTTGCCTCGGCCCCATCCAAGAGCACCTGGTGTCCGTACGCCTTGTGGGCATTTTTGATTTGCAACAATACAGCCATCGTGATAACTCGTGGTGAAAAATCGACTTTTGTCCAAGGTACTCCGTGAGACGCAAGGTGATCAATGCGGCCTGTTTTCGCGAAACTCGCTGGAATTCTTTCAGACAGATGGTTGACGGACACCGCGATTTGCGAATGCAACGATCGGAGTCTTCTTCGCGTTTTGTGCTCGGCGCGCGGCTGTTGTTTTTTCCATGCTGTATCTTTCCAAATGGCTAAATCCGCGAGGAAAACGCGTGTCGCGAAAACCTTGCTGAAAACCTGAGCACCCGCGCCGATGGTTTTGTTCGAGGAAAACGCACACCCCAGTTGCCACTCCTCCCAAAATTGCGTTTCAAGGTGAAATAACTGTGGTGCTCTGTACGGGAAATCTCGAGCAAACGGGCGGAGTTTTTTCACAGTTATTTCACTGCCTCGATTTGAGGCACGAAAACGATCGGGAAATCTCGCCCGAATCGCCCCCGGTTTTTTCAGCCGACTCGCGCACGGCGTTAAAGCCGCGTTCGTGATTGTTTGTCCGCTCCAATGCATGATCGCACGCCCCCAGAACCGTTTGCCTTTCCTTAAGATGTCGACCAGAAGCGATCCCGGCCCTTACGGGAGGCCAGGAGCCTGTCGGTTCAAGAATATAGTAGTGAACATGCGATAATTTGTCAAGGGCCTTTTTTTTGGGGCCACCGGGGAATTTTGTATTGCCTTATGGCGTATGAATTAGCGGCTAAAAGCCCTTACAGGCAGTTCCGTACAATCGCGTAACAGCCCTCCGCGGTGGTATAATGCCCGCACAATTGTTATGCCCGGTAATTCAATCAATTCATACTAGGAATACATTGTGAAGTTCGTGTTCGTCGTCGCGGCATTGTTCCTAATCAGCTGCGCAACATCGGCAGCGCGAGATCGACCGCCGCTTTCATTCATCGCACAGGTGACTGGCAGTCCAGATGGACGCGGAGTGGGTCTAATTGACGGACGTTTGATGGTATATACGGCGAGATCGGAACATGTTGACGCGTCCGCCAAGCCATATGAATCGATCGCTAAGACATTCGAGATTCATAAAACTGCAGAAGGAACGCAGATTATCTTGCGACCCAAGGGACAAGAACCCAGTCGCCAAAATTCCCCAAACTGGGACCAAGAAGGCTACTACCTCACTGGCGACTACTCCATGGAAAAGCCATCGATCAAGTTCACAAAGACGCCCGAAAAATATTCCTACTGGGAAATTCCGGACTTCAAGAGGACAGGTCCGATTGTTAACAAGAACGATTTGGGCAAGCCGGCATTTCTTAGCATGGATCCCAAACCTGTTTTTCTCACTCACTATACGTTTGCTGGGCAAATGGAGCATCACGGTGTGACGCTATCCTTCGAACACACAGATGACTTTCGGATTGACCTGTTTGATCCGCATGATGTCGGAAAATAGTCGGCGAGAAGGACAGTTTGTGCATTGAGGTCACCGCGCACAAATCCGAATTCAGCTCTCGCCCGAATTCCGCTTGAGCGCAGTGAAAATCCTTTGTGTCGCGCGGCTGCCGCTATCTATAGTGAAAGTCTGGTCTGGCTCAGGAGATGGGGAGTGCAATTTTGATGGGCGTTTTTCGGACGATCGCAGCATGCTTAATCGGGCTGGCCCTTTCGGGCCTGGCATCGGCGGCCGATTACTATGTGGCCACGAGCGGCAGCGACAATGGGCCCGGCACCTTGGCGCAGCCGTTTGCCAGCGTGGCGCAGGCGCAGCAGGCGGCGGCATCGGGGGACTCTGTTTATATCCGCGGCGGCACGTATACGGATTTCGCGGTGGCCGCGACCGATGCCACTTATCAGTACGTGCTCAACTTCACCAAGAGCAACATTAAATACCTGGGGTATCCGGGCGATCCGCGGCCGGTTTTCAATTTCTCCAGCATTGCGCCCACCACGCTGCGCGTGTGCGGCATCCAGGTGACCGGTTCCAACAACACGTTTCAAGGGTTCGATGTCACCGGCGTGCAGGCAGGCACGCTCAAGCAGGCCGACAATTGGCGCATTTCCGGAAGCAGCAATACGCTGAAGCAAATTGTCACGCGCGACGATCAAGGCAACGGACTGTATCTGCTTTCGCATGCCTCGAACAACCTGATTTTGAATTGCGATAACTACAACTTGGTTGGCGTGAATGGAATTTCGGCGGGAAACACCGATGGATTTGGTTGCCACTCCGCCGGCTCCGGCAACTTGTTCCGTGGCGATCGCGCGTGGGGCAACAGCGACGATGGGTTCGATTGCATTTCGAACACTGGCGGCGGCGTGACGTTCGACCATTGCTGGGCGTACGACAATGGTCGGCTCGACGGCAACAGGAACGGCTTCAAGATCGGCGGATTCGGCGACACCGGCGGCGACTTTCCCGATCCGCCTCCGGTGCATACCGTCGAGTTTTGCGTCGCCGCCAACAATGGCGCGAGCGGCTTTTACGCCAATCATCAACCTGGGCAAGCAGCCAATTGGTACAACAATATGGCCTACAACAATAGGTCCGCGAACTTCAACATGCTGGAAGCGATCGATACCAGCCCGGCCAACAGCAGCGTTCCCGGCACACGCGAAGTGCTGCACAACAACCTGGCGTTCACGGGCACGGGAATCACGAACCTCAACGAGAGCGGCAGCATGATCTCGAACAATTGGTTCACGTTGCCGGTAACGGTGAATTCGGCCGATTTTGTAAACCTCGATCCGACGCAACTAACCCTGCCGCGCAAAGCCGACGGCAGCCTGCCCGATATCGCCTTTCTGCATCTGGCGTCGAGTAGCGATCTAATCAACGCGGGCCTCGACGTGGGCCTACCCTACGTCGGCAGTGCGCCGGACTCGGGCGCATTCGAAGTTCCGGAGCCGAGTTCAGCGACCTTGATGGCTGTGTTGTTCCCAATGCTCGTCGTTTATAGACTCCGGCGCGGACAACCGATCGGTAGCGACGTACGGCCGGGCAACGCGCAGAAGCAGTGATTCCAGTCGCCTTTAGTTAGTCCGCCGCTACGGGAACGCAACGTAAGTTTCGAAATAAGTAAGAGCCACTTCATTCAATATTCAAGTTTACGGAGTTTTCAAATGACAACTGCAGGGCTTATGGCTGCAATTGGCGCAATAAGTCTATTTGCCCGAGTGGGCGCTTACGGAGAACCCGTCGATGTGTGGGACAATGGCGCAGTCATTTATGCCGAAGTGATCGCTGTAGAAAACGTCCGTCCGACACTATATAAGGTCGATCTCAAGCCGCTTGCTACGTTAACTGGGTCTCTCGATCCGGCATTCTTAGGGATCGTAACTGCTGACGTGATTGCAGGGTATCGCGAGACAAGCGAATTCGCGAACCTTCCCTCGAAAGGCGCAAAAGTCATCGTGTTTATTGAAAAGGTCGACGGGACATGGCGTCGTGTTCCAAACGGAAGCAATGATTTCCTTGCCGGAATCGACCGCAAGGGCGCTTTTCCACCAGCCAAGCATTACCCTTGCCTCTTCGAAGTCACCGGCTTCGATGATCCGAAGGTGACCGAGACGATCGAGAACCTGCGCAAGCTCCGCGGCAAGCAGCGCGAAGAAGCCAAAAAAGCGCCGGCCGGTAAGAAGCCGGCCACGCTATCCGCCCCCGCCGCCAAATAGCTCGCACGCTCGAAATCAAACAATCGATTTCCGTCGCCAACTTGGGCAGAGCAATTCAACCGCGGCGGTGGTGCAATTTTCTTCAATCACATCGCGAATCGATGCTAAGCATTTAATTCATCTGGATTTAAATCGCCATTTGCTCAACGTCCGCTGGCAATCGGCCGGCGAAAGTGCGGTCGGATGGCGAACTTTTCACGGTCTGGCGCTTCCTAAGCACAGGCTTACCCTTTGCTAACAAGCGTTGAACCGATAACGTGGTTGGTTTACCGGAATCTGCCACTCATCTGACAGAGCAGTCACGCACCATGCCACGAATTGTCGTTCTCGATACGCTTAGCCCGGACGGACTGAAGCTGCTAGAGGAAGCACGCGCCAAGGGAATTGAATATCAGGTTCGCACCGGACTGAAAGGGGACGGATTGCGCGAGACGCTGATGCAATTCGAAGGCGCCATATGCCGCAGTGGCGTGAAAATTACCGCCGAAGCCCTGGCGGGAAATCATAAGCTGAAGGCCATTGTTCGCGCGGGCGTGGGGACCGACAACATCGATAAAGAAGCGGCCACACGGCTGGGCATTGTCGTCATGAACACACCCGCCGGCAACACGCTCAGTACGGCGGAACACACTTGGGCGCTGATGCTCGCGCTTTCGCGCAATGTAGCGCCCGCGTACCACAGCTTGCTCGAGCACAAGTGGGATCGGAACAAATACATGGGCGCGCAACTGGCCGAGAAGACGCTGGGCGTCATCGGCCTGGGCCGCATCGGGCAAGCAGTGGCCAAACGCGCCAAAGCGTTTGAAATGCGCGTGCTAGGGTTCGATCCGTTCATGAGCAAAGATCGCGCGGCGGAAATGGGCATCGAGCCGGTCGATAGCATTCGCGATATGCTGCCGAATGTCGATTATCTGACCGTGCACACGCCGCTGACGGACGAAACCAAAGGCATTGTGAATCATGAAACGTTGCGACTGTTGAAAAAAGGCGTGCGGCTTGTGAACTGCGCGCGCGGCGGTATTTATGACGAAGCGGCGCTGGTCGAAGGGCTCAAGAGCGGGCAGATCGGCGGCGTGGCGCTCGACGTTTACGAAACCGAACCGAACACCGACAGCCCACTGTATGGCATGCCAGGAGTATTGTGCACGCCGCACTTCGGCGCGAGTACCGAAGAAGCGCAAACGCAAGTGGCGGTGGAAGGCGTCGGCCTGTTGGTCGATTTTCTCACGACCGGCGATATCCGGCATGCGGTGAATATGAGCCCTCTGGATCCAAAAACGCTGGAGATGCTGCGAGGACATTTGGACGTGGCACACCGGTTGGGCTTGTTGCTGGCGCAGAATGGTGCGCAGGGCGCCAAAACGCTGCGAGCTGCATTATCGCGGGGAAGTGGCCGGCAAAAACACGAAACTGCTGAGCGCAGCTTTTGCCTGTGGGCTGTTGGAATCTGCCCTGGCGGAAGATGTGAATATTGTCAACGCGGAAGTGTTGCTGCGCGAGCGAGGCATTGAACTTGTGGAGCAATCGCGGCAAGAGAAAGGCGCGTTCAGTTCCGTGATCAGCGCAAGTGACAACCGACAGCGAGACACGTCGCGCTGCCGGCACCCTGTTCGGCCACAACATGCCGCGGCTGGTGCAAATTGACGATCACAAACTCGAGGCGTATTTGGACGGCGTGTTGCTGGTGTTCACGCACACCGACGTGCCCGGCATCATCGGCCGCGTGGGCACAATCTTCGGAAAACATGCGGTAAATATCGCCCAAATGGCCGTCGGGCGCAGTTCGCCGGGGGGCGCGGCAACGGGCGTCCTGAACATCGACGGCGAACCGCCTGCTGCGGCGCTCAACGAAGTTCGCGGCTCGCCGGATATCAAAAGCGCAGCGGTCATTAAACTGCCCCCGGCGGGCAAATTGCCGACATGGCTGCAAGGCTGAGCGTTTTCCGCTACGCAAAGTGTGCTGCGAATCGATCGCCGTTTGGCAAGCGCATTGCTGTATAGGTCAGCGGCCCTGACTCAGCCGCCATATGCCCGTTACAGCCGCTACGGTCCCAACTCTCTCGCGAGATTTGCCGAAGCCCCCAGCACATAAAGTTTCACATCGCTCCGATCCTTGACCGATGTTTCTTTGGCTGAGCTAAGACCAGGCAACGATGTGCGAAGACAGCCGCAATTGCCGCGGTCAATTCCACCAATTGGCAATTCAAAAATGGGCGGGGCAACGATATGTCGCTGGCGATAATTTCGGCAGATCAGGTCCAAATGCAGATCGATGAAAGAATATCGTCGGCACTTCGGCACAACCCGTATCTACAAGCACGCAATCTGCGATTTGAATCGCGCGAAGGCCACGTCACGCTGCACGGTCGGGTGAGCTCTTGGTACCAAAAACAAATGGCCCAAGAGTCGCTGATGCGAGTGGACGGAGTGGACCGCGTAGAAAACCAGCTCGAAGTTTGCTGGATCTGAATGGATGTAGGAATTAAGAATTCGG
Organism: Pirellulales bacterium; assembly: GCA_963773875.1. Lineage (GTDB taxonomy): Bacteria > Planctomycetota > Planctomycetia > Pirellulales > JADZDJ01 > CAVTYH01. Next base: position 550,468 of record CAVZCV010000010.1, read on the forward strand.
AAGTAGGACGTGAACCGTTCAAATCCTACATCCAAAATCCTACATCCCAACTTCTTCACCGTGGCTGCGCAGGCCGGTGACCCATCACCGCTTCACCGCGATTCACATATTGCGGCAGGCAGCCGTCTAAACGGCAGGTGTGCACGACCTCTTGATTGGCTGCCGACAGCCCGCACACTCGCAGCAGCCCGCCATGCGAATGGATGCGCTTGGAGAGCAGCACCAGCTGGGCAATCAAGTAGCTGCTCAGAATCGGCACTTCATCGAGCTCCAGAACCAGCCGGTATGTGAAGCTTTGCTGCAAGATGCCCCAGACGTTTTCCGCGAGTTCGAAGTCGTCAATCTCGCTATGGGCATCCGGTCGCAGCCGGACAAATACCCAATCGGGGCCACGATCGACATCCAAATGCCATCCGGTCCCGGTTTGTGCCGTGACCATAGAATCCTCCCTTTGCCTCTTGCCGCCGCGCGTGTGTGTTTCAAACCTGCAAACACTCCCCGGATAATCATCATAAGCGATTCGGATGCCGATGCAATGCGAACTTTAAATTAGCCAATGGCGGAGTCTGTGAGGTGGCATGTTGACGTCGTATTGCGTCCTGAATTAAAGGAATCGCGAGGGTCGATTCGCCGCGCTGGTGCCCCTTGAAGCGCGCTGCCGATTCGCGATACTGTCCGGATAGATACTCTGTGCTATCGCGAATTGGCGAATAGCCCACACAACACATTCAATTCAAACGCTATCGGAAACGAGGTTCACATGTCACGCCCAGGCGCAGTCACGTTTAAAGGCAATCCACTAACCTTGGCTGGAGAGCCGGTGAAAGTCGGCCAGCCAGCTCCCGACTTCACAATCCACGCCTTCGAAGGCGGTGGCCTCAAAACGATCAAACTGGCAGATCTGAAAGGCAAACCAACGATCATCAGCGTGGTTCCTTCGCTCGATACCCCGGTCTGCCAGAAACAAACGAAGCGGTTCAGCGATGAATTGGCGACGCTCGGCGACCGGATCAATGCGATCACCGTCAGCCTGGACCTCCCATTCGCCCAAAACCGGTTCTGTGGGGCAGAGAACATCAAGAATTTGCGCAACGGCAGCGACTACCAAGACCGGAACTTCGGTAAGAACTGGGGAATGCTTATCGAAGAATTGAAAATCCTGGCCCGAGGCGTGTTTGTGCTGGATAAAGACAGCAAGGTGGTCTACGCCCAGCAGGTCAAGGAAGTGGCCGAAGAGCCAGATTACGAAGCGGCGATCAAGGCGCTCAAAGGGCTGCTATAACGTTGCGACAGACAATAGCAGCAGCCTACTTACCGTTCGGATTGCCGTCTTTGACCGGCGTGTCTCTGGTAATCTTCCCGAACAGTACGCCGCCGTGGTCGCCGCCGTCCCACGTGCCAACGTATTTGTTGTCGTAAATCAGCACGCGGGCGGTGAAACTGCCGAAGCCGGGCACGGGGAATTTATCGAGCGTAATGACCGGCGTATCGCCGGCCCAAACGACTCGCAGCGGCAAAGGCACCGTGGCGTCGTGATTGCCATATTGAATGCGCGCCTTGAACAGCCACACGTCGTCGGCGAGCGGCATCTTTGTAACCGATTCGATCGAATACTTTTCTTCTTTGGCCGAGGCTGCATCTCCTTTGCCGCTCGTGAAGTGACCGGTCAGCGTCGCACCGCTGAGCATTTCCTGGAACTTCTTTTCCAGTTCTTGCCGGGATGGCGCCGCCGGCGATTGGTCTGGCTTCGGCGCGGGATCTTCTGACCAGGCATCGCGCGCGGCGAAGAGCAGTATGGCAACGATCATTCCAATGATTGGCCGGCTCATGGCGGAGTTCTCCTTGTTTGTGCGACACATTATAAGCGAACCGACAATCAATTGGCCAACGTGCTAAGATTTGAAATCGAACCCAGCCGCTATTGAAAATTGTCGAAACCTAGCGACGCACGATATCCGCCCGATGAAACTTGCCTGGCTGACCGACATCCACCTCAATTTTTTGAGCGCCGATGAAGCGGAATGCTTCTTCGCGACCGTCCGGGCGGATCAGCCGGATGCGATCATGCTGACCGGCGATATCGGGGAGGCGCAGAATGTTGTCGGCTGGCTCAAGCAGCTCGACGATGCCGTGCAGAGGCCGATTTTTTTCGTGCTCGGAAATCACGATTTTTACGGCGGCTCGATTTCAGGCGTCCGCGCCGCCGTCGAAGCGCTGTGCCGAGAGCGGCCGAATCTGATTTATTTGACGGATTCCGGGTCGATTGAACTCACTCCAAAATTCGGCCTCATCGGCCATGACGGCTGGGCCGATGCGCGGCTGGGCCGGTACGAAACCTCGCTGGTGATGATGAACGACTATCGCTTGATACGCGAACTCGCGCAGCTCACAAAACAACAACGCTGGCCCGTGCTCCAGCAATTAGGGGATGTTGCGGCGGCCCACATCCGACGCGTTCTGCCCGAGGCGCTCGCCCGGTTCGAGCACGTGATCCTCGCGACACATGTTCCGCCGCTGCGCGAGGCTTGCTGGCATGAAGGACAAATTTCCGATGAGGAATGGCTGCCGCATTTCACTTCCCTGGCGATGGGGCAGGCGATTCTGGAAATTATGCGGGCCGCACCCGATCGGCAACTCAGCGTCTATTGCGGACACACTCACAGTCCTGGGGTGTGCTATCCGCGGCCGAACGTAACTATCTACACCGGTGGTGCGAAATACGGCCAGCCAGCGGTACAGGAAGTAATGCGGCTCGCATAGAATGTTGCCCATGAGTTTCAGGCCGACCGCAACTTGGGCAAATTTGAAGCTGCGTGCCGCGCTGCTTTCGAAGATTCGCAAGTTCTTCGACGAGCGCGGCTTCCTGGAAGTTGAGACGCCAATTCTTTCGGCCGATGTTGTGGTCGATCGGCACTTGGATCCGATGTCGACGGTGCTGGCGGACGATCCGCGACGCCCGGACGTTGGTCGCCGGCTTTGGCTGCAGACATCGCCAGAGTTTGCCATGAAGCGGCTGCTGGCGGCGGGAGATGCTAAAGCGATTTATCAAGTCACGCGAGCTTTCCGGAATGGCGAGATCGGGCCGCTGCATAATCCGGAATTCACAATACTCGAGTGGTACCGCGTCGACGACGATATGGATGCCGGCATGTCGCTCTTGGCGGAGTTTTGCGAAGCGATATTGAATACGTTGCCGGCAGAGCGCATCAGTTATTCAGCAGCTTTCGAGCAGCATGCCGGATTCAATCCGCACACAGCGACGGTCAAAGAGATGGCGGCCGTTGCCGAGAGAAAAAATCTATCTATACCGCAAGGCCTGGGCGAAGATCGCGACCATTGGCTGAATTGGCTATTGACCGAGTGCGTGGAACTGCATTTGGGACAGTCGGCGCCGACCATTTTATACGATTACCCGGCATCGCAAGCCGCGCTCGCGAAGGTCCGAAGTAAGCCGCAGCCGGTTGCCGAGCGATTCGAACTTTATATTCGAAGCGTGGAGCTGGCCAATGGCTATCATGAACTGCTCGATCCAAGTGTCCTCCGCCAGCGAAATGTCGCCGCCAATGCCGCGCGGGTGGCTGAAGGCAAGCCAGCCTTGCCGGAAGACAGCCGATTGTTACAAGCAATGGATGCCGGATTGCCTCCCTGCACAGGCGTTGCGCTCGGTTTCGACCGGTTAGTCATGATCGCGGCCGGGGCAAAATCGCTTGCGGAGGTCATGGCGTTTCCCATCGACATCGCATAGGCAATTGGCGTTTGGCAGTTAAGTGGGTATCTAATTTTGAGTGATTGCTGCCGGCCGCCTACCGCCTACTGATTTCGGATAGCCTTGCAGGCGGCGGCGCGACATAATCGATAGAGAGCCCCTAACCGCAATAAACTGAGAACGGAGTATATGCCATGACGAGGCGATTTCTTTCGCTCCTACTGCCGGCCATCGGGATTCTGCTGCTTAGCACAACAATGGCCCGCGCGGAAAATGAGGGCCAGGACGATCTCGATCAGGCCACTGAAAAGAAGCTGGCGGCCCAAAGCATTAGCGATCTCTCGCAAGTGATCGATCTATGCGAAAGCGCGCTCGAGAAAGGGCTCGACGCCACGAACAAACAGTTCGCCAAGAACTTGCTCTCCGGCACTCTGATGCAGCGCGCCACCGTGCTGGCGAAGCAGGCCGATCCCCGCAGCGGCCGAGCCGGTTGGGAACAACAGCGGCTTAATGCCATCAGCGATTTGGAAAAGGCCCTCAAGAACGATTCCAAACTGATTCCCGCATATTTGCTGCTAGCGGACGTGTACCGATTGCCGGCCAGTCGCGAACATCCGGAAGGCGATCCCGATGCGGCGATGAAGACGCTGGAGAAGGCCCGCGATGTCGTGAAAGATCAGCCGGAGGACTTAGTGCCGGTGCTGATTGCCATTGCCGACATGACGGAAGATGGGCAAAAGAAAATCGAGTTGTTCAGCCAAGTGCTCAAGACCGTGCCCAACAACGCTCAGGCATTGTTTGGACGCGGCGTGGCGCTGTTTGCCACCGGCAAGAAAGAAGAAGCGCTTACCGATTTGACGGCCGCACGAAAGGCCGATGCGGAGAATCCTCGCGTCCAATTGGCGCTTGGGCTGGTGCTGGCGGCAATGGATCGAACGGACGATGCGCTGGAGGCGATCAATCAGGCGGTAAAGCTCGATCCGGAATCGCCGCTGCCGTATTTCCACCTGGCGCGGATGCACGTGCAACTCAAAAAGTACGACGAAGCCATCGCCGATTTGAATAAAGTCCTGGAGCAGGATCCGGAAAATGTGGCAGCACTGCTGTTCCGCGCACAGGTTTATCAGAAAAACGACAATTTGGAGGCCGCCAAGGCCGATGTGAATGAGGCGCTAAAACATCGTCCAGGCCTCTCTGACGCGATCGCGCTGCATGGCATCCTCTCGGTTGGATCGGGCGAATACCAGCAAGCGATTGAAGATTTCGAAAAGCTGCGGAAGATTGCTCCCAAAAACGCGCAGCTCCTGACGCAGCTGGGTTTGATCTACGGCCTTGATAAACGTCCTCGCAAAGCCATCGAACTTTACGGCGATGCACTTGCGGTCGATCCGAACAACTTTTTGGCGCTGCGCGGTCGGGCCGATTCAAATCTCAACATCGGCAAGCACGCCGAAGCCATTCCCGATTATGAGGCGGCGCTGAAGATCCAGCCCAAGGATCCCAGTTTGCTCAACAACCTGGCTTGGGTTCTGGCCACTTCGCCCGATGACAACGTCCGCAACGGCAAGCGGTCGATCGAACTTGGCGAGGAAGCCGCCAAGTTGACCGAGTACAAAAAAGCTCACATTCTCAGCACACTCGCCGCAGGTTACGCCGAATCGGGCGATTTCGCCAAAGCCCGTGAGTGGTCGCAAAAGGCGGTTGAAGCGGGCGATGAAGACAAGGAAACCCAGGAACAGTTGAAGAAAGAGCTGGCCAGCTACCAGGCCGAAAAGCCCTGGCGCGAGCGGCAGGAGCAGGAAGAGAACGATGGATTAAAGCCGGCCGCGAAAGAGACGTCGGCCAAGGATTCTTCAAAGTCCGATTCTTCGACGAAGTCGCCTGCGGGCGAGGGCGATGCGGCGGCCGCTAAAGACGGATCGACGCGGAAACAGTAGGAATTCGAATCCCCGATTTGCCCCCACCGGCGATAAATCTCGGGGGGCTTCCATCGTCTACCCGGCTTTGTTTGCGTTTTCCCGGCGACAGTCCTATATTGCGGTCGGCATCGAGGGCCCTCTTCCCATCGCGCCCCGATCGGTTCAGCGGCGCCGGCTCTCGACGGAATAGTGACGAACAGAGGAGCAGGGGTCGAAGCACTAGTGCCCTGAATTATATAATAAAAAGGCCCCTCCAACCACCCCCCCCCCCCCCCCCCCCCCCCCCCCCCCCCCCCCCCCCCCCCCCCCCCCCCCCCCCCCCCCCCCCCCCCCCCCCCCCCCCCCTCCCCCCCCTCCCCCCCCCCCCCCCCCCCCCCCCCCCCCCCCCCCCCCCCCCCTCCCCCCCCCCCGGACCCCGCCCCCCCCGCCCCCCCCCCCCCCCGCAAAAAAAAAAAACAAAAAAAAGAGCAGGGGTCATGAGGCAGAAAACTTCTTTTGGACTGGCGCGGCCTGGGCTTTGGCGTTCAACGGGGCACGCCGCGGTTACAGCAAATTCAGCCATACTGTTGGCCATCGCAATTGGATTGTGCGCACAAGTCGGCGCTGACGAGTTGTCAGCTAGCGGTCCTGGCTCAGCCGATCTAAGCAAATCGACCGCGAATTCGAACTCCAAGAAGCTAAGTAACGCCGAGCTGCTTGCGCAGGGCGAGGCCTTGGTCAGGGAATCGTTGTACTTTGAAATTGCAGGTTCGAACGACGAGCGCAATCGCCTATTAAGTGCGGCGCAAACCACCGCGCCGAATTATCCTCCCGCGATGTGGCATAGCGGACACGTTGCCTTCAACAATCAGTGGATGAAGCTCGAAGATGTGCCCGAGGCTGCTAAGAAAAATACCGATTTGGGGGCGTACGAAAAACAACGCGATAAGGCGCCGGACACCTTCCAGGGACATCTCAACCTGGCGCGCTGGTGCGCTAAACGTGGACTTCAGGACCAAGCGCGGGCTCATTACAACCAAGTTCTCCAGTTCGATCCGGACAACGCGGAAGCGCAAGCGCAACTTGGTTTCAAGCGTGTTGGTAACTCTTGGGTTGCCAAACCGGAATTGGACGAAATGGTTTCCGAAGCACAGCGATTGGCGAAGGCATTGACCAAGTGGCTGCCGCGGATCACGGCCATCCGCAAAGGATTGGTTGAAGGACCGGGGCCAGCATATGAAATGGCGAAAAAGCAGCTCGAGGAGATTAAAGATCCGGAGGCGCTGCCGGCGTTGGAGTATTTGCTATCGGCAATGAACGAAGAGTGCGCGAAGTTGCTTGTTGAGAAGCTCGCTTCGTGGAGCGAACTGCCGGCCACACACGCTATTGTCCGGCAGGCGATTTATTCGCCCTGGGATTCTATTCGACAGTTGGCAGCCACGAAACTGGAAGGTCGCCCTCGCGAAGATTTTGTGCCGAAGCTGTTAGCAGCGATGCACACGCCATTGACGGTGCAAACAGTGATCGTGAGCGAAGGCGGCCGGCTAGTGACGCGCGAGGTTTTCGCCCGCGAATCGCGCGACGCATGGGAAGTTGTCATGATCGACACTGCCTATGTACGCGACGCACGCCCTTGGGGCAGTTCGGCGCAAGCGACATCGGATGCGATGTTGAAAATCCGTGAGAACACAGCAGTTCGATTACTCATTGCTTCCATGCAAAGCGCGAACACCGACGAACTCAATCGGCGAGTCATGACGGCCTTGTCGATCGCCACGCACATTACGACCAATGTACGTCCGGAAGATTGGTGGACGTGGTGGGACAATCAAAACGAAACTTCGTACAGCAAGCGCAAGCCAACGGACACCGACTACAAACAGAAATACGTGACCCTGCAGGATAAACCGACCGGACCCATCGTTTCAGCGCCACCTTCCCCTCCGCCGCCGCGGCCAACCCCGCCACCTCCGCCACCTCGGGCACCGCGGCCGACGCACGCTTCCTGTTTTGTTGCCGGAACTCCGGTGTGGACCGTGCGTGGCCAATTTCCCATCGAAAGAATTCGTATTGGCGACCTCGTGGCATCGCAAGATCCTGAGAGCGGCGAAGTCGCATTTAAGCCAGTCATGCAAACGACGGTTCGCCAGAATGCCGAAGTGGTATCGGTCGACTTGAATGGGACCACGCTGAAACCGACCGGCGGCCATTTATTCTGGGTGGCCGGAGAAGGCTGGACCAAGGCGCGGAATCTGAAGAGTGGGCAGACTTTGCACTGTGCCAGCGGCACCGTGCAGGTGAGCCTGGTGACCGAAGAGCCGCAGCCGGAGCAGACGTACAACCTGGTGGTGGCCGATTTCAACACCTACTTCGTTGGTCCGGAGAAGATCCTTTCGCACGATGTGACCGAGAAGAAACCAACTCGCAGCATCGTGCCGGGTTTGGCGAAAGACTGAGCCGGTTGCCGATTTCCTAATCTGGAAAAGAGGCGCGATCGCAGATCGAACTCGACTGGTTCTTTCGAAGTCTTATCTGTATCCTCTTGCGGCTGCGCCGGCCGGACAAATTGTCCGGCCCACCCGTGGGCTACGAACTTTCAAGATCAGCAAGTCGCGTTTCAAACAACGTGAGTCCATCGATGACCGTGCCGATCTGCTCCCGAATTTCCGCGCACTGGTCGGTTGTCGAATTCAAATAGTCTTGCCCGCAACGTTGCCAGGCATTTTCTCTTTGTAATTGGTTGCTGTCGATGGCGGTCGCCAGGTTCTTCAGCAACAGCCAGAATGGATTGCCGTGTTCAGTCGAAACTAGCGCCAGCCGGTAACTGGCCAGCCTGCGAATTTGTGGATTGCGCGAGATGCCGACAATTACCACCAGCAAGAGCAAAACCGCCACAATGACCACGACACTTGGCGGCAGGACGACGGGCGATTTCATGATCTGCGCGGCCAGTGCAACCACCGCCGTCAGCCAGAGCACATCACGAATGGAGAAGCGGAATTGCATCTGAGGGTTACTCCAATGGAATAAGCTTTTCGAGTGCCTTTTCCATTTCCGACTGCCTGTTGGTCGGCTCGCAGTTGCCGCACAAAAACGTGACGACGCGCACTTCATCTCGCGGCGGATTGGGCCTTAGAGCCGGCGGCTAACTTGTACAAAGCTCCTGCCACAACCTCGACAGATCAAGCAAAATCGATCGGTGGCATAGTTGTACTTCATGTTCGCGATTCTACCATTTGCGCAGGATAGCCGCGCAGATTAGTTACAATGAAGGGCATGGAAAGCCTACGAAAAACGGCGCTTTGGCTTTCGTTTTTCACGGTGGCCTACAATCTGATCGAAGGCGTGGCTTCTGCGTGGTTCGCGGTCGCTGATCACAGTCCTGCCTTGTTGGGATTCGGAGTGGATAGCTTTGTGGAGTCGCTATCCGGGGCGGTAATGATTTGGCGGTTTGCGAAGCCGGAAGGGGCTGAACATCGCGAGCAGCTTGCTGCAAAGCTGGTTGGACTGTCGCTCGTTGCGCTCGCCGTCTACGTGGCCTACGAAGCCACGTCTGCCCTTGCTGGCAGTGAGAGGCCGGAGCGATCGTTAGCGGCGCTGATCATCGCAATTCTCTCGCTGGTCGTCATGAGCGTCTTGTTCTGGCTCAAAGTGCGCACGGCGGAAAGATTGGTAGCCCAAGCTTATTGGCCGATTCCAAGCAAACGCTCGCTTGCATGCTCTTGTCGGTCGCGCTGCTCGCGGCGCAGGGCTGAATTTTTGGGCCGGTTGGTGGCAGGCCGATCCAATTGTCGGTTTGCTGATCGCGGTCTACCTGGCGTGGGAAGGCTATGTGGCAATGACCCGTGGCGAAGTTTGCGCCTGCTGAAGGAATTCGGCATGCGCGGACGTCGCTCCTGCCGAGCGGAGCAAGTGTGGGTCGCGGAGCGATGAGGGAGCCGCTCATCAATCGTTACCCGATTGATTGTTTCGAATCTAGATTGATGCCTCTTGCGGCTGCGCCGCCCGGACAAGTTGTCCGCGCCACCCAGCGAATAATTTTCACTCCGTAGCCGTCACGAATAGAAGATTCTATCAGCGTGCGGGTGGGGCAATCGATTTCGGAGCGCGCCGCCGGTACTTAACCGTACGATGTAAACGGTTTGACCGTTGATTTGCGACGAGCCCCAGTTGCGTGGAACCTCGGCCGGGTTTTTCCCATGGGGGATCTGAGCAGCCAGCGGTATTTTCTCCAGCGTGGCCACGCGATCTTCCAGGGCTTGAATTCGCTTGAGCAGAGCGGCGGTCGGTTCGATCGGCTGCGGGTCATCACTGCCACCTTGAACGAGTGATGTGCGGGCGATAACGAGCGTGGCGATCAACGTAAAAGCAATCACCAGCGGCCAACGAGTTGGGAACGACATGACGGCCTCCTTGTTGATGAAGAGATGGCACCACTGCTAACCATTAGAGCCGCGTGGCGACCATCGGAAAACAGGCCGCAGTATTTTTGCCAGAAAGTTTGCAAAACGTACCAAAGGCTGGCCCGGCAGATTCTAATCTGAGTTCACGAGCTTGATTTGCTCGGGCGTTAGAGTCTTAAACGTCTCGATGAAGAGAACATCTTCCAATGGCCGTTCATTGTAACTAATCTGCGCGGCAATTCTCTGACGACTTGGTGCGTGAATCGACGAACATGAAGCGGCAAGCGGCTCAGGCCGGGCGTTTTGACGGTCTTTCGTTCGAGGGGCTCCGCGCGGCAATTGTCACCGTTCCGTCTTTGAACTGTTTGAACTCGTCTTCATGGCGATTGCCGTCGCTCCAACACACTCTCGCCATGTCGCTCAGGCTGGGGTCGTCGTCTTTGAATTCAATGCGAACTTTATCTTGAGTAACAGTGCTGCGTTTCTCCGCGTGCGCCGCGGCGCGTGGAATCCAGCGATACGATTTGTAAATTGTCTCTACTTGCTTGCGTAAGGCCTGGCCGACGTAGGGCAGCTCGCCAATCCAAGGCGTTTCCACCATGCTTGCCTGACTCTGAATAAGGGCAAGTACGATCCAATCGTCAGTTGTTTTGACTAGCATTCCCGTGAGTTGTTGCTTGACGCCGTGACACTTCACGGAAACCTCGTACCAATCGCCCGCGACGAATTCGTTGCGATTGGCGGAAGATTCAGCGAGGCCGTTGTCGGCGGCCTGGATCCACCGTGCGGCGAAAGCGACGGCAATAAGGCCGATGAGCGCTCTGCTATACAGACTCCGCGTCGCGGCGAAACAAGTATTGTTCATGATTGTGCGTCCGTCCGGATGGTCGCTCGCTAGCATCATCGCATCGGCCGATCAGCGTTTTGGCGCCGCTGGCGTTTCGAACTTTGCCGCGAGCTGCGTGAAGCTTTGTGCTTCATCGGCATGGCCAAGTGCTTTATGCATGGAAGCAAGATTGCCGTAGGGAATCGCCAGGGCCTTGGGCTCCAGCAGTTTGCGGTTCACGGCTTCTTCCACGTGTTGCATGCCGGCATCGGTGAGCTGCAGGGCGAAGTCTTTCGCACCGACTTCCCAGTAGGAGATGCCCATGCTGACGAGCCATTCTCCGAACCGGCCTTGCTCGTTCATTCGGCTGGCGGGAATGGGGCGATCCAAGAGCGGATACGCTTTTTCAAACCAGGCGACCGCCGTTTTGTGATCGTTCTGCTTCACGGCGTACAGCGAGCCTTGGCGGAAGTAGAGCTCGCCCAGGCGAAACGCATCATCGGCGGTTTCGACGCGGACTTTGGCGCCGGCTTCGAGATACGTGATGGTCAGCGCCGTGTTGTTTTGCGCATGCTGCAGTGCGGAGCGGGCTTCGTCGGCCACCAGACCATCGGCTAGCGCGATTCCCAAATCCCATTGCAGGCGGTACTTCGTCCAGGGATCGTCGCAGGCGGCAATCAGAGGCTTGGCGTATTGCAATGCCATGCGCGCCCAGGGAACGGAATCGATTTTGCCTTGCGCACCCGCACACGCAGCCAGGGCTCCACGAGCCACTTGCAAACGCAGCGCAGGATCGCCTTCATCTTTGGCGATAAATTCCTCGGCATATGCCTGAGCGCGGTCCAGCCACTTGGCGACCGAGGTCTCTTTTTGCTGCCAGTAACCGCAAGCGATGTCGTTGGCCGCCGCCAGATGGGCTTCGATTAGTATGTGTTTGGCCGCACGGCGAACGGAGGCCTGTTTGGAGATCGAAAGCGGGTCGGCGGTTTTCACCGCGAGCGCATGATGATCCATGGCTAGCTTGTAATCGTGCGCTGGGCTGGCAGCCAGCAAATCGCCCAGCTGGCATAGCGCCTTCGCTTTCAGCTCTTCCGGCAAGCTGGCGGTGGACAGCACATCTTTCGTTTCTTTGCCGGCGTCTTCGAAATTGCCTTGCCGGCCGAGGATTTCCGCGTGCGTGAGGTGATACAGCGGTTGATCAGGTTCCGCCGCGAGCGCCGCCTCGACATCGGCCAGCGCTTCTTCGTAGCGAGCAGCGGTCGCATAAACTTTTGCTCGCAACCAAAGTGCTCGGGCGTTTTGCGGTTGTTGGGAGAGCGCATAATTCAGATCGCCCAGGGCGCGTGCGCGAGCGGCTTTGCCAATCATTTTCCGCGCGGAGCACGAACGGCGTAGCGTCGAGATTTTCGATCACCACGTGCGCCACGCGCTGACCATCGGGCGTCAAACTAAAGAGTACCCCGCGTTCTGGAAAAGCCTGGCCGAGCAGTTCGCCGGAATCGTCGGGGACGTTCACCGGCCGGGCATCGACGAGTTTCAATTGACGGATAAGCGTTTCCGGCAACATCGGCGTATCCAGGTGGATGCTGATCGTGCGAACGGCGTCGTCGACAACCGTCACTTCCACGTGCTTGAACGATTCGACCGAATAAGCGAGCACGCGCTGGCTGGGGCCTGTGGAAACCGTTTCGCCCTCGCCCCATTGGTCTGTAAGTTGCACAAGAGATTCGCCCGGACGCACGCCGCTGACAATCGCCGGGTCGATGGGTGCGACGGGGCCGCTGGGGTCGTCAAGTTCGGTCGCGAAAATCTTGGGTGGCGGAGGGGCGTCTTCGGGCGTCGATAGATCGATAGATCGCGCTGCTGCCGGTGGCGAATTGCTTTGCGGCTCGATCCCAAGGACGGCCGAATCCGAAATCTGGCGGCGCGACGACATTGGCCCGGCAGACTGCGGACCTTGCGGTGATGCACTCGCACCGGCGCCGCGGCGCGGAAGCATCATCGGCCGCGGACCAATTTCCGTGGGCGATGGTCCTTGGCTGCGCGTTTCAGTACCGATCGCCAAGAAGACAATGACGATCGGCAGGATGAGTGCTGCCCGAAAATGGACGAAGATCCTTGGCATCGCGTGTTCCTCCTTGAACACTCTCGATTGCAACGCGGCGTACACGAGTCAATTCGAGGATGAATTGACGAGCGATTGGCCGCAGATTTTTTCTGATACTAAAACGCGCAAGCCGCGCAGGCGGCAAAGGATAGCGGTCGCCATAACAGGGGTCCAGACCATTCCGGTTTCTGTTTAGCCGAGTCTCTCCGAGGCTCGTGTCGCAGTCCCGGCGCGCCGGGACCGACCTACATAAGTGCAAGCATAGCCAGCAGGCCGCGCATAGCGGCATCGGTGTCGGCCGTGTGCAGCGATCGCAGAACCGCGTGCAGTTGTTCGACTTGCTCGGCGGTGAAGGGAATTGGATCGCCGGGCTCCAGTTCGACCGCGATTAGCCGGGCAACGATTTCCGCAGTGAGTGCGTCGATGCCAGCGCCAGTGGTCGCGCTGGTTCCGAGGCCCCGCGGTTTGCCAAGTATGTTGGCTGGAGGCAGATCGCATTTGCTGTGAACAATAATCGCTGCGGGCCAATCGTCGACGAGCCGCTGGCACTCGGTGGACCAGGGCTGGGTCACATCGAACAGCAGGAGCAACAGATCGGCGCGCTGGGCCTGCCGCAGGGCGCGCTCCATGCCGGCCAACTCGAGCGGATCGGTGCTCGCGCAGGCCGGCGGTATCGGAAAATTCGATTGGCCAGCCGTCTAAAGCGGTGAGCGCCGTGACGACATCGCGCGTGGTGCCCGGCTGATCGAAGACGATTGCTCTTTGGTATCCGAGGATCGCGTTAATGAGGCTGCTCTTCCCGACATTCGGCGGGCCGGCGATGACGACTTGCCATGGTTCGGTGAGATGCAGGCCAATTGCGGCGCGCGCGAGCAGTTGCACGATTGCATGGCGACAGTCGTCGCCGATTTTTCCTGCTCCGGCTGTCGGCGTCGATTGAACCTGCTGAAGTTGATCGACAATCCGCTGCAGTTCGCGTTGCAGCGCGCCGTTATATTGATCCAGAAGCAGCGTGGCCGTCTTCTGCGTTTTGCAATGGGCCAGCGCGATACGTGCGGCGGCGCGGATGCGCGAGGCTTCGTGACGCTCGACCCACGTAGTCCATTTTTCTGCAGTTGCGCCGACTTCGGTTAGATCGCCGACGATCCGCTCAGACGCCGCCACGCCGCCGTGGCAATGGACTTCGATCGACGTTTCGTTGCGCCGGCAAACGATGACGTCTTCGCCAACCATTCCAGCAGCGGTTCCATCGCTCGCATCGCTCCACCGCCCATAAACGATCGCGCCGATCTTCCGGTGTGCCAGCGGGCGCTGGGACGCCGGTTGAAAAAACTGCGATACGAATCGAAGTGCATCCGGTCCCTCGACGGCGATGACCGCCACCGCACCGCGGCCCGGCGGAGTGAGAACGGAAACAAATGTCGCGGTCATGTCTTCGCCGCTTCCGGACCTGGGGTGGCGAGCGCAATCCCGGCCAAGACCAAATGCTCCACGTACCGCGCCGCCGGATCAAGTGTCGCCGCCACCGATGGCGCCGCCCCGCCGGTTAGAAATAACTCCGGCTGCGCACTTCCCGATGGAAGCGTTTGCGAGAGTCGCAAAACAAGTTCGCGCATCGCACCGACCGCACCCCAATACAGCCCGCTGTGTATAGCCGGCAGTGTGGCTGTGCCCAGCGCCGGCGGCGGACCGGTAAGTTCCTCCAGCGGACTGTGCGGCAACAGATCGGTAAATTCGTGCAGTGCGCGAGCCGACATGCCGATGCCCGGCAAGATTGCGCCGCCACAAAATATTCCTTGAGAATTGACGAGATCGACTGTAATGGCACTGCCCACGTCGACGATGATGGCCGGCCGCGCGGAATTGCGCAAGCGATTTGCCGCCACTGCGCCCGCGAGTCGATCGATGCCCACGCGATTGGGATATTCCACTGCCGCTTTGATCGGCAGATCAAAATGCGAGAGCAGCCGCACTTTTGCGGGGCGTGCCGCCTTCGGCGTGCCCTTGAATTGTCTTTCAATCCATTGCGTAAGTCGCACGGTCGCCGGACGATTTACGCTAGCGATCCACCACACAGTGCTGTCGGAAATATCGCGCAGCCAATCTTCGAGCTGCTCCGTTGGCAAGTCGACGGCAGAAACCGAGAGAATTTTCGTTGGCGTCGGTAGGCCGACTTCGCCGCCGGGCACAGCAAAGTGCCCCAGTTTAATTCGGCTGTTTCCGATATCGACGGCGATGAGAGACATCGGCACATAGTCCGACCGTCCCGGTCGGAGGTCGAGGTCAAGAATCAGGAATCAGGTTGCTGCCGTTGGAATTGGTGGTGCGGCATCAATCAGTGGAATCGGCGCCGCCGGTTTGCGTTCATCAAGCGCCGCGCAATTTCCCAAACGAGTTTTTCCAAACCCTGCCCCGTCACGGCGCTGATGGCAAGCACATCGCGGCCAATCTCGGCGGCAAGTTTTTCGCGCACTTCTTCGGCGCCAGGAAGTTCGCACTTGGTGACGACGGCAATTTCGGGCCGCTGGCCAAGATCGGTGGAGTACAGCTCGAGCTCGCTGCGAATGACGCGGTAATTTTCCAGCGGATCGGACCCATCGACCGGCGTCGGTTCGACCAAGTGCACCAGGATGCCGGCCCGTTGAATATGACGCAGGAATTCGTGCCCTAATCCGACGCCGGCATGCGCGCCTTCGATGAGTCCCGGCAAATCGGCCATGACAAATGAGCGATCGGGCGTGATTTCCACAATGCCCAGGTTCGGATATTTCGTGGTAAACGGATAGTCGGCAATTTGTGGTCGTGCGCGCGACAGTCGGCTGAGCAGCGTGCTTTTGCCGGCGTTTGGTTTGCCGACCAGTCCGACATCAGCGATGACTTTCAATTCCAGAATTAAATCGCGGTGTTCACCCTCGCCGCCGGGTGTGTGTTCGCGCGGCGCTCGATTAGTGGCCGATTTGAAGGCCGCATTGCCTTTGCCGCCTTTGCCGCCGTGCGCCACAACGACCTGTTCGCCATTGGCCACGAGGTCTTTCAGCATCAGCCCGCTGCCGGCATCGATGACCACGGTTCCCGGCGGCACCAGCAAAATGAGATCTTCCGCACTACGGCCGTGGCAATCGCTCGATCCGCCGTTCTCGCCATGTTTTGCACGCCAATGCTTGCGGTGCGCAAGCGCGGCCAAACTATCGACGCCCGGCTGAGCGCGCATAATGATGCTGCCGCCGTTTCCGCCATCGCCGCCATCGGGCCCGCCGCGCGGTATAAACTTTTCGCGACGGAAGCTGACCGCGCCGTTTCCGCCGTTTCCGGCCGCGATGTGAATTTCAACACGATCGACAAACATGGAAGCCCTGGGGGCAAGTGGCAATCGCCCAAGCCGCAGGGGGCTTAGCGTGCAATTCGAATCATTCAGCAATTGTAGCGGAGTTACCTGCTCGAAAAGAGGCCGCCCATGGCACGAATCCGATGGACTGTTGTGCCTTCGCGGCCATAAAAAACAACTCGGCCCATCCATTTTGCAGGATGGGCCGAGTGAAATTGCGTGTTGCCAGCCGTAAGCAATCAACAATCAATGACTAAACTTTTCGTCGCCGGCGTGCCGCGAAGAGCGCCAAGGCACCGAAGCCTAACAGCAGGAAGCTTGCCGGCTCCGGCACAGCGGCCGCGCTGCCTGCGCCGCCGATCAAGGCGACTGCGTCAAGAAGCGGCTGGATATCGCGGTTCGTGACTTTGCCGTCTCCGTCGTAATCGCCTATGGTTACCAGATTCGCTTCGCTCAGAGTATTTTGCGATTTGTAACGGTTCAAATCAGTTAGCGCGGTGAGCATCGCTGCCACGTCGCTCCCACCCAACGAGCCGTTGCGATCCCAATCACCCAGCACCAACGCCGGCGCTGAAACAAGCGCGATTTGATTGCCGTTCAAATAGTTGTAGTCAACCTTATAATTGCCCGGCGTTCCTGAGAACGTTGTGAAAGGACTGCCGGTTAGCGAACCGTAATGTCCGATGATGTAAGCTGGCGCGGAAAGGGCGCCCGTAATGTTCAAATTGAGTGAGGCTCCTGACAGGGCGAGACTACCCGTGACATTAAGCACGTCTTGAATGTTCGCATCGCCATCATTTAGATCGATGCTCAGCGTGCCGTTCAAGCTCACGCTGCTGGCTGTCAACGTGCCGATGGTGGCACCCGGATTTATTCTGCCGCCGGTCACAGAAACGCTGGAGCCAATCGTGCCGTCACCGCCTAAAGTTCCACCATTGGCAACTGTATACGCACCGCCGCCATTGTGTGTTCCGTTGACGATAAGGGTTCCGGCATTAACAACCGTAGTGCCCGTATAAGTATTGTTGCCACTAAATGTCACCGAACTGGTTCCACCCGCATCGACGATGATGCCCGATCCTGGCGTGCTCTGACCAATCGGACCAAGGATGAGATTCGCGGCGCCACTACGCGCCAAAGTTAGGAGTGTTGGGAGAAAGCGTGGGCGTGCCGTTGAGCGTGACGTTGCTGAACTGGTAAGTGCCGTTGTTTTTGTTCACCCCCAAAACTTGACCGGCGCCAACCTTCAGGTTTCCTAACACGAC
This sequence comes from Pirellulales bacterium, assembly GCA_963773875.1. Taxonomy (GTDB): domain Bacteria; phylum Planctomycetota; class Planctomycetia; order Pirellulales; family JADZDJ01; genus CAVTYH01. The sequence goes on from CAVZCV010000010.1 coordinate 567,998, forward strand.
GACGTTGTTAGCGATGGCCGCCGGAAAATTCAAGTCGGCCAAGCCAGTGCCCGTCACTTCAATGTCGTTGCCTACCGTAGTGGTACCGCCGATTGTATTCCGAACTTGGAATTCAGAGTAATTGCCATTGGTGGTGGCGGCCTCGTAAGTGCCAGCAACCATCACGACTTTGCCAGTCCCCATCGGGCTGAATGGGCCCGCCTGACCCGTTTGCAATTCGAATTTGACGCGATTATTCACGGTAATGGTGCCGCTAAAATCGCTTGCGCCAGTCCCCTGCAAACGGAGGCCGCCACCGCTGTCAGGGGCAGTTTGTTCAGAAACGACATTGATATTGCCGGTCCCGTGCAGCGCGCTTGCGCCGCCGAATTTTACATCGCTGGCCGCACTCGTATTTTGCGGATCGCCAAGTCGGATGGTCGAAGTCGTTCCGGGTTGCGCAGTGAAATCGCCGGTCGTGACGTTGGCGTTGGCCCCGTTGCCCGTGCCAAAATTTACTGCGCCTAAGGTACCACCGTTGAGAATGATTGGATTGGACATCGTGGCGGTTACTGCGACTGTGCCGTTCGGGTTGATCGTAACTGGACCTCCCGATCCTGCGCCCGTCGCATTAGTGATTCGCACCACGCCGGCATTCACATTCACGCCACCTGAAAAGCTACTTGCGCCCGACAGCGTCAGCGTACCAGTTCCATCTTGGTTCAGCCCCCCGGCCCCATTGATGCTGGCGGCTACGGTGATCGCATCGCTGCGATTGAAGGACAATGTGCCAGCGTTGAGGTTGACCGCACCGCTTCCAAGGCTGCCGGTGGTTCCGCCATCGCCAATCTGCAGAACGCCGCCATTAATGTCGGTAGTTCCACCATAGGTATTATTGTTGGCAATGACGAGCGTGCCATTACCACTCTTGACCAAACTTCCGCTAGCGATGTTGCCGGTTCCAGCGAATTTGTAATTACGATTGGCATTTACCGTAATGGATCCTGGGGAAACGGTCCCTGTTATCTGAACGTCATTAAGATTCGTCGAAGTATCGTCAAAAGTGACAGTATCGAGATTGAAGAATTTCTGGGCTGTGTTCGAGCCATCGCGCCAATTGGCAGTGTTGTTCAAATCCCAGGTGCTGTTCACGTCGCCTTTCCAAGTTAACGCAAAGGGCGCCGTGCCGCCGACGGTAAGGTTGATTTGCCCGGGCGTCGTGCCGGTGGGGACAATGGTGAATGTGGTGCGCGAGCCTGGACCGAGCACATTGAAATTAGTCTCATTGCCTGTCAAAGTGCCGGAGTAGGTGAACAAGGTGTATGTACTGTTAATCTGCGGCCCATTGCCAAGAATGCCGATCTGAATATTTGTGATGCCGTTGAGTGTGAGATTTTGGCCAACGGTTACTAGATCGCCACTACCTGGAGCATCAGCGAGCTTGAACTTGGCCGTTGTCCCGCTGCCACCGTTAATGGTGAGGTTGTTGGAAAACAGCAATGTGCCTGCGACGGTATTTGAGCCAGGGGCAATTTGAGAGCCTGGCGCGACGATTACATCACCAACGATGGTGGCCGTGCCGGGTGCAACTCCGCCGCCGCTGACTCCGCTAACCGTAAGGGGAGTCCCTAAATTGTTTGTCAGCGATCCGCCATCGGTGACGGCAATCGCCGGCGTACCAGAGAAGACAACGCCCGCATTGATTGTAATGCTCTTCCCAGCCAGACCGCCGACATTGCTCACCGTGCCGCCATTCAGCATGATGGTTGTGATCGGGCCTGCTGCGGTGCCGATGCCCTTTCCACCCATGTTCATCGTGCCGCTATTGAGCGTCACATTGCTTGTTCCACCACCACCGAAGATATCGCCGCTGGCAGTGACCGTGCCGCCATTGACATTCAAGTTGCCAGTCATTGCTGCCGTAACTGTCGATAGCTTATGACCCAGTTCCATTCCACCGGCCCCCAAAATCAGATTGCCAGTGCCATTCACGTTAATGGTTCCTGTCGCGGCCGCATTACTCACCGCGGGCACACGATCTTCGAGCCCCAACTTCACCGTATTGACGTCAACCGTGCCGTTGTCGAACGTGAGAATGCCGAAGCTCGCGGCGCTGTTGCCATTGTTTGCACCGGTGCCGGCAATCAGCGTGTCAATTTTGGCATCGACCACCCCGCCCGTGAAATCGATGACGCCGCTCTCGTTTGTTCCGCTGCTCGCCGTATACAGGTCTCCATTCACAATCGTCACAGTGCCAACCCGGCTTGTACCACCAGCGGAACCGCGTAGTGTAATACATGGGTTCGTTAGCCCTGTATTGAACTTGATGAGGCCCGTGGGATTCGGGTTGTTCGGATCAAAAGTGGTAGGCTGAGTCTTGCCGGCGCCAACAGTGACGGCATCGACATTCAGCACGGTGGTTTGGCCCAGCAATAACGAAGATTTGCTTGTGTTGCCGGCCCCGGGACCGTTCAGACCGACACTAAGAGCGCCGGCAGTGATCGTATTGTTGCTGGCAAGAACCAATTGGCCGAACGGCGATAAATCGCCTGCGCCAGAGGCGCTCGCACCGACACTGAAAACGCCAGTCGGACCGTAATTCGCTGTGAAATTAGCCAATCCGGAAAGATCAAGTTTGCCGATGATCGTGTCTCCGCCGCCAGTATTGGTACCTCCTTTGAGATTCCCTACGACAAATGTTCCACCCGTTCCGCTCCCAGTGGCCAGGGTGCCGGCGCCACTTACCGTCAGCAGCGTGATCGGATTAAAAGCCGTATTCGTGGTGGTGCCTTGGTTCACGCCGCCGACCAGAACATTTCCACTGACGGTTAGTGTTTGTCCGGCGCCGATTGTGATCGCATTGGCTGTGCCCGGAGAGGGCTGGGTGTTGCTGTTTACCGTCAGGCTGGCCACAGTTGAACTGGCAGCGGTCAAATCGAGGCTCGCGGCATTCGCCGAGCCGCCCAGATTTAAAGCCCCGGCGCCCAGTTTGGCGCCTGGGCCGACCACCACAGTGCCATTGTTAATGCTCGTTGCGCCGGTGTACGTGTTATTGCCATTGAGATTCAGCGTTCCGGCCCCGGCCTTGGTAAGCGAGGTGGCGCCACCGTTATCGGCAATGACTGAGCCGATGGTGAAGGCATTAGTAATATTGTTCTGAATGACCACGAGCTCTTTGGAAGTGCCGCCTGATCCTTTCAGCGTGCCGCCGGAAATCGAATCGGTTCCAGTGCCGGTGACAAGCAGGCCGCCGGTGCCGAGAGTAAGTGTTTTGCCCGAGTTCAACGTCACGGCGGAGCTATCGCTGAATCGTAGGGAGTTAATTGCCGTGTCGTTCAAACTAGCCGCCGGATTGCCCGCCAAACTGACATTATCGGCTGCGCCCCAAATGGCTGGATTGCTGCTCGTTTGGTAAGCGGAATACGCGGCGACTGAGTTTCCGCCGCCGACAGTCGCCCAGTCGGTTCCATTAAAAGTGGCGTAGGCCACGCCATTGGGAGATGCCGCGCTTGTCAGAATTCCGTTTGTCAGTGAATTGGAAGTCGTCAACACAATGCTTCCACCGCCGGTGTTCGTAAAATCGGCTGTGGCACCTGCATTGCGTGTAAATACCCCGCTGAGAGATAGAACGCCAGCGCCGGTGTTTGCGATGGCATGACCGCCAATCATCAGCGTTACGCCGTTTCCAAACGTCTCATTACCGGTCGCACTACTGCTAATTCCGGTCGCCAGCGAGATTGCATTTCCACTAGTCACGAACGCGCCCGCGGAGGCGTCGAAACTGATGCTGTTGAAGATTGTGTTAGCGGCAAAGTTGTTGTTGGGAGCCAGGCTGGTCGTACCTGCGAACACCAAGTCATCCCAGGAAATTGGAGCAGTGCCGCCCCAATTTGCAGCAGTATTCCAGTTAACGTTCGCGCCGCCGCCGTTCCACGTTCGAGTGGCTGCCAAAGTTTCATGCGTTGCGAAAAACAACCCCGTCGCCAAAAACGTTGCCAATGCAAAGCCTTTGGTAGTCCGACTATGCAAACTGATACGCATGTTTCTTAAACCCCCGCTTAGAAACTGTTTCCAGTGCTGACGGGGCGCGCGCCTAATCGCTTTCAAAGCGTTGGCTACTGAAGCAATCCCCCGATCGCACATTAAGCCGTAAATCGATACGTCCCTTATATCTAGGATATTCCGCCAAGGCAACAATTCGTTCCAGTTGATCGGGGCGGCAGAGGAATTTGACCGCACCGACTGCTGGAAAGTGGCAATTATTTGCACAAAGTGTAGGAAAATAGTCGCCCATTCGTTGCTTCACGGGCGGAGTGCTGAGTACATTGCAGCACATTGAGGGGATTTTCCTGGGGGATGTGCGGGGCGGCGCCGTCGTTTTCGGCTCGCGCTCAAAATCGTCGGGCTGCGTTTCAGGGCATGACGACGTCTCCTCGAAAGCCTGTGCAACTGGCGACTGCATTCGGGAGAGGCACATGTTCATCGGGTTCGGGGATCGAGAGACGTTGCGCCGAAATCGACGATTCGAACGACGCCGATTTAGCGGCGCGAATTCTGGTTCGGCGACTAAATTTCGATCGTCGACATTTGAATTCCTTGAGCCGCGGCATCTCTTGGCCGCCAGCGATGTGCTCGGGAATCATTACGACGCAGGCAGCACCGGGCAGACTCTTACGGAAACGGTGCTGACACCGTCGAACGTAAACTCGACCACGTTCGGCAAACGGTTCACGACGACGCTCGATGGCCAGGTTTACGCGCAAATTCTGGCGGTAGCGAACGTGAACATCACGCGCGGTTCATTGCAGGGCATTCATAACGTTTTGTATGCGGCGACGATGCATAACAGTTTGTACGCCGTTGATGCCGATACCGGCGCAATTCTGTGGCAAGACAACTTCAGCCAGATTGCCGATCCGCGCGTCACGACCATTAACAGTCCGACTCCGACAACCGGCGTGACAACGTTTCCTGCCGTGCCGGGAAACAATGTGCTCATTAACGGCAACGACGTGGGGCCGGAGCTGGGAATTCTCGCGACGCCGACCATCGATTTGTCGACAAGTATTCTGTACCTCGTGGCTGATACTCAGGAGTTCCGGACGGGAATCACGCCAGCGGTCAGCGGCGATCGGCATTTTGTGCAGCGGCTGTGGGCGATAAACCTTTCCGACGGCAGCGTAGCCATTACGCCGAACAATCCGGCAAATATACCAGCCTCCGGCGGTCAAATCGTCGGCGATGTCATTAAGAGCGACAGCATCGCGAGCAACAACTACACGAGCTACAAGTATGTGGCCGGACCCTACATCAAAGGCACGGGCAACAACAGCGACACGTTCAACTTCAACGGCACGGTAGCCACCACGAACAACGCCGATGGTTGGGCGATTAATTCGGCGGATGCCACGTCCATCTTCGCCGGCACCACCCCGTCAGCCACAGGCTATGTTGCCTTCAATGCGCTTTTGCAAATGAACCGAGTGGCGACGACGCTGATCAACGGCGAAATCTATCTCGGCTTCGCTTCTCACGGCGACGATGGACCGTACTACGGCTGGCTACTGGGCTACAGCGCCTCGACGCTGGCGAACAATGCGGCGTTTGTCACCGTGCCGACATTCGACGGCGTGAAAGGCAGTGCCGGTTTTACATCGGTCGGCGGGCTGTGGGCATCCGGCGGCGGCATTACAACGGACGGCACTTACCTTTATTTCACCGTCGGAAACGGTTCATTCAATAACGCTGCTTCCAACTTCAATGCCAATTACTTCGGCACTACGACCAACGGCGCGCATGTGCTGATGCCAAAGGATGGCGATTACGGCGACAGCGTGCTCAAAGTGGCGCTCGATTTCAACGCCACGCAGGCCAATATTAATTTGAAAAATGCGGCCGCCGGAAATCCGACGCCCAACGGACAATACACGCCGGAACTAGGCTACAACGTAAATGGCTATGGGCTGAAAGTCGTCGATTATTTTACGCCATCGAATGCTCGCATTCTGAATACGATTGATGCCGATATCGGCTCCGGCGGCGTGCTGCTCATTCCATCCACGGGACCTGGATCCGCGACGGCGCCCAACGGCGATCAGATGTTGGTCACTGCGGGAAAAGAAGGCCGAGTGTATCTGATCGATGCCGGAAACATGGGTGGCTTCAATACGCAGTACGTTACCGATGGTCACGACGTTTCGGGCTCTGCCGCAACCACGAATCCGGCGCCCTACGATCGCGTGCTTGGCGAGTACTTCTATCGGCAGGCCAATGGCAACCCGACGATTTTCGCCAACGATCAGACCAACAAAGGCTATGAAATTCCCTCGTGGTTTAATGGCAAAATCTATGTTGGGCTGTCTGGCGCGAATGAACTGGGCTTTACCGTATCAAGTTTGCTCTTCCCTGCGGGGCCGACTAGCAGTCGCACATCGACCTATGCGGCGCCATCGTTTCGAACCAGCACGACAATTGGCAGTCGCGGCGTGACCGCCGCTATTTCCGCCAACGGCCTGACAAACGGAATTGTCTGGAACAATCTCGTGGCGCAGAACAGCACCGATTCGTTGGCGGCGTACAGTGCCTCGGCCACTGGAACGGTGAACCAAATTTATAGCAGCAACACAAACACCGCGCGCGATCAGTTAACGGCCAACGTTACCGGCGCAACGGGCGTCAAATTCAGCGTCCCAACAGTGTTCAACGGCATGGTGTATGTTGGCACCGGCGGTGGATCCTCGGTAAATACTGCCGTTCGGCTCGGCACGCTGGTCGGTTACGGATTGCTGTCGACGACGCTCACGGCGCCGACAACACTCGCTGCCACTGCCGGGTCCGGCACCGGCGTCCATCTCAGCTGGACGAGAAACACAACCAGCGAAACACACGAAGTTGTGGAACGATCGACCAATGGCACGAGCTTCACCGCGATTGCCTACCTGCCCAATGGCGCCACTACGTACGAAGACAACACGACCGGGGGCGGCACGCAGTATTTTTACCGCGTTCGCGCGATTTCCGGTCCGACAATCGGAAGCCCCTCAGCGGTCGCCAACATCATCACCGCACCCGCAATGACGGCTGCCGTCTCCAGAAAACCGCATGGCAACACGAACTTCGATTTGAATCTGCCGCTGGGCGGTACGCCTGGAATCGAACCGCGACTTGGCGGACCAAGCAGAATTATTTTCACGTTTGGGCAGGCGCTCGATACAACGTCGCATCTCACGGTCGCGCTTAGCAGCGGTGTTGGCAACGTAACTTACACGGGATCCGGAACGGTTACGCAAATTGCGCTTGAAATTACGACTCCCGCGACCGATGGCCAAACGCTGAGTGTGACGCTGGGCGGTGTGCGAGCCGCTGGCGGAACGACCGTCGGCACTTATACGTTCAATGTGGGAGTGTTGCTCGGTGACGTGAATCAATCGGGCATGGTGACCACAAACGACGTCAATCTGGTCAAACAGAATAGCGGTGTGACGCTTGACAACACGAATTTCCTGAGCGATGTGAATCGTTCATCGGCGACAAACATTGCCGATATCAACATCGTTAAACTCAGCGTGGGCCACAGCCTGACGCCGGCGGGCGACAGCGGATCGGCGAGTGTAGCATTCTTTGCGTCGAGCGGTTCACAAACCGGCGCGGTTTCCAATGACACGACGATGAGTGCTTCGGCCGCCACAAATTCACCAGTCAGCGAGACCGCCACGGATTCGCCTGCAACCGAGTCCAGCCCCAATAGCGCGACGTTTAGTTCGCCGTTTACAGGCACCGTCGTCGTGCTGCCTACGGTCACGACGGAGGCAAAGCCAAGTTCAATCGCAATTCCGCACGTGGCTGCCGCGACCGTTCAAGCTCCGACGACTAAGCGGCTCGAGATCCTGGCGGCGATTTTCGGCAATGATGATGCCTCGTTCGATAAGGCCAGCGACATCCATGTTCGCAGCCGGTCTGCTGGCGTATTTACCGACGGATCCTTCTTTGACGTGCAATTTTAAGTTTTCGGTGTGCAGATGAAATCGATTTACTGGACGGTGGTGGCTGCGATGTTTGTCGCTCTTTCTGCGGTTGCCGATGCGGCGCCGACAATCTCCCTCGCCGATCCTTTGGGCGATCCCACGTCGATCACGCTCAATCCAGGACAGTCGTTTTCCTTGAACGTGGCGCTAAACTCCGATGTGCAGCTGTCAGGCTTGTCGTACTATTTGCAGTCTTCAATTGATGGCAAGTTCTCCGTTCTGGGAGAGACTTTGGACGGCAACAGCCCGCTGACGGATCCAAATTTCATTTCGACTTTTCCGGTATTGCTCAGCAGCATCAATAGCCCCGACTTCGGCTACGGCAAGCAAGATGCGAGCACCAATGCGGCGGCGGGCGCTTATCCAATCAACTCTTTGAGCTTGCTGGTCGACGCCACGACACTGCCGGGAACGTACACCATCTTCACCAGCACGAGTTCCGGGATTGCAACCACCGTGGCGCCGCCGACGTTAGAGACATTTACAAACATGGCAAGCTCAGCGGTCTACACGGTGAACGTTGTTCCCGAACCGGCGAGCTGCGTACTTTTGGCCAGCGGCGGACTTGCCGTCGCGCTGTGGCGACGCCGTCAACGCGCGTGAAGATTTGCAAACAGGTTATTGCACCACTTTGCCCAGCACATCGGCCAGCCGATAACCCGCCAGCGTCGCTCGTCGCTGGGCAATTGGCTGCACCTGCTTGATGTACCCGTCCGGCAAACGACGGCCTCGTCGCGGCTGGCGCTGCCGACAAACTTTCCTTGGCGATACACATCGGTCTTCGCCGATTGGAAACTCTCTTGCACCCACTTTGGCAAATCGTTCGGCGTGACGTTTCTGCGCTGTGGATCGAGTTGCGCTTGCGGAAAATCGGTGCGGAGCTTAATCGCCACCTTCTTCACTTCGCGAGTGTCGTCGTCGCTGCCAATCAAATCATCCCAAAATCGATGCAAAGTGATGGGATTTGCACCACCCTTGGCCCGGATAAACATCTTCGTGCCGCCTTGATCGCCTTTCGGTCCAGGAAAGTCGGTCGTGAACAAGCTGACCGAGTGCAACGGCTGATGAACATCGCCGAGCAGATGGAAAACCCAGCACAGCGCGACCGCCTTCTCCGCCGGCGTCGATTTTTTTTGCTCCAGCACGTCGACGTTCAGTCGAAACGCGGTCTGAGCATTAGGTTCGCGTGGCTCGGCCACTTTGACACTATCCGGCTGATCGTCGGGCTTGAACGGAAAATCGATATAATGCCAATCCGGATGATCGTAATCCGGGTCGTCGCGAATATCGTCCGGCCAGCGCGCGGCCAGCATCAAGAGCGCTTGATCGCGATCGGCGGCATCGACCTTTTCCAATTGCTTCGCCCACATTTTGTCGAATTGCGGATGTTGTTTTAGCAGCAAGATAACTTTCTCCAGCGCCTTCGGATTGTCTTTTTTAAGCGTATCGTACGCGATGGCAGCCGTGGTCATGTGCCCGGCTTTGTTCCATGCCACGACGGGCGAAACGGCAAGCGTCGAAAACAGTGCAAAGCAGGTAATGGAAGCGAACGAACGCGGCGCGCGAATTCCAGCAATCAAACGGCGCGTCATCATATGAATTCCAGCGAGCAAAGCATCAGCGACTAGTAGCGCCTGCTGAAGTGATCCGTAGCCGGATTAGCAGGTACAAAAAAGCGCGGGGCAAATTGCGGGAGGGATGCGGTCCTGTGAGGCAAATTAAGCAATTCATTCTACCGCGCGCGCCAGCGGTTCCCATCGCCTTGCGGACGCCGACATACGCCTGATGGGCTTTCATGCACGTGGCCCGAAACGTATCGGGATACCCTACTCCAACAAGCCGCAATGTTTCCACCTGCCCCAGTTTTAAAACCATATCGCCCGCCGGATACCAGGCCTGACCGGGCTGCACTTCGATATCGATGTGGTCGAAGCGGTCCAAATCTGCGAATTGCTCGGCGCAAATTTCGGGCCGGCTTCCAAAATCACCCGACGATTGGTCAGTCTGTAACGCCGCACGCTCCAAGGCGCGAGCATCGCAAAAAACAACAACAGCCCCAGCGGCCAAGTCAGGGCCATAAACAGCCGACCCATTGTAAACATGCCAATGCCGGCCTTAATGCCGTATAGTCGCCCCAAAAAACGTCCCAGACCAGTCGCGGCAATGGTCGGCCATTCAATGGTGACCGTGACTTCCTGAGTCTGACTCGGAGCAATTCCGGCAATGGCTTGTTTCATAGCGACAATTATTAGACGAATGGCTGAGTTTTGTGCTTAAAAGGCTAGCAAACGTGGGCTGACCTTGCCAGAGCCTCTTCGATTTGACAGGAGGTTTTGGCTACTTCACTCCGCTGCGGCGTGCTTGCGGATTTCAGTAGATGAGATGTCGCGACGGAATCGGTCGGCAGGCACTTCGTCGGCTAGCTTGCGAAGTGAATTCGGCACGTTCAGATCGGCGAGCGATTGGAAACGGTCTCCGCAGAGCCGGCCGAAAACGAGGAACCGACAGCCGCGCTGCGCAATCTGCTGAACGGCGGCTTCCATCGCTTGCTCATTCTTTCCGTAATAGCGCGGATCGCCGATACGTTCGATGGTATCAGCCCCAACGACAAAGGTCGCGCCGGGAAACAATCGCGATTTCTCCTCGAAAGTTGGCGCCCTCGTGAACCACAGCGGCAGGGAGCGCACCGCGAATTGATCGGCGCGCTTGCGCATCTCGGCGTAATCGAGCAATGGCTTATCGACGTTTTCGATCGAAATCTCAAAATGGATTGGCGTTTCGAGGACCTGAGACGCAACCTTCGCCATCTCCAGGTGGCCGTCGTGAATCGGCCGAAACGCGCCGGGGAAGAGAGCACGAACGTGCGCCGTATGGGCGGGAAGATCGAGCGTATCGACATCACTTGCTTCTCCCGGTGCGAAATATATAGCCCGTGATTTGCCAAGCAGCAGCGATTGCCACGCGGCCGGTGCTTCGGTTCGCGTCGAGATCACGTTCTCGCCGTCTGCCAGCGGCAGTGTAATGCGATCGCGAAGGGCAAACGCTTCGGCGACAGCATTCAAGATCAATTGCGAAGCGACGTCTTCCTCCTCGGCCCGCGAACGAAGTTCCTTTGTCAATTGCAGCGAAAAGGTAGCCGTGCTGGTCGCGGATTGAGAACCCACGTGAATCCGATGCGCGCCGCGTTTCGGTCGGTCGCTCCGCAGGCTGGCGGTACAGCCGAGGCCAATGAGCTGAACGTCTTTTCGCGGCTCCAGATATGCGCGCGGTTGAAGGCCGCCATCGCCATCATGCGCGCCGTCGACTCAGAACAAAAATGTTCCGGCGGCGCCCCAATGAACTCGGTCAATGCCGCAGCTGAATATGGAACAATCGCTTCGAGCACGGTGCGCGATCCGCCGGGAACACGAAGTAACTGGCCAATCGCGCCGCTGCCGCCGCCCGTAATCGCGAGGACCATTTGCGCTTCGCTGGCATGAATCTTAGTAATCAGATCATCGAGCGGCGGCGCACTCATTGGTACCTCGGTCTGGTTGATCTTAGCAGCACTCGACGTTAGGCCATCGACGGCACGAAGAAAATTTTCTGACCCTTCCCAAGATTAGATTGACGTTGGCGAACAACCTCTGTGGCGAGCATCCAATGGGCCGCCGCTAACAGACTATCGATCGTCCCCGCTTTTCGCTTTTTTGGAGGGTTTCGCCATGTTTCGCCGCATTTTGTTGGTTTCCCTGGGAGTGGCCGCACTGGGTTTCTTTGTGTTCGGACGACATTTGAAAAGCTACGTGAGCACCGCCAGCGGCTGGGTCTCCGATTCCGTCAAGCAGGCAGTTCCCATCGAATTTGAAATCGACCGGGCGCACGGCATGGTCAAAGATATCATGCCCGAAATTCGTAAAAACATGCAGATTATCGCCAAGGAAGAGGTGGAAGTGGAGCGGCTCGGTCAGGAAATCAGCCAGCTCGAAAAGAAACAGGACAAAGACCGCACGGAATTGATGTCGCTCAAGACGGAAGCCGCCAGCGGCAAAGATCGGTTCAAGTTCGCCGGCCGGACCTACACTGTTGACCAAGTGAAATGCGATTTGGCGAACCGCTTCGAGCGCTTCAAAACGTCAGATGCCACTTTGGGTAGCCTGCATGCGATGCAAGACGCCCGTGAAAAGAGCCTTTCTGCCGCCCGCGAGAAACTGGAAGGCATGCTGGCCCAGAAACGGCAGTTGGAAGTCGTTGTGGAGAATCTCCAAGCTCGGCTGAAGATGGTGGAAGTCGCTCAGACCACGAGCAACTACAGCTTCGACGACAGTCAGTTGGGCCATGTCAAGGAACTGGTAAACGATCTGCAAACCCGCTTGGCAGTTGAAGAAAAGATGCTGCACGCGGAAGGGTCGCTGAATGCGGAAATTCCGGTTGCCCAGCCATCGAATGAAAACATCGTCGACCAGGTGACGGAGTATTTCGATGGCCCCGCGACAAAAGTGGTTCAAGTCGCTGAAGTCAATAATAAGTAGTTCTGCAAATGAACGGATGAAGGGGTGAGCGGACTCTACCCTTCATCCGTTCATCTTTTTATCAGCCGTTTACGTTTCACCGGTTCATCCGGTGCCCCTTCACCCGCTGTGTCATTCAAACTACGCTGAGTTATGAGACACCAGATTCCCAGCGACTGGTCACGAAGGCAGCCGCTTTGGTGGCCGTTGGCAATGCGGTGGAGAGAAGTCGTGACAAACGCCACCAAAATGCCGGACCGATTGCTGCTTTGGGTCGATGCGGTGGGCGGCTACCTGGTGGCGATGGGCAACGAAATTTCGCTAGGCCAGCCTGCAGCGGCAGGCGCAGCACCAGACGTTCCAATCCTGGGTGATCTATCACGTCGCCATGCTATTATTCGTCGGGAAGGCGAAGCCTATTGGATCGAAGCGCTCCGGCCAGTGCGGATCGATGGAAAGTCGGTACCGCATACCGCGCCGCTTTTAGAGGGCAGCACGATCGACTTAGGTCAGGGCGTGCGGCTTCGGTTTCGCCGACCACACCCCTTAAGTGCCACGGCCCGATTGGAATTTGCCAGCCCGCATCGCACCCAGCCGTCTACAAGCGCCGTACTGCTGATGGCCGATGCCTGTATCATGGGTCCAGCCGCCACGAGTCACATTGTCGCGCAGATTGGCAACATGAGGTGGTGCTCTATCGGCAAGGAGATGAACTGGGTTGCCGAACATCGGCCCAAATCACCATCGATGGTCTCAATTCGAAGGGCCGAACGAAGTTAAAGCCGAAATCGCGAGTGGAAGGAGCAGAGTTTGCTTTCAGTTTGGAGCCAATAATGTCCGTTGGCTAGCGAATACCAATCGCTAACCTACTCGGTTCCATCGGGAACCGCCTTTTGCTGGTCGAATGCTGCTTCGGTGGATTAGGATTAAGCATACGGCAAACCGATGAATCTCCACGCCACACAACTGCACGAAGGCGAACTCAAAGGCGGCCCTGCCGGGTCTCCGCCAACTAGCCCACCGGGTCGCTTTGCCTATTCCAGCGGCGCCAAGCCGCTAGCGGGCTATACCATCAAACGAGGCATTGGCCACGGCGGCTTCGGCGAAGTGTATTACGCCACGAGCGACGCTGGTAAAGAAGTCGCCCTGAAGCTCATTCGCCGCAACTTAGATATTGAACTCCGCGGTGTTACGCAGTGCTTAAATCTCAAGCATCCAAATCTGCTTTCGCTCTACGATGTCCGCCAGGATGACAAAGGCGACAACTGGGTAGTGATGGAATTGGTCTCGGGCGAGTCGCTGGAAGATTTGCTCAATCGATCAACCAACGGATTGCCAACCGATGAAGTGCTGGCCTGGATTCATGGCATTGCCGCCGGCGTGGCCTACCTTCACGATCACGGCATCGTTCATCGCGATTTGAAGCCTGGCAATATTTTTATTGACGAAGGCATTGTGAAGATTGGCGATTACGGCCTGTCAAAATTCATCTCGTGCAGCCGCCGCAGCGGGCAAACAGGCAGTGTCGGCACGGTGCATTACATGGCGCCGGAGATTGCCAACGGCCGTTACGGTAAAGAGATCGATATCTACGCCCTGGGCATCATTCTGTACGAGATGCTCACTGGCCATGTGCCGTTTGAAGGCGAGAGCGTTGGCGAGATTTTGATGAAGCACCTCACCGCCGAGCCAGACGTGCAGCGAGTCGCGGAGCCGTATCGAACGATTGTCAGCCGCGCGCTGGCCAAGGACCCGAACAAGCGGTTTTCGTCGGTTAATGAGTTGATTGCCCTGCTGCCGCCAGCGCCGGCATCGACAGGCGTGCGCTTTGCAGGTCCGACTGGTATGCCGGCCGCTCCGGTCAGCGATCGCGGAACAGCAAATACGACGGGCTTCGATCTCCACCCGCAAATCCAAAGTGCCCAGAAGCCAGGACAAAGTCAGCCGCCGGGGTCGAGTGAATCACCGCCAAATCAAAACGCGAACAATAGCGATCCGCCTCGGACAACGCCGCCACACAAAGATCCCTTCGCCCAATGGGCCTCGGAAACGAGCACACAGCTTCGCAATTGGTGGGTGCGGATGAATTTCCGCCCGTGGCAGAAGGTGGTCATTTTGATTTTAGGATTGTGGATCGTCACCAACGTTTTGGCAGACAGCAACATTGCAGGGTTTCTCAATCGGCACGATCGCCCGAATTTCGGTCAGTTTCTCGTTGTCGTCATCCTCGGATTCGTTGCATATCGAGCAATCAAAGCCGGCAAGAATTATGATCGGAGTCGCAATTCAAGCGCGCCGATCAATCCTGCCACGACCGCTGCGAAAGCCGCGCCGCCTCCTCAGCCACAAGCCTATACGGCGCCGCCACTACCAGTGCGCAATGCGACGCTCGAAAGCCCGACGCGTCGTCGCTGGCGATCGAAGAACTATTTGGTCTACCAGCCTGGCCCGCCCCGCGAACGTGTCACACAACTCTTGGGCTCGATGCTGCTTTCAGCGGCCGGCTGCCTGGTTCTTTCACTCGTGATGTTGATTCTGCGCGGCCAATCGCCCGAGCCAGGTTTGTATGCGTGGCTCGCCGGTTCCGCGATCCTTGGCTCGTGGTCGGTGCTGATTCCGGCCAAATTGTGGGAAGGTAGTCGCGGCGATCCTGTGCGGCGCCGGTTCGTAATGCTCGTCGTCGGCCTGGCCTGCGGAGTTTGTTCGTCAGTACTTTCAGCATGGCTGATGGTTGATCTGCCACGGGAGCGCGGCGGGCTGTGGGACTCGATGACCAGATTCGCACGTTTCGGCGCCGATTTTTACTCACCCAATGGATCGCCACAAATCCTGGCGTTTTTGGCGTACTTCGGTTTCCTGTTTGTAATCATCCGATGGTGGCGGCAGGGAGATCCGCTACGTAGTACCCGTTTGAGCATTTGGCACACCGCTGTGGCAATGTTTTGGTCATGGCTAATCGCCGCGTTTTGGGCGTTTCCACAACCGTGGGCAACGATGGTCGCGGCGACGATTGCCATCTCCGTGCAACTTGCGGCGCCCTGGTTAACGCCAGCGGAGCGTGCTCAATTACCAAAGCCAGCGGCGGAGAGTTGAATTAAGTGTTGGCGGAAATTGCAAGTTCAGGCGTAGACATGTCACAAGGCATCTCTTGGATCGGACTGCTGGTGATCGGAATGTTCATCATCCTCATTGCATCGCTGGCGGTCGCATTTGTGATGCTGCTGGTGAACCGCCGCGGCCATCCTGGCGCTGCGCTGGCAGTTGGCGCGGCGATGCTTGCCTTGCTGTTCATGCTCTTTTCCGGGTGGTATTTGCAGCCTGGCGTGCAGATCCAGACGCCGGGTATTCAGAATTCATCGGCCACCAGCGGCTCGCAGTGGGTCATGAACAACAGCTCAATGACGGTTACGCAGCCAGCATGGCCGAAGATCCTTTTCGTGCCTCTGATTGGCGGAGTGCTGCTGGCCATTGTCGTCGTCCTTTTGACACGCTGCCGTGTTTTGTTTCATGGGCACCTGCATGGCGTCGGAATGGCGCTCGTTGGTGTGATCGCTCTCGGCGCGCTATTGCTGGTTGTCGCTCGGCTAAGTTATCAGACTTCAGCCGATCGCATGCAATCTGCGTACGTCGATGAACAAAAACTCATGGAGCGCGCATTGGCCGCGAGCTCTCGTCGAATTCCTGTGCCAACCGCCCCGTCGATTCCAGTCCAAGCCGCGGCCGATGAACATCGCGCGGAGAAACCCGAAGCTGGCGCTGACAAACCCGCGACTGATGCGTCCGAAGACACTCGGCCCGCATGGACCAAGGTGACGGCGCATCGCGAGGGCGATTCGTATCTTGTGGTCGTGCAAGCAGAATCCAGCGATCCGATGCTGCGAGAACAGTTGCTCGATGAAAAGATGGTGCTGGCCGCTGAAGCGTTTATCGATGAACTCATGTATCACCGCAGCGGTGTGGGCAATGCCGTCGGCTTCGATGCCGAATACTTGCGGCAGAATTGTTTACAAAACGAATATCCAAAAGGCGACGCGGGGGGCAGTGACCAGACTGTTTTTGCGCAAGTTAAATTTGACGGCAACTTCAAAAAGGAAGTTGATAAGCGCTACCGGCAATCGATCTCTGTGGGTCGTGTTCAGCAACTGGGTGGAATTGCCGCCGCCGGTCTGGCAATCCTGGGCGGGTTCTACGTGTTCTTGAAGATGTCGTCCAAGCGGACGGTGCAAGGCAGCTAGGATTCAGAAAGTCGGAAGAAGGATGTAGAATTGAGTGCTCGGAATTAGAGGCGCTTAAGAATTGGGTTTGGCGCGGCCGAAATCCTACATCCTCAATCTCGCATTCGAAATCCTCCGACATGTCTGCCGATACCTTGCTCGTGGAGCAAATTCGCACCGGGGATGAAGCGGCCTGGAACGAGCTGATTGCGCGGTTCGAAGGGCGATTGCTGGCATTCGTCGAAAGCCGAATCAAGCGTCGCGATGTTTCGGAAGATGTGGTGCAAGAAACGTTTATTGGCTTCGTGACCAGTTTGCCCAATTACGATCCTGGCCGATCGCTGGAGAGCTATTTGTTTTCCATCGCGGCGCACAAACTGACCGATCACCTGCGCCGTGAGGGACGCCGGCCGGCGATTCCACTTTCCAGCGGAGAGTCGTCAGGCGGCGAGTGGGCGTTACCCGGCAAAGACCGAGCCGCGAGCGCCATCATGCGCAGCGGCGAACGGCGTGATCTGGAATCCGCCGCATTGGCCAAGGCGATGCATGAACAAGTGGAGCGCTGGCGCAGCCGCCGGGAATGGTGGAAAATCCAGTGCATCGAGTTGCTGTTCATTCGCGGCTGGGCCAACAAAGACGTTGCGGTAATGCTTGGCGTCAGCGAACAGCAAGTGGCTAACCAAAAATTCGATTTTTTGGCCCGCTTGCGGACGCTGCTCGAACGACAGCAATTGTCGCCGGATGTTTTTCCAGAGCTCGCGGAATCGGACACCTGACGATCAATGATTTCATCAACGGAACTCGCCGCGTACCTGGATGAATCGCTGCCCTCGGAAACGATGGCCGCGATTGAGGAAGCGCTGCGCAAGATCCGAAACTGTGTGCCCAGCTTGCCGAGATTATTGCGCGTCGCGATGCGGGCGTTCATTCGCTCGGCGATATCTGGCGCCGCCACCGGCTTAGCTGCCCTACACGGCAGCAACTGGGCAGCCATCTGTTGGGCATTCTTGACGACGACGAGTCAGCCTATGTGTCGTTTCACATTGAAGTGATCGGCTGCCGCTACTGCCTGGCGAACTTGGACGATCTAAAATCGCAGCAGGCGGAATCTACCGCCAAAACCACGGGTGATCGTGCCAGTGCCCGGCGCCGAAAGTACTTCCAGTCGAGTGCCGGACATCTGCGTTCAGCGAAACGGTAGCGATCGCGCCTCCTTCGTATCCGTCCGAACCACACCCAACCAGCCGGTTCAAAAACCGTGGATTTATGAAGTGTCTTATGACACTGACGAGTTAATGAGAACCCAACGATCAAGCGTGAGTGCGAAACGATGACTCGGGTGCCATCACGCCTATCGTCGAGTTGATTGCCAAGAAATACGGCTGGCCAGGAAGGAAATTCCTTACCGAATGGTCGCGTGACCGATCATGTGCAAGCTACTCGGGTCGCACGAGTCCATACTATCCTGACACGCAAGTCCGATTCATTTGCCTCGCGGCATTTTCGCCATGATCGTTTTCACGATTGAAGTGCTGACAGCGGTGTAACCCAAGCCCTTGGCCATCTTAGCAATCTCGCTCGGATTCTTGGCGGGGTATTCTTTAACCAATTGCGCTATCGCGGCAGGCGTGCTTGTGAGCTTCTTCATCGCCGCATTGTCGGCGGCGGCGGCCGACAATTCAAGATTCGCTTTATTTCCTTCGCCGACGCTGCCCGATTTCTTCGAGTTCTGTTGCCAGGCGCAACCGCAATGGGCTCTCCGCACTTAAACGGTTGAGCAGCGCTTTGGCTTTTGCTAAGGAGGCGTCGGTAATTCCCTGTCCATCGAACAGCTGACGCCAGAGGGTTGTAACGTCACGCTCGTTCAACACACACCATCCTTTCAGCGTATCAAAGACTTGCGATTTTCACGGCAGAATCGTCAGCGTATATCCAGGTCGTTCGTGCGATTATACACTCTGTCATTGTCTGCCACGCTGGCGCGGGCACGAGACGACCGGACTTCGCGTTCCCCGTCAACATCGATTCTTGCCTGCGATCAGTCGATTAAAGGCGGTGAGCAATAATTTACTGCCGCCGCCAGTGGTGCCGGATTCCAAGAGACGGATGGAATTTTTGTTACACACTCACCGTCTCAGACCGACGGTGCATTATTGACAACTCTCAAGTCTCAAGCGTTGATGAGTTATTGGGACTCGTCATCCTCTTCAGCTTCAGCGCTTCAAAATCGGACAATTGACGATTCGTTCGACATCGCTACCAGGCACTTCGCATGGGTATGGCATTCGGAAAGTCTAGTTTCAGGTTGAGGTTCCAGCCTGCGGGGCAGCAGTCCTCTGGACGCGGATGATTATAGGGCGAAGCCATTTACGTCTTCCGTGGCATTTGAATCGCCACGCGCCTCGCTGATCAGACATTGACAACGCAGGCACCCCATTTATCCTGGATTAACTCGATCATCCTGTAGAGATTTGCGTATATAGGAGGTTCGAGTTCCACGGTAGTTTGCACAACTCAGACATGTGACCCCTTAAGCAACGCGGCGTTTCTCATTCCTCTATAAGGGTCCTCACATGCGACTTCATTGGCTGCGCAGGCTCACTGCATCGCGCGGAAATGCGGCTCGAAAGCCGGTTCGAACAGGAATTCGACGACTGAGAGTGGAAGCACTTGAGGATCGCTCAATGCTGGCCACGCTAGCCGCTGCATATTCATTTAGCGATGGCGCCGGTACGCGAGTAACCGATGTCTCGGGCAGCGGCAATTCTGGGACAATATCGGGCGCCGTATGGTCAAGCGCCGGAAAGTTCGGCAGAGCGCTTTCGTTCAATGGCACGAATGCCTTTGTAAATGTCCCCCACTCGGCATCGTTAAATCTGACGACAACCATGACCCTTGAGGCCTGGGTGAAGCCTTCAAAAGTAACGAGTGCGTGGCGTGATGTCGTTTATAAAGGGAACGACATCTACTATCTCGAGGCAACTTCGCCTACGAGTCAAAGGCCAGCCGGCGGATTGAGCTTGGGCTCTGCACCGACCGAGACGTTTGGTACCACGGCGCTGTCGCGTCAATACCTGGACACATCTGGCATTGACGTACGATGGGGCAAACATGCGGCTGTATGTAAATGGGAAACAGGCATCGAGCAAATCACGTACGGGAGCCATTCTGACCTCGACGAGCCCGCTGCAAATGGGCGGCGATAGTTTCTACGGTCAGTACTTCGCCGGATTAATCGACGAAGTGCGCATTTACAATGGCGCCTTGACTGCAGCACAGATTCAAGCGGATATGAATAAGCCACTTGCCGCAGCGCCACCAGCGGACATCCAGCCGCCGACGGCACCGGGTAATTTGGCGGCCACGACGGCCAGCGCGACGCAAATCAACCTCAGTTGGACCGCCGCGACCGACAACGTGGCAGTTACAGGTTACCGCGTTGAGCGGCAGGATCCGGGCTCCGCAACCTATACACAAATCGGCACTGTCACGGGTACGACATTCAACAGCACAGGCTTGGCGCCTGTCACTACATACAGCTATCGAATTCGAGCCACCGACGCGGCAGGGAATCTCAGCCCGTATTCCACGGTGGCGAGCGCCACGACACTGTCACCGCCGGACATAACACCCCCTTCGGTCGTGCTCACTGCGCCGACGGACGGCGCGACCGTGTCCGGCGCAATCACGATCAGCGCAACGGCCTCCGACAATGTTGGCGTAGCAGGCCTGCAGTTTCTCCTCGACGGCGTATCGTTGGGGTCTGAAGACACGACCGCTCCATATAGTTTTTCCTGGGATCCGTCGACGGTTTCGAACGGTCTGCATTCCCTGTCGGCTCGCGCCCGTGATGCTGCCGGCAACAGCGCCATCTCTGGCGTCATTACGGTCAATGTCGACAATACCAACAATCCCGCCATGAGCGGCCAGTGGTCCTCCGTAATGGACTGGCCCCTGGTGGCCATCAATATGGTTCTGTTGGACAACGGTAAGATCCTGATGTGGAGCGGACAGGAATGCATCGGCGGCACGTCGGCTCGCGTCTGGGATCCGGCGACGAACACGTTTACCGACGTTCCCTTGTTGAACCCGGACGGCACCGATCGCGATATCTTTTGTGCGGGGCAAACCGTTCTCGCCGATGGTCGCGTGCTGCAAGTAGGTGGCCACGAATGCGACGTCCCCGACTTCCTGGGAACGGCAATTTCCACGATCTTTGATCCCGCAACTGGACAATGGATCATTGAACCGGATATGGCCAACCGCCGCTGGTACCCCACGATCACGACCCTGGCAGATGGTCGAACGATCGTTATCGGCGGAGGTGACAAAGACTTCACCCCTGCCAGTTACAGCCAGATTCCCGAAGTCTTCAACCCCCAAACAAATACTTGGACAACCCTCACCGACGCCAAACAGACCATTCCCAATTATGCCTTCGTCTTTGCCCTTCCGGACGGCCGTGTCCTGGCAGCCGGCTCGGACGAGGCCCTGATGGCGACTTATGCTCTCGACGTCGGCACGCAGACCTGGTCGGTGGTTGATCCCAGGGTTCTCGATGCCGGCAGCGCCGTGATGTATTTGCCCGGCAAGGTGATGAAGGCGGGCAGTTCCTACATTGCGGGCGATCAGTCGGTTGAACAAGGATTTCCTTCCGCCCCGACCACCTACGTTCTCGACATGACCCAACCGTCTCCGGCCTGGCAGCAGACTGCCTCAATGGCCAACGCCCGCACACACCTCAATTTAACGGTGTTGCCCGACGGCCAAGTGTTGGCAACCGGCGGTTCGACCGATATCAGCGGCGAATATCCCCAAGACGCGGTGCTGCCGGCCGAAATGTGGTCGCCTACCACACAAACTTGGACAACCCTGGCTAGCATGCAGACCCCGCGGATGTACCACTCGACCGCGCTGTTGCTTCCGGACGGGCGGATCTTGTCGGCTGGGGGCGGCCGCACCGGAGACCCGGTTTCCTACGACTACGCAAGCGCCGAAATCTATTCGCCCCCCTATCTATTTAAGGGAGCGCGCCCAGCGTTACCTCGGCGCCAACCACAGTGAATTACAATTCGAGCTTCTTCGTTCAGACGCCGGATGCGGCGAGCATCGCTTCCGTTTCTTTGATTCGCAACGGCTCGGTGACCCACGCCTTCAACATGGACCAGCGCTTTGTGCCGCTGACGTTTACCCAGGGCAGCGGCGGCCTTAATGTGCAAGCTCCTGCCGATGCCAATTTGGCGCCTCCCGGCTATTACATGCTGTTCATCGTCAACAGCAACGGCGTGCCCTCGATCGCGCCCTTTGTGCATCTGCCGGCGCCGTACGAAGACACGCAGCTCCCCACGGCGCCGGCCAATCTGATGGTCACCGGTGGCGTCGGCACGGCGGCACTCAACTGGAGCCCCGCTACCGACAACACAGGCGTCGTCCACTACGATGTTTATCGCTCGACCACAGCCGGATTCACTCCGACCGTCGCGAATCGGGTTGCGCAGACGACTACCACTCACTACACCGATATCGGCCTTGCAGGAGGCATGTATTATTACCGCGTCGCCGCGGCGGATTCGGCCGGAAACATTGGTCCCGCGTCCGGCGAAACGTTCACAACGGTCGTGCCGGATCTCATCGCGCCGTCCGTGACCGTGTTAAGTCCCAGCAGTGCGGCGACCGTTTCGGGAATCGTCGCGATCGACGTCGCCGCATCCGACGATATCGGCATTGCCGGTGTTCAATTCCTGCTTGACGGCAACAATCTGGGGACGGAGGACACCGCCGCGCCTTATTCCTTTGGTTGGAACACGGCCACGGTCTCCAATGGAACTCATGTCCTGAGCGCCAGCGCCAAGGATACGGGCGGGAACACGACGGTCTCCGTCCCGATTACGGTGACCGTTGTCAATGCGGTGCCGAACGGCTTGGTACTTGCTCTCGGGTTCAACGAGGGCACAGGAACTTCCGCGGCTGACTCTTCCGGAAATGGCAACACCGGCACGCTCAGCAGCGCCACCTGGACGACGAGCGGCAAATATGGAAACGCCTTGTCGTTCAACGGATCGAATGCTTTGGTGAGCATTCTCGACCGACCATCGTTGGATTTGACGACGGGGATGACGCTCGAGGCGTGGGTCAACCCGTCGTCCACCAGCAACGCCTGGCAGGACCTGATTTACAAGATGAACAACGACATCTACTACCTGGAAGCTTCATCGCCGCAGTCTCAAGTGCCGGGCATGGGAGGCACCTTCAGTTCTGATCCGCTCTATGGCACGGCGGCACTGGCGGCCAATACCTGGTCGCACCTCGCGGCCACGTACGACGGCGCGACGATGCGGCTATACGTCAACGGCACGCAGGTGGCCAGTCGAGCGTTAGCCGGCGCAATTCAAGCCTCGTCCGGGGCGCTGTCGATCGGCGGAGATAGTTTGTACGGGCAATACTTTGCGGGACTGATCGACGAAGTTCGTGTCTACAACCGTGCCTTAAGCGGCAGCGAGATTCAATTCGACATGAACATGCCGATTGGCGACACTTCCAGCTCCTAGGCAATGCGATTGTCATTTCGGCAGTAACGGCGCAATTGACTATTGCCGACCCCTGCCCGTTGATTGACGAAGGCGCGCTGCCCTACCAAATCCCCGGGTGCGCTACTGCCAGGCGAACCTGGACGATCTAAAATCGCAGCAGGCGGAATCTACCGCCAAAACCACGGGTGATCGTGCCAGTGCCCGGCGCCGAAAGTACTTCCAGTCGAGTGCCGGACATCTGCGTTCAGCGAAACGGTAGCGATCGCGCCTCCTTCGTATCCGTCCGAACCACACCCAACCAGCCGGTTCAAAAACCGTCCATTCTTGGCGTGTCTCGCTGAAAAACAACGCTGACGACTTGATGACACATCAGCCGGGCGTGCTAGCTCGCTGACCGTGCCCTCCTGACGTCTGCTCTACACACAAGCCACGTTGTGTTCCTACGTCGACGTGATCGGTCGCGAACGTGAAGGGAACTGCCATTATTCCCTAACGCAATCACGCTGTGTCGATTTGATGGCGAAAATGCAGACGAAATTGCTAATCGCCCAAAATCTGGCAAACATGGAACTTTCGGCAAGTTGAGCTGTATAAATGTCCGGCGAGGTGAATCAGCTTGAGAGCCGGGGACCGCAACTCGTGGAAATCGAAGATCGAGAGCTCGTGAGCAGAGTGCTGGCTGGAAGGACGGATGACTTTCGCGTGCTTGTCGAGCGTCATCAGGTGTCGGTCTTCCGATTCGCTTCAGCGCTCGTCGGGAATCGGGAGGAGGCTGAGGATGCAACGCAAGAAGCTTTTCTCGCCGCATTCGCCAATTTGTCCGGTTACGATTCGTCTCGCGCTGCCTTTTCGACTTGGCTTTTCGCGATTGCTCGTAACCGCTGTATCAACTTGCTCAAACGAAATCGGCCGATCGCGCTCAACGAACCGGATTCGGTCATAGACGTCACGTCGGCGGATCCGATCGTCAGCCAAGAGCTTTCACAACAGCTAGATCGCGCGTTGGCAGCGTTGCCGGTGGAACAACGCTCTGCTTTCATCTTAGCGGAAATTGAACAATTGCCTTATGCCGAGATTGCTCAGATTGAGCGAACGTCGTTAGGAACCGTGAAATCGCGCATCAATCGAGCGAAACAACGGCTTCAGTCGCTGCTCAAGCCCATCATGAGGGAGGCAAAATGACAGATAGACCCTATGAAGAATGGCTTGCGAAAGGTCGCAATGTCTTTCCACCTGCGTCATTAGTGGATCAGATTATGAGCCACGTCGCGAACTTGGAGCGCCAGCATCGAGACATTTGGTGGTTGCGTTTGATTCAGTGGATCGAACACTCGCGGGCTGCTCGTTGGGCCGTGTGCGGCGGAGCGCTAGCCATCGGTGGCTTGCCGTTTTTCTTTTTGGCATACGTTGCCCAGTTTGTGACATTCTGAGGAGATGAATATGGTGAGTGACATTGCATCGCGACGCGTACCTTGGGTTGCATTGGCGCTGTCGTTGTTGTCGGCGGGAGTGGGCCACTTGTACTGCGGACGGATCGCCAAGGGACTGCCGCTGTACTTTGCGTGGCTCCTCGTGCCGATCTGTATCACTATTGCAGCGCTGCTGCCCCCCTCACCGACGCTTTTCATGGTGTTGGTGCTGCTGCCTGTTGTCATTGTCTTTATCGTGTACCTGTACGCGGCGATTGATGCATGGCGACTTGCTTCTCGGATTGGTTCGGACCATTCTCTCCGCGATTACAATCGCGCGGCGATCTACTCGCTGCTCATTGTCGTCCAGATGATTTACGCAATCGGCCTGATTGCTGGAGTGCGCGCTTGGGTCTACGAAGCGTTCCGGATTCCGAGCACCAGCATGAGTCCGACCTTTCTTCCAGGAGACCGCATCCTGGCGAGAAAACTGATGCCGCGAGATCACGTCCCGAAACGTGGGGACTTGATTGTGTATAGCAATCCAACGCCAAGCGGGGCCACTAAGTTCATCGGACGGGTGGTAGCAATTGCCGGTGATCACTTAGAGATCCATGGCCAGCGCGTGCTCATCAATGGGAAAGAATTGGAAAGGGACCCTGTTCCTGATGAGGGCTTGACGTTTCTTGGCGACCAAATGCGAGGGCGAGTCGCAATCGAAGTGAACTCTGGTCATCGTTATTTGGTGGACTACGGTGACACTTCAGACGGCGGACGCGCACTGGGCGACTTTGACGCAACGATACCGAGCCGTCACGTATTTATTCTGGGCGACAACCGCGAACGCGCGAAGGACAGCCGACATTTTGGAACGATTCACGTGGCAGATATCGTTGGTTACGTCGAGTACCTCTACTGGCCGACCGAATCCTGGTCACGGTTTGGTGTCGCCAACGACCGGTTGCCGTAGACTTGACGGCACTTAGCGGCCTGCTAACAACGGTGTTCATGACCGAGGTCGAACCGAAATGAGCGCCCAGAGGCAGTTAATCAGACAGTTGCCAAACTACGTTGGATTGACGACACACTGGGTGAGCGAATCCGCCATTCCCTGTCTCAGAGCTCCCGCGCGGACGTTTTTCGGCACAGGAATCCATGCTCCGAAAAACGTGTGTCACAACGGTGGTTTGTTGGAGGTTCTCACGCGCCTCTGGTAATTGGGACGGCCAATTGTTTTCGGCGTCTCGCGTTTCCTAGCGCAATCGGCATGTCGGGCTGATGCGCCGCGCGATCAGCCGACGGGCGTTAGCCCGTGGTTCGTTTTGGCTACTTGCGATTCGCGAGGCCGGTCTACTGCCTGACTGACGCGGGGTGTCTGGAAGTCCATCCGCGAAGCCCTTGACATACATTGCAGTTCTATGTAAATATGCGTTGCAGTACAATGCATCGTCGGCAAATAGGAGGCACTCTCTGATGTCGCAGTCCAAGGAACTGGTTGCCGCTTCGGCGACCCCGATGATTCTGTCGATCTTGAGCCGCGGCGAAACCTACGGATACGCGATTATCCGCGAGATCCGCGAGGTATCCCTCGCGCAGATCGAGTGGACGGATGGCATGCTGTATCCGGTTCTGCGCCGCCTGGAAAAGCAAGGCCTTTTGGAATCCGCATGGCGCGTTGCGGAATCGGGCAAGAAGCGGCGCTACTACCGCATCAAGAAATCGGGCCGCGCCGCCCTGAGCGAGCAACGAACGCAATGGCAGCTCACCAATCGCGTGCTTTCTAAGCTATGGAAGGAGACGACATGTTTGACCTAGACCAACAAATCGACCGCTGGAAATCGGCCTTCGCCAAGAAGGCTGCCTGTTCGAGCGACGAGCGCTTGGAATTGGAATCGCACTTGCGCGAGGAGATCGCGGCGCTGGTTGCAGCAGGGCGATCCGAACAAGAAGCCTTTTGCGAAAGTGTCGCACGCCTCGGTGATCCCACAAAGATCGGCGGCGAATTCGCAAAGAATGAGAGCCGATTCGTGTGGGACCGCGTGGCCCTGCAAGCTAGCGGCGTGGTGGTCATCCTGGCAGGTCTGGCCGCGATTGTGCTTGGGTTTGCCGTAGGGATGAAAAGGGGAGACGGCATATTGGGAGTGCACCTCGGGACGATTAGCTTTGCCTATCTGGTTCCGCTGCTGTTGGCTGTGGTGGGAACGTATGCCATCTTTCGCGCCGCAATCGTCAAATCGGACGTCAAATCGGACTCGGCGCAGTTCCGCGATCGATTCGCCGGACAGTGCCGGTTTCTGCTGGGTGTCGTCGCGCTTGTGAGTGCGACGGGAGTCATCTTGGGCGGCGTTTGGGCCGAGCGTCATTGGGGCCGGTTCTGGGGTTGGGACCCCAAAGAAATCGGCGGACTCTCGGTTGTAGTCGCTGCACTGGTCCTGTATCTGCTCCTCACCAGATTCAAACCAGGCAGCGTCCAGCTAGGGCAAGCGAGCTTGATGATGAGCCTGGTGACGTTTGTCGCCTGGTTTGGGCCGGCGGTGTACATGGAATCGGTCGGCCCGCCCGTTCTCGCCATACTTGTCGTTTGCCTCGTCGTTCAACTGGCGATTCTGAGCACCTCCCTGTTTCTGTCCAAACGCACCTTGGCAGAAAGTTAAAAGTCGAACGGTGCTGTGGACGGTCACCCCATCGCGGCAGTTTTGGCGCAATCAAGAGCATCAGCGGTCACATCGACCCACCTATCGAAACGACACTGTGCGGCGCAGCCAGAAAACGTTCGTTTGATGGAGCGGCCGTAGGTGTTGTTTCGCCGGAACTGGTATCAAAAGCTCCAACGAGACGTTTTTCGGCGCTGGAATCCATACACCGAAAAAGCTGTATCATTACGGTGGTTTGTTAGCCTGTGCCGCGCGCTAACGACTTGATGGCATTCGCGACGCTATTCGCTGTTTACAAACATGTTATCGGTCAGTTGCGAGATAGTCCCGTGTGACGTCAACCGCTCGCTTTGCTCCAACTGGATTCTTTGGCGGCGTTTCTTCACTGGACTTCCACCAGTTCGCCGCGTGCTCTGGCCCCCAACCAGTGGCGACGGAGCAACTGCCCAGAGCCAGCATCAAACTGGCCGCATCCGCATGGCGATCAGACGGCAGCTTCGCCAAACACTTGAGAATTATTTGCTCCAAGTCCGCAGGAATCCCGGGCTTCACTTGCGACAACGGCGGAACATCCGTGTTCCAAAGGGCGGCGAGTAATTCCAGCATATTCTTGCCAGTGAACGGCGGTTGGCCCGTGAGCAGGTAGTAAGCCACGGCCCCCAGCGAGTAAATGTCCGCCCGCCCGTCCACGTCTTCGTAGGCCGCTGCCTGCTCGGGCGACATGAATAACGGCGTCCCGCTGAACGATCCGTTCCTCGCCGTCCCACTTTCAGGCTTGTCGGCACGTTCCTTGACCAGGCCGAAGTCGAGCAGCTTGGCAACGTCGTACACCCCGCCTCGCTGAGCAACAAAGATATTCGCGGGTTTAATGTCGCGGTGGATTAAGCCGACTGAATGCGCTTCCTGCAACGCCCCGCAGACTTGACGTAGCAGGTGGACGACCCGCTCGGGTGGCAACGGCCCGTATTTTTCCACCAAGTCTTCCAGGCTCATTCCGGGCAGCAACTCCATCACGTAATAGAACGTGCCATCGTCGGTTCGCCCGTAATCGTAGATTTCAATCGTGTTCCAGTGAGTGAGCTTGGCGGTTGTTTTGACTTCCTTCTCGAAGCGAGCGATGGCCGTCGCATCCGCTTCGTTGGCGGGCTTGATGAGCTTAATGGCGCAAGGCCGCTTTAGCATAACGTGCTCGGCCTTGTAAACCTCGCCCATCCCGCCGCCCCCCAGCCTTTCCAGCAGCCGATACTGACCGAATTCGCGCGCTTTGAAAGCTTCGCGCCGGGCTGAATTGATGATGTGGGCCGCATACGTGGCGACGCAGGCTGTCACAAGCGGAAGGGGAATCGACGAGCTCGCCTTGTCCGCTTGCAGAAGTGGCACCAAGTCCGGAAGCAGCCATCGCTGCGCAGCGACAACGATGTACGGCACGAGGGCCAGGGGTATCATGACGGCTGCTCCGCGCCTCCAAGTGTTCGGCATGAAGATCCCGTAAATGAAGATCAGCACACACCACGCCGCGAGATACCACTGATAAACGGCAACCACCGAGGGAGCGTCGTTCAGAGCGGCGAACTCGGCCATTCGGGCCGCCAACATCATCGACAATTGAACGACGACCGAACCAAAGACTACGAGTTCAATCAACCGTAACTGCGGCAGCGATAGAGTCGAACCGCGGCGGAGAACCAAAAAGCAGCCGAGCGGCGACGAGGAGAACAAGTCCTCGCAGCCACCAGAGAGTAGCGCTCCCCCAGGTCAGATTGCCCACGAAGGCCGCGGCAAGTACGACGAAGATGACCAGCGCGGCGGCCAACAATCGGCTGCGGACAAGTGAGGCAGTTTCCTCGGAGAAGTGCGGACGCTCACCAGCAATGAATTCAACTTTCCCCTGCGATGCGTCAAGGGAATTCTGGCCCAGACGTGCGGCCGCTGGATCGTAGATGATGGTCGCCTGCACAGGATTCATGTTCTGCTTGCTCATGCCAACCGCCAGTGTATAAGGTCAATCAAACCCGCGTTAATCGTGGCAATTCGGTCGCCGCGCGATGTTTGACGAATAATTCTTTCAGTGTGCCCTCGCCTAGCGCGCCTCCGTCTCCCGGAACGCGAAGAAAGGGAGAAAGGCCACGAAGACCAAGAGCGTCATGCCGGCCAGATGTGGCCAGCCATCTCGTAGCAGCTCGGTCAACGCTGCGGACGGACCTTTTCCACCGAGTAATCCCGCGATCGTGCGTTCGATAATCTCAAATACTAGGGCAAATGCAGAAAACACTAACGTGCTGTAGAGCGTCGGGATGATCAACGGGCGCTCACGAAATCGCTCGCCCAGCCGCAAGGCTTCAGCCGTGAGAATCACTTTTGCCAATGCCAACGCTTTCAGTACCGTTAGACCGTATTCGAAGTAATTGACTTGATACTCGGAGAGCACCAACCGGGTATACAACCGGAATACAAGGAAAAAGGTGGCTAAGTAGGCGAAGATCATCACCAAGCGGCGGATCTCATGAGCGAGTTTTTGTTTCGTCGACCGGCGTTCTGTGTTCGCGTTGTTCATGCGCTTTGTCCGGGGCCACCAAAACATTTCGTTCGCAGGTAAATTCGCGGGCCGCCTTGTGAGAGGCAGCCCGCGTCTTCATAAACCAACTGGCTTCCTTGCCTATTTCATCTCCACCACGGGAGGCGGCGTGTAGGCCTTCGCGTTGGACAACGATTCGACCATGGCCGGACCTGGTGCATAGGCGCGGGGGATCAAGTAGAACGGCCCCGCCGGTGCGGGCAACCAATTGGATTCTTTGTCCGCACCGGGACTGTCTTTTTGGATGTAAATGGTGAGTGACCCGTCCTTGTTTGCTTTCATCGGAGTGTCGCTACCCAAAAAGTAGCGGCTGATCGGATTGGGGACGGTGTAGTTGTTGCCGCCATCGTACATGGTCAGCGACCAAAACCCGGGCGGGATGAACGGCGGGGTTTTCTGGAAGGTGATGGTGTAGCGGTTATCGCCGGCAAGCTGATTGCCCTCACTGTCCAGCGTTCCTTGGTAATAGACCGCCTCTTTCGGCGTGTTGGCGGTGAGGCCGATGCGGGCGATGATGGCGCGAGTTCTGTAGTCGGTTTGCGAGTTGCCAATCGTGGGGCCCGGCATGAACCAGCCGTTGACGACTTGACCAAAGGGGAGGTTGCCTAACATCGGCCCAATATCCTCGGCAGCACGCTTCATCGCCTTCAACACGATAGGGTCAAGTTTGGAGCGATCCCAAGCTTTGCCCAGTTCGATGCCAAGGGGCTGATATTTCGGCATCACGCTCGTGATCTGGTCCTTGGGCGGCGGGTTTTCGTTGATAGTTGCGGAGAGGATCTCCCAGAATTGCAGCGGGTCCTTGTAATTCATTGCACTGGCCGGCTGTTTGTCGTCCGTGACCGACGGCGACACATAGTGGTATTTTGGGGCTTCCGGCGCTTTTGCGCCCGTGAACTTCGCCAGGCCCTGCACGTCAATTGCTTGCAGAACTTTTTTGGCGGAATCGAGGTCGGTCGGATTGACCACGTGGACGCGCGGCTGAATCAGAGTCCATCGCGTCGGGCAATCGATGCGCGTAACGCCCTCAGGAAGTTTTCCCTTCCAGCCTGGGCCGACCAATGCGAACTTGCCTCCTTTGTAGCCAGTCTGGAGTCCACCCACGTAGGCGAACGCATTGGTATACATGTCCACAATTTCCACCAGATAGTAACGGCCTTTGGAATCGGGAACGCTCAAGATGATCGGCTCCGCGCCGAGATCCAAAAAACCGAAACCATAAACCACGTTGACATTCGGCGTAACATAGCCCGACTCGACCGAGAGCTTTGGCGTCGAGATATTCTCCATGCGCCAAATGGAGTTTGGCGCCGCTTTGGCGTGGCGGCCTACGGCGTCATTGTCACGCATGTTGTACATGATTACAGCTGGGCAGCCCCACGTAGCGCCATCGATGGCCAAAGCATAGGTCCAATCTTCCAGAGCCTTGGCCTGGTCGGGGGTGTACTTTGTCATTCCGCCGTTCTGCGCGAAACAGGGCCCAGTCGCTAGTGCACCAAGAATTAGTGTCACGGCGATTCCAACGAGCATCGGCTTGCCGCTTGTCATGATCGAACCTTTCGTGGTTGGATGGAGAACATCGCATCTGACGCCGAAGTTTTGATCGGCGTATTGGGAAGACTACGGACGAGTAGGATCGATGCTTTAGCCGAATGCCGCCATTCGCACAGATGTGTCCAGCAGCGTTTCCGTGACAAAGCACATGCGGCCTTGCTGATGGGAGAATCGCGCCGGCTTAGTTGGCGAGAACCAAGCTGAGCATCCGGCCAAAAAACAAAAAAAGCCCGCACGATCAGAAACCTGTCCGTGCGGGCTATCGTTAGCCGGTATAGATGAAATGGCCCATCGCGAGCCATCTCGACGGTGGGATTGTACTATGCCCGGCAAAGAAATGCAATGGTCTGGGCCTACTACCAGTCAGGGCTAACGAGATTTCCAATCGGCGGGGTGGCCACCATCATTTCGAGCCATTTCTTGATCTTTTGATTGGTGATTGCGCGCCGTCGACATCACATAGATCCTATCCAGGCGCAATGGGCCTGCCGCCTAGTCCTTATGCCAAAACCGTTGGCTTGCCGGCAGTCGTCGCCATGAGTCGATCCACCGACAAAGCTTCAGACAACGGCGTGTCTAACCGTCGAAAATTAGCCTCTTGGTGTGGCGGCATCCGTTCGCCCAGCTACCGCGACCAGCACCGGCGAAATCCAGACTAGGCCAAATGGTTCGTTCCGCCCATGGAAGCGAGTTTCCACGGAGGCAGCATCTGGATATAGCTGTTGTTCTGGGACGGCAACAATTGTTTGCACAAATGATGTTCTGTAACATTTTGGGCCAACACCCTTGACTCGCATCATCTGTACAGTATAATGTGTGTATGAACATGTGTGGCGGCTTGGAGTGCTGACACGGAGCGCTGCAATGATTTGGTGTAAATGCTCAGTTTTGGTTGCAATTTTCGGTGATGGAGGGACCAGCGGTGTGTTTAGATTGCGTTAACTGTGGTGTGAGTGGAATCCTGCGAAATAACTACGGTCTCGCCGATGCGAAACCCTCGACGAAGATTGACTTCCAAACAGGAGCGGAGCAGGACAGTGAAATAACTGTGAAATTACTTTTGCGTGTCGCTCGTGTTTTTCCGTAGCGCGCGCTTCCGTTATTTCACTTGAAAATCAGGTTTTCGAGTGAGTGATCAATCAATGCAAGTTTTTCTCGAGGATTATCGAACGGGCGGCCGCGAGAGTTTCAGTCGGTTTTGAGGGGCGTCAAATCGGGACGAAAATCGGCGGCAGTTTTTGAAAATTGAATTAATTAGGCAGCGAAATAATGAGAGCGATCAGTACGCAAATCGAAGGCTTCGCGAACTTAACTGGGCTATGCCCTTCGGGTAGCGGTTGGAGGGCAATGCAGCGATCGCTTGCTGATGGCAACACGCCCGCGGTAGCGATGCCGCCTGCACGATTGACGCTTGGGCGGTGCGCCCTAAACTCAACGGTTTTGCCTGCGAAAAATGGCGGAAAAGCCAGCGATGGGACGATCTCGGCGAGCGGACTCAGCCAGACGTTTATTTGCTGAACGATGCGGCGCCGACCGTCCTTAGGGAACGAATTGCCAACGGCCACGCGAGGCCGATCACAACGGACAAAGGATGACAACATGTCCACGACCACGGAATCTGAAATCACCACCAGCGAAAAGAGCATCGAACTGCTCACCATCAACACCATTCGCACGCTGGCCATGGATGGTGTTCAAAAGGCCAATAGCGGGCATCCCGGCACGCCCATGGCGCTCGCGCCCGTGGCCTATGCATTGTGGCAAAACATTTTGCGCTACGATCCGGAAAATCCGGAGTGGCCGAATCGCGATCGGTTCGTGCTCTCTTGTGGGCATGCATCGATGTTGCTGTATTCGCTTTTGCATTTAGCGGGCGTGATTCAGCTCGATCACGACGGAAATCCGACCGGCGAGCTGGCCGTCACGCTCGATCAAATCAAGCAGTTTCGTCAACTCGGCAGCCGCACGCCGGGCCATCCGGAATCGGTCGAAACCACCGGTGTGGAAACGACAACCGGCCCACTGGGACAAGGCGTTGGCAACAGCGTGGGTATGGCGATCGCTTCACGGTGGCTGGGAGCGCATTTCAATCGGCCGGGTTACGAGGTATTTGATTTCAACATTTATGCGATGTGCAGCGATGGCGACTTGATGGAAGGCGTGAGCAACGAAGCCGCCTCGCTGGCCGGTCACCTCAAACTGGCGAACCTGTGCTGGATCTACGACGAGAACCATATCACGATCGAAGGCGAAACCTCGCTTGCGTACTCCGACGATGTGGGCACGCGCTTCAAGGGCTTGGGTTGGAATGTAATCAAGTGTCCGGACGCCAATGATGTTGATGCGTTGACCAAAGCGTACAAGAGGTTTTTGCGAACTAAGGACAAGCCGACGATTATTATTGTCAACAGTCACATCGGCTACGGATCGCCGCACAAACAAGACACGCACAAAGCGCATGGCGAGCCGCTCGGCGCTGACGAAGTGAAGCTGACCAAGGAATTCTACGGCTGGCCACCCGATGCGCAGTTCCTGGTGCCGGACGAAGCGCGGCAGAATTTCCAGGCCGGCGTGGCGGCCCGTGGCAAGAAGCTGCATAAGAAATGGCAGGCCAGTTTCAAGAAGTACGCGAAAGAGTTTCCAGAATTGGCAGCTCAGTGGAGGACGATGGACCTTCGCGATTTGCCTGAAAGCTGGGATGCCGACATTCCGACATTCGCGCCAGACGCCAAAGGCCTGGCCACGCGAGTTTCCGGCGGCAAAGTATTGAATGCCGTCGCCCAACGAGTGCCTTGGCTCATTGGCGGCGCTGCGGATCTTGCGCCCTCAACCATGACGCTGCAAACGTTCGAGGGTTCATCGAGCTTTTCCCCCGACGATTGGCACGGCCGAAACTTCCACTTTGGCATTCGCGAGCACGGCATGGCGGCTGCGCTCAATGGCATGTGCCTTTCCAAAGTACGGCCGTATGGCGCAACGTTTTTCACGTTCTTCGATTACTGCAAGCCTTCGTTCCGATTGAGCGCCATTGGGCATTTGAACACAATTTACATATTTACGCACGATTCCATTGGCCTGGGCGAGGATGGGCCGACGCATCAGCCGATCGAGCATCTGGCTGCCATTCGCGCCGTGCCGCGCGCTGTGGTCATTCGCCCGGGCGATGCTAACGAAGCGGCCGAAGCCTGGCGAACGTTGATGCCGATCAAAGATCGACCGGTGGCCTTGATTCTGACGCGCCAAAATTTGCCGACGCTCGATCGCACCAAATACGCACCGGCAAGCGGCTTGGCAAAGGGCGCATACGTGCTCATCGATCCGCCGAGTGGCCAGCCGCAAGTCATTCTTATTGGCACCGGCAGCGAGGTTTCAACGTGCGTCGCTGCGCAAGAGCAGCTCGCCCAACAAGGCGTTGCCGCGCGAGTGGTGAGCATGCCGTCGTGGGAACTGTTCGAAATGCAAGATGACGCGTACCGCAACAGCGTATTGCCCACAGAAGTGAAAGCCCGCGTGGCGTGCGAAGCCGGCATACGTCAAGGTTGGGATCGTTACATCGGCGCTCGCGGCCGGTTTGTCGGGATGACCAGTTACGGCGCCAGTGCGCCGGGTGCGGCCTGCTATAAGCACTTCGGCATTACGCCGGAGCACGTGATGGAAGAAGCGAAAGCGGCGATCGGGGGCTGAAGCCAGCGTGCGTTCACTTTGACGATCGCACGACAATTTCGTAAACCTTTCCCGGCTCGGTTGCAAAATCGACGGTGGTCGTCGTCGGCAGCTTGACTTCGGGCAAGTCAGCATTGGCGGCGACGATTGGTTTGCCAGGATCGACGGTGTGATAAAATGGATTCGGATTCTTGCCTTCCGCCATTTTCGTTTGAGACCCTGTCACTTCAACCGGTGTCGCGGTGCGCAAGCGGCAGTTGCCGCCAAGCGCCGACCGGATGTTGGCGTGGGTCAACTTGCCGTCGGCCCAATCGAGATCGACTTCAAAGCCTCCGCGAGCTTTAAGCCCCATCACTTTGCCATTTGGCCATGCGGATGGCAGTGCCGGCAATAACTGCAGTACTCCAGCGTGGCTTTGCACAAGCATTTCCGCGATGCCCGCGGTGTAACCGAAATTTCCGTCGATCTGAAACGGCGGATGAGCGTCGAGCATGCTCGCGTAAAGCCCGCCGCCACGCGTGTCGGTTTCGGAAGTGCCCACCAGATGGAACAAATTCTGGACGATCTTGTACGCATGGTCGCCATCCAAGAGTCTCGCCCAAAGATTGATTCGCCAGCCCATCGACCAGCCGGTCGTCTGATCGCCGCGCATGTCGAGTGACCGTGTTGCCGCACGAAATAGCTCCGGCGACATTTCGGGATTGATCTGATTACTCGGATATACGCAGTACAAGTGCGATTGATGCCGATGATGCGGGTCCGTTTCTGGAAAATCTTCCCGCCATTCCTGCAATTGTCCCTTCGCGTTGATGCGATACGGCGAAAGTTTGGCCAGCTTTTGTTTGAGCTCGTCGCGCAGCGGTTGATCGCGATCCAGGAGCTCGCTGGCCTCGATGGTCCGCGCAAAAAGTTCACGGATAATTCCCATGTCCATCGTCGAGCCCATGCTGACCGACGAGGTTTTTCCGCCATCGACTTTAAAGCGATTCTCTGGCGAGGTGCTAACGGGCGTCACCAGCGTGCCGTCGTCTGCGGCAATCAGCCAATCTGCGCAGAACTCGGCCGCCCCTTTCATCAGCGGGTACGCGTCATCGGCGAGAAATTTCTTGTCGCCGGTGAATAAATAGTGCTCCCATAAATGGCTGCTGAACCAGGCAGCGGCCATTGGCCAGAACGCGGCCTGCGCTTTTCCATCGACGGGATACGTGATGCGCCACAAATCGGTGTTGTGGTGCATTACCCAGCCGCGGCGCGCGTACATGTCGTGCGCGGTTTGCGCTCCGCCGACGGCGCACTCGCTCAGCATTCGAAAAAGTGGTTCGGTCGTCTCGCTTAAATTCGTAAGCTCGGAGGGCCAGTAGTTCATCTCGGTATTGATGTTGATCGTATAACTCGAAGCCCATGGCGGAATGACTTTCTCGTTCCACATGCCCTGCAAGTTCAGGGGTTGCCCGCCCGGGCGCGAGCCGCTGATTAGCAGATAACGGCCGAACTGGAAGCACAGGGCAGCCAGCGCTGGATCGCCATGCTTGCTGAATTCGGCGATGCGTTTGTTCGTGGGCAGCGATTCTCTGCCCGTATCCCCGCCCAGCGAGAGCGAAACTCGGTTGAAGAGTTTTTGATAATCGTCGACATGACGCTTGATCAACTCGTCATAGGACCGCGACTTCGATTCACTCAAAGTTTTTTCCGCGCAAGCGCAGGATCGACGCCATCCTTGCTGGGGCTTTTAAACGAACCGTTGTAACTGGTGCCGGCGCAGAGCCGCAGCACGGCACTCTTGGCGCCGGCGACCGACAGGGAATTCGCCGTCAACTGTAACTGTGCCGCCATCGGTATCGACACTAAGTCGAGTTTCAAACAGTGCGCCTTTTCCGCCGACGTCGTCGCCGTACATTACGAGCTTCGCATTTGGCCGTCGATTGCCTTTCTCGTCGTAAACCTCCGGATACTTGAGCTGATCCCCCATTTTCTCCGTGTCGGCAAACGAGCGCTTCAAAACAAATCCGGGAATCTGGCCGCGCATGCTGAGCGTGTGATCGTCAACTTTCGCCAGGTGCGCCGTCGGATGCGGAGATTTGAACGTTGCTTTGAACGCCAGTGCGCCCGGCTTATCGGCGGTTAAGTGAATGACGATCAAATCGTCGGCGTGCGAAGCAAAAATCTCGCGCGTAAAAGTCACATCGCCTTTGCGGAAACTTGCGCCGGCGACGGCGCGAGAAATATCGAGCCAGCGTTTGTAGTCCTCTGCTTTCCCTTCGCCCGCAAAATCGATCCACAAATCGTTCATCGGCTGGTAGCAGGCCTGGCCGCGGCCCAGCCAATGCTTCGTGACATAGTCATCGGCTTCGGCGTACTTTTTGTTCTTGAGCATCCCGACGACCTGATCGAAATCGTCGGTGATGCGTACCTGCTTGTATTCGTCGGAAGGATCGCCGACAGTGAGGGTGTTTTCGTTGAGTTGCAAGTGCTCGCGGTTGGCGCCGCCATAGATCATTGCGCCGAGGCGTCCGTTGCCAATCGGCAGCGCTTCCTCCCAGCGCTCGGCAGGCTTGTCGTACCACAGTGTCAGCGACGATTTGTCGTCGGCACTCAATTGGGCGGCCGCACCCATTATTAGCAGAAGCGAGACGATTACATATCGACGAAGTTTCATGGTGGTCATCATCCGAATCTGTTGTGAGATAGAAACGACGTAACGCCGCGCTACCCGGCGAGTGTAACTTCCGCCACGTCGACTAGCTTCGTACGTCTCTCCGCCGGCAGTTTGATTGTCAGTGTGTTATCGACGTACTCAAATTCGAGCGGACTTTGATCGCCCATCAGTTTGACGCTGGCAGGCTTGGAGATTCCCTTGAGAGAAAGCGTTATATCTTTCGCAGGCAGTTGGTCTTTTTCGTAGGTTCCATCGCCGCGGAATTCCGGCAAGGCAAACAGATACGCGCGTTTTCCCAGCTGCTGTTGCCGGCACCGAAGCGGTTTCGCCAGCCGGAAGCGGCTTGGCCGAACCTTTCACCGCCGGCGCATGTTTTTCCATCCAACCGGCCACGACCGTCATGTTCTTATAGATGTCGTCACAGAACTGCCCGTCCTTCATCGGCCCCACGCCGAGCAGATAGTTCACTCCCAGTGCCCGGCTTTGCGCCAGTTGCCCGAGCACAAAGCCATTTGCGCGGAACGGAATTTCCTGATGCGACCAGCCACTGGTCCACGTGTTGCAGAATTCAGCCCATCCGCTCACTGGTTTATCGGTCGCGAGCTTGCGTTCATACGTCACGTAGTCGCCGCGGCCGTGTAAGCGTGGATTGATCACAATGTGCGGCTGCAGTTCGCGAATCCGCTCCTGAGAAATAACGTTCGTCGCGTTGGGCACGCGCGGCTTGCCGTCGAACCAGATCAAATCGATTTGGCCATATCGCGTGAGTAGCTCTTCGATCTGGCCCTTTACCAGCGCCGCATACTTTTTCTGATGTTCCGCAATTTCTTCCGGGGTGTGCTGCGAGGTGCGCGGCTTTAAATCTGGTCCCAGCGATGGCATCCACGGTGTTTGATTATCGTGATACAAAAAGCTCATGTAATCGCGATCGAAGTGCCAATCCGGACCAGAAAAGTACAGGCCAACTTTGAGTCCGTTGCGGCGGCACGCTTCAACGTACTCCTTCACCAAATCGCGGCCCCCCATGTAGTTCTTGGTGTTGAAGTCGCCATATTCGCTGGGCCACAGCGCGAAGCCCTCGTGATGCTTGGCCGTGAGCACCGCGTATTCGAAGCCGGCGGCTTTCGCGGCTTTAAGCCACTTATCGGGATCGTAGCTTTGCGGGTTGAATTTCTCGGCCATCGCCCAATATTCGTTGGGCGTTACTTGCGGCGGTTTGCCGTTCAGGTTGTAGTCGGCCTCGCGAATGATCCGCTCCTGCTCGGCCTTATCGGTAACCTTGGTGGCGGCGAGCGGGCGGCCGGGAATCATCGGCCACGAAATGTTCATCGATTTGACCGAAGCCAGTCCCCAGTGAATGAATAGCCCCAGGCCGGCGTCGGGATACCACTGGGCGCCAGGATCGTTGGTGTGCGTAAGCCTTTTGAGTGTGGACTCGTTGCCGATGGCCGAGTGCTCGGCCTTGACGTCTTCCTCGTCGCTGCTCTTGGCTGCGGCGTCGGCTGCTTTCTTGCTGGACGACTTGCCCGATTTTTTCGCCGCTTTGGCGGCCGGCGCTTGTGAATCTTGCGCACTGCCGATGAGTGCTACGCTGGCGCAAGTCGCCAGCACCACAACGGCGGCCAGAATCCGCTTGTGATCAATAATCAACCGCATCGCACATCCCCCTTTGCGATTCGTGAGAAAGTTTAAGTTGTAAAAGATCTATGTTACCACGCGGAAACTTCCGGATGCACCCTTTAGGGTTCGTTCGACCGAATCATTTTGTTTGCGTCGCAAGTCGTTTTTTCACACTGTCGAGCGCCCTTGGATGCTCATGTGTTCCAGGCCGTCGCTCGATTTTCCCAACGCCGCGCTGAGTGCCTCGAAACTCTTGCGTCCGCCAACTTCGCCTAGCACCTGATAGGCGTCATCGCGAACATCCTTGTTTCTTGATTCCATCAGCGGCAAAGCGACCGGCTCCGCAAAATCTTTCATCTTTTTGAGTGAATCACGCAGTTCCCAACGCAATGAAAAGTCGCTGGTTTCCATCATTTTTGCCATGGCTGCGGCCGATTTCTCGTCGCCGCCGCTGGCGGCCAACCCTTCAATCGCGTAGCGCTGCGTGAAATGGTCGGTCGACGTCATCAATTCCATCAGCGCCGGAATGTTGTCCTTTGTCGCCCAATTTGCGGCGGCAGACGCAGCCGAGGAGCGAATCGATTCATCGGGATGCTTTAGATATCGATTCAAGAGCGGACCTATCTCATCGCGCTCTTTCGATTGCCCCAAATCATGCCCGAGCTGGTCAAGTTGGCTCAGCGCTTGCCGCAGCGAGCTGTCGTCGGTGTACTCATTGGCGGCTTTCAACGTAGCAAGCACCTTCGTTAATTGCTGACGCTCCTCGGCCTTATGCTTGGCATCGCGATCGGCGGCTTCCAGTTTTGCTTTTTCCGCGCCTCTTTAATTTGGTCACTCGTTAGCGCTTCGCGCAGTTTGAACGCAATCGTCATCGGCACTTTCACCTCGACGCCTTCGCTGTCCACTTTCAGTTTCATCTCCATCAACCCCGAAGTCATGACACCCTGCTTGCGGTCGAACGTGTATTGACCTGCGCCGACGACCTTGCCCAACAACTTGCCGCTTTGCTGCTCGGTACGGCTCGAGACATACGTCGTGTTAACCACGGCCTTATCGTCAGTAAGTTCATCAAGATCGTAGGTCAATTGGTCTTCCACGTTGACACGCTTGCCGTTCGGCTCTTGGCCGGGCATCAATCCACCCCTGGGGCCAAATCGCGGGCCAAAACGGTTGAATGCTGGCGGCCCGAAATGTGGTCCTCC
Organism: Pirellulales bacterium; assembly: GCA_963773875.1. Taxonomy (GTDB): domain Bacteria; phylum Planctomycetota; class Planctomycetia; order Pirellulales; family JADZDJ01; genus CAVTYH01. Next base: position 608,568 of record CAVZCV010000010.1, read on the forward strand.
AAAAGGAAAGCCCGAATCGTTGTTATCGGTTTCTGTATACACCACTTGATATTGCCGGCTGGTGTTCCACTGGCGCTGTCCGGCACGGGGCAGCAGATCGAACGGCAATCCGGAGGTCGTGGTGGACACCAGCGAATAATCGTTTTGCCGATCGGAGTTAATCACTTCGCCTTGCGGAGAAAGGGTGACCACCCCGTTGGCGAATTTCGTTTGCTGCTTGGGAATTGTCACGCTGCCGGAGTAACGCACGCGCAATTGTTCTTTGGGCTGCGCCGGATCGATTTCAACCTTCACCCGCGCAATCGCGACTTCGCACCTGATCGGCCAGTGCATTACCAGCCAGCGGTGTGCCGCCAGAACCAGCCGGCCAGGCGACGTTGTGTCGCCCGAGCAGCTCGCGTACCGGCGCTAGATCGATCGACAATCCGACTGAGCTGATGTCTGCGCCAAATAGTCCCGCATTCACCACGCCAATTACTTCCCCCTCCGCATTCAACAGCGGACCGCCGCTATTGCCGGGATTCACCGCGGCATCAATCTGAATGCAATGATCCCCTTTGCGATCGACAAAGCCTGCAATTCGACCATGCGTAATTTTAAGTGAATCGCCCAGCATGCTGGTCAGGGGAAATCCCGCCACATTCACTTCGTCTCCCTGTGCTGGCGCGGCGGCGGCGACGGGCAAATTTCGCAAATCATCGGCGTCGATCTTCAACAGAGCCAGGTCATGGGAATCGTCAATTTCCGTCGCTGTGGCCCGATAGGTGCGGTCGCCAATCACCACGTGAATCGTCGAAGCATCGGTCACCACGTGTGCACATGTGACGAGCCAGCCCGAGGAATTCACCACGAACGCTGTGCCGCCGCCGACTTTCTTCTTGAGCGCTGGCTCAATCAGCGAGGGGGGCTGCACTCGCACCGGTTCCAATCGATACGTGAGAGCGCCGTTCATTTTGATCGGCCCTTGTCCTTCCTCGCCGGACTGCACTTCGAATTCGTATTGATAATTGAGGTCCGGATCGAGCAGAAACTCGAGCGACTTCGTCGGCGGCGCTTGATTGCTGGATCTTGAGTCGCCGGAATCCATCGAAGCACTAGCCGATTCGCCAACCGGTCGGGCTCCGTCCTTGGCAGATTTTGCACGGTTCGTTGATCGGGAAATGTTTGGTTTTGGCGGGGTTCCCGAATCCGGTGGTGTAACGCCCGGCGTGAACAACGATTGAAACGGCGCGACTGACTTGACGCCGGCATCCGAGGGTTCGGTTCGGCCTTTGGCGACTTGCATTTCGCCGCGCGCTGCATCGCCCGGCTCGGCGCGCCCGTCAAACACGCCAGCCGCTAACAACACGATGAGTAGAACAATCGCTGCCGTAAGTCCGCCACCCACGGCCCAGGCCCAAACCGGCACGCTTTGTTTGGCATAATATAGCGGAGCGTCCACAGGCGCAGGCGCGCCTTGTGGATAGCTAGCCTGGGCGTAGCCCGTGGCAACCGGGGTGCAAGGATTGTCGCTGGGCGTCGGAAATGGCGGCGCCGTTGGTTGTTGTGCTGCGGGACGCTTCATCTCGCCTACGTTTGTTGCATCCAACCGGAACGATTGCTGGCATTTGGGGCATCGCACCTTCGTGCCGAGCGGCGGAATCGTCGCGGGCTTCGATAGGGCGAAGCAGTTCGGACAGGAAATGTATTGCGACATGTTGCCCTCAAATACAGTTGACAGAACTCAGGAGGCGGTCGACCATCAGGCACCAAACCCCCCAAAGGCAATATAAATGGTTAACTATCGAGGCACAAGAAAATGGGGTGGCTGAACCGAAAAGGTTGCGGGCTTTTCTGCCATGCGGCTCGCCGCACGTTAGTCTTCGAAACGGTAATTCGAAGTGAAAAAACTGAGGCGCTCTACTCGGGAAATCAAGCTGCAAATGACCTAGGCGCTTCACAGTTTTTTCACACCGGAACACTTCTGGCCGGGAGCCAACTCCACTAAACCGGCTTCGATTGAATTGACTGCTCTGCCGACCCATTGAATGTTCCTCAACGGTTAAAGCCCATCGTCCGTAACACGGTTTCCGGGACCGATTGCCCTCGATGTACTGGAACGATGAATTGTAGTGTACACTAGTTTATTTGTCAAGAGGCCGGGGGAAAGCATTTCTCAAGCGAATTTTCCGGCGATTGAGAACGCCAGGGCGATTTGGCTATAATTGGCGAGCCTCGAAGTTCCGCCTGCCTTTGCCGCTGGACATAGTCATATACAAGTTGCCGCGGCCCCCGCCGACCCTGCATTCTCGTCTCAAAATGATAAAATCGCTTTCCGCCGCTACCGTCCTCGCCCTGGTACTACTCGAAATTTCCGTGGTTTACGGCCATGACAATTGGCCGCAGTTCCGCGGCCCCAGTGGCGATGGAATTTCCGACGCCAAAGATTTGCCTGTCACATTTGGCGAAACAGAAAACTTGCGCTGGAAAACGCCAATCCACGGTAAAGCTTGGAGCAGCCCCGTGGTCTGGGGGGATGAAGTTTGGGTCACCACCGCCACGCCCGATGGGAAAGATCTGGGCGCCGTGTGTGTCGATCTGAACTCGGGCAAGATCAAACACGATTTCCAGCTGTTCCACATCGCCGAGCCGCAGTACTGCATCGATTACAACAGCTACGCTTCTCCGACCCCCGTCATCGAGCAAGGCCGGTTATACGCGCACTTCGGCTCGGCCGGCACCGCGTGCATCAACACGGGCATCGGCAAAGTGGAGTGGACGCGGCAAGATTTGCCGTGCAACCATTTTCGCGGCGCTGGTTCATCGCCGATCGTAGTCGACGACATGCTGATCCTCACCTTCGACGGCTTCGATCTCAATTATCTGGCCGCCCTCAATAAAAAAACCGGCGAAGGCGTTTGGAAGCGCGATCGGAACATTGAATACAAAACCGACAACGGCGATTATCACAAAGCCTTTAGCACGCCGCAGTTGATTGACGTCGATGGCAAGCGGCAACTCATCAGTCCCAGCGCCGAAGCCACGATTGCGTATGACCCAGCCAGTGGCGAAGAACTGTGGCGCGTGCGCACCGGTGGGATGAACGCAGCATCGCGGCCTGTGTACGCCAACGGGTTGGTTTACTGCATTGCGCCCGCCGGTGGCACACAGCTATTTGCTGTTGATCCGAAAGGCTCCGGCGATGTCACCGCCACAAACGTGGTTTGGAAAAACGGCAAAGGCGCAGCCTCGCGGGCATCGCCGCTGATCTTGGGTGATTTACTGTTTGAAAACAGCGATGCCGGCGTGCTTACATGCCTGGATGCGAAATCGAGCAAGCAGATTTGGCAAAACCGCACCTCGGCCAAAATGAGCGCCTCGCCGGTGTTTGCCGATGGCAAAATCTACTTCTTCGGCGAAGACGGCGAAGCCCCCGTGATTGAAGCCGGTCGCGAATTCAAGCTCCTAGCCGAAAACAAACTTTCCGATGGCTGCATGGCCTCGCCGGCGGTGGTTGGCAAGTCTTTGATTGTTCGCAGCAAAACGAGTTTGTATCGGTTTGAGAAGCCATGAGGCAATTCTGGTCGATCACGCAATTTCTATTACCCGCGCCATGCCCGTTGCTAAATGCCATTCGATGTGGCAGTGGAAGAACCACAGGCCGGGGTTCGTGGTCAGCCACTGAATGACCAGCGTGCTTTTCGCTGGAATATTGAGGCTGTCTTTTTCCACTGGGTCGACGAGGTTGAGTTGATCGGGCTTGCCCAGCACGTAGAAATAATGGCCGTGAAGATGGAATGGGTGATCCATCATCGTCGGGTTTTCCAGCACGAAGCGGACCGGCTGATTCGCGGCGAGCTTGATTGTGTCGGCCTTGGGAAATTCTTGACCGTTGATGTTCCAGGCATACGGCGTCATGGTTCCGCCGAGCGCGAGTTTAATTTCCTGCGGTTTTTCCGGCAGTTCGATCTTCGCCGGCGATTTCATTTGCTCCGCTTTGAGTTCGCGCTTTCCCCAGACCACGGGTTCACCTGGCAATTCGCCGGATCCACCGTCGGTGTAGAGCAAAATGGCTTTCGTTTCGTTGCCGTCGCGCGTGACAGCGCGAATCCAAGTCGATTTGCCGGTTGGCAAAGTTTTGAGCAGCACGTCGTAACGTTCGCCGGGGCTGAGGAGCAGCGAATCGACTTCGACCGGCTTCATCGGCGCGCCGTCGGTGGCGATGACCGTCAGCGGATGGCCGTCGATCTGGAAACGAAATTGATACGTGCTTGCGCCGCTGATCAAGCGCAGCCGCACCGTTTCGCCGCGTTTGACTTTGATCGTCGGCAATTGCGCGTTGGAATTGTTGCCAAAGCGGCCTTGACCGTTGATTAGGCCCGATTCAAACGGCACGTCAGCAATATCGGGCTTGCCTGACATTGCCATGCCAGATTTGGCGGAGTCGGCTTTCGGCGGGGCCATGACCGATTTTAGTTTTTCCGATTTCGCGGCCGCGCCGCTCATTTTTCCGCCGGCCGCTTTGGACATGTCCATCTTAGCTTTGCCATCGTCGGCTTTGGCATCCGCCGATTTCGCGCCGCCGTCCATGGCCATCTGTTGTGATTCGCCCTTTTTGATCAGCCCGGCGAGGATCGCATCGGATTGCTGCAAGAACCAATCGTTGATGAGCACAATTTCTTCGCGATCGTACTTCGCCGGCGGCGTGGGTTCATCGACAATCAGCGGTCCGAAGAGCCCATCGCTGTATTGCACGCCGGCGTGCGAGTGATACCAGTGCGTGCCGGCCGGCGTGGCGATGAATTCGTAAACAAAATCTTTGCCCGGCGGAGTGGGCGCGTGCGAAACGCCATCGACACCGTCCATTTGCCAGGTGCCTGGCTGATGCATGCCGTGCCAGTGAATGGTTGTTGGCACTGACAGATCGTTGACGACTTTCACACGCAGCTTCTGACCGAGTTTGGCGCGAATAACCGGGCCGGGAATTTTGCCATCGTAGCAAAACACATCGCGCATTCTGCCGTCGGGCAGCTGCCTTTTTGCTCACCGCGTGCAGCGTGTAATCGGCGACGCCTGGATCGGACGATTTCGTCGTGGCTTTCGATTTATCGGCATCCGCGGCAGCAGCTGGATCGCTGGCAGAGAGAATGATCATCCCCGGCATTGCCGCGGCGAGCGTACCGATTGTGCCGTGAGTCAAAAATGTGCGGCGCGAAATCTGGTCCGTGGGTAACACGATCGACTTAGTAAATTCATCCGGCTGCGGGTAATTCGACGACATGCAAAGAGCCTCGCTCGAGTTTTGTTCGGATGAGACCAACCGATGGCTTGGACCGTGAAGCCCTGAAACTTGCCGTCAGCAATCTAACAACGGTTAGGAACTTTTACAGCGGCAAGTTCGACATTGTGCGTGAATGCGGCATGCAGAACGCTGCCAAGAATTTAGCGTTCGGCGGGCAGTCGAGCGTTGTCCCGCCGCGGTTCGAATCGTCAGTTCCATCCATCCGCATCGCGCACTTTGCTCATGACGCCCAGAATTGTGTCCCAGGTCTTTTGATCTTCGAGCATCGCGTTGGGGAACATGCAGCCGTCCCAACAGATGTGTTGAATGCCGCGGTCGCGAGCGCCTTCGAGCCAGACCTTGGCGCACCGCACAATGTCGAGTTTGCCGTGGGGGTCGTCGGCAGGGCAGTGACGGCCCGTTTTGTCGTGGCTGCCGGTGCCGTGCACCGTGCCGTCGTTCTGGGCCACATGGAAATCGATGGTCCAGGGGCGCAGGGCGCCGACCATCGTTTCATAGGCCGGCCAAAATTCGCCGTTCATTTCGCCGGCTTTTAAGAGCGCATGCTGCGGCGCATTGTAGCCGAGCAGATATAGATACGTGTGGGCCATATCGGCCTGGAAGCCGACCGTCTCGGGCATATCCACGGCTTCCAGCAAATCGACCATATTGCGCCAGGAGTGCATGCCGCCCCAGCAGATTTCCCCCTCGGCGGCCAATCGTTCGCCGTAATCTTTCGCAACTTGGGCAGCGGCGCGAAATGTTTCCGCAATCTTCCGCGTGTTGCCGTTGGGATCGCTGGCCCAATTCGTGGGACTATCGGCGGAATCGATGCGAATGACGCCGTACTTTCGCACTCCGTGCTTGTTCAGAATCTTCGCGATGCGGCAGGCTTTCTCCACTGCGAGCACAAACTTTTTTCGCGCCTCGGCATCGCCCATCGCAGAATCGCCAACGGTGCCAGGCCAAACGGGGGCAACGAGCGAACCAACAGCCAAACCCTTGCTCGCGATTTTGTCGGCCATCGCGCGAATTTCATCGTCGTTGGCGTCGGGGTCGGTGTGCGGATGGAATAAGAATAGATCGACGCCGTCGAATTTCTGGCCGTTTGCGGATGCGCGTGCCGTCAGCTCCAACATGCGATCCAAACTGATTGGCGGATGATCGGTCCCCGGCTCTTTGCCGACCAGACCAGGCCACATGGCGTTGTGCAATTTGGGAAATTCGTGGGCAGGCATGCGAGCGATTCCGTGTGAGGTTCCGCAATGAACTGGAAAACGCGAATCGTTAAGTTGCCGCTTCACTGTTTCGCGTAATCGCCGACACTGGGCACCTTGGCGTGTGCATTCGGTCCGAAATAGCGCAAACTAACGAGGGCTTCCGCACCCGTGTTTTCAATCTGGACGCCGCGCGCAGCCGCTTCATGCGTGATAAACACCTCGTCCTCAGTTTCCTCGCCGAAGCGAATCATGGCCGGAGTTTGCAAGTCGAGCTTGCCCATGCGTCCGGAACCTTGCACCGTGATCCAGCCGCTGGCGGCGGAATCTTTGATCGTGCATTTTGCTCCGGGCTCAACGGTTAATTCGCGAGGCGCTGAAAAGTTGTTCGCCGTCGATGTTGCCGTACACAATCCATTTATCGACCCAGCCGTCGCCTTGGGCCGCCACGATGGGCTCGATGTAGTTGTGCTCTTTGAAGTGCGTATCGACATTCTTTTCCCAATCGAGCTGGCCGATGATGAAATCGAGATCCTGATGTTTTTCTTTCGGCATGTCTTTCACGAGCAGCGACCACGGCACGTACCGGCCTTCGACAATCGATTGGAACATGCCAAACACATCGCTGCCCCATTGCGGTTCGTAAGTGCAGAGCGATCCGGGCGCGTGCAGCACTCCCGGCGGAATGAGCCAACCAGTGCCGCGCTTCAAACGGAACGCGCACGATAAATCGAGAATGCCGTTATCGCCCTTGTTCCAATTTTCCAGGCACTTTCTTAACTGCGCCTGCGTGGTGCCGGGCTCCAGACCCATGAAGGTGTAAGCGAAGTTGTTATCGCAATTGTTGTACTGCGGGCAAAAATAATAGCTCTCCGGTTTGCCTTCTTGGCCGACGAGCTTGGCATCGGCGAACCGCTGATGCATGTGATGGGGAATGGGGCCCATGTTGTCGAAGAATTTCGAATACACCGGCCAACGTTTGTATTTGTCGTAGATCGGCTTGCCGATGAGCCGCGTGCCGGCATCGGCCACGGCATCGCGAAATGTAAAGCGCTGACGTTGAAAGGCGACATAGCTCAGCCCTTCATCCGGAACGCGGTTCTCGTTTGCTGCCTCCGTGGTGCTGGCAAACCAACGCTCGTCGATGCCGCCACGATGCGCACCGTAGGCGTACCAATCGTCAGGATGCAGCTTGATTCGCTTGCCGGGATGCAGAAAACTGCGCGGCACCCACGTGGGTGTAAGCCGCAGCAATCCCTCGCCGGAATCCAGCGCACTGTCTAAAAGTTTTCCGATATTATCTTTTGAAACGACCGTGGAACGCATCTTGATCCTGCCGATTGAAGGCTCTTAAGCGGCGCAGTCCTGGTCGACGCACTCGGCAGACCCCGACAACCGAGCGGCAACCTCAGATGGTCAAATTCCCTCGCGAACTCCTAGTTTTATTCGGGCAGGTGGCTCAATGCAAGCAGAGCGGCCCGTAGCTGTGTTTTACCCGTGTGTGTAACAGCAGCTTTGTAGCCCCGCTGAAGACCTAGATGGCCGACATCGCGTCGGGCCAAAACTTCCCCACGACTTGGAGGGCCTGGCTATGCTTGCGCGTTTATTGCCCCTAATCGGCATCATCTTGTTTTTCGGGGTTGGATTCATTTGGCGTTCGTGGCTGCAATATCGCCGGCACGGGACGCTGGGCATCATTTTGTTCCATTCCACGCACCGGGATCAGCGGCTGCGCGATTCGCTGTTTGTCTTGTTGCTGGTCGCGATGACCGCGCAATCGATCGTAGAGGCGGTAGCGCCCGATTTCGCTGCGCGGTTTTCGATTGCACTCCCGCTCGTCGGTGGGCTCGGTACGGCACTTGGCGCAGAGCTGGTTTTTGGCGGGACCGCGTTCATGGCCATCGCTCAACTGCGTTTGGGCGCATCATGGCGCATCGGGATTGAGGAGTCGGCCAGCCCGGGATTGGTCACCGGCGGCATGTATCAGTTCTGTCGCAACCCGATTTTTCTTGGGATGTTCATCACGCTGATCGGACTTGCGCTTCTGATGCCAACATGGATTTCCGCCGCAGTGCTGATCGGCAGCCTCGTGTGCGTGCGGTCGCAAGTGCTGGAAGAAGAAGTGTATCTCTCGGCGACGTATCGCGATGCCTATCGGCGATATGCAAGCCGCGTGGGTCGATTCATACCGGGTCTGGGGATTTTGAATTGAGGCCACGCAACTCGTTGCGAATTGATAGCGAATGTTTCCGCAACCGGTGAATGTGCCACTAGCGCGGCTGCTTGGCCGTCGCCGGTTTTACGCTGCAGGAGCCGCCTGCGGACGGCGATCGTGAGCCACGCGCTTGCGATCGGCGCGCCCAGCCAATCTGGGACGCCTCCTGCGGTCGGGGAGCGAACGCCGCTGAAGTGCTGCTTGGAATTCAAATTCCAATTGATGCGATTTTGGATGTCGGATGTTCGATTTCGGATTTTTTTGACTGAGAATCATGGATGCTAGCTGGTCGCGGCTATTAACCGCAAATCCTACATCCTGGATCCTACATCCAACTTCCGCTGTAACACTTCCCTCTGGCCCACGCTCATGACCGTAGATGGCTGAACAATGCGTCCGGCCCAAAACGTTTTTCTCGTGTTATGGAGGATGGTGTCATGTTGAAGATTCAGAAAATTGCTGCGTGCACGTTGTTAGCGTTTGGCGCAGCTTTGGCGCTGGCAGCCACGGCCGAGGCGAAAAGTGGCGGCGGCTCATCGAGCCATTGCAGCTCCAGCTCTTGCCACCCCAGCTGCTCCAGCCATTGCGGCAGCTACTGCAGCTCAAATTACTGCTGCCCGAGTTACTGCTCTAGCTATTGCCCCAGCTACTGCTCGTCGTACTGCACTCCGACGTACTGCGAACCAACCTACTGCCAACCGACGTACTGCCAACCAGTTGTCGAACAGCCGGTTGTTTGCCAGCCGCAAGTGTGCGTCGAGCCGACTTATACCTGCTACCAGCCGACGTACTGCCAACCGACGTATTGCACGCCGAACTACTGCTCGTCGAATTACTGCTCGTCGAATTACTGCACCCCAAGCTGCTACTCGAACTACTGCTCTTCGAACAAGTGCTTCCCCAAGTGCGATTCGGGCAGCAGCTGTCACCCGAGCAACAGCATGATGCATGCTGCCAAGTTCAGCGGCAACAACCATCGCTAAATAGTAGAGGCGGTAAATAAGTCTTTCCTCGCCGGTACGCGATAAATCCTTGTGATGCGACCAGTCGAATTGAAAAACTTCCAACGCTAAGAACCGCCCACCTCAGGCATGCTCGCCTGATCCCACGCCGCTGCCGGAACTCCCCTTCCGGCAGCGGTTTTTTATTGCGCGTAGTTTGAATGCGGTCGTCGGGGCTTTATAGTGGAACCCGGCTCAGCGAATCCTCCGGCCGATAGATGCAGCGTAGCACTCAATCTTTCTGGATTTCGTAAATGCGATTCACTCAGCAAGACTTGCTGGCGCTCGTGGCAGCGACTGTCGGCGGCGTTGTCGGTTATTTTGCATTTATGTTAATCGCCAGCATGGGTTTCTACGCGCTCGTATTACCAGGTGGACTTTTGGGAATTAGCGCCGGAATGTTTCGTTGTCGCGCGATAGCAGTGCCCATCGTTTGCGGAGTGGCCGCGCTCTTGCTGGGACTGTTTACCGAATGGAATTTTCGCCCGTTCATCGCCGACGGCAGCTTCGGATATTTCCTTGCTCACCTTTTCGATCTGAGCCCCGTGACGCTGGTGATGATTGCACTAGGCTGCTTCATCGGCTTCTGGGCTCCCTATCGCCAGCGGATGGCTCTGGCCCGTCCAAACCCGCGACCCTCCGTCGACGATTATCTCTCGTAATTACGTTTCGGTATTAATCGACTTCGTTGCGCCGCACTGGAAGCGGACTTAACTATCGGATGGTCGGCCGGCATACAGCGGCGTTAACCCGAAATGCCCGTTTATGTAGAGACTGCTTCTCAAGCTCGCGGTTCTTCGACGTGGAGCTGAGCTAGACTTCAGAAGGAGCCGAGCACGTTCGCAGGACGTCTCGAAATGCAAGATTTGATGGAACCAATTGATTCCGCGCCGATGAAGCGGTTGGTATTGGCGCGAGAGGTTTTATCAGCAGCTTGTGAATTGCTCGCTGGACATTATCACGGTCCTCGATGAACGCGGGGTCATCCGTTTTGAAAACCCAGCCGCCGAGCAACTAACGGGATACCGGCCCGATGAGCTGATCGGGCAGTTCGTGTTCGACTTCATTCATCCCGACGATCGTCCAGCGACGCTGCACGCATTTCAGGGAATCCTTGCCGAGAAAAATCAAACAGCTTCGGCCGAGTTTCGCTTTCGGAACAAGAACGGGTCCTGGCAATACCTGGCGGCTGTGGCGAAGAATTTGTTGCACGAATCAGGTATCGCCGGCGTGATTGTCAGCTCGCGCGATGTCACGATCCAGAAGCAAGCCGAGAATTCGCTGCGGGAGTCTGAAGAACGCTTCCGGCAGTTGACCGAAAACATCGACGACGTTTTCTGGATCAGCGATCCGTCAATCACGAAAATGCATTACATCAGTCCGGCCTACGAGAAGATCTGGGGCCGGACATGCGAAAGCGTGATGAAGTTGCCGCGATCGTTCCTTGATGCCGTGCATCCCGACGATCGTGACGTGTTGCTCGCGAACATGGCGGCGACCGAAATGGGGCGGCCGTACTCGATCGAGTATCGGATCACGCGACCCGACAGAACTGTGCGATGGATCGCCGGTCGTGGCTTCCCGGTGTTCGACCAATACGGCGCAGTATACCGCTGTGCGGGAGTCGCGGAAGATATTACGGACAAAGTCCGCGATCGAGCGCAATTGCATTTGCAGAGTTCAGCGTTGTCGGCAGCCGCCAATGCGATTTTTATTACGGACAAATTAGGCCGCATCACTTGGGCCAACGCCTCATTCTGCCAATTAAGCGGCTTCGGCATGGAAGAACTCGTCGACCAAACCCCCCGCATTTTGAAGTCGGGCAAGCATGATGTCGGGTTCTATCAACAACTTTGGCAAAAAATTCTCGCGGGCAACGTATGGAGCGGCGAGGTCGTGGAGCGTCGCAAAAACGGCGAGCTGTATACGGTCTACCAGACAATTACGCCGCTGAGCGATAGCGGCGGCGAGATCACTCATTTCATTGTGGTCCATGAGGATATTACGGCTCGCAAAGACACCGAGGCCCGCATTGAACATATGGCGTATCATGATGCGCTCACAGGCTTGTGCAATCGAGTCGAGCTACTGAATCGACTGGAACAAGCGGTACAACAGGCGAAGCGCCATTCACGGTCGTTGGCGCTACATTTTATCGATTTGGATCGATTTAAAGTCATCAACGACACGCTGGGCCATTCAGTGGGCGACGCGCTGCTGGAGGCTGTGGCCCGGCGGCTAGAAAGCTGCTTGCGCCGAGCGACACGGCCGCGAGGATCGGCGGCGACGAGTTTGCTGTGCTACAATCGGAAATCGCCAACCTCGAGGGACCTGCGACCTTGGCGAGCAAGATTCTCGCCGCGATGGCGGACCCGTTCCGGCTGGCTGGCCGCGACGTTCACATTTCACCTAGCATCGGCATCAGTGTCTTTCCCTTGGACAGTAGCCAGCCGGACGAGTTGCTGCAAAATGCCGACATGGCGATGTACCTGGCCAAGAATGAAGGCCGCAACAATTTTCAATTCTTCACTGCGGCGCTCAATGCGCAAGTCCGTGATCGGATGGCTCTGGAATCCGACCTTCACGCGGCGCTCTTGAAGAGTGAATTCGTGCTGCACTTTCAGCCGCAGGTTCATTTGCGCAGTCGACACCTTACCGGAATGGAAGCGCTGATCCGTTGGCAACACCCGACCCGCGGTTTGCTGCCGCCGAGTATGTTTGTCGGCGTCGCGGAAGAGTGCGGTTTAATTCACGGCATAACCCGCTGGGTTTTAGAGCAAGCCTGTGCGCAGAATGCCGCCTGGCAGGCCGCCGGTCTGCCGTGCCGCCGCATCGCGGTAAACATCTCGTCGGCAAATTTCAAACACGGTGATTTGTGTCAAACAATTGCTGACGTCCTGGACCGCACCCGGCTTCCGCCGCGATACCTTGAGTTGGAGGTGACCGAGACGTTTTTGCTTCAGGATGAGGCTGTGGTCAAGGCGGTCCCGTTACTGAAGAAAATGGGGGTGACGCTGTCGATCGACGACTTCGGCACCGGCTATTCGTCTCTCAGTTACCTCCGACGCCTGCCGGTGGAGAAATTGAAAATCGACCAGTCGTTTGTTCGCGGGCTGCCAAACAGCACAGACGATGCAATTATCGCACGAGCGATTATCGATCTCGGGCATGCGCTTGACCACACTGTCATCGCCGAAGGCGTGGAATCGGAGGAGCAGTTGGCCTATCTTCGCGACCAGGGCTGTGACGAAGGACAGGGCTACTTGTTCGGCCGACCGATGGAGGCCGAAGCGTTTGAAGCGCTGTTGCAGCGAGAGAACTATCTCCGACACGTGGAGGCGCCGGTGTCGTGAGGAATACCGTAATAACGGGATCAGGCCAACAGATCAATCGCAGACGGCGCCGACCCAGTTCACGTGATCCAAGAAGTTTATCAGGATCTTCCGTCATGATTACCTAGACGGACCAACGAAAACACGGGCGCATTACGTGCGCTGCCACTGAAGGTCGGATGCGTGGGCACGCGCCGCTCACTCGCTTCCCGTATATTTGAATGACAAGTTGAGCCGGACGCGGTAAACGAGCTTTCCGTCCTCGATTTTGAGGTCCAGCTTCGTGACTTCGCCAATGCGAAGTTCCCGCAAGCTCTTTTGCGCCGTTTCGACGGCGTTTTTCGCCGCTTCGTCCCAGGATATTTCGCTTGTGCCGACCAGATCAATTACTCTGTAGACGCTCATGGACTGATTCTCCCTTGCTTGTTGGCGGCGCGTAACTACTGACAACGTGTCAAATGACAATCTATGAACCCTCGTAAAGGGTCGGCAAGGCCCCGTTAATATTGTTCGTGATATTACTTCTTGGCCGCCTGCAGCATCACGGTGTACAACGAGGCCGGGTTAGGTAAAAGGCGTCAACCATCGAGGAGTGGTCCCGACTTTTACTTCGCAATCTCGAGTCGGCGGATGCTCGGGTAATACGGCAAACGCTGGGTCTGGTTGCAAAAAGCTTGTTCTATTTGGCTTCTATTTCGTGTCCAATGCGATTGGATCGGGGCCAGCCTCCCCGCAGTTCGGCGTGCAGTTTTATGGTAGGAGGGAATCGCACGATGAAAAAGCGTCGTCGAGTTCGAGCATTGTACAACATCGACCAACTTTCTTCTCCCCGATCCTCTCTCACAAGATCAGACGGAGCTGCATTAGCTGCGCTTCAGGAAGCCACACTCTGCGCGTTTTGGATCTTGTGGCTGCTAATGCCGCGGACAGGTCAGGCGGCGGGATTTCTTCACACGTCCGGCGAAGACATCGTGGATGAAAGCGGACGGAAAGTCACGCTGCGCGGAGTGGGTTTAGGTAACTGGTTACTGCCGGAAGGGTACATGTGGCGCTTTGCAAGCGGAGCGGATCGGCCACGCCGAATTGAAAAGCTCGTCAGCGAATTGATTGGTCCGCAGCATGCCGAAACGTTCTGGAAAGAATATCGCAGACAATACATTACCCAGAAGGATATCCAGCGCATTGCGGCATTGGGATTTAATTCCGTCCGCCCGGCGCTGAACGCCCGGCTGTTTATGACCGAGGGTGACGACGCCGCCTTCCTCGATGAAGGATTTGAGCTGCTGGACAATCTTGTTCGATGGAGTAAAGACTGCGGCATTTACGTGATCATCGACATGCATGCTGCTCCGGGCGGCCAAACCGGGCAGAACATCGATGACAGCGCCGAGGATCGACCGCTATTATTTGTAGATTCCAAATATCAAGATCGACTGGTGCAGCTTTGGACCAATATTGCCCGCCGATATAAGGACGAGCCGTCGGTCGCCGCCTACGATCTGTTGAACGAACCATTGCCGGAAAGAACGGGCGCTGCCGCCAAATATAAGGACCAATTGGAGCCGCTTTATAAGCGCATTACGCAGGCCATCCGCGCCGTCGACAAAAAGCACATGGTCACGGTGGAAGGCTATGATTGGGCCAATAATTGGTCGGTATTCACAACTCGGTTCGATGACAATCTGGTCTACCAGTTTCACTACTATTGCTGGAACAATCCCACGGAGTTAAAGAGCATTCATCACTATCTGGCGGAGCGACAACGGCTGGGCGCACCAGTGTGGGTTGGCGAAACAGGGGAAAGAGATGACGCCATTTACTGGGCCACGACGCAATACTTTGAAGCGAACAACATCGGCTGGTCGTTTTGGCCCTGGAAAAAGATGAGCGCGAGCAACGGACCTTATTCCATCAAATCACCTGATGGCTGGGACGCGATTGTGGCAGTGTCAAGAAATGATGGGGCACCCAAGCCCTCGCCAGAAACAGCCCAAAAGGCCTTCGATCAATTACTGCAAAACATCCGCTTGGACAACTGCGTCTATCACGCCGACGTCGTGAGCTCTCTGTTCCGGCGAGTTCCCGGAAGAGTCGAAGCTGAAAATTACGGTCAGGAGGGGCCCGACAAATCGTACCAGGTGAACGAGCCAGAAAGAAATGCCGGCCAATATCGCACGTCGGAACCGGTGCCGGTGGAATCGGTTGAAGGCAACGGACGACGCGGTTCCTCCGGGCAGGCCATCAGGTTAAGCAAAGGAGAATGGACTTCGTACCGCATCAATAGCCTCGACGCCAAAACGTATGCCTTAACAATGAGAATCAAATCGGACCACCTTCCCGCTACGCTCAGGCTGTCGATCAATGACAGTAGCGCGGACACAAATCAAAAAGTTGACATCAATTTGGAAGCTTGGCAGGAACTGAAACTCAATTCAGTCAGCTTTGTCAAAGGCTTAAACCACGTGAAACTAGCCGTCGAAAATGGAACCGTCAGCATTGATTGGCTGGAATTCCAATGAGAATAACCGAGCGGCGGGAATGACACGCTCTTTTGGTTTTGGATATGTCGAGGCATTCCGAGTGCAACGTGCGCGACTTCGACGATACGCAAGCAAGAACGGCAATTGATGCGGCGGCACCAATTGGGGGCAACCAACAATTCACTAATTGCTGAGTCCAATCGATGTACATGCGGTCGTCAAACTATATTTGCAGCGAGCAGAGCGCATAACCAACTGACCTCAGGGTTGCCGCTCCAGCGCATGCTGAGCTGACATTACGGTATTTGAGTGCTTTCGCCACCTGCTGTCGTCGCGAGGTCCGAGAGGATCTTGATATCGGCGTTCGAACTGATGATATGTACCGAAGCGTCGCAAAAGACAAAGTTGATGAAGCCGCCGCCGCTGTGAATTCCAGTGAAACCCCCATTGCAAGGCTGATCCGCCCGAGTGAGCTTGCCCAGGGCAGTCATTTCGTCCACACACTTCTCGTAGTCGGGGTCAAATTGGGATGACATTCCGAGTTGGGACGCTTGTGAATTCGTTTTGTAAACGTTTAGGAGCCAAATCGAGGCCAAATTGAGTTTAAAGTAGCTTGCTGCCCAAAACGCTGATCTTGATGGCGTTGACGTTGTTGTGTATTCGCCAATTAACATCGTCTTCGAGGTTCCGTCCTTAATTTGCGACATCTTAACTGGCGCCTTCATATATGGCGCCGCAGCGCTAGTCGAGTCGACGAGAACGACGAATAGGGGTCCGCGATCTAATATTCGCATCTCGTTGGAACTGAAAGCCAAATGGTAGCTATCAAAAGAGCCTTCCTGGCTGGGAGCGTCTCCCCAGGCACGGCCTGCAACTCCCTTGTAGGAGCTCTTGGCAGCGTCGCCACCGCCTGTAATTCCAGTAACAACTTGCGGCGGGTTGGGATCGCTTGGGCAATACTGGATAGGGATACTCGTTTTCCGAACGAGGTCATTGGCGCTATTGTCGTTTGTCAGATCGAAGTGGTATTGCTTGTACAGTGGCAGTTCTTCGATGTATGGCAGAATTTCGATGGCCCAGTTTGAATACTCATCGCTGCCCTTGTAAATCTTTCCAGGCGGCAGCAATCTCTTGGTTACAGCATAGGTCTGGCAAGCCATCCCCAGATTCTTGAGATTATTCATGCACTGCGTGCGACGGGCTGCTTCTCTTGCCGCCTGAACGGCGGGGAGCAGCAGTGCGATCAGAATTCCAATAATCGCCACGACGACGAGCAGCTCGACAAGGGTAAACCCGCGTACTCTCGGTGCAGATTTGCCCGCAAAAGTTCGACTAATCAACCGGGCGCGAGCGGTTAAACCTTGCCGTTGCCTGAAGGTCATACGCAGTATTGGTGTCGCCATGGTGATAGTTGCCTCCATGAAAGGACTGTTGTTCGCGGGCCAACGTGCTGCTTTTCTGGCTCGCGAGTTGTTCAAGTTGTTTGTATTTGCGGTGCGTTACAAAAGTCTCCAACGCGGCGCAGCGTTAGGTGGGCCGTGGCGAAGGAGTAATTAATTCCAGGTTGTCGCCCGAATTGGCCAGCGTGGCCAAAAGAGGACTCCGTATGTAAGGCAAATCCTTAACTGCGGAGCCGACGCTTCATACGCATGAACTGCCCGTCGCGAGCAATTCGCTTGCGAACATTATACCACACAAGGATGCAAATTTGAAGCACATCCTTCATGATCGCCACCACAGCGGTGTGGTCATTTGCAATTGAGCGCTGGGTGCGGAACCCGAATCAGCGATACTGCCAGCGCGATTTTGTAACGACATTATTCGAATTCGCGGCATACTGACGTAGAGCACCTTCGTAAGCACGATTGCAATAGTGGCTATAATGCACCGCCAGGCGTCCAGTAAAGATGCATTGCTGGCCACCGCAGGAAAGTACCGCGATGCGAACACCGAGAACCCAACTACCGCCACAAAACCAGCGCCGATTACGATGACACCAGTTAGGCCGTTTTTGATGGTGAATCGCATTGGGTTTCTCCCTGAGAATGCAAGAGGTCTTGCGAATTCCACCGAGCGATCCGCCGCTGGTGGTCACGCGGCTGCGATGGATACCACGATTCCGTGATCGGAAACTGCCGCGGCCAGTATGATCCGCGGCAGATAAACTGGGCAACGGAGTGAGTGACAATGGCCCTCAGTAAGACGACGGCAATTATCTGGGGCGGCGCTGACTGTTGCTGACGAAGTCTCGCCGGTAACGCTTTACACCCGCCGCGAACGTTTGCACCGCCTCAGTCCCTGCGGCGGTGGCAACATAAATGATCCGCGACGGGCTAATTGAAGTGTACGTCAAAAATTCTGAACATGCCGAGAGTTGAAGCGGCGTTTGTCACAGTGAGGCTTAAAGGCTCAATCTACCACAAAATAATTATCATGGCCCGGCACGATGATGTCGGCGATTTCAGCGAGTTTGTCCATGCTGCGCTTGGCCTGATCAAAGTCGACGGAGTTGTAGAACCCGTGCCGATCACGGAAGAAATCAAGTGTCGCAACCGCGTCGCCGGCCGTTACAATTGAACGCCCCTCGCAGTCAAACCGCAGAGCGTGGTGGTGGGCGGTGTGGCCCGGCGTGGCGATGATGTCAACTGCATCCAGCAATCGGCTCTCAACGGATTCGATTTGCTTTGAAAGTTGCGCGGTGCGGTTCAGCATGTCGGCCACTCCCGGCGCGGCCAACCACTTGGCCTTTGAAAAGCTCTCCAGCCCGGCCCAGTGGTCGCCATGCTCGTGGGTTACGAAACAGGCGGTGATTGAGTCCGGCTTCTTCCCGGCGCGTCGGTCCAGCTCGCGCGCCATCGCAGCGGCATCCTGCATCGATGGATCGACTAGCAGCGCGAACCCATCGCCGACGATCAGCGTGGACGTACAAAGCACCGAGCGAACCGCGGCGTTGTCGGGTTCGCCCCAGTAGCGGTTGCGCGACAGGTTGCCGACCGTGATCACGTCCCAGCGTTTGACGTTCGAGTCGGCACATCCCTTCCAGCGCCGCGCTGAATCGGCCGACGTCGCCGTCTGTGCAGCGGCAGACCCGCAGCCCACGCCAGCTGCCACGACGGTTGAAACGATAAACTCACGTCGTCGCATAGGCGTGCCTCACTCAAGTTCCAAACAGGCATAGAAATACCGCCGAGACTATTAGAATATCGATGCTGGGGCCCAGCAAGAACTACGATGCTCGCAGCGAGCGGAGTCGCTTGTTACGATGTGCATGTTATGGCAACGACAGAGCGCTTGGCCGCCTCGCTCGGCATTTGTGCTTTGAAGACGTTCGTCGGTCGGCGTCTCCACTAACTCGAGTTTCGACCATGTATCGCACGCTCATTCATGGCATTCTGGTTGCATGTGTGTCGTCCGTCATCTGGTTCGCTGGGCAGGTTGGCGGCGCCGAAGCGCCAAATTCCCAGATCGACACTTATCGCCAATTCGCGATCGAGC
Source organism: Pirellulales bacterium (assembly GCA_963773875.1). Taxonomy (GTDB): domain Bacteria; phylum Planctomycetota; class Planctomycetia; order Pirellulales; family JADZDJ01; genus CAVTYH01. The sequence goes on from CAVZCV010000010.1 coordinate 627,568, forward strand.
ATGCAGGCAACGCCACTGCGGGCGAACAGCTTTATTTAAAGGAAAAAAAGCTGGCCTGTGTGAATTGCCACAACATTACCGGGGCTGAAAAGAGTGGGCCGAACCTGGACGGCATTGCCGATAAATACTCGCGGCGCGATTTGATCGAAAACATTTTGCGTCCCAGTTTGTCGATCAAGCCTGGTTATGAGCAATCGACGGTGATTACTCACGACGGTCGCACGATTGTGGGGCGTATTAGCCGATCGCAGAAGTCCATGCTGAAGGTTGTGAATGCGGAAGGAAAAACCATCGATGTCCAGCGATCCGACATCGACGAAATTCACGAATCGAAAATCTCGATGATGCCGGAAAACGTGGCACTCGTGGTTTCTCCGGAGCAGTTTGCCGATTTGGTTGCCTATCTCGAAACGTTGCATTTCAAAGTGATCACTGGTTTTCGCGGCCACAACGATCCGGTCGAGGTCACGCGAATCAAGGAGCCTATCGCCTTTCGGCCGATAACTCCTGACGACATGAAGTTTTCCAATCCCGTTTGGTGCAGTGCCTTACAAGGAGTGCCGGGCCAGTTAGTCGTTTTGGAACATCAGGAAGCAAAAATATGGCGCTTGGAACCGACGGACGGCAAAATGGTTCGTCATCTGTTTCTCGATCTAACGGGCCAGGTGAAATATGGTGCGAATTGGGGACTGATGTGCGTGGCGTTTCATCCGCAGTTCCAATCCAACCACCGTTATTTCCTTGAGCATGAAGTGGAGGAACAAGGGGTTGTGAAGACGACGGTCGTCGAGCGGTTGGCGAGCGATGATCTTTTGCAGGACGCGGGTGGGACGTCGCGTCGTTTGTTCGAAAACGAGCAGCCGGCCTACAACCACAACGGGGGCTGTATCGCGTTTGGTCCAGATGGAATGCTCTACATTGGGTTTGGCGACGGCGGCTTCCAGCGCGACCCCAACGGCAATGGGCAGAACCCGCACACGGCGCACAGCAAGATGCTTCGCATCGATGTCGATCATCGAGACGAAGGTCGCCCGTATGCAATTCCTAAAGACAATCCATTCCTAAAAGAGCACGAGCGGGATCCAGCGTTCTTGACCGAGATTTGGGCCAGCGGGCTCCGCGAGCCCTGGCGATTTAGCTTCGACTCGAAGACCGGCGCTCTATGGGTGGGCGACGTGGGACAGGATCGTTGGGAAGAAGTTTGCATTGTTCAGGCTGGCGAAAATCACGGCTGGAATGTGTACGAAGGATATGAGCCATTTTCTAACGAGTACCGCCGCGAAGCCGAAAAATTCACATTTCCTCTGTACGCCTATCCGCATAGCTTCGGAGTATGCGTTACCGGAGGATATGTTTACCGAGGGAAACAATCGCCCAGCTACGACGGCGTGTATATCTTCGGCGACTACGAAACTCGGCGGGTCTGGGGATTGCAAGAACACAATGGGCAAGTGCAATCCGTTCGCGAGCTTGGCGAGGCGCCACAGCATATTTCATCGTTCGGAACAGACGATCACGGCGAGATTTATGTCGTTGGCTACGAAGGCGCCATCTTTCACGCGGACTTGTCTCAGAGCAAATTCGAGTGAAATGGCCTTCATTCGCCAAGCATTCAGGGCAGGAGGACCGAATTCGATCGATGTTTGACGGTCTCCGTATTCGGTTAACTTCTCTCCGATCGCAGCAAGTGTTTTCGCTAGCGTCGTGAATTGCAAAGCCGGGTCGGTTTCCTTTGGTTCACCACACGGAAACGGGCGTAGGCTTCCTAGCTGTCGGGTCAAGAATTCGCATTTCGTCTTGGTCGGTCATAAATACAGAAGTCCATGTATCGTTGCGCACGAACATCTGTGCGACTTGCGATAGAACTAGCCGTTGTTTCGCCCGCGCCGTTTTCTGGTAGTGTCCTAACATGGCGAAAGCGGCCTCTAGGTTTTCCAGTTTCTTGGAGAAGCATAGAGTCAAGCGGTTCAGCCGACGCATGAAAGTTCGTTGGGTGTCGTTCAGTCGTTCTACGTGCGAAGTCGTTATCGTGCGTGCATCCCGGTTGTCTATATTGCGGATGCCAGTCCGCTTGGTTCCGACCATTTCCGAACGGCGTGTAGATCATATTGGCGTTTTTGTATTCCTTAATGATCGTTCCGTAGCGGACGTAGGGACCAAACAGCCCGCAGGGTGTTTGTCGAATACCGCCTGTTCTTCGACTCCATGGCATCTAGGGAAATCAGAAGCACTGAACGAATCAATTCACAGTAAGAAAAACGGCTTATTCATAGAACTTCCTTCGTAAATAACGATAAATATATATTGACAAACGATAAACACTAACTAAGATGGAAATATGAAAATTGATAGGAACCACCTATGAACAGAAGCTCAACCATATTTCTGCAAGTAGTTGTTGTGCTCATCGGCATCGGCGCTCTTGCATTCTTGCTTTGGGAACCTCATGTCGAGGGCGTGAACAAGAACGCCACACTCTTTGAGATGTACTTCAAAGATCCTTTTCTGGCGTATGCGTATACAGCGTCCATCCCGTTTTTCGTGGCGCTCTATCAGGTGTTCAAGTTGTTGGGATATGCCCGACAAAATAAGGTGTTCTCGCCAGCGGCCGTGAAAGCGTTGCGGACGATAAAATATTGCGCACTAGCCATTATCGGTTTTGTTGCGGTAAGCGTAATTTTCATGATCAATGGCGACCGAGATGACCGGCCGGCGGGGGTTTTCATGCGCATCCTCATTGCCTTTCCTTCAATCGTCGTTGCCACCGCGGCGGCGATCTCTGAACGAGTTTTGCAAAATGCCGTGGAGATGAAGTCTGAAAACGACTTAACTGTTTAAGGATATGGCAATTATCATCAACATCGATGTCATGCTGGCCAAAAGGAAAATGAGCGTGACCGAACTTGCGGAGAAAGTCGGCATCACGATGGCCAACATCTCCATCTTGAAAAACGGCAAAGCAAAGGCGATCCGGCTATCGACTCTGGAAGCGATCTGTAAGGCACTCCAGTGCCAGCCCGGAGATATTTTGGAATACAAATAGAACTGGATTCTGACGCGGCGACGGACCAGCTAAAAGACCCGTCGTTGCCCAAGTTAAAACTCTTCCGCCGAGTGCCACTAGTGGCACCCGTGCGCAATCCGAAATCTGCATTCAGTAATCTTCACTCAGCAATCTGCAATTGATTGCGCCATCAGCGGGTACACCGCTTCCTGACGGGCGCGGGACGGTTAACCATTCCGCACTCCGCGCTCCGAATTCCGCACTGGCAGCCACGCCCGACGAGCCCGGCCGCTAAGCGATTCGGTCGATAACTGGCGCAGCTCTGAATATCGCCTTTCCTGCCGGCTCCGTGCCTCTGTGTCTCCGTGGTTAAAAATCCTTTTTTGACCGCGCTCGGCGCGGGTCTCCCGACCCCGCCGCTCCCCGATCTTATTACCACGACGGCACGACGGACACGACGAACGGCAGGCAAGCCACGCGCAGATCCGGAGACCCGGAGGGCCGGCAGGAAATAGGCGTGACCGTCAGGTCCGGCGCGTGTAGCGTGAAAACGGCCCCAGATCCGGCGGACCGGCAAATTAGCAGGCCGAGCAACAGTTAGACTGAGCAGCAGCGTACATTTGTACCGGTCCTCCGGACCTGCGGAGGTCTTTTCGCGGTTTGCAGCCTGGCCCTCATGGGGCCAGGCTATTTCCTGGCGGGCCTCCGGCCCTGGGATCCTCGCGAAAAATAACTTTCCACATGGCCCAAAATGGCTCTTGACTCTAGAGTGTCTGTTCACTAATATATCTCTGAATCTAGAAATACCGGGGGTTTGCGAATGGGCAGGCAGCAATTTCGCCGTGTTGGGGCTTTGGAATTTCACTTAAATCGTTTACCCAGGGCGGCGCTGCGCTGGCCCTGGGCTGGCAGAGATTGCCCCGTTGGGGCATACGTCAAGGCGCCATCCGGCACCCTAACCCTAACCATCTCCCATCGAGGGAGAGGGAACCGGACACTTAGGATACATGTACACCTGACCACAAAAAAACCCGTGGACAGACCCAGAGACCCAAATCTCTTGACACACAGGCAT
>CAVZCV010000011.1:0-155263 GCA_963773875.1 Pirellulales bacterium
CGTTTGCGACGCGATCCACCGCGATCGAAATAATCTGACCCTCTCGGTCGGACATCGACTTTCACTGACGGGCCAACAACGATTCGGCCACCAGCTCAGGCGGCGACATGGTCATGATCGTTGCAATTTGCCCGATCGTGTTGCGCAACTGCGTGTCGAGCGATTTCTCATCCCCTTGCGGCAGTGCGATCACAATTCGTTTGGCGCCTTTGAATTGTCCCGGCTGTACGCTGTAGAAACGGTCGAGGTAGGTTGGATTCTTCATCGCCGCTTCCATGATCGCGTCACAGGTTGCCAGGCTGAGGTGCTCTGGATTTCCGACCGGCTCCAGGACGATTTGCAGCGTCGTGAACGGATTGTCTGCAAGAACTTGCTCGACAATTGCAGCCGCGCGGCGGCGATGGGAATCGAAACTGCTTGAACGCAGCCAGAGGGTGAAGGCTTGAGTGCGCGTGGCTGCGGGCGATTCGTGGCAAGATTCGTTGTCTAAATTGATGCACCAATTTGAAACGATGTCCCGTATTTCTGGCCCCTCTGTTTCAAGTGGCGAAGCGCGCAGACCGGCGATGCCATCTCCGGCCATACGTTCTGACCACTCGCCACCGATCGCCGGCCATTGAACTTCAGGCAAAGGGTCGAACTCGGTTTCGAAGACGTCTTCAGCCTCCGACATCAAATCGTACATCTCGTGTGTCGAAAGTGTTGGCGTCTCGATCACGTAGTACGGTGGGCGATCTTGAAACACGAGTCCCAGCTGTTTCGCCTCTTCGCGGAACGCCGTGCCGGGCAGCACCGCAAGATTGAAAACCTGCACCTGGCTATAAAGCCCGCTGCGGTGGATGTAATCGATGCCCCGGCGCACCGATTCGACAGTGTCGCCCGGCAGGCCGATGATTAAATCGACCTTCACTTTGATGCCCAAATCGAGCATAGCTCGGCGCCGCGTTCGAAGGCCTTTAAATTGTTGTGGCGATCCATCAACTCCATCGCCAGCGGATCGATTGATTGCAGGCCGATTTCCACTTCCGTGAAATTCGCTGCGTGCAAAAGCCGCGCAATTTCCGGCGTAATGCCTTCGGCACGTAGCTCGCCGAAGTACGTGAATTGCCGATTGGGATTGCAGCGCGCGAGCAGCTGCAGGAATTCGGCGAAGTTCCGGCGCTGATTGAGCGTGGGATCGAGCAGCACGACTTCTTTCGCTCCCCGCCGCGCGGCATGCTCCAAGTTGGCGACGATTTTTTCCTCGCTGACGAAGTACAAATCGTCATAACTCTTCGGGTAGTAGCAAAACTTGCACTTGAAAATGCAGCCGCGGATAGTTTCCAAAAGCAGCATCTCTTCATCTGCCGCGTCGAGAATGCCGGCGAGATACGGCGAGGAGATTTCGTTGAGATTCGGCAGCGGCTTGCGCGGGACGAAGTTGTAGGGGGGATGCGGAAGGGTGAGTCGGGAATGCCGCTTGCCGCCTTGCGTGTTGACCAGCAATCCCGGAATCTGCTTCGAGAGCGTCGTCTCCATTAACGAGCGCCTGTAGCAACTCTGCCAAAGTCTGCTCCCCTTCGCCAATCGCGGCGTAGTCGACCGATGGATTTTCCAGCACCCAGGCGTTATCGAGTGTCACTTCCGGGCCGCCGATCAGAATGCGAATTCGCGGATCGTGCTGTTTAATGCGCATGGCGATCCATAGCGTCCGCTGGATGTTCCAGAGATAACACGTAAAGCCGACCATCCACGGATCGCGCGCCAAAATCGCATCGACGAGCGACTTGATCGCCGAGCGTGTTGGCTTCAATCGTAGGCAGAATTTCGATGTCATAATGCGCCTCCAATCCCCGCTGTTGAGCGAATAGCTTGAGATAGCCAGCCGCCAGCGGCACGTTGCCGCGTATCGGCTCTGGGCCAACCGGCGGAATCGGCAATTGGACGAGAAGGATGGAACGCATGTGGTGTCAGCTGTCCGTAGACCGTAGTCCGTTGCCGGGACGGTTCCGATCTGATTGTGCTTTCGCTTCCGCGTGTTGTTTCAATCCGCGCCAGAACTCGGCGAGCACCGGCGGTAGCGGCGCTTGAAATCGCAACGACTTGCCCGTGACTGGATGAACAAATCCAAGTTCCGCGGCATGCAGGGCTAACCGCGGCGCTCCGCTGTGATCGGGAATCGCTTTGCCGAATTGCGGTTGGCGATATACCTTCTCGCCGCAGACCGGGTGACCTTGCTCGGAAAGGTGAATGCGAATTTGGTGGGTGCGGCCAGTTTCCAGGTGGCATTGGACGAGGGTGTATTTGCTGAGTGTCTCCAGCGGCAGCACGTGCGTGACAGCAGTCTTACCGACTCCTGGTTGATGCGTGCTGCCGCGGCGGCCGTCGCCGCGATCCCGCACCAACTGACTGCTTATGGTCTGTGCTTTGACACAGCCTTCGACAACTGCCAGATACCGACGATGCGTCGTGTGATGGCGGAACTGCTCGGCCAAACTTCGCTCCGCCGCGTGCGTGCGTGCAAAAACCATCAGCCCGCTGGTTTCGCGATCGAGTCGATGCACTGCACGAACGGGAACCGGGACGCCACGACGTTTACGACCCTCGATTTTCGTGATGATGTGTGGGAGCAGCTCGTCGAGCGTCGGCTGGATCTGACGCCTTCGAGCCGGCCAATCGCGCTCTTCGCGGTGCCGATTCGATGTCATGCCCGCCGGTTTCTCGACGACGATCACATGCTCATCGAGATACTGGACTTGCACATCGTCCGGCTCTGGCAGTGCGGCCGCTGGCTGTGGTAGTACTTTCACCACCTCGTTGGCCTTCAGCCGTCGCCCTGCATCGAGGCACAAGTTGCCGTTAACCATTACTTGCCGCGACTCGATCAAATGTTTTGCCTGCGACCACGAGCGATTGGGGAACCATTTTCGCAATGCAGCAGCGAGCGTGACATTCTCCATGTCAGCCACAACGTGAATAACCAGATCCGTGATTTTTGATTTCGTATCGCGCATACAGACTCGAGCGCCGGTCGATAAAGAGTTCATTCTACAGAAACCACAGATGAATCAGATGGACTCCGTGCGGAAACGCGGTTTTGAAATGCTTGTGATCGCTAGTGGCGAGTGCCAAGGCGATTCAACCGTTGTAATTTGTCATTTGCGGTAGACGGCATCTATTCTCGGTCATCTGTGTTTGAAATCCGTTGCGTAACCCTAACCTTTGCAACAGGTTCCATGAGATCACCCCGGTTGACCATCGGACCTGAAATCGATAGCATATAGGGCTCGACTGGCAGAACGGTCCTGCCGGTGCACTGCCACTAAAAAATGACCGCACGTTTCACGAACGCCGGGAAGCGATTGATGAATGCCACGCACTCATTGATCTGCACGCCGGTGTGCCACTTGGAGGAATTTGTTTGTCAACGGCTACTGCCCATCCCACGCCCACCGCAAAATCTGCGGTCTCTGCCAAGGAGTTAATTGAAGCCGGGGTCCACTTCGGCCATCGAGCCAGTCGGTGGAACCCCAAAATGCGGCCTTACATTTATGGTCGCCGCAATCTGATTCATATTATTGATGTTCGCGAAACTATCCGCGGACTATTGCGTGCCAAGAAATATCTTAAGCAGGTGTCGGCCGGCGGCAGCCTGATTCTCTTTGTCGGCACCAAGCGGCAGGCCTCTGAGCCAGTCGAGCGAGAAGGCGCCCGTTGCGGCATGCCACGCGTAGCCGATCGTTGGCTGGGTGGCACGCTTACCAATTTCCGCACAATTCGCAATCGGCTGAATCGTTTGGAGCAGCTCGAGACGATGATGAACTCCGCCGAGTTCGCGAATTACTCGAAAAAGATGCAATCGGCGCTCAAACGGGAATTCCGCAAGATGTTCCGGAACTTAAACGGCATGCGCACAATGAATCGCTTGCCGGAATGCCTGGTCGTGATCGATCCAAAGAAAGAGCACAATGCGGTGCGCGAGGCCAACAAGCTTGGCATCACCACGCTCGCGCTCATCGATACCGATTGCGATCCGGACAAAATCGATTTACCGATTCCCGGCAATGACGACAGCATTCGCTCCATCGAAATTGTTTTGCAGCAACTGGCGGATGCGGTGCTGGAAGGCAAAACCGATGCAGCTACGCTAAAGCAAGAGAAAAAAGAAGGCATGATGGCGGCCGCCAGCGTCGGCGGAGAAGAAGAGTAGGCCGGTCTGCGGTACGCGTAGGCCGTTCGCGAGCGATTGCGAACCTCCAACGTGTGCTTGCCGCAAAAGTACCGCGACTCGCACTTCAAAGCTCAGTTATTGATTCACCGCCTACTGCCTACAGCCTACTGGAGTTCAACATGCCCGAAGTTTCCGCAGCCGCCGTGAAGGCGCTTCGCGATAAGACAAACTTGCCGATGATGGATTGCAAAAAGGCCCTTGAGGCTACGGCCGGCGACGAAGCGGCCGCCATTGACAAGCTGCGCAAGGAAGGCAAGAAACTGATGGAAGGGCGATCGGGCCGCGAGACAGCGTCCGGCCGCATTGCCATCTATCTCGATCCGGCGAAGAAAGTCGGCACGATGATCGAACTGCGGTGCGAAAGCACCCGGTTGCGAACAACGAAGAGTTTTTGGCGCTGGCGAACAATTTAGCCAAGCAGCTGGCAATTGGTTCGGGCGCAAAGACGCCGGAAGACCTGTGGAAGCAGCCGTCGCCCGGAAAACCCGGCAAGACGCTAGAAACAGAAAAGGATGATCTGGCCAACAAAATCCGCGAAGTCTTTGTACTGGCGCGCATCGTCCGCTTCGACGGCCCCAGCGGCGGCTATGTGCACCACAACGGCGCTAGCGGCGTGCTGATTGAAGCCGAAGGCGGAAACGCGGAAGTGATTAAAGATATCGCCATGCATACGGCTGCCATGCGTCCTGCGGCTGTGAGCAAAGAAGAACTCGATCCGGCGGTCGTGGAAAAAGAGCGAGAGATTCTCTCCGCCGCTGCCCGGCAGGAGGGCAAGCCGGAGAACATCATCGCCAAAATGGTTGAAGGCCGGTTGCGAAACTTCTATAGCGAACGTGTGCTGTTAGAGCAGCCGTTCGTGAAAGACGACAAAAAGACCGTCGGGCAGTTAGCCAAAGAAGCGGGCTTGAAGATTAAACGGCTTGTGCACTGGGAACTGGGTAAGTGAATCAAGAATGACGAAATTCGGATGACGAATGAAGCTTCAAATTCCAAATTCGAATTGGGAAATCGTCCGCGTGAGAGCCACGTTTGAAATTTGGTCATTCGGGATTCGTTCTCCATTCGTCTTTTAGAAATTCGCCATTCCAGGCGGCCAAATTATGATGTCGTCAGATTCAACTCCGCCTGCCTGTTATCGCCGTGTCGTGCTCAAACTTTCCGGCGAGACGTTCTGCCGGGCCCGCGAGCGTGGAATCAGCATGGATGAAGTCGTGCACACGGCGCGGCAAACCTATCAGGCGGCGCAGCGCGGCGTGCAGATTGCTATCGTCATCGGCGGCGGCAATATCCTTCGTGGCGCCCAGTTCACCGCTTCCGCCGGTACCAGCATCCAGGAAGCCACTGCCCATTACATGGGCATGCTCGCGACGGTGATCAATGGCTTAGCGCTGCAAGACGCCCTCGAGTCGCTGGGTGCACAAACTCGCTTGCTCACAGCAATCCGCATGGATGGCGTGGCCGAACCGTACATCCGCCGCCGCGCCCGCCGACATTTGGAAAAGGGTCGCATTATCATACTTGCCGCCGGAACTGGCAGCCCATTTGTGACAACCGACACCGCAGCCGCCCAACGGGCTTTGGAGCTCGAAGCCGATGTGCTGCTCAAAGCCACCCGGGTCGATGGCGTTTATAGCGACGATCCGGAAAAGAATCCGCATGCGCTCTTGTATCGGGAGCTAAGTTACAACCAGGTGCGCGAACAGAATTTGCGGGTGATGGACCCGACGGCAATCGCCCAGTGCATGGAGCACGACATGCCAATTTTAGTGTTTAACTTCAAAAAAGAAGGCAACATCGAACGGGCAGTGTGCGGCGAACGTGTCGGCACAATTATTTCCAGTCAGCAGGGCGAAGTGAAAGTGAATGGATAAAGGTGCGAGCGGATGATAATTAGTCCCCGGAGAGTCGCCGGGGGGTTGCATTTGATTCCCGCAAACTTTGCAGGCAAAATGACCACGGAAGAAATCATTTTCGACGTCGAAGAGCGGATGGAAAAAGCCGTCGACGTTTTCAAGAATGCGCTGAATGGTATTCGCACCGGCCGTGCAAATCCCGGGTTGGTCGACTCATTGAGGGTCGAAGTCTACGGCGCGCCAGCACCGATGAAATCGGTCGCCCAGGTCGGTGCTCCGGAGCCGACGCAAATCGTGATTCGCCCGTTTGACCCTGGCACAATCAAAGATATTGAAAAGGCAATTCGCGCGAGCGATTTGGGGTTCAATCCTTCGAACGACGGACGCGTGATTCGAATTTCGATCCCGCCACTTTCCACAGATGTCCGCCGCAAATTAGTCGGCCGCATTAAGGAAATGGCCGAAGATGCCCGTGTTTCAGTCCGCAATGTCCGCCGTGACGGCAACAAAGCCGCCGAGGACGCCGAAAAAGGCAAAACGCTGACCGAAGACGATTGCAAGCAGGCGAAGGAAGAAATCCAGGAGTTGACCAAGAAGTTTGAAAACAAAATCAACGACCTGGCAAAGGCAAAAGAGACCGAAGTGATGGAAGATTGAGGGCTCGGCGCGCACCGCGTCTGACCCAACGATGAAGGTCGACGCTTTTGCTTGCACGGCAAGCCGCGTTTCGTGGGTCGCCTAACTTCTCTTGACTGCCGCGGCGCGTATTTTCTATAGTCCCCGGCCCAAAGTGGATTGGCGCGAGGTGTTGCGCCGCCACGCTTAAAAAATCTCAAACGGTTTATGGAGAAACCGTCATGGCACACACGGATGTGACTCCGTCGCCCACAACCTCGGCCAAATGGAAGCGCCGATTGTTGGTCGCGCTGGGTTCAATCGCAGTCATCGCGGCTTGCGTGGCGATCAAGGTCATTGGAGGGCGCGAGAATGCCCGCGCTCAGCAGCCCGGCGGAAAATCGGGTGTGCCACTGCGCTCCGCCGGCGCCACGAACGCACCCGGAACGTTGCCCCTTCGCGGCAATGCCGCACCGGTGCAGGCCTCCGATGCCACTTCATCACAGCAGCCCATTGTGGCGGTCGTGAACAACGAACAAATTCAGCGGCAAGAGCTTGCGCACGAATGTCTCATTGAGTTCGGCAAAGAAGTGCTCGAAACGGTGATGAACAAATACCTGATCCTGAGCTACTGCGAGAAGAAAGGCATCAAAGTCACGAGCGGCGAAATCGATGAAGAAATCGAGCGAATGGTGCACAAGTTCGCCATTCCCATCGACCAGTGGTATCAGAAGCTGCTCGAAGAGCGCGGCATCAAACCGGAACAGTACAAAAGCGATATTATTTGGCCAACCCTTGCGCTGCGCAAACTCGCTGCAGAGCGCATTCAGCCGACAGAGCAGGAAATCAACGACGCCTATGAAACGCAGTTCGGCGTCGCAGTTAAAGCGCGTTTGATCGTGCTCGACAACTTGGCCAAAGCTAAAGAAGTTCTGCAGTTGGCGATGAAAAACCCCTCGGCCGAGAACTTTGGATTGCTTGCGCAAGAACAGCATCGACGGCAACAGCGCGAGTTTGAATGGTTTGATTCAGCCGATCCGTCGGCACATTGGCGATCCAAAAATTGAAGAAGTTGCCTTCAAACTGCAGGACGGCGAGATTTCACCGATCGTGGAAGTGGCCGGCCAGTTCGCAATTCTCCGCTGCGAGGGGCGCACTGAGCGTTCGGAGTTCGACAAAAATCAAGTCAAAGGTCGCCTCGAAGAGTTCGTCCGCGAGCGAAAGCTGCGCACCGTGGCCGGCGAGCTGTTCAAGAAGCTGCAAGATGAATCGAAAGTCGTGAACGTATACAACGATCCAAAACAGCGCGAACAAATGCCCGGCGTGGCGGCGACGATCAATGGCAAGACGATCACGATTCGCGAGCTGGCCGATCAATGCGTCAATCGCCATGGCGAGGCCGTGCTCGAGGTGATGATCAGCCGCAAGCTCCTGGAGCAGGAATTGAAGCGGCGACAATTGACGATTAGTCAGAAAGATATCGACGCGGAAATCGCCCGCGCTGCCGTCGCGGCCGGCAAGCTGAAAGGCGGCAAACCTGATGTGGAAGGCTGGCTGAAATTGGTGGACGAGCAGGGCGTTGCGTACGACAAGTATGTTCACGATTCTGTCTGGCCGAGCACGGCTCTGAAATTGATTGCCGGCGATGTGAAGATCACAGAAGAAGATATCAAGCGCGGCTATGAGGCTAATTACGGGTCGAAAGCCCAAGTGCGGGCGATTGTGCTCGACAACCAGCGGCGCGCTCAAGAAGTTTGGCAGAAGGCACGCGAGAATCCATCGATTGACTTCTTCGGCAAGCTTGCCGAGCAGTACTCGGTCGAGCCGTCCAGCCGCGCTAATGCGGGGCGCGTGCCGCCGATTCAAAAATTTGGCGGGCAACCTGAATTGGAGAAAGAAGCGTTTGCGCTCAAGCCTGGCGAAATTTCGGGCATCGTGCAGGTGCTCGACAAGTTTGTGGTGTTATATCTGGAGAGTTACTCTAAGCCGGTGCAAGTGAAACCAGAAGAGGTTCGCAGCCTGATTTATGAAGATGTTCACGAAAAGAAGCAACGACTGGCGATGGGACGCGAGTTCGACAAAATTAAGGACGCAGCGCGAATCGACAATTACCTCGCGCATACGAGCCAGTCGCCTGAAAAAACCGCGGCTGCCCAAAAACGTTCGGGTTCTTTGAAAGACCCGCCCGCTGCTGATGATCTGCCGCAAGTGGCCACGCCGGCCGCCTATGAAACGACCGGATTATTGCCGAAAAGCACTTCACCGGCGGCGCCAAATTCTCGGTCTGCCAGTGGCGCTGCCGTCCCCCGCTCCGGTGCGGCGCCATCGCGGCAATAAACTAGTCGAATGACGCTGGTTATTCGGGTACCTGCCTCGCGTCGCGAACCAGTTCCACACTGCGCGGCTCTTTTGCTAGTGCCGCCTACGAGAGTATCCTTGTAGGGATGCCCGCCGTTACTTGACTTGGCCGACCGCCGGCTTCCGCCTGGGACCGATTGTATCACACAATCGCCCCGCCACTTACGCAGTGACGAATGACTTCCCATGAGTGATCGCAACGAAATTCAAGAACCGGTCGATGATCTTCGGCCGTTCCAGATCCAACTTGCGGAGCGGATGAAGCGTCTGCCAGCGTATCTGTTTGCGCGGCTCAATCAGTTGATGTATCAAAAACGCCGCGCGGGTGAAGACGTCATCGATATGGGAATGGGCAACCCCACCGATCCGCCCGCCGATTTGATTATCGACAAGCTGGCGGAAGCGGCGCACGATCCGAAGAATCACGGCTATAGCCCCTCGCTGGGCATTTTGAATTTGCGGCGCGAAGTGGCCAGCCGGTACCTCAAGAAATGGGGCGTGCGGCTTGATCCGGAAAGCGAAGTCATCGTCACGCTTGGTTCCAAGGAAGGGTTCAGCCATTTGTGCCTGGCACTTATTGGGCCCGGCGATACAGCAATTGTGCCGGCGCCAACGTATCCGGCGCATTTGTATGCGGTCTCGTTAGCCTCAGGGAATGCCATTACGCTGGAAGTCGCCGATAGCGAAAAGTTTCTTTCGAATGTCGCGTATTGCTGCCAGCATATTCAGCCGCGCCCGAAGATGGTGATTCTCAATTATCCGCACAATCCTTCGACAGTGACGGTCGAACCGGAGTTTTATGTCGACGCGGTAAAACTCGCGCGGAAGTACGGCTTCATACTGATTAGCGACTTGGCGTATGCCGACGTGTGTTTCGACGGCTACCAAGCGCCCAGCTTGCTTTCTGTGCCTGGCGCGAAAGACGTGGCCGTTGAGTTCACCACTATGAGCAAAGGCTTCAGCATGGCCGGCTGGCGAATTGGGTTTTCCGCCGGCAATGCGGAGATCATTCGTGCATTGGGCACAATCAAGGCGTATTACGATTATGGCATGTTTCGTCCGATGCAAATTGCGGCCATCATGGCGCTGCGACATTGCGAATCGGCGGTCGAAGCACAAGCCAAGGAATATCAGCGACGCCGCGATGTGCTCTGCGACGGACTACGGCGAATTGGCTGGGACATCACTCCGCCGCGAGCCAGCATGTTTGTTTGGGCGAAGATTCCCGAACCATGGGCATCCATGGGTTCGCTTGACTTCGCGATGAAGCTGCTCGACGAAGGCGATGTGGTCGTGAGCCCCGGCGCGGCCTTTGGCCCGGCTGGCGAAGGATTCTTGCGAATCGCGCTCATCGAAAATGAGAACCGCATTCGCCAGGCGGTGCGTAATATTGGACGTTGCCTGGGGGCTGAATCGAAGCCGATGGCTCCGGCAACGAACGGCACTCTCGTGCCGGAAGCCGGTGGAAAAATGGCCAAATAATGAGTAATGCCCAGGCGTTGCAACTCCTCGGTTGGATGTGTTCACGGCGTGAATTCAAGAAGTTTTGATTGGCCCGCTCTATGACCTAGAATTGTGCATGCAATCGGCACAATTCCAACTGCATGCGCAGATTGAAGAGCGGCACTGGTGGTTTGTAGCACGCCGGCAGATTTTGCGAGAGCTAGTGCGTCGGATGACGCAAGAGCCACTCGGCGATCAGCCGGTTGCTGTCGACATCGGATGCGGCACTGGAGCCAATCTCGCAGCGTTTGCGGATGAGTTTCGCTGCATCGGAATCGATACTTGCGCGGAGGCCATCGAACTTGCAAGTCGACGATTTCCCGAAGCCACGTTTGTATGCGGGCAAGCGCCGAAGGACGTTAATCGCTGGCTTGCGGTCGCCACCATCGTTCTGCTAACTGACGTGCTGGAGCATGTGTCCGACGATCTAGGACTGCTCAAATCGATTGTTAATGCGTGCGCCCCGGGCACGCTAATCCTGATTAGCGTACCTGCCGACATGCGGCTGTGGAGCCCACACGATGTAGCGTTTGGGCATTATCGCCGGTACGACCCTCACGGACTTTCGGAACTTTGGCAAGGCTTGCCTATTCGAACTAGGCTATTGTCACATTTCAACTCGCGGTTGTATCCGCTCGTTTGGATAGCTGCGCTATATCAGCCGTCAACGAGGGAAAACGGCAGGCGAGGCAAACTCGGATTTTTCGATGCCGCGCGGGCCATTGAATCAAACTCTTCAAACGATTTTTGCATCCGAGAGGCGACGATTGCGAAATGCAATCGATGCGAACCGGCCGGCGTTTTCGCGTGGGGTCAGTTTGATCGCAGTTTTGGAGCGGGTCCTTTCGCAGCCCACGAGTGAAGAGGGCAATTCAAATTCGATTGAATTGACGGCATCTACCCCTGCTCTCGCCGCATATCTATAATCATTCTGCGCAAAAAAATAGAGGGTTCTTGCTCGCCGGGACAAGAACCCTCTGAAATTGGCTGTCCGATTTTGGATTGCTCCAAGTTCGGAGACCCACAGCCGTGTAAGGCATATCGGGCAGCTCGGAAGATCAACTTTAGAGTGCCGAGGGTGGGTCGGTGTTGCCCGTACAACCTGAATAGAGCGAAAAGGTAAATGACCAAATTCGAATCACGAATGACGAATAGCGGTTCAAATTCGAATTTCAAATGTTCCGTTGAAAAAGTGTTTGGGGGCTCATTAGGTGTTGGATTTTCATTCGCCATTCGAGTTTAGTCATTCGTCATTAATTATTGATCTCAAATGTCGCAAACAGCCAAGCTCGCACTTGAAGACGGCACCGTTTTCACCGGAGCATCGTTCGGCGCTGCCCGTGAAGTGGATGGCGAAGTGTGTTTCAACACATCGATGACCGGGTACCAGGAAATTCTCACTGACCCCAGCTATCGCGGTCAGATTGTTTGCATGACGTACCCCGAAATTGGCAACTACGGGGTGAACTCTGAAGATTTGGAAAGTCCAAAGCCGCACCTGGCCGGCTTCATCGTCCGGCAATGGAGTCGCCGTGACAGCAATTTTCGCTCTCAAGGCACGCTCGATGATTACCTGAAACAATACGGAATTCCCGGCATTGCCGGCATCGATACGCGGGCGTTAGTCCGCCGGTTGCGCTCTGGCGGCGCGATGAAAGGCGTGCTTTCCAGCATCGATCTGGATGACGCTAGCCTAATTGCCAAGGCGAAGGGCAGCCCGGGACTTGTTGGCCGCGATTTGGTCCGCGAGGTGATTCCACACCAGCCGGTGGAATGGAACGAGAAACTGCATGAATTGGCTCGCGGTGAGCCAGACCAGACCAGCGGGCAACGGTTAGATGGAGCTGAAGAGCCACAGTTGCATGTCGTCGCCCTCGACTATGGCATGAAATGGAATATTGCCCGGCACTTGGCGGAAATGGGCTGCCGAGTCACCGTGCTGCCGGGAACCGCGACCGCGGAAGAAATTTTGGCGCAAAACCCATCAGGCGTGTTTTTATCGAACGGGCCAGGCGATCCAGAACCGCTCGACTACGCGATTGGCGCCATCCGTGGTCTATTGGGCCAGGTTCCAGTGTTTGGCATTTGCCTGGGGCATCAGTTGCTTTCGCTGGCCTGCGGAGCGAAAACGTTCAAACTCAAATTCGGCCACCGCGGCGCCAATCAGCCAGTGCAGAATTTGAACACAGGCAAAGTGGAAATCACTTCTCAGAATCACGGCTTTGCAGTGGCCGAAGATTCGCTGCCGCCAGAGTTGGAAGTGACGCACCGTAATTTGAACGATAACACGATTGAAGGCGTGCGTCACCGAATACTGCCAGCATTTTGCGTGCAATATCATCCTGAGGCGTCGGCGGGACCCCACGATAGCGCGTATCTGTTCCAGCAGTTCAAAGAGATGATGCTTGGAGCCCAGCCGGCCTAGGCTTGCCCGCAACGGCAGATTGCGCTTACCTCAGTTCGCGGGCATTAGAATTGAAAGCACGTCGAGCGCTCGAATTGCTTTATTTGGATCGCGAGAACCGCCCACGGAAGTGTCCCACAAAGTAAGTGTGTAGCGCAAATACTGCTCGCGTGCCTCAGATATAGCATCGGCCGACAAATGTGCGGAAAGTTGCGTCCAGAGTTTTCCTACTTGCGTTGCGGCCGCGCTTGACCCGTTGATGGCCTCATAAACCACTTCGTCCAATTGTTCGAAAAGTTCAGCCGACATTGGATCTGGCAATTTCTGAGCGGCAGGTGATTCCGCTCGGATCGCCGGCAAATCGCGCCGAATTATCGCTTCGGAATCCTCGGCCGGCTTCACACTTCGAATGGATCGACGGGCCGGACTGGCTCGGTCGTCGGCGTTCTGGCCGCATGCGACTTGGACGCGAGTCAGCCGGTGAATCAATTCTTCACCCAGTGCATCGAGTTGGCTTAGGGAAAGACCGGGCCTCGCAAGCTGCAATTGGTTGATTAGGGCTGACAATTGGTCGGTGGAGATTGCTTCGGCCACATAGCGTCCCCAGCCGCGCAATTGTTGGCAATCGAAATCGGTGCTCGCGAGATCGATGATCGATATGCCGCCTTCGCGCGAGATCCGGCGCTGTTCCGCCGCATCCAGTTTTGTTGGCACGATGTGGAAAGGCCGGCGCGGCGACATTTGCAGGCCGGTTGTGAACGATAGGTCTGGGCGACATTCGACCGGAAAGTAATTAATTAGTCCGCCAATCAATGTTTCGGAGTTTTGCCCACCCGAAATCAAAACTTGCCCCGGTGCAACCGCGGCGGTAACCATGAGCGCGACACGCTCGGGTCCAAAGTGGTCCGCCAGTTGCGCCAAAAGGCCTTCATCGACCGTGGCGGAACGGCCCACTAGCGACGAGCGTTCGAGAGTTGCCGGCACGCGCTCGTGAACGTTCAGTAAACCTTTCGCCCATGCAGCTCGTAACACCGCGAAGGCGTTATTGGCAAAGCGTGCAAAGACTTCACCTGGCACCATCAAGAACTGTGTGTAAATTCGCGACCCGCCACGTCCGCTGAATTCCCGCGCCGGCGGCCACGGTTTTCGACACGCAGAGCGTGCCGCTCGTCAGTCGATTGAAGTTAATGCTCGAGGCCTCATCGCGGTCGTCGCGGAGCGCCCCATGCGAAGGCCCCCACACCGCGAGTTGCTGCGCATCTTCCTCCGAAACGCCGTGGCTGCGAGCAACGAGATGATATCCGTCACCTCGTGAAGTCTGGGCCGAAGTGAAGATGGCTTGTTCGATAAACACGGTTTGTTGATCCCAATCGGAGACTCGCTGACAATTGCCCATAGTTTGAACAAGGCAGACGTGAAATTTCTGGCTGTGCCAAAACCAAGACAAATGACAGGACAACGGACAACGAACATTTACGCACGAATTTGATCGACAATCCAGGCGAACGGCTCGATGACGCCGCGTGGTTCAACTCGTAACGGCGCACGCACTCTGCCGACACTGGGGACCATGCGTGTGGCCGTCGCTCCCGCAACTCCTGCAGCGAAAAAGCGATGATTGCGAAATTGCTCGCGGCAGTATTGCCATAGTCCGGCAGCATGTTTTTGCGCATAACCGGCAGGATCGAGGAAGCAGTCTTCGCACTGATCAGATTTGCTAAACACGAGTGCCACGGGCCGATGCCGCCACGAGGTTTTTATGTCGTCATCGAGTTCGCTCAAATAAGTGAGCAGTTTCATGGTGAAGTAATCTTGCTCGCGGCGACCGGAATCCAGTCCGGTTGTGTCGACGAGAATCATGACGCCGGCACATTTCAGCAAGAATGAACGGATCGCCTTGTACGAATGAGGATGCTCAACTTCTTGCAGCATTGCTTCGCCGGCGATATCGGGCATAATCAATTCGGCGGCGCGCTTTTCCTTCTGCCGCCGCACCTGGCAATGCACCCAATTCCAGCGGTCAGGCTCATTCGGCGTTTTTGCAGGGAATTCGCATCGCGATAGCGACTGCATCGCGTTTTGTTGCAGCGTGATCGAAAATGCGCCGCGGGCGATTATTTGAATCTGCTCCGGCATATGCGAAAGCATGTCGAGCAACATCCCCAGGTAAACCGTCTTTCCAACACCGCTGGAGCCGATGGTCGCGACCATTTGCGGTTTGATTTTTTGCGATGTTGCCTGGTGCGCAAGTGCCATCGGCGCCTGGCAGTGACGGCACAATTCCGCGTCGAAGGTGTTTCCTTCATCACAGATGAAGCACGGAACCTGCACGGCATATTGCGCTAGCCGGTACGATTCCATGGGCAAAACGGCTTTGGTCATGGCATGAATCCTGGCGTGATCTGTTGCGGTAATATCGCGTGTGTATATGTCCTCCGCTTGCTGTTCAGCGTTTCGGGCAACACGCTGAGGCACAAGCGGGAAGTTAGTCCGCTCTAAATCGTTATCAATTCGTCCGCACCCGTTGGCACTTCGAATCGTGGTAGTTCGTCGCCGACGAACTCATCGACCGGCGGTCGTGGCGGCTCGGCAACATCGCACATTCCCAGCGCACAACGGAAACCGATGTTGTGCTTTCGTGAAATTGGATTTTCGCCGCTCGCGAATTGGCAATTGGCTTGGTTTTCGAAATAAGTGTCGAATGCACCGCCGCGAATTGTCTTTAACAGCGCCTGCTTGTCGTGGCCATCTTCATCTGCCGACGGATCGACATCTAAATTTGTGGCGGTCCATTCCCAAACGTTGCCGATGAGTTGAAACAGGCCGCCGACACTGGCGCCGTCGGCGAATTCGTCGACCGGCACAACGCGGCCCGGGCCCGAGCCCCACACATTCGCACGGTGTCGATCCATGGTGTCGCCCCACGGATACTTTCGCTGCAAGTGCGTGCTGCCGGAGAGCGTGACTGGCCAGCTTCCTGCTTTTACCCATTCCGCGTCCGAAGGCAAACGCTTGCCAACCCAGCGGGAATATGCAATGGCTTCGTACCAGCTGACGCCGACCACAGGCAGATGGGCTTCGCCTGCCGGGAAGCGGCCATTCTTCCAAAATCGCGGGCCGGGTTGGCCAGTGGTGTCTGTAAAGTCGAGCACCGCTGGCAGCACTTCGCGATCCCAAATGGCCATCTCCTGATAGCCGCCGGCCGAAACAAAGCGTTGGAATTGTTTGTTTGTGACCGGATAACGATCGAGGAATACTGGATTGACGAAAATGGTCAAGCCGTGGGGCGAATCTTCGTCATCGGCAACAAACAGCGAATAATCGACATCGAATACGCTCGGCTCCAAGTGCACTTCGCCCTGTGGCACCAGGCCCATGTCGAGCTCGAGTGTGTGTTTCGCCTTCTCGTAAAGCTCCCGGTTCAAGTTTGCCGAGATTTGCGGACGTAGCAAAAGCGCGTACCGGCCGCTGGCAAGCATTTGGTCGACGAGCGATTCCACATCGTTGGCGAGCTCGGGTTTCGAGTGCTCATTGCTCGCGCTGTCGGCTGCCTCCGATGTGACGACGGCCAGCGATTCATCTTCCTCGGCTAGCGAGCAAGGCAGATGTAATCGCTTCCAAAAGTATCGGCGAATTGACTGGAACATTGGTTCGCTCCTGCCGCCAAACCATGAGCGGCTACACGAAAACTTTTACCCCTTGGCACGATCTTGATCGGTTTGGCCACGACGCCGGGCCACGTCTTTTTGCAAGAGTTCGAATTGCGATAGGATGGAACCAACCACTGGGTCCGGCTGTCGCGCCGGCGAGGTGGCGTTTGCAGCTGGGAATGCCGTTGGGTGCGCGCGACCGGCTGGTCCGGCTGCAGCAAGCGATCCGTTTGCACCGGCGCCGAACTGGCTATCTCCGCCCCAAGGACCTGCTCCCATCTCTGCATGCTGCGTGATCCATGCGGCCTGCTTATCGAGAATTCGCCGCAACTGCCGCAGTTCGGCAGCCCATTCGGCGTGTTCCTCCGCCATTTGTCGCTTCTGGTCGGACAACGTTTGTGCCATGTCCACTGCGTGGGCACGCACGCTTTCTAGTTCTTCTTCCAAAGCCGTTCGATCGCTTTCCAATTCCGCAACTTTGGCCTTTAGCGTCTCGTCAACGGCTGGTGCATCGGATGAGCTCGGTTGCTGCTGAGCGATCCGATCGCGCTCTTCTTTCAGTTGGTTTCGTTCAGCCAACAGCTGCAATTGCGCTTCTCGCAGCTTGTGCTGCATTGCATCCAGATCGGAAAACAGATCGACGACGAATTTCGCGAAAGTTTCTTGCCCATCGCGCAGCGCGGTTAGCGATTGTTTGATCGGAACGAAAACAGCCGACGCGGTAGACACAGTCGATAGTCTCGCAATGTGATTCGGACAAGCCGATTGCGGTGGTTGCTACGAAGGTCTCCGCACGGTCTGGCTGGCTAAGAAAAGCGTCTGGCGCCCCCCGCGATTAAGCGTCGGCAAGGCGGCTCAGAATTTGTTTTTTTGCTCTGTCAACTCCGCCGAAGCCGGTCAGCACGGGCTAATGCATGGCTGTGCCGAATCACTACCAAACCTAGGTCACGAAAGGATTACGGGCAAACGTTCAAGGCTGGTTTGCGGCTGAAAATAAGTAACTAATCCACGATGTCGAATTCCGTTTGTTCAGTACATGCCGGTCACCCCCTTTGCGTGCGGCCTGAAATATGCCATGTTTCGCTTGCAACAGACGACTTCATAGGAAAAGGAACCCAAGGATCGGGAAGTAACATCGACCTCGTTTGCGAAAGAGGAGACAACCATGTTGAAAATATCCAACTTTTGTTGCGTTCTCGCTGCGGCGTTTCTGTTGTTCTCCGGCACCCCTTCACGAGCCGACAGCCGTGCGGATGCCCGCTTGCTGAACAAAGCAGACACCTCAGCAGTTAAAACCGTTTCGCTCGCCAAGACCGGCGACGGCTGTGCCACACCCGCTCCGACCTGCAAAACGTACAAACCCTGTATTTCTTACTGCGGCTGCTGCGATTGCTGCGGGCCGAAAGCCAGCCAGGTGCTACTGGTCAAAGATCCCTGCGATTGCTGCTGCGAACTGGCGGAAATTCCTGTTTGCCTGCCGGCCTGCTGCAAGAATCCTTGCATCTCTTGCCGCTGCGGTTTGTTTGGCCGCGGCATAGTGACCTACTCGTACGACTGCTGTTGCGTGACCATTATCTTTCGCCGCTGCGGCGATGTGATTGTTAAGTACAGTTGATTGCTTGCGGCGAGTTCAGTGCGATCTCCAAAACAACAAGCCCATGGGTTTCAACACCCTGGGCTTGCTTTATTGTCTCATCGCGTCATCGCGAACTTGGCGCATACCTCTTTCGGCGCTCTTTAAAAATCCGCACACCCTGGCGTGCGTGGAAACGGAATAACATCGCGGATGTTCCCCATGCCCGTTATAAATTGCAAAATGCGTTCCAGGCCCAGTCCAAAGCCTGAATGCGGCACTGTGCCATAGCGGCGTAAATCGAGATACCACCAATACGGGTCAGGGTTCAGCCCCTGCTCTTTCATCCGGGCTTCGAGCACGTCGAGCCGTTCCTCGCGCTGACTGCCGCCGATGATTTCTCCCACACCCGGCACGAGGATATCCATCGCGCGCACCGTGCGCTCATCGTCGTTCACGCGCATATAGAACGGTTTAATACTCCGAGGATAATCGAACAATATGACCGGGCTATTGAATTCTTTTTCTGTAAGCCAGCGTTCATGCTCAGCCTGTAAATCGGTGCCCCAGGCGACAGGGAATTCAAAGGATTGACCCGATTTCAGCAATCGCTCGACGGCCTCTGTATACGGCAATCGCACAAAATTGCTAGCCACGATGTGTTCCAGAGTGGTGCGAACGGTCTTGTCGACACGCTCGTGGAAGAACTGCATTTCTTCGGCGCAGTTTGCCAGCACATCGGGCAGAATTTGCTTGATGAATTCTTCTGCCAGCTGCATGTTGTCCGTAAGTTCATAAAATGCCATTTCCGGCTCGACCATCCAGAACTCGGCGAGATGCCGCGAAGTGTTGGAATTCTCCGCGCGAAACGTTGGTCCGAACGTGTAAATTTTGCCCAGGCCGCATGCATAAGCTTCGCCATTGAGTTGGCCGCTGACGGTGAGATATGCAGCTCGCTCGAAAAAATCTTTAGCGTAGTCTACGGCGCCATCTTGCTTTGGCAGCTTCGCCAAATCCAGTGTGGTGACTTTGAACATCGCGCCGGCGCCTTCGCAGTCGCTGGCGGTGATGATTGGGGTATGTAAATACAAGAAGCCGCGATCTTGAAAGAACTGATGGATCGAACGGCTCACTTGATTTCGCACTCGAGCGATGGCGCCGAACGTGTTGGTCCGTGGTCGCAAATGAGCAATCGTCCGCAAAAACTCGAACGAATGCCCTTTTTTCTGCAAGGGATAAGTTTCGGCGTCTGCCCAACCATGAACGGTCACAGAGCTTGCCGCAATCTCGGTCGCCTGGCCTTTGCCCTGCGAGGCTTTCACGTCCCCGTCGACGGTCACGCTGCAACCGGCAATGAGTCGTTTGATTTCGCTTTCGTAATTTGGCAGCTTTGCATCGGCGACGACCTGAATGTTCCCCTGGCACGAGCCGTCATTGAGTTCCAAGAACGAAAAACCGCCCTTGGAATCACGCCGCGTGCGGATCCAGCCGTGCAAGCGAACTTGCTTGCCGATCGATTCGGCCTTGCGGGCATCGGCAACACTAATGGATTGCATTAACTCCTCCGTGATACTAGTCGTCCATCGTAAGCAGTTAGTTGCAACGGACAACGGACGAACGACAGCCGACAAATCGGCTTAATGAATTCCCTTTGACGCCAGCCACCGTTCGGCATCGAGCGCCGCCATGCAGCCAACTCCGGCCGACGTGATCGCCTGGCGATAGTAATCATCCGCAACGTCACCCGCCGCGAACACGCCTTCCACGCTGGTATAAGTACGGAACGGGCTGGTCAGCTTGATATAGCCTTTGTCAGTGAGGGCCAGTTGTCCTTTGAGGAAAGACGTATTTGGCGTGTGGCCAATCGCCAGGAAAACGCCGCTGGCTGGCAATTCCCGCGATTCACTGCCGGTCGTTGATTTGAGTCGCACGCCGGTTACGCCGTCTTTCGGATTTCCCATTACTTCGTCGAGTGCATGATTCCATTCCATCTGAATTTTCTTGTTCCCGAGCGCCCGCTCCTGCATGATCATGCTGGCGCGAAGCTGATCTCGGCGATGCACCATGTGAACTTTCGAGGCATACTTCGTAAGGTAAGTCGCTTCTTCCACTGCGGAATCACCGCCGCCAACCACGATCAGCGGCCGATTGCGGAATCGCGGCAATGCACCATCGCAAACGGCGCACGCACTCACGCCGCGATTCTTGTACATTTCTTCCGACGGTAATCCCAAGTAATTCGCTTTCGCTCCGGTGGCAATAATCAGCGTTTCTGCCTCGACGGTCTGCCCGTCTAGCGACTGCAATTTAAAAGGACGGTGCTGTACGTCGACCTCGACAACGTCGTCGGTTACGATCCGCGTCCCAAAATTAATCGCTTGTTGCCGCATCAATTCCATCAGCTCCGGGCCGGTGATGGCATGCTTGCCATCGTGGATATTCATGTACTGCACGCGTTCCGGAGCTATCGCGGTTTCCAAGAACATGCGCAATTCGCCAGCGGGAAAGCCCGCGTAGTTTTCGACCTCGGTGGTCAGTGCCAACTGCCCGAGCGGTAACGTTCCGTTGAGGCGGTTCTCCTCCGTAATCGCCCCCTCAAACACGAGTGGAGTGAGTTCCGCTCTCGAGGCATAAATGGCAGCCGACCATGCGGCGGGACCGCTGCCGATAATGACAACCTTTTCAGACACTGATTGAACTCCTTTGATTCTCAACTCGAATTAGCCGCGGGAACCCAGAGGCGCGGAGTGGCCAAAATCAAGCCGGCAATTATATGCCTTCATGACTAGGCGTCCATCCGCTTCAAACTTGTCCACCATCAAAGAGTTCGTTACTCTGGCGATTGGTTTGTCATCTCTATATTTCGGCGTCTCTGCGGTTAAGTTAACGTAGACCTTCGAGTAATCACCATGAATGCCATGCCTTTGATGATTGGCGTCTTGTGTTGCCTGGCGATCGCGTATCGCTATTACAGCGCGTTTCTGGCGACGAAAGTCGCCGTGCTAGACGATTCCCGCATCACGCCGGCCTATCGGCTTGAAGACGGACAGAACTACGATCCAACTCACAAATGGGTTCTCTTCGGCCATCATTTTGCCGCCATTTCCGGAGCCGGGCCACTAATTGGACCAGTACTCGCGATTCAATTCGGCTATCTGCCTGGCTTGTTGTGGATTGTAATTGGCGTGTGTTTGGCAGGCGCGGTGCAAGACATGCTCGTCCTGGCAGCGAGTGTACGCCACGATGGTAAATCGCTGGCGGAAATTGCCCGAGTGGAAATTGGGCGAACCGCCGGCACGACCGCGTCGATCACGATTTTATTTGTCGTCGTTGTGGCACTCGCGGGCCTAGGCATCATTGTGGTGAAAGCACTCGGCGGTGAGCAAGTGACGCTCGCGCCGGAACAGTTTTTACCCTGCCGGCGGAAGGAAAAATCGAAGCCGGAGGCGATGATACGAAAGAGTTCGCCCGAATTCCGCCGGGCACTAAAATTACATATTCGGGTGGTGCAGAGGTCACGCGCAGCGAGGGTTTCACGATTGGCCGGCGAAAGAAATCTGGCGGCGACCCGGACTCACTGATGGCGCCCGACGGGAAGTTGACGGTACCCCCGGGCGTGACCCAATTGGTTCCCGGCAGTTCATGGGGCACATTCACGATCGCCTGCACAATTCCCATTGCGCTGTGTGTTGGCCTGTACATGTACAAACTTCGCAAAGGCAAGATCGTGGAAGCGTCGCTGCTTGGCGCGGCGGCAACCATTGGCGTAACGATCGCCGGCAATTGGATTCCGGGCTCGCCGTGGGAACATTATTTTTCGCTTTCGCGCGAGGGCACGATCGTTGCTATTTGCGTGTATGGGTTTATTGCGTCGGTGCTGCCCGTATGGCTGCTGCTTTGTCCGCGCGACTATTTGTCGAGCTTCTTGAAGATCGGCACCGTCGTTCTGCTCGTCACGGCGGTCATTATTGCGAGCCCGACGATTTTGGCGCCGGCGATCAATCCACAGTTCGCCTCGGGTGGCGGCCCCTATTTCGCCGGGCCGATTTTTCCGTTCTGTTTCATTTGCATCATGTGCGGCGCGATTTCCGGGTTCCATTCGCTGGTGTCTTCCGGCACCACGCCGAAAATGATTTCCAGAGAATCGCACATCCGTACCATTGGCTACGGGGCGATGCTGATTGAAGGGCTCGTCGGCGTCGTGGCGCTGATTGCCGCGGCGTCGATGCCTCAGGGCGATTATTGGGCAATCAATATCGATTTGGCTCGCGCGCCGCAATTCGCCGATAAATTGGCCGCTCTTAACGCCAACAGCGATAATCTGCCGCAAATTGAACAGCAAGTCGGCGGAGAATCGCTGCGCGGACGCACGGGTGGGGCAGTGACACTCGCGGTTGGCATGTCGGAAATTTTTACTCAGGCCATGCACCGAGTGGCAGGCGACGCGGTGAGCCTCGAAGCTGTCAAAAAATACTGGTATCACTTCGCCATTATGTTCGAGGCGCTGTTCATTCTGACCACCATCGACGCCGGCACCCGCATCGCACGGTTCCTGCTGCAAGAAGTGCTGGGAAAAATCTGGAAACCGTTCGAACGCACCGATTGGCTTCCGGGCGCGATCATTTCCACCGCGGCCGTCACAGCCGGATGGGGCGGACTGATTTGGGGCGGCTCGATCGACACCATCTGGCCAATGTTTGGCATCGCGAATCAATTGCTCGCCGTGATTGCACTTACGGTTGTCACGACTTGGATCGTCAACTCCGGTCGCGGCAAGTACGCCTTTCTCACTATTACGCCGATGCTATTCGTGATTGCGTCGACCATGACCGCCGGATACCAGATGATTCGTGGACCGTTTACATCGCTTTGGGAAACCGGTTGGGTGCAGAAGAATTACTCGATGTTGCTCAAAGGCGGACTCAACATCGGCCTAACGATTTTCATGATGGTTGCCGTCGCCATCATCTTTTTACAGGCCCTGGGGCGATGGATCGATCATCGGCGAATGGCAAAATCAATGGGGACGTCGAAATAATCAGCATTATTTTTTCTTCGCCGCCGCTGCAGCTGTTTGTTTGGCCGCGTCAACCGCTGCTGATTTCGGCACGGGCGCGGTTTTAGCAAACGCCTCATCAATCCGAATTGCCTTGCGACCTTTCAATGCGCCAGGGCGCGCGTGGTATTTTGCATGCCCTTCCACACTAATAACAATTGGCGTGTTAACATCCTTCTCCGTGGTGATGATATCGCCGACGCGTAAGCCAATCAGGTCGCCGGTATTGATTTTTGTTTCAGCAAGCTGCGCCACAAGTTGCACCATCGCCCCGCGCAAATTTCGGCCGATGCGTTCCGTGGTTTCGGCAGTTGCGCCGCGGCGTCCATAGGCGACCCAACTATTGGATGAGAGTTTTTGGCCAATCCGCTCGATCGAGTTAAACGGAATGCACAGGTTCATCATGCCACGTGTCTCGCCCAGTGAAAGTTCGAAGCTAATGAGCACAATTACTTCGTTCGGCGGCACGATTTGCACGAGTTGCGGATTGCTCTCCACGCGCTCCACCACCGGCCGCAAATCGAGCACGTTGGCCCAAGCGCGGCGAAACTCTTCCATAAAGAGCGACGTGAGCTTGGCGACCAAACGCAATTCGATTTCTGTTAGCGGTCGCCGGGCGAGCGGCGTGGGATCGCGGCCGCCGCCCAATAGTCGGTCAATAATCGGATACAAAATCGATGGATTAATGTCGAGAATCAGGTGTCCTTCCAGCGGTTCGGCTTTGATCAAATTGAAGCACGTTGGATTTTCAAGGCTGAACACGAACTCGCTGTAGGTGAGCTGATCGACGCTGGTGAGCTTCACCTCAATGATGCTACGTAACAGGCCGGAAAGAGCCGCGCCGAAGTTGCGGCTGAACCCTTCATGCAGCGTTTGCAACGCCCGCATTTGTTCTTTGCCGACGCGTTCAGGGCGTTTGAAATCGTAGGGCACGACCTTTTCGCGCGGTCGTCCGGAAGCGTCGAGTGCCGCACGAGGTCTGGTTGGCAACGCCGCCGGACCTGCTTTGCTAGCCTTTTCCATTTGGCCGAGCAGATTCTCCACTTCCGATTGACTTAAAACATCATCCGCCATGAGTCGCCTCCGTGCGACGAAGTGGAATATAGGAATTATGGTTTGCGATGTTATTTCGAACGGCAGCTCTCTGCCACTTCCTACATCCATATTTCTGCATACAAAATCGAATTCACTCTCTAATTTGGCCATTGCCAAATACCACGTACTTGTAACTGGTCAATTCTTTCAGTCCGCACGGGCCGCGGGCGTGGAACTTATCGGTGCTGATGCCGATTTCGGCCCCCAGGCCAAATTCGCCGCCGTCGTTGAAACGTGTGCTCGCATTGACCATGACCGCCGCGCTGTCAACGCGCTCAGTGAACTCAGTGGCCACCGCTAGATCGCCAGTAATAATAGCGTCGGTATGCTTGGAGCCGTAGCGGTTGATGTGATTGATCGCTTCATCCAACGAGCCTACAACGTGACACGAAATAATGGGACCGAGATATTCAGTTGCGTAATCTTCCTCCGATGCTGGTTTGGCGAGCGGAACGAACTCGCGCAGTCTTGGCATCACCGCGCACTTCGACCCCGCGATCAATCAACGCAGCGCCAATTCGCGGCAAGAACTTCGCAGCGATGTCGGTGTGCACGAGCAGCGATTCTGCAGCGTTGCACACGCCCATACGCTGGCACTTGGCGTTGACTGTGATTCGCTCGGCCATATCCAAATCGGCGGCGCGATCAACGTAGACATGGCAGTTACCAGTGAAATGTTTGATGACTGGCATCGTGGCTTCTGCCACCACACGGCGGATCAAGCTTTCGCCGCCGCGCGGAATGGCGACATCAATGAATTCGTGGAGCGCTAAGAAATGACCAACAGCTTCACGGTCGGTTGTGTTGACTAATTGGACTGCGTCCACCGGCAACTCCACTTCGTCGAGCGCTTGTCGCAGCAGATCCACGATCGCCTGGCTACTGTGTGCTGCTTCCTTGCCGCCGCGTAAAATGACGGAGTTGCCACTTTTCACGCAAATGGCGGCCGCATCGGCCGTCACGTTGGGTCGCGATTCGTAAATGAAAAACACGACACCCAAAGGTACCCGAACTTTGAGCACCTTGAGTCCGTTGGGTCGGACATTCGATTCCATCACCTCGCCTACAGGATCCGGCAGTGCGGAAACGTCCTCGAGGGCTTTTGCAATGGACTCAATTCTTCCCGGAGTCAGTTTCAACCGGTCGATTTCCGCGTCAGCGAGTCCGTAGCCGGAGGCTGCTGCAAGATCGAGTTTGTTCGCATCGAGAATGCCGGCATTGTTCGCTCGCAGCAGCGCAGCGGCATGACGGAGGGCAGCGATCTTCTTCGCTCCATTGGCGCGCGCAAGTCCGGTCGATGCTCCGTGCGCGCAACGCGCCAAATCAAGACAGTAAGCACGCAGGTCTGTGTATTCAGCAACGGCCAACGGATAGCCCTCGGAGGCGGTAACTCGTTTAGTGTCAGTGATTTACACGGTAAAGACAAGCGCTTAAGAAACTGCGACTCACGATGGAAGTATCTGCGAATAGTGCTGCAGAGTCAACGTCGGCCCGGGTGGTTGGCATTGGGGTCCGGTAGCGTCAGCAGGCAATATCACGCCTTATACGCTCCTCGCACCCCTGCTCAAGTTTCCGGCTGCGGTTGTGCAAAACGTTCTAATCCGCCGACAGCCTCAAAGAGCATTAAAGCCTGCCGAATTTCGGACACATCATGCACGCGGAGAATTTGCACGCCTTGAGCGGCGAGGGCGCATGCCACGCCGATCGTGCCGGCAGTCCTGTCCGCGGCTTTGTCGCCCAGAACGTGGCCAATGAAACCTTTGCGCGAATGGCCAACGAGAAGTGGGCAGCCGAGATCGTGGAACCGATAGCAGTTTGCCAGCAATGTGAGATTATGGTCAACCGTTTTTCCGAATCCGATTCCCGGGTCGATGCAAATGCGATCTTCGCTGACTCCGGCGGCGAGAAGCATGTCGCGCGAGTCGGCCAGAAAATGCGTGATGTCGGCTACCACATCGTGATAGGCCGGATTGTCTTGCATCGTTTGCGGCGTGCCCTGCATGTGCATGGCACAAATGCCGGCGCCCGACTTTGCGGCGACTTTGAGCATGCGAGGATCGCCTGTGAACGCCGTCACATCGTTGATAATTTCGACGCCCGCATCAATTGCCACTTGCGCCACAGCAGATTTTGAGGTGTCAATTGAAAGGGGCACCCTGACCCTGGGGGCCAACGCCTCTAGGACCGGCATTACACGGCGAAATTCATCGTCCGCCGAGACTGACTCAGAATATGGCCTGGTGCTTTCGCCGCCAACGTCGAGAAAATCTGCCCCTTCGTCGACGAGTTTGATCGCATGAGCAATCGCGGCCTGCGGGTCAAAGTGCTTGCCGCAATCCGAAAAGCTATCGGGCGTCACATTCACGACGCCCATCAATAGCGGCCGACAAGGCAGATCGATGCGGCGAGTGCGAAGTTGCCAGACTGTCGCACGCCTGGATTTCGGGCCGCACGACTCGGATTTCGGCTTGCGACAGGGCATGAGCCATTGAGCGGTGAGTTGAGTGGGTCTTTATTTGGCCGTTCGCATGGAAAAACACGACTATCCACTCTACCACGTAGCAAGGTCACCACGGTTTTTCCATCAGGCCAACTACCTGTTGGGCGAGCTTTTTGACGATTTCATATTCGCTGGTGGTATACGAACGGCCGTATTCCGGAATGTACGCCGAACTTTGGCCGATTTCCACGAATGCCGGCGGCAGCGGCACG
The DNA here is from genome assembly GCA_963773875.1 of Pirellulales bacterium. Lineage (GTDB taxonomy): Bacteria > Planctomycetota > Planctomycetia > Pirellulales > JADZDJ01 > CAVTYH01. The sequence goes on from CAVZCV010000011.1 coordinate 27,030, forward strand.
GCGCCATTGTAAATCATATCGCCTTTGCGATTGATCCACGTAACGCGCACCTGGTAGTTCACATCGGTCTCGCGGGCTTCGCCGAATTTATTTGGTACGACGAGCCGTTTGCTGTCTTCAATGATTTTGGCCGACAGGATGCTATCGGCATTTGGAGTGCCGACCACTTTGTACGGCGTGCGGCGCTCGATTTCTTTGCCAATCGCTTCGGTTAACACTTCGCCTAAGTCGGGCCGAAAACTTGCCGACTCGACCATCGGCACGTAAACAGTGGTGACGTCCGGAGTGTACAACGTGCTGTTGCCAAATTGGTATGTGGCGCAGCCGGTGCAGAGCAGTAGGCAGCATGCGGTAGATAGCGGGCAGAGGAATGACCGCATCGAAATCGATGATGAATGGCGGAACATAGCGAACTTCCGGTTCTCGATCTATTAGGATTCATCTATCGCATTTTCGATCCCCGGGTCGTCGTTGCCTATCGTCTTACCGTGCCATCTTCGTCGGCCGTCGAGCGTTTCTCGGGCGGCTCCATCCAATCGGTGAGAAACGCCAGACGATTCGGCGGATTGTCGGGCAGCGGTTGGATGGCCGCCAAACGTGTTTTAGCTTGTTCGGAAAACGGCGTGTCCGGGTAGTCCTTCATGACGCGGGCATAATAAATTTTTGCAGCCCGATAGTGCGCACCGTTGTCAAAATACTGGGCCAGATGAATATCGCGCGTGGCCATTTGAGCCTTCACTTCCGCTTTATAGCGGACAAGTTTTTCGCGTTCCTCGCCCAGCTCATTTGGGAATTGAACCAGCATCTGATCGATCAGCTGATTCGCCTCTTCGAGCGGCTTTCCATTGTATGCGGGTCCTTGATATTTGCGGAATTTGCATTGCAAACCCAGCAGATGGGCATCCAACTGGTAGCGACTTTTCGGGTAGTCGGTTCGCAGCAAATTGTAGTAATAGTCTGCATCTTCCCAGCGATGAGCTTTGAAGTAGATGTTGGCTTCCGCCATGATCGCCGCGTCGGCGAGCTGACCGCGCGGATCGTTTACGCGAACGTCATTGTACGCATTAATGGCGTGGCCGCCGGTGTCGAACATCGGCTGGGTGCGATCGAAGAAGTTTGGCACGAGCGTCCAGCGATGATGCGCCTCGTCGGTCTGCTGCCAATACCGTGCAATGGCGAACTGACGTGCTGTCGTATCGTTCAAGTGCCGGGTGTTGGTGTACTTTTTGATTAGTTCGCCGTAAAGATCTTCAGCCGCTGAATATCGATCGGCGAAGAAGTACGATTCGGCCTGCATGAACATCGCGTCTTCTTCCAGCGATGAATCGGGAAACCGATCGGCCGCTGTTTTGAACTCTTTGGCCGCCTTATCGTAGTCTTTCGCCGCGTACAGTTTGAGGCCGGTATCGAAGTGTTCCAGCGCGATTTTTTGATTGGGTCCCAGCCCCACGATTTTCTTAAACGTCTTTCCCCAATTCTCCGGCGACAGCTGCTCCCAAGCGGAAAGCTCTTTTGGCTGATAGTCGTTGGGGACGTAGTTGGCTTCCGGCTCGGTAGGATGGCCTTTCGCGACGTTGACGTATGAGCCCTGGCAGCCGGAGGACGCGGCAATTGCATAAAGCATTAGGGCGACTAAGCCAGTGCCGGTTAATGACGAAGTGCGACGAGCGGAGTGCGAATGAATAGCCAGGCTCGATTGATCAAACCGACGATGCGCAGCAGCGATCGCATCTCGATGTGGATATTGATCATTGGCCATTGGTACTTCTTTCGGCATTTGTCATTCGGATTTCGTCAATCCGACTTGCAGGTATTCGTGCATTTTCGGCCGGTGACCAATCAAATGGGCGATGTAGTTGCCCAACAGGCCGCGCAATTCGCCGCGGATTTTGGGAGCGACGTTCAATTGTTTCCAGGCATCGTTGTGCAAAACGGACAAGCTCGACATTGCAGTTCGTGTGTCGGCGCTGATCGAAACTACGTGCCGTTTTCCGCCGCGGCAATTTGCGCACAGTACTCCACCGGCCAGGAGCCCGAACGCCACTCGTCCGGTTGTCTCTACAGGATTTCCGCACTGCGCCAAAGTTCCAGCGAGGGCAAATGGCCGAGGATCGACAAGGCCGCCAATTCGAAGCGCGTAACCAGAAGCGATACGCTTCCGCCGCTGGAAAATTCGATCAGCGTATTATCGGCCAATTCGAACAGTTCAGGATGCGGATCGTAATCGTCGGTCAATTCGCTAAGTAATTCGGCGACGTAATAACCGGCGTACAGACAAGACAAGTCACGCCCCGGCGGACGGAATCGCCGCTGGAGTTTTGCTTCGGTCAACAGGTCGAGTGCCCCGGACGATTTGCGGAGGAACACTACTGTGCACCGGCTTAGCAGGTCAAGGGCAGACTCAAATGGGCCCTTGAGCCGGCGGGCGCCTTTGGCCAAACCGTGTATTTTGCCAAACTCGCGTGTGAAGGCCGTTACGATCGCACTGGTTTCGCTGAAATCCACGACTTTCAGAATAATGGCCGTGGCTTTTTCGGAAGACATCGCCTGATAACTTCGCAGCTCGAAATCCGAAAATTGAACGAAGTAAGAAGTTCGAAACGGTCGCGTTTCCGCCTGCTAATCTATTTTAGGGCTCGCGACAGCACTAATCGACAGGCAATTCGATATTGGCGTCTCGAAATTCAATAGAACTTCGAATTTCGACCATCGAATTTGATCGAAGTCATCCATCAGCGCTCGCAGCGTTCAGATCCGCTGACCTGTCATGGCTCTCGGCGGACGACAGCACCTCGATTGCCACGCGGATGATGCGGCGGCGCGTCGATTCCAGCACTCTGATTTTCGCGCTCTCGAGCGTTATCTCCTCGCCAGCGCGCGGAATGCGTCCCAATCGATGGAAAATCAGCCCGCCGATGGTATCGTAATGCTCTTCCTCTGGCAACTGCGTGCCTAGCCGCTGATTAATTTCTGAAATGTGAACGCGAGCCAGCGCTTCCCACAAGTTATCGCCGGTATGCCGGATGCCGTCGGCGGCCGCGTCGTCGTGTTCATCGGCAATTTCTCCAACGATTTCTTCTAGGACATCTTCGATCGTCACAATACCCGAAATTCCGCTGAATTCATCGAGCACGATTGCAATATGATTGCGGCTATGCTGGAATTCTTGCAGCAGATCGTCGACGGCCTTCGTTTCCGGCACGAAGAACGGGGGACGCAGCAGATCGGCAATCGGGCATCGGGCCGTCGCGGGCTTTTCCGCCATTTCCGGGAGCATGTCTTTGATATGCAAAATGCCGACAATCTCTTCGCGACTGTCGCCGTAGACTGGGAAACGCGTGTGGCCCGAGGAAATTACTATCCGCAAAGTGTCGTTCCAGGAAACATCAAGCGGCATGGAGACCATGTCGGTCCGCGGCGTCATGATTTCTGATACCATCACTTCGCCCAGTGACATTACGCTTTCAATCATCTCGCGGGCATCTTCTTCGATTAGGCCCTCGCGCTGACCCTCGGTTACCACTTCACGAATTTCTTCTTCCAGCTCCTCTTCCGTTAGATGTTGTTGCGGCTTACCGGAGATTCGTTGCAGCACGTTTTCAATGGAACGGGCAGCGCTGGCCGACGGCGCGAAGAGTTTGGCAGACAGCCGCCAAAGCGGCCAGGTCGTCGCAAGAAAGCGTTCACCCCAAACATGGGCCAGCGCAGTCGGAAGCCAAATGATCACCAGCCACAGTAAAATGATCCCGACTAGGGCAATGACAACATTCACAACCAACGCCGGTGGTCCTGCGGATTCATCCAGATAATTCGTCCAGAGATATATGACCGCGGCCAGCACGCCGACGGCCGTCGTGAGAACCCTCAAACTCTCGGCGGCCAGCGCCGCTTCGTGATGACCGGCGACGATTTCCTTGAAGCGGCCTTCCTGACCCCGGTTTTCCAGCAAATCGCGCAATTGCGGCCGGGAAAAATCGCGGAACGCATAGACCGCAATTGCAGCCAGCGAGGCTAAGCCCAGTAGCCCGAGTGCAATCCAAAGTAACGCAGTGCCGGTCACTTGCGTGCGACCTCACTTTGAGATTTATTTTTACGTCTCCTGGATCGGGCCGGCTTTGACCTAAGTTTTTCGCGGTACACCGATCTGTCTTGCATCATCATTGTGGGCTGTTCAATTCCAAATTGCGCCAAATAAGACCGCTCACGCAGTCGCATTTGCCGCCTTGCGGCCGGCGTCAGATCGTCGTAGCCAACCAGGTGCAGTGCACCATGGATTACATACAGCAGCATTTCGTTTTGGAGCGGCCAGCCAATTTGCTTCGCGATCGTCACCGCCGTATCGGCACTGATGACAACCTCGCCGTCGATGAATCCATCACTATGATCCAACACAAAACTGATGACGTCCGTCGGCGCGTCGTGCTGTAAGTAGCGACGATTGATCTGATGAATGGCAGAATCATTCACCACGGCGAGCGAAATGTCGGCGCGAGTGACGCCTTCACCCAGCAAGACTTTTTTAACCGCTGACCTAAGTTTTGTTGCAGAGACAGGCCTGTTGGTTTGCTCATTGGCGACGTGAACGGTGATGCGACGTAGATTGGACGATGACCTTCGATTCGAGAAGCGTTTTTCCACGCGCGACTTTGTCATGTATTTCATCCGAAATCGGTTGCACGCTATGCCGCGAGTGGCTCAAGCGGTTTTCTGATCCGGATAGCGCACGCGGCCATGGTAAACTGCGGTCAACGACTTAACGAGACTGTCTTCCACTTCATTCAATTCCTGCAGCGTCATTCCGCATTCATCGAACTGGCCATCTAAAAGTCGATTCATCGCGATGTCGCGCACCAGGCCTTCCAGCCGAGATGGCGTTGGTTCGACCAAGGCCCGACTAGCGCTCTCCGACGCATCGGCTAGCATTAGTACGCCCGCTTCTTTGGATTGCGGTTTCGGACCAGGGTATCGATACGAGTGCTCTTCGACTTCGCCCTTGTTTGGATCGGTTTCGCTTTGCTTTGCAGCGCGACGGTAGAAATATTCAACGAGCGTAGTGCCGTGATGCTGCTCAATAAAATCGATAATCGGCTGCGGGAGGTGATGCTGGCGCGCTAAGTCTGCACCGTCTTTTACATGCGCCACAATGATCAAACGGCTCATCGCTGGCAACAAGGTTTCGTGCAAACTGGAACTGCCTAGCCCCTGGTTTTCCGCAAAGTATTGCGGCTTGAGCATCTTGCCGATGTCGTGGAAGTATGCTCCCACGCGCACTAGCGGTCCGCGAGCGCCGATGGCTTCCGCCGCCGTCTCCGCGATCGAAGCAACGTTGATCGAGTGGTTGTATGTGCCCGGAGCGCGACGGACGAGTTCTTGCAGCAGTGGATGTGAAATATCGCCAACTTCGAGCAAACTGATATCGGTCAGTACGCCAAAGCCTTTTTCGATAAACGGCAACAGGCCCGTCATCAGAAATCCGGCCACGACGGCCCATAACCCGACAGGTGGCACGTCAACAGTTAGCGTCTGCCGCAGTGGCTGGCCGGCGAGCGTGCTGTCGCCAATTTCCGTGAGCATGGCTACCGCTGCGGCCGCAATTCCGACGTAAATCAATTTGCTGCGACTCTTAATGCGACCGAGCAACACAATTGCCGTTGCGGCGCCACTCATCAGCGTGATGAACACCGACATATCGCCGTCAAGCACAACAAACGTTACGATCAGCACCAGTGCTGCCGTTAACAGAAGTGCGAGCTCCTGTTTATAAACAATGGCGACGGTCATGCCGAACAGCATGATCGGAATCGACTCGGCACGCCACGCATCGTCCCGTGCCATGACCGCCAATCCAACAGCGCCAACGAACATTAGCAGCATAGCGCTGAAGCGGCCGAGATTTCGGAAGATCGTCGGTTCGCGATACAGAATGTAAAATCCGCTCAGCGTGTACATGGCCAAAAACATGCCGAACACGGCGAGTGAGCGAGTTAGCTTGTCATGAAATGTGAGTGAATTGACGAGTGCCTCGTGTTCCAGTTGTAATAGTTCCAACTTATCGCGTTTGATTGGCTCGCCCGCCTGAACAAGCGGATCTTTCGCCAGAGCATGTCCAGGTTTGAACTCGGTGAACTGATCAGGAACTTTTTTAATGGCCTCGTCTTGAGCCGCTTGCGTCGAAGCTTCGTCGAGTTTCAGTGTTGGCGTTGTTTGCACCAGTTGCGTCAGCCTGGGCTTGATCCAATAAAATATCCGTTGGGCATTGTCCTGTCCCAGTTCATCTTTCAAGCGTTCCAGAAGTTTGGCGGCCGCTGTAGTGACCATCACATCAGGCACTTGAACGACCATCGGAAACGCCGTTGAGCCGCCAGGATGCACGTAAATTTCGCGCTGGTTTCCCTGATCCGGCGCCTGCGATAATTTTTCAATGATTCCGGTCTGCTCCAGCGGCGCAAACGCGCTTTCCACCGCCTTTTCCACCTTTTCAAGTTTTTCCTTGTCGGCAACCGCCGCATGAAATTGCTGATACACTTCGGCCTGCTTTTCGGGCGAAGGCGGTTCGACGTTGGGCGTCGTCGGGGGCGAAAACTCTTGCCAAACGGCTGGATTTAGCGCATCGAGCGTCGCTGCCGTGCTGATTTCGGAAAGCTTATTGTTCAGACCCTGTCGTAGCTGAAGTAGTTTGGACGGATCTTGTTCATACACATAACGGATCTGACTCGCGGCCTTGTCCTTTTCGGTTTTCGTGGCGACCGGGTCGAACTTGCGGAAGGCAACTCGCGGCAACAGATCGCGTTCGGGCACCATGCCGGTGCGAAATGGGAATGGCGGCGCCCAACCTCCCACGACGAGCCACAGCACGATGGCTGCCAGAATACATAGTCCAATGCGCATTAGCACGTCGAATCGCTGAACGCTACCCAGTAGCCGTTCCGCCAAATTCGGCGGCAATTCCAGCGCTGCGACGCGTTCTAATCGGGTGCGTTTCTGGTTGCCAGTGGACATGGGAAGGGATGTTTGGTGGTCTGGTGATCGCGTCAGTTTCCGCAACCAGGGACAAATCCACGATTACTTTTTTCTTTTCGGTTCATCTTCATACGCGCGCACAATCTCTTGAACCAATCGATGCCGCACGATGTCGCGGCCCGAAAGTCGGACTTCTGCCGTGCCGGGAATCCCGCGTAAACGGGCCTGTGCATCGACCAATCCGCTGCGCACATGCGGCGGCAAATCAACCTGAGTTGTATCGCCAGACACCACAATCTTTGAATTCATGCCCATGCGGGTTAAAAACATCTTCATCTGCGCGACGGTCGTATTTTGCGCTTCATCGAGAATGATAAACGCGTCGTTCAGCGTTCGCCCACGCATGTAGGCCAGCGGGATCATTTCAATAACGTCCTGTTCGGTATAGCGGCGCACCTGATCGTAATCCATCATTTCACGCAGAGCGTCGAGCAACGGTCGTAGATATGGATTGATCTTCGCCTGCAAATCACCGGGCAGAAAGCCCAGGCTTTCGCCGGCTTCTACGGCAGGGCGCACCAGCACAATCTTGCGAATGAGCTCCTGCTTCAGCGCCGCCACAGCCATGGCCACCGCCAAATAGGTTTTCCCCGTTCCAGCGGGACCCACGCAAATCACGAGTTCGTGCTCGGCCATGGCGCGAATGTATTCCGCCTGGCCTGGGGTGCGTGGGCGAACTTGCCGGCCTGCGCAGCACGCCAATCGGCGGATGGTCTGCAGCCGGCTCTTCGCCAGTGACCGTCGCCAATACCAGATCGACATCGTGCTCAACGACGCTGCCTTGTTGGTCAGCTAGATCGCGCAACTGTTCAAACACGCCAGTGGCCCGGGCCACGGCTGGCTCTTCGCCTTCAATGCGAATGCGGCCATCGCGTGCCGAGATTTCCACTCCCAGAGCAGAGCGAATTTTCCGCAAATGCTGGTCGCGCGGGCCAAACAGCGAAAGGAGCGTCCTCGAGTCGAGGACAGAAATGGTATTTTGAGTCATCAGGTGCGCGTCAGCCCAAAAAACAAGCGGCCAGTCCCAGCCGCCACACATCAAACTATACCCGAAATGTTGGATACGCGGCCACTTCGGTCATTGGATTCGATTGTAAGTAGTTGTGCTCTAACGTCTTGCGCAGTCAATCAGATTCTTAAACACGCCCTAATAAACCAGTTTTGCGGCCCAGCACAGGTATGCAGCCGGTGCGGCAAATAGGATCGAATCGAGCAGATCGAGCACGCCGCCGAAGCCAGGCATCCAGCGGCTGGAATCTTTCCGACCAGCGTCGCGCTTTAGGAGCGACTCTGCCAAATCGCCGAGCAAGCCGGCGACACCGACGATGATGCCGTATGAAATCCATCGCCAAGGCTCAAGCGGAGTGGCGCTCGGGTTTAGAACCGGCGCCAGAAATCTGAAGATCGCCCAAGAGCCGATGATCGAAAACAATACTGCCCCGCCGGCCCCTTCCCAAGTCTTTCCCGGGCTGAGCTTCGGCGTCATTTTACGTCGGCCAATCAACCGGCCGATGGTATAGGCGCCGGTATCACCCATCTTTACGACGGCGATCAACGAAAGCAGCGCGATGAGTCCCGGCATGGCGACGACGAAACTGAACAGCAATCCGACATACGCCAACGACAAGATGCTTCCCGACAGATTGGAAATCGATTTCCCTGATGCATCGTACCGCACCATCTCACGAACAAATGCCAACAGTACGGTCACAATGAACGCGGCGAGCGGCCAGCCGAATTTACCGAGGGCCATCGCTTCGGAGAGCGACGGCCAAAAGATCCCAATGCCGCTGGCTGCCACGATCAGTAAATTGCCCAGGTAGATGAGCCAACCTATTGGCTTTCGGTCCGCTGTCGATACCAGCCAGAGAATTTCGCCACTGGCCGCTAAACTGAGTAGGAGCGCGACGGGAAATAGCCACGCACCTTGCCGCGCACCGCCGGCATTTGTCTCATCCAACCAACAGAGCGCTGCAAATGCAGCGATGAAGAGGCGCCGAGAAGAAGACGATATCGCAGCACGTACGGTTTGAATTGATTCCGGGTTCAAATTTCCGCCGTCAAATCGGGCGATATCCGGCGCCATAACCAACAAACAGTTTTAACTTTCCAGACTCAATCCGCCAAATCGGCGATCGCGTTCGGCGAAGTCCTGAATTGCAGCATGCAGGTCGCTTACCGCAAATTCGGGCCAGCATTTTTCCGTGACCCAGATTTCTGCGTAGCTGATTTGCCAGAGCAAAAAGTTGCTAACTCGCATTTCGCCAGCCGTACGAATGAGCAAATCGGGGTCCGGCGTGCCGGCGGTATAGAGGTAATCGCTGATGGTCTGCTCGTTAATTTCTTCAGGCCGGAGCCAGCCGGCTTCAACTTTTTCGGCAATCTTGCGAACCGCATCAATCATTTCCGCGCGCTCCGTAATTGATTGCCAGGCACAGCCGCATGCCATTGTTAGATGCAGTCATTGAAATTGTTTTATCCATCTCGGCGAGCGTGGCCGGGGGAATGTCGGCACGCCGGCCGATGACCGAGACGCGAATGTCGTTTTCCATGATCGTGGTCCGCTCTTCGATCATGTACTGCTCGAGCAGGTGCATCAGAAAATCGACTTCTGGCTGCGGGCGCTTCCAATTCTCGCTCGACAAACAGTAAAGCGTCAGTTGCTCAATTCCCAATCGAGCACACTCTTCCGTCGTGCGACGGACACTGGCCACGCCCCGGCGGTGACCTTCGATGCGCGGCAAACTTTGGCGTTGCGCCCAGCGGCCGTTGCCGTCCATAATTATGGCAATGTGACGCGGCATTTTTTGCCGGACAACGGGCAGCGTTTCAACTGCGGCGGGTGCGACGTGCGACACGGTCATTCTTTCCGGCGTCCTGGTCGGATTTGAAGATTTCGGGCGGTTCACGCCATTATAGCTTGGGAACTGCCAGTCGCAGGGGCTAGGACTACCGTGCGAAGGGCAGTGCGGCCAAGCTCGATCAGGCATTTGCAGCTATTGAACATGCCCCGGCGCCAACAGCAAAAATCGTTTGATCGCGATCCGGTCCAACGGATACGACTTCCACAGGCCTCCCAATAATTTCGCTCAGGCGCTTCAAATATCGGCGAGCGTTCTCGGGCAAATCGCCCATATCTCGGACCGCTGTAATTTCTTCGTCCCAGCCTGGTAGCGATTCGAAAACTGGCTTAGCAGTTCGCAAATCGTCGACATGGCTGGGAAACTGCGACACTCGACGGCCACCGATTTCGTACTCGGTACAAATCTTAAGCTCAGGCAGTTTGCTGAGCACATCGAGTAGCATGACCGCCAGCGAATCTACACCACTAAGCCGTGCAGTATAACGCACCGCCACTGCATCGAACCAACCGCAACGCCGCGGTCGGCGAGTGACCGTTCCATACTCGTTGCCTCGCTCACGCATGTGAATTCCAATGTCGTTGTTCTGCTCGGTCGGAAATGGACCGCCGCCGACTCGAGTCGAATACGCTTTCGCTACACCAAGAACTTTGTTGATCCATCTGCCGGGTACGCCGGAACCGCTGGGGACACCAACTCCGGAACTATTACTGCTGGTGACGAACGGAAACGTACCATGATCGATATCGAGCAGCGCGCCTTGCGCTCCTTCGAATAAAACACGTTTTCCATTTTCGATGGCCTCGAGCAAATAGGCTGTCGTGTCGGCCACATGCGGCTTTAGTCGTTGGGCATACCCGGAGTATTCCGCTGTAATCGCGGAAGCATCAAACGGACCCATGCCGCTTTCGCCAGCCGATGCAGCCAGTTCCTTGTTCTTCGCTTCGACAATGTGCTCGATGCGTTGTCTGAACGAATCGCGATATAAATCGCCCAGGCGAATGGCGTACGAACGCCGTACTTTGTCGCTGTAGCACGGGCCGATTCCGCGCATGGTAGTGCCGATGTTTTCGCCGCTGGAACAGCTTTTATCGAGCAATCGATCCTCGGCAATATGCCACGGAAAGATAACGTGCGCTCGATCGCTAAGCATTAGATTTTCGCCAACCTTTACGCCGCGGGCCACAAGTCCGTCGATTTCCTCAAGAATACTCTTGGGGTTCAGCACAACTCCTCCGGTGACTACACATTGCACTCCGCTGGCCAAAATGCCGCTGGGAATCAACGAGAGCTTATACTTTTCGCCACCCACAACGACCGTGTGCCCGGCGTTGCTTCCGCCCTGGTATCGCACAACCAGATCGTGCTGTCGGGTTAATAGATCGACCAGCTTGCCTTTGGCCTCGTCGCCCCATTGCAGACCAATTACACAGGTTCCCGGCATCTAACGATCTCGCGCAATTCGGGCTGTTTACGGCGGTTCCAAACCCGTGATTCTACGAATGCCGTTCATCGATGGTCAAGGCAAGGCACAAAAGTGCGAGTCATCATCCATGAGGAAACTGACGGCAGTATTCATACACAGCCATTGCGACCGCCGTGTGAACGTTATACGCGAAGGGCAGTCCATAAACCGGAATCTCCGCGACACGGTCGACGAGGCCCAACTCCTCGTCGGTCAGTCCCAACCGCTCGTTGCCAACTACAAGTGCCGTGCGGCAATTAAAGCGGAAATCGTGCAAGATTTCCGAACCCGTCGTCTGCTCAAGCCCAACCAATTGATAGCCATCGCTCTTCAGTTGCTTAAGCACCGGTGGCAGTGTGCGATGAATCTCCAATCGCACGGTGCCGGCCCCATCACGGGCAATCTTCTCGATGAGTCGCGCGTGGCCGCAGCCGATGATACGTTCCACGCCAGCACAGCCCGCCAAGCGTATGATATGCGAAAGATTCACGTTGCTCCGAAGCGGGGCACATGCAATGACCAGTTCCCGGGGCCGCTCCAACGGTGACGGCGGCTTGTGACGCTGGTGTTCAAACGGCATAGCAACACAGTACACTGAAAGGCTGGCCAAGAAAAACAGCTTCTGACGCAGCCCAGAGGGTGCACCCCCCTGGGTTTGGGTTGCGTAGAAAAGGTAATCGCTGATTCCTCCAATGTTCAACCCGCCAAGGTGCCCATGTCGTCCCGCGCTCGAAACCTATTCGTTGCCTGCCTGGTGGCACTATTAGTTGCCGCAACGGCTTGGGCGTTCTCGTTTAATCCGCCGCCGCCGGCCGACTTTCGGTTTGTAAACGATACCGAGATCAAGTCCATCGATCCGGCAGTCATCATTGGCCAGCCGGAAATGCGGGTCGTAACAGCGTTGTTCGAAGGTCTTGTGAATTGGGATCCCAAGACACTGGCCCCAATTCCCGGTGTCGCGGAAAGTTGGGAGATCTCTCCGGACCTTTTGACATACACGTTTCATTTCCGCAAAGACGCGAAATGGACCGACGGATCACCCGTCGTGCCGAGTGATTTCCTCTGGCAATGGCGCCGCGTGCTCGATCCACTCACGGTCAGCGAATATTCTTATCAACTTTGGTATTTGGAGAACGCGGAACGGTACTCGCTCAAACAGATCAAACCAGAAGATCGCCTGGAGATCGAACTTTACGAGCGCGAACCGAATTCGTTGCCCTTTGCGCGCGGCAAAGTGCAGCACGGCGAGCTGGTCGAAGTGCTAGAAGCTACTGAGGAAGAGAAGGCAAAAGAAAAAACGCCGACGGTTTACATCGTCGAAGCGGATGGCCAGCGGCGTGCTTATCAATGCGTGTTATCGCGTGATTTCAGCAAGTGGACCGCCCCCAAGCCGCCGGCGGGAATTAGTGTGGTCGAGCCGTGCAAAACTGTGCTGCTCGATTTCGACGAAGTTGGCGCGAAAGCGATCGACGATCGCACCCTGCAAGTGAAACTGAAATCGCCGACACCGTATTTCGCGTTTCTCACGGGGTATTATCCGCTGTTTGCCGTGAATCCCAAGTGTGTCGAAACCTACGGCTCGCCTGCTTGGACCAAACCGGAAAACGTGGTTACCAACGGAGCGTTTAAGCTCGAAAGTCGGAAGGTTCGCGAGCGCACTCGGCTCGTAAAGAATCAGACGTACTGGAATGCCGCAAACGTGAAGCTAAACATGATCGATGTTTTTCCCGTGGAGTCGAATGCCACGGCGCTGAATCTGTACATGACCGGCCAAGTCGATTGGATTCCCAAAGCGCCCAGTACGGTCGTGCCGGAACTGATGGCCCAACACCGGACCGATTACTATCCGACGCCGGAAATGACCATCTATTTCTACCGAATCAATGTCACCAAGCCGCCGCTCGATAATCCGAAGGTTCGCAAGGCCCTCGCGCTCGCGCTGAACAAACAGCAGATCGTGGAAGGTGTCACGCGTAATGGCGAGATTCCAGCGCTTAGTGTGGTACCCATCGGTCTACCAGGATATGAAGTGGCTAAGGGCGAGCGGTACGATCCTGAGCGGGCACGCAAACTCTTAGCGGAAGCCGGCTATCCTGGCGGACGTGGCATGCCGAAGATCGAAATTCTGTATAACACAGAAGAATCGCATCAATCGATTGCCGAGTTGATCCAAGCCCAGTGGAAAGAGACGCTCGGCGTCGATGTCGGCTTGCAAAATATGGAATGGGGCGCATACCTGGCGGCGCAGCAGAACTTGCAGTATCAGATTTCGCGGGCCGGTTGGATCGGCGATTATCTCGACCCCAACACATTCCTCGACATGTGGACGACCGACAACGCCAATAACGAAACCGGCTGGTCAAACAAAAAGTACGACCAATTGATCGCCGACGCCGGCATTGAACCAGACGCGGCAAAACGGATGAAAATTTTGCACGAGGCGGAAGAAATTCTTGTCGACGAACTTCCGGTCCTTCCCATCTATTACCGTGTTTCCACTAACATGGTGCGGCCCTACGTGAAGGGCTGGTATCCAAACTTGCTCGATGTGCACCCGCTCGACACAATTTGGATCGACGAGGAAGAAAAACAGAAGTTTCTTAAAGCCGGAGGCCGTGGGTGATCTGGTTTTTGTTCCAGCGTTTTCTGTGGATGGTGGGCACTCTGTGGGTGGTGTTCACCATCTCATTTTTTTTGATGTGGAGCGTGCCTGGCGGACCTTTTAGCAGTGAACGCAAACCACCGCATGGGGTCGAAGAGCTGCACAACCAGCGGTACAACCTCGATCTGCCACTCTGGAAGCAGTATTTGAACGAGCTGAATGATTACGTGCACCTCGATTTTGGCCTGAGTTTCAAAATGGCCGATTTCTCCGTGCAGGAAGTGATTGTCGCCGGTCTGCCGGTTTCCGCAACGCTGGGAATTCTCGCCCTGGCTTTTGCATTGGCGCTGGGAATGACAGCCGGAATCATTTCCGCGGTGCGGCGCGGCAGCGTGCTCGATTTCTCGTTGATGTCGCTGGCCACGGTGGGAATTGCGGTCCCCAATTTTGTAATGGCAGGCCTGTTAATCATATTGTTTGTTTTCATTTGGCCAGTCTTTCCTGCCGGGGGTTGGGGCAGCATTAATCAAGTGGTCTTACCGGCATTCTGTTTGGGCGCCACCTTTGCAGCTGAAATCGCGCGATTGGTGCGAACCGGCATGCTCGATGTTCTGCATCAAGACTACATCCGCACGGCCTACGCCAAAGGCTTGACCACGCGAGCCGTGGTGCTGCGGCACGCCATGAAAGGCGCCATGTTGCCGGTCGTTTCGTTTCTCGGACCGGCTATCGCCGGTATTCTCACGGGTTCCGTGATCATCGAATACATTTTCGCGATTCCCGGGCTTGGCTATCACTTTGTGCAATCGGCCACGCAAGGCGATTACACCTTGGCCATGGGATTGGTCATGCTGTACACGGTGCTACTCTACGCGATGAACACGATCGTCGATATTGCGTACACGGTGCTCGATCCACGGGTGAAATTGAATTGACTTTCATGCCGCCGCCAAGCGAACTTGATCGTTATGCCGAGCTGCTCCGTGAAGCGGAAAAGATCCGCGGCATTTCGCTTGCACGCGATGCATGGCGACGTTTGCGGCGAAATCGGGTGGCGATTGTGTCGCTTGGTTTTTTGGTGATTTTGTCGGTGCTCGCGTTCTTAACGCCGCTGCTACCATTGCAATCGCCTTACCATGTCGACACGACAAAGACTTTCGAACCTCCAATCGTGTCCCCGCTGTTTGTCGAAACCCTGGTTGTCGACTCTCCCTCCGCTGAGCGCGGCCCATCCGATTGGGTCGATAAACAATTCGGCAAGTTGAATTTCTTTAACCGGGCCCTGCTCGAGGCGCGGGTCAAGCTGTTCGGCAAATGGTCACTTAACAGCATCATGGGCCGCGATGAATTGGGCCGCGATCTTTTGGCGCGATTGTTCTGGGGCGCACGCATTTCGCTGATCGTTGGACTGGTGGCCACGCTCGTTTCGCTCGTGATCGGAGTTTCCTATGGGGCGATTGCCGGTTATTTAGGCGGGAGAGTCGACAACATCATGATGCGGCTGGTAGATGTGTTGTATTCGATACCGTTCATCTTTGTCGTAATATTCCTGATGACGATTCTCAGTCAGGAAGATATCAAAGCGTGGCTGGAGCAACATGGCATCGATCGGATCACGATTTTCTTTTTCGTGGTGGGCGCTATTTACTGGTTGACAATGGCCCGCGTGGTGCGAGGCCAGGTGATGTCGCTCAAGCACGAGCAATTTGTCGAGGCCGCGCGTAATCTCGGGGCTGGCCAAAGCCGGATCATCTTCCGGCATCTTGTACCGAACGTGCTGAGCATTGTGATTGTGTATCTCACGCTCACTATCCCGCAGGTGATGCTCTTCGAAGCCTTTCTCTCGTTCCTCGGCCTGGGAGTGCAGGCTCCGGCGGTCTCCTGGGGGCTGCTTGCAAATCAAGGTTTCCGGGTAATTAGCCCGCTGAAGATTTATTGGTGGCTCTTTGCGTTTCCGAGTCTGGCGCTCGGATTGACGTTGTTTTCACTCAACTTTCTGGGCGACGGATTACGCGATGCCTTGGATCCGAGACTTAAAAACAAATAACCGCAAGCGGACGATTATCCTGCACCAAAATTCTACGTCGTGACTCTGACCCCTGACGCTTCCGCACATGCCACTGCTTGAAATCGATAACCTGAAAGTCGAGTTTCACACCGAAGACGGTATTGTGCACGCAGTCGACGGCATCTCGATGGCGATTGAACCGGGTGAAACATTGGGCATCGTCGGCGAAAGCGGCTCTGGGAAGAGCGTTTCTAGCTTGGCCGTGCTGGGCCTTGTGCCGCAGCCGCCAGGCAAGATCGTAAGTGGCGCCGCAATTTTCGGCGGTCGAGATTTGCTGCGGTTACGTCAAAAGGAACTGTCAAAGATTCGCGGCAATCGGATTGCGATGATATTTCAAGATCCCATGACGTCCCTCAATCCGTTCCTCACCATTGGGCAGCAACTGGCCGAAGTCACACAGCTGCATCTTGGGCATTCGCGCGATCATGCGTGGCGGCACGCCATCGAAATGCTCGATCGCGTTGGCATTCCTGCGCGGCCCGGCGAATTTATGATTACCCGCATCAATTTTCCGGCGGCATGCGGCAGCGCGTGATGATTGCAATGGCTCTGGCCTGTAAGCCGGCTCTGTTAATCGCCGACGAACCTACCACAGCACTCGACGTAACCATCCAAGCCCAAATTTTGGACCTGATGCGCGACTTGCAGCGAGAAGAGGGGACGGCCATTATTTTGATCACGCACGATTTAGGCGTGGTGGCTAATATGTGTCGCCGCGTGAATGTGATGTATGCCGGGCGGTTCGTTGAAGAGGCTCCCATCGACGAAATGTTTGCTCGGCCACGGCACCCGTACACGGTCGGCCTCTTGAAATCGATTCCGCGGCTCGACACGTCAGATGAAATACTCGCCGCCATCCAAGGCCAACCACCCGACATGACGCAGCTTCCCAGCGGCTGTGCATTTCATCCCCGCTGCCCGAACGTCATTGACCGCTGCCCCCGCGAAGTGCCACCACTATTGCCTGGCACTCTGTCACAGCTGTATGCATGTTTCAATCCGTATAATACTCAACAGGCGAATTAACCGCGGAGACACGGATGCACCGAGCCGTAAAGCCATTAGGAATCCAGGAAACTAGGAAAGGAATTGGATCGAACGAATTCCGAAGACCCCTGCCCCGATTTCCTGCGTTTTTGGCTTGGTTTTGAAATCTTTTCTGTGCCTTTAAGTCTCCGTGGTTAAGTATCGACATGCCAACTTCATTGACGAACGTTGATCCCACGGTTCGATCGAGTGCTATCCAGCCGCTGTTGGAAGTGCGCGAGCTTAAGGTTCACTTCCCGTTCACGCGCGGGCATTTGTTTCGCCGTGAGCGCGGCTTTGTCCGCGCAGTCGATGGTGTCAGCTTCACCGTTCGCGCTGGAGAAACGCTGGGGCTGGTTGGTGAATCGGGCTGCGGAAAATCGACGACTGCTCGAGCGATTTTGAACTTGATACGTCCGACCGGGGGCGAAGTTTGGTGGGAAGGCAAGCGCATTGATCCTTTGAGTGATCGCGCAATGCTGCCTTATCGCCGGCAGATGCAAATGGTCTTTCAAGACCCGTTTGCTTCGCTCAATCCGCGAATGACAGTCGGAGCGATTATCGCAGAGCCGATGCGGATTCATCGTTTGCATGATCCGAGTCGCCGCAAGCTGGAAGTGCTACGGCTGTTGGACATGGTGGGGCTCAACCCGCGGTATATCAATCGCTATCCGCACGAGTTTTCGGGTGGTCAGCGGCAGCGAATTGGCGTGGCCCGCGCATTAGCGTTGAGCCCGAAGCTGATTATTTGCGACGAACCGGTTTCGGCGCTCGATGTCTCCATTCAAGCGCAAGTGATCAATTTGCTGGTCGAATTGCAGAAGCAACTTGGTTTGGCGTATCTGTTCATCGCGCACGACCTCTCGGTGGTACGGCACATTTCCGATCGCATCGGCGTGATGTATCTCGGCAAGATTGTTGAAAAGGCCGACGCCGAAACGCTCTATCGTCAGCCGTTGCATCCCTACACGAAGGCGCTGCTCAGCGCGGTACCGATTCCCGATCCGGTGATTGAGAGGAAACGGCGGCGAACCATACTTTCCGGCGATGTACCATCTCCTGACCGCGTCTATCCCGGTTGCCGGTTTGCCGACCGCTGCCCCGTCATCGAACCGCAATGCAAAGAAATTCCGCCGGAACTGGAAGGGACAACGCACCAAGTGGCTTGTTTGGTGGCCACGCGCGATCGACGCGACACCGGCCGTTAGCGGGTGCCCAGCAATTTCATGAGTCGACGTGTACGCGCGGTAAGCCCCCGCCGCTAATCGGCAGACCGATTTTCGGTCACATTTGGAAATCCTTGCAAAATGATCGCTAAAACCGCACCTTTGTGATCCTTCCACGGCACAAAAAGCGATCGCCACGCATCGAAAGGTCCGGGTTCGGCATACCACAGTAGCCGCAAACCGTCGGGGAGCAATTCCAATCGCTGCACCGCGGACCAATCCAAGCGTCGCACACGCCCGAGGCACGATTGCACGAGGCCGCGAGAATTCACTTCATAACGGATCGGCAACCAGATTCGCCGAGTTGCAGCGACGAACGCTAACGCAACTAGCGCGAACGCCAAGAAACTTCCGCTCGAGACGGTAATTGCCATCAACACAACGCTTATCAGTAAGGCAAACGGCCACAGACGTCGCCAGCCGTCTGCCAAGGGCCACGACCGCCATTGAACGACGGTGGGCAGCGCCGCGCTCGGAGCACTCGTCGTGCTGGCCAACTCCGGTTGCGGGACGGAACGAATTTGGGTGACGCTGGTCATTGATCACGGTGCGAAGCACTGCCAGGCAATTGATATTTTACGCCGCAGCCAATCCAGGCAATGAACCCATACAAGGCGGAAACTGGCAACAGCAGGCCGATTAACACCGGCCCGAAATAATCTTTCATCAACACCAGCGCCGGCGGGGTATCGCTGCGCGGCACGCTGCGCTGTACGGGGCTGTGCGTGCCATCATCTTGAGCAGCGGCACTGCGCCACTTTTCCCAACCAGCTTGTGCTTCCGGAGTGCTCATGTTGGCGAGCACACTTTGTCGCAGAACAAACATTCCGACGATAACGATCGCCACGAGCGCGATGTAACCGGCGAAGATTGCAATCAGCACGCGGCGTGGAACGGGACGTGACATGGAGTGATTCGCGTCGGCGAAATCACCATTGTAGCAGCATTGCCCGGGCTGGTTTGCACGCTAATCCGCTAGCGACTATTTCCACTCGCCGGTGTCGATGAGCCGGAGCATGACTGGAATCAATTGACGAACTGCGCGCGCCCTGTGACTGAGCGCCGCCTTGACCGCTGGGCCAAGTTCACCGAATGTGCGGTGATATTCGATGATTTCAAACAGCGGATCATAGCCAAATCCGCCGCTTCCGGCCGGCTCAAAACGAATCCGTCCGTGGCAGTAGCCCTCGGTTTCGGCCCAAACATTTCCTAGGGGATCGGACAGCGTGGCGTGGCACACATAGTTTCCCGTGCGTTTGTCCATTGGCAATTCGCCGAGTTCTTCGAGCAGCAGCCGATTGTTCGATTCGTCGGTTGCGCCCGGGCCCGAGAAACGCGCGGAGTACACGCCGGGCGCGCCGACTAGTGCATCGACCGCCAGTCCACTGTCTTCACCCAGCACCCAACGTTTCAAATGTTTGGCTTGCTCACAGGCTTTGAGCTCCGCATTGGCTGCAAACGTTTCGCCGGTCTCTTCGACTTCAATCGCGTCCGGCACATCGGCGAGCGTGATTAAATCGAACCCCCACGGCGCAAGCAAATCGAGCAGCTCCAGTCCTTTTTTTCGATTGCGCGTACCGAGAATGAGCTGCATAGCCACGTAGGCCGACCTTCCCGGTCGGATGAATTGAATACGAGGTCGGCATTAATCGACCCGCTCAAATCGCAGCGTCAGATTAAGCAAGATGCGATTCTGCGGCAAGCGAGTGCAATGACAACGTGCAATGCCGGTTAAACGGAGAGCGTCCGATCGTCCCGATCGGAAGGCTTGACAGGCCAATCAACAAGGTCGGTTAATGCGCCGTTTACTGTTCCGCCCGCATGCTGCGCTGATAATCGGCGCTAATGCTGCGCCGCGGCACTTCGACGGGAATTGGCTGGATGTCGAGCGGAATGCCCGCCTGATGTCTCGGCTTGAGTGCCTGCCCGGAAGCTAGTGCGGCCGACTTTTCATTGGGATCGGGTCCGAATGTGTCCATGATCTTTTTGATCTCTGGATTAATCTCCGTCTTGCCATCTTCGCGTGGATAACCGACGGAGTCGAAACTGCCAATGCACACGATGCTCGATTCGCGATCGTGAAACTCGTAGGCTTCCCAGTTCTTTCGCCGCAAAGCCTCGGTGAGCGTATGGGCCTTCTCCGCCGCGTCGGCCAGCCGGCTTTCCAGGGTTTTCTTCCCCTTTTCGACTTCGCTGATCTTCGATTGATCGATGAGCACCGCTCCGGAAAATGTGGCCACTTTCACACTGTACCGTCCTTTGCAATCCAGCAGCGAATGCGAAACGCCTTTGTTCATATCGATCACAAACTTATCCACGCCCTTGGCCGCAAAGTATTCCTTCGGCAAGAGCGGATTCGTGGCGACGATGGCATGTGCCATTGGCCCTTTCTCTTTGTTAGCGCTCGCGGCCCGAAACGTTTGCCAGAAGCTGCCAAGCGACTGTGTCTCTTTTGCCTGTTCGCTTTTCAAGCACTCGGGCTGCATGTATTTGAGCTGTTTTAAGACTTTTTGCGCCGTCGGATCGTCAACCGTTTCATAATCGCCCACTAGAACTGCGAATTCTTTGACTTCCGTTTCGCGGTAATGACCGACGATGGGGTTGCCACGCGCATCGACGCCGCGTCCTTGCACTTTCTGCGAATAATCGAACGTCTTTTCGTAAGTGTAGGCTGGCAAGTGATATTTCGATCGCAATTCGAGCGTTAGGCGTTGTGCCTGTTCGGCGGCTTTATCGCCCTGAAATGTCGTGGCCATAATCATCCACGGACCATTCGATTGCGCAATCGGATACATGCTCTTTGGATTGGCATCGACCTTCTTCAGCGGCACGATCGCATCCCAGGGTCCGGCAGCATTTGTCGATGCCGCAACAACCAGTACCAAAAGTGCCACTAGCGTAACCAGAAAGAGCGCGGCGATCGATGCACGACGTCGCAAGCGTAATCGATTCATGATTAATAGGCAGTATGCGATAGATAGTAGGCGGTGAAATACAAATAGTCCGACGGCCCCGCTCGGAAAATCGCCAAACTAAATCGAGCCGAACGGCCCTGATTGACAACTCAGAAAATAGGGCCGGGAGTGTAGCGAACTGGCAGCAAGGCTTCCAGAGAAGTTCGCCGCGAATGCTAGCACGCTGCGGAAAGATTTGCCGCGAGAATTCGGCCTTCAGTTGCGGTGCCCGCACGAATATCGGCGAAACGCTTACGCA
Source organism: Pirellulales bacterium (assembly GCA_963773875.1). Classification (GTDB taxonomy): domain Bacteria; phylum Planctomycetota; class Planctomycetia; order Pirellulales; family JADZDJ01; genus CAVTYH01. Next base: position 48,511 of record CAVZCV010000011.1, read on the forward strand.
TCGTCACGTTGCCGGGCAATTCCACCGGAGCATAGCGGCAGGCGGTGCCGAGCATGCAGCCAGGCCGATTTTCGACGGGCGATTCAATCAGCACGCGGAGTTGCATGCCGCGCAGCGATTGATAATACGCGTCGCGAAGTTCAGTCTCCAACGTTGCGAGCTGTTCCAAGCGAACAGCTTTGATGGGTGGCGAAATCTGGTCCCGCATGTCGGCAGCTGGCGTGCCATGGCGCGGGCTGAACGGAAAAATGTGCATTTTGGAAAAGCCGATTTCGCGAACCACTCGACAGGTCGCGGCAAAATCGGCGTCGCTTTCGCCGGGAAACCCGACGATGACGTCGGTTGTTAGCGCCGGCCGATCCAGTGTTTCTTGCACCAATCGGCAGCGCTCGATAATTCGCTTGGTGCCCCATCGTCGATGCATCCGCCGCAGTACAACGTCTGAGCCGCTTTGCAGCGACACGTGCAAATGCGGGCAAACTTTCTGCGGATAGGCCGCCATTACAGCGATCAATTCGCGCGTGACTTCCGTTGCCTCGATGCTCGAAAGCCGCACACGGAAATCACCGGGCAACCCTGCAATTTGCTGCAACAGAGTTGCAAGGCGAATCCAATCGCACTTGGATCGACCGCGGTTCCACTCCACGCCATAGTGGCCCAAGTGGATCCCGGTCAGAATGAGTTCGCGATAGCCGCCGGCCACAAGCCGCTGGACTTCATTCAGGATGTGCGCGACTGGCCGGCTCGCAAAATTCGGCCGCACGTGCGGGATGATACAAAAACTGCAGCGCAGCAAACAGCCGTCCTGCACTTTGACGTACGCGCGCTGCCGATTAGCGTACGTACTGATGCCGGTGGGCAGGTCGACCACGCCGAAGCGCCCCAAGAGATCTGGCAATTCGCGCTTGTCGGTAATGACTTCCGCCACGCCGGGAATCTGAGCGATTTCTTTCGGCGCCCGCGTGGCATAACAGCCCATCACGACAATTCGCGTCCCCGGGTTGCGCGCCGCCAACTGCCGAATCGTCTGTCGGCTCTTAGCATCCGCTTCGTGTGTCACCGTGCAGGTGTTGACGATGCAGAGATCGGCCAATTCCCCACGATCCGCGTCCCGGTAACCGATGCCGGTCAGGGCCTGGCGCACGAATTCGGTTTCGTATTGGTTGACCTTGCAGCCGAGCGTGACAGTGCGAAGAAGACCGGGCATTGGTAAAATCATTCCGATGGCTCAATCGTCGCCGACATCGAACCCTTACAGCCGGCGATCAAATCGTCTTTGCCGAAGGCGTGGATCTGATCGCGCTTTAGCTCCGCCAGTTCGCGGGTCGTTGTCATCACAATCGCTTTGCCGCGCGTGTCGACCTCCGAAGCAATCTGCATCCCTTTTTCGACCGGGTGACCGAAGAGCTTCTGCATCATGTGGATGACGTATTCGTAGCTGTGGTCGTCATCGTTCCACAAAATCACATGGTAGGGCGGCTGCCGTTTCGGCCTTTTCTTTTTCTCCACGCGCTTGAGCGGCACCGACTCCACAGCCGCTTCTTGCACAGCCACGGCGGCGGATTGATCGTCAACCATTGCGATTTCCTCTGCAATCGACGCGATGGAATAGGCGCTGCGGGTTACCAACGAGTATTATTGCGACAATCTGCCTTCATCGGCAAAGGGGGAGAACCGCGTTATGCCATCGATCGACGAATATCTAGCATCGAATTCCGCTCGTTTCGAAGACGAATTGTGCGATTTGCTGCGCATTCCCAGCGTGAGCGCCGATAGCAAGCACAAAGCCGATGTCCGTAAGGCCGGCGAGTGGGTGCTAAAACAGTTTCAATCGCTCGGCCTCCGCGCCGAGATGATTGAAACGGCGGGCCATCCGCTGGTGTATGCAGAATCGCCCGCGGTACCTGGCGTGCCGACGGTGCTTGTCTACGGGCATTATGACGTCCAGCCGCCGGATCCGCTGGCCGATTGGATTTCGCCTCCGTTCAAGCCTACTCGACGCAACGGAGATATTTACGCCCGCGGAGCCACCGACGACAAAGGGCAAATGCTCACGCATGTGAAAAGCGCGGAAGCGTGGCTGAAGACATTGGGCAAACTGCCGGTGCAGCTCAAATTTCTGATCGAAGGCGAAGAGGAAGTCGGCAGCGAAAATATCTGCAAATTTGTTAAGCCGACAATAAGAACAAATTGCGCTGCAATGTGGCCGTCATCAGCGATTGCAGCCAATTCGGACCAGGCCAGCCCGCAATCACTTATGGTTTGCGTGGACTCGCGTATTTTGAAGTGCGATTGATTGGCCCCAAGCAAGATTTGCACTCTGGCACTTTCGGCGGAGCCGTTGTCGATCCGGCAGTTGTGCTTGCCAAAATGATGGCCGCATTGATCGACGAGAAAGGCCGCATCCAAGTGCCTGGCTTCTACGACGATGTACTGTCGCTATCGGATCGCGAACGCAAGCAGTTTGCATCGTTGCCCTTCAACGAGGCCGAATTCAAAAAACAAATTGGCGTGGAGGCTGTGTCCGGCGAAGAAGGCTATTCGACGTTGGAACGCCGTTCAGCGCGGCCGACGTTCACCATCAACGGGCTGACAAGCGGCTATCAAGGCGAAGGCGCGAAAACCATCTTGCCGGCCAAAGCCAGCGCGAAATTCAGCTTCCGGTTGGTGCCGAATCAGGATCCGGCGAAGATCGCCAAAGTCGCTCGAGAAAAAACTGCGCGAGCTGTGTCCGCCGGGCATCAAGATGCAACTCGTGCAATATGGGGGTGCCCCCGGCGTGGTCGTGCCGCTGGAAAGTCCGTATGTCATTGCGGCAGCGAAAGCGATCGAACACGGATTCGGCAAAGCCCCTGTTTACATTCGCGAGGGGGGTTCGATTCCCATCGTCTCCGACTTTCATGAACAACTGGGCGTCGACACACTGCTGCTTGGCTGGGGACTTGACGACGACAACACGCACAGCCCCAACGAAAAATTTTGCCTGGCCGATTTCCACCGCGGCATCAAAGCCAGCGCGAGTTTGTGGCAAGAGCTGGCAGCAATTAAATCAAATTAAATCGCGGAGACGCACAGACGCGGAAAGAGTAAATCAATTATTTGCGTCTCTGCGCCTTAAACCTCCTGCGGTTACTTGAATCATGAGGATTTATGCTCGACCGAAAATTCGTCGTTGAAAACTTAGACTTGGTCAAACAGAACTGCGCCAATCGTGGGGCGAAAGCCGATATCGATCGGCTCGTGGCTGTTGAGGCGGATCGTAAGGCCATTCAGCTTAAGATCGATCAGCTCAATCAGCAAGCCAATGCGGTGAGCAAATCGATCGGGCAGGCCAAGGATCCAGCAGAACGTGAAGCCCGCAAAGAGGAAGGCCGCAATTTGCGCGAAGAAGTCACGGCCACGACAAATCAGCTGAAGCTGGTTAGCGATGAAGTGGATGCCATTCTGCGCACCATTCCCAACCTGACGCATCCAGAGGCCCCGATCGGCGGCGAAGATGCGGCCAAGGAAATTCGCCATGGCAAAACGCCACTGCCGAAATTCAATTTCAAGCCGCTCGATCACGTGGCGATCGCCGAAAAGCTGAATCTCGTCGATTTCGAAGGTGGCGCAAAAGTTGCCGGCCACGGTTTTTACTTCCTGAAAAACGACGCCGTCCTGCTCGAACTTGCACTGCAGCAGTATGCCATCGATAAACTAATTCGCGAAGGTTTCACGCCCACCATCACGCCCGATCTGGCGCGTAACGAAATTCTCTCCGGCATTGGCTTTATTCCGCGTGGTCCCGAAACTCAGATTTACAGCGTCGATGGCACAGATCTCAGTCTCGTCGCCACCGCGGAGATCACTCTGGGCGGGCTCTTGAGCGACACAATTCTCGAAGCCGAGCAGCTGCCGGTAAAAATGTGCGGCATCAGCCATTGTTATCGCACCGAAGCCGTGCGCATGGTAGGGCGGCTCGTGGACTCTACCGCGTGCATCAGTTTACGAAAGTCGAAATGTTTGCGTTCACGCTGCCTGAGCAGAGCGATGAAACGCTCGATTACTTCTGCCGGTTGGAATGTGAAATCTTCGATGGACTGGGTATTCCGTATCGTGTGATCGACACCGCCAGCGGCGATCTGGGCGGACCGGCCTACCGCAAGTTCGACCTGGAAGCCTGGATGCCGGGTCGCGGCGAGAACGGCGAATACGGCGAAGTGACGAGCACCAGCAACTGTACCGACTACCAGGCCCGTCGCCTGGGCATCCGCTACAAACACAAAGGCGAAAAAGGCACCCACTTCGCCCATACACTGAACGGCACGGCCGTGGCCATCAGCCGCGGCATTATTTCGGTTCTGGAAAACTATCAGCAAGCCGACGGCAGTGTGATTGTGCCGGAAGTGCTGCGCAAGTGGATCGGCAAGGACTGCATTGTGCCGGTGAAGTGATTTTGGAATTTACAAACTTTTCAATTTCCGACGGTACAGCGGCTACAATCAACTGCGTGTTTGCAGCGTCGCTACTCAATCACTCTCAAAGCCGAGATGCTGCATGTTGCATCGCTCGCCGGTTGCTCTATGCGGTTTCTCGGCCGTGGTCCTACTTGCCATCGCGCTGGTCGTTCATGGAGGGGAATCAAATGCGGTAGCAATTTCCTCCAGAAATTCAGCGATCGATCCTGGCGCGATCCGCGTGCGGCCATGATGCTGAAAGCCGCTGAGGAGTACATCGCGTGGGGCCGCTTCGACAGCCAGATGCGCCCCATGGCCGGCTCTTCGGTCCTCCGCATTATTGTGACTTGGGCGGCGGATGGCTAATTGGCAGTTAACTCAGTCGCCGCTTCATCACACAGCCGCTGGGCTTCGGCAGCCGTTGGCGCCTCGGCGATCGTGCGCACAATCGGTTCCGTGTTGCTGCCGCGCACCAAGAGCCATTTGTTGGGCCAGTCGAGACGCAGGCCGTCGAGTCGGTCGGGTTTGGCGTCGCTGAAATGCTTTTCCAGCGTGGCGAAACCTGCGGGCAGTTTTTCGCGCGGCAGTGAAATCTTGGTTTTGCAGATTTCGTAACGCGGCAGTTCATCTGCCAATGCGCTGACCGGTAGATTGCGGGCGGCCATAGCGTCGAGAATCAAGGCCATTGCAGTGAAACTGTCGCGGACCAGCACGATGCGCGGGTCGATCACGCCGCCATTGCCTTCGCCGCCGATGACGGCGTTGTGCTGGAGCATACAATCGACCACATTCGCCTCGCCGACCGCCGAACGAAAAAAGGGGACAGCGTACTTTTTCGCGAGATCCTCGGTCATGCGGCTCGTGGAACAGTTCGTCACCACTGGGCCCGGAGTTTTGCTGAGGACGTGGTTCACGCAAATCGCCAGCGTGTATTCTTCGCCGATGTAGCGGCCGCTTTCATCGATGACGGCTAGGCGATCGGCATCCGGATCCTGGCAAAAACCGATGTCGCATTTATTGTCGATAACCTTGGTCAAGATGCTGGCCAAATTCTCAGCTGTGGGCTCAGGCATATGCGCGAACAAACCATTGGGCTCCGCGCCGAGGAGAATTGCCTCTCCGAAGGGAACCCTTCTTCGTTTTGCTATATCCGGCAATGGCTCGATTCCCAATCCGAACAACAAGGGCGCGCCAACGATACTGCCAGCTCCATGATTGCTGTCCAGCAGGACACGAAACCTTCGAGCGCGAATGCGTTCGACATCGATCGTGCGATCAATGAGCGAAAGATGCCGCGCCCAGCTATTCTTTTGATCGAAGACCGTTCCCGTAGACTTCGTTCGCCCGACGGGGACAGCCGGCGCGGCAAGATACTTCTTCATCACCTCTTCACCAACGGCGGCCGGTATAACACGGCCCGCGGCCGAAAAGAGCTTGATGCCATTCCATTCGGCCGGATTGTGGCTTGCGGAAATCTGGATTCCTCCAGCCGGCGACCGCAGTTGTTGCACAAGCACGCCTGTAGTGGGCGTGGCTGCAACGCCAAATGAAACTACCTCGCGTCCTAACTCGGCCAGTAATTTCGCAATTGCCTTCACGAACATTGGTCCGCTTTCGCGCCCGTCGTACGTCAGCACGATTGGCCCCGGCGGCAGGGTCGAGACGAAGCCGGCTGCATATCGGACGGCAATTTCCGGTGTCAGGCTTTCGCCGACAATGCCGCGCAGACCGGAGACGCTAATGATGGGTTCGGACATGGATACCAAATTGGAGGTCGCGAGGATGTGAATTGTGCAGTTTAGCAGCCCGCAGAGAAATTCGTCAGCCGCCAGCTCGAGATGATGCGGTTGCCTGGGCCAATGAGAAGGTTTCCTTCGTGGCGCAGAAAGCCTCTTGAAGACTTCCGTTCCGCTGTTATAATGTACATACGTATCAAATTGGCTGGGCTGGTGAAACCAGCAATTGCATCTCGGACCTGCTAAAACTCGCCATTGTGCACAACGTTTTCGACAAAATTGCTCGAATTGTGTCGCCCAACCGTGACCAAAAGCCTCGTAAATTCCGAACGAATTGCCGCGCGCGTTGGACAAAATTCGGCAATTTCGCCATAAAAAGTGGGCCCCCCCTGCTCAGCGGCAAAACTAGAACTCATTGCGCCGTGACCCGTTCGGACGTTATAAAGCGTGTTGCGGGGAGAGCTGCCTCGACAAAATTCGGCAGTGCGATTGTCGCGGCGTTCGTGAAGTTCGAGGGAAACACCAGTTTTGAACAGCAATCACGATCCACCAGTCAATTTAGCCATCATATTCACCAAAAGTACCATGACAAAATCAGCCATCGATTTCTCATCGGCCCTCAATCAACTCCAGCAGGCGGCGGTGGAGAAGAGAATCGCCGAGTCGTCTGCCGCCATGATCCAGCGCTGGCTGACCGAGCCTCGGTACGCCGAATACGCTGCCAGAGGTTGTCGCTCAAATTGCCGCCGGTAAGTGGAAAGAGCTGGACGACGCGTTTTGGACCGTCATCCCATTCGGCACCGGCGGCCGCCGCGGGAAGATGTACCCGGTTGGTAGCAACGCGATCAATGACCGCACGATTGGCGAAAAGTGCGCAGGGCGTGGCGGACTATGTACTGGAGTTTTTGAACGCGTTAGCCCCCGGCGAATCGCCGGCGACTAACGGAGTTAAACTGCGCGTGCGCGATCGCTTACGACACTCGCCACAATTCCCGGCACTTCGCGGAACTGTGTGCGGAAATTATGGTTGCTGCTGGCTTCAAAGTCTATTTCCTTGATGGCTACCGCAGCACGCCGGAGTTGTCGTTTGCAGTGCGATACACGAACTCGTCGTGCGGAATCATGGTTACGGCGAGCCACAATCCGCCCAGCGACAACGCAGTGAAAGTGTACTGGGCCGGCGGTGTGCAGGTATTGCCACCACACGATAAAGGCATCATCGATCGCGTGATGAACGTCGACCATATCCGACGCGTGCCGTTTGCCGAAGCGCTGGCGGCGGGCAAAATCGTGTACTGCCAACAGGAGATCGACAAAGCGTTCATTGCCGCGGTCGTATCACAAGCGACGCCTGGTCCACGCAACATCTCGATCATCTATTCGCCGTTGCATGGCGTTGGTGCTTCCGCCGTTCTGCCAGCGTTCGAGGCCGATGGCTTCAAGAAGGTTCAGCTGTTTGGTCCGCATTCCAAACCCGACGGCGATTTTCCGAACGTGCCAGGCCATGTTTCAAACCCCGAAAATCCGGCAGTGTTCGACAGCATCATTGCCGCGGCGAAAAACACCGGCGCCGATTTGATTTTGGCGACCGATCCGGATTGCGATCGCATGGGGGCGGCTGCGGCACTCAGCAAAGAAGCAACATCGGATTGGAGGTCATTCACTGGCAATCAATTGGCTGCGCTATTGGCAGAATATGTACTCGCGATCGCGCAAGAAAGCTGGCGCGCTATCGCCAAAACACTTCGTTTGCAAAACGCTCGTCACGACAGAAATGGTTCGGCGAATCGCCGATCAGTACGGCGTCGGAAACGCATGGCAATTTGCAGGTCGGCTTCAAATGGATCGGCAAGGAAATTGACGATGCAGGGCCGGAACGATTTGTTTTTGGCTGTGAGGAATCGCATGGCTATCTGGTTGGCACACACGTGCGCGACAAGGACGCTGCGGTGGCTTCGATGCTGCTGGCGGAGTTGGCCGCAGAGTGCAAATCGCAAAGAAAAACGCTGCACGAAAAGCTCGACGATTTGTTTTGGCAGTACGGTTATCACGCCGAAAGCCAATTTTCCTTCGCCATGCCAGGCGCCGCCGGCATGCAAGACATGCAGAAGTTGATGGCGCGATTCCGGACTGCTCCGCCGCAGGCGAATGGCCGGAATGAAAGTTGCACGGGTTCGCGATTATTTGACTCTGAGGCAGTTCGCGCCGGGCGACAATCCGATGCCGCTCGTCGGACCAAAAGGCGACATGGTGATGCTCGATCTCGCCGCGTCCGGCAACTACGTAGCTGTTCGGCCTTCGGGAACGGAGCCCAAGGTGAAGTTTTACATGTTTACGTTCGAACCAGCAGAGCAGATTGCAAATTTGGAAGACACGAAAGCCGAGTGCGGCGCGCGGCTCAATCAAATGGCAAACGACTTAGCGAAGTGCGCCAAGTCAAATTGAACCGCAGAGATGCGGAGACTCAAAGTGGGCAGGGGGCAAGCTATGAATTTCGACGCATCAGAATTCAATTCAAGATTCCAAAGCGAACAGGTTGCAAAGCTGTATCGATCGCAAAGTGTTGCTCCGCGTATTTGCGCCTCTGCGATGTCACTTCGCTTCGTCGGATTTTTTATCCGGCATTTCCGCCAGCAGCTTTTCGATTTGCTTGTTCAAATCGGGAGGGCCGAGTACGTAGTCGACAATTTTGCCGTCGCGTCCGACAAGAATCGTGGTCGGCACGCCGATGATTTTGAATTTCTCAGCGAGTGGGAATTTCATCTCGCCGTCCTTCTCTTCGCCGATGAGCGTGATCCAGGGGATTTTTTCTTTGTCGAGAAAATCGTTAAGTGCCGAGATGTCCGAGTCGATGCTCACGCCGATAATTTCCAGGCCCTGCTTGTGATATTTTTCGTACGTCTCTTTCAGATCGGGCAAAGCTGCCCGACACGGTCCACACCATGTGGCCCAGAAGTCGATCAGAAGTACTTTGCCCTTGTATTGAGCAATTTTCGCCAGGTTGAAATGATTGCCGTCAACCGTCGTGCCGGCGATCTCGATCGGCTTGCCGATCCATTCCGACGGCATGGGTTCCGCGTTATCGGATTCGGCCGCGCCGGCCAGTTTCTTACCGTATCGCGAAAGTGTGGGGTCACTGCTGGCGGCGAACAGCGTCCCAAATTCTTTCATCTTTAGTTTCGCTTCATTGTCGTCTTTCAGCTTGTTGATGATATGCACGGTGGCCGATGCCAGCCTCAAATTTCGGCCGTCGAGGTCCTTGCCGGCGAGCGCCTGTTTGACTTCGTTGAGCAATTCGGGAAGTTTCGATTCTTCAATGGCGTCGGCTTTCAAAACTTTCTCTTGCAATGCATACGTTTTGGCGATGCCGGCAATTTTCATGTCCGCGTCGTCGGAGTATTTTTCGCTCAACTCGGTCAGGCGCGCGTCGGCGGCCTGGTTTTCATCCAGATCAGCCCATTGGTTCAAGGCATCGAGCAGATTGACGATTGCATACGTTCGCAAACTGCCCTTGGGCTCGTTGTCCAGAATTCGCTGAGCCGCGATGGCGATGCCTTCCGCGAAGCCGGGACGATTGCGAATAGTTTCCGGAGCTTCTTGCAGACGCTGGATGTAAGCCTGCAAGTCTTCCGTGGACATGCCCTTCCGAGGAATATATGGATTCTCGGCTTTCGGCGGGTTCCCGGCAGTTGCTGGTTCTTCGGCCTGTGCCGAGTGGTGAGTCAGCTCAGTGCATGCCAGCAACAACAAAAGACCACATTTGAAGATCGAGCGTGCAAGCATCGCCATGAATTGTTCCTTGCAAGGGGGCTGAGTGCTGTTTGCCGCTTGATCGCCAGCTGACTTCGAGGCGCCGGTCGCAATATTGTCCGCCGCGACCGAGTGATAGTCAAGCGAAGTGTCCAAACGCGGGCATGACGCTACACTTCAAGAATAGGCGACGAAAGCTCTATTGCAGGATCGACTGTGGCAGAATCGCAACAATCAAGCCCGATGGAAAATCGGCCTGTCCCGGTGGACTCCGATCCACTGGACTCGGAATTGCTCGCACCAAAGCAGGCCCCCAGCAGCGATGTCATTGATGGCAATGATCGAACGCAGCCCCAAGCCGCGAAGGGTTTTGCAGCCGCAGCGGCCAAAGTTCGCACGTTTCCGCAATCGCCGGGCGTTTATTTGATGAAAGACGCCGCCGGGCGTGTGATCTACGTCGGCAAGGCAAAAAGCTTGCGAGCTCGCGCAGGAAGTTATTTTTTGAAGGCCGCAGCGGAAGAAAGACGCACCACGGATTTGGTTCGAGAGATTCATGACATCGATTTTCTTGAGGCCGAAAGCGAAGTCGATGCGCTGCTGATTGAAGCCCGATTGGTGAAGGACATCCAACCGAAATTCAACCAGGAACTGAAGGACGATAAGACATTTCCGTACTTGGAAATTTACATTCGCGAGGACTTCCCGAGGGTGGAATTCACTCGTACGCCGCAGGATCGCGGTACGAAGCTTTACGGGCCGTTCGCCAGCGCTGGCGGACTGCGTGGCGCCATTCAGGTGTTGCAAAAGATTTTCAAATTTCGCACGTGCAGTTTGGATATTCAGGACGGCGACGAAAAATGGCGCTGGTTCAGGCCCTGTTTGCTCGCTTCGATTCAACAATGCACCGCGCCATGCAATTTGCGGATTTCGAAAGAGGAATATCAACGCGACATTAATCGGCTGCGGATGTTCCTGGAGGGCAAGAAAAAGCAATTACTTGGTGAGATGAAAGGCGAAATGGAGCAGGCGTCCAAGTCGCTGCACTTTGAGAAAGCCGCCCGGCTGCGAGATGAAATTCATCTGCTCGAAACGCTGGATAAACGAGGCGAGCTCGACGAGCACGTGCAGCCGGAAGTGTTCTTCGTCGATCCGACGAAGGGATTATTGGGCCTTAAAAAAGTTTTGAAGTTGGCAAAGTCCCCGCGCACGATTGAAGGCGTGGACATTGCGCATCTGGGCGGCGGCGAAACCGTCGCCAGCCTCGTGCAGTTCATTGATGGATTGCCGTTCAAACCGGGTTACAAGCGGTTCAAGATTCGGGGCGTGAAAGGCATTGACGATTTTCGCAGTATTCACGAAGTCGTGGCCCGACGATTCGCACGCTTGAGCGATGAGATGGAAGTATTTCCCGATCTGCTGCTGATCGACGGCGGTAAAGGACAATTGAGTGCGGCGATGGCAGCGTTCGCCGAGCTCGGGATAACGCCACCTGCGGTGATTTCGATCGCCAAGCGCGAGGAAGAGCTGTTCGTTCCGGGACAAAATGAGCCATTTAAATTGAGCCGGCATTCCTACGCGTTGCGATTGTTGCAATATGTGCGGGACGAGGCGCATCGGTTTGCGCAGCATTACCATCATCTGTTGCGCCGAAAATCGACTTTAGGCGAATGATCCGGATCGCGCAGATTCAGCCGACCAATGCCATGGAATTCCTGGCAATTTGCTTTTGAAAAGAGAAATAACTGAGGAGGGTCTTGCAGCGTTTGTTGACATTGCTAGACTGAGGGCGAGATGTGGGATTACGACCCATTTTTTGCCGACATCTGGCGAAAAAACGGGAAATAAGCCCATCAGTTGCACAAGAACGGATTCGCGCCTCATTATGGTAAAGGTATCGCTATTTGATGGGCGAAGCGAAGGCTATTTTTCAGGGGGAATTTTGCCGCACGCTGGACGAGCGATTCCGCCTTTCGATTCCGCAAGAATTGGCAGATGCATTAGCGGCGTTTGGGCCAGAGTTTGTGCTCGTAAAAGAGCGAGCGGGCTGTCTGAGCTTGTGGCCGGCAAATTCGTGGCGACAGCGAATGGACAGTGCCATCGAACTCTTGCAAGCAAAACTAAAAGCCGGAAAACTAGACGGCCGTTTATTCGAGATCCAGCAGGTTGGGCGACTGCTTTCGACACGTCACAAGTTAGTCCAGCTTGCGGGCCGAGGCCGACTCCTGATCCCCGAAGGATTTCGCGAATTCCTCCAAGTGGCTTCAGGCAGCGACGCGATGGTGATCGGGGCAATCGTCTGCGTCGAAATCTGGAATCCGGCGGCCTGGCGGACGCATTTAGAAAATCGAGTTGCCAGAGTTTCAGCAATTGTTCGATCAATTGGCGAGCTGGGTTCTGCACTTATGCGCCCGCAACGCCATGCCCGGTATGAAAGGGAACCCGCTAAAACCCTGTCCGTGTCACCCGGTCGGGAATTAAGCAACCAGGGAGTGGGGCCTATTGGCACGGACGCCAATTTTCTTTCCGGCCGGGCATGGCCATTTTCATTTCTGACATGCCAGTCTTGAATTGCCGAGTGTAGATGAGTAGGCCCGGTGTGATTCGAACACACGACCAAGGGATTATGAGATCGTGGCTTACCTCAATTAACACCCGCGATACAAAGGCTTTGCGACGATGCCGAATTACTTGTGCTCAGTGAGCGCACATTTCTCATCGGAATCCTAGCGACTGTTACACAAATCGCTTCCTGCCGGATTCACTCGCCATCTTTTTTGAGTAGGCCCGGTGTGATTCGAACACACGACCAAGGGATTATGAGTCCCCTGCTCTAACCGCTGAGCTACGGGCCCCTGTCGCCGAGTTGCGACGCAAGAATGGTTTTATCGCCAAGTCACTCGACTGTCACGCTCTTGGCAAGGTTCCGCGGCTTATCGACATCGCAGCCACGAAGCACGGCGATATGGTATGCCAGCAATTGCAACGGTATCGCGGTAATGATCGGTTGGAGGAAATCTTCGACATCGGGCACGCGAATCACGTCGTCGGCCAGAGACGCCACGCGGTTATCGCTCTCCGTGATTACTGCGATCACCGGTCCGCCGCGTGCTTTGATTTCCTCCAGATTCGACATCACTTTTTCATAAACCTGTCCATGCGGAATGATAAACACACTCGGGGTGCGTTCGTCAACAAGTGCGATCGGTCCGTGCTTCATTTCCGCTGACGGATAGCCTTCCGCGTGGATGTAGCTGATTTCTTTTAATTTCAATGCGCCCTCAAGCGCGGTGGGAAAATTGTATTGCCGGCCCAAATATAGAAAGTTGGTGCAATGGGCGTACTTCGCGGCAATTTGTCGCACGGCGTTATTGCATTCTAGCGATTGCTTGACGCGCTGGGGCAGTTCCAGCATTTGATCGATAAGCCGGCTGCCTGCGCCATAGCTTAAATGGCGAATCCGTCCAAAATACAAGCCAAGCATTGCCAGTGTGAGTACCTGCGAAGTAAAGGCCTTGGTCGAGGCGACGCCTATCTCTGGACCTGCATGAAGGTAGATCCCGCCATCTGCTTCCTGAGCGATTGTGCTTCCCACAACGTTGCAAATTGCGAGGGTTGGATGGCCCTTGCGTTTTACTTCGCGAAGTGCCGCCAACGTGTCGGCCGTTTCGCCACTTTGCGTAATCGCAAAAAGCAGCGTATCGCGGTCAAGGGGTGGGTTACGGTAACGCAGCTCGCTGGCGTATTCGACTTCCACTGGAATTCGGGCGAATTCTTCGATCAGGTATTCGCCCACTAGCGCCGCGTGCCAGCTTGTGCCGCATGCCGTCAGAATTAAGCGATTGACCTGGCGTAATTGCTGAGGCGTTAAATTCAACCCGCCGAACACGGACGTCGCTTCTTCACGATCGAGTCGGCCTCGCATTGCGTTCTGCAGCGATTCCGGCTGTTCAAAAATTTCTTTCAGCATGTAGTGCGGATAACCGCCGAGCTGCACATCCGCCGCCTCGATCTCGAGGTCACGCACCCGATGTTTTACTTGCCCTTGATCTCGATGGATTACACGTAGGCCGCTGGCAGTGACGACCGCCAATTCGTGATCCGCTAAATAGACAATTCGCTGGGTGTGACCAACGAGCGGCGAGGCATCGCTGGCAACGAAATGCTCATCTTCCCCAACTCCCACCACCAGCGGACTGCCAAGGCGTGCAGCAATAATGACGTCGGGATGGCTCCGGAATAATATCGCTAAACCATAAGTGCCGCGAAGTTGGGCCAACGCCTCTTGAACCGCCAAGATCAACGGTTCGTGCGCGTCATGTTCGGCGGGCTTGGACACCTTCGCAGTCGGCGGTTTTCCATTCGATTCGGTCGGAGCATGCTTCTCGAGGCAACTGGCAATTAAATGCGCGATAATTTCGGTATCGGTTGCGCTACGGAAGATATATCCTTCAGCTTCCAGTTTCTCTTTTAAGGTACGAAAATTCTCGATCACTCCGTTATGCACGACAGCCAAGATTTGCTCGCCGCCAAAATGCGGATGCGCATTATCGTCGGTTGGCGCACCATGCGTCGCCCAGCGAGTGTGGCCAATCCCAATCGTTCCGTGGGCAGGCGTTTCAGCGAGTTTCTGCTCCAGGCAATCGATCCGCCCTGCGGTCTTTACGACCATCAGTTTGCCTTCAGTCGAAACGGTAACTATTCCTGAGCTGTCGTAGCCGCGATACTCGAGCCGATGCAGTCCTTCGATCAAGAAATCGACCGCTGGCTGTTGGCCCACATATCCGACAATGCCACACATGAACGAACTCCAGATTGGGGTTGCAAGCGAACTGTCTAATTAGTTTACCATGTTCATTGGACCCCGCCGATGTGATTCAGGTGATAAAAACATGATGAGAAACGATCAAAAAAGTGGAATTCGCGGTCGGATTGTCATTCCGGCGCGACTCGCCTCAACGCGATTGCCGCGAAAGTTGCTGCTTTCAGTGACGGGAAAACCACTGATTCAGCACACCTATGAGGCAGCACAGAAATCCCGGTTGGCAAGCGGCTTGTGCGTGGCTACCGACAGCGAGGAAATATTTGAGGCGGTGAAAGCATTCGGCGGTCAGGTATTTATGACCAGCCCCGCCTGCGCAAGCGGAACTGACCGAATTGCTGAAGTTGCCGAACAGCTGGACAACACCGACGTAATTGTGAACGTGCAAGGCGACGAACCTGAATTGTCGGGCGAGGCAATTGATTTGGTCATGGAAATTCTATTGCAGTCGCCCACTGCGGCAATGGCGACGCTGGCCACTCCAATTCGATCGCATGAAAAGCTTCTGGATCCATCGTGTGTTAAAGTGGTCTTGTCGCGCGTTAAAACAAGCGCTTTCACATGTCAAGTCTTCCAAGCCATTTACTTCAGTCGTGCTCCCATTCCCCATGTGCGCGATGGGAACGATAAAATGTTGACTTCCGAACCGCCTTGTTTTTTTCAGCACATCGGTTTGTATGCCTATCGAAAAGCGTTTCTGCTGCAGCTGGCAAAATGGCCCCGCACGCCGCTAGAACAATTGGAAAATCTTGAGCAGCTACGAGTGCTGGAAAACCGCCACGAAATTCTTGTTGGCATCGTGGATGAGCCGACCGTCGGCATCGATACAGCGTCTGATTACGCTGACTTTGTAGTGCGGTTTAGAGATCGAAGCTAAGAGCGTCCAGTTGGGCGTGGACAGGCTCACGCAATTTCGGACGCTGACGGCTTGCTATCGGGCAAAGTACAATTGAAAATAGTTGGCACATGCTTAAGCAAATCGATTTTCAGTTCAGATCACGCTGGAGACTACTATGGTTGCCACGAATGTTTGTTGCTGTTCCAGATTTATGTTTTCAATGGTTTTTGCGATGCTGGCAGCTGCCGCCACGGCTGCTGATGCGCCTAAAGATGATGGAAAGAAATCCGATAAGCAACCTCTTAAGATCATTAAACCGGACGAAGCGAAAGACCACGATGGCGAAGATGTCATCGTCGAATTTAAAGTTGCAGATGCCCGCGAGATTGACCGCGGGGTGTGTTTTTTGAATTCCACGACAGACCGACAAGACCCCAAGCGATTTACAGCCTTTATCACCGGCAAGGGCCTGAAGAAGTTCAAGGAAGATCCAAAAACGGAGAAGCCCGCAGAAATGTTCAAAGGCAAAAAGATCCAAGTGACAGGCGCAATCAAGGTTTTCAATAAGCAATACGAAATCGAAGTCGATTCTCCGGATCAGATTAAGATCGTCGACGAAGAAAAAAAAGACAACGCAACGGCGGAGAAGAAACCGTGAGCGTGGCAGCTCGCCAGTTTTCCGCCGGCTTTTATTGCATTGACGAAGTGCAGATTGCCGCGTTCAATGCCAATGGCGGAAGCACGATGCATCCCGACGCTGGATTAGGAAGACCGCAATGACAAAGCATATTTTCGTTACTGGCGGAGTTGTTAGTTCTCTCGGCAAGGGGCTTACCAGCGCCAGTGTCGGATTGCTGCTAGAGAGTCGTGGCTTACGCGTCCGGATGCAAAAGCTGGATCCGTATATCAATGTCGATCCCGGCACGATGAGTCCTTATCAGCATGGCGAAGTCTACGTCCTCGATGACGGCAGCGAGACTGATCTGGATCTCGGGCATTACGAACGCTTTACCCACAGCCCGTTGACCCGCGATTCGAATTACACCACCGGGCAGATTTATTTAAGTGTGATCAATAAGGAACGCCGCGGGGAGTTTCTCGGCAAGACTGTCCAAGTCATTCCGCACATAACCAATGAGATTAAAAGCGTTATCCGTCGGCTGGCAGACAGCGATGCGGATGTGGTGATTACGGAAATCGGAGGTACGGTCGGCGACATTGAAAGTCAGCCGTTTTTGGAGGCCATCCGGCAGTTTTCGCTGGATGTCGGTAAGGAGAACTGCCTTTATATCCACCTCACGCTGGTACCGTATTTGAAGGCGGCCGGTGAGCTCAAAACGAAGCCTACGCAACACTCGGTCGGCTTGCTCAGGCAAATCGGAATCCAACCAGATGTTTTGATCTGCCGCACCGAGCAATCGATGTCGCGGGAAGATCGCGAGAAAATTGCGCTGTTTTGCAATGTTCCCACCGATGCGGTGATCGAAGAGAAGGACAAAGACTTTTCGATCTACGAAGTGCCGCTGAGTTTGCAGGAGAACAGGCTCGACGATCTAATCTGTCGCCGATTGGGGCTTAATACTCCGCCGGCGGATATGGATGACTGGCGCGATTTGCTCTATCGGCTGCGGAATCCGCAGTGTGAAGTATCGATCGCCGTCGTCGGAAAATACGCAGAGCATCGGGATGCGTACAAGTCGATTTACGAGGCACTAGATCACGCAGGAATCTCACACTCAGCGCAAGTGCGAATTCAAAGCATTCAAAGCGAATTGATCGAGCGAGAAGGACCGGAACGACTGCTAAGCGGCTTTGATGGAATTCTCGTGCCAGGCGGATTCGGTGAACGAGGCATTGAAGGCAAGGTGGAAGCCATCCGCTTTGCGCGGCAGCGGGGGATACCGTTTTTGGGAATTTGTTTAGGAATGCAGTGTGCGGTAATCGAGTTTGGCCGCAACGTAGTTGGACTGGTCGCTGCGCATTCCACTGAGTTCAATAAAGACACGCAGCACCCGGTAATCTGCTTACTTGACGAACAACGGACAATCACCGACAAGGGCGGCACGATGCGATTAGGGTCCCAGGAGGCGCGCTTGGATCCGTCCAGCAAATCGGCCCAATGTTACGGTACCGATACTATCTTCGAGCGGCATCGGCACCGATATGAATTCAACAATTCTTATCGATCGCAATACGAGGCGCATGGAATGCTAATCGCCGCGACGAGTCCTGATCATTCGCTCGTCGAGATCATCGAAATTCGCGAACATCCTTGGTTTGTTGCAGTCCAGTTTCATCCCGAGTTTAAGAGCAAGCCGACGGAAGCCCAGCCACTCTTTGCCGGTTTCGTCGCGGCGGCAGTTGAACGACATTCCAGCGGTCAATGGTCCGCAGCGAGCGGATAGCAAAGTTGCTTGATTTCCCTTTTTGCAAAAACTCTCGCGGTATGTCGAACGAAATGCCAAAAATAATCGTCGACGAAGATTGGAAAGCAGAGGTTCAGGCGGAGAGAGAAAAACTCCGCGGAGGTGCGAGCGAACCAAGCACGGGCCCGCGGGATGCGGCTGCGAGTGATCTTCGTCAGAATCAGGCGATCTCCAGGATCAGCTTCCGCCCGCATCGTTTCCATTTTTTTTAACGACGATTGCGACGCAGGCGATGGTCGCGCTGGGACAGCTTCCTAATCCCATCACCGGAAAGTCAGATATCCGGCTCTCTCAGGCGAAGCATCAAATCGATATGCTGGCAATTCTCGAGCAGAAAACGGTGGGCAATCGAACGCCGGATGAATCGGCATTGCTAGAGGAATTGCTGCACCAGTTGCGATTGGCCTACATAATGATGAAATAGCCAGAACCGATCGGACACATGTGCGCGGCCGGTTCCAGTCAGCGTGTGATGAGGTTAGGAGAAAATATCGCAGTTTTTGGAAAATCGCGCGGCAGGTTTTGGCACAAAAAACGATTGATTTGCAGAACTTGCCCGACCCACAGGGGTTTTAACGCACGGTGGTGTGTCTGACATCCGATTTTCCTTCACTTCAAAAACATTTCAGGATTGCCTCCTTCTATGCATATCAAAGTGGCAGCCTGGATATTATGCTGTAGCTCTCGATAACTCTTTGCTGCAGTTGCTGGAACGCGGCTACAGCACACCCTGTTGAACGAAGAAGTTGGCCTTTGTTTGTCGTCGATCTATGCGCAAGCAAAGTAGTGATAAATCGTTGCATTGGATGCATGAATCGCGCTGGGTAGCGCGTACGCTTTCAATTCTTCTGCTGGCCGTTGTTGGTGTATTAGATTACGCAACCGGTCGCGAAATTTCGTTTACGTTGTTCTATCTGCTCCCGATTGCAACGGCGGTTTGGTTTCTAGAACGCCGCATCGGCATCGCCATGTGTTTGGCAGCCACCGCAATTGGTATCGCGGTCCAATTGTTTGATCAGATGCCGCTGGCCGGAACTCTATGGAACAGCAGCATCGCGCTTGGTGTGTATCTGATAATTTGCATTCTGCTTGCGTACGTCAAGACCCATAATATTAAGTCGCCTTTGTTCATGGGTATCAATCGCATCGTTGCAGTTGCGATCGGATTGGGCTGCATCTTGGCAGTTGCAGGCGGCCTGGTTCAGCATCAATTTCCGGAGCGGACGGGTATAAACCGTGCGGCAAATCCGCCGGTCGTGGTAACAAAGTCCGCCGTAAGGCTCCTCGCGTCGGCAGCGGACGAATGCATGAAATCAAGCCGGCCTTTGCTGTTGGGTAGCCGGGATCCGAATGGCCCAAGCTGTGTGGACGTCGTTCGCACCGGCGACATTAAACAAAGCGTGCCTAATAATCACGGCGATTTGAATGGGGGCCCCGGCACGACCGTTGCCACAATCTATTTCTTCGACCGCCAAGAATTTAAGACGGCGATGCAAGATTTTACGTGGCATCAAGGACGTTTCAAAACGTATCTCGAAAATACGCAAGTGGTCAACGACTTGGCAGCGCAGCGGGCCGACCAACTCGCCGCAAAAACCAAAGAGTTCGCTGAAATGACAAACGGTTGGACTCGCGTGCCCACCGAGTTGACTTCCATTGGCTACACGAACCGCGACGATTGGCCAAGCTACTGTGTCGCAGAACTCGATCAAGCAGTGGCCAACAAAGATCTGACAGGGTTGAAGCGCTGGGCCGGTGAATTGGCCGCGGCGACGTTCGCCTTGAGCGACCTGCATCGTTGGCTTGGATTTCTAGTCAAAAACCATTTAACTGCTCTCGCGTTTCAGCGCGACAGCGAAGCAATTTTTGCAGAAGCCGATGCCAGCGGCGCACCCTATGATCCCCGTAGCACTATTAGTTGGTTCCCGGCTGGCGTTCTAAGCTTGAACGGTGTGGGAAATTATCTAGAAGTCGAACGGCAAGCGGAACGATTATTTTCCATGCCAGTGGATCGGACGATTGCGCTGGCGTCAGATAAAAAGCCGGCTGCCAACGCGCTCTACATTTCGCCGGCGCTTCGCGATATCTATTTGAATCTTGAATCCCCGCTTTCTTCGGAAAATCAAAAAACCTGGGAGCAATCCGCTCAAACACCATACGAGCACAGCTACCTGGAAAATATGCTGTATCGAGCCAAGCACGCGGATACCGCGGATTATTTGTGCACGGTGCTTAAAAAATTCGATCAAGTGAATCCGCACGCGACCGTCGGCGAGTTGATGAGCGTTATTATGTACCGTGGTCATTCATTCGCGGGGCTGGAATGGGCTGATCGATTCCAGCCCGAACTCTTGCATGCTTCCGAGCAAATTCCAACAAATGAATCGGACTTGGACGCGCTCTTGGGTGCGTGCAAATGGACAAACAGTTTTTACGATCCAACCAACTATGGGGTTACTTTTACACTGCGCGACGCATTAGAGCAAAAGCGGCTCGACTGCGTGCGCGCAACAGACATGATCGGCGCTATTTTTCGCAACGCCGGCCGAACGCGTTTTGGAAATGTTCGCTGGTGCGCCTCGACTGGCGGGCATTCAGTAGCGGCATATTTTGAAGCGGCCGGCAACGAAATCAAGCCCAAGATCGTCGATGGTTTGATGCCGCCGTCAGCGCCTGAAAGCTGGCCGGAATGCTATTTTCACGGGCATCAGTGGCCGCCAGGGTTGCAGAATAATGCGCCGCCATACGCAGTCGAAATGTATGCTCGAGGCATCGACAGTTATATCTGGATGGAGGGCTATCAAGTCCGAGGGCCAAAAGCTGGCTGGCTGACGTCGGCCGCGATTCCCTACTCAACGAGCCGCCGTGAGTTTCACTCGAAAAGAGTGTTTGACGGCCCATATCCACGTTAGGCGCCAAATATTTCCTTGACCGACGCCCGTTCGCAACGTCATTCTGATCTCGCATTCTGTTGAGCGGGGGAGTGGCATCGCAGGCCAAGATTGAGCAGCCAACGACGAAGTACACCTAAGTCGTATTCGCGCCTCTTCTGACGGAGAATCAATGTATGTCGTTGCCATTCGCAGTTTCGTTTTCCGAGCTTCATGATCTGATATTTTGGGGCGCCATTCTACTGATCTGTAATCGTTCCGTCAATTAGCTACTACCTCTACAAGTGGCGCAAGACGGAACTGGAGGCGGATCTTAAGCATGCCATGATTGAACGAGGCATGTCCGCCAATGACATCGAGCGCGTCCTGAATGCACGCCTTTCACAGACGTCCAAGGACGTCGCCAGAAATGAGCAATTCAAAGTGACGCAAAACTTTCATAGCAATTCGTAGTTGCAGTCACTTTTCATCTGTATCTCGAACAACACGGAATCCAAGATTGGGGTAGCGCGAGTCGACCGTGTTGTAGTTGCGGAACGACAAGCGCGTAAACAGCGGCGCCGTATGCCATGCGCCGCCACGCCGCACCTTCTGTCCGCCGTCGGCAGGTCCATGAGGGTCATCAACGGGGGAATTCGCATAATAATCTGCAGCGTACCAATCGTTTGTCCATTCCCAAACGTTTCCATGGACATCGCATAGACCAAAGTTATTGGCTGGAAAACTACCAACCGGTGCGGCCAAGAAGAAGCCATCGCTGGCCGGAACTGTTTTATTTTTGGGGTAATATGTCGGGAATTTTGCAAAGAAATCGGCATCGGCTGTGTTGCCAATATGGGCAAGACCTGCTGGAGAATCGCCATTCCAATATCGCGTTTTGCTGCCGCCGCGAGCGGCATATTCCCACTCCGCCTCAGTTGGCAAGCGATACTTGTGGCTTTCCTTTTTGCTGCGCCAATCGCAGAAGGCGACGGCATCGTTCCATGTGACATCGACAACCGGTTGGTTGTCCGGCGTCGGAAAACCTGGATTCGTCCAACTATATTTTGGGTCGCGGCCTTCGAACTTCTGTTCTTGCTGATTGAACCCCCAACCACCTGAACCGCGTCGCGAATCTTCATGGCGTTCCGCTTGCGTCTTATAGCCGGTTGCTTCGACAAATTGCTTAAATTGTCCGTTCGTGACCTCGTATTTGCCGAAGTAAAACGGCTTCGTGATTCGAACACGATGCTGGGGCTGCTCGTCCTTGAAGAAATCGGCAGCGAGGCCATACTGCGGAAATTCCTTGGCGAGATTCTCCGGCGTGTCGCTTCCGCCCATCAAGAACTCGCCAGATGGAATCAAAACCAATATCATCCCAAGGGAACTCGTGATTTCCTTTGTTGCCGCTGGGCCCGACTCGCTGTTCTGACGCGAATCGTCCGGCGGTGCGCTAAGTGCGACTGAGCTGCTGAAAACCAATGCGGCGCAGACTACGACGGAATAGCATTTCATCGTAATGCCCTTTTTTCGAAGCGTTTGTCCAGAATCATCGTGTCTTGAATGCTCCCGCGGGTCAATTGTTAATCAAAAACGGGTGATATTGGCACATTGGTTGCCTATTTTGCATTTAGGCCGACCAGACCTCAGGACATCACGAATCATGGCAAAATATGGCAAGAAAGTTTGCATCGAAGTTAAAGAAAGCCATCAAGAAGGCCAAGGAAGGCAAGCAACGCAGTAGCAAAAAGGGGAAAAGCAAAAAATTGCAAGCAGGCAATTGCGATTGGACTTTCCAAGGCACGGGAAAAAGGTGCAAAAGTTCCCAAGAAAAAGAGCTGAATTTGTGCCTTCCCAATCCGGCGGCGTTCGTATTATTTCCGGGGCCCCGCACGTGTTCGCAGCCGCTCTCACACTTTGTCATTTTGTGGGTAGAACGGATGGCCTTTGGCGGCCCAGTATTTCAGAAGAACTACTGGTGGTGACACCCTAATGCTGGAGTCAAATGGCGAGCTCAGTCGAAAAGCACAGATCCCGACGAAGCGGAGTTCGCAACCGCCCACGGGATTTGTGGTTACGACTTAATCGGGGCGAAAGGATTTGAACCTTCGGCCTCTTGGTCCCAAACCAAGCGCTCTAGCCAGGCTGAGCTACGCCCCGGTGCAATACGAAACGCGGTCATTAATAAATTAACGCATTGAATCGCGTTCCGCAATCTGCCCAAAACGTGTTCATATGTTCACTTATTGCGATACCGGTTTGCAATTGGCTGAGAGGCTAGCCAGCCTGGGACTGAGGGATGGAATTTTGCGTCAAGTGGCTCCGAAGCCGATCGAACTCGTTATGATTCGCGAAGGGAATCACGATCTTTCCACGTCCTTTCGCCGTTTGGGTGATTTGAACTTTGGTCCCTAAAGCGGCACGGAATTCCTGCTCCAAAGTCGCAATTTGCCGGCTGCGGGTTCGCTTTGGCACCGGTCGAGATTGGCCGTCCTCGCCAACCAAGTGCAGTCCCTCCGCCGTCGAGGCCTCTAGCATTTCCTGCACTAATTGCTCGGTCGCCCGCACACTCAGCTCTTCGGCCTGAATACGATCGCATAACGCCGTCTGACGGCCTTCATCGCCAAGCGAAAGCAGCGCTCGCGCGTGACCGGCAGAAATGGCGCCCCGCCCAACTGCGTGTTTAACAGCTTCGGGCAGGTCCAATAGTCGAATCAAATTGGCAATTGTTGAGCGATCAAGCGAAAGCCGAGCCGCAAGATCTTCATGATTACAACTATAAGTGCTCAAGTATTGCTGAAACGACGCGGCCTTTTCCAGCGCATTGAGGTCTTTGCGTTGCAAATTTTCGACAATTGCTAGCTCTGCTACCTGGCGATCATCCGCTTCGCGCACCTGTGTTGGCACTTGGGCCCAGCCGGCTTTGACAGCGGCTTTCAATCGCCGCTCACCAGCAATTAGCTGAAATCGTCCATTCATGGGCCGGACGACAATCGGCTGTAGAATTCCGTGATCGCGGATACTTTGGGCCAGGGCATCGATCTCCGACTCATCGAAATCTCTGCGCGGCTGGAACGGGTTGCTGTCGATTTCGTAAGCATTGATATGGGTGATTCCATTTACGGTTTCGCCCGACTGATATGTTGCGACTTGCTCAATCTGCTGGTCGAAACTTGCTTGACCCTCCGGGCCGCTGCCAAGCGGTTGACCGAGCAATGCTTCCAGACCACGACCGAGCCTACGTTGCTGATTCATGTTGACCTCCATGTCAGGTTTGATCCAGGGATCAATGAAGTGTTGTGAACTGCCGCAAGCCGGCGACACGGCAAATTTGCAAATCTATTGGTCTAGGCTGCCGATTCGAGGACCTCCCGACAAAGTTCCACGTATGCGCGGGCGCCCGAGACCGTGGCGCATAATCGAGCACCGACAGACTGTGACTCGGCGCCTCGCTAACTGCCACATCGCGCGGCACGACGGTGCGAAACACAATATCGCCAAAAAAATCGCGCACTTGCCGTTCGACTTCGTGGGTCAATTCAAGCAAGTCGTCCACCATCGTCAGGACGATTCCACCGAATTGCAGTCGTCGAGGTTTTTCTTGCATCACCTGGCGAATAACTTCAATCATTTGAGCAAGGCCTTCCATGGCAAAATACTCGCACTGAATAGGCATCACTACTTCCGTCGATCCGGCAAGCGCCGTGCGAGTAAGTTGGCCCAGCGATGGCGGACAATCGATCAAAACAAAATCGTACGCGCTCAGTCCAGTCGCTAAATGCTGTTGGAATGTGGCAGATTGATTTTGCGAACCGGCCAGCGATTCGACGTCCTGGAAATTGCGGCTGCCCGGCAAAAGTTCAAGTCCGGGTGCTGAGGTCGAAACGAGTGATTCCTTAAGTGGAGATTTAGAAACAAGCGGGTGGCGCTCAGCGGGCTTTGAGCCGAGTCCGCTGGTTGCATTGCATTGCGGGTCGAGATCGACCAGCAGCGTGCGGCCACCGGACAGCGCTAGCGCAGCGGCTAGGTTAATAGCGGTCGTCGTTTTGCCGACACCGCCTTTCTGATTCGCGACGCAAAGAATCCGAGCCACGGTGGAATTCCCTTTCCGCCGTAATGCTACATTCGGCCACCAAGGGCAGGGATTGTACCGTCGCCATGTGCAATCGCGAACGTCAATTTAGGTGGCAAAGCTGAGCCAAACAAATTCAACTCGCAGGCTTGCCCGTTTCACGTGAAACAACAAACCGGCGCAGCCGATGCTTTGACTACGATCGCGTTTCACGTGAAACAATGCGCAGGCCTGCTGGACGAGACATCGTGGACTTGGCCGGCGATTATTCAAGCGGATTAATTACCAGTCCGCTGACGAGCTTCGGATAGAAATATGTGCTCTTGGCCGGCATGCGTTCACCGTGTTGGCTGATACGGCGAATGTGCTCCACGGTTGCTGGCATTACAAGTGCCGCGAGTTCGAAACGCCCACCTTGTCCCATTACGCCCGTAGCATCGCGAACTGCGGCGTCTCCCTGTTCCAGGTTGTCCACCACTTCCTGCACCGAGTGCACATACTTCGGCTTGGGCGAATCTGTCGCACCGAGTAGCTTCTCGACGACAAGCCGATGCAACAGCGAGACACCCAGACTTTGCCAGTCGCTCGAATGCTCAGCGGCAATCTTCGCCATTTCCTGTCGTCCAACCTCGGTGACTTTCGCAATCGTCCAGCATTCGTCATCCGCCGTAAAGAATCCAAGCGTTCCCTGTGATTGTCCGCTGGCAATCTCGTCCCAAACGGTTGGTGCAAGGTCCGCACCCTCGCCCGAAACTCGTGTCGTGAAATGTCTTCCGAGCTTCGCCGCAAAACCGCTCGAGCTCATTCGCGGCAGCCCACGAAACAGACGATGTGTCGGCAAGACCAACAAGCCTGGATCGCTCATTCCGACGCACATCATCAGTACGAAATTGGCCGGGTGATCAGGCGGAAGGCTGCCTTTTGAGGCCAACTCATCGCGATAGTTGCAAGCCGTTTCGTAGCGGTGGTGGCCATCGGCGATGAACAGCGGCCTCTCACTCATCAGGTCGGCAAGGTGCGAAATAATAGTGGGCTCAGTGATCGTCCACATTCGGTGCACAACACCCAGATGGTCGACAGCCTCGATGGGCGCCTCATTCGCAACGGCATGTTCGAGCAGGTCCTGGGCGGCATTTTCTTCATCGGGAAATAGGCCGAAGATCTGACTAAGATTTGCGCGGCATTTCCGAGCTAGAAGCAGTCGATCCTGCTTTGGTCCAGACAGAGTCTCCTCGTGGGGATAGATCTTACCCTGGCCGAATTTCTCCAGCCAACAGCGCACCATGAAGCCGCGGCGCGTGTGGGTTTCTGCCCCTGCTTCGAACCTCTGGTGATACAAGTAGACTGCGGGCTGCGACTCCTGGATTAAAACCCGCTCGCTCCGCCAGTTATTGAGGAATCCAGCGGCACGCGTATAGCGGTTATTCGCTTCGTTGTCGCCGGGTTCATCGCGGTTCAGTTCCAGTCGCACGATATTCGCAGGATGCAACTTGTACAGTTTGTTTTGCAATTCCGCGTCGATCACATCGTACGGCGGACAGATGACATTAGAGAGCGAGCCGACATGCTTCAGGTCGTAGCGCAAGGAGCGGAATGGTGCAATCGTTGGCATAGTGCAAGCGGGCGATATAATGGTCTTGAACTCAAAGCACAATTCGACCGGTTATCACTCGGCAAGCGACTAATGTCAAACCCACCAGTTAATAAAAAGGCCGGCGATTTCTCGCCCGCTTAATGCGCGTTTATCGAGTGAGCACGGCGCCGACTAGTAACGGTAGTATTCCGGCTTGAACGGCCCCTCGACGGGTACGCCGATGTAATCCGATTGCTCACGTGTCAGTTTTGTGAGCTTCACGCCAAGTTTTTCCAGGTGAAGTCTGCGCCACCTCTTCATCCATCTTCTTGGGCAGCATATGGACGCCCAGCGGAAATTTCTCCGGCTTAGTCCAAAGTGCAATCTGCGCGATCACCTGATTGGTAAAGCTACTGCTCATGACGAATGATGGATGCCCGGTGGCACACCCCAGATTCACAAGTCGACCCTCAGCCAAAATGAGAATGGAGCGACTACTAGGTAGCGTGTAGCGGTCGACCTGCGGCTTAATCTCCGTCTTTTTGATGCCCTTCTGGCTGTTAAGCCAGGCCATGTCGATCTCTAAATCGAAATGCCCGATGTTGCATACAATCGCATCGTTGGGCATGGATTGCAGGTGTTCGCCGCGGATGATGTCGCGGCAGCCAGTCGCCGTGACGAAAATGTTACCGCGCGAAGCAGCGTCCTCCATCGTTGTAACTTCGTAACCTTCCATCGCCGCTTGAAGCGCACATATCGGATCGATCTCGGTGACAATCACCCGCGCGCCGAGCGAGCGCATGGCGTGAGCACAACCCTTGCCGACATCACCATAGCCAGCGATGACGACAACTTTGCCCGCGACCATCACATCGGTGGTGCGCTTGATCCCGTCGGCAAGCGATTCGCGGCAGCCATAGAGATTGTCGAATTTACTCTTCGTCACCGAATCGTTCACGTTAATCGCCGGCACTTTCAATTCGCCGCGCTCGTGCATCTGATACAGCCGATGCACACCGGTCGTTGTCTCTTCGCTCAGGCCTTTGATGCCGAAGAGCAACTCGGGAAATTTTTGATGGGCCATGGCCGTCAGGTCGCCGCCATCGTCCAAGATCAAGTTCAGCGGTTGACCGTCCGGAAAGAACAATGTCTGTTCGATGCACCAATCGAATTCTTCCGAAGTCTCTCCTTTCCAAGCGAATACCGGACACGTGCCTTTCTTGGCGATCGCTGCCGCCGCGTGATCTTGCGTCGAGAAAATATTGCAGCTACTCCACGTCACTTGAGCGCCGAGTTCTTCTAGGGTTTCGATTAGCACAGCCGTCTGAATTGTCATGTGCAAACAACCTGCGATCCGAGCGCCAGCAAGCGGCTTCGATTTGCCATATTTCTTGCGTAGAGCCATGAGGCCGGGCATCTCGTTTTCGGCCAGCATGATTTCCTTCCGACCCCAATCGGCCAGCGAAAGATCGGCAACCTTGTACGGCAAACGTTTCGTTTCAGCAACAGCCACGGAAAACTCCTGAAGTTGAGGTCGAGCCTGCGTTAACTCATTAGTGGATAAGCCTTTCGGCGCGGACGGCTCACCCATGTTAGACCGAAGCGGGATAGTTCGCAAGCGGACACGGGGACAACGTGCCATTTTCAAATCATAAGTCTTGTCGGAACAATGTGTTGCTGCTCTCGAGCGAGGCCGGGTTTTGCTTCAATCTCAGCCGAGGCTTTGCAGAGCAGCATCAGAGAATTCTGCGACTAAGTGCGGATCTTTTCGGCCGGTGCTACTTTCGACGCCGCTGGCTGAATCGACGGCGTCCGGCCGAACTGTTCTGATTGCATCTGCGACGTTTTTTGCCGTGAGTCCGCCAGCCAGCACGATGGGAATAACGATTCTGAATTGCGCTCGCCACTCGGCAATTGCGTTCCAATCGGCAATTTGGCCCGTTCCGCCAAACTTATCCGGCGAATAGGAATCGATCAGAATCGCATCTGGAACGCATCCCAGACGACTGGATTCTGCGAGGTAATTCTCAATGATTCGCTGCTCACCGGTTCGCCAACGGAACGCGCGAATGATCGGCAAATTCAAACCTCGTTTCAGCTGCTCTACAAATTGTGGCGGCTCTGTGCCGTGGAGTTGAATCCAGGAAAAATCCACGACCGAGCCAATGCTCTCTATCTCATCAAAAGTATGATCGACGACAACCGCAACGATAGGCACCATGTCTCCGTATGCCAAAGCAATCGCTGCCGCAGTCGGCACGTCAATCAGTCGCGTGCTGTTCCTGTAGAAGTTCAAACCGAGGGCCTGGGCGCCATTGGCGACTGCGACCGAGGCATCGTCGAGCGATGTCACACCACAAATTTTAATTTTGAATGGCAGGGAGTTCATAGATTGCAGCCATTATACTTTGCCACCAGCTATCCGGCAGGGCTGCAAATTCAAGAAGCATTTAGGGCAGCGTCGATAACTAGCGATAGGTATCAGCCTGCGCGCCTGGCGAATGTACTTTTCACGGCTACTCCGCCCAATAGTCCTGCTCGCATAACCGGCCATGAACTCCATGTCTAACCCGGATTTGTTCCGATCGATGTGGCGCCGCGCCTATGCATTTCTCACGGTGGGGCTTGCCGTGTTTTTGCTAACTCTCACTGGCATCGGAGTTGTTTGCAAAGGTTACGCAACTGCGGCAAATAAAAACGATTCAATTCGAGGCCGCGATCACGAACAGATTGCGTCAAAGCTAACTATGGTTAAAGCCGAGCTGCAGATCGCTTCCGCAACTGCCGCCGCAGCGTTCAAAGAGCTCGAGACATCCAAGACAGCGCTGCGCGACTTCATCAAGACATTGTCGAATATGCCAGCCGCCGATCGGCCCCAAGACAAATCCTCGAATTCCACCAAAACGAATCCTGATCGGTCTGCGCTTGAAATCGAGAATTCGCCCGCAGCTGCCAGTCCGACGACAATCGCGAATCCTCGTTGGACCGAGGTTCACGATCAACTCGAAAAATTGCAGACGCGACGCGCCGAACTACACACGCTCATGATGCCTTCGCATCCGGCTATACTGGCAATTGATTCCACCATTGCCGATGTCGAGACGTTGTTGGAGACAATCAATAAGGAGATCCCCGGGACGACCAATTCCACCATCGTTCAAAATCAGTCCACTGCCAACGCCATCGCACGGGCAGTCGATCCAGCCACGATTGCGCCTGAACCAACAATTGGCAATGGTTTGGAGGACGCGCCACAGCGTGAGGCTGAATTGCAAAATCGAAAAATCACAGAGCGAATGGAAACCGCTGCGAACAACTACAAGTACGCCCTATTCAATCAGCAGCAAACCGCAGCTCGAAAAGAAAAATTGGAAGCCGAGTATTTCGCTTCGATCAGCGCACCAGCGGAGGTTCACGGTAGCGCGAATCCTGGCACGGGAATCTTCATTGGCTTCCTTGCTGCCATCGTTCTTGGCACTGCGGCGGCGTTGGGCTCGCGAGTTTCAGAACGCACTTTTGCCGCTGCGTCAGAAGTCCGGCAACGACTCGGCCTGACTGTTTTGGGATTCATCTCGCGCCGCGATTGCGAGCCGCCGCGGAAAGGCCACTCAGAGAATCGCCATGGTCGACGAAATCCATCTTTGCCGCGGAATTCGTTCTCGTCGTGGGGGTGTCCTTTATTGTTGTCACTGCGCTGCTTGATCAACAGTTTTTCCATCATTTGTTGAAAAATCCGCTGGCGGCCTGTTCAAAGAAGTTTTGGTGCTAGCAGTTCGGCCCAAGAAGCTTAAACCGTGCTAATCGCACGTGGCTTTGAACGCCGAACCTATCTAACAGCGCCGTTGAGATGTCGACCACGATTCAAGAGAGTGTGTGATGTACGAAGCGTTTTTCGGCTTACAAGATCGACCGTTCAGCGCAGTGCCGCTCGCAAAACGGTTTTTTGCCGCTCCGGCCATCGAAGCGGCAAGGCAAGGGCTCGTGCGGTGCATTGAGCGATCGGAGGGGGCAGGCCTGATTATTGGACCAATTGGCATTGGTAAATCGATTTTGTGCCAAGTATTGGCTGCCCAATTTCGAGGTCGAAGCAGCGTCGCGCTACTCACAGGAGGTGCACTTACGAATCGTCGCGCTCTGCTGCAAGCGGTTCTTTACGAGCTCGGCTTACCATATCGGGATATGGGCGAGGGCGAATTGCGATTATCGTTGATCGATTATCTCTCCCCTCGAGACGCATCGACCCAAATCACTCTGAACAGACTTTTGCTCATCGTCGATGAAGCGCATACTCTGCCGTTCCGAATTCTGGAGGAGCTGCGGTTAATCACGAATCTTGTGCTCGAAGGACGGCCTTTAGTGACGCTCATTCTTTCCGGCGCACCGTCACTTGAGGAACGGTTTGCCGGTCCGAAACTCGCGTCCTTCAATCAGCGGATTGCGGCGCGCTGTTACTTAGATGCGCTGGACCGAAAGCAGACCAATGAATACGTACGCTTCCAAATCGCGCAAGTGAAAGGGAATCCGGATTCGATTTTCAGTGCCTCTGCGCTCGATGCCGTCTTCAACGCCACCGATGGAATTCCACGATTGATCAATCAAGTTTGCGATCATGCGCTGCTTCTGGCGTACGCAGGCGGAGCACGAAACATATCGGACTCGAGCATCGAAGAAGCCTGGTCCGATCTACAACAGCTACCGACCCCAATGAGCGGGGCGAGACCACAGGCAAACGCGCAAAAGCGAAGCGTCGTGGAATTTGGTCACTTGGATGAAGATGTGAGCGACGAAATGCCGGCGGCTCTGCCATTCCGGTCGCCGAACTTGTCTTCCGCTCATTTGGAGCTCGATCCCATTCAGCAGATTGAGGCAGTCGAGAAGGAACTTTTTGAGCTAGGCGACGATTTTCAACCTGCTGGCAGTATCCGGCCGGAGGTCGAACTGGTGTTCCAATCGACCTCGAATCCGTTTGATGAATCATTTGATGAGGAAGAAGTAGTGATCGATCGGTACACGGCAATCGAGACCGATGCCCTGGCAAATCGTCCCCGAGTCACGAGCTCTGAAAGCCTGGCCTTAAGTGCTTTGCTTACTCCATTTGAGCGCGAACCGCAGCCATCGGTCGCGGTTGCGGCAGCTTCATGGCCCGGAGGGACCCCCGATGAACACCGAAACGTGGAATCGCGAGCGAAAACGCCGTTGGTGAAACCGTCTCAAACTGCCGCTGTCGATGCGCCGCTCAAAGCATCTGGTGGACCGCCAGCGCAACGACCTTGGACAGAAACCGTCCCTCGCGACGAATTGGTTGACGAAGATCTGATTGTTGTGGAAGAGCCGCCGGAGCAAATCATTTCTGTCTCGAAGAAACTTGCGCCTCGAGTTAAGCGACAAGAATACCGGCAACTCTTTGCCAAGCTTCGCCGCGGATAACGAAGAAGTTATTAGTTGCTATGTAAATCAAAACTCAACGCGTCCACTGGCGAGCTGACAGTGAGCCTGCTATTAAAATCGCTGCAGCGACTTGACACTCGCCCGCCAATTGAGGCGGGAGCATGTGCAATGGATTCCGAGGGAACCCTCGAATCGCCGGCAATCGTTCCAGCGACCGACGCGTCACCTGTGGCGACTTCCGCTGAACCAGAATTAGCTGAAGCCCAGCCGGCAAATGAAAAACCGTTGCTGAACGGAGAAACGAGTGCCGACGATCAAATCACTCCGGCTTTGCAGCCGGTGGATTCGATTTCACTCGGCGCACTGTTTGATTTGCCGCTGCCGCTGCTGCGGTCCTCACAGCCGACAGCGGACGCGACGCGGTATAGACTGTCGGACGCCAGTCCCTCAGCGCTCGTAGTCGAGTCGACAATTGGCGAGCCGGCATCGCAAGATCCGGCGGAAAGTTTGAGTGCCG
This sequence comes from Pirellulales bacterium, assembly GCA_963773875.1. Lineage (GTDB taxonomy): Bacteria > Planctomycetota > Planctomycetia > Pirellulales > JADZDJ01 > CAVTYH01. The sequence continues at coordinate 80,936 of CAVZCV010000011.1, forward strand.
AACTGAACGTCGATGCGATATTGAACGAGATTAGCAGTCTCAAATTAGACGAAATCCAAACTCTGGAATCGCAAGTTTTAGCCCGCATTGAACCGTTGACAGATCGACCCTCGCTTGCTGAATCACCTGCCATTAATTCCGCGATGCGAACGCCGCTTAACCTAAGCGACGAGTACCGTGATCTTCGCGATCATTTCCTCTCACGGTTTTACTGGGAACGTCATGCCACATTGTTGTTGATGGATGCGGGCCGAAGGGTCACGGAATCCGCTTGGGCGATTCCATTTGTATCAAGCCTATTGGAGCACGTGCAAACAACGCGAAATGACAGTGGAACGATGGGACGGCGGTTATTACGGCCCAATGATTCTCCCCCAAAGGCACTGTTTGTTGAAGCAGCCGGCATGGAATGCGGAGTGGCCAGAGCATTCGGACTGAATCCTCGCACTGGCCTGGCAAATGTGCTACGCGGTGAGATTTCACTTGAAGCCGCGATTCAGTTCACGTCCGATCCGCAGATCCAACTGCTCTCCGGCGGTCATGCACCGCTATTCATGAACCACGGGCATGAGTTGGCTGCACTATGGTCGGACCTATGCGAAAAGTTTGAGTTGATTATTATCCTAAGTGGGCCAGTTGCTGTGGCAGTTTCAAAAGGCGAACCCAGCACCCTCGCGTCACTTTTCTTTCCACTGACGACCGCGGCAATATTGACGATCGAGTTGGACGGCACGCCCGAAGGGGTCGCGCAGCTAGCTAAAATGAAGCTTGCCCATAGCGGCGTAAATTTGCTTGGTTGTGTTGTTCGCGGCGATGCTTCTGCGGCATGACTGGCAATCGCAGTTCGCGAAATGGTAGTCCGATGCTAGAATCGGCAGCCAACTCGCCAGGTCATTGAACCCGCAATGAAATGATGGAATCCGCTGACATAAACGCCACGCCTCTTGATCATCAGACCTACAAAATCGGGCACGACGCCAAGTTCGGCCAAGCGCTTGTCATGACGGCAACTTACAATGAAATCGACAACTTGCCGTCGCTAGTTTCGGAAGTGCTGCAAACGGTCCCTCAAGTCGATTTCCTCGTGATCGACGATAACTCACCCGACGGCACGGGTGCATGGTGTGACCAAACGGCGGCCTATGACCCGCGCATTCAATGTTTGCACCGCAGCGGCAAGCTTGGCCTGGGCACCGCGATTATTGCGGGAATGAAGTATGCACTTGAGCATGGATATAAGTACGTGCTCAATATGGACGCCGATTTCAGTCATCACCCAGGGTACATTCCGGCAATGTTGGCAGGCATGGATCCGCCAAACGGCAAACCGGTCGACGTCATGATCGGCTCCCGTTATGTTCGCGGCGGTGGTACAGTTGATTGGCCTATTAAGCGAAAACTAATGAGTCGAGCAGTCAACCTCTACGCACGCTGGATGCTCTGGCTGAAGCCGAAAGATGTTAGCGGCGGCTTTCGTTGTTACCGAGTCTCAAAGCTCGCGGAGTTGCCACTTGAGCAAGTGGAATCGCGAGGATATTCGTTTCAAGAGGAAATCCTTTGGATGCTGCGCAAACAAGGCGCACGCTTTGGCGAAACGCCGATTTTATTTGCTGATCGCGAGCGTGGCATATCGAAAATCAACCAAGCGGAAGCCCGGGCCGCGGCCCGAATCATTTTAAAGCTTGGACTAAAGAACTTGCTTGGCCAAAGAGTTGGAGAATGATGACGCTGATTAACACGTTGCCGACTTCAATCGTACGCCACCATTCTCCGTGCTCGGAAGTTACCAGTTGAACTGCAGCCCGAAATTCCGTCCGTAAAAAGCTACGTTGTTTTGCGGCCCACAATAGGGACGGTATACCACCGGCGGCCGGCAAACGGGTTGTGGAGCAATAACAACAGGCTGCGGATATATAACCGGTGCAGCAAAGTACGTAACCGTTGGTTCATAGCGGCAATTACGGTCGAACCGTTCATAGGGATAGCCACCATGATGTGGGTTTCCATGCGGCCAGCCGGCTTGCGCGGATGTACCAATGACGAGCGAGCCAAATAGTGCGGCCGCGATTGAAAGACGTGTCATAACCCAAACTCCTCTCGTGTGCGATGAGTGGTGATTTGATGTTTGGCGGTGCGACTCATTTGGTAAATCGGATATCGCAGGCGTCATGCCAATCGGCGTGCTCAACGGAAAATTGATGAATTCTCGGCTTGGCCGCGATTTAATGCGAATTCGAATCGCTCCTGGCCTAGTTCAAATGCAATCCTTGTGACAACATGATTGTCGTACAATTGATTGCGCGGGGTCCGATAGTTTTGGAGGTGCGTTATCGTGTCAGGTCCGGCCGAACATTTGAAGCAGCAGCGAACCTTTCTCATCGTGCTATCGGCGGCGCTTTTGGCTTGGGGGGCATACCACGCGCTCGGCGCGTATTTCGGGGGATTTGGCGGTGGCAATTTAGCGCCGAGTTTTCAGCGATCGCTCGTCGTTTTCGGCTGTATGGCGGTGTTCGTTGCGTTTTGGTGGGCTCTGATTTTGCTTCGCTCAACACGATCGGCGCGAACCAATGACTCCTCAGATTCGAAGAAAGAAGGCTCTTCCCGCTGATCTGTCTCGAATTATTGCCGCAGGTATCTTCTCATGAGCACTCGCCCGATCAGCGGACAATCGATCGGCCAGTATCTGATTGGGCGCTTGCAAGACTACGGCGTAGGGCATGTTTTCGGTATCCCCGGCGATTATGTGCTCAGCTTTTATAAGATGCTGTGCGACAGCCCGATTCAAACTATTGGCTGCACGCGCGAAGATTCGCAGGTTTCGCCGCCGATGCGTATGCACGAATCAACGGTATGGGCGCTGTGTGTGTTACATATTGTGTCGGTGGCTTAAGCCTGTGCAATTCCATCGCCGGTGCTTATGCCGAGAAATCGCCGGTAGTGGTCATTAGCGGTTCACCAGGGCTGAGCGAACGCATTAACAATCCGCTGTTGCATCATAAAGTACGCGACTTTCACACGCAGGCGGAAGTCTTCGAAAAGCTCTGCGTTGCGGGTGCAGAGCTAGACGATCCAAACGAAGCGTTTCGTGAAATCGATCGAGTACTGAATGCAGCGGCTCGGCATAAGCGGCCAGTGTATTTGGAACTTCCGCGCGATATGGTCGGCGCAGTTCCGGAATCTCCTTACGAATTCCGCGAGTTGCCGTCGGTCAGTGATCCGGATGCGCTAAATGAGGCCGTGGCCGAAGCGGTACGCTGGATTTCTGGCGCGAAGAAAGCTGTGATCATTGCCGGAGTGGAAGTTCACCGCTTCAGTTTACAAGACGATGTTCTAGCGCTGGCCGAAGGCTCGCAAATTGCGATCGCCGCCACCATGCTGGGAAAGAGTGTCATTAGCGAAGTGCATCCGCTTTACGTTGGGCTATATGAAGGGGCGCTGGGCCGAGAGGAGGTGACACGGTTTGTCGAAGAGAGCGATTGTGTCATTTTGCTCGGTACCTTCATGACCGATATCAATCTGGGCATTTATACAGCAAATTTAGATCCCGCCCGGTGTATTTATGCCACGAGCGAGCAGCTAAGAATTCGGTATCACCACTTCCACGGCGTGCAGCTCGGCGATTTCATTCGGGCATTGGCGGCTCGCCGACCGAAACCACCCCCGCGCGTTCTGCCGGCGAAGCCGCAATCAAACTGCGAAAGATTTGTCATTCAGCCTGATGCGCCGGTCACCATTCGTCGCTTGACCGCTCAGTTAAATGAAATCGTTGATGATCAGACCGTCGTGATCGCGGATATCGGCGATTCCCTCTTTGCAGCGACCGAACTCGTCGTTCGAGAGCGAACCGAATTTGTCTCGCCCGCTTATTACACCTCGATGGGATTTTCGGTTCCCGCGGCTCTCGGCGTGCATGCCGCACGAGCAGACCGTCGGGCTCTGGTAATCGTCGGCGACGGCGCTTTTCAAATGACCGGAATGGAGCTGTCGACGTTAATTCGACACAAGTTTCCGACTGTTATTATTTTGCTCGATAATGGCGGCTACGGCACCGAGCGGTTCCTGCATCCGAACTGCAACTTCAACGATATTCCTGCGTGGCAATACCACAAACTTCCGGGCGTGTTAGGCGGTGGAACCGGATACGAAATCTTTACGGAAGGGCAGTTGGGCCACGCTTTGAAACGGGCCTGGGCAGATACGAGCGGCCCAAGTTTGCTGCAGGTTCACATCGATCCGGGCGATATTAGCACCGCGTTAAAGCGGCTCGCCGAGCGACTGAGCAAACGAGTGTAATTTGCCGAGCGAATGCGCAGAATAACTTTTTGCCAAGGACTAAGCGACATTCAAAAACCGCTGATAGGCGTCTTCCCAGGCCGCGTTGCTTTGCGGCGTATATTCATCAACGGGAAAACTTTGCCGAATGATCTCTCGTGCCTGCGCTATCGAGCCAACTTCGCTGGCAGCAATTGCTTGCATCATGATGTTCCCAATGGCAGTCGCTTCGATTGGTCCGGCGATGACGCGCCTGGTACAGGCGTCGGCCGCCATTTGGCACAGCTGACGATTCTGCGTGCCACCGCCCACAATGTGCACTACCTCAATTTTGCGGCCCGTCAATTCTTCAAGCGCGCCGATGGTTCGGCGATATTGCATCGCCAGGCTCTCCAAAGCGCAGCGAATCACGGCGCCTTCATCCGCAGGGACTTTTTGGCCGCTACGACGGCAATAGTTCTGGATCGCATTCGGCATGCTGGCAGGCGCCAGGAACTGCGGATCATCGGGATTAATAAACGACTCGAGCGGCTTTGCGCCTGCCGCAGCCTGTGTGAGATGTCCCCATGAGTACGTTGTGCCTGCTGCACTCCATACTCGCCGGCATTCTTGCACAAGCCACAGACCGCAGATGTTTCTGAGCAAGCGAGTCGTTCCCCCCACGCCGCCTTCATTCGTGAAGTTGAGCGACAGACACTTTTCAGTGACGACCGGCTTGGGCATTTCGACGCCTACCAAACTCCACGTGCCAGAACTGACATAGCACCAGTTCGGTGTCTCGCCGGATTTGCTCATTGCAGGAACCGCCATCACGGCGCTTGCGGTATCGTGGCTTCCGGGGGCAACTACTTTCACGTCATTCATTCCGGTGGCCGTAGCGACGGCAGGCAACAATGAGCCAACCGTCGTGCCCGGCTGTACGATGCGTTGCAGAATCTGCGTTGGCAATGCGAATCGTTCGAGTAGCTCAGTGGCCCAAGTGCCGCTGCTCGGATTGAAAAACTGCGTGGTCGATGCGTCGGTCATTTCATTTGCTTTGACGCCCGTCAACAGCCAGTTGAACAGGTCTGGCATCATCAGCATCGATGCGGCTGCATCCAAAATTGAGGAGCGCTGCAGTTTCATTGCCAACAACTGGTACAGCGTGTTGATTTGCATGAACTGCAATCCTGTCTGTGCGAAGATCTCCTTGCGCGGCACAATCTTATAGGCTTCATCGAGCATGCCGTCGTTGCGGGAATCGCGATAGCAAACCGGATTCCCGAGCAATTCATCGCGATTGGAAATTAATCCGAAATCGACGCCCCACGTGTCGATGCCCACGCTTGCAATCCGATCGCCGTGTTTTGAATTGGACGCCCGCATGCCTGACTGAATGTGCTGCCACAGCCCGAGCACGTTCCAATGCAAGTGCCCAGCGGCCATGACCGGCCCATTTTCGAAGCGATGAATTTCTTCCAGCGTCAACCGAGTACCGTCGAACAGTCCTGCCAAATGGCGTCCGCTGGATGCGCCCAAATCAATCGCCACGTAACAAGTTGCAGGCATTGTCATCCCCCCATACTCAAAAATGCTGCTGTGCTAGATTGTCAATCGTGAATCGTGATGCCCTCGGATGTCAAGCACCGAACTACCGTTGGCCCAATGCTTTACGCCGGTATTGCGGGAAACAAGCGATCCCTCATGACCGGCAAAACCTGAAGAATCTGACGACGATTAGCCGATCAAAGCCCTGTGAAAGATCGATTGTTGACTTTGATAAGTAACATTAGTATCATTCCGACGCTCAAACCATTTTGGGATGAAAATCCCACGAGATCGGCGGTTCAACATGACACTTGCACCAACCGTATTTATGCCTGAACCGAGTTCTACTTCGATGGTTCCCTCGACGGAGTACGGTATGAGCCGGCCTTTCGCGTCGTCGGTTGCGGCGTTTGGCAATCAGCCACTTTCGCCGACTCCGGAAGTTCTCGCGCAATTGGCGGAAGAAAGCCAAAAGCTTGAGCTCGCCACCCCTTGGCAGATCATCGAATGGGCGGTCGACAATTATTATCCGAAGCTGACCATGGCCACCGCCTTTGGCCCCGAAGGCTGCGTCATCATTCACATGCTGGCCTCGATCCAGCCGGGCGTGCATGTATTCAATCTCGATACCGGCTATCAATTCAAGGAAACACTCGAGCTGCGCGATCGCATTGCCCAGCGGTACGGCATCGAAGTTGAGATGAAGCAACCGGAAACGACGGTTGAAGTCTACGAGCAATTGCACGGCGGTCCGCTTTACAAGACAAATCCTGATCAGTGCTGTGCCGATCGCAAAGTGAAAGTGCTTAAGCAGGCGGCGCAAGGGTGGCACGCTTGGATGAGCGGCATCCGTCGCGATCAAAGCCCCGATCGGGCAAAAGCGCCGATTGTCGGCTGGGATAAAAAGTTCAATCTGGTGAAAATCAGCCCTCTCGCAAACTGGACCAAGAAAGATATTTGGAAGCTGATCACCGATGAAAACGTGCCTTACAATCCTTTGCACGATCAAGGCTACCCGAGCATCGGCTGCTGGCCTTGCACACGCTCGGTCATGTTCGGCGAAGACGAGCGGGCTGGCCGCTGGAGCGGGTTCCAAAAAACCGAATGCGGATTGCATACCTCGGAATAGGAAAATCGACTTTAGCTCCGCCATTTCGTGTCGTCATTCACCATGAAGTTCTCCGCCAAAACCGAATACGCTTGTCTGGCTGTGCTGGAACTTGCGCGAGCCTACGACCAGGCGGAGCCGGTGCGGATTCGGACGATTGCAGACGAGCACGGCATCCCCTCGCGATTCTTGGTGCAGATTCTTTTGCAACTGAAAGGCGCGGGCCTCGTCAACAGCACACGCGGCGCCGCCGGCGGGTATCAGTTGAGCCGGCCGCCGGATGAAATCACGCTTGGCGAAGTGATGGACGTTGTCGATGGCCATGAAAAGTTGCCCAATCCTAATGCCGCCAAAAATCCGGTCCGCCGTGCCCTACTGCGGGCCTGGCGCGAAGTTGCGATCGCTCGTGATGAAATGCTCCGCGATCTCTCGTTCGCCGAGCTCGGCAAGCGTGCCAGCGGCGAAATGGAACAGATGTATCACATCTAGTCGATGGTCATCACACCATTTGTTCTGGCGTCCACGACCGAACGCATTCATGCGATTAACGTCGCAATCCGCCGCCGTGGGGCTCAAGCGAATGCGGAGATTCGGAGTGAAATAAGTGCAGCACTTTCACTGTGATTTCACGGGAAAAACACAATCTTGTTGGGTCCAAACTTCACAGTAATTTCACTCTCGCATCGCATTGGGGCGTTTACGTCGGCAGCCGGTTATGAGCGCAGAGTCACCACTGCCACGGCCGAACACGACGGCCGCGGCAAAACCTTGAAAACCTGATCAAATTGCCAAAAAGCGTTACCGCCGGACCATAAAACACATGGCGGCAGGAGCTCATTCTCTCCCTCGCCATTGTAGTGAACCGATGTATAAAAGTCAAGTGCCAGACAAGGCACATATTTAGGCCGAAAACGCGCGAGTTTACCGACGATCGATAATCCCGTTGGCCTCTTTTTTGTCGGCATTCGCCGAAAACCGCTCAAGATCTTCAAGCAAACGTGCCACCTCCACTTGGGCAGCCGGGGTATTGCTAACGATCAACAGGCCGTTGTACTCGCTAATATTGCCCACACCACCTGCATTCGCATTCGCCCAGCTATGCGGATCGACAATCTGCATAATCATTCCGCTCAGAGCAATTCCCGGTGCATACCCGGGGAAGCCGCCCGCCGCGAGCGCGGGTGGGCCTGCACCTGCTTCATCGTGTCCCATTCCCATGGGAAAACCATTAGCTGCCATCAGTTTTCGGCAGTCGTAAATTTTCGTAACTACCTTTTGCTTCACATCGTCCGCGGTCGTCACAAATACAATTCCGTCGTCAACGTAATAACTGAGTTGACCGTCGGTGGAATCATCGAGAATCAAATTCATTGCCATGCCGCCACGCACGCCGCGCAGGTTGATCGATACTGGCACAGCACTCGGATCGAGGGCGGCCGCTCTGAGCTTGGATTTCTTGATGTAGATTTGGAGCTTCAACTTATCCTGCAGAAAGCTGAGTACGTCGGTAAGTGGAATTTCGACGAACTCCAGATCCAATCGCTGGTCGAGTTTCGCATCCACCTCTGGGTTGGCTTTCGCCGCGAGCTCGCCTGGCTTCTCTTTGCGAGCAGCCTCCTTCGGTTGGCCCGCGTCCTTTGTTTGAGCCACCGCGTTTCCCACCATTCGGCCTGCTTGATTCTCCGGCCAAACAGCCATCGCCACCAACACCGCTCCTGCCAGTGCCGCCACTGATAACGCTGTGCATCGCATGATTAGCCTCCTTCTCCGGGTTTGAACAATACTGCTAAAGCTCGCCGCCAAACCTGCCGCGTCGCCGAATTCTTCCAGGGCCAGTCGAACCGCCTCGTCGTGCGAGAGTCCGCGCCCGATTAACTCAGCCAGTCGCGATTCAAAGTGATCGCGCAGTTCTTCGCCAATTGCCTGTCGCTGAGTGCTGCTTAACCGCAGCAAGCGTCCGATGAGCGTCAGATAGTTTTCAAATTCGTGGTCAGACATGTGCGGCGAATGACAAATGACTAAATTCGAATGACGAAATAAGCACCAAATTCGAAACTTCAGTGACGAGACAACCGTAAGAATCTCGAGATTTGGAATTTGGAGCTTGGAATTTCATTCGTCGTTCGAATTTCGTCATTTGTCAATTTAAGTTTCATGCCGGTTCCGGCGGTGCGCTCCCTTGCGCTAAACTCGACATCGATGGAAGCAATCGTTTTAGGCACGCCACGTAGGTATGCCATTCGAAGGCTTGTTGCCGCAGACGACGTTGGCCGGCGGCGGTCAGTTCGTACCATTTCCGCGGACGGCCGGTCGATTTTTCCCAGCGGCTGCGAATCAGCTTGTCGGACTCCAACCGGTGCAACAGCGGATACAGGGTACCGGCCTGGAGTTGCACGGCCTCATTGCTCGCATCGGCCAGCCGTTTCTGAATCGAGTAGCCGTACATCGCCCCCTCAGAGAGGGCGGAGAGAATCATCAAATCCAGACTACCGCGTAACAGTTCACTGCTCAGTTTTCCTGCCATCCGTTTCGCTCCGTTTACAGGGCAGATTCTCCGAAACTGCCGCCAGCGCCGAAGAAACTCGCCTACGTATCGCATCTCAATATATAGCGTCTCGACATATAGCGTGTCAAGCCATTCGCGAAAGAATTGTTGCGCTGAGGTTTTCGCGAATTGCAAATCGCCAGTCCCTCACAAGGCCGGCGATCGTCTCTCGACAAAGACGCAGCTAAGTTTCCGCGGGAAAACCGTGATTCGCGGCTATCCATACGGGCTTTTAACATGCAACGCCGAACGATTGACGTTCCCGAGCGACCAACCGAGAATTACTACGTGAAGACGCTCCGACCGAGACGGGGCGGACGACTTGTTGCATTCCAGAAAGATGGTGCAAACATGGCCCAAAATACGGTGGTTTGGATCGATGTGCCGGTCAGCGATTTGGATCGCGCATGCCGGTTTTATTCCGCGATACTGGGTGGCGAAGTCAAGAAACAGACAGCCGGGCCGATGGAATTTGGACTCTTTCCGCATTTCGAATCGAACGTTTCCGGATGTCTCGTAAAGGTTGACGATAATAAGCCCTCACAGCAGGGACCGCTCGTCTATTTCAACGTCGACGGTCGACTGGACGACGCGATTGCCAAAGCCCGCGATGGCGGCGGCAAGGTGCTCAAAGAAAAACACGAAATCGGCCCGCACGGTTTCCGCGCGATCATTCTCGACAGTGAAGGCAACCGCGTAGCACTTCACTCGCGTTGAAATGAAGTGATCTCTTCGACCAAGCCCAGGGTTGAAACCCCTGGGCTTTTTTATTTGCACCCGTTCCTATTCGAGAACACATCGGTGCGCGGTTTGCGTTAAAAGGCTCTGCATGACGGATCGGTGCCGGCGTTGCCCTGGTGGGGCGTCGGGCCATGGCGGTAAGGCAATCATATTGGCTTATTCCGAGCCAAATTCATCGTTCCTTTTGCAGCAGGAATTCCAAATATGGCGATTGCAGATATCGATGTTGTTCATCGCGAATCCACTTATCGCGATGCGGTTACTGAAAACGAATATGAGCGCTGGCATGCTTGGCCGGTCAATTGGTCGGGCGTTTGGGTGGCGCACTGGCGGCGATCGCCATCTTGCTGATCATTGGTTTAGCAACGGCTGCGATCGATACCCACATGTACGTGCGGGGATCGGATCTCAAGAAAATCGGCTGGGTCGGAATTGTGGTCGGCGTGTGCGGAGCATTTTTTTCGTTTGTCGCCGGTGGTTGGATTTCCGCGAAAATCGCGGGCACGCTGCGGTCGGAACCCGCCATGTTGCATGGGGCGATCTCGTGGTTGATCGCCATTCCACTGTTGGCGCTGGCAGGCACGATTGGCGCCACAAGTTATGTGGGCGGATGGTACTCCGGCATGGTGGGCACAAGCGCATCGATCACCGACCGCGCAATGACGCTCGATCGAGCGGGCGAAACGCGCAATGCGAACGCCGCGGCGGCCACCAATCAACCGGCCGACGATGCCGCGAAGGCTGCACGCAACAGTGCGCTCTTCGCGATTACCGCAATTCTCTTGGGCCTAGTCGGCAGCGTGATTGGCGGGTGGATGGCTTCCGGTGAACCGATGACTTTCACCCACCACCGCCACCGCACCAACTACGCTGGCGCAACCTGATTCCAAGTGTGACGAATCACTCACCACTCACCAATTTCGGAGTTCAACCATGCGTGGCGCTTTCGGATACATCGTGGCATGGCTCTTGGGCGTGCCGGTAACGTTGCTCGTAGTCCTTTGGCTGCTGGGCGTCGGTCACTAACCCTGAGGGAATGCGTTTCACCGGGTCGGGCCGGCGAGCTGGGAAAACATCACCGCCAGTGCGACACGGATTATGTTTCGTTTCCGTGTAACTACTGAGGAGAGTTTGCTATGAGAAGCATATTGATTGCAATCGGCACAGCTACCTGCCTGGGCATGTGCGCTAACTACTCCATGGGCGCCCCCGAGGCGGCGGCGGAGGAGGCGGTGGTGGGGAAGCCGGAATTCACGTCGGCGGCGGCGATAGCGGAGGTGTTCATGTCGACGGCAATGCCAGTGCGAAAGTGGATGGCGGAGCGAATATCAACGCTGGGCCAACGCATGTTGATGCCGGTCCCGCACATATCGATGCCGGACGGGCCGGTGCGAACGTTGATGTTGGCGGCCCGAAAAACGGTGTGAACGTTGACGCAGGACGCCGCGGTGCGGAAATCAACGTCAACCGCGACCGAAACCGCGATCTTGATCGGAATCGCAATCTCGGAAATCGGAACCGGATTGGCGATCGCGATTGGGACCGCTGGGGAATCGGTAGGCTCGACGACAACTTATACCGCAACTCGCGCGGCAACGATTGGCGTTATCGTCGCTGGGGCAGCGATTGGTTCTATTGGATGCCGGCCGGCTATTGGATGTTCTACCGCGATGGCCGTTGGAGCCGGTACGACACCGATAGCTACGTTTACGACCAAGGCGCGCCCGTCCAACAAGCGAATTTCAATGGACCGTACTACGAAGATTCGAATGGTTTTTACTACATGCAAGGCGGCCGACGAATTTACGATCCGCAAATTCAAAGAGTCGCAGGCACGGAAGGCCCAGTGCAACGGTAGCTCCTACGCCGTTGCCACTGGTTGACCGTTATCGATGATGGTGTTGGCCCGCGCTTCGGCCCGAGCTAACCGCGACTCGTGCAAGCCCAGGGGTTAGAACCCTTGGGCTTGCTTATTTAAATGCTCGATGGACTGTGCGGCTTGTGGCTTAGAACTGGCGCGCACGCCCTAACTTGCGGCGGATCAAAGCCCATTGGCCGGCGTGCAATGACCAGTGGGAGCCAATTAGCACGAAGCAATCGCCGGCGCGCTTCACAAAAGGCGGCACACGACCGGTGACGGGCTTATCAAGCTCGGCATCGCTGATTTTATCGAGTGCAGCGAGCGTTCCGGCACGAATTTCCTTGGCGATGGCCAGATATTCGTCCTTCGTTAAAAATGCCGAAGGGTCATCTTTTGCCGCCGTGTCTTTCGTGTGTCGTTCCATGAAGCCATCGGGCAGTTTCGGCATGCTGCCGGGCAATGCGGCTTCCGCCAGGCGATGCTCGGCGGAGATTAAATGGCCGAGCGACCATGCAATGTGATTTGCGTCGGGGAATGGACGAACGAACATTTCCTGTGGCGTGATATCTCCCAGGTAACATTGGACTTGGAAATCGGCGGCAGTCAGTGCACTGCGCACGGCATCTTTGAAATTCATAGTGGTTCTCCGCGGGCGGCTCCGCGTGTTTCAGGACCAATCAGAATCGATCATTATCTCGTGCGGACGCTAGGCCGCAAGCGGCAGAATTGATGCTTGCCTTTAGGGCCACGTCCGGTGCGCTACTTCGAGCCCAGTTCGATGACGCCATTCCACCCGGCCGGCGGTGTGGAATGCTGCAGAGCGATGAACGAGCTGAGAAAATCTTTGACGCGATCGGGTGGTGGCAATTCGCGAAGCACATTGATCGCTTCAGGCCAGCGTCCCGCGATGAACGCGTCCAGAGCCAATTCATACTGTCGCAAGCTGTCGTCACTGATCGCCAGTTCATGCAGGGGCGGCACAATCTCGCTGACCTCCACCGCGGAGTGCAGTCCATAAGGGCGAATCAAGCCCACGCGGCGAATGCGGCCCAGCTCGGCGGGCAAACGCTCGCGCAGCGCTTTGGCAGTCGCCGGATCCAACAAGATCGACGCGTTCACCAGACGAGTCATCGATTCCAATCGGGCTGCCAGATTCACTACGGGCCCAAAGACGGTCACTTTTACATGATCGCTGGTGCCGATTTTGCCGGCCACTGCACGGCCCGTCGCAATGCCGATGCCAACGCGGAAATCGGCCAGTGGGTTCTCGGGGTCCGCGGCCGCTGCTTCGAACTGAGCGCGAATTCCCAGCGCCGCCTGAGCCGCTTGAAAGGCAGCATTGGGCTGGGCAATTGGCCAACCCCAGAATCCCATGGCGGCATCGCCTTGGAAATCGCCAATGACGCCCCCGAAGTCGAGAATTTGATGGGTCATAACGCCCAGCGCCTTGCTAACGCGCTCCAGAAGTCCAAGCAGATCGCCGCCACTGCGTTCGCTCGTGCGAGCGAATCCGCGAAGATCGCAGAACAGCACCGCGACTTCAGTTTCGCGCGGTGCGAGCACTTGCTGGGGATCGTCGGTGGCGAGCGCTTCCATCACCACGGGTGCGAAGAATTGGCTCAAACCTGCTTGTTGGCGCCCTAGCCGATTAAGCTCACGCAAGCTACTGAGTGTGGCCGCGGCGAGTTCGGTGAATTTGACATCATCGCGCAGGTCGGAAACATCGGAGCGGCCCGATTCACTGCCGCTTCCCAATCCGAAACGGCCTGCGACGTACAACGCCCAACCACGACAGGCTTCACCCGGCAGCGGCGTGCAGTAAGCCCAATCGACACTGTCTGTTTGCGTGAACTGCTTGGCCTGGGGACCCGTCCAAGTGTGCAAGACGGTTTGCTGGCCGGCTAGCGATTGTTGGATGAGGCGCTGGCTGGGTTGAAACGGCGCATCGGCCAGTCGACGACGGTCCCAATGCAACACACGAACGTTGTCAGCGGAATCGGCCGCCACCAGAGCGGCGGCATCGGCCTGGGGTACACCTGCCAAAAGCAAGTTCACAAGGCGTGCGAACAATTCGCTTTCACTGGCGGCGTTTTTAATGATTTCCGGCAAGCGGCTCAAAAGATCGATTCGCTGCTGGGCGTTGCGAAAAGCAAGTCGCTGCAATTCGGCAGCGTTAAAAATTTGCTCGCGGTTCGGGCGGGGAGCATCGAGCGTGACTTCCATTCGTTCGCTGGAAAGGGTGAACGTGGTGCTGCCAATGACAAAGTGCTCGCCGGGGATGACGGTAAAGACGTCTTCCATTCGGCCCTGAATGAACACGGGATTGCGTGCCGTTGGAATTCTTTCCACTGCCAGGCCTGCGCCGTTCCAAGTAACGCGAACATGATGACGCGAAATATGATCGTCCCAAGGCGTCGACCAGATGCCCGATTGGCGGCCGATCACCAGCGGCAGGTCGATCGGAAGATTGCGCCGCCAGCGCTCGGAGAAATCGGCGCCTTGAGCAATGAGATCGGCCATAAAGGGAGCCAATGCAGATTAAAGACTGCAGAATGCAAAATGCAGACGATCCGCGAATCGGTTTCATTTTACACTTTGCAATTTGAAAAGTGCATTTCAAACGCAAACCGCCGCTGCTGGAACGCTTTCCAGCAGCGGCGGCGAAACGAACGAGTGGGCAAGTGCGCCAGAACTTGTTATCGTGCCGATTGCATCACATGGATTTTTGGCAAATCGAGCAGAACGGTTGATTCAGGGCACTCTCACTTGGGAATCGAGTTACTTGCTCTTGTGAAAGCTGCTCTTCATCATTGGGCTGCAAGACTTGCTGTGGTAGCAGCTCTTCCACGAATCGCAAAACGGGTAGCAGTAGTTCGAGCAGTAATTGGGCGTGTAGCACGACGTGGTGCAGTAAGTCGGTGTGCAATATGTCGGCTGGTAAACCAATTGCGGCTGAACGATAACTTTTTCCATAACGACCGGTTCGATGTAGGTCCGAGCGCAGTACGTTGGGTAGCAGTAGTCGTAGCAATAGTTGCTGTAGCAGTAGTTCTTGTAGCACGGGCTGCAATAGCTATTGCAATAGTTCTTACCGCAGCTGAAATTCTTGCTGCAGCTGAACGACTTCGAACCGCCGGAACCGTTGCTCTTGGCTTCAGCGGAAATGGGTGCCAACACGAGCGCGAGGCCCAGGGCAACGATGGCCGTTAGGGCGATTTTCTTAAAGCGTTTCATGACGCATTCCTCCAAAAAAATGGGATCGATTATCGGTTTAGAGTAAACACACCGTTTACTCGTCTACGATAAGGAGCGTCCACAATCGGAGGATGTTACAGCCGTGTTCACGCGGCGTTTTGCATGTGGACTGAGCCATTGGGGTCGCGCATAAAAAAACCGGGTCCCGACAAGCGGGACCCGGCTTCATTGATCTCATTGGCAGGGCCGGCACACAGGGCATGCACCGGCCGATTTGCCGAGAACTAGCGTCGGAAGCTCACCGACGAGAACGCGAACGGAGCGCGATCGCTCTTGATCGACGTCATCGGGGCTGGTGGCGGAGGGGCCGAGCCCTTGTCGCTTCCAGCGGCCGGAGCGGCTTCGCCACCGCAGCAGCCATGATCACCACCGCAGCATCCGCCACCACAGCAGCATCCGCCGCAGCAGCGATGACGATGATGACGACCATGGCAATGGCAACCGCCGCAGCAGCAATCGCCACCACAGCATCCACCGCCACAGCAGTCGCCACCGCAGCAGCAACCATGGCAGCCGTGACCGGCGACGGCCACCTTTTCACCGCCCACGAGGGCGATGCCGACGATCGCGATGAACATCGCGACGCCCAAAATAAGAATACGGTTCATCCTCGAATCCTCCAACAAAAAAACAGGTACCTTGGCGTAACAAACTCACAACGGTGCCGTCCGACGTTTGCCCCGCTTGGGACGGCCGCCAAGCGAGGAACCAAAATCCTAGGTCCTATGCTGATCGCGTCTGTCGGCCAGATTCGGTTGAGCTTTCCCTGTGTAAGCTTTACCGATTACGCAAACAAACGCGAATAGCTAGGCTAGGACGCTAGGTTAGCACTCACCCCAAAGCTGTCAAGGACCTCAAATAGTCTGGAAGGTCCTGGATATTTGGGACGGTTGCGAAAACTGTTCCACCAACTGTACCTCACGTTTATAGCGCGCCTAGGGCCACAAAACAAAAAAAACCGGCCCTTCGCAAACGCGAAGAGCCGGTTGAGATAGACTCAGTAAGTCGTTTAATTGTGGATGCTTACATCCAACGCATTCGGTGAGTGTTTACGCAAGCCGCAATTGGGGCGAGAGGTCGTTTCCGAACCATTTGGTTAGTAAGCGCTGCCTTGCAAGAGACCAGTTAACGCGCTGTCCCAGGGTTCGTAGGGAGACGGTCGGCAGTCTGTGGTTGCGCAGATGGTTGACCTTGATTCTGCGGGGTCGACCGCGAATCCGCTGCAGGGCTGCTTTCGCCACGCAGTAGTTGTTGTTTTCGAATCATATCTTCGGGGTCTTCGAAGTTGAGAATGAGAGCAGGCTGATCGGCAATCACCTTCACCACCATGCCGCCAATCCGCCAGCCTTCGGCTTCCAATCGCAATGCCCAAACGATGTCGTCGGTTCGCGTATGGCCTTGATCATCACTTACGTCGGTCCAACTGCTCTCGACCCATGCCGAGTTGTTATCGGCGGACTGATATTTGAAATCACCAACTTTGAACTTTGCTGTCGCGCTGCCCGGGGGTGCGACCACAAGATCGAATTCTGCCGTCTTTTGCCGGGCAAGAGGTGTAAGCATTGCCGCCGCTTGCTTGTCGTTGCCCGTCCGCACAGCTTCGAGAAAGTCGAACACCGCTTGACTCGGGTTACCTTGCGAGGCAACTGCAGTGCCGGTCGGTTTGGATGCTCCCGAAGTAGTATTCGACTGCGGCGATTGATTGCAACCCATTGTGGCAATCATCAAAACAGCGCTAATCAAGCATTTGCCATCCATGGCGAACTGCTCCAAATGTATTGAATATCGTCTAATCGCAGAATTTGTCGCGAATGCCGGCCAGCCTGTCTCCCGACGGCGGATCTACGCTAAACTCCGGCGGAGCGGGAGTTTTGCAGGAACGGCTGTTTTGGTCAAGCCAAACGATCGGCAGCCCTCAGAAGTCGAATGCGCACGCTAGCACGGCAGCTTCGGACTCGCCAATGGTAATGATTTGGCATTCCGCGACGAGAATTTTGTCGGAATAAGCGCCGTATGTCTGGGATGAGAATCGCGTAATACAAATACATACAACATCAAAGAGAACAGAATCACCAACAAACCAATTAACACGAAAGTTACCATGGCGCTTGGATATCGATGAATTCGCCGGTACGTGCCATAACTGGGCACGGCGGAATTCACGAACTCGACCGCCTCGACTGGAGCGATCAACTCAGCCGGCGGAGCGGTTTGAGCGGGCGGCCTCTCAATTTGTGGTCGCTCGAAGACTGCCGCAGCATATTTCCACTCTGGCCAATTATTTCGCCAAACGAGAGCTGTCGGCGGAATCATGCCTTGCGAAAGCCATTGCAGTAAGCTTTCAGGGGCCGCCGGTCCCCAGCGCTGCCCATCTGGCAAATGGACATACCAAATTGCGTCATGCCTGCCCAAATCCTGCAAAGGACTTTCTGCGCCAATGTGGGAGTTTGCAGTAGCCGCCGGCGAGGGTGTTCTGGGCAAATGATCATCAAAAACAACAAGGTCGTCGACGCGGTCCACGGCCTCGACGGCTTGGCCGATTTGCGATCGACTGGAATCAGTCGACCGGCCTGCCGAGTGCAATATTTCCAGAGTTTTCCGACGGAATCCGCATCCTCACACCGCATTTCGGGCACACGCCTTTCTTTCCAGCAAGAAAGGACTTGACGTGCAGTTTATGCCCATTAGGACAGTTGAATTTGATGCCCATTTCCCAATGCGAGGCTAGGCGGAGCCACTTTGCAATATGCAACGGCACCAACCATTAACAGAATCGAACTCGATAGATACTTCCACCATAGATATGATGCCGCGCTGGCTAAAGTGATGCAAGTTTCGCATTGCATACACTAACCCGTTGTTGCCGCGGTAGCATTCCCGGTCCGGCCAATCACAGCCACTAATCGGAGCCTGACACCCGTAACAACGTCGGCGCATTCGCCGTGGCTTTTCCGTTCTTGCCTGATGAACTAGAACGCTGCCAGTGCGTCGGCTTCGTCGTCCTTGATGTCGAACAGCTTGTTCAACTTGGTGATGGCGAACACTTCGTAGATTTCCGGTCGAATGTTGCTAAGTTTCAGTCGGCCGGCGTTGGCTTTCACCTTTTTGTCGAGCGTGATCAATTTCCCCAGCGCCGCACTTGATAGAAATTCGACGTTCGAAAAATTGAGAAGCAGGTTTTTGCGCTTTTCCTGTTCGACGAGCTTGAACATCTCCGTGCCAAGTTCTTGGATGTTGGCCTCATCCAGAATCTTGCGGTCGACGAAGCGCACCACGGTCACTTCGCCCATTTGTGCCACTTCAATTCGCCGGTGTCCGGCCATCGGATTGGTCCTGTTTAGGCTGTCTCGCTCGACCCTGGTCTGGTCGTAAATCTAGAACCGTTATCATATTCGGCTCAGAGGTGCTGTCAAGCGCGGCGAGGAGTTGTCGGACGCGTTTCGGCGGGCCGGGGTGCTTTTGTCACGCTCGGCTTCGGGAATTTCAAGTTGCGTTAACTCAACGCGGTGTCGTTAGTTGTCAACGAGCCGCGATCCCATAACAATCTGCCTGCGCACCTCAGGAATTCGGCTAACTGTTCGTGCTTAATACGTTTAACGTTGGAGCGCCTATCTCCCGTGCTGTTCCGGCACCGGGGTTGCGAACATTCGAGGGCAAGCCGCGTTGCTGGTCGGCGTTTTGCTTTCCTGAGCATGATTGGCGCTCCAAGAGATATTCGAATGATGGAACCGATGAAGCTTAACAAGGGCATTCTCCACAAATGTGCCCTAATGCTTGGAATGCCAATTGTGTTAGCAGTGACAGTTGTTCCTACTGGGGCTCGCGCTGAACAAGTTGTCGTTGGTGTAGAAAGTGGCCGAGTGTTTTCCGGAGAGATCGATAAGCGCACGAACCGCGACCAGCTATGGTTGCGAACTGAAAATTCGAGTACCCAAATCTCTAGACCAATCGACTGGAAACGAGTTTCTGTCATTCGGTCTGGCGGGCGTGAATTATCGATCGAAGACTTACGCGCGAAACTTGTTCTCCAAAATGTGGCAAAAACAACCAATACCGATGAAAGCTCTGAGGAACTGCCGAGTCCTAAGAGCCAGACTTTGGCTACAAATCGATGACAGACAGCCAGCAGGCGCTTCTGACCAGCTGGAACTCAAGCAACTGATTGATTCTTCTCGTAACCGTAATTTGCAAATCTGCTCAATTTCGATCGATGCGAACATTGGCCACTGGTTGCGAACCGTCCAAGCCAGCGGAATTGTCGTCCATCTATATCCGCTGAGTGGATCTGGCCAGGTTGTGCCGGTCGATGGGACGCTTGACGTGGAACTTATTTCGGATGTTCCGCCTGGGGTACCAACGGGAACACCCCTCCCACAAATTGCGCTGGACGGTTCGAGTCACTCCCGACCAATTCGGCGCAGATGGCGCCGTCTTTAAATTCCCTTTCCAATCGGTCCACCCGGAGTTCGACCTCAAATACGGACCTTGGGGTGTTGTCCACGCCAAACTTAGCGTGCCTGGCAATGGAACCTTTGAAGCCAGCGACTCGATGGTTCGCATCCGACCATACAGCGAAGTCCGCGACCGATCGCAGCAGATTAACGGCCAGAGGTTTTTCAATACTGAACGTGTCGAGCGCTGGGGTCGATAAGCTGCATCCCGCTCTATCCGCCCGGCTTCTTCATCGCCAGGCTGTGTAAAATGCACACGCCGCCGATCGACATCAGCGACCATCCGAGCCATGTCGGTGGATGAATGACTTTTTTGACGCTCGATGTCGGCAATATCGCAGCCATTCCGCTGGTAGCCGCCGATGACGAATGGCTGGCCAGAAACCGCGTCGTCTTTTCGTTCAGCGTCACCGAATCGACAATCCGAAACTGAACGCCTAAGAGCAACAAGAAGATACCCACCATGAAGAACTGGTTGCGGTTGAATTCCATGGTCGAAGACCTTCAATGGGAGCACTGACAATATCCGGGCGTGCCCAATAGATTTGCCCGTCGTCCAGTGATATCGAATCCATCTCGCTAGCGTCTTGACCCAAGCTGCCGACCTGACGGATAAGGCAAACTTTCCGGATGCACGGAATTGAGCGCACGCAGCACGGGGCCGCATTGCACAGAGCGAATCGCTCTTGAGTCGATCGCCTCCTTTCGTTACAAGCCCACCTCGTAGCGGACTACCGCTGCGCTTTTCTTCACGCGTTCGCGACTTTCTTATCTGATCAGGAGTTTCCCGATGCGCTCGTTTAGCGGCATCGCCACTGTTGCCTGCGCGGCATTTATTTTGCTGTGCACTTCCCCAGACAACGCGGTCGGTGGCGAGCAGTTTCCATATACCGCCTATGTCAACTCTAACGATGTTTACATCCGCAGCGGCCCGGGAAAGAACTATTACCCCACAGAGAAGCTCGCCAAAGGCGAAACGGTCGAGATCTATCGCCACGATCCCGGCGGCTGGTATGCCATTCGTCCACCGCAGGGCAGCTTTAATTGGGTTCCTGCCGACGCTCTGAAGCCGCACGGCGATCGCCTGGCGACGGTCGATAAAGACCGCACCCTGTGCTTTGTGGGCACCAGATTCAGCAACGCGCACGATGTCCATCAGGTGCGGCTCGATAAGGGCGAAGAAGTTGAAATTCTGGACGTGAAACAAATTGGCGATGGCGCCGATGCCAAAGCGTGGTGCCAAATAGCGCCGCCATCGGGCGAATTCCGCTGGGTGTTTGGCAAATTCGTCGACCGAGAACCACCGACAGGCCTGTCGACCAAGGCCAACGAAGATCGCACCAGCCGTAAGTCCGACGCGTCGGATGAACGCGATGCGCCGCGCCGTTCAAATGATGCCGACGATCACACCGCCCAACGCTCTGGTTGGACGGCAAAGAATGCCGGCGCGACATCATCCTCAGGTCGCGATTCAAGCTGGACGAAAGGCAAGAAAATCGCCGTCGACGATCGTCCCACTCCCCCCTCTGCCGATCCGTTTCAAGCGGAACTCGATTCCATCGACATCGAACTTTCGAAAATGGCATCCGATGATCCGTCAACATGGGAATGCACCGCCCTTCGTCGTCGTGCGGAAAATACGTTGGCCCGGTCTGAAACCGCACTCGAGCGTGGCAAAGTACGACTTATTCTGAACCGCATTGCACGAATGGAAGACGTCAAACGGCGTAATGACCTGCTCAGTCAGCCAGGCAATGCGAGCATGATTGCCGCCGCTCGCGAGTCGATCATTCCGAACGATCAACCGGGCCGTTACGACAGCATCGGCAAATTGATGCCCGTCGTTTCGTACGCGCAGCGGCCGAACACGCCGAAATTTGCCCTCGTCGATGGAACGAACCAAGTCGTTTCGTTTATCAGTCCGGCGCCGGGGGTTAATCTGCAGCCGTATGTCGGCAAAGAGGTGGGCATCAGCGGCCAACGCGGCTTCATGCCCGAACTGCAAAAGCCCCACGTCACAGCCATGCGTGTGAATGTGATCGACGGCTCCACGCTTCGATAATAGATCCGTAATGCGAGCGCACGGTTAAGAGGCGAGCAAGCGATCTAACCGAGTGCGGTTGAGAGGACTTGAACCTCCACGGGATTGCTCCCACAAGCTCCTGAGGCTTGCGCGTCTGCCAGTTCCGCCACAACCGCGTGTTGATTGGCAAGCTTTCCAATTTATAGAGCGGGCCCACACGCGGCAAGGGTTCGCTGCTCTCCGCATTGCCTGCAACGGAAAGGCTGATCGATTGTTGCCGCGTGCCGCAAGCGCGGCATCATTCGAATTGTCATCAATATCTCGGCACATTCGGATCAATCTCCTGCGACCACGCGTCAATCCCGCCGGTCATGTTCTGCGCCAGCTTATATCCCTGTTCGCGCAGCCAGCGCACCACTCGCATACTCCGTCCGCCGTGATGGCAGTGCACGACGATAGGACGCTGTCGATACGGTTCAAGCTCGCCCAATCGATCGGCAATTTCGCTCATTGGAACTAGTTTCGCCGCTGCGATCTTCGCGGTTGCATGCTCATCCGGCTCGCGGCAATCGATGAACAAAAGATCCTCGCCGGCGTCGAGCTTCTGTTTGACGGACCGGCAATCGATTTCCATCGGTATTGGTTGCATAGGATTGTTTGTAATTCAAAGAACCTCGGTCGTTATTGAGTACTGAGCCACGCTGCCAATCCCTTTTCTCCACGTTGCATTACGTAATTGTGATTCCACGCGAACAACCACTTGAGCAGCGGCGAGAGCCGATTCAGCCAACGGCCTTGCGTGGTCACATCCCAATAAATAATGACCTCAGTGCCGTCACGGTGCGGCCGGAAGACGAATCGGCCATGCCCGACTAAATCGCCGACTGCGTCGAATGCCAGCTCGCGCGGGCAGTCCGACTTCGTGATCGTCGTCACATATTCGAGCGAATATGGCAAGATGCCGTGTACAACTCGTTTGCCTTGAGCGCCAACGCCGCGTGGATTGTCCGGCGTCAGGCATTCGTAGCTCAAAATGTTGGGCCACCAACGCGGATAGTCTTCGGCCGCATTAATTGCCCCCCAAACCCGCTCGACCGGCTGGTTGAGCTGCCATGTGGTGATGAAACTGTACTCGGCCATGATCGTAGAAAAGATAGCCGACCTGGCCGGCGCCGTCGATATAACCGCTGCCTTCGTCATGCGTGTTGCAGTTTCGCACTCACAGCCGACGAAGTTACGTTTGAGTGTCATCGATTCGCCGCATGGGTTGATCGCCAATCGCGGTCTAATCGCCGCTCCTTGCCTCCTGCCAATCACGTACCGCCAGCCAACTTCATGCAACGCCTGCCGCTGAAACATGCCCGACGCCGGCTGGAGGCGTTTCGCGATGAGCACGGCGTGCCGCACATCGTGGCGGGCTCCTGGCGGGCATCGCTCTACGGCCTTGGCTATTTGCATGCACTCGATCGTCCCACTCAAATGCTGTTCGCGCGCGCCATGGCCAGCGGCCGTTCGGCGGAGTTGATTTCCGATAAGCCCGAACTCTTGGAAACCGATCGCTTCTTTCGCCGCGCCGGCCTGCACCTGCGGCTCGATGAAGAAGTTCGCCGGCTTGACGACAACACTTTCGGCGATGTCACTGCCTATTGCGAAGGCGTGAACGATGGCCTTCGCGAAGCTGGCCGTTCGTTGCCCATGTGGGCCACTGGCTTTCGACCTTCGCCGTGGAATCAACAGTCGGTGCTTTTGATCGGCAACCTGCTCAGCTATGGCGGATTGGCCGTTGGTCAACAGCAAAGCGAACGGTTGCTGGTGGAACTCATTCAGACAGGCATCGACGACACGCGCATGCGCGAGCTTTTCTCGCCGCACTTGGATCGCGTGAATCTGGAACTTTTGCGACGTGTGAAAATCGCCAGTCAACTTTCCAACGAAGCCATCGAACTGATCACCGACCTGCCGCGCCTGGCGGGCAGCAATGCCTGGGTCGTCGCGCCCTCCCGCAGTGCCACGGGCCACGCATTGCTTGCGTCCGATCCGCATTTGGAAGTCAACCGCTTGCCCGCCATCTGGTACGAGGCCGTGCTGCGCTGGGGCGACAATTACGTAATGGGCGCCACACTGCCCGGTTGCCCTCTGTTCGGTGTAGGCCGCACGCACCGCCTGGCTTGGGGCGTTACGTACATGAAAGGCGACGCAATCGATTTTTTCATCGAAGATTGCCGTCCGGGCGGCACCAGCGGCTGGCAATATCGCCGCGGCCAGGAATGGCGCGATTTCGAATTGCGCAACGAAGTCATCCAGCGCAAATCGGGCCAGCCGCAAACGCTGCGCGTCTATTCCAACCCGCAAGGCACGCTCGAATCCGATCCCAATGGCTCCGGCGCCGGCTATTTCCTGACTTTCAATTGGATTGGCAACAGCGAAGGCGCATCGCAATCGATTGGCACATGGCTGCAACTTGTCAGCTGCACCGCAGCGCTCGACGCGATGGATGTCGTGCAGCGCTGCCCACAGCCGACGCTGAACTGGATGTTCGCCGATCGCGAGGGCAACATTGGCATGCAAGGGGGCGGCTGGATGCCCAAACGCAATCCGGCCAACAGCGGCCTTGTGCCTGTGCCGGCCTGGGATGAAGCCAACCACTGGCGCGGCCGCATCGAACCGTACCATCTGCCGCGCATCTACAATCCGCCGGAAGGCTTCATTGCCACGGCAAACGAAAACATCAACGAAATTAGCGGTTCGCCGCTGGTGACGATGCCGGTGCCCGACTATCGCAAGCGGCGAATTGTCCAGCGGCTTGGCCAATTGCCGCATGCCACGCTCACCGAAATGCAGCAATTGCAATACGACGTGGTGAGCATGCAAGCCCGCGACCTCTTGAAGATTTTCCTGCCGCATCTGCCCGAGGGTTCGCTGCAAAAGCGGCTGGCGGAGTGGGACTTTAGTTATTCGCCAGGCAGTCTGGAAGCGACGCTGTTCACTAAACTCTATCGCAACGTCCTGCTGGAAATCTTTGGCGAAGCGCCGCATCGCGAAGGGGGCGGCATTGGCTGGCGACGCATGCTGTATTTGGCGTCGCGGTTCGGATTCTCGATGATGGTGCTTACGTGCATCGATCGCTTGCTGTTGCAGGAAAACTCGCGCTGGTGGATCGAGCGCGATAAAGGCGAGATGATTCGTCATGCCGCGGAAAAACTCGTCGGCGAGCCCGACGTGCCCTGGGGCCAGTTCAACTCGTTCCGGTTCGTGAATCGCTTCATGCGCGATCGCCGGATGGGCCGGTACCTCGGCTTTCACACGGGCGATATGCCGATGCCCGGCTGCCATGCTACGCCATTTCAAGGTCACTTGCTGACCACAGCCACGCGGGAGTCGACCTTCGCCCCGTCGTATCACTTTGTTACCGATTTGGGCACCGACGAAGCCTGGACCAACCTGCCCGGCGGCCCGAGTGAAAGCCGCTTCTCGGCGTTTTATAAGAACGACATCGTTCGCTGGCAGACCGGTACTTACAAGCGACTCGCGCCGGTGCAGAGCACTCTCGGCAATCCGGTGGAGCGAATGGGTGGAAATGAAGGCGCGAGCGGCTGATTGGGTGCTGGGGTAATTCATTTTGTTGTTCTCTTCTTTGACGCGTCGCTGCGGCCACTTTTACTGCTTACTACTCACTGCTCACGTTCTTTCAATCCACATTTCGAAAAACCTCGGGAAAAACAGCTCCGGGAGAAAACCGATGAAGCATCGGATGAATTCGATCGCGTCTTCTTCGAGAAATACGCCTGCCATTCCCCCGCCACCGCGATTTTCCTGTTTTCGTGTGAAATAACTGCAGCGCGCTTTTCAACCTGTGTAGCAGTTTTTGCCAATTTCATGCCGAGTAATTTCATAGTTATTTCACTCTCCGCTTTCGGTCCTCCAAGTTGGCCCAGAATTCTCGATCGGTTTGCGGTGGTTCTTTCACGCGATGACTGCGCAACGCCTGGTCACCTCTGGGACGAATTCTCCGCGTCCGTCGTCGGCTTCACACTCATGCAACTGCTGGCGGCGACTGTGTACCCGATGGCGCAATCCGGCATAGCGAAACCACTTGCCACATAGCTACATTTCGTATTGTAGTGTACATACGACAATTGTCAATGGCCGTTTTTTGCCATTCGGAAAAGATTTTTGCGAACAAAAAATCGCGACAAACTGCTCGCTTTGGACACAGGCATTACGAACGATTCACGCTAATTATAAGCCTGGACACTTGGCTTGACGTGTTGGCGTACAATAACGGGCGATACCAGGCTCTGACCCGATGCAGAGTTCACTTTTCGGGAGAATTTATTCGATGTCCGAAATTTCCAGCGATGTCGCGTTTACGGCGGCCGTGAAGACCATCCAAGAGCAGAAGGGCTCGCGGACGCAGTACGCGGAAATGGAGCAAGATGGCGGCTGGCAAACGACGGTCACGCCGGGGCTGGCCCAGTTCATCGCCGGCCTGGACATGTTTTACCTGGGCACCGCCAATGCCGCCGGCCAGCCGTACATTCAATACCGCGGCGGCACGCCCGGTTTCTTGAAGCCGCTCGATGAGCACACGCTGGGCTTCGCCGACTTCGGCGGCAATCGCCAGTACATCACACTGGGCAATCTGTCCGAAAACCCCAAGGCGTTTATTTTCTTGATGGATTACGTGAACAGCCGCCGTGTGAAACTATGGGGCACCGCCAAAGTGGTCGAAAACGATCCCGCCCTCATCGAACGCCTGCGCGATCCCGATTACCGCAAAAAACCCGAACGCGCAATTCTATTCACGCTTTCCGCCTGGGACATCAACTGCCCGCAACATATCCACAAACGAATACCGCTAAAACAAATTGCACCGGTGATCGAGCGGCTTGAAGGGCGAGTCCGCGAGTTGGAGGCGGAGTTGGCGAGAGTTCGGGCGATTGGTTCCACTGGTGCCTGACGATTCCGAAACAATTTGACCAAAAAACCAAAACGGCCCAAGTTGTCATTTCCCGTCGGGGAGTGAGAAGCTTAATGCACCATTTTGATCCCACCCCTCAATAAAGTGTTCGCAGTTTGAATCGCGGTCGCCAGTTCATAGTGGCAGCGGGAGTGGGCGGGAAAAACTTTTCTTTGGTGAGGCCCTTTATCGTTGGCAATGGTCGATAGGGTCACTGACTTCTTCTGGCGGCGTCACGCTTCAATGCTGCGTCGATATAATCGTCGCTAATGTAAAACGTTGTCTGACGCAGAGATTCAAGAGCGCGACGAATATCGATTAAATTCTGCGCGGCAGCGAGTTCCAACACCGCCAGTGTTCCAACTGCCCGTAGGCCATACTGTTTTGCGATACGACGCCCCTTGCGTTCATCAATCAGCAAGGTTGCCGCGCCCAGTTCCTTGGCCAGCGCGATGGCCTGCAGCTCGCCGAGGTCCAGGCGAACGGAAGCCGTTATCGTCAGTGTGGGCGTGGTGATCTTGAGCCACGGAGGCGGCAGCGCGGCCCAACGCTTTACTAATTCTGGAGCCTCCAGCGCTTGCAATTCCTCAACGACAAAAGCAGGCGCGTGAATCTCCTTAAACAACTCTGGCAGGAGTTCAATTGCATCGATCAGGATAAGATAGTTGAGAGGAGATGTGTCGGAAACAACAATCACGGATCCACCAATTGCCGCAGGTAATGTAGGTCAGCCTCAAGTTCTTCCGCCGTTGGTAAATCTTCGGAAACACGATGCTTTTTTAGCACGGCGTCGGTTTCGAAGCGGCCTATGCCTAGCGCTTGCGAAAGTTCATACCGCGTAACCTTCTCTTGCCGATACAGCTCAACCAGCATCGCTTCCTTCGCCTCGGAGTCGAGATTCGGAGTTTCAGCGCGGAGTCGTTGCTCCAAGTCGGCGGGAAGTTGAACGGTGAGGGCCATAATTTAAATCCACTAGGAGTCTTAAGCTCATCCGGCATCGATTGGATCCGCGGTTCGGCACGACCACACGTCATTCTACGTTAATTGTGTTCGTTGCGGCAAACGAGGTGTCTTTATCGTCCGGTAAGTCAATCTTCGAAAGCACGCCTACTTCGCGGCCGTCCAGCGGATGACGTAATACGTTGCCGACACATCGCCAGCGTTTTTCACTCCGTGTGGATCGCCGCTCGCCGCGAAGATGACGGAGCCGGGGCCGACGCGGACGGCCTGGCCGTCGACTTGCGTTTCCAGTGTGCCTTCTTTGACGATCACCAGTTCTTCATCGACCTGCGGGCGCGGCGGATGCGTGGCCTGGCCTGGGTTAACGGTTGAAGTATGGCACTCGAACATCTCGAGCATCGTCGTGCGGCCGTCGAAGAGCTGCTTCTTGGATCCGTAGACTGCGGACTTCGATTCAATTTTATCGATGTCGAACACGGCCGTCTTGATGACCGGCTTGGCCGGCGTCTGTGCAAAGGCGACGGCAACCAGAGTTGTGAAAACAGCGACGGACGCAATGGCCAACTCGCGGCGGGTAAACATCGGAAAGTTCTCCTTGCTGATTCGGATGTGCCAATCATGCCATCAATAGAGCCCAGTTCCGCGGCGAACCGCAAGAGAGGGGGATGACCAATCCTGGCGATACAAGCCGAAACGATCGGGCAAACCGCACCTAATGAACTACATGCTAGGGTTTCCGGATTGAACTGCCCGCCCGCAATCCCACCTCAGATCATCCCACCGGTCAAACATGTTTTTCAAGAAATCGACGCGCCCCACGCGGAAAAACCGCTCTCGACGCCCCTTTCGAATTGAGCGCTTGGAAGAGCGCACGGTGCTGAGCGCTTTTTCGGTGGTGAATTTGAACGATCACGGCACTGGCTCGCTGCGCAAAGCGATTCTCGACGCCAACAAACACCCCGGCGCCGACGTGATCAACTTCAACATCACGGGCATCATCACGCTCACCAGCGGCGGCGCTACCGAAGATTACCGATCGGGTCGATATCGACGGAACGTCAGCGCCGGGCTTTTCCGGCGCCGCTCGTGGAAATCAACAATAATGGATTCAATGGGCTGGTGTTCAAATCGAAAGCGACCGGCTCCGTGCTCAGTTCTTTGTCTATCGTCAACGCGAAAGGTTCGGGCGTGACGCTGGATGGCAGCCGGGGCACGATCATCGTCGGCAACTATATTGGCCTTGCGCTCGATGGATCGACCATTGCCGGCAATCGCGGCAACGGTTTGGAACTGAAGAACGCCACTGCGAACACGATCGGCGGCATTGCGGCGCAGGATCGCAATGTGATTTCGGGCAATCGGCTCAATGGCGTGCTGCTCGATGGTTCAAGCAGCAACGCGGTATTCGGCAACTTCATTGGCACCGACGAGAGTGGGGCACTTGACCGCGGAAATTTGCTCAGCGGCATCGTGGTTACCAGCGGTTCGAAGACCAATGTCATTGGCGCCGACGGAGACGGCAACGTCATTTCCGGCAACGACGCGTATGGCGTATTGATTCAAAAGAATTCGCATGAAAACACCGTGCGCGATAACATCATCGGACTCGTCGCCACTGGCAATGCGGCGCTGGGCAATGCGCTCGACGGTCTGAAGATTCAGAATTCCAACCGCAATTTGATCGGCCAAGACGATCCAACGGCGGGCGTGACTTTCTATCCTTCGACCGATGTGCTTTCGTCGCCGACGGTGAACGGTTGGCAGGGCATCCGCGGTGGCGACAGCGCAGGCCAGTACATCATTACCGGCACCGCCGGGGTCAATGCCTTGCTGTATGAGGGGCCACTGGACTCGCTGGGCACTGGTTATACGTTCTTGTATCAGACGAATAATCCGAACCAAACGATCGTCGAAACCACAGCATATGGTCCAGACAATTTGGCCGGCAACGAAATCGGCATTGTGGGCACGTACAAGAACTCGGACTATGCGACCGCTGCGGTTGAGATCAATGGTTTCGTATTCCAAGGCACCACGGCTGATTTGGGCGACGCCTCCCATTACCAGACGATCGACTATCCTGGCGCTAAATACACATATGTGCACAGTCTGGCCAACGGTCTGGCGGTTGGGAATTACGACAGCGTACCGGATCATGGCAAAGGGAATTTGCCGTACGGTCCAGGGCACGCTTTCATTCACGATGTGAACAGCCACACGTTCCTGACCGACGTCGTGTTTCCGAATTCCAAGAGCAACACGGTTTACGGCATATGGCACAATAGCGGCTCGAGCTACACGCTAGTCGGCGGATTCAGCCCCGACAACGTGAATAACTTTACGAACCAACGGCAACCAATCGGTAAAGCTTTCATTGTCGATTACGATTCCGCCACGGGAAAATTCACGCACTGGAAAGCGTTCGATTATCCATTTGGCATCAACTTCGATACTCACTTTGAAGGCGTTAGCAGCGTGGAGGCCGGCGTTTACACACTGAGCGCCGATTCATTCCAGGCTGGGACGAACAGTTTCAGCCAGGCATCGTTTGTCACCGTTCGCCGCAATGCGGATGGGTCGTTTGGCGCAAGCACGTGGACTCCCATCAGCTACGGCAGTGGAACAATCACCAGCAACGACTCCGTTTACGGAAATGCGATTGTCGGCGTGGCGTTTGGCAATAACACAATCGCATCCTGGCAGGCAACGGTGCAAACCGAGTTTCATCTTTCGAACGTGATTAGCGGCAATGGCGGCAACGGAATATCGCTAGTGGGCGCGAACGACAACCAGATTGCGATGAATTACATCGGGACCGATTCCACGGGACTCGTGGATTTGGGCAATCAAGCAAGCGGAATCGCGATGAGCGGTGGCGCCAATGGAAACATGATCGGCGGGGTTGTCAGCGGCGGCAACAGTCCGACCAACGGATCATTCGTGCAACCGCCGCTGGGCAATGTGATTTCCGGCAACGATGCTTATGGCGTCTTCATCTTCGATCATGCCAGCGATAATCAATTGAGCGGCAACTTCATCGGCACCGAGGCACAGGCAATGCTGCGCTGGGGAACCAGCTGGATGGCGTGGCCATTCAAAATGCTAACGGCAATTCG
The DNA here is from genome assembly GCA_963773875.1 of Pirellulales bacterium. GTDB lineage: Bacteria > Planctomycetota > Planctomycetia > Pirellulales > JADZDJ01 > CAVTYH01. The sequence goes on from CAVZCV010000011.1 coordinate 111,755, forward strand.
CTCATCGGCTGCACATTCGTGCAAGATCCGTTTGTGTATTACAACGTGATCAGCGGCAACGGCGGCAATGGGTTGCGCGTGACGAATGCCGATAATACGACGATTCAAGGCAATTTCCTCGGCCTGGGCGCCGATAACAGCACGGCGGTAGGCAACGCACTTAATGGCGTGGTGGTCGAAGGCAATTCCGCACACACCGTCATGGGCGGTCCAATTCCGCTGGGCAACGTTGATGCCGCGAACGGCTTGAACGGCATCGTGCTCAAAGATACCGCCAGTTTCTTTACTTCGTACAACACGTTCTGTGGCATCGCGGCGTTCACCGCCGCGACGACGCTCGGCAACGGCGCGAATGGAATGCTCGTTACCTCCACAGGCGGCCATAACCTGCTTCGCACCAATGTGGTCTCCGAGAACGATGAAGATGGCATCGAGATTTCGGCGCAGCCCGCGATGTCGACATCGTCGGCAACATCGTCGGTCTGAACTGGAACGGCACCGCTTTGATGGGGAACGGTGCAACCGGCATCGAAGTGGCCGGCAGCCGCACACGACATCATCATCGGCGGCCCACAACCGACATTTAATGTGATTCCACAGAATACGATTTCCGGAAATACGCAGAACGGGATCAATATTGGCGGAACTGCACACGACATTTTCGTCAATCACAGCTACATCGGCACCGGCATTGATGGCCTAACGGCATTGGGCAATGTGGCAAGTGGTATCAGTATCGCGGGTGGGGCCTACTCAGTTACGATCGGTTCGACCGATCCGAACTTGCGAACCGTGATCGCCGGCAATGGCGGCAACGGAATTTCGCTCAACGGTACACACGACAATACGGTATTGGGCGCGTACATTGGCGTCGACCGCACGGGAGTGGTTGCTGTAGGAAACGGTGGCGACGGAATTAACATCGTCGCGAGCAGCAACAATCTATTCGGCGGTACAGCCAGCGAAGACCAAAACACAATTGCGAACAACGCCGCCAGCGGCATCCTCGTTCAATCGCGCAATGGCAACACGATTTTGCACAATTCGATTTACGCCAATGCCGCGCCGGGAATTAGCCTGTCGGCCGGCGCGAATCACGATCAGGCCGCACCGCACCTAACCTCTGTGCAAGTTCTTTCGTCTACAATTCGTGTTTCAGGCACGCTCGACAGCACACCGAACACTGCCTTCACGATCGAATTGTTTGCTACGAGCACCTCCGGTGCCCAAGGTCGATATTTCCTCGGCGTCCTGGAAGCGAAGACCAATCCGGCCGGGCACGCCACGTTTACGTTCACGGGTGCACTTCCGCCGGCCGGTGCGAACTTCATTACCGCGACAGCGACCGATTTAAGCTTCGCCAAGTATTTGCAAGGAATGCCCGGCGGATTGCGCCGCATTTCCGATGTGGTCGGCGGCGGCAATACGTCGGAATTCTCGAACGCTGTTAGCTAACTGGAACGGCAGCAATCGGATTAATGCTCCGACTCACCCGGATTTTCCGGCACGCCGGGGTCGTCGAGAATTTGCACGGCGCTGGCGGGGCCGAGGTTCGTCCAATCTTGCAGCACCCAAACGACTTTCTTGTCAGGCGTGACTTCGACGAGTTGCGGTCCTTTGCCATTGCCGCCGCGTGAGCAAACGATTGTGTTGCCATTGGCTAGCCGAGTGCAGGTCTGCGTGTTGATGTAGCGGTATTGCTCCGGCAGATCCTCGGGCTTCAGCTGCCAGACGATTTTCTTATCGGGGCTGACTTCGATCTGCGATTTGCCCGATTCATTCGTGATGAGCGTGTTGCCATTCTTCAATCGAATTGCCGCCCACGGCGAGAACTTTTCGCCTTCTTTGAAGGTGTCGGCATCAGGGAACGACCAAATTTCGTTGAAGTCTTTGTCGTACTCAATCACTTTGTGCATATTTAAAAACGGCACGAGATACGTTCCCTTCGCCGTGTAGCGCACGCGGCGAAATTGCGGATGAACCGTTTTCGGATCGGGCGGCTCGATGGCCGGCAGCGCGTGATCGACTTCCACGGCGTTCGTCTTAATGTTCACGACTTTCAGCTTCGGCGGCAGCCCGTTCTCGATGAATAGCACTTTGTCGAGTCCAATCGGCTGGCAGGCGTGGATTTCGGTTCCCTTCGGCGCATCGTATCGCCACACGACTTCTTTCTTCGGCGTGATTTCCGCAATGTACTGCATGCGCGTAAACAAAATATTGCCGTTGGAGAGCATCCAAACGTCGTCGTATTCATTGCCCTTGCCGGTGGAATACGTCCAGATGACTTTGCCGTCGTTCACCAAAAACATCTTGTTGTACCCTTCGCCGATATAGAGCATCGGATGTTCGGCGAGGCCCTTGCCAGGCAGACCGGCGGGAGTTTGGCCATCGAACTTTCGCGCCGCAACTTCTTCCTCCGCCGGCCCAAGAGCCGGCACGTCGGCGGCGGTGAACCGATCGAGAATTTTCATCAGCGGCTTGGAGTCCGCTGGCTTTGTATTCTCCGCTGCACGAACTGGGTCACTGAGAATGAGAAGCGACGCAGCGATAACGAACGTTCCGCCTGCGAACTTTGCGAGTTGCATATCCGTTTCCCCCGGGTTTGAACTGGATCGATCGAACGACCAGCGAATAATCTAACGGCGCAGTGCCGCAAGATCAAAGTTATTGGCCAGAAGTTCGTCGAGAATTTCAAAGTTCAACTTTCGGGCATTCGACCAATTGTTTACAAACAGCGGCTTGCAATCATTCCCGCGGGAGCGCGTATGTCGCACGATTTGTCCATTTCCAGCATCAAGCAGACGTTCGAAGATTGGGCGATGTATGAGGCCGTGATCGCCCATAATTACATGTTCCACAACGAATTGGCGCGAAGCTTGAATGCCATCGCAGCCGCGGCAGCTGCAGAGTTTGACGAATTACAGATTCTCGATCTCGGCTGCGGCGATTCTTGGCTTGCCACGCACGCATTTCGAAATTCGCTGGTCGCTCACTATCAAGGCGTCGATCTTTCCGAATCGGCCATCGAACGTGCCCGGGGGAACACGATGTTTTGGAATTCGCGCGCGACGGTAACGGCCGGCAATCTGGTTGAATTCGTGGCCGCGCAGATGGCGGGCAGCGCCAATTTCGTGTTGGCCAGCAACTCGCTGCACCATTTTCTTGCCGATCGCAAAGCCGAAATCGTGCAGCATTGCGCTCGCATCCTTACGATCGGCGGGCGCTTGTGCTGGATCGACCCTGTGCGATTCAAAGATGAAACGCGAGACGGGTATCTCGAAAGGCTCACACAGATCATGCGACGCGATTGGATTGGCCTCTCCGACGAACAGCGCAGCCGCGGCATAAAACACGTGTTGGAATCAGACTATCCTGAAACCGCCAGCACAATGTTGGGCATCGCGGAATCCAGCGGCTTTAAAATCGGCGATCGCTTCATCGAGAACGACCTCTTTGGCGGCTGGGAGTTTATCAAGATCTGATTATAGGCCGAATGCGACCTCACTTCGCCGCCTCCTCGCTTTTCACACCCGTGATCGCCATCAAGAAGCGTTCCATGGTTGGGCAACGATCTTCGGCCTTCTGTTCCAAGCACCACATAATGGCTTTGGCCAGCTGTTCATTGATTTTTGGCCGACGCTCGCGGATGTCGACCGGCGGAACCTGGTCGTGCTCGAGCGCCGCCATGCCGTCGACGCCACGCGTCCAAGGCAGATCAAACGTCATCACTTCATAGGCGGTAACGCCGAAAGCAAACACATCGACGCGCTGATCGGTCTTTTTGCGGCGCACAATTTCCGGCGACATGTAATTTGGCGTGCCAGTGCGATTGCCGGGCTGCTGGAACTCCGGCTTGGCGGGAAGCGTGAGGCCGAAATCAATCAGCGTCACCCGATCGAATGTCGGCGAGACCATAAAGTTTCGAGGGCAGACATCGCGGTGAATAAATCCCGCCTTGTGTACCGCAGCCAAGGCTTCCGCCATGCTGCGGATGATAAAAAGTCGTTTGCCATTGAGCTGCTGACTGCGACTGGCCAAGAGCGAATTCAATCCTGGTCCTTCCAAATACTCCAGCACAATATATTGCTTGCCGCTCAGGGCAGTACCGGTATCGAGCGTTTTGACAATGTTCGGATGATTGAGCGCTTTGCCAATTTCCGCTTCGCTGGGCTTGCCGAGGTTTTTGAAACGGCTTTCGACAATGCTAACTTTGTCGGGATCAAGAACCTTTAAGCCAACGACCTGTCCCGTTTTGCGATCGCGGGCTTTGAAAAAGCTCGACATCGTTCCGGAAATTGTTTCGCGCAACAGTTCATAACGCGAATCCAGGTCGGTTTTACTGGAGAGGAGCGATAGGAAATTGTCGAACAAGCCCATAGCATTTCACTGTAAATGCGCAGCGGCGCAGTGACAAGACAGTGATTGCTTGTGCTTGCGGTATCGCTTGCTGATGTGCAAGCTCGGCTAACGTGGCAATTTCTTTCGCAGAAGATGTGTGCCATCCTCGGCCGGTTCTCGGATGGGATCATCGAAGGCGGTGAATGTGCCGCCGCCAAGTGCTTTAGCACGATACATCGCTGCATCTGCCCGAGCGATCAAGTCTAACGCGGAAAGACCGCCGTCGCTCGCCCCTGCGATGCCGATACTCGCACCCACGCTGACGGCGCCTAATAATCCATCAATTGCCAGCGGCGGTTGTAATCGCTCAACAATTCGCTCTGCGACGCGGGCCGCATCTTCAGGCTGCTCCAGGTCGTCAAGCAAAATTGTGAACTCATCGCCGTCGCGCCGGGCCACCATATCTTGCGGCCGAACAGCTTCAACGAGCCTTTGCGCCGCGGCAACCAGCACTTGATCGCCGGCGATGTGGCCGAAGCGATCGTTGATTTCTTTGAACCGATCGAGGTCGACAAACAGCACGGCGAAATGGTAGTTCGATTTACCGGCGCGCTTGATCGCGCGCTCCAGTCGACGCTCAAACAGTCGGCGGTTGGCAAGCCGTGTAAGCGGATCGTGAAATGCGTCATTCAGCGCATCGTGAGCCGCACCTGAATCGATCTGCAAGCTGCTTCTCAGCCCTCGGATCACCAATGCACAATCCGAACTGTTGGCCGGTGTTGTTTGCTCGTCGTCTGAAAGTGCAATGAGTTGCACTTCGACGTTAATGCGGCTGTCCTCCGGTCCAACGAGCGCAGTTCGCATAATCGGGGAGCCAATCGATCCGTCGCCTGCGGACAACCGAGTGGGAATCTCTAGATCGGGAAGTAGATCAGCGAGGGTAATTTCCGAGCGTTCCGGAAATCGCAACCGAACCCAGTCCGCGGCCGCCGAGTTTAGCGCTGCAAGATTTGTATTCGAAAGACTGAACAGAAAAATAGGATCCAAAAGTGCGCCGACAATGGACCGTAATATTGCGGTGTCCGCGCTTCGCGGCAGACTGTTTCGCACTTCACTCGCGGCTGGTGCGTTCATGGTTAGCTATGCATTTAATAAGCGTTTTCTAATCATCTTGCAACACTTCAGGCGAAAACTGCACTTAAGAGGGGTAAGCGACAGTTTCGCCTGCTCTTTCGGCAACTTCTGTCCACATTTGTTGCATCCATCAAATGTCGCCGTCTAAGCGAGATTACGGTGATGCGGGCTGCAAGGGTTGAACTGCTTCTTGCGGATAGTCGTAGTAACGAGCAACAGTTCTCGTTCTTTCTTCTCCGAAGACAAAGCTTTTTTTCTTGCCCCACTTGCTGACCAATTATAATCGGAGTCATCATGTGGATCCCCGACTGGCGGGGGCGGCACTTTTTTTGCAGTGGCCGCAGACAATTCCGAAGCAAGGCAGGAATGGGCCAATTCGATGATCGTTGCATCTAGACCGGATCATAGTCTGCGCGAAGCGGTTCGCGTACCCTGGCGGCACAAAGGCAAGGCACTTCTTTTCTTCTTCGGGGTAGTGGGTGCTGGCGTTGCTGCCACCCTCTTGATGCCGAAGACCTATCGGTCAGAAGGCAAGTTGCTGTTGCGGCTTGGTCGGGAGAATATGTCGCTCGATCCGACGGCCACGATGGGCAATGCGCCTGTCGTAACCTTCCAGCAAACGCGCGAGAATGAAACAAACTCCGTTATCGAAATCATCCGTAGCCGTGGCACACTGGAGAAAACTGTCGACGCCATTGGGCCAGCGGCTATTCTTGGGCTTGGCGAAATCAATGCGGATTCAATCGACCGGACAAGCGCCAGCGCTGCAGATCTATCCGCTGCTGACCGCGACGATGCCATCCGCAAACTGAGCCGCTCGCTCGATGTCGAGGCGGTGCGCAAATCGAATGTTGTGCAAATCACCTGCGATTCGAGTAGCCCGCAGACGGCGCAGGCGATCGTGAACAAGTTAATCGCCGTGTATTTGGACGAACATATCCGACTGAATCGCACTCCCGGCGGACAAGAGTTTCTCGCCGAGCAAACCAGCAGTATGCGAGAGAGGCTGAAAGAGAAAGAGGACGCGCTGCGGAAATTGACAGATGAAACCGGCCTCACAGAACCAGACGGTCGAAAAAACATCGTCGTGACGCGAATTGGTCGGCTGGAAGACGAACTGCTGCAGACCTCTAGCGAATTGACGGCCACTGAAGCGGAGGTCAAGCGATTGCAAGAGCAGTTGAAATCGCTGCCGGCCACTGAAGTGACTGAGGAAACGGTCGGCTTTGCCAACGAAGCGGCCGATCTGATGCGCAATCAGCTCTACAGTTTGCAGATGAAAGAGCAAGATTTAGCCACAAAATTTACCGACGATCATCCACAACTGCAGCAAGTCCGCCGCCAAATTGCCGAAGCGCAGGCAGTGCTCGACAAGCAAGATCCGGCGCGCACGCAAACCAAAAAAGGCGTCAGCAAGCCGCACGAAGAAGTGAAGCTTCAATTGCTCAAGCAAGAACCGGTGCTGGCTGCACTGCGTGCGAAACATACGCAAATCAAGTCGCAACTCGAATCAGAACGTGGTGCGCTTGAAAAACTAAATGCCGACGAATTGGCGGTTGCTCGACTGCAGCGTGAAGTTCAAATCGAAGAATCAAATTATAGGAAATACTCCGATAGCCTGGAGCAAGCCCGAATCGACGGAGCCATGGCCCAACAGGGTAAGTCGAACATTAGCATCGTACAGGCGGCAACGCTCGACCTGCAACCGGTGAGGCCCAAGGTGCTGTTTAATATTGCCCTGGCGGTCATCGTCGGAGTATTGGGCGGAATCGGCTTAACCTATGTGGCCGAGTCGCTGCGCGAACCCGGTCCGGCCATGCGTGAGCCTGACCATCATCTGGAATTACCCACCGTCGCAGCATCGCGCCGCGCTGAAGTGAGTGGAATTCGTTAACACGAGAATCAGCGGCGTTTCGAGGAAGAACGCTGTGCCTGCCAAGGAAGTCTGCCACACTGCTTGTCGTCCAAGTTCGTACTGCTTCATATGATTTTTTCATCGTTGAAACTTGACCATGACGTTTTCGAATCTTTCGTTTGTTATTCGAAGGTTGGCTCGCCGCAATAAGTCGCCCTGGAAACATCGTCTGCTTTCGGTTCGTCACTTTCGGCGTCTATTGCGCGCGAACGAGCCCGCAGCGATCGTAGCGGCGATCGGTTTTCGCTGCTCGTGTTTGCAGTTCATCCGGGCGTCGAATTGGAACGAATGCACTCGCAGTTGACCGCCGCGCTTCGCCGCCGTTTGCGATCAACCGATGAAGTTGGTTGGTTCGACGCCAAATGCATTGGTGTCGTTCTGCCAGCAACACCGCCGCGGGGCGCTTGGAAATTGGCCGACGATATTTGCCGAAATTGGCACGAAAGTCCATCGCCGTTGTGCCACGTATATTGTTACCCGTCGGACACGGCTCAGCTCGACGAATCGATCAAGCACCGCCGGCGAACCGATCGCCGCGATGAAATGAGCGCCAACGACGCGATACCGAATCGGCGCAAGTCAGATCCAGAAGCCGATGCACTGGAACCACTACTCGCGCAGGAAATGCCCAGTTGGAAACGAGTGCTCGATATTTTTGGAGCCATCATCGGGCTGGCCGTGCTCTCGCCGATTTTTCTCCTGATCGCTCTGGCAGTGAAACTAACTTCGCCTGGGCCGATTTTGTTTCGTCAGCAGCGCACAGGCGCGCGGGTCTTCCGTTTGTGATGTACAAGTTTCGTTCAATGATTAGCGATGCGGAGTCGCTGAAATCGCAACTTATGGAATTGAACGAACAAGACGGCCCGGCATTCAAAATTACCGCCGATCCCCGCGTCACCCGTCTCGGGCGTTTCCTTCGGGATACGAGCCTCGATGAACTGCCGCAACTTTGGAATGTTCTGCGTGGGGAAATGTCGCTGGTTGGTCCGCGCCCCTTGCCTTGCGATGAATCGGATGCTTGCCTTGGCTGGCAAAAACGCCGATTGGATGTGACGCCTGGTCTGACATGCATATGGCAGGTCAAGGGCCGCTCTCAAGTGACGTTCAATGAATGGGTCCGGATGGATTTGCAATACGTGGGCCGCCGCTCGTTGTGGCAGGATCTCAAAATCTTGATTAGCACTGTGCCCGCCGTATTGCAGCGGCGTGGCGCGAAATGACGAACTCTGGGATGCTTCAGCCGATGTCAAATCGACCGCGCATTTTGCTTTTGGCGCATTCATGCCATCCCGAACTCGGTTCGGAGCCTGGAATGGGTTGGAATCGCGCGTTGCAAGCGGCGCGCTTTTTTCCAACGTGGGTCATATGTGACGAAGCGCTGAATCGCGCCCCGATCGAGCGCTATTTAGCCAACCATGGACAAATCGAAAATCTAAATTTCGTGTTCGTGCCCCCGAGCCGCTGGGAAACGCGACTACGCAAACTGCCGGGCACGTTTTATCCGTCGTACAACATGTGGCATCGTCGTGCGTTTCGAATTGCCCAGCGACTTCACGAAGAGCTGCAATTCGACACCATTCATCAATTGAATTTATGCGGCTTCCGCGAACCCGGCTATTTGTGGAAGCTCGATGCACCATTCATATGGGGACCGATTGGCGGGGGCCAAAATTATCCGTGGCGATTTTTGCAGCGGCGCTGGCATCAAGGGCGCCGTCGAGCGAATCGATTCGCAGTCTGTTGAACACTTGGCAAATGCGTTGTTCGCGGCGCGTGGGTCAGGCAGCACGAAACGCAGACAAGGTCTTAGCTGCTAATTCGACCAACGGTTGGGGAATCGCACATCGCTGTCCTGGTAAACAGCCTCAGGTGATGGTGGAAACCGGCGTCTACACGGCGACGGATCGGCCAATTCGAAATTTTCGCCATGGTGGACCGCTTCGAATTTTGTGGAGCGGAGTTTTCGAACATCGCAAGGCGCTGGCGTTGCTGCTCAACGCTGTGGCGCAACTTCCCGCTGATGTGCCGTACGAATTGCGAATTCTTGGGCGAGGCCCATTGGAAACGCGCTGGCGTCGAATTGCGAAGCAATTGAATGTGGACCAACATTGCAAGTGGCTCGGCTGGCTAGATCACAAACAAGCTCTGGCCGAACATTTGTGGTCAGACGCTTTTGCCTTCACGAGTTTACGCGATACGACGGGCACGGTTGTCTTGGAATCGTTCGCAGTGGGTACCCCCGTAGTTTGTCTCGATCACCAAGGCATGGCCGATATTGTGACCGAGGAGTGTGGTGTCAAACTGCCCGTGACGAATCGTCGCGAAGTAATCGTAGGATTACGCGACACGCTTGCCCGTTGGCATCGAAATCGAGATGAACTTGAACAGCTTAGCCGGGCGCATTTGAGCGAGCAGAGTTCTATGATTGGGATCGCCAAGGCGCTCGCATGGCGAAAGTATATCGCGAGGTGATGGGACGATTGGAAGAAGGCATTTTGGCCGATTCTTTAAATTCCGCTCAGACGAGCGAGCCGGCGTGTGTGCCGACGGTAGTTTCTTCGCCGTCGGCGGCGGGAACGATTGCAGCCACCTCGATGTTGGGGAGGGTCTAAATGCCGTCGGAAACGCTGGAACTTACCGCCGCTAGCCTCGATGCGCCAGTTGGCCCGCGCGATGTGGCGTCGGCGGCGACGAACATTGATTCCGGCAGCGAATCGCCATCGCTCGTCCAGCGGTTGGTCGACACTATTTCCGGCGCTAGCATTCTGCGTAACGGCGCACTGTCGCTCGTCGACCAAGCGGTGGTTAGCGCGGTGAACTTTGGCACGCTCGTATTGATTCGGCACTGCGGGCAAGACCCAGCCAGCATTCAAGCGGCACAGCACAACACCGGACTTTACCAATTGGCATTCAGCGTTATTACGCTGGTCAATTTGCATTCAAACCGCGCTAATTTCTGGGCCGTACGCCGTGTTCGCGCCGCGGATGGAAAGTGATAGTCCGCGGGCGCGATGCGGGCAGCACGCTGGTGCATCATTGGCTGTTGTCACTGGCAACGGTTTTGAGTTTGTTACTCGTTGCCGCCGGCGCCATTTGGGGATTAACGACCGACGATTTTGGTTTCGTGGCGTTTGTGTTAGCGATGGCAATGCCATTCATCTTGGTTCGCGAATTTGTGCGCCGGTTTGAATTCGCAAATCTACGAGTGCTGCCGGTGTTGGGCCTCGATCTGGCAGTGGGGATCATGCAATTGACCGTTTTGGCCGCATTGAAAATTGCTGGCCAATTGACAGCGGTCACCGCATTGGTGGCGACCGGCACTGCCTGTGCTGTCGGAGGAATTCTCGCGTGCTGGCTGTTGCGCCGGAATTTTCGAATTCGCCAAGCCGGAGTGTTTGCCGACTTTCGCCTGAATTGGTCATTCGGCCGTTGGACTTCCGCCGCGCAAATTGTGTATTTGGCGATGGCGTACGGCACTTATTGGATGTTGGCCTTGATGGTCGGAACGGAGGCGACGGGCCGTTTCACTGTCTGCATGAGTCTGGTGATGTTTGCCAATCCTATATTGCTCGGCCTGACCAACTTTCTTGGGCCGACAGCCATTCACACGTTTCATGTGGCTGGCGTCGCCGGTCTGCAGAAACTGACCGTGAAAACGATCGCCCTCACGATTGCGATGGTCAGCGTCTTGTGCTTGGCGTTGATGCTTGCCGGCGCTCAACTACTGGCCATCTTGTATAACGATCGTATCCCCGGCGAACAAACGATCGTTTCGATCTTGAGTTTGAATCTCGTGCTGTATGCACTGTCGATGAGCCTGGAAAACGGGCTGATTGCGCTGAATCGGCCGGCAAGCATTTTCCGAGCGAATGTGGTTGGTCTCTTCGTCACATTTGCTGCCGGCGGCGCGTTAATTTTTGCGCAGGGCGTTATCGGAGCAGCAATCGCATCGGTCATCGGCAATTGTGCGGCTACCGCCACCAAGGGAGTGCAGTTCCTAACGCTTTGCCGCCACAGGCGCCACAGGAGGTGGGCTGATGGCCGCACTGAGCCAATACCCAGCGATCTCCAGTGCTGTGCTTGGCGATGGCCGCGGCGCATTCGTCGGTCCCGCATGGCGCAGCCGGCGTGTCCTCATGGTGGCGGGCATCGCAGGCTTTTTGTACCTGCTAACCGATCACGATTGGTTAATTTCCCGATTTGAAGACTTCAGCGAGACGAGCGAGTTCATGGGGGCCGTGACTCTCGAGGGCAACTTAGTTCGCCGCGGGGCGACGTTTGCTCTGGCCGGCATCAGTTTATTGGCTTTGTGGCGTTCGGCAGGATATCAACTTCGGCGCACGGGCTGTTAGCAGTGCTGATGAGCCTGGCCGCTCTCTGGTGCATCGCCAGCCTGGCGTGGTCAATTGAGCCGAGTCTCGCCGCACGGCGTTTGATAGCAGCAGGTTGCGCCGGATTAGCAGCATTGGCGGCGGCCCGATTGATTAATCCGCGTGAACTGGCCATTGCTGCGCTCCTTTGTTCAGTTGGGTATCTTGCGCTGGGCGTTGCCACTGAAATTGCCTTAGGCACGTTTCAGCCATGGCGAGCTGATTATCGATTGGCGGGAACGCTGCATCCAAATAATCAAGGGTTAAACTGTGCGCTGCTTGTAATGGCCGCAACCTACCTCGCGCAGTTTTCGAAAAAGTACACAGCGATTTTTTGGGCATGTGCCGCCGCGGGATTGGCAGCCTTGTGGATGACGCATTCCCGCACGCCCCTGGCCGCGCTTGTCATCGCGGAATCGCTGTTTTGGTTTACAACCACGACGTCGCGAAATCGAATTGTCGCCGGCATCGGTGCAGTTTGTCTGGCCTGTGTTGCCCTGTTCTTCGCAGGCGGTGAATTCGCCGAACGAGCGGCAAACGCAGTTTCCATGGGTCGCGGCGATGAGAACGAACTGGGCGAACTCACCGGCCGTGTGCCGCTATGGGAAGAGTTGAGCGAATCGATCGCGCGTCGGCCCATTGAAGGTTACGGCTTTAGCAGCTTTTGGACGCCGCGAAACATCGAAGACATTTCCGAATCGCAGTATTGGGCCATCTCTGTTGGGCATTCCGCATACATCGATTTGGCACTGGGCATCGGCCTCGTCGGCGTCTTGTTGTACGGAAGCATTGCTCTCTGGGGAATGGCGATAGCCGTCTACCGCCACATCAAATTGCCTGCCGCTGGTTACGGATTTATTGGCGTGCTGCTGCTTTTTGCGCTACTGCATGGTTTGTTGGAATCGGCCTTTGCCAATCCAGGTTTTGTTCCACTTATTGCAATGTCCGGACTTGCCATGTTGGCATTTGTCGACCCACGTCAGTACGTGGGGGCTGCAAGGCACGATGCGAAGCCAGCCGAAATGACGTCGATTCATGTTCTTTCGTGGAGAATTAAATCGCCATGAGCAATTCATTGGTTAGGAAATGTGCCCAGACGCTTCGGCGCCCAGCAAGACAACTGAGAAATTCGGCGCTGACGAACGAAACGCTGTTCCGTTTGTATTTGCGCTCAAAGTACGGCACGCCATTGAGTGGCGATTGGCCGCTCGCGCGTCCGACGGAAACCATTCCCAGTGGCGTGTTGCAATCGAATTTTGAATGGCGAGCGGCACGTAGCGCCTTGCGAAAACTTGGTTTGCCGCGTCATCACGATGGTCCTAAGAATTGGGATACACTGGCGGCTCTGACTCAAATTCTGAGTCAGACAACACGCAATGCAAAAGTGCTTGATGCCGGTGCAGAACTTTATTCGGCATTGCTTCCCGCGCTCTACGCCTATGGCTATCGGAATTTGACAGGAATCAACCTTGTGTTTTCGCAGCCGATTCTGCGCGGCCCCATTCGCTATGAACACGGCGATATTACGGCAACCCAATTCGAGGCCGGTCATTTTGACGCGATAGCTTCTTTGAGCGTGATTGAACACGGTGTCGATTTGCGCAAGTTCTTCGCCGAAATGGCGCGTATCCTTCGACCTGGCGGGGTGCTGGTGGTTTCGACAGACTACTGGAACGAGCCCGTTGATACCGAAGGCAAAATTGCGTTTGGGGCGCCAATTCACGTGTTCTCGCGCCAGGAATTGAGCGACACCATCGAGACCGCCCATCGATGCGGCCTCGAGCTGGAAACACCGTTCGATTTTCGCTGCAATGAAAGAACCGTTCATTGGGAAGGCTATGATCTGGATTACACCTTCGCTGTGATGACTTTCCGACGCTCTGGTCGCGCTACATCGACTGTTTCCCCGGAAATTGGCGTGCCAGTGTCGACTGCAAACGCCACGAATCGCTGAGTCGCAACGAATTGCTTCGGACCACTGACCACTGACTACTGACAACGGACGACCCGCTTGATTCGCTCCGCCGAAAACATCCGTGTCCTTTTCGTAGTCGACGAGTTTCCTCCGTCGATCTGCGGCATTGGCGATTACACCGCCCAGCTAGCGCAATCGCTTGTAACCAAAGGCGTGGAAGTTGGTGTGCTCACGAAAGCCTCCGCAGGTCAACTGGCCTTTGAATCGGTCGATGGCGTCAACGTGCATCGGCTTGCCCAGGGCTGGAAATTGACTGATGTCGGGCCGATTATGCAAACCGCCCGAAATATGGGCTCGGGAACCATCGTGCATTTGCAATACCCATCGCTGACCGGATATCACCGCCGGCTGACGGTCAATTTCTTGCCAGCGCTGTTTCGCACGATGCAGCGGCGAACGCCGCTGGTTGTTACGATGCACGGGTTTCATGAGCATCGGCTTCGATGGCGTTTACGAACAATGCCGATGTTGTGGGCCAATAGCGCAATGGTATTTGTGCATCCGCGCGATCAAGAATTGGCAACTCGCTGGTCGCCTTTTTCCCAGAAGCGCTCGGCGCTAATCCCTATTGCCTCCAACGTGCCCGCTTTGCCTGCCGATAACGCTCGGCGAATGCAGGTGCGTGCAGATTTAGGGGTGGGAGCTGAGGAGCGCGTCGCAGTGTTCTTCGGCGAAGTGCGACCGGACAAAGGACTGCAAACTCTGCTGGACGCCGCCGAGGCGATGAAGCAGCGCGGAATTGCGGCACGGGCGCTCGTCATTAGCACAATCGGCACGCACGCTCATGCGTTGAGCGCATATGAGCGAGAAATATTGGCCCGACTTGGCGCTGGCAATCGCGAAGGTTGGACAAAACTAGTGCGGGCGGAAACGGCTCTTCGCGCAGCAGAGATTCTCGGAGCGTGCGATGTTGCCGCATTCCCATTTACGCTCGGAGCGGCGGAAAATCGTGGAAGCTTAATGGCTGCCGTAGTCAACGGACTACCGGTGCTAACGACACGCGGCAGCTCCACGCCAGCAAACTACGAAACGGAATATGGGGTAGAGACGGTTCCCGCCAACGACCCGGGAAAGTTTGGCGATCGATTAGAGACGTTGCTTTGCAATGATGCCCAGCGCTCCGCACTGGCCGCAAAATCGCAAGCCGTCGCGGGCCGTTTTACCTGGAGCAGCATCGCGGAACAAAACATCGAGGTTTATCGCAAGTGCCTGGCAAACTGAAAGTGCTGGTTGTCGGCCAAACGCCGCCGCCTTTGCATGGTCAAGCGATCATGATAGAGCGGTTGCTGTCGGGCCGGTACGCGCGAATTAAGTTGTATCACGTGCGCATGGCCTTTTCCGATTCGATCGGCGATGTCGGTCGATTCCGCCTCGGCAAGCTCCTGCACCTCTTGAGCGTCATTCTGCGAATTGCTTATTGCCGAATCGTCTGCGGCGCGAAAGTGCTCTACTATCCGCCGGCGGGACCCAATCGAGTGCCGCTACATCGTGACTTGGCGATCCTGCTGAGTACCCGTTGGATGTTCCGCCGCACGGTGTTGCATTTCCATGCGACCGGAGTTTCCGAGCTATATGACAAATTGCCTCGGTTGACTCGATTTCTGTTCCGAGGAGCCCTGTTCCACGCCGATGCGGCCGTCCGCATCGCGCTGCACTTTGGACGATGCAGCTCCGCTTATGGCACGCCGGCAATACATCGTAGCCAATGGAATTGCGGACGAGGCCGTCGATTTTGAACAGTCGTATTCAAAATCGACTGCACATGTGTTGGAGAGAGATGGGTTCGAGCGGCATATGGCGTGGAATCACGGTGCGATCAACGGTCCGACAGTCGGATCTCGTGCTGCGGCCTCGACAATCGCGGTCCTCGAGCGAAAACCGCTGCGGATTCTGTTTGTTGGCATCCTCCGCGAATCAAAAGGGTTGCGAACGCTCATCGACGCTTGCGGGTTATTGCACGATCGCGGGTTGCCATTTGAAGTTGAGATCGCAGGCGAATTCCAGTCGCGTGAATTTGAATTGAATCTGAAACAGCGGATTATGGATTTGGGTATCGAAGCACAGGTCCGGTTCCTCGGAGTAGTCAGCGGTCACGCGAAAATATCGGCTTTTCGACGGGCCGACGTGTTTTGCTTTCCGACGTTCTATGAATCCGAAACGTTTCCCACAGTGCTATTGGAAGCAATGTCTTTCGGTCTTCCAGTCGTGGCCACTCGGTGGCGCGGAATTCCGGAGATTGTAAGCGATGGCGATACCGGACTACTCGTCGATCCGCGCAACCCGTTGTCCGTTGCCGACGCTTTGGCTCAATTGCACGCCAATCCGCAGCAGCGGTTGAGTTACGCCGCGGCGGGGCGGAAAAAGTTTCTGTGCGAATTTACCGCCGACAAGTTTTGCCGGCGAATGGAAGTTGTTTTTGTGGAGACAGCCAACTCGTGATGTCACTCACTCGACTTACAAATCGATTCGCTGAACTGCGGCGACATCCCGGTTATCGGCGTAACCCAGCCGTTGTGCTGGGGCGCGCCGCAGCGTGGTCGTTGCATTGCGCACTTAGAATTCCTGCGCGGGCAAGATTCCGGCGTTGGAATTTCCGTCTGCACTTGCCGCCCAAGTGGAGTGGCGGTGGTTGCACTTCCCCGTATTTATTCCGGGAGCATTATGAGCCGGAATTGGCGCTTTTGGAGCGTTTTCTTCAGCCCGGCATGGTGTTTGTCGATGGCGGTGCAAACACAGGCGTGTTCACATTCACTGCGGCTCAACTCGTCGGGCCAAGTGGTCGAGTCGTCGCATTTGAGCCGGGCGCAGCTTGTTTTCAAGCGCTGAACGAATCGGCGAAACTCAATTGCAGCCAGCACGTGTGCTTGCGGAATCAAGCGATCTCGAATTCATCGGGCACCGCTCGGTTGTACCACCATGATCGCCAAGAAAATTCATTCTCTTTGGGCGGCGGTGGCGATGTCGGCTTCGAGGAGGTCGAGATCACCACGCTCGATCGCATGGCCGAAGAAGAAGGGCTCGCGCGGATCGATTTCATTAAGCTTGATGTCGAAGGAGCTGAAGAGTTTGTGCTGCGCGGCGCCGCCGGATCGCTTGAACGCTGGCGGCCGATTGTGCTGTTCGAAGTCAATCCACAAGCGACAGCGCGTTTGAAACTTTCCGCCGACGGCGCATGCAGCTTTCTAACAAATTGCGGTTACCATTTGTTCGAAATGGACGAGGGCGGCGCGCTCTCGGCAATCGAGCTCATGGGCGAATTTGGAAACGTACTCGCCGTGCCGGCGGAGAGAGTCGAAGAGCTAGCGCTGCCAACGGCCAGCAATATTAAGCCCGAAGCGGTGGCAATGAACTGTTCCTGACCTCAACTTTGATTTTCAACTATGTCTGTCGCGATAATAACCGGTTCAGCAGGGTTGATCGGTTCCGAAGCTTGTCGCCATTTTGCCGACAAAGGGTTGGATGTCGTCGGCGTTGATAACGATATGCGACGAAGTTTTTTTGGCCCCGCCGCTTCAACGTCCTGGCAGCGCGAGCAGCTGGAGAAAAATCTTGGTGCCCGGTATCGGCATCATAATGTCGATATCCGCGATACCGATGCAGTTCATCGTTTGTTTCGGCACTACGGCCGGCAAGTTGCGCTCGTGGTTCATACTGCGGCGCAACCGTCGCACGATTGGGCTGCCACTGATCCCGCCACCGATTTTTCAGTAAACGCAGTCGGCACGCACAATCTCTTAGAAGCGTCGCGGCAATTCGCTGCTGACGCGGTGTTCATCTTTACTTCCACAAATAAAGTTTACGGCGACACGCCCAATCGATTGCCGCTCGTGGAACTCGATTCCCGCTGGGAGATTGATGCCAGTCATCCCTGGGTGCACGGAATTCCCGAAGAAATGTCGATCGATCAGACTTTGCACAGCCTGTTCGGCGCTTCGAAAGTCGCCGCCGACGTGTTAGTCCAAGAATATGGTCGCTACTTTGGCATGAAGACGGTGTGTTTCCGCGGCGGCTGCCTGACCGGCCCCAATCACAGTGGGACGCAATTGCATGGTTTTTTGGCGTATCTCGTAAAATGTGCCGCGACGGGAACTCCTTACACCGTGTTTGGTTACCGTGGTAAGCAAGTGCGCGATAACATTCACAGCGCCGATTTAATTGCGGCGTTTGATCAGTTCTTCCGGAATCCGCGCTCCGGCGAAGTATACAACATTGGCGGCGGCCGATTTAGCAACTGTTCCGTGCTCGAGGCCATCCAATTGTGCGAGGAACAGACGAGCACACCGATGGCCTGGAACTATGCGGAGACCAATCGCACGGGCGACCATATTTGGTGGATCAGCGACGTTGGAAAATTTCAGCGGCACTACCCGCAGTGGCAGTTGACTTACGACGTACTTCGGATCGTTCGCGAAATTTTCGAGGCGAACGCGGAACGTTGGCTGGAGGCAGCCGTTTCATGATTGACCGTGGCAAACACAAATTGCTGGGTGTTGGAATCGACGCGGTCGATTACATTGCGGCCGTCGAACGAGTCATTACCGCGGCAAAGGAGCACCAGCCGCTGGCTGTCTCGGCTTTGGCGGTTCACGGCGTCATGACAGGCGTGCTCGATCGAACGCATCGCTATCGCTTGAACAATTTGGACCTGGTCGTTCCCGACGGCCAGCCAGTTCGCTGGGCGCTCAATTGGTTGCATCGCACGGGATTACAAGACCGTGTCTATGGTCCGAAGCTGATGTTAGAAGTGTGCCGGGCTGCAGCAGCAACTCGATTGCCGATTTATCTTTTCGGCGGCACTTCAGAGCTGCTTCGAGCGCTTACCGCGCAACTAAGTTCGGAATTCCCTACACTCGAAATTGCGGGCGTCAAACCATCCGCATTTCGACAACTTACCGCAGAAGAACGCGACCTGGCCGCGGCAGAAATTCGGGCGAGCGGCGCTCGAATCACCTTCATCGGCTTAGGCTGTCCGCGGCAAGAAGTTTTTGCCTTTGAAATGCGAAACTTGCTTGGCATGCCACTTTTGGCCGTTGGCGCGGCGTTTAATTTCCATGCAGGTTTGTTATCGCAGGCGCCGGCCCTGCTACAGCGGCATGGGCTAGAATGGGCATATCGACTGCTCAGCGAACCGCGGCGGCTGTGGAAACGATATTTATTGTTGAATCCTCTGTATTTGTCATTGGTGGGACTACAACAGCTCGGTCTCTGGGATGCGAAGACCGATTTTGGGCAGCCACCGCGCGAAGAACTGCGATACGGTTGAAGTTTGAACAGGCGAGAATGTGCTAAAAATGATTTGCGCGATTCCAAAAGTCAGTATCGGGTTGCCAGTTTATAACGGAGAGCGATTTCTCGCGCGGACGATCGAGTCGCTACTGGCGCAAACGTACGGCGATTTTGAGCTCATCATCTCCGACAACGCTTCGACCGACGAGACCGAATTGATATGCCGGCGCTACGCGGCGGAGGACCCGCGAATTCATTACGTTCGTCACGAAAAAAACCGTGGTGCGCCGTGGAATCTGGCCCAGGTATTCCAATTGGCCCGCGGCGAGTATTTCAAATGGCATGCGGCAGACGATTTGTGCGGCGAGACGTTGCTGGAGCGCTGTGTAGAGGTCCTGGATCGCGATTCGTCATTCGTGTTGGCTTACCCGCGTTCAGCGATTATCGATGAACGAAGCATCGTTATTCCCGAGGCACAGGTTCGTGGGATCCAGTCAGTTCAGAATTGCGCACCTTCGATTCCAACCGACCGGCAGATCGCGTGCGTGGAGTACTTATGCACACTGTGTGGTGTCACCCATTGTTCGGTTTGGTACGACGCGAACGTATGGCGGAGACGAAATTGCATCGCGATCGTTCCTCCGGTGGAAAACCATTTTTGGTTGAAATGGCACTCAAGGGTCGCTTTTATGAAGTGCCGGAGGTGCTGTTTTTCAGCCGTCGGCATGCTGCCCAGTATTCGATGATCAAATCGGCGCGGGCCCAACAGCAGTTTGACCGACCGGATCACAAAAATCCGTTGATTGCGCTGCCTCATCAGATTGGCTGTACGCTGGATTACGCTGCTTGCATTGCCAGAGCGCGCATTTCGGCGGCGCAGCGGGCGGCATGTTATGCAGTGCTTGTGCGTTATATGCTCCAATTCGGCAAATTCGGCAGAATCGTCCGCAACAGCGTTCGCGGCTTTGGAATGTGGGATGGGACACTGACACCGCCTCCCAAGCCAACAGCAGCCGTCACAGATGTCGTTGCCGGAAAAACCAGTCGGCCTTCAGCTAACAAGTGTGCCAACAGCGCGGCCGGATAAAGCTTGTTGTTGAACGTAATTATTTTGCGTGACTAGTCTGGAAGAATGGGTCACGGCAGGGAGAGTTTCATGCGTGTTTTGGTAACAGGCTCCAGTGGCTATATCGGCAGTGTGCTCGTGCCGCATCTGTCAGCAGCGGGTCACGAAGTTGTTGGGTTGGATACTAATTTATTCAACGCTGGTCGATTCGGTGATGCACAAGGCGAATTCTGCCAAAGGAACGTCGACATTCGCGACGTCCAGCCCATCGATCTCGCCGGCTTCGATGCCATTTGCCATTTGGCTGCGCTCTCCAATGACCCACTCGGAAACTTAGATCCGCAGTTGACGCATGAAATCAACCACGTTGCAGCGGTCAGGCTTGCGCAGCTAGCCAAAGAGGCGGGGGTGCAAAGGTTTGTCTTTTCGTCATCATGCAGCACTTATGGCGCCGCGGGCGATGGACTTTTGACCGAAGATGCCGAACTCAATCCAGTAACGGCATATGGCGAATCGAAAGTGGCCGCGGAGCGCGAGGTTGCGGTGCTTGCCGACGACAAGTTCACACCGGTCTTTCTTCGCAATGCGACTGCCTATGGTTTTTCGCCTCGCTTGCGGCTCGACTTGGTGATCAACGAGTTTGTCGCTAGTGCATTTCTCACGGGCTGCATTCATATCAAGAGCGACGGCACCCCATGGCGCCCGGTCGTCCATGTGAACGATATTTGCGAAGCGTTTTTGGTTGCACTTACGGCCCCCGCCGATTCAGTTTGCGGTCAGGCGTTTAATAGCGGTCGTACCGACGAAAATTACCGCGTGAGTGAACTTGCGGAAATCGTGCGGCAGATTGTGCCGAATTCACGAATCGAGTTTGCTACGGGCGGCGGGCCGGATCGGCGCTGCTATCGAGTGAACTGCGAGAAGTTTCGCCGCGCGGTTCCAGCCTATCAACCAAAATGGAATGTTCGCCGCGGCGTTCAGCAGTTGTATGATGCATTTCGCCGAATTCCTTTGACTTCATGCGACATGGCGTCAGAGCGGTTTTTGCGTCTCCCAGTGATTCGCGCATTGATGCAGGCAGGTCGAATCGATGCGGATTTGCGTCCGACGAACGTGGAAGCCAAACAATTCCGCGAAATCCTCTCTGTGAATTAGCGCCATGATTTTTACGACCACTGATATCGCCGGCGCATACATCATCGACATTGACCCCAATTTCGACGACCGTGGCTTTTTCGCGCGCGCCTGGTGTGCCGATGAATTTGCGCAACATGGACTTTCAACGGAACTAGTTCAAGCGAACATCGCCTGGTCGAATCGAAAAGGCACCCTGCGCGGATTGCATTTTCAAGCGAGCCCGCACGAGGAGGCAAAGCTAGTGCGCTGCACACGGGGAGCTGCTTTTGTCGTTGCAGCCGACATCCGACCGAATTCTGCGACCCATGGTCGTTGGGTTGGCGTTGAACTCACTGCGGAGAACCATCGATCACTGTATGTGCCGCCCGGCTGCGCCCAAGGGTACCAGACGCTCGACGATGAAACCGAGATGTTCTATCAGATGTCGACGGCGTACGTCCCCGCGGCAGCCAGGGGAGTTCGATACGATGACCCGATGTTTGGCATCAATTGGCCGTTGCCGATTGGCTCGATTTCACCGGCCGATCAATCCTGGCCGGCCTACGCACAAATACGAAAATCGAACTCCGAGACATTAACCACAGCTTCGTTGTGACATGAACATTGCCCCACAAAAACCGCTGGCGGCAGCCACTCTGTCCGCTGAATCGTCAGCTGTGCAAACCGACTGTACTGTGCCGCACCGCTGCCGACTGTGCGATGCTCCGCTTCAGCGTGTGTTTGTCGATCTAGGGACTTCGCCATTGTGCGAGAGTTATTTAACGCAGGAACAGCTTGCTGAACCGGAGTCGTTTTATCCGCTCAAAGTTTATGTTTGCGAGTCATGCCTGCTAGTGCAATTGCCGGCGCACGTCAGCGGCGAGCAGATTTTCAGCGAGTACGCGTACTTTTCGTCGTTTTCAGATAGCTATCTGGTTCATGCGCGGCAAAACGTGAACTCGCTTGTTGAACGATTCAGATTAGATCCGGCCAGTTTTGTCGTCGAGATTGCCAGCAACGACGGATACCTGTTGCGCAACTTTGTCCAGCACGGCATTCCATGCCTGGGCATTGAGCCGGCGGCGAATGTGGCGCGCGTGGCACAGCAGCAGGGCGTTCGAACGCTCGTCAGGTTCTTTGGCCAGGCCGCTGCAAAACACGTCGTTCAGAAAAATCGCGCAGCCGATATCGTGGTTGCCAATAACGTTCTCGCTCATGTGCCCGATTTACACGACTTCGTCGGCGGAATCAGATTGCTGCTAGCCGATGAAGGCGTCGCCGTCATTGAAATTCAATATTTGCCGCGGCTTATTGAGCGCAATCAGTTCGATACGATTTATCACGAACATTATTGTTACTACACTCTCGGTTCGCTGCAGCGCGTTATGGCCGCCCATGGTCTAATCATTTTCGACGCGGAAGAGATTCCAACGCATGGCGGCTCGATTCGCATTTTCGCACGTCATGCGCAAAGCAGCTCGATCGAAATTAACCCACGTGTTCCGTCACTGATTGCATACGAGCGGGCGTCCGGCTTGCACGATATATCCGGCTACGGCGGATTCGGAGAAAAGGTCGCCGAAGTGAAACGCAATGTACTGGAGTTTCTGATCAATGTTCGCCGCGCGGGAAAAACCGTCGCGGGTTATGGAGCACCGGGCAAAGGCAACACACTGCTAAACTACTGCGGCATTCGCGAAGATTTACTGTCGTACACGGTGGATCGCAATCCATACAAACACGGAAAATTCTTGCCGGGCAGTCGAATTCCAATTTACGCCCCGGAAAAGATCAATGAAACACAACCGGACTATGTTTGGATCTTGCCATGGAACTTGCGTGAGGAAATTGCGGAGCAGTTGGCACACATTCGCCAATGGGGCGCCAAGTTCGTGGTGCCGATTCCGAGTTTGGAAGTGTTCTAGCTCATCTACAGAATAAGACGTTCGATGGTAATCCTCGATAAAGCATTAACGCAGCGCGAGGCCGAAGGCCGGCCGATTCGCATCGGGCTGGTCGGCGCTGGCTTCATGGGGCGCGGCATCGCTTTGCAGCTCGCTACGCCGGTCGCTGGAATGCGGCTCGTCGCGATTGCGAACCGGACACTCGACCACGCGCAACAAGCTTGCCACGACGCCGGACTGAGGAATTTTGCAACTGCCGACAGCCAGCGCGACGTGGATTTCGCCATTGAATCAGGCAGACCGGTTGTCACATGCGATCCGTCGCTCCTTTGTCATGCAGCTGAAGTTGACGTCATCATTGAAGCTACAGGCCATGTTGAGTCCAGCGCTCATACGGCGCTCGAAGCGATCGCCGGCCGCAAGCATATCGTGCTGATGAATGCAGAGCTTGACGCAACCATCGGACCACTGCTGAAGGCTTTGGCCGATGAAGCCGGCGTAATCATCTCGAACTGTGACGGCGATGAACCGGGTATCACGCTGAACCTGCTGCGGCATGTGCAAGCAATCGGCTATCGGCCTGTCATGGCGGGCAACGTCAAAAGCTTTCTGGATCGTTATCGCACGGCGGATACGCAGCGCGAATTTGCAAAGCGCACGCATCAAAACGCGAAGATGTGCGCCGCTTATGCAGACGGCACTAAACTTTGCCTTGAAGCGTGCCTGGTGGCGAATGCAACCGGTTTTAAGATCGGCACGCGCGGGATGTTCGGTCCGAAGTGCGAGCACGTGAAAGATATCATCAATCACTTTGCGCCGGATAAACTATTGGAACAGCCGCTGGTCGATTTCGCGCTCGGCGCTGCGCCCGGCGCCGGCGTATTTGTAATTGGATACAACGATGAGCCAGCCAAACAGCATTACATGAACTATCTGAAAATGGGTGAAGGCCCGCTCTATGTCTTTTACTCTCCACATGTGCTGCCGCATTTAGAAGCGCCGCTCACGGCGGCGCGAGTTGCAATTTTTGGCGATGCAGCCATCGCAGCCAGGGGCGCGCCGGTTTGCGACGTAGTGACCATTGCCAAACGTGATCTCAAGGCGGGAGAAATGCTCGACGGCCTCGGTGGCTTCACCTGCTATGGGCTGATCGAGAATGCGGAAACAGCACGGAGCGAGAACCTGCTGCCGATTGGACTATCTGCCAACTGTCGTTTGCTACGCGATCTTGCGAAAGACAAAGCAGTCGCGTACGCGGATGTGGACTTGCCGCCGGATCGTCTCGCCGATCGGCTTCGCGCACAGCAAGACCATTATTTCTATCGAAGTGCGAATGCAATCGAATTGGCGGAAAATGCAATGGCCGCGGCGGCACGCTCCTGATCTCGCTGCATCCACACCTCCTAAATCCGAAATAGTACATCCTACATCATCATGAAAGTTGTCCTCTTCTGTGGTGGCTACGGCATGCGGTTGCGTGAGTATTCGGAGAATATTCCCAAACCGCTGGTCAAAGTCGGCGACCGTCCTATTTTATGGCACGTGATGCGGTACTATGCGCATTTCGGACACAAAGAATTCGTTTTGTGTTTGGGTTGGAAAGGAGACATCATCCGAGAATATTTCCTGAATTACTCCGATCGCATTTCCGATTGCGCAGTCGCAATGGCAAAGGCAATGGATCAGGATCAATCAGCGACGTTCCCGACTGGCGAATGACGTTCGTCGATACCGGCCTCGACGCGAACGTCGGTCAGCGGTTAATGGCCGTCCGCTCCATTGTTGAGGGGGAGGAATCCTTTTTGGCAAATTATGCCGACGGACTCAGCGATGTTCCCTTGCTGCAGCTCATCAAGCAATTTCAAGACCGCGAAGCGACCGCCGCCTTCTTGGCCGTTCATCCACAACAAAGCTGGCATGTCGTGAACATGGATGGCGATGGGATCGTCGGAGATGTTCAACCGATTAGCGATTCAAGCACCTGGATGAACGGTGGTTTTTTTGTGCTGCGAAACAAGATCTTTGATTACATCGAAGAAGGCGAGGAGTTGGTCGATCGACCATTTCAGCGGCTCATCGCCAGGCGCGAACTTTATGGCATGAAGTACGATGGCTTCTGGAGTTGCATGGACACCTTCAAAGATAAACAGCGGCTTGAAGATTTGGTCGCTCGCGGCGAGACGCCTTGGGAAGTGTGGAAATCGCGGACGTCAATCAATAAAGCAGCTCGCTCTTGCGCTTCACCCGAGTTAGCAAAGCCCAAGCCGCGGTGAGATATGTTGCCGATCAAATTCACAAATTTGCGCAGCATCTTGTGCTTGGGAGCGCACAGCGACGATCTTGAAATCGGCTGTGGCGGCACGCTGCTGAAACTCCTGGAGGAATTTCGTGGGCTAACGGTGCACTGGATCGTGTTCAGCGCGGACGGATTCCGGGCCGAGGAAGCGAAAGTCAGTGCAGATGAATTGTTGAAAGGCGCCGCAGTACACAATATTGTATTGCACAGTTTTCGCGATACTTGCTTTCCATTCTCCGGTCTGGAAATTAAAGAACAATTCATCAGACTTCAGCAGGCGATCCAGCCTGACTTGGTGTTTACGCACCGCCGCGACGACGCGCATCAAGATCATCGAGTGATCGGCGAGCTAACGTGGAATGCATTTCGCGATCACTTGATCTTGGAATTTGAAATTCCAAAATATGACGGTGATCTGGGTTCGCCGAATGTGTTTGTACCGTTGTCCGAGTCAGAAGCGAAGCGAAAAGTCGACCATTTAAACCGGCATTTTGCCTCGCAACGCGCTAAATCTTGGTATACCGCCAGTACATTCGAATCGGTGCTGCGACTTCGCGGTATCGAGAGCAATTCACCAAGCGGCCTGGCAGAAGGATTTTATTGCCGCAAGATGACACTACGGTAAATTGATCAATGGCGCGTATGAATCCCAAGGGTTGCAATTGGGGATTGCATCAGATATTGCGGGCGCTAAATCGCTTCGCCTGCTCTGGAATGTCGAGACCCACCATTTCATTCCATGCGCTGATCAATCGCTGAAAGATCTCCCCAGGCTTCCCGCTGTCAATTGCTCGGCCATTGAATTGGGTCACCGGCAGAAGGCAGTTCGGCGTGCTGGTGAGAAGCACCTCATCGGCCTTTTCGACTTCACCCGGCAGAATCTGCCGCTCCTGGAAGGGCAACCCCAATCTTCCCGCCAGCTCGATCAGTACCTGCAAGCTGATTCCGGGGAGCACCTGTGTTCGTGGCGGCGAGATCAGCCCTTCCCGCGCAATCCAAATTACGACGTTCGCCGTCGAAGCTTCAGAAACGTGTCCGTGCTCGTCGAGCAGTAGTGCGCGAGAACCGGAATGAAGAGCGGCGGCTTGCTGGTCGGCCAGGAAATAGTGCATCCGGCTGCGACATTTCAGTTCCGGGGGCCAGCACGCGGACGGCACTTGCTGCACCGTGGTGGTCGCCAGCGAGACGCCCCGTTGATACGCGTCAGCCCATAAACGAAACGGCAGGCGGTAGGTGTGCAGCCCGACAGTCGGTCCACCCGAAAAACCGTCGGACAGCGGTCCATATGGGCCTGGAGTAATAAAGATTGACAGGCCCAGATCATCATCCTGATCAATTAGAGTCCGATTGTTCGCGATTAAGCGCTGTGAGATGTCGGCGATTTCCGCAAGGCTCTCGCGGGGTTGAATGCCCGAGACTTTAAGAGAATGTTGCAACCGGGCAAGATGCTCCGGCAATCTGAAGATCTCGCCTCCGAAGGTCCGCAGCTGCTCTGTGACGGTGGCTCCAAGGACAAACCCCGCATCGTAAACTGGCAGGACCGCCTGGGAGGCAGGAATCAGCTGGCCGTTGAGATACGCGATGGGCTCAGACACAGTATGCTGGAATTGCAGATTATTGATTTCAGATCGCTGATTGCAGATTGGGAAGTCGGCGAGAGTTTGTCAACTGTCCACCATGCCAATCCATGAATTTGGCGATCTCAACGTAATCCGCATGCGGTACGAGGTCGTCCCGCAACCTAATCCTGCAGCCCCACGTACGGACGCATTTGGGCCACGATTCCTGGATTGTAAAAATAGTTGGCCCAATTGTGCTGTTTGCCGACAACGCAACACATATCGAGTTGCCGCAGCTTGCGGCCATTTTCACCAAGAGGCCCAACGGCAAAAGTATATCCGAGTGCCTCAGGCCGAGTGCAAGGATCGATCACACCGTATCGTTTGAGCGCACGATCGCAAGTGTTGTTGAAGGAAATCATCTGGTCGACGACGGATAACGCTCGCTCATGTGGCCGGCCAATGGCCAGCCAATCGTTGTTCACTGCCGGAGCGATCAGAACGGCATCCATCGGAGCTCGCGGTTTTACCGGTTCCGTCAGAACGCGGCCAAAGAGCGCGCCGCCCCCAAGCACGTGTAGTGCACCCGTAGCGATGCGAGCGCCAAAACTGTAGCCGATGATATCGACGCGTACTTTTGAATCGATCTGGTTAATCAAGTCGGCCAGATAATATCCGTCAATATTGGTCCGCCGAGCTTTAACTCTCGCATCCTCCTTCAAACCGCGAATCGGCGAGGACGGCCAGGAGAAAATGACAAAGTGGATTGGCCGGTCACCGGAAACGCCGAGCGTCAATCGACGGTAGACATTCAATCCTTGCGATTGTGCCTCGCCTTGCTCAATTCGATTGCCATGGATCCAAAACACGGTGGGGGCTGATGGATCTTGTGATGCCAGAAACGCGTCGCGCGACGCAGCGTTCCACTCGTGCGCATTGCAATCATATCGCCAGACCTGTGGAAGCGGCGACGTCTCGCAATCTGGGCAGCCTAAATTCCTCGTACTGACGAGCCAAACATCATCCAACCGCGGAACGCAAACCGCATGTTGCTTGGTGGAAGCGGACACCTCGCTTGGGCAATCCGCAATGGTGCTCGATCCTCGGACAGCTGTCGCCGACAGCGAGGAAAAGATTCCAGCGAGGAAAGCGGTGGCAACCGCTTTGAATACAGCGCGCCGCAGTGCGCGAGATACAAAAGAGAGGTGCATAACCAGAACATCCGTCATGATCAGCGCCATCGGCGCGCGGCTCCTTCATCGTCGCGCAAAGCTGGATGGCATTGGGAAAACATACCACCTGTTCTGCGTACGTGCGTTGCGAAAAAGAAATGTGTTGCAAAAAAAATTCCGGAGCGTTGTAGTTGCACATCACCGGGCGTGTTGTAGAGTTGCTCGACCCAAGGTTTCCCCGTCGCCGCCCCCCGATTCTGATTCGTATTGGAGAGACAGCCATGAAGAGGCTACTGATTCTGACAGTGCTGACAGGTTTAACCGCTGCAACGGCCGGCTGCTGTGGCATGGGCGGTTGTGGCGGCTGGGGCGGTTGCTTCGGCCGGCGCGACAACTGCGCCCCCGAGTGCGGCCCGTGCAACGAGTGTGGCGGCGGCTGCGATGCCTGCGGTGCTGGAGCGGTTGGCGCTCCGGTCATCTCAGCGCCACCCGTCGTGACGCCCGGCCCTGCCTATAGCACTGGTTACCTGCCACGCGCGAAATAGCACCCTGGCTGACGCCAGAGTGCGGTTTTGCCCCGTCCAACGAACAAGCCTCCATTGTGAGCGCGCGCCGAGTCCATCCTGATTCTCGGCGGCGCTCGCAGTGTCGATGCGTTTGCGTTGGGGTGCGCCATGACAAAGAGCGATCGATTCATTGCCCGGCATAGGCTCACTGCACGACCGCGCCCTTTTTATGCGAACAGGGCCCGGCTATGCTCAGAGATATGTCGGACGACGTCGGTACGCCTATTTCGTCGCTCGTGCGCGAAACCGCGCCTGGGTTGGCCGCTGCGCAAGTGATCTTGAAACCGCGAAAGGCGCAGCCGTTTTTCGGCCGCCATCCGTGGGTATTAGATAGCGCTATTGCCCGAGTCGAGGGCTCGCCGGCCGACGGTGACATTGTCGACCTAATTTCCGACAAAGGTCGATTCATCGCCCGCGGGCTTTTCAATAGCCGCAGCCGATTGCGGGTTCGCCTTTACACTTGGGACGCTGGCGAACTGCTCGACGAAGCATTTTTTGGTCGTCGGCTGGAAACGGCGATACGTCTACGTCGCGATCTTGCGTTGTTCGATCCTCAGGGCGCGGCCCGCCTTGTTTTCAGCGAGGCCGATGGGTTAAGCGGGCTAATCGTCGATCGCTACGGAGAATACCTGTCGATCCAGACAACGTCTTTGGCAATTAATCAGCGGCTGGAATTATTAATTCCGATCCTGACGGATTTGCTCCATCCGCGCGGCATTGTGCTGCGAAATGAAAAAGGCGCCGTCCAGATGGAAGGCATGCAGCATGCCGAAGAACGGCACTGGGGAGAGCTGCCGGAGGGGCCAGTGTTCATTGAAGAGCATGGACTGCGTTACGGCGTCGATTTACGGGAAGGGCACAAAACCGGCTTTTACTTGGATCAGCGCGATAACCGCCGGGTGGCCGCCGATTTTTGCCGCGATCGGCGAGTGCTCGATGCGTTTTGCTATAGCGGCGGTTTTGCGTTGAATGCAGCAAAGCATGGCGGCGCAAACGGAGTTCTGTGTGTCGACACGAGTGAGAAAGCAATTTCGCTGGCTCGCGCGAATGCAGAATTGAACGGTATCGCCAACTTGCATTTCCATGTCGGCGACGGATTCCGCACGCTGGAAGAACTTGTCGCATCTCACCAGCGATTTGGAACCGTGATTCTTGACCCACCAAAGTTTGCACGGAGCCGCACGGCAGTCGGCGATGCTCTGATGGCCTACCATCGCATCAACCGGTTGGCGGTTGATTTGCTGGATCCCGGCGGATTCTTGATTACGTGCAGTTGCTCTGGGCATGTCATGCGCGAAGATTTTCTGCATATGCTAGCCGGGGTGGCTCAGCGCAGCCGCCGTGAGATCCAGATTTTGCAGCAGCGTGGCGCTTCGTCCGATCATCCGGTTAGCGCAACCTGCTTGGAAGGCGAGTATCTAAAGTGCTTCATTTGTCGAGTGACGTGAATGGTGCAAATTGAAGATTCTTGAATGTAGAATAACAGCTGGCGAGCCGTCAGAGATCATTTTCCTTTAAGCCATCGGGATGGGTACGCCGGTCGCATCATTCTGAAATCAGCGTTCTGCATTCTCTCCCATGTCGTATCCCAAAGTCGCCCAACTCAAAGACACTGCCGCGTTGCGTGGGCGGCTGGCAGAATTGGGATTGGAATTGCCAATCGACGAGGCCGTGCTGACTGCCGCCACAGGATCTCCCCTAGCGCAACCGATTGAGATTGGCGGTTTCCGCGTCGGCAATCGCTGGTGCATTCATCCCATGGAAGGCTGGGATGCCAACCGCGACGGTTCCCCTTCGCCGCACACCATTCGCCGTTGGAAGCACTTTGGGCTCAGCGGCGCGAAGTTTATCTGGGGCGGCGAAGCTGCGGCGGTCCAGCCTGACGGAAGAGCCAATCCTCATCAGACGCTGGCCACTAAGGATAATCGAGCCGGGCTAGCCGCACTGTTGAAAGCGTGTCGAGATGCGCATCGTGAATCGTTTGGCAAGGACGACGATTTGCTCGTGGGCCTTCAATTGACACACTCCGGGCGATTTTCAAGGCCCAACGATAAAAGGCTGGAACCCCACATCGCTTATCATCACCCGCTGTTGGACGCGAAATTCGGAATCGATCCACAGAATGACTCCATCGTATGGACCGACGACGATTTGGAGCGGCTAATCGATTCATTTGTCGCAGCCGCCGGATTGGCCCGCGATGTTGGCTTTCAATTCGTCGATGTGAAAGCCTGCCACGGCTATTTGTTGCACGAATTTTTGAGTGCTCGCGTCCGAACTGGAAAGTTCGGTGGCGATTTCGATGGCCGCACCCGGCTGATGGTCACCATCATCGGGCGGATTCGCGATCGTTATCCTGACCTGACAGTTGTCGTGCGCCTTAGCGTGTTCGATACGCTGCCCTACAAAACTAGCCGCGCGGTTGGCGAGCCGCTGGAGTATGCGCAACCTCTTGCCGTACCAGCATGGATTTGGAGTTGATCCAAATCATCCTCTGAAATTCGACTTGCGCGAACCGATCGAATTGTTGAAAAAACTGAAAGCAGCGGGCGTCGCGGCAGTTAATCTGTCATGCGGCAGCCCATACTACAATCCGCACATTCAGCGTCCGGCGATTTTTCCGCCCAGCGATGGTTATCAGCCGCCAGAAGACCCACTGGTTGGCGTCGTGCGTCAGATTCATGCCGCTCGCCAATGCAAACAAGCCGTTCCAGAATTGCCAATGGTCGGCACGGGGTATTCTTATCTGCAAGATTTTGTGCCGCACGTTGCGCAGGCTGTAGTTCGAGCCGGTTGGATCGATGTGGTAGGCTTGGGACGAATGGTTTTGTCGTACCCGCAATTACCAACTGACACCTTGAACGTTGGCAAACTCACGAGAAAGAAAATCTGTCGTACATTCAGCGATTGCACGACCGCCCCGCGCAACGGCATTATTTCCGGTTGCTTTCCGCTCGATCCGTATTACAAAGCGCTACCTGAAGCAGCAGCTCTGAAAGCAGTGAAGTCGGATGAAGTAAGTTGATGGCACACCCGGATGTGCGCAAATCAACAGCCGAAGTCCAATCAGGCCGCCGCGCCGGCGACTGATCCACCAACAGCATCCGCTTTTGCACCAAAACAACGTGCGCACCACGATCGCAGTGTTTCTGGCGCAAAAATGCCAGACTAGCAATCATCATCAGGATTGCAAAGCTGACAGACCCACAAATGAGCGCTAGCCCAGTCCAAATGAAAACGCCGAGCATCAGCAGAATTGGCCTGGCCAGCGAGTTCCAAATTAGGAACGCAAAACAGAATTCGTAGAGCACGATGATGTGTGTGAGGAAGTTTATCAAATACACGAATGCCTGGCCTAATCCCATCCCGTCGAA
The DNA here is from genome assembly GCA_963773875.1 of Pirellulales bacterium. GTDB lineage: Bacteria > Planctomycetota > Planctomycetia > Pirellulales > JADZDJ01 > CAVTYH01. Next base: position 143,766 of record CAVZCV010000011.1, read on the forward strand.
TGCGCGGTTCAGAAATGTGAGATCAACAAGTCGCGAATCGGACTTCGCCATCATCCACCACACCGCTGTGCCCTGCCACCATGTCTCTTCGCGCAATTGAGCCATTGCCATGGCAAAGTAAATGAGCGCCAGGTGAACTTGCATCAGCCGCGTCGCCACGTTTGCAGAACTGGAAAGCGGCACCTCGTAAGCCGAATTCGTCATCGGCAGCCCTTCTTTCCTCGCACGCCGTTGTGCAAGCAAGAGTCTACCGAAAAATATGCGCCGGACGGGCCGATGCACAAGTAAAACATCAGCAGAACGAGGATGTTATCGACAGGTCGAGCGAACATCGGACCGCGGTGGATGAATGAAAGCACAAACAGAAAAGCGGCGATGGTGCTAATCCGCGAGAACACTCCGGCAATCATCAGCAAGATTGCAATTGCGCCGACCGAGTAAACAAACCATAGGGCCGCCGCAGTATCGGCCCATTCAGCAATGGAGAATGCAAAACGTTCGGTATTTAGATCCGGATCGTTTCGCATTTGATGCATCATGTCGAGCGAGAACAATCCGTTGGGGCCGAACCAATGCTGCAGTTCCGTATACAGGCCTAAATACCACCACAACGCCACAAGGCCGGTCAAAATCCGAATCAGGCCGAGCACAATTGGATCGCCGGGCGTGAACCAAAAGCGTGTCCATCCCGTGCCAACGCGTTGAATCGTGCTGCGAGGAAAATCGCTCATATGCGAAACGGAATTTCTAATGGTTGCCAGCGGTGCTAATTCGTTGGCTCTCTGTTAGCTGGTGGCGGAGGAACTGGCTGCCGGGAATCAAAAGTCGAAGGTTCACTTGGCAGCTTGAACGGTGCCGGCGGCGGGCGGGTGGTTGTTGTCTCACTAGAGCCACTCGAATTCGATTTACCACGATTTTGCTTGCCTGGTCGCTGATCAAGTTGCGGTTGGGAGGGATTCGTGACCGGCGCTACATCGGTTGCCGATCGCGATTTCACCTGCACTTGCGGTTGATCGCTGCTGTTCAACGTTACTGAGATCGCAGCCAAATCGGAATACGTTCTGGGATTTTCTGGATTTCGCTGTTCAGGGTCACTTCCGTTGGCATCGGCCATGCTCAGAGGAGCGTGCCGGCGAATCTGGAAGACGATTTCCGTTACGCCAGCCTCTTTCAGTTGCCTGAGCAGTTCACCGCCAACATGGTACGGCACGGTCGTGTCGGGCGTCTCGAATTCCGTTCCTGCCGCAGAACGCATCGCCAGTGCATGATAGCGCTCTAGGCGTTCGCCGCGAGCGTCGGTCGGCTGAAGTTGCTGCGAATCCTTGTGGCCATCGCTGTAAATTAGGTCTGCCTCGATCGAATAATCGCCATCCAACTGCCCGTTCGTGAGCGAGTAGGTGTGCCCTACATCGAGCCACAGGGCGTACAAATATTGCGATAGAATCGGAGCTCGCTTAACTCTTGTGAGCAATTCCGACCGGCCCATGCCGGTGTCCGTGGCCAGCGCCAGCACGATGCCGAATAGATGAAACAAAAGCCACAGCGAAACAAGTCCGCGGACCGTTTCGCTCGGCATTGGAGCTACAGGCTGACTACTTGCCTTGATGCTGGCTTTTGACGACGACACGGGACTCATTACCGCCTAACAAGGTTGAGTCGGTCGTCCATGACTCGCTAATTCGCCGCGTTCTAGCGGCGACTGGATAAATTGAATCGACGCCGGTTAGATGACCGCTTCAGTTCGACGAGCCAGCCTTGCGCAGTCGACACAAACCGGATACGAATCAAACTTCGCTTACTGGCGCTATTCGATTTAACCGCAATCGTACCATTTTTCGAGGGGATCGGCAGCAGATTGGCGATGCAAGGAAATGTGGCGATGCGTCCAGTCCTTGGGTGTTTCATGAATATCAAAACCTTTACAGTCTTGAAAACACCTCGATCCCTTGATCGGCACATATGGACCCGCATTAAATATGCGACCATTTCGCCCACAAGTTGGGTGGTTCGATGGCTCGGACTTGCGATCTGCGTCTTTTTGTGTCTTAACCACTGTTTTGCCCGTGATCTGTTCGTAAATAACGCTGCTGGTGACGATTTGTTCGATGGCGGCGCGCCGACGACGGAACAGCAAGGCCACGGGCCGTTTCAAAGTCTTACGCGGGCCTTGAAGTCCGCTCTGCCCGGCGATCGAATCATACTTGCCAAAACCGATCTGCCGTATCGCGAAAGTGTTACTTTGGCTACGAGCCGACTTTCAGGTTCTGCATTTCAGCCATTCACCATCGAAGGCCAAGGCGCGACATTCGATGGCACGCGCCCCGTGCCGCCCGACGCATGGGAATTTGTGAGCGGCAATGTATTCCGCTTCCAGCCGGAACACATGCAATTTCAGCAATTATATCTAGACGGTGTGCCGGCATTGCTCCATCCCACTGCCCGAAAGACCGGCGGGCACCCGGACCTTCAACCGCGTGAATGGGCAACGGCGGAAGGTTGGATCTATTTTCGGGTTGATCATGGGAACCTGCCAGAACAATATCCGCTCAGCTACTCCTACCTGCAAAACGCTTTCACTCTGTACAAAGTCGAAAACGTCGTCATTAACGATATCGTCGTGCAAGGATACGTGATCGACGGCGTTAATCTGCACGATGCGCACGGCCCGTGCATCCTGAATGGCGTCACTTGTCGCGGGAACGGCCGTAGTGGCATCGCGGTTGTCAGCAATTCGCAGGCCGATTTGCGTGCATGCCTAATTGGCGACAATGGCCAAAGCCAGGTGTTCGTCGATAGCTACAGCGAATGCAATTTGGCGAACTGCGATGTCATAGGGAATTCTGCCCCGGCATACGAAGTTCGCGAACACTCGAAGTTGTTGATCGACGGCAAGCCCACCGATGTTGGTGGGAACGCCAGCGGTAACAAGTAGTCGCAATTGTGCGCAGAAACTTCGTTGGACCGACAGCGTTAATTTCTTAAAGCAGCGATGCCGCGTGCGATGCAGCGGATTTGCCCCGTTCCACCGGAATCGAAATCACCGCTTCAGCACTCTCCGCGCTATTTTCCGCATCAGGCGATTCGTCGACCGCTTCTTCGGCTTCATGCAATACTTGCGACATTTCTCGGCGGCTGGCGAGGTACACGCCAGCGCCAATCATTGCAATCACAACGGTAATTAACCGATATCCGAGCGCCACAATGAAGCCCTCTCCCACACCTGGCGCCACCGCCATTCCACTGGGCAAGTGCTGATACAGAAATTCAACCGTTACTTCAAAAGTACCCAAGCCATTGGGCGCTAGTGGTATTGCGGCGGTCGCCATCGCCAGTGGCACAATCACGAAATGGGCGCCGAGCGACGGAGGATCACCCAGCACACCGCGAGCAATCAGCCATACGCCGATGGCGCTCAGCGAATGCACGATGATGCTCATGCCCGTCGCCAGAATCAACACCCAAATTCTGCTGTAATACATCCGATTGGCACGATTGATTCGCTCGATGAGCGGGCCAATCTTTGGCAACGAATGCAACCGGCGTGCGATGGGTCCATGCGAAAATCCAGGCAGAGATGTGACGATCAACGCCGCTGTGCCAATACCGGTCGACCAAAAAACAATGCTGCACACCACGCGGACCTGATCGGAGTCCGTGCGCCACATGCTGGTAACAAAGATTGCAATCGTGCTTACCAAAAAGAGCGCATAGAGGCCGATGATCCGATCAACGACAACCGTCACCGCGGCTTCCGCTCGCCGACCGTGGCATGCGCGAGCCAAGAAAACTGCCTTGAATAAATCGCCCCCAACGCTGCCGGGAGAAATGAAATTCAGCAAATAGCCCAGGAAACCTAAACGCAGCGCATCGCGCAATCGAAAAGGAATCTCAAGTGCCCGCACTAAATACATCCAGCGCACCATCGTCAGCACGACGGCGGCAAAACAGAGCGTGGCAGCCAGTGCCAACAAATCCCATCGCTTTGGCTCATCGCGGAGCTTGGCGAAACTATCGTTACGGGTTGCGTCGATAACCAGCCAGGCAATAATCGCCGCCGGCACCAGCCACCGCAGAATTTGAAAGATAATTTTTTTCAAGGCGCACTTCTCACAGATGTTTGACTTGCCCGAAGGAACTTGACAACCTCAAACCCTCTCGGATAGCTTGAGCGGTTTGCCCAACTCACCAACCCGATGTTCTTGCATTGGCGAAACACCTGGGGGATTAGCTCAGTTGGGAGAGCGCTTGCATGGCATGCAAGAGGTCAGGGGTTCAAGTCCCCTATCCTCCACTTCAGGTGAGTTCTGCATTTTGCCTAACTGGGCCAAATCGTCCTTTGGGCGTCAATTGGCGTCAAGGTTGCTTTGCCAGGGCGGGTACAGTCTAACCTCTCGTTTCGGCCTGTTAAACGGCATTTCTCCCGTATTCTTGGCCCATTGGCTCGATGAGCTAGGCTTTTGAGGATTCTCGTGCCTCAAACGCTTCTTGCCCATGATTGCTGTCAAACCGAGCACGGCTTTCGCCCGCCTTTCACCATTCCAAGCCCGCGGCGTGGCGATTCTTACGCTCTCGGCGATTGCATTTTGCGTCGCGGTTAGCCTATCGCCGCTTGCTACGGGCTTCGCCGATAAACCGCATCGCGGCGCGGGCGATGTCGATCTATACCAAGCCGAAGTGCAGCGCATTGCTGACGGCGAAAACTACTATTCGGCAGCCGACCGCGAACTCCACGAACGCGGCTATCCTACTCGAAGCATCTTTAATTGGCGTACGCCGCTGCCGATGTGGCTCATCGGCATTGGCCCCAGTTCGATCTATGGCCGAGTGTTGATCGGCCTCCTCGCTGCCCTCCTGCTTGTGCTGTCGATGGTCGTCGTGGCCCGCGACACCAACTCGGTCCGCGCTGTTTTGGCCGGCGTCATGCTTATTGGTGCGCTCATGCCGTGTTGGCTCGAACGGATTTATGTCATGCCCGAAGTTTGGGCTGGCGTATTGATCGGTCTTTCGATTTGCGCTTATGCGCTTGATCGTCCGTTTTTTGGAGTTGCCATCGGCCTGGCCGCTCTTGCGATTCGCGAACTCGCTGCCCCTTATTGCTGCGTTTGTATGGGATTGTCCGTTTCGAACCGTCGTTGGCGCGAAACACTCGCCTGGGCTATTGGCTTTGCTGTGTATGTTGCTTTCTACGCGTGGCATATTCATCAAGTGCTCCCACATATTGGACCGAATGATCGCGCCCATGCGGCCGGCTGGTTGCAATTGGGCGGCGCAGCATTCGTGATTTCGCTCGCGCAGATGAATATGTATCTGCTGCTATTGCCGCAATGGATCACTGCCGCGCTCCTGCCGTTTGCGATGCTCGGCTTCGCCAGTTGGAACACTCCTGTTGGAAATCGTGCCGGCCTGACCGCTTGCGCTCTGGTGATCGCGTTCGCATTTATCGGCCAACCGTTTAACCAATATTGGGGATCGCTCATGGCGCCGCTCTTGTGTCTGGGCGTGTCCCAAGCTCCTGCCGCAATTGCCGATCTCGTGGACCGCAGCCGTCTTTTCGAAAAATCCGCTCGCCTCCAGCCGGCCGGCCGCGCGAACTTCTGATCGTCCGCCGCGGTCGCAGTATTGGATCCAACACAAGCCAGCCACATTCTGCATTTTGCACTCGGCATTTCCCTCGATCCGCCGCCTATCGCACCGCGGCAGCGGCTGCTAAATTGGCGGTTCTCCATGAGGCCGTAGCTCAGTTGGTAGAGCAACGGACTTTTAATCCGTAGGTCTTGGGTTCGAGCCCCAACGGCCTCATTGAATTTTCCGGGGGTTTTTGAACGGATACCTTCCCCCCAGAAGTACTGCCGTTACCAAAATCGTTACTGGAAGCTGCCGCATGGGCTTTCCACAGTACGGCAGCCGTAGTTTGGGCATTCCGACCGACATAAAACCGCATGGTGGTATCAATCGATTCGTGCCTCATGAGTTCCATGAGAATCTGAGGCATCACCCGGCTTGCCCAACGCTGGCCAAAGGAACGACGTAGATCGTGAGCACTGGCGTACTTGACGATCTTTTCGTTATCCCGGCTTTCCGACTTTACGACGATCTTGGCCCTCTCCCCAATCTCGGCCACTAAGTCCGAAACCCGGTAGTGACCTAGCCGGGGTCCACACTTGCCCTCGCCATGGGATTGACAGATTGGGCAGATGAGGGCGCTCGACCGCGTTAACCAGAACCTACGTTTATGGCCGCTATGATTGATGATTGGATTGACATCTGCTCACCGGTTTCCGCCAAGATTCCCAAAGGCCAGCGAACGCGAACGGCGGCTCGTCCCGCAATCGGAACCAATGAAAAGAAGGACGAATCGCCCGGCTCGAAAAGGATACGGGACAGAGTGTTTCGCGCACCCTGTCCCGTTCGCAGCATATTGAATTCAAGGTGGATTGCGAGCTTTAACCACCACGCTATAAACTTGTTTACCGCAGCACGTTCTTCGAGCCGCCAGGGCAGGACCGATATAAACCTGCCACGCCTAAAACTCCGAAAACAGTCAACAGCATCGATGTGGGCTCCGGAACGGACACCACGTAGTCATCAATTTGCGGCGTCGTAGTGGTTGCGGTTGGATTTAGTCCTCCCACATCGCGAATGCCTTTGACCGAAAAATCGTACAGTCCGGCTGTGACTGTGCCGACAGGCATGTCGAAACTCCAAGCCGTACCCGGCGTGCCAGTCGATGACGTTGCAAGCAGAGATACAAGGAAACCACCGGTGGCTACAGGAGTGAGGACGGCGTTGGCAGGCACCAAGCCAGAGGTCGAAACTCCGGAGATCGAAATCATCAAGTCATTCGGGGCGCTGCCAGCTTTAGGCGTCACCTTGAAGTCGGTCAGTCCAAACATTTGCGATGCCGATTGCGTCATGTATTGGACATTCCCGTTGCCGGTTCCAAGAGAGACCGTAAAGGGTGAAACGGACGTCGCCGCCGAAGTACCCGCAGAGCTCCCGGGCGGGAACGAAGCTAGTGGATCTAATCTTGGAAAATAGTTCTTTGGAAATAGGGTGAAGAAATATCCCGGAGCTACTTCGCCGTTATGCTTCCGGTTGAGTAACGTCCCGCTGCAAGGACAAGGGGGCCGTAGTTTCATCCCCCATTCTGCCAAGTGATGGGGCCGACAGCGGTTATTATTGTGCGGGTCGCTTGAAAACGACATACATCCAGGGATTGTCGGCTTGGTTTTGCCTGAACGACGTAATCAATTTCCAGCCCTCGTCGCCAAGTTTATTGAAGTCCTTTGTTATTGCTCCTCGGTCGATTCCCATGTTCCAAAGATCGTACTTGTATTCCCATTTTTGTTTCGGCTCCGCCTTGTTGACTTCGGCGGCGCGGGGCTGATTTAGTTGTGATCCAAGCCAGGCAATGGCGACCAGAAACGATAGGGCAAAAGCACACGACGATTTACGCATGACTGCCTCCGAAGTGAAAAAATTGGACTGGGCTCGCCATCATACCCGACCGCGCATGAAAAAGCCCCGCAGGGTTAGGGCGGGGCAGATTATAGACCGCGCTATCTACCTTCCCGGCCTTTAAGCGGACTCGCCGGCCACCATAGATTGCCACTGGGGTCTTTCACTCCGCCATAGCGTTCGCCGGCATGCTCGTGATCGGCCGGCACGGACAAACTCGTCGCACCGGCGCCCAGTGCGTTTTGGTACGCCGCATCCGCATCGGCAACTCGTAGGAACATAGAGGCAGGCATCGGCGGCATATCGCCCATCGGCTCGCCCATCATGACGATCGAATCGCCAATTGATACTTCGGCATGCATCACGGAGCCATCTTCGCGCGCCAAGCGCATTTGTTCGATCGCGCCGAAAGCTTGCGCGAGAAAATTGAGCAATTGAGGCACATTGCGCACGATGAGATACGGGGTAACGGTGTGATAGGCTTTCGCAACCGTATCGCTTGGCATTTGAGCGCTCCGAATAAAAGCGACGTGCCATGACTTAGGGCCGTGCGGTCAACTTATACCCCACCGCAGCTTAGTGCAAGCAATTCGCATATGAAAAAGCCCCGCGGGCTTAGGGCAGGACGGGAGACGTCGGCTATGGGTGCTTGTTAGCTTTGACGGCTCGATATTCGCTGAAACGGTAACCGTTACTGAAATCGTTACTTTTTCGCTCTCAATCGGGCATCGTCCGAGTCAAATGCGATTTTGGAATGTGCGATTTTCCCGGCATTCAAAGCGCATTCAGATGGTGTACAACCGTCACTCTTACTCTTTTAATCCGTAGGTCTTGGGTTCGAGTCCCAACGGCCTCATTGAATTTTTCCGGGGATTTTTGAACGGAATCCTTTCCCCGGTGATGGTAAACCCACAAGGCCGCCAATGTTAAGAATTCCATTTCCAGGCGGCGCTGATGAATTCCAACCCAGCGTGAACCGATTCGCGGCTTCGATTGATTCGAACTGGATTTGTTCCATCAGAACTTGCGACATAACCGCTCCGCCCATCGGAGTGCGAAAGAGCGGCGGTGCTCATCCCCGCTGCCATCCTTTGCGGACTGTTCATTGTCCGGTTTTTGGACTTCACGATAGCGGCCGTTTCCCAAATTAGGCCGCTAGCTCCTAGACTCGAAAGTGACCCAAGTGAATTGCGTTGTGGACTAAAATCAATCCTTAGTTTAGGTCGAAAGTGTCACAAGAAAGTTTCCATCAATTACGTTTCATGCGCTGGCCACCGTACCCAGATTGCGACGGGGCCACATTGATTCCCCGGAATCAAAAGCCTATTGGACTGAACGCGCCGACCAACCTCGAAGCCGAGCTGCGGCTAGCGCGGCCAGTCGCCCACGACGTGATTCGACCCCCACTACGGTGGGCGTACGCGCCGTCAGTATTAATAGTGAGCACTTATTATCAATGCCGTAACAACGACGAAAAGAGTGATTTGCTGGGCAAAAAATGGATAAACTGGACGTGGGTTCCGTTCCTTGCAATGTCGGAGTCCCAACATGTCGCAACCGAGCGCTCGAGCGGAGCAATTATTCAAGGACCAGTATTACAGAGTTCGAATCCAACTGTCCGCGGCGCACATTTGGGAGCGGCTGCTAACACCCGCGGATCGCGATCAGCTCGGCAGGGACTTTGACGGGGCATTCAAGAAGCTCGGCACGATTGGGATGTGGACAGCCTCAAAGGCGGTTCACCAAAGCGTGCGGTAATTGAGCTAGCGCATTTACTGGGTTTTCTGTCGGAGGCTGACCGCACGTGGTTGCTGCGTGAGTACAACGAAACGCCAAACCCGAAAAATACTTCGGATTCGACGGCGAAGCTATCATACGATGAGCGAGTCGGTCAGCTGCGATTGGGCAACGAACTCATCAAAGAAGTCGACGTTCGATCGACAAAAACCCAAAATGAGATATTGCTGTCAGCCTTCCAGTCAGCCGGATGGCCGACCTCAATCCCACAGCCGTTCCATCCGGCGCTCAAGCAGAGTCAGATTTCGCAATTGTTGACTCGGCTCAACGACGGCCTGATCAGGATCCGGTTTCATAGCCAGGCACGCGGCCAGACACTCAGCTGGGAGCGGTCCCAACCGTAAGTGAAGCAAAAGTGAATGTAAGTTGGACATTTTCACATGGTCCCCGAAAATCCAACTTAGCGGACGCGGACTGCCCGCATCCAAAGTGTTGCACGCCATGGAGGGCGAGACGCGCATGGAGACTGCAGATGGAGGCAACAGGCCCGTCGGCGCAGATGGTTCGCGGACCAATGCGCTGCAACACGGCCTGACCGCAACCAAGTGCCTGCCGAAAATTCTGCGTCCGGGACGGCTCGCGGAGCTCGTCGCGTCACTGCAGGCCGAATATCGACCGCACACGGTGACCGAGGAATTGCTTGTTCGCGAGGCGGCCCGGCATGCTGCGATGCTGGAAATCACGGAAGTGGCCGAGCCCGCGGTGATGCGGACCGCCGCCCAGGCGCTCGCGCAGCTGGCCAGTTCGGAGCACACAGCGGATGCGGAAGATCTGCAACTCGCGGCGGCCATCACCACCGAGCCGCTCGATCGCGCGGCGCGCTACCGCCGCGGCCACGAAAAAGCCCTACACCAAGCCCTAGAAAAACTGCGTAATCTGCAGGTGGCTGGCGCGGCACCGCATCCCGAGCCTGCGCCGGATTGGACCACGCAGTTCGCAACGGCCGCCGGCTGCGAAGCCTATTTAAAGCAGCAGTTTTTTTCGGCCGACTGGCAATGCCCACGGTGCCGGCAACCCCACGGCCATTGGCTGCATACTCGCCAGCGCTGGGAGTGTGCAGACTGCGGCGCTCAAATTGGGTTGCGACATGGTACAGTCTTCGAGCACTCCCGCTTGCAGCTCACTAGCTGGTTTTTAGCGATTCGCGCCTTCGCCGGTCATACCTCCGTCACCGCGCGAGAGCTGATGCAGCTCACCGGCATCCGGCGCCGCGCAACCGTGCAAACGATGCTCGAGCGGATTCGGCGCGCTATCGACGAAGACAACCTCACCCCGGGGTTGGCAGGCTTGACCGAGTTTCCACTCTGCCCTGCGAAAGTAGGCACGCCTGAGTGCCGAAATAACGAAACGAAAAACTCACCTCCGGCCACAAAAGGCAATGCGCAAGTGTTGATTCGGCCGCTGCTTCAGCACAGCCCATCGGCTGATCGGAGCACCTGAATTAAGCGTCCCCACAACCATTCGAGGAGCCCGTAGAATGAACGAATTGACCCCCGCCGATGTCCCCCACCCCGATGGCGACCACGAGCACGACGTGCCACCGAACGATCACGAACAAGAAGCGGCTCAGAGCCAGCAGTCCCGACGCCGAAAGGTCGGCCAGATTCTGGATGAACAGCAGTGTTTAGCGGGGCTGAGTCAACTGCCTGGTCTTCTGGCTATTGGGCTAATTAAACCCCAAACCTCGAATTCGATGCGGGGCGCTTACCGGGACCTCTTGCAGCATTATCAGCGCAGTGGGCGCGACGCAGCCAAGGCACCCCTGGCGAACGAAGACGTGCTCGCCATTTTGCGCGAGAACCCGGCGAGGCTGAGCATGTTGGAGCCCTTAATCAGCGACGAACAATTGCAGATGATCTTGGGAGAGGCCACGGATGGCCAGCAACAAACTTAAGTTCGCGGAAGCATTTGTGCGACTCGATCGCCGACCGATTTCGTTTGACGGTCGACCCTATCTGCCGCCAATCTACGCCGCGGATCAAGGAAATCTTGTAATTCGCGCATCCCGCCAGGTTGAAAAATCAACCTTTTTGGCCAATACGATCATCTTCGAGGCCTGTTCAAATCCGGCGGCTAAAATTTTGTTTGTGGCGCCTCGATTCGAGCAGGGGCTGACTTTCAGCCACGAGCGGCTGCGGCCGATGCTGATAGATAGCCCCATGATCCGCCGCGCACTGCTGGGTCGGGGTCATCGGCTGCGGGTCACTGATATAGAATTCTCCAACGGGGCCCGCTTGCATGTT
>CAVZCV010000012.1:0-168709 GCA_963773875.1 Pirellulales bacterium
GAGCTACCGGGCAAGGATTCGAACCTTGAATGAGGGAGCCAAAGTCCCTAGTGTTACCGTTACACCACCCGGTAGTTTGGCCGAGCAATCTTTGCGATCGCACCGGCTAGGAGCCGATTTTAACCGTTCGGCGGCGTAACGAACAAGACGTCACGGGTTGGCCGCAAGTTCGGCCGTCGAATCGACAGGTTGGAATTGTTTGCTGATCGCGCGCAGATGCTGTTCGTGCCACGAGCAAGAGCCGCCATTCTCAGAGAATTTCGGCCAGTTGTGGCCATAACGGCGCATTTCGTCGATCGCTTCCTCGACCGGCCAGTGCTGATATTTCAGCCGCAAGTACGCGGCGAGAATTCCGGAGCGATCGTGGCCGGCCGAGCAATGAAACACAACGCCGCCAACATCGGCTCATTTGATAACATTTTGATTCATTTTCGACGTCATCAATGTAGCGCCGAATTCCGACACGCAAGCCACGCTGCATATTCTCGTCGACGATACTGCCGGAAAACGCCTTCGCGAAGTCGACTGGGCCGTCGTCAAAGACGGAGACGCGTGGAAACTTAAATCCACGCCTCTGCCGTAACAGTTGCTCGGCGGCAAAATCTCGTCAAATATGCCTCTGCGTTAACGTTTGCTGGGTGGCAAATCTCTTCAAACTTCCCTGCAGCAGCTTGCAACTTCGCGCGTGGCGGTCGACGATACAGTTCGCCGGATTCCTGACGACAGCCCCCTGAGGGCGAGATCGCCGACTTTCGGCATCCTGCGAACCCGCACTTACATCTGAGGAATACCATGACCCAGCGCATTTTCTTTGCAACGCTGACGGTGGCGTTTTGTCTTGTTGTCGCGTCAGCCCAGGCCCAGCGCGGCAGAGAAGCAGGTGGCAGGGAAGGCGAGAAGCCAGCGGGCAATCGAGAGAGCGAAAAGCCAACAACCAACAAAGCGCCCGGAGGAGATTGGGGTGAGCGCACTCACAGCGGCAAGCAATCGACGACGCAGCCAGGCCGCGAGCCCATGAATACCGAAGGTGCAACTGCTGGAAATCCTGGCGACAAAAATAAATCCTCGCAAGCGAGCGGTGCGCAGGCGCCGCCACGGGTGCAGCCGCCGCGAATCGCAACGAGCCAAAGGCAACCGGCGCAAGGCGCTGCTGCCGGCGCAGCTGCGGCCAACAATAAGAATCCTCAGGCCACCGGCGCAGGCGCAGCCGCAGGCGCTGCCGCCGTGAATCGTAACCAGCCGCAGTACTCCGGTGCCCAGGGAGCAGCCGCTGGAGCGGCCGCAGCCAATCGCAATCAACCGCAATACTCCGGCGCTGAAGGCGCGGCCGTTGGCGCCGCGGCCGCGAATCGCAACTCGCCGCAAATGACCGGCGCAAGGCGCGGCACTCGGCGCGGCCGCTGCAAATCAAAACTCTTCACAGCTTTCCGGTGCACAAGGCGCGTGCGCTGGGGGCCGCGGCAGCCAATCAGAATAACTCTCAAGCCTCTGGCGCGCAAGGTGCCGCGATTGGCGCCGCAGCGGCGAATCAGACCACGGCTGCGGTGTCTGGCGGCGCGGCCGCAGCATATGCCGCCGTGCGAAATTCATTTAGCAATTCGAATCTCCACACACAGCAATGGTATGGAAATAATGCCGCCGCGTGGTCGCCAGCAGGTTGGACCGCCGAAGCCGCGTGGCGGCAGCCGGCTTGGGCCGATGTCGCCAACGTTTGCGGATACGGGGCTGCCCAACCGATTTCGTACGACTACGGTGTAAACATCGTTGCTCAAAACGGCAACGTTATCTTCAACGGCCAGAATGTGGGATCGGTCACCGAATTCAGTCAACAAGCTTACGACCTGGCCGATACTGGAACTGTCGCCGAAGCATCGGACACCGATCAGTGGTTGCCCCTGGGCGTGTATGCCATGGTCCGCGACGAGCGACAGCACCCACAGTTCATCGTGCAAATGGCAATTAACAGGCAAGGTATTTTGCGGGGCAACTATACCGACGATATTTCCGATACCACGCTACCCATTCACGGTGCAGTTGATAAGCAATTACAGCGGGCCGCGTGGACTGTCGGCACGAACAAGCAAACCGTTATGGAGGCAGGACTGGCCGACCTCACTGGCAACGAAGCACCAGCATTGATCCACAAAAATGGCAAGACTGATCACTGGCTGCTAATCCGCCTGCAACAGCCCCCGCAGCGGCAATAACGGCCTCGTTCCAATTCCCAAGTTCGCAGCATCTCAGCTCTAGCCGACGTGCGGCTCGCTGCATCATCGCCGTCGAGTGACGCTCCAGCCGACTGTCAAACGTCGACTGGAACCGGCACTTACGATTTCCACGCCCTTTGCGCGCGACCTGCCGCTTGCAACCGGCGATTAGCCGAGATTAGCATCGAAGTTCCCATCCCAGATTTCCATTCATCGGAAACGCCACGTTCTTCCCGGCGCTAGCACTCATGCAGAACTGGTTCGCCACGCTGTTCGGACGTTCTCGCGGTGGCCGCGAGGGAGTACAGGCCCACATGACGTTTGGTCAAACGTCGCTGGGGCGCAGCATGACGCGCACGCGTTTGATGCTGAAGAAACAACTGTGGATTTGGCCCATCGCCGCGGTGGTTTTGTTGGCGATTGTTGGCTACGCGGTCAGTAGTTTGATCCATCGAACCATGGAAGAGAATCTGCGCTCGGAGCTCAGTACACTACTGACGGTTGAAAGGTCGATGCTGGAAAAATGGCTGAAGGTGCAAGAATCGAGCGCGACATCGCTGGCGAACGAATCGGACGTTCGAAAAACGGTTGCTCAGCTTTTGGCGTCCTCGGCCGATGCTGCGCCTATTGACGCCGGCGGGGCAAAACCGGCCAGTGAACTCCAGCAGACCGCGCTGCAGGCTCAATTGGCGAAAGAACTGGAGCCTGCCATGTCGGCCCACAATTTTGTGGGCTTTGTTCTGGCAGATAAGCGACTTCGGATCGTGACTGCCGACACGCCCGATCTGATCGGCCAGGTAGTGCCGCAGTACGAACACTTTCTTACGCGCACGCTCGAAGGCCGGCCGACAGTATGTGCGCCGTACCCCAGCGCGGGCGTGGTTAGAGACAAAATGGGCCGGCTGCGCACCGGCTCGCCCACGATGTTCGTTTGCGCCGGTGCGCGACGAAAACTTGCAAGTCGTCGCGGTGCTCGCACTGCGCATCCAACCCGAGAAGGAATTCACCAACATTTTGCAGTTGGGCCGAATCGGTGAAACTGGGGAAACTTACGCCATCAACAAAAATGGATTGATGGTCTCGAACAGCCGGTTCGACGACCAACTGATCTTGCTGGGTTTACTGCCCGACGACGATTCGGCAGCGTCAATCTTGAACATTCAGGTGCGTGATCCCGGCGGCGATATGACCGAAGGATTCCGGCCCGATGTTCGGCGTCATGAACTGCCGCTTACCAAGGCCGCCGCGGCAGCCGCAGCCGGCACGAGCGGCGTGACGATGGAAACCTACCGTGGTTATCGCGGCGCCCCCAAGGTTGGCGCATGGACCTGGCTGCCCGATTATGACTTTGGCATTATCACCGAAATCGATTCCACCGAGGCATTCCGCGCTGACCATCTTGCAGCGCACGTTTTACGTGTTGTACGCCTTGCTCGGCATCAGTGCTTTGGCGATTTTCGTGTTTACACTCATCGTCGCCCGCTTGCAGCGACAAGCCCGCAAAGCTGCCGTCGAGGCCAAGCAACTGGGGCAATATCGGCTACTGGAAAAAATTGGCGCAGGCGCAATGGGCGTGGTGTACAAAGGCCAGCATGCCATGCTCCGGCGGCCAACGGCCATCAAAATGTTGGATGTCGATCGTGTGAATGAAGCCTCGATCCAGCGCTTCGAACGCGAAGTTCAAATCACCTGCAATTTGAACAACCCGCACACCGTGGCGATCTACGATTACGGCCGCACCCCAGAGGGAGTGTTCTATTACGCAATGGAATACCTCGACGGCATCAACTTGCAAACTTTGGTCGATGAAGACGGCCCGCAGCCCGAAGGCCGCGTCGTAAACATATTGCGCCAAATCTGTGGGTCGCTCTACGAAGCGCATTCGATGGGTCTGGTACACCGCGATATCAAGCCGGCCAACATTATGCTCAATCGCCGCGGCGCAGAACCCGATGTCGTGAAAGTGCTCGATTTTGGCCTGGTGAAAGCGCTCAACGACGATAAGAAAGACGGCCAACCGTCGGGGGGCGATCTCTCGGGCACGCCGCTCTATATGTCGCCCGAAGCGATCCAGATGCCGGAGTCGATCGATGCCCGTAGCGATTTGTATGCCGTCGGCGCCGTCGGATATTTTTTGCTTACCGGTCAGACGGCGTTCAGCGCTCGCACCCTGGGCGAACTTTGCCAGCAGCACGTGTCCGCCATTCCCGAAGCCCCCTCGCAACGATTGGGCCGTGCCGTTTCGCCAGAGCTGGAGCATGCAATCCTGGCCTGCCTGGAAAAAAACCGCGCAAAGCGTCCGCAGACCGCTAGAGATTTAGCGGCGATGCTGGTCCGTGTGATCGCAACCTGGACAATTGACGACGCCGAAGCGTGGTGGAGTCGGCACGAACGTGGCCAGCAATTCCCAACCAGCGCCGGTGGCGGCGCCGCCCACACACGCGGAAACAACCCAGCAAGTGCGCCATCAAACGCACCTGGGCCGTCGAGTCCGGCGGCCTCTCACGCTTCGGCAACGGTTGCTCCCGGCTTCGATCGAACGATGATGTTTAGCCCAACCGACGAATCGCAGAGCTAAACGGTAGCCGCTTGATTGGTCGAATACCGGCAGGTCACTTCGCCATCACAGTTGCTAGTTCATCGTAAAGTTTGAGGTATTGCTCCAGTGCAGCCTGCATTTCCGGCCCCTCGGGAATATAGTGCAATTGTTCCTCAAGCAGCTCAATTTTTCTGACCAGCGGCCGCACCTCCAGCGTTTTCTCCATGCCCACGAGGCTGCGAATTTGACGGCAATCGTCGCACTCGCAGACCCATTTGCGGCCCGCCTCCATGTCGCGCCGCATGTGGGCGTTGGCCGCAGCCTGCATCTTCTTCATGTCGTTTTCCACTGAAACTCCTCGCGCTCTTTTCGTTGACTAATGGCCCGGGTGAGCTTTAATCATATCATCAATTTGCTTCTTCACCGCATCTAAGTTGAACGATGCTGGATCCTGCATCGCACTTGGCCAGCGTGGCCAAAAAAGGCCATCCCGCGTACAAACAAGCACCTTCAGGCGCGGCTGCCTGCGATGTCTTTATGAATTGCCCGTCGCGAACAGGTCGACCGCAGTCAGGCTAAGAGGCAACCGGGCGGCTGTCAAGCAATAGCCCGTTAGAAGCCATTCACAATTCAATGTTGTCGTGTCTACTTTTCTTCCAGCCATTTTCGTGCAGCATCGATCTCTGAGGCATCGAAGTACCGAATCTTCGCCATGGTGAAAGGTACGCAAACTTTGGCCATCCACTGTTCCCATTTCTTTTCGCCTACTAAGGCAATGCGTTCAATTTTGGTGCAGTGCGTGGTGGAGAACTTGATATCGTCCCACAAGGCTTTCATGTCCCAGCCGTGAAAGTCGTGGAACTGGGCCAACATGCGCACCTTGCCTTGCCTGGCGATCGCTTCATCCACCAGCGGCACGAAGGTTTTGTAATCTTCATCATGGAGCTTGCCCGACATTTTGAAGCCGAGAACTTTGTCCGGGAGTCCGGTAAGTTGTTCGATCATAGGTTCTCCTTATCGCATCCAGTGTTCGTGCTTTTGGTCAGCCGCGCTGCAGCATTGTACTCAATACCGCAAGACATGTCGGGCAACTTACTCATCAAACGGGAACACTTGCTTCCAATCGTTCTTGATGCTGATCACGTTCCAGCTTTTCGACTTCGCCTCGTCGTACAGCGCTTGCGTGAACGTGCCAACCTTGGTGTCGGGCAAACCGATTGCAGGACCGTAGGCGTATTCGCGTTTGGCGTCGTCATGCAGCACGAGCATTTTCAGCCGAGCGCCGTCGCCAGCGCCGGTATATTCGAGCATTTGCTGATCGCCTGTGGAATTGCCGAACGCCGCGTAAGGCCGGCGGCCAATCATCATGTGAATGCCCTCTGGTTTCCCGGCGAAATTGTCGTTTAAGAGCAGCTTCGGTTCCTTGGTCAGTATGGGACGGCCGTCTGGGTTGTAGCTAAATTTCGTCCCTTCGGCCGTGCCGACGATTTGCTCGGGCGGAAGACCGTAAACCCGATCGGCGTAGGTGCGAACGAAATCCTGCCCGCCGCCAGTCACGATGTACGTCTTGTAACCATTGGCTCGTAAGTACTGCATCACTTCGAGCATCGGCTGATAAATGAGTTCCGTGTACGGCCGATTCCAGCGCGGATGCCTGACAGTGGCAATCCATTTCTTTGCTTCCGCCTGAAACTCGTCGACGGTCATGCCGCTAAGAGTCGCGGAGAGAACTTCGTCCAGGTCCTTCCAGGGCAGCTTCGCGATCGCCTCGCGGTCGCCGGTCAGCACGGTCTTGTAGGGTTCGACGTCTTTCAGTTCGGGCTTTTTCGCCACCACCGCCGGCACGCGGTCAAGGCAATAAATAACTTGCGTATACATGGGATGCTCGACCCATAGCGTACCGTCCTGATCGAACGTGGCGATACGCTCCTCGGGCGGCACGAGTTTTGCGCTCGACTTATCGGTTGTGTCGCGAACGAATTTCAGAATTGCCTGCTTCGTCGGTCCGTCATTCCACGATGGGAGCGGATCCTGCGCATGGGTTACTCCACAGATGCTAACGATTTGGACCAGCGCCAGAACAGCGATGGTTTTCAAACCCAATTTCGAAGTCATGATTTTTCGGTAATCTGGAAGGAAAATCGGGCGGCCCTTTTTGGACCGCCCGATTGTTTGCGATGACGTTTCGTCGCTCAATCAGTCGCTCGGACTGCCGCGCGACTTCATGTCCTGGAGAACCTGTTCGAGGTTGTAGCTCGCCGCCTGCTGCAACGGTGGGAAATCCTTGTACGACAGCAGTTCCTTCTCCCACAACACCTGGCCAATCGGCAAAAGGTTCCAGTCGTAGAGATACGCCGAGAACGGGCCGGCCAGTGCGCCCGGGATTGCCATAAAGCCCTTCTGGTCCATGCCCACGTTTTGTTCGAACGGATCGCGTTTGATATTCTGGATCTGCGTCCACTTGTAAGGCACCGGCGGCAGCAGTCCGCCCATGGGCGTTTCGCCGGGCATGGTGTAGTAGAACTTATAGTTCTTATAGCGCACGGCCGATGGGATCGCACCCATGTAGTAAAAGAACGTGTCGCGCGCCGACTTCTCCGACTTACCGGTGAGATAATCGAGCTGATTGAAACCGTCGAGCTTGGTTTTCACGATACCCTTGTACGATCCGGCCTGGATCTGCTTGTTCAGCTCATCGCCTTTAGGACCGCCGGCGATTTCGACCAGAGTTGGAAGCCAGTCGAGGGCGGAGAACATCTCCTTGAAGACTGTGCCCGGCTTGATCACACCCTTCCAGCGGATGACACACGGAGCGCGCATGCCGCCTTCCCAGGTGGTGAGCTTGCCCGCTTTGAACGGCGTGACGCCGCCGTCGGGGAAGGTGATCGTCTCGGCGCCGTTGTCGGTGGTGAACACGACGATCGTGTTGTCGAGCTGACCCATGTCTTCGAGCTTCTTGAGGACGACGCCGATGTTGTCGTCCAGCTGCTTCATGCCGACTTCGTTGATGCCCCAATCCTTTCCACCCTTCACGCCGACCATGGCCTCGTACTTGGGCGAGAACATCGTGGTGATGTGCATACGGGCCGGGTTGTAGTAGCAGAAGAACGGCTTATTGGTTTTCTTGGGGTCGTTGCGATCGAGCCAGTCGACCACGTGCGAAGAGATTTCCTCATCCACCGTCTTCGAGCGCTCTAGCGTCAGCGGGCCTTCATCCGTACCCTTCTGGTTCTTCGCTGTGCCGTCGGGAGACTTCATCCACAGCACTGGGCGCGGCGGCGCCATGCACACGCCGTCCTTCGGGTCGATCGAGCCGGGCACTTCCGGGATTCCCGGAATTGGAATCATCTTCATCGGAGGCACGACCGCCTGATCGGTCGGGGTCTTATTGATGTCGGGGAAGCTCACCTGCTGCATCGCGTCCAGGTGATACAAGTAGCCCCAGAATTCCTGGAACCCGTGCGCGGTCGGCAGCGAATCGGGGTGATCGCCAAGGTGATTCTTTCCGAATTCGCCGGTCGTGTAGCCCTGATCCAGCAGGAACTGTGCGATGCACGGCGTTCCCGGGCGCAGATACGAGATCGCACCGGGCAATTCCGGAAGGAGCAATCCCACGCGATAGGGAGTCATGCCGGTAACGAAAGCGCAGCGCCCCGCCGTGCAACTGGACTCCGCGTAGTAGGTGAGGAACAACCCGCCCTCAGTCGCGATGCGATCGATGTTGGGTGTTTCACCCACCATCAATCCACGGTGATAACAGCTGGGCTGCATCCAACCGATGTCATCGCCCATGATGAACAGGATGTTCGGCTTCTTGCCGTTGGGCGCTCCGCTCGATGACGACGTCGAACCCTTTTTGTCGGCCTGCGCGAGCAGAATTTCGGAATCCTTTTCGTCGGTTGATGTCGACGTCAGAATCGTCGACTTCGCGACGCCGTCGGAACAAGAAAAACATTGGGTGTTCGCCGGCGCAACATTGACAGCCCCGTCGCTAGCGTCTGCTCGGCAACTCGACGTCGACCGAATGGAGGCGGCAACGTAACCAAGCGCGCCGCCCACGGCGAGCACTGCCAGGATCTGAATCTTGCTGACCTGCGTCATACGACACCTCTGGGGAAAAAAATTCAACCAGCGCGGCTGATCAAGAAACCGCTCTCCGATAGCGACTGGTCGGTGAGCGGCAGGTTTGGTTTCTCTGCTCGTCCCAAAGCAGACACGCGCGGGTGATTCTCGCGCGCCCAAAACTCAGTGTCAAGCGACTGCACGAAAGAGTTCCGCAAAGTTAGTCGTAGGCCCCGGGCACAAGCACCGTGAGTCCGACGAAAACGGTCCAGCCAGAGCTGCTGGAACTCGTTACGAAATTGTATTGCGGATTGGCGAAGAACTGCACCTTCTGACCCCACAGGTCGGCGATGTAATCAAGTTCGATTCCCAAAGGCAGTTGCGTCCACTGTTGTGCGTTCCAGTCGTATTTGAACTGCATGTCGCCGATGGCCAGCGCTAGCTTATCGTTAAACTTGTAAGCCAAAATTGGCTGAATTTCTGTTTCGGAATTGTTGTGGCTCAAGAAATTTTGACAGATGAAGCCCGCCGACCAGTGTTTGGATTTCGTTACCGCGCCGAACACGGGACCGATTTGAAACTCGTCCTGGCCACTCGTGGAATTCGGATTGAATTGAAATTCCGGTCCGAAACCCCAGACTCCCCAGTCGGGCCTGAAAATTAGTGCATCGAACATTGATACTTTGTCGAGGCCGGGCCCGCCGGATCCTTCGATGATGTAGGGAACGGTCACGCGCAGCAAATTCTCCTGATCCCAAGCCTTGAAGGGAATCGTAGGACGAAATTGAAAGTGCTGGTTGTCGGGTCCGGAATCTCTGACGGGCCAGTTCCAATCTTCTCGAAAACGAAACTGCATCAGCGGTGCGATTGGATTGACTACGTCGTCAATCAAGCGATCGGTGGACCTCCCGCTCCTGGTTGCAGCGTCACTCTCGTTTTCACGGCCAGCATTACGGGATGCAGCACGATTCGCCGCAGAACTGTCTGTGTTGCGCTGGGCCAAAAAAAGTGCCGCGGTTCCCTGATTCAAATCCTGATTCAGACGCTGATTCCAATCGACGCGTTCTTCCGGTTGAGCATCGATCCGTTCACTTGGCACGACCGAGACGTCGGGGAGCACAAGGTCATACCCAATTTCTTGGGCACTCAGCGGCCGTGGACAAAAGCCAATTGCCAGGCCAAGTCCGACGATGATTGCCGCGGCGAAGCGATTCAATGCCGTTTGCATACAAGATCGGCAAGGGTGCCGTGTTACTGGCAGCTTTGATTCTGGCCGATGGCTGCCATCAACTGCGCATGGGCGACACGATACGCAATTTCGTCCTTCATGTATTCGAGCTGCGCTTTAGCGGTGGCGCTCTTTCGTTGTCATGACGTCGGCCGGCGTTCTTGCGCCTTTCTCGGCATCCTGGCAAGCTTGCACCATTTCGCTCGCGAGCCGATACGACTGCAGAGCCTGATCGAAGGCGCTGTACGACTTTCGCGCTTCGAGTTGAACTTTGTTTTGCGTGACCTGCAAATTCTGATGCGCAAGCGCAATATCGGTTTCGCGCTGGTGAAGAACGTCGTTCTTTTTGCCCCATTCCCAAAACGTGTAATTTGCCGTGACACCAAGGTATGTAAAGTTGTTTTGAATATAGCTGGCGTCGGTCTGATTCGCGTATCCGCCGATGACGTTCACATCCGGCAGATAGTCCATCTTGGCAATTTTGAGCGCGGCCTCCGCCTTCGCCACTCCCTGCTGTGCTTCCAGGACTTCTGGATTGCAACTGAGCGCCATTTGGCCCGCTTGCTCCGACGACGCAACAGGCGGCAGCGGCGGAACAGGATCGGCCAGTTCGACTACGGTGCCGGGCGGAAAGTTGAGCAGGTCATTTAGCTCATCGGTGAGTCCCTGCACTTGCCCTTGAACCTGTACCAAACCCTGACGCACTTCCACGAGGTTGATTCGCAGCTCCGGGGTCGGCTGGGCCGCAACGGCTTGTTCCAGCATCGTCTTTTGAAGACCAAGCGCAGCCTGGATTTGCTGCGCGCCAGAAGGCCGTAATAGATTTGTGTCACATCCGACAGCACGTCCTTGGCGCCCTTATCGAGTTTCGCTTTCGCGATGTGCTCGTCCGCACGGTCGATCTGCACGAGGGCATTGACGGCAATTAGCTTGGTAATTGGCTGCGCAATAAAGGCCGTGCTCAGAGTCGCGTCCTGATTCACAACGTTGACGGGCACGGTCGTCGGTAAGATGGTGCCGCGGGTTGTAAGGACCGTGCCCAACGGGTTATCGAAATGGAAATACGTCACACTGCCGAGAACTTTTGGAAAATAATCCTTGGTGGCAGCCGTTGTGGCGTGCTGCTTTTCATGAACGTTCAATTGAGCCAGCACGAGTGCCTTATTATTTTCCAAGGCAAGCTGCCTGGCTTCGTCAAGCGTGAGCCGGCGCACGCAGCCGGGAAGGACGGAAGGAGAGTCGACCGGCGGTAGATGCCGGACCTCTTCGTTAATGAATTGTGGCTGCTGAGCGATGGTGGAGCGGAGCAGCGGGCTGGCCAGTAACATGGCGCCCACGGCTAAGGCAAGCATCCGAGCTCGCGCAGACCCGCTCATCACATGTCCTCAATCCGTTGGGACAGACCGCAGAGTTTTCCCTTTCGCTAACATCGGCCGCCTCCAAAGGGGCATTCGCACGAATGACGAGCGATCGCAAAAAATCAGTTACGGGGACGCGGCACAATCGGAACTGAATTCAAAATTGGCAGGCAACACTGCTTCGATTCCGCCGGATTGGACTCCGACCAAAAAGGCGTAGGCCTCGGATCATCATTTTGAACCCCGCGACGATCATCGTCCCCTCGGCCAGTGGCTTTTCGGGCGATCGTTCACATCCCGCGACCAGAACATGGAGAAACGCCGTGTTTTGCCGCTCGGAGGCACCTGACGAAGGCGCCGAACCGTTCTGGGCCGATTTCCAGGACGCTAACCTGTACAAAAATTCTTGCGAGTGGCGCATAAAGGCCCTTGACATCAGATCGCGCGTACACTAATATTCACATTGGACCTATTAAGGAGCTGTCGCAAGGCCGGAAATGACTGATGCTCCCTAATGGTCGCGGCTCGGATCAGAACGAATTTGACCCTATCAACAGGACAAAGAACCCATGAAAACGACGTCGAACCCCTCGCCACTGGATTACTCAGCAAGGAACAGGACATCGGACAGGAAGACAACCAGACCCAAGGACACCCAGAGTTATTTCACTCGAAAAAGTGAAATAACTGTGAAATTTGAAACGCGTTTGGAGCGTGATTCACCAAGGTGCGCGCTGCAGTAATTTCACTTTGAATCGCGATCTTCGCGCGATGGAGTGAAATAATTCCGTGATCTTCGAGAAATTCGCGCTGCGAAGTCGCGAGTTTTTCACGCGGATTTTCGGAGCAGCGATTTGGAGCGGAATTTATCGAGGAATTTTGCGATGGACGAATACGGGGCAGTGAAGATTGAAAGCAAAGTTAAGCCAGCGCACCGTTGGCTGGCTTATCAAGCTCAAGGACCGCAATTTCCGCGGGGTTTACGTGCCGCGGGTCATGACATCGAACGACAGGCGCTCCAGTTCCATCGCCAAATCGACGCCAACCAGGCTCACGGTCGGCGGCAGGCTGATGGTGACCGGGGCGAAGTTCACGATTCCTTCCACGCCGGCGGCCACGAGTTTGTCGGCCACCGATTGAGCGGCAGTGGCCGGCACCACAATCATGCCCAGCTTGATGCCCTGCTGGACCACAATTTCTGCCAGCCGGTCGAGGTGGTAGATCGGCACGCCTTCAATATCGCTGCCCGTCTTCGTGGCCTCCACGTCGAACGCCGCCACGATGCGGAAGTTCTGTTGCCCGAAGCCGCGATAGCCGAGCAGGGCCCGACCCAGGTTACCGACGCCGACCATGGCGACCGACCAGGTTCGATCGGTGCCCAAAATATGACGGATCGCGGAAATCAGCTCCTCGCATCGGTATCCGATGCCGGGATAGCCAAAGTGGCCGAAGTAGGCCAGATCTTTGCGGACTTGGGCATCGGTCAGACCGAGCAAGTTGCCCAGGTGGCCGGAACTGGTGGTTTGATGGCCGTCTCGCACCAAATGCTGCAATTCCCGCAGATACAGGCTGAGCCGATTGACGACGGCTTTGGGCACAGGGCCATCGGGCTCGATCGGCGGCTTGTTTTTGGGCACGGACATCGGGATCAGGGTGTCTGGGTTTCTCGGTTTCTGCGTTTTGGCTGCGATTGGTGTTTTGAATTCAACGCCGCCCAGGCACTCGGTCACTTAGGCACCCAGCGTCAATTAAGCCGGACTACTGTAAATCATGCGTTTCGGCCGCAACAAGGCAATTGTTGGGGGCGCAAGCAAACGCCCCTCCACGGCTTGGGGGCGTGCCAGGGGCGTCGCGGCTGGTGACAGTTGGTGTCGGCCTGCCCGGTGGAGGTCGGCCCGATTGCTTACCGCATACTGCTAGTTAGTCGGTCAGGTGGCCGGCGGTGTCGGGAGCGATCTGGCCCGTGACCGGCTCATACTGCCATCCGCCGTTGCCGCTGCTGGCGGTGGGCGGGAACGTGTTGATTTGCGTGACGGTGTTCTTGCCGTCATACGGATTCGCCGGCAAGTTTCCGCCTTGGACGTAAGGGCCAAACGGGAACGTGGCGTTCGAGGTGGCGTTGGTGTTACCGCCGGCGTCGGTGGCCATGGTGAGCTGCGGCAGCTTGCTCGCGTTGATTTGCGGCACGGCGCCATTGTGCTGCAGCTTGTACATTTCGATTTGCGAGCGAAGTGTATGCAGATTGAATTTGACGGCGCTGGCCTTGGCGTCATCGGTCGAGCTGGCAAACTGCGGAATGATGGTGGCAGCCAGGACGGCCATGATGACGACCACAATGAGCACTTCAATCAGCGTGAAACCGCTGCGTTTGCACGCCGCAAGACATGCGATCGGAAGTTTTGAACTGGGACGACATAACTGGCAGTTCCTTATTCTCGTTGAATCGCTGGCAGAATTTTTTGGTGACGCATCTGGTTGAGATTCGGCGATGGACAGCGATTTCACGGACGCCGCACGCGGATTTCTCGGATGAAAATGAATAGGTTGAGGATTTGCGCGGGTCAAATTGCACTTTTTCGATCGAAATTGGCTCCCCCATGCGAAGGGAAAAAAGGGCTGCGTAAGGGTTGCGATCGGTATAGGCGGATGCATGAGCATGAGCTGCAAGTTGTGCACAGGTGGAGTTACTTGTCGCGAGTGTCGTTGCTGCACGATCGTTGATGTCGCCACGAACCGACAACATTTTCGAAATCCGTGAGGGCTAGCTTTGCCAGCGGGGTTATCGCGACCGATCTATCTTGTCGATATTCCGAGACGAATAGACCCATCGGGCAGCAAAGTGCGTGCTTTGCAAGGCGGTTCCGAATTCCGAGCGTTTACGGGATTTGGGTGAGCTAGCTAATGCTTGGCGACTTTGCGACCGATGAAACCGTTGACGGGTCGCTCCCCGTCTCGACCAGACCACATTCCCCCACACGCGATTGAGCCGTCCATGAAGGGAGTAATTGCAATGAACAGGTTTTTGGGTGTGCCGCTAATGGTGGTGGTGCTCGCCGCCAGCGCAGGCCAATCCGCCCAAGCCGGTTATTGCGGCGCAGCCAGCTTCAAGCTGTGCGCCGCAAGCTGTGACACGGTCAGCTACACCGCAGCCAGGCAGAACTGTTATACCGTGATGAAGACCTGCAAGGAGGTCGTCTACGAGCAGCAGAATTACACCTGCTACAAGACGGTCTGCGAGCCGGTGACGGAGACCAAGACGATCGATTGCTGCAAGTACGTCGCCGAGACGGCGTACAAAGAATGCCAGTACACGGTCTGCAAGCCCGTGTGGGAAGACAAAGTAAGACCTGCACGTACACCTGCTGCAAGCCGGTATGGGAAACTCGCACCAAAGACATTTGCTACACCGTCTGCAAGCCAGTCTGGGAAACCAAGACCAAAGAGATTTGCTACACGGTCTGCAAGCCGGTCTACGAAACCAAGACGCGCGAAATTCATTACACCGTCTGCAAGCCGGTGTACGAGACCCGCACCAAAGAGATTTGCTACACGGTCTGCAAGCCGGTCTACGAGACCAAGACTTGCACTTACACCGTTTGCAAGCCGGTCTACGAAACCAAGACCAAGGAAATTTGCTACACGGTCTGCAAGCCGGTCTACGAGACGAAGACTTGCTGCTACACCGTCTGCAAACCGGTCTGGGAAACCAAGACCAAGGAAATTTGCTACACGGTCTGCAAGCCGGTCTACGAGACCCGCACCAAGGAGATCTGCTACACCGTCTGCAAGCCGGTCTACGAAACCAAGACCAAGGAAATTTGCTACACGGTCTGCAAGCCGGTCTACGAGACGAAGACTTGCTGCTACACCGTCTGCAAGCCGGTCTGGGAAACCAAGACCAAGGAGATTTGCTACACGGTCTGCAAGCCGGTCTACGAGACTCGCACCAAGGAATCTGCTACACCGTCTGCAAACCGGTCTACGAAACCAAGACCAAGGAAATTTGCTACACGGTCTGCAAGCCGGTCTACGAGACGAAGACCTGCTGCTACACCGTCTGCAAACCGGTCTAGGAAACCAAGACCAAAGAGATTTGCTACACGGTCTGCAAGCCGGTCTACGAGACCCGCACGAAAGAAATACTGCTACACCGTCTGCAAGCCGGTCTACGAAACCAAGACCAAGGAAATCTGCTACACGGTCTGCAAGCCGGTCTACGAGACGAAGACTTGCTGCTACACCGTCTGCAAACCGGTCTGGGAAACCAAGACCAAAGAGATTTGCTACACGGTCTGCAAGCCGGTTTACGAGACTCGCACCAAAGAGATACTGCTATACCGTCTGCAAACCGGTCTACGAAACGAAGACCAAGGAAATTTGCTACACGGTCTGCAAGCCGGTCTACGAGACGAAGACTTGCTGCTACACCGTCTGCAAGCCGGTCTACGAAACCAAGACCAAAGAGATTTGCTACACGGTCTGCAAGCCGGTCTACGAGACCCGCACCAAGGAGATACTGCTACACCGTGTGCAAGCCGGTCTACGAAACCAAGACCAAGGAAATTTGCTACACGGTCTGCAAGCCGGTCTACGAGACGAAGACCTGCTGCTACACCGTCTGCAAGCCGGTCTACGAAACCAAGACCAAAGAGATTTGCTACACGGTCTGCAAGCCAGTTTACGAAACCAAAACTCGTGAAATTTGCTACACGGTCTGCAAGCCGGTCTACGAGACCAAGACTTGCACTTACACCGTGTGCAAACCGGTCTGGGAAACTAAGACCCGCGAGATTTGCTATAACGTGTGCAAGCCGGTCTACGAAACGAAGCAGATTCAAGTTTGCTGCGGCCACTGGGAATGCCAGGTGACCGAGTGCCCTGGCCCGGTCGTCACCAAGTGCTGCCAGGATCCTGGCTGCTGGTGCTGGGATCCTTGCTGCTGCAAGTGCGTCTACTGCCCTGGCAAGTGCCACACGGTTCAGTGCCAATGCCCGCCGACCAAGGTCTGCAAAAAGGTCTGGGTTTCGGAAATGCAAAACCGAGACGGTGACTGCTGCACCAAGTACGTGCAAGAGACCCGCACCAAGACCTGCACTTATAGCGTGTGCCACATGGTGCCTGAAGAAAAGACCTGCAGCTACAGGTCTGCCACATGGTGCCCGAGACCCACACGAAGACCTGCAACTACACCGTCTGCCATATGGTGCCCGAGAACCGCGTGAAGACCTGCACTTATCAGGTCTGCCACATGGTGCCCGAGCAGAAGACTTGCAGCTACACGGTCTGCCACATGGTCCCGGAGAACGCGTCAAGACCTGCCAGTACACGGTCTGCCACATGGTGCCGGAAACTCACACCAAGACCTGCCAGTACACGGTCTGCCAATGGTCCCGGAGAACCGCGTGAAGACCTGCACCTATCAGGTCTGCCACATGGTGCCCGAGCAGAAGACTTGCAGCTATACGGTGTGCCACATGGTCCCGGAGCAACGCGTGAAGACCTGCCAGTACACGGTCTGCCACATGGTCCCGGAAACTCACACCAAGACCTGCCAGTACACGGTCTGCCACATGGTCCCGGAGAACCGCGTGAAGACCTGCACCTATCAGGTCTGCCACATGGTGCCCGAGCAGAAGACTTGCAGCTACACGGTCTGCCACATGGTCCCGGAGCAACGCGTCAAGACCTGCCAGTACACGGTCTGCCACATGGTCCCGGAAACGCACACCAAGACCTGCCAGTACACGGTCTGCCAATGGTTCCTGAGAACCGCGTGAAGACCTGCACCTATCAGGTCTGCCACATGGTGCCCGAGCAGAAGACTTGCAGCTATACGGTGTGCCACATGGTGCCGGAGAAACGCGTGAAGACCTGCCAGTACACGGTCTGCCACATGGTGCCGGAAACTCACACCAAGACCTGCCAGTACACGGTCTGCCAATGGTCCCGGAGAACCGCGTGAAGACCTGCACCTATCAGGTCTGCCACATGGTGCCCGAGCAGAAGACTTGCAGCTATACGGTGTGCCACATGGTCCCGGAGAACGCGTGAAGACCTGCCAGTACACGGTCTGCCACATGGTGCCGGAAACGCACACCAAGACCTGCCAGTACACGGTCTGCCACATGGTCCCGGAGAACCGCGTGAAGACCTGCACTTATCAGGTCTGCCACATGGTGCCTGAGCAGAAGACTTGCAGCTATACGGTCTGCCACATGGTCCCGGAGAATCGCGTGAAGACCTGCCAGTACACGGTCTGCCACATGGTGCCGGAACAGAAGACCTGCACTTATACGGTCTGCAAAATGGTGCCCGAGCAACGTGTGAAGACCTGCACCTATCAGGTCTGCCACATGGTGCCGGAAGATCATGTGAAGACCTGCCAGTACACGGTCTGCCACATGGAGTCGGAAAACCGCGTGAAGACCTGCACGTATCAGGTCTGCCACATGGTGCCGGAAACCCACACGAAGACTTGCTGCTACCAGGTGTGCCACATGGTGTCGGAACAGAAGACCTGTGAAATTCCTTACAAGGTTTGCCACATGGTCGCTGAAACCCACACCAAGCAAGTGCCATACACGATCTGCAAGCCGGTTCACTACACAAAAGAAGTGCAGTGCTGCCGGATGGTGCCGAAGCAAGTCGCCTGCACCGTGACTCGCTGCGTGCCGAAGGTCGTGTGCAAGCAAGTGCCGGTCCAAGTGTGCTGCCCGTGCCCCTGCTGCTGCTGCCCGGCTCCTTGCTGCAAAGCGGAACCGACTTGCGGTTGCGGTGGCTAGTTAACAACAAACCGGGCGTGCGTGCGGCACGAGGTTCCCTAATCGGGATGAGCACCCTCGAAAGCCGAGACGCCCGATAATCATAGCGGCCTCCTTCCGGGTCAAACCGGAGGGAGGCAAGGTCTGGTCAACCTCTGGCGGTCCGATTCGTCTGAATCGGACCGCCTTTTTTGTTCCTGTCCTCCGTCAGTCGTCCGTTGCCAGCGGTACTCGATGGCGTATGTTTGATATAGACGACTTCCGCCCCAATTCAGCCAGAGAAATAGGACTGCTTGTTATGAATCGATTCTTCGCCTGGACGATGGGGGCGTTGCTCGCGATCGATTGCGCTTCTATCAATGCCGAAGATTGGATCTTCGATTCCGGTCCGT
This sequence comes from Pirellulales bacterium, assembly GCA_963773875.1. Lineage (GTDB taxonomy): Bacteria > Planctomycetota > Planctomycetia > Pirellulales > JADZDJ01 > CAVTYH01. The sequence continues at coordinate 18,548 of CAVZCV010000012.1, forward strand.
ATACCCGCAGCGCGAAGACGGGCCAGCGTGTCGATCAATACAAACCGACTCCGAAGGTCGATCGGATTCCGTTCAGCAAATTCTTCTCCGAAGACGGTCCACATCCGTTTGGAATGGATTGGTGGGGCGGCGATCCTTACTGGTACGGCTACGGCGAATACCCGGAATACATGTGGGGCAATTCTCCATATGCTTGGGGCGGTTATCCGTACGGGGGGCCATATATCTACCCGATGGGCACGCCGTAGCCGAGAATCGCGCGAATCTGAAGCGTGCGAAAGTGCGAAAGCTCGCCGAGCATTTAGTAGTTGGCGGCATTCGTGTGCCGTCCGCTAAAATCTTTCGCCAAACCCGCCCTTTTCTGCCCGCGCGGGTACAATTGCAAGGTTGCTTGAGCGCCGCTTGACCGGCGTTTCCGGCCCATGTTATAAGCGCCTGGTGGGCTGGAACTCGACGAGGGCGTGATCGTCACACTTCTTAGAAACTGCTGCTGCGTATGGCTTTGATCACGCTTCGGGTATTAGACGGCGCCGATCGAGGCCGCGTTTACGACGACGTGCCCACACCGGTCACCATTGGCCGCGAGGAAGGCAACACAATCCAGCTAAACGACGAACGCGTTAGCCGGTTCCATCTGAAAATCCAGGAAGACCGCGACAAAGTGGTGCTGACCGATCTGGAAAGCACCAACGGCACGAAAGTCAACGGCGAAGACATCCAGCTTCGGATCCTTCGGTTCGGCGACATGATTGCGCTGGGACGCAGCGTCATATTATTTGGCAAGCGGGAACAAATCGCCGAGCGACTGGCCGGCCTACGCCGCGATTCCGACAGCTCCGGCACCGTGGGCCGCGAGGAATCACCACTTTCCGCTAAAGCGAAGAGCGTGGAATTCGACCTTAATTTGGAAGACGGCGCCGATATTCGAAATACGCTGTATTCGCTCGAGCCGCCCGAATTGCCACAACGGCTTAGCCCGGCGCAGGCTGCACAGTTTTCGGAATTGATTGAATACCTTCACATCCGGATTCGCGATCTTTTGGCCTCGGTCAAAATCAAATCACCTGCCGATCGCGTGACGATCGACCTTGAGCAGTGGCAAAACCTGCTCGATCTGCAATCTCAACTCGCCGATTATCTCCGCGAAATCGGCGAGCCGCAAAGCGAATAGCTGCCAGCTTCTATTCAGCGCTGGCGGAGCCCATTACAATCGCTTGCAGGTGTCGTCTGCGCCGATGGATCGCTCTTCTTGCTCGCTCAAGGAGTCTAAATTGAGCACACCGCCGTTTGTTCATCTACATTGCCATAGCCATTACAGTTTGCTTGATGGCGCAAGCCCAATCGAGAAGCTGATCGGCCGCGCGAAGTCGTTGGGAATGAACGCTCTGGCGCTGACCGATCATGGCAACTTGCACGGGGCACTGGAATTCTATCAAAAGGCAAAGGCTGCAGGCATAAATCCGGTCGTTGGCTATGAGGCTTACGTGGCGCCAGAAAGCCGCCACAAAAAGGAAGGTGGCACGCGAGAATCGAGTTATCACCTAACACTTTTGGCCCGAAATCGGACGGGATTCCGCAACCTGATTCAGCTCGCGTCGAAGGCGTATCTGGAAGGCCTATACGTGAAACCACGAATCGACCGCGAGCTCCTGGAAGCACACCACGAGGGAATCGTCTGCTTAAGCGGCTGCGTTTCAAGCGAATTCAGTAAGGCGATTCTCGCCGGTAAGGGGGATAATGGGGCATTCCTGAAGGAAGCCGAAGAAATTGCCGCCTGGTTCCATCGGCTCTTCGGCGATCGCTATTTCATCGAGATCCAAAACAACGGCCTCGAAATCCAGCGACGTCAAATGGAAGGCGCCATCCAGGTAGCCCAGCGAATGGGTATTCCGCTTGTGGCAACGAGCGACGCCCACTACGTGGATCAGGAAGATGCCGACGCGCAGGACGTGCTCGTGTGCATCAACACGGGAAAGTACCGCACCGATACCAATCGCATGCGGATGGAAACGAACCAGTTTTATATTCGCAGCCCTGAGGAAATGTATGCGGCATTTCCGGGATTCGATGAGGCCTTGAAGCAATCGCAGTTGATCGCCGACAGCGTCAACATCGAATTGGAACTCGGCAAACGGCACTTTCCCAATTTTACACCGCCCGAACAAAAGACTCCCACGCAGTATTTGCGCGAACTGTGCATCAAGGGTCTACTGGAACGTTATGCCGATAAGCCGCAGCGTGCGATCGATGGCCACTTGGCTCCCGAGGTAATTGAACGGCTGGATCATGAACTCAACGTGATCAATACGCTCGGCTTTCCAAATTACTTTCTCATTGTTTGGGATTTCGTGCGTTATGCGCGCGAACGAAACATTCCGGCTACTGCGCGCGGATCGGGCGTCGGGTCATTGGTATCGTACGCTTTATATCTGAGCCACGTCTGTCCGCTAGAGTTCGACCTTCTGTTCGAGCGGTTCTTGGATTTGAGTCGCCGCGAAGCGCCTGATATCGATATCGATTTCTGTAAGGATCGACGCGGCGAGGTCATTCAGTACGTCAAAGAAAAATACGGCGAAGCAAATGTCGCCCAAATTGGCACGTTTGGAACACTCGCTGCGCGGGCAGCGATCCGCGACGTCGCCCGAGCACTACAAATTCCCATTCCGCGAGTCGATAGTATCGTGGCCATGGTTCCCGATGTCCTTAATATCTCACTCGACGAAGCGCTCGAACAAAGCGCCGATCTCAAGAAGTCGTACGAATCGGATGGCGAAATTCGCGAGGTGCTCGATTTCGCTCGTAAGATCGAGGGATTAGCCCGTAATGTCGGTACGCACGCGGCCGCAGTGGTCATCGCCGATCGCCCGTTGACCGAGTACGTGCCGCTCTGCCGCGTGCAAAACAAGGAGGAAATTATCACTCAGTGGGCCATGGGCGATGTCGAACGCGCTGGCCTCATGAAGATGGATTTCCTCGGCCTGCGCAACTTGACCGTGCTTTCAAAGGCCGTCGATCTCATTGAACAAACCACGGGCACGCGAGTCGATCCATACAAGTTCCCCATGGACGACGCCGAGACGTTCGCCCTGCTTTGCCGCGGTGAAACTAAAGGTATCTTTCAGCTGGAAAGCGGCGGCATCCGTGATCTTTTGCAGAAGATGAAGCCGGATCACTTCCGCGACATCATCGCCACCAATGCACTGTACCGACCTGGACCGCTTGAAGGTGGCATGGTGGACGACTATGTGCAAGTCAAACTGGGCCGCAAAAAAGCGGCGTACTTGCACCCGGTCATGAAAGACGTGCTTGAAGAGACGCACGGCGTGATGGTGTATCAAGAGCAAGTGATGCGAATTCTGAACCGCCTGGGCGGAATCGACCTGGCCGATGCATACACCTGCATTAAAGCCATCAGCAAGAAAAAGCTGGAAACGATTGCCAAATACCAGCAGCAGTTCATCGCCGGCTCGAAGGCCAAAGGACTCACAGAAAAACAAGCAGCAGAGTTGTTTGAGCTCATCGCCAAGTTTGCCGGCTACGGCTTCAACAAATCGCACAGCACCGCATATGCGCTCATTGCGTATATGACGGCATATTTAAAGGCGCATCATTCCCTGGAGTTCATGGCGGCTTTGCTTTCCGGCGACATTTCCGGGCGCAACTTCAAGAAAAAAGATTCGCTTGTCGAACACCTCGAAGACTGTCGCCGCATGGATGTAGCCGTCGTATCGCCGGATGTGAATCTCTCGAACGCCGATTTTTCTGTGGCCGATGGCAAAATCGTGTTCGCCCTAGCCGCCATCAAAGGTTGCGGCGGATCGGCTGGTGAAGCAATCGCGAAAGCGCGGGCGGCCGGCGGGCGGTTCCATAGTGTGTTCGATTTCTGCGAACGCTGCGATCCATCGGTCGTCAACCGCACTGCCATTGAAAGCCTCGTAAAGTCCGGCGCATTCGACAAGCTGCATCCGAACCGCAACGCAGTTTGGCAATCGCTCGATCGAGCGCTGCAGGCAGGTGCAGCCAAACTTGCTGATATGCGGGCGGGCCAAAAGGGATTGTTCGACGATGAAGCTGAAGAGCAAACAACGAGCACCGCAAATCAATCTTTGGCTTCTGTAATGGATTGGCCAGAAAAAGAACGGCTCGCGAACGAGAAGGAGGTACTTGGCTTTTACCTCACGAGCCATCCGCTTGCGGAGCATGCCGATACGCTGGGCACGTTTTGCTCGCATTCCACAGTCAATATTTCGAGCGCCGCTTCGCGTAGCGAAGCATTCATGGGCGGAATGATTTCGGCCATAAAATTCTCGCACACCAAAAATCCTCGGCAGGGGACCACGCTTACGAAATACGCAATGTTTGACCTGGAAGACTTGGAAGGCGTCATCCGCTGCATTGCCTGGCCAGAAGAATTTGACAAGTTCAGCCAACAGATTCAGGCCGATGCGATTGTGGCGATTCGCGGAACGGTCGATCGCCGCGCCGGCAGCGAAGAGGCCAATCTTATTGTCAACGAAGTCATGCCGCTCGACGATCTGCGTCGCCGCGGTACTAAAGCCGTGCGAATTCGGATCACGGAAGACAAGCACGGCTCGGAAGTCTTGGAACAATTACGAGAACTCTTCGCCGAATTTCCGGGAAACTGTGAGCTACAGTTGATGCTATGCTTGGCAGATGGCGCACGCGTGCACATGAAGAGCAGCAGTATTCGAGTCGAGTGTAATGCTGAGCTGCGGCAGCGTATTGAGCAGTTGCTGGGTGCCGGCAATCTGCGTCCAATTGCGGCGCCGCCTCCAGCTTCACCGGCCCCCCCGGCACGCAACGGACATGCAAATCGCCGACCGGCAATGAGCCGTTAATCGATAATCTCTCAGGCTAACTACGGCCGCCGTTTTGCAATTCCTTGGCACATCATGTGCATCACTTCGAAGCCGGGCGTGCAGTTGATGTCGCCCGCGTGTTCGGGCCTTTGGCACTTCGGTCCCAAGAGGCATGCTATGCAAATTCCGAAGGCAATTACGGCGTTATCTCTCATCGTCCTTACGGTGTACATCGCCAACAGGCCAGCGGCACTTGGTGATGCGCCGGCCTCAACATCAGTCGGGTCAAACGTTGCGGCCTACTATGAAGGACCGTGGCTCACTACGAAGAACAAGAAGCTGACTGGAACGATGACTTGTCAGGTGACCGCGACCTCCAATGGCAAATGGCAGGGCCGGTTTTGGGGTGTATGGCAGCAAGTGCCGTTTGACTACACGGTCAATTTCACCGCCGACAAAAGAGCCATCGAGTCGATCTCGAGTGACGCTGGTTCCGGCGAAGCGGTCAATGGAACCGCAATGATCGATGGCGCCGACTACGTTTGGGCCGGGTTGCTATTGCCGAACGAATTCAAAATCAATTTCACAGGTTCGCGGTACGAAGGCCATGCGGAGCTAAAGCGAGTGGCAGCCAGAACACCGCCGAAACAAAGCGAGAAGTGATTGAAAACGAACATGTGATCCACTCTTCATCTCATCGCCGCTTCCTGCATGTCCGGTCGTTGGATAACCAACCCGGATGCTTGGATCAGCCAATAGGTACCAAAAATAGCTGCGGTGAAGAATAAATCGCCGGCTAACGTGCGACCGAAGAAGGGCAGGGCGGCGATGTAGCTTTGAACAATACCGGCGGCGTTGTTCGGATACAGATCGTACCCAACCCAATCTGCGAAATTTGTCACTAGGTAAAACAGGACGGACGAAGCCAAAGAGCCACCCAGCACGGTCCAGGCGTTGAAATTACTTCGCACCAGCATGCCAATTGCGGCGGCCAACAATAGCCCGACGTAAACGGCCACGAATTGCCCAACGTTGTTGAACGGCAGCAAGCAGAAGTTGCTGATTGCGATCACCGCCAGCGGCAACAAGATCGCGGCCAGCCGATTGCGAAAAAAATATCCAGCGAAGAGTGCCGAAGCACCCAATGCTGTAAAGTTCGAAAGGGCGGGTTTAAAAGCATCCGACATCCAGCGCGTCGCGACGCCTAGGACAACCAGTGTGCAGAATACGGCGACATTTATTACATCTTCACGCTTCATGGCAGCATCGAACTCCTGATTTTGATTCCACTGACAACCTCAGATTCTAGCGGCTTATGCAATTCTTCAGCAAGCCGGTAGTTTACTGCCGTCCGTAGTCGCCCTATTCTGACGGCTCAAACCCGATAGGATTCACATTATGCCATGCGATTCCGTCATTCAGCTTTCATTCCCTGAAAGCGATATTGCACTATTGACATTCGACGACCCTAACAAGGGCGCGAACGTGCTTTCGTCGCACGTGCTCGAGGAATTATCGGCACACTTGGATGCTTTGGAAAAGCGAAAGGACTTGGCAGGTATCGTGATTCGCTCTGGCAAGCCGGGCTCGTTCATCGCAGGAGCCGATTTGCGCGAGTTCGCCGCGTCGTTCGATGTGCCCAAGAGCGAAGTGACCGAGATGTGTCATCGTGGGCGAAAGCTCTTTCATAGGCTTTCGAAGTGTCCCTTCGTAACGGTGGCGGCGATAGATGGCATTTGCGTCGGCGGCGGAGCGGAACTCGCCATCTGGTGCGACCGACGCGTGATGGCGGACGATCTGAAAACACAATTCGGGTTCCCAGAGGTGAAGCTTGGCCTGTTTCCTGGTTGGGGCGGAACTGCGCGGTGTTCTCGCATTGTCGGCCTTTCGAACGCCGTCGAGTTGGTCACCAGCGGCGAGACAATCGATTCCCGATCAGCATTAAAAATGGGGCTGGCGAGCGATGTATTGGCGGCTGATCGCATTCAGGATGCGGCGATTCGGTTAGTGCGTGAGGAACAGAAATCGACGCAGTACCTCACCGACCGCAAAACATGGAGGGGGCCAATCGATATCGATGAAACGGAGCTGGGCTTCCTTGCGCAACAGCGTCGGGCTACATCCAGCAGCAAACCAAAGGTCACTATCCAGCGCCATTGGCTGCCCTTGAAGTGATGCTTGGTGCGGCGAGCCTCGACATCGATGCGGCCTGTGAGGCGGAGGCCGATGGCATGGCCGCGACTTTTCGGCTCGCCGGTAAATCGAGCTCTGATCAACGTTTTTTTCTTGTCCGATCGCAACAAGAAAGACACGGGCGTCGATCGGCCAAACGTTGCGGTGCAACCAATTACATCGGTTGCCGTCGTCGGCTCCGGCATTATGGGTCAGGGGATCGCCGCGGCCAATTTGCGACGCGATCTGCCGGTGACACTCACCGATGCCGCGCCCAAAGCGCTCGCGAGCGGTGTGCAGAAGATTCTCGAAGAAGTTTCGTACAACAAGCTGACGAAGGCTGCCGATCCACAGCGGGCCGTGAAGTATGCGGCCTTACTAAATGCCACGACAACTGATTCCGAACTAGCCCAGTGCGATTTGGTGATCGAGGCGATCGTTGAGAATCCGGAAGTCAAAAAACAGTTGTTTGCGCGGCTAGATCCACAACTGCGGAACAATGCCGTTCTGGCGTCGAACACCTCGACGATTCCGATCACGCGGCTCGCCGCGGGGCTAAAGCATCCGGCGCAGTTTTGTGGCATCCACTTTTTTAATCCCGTGCGCAAAATGCCGCTGGTGGAGGTGATTCGAGGTAAAGAAACCAGCGACGAGACGGTTGCTACAGCTGTGGCATATGCCAAATCGATCGGCAAATCGCCGATCGTCGTCAACGACGGTCCAGGATTTCTGGTGAATCGGCTGTTGTTACCTTATATGAACGAAGCGATTGAGTTGCTGCTCGACGGTGCAGAGATTTCTGCCATCGATCGCGCCGCCAAGAATTTCGGCATGCCGATGGGCCCAATCACGCTGTTCGATGTCGTGGGGCTCGATACTGCTTTTTATGCTGGCCGCGTGGTGTACGACGCATTTCCAGAACGGATTGTTGTTTCACCAGTGCTACCCGTGCTCATTAAGGCCGGCCGGCTCGGCCAAAAATCGGGAGCGGGCTTTTTCAAATATTCGCCGGGCAAAGATCGCGGCGAACCGGATCCCGCACTCAAGCCATTGTTGGAGCCGATAATTCGTGGAAAACAGAAATTCACCGAGGAACAAATTGCGGCCCGGCTATTTCTGCCGATGCTGCTCGAGGCGACGCGACTGCTGGAAGATCACATCGTGCGCGATGTCCGCGATGTCGATCTCGGGCTGATCTACGGCCTCGGCTTCCCGCCGTTCAAAGGCGGCCTGCTGTTTTGGGCAGACAGCATAGGCGCCGCGATGATTTTGGAAATGCTCAAACCACTGGAATCGCTCGGCGATCGCTGGAAGCCAACGCCAATGCTGGTCGAGATGGCAAAGTCTGGAAAAAAGTTCTATCAGTGAGAAATCTGCATGAAGTCTCCTGTCATCGTCGCCGCTGTTCGCACGCCGATCGGCCGTTCGCACAACGAAAAGGGGGTGTTTCGCGACGTGCGATCGGATGACCTCGCCGTTGCGGTCATCAAGGCGCTGGTTCAGCGGAGCGGAATTGACCCCCGCGAGATTGAAGATGTTGTCTTGGGCAACACGCAACAGCAAGGAGAGCAGGGGCTCAATGTCGCGCGCACCGTGGCACTCATGGCGGGGCTTCCGATGCATGCAGGCGGGGCCACGATCAACCGACTTTGTGGCTCCAGCTTGCAAGCTCTTAATCAAGCGGCCCATTCAATCATCGCCGGCGGCGAAGACGTACAAATTGTCGGCGGGCTGGAGCACATGCAGCATATTCCAATGGACGCGCGAATTGATCTGAACCCCAAACTCTTTGAGCGCACAAGCAAGGGCGCGCTGATGATGGGTGTCACCGCGGAGTTTCTCGCGCAAACGCAGGGCATTTCCCGTGAGGAGCAAGACGCATTTGCACTTCGAAGTCACCAGCTGGCCGCCGCGGCAACCAAGAAGGGTGAATTCAAATCAGAGGTCGTCCCGGTTTACGGCCGCGATGAGGCGGGAAATCGCATCCTTGTGGAAGTTGACCAATGCATTCGGCCAGAAACGACCATGGAAGCGCTGGCAGCGCTCAAGCCCGCATTCATGCCAGGAATGGGTACCGTTACCGCCGGTAACAGCTCGCCGCTCAACGATGGCGCTGCGGCACTGCTTATCATGTCCGAAGAGAAAGCAAAATCCCTCGGCCTGAAACCGCTTGTGCGAATCGTTTCCACGGCAGTGATCGGTGTCGAGCCCGCTGTGATGGGCACCGGGCCAGTGCCGGCAACGAAGAAGGCCTTGGAACGCGCCGGTATGAAACTCGGCGATGTTGACCTGATCGAACTAAACGAAGCCTTTGCGTCGCAAGCCCTGGCATGTATTCGCATGGCAAAATTTGATGAGGAGAAGATAAATATTCGCGGCGGCGCAATTGCCATCGGTCATCCTCTGGGAGCCAGCGGTGCGCGAATTTCCACCACGCTTATTCACAACATGCTCGACCACGACGCGAAAACCGGCTTGGCCACCATGTGCATCGGTGTGGGGCAGGGGATCGCCACAATCTTTGAACGCGTTTGATTCAGCCGTTCCGAGCCGCAATGAATCAAAAAGCCACCACGCTTGTTCAACTTTTTCTAGACACCGCAGCGCGAGGCGGTAACAAGGTGGCGCTGCATATGCCGACCGGTGAAGGTGCTGGGTTTAGTACACTGACGTGGAACAATCTCGCGCAGGAAGTGCGTCGGCTCGCGGCCGGTTTTCGCCGCGCTGGATTGCAGCCAGGGGACCGCGTCGCGCAGGTTTCGGAAAACCGCTACGAGTGGATCCTGGTGGATCTGGCAGTGCATTTGGCCCGTGGAGTGCATGTGGCAGTGCACGTTGCGTTGTCGGCGCAACAGATCGCCTATCAAATTGCCGACAGTGAGGCAAGTTTTGTGATCCTCTCGACTGAGGCTCAAGCGGAGCGGCTCGCGACAGCCGAGATTTCGCTTCCACGCAATCTGCAATTCTACTGTTACGAATCAACGGAAATCGAAATCGGCGGCCAGCCCGTCGTACCATTTACGGAGCTTTATAGCGGAATTGGCCGGGACGCCACGCAGCCGATTGTCGATGAAGCACTACGCGAAACGAAACCTAGCGATCTGGCGACGATCCTTTACACGTCTGGCACCACCGGAGTTTCGAAAGGCGTAATGCTCAGCCACGGTAACTTGACGAGCAACGCCATTGGCAGCTGCAACGCCTTCGAAACATCGACCGACGATATTCGCCTCGCGTGGCTGCCGTTTTCACACATTTTTGCGCGGACTTGTGATCTCTACACCTGGCTTGTTCGCGGATCGCAACTCGGCGTAGCGGAAAATCGCGACAAGATTATTGCTCACTGCAACGAGCTACATCCTACGCTTCTGAACGGCGTGCCGTATTTTTTTGAAAAAGTTTATTGCCACCTGCGCGATAATCACAAACTCGGCCCCGTTGAGCCAGGTGGACTGACCCATTTGCAAAACCTTCTCGGCGGGAACCTGCGCCTGCTGTTCCGGTGGCGCCGCCCTGCCCGACCATGTGGCGGAATTTTTTTGGCAAGAGGGCGTGCCGCTGGTGCAGGGCTATGGACTCACCGAATCGTCGCCAGTGATTACCACGGCGACTCCAACGCAAAATAAAGTGGGGACGGTTGGGCGTGCGATCGAAGATGTCGAAGTGAAAATCGCCGCTGACGGCGAGATCCTCACACGCGGTCCCCACGTGATGCTCGGTTATTGGAACCAGCCGGACGATACGGCCGACGCAATCCGCGACGGCTGGCTGTGCACCGGCGATCTTGGAGAGCTCGATACGGACGGTTACCTGCGGATTACGGGTCGCAAGAAAGAGCTCATTGTTACTGCCGGCGGAAAGAATATCGCGCCCGTATTTTTAGAAAGTCGCCTTGCCGAAGAGCCACTGGTGCATCAGGTGATTGTCATCGGCGATGGCCGAAAATACTTGACCGCGCTCATCGTGCCAAATCCGGAAACACTTCGGGCAGAGATTATTGCACGTCGAATTCCGGTCACGTCGGCCGGCGAAGCGCTCGTGCATCCTACAGTGTTGGAACTATATCGCCAGCGAATCGACGCGCGGCTGGCAAACGTATCGCAATGCGAGCAAATTCAGCGCTTCATACTGCTGCCGCGCGGATTTACCATCGAAAATGAAGAATTAACGCCGACACTCAAACTGAGGCGAAAACTCGTGCACGATCATTTCGCGAAAGAAATCGACGGCATGTATGCCGATTGATACGGCCGAATTTCGCACAGCGACGTATAATTCCAGCGCTGCTTAGTAACGATTTCACCCGACAGCTTTTCCCCATCATGACCACACCTCCGCGTCCCTCTGCGACTTCTGCGGTAAAGGAATCCGTGCCAATGCGTGCCGCTGGCAACGGCGATGGCGAGACCTCGTTTGCGGAAACCGCAATGAAGCTCGGTGGGAAAAGCGCCGAGGAAGCGAGACGGATGGGGGCTGTCGACAAGGCCGACGATCAGGTCGAATCGATGTTCGCGGCCCGCTTTCAAACCGTAAACAGTCCCATTCATCGCGCGATTTGGGAACGCCAAATTCCAGTCGAACTATTCGCTAGCCAGCCGCCGCAAACGCCGGCGGCGGTGGAGCGCGTGATGCTGAATTCGCTCGAGGTAGCGCGGCGGCATCGCGAAGCAGGCACTTTATTAGATGCGAATAATAAAATCACCGATCGGGTACTGAGCGATTTAGCAGGCGCAGGCTATTGGGGTTTGCTCGTCGATCGGGAATACGGTGGCAGCGGCGCACCATTTTCTTCGTTCGCGCCGTTTTTAACGCGAATGGCGATAATCGACCCGACAGTGGCCGGGCTGGCATCGGTCCACGGCTGCATCGGTGCTGTCGATCCAGTTCGCACATTCGGCACGCCAGAGCAAATGCGACGGTTCTTGCCGAGTTTGGCCAGTGGCGAACGATTATCGGCATTCGCCCTCACCGAACCCGGCGCAGGATCCGATTTGACCGCGCTGCAAACGCGAGCGCAGCATGCCGGCGATGAATTCATTGTCAACGGCGAGAAGTTGTTTATCACGAACGTCGTCCCCGGCCGAACGATCGGACTGGTGTGTTTAATCGAAGATCGCCCCGCAGTGTTAGTCGTTGATTTGCCGGCTCAGGAAAACGATAATTTCCAACTTCGCAAATATGGGCTGTACGCGCTCAAGCACACTTATAATCAGGGCATTATCTTCAAAGACTTCCGTGTGCCAGCAGAGAATCTGCTCACTCCACCGCGAGGCGACGGATTGACGATTGCCTATCACGGATTGAATCTTGGTCGCGTTGCGCTGTGTGCCAATGCGGCCGGGGCGATGCGCCTGATGATGGCCAGCATGATCCCCTGGGCTCATTTCCGCCAGACATATGGCGAAGAAATTGCACATCGCGAATTGGTGCAGCGTCGACTTGGCCGAATGGCGGCGCTCATCGTTGGCTGCGATGCGCTGGTGCAGTGGTGCGCTGGCCTGTTGGATCAAGGTTATCGCGGCGAGATGGAATGCATCATCGCCAAAATCTTCGGCAGCGAATCCCAGAAAGAAGCCGCCGTCGATTTGTTCATGAAAACGCACGGCGGCCGCTCGTTTCTGCACGGACACATGCTTGGCGATAACATCCACGAATTCCTAGCCCCGTGTATTTACGAAGGCGAAGGCGAAATGCTGGGCATGGCATTTTTCAAATCGCTCGTAAAGCAGCACGGCATGAAGTTTTTCGAGCCGATCGGCAAAACGCTGGCGGCCGCCGGCATCAGAAAACCGAACCCAATGAACCCCGCGCACTCTTGGGCGTTGCGGAAAGTGGTCGGTCCGTATCTCAAGTGGATGGCCTCGCAGTATTTCGCCCGAAAATCTCGTTCACTATTGCCGGAAAACATGCCTGCTGATTTGCGCTCGCATGCCGAATTCGCGGCAGATTGGCTGCAGCGCTCGCCGCTAGTCGTCGATGGCGTCATGCGCAAACATCAATTGGCACTGGCCGACCGACAGTGCCGGATGGCCTACCTCTCGCAGCAAATTCAAGATGCCGTAACGATTCTGTGCACCAGCCAGTATGCGGCAACTTCGGCGGATGAAGTCGTTCGCGCCGCCGCCGATGTTCTCTGCCAGGATTTAGCTCGCAAACTTACGGGCAGAGCACCAAGTGACCGCTACTTCCGTACGGTCACCAAATTGGGACAAACCATCGCTGATGGCGGTTTCCAATCAATCGCCGGGTTGCACCCGGATGAAATTCTGATGACGTATCAGCAGTGAAATGCGAATTACGTAGTCTACGGATTAGGCTTCCAGCCATCCGTGCCGCCAAGAACTTTGTCGATCGTAATTTCATCGGCCTGCTGCTTGTTGAGCTGTTTGGACCACGCCACTCGCTTTTCTGAATTCGCTCCCGGCCCACTGCTGTTGAACTCTGCATAGCGAGCCGTTTTCTCGTTTTCTGGGTTGCGCCAGTTGTTCCAGCCCTCGGGCTTAATATGATCGCCCATGAAACAGTTGAGGTAAGTAACACTGCCGTAGGGCCGCCACGGCCTTCCCAAGTCGGCCAATGGTTTGGACGACTTGGGCGGCGCGGTTGCATCCGCTGCCTGCTCATTTAGATTTTTCCAAGGCTCGGCATCGCCGGTCAGGCGACAATCAATAAACACGAATCCGAACGGGTGATCTGCCGGCGTGCTAGCCGCGGTAATGTGTCCACCGTTCTTGCTATGGATTTCGCAGCGGTCGAACACCACCGTCGCAGCACCATAAATGAAATCGACGCGACCTTCGAGATAGCAATCGTGGAAATATTGCCGGCCGCTATTCAGAAGCAGCGTATCTTGCCAGCCGAGCAAGCGGCAATTCTCGATCACAGCCCGATCGCCATCGACCCGCAAAGCGAGGGCTTGCCCATGGTCGCCCGAAGTGTTGGAAAGCGTAATGTTCTTGGCATGAAAATCGTCGCCGAGGATGACAACACCAGTACCACGATATCGTGGCGACCGCTCTTCCGGGCCTGACTCTCGTACATTGAGACTGTATGTGAGAATCGTTTTTCCGGCATTCTCGCCTTCGAAAGTCAAGTTCGATTTGCTTTTGCCAACGATCGTTTGGCCGGGATACATTCCCGGCTTCAAATGCAATAATTGTGCGATCAATGCTGTTATCCGGCACGGTATCGATGGCCTATTGAAGCAATTTGAAATCGCCGCTGCCATCCTCGCGTCACGGTGAAAATTCTTGTCCTCGGCCCAGGTGTGCAAAACCGGCGCACGATGATGACAGCGAGTATGAAATCATCTCATAGTCTTATTGCGCATAACCGTCTTTGTAATGATCGGATAGCAAATTGACGAGATGTCGCAAGGTTGTCACGATAGACGAATCTCTTTTTGCGAGTCGGAGATATGCTCGTGCCCAACTTTGCCGTCATTCTTGCAGCCGCCGGAAAGAGTAGCCGCTTTGGCGACAAAAATTACAAGAAGCCCTTCGCGCCGCTCTCCGGCAAACCGGTCTGGCTGCACTCTGCGGAAAAATTTTTGGCGCGGAAGGATGTGCCGCAGCTTGTGCTTGTGATTTCCGCGGAAGATCGCGAATATTTTTTGACGAAGTTCGGTGCAAACGTGGCGATATTGGGCATCGACCTCGTGGACGGTGGGGTGGAACGGGCAGATTCCATTCAGAAGGCGCTGGAGGCTCTGAAGCCGGACGTTGATTTTGTGGCAGTGCACGATGCGGCACGGCCGTGCATTGTCGATGAATGGATCAGCGAAATTTTTTCAGCAGCCGCAAAAACGGGCGCGGCCATTCCCGCGATTCCCGTCGGTAGCACGCTCAAACGAATTGCCGGCGGAGCCATTGTCGAGACGGTGCCTCGCGAGGGCCTTTGGGAAGCGCAGACTCCGCAAGTGTTTCGCCGCGATCTGCTCATGAAAGCCTACGCCCAGCGCGGCGGATTCAACGCCACCGATGATGCTCAGCTTGTCGAGCGAATTGGCCACAAAGTTTCCGTCGTGCCCGGCTCACGGATCAACGTGAAAATCACAACCCGAGATGATTTGCGATTGGCGGAAAACCTGTTGAAAGCATTGCCAAAACCCAAACTGGGTAGTGCCATGAACCCGTTTGCCGACGACGACATGTGGCGGTGAGAGGCGATGCGCGGTAGGCAGAGGGCGGTAGGCAGTTCATCAAGGCAATACAACAAAGTCATCATGATGCTTGATATTCTTAGCGACTTACGGTGGCGTGGGCTTATCCATCAAACCACAGACGACGCGCATTTGGCATCTTGGCTGAACGAAAAACCGCGCGTGTTGTATGCAGGCTTTGACCCCACGGCCGACAGCATGCACGTCGGGCATATGTTGCCACTGTTGATGCTACGGCGATTTCAGCGAGCTGGACATCGGCCCATCGCGCTCGTGGGTGGCGCTACCGGCATGATTGGCGATCCCAGCGGAAAGAGCGAAGAGCGAAACCTGCTGTCCGTCGATGCGTTGCGGCAGAATGTCGATGGCATGGCTGCTCAAATGCGCCGGTTTTTGGATTTCGATGCCGGCGGAACCGGCGCCGCGCAGTTAGTCAACAACTTCGATTGGATGAGCCGCTTCAGCTATCTCGATTTCTTGCGCGATGTCGGCAAGCATTTTCCCGTAAACGTCATGCTGGCTAAAGATTCCGTCAAAGGTCGGCTTGACCGCGAAAGCGGCATCAGCTACACCGAATTCAGCTACATGCTTTTGCAAGCCTATGACTTCGTCTACCTCAACCGTCAGCATGGCTGTGAGCTGCAAATAGGCGGCAGCGATCAATGGGGCAATATCACGGCGGGAATCGATCTGGCTCGCCGCATGCACGGCGTTCAGCTCTATGGTCTTACCAATCCGCTACTGACGAAAAGCGACGGCAGCAAGATGGGGAAAACGGAAAGCGGCGCCGTTTGGCTTTCACCGCAGCGCACCAGTCCTTATCAGTTTTATCAGTACTGGATTAACGTCGACGATGCGGATGCCGGTAAAGTTTTACGATTTCTCACCGAACTTCCGCACGAAGAAATCGAATCGCTCGATACTTCGCGCGCCGCGGATCCTGGCAAGCGTGATAGCCAAAAGCGACTTGCCGATGAGCTCACGCGATTAGTCCACGGCAATGATGGACTGACAACCGCACGCCGAGCGACAGAAATCTTCTTCGGCGCTGAAATCAGCCAATTGAATGACACTCAATTGGCCGAAATTTTTGCTGATGTGCCCAGCAAAGAATTGCCGCGCGCACGACTATCGGACGGATTGCCGCTAATCGATGCCCTCGTAGAAAGCGGCCTTGCCAAAAGCAAAGGCGATGCCCGACGCACGATCCAGCAGGGCGGAGCGTATGTTAACAATCGCCGGGTTGCCGATTTAGAAAGTCGGCTTAAAAACGCCGATCTCGCCAGCGAAACCGTGCTGATCTTACGAAGTGGCCGGCGATCGTACGCGCTACTCCGATTCGTTAACTAATCGTGCCCGCCGCCTGGTGTCTAAGTGCTTGTGGGGAGTGGGGTAGAAGGCCAACTAAGACGCTTACGCTTCTTCGAAGGCTACACCAGACACCAGGCGCCGGGCACAATTGTGAACCGCGTTCCTTTCAGTCCTTCCCAATAACGTTTCCGCTCGGACAACCATCTTGCCGATCGCCGTCCACCCACCATGTATAGACGCATTAGCCGCCAAAAGTTTCACGGAAAAATAAAAAACCCGGCGATTTTTTTTGATCGCCGGGCTTCAATGTTACAAAAACTGTTAAAGCAAGTTCGCAATCGCGACCCAGAGAGCCACGATTTTACGTTTTGCTGATTATCGATTAATACATGTCGTCGTAGCCGCCGTGGCCCGCCCCGCCCTTCTTCGCCTTTTCTTCCTTGGGCTTCTCGGCGATTAGGGCGTCGCTGGTGAGCAGCAACGTCGCCACGCTGGCAGCGTTCTGCAACGCGGTGCGCGTGACCTTTGTCGGATCGATGACGCCGGCCTTCACCAGGTCTTCGAATTCGCCAGTTGCCGCGTTGTAGCCAACATTGCCTTTGGCTTCGATTACCTTCTCGCAGATAACCGAGCCATCCTGACCGGCGTTCGACGCAATCATTGTTAGCGGAGCCCGACAAGCGCGGATGACGATGTTGTAGCCAACTTCTTCATCTTGCTCGACGCCTTCCGGCTTCAGCGAGCTGCTAGCCCGCAGAAGTGCCACACCACCGCCAGGCAGAATTCCTTCTTCTACCGCTGCCCGAGTGGCGTGCAGCGCGTCTTCGACGCGAGCCTTCTTTTCCTTCATCTCGCTTTCGGTCGCAGCGCCCACGTTGACTTTCGCCACACCGCCGGCGAGTTTGGCCAACCGTTCTTCGAGCTTCTCGCGATCGTAATCGCTGGTGGACGATTCAATTTCCTTGCGAATCGCCTCGATGCGACCCTTGATCTCGGCGCTCTTGCCGGCGCCTTCAATAACTGTCGTGTTGTCCTTGTCGACAATCACCTTCTTCGCGCGACCCAAATCGGCGAGCGTCAGGTTTTCAAGCTTGATGCCCAAGCTTTCGAAAACCGCGGTGCCGCCGGTCAGAATCGCAATGTCTTCCAGCATCGCCTTGCGACGATCGCCGTAGCCTGGCGCCTTCACGGCACAAACTTGGAACGTGCCGCGCAACCGGTTGATAACCAGCGTCGCCAGAGCTTCGCCTTCCACTTCTTCCGCCACAATCAAGAGCGGCTTGCTGGCATTGACCACTTGCTCCAGAATCGGCACGAGTTCTTTAACGTTGGAAATTTTCTTTTCGTAAACAAGCACATAGGCGTCTTCCAACTCGCATTTCATTTGTTGCGGGTTGGTGACGAAGTACGGCGACAGGTAACCGCGATCGAACTGCATGCCTTCGACCCATTCGGTTTCGGTCTTCAGGCTCTTGCCTTCGTCAACGGTGATCACGCCGTCCTTGCCAACGCGTTCCATGGCATCGGCCAGAATGCTGCCAATTTCCGTATCGTTGTTCGCGGCAATGGTGGCGACCTGCGCCATTTCGGTCTTGCCTTTAATCTTGATCGACATCTTGTGCAGCTTTTCGATAATGTCGGCCACGGCCTTTTCGATGCCGCGCTTTAGCTGTACCGGATTTACGCCGGACACAACTGCCTTGAGGCCTTCGTTGAACACGGCTTCCGCGAGCACAGTCGCGGTTGTCGTGCCGTCGCCTGCCACATCGCTGGTCTTCGACGCCACTTCGCGAACCATTCGGGCGCCCATGTTTTCGTAAACATCTTCCAGATCAATTTCCTTCGCGACGGTCACGCCGTCTTTGGTAACCGTGGGCGAGCCAAAGCTCTTTTGCAAAATCACATTGCGCCCTTTGGGACCCAGCGTGATTTTTACTGCCCGCGCTAACTTGGAAACGCTGCGCCGCATGGCTTCGCGAGCTTCCTGATCGAATGCCATCATTTTGGCCATAGCAAACGTGCTCCTTGATTGATTTTCGATGTCGTTAGTTCAATTGACGTATGTAGTTGGGAATTGTGTCACAATTTTCAAAAAACGCATTCCGCACGACAAAAATCGGAATCCTCACTGATTATGTTCCATTTTGTCGTAATAATGACGGGATTCGCGACTCAATCCGCCGTTCCACTTGAAGTTTTTTGGTCAAACGCGCGACTTAAGCTACTGTAGTGAATGTTTTTACAGCAATCTAAATTCTGTCGCTCATTACTTTCCGCCAATATTCCCGAAATGCGTGGCGAGAAAAAACTGCCTTAGCCGACGATCACTGCCAAGATGTCTTCCTCGTGCATCAGCAGCAGTTCGTCTTCACCGACTTTGAACGATTCGCCGGCGTAGCTGGTGAATAGCACGCGGTCGCCGGGCTTAATTTGCAATGGCTTGCGCGTGCCGTCGTCCGTCAATTTACCGTCGCCAACGCTGATGACCGTACCACGAGCCGGCTTATTCTTCGCCGTATCGGGCAGCAAAATCCCGCCCTTGGTCCGCTCTTCCGATTCCTCCCGCTCCACGACCACACGGTCGCCCAGCGGTTGCAAACGGACTTTACTTGCGCTCTTCTTCTTATCCGGCTTGGTTGCAGTCGCACTCATTGCCTACTCCAGAACAATGGATTAGTTAAAAATGGTTAATTCGAAGACCGAGGGTTTTGCGAAATGCCAACAGGCCAAAGCCGCTGGCGAATAACTCGATTGAACCTGTGAATGCCGGACAAACGAAACTGCCATTCGGCGCAGACTCCCAGCCGGCGCACCCACGTAAAGCAAGCCGCGCGCCAGAGGACCGGCAATCTATCGTAAGTGATCTTCTGATTCATCATTTGCGTCCAATTTGGCCAACCGCTCTTCAACCGAATCGAATCGGCCCTTTCTGCCAACTTGGCACCTCTGCCGCATCCAAAGGCGGATTCAGCAAACGAGTTGAGGTAGGTTTGTGCGGAGGGACAATCAATGCGCGCGATGGTGTGGCTAGCGGTTGGACTGCTAATCTTCGGGATCCTGAGTGTCATGGGAAGCTGGTCGCACGAGCGACGACTGGCAGACGTACCGCGGATGACGTGCGATCAGCTTGTGCGAAATGGACCTGGTGCGGATGGCTTCGCAACACTGACCAACATCAAGTCGTGTGGTCGCGGGTACGTGTTTCATCGCGATGGCGAATACCCGAGCGATATTGAATTCTATGTACCGGTATATGCTGCTCATCTACAAGCAGAACCACAGCCGCGCGATTTGGTGTTACTCTTGGCGATTTATGACGACGATCCGCTTGACCGCCTGATTAATGCTGACGGTCCTGTCGAACTCACATGCGAAGCTCATCGCGACACCAACCGATTGGAAGACTGGGTACGCCAAGGATTAACCGCCCGGTACCCAGGGCTGCAATTGGCGAACTGCTGGCTTCTCAATGTCGGTTTGCACGAGCCGTCGCCATTTGTGGCTCATCGCATGACGCGAGCTGGGATTCTGACCATATTAGCTGCCGGTCTGCTCTTCGCTTGGATGATTTGGCGACGAGATATTGTGCAGCGTCGCGTCGCGGCAGTGCAAGCCGAGTCATAAAAGTGTGTTTGGAATTTGGTGATGCTTCAGTTTTTTGAGGCATTCGGCTTTTTGCAGCGGGCCATCCTTTCGGCGAAGCTTTGCAGGTAATCCTGCCGCCATTGGCTCACCGTTTTGGCGCCAATATGTCCGCTCTCGGCAAGTCCAGGCGCCGGATCGTCGGTCCACCAATTGGGCAGACGTTTATCTGGCTGCTTCGCACTCTCAGGCTTGGGTGCATCCGCGGTGATGCCAAAAGTCTTGGTATCGAGCGAGGGCACGTTGCTGCGGATCTTGAAATTGTAAACCTTCGCAGCGTTCGGGCAAAAGCGGAAGCGAATCGTACCGTCGCCCGCTGCATAACCAGCAAGCGACTGGTTCTCAACCACGAGTTGCGCTTTAGGTATTGCAGGCGCTCCAGTGCCGAGCGGAAGCGCAAACTCGACAATGCTAAACATCTCCACGTGGTCGTCGGTCGTCGTAAGCCGATCGAAAAGCGCGTATGGCCGCTGCGACGCTTTCACAAAGCGCCCGCCCCATCCAGGCTGTGAAGGGTCAGACGATGTGCCCTGAAGCAGCCAGGCCACCGATGGCGCGTCGCCCATTTTCATTTTGCCACCGAGCTGCGAATTGAAGAATTCGCCAAGCGCACCGTTTCCCGCAACATGCTGTTTGACAAACGATTCGTTTCCCCACTGGCCTCGTTGATCGCCACCGGTGAACCAGCCTCGATAGGTGGCATTCGACTCGATGATCCAGAGTGTCGGATAGTGCGTGGCAATATATTGATATGCGTCTGGACTCCACTTCTTATTTGGTCCACCAATCCAGTACACTCGCAGTTTCGGCAAGATTTCCGGCGCGTCATGTAGCGCCTGCGCGAGGTCTTCCAAACCGCCCCAGACCAAGACGAACAATGGCCGTGGATCATCACGTTTGGCGCAATTCACGAGCCAACGCGACCCTTCCGTGGTCCGTCTAACGCCAGCGTAGGGCGCCACATCCGTCTCACCTTGTTTTGTGACTGCCCGCAGTACTTCGGCCGTCGGATACTTCTCGGAATACGTTCTTAGTTTCTCAAAGTCCTTTTCATAGCAATCGATGACTTTTAAGATGTGCTCCTTCCGGCCCGGACCATACGGCGATGAAATGAGGCCCTCGATGTCGAAGCAATCTGCGTAAACGAGCAAATAGACCATCGACTGAAAGTCGTCCGGATCCGTACCCCCAATATCTGTCAGTACGACGACACGGCAGCGATGTCCAGCAAGCGCCCCCGCCTCCACGTTCGATGACTGTTGCGGTTTCTTGGTCTGTGGTTCTGCACATGCGCCGGTCGCCGTTAGAGCAATCAGCGTTAGCATCGCCAGGGAAAGTGCGTTGCGGGCCGCCATGGACCTTTCAATTGCAAGTAACCCTAATGCAGCTCGTTGCGACTTGTTCATCGACGCTGGGCTGGATTTGAATTGTCAAGGAGAGGCAAACTGATAAACCACGAAGGAATCGTTTTTGAACACCGGCTCCAAGTTGGGCAGTGGAGCGTCCGGGCTGATGTCGACGATTGCGTATCCCGCGCCGTATTGAGCGGCCAACTTTCGCATCCCTTCGGCATCGGCTTCGGCCACCGAGGTCCGCCACGGTTTCGCAGCGGTCGGTGAATTGGACGCAAAGAGATTCTGCATGCGCTCGCGCCACTCGACCACGCCAGCAGCGTCTTGGGGCATATCTTTCCAGGTGCCAACTTCATTGCGAGCGGTGTTCCACTTGAATGTGGCGGAATTTCGCGGCGTGATAAACGCGGCATCAGGCGGTGTATGCTCGACGACCCAGCGACAGACATTGAGCCAGTCGTTGTAATTCAAGAACTTGTCGGACCGCGGAGTGACTTCGCCCCACGACTTCGGCAGCCATGGAAAATGTCGCGCCTGATTGTACAAATCGAACACGCAGACTGCGAGCAATAGCGTCCCCAGCCAGAGAGCTGTTCGCTTGCCCTCCGCGATTAAATTCAGCAGAAACTGCAGTCCGATCAAGGCGACAGCGCATGGGACCAAGATATCGGACATTCGAAACCAATAAAATCGCAACACAAGCGCCGCCGCATCTGGCGCTGGCGCAGCAATCCAGCCGAGAATGAAACCGACGATAGAAAGCGCCAACGTCGCAGCAACAAATCGGCGCAATCGACGGTCACCGCTAGTTGCCCGCACTTGCGTGCACAACACGATGAATAGTGCCCACTCGAGCAACTGTCGGGGAACATAGCCCGTGGCAAACATCGTGGGCAGCAAATGATGCGGCAAGCGTTCGAACACTTGAATGCGATCGGCAGCGATGGCGGTAGCCCAACTAACATCCGCTTGTAGTCGGCAGGCGAAGTACAAGCCCGGAAGCGCGAGCAGAAAACTCACGATCAACCCTGGAAGCATGCTTGGCAAACCCGGCCGCTCATTACTCGAAATCAGCCAAACGGCGCCGAGGCAAATCGCCGCCCAACCGCCGACAACGATATGAAATAGCGCTGCAACGCCGAGCAGCACCCAAGCCAAATTCCAGCGACCGCGCACCAATTGCGTGAGCGCAAACAGTACAAACGCCCACGCGAACCCCTTGGCTTCCACGCCGCCCACGATCCATTCGCCCGCCATATGGGCTTGCTCAGACAGCAGCACGAAAATTTGTGCGGTTGCCACAGCCACCCACGCTCGCGGCACAACGGTGAAGCTCAGTCCTCGCCACGCAATCGCAAGCAATAGCCAGGTGATAATGCGACCCGTCCACGCGATTTGATCGAACGACAGGCCAAGCTTTGCGAGCCAGCCCATCGCACCGAAATAGATGAATTGCGCATCGCCGGTGTTGCAGAAGAAATCGCGCGCGAAGGCGTCGTGATTCCAGAAGTGAACCGATTTGGTGATGTAACCGGTTTCGTTCACGTCTGGCGTGGGCCACGCGCCGTGGAAAAAGAAAATGGCGAAGATCAATGCAATTTCGGCGAGGGCGCGCCAGGGTGATCGCGTTGTCGCGAATGCAACCGTCGATCGAGCGGTGGCCGCCGTGGGCATTGGATGCGCGGTTGAGATGGTTACGCGATGGTTTACTGCACGCTTAGCCGCGAGCGGCCGGAAGTTGCATTCTGATCTGGATGGGCGTCCCTTGCCAACTGCCGACGCCGGCCCCTATATTCGCAGTGACAATCGCAATTGAACCAAATCTGCATTGGGGAGTTGCTCGTGGCCAGTGAAGCGCCCGGCCGTTTGCTACGAGATGCCGTCGCGGAGGCCACGATCCAGGTGCCTGGCGCATTCAACGCGCTAGTGGCGAAGTTGATCGAGCAAGCCGGCTATGATGCCGTCTATCTTTCCGGGGCCGCGTTTTCCGCCGGGGTGATGGGATTGCCCGATGTCGGACTGTTTACGCTGACCGAACTTGTCGAGCAGACCCAGCACCTTACCCGCAGCGTAAAATTGCCAGTGATTGTCGATGCCGATACCGGCTTCGGCGAAGCAATCAACGTGGAGCGCACGGTTCGCGAACTCGAAGCAGCCGGGGCGGCTGCCATCCAATTGGAAGATCAGCGGCTGCCGAAACGCTGCGGCCACTTGTCGGGAAAATCGCTTGTCGAGCCGGGCGAAATGGTGGCGAAAATTCGCGCGGCGGTGAGCGGCCGGCAGGACCCCAGCTTGGTGATTATTGCCCGCACCGATGCACGCGGTGTGACCACGTTGGACGACGCCGTCGAACGTGCCAAGGCATATCTGGCCGCGGGAGCCGATTGGATCTTTCCGGAAGCGCTGCGCGGCCCGGAAGAGTTTGAACGCTTCGCGCGTGAAATCGAATCGCCGCTGGTGGCGAACATGACGGAATTCGGCAAAAGCCCGCTCTTGTCGCTCGATGAATTGGCGAACCTTGGCTATGCCGTCGTGTTATACCCTGTCACCGCGCTGCGCGTGGCGATGCGAGCCGTCGAAGCTGCGCTGGCCGTGCTGGCCGACGAAGGTACGCAAGAAAGTCTGCTCGATTTGATGCAAACTCGGCAGGAATTATATGATTTGTTGGGCTATGCGGGCTATGAAGAGCGCGATCAAAAGTTTTTCGGCAGTAATGGCGGACATTGACTCAACATCGAGCATCATCAATGGCAGAACTGCCGTACCATCCAGGGCTCGAAGGCATCATCGCGGGCGAGACAGCAATTAGCACGCTTGCCGATGGACTTTCCTATCGCGGCTATCCGGTGGAAGAGCTAGGTCGTCATGCTTCATTCGAAGAAGTCGCGTACCTGATTCTGTACGGCGAATTGCCCAAGACGACCGAGCTGGCGACGTTCAATGATCGCTTGCATCAGTA
Organism: Pirellulales bacterium; assembly: GCA_963773875.1. GTDB lineage: Bacteria > Planctomycetota > Planctomycetia > Pirellulales > JADZDJ01 > CAVTYH01. The sequence goes on from CAVZCV010000012.1 coordinate 42,965, forward strand.
CGCCCCGGTGCCGAAGGAGTTGATCGAAATTCTGCGCCACATTCCCCCGGCTGCCGACATGATGGATGTGATGCGCAGCGGCGCGAGCCTGTTGGCACACTGGGATCCTGACAAGGACAACAATAGCCGTGAGGCGAATTTACGGAAGACAGAGCGAATTCTGGCGCGCATGCCCGTCATCATGGCGGCCCGACATAGACTGGTGCAGGGCAAAGAACCGGTCGGGCCCGACAAGCGCTATTCGCTGGCGGAAAACATCCTGCGGATGCTAAGGCGTCGCGACCCAACTCCCGGGGCGGTCCGGGCACTGGAAGTGACACTCATTTTGTACGCCGAACATGAGTTCAACGCGTCTACTTTCACAGCGCGCGTGATCGTTTCGACGCTGTCCGATATTTATTCCGCAATTACGGGGGCCATCGGCGCACTCAAAGGTCCGTTACATGGCGGGGCGAATGAGCGCGCTTTGGAAGTTCTGGATGAAGTTGGCTCTGCCGATAAAGCCGAAGCCTGGGTCCGTGAAGCGCTGGCACGAAAAGTGCGAATCATGGGTTTTGGTCACCGTGTTTACAAGGATGGCGATCCGCGCGCGAAGTTCCTCAAGCCCCTGTGCATGCAGTTGGCCAAGGAAACAGGGCATTTGGACATGGAAACCATTGCGGACACCATTGAACGGGTAGTGCGGGAAGAAAAAAAATTGCATCCGAATACTGATTGGCCTAGCGCCCGGTTGTATCACTATTTAGGATTGCCGGTCGAAATTTATACACCGCTATTTGTCGTCAGTCGTGTGGTAGGCTGGAGTGCCCATGTGATGGAACAATTGGAACACAACCGCTTGATTCGGCCGGCAGCCAAATACACCGGCCGGGAAACTCGAAGTTGGACGCCCATCAACGCGCGGTGATATTTCCCTGGCCAGTTCATACTGAATGTTCGAAGAGCACGAACTTACTGAAGACGAATACCTCCAGCGCGAAGCGCGGCTCGCTACCGAGGCGCTGGCGCGGCTGCGCGGCGAAATTACCGATTCGCTGCGCCGCTCTGCCGATGTGGGCGCGTGGACCGATACTTATCCGCTGCCGGTCATTGGCACCGCTGCCATGGCGGGCTTGGCTGCGGGCTGGGCGATGGGACACGGATTGCGCAAAAAGAAAGATTCCGGCGACGCGACGGATGATCGAAAAACTTCAGCCGCGAGCAAGCAAACGACGGCCGCGGAATCGCATCCAGCCGGCCGCCTCGTTGCGGGACTGGGAACTTTGGTCGGCGCGTTTGCCTCGGCCGCGGTCGGCGCAGCGAGCCAGGCGTTCGCCGGGATTATAAAAGATTCGCTGCGCGATAGCTTTCGGCCCGAGCCAACAAAATCGCCCTCGGCAAATGGCAACCATCAGGACGCACCGCCGTAAATTGGCGATTGTGCCCGCGCCACGCGCATCAGCATACCGTTTGCGTGGAACTGCCAACTGTAATCCAGCGTCCGGCGCCCTTGGTGCGGGCAATCTCCAACACTCGGCCGCCAACCGCCACATCTTCCAGCGCCAGCCCAACCGATTTGAAAAGCGTCACGCTTTGCTTGGTGCTGCGTCCCACGGCTTTGCCGGCCACAACGTCGGCCAGGTTCACCGCGCGACGCCAATCGAACACGCCTTTCTCGAGCGCCTCCGCGAAATCGCCCGCTTCGATTTTGCAGGCTTCGACGCTGTCGCACACTACGTTGTCGGCACGGCGCACCGTGTTGGAATCGATTTCGGCGCGATGCGGCCAGTTTGAGCCGACGGCACACACCAGCGTGCCTTCGGCCAAATCGTTCCCATCAAATACTGGCGAAGTGCTGCTGGTGGCCGTCACGACAATGGGCAAATCTTTCGCCGCTTCCTGAGGCCGATCAACCGGCTTCACATCGATTCCAAGCTTCACGCTCATCTCCGCGGCGAAGCGCTCGCGGCGATCTTGATTGCGGCTGTAAACAAAGCAGCGGCCGATCGGCCGAGCAATGCTGACCGCCTCCAATTGCGTGCGCGCCTGTTTGCCGACGCCGAAGAGCCCCACTTCCGTAGCATCCATGTTGGCCATCCACTGCGCGGCGACCGCCGTGGCGGCGCCGGTGCGCAGCTGACCCAATTGATCGGCTTCGATCAAACATTCCAGATCGCCGGTTTCTGCATCGTATAAGCCAATGAGGAACTGAGCGCCGGTTTTGGTCGTGGTGTAATTCTTCCAGCCGACGAGTCCCAAATATTCCGCCGCGGCCGACATCGAATGCAGCACAATTCCGGACGCTTTGGCTCTGGCGCGCGGCACGTTCATCGCTTTGCCGGCAGCCCATTGCCGAAAAGCTTCTTCGACCACCTCGATGACGGCCGGCATGTCGATGAGTTGCGCAACATCCGCTTCAGACAGATACAGGAACGCCATGGTTATTTTCCCAAGCTGGCAATCTGTTTGAACTCGTTCTTTAGCGCCACATACAATCGCTGATAAATCGGAAACGCCTTTTCATAAACTGCCGCAGCCCGACGATTCACCGCGGTCTTCGATTCGACCTGAATCGTCGCCGCGCACGCCTCGTTGATATCGCGATATTCGCCCGCCCCGACGGCCGCCAACAATGCGACGCCGTAGGCCGGTCCTTCTTCCGCGCCAATTGTACGCACATCCTGGCTGAATACATCGGCCTGAATTTGCCGCCACAGGTTGCTGCGCGAGCCACCGCCGGAAACGCGGATTTCACTCACAGGTACTCGCAGCTGGCGAATAATCTCCAGGCTGTCGCGAAGTGCGTAAGTCACCCCTTCCAAAATCGCCCGCACCAAGTGGCCCCGTGTGTGAGCGAGCGTCAATCCAATAAAGCACCCGCGGGCGTCGGGATCGGCATGCGGTGTGCGTTCGCCGGACAAGTAGGGCAGGAAAAAAAGTCCTTCGCTGCCGGCAGACACTTTGGCGGCTGCGGCGAAGAGCGATTTGTACTCATTGCTTTTGGCAGTCTTTTCTTTCGAAGCGCCGCACAACTGATCGTGAAACCATTGCAAGCTGCCGCCGGCCGCAAGGTTAACGCCCATCAAATGCCACTTGCCGTGCACCGCGTGGCAAAACGTGTGCAGCCGACCTTGCGGATCGACTTGCACTTCGTTGCTGTGAACAAACACCACGCCCGAAGTGCCGATCGATGTGGACAGCACTCCGCGATTGACGATGCCATTGCCGACAGCACCCCCCGCACAATCGCCGGCGCCGGCGACCACGACGCAGTCCGTCGTCAGCCCCAAGTCGCTGGCCACCGCCTTTGTCAATTTGCCTGTAATCTGCTCGGATTCATAACATTTCGGCAGCAAGTCGATGTCCAATTCCAATTTTGCCAAGAGCGGTTTTGACCAGGCGCGTTTGGCAACATCCAACAGCAGTGTTCCACTGGCATCGCTCACATCGCTGGCGAATTCGCCGGTCAGTCGGCGGCGAATTTCATCCTTCGGCAGCAGCACTTTCGCGGTGCGCGAGAAATTCTTGGGCTCATGATTTCGCAGCCACAGAATTTTCGGCGCGGTGAAACCTGTAAGCGCCGGGATTGGCCACTAGCTTGATCAAACTCTTTCGTCCGCCGGCCCGGCGCTCAATTTCTTCACATTCTGCGGCGGTGCGCTGGTCGTTCCACAAAATGGCGGGCCGGATCACGCGGTTCTGTTTGTCGAGAAACACCGAACCGTGCATCTGCCCGGAAAGTCCGATCGCTTTGACATCGGCCGGCTTGAGTTTCGCCTTTTTCACGACGGCCTTCACCGTGTTGATGGTTGCCCGCCACCAATCGTCCGGATTCTGCTCGCTCCAGAGCGGCTTGGGTGTGGAAAGCGGATAGGCATCCGTCGCGGACGCCAAAATCTTACCCGCGGCATTGATGGCAATGCATTTCGTGCCCGAGGTGCCAACGTCGATTCCCAGATACGCACTCATAAAACTTGAGATACGAGATTCAAGAGGCCGCGAAGAAAAGTCGTGCCGATTCTAACGCCGATTCTTGCGCCGGAAAGCAGCGATCAATTGTCCGATCCGAAACGGCGTGCTAGCCTACGGCATGGATGATCCTGCTTCGCCGCCGCCGGACTTCGTTGAGTCGTCCCCCCGGATCCTGCGTTTCAACCGTCGGCGTATTCGCCACTGGCGACGTCGCCACCGCCGCGAATTGTGCCGATGGCGATCTTGTTCGAAGGCGGACTGGCGTTCGTAGCGTGCGTCATCGGCGTGTTTATGACCACGCCGCCCTGGCAACGATTCGCCTGGCGCTGGGTCGATATCGCTTGGGGGCTGCTGGCCACCGTGCCGCTGATTATCGGCCTCTTTCTAATGCGCCGCGTCGAGCGTGGCCCGCTAGGCCGGCTGAATCAAGTCGTCGATTCGCTCGTGGCGCCGCTCTTCGGCCGCTGCAGTATGCTGGAGCTGTTCATCATTTCTGCCATCGCCGGAGTTGGCGAAGAATTGCTGTTCCGCGGCGTCGTGCAGCCGCTGCTGATTGCGGTACTGAATGCGGTTGCCGGTGTGATCATCGCCAGCATCATCTTCGGGCTCTTGCACGCCATCACGGCAAGCTATGCAGTCGTGGCCACGGCCGTTGGCATTTACTTTGGCTGGCTCGCTCTAGCGACCGGAAACTTGCTTCCGCCGATCATCGCTCATGGACTGTACGACTTTCTCGCGCTTCTGTATCTCGTCCGCGGTGGGCTTGTCGGACGAAGTTCCAGTGCCGCGATTTCTGAATAGTCGCCCCACGAATTCAACGAGGCGATCGGTAATGGCACACATCGACATGTCCTCCGTGACAGCTAATTTTGGCTGCGGATGTTAGTTGCGGGTCACACGGGCGTCGAGATCAATTCACCGCTTCGCCATTCGCACAATAGGCGAACCTCGTTGCGAATTCGCGTCTCGTGTTATGATTCCCGTTTGAGAATCAGGATTGTTTCTATGCCTAGTGGAGCATTTCACGGACCGCTGGAGCGCGACGGCGAGTGCCGTTGGCGGATTCCCAAATCGTACAAGACCGGTATGCGCGTCGATGGCATCATCTATGCCGACGATGTGCTGATCGAGCAAATCCGCAGCGATCAGGCGGCAGAGCAGGTTGCCAACGTCGCCACCCTGCCGGGCATTCAGATGGCGAGCCTGGCCATGCCCGACATTCACTGGGGCTATGGTTTTTGCATTGGCGGTGTCTGCGCGACCGATCCCAGCGAAGGCGGCGTCATTTCTCCCGGCGGCGTGGGCTACGACATCAACTGCGGCGTGCGGATGGTGCGCACGAACTTACAGTTCGCGGAAGTGCAGCCGCACTTGGAAAATCTCGTCAGCGATTTGTTCGCCAACATTCCCACCGGCGTCGGTCGCGGCGGCAAATACAAATTCAACCGCAAGGAACTTCGCAACCTGATGGCCACCGGACCGGCCGGATTGCTAGTTCGCAACTTGGCAGTGCAGCGCGATATCGATTACACCGAAGCCAAAGGTTATCTCGAAGGCGCCGATCCAGATGACGTCAGCGATCGAGCCTTAGACCGCGGCAACGATCAATGCGGCACGCTGGGCTCGGGCAATCACTTTCTCGAAGTCCAAGTGGTCGACCGCGTTTTCGATGAGGCGGCCGCTCTCGCGTTCGGCGTCAAGCAGGGCGACGTCTGCGTAATGATCCACTCCGGCTCGCGTGGGCTGGGTTATCAGGTGTGCGACGATGCATTGCACGACCTGCGCCGCGCCAGATAAATACGGCATCGATTTGCCGGATCGCCAATTGGTTTGTGCGCCCGTCAACAGTGCCGAAGGCAAGCGCTATCTCGCTGCCATGCGTTCGGCCGCCAACTTCGCCTGGTGTAATCGTCAACTTTTAATGTGGCAAGCTCGCGAAGTTTTCTCTGATATCTTTGGTCGGTCGTGGCAAGATCTCGGCATGGATTTGATTTACGACGTGGCCCATAACATCGCCAAGTTCGAGCAGCACGAAGTCGACGGCATTCGCAAAGGCGTTTGGGTGCACCGCAAAGGCGCAACGCGCGCGTTTCCGCCGGGCCATCCGGAAGTGCCTGCGGAGTATCAAGCGGTCGGCCAGCCAGTCATCATTCCCGGCGACATGGGCCGCGCCAGTTGGATTCTGGCCGGCCAGCCAGGCAGCATGGAGCAAACGTTCGGCAGCGCCTGCCACGGCGCCGGCCGCGTCATGAGCCGCACGGCCGCCGTGAAGGCCTCGCAAGGCCGCCGCATCGACCGCGAACTATTGGCCAAAGGCATCGTCGCTAAAGCGCGGAGCTGGAAAGGCCTCGCCGAAGAACAGCCCGCCGCCTACAAAGACGTCGACAACGTCGTCGACGTCGTCCACCGCGCCGGGCTGGCAAAAAAAGTCGCGCGCATGCGGCCGATTGGGGTGATTAAGGGGTGACCAGATTAATCCCGCCAAGTGACGCAAATCGTATAATGAGTCACTACAGTTATACCTCTTGCAATCGAATCAAGCTTGTGCAATCGAAGTTCCATGCCGACCATCAACCGATCTTTTGGAATCACCATCCGGATGTATTTCGATGATCATGGCACACCGCACTTTCACGCGCATTATGGAAATGCAATCAGCTAAAATTGAAATAGAGACTTTGCGTCTCGTTGCAGGAAAATTGCCGCGACGCGCTCTAGGATTGATTTTGGAATGGGCCGCAGAGCACCGCGACGAATTAATGGAAAACTGGCAGCTCGCCGAAGCGCACCAGCCGCTTAATCAAATTGTTCCATTGGAGTAACCAATCATGCAGCAAGTCGTTTCGGTGCAAGCGCTCGCCGGTTATCAATTGGAAGTAAAATTTGACGATGGCGTGCAGGGCGTCGTCGCAATGAAAGATCGATTGTTCGGCCCCGTTTTCGAGCCGCTGCGAGATCCTGCGATGTTTGCGAAAGTTTTTGTCGACGAATTCGGCGCCGTCTGCTGGCCGAATGGCGCCGATCTCAGCGCCGGATGCGCTGCACGAAAGAATTCTTAGCACTGCAGGGATTGCGGCATCCAAATAGCCAACTGGGCGGGCCGTCAGCCTAGGGTGCCGCTTCTACGGCACCGCTTTTGCTTTCACACCAACGATTGCCAGAGATCACCCGTTTCTGCCCCGTGTTTAGGCTGCGCCTGTCGCGTGGCTGAGCGGAGGCAGCATTTTAACTGTGCAGTTGCCGCGCGAATTTACCTGCCCAGCAAATGTCATTTGCCGCAAGTTTACCGACTGAGCTGTTTCGAGCAGGTCCCGTCATTCCCAAGGCCGGCGAGCCAAATGTGCCGGGCTATTACCGGCACACGAAAATTATTGCGACGGTCGGGCCAGCCACGGAAAGTCGTGAGCGGCTGGCGAGTTTGATTACCGCGGGCCTCGACGTCATGCGTTTGAACATGGCGCATGGCACGGGCGATTGGGTCACCGACCTTGTGAAAAAAATTCGCGAGGTTTCGGTCGATGTGAAACGGCACGTCGCCGTAATGATGGATATCAAAGGCCCGGAAATTCGCACCGGCGTCGTCGCCAAACCTATTGAGCTGAAAGCCGGCGACACATTCGAATTCTTTACGACGACGCCCAGTGATGCCGTTTCCGGCAATGGTATTCGTGGCATCGACGTCAACTATCCCGGTCTGCCCGCTGATGTCGAAGTCGGCCGCACGGTGCTGCTCGATAGCGGCCTGATTCGATTGGAAGTGCTCGAGAAAGACGCCACGCATGTGCGCTGCCGCGTGATGACGCCCGGCCAGCTCGGCTCGCGGCGGCACATCAACTTGCCCGGCGTCGATGTTAATCTGCCCTCACTCACTGAAAAGGACGAACGCGATATTCGCGTAGGCGTGGCAGCCGGCGTCGATTTTTTCGCGCTGTCGTTCGTGCGCCGAGCCGACGATATTCTCGTGCTGCGTGCCCTCTTGGATCACTTGGGCTCCAAAGCGCGGATCATTGCCAAGATCGAAGATCAAGGTGGCCTGCGCAATTTATCAGGCATCGTGAAAGCCGCCGACGCCATCATGGTGGCCCGCGGCGATTTGGGCATCGAAGTCGACTATCACACGCTGGCCCTCGTGCAAACGCACATCGTCGATTTGTGCCTAACCGAAGGCAAACCGGTGATCATCGCCACGCATTTGTTGGAATCGATGATCTCCGCCCCCATGCCGACGCGGGCAGAAATTTCTGATATCTCGACCGCCGTTCGTGAACGTGCCGACGCCGTGATGCTCTCCGGCGAAACGACAACCGGCCTGTATCCGCTGGAATGCGTCGAGGTGATGAAGAACATCATCAAGACCATCGAGCCAACCGAGACGCGCGGCATCAACGAAGTGATCGAGCTGCGCGAACCGAAAGCGAAAATGCTGCGCTCCGCCACAGTGCTCGCGCAAGAGCTGGAAAATTCCGGCATCGTGGTGTTCACCCGCAGCGGCTTTCTGGCCTACACACTGGCCGCACTGCGTGCCGTGGGCGTGCCGATTTACGCCTTCACCGACGACGAACCGCTGTTCCGCCAATTGCTGCTCCCCTGGGGCGTCGAACCGTTCCTGATGCCCTTCAGTCCCGATCCGGAAACGACGATTCTCGATGCACTGGCTTACTTGAAACGCCGCGGCTGGTGCAAAAAAGGGACTTGGCTCGTGGTCATCACAAATGTGCTCGCGCACGATAAGATTATCGATACGATCCAAGTGCGGCAGGTGGAGTGAGTGACTGAGTGACTACGATCTTCCGCATTTATCTTTCTAAAATGCCAGTCGTGTCGCTGTGGTGACTTCCGGGTCACTTTTTTCCGCGAAGGCACCATAATCACGCCGTTGGCGAGTGCAATCTTCCCGATTGTGGCAGACGGCAAATTAAGAAATATCTTGCCGATGATAACATTTTATGATAAACTGTTATCATGCAAAGAACACAAATTAGTTTGAGTGCCGATGAGTATGCCGCCGCCAAACGCGAGGCGAAGCGGCTGGGTATATCGCTTGCCGAATTGCTCCGGCGCTCTTTGCGACAAATTCTGCCAGCGGAATCGGCCGCTCCCTGGATGCGTTTTGCCGGCATGATTGAATCCGGCGATCCGCGTTCGAGCCAGCGCATCGACGAGATCGTATATGGCCAAAAGCCGTGAAGCCTATGTCGATACGTCCGCGCTAATCGCCTTTGTCGATCGTTCCGATAGCCATCACGCGCTGTTTCGTCGGCTCTTCGCCAGCCCGCCGCCGCTTTTGACTACACCGCTCGTGATTGCAGAGGGTCACGCCTGGTTTCTGCGTCGCTACGACCGCAGCAGGGCGCTGCAGTTTTTGATGCTAATCGAAGTCTTGAAACCGCTCACTATTTTGAATGTCGGTCCGAAAGAACAACACGCTGCTTATTCAATTCTGCGTAAATTCTCCGATCAGGATCTAACACTCGCCGACGCTCTCGGCCTGTACTTGTTACAGGCCCGCCGGATCAAACAATGCTGGTCCACCGATTTCCACCTTAGCCTGACCGGCGTGCCGTTGGTGATTCATTTGCATTAAGCGAGGAAATTACTCCATGCTTCGACGGATTACTCGGTTCGGCAAGAGATACCGTTATTGCTCGCTCACTTCTCGCAATTGAGAACCGCTACCTTCCCGATTTTTTGCCGAAGGCCGTTCATCACCAGTTCGGATACTGGTGTCGCCGTCCGAATGGTCAACGATTGTAGTCGTGGCAATTCAGCGAGCTGACTTAAATCGACCTCGTTGACTAAGCCGTTGTAAATCTCCAGTGTTTCCAATGCCGGGAATTGCTTCAAACCCTCGATAATCAGGCCGCTGACCGGAACATCGGACAAATCCAATCGCCGAAGATTTCGCAAATTCGACAGCCTCGCCAGGCCGGCTTCGATTGTTTCGCCTCCATCGGATAGACAAAGCTCTTCGAGTGATTCCAATTTGGCGATCTCGGTGAATGCTTCATCGCTGATCGACGATCGAGTGATTCGCAATTCTGAGAAATTACGGCATTCTGACAGGCCGTCGAAGTGGCGCTCGGTCAGATCGCAAGCGTCGAATCTCAATCGGCGCAGGCGCGGCGACATCTTGACCAGGTGCATCACGGCATCGTCGGGCTTTACTTCGAAGAAATCGAGATCTTCCACATTTGCTAGTGGCAAGTCCTTTTGAATCTGCAAATTTGCTTCCGCAATCGTTTCCAAGGATGGCTCGTAATTAAAGTATTGGCCCGTATTGCCGCAGGAAACTTTGGTCACCCACGGCAGGGCTCGAAGGGCCGCCTCGACTTTTTGCACCGACTCGGGCGACAGATCGGTTGGCGGAATATGAATACAATCGACTCGTTGAAACAGGTTCGGCTCCTCGGTGGGCCAAATTCGCTGCAGCCAATTTGGACTCCCATAGTTGCGCTGCATGTAACCAAACAAATGCGCGATTTTGTTTTCCGTTTCCGCGCGGGTGTATGCCATCATGCACCAGGCGGAGACAACCGCAACAATGCCGATTGCGGCGAACACTTCGCGGATCGAAATTCGCAGCCAAGCGCCGCGTCGCCTTCGATGCAGTAGCAACACTGCCGCACAGCCAGCGATGATCACGGTCGCCACCAAGAGATTGCCCAAAAGCTTGAGCCAAGAAAACTGCTGCGGGTCGATCCAGTGGACCGATTTGATGCCCGCTAGATCGATGGTCTGAGAATAAACCCAAGGCCACCCCCGCTGATCAGCCAGCGGATAGGCATCGTTTCTGCCGAAGATCCAGCCGGAATCGTCGACTGATTCAATGTGAATGCGATCGCTAACCGGAGTGAAAATCAACTTGCCGCAAACCAGGATCACTGGAGCAAGTAGCAAGGCAGGCAGCAGATAACGGCGAAAAGTCGGCAATGAGTGAGCCTCTAACTGTCCACTTAGTGTCCGTCGTGTCGTTGTGGTTAAATTCCAGCGGTATTTCGCGGGCAATTTATTGAACCACGACGGCACGACGGATACAACGTATTTGGCAGGGACCGGTGTTTTAGGCGTGACTCTGCAAAGGGCCGATGCAAGTTTACTTGCGCAAATGATTTAGCATCAATGCGGCGTAGATCGCCAAAAAACCTGGTAAAAAAACGGGCTTTTTTACCGCTGGCCCAGAAACAGATCTTGACTTTTGACCACGTGTACATTATTATATTGGCGTCGGAGAGTATGGGCTCCGTGACTCGGTCTTTGGCAATTTGATTTAATTTAAAGTACCTGGCTTGCCTGAGGGTCTGGGTGTCTAGCGGTCTGTGCGGGGGCCAGTCTCCGAGTTTGGCGGTCGAGTTTCGGAGAGGCCCGCTTGCGGGCGCAGACACCCAGGCACTTGCCGCCATGGGGTACGAAAAAACCCGCGCAAACCGTTCGAGAATTCTCGGTCGATTTGGGGATCGAAAAGCAGAGAGTGAAATAACTGTGAAAAAACTCGGCGCGAAATTCGCACAAACGCCTACAAAGGTTGAAAAGCGCGCTTCGGTTTTTTCACTCTGAAACGCGATTTTCCGTGCTTTGCTAGTTCAAAGCTCGAATTTCTCGGGGAATTTGCAGGGCGATGCGCTCGACTTTTCACCTGCTGTTTAGCGAGCCCCGATTTCCCGAGGGATTTTGAAAATCGCCGGTGAAACTATTCGGCTCGAACTTATAAGCGCGCTGGATCAGAGAGAGCCTTCAGCGGTTTCGCGCGGCAGCGGGGCCTCGACGATTGACGGGCCGTGGCGTTTGCGTTCCGCTTCCGTGCCGGGCACCAATAGCGGCGAGGTCGAAGTTTCATCGATGATCTGCTTGAGTTCTTCCGCGTCGATGACTTCTCTTTCGATCAATTTCTTGGTGAGCGCCTCGAGGGAAGTCTTTCGGGCTTCCAAAATCTGTCGGACTTTGCCCATCGATTCGTTGATGATCCGCGAGACCTCTTCATCGATCTCTCGCGCGGTCTGCTCGCTGTGCGTGCGTGGGCTGGTGATTTCGCCATTGCTTGCCAGGAACGGCGAGCGATTGCTCTCGCGATAACTGACGCGGCCCAAGCGGCTCATACCGTAATCCATGACCATGGCACGGGCGATATCGCTAGCGCGTTCCAAATCGTTTTGAGCGCCGGTGGAGACATCGTTGTAGATGATTTCTTCCGTGATGGTTCCGGCGAGCAGCACCTGGATGCGGCTTTCCAATTCGCACTTTGTCATTAAATAGCGATCGTCCTCCGGTCGCTGCATTGTGTAGCCGAGGGCGGCCAGACCGCGCGGAATGATCGAGACTTTGTGGACGGGGTCGGTGTTCGGAAGACTGTAAGCGACGAGCGCATGACCCGCTTCGTGGTACGCCACCCGCTGTTTTTCATCGGCATGAATGACGCGTTTGCGCTTTTCCAGCCCGGCCGTCACGCGCTCCACGCCCTCGTTGAATTCAGTCATTCCGACGGCGCTCTTGCCATTTCGCGCGGCAAGCAGCGCGGCTTCATTAACAAGGTTCGCCAGATCAGCGCCAACGAAGCCAGACGTGATGCTGGCGATTTCTTTCAAATTCACGCTGCCGTCGAGCTTCACGTTTTGAACGTGGACTTTCAGGATTTCCTCGCGGCCGCGTACATCAGGCCGGTCGACGAGCACATGACGATCGAATCGGCCGGGGCGAAGCAGTGCCGGATCTAAAGTTTCTGGCCGGTTGCTGGCAGCCAGCACAATGACGCCGTTGTTGGAGTCGAAACCGTCCATTTCGACGAGCAGCGCGTTGAGCGTTTGCTCACGCTCATCGTGCCCGCCAACGACGCTGGTGCCACGGGTTTTGCCGAGGGCATCGAGCTCGTCAATAAAGATGATGCACGGCGACTTGTTCTCAGCTTGCTGAAACATATCGCGAACGCGGGCTGCACCGACGCCAACGAACATTTCGACAAAGTCGGAACCCGAGAGGCTGAAAAACGGCACGCCCGCTTCGCCGGCAATGGCCTTGGCCAGTAGCGTCTTTCCCGTGCCCGGCGGTCCAACCAGCAACACACCCTTGGGAATGCGGCCGCCAAGAACCTGATATCGTTCCGGACTGCGGAGAAACTCGACCACTTCGCGCAGTTCATCGACTGCTTCATCGATGCCTGCCACGTCTTCGAATGTGATCCCGATATCTTCTTGGGCGTACATCTTGCCGCGGCTGCGTCCGAAAGCCATCGGGCTGCCGGCGCCACCGAGCCGACGCAGCATGAAGAAGAACACCACAATGAAGAGGCCGGTCAGCACCAGCATCGGAATATAGTTCCGCCAGGTGCTGGGACCCGATTCGTAGTCGGCTTTGATGCCGTTTTTGATGAGCAGGTTACGCAGGTCGCCGGCCGTGTCGTCCGTGCCGCCGCGATTGGCGTGGAAGGTGACAGCCTCCGATTTTCCACCCGCTGGGGTGCGAGTCACCTTTCCAGTGACATCGTAGGTGCCAACTTCAAGATCGGTCGGATCTTTATAATTCACCTGCTGCTTATGGCCTTCGGTGCCCTCTTCGACATCGATGCCTGTTTGTTTCGATTCAATTAATCTGACCAAATCGAAATACTTAAGAGAATAGGCCGCTTCCTGATGAAGCCAACCGACGATAAGCAAGATCGCAATGCCGACGGCAAGCAGATACCAGATTGTATTGTTCCCGACAGGCGTGTTCTTCCGGTCCTGACTGGGCTTCGGCTTCTGCGGTTTAGGGTCCGGAGTTTTACTTTCCATGCGATCGACCTTGACAGTGCTATTGGGAAGAGCCCTTGTCTTCATCCTATGTCGCTTAGGTAGGCCGAACAACCGCCGACGACAACTGCCGCGGTTTGAACGGCAAATTAGGCAAAATCGGCACGCGAGACGCTCGGGTTGTGACGCTTTGCACGCGGCTTTAGAATCGGCGATGGAGTGAAGATCCTGAATTGTGCTACGCATCTCGAATTCCCTTGCGACGTTCCGCTGGCAGAAAACTTCCGTTGCATGCAGACACTTCCCAAGAAAATTGCCGTGCTTGGATCGACCGGCTCGATCGGCGCGAGCACTCTCGAGGTGGTGTCGGCGTCCGGCGGTAAGCTCAACGTAATTGCATTAGCAGCGCGGCATCGCACGCAAGAATTGCTGAATCAGGCCCAAAAATTCCGGCCGAGATGGATTGTAGTGACCGATGCGGAGGCCGCGGCACGGCAAGATTGGTCGCCACTGCCAAAAGAGACGGAATTGCTCGTTGGTGAAGCCGCACTAGTAAAGGTTGCAGCGTCACCCGAAGTGGATGCTGTCGTGGCAGCTATCGTCGGAGCGGCCGGCCTGGAAAGTACTTGGACGGCCGTTGAGAGTGGAAAGCAGGTCGCCCTTGCGAACAAAGAGACATTGGTCATGGCCGGCCCGCTCGTAATGCAACTGGCGGGACAAACCGATGCCAAGATTCTGCCCGTCGACAGCGAACATAGTGCAGTGTTTCAGTGCCTGAGGTGCGGGCGACATGAAGAAGTCGCCCGGATTGTGCTAACCGCCAGCGGCGGACCGTTTCGCAATTTAACCGTAGAACAATTGGCCCGCGTTACGGTCGAGCAGGCTTTAGATCATCCAACTTGGGAAATGGGGCCGAAAATCACGATCGATTCTGCGACGATGATGAACAAGGCCCTGGAGATCGTGGAAGCAAGATGGCTGTTCGACCTGCCGAGCGAAAGAATTGACGTCGTGATTCATCCCCAATCAATTGTGCATTCCATGGTCGAATTCGTCGACGGATCGACGATCGCCCAGTTGAGCCCGCCCGATATGCGATTGCCAATCCAATATGCCTTGTACTATCCGGAACGGCAGTGCGGAATTTCGACGAAACTTGACCTCAGCAAATCGCAGCGATTGGAATTTGAACCGGCCGACTCGAAGCGCTTTCCTGCCTTGGCGCTTGGCCACCAAGCGGCGAAAGACGGTGGCACGACTGGGGCGGTTCTCAATGCCGCAAATGAAGAAGCTGTCCGCAGTTTTTTGGCCGACGAGTTGGATTTTGTCGAAATTGTGCCGGTTTGTCGTAGTATTGTTGAACATCACACGTTCGAAGCTCAGCCCACGCTTGCGCGGCTTTTGGAAGTCGATCGTTGGGCGCGTCAGGAGGTTACACGTTGGGTATGCACTTGATTGCCGCGCTCACCTGGTTTTTGGTTCCGGCCCACTGGCTGACGATTTTGACAGTCGCCGCGGGGTTGGGGTTTGTCATTTTCGTGCACGAACTGGGGCATTTCCTCGTCGCCAAAGCTTGTGGCGTGAAGTGCGAGAAGTTCTACCTTGGCTTCGATATCGCAGGCATAAAGATTGTCCACTTTCAATGGGGCGAAACCGAGTACGGCATCGGCATCCTTCCGTTGGGCGGATATGTGAAGATGCTTGGCCAGGACGACAATCCGGCGCAAATGGCGCAAGAAACACAGCGCGCAAAATTACAGGCGGCCAATTCGAGTTCTCAAGCTGGTGAGCACGCTCCGCCGTTAACGCACGGCGATCTGCCGCCGGAACCAGTTTCCGATCCGCATGAACCGTACGATCCACGCAGTTATATGGCTCAAAGCGTGCCGAAGAGAATGGCGATCATCTCGGCCGGCGTCATTATGAACGTCATCTTCGCGTTCATTTTGGCATCCATCGCCTATGGAATTGGCGTAAAAGAGACTCCATGCGTGGTCGGCGGAGTTTTGGCGGGCGGGCCAGCCTGGCAAGCTGACTTTCAGCCGGGCGACATCGTCCGGCGAATTGGCGCGATCGAAAATCCACGGTTTCGCGATCTGCAAACCGGCGTCACATTGGGCGTGGCCGAGCACGGCGTGGAATTCGAAATCTATCGCCCTAGCACCGACAAAACATTCGTCGTCACGGTGCAGCCCGACACCAGCCTGGGCGTGCCGATGATCGGCATCTTGGGTCCCGCAGAGCCGCTGCTCAACGATGAGGAACCGGTCGTGGAACCCTCCCCGGCGTCCAGTGCCAATCCGAAATTTGAAGGGGGCGACCGGATCGTCGGGATGTCCGGATCCAGGATTGCGTCGCAGCTCGATGTTGAAACTGCACTCATGCAGAGCTGGGGGCGATCCACGGATGTCGCCGTTCGTCGTTCGAAAAGCTCTGACAATAAAACCGACAAAGTTCGCCCGGAGGAAATCCAGACAAACGTCGATGCCGCACCGCTACGCGATTTCGGCATGGTCATGTCCGCGGAGCCAATTTCGGCAGTACAGCAGAATTCGCCCGCCGCAAAGGCCAGCCTCATACCGGGTGACCGCCTTGTTTCGCTCAATGGGCAACCTGTCGGCAATCCCCTGACCTTGCCAGCCCGGATGCAAAAGGCGGCAGAAGACGAGAAGACGGTCCGTTTGGAAATCGATCGCTCCGGCGGCAGCAGTTCGGGTAAATCAGATCCCGCAAAAACGGTTGTTGTCGAATTGATGCCTCGTCGGGCTCGATTCTACGACACGCCGACGCCGTTCGGACCGATGTCTGTCGACCAGCTTGGAATCGCTTTCAAGGTACTGACCAAAGTGAATTCCATCGAGCTGAACACCCCGGCGTCTGGATCAAAAATTGAACCTGGCGACGAAGTCTTGGCGGCACGCATTATTCCGCTTGAAAAAACGTTGGATCATAAACGGCAAGAACCTGACACGCTCGACTTTGTGAAGAATCCTGCGGCGTGGCCATCGATGATCGAGGGCTTTGCATTTCTTGATCCGCAGCAGGAGGTCGAATTGACCATTGCCCATGGGTCGGAGAAGCGGACGGTGAAACTGTCGACAACCGAATTGAAAGACGAGCAAGGCAATACGGTCTATGCTATCCAGCGCGGTTTCCGATTTGATCCGCTATACGAAATTCGGACCGCCAGAAGCTTCGCCGACGCCTTGCGTATGGGACGCGAGGAAACCATCGATAGCTTGTTGCTTGTGTATCGGTTTTTGCAGCGCATCACACAGGGTAGAATTCCGGCCACTAGCCTTGGCGGACCTGTGGAAATTGCGAAGCAAGCAGGGCGATCAGCCGAAAAGGGCTTTGGCGATTTCCTCGTGTTTCTAACGATGCTTAGCGCCAATTTGGCGGTTATCAATTTCCTGCCCATCCCGGTGCTTGATGGCGGACATATGGTCTTTCTGGCCTATGAGCTATTTCGTCGCAAGCCGGCAAGTGAACGAGTGGTTGTGGCGTTCACTTATGCTGGCTTGATGTTCATATTGTCGCTGATGCTGTTTGTGCTGGCACTTGATACCGGTTTGATATCCCGGCATTAAAGCCAAAACCGCTGCTGTAAACATGAAAACTGTGCGATCGAAGGCGAAATCTAGCTTGGAAGCACCAAAAGACTTACTCAATGCACTATCGAACAACAGTGCGGCCAAGAAAGCTTACAAAAGTTTGCCGGCCAGCCATCAACGCGAGTACTGCAAGTGGATTGAAGAAGCAAAGCAGCCTGAAACCAGGAAACGGCGAATTGCGACCACAATTGAGCGGTTGATCAACAGCAAATAAGTGGCAGATTTGCGGATCTTGCAAGCCGGCAAGCGATCTTGATTCGCCGTGCTTGCGGCAGGTAGATTGCGTCCGCCTCGCCGAGCTTCATCTGGCGATTTCAATTCAGCGGCGATGTTGGAAAGGATGCCATCATGCCAATTCGTCTGGCCGAACTGGCCGAAATTGTCGGCGGTATAGTGCTGGGCGATGGCACGCTAATCGTCCGCGGCGCAAATGCTCTCAATGCCGCGGAACCACACGATATTACCTTGGTCGATTCCGCCAACAAAGTTCATCGTCTGGTTCGTAGCAAAGCCGGCGCTGTTGTCGTTCCGCGCGGTCTGGGACCGCTCGATCGTCCTATTGTTCAAGTCGACGACGTGCATTCGGCGTTCGCTGAGATCGTTCAGTATTTTCGACCGCCAAGAGACAAGAAGCGACCGGTTGTTCATCCGATGGCCATGGTCAGCTGGACTGCAAAAATTGCAGCCGGCGCGTCAGTTCATCCTGGAGCGACAATCGGCGATGACGTTGAAATCGGCCCGCATACCGTCATTCATAGTGGCGTGCATATTATGGCCGGTTGCCGCATTGCCGATCACGTCACGATTTTCTCTGGCGCCGTCTTGTACGAAAATACTCGAGTTGGGCCGCGTTGCATCATTCACTCGGGCGTCGTGCTAGGAGCCCATGGATTTGGCTACAAGCTCGTCGACGGCAAGCATGTCCTGTCTTCCCAACTCGGATATGTTGAACTTTGCGCTGATGTCGAGGTGGGCGCGGGCACAACCATTGATCGCGGCACCTACGGTGCGACACTGATTGGTGAAGGCACGAAGATCGACAACCTGGTGATGATTGCCCACAACTGCCGGATTGGGAAGCACAATCTTATTTGTTCGCAAGTTGGTGTCGCTGGCAGCACCTCAACGGGCGATTACGTGGTGATGGCCGGCCAGGTCGGGGTGCGAGATCATGTGCACATCGGAACGGGTGCAGTGCTCGGCGCAAAGGCCGGAATCTCGAGCGATGTGCGCGACGGCGTTCATATGCTGGGAACACCGGCAGTACCCGAACGCGAACAAAAACTATTATTCGCGCTAATTTCAAAGCTGCCCGAGGTGCGCAAACAATTGAAAGATATTCAACGACAAGTCGATCAGCTATCGACGCCTCCATCGCCTGCGTTGCGCGAGGGCCGCAGTGAAGCCGCATGAGAAAGTTGGCCTGGTGGCCGGATGGGGGCGGTTTCCCATCGTCGTGGCCGAATCGCTCAAGCGGCAGGGAAGCCAAGTCTTTTGTGTCGCGCTGAAAGATCATGCAGATCCCGTGCTCGAACAGATTTGCGATGGCGTCCAGTGGACGGGACTAGCGAAACTCGGAAAAGCAATTCGTTACTTGCGACGCTGCGAGGTACGCGACGCAACGCTAGCTGGGAAAGTATTTAAAGTTCGACTGTTTCAGCGCGGCGCATGGCTGAGGCATTTACCCGATTGGCGTTGCATTCGCACGTTTTGGAATCACTTTGTCACAACTCAAAAAGACCGCAAGGACGACACGCTGCTCTTGGCCATTGTGAATGCATTCGCTGCTGACGGAATTACACTTCGCCCTGCTACCGAATATGCTCCGGAGTTACTTGTGAAGCGCGGACAACTTACACTGACGGGGCCCACAAAATCGCAACTCAAAGACATCGAGTTCGGGTGGTTCTTGGCTAAAGAAATGGGACGACTGGATATTGGCCAGAGTGTTGCAGTAAAGGACCGCGCCTGCCTGGCAGTGGAAGCGATTGAAGGGACTGACGAGTGCATCCGTCGAGCGGGGCAGTTGTGCAATGGTGGTGGCTTCACGGTCATTAAAGTCGCGAAACCGCAACAAGACATGCGATTCGATGTGCCCACCATTGGATTAGGAACGCTGAAAACGATGGTCGCCTCAGGCGCGCGGACACTTGTAATCGAGTCGCATAAAACAATCTTGGTAGATGAAGCAGAATTCATCAACTTTGCCAATCAACATCGATTGATTGTCGTAGCGATCGGTTGCGCGGCGGCCGCGGACGATCTCTTGCGTGGCGATGCTGCGTAGTAAAAGATAAGAACTGAGTTCGTGCCTCTGACATTGAACGCACGCTGGCGTATTTCAAAGTTATTCAATTAAGGTGGGGTGACCGATGCGATGCGTAAATTCACCCGCGTTTGTGTTCGCGCTCAGCGTATTGATTTGTTGCGGCTGCTCAAGAAAATCAACACCAGCCGCAAAGGCTGAGCACCAACATTCGCACGGACCCCATGACGGCGAACTCATAGAAATTGGAAATGAGGAGTATCACGCCGAGCTGTTTGACGACGATAAAAACGGCGTCGTAACGATCTACATCCTTGAAAAAGACGCGAAGCAGCCCGTGCCCATTCAAGCCGAAACCATCACGATAGCAATGGATCCAATCGGCAAGCCGAGTTTGTTCCCACTGGCCGCCAGATCGCAGGACAAAGATCCTCCGAATCGCGCATCCCGGTTTGAATCGAACGATAAGAATCTCGTGCTAGCCCTGCAAAACCCGCAAGTCGACCGAGAACTCCGTGCGGAGATAAATGGGAAGGCGTATTCTGCGAGTTTCCATTACTACGAACCGGAAGAACATCATAAATAGCTCAACTCCTTACTATGAAATGGTTTAAGGCGATCGCAGATTGTGGTTGTTATCAGAAAGTTATCCAGATTCTTACCCCCATTAATAGTGCATCGATCCCCCGGCGGAGGTGGCTAAAAACTTTGAAAACTTTTTGGCGGGGGACGAAAAAGTCGTTGCAATTGATGCACCCGCTTTTATAATCGGGGGTGATCTTGAGGTCAGGGGAGTAAAGAGTAAGTAGGCATCGAATAGCTTCTCTTGCTTCTGCAACCCGATTTGACGTGAAGTGCTAATGAGATGATTCCAAGGAAGTGTGCCCGAATCACGCTTTCTTAAACTCCGGCCGAAGCGAACCTTCGGCTTTGAAGTCACACCATGATGCTCACCACGAATAAACTAGGTGCCTCGCAAGTCCCTGTGGACTTGCAACACGAAGAGGCGTTGGATTGGGTAATCGGGTCCAATCCAGTCGTGCGTCGAATTGCTCACCACGCACAGCGGGCTGCTGAAGTTCAGTGCCCGGTTCTAATCTCCGGTGAAACTGGTACGGGCAAAGAATTGTTAGCCCGTCGATTGCATAGAACGGGCCCTAGAGCCAACAAGCCTTTTGTACCTGTGAATTGTGCGGCGCTTACTGCGACTTTGGCCGAAAGTCAGCTGTTTGGGCATGAGAAGGGTGCATTCACGGGTGCCCTTGGTGCCTCGCTCGGAGTGTTTCGCTCTGGCAATGGCGGCGTCGTGTTCCTCGACGAAATTGGCGAAATGCCGCTTGAACTCCAGCCGAAGCTCTTGCGTGCGCTACAGGAAGGCGAAGTCACGCCTGTAGGATCGTCGGCACCGATCAAAGTGGACGTTCAGGTCATTGCGGCCACGAATCGCAATTTGGAAGCTGAGGTCGCTGAAGGTCGATTCCGCGAAGATCTGTACTACCGCTTAAATATGGTGGAATTGCAGGTTCCTCCTTTGCGAAAACGGATGGAAGACATTCCGCAATTCATGGAGTTCTTTGCCGAGCGATTTTCGCGGAAATACCAGCGTCCGCGTTGGCAGCCCACGTCTGACGACCTGCGGGATTTTTGCGAATATCCGTGGCCCGGCAACGTGCGGCAATTGTCGCATGTGATCGAACAGGGTTACGTACTTGATGCCCCTCCGCGCGTGCCAACTTCAAAGCGTGCCGGCGATGCATCGCGCCTTCCATTTTTAAATCTGACCAAGCTTCGCGATGCCGCCATTGGGCAGGCATTGGATGTTGCCAAGGGACACAAGGGCCGGGCTGCGAAGCTCCTAGGCGTCCACGCCAACACACTCACTAGGCTGATTGCACAGCTGGAATCCGGCGCCGATACAGACGAATCTTAATCGTCGTCTCTTTATGATCATCGGCTCGCGGAGCAGGGTTTGCTCTCGCTGTTTTGCCAGGTCAACGCATATCGATTGTGCGATCGGTGCCCTCTCGCGCGGTACGTAACTTGCGCCGTGTTCGGCCCCAATCTCCACCGCATGCTGATTGGCATACTGTTTTCGCTTGGTGGGTTCTCTTCGACGGCAGGCCTTCACCAAAACAGTGAGGTCTCACTGACCTTGTGAATCGATGTCAACATCTTTCACGGCAACAATTTACCGAAGTCACATCCGGACTCCATCACTTTTTTGGTGAATGGGTCCAGAGGATGAAAAAGGGACCTAGCCGACACGCCACAAATTTTAAATCGTTGCAGGCAAGGTATTTGCGATACACATCGGAAATCTCGACGCTTCGTGGCACATAGCGTGCTTTACACGTCCGTCGAGCAAAAAGCTCAAAGCCGCCAAGTAAGACGAACGGTTCGCCTTACCGCGGCACTTGGGGCAACAGGACAGTGCCATGTTAGCAACCGCAACTTTTCCGATCAGCGTCAACGACTCGTCAGTCTCGGGTCGCCTTAGTTTGAGCGATCGCCCCGTGCGAACTCGCCGAACTGCAAAGCGAGCGCCAGCCGCCGGAAGCGTGTGCCTCATCGTGTCGCCAGATCCCCTTAAGCAGATGATGTTCGGTCAGGCGGCAAAGCGAGCCGGATGGAAAAGCGTAGTTTGTGCCGACAAGGCTTCGGCGATGGAGCAGATCGCGACGGGCACGGTCGGGATGACACTGGTCGATATCGCCTCGGTTGATGCAACGACTGCCAACGAGCGTCGTTCGCTGGTCGCAAGCCTGGCGGCTCACAAGAACATGCTGAGTGTTGTTTGCGGTCATTCGAACGATACGCAGGAAGAGATTTGGGCCCGAGAGAATTCAGCATGGGTGTATTTGGCCGGTGTCGCTCCAGAGAGCGATCTGGACCCCGTGCTCAGCGGTGCCAAGGAAGTTGCAGATCGATTGAACAAGAAGCGCTCGCTGGCATTGGCCGGCAGCGAATTGGAGTTTTAATGTTCTGCGAGGAGGAGCCTCGCAACTGGGACCTCAAGTGTGGAAAGAAATGCAATGAACGCACCAAACACTTGGATGAACGACGATGACCTGGATTCAGCCGCCAACACCGCATATGCACGACGCGATCAGAGTCGCGAACAGCGGATGCGCCGCCATTCGTACGAGCGACGTGGCAGCCGGCCCAACTCGTTCAATGGGATTCACCGCCGTCGCAATAAGAGGTTTGCCTGGTAGGACAACATTCGCGGGCTCATAGCGAGCGATCGCGAGCAACCAACGAACAAAACAAATCAACAAGAGCCTGAACTGAGAATAAGACGCAACTGAATTGCAAGTGTAAACCTGAGTCATAAGTGAATTTTTCGAGAGTAAACGCCATTTTAATTTGCGAGTCACGTTGCCTTCGCCGGCAACGATAATTGTCAGAAAGAGTCACACGAGTCACATCATCAACCCTTAGTCCGAAGTGAGTTACGCCATGAGTTGCAACCCCTTAATTTTCCGACGCGCCTGCTGCCTGCTAGCGCCATTGCTGTTTTGGCGATGGCCAGCCAGGCTCACGCCACTGTCTTCAATTCCTATCCTGGGCCGTTCGCCGGTCCCACTGTGACCTACTCTAATGTGGTCGAGGGTGACAGCGCGAATCCGCCGCCAGATCCAAGCCGTCTGTTCGGCACACCGAATTTGCAAGGCGATGCCCTGCAGTTTTCGCAGAACAATTTGCCGCTCGGCAGCGGACTCAACTTTCGAGTTGACGTCGGCGGCGCTCAACCAGTACTGCTGAAGGACGGCACGCTGACGATGAATATCGCGGCGACAAATCCAGCAACTGGGAATATCACCGGATTCTCAATCGCAGAAGGTGGCGGATACGGTGTCCTCGGCGGTACCTTGGCTACCCAGGTAAACGCTGCCCTGCAGATTCCATTCAACGCCGCTGGGTATGTCGGTGGTCTAGGTATCACCTCGATTAATGGCGTGGCACTCGCTACGATCATTCCGGTCCCTTACACCGAGAGCTTTGCTCAGGGTCCAGGATCGTCCGGTGCCTTCTCAGCAACCCCCAGCAGCATTACCTTCAGCGGCCAAGGCAGCGGCACCTGGAGCGGTTCGGCGAGCTTCAATATCGCGGCCGCCCTGGCAGCCGCCGGCAAACCGGCTAATAGCCGCGTCACCGGTCTCACACTCTCGCTGAACAACGTGCTCAGCGGGACTGCGGAACCAAACGCCATCGCATTCATCGACAAGAAGAGCTTCTCGATCTCGACGATCACCACGGTCCCCGAACCCAGCACCGTTGTCCTCGGATATGATGGGTGGCGTTGGACTTCTGGTCGGTGGACGCCGTCTGCGAAAGGCGAAAGTCGCCCAAGGCTAGTGACTCGCTCGTTGATGATGTGACTTGACTCGATCTGACAGTTGACTCGACTCGGTTGATGATGACTCAAAAAAGCCCCCGGTTGACTCCCGGGGGTTTTTTATTGCGCCCTGCGGAAAGTTTCCACCATATGAACATCCGGCCCACTCCCGTATAATTCGTTGGCATAAGTTCAAGGTTGTGAATCCCTCCAACAAATGAACCACCACACGCAAACACCCCCATGGAAAAAGAGCTCACCGATCGCGCAGCTCATTCACAAAAGAGTCCTGCAATTGCGGGACAGTCTTTGACTACGCCACCAAAAAATCGCAGGCCACGGCCATTGAAGAACGGATGGCTGGACCGAGCTTCTGGAATAATCAGGCTGCCGCGCAAGAAACAGTTATTGAGCTTAAGGGGCTGAATGCAGTCCTAAAGCCGATGGATGAGGTGGTTGAGCTCGACGAGGAAATTCAAACGCTCGTTGAAATGGGCGACGAAGATCCGACATTCATTCCTGAGCTTCGGCAACAGTTAGAGAAGGCCGAAACGATGCTCGATGAGCTCGAGCTGAAAGCCCTTCTCAGCGGCCCGCACGATGCCAATGCGGCCATCCTTTCCATTAACGCTCGCGACGGCGGCACCGACGCCAATGATTGGGCCGAAATGATGTTGCGCATGTACCTGCAATGGGCACAGAAAAACGGTTACGAGACGGAATTGCTGGATCGCCAGGACGATGGCGTAGCCGGGATTCAGCATGCCGCCATCGCCATTCGGGGCCCCATGGCATACGGCTATTTGAAGGGGGAAACTGGCATGCATCGCCTCGTGCGAATCAGCCCCTTTAACGCGGAAGGCAAGCGACAAACGAGCTTTGCCGCAATCGACGTGTCGCCTGAAATCTCAGAGAACACGGAGATTGAAATCCGTGATGAAGATGTTCGTGAAGATGTGTTCCGCGCTAGCGGCGCCGGGGGCCAGCACGTAAATAAGACATCCAGTGCGATTCGCCTTACTCATTTCCCTTCTGGAATTGTCGTTCAATGCCAAAATGAGCGAAGCCAGCACAAGAACCGCGCCACCGCAATCAAGATGCTGCGGTCCAGGCTCGCGCGGCTGGAAGAAGAAAAACGCGAAGCGGAACAGACGGCCAAGTATAAATCGCAAGCCAAAACCGGGTTTGGATCGCAGATTCGAAACTACTTTTTGCACCCCGATCAGCGCGTTAAAGACGCCCGTACAGGCCACTACGTCGGCAGTTTCAATTCCGTGCTTGACGGCAACATCCAAGGCTTCTTAGATGCGTACCTTCGCTGGCGGGCAACCGGAGGGAAGCCAGTCGAAGCAGGTAAGAACGATGACGAGTAGAGCGGTGCTTGGAACACAGGGGTTGCGAATGGTTGTTGAGTGGCGTGGCGATCGGTTTCGGCACTTTATTATAACGCGTGAACAGAACAATTGCCGCTCGAAATTGGAATCAATAGAGGGTACCACGATGGATCTATGGCCAACGAGCCCCGCGTTGCAGTCTATTCACATGCCACACGATTCAAATTGGCGAACTGCAATGCTGGTCGGCATGGCCGGCAGAAGCCACTGGTCGATGTGTATCGAAGCCGACTTCGACAACGATCGATTTCATTTCGACGCTGCTTGCCGCCTCCAAGAGCCGCCGAATTGGATTGGCAGCACCTATCAACGCTTGCCAAATATTGCTTCATCGGTGCCTACCGGCGAAATAGCGGTTAGAGGCACTCAGCGAGCAGTCAATCAAGCGGCCGTCATTTACGACAAGGACTGTGCAATCTTTCGCGTCAGTCCGCAATCGGCGGTTAATTCATACCTTGGAACAGCCCGGTGGCCGTATGCGATCGAATTCGTGAGCAATTCCAAATCGCTACCACACTAAATCCGCGTGCGAGGGACACCTTGATTCGCCGGAAAGCATGAGCAACAATGCCGAGTTCAATTACCCTCAATTCGTGATCAAAAACCGCTACCGCCATACCGGACCAAGACCCAAGACCATGGTTTTCGAAGAAATCGACAAACTAAAGCGCGATTATACCGACAAGTACGTTGTGGTCGATGCTTCGAAGCCAGAGTTAGCTCGATTTCAAAATGCGATCGGTCTCATCAAGACCGTAAATATGAATGGTCGTGCGTTGGTTGAGTTCGATCAGTGGGATAACGTCGGTTGGTATGATATTGAGCTGGATTTTTTGAAAGTCGTCCCGAAGCCGGAGCCAAAACCGGCTGAAGCCAAGAAAGAGGCGGCCGGAAAAGCTGCGCCGAAGCCGGCAGCTTCAAAGCCCACGTCTCCCTCGGCCAAGCCGGATGAGGCAACAGCAGCCAAAGCGGCCGCAAAACCGACGGCGGCGCCAGTTGCCGGCAAGCCAAGCACCGCCGATATTCTTGCAGCGGCTCGCGCAAAAAAGGAACGGGCGAGCCAGTCGCGAAAGCGGTAGCGGCAGAAGAGACTCCCATTCCCACAACCAAACCAAAGAGCGCAGCACCAGCCCAGCCTGGCCGCAAGCTCTCGACAGCGGAGATACTCGCGGCTGCCCGTGGCAAGGAAGCATCCACGGTCGTGCCGGCTGCCGCGGCTCCTAAGCCGTCGCCGGCTAAGAATATCGTTCCAAAGGAAGTACCGGAGGAACCGGTCACGGAGGCGGTGCCAATTGCTGAGCCAGTTGCCAAATCGGCCCTCAAGTCGCCTGCGGCCCCGCTTCCTACAACGACGACCGCAAAGATCGCGTATTGTCGCAAGGTCGATAGGAAGGCCTGAGTCAGATTCCTACTTCTCACTAGGTCGGAATTCCGACGAATGCGTACAATGGCACGCTCAGTTTAATTCGTCTGGTTGCCCATGGCGAAAGGAGTACAGCCATGCCTGCTATTCAAACCACCGCTCCGGCTACGACAAGCCGGTCAGATAGTCGGTCGTGGGTCCGACGTCACAAACTGCTAACGGTGTTTGCGGTCTTCCTCTTAGTCGTCGCTGTTGTTTTCTATTTCTTCGGCTGGCCTCTGGTGCAGTGGCGGTTTCATCCCTTGTTTAAAAAATCGCTCGATGCCGTTCGAACGAGTGCCGCGGCATCGGATCGACTTGGAGAGCCTATCAAGGTTCCAATCTTGCCCTTGCCGGCAGGCCGCGTATATTCGGATTCTAAAAGCGGTGAGGCGCGATTCGATTTCACCGTTGTGGGGCCCAAGGACAAAGCCGACGTAGAGTCGCTTTTGAGAATGGTTAACGGCGAGTGGGGCTTCACTGCGCTTAAAATTAGGTTTCCCGACAAGACGATCGACTTGTGCAAGCTATCCAGGCTCGGGAAGGCAACGATCTGCCTCCGTTCGATCCCAACGCGAAGCAGCCCGACATCAAACCACCTGACTTGCCGCCGGATATCTCTCTACCTAAGAACCTGCCAACCGGGCCTGGGAAATGACCGCCAGCGTTCTGAAAATCTCAACGGAATTGTGGTTAATTTGAAGAACCGACTTGCTCTGGCTTTTCTAGCGGCGGCTTGCCATACTTCGCTCGCAAATTGTTCAGCGCATTAAACACTTTTGGCTGCGTCGCGATGCGGCGCTGCAGCGCTTTTCGGCCTGGAATATCGACTAGTGCCAGGCCAATTAAAATAGTCACAATGCCAGGTCCAGGTACCAGCGGCAGTGACAGCAGAATGCCCAGCAGAATCAAAAAAACGCCGAGCAAGTTTTTCCCAATTACAATTGCTAATCGTAAGGCGGGATGTGCCTTCCCCCACGGTAACCGCGGGGGGCGGTTGTGGGCGAAATAATCCGGCGGAAGCCGTACAATAAGCCATGGCACGCATACGAGCGTCGCCAAAAGAGCCAGCACCGAAAATCCAATCAGCGAACCAGCAACCCATTGATGTTGCTCAAACCAGCCAATAACCGGCTGAAGGAAATCGAAAGTCATTGCGCATTGGTCCTTTTTCGCGAATGAGCGACCGGCGGCCCAACTTCACAAAGCAATTACCGCGCCTGGCTACTGATTCCTGATCAGCGCGGTCCTAATCACTCGCAGCTATCGATTATGCGTCAGGCTGGGACACTCCCCAATCGTGAACAAGCCCAGTTGCTGGCCGATTATCTGCTGACGCTGGGAATTACCGCAAAAGTCGATCCCGCAGGCGAAGCGTGGGCACTTTGGATTCGTGAAGAGGACCAACTGCAGCAAGCGACCTCTGAATTTCAGCAGTTCGTCCAAAACCCGGACGCGCCGCGATATCGTGAATCGAATAAATCCGCCGATGCCTTGCGCAAGCAGCAATTGCGCGAGGAACAAGCCCGCCGCAATAACATGATCGAGATGCGGGATCGGTGGCAGGTTTCAAACGGCGGATCGCGACCGATAACTTTCGTCTTGATGGCGGCGTCGATTCTGGTAACGTTTGCGACAGACTTTGGACAAAGCCAGAACGAGTTTACGCGATTGCTGTGGTTTCAACCGTTGCCGCGAAACGAAACCGAGAACGAACATTGGGCTCCTACTCGCGAGATTGAGAAAGGAGAAGTTTGGCGGCTCTTTACTCCGATCTTTGTTCATCTCTCGCCAATGCATCTAGTATTCAATATGTATTGGCTCTATTTGTTCGGCTCGATGATTGAATCGCGCCGCGGCAGTTGGCGATTTGCATTTCTCGTTTTTACATGTGCGACAGCTTCCTGTTGGGGTGAGTATTATTTTGAATTTGTCCGACGTTGGGTGAGTGGTCCCCCGACTACACAGTTTGGCGGCATGTCGGGAGTGGGGTATGGACTCTTTGGCTACCTCTGGATGAAAAGCCGTTTTGAACCGTCCGCGAATCTATATCTTCCACCCAATACGATTATTCTTTTCATCATTTGGATGGCGTTCTGTTGGACCGGCGCAATTGGGCCCGTGGCGAACTGGGCACACGCCATCGGATTGGTAACAGGAGCTGCCATCGGATATGCGCCTGTCGCCTGGCGGAAACTGAATGGACTTTGAGAAATTGTGCTCTTCAAACCGCGAATGGGAACTAACAAATGAATGCTGCTATTGCATCCATTCTCTTGCTAATCACGGGCTCGGATTCGTCTGCGACGCCGGATATCGTCGCGGTATGTCCGCAAGAATTCGAGGCGGCATTACAACCTTGGTTGGATCGGCGCACAAGCGAAGGTCACAGCGCAAAGTTGTTATCGAACGCAGGCACGGCGGATAAAATTCGCGATGATATTCGCGTCAGTGCAAAGAGTGGGAAACTAAAATTTGTCCTGCTTGTGGGCGATGCGCCGCCGATGGATAAAAATCCGCAAGCCCAAGGGTTGCAACCTCATGAATTGCGCGACGACAAAGTCAAAGCACCGATGTCCAAATCTCGGCGGAACTTCTTACGCCAACTTTTACCATCACAACAAAAATGGATCGCTACTGGGGCGGCGATCCGGAAATGGCTACTGATAATCCTTATGCCGATTTGGACGGCGACGGCGTGCCTGAACTTGCGATCGGCCGGCTCACTGCGCACACAGCTGAAGAACTGACCACGATGCTCAAAAAAATCTTCGCGTATGAGGATTCCCAAGATTTTGGCCCGTGGCGAACTCGAATTAACTTCATAGCGGGAGCAGGCGGATACGGCGCCATGACCGACACGGCAATCGAAACATTTGCGCAAGGTCATCACGTGGGGCCTGCCGGCATCATATCAGATGTCGATGACCAACTGTGTCTGGAATTCCCCCTATTGCCCGGCACCGCCGCGGCTGCACGACTGCTGTCTGGAACGGATGAACGAGGGCTGCCTGTTTTGGGTCTTTATGGGCCACGGCTCGCCGCGCACTTTACAATGGGCCAACTTCCCCGACGGCAGCACGCCGATTTTGCGGTGTGAAGATTGCACGAGGCTGCAGTGTGCTGCGAAGCCGCCTATCGCAATGTTTTTTTGTTGTTACACCGGTGCGTTTGCCGATCGCGAAGACTGTTTGTCCGAAGAACTACTTCGTGCGCCAGGCGGTCCTGTGGCAATTCTAAGCGGTTCAAACGTCACTATGCCCTACGGAATGGGTTCTTTCGGCTGGCAAGCGATTCAGGAATTCTTCGTCAATCATCAGCCGACCGTCGGTGAACTATTTCGCGCCGCCAAGTGCGACGCGATGGAGGGATACAATCTTCCGATTTGGTCGCTCACGACTGCGCTGACTGCCGCGATTGCTCCCGAAGGGATTTCTCCGAAGGAAGAGCGATTGGAACATCTCCAGCTTTTTAACCTTTTTGGCGATCCCACCATGCGGCTTCATTATCCGAAACCGGTTAAGTTTGAAACGCCGGCGGCACTCAAAGCTGGTGATAAACTGATCATCAGCGGAGAGTGTGACGTCGACGGAATGGCGAGCATCGAACTTACTGTGCCGCTTGATCGCATCAACATTCCTCGTCGCGAACGTTACGATGGAGGCGCGAAATCCTGGGCACAGTTCAACGCGACATATAAAAAAGCCAACGATTCGCAGCTGTCGAGCATAACCACCGAGGTTCACAATGGTCGGTTCAATGCGGCGCTACCGATTCCTAATGACATTTCGGGCCTATGTGCCGTTCGCGTTTTTGTTGAAGGCACAAACGATTGCGCGATCGGCGCGAGCAACCTGCGAATCTCAGGCACCAAGGAATAAACTCAAGCGAATCAATCAGCCGCGACGATTCGCGTGCCAGATTCTGAACGCGAGAACCGGTGAGTACATCTCCACAAAAAAGACCGATTGCGACGACTCCCGCGCCGGCCGAAAGTGCCTCGGCGACGCCAAAGAAACGTCGCCGCTGGGGTCGGTGGGCAGTCGGCGTCTTTCTCTTGCTGTGCTTGCTTTTATATTTTCTGCCAGTTGTTATCGCGATGCCATGGGCGCGCGAGCGCCTTTTTGACCGCACATTCGGTCGCATCGAAATTAAAGCGACGGTGAAAGATTTGTCGCTGGGCTGGTTTTCGCCCGTCTCTGTCGAGGGTTTTCAATTACAGACTGACGACACCGGGCGCGACGCCATTGCTGTTCAAAAAATCGACAGCGATGCTTCGCTTCTCCAGCTCCTTCTGCGGCGCGATTTAGGTCGATTCGTCATCGATCAGCCGGAGCTGTTCGTCGAATTCGACAAAGAAGGCAATAATCTGTCCAGACTTCTGAAGGCGCTCGGCGGTTCATCCTGGGGAAACTGGGGCGCCAAACTTGAGATTTCCAACGGCCGGCTGCTATTGCAAGGCCCAAGTTCCCCCCAGCCGTGGAAGATCGACGGCTTGAATTTGAACGTGGCCATGACGCCCGCGTCGGACAGCGCAGAGAATGTGCCGGTGCTGCACGGCGAAAACGCTCGATTCTTGCGCGATGCGCCGCTGACTCCACAAATGTGCAACGACATTATCAAATTTGTGGTCCCTTCGCTGGCAAACGTGGCTCAAACGTCCGGTCGGGTATCAATCGATTTTGAGCAGTTCAACTGGCCATTGGGGAAACCGAATGCTGTGACATTGAAAGGCCAATTAACCCTGCACTCGGTTGAGTCGGCGCCGGGCGAAATGATCAAATCGCTGGCCGAAATTTTCCGATTTGCGAATTTGCCCCCTTCTGTGCAAATTGCGAAAGACGATGTCGTGGAATTCCGTATGCACGACGGTCGTGTGGAACATGAAAACCTGGTCCTCACAATCCCGATGCTGGAGCAAACTTTTCTCATCCGCTCACACGGCTCGGTCGGACTCGACGAAACGCTTGATCTCTCGATTGAGCTAACGCTTCCGCCAGATGCCGATCTTACTGCACACCCCACTTTGGCTTTATTGCGACAAACCCACCCCACAATTCACTTCGGCGGAACCTTAAACGCGCCGGTTCCGAGTTTGGAAAACACGCCAACGGCCGCATTCCAGGTGTTGGCCGACTTCTTCCAGCGACGTGCCGAGCGCCGCGAGCAACAAGCCCGACCAAGTTTGCTGCCCGGCCGGCGCGAAAAAGACCCTCCGCAAAATGCACCGCCAAGCCGCGGTTCGAAGTAACGAACCCCATGGCATCGCGCACCATGGGATTCGTCTTACCGGTTGGTTGAACGGCTCAGCAACCTCTATTTGATAAACAACATTTCCTGGTACGTGGGCAGCGGCCACAAATCGTCGGCCACCCAGCTTTCTAATTCATCGGCGTACTTGCGAACCGTTGCCATCGCCGGCACCACTTCATCGCAGAAATGTTGAGCTTCGGCCAACAAGTTGGCGGCGTCGTGTTCACTCAAGGCTTTGTTGAGCACGGCAACACTGTCCTGCAACGATTTCACAAGCTCTGTCACCTTATCGAGTGTATCCGTATCAAACTCATAACCAACCAGCTTCAAATTCGCACACGTCGATGCCAATTCGTTCTGGTAACGAATTGCCGCGGGAAAGAGCATCGTTTTCGCCATCTCGACGGTCTGCAACGCTTCCACACGCACCGTCTTGCAATATTGTTCGAGATAGATATCGAGCCGGCTCTTCAGTTCTCGCTCCGATAGCACGTTGTACTTGCTAAACAGCGATTTAATTTCCGGCGCATCCAGCATCGGCAGCGCGTCCACCGCCGTCTTCATATTTAACAGTCCACGCTTCGCGGCTTCCTGATGCCATGCCGCCGAATAGCCGTCGCCGTTGAAAATGATCGATTCGCATTCCTTGATGATCTCGGTCAAGAGCTTCTGGACCGCTCCATGCAGCGCGCCCGGATTGCCCTTAGTTGCTTCTTCAAGCTTCGTGGCGCAGAAGTCGAGCGATTCACACACAATGGTATTCATCGCGACCAATGGACCCGCAATCGATTGGTTCGAGCCGACTGCACGGAACTCAAATCGATTTCCCGTGAAGGCAAACGGACTGGTACGATTGCGATCGCCCGCGTCCTTCGGCAGCGGAGGCAATACATCGACCCCCACGGTAAGCGTGCCCTTGGCGAGCGACGACTTCGCGCCGCCGGCTTTGATCTGATTGAACACATCGGTGAGCTGATCGCCAAGGAACACAGAGATGATCGCCGGCGGAGCTTCATTGGCTCCCAAACGATGATCGTTACCCGCCGATGCTACGACCGCGCGCAACAGGCCTTGATACTTGTAAACCGCCCGCAGTACCGCGGCACAGAACACGAGGAACTGCGCGTTGTCGTGCGGCGTTTCGCCGGGATCGAGCAAGTTGCCTTGCGAGCTACTGCCCAGCGACCAATTCAAGTGCTTGCCGGAACCATTGACACCGGCAAACGGCTTTTCGTGTGTCAAGCACGCCATGCCGTACTTTTCCGCCACGCGCTTAAGCGTAATCATGATCAGCTGCTGATGATCGGCCGCAATATTCGCGGACTCAAACACCGGTGCGATTTCATACTGCCCGGGCGCCACTTCGTTGTGACGCGTCTTCACCGGCACGCCAAGCTTGTACAGATCGCGCTCCACTTCGAGCATGAAGCCCAACACGCGTTCTGGGATTGCACCGAAATAGTGATCTTCGAATTCTTGACCCTTCGGCGGCTTGGCGCCGAACAACGTTCGCCCGCAAGTAAATAAGTCGGGACGAGAGAAGTAGAAATGTCGATCAATCAAAAAGTATTCTTGCTCGGGACCAGCCGTCGACGCCACGAATGCGCCATCGTTGTGGCCGAACAATTTGAGAATTCGCTGCGCTTGTTGATTGAGCGCCTGCATCGAACGCAACACCGGCGTTTTTTTGTCCAGCGCCTCGCCCGTCCAAGAGACGAACGCTGTCGGAATGCACAGCGTTGTGCCGTTCGGGTTTTCCAGGATGTACGCTGGGCTCGTGACATCCCAAATCGTGTATCCGCGCGCTTCAAACGTGGCGCGAATGCCGCCGCTCGGAAAACTTGAACCGTCGGGCTCGCCTTGGATCAATGCTTTGCCGCTGAATTCGGCCAGCGCGCCGCCATCGCCGTCGGGCGAAAGGAAGCTATCGTGTTTTTCTGCGGTTAGCCCCGTCAACGGGTAGAACACGTGGGCGTAATGCGTGGCGCCTCGTTCGATCGCCCAATCTTTCATCGCAACTGCCACAACATCGGCAATCGAAGGGTCGAGCTTTTCTCCCGATTCAATCGTCTTGATAAGCGATTTATAAATCGACTTCGGCAATCGGGCTTTCATCTCCGTCCGATTGAAAACGTTCGAGGCGAAGACCTCGTGGGCCGGCGTTTCGGCGAAATTGAGCGGAGGCGTGATCGGTCGCCAATTGGTGACGGCTGAGACCGCTGCGGTGCGCGCGGTCGCCGATGAGTTGGGACTGCGGGGCCTTCCAGCCGATGCCGCCGATCCATTTCCGTTCGTCAGAACACTACTCGAATACGTGCTCACAAGAAGCTCCTTACAAGGTCAAAAACAACGCGTGGGAGCCCAGTCCCTGGGACTTTACAGCGCGGGAAACACAGAGCGCCATCCGTGACTCTGCAAGGTCGGGATAGTCCATCCCTTGGCCCGCCACTAGGCAACTGCCGTGCCAGCAACGAAATGCAGCGTTCGGGACTCCATGCACAAGTCGCCAAATGGGCGGAATTTAAGCGACAATTCCCGCAGTCCCTGAGTCCGAGCCGCTGGAGATCACGCGGCGAATTGCCACATTTCTTGCCCAACTTAAGCCAGCTTTTACTGTTTGTCGCCCAGCGTTTAATCGCCAGTTGCTTAATCGGGCGGCAACTTCGCGACGGCCTCTTTTCCGTGAAAATCACTTTTTTTGCCCGGCCAATTGAATCTGGCGCATTTTGCGCTATCATGGCTGCTTCATTCCGCCGTACCCATAGCATGTGGCTACGGTTATTCACAGGAGTCCGCGAACCCTCGCCACGAGCATCGCTTCGAAAAACTCTCGCTCTGGCAGGCGACCCGCGATCTATCGCATTCCTTCTGGACTTTCCAAATAAAGGGAGATTGTTGTGAAGCCGAAAGAAGTTCTTGCGTTGTGCCGTGAAAAAGACGTCAAAGCGGTCGATCTGCGGTTCATGGATTTTCCAGGCCTGTGGCAGCACTTCACGGTGCCGGTCAATAAGCTCGATGAAGATGTATTCGAAAACGGTTTGGGTTTCGACGGCTCCAGCATCCGCGGCTGGCAAGCGATTAACGAGAGCGACATGCTCGTCGTCCCGCAGCCGGAAACTGCGTTTCTCGACCCGTTCACCACGCTGCCCACGCTGGTAATGGTCTGCAACATTCAAGACCCCATCACGCGTGAAGATTACACTCGCGACCCGCGCAACGTCGCACGCAAATCGGTCAACTATCTGAAGAGCTCCGGCATTGCCGACACGTGCTACATCGGCCCCGAAGCAGAATTCTTCATCTTCGACGACGTGCGGTTCGACTACAACCAGCACGAAGGCTATTACCACCTGGATAGCGTTGAAGGCGAGTGGAACCGCGGGCGCGATGAAAAGCCGAACCTCGGCTACAAAATTCGCTACAAGGAAGGCTATTTCCCGGTGCCGCCGGCCGACGCCTTGATGAACATTCGTAACGAAATGATGCAGACGATGATCGATTGCGGAATCGATATCGAAGCTCAGCATCACGAAGTCGCCACGGCCGGCCAAAGCGAAATCGATATGAAGTTCAACGACTTGGTGCGCATGGGCGATCAAGTCATGATCTACAAGTACATCATCAAGAACGTGGCCAAGAAGTACAACAAATCGGTCACGTTCATGCCCAAGCCGCTGTTTGCCGATAACGGCTCCGGCATGCACACGCACATTTCGCTCTGGAAGGGTGGCGGACCGCTCTTCGCCGGCAGCGGATATGCAGGCCTGAGCGAAATGGCCATGTTCGCCATCGGCGGCTTGCTCAAGCACGCTCCGTCGATCTTGGCGTTCTCGAACCCAACCACCAACAGCTACAAGCGGTTGGTGCCGGGCTACGAAGCGCCGGTGAATTTGGCTTACTCGCAGCGGAATCGTTCGGCTTCGTGCCGTATTCCGATGTACAGCCCCAGCCCGAAGGCCAAGCGAGTCGAGTTCCGCTGCCCCGATCCGTCCTGCAATCCGTACCTGGCGTTCTCCGCCATGCTGATGGCCGTGATCGATGGCATTCAGAACAAGATCAATCCTGGCCAGCCGCTCGATAAGGACATTTACGACCTCTCGCCGGAAGAGCTGGCCGAAGTGCCCAAGACGCCGGGCAGCCTGGAAGACTCGCTCATGGCGCTCAAGAACGACCACGCGTTCCTGTTGCGCGGCGATGTGTTCACGCAAGATGTGATCGACACATGGATCAACTACAAGATGAAAAATGAAGTCGATGCCATGCGTCTGCGTCCGCATCCCTACGAGTTCTGCTTGTACTACGACATGTAAGAACGGCAGGTGGTAGGCACTACGCGGTAAGCAGTTGAGATGCCAAGCCCTGGGGTTAAAGCCCCGGGGCTTTTTCGTTGACTTGCATCGCGTGATAACTTCATTCGCCAAATCCAAAAATCTTCGGGAAAACCAGCTCCGCGCACGACGCCGTGAAGCTCCGATCGGATTTTCCTGCGATTTCCTCGAAAACAACGTAGGTCGCCGCGTCCGAATCCCCAAGATCGTGTTTCGCAGTGAAATAACTCGAGCGCGATTTGGACCCTGTGTAGTCGTTTTTGCAAATTTCACGCCGCGTAATTTCACAGTAATTTCACTCTCTGTGTTCGGGCCTCCAAATCGCCCGAAAATGCTCGAGCGGCCAAAAGTTGACTTTGCACTTTTTAGTGGCTGTCTTCGTCGGTCGACCGCGCGGGTTTAATTTTTACTTCTCTGTCGCAATCACTAGTGCTTCCGGGAAAAGACGGGAGGCTTCGTCATAACCGGTCTCGTGAATGGGCATCACGTCCTGGGGCGCTTCTCCAAACAATGCCAGCGACCAGAGTGGCTTTGGAGCTGCGTGCGGCGGAACAGAAGGATGCGTGGCGCTCCAATTCGGTCGACTGAGAAATTCGTGCCGCTGGCGGATCCAATTCAACTGGTAAGCGACCCATGCCACTGGAATGCTGAGCAGCGCGATCAGCAAAAATATTGCTCGCAGGCTAAATCGTGGCCGGATACCCATAAACGCATTGTACAGACACTGCTGGACGAGCCCGCAATGGCAGTCAGCGCCGAAGCGAACGATCAAACTTTACTCACGAGTTCGTCCCATTGCGAAACTCGAGGCAGAGGCTAATTGCCGTGCGACTTCAATCGGGTCCATTTCTGATCTATTGCTTTCGAGCACAGCGAGCCCATTGGGCGAGGTAGTTCCAAGTCGACTCGGGCCAGGGAGCGGGCTGGGCAGGAGGCAAGCCCATGCGCTGGCAGTTGGCTTCGACTTCCGCGGCGCTGTGGCACGCAGCTTCCAACAAATGGCTGCGCTCAGCAAGCGAAAGACCGCGCAATCGCTCCAGTTCGATTAACTCAAGTGCCGAAATGGCATCGGTCTGCGCTGTCAGAGCGGGATCCATAGATTAACAAGTCACGCGGTACGAAAGTCGGCATCAATTTCTGGCCGTTTGAATCATACCACAATTGGCAGCCAATCAAATTTGAGCGTGGCCAATTGAACTCGGAGTAAGGGCGCGTCGGTAATCCGGTGGCCGTTGGCGTGCTTGCGGGCCGCTCGGGTCCTGGCGGGGTTATATTACCATCGGCCAATCTGGGCATCACCCATTCCTGAGGTGCGACCATGGGCTGCTTGCTTCGCAATTCGCGCGTCGCTTTTCCTGTGACGTTCGTCGCCGTCGCGATTCTATTGCCCGGGCCGCATTTTGTATTCGCCGACGATCCGGCAGCACAGCCGACCCCGGCGGCGGCCAGTCCGGCAAGGCCTGCCGATTTGGATCACCAGCCCGACACGATGGATCAACTTAAATCGGCGCTGGAAGCATTCACCGAATTTAGAACCTTCACTTGCAAAGGCCAGGTGCGCGACGCGCTATACAACAAACCGATCGCGGGCGCAAAAGTCGTCATCCTGAAACTAGCCAGCCCGCAGCGGTTTCGCGAAGGGGATGCCAAGGTACTGAAGCGGCTCGAAACTACCACCGATGTTGATGGGAAGTTCAGCTTCGATCTGCCGACCGATCTCGCTTATGTGCCAGATCAGAATGTGAATGTTAGTCCACGCATGGCGCAATCGCTCGGTCGTCGAGGAGGAATGTCGCCCATGCGACGCGGCCAGCCGTTTTTCCCGCTGGAAATCGAAGTCAAACATCCGGACTACGCCACATGCCACGAGACCAAAAGTGTTTATGTGAATTACGGGCCGTTGTTTCCAACCCCCTATGGCGAAGGTTTCACGCAGGCGCCTGAGCCCGTCGATCCGGCGGCGCGTCCACTCGGCGATATCGAACTTCGTCCGGGAAAAGAAGTGACCGGTGTTCTGCAATCGTCCGACGGCAAGCCACTGGCCGGAGTCAAAGTCATCGCGCATTCGCAGGTGCCCAAAAACGAACGCGATCTTCAGGCGAGCACGAGCGCCGGGCAAAACGTTCGCCAATTGCCCCCGCCAGCCTCGGAGGATGCAACGCATACGGACGAACAAGGACGCTTTCACGTCACGATGATTACGCCAGGCGAAGGCATGCTGGAACTTTTGCCGACCGATGGCAACCACGCGATGCAGTTTGAATTCCTTTACGATCGCCGCGGCGATTTGGGCACGATCAAGCTTGCCCGCGGCCACAGCATCCGCGGTCGAGTGCTCGATTCAAGTGGCAGGCCGCTGCCAGGCGTGTTTCTGAGCGCGAGTCCTTGGGCCATACAAGAATCGAAGTATTCTGGCGCCGGCGTCAGCGTATTCCAGCATCCGCAGCGGAGCGCGGTTAGCGATGCGCAAGGAAACTTTGTTTTAGACGCATTACCGTCCGGCGACTTTCTCGTGGTGCCCAGCGGCGATTATCGCGATCCGGCAATCGATCCGCACGAATG
This sequence comes from Pirellulales bacterium, assembly GCA_963773875.1. Taxonomy (GTDB): domain Bacteria; phylum Planctomycetota; class Planctomycetia; order Pirellulales; family JADZDJ01; genus CAVTYH01. Next base: position 81,793 of record CAVZCV010000012.1, read on the forward strand.
GCCAGACCCACGTCCGGCGCCTGCGCTGTTTGTGCAGCAAAAGATTACGCTCTCCGACGACAAGCCGCCGACGCCGATCGAAATTCGCGCGCTGCCGACGGTCGCTGTCGAAGTCCATCTGTCAATCGATTCACTCGCTCGCTCTCCTAATTTGCCGGCAAACATTAATCCTCAACAGCTGGAAGTGCTCACGCAGCAAGTGCAGCAGTCGAGAGAAAATGTGCTACAGCGAGTGCGCGCCCAATCCCGGCTTTATATTGAAGGCAAACTGAACGGCATGGTCTTTCGGCAGACAGTTCAACTCGACGATGACGGTAACCTTGTCGCCAAAGTTCCCAAGGGATTGAGCGAAGCCACGTTGGGATTGCCACAAGTTTCCGCGAACTCGCAGCCACGCTGGCGCATTGGCAAAGACGCAGAATTTCATAGCGAACCACAAATCGATCTGGGCACTTTGGACACCGATGTGCGCGAGATTGAAATCGATTTCGTGCGGGGCGCAAATGCCGCGGGAGGATTTGGCGGTGGTTTTGGAGGCGGCGCCGTCGGCCAAGGTGGAGGCGGCGGTTTTGGAGGCGGCGGAGCGGCCGGAGTTCCGGCTGCCGTGGCGGTCCCCGCAGCAAATGCACCCGCCGCTGGCGGAGGCGGTCGAGGCGGCGGCGCTGGCGCTTCCCGCGTTCCCGCAGCAAACCGCGGCGGCGGCCAACGCTTGGTCGAGCCACCATCCGGTGACTAATGCAATCACGACGTCCAGCCAAAGCAAATCGCGAATGGCAAAGCGTGGACGCATGATGTGCGATTTCAGTTGTAGCAAGTACGATCAAACCGGTGTCGCCACGTAGGAAGCGTCAGAGGTTGCAACGGAGTTGAGGAGCAAACTGAACAGTCTGAACAGTATTTGATCACGCGACCGGCCGCGACCCAACGACCAGCAGGGTCGCAGTTTCCGCGGTTTTTTTGGCCGTTTTCGTAAAATTTGTTGCAGCGCCCCCCACTCTCTGGGTATTCTTTTCAAAGATCCGGTGCCCCGCCTTATTGGGGTCCGACGCAACATTGATTCTGCACCATTGATTTAGGGGCCTCACGATGCACCGCTCGTGCTTTGCAGCCGTCGGCTGCGCTTTGCTTATTGCGCAAACAAGTTTTGCTACCAGTGTAACTGTGAACGAGAACCGCGTTGATATTGTCGGGCCGCCGGGAAACTCGGTGACATTCGATACAGCGAACGCGGCCACCACTGGTACGAGTTCGCTCTTGCCCAGCACGAACTTCAATACGGGCAGCGGCGGCACCGCGTTTCGAAATTCACACAATTTGCCGCTGGGGTTCGATCTGACGCCGACGATGTTCGTCAATTGCGACACCAGTTATCCGGCCGGCACCGGGTTCAATCGCGGCGCCGCTTCTGTTTCGTACTACAGCTTCAGCGGCAATACCGGCGTGAGAGACTTAACCACGGCCGGCTGGGGTTCGAAAGGATCGCCCAACGGTGTGGGCTCCGATTTGCTCGTCATGGAGTGGTCGAACAATGAAGGCTACCTGGTGCGCGTGAGCACTGACGGCGGCGCGAATTACAGTGGCTGGCGATACACGCCGGCGGCATGGAGCGCACACGACGACGCAAACGGAATTTTTACCTGGCAAACACTGGTGGATTATTCCGATTTCGGCGTAGCTGCGAATCAGTTCGTAACGAATGTTCAGTTCGAGAGCGTTCTGGCCGGCGACAAAGGCACGCTCTCGGGCAGCAGCTATTTGCTCGACCCCAACGGCACGCTGCTGGTGAATCCGCAGACGGGCAATCCGTTCGCTGCCAGCGGAGTGCCAGATTATTCCGCCGGCACCGATTTGACCGCCGATATTTGGTACGTGGCCTCACTGAACAATCTGGCGCCAGTGCCGGAACCCTCGACATGGGTTCTGGGGACAATCGCGCTTGCTGGAACGTGCATCATCCGTCGTCGGTTACATTGAATCCGCCGATAGAGATCTGCCGGTGTTGCGCAAACCGTTGGGCATTTTCTAGCGTTTGCCTGATGTTTCGGGCATGGTAGAATTCGTTGAGCGGCCCGGATTCGGCAGACCGGACGACGACAGGTGTGACCTATGACGCAACGTGATCGAATACTAATGGACGCCCTGGAATTGCCATCGGAGGACCGCGCATTTGTGGTCGACCGATTAGAGCAAAGCCTTGGCCATGAGCACTTCGCGTCGCAGGAAATTGTCCGGGCGTGGAACACCGAAATCGATCGCCGCATTTTGGCCTACGAGCGCCGGGAACTTGTAGCGACCGAGGCGGATGAATCTCTCGTCAGAATGCAACGGCTTCTGGCCGAACATCGTGCACGCAAGGCTCATTCGTGAAGCTGCGGGTCTTATCTGTTGCCGAACTGGAATCAGTCGAAGCCGCTGCATGGTATGAAGAACAATCCGCCGGGCCGGGCTTCGAATTTCTTGCCGCGCTCGACGAAGCGATCAGGGCAATCCGCGAAGATCCTATGTCGTTTTCGCGATTGGAATATTATTCTGGTTCATTCGATGTGCGGCGCTTCGTTCTGCGGCGATTTCCTTATCTGATTATCTTCGCCTGCATGGCAGAAAAATCGCTCGTTGTTGCCGTGTGTCACACACGGCGAATGCCGCTCTATTGGCTCGATCGACTGAGTTGATCGGCTCCCGGAGCAAAAAACAAACGCCCTCGGTGGTTTTTCACCGAGAGCGCTGTTCTATGCCGTGGGCGAGGGATTCAAACGATGCAAATCAAAGCACTCGATAACGACGGATATTCGCCCCGCGGCACAGTCGAACCAACACCAACCTGCTCTCCCCACTCAAACTTAGCCCGAGGGTTGCCGTCTCGGGATTCAACTGATTTCAACCGATTTCGCGCACAGTCCAGTGTTTCCCGAATAAGCTAAAACCGGGGTGCGTCGGGGTCAAGCATTTCGTGCTGTGACTGCGAAAAAACTGCGGGTGCTGCGTAATCCAGCCAATTAACAGACGGCACTGCATCGGCTAGATTGCAGGCCGCTTATCCACTGTCGGTGTCTTGAATTCGCTGTCCCTCTGTGCCAAACCCTCTCATGAAATTCAAATCTGAATTGTTCGAAGCCCTGGGCCGTTTTGATACGCCAACCATTTGTAACGTGATCGAGCTGTTCAACGTGGTGCCGCGGAACCGCGGATACATGGATGGGCGAATCAAAGCCGCGTTTCCGGAACTGCCGCCCATGGTGGGATTTGCGGCAACTGCGGCGTTCCGTAGCGATGCACCGCCAGCCGGAGGCGATGCTTACGGCAGCATGGATCAGCAAATTGCCAAATTCCCGGAGTTGCCCGGGCCAGCCATCGTCGTTTTTCAAGATATTGATGATCCGGCGGTGGCCGCAACTTTCGGCGAAGTGATGTGCTCGACATATCAAGGGTTTGGCTCTGTGGGGCTGATTACCTCCGGCGCAGGGCGCGATATCGAGCAGGTTCGAGCGCTGCGCTACCCGGTGTTCACCTCAGGCACCATCTGTTCGCACGCATATTGTCACATTCTGCATATCGGATTGCCGGTACATGTGGGCGGGCTGACGGTGCTAAATGGCGACCTGTTACATGGCGATGTGAACGGAGTGACGCGAATTCCGCTGGAAATTGCCAGCGAAATACCCGATATCGCCGCCGAGTTCGTGGCGGCAGAAAAGAATGTGATCGACTATGTACGCGGGAAGTGCGGAAAGAGCGTGGCGGAATTCACCGCCCGACGGAAGGAGTTTTCAGCACTAGTAAACAAGCTAATTGATCGAGTTAGGAGGAAGTAAATTGCATCAAGCCGTACATTGTTTAATGATAACGATTTACGTCGATGTTAAGATGGGTTGACCGCATAAAGGCTATGCGGGGTATTAGTTTTCATCAACCTAAAGGCTTGACGGCTGACGACAGCATACTTACGCTTGTATGTCCACCGCGAATTCTACAGCGGTGCTGTATTCGATTTTCTGATTCATCTGGATCACTTGCCGTCTGCCAGCATACGCTCCAAATATGCACCTGAAGTCGCTGAAAGTGTTTTGCGATGTCGTCGGCCGCCACAGCTTCTCGCGTGCAGCCGAAGAGAACGGCATTTCTCAATCGGTGCGAGCCAAGTTGTGAACCAGCTTGAGCATCGGCTGGGCACCAAATTGCTAGATCGCTCCAAGCGACCTTTCACGCTCACACCCGAGGGAGAAATCTATTACGAAGGCTGCCGTAAGCTCGTGGAGCGTTACTTCGCGCTCGAGGAACAAGTTCGCACGCTGCACGATGAAGTGGCAGGCCGAGTGCGTGTGGCGTCGATTTACTCAGTCGGCCTGCACCATATGAACCATTACTTGCAGGAGTTCCTCAGTCAGTATCCCAAGGCCAACGTGAGGCTGGAGTATTTGCATCCGCACCGCGTGTATGAGGCGGTGGAAAACGATCAGGCCGATTTGGGACTGGTGAGCTATCCCAAACCATCGCGAACCATCAAGGCCATCGCCTGGCGACAAGAGCCCATGGTTTTCGTTTGCGCTCCTTCGCATCGTTTCGCCAAGCGGCACCGAGTAACGCTGGAAGAAGTCGCTAGTGAGCCGATTATTGGCTTCGATGCCGACTTGACGATCCGCCGCGAAATCGATCGCGTGCTGCAAGAATATCGAACCGACTTGCGCGTGGTGATGGAGTTTGACAACATTGAAACGATTAAGCGCGCTGTCGAGATCGATGCGGGCGTGAGTCTGCTGCCCGAGCCGACGGTGGTGCGCGAAGTAGAAACCGGCACATTGTCGGCGGTGCCACTCTCGAGCGGCGAACTGGTTCGACCGCTCGGAATCATTCATCGACGGGGGAAAGATTTGGGCGTAACGGTACGTCGCTTCATTGAACTATTGCGCAGCGAGGGGGAACGCTTTACATCGCTGCCCAATGGAAAACCAAAAACTGCAGACGACTCAAGTAGCGGCGTAGAGGGCGTGGAGATCGCCCCGCATCGCGGGCCAAACGGCGAAGCGTCAAATGGCAATGGCGCTACCAAATCGGAGGACGTCCGCGAACTTGTTAGTCACGGGTGAGCCCCGGGGCCAGACCCCGTGGGCTTGAAGTGCCAAACAGATGGCGAAATTGCATCGGGCCGCGCGCCAGATGCCAAATAGAACACAGTATCAGAGCACGGTGAACAAGATGCAGTCGCACTTTCCATTCGATCCACGCCAGCGTGAAGGCCTGTACGATCCGGCCTTCGAGCACGATGCTTGCGGCGTGGGCTTCGTCGTCAACATGCACGGCGAAAAGAGCCACCAGATCGTGCGTCAGGGCCTGGAGATTCTCGTGAATCTCACCCATCGTGGCGCCTGTGGTTGCGATCCATTGACCGGCGATGGCGCCGGCATTTTGCTGCAAATGCCGCACGATTTTTTCGCGGCATCGTTTGGCGATTTGGGCATCAAACTGCCGAGTCTCGGAGAATACGGCATCGGCAACGTGTTTTTGCCGCCTGATCCAACCGAACGGCGATACTGCGAACATCGCCTGGAAGAAATTTGCGCCGACGAAGGACAACGCTTCCTCGGTTGGCGCGATGTGCCCGTCGAGAATGCCGACATTGGCCGCACCGCTCGCGATGTTGAGCCGATGATTCGGCAGATTGCCATTGGCGCGGCCCCGAAACGCCGCCGGAATTGTTCGAATGGAAGCTGTACGTCATTCGCAAGCGCCATGAGCTCGAGATTCGCGCGACGAAAGATTTGAAGCAGCGGAAGCAATGCTACGTTTGCACGCTATCCTCGCGAGTCATCGTTTACAAAGGTTTACTACTCGCGGATCAAGTCGAACGCTTTTACAAAGACTTGGCCGATGAGCGAATCATTTCGGCACTCGCTCTGGTGCATCAGCGCTACAGCACGAACACTTTTCCAACGTGGGACCTGGCGCATCCCTTCCGATTTCTGGCGCACAACGGCGAAATTAACACGTTGCGTGGCAACGTGAATTGGATGCACGCCCGCGAAAGCATGTTGGCGCATCCCGTATTTGGGCCGGATCTAAAGAAAATCTGCCCGGTGTGCGTCCCGGGCGCAAGCGACTCTGCCATTTTCGACAACGTGCTGGAACTGCTCGTTATGACGGGTCGTTCATTGGCACAGGCTATGTCGATGCTCATTCCGGAACCCTGGAGCGGACATGAAAGCATGTCGGACGAGCTCAAGGCGTACTACGAATATCAGGCGTGTTTAATGGAACCGTGGGACGGCCCAGCCTCGATGGCGTTTACCGACGGCACGGTAATCGGCGCGACGCTCGATCGCAACGGATTACGGCCCAGTCGTTACTGGGTAATGAAAAATGGTCTCGTCGTGATGGCCTCCGAAGCCGGGGTGTTGGCGCTCCCGCAAGATCAGGTGGAATACAAAGGCCGCTTGCGACCCGGGCGCATGTTCCTGGTCGATACCTCACAAGGCCGGATTATTCGTGACGACGAAATTAAAACCGGCTTGGCGGCGCGGCATCCTTATCGCCAGTGGATTAACGAGAATCAACTGCGGCTCGTCGACTTGCCCGACGTTGCCAGCCCCAACGGTCACTTGGGCGAGCCGCTGACCAAGCTGCAACGCGCCTTCGGCTACACATTAGAAGATTTGCGGATCATCATCGGCCCAATGGGCACCGACGGTTACGAACCGATTGGCTCCATGGGCAACGATACGCCACTGGCCGTGCTCTCCGATCGGCCGCAATTGCTATACAACTATTTCAAACAGTTATTCGCGCAGGTCACCAACCCGCCGTTGGATGCGATTCGCGAAGAGATCATCACCTCGATGATCACGACCGTCGGCTCGGAAGGCAACTTGCTCGACGAAAGCCCTGAGCAGTGTCGCCTCTTGCGGCTAGAAGTTCCGGTCATTTCGAATGCCGATTTGGCGAAAATCAAAGGGCTGAATGAGCCCGGGATTCGCAGTCGCACGCTGTCGTTTTTATTTCCGCGAGCCGAAGGCGCCGCCGGCATGGAGCGTCGGCTGAAAGAGCTGCGCGACGAGGCCAGCCGCGCCATCGAAGAAGGCGTGGCGATCTTGATTCTCAGCGACCGCGGCGTGAATCACGAGAGTGTCGCCATTCCCTCGCTCCTGGCCGTGAGCAACGTGCACCACCAGTTGATTCGCGAAGGAACGCGCACGCATTGCGGCATCGTTATCGAAACCGGCGAGGCGCGCGAGGTACATCATTTTGCGCTGCTGACGGCGTACGGCGCAGGAGCCATCAATCCATATTTGGCACTGGCCACGCTGGACGACCTTTTGGCGCAGCGCTATTTGCCTGAAGGGTTCACGCACAAGCAGCTACAGAAGAATTATTTGAAGGCCGGCGTAAAAGGCATCCTCAAAGTGATGTCGAAGATGGGCATCTCGACGCAGCAAAGTTACCGGGGTGCACAGATATTCGAAGCCGTGGGGCTGAATACTAAATTCGTCGATGAATACTTCAGTTGGACGCCCAGCCGAATTCAAGGCGTGGGCTTGACGGAAATCGCCGAAGAAACCCTCCGCAGGCACGAGCACGCGTATCCAAGCCTGCAGGTGCCGGAAGTGCTCGATTTGGATGTCGGCGGGCAATACCAGTGGCGGCGCAAAGGTGAAGCCCACATCATGAATCCGGATGTCGTGGCCAAACTGCAGCACGCCACGCGAATTAATAGCCGGCAGGAATTCAGACAGTTTTCGCAAGCTGATCGACGAGCAGCAAACGCGGCTGCTCACATTGCGCGGGCTATTGGAATTCCGCAAAGACACCAAGCCCATTCCGCTCGATGAAGTCGAGCCGGCCGCGAATATTGTGAAGCGATTCGCAACGGGAGCGATGTCGTTCGGTTCGATTTCCAAAGAGGCGCACGAAACGCTGGCGATCGCGATGAATCGCATCGGCGGCAAAAGCAACACCGGCGAAGGGGGCGAAGATGCGGCGCGATACACGCCCGATGCCAACGGCGATTTGCGTTCCAGTGCCATTAAGCAAGTGGCCAGCGGCCGTTTTGGAGTCACCAGCGAGTATTTGAACAGTGCGCAGGAACTGCAAATCAAAATGGCGCAGGGCGCCAAGCCCGGCGAAGGCGGCCAACTTCCGGGCACGAAGGTCGATAAAGAGATTGCGCGCGTCCGGCATAGCACGCCCGGCGTAGGTTTAATTTCACCGCCTCCGCATCACGATATTTATTCGATCGAAGATCTGGCTCAGTTAATCCACGATTTGAAGAACGGCAATCGCCGCGCCCGCATTAGCGTCAAGCTCGTGGCCGAAGTTGGCGTTGGCACGGTGGCAGCCGGCGTGGCCAAAGGAAAATCGGACGTCGTGTTGATCTCCGGCCACGACGGTGGCACGGGGGCGAGTCCGCAAACGTCGATCAAACACGCCGGGTTGCCCTGGGAGTTGGGCCTGGCGGAAACGCATCAGGTGCTGGTGAAGAACGACTTGCGCGGCCGCATCATCGTGCAAACCGATGGCATGATTCGCACGGCAAAAGACGTGGTAATTGCGACCATGCTGGGCGCCGAAGAGTGGGGCATTGCCACGGGTGCGCTGGTGACGATCGGCTGCATCATGATGCGCAAGTGCCATCTCAACACCTGCCCCGTGGGCATCGCCACACAAGATCCTGAGCTGCGCAAGAAATTCGACGGCAAGCCGGAATATGCCGTGAATTTCTTTTTCCTGTTAGCGGAAGAAATGCGCGAAATCATGGCTCAGCTCGGTTTCCGCACCATCAACGAAATGGTGGGCCGCGTCGATATGCTCGACAGCCGCAAGGCCATCGACCACTGGAAGGCCAAGGGATTGGACTTCTCCAGCATCTTGTACAAGCCGCAGGTGCCGCCGCATATCAAAACCTATTGCAGCGAGCCGCAAGATCATGGGCTGGAGCAATCGCTCGATATCACCACGCTCCTGGATGCCTGCCGACCGGCGCTCGAAAATCAAACTCCAGTCGTCGTCGATCTGCCGATTCGCAACATCAACCGCACGGTGGGCACGATTCTTTCCAGCGAAATCACACGCAAATTTGGCGGCGGTGGATTCGAAAAAGAGGATACGGTCCAGCTCAATTTCAAAGGTTCGGCCGGTCAAAGCCTGTTAGCGTTCGGCGTGCATGGCGTAACCGTTCGGGTGGAAGGCGATGTGAACGATTATTGCGGCAAGGGATTGTCGGGCGGAAAGATCATCGTGTACCCGCCACGCGAAGCGACGTTTGCGGCGGAAAAAAATATCGTCGCCGGCAACGTTTGTTTGTACGGCGCGACCAGCGGCGAGCTGTATTTACGCGGCGTCGCCGGCGAGCGGTTCTGCGTTCGCAACAGCGGTGCGCATGCCGTCGTGGAAGGCGTTGGCGACCATGGCTGCGAATATATGACCGGCGGCGGAGCCATTATTTTGGGCGAAACGGGCCGCAACTTTGCCGCCGGCATGAGCGGCGGCATCGCCTATGTGCTCGATGAAACCGGCCGCTTCCCGGCGCTGGTGAACAAGGAAATGGTCGAATTGGAAGAACTCTCCGACCTCGATAAAGACTACGTTCACAAGCAAATCACCAAGCACGTCCAGTACACCGGCAGCGTGCCCGGCCAGCGCGTGCTGAACGATTGGAACAATATGGTCGCCAAGTTCGTGAAAGTGATGCCGATCGATTTCAAACGGGCCCTGGCGGAACTGGCGAAAGAACAACAACAGAAAGCGGAGTTGGAACTACAGGCGGTCAGCGGGTGAATGACCAATAACAAAATACGAATGACGAATGAATGACGAAGCACCAATGACCAGTTGATTGAATCAGATCTTTGGTCATTGGAATTTGGTCAATGGTCCTTCCTTTGTCATTCGACATTCGAATTTCGTCATTCCAGACTATAGATTTGAAAATTCAATCGAGGCGGAAGAGTTTAGCATGGGTGATGTTCGTGGGTTCATGAAGTACGGTCGCAAGGTCAGCGGCAAGGAGCCGGTGCCGGAGCGCGTGAAGCATTATCGGGAGTTCCTCACGATCTTGCCGCAGGAAGAGCTGCGCAAACAAGGCGCCCGCTGCATGGATTGCGGCGTGCCGTTTTGCCATACCGGTTGCCCGCTGGGGAACATCATCCCGGACTGGAACGATCTGGTTTACCGCGAGCACTGGCAAGAAGCTTTGGCTCGGCTGCACGCGACGAACAATTTTCCGGAATTCACCGGTCGCGTTTGCCCGGCGCCGTGCGAAGCGGCGTGCGTCTTGGGCATCAACGAAGATCCAGTGGCGATCAAGCAAATTGAAATGTCAATTGCCGATCGCGGATTCGATGAAGGCTGGATTGTGCCGGAGCCGCCGAATGTGCGCACCGGCAAAAGAGTCGCCGTCGTCGGCAGCGGTCCGGCAGGCCTCGCGGCAGCACAGCAATTGAATCGCGCAGGCCATCAGGTTACGGTTTTCGAGCGTGCCGATCGGCCGGGCGGGCTGTTGATGTATGGAATTCCCGATTTCAAGCTGGAAAAATCGCGCGTTTGGCGGCGCATCAAACAACTTGAAGAAGAAGGCGTAGAATTCGTTTGCAACGCGAACATCGGCGTGAACGTGGCGACGGCCGATTTGCGTCGCGATTACGACGCCATTCTGCTGGCTGGCGGCGCCACGCAAGCTCGCGATTTGCCGATTCCCGGCCGCGATCTGAAGGGTATTCACTATGCCATGGAATTTCTCCCGCTGCAAAATAAGGTGAATCAAGGCGATGTGATTGCAGAGCAGATTCTGGCGACCTCCAAAGATGTGATTGTCATCGGCGGCGGCGACACCGGTAGCGACTGCGACGGAACCTCAAACCGTCAGGGCTGCAAAAGCCTGACGCAATTCGAATTGCTGCCGCAACCGCCCGATGTCGGCAGTTATCCGCGGGCCGATCAGCGTCCGGCTGGCACGCCTTGGCCGCTGTGGCCGGTGATCATGCGCACCAGCACGTCACACGAAGAAGGTTGCCGCCGCGAATGGAGCATTCTCACGAAAGAATTTCGCGGCGACTCAAACGGCCACGTGGAAAGCCTGGTCACCGTGCGCATTGAATGGACGAAAGACGAACAAGGCCGGCACATCTTCAAAGAAATTGAAGGCACGCAACAGGCATGGCCGACACAGTTGGTGCTGCTAGCCATGGGCTTTATCGGTCCGGAAAAGCGAGGTCCTATCTCCGATCTGAATTTGGAAATGGATCCGCGCGGCAACGTGAAGACCGACGGCCAGTACATGACCAGTTTGCCTGGCGTGTTCGCCGCCGGCGATTTGCGCCGCGGCCAATCGCTCGTCGTATGGGCCATCCACGAAGGCCGCGAAGCCGCCCGCGCCGTCGATAAGTTCCTGATGGGCATTTCACACTTGCCGAGCGTCAACGCCGGCGATTTTGCGTGGAAGTGACAAAGCGTTGCTGATTGTCGGCCTTCGACGTAACATTTATCGATGCCAACCGTCTTGCGCATCGAAGCAAATCGGTTCTTCTTTTACGCGGGCGACCGAGAAGAGCCGGCACATATTCACGTCGAGCGCGATAGCTCCGAGGCAAAGTCTTGGCTGGAGCCGGTACGGTTACAATGGATGGCTTCGCGGCGCATGAGATCCATAAAATCGAAAAGCTGGTCCAAGACAGCCGGCAGGTCTTAAGGGATGCCTGGAATGAGTTCTTCAGTTGAAACAGTATCAGCCGCCGCGGTTCACGTCGATGTCGATGACACGTCGCTGACCGTACAACTTTCGGACGGTCGTACCATTGTGGCGCCTGTCGCTTGGTTTCCGCGACTTTCGCGTGCCTCACCAGCGGAGCGAAGCAATTGGCGATTCATCGGCAAGGGCCATGGAATTCACTGGCCAGACTTGGATGAAGATATCAGCGTTGATGGGCTTTTGGCGGGAAAGGCATCCGGCGAAAGCCAAACATCGCTCAAGCGGTGGCTAGATGCACGGTCGGCGAAAGCGCCATAGTCCGCGTCTCGCTTCAGTTGGTATTTGATGTCAAGCATTTGCATTCCCGTGCTCACTGAACTACGCATGCTTGCCATGCGGATTGTGCTGCTTTTTATCGCGACACCGATGCTGCTGGCCCCGGCCTCGGCATTGGCTCAAGAGGTGATTGCCGATCCGAAAATCAACGAACTACTGGAGCCAATTTGCAAGCAGTACAACATGCCGGCAATTGCAGGGGCCATTGTCACGAGCAAAGGATTGGAAACCGCCGGAGCCGTCGGGGTTCGCAAAGCTGGCGAAAACGTTCCCGTAACGGTGAACGATTTGTGGCACTTGGGCTCGAACAGCAAAGCCATGACGGCGACGGTCATTGCTACCCTGGTCGAAGAAGGAAAGCTCCGCTGGGAATCCACGATCGAGGCGGTCTTTCCCGAAATTGCACTGGATCTTTCACCGGATTTTCGCAAGGTGACGCTGGTCCATTTGCTCTCACACCGCGCTGGATTGCCGCACGATTTGATCTGGCAGAAGTTCTTGTTCGCCGGCGATGTTCGCGAGCAGCGGCAGGCTGCGGTCAAAGACGCGGGCCAGCTTAAGTTGCTTTCCAAGCCTGGTGAAAAATACGAATACTCAAATGTTGGTTACGTGGTTGCCGCAGCGATGGCAGAAAAAGTGACTGGCCAATCGTGGGAAGAGCTCATCGCGGCACGACTCTTCAAACCGCTGGGAATGAAAAGCGCTGGTTTCGGCGGCGTCGGCACGCCAGGCACGCTCGATCAACCCTGGTGGCATGCGGGGAATTCCACTCCAGCGCCGTTTCACAGCAGTTGGATGGATAACCCAGAAGTGATGGGCCCGGCCGGCAGGGTTCATTGTTCAATTGCCGATTGGGCAAAGTTCGTGGCCGATCAACTCCGCGGCGAGCGCGGCGGCGCTGCGATTTTGAAACCCGAAACCTACAAGTTCCTGCACACTGCACCGTTCGATGGCAAATACGCGCTCGGCTGGGGCATCGAGGAGCGCGGTTGGGGCGGTGGCACTGTTCTGGCGCACTCGGGCAGCAACACCACGAACTACGCCATCGTCTGGATGGCGCCGAGAAAAGATTTCGCCGTGCTGATTTGCACCAATGAAGGTGGCGAAGAGGCCATGAAAGCCTGCGACGATGTGGCCGGGGCGTTAATCACTTATCACTTGAAAAAGTAGGCGGAACTGCGCGGCATCAATTCATTATGCTGGCAGTGGCGGATAGGTGCCGATTTCGATGTGGAAGCCGTCGGGATCTTGGAAGAACACTTGCTTGATGTTGCGCTCCGGCACCTCGTTTTTGCGAAAAGCAACTCCATGCTCCGTTAGCAGGCGTTCCACCGCCGGTAAATCGTCGGTGTGCAGCGCAATGTGGGCGTCGCGAGTTTGAATTTCGCCGCCGGCATCGCCTGCCCTGTCGTTGGCGATAATGTGGATCATCAGTCCGTAGCCGAAAAGCCATGCGCCGGCGAACTTGAAATTGGGACGCGATATTTCGCGGAATCCCAGCACATCGCGGTAAAAGTGAATGCTGTCGCTCAAGCGGCGCGTGATGACAGCTAGGTGGTTGATTGATTTGATTGGCAATGGGTTAGGCATGATTACTCGGTTTAGAGTTTTGGATCAGCATCCAGAATTCGATCGCAGTCCTACTAGCACGCTAGCACGCGATCGATTGTAACGTTTTTCTCGATTCTGCCGATTCTCCCGGCCGATAAGCCCAAGGAGGGCCCATTTGGGCAAGCCATTGCTGCTGGCCGCCGCAAGTTCGCCGGCCAGCAGCTCATCGGGGGGAAACATGATTAACCGCGCATTTCTCGTTGCCGCCGCGGCCACGCTGTTCGCCGCAGCCAATGGTTGCAGTCACTGTATCGATCATTTGAATGCTTGCTCCTGGTACGGCAACTCCGATTGCTGCGGCACGAACCACTGCATCGACGGTCGCTTCGGAGCCTACGGCTGGGGCAACTGCGGTCCCGACGGCTGCGGGCCATGCAGCGATTGCAGCTCGTGCTGTGCAGGTTGTGGCACATGTGAACAGGCGACCGGCGCATGTTGCGATGGCGGCTGCGGCCAATGTCATCCCTGCTGTGTTACCAAACTTTGGTGCTGCTGCAAGGCATTGTTTCATAGCCCGGGGCCAGTCGGCTGTACTGATTGCTGCAACGGCGGCTGTGGCGAAAGCTATTGGTGCGATTGGTACAACCATCCGCCATGTTGCGATCCTTGCGACCACTGCGGCAACTATGTGGGCGGCCACGACCCCCATCCCTGTTACCAAATGACACCCCGCTTTGGCGGCGTTCCCATGGGCGGCAGCGGCCCAGTGGAGGGCGATGGCGATGTAATAGTCGGCAAAAAGTCGGGAACGACGACGAAGTAAACGTCAGCACCGGTTTTGGCCACTTGCAGCCGCGGTGCAAAACCGCGGCTAACGAGCCGCTTATCTTTCCCGCACATCGCGAGTTTGCCTGAACTGCCGCCGCCGATTAATATGGACCTTGGGGTAAGGTTTGCATTTTGGCAGCAATTTCAGGTTCTCTTTTTGCCGTTATGGCAGGGCGCTGCTCTTGCCGTTTCGGCACTGGGCTGGCTACCGGAACGCCGGCTAACGGCTGCGAAGCCCCATGCATACAACTACTCGTGCCCGCATCTTCTGCCCGGCATACGCCTTATTGGCGGTATGTCTGATGGCGGCTGAAGCGTCTGCCGCGCTGACGGTCGCCAATTACTCTGCGGCGACCGCCGGAAAGTACGATCGCTTTTTGAACGATCCCTCGTTCATCGGCAACCCTGCGAATTGGCCGGCCGGCGATCCAACTGGCGGTGCGAATCCAAATCCCTGGTCCGGCATTGGGCAAGACCTGAACGGTCACTGGGGAGCGATGATTTCGTCCAGCTACTTCGTTAGCGCTACGCATTACGCTCCGGACAGCACCATGCGGTTCTATTACACGAACGATCCCAACGGCGGCTTCGAAGATCACGGAATCGCGCAGACGATGATCAACATCGCAGGTAGCGATCTCTGGCTTGGCAAGCTCGACGCTCCGGTTTCTAGCAACGTCGAGATCTATCCGATTTTGCAGCTACCTACTCAACTGGGCTTGAACAAATACAGCCAGTATGGCGGATTGGGGATTGCCACGTTCGGCCTCACGGACGGACTTGCGAACAACATGCCCGGCACCAATATGCGGTTGGGCGCGAATAACATCGATATCCAGCCGCCGTTTGCGAACCAGAATGTTACGGTGGTCGATGTGTCGGTCGACAATAGCCCGGTGCACGGCTTTGCATACGGATTCACATACAACCCCACGATCAACAATCCGAATAACGCTTCGCAACAGCTTTCGCAGCCGAATGAATCGTTCTTGAATGTGGGCGATTCTGGCGGCCCGAGCTTCTTTTTGTACGCCGGAGCGAAGCCGGCTTTGGTGGGGCTGCACTGGTTCAATTCGCCCGGCGACCCGATGTTTTCCGGCGATACGTTTGTTCCGGGATACATCACGCAATTGCAAGATGCAATGTCTGGCGAATCGCTGACCACGGTTTCCCCGGTGCTGGGCGATTTCGATCTGAATGGCACGCTCAACGCCGCCGATATCCAGGCGATGCTTCTCGCTCTGACCGATCTACCGAACTACAAAAGTCTGCACGGCTTGTCCACGGCCTATCTGAAAGACATTGGCGACCTTAATCACGACGGCTCGGTCTCGAACAGAGATATTCAAGCTCTGCTCGATTTGCTGGCCAGCATGGGCGCCGGCAGCTCCGGCATTAGCACGGTGCCGGAGCCGGCTGGATTCAGCCTGGCGGCCATCGGTGGAATTGGGCTTTTGTTGGCCATGCGGCGAAAGTCTCGACTTTGCAGCACCGTTGTGGCAGAATGCGGTTAGCACGCTCATCTTGCTTGCGGGGCATCTCTTCGCGGAGGAACGGTTATGAACAGGCATAGAAACCAGCGTCCCTTGTCACTTGTCATTTGCCATTTGTGTGTAAGAGATCCCGGCGAAGGACAAAGGACAGAACAAGGGACAAAGGACAAAGGACGCTGCGGTTTCACACTCGTCGAACTGCTCGTCGTCATCGCCATCATCGGCATGTTGATGGCGCTCTTGCTGCCGGCAGTGAACAATGCCCGCGAACAAGGCCGCCGCGCGGTGTGCTTGAACAATATGAAAAATCTTTCGACGGCGCTGCGAAGTTACGAAGCGACGAGAAAAGAGCTGCCGGGATATGCGAACAACGTTGCCGCCGACAAACGGCAATCCCTTCGGCCGCGTCGTCACGTGGCCAATGATGATCTTTCCGCAATTAGAACGCAGCGATGTTTGGCAGATTTGGAGCGATCCACCGTTGCTACGGCCCGAATTAAAGCAGTCAACACCATATATGGAAGTGATGGTTTGTCCTAGCAATCCCCCTCCGGATCAAAACTCCCCTTGGCTTTCTTTTGTCGCCAATTGCGGGATGCAAGATATTACGCCTGAGACAACCGTTCCGCCATCGACAAACAACCAAGGTGAAAAACTCGCCAACGGGATTTTCTTCAATAGGTACACTCCGGCAGTGAAGAAAGGCCAGGGTCCCCCGACAATGGTTAACGACACACGCTTTCAACGATTGGTGATGTCGCTTGATCATATTCCTGATGGCGCAAGCAATACTTTGATGCTGTCAGAAAACCTTCAGGCGTACAAATACACGGCGAATGTGAACACCGGCGGCAATGATGTGTTCGAAACCAACAATTCGTATCCGGCCCAATACGATCAAGGAGATCTTCGGCAAGTTGAGCTGTCCACCGGTTTTGTTTGGAACCCATCGTACACGTCTAACCCGACGGGCGCTCTGCGAATCAACGGCAATAAAAACGGCGATGCATTCTTGCCAAAAGTAACTACTGAGAATCCGCCAAAAGCTTCCAACATGAACAACCCGAATCATTGGGTGTACGCTCGACCATCAAGTGCACACTCCGGCGGCGTTAACGTTGCCATGTGCGGCGGCGAACTGTTTTTCCTGCGCGACGACATCGACTACAAAGTCTACAACAGTTGATGACCCCCGATGGCCGCCATTCGGATATGCCCGGCGATGTAAATGACACAACGACGAACAAGGGCTACATCCTGAACGATCAGGATTACAAGTAATCGTCATTGACCGACGCACGGACGCACTGGCCCAATCACTTCTTCCCCAGTCGCCTCTGCTCCGCGAAGAACTGCGTGAGCATTCGCCCGCATTCGTCGGCCAATACGCCACTGACGATTTGCGACTGATGATTCAGCCTGCGGTCGGTCAGCAGCTGAAACAGCGTCTGCACAGCGCCGGCTTTCGGATCGGTCGCTCCGTACACCACCAGCGGAATTCGCGCTTGTACAATGGCGCCCGCACACATCGGGCAGGGCTCCAACGTTACGTACAGCGTGCAGCCTTCCAATCGCCAACTGCCGAGCGCTTCGGCGGCCTGCGTAATGGCAATCATCTCCGCATGCGCCGTGGGATCGTGCAACTGTTCGCGCTGATTATGCGCGGCGCCAATCACTTGCTCGCCCCGCACGATGATCGCCCCGACCGGCACTTCTTTCTCCGCCAGTGCCGCACTGGCTTCGCCCAGGGCCATTCGCATGAAGAACTCGTGCATGGCGATGTTGCTATGATCCTATTAGATGAAACTATAAAAGAGCGATGAGAATGACACTAATCCTCTCAGTGGCCACGCGTCCTATCGCTAATTAAAGTTAGAGTACACCAAACGCCAAACGGATGTCGCGGTCTTCGCTTTCGAATTTTACATCCAAGTTTATCAAAGCACGGTCTCCATGCCTGAACGATATTTGGTCACCGGCGCTGCCGGATTCATCGGCTCCAAGGTGAGCCGGCTGCTGCTCGATGCCGGTCATACCGTCATCGGCGTCGACAATTTGAATTCGGCGTACGATCCGCGACTGAAAGAGTGGCGGCTGGCACAACTGACGACCGACAGGCGGTTCGAATTTCACCGATTTGACCTCACAGACTTCGAGTCGCTGCAGAAACTCTTTGTCAAAAGATCTGACCAGGCCGATGCAAAACGGCCCCCGTTTGCCGCCGTGCTCAATCTGGGCGCGCGTGCCGGAGTTCAGCCGTCGGTCCTCGATCCTTGGGTGTATGTAAAATCGAATTTCGAAGGTGCGTTGAATTTGCTTGAACTTTGCCGCCGCCATGAAATCATGAAATTCGTGCTTGCGTCGACTTCAAGCGTTTACGGCGCGCACAATGCGGTTCCCTTTTCCGAAGATGCCGACACCAACCGCCCACTTTCGCCCTATGCCGCGTCCAAGAAAGCCGCGGAGGCGATGGCGTTCACCTACCATCATCTGCACAAACTCGATGTGACGGTTCTGCGCTACTTCACTGTTTACGGTCCCGCCGGCCGGCCCGACATGAGTCCGTTCCGCTTCGTTCGCCGCATTGCCGAAAGGGAACCGATCACCGTCTTCGGCGATGGCCAGCAGCGGCGCGATTTCACTTATGTGGACGATATCGCCCGAGGCACCATCGCGGCCTTGAAACCCTTGGGCTACGAAATCATTAATCTCGGCGGCGACCGCACGACGACACTGAACGAAATGATCCAAAAAATCTCCGTGCTCGTAGGTCGCGAGCCCATCATCCAACATCGCCCGGTGCACCCTGCCGATGTGCCCGCCACTTGGGCGAATATCGAAAAGGCAAAGCGTCTCTTGGGCTGGTCGCCGCAGATTTCGTTCGAAGAAGGGCTCAAACGCACGGTCGACTGGTATCAAGATAACCGCGCCCTGGCGATGACACTGGAACTGGGCGACTAAAACCGCAGAGACGCGGTGAGGACTGTAAACAATAAGGAAGCCAGGAAACCAGGAAAGAAATACTTGGAATTCCTGGTTTCCTGGCTTCCTTATAAATTTTTTCCGCGACCCTGCGTGTGCTCTGTTGCGAAGTCCGTGCGGCATCAACGCGCAGAAGGCGGTCCTTCAATCGTCAGCGGGATCCACGGGCTGGCGACGTGTTTGTCGATGTCATTCACGTTTGCGCTGCCCCAGCCGATGGCCTGAATTGTCACCGGGCCTTCGCCCAAGAGGCGCGAATCGACGCTCGTCTCGCCGCTCTCGCCGGCGAACTTGCCGATCACTTGCCGATTGCGGTAGAACGCCACGCCGATGGCGCCGGGGCGCTGGCTTTCAGTCGGATTGCTTCCCCCAGCGCTATCTTTTGCTTGGGGCTGATTTCGAATTGAATCGTTCGGCCGTAGTTGTCGAACCGCACGATCATTATTTGCCGGCCCTGCGATTCAATGTCCGTGTTTTCAATCGCCACGATCCGCAATTCATGATCGCCGTCGGGAAACGCCGCGGTGTTTAAGTCCAACGTGCCGCTTTGTGCACAAGCGGCCACGCGTTTGCCGTCGACGAACAGTTCGAACCGGTCGGCAATGCCACCGCGCGGCAGCACCGCGACGGGCCGCAGTGAGATCTTGCCTTTCAATACCTCGCCCGTCTTCGCGCCCGTCACTTTTACCTCGGGAATATTCGCCCAGGGCCGGCAGAGCGGATCGCCCACAATCAACAACTGATACGGCGAGTACACCGCCTGATAAAACGCCTCGGCCAGCGAACATCCGCGGGCGTAATGCACCTGGATCATGGCGTGCGGAAACTTGTTTTGAATGGAAAACGGCTCGATCACCGTGCCCGAGGTTCCCGCAGCACCGTAGCGAAGAAATGCAGAGAGCGGAGTTTGACTCGCCGTCTTGTCAAAGATGCCGCCGTAGCTGGTGAGGTTTTCGCAAATCGCGCCCGGTCGAATGGTGCTGCCCGATTTACCCCAATCGAAGTCGGCCACCCCGCAGAGCAATCCCTGTACGTTCGGCTGCCGAATCGGAATTTCCTCGTGCATGATTTCCGCTTTGACACCCAGCTGCTTCAGCTGCTCGACCGCCATCGGAAAACCGGGTCGCCGCGTCCACGAACGAACGGCTGCTGGTCCGCTGCCACTATCCATGAAGTAAATCGTGCCCTTGGGATTCGTGCCGTCGGCCGTAGAGCTTACTTTCAGATAATTGACAATCTCGGTTGCCGTGTTCCCACGGCCAAACGTGATGCCCAGCGTGGTCGAAAGCATGTAGCGCACGCCGCCCGCTTCAATGCGCTGGCCTTTTTCACCCCAGCCATACCAACTTTTGAAACCGTGCGAGCCGATAGACGACGGATCGTCGGCATTCGTAACGCGCTTGTAACCGTCGCGAGTGTCTTCGTTGTTGGGAATCAATCCCGGCAACGGTCCGCCGTCGGCCGTGTTGATTTCGCGCACATCTCCGCCCGAGCGTTCCCGCAATCGCATGTAGCGGTTGGAAGTCATTGCCGTATAAGCCGCCGCGTTGCGGCCCAGCACCGGATTGAACAGATAGGTGAGGCCCGTGAGCGACGCTTCCGGGTTGGCGAACGCCTGATCAGCCGCATGCCCGGCCGGCACATCGGCGGAAAAATTAATGTTCCAGGGAAAGCCGGCGGAGTAAACGATGTAATCGATCTGCTGCGACAGGTCCCGTTTTTCGAGCTCGGTCAAGATGGGCGTCAAAATCTTCTCGCGAAACGTCTGGATGTCGGTCCTTGCATCTCCGCCGCGCCAATCGAGATTCACAACATTAATCGCGGGAATGCCACGGAGCTGCTGAAAGTAATTCGCGATGGCAACGGAAGGTGCGTTGGCCGAATTCACGACCAGCAGGACATTCTCCGGCCCCCCACCAGCGTGGGTGGTTTTCGCGAGCAGCAGCATCGCAATTGCAATGGCCAACTTCACACAGCGGCCATGGCACTGGAACATGATCATGAAACCATCCATCGCCGCCCGCGGCTATGTGTGCATCTCAAGAAATTGTACAACTGATTCGGACGTGCCCCAGATGTGGGGAGGCCTGCCAAAAACGCTGCAAAAACGCCGCTCGGCGCGCGGGAGCCAATGCTGAATCGCGTCATAACTAAGCCCGATGCCGCTCGATATTCCACCCCCTTGAAACGCTCGTCAATCTGTTTGACACAGCCGTAAACTAACTATACACTACAGCTTGCGCAAGGGGTGCAGCGTCGGCAGCGTGGGGCGAGACGCTCTCTGGGGGACGCAACATTTGGCGATTACATCCCGCTCGGGATGATCGTGGGTTTTCTCATTTTTTTATTCCGTTTTATCGCAGGAGGTAGTCATGTCTAGTTTTTCTTTGCGCAAGCGCAGAAGCTCCGGCTTTACGCTTGTGGAACTGCTGGTGGTCATCGCCATTATCGGCGTGTTGATCGCCCTGCTGCTCCCCGCCGTGCAAGCGGCCCGCGAAGCAGCCAACCGCAACTCGTGCCAGAACAATGTGAAGCAGATCGGCCTCGCGCTGTTGAACTACGAAAACAAGCGCAAATGCCTGCCCCCCATCACCAGTGTCGGTCAGGGTCTCGATATACAACTTAATGACGTCGCCGGTAGCATTGGGGGTGCCCAAGCAGCGAACGGCCCTGGAACGCAACCCAGCACAGAGGCCGGTTATAGCTGGATGGTGCAAATTCTGCCGGATATTGAAGAGCAGACCTTGTATCAAGCCATTGTCACTAGTTCGCAGAAGTTTACCTGGCCAGCGTTTTCCAACCACGTGGTTGCGGCGGCTTCGACCACGGCGACGACGGCCAACCAAAACAATCCGCACGCCTCCACGATCGGCATCAACGCGTTTATCTGCCCGAGCTTCTCCGGCAATAAAAACGTGGAAGGCGATCCGCAGATTTCGGGTTCTCTCCCGCCGACCACCTACCAAACCGTTTCAATGTCGCCCACTTCGGTAGGTTTAACCAATTACATGGCGATGGCTGGAACGCACTTCGGCAACGCGGCTGCGGCCACGGCTACCCAGCCCGCCACGAAGTCGATGTTCGATTCGTCTACGAACAACGGCGGCATGCAGTACCGAGGGACCGGCGGATTCGATATCGGCCGCAAACTGGCGGGCCTGACCGACGGCACTTCCAAGGTTCCTCTCGTGGCCGAAAGCAAGGAGCGTCTAGACTCGAGCTGGTATGATGGCACTACGAATTGGATCATTGGCCGAATGGGTGGTGACACCACTGGGACCGCAAGTTTTACAGCCCAACCACCGAGCCTTACGACCAACAGCTCCACCATCGTGCTGGGTGTCGCCGTTCCGCAGGGCCGATTGGTCTTGGGCACTGACGGAAGGACCGATGCCGCCGCCGGCAAGGGGCATGGGTTGAACGTTGGCCCTACTCCCAATTACGCGGGCACGCGCTGCATGCCAACCGGTACGTACACATCCCCGGCGATGCCAGCGAATACCGGCGGTGGTGCCGGAGCATACCGTGCTTGGGGTCCCAGTAGCGACCACTCCGGCGGTATTGTGAACCATGTGTTCGGCGACGGCCACGTGGAAGGCATTAACGACAGCATCGACGGCAACATGTACCTGTGGGTCGTCAGCCGCAACGGTGGCGAACCGCAGAACACGCAGTAGTTTCCGCGGTGAATCGTTTCGTGTCGCTGAAAAGCGCCGCGCGAACGAGGCTCGAAACTGAATTGCTATTTACGATCCGTCGAGGCGATGACCGCCTCGACGGATTTTTTTGCGCTAAGGACACGGCCTTCGCCACACGATTAGCGACGTGCCAGCGGGCGGTGTGTCCTTCACGGGGCAATCAAAGAAAAGAAGGCAGGGCTGGCTCTCGATCAGACTGGCAAGCCCAGCCACTCAATGCGTCGCGTCCCGACAGCTGCGGCTCCGTATTTCACTCCGACGCCCTGCATTCCGCAATCAGTAGACCGCATTCTTCTGTATTTTTTTCTCGAAACCATGGCGGATTCTAATTCGCGTGGCGTGCCAAGCGCCGGGCGAGCCCGGCCGCTAAGCGTTGTGCTGCCAAAGCGTTTCGGCGAAACGCCGGGCACTCCGCCCTCCAAACTGCGCACTCTCCTCATCCTCTCCGTGTCTCCGTGGCAAAAATCTTTTTGGACTGGCCTAAAAAGGCCCTTGACTTTGCATCGCATGTACACTAATATATATATTGGAGCCATTTGGATCGGAGGTCCGGCTGAAACGTGCCACCCAGAGAATCGCGGGGAAGGAGCGAGAGTTACTCAGACGACCCAAGACGCCATGGAACTTGACGATCAACAAATCTGCGAAATAACCCTCTCAAATCGCTCGAGAATTCTCGGTCGATTTGGGGATCCAAAAGCGGAGAGTGAAATAACTGTGAAATTACTCAGCGCGAAATTGACAAAATCGACTACACAGGGGTCAAAACCGCTCCTCAGTTCTTTCACTGTGAAACGCGAGAACGGGTGCGCGGCGCGAAATCCTCGGGAATTCCGCGAGCCCGGGCGATTCATCGTTTATGATTGAGACGGGAACTTTCCACGCCCCGGCGGCGTCGGAATTAATGGAGCTGATGTGAACGACGATTTGCAGCTCATCGACGAAACTTTGAAGGGGAACTCGTCGGCCTTCGGCCGGCTCGTAACCTGTTACCAGGACCGGCTCTACAACACGCTGGTTCACGTAATGGGTTCGGCCGACGAAGCACGCGACGTGTGTCAGGATGCCTTCGTACAAGCGTTCGTCAAGCTGCAGTCGTTTCATCGGACCAGTGCGTTTTATACGTGGCTGTATCGAATTGCCCTGAACATGGCCATTAGCCGGCGGAGAAAAAAGCGGCCTACGGTTTCGGTGGAACAACACCGCGAGGCCACGGGCGACGATCCGGTGGCCCACGATGGCGCCCCGGCCGAGCGGATGGAACGCCAGGAACGTGTGGACCAGGTGCGAGCGGCGCTGGAAATGCTGCACGACGATTTCCGCACCGTCCTGGTGCTGCGGGAAATCGACGGCCATTCGTACGACGTGATTGCAGAAATGCTCGACCTGCCGATGGGAACCGTCCGCAGCCGGTTGCATCGGGCGAGAATGGAATTGCGAGAACAGTTGAAAGGGGTGTTGTTGGGAGAAGCATGAGAGGGAATGACGAATGACGAAATTCGAATGGCGAAAGAATGAGCAATGATCAAATTCCAAGTTGAAAACTGACTTCGTTTGGTCGTTGGAATTTGGAATTTCATTCGTCATTCGAATTTAGAGATTCGGAATTGATACGGTTCGATAATCTTCGAAAATGGAAAATTTGGACAACGACATTTTGATTAGCGCGTACCTCGACGGCGAGTTGACTGCCGAGGAGCAATCGCGCGTGGAGCAGTTGCTGGCCACGAGTGCCGAGGCCCGGCAGCTGGTCGATGAGTTGCGCACTATACGAGCCGGATTGAAGGAACTGCCGCAGCACAAGCTCGGGCCAGATTTTGCTGCCCAGGTAATTGAACGGGCACAGCGAGAAGCGGTGGCCACTTCAGAACCGTCTCCTTCTGGGAGAGGGCAGGGTGAGGGTGCAGGGACTTTGATCGGCCCGATTGCAGAAAATGCTAATCGATCGCAACATTCTCAGCCTGGCACTCTCCCGGCAGACGAGAGTGAACTGTCGCCTCTGCCTCGGTTTTGGAAAAATCCGCGCGGGTTGGCCTGGTCGGCCGTGGCGATCGCAATTGCGGTAATGATTATGGTGACCAGCAAGCACGCCGATCGGAACAACGTTGGAGGTCAGGGACAGCATGAAACCGTTGTAGCGCGGTGCCGGAGCAGCGCGATCAGCTCGCATCGGAACCAGCGGCGCAGCATAAAATGAAGGAATTAAATGCTCCGTCATCGCCATCATCAACGGCTCAGCCCATGCCGGAGGTTAGGTCGCTGGCTAAGGGCGGTTCGGGTGCGGTACCGTTGCAGGCGAACAAGGCAGGGGAGGCCGCAACGGAACTAGGCCGGTCGATCGATAAGTCGACGGACGCGGCAGCCCAGAATGGGCAAATTTTAAATCGGTACGCGAATAACGACTTTTTTGACCGAGCGCAAGTAAATCAGTCGGACAATCGAGCGGTAAAACAATTGGAAGTTGCCCCGGCCGCACCGCGCAGCTCAGCTGCGCGCTGGCAGGCAGCCCGGCCGCGGAAATGAAAGCGCCCGCTGGAACGGCGGCGCCGGCAGCCGCCTCGTCGTTGGTGACCGGCGAGCAGTCGGGGAGGGCAGCGGATAACGCGGTGCGCGAGGAGCGGCTGCAGCAGCAATCGCAAGTTGATGAAAATAGCCGGCTTGACAGCAATATGCTCGTGGTGGAAGTGCAGATGTCGCCCGAGGCGATGAAGCGAGGCGACTTTAAGCGGGTGTTGGAGCGAAACCAAATCGTGTTTGACGATGTGAAGCTAGATGCGAGCAAGACCGAATCGGAAGCGCTTCCACAATCGGAGAAGAAATCGCCCGATGCAGAAGCGCAGGTGCGAGCGAAAACTGCTCCGGACCGGGGCATCGCGGAAAAATCGAATGAAGAGCGCCGCAGCGACGGCGACCTGAAAGATGGTTCGCAGAAGCTGGCGACGGAGTATAAACAGTACGCGGACGAATCGTCGCTTGCAAAGACCGATGTGATTTGCGTTGATGCTTCGCCGAAGCAAATTAGCGCGACCATCGCCGATTTGCGACGGCTGCCGGAGACGTATTTCAGCGTCGCTGTGGAACCAGCGGCCGATGTTGTGCAGCAACGGGCAAATCTCAATACGGGCGACGTGGCTCGCAAGGTCCAGCCAGTAACAGACCTGCCCAGCGAAGTGCCGGCGAAGGATAAAGCAGATATCGCCGCCGGCCAGGTGCCGCGGGAAAGGGCGGCGACCGCGGACGCACTTTCGGAAGTTGACGGTGGGGGCAACCGCAGCGCGGGCATTCGACGAGATCAAAAGTCGGAAGTGGTAATCGGACGGGCTCGACGTTTGGGGCCTGCTGAACTGCAAGCTCAGACCCGTTTGCGCTTATCGGTTGGCGGCGCCGCGCAGAATAACGATGCAAAGACGCAAGCCAGCGCGAAGAGCTTTCGAAACTCGCTCGCAACGAGCCTGCGCTCGGGCCGACAAATGCACAGCCTTCGGTGATTGGTTCGGGTGCGGCTTCGACGCCATCGACGCGAGGTTTTGGCGGACGCGGCGGTGGCGGTGGATTCGGAGGTGGAACCGGTGGCGCGAAATTCGGCACTCAACAAGGCTCTGGCCAGGCAGGGGAGGGCGGGGTGGGGCAAAAGTCCGTGGCCGATGTCCAGCAACAACGGGCACTGTTCGTGCTGCGCGTTGTTGATGCTCCAACAGCAGCGGCCGTGGCGAAACCGGCGGCTGGGCCGATCTCCGGAACGGCGGAAGAATCGGCACAAAAGCCCGCGGCAACGGCGCCCGCGACCACGCCCACTCCAAGCAAATGAACTCGTTAGCCCACGACTGGCAACGACGTTAAGGCGGTGTTAGCATAACACGCTTAAGCGGCCGATTTCGGGATGGCAATAGTCGCGTTGTGGGAACAAAACTTTCCGGGGGACTTTAACGATGCGAATCAGTCGATGCTTGTTTGCGGTCGCGGTTTTGGCAGTCGGCCTGTCGGCGGTTCAGGTTAAGGCCGGCGAATTCACGGTCGAAAAAACCGACAAAGGCGTTACCGTCAATCTCGACGGCAAGCTGTTCACAGAATACTTGATTCAATCGGGCAAGAAGCCGGTGCTATGGCCGATCATTGGTCCTGGCGGCAAGCAAATGACACGGCCTTGGCCGATGGAGACCGCAGAAGTCGACAAAGCCAAGGCTGCCGCCGGCGGCAAGCTGCCGAAGAATGCCGAGCTAAGCGACGACCATTCTTGGCATCGCTCGCTGTGGTTCAGTTACCAAAGCGTCAATGGTTCGAACCTCTGGGAGGAGCACGCCAACACCGGATCCACCAAGCACAAAGAATTTGTGGAAGTGAAGGGCGGTCCCACAGCGAGAATTGTTACCCGCAACGATTGGCTGGATCCCTCCGGCAAGAAACTGCTGGAGGATGAACGGGTCATTACTTGCCGTACCGACGGCGATAACCGGATCATCGATTTCGACATCACCCTAAAGCCGACTGAAGGGCGATGTGACATTCGGCGATGAAAAAGATGGGGTGTTCGGCATGCGGGTGCGCGATTCGATGCGCGTCGACGCGAAAGAAGGCGGCCATTTTGTAAACAGCGATGGCAAAGTTGATGAGCGAGAAGACCCGAAAGACCCCAAGAGCAAACCGACGGTGTGGAGCAATCCGGCCTCGTGGGTCGATTATCACGGCCCAATTGACGGCGAAACGATGGGCATCGCCATTTTGAATCATCCCAGCAGCTGGGGATATCCGACTCGTTGGCACACGCGGAATTACGGCCTGTTTGCCGCCAATCCGTTTGCCCGGCACGCATTTGACGACGCTGTGCCCAAGGCCAGCTATACGCTGAAAGCCGGCGACACGTGGAAGTTTCGCTACCGCGTGATTCTGCATAA
This sequence comes from Pirellulales bacterium, assembly GCA_963773875.1. GTDB lineage: Bacteria > Planctomycetota > Planctomycetia > Pirellulales > JADZDJ01 > CAVTYH01. Next base: position 109,247 of record CAVZCV010000012.1, read on the forward strand.
GGGTGACGAAAAAGAGGGACGCATTGCCGAGAGCTTTGCGAAGTATGAAAAAGAGTGAGTCGACTCGGGTGCAGAAACGTGCAGAATCGTTAAGTAATTTTTGGGCGTGCCGATGGCGATCGTCGGACGCAGGCGTCCATCGCTTGAGTCATCCTGTGCTGGCAGGTCTTCAATACAATTTGCACGGTTCGCATTGTGCGGCGCGATGCTCAATAGAATCGCTGCACAATTCAGATTTGAAGAGCACCGCGCCGAAGTGCGCTTGCCCAAATTGCCGATAGCATATTCTGTTGGCGATTGGCCATCTTTATCTAAACCGCAACCGCTGCAATTACTTCTCGCGGCGTGCGCTTCAAAGGAGACCCAGGTTCCAATGTTGAACAGTATGGAACGGCTGCAAAACTTGGAAAACTTAAGAGAATATGTCAACAAAATTCTATGTCAGCACGATCAGCTTGAGGTTGGCGCGTTTCGCATGACGGAGCGCATTCTTGTTAAAGCAGGCAAGCCCTGTGGTATCTTTTTTTGCCTGCACGGGCCACGGTCGGTGAAAGTTACGGCAATTTGGGAGCTGGAGCGAAACACGATCCTGTTTTACAGCTCGACGGGAGAACGCTTTCATCGCACCAGGCTAGCGGCCGCCCCGATGCTGGCGGAAGCCGCCGCCTGAGGCCGGCCCGGTTTTTCTGAAAATAGTCGTTCTGTAGTGAACGGATGCACTTGACAGGCCTTTCCGCTTAGTGTACACAGCTACAGATATCGAGCATTAAAGGAGGATAACCGATGCTGGTTCTCTCACGGAAGCAAAGCGAGCGGATTCGCCTGGGAAGCGATATTGTGGTAACTGTCGTACGTGTGTCGGGGGACAAGGTGCGGTTGGGAATTGAAGCCCCATCGAACATGGTCGTGCTTCGCGACGAGCTACAGGCGCAGCCTTCGGACGGATCGCCCGCTAAGATTACCCCGGCTGTGTCTTGATAGCAAAGCTTGCCGGCCGAGTCCGGAATTTCCAGGCGTTTCAAACGCAGCGAGCGGGCGCCAACGGTACGCTTAACCTGCATTGACCTAATTTCAGGCTGCTCCTACTATTCCGTCGCACTTAGCGTGCTGCGCAATGGGGGAAGCAGCGCGCGAGCAAAGTTTCCAGCACACATCTTTTCGCGGTCGGGCACGGCCGGTTCTTGTGCAGCACAAGCGAATCCTGTTCATCGTTGTCCTCGCCATCAGCGCGAGCGTTACTACGATCGCCGGCTGGCTCTATTGGGCTTCACAACAGACACCGGCGTTTTATGCCGAGGCACTTGCCTGCAGCCAGACGGCCGCACAACAGTCCAGCGATCGAATGCTGCATCAAACGGCCGCGCTCCTCAGTGATATCAGGCGTCCCGGCCAGTGGCAAGCGATTTTCACGGCCGATCAAATCAATGGCTGGTTGGCCTACGATGTCGAGCGGAATCACCCGCATTTGTTTCCGCGCGAGGTCACGGATCCCCGTGTGGCGTTTGAAAACGATCGCTTGATGATCGCCTTTCGTTGGCGCAAACCAGGTTGGGCAGCGATTGTTTCGCTGCAGGCGGAATTGTACTTGCAAGATATCAATATCATTGCGGTGCGTATTCGGAATGTGCGAGCGGGCAAATTGCCGTTGCCGATTGGAAGCTTGTTGGAAGAAATTGCCGCGTCGGGTCGAGAGCTTGGTCTGGCTGTCGATCAACAGCTAATCGAAGGCGACCCATTGCTGCTCATCACGTTGCCCGCGTCCGATAACGATACGGGCAAACGAATGAGCCTCGAATCACTGGAACTGCACGAAGGCGAACTGTATGTGGCCGGCCAATCCGGTCGAACGGACGATGGACCATCTCCATTGGCACAGCGCGGTCGCAAACCGACTCCGCCGCCGGAAGCTCATGTTGAGAAACTGAATATCCAGCGGTGAGCGTTGCCGGGCTGTCGAAGCAACTGAATAGTTCCCTTTAAAAATCTCCCCTTTACCTCGATCATCCACCGATCCTCGCTCGAAAACACGACTTTGTACTCGCCGGAGTCGAAACGCGATACAGTGCCCCGATCGCCAGAGATTGGCCCTTCGTAAGTCAGATAGTCCAATCGGTGATCCGCCAATCGATCTGCTTCAATTGTATGATCAGACTTCGGTTTTTGGGCGAGTGCCCACGTGACAAGTACGCCGTCGTGCTCAAGCATTAAATCCCAATGCACAGGACCGCGTGGACCGGATGCCATTTCATGCAGCAAGACCACGAAACGGGGCATCGCAATGACCTTTATGTCGTTGGGAGTCGCGACTAACCGGCTTCGCTGACCGTCTATTCTGCAAAAATATTGACGGTCGCCCGGTCGGTCAATGGTATATCGAGAGAGGGGTTCGTCGCTTGGGCCGTCACCTCCGCCGGTCCGGCACGATAGGTCTTGAAGCGTAAATCGAGCGGGAACGATTCGCCCGCTCGCAGATCCTGGATGGGCTGGAACTGAACGTTCGGTCCGTCGTTGTTCGCTTCTCGTACTGCACCCGTTGAACCGACGTAGGTTAGCGAGTCAGGCGCGGTTACGGAAATCCGAACCTGCTTTTCGGATGCAGTTCCCGTGTTAATCACCGTAATGCGGAAAACGGCCTCACCACCAATGCGCACTGGATTGGTCACAGGCCGAATTTGTATGCGTAAATTCGGTTGTCGTGCAGCACCTGCCGCCGCTTGCACTATTTGAAGGCAGCGCTCGTCCTTGACCTTCAAACCCGATTGATCGGAGACAATTACGCTGCCACAGGACCGCTGCGAGGCAACGGCGCAAATACACTCCACATGGCGAACAACTTTCTCGTTGGGCGCGATGGAATCGACGGTATAAACGACGCCTCCGTCGGCGGTTCGTTGCACCGGCACGTCGCGGTCTCCCTTTTCGACCTGCAATCCCTGTTCGAAGGATGCGACCATTTTGACGTCGTGCGCGGGTATCGCGTTTCCTGTGTTAGCCACTTCGATCGTGAACAATACGCGGTCGCCCACTCGATAATTTTGCTGCGGGCTGGTCATATTCACCGAGAGCGCGGGCTGCTCCGGTGGTTGCTGCTCAGCAGCGACCATCACGCAAGCTGTTTTGCTCTCACGCAAACCATTGGGTCCGGTGACTTCCACCGTGTGGCACTGATTGCCTGGCTTTATCATGCGAAAATGGAGCGTGTAATTTTGTGTCTCGCCCGGTTTTATATCGCCTAAGCTGCGTACGATCGGGCTGCGGTCAATGCCATCGGGGTTTTTGAGATTTGCGTGTTGCAAACCGGCATCGAAACGGTCTGAAATTCCTAGACCTGTCGCAATTGCGTTGCCGCGATTGGTGATCTGAACATCGAAATCAATATCTTCCAGCATGCGCGCTGTCTGCGGGCCAGTTACGTTAAGCTCGAGTCGCGGGCTTGCGGCCGGCTGCGCCGGCGTTGTAGTCGTTGGTGGAGGAGATGTCGTTGGCGGATTTGCCGTAGTCAGCGGCGGTTGCACATTGGGCGCCGGATTGGTTCGCGGTTGCTGAAGCGGTGGATTCACTGTCGGTGGAAGAGCGGGCTGCACTACAGCGGGAGCGGTGATAATGTTTGTCGTGCCGCAGCTTTCGGCGGTCAAGCCATCGGCGGCTGCAAGGGAAGCACAAAGCCGAACAGGCCCAGGCTGAGTCACTTGCAAGTCGAGTGAAATGATTTTCGCTTCGCCGCCGCGGATTTGACCCAGCGGCCAGGACAGTGACCCAGCCGCGCTCGCCGGCGCTGGCTCAGCACGAAGAAACGCCGTACCCGGCGGCGGAGCCACAGTAACCGTCACATCATTCGCCGAAAGTCCACCTGGATTCGTGACTTCAATTCGATAATTCGCAGTCGAGCCGACCGCCGCTTCATTTGGACCAACAACTCGCAAGGTGACATTCGTGTTCGTCCAATTCACATGCGTCGATGCGGTGGCGATCGAAAGCCGTTCAGGCTCGTCATCACAGCCGGGGCGGATCAATTCCACGCTGACGCATGTTGTTCCGGTGACCGAACTCGTTGGAATTAGCTCCGCGGTAGCCCTACCGTCGGCGTCCGTCGCAATTTCCTTCGACTGCGCGTTCTCAGGCCCAAACCCAGCTTCTGAGCCGCTGGCGATGGTGTATTTCACAATCCAGTCGGACACCGGCGTTTTATTTGTTTTTCGCTGAACGCAGGTTACAAGCGCCGCGTGCGCACCCGGCGGAACGCAACCTGCTTCGGGAAACGTCCACTCGGCATCGATCCAATGAATGGTGGCATTCCGCTGCCGCGCTTCCCATGAATACACATCCGGCGCAAACGCAGTAATGTAGCTATCGCCCTCGATTGGCGAAGTGACGGTGACCCAGGTATAACCGCGCGGCATAACAATGTCGTCATTAATTTGCGGTGTGCCGCGTGTCAGGATGACATTAGCCGGCAGCGTTTCACTCACCGCGTGGTTGTTGTCAATTTTCCCGGTTTTGCGCCCACGAGATCGAGGATCATGGGCCGCAATGGTTCGTTGACCGAGACGAGTGAGCCGGAGCTGCAGTTATCGAGCATCCATTCGACTTTTTCGTACGGCTGCAGCTGCCCTTTGTCGTCACAAACACCGGCGAACATCGGAACTTCTGTGCCGACTTGTGCGACCGTGCGGGCAGGGCTGATAACCAGTCCGGCCTTATTCCAAAATCGTTCAGGCCCGGGATATTCGACAGTTTCCGTCTCGGATTTCGCTGAGCGATGCAGCACCGAGTTGCACGTATCCGTGATGGAACGGCATCCACAGGGAACGCAGAGCGCGCATAGCAGACCGATCCATTGTGCGGGCGCAATAAGAGTTCGAATTGCGGAATGGACTACAATCACGGACGTGCCGCCACTTGCTCAGGTTTCCAGTGGCGCCGATTGGGCGAACCTCTCGGCGCAGCGAAAATTTACCGTCATGGAAACCTAGCACGCGTTTTGGCAACGTGTGGTAAAAAGGCAACGTCGGTGTCGATTTTTTGCAGCGTGCGCGGTAAATCGGTTACCGAAGGAACAAGCCGAGTGCCGGTGTTGACGACTGTACGAGTTGCGACGGATGATTGAACATCCAATTGCGGGGAGAGCACTGGCTCAGCACCGGTTGATCGGAGCTCTCATTTCTGCGCCCCGCCCTGCCCTCTCCCGGAGGCCTTGAAAGAACGCGACTCACACCGCCGGCAGCTTCGACTCGTACGCGAGGCTGTCAAGGAAGTTTTTAGCCTTGATGTAATCGCCCGAGGGATACTCGGTGATATTCTTCTGCAGTGCGGCCTGGAAGGCGTCGACTATTTGCTGGATCTGCATATATGTCTCATAACCGATGCCGCCGTGCGATGTTTCTCGTAATACGAACAACTTATCGAGTTCTTGCCGGAACTTGTCGTAGCGCGGATCTTGTAGGAGCAGCGACCAATAAATCCTTCCGGTGACCGGATCTAGTTGCGTCGCAGTCAGCCGCTTCGGCACAGCCATGCCGGCGTATCGCCAAGCCTCTTCGCTGGTCATGCCACGTCCTTCTTCAGCCTTGCGAGAGGCGGTGTTGATTTTCCGCATTTCGAAATACGTTTGGGTGCCCTTCAAATCATTATCAAGGGCCTGCGAGCGTGCCGTTTCCATGTTTATGGCGGCTTGGCTGGTGTTCAAATTGAAAGACCCGGCCGATTGCACCATCGCAGCCATGCCATTGGCGTAACTTTCGCCTGCAGTGCTGGCGTGATAACCACCGTAATACGGCGCGCCGTAGGCTGCTGAAACGGCAACACCTTGAGCGCGTGCCGAATTGCCGGCAGCCACTACAATCATCGCAGCGAAAATAAGCTTCAGCGAGAATAAGTCAACCTTAAACATTTGATTCCGTGACATGGAACTGTCCTGAAAATGGGATTGCTTGTCGTTTGTCGACGAACACACGATCCCTTCGTCTGCTATATAAGCGTAATCGGCACTGTAATTGTTACGCGATTCCTACGGAGCGAAAAGCGGCGATTCCAGTGATTTGCAAACGAGTTCTTTACTCAATACTATAGTGAGAGGCGAGGTTGAATCAACTCAAAACCTGCGGCCTGCCTATTTTTGCAACATTCTCCGGTTTTTCGTGATTTTTCGGAGTAACTAGATGCGCTTCCGTGCAGCATTCATTTTATCGATTGCCCTGTTTTGTGTTTCCGCCGGTTCAGCGGTGCGGCTGTTTGCAGACGAGCCGACTGTCGAAGAGCTCACAAAATTGCTGGGCAGTGGCGACGCTGGCGCGCAGCTCAAGGCGGAGGACGCCCTGGCGGAACTTGGTCCCAGTGCCGCGCATGCCGTTCCGGCGCTCATCAAGGCGCTGGGGAGCACGAATGAAGAGGTCCAATGGCATGCTGCAGCCGCGCTCAGCGAAATCGGCCCCGCCGCCAAGGACGCAGTTCAACCGTTGACGGCGGCGCTCAAAAGCAGCAGCCCGATGGTGCGCGGGCATGCGGCCCACGCACTGGAGGAAATTGGACCGCCCGCCCAATCAGCTGTGCCAGAGTTGGCGAAGTTACTCGCCGACAAGGACAAAAACGTGGCGCGGGCAGCGATCGATGCCCTGATCGCTATTCGCCCCTCGACGACAATTCTTGCGCCGATATTGAAACAGGCGCTCGAGAATAACGACATGGATCCATCGCTCATTGTGCCGGCGCTCAATGCGCTGGCCGAGTTAGGCGATCTGGGGATGAAAACTTTAATCGAAGAGCTGAATAACGAAAAGGTTCAGTATTGGGCAGTCCTGGCTCTCGGGGAAGCGGGGCCCAAAGCGAAAGGCGCGACGAACGATCTTGCCAAACTCGTCGCAAGCAAAGAACCGCAAATTCGTATGCAGGCGCTAATAACGTTGGGCGAAATTGGGCCCGATGCGAAATCGGCCGCGCCAGCGATCATCAAAGCATTGGGCGATGAGCAAATGTCGACACGGTACGCGGCGACCTTCGCACTGGGGAAAATCGGAGCGAAGGAGGCTATTCCCGAACTGTCAAAACAGCTCGACAGCAAAGATAATTTCTTGAAAATGGTTTCGGCCTGGTCTCTCGCAAAGATCAGCCCGACCGACATTCCAACGGTGCAGGCCGCTATCAAAATGCTGGGCGCGGCGCTCAAAGATCCGGACAAACACGTGCGGGCCGCCGCTGCCCGCGGATTGTTCGAGCTGAACGTTTCGCGAGAGCAAATGTTGCCCTTGATTTCCGAATTAGTCGAAGACAAAGATCCGACTGTGCGCGCGCACGTGGTCGATGCGATGGCATCGCTCGGCGAAAAGGCTCTCCCGCGATTGATCAAAGCCCTCTCAAGTGATGACACGCAGGGCATCGCGGTGGCAGTGATTCGCCAGCTCGGACCTAAAGCGAAAGATGCGGTGCCAAATTTGATAGAAGAGCTGAAAGACCCGGACGCCGCCTATCGCCGTGACGTTTGCCTTGCCCTGGCCGCAATCGGTCCCGATGCAAAAGATGCTGTTTCGGCGCTACTCAAAACGCTTGGCGATGAAAACCTGAGCGTGCGTCATGTTGCGATCTACGCTCTTGGCAAAATCGGGCCGAGTGCCTCGGCGGCTGTTCCGGATTTGAAAAAGTATCTTCAGAGCGACGATCAATTCACTCGCGTGGCCACGGTTTGGGCGTTGGTGCATATTCAACCTAAGGATTTGGAGTTTCGGTTGAAGGCGATTCCACTACTCTCCGAGGCGCTGAAAAATACGGATCGCGAGCCAGTGCGCATTGAAATTGCAAATACGCTGGGCGAAATCGGTCCGCCGGCCATTATTGCGGCCCCAATTCTGGACGGCATGGCCAGCAATGATCCGTCGCCCATGGTCCGCGAGGCAGCCCAGGCGGCGCTCAAGAAAATTCGCCCCGGTAAATAACGGTCGGCAGTGTTCGAAGCGATTCGCCAAGCGCTGCAGCCACATTTTCACCTAGGCTGGAATTTGTTTCTGGCGCTAGTGCCGCTCGGTCTCGCGCTGGCTATTTCGCAAACGCGATCGCCGCGGATGGCTGTGGTGGCCGGGCTTGATCGCCTTCATCGCGTTTTTGCCCAATGCGGCTTACACGCTGACCGATGTCATTCATTTCATCGATGAAATTCGCTTCGACGAGCCGGAACTCCCAGAATGGACCGTAACTTATATTGTCATACCAAAATACGCATTGTTTATGTTTTTTGGATTTCAGTCGCATGTTGTCTCACTAATTCTAATGGGCAATTATTTGCGTTGGCTCGGTCACAAGACATGGATTTTCGCCGCGGAGTTGTTACTTAATGCGCTGTGTGCCGCCGGCGTGTATTGGGGTCGATACTTGCGTTTGAACAGCTGGGAAATTGTGACACGGCCGCAACAGCTCGCTCGCAAGGCGATCGACTCGCTGCTCGGCGACAACATGGGCTCGGAAGCAATCTTGCGATATTTTGTATTCATCACATTGCTGTATTTCCTTGTGAAGTTCATTGACATCGCCATCTGGGAGCATTGGCAAAGGCGGCGAGCACAAGGATTGTTCCCTGCTCGCATTTCGGCTTGGATGCCTAGACGGCAATCGGCAATTTCGAGTGAGACCGATGCCATGCAATCTTAATCAGCTCATTTCGCGAATCGCAGCAGCACTGGTGGGATTGTCGAGTTCAATCTTCGGTGCAGGGGCTGTCACTCCTAGCAGGCGGGCAATCCACGTGCCGCCGATCCAGCCAAGAAAGCCGCCGGCGATACAATCGCCGACAAAGTGGTAATCGTTGCCGACGAGCGCCGCCACCATCAACGCCACGGCTAGAGCGGCGCCCCATCGTGCCTTGGGCCACGCAATCCACACCACGGCGGCAATAGAACATACTGCGGTGGAGTGCCCGGAAGGGAAAGAGCCGAAGGCCCTGCCGCCACGAAACCATTGGAAGGCGTAAAAGTTATCGCGAATCAAAGACGGATTGTTATCGATCCACGTTTCCGGCCATGGCCGACCAAAGAACCATTTCAAGCCATTCTTGATACAGTACATAATCAGCAAGCTGCTGGCCGCCGCAAACACGCTGAGTTCCCAATGCCGCCAGGGTCCAAACATACGTCTGATTCCCAGCATGATGACGACCGGCGGCGCGGAATACATGAACACCGGCCCGATGTCGGTCGTTGGTTGAATCCAAAAGCCTTCACTTAAGAAGTGGTCGTGAACCCAAAAGGCGATCGGCCGATCGACGAATTCGTAACAAAAAAGTGCCAAAACGACACAGGCCGCAGATGCATACAATGTGGCAAGGACCGGTATTCGCTGTCTCATAGGACGATTGTAACGCACGGTGTGAATTCTGAGTCCAAAAAATGACGGGAGAACTATTAAATTTGTGCTACGATTGCACGACACCGCCATAGCCTCGCAGCGTCAATAATTTCATCGCTGGAGAAAGAATTATGAATTTCAATCGAATCAAAATCGTCACGGCTGCCGGTTTGCTGCTCGTCGGCGTTTGCTTCCTGGTTTCGGGGAGGGAACAACGGGTGTGGGCGGCCGATAATGCCGCGAGTGACGCGCTAAAGCAAGCGCAAATCGAATATGCCAAAGCGATGCTCAAAAGTGCTCAAGCCAACCTGGCTCGCGCCCGGGAAGTGAATTCGCGAGCAGCGGATACCATACCGATGGCAGCGGTTCGCAATTTGGAAAACGATGTCGCCGCGTCGGAAGCACGCATCAAGATGTTGCAAGGCACCGATGGCGGTAGCGGCGACAGTCCATTTTTGGCATCCGCAAAGAGCGCACTGGGTTTCGCTGAGGCATCGCTGAAAGAAGCCCAAGAGATCAATGCCCGTGTCGCTGGCGCAGTGGGCAAGTCGGAAGTGGAACGCCGGCAGGCAGAGGTCGATCTGGCCAGAGCACGGTTGCGAGTTGCCCAGCTTTTGAATAGCGCACCTGAAAGTGAGCGCATTCAGTGGGTGCTGATGCAGTTGCAGGAAGAAGTGCATGGACTTCAATTCAATGTGCGGCTATTGGAATATCGCAATTAGATTGCTGCAAATCTTCCGCTCGCGGCTGAACAAGTGAACGACCGCAACGTATTCGCTTAGCTGCAAGCAACCGCATCTGAAATACGCGCGGCGCCGCGTTTCATGTTCACCAGTTTGGTGAACTATTCTCATCCATTCGTGGTTGACCATCATTTCGGCGAAGTTTTATAATCCGTCTGGCCGCTTACGACAATTCAATTCGCTCTGCTCACCCCAGTGAGGTCAACATGGCAACCGCCACTGCAAAGGGAGTTCGGGAAGATATTACGCAATGTGTCGGCAATACGCCGCTTGTGCGGTTGCGCCATTTAACCGAAGGCTGTGCGGCGACGGTTGTCGCAAAAATGGAGAATCTCAATCCGTTATGGAGCGTGAAAGATCGAATTGCGCGGGCCATGATCGATGCAGCTGAGCGCGACGGACGCATCAATGAGAATACCGTTGTCATTGAGCCCACTAGCGGGAACACCGGTATCGGCTTGGCGTTCGTTTGCGCTGCGCGCGGATACAAGCTCATGGTAACCATGCCGGAAAGCATGAGTCTGGAACGCCGCCGAATGCTGAAATCGCTTGGCGCGGAACTTGTCCTCACTCCAGCTGCGGAGGGGATGCCGGGGGCAGTTCGTAAGGCAGAAGAAATGGTGGGGCAAAACAAGAATTACTTTATGCCGCAGCAATTCAAGAATCCGGCAAATCCAGAAATCCACCGCAAAACAACAGCGGAAGAGATTTGGCGCGACACAGACGGCCAGGTTGATATCGTCGTAAGCGGCGTGGGAACCGGTGGCACCATCACCGGCGTTGGCGAGGTGCTGAAGAAACGCAAAGCCGGCGTGAAGATGGTGGCAGTCGAGCCGACCAACAGTCCCGTCATTACCCAACGCAAAGCCGGTCAACCGCTGAAGCCCGGGCGCCACACTATTCAAGGCATCGGCGCCGGTTTCATCCCCGACGTTTTGAATGTCGACATCATCGATGACGTCGTCCAAGTCCAAGATGAAGATGCCATGGAAACTGCCCGTCAACTGGCCAAGCAAGAAGGCCTGATGTGCGGCATAAGTTCCGGGGCGGCAGCCTGGGCCGCCATTCAACTGGCCCGCAAGCCGGAAAATAGTGGCAAGCTGATCGTCGTAGTCTTGCCGGACCTTGGCGAACGGTATTTGTCGACGAAGTTGTTTCCAGAATAATGGGACGACAAGTCCGCGAAGTCGGAACTCCGCCTGAGCGGGTCGGTCCGATTAATTGACTTCGTACTGCGCCGCAGGGGATTGTACTGCCCTGCCCACTAAACCGTCGCGCCGCCGTCGATGGTAAGTACCTGGCCGGTGATGAAGGCAGCGGCTGGAGAAAGTAAGAAATCGACCACTGGTACGACGTCGTCAATTTTACCAAGACGTCCCAGGGGTGTGCGGCGAATGATCTGGGCCCGCTGCGATTCGGAAAGCCCGCCGGACATTTCTGTGTCGAGATACCCGGGAGCGACAGCATTAACGCGAATATTGCGAGGGCCGAGTTCGCGCGTCAGCGCTCGAGTCATGCCCAGCAAGCCAGCCTTGGTGGCCGCGTACGCCGCGAGGCCGGAGAACCCGCGTTCGCCGATAATGGAAGAAATGTTGACAATCGCGCCGCCGCTTTCGAGCAACATGAAGCGGCTGCATTCTTTGGCCAGCAGCAGCGCAGAGCGCAAGTTAACCGTCAGCATTTGATCGATTTGATCATCAGGCATCGTGGCGAGTACACCGTCGTGAGCCAGCCCGGCGTTGTTAATCAGGGCATCGACCCGGCCCGTTCGATCGAAGATGGTTTTGACGAACTCGCGCAACGCGGACGCATCTGCGGCGTCTACCGACTGGTAGATGAAGCGGGATTTTAGCGAAGCATCGGATTGGAGTGAGCGAATTTCTCCGCACGGGGAGCGGCTGAATGTTCCGACAATATCGCCCGCCGCGAGAAAATGCCGCACGAATCCTAATCCCAGCCCTCGACTGCCGCCGGAAATAATGATCGTTCTAGCCGGCATATTTAGCCTCGTCGCGAGCGACTTTACCGCTTTCGTTCAGTGGGAGGTCATCGACGATCTCGACGACCGCTGGAACTTGATGCCGCGCAAGCTGGCTACGGCAGTGTATCAAGATATCGCGCTGAAGATTTTTGCGATCGACGTTTGGCATTGGCGCGACTTCAGCTTTCACGAGTTGGCCAGTTAGTGAACTGGCGACGCCGCCAACTCGAACTTGCACGACGCCTGGCACACCGCGGATACACTGTTCGATAACCGTGGGGTTAACCTTTTGACCGCCGACATTGATTGTTTCTGATTTGCGACCGACAAAATACATGCGTTCGCCACGCCGTTCGACGAGATCGCCGGTTGCAAACCAATCGAGTTGCTTCGTAACTTGCGATGCTTGGTTTAATCGATCTGTGGCGCTCGGCCCTTCAAGATATCCTAGCATGGCGCGGCGCGATCGGATTTCAAGTTCCCCAATACTCGAGATATGCAGTTGACAGGGCAGCGTGGAATCGTGGAGAAACGCGTTCGGAAAACCGGCGTTCCCGTCGCTCACAGAAAAACAAACCCCCATTTCCGTCGAGGCATAGATGTGAGTAATTCGAGCGGCGGGAAATGCGCTACGCAGCCGATCCAGGATCGTCTGATCAACGGCCTCACCACCCAACGTGATTTGCACGAGCTTCGACTTCGCGAGTTGCTCCTGCGGAACGGAGGCGAGTAAGAGCCGCCAAAAACTTGGCGTGGCTGAGGCAAATTCGACACGCTGATTAACCAACGTTTCCGCAACGACGGCAGGATCGCGTGAAGGTGGTACGCAAACACATCCACCCGTTAGCAATGCTTGCAACCATAGTTGAATACCTGCGAATTTCGTTGGATCATACGCCAATAGCCAGCGACGATTCTGATACCGCGACGAGAGGTTGAGGCCGGCTGCGAGCTGATCCCAGGTGTAGACAGCCGGTTTCGGCACTCCACTTGTACCGGAGGTGAACAGGATTACTCGGCCAACCGAATTCGAATGAATTGCCGACGGAGATTCTGCGGCAAAATTGATTGCTGAATTCGCACCCACGATTTGGACAAATGCTGGCGCTTCAGCGACGACTTTGTCGGTTAGCACGTAGGTCAAATCAAGCGATCGCCGTGTCTCTTCCACCTGCTGTTGCGAAGCAGTGGCAGATAGCAACACGACCGTCGCACCGAGAAGATCGAGAGCCGCACTGGCCGCGACAAGTGCATTGGTGTGCTCCATCCACAAGGCAACTGACTTACCGCGCAAGCTGCAATATTCCGAAGCGATATGAGAAATTTGATTGCTAAGCTCTTGGTAGCTTACCGAAATCGTACCGTCGCGAAATGCGGTTGCTTTAGGGTGCTCGACCGCGAGCGCTTTAAGTTTGTTGGCAACCAAGCTGATTGCTCCCAGATGGCATTGAGCCTTGAAGAACTCAAATGCGGGACCCGCTAAACGGTACTTCAAGAGAAAACCGATGAAATGACGCTACAACTTCATTCTAATTCGCCTAAAACTAACGTGACAGGTGTGAAGTTGCCAACACATTTGACGGCGAGTGACTTCGTGCTTACTCTGATTCGGTTGGATTGCCACGATTGCCGGGCCGGCTGTTAATGGCTGCTCCAACGGCACACTCATGATTTGCATCGTGATGCTTGGAGCGGCACATGCATTTAACTCGTGGCAATGTTCGCGCTCTCTGCCTCGCCGGGCCACGCGCACTGCTTCCCCAGGCTGCGGGAGGCAATTTGCTGCGCGACGGCAATTCTGTCGCTATCTCTTAGCGGCAAATCACTCGCTCAATCGAACGAGACGGTTCGCGGGTTGGCGGATCCAATTGCACCGGTCGCCAATATCGTTTCGTCCAGCGCTGGGCCGAACCCATTTGCCGGACTGACCATTAACATCGTCGTTGGCGCCGATCGCTTCTACAATGCAGGCTTCATTGGCAGCACAGCGACAGTAGCGAATGTCGAAGCAGGACACATCTGGAACGGTCAAGAAACGTTGCAGCATGTGACGACTTTCGTCCAGGATACCGTCAACCCGGGACCACAAACCGGTGAATTCGACCGGCATGCCACGTGGGTGGGCGCCGTGCTCGGTGGAAGGCCGGCGTTGCCGTTTCCGGGGGATTATCAGATTGGCATGGCGCCCGGTGCGGATTTGTGGTCGGGCTCGATTGCCACGACCTGGATTGGGACGCCTTTCGCCGGAGCTTTCGATATCAATCTCAACACATTTGCCAATACCTACAAAACGATGCTGGTAACCGGCGTTAATGGACGGACCGCTGATATTGTGAACAGCAGTTGGGGCTTTGCGGAACCGACCGGCGCGGGCAGCGATTTTACGCGAGCGATCGATGCGCTGATTTCGATTTCCGGAAAAACGTTTGTCACGGTGGCGGGCAACGAAGGTCCGGCGGGCGATACAGTTGAGAGTCCTGCTGCCGCGTACAACAAAATTGCGGTTGCTGCCTTAACTTCTGATACTTCGAATCCGCCTTATGGCGTTGTCGCCGATTTCAGCAGCCGTGGGCCCAGCGACGTACTCAATCCGGTCACAAATCAAGTGAAGATCGGCGTTCGCGCAAGTGTAGACATTGCAGCGCCCGGCACCGACTTTACGTTGGCCTACTACGGTGGTGAAACCGGTGGCAACAGCCCGACACTTGGCCCCACGCAGGGGACCACAGCGGGCATTAATTTTTATGCATTTCCATTGGCAGGAACGAGCTTCGCTGCGCCAACAGTCGCCGGAGGCGCGGCACTCATTGTTGATGCCGCACGCACACTTTTCGGGCCCTCGACGAAGGGGATTGATGGACGCGTGGTGAAGGCGGTGCTGCTAAATTCCGCCGACAAAATTGCCGGTTGGAACAACGGCCAAATGAACACCGCGAGCGGCGTGATTTTCACTAGCCAGTCGCTCGACTATGCATCGGGAACGGGCGCAATGAATTTGAATCGCACGTTTGATCAATTGACCGCGGGCACGACGGATGTCCCGGGACTAAGCGGCGGCCCGATTCAAACAACTGGCTGGGATTACGGCCGCGTACACTTCGGCGGCGTCAGCGACTATCCAATCACCACTCAATTGCTGGCCGGCAGCACCATTTCGGTTACACTCGATTGGTTTGTTAATCGGACAATCGATTTGTCGACCAATTCGACGCAGGAGAATATCTTTAATGATCTCGATTTGCAAGTTTGGAAATCCATGGGGGGAGTGGCAACAACGCTCGTCGCTTCGTCGAACAGCCAGTACAACAATGTCGAGCATTTGTACTTCGCTTTGCCTGCGACAGACTTTTATCTGCTACGAGTCGTGTTCAACGGCAACAATTGGAATCTAAGCGGCACGCCGACGTTCAATCTGGATGAAGACTTCGGACTCGCCTGGGCGAACATTGCGGTGGTGCCGGAGCCAACCACAATCGTCTTACTACTAATTGGTTTCATAAGCGTTTCGCTTTCGTCGCCGCGCCTCAGCCAACACTTTTGCAAGTACAAGTGATGGCACAGGTTCGGCGACTTTCCATTTTTGCACCGTAAGCCTCTGTGCTCGAATGGTTTACAGCATTACGGCCGACATGATCGCATTGCGATTCTGGCCCGGGAACCGAATGAAATGCTTGCCTATTGACGTATATTTCCAGGATGAAAACCGACGGGCAACCGACAACCGACACGGCTGGAAGCGAGCACACTCCGCCGGTCGCTGCTGCGCGGAAATCGCCCGTTCTCACATCGCATATATCTCGGCGGCGACTAATCATGGTTGGGATCGCGATTGTGCTACTGGTCGTAGCCATTTATCACGGCTACCCGATTGTCGTGCGGATGATCAATACCGTTTCCACTGACGATGCCTACGTTAGTGGCCACGTCACATTTGTTGCGCCGTGCGTGGCAGGTCAAGTAGTAAAAGTTCTGGTTGACGACAACAATCGCGTCTCGAAAGGCAGCTTGCTTGTTCAACTCGACAAGCAGCCGTTCCAGGTTCAAGTCGATATAAAAAAAGCCCTCCTTGCCGATGCCCTAGCGAATGTTGGCGTTGCGGAAAACGATGTTCGGGCAATGGCTGCCCGTGCTAGAGCCAATCGATACAAACTCGAACACGCAATCGAGGATGTAAACAACCAAGTGGCCGTACTGCGGGCGAACGTTGCCGCGTTGGAAACAGCGAAGGCCCGGCTGGCGCGTGCACAGGCCGATTACCAGCGTGCGCAGGAAGTTGCCAAGACGCCGGGCGCGATTAGTCCGCAGGAAGTGGACTTGCGTGCCGAAAGCTTTCGGGTCGCACAAGCGCAAGTGACGCAAGCGCGGGAACAGGTTTATCAGGTACGCGTCAGCTTGGGTTTGCCCGTCAGCACTGAAAACGATGCAGACCTCGCAAAGGTGCCTGCCGATTTGGACCAGAATTTCTCAACTGTCCGCCAAGCACTTGCAGATTTAATGGAAAGCGCCGCGCCGTTAGGCATCACTCCACCCTCCTACAATGCAACGCCGAAAGAGGTAGTGGCGGCTTTTTACAAGCGCGATCCGGAGGGCAATTTGGATCGCATTTATGCTGAACTAATCAAAAATGCGCCGACCATCAAACTTGCACAAGCGCGACTAGAAGAAGCACAAGCGGAATTGGAGCAAGCGGAACTAAATCTGAGCTACTGCGACATCGTGGCTGAAATCGATGGTGTCGTCATGCGCCGCAATGTGAATCCCGGCAACAACGTTCAGATCGGACAAAGCTTAATGGCTTTGCGATCGTTGACGGAAATTTGGGTGGATGCCAACTTCAAAGAGACGCAATTGGCAGAGCTGCGTATCGGCCAGCGCGTGGAAATGGAAGTCGATATGTACGGCAAGCGGCGCATGTTCCCCGGTCGGATTTCCGGCTTCACCATGGGTACTGGCTCGACGCTCGCATTGTTGCCCGCTGAAAACGCGACTGGCAATTTCATCAAGGTTGTGCAGCGCTTGCCGGTGCGAATCGATCCAGTTGATTACGATCCCGATAAAGACCCGCTGTTCATCGGCCTATCCGTCGTACCGTATGTGTACGTGAAAGAGCCCGCCACAGGTCCGGATGCCGGCCAGTTTTTGCAGCCGAATATGCAACTGCCAAACGTTCCCCAATACCAGTTACCATCGTCGACTCATCCTGCCGATAGTGGCGCGACGGGATTACAAGCGCCAAAGCAACCCTCCGCCGCGCCGGAAGGAAAGAACAGCGACGCGCCCAAGTCGGCGCCGCCGGCCGATAGGAAATCGCCCCCGCCATGAGCACCGCTACGCTCACAAGCCCAGCCGGCAAGCGCGTGGTGAATCCTTGGCTCGTGGCCGCGGTGGTTGTTGTTCCAACGTTCATGGAAGTTCTGGATACAACGATCGCGAATGTCGCCTTGCGCTATATCGCGGGTGGACTCTCTGCGGCAGTGGTCGATAGCGAATGGGTGATCACAAGCTATCTGGCAGCTAACGCCGTCATCCTGCCTATGTCAGGCTGGATATCCGCGCGGCTGGGTCGGCGCAACTATTTCGTGCTCTCGATCGCCGTCTTTACTCTCGCCTCGATGTTGTGCGGGCTGGCGACAAGTTTGCCACAACTGATTCTGTTCCGCGTCATCCAGGGTCTGGCCGGTGGAGGCCTACAACCTAGCAGCCAGGCGGTTCTGCTCGACGCCTTTCCGCCGGAAAAGCAAGGCGGCGCAATGACGGTGTTCGGAATCGCTGCGCTCGTCGGGCCAGTCGTTGGCCCGACGTTGGGTGGTTACCTGACCGACAACTACAACTGGCGCTGGATTTTTTACATTAACGTTCCCGTTGGCCTCTTCGCGCTCGTGGCATGTTATCTCGTGGTCGAAGATCCAGATTACCTCAAACAGATCCGGGCCAAGTTATTGCGTCAACCTTTGAATTTCGATTACATCGGGCTCGGGCTGCTCGTCATCGGCATGTCATGCTGGGAAACTTTGCTGAGCAAGGGTCAACAGTGGGATTGGTTTGGCGATCCATTCGGCCGAGTACAAGCGTTAGCGTTAATGCTCGTGGTGGCCTTTGGCTGGCTTGTATTTCGGGAACTGCGCATAGCCAATCCAGTCGTGAACTTTCGTCCGCTGGCGGAGCGAAACTTCCGCATCGCGTCCATCATCATCTTTTGCACGTACGGTGTGCTCTATGGCGCCAGCACGTCACTGCCGGGCTTGTTGCAATCGCTATTTCATTACGATGCCTATCACTCGGGCCTCGTCATGTCGCCCGCCGGATTGTTTTCGATCGCAATTTTGATCGCCGGCGGCATGCTGCTGCGCGGCGGCGCCGATGCACGCTGGTTAATCGCGCCCGGTTTGTGTGTGGTTGCCGGAGCGAATTTTTGGATGTCGCAGATGAATTTGGAAATCAGCCCTTGGCAAGTCATTTGGCCGCGAGTCGTCATGGTTGCCGGCCTTTCCATGATTTTCGCGCCACTCAACGTGGCTGCGTACTTGTACATTCCAAAGGAACTTCGCGGCGCGGCCGTCGGGCTTTTCAGCTTGCTCCGCAACGAAGGGGGCAGCGTTGGCACTTCCGTGGCCCAAACCATTCAGGAACGCCGCGAGCAATTTCACGTGCTCCGCTTGGGCGAAATGCTTGATCAGTTCAACCCGGCCGTCACTTCATTCTCCCAACAAGTGAGCGGCTACTTCGATCGAGTGACCGGCGATCCGGTGAATTCGAAGGAAATGGCGCTGCAGGTCATGTCGAAGATGCGCGACCAACAGGCAGCTTCGCTCGCGTACTTCGATGTGTTCTTCGTGCTGGGCTGCGTTGCCGCCGTGCTCGTGCTCTTGGTGTTCTTCATGAAGCGTTCCGTCGCCGAAAAAGGCGCTCACGTCGCTGCCGATTAATGGCTTCGCGACTGGCCTTGCACGCGCCCTGCCGCACAAGCATTTTTTCGCACGTTCGCGGTTTCCCGTCAGTTTGCCGCTTGCCGGACGTTGCCAGATCGCGCCGAACGCCGGTAATTCCCGAGCAAATCCGCGATTTCGGTTCTTTCAAACGTCCCACTTTCGTTTTGCTCGGAAAATCTCGAGCGAAACACGCTTGCCGAAACCGATGCTGAACTTTCGAGCACCGCTGCGTGCGATTTTCGTCGAGAAAATCGCACGTCGATGGGCCGATTCTCCAAAAATCGCGTTTCACAGTGAAGTTTGAGAAGCGCGCACTTCGGGAAAACAAGCGCCAACCTGTCGAGTTATTTCACAGTTATTTCACTGCCTCTTTTTGAGGCAGTCAAACGCCCGAGAATTCTCGAGCGCTTTCGTCCTGTGTTTTTGCAGTCGGCGCGAGAGGCCAGAGCGAAGCCAGGGGGCCAGGGGTCAGGAGGCAGAATTCAGAAGCCAGAATTCAGAAACCGGAAGGGCGGCCTTCAGCACACGCGAGACATCTGGGGCTCGGCAGCCTCGGCCTCAGCCACCCGTTGGATTCCTGCCCAACCAACTCAGCGCAGACCGAAAGACACCTAGGCCCTCAGGCGCCTAGACACTTATTGCATTACTCAATTGCCAAAGAACAACAGCCTTGGACAGCCCGAGACCGGGAGCCTAATAGCTCCAATTGGTATCTTAGTGTACATACATCTAGAAGTCAAGGGCCATTGTTGGGCTGAATCAAATAAATTTTCAGCACATAAATCGTCGTCACGGAGCCGCGGAGAGGACGGGGGCGGCGCACGCCAGGAACGTTCGGCACTTTCGCGATATTTGCAAGTCATTACAATGGACAGACTTGGCGGCGTAGGTCGGTTGATTTGAGCAACGGCTTTATAAGGCATTCCTTGTCTCGCCGCTGAAGCGGCAAAAGTGACCAATAAACCTGAAATACTCGGGCGTTTTGCATAAACCCGTTCGCATCCGGAAACGCTCTACAAACCGGTGTAAACGGCGGCCGCGGGTGTAACTGACACCCGGGACCGATCTCAACAGCCTGCTTTCGCTCATTGGCTGCCTTCGTAGAGATTGCATACTATGTTCAAACGAAAAACAGCCTTCGTTCTTGGAGTCGGGATTTTAGCGCAGTATGGATTTCCGGCTGGCGGCGAACTCGTTGATGCGATTGCGGGCATTCGGGGCAGCGAAGAACTGCAGCATCAATATCAATGGATGGCGGAACTACTTTCAGATAGGGGTCTGCCAGTGTACGTTAAAACACCTCTAGCCCATTTTGCAAGTGTTCATTCGGCGAAGTTCACGGCCGCCCGCTGATCGGCTACAATCCGGGAAAGTAAACCCAGCCCACGTGCGAAAAGGAATCCGCTATGCGATTCATGTCTCAAATCTGGCTAGTGGCCTGTACTTTCGTAGTCGGATTCTCGCCGCTGTGTTTTGCGCAAGATAACGCCAACAAGCCGCTCGTCACTCTCGCAGGAGCCGATAGTCGAATCGAGAAGCCTGGCTATGAGCTAATCGTGTCCAAAAAAGATTGGACAAATCTTTGGCTGCGTCATACTGGCAAGCCTGTCGAGAAAGAATACGACGACTTCTACAATCCAGCCGGCGTGCCAGAAATCAATTTCGAGAAGTGCATGGTGATCGCCGTCTTTTCCGGTACGATTAAAAACGTCGCCGCCCTTGAAGCCGTAACCTATACCGAGGCCGGTGAAGAAACCAGGCTCCGATTCAAACGGAGGGCATATCAAACAGGCGGACCCGACGGCGGCGCTCAAAAGGCTACTCCGTATGGACTGTTTGTGGTGAGCCGTTCGGCAAAGCCTTTAATCCTTGATCAAGATGTCCAGAACATCATCGGCCAGCCGCCGGATTGGAAGGAAGTGGCACGGTTTCCCAAGCGGTAAGCAGGCGTGCGAATTTATGGACAGAATTTTGAATTTGTGGACAGAAAGGAATTAATACACAAAGCCTACATGAGTTACATGAGTGTGGAAGTGCGTTTACTGTGGCCTCCTGATTATTGCGGTTTCGCGGCTGAATACTGCGATTTTGGGTAGTGGCGCGCTAGAATGTGCTTTTCAGATAGGTCATTTTGCATCTGGTAATTGCGCTTTTAGCGCTTCGAGGCGTTCGGCGAGTTGACGCTTTTGCGCGGCCAAATCCGTTGTGTCGATGTGCGCCGCCTCTAAGTTGCTTTTAAGGCGATCCCTTTCAGCGCCGTAATTGTCACGTTGTTCGCTGACACTCCGGTGATCCGCCCACCACGCCACGCAAACCGCCACCAAAGCAGCCAGCCAGAGCAAATCGCGGATGGTGAAGTGGAGACGCATGAGGGATCATCCAACAATTACTTCCCTTGTTGACCCTTTGAGTTTTCTGCGTCGAGGTACTCTTTCATATCCGCATTGATCTTTTTTAGGTCAAAATTCTCTTTCAGGTTATCTTGAATTACTGATTTCATTTGTTCAACTTGCTTTTCCTGCGCTGTCTGTTGATGGCATCCGAAGCAAGCGCCGGCCATTAACACGGCCAGTAAGGATGTTGTTCCCAGGCGAATTTGTGATCGTTCCATTAGCTTTGGCTCCCCACGCGGCGGGCAGGGTTAGTTGGGCGAGAAGTTAGTGTGTGGGATTAATTTTTTTTGTTCCGTTTTGCGCGGACTGTCACCGCTAATCGGACCAGAGTAAATGCGATGGTAATTATGGTCGCTACGGCGGCAATTTCCGAGGGTTTCATGCCCGCCATCTACCAAGTGCGTAGGGTCAGTAGGGTATTCATGGCTTTGAGTTTTTTAATCGCGAGGGCGCAGGTGCTTTTCGTTCAATTTGCAAATCCCCAAATCTGCGAGCGACTGCCTGATGAAGTGAAACTGGTCGATGGAATCGAAATGCAAGAATGTCGAGAGCACGCCCAGCAGTTTTTCAAATTGAGCGGTCATTCCATCGGGCGCGCCGAAACATGTCAACGATCCCATATTGAATCGATACGAGCCGGTGGCCGTTGCAAGAAACCTCTCAAATAGTTCGCAAGCGCGCGCCGCAGGCATCTTGCGTAGGCGATGGCCCCAGATCGAAGATTTCGGCGGGCGATAATAAAACATGGCGATGGCCCATCATACCCGATCCACCTTCAGCGCAGCAAAAGCCCCGCGGGGTCAAGGCGGGGCTGACCATCGAAAACTCCTTCATTCTTTCGCTTTCTTGAAAAGTCTGGCGGGTTCCGATAGCGCCCGTAATTCGCCGCCTTCATGGCACGCCGGCAACAGCTTCTGCCCTGCGACCGTCAATTGCCATTTGTCGCCCGAACGCTTAATCAGTTTGATCGCCTCCAGCTCCGCCAGGATTTGCGGACTCAGGTCGTCAACGAAGCGGCGGTTTCCAGAGCCGATGGCAATGATGCCGGCGGCAAGATTGCCGGTTGTGATTTTGGTCTTTGGCATTCGTTCACTCTTCAAAAAAGTTTTATCAGTTCGCCTTCCGCTTCGCGCGGCGGGCTCGTTTCGATGTCTCAGTCGTTGTGGACCGTCGTGCAGCAGCCGGCTTGTCATGCGGTGTCTGCGATGCCTTTCGTTTCGATCGTTTTACTAGGCGTAGCCAATTTCCGCCAACAATGTTTGTAAGCTACCATCTGCGATTGCGCCGTTGATCGTTCCTCGGAAGACATCGCGCATGCTACGAATCGCAATGTCGTTTAGGATGTTCCCGCTCGACTCTTGCTCAGCGTGTTGTTCAGCACCGATAAACTTACCGCGATTTTCCGAGGCTGCAATCCGACGAATGAATTTGTTTCGCTCTGCTGCCGTGCGGGCAAACGGCAGCTCCGCACGCATCTTTCCGACTTCGCGGAGCCCTCATCATTAATTTAGCTTCCCGTCGTGCGAAGTGCTTTGATAAAAGCCGAATACTTTCCCCAAGGGTACGCGTTGGTACGATCGCTGAATCGAGGCCAGCCAGTCGCGGCTGTATTGATCGCCGTTACATATAGTTGGATGCGCGTGAATTGGTACAATGCAGCCATGAAACCATGTTGCTTTTTGATCGTTGCATTTAGTGCACTGGTTAGTTTCTCTCAGCAACCGGCGCCGGTCGACAGACCTCGCTTTCGCGACAACGGTTTCGATATCCATCGAATTGCTGAGCGGGACGCGGCTTTCGATGGTTCTTGGGACGCGCTTCCCAAAACTTCGCAGCCAACGAAAGTCGATCGTTACGTTTGGATCTATCGGCGTACCGGTCGTGCATTTTACGTTACGGTGGCGATTGCCAGAGACGATAAGGACGCCAGAATGTTCCTCGATTCGTACGCGCAGTTAGTCTCAGCCCAGATGCCCGTTCGGCCACCGGAGTTTGGAGCGGATAAGATGGTCCGCTTCGGCGATCGCCGTGTCGTAGCATGTTGGGGACGCAATGTGGCGGATGCCTTCTTTCCTGATCGCGGCGAAGAGCCTCCCGCTGAATTAGCAAACATGCTGGAGGAATTGCAGCGCCAATTCATGAAGCCGGCGGGCGATGCGAAACCTGGCGACCAACGTCCGTGATCTGATCGAGCACTTCCGCGACAAGGATCGCCGTAAGGAATTCTTCAAAGAGTTCAAGGAACTGGAAATGCTATATGAGATCATATCGCCGGATGCGTTTCTACGTCCCTACATCGACGATTACACCTCGCTGGCCTCAATCTATGCGGTGGTGGCCAAGGCATACACAAAGCATGTGTATTTTGATAGAGCGTTTCAGAGGAAGACGAACGAACTGGTGCAGAAACATGTGACGTCCAGCCCAATATCGGCAGTAACGGATTTCGTTGCGATCGACGCCAAGACGATCGACCTAATCAAGAAGAAGGGCGGTGGGGATGACACGAATGTCGTTAACCTTATTAAGAGCATCGAAAAGACGGCGGAAGAGGAATCGGGCGACCCGTTCTTGATTGCCATGGCCGAGCGGGCGAAGCAGGTCCAAGAAAACTACGAGGACCGGCAAACATCGACCCAGCAGGCGCTCGAAGAATTGTTTGCCGAGATAAAGCGGAACGAACAGCGAAAGCGCGAGCAGGCGAAGAAGGGCTACGACTCACTGCGATACTTTGTCTTTACGACGTTGCAAGAGGCGGGGGTCAAGAACCCCGATGGCGTGAGCGAGAAGATCGCGAGCGCTTTCGTTGCATATCCGAACTGTCGCGAGAGTGAGGCCGAACTTCGCGACTTGCGCCAGTCGGTGACCTTCGCCGTATATGCCGAGAAGGACGATCTGGACGAAGTGGCGGCGATCGTGGAGAAACTGTTCGACAAACTCATCAGGTGAACCACGTGAGCCGTCTGACGAGAATCGATTTGCGAGAATCGTTTGCGAAACGCATCCGCGCCTGGGCGACCCGGCTAGACGTACGAGTTCGGGCCGTGACGATGCGGAAGATGCGAAAAAAATGGGCCAGCTGTTCGACCGCAGGAAGACTGACGTTCGATAAATCGCTGCTGGTTGTTCCTCCAGTTTTGCAGGACTATGTGATCGTCCACGAGCTGCTTCATGTCAGTGTGCCGAATCATGGCAGGCTGTGGAAGAGCCTGATGCGGGCACATTTGGGAGACTACGAGCTGATGGAAATTCGATTGCGGCGATTGGCAGGCAGAGCTCGCGATTCCTGATTGGTTAGTCCAGCCCATTTGAGCGTGCCTGTCATTTTTCACGATGCCATTGCTTGAAGTTGGCAGACGAGAACTGTGGACTCCGTAGATTCGCGCAAAACTATGGGAAGCACTCGACCGGACCAAGAACATTTCGCACGGTCATAATAGATAGACGATATGATTCGCGTGCCCAACGGGGAGGACGACCTGATTCGCCTTGGCGGTGGCCATGATGGTGTAGAGGACGGCGGCAGCCTTACCGCCGTTGTTACTTCCCATGAACAGGGGGAAGATTATGAACACGATCGTCGGTTAGCCGCCGAGCGTTGGGGCTCCACCCTAAGATTATTTAGTAGCAGAATGCGGATATAATCCGAAGTCCGTAGGGCGTTTGAGCAGCGTGCAGAAACACGTTTGGGCCGCTGCGCGACGGAATGTGGCGACGCCAAGAAGCTAATTTTTGACGAGTACTCGGCGTTTTGTTTGAAGACATGAGATTAGAGACACCGTAGGCCGAAGAGTTGCCGGCAGATCGACGTACGGCGACGAGCGCCGAAAAACCAAGCTTTCCGGAACACGGCCGGTGCGGTTGACATGCGGCTCGATCGGTCGTCATGAGTATTTCTCTTTGTGGCAGCGCACCAGTCGCAATGGTTTGAGAAATCGTCGTTGACCCCGGTGTAGGAGGTCGCGTCGATTCGTTGATGCCCCCCCAACTTTGGCTGAGCTTGCCGACTATCCACTGGAAGGTGCGCCGCGCGACTGGGCTTATCTGGCATAGGAACTTCGCTTTCAACGGCTACGTGCCAAAATCTCTCAATGAAGTAACAAATTGGTTGCTATAAGCCATGTATCGAATGGTTATTAATTCCACGCAATTTTCTGCTGCATGAATGAACAACTAAATAAGATTTGTTTAATGTTTACTGACAACGGGGGTCCTAGATCGGCACGGCGATTGCGTAGTAGCGGGAAAACTTGTTTTTGGGAAAATTATGCTACCCAAACGAGCTTTAACTGCATGGAGCGTTGGCACCTACAGGGGAACAACCGTGATTGGATTTAGCAAGGTTGAGTATTGTGTTGCGATCGCCGGTGCGGAGATGCTCAGAATCTGCACCAGTAGCTAATCATGCAGTGATAACGAAAGCACGCCGCGCAGTTCCCAGAGTTGAAGGGAAATTTCTGTCGCTAGGACGTCAGCGATTCTGGGCAAAAGGCGTAACCTACGGCAGCTTCCGCCACAATGAGCAAGGTGAGCCGTTTCCGCCGTTTGCCCAACTCAATGACGACTTCGCGCAAATGCGCGATGCGGGCATCAATGTGGTTCGCATGTACTCGCCTCCCTCGGAGCGCATTGCGGATGCGGCGGCAGACCACGGTTTGCATCTCGTTCCCGATATTTGTTGGGGACCTCGTAAATGCGAATTGGACGATCGCGAACGCGTGCGATTCATTTTCGATTGGACCCGTCAACACAGTCGCCGCTTAGCACACCATCCCGCAATGCTGATGTATTGCATCGGCAACGAGATACCGCCCCTAGTTGTACGCTGGTACGGTCGCCAGCGCATCGAACGGTTTCTGAGCGAGTTGACTGATATCGTGCGCAGCGAGGTCCCCGGCGCGCTCGTCACGTATGTCAACCATCCACCGACTGAGCATTTGCATTTGCCATTCCTCGACGTGGTTTCGCATAATGTTTACTTGGAGCGTGAACAGGACTTCCGCAAATATTTAGCGCGGTTGCAATCGCTGGCAGGAGACCGGCCAGTATTTTTGGCGGAACTCGGCCTCGATGCGAACGAACATGGACCGTTAGTGCAACGTGATTTCCTGGAGTGGCAACTCCGAGCGGTATTCGAGAAGGGGCTTTGCGGAGCAGCGGTTTATAGTTGGACCGACGAATGGACGATTTTCTCGAATGAAATAGCCGGCTGGAGCTTTGGACTGACGGATGCGGATCGCCGCCCGAAGCCGGCGCTGGAAGCCGTGCAGCGCATCTATAAAAACAGTTTTCGTGCGCTGCGCGTTCGGTCCTGGCCAAAAGTGTCGGTGATTGTCGCCAGCTATAACGGCGGACGAACGCTCGACGAATGCCTGCAGTCCCTGCTGAACCTCAACTATCCCGACTATGAAGTCATCGTGGTCGACGACGGTTCGACAGACGACACGGCACAAATTGTTTCCAAACACGATGTGCGTTGCGTCCGGACTGAGAATGGCGGCTTGAGTCGTGCGCAACTTGGGAATTGAAGCAGCGAGGGGTGAGATTGTCGCCTTCATCGATAGCGACGCGTACGCGGATCCTGAATGGCTGTATTACTTGGTGACCGCTTTGATTGAGAAAAAGGCTGCCGCGATCGGCGGACCCAATCTGGCGCCTTCGGAGGATGGCTTCATAGCCGCCTGCGTCGACTTTGCTCCTGGTAATCCCACTCATGTTCTCAAGGACGACGAGCAAGCCGAGCACGTGCCGGGTTGCAATATGGCATTTCGCAAAGCTGCGCTCGTAGCCATCGGCGGCTTCGATCACACGCATCGTGCCGCGGGTGACGACGTGGATGTGTGTTGGAAACTTTTGGTGCGCGAAGAGACAATTGCCTTTAGTCCAGGAGCGATGGTCTGGCATCATCGCCGGCCTACAATCCAAGCCTTCCTGCGTCAGCAATCTGGCTATGGTTACGCTGAAGCGCATCTGCGACGGCGTTATCCGGGACGATTCAATATTTTTGGAGACCTTGTCTGGGCAGGTAGTATCTACGATGGCACCCATTGTGAATTGCGGCAGCAAGGCTTGCCGCGACTCTTCAGGCCACGCGTGTATCAAGGACGGTTTGGCAGTGCGAATTCCAAGCCATCTATCAGCCATTTCAGGCCTGGTGGTTCCAGGTTTTCACCACTGCTGAGTGGCAGTGCACTTCATGGTGCACACTGCTGGCAGGCGTGCTGAGTTTTGTACGACCGACGTTGGCCTTGACGGCACTCATATTGGCGACGGCGATGATTGCCGCAACATTTTCCGCCGCTGCTGTGCCCGCCGTTCATGCTCTACGATCAAAAAAATGGCTGGACGGCGACCACTTGCCAGCGTTTTTCGTCATCACCTGGTTACATGTTGTTCAGCCGTTGGCCCGGTTGTGGGGTCACATCCGCGGATCTTGGGAAACTAGGCATTCACCGTCATATCCGATTGACCAACGTCTCTACGGTAATCTAACACAGCGCGAGCTTTGGCTTTCGCGGCTTGAACGGCACTTGCAGAATTGCGGTTGGTCGTGCCAACCTTGTGACGATTGGGATGTCGCGGATCTCAATATTCTCGGTCCGGTTCCATATCGCCTCAAACTATGTTCGGTATATGAGGATGATGTGGAACATGGCCGCCATTTTGTGCGGTATCGAGTCACGGCGCGAACCAAATACTGGCTCCCCGTGGTTTGGCTGTTGCTGGCCGGCTGTGTGCCACTGTTCTTTTGGCGGCCATCGCTTGTGCCTTTGGCATTGCCGCTGGCGGCGCTAGCGCGGGCGTTAATCGGTGTGAAGCGCTACATGCAATCTGCAGTTTCTCAATTGGCCGCCGAGTGCGCAGAGCCACTGGGTATGGTGAAAGCCGAGATCCAAACATGATGCTTTTACGTCTTTATCCCTACTGGCGACCGACGGCGCGAGTCACCATTCTTGGTGCGCTACTATTGATCGTTTCCGCCGGGTTTGAACTGCTGCAGCCCTGGCCTGTGAAATGGCTAGTAGATTCGGTGTTTCTTAACCATTCCGCACGAGTTGGCTCGCCCGACTGGGTTTGTCCGATAGTGTCGCCAATAAATCCGATGCTGTGTTCATGGTGTGTGTTGCGATTCTGGCGTTGGCGCTGTTGCATAAAGGAACGATGTTGGTCAGCCAGTTCCTATTAATTCGCGCTGGCAACTGCACCGTACAAAAACTGCGCAACGCCGTTTGTGATCGGCTGATGCAGCTGTCGTTGAGTTACCATGATCGGAATAAGGTTGGCGACTCGCTTTATCGGATTGCCTACGATACGCCGGCAGCCCAAACGCTATTAACAGGCGCGGTCGTCCCGATGGTCAACGGCGTCATTCTGCTCGTCGGAATTACCGTGGTGATGTGGGCCATCGACCCTCTTCTGACGGTTGTTTCCTTGGCCACGACGCCAGTCTTTTGGTTGCTCATCAAAGCCTTCGGCCGGATGATCGAGCGTCACTCGAAGAAATATCATGAGCGAGAAAGTGGGCTGGTGTCGTTTATGCAAGAGGCCCTGTCATCGATGCGTGCCATCCAGGCTTACACCCGCGAGCGTGCCACCGCCCGTCAGTTCGACGAGCGCACAACGGCCAGCGTATCGGCCAACACGCGGCTCACGTTGGTACAACTGACCTTCTCGGCGAGCGTCGGCATCGCGATGGCGCTTGGAACGGCGGCCGTTGTTTGGTTTGGCGCACACCGCGTACTCGAAGGTCAACTCACGTTGGGCGAGATGCTAGTATTCTTGGCGTACCTGGGAATGTTGTATCAGCCCATGAATGCTTTCAGCCACGGCTCCAGCGTCGCGCAATCGGCCGCTACTCAACTTGCACGAGTATTTGAAATCATGGATACGCGCCCGGCGATCATAAATCGAGATGGGGCTTTGCGGCCCAAACAATGCAACGGGCGATTGGAATTACGAAACGTCTCATTCCAATACGAACTAACACGGCCGGTATTGCGCGATGCCAACCTGACAATTCAGCCAGGCCAAGCAATTGCACTAGTGGGGCGTACCGGAGCGGGCAAATCAACGCTGGCCAACTTGCTGCTGCGGTTCTATGACCCCACGGGAGGCAGCGTTTTGCTCGATGGCCATGACCTGCGCAGTCGATGTGGAATGGCTTCGCCAACAGGTCAGCATCGTGTTGCAAGACCCGATCATTTTGTCCGCCACAATTGCCGAGAACATTGCCTTCGGTCGAGGGGGTGCCACACGTCAAGAAATTGAAATCGCGGCCCGGCAAGCGCAACTTGACGCATTCATCCGCTCGTTGCCTCACGGATATGAAACGGAGCTCGGCGAGCGCGGCGTCAATCTTTCGGGCGGACAACGGCAACGATTGGCCATTGCACGGGCGTTTGTCAAAGACGCGCCAATTCTGGTGCTTGATGAGCCGACTTCGTCACTTGATAGCCAGACTGAAGAAGCGCTATTGGAAGCATTTGCGCACTGATGCAGAATCGCACCACCATTATCATTGCACATCGTCTTTCGACCGTACGCATGACCGACCGCATTTTTGTGTTGAACGAGGGGCGCATCGTGGAAGAGGGTTCACATCGCGAGTTGATGAGCCGCGACACCTTGTACCGTGATCTCTACATAATTCAACAAGGAGCCGACAACAATAACCAATTTGTTGATCGGAAGCCGGAAAAGGATTTTCTTGAACCGGCCGGCGCCGCTGCCGTCGAGGAGGTGTTAAACATGAAAAATCGGCATAAAGCTGCGCGAGCCGTCGCTCCCAAAGCTTTTACACTTGTGGAAGTCTTGGTTGTAATTGCGATCATAGGCATTCTCATCGCGATTTTGCTTCCCGCAGTGCAAGCGGCCCGTGAGGCTGCTCGCCGGTCCAGCTGCCTCAATAATCTCAAGCAAATCGGACTTGCCCTACACAACTATGAAAACGCTCATAAGGCATTTCCCGCCGGCACTTATTGGAATCCTGATCCGAACGCACCGCATAAAGGTTCAATTTTGATCCGATTGTTGCCCTATCTGGAACAGAGCGCCGTTTTCAAAGGCTTCGACATGAGCGCGCAGATCGTGGAGGACAGTTTCTTTCCCGGCACGGCGACGCGCGTGGCTTCCTCAGAGATTTCCACGTATTTCTGCCCCAGCGAGGATAGTGGCACTCACCAAAGCAATCGAGCGTTTCATAACTATGCTGCGTCGCGCGGTCCCACCGACCTATTCCCGAACCCCGACTGTTTTTGCGCCATTCCCTGGCAGAGTATGTCGCTGGCACCCCTGGACGATCCACGAAACTTTGCCGGACCGTTCACACGCGTTGGTGTCGCATGCAGTGTGCGGCAAGTTACCGACGGACTGTCAAAGACCATCTTCTTTGGCGAAGTGCGGCCGCGCTGCTCACAGCACATTCAAAACGGGTGGGCCGCCTCCAACGACGGCAACGGCTATTGCTCCACTTTGATTCCAATCAACTACGACACTTGCAACGACAATTCACCGGATCCTTGTCATCGTAGCTACAGCTGGAATACGGAGGTGGGATTTAAATCTGCCCATCCCCAGGGAGCAAACTTTCTATTTGGAGACGGCGGTGTGAGATTTGTTGGCGAAACGATTGATCACCAATTGTACCAATACCTCGGAGCGAAGGCTGATGGTCACGCGGTGCAGGTCGATTTCTAAATCCTCATTAAACCCGCTCGTTTGCACGAGTCGTCACCGCGCCTTAAGTTCAACGATTTGACGACTTTCGAAGGTGCGCCTTGAGAACCTCGCCTTCTGCCTGGTTGTCAAAGAGCATTGAGATCGACAGCAGCGCGACTCCGTACCGAGCGATTGCGACGACCTCATTGGAGATTTGCCCGCGATCAAGGAATAATTGCGGGCGCAATGGCTAACGCACCAACCACACTGGTGAATAGAGAAACCAGGATTTCTGCGTGCCCGTTGACTGCATGCCGCCTAACGTTTTCACATTCGCCGGCTGAGTTGTCACATGCTTGTCTTTCATCTTTCCGGTTAGCTTAACATCCAGTAATCTCACGCCCGCAAATTCCACAATTTCATACGTGGCGTTGTTGCCGGGGCTGGTAACCACATCGAATACTGGACGCCGATACATTCAGATCGTAGGTATTCAGATTGGAGAGTGAAGTGGCGGCCGACGTCGACAGTGCCACTTGGTTTGTGCCGTAGTTCCCCCATGTGTTCGAGGAAAGGATCTTGATGGCGACCGTCAATGTTCCATTGCTGATCGTCATTTCGGTAATCCACTACACCTTTTCGCCCGTGGTCGCCAGCGACGACGTATCGGAAAATGTACTCGTCGCCACTCGGTCGGCACCGTTCCATATTTGCAGCTACAGACCGCCCACCGCTCCATCGCGCTGATTGACGACAAACACGGCGTATAGGGAATCGGCGGTTCCGACGGGCGAGATTAAGAATGTGAGTTGCGGAGCGCTGTCGAACGTATTCGGCGCATTCAGGTCCAGTTCCCAGTACTCACCGACTTTGGTAATGTCTGTGCCTTGACCCGCAATAGCCTGCGTGGCAAAGAGCAACGCGACCATCCCGTACATCAGGAATGCAATTGCGAGTCCGAGGCCGGATGAGCTGGCACCTGTGAAGAGGCGCACGCATGTGGGAATGGCACTACTCATGATTACCTGCTGCGGGCAGAAGCGCCCAGCGGCGCACTGAAGCGTGTCTGCATCAGCAATAAGTAGTTCGGTCGAGTGACCAGCAGAGATGATTTCGACGGCACAACGGCCAGCGAGGATCGGCGAAAACGTCGACGAAAGAAATCGTCTTCTTCCTATTCGAAAGCCTAGGATCGAAAACAAGCTTGTCAAATAAAACTAGTTAGAAAATGAAGACAAATGACGCTGTCAATTTGTAATCGATGATAATCAGCGACTGCGGGCGGTGTTAGAGTTTCTCAGCATTCGCCATTCTTAATATTTGTAGTCAGTCCAACCGAATTTCGATGAACAGCGTGATGCTAAGTAATGTCATATTGTGGTTGGCACGGCTGGTTGGGCGGACAGTACCGGCCGGCGAGGTCGACGAGTTCGTACATCGTCTAGTTCATGACAAGACGTTCTACCGTGGTTCAGAGCGCCGGCGTTGTCCGCGGTATCCGCTGACCGTGTCGGTATCAGTCATTCCTTTCGACGAACATTTCCGACCCATGGGAGTGCAGTTCAGTGCGGTGACACGCAATATCTCCGCCTCCGGCGTGAGTTTTATCTCCCAGACGCGCTGTGAAGCGAAATATCTGTCACTCTTGTTGGTGAACAGTGCGACTGACTTTTTGGAAGTCGTGGTTCGCGTGGCTCGTTATCGGATGGTGGGACCAATGTATGAATACGCAGGACCGTTTGTCACCGTGCCCGCGACGCTGAAGCAGAACAACAATCGCCTGGCAACGGAACTCGATGAAATTGGGCAGCGCCGGCAAAGGAAATAAAGCGAATCTTGAATTGTCGGCCGACGACGACGACAATGCGGCGATGAAAAAGCTCACAAGCACGCCTGCAGCGATAGCGCAATTGGTTAAAGAATACCCCGCCAAGAATCCGAGCGAGATTGCTAAGATGGCCAAGGGCTTGGGTTACACCGCTGTTAGCACTTCAATCGTGAAAACGATCATGGCGAAAATGCCGCGAGGCAAATGAATCAGGCCCGTTTGTCAGAATAGTTTGATCGTTGGGTTCTCATTAACTCGTTTGCACGTGAGACAAGCCGAAAACCACCGAATTTGACTCGCGCCTCGATTATCGGAACTGTGGTGCGTTTGCTTCGAAAGCTTTCGCGTGCCGAGAAGCCCTCCGTTTTCTCGGAAGGACGTTCTGGGGGCAGATACTTTGCCGCCGGATGCGCCGTCAAACCAAGGATTCTGAGTCAGCAAACCCATGGAGTCGGAAGGTGGCGCGGTGGTGTAGGCTTGGTTTTCGGCCAGCAACATTTTCATCGCGGCCGGTTTACTGGCAACAGTTTACAAAAACGATTGAGCAACCGCGTCGGCTAGGCGTAGAATGGGCATCGATTGAAGCGGTTTTGCCCTTCGGTTCTCGCCGAACTGGAGAAGTCATGTGGCATAGAGCTGGCGAACTGACGCGGTGAGTCGGCGCCGGCTTGCAGTGGCGACTGCTTTTGTCGGCATCGCCCTGCCGGGCCGAATTGCGTTGGCCGTTACCACGAATTGGAACACGACTTCCAACGGCGCTTTTGGGGTCGCGTCGAATTGGGACAACGGCGTGCCGGGCCCGAACGACACGGCCGTCTTTCGCGAAGGGACGGGCGCCGTCTACACGGTCACGTTTCCCGGCGCCAATTCGCTCATCGATCCACCGGTCAACACCGTGAGCGACCGGCTCATCGTGGGCAACAACACGGTCAGCTTCACGCTCGGGTTCAATCGCGTGGGAACCTACGCGCTCGACAATCCCACGACGGCTGAAGCCGGCCGCGGCGTAATCATCGGCGAGTTTGGCGGTGTGGTGGGCGACGTCGCGGTGCTCAACACCGCCCTCCCGTGGTCAGCGACCGCTGCCACCATTGGCGACGGAATCTCCGCCACAGGCACGCTGAACGTCAACTCCAGCACGTTCACTGTCACCGGCTCTAGCGGCGCGAGCGGCGACACGGAGCTGATTGTCGGCAATGCCGGCTCAGGCGCGATGACCGTCTCGAACGGCGCCCAGGTCCTCCTCACTGGTTCGCTGGGCAATGCCGTGATCGCCGACGACGCCCAATCCACCGGCGCAGTGCATGTGAGCGGCGCCGGGTCCAAGTGGAACGCCGCCGACGGGTTGACTGTGGGGAACAACGGCACGGCAACGCTGACGATCGACGCCGCGGGCACCATTTTAACGAATGCCGCTGTGATCGCCAGCGCCGCGGGCTCGTCCGGCAACGCGAAAGTTAGCGGCGCTGATTCGAGCTGGTCGACGGTCAATAGTCTAACCATCGCCAACCACGGAGTCGGCAGTCTAACGATTGAAAAGGGCGGCAGCGTCTCGCAAACTTCGACCTCCTTCGGCGCCGCGCGACTCGGATTCAACCCAGGATCCCACGGAACTGCGACGGTTACCGGCGGCGGGTCGACGTGGTCGGTGGCCGTCGGTTTGAGCGTGGGAGATTTTGGCCAAGGCGACCTCAATATTCTTGCCGGTGGAACAGTCTCGTGCGTCGCCGCGACGATCGGCGACGCAGCTCCGGGCGTGGGCACTGGGCACGGTCGACGGCGCGGGGTCGGCGTTGAATTCGACCGGCAGCGTGACTGTTGGAAATCTGGGCCAGGGTACGCTGACCATCGACGCCGGCGGGCACGAGCAGAACGTCGCAGGGTTCGTGGCTTTTGGTTCGGGAAGTCACGGTGATGCCACCGTTACGGGCGCCGGCTCGACCTGGACGAACACGGGCGCGCTCGAGGTGGGTGAAGATGGCGACGGTACACTTAGCATCCAAGCAGGCGCCCAGGTATCGAATGCGACGGGCGTAGCGGGCGCCAACGCCGGATCCACTGGTTCGGTGACGGTCAAGGGCGTCGGCGCCGCTTGGACCAACAGCGGCGACGCCGACATCGGCGTGTTTGGCGCCGGCGCCCTTCTTATCCAGGCGGGCGGCAGCGTCTCGGACGTGCGGGGGCAGATTGGCATTGCGACTGGCTCGTTTGGAACGGTCATTGTTACGGGCGCCGGCTCGACATGGACGAACAGCAACCTGGTGAGCGTCGGGAACAATGGCACGGGCAGCCTGACGATCGCGGCCGGCGGTCATGTGTCGAGCGGCAATGGCTTCGTCGGCATCGGCAGCGGCAGCAACGGCGAGGCCGACCTCGCGGGCGCCGGCTCGACGTGGACGATTGGCCAGAAACTCACCGTCGGCGGCGGCATCTTCGGATTGCTGGATATTAAAGCTGGCGGCGTCGTCAGCGTTGCCGAGGACACCATACTTATGCCTGGCGGCGCGATCAAACTTGAAGGCGGCGAGTTCGGCACGTCAGCGATCAGCTTTCAAGGTGGTGGACGGTTTCTATGGACCTCCGGCACGCTGCATGTGGGCACGTATCACGGTGATCTGACGACGCCCAACGGCGGCTTGCTCGCGCCTGGAACTTCCGCCGGCAGCACGCTCATCTTGGGCAACTACATGCAACAAACCGATGGCGCAGTGGAAATCGAAATCGGCGGTCTCGGCCAGGGGACGCAGTTCGACTTCGTCAACGTCACCGGTACGGCACTCATCGATGGCGAGCTCCGACTTAAGTTGATCAATGGCTTTCATCCAACGTCCAGCCAGACGTTTTTGATCTTCAACGCCGCGAGCCTACTGGGGATCTTCAACAATGCGGGCAACGGTCAGCGGGTAACCACCTCTGATAACGTCAGCTCTTTTCTGGTCCACTACGGGCCGGGAAGCCCGTTCAATCCCAATCAGGTGATCCTGAGCGATTTCGAGCGGACTTTTCTCCACGGCGATTTTAACCACGATGGCCAGGTGACTGCGGCCGATATTCCCACGATGCTAACCGCATTGACCGATCTGAACTCCTACGCGTCAACGAACTGGCTAAGCGCCACGCAACTTGCCGCGATCGGCGATTTCGATGCGTCGGGCACCGTCACCAATCGCGACATTCAGGGCCTGCTCGATCTTGTAATCAGTCTAGGCGGCGGATCAACGATAACGGTACCCGAACCGGCGTCGTGGGCTTTGATAGTATTTGGAGGCTTGTGTGTGTTGGCTCTGCGTCGTCGAAATTGCTGAATCAATAGATGTCCGATTGACAATCTGGTGAAAATGTCTCCGATCGAACGATTTTACCAGAATAACGGTTCGGTTGGCCAACTAAGGTTTCGCCTCGAGGACTAGGTTGAACGGCGTCTCAGTTGCCCGCCTGAAAATCTTAAATCCCGCCTCGGTCACTACCGCGCGTAGCCGTTTTTCGCCGGCCTGAGCGCCGAGGGCGAGCCCTACTTCTTGGCTAATGGAGGCAGGGGTGCAAACCATCGTCGAAAAGCAATAAAACATCCGCCCGATGGGATTGAGATTCTCGCTGAACTCGTCGTGGGCAAATGGTTCGACAAGCATCAGCGTGCCATCTGGCTTTAGCGCCTTGAGGGTATGTGCGGCGGCTCCTACCGGATCGCCCATGTCGTGAAGGCAATCGAAAAAAGCCACCAAGTCGTAATCGATTCCGGGAAAGTGCTTGGCAGTGGCCACTTCGAAGCGAATGTTCTCAAGTTTCGATTGCTGGGCAAGCATGTTGGCGTGTTTGATCGATTCTTCATGAAAATCGAAACCCACAAACGTCGAGCGAGGATACGCTTCCGCCATAACGAGGGTCGAAGCGCCGTGACCGCAACCTACATCCGCCACCTTGGCGCCGCGCTCAAGTTTCTCTGTCATCCCGTCGAGCGCCGGCAACCACTGGGACACGAGATTGCTCTTGTATCCAGGGCGAAAGAATTTCTCAGTGCCGCAAAAGAGGCATTCGTTGTGGTCGCCCCACGCCAAGCCCTCGCCGCTCCGAAATGCATGCGTCACCTTGGGTTCATCGATACTGAGGGAGCTAATGGCGTAAAAGCCGCCGATCATACATGTCGGGCTATCAGGATCGGCGAATACCGCCTTTTGTTCAGGGCTCATGCTGAAACAATTCCTTTGCTGATCGTAGCTGATATAGCCTGACCCCGCCTGCGCCGCGCACCATTCGCGGACATACCGTTCGGTCGTATCTGTTCGGTCGGCTAATTCGGCCGTCGTGAGTGGACCATCGGCGGCCAAAGCCCGGTATAAACCCAGCTTGTCGCCTAAAACTACGAGTGGCGCGACAGCGGCAGCTCCCATGTCACCGACCATTTTGAACACCATTTCGCGTAGATTGTGTTCATCAACTGTCATCTGGAATTCCTCCGTTTGCGATTGTGACCATGCGGTTTTAGCAGCAGCACTGACGATGGGTCATTATCTCAATCGTTCCTTGGGAATGTCACTTAACGACCATAGTGACACACGTATTTCGGTGAATTGTACGCCCGAAGGTTTTGACACATTCCTTGCGTAGAACCACAGCTAAATAGAATTCAAGTCACCGACGTCCTGTTGCGTTCTGCGACAGCGGGGGCCGGTACATCAGGGGCCCGATTTATTTCCTCTACTGCACGATACAGTACTTGCGGTCGAAAAGGCTTGGTGACGACGCCATCCATTCCAGCGTCCAAACAGTGCTGGAGATCCTCCTTCATGGCATGCGCCGTCATTGCAATAATCGTAATTCTCCGTCCGTGTTCCAGTTCCCATTTCCGGATTGCCGCTGTGGCTTCATAGCCGTCGAGAATTGGCATCTGCACGTCCATCAACACCATGTCGAACTGGTTTTGCGTAACCGCTTCGACCGCCGCTTGGCCGTTGTTGACGACCGTCACCGCATGGCCACGCTGTGTAAGCAAACCAACCGCCACCTTTTGATTGACTAAACCATCTTCCGCCAGCAGAATTCGACGCGGAACGAAACTCGCCGACCGATCCTGAGCAGTCGTATCGACTGGGTTTGCATCAGCTCGCATGCTACCAATCGCGTGGGCGATGGCGTTAAATAGTTCCGATTGAGTGATGGGCTTCGTCAAAGTGCGCACCAATCGCAATTCTGCGGCCGGACTACCGATTTCCGGACGGCAGATCGACGAGAGGATAATGATAATCACGTCGCTAATCATTGGATCTTCTCGCACGCGACGTGCGACTTCGTACCCATCCATCCCAGGCATCATCACATCCAGCAGCATGAGTCGGTATGGCTTCCCCACGCTAACTGCGCGCTTCAGTTCATAAAGAGCGGCTTCACCGCTTGCGACAGCTGTCGGAAGCATGTTCCAATTCGAAAGCATCTCTTCGCAAATACTCCGGTTCGTCTCGTTGTCATCGACGACTAAAACGGGCAACCCACGCAGCGTTTCCAATTCGGTTGGCCGCGCGGAATCTGTTCCTTCCACCGGGAAGTCAGCAGTGAATTGAAACGTGCTTCCTTGGCCTCGCGCGCTCTCGACCCAGATTCTGCCGCCCATCAACTTCACGAGTTGAGACGCGATGGAAAGGCCTAGGCCGGTTCCTCCAAACCTTCGAGTGGTTGAGGCATCAACTTGGCTAAATGCCTCGAATACCTTCATTTGTTTGTCGAGGGGAATACCGATGCCCGTATCGCGCACAGCAATCCGCAAACGAGCCAAATCGGCCTCGACCGATTCAACGAGCACACTTACGACGACTTCTCCGATGTCTGTGAATTTGATTGCGTTTCCCACTAAATTGACGACGATTTGACGCAGTCGCCCTGGATCGCCACAGAGATGATCGGGAACGCCCGGCGGAATATGGACGGCCAATTCCAGGCCTTTTTCAGCAGCTCGATTGGCCAATATATGCAAAGTGTCCGCGAATGTGTCACGAAGTCGGAAAGGAATATGTTCCAGGTCGAGCTTCCCGGCTTCGATCTTCGATGAATCGAGAATATCGTTTAACAGCGACAATAGCGCGTCGGCGGAGTTTTTCACGATTGTCTGGTACTCGCGCTGTTCGCTCGTGAGCGTCGAGTTCAACAACAGCTCGGTCATGCCGATGATGCCGTTCATCGGCGTGCGGATCTCGTGGCTCATATTCGCTAGAAACTCACTCTTGGCCCGGCTGGCTTCTTCGGCAGCCCTCTTTGCGATTTGCAGTTCGTCTTCGGCCCGCTTCTGCTCTGTTACATCCCGCGAAATTCCAAACGTGCCAAGAATTTCTCCATCTTTATCAAGCAGCGGCATCTTCGTTGATGAAACCCACGTGTCCTCGCGCTCGGCCCAAGTTTCCTTCTCGATTTTTGCAACCAGCGGCACGCCAGTCCGCATAATCTTCTGTTCGTCTTGCAGGGCTTGATCCGCGTGCTCCGACGAAAAAATGTCCGCGTCGGTTTTGCCGATCGCGTCCTCCGGCCCCTCCAGCCCGAACTTTCCGGCCATCGCCCGACTAATCCTCAGAAATCGGCTTTCCCGGTCTTTGAAGTAGATTGCGTCGGGAATGCTGTCCATCAAAGAACTTAATAGCCGCTGCTCAAGGTTGAGCGATTCCGCCGTGGTTACCCGCTCGGTCACATCCCAAAAAATTACTTCGACACCAACAATGGCGCCTGTGCGGTTGCGAACCGGCGCTTTAATTCGTTCGATCAACTGCCGTTTGCCATTGGGCAATCGCAACTCTTCCGCCCCGCGCAGGACAGCGCCGGTCTGCAAGACTTTCGCATCATCGTCCCGGTATTTTTGGGCAACAGATGCTGGAAACAGGTCGGCGTCCGTTCTTCCTAGGACGTCGTCCGCACGCGCCCGATGAAGTTCCAGATAATTGCGATTGACGAACACGCGTCGTCCACCGCGGTCCTTGACGATAACGTTGAACGGCAGAAAGTCGGCCAGCGACTGAAAAAGGCTTTCTGCATGGCGCATTGCATCATTGCATGCATCCGCTGAACCTTGATTTGATCCGGCACAGAGGTCTGTGAGCCAAGTCGAAGAAAATGCGTCGGTGGATTCTCTGCGCTCGTTCATACCAGAACGTCCGACTAGTAAAATGTGTTAGGCGCAGCTGCCACATTCGGATCGGTATTATGCAATTGTACAAGCAAGCGACCGAATAAAAGTAGCACCGATCTCTTAAATCAAGCCGGCAGTCTCGATGGCCGGCAACCACCACAGTTGGCGTTCCCAATCGGATTACGCTGGACCGTATGGTTTTCGCCACCCTTTTTGCGAGTCCGCTGTGGTTGATTTTCGCGCTGATTAGTACGGGGCAGCCTGTGAGACACTGCCGTTGCGAACGTTGATCATCCGAGGTGCCGAGAAGTCATCGATCACGACACGTGCCGAAAACGACCGATTGAGAATCTGGGAAACTTAACCGTTGTCTTGGGTGTTGAATAGCTTAGACGCTCATCTTTGATTCGCATCGGTTGGAACTTCAATGGTCACGCCTGTTGTAAGCGGTCACTTGGTTGGTTATGCGCGCGTGAGCACTGACGACCAAGACCTATCGCTTCAGATCGATTCGCTGACCGGCCTTGGCATCGATCAAGCAAACATCTTCACCGAGAAGATCTCGGAAGCAAAAACGGACTGCCCTCAATTGGATGCTTGTATTGCCAAGTTGCAACAAAGCGATACGCTTGTGGTCTGGCGGCTCGATCGACTCGGTCGCTCCATGCACCACTGGGTCCCGCTCATTGAAGATCTGCGTAATCGCGGTGTCGGCTTTCGGTCTGTCAGTGACGGCCTCATCGACACGACGACCCCATCGGGTGAGTTGATCTTTCACATCTTCTCGGCCCTCGCCCAGTTCGAGCGTCGATTAATTCAGGAGCGAACGAGGGCTGGCCTTGCATCAGCGCGCGCAAGGGGCAGACTCGGCGGCCGTCCTCCGATCGACCTCGACGAAGCCAAAATGCGGGCTGCAAGAAAGCTGCACGATGATCATACGCTGAACATTGATGACATCTGCAAGACACTCAACATTTCCAAGTCAACGTACTACCGTTACGTGCAGATGAAAACCTAGGAGTAGCAATCATCCAGCCAACGTCTGCGCTGGTCTCAGAAACTTAACGTATCTGTAACAGCTGCCCTGACGGTTGATAAAGGCGTGTCGGCATTTAACATCTTCGATTCACAGCGTCGGTTCGCACTGGATCAACGTCTCGGTTGGAACGGCAGCGGACGTATCAGTGGGAAAAAGTGGATCACCAAGCTCGGGTCCGAATTTTCTTGCCGCTAACTTCGTAACCTATTAATCTAATAGGGCTTGTGATTTCGGGTAAATTGATCCAGCTGCCGCTCCGCTCTATTTATTCTCGAGCTGTTGCCTGGTGGTAGCGACAGCAATTCAAAGTGACGGTCGCGCCCAATTCCACCTGCCACGGCGTCTTAATTAATAGGAGTTTTGATGCAGCCCGAATCCACCCGCCAACGGCCTTCGCTGGAGTGTTTTCGCAGCTACGTCGTGCTCCTGTCACGTTGGTATTGGAATCCACGCTTGCAGGGGAAACTTGACCCATCGGACATTGTGCAGCAGACGCTCATTCAGGCCTGGCAGGGACTGAATGAATTTCGCGGCGAGTCGACGGTCGAATTCCGGGCATGGTTGCGGCGGATTTTGACGCGTTGTCAAGCGGACTTCGTGCGTGGTTTTGCGCGGGACAAACGTGCACTGACGCGCGAGTACTCGCTCGATGCGATGGTGGCCGATTCGTCGGTGCGATTGGAGGGCTGGTTAGATGATCAACAATCTTCGCCGCAGGAGCGTGCTGAGCGCGACGAACAACTTGTACAACTTGCCGATGCACTGGCGGCACTGCCTGAGGTGCAACAACAAGCAATCGTGATGCACCACTTACATGGACTTAGCATCGGTGAAATTGGTCAATTGCTCGATCGCACGCCGGCCGCCGTCGCGGGGCTCCTGAAACGTGGTTTACGTGCGCTTCGCGTGCAGTTCGAATCGAAAGCATAGTGATGTTCGACGAAGGATCTGAAGAACCTGTCGATTTCGTTGTCGCCGCATGTGCAGACGCGCGCCGCACACACCGATTGGCGGATTGCGACTCGCTCATTGAGCAACACCCTGAGTTCGCCGGGGATATCGCTAACTTTCTCGAAGATTACGATCAAGTTGACACCAAGCTTGCGCCACTGCGTGAGTTGCTGGGCAGCTCGGCCGGTGGCGTAGGCGAAGTTCCCACCATCGCTGGCGGCGGCGGCGCGGCGGCACTGGCTGCGCCGGGGGCTGGCAGTTCATTCGGCGATTACGAACTGCTTTCCGAAATCTCGCGCGGCGGTATGGGGGTGGTCTTCCAGGCACGGCAGCGAAGTCTGAATCGCATCGTGGCCCTGAAGATGGTGCTCGCCGTCGGCACTTCGACGACCGATAGCGAACGGTTCCTGGTCGAAGCCCGCGCCGTGGCACGGCTCAGTCATCCACACATCGTGCCAATCTATGAAGTGGGCGAGCATGGCGGGCGGCCGTTTTTCACGATGGAGTTTATCTCCGGCGGCAGCTTACGAGAGCGGACTGACGAGTTTCGCAGCGATCAGCGGGCCATGGCGCAGCTCTTGGCGACTGTGGCACGCGCCGTCGAGCATGCGCACCGACGCGGCATTCTGCATCGCGACTTGAAGCCCGGGAATATTTTGCTGGACGAGCGGCGCGAGCCACACGTCACCGATTTCGGTTTGGCGAAGCGACTCGATGAAGAGAGCAGTCTGACACAAGCCGGCGCGATTGTCGGCACACCGAGTTATATGGCGCCCGAACAAGCCCAAGCAGCAACAGATTTGTCGACTGCCGTCGATGTCTACGGTCTCGGAGCTGTCCTGTACGAACTGCTCACGGGCCGGCCGCCGTTCAAGGGTGAGACTGCGCTGGAGACGGTGATGAAGGCCCGGTCGCAGGCCCCGGCGGCTCCTCGAAATATGGCAGCCGATGTCGATCCGGATTTGGAAACGATTTGCCTGAAATGCCTCGAAAAGGAACCGT
The DNA here is from genome assembly GCA_963773875.1 of Pirellulales bacterium. Lineage (GTDB taxonomy): Bacteria > Planctomycetota > Planctomycetia > Pirellulales > JADZDJ01 > CAVTYH01. The sequence continues at coordinate 152,202 of CAVZCV010000012.1, forward strand.
CAGAACGGTATACCTCGGCCGCGGCGCTGGCGGACGATCTTGAGCGGTGGCTCGCTGGAAGGCCGATCCAAGCGCGCGAAGTGTCGGTTCGCGAACGGCTGGTGAAATGGTCGCAACGCCAACCACTGCTGGCGGGAGCTGCAGGAACGATCGGAGTGGCATGTGTAGCGCTGCTAATCCTCGGCGGCTTTCTGTGGCAAAACGCCGAACAACGGGCCAACGCCGTTCAGAGCCTAAATGTTGCGCAGATGAAACTCGAACGAATCGAAACTCAGCGGCGCACAGCCGAGCAGCAGTTGACTCAAGCCGAAACGCGTACTGACAAAGCGCAACATGCAGCGCAAAAAGCGCAGCAGCAACTCGACCGTACACGGCGCGAGGCTGTCCACACACTTTACGCCGCCGACATGCTATTGCTCCATGCGGCGTGGGAGGGCGAAAACCTCACCGCAGTAAGCGATCTTCTCAGCCGCTACGAAAACCTCTCCGGGCAAGAAGACGTGCGCGGCTTCGAATGGCATTACCTGAATCGACAGTTGCACGGCGCACGTCTGTCGTGGCGTGAGGCGCCCGAAGAAATTGGGAGCCCGGGATCGATTCTCGGAATGGCGATTTCGCCCGATGGCAAAACGCTCGCCACGGCTCAAATGGGAAACAAGCTGAAACTATGGAACCTGGCCGACGGCAGGTTATTTCAGGAAATTGCATTCAGGCAAAGCGATACGGGCGACAAAGACGTCGCAAAGATTGCTGGCCTGTTCTTCGCAGACGAAGGGCGCAGGTTGGTGGCGGTTGCCTGTAAGCCGGCCGGCGAGCAGCAAGTCGATTGGAGTGTTCCCGCAGCCGCCAGCGCAGCATTGATTGCCTCGCCCAGCCTGCTGGCAGCTTCGACTCCCAGCGGTATGGCTTTGGCGCAATCGGCGATGAGCGCCGGCTCAACGGCAATCGCACAAGCCCGACAAGCGGCGGAATCGCGCTGCCGCCAGCGGGAACCGACTCAAAATTGCGTCGCTTGCCGATTCTCTTGAATATCAAACGATTACGCTGGCCGATCCGAATTCCCCGCGCGTCGAGCGATTTGATCCCGCGCAGTTGCAGACCACAGTTCTTCCAATGCCGTTCGCGCTCACGCACCAGCGGCAGAATCTCATTGTGTGGGCCATTGATCGTTCGCCCGATGGCAAGTTTCTGGCGCTGGCCGGGGGAGCGGAATCCAAACCCGGATCCGGCACTCTAGCCGGCGGAAAAGTAATTGTTGTGAATTTGGAAAACGGCCAGGTCCAAGCTGAGAAGACCTTCTCCGCTCCGCTTACTGTCGTTGCTTTTTCCCCGAACAGCGCCACTCTTGCGATCGGCAATACCGAAGGTGTGGTCAGTCTCTTGCCGTCCGATTTGGCGCAGCCGCCGCGGCTCTTGTCGGGTCATCATGGTTGGATTTACTCACTTCAATTCGCTCGCGACGGCCGCCGGTTGGCCAGTGGCGCCCGGGACGGCCTCGTGCTCGTACTGGACATTACCGGTGCAAACGAACCGATCCTGTTGCGCGGACATACCAGCGCCGTCTGCCGGGTGGAACTCAGTCCAGACGGTCAAACGCTTGTGTCTGGCGGCATCGATGGCACGGTCAAAGTTTGGGACTTGGCACACGTCAATCAATCGCCGATTCTCCGCGGCCACCAGACCTTTTTAGGCGGCTTGGCGTTCAGTGGCGACGGTGACCAACTCAGTTCCGTCGATGTGAGCGGAGTCATGCGGACCTGGCGATTGAGCGACGGTGAACGATTGCAAGCGAACCAGTCACAAGGAGTCGATGAACCGACGGCGCGCGTGTCGCACAGCGGCAAATCGATCGCATGGATCGACAAGTTGAATAAATCGATACTGGTCCGCGATACTGTCACGGGGCGGCAAGTGCGGTTCAATTGGCCCGACCGCGAGCCAGTCGGCCTGACGCTATCACCCGACGACAAACTTCTGGCTGCCGCCAACCGGGATAACGGGGGCGCGCTTGCCATTTGGAACATCGCGAGCGGTCGGCAACTGGCAGTGTTGGATGGCATAAAGATATTGGCATTGGCCGGGCCGTATTGGGCTACATTTTCGCCCGACACCAAACTACTGGCCATCGCTCACGACTCAGGCGTTTTGCTCTGGGACTGGCACGCTGGAAAATCGCGAACGATTTTGGAAAGTCCCGCCACGCAAGCCACCGTGCTGGCGTTCTCCGCCGACGGAGGGCTCCTTGCCGCGGCAGCAGTTGATGCGACTCAATCGGGAGTCGCCACCGTCCGCATTTGGGACTTGCAGGCCGACGAACTCCTGACCGATTGCCACATAGCAGGCCAGGAAGTCGCAGCGCTTATTTTTAGCCCCGACGGCCACCGGCTGGCCAGTGGCGGTACCACCTCGTCGCAGCAAGGGATATTGAATCTTTGGGACACAACCGGCGGCCGGGAGGTGTTATCGGAGCAATTTCCCATGGCGCTGATTACCACCGTTGCCTTCAGCGCCGATGGCCGCCGCTTGGCCGCGGGCGTCACGCCGATCGAATGGAGCAACGTGCTAAAAGGGCGCGGCGCGGCGAGCGAAATTCATGTGTGGGACGCGACTCCAGTGGCAGCGGAAGCATTGAAATAACTTTGTTCAATAATGTCTCTACCTACGAGGACTCCTGCCATGAAAATTTTACGCAGAATCATTGGCGCCATGTTGGCATTGTCGATCGCGACATGTTTCGACGTGGTCGTGCAGGCGGCCGATTCAACAACACCCGGCGCTGCGTTGCAGGTACTGAAATTCGTCCCGGATGATGCTTTGGCGGTGGTGATTGTTAACCACTTAAATCAGGCGGACGAGCAGGTAATTAAGCTGGCTGACGAAATGCAAATTCCGCTTCCCGGCCTGTTAACGCTTGTGAAAATGCAGTCAGGTATCCATGAGGGTGTCGACGACAGTGGCTCCGCCGTTCTGGCCCTCATGCCAGGCGCGGCGGAAGGATCGCTGCCAATCGGGGTTAAATTCGTTCCCATCACCGACTATCAGAAATTCGTTGGGCAGTTTAAGCCGGCCGACTCTGCTGCCGAGATTGTCGAAGCCGACTTCGGGGGCCAAGCATCGGTGATTGCGCACAAGGGAGATTTCGCCGTCATTGCGGCGAATGCAGATTGCGACACTCTGAAAAAAGTTCTCAACAGCACGAAGAGCATCGGCACTGTGTTCGGTTCGCTGGACGCCTGGGTCAACGGGCAGACGATGTCGTTCGTTGCCACACCGACGGGCGTCAAACGGGGAATCTCCGAGGCCCGCAAGTTCGTCGCGCAAATGAAGGCAGTGCTGGCGAATTCGACCGACGCCTCCATGAAGATGGCGGCCGGAAACTTGGATATGTATGAGCAACTTTTCGAAGCGGCAGACAAGGAGCTGAGCGCATTTGCCGTCGGGCTGCACGTCGACGACGACGGTGGCTTGCACATCGACAGCCGCGCCGAATTCATCGCCGACGGATCATGGGCCGCGACGGCAGCAGATCTCGCAGCTCCCTCTGGGACCCGGCTGGAGTGCCTGCCCGGCGGACCTTTCATGATCGCCTTCGATGGATCAATGCCGAAGACGTTGTCCAAGGGCATGATGAACATGTCGACTGACATGATCAACAACATGATTAAAGCCGCAGGCGGCAAGGAGCTGACCGAAGAGCAGAGCAAGCAGCTTGATGGCTTGATGGAGAAGTCGATGGCCGGCCTTCGCTCGATGTCGATGGTTATGGGTCCGCCGAAGCCTGGCGAATCGATGTACAGCAACATGGCCGCCGTCATGAAAGTTAAAGATGCGCGCCAATACATGGTCGACTATCAAGAGACGATGGAAAAGATGCGCGATATATTCGCGACAACCTCTGCGATGCCGTTCTTTCAGGACATCAAAAAGACCAAGATCGACGGCGCCGATGCTTTAGAATTGACGATGGATATGTCGGCAATGTTCAAGAACATGCCAAATGACCCTGCCGCGACAAAGATGATGCAAACGATGGTCGGTGCGGGCGGGAAACTTAGCGTCTTTATCGTTCCTATCGACAATGCGACTGTCGCAATCAGCTATGTCAACGTTGATAACATCGCGCGCATCAAAGCAGCTTGCCAAAACCCGCAAGCGAGTTTGGCGGCCGACGCGGACATTGCGCAGACGGCAAAGCTCCTTCCGCCGCGTGCGCAATGGGTCGGCTACCTGAGCCCGAAGGGCTTTATGGATGTCGTCAGCAACTTCATCCCCGCGCTGCCGGGCGGTGGCGGGCTGAAATTACCAATGTTTCCGCAAACCGCGCCCGTCGGCTTCGCCGCCGAGCAATCGAGCAAAGGCCTGGACGTACAGATCGTCATCCCCGGGGCAACGCTCAAGGGAGTCGGAACGTATGTGAAGCAGTTATCAGGGCCAAAAACGGCACGACCGCAAGCTGAGAAAATACCGCCGATCATCGAACAGAAATCGCAATGAATGGGAGACGTGATTGCGATCGACGTTCAATCATTGAAGTTGGCAATCGCAATGCAGCCACCGCCGTGATCGCCACCACAATCACGCACGCCCACACCTTCCACCAGATTTCAAGGCCGCTATGCATATCGGTTACTCCAAATTTACGCCGCCGGACAAATAGCCTCAACTCGAATTCCTGTGTCTGTCGGCCCTGAAGCCCTCTCGTTGCACTAACATAAAATGCCTTCGAAATTTCGGTCTCAAACCGAACAAGGAGTCCTTTTATGCGACTCGTCGCGCTATCTGGCTTGCTGATTTGCTGGGTTAGCTGCAATCCCGCTAAATAATCGCTCGATTTCGGGCACAATCTTGGCAGGCCGGAAGCGTCCGCTATTGGCGGTCGGAATTCTGTGTTCACGCGGCTCTTGAACCGCTGACGTGCTGCAGCGGCGCCATCTGCAGGGGCGGCCTTGGGTCCGCCTGGCGGCCGCGAGAGGAAATTTGGACCTGCGGTACAGGGACTGGCGGGCTACCGAGACTCTGTTCCGGCGGAACTGCTGTGATGCGTTCGGTAAACCGGCAGCAGACTGCGCGGCCGCCTGGGATGGTCGGGCGAATGGTCGGGAAAGGATGAGATAGTTTTCGTGGAAAGAATGACAATGGTTGGATGGTAGGGCGGGCCTATATACTATAGGCCCGACCCGCCCAACCATCCGATGGTCGGGCAGCCGACATCGCCCGACCATTCGCCCGACCATCCCGACCATTGCCAGCTGATGCGGGATTGTCAGCTTCATCCACTCGCGAATGTCTTGCCGGCCCTAGGCGATAGGCCGCGTTTTCCTTGCTCCCGCCATCCACGTGACCTGAGGCACGGGGAACTTCTCTTGAGCAATCAGCCGCACATCCCATCTACATTTCAACTTGAAAGGAGGATTTCACCCATGGAATGCGAGAAAAATTCTCGGCCGAACCCGCGGTCATGCGTTTGACAGTGCCGCGCCGAGCGATCTCGACGCCGAGCGGGCCGTGTTGGCAGTTGTATTGTTAGAACCGCGGCGGATCACTGAAGTGATCGCGGTGCTCACACCGGCGGATTTCACGGATCAAAGAACGCGCTATTTTCGAGGCGATGCTGCGGCTGCGCGGTTGAGGATTACCACCCGATGCAACGAAAGCAGTCGGCGAACTGAGTGACGCCGGCCTGTTCAACGTGGAGGACGGCGTCTCGGCGATGACGCTGGTCGATCTATTCAGGTTGTTTCCGCTGGTCCAGCATCTGCCTCATTACTTGGATCGAGTCTTGGAAATGTCACACCGTCGCCATGTGATCGCATCGCGCGTCTGATCGATTCAACCGTGCTGGCTGCCGTGGCCGGGCCGCGGCTCATTGGTTTCCGCGGGCTTACGAGCCCCATGCATCACTTTCCTTAACATTCAGATTGCGGGACGAAAACTGGGGCGATTGTAATGAGGGGGAGGTCCGCGATGGTGTGTGGGGTTGGTATTCAGTGGACAAATGCAGTCGGCAGACGGAATTCGCCGGCATCGGAGTCGTAGACAAATTCGGTTTGGTGTTCCTCGAACCACTTTTTGCGGAATGCAGGGACGAAGTGTCGGGGATGGCGAATTGGGTGGCGCCGCGTAGTGGTTCGTCGGTGCCGTTCGGGGCATCGGGGAAGAGTTTCCGGAAGAGCTCGACGTCGGTGCGGTTCGCGGTCTAGTGCGGGCCACAGTGATGGGAAGCGAATCGCGGAGCCATTGTTCCGGCGGTTTGTTTTTGTTGGCCTCCCACCAGCCGAAGTGCGCGTCGTCGCTGTCGAAGCTCTGGCCAGCCCAACGCTCTATTCCGGCGCGGCAGATTTGCTGGGCATTGAGCCACCAGCCTCGGGGATCGTCGAGGGAGAATTCCTTCGGCGCGGCGGGATCGTTGCGGATGGAATCGACCTCATTATTGATGGCCGGTAGGGACTCAAAATAGAACGCCATGACGTCCGGCCCGCCGATTTTCGCCATCTGCTGGAGTCCCAAACAGTTGTTCAAGCCTGTTTCGTTCTGCAGGCGAATGAGGATCGTGGCGAAGGGTCGGGTGCGTGGCCCGTAGGCGGCGAGATAACTGAGCCAATTATAGGGCGAAATGGGGAGCGTTTGCCCGCGGTACTGGTAGAGCGACATGGGGAACGGTTGGCCTCGGCTACGAAAGTCATGCTTGTCGTTGCCGGGAACGGGCTTGGTGCCGCCCAGGATCTGCCCGAGGCGCTGGACGGTACGCTCGGGTAGGTCGTCGCGGAGCTCAGGTGATGCACCGCGGTTGACAGGGAAGACCAGAAACGAAACGCCGCAATAGACATCATCCAGATCGTCACTATCCAACAGCACGCGGGGGCGCTTGCGGGCCAGGGCAAGCCACTGTGCGGGATCTTTACCGTCGCCCGCGAGCCAGTCGCGGTAAAGCTGCACGGCCTTAGGTACATCGGCGTCGGCAAAGCTTTCGCAATCGAAGCGCTTGGGTGCTGGACGGCGTCAAAGCAGTTGTCGAATTGCGGCCTCACTTTCCGGAAACTGACGTAGGTCAGGTTTTCGACGGCAGACAAGGCCTGGTATGCGGGCCCCGGAAACTGTCCGCAGGGTCACGGGGCATGTCCGCGATATCGAGCAGCGGGACGACAGCCTGGGGGTCGCCGATTTGGCTGAGGAGTAGGATTTCGTCAGTAAAGAGGCCCGGTGCGAAATTTCGGGGGGTTGCGGGGCGATGCAAGGTGACTTCTCTTTTGAGGGCGTCGGTGAGTAGCGGGACCATGGCGCCGCCGCGTCGCGTAATCTCGGCCTTGCACTGAAGGCACGTCGCGTCATGGTCAAGCGGGTTCACGGCGACCGGGGCATCGGTAGCACCGGCCAAGAGGGCCGTCGATTCGTAAATTTTCATCAAGTCGGCGTTCGGAGAGTGCGGAGGGACTCGGCCGTAATGGCTGGAGCCGAAGTCGGCGTTGCGACAGGTTGTGCAAAGATTGTTGTGAGGGCGCGTGACCAAATGCAGCGTGATGACGCAGCGGATGAGGACTCTCCAAGCTAACAGCTGACCACCGCGTTGATATATCAACCGCGTGATCGGCGCAACTAGGAAGGAGCCAAAACAACCCAACCGCGGATGCGGTCGATCCTGCCCAGAAGGTTGTGCGAAAGCTCAACTCCCATCGCCGCTCACCCATCTGGACATTTTACGCGGAACAGAAGTCGGGACGTCGGTGAGCGAGACATCCACGGCGATGCAGTTCATGGCTTCACTTCCGCTGCCTCCAGCGACATGCCCTGGTGCTTGTCATTATACCCGCTGTGTTGAACCAATTCAAACAAAAGATCCTTCTTTCGCCGGCGGGCACGCGAGTTTGGAATTGCACGGTCTGGTAATCGAACAGCGTCGGTTCCAAGCGCTGCGGAAGACAACGTGGCCGCCGTAAGGGCGGCGGATTTCCACGTCGATCGGCTTTTTGGTGTAGTTGCGGATGCGCTGGGTGTAGATGTGTGGTCGTCCCAGCCGGCGACGCTGGTGCTTTCGACCTGCACCACTTCGTTGCCGCCGACTTGCTGGTAGCGGTTGCTGCCGTCGAGTTGCACCCAGATGTTGTCGCGCGAGAATAGCGGGTTTGATCAGCTCGAAGATCACCTCGGGATCGGGGCCCAGATTCAGTTCGATCTTGTCGCCGATCGGAATGTATTTGATCGTCTGCTGCGTGAGATACGACAGCCCGTCGCGGCCGTTGTCGCGGAACACGCGGACCATGCCGTCGGGCAGCGGCGTCGTGCCGAGCTTCGAATCCTTGTTGTTGGTCAGCAGATACATCCGCACGAGTTGGTCGCCGTATTCTTGCGGCCGGTAGCGGTACTGAATTTTGAACGGCACCGTTTGGCCTTCGAAGCACCGCATCCGCTTGGACCAGCCGTTGGGGATCGTCTCGGTCCCTTCGACGGTGTAGATGAAGTATTCGCTCAGGCCTTCCTTGATGATTTGCTTTTCTTCTGGCCCGAGTTTGGCCGGCCAGCGTCGCGCCAATTCATCGCATAGCACATTTCCGCGGCAGCACGCTGGCGAAACTCAGCTTTCTTTCCGCTGTCAGCGTTTCGACCTCGCTCATCGGACATGTGCGCCAACTGGGCGATCTTCTCGACCAGATTGATCGTGCCGACGACCAGCCGCACCTGGGCATCTTCGTATTCCTCGCCGCTGTTGTTGAACACGCGGACGAAGCCCTCGAAGCCCATCTTGGTTTCGTCCTTGTCGGCGATGCAGACGTAGTCGGCGGTCCAGGTGATGCCGCTGGTGAAGTACGTGATCTGGATCGTCGCTTCGCCGTCGAAATCGCTCTTCACGTTCCAGTACAGCATCTGCGGCTTGTCGTGCGGGAACGTGGTGTCGAGCACGTCGAGCTTGTCGGGATGGGTGAGGAACTTCAGCTCGACCGAGGTGGGGTCGATCAGCGTGTTGGCCCAGGAGAACTGCAGCGGGTTGACGCCCTTCTTGAACGTGACCGTCCGGGTCTCGCGGACCAGCGTCAGGTCTTCGCTGTTGTAGATCGTGAGCTGCACGGTGTTCCGCTTGGGCACGGTCGAAAGTCGACGTTTTCGGCCCAGCATGGGGACGCCATTAAAAGCAGCACGCCCAGCCCAGCCGAAAGACTCAGATCTTGCTGTAAGCATCGAGCTACCTCCTGGCGACTGAGCAGCGTTGGATTTGTGTGCAATCCTGGTCCAAAGGATTCGCCGTCGGTTGGAATCGATCGTAACCGCCAACCCACGCTATCGATCCGTCGAGATATTCGACGATCTGGCGCGAATAGTTCCAAAACCTGCATTTTCGGGCCAGAGACAGGGGAAACATCGTCCTTGTGCAACCATCAGAACCGGGAGAACAGCATGAATAAATTCAGCCTGGGCCAAATCGTAGCCACGCCCGCGTGCTGGGCGCTGGAGGATTCAGGGCAGAGGTCCGATGAGTTTTTGAATCGCCACGTGATTGGCGACTGGGGAATTGTGAGTTCGGACGACCGGCGTGCCAACGAAGGTAGCGCTGGTGAGTCGGGTGCGCTTGCTGTCGGCCTACGAGACAACGCTGGGCTCAAAAATCTGGGTGATTACGGAGGCAGCCGGTGATGATGGCCGACGAGCCTCCACCTGCGTTTTGCTACCTGAGGATTATTGACGGGAAGTCCACGACGAATCGGTCGTGCGGAGTCTGACTTGAATTAGTGCTTCGGTGTGTGCCGCGGCGGTTCTGTTTTTACTAACAGGGCCGCCCCGCGGGCGGTCCGATCTCATGAGGAGGTGCCCATGATTGCACTAGCGAGAAACGATTCCGAGGATACGCAGTTCGTGCAGCAGCGATTTCTGGCGATGCTGCCGCAGATTCGCCGACAAGCTTTGCTGGCCTTTCGGAGTGCGGGGGCCGAAGCTCGTGCCGAGCTGAACCAGGAAGTCATTGCCTTGGCTTACTCCATGTTCGACCGACTAGTTCGTGCGGGCAAAGCGGGATTGGCGTATGCAACTCCGCTGGCTGATTATTCGATTCGCCAAGTCCGTGCTGGCCCGTGTCGGCTACCGGCCAGAATTTGAAGACATCATGTCGCACGCTCGCGATGTGCCCGGGGTCCGACGATCCAAGGCTCGAAGCTCATCCCGAGCGGACCGGTGGTTCGAATTTAATGTTATGCGAAGTCGCCATGCCGGACCGGCCGAAACAGCCGCGGCGGCTCGATTGCGATTGGTTTCGCAGTCTCTCGCCGCGGAACCGGCGGATTGCACGGGCAGTGGATGTGGCGAGCAAACCAATGCCGTGGCCCAACGATTCGGGTTGACTGCCGGAAGGATGAGCCAACTCCGCGCTTGGTTCCGGGTTCATTGGGAGCAGTTCCAGGCGGGGAACTACCGGGGGGCTGTGCGGCCTGATCGACTGGAAGATCAAGTGATCTCTCGCGGCCCAGCCTGTCCCGATTCACGGGCAGGCTGGGCTGATCGGATTTCGGTTGTGAAAGTTTGGTCTGATGTTTACCTTCCCGTGACGCGCGGGATCAACTGTACGGACGGGGCAATTGTCGCTTGAGGGCACGCGGCAGGTTTCGCTGATCGACGGTTTCACGATGGCCTTTAGGCGAGATAGTCAGCTCAGTTGACCGATACTAGCGCTGCTATGCGCCGATGATCCAACGGTGACACAAGTGAAGCCCGGGTAAAACACCCCACCAGCCGCCCTTTATCGGACCGTCCAATTTAGGCGGTGACCAATTATTGATTCCGTCGTTCGGCTAACTATAATCTGGACACCGCCATATGTACGGGTAGGGTTATGCGTGCTGGCGGGTGGGATTCAACTTTGATGCGGCATCTTTGAGGGGGATTCAGATGACACCGGGGAAATTTTTGCGCCGATTTTCTGTTAGCGTCGGGCGGCTCGCTGCAATTGGTTTTGCCGCAACTTCCACGCTCGGCCGCAAGCATCGTTTGGAACAATGGCGGCATCGGTAACGGCACCACCTGGGACACCGTCCAACTCAATTGGAACACCGGTACGGTGGCATTCACGAGTGGCGATGACGTTGCATTCAGCGATGCCAACAACGGTAACTACGCGATTAGCGTTCCAGCCTCCGTCTCGGTCAGCTCGCTGACGGCAACGAACACAGCGAGTCCATACGTCTTCACCATCGCTACTGGACAAACACTTACTTCCACCGGCAACGTCAGCATTGGTCAAACCACTGCGAATACCGACACGTTGGTTACGCTGACCGGCGGCGGCAGTTTTAGCCAAACCGGAGGGAATCTAGCACTCTCGCTTACCAACGCACTCGCCAATCCGGCTCCGCAGGGCAATATTGATGCCGCAGGTTTGGCTACTTTTTCATATGTCAACGTGACGGGTCAGGTGCAAATTGGTGTCGGAACGCGAACGTCAGGACATCTCACCCTGGCGAATGCCGCCGGCTCGGTCAACACCCTCACCGCTGCGCAAATTCGCGTCGGCGATTCCGGTTCCGGGAACGCGGGGAGCATTGCCAGCTCAATCACTTTGGGCGGCGGAAGCAATGCTCTGAATGCAGACGTGTTCACCCTTGGCAACGGCAAGGCCGCGGGTTCTATTCTGGCCACCGCGGGAGGCACGGTCACAATTTCCGGGACGGCGGGGGGCGCCAGCAATGCGGCCATCACTATTGGCAGAGGCAGTAGCGGAACTGCCACCAGTACCTTAAGCCAATTGGCGCTCGCGGGTGCAAATGCGACGGTTCAGGCGTCCACAGTAATTGTCGGCCAGCTTAATGGGGCAACGGGCACGCAGCCCAATGGCGGTGTGACGTTCGATACCGGCAATTTTACAGTTGCCACTTCGCTTCAGATCGCCAGCGACCTCACCGGCGCCGACACTGCGGGCGTCAAGGGCGCATTTACGCTAGGCACCGATTCCGCGAGCACCGGCGTCCTCGACGTCTCCGGCACATTTCTCATCGGAAATGTTGCTACTGGAAGCAACGCCGCTGTTAAAACCGACTCCGCCACATTTACTATGAACGGCGGCACTGCAAATGTTCACACCGACATCAACTCGTTCAACGGAAAATCCGCCACGACGACTGTGAGCTCGACGCTGTCCCTGCTTGGCGGAACTCTGAACATGAATGGCAACCAGATTGGCCATGCTTCGGGTAATAATATCGCCATTACGACTGTGAATATGCCCACCAGCGGCAAGACCGCCACTCTCGCGAACCTCGGCGGCGCGGGCATCAATGATGCGGGCGTGACAATGAACGGTGCCGGCACACTCGTGCTGGCAGGCAACAATACCTACACCGGGAATACCACCGTTAACAGCGGCGTTTTAACGCTGAGTTCGTCGACTTCGAACAACAACATCGCCAATTCGCCAAAAATTATTGTCGGCAATAGTCAAGCCAACAGTGCCGCCGTATTGGATGTAACCGGGATTACCGCCGCCGGTGGTTTTAGGTTGGGATCGGCCCAAACTCTCGGCGGCTTCGGCACGGTGAAGGGAGCCGCCACGCTCGCCAGCGGCAGCGTGCTTTCCCCAGGCAACAGCATCGGTACGTTGACTTTGGACGGCACTGGCATTGCAGCGCCTCTGCTGACGTTCGCCAGCGGCGCGACCATTTTGGACGAACTCGATAATGTGCTTCTCGGCGACAGCGTGGCCTTGATTCACGGAAGTGCAGGCGACATTGCCTTCAATAATACCGTTGTCAATTTCTCGGATTTGTCGGGCGGATCGTTGGGGGCCGGCCAGTACACTCTGTTTAGTGCCGACGTTCCGAGTGCGTATACAGGCTTGACCACCGATGGCAGCGGCAACATCACGGGCGGACTAAGTATTGGGTCCGGGCTGACTAACTATACCGCTTCGCTGCAAGTATTGGGCAGTAACATTGTTGTGAATGTGGCGCCGGTACCGGAGCCTGCGACCTTCGCCCTTGCGGCATGCGGCGCTGGTGATTGCGCTGATTCGTCTTCCGCGGGCTGGAGCATGCAAGTTGGCCTACGCTTCATAGCGGGCACCGGCAACAATTGCCATTTGCTGCAAATGGCGTAAGCGCAGCGCCAACGTTTCGAGATACTTCAGCGCCTGAATCCGGCGCTCATCCACCGTCGACTGCTGCTTGGTCATCCTTCACGCTTGCCCAGACCGCAGGAGCCCGCGGCCGGCGGGTTTTTTCACCGCCCATCGGTGTGTGCTCTATGGTTCGTGATTGGTGAGCGGGCATAGTCATTGTTTCCGGCGTTCCCAGTGGAGTGGGAACTGCGCAACTGATTGCTATCGTTTCGGTTAAGTTGTGTTTTTGAGCCTAGTTCCCAGTTCCCACTGAGGGGTAGATCACTTCTGTGTACCCGTTTCACAAACAATTGGAAAAAATAAAAAAGGGGCTCGCGCATTAAGTACCCTTTGAAAAAAGTGGGAACCGTGGGAACCAAGTAATCTTTATAATTCATAAGTTATTTAAATCTGGATAGTTACATCCTGTGCACACTTGTTCCCACCGTGTTCCCACTGTTCCCACTGACCCGACCCCAGGGGGCGCGTTCACCAGTCTGCGCTTTGGGGCTGGGCAAGTTGAAGGCACTTTTGACCAGGTCGGATTTGCAATTCATTGCAGGCCCGTGCAACCTTTTTCAAACCATTGCATCCAATGCACTTCGTCAGCCAGTCGTTAAGTGAGCTGACCTCGAACTAGAGACGCCGATGTCTCGCCGCCATCGCGTCAGGATCGGCAGGAGGCACGTGGGCGAGTTGACTTAAGGGCTCATGCCTGTCGGCGACGATTCCCCAGGGCCGCTGGGGCGTATGGACGAAGCTATCAGCAGCGTAAGAGCTGCTCCCCAGGACGGCCCGCATGAACTCCTGTCCATGCCACGTTTGCAAACCTTTTCAAAACGCAAACCCTGCAATGTGTTGCAAACCAGCGCGGCAGGTGGGCTGCCGCTGCAAGGAGCAACTACCCGTGACTGACGACCAACGATCATGGCCCCTGCGCCGATGATCAAAAGACAGAGCGACGCGGGCTCGGGTACCGCTGCCACCGAACCGCCGCCTTGGCTGACCACAAGATCGAGCAGGCCTTGGATGTGGCGGTTGGTGACCGTGCCCGAGCTATCGAAATCACCAATCAGCGGCGGCCCAGGGTTGCCTCGGCATAATCGGATACGGCAGGGAGTAATCAAAAAGCCCGCCGCACTGCGCCAAGGTGTTGATTCGTGGTCCATCCCTGGGTCGCCGATCTGCGCCGCGGGCAACGAACAGTTTATTCCCCCTAAAGTTGGACGCAAGTAACTTATGAGCGCATGAAAAACCCGCTAGCCATCAAGCTCATGAATCGATGACTAGCGGGCGGAAACAACGTTCTTTGAAGTTTAGCTTCTTATTTATGAGCGACGTTCCCCCCTTTTTTTTACGGAGTTTTGAGCGATTGCCGCTCTAGCCTAACGATGTGCCGATGGCGCAACAAAAAACCCGACCGCTTCAGATAATGGGGTGACACAACCCGCGCGGGAGAAGCGGTCAGGTTGCCGTGATTGTAAGTCAGCGGGAAGCAGATGCAACCAATGAGTATCAGTCGCGGCGCAATTGGATTACGAGCGTCACCACGACGATGACGAAAGCAACTGTCAGCCCCAGCATGATTGCATCCATTTCAGCAAGTTTAGTGACGATGCCGGACCGGTGCCAGCATCGGAATTCAATCGGGCTGGCGCCAATGACGAACCGCAAAATGGATGGCGCAAGCCAATACCAAGAGAGCGCCAGCGATGCGCAAGACTTCCCCGAACTGATTCATGACCGTTCCCGGTTCCAGCGCGTAAAAAAAGCCCGCCGCACTCAACAACCGAACCGGGCGTGACTCGAAAAGTTGAAACACGGCGGGCAAAATTTTAACAATTGGAACCGGCGAGAGTTTCGCTAGCATTAAGGCGATTTTAGATTCTGATTGACGACGCGAGCGGACGGAATGTTAACATGGCTACGTCATTGTGGCTTTTGTCGTAATGATCGGCCTTGGTCGGCCGCTATGAGTTCGCCGATGCGGAAACCGTTCGGCGATAAAATCATGTTTTCATCAAAATCATCGCAGCCGTGGCCGGTCGGAGCCCCTTCACTGGGGCGCGCTTTTATACGCGCGACCAAACCGGCTGGCCACGGCTGCGGTTTTTTTGTGCGCCGTCTTGGCCTCGTAACCAAGATCGGCGAGCACTCGCAATCGGACGCATTCCAAAGGTGAACCAGTGCCAAACGATTCATTAGATGCCGGATGGCAACACGGTCAGGAGTGGGCGAGTAATCGAGCGTTCCGAAAAAATCTGGAGCAACTGCAATCGTGGGCGAGCAGTGTTAGCGGCACAACCGTGACCGGGCAAGACGTTGTTTCGGCCCTGTACCCCGAAAAGGTAACCGATGGCTTTCGGCACGACGCAAAAAAACTGTTGAAAGGCGACGAAGACGTACGCTCTCGGATTTGTCGAGGGTGCGATGCGATTTTTTCAAGATTTCCAAGATCGGGAAGGCAAATAGCCATGAATGGCATCCATTTCAACCGACCCGCACGCTGCAACACATTGGATGGACAAGAAGCAATGAACCTAACCGTCACCGGTGGCTCACTTCTGCCCTACATCGTCTCGAACAGCGTCGCCGGTTTCGATCAGACCTCTCGAATGTTAACGGCGGTGCAGGTTTTGGAGTTTCACCACAAAGCGTTCTGCAATCGTTTTTTGGCGGATGCGTCAGTAACTTGTCGGGCAATGCGACCAGTGTACGAGACCTCCACAGTGACGCTCATCGGCATCGGCGCGATCCGTTTGATGGCTCGTCGCCAATGTTGGCGGTAGTGGCATCGTGGCGGGGAATCGCGGCCGGCATTTCTGGCGTTCGCATTCTTTCATTCGGTAACGGTCCCATTACTATCGGACCGCCCGGCCGAAGAACAGTCGAGAACGGGCAATGTATAGATTCGCTAACAAGCTGTGCCCGTCGGGCGCCTTTCTTATTTAACGGCGCTGACTGTTTCGCCATTCATGATTGGCGCCCGGACTGACTTTCGTCGCATTCGGAATTCTGTCGCAATTTCAATTTGGCTGCCCGTCGCCTCTCTCGAATGAGGGCGCCGGTACCTGTCCCCACCGGTGAATAGATTTTGCGGCGGGCTTTTTCCTTTCCTGCATTCGCATGTTGGCGGGCTAGACTTTCCTGGCCCGTCGGACACTTAATCCACCGCACCGTGGATCGGGGTGATGCATACCCCGACTTGTACTGGCGGGCTCTTTTCAATGCGCCCTTCAAGTCGCGGCCCATTAAGTCGAACGAACAAATCGAGCCCGCGGACGACCTTGAGGCCATGCCTATCACCCCTCAATGGCGGTGACAATGCGGGTCTGAGGTATGGAGGTCATGCTGCTGTTTGGATGCAGGACCCTGTTTTCTCGCTCTCGCCATTTGTTGTTCGATTCGACCACCAAAATGACCACGAGAATTGCAATTG
>CAVZCV010000013.1:0-202452 GCA_963773875.1 Pirellulales bacterium
AGCGGAGACGCAAGTGTCAACAGTCGGGATCGATGGGCGTCGTAGTCCGATGTCCGCCTTTTTGCAATTTATTGATCGTGCGATATGAAAACCAGGACATTGCGCCAAGGACGGCGACAAGGGCAATTAACAAAATCGACGGCTGATCGATTAAAATGCAGTGCATGAAACTACCACGGTTCAGCCTGCGCACATTATTCGTTCTAATCAGCTGTCTCGGTGTTTGGATGGCTTTCGAGGTTCACCATGTGCAAGTACGTAAAGATTGGCTGGCGCATCGAATCTGCATCCATGCGTCATCAGACCGTGCTTGGTCTAATCGCATTTCTCGCGATGATGCTGTTAATTCCCGCCACGACACCAGCGTCGATCAATTGGAATGTCAGCATTAACGATCCCGGCTTGGCGTATCAGCCCTACTACGCTCCCATCGAGTCCAATCTCTCGGCTGCGCTAAACGAATGGTCGAGTCATCTGGTCAGCAACACGCCGAGCAGCATCGAGATAGAAATCGGTTTTTCGAGCAGTGTCAATCGCTCGACCGGATACAGTGCTACGTCGGTGTACACGAACACGCTCAATGGCGTAAATATTTATGAACAAGGTGTGGCCAGTGAGATTCGTACGGGCATTGACCCCAACGGCGCCACACGTGATCTCTATCTCCAATTCGAACCCAGCTATCTAACCGGTGAATTGTGGTTTGATCCCAATCCAGCGACGCGGACCACACCGGTGCCCGCCAACAGAACCGACGCGTATTCGGTGATCCTACATGAACTGACCCACGCGTTCGGGTTCAATGGTTGGCGAGGCGGAACGTCGGGTGCCATCCCTGGCCCACCTGCGTACGAGTCGACATTCGACCGCTGGGAAACGTTCGACGGAACCAATCTCTTCTTTACCGGACCCGCGGCCGAGGCGCTGTATGGCGGGCCCGTGCCCATCACCTTTGGGAACAACTGGCATCTCGGCAACTCTTTGCCTCGGCCTGGCGCCGATCTGATTCCCGACCTGATGAACGGTGTCGTTTTCAATCGCGGAACACGCTACGACATCTCCCCCCTGGACCTCGCGATCTTGTCGGACAGCGGAGTCGCCGTGTCGATGACCCCGTTTTTGCGCGGCGACTGGAACCGCGATGGCGTGGTGACCCCTACTGACATTCCAGCGATGCTCACCGCACTTTCCGATTCAAGCGCCTACGCCTCGACGAACTCGTTGACGCCCACGCAGCTGGCCGCCATCGGCGACTTCGACAATTCGGGCAGCGTCACCAATCGCGACATCCAAGGCCTGCTCGATCTGGTCATCAGTCAGGGCGGCGGCGCGGCGACTGCGGTGCCGGAGCCGGCATCATTGGCTTTGATTGCGTTGGGGGCCTTGAGCGTGTTGGCTCTGCGTCATCGCATTTGCTGATTCAGAAAACGGCCGCTGGATTGTGCCGGGACGCGGCGCACATGGCCCGTTACCGCAAATTCAAACTTCCCACACGCCAGTAAAAAGTTGTCGCCGAAAACGGGAGCTCGTGCCGAGACAATCTTGGCAAGGCACGCCGTGCTTCTGCCAACAGCTAAGATTTGTCGTCGCTGCGTGCGCCGATAGACGTCACTTGTGTCCAAAACGTCTTTTGCATTTCCAGCCAACGATCCATCCCCATTGGGAACCACGCTTTAATCATCTCGGCCGGCTGTAATGCGGTCACATTCGCCATCATCCGTTCCTGCAACTCCTTGAGCATTGCCTCCTGCATCGGCGCCACGTCCGGCAGACCCATGTACTGTCGTGCTTCCGCGGGTGTACAGTCGATGTTGATCGTAATCTTCATGAGATGGCTCCTCGCGATGCCCGCCGTTTTCTGGAGTCGAATATAAGCCGTTCGCTTGTTGCGGAGCAAGCTGCTGTGCCATTGGCAACGCGGATCGACGATCAGAAAAGAAAGTCAAAAATTCCCGCAAATTCGGTTAGAGCCATTTTGAGGCAATTAAGTAATTCACCCAAATGTGGCACGAGATCGCGAGGCGGCATGGCTGGCGACGTATCCACGGCCTCAGGAACTTCAGGAACCACTGCATCGGGCGCCGGAGCCGAGACCTGACCATCGCACAGGCGGAAGCGCTGTACGATTAGCCACGGCCGATGGTCCATTATTTTGGGGAGCATCTCAAACGAATGGCACAAGAACTACGATGCCATCCAGGCCATCCGCATGGCACGCGCGAAACCTGCCGACAAAAATGTACCCGATCCACAAAAAGCAATTTGGCTCTGTTGGCTGTTTCATGTGGTGGGAGACATTCATCAGCCGCTGCATTCCGGCGCGCTGTTCTCGCCAAACTTATTTCCGACCGGGGATCGTGGCCAACGATCCATTGCGAACTTTCACGATGAACTCTTTGGCCTTTAGGCCGACCTCGAGTATTCGTTTGTGCGCCACGAGTTCCCGAACCATCGAGCGTCACGCTATTGGCTCTCGGCGCGATCGGTCTGTTCTTTGCTCGCAGCCGGATTGCTAAATAGCGGGTGGCAATTGCCTCCTGCAATGACCTCCGCCCACTGGTGGAATAAGCAAATTCGCGGCCGGCTCTTCAATCCGCCGCTGCCGTCAAGTTTGGTTCACCTCCCGCAATGAACACCGCCGCCAGCGACATTTGCTATTGCCCGCCGCGTGGGGCCGGTCACATGGATAGGTGATACTGCGGCGGGTTTTTCAGGCGGGCTAATTCCCTGTATCAGGTTCCCGTTGGTCTACAATCACGTCGGCCCGTCGCGAGTCCAAGTAACGCACGGCACCTCCCCTATGCACAACTGCAGCGTGAGATATCGGTCGAGGACGAAGATCGCGCGTGACGCCGCCACGACGGCCAGCCAGAGCAAATCGCGGATGGTAAAACGGAGACGCATCGATTATTCCGCAAGTTCGATACGGTGGTAAAAATGTGACGCGCTGCCGTGAATGCAATCTCGATCACCTTTACAATTCATGCGTCTCATCCCTTCGTATTCCGAATCCACCAAATCACCACGACAACGCCGATCGGCCAAAAGATGCAGAGTAAGACGGCAACTTCATCCTCGAAGTGGCGGGCCAATTCGTGCTCGCGAGTTTTGCGACTCCACACGAAGTAGATGGCGTAGAGTACAAGCCCGATCGCCATGTAGGCAAGCAGGATGCTGAGGATTGGTGACATGTCGGATTACCCCTCGTGCTGCCGCAGATTCAACTGCACGATCACCGGAACTGGCCGGAAGAAACGATCAGCGCCCTGTCGGAAAATCCGTACTGATTTCCAGGCTAACACTACAAGGCGGACACATGAGATCAAATTTGGCCTCCTGAAATCATTTTCGATTGAGGTGCATCAACAATCCACCGAATTAGACTCAGGCAACGCGCGTATCAAAACTCATCCGATTCACGGCACAGCCTCAGCATTCCAAAAACTCGTCTCGCCGTGCTGTCTGGCACACTCCCGCATTTTGGCCACGGAAATAACTCGACATCCGAATATTTCAATTTATGCTCTCAAGACCTGAATTAACGCAATTGGGGCGAGGTAGGACACACGGCAGCTTGGCCCGCTCCCAAATCCAGCACCACCGTCCGCAGTTGGTTGTGCTGCCCGGAAGTGACTCATATACTGCGCGGGGGCACAATCTGCCGGAGTCGGTCTTCGGTTCGCACTGAACTGGAGCACTCATGCTGGATTTGGCTGGCAGCTCTCGAAGCGGTATTCGCCGGCGGATATCGGCGCTGGTGATGGCCGCTATTCTGTTTCCGCAGGGCGCCGCTGCTTTCGCCGCCTCCAATTGGGCGTCCGGCAGCAACGGCAACTTTAGCGATCCAACCAAATGGACTGCCGGCGTACCGGGCAGCGCCGACACGGCGATCTTTTCGCTCGGCGCGGGGGTCACGTACTCGGTCGGTTTTCCGGGCGGGACCTTTATCCAGCCCGTCAATTACGCTACCGACCGGCTGCTCGTCGGCTCCAACACGGTCAGCATTTTCAACCCATTTTCGATCACGCATCCCCAGCTGGCCAGCTATACGGTGAACAATGCCGCTACTTCCGACGCGGGCCGGGGAATACTCATTGCCGTCGGGTCAAGCGACACAGCGGCCGTATTGAACACGTCGTTGGTTAGCCTAAGCTGCGGTGCAGCCACGATCGGCGACGCCAATCTTTCCAATGGAACTTTGAACGTCAGCGGCGGATCATTCAACGTCACTGGATCGAGCACCACCGACGACGAGCTAATTATCGGCAATCATGGGACGGGCGCGCTGAATATCACGAACGGTGCGACGGTTAATGTTAGCGGCGCCAACGGCGATTCGATCTTGGGAAAAAACGCAGGTACGGGGATGGCCACGATCACGGGCGCTGGCTCCACCTTCAATGCCGGAAGTACTTTGTACGTTGGTTTTAATGGCACTGGCACGTTAAACGTGAGCGGCGGAGGGCAGGTGAATAGCGGCACTGGCTACGTGCGTGTATCTGGCGTTGGCACCGCAACAATTGACGGCGCGGGCTCCAAATGGACCAATAGCGGCGATTTGAATGTCAGCGCCACGCTGAACATTATCAATGGCGGGCAAGTTAGCAATGCCAACGGCTACCTGAGTGATGCCACAGCCAACATCGTCGGTGCCGGCTCGAAATGGTTCCAAAGCGGCAATCTCAATATCGGCCAGGCCGGCAATGCCTCGCTCTACATCACCGATGGCGCGCAGGTCAGTGACGCCGCCGCTAATGTCGGCATTCAGTCCGGTTTCGGCCTCGGCACCGTAGCCGTCGAGGGCGCCGGTTCAACGTGGGCCAACAGTGGCATGTTGAATATCGGCGAGACCGCTGTGGGATCATTGCGAATCACACTTGGCGGACAAGTGACAAGCGCCGGTGGAAATATTGGTCACATGGCGGGCTCGGCTGGCACCGTGGCCGTGGACGGGACAGGATCAGCGTGGATCAACAGCGGAACAATAAATGTGGGCGGCGCGGGTGGGTCACTGCAAATCACGCACGGCGGGCGAGTCACCGGCATCGATGGCGTCATTGGCGCCGGCACCGTCACAATCGACGGCAGTGGTTCAAAATGGATATGTACCGCCACCCTGAGTGTCGGTGACGGTGCACTGGGCACGCTCAGCACGCTCAACATCTTTGCTGGCGCTCAAATGAGCAACGCCGGCGGCCAAATTGGATACGCCCCGCACTCCCTTGGGTCGGTCACCGTCGATGGTGTCGGTTCCATCTGGACGAACAGCGGCACTCTCGACATTGGCGGAAGCGGCGGCAACGGTATGCTGAACATTACCGGCGGCGGCCAAGTCAACAGCGCTGGCGATGCCCACATGGCAATCGGCAACTCCTCAACGGGGTCAGTAACCGTCGATGGCACCGGATCAACTTGGTCCGTGGGCGGCAATCTAATCGTCAACGACACCGGCAGTACTGAGACTTCCCCGACGCTAACCGTGCGCAACGGCGGAGTGATCTCTGTGGGAGGTACAAATGGTGTTGAGCTCTTTTTTTCGACGGGAACGCTCAAAGGCAATGGAACAATCGCTGGCAACGTTTTTAACGGAGGCGTCGTCGCCCCCGGATCTGCTGTGGGCGCCCTGCATGTTAACGGCAATTACACCCAAGCCACCTTTGGCCAACTGCTGATTGAGTTGGCCGGCACCACGCCCGGTACGCAGTACGACCAATTGCTGGTCTCGGGCACAGTCGCGCTGGGCGGCACGCTGCAGGTTTCCTTGATGAATGGCTTCACGCCAATCATCGGGAACGCCTTTGACATTCTGGATTGGGGCAGCCTAGGCGGGGCGTTTGCGACGCTCCAGCTTCCCGCGCTCGGCAGTCCACTTGTCTGGGACACATCCAAGCTATATATCACCGGAGTGCTGGCCGTAAGCGGTCCGACCGTGCTGGGTGATTTCAATCGCGACGGTCGCGTGACTGCGGCCGATATTCCGGCCATGCTGTCGGCTCTCACCGATTTGAACTCGTACGCAGTAACCAATTCGCTAAGCCCAACGCAATTGGCTTCAATTGGCGACTTCGACAATTCGGGCAGCGTCACCAATCGCGACATCCAAGGGCTACTCGATCTGGTCATCAGTCAGGGCGGCGGCACAACGGACAGCGTGCCGGAGCCATCGACGCTCTGTCTTTTGATCATCGGCGCAGGGGCCATGATCGTCCGTCGTCGTCGCAAGTAATTGTGCTTTGCAGCGGCAGTGCACCAGCCGCGATGGTTTGCAACCGATTGCAAATGTTTGTATTGCTTCGCATAGGCATGCAAACCAAGCATGCACATGGTTCATACAGGAAATCCTGGTAGTAGCGCTCACGGTGCTGCCTGCTCCGCCACCATCGCGCAGCGGCCCTGGCGACGCACGTTGCCGCGAGTCAAGGCAACTCGGACGCGTGCCTCCTGCGAGATTCTGATGCGATCGTGGCGACATCCGCGGCTCTAGTTCGAGGTCGCTCGCTTAACAACTGGGGTGACCGTGCCCGAACCGAGCACTGCGATCATGGCAAAGCTGGTCTTGGAGTTCCTCGTCAGTGGGAGATCGGCATTAGGCGGTGCGCATCAGCCCTCCGCTTGCGCTTCGCCAGCGAGATCAGTTGCGGTGATCGAGACGCGAACTTGCATTTACCGGACCGACGTGCTTGTTGGCATTGCGGCGGCATTGGCGCTGATGCGACTTCGTTCTGTTACGAGGAGGCCGATTTCTTCAGCTTCTTCATCGCCGTTCGCCACCAGCGGTCAATAGCGAATGCCTCAGCGATCAATTATTGCCAACTGCTCGTGACTGTTTTGCCGGTGTCATTAACTTGATTGTTCCGACTCTCCCGTCAAATCACCGATCTACGCAGCTTCGTTCCATCCACTCGTCTGTACGGCGCTTCAAAAAAATATCCGCTTCCGGCGCTAGATTTAGTGAACAACGTCAGTAGTAACTCTTAGAAGGGCCGCGGAAACCGGTCCGAGTCATCCTATCCGCAGAGAAGAAGAGGCATTACATGTCACGCATGACTTTCAATCAGTGGGCAAAGAGCCTAATCCGCCGTCCGCGAAACACGCGAAAGACGCGCAAGCCGAACCGAACTCGAACCTTTGAGCAGCTCGGCGAACGCACCGTTCTATCGGTGTCGGCGACGTTTGCCCCCGGCGCAGGCGTCCTATCCGTTTCCGGGGACAAACTGAGCAATAATATTGTCATTAGCCGCGACGCTGCCGGCGATATTCTCGTCAACGGCGGCGCCGTTTCCATCCAGGGCGGCGCGCCGACGGTCGCTAATACTGCGCTCATCAAGATCTTTGGGCAGGCCGGCAACGACCAGATTTCGCTGGACGAAGCCAACGGGGCGCTCCCAGCGGCGGAGCTTTTCGGCGGTGATGGAAACGACATCCTGATTGGCGGCTCAGGCAACGATCAGCTCTTCGGTGAGGCCGGCAATGACACCCTGCTGGGCAAGGGGGGCATCGATCAGTTGTTCGGCGGCGACGGCAATGACATCCTCACTGGCGGCACAGGCAACGACCAAGTCTTCGGCGAGGCCGGCAATGACCGGATGATTTGGAACCCGGGCGAAGGCACCGACCTCAATGAAGGCGGCGACGGTATCGACACCGTCGAAGTTAACGGCGGCAACGGCGCTGAAACCTTTACTGTCACACCCAACGGCACACGCGTGCGCTTCGATCGCACTGACCCGGCGCCCTTCTCGCTCGACATCGGCACCACCGAAAACCTGGTCCTCAACGCCAACGGCGGCGACGACGTGTTCACTGCTGGCAATGGCTTGGCGAGTCTGATTTCGATCACTGTTGACGGCGGCGCGGGCAATGACCACATCACCGGCGGCGACGGGAACGACAAGCTCATCGGCGGTGACGGTAACGACACTATTATCGGCGGCCGCGGCACCGACACTCTGACCGGCGGTGGCGGCGACGACACATTCGTGTGGAACCCGGGTGACGGTAGCGACGTGATCGAAGGCCAGGGCGGCCGCGACACGTTGCAGTTCAATGGCGCCAACGTCAATGAGAAGATCGACCTGTCGGCCAACGGCAGCCGGTTGCGGCTATCGCGTGACGTTGGCAACGTGACGATGGACGTCAACGGTGTCGAGCAGGTTAACGTTGTGGCCCTCGGCGGCGCCGATACGATCACCGTCAACGACCTGTCACGAACCGGCGTCACCGACGTGAACCTCGACCTAGCCAGCCCTCCTGGTAGCGGCATCGGCGACGGACAGGCTGACACCGTCATCGTTAGCGGCACGGCCCACGCAGACGCGGTTCAAATCGCCGGCAGCGGGACCAGCTACACCGTGGCCGGGCTGTCAGCCACGGTTGAGGTCCAGGGTTCCGAAGGGGCTAACGACCAACTCGTCGTGAACACGCGGGGCGGCAACGACTCGATCACGGCGGCTGGACTGCCCGCCGCCACAGTCGAACTGACCGTGGATGGCGGCACAGGCAATGACAATATCACCGGCGGTGACGGAAACGACTTTCTCATCGGCAACGACGGCAACGACACCATCATCGGCGGCCGCGGCAACGACACGGCGTTCCTCGGCGCCGGTAACGATACCTTCGTGTGGAACCCTGGTGACGGTAGCGACACCGTCGAAGGCCAGGGCGGCCGCGACACGCTGCAATTCAACGGCGCCAACGCCAATGAGAAGATCGACCTGTCGGCCAACGGCAGCCGGTTGAGACTTTTCCGTGACGTCGGCAACGTGACGATGGACGTCAATGGCGTCGAGCAAGTTAACGTTGTGGCCCTCGGCGGCGCCGACACTCTCACGGTCAACGATCTGACCGGCACCGGCGTAACCGACGTGAACCTCGATCTAGCCAGCCCTCCTGGAAGCGGCATCGGCGACGGACAGGCTGACACCGTCATCGTCAACGGCACTAATGGCAACGACGCCATTAAGGTGGCGGGTTCGTCAAATGGGGTGACCGTTTCGGGGCTCCCAGCCACTGTTAGTATCAAGGGCAGCGAGGCCGCTAATGATCAACTCACGATCAATGCCCTCGGCGGAGACGATAGGGTCGACGCCAGTGCGCTCCGGCCGGGCGTGATCGGGCTAACTATCACCGGCGGCGACGGGAACGACAAGCTCATCGGCGGTGACGGTAACGACACTATTATCGGCGGCCGCGGCACCGACACTCTGACCGGCGGTGGCGGCGACGACACATTCGTGTGGAACCCGGGTGACGGTAGCGACGTGATCGAAGGCCAGGGCGGCCGCGACACGTTGCAGTTCAATGGCGCCAACGTCAATGAGAAGATCGACCTGTCGGCCAACGGCAGCCGGTTGCGGCTATCGCGTGACGTTGGCAACGTGACGATGGACGTCAACGGTGTCGAGCAGGTTAACGTTGTGGCCCTCGGCGGCGCCGATACGATCACCGTCAACGACCTGTCACGAACCGGCGTCACCGACGTGAACCTCGACCTAGCCAGCCCTCCTGGTAGCGGCATCGGCGACGGACAGGCTGACACCGTCATCGTTAGCGGCACGGCCGGCAATGATAACATAACGGTCGCCGGCGACGCCGGCGACGCTAACGTCACGGGCCTGCCCGCGAAGCTGCATATCGCCGGCGCCGAGGCAGCCAACGACCGCTTGGTCGTCAACGCCCTGGGCGGCGACGACTTAGTGGAGGCGTCGGGTTTGACGGCGGGTGCCATCCAGCTAACGGCCGACGGCGGGGAGGGCAATGACGTACTGATTGGCGGCGCCGGCAATGACACGCTTCTCGGCGGCGCCGGCGACGACGTTTTGAACGGCGGGCCGGGGCAGGACGTCCTCGACGGCGGTCCCGGTGCCAACGTCTTAATCCAATAAGGGATTTGTGCCCGCTCACAGTGACCCACTGGGATTGTGCCTGTAGCGCTTCCGCGAATGTGAGTTCCGAATATCCAAACCTCCCACTTCATTTAATCAATCAAATACCTAAGGAGATTCTATATGTTCTCGAAACTCATTAATGCCACGATTCGCAAATCATTAGCGCTGACGACCCTATCGCTCGTCCTCGTCGCCACTCAGGCCCACGCCGGCTTTCTCACATTTTCCGTAGGCGGTACTGCGGCAACGAGTTCGATTCAAAGCACAGTGGATTCGTTCCGAGCCGCGCTCGGAGATCCCAACAATGCCAATAATCCGGGGCCGCTCGCCAGCGGAAGACGCGAGATCAATTGGGACGGTGGCGGCGCCACGACAGCCACTGTCAGCGGGCCAATCCTCACGGCTTTCACCAACACGCGCGGCAGCACCTTTACGACCGAAGGCACGGGGTTTCTGCAAACGCCGCTGAATGATCCGGCGCTAACGAGTATCAATCCGAGCTACGCGACCACGTTTAGTGCTTTTAGCCCGCAACGGATTTTCACGCCTGTCGGTAGCAATATTACAGACGTCACTTTCTCCGTGCCAGGCACTAACGGCGCGACCCCGGCGACGGTCGCGGGCTTCGGTGCGGTGTTTTCCGATGTGGATTTGCCGAATGTCTCGCGAATCGAGTTTTTCAATTCGGCCAATGTTCAAATCCAAAGCCTTAACGTGCTGCCTGGCACCACGACCAGCGGCAGCCTTTCATTCCTGGGTGCGATTGCCAATGCCGGTGAGAGGATCGCTCGCGTGCGGATCACCACCGGCAACTCGGACCTGGGGCCATCCGAGGCGGACGGGAGCCGGGTCGAAGTTGTCGCGATGGATGACTTCATCTACTCAGAACCGGTCGCCGTACCCGAACCGACAAGTTTGATGTTGGCCGGAATTGCCTTACTGAGTGCGGTTGGCTTATGCAAACTTCATCGTCGAGCAGCCAGATCCGCTATAGGAGTCGGCTTTCGCGATTAGCCAAACTCTCTAATGCCTGTAAGTTGCCAGTGTGATTCGCGCTAGTGGACGTGGTAGACAACGAGTCTTTTGCATCCGAGCCGGACTCCGACGAGCTTGAATCTCGACGGTCAGTAGTCGAAGGTGCGACGTTCGAACTTGCCGTTACCTCAAAGAGCGCGATCTGCTGAAATCCCGATAGACCATGCGAATCATTTGTGTGCATCAAGGGAAGACAACGATTTTGATCGCCCGATCACTACGGTAGTTATTGGGCGTCCGAAGCCGGGCGTGACGGTGGATTTAGATTTGTCGCCTGACCAATCGGTTTCGCGTCCCCACGCCCGACCGAATTACTCTGCAGGAAGATCGCTGGTGGATCGAAGATTTGGGCAGTAACGCTGGCACACTAATCAATGAGGAAGAGATCAAGCAGAACGAAAAAGTGCCGCTCGTGATCGGCAGCCATATCCGGATCGGCGAGACGATATTGCAATTTGAAGTTTTTCCGCCGCGCCGATCCAACCAGACGGTCGGCGTTGAACCAGCGGCCGACCGACGCGACTTTCGTCCTGTGAATGACCCAAACATCACGCAACGAACGGACTTCATTAAGCGCGTCAACATCTCGGAAGTCTTGCCGGCAACCGATCCGTTGGTATTCAAGGCAGCGCCAGGGTCGACAACGACCAGCAGCCGGCACCAGCGGTTGTTGTATGAGCTATTGCTCCAATTCGGCACAGAGGCCCCGCTTGATCAGCTCTTGCAAACTGCGGTGGAACAATTGGTCGCCGTGATGCCTGCCGCCGACCGCGGGGCATTGCTTATTAAGAAACCGGGAACCGCGCAGCTGCTGTTGAAAGCCCATTTGCCTCCCGGTCAACCGGCCGTTAGTTCTACATTGGCTGAGCACGCGATGAACTGCCGCGGGGGTTTCATTTGGCGGCGCAATCCAAATCTAAGTGCCAGCCAAATCGAACATCAAATGGCCAGCGGCATGTACGCACCGCTGTTGTGGAAAGGAGAAACGATCGGCGTCGTTTGCATTGACAATTGCGGTCGTGAGCAATCGTTCTCCAGCGACGATTTGGAGCTGTTAGTCGCGGCCGCTCAGCACATCGCCTTAACGCTGGCAAATCATACACTGCGCGAAGATCTTCGTTGCAATGCCGAACTCGTTGAACGATTGCTCACCAATTTTTCGCCGGCAATTCGCCGGCAATTGCTGGAGCGTGCCCGGCACGGCCGCCTGCGCTTGGGAGGTGAAAAATCGGAAGTGACCATTCTATCGTCCGATATTCGCGGCTTCACTTTGGCAACTGCGGCAATGGAAGCGGACGAAGTGGTCGACATGCTCAACAGTTATTTTTCGGCGCTGGTGCAAGCGATTTTTCGCCATGATGGCACCATCGATAAATTCGTCGGCGATGGCATTCTGGCGGTGTTCGGCAGTCCCGAGCCGGACGACAATCAGCACAGTAACGCGATTCGCGCGGCCATTGCGATGCAAGCCGCCTTGACTGAAGTAAATGAATCGCGCCGCACTCGAGGTCAGCCGATCTGCGAGATGGGAATCGGCGTCCATTGCGGCACCGTCTTGCACGGCTTCATTGGTTCCGAGGAACGAATGGAATTTACCGTCATCGGTGATGCAGTCAATCGAACGGCTCGCTTCTGCGATAGCGCCCAGGCCGGCGAGATCCTCATCAGTCCCGAAGTGCACCAAAGAGTGTGGCGAATGGTTCGCACCACGCCAACGACCATCCAAACAAAGCATGAGGGCCACCGGCCCGCATTTCGAGTGATTAGTTGCAACGACAAGCCGGGCTCGGTGGATATTAGATCGCTTGCTGGACAGCACAAATAACGATGAACCACGACGCGCACTATTCACGGATGAAAGGCAATTCGCAGCACAGTGCGGCGCTTCGAAAGCGGGAATCGCACGGGCATAACTCGCCTAACCAAATCATGCGGCAAGGAGATAACGGCCCCGAACACCGCGCTCGCCGTGGCGGTCCTATTCGCAACACTATCTTGCCCTACACGCCCGTGGCCCAACCATTGGGTCTGCAACCGGTAGCGCCAGCCTTTCTGCTGATGCTGGCCGCCATTGTTGCGTGCTCCATTGCAGCTGCGGAGTTTGAGTCGTCTACTACTTTGCGAATTACTAACTATCCGAATGAATGCGCTGCTCTCGCCAGAGGTGGCGACTTGGTTTGGTCTAACATCCAGCCCAGCCTGCCCGCGATCCGCGGCAGGCTGGGCCGCAACACATCATCGATCGGTCAGGCCGCACACTCGCCAAGTTGCGTCTCCGCCTGAAACTGCTCCCAGTGGTTGCGAAACCAGGCGCGGAGTTGGCTGATGCGACCCGCAGTCAGCCCAAAGCGCTGGGCCACGACATTGGTTTGCTCACCGAACGCGAGCGCCGCGCGATCCGCCGATTCCGCGGCGACAACTTGCGAAACCAAGCCGCCAGATCCAGGCGCGCCGCCGCTGTTTCAGCAGGACCGGCATGTCGATCTTCGCATAACATTAAGTTCAAACCACCGATCCGCTCGGGATGTGCTTCGCGACGTTGGATCGTCGGGCCCGAGGCGCGGCGCACGACAGGCGACATGATGTCCTGCGCATTCTGCCGGCAGCCGACACGTCGACCAGCGCGGACCTGGCGAATCGCATAATTAGTCAGCGGAGTTGGATACGCCAGTCCCACTTTGCCGCGCCGCATCAGTCGGACGAACATGGCGTAGGCCAAGGCAATGGCTTCCTGGGTCAGCTCGGCACGAGCTTCGGCCCCCGCATTCCGAAAGGCTCGCAAAGCTTGTCGACGAATCTGCGGCAGCATCGCCAGAAATCGCTGCTGCACGAACTGCGTCTCGTCGGAATCGTTTCTCAATAGCGCGATCATGGGCACCTCCTCGTGAAATGAGGACCGCCCGCGGGGCGGTCCTGTTAGTGAAAACAAGACCGCCCCGGCACACGCCGAGGCGTTAATCCCAGCATTCGATGCTGGTCGGTAACAACCGCACGGTTGCCACGCTCACTTGAGTAGACGGACAACTTCGTCCGGCCGAAAAAGAACAAAACTCCTCATTATGGAGATCGAGTCATGAAACGTTTTCAAAAAATCATCGTGTCTGCAGTGTTGGCCCTCGGCGTGGCCATCGTGCTGGCTCCCCTGACCGCAGAGGCTAAGGGCAATGGCTCCAAGGGCAGCAGCTCGAAGGGTTCATTCAGCAGCTGCAAAAGCACCTGCCACGACAGTTGCCATGATTACTGCCACAATTACTGCCCCAGCTACTGCTACGATTACTGCTACCCGACCTACTGCCAGCCGTCCTATTGCCAGCCCGTCGTGATCGAACAGCCAGCGGTTTGCGAACCGACCTACTGCACTCCGACGTGCTACACGCCCAGCTATTGCTCGAACTACAGCTCGTCCAGTTGCTACCCCTACTGCGATTTTTCGAAGGGTTGCTTTCCAAAGAGCAGCAGCATGATGCACTTCAACAAGAGCAACAAAGGCAAGTAGTGTGACGACCGGTCAGACGTTTAAATCCTCCAGGCCGCTGCCGGAAACCAATTCCGGCAGCGGTTTTTTATTGGCATTCGCGCCCCAGCTGACGCAGCGCAATCAAAAGATCCCAGCAACGCGCCAGGGCGTTAATTCAAGTCCCACGTCGCAAGACGGATGTGTCGTGGCCTTCGGTCAATAATCCTCGGGCAGCAGAACGCCGGTGGAGGCTCGCAGGCCATCATCACCGGCTGCCTCCGTAATCAACCAGATTTTTGAGCCCAATGTCGTTTCGTAGGCCGGCAACAATCTAGCGCCGTTTTGCAGTGCCTCTTCGTTGGCACGCTGATCGTCCAGGCTTACGATTCCCCAGTCGCCAATCACGTGGCGATTCAAAAATTCATCGGACCTCTGCCCTGAATCCTCCAGCGCGCCGAGCGCGCGGGCGTGGCTACGATTTGTCCCAGGCTGAACTTCTTCATACTGCCCTCCGGTTCTGAGGGTTGCACAAGGACGATGTTTTCCCGGTCTATGGCCCGAAAATGCAGGCTTGGGAACTATTCACGCGCCCGGATCGTCGAATATCTCGACGGATCGATAGCGTGGGCTGGGAGGTTACGATCGATTCCAACCGATGGCGAATCCTTTGGACCAGGATTGCACACAAATCCAACGCCGCTTAGCCACGTCAGGTAGCTCGATGTTCTCAGCAAGATCTAATGCATTCGACGTGCTGGGAGTGCTGCTATTAATGGCGTCCCCATGCTGGGCCGAAAACGTCGATCTCTCGACGGTGCCTAAGCGGAACTCGGTCCAACTGACGATCTACAACAGCGAAGATCTGACGCTGGTCCGCGAAACGCGCGTGGTCACGTTCAAAAAAGGCATGAACGCACTGCAATTCTCCTGGGCCAACACGCTGATCGATCCCAGTTCGGTCGAGCTGAAGTTTCTCACGCAACCTGACAAACTCGATGTGCTGGACACGACCTTTCCGCACAGCAAACCGCAAATGCTGTACTGGAATGTGAAAAGCGACTTCGACGGCGAAGCGACCATTCAAATCACGTATTTCACCAGCGGCATTACTTGGAGTGCTGATTACGTATGCATCGCGGACAAGGATGAAACCAAAATGGGTTTCGAGGGCTTTGTGCGTGTGTTCAACCACAGCGGCGAAGAATACGAAGATGCGCAAATCCGACTGGTCGTGGGCACCATCAACCTCGTCGAAAAAATCGCGCAGCTGGCGCAGATTCCGATGGACAGAGTGAGAGGGTTGGCGGAGGGCAATCGAGCCGAGCTTCGCCAAAAGGCAGCTCATGAAACCTTGAGCAGATTCAGCTACAAAGCGGGCGAGGCGGCCGATCAGGAGGCTGAAAAGCAAATCATCAAAGAAGGCTTAAGCGAATACTTCATCTACACCGTGGAAGGCACGGAAACGATCGCCAATGGCTGGTCCAAGCGGATGCGGAGCTTCGAAGGCCAAACGGTACCGTTCAAAATCCAATACCGCTATCGCCCGCCAGAATACGGTGAGCAACTCGTGCGAATGTATTTGCTCACCAACAACAAGGAATCGAAGCTCGGCGACACGCCCTTGCCCGACGGCGTGGTGCGCGTCTTCCGGGAAAACGGCCGCGATGGACTTTCTTATCTCACGCAGCAGTCGATCAAGTACATTCCGATCGGCGATAAGATTGAGCTGAACCTCGGCCCTGATCCGGAAGTGATCTTCGAACTGATCAAGATCCGCTACTCGCGTGACCACCTCTGGGTCCAGCTGGACGGTGGCAACCGTTACCAGCAAGTCGGGGGCAATGATGTGGTGCAGGTCGATCGGACCAGCATCGCCGGCTGGGACGACCACGCGATCTACAGCCAGCGCATCCGCAATTACACCAAACAGCCGATCGACGTAGAAATTCGCCGCCCCTACGCGGGACATGTAGTCTTCCGCAGCGCCTTGGAACCAATACTGCACGATTATCAAACGGTGCAATTCCAGAAGCGCATTCAGCCGGCCGAAAAGTCCGATTTGATCTTCGAAGTGCTCCAGCACCAGGGCTACAACGCGAAGCAGAGCAATGTCACGCTAGAGCCGGCGGAAGTTCAGCGGTAAGTAGCGCACCGCCCCATCGGCATCTGTTTCTCGGTCCACTTCTGGATCGAATCAGGCACGGCCATCGGCGCGGCGTGCCGTGGACAGTCCTCGAAGCTCGCCGCCGGTTGCGCCCAGGTTGTGGCGCCGGGGGCGTGGTTATTTAGGGTCGTAATGTCCCGTATGTTGACACGCCGACCGAGAGCTCACCCCCCGATTCATTAGCATTTGGGATCATTTGCACCGCGATGACATGCGTCTATATATATTGACGCAGCACTTCGGTCGTTTAATCGATCATTCGGCTGTTTAACGGAGCGAGGGCGGTTCTGTTCATCGGCAGAAACGCAGGTCATTAGGCAGCCGTCACCGATGCATAAATGACGCTGTTGCGAGTTCCAGTGTCCCTCCTGTCAAATCCCAACCGCTCGTTCCTGGCAGTCGACATGACGGCAAAAACCGACGACCAACAGCAGCGCTCCATCCTACAGAGAATTGCCCAGCGGACGATGCTGGAAAAAGGACTCGATCCGAATTTCCCCGTTCAAGCCCTGGCCGAGCTCGATGGCATTCATGGGCCGGCATCACGAACTGATGCATCAACGCGCGATCTCAGAGATCTCCTCTGGTGCTCCATTGACAACGACGATTCGCGCGATCTGGATCAGCTTACTGTTGCTGAAGCCCTACCTGCGGGAATCACCAAGATCCTGGTGGCGATTGCCGATGTCGACGCGATCGTCAAGAAGCAGTCGGCAATTGACGAACATGCGCGACAAAACACCACCTCAGTCTACACGGTGGCCGAGATCTTTCCGATGCTTCCCGAGAAGCTCTCCACCGATTTGACCTCGCTCAACTATGCATCAGACCGCTTGGCGGTGGTCATTGAAATGCTGATCGCTGAAGATGGATCGTTGCAGGATTCAGAGCTCTATCTGGCCACGGTACGGAACCATGCCAAGCTGGCATACAACAGCGTCGCGAGCTGGCTGGAGGAGCGTGGGCCCATGCCGCCAGGAATCGCCGCGGTCGTCGGTCTCGACGAGAACCTTCGACTCCAAGACCGCGTCGCTCAAAGACTAAAGACCGTCCGGCATGCGTCGGGGGCGCTGGATCTCGAGACAATCCAAACGCACGCGGTCTTTGATGGAGATGAACTCAAGGACCTGAAATCCGAGGAGCCGAATCGTGCCAAAGGTCTGATTGCCGATTTCATGATTGCGGCCAACGGCGTTACCGCACGCTATCTGGCGTCCAAAAGTCTTCCTTCGCTGCGGCGCGTCGTCCGCACACCGCAGCGCTGGGACCGAATTGTTGAGCTCGCCGCGGCACGCGGCTCCAAGTTGCCCCTACAACCCGACTCAAAGGCTCTGGAGCAATTCCTGGTGTCAGCGAAAGCCGCCGATCCTCTGCACTTTCCCGACCTTTCGCTGAGCATCATCAAGTTGCTGGGGGCCGGTGAATACGTGGTCCAACTTCCGGAAGACAACGCAGCTGGACACTTCGGACTGGCGGTCAAGGACTACGAACACTCCACTGCCCCGAACCGGCGATTCCCCGATTTGATCACGCAGCGGCTGCTGAAAGCCGCGCTAATGGCAAGTTCGTTGCCCTATAACACGAATGAACTGGACGTGCTCGCGAAGCATTGTACGGAAGCCGAAGATGCGGCGAAGAAAGTCGAACGACAGGTCGGAAAATCTGCCGCCGCGATGCTGCTGGCATCCAGGATTGGGGAGCAGTTCGATGCCATTGTCACGGGTGCTTCGGAAAAAGGGACATGGGTCCGCATTCTGCGTCCGCTCGTCGAAGGCAAACTTGAGAGCGGTTTTAAAGGCCTTGCAGTTGGTGACAGGCTCCGGGTGCAGCTCGTCAGCACGGATGTGGAACTTGGGTATATCGACTTTAAGCGGGTGGAATAAGGAAACGGATGCGTTCGGCAAAGTCGATCGCGCTGCGGTCCGCGGCACACGCTTGATCCATCTTTGGTCAAAGGTGCTCGCGGAAACGGATCGACGGCCGCGGGATGCGAATCCATTAGTCGCGATGCCCAAGCGCATCTCGACTACACACGACGCGTTCCATGTAATGAGACAGATTGCAGGCCAACGGGAACAACCTGAAAAGATTAACCAGCGTCGCCGCCGAAACGCCGTCCTCTACGTTGTACTGGCCGCGATCCCGCAGCTCACCTACTAAGAGCGTCGCGTCGAATGGCGCCAAAGCAACCAAAAGGCCCTGCGCCGCCGGGCAAGCTCCCAGCAACACAGGGCCAATCCGGACGCGAATCGCATGGTACCCGACGGCTAGCCGCTGGTCGACAAGTAATATGCCAGGGATTTGACTGTTTTTAAGCTCTGCTGAGTGAAGAAATGAGGCAAGGTCCTCAACGGTGCCGCAAGTGTCGGTGCGGAAGGATCGGTATTTCGCTGTCGAATGCGTTGATGCACCTTCACCCATTGCTCGCGAGTTGAAATGAGACGCCACCACTCTTGTCAAAACGTGGCCATCGTCATCCGCGCTCAGATGAGGACACTTAAGAAGAACGCATCCGCACTCATTTTTTCTTGATGATGATATCGTCTTGCACAATTTCCTTGCCGGCAACAAATAGTTTGTCATCGAATGACCGCCCAGCCAAGGTGAACGCTGCTGCCGACTTACCGAACGACATTACGCCCGTGGCGACCACCAAATATTTTCCGGGCCGTGGCGGCTTGCCCACCAGAGCAGTGTCGGTGAATTGCGCATAAACGCACGTTCCATTCTTGGAATCGAGGCTTTGAAGCTTACATTCTTTCTCGACGGACCCTTTTACGTATTGCTGGCTCGCAGCTTTCACCGCTTTTTCCAAGTGTTCCTTCGTGCTGAGCGCACCCTTCGTGTCGGGAATCAGAGTCATTTTCAGTTCCGTTTCCTGGTTCTTGGGGTGCAGCGTAATGGTCGGTGCCACGGGTGAGCCGCTTTGTGCCTGCTCCCATCCTTCCGGAACAGTGATCTCAAGAGAGTCGCCGTCTCGCACCGTTATTGAGACCACTTTCGGAGAGGTGTCGTCAGCCCCCATCGCTGCTAATGCAGGCCCGGCCAGGACGACCGCACAAACGCCGGCAATAGTTCTTGATTTGTGAAGCAGCATTGTCGCTTCTCCTCAATTGGAAACTGGGATGATTGAAAATTCCCAGCCGATTTGTCTTACGGCATTTAGAAACTTGGAACGCTGATACAGTGCCAACTGTCGAGCCTCGTCGGAAAGTCTCCGGGCAAGATCAAAGCGAATGGCAGCCCTGCTGAAATAGACAATCATTTTGTTCGCTACCACAGGAACTATCTTACCGATCTCTTCGTGCGTTTCGTTGACGAAGATTTTGTGGACTTGTTTGCAGTCCCTTTTGGCGCGGCTGTGCTCTTGGCGAAATGTTCGTCTACTTTGGCCGCAAGCTGACGATCCGTCATTTTGTCAGTCGTCTCCAGTTCCACGATGCGGCCACGAGGTTTCTTGCTCTTGAGTCGCTTCATGAATTCACCCTTGGCTTCGCCGGGACCAACGATCAGCACTGCTTCTGCGTACCGAACACCAGCGATCACCTCGTCGTAGAATTCCTTCAACTGACTCATGAGCTTGTGCTCCAGTCTGTCCTCCGCAACAAAGTCATTGGGTGTGTATTTGCGTTTTGAACTTGAGTGTCCCGAAGATCGAACGGGCTTTTCGATCCCCGATGGAATCCTCTTGATTTTCTTGACTGCATCATCTACCAAGACCACGATAGCCTGCCGATGGTCAATCCAGATTCCCGCTTTTATCGCCATCGTTTTTTCCTTTTTTTATCAGAATTCAGGATTGATGCATTCAGGTTATTTGCCAAGCCCGACGTCAGCGAATTGTAATTCCAATTCTGCAAGGTGTCTGCCTGTCGCTGTGTGAATGATTACCGCCTTATTCCGACCGGCACTTTGCACTTTACGAACGCCGTGACCAAAACCCTTGAGCCGGCGTCGAACTTTGGACGCTCCGAGGTTTACGAACATTTTATCGCCTTTAGGCTCCGGCATTGGTCTACTCGCTTTCAGAGCCGCCTCGGCAGCACGTGCTATATCGTAA
Source organism: Pirellulales bacterium (assembly GCA_963773875.1). Lineage (GTDB taxonomy): Bacteria > Planctomycetota > Planctomycetia > Pirellulales > JADZDJ01 > CAVTYH01. Next base: position 20,607 of record CAVZCV010000013.1, read on the forward strand.
TCAGATAGCTGCCATTTTCGGCCACGTCACTTGATTCGTCATAACTCATATGTATGTGAGACACGCCGAGAATCGACCGATGTGACACACGTTTTCCGGCATACGAAATCAGTACCGGAAAACGTCGGCGCGGACCTTTTGACACAAATCTGCAGTATGACCCGATCCGAGACAACGCCGCAACTTACTGATTTGGACCAACATCGTCAGTGCTGCGCTTGCCTTCACGCTGGCAATGCTCGTGTTCAGTGCCGATGCGACCCACGCGGACGGCTAGCATTGGGTTAGCATAGATCTAGCCCGGAAATCTGAATTGCGCCTGGTTACATCTCAATTGTATCCATCGCCTTCAGGACAACTCTGCTCTTCAAGAAATCGCAAAGCTCGTCCGGCTCATCCGTTCCCAGTCTCAGCGTACGACCTCGGTCGAAAGTCATCAAAACACAATCCCTGCCCCAGGTGTTCCACAACCAGCCGCCCCGAACAGTCCAATGAATTCCCCATCCGTCAAAGATCGAAGTGCGGGCAACTTCCACGTTTCGGACATCAGCATAGCGAACGCTTCGGCGGAACAGCGGAAGCGGCCCAAATTGGATCGAAAGTCGATCTTCATCGTCGCTAATAGTCAGGTAGTAAAAGCACGCTCCCACGAAGCCCAGCGCCAATCCAACGATGAGGAAAGGGATGGCAATCGCCGTTGAATCGGACAACATAATCGCCAAGATCAGGGCAATAAGACCCGGCCCATAGATCAGGATGTACAACGGCGAACGTTGCGTGTGATGATAGGTCGTTGGAATGGCCGCCATCATCGAGGACTCACCCGCTTGCTTTGTGGCTGTTTCTTTCTCGCTCGAAATGCCGATTCATCGCCTCGGTGAATGAAAAACATGCCGCTCAAATCATCGCCCTCAAGCACCGCCCAACCACGTCCCTGGGCCGGCTCCATTTCGTCGTGACCGTCCCAGGAAAACTCGACGCTCGGATGACCATCCCGGGTTCCACGTCGGTAATCGATCTCTCCTCTGACTAAACCGAATTGAAATTCGCCGAATCCATCAGAACCAAACTCGAAGAAACCTTCGACTTCTTCGTCAGCAAAGTCCTGCTCCCATTGGTTCATCCGGGTGATTCGCCAACGGCCTCGAAATTGATTTCGAGTTTTGCGCTGAGCCTTTCTTTTGGAGGACTGCTTGCCAATCAACAGCGTTGCATGGAAAGGTAGCGAAGTGACGATTCCTTGCCGACTTCTGGCCGCTTGGTAGCTTTCATTTAAGCTGCGCCGAATCCCCGATCCAAACGAAATCCGATAGCCGCTTAGTAGGCCGTCGTAAATGATTTTGTCTTTAAACGGCAGCAACACCGTTTTGGACATCACCGGGAGGTAGGGGCCAATTAGCTCCGCGAATGGTTGACTCAGTCCCAGAACCCCATAGGCGACCGGTTCATCACCTGATGCCAAAAAGACGGTGTATTTCTGCAAGTAACGAAAAATGAAGAATTCGCCGGCCACCAGCTCTTGCCAGGACTTGATAATTTCAAGCTCTTCGACGGTGAAATCAGCCGGATTCTCATTGATGAAGTCCTCAATCAAATCCACTTCGTCGAGAAAGGCCTCCCGCACTTCGAGTCTCTTCTCAGGTGACAATGCGGAAAATTCGTCCGCATCTCGAATCGTGTCGGGCAGGACTTTGAGCCGCTGATTGATAAAGAACATCAACGCTCGGTGGAGCTTAAAGAACTGCTCGGCTTCGGACGGTGCGAGGAGCATTTTCGAATTCTACCGACGCTGTCTTTGATTGGGTAGAATATTGCCCGTCCCCTTCGACTTTTCCCAGTGCAATCATGCCGCAAGAAGATATGCCGGCCGAACCTGAAATTCGCTACGTGAACCCAAAGGATTTGCGCCTCGGACCAATTCGTTGAGAGTCCCTTTCAGACGAGCAGCTAGGAATTCTGCGGGCGATCTTTGAAGTCATCTCGCCGTATCAAGACATTGCGTTTGAGACGATGAAAGTGAACTTCTTACGGGATGCCGATCCCGATAGCGAACTGGCAGTCTGGTCGTGCATTGCGGTCGCACTGACCAAGTTCATTGAGCACCAACCGCTGTCCACGACCGAAGAAAGAAAGTCGGTCTTGTCCTGTCTTCTGCTGATTTCGATGGGAGCACAGAAGCCGGACAAGGTTGACGGCGAAATGTGGAAATATCTCGATTCACTTTACACGACGAAGTGATGGCAATAACGATCAGGGGAAGTTCAAATGGCTGAAAAAGGACGAGGGATTGTGCGGCAGCCAGCGATGAAGTTCGCCAACTTGCGAAAAAAGAAGGAGCGAAACAAGCTCCGGGCCAAGATCAGTCGCAAGAAGTGATTTGAGCACAACGCCTGGGTCGGCTTTAACGACTGACGGCATTGAGCTTCTTGCGGGCCTCTCGCACGATCTCGTCAATCTGAAACGGTGGCAATGAGGTCGGAGCTTCTGCTAGTCTGGCCCGCCATGCCAATAAGACTTTGTGCTTGCCACTGTCATTGGGCTGCAGGTTTGATTCCTCAGCAATCTGGCTGATCGTGGTATTCCAAGCTTGGAGATTCATCGGCGGCGTCCTTTACCAATTCGGCATTTTCCGCTGCTGTGACTTATCTTCTCATCGGCTGTTGTGGCGCTTTGGGCGACGAATTGTGGTTTGAAAATCATATGACTTCTTGTCACCGGTCAGTATCTACGAAATATGCAAAATCTGTCCTTATCGGACTCAGTCGAGATTTCAGCCAAGAACCCAGAAAAAACTCGTTTATCGGAGGATTTGATACGGTTTTCGATATGCTTTTGGGAAGTCAAAGCCTGCTGCAATTGAACCGGCAGCCCTTTGCCGTCGTAAAACAAGTTGCAATGCGCGCTGCTTCCCTCCGATTCTTCGTGCTGACAACCGCACTACTCTTGGCTCTTCCGCCGGGATGGTGTCAGGCTATGTCGGCACAAAGCTCTGAAAAGTCAAAGGTATCGACCGACTGTTGTGGGCAGCCGGAGCATCGCCACTCGCCAACATCAGAGCATGCCCCGTCCTCACCCGTCGTTAAATGTTGCTGTGTTCGGGATGCAGTTCTTCCGGAAGATTCGATTCGTGTAACCCACGATTTCAGGGGACTTAACTTCGTAACTTTGACTGATTTCGCAGTGAAGTCTCTCTCAGCGTCCGTCAATTGCGTGGCTCCAACGGAATTGCACGCTGGTCCACGATTGCAAATTCTCCAGTGCCAGTGGCGGTGCTAATCGCATCGGGCCTCTGTTTCTTTTGCACATTGTATTGCCTATTGGCTTGATTGCTGCGCACGTGTTGTGTCCAGTGATCTTCCCTTGAAATTCTTAAACTTGGAGAAGTGTTTTATGGTTACGAAACTGATTATTGGTTCGCTGCTCGGTTTTGGCTTGCTACTCTCAACGGTTCTTGGAGCAGGTACCCCGTCGAAGGATTGTTGTTCGGCGAAAGCGGCCTGCTGCAGTCCGAAGAGCGCCTGTTGCTCATCAGCCGATACTAAATCTGGCTGCTGCGAAAAGGACATGTGTTGTGCCGAGAAGGCGGCGTGTTGCTCAAAGCAGACAGACACCAAAGAATCGACTGGCTGCCACATGATGGCTGCCAAGGCAGCGAACTGCTGCGAAAAGAGCCTTACTTGTTGCACTGAGCAAGCGGCTTGCTGTGGCTCGGTTGATCACAAAACCAATTGAACGACGCCTATTCAGATTGGTTGCGTCATTCGATAGTATGGCCCCACTCGCTCGGCATTCGGGCGAGTGGGGCTTTTCATTTCGGACGGCAAGAAGATTTCTTCCTTTGATTCAAACAATTGACCGCACGACGCCGCCGTCCACTCGCACTGCAGCACCGTTTGTGGCCGAGGCTAGCGGACTGCAAAGATAAGTGACTGTTGCAGCCACTTCCTCGGGAGCGACAAAACGTTTCACGAGCGATGAAGGCCGCATCGTTTTGAAGAATTCGGCCTCGATGGTGGCTTCGTCAGTTCGTTTCGATTTGGCAAGTCCTTGAATAAATGTCTCCACGCCTTCGGAACGAGTCGGCCCCGGCAACACGGAATTGACAGTCACATTCGTCCCTGCGGTCAGCTCGGCCAGTCCTCGAGACAAAGCAATTTGCGCCGTCTTCGTCACGCCGTAATGGATCATCTCCAAGGGAATATTCAGCCCTGACTCGCTCGAAATGAAAATGATTCGGCCCCAGTTCTGCTTGAGCATTTTCGGCAGATAGAACCGACTAAGCCGCACGCCACTTAAGACGTTCACTTCGAAGAACCGCAGCCAGTCTTCGTCATCGATTGCGGTAAACTCTTTGGTCTCAAAGATTCCGAGGTTGTTCACCAGGATATCGACGTGTGGCAACTGCTTGATCAGAGACTCAACGCCGGCTTTCGTGCCCAGGTCCGCTGCGATTCCATTCACATCAACAGCACTGTGCTCGGACCGAATTCTTTTCAAGGCTTCCTGAACTCTCTGCTCGGTCCGTCCATTAACCACCACCGTTGCGCCTTCACTCACCAAACCAGAGGCAATCGCGAAACCGATACCTGCCGTTGAGCCGGTGATGAGCGCCTTCCTGCCCTTCAGTCGCAAGTCCATTTTGAGTTCTCCTTTTTCGATTGATGACTGAAATTTGCAAATTCCGTACCTGATTCGCCTTGGACACTCATTGCTGCTTTTGAAGCAGTGGCACACTCTGTTACGCCGCAACCGGACAATGCGATCCAGCGATCAATGTTGTTTTAGCATGCATGACATCGTAAATTCAGGATTGCGTAGACTATTTGTCCGAACAAATTCTGATGGAGCAAATAGCAATGTACGTCGAGAATTACAGATCGCTGGTTCAAGGAATCTTGATCCTCATCCTGACTGCGGTTGCCTATTGGGTTAGCCAGCCGATTGGATTAGGGCTCCTGGCATTCATGGGAGTTATGAAGCTCCAAGAGAGCCGAACGAACTGGTGCCCTTCCGATCCCGTTTTCAAATCAATGGGCATTAAGAAGAGGGCTGCAACCTAGAATACCAGTGCCGGATCACTAGTCAGCGGCACGACCCGTGCCTGCTCGATACGTTCATCGCCGCCGTGCGATTCATGGAAGGGGGGCCGAAGAAGCCGTGGTGGAAATACACGGCTGAACGGAAGCGAGAAATGGCGAGAAGGGAATCGAAGAAATCCTGATCAATTCCATCAAGTCGTAATATCACGAAGGAAAACATTTGCCGAAAGCGACCAGCAGCTTTGGCGATCCCTTGATGCGAATCTTTCTGCGGAGCAGCGCCCAGAGCATGCGTCCGTTCTTTGGCCAGAAACCCGAGCCATGTCTCACTGTCGGCGATCACGTGCAGGTTGGACTTGCCAAAATGTCCATCTTCGACATTGAGTTTGCTGTCACGAATCGTGACCGTAGCTAGTTTCTGTTCCGTGCCCGTGAATGAAAAATGAAACACAGCATCCAGACCCTTTGACTTTCCCGCTTGAAAGGTGAGACGCAGCCCCGATAAGAATCTCTCGATTGTCCGAGGACGCAAACCATTACCTACTCGTTTGATCGTCTTCTTAGGAAAGCGACGAGTCACATGTGCCTCGGCGTCCGAACCTTCGATGACAAAGACCATCTCTTCCTTCTCTTGTAAGGGGCGCACAACTTCCTTCAGGTGCTCAGCTTTGTCGGTGAGATAAGGACCAATCACGTCCTCGCCAGCGGGACAGACACCCAGACAATACGCCGCTTTGTAGTTGGCTCCAAACGAAAGGCTCTGCCACATCGATGCCGATTCAGGATCGCTCACCTTCCTGCGGTAGTCCAAAGCGTTTTTGCTGTCGGCAACTTGCTCGACCCAATTGGTGAAGCCGCCCATGAACTCCCGATAGTTATGGGTGTAGCAGGCTGAGAAATTGAAATCTCCATTCGGAGAGATCGCTCCCACTGGACACGCCGCAGCGCACAGTTTGCACTCCAGGCACGGGTTATAGTCGAGCGGCTGATTGTAGGCGGTGGCGTCGGCAGCAATCAGGATCGTCCCCAGCAAGACGAAGTTGCCGAATTTGGGATGGATGACGTTTCGATGAATCCCCATGTGACCCAAGCCCGCAGCCACGGCGACAGGTTTGTGGGACACAACCCAAACCTTCCCACCGGGAAAGCGATCCATCTCCATCGGAAAGCCCATCGCTGGATTCACCGCACGGACGCCTTGACGCTCCAGAGTCGCAACGACCTTCCGAGCGACTTCATTGACGTGATCGCCCGTGTGGTGGAATTCGAGATTGGCGACTGACCGAGCCGGACTTCGGATGGGTTCCCGATTCATCCGGCAAACGAAACTGAGAAGCGTCTTGGATGGCGGAAAATATCGTAGGATGTCGTCTCGCTGATTGTCCAATGCCGGACGGCTGATCTCAACAATCCCGACATCATCGGCACCACATTCGAGACACAGTTGGCGCAACAAGGCCGCATCGAGAATGGACGGTGGGGCTGACCTTTGGTCGGCGGTTTCATGAAAATGCCGCACAGTCGGATGTTCGGACAGGTTCATGCGGGCCTCACTAATTGTATATGCAAAGATTGTGACAAATAAACTGTTGCGGCAGGTTATCTCATCCGCTGGATCGCATCATCGAGCGACTCGATCACACTCTTCCCGAGCATTGTCTTGACTTGGTGTTGCGCTTTTTCCCAGGCAGGAATTGCTTTCTCCACGACGAGCTTTCCTTTGTCGGTCAATTGAAAGGGCTGTGCCCGACCGTCTTCGGCAGGAATTGTTTTGAGCCAGCCCCGTGCTTTCATTCGTTCGACGTTTCGGCTCAGCGTGGACACATCCAGTTGTAAATGTTCACAGACATCGGTCGGGCGAGCCACGCCTATCTTTGCGGCGGCGACGAGGATATTCATTTGGCTGACCTTCAGCCCCAGCGGGCGCAATGCCTCGTCGTAAACGTTGGTGACGTGACGGTTCAGCATTCGCAATCGCAAGGCAATGCACGTCTTGGCAATGGTGTCGATGGTGCGGCTCGTTATCTTGGTCATGAAAGTGATCCCTTGGTTTCATTATGATTGTATGTACAACTATCTCCGCAGGTCAAGTGGATTCTTTGATGAATTCATCCCTGTCCAGCTTTGCAGGCCAGGAAAACCCCCTGGATTTCGCCAAGCGATATAATCGGCCTGCCTAGTTTCAATAGCCAATGCCGTCGAGGCGTTCCTGTAAAATGAACGACAATAACTGCGACCGGCGGAAACAGCGAAACGCATGAACCGAATAAAAACGGCGTCGAAGCATTTGCTAGCGATCTTCATGGTCGGAGCCGGCACGATGCACTTCGTCCGGCCCGAGTTCTACTTGAAGATCATACCGCCCCTTCTGCCGTGGCACTTGGGACTGGTTTACCTCAGCGGCTTCTTTGAGATTGCATTGGGACTGCTGCTCCTCGTCGCAAAGTTTTCAAGACTGGCAGCGTGGGGTATCATTGCACTTCTGATCGCTGTTTTTCCGGCTAACATCTACCTCTATCAGCATCAGGAATTGGTGCCCGGATCGCCGATATTGCATCTGCTCCGACTACCGCTGCAAGCCGTATTCATCCTCTGGGCGTACTGGCACACAAGACCAAGTGATCAAGGTTGGAGCGCGTAGCGACATCAATGACCCAAAGCCTTTGCGACACGTGTCTGCACAACAAGGAAGTCGTTTCCGCCAAAGGCTCTCGCTTCTTGCTGTGCCGCTTGTCGCAAACTCATCACCGATTTCCGAAATATCCGCCGCAGCCAGTATTGAAATGCGTTGGATACCAGGAGTTGACGAGCAGCGAGGTCCAACCCCGCCCTGATGCCGGCGCCCTGTAACTGATTGCTTGCGCCGTTTTGCAAAGCTTGTCGCAAAAGCATTAATCCAAAAACTGTCTCGAAAAAAGTTTGAACGGTGAGGCTCCAAGGGCGTCTGCATGGCCAGAAAGTGCAGCGATTCTAAATGATGCTCAGAATCATCGAAAGTCAGCATTATTTTAACCGAGGCCGATTTGATTCGATGAATCCGAGGAGAACCGGTTTATTGATGAATTAGAGATCGTTTTGGACAGCTTTTAAGCCGTCATCGGTGTCGAGATCGCCAATCGCTCCATCAATCCCATAACTTCTCGCTCGAGGTGCGAAAGCGTGTCTTCCGGCAGTGCGAATCGAGATCATGAACCTCCCAAAATTCGACTCGGTTGAGATAAGCTGGGAAGCGAGCTTCAACTTGCGGACGGTGCTCGGTTTGCTTCACGGCCACGATGTGATCTGCGGCGCCGAAGTCGAGATGCACCACGCTTTTTGGAAGCCGCTGGTAGGCATCGACAGGGATGCCATGATTGGCGAGGCGAGTAATCGTGAAGTCGGACATGAACCCCGGATTGGAAAACACGAGGTGAAGTCCTCTGGATTCGGCCTTCCATTTTAGTTTTCGTTGTTCGGCGTGCCAGTTGAAAAAGATTTCCGCAAATCGGCTGCGATAATAATTCCCATTGCAAAGAAAAAGAATGCGTTTCATTGATCGTGCCTCATTCCGTAATTCGAATTAACGACTCTTTTTCCTCACGAGTAAGTGCTTTGATTGCTAATTCTCGTTTCAGTGCCTCGCTCCGACTGGCCCGTGCCTCTTTGTAGACGAGAGTGACAGGCAAGCGACCCCGGGTGTAGCGAGAGGCTGTGCCGGCATTGTGCTGCTCGCATCGACGGATCACATCGTTGCTGATTCCGGTGTAGAGCGACCGATCCGCACACTGCAATACATACACGAACCATGTTTCGTCCAAGCAGCGCTTCCGACTCATCTTTGCCATAAAGAAGACGAACCGTGGATCAGGCTCTTTGCGCCACGACCCGCTCTGCCTCTTGGAGCCGTTTCCGCAGGGTCGTATGTCGCTGCCGAGTATCACCACGCCTGACAGCCATCGCCAGTGCTTTCTTGGCTCCAACTAGCACGACCAGTTGCTTGCCTCGGGTAATCGCCGTGTACAACAGATTCTTCTGTAGCATCAGGTAATGCTGAGTATGCAGAGGAATGACGACACACGGGAATTCAGAACCTTGGCTTTTGTGAATCGAAAGCACATAAGCGAGCGATAGTTCATCGAGATCGCCGAAGTCGTATTCGACGTTGCGTCCCTCAAAATTGACGTGCATCAATTGCTCGATCCGATTAATCTTCTCGATCACGCCCAAGTCGCCGTTGAACACGTCCTTATTGTAGTTGTTCTCGGTCTGGATCACTCGGTCCCCGATCCGAAACGTCCAGCCGAATCGCAGCACTTCGGGGCCGTCGTCACCGGGATTGAGGGCCGCTTGCAGGACTTGGTTCAAGTTTCTGGCCCCGAGCAACGAACGATTCATCGGCGCAAGCACTTGGATGTCGGCCTTGGGATCGAAACCAAATCGAGTGGGAATCCGCTCTTTGACCAATCGCACCAACAGGTCTTGGATCGTTTCTGGTTCCTCCGCTTCTACAAAATAGAAGTCGCTGAGTTCCTCTGAGTTGGACAACTTCGGCATCTGCCCGTGATTCACGGCATAGGCGGCAGTGATGATTTGACTCTGAGCAGCTTGCCGGAAAATCTCCGTGAGCCGCACGACGGGCACCACGCTGGCGGCGATCAGATCGGCCAGCACTGAGCCTGGACCAACAGAAGGTAATTGATCAACGTCCCCCACGAGGATCACGCAAGCTTCGCTGGGGACAGCCCGCAAGAATTGATGCCCCAGCACGACATCGACCATCGACGATTCATCGAGCACGAACAAATTGCCGCTCAGCGGATGTTTTTGGTTCGCGCTTGAATTCGCCCGTGGCTGGATCGAATTCGAGAAGGCGGTGGATGGTTTTGGCGGTGCGCTGAGTCGTTTCCGATAAGCGTTTGGCGGCTCGGCCAGTGGGAGCGGTCAAAACGCATTTCAATTGCTTGGCGGTGAAGATTTCGAGAATGCTCCGGACCAGCGTAGTCTTGCCGACGCCCGGCCCGCCCGTGATGACCAGGACTTTGTGTTGACAAGCTTGTCGAATGGCTTCCTGCTGGCCCATCGCTAACTCGATGCCCAATCGCTGCTCGACCCAGGTAATCGCTTTGTCCACTTTGATATTTGGCAAGGGATGGGGGGTGGTCGCCGCAATGCGATGGATAGACTGGGCGAGGCCGACTTCGGCTCGATGCAAGCTCGCTAGGTACAGCCAAGGCTCACCTTCCACATCTTCCCGAATGACGCACCGCTCTTGAACGGTTGCTCGGACAGCCGCTTCGACAATTTGTTGGTCAATCTCTACCAGCTTGGTTGTTTGTTCCACCACACCGGATTCAGGGAAGCCGCAGTGCCCATCGCCGGCCAACTCTTGCAGGGTGTAGAGGACGGCGGCTCTGGCTCGGTACGGACTGTTACGGTCAATGCCCAGCTTCGCCCCCAGTTCATCGGCGGTCTTGAATCCGATGCCTCGAATGTCGTCGGCCAGTTGATACGGGTTCGCCTTGATCTTGGCGATGGACTCGTGGCCGTAGGTGCGATAGATGCGCATCGCTCGTCCCGACGTGATGCCGTGCTCGGTCAAAAAGAGCATGATCTTGCGGACTTCGTTTTGCTCTTCCCAACTTTGGCGAATTCGCTTCAGGCGTTCCTGGCCAATTCCGTGGATGTGCAACAGAAAGTCCGGCGCATCTTCAAAGATTTCGAGGGTCCGCTCCTTGTAGACGGCCACGATTCTTGCCGCCAGCTTTGGGCCGATGCTGCGGACGGCTCCGGAGGCTAAATACTTTTCGATGCCTTCTGCCGAAGCTGGATGAGTCGTCTTAAGCTCGTCGGCTTTGAATTGTTGGCCGTGCTGGCGATCGACCACCCAGCGTCCGCTGGCCTCGACATGTTCTCCCGCCGTCACCGAAGTCGCACTGCCAATGACCGTGACAAGGTCTTGCCGTCCCTTCATCTGCACTCGTAAAACGGCGAATCCACTTTCGGGATTATGAAAGGTCACCCGTTCGATCAATCCGTTGATATTTTCAGGCATCGGTGCAGATATTTTACCGTCGCTGGGCGAGGTGGTCACGGCACTGCTTCTTCGGAGTTGCTAAAAGTGATTCAGGCCAGACGCTATAAAAGCTCATAGGGGTTGGCCAAGTAAGCTTCCGCGGGCGTTCTTTCAATGCCGCGCCCAGCCGATTGCTTAGTTGTTGCGCGTCGCCGATTACCATTGCTTCCGGCTGCTTGTTTTCGGGAATATAGCCTCGTGCCGCTGGCGCCGCCTGAACCTGCCGACGTGTCACACAATCCCTCGTCAAGGTATGCTGTAATTGTTTTTCACGAGGCAGGCGCTGCGGCATTCGATATCGGCAACTGACTGCGACCGCCGCGAGCGATGCTGCAGAGGCGGTGCCGTTCCAAACGGCTTAAGCGATGTCGCTAATGCTGGCCATTCACGAGTTCTCTGCACTTCGATTGCTGCAATGAGTTTGCAGCTAATTGCAGTCCGAAGTTCCTTTGCCGAACGGCTCCGCGCGATGGATGCCGGAAAACGAATGATTTCTGGCTTGGCTTTTGGCATTTCCGACCGACGCGAAGCATCATTAAAGTAATGCATTGTCACTGGCCGACGGGGTCATGCTGGGGTGCGTGAAGTTTAACGATGGCCGCGATGCATTCGGCATCAGTTCTTGGCGTCCCTATCTTGAGGAATACCATGCCGTGGCTGCGGACTTCAGCAGAGAGGATATCGTCGGCGGGTGCAAGGTTCTTGAGTTGCCAGACGTCGCGGACGGGTTGCCTGCCGGTGAGATTCATGTTAAGGCCTTCGTTGAGTTCTCTAAGGGAGACCGTTACTTTTGCTGGTTCATTCCCAATGTTGAAGAGGCCGACGGCCATCGTTCCGTCCCAAAGTTCACGGGCCCAGACCTGCTGAGGCGCGGCGGCGCTGGCATTGGGATTTTCTGCTGGAGTAGCTGGCGAAATGCGTTTGCCTTGGCGGCCGAGCGGGTCCTGATCGATGTCGAGTACTTCGTCGTTGGACATCAGCGACGTGGTGAAATCATCCAGTTTCGTGAGGTCGCAGCCAAGGATCAGCGGCGCCGCGAGGATGGACCACAGGCCAATGTGGGTCAGTTGTTCATCCTGCGTGAGTTTGGAATCGTGTTGCGGTTCATAGGTCCAACCGACCTTGCCAACAACAAGCATGTCGGTATCGTTCCAATGGCCGGGACCGGTGAAGGTGTCGTGGCCATTTTGCGAGAACCCAATACGGGACACATTTGGCCAGTTGTCGCGGATATCGCTGGTGGAGCGCCAAATGTTTGCATTGATGCCATCTTCGACGCCCCACTCCCAGACGTTTCCCATTCCGTATTGGCACATGGAGAGGACGATGTCGCGGTCGAGTTTATCGAGGGCCGCACGGATTACTTGGTACGGTTTCTTCAAGGTGGCCAGGTCGTAATTGCGTCGTCTGCCGGCCCCCGCTCCTCCGTTCTGGACGACCTGGTCATAGCTGCACCAGTCATACTTGACGTAATCGACTTCCCAAGAAGCCCACGTTTTGGTGTCTTGCTCTTCATGCTGCCAGGAGCCGGCAAAGCCCTGACAGGTTGTGGGTCCGGGACTGGAATAAATGCCGAACTTGAGGCCTTTCGAATGGATGTAATCACCCAGGGCTCTCATGTTAGGGAAGTTGTCGTTGCAGAGAATGTTGCCATCGGGGTCACGTGTGGGAGTGCCGGCCACACCGAGGGCACCGCGGACGCCACGGCCCGGCTTGGGAACTTCCCATCCGTCATCGACACAAACATAGGTGAAACCATGGGCGGCGAGGCCGGAAGCGATGAGGGCATCAGCGGCGTCTCGAATGCGCGCGTCTGTAGGTCTCATGCCAAAGGCATTCCAAGAGTTCCATCCAAGCGGAGGGGTGAGAGCGAGTTTATGCTTGCCCCCTACTATCACTAGTTGCCGAGTGGATTCGCCCTTCGCATTCTTAACGTGGATCGTAGTAGCGACGGAAACCGGCTGTTTGAGGGTGCCAGTGATGATGCCGGTGGTGGTATCAATCACGAGTCCGGCGGGAAGTTTCTCAGCAGAGAATGTCAGAGGGACATCGCCGATAGCGGGAACTCGGAACAAAAATATTCGCCCGGGAGTGGCAGATGCAACTCGCGCTCCGTTGATCTGCGGCCGTCCGTCAGCAGCGATCGACCGCGGGAGGGTGATTTCGGGCGTCGGTTCGGCAATCGTCTCTCCGAGTGCGGTGCCGGCTTGGACAGTGGGTTGAACAATGCCCTGGCCGCGAGTCGCGGAGGCGAATGCGAGAGAGGTGACGACCGCTAGAACAGCGCCCGTTAATCGACGAACGGATTCAATGGTCATTCAATCAGTCTTCCAAAAACTTGGGAGAATGCGCGGGAGATACTGTGTTGACAGTGGTCGTGAAGGACGGCGCAAGGCGAAATGCGCCTCCACCCAATAAAGAGACCTGTCGCGATTGAAGTGGAATTGTCATGGAATCCGTCGGGCGAGACAAGCGCGTCACCTCAGCTGACATAACAGTTGTAACATGTCTTGTTAGTGTTGCTCTTTTGTCACCTGCTCCGGGATGGCAATCTCCTTCGCCTCTCGCGGGTGTAGCACGAACGCAATCAAGCGCGTGCGGCCCTTTGTGGACGGGTTCCTTGATACCCGGTGCAGGCAACCCGTCGGCTCGTAAAAAGTCTCGCCTGCTTTGAACACCTTTGTCGGCTGATCATCGATCCCCAATTCGTATTCACCTTCCAGCACATAAACGAAACCCGGCCCGGGGTGCCGATGAGGAACGCCGGCTTGGCCGGCCTCGATCGTCACCTCTACCACGGTCACCTTCGCATCTTTGCCATCCAGTTTCTCTTTGATGTCTTGAGCCGAGATTGTCTTCACCGATTCACCATCATCACGAAAATGCGCAAGTGCCATGCCACCGAGCCCAAGGACAATCCCGACAAAGAGTAAGAGTCGAGTGCGTTTCATAATTATTTTTCCTTGTATATCTGTGATTCCGCTTGACGCGCAGCGAAATCGCACTGAGTGAAGTGATCCATGAGTTCGACTCGCGCATTGTTCAAATCAGTTGTAGCCATCCGCGTATGGAACAGCGATTTCAGCGTGTGTACGGTTGCAATATAGAGATGTATTTTTGGAGTACAGCGCGGAGCATCGGTAGATCCTTTTCGCCGCGGCGCAGCAGCTCAACTTGGCGTGTCGGGGGTTCTCGCATCGGAACGAGCTCAGCTGATTCCAGCAAGTTAGCAGCGGTCTCGGCGATATCCAGTCCGGCTTCCCAATCAGGATTGGCACTGGCCAACCATTCGTGAGCGCTCGCAATTTCACGTTTTACGCGGTTTTCCCGGTCAGGCTCTTCCAATACCACATCCAGACCACGATTGCGGAAGATACCCATCACCGCCATGGGAATGGATGGGTCACGAATGGTGCCGTTCGGGTAAAAGATGCCATGAATATTGCCCCAGCCACGGCCACTTGTGTCCTCGACGATCATCAGCTCCCAGAGATACCAGCCAATGCCTGCCTTCATATGTTCTTGAATCGTGACGTCATATGGGTTAGCACGCCCGACACATCCCATTTCATCATCGATGACCTGTTTGCCAACGCTCGCGGCGAACTTCTTGGCCCGATCGATTACGGCCCGAATGCTTCCGCGTGCGCAAGTAATTGTGAAACACGAGCACGTCGACATCATCGGCGCATTCTTCCATTGTCGGCTCAAATGCAAAGCCAATCGTGATGGGCGTATTACCATCAAGTTTGCGAAATACCCCAGCCATGAACCGCGCAAACGCAATGCGGGTTTTCACGCGGACGGTCGGAGTCGCGGGATAGTCGGGCTCGTTTGAGACATCCCAAAAGGCTAGACCAGGTTCTTGCCCTAAAGTATCGACCAAGAACCTCGCCCAGTCTTCGGCGCCTGGATGTCCATCGGCGAGCATTTGTCCGCCATAGCCAACGACCGGCATCACGCCAATGCCGCGCTCATCGGCGGCGCGCAAAAGATGGATGAGATTTTTGCCAAACGCGTTCGGATCATTGGCATAGGCCTGATAGTTGACGAAGCAGCGAATTTGATTAATTCCCAGGCGCTGGGCATAGGTCAAATCGCGCTCCGTGATGGCTGGCGAGTAGTTGTTCCACATGCCGGCATGGCCGCCGAATTCGGCATAACAGTAATTTGCACCACGAATCGTTGACGTGTCGGCCGGAGTTCGGGAATTTGCGCGGCGGACAAGCGCTGTGGCTTTGGGTGTTAATGGGTTTGGAATCGCGGTGCCGAGACAGGATTGGCGGATGTGCCTTGCTGGGCGGAAACAGACACTGCGCTGCTGATTGACAGAATTGCAGCCACAGCAATCCCATGCAATGAACTGTTCCAGTGCATATTCGATTCCCTCATCACTGGCGATTCGGCCTTTGATACGCCTGAAGCAAATAAACATATTTCTGCACGAGATCTCGCAGCGCCGCGACGTTCGGCGGACTCTGCCGCATCAGGTCGACGGTTCGCGTCGGTGGCTCGCGCATGGCGACCAGCTGGCCTGCTTCGAGCAGATTCGCCATTGTCTCCGCCACATTCAGCCCCTCCTCCCAACTTCCGCCGGGAGTTTCTAGCCATCGATTCGCGCCGGTGGTAGCCTTACTGACCCAATTCTCGCGGTTGGGAAATTCCAGAACAACGTTCGGGCTGCGGTTACGGAAAAGCCCCAGCATGGCAGCCGGAATACCCGGGTCGCGCACCGTTCCGTCGGGGTAGAATACGCCGTGCACATTCCCCCAGCGCTTCGTGATCATGAGTTCCCAAACGTACCATCCAATGCCGGCTTTCATGTGCTCTTCCAGCGTCACATCGTAGGGATTGGCCCGCGCCACACAACCAATCTCCGTATTGATTACCGGCTTGCCGACACTCGCCGCAAAGTCCTTAGCGCGGGCAATATCGCGAGTGATTGCGGCGCGTGTTGACAAATAGTCGTGAAACGACAGTACATCGACGGCGTCCGCCAGCAGTTCCATGTGGGACTCATGGGTCACGCCGATTGTCACGGGCGTTTTTTGGTCCAACTGGTGGAAAGTGGCGGCGATAAAGCGGGCCAGCTCGATTCGTTTCCGCGCTTGAGTAGGCGGAGCTGGCGCGGCATTGTAGTCTGGCTCATTCGACGCATCCCAAAAAGTTAAGGCCGGTTCGTCGCCAATCGTCTGCACTAGATCGGTGACGAGGGCGCGCGCGGCGTCGAAATCGATCGGATGCGCTGGGTCCTCATGGGTAAGGGATTCAGAGTTGCCGATCACCACCATCAATCCGAGGTTGTGCCGATTGCAAGCGCGCCAAATCGCCAAGGTTTTTGTGAAAGGCCGCCTTGTCATATGCAAAGGCGGCATAATTGACGAATACCCGAAGCTGATTAAGTTTAAGCTTGTCGGAGTAGCCTAGGTCGCGTTCCGTCTCCACTGGATCATAATGCCGCCAATAATCGGTGGTATCAGCCGCGCTGACGCCGCGATAGTTTGCGCCGCGGATTTTTGCGAAATCGGTGGGTTGAAGTTTACCACTATGCTTCGACGGCGCGTCGGACGATAACGGTGCGGTCGACGCCGAGGTCGAGGGCTCTTGGGCAGCTCCAGGTGCGTGGCAAAAGTTGATCGTAGCCCCGGCAATGAGCCACCAAGCCAAATGGCATCTGCGGATGAGCGATGGCATGCGGTACTCCTCACTGGTGGCGTTTTGATAATCGTGGGGGCATCGATCCGTTTGCGTTAATAATGCCGGCCGATTCGTCACGTTGCGGGATTTGATTGCGATAGTGCTACACGAAGTTTATAAAGCGTATTCACATTCCGCCATATTTTGGTCTGAGTTTGCCGTCATACCAGCAGATTCTCGGAGCACGCCGATGAGCAAGCGAGAGATTTTATTCGGATTCGTGTTAACAATTATCGCGGTGCTTCTGTGGGTGGGCCCATCCACAGCACGCAGCATGGCCCAAGTACCGGCGACGCCGAGGGCCGCTCCTCCGGCAGCTATTCCGTTGGCTCAGCCCGCAACGGTGCCGACTGCAATTCCTGCGGCGCCCAAGAAAATCATTTCAATTGATAACATCGCATACCGTGCCGGTCCGAGTCTCGCTTGGCGACTTGATATCGCGATGCCTGAAACCAATGGCAAAGAGCGTATGCCTGCAATCGTCATTATTCATGGCGGGGGCTGGAGCTCTGGCTCCAAGCAATCGCGAGTGTATCGCACGATGGCGCTATATTATGCATTCAAAGGTTATGTTACGGCGTCGGTTGAATATCGGTTGACGGGCGAAGCGTCCTTTCCCGCTTGCATTGAGGACGTGAAATGCGCCGTCCGCTGGCTGCGCGCACGCCGATGAATATCACATTGATCCGGATCATATGGGCGCCTTCGGCCACTCGGCAGGGGCGCATCTGGTGTTAATGCTGGCGATGTGCCCACCGTCGGCCGGCCTGGAAGGCGATGGCGGGTGCAGCGAATTCTCGAGTAACGTGGAGGCGGTTGTGGCAGCCTCTGCTCCAACGCGCTATCGGCGAAGCAACGCAGATCCTGCTTGGTCGCCCGCGGCGTATGTGAATGAAACCAGGCTGCCTCCGATGCTATTGATTCACGGCACCGCCGATGCAACCGTTCCCATCGCTGGTACCGATGAATTTGTGGACGCGCTTAAAAAAGCCGGCCACGACGATGTCACGTACCTCCGGGTCGAAGGGGCCAATCATGGAGTTGCCTACGAGCACAATCTTGACCAAACCTTCCGCGCCATGGACGCATTCTTCCAGCGCAACCTCAAGCCCCAAACCGATGCAAATGGAGGTGGCGGCGCGAACAGATAGATCCAACCGTGATAATTAGCGACGGTAATTTTTGTGCAACAGTCTTGCCGATCGAACTTCGATGGCGAGTGCAGCAATCCCGCGGACCAATCGCAACCGTCTGCACCGGATTCCAGGAATCCTTCCATTTTCTGCGCAATCACAATTGCGCGAAGCGAGTTGTCCCAAGGACACGAGCTACGTGGCATGCTGTATTTATCCTGAATCACATCATGACCCGACTAGCTTCCAATACATGTTGTATCGCTCGTGGGCCAGGCGATAATACGGTACCAACGTGACGTCGCCAGGTCGGCCGAGGCCTACGGTTCTAAACGTCAGCGGCGACTGTGTCCGTTTGATGTTGTCGACAAGCTTCGAAGCCTCCCCGACTAGTTCCGGCACGTCCACGCCCGCATTCAGCACTTGACCAATTGTTCGCTCATTGACGTGTAGATCGGCCCCGGTCGCGATTCCCTCCTTGCCAAGCGCGCAACCAGAACGATCGGTCCGTAGGCAATGGCGGCATACCCAGTACTGCCAGGCAATAATTCCGTCCGTAATGTCATGGGCAGTTCGACCTCTACGATGTCGCCGGAATTCCAGGTCCGGTCAATTGCGATGAACGTTCCAGGTGCGCTTGAGTTTGCTGCGGATTCGCCATTCACCCTAACACGGACTGCGGCGCACCAACCGGGATGACGAATATTTAACTTCACACTAACAGGCGCTGCCGCAGTGATTTCTAGTCGCGTTGTTTCGACTTCAGGAAATTCTGTCGTCTGCTTGAGCTCGATTCCCTTCTCCTTCCACTTCAACGTCGATGGAATGAATAGATTGACAAACACAGAGTCGGATTTGCCGTTCTCTCCGTGAAAGTAAATGGAATCGCCGTACTTGGCGTGGTTTTCCATGCCCGTGCCGGTGCAACACCAGAACGAATCAAACGGAGTGCAGTAGAGCTTGAGGTATCCGGGGCGAGTCGATTGAAAGTATGTCATCATGCCACTATCCGGATCTTGCGAGGCCAAGATCGTGTTGTATAGCGCGCGTTCGTAGTAATCGGCAAAGGTGACTTTCGGCTCGGCCGAAAAAAGCTGCCGGGTCAGCTTAAGCATGTTATAGCTGCAACACGTTTCCATCGTCTTGGCCGAACCGATGTGCTTCTCGAAGTCGCGCGGGGGAAAAAATGTTCGTCGTCTGCATTGCCGCCAGTGGCGAACGAACGGTTGTTGACAACGGTTTGCCAAAAGAACTGCGCCGCCTGCTGATAAATCTCTTTGCCGGTGAGTTCATACAAACGCGCGAAGCCAATCACTTTCGGAATCTGAGTGTTGGAATGTAAGCCATTGAGCGAGTCGCGCGATTCGGACAGCGGCTCCAGCAGCAGCCTGTGGCAAAAACGCTCTGCCAACATGAGGTATTTTTCTTGGCCGGTCAGCGAGAATACATCCGCCAGGACCTCGTTCATCCCGCCATGTTCGGTGCGCAGCATTCTTTCAAACTGTTCATCCGACATTTTGTCGGTGGTCGCGATGGCCCAATCGGAAAGCTTGACGAGCACAGCGAGCGCCGCGGCACTATTGGTATACAAATGCGCGTCGCGCAAGCCGGCAAAGATCTTGTGCAAGGTGTACCACGGAACTCCGACTACGCGGCGACCATTCACAAGATTTTCGATTTGCGCGGTCTTGTCCGGGAAGGCACACACCAATCCCGTTGCGTCGGCACTTTGACACTCCTGTAAATCGGCCACGATATACGCGCAGCGTTTTTTGAACTCATCGTCGCCTGTGGAAGCATGCATGAGCGCGCACGCAGTGAGATAATGTCCAAGCGTGTGTCCATGAGCTCGAATATCGGCCCAGGTCGATACCGATTCCCAACCACCGTAGACCGGTGCCTTCGGTTCCAACCCGGCATTCACCCGAAAGTTATGCAGCATTCGATCGGGGTCAAGCTCGAACAGATATTTTGCGTCGAGGTGTTGCGCTTTTAGAAATGGTCCATTAAGCAGTCGGATGTCGGCCAGCGCAAAGGGCTTGGCGCGGAGTGAAATAGGGTGTTTCGCGTCGGAACTTGCGCTGCTCGGCGTCGGAGCATCGGCCGCCGTAGTGCCGCGTCCGCCAATCGCCCCGCCAACTGCGGCAGTGAACGCGCCGGCGCCCAAGGTTTGTAGCATCTGACGACGACTCAGATCGCTGATGTTATGCGGCTGTTGACTCAACTGCCGCCCGTTTTCGTAGCGCATTATTGCACCCTCAAAAGACTGAGTCGCTCCAGCTCAAGACAGTCGCTACCGCACTCCAGCAACACATGCAAACGTGATCCGCGACACTCTCACGCATCCTGCCGCAATGGATCAGGGATACTCACCTTGGCTTGCGGCACCGCAACATGTGAATACACTTTTATAGTGTGAGTGCGCTGTAGACACAAACAAGTTCCACCGCTGCTGATGCGGGCCGCTTTGCGAGTCGATTATGAAGACACATGCAATTCATTGGACACTCTACTTGCTCGCGGTGGTGAGCTTCACTCGGATCACCCTCTACAAGGAGGCAATTTATGCGGCTGAGCCGGTGACGATCACTGTTCAGACGGATCGACCTGGTGCGCAAATAAATCCGGCGATGTGGGGTGCGTTCTTCGAAGACATTAACTTCGGCGCAGACGGAGGTCTGTATGCCGAAATGGTCAAAAACGGATCGTTCGAGTTCCCGGAGCCGCTGACGGGATGGTTCAAAATTGTGCCCAGTCTGGCAAAGGGTGATGTAACAATTCTGTCGAAAGATCCACCGCACGCAGCCAGCCCGCATTATGCACGCATTGTCTCGGCGGCGGCTGCCCCGATGGGCATTTGCAATGTTGGTTTTCGGGGAATGGGAGTGCGCGAAGGCGAAAGCTACGAATTCTCAGCGCAGATTCGCGCCGTCGAAGGCACGCCGAAAGTTACCATCGAGATCGTAGGTTCCGACGGGACGACCCTCGCCGCAGCGCCACTCGAAGGAATTTCGCCGGCTTGGAAAAAGCTTGCTCTTACTTTGCGACCAAAAGAAACAGACGCGCATGCCCGCATGACCATTATTCTGCAGGGCCAGGGCGGCATCGATGCGGATCAGGTCTCCCTATTCCCGCACAAGACCTGGAAGAATCGCGCGGGTGGATTGCGGGCCGATATGGTGCAAGCATTGGCCGACTTGAAGCCAGGCTTCTTGCGGTTCCCCGGCGGCTGCATTGTTGAGGGAAGCGATTTGTCGAAGCGCTACCAGTGGAAGAATACAATCGGGCCGCTGGAAGAGCGCAAGCTTTTGGTGAACCGCTGGAACTACGAATTCATGCACCGGCCAACGCCCGACTACTATCAGTCTTTCGGGCTGGGGTTTTTTGAATTCTTCCAATTATGTGAGGACATTGGTGCCCAACCGCTGCCCATTCTGAATTGCGGTATGGCCTGCCAGTTTAATTCGGGGGAGCTCTGTCCCCTCGATGAACTCAACACGTACATTCAAGATGCTTTGGACCTTGTCGAATTTGCCAATGGTCCGGCAACGAGTACATGGGGTTCCAAGCGCGCGGCCATGGGCCATCCCCTGCCTTTCGGCATGAAATTGCTCGGCGTGGGCAACGAACAGTGGGGTCCGCAGTACCTCGAGCGACTCCAGCTCTTCGTCCGTGCGATCAAAGAAAAACATCCCGAAATTCAAATCGTGTCCGCGGCCGGCCCTTCACCCGATGACGAACGATTCCATTTCCTCTGGCCGCGACTGAATGAACTGAAAGCGGAAATCGTTGACCAGCATTGTTATGCAAACCCGTTGTGGTTTTTAAGTAACACTGATCGATTCGACAAGTACGATCGCCATGGACCGAAAGTCTTTTTCGGCGAGTACGCAGCGCAAAGCGTCGCCATTGTTAGCACCAAGAACCGGAACAATTTGGAATGTGCCGTTGCCGAGGCGGCATACATGACTGGTATGGAGCGTAATGCCGACGTTGTCCGCATGGCATCCTATGCGCCCCTGTTTGCGAACATCGACGCCTGGCAATGGACGCCGAATCTGATTTGGACCGACAGCTTGCGCGTGGCACCAACTCCAAACTATTACGTCCAGCAGCTATTTACTCGCAACCGTGGGGACGTTGTGTTGCCCATTACGAGCACGGCAGCCTCGAAGGAACTGCTGCCAGCTGGCCGCGTCGCAGTCGGCACTGCCAAATCCTCGGCCGAATTTAGAAACATTCGAGTCTCGCACGGCGATCACCCGTTACTACCGGACGATTCCACTCGGAACGCTGACCAATGGTTGGGCGGTCCAACCTGGCGCGCGGCGGATGGAATGTTTCGCCAGATCGATTCGAATGCGACCACCAATTTCACTGCCGGGGACAAGACCTGGAAGGATTACACGCTTACCCTTCAGGCGCGGAAATTGGCCGGCGAAGGAAGCTTGGTATTCACTGTTTGTGATGACGGAAATGGTTCCCGTGCCCAGTGGATTCTCGGTGGCTGGAACAATCAGCAGCACGGCATCCAAACCCACTTCGCAGAGCAAGACCAACTGTTGGAACGCGTGAACGGAGCGATCGAGAGCAATCGCTGGTACGACATAAAGATCGCCATGACCGGAGCGCGAATGGAATGTTATCGCGATGGAAAACTAGTCGAATCGGCCAACGTACTTCATCATCGGGTGCCAACGCTGTTCACGTCAGCTTCGCGTGATGACGCGACGAGAGAAACGATTGTCAAAGTAGTAAACCCCGGGAGTAACTTGGTGGAAGCGACAATTAAGTTAAGCGGTATTAAAAGTATTAAATCTGGTCTGACTACCGTTTTGTCGGGCAATCCGACAGATGAAAATACGCTGGATCAACCCGAAGTCGTCGCGCCGAAGTCGGATACGCTAGGGGGGCAAAAGCCAGAATTCAATTACACATTTCAGCCAAACTCGGTCACCGTGCTGCGATTACAGACGGCGCCACGCTGACCGACATGCAGTGGCTGTTTTTGAATGGCACGCAGATTGACGATGCGTCGCTGGACCACCTCGCCGGAATGAAGAACCTCGAAGGCTTTAAGGTTTCCGGAACTCGGCGGCATGCCATTTAAATATGCCCAGCTGCCGAATGGCTCCGGGAACTTTTTTCTGTTTCTTCAATAGAGCGCAACAAAAAACCCGCGAGGTGCTAACAACGTGCCGTCGGTTAATAGCGACCATATAACTTTGGCCTTCGCCTGAATGTTAATCTCGACTCTGCACACCATCGAAAAGGTGCGTTTAACCTGCGTAGATTTCGCTTCATTCATTTCGTCTGTTTCTGCATCGCTCGAATGACTGCCCTATAGCCGTGGACCCGTCGGCGGTCATTTCTCCAAAGTCATAACGCCCAGATCTGTTTGGTCCCGGCGTTGCAATCGGACATGGTCATCGACTGTTCTCGCGATCAAAAACCGTCAGCGACTGCTACCGAATCACAATAACATTGGCCGCGTTTCGCAGTGCAGCAACGCCTGGTGCCAAAATTCGATCCGCCCCGCTGATCGGCTGAAATGCGGGACATGAAATGCCCGCCACGATTCAAGCAGTGAAGGCTGTTGCTCGCTGTCGCACTATTTGCCGCTATCTTTGGGTGGCTCGTCTGGCAGGATTTCCATGGGCAACTCGCTCATGCTGCACCTTTGGTTTTAGAAGACATCCGGTCGAGCGTAGCTTCGGTCACATTGAAGCAGCCCCCCAATGCGAGGCGCGTAAGAACGTTCCTACTTCCGGGGCCATCTGTTGCTACAGAACAGTTTGTAGCCGGCCCACCTACTGCGGCTCAGTAAGCCCTCACGAATTAAGCCCTCATGAATTAGTTCATCCGCGCCCAGTAGATTAATAAACCAATAACCCCCAGAATTGCGCATGCCAAGATCAGCAACCGATTGTGGTCTTTCATCGTACAGCTCTGCGTGTCTTGACAGCGTCGTCCCAAACTAATGGGCCACCATTTCGTCGGTACATGTTTTGCGCGCAGAGCGCGCTCCCGACAGAAACTCCCTTTTTATTCAATCATGCCCCTGTAGGCATAGCCTATCTGCCTTTTTTTGTGCTGGCGCCTTTGGCTGATTTTGCTGTTACCGGCCTGAACGGCTTGGGCGATTTCAGTTTGAATGACGCGCCGCCGCGGAGTTGTTTCAAAAAGTTCGGCGGGAGCTTTTTGATGTTAATGCCCGCGTCCTCTAGGCTCAGCTCGATTTGCGCGTCGGATACACCTTTACGGATTTCCTCAGCACCAAGAGCGACAGCGCGCTTAAGCGGATCAGCGCTCGGAACCGGCTGCCTGGGTTTCGTCCTTGGAGCATATTTAGCCATCGCTGCCGCCTTTCACTTCCGAGTTTCATTGGTTTTTGGTCTTACGTTCTTCGGTTTTTCAATTTTCACCAATTGCAGACCTAATTGCTCGCCGATCTTGTCAACTGATGCTTGCCCTAGCCCAGAGTCGCCCTTGATAAACCTGCACAGCAAGGCCTCTGAAATCTTAGTTTCCTTGGCAATGCGATACCGTGACACATCCGCCGCTAAAATCGCCTGACGCAATTGCTCTGAGATCTTCGCTCGATTTGCCATTGTTAGTGATCATATACCTGCTTAATCAGAAATCAAGTAGTGGCACGGTTAGTTGTGCGCTGGAACCAGCACACGTGTCTGATAATTCCTAGTTGTTCAGCCACGATCGCGATGTTTGCTAAAATCCGTTTTTTGCGGCGGCAAAGCCGAATCGTCGTGGTTGCCATCGCTCGTCGCCAAACGAATTGCAACTGGCGCTAAATGCTTCGATTGCTAATCGAGAATACTCGCCGCACCAACTTTGCTGCGCCGCGAAGCGAGCCACTTTCCTCAGCTTCGCGGTGCGGGGCGCCCACTAGCTCAGCCCAATGGACGCATTGATCCCAGTCAATTGCTTTCAGGCGTTTTCACGTAGAATTCCCGTTTAGAAAATATAAACGTCGCCAGCACCGCACATATGAGGCAGCCCAGCAACAAAATGGCCACGCAAGTGCCGAGCTGCGGATGATCAAGCAGCGCCGGATCTTGCCTGACGTTGAATTGCCATGCTTCGGCGGCAATGTTTTGTGTTCCCCGCGGCAAGGCGATGGTAAATTCCAGTGATCGGATCGCGATCAATCGGCTGTAATAGATGACCGTCAAAAGTCGAATACCGAACGGCAAATTCGCCAGTACGCCTTCGATAACCACAATGTACAGAATGCCCACGATCAAACTGCGTTTGGTTATCAAGCTGAGCAATCCAAACAAAGAGCAATACGCAACCACGGCTAGGCTATGAATGGCGATCGCCTGGAGGCAACGAAGCGGAATCATCTCGACTTCTGAACTTCCGCCTAAGTAAATTGCCACGTAACTGAGCGCAGTAAATATTGCTGTCAGTAACACCGCGATGGTTACCGTGGCGAGGAGCTTAACGCTATAAATCGCCCATTTGGGAAGCGGGCGAACCAGCAGATAGGTAATGGTTTGCTCTTCTTGTTCGTCCTGGATCATTCCGGAAGCAAAGAGCAATGCGACCAGCGGCAGAATCGCTTGAGGAATCAACATGAAGACGAGGATGAATTCCAATCCAGCGCTAGGCACTTTGGAAGAGGTGGCGCGCAGGAGAGTTGCCAGCCCCGCCGGCAAGATGAACAACGCCCCAACGACCATCCACCGCTTGCCATGCAGATACTGTCGCAAGGTTAAAGCGTACAGTGCCCACAGTGCAGCCAGAACAAAACCCGTGCCGCGCTCGCGGTATTCAGCAGGAGGTCGTGAATTCTGTTCACCCTCGCTAACCAAACTTACCGAACTCATTTGCTCACCAGGTATTTGAAGACGGCTTCGAGACTGTCGTCATCGGAGTACACCTCGCGGATCGCCAGCCCATCCGATAAGGCCAGGTCCGGCAAGCTCGCATAAAACGCATCTGGACAGCGAGTTTCCACCATCAAGCCCGCTTCTCTCGGCAGTACCTTTACGCCTTCCACGTCATCGCGCTGCACCAGGCGACCGGCTAATTTGCGGTACTCATCGCAAATCAACACGATGTGATGCGGATGGTTGTCGATCAGATCGCGAATCTGTCGGACCTGACCTTCCGCTACCAACCGGCCGTGGTTCAAGAGGGCGATGTTTGGCGTGAGAGATTGAACCTCGTGCAACACATGGCTTGAAACAAGCACACTCTTTCCGTCGCTACCCAACCGACCGATAATGTCCATCAGGTCGCGCCGGGCCACCGGGTCAGTTCCCGTAAGCGGCTCATCGAGAAAAAGCACTTCCGGGTTGTGAACAAGAGCTTGCGCGAGTTTCGTACGTTGCCGCATGCCTTTGGAGTAGCCACGGATCGCGCGGTTTCGGTGCGGTGTCATGCCAACGGCCTCCAGCGTTCGCTGCGCCGCATCACGCGCCGCAGAACGGCGTAACCCGCTTAAGCGCGCACAAGTTTGCACGAAGTCGAAACCCGTCATCCACTCGTAGAATGCGTCTTGTTCGGGGCACAAACCGATAAAGCGGTTCAAGGAAGGATTGTTCCAGGCGTTCTGACCCAGCACCTGCACGGTGCCCTGGCTGGGATATAGCTGACCTGTCGCCAGCTGCAACAGCGTCGACTTACCGGCCCCATTTGGTCCCAGCAACCCAGTTACGCCGGCCGGAATGCGCAGTGTCAGCTTGTTGATTCCGATGACGTTACCGTACCACTTGGAAACCTCGTGGAACGAAACGATCGGCTTCATTTCAGCCGATCCAGTGTTTTGACTTGGAGGTTCAAGATGCATGCGGAAAGTCCAAACAGCAGCGTGAGCACGGCGGCCGACCAGTACCAGGGAAATTGCGGCCCCACGAAGTTTGATAAAAAACGCAAACGTTCGCGCAGGCGCACGATTGGCTAATTCTTTCCCAACAGGAATCGGTGCCGAGCAAATATTGCCCAACGCGCGACAGATTGGCGGTGTATGAAACCAGGGGCCGCCAGTTGGTTTTCGACGCTTCCATCTCTTCGGTTAGCAGTTCCTCGGCGGATCGATCCAATCGCGAAGCGCCATTATTGCTGTAAAACTTACGGGCTCGCTGTTGATGATCAACCGCGTCGAGGATGGTGGCCACAATTCCGCTGACCATTAATACAGCGAGCCAGAAGAGTGCCACGTAGCGCGAATTTCGCGACAGCGACGAGAGTGCCAAGATTAGCAGACCGGCGGACAGGGAAATTACGACTCCATACGCTACGCTGGCCAGCAGAACTCGATATGTATCGCGAATAATGGTTAGATCGAGACTGAACAACAACCCCAGCACATAGGCAATGATCGAGGGCACAATGACGATCAGTCCGAGGAATACGGTGATGACGCCGAGTTTTCCCAGGAAATAATCAATCCGCCGTAAGGGCCGGGAAAAATATAGCGGCAGCGCGTTGAAGCGCAGGTCTTGGCTAATGAGGTTCGGGCCGACGAGCAACACCAATAGCATCGAAAACCGCAATTCGGTTAGCAGGAAGTAGTGGTAGCAAATCGTCCAGACTTCAACCCGATAGTGGCGCGGGTCCTGCACAACCTCGTTCCCGAAGAGCCGTTGCAAGAATCCCAGGAAAGGCACCATGAGATCGGAATTTCGTTCCACCAAGCCCCACACACATAGCATTGCGACCAGTGCCAGCGCGGGCAGCCAAGCCACCAATAAGACGATTCGCATGTACCGGTTTTTGAAGCCGATGCGCACGCCTTGCCGTGTAATCGCCAGCCAGCACCGACGTGGCCCGATAACTTGCCGGTCCAATGTTGATAACCTTGATCGAAGATCGGCATTAATGTTGCTCCACTGCTTTCAGGAACACCTCTTCCAGAGAGCTGCGCTGCGGCCGCAGATAGCGGATTTGCTGCCCTAGTTGCTGGGCGACCTCCCACAGCAGTTGTGGTGAGGCCGGCTCGGGAAGCTGCACCAATATCAAATCGTCACGTGCCGACGCATCACATCCGAGCGAAACTAATTTTGCCAGGAAGGAAACAGGTTCGCCCTTGAGACGCACTTCGAAGCAGCCATTGTGAACTTGTTTTAGCTGCTGAATCTTGCCTTCGATGAGGACCTTGCCGCTTCCCAGCACGACAATGTACTCGCACACGGCTTCAACGTCCGGCAAAAGGTGGCTGGAAAACAGCAGACTCATCCCCTTATTGCGGGCCAAATCGCGACAAGTTCGAGCATCTCTTCGCGACCCGCCGGGTCCATGCCGTTGGTCGGTTCGTCGAGGATCAATAGCTTCGGATCATGGACAATGGCCGCCGCGAGCTTGAGCCGCTGCTTCATGCCGGTCGAATACGATTCCACATTCCGATAGCGAGCTTCTCCCAGCCCCACATAATTAAGCACTTCATGCGCCCGTTGGAGCGCATCTTTCCTGGACATGCCAACCAGTTCTCCGGCATACCCTACGAACTCGACGCCGACTACCTGCGGAAACAAACACTCGTCCTCCGGCGCAAATCCCACAGTCGTTCGAATATCGAGCTGCCGCTGGCGAAAATCCATCCCCAGGATTTCACCCTGGCCCTGGTCGACGGAAATCAGTCCCAGCAGCGTGCGGATCATGGTCGTCTTACCTGATCCATTCGGGCCCAAAAGGCCGATCGCACCCGTCGGAACGCTTACCGAAAGGTGATTGAGCGCCGTAATCGCGCCATAGGTTTTGGTGATGTCGCGAAGCTCAAATAGCATTTGAGGTTTGCCCCGGGTTCGAACCCTTTGGGGAGTGACGATAGCCTATTCGCTGTCGACACGCAAATCTTTGAGGCGATTCGCTTCAGATGCCGCATCGTTGGTGTTAGGCAAAGTCGAACCCATGAGCATCTAATTTGGGCTCGCAACCATGGCCGAAGTGCAAAGCGGGTGACATGAACTCATTCGGCGAGCTGGTCTAGGTCTTCCCAGCGCACATATGCGCTAGTTAATTGGTTTTCCAATTGCCTTAATCGAGCTGCTCCTTCGGCGATGCTTTGACCCGATTGACGATAGTACTGCGGCTGTGTCATTTCGACATGCAAGGCGGCAATATCGGATTCGAGCTGCTCGATTAACGCCGGGAGCGAATTACGTTCTTGCCGCTCCTTAAACGACGGACGGCGCTTGCGGTTGTCATCTGCTATTATCTGCTTGGACGACTCTTGGGAGGTCACCCGCTGTGGCGAACGGAAAGATTTCGCGATGCTTCGCGATTTCAATGGCGGGAAGTTGGTGGATCGAGCCGCGCGCTGCCTAAGCCAGTCGTCATAACCGCCCACGTATTCGCGCACGCCAGCGTCTTCAAACACAATCGTGCTAGTGACGACATTATTGAGAAATGTTCGATCGTGGCTGACCAGTAGCACGGTCCCTTCGAACTGCACAAGCCTTTCTTCCAGCAGTTCCAGCGTTTCGGCATCCAAATCGTTCGTGGGTTCGTCGAGCACAATCACATTGGCCGGTTTCGCGAACAGCTTTGCCAGCAAAACGCGGTTGCGCTCGCCGCCCGAAAGAAACCGAACTGGCGTGCGGGCACGTTCGGAGCTGAACAAGAAATCTTGTAGGTAGCCGATAATGTGCCGCGGTCGGCCGTTGATCTCGACCGATTCGTATCCGTCGTCGACGTTTTCCTGCACCGAGCGTTCTTCATGAAGCTGCTGGCGTAGCTGATCGAAATAGGCAATTTGCAAATTGGTACCTAATCGCACGCTGCCCAACTCCGGTGGCAATTGGCCGAGCAGCACCCGAAGCAACGTGGTTTTTCCCGCGCCGTTGCGTCCCATGATGCCGATTTTATCGCCGCGCATGATGTTGCAGGAGAAATCTCGAAAGACCTGCTTATCGCCGTAGGAAAATCCGATTGCATCGGCCGAGGCAACCAGCATTCCGCTGCGCTGTGACTCTTGAATTTCGAGCTGAACTTTTGCCGTGGGCGCCTGACGTTGGCTGCGCGCCAACGCATTTGCTCCAGTGCCCGGACGCGTCCTTCATTCCGAGTGCGCCGTGCCTTGATGCCTCGCCGAATCCACACTTCCTCTTCGGCCAGTCGCTTATCGAACAGAGCGTTTTGCTTTTCTTCGGCGGCCAGGGCATCGACCTTACGGACACGAAAAGTTTCATAATCACAAGACCAATCGAATAGTCGGCCACGATCGATTTCCAAAATGCGTGTGGCCAGTCTTTGCAAAAATCTGCGATCATGGGTGACGAAGATTAAGGTTGCCCGGCAACGCGCTCAGAAACTCCTCCAGCCAAGCAATGGAGTCTAAGTCGAGGTGATTCGTTGGCTCGTCCAGCAGCAGCACATCGGGACTGGTAACCAACGATCGCGCCAATAGCACACGGCGTTTCAGCCCCGAAGAGAGTGATTCGATGTCGACGTCTGCCGGCAGATCCATGCTGGAAAGCAAACGCAGGGCCCGCTGTTCAAGTTGCCAGTCGGCTTCCTGCTCTTTTTTTGAGCCGCTGACCACAATATCGATTATCCGGCCGGTAAGGTTTTCTGGAACTTCTTGAGGGAGCAGAGAAATTGTGATGCCCGGCGAGTAGTTAACTTGGCCGGAATCTGGCTCGATATCGCCGCTAAGAATGCGCATGAACGTGGTCTTGCCGGCGCCATTGCGGCCCAGCAAACCGATGCGTTGACCGGCCTCGATCTGACAGGAAACATTATCCAGCAGCAGCGGACCGCGAAATCCGATGCGCAGTTCATTGACGCTGATTAGAGCCATCGTAACAACGGGCCAACCTTGCTTTGGGCGGAGGAATTCCAAACCTTACCGGTGTTATATTCTGAAACTGAGAGTGTTAGTCAATAACGCCGCGATAGGATCAGGCGATAGTTTTCGCCAGTTTCACGGCATTGCTGAATCGTTCTCGGTGTTGATCTAAATACAGTGAGGTGAAGATGGACATAATTCCTTCTGGAATGACTACTACAGCCTTCGCGCATAGATGGGTTTCGCATCGCTCAGAACCTCGGCGTCGTGCGCGGAATCCAAGTCCGCACGCGTTCGATCGTCGGAACCTTTCTTGGAGGTTTGCAAACCTTCATCGGCGGCCGCAATGTGATGTTTACGCAGCTGGCCGAACGCACGCGGCGTGAGGCCTTTGAGATGATGTTGGCACACGCTGCGGAAATGGGAGCCAATGCCGTCGTGGCCGTGCGCTACGATGCCACGGGATCGGGCGCGATTACGGAAGTCCTATGTTATGGGACGGCGGTCGTCGTCAAACCGAACGGCTAAATTCGTGAGAGCGTTAGCGGCCAACTTGCACTACGACAAGTGAATGCTCATCACGGACAAACAATCTCCCCTCCGCCAGGGCCGGCAGTGCTTGAACGGTGCTGCCCTCTGGAAAGATCCTCGCGGTAGCCAATTGCTCGTATCGCACTGGGTTGGCTTTGGCCAGCACCAATTCGCCGGACGTCTTTTGAATTAACAGCTTATCACCGACGGCGATGAGATTACCCGTTCCGAAATCGGGCTGGCTCCAGCGCACGGCGCCGGTCGCCAAATCAATGCTGCGCAGTTCCGCCACGCCCAGGTCTTGGCGCCCATCGATGCCGTACAGACAAGTATCTTGAACAATCGGGGTCGTGTATTGGCTGGAAAGGGCTTCATCTTTCTCCCAAAGAATCTTCGCTCCTGCGGAGCTGATTTGTGCGAGCCAAGCGCCAACTCCGTAACTGGCCGTCACAAACAAACGGTCCCCCCTTATCACAGGATTGGCTGCATTCACGGTTGGACCGCGCATCCCAAAGGGAAATCGAAACCTCTCGGCGCCGCTGCGCGGATCGACCGAGACGACATTCATTCGCGTTACAAAGATCACGTGCCGCTCATTGTCGATCGTGGTAGCGACCGGTGACGAGTAACTGGCTAACTCGTCCGTCTGATGCCACTGCGTTTTGCCGGTATTGCGGTCAAGCGCGACAATTCCATAGCCTGATTTACCACCGACGTTGACCAGTAGAGTGTCACCCTCCAGGATCGGGCTGCTACCGGCGCCAAAGTAGCCGGTCGGGGCGTTGCACTCTTTATATAGATCTCGGCTCCACAACTCCTGACCATTGGCTAATGACATTGCGCAAGTCGCCATCTGCGCCGAACAAGTAAACGCGGTCATGATCAACGAGCGGCGTGCAACGTGGGCCATTATCTGGAGCAATCGTGCTGTCATAGCGGGTCGGAAAGGATTTTTTCCACTGCGGTTTGCCGCTCGTAGCGTCGAGTCGCTCGACGATCGCCTGATCCCCGAGACGGTGGAACAGAATGCAAGCGTCGCCGACCACGGCCACGCCGGCATAACCACTTCCTACGTCGCGGCGCCAAATCGTTTTGGGCCCGGCTGTAGGCCACGACTCGGCCAAAGTCTCATTCTCTGCCCGGCCGTTCCGCGCGGGTCCCAGAATCTGTGGCCAATCGCCGGCTAGAATTGAGGCGGCCGGCGACCCGATAGCCATACCGATAGCAATCGCTACGACCGCGCCAGGCATGCGACTTTGGATACAGCGGAGGCAATACATGCAGGTAACACCAAATGGAAGAGCAGTGAGATGTGAAAGATTATAGCTGTTAGTCGCCGTCCCCTGATAAGTTTCCCTGTACGCCCGGGGCACGTCGATCGAGCCCGGCTGGCCATTCAACGAAAACGGACCGTTCGGCTCCGACGTGTCCTTAACGGAAGATGAATCATGATCGAGGTAAGGTCGCGGGGGGATATGAGAATCCATACGCTTCATTTTTCTTCATTTCAGCCGTTCGCTTCGGCCCAGGCGACAAAATCTTTCGTGATTTGATCCCAGGTCAGCGCCACCAGCGGCGTCGTCGTGTCTAGGCTGTCCAGTATGCGTTCTTTCTAATTCCGTTGACAATTGGGGGGTTTCTGTCTTGGTGGCAGCACAGCGCCTGGTTCGCGATTGTCGGGTTTCTCCTCGGCTGGCTGATTTCGAAAGCCCCAAAAGTGGCCAAACAGTGGGACGATACATTGGCATGCGCGGACCCGGGCTGTTTTGGGTTGTACCCCTCATCGATTCTGTGGCCGCTTGGATCGATCATTACCACCAACTTTGCTGCGGAGGCGCCGATTAAACGTATGGCCAATCAAGACAATTCAAACGAACCTGACATCCGATAGGGGCCGTTGATCGACCTCTTTCTCGAACAGAGGTAGATCAACTTTTTCGGATGACGAACCAGCTTATCCGCCAAGAGATTTCTTCACTCGCTTCAGGCGGGCCGCATGGAACTAAAGTAAATCATCGGTTGCCAGCGGCAGCCCAGCGGGCGCATTGTTGATGTTCTTCAGTGACTTCACGCTGACGCCCTCCTAAACCTGTGCGTGCAGCGGTCTGCGATACAGTACAGCGTCAGAGCGTCTCTTATCCCCTCTCACCTTCGCAGCACGTTTCGCAAATGGTGTGGCAGCAAGGACACTGAAGCTTGGCTCGGCTTTCGATCAGTTCTCCGCCACAGGACTGGCAAGCGGGGCGAGGCGGTTTCTACTCACGCTATTCCTGTTTGCCCACTTCGAAGTTGATTCCAGGTGTCGTCATATTTGCTTCGCCGCCTCCTGCCGAGCAAGTGACATCAACATTGTCTCCGGCAACTTATCGAGGCCGGCCTGACGAAACATATTTTGGACTTGGGCCGTGGTGTATTGGGCGTGCGTGCAAACATGCAGCAGTACATCAGATCGTCGGGTCGGTAGTCGTTGCCCCTTGCTGCTTATTCTTGTCACCGTTTCATCCAACGACTCGGGCGAGAGGCTTGCCAAATACTCATCCCATCGCGTCTGAAGAGCAGACCATTTGGTCTGTAACTCATTGAAGGATGTGGCCCCGCCCTCGCCCAACTGATTTCCGGGAATTTGTCCTGGTGCATCTCCCGGGACCAGGGAGTTCTCATTCCCAAGCAACGCCTCTAGCCAAACAAACTCCGCACCGTACATGTGCAGTAGTGACTTCCAGATCGAGCCCTGACCAATTTTGAACGACTGTCGAAGTTGCTCGTCGCTCAACCTGGAGGCAGTAGCGACCAAATTCCGGTTCACCCAGGCCCGGTGCTGGTGTAGTCGCTGAATAAGGCTAACTGGACTGGTCATCGAGTGTGCTCCTGCATTTAATCCCAAATTAACGAACCGCCTCATCTATCCTTGACCGTCAATTTGCGTTTGGCTGAATCCCAAATCAACTTGCCCTTGTTCTGCTCGTACCATTGTTTCAAGGCGGTGATCTGCGCATCCCGTTTTTTCTCGTCCGGCTCGTCCTGATCGAACAGTTTGGGATCGACTGATGCGAATCTGCCCGGCGATTCAAGGCTGCCTTCTCGCAACAGCACAAATGCCCTGGCTGCATTGTCTTTGATTCGGACCTTCACATCGTTCACTGTCGCCCCAGTGTATTCCTTTCGATCCATTGCCGTCATCAGGATCGGACAGACCTCAACGCAGCCTGCCGGTTCACGACGCTGTCCCCAAAGCTCACCGGTGATGGAACTGCCGATGGTTTCGATCACGTCGGCAACACGATTGGCCGGAGCCTTGGTGACCATTGCCTTCAGTGCATCGATCCCTTCCGGAGTTTTGCTTCGCATCAAGAACCAAATTGGCTCTTCCCAATTACCATAGGATTGCTTTTCCGCCTTGGCAAAATTGATGGCAACCCGTACACCCGATTTGTCGCCCAACATCCAAAGAGCGATGGCAGCGCTGATTCTGTCGGCGGGTTCCGGTGCGGTTCTCAGTACTTTCTGAATCGCCGGCGTCGCGTTTCGATCACCGAAGCCGGCCACGAGTTCACACAGTTTGCCCTTGTCAAATTGATTGGCCACCGGAATCTTTTTGAGGATGGGAGCGACCGCCCGAGCATCTTTCTTCTGCTGAAAATAATTGGCTGCCGTGAACCAGTCTTCGGAGTTGGGACTTTCAAAAAACGCCAGCATCCGATCATTAGCGGACAATGATTTGTTGGCGGCGTACCACTCTTTGGCTTCTTCAATTGCTTGGTGCTTGTCTTCAGGCTTCATGGAACTCAAGGTGAAGCCGACAACGGCTTGGTTGCCGAACTCCTTCTGGGTGATGTCCCGGAGAATTTGCCAAGCAAAGTCCGAGACACGCCACACGAGTCGGCGGCGAGCGAAATCCCGCCAGTGATAAACGGTGCGTGTCGGCGTATCGTCCTCCAGAGCCGTTAGCAACACAGGAACTGCGGCCATCTGCATCTGTCGCAGTTTGAGTGTCGGTGGGTTTTGATCCGGCTTTCCGTCTACAATGGCTAAATAACGTTCAATGAATCCGGGTTGAGACAATTGCGGGCAACGGAGGTTGACCAATTCGGACACGTACAAGCTCGCACGCTGTTCATTATCTAGCTTGTTTTCGTCAACTTTGGCCGCCGGCTTGGCACCTTGTTGGGCAATGATCTTATCGAGTCGATCCGCCAATTCTTTCGCATCGAATGCAAACGCTGATTTGGGTGAAATCTTCGCGGCCAGCCGCAGATGCTTGACGACTTCTGTTCGGTCAGCATACATCAGCAGATTCACCCCCCGCAGTAAGTGGAGCCAAGCAAGATCATCCAGGACTGCTTGGCGGTAGTCTTGAAAGCTTTTGCCTTCCAAATCGGGTGCGATGATCGCATTGCAACACTGCGTTAAACCTTTTTTCCAAGCGGCGTGCGCGGCCAAGGCACGATAGGATGGTCCAGGAGCGTAGAGTTTTCGCTCGGTCGGTTTCTTCTCTGTCTCGCTCAGTTTCTTAAAACGAGCTTCGACATCGGCGTCATGGACTGAGTCAACCTTCACTGTGGTGGGATTCCAACTGGATGGAAGGGTTGTCGGCTCTCGCTTGGAATACGTCCAAGGAATCAAGTCGTCTTGCCAAACGGTTAGTGACTTGTCGTCTTCGGAAACAAGCCACACTTGCATTATTTCCCGGCGGGCTTGCTGCTCGGCATCGACGAGAGTTAATTCAATCGGCTTGGCATCTTTTACCGTGCCCCGACCAAGATCGTCGAGCACCATAAACAGGGACTTAAGATCATCCGAGACATCGGTGTTTGCAGTGGATTGAGCTTCGGGCGTCGGAGCTTTCGACGTGTCCGGTTTTTCGTTTTTTTCTGTACGGTCTTTGGCTGGCTGCGCCTCAGCTTGTGCGTGCAAAAGCACCGATCCATTGGTGATGAATAGGAGCAAGGCCACGAAGCCGAAAGAGGATATCCGCATCTTAATGCTCCTGTTTGAGAAATGTGCAGACCAAGTTTGCACAAACGTTGCGGTTCATTTGCTAATCTTCTCAAAACGTAAGAAGTAGGTCTCTTTCAGCAAATCCTTTTTCTCTTCGACTGGCTTGAAGCCGGCATCCACGATCTCTTGCGTGAAGACTTCTTGGCCGGCACGAACGTGCCCCAGAATCCAATCCGTGCTGACTCCTGGGATGCGATGATAATCGATCAGCACCACTTGCCCCTTGGGCTTGAGCGCCTCGTAAATTGAATGCATGGTCTTTTGGGGGAACTCGAAGTGGTGGTAAACGTCGCAGATGAACACCAGATCGACCGATGCTGGGGGAAGTTCGGTCGAATCCTGCTTACAGACGATGCCGACGATGTTTTCCAGTTTTTGCTCGTGAGCGGTTTTCTCGATGTGGTCGATGAAATCCTTCGCAATGTCCACCGCATAGACCTTGCCCGTCGTTCCGACCTCGGGTGAGAACAGACGAGTGAAGAGCCCAGTACCGGCCCCGACATCGGCCACAGTCATCCCGGGTTTCAATCCGACAGCGGCGACGATTTCTTGGCGATGGTCGAAGACATCTCGGCCATTGGATTCGAATCGCTGAATGAAATCAGGAACATTGGGCGACTTGAAAGTATCGTTGATCCCCGGATTCACGCTCTTTTCTTGAGCGTGAAGCAAGGCCGGCAGAATCAAGAGCAAGACCGCAAGGCCGGTGATCCGAGTCATCGGAATCCTCCCGATACGAACAACCATGAGCATGAAACCGTCATTCTACCGACTGCCATCTCCTCGGACATCCGCCGAAGGCAAAGAGAAATGGGTCGTCTATTCGGCGAATTCCGACAGCATGGATCGGATCAGCACATCGATGAATTCGTCGGCGTTTTATTTCGGTTCAATTTGGCAGTCAATCATGGTGCTCGCCTCGCAGTGGGTCGCTGCATAATTTCGATATCGCTTCGTTCTGACCAGCCGCTCCGCTTCCAAAACTCCTTGCCCAACTCATTGCCGGAAAACACAAAGATATTGCAGTGCAGAATGCCAATATCGCTGAGTGATTTAAGGCAGGCTTCGACCATTTGCCGCCCCAAACCTCGCTTACGGTACTCCGGCCTGACAGCCAAATGGAAAAGGTAGCCACGTCGACCATCGTGACCACACAGGACCGCCCCGACAATTCGTTCGCCGTCTCGGACCACTCGGCTCAGCCCTGGGTTGCGGTCGAGATAGTCTTTGAGGCGATTGGGCGTGTCAGATTCGTTCTGGCCGACTCCGTCGGTCTGTGCCCACAATGCACGTACCGACTCGATGTCGTCATTCGTCATTGGCGAAATTGCCGCCATATAGCCCTCTCATTCAGCTTTTCCTTGGCAAATGGCCAAGACTCCTATCGAACGGGAAGCTTCGGCAAGCCGACGACCCGCGTTATTTTACGTTTCCGCCGGCCAAGCAGATCCAATTTTGCCCATTACGGATAGAATGAACAACTATGCCACAACCAAACGAGTATCTTGTGATTCAAGCTTGGGGCGAAATGATGCGCTCTGCCCCGACCTGCATCGTTGCGGAACAAGAACGGGCAGCAGCAGAAAATGCTCCAGTTGACTCGATCTATTTCGTAAATCGGGAATGGGTAAGCATCAGCGAAATCACAAACCCTGATGCCCGGCGCAGGATCGGAGAGCGGAAAAAATAAGACAATTTAAATTTGACTCTTTTCTTTCTTTCCGGTTCGGTAGTGGAGAGCTCGGCATCGGAAAGGCGGCCAAATAACTGCCCCAGCCTGTGGCAACGAGCGCAAGAAGCGAAGGCTGCGTCTGTAACGGACAAGATTAGCGGATGAATCTACGAAGCCTCAACTCATCGCCGTGGCTTCGAACGTGCTTTTGCGGCCACTTCCGCATCGGTCCTGACTTTACGGATTACTTTGTTCAAAGGCAGCCCACGCAGCATCCAGCGAAGACAGGTCGCTACTGCTTTTGGGTCATCAGGGAATTCAGATGACGCGATCACGCAGTCGGAATGCGGGACAGAAGTCTTTAGCTCCGCAAGCTTCAATGTTGAGAAGCGATCCCGACCGCATTTCAATTGCAAAAAATCCTTAAAGCCAAGCGACGGCAGCGGGGCTGAAATGATCCGATCTAATTCTGAATGCTTTTGAGGCACCGCCTTCGGCGCACGAGCAACCGCACGTTCAGCGGGAAGCTCACCTTCGAATGGGCATTTTTCGGCCATAATTTTTGATGACCTGAATTCTAGTTCGCACACGGACCGCCGACTCCGATCATCGACTTCGTCTACCTCGACCCGAAACTCCTCGATGGTAGACTACCGAAATTTTATTAGCGACTACTGCACTCTCTCGATAGAAATTGATTTTTATAGAAAGCACTTGAAATGAATCGGTGTGTCAGTAAATTACTTGATAACTCGGTCATTTTGAGATTTTCGGCGGCATTTTCTGGGTGGCTACGGAACCGAAGGTTAGAGGTTCCAGCCCTCTGTGGTGTATTGCAATTCAGCGAACGTCTGCATCGGTGGACGATAGCGCACGAGCAGTTCGGCAGATTTGATACCTAATTGCAGATTGGGGCAAGTGCATTCTCGTCCAATGGTTTTTGTGCAATTTTGCGCACGGTCCTCGGCGTAATTGCAAACTGCGCGTGCTGCCTCATGTGGCGATAAGTACCGGAGCGACATTCGAATGTATCGCACGGCTTCGCCACTTAGTTTGCAGCCAGGCGATTGCATGGGCAATCCCTGCTCGCGGGCCACTTGCTTCAACTGATTGAGATAATGCTCAGTGACATTATGCCGTTTCCGAATTATTGAGGGCGGCACACCCAGCAGAAGATCGGCCAAGCATTTTGCTGTCCGACGCGCTTCTTTGCCTGATTCCGAGAGTCCCCTGACCACTTCGCCACCGAACTGCAAACCGAGTTTACGACATATATTTTCGACATACCCACGCGAAAGGTCGAGCTGCTTTGCAATCTTGCTTGGCGGGAGGCCACGTTCAGCAAGTGTTACGACTCTTGCCTGGCGCTTACGTCGCTCTGCTATCGATAAATAAGCTCGTCGCGGAAAGAAGCCGATTTCTTCCATGCGCTGACGCACAAGGACCACGTATTGCCTTGTGACACGAAGGCGTTTAGCGACCGCAGTTTCATGATGCCCCTCGGCAAGTTCTTTCAGGATTCTCAGAAACTTGTCGCTTGGTTTTGTTCTGCCTTGCGTGGCGCTCGAACCGGATTCTATGCGAAGTGAAATCGATGTCGGTCGTGTGGGTGATCGACGTTTAATCCGTGGTCCACGGCGCTGCGGGGCCGATCGAGGTTTGCGCGAACGCTGGTGGGTGCCGGAGTCATTCCTTCGAATTCGCCGAGAGAATTGTGCCGACGACTCACGTGAACTTCCTGCTCACCTCGGTTTGCCAGTACCAATTCGTTTGTGGCGCGGTTAGCCGGACTTCCGACAGTGTAGATCGCGTCGAACAACGTGCGAATCCAAAGTATGGCGTACATTTCCGATACTTACTTGTATCGGTTGCATGCAGGTATATGCCGCTGCGATTGGAATCCTGACATTTGACTGCAGCGCGGCGGAAGCATACCTCACCGGTCGCCGGTTCGGTTCACCAGAAGAACGGCACAATTGGCGGCAGGGGCTGGTAGTTATACTGCCGTGGGGCGAAGCGCGTTTGATACGTTCCATAATCCGCAGCTTGTCCGGCGCCAGATTGTTGCAATGCTGTGCGTCCTGACTTTGAAACTGCTGCGCCATTTGCACCGATTGTTGGCGGCCCGCCTCAAAAGTCGAGCGCTGCTGTTGCAACATCAATCGCTGAGCGCGGATCGAATTTAGCGTGTCCTCAATTTGAGCTGCTGACAGATCGCCGACATCCGTTATTCCTAGGCGTTGCAGAAATTCTTGACGTTTGCCGGTTGCAAGAACGGATAAATACTGTCCGAGCCATTCACGTGCTTCAGCGGCATCGGAACCTAGCAGTATCTTAAGCTTGGCATCCCATTGATCTAGAAACCGTTCCAAGTCTGCCGGCGACATCGATTCGATTTCCGAATTCAGCCGCGTAAGAAGTTGCTGTACTTGCGGGGGCGCGTAAACGACCTGAATCGACAACCACTTTTCAAACTCCTGGCGAACTTTTTGCCAACGCGGACTAGCAAGAATCTGCTCCTTTGTTTGTGGCGGTTGAGATGGCCGTTTTGATGCGGCCGAATTGGGAGGCGTGCCGCGGGATTATTGCCTGACTTAGGTTGTGCGAGTGCTACAGAAACGCTGCACCACGAAATGGGCAATATCAAAGTGCAGCAAATTCCGTGCAGATAGATGCGGTTTTTCATCGTGCGAATCGTGTCGGCATATGTTGAATCGAGCAAGGCGTCTATTTTGTCGCGCTTTGCCGCGTGAGTGTGATCGCCAGGTCGGGAAGTTTTTGAGTGCCCAACTGCGCGTTCGTGCGTTTACATTCCAGTGTGTCTTTGTTGCGAAATTTATAAAACTGCGTACTGGCGGTCCGCTGACCGTCAGCCGCAATTCCCATGCTGACCACAACCCATGACGCCCCATCGAGGTCCCAAGTCGCGTCCGATCGCCCGCCATCTGCGTTGAAGCTCCAGGACTTAATGCTTTGGGAAACGGGGTCCCATCCGACCTCCTGAGTGCCACTAAAGATTTCTTTCCCATCTTCAACGACCGTGATTACGCGGCTCAAAAACGTCTTATTCGCATTCCAACTGGCCGATATCTGCATCGTCAACTTGTCGGCGGTGCCCTTCCAGCGCCCGGTAAGTCGATCTAACGGTGCAATCATCTGACTACCTGTCGGCCCGTTGGATTCCAGCGGGCGATCAGCAAATTCGCTGAGGCTGGCGAGCTTCCATTTGTCGTCCTGTTTCATCCAAACTGCTACGAATCGGGCGTTCATGGATGCCCGATCGGTTGCGTCACTTTTTGTGTTCTCGCTGCGTGGTAAAATGCAGACCATGTCACAACGCCCTTCTTCAATGGCCACATCTTTGGAGAGGGAGCGAAATCTAACCTCACCCAGGTGAGCCGTTGGGCGATCAAATCGATTGCCGGCGAACGTTTTCTCGACAAGCTCGGGCGTTGAAACTCTTGCCGTCTGCATTGGTGTATGTGCCACTGGCAGCCCAAAACTGCACAATTTCCTTTGGATCGCCTCGGTCGAAGCAGCCAAATATTCGCGATCCCGCCCTGCGAAGGTCTTGATCGACGTCACTTGCCGTACGCTCGGCTGTCTGCCCAAAGATCGAGGTGTTATTGCTGTTCAAAGGCAATGCAAACGCAATGCAGACGGCAAATGTCGCCAGAATTGGTTGAAGCGGAACGCTCCGAGTACTTTAGTTCGTCGCATTGATAGAAATAGGAAGCTGACGTCGGATTTGGGCTTGGCGCCCGCCCAAGAAAGTTTGCATCCAACGATCGCCAGTGTATCGGAGGCGTCGGGAGACCCTAGCTTCCGCCCATTTTTCACCGAGCTGCTTTTTACGTTTTTCAATTTAGCCCGGGATTTCGGGCTCGAAACGACGGAGGCAAAAAAACCCGGTGAAAGAACGCGTGGCTGTTCGCGTCTCTCTCGAGAAAAAACGCGACTCGCTCGGCCGACATCTCGAAAATCGTGTTTCGAGTGAAATAACAGCGGCGACTTTTAACCTGTATAGGCGATTTCGCCAAATTCGCGCAGAGTTATTTCACTGTTATTTCACTCTCCGCTTTGGGAGTCCCAAATCGACCGAGAATTCTCGATCGAATGGATTGGGTTTTTTCACGCCCAGGGCGGCGGGTGTGGGGTGTCTTGGTGTCTGGGCTGCCTGCCTCCTATTAGCCTCGGCCACCGAGATTGGCCTACGCGCAGCCCACAAGACACCCAGGCCCTCAGACACCTGGACACTTACGTATTTGTTCAAATTGCCAAAGACCGAGTCACGGAGCCCATACTCTCCGACTTCAGCATTTTAGTGTACAGACGTCTCAAAGTCAAGCGTTTGTGTGGGCCACTGGAAAATTTTTTTCCGCAAGGAGGCTTTGCCTCAAAAACCTTCCCCCTTGGGAGAGGGCCGGCTAAGGGAGCGGGGATTTTGCCGGAATCAAGCTCTCGGCAGGCCCCACTTCAGCCCTCTTCGAGAGGGAGGCGGAGTGAGCTTTAAGGCTAAGCCAATGTCAGATACGCTTTATTGGCCCATTTGAATGCAAACGGGGAATAAACACATAAATCCCGCTTCTCTGCCTCGCAGTTGCGGAAGTACAATTACTTCGTGCTGTTATTGCACCTCGCCGTCAAAAGCAGGAAAGCTCCTCCTGGCGGGCTCGAAAATGGACCGAAGCGAGGACATCATTCAACGGTCACAAGAACTCGACACGGGCGACCCCGACTGCTTCAACCGCGCCCATCCGGCGAGCGAAGTTTTCTGGGAAAGAGGAGCCACGGCCTTCCTCGA
The DNA here is from genome assembly GCA_963773875.1 of Pirellulales bacterium. Taxonomy (GTDB): domain Bacteria; phylum Planctomycetota; class Planctomycetia; order Pirellulales; family JADZDJ01; genus CAVTYH01. The sequence goes on from CAVZCV010000013.1 coordinate 63,290, forward strand.
AGGCGTCCTGTTGGAACATTGCCCGTTTGAGGCCGGTATTGAACGGGACGATTGGTTACGCGGCTGGATGGCAACCGAACTTCTGGAGTTCGGGCGGTTTGAAGACGGAAGTTGAATGCCTCCGGGCCACCACATAGCCGCCGAGTAGCGTGCTGGAGTTGGGACCTTAACACAAGGTCCCACCGAACTGTCCAAATCATTCCAATCATGCAATTTCGGGCCGGTGGCATCATTTATCAAGCTATCTGCTCGGGTCGATCCGGCCCCTCCTTAAAGAACTTTCCGCCGGAAAATGCCGTAAAAAACTTCCGCCTGACCACCTCCAAATTGTTGACACGGGTAACGGCGCTGAGTACAACCCCAAAGAGCAGGAAGAGCCTGCGCACGGGTGCGGGCAATTCTCGCAAACTGTGATTGCAGCGTCGGTTTAATGCGTTTTGGAGAGGGGCATCTTGTGAAATCTCACCGCCATATTTTGTTCTCTGCCGCTTTTGCCGCAATGTTTTGCGCAAGCTGCGTCGCAGGCAGCGGTCGTATGTTGCCGGCCATCTGATCATCTGTGCAGTAAAATGCACGAACAACTCGTGCAGAACGTTTGCCACTCGCAAAGCGCTACGACTCAGCAAAGTGCTGCAACTCAATTGCAAACCCCACAGTTCGTGCCGCCGGAGCCGGCGCCCGCCCCAGTAATCCAGGTTGCTGCGGTTCAATCGTCCAAGCAAACCACGCATGCACTGCTTCCGAGCGTTACTCCCGGTGATTTCAACAGAAACTCGCACCTCGACGATGATGACCTTACTGCAATGCTCAATGCGCTAAAGGACACCGGCGCGTTTAAGTCGCAGAAGGGTTTGACTGATGGCGATTTTCTTGCGCTCGGCGATCTGAACCATGATGGAAGAGTTTCAAACGGCGATATTCAACCGCTGCTCGATACGCTGATTTTGAGCCAAATCACTGGACCAGGCAATGCGCCGATTGCGAATCCCGAGGCGGCGAGTCTTGCGGTGTGGACAGGACTTGGCCTGCTGGGTCTGGGCTTTATTTCAGTACGCGCTCGAGGATGGCAACCTACAAGCGCCGGCTAAGAGTGCCTGATCGGCTTTAACAGCCCGGTTTTTGCGGCAATAGTCTAGAAAGTCATTTGCCGAGAATCTTTTGCGTGAGCTGCACGGCGCTGCGTCGCAATTCGTCGGCCAGATCCAAAGTGCGCATGCAGCTCTTCAAGATTCTGCCGCTGCTCGAACATTTTCGAGGTTAGAAGCTCATAGGCGGCATTCCAGCGCAGCCACATCAAGAGGGCCTGTTCAGCCAGCGACGTATCTGCTGGGGGCGAGGTTGCATCCCGCACGTCACCTTTCCTTGCCATATTCTCGCCGGAATTGCATCCAGAAATTAGATCTGCGGTCGACATGGTCGATTCCCAGCTTTGGATTATTTAGGAATTCGCGCCAGCGATCCATTGCGGGGCCGATTTGAGTGGCTTTAGTTTGCCCGTCAGGAAAACTACTCGAATCGGTTCCTGCCCCGAGCCCTTGACGACCTAACTGCCAATTATTCTAGTATCGATCGGCCAACTGGTGATGTCGAGGCCAATTATACGTTTTTACTGCTTTAATGACCCAGATTAGCAAGACACATGCGGCACATCATGTTGCCGCCCGTGATCGCCGGACGTATTCCTCTTTTTCCCCCTTTTTTCCTGCAAAATGAAATAGTTTTTGACTCCAGTTGTCAGTTTCTCCCCCTCGGCGGGGAATAAACAGTAGGAATTAACGACATTAACCCAAAGTCTTTAACTGGGCTTGCAAGGATCCGCACGAGGATATCATGAAAATGAAATTGGTTTTTACGCTTGTTTTGGCGGCCGTTGTATCGGCAAGGTCTGCCAGCGCGTTTGTGTTGTTCGAAGACAATTCGACGGCAACGATTTCGGCGATCGGGGACCAAACGTCTTGGACCGTCGATGGCACGACACATTTGAGTTCACAGAAGTTCTTTATAAAGATCAATGCCAATGCTGTCGTCGCGCTCGACACATTGTCTTTGGCTGCTCCAATTGTGACCGCTTCGACCGCACAGTTTAATTACACCGACCTTGCAACTGGAATAATGGTCTCGGTTAAGTATATTCTCGATGGCCAATTGCCAGGTTCCGGCTCATCAGAATTGACGCTTCAAGTTGGGGTTAACAATATAGGTACTACGAACACAGGTATTTTATTTCAATACGCGAACTTCGATTTGAATGCCTCTCCCGGCGGCGATCAGACTCAGCTGTTCTCCAATAATCCTGGTATTGCAGGAACTATTTTGCAAAAAGAAGGGGCGACGGTAGTTACGGAGAATACTACCATTAACAACGGCTTTGATGCTTGGTCGATCGATACTCCCGCAGCTGTACTGGGTCAGGTCGCTACGGGCGTACTGCCAGGAGCACCTGTCACGGTCCCTGCTAATAGCATACCTTATACCGCATCAGGGGATTGGGCTTGGGCGGCTGGGTGGAATTTCGGGGGTACTAATGATAACCCATTGTCATTCAGCAAAGACGAGGGAATTCGCTCTGGTGGTATTGGCTTAGACGCTCCAGAGGCTGGTTCGTTCGCTATCTGGGGATTGCTTGGAATTGCCTTTGGCGGCGTTGCTCTCCGACGCAGTCGGGGCTAGATCGCGTGTTTGCTTTCAAATGATTGTTTTAGAAGTCCGCGGGTCGCAACTCGCGGACTTTTTTATTTGGCCTTTTACGTGAGGACGCGTTTCAGCTTCGATCGGTGCATATGCGCCCCACATCAGGCATTCACTCCTTGGATGCTGGAGAAGCTTGCAGCGACATCATTCCAGGCGATGGTGACGAGGAATCCCCAGGGGTTGTAGAGGGTCAGGATTTGCGTGGAATCATCGTAGCTGACCAGGGCATAGGCATGGAGTCCTACGATGTTGGGTGAAGCCGGCGCCCCTGTTGAGGCCAAGCCAATCATATCGCCGGCGTTGTAATCGGCCACGAAGGTGGCTCGATCCGAAATGGGGAAGAGCCACGTATTTCCGGTGATCTGATTCAGCGACGTGTTAATGAAGCCAAATGCCAGGGCACTGTAGCTGCCCTTGGTCTGGGCAAAGGCCTTTTCCGCCATCGCCACCCAGAGTTCTTGGCTATAATCGGCATAGCCAGAGGGCAACTGGGAATCGACAGTCACGTAGAGGGCCGTTCCGCGTTGGGTATAAGGCTGGCTGTCGGCATAATAGCGGAAGGTGTAGGTGCCATCGCCGTTATTGATGAACATGCTGTAGATGGTATTCGGACTTCTTAAAGCCACTTCCGCCAGCGAGGCCATGATATAGCAGTCGGCCAAGCCACCCTGACGGATATCGGTGTACGAAGCGCCATTTCAGGAACAGCGGCGCGGACGCCGTTTGATAGGCACTATTGGCTGCAGGATGATCACTGCCTAGGAACCACTTATCGACGAGTTTTTCCAATTGCGCGGCGGAAGATCCCGTCGCTAAGTTGCCCAGTGCACTCCCTTGATAAGTGGAATTGGCTGCATTGCCCAGCACAATGTCTTGGGACAGCTGCTGCACATAATCGAGACTGCCAAACAAGGACGTGGTGCTGACGATCAATTGCAGATCGCTCAGCTCCGTGGCGTCGATCGAGCCGGAATCTTCCACCTTGCGAAACAGATTGATCATGTCCGTGCGATCGATCAACCCGTCCTGATAATACTGGCTGCCCAACTCCGCAGCACCGCATCGTGCAGGTTCCCGTCAAACCAGTTCGCAACAGGTGTCGGCGTGGGATCTGGGGGCGGTCGAGTGGGATCCGGCAGAGACGATTGAGCCGTAATTACTAAATCGATCACTGCCTGCAAATCGAGATTCGAGACGGATCCGGAGTTGTCGGCATCGCCAATTGCCAATATCTCACTGTCCGACAATGCGTGATTTGCCTGATAGCTCTTTAGATCGATCAAGGCCTGACACATGGCGGGAATATCTGCGTCGGTCAGTGCGCCATCGCGATCGAAGTCGCCTTTGATAAAAGTGGCACTATCGAGGACCCGCCGCGGCTCCAACCATTCAAATTGCGCACGGCGATGGCGCAGAAAATCACAGGTGCATCTCATCGGTGAACGACTCCAGATAATTCCAGCGTTGCCCAAGAAAAAAGCTGGAACTGGAAATTGACTATTAATATCTTCGTCTATTTAGGGCGTCTGATAACCGCTATTTGGAGGGGAAATCGAGGATTTTTAGGAACATATGGCAGAGCTTGGGTTTGCGACGTCCGATTCAAATATCGCGGCTTCTCTCCGATTTGGTCAATCGCCCACCAATGCGTAACCGAATGACACCGCAGAGGTGTCCATTGCGAAAGTCATCAATATGGAAGGATTTAGGCATTCACTCCTTGGACGCTGGAGAAGCTTGCAGCGACATCGTTCCAGGCGATGGTGACGAGGAATCCCCAGGGGTTGTAGAGGGTCAGGATTTGCGTGGAATCATCGTAGCTGACCAGGGCATAGGCATGGAGTCCTACGATGTTGGGTGAAGCCGGCGCACCTGTTGAGGCCAAGCCAATCATATCGCCGGCGTTGTAATCGGCCACGAAGGTGGCTCGATCCGAAATGGGGAAGAGCCACGTATTTCCGGTGATCTGATTCAGCGACGTGTTAATGAAGCCAAATGCCAGGGCACTGTAGCTGCCCTTGGTCTGGGCAAAGGCCTTTTCCGCCATCGCCACCCAGAGTTCTTGGCTATAATCGGCATAGCCAGAGGGCAACTGGGAATCGACAGTCACGTAGAGGGCCGTTCCGCGTTGGGTATAAGGCTGGCTGTCGGCATAATAGCGGAAGGTGTAGGTGCCATCGCCGTTATTGATGAACATGCTGTAGATGGTATTCGGACTTCTTAAAGCCACTTCCGCCAGCGAGGCCATGATATAGCAGTCGGCCAAGCCACCCTGACGGATATCGGTGTACGAAGCACCATACGGAACCGCGGCGCGGACGCCGTTTGATAGGCACTATTGGCTGCAGGATGATCACTGCCTAGGAACCACTTATCGACGAGTTTTTCCAATTGCGCAGGCGGAAGATCCCGTCGCTAAGTTGCCCAGTGCACTCCCTTGATAAGTGGAATTGGCTGCATTGCCCAGCACAATGTCTTGGGACAGCTGCTGCACATAATCGAGACTGCCAAACAAGGACGTGGTGCTGACGATCAATTGCAGATCGCTCAGCTCCGTGGCGTCGATCGAGCCGGAATCTTCCACCTTGCGAAACAGATTGATCATGTCCGTGCGATCGATCAACCCGTCCTGATAATACTGGCTGCCCCAACTCCGCAGCACCGCATCGTGCAGGTTCCCGTCAAACCAGTTCGCAACAGGTGTCGGCGTGGGATCTGGGGGCGGTGGTGTCGGATCCGGCGGAGGTGGAGTTGGTGTCGGATCAGGTGTCGGTGTCGGATCAGGTGTCGGTGTCGGATCAGGTGTCGGTGTCGGATCAGGTGTCGGTGTCGGATCAGGTGTCGGTGTCGGATCCGGCGTCGGTGTCGGATCGGGTGTTGGTGTCGGATCAGGTGTCGGTGTCGGATCCGGCGTCGGTGTCGGATCGGGTGTTGGTGTCGGATCGGGTGTCGGATCTGGCTCCGGCGTTGGATCAGGATCCCAATTGATGGCGACCCCATCAAGCGATGCGACTCCGCCGGTCGTAATTGTCAAAGCATGACCGAAGCCGCTAAATGTCGCCTGATGTCCGTCTGCAAGATTAACCGTTTTATTGCCAGTCCCCGATTTGACCGCGAAATCTTCGGATAGCTGTTGATTGCCACCGTTGCTTAGGCTGGCTAGTGAAACAGTGTCGGTGCCATCCTGAAGATAAACGACAATCGAGCGCACCTTTGTTGCGTTCCACGATCCACTCACGCCCTGGATGAATATTTTGCCGTTGGTTTGGCGGAAAGCGATGGTATCGTTCCCGTTTGTGCCCGTTATCGTTAGCACACCAGCTTTGCTCAGCGCGGTTGCCAGCCTGGTACTCCAGTTGATATTGGCGCCATTTAACGTCACGCTGCCATTTGTCGCGATGTTCACCGCGTTGCTAGCGCCGCCAAAATAGAGATCGCGGCCACCAGCCAAGTGGATGTGATCTGCAACTCCGCTGGCGGTCACCGTAGCTTTTTCTTTGAAGGCCTGCCTGCCGCCGTTCGCAATGCTGTCGAGTGAAAGATAATCGCTGCCGGCTCCAAGATTGACATTGATCGATTTGACTTTCGATGCCGACCAAGCGCCGGCCACGCCGGTTATCGATATGCTGCCACTGGTTTCGTGGAACAAAATAGAATCGTCGCCACTGGTTCCAAGCACGTTAAGAATACCGGCAGGCGTCATTGACGCCGTCACACCGGTCAGCAATTGTCGGGATTCAAGCTTCTCGATCCGCAATGAGTGAACGCGGCGCTGCAAATGCCGGCCCATGGCAAACCCTCCGAGGTTAGCTTGCGCGCGCAACGGTTTGAAGAGAAACCGCACTGCGCTGTCGCGGATAGAAACTGAGTTGAGCGAATGCTCTGGCTCACGAATGGTTCGCGCCAGCAAATGAATTGCAGAATGCGCAACCGAGCCACACAAACCTAGGTTACTGTCTTGGGGGCGTCAAACTGAAAAACAGTTGCGAACTGGATTTTTCTCGTAGTGGGCGCCGACCAAACAACAGCGCCGTTTTGACGCGCATCAAACGAGCAAAAATCGGGCTGCGTGAATGGCAAAGCATTATAATCAGCCGGCACACAAGCTGACGTTTCGCGTTGCCATTTTGCAACCTATATGGTTATGTCGCCTCTTAGTTTCATTTAACTGGCCATGAACCGACTTCTATCCAGTTGCACTGCAGCTCTAACATTGGCTGCGCTCGCGATTTGTGCGTGTGGCTGCACGGAAAAATCGTCGGCAAGTTCTGCCAATCTCACGCCGATTGTCCCCGTACTAAATGCAATTCAAAAGAACGTTACCGATTACGAATACTTCACCGGCCGCACCGAAGCGCCCGATTCACTCGATGTGCGTGCCAAAGTAAGCGGTTACCTAGTACGGTGGAATTTCGCCGACAAGTCCGACAAGCCGCCCACGCAAGATTACAACTTTGTGGCGGGCCAGGAAGTGAAACGCGACCAGGTATTGTTCAAAATTGATCCGCGGCCATACCAGGCAACGTACGACCAGGCGGTGGCGCAAATCAATTTGGCCAAAGCGCAACTGCAGCTCGCCAAGGCCGACTACGCACGGGCGCTGAACGTTGCCAAAACGCCGGGGGCCATTAGCCAGCAAGATGTGGACAAATATTTTGCGGCTCAAGGCAAAGCGGAAGCGGAAGTCGCGGCTCAGGAAGCCAATGCGGAATCGGCGCGACTGAACTTGGATTACACCAATGTGAAGTCCGATATCGACGGCATCGTCGGCCGAAACTTGCTTTCCGTCGGCAATCTTGTGGAAGCCAATACGCTCTTGACCACGGTGGTTTCTCAAAATCCGATGTATGCGTACTTCGATGTCGATGAGCAAACCATGATTCGCGTCCAGAACCTGATGCGCGAAGGCAAGCTGAAATCGGTCCGCGAAAACAATCGTGAAAAATACCCGGTCGATATTGGACTCTCGAACGGGACGGACGAATATCCGTACGTGGCCACGATCGATTTTGTCAACAACCAAGTCGATCCCACGACCGGCACACTGCAAGTTCGCGGCATTATCGATAATCCATTGCCCAAAACGGGGCCACGCGTGTTTTCGCAGGGAATGTATTTGCGCGTGAGGCTGCCGATTGGCCCCGAGCACCCGGCACTACTGTTACCGCAAGCGGCGATTGCCACTGACCAGGGGCAAAAATATGTGCTGATCGTCAATGCGGAAAATGTCGTTGAGCAGCGGCCGATTAACGTCGGGCAAACTCAGGCGGGCGGAATGCAAGTTGTAATTCCGGAACCGATCGTGCACGACGGCAAAGGCGTTCGGCCCGCAACCCGCGATGAACAGGGCGAACCCAGTTTGACACTGAGCGATCGCGTAATCGTTGGCAATCTGCAGCGGGTGCGACCAGGCATGAAAGTGGAAATCAAACCGGCTCAGAGTTAAGCGGATTGCAGTTGGGAGGCGCGTCGGAGCAACGCAGCCACACCGAACGAGCACGAACGGCCAATGTTCGCCAAGTTTTTTATCGAACGCCCAATCTTCGCCTGGGTCATTTCGATCGTGATCTGGCTAGTCGGCGGCGTCGCTGCGCTCACATTGCCCGTGGCGCAGTATCCGAACATCACACCGCCGGCGGTTCAGGTGACTGCGAGTTATCCGGCGCGAATGCGCAGGTGGTGGCCGACAGCGTGGCGGCGCCAATCGAGCAGCAAGTGAACGGCGTCGAAGGCGCCATGTACATGTCGTCGCAATGCACCAATGACGGCTCGTACACGCTCACGGTCACCTTCGCACTGGGCACCGATCTGAACATGGCGCAGGTGCTCGTGCAAAATCGCGTCGCGCTGGCCATGGCGCAATTGCCGGAGCAAGTGCAACTGCAAGGCGTCAACACCAACAAGCAATCGCCGAGCATTCTGTTGGCGGTGAACTTGATTTCGCCCGACGGCCGCTACGACGACTTGTATTTGAGCAACTATGCCACGATTTATATCAAAGACAATCTGCTGCGAATCGACGGCGTCGGAAACATCAACTACTTGGGCGAGCGCGATTACAGCATGCGCGTCTGGCTCGATCCCGACAAGATGGCCGACCGCAACATTGCCACGAACGACATCATCAATGCGGTTCGAAACCAAAATGTTCAGGTTGCCGCCGGCACGCTTGGCCAGCCGCCGGTTCCCTCAGGTCAGCAATTTGAGCTGACCATGAGCACGCTCGGCCGACTGATGGACAAACAGCAGTTCGGCAATATCATCATCAAAACCAGCATGGGCGACGCTCAGGAAAAGGCTCCATCCGCCCAAGTCGTCCGCCTCAAAGATGTCGCCCGTATTGAGCTCGGCTCCCAGCAGTACACGCAGGTCTGCCATCTCGATAAAAGCCGTCAGTGGCGTTGGCGATTTTCCAATTGCCAGGCTCCAACGCCTTGGACGTCGGCAACAAGATCAAAGCCAAGATGCAGGAGCTCGCCAAGAGTTTTCCGCAAGGCTTGCAGTACAAAATCGTTTACGACACCACGCCGTTCATCATCGAATCGGTCGACGAGGTGCTCAAAACACTGCGCGATGCCATCATTCTCGTGGCCATTGTCGTGCTGTTCTTCCTGCAAGATTGGAAGGCGATGATTCTGCCAATGCTCGACGTGCTGGTGTCGCTCGTCGGCACGTTCGCCGTGATGGCGCTCTTGGGATTCTCGCTGAACAACCTCACGCTGTTCGGCTTGGTGTTGGCCATCGGCATTGTGGTCGACGACGCCATCGTCGTGCTGGAAAATGTGGAGCGCTGGATTGCCAAGGGGATCGATCCCAAACAGGCCACGATCAACGCGATGGATGAAATCACCGGCTCGATCGTGGCGATCACGCTGGTGCTCACCAGCGTGTTTCTGCCGAGTGCATTTTTGCCGGGCATCACGGGGCAGTTTTATCAGCAGTTCGCGCTGACGATTTCGGCCGCGATGATCATTTCGGCCATCAACGCCATGACGCTTACGCCTTCGCGCGCGGTTTCCGTGTTCAAAACGGAAGCCAAGCACGATGGCGGACATGAGCACGTGCGCGAAGCGCTGCCATGGTGGATTTTCGCTCTGCTTGGGCTGGTAAGCATTTCGTTCCTGAAGCCGATTATCACGGAGAAATTTCCCGACTGGCCCAGCGCCCTGCTAACCATCGTTGCATTTCTACCGGGCGCTGTTATTGGCCTCGTCTTCGGCTGGTTCCTGATTCGACCAATTAACTATTTGCTTGGCAAATTCTTCCGCGGTTTTAACTATGTGTTCGACAGAGTGACGACGGGCTATGGCTGGATCGTCGGACGTTCGCTGCGAATCGGCATCATCGTGCTGTTTGTTTACGGCGGCCTGCTGTATCTCACATATCACACGTTGACGACCGCCCCAACCGGCTTCCTGCCGGAACAAGATCAGGGATATCTGCTGGTGAACGTCCAGTTGCCCGATTCGGCCTCGCGCGAACGTACGCAGGCGGTGATGGATATGATCGACTCGCTTGCGTTGGGAGGCGAGGTCAATGGCAAGCATTTCGAGAAAATCCCCGGGGTCGATCATACGCTGAGTGTTGCCGGCCAATCGGTGCTGCTCAGCGCGAATGGCTCGAACTTCGGATCGACCTTCGTCATCCTCAGCGCCATTCGATCAGCGACATAGCCACGAAGAATACGACGCGGTCGTCGCTCAAAAAATCCGTGAACTATGCAATCGCGAAATCGATGAGGCCATTGTCTCCGTGTTTCGCGCTCCCCCGATTCAAGGCCTGGGCAACGGCGGCGGTTTCCAATTGCAGGTCGAACAATTGGCCAGCGTCGATCTGGACGCCCTGCAAAAAGGCACCGACGAGTTAACTCGCGAAGCGAATGCAAGCTCGGAACTTGATTGGCGTTTTTAGTATGTTCCGCGCCGACACGCCGCAGCTCTACATCGACATCGATCGCACCAAATGCGAATCGCTGATGGTGCCGGTCTCGGACGTGTTCAACACGCTGCAAACGTTCATGGGCGGGTACTACGTCAACCAATTCAATTTGTTTGGCCGCACGTGGCAAGTCAATTTGATGGCTGAAGGCAAAGTACGAGTGAATCGCGGCGACATCGGACAACTTAAAGTGCGCAACAAGATCGGGCAAATGGTGCCACTGGCCACGCTCGCGAAGGTAAAGGATCACGGCGGACCGGTTATGTACATGCGCTACAACATGCATCCGAGTGCAGCGGTGAACGGTAATCCTGCGCCCGGCGTCAGCTCTGGCCAGGCGCTGTCCCTCATGGGCAGCCTTTGTGACAAGCTCGGTCTGCCGTACGAATGGACTACCATCGCCTACATGCAAACGATGCCAGCCAAAGTTGGCATGTTCTACGTTCCGGCGGCAATTCTCGGGTTCTTCGTCTTTGTGCTTGGTGCCACGCTGGTGTTCCTGGTATTGGCGGCCAAGTATGAAAGTTGGAAGTTGCCGCTATCGATCATTTTGGTCGTGCCGATGTGCCTGTTGTGCGCCGTCACAGGCATGCTGATTGCCCATCTGCCGGTCGATATTTTTGTGCAAATTGGCTTTGTCGTTTTGGTGGGCATGGCCGCGAAAAATGCGATTCTGATTGTCGAATTCGCCCAGCAACAGCGCGAACTTGGCCTTGGATTATACGAAGCCGCCGTCGAAGCTTGCCGGCTGCGATTGCGGCCAATTGTAATGACGAGCTTTGCGTTTATTCTGGGCGTCGTGCCGCTGGTGCTTGCCCACGGTGCCGGTGCCGAAATGCGCGTCTCGCTTGGCACCGCAGTGTTTGCCGGGATGATCGGCGTAACGCTGTTCGGTATATTCCTGACGCCGGTCTTTTATTACCTCATCATGTATCGCCAAACAAAGCGCGAAGCCGCCGTACACCAGAACTTGAAAGCTCACGACGGGACGGTGGTAGGAGCAAAGCCTGACGCCACATTCGCCGCTACTCCCGCGGAACCAACCGTCATCTCGCCGGCCAAGATTTAGCAGGTGGTCGGTTGCCAGTTGTCCATAAAACCGCGGGCGACGAACAATTACCTGACCAACTTTCTTTCTCCGCGATCTTCCGGCAATAGGCCGGCGTGGGGCAAAACTTCATGCTGCTCGTCAGCGTAGCGTAGCCGCATGGGTTTGTCAGAATTCCGTGGAGGCACTCTCAATTCCGCAGCGGGAACAAATTGATAGTTGGAATTCGGATTGCTGGTTGTGGGTTGCAAATCATCCGCCGGTCCAGGCAGCGGCATATTGCGCTGCGACGGCAATCGCGGCGCGGCTGGCGTTGAATCGGGAGTGTTTGATCGCTCCGGCGTCACTTCCTTCGGCTTTGTTGACGCCGTGCCCGGCAAATTCCCGCCGACTTCTTCACCCGATCCGCACGGCGCATCCCAACCGCCGCCCAGTGCGCGATAAGTCTGCACAAGACCCTGTGCGATATCGCCCTGCGCCTGCGCGAGCAGATCTTGCTGCTGCACCAGATTTTGCTCCAACAGCGCCACCCGATTGAAATCTACCAGGCCCGCCTTGTACTGCGTGATCGCCAGTTGCACGGCTTTGGCCGCGGCATCGACACTGCGCTGCATCGCCTTGGCTTGCAGTTGCGATTGCAGGAAATTCGCTATCCCGTCTTCCGCTTCGGAATTTGCGCAACACGGTGTTGCGATAGGTCATCACGAGCTCGCAGAATTTCGCGTACTGGAGCCGGATATTGTTAACCAGCCGGCCATAGTTCAACACATTCCATTGCAAGCCAGGACCGATCGAGCCTTGGAACGATTTACTCTTGAACAGATCAGAAAACCGTTCGGCGTCGTAACCTACCGAGCCGGTAATCGCAATGTGCGGGTAGAGCTCCGCCTCAGCGATGCCAATTTGAGCACACTGTGCCGCGGCTTCACGTTCCGCACGCCGCACATCGGGCCGGCGGCAGAGTAAATCGCACGGCACTCCAACAACAATATCTGGCGAAACTGATGGAATTTCCTGTTCCCCCAGGCACTGCACAACATCTTCCGTCGGAGTTCCTAACAGTAGGCAAAGTCGATCGTTCGCGAACCGCAACCGCTTCTCAAATTGCGGAATCAGCGATTCGGTTTGGGCTAGCTGGCTAATCGCTTGCTCAACATCGAGCTCGCTAGAAAGGCCGCCACGGAATCGAGCCTGTGCGATCTCCAGCGATTCATTTTGAATTTTGATGTTTTCGCGCACGTAAAGCAGTTGTTGCTGCAGCGTGCGAATTTCGACGTACGTGGAAGCCACATCGCCCAGCAAAGTCACGAGGACATCGTCGTAATTGAAAACCGATGCATTCAACTCATCGGCTGCCGACTCAATCGCGCGGCGGAAACGGCCCCAGAAATCGACCTCCCACGAAAGATTGAATCCTAATCCCCAGTTATCGAAGAACCGCCTTGAGCCAAACAAATTTGTCGCGAGCAAACCTTGATTGGCCGCCAATGCACTCGCCGCATTGCGAGAATAGTTTGCAAACGCCTGTTGGGTTTGGGGAAACAGGTTGCCCATTTGAATTGCCAAATTGGCGCGGGCTTGCAGAATCCGATAGCAGGCTTCCTTCAGCGATAGATTTTGCGCAACGGCGGAATGAATGAGCTCATCCAGCTTTGGGTCATTGAACGCGGTCCACCAATGTGTGAGATCGGGCTCCTCGCTGCTGAGCCGCTTGTCGTCGGCATCGATCCAACGCTCCGCGACATCGGCATGAGGCGTGCAATAATTCGGCCCAACTTTACAGCCGTTGGCTTTGTACTCGCGCCACGGAGTACAGCCGACAGCAAGGATTGCGGTCGCAGCTGCAACGAAAGTAAGTCGAATTCCCCCCTGCATGCGCCCTCCCTGACGCGTGCCACTTTGCAAGCACGTTCCCCGAAGCGTTCTGTAACTTAGGGGCCGCTCGGCCAAGTGCGCTCCTCTTCGCTTATCGGATAGCCCCACGTGATGCGCACATTCAATTCTTTTGGAAACCTTGCGGCAAATTGCCCAGATTGCCGGCCGCTTGCGAGCGCTCGACGACGATTGCCATCGCCAGCTAAGATTGCTGTCAGTTTCCCCTGCCAATTTGTGGAAAATTACAGCTGTGAGCAACTTTGCTGACAAACTGGCCGCTGCGATAAAAAAGACTCGCACTCCCGTGCTGGTTGGCCTAGACCCTCGCTGGGAGTCGCTGCCGGCGTCGCTCATCGGTGATTCGGCCACCGCAGATCCGCAAGAAAAAGCCAAAGCATATGTGGCGTTTTGCCGGCATGTTATCGATGTCGTTGCTCCGCTGGTACCCGCTGTCAAACCGCAAGTCGCGTTCTTCGAAGAGCTGGGGGTGCCGGGCATGCAAGCCCTGGCCGAGGTGATTGCTTATGCCCGTCAGCGCGGGTTAATCATCATTGTCGATGGCAAGCGAAACGATATTGGCTCGACGGCCGCAGCGTACGCAGCGGCGTACTTCGGAACTCACGCGCCCTGGCCCGCCGATGCGCTCACGGTTAGCCCCTATCTTGGCGACGACAGTCTAACTCCGTTCTTCGATGCGGCCGCCAAAACGGCCGGCGGGGTCTTTGTGTTAGTTAAAACCTCGAATCCCGGTGGATCGCAATTTCAAGACCTGGCCGTCAAGAATCAGCCGCTGTACCGGCACGTGGCGCAGTTCATTGAACAATCGGCGGAAGCCACACTGACAGAATGTGGGTATGGCGCAGTTGGAGCGGTTGTCGGCGCGACATACCCGGAGCAGCTTACGGAGTTGCGCGAGGTGATGCCGCACACATGGATTCTGGTTCCTGGCTACGGGAGTCAAGGCGGTACGGCAAAGGACGTCGCGGGCGGGTTCGACGACCGTGGGCTTGGTGCGGTTGTCAATAATTCGCGGGGCATCATCTTTGCCTATCAGCGTCGCGAATATGAACGCTTTGGCAAATCTCGATGGCAAGAAGCAGTGTATGCGGCCACTCGCGACATGATTGCCGCACTTCGCGCCGAAACACCGGCTGGAAGACTTTAAATGCGGCAATTTCGTCTACGTCGTGCTAGCAGTTCGTTTTGTGTTGCACTTGACACTGCTCGCCTTACGTCTTTACCCTCCGCCACCGGCTGCCCTCGAGGGCATGAAACGCTCGGGCCATAAGGGGCCGGACTCGACGGACGTTTGATTGCACTGGAACTCACGATGAATCGAAAATGTTTGCCCATGATCGCCGTGCTTTTGATTTCGAGCTCGACCGGTTGCTGCTGTAGCCGTTCGCTGTTTGGACCTTCATATTCGCAAGCTCCACCGTACTATCCGCCGCCCACAACTATAACGCCGGCAGTTCAGACCGCGCCCATTTGTACGCCGGCACCGGTCGTACAGCAGCAATGTCCGTGCGTTTGCCCGCAATAGTTTTGCCACTGCGCGATTTGCTTCAGCGAGGATTGCGGTGCGCCAACGCTGGATTAGTCCCGCCAAGCGTGATTTATTACTCAAGCCTTCCCCCGACCGCCTGTGCTCAAATTCCGGTTCGTCGCTCAATTCTTTGCCGATTTGCGACAAGCCGTCACTCGCTGGAGCGCAGATGACGGTTCCGTGATGGCGGCAGCGACCGCCTATTACTTGGGTGTCTCGTTCTTCCCGCTCTTGTTAGTTCTAATCGCGGGTCTGGCGCTCTTCTTCCAGTACACCCATCTAGGGCAAGATGCCCAATTGCGGCTGCTCGACGCCATTAAGCAAAACATGTCGCTGCAGTTGGCCGATTACGTGAAGCAATCGCTTTTGACCGTGCAGGATCGATCGTCCATCGGCGGTCCCATTGGATTGGCGACCATGCTGTTGGCTTCGTTGGCCGCATTCGGCCAACTCGATTCTGCCTTCGATCGCATTTGGGGCTATCCACAACCGGAATCACAAAACATCTGGCGATATCTGCTCGGCCTGCTCGCACAACGCGGCAGAGCGTTCCTCGCGCTTCTGGGTCTTGGGACGGTTGTGGTCATTGTTTTTTTGGCAGGCATGGTGCTCACCGCCGTTCAAACCCATACGGAAACAGTAATGCCGCTTGACCGTTGGGTCTGGGACACCATTCAAATTGGAGTCACGTTCGTTACGAATACGGTTGTGTTCACGCTTTTATTCCGGCTATTGCCGAAGGTCAAAGTGCGGTGGATGCGGGCATTTCAAGGAGGACTATTGACGGCAGTCGCCTGGGAAATCGGACGACAACTCATCACTATTGTTGTTGCGCAGCAAATACAGCGCTTATGGTGTTGTCGGGGCATTTTTGGCAATCTTGCTTTGGTGTTATTACTCTGTGGCGATTGTGCTCTTAGGTGCGGAATATATTCAGGTGTTGGCGCTCGGGCGAAGGCCGAACGAAAGAAACGGTCGGTGGCGGAATCGTCGACCAGCTGAAGCGAACGCACCGGCCGGCGTAAATCGAGTGCGGTCGAATACACGTCGTCGGTAACCGCACTGGGAGAGTTCGCGACGAGTTTGGGTGGATCGCCGCTTGAAAGCGCGATATTCGACTTCATTCGTCGGGTTGAAAACTGCCAATCTATGCCTTGAAGATTGTCGACCAAGACATCGTGCATTGCCAACGAGGAACGGTCTTTGACCGCTTCAAATTGCGCCCCGCCGATTCAAAGAGTGCGGAATTCAAAGAGCCATTCCTCACTTGGCCGCTAACCTCCGCCGACGAACTCGGCACCGACGCCGCCAAAGGATGCGCTTGAAGCACTTCACCGGCCACAGCCGCCGAGCCCACTGGCGGTGGCGTTTGCGAATCAATCGCAATGACGGCATCCAGCAGCGGCTGTATATCGGCGTTGGAAATGCGGCCGTCACCATCCATGTCGGCAATCGCAAGCAATGCGGCATCGGAGAGTGAATTTGTGGATTGGTAGGCTGCGAGATCGGTAAGCGCCGCAAGCATCGCCGGCACGTCGTCATCGCTCAGCTTCCCATCGCGATTGAAATCTCCCGGAGGCACCGTCGTCTGAGGCGGCGGCGGAGGCGGCGGTTGAAAGTTGCCAAAATCCTTTCCCTTGAAACTTGCGCCAACAGCAACGTTGATGTCGAACTCGCCGCCAGCCGGCGAAGTTTGTGTCCATCCGTCGACGGGAATTTCTCGAATATGATGCACACCGGAAGCAAGACCGACGAATTGATAACTCCCATCGGCCGCCGTCGTCACCGCAGTATCGGCGCCCGTTGTAATTTGCAGCGACCAACTATCGAGCGTGCCGCTATCGCGACGGACGACGTCGGCCACCTGCAATTTCCAGACGCCATTGGGATCGATGCCATTTAGCGTTGCTAGCGAGCCGGTCGGTCGAAAAGTACCAGTAAATGGGGCGGCGGCGCTAGTAATCGACGAAGCGGCCTGATCGTCGAACACCGTGCTTATGAAATTATTTGCACTGCCGCCGTTCTTACTGGCCAGGGTGACTTGAGTGCCGTTTGGAGCAATGAGTGTGATGACAAGATCGGAATCGAACGTATGGTGCAATGTAAGGTTGACATTTACATCGCTTACAAGTCCATCGAATCCTGATACGGTAATGCTGGAAGTGACGGTTTTCAAATCTGGAATCGCAATTGGCAAATCAGCCGCGGCAGCGGTTGCCTGCGCAGTGGGATTTAAGACCCCATCGTTATTTGCGTCATCGAAAACCGTCCAACCGCCCAAACCGAGTTCGCCGTCATCTAGCACACCATTATCGTTCGTATCCGAAAAAACTGTCCCAGAGATGGTCGAACCGATTAGTCCGCCGACAACAAGGTTCGCAATCGGACTGCCACGCCCAGTTACGAGGTCATAGCCAACCCCGGCTGCAAATCCATTGTTGCCAGTGGTGATATCGTGGAAATAGCTAGCGGGAAGCTCGTAAAGAGTTGGCAACGTGTCTGTGCGGCCATCCAACGACTTCAACCCGAGCAAACTTCGACCTTGGTCAGCAATCGCAATTAGGCCTGCCCAGGCTGGCGTTGCAAAACTCGTCCCGCCGACTTGAATCCAACCTGCGCTTCCATAATCGTATGAATCGTACACGGCTACGCCGCTGTTTGGATCGGCATTGAAAGCCACGTCCGGGTTTGTGCGCTTCGTGGTGCTTTGCGTCACGACTCCCGTTTGATAACTCGGCTGAGCCACGACCGTGCTCACGCCGCCGCCGCTGCCGCTCCATCCGCTTTCGCCCAGATAATCGCCATCGGAGTTCGTGGATAACGTCGTCCCGCCGATTGCAACAACATTCGACGAATACGCAGGGAACCCGCCCGGTTGGCCGTCATCGCCGGTTGCGGCCAAAAACGTGACACCGCCATGTCCGGATGGTGTCGTAAAATACTGATCGTATGATGTCTCGCCCGAAAACTCCGAACCGCCGAAGCTCATGGAAACGGCGACCACTCCTGGCTGTGAACGGGCATAGTTTGCCGCCGCGGCCACAAGATCATTGAACCCGCTGCTGTTGCCCTCCACCAACAAGATGCTTGCGCCCGGTGCGATGGCGTGCGCCCACTCTACATCGAGTGCGGTCTCCAATTCCCAAGTGCCACTGGCGGCGCCGGCTCCCGCGGGATCGGTTATCGGGAAATTGGTACTGCCATCTTGCGCGACCTGTTTGAAACTTAGCGGATCGGGAATTCCGAATGCGACATCAAACACATGCAAATCGTGCAAAATCGACGGCGAATGATAGGCGTCGACAATCGCGATGGTCTGACCGGTCCCATCGCCCACGATGCCGCCGTCGAACAAGATCTGATCAAACCCATACGCATGGCGAATCTGGCTCGGAGTTAAGCCAACGGGCGATGCACTCGCCAGCGGCTTCGCGCCATCGAGCGTTTTGAGTTGAAGCTCCGAAGCAAGCAGATGATTCGACAGTGCACCGGCAGCCGCGCTCAGCGTACTCGCCGTCAGCAAGCAGCGATCTTCGAGGGCTTCAATCCTGGCGACAAATCTACGGACTTTGCGATTGGAATTCACGATCGAACAACTATATCGCCCCACAATGGATGAGCCCGAATGTATAGTGTTCGATAAATTCCCGAATCCGTCAATGTTATTGCCAATCAAGATGAGCGATTCATAAGATTCCATACAACTTTTCGACCTATGAAGACACCGCGGATAGGCTGTATGCGAAGCCGGAGAATGAATTTGATGTCGCCGCTTTTCACACGATTGCGAATTCGATACGCGATCGTTTGCTTGATGCTGGCCTCGCCATGTGGAGTTCAATTCTCCGCAGCCGCGGATGAATTCCCTCCTGAATTGGTTAACTTCACTTCGTACGTGAATAATCCGATCTTCACGGCCGAAAAACCGCCGCAGTGGGATACCAAAATCCGCGAACGCGGCTGGATTTTGCACGATGGCAACCGTTGGCAGATGTGGTACTCGGGCTACGACGCTGCCACCAATGGCAAGCGAATGCTGGGGCACGCCACCTCCGCCGATGGCCTGAAGTGGGCTCGCGATCCTGCCAATCCGGTCTACACCGACCACACGATTGAAGACATGATGGTCGTCCGCCACAACGGCACCTGGTACATGTTCGCTGAGGAAGATAACGCCTCGCAGTGGCTCACTTCCACCGATGGTGAAAAGTGGACGCGCCAAGGCGCGCTCGACATTCGCCTGGCCAATGGCCAACCGATTCCGCCCGGGCCATTTGGCACGCCAACCGTTTGGTTCGAAAATGGAACCTGGTACCTGATGTACGAGCGCGGCGATCAGGCGATCTATTTGGCAACTTCGACCGACTTGAAATTTTGGACCAACGTGCAAGACGAGCCTGTGCTCACGCCCGGCCCCGACGAGTACGACAAAGTTCAAATCGCCGTCAATCAAGTCATCAAATACGATGGCCGTTATTACGCGTTCTATCACGGCAGCGGAACGCCGATACGGCCGCGCACTTGGACGACCGATGTCGCCATGTCGACCGATCGAATTCACTGGAAAAAATATCCCGGCAATCCGCTCGTGCCCGGCGATCGCTCGAGCGGCATCGTGGTGCCAATCGCTAGCGAATCGAACAGTGTCGGCAAGGCCGCTGCCAGCGGCAACGAGTTCGAGTTCAAATCGCCCACCAAGTTTCGGCTCTACACGATGCACGACAAAGTTGAATGTTTTCTGCCCGCCAAATAGCCAGTTTATGGTCTGCTTATCGGTCTGTTCGGTGGCCTCTTCAACCGGCCGCCGCCGGCATACCGACCGCAAAGTTTGCCAACTTTGACTGACCGGAACCGCTGTCGCCGTCAAGGTTTGCCAAACGAATGTCCCGGCGAAACGAGTTGTTAAAAGCCTGCCGGACGTGCCGATGATTCGCTTGGGATCGCAATTGCCCGCCGGGCAAAGTCTGCTGTCACGTCCTTTCCTTTGCGAATCCGCAAAACTGCCGGTCCCATCAATCCCGTTTTTCACCGTCGCCGTTCGCGCCGATGACGCACGACCATTGCGCCCGCACTCGAGTAGTGACAACTCTGGTTGTCTTCTCGGCTCGCATTGCGCTTGTAATGTGTGCCCTGCTGGCAGCGCGAAATGCGGCCGCTCAGTCGTCGGCATACAGCTCGCAAATCTACAGTGCGCACTCAGCGTCGTCGCTCGATTTTTCCAATCCGCTTCCACCACTGGATTCATCCGTTTCACAGCTCACCTCCCTCGATGCCTACGCTGCTCATTCCAGTTGGAATCCGCCGCCGGCGGCCACTTCGCCGTGCATCAGTTGCCAATCGAATTGCGATGGCGACCAGTGGCACTCGCAAGTGCTGCCTCAAACGCTCATCTATCAGTCGTACATGGCCGGCGCCAAAGAGCCGCGCATGGCGTCGTTTTGGAATCAGAACAGCGTGACAGGCACCACGTGGGATGTCGCGCTCGGCGGACGCGCCGGCATTTGGCGCTACGGCAACGACAATCCCGATTGGCCTGAAGGCTGGGAAGTCGATCTGGAAGGCGCCGTTTTTCCGCGACTCGATCCTTTGGCCGAAAGCACTCCGCTCATCAGCAGCGACTACCGCTTTGGCATTCCTGTCACCTACGGCAAAGGCCAGTGGCAATTCAAAACCGGCTACTACCACATCAGCTCCCACCTGGGCGATGAGTATTTGCTGTACGTGAATCCGAACGCCAATCGCATCAACTTTGTTCGCGACGGCGTTGTGTTCGGCACCGGCTATTTCTTCACGCCGGAGTTCCGCTTGTACGGCGAAATTGGCGTGGCCACCACCGATGGCGGCGCGGAACCGCTTGAATTCCAGTTCGGATTCGATTGGGCGCAAGCTCGCAACACCGGCCTGCGCGGCGGACCGTTTCTGGCGCTGAACACGAACTTGAGAGAAGAAGTCGACTACGGCGGCGACATTGTCGTGCAGTTCGGTTGGATGTGGCGCAAATATGCCCGCGGTGCGAACCTGCGCATCGGCGGCGAGTACTTCTACGGCAAGAGCGACCAGTTCGAATTCTTCCACCAGACCGAATCGCGCATCGGCTGGGGAATTTGGTATGACTTCTAAAGCCGGCTTCAGAATCTGCTGCCCTTGGAGTGGCCGGGGCTGGAGGCGCCGCCGCGGCCCCGGGATGTCACCACCGCGAGTTCCGCGATCCGCAGGCCGCAGCGCTTCGAGTTTTTTCGCGACAGTGATTTTCGACTTTCTCCAGAAAGTCCGATAAATCTCGCTCCAAACGCCGGCGGCCAAAAAGGCCGGTGAACAAATCGGGCAATCGTCGCGCGTCTGCCCCGCGAAAAACGGGGCTCTTCGCGCCGGAATCCGGAAAAGCGAGTTTCGGAGTGAAATAACTGCAGTGCACTTTCTTCCCTGCGTAGGCGTTTTTGCAAATTTTGGATTGAGTTTTTTCACAGTTATTTCACTCTCCGCCTTTCTCACCTCAAATCGGCCGAAAACTTTCGATCGAATTGAGTGAGTTCTTTCACATCCAGGGCAGCATGTGCCTGTGTGTCTTGGTGTCTGAGTTGCCCGCCCCTACGCAGACAAGACTCTTTGAAAATCGCCTGCCAGCCGCATTAGACTGGCCCATGCGCAGGACACGAGACAACCCTCAGACACCTAGACCCTTGATTTGTTTAAATTGCCAAAGAACATCGGCCCCAATGTCTCGGAGCCGCACGCTGTCGATTCATAGATATATTACTGAACATACGATACAGTGTCAAGAGCCTTTTTTGGGCCACGGGCAAAATGTTTCTACCTGAGACGCAAAGGCACGGAGCCAGCAGGTTTATGGGTAATCTACGGAGCCTTGCCCGTAAGGAGGCGGTGGATGCTCTGTCTAGGAAATGCAGATTACTGATTGCGGAATGCAGAATGCCGGGCGCAAAATTGAGGCCTCAGACGAGCCCTAGTCGCGAAGATGCAACGGAAAGGCTGGATATCGAGCGAAAAATCCCGACATAAACCAGGGCCAGTTCACGATTTCCGATTGTTGACACAAAAATGTCGGGTTTATATTGTCGGCAAATTGTCCCGCTAGTTGGATATCGAATCGGAGTTAGGCCGTAATAACAAACATTCGAACGCAGCTTCATGGGTTTCGATTTCTTTATGACCGTACCTCCCGCAGAAGCTCAGGGATATCGGCCCGAGTTGTCTGACCGCCCGGACTGGTTTCGATTCTCGTGGCGGGGCATGGCAATGGTCTACCGGTCCATGCTACTTGCGGGAGCGATTGAAGAAGTTACACACCAACCCGCTCTACCCCCGAACACTGAAACGACCTCTCCTGACGAGTCACTTCTTAGGGATAAGCTCTTGAAGACCGAGTCCGAAATCGGCGGAGCAGTTCCGGCTTTCAAGTTCACGAGCAATTCTGGCTGGCTCGTCGCGCCGGCCGAGTGCGCAATCATCGCCTCACGTTTGGAGGAAGCGTTGAGTGTAGACCCCGTATCTCTTCACCCTCTCGAGAACCCTGATGCGGCATCCCTGGATGACTACATGACTCTCCTTCGTGAATGGGTCGCGTACAACCATCTCGCGGCTAAGCATGAGGGCTACCGAGTGCGATGAGGCAGTGCGGCCTAACCTGTCATTAGAGCGGGCTCGCTTCGCTCGCCGAACTTAGATCGTTAGGCAGCATCGTATGGCTGAACTTCCCGATTCTATTCACGAAGAGATCAAGCGTCTTTGCGCCATTGGGGACGAGCATACTGGACGACAGTCTTTTTCCAATGCGCTTGCGAGCTACTGGGCTGCTTGGGATTTGCTACCTGAGCCTAAGACGGACTGGGAGGCTGCCACATGGATTCTGGTTGCGATTGGCGATGCGAATTACCTTGGCAGAGACTATGCCGCTGGATGCGACAATCTGTCGACCGCGATGAGATGTCCGGGAGCAGTCGGGAATCCATTCATTCATTTTCGACTTGGCCAGTGCCAGTTTGAACTCGGAAACCGCGAGCGTGCCGCTGACGAGTTGATGCGTGCTTATATGGGGGCAGGCCGAGAGATTTTCGACCAGCACGATCCAAAGTATTTTCAGTTTCTCGCGAGCCGCGCTAAGGATATACGATGATATTAGTACTTAACCATCCGCAGCCGCGAACCCGGCCATCGCTCTCTGGTTGCAATTCACACGTTCCACGGGCTGGGTCGCTGAGATTGGGGCGTACGGCATCATGACACCTCGAGAAATAGTCCAGCGATGGGTAGAGCGTTTTAACGCGGGGGATGCCGATGGTTTAGCGGCGTTGTATGCGGATTCGGCTACGAACCATCAGGTCGCGAACGAGCCGATCGTCGGACGCGCCGCGATCCATGCGATGTTTGTGCTCGAGTTTGCTGCCGCTAAGATGCACTGCATTCCTGAGCACATTTTTGAGGATGGCCAGTGGGCGATTTTAGAGTGGCGTGACCCGCTAGGTCTTCGTGGCTGCGGCTTTTTCCAGATCCAAGGCGGGCTCATTGTCTTCCAGCGCGGCTACTGGGATAAGCTGTCGTTTCTTCGCCTCCACAAATTGCCGATGCCGAGCGAATGAAGAATGAAGATGTCTAGCGGTACGTGTGGGATTGAGATGAACGGCCCTTTCAGGGCCGGTGAAATTGTCGGTGTCCGGTTTCCCAGGCCGTTGGCCTGGGCTGGTGGAAGCGACCTTTCAGGTCGGCCTGGAGGCCACTTCCACTCAAACTCAAGCCAGCAAGCTTTGGATGACAGAGCACTGGCATAGCCAGTGGCACCCAGTGGGAGCGCGTTGGCAGAATCTAGACCGAGGGCTAGCCAGTGCGGATTTCTTCGGGATGTTCGTTTGCGTTCGTCCGGCCTGAAAGGCCGCTTCTGCTAGCCCAGGCCGAAGGCCTGGGATTCGAATTGATGAAAGGCCCGTTCGACCTGAAAGGTCGATTCTTTAGAACTGCGAATCGGGTATAAGGAATCGCTCGATCCCACCATTCAAAAAAGGCCATCCGCGAGTTCCGCCGTGTCGCAATCGTTAGCGAAAGTGTATTTGCACGCCGTGTTCTCCACGAAAAATCGCGAACCGATTTTGGCCGACGCCTGGCGCGACGAGTTGTTTCACGTCATGGGCGGGTCGGCGAAAAACCTGGGGTGCCAATCACTGATTGTCGGCGGCGTGGCCGATCATGTGCATCAGTTATTCATTCTGGGTCGGACCATCACGATTGCCGACGCGGTCGGCAAGATCAAATCGACCTCGTCGTTATGGGTCAATCAGACGCGCGGATTGCCCGCGCCATTTCATTGGCAAGCGGGCTACGGTGCGTTTTCGGTCAGCCAGTCGAATGTCGAGGCGGTTCGCGAATATATCCGCACGCAACCGGAGCATCACGAAAAGCAATCGTTTCAAGATGAATTACGTGAATGGTTGCGTCGGTACGAAATCGAATGGGACGAGCGGTACGTGTGGGATTGAGATGAATGGCCCTTTCAGGGCCGGCGGCATTGTTGGCGGCTGGTTTCCCAGGCCTTCGGCCTGGGCTAACAGAAGCGACCTTTCAGGTCGAGACAGCCGCGCGGGATTTCAGCCACGAAGCTGAGCCCGTCGTCGGCGAAATCCGCACAGCAGGAGCGCCGGCAGGCCGAGCGCGAAAATGGTAATCGCTGTCGGTTCGGGTACAGAAACAGCTGAGCCGCCGCCTTGGGCAATGACGAGATCCAGCAGGCCTTGGATGTCGCGGTTCGTCACTGTGCCGGAGGAATCGAAGTCGCCGATCGAGGCCAGCTGCACCGGGCTGAGTGCGTTCGTCGATTTGTACGCATTCAAATCGGTTAGCGCGGAAAGCATGGACGGAATATCGGCGGCGGTTACCTGGCCGTCGCGATTCCAATCGCCCTGCAAATAGGTTTTGATCACCGACAGCGTGCCCGAGGCGTAGAGCTGCGTGGTATCCCAACCCAGCGGGCCGCCTGGAATGGCCGGCAGCGCCAGCGACGAGAACGCACCGCTTACGGTGCCCCAGTTCAAAATATCGAATGTTTGACCAAGCTGCGGATGAAAACCATTGATCAGCGAAACTTGCAGCTTGCCGCCAAGATCGAGTTGACCGCTGGCGTTCACCTGATCGAACTGCGTGCCGGGCGTAAGTCCACCGATCTCGATGAAGAGCGTATTGGAATCTGTAAAGGCTACGTGACCGTCGAGCGAAACAGCCGCGGGACTGTTTCCTGGACTGTATCCGCCTTCGAACAGTTTCGCGCCAGTGCCGGTGAAGGCGCCGGCTCCACTGACGTGACCGAAAAACACCGCCGTGCTGCCGGCGCTCACGCGAAACAGATCGCCATTGTGAACGACCGGGCCGTAAAACGTGACATTGCTATTACCACTGACGATGATTTGTCCGCCAGGCAGGTGGTCCGCCGGAATTTGCGGCGGCATTGGTAACTGCGCCGAAGATATCGCTCGTGCCGAACGACACGTTCAGCCCGGCGACGTTGTTCAGCCCGCCTGCAAAATCGACTTGTGCGTTGCGGACATTGATCTGCCCTGTCGCAACCGGTTGATTGTCGATGTCGTTAATGATCGTGTTATCGACCGACGAGGTAAACCGCATCGACGTGCCGATGGCATCAATGCGATTGAAGTTCAGCACGTTGTTGCCGACAAGGCCACTTCCGTGCAGCACGCCAAGGTTTGAAAGAAATCCGCCGCTGATTTGACCGCCAGCCAGATCGACCTCGCCGTAGTTGTACGCGCCAAAGTTGACGGCCGCGACTCCGCCGTTCAAATTCAATTTGGCTTTATCGTTGACGTACAGGAATTCATTCACGGTCAGTTGCCCGCTGGGCTGCAAGCGCAACTCGGCTACGCCAGAAATGTTGGCGTTCAGATCCAAACTGCGGACGGTCGTCGCCGTTGATGGTCCGGTAATGACAGTGCCGTAGTCTGGATGGATGTTCGTCGAAACAACCGCGCGCGGCTTCAATCCGAATGACCAGTTGCTGGCGGAATCCCAATTGCCGCTCGTGTTGGCGGTGTACTCATACGATTGCTGCGCGACGAATATTCCCTTGCTTGAATCGGCAAACGTGGCCTGAAATGAGATGTTGCCATTGCTGATCGCGTCGGATCCCAGCGTGATTGAACTGATTTGTTTGCCATCGAGCAGCACTGACTTGTCGATCACTCGAGTTAGTGTGCCACCGTAATTCGTATACACACCTTGCTGGGTCCCGCTACCGGTCGCCAAAAACGCAACCGAGCCACCGCTGAACGCGAGGGCAGAGAACGAACTGAAGTTTCCCGTGCCACTGGGAATTGGCGTTGTGCCATCTGCCACCGCGTTGAGCCCGCCGATATCGGTATAGACCCCGCCTTGCGCATTGCCCTGTCCGATGAAGGCGACGTTTCCGGCGCTGACGACCTGCGCATCTGGAAAGCTGATGAAACTCCCCGTGCCGCCGGGAATGGCCGTGCTCGTGTTGGCGATCACATGCAAAGAACCGCCGGTCGTGGCATAGATTCCTTGCTGCCCACTATTGCCGGTGGCGGAAAAAGCGAGCTCGCCGCCATCGATCGATGGCCCCGTGCCGAACCCGATAAAATTTCCAGTGCCGCTGGGAACTGCCGTGTTCCGATTAGCGACAACGTTCAAGCCCCCCACAGAGCTGTAAATGCCGTCTTGCGTTGGCCCGCCACTTGTGAACGCTCCACGAAAGACAACATTGCCGCTACCATCCATCGAGGGCGAATTGAAAGCATTAAACTGGAAGCCGGCGCTGCCGGGAACCGGCGTGGAAAAATCGGCCACGCGAACTAAATCGCTCGTATACACCCCACTTCCCGTTGGACTGGGCGTGAACGCAATCTTGCTGCCACTAACCGTGCGCAGATTAAACCCGAGGAAATTGCCGGCGCCATCGGGGATCGGCGTGTTGGTATCGACAAGCTTGGCCAGCACGCCTCCGTTGCTCACATACGCCGCAACATAGTTGCTGGGCGAAGTCCGGGTGCCGGTTAGCGCCACGTTGAACCCATCGAGCGCCGGCGTGGTGCCAAATGCGTTAAATGTGCCGGTCACGAGCGGAACGGTAGTGTTCGTATCCGCAATTTTTGCGAAATCATAATCAACGGCCCCGCTGCGATTCGCAGCGAATAAGACGACTACTGCACAAACAAATAATTTCGCGCGACTCATGTTGAAACTCCCAGGTTGGAATGCGGCTGCTCTTCTTCGTTCCAGGAACACAGCCGCTTAGCGCAGCAGCGTCGGCATTATTCCCGAAATTAGAGGGGGATGCAACAAGAGCCGCACGCGTTCGGACGCGAGAGAGTCTGCGAGGCATTTAAGCATTCAACGTGAGCATTCCGCGCGATTTCAATGCCCCACGATTCCCTACTGTCCGACCCGCGCGGCCGTAGACGCCGAAAATGCCCGCGAACATCAAAAGAATGGATGCAGGTTCGGGCACCGCGATCGTCGAACCGTTCCCGCTGCTAATCAATAAATCGAGCATCCCCTGAATATCGCGGTTGGTGACGGCTCCGGAGGAATCAAAATCGCCAATTAACGCCAGCTGCGCCAGGGTCAGTGAATTCGTGGTTGCATACACATTCAAGTCGGTCAGCGCGGCTAGCATCGCCGGAACATCGGCGGCGGTCACTTGGCCGTCGCGGTTCCAATCGCCATGCACAGTGTTCGTTACGATCAACGAGCCGTTTGAGTAGAACTGCGATGCGTCCCAGCCAAGCGGTGCGGTCAACGCAGGCAACTCAACGGCGGCGAATTTGCCGCTCGATGAACCCCAATTGAAAAACTCGAACTGTTGCCCTGCCATTGGCTGGAAGCCATTCAACGAAACCGTGAAGGTGCCACCGAACGACAACTGTCCCGTCGTGTGAACTTTGTCGAACGTTGCATCCGCGGGTCCGCCGAATTGAAGAATCGTCAGGCTGTTGGGTCCCAAGTGCAGGTTGCTGAAAGTCTCTGTCACAGGATCGCCCGGTTGCAGCGTGCCATCGATAAAGGCGGTTCCGCCGCCAGTGACGCCGTTTGAGCCGGAATACACGCCTTGAAACGTTGCCGATGAGCCAGCATCGATGCTGATGGTGCCATTGTTAATGACCTTGCCGTGAAACACATTCGGTTGCAGGCCGGAAATGACAACATTTCCCGTGTTGCTATTGGTGAAGCTGCCCAACACATGAGCGTTGCCCGACATTTGCATCAGGCCGCTATTGGTCAATCCATTCAACGTTGTGACTGTGCCGCCCAATTGGATCGTTTTATTCGTGGAGTTTGTCAGCGTGCCGCGGACATCGAGCCCACCGCCGGCGATGGTAATGGCGCCGTTGTTGATTACGTCGCTTTGCACAATGTAATCGGCATTGCCGCCTACAGTTACTTGGGCACTGTTATTTAGAAATGACGATGTGAACGTGGCGCCTTGATCGACTTTGAATTGCGAACCGGCCCCGGAAACTGTCACCGTGGCGGAAAGAATTGCATTCAGGGGTGAGCCGGCAAACGCTGCAATTCCACCGCCAGTCACGTTGACATTGCTGGCCGTCAAGTTTCCGCTGGTCATTGTGAAGCTTGCCCCTGCGGCGCTTCCATCTACATTCAAAGTGCCAACATTGAGCGTGCCGCCGCTAACCATAAAGATGCCGCCATTGTTCACGCCGACTGTCAAAGCATTCAGGCCTTTCGACGCATCGAGATTGAACGTAGAACCCAACAATCCCCCCGCTCCAACCGCCACGGTGGTTGGCCCAATACTCGCGTTGGTGAATGAATTGGTTCCGGACGACCATGCCGCTGGATCAAAAAATCGGAACGCGCCGCCGACAACGGTTGACGTGATACTTAGGACCCCCGTGGCATACACCATGCCAGTGGAAGTGACCGCAACATCGCTCGTGAGGAAACTTTGACCCAAGACGGTCGTCGCGACTGTTTCGAGATAGGTTCCGCCAGTAGAATAGACCTTAATTCCGCCTGTGGAGTCAGCAATATAAACACGTCCAGTACCGCTGACGGCAATGCCGTTATAGAGTTCGCCGCCGTTGAGAAAACCTGGCCCCGAAGCGTCGCCAAACGACGATTGAAGCACTCCTGCCGTTGAGTAGACTTCGACACGATGCGCACTTTGCTCGGTTACATACAGCTTCGATTGTGTCTCGTCGAGCGCAACGGAGCTAACAGCGCTGGTTGTAGAAAACGAGCCTGCAGCGCTTCCATCGGTTTTATACAGCTTGATTTGCGCACCATTGGCCGCGTACAGCGTACCTGTGGAACTTAGCGCGACCCCTGACGGATTAGCCGTAATGAATTGACCGTTTCCAATCAGGCTTTGGCCCACGCCATTTTGTCCAAACACGACGATGCGGTCGGTCAGGACGTCGGCGAGATAGGTTTTGCCGTCGCTGCCAACGGCCGCGTCAAATGGCTCGCTAAAAAAAACAAGTGGCAGCGATGGCGTAAGTGCTGCAATGAAATCGCCATCCCCCGTGTAGATGCTGCCGAGGGCGGTAAATTGTCCCTGGGCATTCAGGTACGAGCCAACATAGACCGTGCCCGTGGGATTTGCGGCGCTAATTTGACTAACGCCGATCGAAATGGGAACGGCAATGTTTCCCAGACCGACATTCGCGAACTGATTGAGCAGCGTAATATCGGCCCGCGCAGTTAGCGAAAGCGCAAGCACCACGAATACTGCGATTACTATCGTCCGAATTTTATTCATCGCTGTTCTTGCTGGGTTACGGAGTGAGAATGCACGCGATGACACACGTTCGCGGCAATCGCATTTGGCTTTTCAATCTTCGCCGGTCGATCAAGATGTGACACTAACCACCACAAGTCCTGGCGGCTGTGATTGCGGCAACGATTGATGTCGTTCACAGGGGTCTAACGGCCGGTGCGGTGCGATCAACTTACTGTAACGACCGACGCAGAGCAATCTTTGCCGGCCCGGGCGCTGCTCAAATTACGTCGAAAACTACGGCGACAGCGGCCCTGCTAACAAATTCGGCGAAACGAGCGCCGTTGACTCGATAAAGCAATCATAAAGAGACCGACGCACAGAAGGACAAATCCTGCAGGCTCCGGCACCGATTCAACCGTCCCGCCACCAAGACTCGCCACGTAATCAAGCAGGCCTTGAATGTCGCCGTTGGTGACGGTTCCCGAATTATCGAAATCGCCAATTAAAGCCAATTGCGCCGCAGTTAGCGTTTTTTCTGCAGTGCACTGCATGGGCAATCGGCGTTTTTTCGTAAACCATTTCTGCCTATAATTCTCCGCACATGACCGAGGCCGTTGCCCAGCTGGGTTCGGCTCGGCTCGAAGAGCTGGCCGAGCGTTTGGATGCGCAAGAAGGCTACGCCGAAGTGATCGCCAGTCTGCAGGCCGGACATGGCGGGGCGCTGGGCGGAGTCTGGGGGTCGAGCTGCGCGCTTATCGCCGCGAATCTGGCGCGGCAGTTGGTGAGTCGGTGAGTGGCCGGCGGGTGAGTCGGGAGCGCCGAAGAACGCAACTCCATCGAAACGTCGACGGGCGCGAACTGCGATCCCAAGCCGCGCCGGTGATGCAGATGAGGACGCGGAACAACGAACCTTGGTTGTTGTATGTCCAAGGGACGGCGACGTGGACGATTTTTGGGATGACCTCAAGGTCTTTGCACCGCAATTGTTTTCCGGCGACCGGTTGGAGAAATTTCCCGCTTGGGAATCGGCGCCCGGCTGAGAGCGGCCTGCAAGATGAAGCGCATGGCGAGCGTTTGCGGGTCATCAAACGGTTTGTAAGCCGGGCGCCGCAAGTCGTCGTCACCAGCATTCAGGCGCTGTTGCAGGCGGTGCCGCCGCGGGAAGTGCTGCAAGCCAACACGCGCCGTTTGAAAGTGGGCGACGACATCGATCCCAACGCCTTGTTGCGCTGGCTCGCAGAAAATGGGTTTCAAAATACGACGGCTGTGGAACTGCCAGGCGAGTTTTCGCCACGCGGCGGCATTATCGACGTGTTCGCGGCCGACTGGCTGCATCCGGTGCGGATCGAGCTGTTTGGCGACACGATTGAATCGATTCGCAGTTTCGAAGTTAGCACGCAGCGAAGCGTGGAGACACTTGGCGAAATCGATATTACGGCACTCACCAAAGAACACGTAACCAGCGGCGCTGGAAAAGGAATCAACCATTTCGCAGCCCATTTGCCGCCGCACTCCTGGTTCTTGTTGATCGAGCCGCACGAGATGCAAGAAGAAGCTCGCCACTATCGACAGCGATTGGAGCGGCCGCAGGATGTGCACGATATCGACGATACGCTGGCCAGCATTTATCGCTTCCCTTCTGTCACGGCGGCCGCGGTGGCCAGCGGCTCGATGGAAGCGGAATGCCAGTTGCGCATTGAAAGCGTGGAACGCTTCAGCGGCGACATCAGCAAAGTTCGCGATGAGCTCGACACGGTTGGTTTGGGCTACGAAGTGCATCTGATTTGTCCAACGGAAGCGGAGGTCGATCGGCTGCGCGAAATCTTTGGCACCACCAAACTCGCCCAGGCTGGCCGTCTGCATTTTCCAATTGGCCGTTTGCAGGCCGGCTTTCGACTAGTGAGCGAGCGGATTGTGCTGGTTTCGAGCGCGGAACTGTTTCATCGCACAGAATTGAATCGCCCCGCGCGGCGACGATTGGGCCGCGTGATCGATAGCTTTCTCGAACTCCGCGAAGGCGATTACGTCGTGCACCTTTCGCACGGCATCGGCCGGTATCGCGGCCTGAAACTGCTCGAAAAAAACGGCGCAGTGGAAGAGCATCTGGAACTCGAGTTCCACGGCAACACTCGAATTTTCGTGCCGGCCTCGAACATCGATTTGGTGCAGAAATACATCGGCGGCAGCAAATCGCGGCCCAGCCTGGCGCGAATTGGCGGACGGATGTGGCAGCGGCAAAAAGAAGCAGCCGCTCGGGCAGTGGTCGATCTCGCATCCGACATGCTCTCCGTTCAAGCGATGCGCGCCATGCGGCCGGGCATCGAGTTTCGGGCCGATTCGGAGTGGCAGCGCGAATTTGATGCCGCATTTCCGTACCGCGAAACGCCGGACCAACTCACCGCAATCGCCGCCATCAAGCACGATATGCAACTGCCGCGGCCGATGGATCGGTTGCTCTGCGGCGATGTTGGCTACGGCAAAACAGAGCTCGCCATTCGCGCGGCGTTTAAAGCCGTTGACGCCGGATTTCAGGTGGCCGTGCTGGTGCCGACCACGATTCTTGCGGAACAGCATCATCGCACGTTCATCCAACGCATGGCAGAGTTTCCGTTCCGCATCGATGTGCTCAGCCGTTTCGCCACCGATAAGCAGCAGCGTGAAACCATTAAAGGTTTGATCGATGGCTCGGTGGACATCGTCATCGGCACGCACCGACTGGCACAAGCCGATGTGAATTTCCACAACCTCGGTCTTTTGATTATCGATGAAGAACAGCGATTCGGCGTCGATGTCAAAGAACGGCTTAAAGCGCTGCGGGCCACGGTCGACATCCTCACGATGACGGCAACGCCTATTCCGCGCACCCTGCATATGTCGCTTCTCGGATTGCGAGATATTTCCAATTTGGAAACCGCGCCCGAGGACCGCATTGCCGTGGAAACCCGCGTCACGCGGTTCGATGAGGAACTTATTCGCCACGGCATCCTGCGCGAGCTGAACCGCAACGGCCAGGTGTTCTTCGTTCACAACCGCGTGAACGATATTCAACTGCTCGCGTACAAGCTGCAGCGCATCGTTCCGGACGCTCGTATTCGCATTGGTCACGGGCAGATGCCAGAAAGCCAGCTTGAGCAAGTCATGTTCGATTTTGTGAATCATAAATTTGACATCCTGCTGGCTACGACGATTGTGGAAAGCGGACTCGACATTCCCAACGCGAACACCATTTTCATCGACGAAGCCGATCGTTACGGCCTGGCCGATTTGCATCAACTGCGCGGTCGCGTCGGCCGGTACAAACATCGCGCCTACTGTTATCTGCTGCTTGACCAGAACAAATATCTTTCGACCAATTCCGCCAAGCGATTACGGGCCATCGAAGAATTCAGCGATATGGGCGCCGGCTTTGCCATTGCAATGCGCGATCTGGAAATTCGCGGCGCCGGCAACATTCTTGGCACGCAGCAAAGCGGACATATTGCGACCGTCGGTTATGAGCTGTATTGCGAGCTGCTCGAACAAGCGGTCCGCAAGGCCAAACAATTGCCGCCGCGCGAAACGGTCGATGTGCGCATCGACTTGCCCGGCGAAACATTTCTCCCGCGGACCTACGTGCCCGATATGCGAATGAAGATCGATCTGTATCGGCGGTTGACTCGCGTGACGACCGCCGAAGAAACTTCCGATTTGCGCACTGAGATGCTCGATCGTTTTGGCCCGTTGCCGGAGCCCGCCGAGCGGATGGTGAAATTTGCCGAAATGCGTGTCGCTGCCGCGCGGTGGCAGATCGATTCGATCGGTCGCGAGGAAGGCTATCTCGTTGTTCAATACACCAGCCGTCCGAAAATCGAAGAATTGAAAGTGGCAAACCACGGGCGTTTGCGCATCGCCGATCATCGGAGCGCTTATTTGCCCATTGATAAGCAAATTTCCGATCCCGATGTGTTGCTAGCAACGGTCGAATCGGTCTTGTGCCCAAAGTAGCGGGCTCGCTATCATTCCGCCCCCGTCGAGCGGTTCTTTTCGATCTGACCTTCGCCATCCATCTATCTGGGCGCACGTGGCTCGCACTTTTTACTCTATCGTGCTGTGCCTGACGTTGGGACTTTTGGCCACCATGTGGCTGCGTCCTGGAATTGCGCAAGATATCATCGATTTTGCTCACAGCGTGGTTCGAGCGCAATCGCCCGATCCGCAATCGGTTCCGCAGGCAGTACCGACGGGAAATATTCCGTACAACAATATTCCTGGCCCGCCGGCACAACCGCGCCGGTGACTCGGCCCGTTACGTGGCCGGGCACGCCTGTCGATTCTTACAGCGACAATGTGAACGGCGGCGGAAATAACGCGGGAGTTGTTTCTTCGTACGGCATGACACCGCCGGCGGCTCGACCGGGCGTGACCGTATGGGATCCGAATTCGCGCAGCAATGTGCCAGCACCATCGACCGATGAATCGCGTGGGCCGCCGGGCGCGTTCTTGCCTCACGCCACACCAGATTCCGCTGCGCTGTATCCGCCCAACAATGCTCCGCCTGCCGCCACTCAGTTCGCGCAGATTCCGGGCGGCCAACCGGCGATGCAGCTTGCCCAGTTGCCCGGCGCAGGCGGATTCGCCGGGACTGCGCCGCAACCGCAATTCGACGGGCAAGCGCCGACGAACGGGCAGCCGCCACCCTATGGCCAAACTGCGCCAAATGGACCGATGCCGCAGATGAACCCGATCCGGCCGCAAGCAGCATCTGGATATCCCACAACATCGGATCCAGCCGCGCCGATCTATCCCACCACGTCGCCAACCGCACCGATTGAATCACCCCTCCCAACCGCCCCTCAACCTCAACCAACCGCCGGACTGGGCGGTGCAAACCAACTTCAACGGCACGAACGTTCAAGTTTTGCCAAGCGAAGCAAAAGAGGTTCCCGATTCGCAAATCATCGCCAAGGTGGGTACGGAAACAATTTTGCGAAGCGACGTCAAAGCGATGGCCTTCGCGGTGCTGCAGCAGAAAAAATTCGACGTACCGCCCGATCAGTTGCCGCAGTTTTTGGAAATGGCTGAACGGCCGTTGCTCAAGCAACTTGTCGAAATGAAGCTCGTTTATAACGACGCCATACACAGCATTCCTGCTGAAGGCATGAAGAAAATCCAAGCCGGCATTGGCGACGACTTCGACAAGAAGGAACTGCCGAAGCTGCTCACGAACAACGGTGTTAGCACGCGTCAAGAGTTGGAAGCGAAGCTGCGCGAGCGCGGCAGTTCCATTGAATGGGAACGCCGTATCTTCTTTGAAAAAAACTTGTACGGCGGTTGGATGAGCCAGAAAATCAAGCGCGATGAAGAAATCGCTGCCGCGGAAATCCTGAGCTATTACACCCAGCACGCCGCCGACTACGAATTCCCCGCCGAAGCGAAGTGGGAAGAGTTGATGGTCAGCTTCAGCCGGTATCCCGATAAACAGGCCGCAACGAATGCGATTGTCGAAATGGGCAATGCCGTCATGCAGGGTGCGCCATTTGCGGAAGTCGCCAAGGCGCGCTCCGACGGCATTACCGCCGCCAGTGGCGGCGCTTACGATTTCACCACGAAAGGCAGCCTCGCCTCAAAGGAATTGGATGCCAATGTGTTCGGGCTGCCCGTGGGAAGCCTGAGTCGAATCATCGAGTCGGAACGCGGCTACCACATCATCCGGGTCACTGAGCGCAAAGAGGCCGGACGCAAATCGTTTGAAGACATGCAGACCGAAATCAAAAAGAAGTTGAAAGATCAGAACGTCGAACGGCAAGTGAAAACATATCTTGATGAATTGCGCAAGAAGACGCCGGTGTGGACGATCTATGACGACAAGCCTGGCGGTTTGGAGGGTCCTGCGAAGGAGTGATCCTAAAATCGCCGCCTGCCGGCCTGCCCCCTCTTGCGAGGTAATAAGGTCCCGATAATAATCGCAGCCATGTCGGCGACTCCGGCGAAAAATATTGAGTTAAAAGCTCGGCTGCACAATCTGCCGGCCGCTCGGCAAGTGGCTTTGCAAATCGCGACCGGCTCTCTTGGCATCCAGCAGCAGGTCGACACATACTTTCATTGCCCTCAAGGCCGCATGAAGTTGCGTGAAATTAACTCGCATACTTCGCAGCTCATCTGGTACGAACGTCCCGACCAAACCGATTCAAAAGACAGCGAATATCTGATTGTCGAAGTGTCTCGCCAGCGGGCAAAATCGCTGAAAGCGCAAATGGGTATTCGCGGCGTGGTGTCCAAACGCCGGGAAATATTCTTGCACAAAAATGTGCGCATTCATTTGGATGAAGTCGAAGGGTTGGGCAACTTCATTGAATTCGAAGCCGTGCTGGGAGAACGTCTCAGCGAGGCTACCGGTCGACGCCAGGTGGCGGAACTCCGCAAGCGGTTCGGCATCGGGAACGATGATTTGTTGGCCGTCTCCTACGCCGAGCTGCAATCCACATAGTCCGACCGTCCCGGTCGGAAGAAATGCAACTGAACGTCCCCCTCGCATCGCCGATATACGTGCGAAAAACTCCTCCGACCGGAACGGTCGGACTATATGGCGTCGACTGCGTTACCGCTGCGAATTGTCGCCGGACGCTTTGCCCGCTACACTTCTATATCGCCATGGCGGATGCGGCTCTGCCGAAACTGCCCGGATCTTCTCCGTGCCTCCCCGTCTCCGTGGCGACGTTCTTACCTGCATCGAGCGAGAAAGGCATCGGCGAATGGGCGAGCAAGCCAAACTGCTCTACAACGGTCGGGATCTGGAACTGCCAGTTATCACGGGCACCGAGCACGAGAACGCCATCGATATTTCCAAGCTGCGCAGCAACGGGCTTGATCACGATGGACGATGGCTACGTCAACACGGGCTCCGTCGTCAGCCGAATCACTTTCCTGGACGGCGAGCAAGGTATCTTGCGCTATCGTGGTTATCCAATTGAAGTGCTGGCCGAGCGCAGCGATTTTGTCGAAACAAGCTACTTGCTGATCTACGGCGAGTTGCCGAGCCCGACGCAGCTCGACTATTTCCGCACCTCGCTGCAGCGCCACACGATGCTGCACGAAGAGATGAAATCGTTTTACGACGGCTTTCCGCGCGACGCCCATCCGATGGCCATTCTTTCGAGCGTCGTGGGCGCACTGTCCACGTTCTATCAAGATTCGCTTGACCCGCGCGACGCACGCCAGGTGGAAGTTTCGGTCCACCGACTGATGGCCAAGCTGCCCACGATTGCCGCCTACAGCTACAAAAAATCGACGGGCCAACCATTCATGTATCCTCGGAACGATTTGGACTACGCACAGAACTTTCTGTATTTGATGTTCGGCGTGCCATGTGAAGAGTACGTTGTCGACCCCGACTTTGTCGAAGCTCTGAATCTGTTGTTCATTGTGCATGCCGATCACGAACAGAACTGCAGCACGAGCACCGTGCGCATGGTCGGATCGAGCGACGCAAATCTGTTTGCTTCGATTTCCGCTGGAATTTGTGCCCTCTGGGGTCCTCTGCATGGCGGGGCAAACCAGGCGTGCGTCGAAATGCTCGAAGACATTCGCGCCGACGGCGGCAACGTGAAGAAGTACGTCGAGCTGGCCAAGAAAAAAGATTCCGGCTTCCGCCTGATGGGTTTCGGCCACCGCGTTTACAAAAATTTCGATCCGCGGGCCACCATCATCAAACGTTGCTGCGATAAGCTCTTGGCAAAGATGAAAATACGGGATCCGATTTTCGATATTGCGCAGGAGCTCGAGGACGCCGCATTGAAAGACGACTATTTCATCGAACGCAAGCTATACCCCAACGTCGATTTCTACAGCGGCGTCGTCTACCGCGCGATGAACATTCCGGTCAACATGTTCACTGTGCTGTTTGCCATCGGTCGCCTGCCAGGTTGGATTGCCCACTGGATGGAAATGCACACGAGCCCCTCGGGGAAGAAAATTGCCCGACCGCGGCAGATTTACAATGGCGCGCTCAAGCGCGATTACGTGCCGCTGGAAAAGCGAGGCTGAAACCCTCGCCCCCTCAGAACGGTGCGGGCGCGAACTGGGGGACGAACCGGCCGGAACATCTCGCTTCATCAATTTCTATTTCGCGCAGAAAAAACCGCCGTCATCGTTGGCCTACCATGACTGGTGAGGCCTTTGTCAACGGCGGCTCAGTGCAATCTCTAATCTTGTCGCAGTTACGGCGATGCCTCAGGCATTACTTCGCCGCCGCAGCCGCGGCGGGCTCCTTGAACTCAGTCTTGCCATCCAATTTGAAGAGCAACTCTTGTTCTTTCTTGTCGGGCGTTTCAACCGTCACTTCCAGATGATCCGGCGTTTCCTTTTTGTCTTTGACCAAGTTCACTTCCATGACGATCGTGATTTTGCCCTTGGGAATTCTCGCCTCAACAGCGCCGTGCAAGGCCTGTGGATAGTTTTTCGGGTCAACTTCCTTCTCGACTTCCAAGATCGTCCCGTCTTCTTTGATGTCGCTCTCGAATTTGCGGCCCTTTTGCGTCAGCTCGATGTCATACACGATATTCCCGGCTTCGGATTCCTTAACGGCGGTTGTGATTTCCAATCCTGAAAAGCGCGACTTCAGCGCGGCCAGTACCGCCTTGGGCAGATCCTCCGGCTTCACCTTCATTTCCGTCGGCACGGCTTTTTCGGTGGCTGCTTTTTGACCTGGTTCAGCCGCCGCGGTCAACCCAGTCCAGGCGGCAATTAGCAATCCCACTAAACTGATGCGTGCGATGCCGGCAATGTTCATTGTTAGTCCTCCCAAAAATTGCAAAAAGTGATCAAAAATCGCCGAGCCGCAACTGTTCAGAAGTCACAACTCAGGCGAAACGTGCTGCGATCCTACAATCTTGCCTGAAAACTGAGTGACGTTGTGATAAACAGTTCTTGATAAGTATTGTGCAAGCCTTCGCTAAAACTGAACTAATTCAGGCCGTGACCGCCTGGCAGCTAGCCGTCGTGCGAACGTTTGTGCATTACCAGAACGCGTAATGCTGCGGCATTTGCGAGAGCTTCCACGATTTGATAGACTTTCATTTCGCGCTTGCACCCGTAGCTCAGCTGGATAGAGCATCGGTCTTCGGAACCGAGGGTCGGGGGTTCGAATCCCTCCGGGTGTACCTAAACTGCGGTCTCGGTTGCCTTAAAAAGTGCGGCGTAATCAAGCGTCTGCCGCAAATGGCATCGTAACTTCGCATCTGAATGGATATCTCGACTTCGCTCGCATCTGCCCGGGATGTTTTACCATTGCGCGTTCGATACCGCGCAGAGGCAAATTGCCAGATCACCAAAGATTCGATTCACAGCCGTGCTGGTTGGACCAGATCGTATTTGCTTTATATCGGTGATTGTGTCGCTGGGTTTGGGTCCGTCGCCGTGGCGGGACCGTGGACGGACAAACCCACAATTTTCGAGTTCTATGTTCTGCCAGAATGGCGCGGCCGCGCATTCGATCTTTTTGAAGCATTTGTTGCGGCGGGAGGCCCGCGCTTCTTCGAGGTGCAAACCAGCGACAGCCTATTGACGGTAATGCTTTTCGCATACGGCTTCGATTTTGTAACCGAGAGCGTCGTTTTTCGCGATGCGTTGACGACGTCGCTGCCAAGCCACCGCGCGACATTGAAGCGCGTAACTACGGCAC
The DNA here is from genome assembly GCA_963773875.1 of Pirellulales bacterium. Taxonomy (GTDB): domain Bacteria; phylum Planctomycetota; class Planctomycetia; order Pirellulales; family JADZDJ01; genus CAVTYH01. The sequence continues at coordinate 102,765 of CAVZCV010000013.1, forward strand.
AAGAATCGTTGCTGTGCATCGAGGCGCGCCGAGGGAGCAGCGAATGGCATATCGAATTAGAAGGGACCACGATCGGGACCGGTGGACTGATGTTTCACTACAATCATCCGTATTGCGATGTGTACATGGAAATTGTCGAGACACATCGACGCCGCGGTCTCGGCGCTTACTTCGTGCAGGAATTGAAGCGAATCGCTTACGAATTGGGCGGGATTCCAGCAGCCCGTTGCAATCCAACAAACATCGCTTCGAGAAAGACCCTGCAGAAGGCGGGGTTCGTCCCGTTTGCACATATCGTGGATGGGAAGATTGTTTGAGGCCACCTGCGAATGACAGCTGCATAATAATATCTAACCTGCCCTATCAAATCTTATCAATCGCTATGCAAAATCGTTGGCCTTTGAATTACAATCAGCACCGCAGGGGACTAACTGCAGGTGTTCAATGATTGATCCACCGATCACGGTGGAAGAGGCAAACAAGATTGTATTGGAACTGACGGCTGGCGAAGTCTGTGTACAAAAACTCGACCACGGCTTTCAACTTGTCCGCGATGGATATGATCGTCCGATCGAACTCTCGAGACTAAGTGAAAGTGCGCTGCACGAAGCCCTTCGCGGCTGGGATGTGTGGACCGATTTTTAATCCATCCCGCATCGCTAGGTTCGTTTGATATCTGTGCCGTGAGTTTGTGAAGGTGCCGAACGAAACAACTATTGCTAGCCACCGTTGGAAGACGGCGCGGAAGGCGTCGCAGAAGTTGACGATGCAGGTGAGTAGCGCACCCAATTGGAACCGTTGTAATACAGCCAATTGTTGCTAGTTGTCCAATACCACCACTGGCCGTTTTGATTTACCATCCGCCAATTGTATGCAGTGTTGGCTGCGGCGTTGGTGGTGCCCATTGATGGTTGGTTGATTTGAACGTTGGCGGAAGAGCCGCTGCTGTGGTTGGGCATCACAATCGTGCTGGCGCCCGGTGTGATGGTAGATTGTCCCGGCGCGTTTGCCGCGCCGGTTCGGCCGGGCGTGATGCCGGTAATGGCGCCTCTTGGGATGGTCGAAATGCCTTGCGACAAGTTCGGTTGAGCGATGCTGCTGCCGGGGAATGTCGACATCCCTTGCGACATATTCGGCTGAGCCAAATTGCTGCCGGGGAACGTCGACATGCCTCGCGACATATTTGGTTGCGCAATGCCAGTTCCAGGAGTGGTCGACATTCCCAGGGACGAATTCGCTTGGGCCATTCCGCTTCCCGGTGCAGTCGACATGCCTAGTGATGAGTTCGCTTGGGCCATACCGCTGCCAATTGCCGATCCGGAACTACCAGTGGCAGGCGTATTTTGAATGCGTAGATATCCGTTGCGTGGACCGCGGCCTGAGACGCCACCGCCACCTTGAGCCGTGCGCTAACCGTCCAGGCAATGCATGTTCCAATGGCAACAAGAGTGATGAGCACTTTCATATCAACCTCCCGATTTGAACCGCATTTGTGGCTTGGGTATTCGCAACGCCATGATGAACAAAGCAATCAAATCAATAAGGCCATCTTAACATAGACTCATTTGCCAAGACACACATCGAGCCAGCGAGCAATACGACTCGGGGTTGGAAACGTCGCACGGTTCGCCCCTTGCTGCTGCCTGCTGATTAACGTCGTCCCGGCAATCTTTGCGCTGGCGGAGCATTCGGCGCCGGTGGCGATATCTTTCGCAAAGGCGTTTTTCGACGTGTAAACCTTGCCACGCGTTTTCACCTTATTTCAATTGCGACCGGCGCTTTGCATGCGTTGCACAAGGATTGTGCGGGTCGTACGCATGCTTGTGTCGGCAAAGTTTTTCACCAATTGTTTGACGCGCATTAAAACGTGTCCTATATTGGTCGTGGCCACGAATCTAGACCCAACTTCGTGGCAAGATATACACGATGGAACGACCCGCAATTTCTGCCTTCCTTAGTGCACCGGCTCGGTAATTGCATGAAGCGATAGTCTGCAAGGTCGAGAAGCTGGCCAAAGAATCCCACACTGGCCAGCTGGAAGCGGTTGGACCGCTTTTTTCTCGTTGCTTCGCAGGACGCAGCAAGCAGTAACCTGCCCATCGACCGGGTGCACGCCGCGACGGTAAGGACGACTGTCGGTTAGGCGCAACCTACTGCAGGTACATCTTCATGATGCGGCCAACTCGCGGCGCTGTCGCGCTTGTGTGCGGTGTTGTTCTTTCGTTACTTTCGACCGTCGCTTGGGCTCAAGCCCCGGTGCTGAATTCGGCTGCTGGCTCGCAAACGCCGGTAACGATTCCGAATATCGTTCCGTCACCCGTTGTCGCGCCTACTGCCATCGCCAGTGTGCTGGAACAAGGCCGCACCCTGGAACAACAACGCCGCTGGGCGGAAGCGTTCGCCCTGTATGAAGACACGGTGCGATTAAACTACGGCCAGCCGCATCCAGAATTGGAGCAACGGCTCGACCTGGCCAAGATGCACTTTGATATTAGCCGTCGCTATGCCGACAGCAGTTTCCGCCGCGATGCCAAATCGCTTTCCGATACCGATGCCCTCGAATTGTTCACCGATTCGGCCACGAAGCTGCAATCACACTATGTGCAAAACCCCGATTGGGCGCAGCTGATTGCCCGCGGGACGAACGATTTAGAGATTGCGCTGAATGAGCAAGCGTTTCAGGAAAACAACATTGGCCCTGTGAATCCGGACCGCGTCGACCTCTACATGCGCGAGCTGCGAAAACAGCAAGCGCAACATCCTGTGCGATCGCTGAACGATGCCCGCACGGCAATCTGGAATGCAGCGCAAATGGCTCAATTGCATTTGGCGATGAAACCGGCGGCCACGATGTTGGAATACACCGCCGGCATGCTGGGCGGATTAGATGAATACAGCGCCTTTTTGACCAGTGGCCAGTTGAACGATTTGTATTCGCAGATCGAAGGCAACTTCGTCGGGCTGGGCGTCGAACTAAAAGCCGCCGACGGGGCGCTGTTAATCGTCAATGTCATTCACAACAGCCCGGCGGAGCGAGCGGGTATTAAGCCTGGTGATAAGATCACCAGTGTTGGTGGCCGCACAACCTCCGATTTGAACACCGACAAAGCTGCTGAACTGTTGCAAGGCGTGGAAGGCTCCAGTGCCGATCTCGTCGTTGTTACTGGCGACGAAGCGCCGCGGCACCTCGTCGTACAGCGGCAGCATGTTGACGTACCAAGTGTCGACGATGTGAAAATAGTCGATACCGATGCTGGCATCGGCTATTTCAAACTGACCTGCTTTCAGAAAACGACCAGCCGCGATGTGGATACAGCACTGTGGCAACTGCAGCGCGACGGCATGCGATCACTCGTGATCGACTTGCGCGGCAACCCTGGCGGACTGCTGACCTCCGGCGTTGAAGTAGCCGACAAGTTCATCGATCAGGGCATGATTGTGAGCACCCGCGGCCGCAGCCCTGGCGAAGATTACAACTATACCGCACATGCCACGGGTACGTGGCGAGTGCCGCTCGTGGTGCTAATTGACGGCGACAGCGCCAGCGCGGCTGAGATTTTAGCGGGTGCGCTCCGCGACCATCATCGGGCCACGATTGTGGGCGTGCGCAGCTACGGCAAAGGCTCGGTGCAAGGCATCTTCCCGCTGTCGATTGGCGGCGCTGGGGTGCGATTGACAACGGCGAAGTTCTACTCGCCAAACGGTTCGGCCTTCAGCCACGTGGGCGTTTCCCCAGATCAAGGCTGGGAAGTTCACACGGCGGCCAAGCCGATCGATGGACGCGTGACAATGCCCGTCAGCACCGGCAAGGCCGACGATACGTTTTTGAATGCCGCGATTCAGGCGGCGCGCAACAAGTTGCACAGCGGTAAGTGTGTGAATTCGAATCAACCATTCCAAGCCCAGGAGTTGCAACTCCTGGGCTTGTTTTATTGAAGAACGTTAATTTGTTGCAGCGTTGGCAACCGGCAATAAGCAAGGCGAGAGTCAACTACTTCTTCCCTTCATCGCCGCGCTCTTCCCAAACTTTTTTCTTCGCTTTCAGAAGTCGGCTCGTGTAGTCCTCGCCTTCCTTCGGCGCCTCTTTTTCCGGGGCCATTCCAGACGGTGCTGCCGAAGGTCTTGACGTCGGCTTTCCGCCGGCGATTTCGCCCATGGTGCCGATGTCTGGTGCGGGCGCATCGGGCGCGGGCTCGAACCGGGCGCCGGCACGCCGCTCATCAATTTGCGCCGCAATGGCCGCCTTTCGGCTGCGCAGCGCTCAATGACTTCGACCTGCGGAGGCGCCGGAGCGCGCCGCAATATCTTATCGCGAGCTCGTGCCAAGAGCGGCGGTAGCCAATCGAAACTGACGTGCACGCGCCGGACAAATACATCGCCGAAGAACAAACACGCGGCCGCCAGCATCAACAGATGCCAAATATCCTGGCTGCTCGTGGCCTTCGGCAAATCGCGCCGATAGGGATTGAACTGCAACAACATTCCCTGCAGGATTGCTTCCCACTTATTTTGTGACGGATCCGTCGGCACGTATTCAATCAGCTTACCCGGCTCCGTCTCGCCTTTGGCCTGTAAGCTCGCCAATCCATGAAGCAGTCCTTGGTTCGGTTCGCGATCCACATACTCCGCGGAGTACGGCACGTTAACGCCGGAGAGAATCGGCGCCATACCGGCACCAGGACTCAGCATCAAGAAATAGCTGCCCGATTGCGGCGAATCAAACTCGCCTACGTACCGGCCCGGCGCGGTCTGACGAATTTTCAAGTCGATCGGCTTCATATCTGGACCGACCACGCTTCCGCTCATTGCGAGAAAATTCAGAAACTCGTCGTTTTTATCCAATGCGGTCACCGTGACTCGAACTTTGCCGTTCTCGAGATCGGTGGTGACCGTGAACTTGCCCTGATCGCCGCTCGGGCGCATCGACCAACGTGTAATTTGGCTGTAGAGCTTGTCGTAGTTCGACCAGTCGTTCCAATCGGCGGCCCAACGCTTGCCGGCATCGGTCGTCATTGCGACGGTCTTTCCCAGTCCATAACTCCAGCCGGCAAGAATCGTGCGGTTCGCTTCCGTCGAAGCCTTCGGGCCTTCCGGCGAAATCATCGCCACTTCCACGAGCGGGTTTTCTTTCTTGTTCGTTAGCACGTAGCCTTTGATGGGAGGCAGCGCGTCGATGCCCTTCAGCATTTCGTGGGGGAACGTCACTTGCGGGCGGAAACCGTCTTTGTTCTCAAAAATGAGCGGCTGCGAAACCACCCGGGCTTCTTTTTGGAAAATTCGCGGCAGCGCATTTTGCGATTTTGGCTCGTAGAACTTTCCGCCGGTGGAGAGCGCAATTTGCTGCATCTTATTACGCTCAGTTTGACCATGGCCGCCGAAGAGACCTATCGCCACGGTCGTGATTTTGATTTTCGCCTGCCGATATCCATTGATCAGCGCAGCCGTCGGGCGCCCGGATCGCCATCGCTAATCAGAATGACGTGCTTCACCGCCACTTCGCCCGGCAAGTTGTTCATATCGTTCAAAATCTGGCGGAGCGAACTGTCGAAGCCGGGCATATCGCCTGGAACCATGCGGTCGATGCGGGCTTTCATACGGTTGCGATTCGCTTCATCGCCGATTTTCGCCACGCCGTTTCCGCCGGACGTCCACAGCCACTGATCGGTACCTTCCCAGTGAATTACGCCGCAGTAATCTTGTGCGCCCAGCGTGGCGAGCGCGGCATCGGCAATTTTCTTTTGCCAGTGATTGCCGTCCGCCATTTCCGAGGCGTGCATCAGCATGGCTAGCGCGCCGATGGGAACGACCTGTTTGTTCTTGATTTGAAAGTCGACCGGCATCGCTTCTTCCAAATCGGTTCCCGTCCATCCTCCGGCTCCAAAACTGTTGGGGCCGCCAAGCATTACAAGGCCGGAGCCCATTTGCTGTGTATTGCGGACAAGCATTTTGATTTGGGCTTCGCTGAAATCTTCGCGCGGCACATTGGCAAGAATGACGGTGTCGAACGGTTGCAGCTCTGCCAGCGAAGTGAACAGCTCATCGCTCGACTTCACCGTCACTTGCAGATTTTCTTTGCGCAGTGCATCGACGAGATGATCGAATTCGCCCTTGTTTTCCGAGTCTTCGATCAAGAGCACCTGCCCCTGTCCGCGAACATGGGTAAAAGTGGTGGCGCGATTGTTCGCCGCCACCGGATCTTGTAACGGATCGTCCGGGATGAACCGTGCTTCATACGTATAAAAGTCGGGCGAATCGATTTCCTCGCGGAGTTTGAATACCCGCTTGCCGGGTTCCAGCGTGACCGGTTCGCGAGCCAGGACCTTTTCGGAATCGCCCGTTTTGCGTGTGACTTCAATCTGGCCTTTCACCGTGCCATCTGATTTATTTGTCGCGATCGCGTTGTTGTTCAGCACAACGCGCACATCGAACGGCTGACCGCGATTGACATCGGGCGGTATTTCAACGTGCTCCACAGCCACGTCGGCTTTTGCCTGATAACGAATGGGCACCACATCGATGCCCACTCCGGCTTCGGCCATCGAACGGGCCTGCTCCATCGCATTTCCGAGATTTTCGTTGCCATCGGTGACAATGACCACGCGCTTGGCGGCATCTTCCGGAAACGATGCCATGGCGAGTTTGAGCGCGCCGGCGATGTTGGTATGATCGGTCTCGATCCGCGTTTCCGGCGTGCGGGCAATTTGAATATCGTCATCAAACGGCGGATGTTCCAGCGCGGCATCCCGGCCAAACACAATCACCCCAGCGCGGTCTTCAACGTCTTTGTAACGATGCTTTTTGATATCGGCGTTGATCCAATCGACCATCGCCCGCCGCTGCTCTTCCGGAATGCTGACCGATTCATCGAGCACGTAGATGACGGTCAGCTTCTCGCTAGTTTTGACTAATCTGATTTCAGCGAGCGACAACACGATGAGCGTCAACACTGCAGTTCGCAGCGCCAGCACAAACCACCGCCGCCAGGGGCCAAGCCCTGAAATGCTGCGAAAACTCAGCCACCACAAGAGCGGAAGCCCCAGCAACAGTAGCAGCCAGGCCGGGGAATCGAAGGTGAGGCGCAGGCCAAACATAAATCCGAAGTTCGAAGTTCCAATGGTTTGAAGTTTATGGTTTTTCGTGCCTGTGATTTTCGAACCTCGAATTTGCGCTTTACATCCTTACCCGTTGCACTCGGTGGTTATAACTATCCAGCACATGCATTCGTCCCTGGCTGTCGCGCGCGATTGCCCAGGGATTGAATAGCTGGCCTTCTTCGCTGCCCGCGCTGCCCCAGGCGCCGAGCGACTTTCCATCGAGTGTGAATTTTTGCACGCGATGATTGCCGAATTCGCAGACGTAAATGTGGCCTTCGCCATCGAGCGCTAAGTTGTACGGATACGAAAGCTGTCCAAGAGCCGTGCCTTCCGTCCCCCAGATCGAAAGTAGATGGCCTTCGCTATCAAACAGTTGGATACGATGGTTACACGCGTCGGCAACCCAAATCCGATCTTGATCGTCGATCGCCATTCCCTGCGGGCGCGAAAACTGACTTGGCTCATCGCCGTGGCTGCCCCACTGCAAGATGAACTTGCCATCGTGCGTAAATTTTTGCACGCGATCGAACTCGCCGTACTCGGAAACGTAATAATTGCCTTTTGAATCTTCGACGATGTCGGTCACGAGCCCGAACTCACCAGGTCCGTTGCCTTTTGTGCCGCCCAGCGTGCGATCGGAAAGTAAAACACCTTCTGGCGTATAAAAGAGCACGCGATAATAATGCGTGTCGGCCACGACCAGATTGCCGTCGCGATCGATCGACATGCCCGTGGGCCTGCCCTGCTCATGGGCTGGTGTCTGCCAGGAGCGGATGAAATTGCCGTCTGCATCGAACACTTGAATCCGGGCCGTCATGTCGACGATGTAAAGATGGTCGTTTTTGTCGATGGCCATTGCCCGTGGTTTTTGGAAGCGGCCGTCGGACAGTCCGCGGCGTCCCCAAACTAAATCGAGCGTGCCGATTGTCGATTTTTCCTTGTCGCAACCGCCGATGGCCAGGAGCGACACCGCAATTGCTGCGAGCGCACAAACAGCGGCGCATTTGGGAATGCATGTGAAGCGGCGTGGTCGTGCGGAAATCAGCGATTCATTTCGCGACATGGGTGCGATTGTAAAGCGCCGCCCGATGCGTGCCAACGAACGCCGCCGCAAAGGGTTTCCGGTGTTGCCACAACCCGCTTGGCGATTGTAAGCTACAGGCTGAATGGACTGCCACGGAAATGGGCCTGTGAGGGAAGGAGAAACGGAGTGTTTGTTGCCGCCTCGACCGATTGTTTTCCCGGCGTGCCGCTGGATGAGTCGCTCAGCCGCCTGGTGGATTTGGAATTTAACCGGGTGGAAATCGGCATCCATGCCGATGGCCCGGGCCTGACGCCCGCCGAAGTTGCGGCGGATCCGGAACGAGCGATCAATCTATGCCGCAATACGCAGCGGCTAACGCCAATTGCTTACGCCGTTGATCCGGACCAGGGTGATCAATATTACGAACAATTCAGAGCCTGCTGCAAATTGGCCAAGGCCACGAAGGTTGTTGCAATCACCGTGCGCAGCGGCGAATTGGGGACACCGTTTAACGCCGAAATCGAACGGTTGCAAGAGCTGACTCGCATTGCCGCGGAAGATGGCGTGCTCGTGGGTGTGCTAACCCAAGAAGGGCGCATTTCCCAGGACCCAGACACGGCGGCTGTTCTCTGCCAACAGGTAAAGGGATTGGGACTGACGCTCGATCCAAGCCCATTCATCTGCGGCCCACACAAAGGCGGTAACTACGGAAATGTTTTCAAACACGTAGTGCATGTGCAGTTGCGCGATACATCGAAAGACAAACATCAAGTGCGCGTCGGCCAGGGTGAAATTGAATACAGCCGATTGATTACGCAACTCGCGATGGTCAAATACAACCGCGCGCTGTGCGTGCACATTACGCCAATGGATGGCGTCGATCACGTGGGTGAGATGCGGAAGATGCGACTTCTGCTGGAAAGCCATCTGTGATGAAATGCTTCGTCATTGCAAAAAGTGCGGCCAGATTGAATCGCTGACGAAGAGCCCTTCGCGGGTCAGTTTCACGCGGCCACCGTCATCGGTGAGCAATCCCGTCGCGACGAACTTTTGCAGCGGCTCGCGAACGAGCGCATCGATGGAGAAGCCACTTCGCTCCGCGAACCATGAGCGATCGATGCCCTCTAAGCGTCGCAGCCCGAAAATCAGCAATTCGCGAGCTTTGTCTGCCGCATTCAAATTTTCGCGTTCGGCGATCGGCGATTCACCAGCCGAAATGCACTGCAGCCATTTCGTTACGCTGCGATAATTCGTTTCCCGAACGCCAGCAATATGGCGCGAAGCGCCGGGTCCGGCAGCAAAGTACTCGCCTCCGGACCAGTACACTTCGTTGTGGCGGCAGCGCCTGCCCGAGCGAGCGAAGTTCGAAACTTCATAATGTTCAAAACCGGCAGCCACAAGCAAATCGATTGCCACTGCGTACATTGCGCGCTCGGCTTCTTCATCAGCCCGATTCAGTTCGCCCCGCTGCAAGCGATTCCAAAATGCGGTCTCCGGCTCGAACGTCAGCCCATACGTGGAAATGTGATCGGGACAGAGCTCTATCGCGCTTTCCAAATCACGCAGCCAAGCGGCGACCGTTTCGTCCGGCGTGCCAAAAATCAGATCAAGTGACACATCCCGTATGGACCGTCGTGCCGTATCGACGGCGCGCTGAATGACTTCTGGCCGATGATCGCGCTCCAGCAACACCAGCTTCCGATCATCGAACGATTGCGCACCAAGGCTAAGCCGCGTCACACCGAAGTCATGCAATAGTGCGACAACATCAAGAGTAATATCCGATGGATTCGCTTCGACGGAGAATTCCGGTGGATCAATTCCACGAGCCGACGCGAGCGGGTGCCAACGCTGCACGATCTTGAGTAATCGTTCCAGTTGGTCCATCCGCAGGTGTGTAGGTGTGCCGCCGCCAAAAAATAGCGTGTCCACTTCTCGTGGCTCAGCGAGCCAGCTCAGCTCGCGCTCCAGCGCCTCAAGATACGGCTCGATCCATTCATCGCGGCCAGCAACCAGCGTGAAGTTGCAGTACCCGCAACGATGCCGACAGAACGGCACGTGAATGTAAGCTGAACGCGGTACCGTGGCAGGATGCGAACCGCCGGTAGAACCGGGGGCCATCTGATTCCCGACTCCTGTCTCCTGACTCCTGGTACTCATGCCCACAAGTATAACCGGCCGTCAAACATATCGGGCACTTTCTTCGTAATCATCCGTTTGATGCGCTCTGCTGAATAACGGGCGCTGAAATGCGAAGCGATAATTAGTTCGTTATGAAACCGTGCGCGGCGTTCAATCAAATCGTCCAAATGGATATGCCCGAATTTGTGAATCTTCTCCTTGCGATGTGAATGCGCGATAAACGTTAGCTCGGTAATTAAAATTCGCGATTCATACATCGACGGGCAGTTATCGAGTCCGGCCGGAGCGCTGTCGCCCAGGTATGCCAAAATCGGAACTCGCACTTCATCGGTCACTTCTTTGCCGCCAAGCCGCAGATCGCGGATCTGATCGCCCGAAAGCTGCTGCAACTCCGGCTTCAATTTTCGCCGGCGGTCCCACACCACGAAGCCGAGCGAGGGCACACGGTGTTCGGTCGCCGATACCGTCACTAAGTGTTCACGAGAAAGTTCAATTTGATCACCCGGCCTGGTCGGAATCAGCCTGCACGGCATTCGTCCGCCATCCAAGCGTGTGAACATTTTTAGAATGCGGTCGATCGGCTCGATTGAATATTCGGGCACATAAATGGTGGGTGGCTCCATTTTCATCAGCCGTCGCCGTGCCACGTAGACCGGCAACGCCGCGATGTGATCCAGGTGGCAATGGGAGACAAACCAGGTGTCCGTGCCCATAAACGACCACGGCTGCAGACCAAGATCAAATCCGATCTTTAATTCCGGAATTCGCCAATAAGTTTGCACCGCCGCGCGAGAATACCCTTCGATGGTAAGTCCCTTGAATTGGAGCGTTTTGACCGGTGCGTTATCGACCATGCGAGGAGAGTAGGCGGTAGGAAGTGGGAAACAGTCGGACGTGCGTGAGCGGCTGTTAGCGGCTCAGCGGAAGCTTGCCAACATACACAAAATAATTCTGGTTTGCATGGTCGACCCAGACAAACAATCATCCTTGACGATCTACATCGAAGTAAACGACACTATTCCGCTTGCCGCGCGGTGAATAATAGATGGCGGCGGCGATCATTCAGATTGTTTGTCATTGGTCTTTTGTCATCCAATAATTATTCAGATTTCGTCATTCGCCATTCAATTTCAATGCACACTCAACTCGTTGTTCTCGGCGGCGGTCCTGGCGGATACGCCGCAGCGTTTTTAGCCGCCGATTTGGGCATGCAAGTAACCATTGTGGAGCGCGAACCGCGGCTCGGTGGCGTGTGTTTGCTGCGCGGGTGCATTCCGTCGAAAGCGCTGTTGCACGTCGCGAAAGTCATTGGTGAATCGAAGGAGATGACCGATTGGGGCGTCGAATTTGCCCGCCCGAAGCTGAACATCGACGCCATGCGGGCGCGGAAAGACAAAGTCATCAGCACGTTAACCGGCGGACTTGGGCAACTCGCCAAGAGGCGTAAAGTCGACGTGATCCATGCCCGCGCCTGGTTCGAAAACTCGACGACGTTACGACTCGAAAGCCAGGACGAGCCCGGCAAGACCGAACAGCTGACGTTCGATCGTTGCATTCTGGCGACCGGATCTCGGCCCGTGAAGATTCCAATTTTCGATCTGCCCACGAATCGCGTGATGGACTCCACGGGGGCACTTGATCTAGCCGACGTGCCGGAATCGCTGCTCGTCGTGGGCGGCGGATATATCGGGCTGGAAATGGGGACCGTGTACGCGGAACTGGGCGCCAAAGTGACAGTTGTAGAACTGACCGATGGACTGCTTCCGGGCGCGGACAGAGACCTGGTGAAGCCACTTCACAATCGACTTGAAAAACTTTTTGCATCGATCCTGCTTGGCACGAAAGTCGTTGGTCTCGCAGATAAAGGCGATGCGATTGAAGTCAAACTGCAAAATGCCGATGGCAGTAACGAGCGTGTCGAAAAGTTCGGTCGCGTACTGGTATCTGTCGGACGTCGGCCCAATAGCGACGGCATTGGGCTCGAAAACACGAAGGTGAAGCTCGACAAACGCGGCTTCACCGAAACCGACGAGCGGCAATGGACTGCTGATGAACATATCCTAGCCATTGGCGATGTGGCCGGCGAACCCATGCTCGCGCACAAGGCGGCCCATCAAGGTAAAGTGGCTGTGGAGGCGCTGCATGGTGAACCGGCGGTCTTCGAACCTCGTGCCATTCCGGCCGTTGTTTTCACCGATCCGGAAATTGCGTGGGCGGGTCTGACCGAAGAACAGGCGAAGCGTGAAGGACGCGAAATCGAAACCATTCGCTATCCTTGGGCCGCCAGCGGTCGCGCCGTTTCACTCGGGCGCACCGAGGGACTGACGAAGTTCTTGGTAGATCCAGAATCAGAACGCATTCTTGGTGTGGGTATCGTCGGCGCCGGCGCGGGCGAATTGATTGCGGAAGGCGTGTTGGCGATTGAAATGGGCTGCACTGCCCGAGATGTTGGCGAATCGATTCATCCGCATCCGACGCTGAGCGAAACCGTCGCCTTTGCAGCCGAAGCGTTTTTGGGCAGCGCCACGGAAATTTATCGGCCTCGGCCCGTCGAGCGTTAATTCGATCGCCCTACTTGCGGTCCTAAAAGCAGCGACAACTTCTGGGCACTCTGCAGGCCGAGCGAATGTGGTCACTCCGCAAACCGACGGAAGCGCAATTGGAATCGTTCCTCTCCGAACAGGCGAGAACCAATTTTTCGTACGCCGATGTCGGCGCAACCGCAAGTGGATTGTGCCCTAAAAACTTCGATGACGATTCGAACCAAGTGCTGCTGGGTCGCGGTGAAGATGCGTTTAGACGAGCGTGTATTGCGTTGCAAAAATGGAGGCAATTTCCAGCACGGTGGACGCGCATCATACCTGCCGATGCAACTTTACAATCGGGCAAGAATGTTGTCCTGATAGTTCGAGTGCTCGGCATGTGGTGGTGGTGCTCCGCGCGGATCGTTTACACCGTCGATGATGCGGAACCTGTCCGTCGGTTTGGATTCGCCTACGGCACGTTACCCGAGCACGTTGAAAGAGGCGAAGAACGTTTTACGATTGAAATGAACTCTGACGGTGAAGTTTGGTACGCGATCCGCGCATTTTCGCGACCGCGGATGCTCATTGCTCGGCTCTGCTATCCAATCGCGCGCCGACTGCAGCGGAAGTTCGTGCGCGACTCTAAAGCGGCAATGCTGGCCGCTGCAATTGAACCGCAGTAGTGCCGGGGTAGTTGAGGATTCATCGCTTCTCAACGGCTGTTAACTCAACGCCTTCTGCAGCGTACAATTAGGCGTCGAACACGAGCCTCCGGCAGAGGTGAATTCCCCCTTTACGGATTGTCGTAAGTTCCAGATAATGCCCGAGATAGCGTCTGCCAGCTGGTATTGACGACAGGCGCGAACAAGGCGGACGCGGCATAACGGCGCGGTGTGATTTACAACCAGGGATCACGGTATGGCTCGAAGCGAAACTCGGTCAAACTCTTCAAAAACGGCGGCGGATTCGGGTCCGAATGGCTCGGTCAATGGCGAGCATGGCCAAAATGGCGTCCACGCGGCGGATAATGGAATTGAAACGGACGATGCCTTGATCAATGAGGCGGCCGAGGGGATTGACAGCGCGGTTGATGAATCGGAAAGCTTCGATGCGCCGGAAGTCGTGGAGACCTCCGCAAGCGACTTACACCTGCCGCCGGCTTCGCAGACCGAGGACACCGATCCGGCTGAAACCGAGGAATGGCTGGAATCGCTTCGCTACGTTCTGGAAAGCAAGGGCCCGGAACGTGTCAATTATCTGTTGGCGAAACTGGATGAAGCTGCACATCGATCGGGTGTCGAGCTGCCATTTAGCGCTACTACGCCCTACATCAATTCGATTCCACCCGATAAGCAGCCGCCCTACCCTGGCAATCGTGAAATCGAACGCCGAATCAAAAGCATCATTCGCTGGAACGCAATGGCGATGGTCGTGCGTGCCAACCGCGAGCACCATGGCATCGGCGGACACATTTCGACTTACGCGTCGGCTGCTACGTTGTACGAAGTCGCCTTCAACCATTTTCTGCGTGGCCGTGGCGAGGATTTTTCTGGCGATCAGGTTTACATTCAAGGCCATGCGTCCCCGGGAATTTACGCCCGCGCCTATCTTGAAGGCCGATTGACGGAAGATCAGCTCACCAACTTCCGGCAAGAACTCCAGCCTGAAGGCGGACTATCGAGCTACCCGCATCCATGGCTCATGCCGACGTTTTGGGAATACCCAACCGTGTCGATGGGCTTGGGGCCGATCATGGCCATCTATCAGGCGCGTTTTAACAAATATCTGGAAGACCGCGGCATCAAGGACACGAGCCAGCAAAAAGTGTGGTGTTTCATCGGCGACGGCGAAAGCGATGAGCCGGAAACGCTGGGCGCCATTACACTGGCATCGCGCGAGAATCTCGACAATTTGATTTTCGTCGTCAACTGCAACCTACAGCGGCTTGATGGACCGGTTCGCGGTAACGGCAAAATCATCCAAGAATTGGAAGCGTTATTCCGCGGAGCTGGATGGAACGTGCTCAAAGTCATCTGGGGCGACGATTGGGATCTGCTCCTGGAAAAAGACGAAACCGGCCTCTTGATGAAGCGGATGGGCGAAGTGGTCGACGGGGAGTATCAAAAGTACGTCGTCTCGCCGGGCAGTTACATTCGCGAGAATTTCTTTGGCAAGTATCCGGAACTGCTCGACTTGGTCGATCACTTATCCGATGAAAAGTTGGCCAAGCTGCGTCGCGGTGGGCACGATCCGGAAAAAGTGTTTGCGGCTTTCAAGGCGGCCGTGGAAACGAAGGGCCGCCCAACGGTTATTCTGGCCAAAACGATCAAAGGCTATGGCCTGGGTGAAGCTGGCGAAGGCCGCAACATCACGCATCAGGTGAAAGAGATCAACGAGCGCGAACTGCGCGAATTTCGTTCGCGGTTCGGCATTCCGATTTCGGACGATGAAGTGGCCAAGGCCCCGTTCTACAAGCCCGCGCCAGATACGCCCGAGATGAAGTATCTGCACGAACGTCGGGAAGCGTTGGGAGGATTCTTACCCAGCCGGCCGCCGGCGAAGAAGATGCCGACGATCGAATCGCCGACTCTCGAGGAATACAAGGGCTTCATCGAAAAGAGCGTCGGTCGCGAAGTATCGACCACAACAGGCGTGGTTACGCTGATGTCGTCGCTCTTGAAAGACAAGAAAGTGGGCAAGTACATCGTGCCGATCGTGCCGGACGAATCGCGCACCTTCGGCATGGATCCGCTGTTCCGTCAGTGCGGCATTTATGCCCATGCGGGCCAGTTGTACGAACCGGTTGATTCGAAAGAGCTTCTTTATTATCGCGAAGCGGAAGATGGTCAGATTTTGGAAGAAGGCATCACCGAGGCGGGCTCGATGTCGTCATTCATCGCGGCGGGCACTGCGTACGCCGCGCATGGCGTGCCGATGATTCCGATGTTCATCTACTATTCGATGTTCGGCTTCCAGCGCATCGGCGATTTGATTTGGGCCGCCGGCGACATGCGTGCGCGAGGATTCTTATTTGGTGGCACCGCTGGTCGAACAACTCTCAACGGCGAAGGCTTGCAGCATCAGGACGGCAACAGCCATTTGTTTGCCATCGCTTACCCGACCGTGCGGGCATACGATCCTGCTTTCGTGTATGAGTCGACCGTCATCATGCTCGATGGCATGAAGCGGATGTACGAGCTTGGCGAAGATGTCATGTACTACGTGACGATCCACAATGAAAACTACGAAATGCCGCCGATGCCTGAAGGGGTGGAAGAAGGCATCATCCGCGGCATGTACAAATTGAACACCGTCGAGACGGCGAGCAAAAAACACGTGCAGCTCTTGGGCAGCGGCGCCATTTTGCGCAGCGTTCAGAAGGCTCAAAAGTTGCTGGCCGAGAAGTTCGAAGTCGGCAGCACCGTGTGGAGCGTCACCAGCTACAAGGAACTCCGACGACACGGCCATGCGTGTCGGCGGTGGAACATGCTCCATCCGAACCAGCGCCCTCGGATGAGCTACGTCGAACAGCAGTTCGATGGCTTGCAGGGCCCATTCATCGCGGCGTCCGACAACGTCCGCGCAGTTGCCGAACAAATCGATCCTTGGGTCCCCGGCGGACTTTTCGCCTTGGGCACCGATGGCTTTGGCCGCAGCGAAACACGGGCGAACCTGCGGCGGCATTTCGAGGTTGATGCCGAAAGCATCGCAGTCGCCGCACTTTATCGGCTCGCGCTGTTAGGCCAGATGGATCGCGCCAAAGTGGCCGCCGCGATTGAAGAACTGGGCATCAATCCGGAAAAGGCGGATCCGCTGTTCGCCTGATGCCCTGAGTTCCCTTTTAACATTTATCTCCGCACGCTGAGCCGCAGGCGGCCAAAGAAATGGCAGAATTCAAACTTCCCGAGCTGGGCGAAAACATTGAGTCGGCCGATATCGTGTCGGTCTTGGTCAACGAAGGCGATGTCGTCAAAGCGCAACAGGATGTTATCGAGATTGAAACCGACAAGGCCGTCATCGCCGTGCCCTCAGATGTCGCCGGCAAGGTGACCAAAATCCACGTCGCCCGTGGGCAATCGATCAAGCCCGGTCAGGTTGTCATGAGCATCGACGCTGCGGCTGCGGGTGCGCGCCGGCGGCGAAGTCATCAGGCGGGGCAGCCGCCAAGCAACCGGCAGCCTCGCAAAAACAAGCCGCAACAACAAAGTCGCCCGCTGCAGCCAAGACGCCGGCAGCGAAGGCAACCCATACCGCTGCGAAGCCGGCAGCCGCAGCGCCAGCACCACCGAAAAAAGTTTCTGCCGAAAAGTCAGCGCCAGCGAAAACGGCAACCGAGCGCGATCGCACCGCGGCGGCTGAGCGAAGCGACAACGGGCACGTCGCAGAAGCCGAAACTCGGCAGACGACTGACGAACCGGATTCGAATGATCAATCCCCGACGATAGCACCAGCTGGTCCCGCCGTTCGACGCCTGGCTCGTGAGCTCGGAGTCAGCCTCGCGCGAGTTCGCGGCAGCGGCCCAGATGGCCGCATCACTCGCGAAGACGTGATTGATGCTGTGCGGCATGCCAACGCAGTCGTGGCTTCGTCCTCGGCTCATGGCCAGCTAACTGGCCAGGAAGAACAAGACGCATTCGGCATCGTCCGCCGGGAAACGATGTCGAAAATCCGGCGAACGATCGCCACGAACATGGTTCGCTCGGCCACGACGATTCCGCACCTCACGAATTTCGACGATGCCGATATCACCGAACTGGAACGGCTGCGGAAAGAAAGCGCAGCGGTATATGCCGATTCGGGCATCAAACTCACATCCCTGGCGTTCGTGCTCAAGGCAATTGCGTCGGCGCTAAAACTGCATCCCACGCTGAACGCGTCGGTCGATATGGAGGCGGGCGAAATTGTTTACAAACAGTACGTCAACTTGGGTGTGGCCGTCGATACGGACCGCGGGTTGATTGTGCCCGTGCTGCGGAATGTTGATACGCTTTCCATCCCGCAGATCGCGCAGGGCGTGCAAACACTGGCGGAAAAAGTTCGCGATGGCAAGCAGACCTTGGAAGATTTACGCGGCGGCACTTTCACCATTAGCAACTTGGGTGCCGTCGGCGGGCAATATTCCACCCCGATCATCAATCATCCCGAAGTGGCGATTCTGCTTGTCGGCCGCTCGCGCAAAATTCCGGCTGTGGTGGCCGACGACAAGATTGAAGCTCGGCTCACAATGCCGCTAAGTCTTTCCTACGACCACCGAATCGTCGATGGCGCCGCCGCTTCACGATTCTTGAACGAGGTGATTGGTTATTTGGAATCGCCAGGCCGCTTGCTTTTGGCGCCATGATTCGATTCTCGGCCCGCTAAAATGTGCGGTTAACTTGGCCGACGATCGGCCTCGGGTTAAACATGGGTGTGAGGCCGATGCTCGAGCACTGCTTGGCGCAATCTAGTCCCTTCGATTATCCGCGGATACATCATCACCACGACAGCCAGGATGATGAGGCCAAACGCGATCCAGTCTGTCGGACGAATCACGTTTTTGAGGTACAGCGCGTTGAACACGACAAACACCACAATCGCAATCACCTCTTGAATAATCTTCAGCTGCGGTCCACTGAACTTGGCGCGCCACACGCTGTGCCACCAGCTCGATTGCCCATCTTCGGCCCCAGGCGCCACTGGTGACGCCGGATCTTCATAGCCCAGCCGATTGGCCGGCACCTGCAGCGAGTATTCTGCTAAGGCAATGAGCCAGCTGAGCAGAATCGCCACCACTAGCGGTGTATTCGGAAACTTCAGGTGCCCATACCAGGCAAGCGTCATGAACGCGTTGGAACAAATTAGTAGCATTACGGTGAGCACAAGCGCCTCTTTCGGGATCGATGGATGTTGCCAACAAACAACACGAATGGCTGCCTGTATTGAAACCAAGCGGCAGGCTGAATTTATCGAAGTCATCGGCAAAGGCCTAGACGTAAGAACTGCAGGCCCGAGATTGAAGAGACTGCGGGTTGAAAACATGGGTCGGTAGGCAAGCGGATAAGTCTTCGAGCTTTCGTGTTTTCATCTTCCGCAGCTGCCGACCCACACCTCCCGTCTGGGGTTGCAATACGCACAAAACTTGGCCAAATCCTGCACAATTGCAGGCGGTTAGCCCGCAAAACCGTTAGAACTGCGCTCCCAAGACGGCTGCGACCCGTATAATGAAAGTTGGGATCCGCAAGTCTGTGCAGCAGTTTACCCTTCGGCATACGACCTGCACTGTTATGGTCCGGGCGTCCAACAGCAATCTGGTGCTGTCTCTCATGCAACAACGTGTCGTCGGAGCGACGACATTTTCGCAGACAGGAGTTTCTTGCGATGCGATTCCGAAATATCACCATCGTCTCGGGCATATTGGCCTTGAGCACAGTTTTCGTTGCGCTCTCAACATCGATTACAAAATCGGCCGACGAGGGTCCCTTGTTCGGTCAAGCCGGCTCGCCGCCGCCGAATCCCACTCCCGACACG
The DNA here is from genome assembly GCA_963773875.1 of Pirellulales bacterium. Lineage (GTDB taxonomy): Bacteria > Planctomycetota > Planctomycetia > Pirellulales > JADZDJ01 > CAVTYH01. Next base: position 122,057 of record CAVZCV010000013.1, read on the forward strand.
AATGACGATACGGCGCCAGGCGCTCAGCAGGGCGCGGAAGTGCAAACACGCGGTCCGGTCCACGAAGCGTTTGCGATGCCGCTAGAGATGGCACCGCAGCCAGGACCAGTTGTCACAAAGCGTCCGCCCGACCCGATCGAAGAAGTTCCGCCCGATGCCGTACCGGAGGGCGAGAATGTTGTGTGGATCAATGGATACTGGGCCTGGGACGATGAACGCGACGATTTCATCTGGATCAGCGGCGTTTATCGAAACATGCCGAAGTATCAAACCTGGGTTGCCGGCTACTGGAGCGAAGTCCCGGGAGGGTTTCAATGGACCCCGGGTTTTTGGGCAACGGCATCCAAGGGCGAAGTGAATTATGTTCAGCAAGCACCTCCCGAGCCTGTTGATGTCGCGCCACCGCAATTGCCGGACGACAATCACTTCTGGATTCCAGGGAACTACGTGTATCGCGAAAATCGCTACGTTTGGCAGGCTGGCTATGTAACGGCGTGCCAGCCAGGTTGGGTTTGGAATCCCGCGCATTGGGTTTGGACTCCCGCAGGTTATGTTTTTGTCGACGGCTTTTGGGATTACCCGCTGGAGCGGCGCGGCTGCCTGTTTGCGCCGGTGTATTTTGCGCAGCCGGTTTATGTGCAACCTGCTTTCGTTTGGACTCCCAGCGTGCTCATCAACATCGGCACGTTCAACGACTGCTTGTTCGCAAGGCCGCGGTTCTGCCATTACTACTATGGCGATTATTTTGCCCCACAATACGCGACGCTTGGTTTCCGTCCGTGGTTTTCCGTGGGTGTGAACATTGGGGTGCGCGGCCGCGGATTCGGTTACGATCCGTTGTTCGTGTATGCCAACTGGAACAATTCGAGGCGCAATCCGAATTGGCTCGCGCAAACACGGCGTCACTTCGATCAGCTACGCGATAACCCGGCCGATCGGCCACCGCGCACGTTTGTCGCCCAAGAACAGCTACTGGCCAAAGGCGGAGCGGGACGACGCCCCGATCTAGTGATGGCCGCAACGATCAAACAAGTTGAAAAGAACCCGCGCGATATGGGTGGTGTGAAGATCCATCAAATCTCACAGAGCGATCGTCAACAATTCATTAAGCAGGCTAATGAGTTCAAACAAGTCAATCACGAGCGCGTCAAACTGGAACGAGACAACGACGCTGTTGGTCGCGGGCCGAGCGGCATAGGTGGTGTTGCCGGCGGCGATGCCGACAACAAAAAAGGCGGCAACGGTCGCGGCATCGGATTGGCCGGAAATGGTGGAGCCGGTGGCGATGCGAATAAGATGAAAACGTTGAAGCTGCCCACCGTTTCACCCACGAAAACGACGCTATCCGGTGGAGCCGGAGCCGGAACCAATACCGATAACAGCGGTCTGAAAGGCGGAGCGTTAGGCAACGCCAACGGCGCGAACCTGGGCCAAAATGGCGGGCGCAATCGACTGGGCGGAAACACGATGGTCCAAAATCCGAATACAGACGGCGGTGGCAACAACGACAAAAAGTTCAACGCTCCCGATCTCGGCAACAAGCCAAACCAAACATTTACACCCAAAGGCAATCGTGGAAATCTTTCGCAAGGAGACTCCAACGGCGCCGGCGACGATACCAACAAACCGCGCGGCGCGACGGGTCGAACGTTCACAAATTCCCGCGACGGCGGCCTTGGCACCGGCGCGAATCTCGGTAGCGGTGCAGGCATGAACGGTACCGGCGGGAACGCGAATGCTGGTGGCGGGAATGCAAGACTAGGGGGTGGGACTGCGAACTTTGGCGGTGGAAACCCCAATGGCATCACGCTGCCGAAAGACAATCCTCGCTTGCTGAATTCGCAAGGCGGAGGCGGCAGCAGCGATTCGGGCGGAGCCAAAATCCGGTCCGGCCAAAACTTCCAAGGCCCGTCGGGACTGCAAGGCGGATCCAACCTTCAAGGCCAAGGTTCCACGCAGCGAAGCTTTGTTCAGCCTAACAACGGCGCGATGGGACGCAGCGGCGCCGGCTTAGGATTCGGCGGCGGGCAAGGCGCAAGTGGAGGCCAAGGTGGAGGTGGCGGCGGACAGCCGATGAAAAATCCACAGCCGCAACCTCGTTTCACGGCGCCTCCAGCTGGAGGCGGGGGCGGAGGAGGCGGAGGCGGCGGAGGCGGCGGGCAAAAGCAGGATAAGCAAGATAACGACAAGAAGAAAACTTCCAGCTTTCAATCACCTCAAACCCAAATCGATTTAATGCCCCAGACGCGCGGCGGGGCCAATGTTCAAGATGCACTCGCCGCCGAGCGGACGGAGCTCAAGCGCGGAATTTCCTCAGGCATCGGCGATCTCACCAATGAGCGCAGCCTGGGCCACACTGGCGGGCTCAATGTAAAGCAACTCGCTTCCGACACCGCGGCGGTTGACCCCAATCCAATCGACGTCAGTCGGCAATCATCGGGAGGTGCTACAGCCAGCTCGCTTAAACCGCTCACCGATCCGCGGCTGTCGATGGAAGCAGATCGAGCACAGAAAGGTCCCGACGCGCCGACGAATCCGGTGGAGAAATCGCGATTGACAGCCGTTAATCCGCTCGTCAATCGTGGTCCGCTCAGCGCCGATGGCAAATCGAAAACGGGCCAGAACGTTGTGCAGGGGCAAGCTAACGGCGGGCAGGCCGGGAAAAACAGCAACAACGATGGCGGATATACCACTCGTCCCGGCCTTGATCCGCGAGCGGCCAACAGCAATTTGCCGTCGAACTACAACTATGAAAATATGATGAAGCGGGGGCAAGCACTGAGCCTCAATTCCGGCCTGGTCGCCAACCGCGGCGGCGATGCAAGTACAGGTGGCGCAACTCCGCGGCTTAACAAAGATCCGGCCGGCTCTTTCGGGCTGGGTAGTTCAACAGGTCGATCGATGTATGGTCCCGGTGGTCTTGCAGGTCCTTCCACGGGCGCAAGCGGTGCGGCCAGTGAACGCGGCGTGGGCAGCTACATCAACGACGGATTGCCGAAGATGCAGAAGTTCCAAAGCGGCGGCGGTTACAACACTAGCAGCACGGCTCGTCCTCTAAGCACGCCGGAATCGCGAACCTACGATCCGCGCACGCCACAATAGCTCATTTTACCGCAGTCAATAATTAGCGCGAGGTCGTGATCATCGGACTTTCCCCGCGCTATCCAGCAAGTTTTCGACCAACACTTTTAGCCGCGAGCGATCGACGTTCTGGCTCTCGCTTTGCGGCTGTCGTCCACGACCTGTCTTGATTCCCCGCAATTCCACGCCGGCGCGGAAGCCCTCGGGAAAATCGGCGTCGTAGAGCAATGCATCGAACAGATCGAGCATTTTCAATTGCAGCGCGCGAGCGTCGCCAAATCGTCCGGCTCTCACGAGATCGAAAATTTGCCGCGTAACTTCCGGCACCACGTTGCTAATGGCATTCGTGCCGCCTTGGCACCCCATCATCAGCATCGGCACGAGCGCCGCTTCCCAGCCCGTAAGGAAAACAAAGTCTGGCCGCATGGGTTGAATGGCCGCCATCATTCGCAGCATGAAAGCGATGTCGCCCGACGAATCTTTGATGCCAATAATCCGCGGGAATTCCGCCAGGCGTCGAATGGTTGGCACATCGATCGGGCTGGCGAACATCGGAATGTTATAGAGCGTCACATCGATGTGCGTGTTTCTGGCGATCTCGCTGAAGTACGCATATACAGATTCCGCGCTCATCTTGTAATAAAACGGCGAGACAATTGCCACGGCCCGTGCGCCAAACTGCAGATATGCCTCGCATGCGCGCAGGGTTTCGCGCACATTGGCTTCGGCCGCGCCGGCTAGAACTGGCACGCGGCCGTTAACTTGCTGGCAAACGATTTTGATGATTCGGCGGCGTTCATCCGCAGTGAACCGCGTGAATTCGCTCGTCGAACCGTTGGGATACAATCCATGCACGCCGCGTTCAATGAGCCAATCGACAAAGCGGCGCAGTTCGGGTTCATTGATTTCGCCCGCGCTATCCAACGGAACAATAATCGGCGTAAAAATGCCTTCGATTGCGGTTGTCACCGTTCGCCTCTTAAATTGTTCGCTTGCAGTTACCCTTCGATGCCCAAATCCTTCCACGCTTCCGGCAGTGGTGCGACAAATTCCATCGGTTCCTGCGATCCCAGTGGAATGAAAGCCAACTTCCGTGCGTGCAAGGCAATAGATTGCAAGCGAGGATCAGGGAACTGTGGTCCAAAGGGCACGGTGCTGTTGTATAAAATGTCACCAACAATTGGCATCCCTCGACTCGCCGCTTGCAGCCGGATTTGATGCATTCGGCCTGTGCCTAGTTCAATTTCCAATAGCGAGCCGTACGGCGTGCTGCAAAGGGTGCGGTAATCGAGCGTGGCGCGCTGAGCGTCCGAATGACCTTCGATAACAATTTCTGCCTGAGCTTCATCTGGAATCTTGCGCATGAAATCGGTCCAAGTTCCCGCTCCCGGTTCGACGTCGCCGCCAATCAATGCCCAATACACTTTCCGCACAGTTCTGCGTTCGAACTGCAAGGAGATTTTGCGGGCCGCTTTCTTCGTTTTGGCCAGCACGATGGCGCCCGAAACTGGCCGATCCAAGCGATGCGGCAAGCCGAGATAAACCGCCGGCGCTTCGCCGCTGGGATCGCTCTGCCAGAACTTCATATCGGCGTTGACGATCTGTTGAAGATACGCCCGCACGCGCAGCTCCAGTGAATCGATTGTACGCGGCGCTTGCGTCGATAAACCGGCTGGCTTGTTCATGACCAGGAAGTCATCGTTCTCGTAGAGGATTTCAAGCGCGGGCAGCATTGGGGAATCGCACATCAATTCAATAATTAACAAATAAAAAAAGCCCAGGGGTTGCAACCCCTGGGCTTCAAATTGATTTTAGTTGGAACTACACCTGGCTCGCTGTCGGCACTTCAAAGCCCTTGCGGTATTCTCGCGAGAGCATGTCGTTCGCCTTCGAATTGCCGGAGAACGAAACGGCCTTGGGGTCGAACTTCAAGAACTCGCCACATTGGAACTGGGTCTTGTCGTCGAGCTTGACTTTATTCGACTCCAAGTGCTCCACCGTTCGATCGAGCGTCTTCTGCGGATCGTCAGCCATCTTCACGCCCTTGAGCCGATCGGCAACATCCTTTGTCGCCATTTTGCTCCCCAAGCGATAGCTGATGTTGCCCAAGTGGCAAAGCGCACTGCTGAGGAAACCTTCTTGAATATCGGCATTCAAATCTTCCTTCTTCCGGCTGCGCACGGCCTTGATAAAGTTGCCGAAGTGATCGCCGCCGCCTTCGAAACTCTTGATGAGCTTGCCGTCTTTATCGAATGCTTTGCCGGACGTGTAGCTTGTCAGTACGAGATAGCCGTCGGCACATTCGAAAATATTGCCGACTTTGGCTCCCTTGAGCGCATCGGTCGCCAGGCCGCGCAGTTTCAAAGACGAGTGTCTTTGGACCGTAATCGAACACGCATACTTCGGTGTTCGCCGTTTGGCCCGCATCTTCGTATCCGAAACGGCCGCCATAGGTGATGACGCCATTGGCGAGCTCGTTGACGCCCAATCCCCAACGGGCAATGTCCATTTGGTGGATGCCTTGATTGCCGAGATCGCCGTTTCCGGTTTCCCACATCCAGTGCCAATCGTAATGCACCGGTGTGTCTTTCTTGACCCGGGATACGGCGACTTGCCATCATGATTCGGCGCCGGGCCGCACCACAGATCGTAATCGATATTCGCTGGTACCTCGTACCAGCCGGCTTTGGGCCGATGGAATCGCGACCTTTGTAGCACAAGTCCACGCGCCACCTTGATCTCGCCAATTTTTCCGGAGCGCAGGAACTCCATTGCTTCCAGGTTCGCCTTGTGCGAACGGCACTGCGTGCCGGTTTGGCAAATTTTGTTGTACTTGCGGGCGGTCTCCACCATCCGCTGCCCTTCGCTGATGTTGTGGCAAACCGGTTTTTCCACATACACATCTTTGCCGGCCTTCATCGCCCAAATGGCGGCCAACGCGTGCCAGTGATTCGGCATGGCAATGCTGACGCAGTCGACCGACTTGTCTTCGAGCGCCTTGCGAATGTCTTGATAGAATGTCGGACGTCGTCCGCCTTGTTTCTTGGCGGTTTCATCGCAGCGTTTTTCGCCGACATCTTTATCGGCATCGCAAATCGCCACGACTTCCGTATCGGTCTTGCCGGCAAATCCGCCCAAGTGCGAAGTGCCACGATCGTGCACGCCGCAAACCAACACGCCCAGTTTGTCGTTCGCGCTCTTGGTGACCGTTTCGCCCGTTGCAGCAAACAGTTTCGGCGCCGAGCCCGCCGTGGCAGCAACCGCGGCCGCCAACATGGAATCCGTCAAAAATTGACGACGAGAGAAATCCGACATAACGGTAGCTCCTTTTCCCCAAATAGAAATTCGTATGGCAGGTGTACCCCGACCTTAGCGACAGAGCCGTCGCCCCCCGGGGAGGCAGGCATTCGAGACCTGTAGCATAGCCGAGGATGGCGCGTTTATCCAGCAAGTGGCGAAAAAACGCCGACCCACCGTCGGCTGTAAAAAACTGGTCACCCGTAACGTCGAAGAACGTGGTCAAACAGCCCGGGGAACAGCCGGCTTAGTCGCACGAACCAGCGGGCGCGCAATCCTGGAATCAGTTCGCGGCGGCCGGAGTCAATGGCTCGCACAATTCGCTGTGCGGCCCCATCGGAGGGCATCGCCATGCGAGTGGTCCACGGCAAATCTCCCCGTTGCTCAACGAGATGATCCCAAAAATCGGTCTTCGTCGGGCCAGGGCTGATCAGCAGCACATCGATCCCTTGCGGGGCAAGTTCCACGCGAATCGATTCGTTCCACCCGCGCAGGGCGAATTTGCTTGCGCAGTAGGCGCTATTTTGCGGCGTAGCCCGATGGCCGAGAATTGAGCCGATATTGACGATGATGGGCTGCCGGCCGGCTTTTAACAACGGCAGCGCGGCGCGAGTCAGTTCGATCGGGGCGAAGAAATTGGTCTCGAGCACCTCGCGAAATCGCTGGGAGATTCGACTCATCGAATCGACCGATCGCTCCGACGCCCGCATTGTTGACAAGAATATCGAGCCCACCGAAAGCCGAGTTTGCGGCATCGATCAAGACCTGCCGCGCTGTCGGGACTCGTAACATCGCCTACAACAATTTCGACGCGGCCGGCCTTATTGCCAAGTCGTGCTATCTCGTCGGCAACGTCACGGAGTTTCTGCTCGCGGCGCGCGAACAAAACGACGGCTGCCCCTTGACTGCGCCAATTCGATCGAAATTGCACGCCCAAGTCCGCCGGAAGCGCCGGTAATCAGCGCACGAGATCCGGCGATCGAACGGCGCATCAATTCACCGCGTGTGGATTCGCGTGAAATTCAAGATAGCAAACAAATCAAGATCCGATCGCATGGCCATTACGGCTCGCGTGCCCATTGCCGTTCATGTTCCCGTTGCTGTGCGGACGGACAATTGCAGTTTGATCTGGCAAGCGACCAAGATGACGCTGCGAGATGCGGCAATGAATCATCACGCGCGATTCGCTGTATCGCTGCGACAACACTTCACCGTACGCCGAAAGGTACGCCAGCAAGCGGCCGTTGTCGACGCCCGTTTCCACATCGATATCGACGAATCCGTGGCTCAGCGTGCGGCTCACCGTGTCGGCCAGCTTTTCGAGTCCGAGTCGCTTGCGCGCACTGATCGCCACCGCGTGCGGATATCGTTGCAACAACACTTCGACTTGCCCGCGGTCAACGGCGGCGTCAATCTTGTTGAGCACCAGCAGCGTGTCCTTCGCTTCGATGCCGAGTTCTTCGAGCACCTTGTACACCGCGCCAATCTGCTCGACGGCCATCGGGCTGCTCGCGTCGGCCACGTGCAGCAGCAAATCGGCTTGCCGCGCTTCTTCGAGCGTCGCCTTAAAACTCGCGATCAAATGGTGGGGCAAATCGCGAATGAATCCGACCGTGTCGCTCAACAGCACGGGCCCCCAACCGGGCAACTGCCAGCGGCGAGTGCGCGTATCGAGTGTCGCAAACAATTTATTGATCGCGGTAACGCCAGCTTCGGTGAGCGCGTTCATGAGCGTGCTCTTGCCGGCGTTGGTATAGCCGACAAGCGAAACGGTCATACGATCGTCGCGCGCCGCCACTTGGCGTTCCTTGCGGCGATGAATGCCCTTTAGCTCCTCGCTCAAATCGTGAATGCGCTTCTCGACCAATCGGCGGTCGACTTCCAATTGCTTTTCGCCAGGCCCGCGCATGCCGATGCCGGCTTTGATACGCGACAAGTGCGACCACATACGTTTCAGTCGCGGCAACGAGTATTGCAGTTGGGCCAGTTCAACGGCCAATCGGGCTTCGTAGGTTTGCGCCCGCGTGGCAAAGATATCGAGAATCAATTCGCTCCGGTCCAGCACCTTCACACCGATGCGCTGCTCAAGATTTCGCGTTTGAGCCGGCGAAAGGTCGTTGTCGAAGACCACCACATCGGCGTCCGATGCGGCGGCCAGGCGCTCAAGCTCTTCCACTTTGCCACTGCCAAGATAAGTGGTCACGTCGGGCGATTCCCGGCGCTGCGTGAGCGTGCCGACCACTCGGGCTCCGGCCGTCGTGGCCAGCCCTTCCAGTTCTTCGAGAGGGTTTTCTTCGGTTGAGCGTCCATTCATCAGGACGCCGACGAGAAACGCCGCTTCACTGGCGACACTGTCCGTGCGTTGAAGTTCAATCACGCTTAAATCTGCCTCCGCGGATGGGGTGCATTCTTCCGCGAGGCCGCGACGTTCTTCTCGGCACGCAGCTTGCGTGTTTTGCGATCCAGTCATCAAGCCTCGTGGAATGGTTAAGACGACAATTTCTTGGGCCGCAGGGTTCGACCCGCGGCCGTCACCTTTATTTTAATCGGCAAATTCGCCGGTCAAGAAGATATTATTCAGAACCGACCCGATTGTTTGATTTGAGTTCAGCCCGTGCGGACCATCAATTTGCTGACAGGCTAAGCGGCGAGTGGCATTTAGGCCTGATCCCCCTCGAAAAGCTGGCAGTAGCTTTCGTAACGCCGGGCGTCGAGCCAGCCGTCGGCCACCGCATCTTTCACCGCGCAATTGGCTTCATGGCGATGTGTACAGTTGGGAAATCGGCAATGGTTCACAAACGGCCGCAGATCGCGAAAATAGCCGGCGACCTCGGCTGGAATAACGTCCCACAGTGCAAACTGCCGAACGCCGGGCGTGTCGACGACATATCCTGCTCCATGGGCCAGGGGCAACAATCGAGCCGAAGTTGTCGTGTGTTTGCCTTTCTGCGTTTCTTCGCTCACTTCAGCCACTCGCAAGGCTAAGCCCGGCTCGACAGCGTTTAGCAGTGATGACTTTCCGACACCACTTTGACCCACGACTACGCTGGAGTGCCCCTCCAGTTCGCGATGCAGTCGCGTGATGCCGATTCCTTGTCGCGCGGATACCAGTAGCACCGCGTAACCCATGCGGCTGAATACGCCAACAAGCGGCTGCAAGTCGGCGGAGTCAACCAGATCAATCTTGTTGATGCACACAATTGGCCGGAGTTTTTCTCGTTCGGCGCTGACGAGAAATCGATCGATGAGAGCCGGCTTGATTCGCGGCTCCGCAGCGCTAGCAACAATCACCATCTGATCTACGTTGGCCACAATGACATGCTGTTTGCCGCGCACCGTTCGGCTCATAACCGATCGCCGCGGTTCGATGCGCTCGATGATTCCTTCCGGCATCGGTGCATCGAGCGATGCGGCACCCATCAGCTTGGCATCCACTGGCCGAAACAGAATTTGGTCGCCGGCCGAAACCACATGACGCTGCTCTGTAGAGAGCGTTTTAAGCAAGCGTCGTGTTGCACAGCGAAAGAAAGTGCCGTCGCTGGCCTGCACGATGCTTAGAAGCCCGTGGACAACCAGCACGCGGCCGACTCGGGACGTCGAATCGACCTCGGGCAGAACCGCGAAACCGGATGTCGTTTCATCCGATTCTGTCCCCACGACTGTGCGCCGGCGACTCAATTCGCCTTTGCCGCTAATTCGTTCGCCGCGTCGCTCGTCAGAATCGCCGGCCGTCTCGCGATCATAGCGGCGTGTCATATCGCCGTCACGCTGCCGCACATTGCGATTCTTACGAAAATCAGCGCGAATCTTTCGCTTGGACATGGCAGAGGGTCGAAAAATCAAAGAGTCAAAAAGTCGAAGAGTAGACAACCTTACTTCTCGACTCTTCGACTTTTGGACTTTTCGACCAACGGCTTCAAAGCGTCACACCGGCTTGTTGGGATCCTTGATCTGCCCGGCTGCGTCATCCATCACGTCGAATCGCTTCTTCTCGGTACCGCCCATCTTGATATTCGGACTGCGCGAGCCCGGCCTTTTCTAGCAGCGACTTACCAAAAATGCTATTGGCCGGCTCTTTATCAGCCGGCGGCGGACCAATGGCGCCAAGTTCAGCCGGCGAGTAGCGAACTTCGTACTCATGTTTGGCCACTGAAAGCGTATCGCCGGGATCAAGTCGCCGCTCCTGAAAACGCACTCCGTTGACCTTCAGCCCGTTGCGACTGCCCAGGTCTTTGACGTACCAATAACCATCCTGGATCGATAGCTGGCAATGGTGGGCAGAAACGTTTGCGAACCGCAGCACAATGTCGCAACTTTCACGGCGGCCAATCATCAATTCTCGCCGCCGAAGTGGAATCGGATCGCCGCCACCCACCGGAATCAATTCGCCAAATTCATCAGCCACGGCACACCTCTTGGAAACGGAGCAGCGCACGCCGGCGCTTGCTCCGTGTTTGCTGTTCCCATTACCATGCACTTCGTCGCAATTCGCATAACTTTGAATCTATTCAGACCCCACCCAGGTGGTCAATCGAGATGCCGGAACAAAGCGGTCCATCGTCAGTTGTCCGTAGTCCGTTGCCTGACCTGCAACGCGATTCCAATACCTACCACGGACAACGGACAACGGACAACCGGCATCCTCGATCTATTATACCTTCCGACTGGCAATTGGCCGGGCTGCGGTATCACGCATACAACTTCTATTTGCGAAAAAAGTTCGGTAGCCGTGTGCAGAAAGTCAGCCTCGACGCCGGGTTTACTTGCCCGAATGTGGATGGCACTGTGGCCAAAGGGGGCTGTACGTTTTGTGACAACCGCAGTTTCAGCCCAAGCCGGCGCTCGCCCCGGATGTCGCCTCGCGATATCCAAGGCCAGCTGGCCGAAGGCATGCGGCGGCTGAAGTGGCGCTACGATGTGGACCGTTTCATTGCCTACTTCCAACCGGCGACGAACACGTACGCGCCGGTGGAAAAGTTAAGGCCGTTGTATGAAGCGGCGATCGCACATCTCGATGTCGTCGGCCTCGCCATCGGCACGCGGCCCGACTGCGTGCCAGACGACGTGCTCGATTTACTCTCGGACTTGGCTCAGCACACATATCTCTCCGTCGAGTACGGTCTGCAGACAATCCATGATCGGTCGCTCGATTGGATGAACCGCGGCCATCATCACAGTGCGTTTCTCGATGCCATTGAGCGCAGCCGTGGCCGCGGATTTGAAATTTGCGCTCACGTCATTCTCGGCCTGCCTGGCGAATCGCGTGCCGACATGCTGGCCACGGCTCGCGAAGTGGCGCGGCTTGGCATCGACTCGGTGAAGATCCACAATCTCTACGCTGTGAAAGACACACCACTGGCGGAACAGGTAGCACGCGGCGAAGTGCAACTGATGGAGCGCGACGAATACATCAGCGTGCTTATCGATTTTCTCGAACTGTTGCCGCCGGAAATGATTGTCGAACGCATCAGCGGTGACGCCCCGCCCGACTATTTTATCGGCCCCGCTTGGTGCCTGGATAAACCAGCACTCCGCGCCGCTCTGGATGCGGAATTGAGCCGCCGCGACACGTGGCAGGGGCAGTCTTACATCACGGTGACAAAGTAGTTTGGATGTCCCATTTGACAGGGTCACGCTGAGGGCAACAGTGTGCGTTCCGAAAGCGTTTTTACCAGCAAAGGAATCTCGTATCATGACACGATGGATGTTCGGTCTAGTAAGTGGAAGCCTAATTTTCTGTTTGGTCGGTTGCGGGGGGGCCACCGGCAGCAGTTCCGGCGGCGGAGCGACGCCGCAAGCGGTGTTTGAGAATTTCAAGGCCGCGGCGAAAACTAAGGATTATAAAGCGGCGTTCGCGCAGACGACGCCGGATTCGCAGGAGTTGGTTGCCGGTGCGATGGCCATGGGAATTAGCATGTTTGGCATGATGGATCCCAATAAAGGTACAGAGGCCAACCAAATTCTGGAAAAGCATGGCATCAAGAAACTCGATATGACTGGTCCGCCGCCCAATATGAACGATCCGAAGTCGTTCATGAAGCAAATGGTCGGCAGCGTCAAAGACAAGCCAGCATGTATTGCAGAGATGATCGCCTGGATGGAGAAAAACTCACCGAACAAGGACGCTGCCGCTGCCCCGGGAACCGATGAGTTTGCCAATGCAACTCTGGAAGAAGTCAAAATCGATGGCAACACGGCAACCGGCACGATCAAGAACCAGAAAGCAACGGGCCCTCAAAAACAGGACGCGCGATTTCAAAAAATTGGCGATCTGTGGTTCATTGACTTCGCCGCGATGATGCCCGCCGGGCCTGGCATGGGGGCGCCGGGTGCGGGCGTGCCTCCGGCCGGCAACCTCGTTCCCAATGGCTTGCCAGGCGGAAAGTGACACTTCGCAAGAAATCTCTGCGAACGCCGTCGTCCATTTAAGCGTCGGATATCGTAGAATGGAAATAAGTTCGAAGTGGACCGGGTGGTCGCCGGCTGACGTCAAAACTCAGCGGGAGGAAAGTCCGGGCTCCAAAGGACGCAGTGGTGGCTAACAGCCACCGGCCGCGAGGCCAGGGATAGTGCAACAGAAAGTAAACCGCCGGGAGCAGTAGGCGGTAGGCTGTATGCAGTAGGCAGCGTTTCGATCGCATCCTACTGCGTATCGTCTACTGCCTATCTGTTCTAGGTAAGGGTGAAACGGTGCGGTAAGAGCGCACCAGCAGGTCGAGCAATCGGCCTGGCTAGGCAAACCCCACTGGGAGCAAGGCCAAACAGGAAGTAGCGCAGCGGAAAACTGCTGCGGCGGATCGGTCCGGTCCGGCATAACTTCCGGGTAGGCTGCTAAAGGTGCCGAGCAATCGGCGTCGTAGAGAAATGACCGCCACTGGCGTCGGGCCTCCGTGCCCAACACGCCAAGGACAAAACCCGGCTTACAGGTCCACTTCGAGCTTTTTGTTGATTTGAATGAACCGCGGATTACGCGGATGGACGTGGATCGAACGCATGCTCGACCCGCGATATCCGCGCAATCCGCGGTTTGTTTTCAATTGCAGACCGATATCACATCCCTGCCGTCGCCGGCTCTTCTTGTTCATGCCGACGGCGTGGCGGCTGCGGCTTGGAATTCGGCGCTCCTCCAGTGGCGGCCTTTGAAGCGGCCAAATCGCTGTCGAGCCACTGGACCAACTTCGAGATGCACAGCTGGTTCATGCTGGTGCATTTCTCATGGGCCTCGACCTGCAAGAACTCGTGCAAGCTCTTTGGCAGGCGAACGGTAATGACCCGGGTTGGCTCCTTGTCTTCCGGCACCGGCGGGCCTTCTACCCGAAGCTTGGCTAGCATCTGCTGGACCTCGGCGTACTCCGGTGTCTTTTCGAATTCGGTCAATGCCGCGGCGGATGGGTACATCTGACGGACAATGCCATTCAGTCCCAGCACTTCGCGGAAAAAAGTTACCCAGTCCGGATTTTGATGAAAAAGCGTCTGTGCGGTGCGAAACACTTCCTGCGGTTTCTGATCCATGTCGTTCTCCTCGGACATCTCGGGTCTATAGACTCCATTCAGTAGCGGCCACGGTGGTCGCGGTTTGAGGGAATGATGCGGTGCTGTCAAGCAAAGCACCGATGTCATTGCATTGATAGCAGTTACGTCGCCTGTACCGCGATTGCTAAATGTCGAGGCAGGGGTGCCAAGAATTGAGCAACCTTCGACTTGCACAAAAAGTAGGCATAGGCATTTTTCACACACCCGGAAGTGTCCAATTAGATCGGTCCTGAAGTGCGTGAAGCTGGGAGATTGGCGGAGAACAGAGACGCGAAAACTCGCGCTGCTAATCTCAAATCGCTCCGCAGGGCGTCAAAAATTGACCCGCGCTAAAACGACATATTAGAATTGAGCCGGTGAAGGGTCTGCCTGCCTGGACTCCTCTTCTGAGCCGATTCCAATCCGCATCTGCCGGCTCCACCTGCGTCGTTAACTATATGAATGAGTCTGGATCCACGCATCGGCGAGCCATACCCCCGCAACCACCCCAACCGGGTCACCCACCGAGCGGCGTAGCTGGAACCGCAGCCAATTCAGTTCGAGCCGACTCAGCCAGTCCATCTCAGCCGACTGATTCGCAGTCGCGACAGGCGGACGCACCGTCGCCGGCATCCTTGGCCAATCTTCCGGTCGACACTCAGCCGACGGTTATTACGAAGACGCCCGCCCTGGCCCAGTATCCTCTCACTTCGCTTCACCCGCGAGATCTTGGCCGGCTCTTGGAGGGTCAACGGCTCGGTCACTTCGAACTGCACGAGTTCGTCGGCGGCGGTGGCATGGGCGCCGTCTTTCGAGCCCACGATACGATGCTGAACCGCACGGTGGCCGTGAAGGTGTTATCGCAGGAACAATCGAGCGATGAAGAAACCCTGCGGCGGTTTCAAAACGAAGCCCAGTCAGCTGCCCGGCTCGACCACGACAACATCAGCCGCGTGCATTACGTCGGCGAGGACCGCGGCTGGCATTACATCGTCTTCGAGTTCATCGAGGGGCAAAACCTTCGCGATCTTGTCGATCAGCAAGGGCCACTCGATCTTGCACCGGCTGTCAGCTACACCCTGCAGATTGCAGACGCGCTGGCGCATGCCAGCGAGCGCGACGTAGTGCACCGCGATATCAAGCCATCGAACGTGCTGATCACGCCCGATGGGATGGCCAAGCTTGTCGATATGGGCCTCGCACGTTTGCACCAAATCGAGCCCGGAGCAGACGACCTCACCGCCAGCGGCGTCACGCTGGGCACGTTCGATTACATTTCGCCCGAGCAAGCGCGCGACCCACGTAGTGCCGATGTGCGCAGTGACATTTATTCGCTGGGCTGCACGCTGTACTTCATGCTCACCGGCCAGCCTCCGTTTCCCGATGGCACCGTGCTGCAAAAGCTGTTGCAGCATCAAGGGGACGAACCGCCCGACCCGACCGGATTTCGCGCAGACCTGCCGGACGACTTAGTAAAGGTGCTCGGGCGGATGCTGGCAAAGTCGCCAGAGAAACGGTATCAATCGCCGGAAGAGTTGGTCGCCGACCTTACTGGTATCGCTGGCCGGCATGGACTTCAGGCGACTGTGCCCAACGGCCCAATTTGGATTTCCCCCTCCGAAGTGCAGCCGACGTTTTGGCAGCGGCATTTGCCGTGGATCGCCCCGGTGGTTGTGCTCCTGGTGGTTGTCGCGGCGATGGGTTTGATTTCTGCTCGCGATGCTGCGGATGCCGTTCCGCCCCCAGTGCAAAAATCGACCGAAACGATGGAAGCACGGCCCGACAAACAACCGGAGCAGAGGGATTCGCCCAAGGCATCGGCTGTCCCGGGATCGGAAAGCAGAGCCTGGCTCCGCCCGGCGCCGGCGATCGCCCCATTGCGCACCCAACCGTGGCCTCGGGCGGCATAATCGGCAAAGTTTTGTTGACCGGGGAATTCGCTTGACAGATGGCCGCGGCCAGACTCTATTTTCTTCCACTTTGCGTGTTAAACTTTCAGTGGCCTCATGTGCCGACGATTGGCTCGATCGGCAATTCAAGTTTCCCGCCTGCGTGTCGTGCCTTTATCAAGCAAAGGCATTCTTCCATCCATCAGGAGTCGCTTCAGCATGAAGAAACTAAGTCTTCTGTCGTTCATCGCTCTCAGCTCCGTGGCCCTTGTTATGGCATTGAATCCTGGCACCGCGCAATCGCGGCCACAGTACGCCAAAGAATTCGCCAAGATGTATGTAAAGGCCGACAGCACCGACCCGGCTGAGCAAGCGTTTGCCGCCGCCGTGAAAGGCGCCAAGTGCTCTGTCTGCCATCAACCGGGAGACGACCGCAAACTGCGGAATCGTTACGGGAAGGCGCTTGCCGAAGTCATTAAGCCCAAGGACGTACCGGAAGGTTGGAAGGGCGAGAAAGACAATAAGAAGATCGAAGAAGCGCTAACTAAAGTCGGCGAGATGCACATCGAACCGAAGGATCCGAAATCGCCGACGTACGCGGAGCTGATCAAAGCCGGTAAATTGCCCGGCGGCGAGAAGGCCGACGAGAAGAAGTGAAGTACAAGCGTCTTGCAATTAGCAGTCCAATCACAAGCCCAGGGGTTGCAACCCCTGGGCTTTATTATGCGCCACTGAGTATCAATCGCTGAGTCACTCAAACATTCCTTCGGGAAGTCCTTCCACGTTTCGCACCACTACGCGCGTCACCCGATCCCATGCCACGGCAGTCATCGTCAAGGTTCCATCCGCGGCCTGCGAAGCAAACAGTCCGTGCGATTGCCGCGAGAGCCGCTCCTCGAACCAATCTGGAACTAGCATCGCGCCGCCGTCTAAATAGAGCTCGATCACCGCGCCCTGATTTTTTTCATCCCACAATTTTCGCATCAACAAACATAACGAGTGCACGCGGCTCGCGCCAGGAGCGGCATCGACGCCCGAGCCGACCGACTCCAATTCACGATCTTCGACATTCGCCAAGTCGACTTCCTCGACCTGCTGCGTGTCGGATATCACGGGCACTAAAAATTTCGCGCCGCAGTGTGGGCATTGCCCGGCTTGCCCTTGTAATCGCGCAGGGCCGTTCAGTCGATGACCGTTAGGGCACAAAAACACGATGCTGTTTTCCGGCATGGCGCGATGACCCGCTAAGTTGAGGCTCGATTCACCCGGCGCTCCCGTGGCAGTCACCGGTGCTGGCCCGCCGGTGACGTCCGTCAATCGGACGGCCGGTGCTCCACTGGTGCTTGGAATTCGGAATGCCACGCCGCACTTAGGGCACTTTGCATCGCGGCCGGCAAGCTCGTCCTGGCAGACAATGCGGTGTCCGTTCGGGCAATTAAATTCCAGCGCCATATCGTGCACCGTAGTCTAAATCTGTAGGAGCCGTCTCCTGACGGCGATTGGCACTCGTCATCGCGTCATTGGCGACAGGAGTCGCCTCCGACAACCTTCTATCGCCAATCACATTTTGCGAAACGCGTTCGGAGGAGACAGTCTATCGCAATCGTAGTTCAAGGCCTGCAATGCGACAACACAAACAGACGACCAGCTGCATCCTTGACTTGAACTAACGCCAAGTCGACACTAGGGGTTTCCATTACACATAGCTGCTTTTCGCGACTGAACCATGCCGATTGTCGTCGTCTGCCCGAACTGCCACGCCCGATTTGAAGTAAGCGAAAAGTTTGCCGGTAAGCAGGGCCCGTGCCCCAAATGCAAAGGCGTCATTAAGATTCCGGAGCTTGGCGAAGAAGTCAAAATTCACGCCCCGGAAGATTTCGCGGCGGGCGGCAAAGACGCCAAAGGTCGGCCGGTACTCAAGCCGATTGAGCGCACCGAAACCAAAGTGACGCCGGTGCTACTCGTTGGCGTGTTGGTGGCCGTTGTGTTGGCGTTCGCGGTGGCATTCATTTTGCGCACCAGCGATTTGAAATCGTCGCCGCTAGTGCTGGGTTTAGGCGCTGTAGTTCTCGCGCCGCCACTTGTCATTGCCGGCTACAGCTTTCTGCGCAATCAAGAATTGGAACCCTACCGTGGCGGCGAGCTATTCGTTCGCGCTGCGATTTGCTCCGTGGTTTACGCCAGTCTGTGGGGCGCGATGTGGGCCATCAAGCATTTCCTGTTTGGCACCGATGGGCCGCTCGAAACGTTCAACATTGCGGTCCTGGCGGCGCCGGCGCTCATCATCGGCACGCTCACGGCATTTGCCACGCTCGACCTAGATTTCGGCAGCGGATTTTTCCATTACGTGTTGTATCTGGCGGTTTGCGTGCTCTTGCGACTGGTCATGAAATTGCCGCCGCTATGAAACTTCATGTCTTCTCTTCGCGATATTCCTGAACTCACCGGCCTGGCGGCGCGAAAATCGCTCGTGCGCATTCCGCCGGAACTCGATGTTCCGCTGACCGATCGGGTGCGCCACTTGATCGACACGCCCGAGTTCCGCCGCCTCGCGCACGTCAGCCAGGTGGGACTTACTGCCCTTGTTTATCCTGCGGCGAGTCATTCGCGATTCGAGCATTCGCTGGGCGTCTATCGGCTGGCGCTTTTGTATCTGCAGCAATTCTCCTACGACGAACGCTTTACGGCAGCCATCACCCCGGCCGATGCCGAATTATTCATCGTCGCCGCGCTCTTGCACGATCTTGGCCATTGGCCCTTCTGCCATCCGATTGAAGATCTACGCCTGCCAGGCGTGCCGCACCATGAGCTGTTCGCCAACAGCTTTTTGCTGGAAGGCGAAATTGCGGATGTCCTGCGCGACGAATGGAAAATCAACCCGCGCGATGTCGTCTCGCTGCTCTCGGAAAAGCCGCGCAACGTGCGCTCGAAAATCCTGTCGAGCCTGCTCTCCGGTCCGATCGACATCGACAAGATGGATTACCTGCAGCGCGATAGCCTGCACGCCGGCGTGCCGTACGGTCGGCATTTCGATCAGCAGCGGCTCATCGGCAGCTTGTGCTTGAACGCTGCCGGCGATGGCTTGGCAATTACCGATAAAGGCAAGACCGCCGCCGAGATGCTCATCTTCGCGCGCTACATCATGTTCAGCGAAGTCTACTGGCATCATGCGGTTCGCTCGGCCACCGCCATGTTGCAGCGCGCGTTTTTCCTGCTGCACGGCACGCTTGATTTAGATTCGCTGTTTCGCTTGACCGATGGCCCAATGATCGATGAGCTCGTGCGCAGCGCCGCCGGCAGCGGCGCCGGCGAACTGCTCGAAGGCTTATTCGGCCCGACGCGGCGCTTGTACAAGCGGCTGGCGCAGTTCAGTTTTTTCCAGGAGCGTACGCTGTACGAACAATTGGCCCGCAGGCCCTATGCGTGGCTGGCACAATGCAGCGAACATTTCGCTTCCGTGGCCAGCACTGCGCTGGCGCGGCGAATTGCGCCGCATGAAGTGCTGTTCGATGCCCCGCCGATGAAACGCGAGATTGAATTCAACGTCGAGATTTTCTTTCCCAAAGAACAGCGCTACCGGTTTCTGGCCGATGTCTCGCCGGTGGTGGAAACGCTGGCCACGGGCCAGTTTGACGATTACGTCAAACGCGTCCGCATCTTCGTGCAGCCGCGGCTGGCCGACGAAATGCGGCGTTTGCCGAATCTTTCGGAGCTGATCGCCCAGGCCATTGCCCGAATGGGGTAGCGATTGGGCGACATCACGATGCGCGCACGTCTTCTTACGCGCATTCGCCTGTTTAGCGGCCGGGCTTGCCCCGGGCTCTGCCGCGTCGCGCGCGGAATAAACATCGCCGCTAATCAAAACAAATCTTCCTTGACGATTATCTATACACAAGTATACTGCAGATAGACAACCGTCTGCTAGCACTGCTAGCACACCTGTATGATATCCACACGCCAAGAATGTCGGCAAGACCTGCAGCGGCGAATTCGCCAGCTGGAATGTGCTCACCTGACCAGTTTGGAACGAGTGTCCACTGGCTGCGAGGCGCTCGATAAATTGTTGCCTGGCAAGGGTTTTCACCGCGGCGCCCTGGTCGAATGGCTGGCCGCACCGGGGAGCGGCGCGGCGGGTTTGGCCCTGCTGGCGGCCCGAGAAGCTTGCCGCGAAGGAGACACTTTGGTGGTGATCGACGAAGCGCGGCGATTTTATCCGCTGGCCGCAGCCGGCCTGGGCATTGATTTGGCACGCCTAGTGATTGTGTGTCCGGCGAGCAAAAAAGATTCGCTCTGGGCTGTGCATCAATCGCTGGGCTGCCAGGGCGTCGGGGCGGTGGTCGCCTGGCCGGAAAAGCTCGACGATCGCGCGTTTCGCCGCATCCAACTGGCCGCCGAACGCGGTCGCAGCCTGGGATTTTTGCTCCGCCCCACCGCCGCCCGTGGCCAACCCACGTGGTCGGAAATTCAATTGCTCGTGACGGCGCTGCCCTCATGTAGCACGTTTTCCACCCTTCAATCGACTCACACCGCCCGTCGTCTGCGGATCGAACTCCTTCGTTCGCGCAGCGGTCACACAGGAACCTCCGTGGAACTGGAATTCGACGATGAACACGGCGTCCTCAAAAAAATCGACACAGCGCACGCTCTGCCTTTGGCTCCCCCATTGGCCGCTCGATCGGCTGGCCGCCACTCGTCCGGAGCTTAAGGGGCGCGAAGTGGCACTGTATGCCGCTGACCGCCGCGGGCTGTTGCGCATCTCGGCCTGCTCCGGCCGGCATGGCATGACGATCGGCATGCCTTTGGCGGAAGCTACGGCGCTCGCCAATGCGCATTTCGAACCGCACGATCCACTGGCCGATCAAGCGGCCCTGGTGCAACTGGCCGCCTGGTGCGAGCAGTTCAGTCCGCTGGTCGGCATCGAAGCGCCGGATAATTTGCTGCTCGACGTGACGGGCTTGGCGCCACTGTTTGGCAGCGAACAAGCGCTCGTCGAGCAAGTGGCTCGCGCTTTTGGCCGACTCGGCCTGCGAACTCGCATCGCCCTGGCCGATACGATCGGCGACCGCACTATGGGCGACTGTCGCACATTTTGAAAATGATCTACCTGTCGTCATTTCGCCGGGGGAAATGTGCGCAGCACTTGCTGACTTGCCGCTGGCTGCCTTGCGATTGCCGAACAACATCGTCGAAATTCTGGCGGAACTGGGCATTGAACAAATCGAACAACTGCTGGCCGTGCCGCGTGATGCCTTGGCGGCGCGCTTCGATCCGATCTTGCTCGAGCGCGTCGATCAAGCGCTCGGCGCCGCCTCCGAGAAAATCTGTTCGCATCGTCCGCCGCCGGAATTCTCCAGCGGCGTGCGGTTGGAGTTTCCGCTGGCCGGCCGCGCGGAACTGGAACATGTGCTGGCCGCGTTACTGCACAAGATCGGCGAACTCTTGACGCCGCGTCAGCAAGGCGCGATTCAACTGCAGATCGAATTGGACTGCGAAGCCGGTGAGCCAGTTCAATTTGTGGTGGGGCTTTATCGGGCCAGTGCCAATGCGAAACACCTGTTGGAGCTGGCGAAATTGCAGCTCGATCGGTTGCGGCTGCCGGGTCCGGTGATCGGCGTTCGAATTTCCGTGTTAACTTCGGCCCCATTGGCCAACTGGCAGCAAGAGTTGTTCGATGAGAAATCGCATCGCGAAAATGCACGGCAAGTGGCGCTGTTGGTCGATCGGTTGAGCAATCGATTGGGCCGACAGTCGGTCGTCCGTGCCGTGCCGCTGGCGGAAGCCCAACCGGAGTTCGCTTTCCGCTACGAACCGCTGGCTGGCATGGCAACCGCCAACAGCTCCTCTCGGGTGCCACTGGCTCTGCCAGTGTTTGGGCCAAAAAGTGTTGTCTCAAAGTCTGCTCGCCGAAACACTGGCAGAGCCAGTGGCACGCAGCGAAAAACTACTGCCTCTCTTACCTTAATGCCTCAAAAAGAAACAACACATAAACCTCGGCCGCTGAAACTCGAGCCGGAGCCGATTCCGCTGGAGGTCGTCTCCGTCGTTCCCCACGGGCCGCCGATCCAGTTTCATTGGCACGGCCAGCAACAACGGATCGCCCGGGCTTGGGGGCCGGAGCGGATCGAAACCGGCTGGTGGCGCGGCCGCTATGTGCAGCGCGATTATTACCGTGTCGAAACCACGACAGCAGCCCGGTTCTGGCTCTTCCGGCGCCTGATCGACGAAAAGTGGTTTTTACACGGG
The DNA here is from genome assembly GCA_963773875.1 of Pirellulales bacterium. Taxonomy (GTDB): domain Bacteria; phylum Planctomycetota; class Planctomycetia; order Pirellulales; family JADZDJ01; genus CAVTYH01. The sequence goes on from CAVZCV010000013.1 coordinate 144,079, forward strand.
ATATTCGCGTAGAAAACATTTTCGCCGCTGGCTCTTGACATTTGTACATGTGATCGTTAATATACATATGGCTGGATAAAAGGCCCAGGGAAATGGTTGTCCCTGGGCTCCAATTGTTTTCCGACAGAAAAACGAGTTTATTTCACTCGCCGAGTTGAGGAGCAACAAATGCAAACCCATCGAGAATTCCCGAGCCCATCGCTTCTGGCCGGCCGCGCCGAGTTTCTCGGAGCGGAATCAGAAGACCTCGGAAATTCTCGGTCAATTCCCATCCCAGGATCGCGGAATGTGAAATTACTGCGAAATAACTCGAGCCGATTCCTCGAGGATTTCCGAGCGAAGTGCCGGAGTTATTTCACAGTGAATCGTGTGCGCCGCGAACGCAGATGGTTTTTGTGGTGGGAAACGGACTCGATCGCCGCCGCTCCGCTTCGGCAGCACTCCGCGGATCGCGGCTAAACATATTTCCACGCCTCTACTCAACTGACAACGGACAATTGCTGCTTCCCATGCCTGACCAACCTGAAAGCAAACGACGACGCATCACGGCTTCCCCGCGGCAAGCGGCCACGGGGGGCTATGCGGAGCTGCATGCGAAAACGAATTTCTCGTTTCTTGAAGGGACTTCGCATCCCGATGAGCTCGTTTGCCGGGCCGCTGAACTCGGTTATCAGGCGCTGGCCGTGACCGATCGCAACACGCTGGCCGGCGTATGCGGGCCCACGCGGCGGCAAAGGAAGTTGGGCTCAAGCTATTGATCGGCGCGGAAATCACGCCGCTCGATGCCCCGCCGGTCGTGCTATTGGCGACCGATCGCCAAGCCTATGGCCGACTGTCGCGATTGATTACGCTCGGCCGCCGCAACGCCCCCAAAGGCGAATGCCGGCTGACGTTCGACAATGTGGCCGAGCATGCCGAAGGGTTGATTGCGTGCGTCGTTGGAAGCGGACATTACGATGTCATCTCCCAATATCGCGCAGCCTTCGCCAATCGCTGTTATCTGCTCGCCGAATTGCACTGTGGGCCGAACGACGAGCGCGAATTGGCAGAGCGAATCGCGCTGGCGAAGCAAACTCGCGTGCCGCTGGTGGCGGCGAACGACGTGCACTTTCATCATCCCAGCCGCCGGGCATTGGCCGACGTGCTGTGTTGCGTTCGCGATGGCTGCACGATTACCGAAGCCGGCGAGCGACTGTTTCCCAATGCTGCGCGGCATTTGAAATCGCCCCAGGAGATGCGCGCACTTTTCTGGCAAGCACCCGAGGCGGTGCATCGCACGCTCGAAATTGCCGACCTCTGCACGTTCTCGCTCGACGAGTTGCGTTACGAGTATCCGGAAGAACTGGCTCCGGCCGGCGAGACGCCGCTGGAGTATCTCACGCGACTCACCTGGCAAGGTGCTGCAAATCGTTATCCCGGCGGCGTGCCGAGCAAAGTGCGGAAGCTCTTGGAACACGAACTCAAGCTCATCGCCGAGCTACGGTACGAAGCGTATTTCCTCACGGTATGGGATTTGGTCGAGTTTGCCCGCGGACGAGGCATTTTGTGCCAGGGTCGCGGTTCGGCGGCGAATTCCGCGGTGTGTTTTTGTTTGGGCATTACGTCGGTCGATCCCGATCGGATGGATGTGCTGTTCGAACGCTTCGTGAGCCGCGAGCGGAATGAAGTGCCGGATATCGATGTCGATTTCGAGCACGAGCGGCGCGAGGAAGTGCTGCAATATGTGTACGACAAGTACGGCCGTGAGCGAGCCGGCATGACGGCGGAAGTGATTACTTACCGGCCGCGTTCGGCAGTGCGCGATGTGGGCAAGGCGCTGGGGCTTTCGCTTGATCGGGTCGATACGCTGGCCAAAACACTCGACAACGGCGGCATGAAGCAACTCGTGGAACGTTTTCCGCTGGCCGGCTTGGATAGCGAATCGCAAGTCGGGCGGCAACTGCTGGGTTTGGTTCGCGAGCTGCTCGGCTTTCCGCGGCATTTGGGGCAGCATGTCGGCGGCATGGTGATGACCCAAGGTCTACTGTGCGAACTGGTGCCGATTGAAAACGCGGCGATGGAAGGCCGTACGGTCATCGAGTGGGACAAAGACGATCTGGATGAGCTGGGCATTTTGAAAGTCGATTGCCTTTCGCTCGGCATGCTCACCGCGATTCACAAATGTTTTGATCTGGTCGAGCAGCATCATGGGCGTGCGCTCACACTGGCCAGCATTCCGGAAGGCGATGTCGGCGTGTACGAAATGATTTGCCGCGCCGACACGATGGGCGTATTTCAAATTGAAAGCCGCGCTCAAATGAGCATGCTGCCCCGGCTGCGGCCGCGCGAGTTTTACGACATTGTCATTCAAGTGGCGATCGTGCGGCCTGGGCCAATTCAAGGCGATATGGTGCATCCGTATTTGCGGCGGCGGGCGGGCGAGGAAGAAATCACATATCCGAATGAAGAAATTCGCAACGTGCTGAAAAAGACGCTCGGCGTGCCGCTGTTTCAAGAACAGGCCATGCAGCTGGCCGTGGTGGCCGCAGGCTTCACGCCGGGCGAAGCCGACCAGTTGCGACGGGCGATGGCGGCCTGGCGCCGGCCGGGCATTATCGATAGCTTTCGCACCAAGCTGATGGATGGCATGCGGGCCAAAGGACTAAAGCCCGAGTTTGCCGAGCGGCTATTCAAAGAAATTCGCGGCTTCGGCGAGTACGGATTCCCGGAATCGCACGCGGCGAGCTTTGCGCTGTTGGCATATGTTTCGGCCTGGCTCAAGCATCACTACCCCGCCGAGTTCTGCGCGGCACTCCTCAACAGCCAGCCGATGGGTTTTTATGCCCCGGCGCAACTGGTGCGCGACGCCAAACAGCACCGCGTAGCAGTGCAACCGGTGGATGTAAACCACAGCCGTTGGGATTGCACAATCGAATATGGCGCACTGCAACTTGGTTTGCGGATGATCATCGGGTTGCCGGAAGCGCAGGCGGTTAAAATCGTGGCGGCGCAGGAGCGGCCGTTTAACTCGCTCGAGGATTTCAAACGCCGCAGTGGCGTGGGAGCGAAAATCGTGGAGCGGCTTGCGCGGGCCGATGCGTTTCGATCGCTCCAGCTCGATCGGCGGACGTCGCTGTGGCAAGCGCTCCATCAATCGAAGGAGACGCAAGTTCGCCCACTGTGGGATCGCTCGCCCTGCAATGTGGAGCTGGGCGAATCGTCACTCGCGCTGCCGGCGATGAGCGCGCAGCAAGAAGTGTTTCTCGATTATCAAACAGCCGGGCTGTCGCTGAAAGCGCATCCGATATCGTTCTTCCGCGAGGAGCTCGATCATTTGAAAATCGTGCCCGCCGCGCGGCTGCCGGAGCTACGCAATGGCTCGTTTGTGCGCGTGGCCGGCCTCGTGCTCGTGCGTCAGCGGCCCGGCACAGCCAAGGGCATTACGTTCGTGACCATCGAAGACGAAACCGGCGTAGCGAACCTGATTATTCGCATGGACGTGTGGGAACGCTTTTATCAGGTGGCCCGCACTGCTTCGGCGTACATCGCCCAGGGGCGACTGCAAAACCACCAGAAAGTGATTCACGTGCTGGTGACAAAACTGGAAAACCTGGCCGGCAAGCTAAAAGATTTACGAGTTCATTCGCGAGATTTTCAGTGAGAGGGCCCATGAAACCCAACGTTTCCATCAGCGCAACAAAAAACCCCGAGCGTGAACTCGGGGTTTTGGAGAGACGAATAAAACTCAATTGCGCCGATGACGGATACGCGGCCACCAAGCCGACAAGACCAATTCCGGCCAAGACAAATGTCGAAGGCTCGGGAACGAATGGGACGGCACCAACCGCATTTACAGCCAGATTGTCAACTACCAGCGTAGCGACTGGGAAGCAGTCCCTGACGAAGATATCACGCCACCAATGCTCGTCGCATCGGTCCCAATCGTCGTTGCTGCAACATATGGCGTGTCGCCGCACGCCGAGGGGATCCACAGGATCGATGAACAGCGCACCAGTATCATTGCCAGCGCCAGCGACAAAATCGTATTGCGAGCCAAGACATGATAAGTAGTGCCAAAGTTGAAACTCGGTGGTTCCATAGGTGACCGGTGTACCACTCGAGAGTCCCCAATGCCATTTGGAAACCGTTCGCGACTGGATCGGATATAGATTCGAGCATAGAAATTGCTCGTTCCGCCATCACCCAAATGCATGAAATAATCGCCAGTAGCCTGTGCCGCAGAAACTGTTGATGTCGGCAGACAGATAAATAGCTACCGTCGGTAAGCGGCGAGAACAGACGACGATCGTCATTGCCGCTGGTCGTCATGGCCACAGTGCCATTGGTTGCAGCGTTCGCAACCGCGAGATCGTTTGTGCCCGCACCGCTACTGGCTACCCAACTATCCTGCCCCACCAACAGGCCATTCGGCAGTATGTCGGACTGTTGAAGTTAGTCGGAATAAACGAGCGTGGCATTTGCGGTTGCCGAACTAAAGCACATCGCAGCAGCGAGGGCGAGAAACAAAAAACGGGTTGCAAACTTCATGAGCGGTTCCTTAACAAAAGATGTGTTCGCCTGTTGGAGACTAAAATGGTAAATCGTGATTCAATTAAAAGCTCTTCGATGCAGATCGGACTTCGTAACTGGATTCTCCACGGTGCTGAAACGCTCTTCCCGCTCCCCTTAACTTGTATCTATTTCTACCGGCAAATTATGATCAGTCGATGCGGTGGTTGCAAGGAAATGATTAGTTACTCAAAAAGTTTTTTGCCCAATAGTCCGGATAAACAATCAATTGGGCGGCGCAGCGGTTTCGCCGCCGTTACGGCTGCCGTATGCCCGCCAAATGAGCAGATCGATCCCATCTCCGACGTTGGCCACGTGGCCGTCGCCGAAGCAGACGTTGACCACGCCTCCATGGTTGCTGCGTGCCGAGACAATGGCATGTTCACCCGGCGTATCGGGGATGGCATCGGGAATGTTCGTGCAATCGAACCCCTGCCAGTTGGGGGGGGCGACGTGGTTATACATTGTCGAGCTATAGCTTCCGATCGGCCACCCATTGGTATAAGACCGACCGAACGCCTGACCCGTCGTATCGCCTTTGTCCCAGCGTCCCGTGGCCGAGAAAAACTTCCCACCGTTGAAGCTGTAACCAACGCAATCGTTGTACATCGACTGCACATCCGCGCCGGCACTCATCGTAAGCGTTGCCCCGTTCGGGCGGAGTACAATATCGTCGTGGGTCGGCGTCGATGGACTGAGGGTTCCTTTGTTTCTTTCGGAGAAGAACGCGGTTTTCGAGAGGCCATCGGTAATATCTTTGACCCGCAACGCTCTGCCGATCGTAAATGCACCGTTGCCACGGCTAATCTCGGTGATTTGATGTTTACCGCCGCTAACGGCAGTGCTAACAAACCCCGCATACGGGGTGCTACCGCCGAAGTTGTAACGATAATTATTTTCCGAGATCACAGCGCCCGTATTCCCGTCACTGGGACATAGAAACAGTCCTGCCGCGGTGGCGAACGCCGCATAACTGCTGTTGGCGATACTCCCAACGGGTTTCTCCATAATCGTCGTGATCGCGAAATTGAATTTTATCTGATCGTAAATTGCTTTCTCCTCCATGTACGGCAGCAGCCAGATATGGACGGAGTAGAATCCGGTACTGCCGCCGGCAGCAAGCGGGTCGACATTGGTATAGGAGGTCTCAGAATGTTCGTTGGTCGTGCCCGGATCCACCCAATCCGGTAGTTTGCGACCCTCCGGAAACGCTTTTTTGGCACTTTGGTAGCTAAAAACTGCAAGGCCTAATTGCTTGAGACTGTTTTGGCATTGAACTCTGCGCAGATTCCCGAGCAGATTGAACCGCTGGAAGCAGCAGCGCAATCAAAATACCAATAATGGCGATCACTACGAGCAGTTCGACGAGTGTGAAGCCACATTGTGCTTGATCCCGCCAAGCCCTATTGTGCGATGAACCGTGGTCGACGGCACGACGAACGCACAACCCGGTATACTGTCGAATCATTCGATCGGTGGCGTCCATGTTCAAACCCCGGTAGGCAACGCGGGACTTCTCGTCTAGTGGTTTACTTTCTTCTTCTATCCCGCTCGGAATCGGCGGCGGCCAGCCGCAATGAAAAGTGCGGGAATTGCTACAAGCCCCATTAACGCTGAACTCGGTTCTGGAACAGAGGCAACGGAACCTGTGCCGACGAACATATCTAACAGCGATTGAATGTCGGCATTGGTCACCTTTCCATCGCGATTGGTATCTAGCACGTCGAGCAGCGATGCTGAATCAAGCACTGGATGCGCTGCGGCGTAGCTATTCAAGTCGGTCAGTGCCGACAGCATGGCAGGGATATCAGTTGGCGTCAGCGAATGATCCTGGTTTACATCGCCTAAGATCAACGTAACTGACGAAAGCGGGACGACTTCGCTGTTGGCTCCGTTGGCTAACAATTTTGCACCAGTCAAATATCCGGTGAAGTGGATCTCACCCAACTGTGCCGAAGACAAGCCTGCGAGAGTTCCCGCATCGTTGGCAATTAAAAACTGATCTGCACCATTTCCAGCGAGATTTCCAGTCCAATTATTCAGCCGCAGAACTCCAGACCATGTTTTATCACTGCTGGCATTAATTTGCAAAATACTCGTGCCCGTGCCGAAATCAACCGTGGAATCGGACAGCACCGTGAGCGTATCGAATTGCTGGGCGTGGCCGGCAGTGGCGAAAGTACCTCCGCCCCGCGTCGCGTCGCCCAACGTAAGTGCCGAGCCGGTGGGCAGCGCATTGTCCACCCCCGATGTCACCTTTCCACCACCTTCAATTCTGAAGTTGGCGGTATTGGCAGTCATGGGAGCGTTTACGTTGACCCGCAAGCCGTCGACAATAATTGGCAATTCTTCAGCCATTGTGCCGCCGTTGGCGGTGGAAATGTTCAAAGTTCCGCTGCCACTTAGAACAATGCTGTTGACAGTGCCGGAGCCAGTCAAAGCGCCAAGGCCGCCACTGAAGGTTGTATTGTTGTTAACTGTCAATCGAAGTTCTGGAGGATTGCTACTCGCCTTGAAGAAAGCAACGGGCCCTTTGAACTCCATGTCGGCGCCGGCGAGCGTGGCTGCAACCGAGGGTTGCGCCGCCAAATCGGCCAATGACCCGCCTGCACCGACTGAAATCCCTAGCAGGCTATCAAAAACAACCGGATTGATGGCAAGCAACGTCCCGCCATTAAGGTTATCGGTAACCGTTATGCCGCTGCCGGCCACACTCCCGCCAATGCTACCCGCATTGTAAACCTTCACCGTCGGCCCGCCGCTGCGTGTGGTGCCAATTGCAATCGTGGCATGATAGCCAGAGTTGTCGCCTTGAAGATCGGCAGTGCCGAGTCCGGTTACGGATAATGTTCCGCCTCCGCCAACGATATTGCCGGTCACTTTGAGCGTGCCGCCAGCTGCAACGTTGATGAAACGGCCGCCTGTCGAGCCGAAATCAACTCCGCCATTAACTGTTGTATTGCCGCTTGTGGCACTGGCGGTCAAATTGCCATTCAGAGAGACAGTTCCTGTTCCATTGCCAACGGTCAGGGTGCCGTTGCTCCCAAAGGTAATACCCCCCAGATAGATCTTGCCGCCCGTTGTCGAGCCGTCATTGGCGAGCACTAAAGTTGTGGCGTTCGGCAATGTGAGGAACGGGCTGTTCGCTCCGGTCCCATCGCTTGCTGTTGTGCCGTTAATCGTTAGCGTACTACCAGCCGGTAGATCCAAAACGCCAACACTCCCTAACACCGAATGCGACGCATCGAGCGAATAGGAACCGGCCGTTGTAATCTTCAAACCGCCACCGCCAAAAATGAGGTTGCCAAACGTTGTGCCCAGTTTTGACAACGATGCAACTTGAAGCGTGCCGCTGGAGATTGCTAAGTCGCCGGAAAGGCTTTCGTTAGTTGCCGGATTTAGAACAAGAGTTCCCTGACCAAACAGCGTCCCACCCAGGTTCAAGCCGTTCGTTCCTTGAATCTGCGAGTTAATGGTGGCGGTGGCCCCAGTCGCGACGTCAATCGTGTTTAGCGTACCACCAATCGTTATCGGTCCACCGCTCACAACGTAATCATTACTCGCAAAGTCGATTCCGTTCGCTGTGACTCCGCCTGCGGGAACGCTGACATTATTTGTGGCGGCCGCACCGCCGAATACGGCAAACTTGTCAGCGGTGAATGTAATGTTGGATCCATTGCCATTGCTATTCTGATTCCAATTCAGTGCCGCTGTGTCCCACGTTCCAGAGCCGCCTTGGCTGCCGCCGCCAGCTGGATTGTTTGGATACCAAAAAATTGCGTTGCCGGGCAGCGATGCCTGGAAAGGGGACATGGACACGGGAATGAATTCTGCTGTGCTCCCAAAAATCGACCAAAACCCCGTGATGTTTTGGGGGACTGTGGGAATTGGAGTTCCGCTCAGATTTTGAAAGGCTGCTGAATATGACGTTGGCCAATAAAAAAGGACCATCGAATTTGCGGCGGCTGACAGGTCCGTTACGGTTAGAGATTGGGTGCTCGTGTAGCTGAAGTTGCCGGTTGCACCTGAAATCTTTACCCCTTGGAGAGTTAAAAGATGACCCAAGATGTCATAATTAGGCGTGGATGAATTGATGTCTGGAATCGTAACGACCTGCGGGGCCGGAACCGGTCCTCCAGTTCCAACTTGCGAAATCGCGGTGATCCGACTAGTCCCTGTACCACCAATTTCCGGAATTTGATTGAACGGACCGTATGGTCCCGATACCGAGATAATATCGCCAACTGTCGGAACGTACGTGCTCCCTGTGGGCATAGGACCAAACACTTCAAGCGAGCCCGTACCGTCATTCACCAGAAACGCCCAATTGGAGTAAGTGCGGGTCTGCGTAGGATCAAAATTGCTGTGTATTACGCCTGCCTGCGAGAGGACGGCAGTAATCGTCGGTTGCGTAAGGGGACTTCCCGTCGGTCCGAGCGTTACGGCTGTGTTATTGCCACCGGCGATAATACTACTCACGGTTTGCTGAGCGCTTGCGGACGATGCGTAGGCAAAGACCATCGCCAAAGCGAGCGCTATTGGAACCGAGCAATTGAAGACGCGTTTCACCCGGCGGATCGACTGGGTTGTTACATCACTGAGGGCAGTCATCTTCATAAATTCAGTTCTCCGAATTTGTTCATGTGAAAGCTTGGCGTTCGAAAACGGAGGCGCACAACTGGTGCCGCATCACCTCTCCGCGCTGGACCATAGAGAGCGCGAAAATGCATGGCCCCAGCGCTTCATCGGATGAAGCTCATGGGTCGCAGGCCGCTGACGTCGGAATAAAACCAATTTCGACGGGCTGCGGTTTTGGCGTGTGTTACAAGATAGCGAGTAGCTCCGGGCTCGAACGCTTTCCCTCAATTCCCCGGTCATTTATACCCGTCGATTGTTGCTAGTAAGTGCGATAACCGCAAGTACTTTGTTAGGAAATCGAAGGATTTGTTCGCCAATCACCAGAGATGCGACTTGAGAGGTGCTCAGTCCTATCCGCTCACAAGAGGGGAGCAAACAGGTTTTCCATAACGTCAGCCGCGGTTTCGGTTGGACTGAGACGTCGATCGCACCGTAGAACGTGCGATTGAGTGTCCAGAGCTCGCGTTCCATGGACATCAAATCAAAGATCAATTCGGTTGAGATTTATCTTCCTCAACTCGAATTCGATGATATCCAAGCGGTTCATTATTCCAGAGCAACTCCAGCACGTACGTCCCTGGCTTGTTACCTGGCAAAAGTGGCAGCGGAAAGACAAGTTCCACGGTTTCAAGTGGATCGCTGAAGTCGATTTCGAATTGCGTGCCGAAAAGTACTTTGTCTTCGGCAAGGTCCACATAGCGCAGTTCGAACGCAGACCGTCCGTGCACCTCAGTCAGGCTGATATAACAAAACGGCGAGCCCGATTGCATGCCCGCCGGAGGCACGGAAATGGTTGCTCGTTGTTGCTCCGATTGAGCGTCACCACCATGGCCGGATGCGTGCGGCGCGGGATGCGCCGTCATCTTTTGGATCTTGATGCGATGAAAGATTCCCGCCACGACTTTTTTACCCGTTGTCGTGTCGGTGTAGACGTGATCGGCGATCAACAGCGCTTGAACAATCGGTTTCACGGTCATGGACCAGAGGAAAAAAACGGTATTACTTCGAGAGTTGGGTGCCGCCTAAGCGCACGATTCTATCACGTTGGGCCCATGTCGGGTAATAAGCAGATGCCGTTGAATTGGATAGGCAATGCGCTCATTCGCCGTGATGAAAGATCTTCGGCCCGTCCGTTTCATAGCTTCCGGTTTGATCTCGCCGACCATGCCAATAGCCAAGATCAACTACGGGGATCAAGCAGTGGCCCATGTAGTCCCATCCCCACGTGCCTTCGTTGCAACAGCGGATGTCGGCCTTGCAAGGATGTGAACAGCCGCCGCCGACATAATAGCCGCCATCGCAGGGTCCGTTTGATGGCCGAGCCATGTACGAGATGCTGCGCGGATTGCCGGCGCGCTCATCGCCAACGCGATCTTCATGCACAAACAAACGGCCTATGCAAAAGTAGGACGACTCAGAATACACGCCCGTGCCACCGCCGCAGAAGCCGCACTTCTGCTTCATGTGCTCGATGGCAGCGAGCGGATGCCCCTTTTCCGGCGGGCAGTCGTCGGAACGTGCATCAGATGTAGTGAGAACCGAAAATAATGCGATCGAGAGTGCGAGTTGTTTCATGCTCTGCCTCCGTGCAATTCTGCGACTACGCGAATGGATTACGGCTGAATTTTTGGAATGGCAGTCGCACGCCACGAACAAAGAATTGATCGGCTTGAATGGCATTCGGTGGAGCGAAGCCGGCCTGACCGTAAAACGTGACCAAATCGTCTTGGTCGACGCCGTCGCCGCTCACGCCAAAACCGCCGACCAAGATACTGCCGGAGTAGAGTGGCGTACTTCCGGGAAAGAATACGACGCCATTTTGATTTAGCGGATAGTTCGGATCGTGGAAATTCGTGCCGGGATGAAATGCATCGTAACCTAGCACGGTTTGGATATCGCTGATCGGAGCGGGCGCGCCCTTGTTGTATGCATTGTTTGGATTGACCCAGTTTTCGCGCAGAATCGAAAATGCACCGGGCAATGAACCATCAACGCCTGCCGGGTAACGCGGCTCGGCCAGGAACCGAATAGTGCGATTGGAGAAAGCAATTCCCGTGGGCAAGAATGGTCCATTAGGATCATTCACATGCACTCGATCGAAATTCTGCAGCGCTGCCGACGCGTAATAAACCGTGTTTCGCGATTTCGCCACGGCCACGTCGATTGAAAACACGGTGGAATCCGGCATCCGATATAGACCGAGAACGTCGCCATTGGTGTCGGCCACGGCGAAGGTCATTCGGGTCCGGGCTCCGATGGGCAACCGAATTTGAGCGCGAACTTTGTTGGCAGCGTTGATTCCCTGATCGATGATTTGTGTTATTTGCGCCGCAGTCAGCGCGGCGCCGTCATGTGGAGTGACAAGCCAACCGGACGATACATCTTGCCCATCGAGATACTTGTCGCCACCCGGCGTCACCGGTTCCTCCGTGCCTAAATCGCCGAGGCTGCCACGGCCGACTTTCGTGCCGGTTTGGAGTGTCTGTTTCGCTCCGCCTTTGGCGCCTTGTCCAACCTGATCGAGTGAAATTCCAGCCAGGAAGATCCGAGACGTGCTGCTCAGCGGCAGGTTGTAACCGGGCACTGGTGGTATTCCGACAAGATTGCCGACGCTGCGCATTTACACCGCTGGAGCCACCGGCGGCAGCGAATGCAATCCACTCCGCTTGTATCTCGAGCGGGGCGTTCGTGCGTTGCAAGGCTGTTTGCTTGGGATTCGCCTGATTGAAGTTCTGCTCAAAGTCTGCGTAGCCGGTTGTTCCAGGAAAGAAGACACCTATGCCGCCAACCAAAGTGAGCGCGTTGTTGTTCGCAGGATCGGCCTTGTAGAGCGGAATCCCACCGGGCAGCGTCGCAATGCCGCGATTATTGGAATCGGGGAGCAAACCGGATTGCTGGCCGTACGAATACGGAATCGGAATTCGTTGGCCTGCCGGAATGAACGCGGGGTCGATGTTGTAGGCCATATCGTCGGCTGTGCCGATCATGCCATCCAAGCCGGGATCAGTGAGGACGTCACGGTTCGTGTTTTCGATGCCAAACAAATCGACCGGCGGCGTATGAGCGATGTCTGGTGGAAAATGCCCGCCGACGCCGATTGGCGCAACAAACCCTGGCCCTTGCTTCGTGGGATCCAGTTCGTTCGGATTTGGGTTCGCCTGCACTTCGCGCTGTGTGATTGTTGTCTGGCTGATTTGCCGAATCGTGCGCGAGGTGAGTGCGGCACCGCTACCATTGGAAAAGTAAGCCGCTGTACGGGCTTTTGCAGCTGCACCGTCGATGGCAAAATCAAGCGTCGCTGGATCGCTAATTGCCACGCCGGATTCAACCCGCACGCCAAGAATTGTGCCATTCCGGTCGACCACGGCAATAATCGCATCGTTTCGAGCGGACGCCACAACCGCGCGATCCAGCAATTGCTTCACGTCCGCCGTTGTTGCTGTCACGCTGAGCATGGCGCGCTGTTCAAGCGACTCGAATCCCAATAGGCGTGTGGTGCGCAGCGGGTAGCGCATTTTGGTCATGACGTGTCGGAGTATGGTGATCGCGGTGCAGGTGGGTGACTCGAGCTTGCTGCCGCGCGGCATGGCACAAGGCGGTACGAGAACCGTAAAACGCGCTATTTGCAAACCCAATACCATGCAGCTTAGCACGGATTTACAGGCAGGTCATTAAATAATGATCGGCACGAAGATGCCGTTTTCGCCGGTCAGAAGGCCGCGAATGCTTAGATCGAGAGTGTTTCCGCCAATCGACGGCCGAATTAGGGCGATCGAAGGAAGATCACTACGCTAGCGGCGCGGAAACAGCAGCAGTTTGCGTTGTACTCTCTATCATCGGCACGATTGATTCGATTCTTCAATTCGTCACAACCGATACATTCTGTGCGTATCCGCGCGCCTACTTAACGCGTTGAGATGACCAAGGTTGTGAAAAAGCTGCACCAATACTTCGGCCCACTTTGGCCGACAATTGTTGCCGCAACGATGACCGTGTCGTTGCCCGGTGGATCGCTGTGCGCGCAGACATCGTTCGATGCAGCGTCGCAAATCTCAGATCCCGCGACGGTGAAGAAGTTACCGCCCATTGAGCAAACATCTCCGCAAACCAAAGCGAGTGGACCGCCTCGGTATTTGACGGAGGCACAAACTGCCGATGCCCAACCGCTGCAACTAGCGGCATCCCGCTTATCGCAAGGTAATTTCGCGCCTCTGGGTCTATTTCCAGAATACGATCGGAAGTTCGATCGCTTTGTCATTCGAGCGTCGGCGACCGAAGCAATCGAGCCATCGCTACGCGGAGTAGCGCAGGATGAGCGTGTGGAGTTTGGCCAAAATCCGAGCACTTCTTCCGCAGGCGGGAAGATAGAGATTGCACAAAATGCCGATCCAGCCGGCATGACTGATGACGACTATCTGCGCGAAGTGCGGCCCGATCTTGTGCGACCGCGCGTGCTGCGCTCACCTGCAGAAAGCGTTGCGCCCGGCATTCCGCTTGAGCAGCCATTGGAAATGGCTGAACTTTTAATGTTACCAATGGATGCGCCTCTAGGTTTCACCGGCCCATCGAGTGTGCTCCCACGGGAGTGGCAAACCAGCAGTCACTTTGTGCCAATTGAAGACCGCTGGCGGATCGGCATGCCGGAATGGGATCGTTACGGACTCAATCATCCGCCGCTAGACGACTATCCTTACACGCTGGGTCGCAAATGCGATCCATATCACCAGAATGTGCTCAAGGGCGATTATCCCATCATCGGCCAACACACATTTCTTAATATCAGTGCGGAAAGCTTGAACCTGTTCGAAGGGCGCCAAGTGCCCACGCCTACGACGCCGTTTGAAAGTACGGTCCATCCGAACGAAAACGATTTCTTTGGCAACCCGAATCAGTTTTTCACCACCAATTGCTTTCTAGCCTCGTTCGATTTCTTTCATGGCGACGCCTCGTTCAAGCCAGTCGATTGGCGGTTAAAGTTCACGCCGGTGTTCAACTTTAATTATTTGGATGTGGAAGAACTGGGGGTGGTGAATCCGAATGTCAAGGACGGCACCACTCGATTCCGCGATTGGTGGGCGCTGCAAGAATGGTTCGCCGAATTGAAGCTGGCAGACACCAGTCCAGATTACGATTTCACCTCGGTTCGCCTCGGTTCCCAACCATTCCTCAGCGATTTTCGCGGTTTCATCTTTGAAGACACAAACCGTGCGATTCGGCTATTTGGCACGCAAAATTCAAACCAGAATCAGTTCAACATTTTCTACGAATACTGGCAGGAAAAAGAAACCAATAGCGAACTCAACACCTTTCTCGATCGGCCCAAGCAAACATTCATCGCGAATTTCTACCGACAGGACTTCATCTTTCCGGGTTACACGACGCAGCTCAACTTTATTTATGACCGAGACAAAGCTGACACCGAATTCGACCGCAATGATTTTTTGGTTCGGCCTGATCCGGCCGGTGTGGCGACGCCACATTCGGTCAGCTCCTATTATCTCGGTTGGACCGGCGAAGGGCACATCAACCGGTTCAATATCAGCCACGCGTTCTATTGGGTATTGGGCCGCGACACGCTGAATCCGATTGCCGGCCAGGCTGTCGAAATTGATGCGCAGATGGCGGCGATTGAAATTTCCTATGATCGCGATTGGGCTCGCTTGCGCGGATCATTTTTTTATGCATCGGGCGATGGAAATCCGCTCGACAACAAAGCGCACGGGTTCGATTCAATCATCGATAATCCGAATTTCGCGGGCGGGCAATTCAGCTACTGGGATCGGCAGGGCATCCGACTATTGGGTGTCGGTCTGAAGCAACGATTTAGCCTCGTGCCAGATTTGCGTAGTAGCAAAATCCAGGGCCAACCTAATTTCGTGAATCCGGGTTTGTACCTCGGAAATATCGGCGCGGACTTTGATGTGACACCGAAGCTGCGATTGATTAGCAATTTGAATCTGCTTTGGTTCCAGCAGACACAGGTGCTCGAGCAGTTCGTGTTTCAAAGCGGCATCGACCGTTTCATCGGCACCGACTTGAGCCTGGGCATGGAATTCCGGCCACACTTAAACAACAACATCATCATCGTGGCCGGCGTGCAAGGTCTTGTGCCAGGCAGCGGCTTCCGTGAGCTGTACAATCCGACGACGGGACAGATACCGGCACTATTCGCTGGGTTTATGGATTTAGTACTGAAATTCTAACACTATCTCCGGACCGCCCGTTCAACTGTAAACA
This sequence comes from Pirellulales bacterium, assembly GCA_963773875.1. Lineage (GTDB taxonomy): Bacteria > Planctomycetota > Planctomycetia > Pirellulales > JADZDJ01 > CAVTYH01. Next base: position 159,502 of record CAVZCV010000013.1, read on the forward strand.
TATTCAATCGACTGCACCGTCGATGCATCGTGTTCAACACGGACGTTGATATCATGCGACTATTTAAATTGAGTGTCTTGATCCTTTCGGCTCTGGCATTGGACACCGCGAGCACGCGCGCTCAATCGCCAGTACGACTCGCTAGTGCCACTTCCTCCGAACACTCCGAGATAATTCCATATCCGGTGCCGCCAGAGCTGCAAGGGATCGATCTTTCGCAGCAAACGGCGGAAGAGGCACTCGGAAAAAGCATCGGCTGCGTTCAGTGCCATCAGGGCGTCGGCGACATGCACAACAAGCCGACGGTCCGGCTCGGATGCGTCGACTGCCACGGCGGCGATCCAAGTTGTTCAACGAAAGACGGAGCCCACGTGCATCCGCAATTTCCCGATGCCTGGCCGAGTTCCGCCAATCCAGTGCGAACCTACACGCTGCTGAATCATGAATCGCCGGAGTTCATCCGTTTTGTAAATCCTGGCGATCTTCGCGTCGCCCACATCAGTTGCGGCGCATGTCACGCCAAGGAAGTGCTGCAAGTTCGAAAAAGCATGATGACGCACGGCTGCATGCTGTGGGGCGCAGCGCTTTATAACAACGGTTCGGTGCCATTTAAGCCAGCGCAATTCGGCGAAAGCTACAGCATGCACGGCTCGCCGCAACGAATGCAAACCGTCCCTCCACCAACGCAGGAAGAAATGGAACGCAAGGGCGTGCTGCCGTATCTCGATCCGCTGCCGCGCTATGAGATCTCGCAACCTGGAAACGTACTCCGAATTTTCGAACGCAGCGGACGCTTTCGACCCGAAGTTGGCATTCCAGAAAAAGATGACGACCCAGGCAAGCCGCGCACACGGCTCAGCGTTCGTGGTCTGGGCACAGAAAATCGAACCGATCCCGTTTTCATCGGCCTCCAAAAAACACGGCTCTTGGACCCCACGCTAAGTTTCCTCGGCACGAACGATCATCCTGGCGACTATCGCTCCAGTGGCTGTACCGCGTGCCACGTGATTTACGCCAACGATCGCTCGCAGGTGAATTCTGGACCGTATGCCAAGTTTGGACATATGGGTACCAGTTTTTCGCCCGATCCCACGATTCCGAAAAACGAATCAGGCCATCCGATCGATCACAAGTTCAGCATGGGTATTCCTTCTAGCCAATGCATCGTGTGCCACATCCATCCTGGGACCAACGTGCTGAACGAATACCTGGGCTTTATGTGGTGGGACAACGAAACCGACGGCAACCTGATGTATCCAGCACGGCAGAAGTACTCAACGGAAGAAGAATCCGTGCAAGCGCAGATGTCGAACCCGGAAGAAGCGTCGGTCCGCGGACTGTGGTCGAATCCAGAATTTCTCGCAAACCTCACGAATCTCAATTGCTCAACCAAGCACACGCAGTTCGGCGATTTTCATGGCCACGGCTGGGTTTTCCGCGCCGTGTTCAAGAAAGATCGATCCGGAAATATGCTCGATTATTTGGGCCGCGTGATCAACGACCCGAGCAATACGTTATTGCAGGCCGCCATGACGCCGCCAACGCCTGAAGAGCGTGTGCATGGCAAGAACCGAGACGGTGTGCCGGTGCATTTGATGGATATCCATTTGGAAAAAGGGATGCACTGCATCGATTGCCATTTCAACCAAGATAATCACGGCAACACGAAGCTTTACGAAGAAGTGCGGGCCGCGATTGAAATTCAGTGTATCGATTGTCACGGCACGAGAACTGAACGGGCAAATCTGACCACGTCGGGTCCGGCAGCGCCGAACGGTGGATTCAACTTGCGGCAATACCGCACTCCTTGGGGCAAACCACGCTTTGAGGCCCGCGGCGGTGCAATAATTCAGCACTCCATGGTCGAGGAAAACGCGGAATGGGAAGTTGTGCAAACTGCCGACACGGTAAATCCGACCAACCGCCATTACAACGTGCGATCGCAAATTGCAAAGACCGTACGAGTGGCGGACGATGGCAAATTGGAATACGGAGCACTACAGCCGGGCCAAAAGTGTGCCCACGAGAATTCCAATATGAGCTGTATCGCCTGCCATAGTTCCTGGAATCCAAGTTGCTTTGGCTGCCACTTGCCGCAAAAAGCGAATAAGAAATTGCCGCAGCTGCACAACGATGGGGATGTAACTCGAAACTATACAGCGTACAACTTCCAAACTTTGCGCGACGATGTGTACATGTTAGCGCGCGATGGCAACGTGACGGGCAACCGCATTGGGCCGGCGCGCTCGTCGTGCGCCATTCATGTGGGCTCATACAACAACAATCGCGAGTCGATTTATGTGCAGCAGCAGACCATTTCCGGCGACGGCATGAGCGGTATTGCCTTTAGCACAAACGTGCCGCACACGGTTCGCGGGGGGCCGCCGAAAGAACTACAAAGCCATCCGGAACTCTACCCAATGACCGTGGCCGGCCGAGGCGGCACGATGGAAACCAAGACATGTACCGATTGCCACGTTTCGAAGAATAACGACAACAATGCCGTCATGGCACAATTGCTGATGCAGGGCACGAACTTTGTCAATTTCATCGGCCGCTACTGTTGGGTGGCCTGCGGTGAGGACGGTTTGGAAGCCGTAGAAGTGACCGAGCGCGATGAGCCGCAAGCGGTAATCGGAAGCACGCTGCATGAAGTGGCGTATCCCGATTATTTCCGCGAGTTCGTCGAGCGCGGCCGAATCCTGGAACACGCCCACGAGCATCCCGGCAAGGACATCAAAGATCAGGTGCTGCATCCGTTTGAAAAGCCCGAGATTCTGCAAGTGCAGGCGCGCGGAGAGTATTTGTATGCTGCCTGCGGCAGCGGCGGCTTACGCGTGTTCGACATTGCGTTTATCGACGACAAAGCGTTTTCAGAACGCATCACAACAGCGCCGGTTTCACCAATTGGGCAGCAGTTTTACGTGCCCACTCGGTACTGCACGGCCATTGCCGCGCCAACCACGATTGCGCCCGATCCGACGCGCATTCAGCATCCGGAAAACAAGGAGCAAGCAATCCACGGGTTGTATGCCCATTTATATGCGCTGGATCAGATACGAGGGACTCATTCTGGTCGGCGCGGGCACGTTGTTAGACGGCAATCCACTTAATAACTTTTTGAGTCGCGAACTGACCTTCAATCCTGGTGGCATATTGAATGGCGGCCGCGCGATCACGATCGTCGGCCACTACGCTTATATCTGCTGCGATGCCGGGCTCGTGGTGGTTTCACTTGAAGATCCGATGTGTCCGCATGTCACATCGGTGGTCGGCGCCGATGTACTACACTGCCCCGAAGCAGTGCAGGTTCAGTTCCGCTACGCTTTCGTCTGCGATGCCGAAGGCGTGAAGGTGCTGGATGTGACCAATTTAGAACACCCCCAGCCCGTGACACAACTTCTCCTTCCGGAAGCACATAACATTTATTTGGCCCGCACTTATGCCTATTTGGCGGCCGGGAAATCGGGGTTGATAATTCTCGACATCACGAATCCAGAGGCGCCGCGCGTTGATCAACTCTTCGACGCCGGTGGATGCATCAACGATTTGCACGATGTTAAGCTCGGCATCACGAATGCCAGCGAGTTCGCGTACCTGGCCGATGGCAGCAATGGAATGCGCGTCGTGCAACTCACTTCCCCCGATACGCCGGGAAGCGCCGGCTATAGCCCGCGACCCGTGCCGGTGCTGATCGCAACACATCGCATTGCCAAAGGCGGACGCGCCCTGGCAATTTCTAAGGGCGTTGATCGCGATCGGGCCGTGGACGAATCGGGTAGTCAAATTGCAGTGTTCGGACGCGTTGGTGCGCGCCCGCTAAATCTTGAAGAACAGCGGAAGTTATATTTACACAATGGCCGGGTATGGAAAGTTAGCGACGATCCGTTCGACGAAGAGATCTATCGCTGGCTTTTGCCGACCGGCCCAGCCCCGCCAATGGGCAATTCGTTGCCATGCGCACCGCAGCCCCCGGTTCTACCAGGGATGCGGACCGGCGATGCGCAACCAATTCGCACAATTGGGTCCGGAGGGAGCGGTGTCTAACGCGTCATTTCTCAAGTTCGGTCAACTCCCGTTGCAGTGTTTGAAAATGCTGCTGAAAGCGCTGCGGCGAATATGTTTCGGCCGATTTCATGGCGTCCTGTAAATCGCCGTCGGCGATCGCCTGCGAGCAAACATCTTTCGCGTCCGCTCGCAATGGGTTCAGCGATAATCGCAACTCGGCGTTTATCGAACCAAGTTCTTGGTCAATTCTTTCTGATGCCGGAATAGCATTGCCGCCCGCTGCGCCAGGCACGTTTCTTGGATCCAAACTCGTGTAAACGTTTTGAAATGCCCAGGCGATTTGACGGGCAGAATCGTAGTCGGGCGTTCCGTTGAGCGCGACATCGCACAGCTGCTTCAACGCGAGCTCCGCCGCCTCGCGATTTAGCTTTAGCGGCTTAAGCTGCTCAAGCAGCCGATCCAGAAATGCGACCAGTTTCATCGCCGGCTCCGCGACAGCCTTCGGATCGCCAAAGGGCTGGCCGCGGAAAGGCTTATCAAGTTCTTCCACCAGCGTGGCGAACGTTTGATTCATTTGATCGGCAGCGGATCGGTCCGTTCCGGCGGCTTGCTCAATCGCCACAACGACCAACGCCTGCGGCCAGCGTGGAATTTGTGGACGGCCGGGCGCAACAGAAGATCGTGTTTGCCGCCACGCGGGATAACGCAAGTCATGGTGGCACATGGCGCAGTCGAACAGCGAGAACTCTGGCCACGAATTGGATGCGAATTGTTTGGTGTCTGGTTTCTGGTCGATCATTCCGCTCGCTGCGCTTGCCAGTAATTGCACCGATTGCCGCAGTGTCATTACAGCACCGTAGAGAACGGTTTTTAGCGCGGCATTCGTATCAAGATCTTCGCAAAGCTGGGAACGGATGAATTGTAAATCGCGACTGGTTTCATCGGCACGCGGCGGCCGATCGGCAGCGATCTTCGTTAATTGTTCGCTGATGTCGCTCCAATGTTTCATCGATTCACCGAAATTGCGCAGCTCGAAACCCGGCAGCGGCGGATGACCGGCCGCGTACATTTCGTGAGTAATTACTTTGCCTTGTTCTGCGTCGCCAATGTGGCACGAAAGGCACACCTCGGCCCGCGCTTTCGGGTCTCTCAGCATCAGCATGCCATAATCGGCCGAGCGATCGTGAAACGACACAGCCCGCCATTTCGAATTTGTATGTTCGTTGATGTACCTGCTCGACGCACCATGGCAGGCCTCACAGGCAACGCCTTCGGTCAGCATCGAATCGTCAGGTTTGGCGCGGCTCGCTTGCCAATCGGCATGGCAACTCAGGCAGCGCTGATCCTCCGCGACATTCCATCCCAGGCGACGTCCAATTGCCTGGCCGCGCTCGCACTGAAGCAATTTGAACGCTTTGGAATGGCGATCGTGCGACATCCAAATCTGCGATTCGTTCATGCCGAGAAAATGCGTTCGGCCTTCATCAATATCCTGCTGAATCGGTTGGAAATGGCAGCGCTGGCAGTTGCTCGAGCCGAAGTACTCGAATTTCGGATTGTCGGCCCGTGGCTTCGGCGTTGGATCGGCGGACCAAGCGGCCATTGTCACCGTAGCCAGAGGCAGCAAGAATATGAATCGAAGCTTGGCCGGACGATTCATAATGTCGACCCCGGAGCAGTCAGCAAACCAAACGCCCGATCGAACAACTCGAAAAGATTTTTCCCGCCGAAATCGCCAGGCGATGTGCCCATCGGCTTGGCGTATGGATCGAATTGCTCGGGGCTGTTAATTCCTGAACGCAAGACACGCAGATTCGGGGATGGCATTTGGCTAGCGGACGTGGCCGAATCGGTGGGGAAGCTAAGACGATTGCGGATTTCTTCCAGCACGCCAGTGGCCAGTTCCTTGCGGCCACTCACGCGGTCGGCGCGAGGTTTTGCAGCGTCCACTTCCGAGCGATGCACTGCCACGAGCGCCAAATAATATTGAACGAATGCATCCCAGCTCTCGGGCTTATGGTTTTGAAATTGTTTGGCCAGCGAGTTCACAATCTCGCGACGGAAGTTGGTCGCATCGCCTGAGTTGGCGTTTGCCGGCAAATGATCAATCGCCGATTTTCCCAGATTGGCAAGTTCAGTGCCGCACGCAGCCGCATCAATCGCTACGCGACTGGCGTCGGGCAATGGCGTTTGCATCCGCTGTGTCAGTGAGTTGAGCGCATCGATAAATGCATGACCGTTGGCCTTTGGCACAACCGCTTCGGTATTCGCAAGCAAACGTGGCGTTTCAAAGTACCATGTGCCCCAGGCAGGTGCGCCCGGCTTTCGTGGCGGACGATCGCCACCCTCGTTGGCTGCGTTCATCGCCTGGCCGCGGGGCGGTTTTGCCAAATCCAGGGCATTAATATCCTGTCGCCAACTCTTGCCGCCCAAACCGTGATGGCAAGCGTAGCAATCGTATTCGGAAAGTTCCGGCCACGAGGAAGCGATGAGCGAATCTCGGTTTACGGCGCCGGTTGCGTCCGACTTCGCGGCAACGGCACGGCTTTCGAGCAATCGCACAGCAGCGGACGATGTCGCGATTTGACCCGCGATCCAGGAGTGCAATTCTTCGAAACGACTCTTGTCCTTTTGCACGTTCCAATGCGGCGGCAACGCGGCCATATACGCGGAGAACTCGAAATTCAGACGCGGATGGCCGGCGGCAATCAGATCGTGATTTACATCGCGCCATGGCCCGCCCTTCGCATCGGGTTGACCCACATGACATCCGGCACACATTTGCGCTCGGGCGGCAATGTCGGCGGTGTTTTGCATGCCGAACTTTGGCTCGAATCGCGCCGCGCCCAACTGTTGCCAGCCTCGCATCGTGTGCGCAGCCAGATAATTCTCCGCGGGTCCATGACACGCTTCGCACCCAACCCCGTCGGCGAGTAGCGAATCGGCACCATTGAGTGCCGCACCAGCACGAGTTCCAGCAACGGGCAATGAGTGACACGCCAGACATCGTTCAACTTTAGAGGCATCAGCAAGTCCGAGTGCCGTCGCCATGCGTTTCGATTCTGGCGTGAACAACACCGAAAAGGCTTGGGCATGCGGATCCTTGGCAGCCCAAACGCCGTACGAACTGTTCCATTCTCGACCCGGCGAAAGCGAAGGGTTGCCATGGCAAGCTCGGGCAGCGCATGAACTGGAGCCGATATAGTGCGGCGAAGCCGCTGCATCCTGAATCGTGGCCGGCGGAGCCGGTATCACTTCCGGCGTGGTTTGAGCGGCTGAAATCGGCCCTGCCTCGTGCAGACAAATGGCCGCAGCGCATAACGCGGCGATGCCAATGCCCAGCATCATCGGCACAATCGATCGCAATTGACTCGGCGATGACCGCATAAACTTCCCGGCCGCTAAAATTGAACGTGCGCCAGTTGCTCCATTATCTTAGTTCGCCAAAAACGCAGTTCACAATCATTTCAATTACGAGTCTCCGCGGACGATCTTGAGCAGTTCTTGACCGGTCATGCGATGGGCCGCATCGTGCGGGCAGGCATAAACGCAGCTCGGTTGACCATCAATGTTGCGGCACAAATCGCAGGATGTTGCCTTCTGGCGTACGACCACGGCTCGCTGACCGGTAAGCGGATCGACGGTCTGCTCATCGGTTACGAAGCCATGCATGTTGATGTTGCCGTACGGACAATTAACGGCGCACTTGCCGCAGCCGATGCACCAATCTTCAATCACAATTTCCTTACTGCCCACGCGGCGGATCGATCCCACCGGGCAACCAACCAGGCAATACGGATCCATACACGACCGACATGAGCTGGCGACCAGATATTTATCGAATCGCAATCCTTCGCGAATCAGCCGCGTCACGCCGTCATGCGCATCGGCGCATGCCTTTGTGCATTCATCGCAGCGCGTGCACTTTTCCAAATCGAGGACCAACAGACTTTGGGCATTGAGCAAGCCTTGGCTCAAAAACTCATCGAGTGGCACCCGTTCGATTTGCATCCGCTCCTGTTCATTCTGCTCCAACCGCTGACTGGCCGCGGCCACGAATTGCTTATGCATCTCAGGGAACTCGGCGAGCAACTGGCGAAAATCGTCGCCGGTCAGCCGCACTAGATCAACGTGATCGAGCGCACTGCAAGTTGCCGTACGCGTTCCGGCCTGCACTCGATTGCGCAGTTCAGGCAAATCGGAAAGCAGGCCGATTTCCCCGAAATAGCCGCCAGGCCCAACATAGTTCAGCACCGCCTCTCCGCCTGGTCGGCGCTGCGATACTTTCACAAAGCCGACGCGGACCATGTAAAAATGATCGGCCTTATCGCCTTGGCGGAAAATCACCTGGCCAGGGTAAACGCGAATCAGTTGGACGCGAGGACGCACAAAATCGACAAAGCGTTGAAATTCCGCCGGAGTCTGCAGCAAGTCGGCAAACAGCCGCACGCTGCGCAAATGCGAATCGAGCGAGCGCCGACGGTAAACATCGTCGAGCAGTTTTCGCGAAGTTTTGTTTCGTTGCAGCACGTAGAGCACGTTCCGCAAAATTTCGAGCACCGTCGTGTTCTCGGCGGCAATCACCGTGGCTGCGCGCGGATAATTGCTCATGCACGTCATCTCGCCGAAGATGATGTCGTCCGGCGTGAGCACCGCCACCGGCTTGTCGTATTGCAGCGAAACCGGCGCATCGACGGGGATGAACGAACCGCCGCTTTCCCCTTCGCGCCGCTCGCCAGAACGATTCACCAGCCGACTTACCACGCGACCCAGCAGGCCAAACCCGCCGCTGCGTTCTTGCCGCACATGGCTAGCGGCGTGCGAATTCGCACTTCGACTTTGCCCGATTCAATTACAAACGCTGTGGAGCCGAATTCGCCTTCCTTACAAATCACTTCGCCCGGTTTGAATTCCCGACGAACCACGGAACCATCGTTCCAACGCAAAAAGGCATCGGATACGCCTTGAAATAGCCGCTGCGATTTTAATTCGTCGGCCTTTACCGGCTGCGGGGCCGGCGTGATATCGCGCCACGGTTTCACATCGACCACGCTGCGGCTGGAAAGAGCGCCGGTCGGACAAGAAACCATGCATTCGCCGCAGGCCACGCACGAGCTGTTGCCCATTGGGTCGTTCAAATCGAAGGCGATTCGAGCCGAATAGCCCTTTCCCATCCGACCGATTACATAGTTCTTCCGCACTTCGCTGCAGGCCCTCACACAGCGGTCGCACAGAATGCACGCGTTGTGGTCCACGGCAATCACGAGCGAGGAATCGTCTTGGCCGCGGTCTGTCTTTGGCGGTGGCAAGCGACCCGTTTTCACATCAAACTGTTTGGCAAGCTTTTCCAGTTCGTTCTCGCCATACTGCCGACCTTGTTCGCGTGGGCGATCGTGATCGGTCATCAACATTTCAACGATCACTTTCGCCGTCTGCTTTACTTTTTCGCTGGTGCGAACGGTCTTGATCACCATGCCCGGCTCAATCGCTCGATAGCAGGATGGAACAAGCCGATGAAATTTTTCCTGCTCGACAACGCACACGCGGCAGGCCGCCACGGGCGTCATGTGTTCCCGATGGCACAACAGCGGAATGGGGTTGGCCGGCTCGCCCAACTGTTCGCAGTACAGCTGCGTGGCGGCATCGTAGATGGTGTTGAGCCGCGTGGAGACAATCTTGCCCGAGGCATCGTACGACGGCTTCACGCGGTTCATCACCACTTTGTGGCCGTCGATCGTCAGCTCGATGTTGCCCTGACCGAACAGATCCATCTGCGAGCGGCCCATCGTCACGAGCTGATCGCCCAGGAGCAAATCGAATTCGTCAAATTCACCAGGCATTTAAGGGTCCAACCCGTAATTTATTGAAGTGGAAAGTGCATCCGATTTCAAAATCTCAATTCCCAAATCTCAAACATGATTCCAACAACATTTGCGCTGCGATTACCCACGAACGATTATGGATGCCGCCGCCTGCGAGCCGCAATCGCAATGAAACCAGATGGCCGACGTTATTTCGCAGGCCGTTTTCCAGAAATTGCGAATTCTTCGGGAAAACCGGCGTGTTCCAGAAAGGCATGAAACGCCGGCGCGATCGGCGAGCGAAACTCTCGGGTATTTCGATGCTCTTTGGCGGCTCCGGCCGAAAACGCGATTCAGAGTGAAATAACCCCAGCACTTTTCTCGAGAAAACAAGCACAAAACGCATTTGTTTTTTCACAGTTATTTCACTCCGTCGTTCCACCGCGCCTTTTCGCCTTACACAGTCCGGCCGTTTCGGAGGAAGTAATTTCGCATTTTGCACCAACTCATACCACGCCTCGCTTTTTCCTGTCTTTCGGCATCAACAAACCCCCGCACGCACAATGCGTGCATAGACGCATATTACTGTACACTGGAACATTTGTCAATGGTGTTCTTAGGCCATTCCGAAAATAAATGTAACTCGTTGCAGTATAGATACATGCGCACAGTGGCGCGCTGGGTGCCACTGGCTGTGCCAGTGTTTCGCATCACGACTGGCGAAACGTTTTCGCCGGTAGACCAAAAATAGCCGACGGCCCCAAGAGTTGCTGTCGACGTGGGCCGAGCAGATCCCAGCTTGCACTCGACCACCTCCCGCAATATACAATGCAGGGATAATTGGAACTATCCAACGTTAACGTTGTTCAATATTCTGTTCGGCCACTTCATACGCCGTGGAAAGCATCGCTGAGTATCTATTTCGACGATGCGCCCGAGCATTGCCAGACCAGGCGCTCACCGACATCTTTGGGCGGCTCGTTTGGGCGATGGACGATAACGGCAAAGAGATTGTCCAGACGTTGTGCCATTGGATCGAGTCGGGCGACTTGGAGTGCGCTCGCGTTGCCCTCGCTTTTGACGAGTGTTTTCTCTATCAAACACGAGATGCGATGGTCACAGCGTTCGACGGACTATGCGCACGTTTTCCAGATTTGCGCTTGCGCTGCGACGAAAAGCTCGCAGCGTGGGACACTCAGAACAGACGCACATGAGCTCACAGCGGCCTAACCTCTATATGGCCTCGTCCTATCAAGAGGGCGCATGGGGAGCGGGATCGGGGAGTTTCTAGCATGGATTCGCTCTCCGAGAAGGTTCGTGACAGGACGACGGGGATTTGGTGACGGGTCAGCTTCGGCCAGGTAGGCTCTCTTGCAAACGGCATCGGGCCACTCTTCGGGTTGTTGGCTTGGCTCCGTTCGACCTGAAAGGTCGCTTCCGCTAGCCCAGGCCGAAAGGCCTGGGTTTGAGATGACGAAGAGCCCGTCCGACCTGAAAGGTCGATTCTTTGGAAATGCGAATCGGTTAGCCAATCAAACGTCGACGCGGTTCGCGAATATATCCGCACGCAGCCGGAGCATCACCAAAGGCAATCGTTTCAGGACGAATTGCGTGAATGGTTGCGGCGGTACGAGATCGAAGCGCGCTGCTGGCGCGGGTCTCCCGACCCTGCCGCCCGCGGAATGGGACGAGCGCTACGTGAGGGATTGAAATGAATGGCCCTTTCAGGGCCAGCGACATTGTCGGCGTCCGGTTTCCCAGGCCGTTGGCCTGGGCTAACAGAAACGACCTTTCAGGCCGAAGAGAGGAAGAACCGCCCCGTCCTGGAAGCGACCTTTCAGGCCGATTCGGAGGCCACTTCCAGTTGAACTTGCCCAAATCTAGCCCCAGAATCAACATGGCCGTGTGCTCTTGAAAAGGGGATGTGTGCGAAAACCGCCATCATTCCATCACGTTCTTGCACCGCACCTCGCCGTGCAAGTGCAGACGGCTTACATGGATTCGTTAGACCACGTCGATCGGAAAGTTATGTCCAAAACAAAACCCGATGAACGGACGCTGCAAGAATTGGGGCGCGCGATCGAAGCCGATTCAACGGCGTTGCTGGAGCCGTTCATCAAGGCGGGTGGATCGGTGGAGCAGCGAATCGGCGAGGGTCTTCGAACCACGCTCTTGGAATTCGCGATCGAAAACAATGCGATCAAGGTGGCAACATTCTTGATTAACGCCGGCGCCAAGTTGGACAAGGGTCCAAACAGACCGCTTATCTATGCCGCGCTGTTTAACCGGGTGGAAATTGTCGAGCTCTTGTTGAAGGCGGGCGCAGACCCAAACGTAACGGTTTCCAATCCGGACGAAGATGTGCGTGGCGAGACGACGTTGATGTACGCAGTTGACTTTCCTGAAAAAATCAAAATTGTCGAGTTGCTGCTTCAACACGGCGCAAACCCGAACCTGGCCAACAGCAAAGGTGAAACGGCTCTCCACTACGCGGTGGACTCCGGCAATCTCGACGCCGTCCGCCGACTTCTGGATGCTGGAGGGACGCCGTCTGGTGTTGTTTTGCACGGGCTGATTTACTGCTGCAGCAACATCAGCTTGGAAATACTGAAACTGTTGATTGCGGCCGGCGCCGATGTGAACGCCCTTGGCAAGGGTGAATCTCATTTCCCGGGCTGCACTGCCCTGGAAAGCGCAAAGGGTGCTTACAAAGAGAAAACAGAGTTGATTGACGCACTCAGCCGCCGGCAGCGAGAAGCTTGGGAGGAAGAAACTCTCGAGCGTTGGAAAGCTGAGGCCCAGATCTATCAGGCGATGATTGACGAATTGAGCCGGGCCGGCGCCAGCGAATCTTCCACATCTAGAACATGAGAACCATCCGCCGGGTGCCAGTGGCTTTGCCAGCATTTCGACTCAAGCGGCGGAACACTGGCCTAGCCAGTCGCACCTTACGCAGACGCACCGACACTCGGATTCCATTTGCGTGATGTACGCGAGGCCGGGACCGACATTTGGGAACATAAGTGCCTGCCGGTATTATCCAACGGAAAAGTTGGATAGTACGGACGCTCGCAAGCTGTAATTACCGTGGCAGGAAAAACTTGCATGTTCGTTCCTTCCGCGATATACATTGCGGGGATATTGGAACTATCCAACGTTAACGTTGTTCAATATTCTGTTATGCGGCAAATGCTATGGACCACTTGGAGCCACTCCGCCGTCGAATTCGTGTCGCTCCGATAGCTGACCCGCCGCGCCCTTGGAAGCGATTGGCGGTTCACGCCGTGGGCGGCCTGACCGAAGTTGGATTTGCCGATGACTCGGATTTGCTCTTGATCGTTTCCTCGCAGGGCCGGGGCGTCGTCGATTGTCGAACCGGAGAACGAGTAGCTCGCGTTCGTGCCGAGCCGGACGACTCCTGGTACGAAGAGCGACGGCTTCTTGCAAAAGGGATTGGCCCGCTCGAAGGCAAAAAGGTTCGATTGACTGGACTGCATGGCGGCGGATTGCCTATTTGTGGTCGCGAAGGATGGTCGGTCGAGGCATTGGCGATTGACTGGCCCGATGTGAGTCTGCTGCTGGTCGAGCCTTGGCAGTCCATCTATGACCACTCGGCCAAGTTCACAAAACTTGCTGTCGAACGCGAGGTTCGGGCCTTTGGCTTTTCCGAAACAGGCGCGAGTTTAGTTTTGGCAACAAGCAGCGATGTCGCTGTGTACGGCGCGTAGCCGCATAACAAGTCGCTGCAGACAGACCGGGGCCGCATTACGGTTTTTCGGAGTTCACAGGTTCCTCGGCGGCCCCGGCTGCTGAGCTTTGTCGTTAGGCACTTTCGAACGCGCGATGGATCATTCGTGCGGCTGATGACTTTGGCTGCCGACATACTGCTCGACGATGTGCGGAAAGTGTTTGATTAGCGAGCGAATGGGACTGGAGACGACCCAGCCAAGGCCGCAGATGGCGGCTTCGAGCAGCATGTGGGAGAGATCGTTCACCGTGCTCAGTTCGTCGCCGCTGTTGCTGCGGCGCTGAACTAGCGCGGTGAGAAGATCAACAATCTTTTGCGATCCCAATCGGCAGGGCACACATTTGCCGCAAGATTCGTTGCGGAAGAATTCGGTGCAGTTCAGTGCTGCTTCCATCAGGTTGGCTTTATCGCCGTAGACCACGAACGCGGCGCCGAGCATGAAATCGGGAAACGGCTTGAAGACATCGAAATCGAGCGGCACGTCGAGCATATCGATCGTCTTGGCGCCGGCGTTAATTATGCCGCGCTCCACTAACGTTTTCACAAAAGCGGCCGGTTGCCTGGCCACTTCCAAAACAGGTGGCAAAAAACCGCCGGAGGGACCCGACGTGCAGATTGCTTGCAGTTGCTGCCCGTCGCGCATGCCACCGGCGCAATCAAAGATTAATTCGCGCACCGTTTGGCCTATGGGCACTTCGTACACGCCAGGCCGGTTCACATCGCCGCTGATCGAGACCAGTCGCAATCCGGTGCCGCCATTCGTGCCCGCCTTTCGATACCAATCGCCGCCGCGAATCAAAATCGAAGGGACCCAGGAAAAGGTCTCGACATTGTTCATGGAAGTGGGCTTGGCATACAAACCTTCCAAGGACATCAGCGGCGGCTTGTTGCGTGGCTCCGCGCGCCGATCTTCAATCGCCTCTAGTAGTGCCGTCTCTTCACCGCAAATGTATCCGCCTGGACTGACAAAAACCTCGAGCTCGACGCTTAAGCCTGAGCCCAAGATGTTGCGGCCGGTGAGTCCCAGCGATTTCATCCCCTCCAACGTGCGCCGCACGGCTGCAATTTCGTCCTGATATTCGTGACGGATGAAAAGAAAGCCCCGTTCGGCGCCGACGGTGAGCGCCGCCATCGTTATGCCTTCAATCATCAACCACGGAGCGCGGCGCAGAAGTTCACGGTCCTTGAAGGTGCCTGGCTCGCTTTCATCGCCATTGCAGACGGTGTATTTCGGAAAGAACGGCGCATCGCGGACGGTCGTCCATTTGCGGACCGTTGGAAAGCCGGCGCCCCCCATGCCGCGTAGGTTGGCGGTTTCGAGAGCCTTCAGAATGGGATCGCCAATGCGCTTGCGCTTCTGCTTCACATCGGGATCCGGATCTTTTTTCCACTCCTCAACAAATTGACGAATGCAATTGTAGGTCGGCTGGCCCTCGTACGGATCGACTTGCCAACCGAGCGGCGTATTGATGGTGTGCGGAGCAGGAAGCGGCTGACCGGCGGCGGCCAGACGGACAAGATTTTCGATTTCGGTAGTCGACTTATCGAAATAGACTTTGTCGTTGATCATCACCGCCGGCGCGCCATCGCAACGACCAAGGCAGGAAGCACCTTCAACTTCGATCTGGCCAGCTCCAACTTCTCCGGCCAAAGTTTTTAAGCGCTCGTGGCACGCCGCCGAACCACGAAGCCAACACGCCATGTCGCGACAAACGCGCACCTCCACGGCAGGCGCAGGGGACAAGCGGAAGTGCGGAAAATAACTGGCGACTTCGTGCAGACGGCACAGCGGCGTATTGATGCGCTCCGAAAGTGCGCGCAACTCCGCCTCCGGCAAATAACGATGCTCGTGTTGAATTTTGTGGAGCTCTTGAACGATCATGCGTTAAATATCAAATCGCATGTCCCAGCTGATTTGGGACTTGAGAGTTTGAATTTTATTTCCCAGAGATACCGTTGATAAATTCGTCGGGCGTTAGACGCTCCGGTGCACCGCGCTGGACGGATCCCTTACCACGCCCAGGCTGGTCGCCATGATATTGATGACATTCCACGCAGTCGAAGTGCACGCCGCCAGTAGCTTGCTCGCCCGAGCCGCTTGATGGGCTGTGGCATTTCAAGCACTGGGCGCGCCCCGGGATCATCACCTCGTTGTCGATCGTTTTGATGACGGACGCCTCACTCGGCAAATCGGCGGGGAATGCGCCACTATGGCACGACTGACACGAAACCGACTGATGGGCCGAATGATTGAACTCGGCATGCTGCAGCCACGGGGAATGCGCGAGCGGGCGGACCATTTCGAGATCGTTCGCGTCGCCGGTCATCTGATGGCATTCCACACACTGCAGCCGAATATTCTTAATTGCCGTCTGTAGCTCACCGCTCAAATACTGGCCAATTGTACCGGGCGTCGATTCTGGTCTCGGCGATCGATTCGGCAATCGCCATTTTTCGAGCGGCAATTGGACTGCGTTGCCTAGCGGAGTGTTCAGCAGGTCCGGATCGGCGGTCGTCATGAATTTCATATCGAGCACTTGTTCAATGTAGCGCTTCATTCGATCGCCGTTCCAGCCGTGCGGAATAGAATCGTTTGGATCGACCAATTGGAAACGCGCGATATTTGAATCGCTTTCGCTCACTTTTGTGCGGCCGACATACGTCAGCGGGTGGCAAGCTTTGCAATGTGCATCGTAGCGCACGGGCAGCATGTAATCGCCGGCGAGCCGGGCCGGCAGGTCATTTGCAGCGCCTGTTGCCTCGGATCGATCGAGCTGATGGCACGCAGCACACTCCAGTTGAACCAGCGAGTCGTCCGGTTGTCCGGGGCGACGATACCGCTCACGATCAGCGGGGCTCAAGTCTTTCACCAACAGCGGTCCCAGCCCAAAGGTCAGCCCAGGACGCATGTGCCGCGAGTGTGAAAATTTGATTTCATTTCCGGTTCGCTTTACCGAGCGAAATTCGGGATGCTCGCTGATGAAGCTCGTGATGTTTGCCAGCGCGCTCTGGCTGGCGTTTTTGGCCGATTGCGTATGGGCCGCAATATTCGCATGGCAGATGGTGCATGCGGAATCGGCAATTCGAGTTAGATCGGCATCGCGCCCGTGGTGCTCGCTGTGGCAGCCGGCGCAACTTTCAACTTCGCCTGCAATCTGATTCGGCGAATGCTCCGCGCCGCGATGACAAGTGCGGCACTGCGTATCGGACGCGTGCGGATTGGCGGTCCATGCGTCCGCATTCAACGGAACAAAACTTTGATGACAGGCATCGCAACGGGAGTCCCACATGGCGTGCGCGACTGATAACTTCCCGGGGGAAGAGTGCCGGGCAACTTCGTTTCGGCCAACCGCTCCCCAAGCGACATACCCGATTGCCACGATTGCCGCGATCACCGACAACCACAGCTTCCCTCGCTCCAGCACGCTCTTCCGCCGGAAATAATCCAGCGGAATCCGCGCTGCGCGTTGCTTGCCGGTGGTTTGGTTATTGAGCGGCATCGGATTTCAACTCTTAAACGCAGTCCCGAAGTTGAATCAACTTAGTCACCTGTATTTCAGCGCGGTATAGATATGGACAAACATTAGTCCGATCAGCAAGATCGAAAGCGGTAAATGCACCAGCAGCCAGGCGTGCAACCAGCGATGCATTCGCACCTGGCGATCGAACTGCCGCCTTTGTTCGCAGTAACTTTCGAGAACATCGACGGCCGAGTGAGCCTCGGGCGGCAGCACCGTCCGCAATTCACGGAAAAAGGCGGCCGACTTCCCAGGATCGGCGAGCAAAGACTTCTCGTGGCGTCCCGTCAAAATGAACGGACCGATTTCATTTTTGAACGCAGTCCGCAGCGGAGCACTGCCGGCAACCTCGGACACGACTTGCGTTTGCACAACTCGGCCTTGCACGCTGCCGACTTGTCGGACGGCGCCGATGGTTACAAAACGCGGACCCGTGGCGGGCTCTCCATCGCCTGCGTTTCCGTTGTCATTTGAGCCGCGCCATTCGGACAGCGATTCCGCTTCAACGCCACAAATGGCCGCGACAAGTTGCTCGCCGTCTTCGCACAAGCTCCGAGCCATGTTGTCGATTTGTGAAACAATGGTTTCCGCTGGCAGCTCCGTGAGCATCAATCGTGGCAGCCACTGTTGCATGGCGAGCCCAAAGATTCCGCTACCAATCACGACGATGAAAATCAGCATCAAGACGGTTGTCAGCGGACCGCCCCAAGCCAGTCCACTGTGCAGCACAATGAGCGGAACGGTGAGCAGACCTAGCCAAATGTGCGCCTTCAGCCACTTCTTGACCATGCCCACGCGCCACACGCGAAAGCGTTTACGTGGCCAGAGCAAAAACTCGAACAGCATGATGGCGCCGCTGACGCCGCCGAAAACCAAGCCGGGAGCACTCGAACCGCCCGGCAAATGGCCCGTTGCAACCGCATGATAGGCAAACCACGCAATGGCAAGTAACGTGGCAACAGTTACCACCGCTAACCAACCGCGATGCTCCGAAATGTGTTGCCGGTCAATTAGCACGTGGCATAAGAATGGAAAAGAACCCAAGCCCGCGATTTGCGGAGCAGGCGAACCGCAGTTTCAGGGCTTTGACGGCTGCATGATACTTTTCTGCGGCGAGGCAAGCAAGTAAGTTCTTTGCCCATAAAGAATTGCAACACTTGAGATCGACGACTTCGTTACTGCGGCGGCCCGATCAAGACGAATGGCGCCCAATAATACGGCGACGACCACTGCGGCTGCGAACGCACGTGCTTTTGTGCCTCGTGCAACGCCGCGGCATACGATATGGGATTGTGGCGCTCGTTGCCCGGTGCGTCGAATTGTTTCGCAGACTGGGCAACTTCCTCGAACAACGTGCCGATCAATTCGGCAGTCGACGCATCGTCCACGCTCCAGTGGCTGCACACGACCCGGCGTGCTCCGGCGACCAAAAACGCTTGGGCCAAGGTTGAGCCGGCTTCCAATGGACGATCGGGACCCACGTTCGTCTGGCACGCGCTGAGCACTGCCAACTGACAGCCTCCCAGCGGCAGTTCGTGAATTTCGTGCAGCGACAGAAAGCCATCGTCTTCCGCGGAATCGACCGATTGCGCCGGCGGTGTGAGCGCGATGGCCCCAAACAGATTGTCGTGCTGCTGATCGACCAGGCCGTGCGCCGCCAGGTGCAGAAATCGGCACCCGGCAATATGATCGCGAACGCCGCGCTCGGTTGCTTTCTCGGCTTCGAGCACGGTCACTTTGCCTCCTTCAAAAGCCTGCGCAATTCGCGCGCACTCCTTCGCCGTGGCTGGAAGCGGCGGCAGTTGACCGCCCAAACCGAGATAGGCTTCGCGTGAAACCGAGGCGAACGTCAGCTGCGCGACATTGCCGTCGGTCGAGTTCTTATCCGCCGGTCCACTCGCTACGGGAATAACTGATTTCGCCCGGCTCGATTCAATATATTTTGGATTGCCAACGGTTAATGTCGCGACTGCATTGCCATTCGCCGACGAACGCTCTAGCAGATTCAAAAAAATGTTGGCAGACGGGGCATAGGCAATCGGCGGAAAAACATCGAGCAAATATTTCGGCGATGGCTCACGTTCCAAAAGCAGCGATTCGAACGGAAGTTCGTGTAGGGCGCCGTCAGGAACAATAATCACGCTCTTGGGCGCACTGCGAGCAATTCGATTCCGAACTGACCGCGGAATCAAAACTTCAGACAGCAGCGTTCCTTGATCGGCCGCCAAAACGCCTTCCTTCGAGTGAACGATTCCCGAAAGGCCTCGTCCACCCGCCCTGTCGCGCACGTCCGCTAAGTACGCATTAACCAGCTTGACAATTTCAGGACGCGTGAGCGGACCTGCTTTAATCGACATCGCCTCCGCGAGCGGCAAATCCACTTCAAGCGACACGACTTCTGGCACATGCTCAGCCGGATCGATTACCAGCAAGTAGCTCTTTTTCGCGCCAACGTAATAAAACAGCATCACGCTGTTCAATTTCGCCAATTGTTCGCGCACCAACTCTAACGTGCCGAGTTTTGCATCGCGAGCTAATTGCTGCCGGTAGTACGGACTGGCGTTGCGGATCTCGCTCCAGACCTGAGCATAGGAGCTTTCAACTCTATCCAGTTCGGCGGCAAGTTTCATTAGTTCAGCATTGCCGGCATCGGACGATGCCGCAGCGGAAGGTTGCGATTCAGTAATCGCGACAGCCCGCGCACGTAATGTTCCAAGTTTCGCGCGAAGTTCCTTTTCGGTTGCCAAGAGTTTTTCGGCCGCTGGTCCGGTAAGTGTATCCCGCAGATCGACCCCCGCGAGTGCCAGCTGATCAAGAAATGTTCGATTACGACCGCGCTCGGCGTACGCAAACGCGTCTTCAATCCGCTTCAGATCGATGCTCCAACTGACGAGCAGATCGAAGGCCGAGGCGAACTGGGAAAAGAACTCCGCTCGTTCGCTTTCGCCGCCGATCGTTCCGCCGCGCGGTGTTTCAATGACTTTGACCGCCTCGCTCACCAGTCGAATCGCTTCGTCAATGGATTTTTCGTCCTGCGATGCCACGCCCCGATCATGCAAGATTTCTGCCAGATTGCAGCTGGTCAAATAAAACGTCGTCGGATAGGTGTGAGTGTTGCCTTGCAGAGCCAGGGCTTCACGAAACTGCGATTCCGCCGCCGCTGGATTGCCATTTAGCACGTTAAGTTTTGCCAAGTAGTTGAGCGTGCGTGCGGCCGGCATGTGCTGATGGAACGCCTTTTGAATAACAAGCGCCGTTTGCCAATCTTCCTGCGCGGCACGGCGATCATCGCGCAAGTATTCGATGGTTGCTTTTTGATGCAGCGCCGTCGCGGCAACCGGGTCGTTCAACAATTGATTGTGCTCGCACAACTTCAATGCGCGGTCGACGAAGCCTTTTGCCTCGGCGATCCGCTGTTGGGCAACCGCGAGCGATGCCAAGGCATTGAGGTGAACTACGGCGCCCGGCGCGTCCGGGCCGAACGTATTCTGAAAAACATCCAGCGCTTGCTGGCAGTAATCGAGCGCTTTGGCCAGTTGCCCCTGACTCTTATACGCCATGGCCTGATTTAAAAGCGCACTGCTAAGCGCCTGCTCAGCATTGCGGCCATGGCGCCGATAGATATCAATCGCTTTTTCCAGCTGGACCACAGCGCCGGCATAGTCGCCTTTGGCAGATTGCACGAGGCCCAGGTTGCTGTAAGTATCGGCGAGTCGCAAATCGTCAGGCTGCAGATTTTGCTGACGAATCCTTAAAGCTTCCTGGAATAACCGTCGCGCATCGTCGAACGAGCCAACACCGCGTTCCACAAATGCCAAGTCGTTGAGCGCTCGCGCCAATTGCAGCGGCGCCGCAGGCTTTCGGGTGCGCCAGTAAATCACTGCGTCTTCCAACAAAGGCTTTGCCTGCTCGTAATCTTGGGCCGCCCCATACAAGGCGCCGAGGTTTGATTTCACTTCGTACGTCAGTCGATGCTTCTCGCCGAACAACTGCCGGCGCAAATCGAGCAGCTCCTGCGCGGCGGCGATTGCTTCGACATTTCGACTGGCCTGTTGGCAGACGATCCGCAATTGATCGAGAAATCGCGATTTCAACGGACCGGCATGCGCCGATTGGTTGGCAGTCCGAATGAGGTGACGATAGATTTCTACTGCATCATCGCACGTCGATTTCACTTTCGCGTCGTTGCCCTGCGCTTGGTAAATCGCCGCCACAAGCGACAGCAAGTCGGCTTCGTCCGCTGAGCCGGGTTGCAATTGGTGCTGGGCTTGAAGCGCCCTGTGAAAGTGATCCAGCGCCGCATTGAAATCTCCCATACCAGTGGCCAATGATCCGAGTGCGATTCGAGTTCGAATGGCGGCCAGCACGTCGCGCTGCGCAACGTGCAACGTCAGCAACTGAGAAAAGACGGCCATGGCGTCGGATTGCCGTTCAGTGGCTGAAAACGCGGAATCTAGATCAGTTTCAAATTCCGGATAGAGTGCCGCGTTGAGCTGCCCGGAGGCCAGTTTCTTCACTGAAGCGCTTCCCAGATCGACAATGCGCTGCCAGGTTTGTTTTGCTCTCTCAGACTGATCCTTAGCGTCACATAATCGCGCGAGTTTCGCCAAGAGTGCGATCGTGCGTAGCGGATCCGCAGCGGTTGTTTGCTGCGCGGCCTTGAGCGCGTTTTGCAAGTACTGCTCGGCTTTGTCTGGCTGATCGAGTGCCAGCAGAATATCCGCCATATCGGCTGCACTTTTATCGAGCATTTGATTGCGCCGCGTGGAATCGTTGGGAAATCGCGCGGCCATGACCTCGCGAAACCGCATGGCCATCTTCAGCGCGTCGTCGTTCTGACCCCACGCACGATAGATTCGAGTTAGCCGTTCCAGCGCCGGTCCTAATTCGGGGTCCGGCAGCTTGTTGGCTTCGACCGCTTCTCGAAAGAAGCGTTCTGCATCCACCAGGTTGCCGCGTTCGAATTGCGATTTTGCCTGCTCAAGCGAGATTTGATCGACCTTAGCCGCCGGTTCGGCCGCCCAACCGCTGTGCCCGCTGCACAGCGGCAGCAACGAGGCAACGCATGCAATGCCGAGGTGGCAAATTGTATTCCAGCGGTGCTTCATGCCAGAAAATCCGATAGGAGCAAATGCGTTGCTATTTATGGGGAATAACAAGTCCGTCGTAGTTCTCGAATTTGTTCTTGACGAGCGCTTCGAACTCCGGCGACAGCGTGGACCGCGATTTCACAACGGCAGTCAAACCACGACGCTGTTCATCGCGGTGTCGCTCGTCAGCGAGACCTAGCGATGAAAACGCATACACACGATCGGTAACCACCTCACCCGATCGATATGGAAGATGCTTTTGAAAGTCGGCAAGTTCACTTTGCGATAGTGGCTGATCTGAAGCAAATACCAATGCGATCTGCGCCCCATGATCTGCATCCAACTTCCAGAAGTCCGCCTTGTTCGCTGGCTCTGACGCATGTGCGACCGGCTGTTGATTGTCCAAGCTTTTCGGCCAAAGCAATTGCGGCTCTCCATCGGTGCCGTACCAATACAAATACAAATAACGAGGCACGTTGCCGGCGGTATTAATTTCAAAGCGCACTTTATCCGCAAAACCAGGCACGATATCGCTTCCACGCAATCGCTTTGGGACGCCCTGATCTTGCGCGCGCTCATAAATAACATCGAGTGTCGGAGTGCCTGGTGGGAGATTCAGTTTTTCATCGCCAATTTGTTGGACGACTAATTTGGCGATGTCGGCGGCCGAGGGACCGGCCACGTTCACGACTGGCGCAGCGATATCGGTTCGACGCCGTTCATCACTCCGATTGGACCAAGGAGCCCAGATCAAAAGACCAATAACGGCCGCGGCGGCTCCCCCTGCCGCCGCGACCAAAAACGGAACTCGGCTTTTCGGCGGTGTGCCGGCCAGCGATTGGCGCAAATCGGCCGCCATATCGGCGGCTGTGCGATAGCGATTGGCCGGCGACTTCGCCATCGCCTTGAGGCAAACTTCCTCAAACGCCGTCGGAATTGAATCGTCGATTGTTCGCGGAGGCGGCGGCACGCGATGCTGAATCTGCTGCAACACCTCGGTGAGTTGCGACGAAGTCGAAATCGGCAGCCGCCGGCACAAGAGCTGATAGAACATTACGCCCAAAGCGTAAATATCGGTCTGTGGCGTTGCCCAGTGCGATTGCCCAGCCGCTTGCTCGGGACTCATGTATGCCACGGTGCCGAGCACGCGGCCCACATCGTTCTTGAAAAACTGATCGTCGAGCTTTGCCAGACCAAAATCGGCAATGTGGGTCTTGCCCTCTTTGTCGATCAAGATGTTCGCTGGCTTAATGTCGCGATGCACTATGCCTTGTTTGTGTGCATGATGCAGGGCATCTGCTACTTCGGCCACCCAGCGTGCGGCGTCGTCATGAGTGTACTTGCCTTCGTCAAAATGATCTTGCAGCGTTTTGCCAGGAATAAACTCGTAAACAATGAACACACGGCCTTCCGCCGTCTGGCTTGTATCGAGCACCGTGACAATTCCAGGATGCCGCAAACGCGCGGCACTTTGCGCTTCATGCAAAAACTCTTTCACCCGGCTGTGCGACTTTCCCGAGGTGCCGTGCGGAACTTTAACCGCCACTTCGCGTTTCAGTTCTTCGTCGACGCAATGATAGACCATGCCGAAACTGCCAGAGCCGAGCGTGCGTTTGATCGAATAACGCCCGAGCGACTCTTGTGGCTTGTCGGGCGTTGGCGGACGAAGTTGCGATTCGCCGATCGTTGGCGCTTTCGCAGGGTACGGCTGCGCGGCTGGCCAAACCCCCGGCGATTGCGGAATGCCGGTATCGGAACCGGTCGTTGTCGATCCCGCACCGCCGGTTTGTGTATTTCCGTTTTGATCGACAAGATTGCGTTGGCTGGCGGATGCGCCGCTGGAAGAACCTGCCTTCTGCGAGTCGAACATCACGGTGCCGGTTCGTTCGGCCGCAGACAAATCGTCGGACATGTGGGTGTCCGTTGGATCGATTCCAAACGCGATCGTATTCAGCAATTGTTCGTCAGTGTGCAGAACACGGCGCTGGTCAAGATCGGGAAAGCGGTTCTTTAATTCGGCGGCACTGGGATGCTCACCGCTTTTGGATCGCAGGAAGTATTCTTGCTGGACGATTTCGGCCAGGGAATCACCATCTTGCCGCAGCTCCGGATACTCGTTGAGATAGTCCTCGACGCGCCGGTTTTGGCCTGCGCTCCAGCGGCGTTCTAGATCGACTTTCACCAGCTCCGTTAATGCTGCGCGGCGAAACGCAGGTTCCACTCGACTGGCAAATTGTCGCAAATCAAGGAATTTACCTTTCGATGCTAGCTCATACGCATCAATGCAGTCGGCAATCGCCCGCCACTCGCCTGACAACAGATCGTTCGTTTGAAGTAGCATGGCGATCTCCTAAGCGTTTTCACGCCGACGACGCAATCGGTAAACGTAACCGCCTGCGCCAATGGAAGCCATCACCGTGGCGAGTGCCGTTAACTGTCGGTGATTGTGATGGAAAGTCTGCTCCGACGGCTGAGTAGGAGCGTGTCGACGACACGAGAGAAACTCTGAGGTCGCACTCTCATCGACCTCATCGAAGAACTGGTCGACATTCTCTGTCGATGAATGCGCAATTCCGGACGCGCTACGTGCGGCCGACGCAATCGCCGGATGGTCCATTGCCAATGCCAAAACGGTTCCGACCGCATTTTTGTTCTGGTCAAGTGGTTCGTGATGACCGCCCGCCAGCTCTGTCGCATTATCAAAAAGTGTGTCGACATCGGCCGCAGAGCCGTCGGCGTTCTCTCGGGCGGCCGAGTCGTCTGCTGAAGTTGGCTGTGTCTTCTTTGTCCGCAGAGCACCGCTCAACAGACCGTGAAATAACGCCGGCACGGCCTGCAACGGGACGTGTGGAAACAGGATTGAGATGACATCCTCAACCGCGTTGATAACGGCTTGTTCATCGATTTCAACTCCCACGGCGCCCGTGATTCCTTTGACCGTCGATTCGAACCAATGGCGACTGTGATCGACCGCTTCGCCCAGGTGTTCGAAGAATTCCGAGAAGGCGCGGTTTGCTTCGGCGCCACCATCCAAGCCACGGGCATCGCCCGTTGGCTGTGAGAAATTTTCCAAGGAGACCCCGAGGGCCGCCACTAGAGAGGTCAAGATTCCGAGCCCGGTCGTCGTGCTTCCGAACAAGCCAGATGTTGCGCTCGTCGTATCTTGGGCGAGGGCCGCAAGCAATCCAGGATTCTGCGGGCTCTCTAACGTATCGCGGCTGAAAACGTGCACCAGCTCATCGCCTTCGTCGACGGCAAGTAGCCGTAGCTCTTGGCCTTGCCCAAGTTGCGCTAAAGCCATTGCGGCCGGATGATCGAGACCTTCGCTTGTAAATGTGTTGAGCAGGCTTAAACCAGTTTGCCCGCCATCAAAAATCGCGAACACGCCATCGCCATTGTTGCCTACGACCAAATCTGTGATTCCATCGCTGTTCATATCGGCGGCGATGGCGGTAAGCGGGTTCTCGCCGCCGGACGACATATCGCGCCGCGAAGCCGGATCGAAGCCGGAGTAAAACGTTAGCGAATTCGAGTTGTAGTTCAGCGTGACAAATCCCAATCCGGCGCCATTAAAATTACCAACTAGCGTTTGGGTTGGACCACTGCCGGTGTTGAAAACTTTTGGAGTAACATCGTTAAAAAATCCATTGCCGAGCCCGCCGAGCAGCATCACTTGATTCGCAACCGAATTCGTGACCAGCAAACTTGGATTCGCCTGGCCGGGCTGCTGCACGACTTGTGTCGATGTTGGACCAAGCCCAACGTTCAAGCGAACACCTGGCGTTAACTGCTTTGTGCCGCCGCTCGAGGAGTCGCCGGAATTGAGCAGTATCGAGACATCGTTGGAGCCGAAGTTCGTGACGATGACATCCAGCTTTCCGTCCGGACCAATAAAATGGCCGCCGGCATCCACACCGCCAACATCGGCAACTTGCACTTCCACGGGATCGCTGCCCGCTGCAAACGAACTGGCCTTGGCGAACTGTCCGCCGCCCAATCCGCGGTACACCAGGACGTTGTTGCCGCCGCTATTGGCAACGATCATGTCGGCAATGCCATCGCCATTCAAATCTGCAAGTTTCACGCTGGCAGGCGCGGTCACACGGTCGGTTCGGCCGAACGACGACGCTTGACTGGATTGCACGCTGATGTGATCACTCGTGGCATTTGTAACGACCCAATCTTGCTTGCCGTCGCCGTTCAAGTCGCCAACGGCAATCGCCATGTTACGGTTGATGCGTGTAAATGGCTTGAACGCTGCCGTCGCCGTTGCCAAGCAGGTTGGCAACGTCGCCCGAATCGTTGCCGACCATCAGATCCGGTTTCTTGTCGCCATTAACGTCTTCAACGGAAAGCCCAACGGGCGAGTTGCCGGCGTCGAAGTTGCCGATCGATGTGAAATGACCGTGGCCGTCGCCCAAAAAAATCGAAACATCATGGGTGCCAGCGTTGAGCACGGCTAGATCCAGATGTTTGTCGCCATTGAAGTCAGCCGCGCGCACAGAAATCGGCTGGCTGCCAGCAAGAATTCCAGTCGGATCGGCAAAGCCGCCGTTGCCTTTGCCCAAGAGCAGACCGAGCGAATTTGTGCCACTATGAGCTGCGATGACATCTGGCGCGTGGTCCTCGTTAAAGTCGCCAACGACCAGCGAAGTGGGGCCGTCGTAAACGAGCGGCTGCGCGGGATGCCGACTTCGTCCGTTGCGGTAACGCCGGTCGGTCCTGTCCCACTGCGAAAATTCACTGGCAATTGCGGGTTTGCAAAACCGCCAAACACGATGTTGACAGTGCCGGACGATTGGTCGGCCACCAACACATCTAGGCCGCCGGCGCCATCAAGGCTCGCCGTCACCAATTCGGATGGCGCGGCAGCCACGGCCATGCGAACCGCATGGGTTACATCAAATCCGACGCCGGATCGCAAAAACATTGCCAGCGTGCCGGTTGTTGAATTGATTGCCACCAAATCGTCACGCTTGTCGCCGTTTAATTTCGCACCGACGATTTGATTGTACTGGTCTCCCAAATCGATTTGTCGGACGGCATTCGGCGAGCCGTTTTTTGCGATTCGATAAATGGTGACTAAATGCTGACCCGTGCTTGTCGCACTGCGATCAACAACCGCCAATACATTTTTCAGCCCATCCTTCAGTACTGCAAACGAACTGGCGGGCACACCGGGATTGATGATCCGCGGCGCTTGAAAAGTGCCTTTGATATCTTTGCGGCCTAACCGCAACAGCACATTTCCGGCGCGATCCATGACAACCAAGTCGGCAACGCCATCGCCATTTAGGTCGGCCAGAACTGGCGACGAATGAAATGCAGCCGAAGCCTGTTGGTCTGGTGCAGCAAAAGTGCCGTCGCCCGACCCCGATAGGATCGACACATTGCGACTACCGACATTCGATGTAGCTAGATCCAGAATTCCATCGCCGTTGAAATCGTCCGCCACGATTGCGGCAGGAAATAATCCTCCTCCCAGCGCCGCTGAAATGGAGAACTGCTTTGAACTGCTGAACTGACCGCCACCCAGATTTAATAGCACCGAGACATTGCTGGAATCCTGATTGGCTACCGCCAAGTCCGCGCGATGGTCGCCGTTGAAATCGGCTGCCACGACTGCCAATGGCGTTTCACCTACCGCCAACTTCAATTCAGTCAAATTGGCCGCTGCGAAATTGCCATCGCTGGCGCCGAACAAAACCGTCACCGTATTCGTCCCCGGATTGGTAACGGCCAAATCGTCGGCGCCGTCGGCGTTAAAATCGCCTGCCGCAATCGCAGAAGGTGCATCGCCCGCCGCAAGTGGCGACTGGACGGCGAAGTTGCCATTGCCGTCGCCCAACAAAATCGAGACATCGTCACTGCGCGAATTCGCCGTGGCCAAATCAGTCTGTCCGTCATGATTGAAATCACCGCTGACAATTGCCAGAGGCAGCGATCCAACGCCCAGCGACACCGTGCGCCGAAGGAGCCGTCTCCATTACCAAGCAACACGAGAACAGAATTCTGAAACTGCGCTTGTCACAGCCAGATCGAATTTGCCATCTTGATTGAAATCACCTACCACAACAGCTGAGAGGTAAAAGCCGGCGTCGATCGGCGCGAGCGGTGCATACGTGCCATCGCCAAGTCCCAAGAGAATGACAATCTGATTGAAGACTTGGAACGAATTGGAATCGAAGAAAAAATTCACCGATACAAGGTCCGGTCTGCCATCGCGATTGAAATCTCCGACCGCAATTGCATTGGAATGGCCCGTATTCGCTTGAATCCCGTCCTGGAAGGAGCCATTGCCATTTCCGAGCATCACCAGCGAATTGCCGGCGTTGGCGGCCGAAGCCAGGTCGATGCGCCCATCGTGATTTAAATCTACAGCCACTAAATTGCGCGGATCGTTGCCGACATTTAAACTCGGTCCGCTTAAAAAGCTGCCATCGCCCAATCCGCCGTACACCGAAATGTGCGGTCCGAATTTATCGGCGGTAGCAAAATCGGCGCGGCCATCGCCGTTGAAGTCGCCAATTACGACGGCCCACGGTGTATTGCCGCTGCTGGCATCGCTCGTGAATTCCTTCCGTCGCATGAACGTTCCATCGCCATTTCCCAGTGCCACGCTAATACGCCAATCGTTTGACCAACCGACAACGAGGTCTTGTTTTCCGTCCTGATTGAAATCCGCGGTGGCTACAAAGCTGCGCACGTCATTGGCCGTCGTGGAAACGGCGTCTCGGATGTTCGTCCGCTGCTCGGCTTCGAACGTCCCGTCGCCGTGGCCCAAAAGCAACGAAACATCGTCGGATCCGGCATTCGCGACGGCTAAATCGTCAAACGAATCACCGTTGAAGCGCCCAATGACGAGCGAAGTCGGTCCCGTGCCCACATTGAAATGCTGCTCTGGAAGAAATGCGCCCGTCTTGTCATTGATGAGAACGGAGATGTTGTTGGACATCTGATTCGCCACGGCAAGATCTGCGTAGCCATCGCCATTGAAATCGCCGGTTGCGATGTCGACGGGCGAATCGGCGACGCTAAAAGTGCCGCCAGGCGTGAACGAGCCGTTACCATTGCCAGACAGGATCGTAATCGAATTGTCACCAGCATTTGCCACGCTCAAATCGAGCTTGGTGTCTTTATTGAAGTCGCCAATAACGATCGCTTGCGGATTCGTTCCGACCGCAAAGGTCAATTGCGGCATGAAGGTGCCGTCGCCGTTGCCGAGCAGGATCGAAACGTTATTGCTGGCCGAATTTGCAACTGCCAAATCCAATTTGTGATCGCCATTGAAATCACCGGCAACAAGTGCAATGGGCTGCGAACCGGCAGCAATAGATGTCGCTGGCCGATAGGAAAGATCGCCGACGCCGAGCAAGACCGTAATGCCACCGGCATTGTTCGCGCTCGCCAGATCTGGAATGCCATCGCCATTAAAATCGCCAGCGGCGATGCCCGTGGGCTGTAACCCGCTGGAATGCGGGGCGAATGGCGTGGAAGCACTATCGAGCGTTGTCGTAAGAATGTACGCGCCAAGTGACGAGCCCGGAGAAGCATCGACTTTGAGAAAATACGTTCCCGGCGTCAGATGCTGAGCAATCAATGGATCATGGTTGCCAAGCGATCGATCGTCGCTCGTGGAATAAGCGAGACCGTCGTAATTGAGTAACGTCAGTCGCGAATCCAACTTGCTCCCGGGAGCTGAAGTCACTCCGGCGGAAAAATTGCACGGCGAATTGACCGTGAGCATGTAGTAGTCGGCATCGCCACTGGTGTTGAATGCGCCATTCACTGTGGTGTTGGTATCGATGACATTCGGCTTGGCAATCGAATTGTTCGGTTCGCTTTCGGTTGTGACCGACGGTGCAGCGACCACAATGTAACTCAGCGTATAGTCGCCAGCGGATCCGGCCGTACCACTGTTGGCCACCTTCGGGTTGTAAGTTGAGTTTTCCGCTCCGGAGATGCCTAAAAAGTACGTGCCGGTTTCTGACACCTGGTAAACGAAATTTGGATCGCCGCTGCCGGAATTTGCACTCGTAGTAACTTGGTTCCCCGCCGCATCGAAAATCCGTATCCGCGCCAAAAGCGAGCTGCCGAAGGACTGGGCATTCACTGACAGGTTCAACGAATCGCCGACGACTAACTTCACCGAATAAAAGTCGACATCAAGGCTATCCACAATTTCGCCGCCAACTTCAACACCGCTTGAGGTCCCGCGAATTTCGGGAACCGCGGTGGCAATCGTGTCGCCTGCATCGGCCAGAAGCGACTTCGTCAGGCTCAGCGTGTAGTCGCCGGAGCTGGCGCCGAATCCACTGCCGGCGATATCGGGATCGTAGAAGACATTGGCACTGTCCGATACGCCGACAAAGTACTCGCCGGCTTTTGGCGCTACGAATTTCAAATTCGAATCGTTACTTCCCAGGGCGCCGTTGTCATTCGAGGCGAGTTGCTTTCCCGCGGAATTGAAAATTCGCAAATAGCTGTTCAGCGAACTACCAAAACTTTCTGCAGTGATCCTCGCCAGCAGGGAATCGCCGGCGCCGAGCTTCACCTTGTAAAGATCGACATCGCTCGGCGGATCGATTTGATCGGCGATCGATTTCGACTCCCCCGGCGTAAGCACCACCCCAACGGCAGTAGCCAGCGTATCATCGGCAGCCAGAAGGATCCGTTCTTCCAACCGCTCGATAGTTCGACGAGGGGCGCATTTTTGCCCGCGGCGGGGTTTCATGGGTTGGTGAGCCTATCGATGCGCCGTTGCAGTTTGAATTGCCGAAGGAGAGGCGCTGGCGAGTTCTATTATTCTTCGTCCCGACAACCACCGCAACGGGCCAGGGCCGGTGACCCGTCGCAGCAGTTGCCGGTAAGTCGAACGTCGCAGCCTTCAATTCGAAGGCCGGCAATGGTAGTGGGATGGACGTCACAGTCGCGCTTGATTCCATTTGCGTCCAAGCCGCATTGAATGCTCTCGCATTCGTTTCGTCGGCCTGAGCCTTGCGCCCTCAATAAAAGAGAGCAACCTTCCGCGATAGAATCGGAAAGGGACTGCAGAAATTTCTCAGATTGCCCGCAATTGACAGTGCGAAGATGTCATTTCCGGGTCTGCAATGGCGATAGCAGCTCTAGGCGTTTGCCGCGGGATTGGAATGCGAATTCAGCACCGTTTCCAAGATTTTTCCGGCTGCTTTGCGGGTGTTATAGACAGTTCGCTCTGTCGTGCCGAGTTCTGCGGCAATCTCGCCCACCGGTCGGCCTTCCAGAATCAACTCCAAGATTTTGCGCCGACGATCAGAAAATGGCGCAAGCAGACGATCGACCAGCTCCTTCACAGCAGCCACATCTTGAGGTGAAGGGCCTTGTTCCAAAGGATCGTCTTCCGCATCGAGCGGAACTTGTCGCGATGGATCGCGACGCTCGCGCTGCCAGAACTTGCCGCGATTCCGCATTTTGTTCAGTGCAATGGTAACAAGCAGCGGCCAAAGGCTGTTGTCGGGCCCAACTTGCACCTGGTTTTGGCGCACTTGCGAGAAGAAACTGCGCAACACCGATTGAGCCACGTCCGTAGACCCTTCGACTTCCCGCAGCTTCCAGCCAAGTTGCCTACGAATCAGTTCCAAAAGCCGAGTGTAATAACGCTCAAATAGCGCCGATGCCGCCTCCTCGCTCCCCTGGCGATATGCCGCGATGAGTTCTTGATCTGGTGCGGAGGCAGTCACGCCAAGACCTCACTCTTTTAATGCATCAACACAGAATTTCTTGCAAGCCTTTGGACGCTCAATTAGCATCATCCATTAAGGACTGGCGCCTGCTTGAACCGCAGAATTGCGAGCGACCACTCC
Source organism: Pirellulales bacterium (assembly GCA_963773875.1). GTDB lineage: Bacteria > Planctomycetota > Planctomycetia > Pirellulales > JADZDJ01 > CAVTYH01. The sequence continues at coordinate 191,509 of CAVZCV010000013.1, forward strand.
CGTTCAGCCGCTCCACATAGAGTACCTGAAACAGGCGGCTCGATATACTGCGCATTCCAGAATTCTGAAACGGGCCGGGGTCTGCTCGGAATGCACCACACGAATTCAAACGACGGTGCTAGTTGTTCGAATGCTCGCGCCTGGCATTCCGATTCCCGATGGCAAACTTTTTTCTATCACTGGTTGAAGTTTCTTGGTAAGATCCCACTAGCCGGGGGTGGCGCGCTCACAAGCCGGATTCGTTGCTTGTTCGTCGTCCAGGATTCGCCCGCGCTGTTTCTCCGTCAGCTTTTCACTGCTGCCAGGGGCCGCTGGCAGCCGGCTGGCGCGTATCGTTTCCCCATTGATGGAGGACATCGCACGATGTCGCGGTTCTGCCGTCGTTGCCCGCTGCTCTTTGCTCTGGCATTTCTTGCCACTTCGATCGTTTGGCCAGGATCTGCAGGGGCCGTGAGCATTTCTGTGCAAACTTTCGCGGTGGATTGTGGGCACCCCGTGCTGCCGGATTCGAATCCCGATACAAAAACGTTCTCCAGCTCTGCGCCGATTTCGATCTCGAAAGCGATCAGCAGCAATACGAATAAAGCACATGCGCAAGCAGCCGCCAGCGCTTCAATCAATATCATCACGGGGGTTGTCAGCAAGAGTGCGACGGGCAGCAGTTGGATGGATCCTGGAACTCCCACCTACGATGCGAAAGCTGCAAGTTGGAGTGCATCGGCCAGCGGCACCGATCTTATCGTTGAAGGGCCCGGTTCGATAGCGCCCTTTCAATTCACGATCCCGCTTTCGTCACAACTGAACTACGATTCGGTCGGCTATACGCTTGATGATCCGCGATACCCCAAACCAGCGCTGCAGGGCTTTAAGCGCGATCCGCTGCCGGCCGGCACGCCTGCCAATTCATTTTTCGACATCACAATCAACGCTCAGGCCTCGGTCCACCAAGATGGCGACGCAGTCAATCCGGCGATTGATTTCACGTTCTTGAACGGCGGCTACATTATCAATTCCGCCGGTACTGTAACTCCCACCGGTACGATGCCGCCGCCTATTAACCTCAATAGTCAGGGGACGACGCCAGGTGCCATCGACTTGTCGTTTATCAGTATTACTTCGCCAATGATTCAGCTGCGGCCGGGAGTCCCATTTCAACTGACAACGAGTTTCAGCGTGCAAATGGGAAATCCAGCCCAAACCAGCCTGTTGTCATTTCCAGGCCTTGCATCGCCAACCGGCGGCGGCGGTTCGTTCACATCGACGTTCGAACTGCGCGATCCCTCGTTCAAATTGTTCGCCATCGATCCGAGCACTATGTCGTGGAACACGACCGGCGGAGGCAGTTGGGCCGATGCCACAAACTGGGGAACGATTCCCAACGGCGTCAACACGACTGCAGATTTCAGCACTCGCAACCTGACTGCCGAAGCCACTGTCACACTCGATGGCAACTTCACCGCGGGAAGTCTCCGTTTCGGCGACACAACGCCATCCCATAATTGGACGCTAAGCCCCGGCGCGACCGGCAGTTCGCTTACGTTGAAAGTTACGAGCGGTTCACCAATCATCGATGTCGCCAACGCCACCACCGCTCCGCCTACCAACAGCACAGGAGGAACGGTAGCCGGGTTTATCTCGCAATCGGCGACCATCAGTGCACCTCTGGCCGGTAACAACGGGCTCTCTAAAACTGGCGCGGGAACTCTGATTCTGGCCGCCGCAAATTCCTACACTGGATCCACCAATATTCACCACGGGCAACTGATTCTGGATTTTTCCGCGAACAATTCTCCAACGAACGACATCATCGCGGCCAGTTCAAATCTTAGCCTTGGCGGCAGTGTCAATTCGCCGCCCACGGCGCCATCTGGGGGTAACCTCCTGGTGCGCGGCGGTGGCCCAAGTGCAGTGAACTCACAAGCTTTTGCCTCGACCACAATTGATACAGGTTTCAACAGTATCGTCGTCGAACAGAACGGAGCCAGCAGCGTTACAGTCAACTTGGGTCTGCTTACGCATGCCCCTGGTGGTACGGTTAATTTCATTTTGCCGAGTGCCGGAAGCATCAAAACAACGACGCAAAACATTAACGGGATTCTTGGCGGCTGGGTCACAGTAATGACGACCGTTTCCCCCACGATGAGCTCAGTCGACTGGGCCTCAAATGACGGAACGGGAAATATTGTGCCGCTCGCTTCCTACAACGTGCTTGCCGGCGGCGCGCCACCGCTGCCAAATGACCCATCGGCGAATGTGATGATTAATAATGCCTCGACCGGTACGGCAACAGTCAATGGCATTGTCGACATCAATTCGCTGGCGATGAACGATGGTAATACTAATCGCAATGTGATTGTAAGCAACGGAAGTACGCTGCGCTTTGGTCCGTCGGGAGGCATCTTGAAATCAAATCCGCTCGACAATCTGACTTTGTCGATCGGCGGCGGGAGTGTGACCGCTGGCGGTCCACTTGCAAGCGGCGGCGAGTTGAATTTGGTGGCCAATGGCGCGAATGTCACCGCCAACAACATTGTGGTGTCCTCCAGCATTATCGATAACGGCGGGCCGGTCACGGTCATTAAGACTGGAACGGGCGGGGCCCAGCTTTCCGGGAACAACGCCTACACCGGTGGTACATTTGTCGACGCCGGCCATTTAACGACCCTTGGTCCCAATGCATTGGGAACCGGTTCGGTTACCGTGGCCAGCGGAGCGCAGCTTTTTGCAGCTGGTTCAATCCCTCAGAGTATTTTTATTTCTGGCAACGGTACTTCCGAAGCAGGCGGATTGGGCGCGCTGCGAGTTCAAGGCAACACCACAGTGAACGGCGTCATCACACTACAATCGGACGCGCGAATCAGCACCGATAACACTGCGATGTTTTCCACATTTAATGGCAAAATCACCGGACCGCACAATTTGGAATTCGGCGGCGGCGCCGTTCCAACATCCGGCCGAGCCTTCGTTCTCAGCAGTGCTGCCAACGACTACACCGGCAACACCACCATTTCGAGCGTCATCTTACATATGGGCGTGAACAATGCTCTTCCAAGTGGGCCTGGCAAGGGCGATGTCATACTGAACGGCATGGTGGGATCGCCAACTATTTTTGCGGTGCTCGATTTAGGCGGGAAAAACCTGTCGATTAATGGTCTGAATTCTGTGCCGGGAACCGAGTCCGTTGACTCGGTTTATTCCAGCGGCGGCGCAGCTTCCTTGACGTTGGGAAACAACAACGCAAACGGCAATTTCGGCGGCATCATCACCGGCGACTTGACAGTGACAAAAGTTGGCGCAGGCACACAAACTTTAAGCAACCACAACGGGTACCTCGGCACAACAACCGTTGCCGGCGGCACGCTACAGTTGGCCATTGCCAATTCGATCAACAACAGCCCCGCGCTCATTCTTCAAGCGGGCAGCACATTTGGCACCGGCGGTTTTAACCAATCGATCGGCTCGCTCTCGGTGCTCGGTCAGACAACGATCGATTTTGGCACCGGCTCGAGCGTATTACACTTCAACAGTGTGCCTACTTGGACCGGCACACTGCGAATCAGTAACTGGACGAACAATCCGCTTGGCCCGCAACTTGGGGGTGGCCCCGACCAACTGATCATCGGCAATGGCAGTCCGATAACGCTGGGCTCGATCCAATTTGACGGTTTTGATCCCGGGGCCACGATGCTGGGCAATGGTGAAATTGTGCCGCTGGGCCTGCCCTACATGATGGCCGATTTCAGTCGCGATACGCAGGTGACGGCCGCCGACATTCCGATCATGCTCACTGCACTGACCGATCCACAGGCTTTCATGATCGCACAAAATCTTGAGCCCGATGAGCTAATCACCATCGGCGATGTAAACCACGACGGCAAGTTCGACAACCGTGACATTCAGTCGCTGCTCGATTTAGTTATCGCGGGCGGCGGAGGCGGAACAAGTGCCGTGCCAGAGCCGGCGACAGTCCTGTTGGGAGCGATCGGCTCGCTCGCGTTGATCGCGGCACGATTCCAACGCCGGTCATCGCCTCACTTCGGGCGCAGGACCTTGTAAACGGCAATGGCCTGGGCGCGGTTTTTCACATCGACGGTGCCAATTTCTTCCACGACGAACGCGCCGCCCGTCTTGGCAAAAGTTTCCTCGTCGATGCAAATTTCGTTGGGCCGCGCGAACGTTTGCAATCGCGAAGCCACATTCACTGCGTCGCCAATGGCAGTATATTCCGTGCGCCGAGCTGAACCGAAGTTGCCGACTACGACAAGACCGGTGTTGATGCCAAACCGCACGCGCAGCGGCCCGGTCTTTCCACCGAGTGGGTGAAAATCACGCACGCGCTTGCGCATTTCCAGGGCTGCCTTGATGGCCTCCGTCGCGCTGTTCTCGCTGGCAACCGGCGCGCCGAACAGCGCCATCACGGCGTCGCCAATGTATTTATCGATCGTGCCGCCATGCGCAAAGATGATTTCTGTCATCGCCGTCAGGTAATCGCGTATGAACTGCCCGACTTGCGCCGGCTCGAGGCCTTCGCTCATCTTGGTGAACGAGACGATATCGGAAAACAGCACCGTCACGATGCGCTCAGCTGGCGCCAATGGGTCAGCGCCATCGCCGCGCTGCGAGATTTTCTCCACAATGCGGTTATCCAAGTACTTGCTCAAATACGACCGAACTTGCCGCTCTGATTCCACCAGCTGACTCAGCCGGCCGCGCTCGATGCCCATTGCCGCCTGATGCGCAATCGCCAAGAGCACATCCAAATCTTGCTGCGAGAAAGTTCGATCGGTCCGCGTAGAATCGAGTGACATCAGGCCGATAATCTTGTCGCCGGTCCACAGAGGCACACACAGCGTTGAGTGCACACGCATTTCTTGCAGCGATTGATACATATTTCCGCTGCCGCCGCTCGACGTTTCGTTAATTAGTACGCCCGTGCGCTCTTCGGAAACGCGTTTTAGCACCGTGCGGCTGATGCGAACCTGTTCGCCCTCTGCGAGGCCATGGGTCGCAATGGGCACCGGCATTTGTCGCTCATCGAGCAAGCACAGCACGCCGCGATCTGCGCCGGTCTGCTCGATAACAATCGTCATGATCTCTTCCATCAACTGCTTGGGATCGAAAATTCGCACCAGCTTTTCGCCGACCTGCTGGATCACGCGCAGCTTGATTTCCGCGAGCGTTTCCCCAGGCCGCCGCGGCAAAAGCGCCGATCCACTGCCTTGCGGCGGAGCGAGCTGCGTGCCGAACAGCATCGTGCGGACATCTTCCTCGACCGATCCACCATCGACTTTCAGAAATGCAAATTTCGAAGCGCCAACATCCGATTCCGGCTGATCGTCGATCACAAGAGATTGCATCAATGCGCTGCCGGATCGCGAAAGCGGCTCGCTCAAATCGTCCTCAGGCGCTATCGATTGCAAGAACGATTGGGCATAACCCGGAGCCGTTGTTTGTCGCTTGGGCAACGGGATGGTCGATCCTGTGCTCAGCTGTTCATCGAACTGAATTTCGGTCGACCCGATCAAAATCCGGTCGCCAGGCGCGAGCGGCATTCGTTGCAATTTCTCGACTTGTTTACCGTTGATAAACGTCCCGTTCAAACTACCGCGATCCTCCAACATCCAGCCGCCGGCCTCCTTGATGATTTGTGCGTGCTTCGACGACGACGCCAAATCCTTAAGCACGACGTGGTTGCCCGGACCGCGGCCGATGGTGATCGCTTCACCTTCCACGGGATGAAGATGCGTGCCTTCGCTATCAGTAATTCGCAGAATTGGCATTCGAAAAGCGCTGGAAGATCGATCGCTGACAGCTGGAATATTGCGATGTGCCGCAGATTCCATCGTACTCAGTGCACGGTGAAACTGACAATGCGAAGGCCATTACGATGCGAATTCCGCAATTTGGGAGTTTATCTTCGCTTGAACCAAGATCGCAGATCACTTCTTTTCAAACGCCGCGTCGAAGTTCACGTTGCTGGGCGTGAAATCGAGCTTCTTTACAAACTCGCACGCCTCGCGGGCACCGTGTTCGCGATCCATACCAGTGTCTTCCCACTCCACGGAAAGCGGACCGTTGTAGCCAATTTGATTCAGGGCGCGAATGATCTCTTCGAAGTTCACGGTTCCGCGTCCCGGCGAGCGAAAATCCCAGCCGCGGCGTGGATCGCCAAAGTTTAAGTGGCTCGCCAAAATGCCGCTGCGTCCATTCAAGAGCGTGATTGCATCTTTCACGTGCACGTGATAAATGCGGTCGGGAAACGCGCGGAGGAACTCGACCGGATCGATACCCTGCCAGAGCAAATGACTCGGATCGAAATTGAATCCGAACTCCTCGCGATTGCCGATCGCCTTCAGAGCACGCTCGGCGGTATAGATGTCAAATGCGATTTCCGTGGGATGCACCTCCAGCGCGAATCGCACACCGCATTCGGCAAACACATCGAGAATCGGATTCCAGCGCTCGGCAAATTGCTGAAAACCGTCGTCGATCATCTTCGATGACACCGGAGGAAACGAATACAGCAGATGCCAAATGCTGGAGCCTGTGAAACCGTTAACCACACTGACACCGAGCTTTTGTGCTGCCCGCGCCGTATTCTTCATCTCTTCGGCAGCCCGCCCGTTGACGCCTGCAGGTTTGCCATCGCCCCACACATGCGGCGGCAGAATCGCCTTGTGGCGCTCGTCGATCACATCGCCCACGGCCTGACCCACTAGGTGATTCGAAATCGCATACACCTGCAAATCGTTCTTCTCCAGCAGATCTTTCCTCTGCGAGCAGTACTTTGGCTCGTTAAGTGCTTTTTCCACTTCGAAATGATCACCCCAGCAGGCAAGCTCCAATCCGTCGTAGCCGAAATCGCGACCTTTTTTCGCGAGCGCCTCGAGCGGCAAGTCTGCCCATTGACCGGTAAAAAGCGTGACAGGCCGAGACATATTGGACTCCAATTAAAGGTCTTGTTTGAATTAATTTGGTGATCTGCAATTGGTCGAACGATGAACCGCTTCAACAGACGTTCGCCCTCTATTGTGCCAAATGCGCTTGCAACTGCAAACCGGCGGAGAATCGATCTGCGTGTGGCGTTCAAATAGAGCTGAGAAGCCTTGCCGATTGAGCAAGATCTTCGCGGTGCGGATAGCACTTTCCGGGTTTCTCAACAAGTCATCGGAACCGTTTCGAAACGATGAGCCGTACGCTGACCATAGCTGTTGCAATCAGCAGCGAAAGCAACGACGCAGGTTCCGGCACCGCGCCTAAGCCGCCAGAGACTGCGATAATCCGGTCGATTTCGGGCTGGATATCGACATTGGAAATGCTGCCAGATTCATCGAGATCGCCAATCGTGAGCAAATCATCCGCGGATAGACTTTCTTTTATTTGGTAGGCATTCAAATTGGTCAATGCAGAAAGCATCTCGGGCAAATCGTCCGCGGTCAGGGCGCCGTCGAGGTTGAAATCGCCCGGCAAATATTGTACGGATGCGAGCAGCGTAAGTGTCAGTTGCTGCGATGACGCGCCAGTCAGATGAATATCGTCCGACGCAGTGAGTGTGTACGTGGCTGAGTAGCTGCCTTTGACCGCGGCATTCATGCTGGCCAGGAACGACTGGCTGCTACCGGCAACAAGACCGCTGGTCGGCGCGAGGTTCGTCGACAGCACCGACGTGTTTCCTGTGCCAGACACATTTAGTAGATCGAGCGTGGCGGTGAACGACGGCGTCACAACCAGGTTGCTTAAGGCGAATGGAAGCGCGTGTAGCCCGCTGCCCACGTAAATTGTCCCGAAGTTTAGCTGCAGCGAATTGACATCGACAACGTTGCTGAGCGAGCCATTGGAGTGCGAAAGTACAGTGCCCGTGACGAAAATTGTGTCATCCGCGTCGGCGGAGCCTTTACCTGCGCCGGCGGATGTTAAATCGGTGTTATGAATCGTCAGCGTGCCCGACTTGAGGCCCCCAACGCTAGTCGGCGCACTCAACGCCAGGGAGATGCTGCGCGACTGATTGTTGTAATCGAACGGCTGCCCCATGCCGGCGGCGGTCGTGGTGATGCCGCTGGCGGTCACATCGTACGTCGTCGGAGTGCTGCCGGTCTTGGTAAGCGTGGCGGTTCCAGTGCCAAATGCTCCTCCAACCAGAATTGTTCCCAAGTTCAAACTCTGGGATGAACCGCCACTAGATTGCGGGGTAGCCACGGAGATTTGTGAATTGTTGGCGCTGTCGCCGAAAATGGCCCACACGTATTCCGGATGATCGACAAACGGATTGCGGTTGCCCTGATAGTACGATGGATTCAGCGTGTTGCTGTAAACGTATTGATTTCGTCGCCGTTCAAAATTATCAACCCCATCCTGATAATGGGCGTGCAGCAGCATTTGCAAGTCGCCCATCTGATACGTGCCGAGTGTGGTGCCATTGACGAGCGAAAGATTATTCGTGGAAGGTGTGGAACTTCCGTCGTAATAGCGCGTGGCCATGTACATCATCGCTCGGGCAATATCGCCTTTGTCGTCATCGCCAGGGAAAAAGTATGTTGGATAATTCTGATAGGTGCCCACGGATATTACCGTTCCATACGCGTCATTGCTGCGACCGGAGTTAATGCTGGGATTACATGGCGCCAACTCGAACAAATCGGTGCCTGCGTTGCGTGACGAACCGGTGACGGAAACCCCCAACAGCGATTGTGGCCACAGATGTTCGCGGTTCCACGTGACCCCGCCGCTGACCCACGGACCGGGAACGGAAGCACCATTGTAAATTAGAATAATGTTATTGGGGTTATTGGGATCCTGATCGAGAATTTGCAAAAAACTTTTCGCGTCGTCATAGCTGCGAGCTTTGAAGCCTGAGGAAATGATGTTGTGCAAGTTCATCCGCAATGTTGCCCCAGTTCCGGTGGCGGCGCTATAGTAGGAGGCAGGCGCGGCGTAAGCAGCGTCTGGAGCCTCATAGCCGGCGGATACAAATCCGGCAAAACAACTCGTGAGTGCAATCGTCGCTAGAATTCGAAACGGCATGGTTTGCTTGAATGGTCGCAACTTGCAGCGAGCGCGTATTGCTCCCGCTAACGACTCCCAATGGTCGTGGCATGCCCCAATAGAACCAACTGCATGCACAGGCAAAGATGGTGTGTAGCCCAGCACACACACCGAGCAACTGAGCCAAAACAGCATTACCGCGATTAGCGCCGCGTACTGTCCCGGGCCACAAGTATAAGCGAAACCGGCAAAAACGCTTACCCTACTTCAGCAGGGAATTGCCAACGGCATTAGCCACAAGTTCTCGCAGCTACGTCGATTGCGATCGTGGCCCGCATGAGACATTCTCGTCTCCCATTCCCCAATCCTCGCACGATCCTATAATTGATTGACGAGACTTGGATTGCGTTATTCACAATAATCACTCTGGGGGCGAACTGGGTTCGACCGGATAGGTTGACGTGGATGGCAGCGTGCCGTGGTTGGTCAGCAGGCCACGTAAAAAGCAGACCATAATTTTAGTTGCCAACAGCAACTTTGCTTTGGCCGCCTAGAGATAGGCGTCCCCGACTGAGGGCTTTTGTCGGAGAGGCCCAAAAGTCGGTTGCCAATTCCGAATCGCCGCGGGTCAGCGCCTGGTATCCCCGCGGTTAAACCAGTTCCGGGCTAGCGCGGGAAAGCACCCCGGCGGTTGGGGCGACTCGCGCGAAATGCGGAAATGATTCGCCTACGCACGTAGACGCTGCCCACAGAAATATCGCGGGACGCGGGTTCGATTCCCGCCGCCTCCACTCTTAGAAGCCCCTTGCGTCTCAAACGCAAGGGGCTTATTTTATTGGTGTTGCGATCTGTTTTGAATGTCGCAACAGCCCTTCTAATCACCTCTGATTTTGCGAATAGTCCGATAAGAACGGCAATAAATAGTCCGATAAGCCCTTCGCCATAGTCCGATAACGACCCAATTTCACTACCGTAGAAACAAAATGGCCACCCGATCAAAGACCAATTGGAAGCTGGATTCACCAAGGCCAATACGCCAAACAAATCGGATGGAAGCTGGCGGATGGCAAATACACCCAGCACAAATTCCGATTAGGGTGCTGACCTCAAAGCGGCACAACTGCGGGCGTTGCGGTTGCAAGAGTTTTGGAATCACATCGAATCGACGACCAGCGATGTAAGCCCCCCCGGCAAAGCTACGTGGATCGCCTCACACTTTGGACTATGGCAAGACAAATCGCCAAGGGTGAAACCCAACTCGTTTTGAAACGATTTACCCCAAAGATGATGATGCGTCGTATGCCCGGTTCGTTCACCGTGTTCAGCGGCACTATCCGATGTTGACGATTGTTCCCGACGATCCGCAACGCTATCTGACCGCCAAACAAATCAACCAAGATTTCGTGATGGGGCAAATCACGCAAAATTCAAAACACCCATTTGCGAATCGGAAACATCACAAACATTGATATTCAGTTGAATTCAACCGGAACCTTGCACGAGGCATTCGACGGCTACAATTGCGAAATCAAACGACCGTGATCGAGATTGCGAACCCGAAACCATCCGGTCAAGACCCGCTACAACATTGTGGAACGATTGAAGGAACGCCATGCCGATACCGCATTAGAATCCATCGGATTTGATCGAATCCAAGAAATGATCGACTATTGGCGGCACCGTCCGCTCGTGAAGGGCAAGTCCAAATATATCACCCGTAAGACCGCCATTCATCACGTTTCCGAGTTGGTGCGATTTTTCAAGTGGGTGCATAAAACCGACCGGTTCGCTTGGCGTAAACCTGAAGATTTTGACGACCTTGATCGCAAGGTCACACAGACCGTCAAAGAAATCCAATCCAAAGAAACACCAACCCAGGTGGCGACTTGGACGCTCGATCAACTTTGCACGTTGTATAGCTACGCCACGCAAATTGAACGGTTAATCTTTTTGTTGGGGATG
>CAVZCV010000014.1:0-448492 GCA_963773875.1 Pirellulales bacterium
GCGACATGCTGATTGGGGGCTTGGGTGCGGACAAGCTCAACAGTAACGACGGCGACGACATTCTGATTGGCGGCCTCACCGCGTTTGACGCTAATTCGGCCGCCTTGCAGGCGATTTTCGCGGAGTGGAATTCCTCGCGCAGGCTGTTCGGCTCGTGTGAGCAACCTCAGCGGAACCGGCAGCGGAACACGCGCTAAAGGCCAATACTTTTTGAGCGCCAATACGGTTTTCGACGATGCGGCCGGGGACAAACTGACCTCAGGCGTCGGAACCGATTGGTTCTTCCTGGACTTGAATGGAACCATCCACGATACGGCCACCGATGCCGGTAGCGGCGAGACCCGCACGAATATTCAGAAACTTTTCAATTAGGCGAGCGGCGTGCGATGTGGCGCCAGTTTGCTTGATTCAATGATCGAAAGCTTCGAAATAAGAAGCGAGCGCGACTAGTCAGCAGGTCAAGCAAGTTGGCCAGGGCTCCGTTGAGAGGTCGATTCGGTAGTTCTCGACATGTTGCAGTGACGCCGATCGGCGTCACTGGCCACCAGCATGCGCCCGGCAATCGAGACACGACCACTGGAAAGGATGGCGGCTTACGAGCTGCCACCCAGAAACTGCTGATGTTCAATTTTCGTTGCCGCGCTTTCAAGTAGCGTCAGCGATCCCATCTTGATCGCGCTTGGGTCATTGTCGCTCCGAGTGCGGGCGGCGGTAGATTGGGCAAGTCCACGGCCCGGCATCTTCGCGAGCAGCCTGATGCAAATCCCTGGCCTAGGTGAAAACGAGGTCGGTCGGAGGGAATGCTTTCTTTCAGGCAGGAACGTAATGGCAATTCGAGGCCACCGCTGGGGCCCAAACATAAACCTAACGGTCAGTCCGCTGAGCGTGTGCTGACGAGATGGGGGGACGTAATCAAATTGATTGACACCCCTACAAAGGGGTGTACAATGTCGTGCCGACGCCCCTGCACGCCTTGGGCCTGTGAGTTTCTCAAATCATCGACGCTGCCCCAGCGACGGCAGCAGGCAAGGTACGCTGGTCGGTGCGATGCAAAATACGCTTTAGTACACACATGAATAGCTGAGCTTGACCTCATTGATGACTTCGTCTTGCTCCGCGATCTGACTGTTCGATGCCCTTCGCCGCCTGCGGGCGGACGCAACCACGCCGCGTGGATGCTTTACCCGTGACCACAACGAGCAAATTCCTTTCGCCCAAGCTCAAGGAGAACGTCCATGGTACCAAGACCACGATTGATGCGGGCAACGTATTGGCGGGTGCCGACCGCAAGTGCTGCTGTTTTGAGTTTAATGCTGCTGGCGGACGCCGCTTGTCGCGCCGACATGCTGACCTTGAACTTTGATGTCCCTGGCGCCTTGCCCGGCAAACAGGGTGCCGGCGGTTGGGGTGCCTTGGTGCTAAGTTTTGACCGTGCCATTACCGCCAGTTCCTTCATCTTCAATCCAGATTGCCCGACAGCGACCAACGGAATCGACGAAGTCGGCGATATGACCACGCTCTTGCGTCCGGCGAGTGGAACCTACAATCTGTTTGCCACCGGCAGTACCGTCAACGGTGGTCCCAACGACGGCCAGATTCGCGGACAATTTCAAGTCACCATCACTTTTCCGGACGGTTCACCGCCGCCAAAAGTAACCGATGGTTTCTGGAAATCCAAGCCCGGCTCGCGGAGTGATCCTGATTTTACCTTCGACAGTACGGCCGACTTACGATTCACACCGGAACCGTCGACGATGGTTTTACTTTTGACACTGGTACTTGGTTATGGCCTTTTCGTCCTGCAGCGAAAATGGCGGCTGCAGCACTGCCAACCAAGTATTTCGCAGACGGCGTCAGCGCGAATGTCGCACGAGTCAAACTGGTCTGTCGCTTAGCGGCGACGTAGTCCAGCGTTTTATCTGGGCGCACGCCAAGCTGCGCAGCAGACCGACCACTTTTGATGTCTGCCCGCCGTGCTGAAAGTACCAACGGCAGGACGTTTGTTGTCGTATTGATCGGAATGCCACATCGAGTTGACGATGAGATCCTCGCCGTGCGAAAGGTTCGGAATTGTTCCACTTGCTAGATTGGGGTGCACATGTTGACTCGGCCTCACGCACGCTCGCGCCGCAGTTGCCTGGGAAGGTTCCTGTTCCTCATGGCCGCCTGCACCTGGACTTCGACGGCTTCTGGCCAGACTTGGAATAACGCGAATGGGGGCGCCTGGAATGCCGCAGCCAACTGGACGTTGCCCATGGCAGTTCCCGATGGCAATAACGTCAGCGTGATCTTTGCCGATAAGCTCGCGGCCGACGCAGCGGTGAGCATCGACAAGGCCTACGCCGTCGGTTTTCTCACATTTAACTCCAGTCGCACGTACACCCTGCAGGCTTCGCAGGCCGCGGGCCAGCTCAATTTCGGCTCCCTCGCCCCCTCGATTTCGGTCGACATCAACAACTCCGCCGAACAACGCATTGCCCTGCCGCTGGGCCTCCCCAACGGCCGAGATGTCACGGTCACCAACGATAGCGCGGTCCGGCTGACGATCAGCGGCGCGATCAGCGGCAACGCAAAAGTCATTTCGTTCCTCAGCGTCGGGGAAACGTATTTGAAAGGAACCAACACCTTCAAGGCAACGAAGATCGACGTCCCCGGCGTGCTTTCGATTAACGCGGATGCCGCGCTGGGGGACATGGCCAATCCACTGAGCGTGCGACGTGGCGGCATCGTCAGCGGTTTGGATGGTAACGTGACCATCGCCGCGACGCGGCGAGTTGCGCATTCGGCGGCAGTTGCTACAGGTCGGCGAAATCTTGCCGATCGACGCCGTGCTGGGCGGCTTTGGCGGCATCCTCACCGTCGATGCCAAGACGGTCAACGACACCGACAACACCACGCCGGAGGTGCACCTCGATATTCTGGGCAAGGTTCGCTTCACCAACGTCAACAACACCTTTGGTGGAGCCAGTTCCGATCTGACGCTCGGCGACTCAACCACCGATGGCAACTTGTATTTCTCCAGCGACGCCGCCCTCGGCGCCGCGCAAAATAAACTGATCATTCAGCGTGGGGGCCTCGTGCTGGAGGATTCACTCACCTCGAGCCGCCCGATCGATTATCAGACCACAGCCACGGTGAATGTCGTGAAGAACGGGCTGCTGGACAAAGTCTCGTGGAAGGGCGTCATCTCCGGTGGACCAGGCCCCTTCATCAAGCAAGGTCCAGGCCAGTTGGAGCTGACGGCCGACAATACATTCCAAAGTTTGCGGATTGAAAGTGGCATCGTCTCGACGTCCAAGGATGCGAGCCTCGGCAAGGCCGTGGCGCAAATCGAATTGCGCAACGATCCGCTGGGGGGCAGCAAAGCCGAGCTGTTTGCCACGGACACGTTTACGACGGCCCGCAATTTGAAAGTCACGGCGGCGGACGTCAAGTCGGTGAATCAGGTGTCCGTCGTATCCGGCAAAGTCTGGTCGCTGGATGGAGTGGTCTTTGGCGACCAGCTGACGGTGCTCAACTCGCTCGACGGCGAGTTTCGCCCCTTGCGCGACAACCAGCAAACGGGTCTGCTCATTCGTGCAGGTCGTGTCGGCGTAAGTCGTGACCTCCAACTGGGCGCGGCCAATGCGCCGGTGACGCTGGAGTCATCCGGCAAGGTGCACGCGCTCGACACGTTCAGTTCGGGTCGGCCGTACAAGATGGGGTCGACCGGCGCGTCATCAGGGATCGAAGTCGACAAAGACAAGACGCTCACCATTACCAGCGGGATCACGGGCGACAAAGACAATACGGCCGCCTTCAGCAAAACAGGGCTAGGGACTTTGGAGCTGGCCAAGGGCAGCACTTCCGACGTCTTCGGGTCGTTCACGATCGACAATGGCTTAATGCGGCTGAATGGAGACTTGAACGCCCGCGGTGGCCTCTTTGCGTCGATGGCGACGGGCTGGCGCGGCACTGGAAAAATCAGTGCCGGCGTATTCAACAATAAGGGGCGAGTGACGGGTGGGAATTCACCCGGCACACTCACCCTAGAAGGCGTGCTGCAAATGGATGATTCATCGGAATACGGCTTCGACATCAATTCGGCGACGGGCCAACCGGGTGGCACGCTGGGCTGGTCGTTCATCGACGTGCTCGGTCCACTCCAGTTCACGGGAATGCACGCGATCGTGCTGAATTCACTAGGGCTCGATGACCAGCCCGGCCCGCTCAGCCCGGGCCTGTTTGATCCACTCCAGGACTATGCGTGGGAGCTAACCCATGCGCGGGACGGCATCACGGGGTTTGATCCAGCCCTCATGTCCGTCGATGCGAGCGGATTTTTGAATGCCTTGGCGCCTGGGCGTGGATTTCATGTGGAGCAGCAGGGCAACAGCTTATTTCTCGAGTACGGCGTTGTCCCCGAACCTGCGTCAGGAGTGCTGTCGCTGATGGGGTTCGCGGCGCTGGTTCTACTGCGGCGTTTCCCTCGGCAACCGCCGTTATTGAGGCCTCCACAGGGGGTGATTATGCGCAAACCCGCGAAGGGCCCCCCGTGGCTGCGTTGGATTCTCGTCGAAGCAACGATCAAGGCCATTCGACAAGATCCAGCTCTGAAAAACTTTTATCAACGCATCCGCAAATGTTAGGAGGAGAGAAGCCCGCGTCGCGGTCGCGCAAGTTGGCGGAAATCTGTTGGAAGCGTCTGGTCGGCTGGAGTGGCCGTCCCGTGAACACCATCGCCTAATCGAGATCAGCACGAATGCGCATGATCGTTCGGTAAGTGCGACCCGTTGTTAAGACCAGCGCACTCTGACCGGCGCTGCGGTAGTGATTGGTGCCTTGCCGATTTGAAAAGCATAATGTGCGACGGCCGTACGAGCCGGACGGCACGAATGGGTGACTATCCATGCGCATCGCAGAAATCGACCAAGAAAACTAGCCAGTGAATAGCAATGGACACGATCGGCGGCGGCCGCCGAGCAGGACCCTGATTGCCGGCCCTGCACCCCGGCGAGCCTCTCTCCATTCCAAATACCAAGCACACGGAACTTGACACCAAGGCGGTTATGGGTGCTTAGCAGAAGATGTGCTCGGAAGCAGCGACTAATGCCGGGTGATTTTATCGAGTACGCTTTTCAGTACGATGTCGCAGAGCAAGATAAGTAGACCGAATGAAGTAGAGACCTTGATCACAACATCAAGAACCACGGACGCAAAAATAAAACCAATCCCCGTGCCACATAAAACCGCAACAACAACCGTCATCCAAAGCAAATCGCTGATGGTGAAGAGGAGACGCATAGGCTGTTAGTTTCGACGCGCCACATTTAGGTACGATCATTATTGCAAACGCAGGACTGCGGGAAGCCATGCCTTGCCGAACGCGCCAAGCGCAATCCAAAGCGAAGTCGAAGGGACCAGTTGATGATCTGCAATAAAACGCCGATCACTAAGGTTCCCAAGATCGTTCCAAAGAACAGATATTCTGGCTTTGGCAAATGATTCCACATCGGCTCCCCAGGCGGCGGGTATTGTTAGTTTAACTGTTTGGCGCTCGATTCGCAATATTCGACAAATGAGTGCGCTCCAGGCTAGCCGCTAAAATTGATGAGGGCAACGACCTGATTTTCGGCGATGACCGCCCCGACTGGATTTGGGGGGCACCGACAATCGCCGCTGTTCGGTGGCAAAGGCGACGATCTTATCAATGCGACGACAGTCTCGCTACCAACAATGGCCTGAATAAGCAGCCCGACAGTCCGGCCTCCGACCGCGATTTCGTTTACGGCGGAGATGGACTCAATGTAATAATTGCCAATTACGGCGCGACCGCATGTTCGATTTGGCCGGCGAATTCAATACCTATGTTGTGCCATTCAGCCTGTTCGGTGAGCCGACGATTTCTCAGTCTCCATCGCCGCAAATCCAGCAGTTTCTGCTCGCCCGGCGCAAAGCCAGGGCGCGACCACAGCATGATTGAGCCCAGTGGCGAACTAGGTTTGTTGACGCAGCAGGATCCGCAGTGGCAGATCAATCATGGCGCACCGCGCGATCCACAATTGGCCGTTCTTTATGGAACGTTAAAAACGTTCGTCCCGGCCCACGAAGAAATAAATAATGGCGCCGAGCAGATGCAAGAAAAGATTACTAATACCCAAACGAGTTTATCGACGCGTTGATGCGCCGTCGGATCGACAATCCTCACCATATCTGACAGGTTTTCGCACCAGTCCGGAACATGTCGCGGATCTCAAGGCGGTCATCGCTTGGATTCGCAAACAGGCCAAGGTACCCGTGTGGTTAGTGGGCACGAGCCGCGGGACAGAGTCCGCGGCCTTTTGTGCCACGCAGCTCGCTGGGCGTCAGGAAGACACAGGCGCGACACGGCCATCGCGTGCATGGGGCTGACGACGTACTAGGCCCCCGCCGCTCCAGAAGCCCGAGGATCGCCGTCACTGTGTTGGGATCCGAGGCGGTTCGTTCGACGATCTCGATCTGAGTGATACCCGGTTCACGTGCCACGACGCGGAGCAGCACATATTGGTTGGCAGTGATGCCGTGCTTCAGCATCCAGGCATTGACGCGGCGGTGGAACGCAAGATATGCATTGCGCAGCCACATCGCAAGCTCATGGCTTTCATGCACAGAAATCCCCCTTGTTCAATCATCTTCGACATTGCGTTGGGGCTCATCTACCGATCGCATCCCTCGACCAGCGATGCCCATCGGAGCGTACGGTGCGAAGTGCGCAACGACGATCACCCCGCCCAACGCCAACAACACAAATCCGGCTGGTTCCGGAACGATATTTAGTTGCACGCTATACAGCGATGTGCCGGCTGTGACGAATAGGGTCCGGCCGTCGGCTCCGCCAAATTCCAAGTTGGTCGGATCTTCGGGAAATGAAAGCTGGAATAACTGCTGCCCCTGCGGGTTCCAAGCCCAAACGGCGTTCTGCACCGCCGAATAAATATTCCCCGCCGGATCAATCGTCAGCCCGTCTGGGCCATTCGTAATACCCGGGATCGTTTGTCCCAGAGCGTTCACGTCATCTCGCGCAAAGAGCCGCCCGTTGGCCAGCACGCCGGGGGAAATAACATCGTAGGCCTCAATGAGCTTCTGCCCCTCGACCGCTAGGTAAAACGTTTTGCCCGCAGGGGAGAGTATTACGCCATTGGGATGTGTAAAGCCGGTGACCAGTCGAGCCAACGTTCCCTGAGCACTCAGATAATAAACGGCTTCCGGCAAAGAATGCCGATTCTCATAGTCTGGATCGCTAAAATAGATACCCCCGGCCGAGTCGATCACCAAATCATTCGGCCCGTTGAACGCCGTTCCGTTGTAGAACGTTGTCAACGCTTGCTGCACGACAGCCACGTTGCTGGCCGAGCGTAGCGAAATCTGTCGCCGCTCCCGATCCGCCGAAACGATCTGGCCATTGGCATTGTCGTACAAGCCATTGGCGCCGCCGGAACTAGAGTCGGCAATGCTGGCCGCGCCCGTGGCCAGGTTATAACGCACCAGGTGGCTAGGATTCGTGCCGACTTGCCCGCTGGGATGCATGTCCTCGAAGTACACTCCGCCATCGTGGTCGTACAGCGGACTTTCGGTGAACACGTAGCCTGTGGCCAAGCGTGTGGGTGTTGTTCCGGGCGGCAAAATTTGCGCGGACGCGGAGGCAGTCGCCAGAAGCACGAAAACAAGGTTAACACCATGAAGAGTCGCCAAGTTCAGCATCAGCTTCGAGTTCATCGCAATCGCCGATCCTCTAGCAAGGTCAGATTGAACCGCGGTGATGTCGCTACATGTTTTGTTTAGCTTCTCGAATCAGCGCACCGAATTCGCAATATGCCGCACGAACGCGCTGCGGCATGGCGGCGCCAAAGCTGACGATCAAACCGAGTGTGCCCAATCCACAGATCGCCAACAGCGCGGCGGAGGGTTCAGTCACGGTGATCGTGTAGTCGGTCACTCCCTTTTCCAAGTCAAGGGAATAGGTCTTTCCGCCGATCGTCAGTTGATAGTCGCCATTGTAACCGGTAAAAGCAATGTTGCCGTTGGCATCGACGATGGGTGCCGAGAGATTGTTCCCAACGGTTTTGCCATTGCCATCAACGATCGGCTTGCCGTCGAGTTGCGTCGTCCAACCATTGCCGACAATGTATTCTTTGACGCCAGCAAATCTTCGTAGGCTTGGCGCGCATTGGTGATCGTCCAAGTATTACAGTTGGCAGTGTTCACGGCATACATCGCCGCAGCAGGGACGAACAGATTACTAGAGGCGTTGTTGCCATTATTATTCTCGGAGTGGAAGCTGCACAGGTAAAAGACAGTCACCTGCGGCGTACGGAACATCAGGTGCATGGTGTCGGACAGAATGGTAGTGGCGGCGGCCATCGTACTGGGGTTGGGGCTGGTATCGGTCGGTGCGATACGGCTCACGCCGAATTCGTTGAGCGAAATGGGCAGCGCTTCTACGGAAAGACTTTGCAGTGTCGAGGCGATGTGCGCCGGACTATGCTGGCTATTGCCGGAGCTAGTACGGGCTGTGTGCTTTGGGCAGTATTGCACACCAATGCCGCCGACATTACCGCCGGCGTTGCGGATGGCGTTGATGTGATCGATGTAAAACGTGGCATAATTGGACCCATTATTTTGCAGCACATTGTATTCGTTCACGAAGGTTTTGGTCGTTGTGCGAGAGGCGTTGACGGCGGACGGCTACTTGGTTAGAGATATCGGCAATGCCACTTGCGGTAGATGTTCCAATAATTGCCCGTGAAGGCATCGGCCTGACCGGTGTGGTAGCTTTCGTTGTAGACATCGATTTCGCTGTATTTGAGCGATTGCTTCGCTGTGCCACCAACGTAGTAGTTAATGCGGCTGCTGATGGCATTGCTCAGATTGGTCTGGGCCGTGGGATTGCCGGCGGCAGCATTATTCAACAACGCAACCACCCACGAAGGCTGTTGTTGTGAACTCGTCGAGCTGCTGGGTCCCCAAATTAAGTTGTGCGTACGGGCGGTCATGCCGTGGGCGGCGGCGTAGTTCAAATAGGTATCGACGCTTGCATCGTGACAACGTTTAATGTGCGGCTTCGTCGCTACGACCACTTGCCAATATTTTCGCCAGTGAGCGAGTTAAAATCTGGTTGAGGATTGGCTGAAACTTCTGTTGCTGGAGTGTGCCGTTATTACCGAGGAAGGCACTGACCTGACTTGAATTAGACGCCTTGAATCGCGTTGCCGAAGTTGAAGTCGATGCGCTTGAGATTGACATCGACTGGGGTGCCTGGGGCGACGCCGGAAAGATGCACGGTGGCCGGGCCGCGGCGGAAGTTGGCATGTAGCTGTCAGCGGCGGAGAAAGCGTTGGCGTCGCTCGAGACGTTGGAGAACGTCGCGGCTGAGCCGAAACTGTATTGACGGTGAGATTGTCGAGCGTCAATGAGTGCGATGAGGCGTTGCTGTTTGCATAGTCACGCTCTGTGCGGACAAGTACGTTCCGGCCGGCAGTGTGACGCTCGGGGTCGTGTAGTGGGTCGCCGAAGTGCTGTTCACATTGAAACCAAAGCTGGAATCGGCGATGACCAGGTTCATGTGCGGCACCGACCTGTTCCCGCGGAACCTTCTGCGGCTTGAATGGTGAAGTCGATCGTCGCTCCGCCGCTTGGAATCGTAAGGTACGTTCCCAGATAGCCGGGGCTCGACATGGTAGAGGAGCCGAGCGACTTTAGTGCCATGGCGGCACCGGTCAGGGACGTTTGAGCCAAGAGCTCGCGCTGAGCGAGTAGTGCAAGCAACAACGCCAGTATCCAGACACCTGCCCGCCGATAATGGTAGCTGGAGTCCAGAATACCTACAGGACTTGTCGAGCCTGCCATAAGCTTCCCTTCCGGACGTCCCCCCTGCATCGACATTCTGCCGGCGAACATGTCGCGTTGCAAGATATTTCATTTGCAAGAACAACAGCGGCTTTGACCCATCTTTTCATGACGACGACGGACGGATATACTTGCTCAACAATGCTTTGAAACGCATCGCCCCGGTCACATCGGTTTACCGGCATTGTGCTTCAGGAGTACTCGCCGCGCGAACAAAAACTGATCGGCGGGAGGGCGGGTCATTTTCCGGGGTACGCCGATTGGCTTCACCGAAGGTCCGCATCTGTATAAGCGCGGCGGTTATTATCATTTACTCATTGCTGAAGGCGGAAAACGTCTTGGGGGCACGCTGTGATCGATGGCGCGGTCGCGACAGATTGAAGGTCCCTACGAGGTGCACCCCGACACGTACGTTCTGACGAGCGCGCGACCGGCCCGATTGTGCCTTGCAGGCCGCGGGTCATGCCTCGCTCGTCGAAACTCAGAACGATGAAACGCATATGGTCTACCTCTGCGGCAGGCCGCTCGCGAATCGGGGCCGCTGCGTGATGGGGCGGGAGTACGGCAATCGAAAAAATGGTCTGGTCGTCGGATGAGTGGCTCCGCACCGCCGACGGTCAGTGCGTGCCGCACATCGAAGTTCCGGCGCCGAGCTTACCGGCCCACCCATTCCCTGCGGCCCATGCGCGAGAATTTCGATTCACTTGTGTTTAAGCGTGGGCAACGACGCATAGAATTGATCGATTTCGAACACGATCTGGCGACTGGCCTGAGGTGATGGAACCAGGTGACAATTTTTGTCGAATGAACTTACAGCAGCACGATTTTGCCGATTTGTTCGAATTACGGCGAGGTGTCTTGCAGGCGGCTTCCCAGTGCACGTAGCTTTTAACTGTTGGCGCATGCAAACCGAGGCCCAAGGTTGCCGGCTGATATCGATCTTTAGTGGGATAGGCAGCCCAATGAGCGATTATCCTCTGGCCGAGACAGTTAGCAGCGACGCATTCGCCTAGATTGCAGCCTGCCCAGGACAGCGGCCAGGCCAAATAGCACGAAGGTGCTGAGCTCCGGAACCGACGCCAGCGCAATGACGAATGTCCAATGTTAAATGCGGTGCCGCCGGTGTAGCTATCGCTCGAATCGGCAGTGAGGGGAAATTCGATGTGCTGCCGGCAACTCCCCCACTGACATGTACCAAAGTTCTTTTTTGGCGTGGCCGCACGTGGCTCCCAAATAGATTTTTACCGGCGTTTTTCCGCGTCGGCATTTGAAGTTAACGGCGGCTGTTCCAGTCGAGCGCCAACAGCTTGCGTACATTCAACAGAGTCGCGTCGCCGACCTAACGAGAACGTGATCTAGTTCCCACGCGGTCTGTCGCGAGCGTGGATTTCATGTGGAGCAGCAGGGCAACAGCTTATTTCTCGAGTACGGCGTTGTCCCCGAACCTGCGTCCGGAGTGCTGTCGCTGATGGGGCTGGCGGCGCTAGTTCTGCTGCGGCGTTTTCGTTGCCAGCGTAATTGCGGGCTCTCCTGGGCATGCTCCGCCTTTCCGCGGCTGAAATCGTACCCATTCAAGCGTCACCTCATGACAACGACTTCTATTCCGAGTCGGGCGGTGGACCCCTACGTCATCGCATAACCGAGCGCGGCGAGCCGACAGACCGTACCGACCTCGGCCGGAGCCGACCCCAAAAATGCCCCAGCCAGCCGCCCCACGACGGTCAATACTTGCTGCAAGTCACCTTCGGTTTCCGCTCAGCCGCTTTGCATCAGATTGCTACCGGATCCAAGTCGGCTGAAGACGGACGCAATCTGCGCGAACCTCTGAGCGCAGTTGCGCCTTAAAAAAATCGAGGGTCAATCCACCAACTGCTGCCTATTTGTCGTAGAACTCGCCCTCGCAATCTGGTGCCCACGTGGCTGAAACGGTATGCCACGGGCCGGCGGGCCGGAGCGAGCACGCTAACCTCGACTCCCGGCCGGAAATCCCACGCCGCACGCATTCCTCCCGTGCGCGAGCGACGGGCCGTGCCATCATTGGCGTCGCCGTCGCCCGCGGATCGGGCGATGCAATTCGATTTTGGCATTGAAGCAAACTTTAACGCATCACCATAATCGGAAGTGTAGGCAGAAAACTCAGCCGAACTGCTCCCCAACCCCACTCCGGATCAAAACCATATGTTGCAAGCCGCCGCTACATGCCTCGTTCGAGTCCCGCACTGGCGCTGGCTCCGCGCCGAGCAAATTCTGGACGGCGGCCCGCCTGTCTCTGTCGCCGCTGACGGCGCTGACAGCGTGCCCTGGATCCGCCGCGCTGTACAATTCTTGCGGCGACTTCGTCGCTGCCACGACAGCGAACAGCAGATGGACCTGGCATCTCAGTATCGGCGGCATCTTCTGGGCGCTATGATTGGTACCGCTCCGCAAACCGCGTGCGCTGGGAGGTGGAAGCGCGGTTACTGGCTGGGCAATCCGATGGCGAGATTGCGCAGCTCTTTGGTTGCGACGCTGCCGTCATCGCCGCCTTCGAGGCACTTTTTTTTTGTGTTCGGGAGCAGCTTCAACATCAGACGTATATTTCGACAGTCGTCCTGCGCGAGCTTCACACGCGCCAGCTGACGGAACAGGATTACCCCCTGATTTGGAAGCTCGATCGGCTACCAACTCGGCCCCGCTGCTTTGGATGCCGTGACGTCGGTGCTGGACAATCAACTTCAGCCGGCGAATGCGGACGCGGTCGATATGTGTCTCGAGCAGACCGCGCGGCAACAGATCGCGTTCAAGGCCATGCTGGCCGCGCTGCTCGAACCGACCCGCGCCAAAGATTTTCCGAAAGCCTTGAATGCAGTGCTCAGACTGCAGCGGGCCACGAAGCGTGATGACACCAGCTCCGGCTTGCAGGGTTTCGACGCGAATATGGCGGCCTTTCTCACCGAGACGAATTGGCAGGTACTCTTCCGAGAATCCGCGGCGTCTTAAGGAAGGTCTCGGGGACGAAACGGCGGCCGACAGTGAGATGGACATCCGTTCTGAGGCCGTCGGCGATTCAGTACTTGAACCGCCGCGCGTTCCCGACGAACCGGAGGCTGAAACGCGCGCGTCAAGCGGTTGCCAAAATCCGGCCCAGCCATTGCCTGGGCAATGATTAGGGTGGGAGTCAACGGCAGCGAGCGGCTCGGCAAGAATCCGTCTTGTCAAACGCGTGGCGACTTCCTTGAGCCATCGAGCAGACCCGACATGGGGTCCCGCAATTGTCTAGAGCCGCCTTCCACGGCAGATGGCCGGCGCAAGGCGACGCATCACATACTGTCCGTTATTCGACCCGCTCGCGGCTGCGGATTAAACCTTTGCACACCGATCTCGGCACTGTGAAGCGGCGTTCCTGAGTGGGTCAGCGATGACCACGGTTTTCGCACCAAGCTTCGCTCATGGCCCACGGCAAAAGCCCGCCAATCATCGCTGGGGGCCAGCGCCTGCTGGACCCGTGCTAAAAATCCGGGGTAATTTGTGTCACCCATAACCGCTTCGTCAAGCGACCGAGGCGATAGAATTTCAAATCAACATGAGATGAGGCTAGCCTGGGTCCAGGGGCGGCAATGAGCGCCCTGGTCGGCGGAAGGATCCGCCGAACGGCTTCGCAGGATGCGTCATACCGCGAATTGTTTTGATCATGATGAATGACCTGGCGACGAGCTAAATTCCGCTCGCTTTCACGTCATATTATATGAGGGAGCTGCTAGCTATTTCACCAAGCGCGCTTCAATAGTCACCCATTCGTGCCGGCCGACCTGCCTCGTCGCACCTAGTAGGATTCAACGGCAGAGATCACCCTTTCATATTCACGGTGCAAGCTTGCGCCTCACCAGCCAGAATTTTGCGGGTCGATCTCCGCCTTCTGCAGCGCGCCGCAGTTGCTCTCCCTGGTCGTCTTTCGTTATGCAGCCGATTTCACGTCTTGCTCAGAGTGCCAGCGCATCAACCGCCGCCAACAAATTTCCGCCAGCTTTCTGGCCGTGGCCACGCGAGCGATCTTGGCACTCGAGCGCTTGCGGATCCGCGTGGCGAAGTTGGCCAACGCGATATCCTCGTGTACGATCTTCATCGCCGCCTCAATCCAGACATGCCGCAGAAACGGCGACCCTTGCCGGGTGATGTGGCCGGAGTAGCAATGGCTGCCGGACTGGTCAATGCGGGCGGTCAAGCCGGTGTAGGCGCCAGCCTGCTTAGCCCGGTGAAAGCGGCGCACCTCGCCAAACTCAGCCACAATCACCATGGCCGTGTACAGCCCCACGCCGTGCAGGACCAGCAGGGCTTCCACCTGCGGATACTGGGGACGCACCGCCCGTAACCGCTCGTCGACTGCTTTGATCTCTTGTTGGTAATGGAGTAAACGGAACACGAGTTCGTCACGGATCGAATTGTCGACCGCGCCAAAATCCTGGCGACCAAACCAATACAATCCACGCGGGCCGAACGGGCAAACGTAGGGGGCCTTGAGGTTGTGCCGAGCCAACAGCCAACGCAGCAGATTCTTCGTCTGGGTCTCCTGCCGCGTCAGCCGCGCTCGTTGTCGGGTGATGTCGCGCAGCAGTTGGAATTCTTCGGAAGGAATGTAGGCCAACGGGATCTGGTTGATTCTTAACAACTGCGCCAGCAGCTGCGCGTCCAAGCGATCGGTCTTACTTCGGCGTTGGACCATCGCCCGCAACCGCAAGGGATGGGCCAGCAAGATCGTGCCCAGCGGAGACAGCGCTTGGTACAGCCAGCGATAGGCACGCGTGGCCTCAACCACCGCTCGGAACGGACGCAGTTGCTCAAAGGCCGCGACGATCCGCGTGACCTCTGAGCACGGCAGTCGGACCGGCGGCCGGACTTCTCCGGCATCGTTGACCGCCGCGAAGACCACTGTTTCCCGGTGAAGATCGATCCCGATGTACCACATGGCAGAACTCCTTGTAGGGAGGATAGTTGGACGACACCTGACGCATCGTATCGCGCCGGTCGCAACGACTGCCCGCGGTTATGGTACTCATATTCAGTGGGAGTACCGCTAGCTCTGTGGCGCTCAGCTGGCTTGCTCGCCATCCGACCCCGTCGCGTTTTCCTCAACCTCGCTCCTGCGAGTTCATCGGCTGGCGCCATTTTCGGTGGACGCGGTCATCGGCAATGGCCTGCAGGCTAGCAAGAAATCTCCGCAGAAACCTGGCGGCTCCGGCGAGTCGGTCGCCGGGAGCGAACAGGATTGGGGTCCCAGGAGCTTTTTTCCGCGGCGCGGTTTTTAGTTCTCGGCTACGCCAGCGGTACACCCAGGGCGCTGCAGATTAGCTCAGCTGTACGGCAGGAGAATCTCGCTGGTCGCAGCCGGTGGCTTCCGCCGTTCGCAGTCGATCGTTCAATCACCACGTCTCAACCCAGAGGAGGTCCCCATTTTGATGCCAATTTTCGTGGCCAGCTCTGCGCTGGCCTTGCTGCTAGCCGTCGCGGCGCTCGTGCGCGAGGTGCGTTTGCGGCGCGCTGCAGGTCTTGCTCGTTCACATCCTCGCGCACAGGAGGCGGTATGGGGCAGAAATTTCAGCGAATTCTTCCGGCGTTACTTCTGGTGATCAGCCTGCTCCAGAACGGCTGCGGTGATGGCGAGCGGATCGCAGCGGTCGCCCTGGAAGGCTCTCGGCAGCAGGCGGAGCTGGGGCGCGAGATGACCCGGCTGAATCGCGAGGTGGCGACCGGCACGGAGCGACTGATTGAAGCCAGGTCGCGCGCGGACGAACAGTTCCAGACGCAACAAGCAGATTTACAGACCCAGCGGAATGACCTGGACCAGGAGCGAAAGTCGCTGGCCCTGGAACGACGAACGGCGTCCGAGCTGGCGCCGATTTTGCAGAGCCTCGGCGCTTGCCTGGTCTGCAGCCTGCCCTTAGTGCTGTGCGGCCTGCTGCTGTACCGACTGGGGGAGGATCCCTCGCTCGAGGAATTAATTCAGCTCCTGCAAAACCCACTCGCTCTACCATTCGAGCCCAGGCGGACCCTCACTCCCGACGCAACCGATGACACCGGCGACGATCGCCCCGTCGTCACTTCACCGAGACTCGTGATCCCGACAACATCCGTGCCCCCATCGTGACGGCCGCCGGCGGCTTCCGGCGGTAAGCAGCCGCGGCTCGCCGCCCGGCGCCGGCCAAGAGGCCGGGATCGACAGCATTGCGGCTGCCGGGTTGTTAACCCAGGCCGCATGCACAGCACACGGTTCCGCCTGCGTTTCGACGGAACTTCGCCTTGGTCGTTCGGCCGTCGGCTGTTGCGCCGCGCGCCGCATTGGCCGTTTGCATCCAGGACGCAATCACACGGCGGCTCGGCGGGCGGTGCCTTCGCCCGCGGGCCGTTGTCTCCTTGGTGGCGTGCGATGGAGCGCGCCCGTTCTCTCTGACCGCATCATAGGAGGTATGTCATGACTCAGACCGAGCTCAATCGCGCCGTGGCCCAGAAAACCGGCGAAGCCCTGTCGACCATTCGCGCTTTCGGTTTCAGCCTACTACCGATCGCCTGTCCACCACCGCTGGTGGTCGATTGGGACGAGCTTGATCAGCAGCGCGAGGCCTTGTTACCCGAACGCCAGCGGACCAGAGCCGGCGTGGATTGACAACGATCGCACGCCAGCGTTGGAAAATCTCTTTGCTCACTTCAAGGGAAGGAATCGTGAATGAAAATCTTGTTTATCAATAACGACGGCAGCGGCTTTGCCAACCACATCGAGGTCGCCGTGGGGACCAGCGTCGATGCGCTTTTTCAGCAGCGGATCCCCCACGGCAAACCCCAGGATTATTTAATCCGGGTCAATCGACAACCGGTCGCCGCGGGCCAGATCTTAACTGAAGGAGACCGCGTCAGCATCACCCCCACAAAAATCGAGGGCGCTTGAAACCACGGCGATCGTCACTCTTCGCGGGGGCTGGGCGATGCGAACCGCTCAGCCCCCGATTCTTTGCTGGAGTCATCCTATGTCCACATTGAATAAGCAGTTCTATCGGACGGCCGCCCGCCTCCAGCAGGCGCTCGTTCGACAGCGCGGGCAGGTTCGCCCCATCACGCTCCCCAGCGCTCAGTGGCAGAGACTGGCGACCTTGGTCAGTGCACTGGAAATCGCCCTGGGCCACAATTGGCAGTCGGCGGCCAGGGCGCGGCGGCGCCATATCCTCGACGAACTCGATCGCCTGCAGCGATCCTTGGCCGATTTGCAACACCGCTTGGCAGCGGAGACCGCCTACCAACCGCTCGCCAGCCAAGGTGAACTGTATCGCGACCTCCTGGCCCTAGCGGCTGAGTTTCCGCGGATCGCGGTCCTGGAAACCGCATGTACTTTATGTGTCACCACGGAGCCGGTGATCTTGGAAGGCTTGGTTCTGGGTCCCTTTGAAATCCGGCTGGTTGCGGACGACGGTGGTCCCTTGTCGTATCAGGTCGTGGCTTTAGAACCCAATCCAGCCCGGTCGAACCTCGAGATCACCCACCCGCATGTCAATGGGGACCAACTGTGCGAAGGCGATGGCCGACGAGCCCTTGCCGCCGCACTGGCCGACGGGCGGCTTTTTGATTTCTTTTCTATCGTCAATCAGTTGCTGCATACGTATGCGGCGGGGCGCGCCTATGTCGAGTTAGAAAACTGGCAGGGCGTACCGTGTCACGAGTGCGGGACGACCATCGACGAGGATGATCGCTGTCACTGTGGCGCCTGCGACCAAACGCTGTGTCTCGAATGTGCCTGCAGCTGTGTTCGCTGCGGGGAGGGACTGTGCTTCCATTGCGCTGGCCCGTGTCCTGTGTGTAGCGAGATCCATTGTGCGTCCTGCCTGGAGCAATGCGTCCAGTGCGGCACTCGAGTCTGTCAAACCTGTCTCCAGGAGAACCTCTGTCCAAGGTGCTTTGAACATGAACAAGACGATCGAGCGGGCGATTCAGAAATGGGTACAGCCCCCAGCGCGCAGGCTGCAGTTTACGCCGACCGCCTGGGCGAAGCTCCTCTATCTACGTGATTACGGGGCGACGGAAGTCGGCGCCTTCGGCCTGGCCGCAACCGCCGACCCGTTGCTGGTGACGGACGTGCAACTGGTCACGCAGATCGCCACCCCGGTGTCGGTGGTCTTCGACGATCTAGCGGTCGCAGATTTTTTTGACCGGCAGGTCGATCAGGGGCGGCACCCGACCCAGTTCGCGCGGCTCTGGATTCACACCCATCCGGGCCACTGCGCCCAGCCCAGCGGCGTCGACGAGGAGACATTCAGCCGCGTCTTTGGCCGTAGCGACTGGGCGGTGATGTGCATTCTCGCGCGCGAGGGGGAAAGCTATGCCCGCTTGCAATTTACCGCCGGCCCCGGCGGCGGCATCTTGATTCCGGTCGGCGTCAGCTACGCTCACAGTTTTGCCGCCACGGACGAGCGCGCCTGGGAGGCCGAATATCAAGCCTGCGTGGCGCCGCTGGAGGATCTGTGGTTCGAATCCGAGGGCGCGTGGCGGGCCGAGCAGGCGTGGGAGATTGAGCGCCCGCCGCTGCTTGGTCAGGTCCGCGAAATCAGCTCCTGGGAAGAAGACGCCTTTCACCGGGAGGATCCTTCGTATGCCATCTAGATCCGACCGTTATGCGCGGCAGGCGGAGATCATCCCTAGCACTACTTTGTCAGGCATCACGGCCAGCATCATTGGCGTGGGTGCCATCGGCCGGCAAGTGGCGCTGCAATTGGCCGCGATCGGCGTCCCGCATTTGCAACTCGTGGACTTTGATCGGGTTGAACTCACCAATCTCGCCAGCCAAGGGTTTTCCCAAGACGAACTCGGACAGAGCAAGGTCGCCGCCACGGCCACAGCGATCGCCAGGATCGATCCGCTGATTCAACTTGAGCTGGTCATCGATCGCTATCGACCCACAATCAATCTATCCCAGATTGTGTTTTGCTGCGTGGATTCCATCGAGACGCGCGCGGCGATCTGGCGAACGGCGGGCCCGCGCTGCGCGTTCTGTGCGGATGGACGCATGCGGGCAGAGACACTGCGCATCCTCGCCGTCAGTGACCCGGGCAGCCGCGCCTATTATTCGTCCACGCTGTTTGGCTCAGCGGAAGCGCAACGGGGCAGCTGCACGGCGAAAACCACCATCTACGCCGCCAGTATTGCGGCCGGCCTAATGGTGCATCTGTTTACACGCTGGCTGCGCGGACTGCCCGTGGACCGTGACTTGGCCGTGAATTTGTTGGCCAGCGAGATGTCAGCCTTGGATCGATGATCGACTGCCAAGGTTGCCCCCTGATCGCAGTTTAAGACAGGACGCACAAGCTGCTGACTGCATGCTCACCGTCTTGGCTGGTCACCGTCGCACGGCTGCCTTGAATTGGCAGCCCGTCGACGGTGACCAGTTTCATTTGTACACCGGTCGTTTTTTTTAGCTCTGAGACGTGCATGCGCGGAGCGCCAAACCCTGACGGGCATTCGGCGCTCGATGCTCCGGCCCGGTTTGGAGGGCGCAAAACGAGCCAAAACGGCGGGCCCTGCATCCGAACGCGAAGCGCAGGTTTCCGCACGACTGCGATGTCGATTTTACCGAGAGGGATCCAGGACTGCGGTCTCTGCCGGCCTCCGCAACCTACGACCACGCCACGCAAGCGACTCTCCAGAATTTTCTTAAATTGTTACGCTCTAAACATTTGCAACGAATTGCACGAATAGTTGACATCGCTTTAAAGCGTGTTATCTTAGGAGTTGGCCGGCAGGATGCCGGCGATACATAGGCCAAGGAGGGCGCGATCAATGCTCGGCAATTCCTGTTTAACTACGTATTTGGGGCTGTGTCCACCGTTTGCCGCTCCGCAACCGTGGACGAGCGTTGCACCGAGCGGAGCCTTGGCGTTCGTTACGCCACCCGCGTCCAGGCCCTGACGGCTCTGGCCGAGCGACACACTGAGGCCGAACTAGTGGCCTCGGGCCTCGTGCAGGTTGCGGTCGATGGCCAACGCTTAATTCATCCGCAGCTGCGCAGCCAGGCATTCCGTTTTTTCCGCTCCTTGAGCGTGCGAGCGGCGAACCTATACAGATCGTCACTAGCGACAGGTTGCCTCAACGGCGAGCTGCCGATTCTTGCCGCGCTCGATGACCAATTCACAGTCCACGCGTTAAATCAAACGCGTCGGCAACCTCCTGATTACCGCGACCGCGGAGGAGGCGATGATCCTCCGCCATGTCGGCTTAGCCGGCGTTCCGGCCGCTGGGCTCTCGACGCTCTCCGGCGCTGGCCTGCGAATGTTCGGCGAGAAGTTTCTGATTTTTGATCGTGCCACGCGGCGCCGGCGAGCGGCGGAACAGGCGGCCGCGCAGCAGGCGACGTTTACGGCTTATGCGGCAGCGGGAAGCGGCCGATCCGCGCAGGCCACGGTGAAGCCAATTCCGCCCGCGAGGATACCGACGAAGCGCCATCGCCCGAGCATCCGCGCGACAATGAAAACGCAGTTGACTCTGCGGACCTTGCGAATCGGGAAATGATCACGATCTCGTTGGTCGATTGGTCGCCGTTTGAGTTTTCGCTGCGCGAGCCCGGCGAAATATCGCAGGTGACCGCGCACTTTTTAGAGCTCCATCAGACGATCGGCCTGGAGGTCGATCGCATCGAGATTTGGCAACCAACGACACGACGATTTGCAGCACTTTTCTGCTGCGATGGAGTGCGGCATGAGCGCGATGCTTGAAGATGCGATCGCGGAAAGTATCGCGCACGGTATTTCTTTGCTTGACCTTTTGGCCCCGGAGCGGGAAACGCCCGCGCCGGAAGAGATCGGGCCGAACGCGCAATCCAGCAACTAATCGCCGCCTTGATGCGGTCGCGGAACGACGGTTCCGGTCGAGGGCAGCAGGCGATCCTTGATTTTCGCCGCGCGCTGATGCAGACAACTATGGCCCCGCTTGGCGCGACAGCATGGAAGAATGCGATGTCGCTGAGCAGCGTCCCATCTACCTGGCATCTGCAATCTGTCACCGCTTCGCTGATCGACGAGTTCGCCGCCATTTCCGAAATGTCAGCGACCGCCCAATCCGGCACGGCGCCAGATCGCCACAAAGCGCAAAAGCAAATCATGGCCCTCAGCCGCGAAGCGGTGAAGTTGCACCAAGCCTTACCGGCGCCGCGACGGCGCAGAAGACCGCGATGACGACACGGCTCCAATTTACTGAGCTGCAAAGACTCGGCCTCACCGAGGCGGATCTCGGTGCGTTGCAAGGGCAAGGCTACTTGGAGCTCGATCGCCGCCCCAACGGTCGGCCGCGCGGGTGCCGGCTGCGATTTCGACGCGACAACCGCTTGCGCAGCGTGTATGTCGGGAACGACTTGCACCTCGTCGCGCGCATCCGAAAAGAACTGGCCAACTTGCAAGCCAAGACGGTTTCTCGCCGTCAGCTGAAGCGCACCGTCCGGAACGCGAGACACACTCTCCGGTGCATCAAACAGTCCTACGAACCGACGCTGCGGGAGCTTGGATTTCACTTCCACGGTCGAGCCCTCAGAAAATTTCGCCACTAATTTCACGACCCTTTGCAATTGAAGGAGCTATGCATGAATGCGACCCCTGAACCCAACCGACAAACCACTAGTGATTCAGCCCCAAGCGGCGCGGTCGAGCAACCGGCGGACGAAACTGCCGCCGCTGATTTGCGGCAGCAATTGCTGATCATCCGCGATTATCGCACTCACATGTCGCAAGGCAACAACCGCATGGCCTCCGTCGTAAGCGGCATGTGCGCTGATTTCCTGGAGCTTGAGGCTCGCGTCACGGCGGTGCTGCGCGATTGCATCACAGCGGATAGTTTTTCCGTGGAAGATCTCGGCGATGCGAAGGACGCTTTCGAACTGATGATAAATCTGGGCAAACAAGCGGCCGTGACCACGCAGCTTCAGGCGCGGTTGCTCGACCCCGGTTTTTTCGCGGACCCGATCCGCCGGCATTGTTCCGGCATTCAACGTTGAGCGAAGCGAAGAAATCGCCCGGTTGCTCCCCACACGCATCCGGGCAAAGTGAATGGCGTTATCGAAATCGACCGAGACGGTCGCATCAGATCGGCGCACGCGCTGCTCGGCAGTGTGGACCCCAAAAAAAGTCTTTCGCTGGGCCAATGGTCCCGGATTGGTCTGTAAATCGCCTCTTAAAAACACACGCGAAGCGGGCTGTTACCGGCCGCTGTAAATGGCTGCGATTGGATGAGGGAGCTGGCTGATGAACAAGACGGTCGCCTGCGAAATCTAGGCAACCAATCTCGGCTGTATCGCGTTCAAACTCTGCGCCGGCAATTCAACGATCCTCGGTGACGCCGGGGATGACGTGCTGACCGGCGGAGCGTTCCGCGACATGCGGATGGGGGCCTCGGTGCAGAGATTGGCGTCGAGGGCATGCCGTCAAACCTCTCGCACCTAAAGAATGTTGCGCGGCGTGAGGAGAAACCATGTTACCGAATGGCCCCTGCAGATCAGATTTTAGAGTTCGTTCATATTGCCAGCGAACCGGTCGCAGTGTTCGCAAGAGAAGATCACCGCCAGCAGATGTTCACCCCAGGAATGGGGGTAGTTATGGCACTTACCTACGATTGCATCGCGCAGGCGGGAAACGAAGAGTCGCGCGCCTCTTCGCGTGGAGTCTGCTGGCTGAACACTTTGATGCGCTGCGCGAATGGGATGTGCTTAAGCCAGCAATAATTTGGGAGGAGCAGGCGTGGGAGGTTCTGCACCAAGGCACTGAGATACGCTTGAATTTGCACTTTTGGGTCGACCTCGATCCTGGGCGCGAGACAGGCCCCCCTCAAAAAATGCTGGTATTGTGACGCGGGGCCGATAGAATAGTCGCTCACTGGCAATTTTCAAAGAGTCGAAGTTATCAGCGTAAGTGTTTGAATGTGCAGACTTTCCCGTCTGCGGGCAGTGTTCCTTTGTTCGTCTTGCTCGGCGAAAGAGGTAACAACGGTGTGGCGCAGCGACATACTCATGTTTCATTCTTACAATCCAACCGGCAACTATGAAACGAAACCGCGCTTGCGCTTGTCGCGCGTTGGCAATCAATCTTCGAGAGGCGTCAATTCCCACTCGATAGAAAGTCTTGAACAGCGGATCGTCCTTCAAGGCGATCCGCACACCCATAAGTTGGCAGTCAATATCTCGCCGGTAAACCAGGCCCCCTTTTTCACCAAGGGCAATGATCCGGCGGCTTTGGAGGATAGCGGAGCACAAAAAGTATCGCACTGGGCGACAGGTATTTCGGCAGGTTCCAAGGATGAACAGCAGCAAACGCTCAAGTTTGTTGTCACATCCGATAACCCAACTTTGTTTTCGTCGGTGCCCAGAATCGATTCCGACGGAACTTTACGATTTACTCCTGCTCCGAATGTCAATGGATTGGCAAATGTCAACGTGCGCCTGATGGACAGCGGCGGCACGGCCAACGGGGGCGTCGATACTTCCGCGCCTCAAACGTTTGTCATCCATGTCGCTGCCGTAAACGATCGTCCCGCGTTTACCAAGGGAAAGGACCAAACCGTTCTTGAAGACAGCGGACCGACGACCGTTACCATGTGGGCCAAGAATATTGTTCCTGGACCTGCCAACGAATCGTTGCAGCAAGTTACTTTCTTGGTGTCGAATAACGATCCTTCGCTGTTTGCATCGCCACCGACAATTACTCCCGACGGTACTCTCAGCTTTGCTCCAGCACTTAACGCGAATGGCACGGCAAAGGTCACCGTGCGACTGAGGGACAGCGGCGGAACTTTTAATCGTGGCGTCGACACGTCGGATGCGCAGACGTTTACGATCTCGGTCAAGCCGGTGAACGATGCGCCGTCGTTCGTTAAGGGCCAAGATCAAGTAGTGCCAAAGAACAGTGGCCTTCAAAAGATTAAGCATTGGGTAACAGGCGTTTCGCCCGGGCCAGCGAACGAGAAAGGCCAAGAGACAACGTTTCAAGTTTCGACCGATAGGCCGTCCTTGTTCGCGGTGCGGCCGACAATTTCGCCCGAAGGAACGTTGGTTTACATGCCGGCCCATAACGCCACCGGGACGGCGACTGTGAGCGTTCGCCTAAAAGACACCGGCGGCACGAAAGATGGCGGCCACGACACTTCGGCGCTGCAGACATTCACCATTGCAATCGGCGTGCCGAACTCAAACCAGGCGCCGTCGTTCTCCAAAGGTCCCGATCCAAATGTGCTGGAAGACAGCGGGCCATGGTCTGTTGCGAACTGGGCGGCCAATATTTTGGCGGGACCGGCGAGCGAATCGAGCCAGACGGTCAGCTTTTTAGTAACCGCCGACAAGCCGGAGCTGTTTTCGGTGCAACCCGCGATCGCACCAAGTGGCACCTTAACTTACACGCTTGCGCCAAACGCCAACGGCAGCGCCAACGTGACTGTACGGTTAATGGATAGCGGCGGCACGGCCAATGGCGGTGTCGATCTTTCGCCGGCGCAAACGTTCGCCATCAACGTGACAGCGGTGAACGATGCGCCGTCGTTCGTAAAAGGCGACAACCAGCGCGTAAATCCGGCCGATGGCGCCGTCGGCGTTTCTGGTTGGGCGACAGCAATCTCGCCGGGGCCCAGCGATGAATCGGGCCAAGCTTCACATTCATTGCTGAAGCCGACAACGCCGATTTGTTCGATGTGCAACCAAGCATCGCTGCCAACGGCAAACTCACGTTCACGCCGAAAGTCAGGCGCGGTTGGAACCACGACAGTATCGGTCCGATTGATGGACGATGGCGGCACGGCCAACGGTGGAATCGATACTTCAGTGGCGCAGCAATTCACTATCAGTCTTTCACCCGATTTTGATGGACCGGTGCTGGATGCGGCCTTGCAGAACGACACCGCGCCCGGTGGGACCACTAACTTCGACGACGTCACTTCCGATCCGACAATTGTCGGTTCCGTTTTCGATCTGCAGGGCGTGGCATCGTTAACTGGCGCCATCGACAACGGTTCTCCGACTGCAATTACGATCAATTCGGATGGCACGTTTGTGTTTACTCCGACGGTTGCCCGCGACGGCTCCGCCGAGGGCGGCCATGTGGTCCATTTGGTCGCGCTCGATGTGTTCGGCAACGAAACCGATTTCGATGTGCCGTTTACGCTCGACACCATTGCTCCAATTGAGCCCGGCCTCACATTGTCGGCTGCTTCAGGTGTGGTCAGCTTCGCAAACCTCGAATGCCGCACGCGTGAACCTGTTTGGCAACACCGATCCCGGTGTGACCGTGACGCTCGTGGAAACCGGCGCGACGGCACTGGCTAATGCGGCCGGGCATTTTGAATTCGTCTCGGTGTCACTTAGCCTCGGCGACAATGTTTTTACCACCACCGCTGTCGATGCTGCCGGAAATGTGATTCAAACGACGTCGACCATCCGCCGCGTCGACAGCTCCGGGCAGTTAGACCCTGTATTGCTGTGGAATCAAACGTTGCTGCAAGCCATCCGCACCGATGCCAGCGATCCCACACGGGCTTCGCGCGATATGGCGATGGTGCAATCGGCAATTTACGACGTGGTCAACGCCATCGAGGGGCAAACGGGATACTACGTCACCCTTTCGGCTCCCGCCGGCGCATCGTTGGAAGCGGCCATTGCAGGCGCTGCGCACGAAGTGCTGACTTATCTTTTCCCCGCACAGCACGAACTGTTCGATTCTGTTCTTTCGACATCGTTGAGCCACGTACCCGACGGAGCGATCGAAACCGCCAGTGTGAACTTTGGCCGGCAAATTGGCGATGACATTATTTCATTGCGCGCCAACGACGGATGGGATCATTATGTTCCATATGTTCCGGTCGATGCACCGGGTCGTTGGCAGGAAACGGCGCCGATGTATGCTCCCGCTCGATCCGCAATGGGCCACAATGCAGCCGTGGGCCATGACGTCGCCCGATCAGTTCGCGCCTCCTGGGCCACCATCGCTCACTAGCCAGGAATGGGCCGATGCGTACAACGAAGTGAAGACGTTGGGCCGCTTCGACAGCACAGTGCGCACTGCCGATCAAACTCAGATCGCGCGCTTCTGGGCCGACAACGCGGGCACCTCGACACCGCCGGGGCACTGGAACGATTTGGCGCAGCAAATTGCGATGGCTGAAGGAAACAGCACGGCGGAGAACGCGCGGCTGTTTGCCATGCTCGATATTACTTTGGCCGATGCGGCCATTGTCTCGTTCAATGCGAAGTATAACGACGATTTCTGGCGGCCCATCACGGCGATTCAAAACGCTGACACCGATGGCAACGATTTGACGGTTCCCGATCCAACGTGGCAACCTTTTTTGATCACGCCCAATTTCCCCGAGTACGTGTCAGGGCACAGCACGTTCAGCGGCGCCGCGGCAGCGATCCTCGATGCGGTGTTCGGCAATAACTACTCGTTCACCACCACTTCCGAAGGACTTGCCGGCGTCACCCGGTCGTTTACCGGCTTCGATCAAGCGGCCGCCGAGGCGGGCCGCAGCCGAATCTACGCCGGCATCCACTGGGAATTCTCCAACGAAGATGGTCAGGCGGCCGGGCATGCATTGGCGAACTATATTCTGACGACTTTCGACACCACATCGGACACCGTGGCGCCACGCGTATTAATTGACACCGATTCTGGAGCAGCGACGAAAACCAATCCGACGATTTCTGGCCATGTGCTCGATAATCTTTCCGGGGTGCAATCGCTGACTGCTTCCGTGGACGGCGGCGCGACCGTACCCGTCTCGTTCAATTCACTGGGCCAATTCAGTTTCACTACATCGCTGGGGTTAAACGGCAGCGCCGACGGCTTACACACGGTGACGTTCGTAGCGGCCGATGCCGCCGGCAACACAAGTGCACCAGTTCCGTTTACGTTTACTTTGGATACCGTTGCGCCGATACTTACCATCGACTCTCCGGCCAATAACGACAGCCTTTCGGCCGGCGCAACGTTAACTGGGACGGTTGATGTGGCTGGATCATCAATCGTGCAATTGAATTACACGTTCAGCGGCCAGCCGACGATGTCGATCGATTTCGATCCGCAGACCGGCCAGTTTAGTACGCCGCTGAATTTTGCGAAGCTATCGCCGGGCGCGACCACCCTGACCATTTCCCGCGCGACGCCGCCGGCAACAGTTCGAGTGTCACGCTCAATTTGAATTTGGCTGCCCGCGTGCCGTTTAATATTTCCAGCTTCACTCCGCTGAATGGCGCCAACGATGTCGGAGCAACGTATCGCCCCCAGGTGTTCTTTTCGCGACCGGTGAATCCGTCATCGCTTAACGCGAACAATTTCTACGCTACCGGTCCCGACGGCACGAAACTCGCCGCGAACATTGTGCCGGCCGGCGATGGCAGTTTTGCCTGGTTGTTTTTCGCGAATCCGATGCCGGGCGCTTCCCAAATCACAGTTCATCTGGATGGATCGACCATTCAAGCGGCGGCCGACGGCGTTCCCCTCGACGCCGATGATGACGGTACGGCCGGCGGCACTTTCACGTTCCAATTCAGCACCGTCAGTCTAACGCCACTGATCGGAACATCGCTCTCCGGCAAAGTGCTGGACGTCGGCCCGGACTTGAAGCCGATGACATTCGACGATATCCGCGTCGGTCCCGACCAGGTGATGCACACGGCCGACGACGTATTTCTATTGCCGATTGCCGGCGTCAAGGTGTCGATTGTCGGCTTGCCAGATGCATTCACCTTCACCGACTCCAGCGGCAATTTCCATTTCGATTCGGTTCCAGCAGGTGATGTGAAATTGGCGATCGACGGTCGCACGGCCACCAATGCGCCGGCCGGCATTTTCTTCCCGGAAATGGTGATGGATTTGCAGATCGAGGCCGGCCGCGCCAACACCGTCATGGGCACAATGGGCACCGACGACGAAAAGGCTGCCAACCGCAATCGGCAGGAAGTTTACTTGCCGCGGCTGGAAACCTCGATCTTGCAAAACGTCAGCAACACCGCGCCAACAAACATTACGGTGAATGCCGACGCTGCCGCGAATCTGACGGCCCAGCAGCGGTCGATGTTAACACTGACCGTGCAGCCAGGCAGTTTGCGCGATCAAAACGGCAATGTCGTCACCGCCGGGCAAGTGGGCATCAGCACGGTGCCGCCCTCGCTGGTTCGCGACATGTTGCCACCGGGCTTGTTGCAGCACACGTTCGATATCACCGTGCAAGCGCCGGGCATCACGAATTTCGCCACGCCGGCGCCGATGACATTCCCCAATTTGTTTGGCGCCGCGCCAGGCACGAAGTTGAATTTCCTGTCGTTCGATCACACCACCGGCCGCCTTGTGATTGAAGGCACGGCGACCGTCTCGGCAGATGGACTCTCCGTTTCCACCGACCCCGGCACCGGCATCACGCATCCCGGCTGGCACGGTCTCACGCCGCAGGGTAGCCCCACTAGCCCAGACGATCCGCCGGGCGAACCCGAAGGGAATGAATTCTCGTTCGATGTTGAGACCAACGTGGTTGCCGACCGAGCGCCGGAGCAAACGTCGTTGCAGCAGCGCGGACTCACGGCGGCACTCACCGACATCAGTAAACTCGGCGATTATCTTCTGACCGACGACAAAGAGCGCGTTCGGTTCTCTGCGACCAATACCGCGAACCCGTTGGGGAAGAACGCCGCGGATTTGATGGTGACGATTACGGTCGACCCGGGCCTTTCGCAAGCATATCTGGACGGCCTACGGACACAGTCATTTGTTTTGCGTCCTGGCAAGCAGAAGACATTCGATTTTACACTCAGGGCGCCCGATATCACCAAGCTCACCAACGATGTTCTCGTCGGCGCCAAATATTCGATCAGCGTCTTTAAACTGGCGCCTGGTGATGTCACCACCGAAGTGCCGGGCTTTGGCGATTACTACGTATACCGCTACGTCGACGCGATGGACGACAACGCCAGTGACGGCGTTCTCAAGTTCGCTTCTACGATCAACGATTTAGCGGGTGGTCATGTGCGCACCCGGACGGTTGAATATCAGGGAGATCCGGCCGCCAGGCCGACTTTGAACGTGACGGCGAATACTTTAGCAGATGTACAAGATTTTGTTGTAGCGCCGTTTGTCGTCACGACCGGGACGGCGCACGGTTCTCTGACGTTCGATCCGCAGCAAACCAAAACAGATGAAAAGGTTTTGATCCGTATTAACACGCCGGGAGCGACTCCAGCTACTCCTGCGCAAAGCGAAGGGAGTAACGACCACCGGCTCATCTTATATGCTGACAGCCACGGCGAGCGGAGTCGATAAACGCCAGATTTTTCTGAACATTCCCGGGCTGATCGCTCAGCTCAAGGAATTCGCCGATGGCATCACCAGGCAGGACGTGGCCATTCGGTACGTGCTCAAGCCCGGACAAACGGCGCCGACGGGAAAGTTCGTGCTGTCGTTCGGGACGGATCCGACGAAAACGGCTCGCTTGAATGTCAATGCCACGGCGGAGCAGGTGCAGCAAGCGCTCGAAGCGCTACCCGGGATCGGCATAGGCAAAGTGAAGGTAGCGTTGACGCAGTCCGACTCTCAAAAAATCGAGAAAGGCGCTGACAAGGGGAGTACGGTCTTCGTTCAACGGTATCAGGTTACGTTACCTGTCGAGCCGAATACCTTTACGCCTACGAAGCTCGTGATCTCCGATCCAATCGGCAAGAGCTACAAAGAAGCTCTGGTAATGTATCACGTTAATAATCGCTCCTCGTCGATCTCAGAAAACGAGCTGGCGTCGATCGATACGGAACAAGAGCGAAACGCCGTTGGCGATCAAGTCTTTAGCATCGTGAGTCAACTTTTCGCGCCGTTTGTTGCCAGTGGCGACTTGGAAATTCGCCGCGAAGGCTCGCCGACGGGAGACAATGTCGACTGGACGACGACGACGCAGATGTTGTACGGCGTCACGCCGAGTGGTGGAGTGACGTTTAAAGCGCTGAGTGACGTCGTTACAAAGCAATCGAAGTTAAACGAAGCGCAACAGGCCTTCATGCTGGCCGACGCGCAGTCCAAAGCAAAAGCAAACGGTGTTCAAGTATTCGTCAACCGACACTTCCAATTGGATTATCCGTACTTTGATACTCCCATCGAGCTCGTTACACGGGAATTGGCGATGACCGCCGCGCACGAGTTGGGACATAGCTTGGGCCTGCCGCATAGCGCTTTCGTGACACCGGATAAAAAGACAGACGAAGTGCAGTTGCTGACGATTCAAGGTGGCCAAGATACGGATACCTATACGCTTAATTTTGCTGGCGAGGTCACTGAAGCAATTGGGCGAAATGCGTCTGCCCTGGTCGTCCAAGAGGCGCTGGCGCGTTGCCGACTTTTCGAAACTATAAAACTCAGCTTACCGTAAGCGGAGGCAACGGTGCATTTATCATTTCGTTCGTCGACCCGAGTGTCACGGGAGATGATATCCTATTCCGAGGCGTCGACGTGCCAGAAATCTTCGGCACGGGCACCGGCACGCTACAAGTTCCGGCCGCGACGGAGCTCGTCAAGGGCGGCACCACATATAAAACAGAGTTCGAAATCAAGACGCAATCGAGCCATGGTGCGGAGTCAAGTCTTTCAGACATTGAGCTCTCGGGCATCGGCGGCAATGCGTTGACTTTTCAGGATATGGTTTCGGGAGCCGGATTGAAATTCGGTTTAAACGGTAACTGGACAGCTGCGGATGCCAAAGCATTCCTCAGCGAGCTGACACTGCTGCAACAGGCGAAGAAGTTCGGCAAGAACAAGGACGCACCATTCACACCCGGCGAACAAACATTCGACGACGACGAGGATTTTCTCAACGGACTGGATGGCGAGAACTCGGACGGATTCGACTTCGAAGTTGCTGACGGTCCGCTTCTCGAGCTGTTTGACGGCGGCTCGCAATTAGTTCCTCGCGCGGTCGATTTCGGTAGCGGCTCAACCGCGAACCCGTCGATCCGGCATTTTAGCCTGATGAACCTTGGTTCGGAAAGCGCAACGATCCGCAGCATCAGCATTGCGAAGGAACTCGCGGCGTTTTCTATCCCTGCGATACCGGCCACCGTGCTGGCGCCGGGCGAGTCGATAAATTTTGACGTTACGTTCGCACCTAGTGGACGAGTTGATTACTCCGGAATTCTTTCGATCGATTCCAATGTCGATGATTACTCGGGCCAGTTCGATTTGATCGGCGATGGCCAGCCGCCCAATCTGCCGTCGATTCATGTCGATTTCTACAACAACTTGCAAGGCGTGCAGGTCGGCGAGACGGCGGGCTTCGACGAGGCTGAA
The DNA here is from genome assembly GCA_963773875.1 of Pirellulales bacterium. Classification (GTDB taxonomy): domain Bacteria; phylum Planctomycetota; class Planctomycetia; order Pirellulales; family JADZDJ01; genus CAVTYH01. The sequence goes on from CAVZCV010000014.1 coordinate 31,161, forward strand.
CTTCCCAAGATTACAAATCAAGGTTCGGCGCCCCTGACGATCACCGATATTCGCGTTGCAGCAGGCCAAGGATCCGGCGAATACACTGCTGGACACTTACCCTTGCCGATTACGCTTGCTCCCGGTGAATCGACCAACATTGGCGTTGGGTTCCGCCCCAGCAAAGTCGGCCTGCGACCGGGCGCCTTTGAGGTTGTGAGTAACGATCCCACTAATCCGATATTACGAGTGGCGGTTGTCGGCACCGGCGTGATCACCCACGACGGCTACCGGACGTTCGACGGCGCGGATCTGGGCAACGACTACGTTGCTGCCGACGCGAATCTGAGCTTCGAGAACAATTTGCCTGAACTGCGAACCAAAAGCGACGACCAAGGACACTGGGATTTATTCTTGCCGGCTCAAACGGGCGTGCAAACGACCACTTACGATCCGGTCAGCGGGCTCGTTGCGCATGGCAGCGGTTACACCAATACCGGCGGGACGCCAACCCAATTGAATCCCGGCCTGTTCCGGCCCAGTGTTGACCAAGATACCGACGGAGACGGGTTGCCAGACGACGTAGAATTTGCGATCGGCACGAATCCCAACAAGGCTGATACCGATGGCGACGGCAAAAACGACTTCGCCGAACTCGATAGCGGCCAGAATCCGATTGACGACCGCCCGGCCGCGACCGGTATTGTGTCGGCGCTGCCGGTCGGCGACGCTGCGCACGATATCGCGCTGGCGCCAGACTTTCGCGATCTATCCCGTTCGCTAGCCTACGTGGCTTCGGGCACAACCGGCCTGACGGTCGTTGACGTGACCGACTTTAACCACCCGATTTCCATTGCCCAGCTCGCGCTCGCGGGATCGGTCGACCATGTTTCCATCGATGTAGATCGGAAACTACTGGCCGCTTCCAGCCCGACTGGCGGCGTGTTCCTGATCGACATTTCCAATCCGGCTCAGCCGATCTTGCGTCAGACGATTCCGAATACCGGCACCGATATCGCAGCGACGGTCGCGTTGTATGACGGCCTGGTTTACGCCGCTGTCGGCCAGAACCTACAGGCTTATTCCGCGAGCAGCGGCGAATTCAGCTCTAGCCTCGCGCTCGGCGATCAGCGTGCACTGGGGATGACCCAGAGCAACGGCCACCTCTATCTCACGGTGTTCGACAACCCTTCCAACCAAGCTCTACTGCGGATCATTGATATTACCGCCACGGGCATGTCCGCAATCAGCTCCACTCCGATCCCTTTGCCCAACGGCAACCCCGCTGCCGTCCGCGCCCGTTCATTGATAACTCCGATAACTCCGTAGCCTGGATTCCCGCCGATAATCGCGTTGTAACCGTGGATATATCCAATCCACAAAACCCTCAGATCATCACCGCCAATCAGATCTTGCAGGGAAACCAGATCAACGACATTCAGCTGAATGGATCGGGCCTGGGCTTCGCTTCCGCCCTCGGCGGGGCACTCGTGCTCAATGCGCCCAATCCGTCGACAGTCAACCAGGTCTTTACAGTATTCATGTTTCCCGGTCTTGCGGAGCGCACCGCGCTGGCGTCTGGTTTTGCTTACGTCGCCGACGGAACAGGCGGCCTGCAATTGATCAACTATCTCCAATTCGACACGGGCACCACGCCACCCACGATCCATCTCGACCCCATTGCCGGAGACGTCAATCCGGGACAAACGGGCTTGCAGTTGTATGAAGGCACGACGATCACGGTCCCCAATCGAATCAGCGACGATGTCCAAGTCCGCAGCGTTGAGCTAATGTTCGACGGCGTGGTCGTGCTCAAGGACCTTTCGTATCCATACGATCTGACAGCTGTGCTGCCGAAAATCGCCGACACGGGAAATCAGGTCGTTCTGCAAGTCCGAGCCACCGACACCGGCGGCAACGTGCAGCTTTCCGATCCCATCGTGATTGATTTGCTGAAAGACGTAACACCGCCCACCGTAGCGGCGATCGACCCGCCCGCTGGAAGTACGCAGCCCATCTCGCGGCGACAGGTTACCTTGACCTTCTCCGAGGCGCTCGATCGTTCAACGGTTGTGCCCTCAAGCTTTGTGCTGCATGGACCGACCGGCGACGTGGTGCCGGTTTCCGTCGATTTACGGCAACACGATACGCGCGTCGAAATCGTCTACCCGCCGCTTGCTCAGGGTGACTATACATTCACGATCCACGGCGCGGCGATCAAGGACCGCGCCGGGAACGCCATGGGCGCGGCGGATTCCACTTCGACGTTCAGCGTGTCCGCCGTCACGCGCCAACCCACGATTCGCTGGGTGAATCAGGCCGGCGGTTCCTGGTCCGACCCCAACAACTGGCTCGATGCGGCTACGAATCAGCCGCGCTTGCCCACGGCGACAGACGATGTGCTGATCGACGTGCCGACCGACGCCCAAATAACGGTCGGCGCCGGCACGTTCACCGTGAACAGCATCATTTCGAACGAGCGCTTCCAAATCGTTGGCGGTCGCTTGAATGTGACCGACACCATCCAGGTAAACAACACGTTCCTCTTGGATGGTACCAGCACGCTCAGTCCCGGCACGCTGAAAGGCACCGTGCTCCGCGGCACCGGCGGACAAGGGATAACGGCCCAGCGCGAATCTCGTTTAGATGGTGCGACCGTGCTAACTGATATCAATCTCGTTACAACATCAAACAACATTGCTCATTTGCGCATCGCCAATGGCTTGGCGCTGACGGGCACTTTAACAGCTACCGGCGCGCACGGCGAAATCGGAATCGAGGGCACTGAGACAATTTCTTCCGGCACGTTCCTCGGCGCCGGTGCGACATTTGACACAGGCAAACTGTACTTCGTCCCAGTCGGAACAGCAACGGTTACGCTCGGTCACGATGTGCTGGTTACCGGCAACGCTGTGATGTGGGACGAGGGCGGTGGTTTTCAAACGTCTGTGCCCAACGTGCTGAATGTGATCAATCAAGGCACGATCACGGCGGCAGGCAGTAACTTCAATTATAAATTTGAAACGGATGCCACATCATTCGTTAATCAGGGCACTATCAACTCGGACGAAAACGCGAGCTTGCTGATACTGGCCAAGACGTGGACGAACACCGCCACCGGCCACATTACGCTCAACGGGGTGCCGTTAATACAAAACTTGATACGCGGCGGGTTCGGCGGGGTTTCCACGGCTTCCTGGAGCAATGCCGGCACGATCGAAGTGATCAACTCTAAAGCCCAGTTCATGCCTACGTTCCCTTCGGCGAACCAATCCTGGTCGAATACCGGTTCGATTATCGTCAACCATTCCTTTCTTAACATGTACGGCAAGTTCACGAGCGACGACGTCGTGAATATTCGCAGTTCCGGCTACGTAATCATCTTCGGCCAGATGGACAACACGGGGCGGACCTTTACTTTCAACAACGACACGAAATCTTATATTCTCGCCCCTAACGGGCGCATTTTCGGCGGCACACTCGTCATGACTGGTCTCGCGTCACGGCTCGAATTCGAAGGTGGCACGCTGGATGGCGTGACCATCCAGGGCGACGTTGGAATGGGCCAACTTGTCCCCGACAACTTGAACGGCGGATTAACCGCGAACACCGGAGACCTTCACGTTGTTCATGGCCTGACGCTGAATGGGACCATGAGCGTCTATTCCAGCGGCAACATTGTGGACTTCGACGGTGCGCAGACCATTTCGGGAAGCGGAACGATTCAATTCTTGCTGGCCACGGGCGGCGGCGGCGGCACTGGGACCTTCGTTAGAGCTTATACAGGCGGGCCGGTTGTTTTTGACTCGACCCTTACCCTCCGTGCCAGCGGAACTGGTGGATACGTGACGGGAAACATCATTAATAACGCGGCCGTTGTGATCGATGCGAATTCCGGGTTCATTTTCAAAGGCGCTGGCAATCTTTTGAATCCGACATTCGCAGGCCCCTTTATTAACCGCTCGCCAATCACCGTCGGGACCGGCAAAAGACTCACGCTCGAACACACGTTTGTCAATGAAGCGCGAATCAACGTACCGGGCGGAAACATCACCGTCGATGCCCTGTATGGCTTCAAGAACTCGAATGTGATCGATTTAACCGGCGGCGGACGCCTGATTTTTGACGCGTTGTTAGGAAGCGATTCCCGCACCGTGACGACTGCCGATCTCGGCACGATTATCGACTCGGGCGCATTTGTGGGCATCCAGGGGAAAACGGTGCTGGATAATACCGGGACAACACTCACGATTGATGGCACGGGCACTTGGTTTCTTAATAGCGGTTCGATTGTCGGCGGAACGATCCAGGTCGACAACACGGCAACATTCCAGGTCTACGACGGCACGTTGAAAGACGTTACCGTCAACGGGAATATCAAGCCCGGCACGTTCGGCACGATGTCGCTCGTTGGTGATCTCACCTTGAATGGCACGGTCCAGGCAGCCACGATCCAATTTGGTGATTTCACAAACTATCCTAACTTGCCAGTGCGCATTCGCGCGGGCGTCTTCGACCTGCCAGGTTTCTCAGCCACACTCGCCGCCGCAGTTAATACTCCGAGCATCACGCTTGATCCAGGCGTCCAACTGATCGGCGCTGGCGTTACTGCCTCGTTTAGCACGCCAATAATCAATCAGGGCGTTATCGCTGCCGATACGGAAGGCAGGTCTACAATCAACAGGAATTTCATCTTCAGCGCGGCGCCCATCACGAATCAAGGAACCCTGAAGGCGGTCAACCAGACCAAGTTGCAGATTGCGAGTTTAGCCGCGCCAAATTCTGGGATCGTTTCGGCCGCGGCTGGAAGTACGGTCGCCTTCACCGGTGCGTTTGCGCAGGCCGCGGCTGGAACGGTGCATGTCGATGTTGGTGGCACCGCGACCACTCAATTCGGTCTGGTGGCGATCACCGGCGCGGCGACATTGGCTGGCACGTTGGACGTGCAATTTGCCAGCGGCTTCACGCCAGTTGCTGGAAACAGCTTCAAGGTGCTAACCTGCGCGTCGGAAACCGGGCAATTTGCTACGATCCATGTTACTGGGCTTGCAAGCGGACTAGTCGTCACGCCGCAATACAACGGAACTGATTTGACGCTTGTCGTGAATACTGCTGCGGCCGGAATGGCTGTCGCTTTGAATCAAACCGCTCCAACTTCATCCCAAGGTCAAACCCCATCTTTTGGAGTTGGCCTTGAGCAATTGTTCGCGGGCAATTCAATGGCAATCGCGCCTTCCGCCACGACGAATTCAACCTTTCGCCTCCCTCCAGTGACGGCGTTTCCCATCGACGACGAAGCTAAAAGTGCTAGTCCCGCGGCCCATGCTTCATCGGATGAAAACTGGCCCTCAAATCAACTCTGGACCGATGATGTCTCTGCCGCGAGCGATGAGGTATTCGCCAGTCTTGGGGACGAATGGCTGTTGACCACTTAGTGATCCGCCGCCGAACATGCAATCTTTCGTTCGGTCACACGCCTAAAGCGATGCAGCATTCTTTCGTTCGGTCGCTCGATTCACTTGATACGGCAATCATCGTTACAAGCAGGCTTAGTTTCAAGGACTCATCGCGCGTGAGACAAACCAATAAACCACCGTTTTAGAAAGCGCTTCTGAAATCTCTCAAAATCGGCTGCTCGCAGAGAGCGTTGCGGCAGTGTGATTCGTGGAATTCGTGGAACACTGAAGGAAACTCCGCTATCGACGCGTCATGAGCTCTCGATTTGCTCGCGGCTAAATACCGCTAAGACCAGAAGGATTAGGAAGGGGAGCAATAGAACCCACGCACCAAAACGGGCCGTCGTTACTACGGCCAGCACCGCGCCGATAAGGAAAGCAATCCACAGGGCCACCAGAAGAAAGGTTCGACGGATATGAGTATCCCACAATCCCTGTGCATCTTTCAGGGGCACACGCCTGAGCGCGAGGGCGAGGTGGCTGCCGATTTTGTTTAGTGTCCCGGTAACAAACGTGACATTGATTTTTTCCGCGCCGATTCGGGACAGTGTCGTATTCAATACCCCCATCGCGAAACTGAGTATGGCGATACTTATGAGGTTGCATGTGACACCAAGCTCGGTGAAACCTATATTGATCGACAACAAGCCGGCAACCAATCCAAATGTGCATCGGTGGGATTGCGGGGCCTCGGAAATGATGAGCAACGTTCCAGCGAAGACTCCGACCACAAAGGACAGAATCGCCAGAAGGGTCGGAGCCGCTCCTGGAAAATTAATCTTACCAATCAGAAGACCACTCTGGGTTGTATTCCCGCTCATAAACGATAAGTACGTTCGATAACTGATATAGCCATAGGCATCCACATATCCAGCGACCATTGCCACCACCATGGCTAGCCGTTCGCGAGTTTGTGCGGAGACCTTTGCTGACAATGCCAAGGAAGTCTGATGATCATCGTTCATTCGTCACTGCTCTCCGATCTGTCGTTGTTAAAAAGGGTCGGCACAGCGTGCCTTCCCCGAGACGAGCGCCCAAATCGATCCGACCAATGCCAGCAAAAATTTGACTTTTTCAACAGGCCCGACCGTCGTGACACACGTTTTTTGGTACACGGTGTTCGCTGCTTGGAAAACGTATGGCCAAGGGTCGCATTACAGTTGTAGCGTAGAACTGCCACGACTGCGTCATCAACCCAACGACTTCTGGCTTAGCGGAGTGCTGACGTCTCGGATTCCGCCGCCGATCTGACCGGAGAATGATGCACGGGAATTGTGCGCCACAAAACGCCAGCGTTGGCGTGCTGCGCAAGAGCAAGGGAGCCGCAAACATCCGATGACGCTGGCAAACGTTCGAACATCAATCCTGGGCTCACCTCGTTCGCGAAAAGCATCGGTATAAATGGTGAAGCCGATACGCAAAGCACAATAATCTCAAGTCACTTTTGCTCGGTCTCAGCGGCTTTCGCCTTCGGCGCTTCGGCGGCCCGCCGCGGCGCTGGCGGTTTTTGCACGACGATGTCCTGTGCGTCGGCATTTTGGCCCGGCGCGACGCGAATGACCAATTATTCATTGATTCCCTTTTGGCCGGGCACGAAATTGCCGGTCCCGACTTGGATTGTGAGACCAGGCACCAGGTGCGTCAACTTCAGGCGGCCTGCATCGTCGGTCCATCGGTTCTGGTTCTGGTATTTTTCAAAATCCACTTCCCCGTTCGCAAATGTGGGGCCCGATTTATAGCCATCGTGCAAGTTCTAAATGCAGGCGATACAAAACTCCTCGCCGGCTGACCGACCTCAGAAACTCATCGATTCGCTTGAATCTGTGAATCTGACTCATTTAGAATGCGCATTAAAATTAAGGACCGTTCGAAATCCAGTCATTTCCTTTGTCCATCGAGCGGAAGCCGTTTCACCTGTTCTCGCTCACATGAGAGGGATCGATTTATGGGCCACCGACACCGCCCAACTCGCCGCGAGTTTTTGCAGACGGCCGGCGCTGCCATTGCCGCCCCGTACGTCATTACGTCAGCCGCACTCGGCAATGCCGAAGTGCCGCCCGCCAGCGATCGCATCGTGATGGGCGGAATTGGGATTGGGAGCCAGGGCTCGAACGATCAAGGCGATTTCCTGAAACGCACCGATGTGCAGTACATCGCCGTCTCCGATGTACGCAAGAGCGTGCGCGACAAGTGTAAGGCCCGAATCGATGGCAACTACAAGAACACCGACTGCAAAACATACAACGATTTCCGCGAGCTGCTGGCTCGGCCCGATATCGACGCCGTTCATATCGCCACGCCCGACCACTGGCATGCCATCGTCATGATCGAAGCGTGCCGGAACGGCAAAGACGTGTATTGCCAGAAGCCAGAAACACGCACGCTACGGGAAGGGCCCCTGATGATCGATGCCGCGCGGCGGTATTCGCGCGTCGCATCCGGCGGTAGCCAGCGCGTGCTGGAAGATTACAAGCAAATCGTCAATCGGTGCTGGAGCGGCGAGTTGGGCCCGATCAAATCGATCAACGTGAATGTCGGTCCGCTTTCGCAGCAATGCAACCTGCCGGCCGAACCGCAACCCGACGATATCGATTGGGATATGTGGCTGGGACCTGCGCCGTCGGCGCCGTATAACTCGAAGCGTTGCAGCGGCAATTACGGGCTGAATGGCAACAGCTGGCGATCGTACGTCGACTACTCCAGCGGCGGCATGACCGATTGGGGCGCACATCATTTCGGCGGCGCAACGTTTGCCGTTGACGTGCGCGAAATGCAGCCTCAAGAAGTCGTCTATCATGAAGATGGCAATTATCTCACCTACCGCTATCCGAATGGCATTCTGCTCACGCACAATAAGCCGAACACCCGCAACTTGGCGGTGGAAGGCACGCCGGAGGAGAAACGCGAGCCGAAACCGGTGCCAGGCTACAAGGGGCACGGCGGCATTCACGGCGACTTCATCGAATGCGTGAAGACTCGCGAGAAGCCGTTTCGCGACATCGAGCTGGCAGTCAACACGGCGGCGGTGTGCCACTTGGGCGTGATCGCCTACGAGTTGAAACGAACGCTGAAGTGGGATGCCGCCAAGCAAGAATTCCCCGGCGACGAGGAAGCCAATCGCTACCTCGACCGTGCTCGCCGAGAGCCATGGCAACTTTAATCGGTTGAAATCTGCGATCTCAAAATCTGAAATAATCTGAAATCTGAATTAAGGATCTCGATATGCTCGATCAAGCCTTCGAAACTTTGAAAACCTATGATTGGGGAACCGATCGCAAGCCACTGGAGGAAATCGACAGCGCGGTGATCGCTTCGCACGCTGACGAAGCCGCACGAAAAGATTTGGAAAACCGTCTAGCCGCCGTGCTCAAGACCGATGTTTCCCGCGATGCCAAAGATTTCGCCTGCCGCAAGTTGATGATTATTGGCACGGCCGCCTCGGTGCCGACATTGGCCAGCCTGCTGTCAGACAAGGATTTGGCCCACATGGCGCGGTTTGCCTTGGAGCGAATTCCCGCGCCCGAGGCGGCGCAGGCATTGCGCGAAGCGCTGCCGCAGCTGAACGGATCGTTGAAAATTGGCGTCATCAGTTCCTTGGGCGTGCGCCGCGATGCGGAAAGCGTTTCCCCGTTAGCTAAGCTGCTCACTGATTCCGATCCGGCGGTTGCCCGGGCTGCGGCATTTGCGCTGGGTGACATTCGCAACTCAAACGCCGCGAAGGCGCTGGATAACGTGAAGTCGGCTTCGACCGAAGTCAAACCGGCGGTCACAGATGCCAGCCTGTTTTGCGCGGAAGGATTGCTGGCCGAGGGGAAAAAGGCTGAAGCGCTGGCGATGTTCAAAGCCTATGTCGGCGAAGAGCATCCCAAACACGTTCGTCTGGCTGCCACCAAGGGCATGTTGGCTTGCGCCGGTAAAAATGACTAGGAGCACCGTGTGCGAATTGGCCATTTCCTGAGGCGCGGTGTCGTGAGCGTTTGCGCCGTGCTCGTGTTCGCGTTTTGGTCGTTTGCTAAGGACGAGCCGAGCGACGAACTCGTGCAAATGGTGGTCAAACTCTTGTCCGAACAGGACAAAGATTTACGAGCAGTCGGACTGGATCAAGTCCGCAATCAGGCCAAGGGCCCCCCAGCGACAAAGCGGTTTGCCGCCCAACTGCCGAAGTTGAACGCCGCCGAACAAGTGGGTTTGCTGAGTGCGCTGGCCGATCGAGGCGACAATGCCGCGCTGCCGGCGGTCATCGAGCTGCTTAACAATAGCGACGACGAAACCGTTCGCGTGGCCGCCATCACGACCATCGGATCATTGGGCGATTCGACCAATTTAGCGCTCTTGCTCACAGCACTTGCCAGCGGCAGCGCTGCCGAAAAAGCGGCCGCGAAATCAGCCGTCCAACGACTTCGCGGCGAAGCAGTTCCAGGCGCAATCGCCGCAGCGCTCAAGAATTCGCCGCCCCCAATATGCGTTGTCCTCATCGAAGTTCTCGCCGAGCGCCGCGCCCTAACCACGGTCGGCGACCTTCTTACCGCCGCGACCGGCGACAACGCGAACGTGCGCCGCGCCGCGATGGTGGCGCTCTCGCAATTGGCCTCCGCGAACCATCTGCCCGACATGTTCAAGGCCGTGCTCAAAGCCGAAAACGGCACGGAGCGCGAGGCGGCGGAAAAAGCGGTCACCGTCGTTGCCGGGAGGATTGACGATGCCGACGCCCGGGCGAGCGCGATGTTGTCGGCCTGGGCAAAGCTCAACGCACAGGATCAAATCGCGCTGCTGCCCACGCTCGGCCGTGTCGGCAGCGCGAAAATTTACACCGTCGTCAAATCCGCCCTGGCCGGCGAAGACCCGGCTCGGCGCGAAGCCGGTTTACGAGCATTGTGCAACTGGCCCGACTCGACCGTGTTGGACGAGTTGCTCGAGGCGGCGGCGAAGGCCGACAGCCCCGCGCATCGGGCGATGATCTTCCAAGCCTTCGTCCGCATCGGAAGCACGCGAGACAATCGAACCGATCTGGAGCGGCTCGCGCGGATGAAGCAAGCAATGGCAGCCGCTAAAACCGCTGAAGAACGGGCCCTCGTGGTCAATCGCTGCCGCACTTCATATTCGATCGAAAGCCTCAGGTATGTGCTGCCGTATTTGGAACAGCCGGAGTTCGTGCAACAGGCTTGCGAAACGATTGTTGAACTGGCCCACCACCGCGAACTGCGCGAACCCCATAAGGGCGAATTCGATCCGGCGCTCGATAGCGTGATCAAGCTGAGCAAAGACGCGGTGGTCGTTGATCGGGCGAACCGCTACAAACGGGGTGAGACCTGGGCGCGACCAAAACCGACGGAGGCGACCAACTCGCCATGACGACTTTGGATCAATCGCTACATTGCACCTGAGTAGACGATCCTACACCAATCAATTCTGAAGTGCTTTTTAGTCTCTTTCTCACACCGATGGATTTTCGGATCACGGTGTCTCTAAACCGATGTCGTCAATCAAAGTGCCGAGTACTCGTCGAGTGGTCGAGTGGCCAGGTTATTGACCCAAGCTTCAGCTTTGGGAACGGCTAACCATTCAGCATTTTCCGCGCGGCGGTCGCAGTCCTCCGCCTAAAATAGATGACTGCCTCGCCCGTCTCCGTGGAAATCATTCAGAGCATGCTCGGCGAGGGATTATGTGGCACGTCGGCAGGTTCATCGGGCGCCAGCGGCACGGGGCTATGTTCCCAGTGACTGTAACCGACAAGCGGACTGCCTTGCTCGAACTTCGAAGATCCATCGACGTTCTGCTGTAGTGTTGCCCAGCGAACATATGCACGTAGCTGCTGTTCGGAGTCAAACGTCGCCACGAGCTTTCGGTCCACTCCGGGTTTGGAAGCATAAAGATAATGCACTTTGACTCCTCCTCGAGTAAAACTACTCGAATCGACAATCTGCGGCTGTCAGGCAATCCGAATCCGCAATTGGACCGAGCTTACAGCATCATCGCTCTGATTTTACCCACGCCAACGCAATTGCCAGCGGTATTCCAGGTCGCGAGGGCGGACGGTGACGCAATTTAAGTTCCGCGAACATTCGATTTCGGCGAAGAACGTTATGGATTTGATCAGTCAGATCCTAATCAGAGACTTCATAGCATGAACTGGCGTGCTGCAGCGATTGTTTGTGGTCTGCTGGCTCCAGTTGTGCTCCTGGCGGGCACAGGACTAGTCGGCTCTGGCGTATTTAGGGCGAACGAACGAAGCATTCTCGATCCGCGATCACTTCATTTCAGAGCTGGGCGAAGTCGGGACGTCGTCACGGGCGAGGCTCTTTAATGCGACACTGATTGCCAGCGGAGCGATCGTGAGCGGATTCATGCTGGGTTTGGGGATGCACTTAGGCAGCAAATCGGCCTGGGCCGGCATGGTACTCGGCATCTGGTCAGGGATCTCGTGCGCCCTGGTCGGCATTATTCCGATGAATAACCTCGTGCCGCACGTGATCGTCTCGTTCTCGTTTTTCTATAGTGGCATGGGAGCTGTGGCACTCTTGACCCAAGCGATTTGGCTCGACCGGCGGCAGCGGATTGCCAAGTGGCCGATATGGTCGGGAATACTGACTGTCGGCTGCTTTTTCGCCTTGGCGGCCGCGCCAGTCCTTTGTGGGCTAACCACCATCGAATCGCTTGATCCACGCCGCGTGCCGCGCAGTCAACTGGGAGTGATTCCGCTAATTGAATGGCTCGTCTTTGTCATGATCGTGGTCTGGATTCTGAGTGTCAGCATCGCACTGCTCCTTCGGAGATTTTTTTGCGAGCGCGACGGTCGGCTTTTGTGACTCGATTTTTAATTTGTGGCTCTCAGTGCGGACCGTGGCAGGTCCTCAGGCAATCGCAGTTACACGATTTGTTAAATTATTCACCAGGCGCTGATCTAGGCGAGCCGCATTTGTGCGGCGAAAAGCGTGCGAGCGCAAGCAATGAAACTTGACAATGCCACGGGTCCGCGCAGGGAAGCTACTGACCTTCATTTTCAATTCCCGCCCCAAACAGCTGTAAGAAGTGGCGAATCGGGATTCTTAGCCGGGCTGTATTGTTCCAGAGGTCGAAAGCGACGACAGCGACTGTCCAGTCTCAAGTGATCGATAAGGCGCCGTGCGCGACGGTGAGAGATCCGGAAGGATCAATGTAATGTGTTGGAGGATCGCCCACCAATGTCTTATCCAAAAGGCAATGGTTGTCTCCGATGTCGTGTTGCGGGACAGAAAGGAAATTTCTGCCTTTCAAGGTGGGAATCGGCCACGTCCAGAAATCGGTCGTTTTTCCGGCGGCAGCCGTCTCATCGCTGACTGCGATGCACGAGTAGTGAGACACCGCGTTCGAGGAGACCGATGAAGTTGCGAATCAGTGCGAAAAAGCGGTCATGGGATTTGATTGGCAAAGGAGTTTAATATCGTGTTGGCTCAAATGCAGTTGACTGCGGAGGTTGTCAGCGGCCAGCTGCATTGTCAGTGCTGAGCCGGCCAAATACTGTGGATCAGCTACTAGCCGCGGTACTCCATCCGCCCCGACTTCAGCCAGCAAATTGCCGATCGAGATTCGTCCGACGCTCATGCCTGCCGCCGCCGTTGCATCGGTCACGATTATTGCGCGTTCTAGGCCCACAATGCGCAGATAGTTTCGGAGCACGTAAAACGGAATATGGACACCATCAGCGATGAATGTGATCCACAGTTCGTCGGACAGGCTCAGCACGCGCTGAATCACATTGTCGTGACGATCAATGACCTTCGCGCACCCATTTCCCAGATGGGTGAACATCGAAAGGCCGACATCGATTGCGGCCCGCAATTGCTCCATGGATGGATTACAGTGGCCCGCCGAGACCACGATGTTTTCGCGGATCAGTGCCTGAGTAACTTGAAGGTCGCGGTCAAATTCCGGCGCCAGGGTCACGATGCGCGTTAAGCCACTCGCTGCATCAAGCAGTCGCAGCATGAGGGTGAGATCTGCTGGTTGGACGTGCTGCGCGGGATGGGCACCGACGTAGCCAGGTTGGGGGCTGATAAACGGTCCCTCGATGTGCAGTCCCCAAATGACCTCACGAATCAGCGGGTCCCGCTCTCGAATCGCCACGATCCGGCGGAGACGCGCCTCCATCTGCTCAATGTCCGCAGTTATGATGGTCGCCAGCACGCCCGCCACTTTGTCTTGACGCAGCCGCAGACAGGCTGACCGCAATTCATCGAGTGTGAGCGCATCAGAATTGAAGTCCACTCCCGCATAACCGTTGACCTGTAGGTCGACGAAACCGTCTTGCGGTCGGGCGGTTTGCATGATTATTTTAGGCAGGAATCTTCCGCAGTAATGATGCCGCTGGTGGATCGAGGAACAGCGTGCAGTTTGCGTGCTGTTGCAGGATCGAGGCGGGGCAGAGGGGTGTGAAGGGGCCCTCCACTGCGTTTCGCACTGCCTCAGCTTTGCGCCGGTCCGGCACACTGCACACGATCGCTCGCGATTTCAGAATTTGGCGAACCGACATACTGAGGGCCTGCCGGGGCACGTCACCGAGCGTGGGGAACCAGCCTTCGCCGAGCTGTTGCCGACGGCAGGCCTCATCCAAATCGACGACCACGTATGGCGCTTCGGTCTCGAAATCCGCTGGCGGATCGTTAAACGCCAGATGACCATTTTCCCCGATGCCCACGAAGGCCACGTCGATGGGGTGTCGCTCGATAATCGTAGCCAAGCGCTGGCACTCTGCCTGCGGATTCGTTGTTTCGCCATTGACATAATGAAATTTAGCGAGCGGCACGCGATCTACAAAGCGTTCTTTCAGATAGCGGCGAAAGGACGCCGGGTGAGTCATTGCTAGACCAAGATACTCATCCAGGTGAAAGCCAGTCACCTTTGACCAATCGATGTTCGATGCCCCGGTCAGGGCCCGAAGGACGGCGAATTGCGAGGCGCCGGTTGCGACCACAATGTTTGCCGCGCCGCGCTGCGCGACCGCCTGACGAATGAGCTCCGCTCCTTCCTCAGCCGCTTGCCGGCCAAGTTCGTGGGCATCCGATGTCAAGATGATTCGCATTGCTTACCTCTCAGAACCCCTATTCTATCGCCACAACTCGAACCGAATAGTTGATAGCTCGATCGGCAGGGACTTTTGCTTCAAGCCTGAACGTGCAAGTTCCAGTTCGATCCTAATTCGCCTGCTGCGGCAGAATGCCATCGTCGCTTAGCGATTGCGTTTCTTCCCCAAGACATGGATGACTAAACCGCGCGGCCTCCGTTGTACGGCACCAACTTGTTAAAAATGTCAGCCCTGCACTTGCGGCCACCGCCTTGTGACAGCAAACCGAAGGTCGCCTTTTTAATTCTTCTTGACACTGGATCGCCTAAACCGCGCCTGCGCCTCCTAGGCCGCCATCGACGTCTCAAGCCGGTCGGCTGTGAGCTGAACCGCTCACCTCAAATGGCGATCGGCCGGCTGGCGTTTTGCACGGGCACAATAATTGCGTCCTGCGCGGGAACCACCGCGAGACGGTGGAAATCGCCTGTGGTTTGCTTTCACAAAAACCAAACCGGGTGATTCAGAGTCAGCGCTAGCATTCCAAAGCCATGGAGGGTATTCACATGTTGGTTCTCTCACGTAAGCTCGGCCAAAGAATTCTAATCGGCGACAACATCTACGTAACCGTGCTAGACGTTCAAGGCGAGCGCGTTCGACTTGGGTTTGATGCCCCGCGGAATGTGTCCATTGTTCGCAAGGAAATCGCCCATTGCGATCAGACGACCCACAAATTGCTAGATGGCAAGGCACACGACTTCGATTGCCTATATTCCTAGTAGGACGCCAGCGCATCAAGCTTTTCTGACCATCGCTGCCACCCGGCCGGTTTTGGCGAGCTCACGCTTGTGATCTGTGAGGCTTCATGCTCCGTCCGACCGACTAGCGCGGTAATGGCAGCCGTGAGCTCGCGCGGTTCTACCGGCTTAACTCCGTGCACTTGAAAATCCAGCGCGCGGTGCAGGGCGGCGATCTTCCGGACGAGCGAATGCGGTCAGCCCGAGCGCAGGCAGCACTTGGAACGAATAGCCCGTTGCGCACTTGGCGAATCCGTTCGCACCCATCCTGGCCAGGCAAGCCCAAATCACTAACTTCAACGTTCAGATTGAATGCTCGAATCGGCTCCAGCGCTGAGCAAACACCCTCACATTCCTTGGTGATCGCACTGCTCATCGTCAAGATTCTGGTTAGAGTTGGACGTGCATCAGAATCGTCATCGACCAGCGGAATTCGCAGATTCTCAAGATTTGTTCGTCGCTCGCTGATCCACTCTCGCTCCCGTGCCCGTGGGGATCGTCTTGGGTGCGGGTATGGTTCGCGACCTCGCGAGGGGCAAATTAATGATGAACTTCACACCGTGGCCTAGCCCAGCACTTTCTGGCCGACCTCGGATTAGTTGCTCAATTGACTCTGATCGGACATTTTCGGCGTGGAAACGGAGCCGACGGAATTGAGAGCGCAGGCGTTCAGGTGACCATCGCGAGCGGTGCGCGATCAGCAACTGGCGAAACCAATCTGCTCCAACGCCTAATCTGACCGACGGGTTCCCCTGGCACGCTCTTTGCGATGAACCAACGCAGCGATCAAATTTCAGGCTCACACACGGAGCGTCAATCATGAGTGGCAAAGCTGAAGAAGTGAAAGGTCGGGTCAAAGAGGCCGCAGGCGCCGTCACGGACAACGACAAGTTACGCCGCGAAGGAAAACTGGAACAAACGGCCGGCAAGACCAAGCAAGCGGTGGAAAAGGCCGTCGACAAAGTGACGGATGCGATTAAAGGTAAGCACTAATCTGCATCTTGATAAACCAAATGCATTTCTGAGCCTCGCTAGTCGGGCGAGGCTCTCTTTTTATAGATAGGGAGCACCGCCCATGAAACTGTCAACGCTCGAGGACTTGTTCGTCGAGGAATTGAAAGACTTGTACAGCGCAGAAACGCAGCTGCTAAAGGCCCTTCCCAAGCTGGCGAAGGCGGCCAGCAGCAAGGAGCTTAAGCGGGGATTCGAGAAGCATCTGAAGCAAACGCGCGGACATGTCGAGCGGATCAAGAAAGTCTGCGCAGACCTCGATGTCACGCCGAGTGGGAAAACATGTCAGGCGATGCGGGGCCTGATCAAAGAAGGTCAAGAAGCGATTGATGAAAATGCCGAGCCGGAGGTCAAAGACGCTGCGCTGATTGCCGCGGCGCAACGGGTCGAGCATTATGAAATCGCGGGTTATGGGTGCGTGCGAACCTACGCGCAGCTGTTGAAAGAACAGGAAGGCCGTTCAATTACTGCAACAAACACTGAATGAAGAAGGTGATACCGATAAGGCGCTCACAAAATTGGCCAAACGCATCAATGTCGAAGCCGAAGATCCCGTCAAAAATGGCACGCAGAAAGACCGCGCAGGAAATCGCAAATCGCAATCCTTGTCAAAAAAAATACTAAAGGCAGTGGGGCTGTAGCGTGGGCCAAAGATTGAACCGCATTGTGTTTGAGCACTCCTTCCGCCATGCGGAGACGTTCAGGTCCCCAGGGGCCGAGGCGTTCAAGGTGTTCTTGCCGGATTTCGTGGCATTTTCGATCCCGTGATTTCTTTTTGAGGTGCTGTATGTTGTGGACACTGCTCGTGGTGCTA
Source organism: Pirellulales bacterium (assembly GCA_963773875.1). Taxonomy (GTDB): domain Bacteria; phylum Planctomycetota; class Planctomycetia; order Pirellulales; family JADZDJ01; genus CAVTYH01. The sequence continues at coordinate 48,255 of CAVZCV010000014.1, forward strand.
CTCCTGATGTGGGCGTTGGGACTTGGTTTTGGTGTGGCCGGGGGCTTTATTCATTTGCTGTTGGTTGTGGCGGTCGTCGTTTTGCTCATCAATTTGGTGCAAGGCCGCAGAGTCGGATAGCGTTCGCGACATCATTCGAGTGGCCCGCATCACTACTGGTTCGGAAAATCCAAGCTGCCATGATTCGACGCAAGGAGGACAACCATGCGCGTTTGGCCTGCCAAACATGACCCGCTTGGTGCGACCTCGGACAGTCGATGGCCCTCTTGAGGCTCACGAGTCCAGCGAAAGATAAACAGCAAAAGCAGGGCTTCGCTGCAACTGAAGGGATTGCCGAAGCGGGGATGGAGACGACGTCTGACGAGCCAGGTTCGCAGACATTGACACCAGCTTAATTGCATCCATGACGAGTGCCATTTTGTGACTAGCACAACTAATTCCCAAGCGGCGCGATTGATTCGCATTCTTGAAGCGACCGTGCTGGTGATCGCCACGCTGTACTTTGGGCGGCCCATCTTGCTTCCCATTGTCGCTGCGGTCTTGCTGACATTTTTGCTTTCGCCGCCGGTGACCTGGCTGGAACGCCGCCGTTTGCCTCGGCCGGTCGCTGTGCTGTCGGTCGTGCTGTTCATTTTTACGCTTTTCGGATTGATCGCTTGGCAGGCCACCACGCAGCTCTCTCAACTCGTTCTAGAGTTGCCGAAGTTTCAGCAGAATTTGCATGCCAAACTGCAGGATTTGCGAGACTCGGGATCTGGCACTTTGCGGAAAGTCGGTGAATCGATTGGACAACTGACCTCGGAGATTAAGGAGTCGGTAGAAGACTCGCAAGCGACACTGCAAAACGCCAATGAGTCGCTTACAACTCCACCGCCACCCACGCCAGTGAAAGTCGTCTCTGAGCCGACGACGCCGCTAGAAACTGCCCAGCTCGCGATTACATCTTTGGCGGGCCCCTTAGCTTCAATCGGGATACTCACGGTCTTGGTGATCTTCATGTTGCTAGTGCGCCAAGATCTCCGCGATCGATTGCTGCGCTTAGCTGGCACAAATCAAATCACCTTGACGACGCGCACGATCGATGAGTTGGGAAGTCGAATCAGCCGATATCTTCTGCAAAATGCGATGATTAACAGTGCCTTCGGCTTGACGATTGGCATTGGTCTTTGGGTCATTGGTGTTCGGTATGCTGCCCTCTGGGGATTATTGTCGGCCGTGTTACGTTTCATTCCCTATGTAGGCGTGTTGATTGCTGCGGCCGCACCGATTGGCTTATCCATCGCGCAATTCCCAACTTGGACGCAGCCGATCCTGGTCGTGGCGCTCTTTGTCATCATTGAGCTATTGATCGATAATGTCATTGAACCGGTGGTGTACGGGAGGGGCGCGGGAGTCGCGCCTGTCGCGCTATTGTTGGCCGCGATGTTTTGGGGATGGATCTGGGGGCCCGTCGGGCTCGTCCTCTCCGTTCCATTGACTGTTTCTCTGGCAGTCCTGGGCAAATACGTGCCGCCCTTGGAACCGTTATGGATTTTGCTGGGAAACGAGGCTTCACTGCACCCCTCGATTCGCTACTACCAGCGCTTGTTAGCGGATGATGTTGACGAAGCCAGTGAAGTGCTGGACGAATATCGCCAAGCGCATAGCCTGACCGAAACATTTGATGACGTGCTGCTTCCCGCACTCGCGCAAGTCGAGCGGGACCGTGAGCACGGGGACATTTCGGAAGCAAACCAAGAGTTGATTTGGAACACTACCGAACAGTTTATTGAGGATCTGCCGGCCGAAAAGCCTGACGAGGGCTCGCCCGAAGTAGCACCTGCGCCGGCGCGCAACTGCTCGTGGTCGGGGTTCCGATTTTAGATCGCGCCGACGATCTGGCGATCAAAATGCTTGCACGTATTGTTCCGCCAAATATTCGGATCGAATCGATGGCGACCGTCATGCTGACCAGTGAATTGCTCAATCGCTTGGAGAGTGAAGAGCCAGATGTCGTGTGCGTTTCGGCATTAGGGCCGGGCGGGGTGGGACAAGTGCGATATGTCTGCAAACGAGTCCGGCAAAGCTTTCCGACGCTGCCGATTGTTGTTGGTCGCTGGGCGTACCGGGGCAATACCGAACGGATGATTTCCAATACCAAAGAGCGCGGTGCCACATCCGTGGTTTCCGCACTGGAACTGGCGATGAATGCCTTGATGAAGGTGACCCCACGAATCCCACAAAACGTGCAGGCCGTTGTCCGTTAAGTCGCTGCCGGAGCATACGGACAAGCGAATCGGACTCCGTTCAAAACGAGCGCTGGCAAAAAAGAGGGCTAATCAGCACGACGATTCGCGGCGGAATCCCGCCGGCAAACTGCGATCTGCCCCATGCAGCCGTAAAAGCATATCGTCCGGGTGGGATCTGGCTGTTATCGTTTTGTCGATCGCTTTCAGCCATAATGAGCGGTTTGTGCAAAGTGGCTTTTCGGAATGCTCGTCGCGCGAAGAGGTCACAAATCCGTCACGTGCTGATCAGGAAGGTGTATCTTGGACGAACGCGATGCTTTGATTGCCTGGCGAACGCTCTTTCACGGGAAAGGCATCACCAATGAATCGATGGTAAAGGCTGAATTGCTGCTGGATAGTGTGAGTGGTGAAAGTCCGCTCCGTGCCCGCCTGGCAAGGGAGCTTGAAGAAATCCGAAAGCTCCGGCAACAGAAAACAAAGTGAGACTGTGCTCCTGATCTTGTGCGGTAATCGAGGAATGCAGGCGGAGCGAGGCCTAGACATCCTGTGATCTTCCCCAAGAAATGAGGCGATCATGAAAGCAAGAGTCTGAAAAGTCGCGACGGCCATTGAAAAAACTTGCACCCGATCAAAATACAAATCACACGATTGACGATTGACGGCGTTTCATCGAGGCGCAAGCGGCCGGCGGAGCGCATTTGTCTCAGCTCGCCTGAACTTACCGCGATTTCAGGCGGCGAAACATTTCGCTGGTGATCGATTGCTTCACCTTACCGATTTCAGCCCAGGGGTCTTGGGATCGGCGAGATTCGCAAAATATCCTCGGAGACGTAACAATGAACCGACTTATTTATTTTCATTTTCCATGAGCATCATCGTTGGAGAGAGACGTGCGAGAGCGCGAATACTCCGACCACATCCTCGCCGATTAATCGCACGGGCGTTTGCCGCGTGGTATTCAGTTCATACTGTGCCATCAGCGGCACATGATCGACTGTGTAGCGATAAATCTCATCGCTGTCGACGATCCCGTTGTGATCAAAATCGGCCGCTCCCGCCAAACCTTGCGCCAACACATACGTGAATAGACCATGGTGCTTGGCGCCCCATTCCTTGGACGTTTCATCCGTTTGGCAACTGGCCAGCGTGATCAAACCCTTGGCGCGGGCGAACGATTCGCCCAGCTCCTGGCTGGAAGGGCCAACCGCTGCGTCGTCAGCCGACCGCTCGTTTCCGCCAGAGTGACAGCAGTCGAGAATCAGAATTTTTTGGGTGGCGGCACAGGAATGCAGCAGTTTGCGCAGCTCGTCGGTGGCCCAAGCGGAGAGCGCCGCATTTTTTTTGCGGCAGTCTTGCGGCACCAAATATCCATTTCCATGATCCAACATGCCGTGACCAGCGAAGAACACCAGTACCGTATCTGCTGGTTCACATTTCGATAGCCAGCCACGAACTTGCTCTTCTAGATTAATCAACAGCGGCCGCTGATACAGTTTCTCTTGATCGTCGGTCATCAACAGGATGCGTTCCGGATCGTAACCACAGCGCTCGCTGAGCTGAGTCGCCATGAGTTTGGCATCGTTCACACAGAAGCGGAGCTTAGGAAACTCTGGATCAAGGTATTCATCGACGCCGATCAGAACCGCCCATTTGCGGCCGGCGTTAAATTGTTCGGAAAGTTTCAAGTCGATGCCGCGGTCGGGATGTGCAACATTCTCATTGCCGGCCGATCGTGAGGCGACCGGACGGTTTTTTTGCGTTTGTGGAATCGCCGACGGCGACAGAAATCGCCAGCCAATCAGCCCACTTCCAACCAGTAAACTCGCCGCAACCGCGCCGGCCAAGACCGCCACGGGAGTTCTCCAGCGGCGGCGACCGGCTTCGCTCGCGCCTGGAACGTTCACAGCCTGTGGGCCGTAATCGCTGATGATTGCGGCCCAGGCTCCGAGGGACGACATGCTTCCGAATATCAAGACAATCCAGGCCACTTGAAATGAGGTTTGAATCAGAGCGAGGGAAGCAGGGTCGTAGATTTCGGCCGGATCAAAATTCCAATTCAACAGCAATTCCTGGGGTCGCTGGGTGGCGTCAATTTTGTGATCCGGATCGTCGCGAAAGATATTGGAAATCAGGAAACGGCTGGGATTCATCCCCGGGACTGTGCAAATAAAACAATTTGAAAGCGTTAGAAATCCCGCCAAACCCATGGCCGCCGCCAGCCCGCAGCAACCTGAGAGCAGAACCTTGATTGGTCGAGGGCTGTTTTTCAATCCATAATAGCCCGCCACGGCCGCACCCATGGCGAGCGGCCAGCCGCAATAAGAAACCGCGGCGAAATCGAGATTCTGAGTCGAACGGTCAATCCATCGCGCGGCGAACCAAAAACCAGTCGCCATCAGCATGACGATGCCGAGGAATGCGGCGTAGGACCAATATTGGGAAATAGAAATTCGAACGGAACGCTGGGCAGGCGAATGGGTGGAATTGCCGCCGGACATAGCTAGTTGTGCCCAACGGCAGTTTGAAGGGCGTCGAATACGACCTCTTCCGATCCCTTGAAGACGCCTGGATATTTGTGCGCGCGTGCAAATTTGATTTTGCCATTGTCCTCCCAGACCGCCACGATGGCCTGGCGTCCGGGCGAAATGGTACCGATCAACTTATTCTCCGACTTCTCCCATGGGACCGTTTTCCAGCGCTTGTCGTCCAAATTGGATTCGGGCGCCGCGTTCCACGTGCTTTTGAGATAATCGAAGTTGCCGCCGCACATCACTAGCACCCGATTCGGCTCGGCAGCGCCAGCAGGAAACTGGAAAGCAATTGGCACTGGCTCGGTGCCGCCCGCAGCGCCAACCGCTCGATTTTTGCGCAGCAGCAAACCTCGCTTGTCGGCCTGGGCATCGAGTTGCGCCATCACGAGGCGCGTAATTCGTGCGTCATAATCCATGAGCAAATTGGAAACGTTATCGAAGTCCGCGTCGCCATGCTCGTTGGTCCCTTGCAGTCGTGATTTCTGCTGGGCGGTCTCAATGGCCTTGATCTCATCGCGTACAATTTGTTCGATCGGTCGCAAAGTCGCATCATCAAGTTTCAACGGCTGGGCTCCCTGGCGTCGTGCTGGCCTCGCGCCATGTTCACGCAGTAACTCCACCAATAGCTGTGCCTTCAGCGGATAATCAAATACGTCCGGAATGACAGGTTCGTCATCGACCGGCGACGGAGCGACAGCACCACCCGCAGCGGAGGAATTCGAGGGTGCGGTCGCGTTTGGCTGCCGTGCGGACGGTGGCGCGGTAGTTTTGAGCGGTTCCGTGACAGCCGGAGCAGCCGCGGCAGCACCGGCTGGCAAATCTGTCCCTAATGGGTGATCGAATTCAAAGTAGAGTTCGTCGATTTTGAACCAGCCTAAATCGTACCACAGACCATCTCTGCGCGGTTGTATTTGCGGCAGGTAGAACGACGCACCTGAGGATGATTTGTGTATTCGCCAATCCCAACCCGGCTCGCTTTCGTGTTTAAAATCTTGTTCTTGCTCCGGATCGACTTGGCTCGATTGAATGATGTCGTGCGCGAGCTTTTGCAGTGACTGCTGCTTCTCACGCGGTTCGGCACTGGCCTGCTTTGCGGCTCCCACAGCCAGCGCGCTGATGGATATCGCCAGAACCCAATGTCGATGACGCATGATCAACCTCTTCGTCAGCGAGATTTGCTAATACACAGAACGAACCAACAGCAGCCGTGCGATTTTTGGAAGCTGTCCTGGTTTCATCCAGCGGGTGCGGCTGCAGTTCATTGACTATCCTGACCGGCCACCAAATTGTCAATTCCTGGGGAATTGAGGTTAGTGACCCGATTTGAAATAGTTGTGAGGTGAAGAATGCCCCATCCCTCGTCGGAGCATTTGAACGGGGATCGAATCTGCGAAATAAAGCGTCGAGTCGCTAGCCCGGAGGCACATAGATGTCCCGGTTCATCTTCGTGGGTCGCAAGCAGGGCAATTAACCGTTGCTCAAGAGCAAGGGGACGTTCCAGGTCTTGCGGGCGCAGCGGATTAGCAATGAAATCCATCCAGTCGTTACTGGCCCTCCTCATGTCGCATAGCAAAAAAAACAACTGGCGTTGCCGACACAGCCGTCGGCGAGCCTGTGAGACATCTCAAGCTCGCTCGACGGCAGCGTGCAGCGAAGCGTTTTCACCCTGTCGCTTATAAACTCGAATTCAGCCGCTTAGCTCTTGCAGACATATGCCGAAGGTCGCGCGTACGTGGAGCTGGATCTGTGGGCAAGCGCGCTGGCATTGTGGAAAAGCATTGGATGACCGAGGGCAAGTAAATCTAAGTGCGCGGCGTTTTCTTTGCTTCCGGCTCGCTCTGCATTACAATCACACTGCCCGCCCGCGGAAGGCAACTTCGCCAACTGATTCGCCATTGCATGATTCACTATCTGTTTCTTTTGGGACTCGGAGCCATTTGGTTCGCGATCGTTTGTGGGGCAATTTGGTTTTGGCAGTACCGCAGTTAGGCTTGTTTGCTCGTCGCGGTTGTCAATCAGAATCTAAAAAACGCCTTAACGCTAGCGAAACTCCCACCGGTCCCCGTTGTTGAAATCTCGCCCGCCGCGCGTTTCAACTTTCGAGTCACGCCCGGTTCGGTTGTTGAGTGCGGCGGGCTTTTCGATGCCCTCATGACCGAAACCGCCATCGGTGCTATTTGCTTCGCATTTCCGTCGAATTACAATTGAAGTTGGACCGCCGTTATCACACAAGCCGCACCGGGGGTTTTGGGCGCTGATGATGGCGGTTTTTTCATGCGCTTGCTCTGCGTTTCAGTTCAACTACAATCGCAATCGCCCGTCGCGTTACTCACAAGAGACGATTACCTGCCCCAATCGCTTCCAAGAGTTTCGCGGCGGGTTTTTTATTGGGTGCAAGCAAAATCACAGCTCCCGACATTTGTTATTGCCCGTCGCGTCCGGCCCGTCGCATGGAATTTTCTCTCCTATGCGGCATTCGCGGCGGGCATTTTTATTGCGCTTATGCGCATCAAAAACTGACTGAATCGTAGATCACCTGCAACGATTCCCTGCCCCATTGCGACTGCCCGCTTTGGCCCAGTTCCAACCCCTTCCTTCTCTCTGCATGCCACGGCGGGTTTCTTTATGCACCTCGATTGCTTCGCAGGGTCGAACTTTTTTACCAGCCGTCGCGAAGATTCTGCCCCCACGCACATCACGACACTCAAAGCAACGTCAGAAAAACTAAGAACCGTTGGCTGGCTGAAGACTTCCAACTTGCCGCGGCGGCGGGCGTTTTATGGGCCAGCCGCGCCCCACTTATCCCTCCATATACGGGCGAACATCGAGTTGAGTCAAACGGCACCGTTCGACAAAGCTTTGCATCCGACTATAATTCAATTACGAAAGCCCAAGAGAGGATCAACGTGATGTCATGCCAATGCCAATCGCCGGGCAAAAGCGGATTGAAAACTGTTAGCCGCCAGCCCCGTCCGACGCGCTTCTCGATCCAGCACGATAGAGTGTGGCAGCGTGCGCGATGCGCGGCGGCAGCGAAAGGCTCGCCAGGGACCGCTGAATACCAGATGGCGCTAATTCAATCGCTGCTGCTCCAAAGCCAGTCTCGTAAGGCTTAGACCGCGCGTAAAATGCCCCGCTGATCGGTTATAATCCATGGCAATGAGGTCGCCCGCATGGCACTCGATCCAGCTCAACTGCGCTGGCACCGATCCTGGTTCCAGTCAGATCTGCTTCGCTCTTCAGCTTGTCCGCTCTTCATCACCACCAGTTCGTCAGTCACAGGAACCGGAAAAAATCGGGATTACGCTGAAAAACCGCAACGAGAATAGCGAAAACTCAAAGTTTTCTAACTTGCATTATCCGCACCGCTCGCCCTTGCTGCGTGGCGGGATCGATGTGAAAGCCGCCGATCGCAATCAGCTTTCCATCGCTCGCAAGGGACGCCCTCCGCAGCTCTTCCTCGGAGATTCTAATCTGCTTTAAGAGCCGGCCCGATTCGGCATCCCAGTGTTGCCATTCCCGGAGACCAATGGCCGCCGCGGCAACCCATCCATTGTGAGATTCGAAGTCGGCCAAGAATACCACGTGCACCAAAGCCAGTAGCCCCAGCTGGAAGCCGAAGCGCAATGAGCCGCTGCAGCCAACATCAACATCGGCGGCACGATATTGAAAATGTTGCAGTGGCTCGGAGGGAGTAATACACTAGTTTTCTCTCTCACGCGAGCTGCGCAATAGAATGTTCGTTGGGAGGATCCAAGGCGAAACGATGCTCACAGCAGCGGGAAACGTAATCGGAATGCAGTCGTGAGCAGCCGCACCTTTTCACTTTCGCTGCTGCTTGGAACTGCGAACCTCGCGTGGACGTTATCTGGCTCCCTCTGGAGCCCGGTGTTGTTGTCAGGTGCCGACACAGCGCAATCGACAAATCCGCCGGAAAGCCCATCGCAGGCAGCTTCTTCGTCGCAGCCTAAGGCCAGTCAGGGGCTGGCGGGCGGCGGCGCAATTCAATCCGACTCCGCGGCGCACTTAAAGCGCGGCCAGGAATTGCGGGCGAAAGATCGTTACGAAGAAGCCGTTGCAGAGTTCAACGAAGCCATCCGCTTGAAACCCGACGACGCAGAAAGTTACAACCAGCGCGGCCATGCATTCTTGGATGCCAAAGACTTTGAGAAGTCGATTGCCGATTACACGCAGGCGATTCGTCTGGCCCCAAAAGACCCGATTTATCTTCAAAACCGGGCCAATGCATACCAGCAGAGCGGCAACTGGAAATCTGCTCTGGCCGATTTCAATGCGGCGATCGAATTAGAACCGAAAAGTGCCGATCGCTACGAAGCCCGCGGCAATGCATTCTCTGCCAATCGGAATTACGACCAGGCAATTGCCGATTACACCCAAGCGATCGAATTGAAACCACTGAATGCGCTCAGCTACAACGAACGTGGCAATGCCTATTTCAATAAAAAGGAAGTTGAACGTGCCATTGCCGACTACACCAAAGCGATGGTCCTCGATCCGAAAAACGTCGTGTTTGTGGTCAATCGCGCCAACAGCTATTACCGCACAGGTCCACAACAAAATTTGGACAAAGCGCTGGCCGACAATAATCAGGCACTCCGTTTGGACCCTAAAAATGCGGACCGCTATAACGACCGGGCAAATACCTATAACGATAAAGGCGAACTCGATCAAGCCATCACCGATTATTCGCAAGCCATTCAACTCAATCCCAACAAACCAATTTATTTGGTCAATCGGGGAAATACGTACTACGTTAAAGGCCAACTCGATAAAACGATTGCCGATTATTCGCAAGCCATTCAACTCGATCCAAACACACCAATGTATTTCGTCAATCGGGCCAAAGTTTACGGCGATCAAGGGGGCCGCGAAAAACGCGATCTGGCAATTGCCGATCTCAAAAGTGCCCTTAAGCTCTACGAAGCGAGCTTCGGCAACGACCATCTTAATGTAGTAAACTGCACTAACCTACTTGCCGGGGAGTATTATCACGCGGGCAACTACGCAGCAGCAGAATTACTCCTAAAGCGATCGTTATCCATCCAAGAAAAATCGCTTGGCTCCGATCATCCGAGGTTAGTTGATACGATTGGTTGGCTGGGTACGATCTACCATGCCCAGGCAAATTACGCCGCAGCAGTTCAATTTGCCGAGCGGTGCGTTGCGATTTTGGAAAAAGCGCAACCGCTGGACAACCGCGAGCTGGCCGCCGCGTTAAACAATCTCGCTGCACTCTACCAGGATCAGGAAAAATACGCGGCGGCCATTCCGATTTATCAGCGGGTGCTCAAGATTCAGGAAGAAACTCATCGCGCCGACGATCCGGGCATCGCTTCCACGCTGCAAAATCTAGGCGGCATTTATTATTCTGCAGGGCAATTCGGTCGATGCCCTGCCGCTTTTCGAACGAGCGTTGAAAATTAACGAAAATGGGCTTGGCCCAAATCATCCGGAACTGGTGACATCGCTGAGTTGGATCGCGAGCGTTTATAAGTCGCAGGGAGACTATGCGCAGGGCGCGAAAAGCTTTTCAACGGGCATTAGACATACGAGAAAAAGCTTTTGGGCCGGAACATCCCGATGTGGCCGTTAGCGTGCATAATTTGGCAGGGCTGTACTATGTTACGGGCTATTACGATGCGGCGCTGCCACTCTATCAGCGGGCATTGCAGATTAAGGAGAAAGCGCTTGGGTCCGACCATCCGTCGGTCGGCGCAAGTCTCAATGATCTGGCAACTGTTTATCATCGGCAGGGTAATTTCGCCGCTGCGCTGCCGCTGTTCGAGCGATCGTTGAAAATCAGCGAAACGACATACGGTCCCGAAAGCATCGGCGTTGCTCAAACCCTGAATAACTTAGCAACACTGTACGAAGACCAAGGAAATTACGCGAAAGCAAAGCCGGTTTTCGAGCGGGCTTTGAAAATTCGCGAAACGATGCTCGGCCCAGACCATCCTGACGTTGCGCAAAGCCTCGACAATCTGGCCCAACTGTATTATTTGCAGGGAAACTACATTGAAGCACTGCCGCTTTACAGCGGGCTGCCGAAATTACCATGCGGCAGTTACAGCGAACTTCCGCGATGCAATCGGAACGGCAGCAATTAGAAAATATTTCCTTGAGCCGTTTTTATCTGGACAACTTTATTGTCGTGCACTTTATTAGCCGACGACGCGGCGCCATTGGTCTATCAGCACATGTTGGCGTGGAAGGGAGCCGTCACGCTGCGACAGCGGCTTGCGCACGCGGCCCGGCAAAGCGGCGATCCCGTTGAACAACAGTTATGGAACGACCTACAGACGATCGCGAACCAATTGGCAACTGCCAGTCGAACGGCGCCCAGTGCCGAGCAGCGTGAAGCTTGGCTGAAAAACTTGTCCGACCTTACCGAGCGCAAGGAACAACTGGAGGCCGATCTGAGCAAACGCAGTGCAAAGTTCCGCGAAGTGCGGCAAGAAACAAAGCTCACGCCGGATTCGCTCGCAAAAACGCTTCCGAGCTGACACGGCAATTGTCGACCTTCTGCAATTTCCCCGCGAAGTACATATAAAAAAGACTGACGGCAGCGTCGAAGTGCGTTGGGAACATCGTCTGGCGGCATTTATCGTTCGCAATGCTGCAGGTCAAACCGAAAGCACCGGCAAGCAGCGGCCGAATGTTGTCATGATCGACCTGGGTTTGGTCGAGCCCATCGATCAAGCTGTCCAGGATTGGCGTGCCGTGTACGGAAGTAATCTGCCCAATCGACAATCGGAAGATCAACCCGCACTGAAGTTGCGCAAACTGGTGTGGGAACCACTGGCACAGCATATGGAAGGCGTCAAAACGGTGCTGATTTCGCCCGATGGCGAACTGGCGCGTTTTCCCTGGGCCGCCTTGCCGGGCAAAAAGCCAGGCACGTATTTAATTGAAGACGATATTTCCATCGCCTTAATTCCCGTTCCGCAAATGCTTCCCGAATTGCTCGATGAACAACAACCTGCGCAAAGCCACAGTAGCCCCTCACTGCTGTTGCTGGGCGATTTGAATTACGACAAAGCGGGAGGCAAACTACAACCGCCGGCCAAGCAATATCCGCCGTTGTTGGCAACCGACGAGCACCGCTCGGCCATCCGAGGCGAAAAAGCAATGGTGTTTCCGCCGTTGCCGGGCACGGCTCGCGAAATTCAGCAGATCGCCAACATGTATCAAAGTCGCTTCTCCCGCAAGCCGCTCGAGCTAAAGCAATCGGAAGCCACCCCGGCGCGGTTTTGCAACGAAGCTTCGAAATACCGTTATTTGCACTTGGCAACGCATGGATTCTTTTCGCCGCCGACCGTCCGTTCTGCGCTCACGCCAGAAAACGACGATCAGCGGCAAGAGGTGGTGGGCTACAATCCCGGCCTGCTTTCTGGACTCGCCTTATCTGGCGCAAATCGAGGAGCACGTTCCACTCCTTCGGCAACTCCGGCATCCGAAGATTCGGACGATGGCATCATCACTGCCTTGGAGGTTGCCGCCCTAGATTTGCACAGTGTCGACTTGGTGACACTGTCGGCCTGTGAAACGGGACTTGGCAAATCGACTGGTGGCGAAGGGATGATTGGCTTGCAACGGGCTTTTCAAGTGGCCGGAGCGCGAACTTGTGTTTCGTCGCTATGGAACGTCGACGATGCTGCAACCCAATGTATGATGAACGAGTTCTACGAACGCCTATGGGATAAAGACCATCCCGTGGGCAAACTAGAAGCCTTGCGGCAAGCGCAGTTGGAAATGCTGCGGCGCTATGATCCGCGGCGCAAAAACTGGTCGATCGGAGCCGCGGAATTGAATTGGACCCAGGGTCCGCGCGGACAACGCCCAATCGTGGCGGCGACCGCTTGTCGCCAAAATATTGGGCAGCGTTCGAACTCAGCGGCGATTGGCGGTAACGCATTCAATCGGTTGGCAAACTCGCCGCGCGCTGGAAACGACCGCGTCGGGGGCACATGGTGGAAGTAGGCTGTCTGTACGCCGACTGGTAGCTACGACAGAACAATCTCGGGACGACACTCGATGGAAACGGCAAGCCGCGTGTGCAGATTCATCGTTTCGGAATTGGCAGTCACTCCCTGATGACGCGGCACCCGTGGCCTTCGGTGGACTCCAGGTCGTGGTGGCAGGGCAGATTCCGGCTCGGCTTGTGCCGTATCAAATCGAGGTGAACGGTCCGATTAATCCATCGGTCCCAGATGCCAGCAAACGCAAAGATCGAATCGTCTGCCATGGTGACGCAGAACGCTGCCTTCTCGCTGCCCTTTCTTGCCCATTCATAGAACGCGTCGGCCGGAATCAGGCACCGGCGAGATTGCATCGGCTCGCGGAATGCCGGCTTCTCGATGAGCGCATCTCACAATCACAGAACCACATGGCACGAAATTGAGTCATTCGGGATTCATTTAGCAGTGGAGATATATAAGGGATGGCCGGGAGGTGGGAAACCGGTGACATCCCACTTGGTTTCATCATCATTCTCTGCTTTAGGGTCGATGACTGTGTTCTGGAAGTGAACAATCTTCCAGATGCCATCGCGCTTGACCATCGTAAATGAAGCCCTTGTCTTTGCTGCAGCTACCCACGGAAAATGGGGGTCGGTTGACGCTCCGAAATGCATTGTGGCTACGACGATTGCCACGGTGGGTGCTATCGATCGGATCGTCGCGGATTCCACGCTCGCCGTGGTCGTCGCAGACATGCCCTTGTGAATGGCAACGTGTCCTTTGTACACGGTAGGTTTTCCCTGCCAATAATGGCCCACCACGTTTATCCACCCCACGTCCTCTGTGTCCAGGTTGTGCATCGCTTTCATGTCATGTCGATTCCAGGTATTCGCGAACTCGTTCACCAGCGCCCGCACTGCCGATTCATCAGCGGCACTGAATGCCGGCGGTGTGTTCGCCCCTGCAGAATCCCCTGTGACGCATCCTGAGAGGACAATTACAGCTACAGCAAGCGTCGCCAAAACAATTCGATTCATGAACAATTCTCCTTGGTTGCTGTGGTGAAACCTGCGCGGCCGCCGGAGCTGGCTCACGGCCAGGATGATAGTGAAGAGCGTGACGGCCCGATAGTAAGAACGCGACACTCGACCGGCGGTCATTCGTGTCGTGGACGGTTTGCAGCCGCGAAGAAGGTGTGGAACTCGGGCACGGCCGCGAGGTGCGCCAAAAACCGAGAAGGGGGCTCTCCTGTGAAGTCACGACAGTCGTGTACCAAATGCATCTGATCGTAGAAGTCATTATCGTTGGCAATGCGGCTCCATACATGGCTGGGCCATCGGAGCTTGTGATCGAGGGCAGCGTTGAACCTAATGATTCGCGCGTAGAGTTTGGGGGGCACGCCTACCTGTGCGAGGAAACGCCTCTCGAACTGTCGTTTTGACAGCCCGGAATGGGTTGCCATTACCGAGACGCGATAAATACCGTCCTTCGCAAACAGACTGTTCGCCGCAATGGCGACGGCGTCCAATGTCACATGGCGACCGAGCATACCGATGAGGCGCTCTTCGATGATCTTGATTCGTTCGGTAAACCCGGGGGTGTCGCCAAGCTCCTGTTGCAGCCTCGGAAGCTCGGGTCCGATGACGGAATGGGCGTCGTACGCGACATCCGTCAATTCCGTCATGGGCACCCCGAAAAGGCGGTGGAAGCCAGATGGTTGAAAATGAATGGTAAAGGTGTCAATACGTCCGCAGACCAACAACTCAGCCCGAGCGTGCGTCTGAGGACCCACAACGCTGACACGCGGCGAGGCGTGACTGCGATCAGACCGAAGGGGCCGAACGTGGTAAGCATCTCCGAAGGCGAACGTCAGGAGTTGTTTTGGTCGCGCCGGCAACGGAATAACGAGCGGGACGGAGCCGACCTGTCCTGTAGTCATACCGTAAGCCCAGACGTACGGCCGCAACAAAGCACTAGATGGCGCCATTTTCGTCTGAAGCATATGTACAACCCGCGGCGAACAGTCTACCGAGATTCCCAGATGGACTGAACCTGACACGGATCCAATCGCACAATGGCCGCGATTATAACACCGCGCCCCCCGCGGCTAACGCCCAGTGAATTTTTCTCCATTACTTTCGCCCCCGGCTCCGGTTTCTGAGTTCCCACGGCCGGAGCCATGCCCCATAAGGTGCTTTTTCAGGGCTTCGGCACCGGCCGCGCGGACTTTTTCCCTGAGTCCAAAGGCTTTTCCGAACGCCGCGGCTTTCTACGCAGGTATTCGGCCGACCACCGGCGGCGGCATCGCCAACCGCGCGATGCGGTGGAGAATTGCCGCGAACAAGTTCCGCGTCACGGCCACCTCGGCCAGTTGGAATGTCACGTACTTCGAGTGTCTGGTCACCTTGGCCCCAATCTTGATCAGCTTTTCCCGCAGTGTCGTCAGCGACCAGTGTCGCACCGGTTTCGGCAACGCCACCCGCCGTAGGAAGTTGCCCAGGTTGTAGGCCAAGGCGAACAACTGCAAGCGAGCCTGGTTGTCCTTGAACGTGCGGCAGGAGAGCTTCGTCCACTTCACCGCGTTCTTGCCTTCCTTGATCCACTGCTCCGCCGTGCCGCGACCATTGTAAAAGCGCACCACACGCTGCGACCGCCACATGAGGTTCGTCACGATGAAGCCCACACGCGGGAACAACTCACCCCGGTGCCATTCGATCTTGGCCACCACGCGGCGCGGGTGCTGCCAGGACTTCGCTTGGTACTGGAAGCTATGGTAGAACACTTTGGGTCTGTGCGAAGGTCGTCCTGCCGGACGCTTGAGCCAGGGCTCGATTTCCCGCTCCAGCACGGCGTTGGCCTTGAGGCGAATGGCGTAACGATAACCTGCTTCCTCCAGCAATCGGTACATCGCCGGATTGGCGAAGGCTGCGTCGCCGCGAAAGAACTTCGGAATGTCACAGTGGCGATACCGCTCGATCACCGGCAGTAGCACTCTCCGCCAGAACTTGGCGCTGGCGTGATTGCCGCGCCGCAGCATGGCCCATTCCAGATCGCCGAACTGGTTGAACAAAAACAGCGGGTGGTAGCAAGTGCATTCAAAGTGCCCGTTGTAGGCCGTGCCCTCTTGCTTTCCGTAGGTCTCGCTGACCGAACTATCCAGATCGAGGATCAGTTGCTTCCGGCGGCTGCCGCCGGTGGACCTTGTCGATCCACCGGCCGGAGAGATTCATCAGCGCCGTGAGATTGTCCTTCGTGCTGAGGATCTCCGTCTCAAACCGGCCGACCTCGCTGGTCGAGGCCGCTTGCTTCTCCGGCTGGCTGGCCCTGCCTCCCACCACGTGCCGCATCGCGGGATCGACGGACAACCGCTCCGCGTCGTTGACATCTTCATAACCTGCCAGTCGGCTGTAGACTCGACTGCCGCAGCAGTGGCGACAAACCGTGCTGCTTGTTACTGCCCCGCGCGGCTGTCCTTGAGCGTGTCGTGTGCCATGTCCGTCAGCCCGAGCGTTGCGTCGAGTTCGCGATACGCCAGGAGCCCGGCGTCGGTCGTGATCTGGCTGCCAAGGAACTTGAGCTTCAAGCGGCTGTCAAAACCAACCCGCAAATCTTTGTTTTGGCAGTCACCCATTGGGTTCCCCCGTGAGCATGGCACGAATTGGCAGAACACCCTTGTTTTTCAAGGGTCTGGCGCAAATCGCATGCCAATGCACGAGAAGTCATCTGGGAAATGCGGGATTAAGCAGACTGACTGTGGGTCATGTAGCGCGGGTTTGGCCAAATCGGTGTAACGATTGACGACATGAGTCATTACGTGGCTCGGCGGGCGTTCAGAATTTGGGCCACTTCGTGCCTGCGGTTGATCGATCCCCGACAAACCCGCGTCGCTGGCCGGGGGAATCACCGTCGAGATTCTTGCGACAGACTCTACGCCTAAAGTACGATTAAGGCGCGCCGGTGCCGAAGGCAGCTAGGATTGTCCGTTGTCAGTTATCTCGCTCCGAGCGGATGAAATTCAGCTGTCCTTGTCGCGCGTAGACAATTGAGCCCCCGGTTTTCCTTTCGTACCTCTAGCCGTTGAGCCGCTGATGATTCACTTGCGATTTCTTCTGCCCGCCGCGCTGTTATTAAGTGGTGTCGCGATCCGTGCCGCGGAGCCCCTCAAGGCGGCCGCTGCGGTGGTCAAACCGCTCAAGGTGCTGCTCGTCACGGGGGGCTGCTGTCACGATTACAAAAATCAAAAGGAGATCCTCAAAGAAGGGCTCGAAGCCCGTGCCCATGTCATCGTCGATCAGGTCCATCGCGACGACAGCAGTACCAAGGTGCAATTCGAAATGTACAACCAGCCCGATTGGGCCGATGGATACGATGTCGTCATTCACGATGAATGTGCCGCCGATGTCAAGGACGTTGGCTATGTCAACAACATTCTGGCGGCGCACCGCAAAGGCATTCCAGCAGTCAACCTGCACTGCACCATGCACTGCTACCGGGTCTCACCGGATTTTGGCAAACCGAGCATCAAGCCTGGGACCGAAGGTGCAATCTGGTTCGACTTTATCGGCATTCAATCCAGTGGCCATGGCGCACAAAAACCGATCGCGTTGACGTTCCTGCCGACCGATCATCCAATCACCAAGGGGATGACCGATTGGACCACCATCAACGAAGAGTTGTACAACAACATCCAAATCTTCGACACCGCAACGCCCCTGGTGCGCGGCAAGCAAGATGCAGGCGAGCGGCGGGGAGTGAACGACACCGTGGTCGCCTGGACCAATCTGTACGGCGACCGAAAGACGCGCGTGTTTTCCACCACGCTCGGTCACAACAACGCCACGGTCGGTGATGATCGATACCTGCAGCTCGTCCTGCGCGGCCTCCTCTGGGCATGCGACAAATTGGACGGCGAATATCTGAGGCCGTACGACCCGGCGAAGGTCAAGGCCGCCGAACCGAATGCCGGACCGCAACCAACGCCGGCCAAGCTACCCGCACCGATCGGCGGAACATGATCTGATTTATCCACTTGCCTGCGCGATTCAACTCCTCCTTAGCCCAGGAGCCGATGCCATGTCCGAACTCTCGCGTCGTCAATTTCTGCACGATTCATTGCTCGCAGCGGCGGCGGCGGCCACAGCTGCGGCCGCCACACCGGCGTTGCCGGCGGCCGAAGTGGAAGCCGCTGCATCGAGTGTCAATGAAAAATTGGGAGCCTGCGTGATTGGCGCCAATGGGCGAGGGAACAATCATTTGGCGGAATGGGCCAGCGGAAAACTAAACACCGAGGTCGTAATCATCTGTGATGCCGATCGCGACATCGGTGAAAAGCGCTGCGCGGAGATCGCCAAAAAACAGGGTCGTAAGCCCAAGTTCGTGCAAGACCTGCGCGAAGCGCTGGCCGAGAAGTCGGTCGACTTTGTCAGCATTGCCACGCCTAACCACTGGCATGCGCTGGCGGCCATTTGGGCCATGCAAGCGGGCAAGGATGTGTATGTGGAAAAACCGGTATGCCACAACATCAGCGAAGGTCGTCGGATCGTCGAAGCGGCCCGCAAGTACAACAAGATTTGCCAAACCGGCACTCAATCACGCTCGACTGGCGGAACACGGCAAACGATCGACTACATCCGTTCCGGCCAGCTCGGGGACGTAATGCTTGCCCGAGGGTTATGCTATAAGCCGCGCGGCTCAATCGGCGCGAAAGGCAACTACCAGCCCCCCTCCGGTGTCGACTACAACCTGTGGTGCGGCCCGGCGCCGCTCGATCCACTCTCACGTCCACGCTTGCACTACGATTGGCATTGGGTTTGGTCGACCGGCAATGGCGATCTGGGGAACCAAGGTATTCATCAGATGGATATTGCCCGCTGGGGTCTGGGCGTCGATGCGCTTCCGACCGGCGTGATCACTTATGGCGGCCGCTTCGGCTACGAAGATGCCGGCGAAACGCCCAACACGGAAGTGACCGTGCTGGATTACGGTCCGAAAACGCTGGTCTTCGAAGTGCGCGGCTTGAAAACGCCGCCGCTGAAAGATGTGAACATGGGCGTTATCTTCCAGGGAACCGCAGGCTATGCCGTAATTACCGACAACTACAATCTTGGCACGATCTTCGACAACGACATGAAAGTGGTGAAGAAGTTCGAGGCCGGCGGCAATCACTTCGCCAACTTCATTCAGGCCGTCCGCAGCCGCAAGAAAGAGGATCTCAACGCCGACATTCTGGAAGGCTTCCTCAGTAGTTCGCTGTGTCATTTGGGCAACATTAGCTACCGCCTGGGGCAGCCGCTTTCAACGCCGGTGGTATTGGAACGGCTGCAAGGCGTAAAGATGACCGACCGCGCGCAGGAGACGTTGGATCGTACGGTCGAGCACTTAAAGGAAAATAACGTTAGGCTCGACGACAAGTTACGCCTCCAATGCGGCGAATCCCTCAAATTCGATCCCGGCGCGGAATTGTTCGTCGGTAACACTAAGGCCAATGACCTGCTGACTCGCGAATACCGCCCACCGTTTGTCGTTCCGGGGGTCGGACAGCTGTGAGTGACGCACTTTGACATTGCGCGGTGCATCAGCGCCGCATCTTAAAGAATTCGGCGCGGCGTTCGACTAAGTGCAGGTCCGCCATTGGCAGGATAGATTCTGATTGCACATGTTGACCCTTGCGGATGGGGAATCGCATCCGAGCCGAACCGCCCGTTGCATCTAAAACAGGGATCTTCTTCCTCCGGCGTTTTGCGAACTGACGCTAATGCAGTTTTTGGACAATCGTCTCAGTTGACAGCTGCCATCGGCACGAATCTCCGAGTAACCGCCCGGACCAACGGCTCAATTTAACCGTGGAATACTGCATGACGTTGATGCGAATTGCCACCGCGGGAATGCGCAACAGTAAACGTCCCATTCCTAAGGCGACGCTGGCCAGCGCCGAATAATCACGGAGTCATTGGGGCACTTCTCAAGGACGACAGGCGATTGACTCGGGGCGATCACCGTTGCTTTCTCCGAGACAGGGCAGACGTAAATGTACGGTGACCCGTCGAAGCGCAGATCGACATCCGGTGCACAGAAAGTATGGCGGCTACCGCACGATTTGCACTGCGCTTCAATTACACCTGCCATTTCGATCAGCCGATTTGCAGACTTTCTAAAGTCGCGAGCGCTTTGCGTGCTTGTTCGAGACCGCCCTGCACCCGGACGAACTCAACCACAGCCATTAGATGACCGTTTCCGACATCGGAGCCCATCGTCCGCTTGTGTCCGTTGCGCTTTCCCATTGGTCTGCCGAGTCGCTTCTTGCCTTTTGACTTCTTGGCATTGGACCGAGTGTTGTAAACAGCGTTCGGCGTCAATTTGATTCCTTCCTTAGCGGCAGCCTCCACGACTTCCTTTGCCGACAGGCTAGGATGATCCTTGATGAACTTCGTCTTCGCCCCCCGCGGTAATTTGGTCTTTGGCATTTCTAATAAACCCTACTGTTAGATTGTTGCGCCCCAATAAAGCTATGCAATGGTGTATCAGGGATTGAGGTTTGTCAATCCGCTCTACGGCGGCAATCTACTGTTGAGGCGCGCTGCGGATAAGTGTCATGAGCCGAGCCAATCGAGTCATTTGACCATTTCTGCGGCTGATACTCCAAATCGCGGCGCTCGCCAGAGTACTTATAAATATGACCATCAGATTGGGTTCCGGCACCGTGACCAGTGCCAAACTGAAAGGCCCGGACAATCCCGTTGTAACTATGGCGACCTTATTGGTGCCATCTAAGTTAGCACTATAGATCTGATCTAATTGCGTGTCTGACCAAAACACCTTTCCTAACGTACCGTCCACCACAATTCCTGAATCCAAGGCCGGCGGGTTGGAACTTACAGTGCCAATTGTCTGTTGACTTGTGCCATCCAGGTTGGCACGGTAGACGAATCCATGCTCGCTATCGAGCCAGTACAGTTTTCCTCCGGCTGGGTCGATTGACAGTTGCGTAGGAGATCCAATGGACCCCGAAACAATCGTTTGCCGACTGCTCCCGTCGAGATTTGCTCGTTCAATTCGCGTTTCATCGACCGTATCGGCCCAATACATTTTGCCTGCCCCGTCGAGGGCCATGCCATAGGGGTAGCGCTCGGTTAAGGACAGTATGTCGGTAACCGATGATCCATTTGCGTTTGCCGACCGGATCTTTCCATTGCCGGCCACGTAGCCATGGCTGCTGGACCAGTAGAGTTTGGAATTACTCGGACTAAACGTGAGACCGCGTGTGTAATTAGCGTCATCGAACGTCGCTAACAGCGTTTGATTGCCGCCGTTGAAATCGGCGGACCACAGTTGCGGCGTGGGCGCTCCGACGGAAAAGAAGATCTTTCCCAACGACTGACTCGCCGCGAGATAGGCATAGTCGCGTGGTACGGAAATGATCGTTTCGACATTTGAGCCATCGACGTTTGAACGCTTAATGACCTGAAGATTCGGATCCGTCCAATAAAGTTTTTCCTGAGCAATCGCCTGGGTGAAGGTGGAGAAGACCACAACCGATACGCCCAGAGCGCGCAGCATCCAATTCATTGTTGCACCTGCGTCAAAGTTGTCGTTCTGTGATGTACGATGGCGAAATGCTGCGGCATGATTAGGCAGCACTAGCGGTTTAGACTGACATTAAATCTCCGAATGCCGCCAATTGCAATGTTTTTGCGCAAGAGGCAAAAAACATCGAAAATAGTAGATCTACACAATTGACGATGACTTCGTTTCATCGCCTTGCCTGCCAAATCCAAGTAGATCTTCGTCGCCAGAGCGAATTCGCGATTGTCTAATTGCCTGGAAAAATGTGACTGGGATTTCGGTATGACCAATGTCTCCTTCACCTTCTGTAAAACGGCAAACGCGCCAGCTTCCGGTTTTCGGCGTGCCGGCGTAGGGTGATGATTGCGGCACCGAGCGGAGAAACCACATTTGCGATCGTCGAAAGCTAGCTCGGCAACAAAAGCCGCGCCGGGCCGTGTCGGCTACTAATAACTGCGGTCTTTGCTATGCCGACCGACTGGGCCTCCGGATCTTGTGATTCCACGGTTGCCCGCGATTTCTGGGCCAAACAAAAGAGGTGGCTCCCAGGTTTACAATCGGCAAACTGTCGCCGCGCGATCTTCCCCCCAATATTTCTTTAGCCCGTACTGGGAGAGTTTCTCTTTACGCGTCGTACCCATGCGAAGATGGCAAAAAGGAGGACTGCCAGGCCGGCAACGATTCCGGCCAGTTTGGTAGTGTTTGCCGGCGGATTGTAAATGAACTCTATTTCGCCCCTGCTTTGGTTTTCGTTGCGAACCTGACTAGTGATCTGGATAACCTCAGACTTCGGATATGCGGCGTTGAACAGATACTCGCCGATGGAAGGGAAGTGCCGATTTTCGAAAGTTAGCCGGTGAGGGCCGGCAGCGAACGAGGCTGGCGTCGTCGTAAATTCCAACTGAATCACTCCTCGACCGGTGCGCAATTCGGCAAGCGCAGGGACGTTCGATGCGGTGAGTTTCAAATCGACGTCGCTCCCATCCAGCCGCACCGCCAGTTCCCGTTTCAGCTTCTCCGCATAGGCTGCGACTTCGTTTGCGGCGATCGTGCCGTCGCGATTGGAATCCATTAGAACAAGCACCTGGTCGGCGATTTCCACACCTGGCGTGAGATTGATTTGCAGGCGGATACCACCGGGCTCAATGTCCACCAGTGTCGCTTGCAAATACTCGTCCAGCACGTGGGCGTCAACGCTCGACGGCAAGGCAACCCATAGAAGCAGCAGCAGCCAGCGACACAGCGTCTTCATCATTCCTTCCACCATTTTGCCCCGTAGTCGTTCGTCGGATCGCGGTAAATGGTGTGGATATGTTTCGTCGTATCTCCACCCAAGCGCTGGGGCGCGAATTCGATGAATACCGTTGGCCCTTGAATGCGGAAGTACGCCGCGCTGTCTTTTTCCGTGGGGCCGCTCCACGCGAACCAGGTTTCTTCAATCTTCTTTTTCATCTCATCCATCTTCGCGGCTGCGACCGTTTCGTGCATGATTCCCGTCCATTCGCCGGCTAAGTCGAGCAGCATGTCGCGCTGCTTGTCTGTGAGGTCCGAGCCTTTGATTCCTTCGGGCTGAATCATTTGCCCGTCCCGGCCTGGGCCGAGCACGAGGTCGCGGATTTGGAAGCCGAGAATGGCTTGCTTGCGCTGTGTTTCGTTCAGCGAACTGAGCAGCGCGAATGCCTTGTCGACTTCGCGACCCAAGGGACGCACCTCTTTCCCTTCGAGCTCGTAAATCGCCGGCTGCGCCGGTGTGGCTGGGAGCAAGCGTGCTGTGTTGGCCAGCAAAGCTGATGTTCAGGCCGAGATGATGCCCGCCAAATTGCATCATCCAAGGTTCGGTCGCGGAAGGCTGTCCCAAAAATGAAATGTAATAGTTGTCGCGTCCGAAGCTAGCTCCGCCGCCCGGCCCCCCTTTGCCGCCTTTACCACCGCCACCTTTACCGCCTTTGCCACCATCTCCGTTTTTCAAGACTTCGTCGGCCTCGACAATTTGCATTACTTTTTCATAGCCGGCAGGACTCAGCGCCGCCTTGAGCACTGCCATCGCGGCATCGCACTGCGGCTGCGTGAGGTCGCCCATCCGCAGACCCTCGCGCCGAAAAGCTCCCTGGGGGAGGTTCGACCAACGCTTGCGCTGCTGTTCGTCTTTGAAATCGAACAGGAGTTTGCCGCGCTGAGTATCATCGAGCGTGCCGAGGAACTTTTGTGCAGCGGCGGCAATCTGATCTGTCCCGTTTCCTGCTGTCGCGGCGCGCTGGGCGAAGGCGCTCATACAGCACGCTACGACCAGAACTAATGGGAACGCCCGGGTTCTATGTCGACGCATTTTCAATTTCTCCTATTACGTGCAAGCTGCGTCCCCGCAGGTTTAAACCCCGTGGCAACAGCCACGGACCGCGCACTGAGATCGCTGCATGGCCTTCTTCAATTCTATAGTGACGAACCGCCCACTTGCTCCCCCCAGTTAATACAAGCAAACAGCAAAGGCAATTGCCAAAGGTTTCCGATTGGTTCCGTCATGTCTTTGATGATCACACACCTTGCGACGCCCTGGGCGACGCGGACAGCGACGTTCAATTCGCTGTAGTCGCTGCTGCGGACGATATGACAGCTGCAAGACGAACAGTATCCGTGCGAGTCGAAAACAGCAAGCGAATCCGAGAATCTCATTTCGACTCCAATGAGCTTGCGGATCGATCAGCCGGCCTTTTCCGCTCGTGACAAAATCGTCCTTCGAACCATGCGCGCGGCGAATCGGCATCTAAATTGCTAATTCATCCGCAGCGAGCGCATCTATGGATGATAAATTCACACGCCGATCGGCGGTGGCCTTACTTCAAGAAACCTTCAGCCAATGGCTGGCGGATAATGCGCAGCGCCGCGGCGCGGCACTGGCGTATTACGCCGCCTTCTCCATTCCACCACTCATTCTAATTGCCTTGGCAGTTGCCGGTTTGGCATTTGGTGAGGACGCGGCAAACGGCGCGGTTCATAACCAACTGACGAGTTTTATTGGCGATGAACCGGCGACGGGAATGGAGCAGCTGGTCGCGGCAGTGCACAAGCCGACCCAAGGTCTGCTGGCCACGATCATTGGCATTGGCGTGCTGGTATTCGGCGCATCCGGCGTGTTCGGCGAGATGCAAAGTTCCCTGAATGAAATCTGGGAAGTAAAGCCCAAACCAGGGCGCGGGCTAGGGGGGTTCATCAAAGATCGTTTTTTGTCATTCACGATGGTGCTGGGAATCGCATTTTTGCTGCTCGTCTCACTCGTGATTAGCACCGTGCTCACGGCAATTGGCACCTGGATGTCCGGAGTGTTACCGCTGCCGGAATGGTCTATGCAAGCTTTGAATTTCGTGATTTCCCTTTCGATCATCAGCATTTTGTTCGCACTGATTTTCAAAGTATTGCCCGATGTGCGAATCCGCTTTCGCGATGTGGCAATTGGCAGCATCGTGACTGCCGGACTATTTACGATCGGCAAATTTGCGTTGGGCTTGTACCTTTCCACCGCCGCAGTTGGGTCGTCGTATGGGGCGGCAGGCTCGCTCGTTGTCGTCTTGGTTTGGGTTTACTACTCCGCGCAAATCCTGTTTTTTGGAGCAGAGTTTACGAAGGTGTACACCCGCAAGTATGGCTCCGGCGTGAAGCCGGCCAAGGACGCGATACCACTTCGGGAATCGAACTGACGGCCAGTCCGAGATGCTAAGCGTGAAGGTTAGGTGAACATCAAGACGCCGGGCATTGCACAGACCCCGTCGATTCAAACGAGCCAGGCTCCGACACAACCGGGTATCGAACGCCGTCTTCGTTCATCACTCCAAGCCCTGGCATGACATTGCGGTCCGTGTCGTCGAATGTAAAGCTCTTTACCGACAGTGTGCTTGCGTCGGCCGTAGCCGAAAAATTCGAGCCAGTCGTTCCTAGAGTCGAGATGCTAAGTGCCATTGCCCACCTTGTTGGATCGCCCACACCAACAACACCGTATCAAAAGGAACGCCGATTGAGTCGCGGCCCGGCGAGTGTGAGTCGCGCGGTTTCCGTTAACCGCTGGTGTGCCCGAATCCGGTTAATGTTGCGCAATAAAAAACCCCCGGGAGTCAACCGGGGGCTTTTTTGAGTCGTCATCAACCGCGTCGAGTCATCACTGTCGAGTCGAGTCACATCATTTCACATCATCAACCGCGTCGAGTCATTCGCCTTGAGTCTTAGGCGATTTGCGACTTTCGCAGCCGGCGTCCACCGATCAGCAATCCCACGCCACCCATCAGCCCGAGGATGACGGTGCTGGGTTCCGGAACCGCCGTGACGTTGATTTGGAACGACTTTTTATCGATGCTTGCCAGGGCATTGGCTTCAGCACTACCGCTGAGCACGTTGTTCAGCGTCAGAGTCAGGCCGGTGACACGCTGGCCGGTCTTGCCAGCGGCCGCCAAAGCCGCTGCGATATCGAAGTTCGCAAAGGCGGTCCAAGTGCCGCCGCCCGGGCCGCTGAACTTGATACTGCTGGGCGTGGCGGAAAAGGTGCCGGACGAACCGACGCCCTGGGCAAACGTTTCCGTATAGTTCACCGGAATGGGTTGTGCAAGCGCCACACCATTCAGTGCGCTGATGCCCAATCCACCGGCATAGGCTGCCGCATTGAAGGGAATCTGCAGGGCAGCATTGACTTGGGTAGCCGCCGTACCACCGAGGATGCTGTAACCGCCGCCTTCCGATATCGAAAATCCGGTCATGTTTCCCGTCGCCTGGTTGGTGGCCGAGATATCCATCGTCAGCGTGCCGTCCTTCAGCAACACCGGCGTGGCGCCGCCAACCTGAACTTGGAAGTTGAGCCCTGTGCCCGCTGGCGTATTGTTCTGACCGAACTGTAGGGCATCACCCGACAGGTTCGGCGTGCCGAACAACCGGGCTGGATCCGGCGGCGGGTTCTGGCTGTCCCCCTCCGTCACATTCACGTAGGTCACATTCGGACCAGGGAACGGGCCGGGATAGGAATTGAAAATCGTGGCACGGGCTTGGCTGGCCATCGCCAAAATGGCGACGACGCCAAGCAGGCAGTTTGCACGTTGGGAAGCAAATAGGCGGTAACTCATGGCAAAACTCACTTCGGACTAGGGTTGATGATGTGACTCGTGTGACTCTTTCCGGACAAATCGTTGCCGGCTAAGGCAACGTGACTCGTAAGTTAAAGGGCGAACTCGACTCTACTTTGTTATCGCAACTGTATTGCACTAGCAAATCATTGTCACATGCAATTTGGCTGCGGCTTGTTCTCAAGTTGATTGGGTTGGAACGTAATGCTGTTTCAGTTCCAAGGTGCTGGTCGATGACTTACTGTTCTTCGACAGGTTTGTTGTTTTGTGTTTCCTGAAGTCTCACGTTGCTCGGAGCCAATCAGATCATTCGTGCGATCCACTACTACTAAAACTCCATGCCGGCCAATGCTGGCGTACGCTTTTTATTCAATCGATCAGCCACTTCCTTGGCGGCGCCCAACACCGGGTCCAAGTCGCTTTCTGGAGCAACGCCCGGCAGGTACATCCAAGTGCGGTGCTGACGAGCCCAAATCTCTTCTTGGGAATCGTTCGAGCGACCGCAGACCACCGACAGAATGCTTTCGTGGGCCGACAGGCCTTCTACCAACAGGCGATGGTCTTGCGCGGCAACTCGGTCGGCCGTGGCTACATCAATCAGCGCCACCCCGACGGTGCCTTCAGCAATCTTTTCCATGGCCGCTGCCCGATCGGCACACACGACCGATCGCCAGCCCGCTCGCTTGGCAGCCTGGCCAAACATCATTTGCTTGAGCGGATCGGACGAAACGATCACGCAAACACTGCTTGTGGCCGGAGCCCGCTTGGCGGTGCGGCGCACTCGTTGCGGCCGATCGCTCAACCCCAGACGGGAGACCACCGGTGTTGTGTTTACTTCAATCGGAAATGTTGCGGTCGCTAACATGGCACTATCCTTGTCTGCCCCATATGCCGCGAGTAATTCGAACCGTTCGCATTACTTTGCAGCTTTGAGCCTGTTTGCTCGATGAGCCTTAATGCATGGTTCGTGCCGTGCGTAGGACAGGATTGCTAGGACTCACCACAACTCATTGATGTGATTAGATTTGAAAATAATTCAGCCTGAGATTTGGCGATCTCACCCCCCTCGTTTTGGTCTCACCAATATGGTGATGCCGAATGCCTCAATATGAGCTAACCGTAAGTGGGGTAACATGTTGACAGCGATTCACTAAACAAGTGAGGTCTCACCATTATGGTGAGACCGAAATGGGGTGAGGTCGGTACGGTCCACTAATGCCCTTCTGGCGGTCGTCGCGGACCTACACCAAGCGAAACCCGTGAACTCCTACCCGCAGCGGCATCCGCTAGAAGCGGGATCAGGCAGACAGGGGGACGTCGATCCGGGTCCGATTCCGATGCAAAATCGCGAATAGTTCAGCCGCTTTCTCTTAATTCCGCCATCGCAAAGTGCAGATGATCGCGTCGAGCGTGATTAGAGCTTCCGATACATCACCATCGCATCGACATGGCCTTGAGTAGGATGGGAAAAAGCTTCTGGAAGCGTACCAACGATCTCGAATCCGAGCCGTTGCCAGAGCCGAATGGCGGGCTCATTGGTCGCGACCACGAGATTGAATTGCATTGCCCAAAATCCTTTAGCGCGGGCGCTGTTCTCACATCGTTCTGGCGACTCCACGGCCTGTGGCTGAAGAGGCGGTAATGTAGCCGCAGTTGGCTACATGGTCGCCACCTCCAAGCTGATTCGCCCGAAGATAGTACGTACCCAGCAACCCGCCCTCATCCTCGGCGACATACGTTCGCAGTCCGTCCCCATCCAGTAAGCCAACGTTTGCTCCTGCGACATATTGCGAGGCAAGGCGTACGTCTCGCCGGCACAATTCACCGGTTCGATGATCTCACAGATTCGTGATGCATCAATGGGTTGTGCAGCTCTTACAATCATCTCACCGCATTTTAGCACGCATTTGGTGAGGCGCGCGACTGTCGGATGTGCGTCATGAGGGCGTGACATGGGCCACCAAGGGACCGACGTGGCGAAAAGGCCAGACCAGCATGATTGGATTCTTCGCGTTTCTGCATTCGATGGCCCGCCTACCGTGACCAGCACCGGCGAGATTCCGGGTGCGCCATAGCCAGGTGTCGGGCAGCAGGGCAGCATCCCATCGCCCGCTTCCGACTGGGCTCCGCATCGGCTGTTTTCAGGTGGTGAATGTAATAATTGCTTTTTCGTCCGCTTTGAATCATCAATCGCGTTTCGATTCTGTTTCCGCGAGTCTTCGGTCGGCTTTGCCGAACGGCCGTGACTTCAGGACGAATCATGTCGTATGTTGGCAACGCGATATTTGTTATTTCCGCACGCGCAAAACCAAAAATTGGTCGACCAAAAGAACAGGCTTACCGCGACGACACCTTCGGAGCCGTTATGGAAAACATCGAACAAATGGCAGCGACGATCCACCGGCATCGGGACGAGGATCATGAGACGATTCGCGCGATGCTGGCCGCACTGCGCGTGCCCGACGCGGTCGAGGTGCTCAATGCGGTCCCGTCATTGGAAGAGGCCGCCGAGGTGCTGACGCTAATACCACTGCAGCGGGCGATCGAAGTTTGCAACCAGCCGACGCTATACCGCCGCGGCGCGCTATTGGAACAGTTACCGCCGGAATTGGCCGCGAAGATTTTGGAGGGTATGGCGTCGGACGAACGGACCGCTGCCGTGCGCGAAATGTGTGATCACGGTCGGCGGCTGTTGCTGCCTCTTTTGAACTCGTCCGCACGCCAGGAAGTCGAGGACCAGCTCAAATATCCGCCGCACACCGCGGGCGAAATGATGACGACCGAGTTTGTGCGCCTCGTGCCAACGATGACCGTAAGCCAAGCCCTGGAGAGAATTCGCGAGGTTGCGCGCCATCGCGAATCCATCTATGCCTGCTACGTCGTCGAGTCGAGAACCGACCGCCTGCTCGGCGCGGTTTCGCTGCGCGATCTGGTCGTGGCCGAGCCTGCTCTGCCGGTTTTCGAGGTCATGCGTTCGAACCCCGTGACGGTCGGGGCGCTTGAACCCCGCAAGGATGCGGTTCAGAAAATCAGCAAATACAATCTGCTGGCCGTGCCCGTCGTCGAGCAGGACGGTCGGGTGGTGGGTTTTGTGACGGTCGATGATGCGATCGACTCGCTCGTCGAAGAACAGACCGACACCGTGCTGCGAATGGGTGCGGTTGAGGCGGGAGCACTGGATGAGCCATACATGGCGTCCCCTTGGCAACTGCTTGTGAAAAAGCGCGCCAGCTGGCTCGTCCTCTTGTTCCTTGGAGAAATGCTAACCGCTACCGCGATGGGTCACTTCGAAGACGAGATCGCGCAGCGCCGTCGTCCTCGCCCTTTTTGTTCCGCTGATTATCTCCAGCGGCGGAAATTCCGGTTCGCAAGCGACGTCACTGTTGATTCGGCGCTTGCGCTGGGTGAAGTGCGGCTAAAGCAATGGCTGCCAGTTCTGCGGCGCGAACTGGTCTCGGGCCTGTCGCTGGGGCTGATCCTCGGCTCGGTCGGCGTGGTCCGGATTTGCCTTTGGCAATGGCTTGGCTGGTATGATTATGGCCCGTACTGGGTCCGTGTCGCCGCGACCGTTGGATTGTCGCTAGTGGGCATCGTGTTATGGGGCAGCATTGCTGGAGCGATGCTGCCGTTCGTCCTCAAACGGATCGGCCTCGACCCTGCCACGTCGTCAGCGCCGTTCGTGGCGACGCTCGTCGATGTGACCGGGCTGATTATTTACTTTTCGGTCGCCAAAGTCATCCTGCACGGCGCACTCCTGTAGTAGCTTCTCGACGGTCTAGTGCGTCCAGCAAATCAAAACCGTCCCAGCGGAACAGTCGGTAGCGATGTATTCGTCAGGCGCGCGAACGATTCGGCGTTGGCGGGTTTTGTTTAATGAGCACCGGCTCAGATTGGAACTCGCTTTTCACCAGCACTCATGGCCGTGTCCCGCAGAAATTCGTGGTGGCGCCGGTGATGGTGGTATGCAAGCCCGAGGAAGGCGACCCCCAGCCCTATCAACAAGGTGATCAATAAAACAACCAAGCTAATCATCAAGGGTGTGTCCAGGTGCTGGAATAGCACCCATTGGGCATCACCGTTTAGATCGCGATACGGGTACTGTTGATAGCGGAGCCCGATGCCAATGGCCGTCAGGCCTAAACCAATTAGGGCTCCGGCAGTGATGATCGCTCCGCAAAGTGCTCGCATTGTAATTCCCCAATAATTGAGTTCTTTGGCTACATCGCGAAGGAAGCGGCCAGAATTGGCTGCGAAAATTCCCAAACAGTCACAGTTAGTTCAGCGGCTTAATGCCCGAACATGCGGAAACAGCCCCCCATGACGAGCAGTATCCCTGCCAAGATCATAAAGAAACTGCTACAGCCACACCCCGGCCATGCACCATAAGGGCCCCTCGGGCCGGCCCCTCCTGAACCGAAGAATCCACCCCCGCCAAGATTTCCCATGCTCATTTAAGTCCCTCCTCATCAGGAATTTGAATTGGCTTCCGTCAATCCTCGGCAAAACCCGTGGGCAATTTGCCCGGTGTGCAGCATTCAATAGCGGCAATATATCCCGTTCAAAAAAAATAGGAAAATGCAAAAAACTCAGTTCGGCAACTCTTCTGGGCGAATTGCGTGCAGCAATTAGCGACTTGGAGAACGAGGCATATGCCTCACTGTCCGGGAACTCGTTCCTTGGCGCGATCGTCTGCTCGGTCAGCTTCTTTCTTTAATCGATTGGCTTCGCGCTGTAGTTCGTCGGCGCGTTGACGATCTGCCTCCGCCTGGGCAGTGTTCGTCTGCTGATGCGTTATGGCCTGTCGGTCAATCGCAGCTTTCCGCGATTCGGCCGTGTCCTTCACGGCTTCCTTGCGGTCAGCCGCTTCCTGATCGATAGCTTGTGTTTGCGATTCCGCGGCTCGATCAATTTGCTTTTTTTGCTGCGTGACGACGGATGGCTGACAACCGCCAGTCCCGCCTAACAGAAGAAGAACGGCGGCGGACCCAGCGACGAGTGTCCATGGTTTGGTGTTCATGATGAGGCTCCCTAAAGTTGGCTGTAAAAATACTGAGTCTTAGCCTCCGTGAAACTCAGGACTTTGGAGCATCAAGGCAATCGCTATGCCAAACCTCAAGCGGGCCAGAAGAAGAGGATTGGCGCGGAAAAATCACCTTCGAAAGCATTGCCAATGGTCGTTGAACAATCAAACAGGTGGCTTACTACCCCGCGTAGGTCCTGCCGATTTTCTGGCTTGAGCCTGACTGAAATCCTCTTGATGAAGTCGCTTGGGTCATGAAGTACATTTTCAGATAGGTCGGCTCGATTCCCGGAACACCAAACGCCTAAAACCGAGGGCAGTTGGAGAAAGCAAACTGTGCCGCTTCATGCGCGCGAGCTTTGCTTGGCCCAGATCATCGATGAAACTTGCTGATTATCGTCGAAGGCGGAATTTCAAGGTCACCCGCGAACCCCGCGGCGGTCGTGTTACCAAGCGCGACGAATTGAAGTTTGTGATCCAAAAACACGCCGCTTCGCATTTGCACTATGACTTCCGCTTGGAACTGGATGGTGTGCTTCTCAGCTGGGCGGTCCCGAAAGGCCCATCCCTGGACCCGTCGCAAAAACGCCTGGCGATGCACGTCGAAGATCATCCTCTCGAATATGGCGACTTTGAAGGAATTATCCCGCAGGGCGAATACGGCGGCGGAACAGTTCTTGTCTGGGATCGTGGCACCTGGGAACCGCTCGACGACCCCCGAAAAGCATTTCGAGTGGGCGCGCTTAAATTTGTCCTGCACGGCGAAAAGCTCAAAGGACGTTGGATGCTCGTTCGCAAAGGGGGCAAACGAAGCGCTCACGACGAGAAACATTGGTTCCTATTCAAAGAACGAGATGAGTTCGCTCAAACAGATCTAGATCTCGCTGCGGCCGAACCGCGGAGTGTGCTCACCGGCCGAGACCTAGATGAGATTGCTGTCTCGGCTGACAGGGTGTGGGGACGAAATGGCGAAATACCGCAAAACGGGAATCACGCCACGAGGATCACACGGGCAACGCGGAATCAAAAACACTCGGCCCTACGTGCAGCGGCCGGCCCGAATGGGCGGGGCTCGAAAACAGCAACTGGTCGGCCCCGCGAACTCAGCGCAATCAACCGGAAGGCCATGGCTAAGTTTCTTCGTCAATTTGGCACCAAGCGAAGCTCAGTGCCCACAAATGCGAAACTTCAATTAGCCACACTTGTCAGCGAGCCGCCGTCAGGAGACCAGTGGGGCCATGAGATTAAATTTGATGGTTATCGAATGCTCTGTCGGATTAAGCAGGGAGAAAAAACACGCTTCATCAGCCGGAACGGTAAAGACTGGACGATGAAATTTGCTGACTTGGCTCTCGAAGCCGCAAAACTGCCCATAAAGAATGCCCTGATTGACGGTGAAGTCGTGATTTTGGATGCCGAAGGCCGCAGCAGTTTTCAGCTAATGCAAAATGCATTTAAGGCTTCTCGCAGTGCACGGTTTCTGTTTTATGCGTTTGACCTTATTTTTTTGAATGGCTACGACGTCGGCGCAGGCGCCGCTGAAGGACGCAAAGCGATCTTGGAACAACTGATCCCGCAAAACAGTGGCTCAGTATTTAGATACAGCGAGCATCTGGTCGGGCGGGGGGCCGAGCTGTTTGCCGAAGCCGCACGACTAAAATTGGAAGGCATTGTGTCGAAGCGACTGGATCGTCCTTACGTGCCCGGCAGAGGCTACGACTGGCTTAAAACGAAGTGCTCTTTCCGCGAAGAATTTGTGGTTGGTGGATTTACCAAGCCCAGCGGTGGCCGAGAACATTTTGGTGCCCTGCTACTTGGCTATCACGATCGCGCCATCAACTCATGTATGCGGGGCGTGTCGGTACTGGCTTTAACGCGCACACCCTTGCCTCCCTACGCGCAGCGTTCGAGCCGCTGATTCAGGAGAAATCTCCCTTCAAAAACCTCTCGGGGCACACCGGGCAAGCACGCGGGGTCACATGGCTCAAACCAGCGCTGGTGGCACAGGTTGAGTTTTCAAACTGGACCGATGAGCGCCAACTTCGGCATCCATCCTTTCAAGGATTACGCGAGGACAAGCCGGCGCGGGAAGTCGTTCGAGAGGACCCAATCTCAATAACTGTGGTCAGATCAGCCAACAAGGCTGCATCGGCATCTAAGCAAATCGCTAATTCAAGTCACTTGGCCGGGGTTCAGCCAGCCGCGATTGCCTCCACCACTGCCGAAATCGCCGGCGTGTCTTTGTCGCATCCGGATAAAGTGCTTTACCCTAGCGACGGAATTACCAAAGCGGATCTGGCTCACTATTACGAGCAAGTTGCGCTGTGGATGCTACCGCAAATTAAAAATCGGCTCCTGTCACTGGTTCGCTGTCCAGCCGGCAGCGGACAAAAGTGCTTTTTTCAAAAGCATCCCGGGCCGGGAACTTCAGACGTGTTCCCCCGTTTCCAAGTGCAGGAAAAGCAAAAAATTGAAGAGCACATAACCGTGACGAACGTCGAAGGCCTCATTTCACTTGTCCAGATGGGCGTGCTCGAAATTCATGTCTGGGGTTCGCAGGCGGACCGTTTCGAGCAACCGGACCGTCTGGTCTTTGATCTAGACCCAGATCCAACGGTGGCTTGGCCGGAAATCGTTCGGGCGGCCAAAGAAGTTCGCTTACTACTTCAAGAACTGGGGCTCGTGGCCTTCGTCAAAACCACGGGTGGCAAAGGCCTGCACATTGTCGTGCCGATTGCACCGCGCAGCGACTGGCAAACGGCGAAGGATTTTTGCCGTGCAGTGGCGGACTTGATGGTGGCGGCCGCACCGGACCGTTATATCGCGAAAATGAGCAAAGCGGCCCGCAAGAACAAGATCTTCGTCGACTATCTGCGGAACGACCGGGGCGCGACCGCGATTGCCCCGTACTCGACGCGCACGAAAGCCGGCGCCACCGTGAGCATGCCCATTTCGTGGAACGAATTGTCAAACACACTAACTTCCGATGCTTTCAATATTCGCAATGTGCCGGAAAGACTAAAGCGCCTGAGAAAAGACCCGTGGGCTGAAATCGGGAAAGTGAAGCAATCGATCACCCGCGAAATGTTTCGCCGTCTGAAATCGCGATAAGTTCAGGCGAGCTGAGACAAATGCTCTCCGCCGACCTCTTGCGCCGCTATGCGGCGGTTTCGGAAGATATCTCCGCACTGCTGGCGCACGGCGAGGATCTTGAATCACTTCCAAGAGTTGGCAGCTGCAACTCCACTTGGCACGGCTTTCGCTCCGCCGCAATTGCCCGCCGAAATGCGGCACCAGCTGCCTGGGGCTTGGCAATTATGCTGCGAGACGGCGGGTTTTCAAGACTTTTACCGATCGCCTCATCACCAAAACATGATCGAAGATAAGCCAATTCGCTCCCAAGACGATACCACTTTCTTGGCGCCTTGGTTTCCATCCCGCGCAGCGGCCAGTGTTTCGGTTCTCGCCGCGGCGAGTCGCTCCCGTGGCCGTCAAAGTTCAGTGAGGTCAGGCGGACAACCGTTTGACTCGGCGGGAAGTCGATACTTCGAATCCGCAAACCCAGAAGGTTTCGGTATGGCCAGGAAACGAGCGGCCAAGAAACCCATTCGCCACGTCAGTGGACAACGCGAATTAATCGATACCGGCAATCAGAAACGCTATGTGCGCAGGACTAAAAGCGAGCAATTCCATAAGATTGACGACGTGGGTCGATCGCTCAGCCTGGACCGCAGCGCAGGGCTAATGCAAAGGTCAAAGCTGGTTATGGCGATCGCGGCGATCGTTAAACATCGGCTAAATGCCCAAATTCGGCTTCCGCAGACTCATCAATTCGCTCGTGTGGCACTTCGACACCGGCTGCAGCCGCTGGCCACAACGTGCGTTCGTTGAAAGTGCGAAGCCGACAGATGGCACCGCCTGTAAGCAGTGCGCACGTCGATACACTGTCGAACTGCTCGCCAATGCGAAAGAGACTCGGCCCATCCGACGACCTCGTCGGCGTATAGCGACCTAATTCGATGGCCACTTCATTTCTTGTTATTTGAACCACTGAATTAAAATCGGCGACCATCAGCGGGAAGTTGACTAGTGCAGTCCAGTGCGGCGCATATCCGAATGAGGCACCGGCCATCGAATAGGTGCCGATGTCCGAGGGGTCATCATCCGAAGCGCCCGTAATTACTCCTGGTCCGAGCACCTTGAAGAATCGTTTGATCGGATTGTGTTCTTGGGCCGGGTCCGTTTGCACTCGCTTTGCCGCCGTCGAGTCCTGACCATTGAACGCCTCGGTTTGGAGTCCGACCACACAACCGATCCATCGAGCCTAATCTCATGGAAGTCACTGGTCCTCTTGAGCCAACGTATCGAGCCCCGATGCTCCATTAACTCGCCATCTTTTTGCGAGGCACTTTCGCTCCCTTTTTGCGCCTCCGACAATCCAATGGCAATGGCCTGTTTAACTGGTACAACGGTTCTAATAGCTGGGCGGTGCAGCGTGCCCAGCGGCAGAGCGTGCTGCGCGATAACTCCACGCCACCACGGGCGAACACGTCTTCCAAACGATAGAGTGGCAGATGATCGCCGAACTTGCCCACCGCCACTTGCGCCAACAAGCCGGGTCCCGGCAATCCTTTGTTGATCGGCTTGGCTGGTGGCGCGGCGATGGCCATGTGTTCCTGGCAATGCCGGCAGGTATACTTCCAGCGCACATGCTCCAAAACTTTTAACTGCGCCGGGATGAACTCCAGTTGTTCGCTGGTTTCGCAGCCGATCCACTGGCGCAATAGTCCGCAGCCGGGACACAATTTATCGTGCTCCGTTAGGTCGTGCTCAATTCGCTCCCGCGGCAACTCAACTGGCCGTTCGTTCCGTCCGCCACCCCGGCGGGCGTGAGCCTGAACGAGGCTTGATGGCAAAAGAGTTAGCACAAGCGACGACCAGCACGCGCCATCCGCGTTGCTGACAGAGAGCGGCACTACTGCGACGGCACGAGGCCACTCGGACTGAAAGGCCTAGGGAGCCGGGCGATCCGTTCAAAATAATATTGCAGCGGACAACGCAGGAACTGGGCCAATTGAATGTAAGACCAGTGGGGGCGAGTCAGCTGCATCGGCATCGAACTCCGGGTGTTGGGAGTTTCCCACTCAGCGACGCTATCCGCTGTGTGCGACAGCCCTTCCATTCGCGGATTTGCCCGTCAACACATCGATCAAAACCCCGGCGGCTGAGCGGCTTTTTTATGCGCGACTTGCCGCCAGCGTCGGGTGCCGTCGACGCTTGCGGCGATGATCAAGATGCCGTCACATGAATGCCATAGTTTCAGGCAGCCCGACGCCGATGCTCTCGCGGCTCCATCGTGGCCATATTGTCTTCTGAAGCTGTGGGAACGAACAAGTGCAGCAGTCGCGGGGACTCACTTTCCGCTAGGCGCGACGCAACACTTCTCTCACGTCGAACTGGTTGCATTGCCGTGCGCAGGAAATGGCTAGTCATCTCAGTGACGCATGCCAGCCGCCGGAAAATCGAGGCCCGTGAGGTTAAGTTGATGTGCAAGTACTGTCTGAGCTGACGAAAGGTCGGCTTGGCGATTGTGCAAAATTCGCGGTGATGAAACTCAGCCAGTTTTAGCATATTGTAGCAAAGTTTGCGCTCCAGGTATTCAAATAAACGGTTGATCGCTAAACGGCGACGATATATGGCGAATTTGTCAGGAGGAAGCCCACAAAACTGGTTGTGCCGATGGACACGATAGCGCACTAGCGGCTGAGCGAGATAGTATTTCCGCGCACCGACTAACGATGATCCGAACACCAGGCAATCGTCCGCCCGTGTGCGCCAGACGTCAGGGAACGGGAGCGGAAGAATTTTTTCTAGCACACGTCGCCGTGCCGATAGGCACGACGTCGGGCCACCAATCCACTCGCGCAAGTAGACTGCTAGGATCACCGAGTAACCCAGGTCGCGGTCTTCCGCAAATTTGAGCTTCACGCTGTCGGTTTCGCCAAACTGACGGCACCCGCAAAACACGAAATCGAACTCTTGATTTCGACCGTAGACCTCAAGTGCTTGCCCATGATAGTCTGGCTCGTAGATATCATCCGCATCGAGGAAAAACACAATGTCGCCCGTCGCCCGCGCGAAGCCCTCATTGAAGCACGACAATTGCCCCTGATTTTTTTGGGCGATAATTTTGATCGCGGGATGCCGGGCATATCTGCTCGCCAACAACTCCAAGGACCCGTCAGTCGAACCATCGTCGACAACGATGATCTCGTCGAACGGCACCGACTGCCCCAAGGCACTGTCGATGGCATGGCCGATGAAATGGGCGTAATTATAGTTGTTGATCAGGCACGTCGTGGTCATTGGTCACACACAAGCAAGAAAATGCAGCGGACTATCTTCCTGCGTTTGTCCATTTCGAGGCCGGCTGCCATCGAGGTTTAATGGACCGAAGGAGGTTGTATAGTCCAACCGCAGAGCGCGCGAAAGCGAACACTAACGGGAACGTGACGTACGGGCAGTAAGCGAGGAGAAAACACGTGTCAGCTAGCAAGCGCCAACAAGTTTTGAGGTGAAGGAAGGGGGGCGGAATCGATCCGAGTAATAGCGTTTTTTGGCAGTCGACACTGACAACCGAATTCTAATGAGCGCTGTAAGGATCGGTTTTATCCGACAACTGCAGGTCGTCGATATTATTGTTTGTATCGGTGACGTGACAGCAGGGATGGACTTTGAAAACATCTCCCTGTCGAACTCTTCCCTGTTTACCTAGGTAGCCGCGCTCACGGAGCTGCTCGATATGCCGCGTTTCACAGTCCTGCGTATGTATTACCCGGTCGCGCTCACGTGCCTTAAATGGTACGGGGAGACGACTTGATGATGTCACTGCAGGCAATTGCAAGTGCCGTTCAGGACCGTGACCCAATTGTGGTGCTTGCTGCCGACAACAACTTTGCGATGCCTCTTGCAGCGACGATTCGTTCGGCGATCGACAACTTGGCACCTGACCGGAAGCTGCGGATCTACGTCCTCGACGGAGGAATTGCAGATGATAACAAAACGCGTTTATTGCGGTCCTGGCCCGAGAGGCGCTATTACATTGACTGGCTCCGAGTCAATTCGTCAGTACTTGCCGGCCTGCCGATCTCAGGTCATATCAACGTCGTCAGTTACTTCCGACTTCTGATTCCGCACGTGTTGCCAATGGACGTGCGACGAGCGATCTACCTCGATGCCGATCTGATCGTTTGCACAGATCTGGGCCGACTTTGGGATTGCGACCTAGCGGGCCACTTGTGCCTAGCGGCACAGGACTGCGCCGCGCCGTACTTGGACTCATCTCAGGTGTTGGCAAACTATCGGCTGTGCGGCTCTTACTTGGGTTCTGTTCAACCTGTCCCAAACTTTCGCGAACTTGGATTAAGACCAGAAGCGGAATACTGCAATGCCGGCGTAATGCTGATCGACTTGGCCGCCTGGAGAGATGCCAATCTGTCAAGACAAGCACTCGTGTGTCTGGAGCAGCATCGACAGCACGTCATCTGGTGGGATCAATACGCATTGAATGTTGTGCTCGCCGACCGTTGGGGCCGGCTCGACTCGCGCTGGAATCAAGGTTCACACGTCTTTATTTATCCAACGTGGAGGCAAAGTCCTTTCGATCGGCAAACATATGAACGGTTGCGCGACGATCCTTACATCGTGCATTTCACGTCACGCGTCAAACCCTGGCTGGCGTGCCGGCATCCGTATCGCGGCGAGTTCTTCAAATACGTCGATCGGACCGACTGGGCAGGTTCGCGGCCGCCGCGACTTAAGGTGATTTTGCAGCTCCTGAAAAGACAAGAGCGCCGTTTGCGACGTGGCCGCAATTGGTTGCGCAGCCATGCTCGACAATGGTTTCAGCCCTCAAGCGAGCACTCGGGCCGAAAAACAATTCGAACATAGCAAGACCGTGTCGGGCGGGAGAACCTGGGGTTCGACTTGGCAAATTGGCTCTCGACCATCACTTGACGCGCTGATCCACGACTCCATCAACCACCAAGTTTCCAGTGCCG
The DNA here is from genome assembly GCA_963773875.1 of Pirellulales bacterium. Taxonomy (GTDB): domain Bacteria; phylum Planctomycetota; class Planctomycetia; order Pirellulales; family JADZDJ01; genus CAVTYH01. Next base: position 87,734 of record CAVZCV010000014.1, read on the forward strand.
GCTTACGTCAACGGAATGTCATTAAGGTGGCCGGTACGAAGGCCCATGGCCTTACGGAGAGAAGAGCACGTCTACCCAGTAGTTGTTTGCCTGGAAGGTCTTTTTCGGGAATCCACCGGGACCGTACCGATATACGCCACCATTTGCCGGGACGCGAAGCGGGCCGCTTGCGAACGCGGAGGCGAAATAAGATTGGCTTACGGAATAATGGCCAACATTTGTGTGGTAGGACGCCACGTAAGTCGTGCGAGCTTTTATGGCCACAGGAGCAGCGAAATTGACGGTTTGCCAGCCGCTGGCAGTTTCGCTCGTGAAGGTAGCAGTCGCTAGCAATTTGCCGGTGGAGGTCCATAAGCTGGCAGTATGTGTGCCGGTATTGGCAGCACTCTTGTAGAATCGCACACCGGTGATGAAACCTTTGGAACTGGACTTGAATTTCAAGCCCAATTCAACCGCTTGACCGTCGCCGCTGTCGCCGATGGGCGGAGTCGTAGATCCGTTCCACAGGCTAGACAACGGTGAGCCGGTGGGCGTGCCGGATGGAGGAGCCACCGTCGTAAACGACGAGCTAGCGTCGGCGATCAGCGCATTCCCTGCAGCGTCTGTTACTCCGCCCGTCCCACCTTTGACGACGATGGTGTAGGTGGTCGAATTGACGAGGGAACTGCTGGGAGTCAAAGTCACACTGTTGGTTGAAGAACTGTAAGTGACGTTCGCCGGCACCACCACATTGCTAGCGTCACGCAAGAAAACCGTGCTTGCGTCAACTGTAGCTGGATTGAGCGCCTCGCTAAACGTGACTGTCGCGGACGCATTTAGCGCAACATTGGAACTACCGCTGGCAGTACTAAACGAAATTACGGTCGGCGGACTTGTGTCGATCGGCGGAGCTGCGCTCAGCACCACATCGACCCAGTAATTGCTTGCCTGATATGTATTTGTAGGGAATCCACCCGCACCGTAGAGAAAAACACCGCCATTGACGGGCACATGCAACGAACCACTGTTGAACTGGCTCGTGAAGTAAGAACGGCTCACCGAATAATGACCAGAATTGGTGTGATACGAAGCGATGTAAGTCGTGCCGGCGGTCATGGCAATGGGAGTGCCAAAGTTAAGCTGTTGCCAACCGCTGGCTGTTTCGTTGGTGAAGGTGCCGGTTGCGATTAATTGTCCGCTGGCGGTCCACAAGCTTCCGACATGGACGCCGATATTCACGACGCTTTTGTAAAATCGCAAACCAGTGAGGAATCCATTAGTGTCGGACGTGAATTTCAAGCCCAATTCAACCGCTTGACCGTCGCCGCTGTCGCCGATGGTCGGAGTCGTCAGATCCGTTCCACAGGCTACTTGATGAAGGCGATCCTTCGCCCGAACCGGAACCCGAGCCAGATGGTGGAGCACTGGTAGTAAACGACGAAATGGCGTCGACGAGCAGCGCGTTGCCGGCTAGGTCGGTTACGCCGGTTGGGCCACCTTTGACAACGACGGAATAGTTCGTCGAGTTCGCCAAGAGGTTCGCTGGCGTCAACGTTACGCTATTGGTTGCCGAGTTGTATGTCGCTGTCGCCGGCACCACGACATTGCTCGCATCGCGCAAGAAGACGGTGGTGAAGTTGATTGTGGTTGGATTCAGCGCCTCGCTAAACGTGATGTTGGCAATGGAGTTAATCGCTTCGTTCGAACTGCCGCTGGCAGGGATGAACGCAGTAACCGTCGGCGGTGTAACGTCGACCGGCGGAGCCGTGCTGAGCACTACGTCGACCCAGTAATTGCTGGCTTGAAAGGTTTTGGTAGGGAATCCACCGGCACCGTAGAGATACAATCCGTTGCCGCCATTCACTCCATTGGCCAAGGCATGCAAGGGACCGGAGTCCACGCCCAACGTCGCGAAGAAATTTTGCGTACTGGAATAGTTGCCAACACTCGTGTGATAAGACGTAACGTAAATCGTGCCGGCAGTAATGGCGACCGGCGTGGCAAAATTCAGCTGCTGCCAGCCGCTGGCTGTTTCATTGTTGAATGTTCCGGTGGCAAGTAATTGACCGCTCGCACTCCACAAATTACCGACATGTACGCCGGTGTTTGCTGCGTCTTTGTAGAATCGCAAAGCAGTGATGAAACCGTTCGTGTCGGCACGGAACTTCACGCCCAGTTCCACAGCGTTATTGTCGCTACCGCTGCCGCCGGGCGGTGTCGTGGCATTGTTCCACAAGCTGAAAGTTGTTGTTCCCTGCGCAGGTGGATTGACGGTAACGCCGACGGAAGGCTGCTCGATGTTGCCGCTGTCGTCCACGGCGCAACTCTTGATTGTCGTCGCGCCGGAGGTACGCGGCGTCCAGCTATAGGTCCAAGTTGACCAGCCGGGCCCCCCTGTGGCCCGATGCCAGGTCAGGCCGCCGTCGACCGAGATGTCAACCGAGGTCACAACGCCACCCCCGCCATCTTGCCCCGTACCCTGAATCGTGATGGGCACTCCAACCTGCAGAATAGCCCCCTGCAACGGTGACGTGATCGTTGAGGTCGGTGCAATATTGTCAGTTGATTGAGTCGCAGGAGCTAAGCCTACTTGTAGCGTGGCTGGCTGCGCCCATGTCGGCAAGCAGGTTGATCATGGCCTGCTCCATGTCAACGCTCTTTACCGGGGAGTTCGGATCTCCGGTGTGATCTCCATCTAGGCCGATTGCCCATTCGTCGGTGCCGGTGCCGAAGACAAGCACCCACTTGCTGCACGGTATAATGTCAAGCTATGTGTCGCCGTTCCGCTTCCATACGTGTGGCCGTAATCGAGCAGCACAGAGGAGGAATTAACCGTGGTGCTTGATAGGTCGAATAGGCCAGTTGGACGAAAGCCGTTGTCAAGATCTGAATCCCATTCGCCACCGAGCGTGTAGGCCGGAAGCGAGGCCACGGCACAGGAGCCAAATTGGCAATGCTCGTATTGCGCCAAAAGCGCATGTTGGCGAATCGAGCCGGAACTGTAATGGCCGTGGGGGTGTTTGCGACAAAGTTGACCGTGAATATGGTGCCGGTAACGGCATTTTGCGGACGGCCGCCATCAGCCGGCGGGCTGAAGCGTGGATCCATCCACGTGCCGGTCCAGATGTTCGGATTGTTTGGATCAGTGATGGCGCTGTCGTGAGTTTCCTTGTAGCAGACTAGAGTGCGATTCGGTGTGTTCGCGTCGTCCTCGCTGCTTGTCCAATAGGTCTTCCAAAACATCTCATTGCCGCTGGCAAAGACGAGACTAAGGCCAGCATCGCGTGCGGATTCGATATTCGCTCGTTCCTGACCTGACCAGTATTCATCATGGCCAACCGATAAGAATACTTTGTGATTCAAGAGCGCCGACGGAAGTGTTGCCACATCAACAGCGGTGGTATAGTTCACATCGAATCCATTCGATTCGAGGTAGCGGACCATCGAATATTCTGCCCCAAAAACGTCAAGCGTCCCGTCAAGCCCTAAGAGAGGTCGGTTGTAACTGACAGCGAACGATCGACCTTGTGCAACCGCATTGGGGCCATAGAGACTGCTGTTGCCCCAATTGTTGTAGGCCTCCCAGGTTTCGTCGGAGGTCTTGAATAGCAGGTTGGAATTTCCCTCATCGTTCCGCACGACAAACACAATGTAGTTGGTTCCAGCAATTCCGTCTTCGCGCACTAGCTTGGCGAAATATATCCCGGACGTAGCGTCTTGCGGCACGGCCCAACTCGCTGACACTCCCCAGTTTCCGCAATCGACTAGACCTGCCGAGCCCTTATCGTGCGCATAGGAAGCGTCGACAATCGGGTCTGGTTGGTTTTGCGACACGGAAATTGATGGGTTGGTAATACTTGCCACCTCGCGGGCTCCCATCCCGCCGTAGTAGCCCATTCGATAAATGTCTAGCCGATAGGCGGAGGCGTTGGTATTGACCTTGAACTGGATGGTCTGTCCGTGGTCGACGCTCATCTGCGTGGCGAATCCCTCGATGTTAGAATCGCCCGCTCCATCGATAAACCACTGGCTTGCCGGAGCGCCAGGAAGCTGATTTTCCTGCGCAATCGTCAGCATGGTTAAGAGTCGACGCTCTTCTAATGGCTCCGGCCAGCGTAACGAATATCGATTCGCTCGACGAATTGCCTTCGGATAAGAGCGACACCACCACGCCGTCAATCGGCGAATTACGTAGAACTTGCGCACGGGCAGCCTCTGCTCGTATGTATGAGAAGCGGGGGGACGGCGTCCCTGCCGCTGGCTGCCTTGCGATGGGCCGATTTCAAAACTGGCCTGGTGCCAATTCCGGGCTTGATCCTTAACGTTGACTTTGCTGTTTGGCCCTTGCAGGTCGTCCTAACCCAGGAGGCAGAACTTAATGTTAATTGGCGCAAATAAGGCAAACAAGGCTATTCACGTGGATTTTAGTGACTTTGACGTAACACGATATCCCACAACAGTTCAATCGGATACTCTTCTAAGCACGCGGGCAAAAATAGCCGGAATCATCGGTCTGCGCGTGCCAATCAAACAGCGAAAGAAGCGCGACTGCCCGAAGGCTTGGCTCGACAAGATGGTGCACGGCTTCGCTGGATTGCGCCCGTTACACCAGGGCTGAATTAAGTGCTCGCGCCATGCCCCTGAAGCCAGAAATGATAATCGTCTTGCACGCAAAAGACTCCGTAGCCTGACCGCTCATACAGTCGACAGGTAGGCCCGTTGGTCAGTTGAGTGACGACTCGAGCCTCGCGCACCCGATCCAGTATCCAATGCTGAGCGGCACGCATCAAGCTTTTACCTTTCCCAATCCCTCGGAAAGCAGCCGCAACAGCCACGAGTCCAATGCTGGCCGCTCCGCCGGATTCCGAGAGCGTTATCATGCCGACCAACGGACCGTCGGGGGCGCCTTTGTGATCACTGTGCGGAACTACCAACACCATGTCGGCCAACTCTTTTGTCACACTGCGCTCAATCCAACTTTGACACATAGCCGCGAACTTCACGTTGAAGAAGTGGGGATCGACTATCCCCCAATCTTTGTACCAGGGTCGGTAAGAGAATCAGGGTGGCTTGCGGTTGACGTTCAGATGCAAACGCCCAACGTATTCGCCCAAGATGCCTAATCCGAGTAATTGCAGGCCACCGAGAACCAGAATTGACTCGATTGTCGATGCATAACGTAGGTACGGTAATGCTCGCTGTCAGATGCAGATAGAAATGATACAAGCCCTACACAAAGCCGTTGATTGCCACCGTGAGGCCACACATGGAAACGAACTGCAGTGGCAACAATGAAAAGTTCGTAAACAGATTAAGAGCCAGCGTCACGAGTTTTCGGAATCGGTAGCCCGACCTTCCTTTCGCGCGAGGATGGTGCGCCACAGTCACTTCGCCGGTGCGGCGCGTGTTCCACGCTAGGAGACCGTCAACAAAGGTAGAGTTTAGTGAGTAAGAGAAATTGGCATCCAAGAGTTCCCGCCGCAGGATTCGAAACGCAGTTACAGTAACTGGCGATTGAAGCACAAGACGATAGAACCGATTTACAAGCCAAAAAGCAATATTCCTTCGGCCGGCGTGCTGCTTTCGATCGTAAGTGCCGTACACCAAGTACAAATCGGACTCGTCGATCGCGGCTAGCAGTTTGGGAAGCTCTTCGGGTTGGTGTTGTAAATCGTCATCCATCGTGACGATGTAGTCGCCTCGTACGTGCCGAAAGCCGCACATCAGTGTATTGTGCTGGCCATAGTTGCGCATCAACTGGATAGCAATGACGCGAGACGGGTCCTGGGATTGAATCTGCTACAGGACGAACCAAGATGCGTCGTGGCTCCCGTCGTCGACATAAACGCCTTCGAAAGATTTATACATTCCTATCAACGCAGCCTGCAATCGATCGTGGAGCGTCGGCAGCATCTCCACGGAATTGTAGACCGGAATGACGACAGAAAGATCGACCGCGTCCATCATTAGAACGCCCTCGCAAGTCGTTAGGGCGGCTTGATAAAGGAGGCCATTCAGCGCCTTCTCAGGCAGCGGCGCAGCGCGCCGAACATCTCTGCCACAAACTCCTTGATCCTTGAAATCACTTCCATTTGCTCTGTTCTGGAGATTTCAAAGTAGAACGGCAGCCGCGCCAAGCGCGCGCTCAAGTCTTCCGTGACGGGCAAATCCCCCGTGCAATAACCGAATGTTGACCCAACAGGCGACGTATGCAATGGTACGTAATGAAACACGGCAACTATATCGTGCTTCTTTAAGTGCGCAATCAGCGCGTCACGTGCGCTAGCATTGGGCAGCACGATAAAAAACATGTGATAATTGCTCTCGCAGCCGAAAGGAATCTTGGGAAGCTGAAATAAACCGCGTTCTTCCAACGGCGCCAGATGATCGCGATATAAATTGTAGATTTCGCGGCGGCGCTGATAGATCAATTCCAGCAGCTCCAGTTGTGCGTAGAGGTATGCGCACGAGATTTCATTGGGAACGTACGAAGAGCCAACATCGACCCATGTGTACTTGTCCACCATGCCGCGCAGAAATCGGCTACGGTTGGTCCCTTTATCTCGAATAACATCCGCTCTCTCATTGTGCTCCCCTACGTTGATACACAGCGCGCCGCCTTCGCCACAAATGTAGTTTTTGGTGTCATGAAAACTGTAGGCGCCAAAGTGGCCGATGGATCCCAATGGTCGACCGTTATACGAAGAGTAAACGCCCTGCGCGGCGTCTTCTACCACGAACAAGCCATGTCGAACGGCGATCTCCATAATGCGGTCCATATCGCAGCTCACGCCAGCGTAATGCACGGGAAAAATCGCTTTGGTGCGAGTTGTGATGGCTTCTTCAATCAACTCTTCATCGATGTTCAACGTGTCGGGGCGGATGTCAACAAACTTTGGCTTTGCCCCAAGTCGCACGATGGCATTGGCTGTTGAGACAAACGTGTACGAGGGCAAAATCACCTCATCACCGGGCCGCAGATCGCAGAGAATCGCTGCGATTTCCAACGCTGCAGTGCAGGAAGGCGTCATCAATACCTTGGCGATGCCAAATTCCGACTCTAACCGCCTGGCGCACAACTTGGTAAAGCGACCGTCAGCCGAAATCTCGCCATTAGTGACCGCCTGAGCAATGTAGTCCAACTCTTTGCCAGCAACAAAGGGCTTGTTGAAGGGAATCCGCGCAGCCATAAACTCCACTCCACTACTGCTAGCGGGATGTATTTGAAGACAAAATTCGATGCAATCAGCTGCGTGTTGACCGATGCAACGTATGCGGGCCGCGCCGACGTCGGCCTAGTTGACTTTATCGTGACCGATCGAGCCGAACTTGCGGATTATTCCAACGCTTCCGCCCGGGGCACTGATTGAGAGGACAGGCGCGTTGTACGCAGATTTCCTGGAGCAGAGAGTTTGCGTTGTTGCTACCGATCGGGTCGCCCAGTCTGCTAGCGTTTTGGCGACGTCGAGGAACGGTCGGCTGTCATAGGGATCTCCGAGCCGAAATACGGCTCGAAATGACCGAATACGACTTAGGGGCGCCCGCCAGCGTACCGAACCACGAAGCGGGCGTTGATGCCGTGATGCTCTTGGGTGTATCTCTGGTAGAGGGCATGACACTTAGGTTCGCCGACGAAGATGACATCGGCGCGCTCATACAAAGCACGCGACACAGCTTCAATGCCAAACTTCTTCTTCATGGCCTGAAAGATGGGTGTAAACTGCCAGCGACGAGTTGATGGAGGTTTGAAAACGACGTCAAGTCGCGAAATGGTGAGTCGCCTGATAAAGAAAACCTGGAGCCCACATTACGTAAAGTTGGTCGTCTTGTGGTTGCATCGCGGCAATGGATTGCAACAAATCATGCAACGTGCGCCAAATACTGAACAAGATACAAATATGCTCCGTACCACGGAATCGACAGACAGGCAACATAAAGAGCTTAGAGGATGTGCCCAACGGCGACGTTGGTGAAGACCAAGTGCTCGTTGGGCACTAGACACTCTCCCTTGCCTGCTGCAATCATTGCCATTTGCAGATCGTCGTTGCTCTGAAAGCTGGGTGCGAGCGACGCGAAGACACATGCAAATATTCCCGCCGTCGTCAGCAATGAGAATCGCAGTGGAGATCGGCAATCGCTATTCTCCCATCTCGTCACGAGAGACTCACTGAAAGCACGAATTGTTTCCAGTGTACAGCGATTCCGGCTTACGAGAGACCATTGACGGGCATACGCGATCGAGATCACCGTCGGTCGACAACAAGGGAGAGAAGCCATCGGTTGCAGTCACAGTTAAGTCGTTGTGCATAAGCGATAGCTGCGACCTATGTCACGTGTCAATCAGACGCAGATGTTGAATCGGTCTGGCATTCAATACGCCTATGCTGCTTTTCGCATGCCTGATCGCACCGAGCCGCGACGGTTAGTCTCCGTTACAATCTGCCGAAGATGGTCGCCGTAGCTGTTTTTCAAGGGTCGGGCTGCCGCCGCAAGCTGGTCGACGTCGATGAAGCCCATTTGCAAAGCAATCTCTTCAATGCAGGCGATCTTGAGCTTTTGCCTCTGTTCAATTGACTGAACGAAAAGTCCCGCTTGGCTCAGCGATTCGTGTGTGCCAGTGTCGAGCCAAACGAAACCGCTCCCGAAACACTCCACCGCAAGTTGACCCAATTCAAGATACGCGCGATTTACATCCGTGATTTCCAGTTCGCCGTGCGCCGAGGGCTGGAGCCGAGAAGCGATGTCAACGACTTGAGGGTCATAGAAGTACAGCCCGGTCACCGCTAGGTTCGACCGTGGCTGCGACGGCTTTTCTTCCAGCGACACAGGCCTATCCTCGAAATCCAGTTCCACGACACCAAAACGTTCTGGGTCTTTTACTGGGCATGCAAATACCGTGGCGCCATCCGTCCGGTTGGCTGCGCGGGCGAGCATTGTTTGGAATCCACGTCCATAAAAGATATTGTCGCCCAGAATAAGCGCTACATGTTCGTCGCCTATGAATTCGCGGCCAATGAGGAACGCCTGTGCCAGTCCTTCCGGTCTCGGTTGCACCGCGTATTGAATGTCGATGCCGATATTGCGACCGTCACAGAGCAGCCGTTGGAACCCACCGATGTCGTGCGGAGTCGAGATGACCAAGATCTCTCGAATGCCGGCCAGCATTAACACCGAGAGTGGGTAATAAATCATGGGTTTGTCATAAACGGGCAGCAATTGCTTGCTGACAGCCAATGTAAGCGGATGCAAGCGTGTGCCGGAGCCACCGGCCAAGATAATGCCTTTGCGGCAGCGAAATGTGTTCATGTTCTACGCACTCGCGCGGAGGAGCCCCAATCGTTGACGCCGGTACGAACCGCTTGTGACGCCGTTAACCCAACGGCGGTTTGCCAAATACCAATCGACAGTCAGCTGAAGACCGGTATCGAAATCCTGTAAAGGCTGCCAGCCCAATTCAAACCGTAGCTTACTAGCGTCGATCGCATAGCGTCGATCATGCCCTGGTCGGTCTTTGACATAGGTAATCAGTGACTTGCAGGGTCGATGTTCAAGTTGCGGCAGGCGGACGTCGATGACGCCGCAGATTGCTTCGACAATTGACAAATTGGTGCGCTCGCAATTGCCGCCGATGTTATACACCGCGCCAGGCTCTGCCGCCGCAAGCACGCGGCGAATCGCCCGGCAATGGTCTTCAACAAAGAGCCAGTCGCGCACCTGTTGACCGTCTCCGTACACCGGCAGCGGCTTCCCCTCGATCGCATTGAGGATCATCAGCGGAATTAATTTCTCCGGGAACTGGAACGGGCCGTAATTGTTTGAACAATTGGTGATTAGTGTCGGCAAGCCGAATGTGTGGTGATAAGCCCGTACAAAATGGTCGCAAGCGGCTTTTGAAGCGGAGTACGGTGAGTTAGGTGCGTAAGGCGTTGTTTCTACAAAGAATCCGCTCGGACCTAACGAGCCATACACTTCGTCCGTCGAGACTTGTAAGAAACGAAACGCTTTTGCCGCCTGTTCGTCCAGACCTTCCCAGTATTGCCGGATAGTTTCCAAGAGTCGAAAACTAGCCAGCACATTCGTTTTCACAAATTCAGCGGGTCCATCAATCGACCGATCGACGTGCGATTCTGCCGCAAAATTAATGACGGTGCGCGGCCGGTGGTCCTCGAGCAACTTGGCGATGAGTGCGCTATCGCCGATGTCGCCTTGAACGAAAACATGTCGAGGGTTGACAATCACCGCCTCAAGTGAGTCGAGATTACCCGCGTACGTCAGCTTGTCAAGATTAATGATCGCATCCGACTCTTCGGCTAGCCATTGACGCACGAAGCAACCGCCGATGAAACCAGCGCCACCCGTCACTAAAATAGTTTTCATCAGAATATTTCCTGCGAGCGGTCGTTGCCTGTGGGTGGGCGGTCGCCAGCATCAGGCCCGTCCGCGACTGGGTCCGTTCCATGATAAGGCAAGGCAACCTCCCGCCCGTAAGAAGAACAAGCTCCGCATTGCTTGCACCCGCAACTCCGACTTGTCGAAGTGCTAGCGGCGCCCGAGACCTCGGCGTAAATGAGTGGCGCTGTTATCGGAAAGCGACTGTGGCGAAGTTTAATCAAGTTCGGTCCTTCACGACGTGATGGATAACGAACCTGAATCTTTCAACATCTCCACCGGGCATATCCCAGCGTTGAGGCCGCCTATTTTCGCCGCTCGGTGGAACAATTTGCGCAGTCCTGCGCAGGCGATGCTCGATAAAAATGATGCGGATTGTGCCGCAGTCCGGGCCGGCGCACGTCCGCCTTGTCATCCGCTGCAAGGGCTTGTCCGCTATGCCAAAGGTGGCCGCCCCTTCAATACTAACGGAGCCAAACAGCAGTACCTTACATGTGCGGGCTATCTCGATGGTAGTTGCACATGCAAGACACGTTTGCCGCGCAAACTGGCTGAGCGCCTAATTTCCAAAGCGATTAGCGATCGCATTTTCCAGTCGAACGTTTGGCTCCTGTCGACCCTTGATCAGGCATTAAGCTTCTGGGGAAAGCGTCAACGAGATAACCCGGCGGTAGAACTGGCGGAGCCGCAAAAAGCGGCTATGCCACGGTTTAGAGATTCACTTGCGTAGCACGTTTGGGCGGCCGGTGATGGACTCTAGTGCGGGAGGACGCACTTCAAACCGGCCGGCGACGTATTGTTTTTTGTCGGCGGCTGCTAACTGGACAAAGTCGACGTCGAGGCCGTAGTGTTCCTTTACGAATGTACTGAACAGGACGTCGTAGTCCCGCCATGTCACGAGAATGAGATCGCGTTGGTGGCAGATCGCCTGAGCCAGATCGGTGATGCCGAATTTGCGTTTCATCGCGTCGTGCCACGGCGTGCGCTGCGTCCAGCCAATCTCGATCAAGGGCATTCGAGACCATGATTGCATGGTGTCGAACGGCGAAACCAGCTCATACGGTATAGACGCTTCCCAGCAAACGTACAGTGTCCGACCATTTCGGCTGATGTCCGCCAAAAACGAATCGAAGATCGCACGGTCGCGGTGGATTCGAACGCTCCGCTGACATTGTGCATACAGGCCAAAGACCATGCCTGCGACTAATAGAATGATTGCCGTTCGCGTGCCAAACGACAAAGCCATCCAGCTCCCACGCCAATCAAACGGTCGCTCAGCATCCGCTTCATCGCGTCGGCGAACTTCACAGAAGGACATTGCCAGCGACACGGACAACGGAAACGATACCAACGGGAAATAAACCCGCCGCGGCACCAACTTGTCGTTGACAATCAGAACCGAGATCAGAGCTAAACACACGATCGCCGAAGCGATGACGGCGCCTTTCCATTGCCGCGAATACACACTTATTAGAAAAAACGGCAACACGAGCGCAACCGCCCACACTGCGCGGTCACGCATTGGTCCGCGGACGATCTGCCAAAAGTATTTCGGCGTCAGTCGCTCGGTTTTCCACCGATACGATTCGAGGATCGTGCGTAGATTCGATTCGCTATACAAAACCGGATCGTCGTAATACCAATGAGAAATCATCTCATGATCGTTCTTCGACCAGCCCACCGCCGAAAAGACGCTGGCGGTTTTGTCCGTGTACGACGTCCATTCGTAATCATTAAATTTGATCCGCAGCCGGTTGTAGCTTAAGAAATCGCGCCATGCCGGGTCTCGCTGGTAATAATTCCTGTTGTACTCCGTGAGGCCAAAGACGATGAGAGCACAAACGCCGGCAGCCGCTCCGGCGGTGAGTAGAAGCCGCCGTGAAGGCGGCCAGCCGATCAGAAACGCGATCGCAGGAATCGAAACGATGCGCCGTCAGGTAAAAGCATTCCAGCCGCACTAGCGAGGCCATCACCAAAAACGAGACCCCACAGACGATTAGTCCCCAGCGCACCGTGCCTGGTGGTAACTTCTGTTGACGCAGCGCGACAAGACAAACCAGCGCGCCGCTCTGTCCTGCGAGAAACGCCGTCGATGTGAACTGCAAATTGTTCAACAGCAGCAGTTCGACAACGGCGAAATAGATCAAATACAGCAACAACTGCCGCCCGATCGCCGAGCGGCGCGTGATCGGGTCCAAAGCGGTCGACGGTTTGCGATCAATCGTTAGCGCACAATAAAGCAATGTCGCTTGCGCCAAATAATGGATTGTCAACAAATAGCATCCGTACCACGGAAAAGCCGGCCAAGTCTCGTAGAGCCACTTCAACGCCTGTCCGATCACCACATTGGTAAAGATCAGATGATCATCCGGCGCGTGACAGATCCCCTTACCCGACGCAATCATCGTCAAAAAGACATCGTCGTTGGTGTCATATCCGATTTGAAAGATCGCGATGCTGGCCGCCATCAGGACGAAAACCGCAATTAGCGCGAAGACAAACGGCCCAGCGATCGCCCAACCGACGATCCGGTGGCACAGCCGACGCATTCCGTCTTGAAGCCAAGTGCCACGACCGAAACTCGAGATCTCGTTCATGAGAGATTGTTCGACTTGCTTGCACCGCTAGCAGACCAGTGGCGGCGCACAGTTGAAGAGACGATGCGTTTTTATCGACTTCCTTCGGTAGCATGCTGCACGTAAATGAGTCGCTATCCGACGCGCCTTAGACTTTCCGGAAGCTCATCCGAGGGGGCTCTTGTGAAGTGTGGTAAAAGGGTGAACTTTACCGGCCTGTAATGACGATACGAAGCACGCTTGTCTGCATAGATCTCGTCGCAGATTGCTAGCAATCGCGGCTCACATAGAGCGCGAGGAGCCAGTGGCTTGCGGAAGAGCGCGGCGGCATCATCAATCTCGACAAGCTGACGTACACCGGCAATTCAGATTCACTTGAAGCAATCCGGGGCGACAAGCGTCATCTCCTCGTGCACGGCGATATCGCCGACGGGGCGCACGTCGCGAAACGGTTGGATGAACATCGGCCGCGCGACGTCTTCAATTTTGCCGCCGAATCGCTCGTCGATGGCGTTAAGAATCTCGAGCGGGATCAGCTTCTCCGGAATCCTCGCCAAAGCAGTTCATTCAACGGCAGGCGCTACCGTGTTTGCGTGCGAGGTAGATGATCCACAGCGCAATGGCGTGATCGAGATTGATCAAGAGGGAAATCCAATTTCATTGGAAGAGAAACCAGCACAACCGCGATCCAATCTGGCTGTTACCGGGCTTTATTTTTACGAAAATCAAGTGGTGGACATTGCGTCACGATTAAAACCGTCCGCACGCGGCGAACTCGAAATTACCGACGTTAATCGGGCGTATCTTGAGCGCGGTCAGCTCGGTGTCGCGTGCTTCGATCGCCAAATGCTTTGGCTCGACACCGGGATGCATGAGTCATTGAGCGAGGCATCACGACGGGTTCAAATAATCGAAGAGCGACAAGCGCGGAAGATCCGTTGCATTGAGGTAACTCGCTCCAAATGGGATTCATCGATGCCGATTAGCTTGCCTTACTCGCGCAGCCTTTGAAAAACAGTTACGTCGATTATCTTCGGCTGATTGCGGTGCGCGCCGGTCGTGCCGCGATTCTGCCCCAAGCTTTCCGCCGCGTAGCTTAGCCGGGCTTGCTGGCACGCTAGCATGAGTAGATTTCGCCGAGCTAATCCGCAAGTTCGGCCTCGTCCAGTGCGATAAGTGATTTAGGCCACCCGCGGCCTGCCTGCTAGCTCATCGACCAGCGCTGTCATAATTCGCCGCACTCGCGGTTTTTTGGAAAGAGTCCCATGCAAGCGCGGATTTCGTTCAATAAATCGTTTATCGCGGGCAAAGTATTTGCAATCCCATTTGAACCACTCCTTATAGCCGCTCACCGGAATAATCGTCATGCGATATAACCGCATCGGACGTGCCGGCATTCAGGTGAGTGCCGTCGGGCTGGGCAACTGGAACACGTTCGGCGTCAAGGTCGACCAGACCGATGCATTCCAGATTTTGTTCGCGGCGCGTGAGGCCGGAATCAATTTCCTCGACACTGCTGACACGTACGGCAAAGGGGAGGGCGAGACGATCCTCGGCAACTTTCTGCGGCAGATTAATCGCGATGAGATGGTACTCGCGACGAAGCTTTTCTTTCCCATCTCGCCCGATCCGAACGATCGGGGACTATCGCGGAAACATATCCACGTGTCTGTGAATCGCTCGTTGCAGCGGTTGAGGACTGATTATATCGATCTGATGCAATGCCACCGTTTCGACGAGAACACGCCGCTCGAGGAGACCATCCGGGCCATGGACGACCTCGTACGACAGGGGAAAATCCTGTATTGGGGCGTCAGCCGGTTTAGCGAAACGCAAATCGCCCGCTGTTGCGATCTGGCCGCGGGAATGGGTGCGCAAATGCCAATCAGCAATCAGTTTGCCTACAATCTTCTCGAGCGCGGCATCGAAGCATCAGCGCTTCCCGCGTGCAGGAAACTAGGGGTCGGTATTTTGGCGTATTCACCGCTGGGACAGGGTGTTTTGACCGGCAAATATCTCAGTGGAGCATGCCCTACGGGCTCGCGCGGCGCTCACCCGCTGGCGCGAAAGGACATGTGGCAGTACCAGCCCAGCAACGAGCCGATCGTCGCCCGCCTGAACGCAATGGCTATGCAACACGGGCTGGACCTTGCGTCGATGTCCATCGCCTGGTGTTTGCGATTGCCGGAAGTGTCCGCGGTGCTCACGGGCGCTTCTACGCCAGAACAGATTCGTTTGAATGCCCGGGCTGCTGACTTGGAACTAAGCTCGGCATTGCTTGCAGAGATTGACGCAATATTACAGAGCGACCAAGAATGCCGCGGTGCGGTAGCAACGAGTCCTGAAATAGTCGAGATAGCCAGCCAACGGAGAACAATCCCATGCAATTAGTGGAATATTGGATTGACGATCAACGCGTGTCGTTCCAAATCGATGGATCGACAGAAAAGGGTCCCGCCACTGTTTTGCTCGAATCTGACGACAACGTCATTCGCGACTCGGGCTGGGACGACGTCGGCTACCGCGTCGCTCCTTTTCTTGCAGAGGCGCCCTGCCGGACAATGTGCGAGGGCTTTACGAGGCTCGTTCGCGCAGAAGTCGAAGCCGTGGGCGTGCACGTCGACGATGGCTTTTGCCTCGACAAATATCACCGCTATGTCACCGACGAGCAGCATGCCGCGGTCATCAAACGAACGCGGATTGGATTCGAGCGAAATCAGTTTCCGATCAATTTAGATCTGGTCGTCGAACGGATTTCGGAGATCTGCCGAGTCGAACTGACAATTGACGGCCCCAATTACACCGGGCGGCCCTTCTTCTTACGGATTGTGCGGCCGAACAAACCGCAGGACAACAATCCGCCGCATCGCGATGTATGGTTAGACCGTCTGCGTGATGGCGTTAACATCTATGTCCCTGTGGCAGGCAGCAACGAATTGTCTTCATTACCGGTCCTGCCCGGCAGCCACAAGTGGTCGGAAGATGAAATCGAGCGCTCAGTCGACGGCGCGCGGATACTAGGCCTGAGTTATACCGTTCCTACTGTTACGCGCGCCCGGCTGCCGCTGGCAATGACGCGGCCGAATCCAAAACAAGATGAAGTCCTGGTTTTCTCGCCGTATCTGATTCATGGTGGTGCCGTGAATATGAACGACGACCTGACGCGCGTTTCGCTGGAACTACGTCTTTGGAGGCGCGGCTAGGGCTGCCGTTTGGGTAGCCGGGTCGAACTAAACATTTCGAGCACCATCGCGATCGCGTGAAAACGTCGTGAAAGAGCAGCGCATGAATTCCGAGAACAATCCATCAAGTCAGCCCGCGGGGGAATCGTCGCCGGACAAGAAGTGCGCATCTGACGTCCACGCAATGCTGTCGCCTGGCCACAGCGACACGGTTGATCTATCGGTGGTCATTCCCGTTTACAACTCGGCAACAATTATTCCGGTTTTGCTGGCAAGATTACGGAAGGTGCTTGACGCGCTTGACATGACCTACGAGTTGGTGATGGTCGAGGATGGCGGTCCCGACGACTCGTGGCGCGTGTTGTCAACCTTTCAACAACAAGATCCGGAGCACATTGTCGCCGTGCAATTAATGCGTAACTATGGTCAGCACAACGCGCTGATGTGCGGCTTCCGCCATGCGCGAGGAAAGCTGATCGTTACAATGGATGACGATTTGCAGCATCCGCCGGAAGAGATTCCGAAGCTGATCGACACGATCGTCGCTGGCGACTTGGATGTCGTCTACGGTTGTTACGATAAAAAGAAACATCCGCTGCTTAAAATTGGCGGGTCGCTGGTTGTAAACATGTTTTTCCGTCGCGTGTTCCAGCTGCGAGTCACTTTCACCGCGTATCGCATTTTTCGCCGCGAGTTGCTGGAAGCGATCCTTTCTTACACCAAACCGTTCACTTTTATCGATGGATTGCTGGCTTGGAATACGCGGCGCGTTGGAATGACGACCGTCGAACACCATCCACGTGCCGCGGGCGCTCCGGAGACTCTTTGCCAAAGATGGTTACGCTGGCCCTCAATCTATTCACAAACTTTTCCCTATTGCCTTTGCAACTCGTCACCTTGCTGGGTGGATTGGCGGCGATATCTGGATTGCTGACCGGCTTGTATTACGCGATCCGATACATGACCAACAACATTACAACACCTGGCTATGCGTCGATCATTGTGTCGATTCTCACGCTGGGAGGTGTGCAGCTCCTCGGATTGGGAGTCATCGGCGAGTACTTGGGCCGCCTGCACATGAACGTCAGCGGTAAGCCACAATATCAAGTGCGGCAAGTGCGGTCTAACGAAAACAATGAGCAGTTCGGAGGCTCCAGTGGCGACCACTTCGATGCCGACGGCAAAGACCGCGTTCGCGCGGCTTGATTGGGAAAGTGATCATTTTGGCTTTCTGGCCGCGCAAATCACGAGCGCGGATCTGAGCGAAGCCGCTTTAGCCCGAACATTACAGCTGCGCGCGAGCAAGGAGTGGAACTGCTGGTGTGGGCTACGACCCAAGGGCGTGCCGCGCCAAGCGAGCTTTTGGACGGATATGGCGGCAAACTGGTTGATCGCAAAGCGACATACAGCAGGACTCTAGAAGGGCTCTCGGATGGTGAAGGTTTGCCGCGGCCGTCAGACTTCAAAATCGTTTCTTACAGCGGCGCGGATGCATCAGTAGAGCTGATCGAATTGGCGATTGCCGCCGGAGGCTATTCTCGATTCCGGATCGACCCGCGCTTGCCGCAAGAAAAATTCCGAAGGATGTACGGCCTGTGGATCGCGCAGCGTCAAAAAAGAACTGGCCGATATCGTCCTGGTTGCCGAGCCAAACAAGCGCGATGCCGCGACAACCTTACTGGGCGGCATGATAACGGTTTCTGAGTCAGAGGGCATTGGCAGCATTGGGCTGATCGCGGTTGCGGAGACTGTTCGCGGCATGGGGGTCGGATCAGCACTCATTGATGCAGCTCACCGCTGGATGCGCGAGCGCGGCGCAAGCGAAGCGAAGGTCGTCACGCAACTCGATAATCTACCGGCCTGCCGCCTCTATGAGCGGACAGGATACCGGCTATGCCGAGTGCAACACTTCTATCACTTCTGGCCGAAGGCCGCCTAAGCACACGTCGCTGACCAGACTTTCTGCGTCGGGCGCGCTGGAATGAAACTGAATCCAGCGCAGGCTCAGCCATTCTCGCTTGCGCAAGTTTGAATCGCCGGCCGTGAAAGGTCGCAATCATGCATCCCAAGCGACTGATCAATGATGCGGACTGTCGGCATGCACTAAATCGGGCTCTTGTTTGACCGCAGGGCGCTCGATGGCCTGTGCAATCGTCGGCCGCGCCCGACGCGGGATGGGGTCAAGTCGGATCGGCTGATTTTCAGCGGCCGAACGATACAGGGCTTCGATAATTCGGACGTCCGCTAGCCCTTCCTCACCGTTGGGTTCTGCTTCCGAGCCTTTGAAAATGCACTGTGAAAAGTACAAGATTTCCGGCGCAAACTGGTCGCGTTTGGCGAAAGTCGACTTGGTGGTTTTGCCGTGGAGAGTCAGAAAGTGCGCGAGTTTAACCGCATAATCGTACGCCGGCTCCGCACGCAAGTCCCCGCTCGTGCCGACGATCCGGTATTCCGAAACATCGGCGGCTCCAAAGCTGCACGTGAACTGCGCTAAACGATCACCTGGAAATCGGAGCGTGACGCTCGCCATTTCGTCGACTTCATGGAATCGCGGATCGCCGGTATTGCCGGTCCACGCAAAGGCCTCGATCGGCTCATCCCCGAATAAGTATCGGGCAGCATTGATGCAATAGATTCCGATGTCATACAGGGTGCCACCGCCGGCTTCTTGTCGTAAGCGGATGCCCCCCTCTTTGGCCTGCATGGAGAAACTTGAACTGAAGTATTTCGCGTGACCCAATACGCCCGTGCGCACGTATTCGGCGGCTTTCAGATTGGCTTCTTCGAAATGCAATCGGTAGGCGATCATGAGTCGGACGTTGTGGCGCGTGGCGGCCTCGATCATCTCGCGGCATTCAGCCTCGGTTACCGCCATCGGCTTTTCGCAGAGCACGTGAATGCCGGCCGCAGCGGCCTGCACAGCGTATTCCCGGTGCATGTGATTCGGCAGCGCGATGTACACGGCATCAATCTCGCCGCTACTCAGACAAGCATCGTATTGATCGTAACTGAACTGGTGGGTGATTTTGTATTTGCGGCCGAGCTTGCTTAGTTTCTCGGGGTCGTTCGACACGAGCGCCGTGAGCTCCGAATTTTCGGTCGCATGGGCAAAGGCAGGCAGCACGGCAGACTGCGCAATGTGTCCCAGGCCGACCACGGCATAGCGAATTTTGTGATCTGTGGTTGTGCCACGAATCATGATGAGAATCCTTCGTGTTGCGTCTTTCTTCAAACATCGCCGCTCCCCAGCGATTGACGGGGAGCCATGGAGGACACGGAGAGTGGATTCTGTCTTATTTCGAATTATGCTCCGTTTATGCTCCGTGCTCGCGGTGCCATCGCACGGATGTGCGTCGAGCGTCCCAATCCTTAATACTCCATTGCTCGTTCGGCGCTACTGAACTGGCAGCGGCGACGCTTGGCTCATAATCGAGCGATTTGGCGCCAGCCGCACAACCCATTAAGGTGTTCGGCCGGGGCTGGTATTGCAAATCACATGCCGGCAAACGGCCGGGCAATTCGTGCGGCACGAAGTCAAAGTACAGCGCCATTCCTGTCATTGCGGTCTCGGATGCTGCCGGAGCCGAAGACTATGACTGCCGAGTCCTGGGATTTCAGAAAATGTCTGTCTACCCAGCCGACGCGACCCAGCCTGACCCACGCTATCTCGGCCTCGCTCGGGATGGTGTCTGGCTTCATCTGCAGTCGTATACGCCCCAGCGCGCTGGAATGACAGACGCCTTTTTTGGGTGACCGACGTGGATCGGCTGTATGAGGAGCTTTCCGCGCGCGGTGCGGTCGGCCAACTACCTCCGACCGATCAAACCTGGGGAATTCGCGAGATGGGCATTCGCGATCCAGACGGAAATGTGCTCGGCTTTGCCACGATCCCGGGGAACACAAATGTGACCTAAACATGCGCTGCAGCGAACAGCGGCGAAGTGCCCGTAAAAAGTCGTGGTGTCCTTCTCGCGGGATACCAGAGTGGATGGAGCCCATTTGATTCAAGGGAAAGTTGAATCCTCAGCAGTTCGCTGAATCTTCCAAGCACAATCCATTTCGGCAGTACCCGAATTCACAAGGATCCAGCCACGAAACCACGAAAACCAGCTGGCATCCGCCGCGATCTTCGTCGGCCGGGTGGCGTTGCATAAATCGCGTCCGTTCAGAAATCACCGTTCTGTATAAACATTCGTGGCGAGAGCATTACTCAGTAATTGCACGCACCACCCGACATGGATTTCCAGCGGCAAACACACTTTCGGGGATGTTGCGGGTGACAACGCTGCCGGCGCCAATCACCGTCTTTGGCCCAATCTTGACGCCGGGGCAGATGATTACTCCTCCACCGACCCAAACGTCGGACCCGATGTCGATGGGCTTGCCAAACTCCTGCTTTCGCCGGAGTTCGGCATTCATCGGATGGGTTGCCGTATAAATCTGGACAGCCGGGCCGAACAGGGTGAAGTCTCCGATGCTAACCCGGCATGCGTCGAGCACGACGCAGTTAAAGTTGAAAAACACCCGCTCCCCAAGCAGGATGTTTGAACCGTAGTCGCAGAAGAATGGCGGTTGCATCCAGACCGACTCGCCACCTGTTCCAAACAGTTCGGTGAGAATGCGACGCCGGACTTCGTCATCTTTCTCGCGTGCGGCATTCAAGTCCTGGCACAAGTCCCTGGCCCGGGTTCGTGCTTGAACAAGAGTTGGATCGAGCGGATCGTAGAGCTCGCCCGCAAGCATCTTGTCGAGTTCGGTTCGCATGCCGTGGATTGTAGCCGACCGGGGGCGAATCAAGACGATAAGTTCAAAACAGATTCATCAATCATCGCCGGCTTGATCCGACCCAAGCGAAATCAGGCAAAAGCTAATCTGATGCTAGCCAAACCATGGTGGGTTTTTCGCCGTGCTATTGACCAATCCTTGCCCTCTGGCGGGCTCCGCATGCGGAGCCCGCGTACCGCCATCAGGACGATGCCCGTTGCAGTCAAGATTATAGAATTTGGTTCTGGGACGCCGGAAACACGCATATTGAAAGCGAGGGATGGCGAGGCTTGGCCAATCCAAGACGCCCCTTGGTCGATTGAAAAAGTCGAGCCGATCGTGGCACCTTGTTCGATATTCGGCGGCAGTTCGAAATTCCACTCATACTCTGCCGAACCGCTGGTTACCCCTGCAACAACCCAGTAAGTCGTGTTGGCGGATAACTGCGTTGTGCCAGAGTAAGTATAAATTCCCGCATTGAAGGGGTCTGCTGTTCCGGTCAACGTTTGCAAAACGGAGCCTGGCAGTGCCTGCGGATGATCCGCAGATTGGGTCCCGTATTGGCCGCCATAATACCGGCTAACGTCGCGCAATAAAAAACCCCCGGGAGTCAACCGGGGGCTTTTTTGAGTCATCATCAACCGAGTCGAGTCAATTGTCAGATCGAGTCAAGTCACATCATCAATGAGCGAGTCACTAGCCTTGGGCGACTTTCGCCTTTCGCAGACGGCGTCCACCGACCAGCAGTCCGACGCCACCCATCAGTCCGAGGATGACGGTGCTGGGTTCCGGGATGGGGGTGACGACCGCACTAACGGCGAATGCCTTTTTGTCGATGAAGGCGATGCTGTTCGGTTCAGCCGTGCCGCTGAGCACGTTGTTCAATGATAGCGTTAGGCCGGTCACACGTTGACCAGTCTTTCCTGCGGCTGCCAGGGCGCTTGCGATATTGAAGTTCGCAAAGCCACTCCAGGTGCCACTGCCTTGACCGCTGAAGGTAATGCTGCTGGGGGATGCCGAGAAGGCACCCGTCGAACCTGGACCCTGAGCAAAACTCTCGGTGTACGGGACCGGAATGATCGTAGCGAGAGCCACGCCGTTGAGCGAGGTGATACCTAGACCACCTACGAACCCGGCAGCGTTGAATGGAATCTGCAGGGCGGCGTTGACTTGCGTGGCCAACGTTCCACCAAGAATTCCGTAGCCGCCGCCTTCAGAAATCGAGAAAGCGCTGATATTCCCCGTTGCCTGATTCGTCGCCGCGACATTCATCGTCAGCGTGCCGTCCTTCAGCAGTACTGGTTGAGCGCCGCCCACGTCAACTCGGAAGTTGAGCGCCAAGTTGTTTGGAGTATTGTTCTGCGAGAACAGCAGGCTGTCGCCTGACAGGTTCGGCGTGCCGAACAGACGGCTTGGGTCTGGCGGCGGATTCGCGCTGTCGCCTTCGACCACGTTGGCGTAGGTCACATTGGCACCCACGAACGGGCCGGGATAGGAATTGAAGACAGTGGCGCGAGCCTGGCTGGCCATCGCCAAAACGGCAATGGCGCTTAGCAGGCAGCAGGCGCGTCGGAACATTAAGGGGTTGTAACTCATGGCGTAACTCACTTCGGACTAAGGGTTGATGATGTGACTCGTGCGACTCTTTCTGACAATTATCGTTGCCAGCTAAGGCAACGTGACTCGCGAATTTAAACTCGGACTTTGCTAACTTTATTGAACTTGAATCAGGGTTACACTTGCAATTCGGTTGCGTCTTGTTCTCTGTGCTGGGCCGCTACTTGTGCCTAGTGATTTGTCAAACTGCGGGGTGCTGTTCGTTATCTGTATTGCTATAATTACTCGGGTTGTTCGCGATCGCTTCTTTTGAGCCCGCGAGTGTGTCTCGTAAAACGTTAAAACTCCAATTCGCTGCCAGCCAAGGCCAGCGAGCGCTTCTTGTTCAATCGATCTGCAACTTCCTTGGCGCCGCTGAGCACGGGGTCCAGATCGCTCTCTGGAGCGACACCGGCCAAATACACCCAGGCGGAATTTTCACGGGCCCAAATCTCTTCCTGCGTATCGTTTGAATGACCGCAAACAACACTCAGCATGTTCTTGTGAGCCGCCAGGCTTTCGACCAGCGAACGACGCTCGTTTGCAGTCATTGCGTCAACCGAGGCGACATCGACCAGCGTCATCCCGACCGTGCCCGTCGCGATTTGCTCCATCGCCGAAGCCTTATCGGCACAAACCACGCTTTTCCATCCGGCTCGCTGCGCCGCCTGACCGAACATCATCTGCTTAAGGGGATCTGGCGACACGATGAGGCACACGCTTCCGGCAGCTGGCGCTCGCTTTGCAGTTCGGCGAGTTCGCACGGGGCGATCGCTCAAACGAAGGCGACCGGTGACGGGCGAGTCGTTGACGCTGATCGGAAAAGTTGCGGTTGCTAACATGGCACTGTCCTGTTGCCCCAAGTGCCGCGGTAAGTCGAACCGTTCGTCTTACTTGGCGGCTTCGAGCTTTTTTGCTCGATGGTAGTTAAAGCATTGCTCGTGCCGCGGCAGAATTGGATTGCTAGGATTCATTACAACCCACTGATGCAGTAGGACTTAAAAATAATTCGGCCTAAGATTGGGCGTTTTCTGACCGCCGATTTGAATTCACTAAGATGGTGATGCCACATGGAACTATCTGTACTAACCCTAACTAATCTAACAAGTTAGCAGCGATTCCTCAGAACAGTGACGTGTCACCAGTTTGGTGAAAGCCGAAATGCAAGGGCGCACCCCACACTACGTCGTCTGCCCATGGCTCGTAGAGCACGTCCTTCGCCGCACCGCGCCCCAAAAACGCTATTCTGACATGTCAATCGCCGCCACGCGCAACCGGCGCAGTCCTCCGATGATCCCAAAAAGCGTATATCAATTGCTGTTTAGGCTGTGTGGGGAGTTTGGCGAACCGCTCATTCAAGAAGATGCCGAAGTCGCCGCGAATCCAACGACGATGCGGTGGGTCGCGATGCTTGCTCGTGAGCTCAAGGTGTTCGAAGGAGCGACGGAGCAATTCTCGCTGACTCCCCCGACAGGTTTGAATTGCTGGCACGACAATGTATTGGCGTTCGCCCCAGACGGCCCATTATTTGTCGTGCTGAATCGTGGCGAAGACATGGAGATGCAGAACGCCGATCTCGGGGACCGCAAGTTTACTGCTCGATTCCGCGTGAATGTCCGGAGTATCAAATCCAGTCGCCAATTTCTTAGAAAATGCTGGGAGTAATTGCCTTGCGCAATTTATCACGGTTCGCCTTGGCAGTATGACGAGCACCGTTTGCAAGAGACTTGCTTTTCATAGATGCGGTCTCTCGCACGCGGTTGAGCACAGTTCTAGTGCCGCGGTGCAGCGACAAGAACGCGACAAGAACGCGCTGTAACTTCTGCCGCCGGAACGGTACGCTACGGAGACACCGGCTGCGGAACTTTTTCTCAGCCGGGGTCACGGCGTTTCGTTTCCGCCGGTCAACCAAACGGGATGCTCTACCTTGTGCGAGTACTGATCGCCGATACCTTCGAATCGTCGGGCCGTGATGCGCTGGCCGCCATCGGTTGTGAGGTTCTATACCAACCGCAGTTGAAGGAACAATCCTTGCTGCAAGCCGCGCGAGATCTGCAGCCAGACGTGATCGTTGTGCGCTCCACGCCAGTGGGCGAAGCGGTTCTGGAGGCCGGTTCGCTGAAGCTCGTCGTTCGTGCTGGGGCGGGCTACAACACGATCGATGTAGCGGCCGCCTCGAAGCGCGGCATCTACGTGTCGATTTGCCCCGGCAAGAACTCCGTCGCCGTGGCCGAGTTGGCATTCGGGCTCATTTTAGCCTTGGACCGGCACATCGCCGATAACGTGATTTCGCTGCGCTGGGCAGTGGAACAAGACGGAGTATTCCCACGCACGAGGGCTGTTGGGCCGCACGTTGGGCTTGATCGGCATGGGACCGATCGCACAAGAGATGATTCCGCGGGCACGCACCTTCGGCATGGCCACAGTCGCTTGGAGCCGCAGCCTGACCATGCAGCGCGAAACAACTTGGCGTGGAGCACAAGCATGGGCCTCTTGACGTGGCGGCCGCTGCGGACGTCGTAAGCATCCACGTCGCGCTGACCCAGGAAACCCGCGGGTTGATCGGTGCGGATTTCTTTAACGCTATGCGGTCGGGGGCCTATTTCGTCAACACCGCCCGTGGCGAATTGGTCGATCAAG
The DNA here is from genome assembly GCA_963773875.1 of Pirellulales bacterium. GTDB lineage: Bacteria > Planctomycetota > Planctomycetia > Pirellulales > JADZDJ01 > CAVTYH01. Next base: position 112,860 of record CAVZCV010000014.1, read on the forward strand.
CGGCGTTGCTGGCCGCCATCCGCCAGCGTGGCATCCGCGCCGGCCTAGACGTCTTTGCCAAAGAACCATCGACCGGCATCGCAGAATTCACCGATCCGATCGCCCGTGAGCCCAGCCTCTACGGCACCCACCACATCGGCGCTTCCACCGAGCAGGCCCAGGATGCCATCGCCGCCGAAACCGTCCGCATCATTCAAAACTTTCAGCAGACAGGACGAGTGTTGAACGCCGTCAACATCGCCCATCGTTCTCCCGCCACCTGTATGCTGGTCGTCCGGCACCGCGACCGACCGGGGGTGCTGGCCAGGGTCTTGGACGCAATTAGCGCCGCTCGGATTAACGTCCAAGAGATGGAAAACGTTGTCTTTGAAGGGGCTCAGGCCGCTGTAGCCCGCATCTATCTGGAAAATGCGCCGCCGCAGACGATTCTCGATTCGCTGCGCCGTGCCGAGCCCGACGTATTCGAACTTCGGCTCACTGCACTGGGTGACCCGTGCACGGACGAAGCACGCCTCGATCCGCAGCGGTAGAATGTTAGAGGCTCGCACTCCGCGGCCTCCTCCGCAGTGATTTTTAGTCTGATGCGGCGACCAACTCGCTGACGTCCAGGCTATCGGCCGCTAGGGTATTTCGACGATGCGGGCGCCAAGTCCGATCGTGACCTATCGGGCCTGCTCGATCTGCTGGCCGGTCCAGGCGGCAAAGCGGTGCAGCGCCAGCCGCAATCAGTAGCAAACGGGCTTGAGGAGTGTCCGTCACCGGAGGAAGCTGCTGGGATCCGTCCTCCAGCAAGAACTTAACGCTGGGTATTGCCAGATTAACCAGATTAAAGAGCGCGCGTAACTAGAGATTTGCCCGCCGGTTCGATAAACTGGCAGCCTTTCACACGTCATCACTGGTTCAAAATCTTCTGCTCTACGGGACGGATTGCCGAAAGTAGATGCAACATGCAGACAACTTCAACAGTGCAAAAAAAATACAACAAGGTTAATGGCGCGGTGATCGCTGTTTTCGGCATCTCCCTGCTGATAAACGTCACCACACCGGTGGCATATGGACAAAACGCAGTGCGTGACCCGGGAGCCGATCAGGAGCTGCGCAAAGCAGAACGCGATTACCTGTCCGCATTGGATCGCGGCGACCGACAGGCGATTGCCCAATTCTGGGCCGCCGACGGAGTTTACACCGATGCAAATGGGCACAGCACTAACGCGCGTGAACTTGTTGAAAAAACCTTCAGCGGCAATGGTATTCATCGCCCTTCGGCCGAGGTGACAGACGTTACTTTTCGGCTGCTATACGAAAGACGTCGCCATTGAAGAAGGTCACAGTGAATTGCTCAGTTCCACGCAAACTTCGGAAAAAGACAAAAACAATTCAGTCGGTCGCGAAACCGAGGCGGGCCGGTTTGTCGCAGTCTGGGTCAAGCAAGACGACAAATGGAAACTCGCCAGCCTAATTGAACTCGCGACCCCGATTCCGAACGCCGTCGCGGCGCTTAACGAGGGAAAACTCGCACAGTTGGATCACCTGGTCGGACGCTGGAAGGGCGCCTCCGACAAGCTCACGCTGCAAATTTCGGCCGGTTGGAATTTGAACCGAACGTTCCTGAGCCGCCGATTTTCGGTGTTGGATGCCGGCAAAGAAATCTTCGGCGGCACCCAAATCATCGGTTGGGATCCGGCGTCGCAAAGCATCAAATCATGGAGTTTCAATTCCGACGGTGGCCGCGCGGAGGGAACTTGGGATCTCGACGGCCCATCGTGGGTTGTTGTGACCACGGGCGTCAATGCGCGCGGTCTACCCATGTCCAACACCCAATTCTTCAAATTCCGCACTCCCGACAGCCTTGAATGGAAATGCATGCAGACCCAACTCGGCTGCACAACGTTTCCAGACGTCACGATTTCCTTAAAGCGCGAATCGGATGCAAAATAGCATTCAAGCCCAAATTGGGCCGGAAACACCAATCTTTAAAGCCCTGCCGATGAAAACGCAAATCTATCGACCAATTCCCGTCGCCGCAGCGGTCATGGCAATCAGTTGCGCGAGCTTGGGCCTGGCAAACTCCGCCGGGCAAAAAGTCAGCGGCGGAATCTCCCGCGAAATCTGCAGCCGCCAAGGAACCGCCTGCAAAGATGAGCCGAGAGCAAATTCTCGAGAGTCCCCGCTGGCGGCAAGTCCAGCAGGAATTCGATAAATGGCTATCCCTGCAGGTCGTCAACACGCCGCAGCAAGTCCAACAACTTAAAGCGCAGCTCAATGCGGAGATTAAGAAAATGTCTCCAGAGGAGCTGGAGAAATTACTGAATCAATGGGACGCCAAGCTCAAGGTGCTGCTGAGTCCCGACGCGGCGGAAGCCCGCGAATGGTTGGGGCAATATCTATCCGTCCTAGCGACGGGCCGGCACAAGAGTTTTTACAGAGACTAGGGATTAAAGATGTTGCCGATCTAAATGCGGCGCAAATCGAAGAGACCATCAATTCCATTCGTGCGCAGCGATTGGCATTTCAGCAACAGCGTGCTGTGTTTGACGCTGGCCGCCAGCAATCGATCCAAAGGGCGCAACAGTTTCACGAAGAGCAGCAATCAATTCTGCAAACGTCCGGAGCCGGGCAGGCCGCGACTTTCAGCACGGTTCAAACTCCACTGGCACCTCGGCAATACGATTGGCAGCCGCGCCCTCCCATTGTGCCGTTTTTTTGGTAAGTCCGCTGAACTTGCAGTGCGGAATTCTGCTGATGACCAAACTCGGCGTAGCCGACGGCAGAACATGCACCGCCCACAACCCCCGCGGTCTCCCCAGCACTTTCTCGGGATCGAAGACCAGGCGCGCATGTTATCGAGCGTGATCGTCGGACCATTCCGCGCCGGGGAAATTCCCAACTCCCGAACTGTAGCGACGACTCCCACTCCCGCTGTTCTCTCAACGGAGTTGTCGAGCAATGAGCGAATAAGAACCCGGCCGCTTCGAAGTAGTGAAGGCAACCCGAAGCGGGAAAAGCGGTCGGGTCGCCGTTGTCTTACGCGCTCGCAAGGCGGATACAAGGAAGGTAAGCGCATGGAAAACCCGTCACGGTACCGTTCACGGCCGGGGCGAACCAACCGTGTGATTGCGGGTAACGCGACGGGCGAGCCCGATTATCGCTCGGCGGAAATTCGATGCAAAAAATGCCCGCCGCGGAAACTGCTCGCACTGGCGGGGCAGGTGCCAGTACTCGTGAAAGTCGCGACGGGCAGGCGTGATTGTAGAGCAATGGGAAGGTGTTGCAAAGCAACAAAAAGCCGCCGGGAACATCCTGTCCCAGGACCCATCCTGGGTGCGGCGGGTGGCGTGATTGTAATTGAGTCGACAACGGGTACAAGCAGCGCCAGTCCAACAAAAAAAAACCCGTCGAGTTTCCGGCACCGAGAGACGGTCGGTGGACGTCCATGTCGTGGAAACGCAGCGGGTTCTACCGTTTCTATCGGCGGTTGCCTGGTTGGATTGAACCAAAATTCTGCGCGTGACGCGGATTTTAGATACGGATTGGCAACCGACGACCTGCCAGCACATGGCCGATTCTGCCCGCTGCGAAGGAGCGCCACCGTGAGCGGGCTGCCGGACGTCCGTTGCAGCAATCAAGATGCGCCGCTAGGCGATGGATGATACTGTCCATATGCACATGCAACCAAAGCTCTGCTAGCAGTTCGCTCAGGACCCTGAGCATCGACTCTTGGAAATCATGAACACTCCGGAGGGAGTACGAAATGTGATCCGTCTGGTTCTCATCGACGCGTCAGTTTGGCTTGGTCCATCAGCCTGGTGTGGCGTTCTTCAGCCGCTCGAGCAGAACATCCTATCTGTTGGTTTTGTAAGGGCTTTCGAACGATTTCCTATGTCCGGCGGCCAAAGGAGAAACACTGTGCGCTCAACCCACAATTGGCAGCGAGGATTGCCTGGCGGCGCGAGCCTGTGGGGCAATCACTGGAAGAAGCTGGCGTAACGACCGCGAAACGTTTAAAGTACTCCTTCCCCAGCGTGGGAGGCTGCCGATGCAAGAACAACGGCCACTCGATCGTCCATTCATCTACGTGCTCGTCAATTGCGCGATCTGGGGATTGATCCTCGCGTTGTCACTTTCCTATTTTCACGATCGGCAGAGCACTGGATTTTGGGCTTTACTGACATTGTGCGGGATCGTGGGAGTCATGCCGGTGGCGATTACAGCGCTGCATGGTACTCGATCAAATCGGCAATAGACTCCATGCCCTTTTGACGTCCATCCGCGCTGCGCAACAAAGCAGTGCGGCACCACACCACTCACGGACGGCCTGGCCATTATGTTTCACCAGGCCAGCTTCACCCTCGAGAGACGCGACGCGATGGGAGAAATCCCACCTGCTCGCCTGCGAAGAACGATCTGGGCTCTGGCTCTGCTGACGCGCTGCAGTGGAGTTGCACCGTTCGCGGCCATTTAGGTACTTCAGGATTTCGTCGTAATCGGTGGCTGCGTCGAAATTCGGCGGACCGTCTTTTCGGTAATACCAAATGCCGTGGCCGCCTGAGTCGGCGACAAAAATCTTAAGGCCATGCGAATATAGCGTATGGCCTCTCCGCTAAGTTTGCAGCCCGGCGGCTGCATGACCAGTCCTTCGTCGCGCGCGATTTGCTTGAGCTGATGCAGATAGTGCTCGCTCACCCGATAACGCTTGCGGATTTGGGCCGGCGGTAGTCCTACGACCAATCCCGACAGACATTTAGCGGCCAGGCGGGCTTGCCGGCCTTGTTCCGACAAACCGCGCGCGGCAATTTCCCCGCAGGCAATCCCCAGTCTGCGGCAAATCGTTTCGATATAACTCAAGGAGAGCTGCAATTCCTTGGCGATTTGCCGGGCTGGCAATCCGGCTCGCGCCAATGCTTCGACCTTCGCGCGCCGCTCCCGTCGCTCGCTCGTGGAAAGCCGAGGGCGACCGGCCAACAAGCCCATAGCTTCGATGCGCTGACGGACAGTGACCACGTATTGCCGACTGACGTCAAGGCGCGCGGAGATTGTCGACTCGCGCTCGCCGTCGGCGAGTGCGTGGAAAATTCGTAAAAAGGTCGCGCTGGGGGCGCGAATTGCATCGCCAGGTCCTACATCCAAACCGTGGAATCGAGAACCGGTTGCGGCCGCAGCGGCGCTTGCACTCCGCGCAGTCCCGGATGCTTTATTTACTTGTTTCAACGGGGGGCGATCGGTATTTCCCAGGATCGCGTCACGGGGAGAATTGCTCATGATAGCTTCCAGGAGAGCAGCGTCTGTCCTCAGCCTTTTTACGGTTGTCCCAGGCCGACGCGATTGTAATCGCACCACAAGCCAGGTACCACAGGAAAGTCCGGGTCTCCGAGCTCAAGTCGTGGCATTGCGAGTTTCCGGTGTCGGTTGGCAGGGGCCGCTCTGTAACTCTGACGGGTCCACAGGCGTGCCCTGCCTCGGGGCGCGTGCGGATCACCGGAAATGTTGACGGTCTGTCGTACCTGAATGATCGAACAGGACTGGGATCGCGCTTGAGGAAGGTAAGAGCTTGATCGATAGCGGTGGAGATCGGCAGACAGTCGTGGTCCGCCGGGTTCACTCGAGATCCGCTCTCCGCGGCACGCGCGCAGGTCGCTGCGCGAGTTACTTTCCAAATTCGCGTACCAGTCGTTGCGCCAGCTCGCCCACCGGCTTGTCTGTGTCCTGCAGGCAGCGGTAGCGTTCCATCAAGCAGCGGATCGCTAATGCCTCACGAGCACAATGCAATTCGTCGGCAATTTCATCCAGCACGTCAAAGGAGACGCCCGATTGATTGGTCTCATAGCGACTGAGTGTCCCTTGATTCCACCCAAGCTGCTCGGCCAGTTCCCGAATCGATAGGCCCGCATCCTCGCGCAATTCGCGCAGAACCTGGCCAATCCCCGTCACTCGAAGCTCGCTCATGGACTGATGATCTCTGCTCGTGTCGCGCGCCCTGATTCAGTTTTTTGCCCTGCGCCAACCATAGCTTTTATTTGACGAATGAATCGGCGTAGGAATGGTTATTTGCCGCTCATCCGATAAGCCATGATTTTTCAGCCATCCGCCTTCCTTCAGCGTTGGACCTCGAGCGGTCGAGGCCCTAGCGCCCCGCCAGCCGCTTCGCCTTGACTTCCGCCACCGCGCGACCGGTCAGACGCGCGATGTAATGATCAGCATACCGCCCCAGCATGCCTAGTTCCGTCGCGCCCCATTTGGGCAGCTGCTGGGGATCAGCGAATGGGGCAATCCCCAATCGCAATCTGCGTTGGTTGACAGCTCTCCAATCGCGATTGAGCCGGCGGGCAATGGCGCGGTCACTATCAGTGCCCAGGAGCGCGTCCTCCCTGGCATTCCAAGGCTTCGCTTTGGGCATATGCCTAGGCTCCGAACTGAATTGAGCGGGAAATTGGGTACAAAGTTGTCGCCTGGGCACAATTTGTCCCAAGTGTAGGCAGCCGACAGACAGAGTTTGGGCAAACCAAGTAATATTTTTCGAAAAATCCAGTCGTAATTCTTGACACCCCCCTAGGGAGTGAGTATTTTTAGTTGCAATCCGGCAATCAAACCATCAGGACGAGCAGCACGAAATCAGGAGGCAAGCAATGGCTTTTCGAAATGTACTTCTGGGATTGGCGATTCTAGTGGGGGTCGGGGCGACCGCATCGGCAGATACGATCACCTACGTTACGCCTAATAATTCCAAGGACTCTGATAACGATCCCGTCAATGCGCGAGCAACCTTCATGACGTCAGCGAATACGATCACCATCTTGCTGGAAAACTTGCAAGCGAACCCGAAGGCCGCTGGCCAGACGTTGAGCGACCTGTTCTTTTCCGTAAGCACTGGGCAGGGCGCAGGCTCGGTGACTTCCGCCACCGGCATTGAACGCACCATCAACGCCACGACGAAGGCGTTTACTGACGGCTCATCCGCCGTAAATGCAGGTTGGGGCTTCTCGGTGAGCTCCGGAGTATTTCATCTGGATGATCTCAATAACGGCAGCTCTCCAAAACATACCATTATCGGGCCGCCCGACGGCAGCTCTCTGTATTCGGCTGCCAACTCTTCGCTGCTGGGCAACCATAACCCCTTTTTGACCTCGATCACTTTCACGCTGAATGTGTCCGGGGTGACTTCGAGTTCGAGTATAAGTAGTGCTATTTTCTCGTTTGGCACCGATTCGGGTGATAACATCACCGGGATTCGGGCAACCCCTGAACCCGCGACTTGGGTCTCGCTATTGGCGATCGGTGTCGTCGGATTGGCCTATTTGCAACTTCGCCGCCGATTCCAATTCGTCCGCACTTGACGCTCGCCGCGACTGGTCAAATTGGTGACCAAAAAAGCGCGCAAGGTCGGCGCGAACCAGAGAGTTCCCTACCGGACTTAGTTGCTGGTTGACACAAGCCGGCAATCGACCGAGGTTTTAGCCTCACGACTTTCGCCACGGGCGTTCCCGTTAATGTCGCCGGCCCCTTGGGCGTCGATAGCCTGCCGGATGGCAATGTCCTGGCTACGGGCACCGGCAACGTGCAGATCCTTGCCGATGTCGACGGACAGTCCGGCGGCTGCCACGCCAGTCCTCGTCATTTATGGATTCCGCGATGCACACGGACTGGCGCAGCATTGGGTCCAGCATCTAGATGACCTAGGGCCCCAAGGGTCGCGTCGTGCAGCTTAAATTCGACGGGAATGCCTGCGGATCGTTCCGTTTTTGCCCTGCAGATCCTCGGCAATCTGCCGAGCGGTTCGGACAGTGGCCTAGGGGCCCTGATGTCCAGCTACGCGACGAAGAAGACCGCCGCTGGGTGACTGCAAGCCATCCCGCGCCGGTGCCACACCCCGGCACGTGAGAATTGGACCAACGAACGAAGAGACCGGAAGCGCTTCGACGCCGCCAGGGCGTGTCGGCCCTGCGTTCTCGAAGTCCACGACGTCCTCAGCGGCGAAACAGTACCAGCAGAATGCCGATTTCGGACGAACCACGATTCAGTCCCCGTTTAGCAGCAGTGGCACACCGCGCGCGGCGTGACTATGCTGTACGCACTTATTGCAGCGCCTCAAAGCCCTCCTTTTGAGAAGCATCCAATGCGGCTCATTTCTGCCTGCCTGTTGGTCGCCATTTCGTGTGCCTGTTCACTGCAGGCCATTTTGGCGGCTGACCTCGCCGAGAAGGATCTGCGCGAAGTCATTTCCAATTATTCTGCCGATCGTGGCGATCTGGCGCACGAGTACGATGTGCCCGATTCGCCGGATCGTGTGGCACGCTTTAAGCAGCTCTACCGTCAATGGCAAGGCCAGCTTGCCGAAATTTCCTTCGACGATCTAAGCCAGGCTGGAAAGATCGATTATCTCCTATTGGCGAATCATATTGCCCGCCAGACCCGCCAGCTCGATCTGGATCAGGAAGCCGCGAAAGAAATCGAGCCGGTCGTGCCGTTTCTGTCCGCCATTGCGGAATTGGAAACCGCGCGCCGCCGGTTTGAGTTTGCGGACGGTCAGGCGGCAGCCACAAAACTCTCTGAAATCAATTCCCGCGTGGCCGAAGCGCGGGCCAAACTGGAAAAGCTGGTGGGAAAGGAGGAGTCGCCCGAGCGGCCCAAGAAAACGCTTGGCCGGCGCGCCGCACTAGCGGTTAACACTGCTACGCGCACGCTGCAAAACTGGTATGAGTTTTACCACGGCTACGATCCGGTGGTCGGCTGGTGGATCGAAGCGCCCTACAAGAAGCTCGATACATCGCTCACCGACTACGCAAAATTCCTGCGGCAAAAGGTGGCTGGACTAACCGACGCGGAGAACGCCCCGGTCATCGGCAGTCCGATTGGCCGGGCGGCGCTCGAAAGCGAAATTGCGGCCGAGATGATCCCCTACGATCCCGAGCGGCTTTTGAAACTCGCCGATCGCGAATTTGATTGGTGTCAGCAGCAGATGACGGCGGCCGCACGCGAATTGGGCTACGGCGACGATTGGAAAAAAGCGCTCGAACACACCAAGCAACAATACGAGCCGCCCGGCAATCAACCGAATTTGATTCGGCAGCTCAACGACGAGGCCATTCGCTTTATCGAAGTCCGCGATCTGATTACCATTCCGCCCTTGGCGAAGGAAACTTGGCGCATGGAAATGATGTCGCGCGAGCGGCAGCGCGTAAATCCGTTCTTCACCGGCGGCGAAACCATGAGCGTTTCGTTTCCCACGATCGAGATGTCAAACGATGAAAAACTGATGAGTCTGCGCGGCAACAATCGCAATTTCGCCCGGGCTACGGTGTTTCATGAACTCATTCCCGGCCACCGTTTGCAGGCGTATATGCAGGAACGCTACCGCACCTATCGCAGTCCGTTCCGCACACCGTTTTGGATCGAAGGCTGGGCCGTGTACTGGGAAATGCAAATGTGGGATCTGAAATTCCCCCGCACGCCGGAGGAGCGCATCGGCGCGCTGTTTTGGCGCATGCACCGCGCAGCGCGGATCATCTTCTCGCTCAACTTTCACCTCGAAAAGATGAACGCCCAGGAGTGCATCGATTTCCTGGTGAATCGCGTGGGCCATGAACGCGAAAACGCCGTGGGCGAAGTGCGGCGGTCGTTCGAATCGACGTATTCCCCGCTGTATCAGGCTGGCTACATGCTCGGCGCGCTCCAGCTCCGCGCGCTGTATCACGAACTGGTCGACGGTGGCAAGATGACTCCCCGCGCTTTTCACGACGCTGTGCTCCAGGAAAATTCGATCCCCATTGAAATGGTCCGCGCAAGCCTCACGAATCAGCCACTTTCGCGCGACTACCAAACCAACTGGCGATTTGACGATTAGTATGAGCCGCCTTGTGCACGTGGATCGCGTCTCCCGCCGCATGCTAGCGGTTCAGTCGCCGGTCATTCCCGTCGTGGGCGAATTGCTGCGATCCACCCCGGGCGCGATCTCTCTCGGGCAAGGCGTCGTGCACTATGGTCCGCCGGCCGCGGCGTTGGCCGCCGCGCAGCGATTTGGTAGCGATCCGCAGGATCATAAATATCACGCGGTCGATGGTATCGCGGAACTGGTGCAGCTGATTGCCGAAAAAGTCGTCGCTGAGAACCGCACCGATCTTAGCGGCCGCAGCATTGTCGTCAGCGCCGGCGGCAATATGGCGTTCTTCAACGCGCTTTTGGCCATTGCCGATGTCGGCGACGAGATCATCCTGCCAACGCCCTACTACTTCAATCATGAAATGGCGATTGTGATGCTCGGTTGCCAGCCGGTGCTGGCGCCCACGACAGAGAATTATCAGCTGCAGATCGCCGCGCTGGAGGCGGCAATTACTTCACGCACGCGCGCCATTGTCACGGTTTCGCCAAATAATCCATCGGGCGCGGTCTATGCCGCGAATCGCTGGCCGCCGTAAATCAGCTGTGCCGTGAGCGAGGTCTTTATCATATTAGTGATGAAGCGTACGAGTACTTTACGTACGACGGAGCAGAACACTTTTCGCCGACCGCGCTGCCCGATAGCCAGGAACACACGATCGCGCTGTATTCGTTTTCCAAAGCCTATGGATTTGCCAGCTGGCGCGTCGGCTATGCCGTGATGCCCCAGCACTTGCTGACCGCCACGAAGAAAGAGCAAGATACAATTCTGATTTGTCCCCCGGTCATTTCGCAAGTGGCTGCCTGCGCGGCGTTGCGTGCGGGAAGCGGATATTGTCGTCAACAAATTGCCGGTTTCGCACAGGTGCGGCGCTTGATTCGGCAAGAGCTGGCGGCAATTGAAACGTTTTGCCACGTGCAACCGACTTCGGGTGCGCTCTATTATTTGTTGCGAGTCGACGCAGAATTGGACGACATGTCCGTCGTTACGCGATTGGTAAAAGAGTTTGGCGTCGGGGTCTTACCAGGGTGCACGTTTGGAATTCAGAGCGGCTGTACGCTCCGATTGTCTTTCGGCGCACTGGACGCCAACAGCGTTGCCATGGGCATCGGCCGTCTCGTGCGTGGATTGCGATCGATCGTGGGGAAATAAGCGTGCAACTCATCGGCTGCCAATTTGATATCGCCTGGGAAAACAAGCAGGCCAATTTCGAGCGAGTGCGGGCCCTGCTCAAAGACCTGCCAGTGGACCGCGACGCGCTCATTGTATTGCCTGAAATGTTCGCTACAGGCTTCAGTATGCGTGCCGAGAGCATCGCGGAGCCAGCGCAGGGACCCACGCATCAGTTCCTTTCACAACTGGCGCGCGAGACCGAATCTTATGTGCTCGGCGGAGTGGCAACGCTCGGCGCCGATGGTCTTCGGCGAAATGAAGCATTGGTGGTCGATCCAAACGGCACGGAAATCCTGCGGTACTGCAAGTTGCATCCTTTTTCCCTGGGGGGTGAGGACAAGCACTATGCCCGCGGCGAAGTGACGTGTTCGTTTTCCTGGGGCCCGTTTCGCGTGGCACCTTTCATTTGCTATGACTTGCGATTTCCGGAAGTCTTTCGGCAGCAGACACGGCTTGGTGCCCACGTGCTGGTCGTGATCGCCAGCTGGCCGGAGGCGCGCGACGCCCACTGGCAATCACTTTTGCGCGCGTGCGCCATCGAAAACCAAGCCTATGTGATCGGCGTGAATCGCGTTGGCAATGATCCAAAATTCGGTTATGCCGGGCACAGTGTCATTCTTGATCCGCACGGACAGCCTTTGGACATTGCGGGGAACGACTCTCAAGTCGTCACGGCGCATCTACCATTCGATTCGCTGATGGAATATCGCGCAGCCTTCCCATTCCTGCGCGACATGCGGGAAGAGTATTTGGCGGATAATGGGCCGCGCGGTCCAGCACGATGATGGTGGCGAGTATTACCGGTCACGTCGGTCAATCGACTAAACGTGCGCAAGTATTGCCAAATCGCCTGAACGCTAAGCTGCGCATGTAAATTCGTGAGCACGACTCAATCGACCCACAAAGCACTTGGTCCCCAACGGCTTCTCCTTCACCGTTGGTCGACTGGACGTCGGCCTCCTGCGCCGAAAGATAGACGCAGCAGGTCGACGGCGATTCGCTAATTCGGGACGGGCGAGGTTGTTTCTTAGCTCTGACGCGCACGCAGAAGCAGCCGATTGTTGGGGCAGTTCGCACCCACAAAGTATGCATATGAATACAGGAGAAACGCTAAACAATCGCATTTCCCCACCACGAATTGATTCAAGATCACTTTGCCCCCGGTTGGGGTGTCTGTTAATAACTCCTGTCCCACCTAGTTCTTCCAGTGACAATTTCGAGCAAGTTGATAATTTTTGGAAAGTTGATATCTTGAAAGCAGCTTGCAGGAAGCAAGCGAGGTCGCTGCCAGAGGGAACGTCATGGACGACAAATCTCACCTGAAAACGTATCTCGTAGTTCGTACGCTTTTCGCGCTCAGCGAACCCTCGCGGCACACCGATGCTTCGGTTCCAACGGCGCTTCTCGCCGCCCCACTTGCCGTAGCCCACAACGCGCTGCACGACGCGCTCATTCGACGGCGGAATTCGCGACTTCAGAGCTTGTGCCGCACGCAGCGGATGGTACTCCGTCACTCCATCCGCATTCCGTTTCCGCAGATCGAACCTTTTTCGTTCTACCCCGTTCCTGCGGCGGCCTACCGACACGCATCGTCACTGCTCCTATGGCGCTCGCCTGTACACTGAGACAACTGCAAAAGTCATTCGGCATTTTTGCTGCCGCGACGGGCAAACGAGACGCCGCGGAACGGTACGCGGCGCAGCAGGCCGCCTTTGCTGCGCGCCCAGCCGCGCCGCGCTGCGAGCAACGAACAGCTTACCGATCGCAATGCGGAAACAGACCCCGTCGATCCCGATGAAACAGAAAGGTCAATTGCGGTAACCGAAAACACAATCGAGTTTTCCCCACTGCTGGGCCGCCCTATTACGCCGCAAGCTCGCCATAAATTGCAACGGCAACTGATCGCGCGGAGCCGCGAACTAGTAAAGTTACAGCACGTCCTGCCCGTTCGACCTCGCCGCAGAAACCGGAGGCCGCGCTGAAAATGGTTACCTACCATGAACTTCAAAACTTGGGTTTAACCGAGCCAGATCTGGCGGCCCTGCGTATGCAAGGCTATGTGGAACAGGATTACCGCGCTAACGGTAGGCCCCGCGCGTGGCGGCTACGGTTTCGTTCGGACGGGCACCTGCGAACCGTTTATCTGGGAATCGATCAACAGCGTGCGGTGCGTGTTCAAACGGAATTGGCCGCGCTGCAGGCCAAAATGACGGGGCAGTGCCAACTAAAACGCGTCGTGCGGCAAGCCCAACAAACTTCACGGGAAATCAAGCGACAGTTCGCACCGATTCTTGCGGCGCTGGGCGTTCACTACCATGGTCACGCGCTGCGGAAACTACGGAGACGAGGCTAACTTTCAAATCCTTTTTTGTTGAGGAGAATCGCATGGAAGCGACAATTGAAACCAACGGGACAACGGGCGGCAATGCGAGCGATCGTGGATCTGCCTCAGCATCGCAACCGCAACCGCAACCAGAACACGCGGATAGCATTTTAAAGGCGGAACTGAACGCCATCCGGGACTACCGGCTCCATGTTTCCAAAGGCAATCACCGCATCGCGTCTGCCATCACCGGCATGGCTGCGAATCTGCTCGAGCACCAGGCCCAGGTTGCCGAAGCCTGCGCTGTGCCACGGACCCAGAGGGGCTGACCATCGAAGACGTGGAAGACCATTTAGCTGCCTACGAGATGATGGTGAAGTTAGGCAAACAGGCGACCGTGGCCATCTTATTGCAAACGCGGTTGCTGGATCCCAATTTCTTCCCGGATCCGTTTCGGCGAATGGCCGCCGGCATTCAACGATAAGAGCGAAGCGAAGAAATCGCCACATTGCTCCCCACAGGCCGCTTGCCAGACTGAAGGTGTGCATGGGAATGAGAGGCGAGTCCAGTTCCCATCTCTCGTCCATCGGCCAGCGCAGGTTGGCTTGCTGGATCTGCGCCATGAAATTGCGCCGTGCGCCAATGAATTTGCACCACGATTGTCCCCGGGAAACGGCACTATCCCCTGCGCATGGAGCATGCTATAATTCCAACGGTCGGTTTGACGACTTGAAACTGTGGCTCTCGATTCCCCTGTTGGAATCCTCTGCTGCCGCCTCTCTCGGCTTTCCCACCTGTCGGACCAACACGCTGGTCCCTTTCGCGCGGCCTGGAAAGTAATAACGGGCCCCTGTTTTATGTTTTTAGGAGATCTGTTGTGGGAAAGAAGTTGTATGTGGGCAATCTGAGCTACGATGTCGACAATTCGAGCTTGGAAGCATTGTTCGCACAGTACGGAACGGTGCGCAGCGCCGAAGTGATTCACGATCGCGATACCGGCCGAAGCAAAGGTTTCGGTTTCGTGGAGATGGCGGACGACAATGCCGCCCAAGAAGCCATTCGGGCTTTGAATGAAACGCAGCAAAATGGCCGTCCGCTGACGGTCAACGAAGCGCGGCCCCGTGAAGAGCGAAGCGGCGGCGGTGGCGGATACGGTGGCGGCGGCCGTGGCCGTGGCGGCGGTGGCGGCGGCGGCGGATATCGTCGCTAGAACGCGAAGTTACCGCGAATCGATATTGCCCGTGTCCGGCTCCCTCGGCGGAGCCGGATGCGGTGCTTCAAATGACTTGGCTGCGCTGATCGTTCGCGCCGCGGGAACGGTCATGGTCCGTCGAACCACGATCGATCTGGCGGCCGTCGGAAAGGAATGGCATGTTAACCGATATTCACTATGCCGCGATTGCCGTCAAAGCGGCGATTCTGGAAAAGTTTGGCCGAGCGGTGCCACTCGAAGATCTCGAAGTGGTCGCCAATCATCGCACGATGACAATCCTGCATGGGGATCGCATTGCCGAGGGCACGCGCGACAATTTGCTGGCGGCCGTCCGCAAGGCCGAATCGTATGACAGTTTTTGGCAGACACTGCTAGTAAGTGGAGAGCAATTGATGTCGAGCAAGCCGCATTGAATTTCGGTGGCGGAAATCCTTCGACCGATCGACGGCCGCCATAAATAAATTTACAAACTCGGGAGCATCGAATGGCGCAACGACCACGGTTCAATCCTAAGCGACAGAAAAAGTTGGCAACCGTTCGGCGCGGCGCACCACCCCCCCGAGAACCTTCGATCTTGTACGAGCCCAAGCCCCCCAAGCAATACGGGGCGCCGTTCATTCTGCTCGAAGATCTCAACAAAAACACGTTTGAATATTCGCAGGGCGCCTGGGTTCCATATCCCTTGAGCATCGCGCAGTGCAAGCAGACCTGCCAGGTGAAAGAATTGCCGCAAAAAGTCAACGACAAAACGCGGTATGAAATTCGCGCTCCGCTCGCTAGCGAATAAGCACTTGGCCGCACTTCAGCCGGAGCGCAAATGCAAAGCCGCCGGCATTTTTGGAGACGATTCATGCAAAAGGTGGAAGTCAGCAAGAACGGCGTGGAACTGGGCACGGTCAGCTTTCGCGGCATTTCCCAGGGCGAAACTTCAGGCGATGAGCCGCGCCGCTTCCGTTGCAGTCCAAGAGATTGCGTGCCCAAACCCATCGTGCGCAAAATTGCCGATCGGCTGGCCTTCGGCGTCGTGGCCGGCCATGAAGACGATTACGAATGGCACACGTAATTCATCGCCACACGCCATTTCTGCTCACTCGCCGCACTGCTCGGATGGCGATGGGTCGCTACAGCGCCTGTACCGAGTGTCCACTACTGCTGCGCCCGTCATTTGCATTATTGCGTGGTCGCGCCAAATCGCTTTGCGTAAAATTGGCCGACAAAGGAGTGTGCGATGTTTGATGCAATTCGCACCGAGCTTGCTCGGCTCAATGCCCACGATGTTCAGCTGCAATCGGATGAACGGCTGAATCAGGTCCCCGACTCACTCGTGAAGATCACGATCCACAATCGATCGTGCAGCGTAGTCTCGTCGGGATTCTTAGAGATGCTACAGTCATTACCCGATGGGGCAGGCATCGCGGCAATCGAGAGTGCACTTGAATATCGCTCAGGCCATGCCGAGAGCTGGGCGGTGGGCTAACGAATTCAAATCGCGAAAACTTCAAATCGCGAGAACGACCCGTCCGATTGCAAAGCCTATTGGCCCCGACGCGCATTCTGCGTACGTCGCTATTTCCAGGGCTGCCGACGGGGCGATTTTCGCTTGTTTTCCGCCAGCTTTTTGAGGCGCAGTCGTTCGCTCCGAGGCTCGTCCGCCTGACGCACTGCGCACTGCGGGTGGATGCCGTCGCGCGAGTAAGAGGCGGTGCCGCAAATCGGGCAAACTCGCCGGACGGGTGTTAAAAAAATCGGTGCTGGCTTCAAAGTATGCATGACGTGCTCCCGTCGCATCAGTAGTGATTACAAGCATCTGCTCGCGGAAAGCCGCGGCAGACGAATTCGTTAGCACTTCTTCTTCACGACCAGTTGCATCTGATCGATCACCTGCCGAACACCTTCAGTGCGGCTGGCAGCTTTCATTAACGCATTGCGCTGAATCTCGTAGTTCAGCGTGCCCGAAAGCGTCACGGTGCCCGATCGAACGAATGCTGTCACGCGCGAATTCGACGAGGTGCCGGTGCGCGCGAGCTTTTGTACGACATTCTTGAGAAGATCTTTATCCGAGATCGGCTTTTGACCGAACATTCGATTCCCCTTCACCCGATGGGAGCAACTACGCCATGCCCCGAGGGCACAAGTGACGTGTGGCAAGGGAATCGACAATATGGCCGGCAGTCGGTCAGTGAGAGGAGATCTCCCGTCCAACCTTCATCATACACCGCGCCGGCTCGCGCCGCCATGACAAATCAGCGGCATTTTATGAATCTTCCCGTATGCTGAACATCAGTAAACAGCTAGGATGCCCTGCTTGAATCTTGCACCGCGACTCACCAACCTGCGAAGAACTTCGTGAAAATTCGACACCGATGGCTGAATTGGCTAGTGGCGGCGTCGGTCGTGGTGCTGTGCCGTATCTTGTTCCGGACCATTCGCATTCGCTACTGTCCCGAGGCGCCCAACACGAATCCGTACGACAGCGATTGCTTGACAGGCTTTATTTACTGCGTGTGGCACGATGCCATTGCGTACCCGATGTTTGCCGGGCGGCATCCGCACACCGTGGCGCTGGTGAGTAAGAATGCAGACGGTTCACACCTGGCATTTGGCCTCAAGATGATCGGCATTGGTCTGGTGCGTGGATCGAGTAGTCGCAACGGTGCAGGAGCGGTCCGCGAGCTGCTCCGCTTGCCGATGAATACGCACGTCGTGATGACTCCCGACGGCCCACGCGGCCCGCGACGCACCATCAAGCCGGGCGTCGTCTACATAGCCGCTCGGTCCGGTCGCTCGATTGTGCCAACCGCTTTCACGGCGGCGCGCGCTTGGGAGATTCCAGGCCGCTGGACAACACTCTCAATTCCCAAGCCGTTTACAACGGTGTATGCGGTGAGCGCTCAGCCAATTGAAGTCTCCGCCGATGCTAGCCAGCAACAACTGGCCGAAGCGGAGACGCATTTGCAGACTGAAATGAACCGCCTGGCCGAGCATGCTCAACGACTGGCCTCGAAGCGCACCGCCTGACCTTCTAATTGTCACTTCCCGTGCTTTTGCTCGATCTTCGCCCAAGTGTCTTTAAGCGTAACGGTGCGGTTGAATATCGGTTGCGACGGTTTGCTGTCGACAACATCAACGCAAAAATAGCCGATGCGTTCGAACTGGAATCGCTCGCCGGGCCGGGCATCGGCCAGGCTCGGTTCCAATTTTGCGTTGGACAGAACCTCGAGCGAATTGGGGTTCAAATTCGCCAGGTACGTTTGGCCGGCCGCGAATTCATCGGGATCTTGCTTATTGAACAAATAGTCGTACAGCCGCACTTGAGCGCTGACTGCGTGCGCGGCCGACACCCAGTGGATCGTGCCCTTCACCTTACGATCGGCCTGCGGCATTCCGCTTTTCGTTTCCGGATCGTAGGTGCAATGCAGTTCCACGACGGCGCCTGTAACCGGATCCTTCGAAACGCCGACACATTTGATGATGTATGCGTATCGCAGGCGAACTTCGCCGCCAGGTACCAGGCGGAAGAACTTCTTCGGCGCGTCCTCGCGGAAGTCGTCGGCATCGATGTACAGCTCGCGCGAGAACGGCATTTGTCGCTTGCCGGCGGACGGATCTTCCGGATTGTTGATCGCCTCGAGCTGCTCAATCTGGCCTTCCGGATAGTTGTCGAGCACAATTTTGATCGGCCGCAGCACAGCCATGCGGCGCTCGGCCCGGCGGTTCAAATCTTCGCGCACCGCGTTTTCGAGCACTGCCATGTCGATGGTGCTATTGAACTTCGCCACGCCAATTCGTTCGCAAAACAAGCGAATCGATTCGGGCGTGTATCCGCGGCGCCGCAGACCGCAAATGGTAGGCATGCGGGGATCATCCCAGCCGCTGACGTGCTTATCACGCACCAGTTCCAACAACCGTCGCTTGCTCATCACGGTGAAAGTGAGATTAAGCCGTGCGAATTCGATTTGCTGCGGATGAATAATTTTCTCGCCGCATGCTGCAATCTGATCGAGATACCAATCGTACAACGGCCGATGATTTTCGAACTCCAACGTGCAAATGGAGTGCGTCACATTTTCGATTGAATCGCTCTGACCGTGGGCCCAATCGTACATCGGATAGATGCACCACTTATCGCCAGTGCGATGATGCTTCGCGTAAAAATGCGATACATTACCGGGTCGCGCATGTTGAGGTTCGGATGCGCCATGTCGACTTTCGCCCGCAATGTGCGCGAGCCTTCGGGGAATTCGCCTTTTCGCATCCGCTCGAACAGTTCGAGATTCTCTGCAATCGGCCGATTGCGGAACGGACTGTTCTTGCCTGGCGTGGTCAGCGTGCCGCGATACTCGCGAATCTGATCGGCATTCAAATCGCAAACGTACGCCTTGCCGGCTTTCACGAGCTGAATGGCCCAGGTGTGAATTTGCTCGAAGTAGTCGCTGGCATACAGCGGCGGCGGTACGTGGAAGCCAAGCCAGCGCACATCCTCTTCGATCGACTGCACATACTCTTCTTCTTCTTTGGTCGGATTCGTATCGTCGAACCGCAAATTGCACGTGCCGTTGTATTTGATCGCCAGCCCGAAATTCAGGCAGATGCTTTTGGCGTGCCCGATGTGCAAGTAGCCATTCGGCTCCGGCGGAAACCGTGTTTGCACACGATTACCAAGCCGGCCGTGCGGGCATGTTCTTCGATAATTTCTTCAATGAAGTTCAGCGAACGCGGTTCGTCGGGCATGATTACTCATCCAAGCGTCGGTTATTCTTTCCGTGGTCGATCCTGGCGAAGTTGTTCCAGCTCAGCAACAAGCGGCTGCCAATAAGTTCGGTCGAGTTCCTGTTCTCGTTGCTGTTCGTCAAACAGTGCAGATCGAAGTTCGGATTCTGAACCCGTGATTGCATACTTGATCAAAGTCCGCTGTGCAAGGATGAGTTCGGCAGCTTCGACATGCTGACTTGCGACATCGATCAACATTCTCGGTGTCCTTCCTTCGCGCAGCCAGAATTCTACGACATCTGTCGTTGGTTCGTGCTTGTATCGAGTATAGTGCTCTTCGAGAAGCGCTCGAATCATCGGCCAGTCTTTATCGCGCTGCGTCTTTTTAGCCAGCACGAGATCTGCGACATTCATGAGATCGATTGATTGCCCATCGGCAAACTGAAGCGTCGTCCGGCGATTCCAAAGTTGCACGAATGGCTCGACTCCCCGCATCACCGACATGACATCGAGGCGCAGATTCTCGAAGCCGCTGCGTCGGCAGCGAAAATGAACGGCAAGGCCGCGTTCCAGATATTTCCGTTCAAACGGTGGGATTGCGACGACTTCAGCTTGTAGATCGTCCAGCGCCTGCTGCAGGCAATGGAGGTTTTCGTCTGTCGCCAAAATCGCAATGTCGGCATCGCGGCTAAACTGCACCGCGCCGTAAAACACGCACGCCTGACCGCCCATAAGCAGGTGCTGGACTGTGTGGGACGTCAGGGTCGAAAGGACTTTGAGAGTCTGGTTCCGCATCCAGCGAGCCTCCCAGGCTCAAGTACAATTCCCATAGTTTGTCGGACGCCGCCCAACGCTCCTGGGGCGTGAGACGGTACCATTCGAGCCATTGGTCATCCGTCAAAGGTGCAAATGGATCAGACATACCCTAAACATACCTTCCCGTGTGCCTCCCCGCCAGACAAGTTCGAGGCGTCAGATTCGAGCAAGCGTCCGCTCGATCCGAGCCAGCGAATGTTCTCGCCCCAGAATTGCCAGCGTGTCGAAGAGCCCAAAGCCGACGCCTTTGCCGGTCAGTGCGATTCGCAGTGGATGCACTAGATTTGCCATTTTGAGCTGGCGCTGCTCGACGAACGATTTGAGGGCCTGCTCCAATGTCGGCGGTTCGAACGAATCGATTTTCGAAATCAGTTGTTTGATGTCGGTCAGCAACTCGGCGGCGCCGGCGGCGTTTCGAATTCGTTTGTCGAACGCTTTTTCGTCGTACAGCAATTTGTCGTCGGGCAAAAAGAAATCCGTGTAGTCGAGGATGTCGCCAAAGACTTTCAAACGGTCGCCGGCGGCCTGGACGATTTGCAGCAGCTTAGGCCCGATGTCGCACAGCGGCGGATCGGAAACCAGTCCGGCGCACTGCAAGTACGGCAGCGTTTTGGCAACTTTCTGCTTCGCCGGCACTTCTTGCATGTAATGATCTTCGAAAGCCCAAAGCTTTTTGCAATCGAAACTCGCTGGCGATTTGTTCACGCGGTCGAGCGAGAAGCTCGCGATCATTTGGTCGCGAGTGAAGAACTCGGTTTTGTCATCGAACGACCAGCCAAGTAGCATCAAATAGTTGATGATGGCATCCGGGAGATAGCCGACCTCTTCGTAAAAATCGACAATCACCGGGTTGAAAGTGTCCGCGGAAGTTCTCAAACCCTGGTGTGACGCGACATTAAGCCCGTGCTGATGCAGCCGCGCAAACTCCGCGTTCTTTAGATACTGTTCCAGTTTACGTTTGCTCAGCTTGTTGCGGCTGCCGGGCTCTGCGACGAACGGCACGTGAGCGTATTCCGGCAAAGGGTAGCTCAGCGACTGAGCGATGAACACTTGACGCGGCGTGTTGGAAAGATGTTCTTCGGCGCGGATAACATGCGAAATATCGAAATCGAAATCGTCGACTACCGTGGCCAAGTTGTATAGCGGCGTGCCGTCGGCCCGCTGGATGACGTGATCTTGCTCTCGCACCCATTGAAATTCGACATCGCCGCGGATCAGATCTTTGATGACGAGCGTGCCCTCGTGGGGCATGTTCAAACGGACTACACCCTTGCGACCTTCGGCTTCAAAGCGGCGCTCGTCCACGGTCGATTCAGCCATCCAGCGGCGACTGTAAATAAACGGTTGTTTGGCGGCTTCGGCCGCGGCGCTCGGCCTGAATTTCCTCGGTGCTGGCATAATCTCGGTACGCAAATCTGCCGGCCAAGAGCTTGCCGATCGCTTCTTGATACCGATGCCACCGCTGCGATTGGTAGTACGGCGCATGCAGGCCGCCGATTTCTGGGCCTTCATCCCACTCGATCCCCAGCCAGCGAAAGCCACGGAGAATGGGCGACAAGGCTTCGTCGACATTGCGTTGCTGATCGGTGTCGTCAATTCGCAAAATGAATTGCCCACCGTGCCGACGCGCGAACAGCCAATTGAAAAGCGCAGTGCGCACGCCGCCAATGTGCAAATATCCGGTGGGACTGGGTGCGAATCGGGTACGAACGGGACGCGGCATCGCTGTTTACTTCCATCGATTCTCAATATCACTCACTACCAGAGTAGCGAGGCCAAGCGAAATCGGGAATGGGCAGTCATCGTTAGCCGCGAATGCGCGGCGGAGCGAGCAAAAGGATCGAAGAATACGATGCTCGATTTCAAATCCACGCGGCTTATGCGGCATCGCGTTCTTCTTGACGCTTCAAACGACGCAGCCTCTTTCGTTCCGCCTTCGAGAGCTTTCGATCGCCGCCCGACGAATCGTATTCGTCATGGTCGTCGGTATACCGGTTCTGATTGGCGCCTAGGCTCACGAAGCGATCTGAATCGGCCTCGTCATCGTCGAACCTGCGAACCGGATTGCGATTTTGACCTACCGATGCAGAGCCCTCACCTTTTGCAGAAACGGATTGCAGATCGGTTCGCTTTTCAAGGGGCTTCTGCGCGGCATCGATGCGCACCGATTTTTCCTCGGCGGCATCTTCGACGTCGGATGATGCTTTCGAGGCTTTTGCTTTCTTTACCGGCTTTTCGCGCGGTGGTTTTGGCATCCGAACTTCAATCAATCCTTCAGCGTCCAGCAGTACGAATCGCGCATAAGTACCAATTGCCAACAACAATGTCAGATCACCGAACAGTTTGCATCCAATCGTCACCAGCCCAATCTGTGGTCCAACGGTAATCAATCCATGGTCCGTGGCCGTCGACGTTGTCCAAAGCAAAAACGCAGCGCCAAAGGCAATTCCAGCACTCGATTGACGGACTTCCAGAATCAATCGAGCGGCCAGCGTAAGCAGTATCGTTCCCCATACTGCGACCGACCAACTCTCAGCCTTGCCAAGTGGTGACCACCCCGTGAGGTGCACCATTGTTTGGGAAAACGGCGTATGCAAATTCGCAGTGGCATCGATACTCATCACCATCCAGGCGGCGGCGCACCATAACCACAAGCGGTATCGCCTGCGGTAATCGTCAACTTTGTGTCGGCGAATGGAATACACGAGCGTGCTGGTGATTGCAGCAAGCAGGAATATGAATGAGGAGAACCACCCGACTAGCGAGTCGGATTTTGTGGCATCGAAGAGTGGCACGGTTCCGGCAGCGTCTGCGATCGAAAAATCTGCCATGAAAGCATACGCGCACAATAAACCACCGGTGAGTGTCAGACCGACCAAAAACCAGATTCCCAATGACCAGATGCTGCGTGGAATCAAGTCGCTCATGCGGCGATGATGATCGCGGCGTCCTGCAGCGGCATAACGTTCCGATTTACCGCTAGGCTTCGGCGTTGCCATTGAAGTGACAACCTGTGCCGATTCATTAGCGGAATCTTCTGCTAGCGTACGTCGGCGGCGATCGTCTCGACTGGATCCTAGTAGCGACATCGTTGTCGACTCGGAGGGGGATTAACGGCTGGGAAAGTGGCGCTGCCCACTCAATTGTTAGCAATGCCAGCGCCGCGCACAGCAAGGGCGCAGCAAAGACGCCTGGTCTAATCAATTAAGTCGGCATTTAGGAGTGCCGACTCGACGGACATTTTGTCCATTCGTGGGCCGCGCCATTGCCTAGGTGAGATTTGAGGCTAGCGAGCTCAACTGTGCATCCGCGGCAGCGCGTCTCCTGCGGCGATGATTTCTGCTTCTGTGGCCGACAATTCCTCAAGTCGGGCATGGACAACAGCCTCGGGCGCAAACTGCTTCGCCAACCGCACGTACGTACTGTGGTGTCGCGCCTCACTTTCAAAAAGGCTGTCATAGAAGGCGGATAATTCTGGGTCAGCGACGTGCTGGCGCAGTAGATCAAACCGCTCACAACTGCGTGCTTCAATAAGTCCCGCAATCAGCAACCGATCGACTGCGCGCTGCGGCTCAAGCTTGCGAATACATTCGTGTAGCTTCTTTCCGTAGGAGCTAGGAGCGAGTCGGCGAAATTTAATCCGGCGACGCTCCAGCAGATCGAGCACCATGCGGAAATGGTCGAGCTCTTCATCGACGATGTCGGCCAATTCGCGACATAACTGAACATTCTCTGTATACGCGAAAATCAAATTCAATGCCGTGCCAGCGGCCTTTTTTTCACAGTGCGCATGGTCGATCAGAATCTCATGCAGATTGGCGTCCGGAAACTTGAGCCACCGCGAAGAGGTTGCAGACTGCAGGCTAAGCATTACAGATGAGCGCTAGAGCGAAATAGCGATCCGGACGCCTCAATTATTGCATTTCCGGAATTCCATCGGAAGACCCGCATACTTGCGGGACGACTATCGAATGGTGCCGGTCGGCCCAGAGACGACTCGTGTTCCGCCGCCGGCGGGAATGTAACTGGCGGTTGCGGTTACCCCCGAGGCCTGCAATGCGTTGACCCGTTGCGCTAGTTCGGGCTGAAATCGATTGATGGCGAGCGAACGCTGATAGTTAGCCATTGCTTGACTCGTGTCGCCCGATTCCTCGCGCAACTTGCCCAATGCCGCCAGCGCCGCGAGTCATCCGGGGCGATTGCCAGCGCTGCAGTCAAATGCTGTTTGGCTGCATCTTTATCGCCGAATTCTTCGAACATGCGCGCCAATTCAATCTTTGGTGCGGCGAGTGTTGGGTTTTGTGTATCCCAATCTTCCATCATTTTGAATGCCTCGTCGGAACGGCCCTGTTCCACGAGCAGCACAGCAAGTCCGCGCCGGCACTCGACGTGATTTGGATTATGGTCTAGGCACTGGCGGTAATAGCTCTCTGCTTGCGCCAAATCGACACCGCGCTGCTGAAGCTTGCCCTGCCGGTGATAAAAGGCTGCGAGGTTGTAATAGCTATCTGGGTTCTGTGGCTCGGTTTGCATTGCCTGACGAAACCGCTGAGCCGCCGCATCGTAGTTGCCCTGTTGAAACAGCCGGACGCCTTCCGAGTTCTGGCCGCTCGACATCCATCCACAGCCGCTCAGCGCCGCCAATACAGTTAGCAAGGACATGCCTTGGACGCGTTGAGCAGCGAGTCTGATTTGGCTGGAAAAAAATAGCGCGCAATTCACGATTACGACTCCTCCCCCCGAGGAAAGGTCGAGTTTAAGGAATGAAAATGTGAACCGACCTGGCCCGGGCCGGATCAGCTGACAACATGGTTCAAAGCCCCTGCCGACAGATTGGATTCCGAAACGGCTCTCAGAAGCGCACGATGAGACAACGTTTCCTGAGAGTGGAGAAAAGCGGGCGAACAATACAGTTCAGCTCAGCAGTCTGCAAGAGCAATCAAGGCTGCCGAAAATCATCCGTAGCTAGCAGCACCTGCCGGTGCCGATGATCGAAGACTTACGAATTCGTTTCAATCTTTATTTCTGTCGGCGGCCCAGATTTCGTGTAACCCAGGCTGCGAATTACCTCCAGCATTTCACTGCAAGTCGGGAACATCCGGCCGCTAGCTCGTTTATAACGATCTAGTGCGTGCATGAATTCCAATTCGTCGTCGCTGTACTCTCTCTCGCAGGTCGTCGGATCGATCTGCCGACGTCGGCTAACCTTCTCGCGACGTTCTAGCTTTCGGCGTTCAATCGCAACCGGCACATCGTTTTCCCGTCGATCTGTGCTTTGTCGGCGTTCCTTTTTCAGTCGACGATCAACGGGCAATTCAGCAACCGCTTTGGCTTTCGACACGTCGGTACCCTCTTTAGCTGGAAAACATTGCGGTCCAGTTAAACCCTACGCTCTATAACGCGTGTGAAGAGAATCGGCGCACCATGCCTACTGACATTACGGATGGCGGAAAATGCGCAATCCTGCCAAGATCGCCGGATCGTGCGGATATTACCGCTGGAATGACTGTGCTGCCTGTGCCGACGGCCAAAGATAGGTCAGCTTTTGCGCTAGATTAGCAACTGCGGCCGTAGCGGCAGTACGCCGTTTTTCGGCCGGAATAACCGCTATAAAAGGACATGTGCAAGTTCACTGGCCGGAAGGGTGCGCAAGAGCGTGTGAATCGCCGAATTAACCGACGAAGTGGCTGGCCTTAGGCCTTCAGCCAATTCCGACATCCAAACGCTGTGATGGCTGGTGATGGCACTCGCGCTGACAAGGATTTGCTCATAATTGATGTCTGCGAAAGACTGCGATTGAACAGTGGGCGCAGACTTTTTGAATCTCGATTCAGGTCCCCAGCTAAGTATTGCCAACAGCAAAGTAGCCGCCACTGCCA
Source organism: Pirellulales bacterium (assembly GCA_963773875.1). Classification (GTDB taxonomy): domain Bacteria; phylum Planctomycetota; class Planctomycetia; order Pirellulales; family JADZDJ01; genus CAVTYH01. Next base: position 138,845 of record CAVZCV010000014.1, read on the forward strand.
TTGCACTAAGTCCACCGACAAGTGCCAGTCGTCGGCTTCGGCGGCGATCTCGTTGTCCGGACTCAAACGATTGAAGCACTGAGATGGAGAACTCAGGACGCGAAACCAACGGGCGCGTCGACTCAAGCGCCGATAAAACTGCAGCGCTGGTATCAAGCCATGCACAGCATTCCGGGCATTCAAGGCTGTGCGCTCTCAAGTTTGGATCCAATAGCGGCGGCAGACGTTTATCGAGCTGTACGTCAAGACGTGCTTTAAACTCCTGGCATCGCATGCGAAACCTCCCCAATTGCTCCGCGGTCTTGCAGAGCTTCAATTATTTCCCGGCGAGCTCGATGCACCCACGTTTTGACGGTCCCCAACGGACACTTTAACGCGGCGCCTATCTCGGCATAGCTTAGTTGCTGCTCATGAAAAAGTAGAAACGCTTGACGATATTCCTGCCGCAAACCTGCCAGAGCCATCCTTAATTCTTCGGCTAACTGCCGCGCCGGTTGGGCGTCCGGCTGGCGGTCCGGCAATTGATCCACCAGAGGCGTGCTGGCCGGACGACGAATACGCTGACTCAGCAATGTACGGCAACGATTTCCAGCAATCGCTAAAAGCCATGGCAGGAATTCGCGAGCCGAGTCCCATTGATGCAAGTTACGAAGCGCGCGGACAAACGTTTCCTGTGCCATATCTTCCGCATCCTGGCGCTGCCCCAGCATGCGATAGCACAATCCGTAGACTTGGCCTTGAAATCGCTCGACCAACGCCAGCATCGCTGTTTGATCCCCCTCCAGCGACTGCCGGATCAGGGCTCGCACTTCATCCACCAAGACGGCCTTTCATTTAGTTTTCAGATGTGGGGCTAATGGCAATACCCCAGGCACGTCATTCTGGTTTCAGTCGACCTCGAAAGTCAAATTGGCGGTTTTAGATTAGAAATATTAGGCGGGGCTGAAATACGCCAAAGACTTGCGAAGGCATCCAAATCTAAGAGCCAGGTTTTTCTCCAATAACGCGCTGCCAGACGTCGCCGGCGATAATGCGGAGCTCCCGAGTGGAGATGTTTTCTAATTGCTTGCCACGCTGCTGAAGCTGTTCATTGATCTTGATGGCTGTTTCCTGCATTACCGCGTGGCTTTCTTGGGAGCCACCACACAGTAGGAAATTATCGCCCTTGGTGATTCGCGTCTGCCCGTCCTGGGCGTCGAATGCCAAACCGAGCATGGCAGCTTTTCGCTTTGACTTGGTGCGTTTCACAAAGTTGGCGACTGATGATTGATTGAGCAATAAGAAGCGCTTCATCGGACCAATTTGCCAAACAGGACGAAGCGCGATCGCCGCAGTCCGCTCTTCCGCTTAAGGCTTGCGGGTCTGAAATAACTTTTTCAGCGCTTCATTGGCAGCTTCGCGGCTGTCTTTGGCTGAATTCTGTACTGTAAATTTCCCCTTGGGACCGCCGAAAAGACGTTTCGCAGTTTCGACGCCCCGTTTCTCGTCTTCTTTGATCTTCGTGTTTTGGTCAGTCGAATCTTTGGCTGGTTCAACAGGCTTCTGATTACTTTGCGGAATGGGCCCGATCGTTGTCGTATCTTCTGATTTCGATTTTATAAATGTCGTTTCTCGATTCGACATCGACACTGCCGGCGTCTCGTGTGGGGGTTGAGCAAGGCCCTTAACGTCTATCCGATTGGTTTCACGGTGGGCGGCAGGATCATCAGCGGCAAGCCAATCGCTAATGTCATCATCGCCGGTAGCACCGACGCGCCCCGCCGCGGTCCTGTGAGCCGCATCTTTGATGTCTTTAACCTTTGGCAGCTTCTTGCCACCCACGCTCGAAGTAAGTTGTACTTCAAACTGCAACACGCCGACTTTTAATTGGTCGGCATTGTGTAGCTCGTGTTGGCCCACGACGCGCTCGCCATTAACGAAGGTCCCGTTACGGCTACCAAAGTCGCGAACGGCGCAAAAACCTTCTTCTACGAGAATTGCGCAATGGTGGCGACTGACTAAGTCGCTATGCGGGCGAAGATGGCAATCCTCTGCGCGCCCGATGATAAACTTATTTGTCGTGACCTTAATATCCTTGCCTGCGCTGCGGCCTGAGAGCAGCTTGAGCGTCAATTCCATACCACGCCTCGGTTCCGTTTGTGGTTCGACCAATTGAATCGAAAAAATTATGACGAGCAATTAACCACAACGAAAACATGCGCGTAGAACGCAACGCAGAGCAGCCCAGACACCCACTCGAACACCACCAGTTTACTCGATTCGGCACCGGATTGCGCCCCCCTTCCCTGGGAGTAAATGTAAAGATGAAGTCCGGAAAGGTGACAATTCGGGCAATAGGCAGAAAAACTCGATCGGACGACGTCAATCCCGAACGTCCAGTCCGATGCAACCAATGTGATCATATTGAGTTGCAACCAAAGAGTCAAACTTTGGGCGCCGGATCTAACGAATATCTTACGCGCTAAACGGAATGCGCGACGCCATCGACAGACATCGGCAATACAGTGTTCCAACCAGAGAAAAACAACGTTCGACGCAAAGGCCCGCCAATTTTTGCCAAAAAAGGGCCCTCGAGCTTGCCACAGCGAGACACCTCTTGAACCTGTTAGCGCCTGATAGTCCAAGAGTCGGCACCGTATTTCTCTTTGGCGATTCGCCGGGCTCCGGAGGCCATTGCTTCCCCTAACTTTTCTTCCTCGAATACAACGGATAGGCAGCCTGCCAAGACTGGCCGCCACGCACGTTGAATGTCGCCGGCCGCTACGTACCGCCCACAGAGTTCCGATATGCCGGGCAGTTCCGGCGCATCCCTCGCACGCGAAAGCAAAATGCTTCCATGCTGCAATACAGCACCGCCGTGCCTTCGTTGGGCGCTGCCCGCGATTTTTTCGCCGCTTATCAGTACATCGCCGTGCACGCGTCGCTGAAAACAAAGGAATGGCTTATCCGCCGCAGGCGTTCCCTTTGAAACAGCGTCGCAAAGGCGCGCTCCAATTCCCAAATCAGACAGCACGTCGACTAGACTCTCGTGCACGGCGAAATATAGCTTTTCGGCACTCGTCGACAGTCGATGTGATCTAGGTAGCGCGATGCTATACGTCAGTTCTTGATCGTGTAGTATCGCGCCGCCGCCACTTGCTCGACGAACCAGTGGACAATTTGCGCTGGCGATATGTCTCACCCGTTCGGCATGCGACTGAAAATATCCCAGCGAAAGCGTCGGCTCGGACCAAGCGTAAAACCGAACGCTCCCAATGTCTTCCGATTCGGCTCGCAGGAGCAGCGCCTCGTCAACCGCCATATTGAATGCGCCGTGGGCGGGATCATCCAAAATGAGGCGACAAAAAGTCACGGGGCGGGCAACCGTCGGTGCAAAATTGAAGATCGACCCGAATGAACACACTTGCCGCTAGCGGCCCAGCAGGCACTCTCGGTCACTTGGCTGTTTCGGCGCACCATCGCATGATCGGCTGTCGTGCTGCTTGCACTTCATCCGGTCGACTGATCGACGTGGTGTGGGGTGCCCCGTGCAAAAGTTCCGGCGATTCTTCAGTAATGCGGAACAGTGTTTCAGCAAATGCGTCCAAGGTTTCTTTGCTTTCTGTCTCAGTGGGCTCAACCATGACCGATTCCCGCACCGTGAGCGGGAAGTAAACGGTCGGCGCATGAAAACCGTAGTCGAGCAACCGTTTCGCCAAATCCATTGCGCAGACACCGCGTTCCGACTTCAATTTGCTTGCTGTTGCCACGAACTCGTGTAGACAACGATCACCCTGCGGCACAGGCAAAATGTGTTTGACAAGACTCAAAAGGTAATTCGCGTTTAGCACGGCGTTTTCGGAGATTTCGCGAAGACCTGCAGGGCCGTGCGTGCGAATGTAACAATACGCACGCACCAACACGCCCACATTTCCAAAGAAGCTGCGCACGCGACCAATGGATTTAGGTTGGTCAAATACCAGGCGATATCCTTCACCATTCCGTTCGACAATCGGCAGCGGCAGAAAAGGCGCGAGCATTCCGCGAACTGCGATAGGGCCGGCGCCGGGCCCGCCACCGCCGTGGGGCCCACTGAAGGTCTTATGAGGATTGAAGTGCATCATGTCGGCACCGAAATCGCCTGGGCGAGTGATGCCGAGAATTGCATTCATGTTGGCGCCGTCGAGATAGATCAAGGCGCCGTGCTCATGCACAACTTTAGCAATTTCGCGGACCTGTCGCTCAAATAAACCGAGCGTGCTCGGGTTGGTAATCATGAACACCGCGGTGTCGCGCCCCAGTTTGGAGCGGAGGTCGTCCATATCGACCGAACCATTCGATGTGCTTCGAATGGTTACAGCATCAAAGCCGGCCATGGCCGCGCTCGCCGGATTAGTGCCGTGAGCACTGTCCGGAGCGAGGACTTTCAATCGCTTCTCACCTCGGTCCCGAAAATATGCCGCGGCCACCATGAGCGCCGCCAATTCACCGTGGGCGCCTGCCGCGGGCTGCAATGACACTGCGTCGAGCCCCGCAATTTCCGCGAGCATTCCCTGCAATTCGAACAAGATCTGCAGCAATCCTTGGATCGTTTCCTCCGGTTGATAGGGATGCAAATCTGCCATCCCCGGAAGTGATGCAAGTCGCTCGTTTCGCTTCGGATTGTACTTCATCGTACACGATCCGAGCGGATAAAAGTGTGTATCGACCGACATGTTTAATGTCGAGAGATTGGCATAGTGACGCACGATGTCGGGCTCGGCCAATTCTGGCAGCGGCGGCGGGTCGTTAGCGACGAAACTGGCAGGTAGCAGGCGCTCGACTGGTGTAGCCGGTACATCGCTACAGGGAACGCGTGCCGATCGACGACCGGTTCGCGATAATTCAAACAGCAGTTGTGTCGATCGAGTGTTACGCATGAACTAGTTTCTTTCCTGCCGGCTTGCTTGCAATGCTCGTGGCTAGGCCATCAATTTCGTCGCGAGTTCGCTTTTCGGTAACACAAACCAAAAAGCAATCCTCCAGCTCGGGATACCATTTTCCAAGTGGGATGCCCGCGAAATAACCGCGGTCGAGCGATTCCTTAAGCAATTCGTCAACGCGACCCGAAGTGTCGCGAACAACGAATTCTTTGAAGAACGGGCGATCAAAGGCCAGCTTCAATCGGCCGCCACCGGTAAGTTTCTCCAGCGCATAATGCGATTTCCGCACGCATGCGGTGGCAGCTTCGCGCATGCCTTGGGGACCCATGGCAGCCAGATAAACACTTGCCCGCAAGGCAAATAATCCTTGGTTGGTGCAAATATTACTGGTCGCCTTTTCGCGGCGAATATGTTGTTCGCGCGTTTGTAGCGTTAGCACCCAGCAACGTTTGCCTCGGCGATCCACGGTTTGCCCAGCGATGCGGCCGGGCATTCGCCTGACGAACTTTTCGCGACAGGCCATGATGCCCAAGTACGGTCCGCCATACAGCATTGGCGTGCCCAGCGATTGCCCCTCGGCAACTACAATGTCGGCTCCGTAATCGCCGGGCCGTTTGAGAAGTCCAAGGCTGATCGGATCGACGGCCACCACAACCATTGCTCCACGCTCATGTGCCGCTTTCACAAGCACATCAGTCTCTTCCAAATTGCCGAAGAAATTTGGATGCTGAATAAGAATGCAAGCAGTGTCATCCGTTAAAGCTTTGATCAGCTGATGCGGTTCGATTATACCCTGCGGTGCCGCAACGGTGATGATCTCTGTTCCGAGGTTCGAAAGGTACGTTTGTAGAATTTGACGATATTCCGGATGCACACTCGCAGCGGTAACCACACGCCCCCCACGTCCGGTGGCGTGCATGCACATCAGCACTGCTTCGGTCGCTGCACTGCCACCGTCGTAAAGACTCGCGTTCGAAATATCCATTCCGGTCAATTGGCAGATCAGCGTTTGATATTCGAACGACGCTTGCAAATTGCCTTGACTCACCTCGGGCTGATACGGCGTGTAGGAGGTGTAAAACTCTCCTCGCGAAGCTACGTAATCTACCACGGCGGGTACGAAGTGATCGTAACTTCCACCGCCGAGGAAACTAACTTTCTGGCCACACGCGAAGTTTTTCGCAGCCAATTGGCTAATGTGCGCAGTGAGCTCGATTTCGGAGAGAGCCGGCGGAATTTTGAGTTCGCGATTCAGTCGCAACTCTGCCGGAATTTGTGCGAACAACTCGTCGATTGAACTCACGCCGATGGCCTCGAGCATCGCTCGCTGATCGTCGGGCGTATTAAGGATGTACGACATGAAAATCAATTGGCGGGGCCGGACAATCCGTCAAGTGCGGCGAGTTAGTGTTGCTCTTCAGCGCAGAGTTTTTGATACGCAGCGAAGTCCAGCAGATTCTTCAGCGCAGATTCATCGGTGATTTTGATCTTCGCAATCCAGCCGGCGCCGTATGGGTCGGAGTTGAGCGTTTCAAGTTTCTTCACAAGTCCGGTATTCACTTCGATGATTTCGCCGTCGACAGGGCTGTATAAATCGCTAACGGCCTTTACCGACTCGATTTCCCCAAACGATTCCCCAACTTGTACTTTCTTACCAACTTGCGGCAGCTGGATAAAAACTAAGTCGGTGAGCGCTTCGACTGCAAAAGCAGAAATGCCAATCGTTGCGATCTTCGCGCCGCCAGGGCCACTTTCAAGCGCCGCCCACTCATGCGTCTTGGCATAGAGCAAGTTTTCAGGCTTCACGTTCGGTCTCCGTTTCTAATTCTTCTTATCAAAATGCGCTTTATCAATTTGATGCCGCTCGTCGGTAAAACGGCATTCTAACCACCCGAGCTGGTTCGCGCGAGCCTCGGATATCAACCGTAACCTCTGTGCCGATTTCTCCCAGCTGCGGTGGCAAATACCCCATTGCGATCGGTCGTTGCAACGTCGGTGAAAAAGTGCCGCTCGTCACTTCGCCAGCGGGTTGTCCGTTCACAAAAATGCTGTAATGCTCGCGTGGGACACGCTTTCCGGACAGTTGTAGACCGATCCGTAAACGCCGCAGCCCTTCGCCTTTGATTTTCCTCAGTGGTTCGCTACCCGGAAATTGACGATCCTGCAAATTCACGGCGAAATCAAGACCGGCCTCCAGCGGCGTAATGGACTCTAGCAACTCGTGCCCATAAAGAGGCATGGCCGCCTCCAGCCGCAACGTATCGCGAGCACCTAAACCAGCTGCCATGACGCCTTGCTCGGCACCACGTTCAATTATTTTAGTCCACAATCTTTCGGCCGCCCCTGCCGACACGATTAATTCCAGTCCGTCTTCTCCAGTATATCCCGTCCGGCTAATGATGACTTCCTCTCCGCCAATCTCAGTCTGAATAGCATGGTAGTACTTGATCGACCGCAATTCGAAGCCCAAGAGATACTGAACCAGTTCAATCGCCAGCGGTCCCTGTACCGCAATCATTGCTGTTTCAAACGTGGCGTCGACGCAGCTCAAATCGCCCGATCCGGCCAAGTGTCGGTCGATCCAGTCAACAATCTTTTGCCGATTGCTTGCATTCACGACCATGAAAAACTGCGGCGACCCCGCCAAGTCAGGCAATCGATAAATCAGCACGTCGTCTAGGACCCCGCCGGCGTAGTTCGTGACGAGGCTGTACCGAATTTGCCCTGGCTGCATGTCGGTCACTTGACGTGTCACTATTCGGTCGAGGAAATCCGCGACTCGATTTCCCTTGAACCGAAGCCTGCCCATGTGAGACACATCAAATAGTCCAGCCGCGTTTCGAGTCGCTACATGTTCTGCAACGATCGAAGAATACAGCACGGGCATCGACCAACCGGCGAAGTCCACCATCCGCCCGCCATGAGAAGCGTGCCAATTGTGCAGCGGTGTTTTCGCAAGTGTCGTGGTCACCAGACAAATAACTAAGCGTAAGCCCGGAAAAGCGAATCAAAATGACACGGCTATAACATAAATTCCGGCGTATTGTACCTGCTTGTCGCACCGCATCTAGGGGCGAAAAATTTAGCCCGCCATGAATCAGTTCAATGACTAATTCAACCTGACCGTTTTCCGCGTCGTGAGTTTCCTCCGCCCCGAGATTTTTGCTTTTTGCTAGACTTTCGCGCGTTCGGCTTAAGCGCCCGCAGATGTTTTCCTTTACTACGGCTGACTTTTGGCGGTAGTGCGCGGCGCTTTTTCTGCAGCACACGGAAGTCGAGCTCACGACGGTCGATATCGACTCGTGCCACTTCCACGCGGACGGTATCGCCCAGCCGGAATGAGTTACCGGAGCGATTACCTGTCAGCGAATGGCTGCGGCGATCAAAGCGATAATAATCGTCGGAAAGGGTTGTCACATGGATCAAACCTTCGGCCGGCAAGTTGATACCCTGCACGAACAACCCAAACTCCTCAACGCCGGTCACGACTGCGTCCATTTGCTCGCCGATTCGATTGCTCATATAGATTAGCAATTTCAATTTCGTGAGCTCGCGCTCGGCGGCTTCCGCCCGTTGTTCACGGTCGGAACAATGTTCGCCCAATGTTACAAGCTCACCGATATCGCTGTGCGGCTTATGACGCTGTAACAGCGTATTGACGAGGCGATGCACCGTGAGATCGGGATAACGTCGGATGGGGGAGGTGAAGTGACAATAACACTTACTGGCCAGCGCATAGTGGCCCTCCTCTACAGGACTGTAGACAGCGCGTTGGAGGCTCCGGAGCACTGCATAATTGACTGCATGTTCTTCCGGACTGCCGTGAACCTGTTTGAGGAGTTTTTGCAGCGCGAAGCGGCTTTCCAAACTTTCGGTTTGGAAGCCGAGCTCTGCAACAAACTCGGTCAACAGCTTCAATTTCCGCGGATCCGGATCGGCATGCACACGGCGCAAAAATGGGATAACGGCCTCGTGCAACTTGTCCGCCACTGCTTCATTTGCAGCCAGCATGAACTCTTCGATGATCTGGTGGCTCTCGGTATTCTCGACAACATGCGCCCCAGTTACGCGACCGTGTTTATCCAAGTCGACTTTCACTTCCTTCATGGTCAGTTCAAGAGAGCCACGCTCGAATCGCCGTCGCCGCAAAATCATCGCAAGCTCGTGCATTCGGCCGAGCAAGGAATGCACTTGAAGCGTTAGTTTGCTTTTCCAAACCGTGGGATCCGCAAGATACGAGTCGACTTCCTCGTAAGTGAATCGTCGCTTGCTGCGGATGGCCGAATTGTGCAGGTCAACACCCGTGCGAATGCCATCCGCAGTGAATTCGATAAACGCTGTCTTCGTGTATCGCACTTTATCCGGCTGCAGACTGGCCAGATTATTCGAAACGATTTCCGGCAGCATCGGGATCACACGATCCGGCAAATACACGCTGGTGGCGCGATTGTGAGCCTCTCGGTCAAGCGGAGATCTCGCGTGCACGAAATGCGAAACGTCCGCGATATGAACGCCCAATCGCCAAAAACCATTTTCCAGTCGCTCCAGTGAGACGGCGTCGTCGAAATCGCGGGCGTCAACAGGATCAATCGTGATAATTGTTTCACCGGTTAGATCCAATCGATGCGCTACAGATTCGTCAAACTTCTCCGCCTGTGATCGCGCCTCTTCCAAAGAATCGGGCGGAAAATCTCCGGGCAAATTGTATTCGCGAATAACCGACAGGGTGTCGACACCTGGCGCTCCCTTCGCGCCAAGCACTTCTGTGATCACCCCTTCGCCATCATGCAGATGCGAGGGGAACCGCACCATTTCGAATACCACTTTGTCGTCGGGCTGTGCATTTTTCGCACCCGGATCGCCGACATACACTGGCCGCGAAAACAGTTTGCCATCGACCTGCACATAGCCATTGCCGCCGGCTTCGAAATACGTTCCGACGAACTGATGCGTTTCTCGCTCAATGATTTCAATGATTTCGCCTTCGGGATTCGGCCGGCGAATATCGCGCTTTTTGGAAATCGCCACGAGCACGATGTCGCCGCTCGAGGCATCCATCGAATAGTTCGCGGCGATGAAAACATCGCCGCTGCGATCGGCCGGGGAAGCAACACCGCTCGGGCGAACAAAGCCATATCCTGCCGGCATGCGCCGAAACACGCCGGTCACTCGTGCGCCGCTGAATTGGCTACGAGTCGGTTTATCGCTCAGCCGCGACTCGCCGCTAAATTGCTTAGCTGCTTCCACGATCGGCAGCAGCAAATGATTCTGACCATATGTCAACCGGCCCGTTTTGACGAGCGTCTTTACCGCCCTTTTCAAGTCGTCGATTGCTGCTTCATCAAGTCCCAGTCGCTTGGCGATCGCTCTCGGCTTGAGCGGCTTATAGCCTGCACCGTTGACGAAATCTAAAACACTTTGTTCGAGTTCAGCTAAATTCATTCATGCCTTATTTCTTAATCTGTTCAGCAGAGTTTTGTCGCCCTTTGAACAGTTTGCGTCCAAGTCCCTGGTGATATTGCGTCCAAGAACTATCCAAGTTGGCGTCGTCGCGCATCAGCTGTTGGAAGTTGTGCAATTTGGCGTCAAGATTATCCAGCTGGTGCAGAGCGATGGCCTCCAACGTCATCGGCAACTTCGGTGCGCCATACTCGTATTCGCCATGGTGGCTCACAATCATGTGTTTAAGCCGCAGCACGGTTTCCTCTGGCATCGGTTCGCCCGTGAGCGCTTCCGCTTCGCGCAATTTGCAATCCAAAAGCGAAATTGCCAGCACGACGTGACCAAGTAACTGACCGGCATCCGTATAGGAAAAACCACGGTCACAAGAAAGCTCTTCAATCTTACCAACATCGTGCAAAAACATGCCCATCAGCAAGAGATCGCGATCAATCGCCGGATAATGAGTCGCCACGTGACCAGCCAGATCCATCAAGTTGACCACATGTTCCAGCAATCCCCCAGGATATGCGTGGTGGTTCTTGATGCCCGCTGGCGACCGAGCCAGCCGCGCCATGAACTCTTCATCCACTAAAAAGCACTCGGCCAGATTTCGCAGTGGCAAATCTTGCATCGAACGGAGCAGTTCGGACAGCCGTACCGCGAGTCGATCGATATCCGCCGGCGAAAGGCACATGAAATCGGCCAGGTCGACTTCGTCCATCCGCGCTTTGCAAATGCTCGTCGCGATGAGTTGCAGCCCACCTTGAAACACTTGGGTAGCGCCTTCAACATGCACAAGATCGCCGTCTTCAAAGCAGCGATAATCCGCTTCGCCGGCATTCCACATGCGAGCGCTGATGGCGCCGGTCCGGTCGGAGAGTTCGACCTGCAAATACAAATTTCCATTGCGGTTGGGTCGCAGCTGCTTTTGAGACGCCAGAAAAATCTGGTCCACATTATCTTGTGGGCCTAAATCGCTCACGAATCGACGCGCCATTGCATTCCTAGCTAAGTAAGGCGACAAACGAAGAACATCAGTAGTGTGAAATTTTAGGGGTAAACGACGTCCGAAGTAAGTGGCCGCTTCAATCCAGCCGGGCCGCGAAACCCGATATTTATGTGCGGACGCTTCACTTTGCGAACACCTGCCGCAGTGCTTATGCAGAACTTTCGTATGGATGCCGGGCTGCAACTTCCGCTGCGGTTCAACATCTGTCCGACGCAAGAGATTCCAGTCATTCGGCAGGACAATCACGTGCGTAAAGTGTCGACGATGCGCTGGGGCCTCGTGCCATCTTGGGCCGACGATTTGAAAATTAGCACTCGCATGATAAATGCCCGCAGCGAGACCGTCGCCGAGAAGCCGGCCTTTCGAAGCGCTCTCCGTAACCGGCGCTGTTTAATCCCCGCCGACGGTTTTTACGAATGGAAAACCGAAGGCAAGAAAAAGACGCCGTATTGGTTTCGCCGATCCGACGATCAGCCGTTCGCTTTCGCCGGACTATGGGATCGCTGGTCAAAGCACGGCGCGCCAATTGAAAGTTGCACCATACTGACAACGTCGGCCAATGAAGTTGTAGCGCCGCTGCACAACCGCATGCCGGTGATCCTGTCGCCAAGCGATTACGATATCTGGCTGGATCCGGACGCGACCGATCCCAGCAGACTTTCGTACCTATTCGAGCCATTTCCTGCCAACGAGATGGTTGCGACTCCGCTTGATATGCCGCTCGCGCCGGACGATCCGCCGCCGCAATAAAGGCAATTGTTCTAGTCGCAGGCAGCCGCTGCACCGATTTTGTGCTAGCACCACCAGCGAGAAAAAACCGGCCCAGACGCTAATTTCATCAAATCCTAGCGCCGGTCTTTGCCGATAAAGGTGACGCGAAAGCAGGGTGGGCGGATTCCGCACCGGCAACGAATGTCCGTGGCGGACGCAGCTAATGGCATCTGGGGCCTGTGGTTGCGGCAGTTTTTCACCCCCGTCAAGGATGACGACATGGCATCGGCAAATCGCCGCTTTAAGGTTTACTACGGTCCGGACTCCGAAATTGCTACCAGCGCGGCCAAGCACCATGCTTCGCCGCAAACCGTCTCGGTGCCGCTGGCCGAAGTACTGCCACTTCTGGCCGACGCCGTAAACAGTCGCCGCACTTGGCTGCGCGATTTCTCGAATGATGAAATCACGATCTCGGCCGATTTGTACGAAGTGATCTTGGCCTATCAGCATCACATCCGCCCCTCTGCGTGATGCATGGTCCGCTCTTAGATTGCATAAATGTCCAAGCCCAGGGGTTGCAACCCCTGGGCTTTTTTGTCGAGCCGCGTCGGTGTTCTGCATCGTGCACGCGTGCTGCCACCGTTTCCGTGGCTGACTTTGCAAGTTAAACTTGCTGCCGGAGGAGTGATACAACTTGGCTGCACACCGCCGCCCGCCCATGCCGCCGGGACACTGGATTCTCGGCAATCTGCCGGAATTTCGCCGCGACATGCTCGGCTTTTTCACGCGTTGCGCCCGCGAATACGGCGATTTCGTTGGCCTTCGCTTCGGTCCGCGGCGCGTGCATTTGGCCAGCCATCCCGATTTCATCGAGCAAGTTCTCGTCACTGAAAATCGCAAGTTCGGCAAAAGCTATGTGTTCGAGCTCCTCCGGCCGGTCCTTGGCAATGGCCTCTTAAACAGCGAGGGCGAGTTTTGGCTCCGCCAGCGGCGATTGATACAACCCGCCTTTAGCCGTGCCAGCGTCAACAATTACGGCGGCATTATCATCGCTCAGTGCCAAAGGATACTGAACGAATGGTGTGATCGGCAGCAGCTCGATTTGCATCGCGAAATGAGCCGGCTCGCACTTGGCATTGTGGGCAAAGCACTCATGGACATCGACCTGACCGATGTCACGAGCGAAGTTGCCGCTCCACTGGAGAGCGCCATGCACGATTTCAGCCACCGGTTCGAAAGCATGTGGAATCCGCCGCCCTGGGTCCCCACGCCGCGAAACCGTCGAGCCAAGCGAAACGTGGCCAAGCTCGACATAATCGTCAACCACATCATCCGTCAACGGCGCGAATCGGGCAGTGATCGCGGTGATTTGCTCACCAAGCTGATTCAAGCCCGCGATGAAGTCGATCAGTCGGGCATGACCGATCGCCAACTCCGCGATGAAGTGATGACGTTGTTCCTGGCCGGACACGAAACCACCGCCAATGCTCTAGCTTGGACATGGTTCCTGCTTTCGCAAAATCGCGAAAGTGAAAATCGTTTGTTGCAGGAAATTAGCGCCGTGATCGGCGATCGATGGCCCGACGTGAACGATGTGCCCAACTTGCCGTACACGGAAGCCGTCATTAAGGAATCGATGCGCCTTTATCCGCCCGCGTATGCCTTCAGCCGCCGCGTGCTCGTCGACACGGAGATCGGCGGCTACCACGTGCCTGTCGGCAGCGCGGTGATCATGAGCCAATGGGTTGTGCACCGCGATCCGCGCTGGTTCGACCGACCCGAGGAATTTCGGCCAGAACGCTGGCTGGAACCTGCGGCAAACAAAACCGATCGTCCCGCGTACGCTTATTTTCCATTTGGCGGCGGACCGCGCGTGTGCATCGGCAACGCCTTTGCCATGCTGGAAACCATTCTCACTGTGGCCGCGATCGCGCCGCGAATTCGATTCGAACTTATCGAACCGGAACGGGTTAAGCCGTGGCCATCGGTCACACTGCGCCCGGCCAGCGGCATGCCCGCCGCAATTCATCGTCGCCAGCCGACACCGGTTGCTGCAACGGCTGCTCAGAATTGAATTCGAGCGTGAACCCGCCCTTCTTGCCGCCGCCCTACCGCACTTTCCAATCCGCCCGCTATAATCGGGCAGCCTATAATTGATTTGGTTCGATAACACACGGATGTTTGATTGACCGACGCAGGATCTGCCGCATTGTCTGCTTCCGACGCTGAAAAACCCTTGATTTCCGACGCCAGTCAGAACGGTGTCGCCTCGTCCGACGCCGCTCCGCTCGATCCAGGATCGGCAAAAGCTGCGTCGCAAGAACTGGCAAGTGCCCTGATCGCTGCAGCGGCGGAGGATGTCGCCCTTTCGGCAGGCATCGTACCGGCGGCAACCGATGCAGTGCGTTCGCTGGACCGCGAGCGAATTGCCGATTTGATCGAGCAAATCAAGGAATCGGCCGATAAGCTGGCCGCCGATCAGCCGTCGCGGGGCGATCTGAAAATCCTCAGCCGCACCATGCGCAAATTGCGATATGCCTTCAAGGTATTTTCGCCGTACCGCTCGCGCCGCAAAGTGACCGTGTTTGGCTCCGCACGCACCCGGCCCGATCGGCCCGCCTATCAGCAGGCCGTCGCGTTTGGTCGAACGATGGCCGACAACGGCTGGCTTGTCGTCACCGGCGCCGCCAGCGGCATCATGGAAGCGGGCCACGTGGGTGCTGGTCGCGAAAACTCGATGGGTCTGAACATCATGCTCCCGTTCGAGCAGTCGTCGAACCCTATCATCGCCGGCGATCCGAAGCTTGTGCACATGAAGTACTTTTTCACGCGCAAGCTCATGTTCGTCAAAGAGTGCGACGCCGTCGTGTTGTTCCCGGGCGGATTCGGCACGCTCGACGAAGGGCTGGAAGTGCTCACTCTGCTGCAGACCGGCAAACGCGACATGGTGCCAATCGTGTTTCTCGACGCGGCCGGCGGAAAATTCTGGCAGCCGTTTATCGATTTCGTTCACGATCGGCTGTTGGCCGACGGCATGATTTCTTCGGAAGACCTGTCGCTATTCAAAGTGACTGATTCCGTCGACGCAGCCGTCGGCGAAATCCTGCAATTCTTCCGCGTGTACCACAGCATGCGTTACGTGAAAAACAAACTCGTGCTGCGGCTCACGACGGCAATCGCGCCCGCAATGCTCGAACAGATCAACGCCGAGTTCCGCGATATTCTCGTGGAAGGCGAGTTCACGACCGGCGGACCACTACGGGAAGAAAAGGACGAGCCGGCTTTGATTGCACTGCCGCGGCTCATTTTCCAATTCAACCGCCGCAGCCTCGGCCGCCTGCGCCAGCTCATCGATTTCATCAACATCAACACGGCTGCAAAATAGACCGACTTCGAGCGCAAACGGCCTTCGCGCTTGGCCAATTGTTTGCCTCTGTCTTCACCCATCGCGGTCGTTACCGCTGGCCGGCTTCGAGCACGGTTTTGATCTCGTCCGCCGACATGCCGCGGTTCAGCATGTCTTGCTTGAGCTGCGCCGCAACTTCTTCCCGGCGATACGCGGTCACATAATGCGCAATGACCACGACAATCGCCACGACCGCACAACTGGCAAAGACGATCATCACAATCACGACGGGCAAAATTTCTCCACCGCCGAGTCTAGAAAACAGATCAAACATGATTGAGGCTCCCCATGCACGAGGCTACATCGATCAATTCGCCGGCCGAAGTAAAATCTTGGTCAGCCCACTGTCGGGCGTCGCCAACATGATGTCTTGCAAGCGTGATCAATGAACTCCCAGCTTGGCTTGGCTGGGTTTTATGGTTATAAAATCGGCTTTCGATTTTTGAAACCTGGTTCAACAAGATCATGGCCACCACTAAACCGGCAGGCAATTCGCGACGCAAAGACCTCGAGGCCAAGAAGAAAGTCAAACGCAAAGCCCGACGGGCGAAGCAAGCGGCGTCTCTCAAAGAGCGTCGGCAGAAGAAACGCGAGGCGAAAAAGGAAGCGGCTCCCAAAGAGTGATCGCTTGACGAAAGCGGCCAATCTCGAAAATCGGCGCCGCTGGTCCTCGCCGCGCGTCCCACCGAAGCGCCGGCCGATTTTCCACGCGCCAACTGCGAGAAAAACGCGTGTCGACGGGCGGAAAATCCAAAAACCGTGTTTCCGTGTGAAATTACTGCAGCGCGCTTTTGACCCTGTGTAGGTGTTTTTACCGATTTCGGGCCAAGTAATTTCACAGTTTTTTCACTCTCCGCCTTTGGGCCCTCCAATCGACCGAGAATTCTCGGTCGATTTGCCCGGGTTTCTTCACGCCCACGGCGATCCACAATTCATGCCGGCCAAAACATTCATTGTAGGAGGCGTCTCCCGACGCCGCTGAAACGCCATCGCCGATACGCGTGCAGCTTCGGCGACAGGAGTCGCCTCCTACATTGAGATTCTCGCCGCCCGACAAAGCACTGCGTGTCGGGGTCGCGCGAGCGACAAGTAGCACTCACCGAGCGCCCCGTGCTGGTAGTTCCGCATTCTCTCCAACGCATCCTGCGGCTCGCGCCGCCCGGACAAATTATCCGGGCCACCCGTCCCGGCGCGCCGGGACGGGCCTACGCGCAGACCGCCAGACGCCCAGGCCCTCAGAGACCCAGACCCTTTTGTATTGGTTCAAATTGCCAAAGAACGTCAGCTCCGGCCAGCCGGAACCGGGAACCTAATGGCTCCATTCGTATCTTAGTGTACATGCGGCCTCACGTCAAGGGCCTTTTTTGGGCCACGGCGAAAAAAATATTTCCTGGGCCGAAATGCCGCACCATTCGTAGATTCTTGACATCCTGCCGCCCAAATGTGGACAAAAAGCACCTCCGACAGGTGCGGAAGTTGGCTAAAATGGCGATTCACCGGAAGTCGGGCAAACACCATCCGCCATTTGTGCGACTAAGCCATGCACGTTCGATTTACCGTCCGCCACATCCTGCTGCTGATTTTGATTGTGGGCCTGGTGATTGGTTGGATCGTCGATCGTAAACGACTGACCGATAAAATTGCCGAGATCAGCCCACAAATTCAACCTGCCGCCACAATCGAAGGACGGGTCACTTATGCGGAGTCCGGAAAGCCGGCGATCGGCGTGCACGTTTATACACAGGCCATCGCGGCGTCGGCCGGCGGTCGAAACAATGCAGGCCTTACGGTCACCGACAACGAAGGCCGCTTTGAATTCGTCAACCTCGCACCGAGCAACTACAACATCTTCGTCGAAGCGGATGGTTGGACCATGAATGCCATCGAATCGCTCCCGGTCATTGCCGGGCAGGCGGTGAAGAACGCCAATTTGCAATTGATAAAGGGCACTGTGCTGAAAGGCCGCGTCGTCGACGAAAAAACAGGCAAAGGCGTTTCGTTCGCACATAGCATGCCCGTGGCAATTGGCGTTTACGGTCCGGCGCGCCCAGATCGACAGGCGCCGTCGAAGGCACCCGCGCGGACGCCAACGGAGAATTCGAGTTTCGCGTACCTCCGGGCAAAAATTACCCGTACATCATGTCGATCGCCCCGCCTTACGTCATCAAAGGGTCAGAGTATTTGGACGACGGGGTACTGGTCGAAGAGGGCAAGAGCAAGGAGATCGAGTTCGTGATCAAGACAGCGCCGTGAGATAATGGTAAATCGGCAGAATTCGGCGCATCAGAAAAACATGTACATCGAAAGGTCTACCGCATGGCTAAGAAACCGCCAAAAGCAAAAACCAAAAACGCAGTCCCAATCGCCGATGAGCTCGCGCACGCCATCGCCCTTGGCACAAACGAGATTCGCAAGGGCGTATCCGACGCGCAAATCGAGCTAAGTCTGCAGGACGCGGGCATTAACATTAAAAAACTTCCGCCGAACTTTTTGAAACAACTTCGCGGCGGTGCGTCGTTTAAACCCAAACCGCCCAAGCCATTCAAGCCGGTGGCTGCAAAAAACAAGCGGAAGGCGAACTAATTCTCCGAGCGATTGTAAATGACGCTGCCAATCGATCCGCCAATCAGTCCGAAGATGAGCGAGCTCGCTAGCTGCACTGAGTACGCGCTCGCCGAGATTGATTCGGTCACTGAGAAGAGTCGCATTCGGATCGAACAGCCGCGTCACGATGTTTGATCGCGAATGTGTCATTAGTCATTCGTATTGAGCGTCGCCACTTCGTGTCGAACTTCGAATTTTGATGGCGTTCCGAGCTCGACAATTGAGAGGATTTATCAGCCGCCCAGCTCTAGCAACATCGAACTTCTGGGCCTAATTCCTTCTGGGCCTCTTTCTCAGCCAAGTCGGAGCTCAGGCGTGCTTTCCTTGCGCCAGAAGGGGATTGGCCGCGATAGCAGAATGTCGGCTCTGAAATTGATGTTGCCTGAATTGACGCGCGTCGCTTGAATAGCCCGCCGGATGGGCACAGGCCGAGGTACCGACGCTCGGATCGGCTACAGCGCTTCCGCATTCTTAAAAGGTGAACTCGCAATGAGCATTCGATTTTCACGCTGGGCGACGGCTATGTTGGTTGTCGCAATCAGTTTACTGATGTCTGGCCGCAGTTGGGCGATCTTCAATGGGCTTGGTCCTTCGAAGGATGAATGGGGGCTCAAGTACGACGTCGAGGTAACCAGCGCCGATCGCGAGACGGCAACCGTCGTGTTTACCGTGGCCGACGAAGGGAGACTGAAGCCCTTCTACAAGATCGAACTGATTGCGTTCAGCAGAGAGACCGACAGTCAGGGTGGCCACGGGTACGATGTGAAGACGCCCATCGAGTTGAAAACGACCCAAGATGGTCGGCGCGGGGCAAGTGCAAATACGTAAGGAATTTTTAGACCGCGCCCAGATTCGCATCCTCACCGACAAGGTCGACGGCCAGCCCCAACAGTGGTTAGCTTACTACATGATTCCGATTAACAAGTTCTTGAATCGAGGCCCGTCGGCGCCGTCCCCCATCGCATTGCCACCCGCGACGAAAATCACCAAGTAATGAACGGCGCATGCTCGGCGCTGAGCATGTTGCTTTGCGCAGCGAACCCGAGAGTCGAATTGGTCATTCGTATTGAGCTTCGCCACTTCGTATTGAACTGAGGTGGTCGAAGCCGGCGTTCTATGTCTTAAGGGAGCCGCTAATCGAATGACAAGCCGCAGGCTGTGTGCGCCTATGATTGACGCTCATCTGCAACGTCGGTATTGTGAGCGCGTGCGCCGACGAGACCATGTACGTGTCGAATACTAACAACACCATTACGAAATTTGCGCTAAACGGCGTCGGTTCGCAGTTCACCGACTCCGGCTTACACTCCCCAGGCGGTTTGGCCGTGGATGGCTCCGGCAATGTCTATTCCGCAAACTATGCCAATACTGCGATCGAAAAATACACGCCCGCCGGTGAGTACCATCGCCCTTTGCCAATCCAGGCCATGCGATGGCTGGCCTCGCCATCGACAGTGCCGACAACGTCTACGTTTCGTACTTCAACGACAACCGAATCGAGGGGTTCAGCCCACTGGGCATCGATTTGGGTCCGTTTGCGACAGACCCAGGAGATGGTTTCATTCTAGCGCAATCGTATGGCCTCGCCTTTGACAGGCGCGGGAAACCTCTACGCCACGAATGTCACTAGTTTTGCAAGCCATGACAATCGACATGCTCATTCAGTAAGTAAGCCACACTACTGGATCTATTTCTTCGTCTTACCAATGACTAACCGTTGTTTCACTTGATCGAAAATCTTGACGGCCAATTCCGCGACCTGCGATTTTTCGCCAACGATTGGAAACTGGGCGGCGGTTCCATCAGGCGACACAAGATGAACGTTGACTGTAACTTGCTCGTTCCGCATCTGGTAATTGCCTGCCAGACGATATGCACCTGGCGAGCGGCGAGCATCGACAAAGGCTAATGAAACGTTGCCGCGCGTGGTGGCCGCAACGTCGCGCAGTAGATCGTCGAGTTGCCCGCTCAAATCTAATGGATCGAGTTCCTGATCGTCGTGAAAGCTGGTGCGCAACACGAGTGGTCGAGCTGGCTGCAGTGGAATTTTGGCCTGGTCTTCCGTAGTGACTTGACCAATTACGAATGTCGAACCATTTGGGCTGGCAATCACTGGCTGTTGAACGCCTCCAATGTCGCCGGCTAAATGGGGCACTTCATTTTTGGCGAAGTCGAAGAGCCTGTTCACATCGACAAACTGCTCATCTTTGAGCGCCGCTCCGCGCATCCCGAACAGCAGCGCATAGGTAAGGATGCCCTGGCCGTATCGCGAGGCTTCATAGCTGGCTTTGTCGGCGGCGCATCCGGCCAGAATATAAAAGCCGGTGCTGTCTTTGACTCGTTCCAAAGCTCGCTCCTGGCTGGAGGAAATTTCGCGTTTGAGCATTAAGTCTTCCACGACTTTGCCGGATTGGCAGGTGTCTAAAATCATGACTTGTTTTTGCGCAGGGCTGTTCTTCAGCCACTGCGTCAACTCTCGGTCGGAGATGGTCCACTGTTGGCGCAGTTCCGAATCGTCGAGCTGCGCGTTTTGCGCATCGCACGAAAGGTAATAGAAACTATCTTCCGCGCCGCCGCGCGCTACACCGTGGCCTGCCAGATAGACGATGACAATATCGCCGGGTTTAACGCGCTGCGGGTCGCTCAACCCTTCCAGGGCTTGGACCAGATTGGCGCGCGTTGGACGATGCATTGCGTCGGGTTGTGGCTCGAACTCCGGTCGAGGGGAAGTGAGCAGCGCGATATGCACATTTTCCGCGCCAAACAACCGGCCAGCAGCCGTTTGCAAGCCGCTCGCAAAATCAGTGGCGTCCTTGGCGGGAAACGTAAGGTCGATCTTGCCGCCTTGGTAGTGCGTGGTCCCGGCAACGAGTGCCCAAACACGCGTGGGATCGGTATTGGCCGGGCGCGGATCGTCGACTTCAATTTCCAATCCGCGGCTGGCAAATAGCCTTCGACGTTAAACGCTTGGATTTCGATCCGATTCTTTCCGCCGGGAACAAGCCGCGGATCGCCAGCCAAATCGATCGGCACCGTGACTTTGCCGGCATTGAAATTAGGTTTTGAGCCGCGCGCGGCATCGGGCAAATCGTATCTCTTGCCGTTGATCAGCACCACGATCCGGCCAATGCCGCCGCCGCGGTTGGCAAGTTCGATTTCAAATTTCATATCGCCCGACTTGGGCTGTTGGACACTTACCTCGGGTGCGAGCTTTGGATTGTTGAATGCTTGCACGTTGCGCAGCGGTTCTTTGCTTAAACCAAGTTTCTTGGCTAGTAGTCCCGGCTCGTAATAGCGCTCCTTGAGTTGTGCTAAATCGATCGGTTCGTTGCGCACGACCCAATGCAATCCAGTGACATCGCCGCCATTGGAAGCGTCAAATCGGCCCACCGGATCGATCACTGCCCAGTGATCATCGTCCAACAGAACTAAGCGACACAAAAGATCGCCAGTAGCGAAATCCCACAGGTAGCTGATATCGTCCTTTCCGGATTGCAAAATGAACCGGCCGTCGGGCGACAATTCGATCTCACCGGAGACTGGCGGAATAATCACGCGGGCGATTTTTCCGGATTTTGCATTCCAGATGACAATCCGGCGACCCGGCATCTCTTCTTTGCCGACAATCCATTGTTCGTCGGCGGTAAATGCAACTGCCTCTAAACGATGCCAAAATGTGCCGTCATTGAATCTATCGGAATCCGCCTGCCTTTCCTCGGCCGAGGAGGGGGCAAACAAATCGAGCAAACCGGGCTGTTCCTTGGGAGTTTCTAATTCGCAAACGAGTTTAGTGGTCGCTGTGTCAAATACGTTGTTTCGACCAATGTCGACCGTGACAACCAATCGGCCACTGGGCGATAACTGAATTCGATCGAAATGATGATCTTGAACGACTTCCCCCGACTGCGGGTCTTTTGGTCTTGCTGGCGCGGAGCATTGAATTCGCCGAACTTCTTTCCCGGACGACAAATTCCACAAACGCAGCGACATATCATCGTTGCCAGTTAAGACCCAACCGCCGCTGGGCCAAAACACGCCAGTATCTGCTCCGGCGAATCGGCGAACGGTTTTTCCGGTAGAGACATCCATCAGTGCCAAGTCTTTTCCTTCGCCCGATTGAGCTAGTGCCAGTCGATCGTCGGGAGAAAACGCCAGGGGATTTGCCGTCGATGGAATGGTGCGAATTAGTTTTCCGGTGGAAGGCTCCATACGCGGCAATGGGTTTCCGAATCGTCGACGGCGATCAGGTGGCGGTTGTCGATTCGCGACAAGAACTCGATGCCCCGCGCCAGTTTCGCCTTCCAGCCTGTGCTTTTCGACAACTCCGCTCGCCCCCACGATCGCAATGCGCCTGAAAGCGTGTAAGACAATATCTGTGAAGGCGAACTAGCAAACATCGCTGTTTGGCCGAACGCAGTTCGGGAGTTTCGACGATCTTGCAAGACAATTGGAGGCTTGCGATTACGAGAATCGACCAGTGAAATTCGCGGCCCGGGAAGCAGCAACTTTTCTTGTATGATCTGGTCTGAGGAGGGGCCATTGGCTTGCGATTTGGAATAGGCACAATTCCTGAGAGCAAATTGACGACGGCACTCTCGCCATTTGGACCAAAGGCGACGGAATCGACAAGTTCGTCGTTTTCGGCAACGGGCAGCGTGTGGCGAATTTGTCCGCCGGCCAGATCGCGTATCACGATGTGCCCATCGCGATTTGCTTCGGCGATTCCATCAGCGGTGAAGGCGATGCCAACCACGCTGGGGTTCTCCGAATCGTCCAGAATTTGCAACGTTTGGCCTGTTGCCACGCTCCAGATCCGCGGTTTTTCGTCCAGACTGCTGGTGAGCATCGCTCGGCCATCGGCGCTAAAACTGATGTCGGTTATCCGCGCTTGGTGGCCGACGAATTCGCGAATTAGCTTTCCGCTATCGCGGCCGGTGAGCCTAATGCGTCCATCGACACCGCCACTCGCAATCGTTGATCCGTCGGAATTGAACGCCAGGCAGGAAACCGATCCGAACGCACTGGTAGCTTTTCGCGACACACGTCCGTTGGCCGCGGCGACCAATTGAAATTCGCCCCAATTGTTGTCGTACGCAACCCACGCATTGTCGCGGGAAATGGCAACTGCTGGAGGATCGAACGAACCCTGGCCGATCTTTCGAATGACTTTTAGCGTGCGAAATTCAACATCGAGATTTCGTAGCTAAACCACCCCGTGCCTTTTGTAACGACGGCGAAACTACCATCGGGCGAAACCGCCCGCACCTCGAAGCCGTCGTTTTCCTTCTGGGGGGGCGGTTGAAGAAAGCGCCTCCCAGATGCCAGGTCGTACACCGTTCGATCGATCACCAAACTGCGGCCATTGCCGGAAAAGCCAACGGAACGCTCGAAGCCGGGATTGCGATCGACTTCGAAGGTCGTCCCTCCAAATATTTCACTGGGTTTGCGCGCATTCGGATTGTCGCTCTGGGAATCGCCTTCGGCCGCAGCGAAACGGAATACCGTGGGTGCGCCGGATTGAATTTGGAATCGAGCACCGTTGGGTGCCAATTTCTGAGAGGGTTCGATGCGGGCAGAGTCCGGTTGAACTTTAGGCATAGGCCGTGCCCGCGGGGCGGGCGCTGGCACTGGAGGAGCTGGAACTGCTGCGCCGGGAACGACTGGAGCCGGAATGTCTGTTTCCGTGGTCGGGCGGACAATTGATTGGCGAACGAGCCTGCCATCGGCCACATTCCATTGACTGAGCACTCCCAAAACATCGTATGCCGAAATAAGCTTGCCATCGCCCGACAAAACCACAGCCTGCACCGCGCCATAAGCCCCATCCAATCGGCGAAGCAAGCGCCCTTGGCTGGCGTCCCAAACTCGAACCAGCCGATCGGCATGGCCCGTAATTGCGGTGCGTCCATCGCCGGAAAGGAACTCGCAGAGCGCCGAGCGATTGCAATCGTATTGCCGCACCGTAGCGCCGCTGGCTGGATTCAGCAAGAAAATCTGATGCGCGGTTCGTGCCTCTAACAGCTTGTCGTCCGGTGACCACTTCAAGCTCTGGAGGAATCCGCAGCGATTTATTCCAAAGCGGTTTCCAATCAGCGGCGGCGCACAGCGCAAGCGAACCATATTGGCCGCCGACAACTAATTGCTTACCGTCGTTGGAAATTGCTACGCTGCCAACAGGCTCTAAACCATCGGGTTTTTCTTCCTCTTGTGCTTGCCATCGTTCTTTGCTTGGATCCGGAGGCGGAGGTGTTGGTGCGAATGCGTGAATCAGCCACTCAAACCCGATCCTTTCCGCTTCGCAGGTGCTTCCTGTAATTTGGCGGCGTCGAAAGCATCAAGTTTTCCCGTGTCGAGCAGCCGCAAACGCATTAGCCGCTGGCCGCTAGTTGCATCGGAAATGTAGATCCAGCCGTTGTTGCGGCCGAACGCGAACCATTTTTCATCGGCCGATTGTGCGAAGCAGATAGCATCGGGTGCAAACTCGCGAACAGTTTCGAGTTCATAGCGATATTCGACCGTCGCATTTTTTCGCGCCTCTTCTTGGGAACCATTTTCCTTTGCAGGCTCCGGCGGTTTGGGAGGTGCATCCTCGTTCGCTGCAAGCGCGGGTTCCTCGCGCGGCCGGGCCGGAACTTCCTTCTTGACCCAGTTCAATCGCGAGCCATCGTAAATGATGCCTTTGGAATCGCGGGTGAATTCTCCCTCCTTCCCACCGCAAAGATATTGGCCAGTGACCGCATTCCAAATATTGCCATTGGCGCTAACAAAAGACGAATCGGGAGAAAATCCGACGGCCTTGGGAGGCTTCTGCTCGCCGGTCGTTTCTCCGGAATCTGGAACCGTTAGTTCGCGGAGTTGTCGCCCGGTCCGCTATCCCACAAAAAAACTCTGCCATCGGTGCCAACGGTCACAATTAACTTTCCATCAGGCGAAATTGCCAGGCCGCCCACGTGCGTGTTGTGTCCTACTTGTGTCATAATTCGCGGCCGATCGAGCTTGGCATCGTCCGATTTCTCCGCCGCCAGCGACATCGGAGTCATCAACAACACGAACAGTGTCAGAGTGGTGCGACTAAACATGGGGTCTTTGTCGATTAAGTGGAAACGGTTCACAGGCTCTAGGTGTAGGATATTAGTTTCATTATCGATGTGCTTTGAGTATTCTAATGCACGCAACGACGAGTTTACAAAGAATCGCTCGGGCTCGTCTTTTCATGCAATCCGCCTGCCTATCGCTTCCAGCAGCTAGTGCGTCGATTCGAACGATTTGGCAGTTGCGATGATCCACGATTAAAATGCGATCGTGTTACAATTCATGGAATTCTCACGAGGCTGGGCCGATCATGAATTCCACTTTCGCACGCGGCTTACATGTTGCTTTTTTCGGGCTTTGCCTGGCGAGCGCTGCTTCTGCTGCGACGCTTGCAAATTTGGAATTGATTCCGGATGGCTCTGCCGATCCGCCGGGCGATCGACTGGAATTCGTGCCACTGCTTGCTGCGAAAGAAATGGAGGCAACCTGCGAAATTCGCGCCTTCACGGTCGACAGCGACCGTCGACATTCGCAAGCCGTCCAAGCTCGTGGCAATAACGATCGCGACGCCCATGGCTCGCTGGTGATTACACGAAATATCAAACGCGACGGAAGTTCCGCCGAAAGGTTCGGCGTAGTCGTTCCATATGCCGAACTTGATTCGCCGGTGGGCACGCATTGGCTCGGCTACACTGTTATCGTGAAAGTGCGAATCTTCAACCGTTTGTCGTGGCCACGCGACTAACGCAGGTCTTTGTTTCCGAAACTCCGCGTAGTCAGATGAAAATTCATCGCGGACCGTGCGAGAGACGGTCGAAAGGACCAGCAAAACAGCGCTTGTAGGGGGGGGAGTTGGGACGAAAAGGAACAGAAGCCGTGCGCAAATCGACCATCGTTTCCACGCCAAAAGTTAGCAGCGAGATTAAAACCAGCGAAGCGAAGGGGAGTATCCGGGGTGGATTTCAGTGTCGAGTGCCGCCTCGGGAGATTACACGTGGAGACGACGCGGACTATGCGGATCGAGATCAACTATCGGCTGCCGGAACGGCGCCGGTATCGCTTGCGTCAATTGTGACGGCGCCGCTTGCAACCGCAAAATCAAACGATCCGCGACTCGTCTATTTCGCCACCAACCGTGCGGCTGCCAAAACCAGCACGCCTAGCAAGCCGATGTTCTCCAGCGATCCAGGTGCAGAGTTAAGCACCGGTCAGTGCCTGGTCAATATTCCAGTGCAGCACCAATGCGGCAGTTTAGAACAGCCTAATTTCTGGTCCATCGCTGATCCGAAAAAACATTTTTTGGTCCAACGCACGCAATTGATCCCCAGCGATCAAGTATTTAGACAAGCGACCAGCGACGACCTCCTGCTCTACATTCACGGATTTAATACAGAGTTTGATTTCGCCGTCCTCCGCGCCGCACCCTGCGCTACGATTTGCAGTTTCCAGGAACTGCGATGGCGATGTGCTGGCCATCGGCGGGCTCCACTGTCGGTGATGCTCAAGACCGTGAGAACGCGGAAAAAGCGCGAGCATCTGGCGAATCTGCTGCAAGCGTGGTGACCACGCCCGCCAAGCCCGCGAGGGGGGCCAACCACCTAAGCTGACCGATCAGCGCATAGTCTCGGGAACGACGATCTGCTGAATGGATTTATAAGTTGCATTTGCGCGGCGTTTTTGCGGACAACGATCACCTTTTCCAGCAAGTCATTTTGGCTGTGCCCATGTTGGCGCACTCGAGTTCAACAATCTTTTGCCGTTTGTAATTCAGCATTCCGACCGTACGACGTATTACTATTGCACTCACGATGCCGCGCTGGCTGTGTCGCGTCAAGCTAACCTTTACGAACCTGTCGGCCTGATGGCGTTTTTTCAAAGTGGCATCGATACCATTAATACCGATGCGGTCGATACGTCGTTTTTGTACCACGGATACTACGCATCCGCCCGACAAGTGCTTACCGACATCGAACTGCTGGTGAACGAACAATCGCCGCCAGAACTTCGTTTGCCGCCCCTTGCGCGGCGAGCACGGTGCTGGGGCACAAACATTGGGCCTTTGCGTCTTCGATGGTTGCGGATCAATGCGGTGAAGTAAGTGCCGCACCTTGAAATTCTCAATCGGCGCGCTGTTAATCTCGTGCTAAAATTGAGAGGACCGAAGGTGCAATTGCGCCCGGTTGGTTTATAAGAAATTGCAGTGCAAACTGTCGATTTCGTCTCGGTGGAGGAGCGTCACATGATAAAGCGTTGCTCTGGTATTTTCGCCACAGCTATCCTGAGTTACTGCGCCGGGGCCTCGTCTGCGGCACAGAACTGGCAAGGGCGAAGGTGATGCCAAGATCGGCAGAAGTGTTCATTCAATCAGACACGAACGCTCCAATCACGCTGAGCGATATTCGCTGGCCCGCAACCGTTCAGAAAACCAAGGGCCGGCTTTTGCGCCTACGCGACGATGGCGGTTACTCGCGCAATCTAGCCGGCGGTTGGATCTACGCCGACGACGTTGTCAGGTCTGACGAAGCCCGAGATCATTACAGCGATGAACTTCGCCGGGGCGAAACGCCGTGGCTGTATTGGATGCGGGGCATTGTTCGTGAAAGTGCCGGCGAGCCAGGCGTGGCAGTGCTGATTATGAAAAATGCACTTTGGCCGGATTTGCGCAATTACTCGACGACGTCCGTATTCGCTTGGGCCGATTGCTGGCCCAGCAACAGTTGCAGGGCGGCCACGGAAAATACAGCCTCCCTGCGCGAATCGTTTGGGAAGAGCAATTCAAAGCGGCGCAACAGATTAATCCGAATCGGCCACAGTTGTACTACCATTGGGGTTTAGCTCTATCTCATGCTTGTGCCTGCACGGAAAACCGCGGCCGTCTAACTTCGCTGCAAAAGCCGCTGGAGGCAACGCCGGTTCAGCCACTGGTAGTGCGTGGACTGGATACGAACGATGAACGAAACAGTGAATTGCCGAATCCAGCAAGCCGCAATCCTGCCCCACCATCGCCGAAGTCGACAGAGCAACCAACAACGACAGAGAATTCAATTCCCAATCCATCGACCAATGCACGTCCTGTGAATTCAAACATCGCGGGAAGCACAATGGTCGGTCCCACGCCGGCCGGCGGTGACGCAGCCGTTCAAGCCCTGGCGTACTACGAAAAGGCGGAGCGGTTGAATCCACGTTGGTGGCCTATTCCGCTGGCCCCGCTGAATTGGTATTGAACGAATGCGATCAAGAATCGCTGCAGGGGGAGCGCGTCACATTGAATGTTAAACCAGAGTTTGTGCAAACTCTTTTGCACTGTCCGTCACGAAGTTCCCGCAATGTCGAAATTATTCCGTCGCCAATGGGCTGGCCGAACCAGGCGCGACGGCCGATGAGGGTTCTCCAAGCGGAATCGAGAATCCGTCAACCGAATTATTGCCCCAGATGCTCGCATTGCTGCAAGCGCATTGGACAATTTCAATAGAGCCATCAGTTAAATCCCACGCGGTTGATGCTTACCGAGATCGGGGAGAGGTATTGCGGCTGTTGCTACGACTGGATGAAGCCAGACAATCGGCCACCATGGCCTGCAAGCTGTGCTTCTATCGACAGGTCGGAGCTTGCGAACGCTGGCGCAAATTCATCACGACTTGCACATGTATGAGCCGGCAGCAGATTACGCTTTGCGGGCTGCCGAGCTTGCCTCGCGCGAAGATCAGCAGCGGATCTGCAGCTATGGTACGAATTCGCCAAGCAATGTTCCGGCGACACGGCGAAAATTGCTGTGGCCTCAATTCGCGCCGGTTACGTTGCCGCCCGAGGCAATGAAAACGATCCCGCTGAGACTGGCGAAAAGGCTGGTTCACCGAGTCACATCGAGCCACCGCCAGGATTTATGCAGCGCGGATCGACAGCGATTCCGGATTGACCTTGTCGCAACCGCGTAGGTTTATTGTGGGCCGGCGTCGGCAACGTGGGTGAAGCCGAGTTGGCATTGATTTGTGCTGCAATTGCGGAATGACAGAAAACGGCGGCGGCGTTGCCGGTCCCGGAGCCATGAATTGCTCTTTCAAACCACCGTCGCGCAGTCGTTGATCGAGGAAGTACAGTTTTTGCTTGATGTCTTCGATCTCGTCGGTCAATAGCTTGCGTTGCTCGGAGTCTTTTGATTGTTCCATGTTGGCAGCCAGGCGTTTAATCCGTTCTTGCAATTGTCGCTCGAGATCCACTGCCTGTGCTGGCGGAATGTTGAGCAAGCTGTCGGTCTGTTCATTCACGCCGATGGTGGCCCGCACGGTCCCCACGCTGTCCTTTTGAGTGGTCGGCAATCCCAGGGCGTCGACGTAGAACGTCACGTCCTTCGAAATTCGCACCGGCGGCTCGTGGGTAGCGTAATCAAGAACAGCCAGCGTCAGTTTCGTTAGATCATCGCGCCCTTCTGACCAATCCATACGCAGATCCCACAGTAATGTCCAACGTAGGTGCAAGGACAGAGCTTGGGTACATCCTTTTCACAACAGGCGTGAAACCAGCAAGGTCCTTTTAAACATTCAGAGGTGATGGCGCCGCCTGAAAGTTGATCGATCTTTCCCTCCGGATCGCCAGTATAAAGTGTGTAAACCGCGCCTGACAATCGGGACAGCCTCGCGAAGCCGGACCGTAGCCACAATTACTGACGGCAGTTCTGATAGGCACAGCGCATCAGTTCCAATTTTCGCGAATCGTTCATCGGCGTAGGTGTATCGATTCCTGGCACGAACGCTCGGCGTTAGTCGATAGGCCAATCGAGTTCGACAGGAAATCGCCAAAATTCTTCGGCGTGAAAGTCGAGTGCTACCACCAGTGATGCGTCTTCCGAAACCGACCGAGAGACCGCCGCTACCTTGATCGGTGACAATCAATGTGCCCTGGTTTGGATAGGCGAAATATGGCATGGAATTGTAGTCGTATACAACATCGCCAGGTTGTTCACTACCTGTTGCGTCTGCATATCGCCCACGCTCATCGCCTGATTGACAGAATTCTTCGCAACTGCGTGTGAGTGCAGCCGGCCAGAAGACCAAGAAAGCCGAAACTGCAAAAAGTTGTAAGCGTCCCCAGTTCATTTGCGTTGAAGATTGGCGGATGACGCCGGCTGTTGCGGCTGAACGGGTGGCTTAAAGATTGCGACTCTCGCTTGGCTCGCAGCGATGCCATTTACCGCTAGAGACAGTACATACGATCGGTTTGGTACGGCCGACGCCTGAAGCATTCACCGCATATAGGGATTGGTCGGTACGACCGCTAGAGTTCAAAGCCATTCCTGCCACCTAGTCGATAACTTTGCCAGCTAGCCGACCGAAAACGGTCCGCGCTTTCGGAAGCCGCATCTTGCGAGGAATTTGGGCGGTCTGGTTGCGCAAAGATCGCTGAGTCGATAAACACTACCTGCTAAGGCGACGAATCTGGCAATACACGCCACGACTGCATCAACAGCTGCGATTCTGCGGTATCGGCCGTATCGAATCCCGCATGCCCCGTGACCAAACATCGCGTTCTGCAGCAGCTTGCCCAATGGTGAATCGAGCGTGGCGTTTTCTTCGCTGCCGCCGCGAGCGCGGTTAACGTTTCCTGCTCCAAACAGCTAAAATCGGGCGATTGCTGTTGTGGCTTGCGCGGCACAGCAATCAACACCACGTGTTCTCCGCCGGCGGGATTGGCTGTCACGCGTGCCGGCTTCGTAGTGAACCTCCCCACCTTCCTCGAAGCATGTTATCGGTGCCGGCCCCAGCCCGGGGAAAGATCGCTTTGATCCCAAAACCCGCATCGATGTACAACAAGCTGACCGCGACATCGACGTTTCCTAAATTCGTCATCCGCCATCCGATAAAGTCACCGGGTTTCAATTCCAGGGGGCCCTTTGTGAAATCGATCTCCATCGGGTTGACATCAGCGCGACTTTGAAACCGAAGCGTTTTCAATTCGACATTTGGCCGCAAAAAATCGTCCTGTGATGTGATTGATGGCGATTCGCCGGAAACAATATTCTGCTGTGCCCAAGTTAATTTCAGGAGGTTTTGAGCCCGCGCAATTCGGTTCATGCCGCGCATAATCTGCGCTATGGACTCCTGCTCGGCGATTGGAAATGCCGCCGCTTCCTCGGGTAGCGCCCCTCGGATTTGCGCCGCATCATGTGACAGCAAAACCAACCGGTTGTCGCGCAATTGCACGCGCCAGCGCGCAGCTTCGACATCCTCCACGAAATCACAAAGCGAGTCTTCTTGTGCACACGCTTTTTTCATTTCCACAGCCAAACGGCTCATCCGGTCGAACTGCGTCATCCCATTTTGCCGCAATTCGGTCGCTGACGCCTCGGTTGACTTTTTGTCATTGGCCGAATCAGCCGCCTGAACTGGGTGCAAGTCGATGCCTAGCTTTGTGCGCAGCGAGCCGTAATCTGTCCAGGCGACTTCAAACCGACCGCCATCGGGCAAGGCAGTCTTCTTCACCTCCCGAACGTTGTGGAAACTGCACGGTTTGATGCTTGCTTCCATTAAACTGACATCAGTAACTTTCGCGTACCCGAGCAAAGTTGCGGTGCCGGAGTGATCGATCGCGGGAGACAGCGCCACAATGGTGCCCGGCGTGATGCCTTGCACTTGACCTGCATTGATTGAGCACTCGCTGCCATCGCGTTTTTCCCACTGCTGTCGCGCACGGCCGGGCCAACGTCTTACGCCAAGCACTTCAGCGGTTTGGCCCAAGCCTTCAATGAGCGGCGTCGGACCGGTTGTGCGACCCCATTGTGGATAGCGCTGCCGCACCAGATCGGCGAGTTCCGCATAGGTAATGCGCTGTGCCGCGCGGCTCAAAATGTCGACAATCGCATATGTCAATAATCCTTGCACGCGTTGCTGGCCATTGTCGATTTCACCGCAGGGCATTGGCATTTCCAGTTCCGATTCATCGCGTTGCGCTGCATACAAGCCGACGTAATCCGGCGACTGCGGACCAAACTCGAAGGCGGCTGGATGGAGTGATTGATTTTCATCCGGACCGCCGCGAGTTCGCTGTCCTTCCCGCCGGTTGTGGACGTGCGGCTGCTGCCGTCTGTGCCGTGGCGATCGCGGTCTCAGGAATGCCTAGATCGTCCGCCGATACGTTTCGAGCGACTTCGGTAGCATCGCCGCGCAGTGTCCAGCCGGAACAGCAACAATCGAGAATCACCCACAGCCGGGCTTTTTTTGCCGTGATCTGTTTGCACCAATCGTGCAGTTCGTAATCGGGAATCGCCTGCTCAACACACCACTTTTTGCCGTTCCATTGGCCACAATCGCAAGGCAAGAACATTTGATCCAGCCCATCTGGCTTTAAATAGGTTGGATCGGGATCCTTCCGCTCTGGTTGCTGGCCGCCGTGGCCGGCCATCAGAAGCACCACCTGATCGCCGGGCTGTGAATAGGAAATGGCTTTCTGAATCTCTCGCACGATATTTTCGCGCGTGGGTCGAAACGCCGGTCCGCGCGCCGCCGCTTCCGGCTCCGACAGCACGGCAATCGATTTTCTATCCAATTGCAATGGACCGCTGAAAAATGTCCGCATCAATTCCACATCGTTTGCGGGCCCCTGCAGACTGCGATTTGGTTTCAAGTTGTCATACTTCGTACATCCGACCAATAGTGCGCGAAACTTGCTTGGATCGGCGATCGGAGTTTTGGATGCCGCGTTTTGAGGAACGGCGGTCGCGCTGGTCGGCGATTTGGCTGCATATTGGCCGCGAGCATGCTGCGCGAAGATCATTAGCTGGACCATTACAACGCCGACTGCCGCAATTTTGAATCGCATGGCTAATATAAAAGTTAGCGCTTTCAACTTTGTCCTTGCTTTTGTCTCACGCGGTCTTTATCGCCAGTCGCCGCTGAGAACGAAGCCCGCCCAGTATTTGGGCGGCACGGCGCATCACGCTGGCTTCGCCCACGGAGGGTTCCAAATCGATCCCGCGGTTCGCGGATGTGAGTTTCTGTTTGCTCAAATCATAGTGCCGCAGCATTTCCAATTGTGCTTGTCGCAAGGCTTCCAGTTTTCCCAACGGATGGGCTTTGTCCCACAGTCGTTTGTAGAACTCCCCCATCAAAGTTTGGGTGGCGGCATCGTCGACACTCCAGAGCGATGTGATAGTGGTTGCCGCACCGGCTACTTGAAACTGCTGCGCTGCAATCCAAGCATGCCTTCGCCGCCGGCCGATTCGCCTAAACCGGTTTCGCAGGCTGAGAGTACTGCTAAATCAACGCTGCTTAGATCAAGCGCCCCAACCTCCAGCGCTGTCATAATACCGTCGTCAGTTTGAGTGACAGTCGGTTTTTCTTTGCTCTCGGATGGGCCGTTAGTTTTGGTAACGGCTGGATTGGCAATTTGACTTCCGCGATTCGCACCGGCGAGTGCCAATCCGCACAGCAAACCGGGATTGTACCCCAGCGAAGAATGGAATTGAGCGGCTTGATTTAATTGGCCCAATTTAGAAGTTGCTAACGCCACGGGGAACAGGACCTCTGGCGCGGTGAAAAAGCCGTGCGTCGCAAAATGCACATAACGATGCTTCGCCGCTTCATCGCGGACTTCTTGTTCGGTGGCCATCGTTTGCCTCCGGATGTCGGGCGTGCCGCCAAACCGTTCTTGATAAAGCTGCTGGATGCGATCGATTTCCACAGCCGTGCCGGGCAAGCGGGCGAAATGCAAACGGTGGGAGCCGGAAATTGCCGAACGAGTTGTATCGGCCAGCATCAGCGTTTCCGCCGGTCGAGGTGCTGGTTGCGATTTCTGCGTCGGCTGGGTTTGAGGCTTAACGTTGTTCGGCAAATGATCGTAATCGACTTCGCCAATCAAGAGCAGTTTGGGAGTGGCACCGGCGGTGCGGCTGACGTTGGAATTCGAATCTTTGCCGACGGGCTTTAACAAATCCGATAGTAGCTCCGGCGCCGGGAGCGTGGCCACGCCGTACTCTTCGAGCAAATAGTTCCCGGCTTGCTGCCCGGCAATGCGGCCCAGGCAATTTGGTTCAGCGAGCCATCAGGCGAAACCAAAATGGTGTTTGCGTTATTGAAGTGTTGCACGAGTGGCTCCAACACGAGCCGCCGCAAAATTGCAGAGGGCTGCTCCTCGGCCGACTTACCGGCAACCTGTCCACAGCCGACATCGCGCCACTGACCGACGGCTGTATCAATTGGCGCAATGGGACCTAAATCAATCATCGCCAACGGCTGATCGTGCCGAACCGCAAATGCGGCCAGCCGTTGTTCCCATTTCGTAATCAGTGGCGCATCGTTTGGGCGCTCATCGGTCCGGCGAGTATACTGCAGTAGATCGACGAGCGCCGTATCAGCGGGCAATAGTTTCGCCAAATCGTCGGGCGTCATTGCGCTTTCTGTGCGAGCCTTCCGAAAGCCGGAGCTCACACGGCTTAATTGCGCTTCCAAATCTTCTTTTTCCGCGCTCAATTTTTGGATTGTCGCCTCCACGGCGGCGGTTTGCTGCTGATTTGTGCCTGCCAGGCTAGCTGTCGCCAGCCGCGTGGAAATCGAAACAAGTTGCGCCCACAATTCTTGTTCTTTCGGGTTGTCCGCTTGCCGAGCCAAGCGTTGCATCCGTTGCCGCAATAACACGGAGCCTTTCCAAGCCAACATTTTCGAGTATGCAACACGCGACAATTCGTCGGCAGAGAAAATTTTGCCGTCAGGGTTGTTCGCGGAGCCGGCAGCGGCGACCGAAATTGGTGCGGCACTTTTTTCTGTAGTGTTGCCTGGCTGTTCGATTGCCATGAGTGCGTAGGAAACATAAGTATCCAAAAAAAATCGGCTCAACTTTACGTTATCTAATTGCTGTCGTTCCGATTGCAATGACGAGGCCAGTTCGAGCCGACGCACAGCCGATTCGGCGGCGCGCTCGAAGAGTGGCATCGCTTGATTGTAGTTCCCCGCCGCAGCATGCAGGATTCCCAAATTGCCGAGCATTCCCCCAACGTCAACATGGTCGGGCCCCAGTGCTTTTTCCGTGATTTTCAACGCCCGGCGATAAAGTGGTTCCGCCGCGTCGAATTTGCCTTGCTCAAAATACATCAAGCCGACGTTGTTTACGCTGGCTGCCGTTTCGCGATTGTCGGGACCAAAGATCTTCTCCCTAATTGCCAGTGATCGCTGATACAACGGCAGCGCGGCGGCATAGTTTCCCTGCTTGCGATACAGCTCCGCCAAACTGTTTTGGCATGCAGCCAATTTCGGATGTTCCGGCCCAAACGCTTTCGAGGATTTCTACGGCTCTTTGATACAGCGGAATGGCGGCGGCGTAGTCGCCTCGATCGTAGTAGTAGTCGCCTAAGTTGTGGATGCAGGCGGCCGTGTTGGGATGTTCCGGCCCATGACTTTTTCGCAAATTTTTTGCGTACGTTGTAAGGCCGGTAGCGCGTGACAAAATCGCCTTGAGCTAAGTAGAGCATGCCTAGGTTATTCAAACTGGCGCAGACTTCACGACCCTCAGGCCCGAAAGCCTTTTCTTGAATCGCCAAAGCGCGGCGAAGCGGCGGCAACCCATCGGCGTAATTGCCCATCCTGAAGTACAGTTCACCCAGGTTATCCAACATAAGGCGGTATCGGCGCTTCCGGACCCAGCGCTTTTTCGAAAATCGCCAAAGCGCGCGGTAATGCTGCAGCGCTTCGGCATAGTTGCCCATATCTGAATTGACTCCGCCCAGTGCATTTTGGCTATGTGCCGTTAGCGGATGTTCCGGCCCCAGCGTCTTATCCCGAATGTCGGCGGCACGCTGAAACAATGGGAGTGCTTCGGAGAATTGTCCCAAGTTGGCGTAGTACAAGCCAAGATTGTTGAGATTGATCGCGACTTCCGGATGATCGGGACCATACGCCTGCTCGTTGATCTTCAATGCGCGCTGGTACATTGGCAGCGCGGCGGAGAATTTGCCCTGAGTACGATACAGTTCTGCCAAGCTATTAACGACGCTGGCCACATCGAGATGATCCGGTCCGGAGATCTTTTCATGTATCTTTAACGACCGCTGATAGTAGGGCTCCGCTTCGGCCAGGCGGTGCAGGTCCTGATATGCCGAGCCGACGTTGTACAAATCGTTGGCGAGGCTTTCGCTTTCGGGCCGCGATTTCTCATCGACTTTTAGCGAGTGCAGTGCATATTGCAGCTCTGCTTTGTGATCGCCTACGCGCCGTGCATCGACCGCAACCAACTGCAAGCATTGGCGATCCAGTGATCGTTCGGCGGCAGAATTCTATCGCGAATTGCCAACGCTTCTTCCGCCAGTGGAATGGCCTCTTGATATTTTTGCTGTTGCTGCAGCACGGAGACCCGATCCAGCAAGGCGAAAGCCCGTTTTAGTTCGGCCACTTGATCGGGCCTGAATTTCGACGAATCGATTAGTTTGGAATATTTATCGTCGGGAGTCGCATTGGCATCTTTCGGTTTGGCAGAATTCGCCGCGCAGACGAGGCGTCGGCTTGGTTTGCGCTGGATTTGCAGCGTTGCTTTTGGATTGAGCCGTTTGCTGTTTGATTTGGATCTGCGCAAGTGCCTGTGGCGGCTGTGATGCGAATATGAGCACCGTTGCGCAAGTGAAAGCGCGGACCAGCAGGCCAGCGGTGGTTTAAGGCAGCGAAAAGTCACAGCGTGCGTTTTTTTCGGCGTAAGGCGGAAACGGCTGGCAAATGAAAGCGGTCG
Organism: Pirellulales bacterium; assembly: GCA_963773875.1. GTDB lineage: Bacteria > Planctomycetota > Planctomycetia > Pirellulales > JADZDJ01 > CAVTYH01. The sequence continues at coordinate 175,653 of CAVZCV010000014.1, forward strand.
CTACGGTTTTACGTCGCCAAGTTCGCGGATGACATCGACTGCGGTTTGGCGATTATATTCGGCTTCGGTTTTTGGGCCGTCGTTATTTTTCGGAATGCCAATGTTCGGGTCGCGAGTTTCCGCTTCGGCCTCGGCCCCTTTCTTGGCGAGCGCAGAGCAAACAAGCCATAGCGAGCCATTTTTTCTTTAGACGCGCCGGCCACAGTTTCCAGCGACATCACGCGCTTCAATTGGTTCTTTTGCCCAACCAGCGGCGCAACGTTAGTGGCGCAGGCCTTCAATGGCGGCCGCCATGATTTTTGCCAGCTCGCCGCTCTCATACAGCACCGCGCCGATTTCTGGCTGCGCTTGCCCGACAGATGGTCGATTCGCCGGGGCCGAATTGGGTGATATCGGGGGGTCGAACGTGATGGCGTCGATGGGGGCACCCTCCACCGCATAGATGGAATAATGGCCGTCTTTATCGGTCATCGCCGATTGAATGACTTTACTTTGCCGCCACACTTTCACATTCACGTTCGCCACTGGCTTATCTTGTGAAGTGCTGATCCAGCCCTCGATCGAAATGTCTTCGCCCAGCGTCGCTGTAGCTGCGCAGGCCAACGTCACCACCACGGCAATTGCCGCACAAAAACGTGTCGGGGACAGCTTCATCGCACTTCTCCAGGAAACAGATTTGCCTCGCGGCTGGTTCGCAGCAGAAGCAAAACGCGGTCGCCAGCTTTGGCCTGTGGCACGGCGACCGTCAGGTCACTCCCAGCCCCTTTTTCGCGGCCGACTTTCAAAATCCGGATGCCCTCAATTTCGTCTTCCGGAACGAGAAATGCAAATCCCGTGTCAATGATCTCTCCGGGCCCGACAGGAAACACGTGCGAAGCCGTCGGCTGCGAATAGGGCACGGTTTCAATCATCGGGTAGAACTTGTCGGGATCGGGAACACTAGTCAGCGTGTTGCGATAGGCCATCAACTCGGAATTCTTCAATCTCGCGGAGCTTTGCTGCTCCGCGAATTTGATGGTCGTAGGTTTTTTCGGCATTACAACCACCGATGAGTTTTGCCCTATCAAGTAATTCCCAAAGAATCCGTAGCAAGTAAACACAACAGCCAAGAGTGCCATAGCCACATAACCCCGTCCCCCGTTTGCCGCCAGGCCGGGACGCCCAACCACCGATGAAAGGCCTCGATCCCAGCCAGCAGTACCAACGAGGAAACGATGGCAATCAGCACCATCACTCCGGAGCTGTATTGGTTCTCGACAAATTTAAAGTCTCGAAGCGGCAGTGACACTGCATATGGCAAGGCAAAAATTCCGGCAATGGTCCTAGTGTTTCGAATACTTTTCGATAAGGAATTGGGTCGTTTGGGAGCTGATCCACCATGGTTACACCGCTGCCATAAAAGGCGACTAAAAGGCCTAACACAAAGTACCACACCATTTATTGACATAGCAATTCCGACGGCAATTACCGAGCGGAAATAGCATTTTTCCATCGCCGTTTTGAGCAGATTCTGTGAATCCTCAACGTTTCATGTACGCCCGTGGCCAATGGCGTTTGGCTCTGCGTTGGGGATAAGATAAGGTTTTTCAACTGGCAGCGCAGACCCATCCGAGCCCAGCGACCGACGAGATTGACATGCCGAAGCGCGTCTTTTTTTTGTGGTTTGTCGTTGCTGCCGGTGGATGTTTTGACGCCGCGCTTTGTGCTGACGCTGACCCTGCTAATCCAGCCCCGCAGAAGAAACCGCGCTCTGAATTGGCTGCACAGACTATTCGCAGCACAAAACGTGGAAGTTGGAAGGTCCGGTCAACGATGTGAATTTATTAAAGACAGTGCTGACCGATCATTTCGATTTTGCAGATTCGCAAATTACCACGCTGGTCGAAGGCATCGACGAATCGCATATCCCAACGAAAGCGAACATCAACCGCCAGTTCGATCGTCTAGCCAGCGTCGCCGGTCGCGACGATCAGATTGTCATTTTGCTGTCCGGCCACGGCAGCCAGCAACCAGAGCAAGATTCGGTCGATTCAGACGACCACAAGCTCGATGGTCTCGACGAGATTTTCCTGCCGGCCGACACCGGCATTTGGGACGAGGTGCAGCAAACCGTTACGAACGTCATCTTGGATCACGAACTGCGCAGGTGGGTGGATCGAATTGTCGAAACTGGCGCCCACGTTTTCGTGGTTGTCAACAGTTGTCACTCCGGCACGATGATTCGAGGAAACAATGGCGAAACCGTACGACGAGTTTCAACCGAGGCGCTGCAAATTCCGCGTGAAGCCATCAGTCGATCGAAACAGGCTCTCGAGCGCCGCCAGTTCAAATTCGGCGTCTGCCGCCGTCGCGGTCCGCAGCTCTGATCGAAGCTTGACGGCGACAACCAGCGGAAGAATGAAAAATCGCGTGGCCTTATACGCCGCGCGGCCGATGAGCTGACGGTAGAGTTGCCTCTGCCTCGCGACGAGGAAAAAGCCAAACCGCACGGGCTGCTGACGTACACACTGTGCCAGCTACTTACGCCCAGGTCCGCGGCCCCACAAAAACCGCTGACTTACCGCGAACTGGCCGAGCAAGTTCGTCAGCAATATGCTACCGACGATCGCATTTCGCCTACGCCACTCATTGAAGGAGGCGAATTGGATCGTGAAGTGCTCGGCGTCAACGAATGGCCAAGCCGTTCACGAATCGTCCTGAGCAAAACTCGCGACGGTTCGTGGCAAATCAATGCCGGCGTGCTGTTGGGGATCAATGCTGGCAGCATCCTGGCGGTGCATGAACCGCGGTCTGCGACCGGCAAGCCGGCAGGGTACGTGGAAGTGAAATCGCCGGGCATGGCTGTTTCGGCCGTCGTGCCTCGCGAATTCGAAGGCACCGCGAAGAACGAACAATTGGCGACCGGCAGTCGGTGCGAGTTGGCATATCTGAATTTCGGTGCCCGTCCGCTAAAGTTGTCGGTTGTGGATGCTTCATCCACCGCGCCGCGCAACAATTTGGCAACCCTCGAATTGCTGCGAAGAACTGCGAATTCGCTTGCGCAACGAACCGGTTCGCTCGTGCAAATGGAAAACGATCCACAGTCTGCTAATTGGCTTTTAGAGCTCCGCGATCAGCAGTGCGTGCTGATTCCGCGGCAGGTGATTATGCAACACAACGACGAAACTTCCGAAGCTGCCCTCGCAGGTCAAGTCATTGGCCCATTTGATTCGCTCCCGACCACTTACTACCGGTGCTGCAGGGCCAGTTGAACCGCATTGCTAAATCCCAAGCCCTAGTGCATTTGTGAGGATCCCGCCGGCGAGTTGGTGCAAAATGCCAGTTCCGTGCGAATTAAGCTTGATTTGGTTCGCATTCAGGTCCAAACCGATCGAGTTGGCCAAGAGATTCACGACTCCGGCATTGAACTCCATCCAGGCGATCGCGTGGCTTTCCGTCTGACCAATTCCAGCCAGCATGCTCCGGTCTATCCGACGCTGTTGTACATCAACAGCCGATATGAAATGACGCCGTTGTATCCACGCGAAGGCGAATTAGTCGAATCTCTAGTTGCGGGAAAATCACTGCAAACTTCCGTCCTACGCGTGAATACGAAGACTTTTGGCCAAGAGCAACTGGTGGCGATCGCCGTTAAGGCGGATGGACCACCGGTAGATTTTTCTGGCCTTAGTGAGCCAACAATTGCACAGGCCCGTGGCGATACCGGTCGTGCCGATGCGCTGAAATCGCCGCTGGGCAAATTGCTGGAGCAAGCGTTATTTCTTGGGGGCGCTACTCGCGGAATGGACCGCGACAATATTGAGGAATCCGCTCTACGCGCATTTGGTTTGGAAAGTGAAACCGTAATCGGTGAAGCAGCTGGCAAATTGGCAATTTTAACTTCTTTGGGTGCTTTAACATCGTCGAATTAAAATGAAATCATCTTCGATCGTTTGTGTTGCAGTTTTGTATGCGCTCCCGTTTCCCATCCTATTAGCCCACGCTGCTGAGTCTCCTGTGGGAACCGCCCCGCGAACGGCAAAGCTCAAATTGCCGCTGTTGGAAAGTGGCGCGAAATCGCTCTATGGGTCATCGCTGGCCACGGAAAGGTCGACGCATGCAAGATCGTCCGACACAAAATCGGTCGCGTCACTCGGCCAGAAATCGGTTCACGCGATGGGCACGGCGGATCTCAAAGCCGGCGCATGGTTTGTGCTCAAACTGGAATTTGAAAATGCTGAGGCCTGTAATAAATTCAACGTCGATGGCACCCATTTGATCACTCGAGTCGATAAATTTGCTGATATCTTTGCCGCCGCAGAATTCGATGAAGATTTGGACGATTTTGTCATCAATCCGAAAGTCGAAAACGCAATTTCCGGCTTTCCAGGACTGCTGTGGTTCGATGTGGCGAGCAATCCATTCCTGCCTCCCATCCCGCGTGAACCGGGCAGTCAGGAAGCAACCCGCGGCATCGAAGAGCCAGATCGAATTGCATCGGGCGGCGTCGGTAAATACACCGGAAAAGGCGTCATCATTGCCATCGTCGATAGCGGACTCGATTTTCGGCATCCCGATTTCATTACCAAAGACGCCAATGGCCACGATGTGTCGCGACTGCTGTATTTTTGGGATACGACCAGTGAACAATACAAAACTGGCAACATCGGTAAGCCGTCGCCCTACACTTATCCCAACGACCGGCCTGACCGTCATTCTTTCATTGGCACCATTTTCAACCGCGAAGAACTTACCAAGAATTTGCACGCGCCATATCCCGAAATTCCCGAATGGGATTCCAATGGTCACGGCACGGCCTGCGCGGGCATTGCAGCAGGCAGCGGACAAGCGGGGCCGAAAAGACGAGAAAGGAAAGCCGCGTTATGCGGGCGTCGCTCCAGAAGCAGACTTAATTGCCGTGCGGATTGGCACCGGCGAGGAACTTGAAAACGCATTTCTGCTGGGCGCCGTTTGTGAGTGGCTCAACGAGGTTGCCGGCAAACGTCCGCTCGTTATTTCTTGTAGTTTTGGCGGTGCCGACGGCGGACATGATGGCTATCTCATTGAAGAACGTCAACTCGATGCGCGCTTTCCGCTTGGCGCCAAAGGCAGGGCTATTTGCATCGCTGCCGGCAATGAAGGCCGCGACCATTTTCATGCCGATCTAACGATCGGCGGTAACGATCAACCAGCCCACCTGCGCTGGACCGCGCGGCATGCAACGAAACTGCAACTTTACTTTCAGACTGACAAATTGAAGGATCTCATTTCGAACGATGAACACGTCAAGGGCATTGATGTCAGCAGTCTTCACGCGACTTTGCATCCGCTCACGCATCAGGCGATTTTGTCCATGGTCGTACTACCCGGCGATGGAGAATTGCTGTTGTCGACCGATGGCGGACGAACCTTGTTGGCCGATGCCTATTTTATGCCAGGCGAAGGGGCGGAATTCGCAGAGAAACAGGATGGCGCTGCCGCGGCCGGTTATTCGGCGCGAAATCAAATTGGCACTCCGGGAACTGCCAACAACGCCATCACGGTTGGCAGTTACGATTGGAACGATCGCTTCGACCGTTTTGGAAAACTAAGCACGCTGCGGCCCGTTAATCACTTGAACCCCGACATGAAAATTGGAGGTCTTTCCGATTATTCGAATCCCGGATATTTGCGTATCGGCAAAACGGTGAAACCCGAAATTGTGTCGCCCGGGCAGTGGTTCACCGCCGCCGCGGCGATTAATGTGCCCGCCAGTCGCGATACAACCGGCCTGTATCGGCAATTCAATGGCACCAGTGCCGCCACCCCTTACACAGCCGGAGTTGTCGCGCTATTAATGCAAAAAAATCCTGACCTCACACTGGGTGAAATCAAAACCGCGCTACAGAAATCGGCTACGCCGCCTAGCAAACGCGTCGATCCCGAACATGCTACGCCCCTCCCGAACCCCTCTTGGGGCTACGGCAAACTCGACGGCACGGCGGTGGAGCGCCTGCTGGGCGAAAAGCAGTAAGCCGCAAACTCGCGTTTAGAATACTGGGAAATCGATCTCCAAATTCTCTCGCCGCGAAGTTGGCGTTTGACGCCCCCCGGTAAGGCCTTTCACTCGGTGCATCACGTATTCACGCAATTCTGAAACGCGAATTTCACCGTCGCCATTTTTATCGGCTTTGCCGTCGCTTAATCCTTCGAGCAAGGCAAATGTGAAAACGCCGTTTTTCCAACGGGGCGATTCGATGGCAAATTCCGATCCGGCGGCCGACGAAATCACCATCCCGCCGCAGCCGCGCCGTAAGTCGGCGAACAGTTCGGTCTCCAGTGTCCCTGCCGCGCTAGCGGTCAATCGGCTTGGTTCCTCTGGGCCTAGGTCGATTCCGCGCGGGGCCCACAATTTCGCATCCGCAGGCAGGTCCCCGGTGGCGGCCACAACGGTTGTTGTTTTCGCTCCGGGCGATTTGTCCCCATTGCTCTGCGCCGCAACAATCATTGCGGCGGGTTCCACTTCGATTTCGCCGGAATGACACGTGTCGATCATCAATAGCCGTCGGTGCGCGGGAAGCTTATCCAGCAGGCCTTCAATTTCCTGGAATGAAACCCCTCGCGCCGATGGATTTTTTGCATCGATGTCGGTCGTGCCAAAATAGTAATCCTTCTTCGCATCCAAGAAGCCATGGCCGGCAAAAAAAACCACAGACTCATCGTCAATTCCTGATTTCGCCAGAAACTCTTTGGCCGACATAATGTTTTCCCGAGTGGCTTCGCCGTCACAGATAGTGCGCATTTTCAAACTGCCGAAGCGCTCATGATGTTGGTCGAAGAACGCTTCCAAGTCGGCAGCGTCTTTGGCCGCGTAGCGCAATTGCAGTCGCGGATCCACGTATTTGGAAACGCCAATCGCGACCACATACAAATCGGGCTTGCGCGGTGGCGCATGATACACCACGTCGAATGTTTGCTTGAGCGATTCGGCCCCTTGGCTGTTGAGCGTCGATAACTGCACTTTGTTCTCGCCCGCCGATAGTTCAAGATCGACTTCGAACTCCGCCTGCGAGGCATCGATCGAGTGTAAGTCGATTCCCGCGGCACCCCACAACGGAACATCATTGTCAAACGCTAGCAATCGGCCCAAACGATTTTGTCCTTCCGCAGCCCGCAGCTTCAACGTTAACTTGCGGGAATCGGTCGATTGCTTCGGCGGTGTAAGGACCTCGATCGTCGGCACGAAGTAGTCGGGCTTTACGCATCCTCGTGCAACTTCATTTTTGCCAAGCGTTTCTCATAGGCCCTGCGATACGCACCGACGAGATCTGTCGGTGCGTACCCCAGTTGGCCCAAAACAATGTCAGGCCGATTCAATCGCGCATCGAATTGCTCTAACGGTACGGCCCGATTGCCCAAGCGAAATGTCACCCCTTTCAGGCCCTGGCGCGAAGCCGTGTAATAATTGTCGGGCGTCACCATAACAAAATCGTCACGACCAAAAGCCACGTATGTCGCAACCAGTTCGCGCTTGGCAACATCCCAAAGCCGGACCGTTTGATCGAAACCGGCTGTTGCCAATAAGCGCCCATCATGACTGAATGCCAGGCTGCCGACATCAGACGTATGGCCTTCGAACGTCGTTAACAATTCGAGATGCGCCGTATCCCACAGCTTCACGGTGCAATCGCCGCTGCCGCTGGCTAACAGTTGACCGTCGGGGCTGAACGCGGCGGCATGCACTAATTGAGTGTGCCCTTCGAACACGTGCGACTTCCACTGATCGCCATCGGGCAAGTAATACTTCAACCAACCCTCAATCGGTGCACCTTTCGAAGCGCGATGCCTCTTTGTTCAGGCCTGAAGCCAGGGCGAAATTCGCCCCGTCAGGGGCTAACCGCTAAACCGTGAATTCCCGATCGTGTGGGCAACATATAGCCAAGCGGTTTGCCGCTGGCGACATCCCAGAATGACACGCGGTTTTCATATTCATGGGCGCTAATTAGCGTTTTCCCATTGTTGATATAACCGACGCCAACGATCCGACCGCCGGCTGCGATGACCCCTTCCGCAATTCGCCCCGGCGCTTGGTCTTCCATGACGTGCAAGGGCTGCAATGTTGCGAGTTCCCAAAGGACGACCCGTGAAACGTGATCGCTGGCCGGCCAATGGCCACTGGCCAATAAACTCCCGTCGGGCGAAAACGCCAGCGATTCGGCGCTTTCTTTGGCCGGGCTGGTATCGATCGAAGCCAGTGCGGCACCCGTGAGGGTATCCCAAAGTCGAATTTCGCCGTCGGCCTCGCTGGCGGTCGCGAGAACTTTACCATCTGGGCGAAATGCGAGCGCGGAAATTAAGCCCTGATGAGCGTCGACGACTGCGCGGCTCGGCGCCATTTCGCAGATCGATAATCCGGAGCAAATCGCGGTCGCCGATTGCAAATATTGGCGCGATCGGGCTCCACGCGATGGTGAATGGACGCATGAGCGCGCCACCGCCGCGTCCATAGGTTACTCCAATCCGTCCTCCTAAATGCTGCACCCAACCCCCGGTTTTCGCATCCCACACACCGATCGTGGCTTTCGTCGTCGCGCAGGCGAGCAATTGAAAGTCGGGGCTAAACACCGACTGCTCTGCGGGCGTCCCAGCGCGGAAAGTCCGGAATCGTGATGCTCCAATTGTCGCGAACCCTTTGCACTTCGGAATCCGCGGGCGCATCGGGAACTTCAACATCCGTAAACTGTTCAGGAGATTCAACGTTGGTAAAGCGGAACACACCCACGCGCCGCAATGTGCAAAGCGCACTGTCGCCGGGACGAAAGTCAAGGAGCGTTCCATCGATTGATTTGAGTTTCTCCAGATTCTCGACGGTGTAAAGGAGCGTTGCCCGATCAATTCCGACGGCCAGGAGTTTTCCGTCGGGGCTGAAACGAAGTCGATTGCCGCGATCCGAATCGAAGGCGATCCAGCGAATTCTTTCACCGGTAGCGCATTGCCAGAGTGTGACTTGCCGATGTGTATGATCATGCGAAAACGAAGCCAACATCTTATCATCGGGGCTGAAGTCAACGGTGAAGACCGGTTGATCTTGTGAGAGAATTCGTGTGGCGCTGGCCGACTTCAGATCCCAGAGCACCACCGTCTTATCGTCACCGGCGCTTGCCAATGTTTCTCCCGAGTGGCTGTACACAATTGTCCGGATACTGGCACTGTGGCCAGTAAGTGATTCGAGCGGCTTTCCATCCGCGACGTTCCAGCGGAACACGATGCCATCGGGGCCCGCGGCGGCGATCTTGTTTCCGTCGGGATGAAATGCCACGGTATGCAGCGATTGCGAAGCGCCGAGTAAGGTTCGCACTTCGCGACCCAAGCGAAGATCCCATAGTTTGACCGAGGCATCGTTGCTGCAAGTGGCCAGAAGTAAACCATCCGGACTGAACGCGACATCTTGCACGGCGTGGGTGTGGCCCGATTGAACCACAACTTCCGGCTTCGGCAATTGCGTTTGCGGTGCAGTTTCGCGGGAGAACGAAACTAAGCGGACTGCGCCACCGGCGAACAATTGAGGAACGGGTTCTGTGTGTGCCGTCGAGTTCGGCGGCTGCGTGCGCCGTTGCGCGAACTTGCGCGGGAGGAGCATCTTTTCCGCGCACACAACCCGGCAGAACCTGGAGCGAAGCGACAGCAAGCCCAGGGCAATAATTCTGGGCATGTTTCACTTCCGCTATTGGTCTTTGTTTTTTTCCACGGCCTTAATCCGTTCGACGATCTTTTGGCAAATCGGCACTATCGCGAGCGGTCGCAAGTCGCCTTTGGCGTTGTATTCGCAAGCGTAGAATTTCACGACCACGTTGTCTTGCCGGAAGGCAAAAATATAGTTTCGTAGCGGATCGCTGATTTTCAAGTCGAAAACTCCGCCGAAAACCCAGCACTCCTCACCAACCTTGGGCGGACTCTTCACCGGATCTGTCCTTCCGCCATGGTGCCGAGTTGATCTTTGAGATACGCTTTCGCCGACGCGGCATCGGGGAACACCCAACGCAAATCGACGATTCGGTTAATGTGGTTGACCTCCTGGCCCGACTTTTCCGGTTCCCACGCACAGAGTCCGGTAAACTTGCCGCCGAGCTTGGCATACATTTTGTCACCATTATCAGGCCCCATGCCTTTGGAGTTCTGAGTCATTTTCATCCCGGGCAAATCGTCGGCGTCAAGGTACAGTTTTTCGTAGTCGTCTTTCACCAGACCGCTAACTTTTTCCTTTCCTTTTTGCCCGCTTTCGCGTTGTCGCCTGATTTCGCGACATTTGCTTTGGCGTTGCTCGATTTGGTGTCGGTCTTTGGCCCTCTCTTCCGCCGCCAGCCCACTCGCAACCGATGCGACCGCCACGACAAGCAGCGGGAAGAGAACCGAACAGGATCCTAAATGCCGGCAGGGCCATCCGATTCTTACCCTCGGACATGGCAACACTCCTATAGTGTCAACAGGTGGGAAACCTAGGGCGGCAAAACAAAATCGAGCCCGATGAATCATAATCCCAGCTAAAAACTGGTGCAATCCGTTGGCGGCTCGGCATGAATCCTCACGTCGATTTGGCCGCCAGCAGCGCGCGCAGCTCCTTAACTTCGCGTTCCAACCTGTTCCGCTCGACAACCTGATCGTACTGAATGTGAATGGCCAATCCAGCTAACACGGCCCATAGTCAAACCAATACGCCAGCGAGTGAAAGGCAATCAGACTGCCAACCATTGCCAAGACAAAGACGCCTAGAATGTTGCAGATAAATGCCACCTTGCCGGTGAAGAAGTAACTTAAAGCAATTAACACTGATCCCAGAACGATATCCAATAACACCTGGTAGAGTGGCGAAAGCTCCGGAACGCCGCCACCGCGAATTCCGTAGCAAGTGCCTGCGCAATCAGCTCGACGCCGTATCGCGGGCCATGCGGCGTGGAATAGCTGTCGCGGGCCGCATGATACATTCCTCCCAGCAATACAATTTTCCCCTTCAAAGGCGAGTTGGTGCTCCACGCTTCGCTCTTTGCCGCTTGGCGCAATTGATGCACATACATTCGCCCTGTTTTCGCCGTGCGAACGCTCATTAGCAGCGGCTCTTCCGAGTATTTGCGGCGGTATCGCCGTCCGCGATCGCCGTGGGCAAACTCAAACAGAAGCCCGATTCGCCGCCGCTCGCTTTGGAAGACGTGTTCAACACCTGATAATAGCGCCTCACCAGACCATCTGAATCCTGCGGAAAGAGCGTGACGCCGGAGCCTGGATCGGTCGTGATCACTTCTTCAACCGGGGGTAATTCCTTGAAATTGCCTCCCAGAATCGGTTCGCGTATCAGTTTGCGCAGCCCATCGGCCGACACAATCGTGCGACAATCACGCGCCCAAATTGCTTTGGTCAATGCTTCCGAATCGCGGGCGAGATTCTCAAAGGCCGGATTCGAAGTATCGATATCAACGCCAATCAGTTTTGGCCTGGCCGCCACAATGTCGTCCAGCACCGATCGCAACAAGTCCGCGCAAGGGGATTTCGCCCGTTGAAGAGCTGTTCGTAATCTTCGTCGTCGATTCCGACAATGATGACGTCGGTATCGGTGCCACCCGACAGCGCCACGAGCCAGGTATCGAGGGCCACGGTTTGAAATCCATTGAGCACACCGAAATGCTCGAGCCCCAAAACCAGTAGCGCAATAACGATGACCGTCGGAATTTGGTCGCCAATTCTCGCAGCAGGCCCCTGAATCGCGCCGTTGGTTGATTCGATTCAGTGGAATGGTCTGACATGACGAGCCCAAATTGATCAACGAACGGCCGCCAACGTGTTGGAGTGGCAGCTCGTAAATTCTATTACTGATTGTTTGGCAAATCTTCCGCTAGCCTCGAACCAACGCCTTGCGGTTTTTTTCGCCGACCGCTTCACGAATGCTATCCGGCCAGGAGTCCATTTGCGCGATTGCCTGTACGAATTCCTTTTCGATTCGTGGGAATTCATTCGCCGCACAGACTAAAAACAAACTTTCAATCGGCTCCGAGCCCGGTGCGGCGTCGCGCAATTCGATTTTGTATAGGCCTGGTGGAAGTTTGCGCTTGCAAGGCTCCCACTTCCTTAGGGTCCCAAGCAATTTTGCATTCCGCGCTGGCAGTTGGCGACGGCGACAGCCTTGTGCCAATTCCCTTGAACTGCAACACATATGTTGACTTCGGCAGATTCATCAACACTGTCGACAAATCGACCGGTCCTTGCGCGGATTGTACGCCGATGCCGCTGTGCAAATGCAGGTCGTCATCGCCGCGGCTAATGGCATGAATATCTTTGGAGTCATAACGGTCGGCCACTCGCTGCCAAAGTTTTGTCGCCAGATTGTTTAGCGTTGCTGCCGGCAACACTTGCGACCCATCGGTGCCAACGTAGAAGTTCGGATTACCTTCGAAATCGCAAATCGTAATGGTCGTCTTCGAGTCTTTGCTTTTCGGAACCAAAATGCCCCCCGCCGGCAGTCGATCGCCAACTTTGAGCAATCTCGATGAGTCGCTTTTCAATGACCAGCCATCGCCAGTGACTTCCAAGACCCAACCGATTTCGCGAGCATCAACCGGGCGGAAAAAAAAGACGCGATAAATTCCCACACCCAAAACAATCGCCGCAACTGCAGCCAGCAGTCCGATCATCGAAGTACGGTGAATCTGTCCCGATGCCGCCCGCATAATCTCGTCGGATTGCGTGATCCAAAGTTGTAAAGTCATCCAATCTGCGAATATATTGGCCGTCGAAACCATATTGCAAGTAACCGCCGTTTGCCTTCATACCAACTTATTCCGCAAATTGCCTGGCTTTGAAGGATTCCAACGTCTTTCCAGCATTGCATAGAGACGGCGAAACGTTTCTTTTGGTGCCAATGTTTTGTAGGAAGGATCAGCAATGAGCACCGACTTTCTACAGGCATTTTGCTATTCCGCGTTTTGAGCCTCTCGTCGGTTATCTCATGGCCCCTGGCACAAGGTATGGCTCAACAGGAGGCGCAGACCCCCAGTGCATTCCCCTACCGATGGTAGCCCTAGATTCACACCGAGCAGCAGAAGCAGCTCGATCGGGCCAACGAACTGCTATCTCAAGTCAGACAGCTCAGCGCCCAGGGAAAATATCGCGAGGCCGCTCCCTTGGCTGCCGAGGCCCTCAAACTTCGCGAAACGGTCTTGCCCGACGATGATAAAATCGCCGTCGCCTGTTCCTGGCTCGGTTTTTCAACTGATAATGCAGGAAACTCCGCCGAGGCACTGCCGCTCTACAAGCGGGCTTTGAAGATTCGGGAGAAAGCCCTGGGCCCCGATCATCCCGATGTTGCCATCGACCTCAGCAATCTGGCCATATTGTACCGTAAGCAGGGAAACAACGCTGAAGCGTTGTCCCTCCTTCAGCGAGCCTTGAAGATTCGGGAAAAAACGCCTCGGCCCCAATCACCTTGATGTTGCCGAAAGCCTCAACTCTCTGGCGGTGCTGTACAATACACAGGGGAAACTTTGCCGACGCGCTACCTCTTTCGCAGCGAGTGTTGAAAATTCGGGACAAGCCCTCGCGCCCGATGATCCCGACCTCGCCCAAAGCCTCAACAACTTGGCCGTGCTGTACAAACAGCAAGGGAAATATCCCGAGGCACTGCCCCTGTACCAGCGAGCTTTGAAAATTCGGGAAGCAGCCTTTGGCCCCGATCATCCCAAGGTCGCCGAAAGCCTTGAAGTCTTAGGCGTGCTGTACCAATTGCAAGGGAAGTACGCCGAGGCGGTGCCGCTTACCGAGCGAGCTTTGAAATTCGGGAAAAGGCCCTCGGGCGAGATCATCCCGACGTCGCTATCAGCCTCAACAATCTGGCCGCCTATGCTGTATCAAGGAAAAACCACGGAGGCCCTGCCGCTGTTACAACGGGCATTGAAAATCAATGAGACAGCCCTTGGTTCCGATCATCCTGAGGTGGCCAAAACGCTTTCCTTGTTGGCCTCGGCATATGAAGCTCAGGGCGATTATGCCAAAGCATTGCCTCTACTCCAGCGGGCCTTGAAAATCAATGAAAAAACTTATGGCCCCGATCGATCCGAAGTTGCCGCCATCGTCTTCAAACTGGCCGCGTTGAACGAATCACAAGGGAACTACGCGGAAGCCATAGCACTCAATCAACGGTCGTTGCAGATTCAAGAAAAGCGCCCTCGGTCCCGATCATCCCGATGTCGCACTAGTCTGAACAACTTGGCCGGGCTGTACCGAACCTTGGGGAACGATGCCGATGCGTGCCGCTGTACCAGCGAGCGTTGAAAATTCGGGAAGCCGCCCTTGGGCCGGATCATCCTCAAGTCGCCTTCAGCCTCAACGACCTAGCCCTGTTGTACCAATGCAGGGAAACTACGCCGACGCGTTGCCAAGGTTTCGAGCGAGCTTAAGATTCGAGAAACAGCCCTGGGCCCCGATCATCCCGATGTCGCTAGCAGCCTCGGCAACCTGGCGAAGATGTATCAAGGCAGAGAATTTCGCCGCAGCGTTGCCGCTGCAACAACGGCTTTGAAGATTGCGGAAACAGCCTATGGGCCAAATCATCCGAAGTTGCCGACCAATTCAACAACTTGGCCCAATTGTACCAAAGGCAAAGGAATTTCGACGAGGCGTTGCCACTGCTCCAACAAGCGCTCAAGATTAAGCAAAAAATATTTGGCGCTCGATCATCCGGCCTTCGCGCTCGGCCTTCACAACGTGGCAATGCTGTATCAAAGGCAAGGGAACTATGCCCAGGCACTGCCGCTGTACGAGCGGGCGTTGAAGATTTGGGAAACAGCTCTGGGCCCCGATCATCTGACTGTCGCCACCGCCCTGAATAACTTGGCCTGGCTGCTCGATTGGATGGGAGACGACGCTCAAGCAGAGTCGCTGTCGCACCGTGCTGCTCACCATCTGCCGGGGGCATCTGGAACGGGCGGCTGTGGCCCAATCGGAGCGACAGCAACTGCTGATGGCCGACAATCAGCAATTGAATTTGCTGTATTATCTTTCCGTCGCTCGCCGGGCCAACGTGCCGGCAGAAAGAGTTTATGCCGAAGTATTGGCCTGTAAAGGCGCAGTTTCGGCTCGGCAACAAGCCATGCGCCAATTGCGCGGCGAGCAGCAAGATCCGAAAAGTCGCCGCCCTGTACGCCCAGCTTGTCGGCACGGCGCGGCAGTTAGACGGTCTTTCGCGGCTGTGCCGAAGCCGGAACAAGTCGAATCCTATCGCCAGAAGCTGCTGGAATTGAATGAGACCTTTGAATCGCTGCAACAACAGCTTGCCCGCGCCAATGGCGACTACCGCCATCAACTGGATCAGCAACATCGCACCCCGGCCGATTGCAACGTGTGCTGCCGGCCAACACGGCGCTGGTCGATCTAGTGGAATACCGACATCTCGAGCCGCCCCAGAAAAAGGCCAGGATGAAATTTCGGAGCAGCGTCTGGCGGCATTTGTGGTGCGTCCTGGGCTACAGGTGCAATGGATCGAGTTGGGGCCGACAAAGCCAATCGCCGATGCGGTTGATCGCTGGCGCAAAAGTTATTCCACCTCCGACGGCGCCGAACTGCGGCGCTTGGTGTGGCAGCCATTGGAAGCGAAGATCGAAGGCGCAAAACGGTGCTGGTTTCGCCCGACGGACCGCTCGCTCGCTTTCCGCTTGCCGCGCTGCCGGGTGAAAAAGACGGAACCTATCTGATCGAAGAAGTAGCGATTGCCACCGTACCCATTCCGCGTTTGCTCCCGGACGTTTTGCAGTCGACGGTGCGCCGGAAACACCACCGTCTTTATTGCTGGTAGGCGGCGTCGATTTCGGGGCCGATCCAGGCCGCATTGATCAAGTGGTGCTCGATCGCAACGCCGTGAGGGGAAACGGTTCGCTCAGTTGGTCGTCATTGCCTGGAACCGTTGCCGAAGTGGACACTATCAAAAAGTCGTTTGCGCAATCAAAGCGCAAGCTCCGCCAATCGAACTTACTGGCGCCGAAGCTACGAAAAACGCCGTCCGCAGCCAATTGGGCAATTGTCGCTATGTGCATCTGTCGACGCACGGCTTCTTTGCGCCGCCGGAAATCCGCTCGGCGACTCGATCGTTCCGGTGCCCCTGGGAAACATGACGGCTTGGAATTGCTGGCCCGGCAAGAACTGACGGGCTATCATCCCGATTTATTGTCGGGCCTGGTGCTGGCCGGCGCAAATCGACCGCCGGAAGACGGAAAAGAAGACGGCATTCTAACCGCGTTGGAAGTGGGGCAACTTGATTTATCCCGCGTGGAGTTGGCAACACTTTCCGCCTGCGAATCCGGTTTGGGCAGCGCCGCGGGCGGCGAAGGACTGCTCGGTTTGCAACGGGCCTTCCAGCTAGCCGGCGCGAAGAGCGTAGTCGCCGGATTGTGGAAAGTCCCCGACAAAGCCACGCAGTTGTTAATGGCTCGCTTTTACGACAATCTCTGGCAACAGCGGATGTCGAAACTGGAAGCTTTACGCCAAGCGCAGCTATGGCTGTTAAACGATGCAACCAAACAAGCTGGCTTGAAGCGGGGATTGGAGCTCGATGCTACCACTGAGACAACCCCACGGTCAGCCGACAAAAGCAACCGCTTGCCACCGTACTACTGGGCGGCCTTCGAACTCAGCGGCGACTGGCGATAGCGCGATCAATCGGTTGGGAACCACCTCACGCGTTGGTAACGACTGCTTCTGGCTAGCATCGTTAGTCAATCAGATCAGATCTGCGGGTCAAAAAAAAGTCGGATTTGGAAATAGCGTTTGATCTCATAAACTCGTTTTCGCGTGAGACTCGCCGAAAATCCACGGTTTCTTGATCTAAGCGTCACTGGTGTCGAACGACTGGGCCCGTTGAAAGAACAAATGCACTGGAATGCCTGATTTCCATTTCTACAGCGATAGTTGTTATCATCAACGATAACTTAGCTGAAACCATGCGAATGCGAAAAACTCTGACCACCGTTACCTTGCTTCTGGCCGGCACTCTGATCGCTTGGCTCCGCGCGTCGGACCCATTCGTGTGTATGGTGCAAGCCCAGACTCGTTCCGACCCAGCAGTCTCAATCGATAATATCGACGCGGTCGTAGCCGCTGAGATGAAGAGACAGAAGATTCCGGGAGCGGCACTCGCGGTCATTCACAATGGGAAGCCGATGCTCGTTAAAGGATACGGCGAAGCTAATGTCGAACACCATGTCCCGGTGACGCCGGATACTGCCTTTCAGTCTGGATCGGTGGGTAAGCAGTTCACAGCTGCAGCGATCATGACGCTTGTGGACCATGGCAAGCTCTCGCTTGATGATTCGATCACCAAATTTTGGCCCGAAGCGCCGCCGTGGTGGGGCCCCATCACCATTCGACACCTGCTTACGCACACGTCAGGAATCGGCAATTTCGAACCCTTTGTCGGCCTCGACTATCGTAAAGATTACACTGACGACGAGTTCGCGAAACTCGCATTGGTGCTGAAGCCGGAGTTCTCTCCCGGCAGCCGCTGGAGCTACAGCAATCCCGGCTATGTGCTGCTCGGCTGTCTCATCGGCAAATTGACGGGGGAGCATTATGGCAAACCGCTGCGCAAGCGCGTATTCGATCCGCTCGGTATGAAGCTCAGCGCATTATCAGTGAGGCCGACATCATTCCTCATTGCGCCGCGGGCTATCAATTGGTCAACGGAACGTTGAAAAACCAGGACTGGATTTCGCTGAGTATCAACTCAACGGCGGACGGTGCACTCTACGTGACAATCCGCGATATGATCGCCTGGGACACGGGCATCCGGGAGAAAGCCGTGCTTAAGCCGGAAAGCTGGAAACAAATCTTCGCACCCGTGACTCTCAATAGCGGCACGACCTATCCCTACGGTTTCGGCTGGTTTGTCGACGAGGATCGCGGCCAGCTCCGGCATCACCACGGCGGCGCCTGGCAAGGATTCAAGACTTACATTTCTCATTACCTGGGCGATGATATCACCATTATCTTGCTAACGAATCTGGCGAACGCCGAGCCGGACGTGTTTACAGACGCAATCGCGGCTGCCATCGATCCCAAGCTCGCCCTGCCGATCCGGCCTTTACCGAACCAAGAACCGGCAATTGCCAACGGGTGCGGGATTTGCTCAACCAAGCCGCGCCGGTACGCTTACCGGCGCAGACTTCGCCAACATGCCGGCGGGCTACTTCCCCGGCTTGGCGACGCTCCACCAGAAGTTCTCGCACCTCTCGAAGAGCCGGAATCACTGCAACTTGTTGAACGCCACAAACGCGGCGACGACCGTTGGTATCGGTGGCGTGCGACCTTCAAGGGCAAGACCCTTGAAATCACTTTGAGTCTCGCGCCGACGACAAACTCACCTGGTTTTTTGTGAAGTCGATCAGCGAGCAAGCGGACGGCGAGTAAGAGCGGCTCTTCGACCTCTGAAGCATGCGGACGATGTCACGAATGGCACTTAGATATCGTGGAAACATTGCCGCGAAATGGCATATGAAATAACGAACCGCACTAGTCGAAAGTCGAACGTTCTTTCCATGCTCCACAACAATCCACCGCTGTGACACACGTTTTTCGGTGGATGGTTATGCGTGTCGGACAACGTTTGCCATGAGGTTTTGAGATACCCCCGCGTCGGACCGCCACGTCTGCGACATCATTCAACCATTTCGAGGACTCGGACGGAGCGTCTTCACATATTTCGGGAATTGCCGATTGTGTGCAGATATAATGGCCGCCATCTCATCGTCATTTGAACACTTTGGCATGCGCGAAGTCACGCATATTTTGAACGCAATCGACCAGGGCGACCCGCACGCCGCAGAGCGATTGTTGACAACCTACTAGACCGTTTTTAAGTGCATTTACAGTGTGGTCTCACACGGCCCAGATGCGACCGGCGGATGGTGAATTGGCCCTGTTTTTGTATTTATTGCCGCACAAAGCCGGATAGAAGGCCAATACAATCCCGAACCAATCATGCGCAAATTGATTCTCACCGGCGTCGTGTTCCTCCTCCCCGGCATCGCCCATGCTCAATCCCCAGCACAGGCCCAACGCCCCAATATCGTCCTCATTCTCGCCGACGACTTGGGCTACTCCGACCCTCCTGCTACGGCTCCGAAATCCAAACGCCCAACCTCGACCACCTCGCCACCCAGGGCGTCAAACTCTGCTCCTTCTACAACGCTTCCCG
This sequence comes from Pirellulales bacterium, assembly GCA_963773875.1. Lineage (GTDB taxonomy): Bacteria > Planctomycetota > Planctomycetia > Pirellulales > JADZDJ01 > CAVTYH01. The sequence goes on from CAVZCV010000014.1 coordinate 194,839, forward strand.
TTGCTGCCCTACCCGCGCGTCCATCATGACCGGCCGCTATCCTGGGCAGGTCGGCATCGGCGCCATGATCGACGACTATCACGCCAACCAACGCGCCGTCGCCCACTCCCCTGCCTACCAGGACCACCTTTCCAAAGCATCCCCCACGATCGCCGAACTCCTCAAAAAAGCCGGCTATACCACGCTCATGGCCGGCAAGTGGCATCTGGGCCGTCGCCCCGAAGAATGGCCTGCCGCCCGAGGATTCGGCCATTCATTTGTCCAGGTAAACGGCGCGATGAATTACTACGGCGGGCCCTCCGATCCCGAGAAAAAACGCGAACTCATGGCTCTCGATGACAAGCAGTGGGTTCCCCCCATGGACGGGTCTATTCCACCGACGCCTTCGCCGACCACGCTATCTCCTTCATCTCCGATGCCGCCAAAGACAAAACGAAGCCCTTCTTCCTCTACCTCGCTTTCAACGCTCCCCACTGGCCCCTTCAGGCTCCCGCAGCCGACATCGCCAAGTATCAAGGCAAGTACGACGCCGGCTGGCAACCCATCCGCGACGCCCGCCACAAACGCATGAAAGAACTGGGCCTCGTCCCCGATTCTCAGAAGATGGCCCCGATGGACCGCGGCAACGCCCGCCCTTGGGAAGACGTCTCCCCCGAAAACAAAGCCAACTGGTCAGGCCGCATGGAGGTTTACGCCGCCCAGATCACCCACCTGGACGCCCAGATTGGCCGCGTCCTTGAGTCCCTCCAATCGCTCGGCCTCGACGACAACACCCTCGTCGTCTTCCTCTCTGATAACGGCGGCGCTGCCGAAGATCCCAACGGCGGCGACAAATCTGCCCCCCTTGGCAGCCGCGACTCATTCCGCGGTTATGGCCGCCCTTGGGCTACGGTCTCTAACACCCCCTTCCGACTCCATAAAACCACGCCCTACGAAGGTGGCATCTCCTCCCCCTTCATCGCCCGGCTCCCCGGCACCCTCGAACACAAGGACGGCTACCTTCCCGGCACCGCCACCATCCTCGACCTCGCCCCCACCTTCCTCGTTCTAGCCAATGTCCCCATCCCCGACTCCTTTGAAGGCCAATCCATCCTTCCGCTTCTTGCGGGTGAACCGCTCGACCACAAGCCTTATTTTTGCGAACACGAAGGCAACCGCGCCGCCTGCATCGGCAACTACAAAATCGTCGCTCTCAACGACAAGCCCTGGGAACTCTACGACATCGTTATCGACCGCACCGAGTCCCACAACCTTGCCGAATCTATGCCCGAAAAACTCAAAGAACTTACCACCGCTTACGACGTCTGGGCCAAACGCACCGGCATCCAATTGTGGTCCGAACTCAGCAAGGGTATCGCTCACGGCGGGCATTAGTCTAAGGCGAGAAAACGGAATTTCTAATGACCCGGGCAACTGTCGATCGTGCCGTGGGACTCACGAATGCCGTCGTCACAATCTTGGTGATGTTGACAGCCTACTTTGAATCGCCACGTTTGGCATTAGCAGCAGTGAGCGCCGGCGCAACTGCGGTTCGTGCGACGGTTCCGTCAACGTTGCCATTTGTGCGCAGTATCAAAAAACGACCGTTGTGACACACGTTTTTCGGTGCGTGTTTTGGGTGCCGGAAAACATTTGCCCGAAGGTCTTGACACATTCCTTGCGTAGAACCCACAGCTAAATAGGATTCAAGTCACCGACGTCCTGTTGCGTTCTGCGACGGCGGGGGCCGGCTCATCAGGGGCCCGATTGGTTTCCTCTACCGCACGATACAGCACTTGCGGTCGAAATGGCTTGGTGACAACGCCATCCATTCCAGCGTCCAAACAGTGCTGGAGATCCTCCTTCATGGCATGCGCCGTCATTGCAATAATCGTGATTCTCCGTCCGCGTTCCAGTTCCCATTTCCGGATTGCCGCCGTGGCTTCATAGCCGTCGAGAATTGGCATCTGCACATCCATCAAAACCATGTCGAACTGGTTCTGTGTAACCGCTTCGACCGCCGCTTGGCCGTTGTTGACGACCGTCACCGCATGGCCACGCTGGGTAAGCAAACCAACCGCCACCTTTTGATTGACTAAACCATCTTCCGCCAGCAGAATTCGACGCGGGACGAAACTCGTCGACCGATCCTGAGCCATCACTTCGACTGGGTTCGCATCAGTTCGCTCGCCACTAATCGAGAGGGCGATGGCATTGAATAGTTCCGATTGCGTGATGGGCTTCGTCAAAGTGTGCGCCAATCGCAATTCAGCCGCCGGTCTGCCGACTTCCGGACGGCAGATCGACGAGAGGATGATGATTATCACGTCGCTAATCATTGGATCTTCTCGCACGCGACGTGCGACTTCGTACCCATCCATCCCAGGCATCATCACATCCAGCAGCATGAGTCGGTATGGCTTCCCCACGCTGACGGTGCGCTTCAGTTCATAAAGAGCGGCTTCACCGCTTGCGACTGCTGTCGGAAGCACGTTCCAATTCGAAAGCATCTCTTCGCAAATAAGCCGGTTAGTCTCGTTGTCATCGACGACTAAAACGGCCAACCCACGCAGCGTTTCCGATTCGGTTGGCCGCGTGGACTCTTGCCTTCCACCGGGAAATTAGCAGTGAATTGAAAGGTGCTTCCCTGGCGGGTGCGCCTTTGACCCAGATTCTGCCGCCCATCAACTTCACGAGTTGAGACGCGATGGAAAGGCCTAGGCCGGTTCCCCCAAACTTTCGAGTGGTCGAGGCGTCGACTTGGCTAAATGCCTCGAATACCTTCGTTTGTTTGTCGACGGGAATACCGATGCCTGTATCGCGTACAGCAAACCGCAAACGAGTCAAATCGGCATCGACCGATTCGACGAGCACACTTACGACGACTTCTCCGATGTCTGTGAATTTGATTGCGTTACCCACTAAATTGACGACGATTTGACGCAGTCGCCCTGGATCGCCACAGAGATGATCGGGAACGCCCGGCGGTATGTGGACGGCCAATTCCAGGCCTTTTTCAGCAGCTCGATTGGCCAATGTATGCAAGGTGTCCCCCAATGTGTCACGAAGTGGAAAGGAATATGTTCCAGATCGAGTTCCCGGCCTCGATCTTCGACGAATCAAGAATATCGTTTAACAACGACAACAGCGCGTCGGCGGAGTTTTTCACGATTGTCTGGTACTCGCGCTGTTCGCTCGTGAGCGTCGAATTCAACAATATCTCGGTCATGCCGATGATGCCGTTCATCGGCGTGCGGATCTCGTGGCTCATATTGGCCAGAAACTCACTCTTGGCCCGGCTGGCTTCTTCCGCAGCCCTCTTTGCTATTTGCAGTTCGTCTTCGGCCCGCTTCTGCTCTGTTACATCCCGCGAAATTCCAAACGTGCCAAGAATTTCTCCATCTTTATCAAGCAGCGGCATCTTCGTTGATGAAACCCACGTGTCCTCGCGCTCGGCCCAAGTTTCCTTCTCGATTTTTGCAACCAGCGGCACGCCAGTCCGCATAATCTTCTGTTCGTCTTGCAGGGCCTGACCCGCGTGCTCCGATGAAAAAATGTCCGCGTCGGTTTTGCCGATCGCGTCCTCCGGCCCCTCCAGCCCGAATTTTCCGGCCATCGCCCGACTAATCCTCAGAAATCGACTGTCTCGGTCTTTGAAGTAGATTGCGTCGGGAATGCTGTCCATCAAAGAACTTAATAGCCGCTGCTCAAGGTTGAGCGATTCCGCCGTGGTTACCCGCTCGGTCACATCCCAAAAAATTACTTCGACACCAACAATGGCGCCTGTGCGGTTGCGAACCGGCCCTTTAATTCGTTCGATCAACTGCCGTTTGCCATTGGGCAATCGCAACTCTTCCGCCCGCGCAGGACAACGCCGGTCTGCAAGACTTTCGCATCATCGTCCCGGTATTTTTGGGCAACAGATGCTGGAAACAGGTCGGCGTCCGTTTTTCCTAGGACGTCGTCCGCACGCGCCCGATGAAGTTCCAGATAATTGCGATTGACGAACACGCGTCGGCCACCGCGGTCCTTGACGATAACGTTGAACGGCAGACAGTCGGCCAGCGACTGAAAAAGGCTTTCTGCATGGCGCATTGCATCATTGCAAGCATCCGCTGAACCTTGATTTGATCCGGCACAGAGGTCTGTGAGCCAAGTCGAAGAATGCGTCGGTGGATTCTCTGCGCTCGTTCATACCAGAACGTCCGACTAGTAAAATGTGTTAGGCGCAGCTGCCACATTCGGATCGGTATTATGCAATTGTACAAGCAAGCGACCAATAAAAGTAGCACCGATCCCTTAAATCGAGCCGGCAGTCTCGATGGCGCGACAACCACCACAGTTGGCGTTCCCAATCGGATTACGCTGGACCGTATGGTTTTCGCCACCCTTTTTGCGAGTCCGCTGTGGTTGATTTTCGCGTATTATTAGTACGGGGCAGCCTGTGAGACACTGCCGTTGCGACCGTTGATCATCCGAAGTGCCGAGAAGTCATCGATTACGAACACGTGCCGAAAACGACCGTTTTGAGAACCCCAACGTGTGACGAACCTCTGTCGTGGACCGTTCGGAAGTGCTGTTTTAATAAAACGAACTCCAACAGCAGGCTGTGTTCACTGCGTTTTTAGTAAAATCACCGCGAACGCTGAGTTGCCGGGCGTTTTAGTAAAATGCAAGTGAGTGCTGAGTTGCCCCGGCCGCGCACTGCGTTTGGAGTTGTGATTAAAAACAATACAGCGGGGGGCGTGCTGGTTGCCCGCAAAACGAAACGACTTCTCCCATTGTGCCGCGGCTGCAGCTCGGTACGGGTTATCTCGTTGACCGGGCTTTGTTGGCGGTGCGATTTCAAGGCCAATCAACAGCAGAAAATGGGGTTTCGAAGGTGAGCGCCTATGATCATCAATCGTTTTCGCTTACCGACTTCGAGTGCCTCCGGCGCGATTATCTGCCACTACCACGTGCAGCCTGCCGTGAAATCGGCTAAGCAGCTCAAACTCTAGCGGCCGTTATGCGACTTTGTGACTCAGGCAAATCCAATTCTACATTTTCCAGCCAGTGGGCTGATTGACGCGACGCAGGAGCGGTTCGCAGTCGAGGGGCGCAAATCGGCCGCGGACCACCTGGCGGATTTTGTCGCGACGCTGCGAGCCCGGCAGAATACGTCCAAGCACGTGAGCATGGCGCGTCGCCACGTCGAGGAAATCATCGCGACGTGCAAAGCCGAGCAAATTGCAGACTTGACCGGAGATGCCGTGTTGCGAGCTATCGACGGCATCCGGCAAGCGGGCGACAAGCGCGTGAAGGAAGCGGCGGACGCGAACGGCTTGCAGTCTGAAAACATGCAACGGCTACTTGCGAAACATCAAGAGTTTCACCCGTTGGCTGTGGGCGGAGCATCGCATCGCGGCGGACCCTCTGGCGGCGCTCAAGAGTTTCAACGCCGATACCGACCGCCGGCACGTGCGGCGCGAATTGGCACCGGATGAATTGACACAGTTAATTCGTTCAACGGCGACGCGCACCTTGGCAGAGCATCGCATCAGCGGACCGGATCGGGCGATGCTCTATCGGCTGGCGCTGGGCACCGGCTTGCGGGCCAGCGAGCTTGCGTAGTTTGACGCCGCAGAGTTTCGACCTGGATGCCGAATTGCCAACGGTGACAGTGGCGGCAGCACACAGCAAGCGACGCCGCGATGATACGTTGCCATTGCGTGGCGACCTGGCGGAATCAAGCTGCGGGCCTGGCTAAAAGGACAAGCCGCGCGATGGCCGGTTATTTCCGACACTGCCGGCGAACACCGCGCGGATGCTGCGGAGCGATTTGAAAGCGGCGCGGGCCGATTGGATTGCGGAGGCGCGAAACGACGAAGAACGACAAGTGCGCAGCGAATCCGATTTTCTGCGGTATCGCAATGCCGCGGGGGAAGTGGCCGATTTTCACTCCACGCGCCACACGTTCATAAGCGGCATCGTGGCGGGCGGCGCTTCGGTGAAAGTGGCCCAAGAGCTTGCCCGACACTCGACGCCGACACTCACGATCGGCCGCTATTCGCACACGCGATTGCATGACGTGGCGGCCGCGCTCGATTCGTTGCCCGACCTCGACGCCACACAGCCCGTAAATCAACCTGCAATGTTGGCGGCAACCGGAACTGACGGCAAACAACTTACGTCGTCGGCACATCGGCAGCAAAATCGGCAGCAGTTGGGCGGCGAGTGGTGGCGAAGATCGAGAATCGAAGGCGAGCGATGGCGAAACGCGACTCGATCATGTGCTGCGTGGCAAATCGTTACCGTGTGCAGAGTTGGCAACAAAAAAACCACGGTTGGCGAGCGGTGGCGAAGAGTACCCCCACGGGGAGTCGAACCCCGGTTTTCGGACTGAGAACCCGACGTCCTGGGCCACTAGACGATGGGGGCGTGGCGGCTTTTTATTAGTATCGAACGCGACGGAGAGTTGTCAACGGGGAGGCGCGGCGAAGCGCCGCGAATGACGAATGACGAAACTCGAATGACGAATGAGGTCCAAGTTCCAGGTTCCAATTACGGAGAATATCCGGGCGACCACTTCCAACTGTTTCGACATTGGTCATTGGTGATTGGCTATTCATTCGTCATTCGAATTTGATGATTCGAATTTGTTCCCCAATCATTCCATCTTGAGATCACTAGGCTTCACGCCTTTGACGAAGCCTTTCGTTTTATACGGCGAGGGTTTGAAATCGCCGACGAGGTCGACGTCCAGGGTTTCAGGAATCTCCAGGTGCAGACACCAGTAGGTGGCGTTCACCAACAGGCGGCGGAAGGCCGCATTGGACATATCTTGTGAGCAGCCCATCGTGGTGGTGAAAACGCGGCCGGCTTGCGAGCCATCAGCGTGCAGCGAATAGGTTTTGGTCCAGGCCACCGGCATCATCGGGTCGTTCTTCTTGCCTTCGACCGGTTTGGAATCGCAATCGAGGCCTTCCAGCACCTGGCCCAGCAGCAGCGGCTGGCTGTCGCCAGGAAGCGGGAGGTTGACGCCGTAGACGTCGGTTGTGAGGCAGATATCGCCGCTTTTGATGCCGCGCAGGATTGGGTTTTGTTCCATGCCCGGGGCGATGATCGCCTTCGTGCCTTCCTTGCCGTGCTGGCCATGGTGGTTGACCCAAGTTTCGCCGAGCACCTGGCGGCCGAAGCCTTTTTCGAAGCCGGAGTCTTTGGAGTTGTAGCTGAAGCGGGCGAATGTTTTTTGCGCGTCTTTGATGTTGAAGGCGTGCGTGGCGGTGCGCAGACCGATGACGGGCTTGCCGGCGTTTAAGTAATCGACGATGTGCTGCATTTGATCGTCGGGCAGATCGCGAAAGCGGGTGAAGACGATCATCAGGTCCGCGGTTTTGAGGGCTTCCAGGCCCGGGATGTTATTGAGGATGTCGGGATTAATTTCGCCTGAGTCGGGATCAATGGCGAACAGCACTGTGCATTTGAAGCCATGCCGCCTGGCGAGAATTTTCGCCAGCTGCGGCAGCGCCTCTTCGGAGCGATATTCTTCATCGCCGCTGATGAGCACGATGTGCTTGCCGTGGCCGGCACCCGTGGCGCCTTCGTAGGTGACCCAAGGATCGGCGGCGTGGGCCGGGGCGGAAAATTGAACCGCGAAGGCCGCGAACAGTGCGCGGAAAGCCGCGGTGGTGGTCGATCGATACATTTTGATTCCCCCGAGATTTGAGTTGATTTGATGAAAGCGATTGTGAAATCGCTCGCATCCGCCCTGTCGTCTCTGCGTCTTTACCTCTCTGCGGTTCAACTACCGCGTGGTCTTTAACCCCGGCAGTGCGGCTTCCAGTTTCTTGATGCCCTCGGGCGTGGTGTGCGTGAATTCCAGATCGAGCGTTTTAAGTTTCTTGAGCGCCGCGAGCTGGGCAAGGCCGACGTCGGTCGTGCCAGTGGCTTCCAAGTTCAGCGTGGCAAGGTTCGGCAGGCCGGCGACAGTTTTGAGTGCCTCGTCCGTGATTTTGAGCCCCTGCAAGTTCAGCGACGTGAGTGCTTTGAGCGGCGCGAGCTTCGCGATGCCGGCATCGGTGACGTTGGAATCCCAAAGATCGAGCGTCTCCAGGCCAGTGAGTTCCGCAAGGTGCTCCGCCCCGACATCGCGGAGCGGCGTTTCGCTGAGTGCGAGGATTTTTAGTGCCGGCAGCTTCTTGAGATGCGCCAGGCCCGGCCCTTGCACAGCGGTGGCCCGCAGATCGAGGCGTTTGAGTTTGCTGAGACCGGCGAGCGACTTCAGGCCGTCGTCGGCAACCGCAGTTCGCAGCAGATAGAGCTCATCGAGGTTCGGCAAATCTGACATGGCTCGCATGCCGGCGTCGGTGAGCCGGGTGTCTTCCATCCACAGGCCTTTGAGATTCGGAAAGCGGCGGATGCTTTCCATCGCCGCATCAGTGACTTCCGGGCTGCGGATTTTGAGACGTTCGAGCTTCGCCAGCGGCGCGAGTTTAGCCACGCCGGCATCGCCAATTTTCATGCAACCGCGCAGGTCGAGCACGCGCAAATTGCTGAGCGGGGCGACATGATCCATCGCCGCGTCGGTGAGGTTGTTGAAAAGCAACAGTAGCTGATCGAGTTTGGGGAAGCGCTCTTTGAGGTTCGCGAGGCCCTCGTCGGTCATGCGCGAATTGCGGCGCAGGCTGAGCATGGTGAGGGCCGGCAGATCGCGGAGTTCGAGTACGCCGGCGTTGGTGAGCTCCGTGTTTTCGAGCGTGAGCTGCTTGACATTTTTCAGCCCGCACACGAGCGGCACACTCTGGTCGTTGAATTGCGAGCCGACCACGACCACGGTTTCCAACTTCGGCAGGTTGCGGAGCTGAGCGAGGTCTTTATCGGTGAAGTCGGAATCGGTGAAGTCGACGGCCGTGATGTTTCCATCGCGATCGCGATTCACCTCGGCATAGATTTTTTCAAAGCTATTGGCAATAGCCGATTGATCGACGGTTTCGGCACGCGCAAACGAACTGACGAGGCAAATCGCAAATGTAAAAATCAACGTGCGTAGTAACATGGAAGCAGCTCTTGAGCGGCCCTCAGCCAAGTGGGAGGTTTGGGAAATTCGCAACAGCCCCGCGCACTAAATCGAATAACCGGCGCGGAATTTGGGATGGATGACTTCCGCCACCTCGGGCGCATTTTTCGCCGTGAGGTTTTTGGCGTCCCATTCGATCTTCTTGCCCGGCTCGTCGGGCTGGGTAGCCGTCCAAATCGCCAGGTTGCCCAGCAGCACCGTTTCTGTGAGCGGCACGGCGTAATTGGGGAAATTCGACATCGCTGGCTCGCCCCCTTTGATGGCGGCGACCCATTCGTCCCAGTGGCCGGGCGATTTGGGGAACTCCGCTTCGAATTCTTCCAGGCCGTTGGAGAGTTGGATTTTGCCTTCGGCGTAGTCGCCCGGAGCATAGAGCATGCCTTTTTCGCCGACCACGAGGCAGGCGCTGTCGGAGAAACGCGGACGGCGAGCGGCTTTCTTTTCGTCCGCCTTTTTGGCGTCAGCATCGTCGGCGACGTCGTCCGATTTCTTCGCGCTCTTTTTGCCGGACTTCGTGTTATCGGGCTCGGGCGTGAAATTCGCGAGCAGTTCCATCGGCTTGATACCACCGTCGGACCAGAACAATTTTAATTCCGGATGACGATCGTTCGCCGCAAATTCGTACGTGAGCGATTTCGTTTTGCTCGGGTAACTATCGCGATTGTGCCCGGTGGTGACGGCCTGCACGGTGAGCGGATTTCGCAGATCGAGCGCCATGAACGGCATGTTCATGGTGTGGCAAGCCATATCGCCGAGCGAACCAGTGCCGAAATCCCACCAGCCGCGCCAATTGAAGGGATGATAACTTTCAGCAAACGGACGATACGCGACCGGACCCAAATACAAATTCCAATGCATTTGCTTGGGCGCCGGTTTGGCTTCCGCCCGAGCGATGCCTTGCGGCCAGATGGGGCGATTGGTCCAGATGTGAACTTCTTTCACCGGGCCAAGCACGCCGGCGCGAATCATGGCCGCCGTGCGACGCAAATTGCTGTTCGCCGTGTGCTGGTTTCCCATTTGCGTGGCGACTTTTTGCTCCGCGGCAATTTCGCCGAGCCGACGAGCTTCCCATAAGCTGTGTGTCAGCGGCTTTTGCACAAACGCATGCTTACCGAGCCGCATGGCGGCGGCCGCGATAACGGCATGATTATGATCGGGCGTGCTGACAGTGACCGCGTCGATGCTGTCGGCCATTTCGTCGAACATATCGCGCCAGTCTTGGTAGCGCCTGGCCGCGGAATGGGCATCGCCGATTTTCGCCAGGGTGTTGTCGTCGACATCGCAGATGGCAACGACGTCGCCAAAGCGCGAGGCATCTTTGGCCTCTTCTTGTCCTTTGCCGCCGACGCCAATGCAGGCGAAGCGGATTTTTTCGTTCGGGCTGGTACTCTCGGCGGCCGGGCGCCGCTGACAAAGTATCCGGCGCCAGCGAGGCTGACCCCCGCGAGTGCGGAGGTCTTCAAAAACTCACGCCGAGAAGTTCGTAAGCGCGTCATGTTAACAGGCCCTCCCGAATCGATAAATGTTTGCGGTTGATCGGCGCAATTTCCCCGCTGGAATGATAACATGGGCCGATCGTAAATTGCCAGCACCGGGGCGATCCCGTCTTTGGGGGAGTAAACGCGATCTATGGCTAGCCAACCCGCCGCATTCGATGCTCCGCTGTCGCCCCCGCCACTCGCGCTAGGCATGTATGTGCGGCTTTCCCTGATGATGTTCTTGCAGTACGCGATTTGGGGTGCATGGGTTCCAATTCTATTGCCGATTTTGCAAGCGCGGGGTTTAGACGCCGGTCAAATTGGGCTGATCGCCGCTGTTGGGGCGCTGGGCGCGGTTTTCGCGCCGTTTGTGGCGGGCCAAATTGCCGATCGATATTTTGCGACGGAACGCTTTTTGGGCATCAGCCATCTTCTGGGCGCGGTGCTGATGTGGCGGTTGGCGTCTTTGGAAACGTATTCGGAGTTTTTGTGGTACTCGCTTATCTGGTCGATTCTGTACACGCCGACGCTGGCGCTCACGAACTCGCTGGCGTTTCATCATCTGCCGGACCGCGATCGCGATTTTAGCCGACTGCGATTGTGGGGCACGCTCGGTTGGATTATCGCCGGGATCGCCGTCGGCCAGTGGCTTTTACACAGATACACGCCAGAGGGCCTGACCGGCGAAGCGTTAACGAACGCCTGGAACACTGGACGCATCGATGCCTTCAAACTGAGTGCGATTCTGGGCGCAATCATGGGCGTTTACTGTTTCACCTTGCCGCACACGCCGCCGCAAAAAGGCCGGCGGGCGAACGCCACTTGGGAAGCGCGCGAGGAGATTCAACGCAATGCCACCTTGATGGCACTGTTTTTGTTTTCCGTCGTGGTGAGCGTCATTCATCAATTCCCTGTGATGCACGCGGCGAATTTCATTTCGCAATATCAAGCGAAAGCCGAAGGGCTCGTGAATTTCTTTAATTCGATTTTCGGCGTTGGCGGCGGCGGATTGATGACGATTGGGCAGGTCTCAGAGATTGTGATGCTCGCGTGCTTGCCATTTTTTACGACGCGATTTTCGAAGAAATCGCTGATGATTGTGGGCCTGCTGGCCTACGCAGCACGAATGGCGCTGTTCGCCTATGTCGAACCGATTGCCGCGCAAACGGGCATTTCGCCAATCTTGGTCGTCATCGCTGGTTTGGCAATGCATGGCATTTGCTTCGGATTCTTTATCGTGCTGGCCTTCATGATTATCGATGAACAAACGACGCACGATGTGCGCGCCAGTGCACAATCGCTCTATAACGTAATTATCTTCGGCGTAGGCATCATCGTCGGCAGCCCAATCGCCATGGGAGTGCTTGTTTGGGCGAAATCGACGACGGCTGCTGCTGCTGCTGAATCAGCGACAACCGCGACTGCTGCAACTGGCAATTACTTCCCCGCTCTGTTCAGCGTCATGATGTGGCTGTCACTACTGACGCTCGCCGCATTCGCTTTCCTGTATCCCGGCAAAGGACAACGAGCGCCGGGCTAAGAGCGCAATCCTCTGCTCCGCCTCTCCGCGGACGATCACGGTCTTCATTTCGATTCGATCGGCCGAATCTTGATATTGCGGAACGACACTTGCCCATGATCGCCTTGCAGCGCGATGTGGCCGGCCGGCGACTTGGCGAAATTCTTCATCGAAGCAAATTTGCTTTTCGACACGTGTTCGTCCCAGTCCGGACTGCCGATTTTGAACGTGTAATATTTGACGCCGTTCATATCGACTTCACTTTCTTCGGGCGTAATTACCAGTCGCAAATCGTTCCATTGGCCCGCCGGTTTCGTGGCGTCCTTGGGCTTGCCGGTCGCAGAGTCATCGGCAGGACGATAAATCTGATACAGCCAGCCTGAGAGCTGATTCTCGTGCCCTTCCGGCTGATTGTTGTCGAATAATTGAACTTCCGGCCCGCTCATCCAACTGGTGGGCTCGTTTTCTGTGGCATGAAAAATAACGCCGCTGTTGCCATTCTCGGAAATGTTGTACTGCAGTTTCAATTCGAACGCGCCGTATTGGTCGTTGGTCAAGAGGTCGCCGGCCTTCTTGGGATCGGCACAAACGAGGACGCCGTCCTTTACTTGCCAACCGCTGCTCACATCTTTCTTTTTGAAATTGTGCCAACCATCCGTGCTTTTACCATCGAAGAGCAATTTCCAACCGGCGGCTTTTTCGGCAGGAGTCAGCGTGTTGGGTTCAGACGATGCCGGCGGCGCGGTTGTGTCGGCACTCATCGCTGTCGTAGCAGCGACGCTCATAGTAAGACCGACGATTAGACTGCTGATCAATGCCAAAGCGATGGTAGCGAACCCGCGCGTGTGCAATGTAACCATGGCGTGCTCCTGCGTAGCGGTTTGGATCGGAATGCTTGTGTGTTTGTACCCTGCGGTGGCGCGCATTGTATCATTGCCGGTTTCGATTGGTAGCAATAACCGCAAATTCTCCCATTGTCCTGGCGATTGTCTTTATTCGCCCAAGGAAAGTACAATTGCCAGTGGTTAAGCTGCCCTTAAGCCGGTGAATGTTATGGCGACCATCACGACATCGTTGACCGCAGAAAAATACGCCGAACTGCCTGATAACGATCGCCCAACAGAACTGGTTGAAGGGCAGGTACTTGTAATGGCTCCTCCAGGACCACGCCACGGCGAGCTTTGTGCTCGCATTTCGTATTTTTTGCAACGATTTCTCGAAGTTCATGCGCTCGGACGAGTGTTGACCAACGATTCGGGCGTCGTCACCGAGCGAAATCCGGATACCGTGCGTGGGGCCGATGTGGCGTACTACAGCTTTCAGCGTGTGCCGAAAGGTCCAATGCCTGCCGGATTGGTTTCTGTGGCGCCGGAACTCGTCTTCGAGGTATTTTCTCCCAGCGATCGCTGGAGCGATGTGCACATCAAAGTCGCGGAATACCTGCACGCGGGCGTTCGCGCCGTTTGCGTTGTCGACGACTCCACAAAAAGCCTGCACGTCTTCCATTCCGATCGGCCCTCGCAAGTCGTCGGCGCGAACGAAGAATTTTCGCTTCCGGAAATCCTGCCGGAATTCCAGCTTCGAGTTCAGCAGATTTTTGAGTGAATTAATCGCAACATTCGTGCTGAAGAGGCGGCAGAGCTACCTGTCCACAAAGTTCGTGATCCGCCACTTGGCATCAGCCCCCGTTGGCGTGACGCGGTGATATTGAACGGGGTAGCCAAGTTTTGGATCGAAAACGCCTCGCGGGATTGGAGCATCGGGCGAAGCGTTTGGTCCCTTTGCCATGCAAACTTCCAGGTCGCGGCGAATCACACCGAAGAGGCCAGGGATCGACCACTCGTCCCAAGTGTGCGGTTTAGTCGCATGACTGTTGTGCGTCATGGCGGTGACTTCCCCATGACGGACTTCCACGTGAGCCACGCCCGGATTGATGCCCGACAGCTCAACGTCTAAGTCGTAATCGGCCGGGCCGTTCTCTTTCCAACGACCGACTGCGGCATCGAGACTCTCAAATGAAATGGCTGGTAGTTCTTTGCCGCGCGAACCCACGACGATGGCAATTAGTCCAACGATGGCAATAACCGTGCCGATGACTATTCCCAGGGCATAGTTCCGCAATCGCGAAGAGCGGTGGGCTCTCGGCAGGTTCCTAGTGGAATCGAAATGAAGTTCCTCCGAGTCAGTCATATCACCGCCATTGTAACGATCACACTAATTCGACGCGCCAACGAAGGCATGCCACACCGACGCGGCGCGCCAGTGAGGGTGGCGCCGAAGTCGTCTTTCAGGTCGAAAATACACTGCTCGCTCGCTGGGCGTTGGGTTCGTGTGCGGAGCCGCAGCGAACGTATTCCAACAAGCACTTGTCATGCGTGCGGCGGCGTTCCAAAATGAGCGATTGTCTTTTTGGAAATGACGTACGATCGACGAGAAATCAAAAGGAATTTATATAAGGAACCCATGAAACCAGGAAGGAAGATTGAATCGGCCAATTGATCCACGTTCCTGGTTTCCTGGCTTCCTTATGAATCTTTGCCGTGCCTCGGCGCCTCTTCCGTTAATTTTGCTGCAATGAACAGGAAATCAATTCATGCCTAGTTGCGTTTTGGCATATTCTGGCGGGCTCGATACGTCAGTTATTCTCGGTTGGCTGCAGGAAGAAGGCTACCAGGTTCACGCCGTCTATGTCGACTTAGGCCAGCCGTGCGAAGACCGCGGCGCCATTTTAAAAAAGGCCACCGACTGCGGGGCCGTTTCGTCGAGATTGGTCGATGCGCAGGAAGAACTCTGCCGCGATTTCGCGTTCCCGGTTCTGCAATGGCAGGCGAAGTACGAAGGCATTTATCTGCTCGGCACGTCGATCGCACGGCCGCTGATCACGAAGAAGTGTTTGCAAGTAGCGCGCGAGGTAAAAGCCGATGCCTATGCCCACGGCGCGACCGGCAAGGGGAACGATCAATGCCGTTTTCAATTGGCCGCCGATGCGCTGGCGCCGGGCACGCAAGTGATTGCACCCTGGCGAATTGAAAAATTCCGTCAGCGGTTTCCAGGCCGGCAGGAGATGATTGCATTTTGCGAGCAGAAAAAAATTCCAGTGAAAGCTTCCGTCGCCAAGCCATACAGCAGCGATGAAAACTGTTTGCACATCAGCTACGAAGCGGGCAAGCTCGAAGACCTGATGGTCAATGGCGTCGAGCTAGTCGATTTCGGCATGACGGTTTCGCCGCAGAAGGCGCCGGACAAAGCGGAAACCATTACGCTTGGGTTTAAATCCGGCGTGCCGACCATATTTAATGGCCAGGAAAAATCGGCATTAGCGATGGTGCAAGAGCTCAACGAAATCGGCGGCCGCAACGGAATTGGACGGATCGACATCGTCGAAAATCGCTTTGTCGGCATGAAAAGCCGCGGCGTATACGAAGCCCCGGGGATGACGATTTTGTACGCAGCCCATCAGGCGATCGAACAGTTGACGCTGGATCGCGATCTGGAGCATTTGCGTGATCGGCTTTCGCCGGAAGTGGCCGAAATGGTTTATTACGGCTTCTGGTACACCGCGAAAATGGATGCGCTGATGGCGTTCATCCGCGAGGCCCAGAAAAATGTTGACGGCGAAGTGACGCTGCAGCTTTACAAAGGCAACATCATCGTCGCTGGCCGCAAAAGCCCCAAGAGCCTGTACGACGAAGGCATCGCCAGCATGGAAGGGGGCGGCAGCTACAATCAGACCGATGCGGAAGGCTTTTTGCGCATTCAGGGTTTGCCGTTGCGGGTACAGGGAAAGATTACGCCTAGGCAGTTTTAAGGCGGAAGGCGGAATGGGGAAGGCGGAACGCAAGCGGCATTTCGGTTCCTCTCACAAAAAAGGGGCTTAAGAATGCGTCATAATGAGCTGCGGGATCGCACGAAGCAGTTTGCGTCGCGAATCGTGCGAATGTTCTTGAGTCTTCCGAAGGGACGTGCAGCTGACGTGCTTGGAACGCAGTGTCTCAAGCGTGGAACGTCGGTCGCAGCCAACTTCCGCGAGGCGTCACGCGCCAGATCGAATGCGGAGTTCCTCGCGAAGCTTGGAATCGTCGAGACAGAACTCGATGAAACTGATTTGTGGCTAGAATTAATCGTCGAGTCGAACTTAATTCCAGCAAAGCGGCTAGAATCGTTGCGGTCCGAGGCTAATGAACTTCTGAGTATTGTTGTGACCATCATCAAGAATCTAAAGCGACGGTGCGACTGAGCGGACTTTCCGCCTTCCGCCTTATGTATCTTCTCGAAAACCCCGTACTGCAGCGCGAACTGCTCGTCAACCTACGCACTGCGCGGGCGTTTATCCTATTGTTTTTGTACAACGCGCTGTTGGGTGCGGTGGTCATCATGGCGTGGCCTCCGCAGTTGAAGCTAGATCTGACGCGCAATCCTGAAGAGGCCAAACAGCTCGTCAATCTGTTTTTCTTGGGGCAGTATGTGATCGCTTCGCTCATGGCGCCGAGTTTTGCCGCGGGTGCAATTACAGGCGAGAAGGAGCGCAAGACATACGAAATGCTGCTGGCCAGCCCGCTACGACCGGCGGCGATTGTGCTGGGCAAGTTGCTCGCGTCGCTGGCGCACCTGGCGATTTTGATTTTCTCTTCGCTGCCCATCGTCATGCTCTGCCTGCCGCTGGGTGGCGTATCGCCTTACGAAGTGCTGGCCATGTACTTGGCGCTCGTGCTGTCGATCATGACGTTCGGCATGATCAGCGTCGCGTGCAGCAGTTTCTTTCAGCGTACGGCTTCATCACTCGTCGTGTCATACTTGCTGATTCTGCCGCTGGCATTGGCAGGCATTCTCACGTGGAATGGATTGAGCAGCGTTGGTTCATTTCGCTTGTTCGTGGCGGTGACCGTGCTGCCGGGCATCGCGGCGGCAATTTGCATCCTGCTCTTTTCTGCAACCACGCGCCGGCTCATGCACCCACCGGACGTCGGCAGTGAAGGGAACGAAGTTGTCGATATCGAAGAGGAAGCCCAGCAAGCGGTGGGCCTGATCATTCAGCGCGATCAGTTTCCCGATCGATTGTTCGCGCCGGCTAAACGCACCACGCTGTTGCCCGACGGCGCAAATCCGGTTTACGACAAAGAAATGCGCAGCGAAATTTTTGCGCAAGGCACGCTCATGCTGCGCCTCGTAATCCAGGTCAGCATGTTTCTGGTGATTCCGCTAATGGCCGTGTGCCTTTTTTGGCGGCAAGAGCTTGCACCGTGGTACATCAGCTATGTGGTGCTGTTCAACATGCTCGTCGGGCCGGTCTTTTCCGCCGGCAGCGTGACTAGCGAGCGCGAACGGCAGACTCTCGACTTGCTACTCACGACGATCATTTCGCCGTGGCAAATTCTCTGGGGCAAGCTCGTGGCAGGTTTGCGAGTTTCCAGCGTGCTCTCGGCGTTTCTGCTGTGGCCGCTGCTTTTGGCGTGCATTATGCCGACTTCGTATTACTGGCTGAATCTACCGTCCATTGCCGCCTACGTCGGCGTGTTCGCGATGTGTTGTTTAACCACAACCACCATCGCACTGTTTTGCTCTGTGCTGTTTCGCAAGACCGCGCACAGCTTGATGGCCACTTACATGGTAATCATCGTGCTGTTTTGCGTGCCCTTGGCAATGCGCTGGTTCGCGGAGACTTTCTTTCCGAAATCGAGCGGGGCGGCGATTGCCGGTACGCTGAGCGTTACGAGTCCCTTCGCCGCCGCCTTCGCCGTGCCGTTGCACTTTGGCAATCCAAATCAGATGCCCGACCATGCCGGCGACTGGACGCTTTATTTTTCGTATCTGGGGTTTACTGGTGTGCTGGTCGTCGCGCTATTATCGACGATGATTTGGCTATTCAATACCCGGTGGCGCGTGGCGGAGTGATCGCGGTATATGCGACCGCAATGAATAAAGCCCAGGGGTTGCCGCCCCTGGGCTTGAATGTTGATTTATCATTGACGGCGACCATTCACTCAGCACGGATGCTGCGAATTGGCTCGGTCAAATATCGATCACATGCTTCCATCGAGCCCAGCCCCAATTCAATCCGCATGCCGGTTTGCAATTGATTCATTTTCACGAACATCAAGCCCCCGGCTTCTACGGAACGGCCTTGGGTTGATCCCAAAAGAAATACGGTCTGCGGCTCGCTAAATTTGACGCCGTCGGTGGATGCCGCCATGCGTGCTTCGCCGGTTGCTGGATTCGTAATTTTGGCTCGATACACACAGTCGGCCGTGGCAACTTCAAGCCGACTGCCCGCCGACAAGTCGCCAATGGCGAGCCGTCTCAATTCATCGGCACGAGCGAAATTCGCCGCCGCAAAAACGCATAGTAGCGCGACGCTGCGCTTAAGCATGGTTGCAAAACTCCGAATGGATGCTGCGAACGCAGAACTGAAAAGATGAGCAATAAACCGTAGGTCACAGTCCACTGATTGATCCGTCCAAGTCACCCAATCGAAGTGAGCGTCGCCGAAATTCATGCTAATCCTTGCCGACCGGGGCGACTATGCAAATTATTGGGGCCGGTTGCAACACACCACGTACAACGATAATTCCGGTAAGCTGTGACGACTTTCCGGGCGGAAGCTGCTAAAGACGAATCAACAATTCCGATTACAGCGATCCTGCGGTCACATGTTCGTCAAGTCGTCGGCGCTGCCGGGGCCGATCAAACGATCCAGCGCCGCCGTGATTTCCGCCGTGTGCGTTTCATCTTCTGCATAGATACGGCAGATCCGATGCGCCAGCGGCAAGTTGCGGTACAAGAGATCGTCATCGAGCGGCCGCGGCTGACCGAGCGCGGGGTCGAAGAGAAAATTCTGGCCTGCGGCGGGTCCCCGCGTCTCCGGCCGGTGAACATGCCTGGCCAAATCAACCCGCAGCGGCAGTTCGCGCAGCTGCGGCGGTAAGGCGGACCGCACTGCCTGCTCGACAAACTGCGGATTGCTGAAAATGCTCGACGATTCCGCGTCACCCGGACGATACACCAGCGTTCGCTGGCACACGGTCTTCCAACGCACGCGCCGTGCCAAGAAATCCTGCCACCGTTTGCCGATTTCGCGTTTCGCGGCATCATTGCTGGTGTGCCATCGGCCCGCATCCACCAGCAACGTCCATTCAGTGAAGTGCTGATATTCTTCGAGCTTCTCCAGCGGATTGCCAGGAAACAGCCAATTGCGGCTAGCCGCAAACAAGTCTTTCAATTCCAGATCTATCGCTCGCACCGTGCGGTGAAAATAGATGGTGCGAAACAGCTCCGCCCGAACGGAAATGAAACGCAACAGCGCATCCAATCCACGAACGTGAATCGTCAGCCCTGCTTCGCTGAAAAAGCTGTACCGCAGCAGCCGCTCCAAATCGTACGCGCGTGTGTTGTAGCCCGACATGTAGGCATCGCGGAGCACGAAATCCATGTTGTCGATCGTATAAATACCGCTGAACAAGCTGCGCAAAAACTTGAGCCACCGCGGCGGCGAATCAGCCGCTTGATTCGACAATCCAGCAGGCGACGACTTGGGTCGCGTAATCAGCAGCGAGATTTGCCGCGGGTCGAGCGTTTCGCACTTCTCCAGCGCTCCGTTGGGGTTTCGCCGCACGCCGCGAATTAAATCGCCTAATTCGCGTTCGATGATCACACTGCCAAGCGTCTCATGCGTAAGCCCGTAAGCGGAAAGATAATGCTCATCGAAAAAATGCCCGAACGGCCCGTGGCCAACATCGTGGAGCAAACCCGCCAGGCGCAGCAGACTTTCCACATAACCACGGCTGGGCGCATCCGGACAAACTGCCTTGAGGCTGTCGTAGAGCGCTGCTGCGGCCCGGCTCGCCAAATGCATGACACCTAGCACATGCTGAAACCGCGTATGTTCAGCCGAAGGAAAAACCCACCACGCAGTTTGCAGCTGGTGAATCTGGCGCAATCGCTGCAGCCACGGATGGTCGATTATCTGACGTTCCGAAACCTCGCCCGCCGCCAGGCCCTCGTTCGACACCATGGGCATGTATCCATGCAGCGGGTCGTAACACAAGGCTTCGCGTCGAAGATCAGGCATTGTTCGTGGCTGCTTGCAGTTTCGCGTGCGGTTAATAGGAAGTTTGCACAGGCAACGGCGATGTCGAAATTAATGAACGTGCTAGCACATCAGCCAAGATCACGCGAATCACTCTGACGACACCGCAGCTGTCACAGATTAACAAAACTGCCGCTTTCGCGTCATCAGCAGCCTGCTGAAATGCTATGCAATCGCTTTTCAGTTGCCGATTTGCGAACTGCGACCGCACTCTCGATACCGCTTGGTCCGATAGAAACTATACGTCCCGTTACCCGTGGAGACTGCGCACTCATGCATCGCCAATAAACCAAGTGGCCTCGCGAGTTTCGACGTCGCGCTCAACGCCGCGGCACTCGTTTTGCTCGTCACAAGCACGATCAATTTGCCGTAGCTACACGCGGGGGCGAACTGCAGTTCGACAAGCACCAAAGGAGCAAACCGTGATGGTTCGCCCGTTCCGCATCGTCGCAATCGCTTACATGTTGCTTGGCACAGCCACCGCCTTTGCGGCACGGCCGGCGGATCAGATCTTGCCTGCCACGACGAAAGGTTTTGTTTCAGCGCCGAACGTCGAACAGTTCATCGCCGATTTCAACAAATCGCAGCTCGGCCAGTTGGTGAACGATCCTGTGATGAAGCCGTTTGTCGAACAGCTCAAAGGGCAGTTCCGGCAGCAGGGCTTACGGCAATTGGAACAGCTTGGCCTCACATGGCAGGAACTCGATGGCGTACCAGCAGGTGAAGTGGCGCTCGCGACCATTCAAACCTCGCCCGATGACGGCGCCGTGGCGCTCGTGGTCGATGCCACTGGCCGAGTCGATCGAGCAGAAGCCGTGCTGGCGAAAATCGCGGAGCGCATGACGCGTAATGGCGCTCGCCGCTTGCCTCGCAATGCCGGCGACCCGATCGTCGCCTATCAGCTTCCCGGCGAAGCTGGCGCGAAAGGTCCGCCAGTCGCTGCGTACTTTTTACAACAGGGCTTGTTAGTGGCGTCCGACAGCGTCGCCGTCATCGAATTAATGCTGCAATCGGTTGCCCAGCCGCGAGCCGATTCGCTCGCCACGGTGCCAGCTTATCGCGAAATTATGGAGCGCACATGCACCGCCGCAGGCGGAATGCAGCCCGACTTACGCTGGTTCATCGAACCGTTTGGCTATGCGGAAGTGCTGCGATCAGCGTTGCCGCTGCGTGAAAAGCGCAAAGGCCCGGACTTGGTAAAGATATTCAAAAATCAAGGCTTCACGGCCATCCAAGGTGTCGGCGGCTGTGTGAACTTCTCCGCCGGACCATACCAGGTACTGCATCGCACGCTGGTGTATGCTCCCGCACTCGCCGGACGCGATGCGCAGAGCAAAGATAAATACAACCTGGCGGCGCGCATGCTGCGCTTCATTTCCGATGGCGATCTGACGCCGCAGCCCTGGGTGCCGCGCAATCTCTCGACTTACATCACATTCAATTGGGATTTGCAAAACGCGTTCGGCGTGGCCGATACGCTCGTCGACGATATGGTCGGCGAAAAGGGCGTGTTCCACGATGTGCTCGATAGCTTGCGCGATGATCCTGAAGGTCCGAAGGTCGACATCGCGAAGAATTTGGTTCCGAATTTAACCGGCCGGGTCACGATGATCAGCGATTGCGAAACCCCGGTCGGCCCGCGCAGCGAACGGAAAGTGCTTGCCGCTGCGGTGACCAACGAACCCGTCGTTGCCGACACTGTTCGCCGGCTGATGGAAGCCGATCGCACAGCGCGCCGCCGCGAATTCGAAGGCTACGTCATTTGGGAACTTGTCGATTGCGAATGCGAAGTGCCCGTGCTGGAAGTCGAAACCCCCGGCGGTGCAGTAACGCACTCGGAGAGCAATACTCCGCCGCATCGCAGTCGGGAAGAACGATTTCTCTCCACAACGGCCGTTTGCGTGGCTCAGGGAAACGTGTACTTGGCATCTCACATCGAGCTGCTCAAACAAGTGCTGCAGCAATCGCGCGACCCGAATAGTTTGGCGGCAAGCGACGACTATCGGCAAATTGCCGGTCAGGCGAAGGCTCTCGGCATCGGCCCGGTCTGGCTGCGCGGCTTTTCGCGGACCGACGAAGACTTTCGTCCCACTTACGAACTGATTCGCACCGGCCAAATGCCGCAATCGGAATCGATACTGGGCAAGCTCCTGAACTCGCTGTGGGGTGAAGGGAAAGACGGCGCGATTCGTAAGCAGCGGATCGACGGCAGCACCTTGCCGGAATTCGATGCCGTACGGCGTTACCTCGGCCCCGCTGGAACGTTCGTCTCTAGCGAAAACGATGGCTGGATGTCGATCGGATTCATGCTGGCCAAAGCGCCGATCGTGGCGGCTGACGCCCGCGGACAGACGACCGGGAAGGACAGCAAAACCGGCGCTGCGATCCGGTAAGCCGCAAACGTCTAGTCGACTTTCGCCCAGAATGGATGGCGGCGATCGGCGCAGGTGCGCAAATCTTCTAGCAGCACACCGATATCAGGCGCGATATTCTTCGGCGCGGTCATGGGGCGTCCATTCAAGTTGACCGTGATTGGCCGGCTGAAATCGAGCTTCATCTCCGGCGAGAGCCAGACTGTTACGTCGCCGCCCGCTTCTACCAAGATGCCATTGGCAGCAGTCATTTTCATTTTAACGTTCATGGGCTGCGGGCCTGGATGAAAGTCCCGCAGTTCGACGCACCAGAAAAAGCTGTCGAATGGCCTTTGCGTCGACGTAACAAACTCTCTGGGGAAAAAGTTGCGTTGCTTGCGACCCATCCAATCGAACAGGTGCTGAATTTCATCGAAAAAGGGCTCATGACCACGGCCTCGATATTCAACCACAGTGCAATCGAACGCCAACGCTTTCGACGAACCTAAATAGCGATCAAACTGCGGACAATTCTTGACAAATTTGTCGCCATCCATTTCGCCACACACAAAGTACAGCGGCAAGCGCTCTGCATTCTTCCAATACAGTTGGATCGACTTGGTGAGCGTCGGCACAATCGGAATCACGCCTGCCCAAAGATCCGGATGCGAAAGTCCAATTTCCCACGCCGCCGTGGCGCCTGCCGAGTGACCGCTCAGAAACACACGATCGGTATCAATCGCGAACCGCCGGCACGCATCGCGCAGCACCGAAAGCACGGCATCATGTTCACGGGCAGTGCTTTCGAAATCTTTTTGATGATCGACCGTCCAAGCCGGCGCCACGACGATGTAGCCATGGCGTGTGGCCTGGCCATTGCGCATTGCGGGCGCACCCTCGCGCTTGACGAAATCGCCTGCCCACCAAGCGATTTGCTGCTCCGCGGTGGTGCCGGCGCCGTTGAGCGTCACGATGCACGGATAGCGCACATGCGGATCGTATTCCGGGGGCAACTGTACAAAGTACATTACCGGCGATTCGTTCGGTAAACCCGGAATCGAGAGCTTGTAATAGCCCGGCTCGCTCTGCGGATCAGTATCCAGGGGCGGCTTCATGTGGCTGGCGAGCGCCGCGATCAGTTTCGGAGAAGCGGCTTCCTGGCCACGGATCGAATTCATCAGGGCATTTCTTTGAATCTGAACGTCTTCTTTCAGGTAGTTGTGAAGCAGATCGCGTAATTCAACCATGGAAAGCGATACTTGCAGATTCTCGGTCGCCTCCGAGGCGCCCACGAGCCAGCCG
Organism: Pirellulales bacterium; assembly: GCA_963773875.1. GTDB lineage: Bacteria > Planctomycetota > Planctomycetia > Pirellulales > JADZDJ01 > CAVTYH01. Next base: position 218,609 of record CAVZCV010000014.1, read on the forward strand.
CTAATTGCCAGTGACAGAAGCACGTCCGGCTTTATTTGAGGGTTGCCGACAAACCGCTGATAAGTCGCCATCCGATCGAGCGTTCCGACGGAGAGTTCGCCCGCGATTTCATCGATAATCGAGTTCACCTGTTTTTGCACGCCGCCCGACGGCACTTCTGAAGCAAGTTGCTTCAGCTTGTTGACGACCTCTTCGCCTTTTTTCTTCAGCTCGTTGTACTCATCGAGCTTGGCTCGCACTTGCTGCAGAATTTCGCCATCGACATTGGCGGCCGGAAAACTTTCCAGCATGCGATAGGCGAATTGATGCTGCCCGGCTTCTTTGCGCGTGTCGATTTCCTTGATAATTTGCCGGGCGCCCATCTGCTTGAGATCGTGCTGAACTTTGTCCAAGCCTTGCCGGTTGGGGAACTGCTGGATGATTTGCTTGAGCTCCGCCTCGGCATCCTGATAGCGCTCGGCTTCCAAATACAAACGTACGACCTTCAGTCGGTCGTCGGGATTATTGGGATCGATGCGTTGTTTAATGATCTTCGAGAGTGTGTTGCTCGGGATCGAACTGGTGGCGATGCGCTGATCCAGGATGTAGGTGTTGAGCTTGACTTGCAGACCTTGCACTCGGGTCCAGACCGGCGTGATTTTCGTAATGCCTTCGATGACATCGATGAGGCCGGTGGGTCCGCCGGCCATCTGGAAGCTGCGTCGACCGTGATCATCGAACGGCTTGATTGCCAGGATCGAGCCAATGCTGCCGATTCGTGCGCCGGTGGTCGCCACGGCCTGATCAATTTCGATCTCTTCAAGTTTCGAATTCGCTGGCGCCGGTTGAACCGCAGTGACGAACTTTTGTGAAATGTACGTGTACGACAAATCGTTGTCGCACATCACGATTGGTTTGATTGCCGCACCAGCGTCATTCGGATCGGCCAACATGGCATTGAGCCGTTGGAAGCGACCATCCAATTCGCGGCCATCCTGTAGAACGACTTTGTCGGCCCGGGCAGCGCCGGCAAATAGAAATGCGATCGCCGCGAAGATTGGGACGAGCGCACGAGGCAGCACCTTCAAATGCCGCCGATAGAAGATCGATCGGCTCGTTATCATCTCGTCTGTTCCAAAAGCGCGAGATTAGTGGCGGAACACCGCGTACATTCATTGTGACCTGTCTTGCGTGCGCCTGCAAATCCGGTTAACAACCGAGTTACCCTTTCCGCTCGCACACGCTACGCCGGAAGCGGCTGATTGACACAAGAGGTGGCAATTCGCACAATCCGGCTAGCAAACAGGGAGCAACATCGTGATTTCGCCGCGTGCCGTGGTTTGGCTGATCGTCGGAGCCCTTGGCCTTCCGATCGCGCTGTGCGTGGTGATGGGCCTCGCGCGACTGCTGGAGGCCATGCAAGATCAGGTCGGAGCAATTTGCCTGGAACGCATCAGTTTGGCGCTGGCGATTGTGTGGGTCGTCGATTTAATCGCGCTGGTGGTAATTCAGGCGATCAATTCTTTGGGCGGCCCGCCCGCGGATCGAACGCCGAAAGAATGACACGCAAAGCCCCGAGCGGCCGCAACATTAAAACTGTTGGCCGGTTTGGACCCACGATTCCCAAATGTTGGTCACATCGGCGCCGCCGGGTCCCGCATTGATGATGATGTTGTTGTTGCGGAATCCGCTGCGGATGTACGCCCCTTGAGGCCGGGTGTAGTACGGTCCGCCGCTCACCGCGGGCCGGCCAATCCGGACATTCGTCACCGGATCGTGGCTGTAATAAGAACGCTGGAAAATCCAGCTGTCGTCGGCGTAGGCCAATGAAGTGCAAAAACCCAATACCGCGGCGGCCACGAGCAAGCCAATCGAGCGTTTCATCGTAGAAGAACCATTGAGAAGAGGAGTCAGCGAAGGAATTTCAGCTGCTCCTTTCCATGGTAATTACGCTCGGACCAATAGCGAGCGTTTTTTGCACGCGGTGGCACAATCCAGACGCAAACACATTGGCGATGTTGCGAAATCGCAACAAATCAGTTCGTCGGAGGCGTGCCACCGGTTTGGACCATCAGCTCGCCAGATTTGGCGTCGTATATGTAGAACTTTCCTGGAGGAAGTTCGGGCAATTGAATTCGGCATTCATCAAGGATTTCTTTCTTATATTCCGCAAAGTTCTTTGGATTGCGATTGTTGTGCATGGCCTTCCAAATCTGCATCTGCTTAGGAATCTGGATGTCGAACGTAATGCGATCGCGGGCTGTGAAGAATTCGTGAACCGGTTGAGTGATCGGATCGCCGCCATAGCCCTGTCCTTGTTTTCCAACCCCGGCGGTGGCCCGCTCGAGTGTCGCGCCTTGTTGTGGTTGAGTCGCTGCATTTGAATCTGCAGGAGTTGCAGACCTCGATGCGTTTGCGTCGGCGGGCTTCGCGACTGGAATCCTTTTGATTGCCGGCTGCATCGTAAACCGGCGTTGGTACTACCGCCGCTGGCGGCCGATTGGCTTTGTCGTGCATTTCGTCGATCTCATCGCAACCGGCCACGAAGGCCATGGCGGCGGAAAACCCTGCGACATACAACGCACGATGAATCGATTGAACGATGGGCATGATTGTTCTCCCTCTTCCAGTCAAAGCGCCGAACCAAGCTCGGCCGCAACCGTTGATTTCCGACTATCGCAGAGCGCCCCAATCCCACTTCTGCATCGGTTTCATCATAGCATGTTTCGTGAGATCGTAGTGCAGGGGCGTCAGCGTGATAAAGCCTTTTTCGAGCTCGGTTAAATCGGTCTCTTCTGCCCGATCGGGAACGGGCGGCCCGCCGGAGGCCCAAAAATAAGCCCGGCCGCGGGGATCGGTTCGCTTCTCGTACTTCTCGCCATACTGTTGAATGCCCATGGGAACCACGCGAAGTTGCACGTCGCGGTGCAGTGCGTTCGTGGGGATATTGAGATTGTATAAATTCGCGTGCGACCCTTGATTGGCCAGAATTTTTTCGATGACCCACAGGGCGATATCGGCCGCTTTGTCGAATTGTGCGTGTTCATCCCATTCCAGCGATACTGCCACGCTGGTGATGCCAAAGAACGCCCCTTCAATGGCCGCCGCCACCGTGCCGCTATACAGCACGTTGATGCCGGCGTTCAGCCCGCCGTTAATGCCACTAACGACGAGATCCGGCCGCCGCGGGCAAAACTCGCTGACGCCAATTTTCACCGAATCGGCCGGGCTGCCTTCCACGGCCCAGCCGCGACGCCGCGGGCCATCGAAAATCTCTTTCACCACCAGCGGCGTGAGAAACGTGATGCTGTGCCCGACGCCGCTTTGCTCCGTGGCCGGCGCCACCACCGAAACATCGCCCAGCCGGCTTAACGCCCGTTCCATGGCGGCCAAGCCGGGGGCGTAAATGCCATCGTCATTCGTAAGCAGAATTTGCACGTCGGTTCTGTCGACTTTCCACTGCGAAGCGAAATCGTCCGTGAACGCGGGAGTTTCACTATATCGCTGCCAGCCCGGGCCGACAACGAGGCGAAAAGAGCGTCCGCGGCCGCATCCAAATCTCATACTAGCCACGCTAGCCGCTCGTGCCCGCGAGCTTTATAATCCCACTTTCCGCCCGAGCCAAAAATCGCCTCGGGCGTTTTGCGTTTAGAGACGATCCACTTATGAGCGCCACGCTTTCGCAGGCCGAAACAAAACTTGCCGGCATCGCCGATGAAAAGGTGCTGGTGCTCGATTTCGGCGCGCAGTACGTTCAACTCATTGCCCGGCGGGTGCGCGAGCAAAATGTTTACTGCGAAATTGTCCGGCACGATATTACGCCCCAGCGCGTGCGCGAAATTGCACCAAAGGGATTGATCCTCTCCGGCGGCCCGGCCAGTGTTTACGAAACCGGCGCACCACATTGCGATCCGAAACTCTTCGACCTTGGTATCCCAGTGCTCGGCATCTGCTATGGTATGCAGTTGGTCTGCGAAGCATTGGGCGGCAAAGTTCAAAACGCGCCGGCGCGAGAGTTCGGCCGTGCGCAATGCACGATCGTGAACGGCGCTGTCGCTGGAATGGCGGAGTCGCGCGGGTTGTTCGACGGCGTGCCCAAGAATACTGAAGTGTGGATGAGCCACGGCGATCAGGTCACGAGCGTGTCCGACGATTTTCTACCGCTGGCGCGCACCGCCACTTGCCCCGTGACCGCAGTCAAACACAAACGACTGCCGATTTACGGCGTGCAGTTTCATCCGGAAGTCACGCACACGCCGGCAGGCCGAACGATCCTCGCGAATTTCTTGAAAAATGTCTGCGGTTGCCACGGCACGTGGAAACTGGCCGATTTCGCCGACCGGACCATCGCCGAGCTCCGCGAGCATGTGGGCGACCTCCGTGTCATTTGCGGCCTCTCCGGCGGAGTCGATTCGTCCGTGGTGGCGGCGCTGTTGGCCAAAGCCATCGGTACGCAACTTTCGTGCATCCTTGTCGATAACGGCCTGTTGCGCAAAGACGAGGAAGCCGCCGTCATTCGCGAATTCACGACGCACTTCAAAACCGATCTGCACGTGGTGAAGGCCGAAGACAAATTCCTCTCGGCGCTGGCCGGCATCACGAATCCGCAGGAAAAACGTCGCCGCATCGGCCACGTGTTTATCGATTGCTTTAAAGAAGAGGCCGCGCGAATTCAAGGCGCGCACTTTTTGGCGCAGGGTACGCTGTATCCCGATGTGATTGAAAGCGGCGCCGCCGCCGATGGACCGACGGCGAACATCAAACTGCACCACAACGTTGGTGGCTTGCCCGAAGAACTCGGCTTTGAACTGATCGAGCCATTGCGCGATTTATTCAAAGACGAAGTGCGTCGCCTGGGGATTCAACTCGGCCTGCCGGAGGACATTGTCTGGCGGCATCCGTTCCCTGGACCCGGGCTCGCAGTTCGTTGCTTGGGCGAAGTCACCAAAGAGCGGCTCGATACGCTGCGCGAAGCCGACGCCATTGTGGTGCATGAAATCAAAGAGGCCGGCCTATATCGTCAAACCGCACAGGTGTTCGCCGTACTGCTGCCGATTCAAAGCGTCGGCGTGATGGGCGATGCGCGCACCTATGAAAACGTGCTGGCCGTGCGGGCCGTCGATACCGAAGATTTCATGACCGCCGATTGGAGCCGCTTGCCGTTCGATGTGCTCGCGAGAATTTCCACGCGCATCATCAACGAAGTGAAGGGCGTAAACCGCGTCGTCTACGACATCAGCAGCAAACCCCCCGCGACGATTGAATGGGAGTGATCTGGCCGATTTATCCGAGCCCCGACCGTATTTGAGCCCGACCGTTAGGGAGCGCGTGCTTAATTGGGATCGGAAATTCGACTCACGTTCCCATCGCCGCCACCGCGGCTCGCGCTTCTTCGAGCGGCGTATCTGCGGGCAGCGGCTCGCCGATGACCACATACGTGTGCAATTCCGGGTACCGCAGCGCCTCGGGATGCGTCGGTTTCTCGCCGCAATAGACCGGCAACAGCGTTGCCGGCACTTTGGCCCGCAGTTCAGCCAGCAAATGTTCGCCGGCGCACGGCACGGTGTCGGCGGCAAAATCGCGTGCCAGACTTAAGCCCAAAACATATCCTTGCCCCAGCGTGACTAGTCCGCGGGCCAAAGCGTTGTCTTCCGCCGACAATCTAACCTTGCGCGTGCCCGCAATCATGACGCCGGTTCCCAGCGCTACGCCGCGGAGGAATTTATCGCCGGGCGCATTCAGGCGGCGCAACAAACCGCGTAAATCGATCGACGGTGGAAACCACGTGAATCCAGTGATCGAAATCGTGCGAGTTGCTGATTAAAATCACCTGCCCGTTGGCGGGAATGTTATCGAGCCCCAGCGCTCGCAAGTGCCGCCGGCGTTTTGAACGCACCCAGCTCAGAGCACGCAGTACAAAATCGGGCCGCTGCCACCACATGAGCACCAGCATGCCAATGGTGATGCCGCTGGCGGAGAGAAACAGCAGCTTCGGAATTTGCGTGGCGCGTTCCAGTTGATGCTGGTACGCGGTAATCAAATCGGGATGCGTCTTCACGTCGTGCAAATTCAAGTGCAGCCCCAGCACATGCTGCAGGCTGGAAGTAATGATGAAAAATACAATCACGGCCACCAGCCCGCCGGTGACGTTGAAGAAATTGCTGGTGGCCACGAGGCTGCCCTTGCTGTCTTTGGGCGTCGGTGCTGCAAGAGCGTGTACAGCGGCACGATGTAAAGGCCCGCCGACATGCCGACGGCAATCAGGCAAAAAATCATCCTCGTCTTCGCCGGCGAAACCGCAGCCATCACGGCCGTGGTGCCAATCAAGAGCACAATGCCAATCGGCACCAGTCCCAGTTCCAGGCGATTGCCGGAAAAGTAGCCGGCCAAATAGCAGCCAATGCCGACCCCCAAACCGACGAGCCCCAGCAAAAACGCGACTTCAAATTCCGTCTTCGTCGCCGGCTCATGCGGCGTTTCGACAATTGTCTCCGGCTTGATTGGCGCCGTCGCGTCGGCCGTTCTTTCCGTGTCGTCGTCGGCCGGGGTTTCTTTGGTCACATCGGCCATGGCGGCGGCGGTCGCGGCGGCTGCAGGCGGCTTTTCAATGCGTTTGGCGATCTGAATTTCTTCGGCCGTTTCGCCCTGGAACAGCAAGCTCTGCCGCAGAAACAGCGTCATGAACAAAAAGAATGCGATGCCAAACGTGGCAATCACCAGCGGCCTGGATTTTTTCAGCATGCCCAGGTTCTGCTTCATCGGCGTCCACGGCTCCAGCACCAGTTTGTTATCGGGCGCTGCCGCCGGAATGCGGGCCACCAGCAGCGAGGCAATCGCCCCGATGATCGCAAATGAAAACAGCACCACGCCAATGATCCATTCATTGCCCGGCACAAACGTGGGATCGAATTTCGATTTGATGAACTCCGTTCCGTACAGCCAGCCGCCGAAAACCGTGCCCAAAATGTTGGCCGTAAAACTCGTGCCTTCGAGCATCCCATTGCCGCGCGATAAAACCGAAGTGTGCAAAATTTCCGGCATCATGCCGTACTTGGCGGGCACAAAAAACGCGCTGTGCGTGCCCATCAGGAACACGACGGAAATGACCAGAATCGAACTGCAGATCGCCAGTGCATGCGGCGACATCCAACCCCAACTCACCGTGTGCGGCAGCAGAAACCCGAGAAGCGCAATGCCCATGATGCCGACTTCGGTCACCTTCCAAAACACGATGATCGAGCGCTTGCTGTATTTATCGGCCAGCACCCCGGCCAGCGGCGAAAACAGAAAGAACGGCGTGATGAAGCAGGCCGTCACAATCGAAATCAGCGTTTTCGTATCCACTCCCGGCACGCCGGCAAACCGCACCAGCATATCGGTGGCATAGAACAGCGCCACAATATGACTAGCCTGATCGTTAAACGCCGCGAGAAATTGCGAGAGCAGCAGGCCCCAATAACTGCGCGATTTGAGCGTGGTCGATGGCGTAAAGCGAGGCGGGCCGCCGCCACCTCCGGCGTCAGCGTGCTTTCCGTCCGCAGCGCCGTCCACTGACACCGTGCCATCCAAAGACGCAGCACCACCCGTGGGCGAAGCGGCGGACTTGCTGCCGGCGGCGGTAGCTTGCGAGATCGATGCCAAGGCCAAATCCAGCCCGATGCGATGCCCGGTTCGTCGCCGGCCGTTCCGTAACGAGAATCGGCCCGACGCAACTGCATCCGCGGTTGAGTGCGTGTGGGGGACCGCCGAACAGTGTGGCATTCGGCAGGAAACAGTCGAATATACTGCTGCCCAAAGGGTGCCACAACCCAACGGGCAGTAGCCGCCAGCGTGGTATGCAGACCGCGGCACGCAAATGTACGTCAGCGATTTCGTCGAATTTGGCCCTGTACCACCGACCGCAAAGCCAGAAGTCATTCCTTCAGCCGCCCAGCCTGCCGCAACCTCCGCAAAAGCGTTACGTTCGACACGGGATGCGCCGGATATGCAGAGCAGCGCACCATATTGTTAGCGCCGAGTAACAATGGCCGATTGGTCTGGCTGGAATTGCGCGACGGAATCTGAATCACATCAGATTTGCGATTTCCGCTGCGGAACCATCAGCCGCAACGCGGCGATCGTCGACTGCGAATGTTGATGCTGGGTACGAATCTGTACTTCTTCCCTGCGCACTTCGAGTCGACGAGTATCGACACAGAGCGAATGTGGTCTAGCTACCGGTTGATCTCCGTGCGAACGTCAGCCCGATCAACACGAGGACACCAAACGCGAAAATGGAGGGCGGCTCCGGCACAGGAGCAAATGTTAGAAAGAGCGAATATACGAATCCCGATGCAAAGCCTGACACTGATCCCTGTGGAGTGATTTTAAAAACAGTTCCACCAAGCGAATTTCCCTCGTAAAGGTTGTCGGCAGCGTCGACCGCAAGCCCAAGGGGACCGTCTAAGCCAGCCGCAAAAACGGACCTTGTCCCGCCCGGAAGGAATTTGTCGATCTTCCCACTACCGCTCAACCCGTTGCCCCATTCTGCAACGAACATATCTCCGTGAGAATCGAACGCGATTCCGCTGGGCAGGTCCATTCCCGTTGCGATCGTCGTCCTGGCACCGGTCGGGCCGAACTTGTAAAGGTTCCCCGATTCTTCCGTTTCAAAAAGATTTCCTGCAGAGTCGAACTTGATGTCACTGGGCCCAATCAACCCACTGGCAAACGTACTCCGCACACCCGTCGTCGTGAACTTATATATATTCCCGCTGAAATGATCTGCCACATACACACTTCCGCTTGCGTCGATGGCAATTCCCTGAGGACTGTTCAGTCCACTTGCGAATGTCGTCCGAACGCCCGAAGGAGTGATTTTGTAAACAGCGTTATGATCGCTTTGGTCGGTTACGTATAGGTTGCCGCTGGAGTCAAACGCCAAGCCAGTCGGAACACCAAGTACGAAGGTGTACACCGATTTCTGTCCGTTTGATGTAATCTGGTAGATGTTGCCGCTAATATCTGGAACCAGCAGAACTGCGCCAGCGACCGCATGGCAGCTAAGAATTAATGCTACTGCAAATACAAGAATTGCCGGCCGATGAAACGCGGCACTCGAACTGTTCACAACTGCCTCCTGCCGCGCGGCAATTTCAACTTTGAACGCAAAGCATGAGAATTATAACTCCGTGATCATTTAGGTGCCACAAATGATGGACGTGATTTGTCTAAGCCTCTTTGCCAGGGATGGGCCGATGTGCCGGTCCTCCGAACCTCAAGACATCCTGTTGCGACCGGACGCCCGGCCCTGACGGACCGGGCTATTTCCTGTCGGTCCTTCGCACCTTGGCGAACATCTACCCCAACTTGACAGTTCGGGCTATTTCCAGTCAGGCCGCGGGCCTTGAACAGGGCATAAGTGCTTAACTGTACGCATGTTACATAATGCCGCTCTGTGCCTCCGTGTCTCCGTGGTAAAAATCTTTTTGGACTGGCCCAAAAAAGCTCTTGACTATAAGACACATGTACACTACAGTGCTAGTTGTCGGAGAGTATGGGCTCCGTGACTCGGTCTTTGGCAATTTGAACAAATACATAAGGGTCTAGGCGTCTGAGGGCCTGGGTGTCTCGTAATCTGCGCCGGGTAGCCCGGACTGCTTGGGGATTTCGCCGGGTGGCTCGGATTGCTGTAGGAGGCGACTCCTGTCGCCGATCCGTCGCAGCCACAACGTCGGCGTCGGGAGACGCCTCCTACAGTGCGTTACGCCGCCGGGTGGCCCGGACAAATTGTCCGGGCGGCGCAGCCGCAAGAGGCGTCAGGCAGGATTCGGAACTGTGGGTTGGCAACGACCTGCGAGCGCCTCTTGTCGCTCTCGCGACCCCGACACCCAGACACTTGCCGCCGTAGGTGTGAAAAAACCCCTTCCATTTCGAGCGAGAATTTTCGATCGATTCGGGAGACCAACAGCAGAGAGTGAAATAACTGTGAAATTACTCAGCACAAAATCGGCAAAAACGGCTACACAGGGTCAAAAGCGCGCTCGAGTTATTTCACCATGAAACACGATTTTTGGGACTTTGGCCGCGTGAGAAGCGATTTTCTCGAAAGAGACGTGCGGACAGCGACGGTTTCCTTCACCACGGTTTTTCGCCGCCCCAGCTTGGATTGAGAATTCTCGAGACAAATTGAAAAACGGAAGATCGGGCCTGTTGAAAAAACTCGCCCGCTTCCGGCAATGGCAAATTTGCTAGCATCCCGCGGGCGAAATTGATAGCAGCTTGAAGCGAGTGGTGACCGACTTGGTCGATCAAGTCGCCTTGACGCTCATCGGGTGAAAATCTATTCTCCCGCCCTCCAATAGTCTGCCCGTTCGGGCTCGGGTTCTCGTGTTCGTTTTTCCGGCATGCGTGGAAAGCCAGGAAGGCTGAAGCGGCCGGTGGTTTTGAATATCGATCAACTGCCAGGGCGCAGGAAGGCATGATGCCTCGGTTCCGTCGCCAAGTAATTCGAGTGATGCTCGCCGCCAGCGGGGCCGCAATGATTGCGCTGGCCGGCTGCACCGGTTCGCTCATGCATTCGCGGTCGCAAAGCCCGGAACATTCCGAAGCCAGCGAGGAATCGAACGCCACGAAACTGGTCGGCGATTTTGCGGATCCCAACGGAATCAACTTTGTGAAGGTGGAAGGTGCCGTGCTGATTACGGGCCTGGCGAACACCGGCAGCGATCCGGCGCCGGGTCCGCAGCGTTCCGCAATTCTGGCCGACATGCAGGCGCATGGAGTGGTGAATCCGACGAAGGTTCTGAACTCGCCGACAAGCTCGGTGGCGTGGGCCGTGGGTTACATTCCTCCGGGGGTGCGCAAGGGGGATCGGTTCGATGTGGAAGTGCGCGTGCCCTCGAACAGCGAGACGACCAGCATTCGCGGCGGCTGGATGATGCCGGTGCGAATGAAGGAGATGGCCGTCATTGCCGGTCAAACACACGACGGCCACGTGCTAGCCAACGCAGAAGGTCCGGTGCTAGTCGATCCCGTTGCGCAGGGCACCGCCGATCCGGTTTCGCAGCTCAAAGGCATTGTGCTAGGCGGCGGCGTGACGAATAAATCGCGGTCGCTGGGCCTAGTGATGCACGCCAGCGATAAATCGGTTTATTTGAGCAAGCAAATTGGCGATGCAGTGAATCGCCGGTTCCACACGTTTATCAGAGGCATGAAGCAAGGCGTGGCGACTCCGAAGACCGATGAATACATCGAACTGGAAATTCATCCGCGATACAAATACAACCTGACGCGATACATTCGCGTGATTCGCAGCATTGCGGTGCTTGAATCGCCGGAACAGTTGCTGGAGCGGATCGATCTGCTGCAGCGGCAGCTGCTCGATCCGGTGACCAGCGCCCAAGCGGCATTGCGATTGGAAGCGGTAGGCAAAGACGGCATTCGCGCGCTGAAAGTCGGACTGGAATCGAAGGATCCGGAAGTCAAGTTTTATGCGGCGGAGGCACTGGCATATCTCGATGAACCGAGTAGCGTGCCGGTGTTAACGGTCGCCGCGAAAAACGAGCCAGCCTTCCGGGCTTACGCGTTAACGGCGCTGAGTGCGTTGAACGACATGCACGCGTCCGATGCATTGCACGATTTGTTTGACGTTTCCAGCGCGGAAACGCGTTACGGCGCGTTCCGAGCTCTGTGGGCGATGAATGAACGCGATCCGCAGTTGCACGGCGAGCACTTGCAAGACAAATTCTGGCTGCATGTGATTCCCAGTGCCGGCCCAGCGATGGTGCATGTGACGCACAGCTATCGGCCGGAGGTCGTGCTGTTCGGCGAAGGGCAGCAGTTCAAGTTGCCGATGAACGCGGATGCGGGAAATACGATCATTGTGAAATCGCAGGAGGACGGAAAAATCAGCATCGCGCGGTTTGCCGTCCACCAGGCAGATAAGCGGCAGGTGGTGGAGAATACGGTTGAAGCCGTGATTCGCGGCATTGCCGAAGTGGGCGGCGATTATCCGGATGTCGTCCAGGCACTGCAGCAAGCGCGGGCGAACGGATCGTTGGCGAGCCGTTTTGAAGTCGACGCCGATTCCGGAACGCGGACGAGTTTACGACCGTAACCGGCGCGTTGCGCAGGCAGAGAAATCGATCGATGCAATGGCTCGAACCACTGATGCTAGCGGCAAAAACAAGTCGGACAGGTCTGAAGAAGCGGGAGGGTCGGCAGGCGACGACGACGACCGGCACCCGGGCGGGCTGCAATCCGCCGATCCGCTGCCAAATCTTTTTGGCGGTGGCGGACCAAGCTTCGACACCGGGACATCGCGGTCCGAAGAGTCCGATGATGCCACTGCAAAAGGACCAAGCAGCGACGAAAAACCCGCCCGGGATTCAACGAAATCGGCCACACGGGCCGGCGGTTTTTGGATAAAATAGCGCTGGTCATGTGACCGCAAGGAATGGGCTTTCGCGCTGCGAATGGGCGAGAGAGCCTGCAAGCGGTTCTTTTAACCTGCACTAGTTTACACACAATATCGTTAGCCGCCGCATGCTTAAGGCCCTCGAACTGATCGGCTTCAAAAGCTTCGCCGACACTACGCGGTTCGAGTTTCCTCGCGGCATTACAGTCGTCGTCGGGCCGAACGGCTCCGGCAAGTCGAACATTGTCGACGCCATTAAATGGGTGCTCGGCGAACAGAGTGTCAAAAGCCTGCGCGGCAAGGAGATGATCGATGTCATCTTCAACGGCTCATCCGCCCGCAAAGGTTTGAACTCAGCGGAAACGACGCTGACATTCGACAATTCCGAACGCCGGCTGGCGCTCGATACGCCTGAAGTCCATGTGACGCGTCGAGTGTACCGCAGCGGCGAAGGCGAATATTTAATCAATCGTGAACCATGCCGGCTGCGTGACATTCGCGATTTGTTCGCCGGCACCGGGATTGCGACCGAAGCCTACAGCATCATTGAGCAAGGCAAAGTCGATGTGATGCTGCAATCGTCGGCGAAAGACCGGCGAGCGATTTTCGAGGAGGCGTCGGGCATCAGCCGCTTTAAGGCGAAAAAGATCGAAGCGTTGCGACGGCTGGAGCGGGTGGAGCAGAATTTGCTCCGGCTAAGCGATATTGTCGATGAAGTCGAAAGCCGGCTGAAGAGCGTTCGAGCGCAAGCGGCAAAGGCCCGGCGATACCGGGAACATGCCGAACGGTTACAGCATTTGCGAACCCAGATCGGGCGCCGACTGGGAACAGCTCGGTGAAAAGCTGGCAGCCGTCGAGGCAGAGATGACCGCAGTTCGCCAACAGATTGGCGAGGAGACAACCGCTATCGAGGAGGCCGAGCGGAACGCGGCGGAGTTGGAATTGCAGGCCGCCGATTCGGACAGCGCCATTCACGCTCTTGAGGGGCAGTTGGGCGAGAACCGGGAGCGAACCGCGGCGCTGGAAACCTCGATCGAGCACGAGAGGAAACGCGTCGAAGATTTGGAGGAACAGGCGTCTCGACATCGCAAACAACTGCAAGCTCTGACAACGCGAGCCGGCGACTTAGCAGACCTTTCGCAAGCCACGTTGATCGAGGTTCAAGCAGCGGAAGCCAAACACCGACAGTTGGCTGGCGGGCTGGCCGATCAGCAGAGAGCGTTAACGGCGCTGACCGCGCACCTCGATCAAATTCGCAGTGAGAATGAGCAGCGGCGAGCGGCGCATTTAGAGCAGTTGCGAGCCAGCGCAGCGCTATCCAGCGAGATCAGCACGCTGGAAGGCCGCATGTCGCGGACGGAAGAGACACGCGAACGATGTGGGAATCGCCTCGCCGAACTCGAAGCCGCGCAAGACCGAATTGAGCACGACATTGCCTTACTTACCGAGCGGCGCGATGAACTCGTTGGTCGGCTAAACCAACGCACCGCGGAACTGGCCGCGGCCAAAGACGATCTAGCGTCCGCACGGCGGCAATTAGCAGGTCGGCAGAAGGAACTTGCCAGCTGGCGCGAACGGCTAAGCGGCGCCGTAGAAAGAGCGGCGCTGCTTGCAGAGTTAGAAAAGCGTCATGAAGGCGTTGGCGATGGCGTAAAAGAAGTGCTCCAGTTCGTGCGCGAAAATCCGGAAGGTCCGTTCAAGCCGGTTCGCGGCCTGCTGGCAGATTTAGTGCAGGTAAGCGTTGAAATCGCGCCCCTGATTGAAATCGCGCTCGGGGAGAAAGCCCATCACTTCGTGATTTCTGCCGGCAACGTGCTGCTCGACTATTTGGCCGCTCACGGAAAGCGCCTTTCAAGTCGTGTAGGGTTTTTGCCACTCGATTCGACATTTGAACCACTCGAAGAGATCGATTTGCAAGATCAACCGGGCGTCATCGGCCGGGCAGACAAATTTGTGGAATGTTCGCAGGATATTTCACCGCTAATTCAGCGGTTGCTAGGCGATACATGGCTCGTTGAAAACCTCAATCATGCGATTGCACTTCGTAGGTCGCTAGGCAGCCAGGTGAACTTTGTCACGCTGAGCGGCGATTTCCTCGGCCGCGATGGAACGGTTGTCGCCGGTAAACGGCAAGCCGCGGTGGGGCTGATTTCACGTCGCAGCGAACTCCGAGTACTAAGGGCGCAAATCGTCGATTGGGAACAAACAACCGATCAGATTCGCGATTTGGTTGCCGCAATGGAACAACAGGTCGCAGTGCAAGAGCAGTTGGTTGCCGAGGCCTCAAACAATCAACAAACATCCAGCGAGGCAGTTGCTGAGCAGCGCCTTCGCATTCATGCCGCCGGGCAGCGGCGAGAGCAGATCATAGATCAAACCAAGACCGTCGAGGAAGATTTTCGGCAAGCCGTCGAGCAATTTAATTCGGTGACGCAATCGCTTTCCGTTTCGCGTCAGCGGCTAAGCGGATCGCAAACTTCGATCCTGCACGCCGAAGCCCGGATGTCGGACAATGCTCGGCGAATCGAAGAATTGGATGCCGCACGTCAGCAGCGAATGCGCGATGCGCAGACGGCTCAAATCGAATTGGCCCGAAGCGAACAGCAATTGGACCACTTGCGGGGCCAGCTTCGGCGCTACGAACAGGATCGGGACGAGCGCGAACGAACGATTGCCGAAGCTCAGGAGCAGCTCGCAGATTGCATCGTGCGAGGCCAACAGGCGGAAAATCGAATTCTTGCGGCGGAATCGGAAGCGGCCGAGTTGTTTTTGTATAAAGAGCAATTGGCGGTCGAATTTGCGAAATTGGCAGATGAGCGCGAAAACTTGCGGCGACAGCGGGCAGACATCGCTCAGCAATCGCAGCGTGTGCGCTCGAAAATTCGCAAGCTCGAAGAACAATCGCACGCCAAAGAGCTTGTGGCCGGAGAACTGCGCCACGAGCGCAGCACACTAGAGAGTCGTTTACGCGAAGACTACAGCATCGAACTCGCGAATCTTGTGCACGGTTCCCTGCCGGTGCAATTGGGCGGTCGGGCGGAAATAGATGCCGAGATTGCGGACCTGCGCCGCAAACTAACGAATATCGGCGGCGTGAATCTCGATGCGCTTGAAGAAATCGATGAAATGGAGCAGCGGTTCCAGTCGCTTTCCACTCAGCATCTGGACCTATCGCAGGCAAAATCATCTCTGGAGCAGATCATTCAGCGTATTAACGCCGACAGCAGGCGATTATTTGCGGAGACCCTAGAGACGGTGAAGGGTCACTTTCAACAACTCTTTAGCAAACTGTTCGGCGGCGGCCAGGCCGATATCATTTTGGAAGACGGTGCCGATATTTTAGAGAGCGGGATCGAAATTGTCGCCCGTCCCCCAGGAAAGGAACCACGCAGCATCTCGCTGCTCTCCGGCGGTGAAAAGACTTTGACTTGCGTGGCGCTGCTGTTGGCAATTTTCCGGAGCCGGCCGAGTCCATTCTGCGTGTTAGATGAAGTCGATGCTGCGCTGGACGAAGCGAATATCGAACGGTTCGTGAATGTGCTGCGAGAGTTTCTGGAGTGGACGCAGTTTATCGTCGTAACGCATTCCAAGAAAACAATGGCCTTTGCCAATACGCTCTACGGTGTGACGATGCAAGAATCGGGCGTCTCTAAGAGGGTATCGGTCCGCTTTGACGACGTGAGCGAGACTGGCGAAATCAGCAAAGCAGCGATTGAAAGATCGCGCAGTGAGAGCCCACAGGGCTCGGCTACGGAAGCTGCTTAGCACGACGTGCGCATAAAAAACCGCCTTTGCGACCCGCGGCGCAAAGGCGGCTAAGAGGGAGGGATCAAATCGAAGTTCTAGCGACTGCCGCCTGAAGCACTTGGAGTGCTCGACGGGCTGCTTTCACTTGACTGCCCTCCAATCGCTGCACTCGGCGGACCCGACTCCCGCAGGTCCTGCCGTGTGTCTTGTCGGAGATCGCGGTTTTCTTGCCGCTGATCTCGAATGTCCTGTCTCATATCCTGACGATCTTGACGGCTATCTTGTCGAATATCTTGACGATCTTGTTGAATGTTTTGACGGACATCACGATTCTGGCGAGCATTATCCAGCATTTCTCGCGCCCCTTGCCGTAAATCTTGACCAAGATTCCGGACGTCGTCGCGAATACGTTGGCCGTTCGCGTCAACCGTACCTGTCGATTGATTCGGCACCATGGGACCGCGGTAGGCGGCACGGTATCGATTTAACGGTTGGAATGTGTTTTGGTCGTATCGCGACCAATTGTTGTCGCGGTAGTACATCCAATAGTTCCCAGGAGTCCAATACCACCATTCGTTGTTGTAGCGCTGCATTCGCCAGCGGTCATTGCCGGCATCAATCCGGGCGTTTTGGCTTGCGGTGCCCAGGCGATTGACATCGACGGTCGCGCCGCCTCGACCTGTATCAACACCCACTCGCGCACTCGGTGAGTTTATGTCGACGCCCGCGCCAGGTTGACTTGCGGAGTTATTTCCCAAAAATGCGTTGCCCGATATTCCGCTGGCAGATTGATTGTTGGCTTGACCGTTTGTCATGCCTTGATTCGGAGGGAGTTGAGTGGAGTTCGATTCCGCCGCGGGAGCACCCGCTGCACCGCCAGGGGTCACTCCTGCTCCGGCGGTAGAACCCGACGTGCTGCCCTCCCCACCCGATCCAGCTCGAGCCAGCAATTCAGACGCACACAAAGCAAGCCAACCTAACGCGACGAAGGAGACCAGAATCCGTTTCATTTTCATTTCTCCTCACCTTGTCCGTTATCTTGTTTGTAAGCGAGCATTGATCGGGGCTGGATTTGCAAGACTTGTGCCAACGTCTGAAAAATATGGCTGCATCGCAATTTGCCGCATCAACATTCCCCAATGATCGGTCGAACTGCCATCCAGCCCTTGTTTGGCCGATGACCGGCTGATCGATATGCAATCAGTTTTTGTGAATTTGCACGTTCGATTGGCCGTTGCGCGACCATATCGATCGGTCTCAAGGACGAGTAAATCGGGACATCGGCGACGGCTTAAATGCTAAGCTTCTTTTTAACCGTGGAAGAAATAGCCTGGCGAATCGTATCAATCGCAGCCCACGGATCGCGTCGCTGCTTTGCTAGCCGTTGCGGAACAGTTGTGATATCGAACTCGGCAGCCGTCTTTAACGATTGCAATTCCTGCCATTCCAGAGGCGCAGACACGGTGGCGCCAGCTCGAGCGCGTGTGGAATAAACGGCAACGGCGGTCGCCCCGCGCTGGTTGCGTAGATAATCGACGAAAATTTTCCCTTTTCGTGCGGCTTTCGACATATTGGCGATGTATCGATCGGGAGCCGCTCTGACAATCCAATCCGCGACGGCGTGCGTGAATTCCTTTGCCTCGTCCCACGAGCTCGTGCGCCGAATCGGAACTACAATATGAATTCCTTTGCCGCCGGTGGTCTTCACAAAGCTTACCAAGTCAAGTTCTTGAAGTGCATCGCGTACCAACAGGGCCGCCTCAACGACTTTAGACCAAGGCATGTTCGGATCGGGATCCAAATCGAACACTAAACGATCCGGGTGCTCGATGTCGTCGGCACGCGAACCCCACACGTGCAACTCCAGCGCGCCGAATTGCACTAGTGCTAAGATTCCTTCCAAGTTGTTCACGACAAGGTAATCATTCCGGCCCGAGCCTTCTTGGATTTTGATTCGCTTGACACTTGTCGAGAGTCCGAAGGGTGGATGCTTCTGAAAAAAGCACTGACCATCGGCACCTTCCGGACAGCGCACAATCGAAAGCGGTCGATTGGCAATTTGTGGCAACATCCATTCGGCGACCAACGTGTAATATTCTGCCACCTGCCGCTTGGTGATTCCTTTATCCGAATAGACAATCCGATCCGGATGTGTTAGACGAACCCTCGATAACACCGAGAAGGTGTCTGCCTTTGTGCGAACTCGGCGCGGGATGCTTGAGTGGGAGTCGGACCTTTTGTTGCCGGCTTTTTTCCGAGACGCGGGTCGCTTTTTAGGGGTAGCTTTGGCCATTTGGTTTGAATTTGATTGCAGAACATCGGATGCCCGTTTTGGCCATAGGAGCCAACGTCACTTCGGCATCTCGCGATGTACTTCGCGGGCTGGTTTGTCTTCGCGCAATCCTTGAAAAGCGGCTTGGCGAAGTAAGCCTTCATCGGTCCAATTGCTGAATTCGACCTGCGCAACCAACCGAGGTTTCACCCACGTTACGTCCGAGAGTTTAGTGCCGCGAGGGATTCCCACGAACGATGCCTTTGATTGCCGAAGCGGAGCCAAACGGTCCATCAAATCACGGAGTACCTGCTCGTTAAATCCTGTTCCAACGCGGCCCGCGTAAACGAATTTTCCATCCGACTGGAAATAGCCCAATAGCAGGGCGCCAAAGTTGATTCGGGATCCGGAGGGTCGGGAGTAACCGCCAATTACAAATTCTTGCGTCTGGCGACATTTGGATTTCAGCCAGGTAGTGCTTCTGCCCGGCGAGTACTTCGAATCGCGACGCTTCGAGATCATGCCTTCCAGGCCGGCCTGGCACATCTTTTCTTTGAATGCGGCGCCAGAGCCGATGACATGATCGCTGTATT
Source organism: Pirellulales bacterium (assembly GCA_963773875.1). Taxonomy (GTDB): domain Bacteria; phylum Planctomycetota; class Planctomycetia; order Pirellulales; family JADZDJ01; genus CAVTYH01. Next base: position 237,597 of record CAVZCV010000014.1, read on the forward strand.
GAATGACGCGCGAACTCGCGGGATTTTGCTTCAGCATGCTCTCGAGCAATGCTTTGCGGTCTTCGAGGGCCGCCGACCGCAGATCGTAACCATTCATATACAGAATATCGAAAACGAAGTACATCAGTGGCGACTTGCTCTCGCCGCGAAATGCATTTTGCAATAGTTGAAAGCTGCTGATGCCCTGCTTATCGAGCACCACAACTTCGCCATCTAGCAAGGCTTTGCCGATTGCGAGTTGAACGAGCGGATCGATAAGCGGCCGCATGCGATGCGTCCAATTCTGGGAATTGCGGCTGCTAAAATCGATTTTGTCGCCGCGAATGCTGCACAACATGCGGTAACCATCGAGTTTGATTTCATGAAGCCAGTCATCGCCCTCGGGCGGCACGGATACGAGCGTTGCCAATTGTGCCTCAAGTTGTTTGGGAAATGTGGAGCGGCGCGCTCCAGGAATGCCAGCCGGTTTGGATACCGGTTTTCGGCTGCTGGGCGATCGGCCCGTGCGTTTTCGCGACCGCGCTCGCGGAGATGCCTTCACAGACTTGGCAGGCAGTTTTATTGACTTGCTGATAGGTTCTTTGGCAATTTTTCTGAGAGTCGGCATTGGATCGGACTTGGAGTTCCAAGTATTGCGCCGTGTTCGAACGGCAGCGGCAATTTGATCAAGTGTCCGATTGGTTTTGGCACTTCTAGATTTCTCTTGCAACACATCGCCTGCGGACAACGGTCGGGCAAACTTATCTCGCTCTTTGATCAAAAGCCAGTTTGGCTTCCCGTTGCGCTGACGATCGAGCCGCATTCGCACCAGTGTCCAACCACCGTGAAGCTTTTTGCCCCGGAGCGTAAATTTGAGCTTGCCGGCAACGTATCCGGCTTGTGGATCGCCGTGTGGTTCCCACTTGCCATAGTCCCAGACCATCACCGTTCCACCGCCATACGCACCTTCTGGGATCGTGCCCTCGAATCTGCCGTATTCGAGCGGATGGTCTTCGACTTCGACGGCCAATCTCTTCTCTGCTGGATCATAACTTGGCCCCTTGGGAACCGCCCAGCTTTTTAAGACACCATCCATTTCCAGGCGGAAATCGTAATGCAATCGTGTCGCATCGTGTTTTTGGACGACATACGAAAATCCTTTGCGCTGCCCTGCTTTGCCGCTGGGTTCGGGCGTTTTCGAAAAATCGCGTTTTTTGCGGTATTCGCGAAGTCCCATCGCGCGCCTCATTTTTCGAAAACTTTCTTATTCAATCGCGGCCAGTTTCAGATGTTCGACGAATTCCTTTCTCATGCGTTCCCGTGCCTCGTGATCCGGTGCTCTCAAAATCGCGGAGGGATGATAGGTAGCAAACACGCGCTCAGCCCAATTCGATCTTTGCGCCTCGCCAAAATGATTCGTCAGTCGAAAAGTTCGACCCAAAAGTGATTGGGCGGCGGTAGCGCCTAAACAAACGATCGTTTGGGGACGGACCACGCGGATTTCCGCCTCAAGCCAAGGCCGACAAGCGGTAATCTCACGCGCACTTGGCTTAGCATGCAACCGTCGAGCGCCGCGTGGCTCCCATTTAAAGTGTTTCACCGCATTCGTGACATACGTGGACTTGCGCTTGATCTTGGCTTCCGTCAGGGCTTCATCAAGCAGTCTTCCTGCTGGGCCGACGAATGGCTGTCCCTCAATATCTTCCTGATCACCCGGCACTTCGCCGATAAGCATTATCCGAGCATGACGTGCACCCGCTCCAAATACCGTTTGCGTCGCATGTTTGTAGAGCTCGCACCCGCGGCAATGCTGAGCAGCACCCGCGAGGTTGGGCAATGTCTCGACCTCCGGCAGAAATTCTGCTGCAGAACGACTAAGGCGCTTTAAATTTCCATCCACACTTAAACCATGCTTGATTCGCGCTTTGGCCATCTCAAATCTGCGTGGCTTTGCTGTTCTGCAATTCTTTCAACTTTTGATTGAAGCTGTTGTGCTTCTGCAGCACTTGGAATTCTCTCGCTAGTCGATCTAGATCTTCTTCGGGCAACTCTTCCAAATTGACCAGTCCGGTGCGGGCTTCCGTGATCGCACGCAGAAGCTCATCAAGCTTTAGGTGAATTGCACGCGCGTCACGATTCTGGGTGTTTTGAATGAGGAACACCATCAGAAAAGTGACGATGGTCGTGCCGGTGTTGATGACTAGCTGCCATGTGTTGGAAAATTGGAACAACGGCCCGGTGATTCCCCACGCCATAATGACTGCTGCTGCGATCACAAATGCCCAAGCGGAGCCGAGCGTCTTTGCCGACGAATTGGCGAACTGATGAAACGCCTCGCTGAATTTACTGCGGCGGCATGTCGTCATTTGTCATAAATCCTAAATCCTAATCCTATGCGCATATTGCCTAAATATTGCGATGAGGCAAATACTGTACCGCATCGTTAAGCCTGCTCTCGAGTACGGCCATTCGTCGATTGCTTGAGAAGCGCAAGAAGCGCCGATTCGCGCGTGTGCAAACTGCTATTCAAAGTTTTGCCGTTGACGTTCAGTTGCATGGAACGCCGAAGCGATCCTTCGGCGGCCAGTTTGAGCACGAGCGGATGGATATAAGCCTTCTTACAAACTGCAGCGGTATTGCCGAGTCGTGCGGCAACTGCTTTCACGGTTTGGACGAGCGTACGTTTTGACTGGCTCGCACGGTTGCGCCTCCCTGTACTGGCAAAGAAACTCAGCCGCCAGTAGGCTTCCCGCCCAAGTGCGGAAGTCCTTCGCAGTGAAATCTTTGCCCGAGATTTCGCGCAGATATTCGTTTACGTCGGAAGAGTTTACGCCGTGCGATTCTCCGTTCTCATCGAGATATTCGAACAGCTCCTGGCCCGGCAACTCCTGGCAGCGCTTCACCAAGCGTGCCAATCGGCGATCGGCGATTTCAACTTGATGCCGTTTTCCGCTTTTTCCGCGGAACGAGAATCGGATTTGTTTCCCGTTAACGCGAGCATGTTCGTTACGCAACGTAGTCAGGCCGTAAGAACCGTTTTGGCGGGCATATTCTTCGTTTCCGACCCGAATCAGGGTTGCTTCCAAAAGCCGCACGATGCTAGCAAGCACTTTTTCCCGTGCAATACCGGGGCGCCGCAAATCGCGAGTCACCCGCCGTCGAATACGCGGCAGTGCGGTGGCGAAATCTGCCAACCGCGCATATTTCGACTGATCGCGAACTTCGCGGAAGCGCGGGTGATACCGATACTGTTTTCGTCCGCGAGCATCACGTCCGGTCGCTTGCAAGTGACCATTTGGTAGGGGGCAAATCCATACATGCTCCCACGCCGGTGGAATGACTAACGCCCGGATACGCTCCATCGTCGCTTCGTCGCGTACGGTTTTTCCATCACTTAGGAAATACTTGAATCGATTTCCCGCGCGAGCGCGGCGAATACCTGCCTTATCGTCACGCATATAGCGGAGCCCCGCATCGCCTGCAGATTCAATTGCCGCGTCGAGAGTTGCCGTTGCGGTAGTCTGCGGGTGAGAACTAGATTTCATGGGTTGACTTGGTTGCCGTGCTGCCATTCTGATTAAGTTAGGATCACATTTAATTTAAGGATGTGGACAGCCCGCCCGTTCGATTAGCTTTTTTGTGGATCTGACTGAGCGGATATTCGGAGCTGCGTTCCTTGGATTGGCACGCCTTGTGCAAATCGGGGGTCGGATCACATCGAACGGAGACTAGTGATCGGCGGATCGCTGTATCTCATCGTGGTGCACTTCGGCGAGCCGCAAATGAATAAACGTCGGGCTGTTCGGGTACCAAAGGTAGATGAATTTGGCATCGCCGATTCCTATTTGAACGCCAGTAATCAGTGGCGAAAACCGCCAGCGTCGACGCTGGAGACGATTCGAAGGCGAATATCGTCTGATGAATGCGCGACACATAACGGACATGGACCGCACAAAGGACCGATTGCCATTTTCCGGGGTGGCCAGCCGCATATCGCTTCCCAGTTTGACTTATTTTTAGAAGACGGTGCCGAATTACGGTCGCTACGACGATTGCCGCCCGATATTCCATTCGGCTATCACAAACTGCGAGAGCACGATGGCGCCGAACATCTACTCGTCATGGCCCCAGGCGAGTGCTATTTGCCAAAGGACTTAAAAATTTGGGGTTGGGCAATTCAACTGTATGCCCTGCGGTCAAGAAGTAGCTGGGGCATGGGCGATCTTGCGGACCTTCGTCGGCTGAATCGCTGGGCAAAAAAGCTTGGCGCAGGAATATCGATTATCAGTCCGCTGGGCGCCGACACGCCAGGCCGATCGGCCCATCCCAGCCCATACTCTCCCAGTAGCCGGTGCTTTCGAAATTTGTTGTATTTAGCGATTGAAAATATCGCCGGGATCAATTCAAATGATTTGGAATTTAAAAAAACAATCGTCGCGGGGAGAAAGCTAAATCAAACGTCAACAATCGATCGCGACGCAATTCTGCGTTTGAAGTTTCACGCCCTTGAGAGAATCTGGGCTCAATTCACGGGCGACTCAGAATTCAATGCATTCCAGCGCGAGCTGGGGGAATTGTTGCAAACCTTTTCCACGTTTTGCGTGCTTGCGGAACACTTCGGGCAAGACTGGCAAAAATGGCCGGCGAAATATCGACAGCCAGACTCGCCCGCAGTGCAAAAGTTTGCGGCAGAAAATAAGAATCGCAGACAATTCTTTGCATGGATTCAGTGGCTGCTCGATCAACAGCTAATGGCTGCCTCGCGTGAAGTTCGACTAATGCAAGATTTACCGATTGGTGTCGATCCTGGCGGCGCCGACGCTTGGATGTGGCAAGACGTCTTTGCCAAAGGCGTGAGCGCAGGCGCGCCCCCAGATCTTTACAATCAAGCCGGCCAAAACTGGGGACTGAGTACGTTTGTACCACACAAATTGTGCGCGGCTGGATATGCACCGTTCGTTCAGACGGTGCGGGCGATGCTACGATATGCTGGGGGCCTGCGAATTGATCACGTAATGGGGCTCTTTCGGCTATTTTGGATTCCTGACGGCGTCGCTCCGAGCGATGGCGCGTACATTCACTATCCAATCGATGATTTGCTCGCAATTCTGGCGTTGGAAAGCCATCGCGCCAAAGCGATTGTTGTTGGTGAGGATCTCGGCACAGTCGATCCGGCAATCCAGCGAAAGCTTATGGAACATCAATTGCTTTCCTACCGCTTGATGTGGTTCGAAGAAGACCCTCCCAAGAAATTCCCGCGAAATGCTTTGGCCGCTGTCAGCACGCACGATTTACCTACGGTTGCCGGACTTTGGACAGGCCAAGACGAACGCGATGAAGCAAAGGCGGGGCTAAAATCGAACACTGAAGGCTGGCAAATGATGCGCAGACGATTAGGTCGCCAACTCAAATCCAGTCCAAATACGCCTGTGAATGAAGTGATTCGCAAAACTTATAAATCGCTCGCACAAGCCCCTAGTGTACTAGTCACGGCATCCCTTGAAGATGCAGTGGCGGTGCCGCACCGTCCAAACATGCCAAGTACCGTCGATACCTGGCCAAACTGGTCGATACCACTTCCTGGTGGATTGGAGCGGGTGAAGCGTTCAAAACTCGCAAAGTCCATTGCCGATGCTATGCAGTTGCGCGGTCGTAAATCTGCAAAGCCAAGAGGCCGTGCCTCGCGAACTCGGTCCGGGATAAAATCGAGGGACATGCGATAAGACAGAGAGGACAATGGCGACCGCACTTCACATCGACCGGCGATTACCCATCGGCGCGGAACTTCTTCCTGGTGGAGGTGCGCACTTCCGCGTTTGGGCGCCAAAGCGTCGCCGAATGGATGTAGTCTTGCGCGGAAGTCAGAAAACCGATGCATCGCAATGGGACTTGCCGTTATCCGCCGACGACGATGGATATTTTTCCGGTTTTGCCAGCGAGGCCGTCGATGGCATGGGCTACGCTTTTCGTCTCGATGGCGAGCCTTATCTGCGGCCCGATCCTGCTTCCCGTTTCCAGCCAAATGGCCCAACTGGGTGGTCACAGCTTGTCGATTCGCGCAGGTTCAATTGGACCGATGCAGCTTGGCCTGGATTGAGATCGTCTGGTCAGGTTCTGTATGAAATGCATATCGGTACATTTACCACTGAGGGAACATGGCACGCCGCGGCTCGTCAATTTAGTGAATTAAAACGTCTTGGTGTCACCGTAATCGAAATGATGCCCATCGCCGATTTTCCCGGGCAATTTGGCTGGGGATACGACGGCGTTTGTATGTTCGCGCCTACGCGGCTTTACGGACAACCAAACGATCTGCGGAAGTTTATAAACGACGCGCACGCCGCAGGACTTGGTGTGATTCTTGATGTCGTCTACAACCATTTTGGGATTGCTGAGAACTGGATTTGGGAATTCGGAGATGGATATCGAACAAACCGCTACAAGAACGAATGGGCCGATGCCATCAACTTCGATGGCAACAGCTGTGGTCCAGTTCGTGAGTTCTTCGTTGCCAATGCGCGGCATTGGATTGAGGAGTATCACTTCGATGGTTTCCGCTTCGATGCTACGCAGGCAATTTTTGATTCCTCTGCGGAGCACATCTTGGGTCAGATAACCGCCGCGGCGCGGAAAGCTGCCGGCAACAAATCGCTTTATATGATTGCCGAGAACGAGCCACAGGATGTGCGGACGGTTCAAGCACCTAATAACGGTGGTCATGGCATGGATGCGGCCTGGAACGACGATTTTCACCATACCGCGCATGTTCGCTTAACCGATCACAATCCGGCCTATTACTCCGATTTTCAAGGCGCGGCGGAAGAACTGATTGCGGCCATCAAACGCGGTTTCATCTATCAAGGGCAATATTCGCAGTGGCAAGGCAAGCCACGGGGCACGCCAGCCATTGGACTTCCCGCGACGGCCTTCGTCAGCTTTTTGCAAAACCACGATCAGGTAGCAAACTCGCTCGCTGGCGAGCGGATCGATCGTCTGACAAGTCCTGGCCGGCTTCGAGCGATGACCGCACTTTGGTTGCTCGCTCCACAGACGCCGCTGATTTTTCAAGGGCAGGAATTCGCGGCCAGCAGTCCGTTCCAGTTCTTCGCCGACTATTCCGGAGATCTCGGCAAAGCGGTTTCCGAGGGTCGAGCAAAATTTTTGTCTCAGTTTCCAGGTCTCGACAGTGAAGAGGCACGGAGAAAACTGCCGTCTCCAACGGCCCGCGAAACTTTTGAGCATTGCAAACTCGACTTTCGGGAGCGAGAAAACCACCTCGCGATTTACGAGTTACATGCTGATTTGCTCCGCCTCAGACGCGAAGACCTAGTGTTTGCTCGGCAAGATGCATCGCGCATCGATGGAGCCTCAATCGGCGTCGACTGCCTGCTATTGCGCTACTTTGGTGACGGCGGCGATGACCGACTGTTAATCGCAAATTTCGGACGCGACTTCGTTCTCTCGCCGCTCGCGCAACCATTGCTCGCCCCGCCGCCGAGACATCGTTGGCGAATGTTGTGGATGAGCGATGATCTTCGCTACGGTGGCACAGGTACGGCGCCTCTGGAAGTTAATGCGCCATGTCCCGTCAAAGGTGAAACCACAACGGTGCTGAAAGCCATTGCGGTGGCGAAAAAGCACCATGAGAAATGAGGGTTGAATCATTGTCTTCCATGCTCACGATGATCGAACAGCCAGTCCAGCGAATGCCATGGTCCGCGCTGCCCGATCGGGATCCTGAACTGCTGCTGCAGCGTGAATGGCTAGTAACTAACGGGCTCGGCGGCTATGCATCCGGCACCGTTTCTGGCGCTTGCACACGCCGCTATCACGGTCTCTTAATCGCTGCGCTGCCTGCGCCGCTGGGCCGGTTTGTAATGTTTAATCACATTACCGAAGAGATCAAGACCGAAGACCGACGCACGATCCGCTTGGATCTGGAGGATACCGCTGGCAGTGAAGATGGGATGGACGAACTGAACGCGCTCGGGGAGTTTCGGCTAGAAGGCGGATTGCCCGTCTGGCGTTACGAGATGGGACCGATCAAATTGGAAAAGCATTTGCTTTTGCCTTATTTGCAAAATACGGTTTACATCACGTACCGTTTGCTCGCCGCCCCTGGCAACGTACGGCTGCGACTGCGGCCGTCGGTTCATTTCCGTCCGCACGAAGCGCCCGTTACGGCACACGCGCCGTTTACGTACACTGTTACGTCGGTGCAAGATCGCATTGAAATTCGCTCCGATTCCGATCCATTCTTGCGCATGCGGGTCGTTGGCGGAAAATCGCAACTGGTGCTCGATGGTGGTCGTTTTCGACAAGTGTACTATCGTCTGGAAAAGCAACGCGGCTATGAATACGAAGGAAACCTTTGGAGCCCGGGCTACTATCGAGCAGATTTGACCGAGGGGCAAGAAGTCACCCTGATCGGTTCCACGGAGGCATGGGATACGATTCTTGGAGTCGATCCAAAAGCGGCTCTCGAATCGGAAATGCGGCGCCGCGAAAAACTTGTCGCCCAATCTGGCGCAGAAGCTCAAAACGGTCGTGGCTCTGAATTGGTCTTGGCGGGCGATCAATTTATTATTCGGCCTTCCAGTCGCTTGGCCGATTTGGCCATGGCACACGCAGCCGGCGACGATGTTCGTTCGATGATCGCTGGATACCACTGGTTCACCGAATGGGGCCGCGACACCATGATCAGCATGGAAGGATTAATGCTGCTGACCGGCCGTCAAGCAGAGGCGGGCTATTTGGTTCGCACGTTTGCTCGCTACATTCGTGACGGATTAATTCCAAACCTGTTTCCCGAAGGCGAAAAAGAAGGCTTGTATCACACGGCGGATGCAACCATGTGGTATTTCCATGCGCTAGATCGTTATTATCGGGCGACCGACGATTGGGAAACACTGCGAAGTTTGCTTCCCAAGCTGCACGATATCATCGAACATCATTTTCGCGGCACGCGGTTCGGCATTCATGTGGATCCGTCAGATGGACTGTTGTCGCAAGGGCAAGAGGGCTATCAGCTGACCTGGATGGATGCGAAGGTCGGCGATTGGGTTGTGACGCCGCGAAGGGGCAAGGCGGTCGAAATCAATGCCTTATTTTATAACGCGCTACGACTGTTGGAACGTTGGTCGCATCAGGCGGGCGACGATAGATCGGCTGCCCTTCTGGCAGAACGGGCTGAGCAAACATGCAATTCATTCAACAGGCGGTTTTGGTACGCCGACGGCGGATATTTATACGACGTCGTTGACGGCGAGAAAGGCGATGACATTTCGCTGCGGCCGAATCAGGTCTTCGCAATCTCACTCGATTTTCCAGTGCTCAATCAGTCGGCATGGAAACCCGTCATGGAACAAGTTACAAAACATCTGCTCACGCCAGTCGGATTACGAAGCCTAGCACCGGGACACGCTGATTATAAGTCGACATACGATGGCGATCTTCGCTCGCGCGATGCTGCCTACCACCAGGGCACGGTATGGGCGTGGCTAATCGGACCGTACATTGATGCTTACTTGAAGGTCTATCCGTACGAGGCGCATGAAGTTCGTCGCCTGCTCGATGGCTTCTGGGCGCATCTTAATGAAGCAGGATTGGGCTCCATCAGCGAAGTCTTCGATGCAGAACCACCCTACCATCCTCGAGGCTGCATTGCGCAGGCGTGGAGCGTGGCCGAAGTGCTACGATCCTGGGTTAAAACTGCCCAGGCGGTGGAACGGCAGTGAATGTAGTACAGTTCGTCTCTAAGCCAACCATTAACAAGGAAGTTATTTTGGAATTAGCTGCAGCGGAATCGATGGCGAACGATCTATTGCGAAGGCACGGTTTATGGGGCGAGTGGAATTTCATTTTCGATCGTGCCACGCAGCGCTTCGGAAATTGTAACTACCGGCGGAAGACAATTAGCTTGTCGCGACAGTTGACGCTACTCAACAACGAAGTGGCGATCCGCGATACACTATTACACGAAATCGCCCACGCACTCGCGCCGCGGAATGCCGGCCACGGAGAAAAATGGAAAGTCATTGCCCGATCGATCGGCTGCAACGCCCAGCGGTGTTACGGCGATGAAGTGGTTACGCCGAACCACAAATACATCGGCACGTGTCCGACCTGTCGAATCACGATCAAACGAAGCCGCAAGAAGCGACTTTCTTGCGCTCGTTGTGATCGGCGTTTCAATCCGGCCCACTTGTTTGTGTGGCAATCGTTGCATAATCCGAATCCGGACCACGAACCTTGATCGTTCGTCGACCAAGTGGCTGACCTTCACCCAAAACTTCACTGTGTAAGATACCAATTCAACAAATGCGAAGTCCTGGCATGTAATTTGCCAGGATTTCGGTGCAGACCTGGAACCAAATAACCATGTTCGACATTACATCGATTCTCGACATTGCCGGAACTGCATTGTTTGTCATTGCTGTGATGTTCTTCGTAGGCGAATTGTGTTGCGGTTTGTATCGAGCTCACTCTTGATTTGTACTTCCATCTCGAAACTCGCCGATCGCACCGGTCGATCTTTCTTCGCAGAATTCATTCGGCGGCAAACCGGTACCCAATCCCTTGCTCGGTGAGTAAATATCGTGGTTGTGCAGGATCGGCCTCAATCTTCCGCCGCAAGCCGGCCATGAACACGCGCAAGTAATGCACGTCTTGCGATTGTTCGGGTCCCCACACTTGGCTTAACAAATGGCGGTGCGTCAAAACTTTGCCAGCACTCCGCATCAAAGTGGCTAGTAGATTGTATTCGATCGGTGTCAAATGCAGATCTTCGCCACGCAATACGACCCTATGGGCCGATAAATCGATCTTCAGCTCCCCGATCTGAATCACCGGCGATTGCCCGCCGACTGCGCCTTCCCTGAGCATGGCGCAACGATACGCGAATGCGAGCCAGCAATTCGCCCGTGCTAAACGGCTTCGTCAAATAATCATCGGCCCCGTGATCTAGCGCCTCAACCTTTTGTGCTTCTTGGTTGCGTGCCGAGAGAATAATAATTGGCGCCCGAAGCCACTGGCGTAATTGCTTAAGCACCGTCTGCCCATCCATATCCGGCAAGCCAAGATCGAGAATCACGAGTTCCGGCGGTGCATGTTCTGCCAGACTAAGCGCTTCTTGAGCGTTGAATGCCTCACGAATTTTGTAACCCGCATTCGAAAGCGCGGTATGTAAAACATCGCGGATCGCAGCATCGTCCTCGACAACCAGAATCAGAGGTTTGTCTAATGTCTCATTCATCACTGCACCGCCCCCGCTGAAAGATCTGCTCCGACTGTCATCGGCGGCGCTTGCTGTTTGCACGGCAGCGAGATTGTAAACTCCGCGCCGCCTGTCGCTCGACTCGCGGCGATAATCCGGCCACCATGTGCGGCAACAATACCCTGGCAGATGGCGAGCCCCAGGCCAATGCCGCGGCGTCCATCGGCAATCGGCTTTTGGTCACTGTAAAACTTTTCGAACACCTTTAGTTCCGCCCCGGCCGGCAAGCCTGGACCATTATCCGCGACGTGAATTTCAATCCGATGACCCGCTGGCCGCGCGAAAATTTCGATACGGCCACCGGTGGCCGTATATCGAGCCGCGTTTTCGAGCAAGTTGACCAGCACCTGTTCCAATAGCAATCCGTCGACGAAAATCGAAGGGAAACTTTCTGGAATTTGCACCGTGACGGCACGATCTTTCAACTCGCGCCGCAGCCGCGCAATGGCCGAGCCAACAAGCTCCTCCAGCACGTGCCATTGTCGATTGAGCGACAGCGAGCCCGATTCCAGCCGTGCCATGTCGAGCAAGTTTTCGACCAATCGAACCAGTTGATGCGATTCACTCACTAAGGTTTGCAACATTGCCTGCTGCGATGCGTTAAGCTGCGGCAACAATTCGTCGCGTAAATTGGAAGCCGTTCCGGCGATAGCTGTCAGCGGAGTCCGCAGATCGTGCGAAACGGAACTGAGCAGCGAATTGCGCAGCTGCTCCGATTGAATTTGCACCTGCGCCTGCTGGGTTTCCAATACCGATTGGTCGCGCTCAATCGATAGCGCGATCAGGCTCGCACAGGTTTCCAACAGCCGGCGTTGCTCCGGATCGCGGAACAAATTCAATTCGGCCGGTTGAACACCCAGCGAACCGATCGTGCGCTGCGAACCGACGAGTGGCACAAAGAGTGCCGTCGCATTGGGCAACGTATCGGTGTTCGCCCCGGCCATTTGATCGTGATCTGCAACCCAGCGAGCTACTTCGGCATTCAGTGTATTCTTTGCAATCGCCGAATTCTCGCCTAGGCGAAGCGAAAGAGATCCGTCCGCCTCACGCAGATAGACCGCGACTTCACCGCCAAAGAATTCTTTGAGCTGGCGTCCGGCGGTCTGCAGAAGAAAGTCGGTGCCGGAAAGCTCGCTCAACTGGCGTGTCATGCGGAATAGCTTGGCCGTTCGATCTTCTTGCTCCTGCGAAATGCGCAGCTGCACTTGTTGCCGCGCCGCCAGCGCACTAATCAATAAGCCGATTCCCAGCATCACACCAAACGTGGGCAAGTAGCGTGCGTCGCTAACCGCGAGCGTTCCAAAGGGGGGCACGAAAAAATAATCCGCCAGAAGCACGCTCGCAATCGATGCAGTAATCGCCGGTCCACGTCCGTACCGAGTGGCCACAAAAGCGACGCCCGCCAAGAAAATCATGACCGTGTTCGCTTCTGGCCAATTTAACACATGCTGACTTAGGAAAGCCAAGCCGCTGCACATCGCAACGACTGCGGCCGTCGTGGCATATTGCCGCCAAGGCACGCTTGGCGCTTCGTAATCGCAGCATCGCGTCGCGGAGTGTCGCCACCCTCGCCGGTGATCACGTAAACATCGATGTCGCCGCTGCGCTCCAGCAGTTCCTCGACCACCGTGCGGCGAACAAGCCGCTTCCACCACGGCTGTGCTGTTTTTCCGGCGATCAACTTCGTGACATTGCGTGAAAGCGCGTAACTTAGCAGCGCATCGGCCACGTTGCGGCCAATGACTACATGCGTTTCCGCCCCCAGCTCTTCGGCCAGCTGCAGATTTCGCGAAATCAACTCGCGCCTCGCCGCGGCGTTTCGACCTTCGCTGCCAGTGTTCACGGCGACCGCGAGCCAATCGGCGCCCAGCGCGGCAGCCATCCGCTTTGTGGTGCGAATGATCTTTGCACTGCTCGGACTTGGGCCAACCGAAACCAGCAGCCGTTCCGTTGTTGCCCAGGGAACCAGATCCGCGCGTGCTTCGCGGGCTGCTTCCACATCCTGATGCAGCCGATGGGCCGCCTGCCGTAGCGATAGCTCGCGCAGCGCAACCAAATTCCCCTTCTGGAAAAAGCTGGCCAGTGCCCGTTCGGCTTGGGTCGGTAGATACACCTTGCCCGCTTGCAGGCGAATCATCAATTCTTCGGGCGTGATATCGATCAGCTCAATTTCATCGGCGCGTTCGAGCACTGCATCCGGCAAGGTTTCCCGAACGATGACGCGCAGTAATTTGCGCAATAACATCGTTTAAGCTTTCGATGTGCTGCACATTCAACGTGGTCCAGACACTAATTCCCGCCTGCAAAAGTTCCTCGACATCTTGCCAACGCTTTGCATGTCGTGAGCCTTCTGCGTTCGTGTGCGCCAATTCGTCGACGAGAATCAGCTGCGGATTGCGGGCTAACGCGGCGTCGAGATCGAATTCACGCAGAGTCACTCCGCGGTACGGGATTTCCCTCGGCCCAATGGTTTCCAGGCCCTCGAGCAGAGCTTCGGTTTCACGACGCCCGTGGGGTTCGACGTATCCGACGACGACCCCCACGCCGCGGTCTCTTTCCCGGCGTGCAGCTTCGAGCATTGTGTACGTCTTACCAACGCCTGCGGCGTAGCCGAAAAAGATTTTCAGCTTCCCGCGACGCAGGCCGGTTTCCTCCGCCTGAACGCGGGCCAGTAAGGCATCGGGATTGGGACGTTGGTTATTCACGATTGGAAGCGACGCTCGGTCGGCTCGGATAAATTGTACGTCTTTTAATTATGGATTTGGGGGCAGCAAAACCGAGTTTCAGAGTGAAATAACCGATGCACTTTTCTCGAGAAAACGCGAGAGGAATGCATGAGTTCTTTCATCGTTTATTCACTTTCCTGGACCCTCTTAGATTGCAAATTGACACGCACTGGCGAATTCCTTTTTTTGACTTTGGACACGCACTGGGGAACACCTTGGATACACTGTTGCACCTCGATCACATTGTACTGTACATCGGTATAATCGTCAAGGGCCACGGTCCATCAAAAAATGCTCGGGTTGAGGTTTGGTGCGTAAACCATTGAGCTATAAGAAGAAAGGCACTGGCCACGGTTTGCTTCGCGAGAGTGTGCAGCCTGCGGAGAGAACCAGTGGCACAGTGCCAGTATACAGATGTCCGTTTGTAGGGCTGTATTGCGATAATTAAGGGCCCGGCTTGCCTAAGTTATCGAGCTCCATGTTCACGCCCAGCACATTCACGCGCGGCTCGCCCAATAAGCCGAAAGCTCGGCCTTCCATGTGACGCGCGATAATTTGGTGAAGCTGGTCGTCCGACAATCCGCGTGCTTTGGCGACTCTGGCGAGTTGGTATTCAGCGGCCGCGGGGCTGATCTGCGGATCCAGCCCACTGGCGGAAGCGGTCACCAACTCCACAGGAACGGGAGAGGTTTGATCGGGCTGAGCTTGTTTAAGCGCCTCGATTCTCGTCGTCACGGCTTTCAATTGATCGCCGTTCGTCGGCCCGTAATTGCTGCCGGTCGATGACGACGCATCATTGGGAAATGCCGAGGTTGCCGACGGTCTGCTCCAAAAATACTTGGGGTCGTTAAATGGCTGGCCGATCAATTCGGACCCAAGGAGTTTGTCGCCTCGCACAATCAAACTGCCCCCCGCCTGGTGCGGAAATGCAACTTGGGCGATTGCAGTGACGAGCAGCGGATACGCAACGCCCGTCAGGATGGTTAACGCGATGAACACGAACAACACAGATCGCAATTCTTTAAGCATGGATTTCTCCGTTACGCAATATGCAATGCCACGAGCAACAGGTCGATGAGCTTAATGCCCACAAACGGCACGAGCAGTCCGCCCAAACCGTAAATCAATAAGTTGTCGCGCAGCAACTTCGCTGCACCAACAGCCCGATACTTCACGCCGCGCAGCGCCAAAGGCACCAAGGCAATGATCACGAGCGCATTGAAAATTACCGCCGACATGATTGCACTGCTCGGAGTCGCCAACCGCATGATGTTTAATTTGTCGAGCACCGGATACGTGCTGGCGAATGCAGCCGGAATAATGGCGAAATATTTCGAGACATCGTTCGCGAGGCTAAACGTGGTAAGCGATCCGCGCGTGATGAGTAACTGTTTTCCGATCTCGACGATTTCGATCAGCTTCGTCGGATTGGAATCCAGGTCGACCATGTTGCCGGCCTCTTTCGCGGCCTGTGTGCCGGAGTTCATGGCGACGGCCACGTCGGCCTGGGCCAACGCCGGTGCGTCGTTCGTGCCATCGCCGGTCATCGCCACAAGTCGCCCGCCGGCTTGATTTTCGCGAATCATTTTCAGTTTCGCCTCGGGCGTGGCCTGAGCAAGAAAATCGTCGACCCCCGCCTCCGCGGCGATCGCAGTGGCAGTCAATGGGTTATCGCCTGTGATCATTACCGTCTTGATGCCCATGCGTCGCAGCTCGGCAAAGCGTTCTTTAATGCCGCCTTTGACAATGTCCTTCAGATAGATTGTGCCCAGCGTACGCGAACCCTCCGCGACAACGAGCGGAGTACCGCCGCGCTTGGCAATGCTCTCGACCGCTTGCCGAACTTCGACATCGCCGTTTCCGCCGTGATCGTGTACGAAGTCGGAGATGGCTTCGGCAGCTCCTTTGCGAATCTGGCGGCCATCGAAGTCGACCCCGCTAATACGCGTTTGAGCCGAAAATGGAATAAACGTGGCACCCAATTCATGAATATTTCGGCCACGTAATCCGTATTTTTCCTTCGCCAACACCACAATGCTGCGGCCTTCCGGAGTTTCGTCGGCTAGCGAAGCGAGTTGTGCCGCATCGGCCAAATCGCCCTGCGAAACACCCGGCGCCGGAATGAGTTCCACAGCCTGGCGATTGCCCAGCGTGATGGTGCCAGTCTTATCCAGCAAAAGCACATCGACATCGCCCGCCGCTTCGACGGCGCGACCCGATGTCGCGATGACGTTGGCTTGAATCATGCGATCCATGCCTGCAATGCCAATCGCCGAAAGCAGGCCGCCGATGGTTGTGGGAATCAAACACACCAATAGTGCGACAAGCACGGTGACTGTGATCGGTGAGCCTGCACCCGCTGCCGCAACACTGTATTTCGAGAAGGGCAAGAGCGTGGCGCAGACAAACAGGAAGATGATCGTCATCGCGGCAAGCAGAATGTCGAGCGCAATTTCATTCGGCGTCTTTTGCCGTTTCGCGCCTTCCACCAGCGAAATCATGCGGTCCATAAACGTTTCGCCGGGATTCGCCGTAATTCGCACCACGAGCCAATCGGATAGCACGCGTGTGCCGCCCGTGACGCTGCTGCGATCGCCGCCGCTTTCGCGAATGACCGGCGCGCTTTCGCCAGTAATGGCGCTTTCATCGACCGATGCCACGCCTTCGATCACTTCGCCATCGCCGGGCACAAATTCTCCGGCTTCGACGAGCACGACATCATCTTTGCGCAATAACGAAGCGGGCGTTGGATGATGCGTGGCGCCATAGCGCGGCTGATCGAGCAGCTTGGCTTGCACATCTTTGCGCGTTGCGCAGAGCATCGGCCTGCGCTTTGCCGCGCCCCTCCGCCATGGCTTCGGCAAAATTGGCAAACAGTACGGTAAACCATAGCCAGGCGGAGACACTGAGGATAAATGCCGGCGATTCTGAAGTCGTCGTAAACAACGATTGAACGCCGAGAAAAGTCGTAAGAATGCTGCCCACGAACACAGTGAACATGACCGGATTGCGCACCTGCCTGCGCGGATTGAGTTTCCAAAACGCATCGGCAATGGCCCGACGAACGATTGGAATATCGAAAAGCGGACGTGGTTTTTTTTGATCAGACATGAATGGGTTCCTAAATAAGCCTCAGGGTTACAACCCCATGGCTTGAATTCATATGTTCGCGCTCACTGCCCCATCATTTGCAATTGTTCCACAACTGGCCCCAAAGCCAGCGCGGGCACAAACGTCAGGGCGCCAACGAGCAAGATCGTTCCAACCAGCATCACCACAAACAGTGGACGGTGCGTAGGCAACGTACCTGCGCTGGGTGGTGTGTACTTCTTTCGTGCCAGAGAGCCCGCGATGGCGAGCGTTGGAATTACAAGCCAGTAGCGAGAAATCAGCATCGCCAGGCCCAGCGCGACGTTGTTAAATGGCGTGTTCGCGTTCAAGCCCGCGAAGGCGCTTCCGTTGTTGTTGCCGGCAGACGAAAAGGCATACAACACTTCGGAAAAGCCATGCGCGCCAGGATTGTTAAGCGTATCTTTCACTTCGTTGGAAGCCGGATCGACATAATGTAAGCCTGGGCCAAGCACCGCCACCGCAGTGCCAACAAGCACCACTAGCGGTGGAATGAGAATGACGAGCGAGGCCATCTTCATTTCATAGGCTTCAATTTTCTTGCCGAGATATTCAGGCGTGCGGCCAACCATGAGCCCCGCGACAAAGACCGCCACGATTGCGAACATCAGCATTCCATACAGGCCGCTCCCAACGCCGCCGAAAATGATTTCGCCCAATTGAATGAGCCACATCGGAACCAAACCGCCCAGCGGCGTGAAGGAATCGTGCATTGAGTTCACACTGCCGTTGGAGGCCGCCGTGGTGGCCGACGCCCAAATTGCAGAATTCACGATGCCGAATCTGGTTTCTTTCCCTTCCATATTGCCGCCAGACTGGACGGCAGAGGCTTGCTGATCGACGCCCAACGAGTTGTAAGCCGGCACGCCGCTTTGTTCTTGCTGCGTGGCGAAAATGGTAAGCGGGATGATGATCACAAACATTGCAGCCAGCACGGCCCAGCCTTGACGGGTATCGCCCACCATGACACCGAACGTGTAGCACAAGCCACTGGAGATCGCCAAAATCGAAAGGAGTTCCAAAAAGTTTGACAGCGGCGTGGGGTTTTCAAATGGATGCGCCGAGTTGACGTTGAAAAAACCGCCGCCGTTGGTGCCAAGTTGCTTGATGGCCACTTGCGACGCGGCGGGACCCATTGGCAATTTCACTTCGGTCACCGGCTTTCCATCGGCGCCGGTCGTCGGTTGAACCAGCGTCGCTGTCTCGTACGACTTGAAATTTTGAATCACGCCTTGTGACACGAGGCCAAGGGCCAGTACTATCGAAAGCGGCAACAAGATGTAAACGGTCGAGCGGACGAGGTCGTACCAGAAGTTGCCGATCGTTGCGCTGGTGCGGCGAGCCAAGCCTCGGATGAGCGCCACGAGCACGGCCATTCCCGAAGCTGCCGAAACAAAATTCTGTACCGTGAGTCCGAGCATCTGCGAGAGATAACTGAGCGTGCTTTCGCCACCGTACGCTTGCCAGTTGGTGTTCGAAGCGAAGCTGATCGCCGTATTGAATGCCAGCTCCGGACTTGTTCCGGACAGACGTTCGGGATTCAGCGGCAAACTGCCTTGAAGCCTGAGTAGCATATACACCGCGAGAAAGCCAACCGCGTTAAAGGCCAGCATCGCAACGGCGTACTTTTTCCAAGACATTTCGGCCTGGGGATCGATACCAGAAACGCGATAAATGAGTCGCTCCAGCCAACCAAGCGGCTTGTCTAGTCCGCAAGGCTGACCCTGGTATACACGAGCCATAAAAGCTCCCAGCGGCTTGGTCAGCGCCAGCAGCACGCCAAAATACAAAACGAGCTGAATCCAATCGTTCGTAGTCATGCGAACCACTCCGGTTTCAACAGGGCGATGAGCAGGTAAATAAGCAGTCCCCCACTCACCACCAGGCCAATAAGTTCAGCAGCGTTCATCGTTTGTTACTCCGTCTTTGAATTCAGCGTTCGCCACCCAGCAGCCAGTCGCAAAGGCACAACAGTCCCCAAGTGGACACGCCACAGATGAAAACAACAACTGCAATTGCGAAATCGGTCATAAATCACCTCGCGAAACAAGTGTGAAGAACTAGCGGATTCGGTCCGTTTCGTTCATGCGCCCAATGCTACCGGCGAGCGCGTCAAAAAGGCGCTGAGATCGGCGCTAAACTTGCGCTAAGATGAGGCGCCCCGTCTGCTTGCGTGAGAGAGGCGATCGCAATGCAGTGCGGATAACCGGCCAAATGGCGGCGTTGGCCGGGAACCATCCGGCCTTAGCCAATTCCGAATCGGCTGCTTCTGCCGCGCGCTGGCGTTGCTTCACAGTGCGTGTCGGTGGCTGCTCGCCGTTGACGCCCACGGACAGTCGCTCAAAAAATCGCTGTAGCACTTCGAGCGACTTAACTTTTGTGCATGATTGACTCATCGCGTGCAGCCCGAAGTTCTTCTGACATACGACGCCGCGTGATGGATGCCAGGAAACGAACGATTGTCGCACCGGTGACATCAACTCATCGACGTGTGACAGGGCTCGAATCGTACGCATTTGTTTTGAGGCACTATGTAATTCGATGCGGCTGAGAAATTTGTGGCGGCAGCATTCGTAAGATGTAGCGGAGCAGTTGCTTGCAATCCTCCGTCGTGCGCTCGATCCGGGCAATTGTTGCAAAATGGATTGGCACAAGTTGATCGCTAGCAGCGAGCCTTTGCGGAAATTCGCGACAAATTTGCCCAACTTGGCTTGGCATGAAATTCGCTGAACTCACGGCCCAATGTTTTCTTGAGCTTGCTGTGCGATGCTACTTGCATCGACACGTCTCGATTCATGAAATTCTCACCAACCGCAAACATAATGCATGCGTAAATCGACTCTGCTAGGCTCAACGCGATTCTGGACTTGGCCGTAACGGAGGAATATTGGATGGAAAACCGAAAGTTAACGAAAACGCTGTCGCAGTTGATTGATCGTATTCTTGAGGGCGGCCGAAGCCCGGAGAAACCGCTGACCGTCAACGATCTGCGACTGCAGATTCGCACGGAACGACTGACGGAAGCGAGCCACTGGTCCGACGAGGAATTGGATCTGATGGAAGTTCACGCGGCCCAATTCGATAGCGCCAAGCCTGCAGTTGAAGTGCTCGCAATATCGGACAGCATCCGCATGGCTTGTCATTCGCCAGAGCGGGTAAGCAAAATATGCGCACCATCGCCATTTGCCTGGACGTGACGACACTGAATTCGCCTTAGATGCTCCAGTTGCATCACCATGGGCGCAACGGATTGCCCTCACGTCGCAACTTTGACGACTTTACCAGTGCGCGCCGATTCGTAGGTCGCCGTGATGATCTTGAGATCTCTCAAGCCTTCTTCGCCCGGTGTGATCGTCGGCTTACCAGTAAGAATGCAATCGCTGAAGTTATCCATTTCAGCGGCGAAGTGGTTCGCAGGTTCAATTTCTAGTTCCTCGCGGACCCGGCCGCGGTATTGCCACAAATGATTGCCCTGATACGAAAGGAACGGTTCCGATTCCAATTGCCCTTCGGTCCCATAGACGCGGAAGCGGTTGCATCCAAAGCCATAACTCGAAAGACACGATGCGATGAGCCCCGAGGCAAACCGCAGTTCAAATGCGATGGTTTCCTCGACCTCTTTGAACCGCGGATCGTCCGAGGTGGAATAGCTTGTGGCAAACACCTCCGTCGGTTCTTGTCCGGAGAGATATCGGACCGCATTGAGCGCGTAAATGCCAATATCCATCAGTGAACCGCCGCCGGCCAGGGTACGATTTAAGCGCCACTGCGTGGGATCGCCGATGTTGAAGCCGCCTTCCGCCGTAATCTGTTTGATTGTGCCCAGCCGGCGCACCAACTCGATCGCTTTCTGCGTCACCGGCTCGTAATGCAGGCGGTAAGCGATCATCAGCTGCCGCTTGGCGGCCGCGCAAGCATCGATCATCGACTGGCACTGTTTGACGCTGTTGGCCATCGGTTTTTCACATAAAACGTGCTTGCCAGCATTGGCGGCGCGAATCGAATATTCCGCATGCATGCCATTGGGCAACACCACATACACGACGTCGATTGCTGGGTTGTCTTTGATCGAGTCAAAATTCTCGTAGTTGTAGATGTTCTTCGGATCGATCCCGTACTTCTCAGCCTGCTGACGGGCCTTTTCGATATGACCGCTGACCAGCGCCACTGGTCGAGCTAATTTACATTTCTCGAAGGCGGGCAGTAGCTGCTCCATCGTTAATTTGCCGATGCCGACGAGTGCAAATCCGACCATCTTCGATTCTGGAGGCGTTGCCTGCGCCAAGCCCGTGCTCATCGCTGCTGCCGCAGCCGAACTGGCTAAAAACGTGCGCCTAGAAATCTTGCTCGATGTAGGGATCATGGAACGACCTCCTTAGAAAGTTCGGCCGACTGTCAGTTGTCGCGACGCCGCGATGAACGAGCGATCGTCAGTGGGTCTGCTGATGGCTGCTGCTGGTTGTATCGTTTTGCTGCGTGACGGCTTCGCCGGTTGCCACGTCGATCGTCCACGGTTTGGGTTCGGGCAATGACAGCTTTCCATCGCCAATTTCCAACGGCATCCATAGGTAACGGGAATCCCATTGAGTGCGAGGTCTCCAGATGTCCCCCATAAAAATCACGGAAGTTGTCTTGCTGCCGACAATTTTCAGGAGCATTGTCGATTGGCAGCCGTAAGTGTTTGTGGCTGGCGGCGCGATGTCATTGAATTCCGACCAGGGGCCTTCTAGCTTAGTAGCAGTGGCATATTTATTCGGGTTGGGCGCCCAGCCGGTTAGTTGCGAGCCAACGACGTAATACAGGCCATTGTAATGCACGACGGCACCGCCTTCCATGTGCAGGGGGATGAGACACATCTCTTTTTCAACATCCAAATAATCCTCGGACAATTTCGCGATCCGAAACCCATGCGGGCGATCCTCGAAGATCAAATACGCCGAACCGTCGTCATCCACGAATTGGCCGATGTCGCGGCTCTCATGCCCCAGGGGACGAAAGCTTTTGAGGTACTCATAAGGACCGTCAACCGTGTCACAAGTGGCCACGCCAACACGGGCCAGGTCGTAGCCTCCCGAGCGACCCCCCGCGGAGGGCCCGTCGATGTGCATGTACATCACAAACTTCTTGGTGTTCTCGTTGTAAAACACCTTCGGACGCTCGAGCACCCAGCGACGTCCGAAGCTCTCTGGATCGGCGAGCTTGAGGACTTGATTGCGAAATGTCCAGTGCGCGAGGTCGTGGGAGGAATAGCAGCTGACGTAACGTCGGCTGCGATCCAAATCCGCGGTTCGATCTTCGCCGAACCAATAAAAAGTGTCGCCGCGCCTCATGATGCCACCCCCGTGCGCTTGAATATGGTGCCCCCGATCGTCGGGCCATACTGCGGTCGGCGTAATGGTCTCGGGTGCCGCCAACACGATGTTCGCAGCGGAACCCAGGAGGAGACAGGCAACCAAAAAGCTCCACGTTTGCATTGCAGTGCGCCGCGCACGATTCTGCGCGGCCAAAGTTCGCTGGCGTGCCATGGCAAAGATCCGATCTGAATTGACACGAATCGGAATGGACTTGCTGGTCTGCAACAGTATAAGCCCGGATGCCGGCGATGGTTACCACCGGTCGGAGATCAAGTCTCCTAAATTAGCCAGAATTTCCTCCCCAGGGCGTTGATAGGCGAATAGTGCCAGACAAGTCGGCCGCGGAAGCGTTCCGTCGACTCGGCATAATTTTCAATCTTGTCTGGGAGTCTCGTTAACTCATCACACGTGACATGAGCCGGAAACCGATTAGGAACGGGCCTCCGGCCGGCGTTCTTACATGATTCGGTGGTCGTGACGAGGTCCTCCATTCCTCTCTCGAAACGACCACGGCACCGGGCAAACGTCGCGCCAAAATCCGATTGTGACTGCGGGATTCAGGTGATCACCCAATGTATCGCCCACAGCGTTAATCATCGCCATGACAACTAGGCCAAACGTCAAAGCGATCCCCACCTGTCTTACTTTCCCGCCGGAGACTTCGTTGATTGCGAGGGCACCGGTGCCAGCAAAAACTAGCGCAATGGTGCCAATCGCTTCCGCAATATATTATTTCCTTTCGATAATCACCGGTTCGTCCCGTACCCTGTCCAAGGTCGATTCAATCTCGCTCGGAATCGGGTTATCCTCGCGTGCTGACACCGAACGCAAAAACAAGTTCAGCATGCTTAGTTTCGGGAAAAGCTTGACGGACGCTTCGATGCCCGGTTAAGTTGCGCTCATGGGGAGCACCCCACCTGTGTGGGACAACTAGTAAAGGAGGCGTTCCATGGCTCGATCTCTTGCTCGGCGTGCTGGAAGTCGTCGGTGTTCCCTAGTGGTTGGTGCTGTTGCCGCATGCGGCGTGTGGACTTCGTCGGTGATGCTGCTGGCGGAGGTACCCCAATTTAAGTTGGAGGTGCAAGTCGATTCGCAGGCTGTCCCGGCCGGCAATGGTGCAGCGATTGGCGACACCAGGTCGGCAGAGGCGACGCACCATCAAGTCAAATTCATTGTTCCTGCACAAGGCGAAGCGCGATTAGCGCTGGCGAGTTTCTGCCTAACGAAGGATGGAAAAATCGTCGCTGTGCTCAATCGTCAAGATGCGGAACAGAATGGCGGTAATGTGCTTTCGGGTATTATTTCCGCGATAACTTCGGGCGAATCGTCAGCCACGGCATCCGATGCCAAGTCCAAAGAGAAGCCGAGCTCGGACACAGCGAAGATCGACAGTCCCGCCCAAGTTCGCATCCTCGATGCTGACGGCAAACTGCTCGATAAATGGCCAGTCGACTTCACTGCCCAAGCAGTCAATTTGTGCCCCGACGGAAACTTAATTCTCGGCGGCGACGGCGTCCTGGCCCGTTACGATTTGAAGGGCAAGCAACTGGCGCGGCAAGAATCGCCGCACATGGCCGCCTCGCGGAAAGATCCCGACGAGCTTAAGCAGCGCGCGAAAGAGACGCTGGGGCAACAACGCGACTCGATCTCCGGTCTCATCAAAAGCCTGGAAGATCAGAAAGCGGAGCTCGCGAAACGCGAGGACTCTTCGCTGACAGAAGAAGAACGCCAAATGAAACAGCAGGCCGATCAAATTCTGGCAACCTATAAACTGATGGCGAAGCAGCAGGTTAAACCGATCACTGAGCAAGAAATCAATCAAATGGCCGAGCAGCTGGCCGGAATGGGCCGCAAAATCAATGCGGTGGCCGCGAGCGACAAGCATCTGTTCTGCACGGCACCGGCTAGCAAAGGCTTCGGCTACAGCGTGTGGCGCACGGAGCTCGATTTCAGCAAGCCGGAGCGGATTGTCGATGGCCTGAGCGGTTGCTGCGGGCAAATGGACATCCAATGCTGCGGCGACGATGTCGTGGTATCCGAGAATTCTCGCAAGCGCGTTGTTCGCTACAACTCCACCGGCAAGCAGGTCGACTCCTGGGGTAAAGCCAGCCGCGACGGCGAAGGCGATACGTTTGGAAGCTGCTGCAATCCGATGAACACACGCGTTGTCGGCGAAAAACTGTATGTTTCCGATTCCGATGGTCGCGTGCGTCTATTCACTCTAAATGGCAAATATGAAGGCGAAGTCGGCAAGGCGAATGTTGAGCCCGGCTGCAAGAGTTCGATCGTCGAAGTTTCGCCCAGCGGCAAATGCGTCTATTACTTCGACGTCAATCACGCACGAATTTGTGCCCTCGATCAAAAGCCGGCCAACAATGCGCAGGCCTCACGGTAGTTTCCGTTCGCTTTTCAACATTTACAAAACCTTCTCCTCGCAAGGAGATTTGCCATGAAGATGCGTCCTCGAAGTTTCGGAAAGTCCGGCCGTGGGTTTGCCAAGATCGGTGGCATGCTTGCAATTCTCTCGTTGGGTTTCGCGGCTCAAATTGCAAACGCGGCGGAAGCGACGACCGCAACGCCAGCAACAGCCGACTCGCCCGACACACTGGTGATGGTCGTAATGGACCCGCTTGCATTGCCGCTCTCATGCCCCTGCGTGCAAGGCTACGCACAGCGGAATTACGACAAGTTCGGCGAGAAACTGCAAAGGGAATTGGGCCGCCCGGTGAAAGTGGTTTATAGCGAATCGTTTACAAAGGCCCTCAAGGAGGGCGCTCGCGGTCGCGCCGACATCGTCATCGGCAAGCATTCCGTGGTCCGGTTTGATGCCGCCAAGGCCGATCTGAAAGTCACGCCGATCGCGCGACTCAGCGGCAAAGATGGCGCCACCATGCAGACCGGGCTGATCGTGGTGCCGAAGGATGATCCGGCGCACTCGGTGTCAGATCTGGCCGGCTACCGAATCGTGTTTGGTCCGGAAGAGTGCGATGAAAAACATACTGCGGCGATCGCCTTGCTCAAGGACAACGGTGTTAAGGTGCCGGAAAAACTGGAAACCTCGCCGGCCTGCAGCGACGGCGCTTGCAACATTCTCGATGAGTTCAAGAAGGATTCAACCAGCCACGGCACTGCGCTGATTTCCAGTTACGCCAAGCCGCTCTTGGAAGGCTGCGGCACGGTGGAAAAAGGCGCTTTGAGAGTTGTCGGCGAGACCAAGCCGGTGCCGTTTGTCGAGGCATTCATCACGGAGCAGGTGAAGCCGGCAGAACGTGCCGAAATTGCCGCGGCAGTGATGAAATCTACGACCGATCCACTCGTGCAATTGGCGTTGGAAACGCGCGACGGCTTTGTACCGATCGATAATCAGGCCGCAAAAGATCATTCAGCTGCACCGACGCTTCAGGTAACGCCGCGAATCATCATCTCGTCTGACGGCAGCGAGGAAAATCTTCTCGACTCCTCGGCCGCCGGCGACGAGAGCGCAAAAAAAAAGTAACTGAGCCGCCGAGCTGGACTGGCTGGCGGGGACCCAAACGCGATGGCATCGCCGCGTGGCTTCCCGATCGGTTGCCGGAAAAACCGGTCTTCCTGTGGCGCAAGAAAATGTCGGGCCAGTCGATGGCCGGCCTCGCGGCGACTGACCGCGATATTCTGGTCACGGACCGAGATGCCCTCGATACGCAAGACATTTTCCGCTGCCTGAACGCCGAAACGGGCGAAGAGCGGTGGAATGTGCGCGATTTCGGCAAGGGCCAGCTCGATTTCGGCAATGCTCCGCGAGCGACGCCGCAGATCATCGGCGATCTGGTGATCTTCTACAACGCCTTCGGCCGGCTTCAGTGCGTTCGGCTGGCAACCGGCGAAGTCGTCTGGAAAAAAGACCTAACAAAAGAATTCAAAGTGCGGGAGCTGCCGACCTGGGGCACAACGTCGTCGCCGTTGCTGATCGATGGGAAGTTAATTGTGAACCCCGGCGGAGAAGCAGCGTCAATTGTCGCCCTCAAACCGGACAGCGGCGAAATCATTTGGCAGACCGCTGGCGACAAAGCCGCGTTTGGTTCGCTGATCGTCGGAAAGTTCGGCGGCCGGCGGCAGATAGTCGGACACGATCATCGCGGCCTGTGCGGCTGGGACATCGAAACCGGCAAGCAATTGTGGCGATTGGTCCCGCCGCGGCGCGGCGATTTCGACGTACCCACGCCAATCGCCGTCGGTAATCGATTGCTCGTTTCCACGGAAAATAATGGCACGCGGTTGTACGAGTTTGATAATCAGGGCGCAATCGTTCCTCAGCCGATGGCCGTACAAGAAGAACTCGCGCCCGACACCCATACGCCAGTTGTGCTTGGCGATCGGGTCTTCGGAGTTTGGCAGGGCCTGTATTGCCTCGACCTGGCGCAGGGCCTCAAAACCATTTGGAAGGCCGACGATTCCGCGTTCAACGACTATCTCACCGCCATCGCTGCCGGCAACCGCGTGCTACTGGTTACTAAGCACGGCGAACTCCTGCTTATTGATGCGAGCGCCGATCACTTCCAATTGATTTCCCGCCAAAAGGTCTTCGACGACGACCCCGGCGTGTACTCCCATCCTGCACTTGTCGGTCATCGAATGTACGTCCGTGGGAGCGATGAAATCGTGTGCCTGGAGCTGGAAAAGGGGCAGCGTGTTGCTGACTAAGTCGGCTACTCATTGCTATTCGCCGGAATTTGCATATCGGTCTATGCCGACCGATTGCAGCCCGGCAATCGTGCACCAATTTTCTGGTATGTGTAGTATCAAGAACTCACGAACAGACTTTGAAACTTGAGTGTTCCGTAGCCAAGCCAGCGGCGATCCATATAGTTATGACGGTGCCGATCAATTCCAACGCGTCTGTGAATAACGATGTCAACGGCCAATGACAATGCGCCTTCCCCAGCGCCGGACGTGCCGCCGCATGTTTTGCCGCAGGGCCAACCGGCCGGCTCACATGACGACACACACATCTTCAGGCAGCAATCGGGCCAGTCTCATCCGCAAGTTGTCGCGACGTTTAGGCGCCATCGGCTCCTGCGAACTGCTGGAGGAAATCTCGCGCGGGGGCATGGGAGTCGTGTACCGCGCGCGCAGCCTGCTCTGGATCGCTGTGTGGCCGTCAAAGTAATTCTCGACGGCTCGTTTGCACCCGATGACCAGGTGCGCCGCTTCGCCACCGAGGCGAGGGCTGTCGCCAATCTTAAGCACCCAAACATTGTCGCCATTTATGAGTATGGCGAATCTGGCGGCCAACCGTATCTGGTCATGGAATATATCGCCGGCCAGAATCCTACCAACTGGCGCAATGCCCAGACTTCTTATGATGAGCGAGCATTGATCAAGCTCACCAGGTCTATCGCGCTAGCTTTTGGGTACGCCCACAAACATGGCGTCATTCATCGCGATCTTAAGCCTTCAAACGTTCTGGTCGATCGGCAAGACGTTCCGCATGTTGTCGATTTTGGCCTGGCTAAGCTCGCCAAAAATGATTCTTCACTCACCGCCGCGGGCGTTGTAATCGGCACGCCCAGTTACATGGCGCACCGAGCAGGCAGCGGCAGATCAATCGCAAATTGGTCCAGCGGCCGACGTATATGGCTTGGGCGCAATTCTGTACGAGCTGTTAACGGGCCGGCCACCCTTTCGAGCGGAAACGCTGGCTGGCACATTGCTCCAAGTGCAAACGAAATTGCCGGTGCCGCCCCGATTCTTGAATCCGGCCGCATCGCGCGAGTTGGAGGCTATTTGCCTGAAATGTTTGGAAAAAAGATCCCGCCAATCGGTATTCCAGTCCGGGCGATCTGGCCGCCGATTTAGATCGAAAGCTGCAAGGCGCACGTGTGTTGGCGAGACGACGCGTAGGTTGTCTGGCGGTTTCCAGCCGCAACGTCTTGTGCGCCGCACTCTTGGGAGCTGTCTTGGGTGGCGCATTCGCTTGGCAAATCGGCGTAAGCTCACGAGCCGCTCTCAGCATCACGCTTGTGGGCACTGCAGCAACAACACTGCTTACCATCGCCTCGATATCCCTTTGGAACGAAGTTGTGCTACCTGCCTGGTTGTTCTCCAGAACTGAGCACCCGTTGGCGAAAACAGCCTTTGGCCTGGGATTGGTTCTGGTGGCGCTATTTTTCTATTTCCCTGCCATGTTGTTGTTGCCATCTGCCATCGACCTGCCTCAATCGGCTCAATGGTTCATCGATGCGGTTCAAACCGTGGCCTGTGCGGCCGTGTGCGTCGGCCTAGTTGGAAAACTGTTCTGCCTGGCGGCCGCCTTTTGTGCTTCTGCGCAGGGACCGCTCATGTGGAGCACCATCTGCGACTTGATTCTATTGGCAATAATTGTCGGTCAAAACCGTGATCCGAACGCGGGAGCAAGTAGGTTGCGTCTTGCACCATGGCTGAGCTTACTCAGCGCCGTGCTGTTTGTGGTGGCCTTGAAACGAGTGGCATCCGAACTCAACGAATCTCGCTCGCGTCAACGTGCTCAGATGCTGCTGTTGTGGTTGGTTGTTGTTTGTCCGACGCTCTTCATCGGTAATCTTGTGGGCAGCTTCACCTGGCATTGGATGGATATCGCTTTTGGCACGTTCTTTGGGCTGGCATGGCTCGTCGGCCTGATCCGCTTCGCGCGCCTGGTTGGCGAACTCCAAGAGCGAGCCTTGCAAAGAATCTAGCTCGCCTGCTTCATTTGGTTCGACTCTTGCATCAAGCCGGGGCTGGTGTAGTTCGTTGCATCGGCCGCTGCGTTTAAAGCTGGAGTCGTCTTGCACATTCCAAGTAGCTCGGCACCCGTAATCGATCCAAAAACTCAGCCACAGCCCTATAGCTTGAGAATTCCATTAAACCACCGATTGAGAATCTGGGAAACTTAACCGTTGTCTTGGGTGTTGAATAGCTTAGACGCTCATCTTTGATTCGCATCGGTTGGAACTTCAATGGTCACGCCTGTTGTAAGCGGTCACTTGGT
Organism: Pirellulales bacterium; assembly: GCA_963773875.1. GTDB lineage: Bacteria > Planctomycetota > Planctomycetia > Pirellulales > JADZDJ01 > CAVTYH01. The sequence goes on from CAVZCV010000014.1 coordinate 267,045, forward strand.
TGGTTATGCGCGCGTGAGCACTGACGACCAAGACCTATCGCTTCAGATCGATTCGCTGACCGGCCTTGGCATCGATCAAGCAAACATCTTCACCGAGAAGATCTCGGAAGCAAAAACGGACTGCCCTCAATTGGATGCTTGTATTGCCAAGTTGCAACAAAGCGATACGCTTGTGGTCTGGCGGCTCGATCGACTCGGTCGCTCCATGCACCACTGGGTCCCGCTCATTGAAGATCTGCGTAATCGCGGTGTCGGCTTTCGGTCTGTCAGTGACGGCCTCATCGACACGACGACCCCATCGGGTGAGTTGATCTTTCACATCTTCTCGGCCCTCGCCCAGTTCGAGCGTCGATTAATTCAGGAGCGAACGAGGGCTGGCCTTGCATCAGCGCGAGCAAGGGGCAGACTCGGCGGCCGTCCTCCGATCGACCTCGACGAAGCCAAAATGCGGGCTGCAAGAAAGCTGCACGATGATCATACGCTGAACATTGATGACATCTGCAAGACACTCAACATTTCCAAGTCAACGTACTACCGTTACGTGCAGATGAAGAAAAAGAATTAGACTGGCGGCCATCCTGCCTGCTGGCGACTGCGACTGACGCTTCCGCGCGTCGCTAAAGTCGTCGATGCGGTAGCTTTCTGGCATAGCGTGGACGTGTCGAAAAGTCGTCTCCGCGACTGGCCTGACACGCGGCGGCCATTCTGGCCCGAAATCGCGTCATCAATCCAACATTTATGACTCGCCTTTGTGTGGAATTGAATCGAGCCGTTTGCGTCCGGCAGAGATGCGAGTTAATCCGCAATAACGGACAACTTGAAATCCGCTGAGAGTGAATTGAGCAGCGGCCGCGGACTCAGGAATCGTTTGCACGCATGAAAATCAAACACTAGGGAAAACTCCCGGAAATTGACTTGCCTGGATGCTGCCCTGGCAAGCATTGAAGCAGCAATCTCTTCGGCCGCTATATGCTCTTCGGCGACTTCTGAAAAAAATCCGTCTCCGGCGCTAGATCCAGCCGGCACTTTCCGTATTAGCTCTTGGAAGCGCCACGAGTACCGGCATCATCCAGGATTGATCCAATTGTGCGCGACCGGCGATTTGATCAATCAAGCGGACGATCAAGACAGACCAGAAATGGACCGTGGATTTCTTGTCGGTGCTGACATTAAACCATCGTTGGCTCGTACGAAGAGGTCAAAAACATGTACGGTTCGCATTTCCACTCTTTCGGGTCGGGCCGGCCATGGTACGGCCCGCGCATACTCGTCATAGGTGCTTTTCTGTTGGCCGGCGGAACCTACGATCGTTTTGCGGCTGGCGCGACCCTGCAAGAATTGTTTAACGGTGGTTCGATTATCGCGGGCGACAGCCAAATCAGCGATTGGGAAATTGATCTCGTTGAACTCGACAGCCGCTGTGAAGCCCGATCTGTCGCAAATCGACGTCGTTCCGCTGGTCAGCGATCTTTCGAATCCCGGCTTGCAGTTCACCGCCAACGGCCAGTTACAGATCTCCGGAGTCGAGGCCATCGATTTGGTGTTTAAGTTTCGTGTTGGCAACAACAGTTTTACCAGTTTTACCAGTTTTGCCTGCCCGTCGCGGAGAGACTGGCCTACGCGCAGACCACGAGACACCCAGGCCCTCGGACACCTAGACCCGTTTGTAGTTGTTCAAATTGCCAAAGAACATCAGGTTTCCCGAAAGATCGGTGCAAACCCGGGAACCTAAGGGCTCCACTTGACATATTAGTGTACACGCGTTCTAGAGTCAAGAGCCTTTTTGGGCCACTGCGAAAAAATTGTCGCCCCCGGGGTGGCCCGGACAGTGTGTCCGGACGGCGCCAGCCGCAAAATACATTCGTCGGGGTTTAGGCAACCGTTTGGTTACGCCTGACGACGGCCTCCTGTCGCCCCGAGCCCCCGACACGGCTCACGCCCCTGTCGTGGCCCACCCGCCACCCGCTAGAAATGTTGGATGTCGCATTTGGGCAGCATGCGCCGCAACTCGCTAATTCCCGCATCTGACGCGTTGGTCTTCGACATAAAGAGCGCTCGAAGTTTCGTTAGCCCTGCCAGTTCTTTCAAGCCTTCATCGCCTACTGCATCGTGCCCAATATTCAAAACCCTGAGATTCTTCAGCTTGCCAATCTCTTTGAGGCCATCGTCGGTCAGGCGGGACTTCCAGACGTGCAACTCTTCCAAATGTGGCATAGCAGCGGTCACCTTGAGGCCCAAACTCGTGATATTTGTCTCGCCCAGCGTCAACGATCGTAGGTTCGTGAGCTTGGCTAGTGTAAGTAGTCCATGGTCCGTGATCTTTGTGCTCGTAAGATTCAGCTTCTCAAGAGCTGTTAGGCGGCCCAGTTTCTCGATTCCTGCGTCGGTCAGCGGAGTACCGCTAAGCGATAATTGAGACAGTCCCTTCAAATTCGCAATCGCGGAAAGACCTGCGTCAGTTATTTTGGCATTCGAAAGATCCAGTTCCCGTAAACGGTCGAGTTGAGCCAGTTCGCCTAGACCCGCATCGCTCACGTTCGTGTATATCATCTCAAGCACTTCTAGTGCCTTCATTTTGGCGACGTGACTGAGTGCCGCGCTAGTCAAATCTTCATTGATATTGAGATTTAGCTCTTTCAAATGCGGCAATTCGCGAAGTTGCCCCAGGTGCTCATCGGTGAGGTGCGTAAGGGACAGATTCAGGTTGCGCAGATTCGTCAGCATGGCGATGGCTGACATGCCTTCACGGCTTAGCTCGGCATCAGAGACGTCCAAGATTTCAAGTTCTTTCAGCGGTGCGAGCGCCTTGAGCCCGGTTCCTTTAATTGGATTCCCGCTAAGTTTTAGCGTCTGAAGATGGTCTATCTTTCCCAACTCCGTAATGCCGGCGTCGGTAATCTTTGAGAGGCACAAGTCTAAAACTCGAAGCTGCTTCAGCCGCGCAATGGCCTTCGCTCCCGCGTCTGTCGTGTCTCCGAGACCTGCGCTGAAGGAACGGAGATTCTTGATTCGGGCCACCTCTTCGAGGTCTTCGTCTCTCACCACGACGCGGGTTAAATCTAACGATTCAAGCCTATCGAGCGTAGCAAGCTTGCGAAGTCCGGCGGAGGTCACCGGCGTCTCATACAGGCTTAGATATCGTAGGTTTTCTAATTTGGCGACCTCACCCAGGCCTTCATCGTCAACGGACGATCCGCCCAGGTGCAAACCAAAGAGAACGTTGGACTTGGGCAAGTGTGAAAAGAGGCCCGATTTCCATTCATAAACTCGCATTCCTGGCAGCTCGCCGCTGTATTTTTCCGCCTGATCGCCGTAGTACAATTCGCCATACTCGTTAGGTGACATCCAGCCAACGTCTGCGCCAGCTTCGCGCCAGGCAGCTACCACAGCAGCGGAAAAATAGGCGGAGACGGTTTCAGAGTCGGTCGCATTTGAAGCTTGCTTATTGCCCTTCGCATTGGCTGCTGGCTGAGCGGCAGTGTGCTCCTTCAAAAACTCTTTAAGCTTCGGCGCTGCTGCAGGCAGTTCTTTCATCACGAGGTCGGCCATGGCCCGAGCGCCTTTTTCGTTGAAGTGAGTGGCGTCGCCGGGTTTGTTCGCTAGCTCGGCGGCTGCAGTGGGGCCGAGTTGTTCGACGAGTTGTTTGCTGGCGGCGTGCAGGTCGATGACTGCGGCGTGTTTTTCCAGACCAACCTCTTTCATGGCGGCAGCGTAGGGCTCGAGTTCATCCTTCAGTTTGCTGTCGGCCTGGAAAGTTCGCCGCACCATGGGAGTTACGAGGATTGGTACGGCGCCGATTGCTCGGGAATCGTCGATGTAGCGGCGCAAATAGTCTTTGTAATCGGTCGCCGCGTCGGTCGATTCGGGATTCGCCCGCGCGTGCGAGTCGTTGTGGCCGAACTGGATGAGCACGTAATCGGGCTTTTCGTCTAATGACTTCTGCCAGCGGCCTTCGGTGATAAAGGTCTTCGTGCTACGCCCCGACGCGGCAAGATTGATTACATTGAGAGCGCCGTCTTTGAACCCTTCGCCAATGAACATGCCCCAACCGCGGTCGGGCCGCGATTCTGGATAGTTGCAAACGGTCGAGTCGCCAACCACGACAATATGCACGGGAAAGGCAACCTTCGGTGGGGAGTCCGTCGAAGCCTGTGGATATGCGGGCGCAGAACAGGCGACGAGCGCTGCCAAGCCCAGTGAGCAGATTCGCAGATCAGTCCAGAGGTTGGAGTTCATGCGATAGATAGGAAGCAGTTAATAAACGTAGCGGCGGTCGTTCTCAACCGTTCGGACTTTTCGCCAAATAAAGCAGCTGGGGACTGCCGTGGCTACATGAAAGGTTAGCTGCGCACGCGTTGAAAATCGAGGCTGTTGGCGTGCTGGGACATGAACACGTCGGCCTTACACGTCGGCCTTACACGTCGGCCTTACGGCTCGACGCTCGGGGCTCGACGCTCCGGGGCCGGCTCGCATTGGAGCGTCGCGGCGTCAGCCCGACGTGTTAGCCACGACGTGTAGAACGCTCGACTTTCGCAATTGCGGCACGTTACACTTTCGGGCATGGACCGATACTGGCTGCTCACCAACACGTGCTACGGGAACTGGCTACCCGGCGATGTGCGCGGGTTTGTCGGGCGCGTGTGGGAACATCGAGGAGATCCGGCCAAAGAGCGTCGGGTCATGCACAACACACTGGGACAAAGTTACGACAAGGCCATGCCGGGTCTGCCGGCAAAATCGCGCGGGTTAATGACGGGACCGCCGGTCCAGTTGACGCCGGCGCAGGCCGAGGCGGTCTTGGAGCAGTTTCAGGAGACCGCGCGTGTCCGGGGATGGGAGCTGCGGGCCGTATCGATCATGTTCAACCATTTTCACATTGTGGTGGGCGTGATGGGCGATCTGAAGCCGGCCAAGATTCTGGGCGACTTCAAGAGTTGGGGGACGCGGCGGCTGAATTCGCGGTTTGGCACGCCGGCTTTGGAAACCTGGTGGACGAGAGCGCGGGTCGAAGCGAAGCTTGCCAGATGAAATCGCGGTGGCGGCGGCGATCAATTATGTTTTAAATAAGCAGCCGAGCCCGTTGGTGACTTGGTCGATGGAGGCGCTGACACGTCGGGCTGGCACGTCGGCTTTACGCGTCGGGCTGACGCCTCGACGCTCGGAGATAACGCATGACAGATTTTCTCGGTAACATTGCGCACGAAATTCGGCGGCATAAGAGCCTTGCCGATCGTGCAATCGCTCCGCTTGACGACGAGCAGTTTTTTGCACGCCCCGCGGAGCAAGTCAACTCAATCGCGCTCATTGTGAAGCATTTAGCGGGGAACCTTGCGTCTCGCTGGACCGATTTTTTGACGACCGACGGCGAGAAGGCCAGCCGAAATCGTGACGATGAGTTTCGCCAGACGTCGGACGATTCTCGCGCGAATTTGCTAGCGGCTTGGGAACGCGGTTGGCAGGTGTTTTTAAAGACTGTTGAAGGACTGACGCCGGCGGAACTTGAGAAGACGGTTACCATTCGCAGTGAGCCGCATACCGTCGAACAAGCCCTGCTTCGCGGCCTGTTGCACGCGGCCTACCACAACGGGCAGATTCTTTATTTATCGCGATTGCTATCGCCGGAAAGCCCGTGGCTGACCATTGCACCGGGCACGAGTGCGGAGCACCGCCCTGCGTACCGCAGCCAATGAATTCGGACGGCGGGCGCTTCGGGGGAAATTGAGGATCGTGGTAATGGATGAAGCGGCAATTATTGAATTCATTGCCGGCGCGCTTCCGGGCGTGGAGCGCGTGGAGGCCAGTGGCAACTCGTTCTTCTTCTATGGCGGCGAGCGGATGATGCCGCTGGCCACGTTGGTGACCAACGACGATTACGATAGCGCCTCGAATTTGAAGCGGCCAGGCGTTTTCCGCTTGAACATCGGTGTGAGCAAAGAAACCTATCGATCGCTTTTCGGACCACAGCCTTTGGCGCCTCGGGACGGCAGAGTGGTAGCCACGGATAACGAATTTGCCGCGCTCGATGAATTGATGCCTCACCCGATTTACGCGCCGCAATCGTGGGTGTGTGTGCTCAGCCCGAGCGAAGCGACGTTCCAAGAGCGCATCCGGCCGCTGTTGGAAGAGGCCTACCGCGAAGCCATGCGAAAGCAGGCCAAACGTTCGTGAAATTTTTTGGGCGGCTGTCGATTTGACAATGGCAAGTTCGACTAGTTGTTGAAGGCTAAAAATAACCTCAAAAATTAGGAGATTTGCCATGAATTCGATCGACTTGCAACTGCGCAGCCAGGTGAGAAATGAACTTGCCCGCGTCGTCGAACCGCTAGCCAGTTACATCTGCGCGACGGAACGGCCGCGCGAGATTTTGCTCTCGGCACTGTCGGCACTATTTGAAGAAGTGCAGGCGACGAACCGCGACGCGCTGATGCATTTTTCGAGCCGCCGGGTTGGCCAATTGGATCTGGTCGCTTGAACGAATGCCGTTTGAGAGGGCGTGCGCCGGCGAAGCGGAACAGGGTGCGCGTACTACGACCAGCCGCGGCTGGAATTCATGCGGCGCTGAACCACGTAAGAACGGATTTCGCGTTCCAAATCTTTAACGGCGTCGTCCAAATAGCCGCAACCATCGCTTTCATGCGCGACGCTGCGATATGTGGCAACGAGACCGGTAACTTTGTGAATATCAGCCCCGTCGGCAAGTCGTAGGGCTTCATCGGCTAGGTATTCGTCGGCTTGCATGCTTGCATCCCTTGGGATGCCCCTACCTCTGAGTTTAGGCGGAAGCAGCGGGCGATTGCAATCGGCGGCCGACGAACTTTTCTTGGAAAAAACGGCGATTTTGTGCTCGCGCGCTTTTTTGAGCGTGCGAAAACGAAAAAACCCCGGTGTTCCGCGACGCCATCTAGCTTGAACGCCGAGGCAACACCGGGGGCGGGCCAAGTTCTGCGAGGGATATTTTAGCCGCGATCGAGTATGAGCGATGTTAGAAATCTGTCAGAACGAAGCTATCGGGCGTGGGTGCGGCGCGCTGTCATTTGATTTTTTCGAAGCCATCGAGGAAGTTGCTACCACCGCCAATCGCTCCAAGCAAATTTGCCGACTGCGTTAGCCGATCGTGCTTGCCTGCACCACCCTCCAGCGAGCTCGACTTGGCCAGCGTGCGCTGCACGCCGAGCACATCGCGATTACCATCGCCCAGATCGATATTCAGGGCATCGGTGGTAATCGAATTGATTTGAACGTTATCGTTTCCCGCGCCGGCGTCGATGCTTAAGCGGCTACTGTCGCCCTCGCTCGCGAACAGACAATCGGTGACCGACATTTTGTCGTTGCCCGCGCCAAGATTCGTCGTCAGGTTTTGGTCATTGAATTGATCGAGAAACACGCGATCATTGCCGTTTGCGCCATCGATCGATGAAAAATAAGCATCGGTTGGATCCAGCACCGTTACATTTGTTACTCGAAGCGTATCGTTGCCGGCATCGCCTTGGTAATGCAGGAAATCGCGGATCGTCAGGTTCTGGAGCGTGGCGCGATCGATGCCACCCCCCATGACGATCGAGAGGTTGCCTTCGATGGTGCCATTGCCGAGCGAGAGCACGTCGTTGCCGCCGCCGAGGTTGATGGAAATGCTGCCCGTTACATTATCGATGACAACCGGCTTGTGACGGCCGTTGATTCCAGTATTGAACCCATCAATTTCCCAGCTAGTGGGCGAGATCTGCTGAACGGAAATAATATTGGCGGCGTTATTGCCCGTGATCATCAAGTTCCCGCTGCCATCGACCAGCGTATTGACATGGCCGGCGAGCATCGCGCGCGATTCAAGACCTTCAAATGAGCGCAGTTTTTTCGAGGGACGAGCCATCTGCGAAATCCTCCTTGGAAAAGCCTACTGCTGGTATCGAATGTCCCGTCAGTACGACTTCTGCGGATTAAGAGGGCCCTTCACGGTCGGCGCAGTCTGCCCGGCTTATCAGGAGAATCCGCGATTGAGCAATTAATAGCGACGCCTGCAGCAAGCATTGAAAGCAAAAGAGCCGGCCATTCTGTAATGGCCGGCTTCTCAGAGGCGAAATGCCAAAGTCGTGGGATCTGCTTGGTGTTGCTACTTGACGGTCACCAAGTCATCCACGGCTGGATCGATTTCAATCGTCACATCTTTGTACTCATCGAAAATGCCGCCATTGTGCATTTGCCACGCGATGGGGCCGGTCTTGCCCGCTTCGGGTACGCTGTAATCGAGGACTTCAATTGCTTTGCTGTCGGCCGGATTGGCGACAGCCATCCGCGCGGATCCCTTGGTGGCATTGACGAGAATTTCCACACGGCTCCACTGCTTGTTATCGAACCCCGGCTTCACCACCGTTTTGAAGCCGTCGCCCGCTTTATTAAAGCCAGGTCGATAGTCCCAGTGACCGCCGTTGGGCACTTGGAACTGGATGCCGCCGAGCGCATCAAGCGCTGGCTCTCCTTCCTTCGGCCGCGTGCAGAAAATTAACACGCAGGGCTGATGGTTGCCTTTTACTTGCCGCATGGTGAACATCAAGCGGTACTTGGTGAAATCGTCCTTCGTGTAAATCACGCCACGGCCATCGCCGGTGCTGGCCATCGCGCCATCTTTGACGATCCAAGAATTTTGTTCGCTTTTGGCAATTTCGGTCGGAAACGCATCTTCGAGCAACACTCGATTGAATCGCATCATGTCCGAATCTTGCGGATTCTTCGTGCGGAGTGTTTTCGCTTCATCGCGCAGTTTCACGTCGGCAAAACGCTTCTCGTCGTAAATCGTTGGTCCCGCGATGATTTTCCGCAGCGTCTTGACCAAGGCCGAGCGCAGCTTCTTAACCGAATCGGCATCGCTGGCATCGTACTTTTCCAGCGCCGACTTCGCGGTCTCGTCGAGCTGCGCAGCGACGAAGGCTGCAGGAGCGTTCGATTTTGCCGCCAGTTGTTTTGCGAGTGAGTCTAAGTCTTTAATCGACGGCGCCGGTTGTTCTTGGATCCATCCGCCGAGCGATTTGCCATCGAACAGCGTAATCATTTTTCCAGACTGCGGCCCCGAACTATCGGCGGCCGGCACATCTGCACCTTGCGCAAGTACAGAAAACAGACCGACCACGGTCAACGAGCATGCGGAGCGTAAGACATAGTTCATCCTGGTTCCCCCGGAGAGATTGAAACGCCGAACTGAAATCACCACTCGCCTTACTTCTTTTCCGCTTACTTCTTTTCCGCGCTGGGGCTGTCGTACTCTTTAATTCGCAGATCCTTGAATTCGACGACCATGGGCTTGCCATTGTGAATTTGCAGCCCAATCAGGCCGTTCTTGGCGGAGCCTTTGGGATCGTTATCAACCGCGTCAATCGTCTGTACGCCGTTAATGAAATGTTGCAGGTGATTGCCGCGCGCAATGATTACGTAATCGTTCCAATCCGATTTGCGCAAGTTCTTGCCAATCGCTTCGCGGTCCCCGATGGAGCCGACTACGTGCGAGACGCCTTGATTGTCGATGTCAACCTTTTCGCCCACCATGGCCATATACAACTGATTTTGCGAGTCGGCCCGATGGCGGAGCTTGGCATTGCCGCGCTCCTGATAGAGGAAACCATCCTTGCCGGGTATGTTGGCGATCTCCGCCTGATAGCCGCCCATGACCCATTTGTTTTTCGCATCGGGTCCGTCCGCAACGTGTTTACTGCGATACATCACGCCACTGTTGCCCTCGCCGGTCTTGGCTGGATCCAAACGAAATGACAGCCGCAAATCGAAATCGCTTGGCTCGCCCCCTTTCCAAATCAGAAATGTATTTCCTGCAAACTTCGTATCAGGAGTGGTCTCGCCACGAATGACGCCGTCTTTCACGCTCCACAACCGCGGATCGCCGTCCCAGCCGTCGAGCGTCTTTCCATCGAACATCGGCTTCATGCCTTGTGGTTCCGCTGGCGCAGTGGGTGTTGTGGTCTCCGACTTCGATTTCGCGGCATCGGCTGCCTCGGCAGCGAAGACAAAACCAGCGAGCACGAGACTGAGCGTAGTGGCAAGGCAAAACGATACGGCCTGGCGGCAAGGCATGGGGGCAAACTCCTCTATGTAAAGGTAGGCATCTCAGGCGGGCACGGGACACATTATTACATGACGGCGCTCGAATTTCACCTATCCCGCGCGGCGAAAGGTCGAATTTCGTTGAGCAATGTCCGTTGCGCAAAGTGCTTGCCAGCGCCGCGAAAGTAAGACAAACTCAGCGTGCGTCGAACGCGACCAAGTGCACACACTTTTGGGCATCCTATGGATGCTACGCCACGGTTCCAATCTTCGAAAGGCAATTCGATGTCGCGAATTATAACTGTCGCTGCTGTTCTATTTGCGTTTTCGGCTGCGTTCATCAATCCGTCGTTCGCGGACGATTGGAAACCGGAGAATGGTTTCAAAAGCCTTTACAACGGGAAAGACCTGACCGGCTGGGGCTATATGGATGGCGAGAAGTTCGTAAGCTTCGATGGAAAATCTGAAGCCGTCGACGGACGTTATACCGCAAAGGGCGATTCCATTGTGGTCAACGACCGCGATGATTCCAAAGGACCGCATCTGCGCCAAATGTGGACGGCCGAAAAATTCCCAAAAGACTTCACACTGAAAATTCAATTTCGCGCCGCGGTCAATGCCGATAGCGGAATTTTTTTGCGGAAGCCACAGCTGCAATGCCGCGATTATCTTGTCGCAGGCCCGTATAAAACTTTGAAGAAGTACAAGCCGCAAGATTGGAATGAAATCGTCGTTACGGTGAAAGACAACACCGCCCACTGCGAGTGTAATGGCGAGTTGCTCACCGATAATTTGAAACTTCCAGAGACAGGCCCAATCGGACTGGAAGCCGATCATGGCCAAATGGAGTATCGGCACATTCAGATTCGTGACGACAAATAAGCAAGAAGCTTAGCGAACCCATTTTTGTGCCGCTGGATTAACCGACGACCGCGAGCTCATTCGGCACACGTCGCTTTCCACATAACGTCTCAATCGTGGAGAAGAGCTCGTGCGGTTGATAAGGTTTGGAAATATACCCATCCATGCCGGATCGCTGGCAGCGCTCTTGAAAACCTTCCAGAGCATGGGCCGTCATCGCGACAATCGGCGTGCGGAATCCACGCGATGTCTCTTCTTTGCGAATCGCGGCGGTTGTGGCAAGTCCATCCATGTCGTGCATCTCCACATCCATCAGCACTAAATCGAAGTTGCCGTGCGCCAACGCTCAAGCGCTTCTCGCCCGCTGCCAGCAGTTTGCACTTTGTAGCCCTTCAATTCCAAAAGCCCGACCGCAACTTCCTGGTTCACTGCACTATCGTCGGCAACCAGAATGTGCAATGGATGATCGGCGGCTCGCGCTGTGCTGTCGGCTGAATCCGCGGAGATGTCCGTTTCAATGCCGAGCGCTGTAATCAAAGCCGCTTCGAGTTCTTGCGCCTTGCACGGTTTGGTCAGACACGGATCGACTCCCAATTCGGTGCAGCGGTGGGCGACGTCGTCGCGACTCATCGGCGGCACGAGACCAACGATCGGCACTGCTGCATGCAATTGGTCCTGAACGTTGGCCAACGATTGAATCTCCGGCGCCGCAGCAGAGACATCGAACAACAGAACATCGGCGAGCGATCCATCTTTACCGGCAGTGAGGCACGCCGCGGCAACATCGTCGGCGGTTAAAACAGCGGCCACCTCCATCCCCCAGCTCCGGAGCAACGCAAGGTGCGCTTCGAGTGCATTGCTTTTGGCGCTGTAAACCACCGCACTGCGGCCGGCAAGTTTCGGCGGCGAGGCCTGCGAAAATTGCTGCTGGCCATGTTGCAGCTTCAGTGGTATCACAAAGTGGAAGGTGCTGCCCTGGCCCGGAGTACTTTCAACCCAAATGCGACCACCCATCAAAGTCACCAACTGCGAAGAGATCGAAAGCCCCAGACCCGTGCCGCCGAAACGTCGCGTAGTTGAGCTATCGCTCTGCCGAAATGCTTCAAAAATCGACTGTTGATGCTCGGCGGAAATTCCGATCCCCGTGTCTTGCACTGCGAAGTGCAAGACGGCTTGATCTGCATGCTGATCGCGGCACTCCACGCGCACGCACACTTCCCCCTGTTCGGTGAATTTGATTGCATTGCCAATTAAATTGAGCACGATCTGGCGGAGTCGACTCGGATCGCCCTGTAAACCGGCGGGCAATTGCGGATCGACCCGGCAAACCAGCTCCAATCCCTTTCGCGCTGTCGGAACCGCCATGAGCCGGGCCGCGTCTTCCACCACTTCGCGGACAGATATCGGAATGGATTCCAGTTCCAATCGACCCGCCTCGATTTTCGAAAAATCCAGAATGTCGTTGAGGATGGCAAGCAGCGATTGTGCGGAATCTCTGACCACGCCCAGGTAGTTTCGTTGTTGAGAGTTCAGCGGAGTGCTGAGTGCCAGTTCCGTCATGCCGATGACTCCGTTCATGGGCGTGCGAATTTCGTGGCTCATCACTGCCAGGAACCGGCTTTTCGCGAGGCTCGCAGCTTCAGCGGCTTGTTTGGCAACTGTCAGTTCCTGCTGTGCCGCGAGCAGTTCGAGCGTTAGCCGTTCCAGCTCGCGATTCGATTTGGAAAGCTCTTCAGATCTTGCCTCCACCGCCGCCGTACGTTCCGCCACGCGGCGCTCCAAGTTCAAATTCAACGTTTGCAACTGCGTAAAGCCTTCTGCATTTTCCAGCGCAGCGCCGGCAATTGTGGCAATATAATCGGCCAGTCGTTCTTCATCGGGTCCGAATAACCCACGGATGTTTTCGTGCGTGACATATAGGCAGGCAACGGCAGATCCGCGCATGTAAAGCGGAGCGCAAAGGGCGGATCGCTGCCCAACCATCACGGCACTGTCGCTGCCGCGTTCGCCAGACTCTTCGATAAAGGCGATCGCCCGTCGCATTTCCAGCGCTTCCCGCAGTTTTCGGTCGTTGCAATCACCGGGGACGCTTCCGGCGACGGGCGTCACGATGGTCTCGCCGGAACTTTCGTCAATTTGCAGCACCACGCAATGCTCCGCTCGCAGCAGGCGCAGCGCAGCAATTCGCGATTCTGCCAGGATCACGGGCGCCGACAATGCAGACGCAATTCGGCGACCCCAATCGAGTACAGCATCGAACCGATCCGCCAGCGACAGACTCGCCGTCGCGGCGACCGGACCTTCCACTTTCTCATGCGCTTCGTAGCGCGCAGCTCGCCGAGAATGGCAAGAGCTTCTGCTTTGTCGCTGATTGCGTCGGGCAACCCCAGTTCCGCTTCAAGTTCGGCCTTCGCCGACATGCTTTGCGCATATTCGTATTGAGCATGCTGCCGTTTGGCAACTGCGAGGCTTTTGTCTAAGCATCGCAGGGCTCTGCGCGCGGAACCTAGCATCGCCAAGATGAGTCCAAGTTCCCGGTACGAGTGCGGCAAATCGTTTTTGCACAACCACCGCGTGCGGATCGACTTTCGAGCTACCTTGGCTGCCGTTCGCAACAGCTCGATCCGCCGAAATTGGGTGTGATTTTGCAACCTTTCAGCCTGCTGCCGTAGAACGGTTGCCAGCCACGGACGAAACGGCAGTGTATAAGCGTTGCGAACCTCGGCTTTATCGGCCACCTCGATCGCTTTTTCAATTTGCTGCTGCGCTTCCAGCAACTTGTCGGCGCCCAGCAATTGGATTCCATTGGCGAATAGCACTTGAGCGCGACCTTGCGCGTCATGGCGCACGCGCCAGCTCTGCCTTCAGAATGCTGTCCTGAATTGTCCCGCCAGTCGCCCTCACCCAGACGTCGAGAATGATACCCGAGGCTTGTTCATCGCCCAGTTCAATTCCCGACCTGTAGTTGAGCTGTGATTCTTCCAGAGCGCCGGCCAAATCGCCCAATCGGTAGAGCGACGCGGCAATTTGGTACCGCGCAATATGCACTTGCCAGTAGTCGCCAGTGCGCTCAAGCAGCCGGATAGCATCGCGGCACTTTTTAATGGCTTGCTGATATTCCGAACCCGCGTATAGCACGATGCCGTGATAATGTAGCGACTGCGCTTGACCGGAAAGGTCATCCAGCTGCTGGCGAATTGAGAGCGATTTTTCCGCGTATTTCCTTGCTCGGCTGTGCATTCCAACTAGCGAAATGGCCGGCGCATGCTCTGCATATGCCAGGCCGAGCTCCGGAGTGATGAGATACCGCTCCGCCAGATTTAAATTCTTCAAGTGCGCCCAAAGTGTATGGAGCGGGCTGCGACAGTACCAATAGCCATGCGCCAGGTTGCTGAGCAGCTGCAGTTTCAAGCGCTCGACATCCGTAGGCTGTCTGCGACGGCCATGAATGAAAAGTCTTGGCAGCCACGTGTGCAACGATTGTACGAACGCTTCCCAGGCAACCAGCACATAGACGGCCAGAGTGCTTGACGGAACACGCCGGCGCAGCGACCGCAAGGCGGCTTCAAAGCATTCAATCGAACGCTCCATATCTCCACGTTTGAAGGCCGTTTCACCGAGCTTGCTACGAATTTGTGCTTCGGCGACAGTCCCCTGCGCGAGCTGAGCAGCTGTATTGAATTCGACCTCGGCAGCGTCATAGCGTCCGCGAAGCAGGAGCACTTCGCCCAGTTCCTTGGCCACGCGATACCGCATGGCATCGTCGGCTAATAGTGCACCCCGTTTGGCGATTCGATATTGTTGTTCAGCGACTTCTAGCGAATGTCGCAATCGGGCTTGTTCGGCGGCATTCAACGCGTAGGGCAGTGCGTCGGCAACTTCGTTGGCAGCATCAAAGTGATAGGCAATTTCTGCGACCCGATCGGGCGTGCGCTCTTGGAGATATCTCGCAGCGTTCGCGTGCAAACTCTTGCGGTCGCTGTCTGCTTGCGAATCTAATACGCGCACTGCGAATCCGATCGTGAACGAACACGTACCGGGCGCCGTCCGGTCGCAGCCAAACCAAGCGGCGCTGCCGGGCAATGTCTAGCGCGGAAATGGCCTGCGCCGGCAATTGTGATGTCAATTGCGCCGCCACATTCAACTCGAATTCTTTTCCTAAGACGGCTCCGATTGAGAGCAGTCGTAGTGTGTCTTCAGGCAGCAGCTTCAGTCGTCTGGCTAAGAATGACGCGACCTGGCTAGACGACTGCACTTCATCCATTCGTGACGATTCGATGACCCAGCCCGAGGGGCCGCGCACCAGCATTTCCGATTCGACAAGCCCGCGCAATACGGCAGATGCCATGAACGGGCTGCCGTCCGCCAATTTGATGATGGTGTTGACAACCTCGGTGGGCAACGAGCCAGCCATCGACTCCACAAGCTGCTGAATTTCAGAGGGGTCAAACGGGGAAAGTTGCAGATGAAGTGCAGGCTGAATTTGCCGCAACGCATGTTGCGCTTCCACTTCCTCGCTGCGGAAAGCGGCGAGCAGCATCACGTGCTGCTGCGATTGCTCCCCGGCCGCCTGTGTTTGCCAGCGACGAATTAGTCGATAGGTTAATTCGTCTGCCCACTGGCAGTCGTCGAGGACCACGAGCACGGGTCGTTCGGCGGTGCCCAGCGCATTCAGAAAATTGGTGAGTGCGTGCAGCGTTCGCAGTTCGCCTGCTTCCTCAGGCGCCGAACCGTACGCTTCCGCAGAGCTGAATACTTTTGCCAAATGCGGAAGAGCGGCGCTGACCGCGGGTGCCTGATCTCCCAGTCGCTCGCGCACCGCATTCGCGAATTCGGGATCTGAGTCGGCCGCAGCCAGGAATCCGTCGACCACACCCTTCAATAGTGAGTATGGCTGGCGTGCAACATCGTTTGTGCCCTGCCCCCACAACACCCAAAATGCGCGCGAGGTGGCGCGCAGGGCAATTTCTGTAATGAGCCGTGTTTTGCCGCCTCCGGATTCACCCTCCAGCAGCACCAAACCCGGTTGGCCGTGCTGCGCTAATCGCAGTTGCTGATCTAATGCAGTTAGCTCTTCGCCACGCGCGACGAAAGCGGGTTCGGTCAGCGTTTCGCGGTCGTCGTGAATGCCGATGGCGATCTCCGGATCGTTTTCGCCGCGCTCGGCAGCCATGATGATGGCCTCGAGATCGGCCAAGACTCCTTCCGCAGATTGGTAGCGGTCGCAGGGATCTTTCCGCAGCAACCGCTGCAAAAGTTCGTCCAACGCGCGTGGCACAGCAATGCCCAGGCTGCGCAGCTTCGGAGCGCTCGCCGTCATGTGCTCGAACAATATCGCCCCGAGCGCGCTACCCACGAAGGGCGGTTTACCGGCGAGGCAATGGAACAACGTGACACCGGCTGAATAGAGATCCGATGCTTCCGTAATGTCCTGATCAATCGAGCCAGCCTGTTCCGGCGAGAGGTACAAGGCAACATCGAGCCGTTGGTTGCGCAATGCCGCGTCTTCGAGTCCAAGCGAAGGCAACGGATCGAAATCGACCAAGGTTGCCACACTCATCGGGCCACATTCATTGACAATTACATTCGTTGGGCGGACCCCACGATGCAAAAGACGATGGCCGTGCATATCGCGAAGCCCAGACAAGATTGAGCGGCCCATTCGCAGAGCATCGTCAACCGTCAGCGGCCCATTCTGCAACCGTTGCGCCAATGAAATTCCAGGAACATCTTCATACACAATAACGAGTTGCTTCTGCTCGCAACCCGTGTATACGACCTGAGAGAGCCAGCTACTGACGAGCCGCTCCAAATGCGCCGACTCATATTCGAGTCGCATCAATACGCCGGCAGAAACGGATCCGACGTCGATCGTCTTAACGATCACCCTGCGACCATCGTCAACACTGCGCGCATGGTACACGGCAGTGCCGCCGAACTGACCGATTAGCTCTCGCAGTTGATACCAAGAGCCAACGATGCGGTTCCAATTGGCCGGGGATTCCGAGGCCTTTTCGATTAGCACTTCGTTTTCCCTCGCGAAATTGCAGCTCGAAAAACTCGTGTTGCTCGATTTGTGCTGAACGCAATCGGGCGAATTCGTCGCTTCTGCGGCCGGGCAGAAGTTTCTCGGCGGATATGAAAATCTAGCTTTACAGGGTCCACAAACCTGCAGGGCATTGGGAAATACGCCCGATCAACTCGGTTCAAGTCGCTTTATGCCGGATAGTCCGTTCAGGCAAATTATGCGCCTCCATCAAAGACCGCCGCACAGGCAGTACTGTAAAAAACGCAGGATTTTTTACTTGACGAACGCAGCGGCCCGAACTCCCCCAGTAGTGGTGTAAAACGCATGCGACTTCGGCAGTAAGGTTTTCGCAGTTGCTATAGGAGGAGCCGGGAAGCACAGTTTTTATTTTCTTTTTTTCTAACAGTGACTTTATTGTTGCATCGACGGTGAATGAAAGTAATTTGGGGTTTGCACTTTCGGCTTGTCAGGCGCAAACCACCGCGTGCGGTACAGCAAATCACTTCAGGGGTACCCGCCATGAAAACCTCAATCGATCGATTTCACTCGGAGCAACTTCCCGAGTTTGTCCAGTCGTTAAACCAGCTGGAGCGAAGTATCGACCCTGCAGAGGAACCGGTCTGCGAAACTACTCTGGAGCGCATTTCACGCTGTATAAACGATTCGTTGGAAGTTTGCCGTGCGCTGGATCGCGAGCTACAGGCTGAAGGCCCGGTCGTGCTGAAAGAAATG
This sequence comes from Pirellulales bacterium, assembly GCA_963773875.1. GTDB lineage: Bacteria > Planctomycetota > Planctomycetia > Pirellulales > JADZDJ01 > CAVTYH01. The sequence continues at coordinate 284,710 of CAVZCV010000014.1, forward strand.
CAAACGCGATATCGGGAGGAAATTTATCCCGCGATGAGCAAAAGTTGGGTGTGGCATCGGTCGACCACGAAGCCGCGCGGATATCCCGGCGATTATCAACTGCTAAGTGCAATTTACGATGGCCAGGCGAAGTCGCTCGGTTTTGGCGGATACGTTGACCGCTATCTTCTCAACTTCACTTTGGGCCGCGCCGTAGTGGCTCGAATGTGGTCGGCCAGGCGGTTTTTGATCGACGAACTTGCGCGGCGCAGCGGCGACCTGGCAATTCTGAATGTCGCGTCTGGAGCATGTCGCGAATACATGGGTGGGTTTGACACCCGCTCCGATCGCACGGTGCGGCTGACGTGCGTCGATAACGATTCAGAAGCGCTCGAATTCGCTCAATCGCAAACGGCAGCGCCACTAGACAAGAGCAGTATCACTGCTCGATTCATTCGCTACAACGCGCTGCGGATGACTTCCGCCTCCGCCAACGTTCGTCAATTTGGTAAGAGCGATATCATCTACAGCATCGGCTTGTGTGATTATATTCCCGACGAATATCTCATCCCGATGCTAAAAGGATGGCGCGAATCGCTCAACGATAGCGGCGTTGTGTACGTGGCGTTCAAAGATGCGCTACAGTATGACAAAGTCGAATATCAATGGCTCATGGATTGGTATTTCTTCCAGCGGACGGAGGATGATTTCCTCCGATTGTTCCGCGAGGCCGGTTATGACATCTCGCAGATCGAATCATCGCGCGACGCTACAGGCGTCATTATCAATTACGCTTGCCGCACAGCGCCGACAACGATTGCTCGTATTGATGAAGCACAGCAAGTGCCAATGGCCCAACACGTTGATTCCGACGCGGTCGCGCCGCCGGTTTCCTTCATGCCACAAAGCTAGGTTGCGGCAATTATGGCGTGCAGATAGTGCCCGATGAACTGTGGGCCTTAGAGCGTGTTTGGAAATTAGTTTTTGAGGCGTACGAGGCGACGTGACATGAGATTGATCATGCTGATGTGGAGCATTGTTTCGCTGGACCGTGTAGTTCGTTCGTGGTCCTTACTATTGCGGCGGCAGCGCGAGAGCCAGGCAAACGTACGTTCGACGATCCAGCGCTTGGGCAGCACGACGAACCCGCGAACTCCCACCGGCCGCAACACCGTTTGCAAGATCCAACCAAACGTGGCCTTCACCCAATCGGGCAATCCACTCCGGGCGTAGGCCGAATCGGCAAACAGAACTTTCAGTCGTCCAAAGCCCTGGCGCATCTGCGCAAGCAACAGCCGAGCGCCATCCTGATCTTGCACATCGGCGCGATGCACAACCACGGCCAGGATCAGCCCCAGGGTATCGACCGCCAGATGGCGTTTGCGGCCGGTGACCTGTTTGCCGGCATCGTAGCCCCGAATTCCGCCGACTTCCGTGGTGCGCACGCTCTGGCTGTCGAGAATCGCGGCGCTGGGCTTTGCCTTTCGCCCCGCCGTACGACGCACTCGCTCGCGGAGTTTGTCGTGGATCTCTTGCCACAAGCCCCAGAGTTGCCACTGCCAGAACAAATCGTAAACCGTTCGCCACTTGGGAAAGTCGCGCGGCAGCTGGCGCCACTGACAGCCCGTACGGTTCACATACAAAATGGCATTGACCACCTGCCGCCGGCAGACTCGGCGAGGCCGACCCACGCGGCTGGGCGGCGGCAACCAAGGTCGGATCAATTGCCATTGCTCGTCGGTCAAATCGCTGGAATAATTTCGCCCATCCATGGGTGCGGCTCCATCTGTGTTTTTGAAACACAACAAGACGATGGAGCCGTACCTTTTTCATGAATCTCACGCAAGAGCTCAATTTCCAAACACGCTCTTAGAACGGCCGCATGAAACTCAGCCCGATGATGTCGACCATTGCATCCTGAGTGCTGTTGTTGAAATCGCCGCCAATGAGCGAACTCGTGCCAACGTGCTGCCGCGTGTTGAACATGTGTTGGTACGCCAGGTCTACATCCCAGCCGCACCAATTCTTGCTGAACCCCACGGAGAATGTGTGGTCCATGAAACCTTGGATGAGTGGCGTGAGCGTGCTGTCGGGAATGGGGTTCGGATGATAGACATAGCCCAATCGCATGGTTAGGCCGCTGGCCAAGACCTGTTCATAACCAAGGCGCAGAGCGACGCTGTCGCGCCAGTCGAGTGGAAAATGATCTGTGATTTGCGGCGGAAAGGCCGGTGTGCCTGGATCGTGTAAGAACAGTACGAAGTGATCGAATGAGCTGGCCCAGTTGAGCCAAACTACATCGGCCGCAATTGTTCGATGCGGACATAAGCAGTGCTTAATGCCGACGGCTACCGACTGCGGCCATTCAATGTGCAACTCTGAAGCATAGCTCGATGGGCCCAAACCGGGAACGTCGACCGCCGTATTGCCGTTCAGTCGAAACGGGCTGGAGCTCTCATAGGTTGCGCCGATGGTTGTATCGTCAGTCAGTAGGTATTGCATGCCGACCGACCAGATGAAATCGGCGCCCGATCCGTGAGTACGCACATCGAGCGGCGTTCCCGGCAGCGACGGGCCATTCAAAAAATACGGTCCTTCAAAATCGGCGTAACAGATCCCAACACCGACTGTGCCACCGATCGAAAGGCGGTCGTTGACGCGATATGCCAAGCCGAACGGAACTTTTACCAGTGCTGCAAAGCTCTCATATCGTCGATTGCCGGTCAACGGAACCGGCCCGTCCATGTTAAATCGTTCGCTGAATCCAGCGGGAGTGACTGCTGCCAATCCCATCGCCCAATTGCCATCGGCACTTTTTTTGATAATGCCAATCTGCGGCAGCGGACAAAAGAACGAACTGTAAACGCTGGTGCCGGGTTCGGCGTAGTGACCACTGATGATGGCCGAATCAATTCCGACATCGATCAATCCGTCGCCACACACATTCACCATGGCGGCTGGATTGTCGTACACAATGCTGCCGTTGTCGGCAAAACCCTGATTCGTTCCACCGCGCGCCAGCGATCGCGGAGAGAGCCCGTCCATGAACACGCCATCGGCAAACGCGCCAGTGGCGACCAGCCACCAAGCGCACACCGCCATCCAAGGCGCCAATTTACGGCACATCAAAGGCAATCCTTTGCCGCATGAGAGAAGCATCAGCCGTCCGGTAACGTATCGATTAGCATCGGCATTAAATCCGTCACGAACGACACATCGCCGGGGTGCTTCCAAAAGCCGTGCAGTGCGCGCGTCGGCTTGTGCGGGCTGGGTAAACTTTCCGGACGCTAGCTTAGACCGAGGAAATCGCCGACACCCGAGGTCCCATCGATAAGAAGCTGAAAGTGCTGCCGGCAGCTGTCGGTGCACAAGAATCCTGGCAATTGATTTGCATGGTCATTCGCGCGTCATCGTGGAATCGATCGGCCACGCCGATGATTTCTTCTTCTCGATTTAAGAATGCCTGAACTACGTCAGGATCGAATTGCGTGCCGCGTCCTTCCAGGATCAGCGCACGCGATGTCTGATGACTATAGGCCGGCTTGTAAACGCGTTTGCTGCGTAGTGCGTCATATACATCGGCGAGCGCCACAATGCGGCCACACAATGGGATCTTTTCGGCTTTGAGATGGTTCGGATAACCCGTGCCATCCCAGCGTTCATGATGGGTCATGGCAATTTCGTAAGCCATCGAAAGGAACTGAGCATCCGGGCGTGCCTGTGATACGGCGGCCAGCGTTTCGCCACCGTGCACTGTGTGCTGCTTCATAATTTCGAATTCTTCCGGCGTCAGCGAACCCGGTTTGAGCAACACTGCATCTGGAATGCCCACTTTACCGATGTCGTGCAGCGGACTGGTGAGATAAATAAGTTGAACGTAGTCGCCATCGATTTGATCGCTGTATTTCGGCCAAGTCGATAATTCATCGGCAAGAATCCGGCTGTAGTCGCGCATGCGCTCCAGGTGAGCGCCGGTGTCTTTGTCGCGCGATTCTGCGAGTTTCGCCATCGCGAAAATCATCAAGTCGCGGCTTTCCAAGGCCAGAACGCGCTCGCCGGTTCGCAGACGCATGCGGAGTTCTTGGGGCTGGAACGGCTTTGTCAGGAAGTCATCTGCGCCCGCATCGAGCCCGCAAACGATGTTGTCGACGCCGCTACGGGAAGTTAGGAGGATGACGTAAATGTAACCGCACCAATTCCGCTTGCGAATCTCTCGGCACAAATCGAGTCCATTCATCTCGGGCATTTGCCAATCAGAAATCACAAGGTGATAGAGCCCCGTCCGGACCAGGTCGAATGCTTCCTTGCCGTTGGTGGCGGCAGTGACGTCATAGCCGAAATGACGCAGATCCTCAACGATCAGTTCGGCGGTTATTGGATCGTCGTCGACAACGAGAACTCGCATACTTTTTCCCTTTTTGTTCGCCAATTCCAAAATGACTATGGGTGTGGGGCCCCGAGCGCGACACTGTGTGTCTTCCGATTGATCTCTGTGACCGCTTCCGCGAGTTCCATCTGCATTTGCACAAACACATGCATCGCTTCTTCGATCCGTCCGGCGATTGCGTATTCTTCCATTTCGCCAGCGCTGCGGTGCAGACGCATTGCTTCGACGCTGCCCGTAGATCCTTTAATTCGGTGTGCCGTCTCGGCCGCCTCAACGAGATTGTGATTCCGCAAGGATCTGGCTAGGTTGCCTAGATCTTCGTCGAGTTGCTTCGTGAATTTGGCCAGCACTCGGCTTACGAGCGACGCGTCTCCAAGGCAACGCGCCGCAAGAGCGTCGAAATCGATGGCAGATTCATTGGTGGCCAGGCTCTCGGTCATGCCGTTTCGAATCCCAAATGGGGCAACTCCGCGTCGTTCCATCATCTCGGTTATTGCCATCCATTGCGCGGATTCCATCCGCTTGAACTGTAGATTGCCAATCGCGGGTTCAAGCGGCGCACCATCCGCACGCAGGGAACTGGTGGAGAAGTCCTTCCAGCTCGGGTGCATTTGTTCCGATTGCGCCGATTTTTCAGCGGCATACGTCTGCGCGGCACGGTATCGACTTGTGGGGGCGGTCTGCTATAATTCCGGCACAGATGCAAATCGGTTACGAACCGCTACGATGGTTCGATCGGCCGAAACTGCACTAAATGACGCGGGGTGGAGCAGTCCGGTAGCTCGCGAGGCTCATAACCTCGAGGTCGTGGGTTCAAATCCCGCCCCCGCCACTTGTATTGATAATCCGTTTTGAACTTTTCTGTATGCCAAACCGGCGTAAGCACCGGTTCTCGGTTGGCGCGCTGAAATGGCGCTTCTTATTGCGGCTGTCAGTATCGGCGCCTGATTGCCCAAAGCCCGCCAATGGCCTAGAAACATATGGCTTCCTGCCGCGCCATTGTTTCGCTCGTACCTGTCGTTGAGGAGACCCGTCATGTTGGACAAAGCAAAACGAATTTCGACGGTTTTGGTAATTCGCGGTTTATTGGCTTTGGTGTTTGGAGTTTTGATGTTGGCTCTGCCACCAGAGGCTATGGTGAAGACCGTGATTATATTGTTTGGGATTTTTGCAATCGTTGACGGCACGTTCGCGGTTGTGGGAGCACTAGCCAGTAGTGAGGCATTCGAGGATTGGTGGCTAATTCTGTTCGCTGGCGTGTTGGGAATTCTAATAGGTGTATTTACCTTTGCTCATCCAGCTATCGTTGCCACCGTGCTAGTTATGTATGTTGGGCTCCGTGCGATATTACAAGGAATACTCGAAATCGCCTTTGCCGTTCGATTGCGAAAGGCTATTACAGGCGAATGGCTGTTTATTTTAGCCGGTGCGATCTCGCTGTTGTTTGGTTTGATAATGATTATGTTTCCGATCAAATCAGGCGCCGTGGGAACGGCCGAAGGCATTCTCGTCATTGGCTGGTTGATTGGCATCTATGCCATTGCCGGCGGAGCCATGCAGCTTGTACTCGCCGGTCAAGTGCGTGACTGGGTGAAGCGGATCGATGACAGTCGAAAGCTCAACACGACGGTTCCGCCGCGGGCCTGAAGACGGCGCAAGCTTGAAATGGAATCGTATTATCAAGCCCAGGGTTGCAGCCCCTGGGCTTTTTGTTTAGTTCGCGGCCCGCAGCGCATCGACTATGGTGATCGCAAGGCCCGAAAACGCCGCAGCTCTTCCAACGTTGCTCGTAAATCGTCCGGCAAGCTGGCTTCGAAGGTCAGTGATTCCCCCGTCGAAGGATGTGCGAGTGACAGCCGTCGTGCATGCAGGGCCTGGCGCGCCAATAGCACGTGTCGGTCATCCGGATCGCGCCGTATTTCGCCGCGTGTGACCTCAGCTCTGCCGCCATATTGTTTATCGCACAACACTGGGCTGCCAATGGCCGCCAGGTGAACGCGAATCTGATGTGTTCTGCCGGTCTTCGGCGCCACATCCAAAGCCGCGAAACCGTCGAATCGCTCGATGACTTTGTAAACGGTTTGCGCGGGCCGACTCGACGGATGATCGCGCCGGATTGCCATCTTCTCTCGTTGATATGGATGCACTCCGATGGGCAGACCAATCAGATCTGCATCCCGATCAAACTTGCCGACGACAATCGCGAAATACTCCTTCTGAACGGTGCGCGCCGCAAATTGCGCGGCCAGCGCGAAGTGCGCTGCATCGGTCTTTGCCACGACCAACACGCCGCTGGTGTCACGATCCAATCGGTGCACAATCCCAGGCCGCGTGGGTCCGCCCGCGCCACTTAGTTGCCCGAAGTGGAACGCTAATGCGGCAGTAAGCGTGCCGGACCAATGGCCTTTTGCCGGGTGCACCACCATTCCTGGCGGTTTGTTAATGGCCGCCAGGTGCTCGTCCTCATAAATAATCTCGAGCGGAATATCCTCCGGCACCGGTCCTTCGCGCGGAAGTTGCGGCAGCGTGATTGAGAGCTGCTCGCCCCCCTTTAGCCGCTGTCCGGCTTTCATGATTCGATCGCCGACCTTCACGCCGCCGGCATCGATCGCCCGTCTCAAATGCGCTCGGCTGAACTCCGGCAATTGCCGTGCAAGAAAAACATCGAGCCGACAACCCGCATGCTCCGCTTCCACAAGCCGTTCCATCAACAGCGGTGCGTCATCACTTGGGGGCATCGGCCGGTTTGTCAGAATCGGCGGGCGGAGAAGTCGCCGGTGCATCCAGCGGCGGTGTGGTTGATGGCAACGGAGTATCGGGAGTTGCCGACGGGAGGAGCGGACTATTGGGATCGGATGCGGTTGGCAATTTCACATCGCCCATTCCGCCCGGCTCTTTAAAATCGAACGAAGGCTTCATGCCCGGAATGCCGGAACTTGCATCCGCCGCGGGCGGCCGCGGATCTTGCTTGGCAAACCAATCGTAGAATTCCTTGACGCTTGGACGCTCCAAGCGGTCCAGCGCCTTTCGCGCCGGGTCAGCTAAAGCGCCGTCGGGATAATCCTTGCGAAGCAGTTGATAATCGGCGCGTGCGCGGTCGAGTTCACCCATCGACTCATGCGCTCTTGCGAGTCCATAGATCGCCCACGCCCGTAACATCGGATCTTGCGATTGATCCTTCGCCAGCGCGAACGATTCTGCGGCCTTCGATAAATTCTCTCGAGCCGCCGGCTTGTTTGAAAACAGCGTGTCGGCTCCGGCATCTAGTTGCTGCTCGGCGAGCAAAAGCTGCGCAACTGTAGCTGGCTCCGTGCCTTTATAGTCGGCAATCATCGCCTGCAATTCGCCCGGACCTCCGCCTTGCAGGGCACTTACTAGTTGCTCGGCCGCTTCGGTCTGGGACCGGCGTTCCATGGAGCGAATGTACGCGATGATGCCAATGCCAATTGCCACGCCGATGCACACGATGGTAATGATCGATGTGTATGGCTTTACCTTATCGGCCGAATTGGAAATCCAATCGGCCAACACATTCGTTTGCAATTCGTGGCGATGTTCAGCTTTCATTCAAATTCTGTGCGCCCTCGCGGCGAAAAGTGGGAATCCAAAACGATTGCCGACATCGGGCGCGAGTGGTGCGAACCACGGCGGCGTAACGAGCGGAAACGACTAGTCGAAGTATAGCGCCCGCGCAAGAACAGCGTCAAGGCCGGATGAAATTGCGCTACAAATGCCACAATGCGCATCTCGCTCATAGACAACTTCCGTGGCGCAGCGATACACTCGCGGACCGTTCTTTGCGAATGCAAGTTTGATAACGACTTCGGAGATGGTCGATGGCCTTGAATCCTGCACAGCGTGACGCGGTCGAGACGCTCGCGGGTCCGCTGCTGGTGCTCGCAGGCGCCGGTACCGGAAAGACGCGCGTCGTTACTTGCCGCATCGCGAATCTGATTCGCAATCGCACTCCGCCGCAGCGCATTCTGGCCGTCACGTTCACCAACAAAGCGGCCGGCGAAATGCAGGAGCGGGCGGCGGAGTTGCTGGGCAAACACTTGAAAGTTAAGCCGGAAATTTCCACGTTTCATTCGCTGTGTGTCCGCATTCTGCGGCGGCAAATTCACCATCTCGGCTACCCAAAGCAGTTCGCCATTCTTGATCGTGGCGATCAGGAAGGCGCTGCTCGGCAAGCGCTCCGTGAAGTGCGCGTTCCCAGCGAAACACTGCGTCCCGGCGATTTGCTGTATTTCATTAGCCGCTGGAAAACCGCTTCGATATGCCCGGAGGCGGCCGAAGATGTTGCCGGCAGCGATAAGGAACACCTCGCGGCAGCCAGCTACCGGCGCTATCAGTCGGCCCTGAAAGCCAGTGGCGCCGTCGATTTTGACGATCTGCTGTTGCTCACCGAAGAACTGTTTCAAAAGTTCGGCGAAGTTCGCCATGCCGAATCCCAACGGTTCGATCATTTGTTGATCGACGAATATCAAGACACCAATCAAAACCAATACCGCATTGTCAAAGCATTGGCGGAAAGTCACCGCAATTTGTGCGTGGTGGGCGACGACGACCAATCGATTTACGGCTGGCGCGGCGCCGAAGTTGAGCACATCTTGCGATTCCAGCGCGATTGGCCCGAAGCCAAAGTCGTGCGACTGGAAGACAACTACCGTTCGATGGAAGCGATCCTCGAATTCGCCAACCGGCTGATCGCATTTAACCGCAATCGGCACGATAAGATTCTGCGCGCCGCACGCACGGGCGGACTGCGCCCCATCATTTTGCAGTGCCAGGACGAGGCGGAAGAAGCTCAAAAAGTAGTGGCCGACATCAAGCTCCGACTGCAAAACCCGGCCATCAATCTTCGCGACATCGCTATTTTGTTTCGCACCAATGAGCAGCCGCGGGCGTTCGAAATGGAATTGCGACGCGTGAATTTGCCCTATGTGCTTATCGGCGGACAATCGTTTTACGATCGCCGCGAAGTGAAAGATGTACTCGCTTACCTGCGAGTGCTCGATAATCCGCGCGATGAACCATCGCTCTTGCGAGTTATCAACACGCCCCGCGCGGCATTGGCCAGGGCACGGTCAGCGCACTTCTCGCCCAAGCCGTTGAACACGGCCGGCCGATGTGGGATGTGCTGTGCGAAGCTCAGCCGGTCGAGAGGATCACACCGGCCAACGTGGAAGCCATCCACCGGTTTCAAGATTTGATTGAATCGCACCGCAAGCGGATCGAAAACGAGCCGCTCGTTGAAGTGGCCACGCAATTGATCGCCCACGTTCGTTATCACGACGAATTGGTTCGGCAGTATCCGGACCAGAACGAACAACAAACTCGTTGGAATTCCGTGCAGGAAGTCATTAACTCGCTGGGAAGTTTTGCCCGGCGCGCTAAGAAACCGAGTTTGCGAGCATTCCTCGATGAAGTGGCGCTGGGCGAGCGCGACGATATCAGCGACAAAGAATCGAAGCTCAACCGCAATGCCATTGCCCTGATGACGCTGCATTCGGCCAAAGGACTCGAGTTTCCCCATGTCTATCTGGTGGGCATGGAAGAAGGTTTGCTGCCGCATCAAAAATCGGTTGATGCAGAGAAGAACGGCGATATTAATGCCATCGATGAAGAGCGCCGGTTGTGCTACGTCGGCGTCACGCGGGCACGCGATCGATTGACAATGACCTTGTCGCTCGGCCGGATGCGCTGGGGCAAGAGCCGGCCGACGCAGCCGAGTCGTTTTCTGTACGAACTGACCGGCCAATCGGGAAATCGCGAGAAAAGCATAACTCCCGCCAAGAAGAGCCGCGGGCAATCGCGAGTTAAACGAACTGCGGCTTCTCATCGCGGTGGCTCCGGCGGCGCTGGCTGATCGCCCGGTTTCGTGCCGAACAAAAAGTGCATTAAATCGCGCGTGCCAATTAAGCGTGGGCTCGCGAACATTTCACCGGCCGCAAAACCGGCGGCACTGCCAAGTTGGGTGGCAAACGCGCGCACGCGTTCCTCGATTTGCTTTTCCGGCTTCGCACCGAACTGTGTTTCATAACAACGAACCGATTCCAATTTCGTCTGCAGCGTATCGGTGATGTCGACCACGAGCGTGCCAGGCCCCGGCGGAATGCCGAACGACGTAAACGCCAGCGAGTAATACAAATACGCTGAAATCGAGTGCACCGGCAGCGAATCGAAGTGCTGATCCCATTTCGTTAAGCGCGAATAAAACACGGCGGCGTCGGTGATTTGCATCGCCTGATAATGATCGGGCGAGGCGAGTGGCGTTTTTTCGCCAAATCCGAACACCAGTTTGGGTCGATAGCGGCGAAAGATCTTCGCCAGCGCCACGCGCAATTCGAACGAATCGAACAAGCGCCGATTCGGCAAACCCAGTTCGATCCGCATGTGAACGCCCAGCGTGCTCGCCGCAGCTTTGGCTTCGGCAGCGCGCGCTTCGGGGCCCGGCGAATTGGGCGTCGGCTCGCCGTCGGTTAAATCGACAATGCCGACGCGGTATCCCTGCCGCACGAGCTTCGCCAACGTGCCACCGCAAGCAATTTCCACATCGTCAGGGTGGGCGCCGACGGCAATCACGTCGAGTGGGGTTTCTTGGCTCATCGCGCTTTCACCGCAGTCAGTAAGAAGGTTGGATTCAACGCCCCGAACCGCACTCGCTCCAGCTGATACGTGCCGCGTGCCACGTTCAGCATTCGCACGGCCACGTCGCCCAAAGCGCGCTGCAACGTTTCATGCACGGCCGCGAGATTTTCGATGCTGCCGACATTCGCGACCAACCGCCCTCCGGCCTTCAATTGCGAAAACGCCAGTTCGACCAGGCCCACGATCTCGCGCCCGCTGCCGCCTACGAAAATGCAATCGGGCTTCGGCAAATCTTTCCACGCGCCCGGCGCGGCCCAAAACCGGGACCAAATGTTTTACGCGAAATCGCTCGGCATTCGCCTTGATGAGATTGATGTCTTCCGGATCCATCTCGATGGCAAACGACTGGCCGTCGCTGGCCAGTAAGGCAGCCTCGATCGAAACCGAGCCGCTGCCGGCGCCTATGTCCCACACAATGCTCTTGGGGCCGATCGCCATTTCCGCTAGCGCCACACTGCGCACTTCGGCCGGTGTCAACAGTCCGCGCTTCGGTCGGGCTTGCAAAAACAATTCGTCCGGGTTGCCGAACCGTCGCAACTGTTTGGCGTCGGTAGGGCGATCGGGGGTTTCCGATGGCCGCACCAAAATCATCACATTCAGCGGCGAGAATTGCTCGCGGGCAATTTCAGCCAGACTGCCTTGCGTGACGCGTTCATTGGGCGAACCGAGATTTTCGCACACATAGGCGTGGAAATAATCGATCCGCTCATCTAATAGTCGTTTCGCAACTGCAGCCGGCGGATGGTCGTCGCTTGTGAACAAGCCCACGGTATCGGCAGTGCGAATTTTTTCGATGACCGTATCCAGCGAATGCGTGCCAAGATTCGTGAGATACGCGTCCTCCCACGTCTCCTTCACTCGAGCGAATGCCGATTGCATGCTGCTTACGTGCGGCAGCACCTCGAAGCGTTCCTTGCCGAGCTTATCGCACAGGAAGCGTGCGATACCATAAAACAGCGGATCGCCGGAGGCGAGCACGACGATTTTCTTATCGCCGGCCTTGGCGATGCGGTTGACGACTTCGTCGAGATTCGCGCCCACGACCACGCGTTCCTTGCCGACGTTCTTGGGCACGAGTTTCAGCGTGCTTTCGGCGCCGAGCAGCAGATCGGCCTCTTCAATGAGCCGCCGAGCCTGGCTCGTGGCCGATTCCAGTCCATCGTCGCCAATACCGATGATGTGAATTTTATTTGCGATCACGTGTTATTCTTTGTGCGTTAATTGCTTCGGAAAAATAGAATTCTGTGCCAATTGCCGCTGATTTTACGCGATTCATCACGCAGCGAGAAGCACAATCAGCCGCTGCGGACTGCCACGGGTTCTCGCTGAAAGGGCGATTGCGAGTGAAATAACCGCAGCGTTTTTCTCGGATTTTCTCGAGCAATTCGCGCGAGTTATTTCGCAGTTGTTTCACTCTGCTGCCGCGGTCCGCTTGTTTTCCGCGAGGATCTCCATGTCCGTCGCTCAGCAGCGTGCGCAGACCGCAGCCACGATTGGCTCGCAAGCCTTCGAGCAAAACGTGTTTCTGCGCGGGATGAAGCATGGCTTTGAGATGGTACATTTAATCGAACAACTGGCTGATTTATGCGGCATTCAAGGAACTTACGGCGATTTCTGCGATATCGGCCATTGTAGTGTACGCGCGATCATATGTCAATGGCTTTGTTGCGGGGGCCACTGTTTTTCGATGGGCCGGATTGCAAATCAGCCGTTAAACGCTTGCCTGGACACTTAGACAGGCTCGGCTACTGGTAATCTTTTTCGTCCAGGATGTAACTCTTGACGGCCGCAGGCAGATCGGACCGTTTACTGTCGGGTGTCATCAATTGCTGGTAAACCCGATAGTCGATCGAGTCATTGAGCCAAGCGCCGTGGCCATCGCAATACGTGGCATTCACGCCTCCACCCAGATGGTTGCTGGAGGGTCGCGCGTAATCCATATTCGGCGCCGCGGTGGCGCTTTGTTTGCGGTCGCCGTTGATCCGGCGAGCCGGATTCTCTGTATCGTGCCACACCATGCCGGTCAGTCGTTCGGCCTCCTCGGAAGTCATCACCGTCCAGCGGTCGGCTAAAAGATTCTCGCTGAGGAGCAGTGTATTTGAGGCGCCATCGCGGCTGGAAACGTACGACGCACTGTTCGTAATGTTTTTGTCGTACAAATTCAGGAAAACTCCGTTGGCTGGACTATCGACGAAGTTCACATCCGGCCGCCCACAATTGACGACGAACGAAAGTACGTCGCCGGTGCCGTCATCGTCGGCCCCGCACGTGACATCGGTCCAATGCACCGTCGGGCCGGGCATGACGGCTGGATCGCTCCATGCGTTCCACAAATCGTTCCGTTCCATGTATGGGAACAGCGCGACGACCCATGTGGCACGCTTGCCGCCTACTTTGTTGACAAACCCAGGATATTGACGTTTCGCGGCATCGAACTGAATCGTGGCCAGTGCCAATTGTCGCTGGCGATGTAAACACTCCGCCCGCCGCGCGGCATCGCGTGCCGCTTGAACCGCAGGCAAGAGCAAACCCATTAGCACGCCGATGATCGAGATCACAACCAGCAACTCGACAAGCGTAAAGGCATTTTTGCGATGTTGCGGTTGCCGATCAGCACAAACGTCTGCACGCAAACAATCAGTGTTCCGGAAGCTGATGCACATGGCCGACCTCCGAGAAGAGAAGAGATACGGTCGGAGAATAAGTGCAACAGTATTTTGACGAATTTGGGATCTGAAGTCCACAGAAATACCAGTTTTAGGCGTTCGACCGGGCTTAAAGCCTCGCCGAGTGCGGAATTCGCCGATACACTGCCGCTAGGCCCGTTGTGGTGGCATCTTATCTCATGTTCGAGTCACATTCGTGAAATTGGCCCTACTTGGCATCGACGAGGCGATCGTTTCGCTGGCCAAGGCGGCAATGCGCACCGGTCACGATCAAATTGTAATGGTCGATGCTCTGGCCGACCGCGCCCGAGAAATTTCGGCGATCGCCCCCAATGCAAAACTTGTCGCCGATTGGGAAGCAATGCTCGACACGACCCAGGTCGATGCCGTACTCATTGCCGCGGACCAATCGACAATGCGCATCGAACAACTTCGTCGGCTCATCCAGGCGGGCATTCCCGTGCTGGTTGCGCACCCGGTCAGTTTATCGATGCTCGAGTGCTATGAGCTGGAGATGATTCGCGGCGAAACGCAAAGCGTTGTGTTGCCGTATTTGCCCGCCCGGTGGCATCCGGCAGTGGCAGACATTTGTGTAATGGTCGATGAAGCGGCCGCCAGCGTCATTGGATCGGTCGAACAAGTTATCTTTGAGCGATTCATGGCCGACCGATCACGTCAGGCGGTGTTAGAACAATTTGCTCGCGATGCGGATTTGCTGCAGTTCATTGCCGGCGATGCAACGAAACTGCATGCGCTTGGGTCTGCCACGGGCGGCGCATTGGCTGGTCCGTATCCGAATCTCGGCGTGCAAGTCACCAGCGGCAACGGATTGGTCTGCCGTTGGAATGTGGCGCCCGTTGAGGAGCGGCCTTGTGGGCAATTGATTCTTGTGGGGGCAAAAGGCAAGGCGATTCTATCGATGCCCGACGACCACACACCTTGGCGACTGACCACGCGGACGACACGGGAATCGACTGCGGACGATTTTCCAGAATGGGATCCCGCCGCCACAGCTCTGGAAAAATTTGCCGTTGCACGCGATGGGAACGAAGTCGATCCCTCGTGGTCCGAGGCCGCGCGCACCGTTGAATTGGCCGAAACGATCGATATGAGTTTGAAACGCGGCCGCACAATCGATCTGCATCATGAAGAGTTTTCCGATATCGGCACGTTCAAAGGCACCATGGCGTCGACCGGTTGTGCGCTTTTGCTTGCGGGGCTGTTTTTGGTCGTGCTTGTGGCCATCGCCGATGTGATTGCCGCCCAGGCCGGTTGGAACCAATTGGCGGGCGTTCTGCACCAATGGCCGTTCCTGCTGCTGGGGGTTTTCGGCAGCTTTTTGCTGCTGCAATTGCTACTGCTTGTGGGCAAGCCGCGCCAGCAAAGCCAGCAAGCAGTCGGCAATGAAGATGGCAGCGCGGGTAAAGTTTAACGGTTATCCGCAAGATTCGATCGCGCACTTGCCGATGGTGACTGCGAAGTTCCGCATTTGCGCTACTATTCAATTGTTTGCCATGGTCGGCCGGCACACAGCACAGCTTTCGCTAGCAGTGGGCGTAATCCTTTTCGCCTTCGCAGGTTGCTCTGCGCCCGTCGGGCCGATCGGCGGGCCACATTTGGCAGGCTGCTGCATTTTCACCGGATGCCACTATCAATCGCGAACTTGCGATGAAGACGATCCGAAAATAGTTCCGCCACATTCGAACTTCCATCCATTGCCGACGCGGCCAGTTTTTACGCCGCCGGAAGCGATTCCCGGACTTTATGCACCGTGGCCGGGTGAAAATCCGATTCCGCCGAGCGAAGTTCCAGTCATGCCACTAGAGGTTCAATCCGCGCCGCGGACGACGGATGAATCGCCGACTCCGCCGCGATTTGCCTCGGGTGGTTCGACGCCGACCAATGCGCAGCCGACGTCAGCTGGCGGCCTCACGCTGCGGCGTTAAATTTTGCCGCAGCTGCTCATCTGTAATCGCCCGCAAAGTTTCGCGAATGCGCAGCGTTTCTCGCTGCAGGCTCCAGTCAGGCAAGCTGTTCCGGCCGCCTGGTAGGGTTTTAAGCGGCTGTAACTGGTGGACCGATTTAACGAGCGTGTCCTCGCACTAAACCGCCGGCGAACACGACGTTTCCCGCCGCCTGGGTTGGTCTTCCCGGGCTCATATCTCCCCAGTTGATCCACCTCCCGCGGTGCACTTACTTATGCCCAACTGTTGCATCTCACGCTTGCCTGGAATTGTGAGGCATGCGTTTTTGTGCGTGGCGGTTTGCGGTGCAAGCTACGGATGGCTCGCCAATGGCGCGCTCGCGGCACATGCCTCGGAGCTGCGCAATACGCCGATAGTGCAAGCCGTGGCTGGCGCTCGCGATTCCGTCGTGAATATTCACGGCCAAAAGATGCTAACGACCGCCGACGATCCTCAAATTCCCGGCGATAGCCCACGGAAAGTAAACGGCATGGGCACCGGAGTGGTGATCGACGAACGCGGTTACATCATCACGAATTTTCACGTGGTCGACGGCGTGAAAAAAATCGAAGTCACGCTGTCCGACGAAAGCACGACGACAGCACAGCTTGTATCGACCGATCCGGTAAACGATTTGGCGATTGTGAAAATCGACGTGCAGCGGAAACTGCCGGTGATCACCATCGGCACTTCGAACGATCTGATGGTCGGCGAGACCGTCATTGCCTTGGGCAACGCTTACGGTTATGAGCACACGGCGACCGACGGAATTGTGAGCGCCATTCACCGCAGCGTGCAAGTGAGCGATACGCAAAGCTACGACGACCTTATTCAAACCGACGCCAGCATCAATCCCGGGAATTCGGGCGGACCACTATTGAACATCGACGGTGAAATGATTGGCATCAACGTCGCAGTCCGCGCCGGCGCCCAAGGCATTGGCTTTGCCATTCCAGTCGATAAGGCGATGGTCGTGGCGGCGAAGCTCATCAGCACCGATCGCGTCGAGCGAAAATATCACGGCGTCAAAACGACCGACACGCCAGGTCGGGCGAACGGTGCAGTTGTCGCCTCGGTCGATGAAGACGGCCCTGGCAGCAAATGCGGCCTGAAGGCTGGCGATTTGATTACCGCGGTCGATGGCAAACCGGTTTCCCGCTCACTCGATTTTGAGCGCGCTATGTTGGGCCACGAGCTTGGCAAGGAAGTTTCAATCACGGTGCGGCGCAACAATCAGCCGGTGAAGACGGAATTGGCGCTGGCCTCTTTGCCGTCGAAAGCTGCTGACCCTGGCGATGCATCATGGGAACTGCTCGGCTTAAAATTGCAGCCGATTCCATCCCAGCAATTCAAGCAATATCAATCGCGCTATCGCGGCGGCCTTTCCGTAACTGCAGTTCGGCCCGAAAGTCCGGCAGCCAAGCAGGGAATCCGCCGCGGCGATGTGCTGGTGGGCATGCACATTTGGGAAACGGTTTCGCTGGAAAATGTCGAATACGTTCTGAACCGCCCCGACTTCACAGAGTTTGAGCCAGTGAAGTTCTACATTCTGCGCGGCAGCGAAACGCTATACGGCCATTTGCCGGTTTCGCTGCAACGGCGCTAGTTCGGGGTCGGCGGAGGGCAGTCAGCAGTAGGCAGTTTGATTGTTAAGCGGCTGGCGGTTTAGCAGAACACACCGCACAATGCATCGGCCGTGATCGCGGCAATGAAATCTCGCCGCCTACCGCCTACCGCCTTCTGCCACTCTGCCGCTATGGAATCCGATTTTATTGGCTGGTTGCGCGATCATTTGCCGCCGCATCCACTATTGAAGCTGGGTATTGGTGACGATGCGGCTGTTCTGGCGACGGCGGGGCGCAACGATGTCGTCGTGACGACGGATTTGATTTCCGATGGCGTTGATTTCGATCTGCGCACGGATGATCCACGTCGCATCGGCCACAAGGCGCTGGCCATTAATCTCAGCGACCTAGCAGCGATGGCAGCCCGACCTCTGGCCGCGGTGATTTCTCTGAACTTGCCGAAAGAAAACGGCGCGAAACTCGCGCGGCAACTGTACGAAGGGCTGTTGCCGTTGGCCGAACGATTTCATTTGGCAATCGCCGGCGGCGATACCAATAGTTGGGACGGTCGGCTTGTGGTCAGCGTTACAGCCATTGGCGAAGTAACTGCCAGCGGCCCACTTTGCCGTCGCGGCGCACTGCCGGGCGATCGCATCATCGTAACGGGCGAATTCGGCGGCAGCATCTTGGGGCGTCATTTGGATGTCGAGCCTCGCATCGCTGAGGCGCTGCTGTTGAACCAGTGCTATTCATTGCACGCCGGGATCGATTGTAGCGACGGCCTTTCGCTCGATCTGTGGAGAGTTTGCGAGGAAAGCCGCTGCGGCGCGAATCTCGATATTAATCATGTGCCAATCGCGGCCGCGGCAATTGAGCTTGCAAAATCCGACAATCGCACGCCTCTTGATCACGCTTTAGCCGACGGTGAAGACTTCGAGCTTATTTTGGCTATCCCGACAGATTCAGCTCGAAAACTCATCGCCGACCAACCGCTGGAAGGAGTTTTGCTAACCGACATTGGCGAATTTGTTCCCGACCGCGGAATTTGGCAATGCGGTTCCGACAGAACACGGCAGCCGCTCACTCCGCGTGGATTTGAGCATCAATTCTGATCCCGGCACCTTGAATTACGCGGGCTGCAAGCCGCAGCGACGAAAGAATCGCGCAGCGTTGGGCGAAGTGATGAAATCGAGTAGCAACCTGGCGGCCGGCATCTGCTTTCCGCCGCGCACGATCCCGGCGACATATTCGGCTGCCGCTTTGGAATTTGGCACCGTGAACAGAACCTGGCATGTATTCGATCGTTCCGCATCGCTGGAAAATGCGATTCCCACATCGACTGTGCCGGCACTTACGGCAGATAATACAGCCCGCGAATTGTCGACGTGCACGACCTTCGGCAATATCGCGTCGTAGACACCGGCGGATTGCAAATACGCTTTCGAATATCGACCAAGTGGGCAGGCCGGATCGGCCAGCACGATGTGACGGGTTGTCTTCCCAACAAGATTCGTGAGCGATTTCTGCTTGGCCCCTTGCGGTCCGATAGCAGCTAGGCCGTTAAATGCGATGATCTTGCGCGAAGCCGGCGCCAGGCGCTTTGCCGCGTGGAGGCGATCAATTTCCGCTGCGTCTGCCGATAGAAATAAATCGCCTGGTGAACCAGCCAGCAGATGATCGGCCAATTCATTGGATGCGCCGTAAAGCGCACGCACGATTACGGCCGGCTTTTGAAGTGAATACTCCGCCAGAAGCTGTGAGACGACTTCTTGCAAACTAATGGCGGCGGCCACGTGCACGCACGGCAGCGCGTTGCCACCGGGATCGATGGATCGCCTCAAAACATCGGCCGCACTTTCCTGAAGCCCCGCCTGAAGTTGCTCGTAAATTTTCACTGCAAACCGACCGCGGTCCGTCAGTCGCGCCCCGCCGCCTTGAATGCCACCGACCGCGGCTTCAATCAAGCGCTCTCCGGCAGCGGCATTAATTTCCTGGATCATCGTCCATGCTCGCCGATACGACATTTCTACGGCCTTCGCGGCGGCAGTAATGCTATGGTGGCGGTCAATGGCGGCCATGAGATCAGCGCGACCTTGGCCCAGCACGGCCTCGCCATGTCGCTCGATCCAGACTCGCACGTTGGCCGTCCAATCGCTTCGCCAGGCAGATTTGACCTTGGTTGACACTGCATTTCTCGTGGGTAAACTGAATCGCTATGTCCGGATGTGCATAACGGTGAATTATGCGACGCAAGCCCAAAGGTTTCACTCTAATTGAATTGCTGGCCGTGGTCACGGTAATTACGCTGTTAATAGGGCTGCTGTTGGTTGCCGTTCAGCAGAGCCGAGCGGCGGCGCGTCGCATGGCGTGCCAATCCAATTTGCGTCAGTGGACCGTTGCGGCGCTGCATTATGCCGACGCCCATAAAGGTGCGTTGCCGCGGCGGGGCCAGGGGGTTCAAGCGACAACGCGACTCGATCGGCCGGAGGATTGGTTCAACGCGTTACCGCCGTTCATGGAAAGCCTGTCGTATGTTCGGCTTATCCAAGAAGCACAGCAGCCCAGACCAGGAATGGGCGGTGTGTGGATGTGTCCTGATGCGCAGGAGATTCCGCAATCAGCTTACTTTGCATATGGCATGAACATGGCACTCTCGCCGTGGGACGCGCCAGAGCCCGATCATATTGATCGCGTGGGTGCAACACACGAAATGGTGTTCATGACGGAGGGTCCCGGCGACCATTGTTCGCTGCTGCCATCGACGAAAAGCTACAGCCCCTTCGCTCGGCACAATGGTTTTATCAACATGGCATTCTTGGACGGACACGTCGACACATTCAGCGGTGAAGCAATCGGTTGTGGGGTAGGCGACCCGAAGCGCGCAGACGTTCGCTGGTTCGTGCCCGGCAATTCGTGGGCCGAGCCGCCATAGTTGAAGTTCGTCGTGACCAAATTGAAATTGCAACCTGACGAGGCACCCGTGAGACTTTTTGTTTTCAATGTAGCGGCGGCTTTATCGACCGCGTTCGTTTGCCAGATGGCGCTGGCTGACGTTGTGATAATCGGCGCAAGCCGCGACGCGACAATCTATGGCGGCAACGTGAACAACAGCAACGGCGCAGGGCCGGGAATGTTTTCCGGTACCGATAATTCCACACCGACGCCGGCGAAGACGCGGTCGCTGCTGGCTTTCGATATCGCCGGGAATGTCCCGGCCGGCTCGACGATCACCGGCGTACAGCTGACGCTCGGCCTGGGAATGGTGGCAGGTGGCGGCGGGAGTCCAGGACCGGCGAATGTGACAATCGAACTGCACAAGTTGCTTGCCGACTGGGGCGAGGGCACAACTGGCAACAGCGCAACGACCATCGGAGGCACGGGCAGCGGATTTGCGGCCAACTCCGGCGATGCGACCTGGAATGTACGAATGTTCGGCGCCAATTCTTGGGCCACGTCGGGGGGCGATTTTAGCTCGGCGATTAGCGGCAGCGCAACGATCGGCAACACATTGAATACGACGTACAACTGGGCGTCCACCGCCGGCATAATCGCCGATGTGCAATCGTGGCTCGACAATCCCAATTCTAATTTCGGTTGGGCTCTGGTGAATTCCGACGAAACCAGCGCCAAGACCTTCCGAGCTTTCTACACGCGGGAAAGTTCCAACGCTTCCCTGCGGCCGCAGCTTCAAATTGCATTCTCGGCGGTGCCAGAACCCGCTGCGTTTTTGTTGGCGGCCGGTGGAGTTGTTTCAGCCCTTGTGGTCGCTCGGTGGCGACGCATTGGCTGTTGCGCCACCTTTTGGCTGTAGCAATTCCTTGATGCCCTCGCGCGTCAATTGAAAGCCCGCGATGGAAAGTACGATCGCTAAAAGAATCTTGATTGTCGGCACTGGAAATCGACGGCTGCCCAAGTACGATCCCAGTCCACCGCCAACTACTGCGGCCACGGCCAGGGGTGCCACAAAATCGGGCACATAGTGGTTGTTTTTCAAATATCCGGTTAGACCAGATATCGAATTCACCAAGATAAACATGGCGGAAATCGCCGACGCCGTTTTCGTGCGCGCCCAGTGCATGAAAATCACCAGCGGCGTGAGAAAGATTCCGCCGCCGGTGCCGGTTAATCCCGCCAGTAAGCCCAGACCAGCGCCAACGCCAAGCGCCACCGGGACGCTCGGCGGCTGGGGCTCGCCTTCACGCGGCGGTCGGAATAAAAATCGAGCAGCTGAAAACAGCAATACTAGACCGACAAGGATCTCGAAGTAAGGTTTGGGCAATTCCCACAATCCGCCGAGAAACGCCATGGGAATGGAAGCCAAAGCGAACGGCCAAAACAGTCGCCACGAGAAATGGCCGGCACGCCAGAATTGGAAGGTGCCCAGCGAGGCGACAAGAATATTCAGAATCAGCGCAGCCGGCTTAACATCCTTCTGCGCCAGACCGCACATCGTCATCACCGCGATGTAGCCCGAGGCGCCTGCATGCCCCACCGATGAATAAAGGAAGGCGACGATGAGGACGCCCAAGCCGATGAGCCACAAGTTTTCCGGCATTCGTTGAGCGTCGAGTGATGGTCTAAATCTGACGGCACCCGATCTTAACGCCGGCTTGCGCAGCGGTAAAGCATGCAGCCGTTCTCACTGCACTAAGTGCACCTGTGGATTATCGATAATCTTATCCAGGAGCGCCGTCATTTCGGCTTCGTAGCTGGCCGGGTCGCCGCTGGTGGTGGGCGCATGTCCGTCGCTGTCGGCCGTTCCGCCCATGCGCGCCATGCGATCCATGAAGTCGTAATCGGCCGCCAATCCTAATGCCAGCGCATACATTTGCCACTTGCCGGTCCGCATCGTGTTGGCCTGCATAAGTGCGGCATCGCTCGGATAATTGGCCGAACCGCCGTAGTAGTTGCTGCTTGGGTGCGCCGTTTCGTACGTGGAGATTGCAGAATTGCTGCTTGTTTTCAGGTTTGCTACACCGTCGGTCAAGAGAATTACGATTTTCTGTGCGTCTTCGCGACCGGTGCCGCCTTGGCTTTGCGGTTTGATCAGGTTGTATGCCGCGATCAGCCCAGTTTCGGTTGCCGTACTATAGCCATTATTTCCCACCGCTTGCATCGTGGCGCACGCCGACATCGCGGAATCGTAGTTGCTTGTCAGTCCGATGAGCGGCGTGATGGTGCCTGGCGTGGTATTTTTGTCGAACGTGACGATCGACACCCAATCTTTTTGGCTGGGATCAGAGAGCGTGCTGTTTTTCACTTTGATTTCATACAATCCGGCAATCGCGGACCGCCGCTCGGAATGCGTTGGTTGCTCCGACGCTGGGAAAGAGAACGTGCCACCAGGGGTTGATTCATTGTGGTACGGGCAGTTCGAACTATGCACCGACAACTGTCCGTAGGCGCCCGATTTCGGCCCCGTTTCATCGCGTCCCAAATTCATCAAGAACGTCACATAGCTGCGATATCCGATCTGCCCGCTGTTGCTGTTCACATCATCGATGTAATCGGTCCAATAGGCCAGGCTGCTGGCATTGCCGCTGCTGGGAGTCGGCTTAGCATTCGGCATATTCAAGGCAATTTCCTTATCGACCACGTACTTGTAGGCTTTCGCTTGTCGCAGAGCAGTCGTGTTATCGGAGCTCGTAATCCGATACGTTGTCGGAATGCTGACCGACGTCAAGGGACCGCTGCTCGAATAGAGGTTGCTCCAACTGGTGGCGCTCACCGTATAGCCAATCTTTTTCATCACGCCTGGATAACTGCCGAAATTGAAATCGGTAAATACCTGCGTCATCATCGCGTTGTACACCGTCGGATACGACGAGCTGCGATACGACGCTGTGGCGCCGTAACCGGTAACGGTATCGTCGTTCATCGAACCCGAAAGGTCGATCACAAAGCAAATATCGCGCTTGTTGCCCATGGCGATGGCTTGAGCCTGGCCATCGAAGCCCGTCAAGCCGAGCACGCGGCCGAAGAACAACGGTGCCTGGCCGCCGTGGTTTGCATCGACGCGTGCGGTGATGCGCAGCGCGTTTCCGACCTGCGAACTGGGTACAAACGCACGCGAAGTCGGATCCCAATTACCGTACTGCACGTCGCTCGAGGTCAGCGAAACGTTCCTTCCACCGGCCACGTGATAGCCAGCGAACTGCTGGGCGGTCGCGACGGGGTCCGATTGGTTGGAACCCATGACACCGGAAGCGGCCATAGCCGCCGAATCGGCAGCAACTTGAAGCTGGCTCCGGACCAGGGCCATGTACCCACAATCGACGGCGAAAGCCACCATTGCCATCATCACCACCATCAGGATCGCAGCTAGAACGATGACCGCCCCTCGACGCTGATTGCTACCGTTTAAGCGACGTTGCGCGCACATGACAAAGCCCCCACACAACAAGAGAAAGTGACTAAGACGTGAGGCTCGGAGCAGGCAGTCGCTTTGGGCCAAACTTCCCAAGCGGCCGAGAGTGGCGGCCTGCCGGAGTCGAAAAGACTAACGCAAGAGGCTAAATGAACTCTGTGCTATAAACGACCCGAAGTCAAATCGGATTTTGCATATAGCAGATTCATTATCAACCCCATCCAACATTTCCCAGTGCTACGAACCGATCCAACCGACCGCGATCCGCAGCGGCATAACGCAATTGCTGCAGCTGATCATCGCACGAGCCAGGCAGGCGAATACACATACCAGCTTTTCTGCGCCGTCCGAGGGTTCTCCTCCAACGGCAATCACCTTAGCTGGCTGAACGATGACGCGCTTACTGCTCATTTTTCCCGTAAGATTGACATCGACGATTCGCACGCCGGCAAATTGAACAATCGTGTAAGTCGCATTGTTGCCTGGACCGGCTACGCTATCAAAAATTGGAATAATTCGAGGCTTGCCAATAATCGATGCCAGCTCGTCTTTGACGCCCGCGCTGATGCCGGTATCGCCATTGAGATACAGTTTCCCATCGCAGTTGAACTTCAGTTCGCCACCGATCGCCGCCAAATCGCCGGGACTAATGCCATCGACAATCTGCCGCGCAATATCGGCGGTGCTATTATTCGCGCCGCCAATATCGACGGTGCCTCGATTGCCTGGCGAGCCCGTGCCTTGTGGATACAAATTGACTTCACGCACTCCGTCGTGACCACCGGCGACCGCTTTGGTGTCGGGGTCGTAGCTGAAATCGTCGCTGCCGCCGCCATTGAGCAGGTCATTCCAGGTCTGTTTGTCCAGCGCAAAGGGCAGCATTTGCAAATTGCTGCCGTTCGAAGGAGCTTTGAATCCACCGAAATTATTGATCAATGCGGCGGTCGCTGTTGCCTGTACGTCCTGATGATCTAAGCCCAACGCTTTGGCAAAAAACAACGGTACCGAGCCGTTGGTCGAGCCCGCCGACTTCCGCACGCGCACTTGGACTGCGTTTGAAGAATTCGGTTGGCTTGTGTCGAGCGTGGCCGATGCGTTTGAAGGGTTCGCCAAATAACCAATAACGATGTCACCGCCGGCAGAATTGCCGCTATTGGAATCGACGCTGGGCGCCAGCGTTAGCACAGGGTTCGCCGCAGCAAATTGCGTTGCTTTGGCCCGAGCGCTACTAATTTGTGCGGTCATATCGGTCGACGATGTGGTCTCCGATCGGATCAATTCCCAAGCGGCCGCAATCGCCGACGCATCGGCGGTGCGCTGTAATTCGGTTTTAGCGACCTCTAAATATCCGAGATCAACTGCGAAAGCCACCATTGAAAGCACGACAACCATGAGTGCCGCCGTTAATACCAAGACATTCCCGCGACGTTTGCACAAACGTGTACGAATTCGGGCGGTCATGCTCGCGCTCCTCGATGAGGATAGAATTTGGGTTGGAAATTAATCGCGCTGGAACACGACCCGTTCGGTCGAATCTTCCACCGTATCGCCCGAGGCCGTCATGACCCGAACTCGTTTCAGAGCTAACGATTTCACACGATTGGAGGCATAGCCAATTCCTGAATTGTGCACGGAAATATCGGGGTTGTACGCATTCAAATTATCGAGCGAAGTGCCCACGGTGAGTACCAATTCATTGCCGCCGCCGAAGTCGCCCCAAGTTTCACTATGCCCATTGACAATTGAAAATGTGAGATTGCCTTGGTCGACGTTCATTTTTTGGGTCCAGGTAATCGTTTCATCATTCTGGTTCAGCTTCGAATTCGAATGCGACTCGGCGGTTGCCATCGCTTCATCATTCCCCCAAACTTGTAATTGGAGGCCGCCGCTGGAGAATTCAAATTGGCTATGGTGGTTGAAATCGAGCGCAGCGTATAAGAGATCGGGATTCGCGACGGGCGAAATCACAACGGTCACTTGTGGCGCAGAGTGTATCGGCATCGGGTTCGCCGACGACGAGTTCCCAATCTTCTTCCACCGTGGTAATTACAGTGGCGCCGGAATCGGCTTTGGCCACGGCAAACATCAGCATGGAGCAAGTTACGAACATTCCCGCTGCCAGACATGAAACGGAAGGCGACCAACAGCGAGTGCGCGCAGCAGCCAGCGTTTCGCGATGCATTGTAACCTCCCAGAATTCGATTCGCTGACGGCACGGACCCGTCGGCGCAACCTGGATACGAAGTTCAATTTCGGTCGAATGACCAGTGAATCGAAAAGGGCCACAGCATGGTGCCGGTCAGCCATACGAGACGAGCCTTATTCAAGAGTCGCCTCTCTCCTATCCGAACCATATGGCAGATTGTCCAGCAGTCAAATAAAAACGGCCAAATAAACACTATCTGAGTTCTTCGTCTCGATTCGGAGTCACAATTTTGTGGTGCCAACGCATCACGAGATGACCGATGGGATCAGAACGCATCACGATTTGAGTCTTGCCACAAAAGCCATGGGTTTTATCATGCATTCCAAATTGCTCCGCGTGCTTAGCGACATTGGCTAATCGATAATGGCAAACGAAAAGCTACGGCGGCAAATTGCGTATGATGCGGCACAGATGCTGCGCCGGGCAAGAATCCGAGTATTACGCGGCAAAGATGAAGGCGGCGCGAAGAATTGCCCGCGGCTGGGTGCCGGAGGAAGATTTGCCCGCCGACGAGGAAATCCGCAATCTGCTGCAATCGCTCACCTCTCCAATTGGCGGGGATCGATTCGACTATTATCGCCGATTGCTTCTTCCGTTGGAGCAGGTGAAGCTTAATCCCGAATTTCACCCAGAAGGCGACGCGCTCAATCACACCTTGCAGGTATTCGACCTGGCACGTCACGAATTGCCATACGATGAAGAATTCTTGCTCGCGGCGCTCTTGCACGATGTCGGTAAGGCGATCGATCGCAAAGACCACATCGGCGCCGCTTTAGCCGCACTCAAAGGCTACATTACCGAGCGCACCGCCTGGTTCATTGAACATCACACCGAGGCAAATCAATTGGCCGAAGGTCGTCTAGGGGTGCGGGCGCAGCGCAGACTGGAAATTAATGAGAATTTCCCTGAGTTAGAAATCTTTTCGAAGTGCGATCGCGGCGGCCGGCAAAAGAATGTCGAGGTGCCGGACGTTGACGAAGCGCTTGATTACCTCCGGGCGCTCGAGCAAGAGCACGGCGAATAGCATTTAGCGGCCGGGCTTGCCCGGCGTTTTCTCTCGTCGATGTAGCTAATGCTTGCAGCCGCAAGCCTTTTTCTCGCCACCATTTTTGCAATGGCAAAGCTGATCGCCCACCCGCTTCAGCAGGGTTTCGAGAGTTTCACTTAGCACTTGGCCGCTACGGCGGAGCGATTGCAATTCTTTGGGCCAAAGCTCGATCTCATGCGTGCCAAGCGAACCAGCGCGGCCCACGATGGTTGGCACGCTGATGGCGACATCGCGCAGCCCATAGCAGCCACTTTGCACCGTCGACACTGGTAGAATGGCGCGCCGATCGAGTGCCACGGCTTCGATGACTTCCTGAATCGCCAGACCCACTGCGAAACCAGCGCCGCCTTTTTTCTTGATCACTTCAGCGCCCGATCCTTTGGTGCGTGTGAACAATTCGTTCTGTAAATTGATTGACCAGCCGGGATAGCGCTCCAGCGGCAATCCAGCCACCGTGGCGCTGCTCCAAATCGGTACCATACTGTCGCCGTGCTCGCCGAGAATTAATGCCGACACCTGCTTCGGTGGCACTTTCAATCTTGCGGCGATCAGGCTGCGAAAGCGAAGCGTGTCGAGCTGCGTTCCCAGGCCGATCACTTGCGTTGCGGGCAAACCAAGCCGCTTGTACGCGAGATAAGTCAGCACATCCACCGGGTTGGAAACCACGACCACGACCACATCTTTTTTACACCCTGCTTTTGCAATCTCGCCGAGAATGCTCAGAAATAGATCGACATTTCGGTTGATCAGATCGAGACGGCTTTCATCGGGTTTGCGGCGCAGTCCGGCCGTGATGCAGATTACATCGCTTGTTGGAATATGTTCGTAGCCACCAGAGGAAATTACCTGGTCGGCAACCAGGGCGGATCCGTGTAATAAATCGAGCGCCTGGCCGTCGGCCATATCAGCATTGGCATCGAGCAGAGCGATTTCACGCACCACGCGACCGGTTTGCAGCGCAAACCCGGTGCAGGAGCCAACCAAACCGCCGCCGCCAATGATTGCAACTTTCATAATCGCGATGCCAGTCCAGAAGATTGAGAATTACAAAACAGGCCACGAAAGCTTACTTCGCTAGTGCCGCCAACACGCGGTCGGTAATTAATTTGACGAGCGCTTCTTGATCGGCGGCGCCAGCGCTCGCCGGTGAGCCGTCAACCGCAGCGGCGGTTGCAGCCTTCATCGGCGCCGGCGGTTCAAAGGCACGTCGCTCCACACCGGTCGATTTCCAACTGTCGCGGAAAATGTCGTTGGCGCAGATATCGCAATTCTGCATGCCCTCATTGCGTGGATCTTGGAAACCCCACTTTTTCTTGAGATCCAACAGTTGCCGCGTTTCACCTTCCGTGAAGTAATTCACCTTTCCCAAATCGCGAGCCATCATCAGGATGCGGCAGTAGGCGTCGAGGATTTCGGTCCACCAGTACGCCTTCTCGACCGTTTCCCCGTAGCTGACTGTGCCGTGGTTGGCCAGCACCACCACGTTAGTTTTGTGAACGTATGGCAGAATGCTATCCGCAAAAATCTGGTCGCCCGGCGTTTTGTATTCAGTGATTGGAACGTCCCCCAAAAACACTTCGATCTCGGGCAGCACACATTGCGGAATCGGTTCCCGTGCGACGGCAAACGCCGTGGCATGTGGCGGATGGCAGTGGACAACGCTCTTGATGTCGGGCCGCTCACGGAGAATCGTGAGGTGCAGTAGAATCTCGCTGCTTCGTTTGCGTTTGCCAGAAAGTTGCTTGCCGCTCATATCGACGATGCACAAATCCTCGGGCTTCATAAACCCCTTGGAAATGAGCGTCGGCGTGCAAAGCACTTCTTTTTCCGAGAGCCGGTAACTGATATTGCCGTCGTTGCCAGCCGCAAAACCTTTGTTGTAGATGCGACGACCGATGTCGCAAATTTCGAGCTTCAGTTGATGGGTGTTCATAGACCTTTTATGGTTGAGAGCCATTCAAGCCCAGGGACTGCAATCCCCAAGGGCATATGAGGAAGTTATGTGTTTTGTTTCGCTTTGGGTCAGATGTCGATTCGATCCAAAAGTGCGGCACAGTAAGCATCAATCGGCTTGGTTTCGGGATAAAACGGTTGCGCCGCCTCTGGACCTTCGGTGATTGCAATCAATTGATCATCGCCCGCACCAAGTTCGTCCAGCAAAACGAGCTCTTCAGCCAACTCTGTTGACTCGCCCTTCAAGTTGGCCAGCGACATGGGAATCGCTAATCGGTACGAGGCGCCGGCCAACAAAGGATGCCAGCGACACAAAGTGAGGCTGCCAATGGTTTTTCCGATTCGCATTGCCATTTACTCCAAGGCCGCTTTCAATTCCGCCGGACATTCGTGCGATGGCGCCGCAGCGAACGCTTCGATGATCCGCTGTAACTCGGCAGGACTTCGTCTCAGGGAATCGACGATCAAAAGATTTGCACCAACACTGCGAAGAACATCATTCAATTCTCCACGATTACTCGCCGTTGCGGCACGCACGCCATGCCGCCGATTTGCAATGCACAATGCCGCCGCGACATTCGCCGTCAAAAGCACGCCCGTTGTGCCGTTTTTGCTTAGTTGGTCAGCGAGCGCCGTCACGGCCTCGACCAACCCCACGGCGGACAATTGATCGACGGAAACGTGTTGCTGTAGCGATCGCACAATGCTGCTGGCGTCAATCTTGCTATCGGCAACCGCCAGAATTACGCGAACGGAATTCGACGGCATCGCTTTGAGCGCACGGACAAGCGTGATGTTTTTTTCCTTCAGCAGATCGCGAGCCGACGGCGTAACTACGGCCCGAGCGCCGATCAGGACCCGCCGCATGTTTGCCACCCGATCGGCTAATATTCCCGCGCTAATGACAGCATCATCGATAATCAGATCGCCGTCATTCGTCGCCGAAGCGGCCATTCGCCAGGTCGAACTCTCGCCGCCGGGGGCGCGCTTCTGAGCTGCGCCAACACAGCATGCACAATTTGTTCGAGTTGTTCGTCGGATGACATAGTACTTTTGCTAAGCAACCCGCGGCTTCCGCCGAGGGCTACCGGACTGGCTCCTGATCCCTGACTCCCGATTTCTGATCCACAATTCCCATCACACTCCAGCGAACCGGCGCAGTTCTTGGCGTTCATCAATTCCTGCGTGCCTTTGCCATCGCTGGTGATGATCACGTGTTCGCCGCGACCTGCGCCAAATTTATCGATTGCCAATTGCGGATCGCCGTCGGGATTGCGGCCATTGGCCATCAACGGCTGGACGATCAGCAACTTCCAACCTGTGAGTGTTGGATGCTTCACGGTTGCGGTCGCAGTTCCGATGACGAGCCCAATTTGCATAAGTGTTGCTTGTTGCGGATATAGATCCGCGGCTGTGAGCGTCGTTATGGTTTCCCAATAATTCTTAAATCGTCGACCATCGAACAGCGCCGTTCGCGCGTGAACGTCAGCGGCGTCGTCACGCCTTCGCCGGTTGGCGTGGCGATCGAGAACGACAAATATCCTTCGCCGCCCAAACCCAGTGCCGCCATGCACGGCCCGTTCTTCACAAAAAGCGTTGTGTCGAGAGCGCGACCCATTCGGGTCATATTCCGCACATTGTTCGAATGAATTATGCTCGTGTGCCGAAATCCATGTTCGTAAAACTTGGCTTTTTCGATCGCCTCGTCGATGTCCCGCACACGAACGAACGGCAGGAATGGCATCATTTGTTCGACGGGCACAAACGGGTTGAACTCGTCGGTTTCGCCGAAGAGCAGTTCGGTTTGCGGCGGCACAGTTTTGCCAATTGCTTTCGCCAAAACGGCGGCGTCTTGCCCGATAAAATCCTTCGCGGCGACATCGTGCTTGTCGTTTCCTTCTCCCACCGATGCAATCGCGACTTTCGTCAGCGATTCGATCTCGCGAGCATTAAGTCGTGCCGCGCCAGCCCGATCCATTGCCGCGAGCATTTCGTCGAACACTTCGTTTACTACGAAAACTTCTTTTTCGGAGATGCATAGCAGGTTGTTGTCGTAGGCCGCACCTAGAATGATGGCACGCGCGGCACGATCCAAATCGGCGGTTTCGTCAACCACCACCGGCGGATTCCCGGGACCTGCGACGACAGCGCGTTTGGCACTGCGCATCGCCGCGCGGGCGACTGCCGGCCCGCCCGTAACGCAAATCATTTTCACGCCGCGATGATTAAACAGCGCATCCGCCGATTCCAGCGTCGGTTCGGCAACCACGCAAATCAGATTGTCGATGCCTAAATCGCGATGAATTGCCTGATTGAATCGCCGCACGCCCTCCGCCGCGACACGTTTGCCGCTTGGATGCGGATTCACAACCAGCGTGTTACCCCCGGCGATCATGTTGACGGCATTGCCGGTAATCGTAGGCAACGAATGCGTGACCGGCGTGATGCAGCCGATAACCCCGAACGGCGCGTGCTCGATGACGGCGAGGCCATGATCACCGCTAAAGACCTGGCTTTGCAGAAACTCGACCCCCGGCGTGCGCTCACCCAGCGTTTTCAGTTTTTCAATCTTGTGTTCGAGCCGGCCGACCTTGGTTTCTTCCATCTCCATCGTGCCCAATTCGACGCACTGGTCGATCGAGATGCGACGGATATGGTCAATGATTCGCTTGCGGACCTCCAGGCCATGCTCGCTGAGTTGCTCGAACGCTTGCGTGGCGGCTTCCACCGCTTCGTCGACACAATCAAAAATGCCATTGCGGCCTTCAAAGCTCCGACCATTGCCGGCGTGCAGCGATGCCGCCTGCGGCTTTTTAATTTCCGCCAGCACCTGCTTGACGACTGAGCGAATAAGTTCTTCAGTGGCTTGCATAATTTGACAATTGCTGGTTGTGGCTCGCGATTTTGGTTCAGTTATTTTCTCGTGAGAAAACCGTCGTCTGTTCGACTCGCACCGTATCGACAATGCCAATGATGACCGTGTCGACGGGCAGGTTTTTTGTTTCGGGCGTCAGTCGTGCGCTGGAGCCTTGTGTAATAAGCACGAATTCGCCTTCGCCAGCGCCCACGGTGTCCACAGTTACAAAAGTGCGACCAGTGCCGACCAATGAGCGGCGCTGTCCTGTTTCAAGCCGATATGGCTCGACGACAAGTAATTTGCGACCGACCATCGATTCCGTCTTTTGCGTCGCCACCACGGCGCCAGTAACTTTTGCCAAAAACATGGATGTATCCTTGCGTTCTCTATGCCCTGCCTTCGAGCAACAATTTCATCTGCCGCGCGACCACGATCTCTTCGTTGGTCGGCACTACCCAAAGCTGCACCCGGCTGCGATCTGCGTGCACCGTGCTTTCGGCGGTGGCCACAGCGTTTTGTGCCGGATCCAGAACGATGCCAAGCTCCTCCAGCCCGTTACAAATTGCGGCCCGCAATTGTGAGCTGTTCTCTCCAATGCCGCCGGTGAAAACGACGGCGTCGGCCCCACCGAGCTCAACCAGATATGCGCCGAAATAATGCCGCACGCTTGTGACAAATACATCGAGCGCCAGTCTTGCTCGCTCATTGCCGGCGGCGGCGGCTTCCTCCAAATCGCGCACATCGCCGCTGATGCCGCTGAGGCCCAGCAGTCCGCTACGCTCGGCCAGATCGTCAAGCACTTGATCAAGCGATTTGCCTGTAGCTTGCATCACCATTGGCAGCGCGAACGGGTCGAAATCGCCAACCCGGTTGGTTTGCGGCAAACCCGATTGCGGACTCATTCCCATGCTGGTCGCAACACTCTTCCCGTTGCGAATTGCACACAGCGAACTGGAACCGCCGAGATGGCAAGAAATAATCCGCAAATCGGTGCGGCCCATCAGTTCTGACATCCGTGTTGCGATGTAACGATGGCTTGCGCCGTGAAAACCCCAGCGGCGAATCTGGTGTTTTTCGGCCCAATCGAAGGGTGCTGCATACGCACGCAATCGTGGCGGCAATGGTTGCATGAAACCCGGTCTCGAACGCTGCCACGAGCGGAATGCCTGGCAGCTTCTCGCGCAAGAGACGCATGGCTGCAATGTACGGCGGGTTATGAGCCGGTGCGACGTGATTCATTTTTTCCATCGCAGCGAGAACTTCCGCCGTTACGTATTGGACCCCGGACGACGATCCGCCATGAACCGCTTTGAAACCGATCGCCGAGACCTCTGTTGCGTCCTGTAAGCAGCCGCAAGTGGGGTCGGTCAGCTGCTTCAAACACATTTGCACTGCCACCGCATGGTCAGGCACATTGGCAGTCAACTCCTTTTTCGCCGAGCCGATTTGCACCGTGCACCGACTTTCCGGTGAGCCAATGCGTTCCACGCCGCCGCGCCAAGCTGCTTGCAATCGGACATGTTGAACAGCCGATACTTGAAGCTTGTAGAGCCCAAATTGGCGACGAGAATCTTCATGCTGACTCAGGAAAAGTACGCGGCGACCAAACCTTCAGCCGGACGCGGAATGACATGGCTGCTGACCAAATCGCCGATTTGCTGGGCCGCTGCTGCGCCGGCTTCGACTGCTGCGCGTACACTGCCGACATCGCCAGACACGATGGTCGTCACATAAGCGCCGCCGATGGAAACCCGCTTGACAATTTGAACGTTGGCCGCCTTGGCCATCGCGTCGGTGGCTTCGACCAGCGCCACCAAACCTTTCGTTTCGACCAAACCAATTGCACTTTGCATGGGAGTTAGAACCTTAAGAAAATTGATGAATTAAAATCCGAAAATCACAGACTGTGGTTAGTCGCCGCCTTTGGCCGCACCGCGCTGCTTCGAAGGCAGCACCACATCTAAATCATCATGCGGACGAGGAATGACTTGCACGCTAACCACTTCGCCAATCCGGCCCGCGGCGGCAGCGCCGGCATCGGTTGCAGCTTTCACCGCGGCCACGTCGCCGGTGACAAACGCGGTCACCAAACCACTGCCGACTTTGTCCCAGCCCATAAACTGGACATTGGCGGCTTTCATCATTGCGTCGCTGGCTTCAACCAAGGACACGAAGCCCTTGGTTTCAATCATGCCCAGCGCTTCCATTTGTTTTGCCATAAGAAGTTACTCCGAATAAAAGGAAACAAGAACTCTTTCGATGTCTTTACTTGAACAGTTCAACTTTCGTCGCGTGATCTAAATCCGCCGCGTTGCCTTCGTCGGTATCGATGTGCACTTCGAGCTTGCTCGTGGCATCCGCGCGAACCAACAATTCCTCGAACGCGGTGTTGCACGTCGATTGAATTCGCAATTTCATGCGATCCCCATTTTTCACTCCGTAGTATTTCGCGTGATCGAAATTCATATGAACGTGCCGCTCGGCACGTATAACTCCTTGCTTTAGTTCGACCACGCCAGAAGGCCCAACCAATACGCAGCCGGGTGTGCCGTCGATCTTGCCGCTGGGGCGTACCGGCAGTTCGATGCCCAGCGAAATGCCGTCGGTGAATGCGAGCTCCACCTGCGATGCGCCCGTGGATGGTCCCAGCACTCGAACCGACGGCAACATCCGCCGCTTGTTTGGACCGACCACCATCACCGTTTCGGCTGCTGCATAGAAACCGTCTTGGTACAGCGGCTTTTCCGGCGTTAATGTGTGCCCTTTGCCAAACAGCGTTTCAACGTGTTCGTCGGTTAAGTGGCAATGCCGCGCAGAAATGCTGACGACTAGCTTCGGGGCATCGTGCGGCGGCCCACCGACTAGCAACAATTCACGAACGATTCGCTCAATTGTGCTGCGGTCAATGCTGCGATTTATCGTGGCGGTCGACATAACGATTTGTTAGATCAAGAGTCTGCAATTTCATTCGTCTGCGGCTTGATGAGCAATCCATTCGACGTTTCTGCGATCAAAAGGTTCGACGCCGGCATCTGTGACCTTGGCTCGCCAGTCATCCGGCAATCGATCATCAACGATCAGCGTCTGCACGGAGTTCAGGGGACTCAGATGCGCCAAGCTTTGCTTGCCAAACTTCGTGCTGTCGGCCACCACAATCACTTCGTCGGCCGCGTGCATCATCGCGCGCTCCGTTTCGACGAGTAATAAATTGCTGTTGTAGAAACCGCGTTCGTTCACACCGGCAACGCTGAGCACCGTTTTTCGTACGTTGAGTTGCGCCAGCTGATCGTTTGCGTTCGGCCCCAGCGTGACGCCAGTTCGCGGATAGACGTAGCCACCCAATAGCACCAAATCGGCAGCAGAGTGTGAAGCGAGCAAGTTGGCCACCGGCAATGAATTCGTCACCACTTGAAGCGGTCTGCCGACCAGCAGCCGCGCGACCTCGTAGGTTGTCGTGCCGCCGTCCAAAAGCAGTGTGTCTCCCGGTTCGATCAGCTCTGCGGTCCGTTTAGCAATCGCGCGCTTCAGATCCCAATTAGCTGGCTGTTGTTCTTCATACTGCGGCAGCTGCGGGGCAGCGCCGGTGTAAAAAACTCCGCCATGCGTTCGCTTTGCGGCCCCCGTCTCTTCCAGGAAATCTAGGTCACGACGAACGGTCGATTCCGAAACGTCCAGCACCTCCGCAAGTTCCGGAAGTGAAGCGAAGCCGCGCAAACGAACAAGCTCCAACAGTCGACTGCGCCGCTCGTCCACGACGACCATTGCCTCTTCTCCCCGCTAGCACGAACCTAATGGTGCGATTATGCCAAGTCGAAATGCAGAAATCAACCATTTTAGTGATAGAAATCTTTCATATATGATGAAAACATTCCAAATGTGCTGCTTGGGTTATCGTTGTAAGTTACTTAACCCGCAAGGTTTAGATGATGATTTGGGATCACTGTTCATCACCGCCAACGCATGGCCTCCCACGCATGATTGAAAACTATCACAATGGTCCCATGAATGTGGATGCACCTATGAATGTGATGCAATTGGTGAAGCAACTGCATAAGCGGCCGTCGGTAGTTCTGGCCTCTCAGGGAACCATGATTCGGCAATTCATGGGTGAGACAGACATCGTCCCCTGGCTCGAACTGCGTCACCGTGCGTTTGCCCGTCAGCGAATTGGCGTTCGGCAGTGGACGGAGGCCGATTTTGCGCAGAGTTTTTAAATCGCTGGTGGTGGCAACCCGACCGAATGTGGCTCGCGGAGCAAATAGCTGCCAATGGAGATTCAAAGGAACTCATCGGCAGTGTGACGCTTGCCATGCGCGGAGACGTTGTGAATGCCAAACCCGTGGTCCATTGGTTGGTTGTCGCCCCACCCCATCGCCGGCAAGGTATTGGCACGCTCCTGATGTCGCATCTCGAAGCGGCGGCGTGGGACGCCGGTCATCGCGGGCTTTGGTTGGAAACCCATGCCGCCTGGGAATCGGCCGCTCACTTTTACAAGGCATTGGGATACCAAGAAGTCATCCCATAAGCCGCTCACGGCTTAGCGTGAATTCTTTGCGACTGTTCCGTTCTCAATCCGCACTTTGCCAGAGGCGATTTTTCGCAACGCCTCCGGATACGCCTCACACTCTGCCGCGAAGACCCGCGCCGCCAACTTCTCGGGCGTGTCGTCATCGAGCACCGGCACGCTGCGCTGCAGGATGATCGGCCCGTGATCGTACTGATTATCGACGAAGTGCACGGTGCAGCCACTGAGTTTCGTGCCACTTTCCAGCACGGCTTCATGCACTCGGCGGCCATACATGCCAGGCCCGCAGCAAGCGGGAATCAGCGCGGGATGAATGTTCGTGACGCGGTAGTCAAAGTCCGGCGGAATCAGAACGTGTTTCAGATAGCCGCCCATCGCGACGATGTGAACCCCGGCCTCGCGACACGGACCAAAAGTTCCCTCGCTGAATTCTTGCGGCGATTGCGATTTTTTCGGCGCGGCCACCAACGTGGGAATTCGCGCATCGCTTGCGATTTGCAGACCGCCCGCCTTAGCGCTGGATGAGATCACTAGTTCAATCTTGGCGTTTAACTTTCCAGCTGCGATCTTTTGAATCAGATTCTTCAGCGTTGTTCCGCCGCCGGAGATGAGC
This sequence comes from Pirellulales bacterium, assembly GCA_963773875.1. Lineage (GTDB taxonomy): Bacteria > Planctomycetota > Planctomycetia > Pirellulales > JADZDJ01 > CAVTYH01. Next base: position 321,491 of record CAVZCV010000014.1, read on the forward strand.
ACTGCCAACTTCAAAGGTGATACTGATTGGCCAAGTGTGAATGACATTTTATTGGCCGTGAACGGACGCCTACCAAAGCGGGATTCAAAGCGGATTCTTTAAGGAAGCCAGGAAACCAAGAAAAGATAAAGGCATACGAAAGCTTCTCGACGGATCGCTCCGTTCGATGATTTGTTCCTGGTTTCCTGGCTTCCTAATTACTCTGATTGCAATTGTTTCAATCCGCGGCTAATTCTTCTTCGAGGTTTTGACAAAGAGCTGAATCGCGTCCTCACCGATTTTAACTTCGATCGGTTCGACACCATCGATTGGCCCAATTTTCAATACAGTTGCCAGCGTTTCGCTGCGGATGTAACCATTAAATTGTTCGACGGCACGGCGAATTTCAGCCGAATCCGTGACAATGCCGACCTCGATGCGGTCGGTATAGTCGCACTCGCAATCTCGGCGGCGGCTTTGAATCGCATGCACGATCTCGCGAGCAACGCCTTCGGTAACTAGCTCCGGCGTAATCTCGGTGGAAAGCACAACGACGCAATCTTTTCCCTGCGCCGCCGCCCAGCCGGGTTTCGCCGAAAGGCGAACTTGCAGATCGTCGCGATCGAGCGACTCGCTACTGCCATCGTCGAGTTTGAGGGCTACTTTCCCCGCCGCTTCCATTTCAGCCAGCAACTTGCCGGCGTCGGCCTTCGCCAGCGCGTTTTTCACTAGCGGCAATTTTTTTCCCAACCGTGGGCCAAGGCGTTTCAAATCGGGTAGCACGGTGTAGGTGATGTAGTGATCGGCCTGCTCAGTGAATTCAACCTGCTTAACGTTGAGTTCCTTTTTGAGCAATTCGACGTGCCCTTCCAGCCAGGCCTGTTGCTTGCGATCAGCGAGAATCACCTCGACTTTCTGCATCGGCTGCCGCACTTTTAGTTTTGCTCCCATGCGGGCGGCCAGCCCCAACGAGGCAATTTCGCGCACCAGATTCATCTGCGCAGACAATGGCTCGTCGATGGCCGCATCGTCGCCGGCGGGAAAATCGGCCAGGTGCACGCTTTCCAGCACCCGATCGCCGAATTCTGCCGAAGCCAGATTTCGCCACATGGCTTCTGCCAGAAATGGCACGAACGGGGCGATGATTTTCGCGCTGGTCAGCAAGCATTCATAAAGCGTCCAATAAGCGTCAAGCTTATCCGGATCGCGCTTGTCTTCGCTCCAGAAGCGATCGCGGCTGCGGCGGACGTACCAGTTGGAAAGGGCATCGACGAATTCAATAATTCGCTGGGCCGCGCCGTAGTTATCGTAGGCATCCATCCGCTCGACGACGGCTTTCGCGGTGCGGTTGAGTTCGCGAAAGAATCCAGCGGTCAAGTTCGCTGCGCTCTTTGATTGGGCGATACGATCTGGCACGTTGCAAATCTTCGCCCGCTAAACCGCAAGCGGACCCGATTCCGCCTTCCGCCATCCGCCTTCCGCCTTCGATTTCCGCCGCCGGATCAAATCCGTCAATATTTGCGTATATCACGAAAAAGCTGTAAACGTTCCACAACCGAAGCAAAAACTCCGGAATGCTGTCGCGGATGGCGCGTTCGCTATAGCGGATCGTGGTCCAGGGCGGTTGTGTCGCGAAGAAGTACCAGCGCAGAGCGTCGGCCCCGTACTTATCGAAGATCTCGTTTGGCTCGCGATAATTCCGCTTGCTCTTCGACATCTTCTGGCCATCTTCGCCAAGCATGAGGCCCAGCACGATACAATTCCTAAACGGGCGCGGAATCGGCTTGTCAAACACCAATGTGCTAATTGCGAGCTGACTGTAGAACCAGCCGCGAGTTTGATCGAGCGCTTCGCTGATAAAATCGGCGGGGAATTGTTGGTGAAAGCTTTCGGCCGCGCTTGTTTGCAGTTCAGCACTGGCAGAGCCAGTGGCACCCAAACTTCCGCCTTCCGCCTTTCGCCTTTCGCCTTCCCCTTGGTATCCCCACTGCGCAAACGGCATCGCGCCGCTGTCGTACCAGCAGTCGATGACTTCGGTGACGCGCTTCATTCGCGCACCATTTTCGAACGGCGAGTCGTAGGTGACTTCGTCGATGTACGGTTTGTGGACTTTCAGGTCGTCCGCAAGTTTTGGATTAGCGGCTTTGGCTTTGTCCCAAACTTCTGTTCCTGCAATTCCTGGTTTCCTTATTAATTCTTCGTAACTGCTGACGGCTTCCATTTTGCCGGTCTTTTCGCAAACCCAAATCGGCAGCGGCGTGCCCCAAAATCGCTCGCGGCTCAAAGCCCAATCGACGTTGGTGGCCAGGAAGTTGCCCATGCGGCCTTCCTTAATGTGCTCGGGCAACCAGTTGATGTGCTGGTTGTTATCCAGCATCGGGTCTTTGAATTCGCTCGTTTTGATAAACCAACTCCGCCGCGGATATTGGATGAGCGGATCTTCTTCGGCCCGCCAGCAGAAAGGGTATTCGTGGCGGTATTCTTCGCGATGAAAAAGCAGGCCACGATTTTTCAAATCATGAATGATGTCTTTGTCGCAGTCTTTGACCCAGCGACCTTGGTAATCCGGCACTTCTGCCGTGAATTTACCGTCGGGTGCCACAGCGTTGATGAGTTCAGGTCCTTCGCCTTCAAATAATTGCTGCTGGCGTCGCAATGAATCAAAGTCTGCCTCTCCGAAGGCTGGGGCAATGTGGACAATTCCCGTGCCTGAGTCAATTGTCACGAACTCTCCCGGAATTACTCGCCATGAAAGAAACTCCTCGGTGCGCTCCAATTCGTTTTCGGCGAGAGCGATGCCATTTTCGCGATCCTTCCACCGGCAATGTTGCTGCAAATACATCCGCCGCGTTGCAAGCCCAGCGGAATCAGAGCGAAGTAGCCCAGTTTCGTCTTGTGCAGCGCCGTAATAGCAGTCGAATGGGGGAATATATCGGCAGCCAATCAGTTCGTGTCCGCTCAGCCACTTGACGGTACGGACGCTTCTTTTAGACTTCTCAAAGATTGAAGGGAAAAGATGTCCTTCTGCGATGACTCTTTCGCCGGTTTCTTCATCTTCAAGGATCGCATACTTGAACGTTGGATGCACAGCCGCAAACTGGTTGCTCGGCAACGTCCACGGCGTCGTTGTCCAAACCAACAAACTCGCTCCGTCCAATCCCAGCGCCTTCGTCCGCTCATCTGAAACCAGCGGAAACTTCACATACACACTCGGATCCGCCACCTCGCGGTAACCCTGTCCAACTTCGCCGGCGGAAAGTGCCGTGCCGCCTTGGGCCCACCACCAGACGATTTTGTGGCCCTGGTAGAGCAGGCCGCGGTCGAATAGTTGTTTCAAACTCCACCACACGCTCTCCACGTAGCTTTGGTGATAAGTGACGTAGGCTTCGTCGAGGTCGACCCAGAAGCCAATTCGTCTCCGTCATCCGTCGCCACTCTTGCATGTAGCGCCACACGCTTTGCTGGCACTTTTGGATGAACGGCTCGATGCCGAACTTTTCGATCTCCTCTTTGGAGTGGATGCCCAGTTCTTTGCAGACTTCCACTTCGACCGGCAGCCCGTGGGTGTCCCAGCCAGCCTTGCGCTCGCACAAATATCCGCGCATGGTGCGGTAGCGAGGGAACAGGTCTTTGATGGCCCGGGTGAGGCAGTGGCCAGGGTGCGGCATGCCGTTGGCGGTTGGCGGGCCTTCGTAAAAGACAAACCGCGGTGCACCAGCAGACCGTCGACGATCCAGCGATTTTTCGTAGATTTTCGCCTCACGCCAGAAGCGCAGCACATCTTCTTCGAGCTTGGGGAAGTTGACGCTGGATTCAACGGGTCGAAACATGAAGCTGGAATGAATGACTAAATCGGAATGACCAAACTTGCGAGAATTCAGAAGTTTATCAGTCTCGATTCAGCCCGACTACGGGTGATTCGCTGGCACAAGTTGCAGCGATGGACTATAACGGAGTTGATCAGGGGAGAGGCAACGGGGAGCGGCGTGGGATGCGAATTGTTCTGCCATCGGAACAGGCGCTCAGGATAGCACCCGAATTACGAACGACGCAGCAGGGATTTGCAGCGCATAAAATCGCCGGTTATCTGCCGCGCACTCTGGCATGGTTATTGGGCCTGCTACTTTGCTCGACTGCTTTCGCGGTTGATCTGAAAGGCCTCGGCCAGCCAGCCGCTATCGATCAGCCGCAGGTCTTTCTTGGACTGAGCACCGGCTATTCCGGTACGCCACCGACGCCTGGCCCGTACATCGTCGGTCAGACGATGGACCCCATTTTCGGCACGATACAGCCGACGATCGGCATTCAAGCTTATCTCGATACTGGCGCCAGTGGCATTCTCATCAGCCCGCAGAGCGCCAATGCGTGGCATCAGGCGAACTCGACCTACAATGGCCAGACGGTCATGTTCAACGATATCGGCGTGGTCGGCACAGCGGACTTCACAGTCTCCAATCCCATTTACGCCGGCGTCGCGCCATACACGCCCAACGCCGACCCTGAAGACACGACCATGTACGAGCCGGTCAACGATACGTCGATCGCCGGCTCGCCGCTGATCCCGATTCGACTGCAAATGGGGCCGGGCGCCTCCAGCGGCTCAGCCACGGATGTATTCAGCGATCAGGACATAAACGTCGTCGGCATGCCAGCGATGAAAAACAAGATTGCGCTGGTCGATGCTCGCAGTAGCAACCAGGCGATGCAGCGAATTGCCGCAGCCGAAAAGCAGGGTGGGCAAACCGCGGCGCTTACGCAGTTTCTCAACGAAATCGACAACGTTTCGCTCAAGACCTATCTGCGAGATCCCGCAAAACCCAATCCCGTGCCAGGAACCGAAACGACGAACTTGCACGTGCAGATGAGCTATGCCGACTTCTCAGATTTCACAACGACGACCCCCACGGGCACTCCGGGCCCAACGCTAACGCACAATCCGTTCATTGGCCCCAATCCGTTGTTGGCGCTGCCCGGCAATCCTTACAACCTTCCCGCCGACACGACGCCGAAATTGAAATTGAACTTTGGCGGCAACACGGCCGAGGGCAGTTTTCTCCTGGACACCGGCGCAGGCGCTTCGTTTATCTCGCAGAAGATTGCCGGTCAGTTGCATGTGCGGTACGTGCAAGGAACGTTCGGCACAGACAATCCACAGCTCGAACTGTACACGCCCAATTCCAGTCAGCCGCGGTTTTCCGGCGATCCGTATCCGGGAACGTCGGCGGGCGCGATCAGCAATCAATTCACAGAGACTATCAGCGGCGTGGGTGGTTCGAGCGCTACGATCGCCGGTTTCAATCTCGACTCCCTGCTCGTGCGCACCAAAGAGGCGAATCCGGGGTACGACAATGATCCGCGGAATTTGAATTTCACCGGCGATTCAGCGTCGGGCAAGCCGGGAGCGGCCGTGCTGGTGCTCGATATCAACCTGCAACACGGCTCGCAATCGCTGACGCTGGACGGCGACTTCGGCGTGAATTTTCTAGCGGGCAGTTTGCTGCTGAATATTCCACCCGACTTTTCGAGCATTGTGATTCAGGATTTCACACCCGGGGCCTTCGACTGGCTGAATTTCGATGAGAGGAATGCGGTGCTCGGCCTGCAGCTCAACAGCGCCTTCCACATGAAGGGCGATTTCAATTTCGATGGGAAAATCACCAATGCCGATATTCAGGCGATGCTGGATGCACTCATCGACCTCAACAGTTTTCAATCGAGCCACGGGCTGAGCGCTGCAGATTTGCTAACGGTTGCCGACATTAATGGCGACGGTGTGGTGAATGGTTCTGATATCAATCCGTACTTGCAGTTCCTGGCTGGCGCACCATTGCCTTCGCCGCTGCAAGGCGTACCGGAACCTGGGACTGTGGTGCTGATGGCGATTTGTGCGATCGCGCTGTTTGGACTTCAACGGCGCTGATCAGAACTACGCAGCTCCGCGCTCTTGCGCCAGCACGCCGAGCACAATCTTTCGCAGCTTCGGCTCCGCAATTGCCGCAGCATGCAAGATCTCTTGAATATCGACGGGCTTGAGCGAATCGGGAAAGCACATGTCGGTAATTGCGGAAAGGCCCAGCACACGCATGCCGCCGTGCACTGCGACGAGGCATTCGGGAATGGTCGACATCCCCACGCAATCGGCGCCAATTGTTCGCAGGAATCGATACTCCGCTCGCGTTTCCAAATTCGGACCACTCACGGCCACGAACACGCCGCGATGGGCGACAAAGTTTTCGCGCCGCGCAACTTCCAGCGCCCGATCGATCAGCTCCGGCGTGTACGCGCGGCTCATATCGGGAAAGCGCGGACCCAAGCGATCGTCGTTAATGCCGATCAGGGGGTTACCGCCCATTAGGTTGATATGATCGTCGATCACCATCACATCGCCCACGCGATACTGCGGATTCATCCCGCCGCAGGCGTTGGAGACGATTAGCAATTCGGCGCCAAGATATTTCATCACCCGCACGGGAAAGGTGATTTGCTGAAACGTGTAGGCTTCGTATGAGTGAACGCGGCCTTCCATTGCCACCACCGGTACGCCCGATAACGTTCCGCAAACCAGTTGACCGGCATGACTGATGGCCGTCGAGCGCGGGAAGTGCGGAATATCGGCGTAAGATATTTCCGTGGCGTTTTGAATTTCTCGCGCCAGTGCGCCCAGGCCAGTACCTAAAATGATGCCGGCCTGCGGCTTACCTGCCCATCGGCGGCGAATCGCCTCGACGGCTTCCTGCACCTGATCGTAAACTTTGAGCATTCCTCAACCCGCTGAAGACATGGCGTTCGAAATGGACGCGCTATCTTGTGCCAAATCAGCGAAGATGTCGAGGGGCGCATTCTGAATGCAAACGCACTGGATTCGCCTTAAGCATCCAGCCGGTATTGCTGAAGAATTGCCCGGTACCGGGGCAGCGGACGAATGCTATTCAAATCAGGATCGACTTCCATGTGATTGAAGTCGTTATAGCCGAGCTGGATGGCACGCGCTAAACACTCGAGCGCTGCATCGGGTGAACCCTGCATAGCGAAACTGCAGGCGAGGTTGTAATGCACGAATCCGTCATCGGGGAGCAACTCGACAAGTTTCTGATCGACTTTGAGTGCCTTATCGTATCTCCCCTTGCGACCGTACAGCTCGCCTAACAGCCGTAGGAGCCGGATGTCGTTCGGCTGGGAGCGCAAAATGCGCTCATAGAATTCCACGTCGAAATCGCGCTGCGTTAATTCGCCAAACCAACTGTCGCCGCGCGCTGTGGTTGGAGACTGGCTCTGAACGGGGATATGTTCGGGATTCATTGCGTCTTGCAACCCATGTTTAAATGAGAGAACCCGCCTTTCCCTCGCGCCATCATCGCAGCTGTGTACCCGCACACCAGAGCGCGAATCTAGTCGTCGAAATCGGCGTCTTCGTCGTCAATCTCATCGTCTCCACCATCATCTTCGGCGACGTCGTCATCTGGCAAGCTCAAATCATCGTCTTCGTCCGCCTCTTCATCGAAATCGTCATCGAAGTCGTCGTCAAAATCGTCTTCGTCCCACTCTTCTTCCTCGACGGCAGGCTCATCGGGAATCGGTACGTCGTCGTCAAGGTCATCGCTATCCTCATCAGCGTCGTCTTCCTTGTCGTCTTCCGCTTCTTCCTTGTCGTTGGCGTTTTCATCTTCGGCACGCACGAGCCGATTGAAAGCAACTCGTGGCCGGCCGCTTAGAATTTCCAGCCACGCGCTCTCTGATACGCTACAACCGTAATACTTTGCCAACCAAGCCGACGCGGGAGCCGCCAACATCGAGATTCTCCTAGGTGATCAATCCAGCCTTGGTATCGGGGCTGCGATTGTTTGTCAAGCCGCAGCGAGAGCGGCCATAAGTGCGCAATCACGCCTGGGGTTGCAATCCCGGGGCCTTGTGCGCGAACAATCGTGAAGTAACAGTGTGCAGAATGCAGCGGCGCCGATCTTACAGTGCGAACGCGCCATTGTGGCTCGACAGCGGAGCATTGAGCTGTGGGAAGGCCGGTGCGGGCACTGCATTGCCCAGAGGCCGATCGATACGTTGCCCCGCTTTTGCGGCTAATTCCGCTCTCAGGCGCGCCGGCTCCGGGTTCTCAGGCGCTGCAAGCTGCCACTGACGAAGGGCAGTTTCCGCCGCGTTGAGTTCACCAGTGCCCAGCAATCCGATCGCCAGCCAGCGGAGACAAATCGGATCGTGACACCCAGCCGCATGAGCCGTCTTCAGGTAAGGCAGCGCCGCTGACCATTGGCCCTGGGCTGCCATACACCCACCACGGATTGCATTGCGAAGCGGCTCCCGCTGCGAAATGGCGACCGGCAGGTGTTCGATTTGTGCCAGGGCCTCCTGTCGGCGGTTGTGCTTGATGTGAAGTTCGATCAGTCGCCGGCGCAACCGCTGCGAATTCGGTCGCTCGTTTATTGCCCTCTCCACGCACTCGCGCGAATCGTCCGCCAGCTCTTGAAGTTCCAGCGTCATGCTAAGACAGATTACCGCTAGGTCCGCAAGATTAGCTAGATGCCACGTCTTCAAATCAATCGCGCCATGCTCGACCGCCATCTGATAGGAGCGCGTCGCCAAATCGAGCCGACCCTTTGCTTGCAGGTAACTGCCCATGGCGCACAGCAGTTGGGCATCGAGCGGAAACACTTCGAGCGCTTCCAGGCAGGTCGCAAGTTGTTGGTCTTGCACGCCCGGGCGATGATCGAAGGACGTTAAGAGGCCGTAGTACGCCTCAAGCTGCGCAGAAGACGCTGCCGGCGAGTCGTCGATCGCGCGGCGAAACCAGCCGGCAGCTTTTAGCGGCTCCTCGAGCGTCGTCCAAGCCTCGCCCAATGCGAGAAGTAGCTGCGGCCGTTCGCCGGCTTCTTCGATTTCGAGCTCCGCCAGGCGGATATCGCGCCGCGCTTTCGCGGTCTTTACATCCAGGTCGATGTCGCGGGCCGATCGAACGATCGACCAAGCAGTCGTCTCGTGCTCGATGCCGGCCGCAGCAAGCTCTGGCGAAAGTTCTTCTCGCACACGACCGGCGAATTTCAATCCCGACTTTAACGGCCATAGTCGCAAGCGACCGACCTGCTCACCGTTCATCTGGCCGGCGGCGCTGAGGGAGTTGGACCATGAGCAAATAGGCACACGAGGCATCGGCTTTCAAATCCAAATGTTCGCGAATCGCCTTGGCCGACGACGGTTCCAATTCTTCGCTGGCATCGAGCCACAACACCCAGTCGCCGGAAAGCTGTTCGAGTGCGAAATTCCGCACGGCTGAAAAATCATCGCTCCAGGGGCAATCGAGTAGCTTCGAAGCACCCTTTCGCGCAAGTTCTCGGGTCCGATCGGTTGAACCTGTATCGACGACCACAATTTCGTCCGCAATCGACCGCACGCTTTCCAGTGTCGCTGCGATCGTGGCTGCAGCATCACGCGCAATGATGGCCACCGAAAGTTTCCGTCCTTGCGAAGATGGGCTGTCCACGATTCCCTCCTTGGAAGCGGGCAATGATTTGCCGACGATTTTCGACCGCTTGGAAGTTTAGCGATTGCTATCGCAGTCCGAAATAGCGATTGAGCCGAAGCATCAGCAATTAGCAAACAGCATGCCCGGCCGCAAACGCCGGCTTTCAATGACTGTTAGTAGTTGCGAGTCGCTATTGCTTACGTGTGATAATCCGCATTCAGCCGCACATATTCGGCTGTCAGATCGCAAGTCCAGAAGCGTGCGGCGGCCGATCCCTCGCGCAGTGACAGCACAACGCTAGTGTCGCGGTTCGCTTTAATGCTCGCCGAAACTTTTTCTCCGTCGAATGATGCTGGCGCGCCATCGCGGTAGAGTTTGAAGCCATTCAACTCCAGATTGACGCCCGCCGGATTGAACGGCACGCCGGCATAGCCAGCGGCGGAGACGATGCGACCCCAATTGGGATCAGCGCCCGCAATGGCGGTTTTCACCAGCGGGCTATCAGCGATCGATTTGGCAATCTTGCGTGCTTCAGCGGCGCTCGCGCAACCTTTGACGTCGATACAAATGAGGTGCGAGGCCCCTTCGCCATCGGCGGGAATTGATTTCGCGAGATCGGCGCAAACTTCATGCAGCGAAGTCTGGAAGGTTTGCAAATCGTCACCGGTTAACTGTGGTCCGCCGGCGGCGCCATTCGCCAGCACGAGCACCGTGTCGTTCGTGCTCATGTGACCGTCGACGCTAACGCAATTGAAAGTGTCGTCCACCACTGCGGAAAGCATTTTCTGCAAATCGGCGGCGGCGATGGGCGCATCGGTTAACACGATGGCGAGCATTGTGCCCATGTTCGGCGCAATCATCGCAGCGCCCTTGCACATGCCGGTGATTTGAAATTTGCGATCGCCAATTTTGATGCTCCGGCCGGCCAATTTGTGAACCGTGTCGGTCGTCATCATGCCGCGAGCGGCGTCGACGAGCGAATCTTCATCTCCGGCGAGCAACTTTGCACACGCATTGATTCCGGCTGCGATTTTATCCATCGGCAAAAATTCGCCGATGATGCCAGTCGACATAACGAGTGCCTGATCGCCCGATGCTCCGCACGTTGCCGCTGCCAGTCGTGCCATTTCCGCCGCGTCGGCTAATCCGCGCTCGCCGGTGCAAGCATTTGCGTTGCCGGAATTGATGACCACGGACCGAAATCCGCTCCCCGGCGTTCGCGCTTTGTCGTACGCCACGGGCGCGGCGAATACAAGATTGGTCGTGTAAACCCCGGCGGCGGCGCACGCCTTATCCGAGACGATAAGCGACACATCTTGCCGCGTCGGGTTACGCTTGATGCCCGCGTGAACGCCAGCGAGACGAAAACCTTGGGGAACGCAAATAGACATCTTCGCCTTACATGAGCGCTGTGGTTTCCGGAAACCCGAACAGCAAATTGAAATTCTGCAGGGCAGCGCCCGATGCGCCTTTGATTAGATTATCGAGGCAACTTATTGTAATCACCCGCCCGCGGACCAAACGCACGGTGATGTCGCAGAAGTTGGAATCGACCGTGTCCTTCGTACCTGGCAGATGATCGACGACGCGAACAAACGGCTCTTCCGCGTAAAACTCGCGCAACGTTCGCAGCAGTTGCTCTTCAGTGACATTGCCGATTGGCTTGGAGTAGGCAGTCGTCAAAATGCCACGATCCATGGGAATCAAATGCGGCGTGAAGATAACATTGATTTCCGTACCGGTTGCTCGGCGAACAATCTGATCGATCTCCGGTGTGTGCCGATGCCGCCCCACGTTGTAGGCCGACACGCTCTCGTTGCACTCCGGAAACAAGTTCGTGAGCTTTGGCGTGCGGCCTGCGCCGGAAACGCCGCTTTTGCTGTCGACGATGATATCTTGCGGTTCGATCAGCCCAGCCTTTACCAGTGGCACGAGCGGCAGAATAGCAGACGTCGGGTAACAACCCGGATTCGCAACGAGTTTCGCGCTCACAATCTGCTCACGAAACAATTCCGGCAGGCCGTAAACTGTTTTGCCGAGTCGATCCGGATCCGGATGCTTCTCGCCATACCACTGCTGAAACGTTTGCGGATCGTCGAGTCGGTAATCGGCGCTGAAATCGACAACTTTCGCCCCGGCCGATAATACGTGCGGAATTACGGTTGCCGTTACGCCGTGTGGCAAGCAGCTAAAAACACAATCGGCTCGCGAGGCGACAGCTACGGCGCCCAAATCTTCGAGTCTCAAATCCAATCGCCCATAGAGCGACGGATGGACCGAGCCCACATGCGGGCTGCCTTCCTGTCGACTCGTGAGCGCCGTAATTTCTACATCAGGATGGCGCAGCAGGAGCTTGATCAGCTCCAACGCCGTGTATCCCGTAGCGCCTAGAATTGCAACGCGAACCATTTTATACGTCAGGCTTTGGCCTGATACGTGGGACGAGACGTGTTTCTTGTCGGATAAAGTCTGTCGTACGCAGTATAGCGGTACACCGGCGCGGGCCAAGGGCCGCGGTGTTAATCGATTAACTGAGACTGGATCAGCCTGAAAAGTTCGCGGGCCACGCTTTCTTTCGTCCCAGCGATGCTGGCAATCACCTGAGCAGTCTGGTCGATCACTTCCACGGAATTCTCGAGCGAATTCATCGCTTGCGGCCCATTGAGGACCATCAGGTCGCAACTTTTTTTCTGCATCTTGGTGATGGCGCGAAAGCGTTGGTCTTCCGTTTCGAGCGCGAAGCCGACGAGCCATTGACTCGGAGTTTTGTTAGCGCCGAGGGTGGCCACGATGTCGGGCGTTTCCACGAGGTGCAGCACGAGCGGCTCGCCGGTCTTTTTGATCTTTTGTGTTTCGACTTTGATGGGCCGGTAATCGCAAGGCGCGGCGACGCCAATCAGACCATCGCACTCGGGAAACAGCCGCTCGCAGGTCTCGAGCATCTCTTCAGTGGAAACAACCGGCACAACTTCGCACTGCCGGGGGTAAACCACATCGACCGGTCCTGAGACAACCACGACCTGATGCCCCGCATCGACGGCTGCTTGAGCAAGCGACTGTCCCATTCTTCCGCTCGATGCATTGGTCAGATACCGCACTGGATCCAAATGCTGCCGCGTCGGGCCAGAGGTGATGAGAATGCGTGCCAGGCGATCCTCCCGCTTGCCGCTTAGCGCGTTGAACCCCGTGCGCTTTTCGCCATGCCCGCCTCGATTGCCGCGCGAATCTTTTCCGGCGCCGCCATACGCCCGACCCCTTTATCGCGGCAGCTGAGCCAGCCTTCTTCCGGATCGACGATGGTTACGCCATCGGCGGCCAACTGTTGCACGTTGCGGCGAACGGCTGGCTTGCTCCACATTTCAGCGTTCATGGCCGGAGCGACAACGATCGGGCCTTTGAACGCCAGATACAGCGTGCTCAATAGATCGTCCGCTAATCCGATGGCGCATTTCGCCAAAAAATTCGCCGTGGCCGGGGCAATGCACATCACTTCCGCGCGACGAGCTAATTCAATGTGCGCGCCCAAGGGAAAGTTTGGATCGTCAAACACACCGCGTGGCACTGGCCGACCGGTCAGCGCTTCAAAGGTCGCTGCGCCGACAAATTCCCGAGCTGCCTCGGTTAACACGACGGTGACGCCGGCGCCGGCCTGAATCAACTCGCTCACCAGCGCCGCGGTCTTGTAAGCCGCGATGCCGCCGGTGACGCCGATGAGCAGTTCACGGCCTTTCATTGTGCTGGGCACTCACAGGAAAAGATCGATGAATGGTGTGAATGACGAATGACGAAATCCGAATGATAAATGAAATTCCAACTTCCAAATTCGAATTCCGAAACAAGTGAGTTCGAAAAAATCGTTTGGAACTTCGAATTTGGAGTTTAATTCGTCATTCGAATTTCGTCATTCGTCATTCCATTCGCCAGGAAGTGGCACTACAAATCCGACAAATCCAACTCCGGCGGACCACCGGTGCCTTCTTCCTGATCGCCGGCAATGCGTACTTTACTTTCGGCATCCAAGTAGATTTTATCTTCCATGATCTCGCGGACCACGATTTCCAGCTTGTTATCCGTCTCCAGATTCACGAGCGGACGGCTGCCCGCATTGAGCGCGACAAGCCGCTTCTGAATGAGCGTGGAAAGCTTAAACCGGCCTCCGACCTTATTTACGATCTGTTCTTCTTTCAATTCTTCAAGCATATGGGTTCCTTACGGAGTGTCTGGTGGTCTGGTGTCGAGCGGCCGGTGTCGCCGCTGCGCAACGAGCACTAGGCACATTTGTCTGGATCTAGAATTCGCAGAATTTCTTCCACCGCTCGATCGACTGTTTGATTCGTCACTTGGTACTGATACATGCCGGCAAAGCTGAGCTCCCGACGAGCTACCGTCAAACGCCGCTCGATGGCCGCCTCGGTTTCCGTGCCCCGGCTTCGCAATCGGCGTTCCAATTCGTCCAGCGACTCCGGACGCACGAAGATTGTCACGGCATCGGGATATTGTGCCACAATCGAGCGGGTGCCCTCGACATCAATCTCTAAGACTACCCATTTGCCCGCCGTAAGTCGAGGGGCTACTTCGTCTTTCAGCGTTCCGTACCAATCGCCGCCGCCGAAAACTTCGGCACATTCCAGGAACTCGCCGGCTTGATGACGACGCTCGAATTCTTCGCGTGTCAGAAAATGATAATCTCGCCCGTTAACCTCGCTCGGTCTTGGTGCTCGCGTTGTCGCCGAAACGCTGGATTCCAACCGGCTGCAGCGAGCCAAGAGTTGCTTGAGCAGCGTCGATTTTCCCGCGCCCGACGGGCCGGAAATAACAATGACGCGGCCAGGATTTGGGGCGGACATACAGTGGAAGCGTTTAACGATCGAATCGACAGTCTAGAAGTGCAAGGTCATTCCACGTTCTGAATCATTTCGCGCAGTCGCTCGATCGTGGCCTTGATTTCAATTACGTGGCGGGCAATTTCCACATCGGTGCTTTTCGAGCCGATGGTGTTCACTTCGCGTAACATTTCTTGGGTCAGGAATTCGAGCCGCCGGCCGGCGCCGTCCTCGGATTTCATGATGTGCGCAAACTGCTGCAAGTGGCTTTCCAGCCGCACAATCTCCTCGGAAATATCGCTGCGCTCGGCATAAATGGCGACTTCGCGAACCAAATCAGCCGGGTTCAGTGCGTACTGATGTTCCTCGAGCGCCTTGCGAATCTTTTCTTCCAGCCGTGTGCGATACGCATCGACAACCGACGGCGCTCGCACGGCAATCTGCTTTAGTTCGGATCCGATGGTGGTGCAATTGGCCAATAGATCGCGCGCCATCGCAGCGCCTTCATCTCGACGCATTTTCGCCAACTGATCCATGGCGGCCCGCAAAGTGCGCTCGATCATGGGCCATTCCGCTTCGGCCACGCTGAATCGCGATTGTTTGTCGTTCACGACGCCAGGCAGTGTCAGCAAATACTCCACCGGCACTTCGCGATCGGCATTCCACTGAACGAGCAATGTCCGCAGCTGACGCCGATAACTTTCGAGCACGCCGGCATTCACCAAATAATCGTCGGGCGAAGTTTGCCGCTCGACCCACAAGTTCACTTGCACCGTGCCACGCTTGACATGTTCGCGGACCACGCTTTCCATTTGCGGTTCCAGCGCGGCATAACCTTCGCCCGCACGCATGGAGAATTTAAAATATCGGTTGTTGATGGTACGCACTTCCACCGCCACGGCCAACCCTTCGGCCTGCTGATGGGCATCGCCAAAACCGGTCATGCTGAGCAGCACAGGAAAACTTGCAGTTGGGTATGTATATAGTCCGACCGTCCCGGTCGGACGAATTGATTTGACAGCGGCCCTTACTTGCTGGCGTCGCTCTTGTTCTCGCTCGCGGGTCCCGCGGCCGGAGCACTGCTGTTCGATGCTGGCGGCGCTGTCGACGAAGGACCGCTATCGGCCGGTGGGGTCGAAGTGCCGGGCTCAGCCGCCTTGCTCGCATCGCCGGCCGGTGCGGCCGTTCCCTTTTCGCCAGCCTTGGCGTCGGTCTCCGCCTTACCGGCTGCCTTTGCTCCCGTCGTTGCGCCTGTTGTCGCGCCGATTTTACTTGTGGCAGCCTCATCGGGCGCTGCGCCTTCGAACGGACTCGACTGCTTGCTCATCATGCGCACGCTGATGACACACAGGACGATCCAGAACGCGGCGACACCAATCGTGATCCTTGTGAACAAATCGCCGGCTTTCGTGCCGAACGCGCTTTGTCCGCCAAGCCCGCCAAACGCACCTGCCAACCCGCCGCCGCGACCGCGCTGAATGAGCACCAGCAGGATCAAAAAGAGCGCTGTGACGATCATCAAGAAAGCAAGGAAACCGTTCATGTAAATTCGTGCTCCGAATGAAAATCTGATTATCTGCAAGCGGCGATGATTCCTACGAAATCGTCCGCCACCAGGCTTGCGCCCCGACAAGTGCGCCATCGATATCCGGCTGATGCATCAGCTCGCCGGCATTCGACGCCTTCACACTGCCCCCGTATTGAATTCGCACCGCGGCCGCAACTTGTGAATTGTAACGAACTTCGACCAGCTTGCGAAGATCGGCATGCACCTCTTCGGCCTGCTGTGGCGTGGCCACTTTTCCGGTGCCAATGGCCCAGACCGGCTCGTACGCAATCACCGTTTTTTGCATTTGCTCTGCCGTTATGCGGGTAAACGAGCCTTCAAATTGCGTTCGAATAACCTCTGCAGTCTTGCCCGCCTCGCGCTGGTCAAGATGCTCGCCAACGCAAACGATCGGCGTCAAGCCGGCGGCCAGCGCTGCCAGCAGCTTGCGGTTCACATCGGCATCGGTCTCATGAAAAATGTCGCGCCGCTCGCTGTGGCCCAGAATCACATACTGACAACCGCAATCGAGCAGCATGCCGGGACTGATCTCGCCGGTGAACGCCCCTTTGGCCTCGTGATACATGTTCTGCGCCGAGGCCGACTTTCGAACTGCCAATCGCCTTCCGCACCGACTCTAAATAGACGAATGGCGGACAGAGCGCGACATCGACCTGCGGATACTCCGCCGCCCGCTTGGCCACGGTCTCCGCCAGCGCCACCGCCGCGGCCCGATCCAAATTCATTTTCCAATTGCCCGCAATCAGTTTTCGTCGCATGGATTGAACTCAACGTTTCGAAATGGCTGGCATCCGGCGTTATAATCGCCCTGGTTCAAGAACGCTTGATTTAAACGGCCGAACAGCGCGTTGTCTACAGCACGATGCAGGTCGACGCGGAAAACTGGGCGGAATCAACGGCAAAGTACCATCGCATGGCTTGTAGGACCGTCTGTTGGCTTACTGCTTTATATTGCAGCTTCGCAATCGCGCAAGCGGCCGATGAAACGCCGCCGATTCCAAAAGCTGCCACGATTGAAATCCATCCCGATGAGTCGCGCCCCTTCTCCGGCAATTCGCAATGGAAAAACGTTCCACCGTACTTGCAAGGCGCACAAATCTTTGAGAAAGCGTCGCTGGCGAGTCCCGAACTCCGCTTCAAGATCAAAAAGTCGGGCGTCGTGTTGATTGCGGCGTCCTGGAATTACGAGGGGGGTGGCTGGGAAGACACCGATAACAAAGGTCGCCAACTGCTTGGCGACGTGATGCATGACGGCTGGACGCCAATCGCTACGATGAATTTCAAAGATGGCGATGAACATGTTGTGTTTCGCCGCGAGGTGACCGAAGGACAGCAGCTCACATTTCACACGCGCAATCAGATAGCGCCCTTCGTCATCACCATTCCTGAAAGTGCCGTTGCGACGGTCATGGCTCAGAAAGCACTTGTGTCGGCAGATCGGCGTACGCTGCTCAGTCGTAATCCAGGGGCCGGCGCCGATCGTGTGGGAACAACAACGGAGGACGTCGTACTGTTGCGAATGCGCGAGCCGGAAAAAGCGCGCCCGGCCTGGATTCGCGGCTTGCTATTGCGAGAAATCGTGCGGCAGGGAGTTTCGCTTGCGGTGCGCGAACAGTTAGGTTTGCCGACCCGCGATGCCGCATTGCGCGAACGGTTGCCACAACAGGCGGGGGCGACGAATTTTCCGCTAGAAATGGATGTCGTGGTGCAATCGACCTACGATGTCGAAACGGCGCTTTATCAACGCCGTGGCGATCGCTGGGAAACAATCTGGGACGATATCCTCACTTTCCCCCGCGACCATTTCATCGAACGCCTGGTAACTGCAGTCGAAAAACTTTCGCGCACCGAACTTGCAGTCGCATTACAAGGAGCTGGTTTCAAAGGTCGTGAACCGCCACCGTCAAGAGACACGAGCCCGCTACCGGCTGGCGTTGAAGATTTGATGCAGGATTTTTCAATCCCCTCGCAATTCGCCGCACTGCGCCTGCTCCACAGCGAAATTGCTTCGCACGGCCAATCGCCGGAACTGCTTGGGCGCTCGCCAGAACCTACGCGCTCATGGGCGTCCTGACGGAGCGTCTTTGGAGCCCAGCACACAAATCGTTCAAAGCGCGAGCACTACTGTATGCGGAAAAGGCTGTCAGCCATTGGCCGAATTCGGCGCTTGCACTGCAAAATCGGGCATTTGCCCGTGCTTTGGTCGGCCTGCACGCTTCGGCGCTGGAAGACCTGGCGGCAGCCAATGCCTTGCCAAATAACGACAAAGCTCCAGCATGGGCGCCGCTCATTGAGGCCTACTGCAACTTTGACGCAGAGAAGTTGGCCGCCAACGATGACGATTCTCAGCGTGTGTTCGTTCGCTTGCTCCAATTGCTCGCCGCAGAATCGTCGCTGAGCGATCGCGACATTGTCGCGGCGGCCGCCGCGCTCTTCGAAGCATCGCCGGGTTGTTTTCGCGCCATCGACTCGGCCGCGCAAGTCCGGCAGCTCGGCATCCAGCGAACGATGGCCGAAACCAGCGGCCAGGTTGCCCAACAACAGTTGCTGAAACAGCTCGATAAAATTCCGCAATTGCCGCCGGCGGTGCTCAAGTTACTCGATGAATGGCATAACACTCGCAACGCGGCAGCGGCAAACCAACAAGATGGCGCCGATAGCGGCGAAGTCGCCGCGCGCTTGCAAGTCATCAAAGCGCTCTGCGCAGCCGGTGCTGAAGGGAAAGACCGGACCGATCCCAGCTGGCGCATGCTCGCGCAACTGCTGGAGGAAGTCGATTTCATCGTCGGCTGGCGCAAACTCGACGAGACCGCCAATTGGCTGGGCCTCTCGGCCGCACAAATCGACGAACGCGTACAAGCGATTTGGCCACTCGTGGAGCATCATCCGTATGCCAAGTTCATTCAGTCGTATCGTGCTGATACGGCGCAATCTGAGCAGGCACTGCGCGATTTGGCGAAATCGATCGACGTGAGCCGAATTCAATACATCGAAGAACCAATGCTGCTGCGGCTGGCGAAGGTCGATCCGGGAGGAGACCACAAGTTCCACATCGGCTACTGGCACGAAGATTTAATTGCGTCCGATTTACCGCGCAACATCCGGCTTTCGCGTGCCAAGATGACACAAATTCCATATTTGCGTGTGGTTAGCCCGCACATGCCGTACGGAGTGGCACAGGAGATTTTGCACGCTGGGGCAGGCAATCAGGAGAATTGGACAAAAGTTGAAAAGCGCTATTTAAACAGCGCCCAAGTGCAGGCAGCGTTGGGGAAATTTCATGCCGACAATAAGCGTTGGGACGATTCAATTCGCTGCTATGAAGCCGCATTAGACCGCGATCCCGCACAAGCCACGTTCGAGGCGCTGGCCGCGGTTTATCTGCAAAAAAATGATGAAGCCCATTGGTTGTCCACTCTTGAAAGATATTTGCAAACCGAAGATTTTGGGCTCGGCCAGGCGCGCGTTCGGGTGAACATTGCCAATCATTACATTGAACTGCGTGATTGGGCGAAGGCTCGATCCTACGCCGAGGCCGCTGCTGGAACCGGCGCGGATTGGGCGCTGGTAAAAGCCGCGCAGTGCGCCGAAGCCATGCAAGAATGGAACGAGGCAGAGCAATATTATCGAGCTGATTCGCAGCGTTATGAAAGCGCGTCGCTGCAGTGGTATTTGTTCTGCAAACGCAATGGCAAAGGCGATGTGAACGGCGCTGAAGCCCTGGCGTTTCAAACGCTCGATGGCGCGCTACAACGCGGGCATCTGGGTCCATTCGACGCCGCAACCGTCTATGCTTTGGCCAAGCGCGATGCCGACGCCGCCAAGTCGTTTGAAAAGGGCTTCGACAAAGGGCTGAACATTGCCGAAGGAATTTACGCCGCCGTCTGGTTCGACGCATTGGGCGACGGTGCGGCCCGCGATCGGATCCTGGCCAAGGTGCGCAAGAATCCCGGCAATAATCCCAAAACTCATCCCGGCTATCGTGCCCATATGTGGATGGCAACCGCCATGACACAAATTGCGGCCGGTGGAGAAAATGCGAAACTCGATCTTGAGCATGTCGACGAACTCGCTGCCGCACTCTCGCGCCACGATCGACCGTATTTCCTCTATATCGTCGCCAAATACTTGCAAACGCACGGCACGCCGCAGGAGTCTGAAAAGTATCTGAAGCAATGCATGGGCTTTATCAAATTCGACGAAGGCGCCCGCACGTTAGCCGGCGCGGAACTCGTGGCCCGCGGCATTTCGCCGGAAAAATTCAAAGCCGCGATTTTTGAGAAACCGACAGAAACCGATAATGCGAAAGGGAACGCTGGAAATTAGCTCCTCACCGCGTCGTCAATAGCGCATCGAGCTTATCGAACGATCCAGTCCAGCCTTGCGTCATGCCGGCCCGGGCATTGATGAACGTTTCCAACTCTTCACGCGTGGTCGGACCGTACGCTTCCCAAGTCACGGTCACGCGAGTTCGATCTGGGCCTTCGGCCGTCAACTCAACGGTTGTCAGCATCGTGGCGGGCCACGTCGGCGCTTTGGGATGACGCGAGAGGTTCTCGTGTTCATCGCAAAACTGCTGCGTGTAAACGAGGCCATTGGGCTTTTCAATTTTTTTGTATTCGGCCCGGCCGTACATTTTCACATCAGCGCCATTGGTCATCAGCCAAAACGTGCCGCCGCCGGGTTTGATGTCGGCACGGATAAACTCCATCGTGAATCCCGTTGGCGGCAGCCACTGCGAGACATGCTTGGGATCGGTCCACATTTCGAACATCGTTTCCAGCGGCGCATCGAACGTTCGATTGATCACAAACTTGTCTTTGCCGGTGGCATCCTTTTCCAAATACTCCGCCAGTCGGTCCCACGTGGAATCGCCGCCGGCTTTCTTGATGAATGTTCGCGTCTCTTCGGCGGCTTCTGGCGTTGGGAGTGCCATGCTCATTTCCATTTTGGTTTTGCCATTCACCTCAGAAAATAGCACGGTCACGCGGAACAGGGCGGGCCGATCGTCGTTGCCGCCGTGGTCGTAAACCAACTTCGAATACTTGTCGACTTCGAAATACACCGTTTTGTTCGGGTAATCGACTCCGTCGGGCCCATGCATGGTGTAAACCCAAATGCCGCCGGGCCGCAGATCTTTGCTGTGCGTGGTGAGTGTAAATCCGCGCGGGCCCCACCACTGCGCAATTTGCTCCGGATCGGTCCAGGCATCCCAAACTGCTTTCACAGGCGCATCGTAAATGCGTGTGATCCGGATTTCGTTCGACTTATTTTTTGCGGCCATCTTTTTTTCCTTTCGCGCTGTGTTTCAAAGTGACACTGCGTTTCAAAATGACACTGTGTTTTGAAGGCGCGTTGTCATTCGCAGCGACTGCCTGTGAGGTGACGGTTTTTAAATAGGCTTCCAGCCGGTCGAAACTTTCTTCCCAAAATCTGCGGTATTGCTCCATCCAATCGGCCGCGCCTTTGAGCCCGCCCGCGTTTAGCTTGCACGGCCGCCACTGGGCGTCGCGCGTTTTCGTTACCAGCCCGGCTTTCTCCAGCACTTTCACGTGTTTCGTGACCGCCGGCAGGCTCATGTGCTTCAAAAACGGCTTGGCCAATTCAGAAACGCTGGCCTCGCTCCTCGAAAGCCGCGCCAGCATGGCTCTGCGCGTCGGGTCGGCCAGCGCCGCAAACGTTTGGGTGAGATGATCTCGCATCTGTGTCTTACCATGTGGTTAATTAACTTAATAGTTAAATATACGGCAGTGTAGCGGGACTGTCAACGGTGTCAAAGATTTCGACACCTGATGCGGTTTTACGACGCCGAACTTTGAACTTCCGTCACGGGGCGGCTAAACTTAGCGATGCACAGTGCGCCGAGACCCCTAACAGCAATCGCGTATGACGTAGCCCGCCATGGAGCCGCAAGTCCAAATCGTTCAGGCTTCGCCGCAGCCGACGGCTATTGTGCGGTTTCGTGCACGTCAGCCGGAGCTGGCGAAGCTCATTCCGCAAGCCTGCGGTGAAGTTTGGACGTTCGTGCGCTCGCGGGGCATACCAAATCCGGGCCGGCACTTGGCCGTGTATCTGGATTGCGAAATGAATATTGAATGCGGCGTCGAAGTCGGCGCACCATTTACCGGCAACGGTCGGGTCGTCTGCTCCGCCACGCCCGCCGGCAAAGCCGCCACCGCCGCTCACTTCGGACCGTACAACCGACTGGGCGAAACGCACGATGCCGTTCAAAAGTGGTGCGCCGCCAACGGCCACGCTTTGGCCGGACCATCCTGGGAAATCTACGGCCATTGGAACGACGATCCCGCGCAACTTCGCACCGATGTTTATTGGTTATTGAAGGACGACTGACACGGCGCGCATGCTAAAATACCGGGCATGGAAACAAAGGAAATCTCCCCGCGCAAAAACGCATCGTTCACTGGGTGCTGCTTGGAATTGCAATGGTGGCCGCCATCGTCATGGTGGTGTTTCAATTCTGGAGGCCATTCGTGCCGTAACGGGCAAAGCAAATTTGCTGTTCCCACAGACGAACTTGACGTGGGCGGCGGTAATTGCATCCTTTAGGGGCACAGACAATAACCCTCCACTGGTGTAGCTTAACGTGGAAGCTAAACGGGACTGGTCTAATTTATTGAGTCCAGATATTCACGTTCGAGAACGAACTTAAAAATTAGACCCGTCCCGTTTAATTGCCCCCAGGATGTTGCTACCGATCTTAAAACGCAGGGCCGGCATCGCTGGGAACTGGAATCACTTTCCCGTTATCGTCGACCGGAATAAGTGTTCGGGCATACAGTCGGAAAGTTTGGATCAACGGAATAGATCAAAGCCCAGAGCACGCCTAAATTAGGCTGGAGGATTGATTTTTAATGAACCAACAAATCCCACCTCACTTATTACGGCAAAGACCTAGCCAGACTGCAGGGCGCAGCTAGGACGACACCACTCCAACCTGTTGGAGCCGGATTATTTGGAGTAGGTATGGAGCCTAAAAAAATATCTGAATTACCAACAGTCACTACGCTTGCTCCTTCGGATGTATTTCCGGTGGTGGCTGGGATGGCCGGTGCTTCAATTGGGTTTGACCCAGAGATTACTGGGTGTTTCCAAAACACATTTGACCCACAAAAACATGGCTTTTTCATCAATTTTCCATGGATCGCTGTGTTTTTAGGGTCCTTCCTGTGGGTCGTGTGTGAAAGTGGGTCAACCTCTTGCCCCTCTGGCAATTCTTCATAGTTATTTACGCGGCCATTTAGCATCCATTCATCGCGGTAGCACTTCGGGCAGTGCGTATTGAGGCTGAGGTGAAGCATCATCGTCGACTCCACACGCGGCGGCAGGGTTTAGTTGGGCTGGAAGTTAGTGTGTGTGATGGAAAAAGTTTGAGCAAATTAGTGTTGCGCAAAAGCCCAAATCATCGGGACCGCAGCCATAGCGATCATCCCTAAAATCGCGCCAACGTCCGCTCGTTTTGCCAAGTTAAAGATCCCAGCACCAATCAAAAGTCCGGTGCAAAAATAGAGGACCGTTCCGACTATCACCTTTGAGCTGCTCAGTTCGGTGCCCGTCGATTGGAATATCGCGCGAGAGCAACACCAGCAACCACAGCCTGCGGCAATGATCGCGCAGCTCGCAAGTAATCGCCTTGTGCTGAATTGGAGCATGCCCATTCTACGGTGGTGTCCTAAGAGCGGGGTGCTGGGCTACTTCGTAGGTGCCGAAATGATCGGGACCTGCACTTCACGAAATCCGCTTATTTTAAAATCCTCGTCCTGCCGGATGACTTCCGTTAAATGGCGATGGTCAATCCACCACCCAACCGCCAGCACCACCACAACAGCCAGCCAGAGCAAATCGCGGATGGTGAATCGCAGACGCATGGGGATTAGAAGCCGTCTAATTTCTTCCGTAGTTCAGATATCTGCACGTCCAATTCTTCAAGTTGGTTTCGCCATTTTTGTCGCAATTCGGCTGAGCCTCTGTTATGGATCGATTCGTCGATGCCATCCATAATCCGACCTGCCTGTAACTCAAGCCGGTTAATTTCCGCTTCGAGTTTAATTCTCTCAGGCCCATTTTGATTAAGCCGGTTGCTCCAGCCGGTCAAAATCGAGCGATGCCGCAAATGCAGCGGGACCAGGGGACTCATTGCCGTCCCCTGGACTCCTGCTAGCCTTTCTCTGGGTTCCGGTGCGGAGCCCGTGGACGACAGCGCCAAACGGCGGCGTTGGTTCGCGCCGGCGTCTGGGCAGCGGCGAGCTTTTGATCGCGGGCCGCGAAGATCGCTGATTCTCGACGTGCCAGCTTGTCGCCTTTTTTTGGACCGGACCAGGGCACTCTCAATCGGTGCGTCTATTCCAGATGATATTCCTTGGATTCGCCAACTTTTAGGTGACCGTGCTTTTTATCAAATAGATTTGCCCACAAATTGCGACGCTAACACCCAGTCATCAGCTCTGACTCTGTTTCCCGAAGCGAAATGCATATTTGCTTCTGAATTCAAAGGAAGTGTCTTATCGCTAAGAAACCTGCAGCCTGAGCAATAAAAAACCCAACATGAAAGCTGGCGGGGCAGACGGCACATGGCGCGGGTCTCCCGACCCCGCCGCTCCCGGTGATTAATTTCCGGCGTTCCAGCGGGAATATCTTACCACGACGGCACAACGGGCACGAGGCAAGGCAGGCAAGCCACGATAAAAATCTTTTTGGACTGGCCCAAAAAGGCCCTTGACAATTATCACATGTTCACTAAGATACGTATGGAGCAATTAGGCTCCCGGTCTCGGTACTCGGGGCTGACGTTCTTTGGCAATTTGAGCAAATACAAAAGGGACCAGGTGGCTGAGGGCCTGGGTTGTCTCGGGGTCTGCGCATGGGCCAATCTCTCCGCGACTGGCAGGCGACGCTCGGTACGTCTCGCGGACGTAGAAGACAACCAACCCAGACACCCAGACACCCAGACACCCAGATCCCAAGACCCTTAGCCCCTCAGACACCAAAGATGTGTGAAAAAAGCCCATTCAAATCGATCGAGATTTCTCGATCGATTTGGGAGCCCAAAGGCGGAGAGTGAAATTACTGTGAAGAAACTCGGTCCGAAATTCGCAAAAAGACCTACACAGGTTGAAAAGCGGGACGCGGTTATTTCACTCTGAAACTCGTTGTTGGGATGTCGACCGTTTAAGAGAGTGTTTTTCCCGAAGAATGGCGAAATCAGACCGGATGGAGTTTCACCATGGATTTGGCCGATCGCAATGCACGCGGAAAATCTCGATGTTTTTCCACTATGGAGGAAATCGGCCTGCGAAATAATTCCCAGGCGATTGTTCCGAATTGGCTGCGAAAGCTCTTAATAATTGCAGCGCACGCCGCGGTTGATGAGCTCCAGCGCCAGTGCATCGGTCGTCGTGTACTGGATGGCATCGAGGCCCGCGCGGCGGCCGGCTTCGACGTAGGCCGGAATGTCGTCGATGTACAGGATGCGATCGGCCGTTGTTTTCGCCAGGTCGATCGCGCGGCGAAAGATTTTCTCGTCCGGCTTCGTTGCGCCGACTTCGAAGCTCAAAACCGGGACGCGAAACGCGGTGAGCAAAATCTGAAAGCGACCATCGGTTACATGCCGCCAATGGGCCGAGCCAGTGTTCGAAAGGATGCCCAGCGGAATTTGCGTATCTTCCAAATGGGCCAACAGCGGCAGGATCGATGCGTTGAGGCTGAAGATATCGGAGTTCGCTCGCAGGAATGTTTTGAAATCGGACTTGGTGCCGGTGGCCTGGGAATACGCCTGATGAAATTGCTCGTCGCTGATTTCGCCACGTTCGCATTTCCAGAAGAGGCCGTTATCGCTGGTCAGCAGTTCCGCCACTCGATTTTCCGCAACGCCGGTTAACTCCGCCACCTGACGAATTTGCCGTGGGCGATCGAAAAAGCAAACGACGTTTCCCAGATCGAAGTAGATAAATTGTGGCGCCATGAAAATGCAAGGCAGAACTTCGAGCAACGCAACGTGCAGTTTGAGTGCAGCGATTGTAGCAAGCACAATGCGCAGGTCAAAACGGCAGCCTGTAATCGGGCGGAGATGCGTGTTGCGGAATCTCTGTTTCTGGCGAAACGGCTTATGCTGCCGAGCGAATTGGTTCCAAATCGAACTGCGGCGGCGCAGGGGCCGCGGAGGAGTCGATTGGTGCGGGACGCTTTTTGCGGCTGATGTGGTTGAGGTTATCGAGCAGCGACGGCGAGATTCGCTTCGTCCAGTACAACAGGCGTGCAAGCGGCGTGACGAGAACCAGCCGACGGTTTCGCTTGATGCCGCGCACGCCACGGCGGGCCACACGCTCCGGCGAGGCGCACAGCCAGGCCGGCGGATTGGGCACCGGATCTTTGCGGCCGCTTGCGGCGCGATTGTAAAGATTGCTCGCCACGGGGCCGGGACACAAGTTGGTCACTCCGATGCCGCGGCGTTTGTATTCGGCGCACAGCGCTTCGGTGAATCCAACCAAGCCGAATTTACTGGTGTGATACGCGTTGAATCGTCCGCCGGCCACGACGCCGGAAATGCTGCACACGTTCAGAATGTGGGCATCGCCGCGCGCCAGCAGCGTTCGCAAAAGTTCGCGAGTGATTTGCAGCGGCGCGAGCAAGTTGATCGAAATCAACCAATCCCATTGGGCGCCGGTCATATTCTCCGTTGGTCCATAAAACGCGACTCCCGCGTTGTTCACGAGCAAATCGATGTACTGCCAGCGGGCCAGCAAATCGGCAATGGCGGCGGAAATTTGCGTTGGCTTGGCGAGATCGCACTGTCGGCCCACGGCCACCACGCCGAGCGCTCGGCACTCATCGACCACCGATTGCAAACCGGCGGCGTCGATATCGAGCAAATACAAATGCACGCCTTCACGCGCCAGTTGCAAAGCCAGCGCGCGGCCGATGCCGGAAGCAGCGCCGGTGAGGAGACAGCGTTTGCCTTTGAGATGCTTCATATCGATCTCCGATCGGGAATGTCGAATTTCGTCATTGCTTTTTCGCTCCTCCTACCATCATTGCCGACAGCGCCGAGGCAAAGCCACGCGGCATGAAGCGGGCGAAGAAGCCGACAATGATGTAGAACAAGCCTGGCGTAATCAGCAGTTTGCGGCGGAACATGCCGCGAACGCAGCTTTTGGCCGTGTAGCGCAGCGGCAGGGTGGTGATCTTCATCAGGAACGTTTGCTCGTGCTGCGCGACGTCATGGAATTCCGTCGTCATAAAGCCGGGCGCGACGGCACTGACCGAAACGTTCGTCTTCCGCAATTCATGCCGCAGTGCTTGCACAAAGGCGATAACATACGCTTTGGCGGCGGAGTAAACCGTATAGCGCGGAATGGGCTGAATGGCGGCGAACGACGACACTTGCAAAATGTATCCACCGCCTTGCGCCTTCATCGTTTCAGCAAACAGCCGTGTGAGGATGGTAAGGGCACTCACGTCGACCGCAATTGTTTCCGTGATCTGATGCAGCGTTTGATTAAGGAACGGACCGAAGTGCCCGAAGCCGGCGTTGTTAATCAGGATATCGATCCGCAGTCCGGTTGCCTGGACGGCGTCGAATAGTTGCTGCGGCCCTTGTGGCTGCGAAAGATCGGCGGGCAGTACCACCACGTTCGTGTTGTACGCCTTTCGCAATTCATCGGCCAGCGACTTCCAGGCGTTCCAGGCGGCGAGCACTAATGGCCAGATCAATGCCGCGCGCCGCTAGCACACGGGCGATCTCGCGGCCCAATCCGCTGCTTGCGCCGGTCACGAGCGCGCGTTGTTTGATGGCATCCATGCAGTTCGAGTCATCCCTGAGTGGCGCGGCAAACTAACACAACGGGGCGAATTGGGTCCAGATTGATCAGCGGCTCCAACCACTTGCGGCAAAGCGTGTAAATCGGCCCGCGAACCCACGTCAAACGGCTGGCCTCCTATCCTTGACCACCTTCGGCGTGCGTCGTATTCTGCGGAATTCCTTGGCCGCTAGCTTTTATTTGGTTTTTCAGTTCGCAGCGGCAAACGCTTTTGACGGAACAAATATGACAGAGCGAGTTTTCAATTTTTCTCCCGGCCCCGCCGTGTTGCCGGTGCCGGTTTTGGAACAAGCCCGCGATGAGATGCTATCGCTTCCCGGCGTGGGCATGTCGATTTTGGAGATCAGTCATCGCAGCAAAGCGTTTGATGCGATTTTAGCGGAAGCGACGCAGAGCATTCGCGACTTGCTGGGAGTGCCAGAGGGATATCACATCCTGTTCATGCAAGGCGGCGCCAGCTTGCAGTTTTACATGCTGGCCATTAATTTGCTGCGCGGCAGCGGCAAAGCGGCCGACTACGTGGTGGCCGGCACGTGGGGCAAGAAGGCGATCGACGAAGCGCACCGCGAAGGAGAAACGCGAATTGCATGGGATGGCAAAGCCACGAATTACGATCGGCTACCGAAGCCCAGCGAAGCGAAACTGAATGCCGATGCCGTCTACGTTCATGTGACGGCGAACGAAACGATTCAGGGCGTGGAGTTTCAAAGCGATCCGGAGTTCGGCAAATCGCCGATGGTGTGCGATGCCTCGAGCAATTTTCTGAGTCGGCCGATCGATATCAAGCGATACGGACTGATTTACGCCTGTGCGCAAAAGAACGCCGGGCCATCGGGCGTGACCGTGGTAATTGCACGCGACGATCTCATTCGGCACGCGCGAAAGAATTGCCACCGATGCTCGATTATCGTCAGTATGCTGAGAACGAATCGCGCTACAACACGCCGCCGACGTTCGGCATTTATGTGGTGATGCTCGTTTGCCGCTGGCTGAAGAAAGATATCGGCGGATTGGCGAAGATGTTGGAACGCAATCGCGAGAAAGCCAAGCTGTTATACGACGTGCTCGACCAGCATCCGAAGTTCTACCAAGGTCACGCGCAGACCGATTGCCGCTCGCTGATGAATGTGACGTTCCGCCTGCCCAGCGAAGAAATCGAAAAAGCGTTCCTCGATGGCACGAAGCAGCTCAAGCTGATCGATCTGAAAGGTCACCGTTCCGTGGGCGGCATCCGCGCTTCGATTTACAACGCCATGCCCCGTGAAGGCGTGGAAACTCTGCGGCAGTTCATGCTCGATTTCGTCGGACAGCACGGCTGATTGCCTTGCGGCGAAAGAGGCCGATCGTGGCGGCGAATATCGTGAGCAAAAACGTGCTGGGCTCCGGTACAAAGGCGACGTTGATGTTGTCGACGGAAATCGTCGCGTTGGTCATCGCGCCGCCGTACAGGAAGTAGCCGAGTTCATCGAACGTCCAGCTGGACGAGGCGGGCGTGGTGTCGAGCACGCTGCCGCTGAATGAGTACACGCCAGATGTCGGGTTATGCTCGTACATGCCCGTGGCAGCATTTAACGTGAAGAGCGAGTCGGCGATCTGCACCATGGACCAATCGATTTGCAGGCCGGTCGCCACGCGCGCGTAACTCAAGGTGAGGTTATAGACACCGGCGGGAGTGAAATCGTTTTGCGCGGAGGCGGTTGTGAATGACCCCGTAGCTTGCACGCCCGACCCAACGAGATTTCCGGTGTTGGGACTCACGAGTGACCACCACGAGCCGACTCCGCCACCGTTGGGCCCTTTTTCGAATGGTCCGCTGATGTTGTTTTCGATCGAATTCGCCACCAAGTAGCCGCGCCATGGCGTGCCGCCGGCAACGTTGCCGGGAATAGTGCCGCCGACATCGTCGAACATGCCGAAGCGAAATTGGATGCTGCCGAAGGAAAGCATGGTGTCGAGTGCGGCGGTCATCGTAATCTTGTCGCCAATCTGACCGAGCGTGTAACCTGCGCCGCTGGGCCCGAACCTGGCATGCACGACCGGAGCCGCGGTGGAGTTCGAGACGCTGATTTTCGCGCCACCGGTATCGTACAAATTATTGCCGCCATCTTGAATCCAAGCGGTTGTTTTGGAAGGAGCCGGTCCTGTGATCGAGGCCATGCGGCTGCTGATGAAGCTGGAGTAGTTCGCCACGCGCGTGTACTGCGATTGATCGTTCCAAGCAGAACTGGTGGTCGAAGCACTGGTGGCGGTCAAGCCGACCAACCGCCATTGCGTGCGATCGCTGGCCTGCGTGGCGAAGTTCGAGCCGTAAAACGCGAACATCGGCCCGCCGCTATCGCCGGAGCCGGCCACGCCTTCCAGCAAGCTGTTGACGGCGACCGTCGCGTCGTGGTTTTCATTGATGAGAACCTGACCGTTGCTGTTAAAACCTTGAATCCTGTTGTAAGCGCGATGAAACGTTGCGCCGCCATTGCTGCTGCCCGCGTTTGTGCCGCCGGCATTGGTTGTGTTGACCGTGCCCCAGTAGCCATAGCCGCCGATCTGCACGATGCGGCCGTTTTCGTCGAAGCTGCTGTTGATGTTGGGCACGAGATTAAGCGCGCCATTAACGCCACCGCGCAAATGCACGAGCGCAATTTCGGAGCCATCGGAAGGCACAAACAGCTGATCGGCGAAATAGCCGCCGATGCCGTCGACAAACACAGAGATGAAATTCGGCGTCGTAATTGGGTTGTAGCCCGCCGAGCTTTGCACCACGTGGTGGACTGTCAATACCCACTCGGAATTCAGCAGAATGGCCGTGCCACGCGTGTGGTTGTCGTCGTTGTAAAGGGCATAGTCGTTCGCGAACCAGATCGGCTTGTCGGTCAGCCCGGTGGCGGAAGCCACCCCAAATGTGGCGGCATTGGGATCGTTGTTCCAGAAAACTGCGTCAGATCGGGCTGCGAAACTTAATGCGAAAACGAGGGGGGCAATCGCAAGCAGGCGCGTCCGAAGTTGCATTCTCTGGCCTCATCTGCATTCCCCCGAACGCGTGGCGGCTAAGTTGCTGGTCAATGATGTTGCCGGTCATCATACTTCCAGGCTGCGTGGCGGGAAACGAATCTGCCGCAGAAGAAGCAGAAAAACTACCCATCGCCAGCGGCAGGGTTTATATTGAAGGGGTTTGAGGAAAACACGTTCGAAGCAGCATCAGGAGCAGACCGACTATGCATCCAACGGGAACCTCGCCGCGAGTGGGCAATTGGCAAGAGAGCCACATTTTTGCGATTTCTGCGGTGGCGGTCGGACTTGTTTCGCTGATGGCTTTCGCGGTGTCTGCGGCGACGCCCGATGCGGATGCAAAAGCCGTGGCGAAGGCCGCCAAAAAAACGGCGAAGGCCGACGCCAAAGCTGCAGCAAAGGGTGATGCTGCCGGAGCGCTGCCGGCCAACAATTTGAGCTTCGTAAAGAACATCGCCCCGATTCTGGTCGCTAAGTGCGCTCGCTGCCATATCAATACGACCAAAGGCAAATTCAGCATGGCGACGTTTGAGTCGTTGAAAAAAGGACCGCCCGACGGGGTCGTCTTCGCGCCCGGCAAGAGCATCGGTAGCCGACTAATCGATGTGATTGAATCGGGCGACATGCCCCGCGCTGGCCCGAAGGTGACAAAGCCTGAGCTTACAGCGATCGGCAAATGGATCGACGAAGGCGCGAAATTCGATGGCAACGATGAAAAAGCACCGCTAACAAAGTTGGTTCCCGGCGCGGGCACGCCGCCAGCAAATGGCAAAGCCGATGAACCCAAACTCGCGGTCGTTACCGCAACCGGCAGAGAAACGGTGCAATTCTCCAGAGACATATCCCCGGTGCTCGTAGAGAATTGCATGGGCTGCCACGGCGGCCAACAACCAACGGGCCGTCTTCAAATGGATCGCTTCGTCGACATGATCAAAGGCGGCCAAAGCGGCAATCCCTGGGTGCCTGACAAGCCAGCAGAAAGCTTGCTGATTAAAAAACTCATAGGCACTGCCGGCAAACGGATGCCGCTCGACAAACCTGCGCTGCCGCCAGAGGTCATCGGCAAGTTTGAAACCTGGATCGCCGAAGGTGCGCGGTTCGACGGCGCGGCGCCCACCCAATCGACTCGGCTACTTGCGGCGCTGGTCCGTGCGAAATCGGCGACGCATGAAGAACTCAGCGCCGATCGCACAACTGCCGGTCGCCGACAATGGGCACTTGCCAGCCCGACCGAGAAACCGACCGTTCATCAAACGAAGAATTTAATCGTCATCGGCAGTCAGCCCGATGCAATTCTGCAAGACCTCGCCGACACGGCGGAGCAGCAGGCCGAGATCGTTTCTAAACAGCTCCACGCACTCACCGGTCAGCCGCTAGTGAAGGGACGCATCGTGCTGTTCGTGATGCCCAATCATTACGAATACAGCGAGTTTGGCCGCATGGTGGAAAACCGGCAGGTGCCAGCCACATCGCGCGGACATTGGAAGTACGACATGGTCGATGCGTACGGCGTCGTTGTGCCGCCTTCCGATCCGAGCGACTACTCAGTTGGCGCCTTGATTGCCCAGCAATTGGCATCGGTCTACGTGGCGAGTCTCGCCGGAAATCCGCCTTCGTGGTTCGCCGAAGGCAGCGGCCGGGTAGTTGCTTCACGGCTCGACGCCAAGAGCGCGCGAACTCACGATTGGAACGATCGGCTGCGAGAACTGGCCGGCAGCGGAAAGCTCGAAACATTTGTCACGCGCGGCTTGCCTCCGCAAGACGCGAACATCGCAGCCTATGGCTTTATGAAAGAATTAATGTCGAACGGTGGCAAATATACTTCGCTCGTCAACGCCATGCGCGGCGGCGAGGACTTCGATCACGCGTTCCCGCGCGTCTTCGGTCCGCTCCCAACGCTGGCGGCCGGCTGGGCGAAGAGCGTGAAGCCGTGATTTGTACGCGATCGGTCTATTGATTGGAACTGATCGTGTTGATTCGATCCACAATCGGCAGCGCCTCGTTCTGGCTGCCGGAGCGGAAGCCTTCCAAGTCGAGCGTGACGTATTTGAAACCGAGCTGTTTCAGTTGGTCGGCGAGTCGTTGTCGAGTTTGCGTCGCGGCGAGTTCCGCGATGGCATCGGTCGGAACTTCGAGCCGCGCTAAATCGCCGCGGTGGTAGCGCACGCGCACCGTGCTGAGGCCCAGCGAGCGCAAAAGTTGCTCCGCCCGATCGATCATCCGCAATCTTTCAGGCGTTACTTCTTCGCCATAAGCCACGCGGCTTGAGAGACACGGCGAAGCCGGCTTGTCCCACACGGGCAAATTCCACTCGGCGGCCAATGCGCGAATGTCCGCCTTGGTGAATCCGCATTCCAACAGCGGACTTCTCACTTGATGCTCTCCGGCGGCGGCCATGCCGGGTCGCCAATCGCCGGCATCGTCTAAGTTTGCCCCGTTGACGGTCACTGCGAGTCCGAGTCGTGCCGCCAGTGACTCAAGTTGCGTATACAGTTCCGTCTTGCAGAAATAACAACGATTGCTGGGATTCGCGATGTAGTTCGGATCGTTGAATTCGGCGGTCTGCAATATTTCGTGGCGAATTCCGATCAGCTTAGCAATTCGTTTTGCTTGATCGAGTTCACCTTCCGCCAAACTTGCACTCACACCAGTTGCTGCGACCGCGCATTCGCCGAGTGCAACTTGCGCGGCTTTCGCGACGACTGCGCTATCAACGCCGCCAGAAAACGCAACCGCGCAGCTCCCGTAACTGCGGAGCAGCGCCAACAATTGTTCACGTTTTTTCTCGAGTGATTTCATCGCAGCAAATGCCTGTTGCCATTGGTATCACCAGCAAACGACAAAAATCTATTGGAAGCTTTCATTCTTCGCACTGATTTTTAAGCAGCTGCTTATCATCCACTAAAAACTGCAAGCAAATTACTTGAGCCCGATTTTATCATTGCAAATGATTGACGCGCTCGTGAACCGCGCCTAGAAAAAAAGAAACGCTTCCATATCGCCGCCTCCCGCAATTCTATCCGAGCGGCCGTCGGAAGTACCAAGGGGCGCTGGAACAAAAAGAGATTGAGCTATGTGGTCCACGTCTTTCCGTCGGTCCCGGCGTGAGTTTCAATTCGAAAATTTGGAGAGCCGGTGTGTATTCAGCGCCACACTAGGAGGTTCAGCTCAGGAAGTAACGCCGCTGCTCAAATCGCTTGCGACTTCCGTTGGCCCTGCGGCGACCTCTGGGTTGCCGGCAGGATTATCGCCGGCAAACGTTCGGGCCGCCTACGGATTCAATAACATCAATTTCGGCAGCGTCGCAGGCGATGGCCGTGGCACGACGATCGCCATCGTCGATGCCTACAACGATCCAAACATCGTTGCCGATCTGAAAAAGTTCGATCAAACCTACGGCATCGCCGACCCGCCAAGTTTCAAAGTGGTCAACCAGACCGGCGGCACGAAACTGCCCAGCAACGATCACGGCTGGTCGTCCGAAATCGCGTTGGATGTGGAATGGGCGCATGCCATTGCACCCGGCGCAAACATTCTGCTTGTTGAAGCGAACTCTTCGTACACGAGCGATTTGAACAAAGCGCTTGACTTCGCGCGCCGCGCCGGGCGTGGTCGCGGTGTCGAATAGCTGGGGCGGCAGCGAGTACAGCACCGAAAAATCAGACGATGTGCATTTCACTACGCCCTCCGGTCATCAGGGCGTAACATTTACCGTCGCAGCCGGCGACAATGGCGCACCGGCGGAATATCCTTCGTCTTCGCCTGATGTGCTCAGCGTCGGTGGCTCCACGCTGCGTTTGAATGCATCCGGTGCGTGGTCGAGCGAATCGGTCTGGTCCGGCGGTGGTGGCGGCAGCAGCACTTATGAAGGATTGCCGACTTATCAAAACGGGTTGGGCGTCACGAATCGCGGCACGCCTGATGTTTCATATGACGCGAATCCGAATACCGGATTTGCGGTTTACGATAGTTACGGCGACACCGGCTGGGACGTTTTCGGCGGCACCAGCGCAGGTGCACCCCAGTGGGCGGCACTCATTGCCATTGCCGATCAAGGCCGTGCGCTCGCTGGCAAAGGCTCGCTGGCCAATGCGCAGGCGTCGCTGTACACGCTACCTCGATCCGATTTCCACGACATCATCTCAGGTAACAACGGCTACTCGGCAACGAGCGGTTACGACGTGGCATCCGGTTTGGGTTCGCCAATTGCGAGCGCTGTAATTCGCGATCTCGTGGAATTCAATGCCTCGACCAATTTCACGCAAGCCGCCACTCAATCGACGAAAACAACGCAGAGCGGTTGGTGGTGGTGGTGGAGTGTATACGAGGGATCATGGTTCGGGTTCAACGCAGAATCGGCTGGCGGGGTGGCTGCGACGAGCCCTGCGATGACCAGTGCGGAGTCGTCGCCTTCTGGCGTTGCCGTTTCGCCGACACCAAATTCGAAGTCGCTCGCTGCAAAGTCGGAGAGCGCGATTGTTAGTGCACAAACGAAATTGGGCGTAATGAGCGAAGTTCCGGAGAGCAAACAAACTGATTCAGCGCTGTCGCATCGGCTCGCGCAGCTCTCATCAAACATTGACGCTTGCACTGCAGCAGCGGACGCCTTTTTTTCGAATCTCGGCAGCTTTCTGGTTCTTAACCGCATATGATTGGGTGACGGTTGAAAGACATTACATAAACAGCCGCGATTTAGCTCCCACAGACGCCAAAAACCGCAAACGGGCCTTGCGAGGTCGTCAGACCGCCGCTACACTCCCGCCCGCGAATTCTCGCAATCGGCGCATGTTCCGCGCGTTAGTTCAAGCAGATTCCCGGTTTGGGGCGAATCCCAAACTGTTGTATTTCAAAACTGGGCTTTTAGAATGGAAGGGTTGGGCCCGGTTGGTCGCTAGCCAGGGAAGGCAAACCATGAAAGCCACGCTGATTGGAGCGTTTGGGGGGGCGATGCTGGTTGCCCTCGTGGGTGCATTTTTTGGACACGATACGCCGGCATTTGCCCAACGCCCGGCCGGGTTCGATTCGTCGCCAGAGCTAATCACACTGGCGACGCAAATCGACAACGTTCGGCAGCAGTTGACGGTCATCGATCCGCGCACGCAGGTGATGAGTGTTTACCATTTGGAGCTCCCGAGCGGTAAAATTAGCTTGCTAAGCGTGCGGAACATTCACTGGGATTTGCAAATGATTGAATTCAATGGCGTGAGCCCCTTGCCAAGCGAAATTCGCGCCAAATTCGATTCACGTTAAACCGCGTCGTCCGGTTGCCAATGGGGGGCAGACGGACAGGAAGAGGCCGGAGGGCAACCGCCGGCGGAGGGACACATGGCTCGTAAGCTTATCGATCAAGCCGAAGCCGCTCGCATTCTCGGCATTACGCCCGAGCAGGTTGGCTCGCTGCGCGATCGCAAAAAACTATTCCCGTATCGCGATGGCGATCAATGGAAATTCAAGCAGGAAGATATCGAGCGCTTAAAAGCCGAAATGGAAGCGGAGAAATCGGAAGGCGGCGATGAGTGGGAGGGGGACAGCGAACTAAGCGATGTCGAATTGCAGTTGAACGACGATCTGGACTCCGTGCTGTTGAGCGAAATTGAATTGGGCAATTCAGCCAAAGAAGGCATGAGCACTATCATCGGCAAAATGACCGACGAAGGCGCTGATGCCGATCTTCCGCCCGCCGCTGGTGGAAAAGCGTCGAAGCCTGCTTCTACTGGCGACAGCGGCATCACGCTGGCTGGCGACAGTGGAGTTGAGCTTTCCGGCGGCGATAGCGGGATTACGCTGGGCGAACCAAGCGACTTGAAACTCGGCGGCGGATCGACGATTCCGCTTGGCGGCGCTGCAGACAGCGATGTGAAACTCGTCAGCGGGTCCGACTTGGGCCAAAAGCCCGGAAGCAGCGACAAGCTGTTTGGTTCCGACGCGCTGCGGCTTTCCGACGATGAACTTTCGCTCGTCGATACCGGCACGGGCAGTTCGGTCGCACAAACAAAAACCGGCGACTCATCGAAAAAGACCGCCGGCTCATCGATCAAGTTGGGCGATGAAGAATTGGAAGTGGTGCTCGGCGGCAGCGATGTCACGCAAAGCCCGACGGATAGCGGGATCCAGCTGATTAGCGCCTCCGACAGCGGCTTGTCGCTCGATCAGCCGCTGGCCCTGGGCAGTTCGGCACGCCGCCTACTCGACGTGGAAGACGTCACAGAAGCAGCCTCGCCGGAAGATATCACCGAAATTAAAGCCGACGACGATTTTCTGCTCACGGCGATGGACGACGTGACAGAAGAATCTTCCGATAGCGGCTCACAAGTAATTGCACTGGATTCGCGACGACGAAATCAGCTCCGGCATGTTTGCACCGCTGGCTGGCGGCGCTGGCCTCTTGGAAGAAGAGCCGGGCGGAGCGGCGCCCTCGATTTCCGATTCGAACGTCGTGGTGGCTGCTCCGATGCTGGTCCCGCAGCCAGGCATGATTGCCACGACGGCACCGGCGGAAGCGCCGTTTTCGACGATGAACGTCACTTTCCTCATCGCCTGTGCGCTGCTCTTGATGTTTTGCGGCATGCTCACGTTCGATCTGATGCGCAACATGTGGAGTTGGGATGGACCGTACGCCGTAAACAGTTCGATCATGGATGGCCTGGGAAACACGGTGGGGTGGTTTGAGAAATAATGGCATTGCCGTTCGAAAGGAGTCGAACGATGGTTGGTTTTCTTCGCGCTACGGCGCTACTTACCAGCGCGCTCATTTGGGCTTCTGCAGTCAGCGGTTGCATGTACATTGCGCCGCGCAGTCAGCTGGTGGCAGTCGAATCGCAAAACCGGTTGCTTTCGGAACAAAGCCGCGCGCAGATCAGCGAAATCGAGAACCTAAAAACGCACAGCCATGTGCTGGAAGACAAAGTCATTCAGGCGGAAGAGCAGCTGGCGTCGCTCGATCAGCAGTGGCGTTCCGATCGTAAACGGCTCACGGCCATCGAAGGCGAACTGACCGATGGCCGGGGCAACCGCCTGCCGCCGAGACGTGAGCAAGCAGCTGGCCGATCTTTCGCGCCGCTTCCCCAGTTTGCAATTCGATGCGAACACCGGCGCCGCCAAGCTCGATACCGATGTGCTGTTCGATAGCGGTGAAGCGGAACTCAAGGAAGACGCGCAGCAAATGCTGGCAGAATTCACGAAGATTTTGCGCGCCCCCGAAGCGCGCGATCTGAAGCTGATGGTCGTCGGCCACACCGACGGGCTGAAAATTGCTCGCCGCGATGTGCGCGATCGCTTCTCCGACAACTTTCATTTAAGCACCGCTCGAGCGCTGGCCGTTGCGGGATATCTCAAGCAGGCCGGCATGCCGGAAAGTCGCATTGGCGTTTCCGGTTTTGGCGGCAATCAGCCAATCGCCTCAAACAACACCGCCGAAGAACGCCGCCTCAACCGCCGCGTGGAAATTTTCGTCATCCCGCCGGAAGCGACCGTGGTGGGTTGGACCGAAACGTCGACGACACTTTATTGATCGCCGGTTTGTTGCAATACTGAGCGGATGAAATTGTCCAAGCCAAAGCGGAAGCTAACTGCCAAAGCCGCCAAAAAATCGCCCGTCAAAAATTCGCGATCGAAAGAGCACTTGCACTATCACAAAGACGGCACGCTTTGGGCCAAAGGCGAAATGACCGCCGACGTGATGACCGGCTACTGGGAATGGTTCCGCAAAGACGGCACCAAGCTCCGCTCCGGGCACTTCGACGCCGGCCAGCAAATCGGCGAGTGGATCACTTACGACCGAGAGGGCAAGGTCTATAAAGTGACGCAGATGAAAAGTAAGCCGGTAAAAGTCGAGCAAGAAGCGATAGCCCCGCCGCCGCTTGCCCTGTACTTCCGCGGTCCGGGCGTTTTATAATCGACTGGAAGGCGACAGCGCGTTTCATCGCTTCCAGGCACGACGTCGGCGACGTTTCCCACCCCGTGCGGCCCGTTTGTTACACGGCCCGGCCTTTCCTTGGCTGCGTAGAACTGCTCATGGCTGGCAATATTTCATCGGCTCGAACTCGGCGACAGCTTTTGTCGGCGTCCCTGCTGGCGGCGTGCGCGATTTCGGGCTGCCATCGGAAGCAGGAGATTCGTTCGTATTCAGCGCCCAAAGAATCTGGAAACAACGGAAGCGGCCGATAAGCCCACGGTTGGTCAATCCGATCCGACCGATCGCATGCTCGCCGCCCTCTTGCCGCACGGCGACAAAGCCTGGTTTTTCAAACTGGCAGGGTCGCAGGCGAATGTCGACAAGTACGCCGCGGGATTTCGGTCGCTCGTGGAATCGGTGAAGTTCTCTGAAGGTGAGAAGGCGGAGCCCCAATGGACGTTGCCGGACGGCTGGCAGCCGAAAGAGGGCAAGAGCGAAATGCGGTTCGCCACCATCAGCCTACCGGAAGACGCGAAGGGCTTGGAAGTTTCCGTCGTGGCGCTCCCTTGGCGAGCCGACGCACTGGTCACCATGCTGCTCACCAACATCAACCGTTGGCGAAAGCAAATGCAGCTGCCCGAAGTTCGAGCCGATGAACTGACCGACGCCTTTGAAACGATGAAGCTGCCGGTCGGCGACGCCATGCTGGTCGACTTGAAGGGCAAGCTCAAACTCGATGCCATGCAGCCGCCATTCGCCGGCATGAAAGTGGGCGCGATGCCCGCCGGCCATCCGCCGCTGCGCCCAGCGGAGAGCGACGATCAAAAAGCCAGCGCCACCGCCAAGGTGCCGGAGCAAAAAACCGTGCCAGCCAAGCCGCAGCCAGATAAAGCTGCAGCTACCGCGGCCTCATTTAGCGATCCCCGTTTGCCATTTACATTTGACACACCGGTCGATTGGACGCCCAAAACAGCGCCGACATTTGCCGTCGCGGCATTCGCCACAAAAGATGCTGCCGCACCCGTCGAAGTTTCCATTACGCCGATGATGGGCCCCGGGGGCGATTTGCTGTCAAATGTCAATCGTTGGCGCGCTCAGCTGCGATTGCCAGAGATCTCGGTGGACGATCTGGCATCAACAAAGAAGCCGTTGGAAGTCGGTGGAAAGTTTGGCGACCTGGTGCAATTGGTTGCGCCTGCGGAAGCGGATCCGCGGCAGGCAATTACCGCTGGCCTAATCAACGACGGCGATGTCACCTGGATCTTCCGCATGCGCGGCACTGCCAAAGCCGTGGGAAATCAGCAGACGAACTTCGAAAAGTTTTTGAGCTCCGTCAAGTTTAAAACTACGGAGAAGTGAGCGCATGGCGACCGATGTCTTGCCTGACGAACTGGATGAGTTCCGCACTCCGGCGTTTCCGCGCCGCGAGACGGAACTTGGCGCGGCAATTGCCTCGGTTCTCAGGCCACTTGCCTCGCTGAAG
Source organism: Pirellulales bacterium (assembly GCA_963773875.1). Classification (GTDB taxonomy): domain Bacteria; phylum Planctomycetota; class Planctomycetia; order Pirellulales; family JADZDJ01; genus CAVTYH01. The sequence continues at coordinate 361,543 of CAVZCV010000014.1, forward strand.
TTGACGGTCACGCTTTTCGCCCTGGCCATCATTCTGATCTTCGCCGGCACGCTGGCCCAGGCACGGCACGATATCTGGTGGGTGCTCAATAACTACTTCCGCACGCCGGTGGCGTGGATCGAACTGAATGTGTTCTTCCCGCCGGCCTGGTTTGCCGATTATCCGAATTTGGTGAACGTCCAAGGCAGCTTCCCGTTTCCCGGCGGATTTGCGATCGGAACGGCAATGGCGGTGAATCTGCTGGCGGCGCACGGCTTGCGATTCAAAGTGCAAACCAAGGGCAAGCGCCTGTGGGCCGGTCTGGCCGTGATCGCGGCTGGCTGCGTGATCACCTGGCTCGTCGTTGCTGCCGGGCCCGATAAGGACGGTTCGCAAGCCACTTCGCCCGTCGAGTGGACCACGCTGTGGCGAATGTTCCTGGTGGGCATTGCCTGTGTTTGTGGCGGCATTGCGGCAGCGCTGTTCTCGATCGACCCTGCACGCAAAGTGGAGCGAGTTGTGCTTGGCTGCGTGGGGACGGCGCTCCTCATTTTGCTTGGATATTTGATGTTCGGCGTCGATTCGCAAGCGATCGATCCCTCGGCGATGCGAATTCTGTGGCAGCTGATGAAAGCCGAATTCGCCGCGCTCGTGCTCTTGGCCGGCTGCGTGCTGGCCTTCCGCAAACGCGCCGGCATTGTACTGTTGCACGCCGGCGTGGGGCTGATCATGGCCAACGAGCTCGTCGTGCATTTTCTGCACAAAGAAGAGCAGATGATGATCATCGAAGGTCACTCGGCCAACTATGCGTACGATATCCGCGCGACCGAGCTGGCCATCATCGATCCATCCAATCCGCAGCGCGATGAAGTGACCGTCGTCCCGGGGAAGTCGCTCGAGGAAAGTGCGAAAGACGGCACGACCATCTCCAACCCGAAGTTGCCATTTGAAGTCCGCGTCACGAAATATTTTGAAAACTCGGATCTCCTGGACGGCAAACCCAGTGGCGAGAATTCAGCGGATTCCGGCACGGGCCGATTGCAGTACGCCGTGGCTTCGCGGCCGGCGACGGGTTCCGATGCGGACCGCGTCAACATTCCGGCGGCCTACGCGGAGTTTATCGACAAAGCGTCGGGCAAATCGCTGGGCAAATATTTGCTGGGAATTATGGTCTCGCCGCAGCGCGTGAAAGTCGACGGAAAAACGTACGAAGTCGCCCTCCGATTCGAGCGAGATTACAAGCCGTACACGATTCAGCTCAACGAAGTTCGCGGCGACATGTACATGGGCACGTCGATCCCGCGCAACTACTCGTCGGAAATTCGGCTGGAAGATGTCGACCGCGGTGTCGATCGCCGGGCGTACATTCGCATGAACGAGCCGCTACGCTACGGCGGCGAAACGTTTTACCAAAGCGGTTTCGACGACGGCGAACGCACTGGTGTTCGCAGCACCACGCTGCAAGTAGTCGCGAACTTCGGCTGGATGATTCCCTACGTGGCATGCATGGTCATCATCACCGGCATGCTGGCGCAGTTCATGCTCACGCTGCGACGGTTTTTAAGCCGACTGGAACCGAAGAAGACGGAAGGCGGCAATCTGCTCGGAATCGCCAGCGTCGTCGCCGTGTTCGCATGCATTGTGATTTGGTTCGCGCTGCCGCCGTCGCGGCAAATCAGCACGTTCGATTTCGACGCCGCCGGAAAAATCCCCGTTCTGTACGGCGGCCGTGTCCAGCCGCTCGATTCGCTGGCTCGCAGCACGCTGCGAACCATTTCTAGCCGCGAGGTGTTCGTCGATAAAGACGGTGCGACGCGGCCCGCGATGAAATGGCTGATGGATGTGATCGCCCGGCCCGAAGTCGCGGCCGAACAGCAAGTGATTCGCATCGACAGCCCCGAAGTGCGTGACATGCTGCAATTGCCCCGCCACATTTCGCACAGCCTGTTTGGCGGTTCCGTGCAGCGTTACTCGCCGAATGAATTGGCGCCGCACGCCGATGAATTGCACGCGGAAGTCGAGCGCATCCGCAAGAAAAGCGAAAGCGAATCGAAGCAGTACACCACAATCGAAAAGAAAGTGATCGAACTGGCCGAACGCGGCGAGATTTATCAATCGGTCGCCGACGGGTTCCACCTTGCACCAGAACTAAACACGCAGGCCGGTCAGCCGGCACCGCTGCTGTACTTGTCGCTCATTGAACGTCAGATTCCCGATGACATAAAAGTCGGCCCGCTGCCCACGTTTCCCACGAAGGCGGAAATCGAGCAGGATCCGCAAGAGTCGCTCAAAGTCATCCAGCTTTGGCTGGGGATTGACGAACGGATGCCCTACGACCGCTTCTTGCGCAAGTATGCGCGGCCGCCGCTCGTGGTTCCATCGCGCGAATCGCGCCTGTCATCGACCAAGCCAGCCGATGAACACAGCCCCACACAATGGGTTCCATACTCCGCGGCCTGGCTCGAGGCGATGGGTGATTTGCTTACTCGCAATGAGCCCAACCCGGCGTGGACCTCGTGGAACGACATCATCAAAGCCTATGGCGAGCAAAACGTCGGCGCCTTCAACGCGGCCGTGGCCAATTACCGCACGGCGCTGGAAAACGATCCGCCGCGGCAAGTCCTCAAAGCGTCGCCAGGCTTCGAAGCGTGGTTCAACCATGCGGATCTGTTTTTCGTCGCGATGATTTTTTATTTGCTGGCGTTCGTGCTCGTCGCGTTTTCCTGGTTGTCGGGTTGGACGACGTTGAATCGGGCCGCATTTTGGCTGATCGCCGCCGTGTTTGTGGTTCACACATTTGCGCTGGTCGCGCGGATGACGATCTCCGGTCGGCCGCCGGTCACGAATTTGTACTCGACAGCCATTTTCATCGGCTGGGCCGGTGTGCTCTTGGGATTGATTTTGGAACTCGTGTTCTACCGACTCGGATTCGGCGCTGCGATCGCCGCCATCGCCGGTTGTGCCACGCTGCTCGTGGCAGACAAGCTTTCGCTACTCGTGGATAGTGAGAGCCGCGGCGATACCATCGGCGTCATGCGGGCCGTGCTCGATACGCAGTTCTGGCTCGCGACACATGTCACGACTGTGAATCTCGGCTATGCGACAACGTACATCGCCGGGTTGCTCGGCATTGTGTATGTCGTGGCGGGTGTGCTCACTCCGGCGCTCACTAAAGACATGTGCAAGCTGCTTGGCCGCATGATTTACGGTGCAGTCTGCTTCGCCATGGTGTTCAGTTTCTTCGGCACTGTGCTTGGCGGCCTTTGGGCCGACGATTCCTGGGGCCGCTTCTGGGGTTGGGATCCAAAAGAAAACGGTGCGCTGATCATCGTCATTTGGAACGCGCTCATCTTGCACGCCCGGTGGGATGGGCTGGTGAAAGATCGCGGTCTGGCCATCCTGGCTATCGCCGGCAACATTTTTACGAGCTGGTCCTACTTCGGCGTGAATCAGCTCGGCGTCGGTCTGCACTCCTACGGTTTCACCGAAGGCGTGCTGAAGTGGCTGGGCATCATCGTGCTGTCGCAAATCGTGCTGATCGCCGCCGGAATGTTGCCGCAAAGATTCTGGATGAGCCGCCGCAATGCGCTGGCATAGTAGCTGCGGGCTACTGCGTCTTGAATCTGTCCAGAATCCGCGCTTGCGGCGCGGCATTGGGGTTGCGCGGCAGCACGTCGGGCAATGGCAAAAGTTGCAGTAGCCAATCGGACTGCCGCGTGGCGGGCACTTGCACCTGGCTATCTGGCACGAGCGCGCGAACCAACGCAACCACAGGAACCGGCACGGGTCCGCGAGCTGAATCGCGCAAGAGATCGCCACCCTGCGCCGTCATGATGACGCCCGACTGCCGGTCGCCGCAGGTACCGTGGATCACGAGTCCCTTCCCGGCAATCGAAAAGTTTGCGCATAGTCGCTCGTACGCCATGACCCCGGTCCCATCGCCGTCCATCACGCCGCGTTGCAGCCCGAGCCACGCGGCGGCCGACTCCAGCAGCGATTGACCGACCCTTCCTGGTCCCGCGGTCAGTTCTCCGTCCACTTTCTCGAGCCGACCGGCGTGCACCGTGGACTGCTTGATTTTCAGCTGCGCCTTTCCGTCGAGCCGATGTGGAAACTGACTGCTGACGACCGAGTGCAAATCGACACTGTAAATCTCACCGGCAAATTGCGCATGCCAGCCGCCTGGCGCTGTCCCGGCCTGAATGGTTCCTTGCATCGTGCTCAGCGGCCCCAATCGGTTTTCGCACTGCGTAAGCGCTGCCAGCATCGAACATGGCAGCGGAGTAGCACGATGATCGATCTCGACCAGCGTCGCCGGCTGACCGCCGCTGCCCGTTCGTTCCACGCGCAAGAGAATCGGCTCGCCGGCGGAAGATCCGGCGACACGGCTCGTGGCTTTCAAAACGTTTGACGTGTCGTTGGCCTCCAACTGTGCGTTGCATTCGACCAGCGTTTGCGAGCCGCTGGCCCAGTGCAGCGTTATTTCGGAAGCCGCCAGATGCAGCGTAATGGGTTTGCCATCGGCGCGTCGGCGGAGCTGTCGATCTAAGATCGGCCAAAGCCGATCGGCCGCCGTGGCTTCAATCGTCGGCTGCTGCCCAATGATCGTCAGCCCGTTCTCGTCGGCGGTCACTTCAACCAGTCGCGACCGCAGCAGCGTCTCGCCGGTTTCGCGATCCACCAGTTCAAATCCTTCCAGCAACATGGCCCCCGGCCGCGGATAGCTAACCGCTGCGAGATGAACTTCTAAACCGAGCTGCGTCTGCAGGCCCTCACGCACCGCAGCGAAATGATTGCCGCTATTGATGGCCGTCGCCCAGCCGATCATGGCTAGCATCGGCAGCAATCCGCACGTAATGAAAACCCAGCGGCAAATTCGTCGCCGCGTTCGTTCATGCAGGGGAAACATCCATGTCTCCTTCGTAGTAGGCGGCGGTAGGCAGTAAGCGGTCAGTAATTTAGCAAGCGAAGCTTGCTGCAGCGTCATTGCCTACTGCCTACCGCTCCCTCGCCATCTTCAAAAACAAATCGTATCGCGATTCCATTTCCGCCAGGCTGTCGCCGCCGAATTTGTCGATAAGCGCAGCGGCCACTTCAAACGCCACCACGTTTTCCACAATCACGCTGGCGGCGGAAACGGCGCAAACATCGCTGCGTTCGTATTGGGCACTTTCCGGCTGATGCGTTTTCAAATTCACCGACTCCAGCGGCTTGCGCAGCGTACTGATCGGTTTCTTCGCCGCCCGCACCACCAGCGGCTGTCCGTTCGTCATGCCGGCTTCCAATCCGCCCGCATTGTTGGTGGGCCGCACGAAACCCAAGTTCGGTGAATTGCGCTGGCGTTCATCGAATTGAATCGGATCGTGCACGTGCGATCCGCGCCGCCGGGCCGCTTCAAAGCCCAATCCAATTTCCACGCCTTTGATTGCCTGGATCGACATCACTGCTTGCGCGAGCCGCCCATCGAGCTTGCGATCCCACTGCGTGTGCGTGCCGAGTCCGAAGGGCAAGCCTTCCACGCGCACTTCGACGACGCCGCCCAGCGTATCGCCATCTTTGCCGCACGCGTCGATCATCTGCTTAAATTTTTCATCTTGCGCGGGATCAAGCGAGTAAATCGCGCTCTCATCACGGAGCTTGCGATGCTCTTCGATTTTGCCGGCCTGCGGCTCAATTTTTTCGCCCCCCAATTCCACCACGTAACCAAGCGCCGTGATGCCGAACTGCGCGAGCAACTGCCGCGCGATCGCGCCGGCTGCCACACGCACGGAAGTTTCGCGCGCGCTGGCGCGTTCCAGCACCGCTCGGATGGAGCCCAAATACTTGATCGCCCCGGTCAAATCGGCATGCCCGGGCCGCGGCCGTTCCAGATCTTCCAACCGCTCGAGTTTGTAGTCTTTGTTGACCACCTGAATCGCAATCGGGCTGCCGAGCGTTACGTTCTGCCAAACGCCGCTGAGGATCTCGACGGTATCGGTCTCGATTCGTTGCCGCCCGCCACGCCCATAGCCACCCTGCCGGCGTTTGAGTTCCGCGTCGATCGGAGCCGTGTCGAGGGTGAGGCCCGCCGGGAATCCATCGATCAACGCCACGATGGCCTTGCCATGTGATTCACCAGCGGTCAAATAACGCAACATGAGGCGACCAGAAGGTTTAGGGAAAACTAGGCAGTTTAGCAACGGCCCGCATGCTGAATTGTACTTTGCAAGCAAATTTGAAGGTAGGTCGCCTTTTGAGAGTCGCGCCTCGAATTGACTCGCAGCGGGAGCCTGCGCAAGTAATCCGCGTGTCGTTCACGATGGCAATTTCGACAGTGCGCAATTGAAAATGCGCGACGGTTATGCTGTGGGTCGGCGCGAGAATTTCCGAGTGGATCAAATTTTCGGCGAAATTCGATGAACGATTTTTCTGCGACAAAACTCGGAATTTTGTCGCCCGCTTACGCTCGCGCCGCTCGCAGAAACGCGGGGCGATGTTCGCAATCGCCACGATAACACTCGGCGATGTTTTATCGCCAATGAAGCGCTATGGTTATGATCTGGCAGCGATCCGCAGACGTTTGCCCAGACCTACCGTGCCGCCCCCAAACCGATCCCGTTGCGGCCATGACTGTTGCGCAATATGCGACACCGGCAGTCGGTGAATTCTTAAAACTCTCTCTACTCATTCATTATGATGTCCAGGTCTTTTACTGGGCATTCATTTTACAGTCAGCATGGAGAAAACGATGATTCAGGGCTTGAGAACTGTCATCTACCACGTCGACGATCTCGCCAAAGCAAAGCAGTGGTACAATCGCGTTTTGGAATTGGAGCCGTACTTCGACGAGCCGTTCTATGTCGGTTACAGTGTCGGAGGCTTCGAGCTCGGTTTGGTTCCAGTTGGCACGCCGGGACCCGGAGGCACCGTTGCGTATTGGGGTGTGCCGGATGCTGCTGCAGCCATTAAACGATTGGAGGCATTCGGCGCCACAATCCGGGAGCAGCTCCAAGACGTTGGCGAGGGGATTCGCGTCGCTGCCGTATCCGACCCGTTCGGCAATACGTTTGGGATCATCGAAAATCCGCATTTTTCAGCGGCAAAAGTTCGCTGATGGCGTCGATTAATTCAGCAGCGGAATTCGCGAAATCGCTCGCGCGAATCATCTACGCGGCGAGCAGCGGGCCGTCAAGGCTTCTCTGCGTCTGCACAGCGGCACACGAATTGGCCACAACCCGGGCAGCCGGAGCCGTATTTCTTGGCGATGGCCTCCGCTAGATCGACACCCGCCACGTTGGCGATGGTCGCTAGCCAGGCGAGCACATCGGCAAACTCCCCGAGCCGTTCCTCGTGCGTACCACTGCGCAATGCGGACGCCAGCTCGCCGACTTCTTCCATCAGCCACATGAATGTGCCATCGATGCCCCGGGCGACGTCCTTTTTCAGGTACATCTCGCGGATCAGCTCTTGAAAACCGGACAGGGTAATCGAAGACGGCGGCGGTGCTTCAGTTGCCATGCTGCGTTGTGTTGCTCAGTTGGATTTGTCCTTTAGCCTCCGGTTCTACCGGCGGACGAGTGACCAAACAAGCCGCCATTGACGAGCCACCAGGTTTTTCGCAGCCGATACAACACATGCGGCAATTCCTTCCACACAAAGTTTCGCTGGAAATGGAATCCGCATTTCTCCATGACGCGCCGCGAGGCAGCATTCGTGGGAAAGGTGAAGCTGACAAGTTCATTGAAGCCGAGGCGGTTGAAGGCAATCGCGATGCTGGCCTGAGCAATTTCCGTTGCCAAGCCACGGCCCCAAAATTCCGGCATGAGCGCATACCCGACTTCGATTTCGTCGTGGCCGTCGATCGACACACGTTTGAGCCCGCCACGGCCGACGAACGTTTCATCGGATTTATCAAAATACATCCAGCGGCCGAAACCGTGCTGACGCCAATGTTCAAGGTTTTCACTGAGCATTTGCCGCGTAACTTCCTCGCCGACCAAGCCGCCGAGCGTGGCCATGACAGCCGGATTCTCGTGCATTCGCAACCAATTTGCGAAATCCTCTGGTTGCACTCGGCGAGCAGTCAGCCGCGGCGTCACCAGGGCATCGATCGACGTTTGATGCACATGCATATGGAAATGAAAACCGAACGGGCCTTACGTCAATTGGCCAAAATATAATTCGGTGTCGTACTCAATGCATACATTTCCGTCACGCTGGTGATCGGCGAACAACTTTTTGGCTGCATCGATCATTTCGCTGTGCCGCGGATGGTTCGTGGCTGGCATATAGGAGCAAGATTCGATGCGACCAATCAGCCCAGCTTCATCGAGAAGTTGCTGATTGGCAACCTTGGCGAATTGAACTGCAGCGGGCGCGAAGAATTCTGCAATCGCCACCGGGTCGATATTTTTATGATTGACATCACGATAATCCGTGCCAAACGTGTGCATGAAGAGTTCGTAATCGTGAGCGAAAGCCGAATCGAAACGGCGCGAGTTCCACATCAGCACAACATAACCGCCCGGTCGGAGAATTCGTGCGAATTCGCGTTTGGCTGCCTGCCGATCGAACCAGTGAAACGCCTGTCCGGCGATGATGAGGTCGACGCTGCAATCGGGCAGCGTGGTATGTTCCGCGGCGCCGCCGACGCTACGAAAGTTTGGTTCCTGGCCCAGGGTTGCCTCGGCCGCCGCACGCATTTCCCGATTCGGTTCGACCGCGAAAACGACATTTCCGTGATCGAGAAACAGCTTCGACGAAATGCCGGTGCCGGAGCCGACATCTGCGATTTGCGCAGTCGGCGAGAGACCGGCCTGCTGCGAGAGGACCGTTAGGACTTCGATTGGATATTGGGGACGGTAGCGGACGTAGTTTTCGACTCGATCCGAAAATCGTGTTGTTGCGTCGGACATTGCATGGCTCATGCAAACCTCTCAATCGAGCAGCCAACTGATGACTTCCACGATTCCGTCGGAATCATGGCACGGTGCGACACGGTCGGCGGCGTCCTTAACGGAGTCCAGCGCATTGCCCATGGCCACCCCCAAGCCGGCGCCGCGGATCATGGGGACGTCGTTTACATCGTCACCGACGGCACAAATCTCTTTGTCGGCGATGTTCCATTCGTGCGCCAGATGCTGAATCGCCGACCATTTGCTCACGCCGCCTGGTTCGATCTCGCAAAACCAGCCGGAATAGAACGGACTTTTGAGCACGTGGACGTACAGATTCTCGCCAAATTGCTCCACAAGCCGCTCGCCGAGGTTCGCCATTTCTTCGCGACTGCTCATAGCAAAGCCGGCAAAAATGCCCGGTGGCGGCGCGGTCATCAAATTCGGATATTCGCGCCCCAAACCGCGGTTGCGAACAAAGTATTCCGCCAGCTGCGGCTGATTTTCGACATCAAACGCGCGGCAATAAAAATCGAATCCCTGGCTGAAGGTGTCGCCGTACAGCAGCACGTCGTAGCCCGCCGCAGCGACAGTTTGCAAAGTCGCTTCGAGGACTCCGAAATCGAACTTCGCACAAAACAGCGTCCGATGATCGATCGGATCTTTGATCAGCGCGCCACTGGCAGTAACAAGCGGCACATCTAACCCTAGCGGTTCGACCAGGTGCAGCACCTTGGAATACCGCCGGCCTGTGGCCAGGACGACACGGATTCCAGCATCGCAAGCGCGGCGAATGGCGGATTTCGTGGGCGCGGTCAACTCATCGCGGCTGTTGACCAGTGTGCCGTCGATGTCGAGGGCCAGCAGCCGGAACTTAGACATGAGAACTCGAATTGCGGCGGTCAAAAACAGCGGAGAAGTTGCTCAATTTGGTTCGCGATAGGTGTATGCCGCGCCGACATTGGCTTGCATCGTTGGAAAGATGATCATCTCGTGAATGTTCACGTGCCACGGGCGGTCCAGGCTCCAGAGAATACACTCTGCCACGTCATGGGCGGAAAGCGGTTTGATGCCTTTATAAACGTTGGCCGCCCGCGCGTCATCGCGCAAACGCACGTGCGCGAATTCCGTTTCGCCAATGCCGGGCTCGATATTGGTGACGCGAATTTTCTTGCCGAGCAAATCGATTCGCAGGCCATCGCTGATGGCACGCACGGCGAATTTTGTGCCACTGTAAACCGCATGGTTCGGGGGTACCCAAACGCCGGCAACGGAGCCGAGATTTACGATGTGACCGTCATTGCGGGCGATCATGTGCGGCAAAATGAGCCGCGTCATGTATAAGAGCCCTTTGATATTGGTGTCGATCATTTCGTCCCAATCGGTCGGATCGCTGTCCGCTACGGGCGCGAGTCCTCGCGCTAATCCCGCGTTGTTAATCAGAATCGAAACTTGCGAAACCAAATCGGGTTTCGACTTCAGTGCCGCCTCGCACTGTTTGCGATCGCGGATATCGAAAGTAAGCGGCTCGATGCGTATTTCGTTGCCATGTTTGGTAAGCAGCTGATCTTTCAGGTTTTGCAACCGATCTTGGCGGCGAGCGGTGACGATCAAATTCACCCCGCGTGCCGCCAAAAGCTCGGCCAACGCCCGACCGAAGCCGGACGAAGCCCCTGTGATCAAAGCCCAGGCGCCTTTCATCGAATGTCTCCCAATTGGGCATAGTATCGCGGCGAATCAGAACTTGATCCCCACGAAGTTCTGGCCGAGAATTCTTAACAGTGCACTACAGTGTACGCAGAGAGGCACTGTCGCGCAAGTGTTTGAGCCGCGAACTGGAGAAATAGCGATGCATCGCAGCTTGGCATCGGCTTTTTGGCTGACAAACTGGTTAACTTTGGCCCTAACATTTTTCACTTTCGGTCTCGCCGGAAGCCGTCCCGCATCGGCACAAGAGCGTGCATTTGAGGGAGAATTACCCGTTACCGGAGAAATTTTGCGCGCAGCCCAGCGCTGGAGCGGCTCGATGGCGTTATGCGGCAAATTCTCGCGCGACACGAAGTGCCGGGAGCCGCCCTGGCGATTACCCGGGATGGCAAATTGATTGTCGCTCGTGGCTACGGCTGGGCCAATATAGAAGCACGCGAGCCAGTGCGGCCGGTTACGCGGTTCGATTTGGCGAGTGTCAGCAAATCGATCACCGCCGTTACGGTTCTCAAGCTCGTTGAACAAGGGCGGTTGAAACTCAACGATCGCGTGTTTGAAATGCTTGGGCAGCTGCACGCGCCGCCTGGCCATGAATTTGACGAGCGACTGCGGCGCGTCACCATCCGTATGCTGCTAAATCGCTCTGGCGGTTGGGACCGCTCGACGCCGCATGGCGACCCGATTTCGTATGAAACTCGCGCGGCGAAAGAATTGCATTTGCGGCTGCCCGTCAATGCGGAAGAGCTGATTTATTTTGTGATGGGTCACCGGCTGGACTTCGATCCAGGCACGGAGCAGAAATATTCAAACTTCGGCTACATGACGCTGGGCTACATTATCCAGCGCGTCACGAATGAGCGATATACGGAGTTCGTCGAGCGGGCGACACTGCACCCCATGGGCATCGAGAACATCGAAATGACGCCGCTACATGAACCCGAACGCGAGCCGCGCTATTTGCCTGATGAAGCTCGACGTTATATCGTCGGCGCTCGGCGACCGCTCGCGGCAGGGCATACGGGTCCTACCGGCGCCGCAGGCGGCTGGTGCGCATCGGCAGTTTCGATGGCGACGTTCATGACCGCGGTTGATGGCACACGCACCGGCAAGCCATTTTTAGACACGGCGATCATGAAACAGATGCTGGCGCGCCCGGAGCCGCCGCTGGAGGTTCGCGAAAACGGCTCGTGGTTTGGGCTGGGTTGGGACAGCGTCCACGAAATGCGTAACTGGCCTCATGGCAACGCATCGACGGACCACACTGCAACTGCTAGCGGACGGGACCTCGGAGACATTGATAGTCTCGCCTATGGCAAGGACGGTGGTGTTCCCGGAATTTCCACGTGGATCGAACACTTGCCCGGCGGCATCGATTGGGTGGTGCTCTTTAATGGTTCGGAAAAACGCCATGCCGAGCGTCCGGAGGAAGCGGAACGGCCTTCGGAATCACCCACCGGCAACGCGCTACAAGATGCCTGCAAGGAAGTGGCGCAAATTTTGAGCGAGACCAGCGAGTGGCCGCGCTGCAATTTGTTCGAGCGATATCGATGAGCGGCCGCCGGATGCGGACAGACTCCGTCCGTGCTTTTATCCAGCGCCTTCCCGCGCGAAAATGCGATCAAATCGGGCACGGTTTTCTTGCGTCAACTTTTGGCAATCGATTAGCAATTTCTCGCGGTCGGGGTAGCCCAAGAGCCGTGCTAACTTAACTTGCTCTTCCGGATCTTCCGGCAGGTCGTGCCGGGCGGTGGTGTTCATCAAGCGCAGCCGGCTGACCATAGCCAGCAGAATGCGGTAACTGCCGCTAAAATAGTCGAAATCGTCGTGAGAGATCGCGCCGATCTTCTCCAGTGCCGCGAGTGCATCGAGCGTGGCGGGTTGGCGGACTTCCGGATGCTGGCCGCCGTGCTTAAGCTGCAACATTTGAGCAATAAATTCGACATCGACCAATCCGCCGGGACCGCGTTTCAAATTATTCGATTTCGCGGTATCTTCCATTCGCTGCCGCATCCGGCGGATTTCGCCAACATCTTCTCGTTGCCAGGGGCGGTTGTACGCACAGTCGGCAATGGTTTGCATGACGGCTGCTGCTGCCGAAGGCGAACCATACACAACTCGTGCCTTGCACAGTGCCTGCCGTTCCCAAAGTTGTCCAGCGCCCTCATCGAAGTAGCGGCGGAATTCGGCAAGCGATGTTGCCAGCGCCCCGCTTTTTCCGGTCGGTCGCAGGCGTGGATCGATTTCATACAACCGGCCGTGCGGGCCAAGCTGGCTGCCCATTTTGATAACGCGGGTACCCAACTCACTGAAGAAATGCTGATTCGATGTGGTTTCACCGCTGCGCCGCGTGCGACGGGCATGGAATGTGCCGCCTTCGGCTTCGTACAGAAAGACCATGTCCAAATCGCTGTGATAGTTGATTTCACATCCACCGAACTTGCCCATCGCCAGCACGATGAACTCGGACGCTTTTCCGGTGGTGTCGCCCTCGGCGATCATCGGTTCGCCGACTTTTGCCGTCAGCTTGCCGTACTCAGTGCGTGTGATCAGCCGCAGGCAAACTTCAGCAATATCTGCCAGCGAGCTGCATGTGGCAACAATATCTTCCTTGCCCAAGATGTCGCGCACGCCAACGCGGAGCACCTGCGCATTTTTAAAACTGTGCAGCACCAGATCGAGATCTTCCGCCGCGTGCGCGAGTTCTTTGAGATTCGATTCCAGCGATTCGCAGCTTGGTAACTTATCGAGCACGAGGCTGTCCATCAGCTCGTCGATCATGCCGGGATTGCTGATCAAGATGCTTGACAGATAGGGACTCGATGCGCAAAGCTCTACATACAAATGCAATGATGGCGGATTGAAACTGAACAACTCCCAGAGCACGCCTTTGCCGCCGAGCGAATCGCTCACTTTGCTCAAGCTGACTAGCGTCTGATCGGGATCTGGCGTGTCCGCGATCGCCGGCAATAGCCGTGGTGCAATGGAGGCCAAAAAATGTCGGCAACGCCGCGTGGAGAGAAAGCGAATGCGCTCCTCCGAAAGCGTCATCAAATTCTGATAAGCGCCCGGCACATCGCGAAACGGATAACGACCTAATACGCTAGAAACTTGTTCCGGCTGCGGATCCGGATCCAGGACTAGATCGACTTCCGGCTCGGTCTTGCCTTCCTCGCCAAACGCATCATGCAGCAGGTGGTCGAGAATTTTTCGGTTCAGCAGTGTCTTCTGTTGATAATCGCTAGTGAACGCGTCGAACGCTGTGGCGGTTGGCGAGTCGGTATAGCCCATGCGAATGGCTAGGGCCCGAATTTCATTCTTCGAAGCTGGTAAGAGATGCGTTTGCAGGTCGAACATGATTTGCAGTCGATGTTCGATCTTCCGCAAAAACGCGTAGTTTTCTTCGAGAATTGAACGTTCTTGGCGCGTCAGGCAACCGCCGATTTCCAGCTTGGCAATGGCTTCCATGGTGTTGCCGGTGCGCAGTTCCAGCCAATCGCCACCGCTCAAGAGCTGCAGGAATTGGATCGTGAATTCAATATCGCGAATGCCCCCGTGGCCCGTTTTGACATTCCGCAAATCGGCGCCTTCGCTTTTCACATGCTGTTCAATGCGCCGCTTAAGCGCTTTGATGCCCGCAATATCGGCCCGCGATAAATAGCGGCGATAAATCCAGGGCTCCAATTGCCGCAGAAACTCTTGCCCGAATTCCAAATCACCGGCAGCCGCCCGTGCTTTTACGAACGCTTGCCGTTCCCAGGTCCGCCCGGAAACGTCGTAGTAGTGTAGCGCGCTTTCCAGGCTTGGCACGGTGGGGCCGCGCTGTCCCTCGGGCCGCAGTCGCAAGTCGACTCGATAAGCGGCACCCAAGTCGGTCGGTTCGGTAAGCAGCTTGACCACATCGCGCGCCAGACGATCAAAGAACTCGACGTTCGCCATGGTTCGTTGGCCGTCGGTTGTTCCATCGGCCTCGTAGAGAAAGATCAAATCGATGTCGCTGGAGTAGTTCAATTCGCCGCCGCCGAGCTTGCCCATCGCCAGCACGACAAAGCGCGATTTATGTCCATCGGCCCGGCGCGGCACTCCCCGCTTGGCTTCCAACGTATTGCGTGAAAATCGCAGCGCGGCTTCAAGAATGGCATCGGCAAGATATGAAATCTGGCTAGTGACGATATCCAGTCTTTGGCCGCGAATAATATCACCGTACGCGATGCGCAGCGTCTCGCGCCGCTTGAAGCGGCGGAGCGCAGTCATCACCGCTCGTTCGTCATTTAGTGCGGCAACCTCCGCGGCTAGTTCGTCGACCAGAACGGACCGAGCCACTGGCTGGCCTTCGGTAATTCGAAGGAGATCGTACGCTTCGGAGTCGGTCACCAAGAGATCGCTCAGATACTGGCTTGTCGAAAAGATCTGGAGCAGCACCGGCAGCGCTTCCGGGTCGCGTTCAAAGAGCGAGGCCAGCGACAGCGGATTTCGCGCAGCGGCCACAAAGCGATCGAAATTATTCAGCGCCATATCGGGATCGCTGGTCCGCGGCAAGTTTTCCGCCAGCTGATCGCAAATGTTCGCCAGTAGATCGAGCGTGATGCCCGCGATCGCCATCCGCAGCAGGCTAGCGTGTGCGCGATCAACATCGTCGATGCCCCATGCCGAAAGCCATCGACCCGCTTCATGCGGATGATCTAAATAATGCCGTAGCTGGTTGATATCGGTCCGAGCGAGTGCTGTTTCCATGTGCTACAGGTACAGTTCCCGATGCATTCTTGTTTGCGATCCTTCGCAAATGGCTTAAGCAGCGCGGCGGTGTCGATCTCCCATTATGCGAACAGGATGGATCGGAATCTAGCGGCAATTACGCTCGTTGATTTGGCGAGTTACAATAGCGTCCTTAACCGCCAGGGAAAATGCGATGTCTACCGTGCTACAGTCGCCAAAGAAGCCGCCGCTTAAGAAAAAGCTCAAGCTCAACACGTATCCGTTCTATTCGCCACGGTTTTGGCATGGCATGTGTTTGGGTGATTGGTGGCATGTGCTGCGGAGAGGTCGGTTTCGTATTCATCCCTTGCGCTGGTTCATGGCGCTACTGATCACGATTTTCGCCACGAGCAATTCGGTGTGTGCCTGGTTGCAGCGGTTGATTTACGGCCGAAAGATTGCGGCGACGGAAATTATCGATCCGCCGGTATTCATCATCGGCCACTGGCGGAGCGGCACCACATACTTGCACGAGCTGATGGTATGCGACGATCGGTTTGCGTATCCGACCTATTACGAATGCTTCGAGCCCAATCATTTCCTCGTGACCGGCTGGTTTGCTCCCACGTTGTTGCGGCCGCTGCTGCCCGGTAAACGGCCGATGGACAACATGGCCACCGGCTGGAATAAACCACAGGAAGACGAGTTCGCAATGGTTGCGATGGGTTCCCCGACGCCGTACTTTCGCATGGCGTTTCCCAACGAAGAGCCGCCATTCAACGAATTTCTCGACATGGAAGGGTGCGCGCCGCAAGATTTGGATCGCTGGCGGCGCAATATGAAGCGGTTCGTTCAAATGCTGACGTACAAAAAGCGCAAGCGGCTGGTGATGAAGTCGCCACCACATACCGGCCGGATTGCGGAACTCGCGAGGCTGTTTCCCGGAGCAAAATTTATTCACATCGTGCGCGATCCGGCCACGATTTTTCCCAGTACTCGGAGGCTATGGGTCTCACTCGATTGGGCCCAGGGGCTTCAGCACCCGCATCATCGCGATTTGGACGAATACGTGTTTTCCGCATTCGAGCGGATGTACCGCGGGTTCGATCGGCAGCGCGATTCAATTCCCGCCGACCAGATTTGCGAATTGAAATACGAGGATCTGGTGCGCGAACCGATGCAGCAAATGCGGCGCATTTATGAAACGCTCCATCTCGGCGAATTCGACGTGGTGTGTCCGCGGATTGAGGCCCACGTCGGCACTCAAAAAGATTACAAAACGAACAAGCACGAACTCGAACCGGAACTTCGCAACGAAATTCACCGCCGCTGGGGCGATTACTGTGAACGGTATGGGTACGCGTGAGGCGCGAATCGAGATTTGTGTGCGGCCCCAAGCAATGTAGAATAGAATCGTTGCGTCGGCGACCATTCAGAGGTACAGAGCCATGAAAAACATAGTTCTCGATGAAGCTCTTCGCGCGAAGATCGGAGATTTGAATGAAGAAATCCAGCTGTGCGACGAGACTGGCAAAGTCGTGGGGCGGCTTTTCCCGATGGACTTGTACGAGCAACGTGTCATCAATTTGGCGAATCAGCTTGCGTCTGACGAAGAGTTAGAACGCCGGTTTGCCGAACCCGGTGGCAAGACGCTTGAACAGATTAAACAGGAACTGGGAATGTAATGCCATATTCGGTGATCTGGGTGCCATCGGCAAACGCGGAATTAGCCGAGATTTGGAATTCAGCATCCGATCGTGCAGTCATTACGGCAGCTGCCGATACACTGGACCAATTGTTGAAGTTCCACCCGTTCGACGTCAGTGAATCCAGGGAAAACGAGAAACGGATCGTTTTTGTACCTCCGCTTGGTGCAATTTTTCGAGTTTACGAAGCGGATCGACTTGTGCGCGTCGCCCAGGTTTGGCGATTCTGATTTCCAATGTCGCGAGCCTCACATCTTCGCTCCGACTCTCTCCGCATTTGGCATGCTGGCTTGGAGGCAGTGCGATCGGATCGTTTGATCCCCGATTGCGTCGAAACCCACGGCAGTACGCTGATCTTCAGCCATGTGCCAGATGAGCCTCACCGAGTTGATCTCCACTCGGTAAAAAAAATTGCCGTCGTCGGCGCGGGCAAAGCGGGGGCTGGGATGGCGGCGGCGCTAGAGGCGATTCTAAGGCCGGCGCTGCTATGTAAAGAGCAGTTAATTGGCTGGGTCAACGTGCCCGCGGGCACTGAAGAGCAAGCAGGCATCCGCACCGAACGCATTCACTTGCACCCGGCCCGGCCGGCCGGAGTGAATGAGCCCACCGCGGAAGGCGTCGCGGGAAGCGAAGAGATTTTGCGAATCGTTGCTTCGCTGGGTTCGGAAGATCTGTGCGTTGCACTGATCTCCGGCGGTGGCTCGGCGCTACTGCCGGCGCCAATCGAAGGGATTACGCTTGCCGATAAACTGGCGGTCACACGGTTTCTGAGCGCAGCCGGCGCAAACATTGCGGAGCTGAACACCGTGCGAAAGCAACTTAGCCGCATCAAAGGCGGTGCACTTGCGCGGGCTTGTCGGGCTTGCCAATTAATTGCGCTGATCATTTCTGATGTGCCTGGCGATCCGCTCGATCTCATCGCCTCAGGACCCACGGTTCAAGACACATCCACGCCGCGCGACGCAATCGATATTCTCGACCGATTTGGTGGCCGGGAGGATGGCAGCTTCTCGGCGGTGTTTGAAGCGCTGCGTGAACGGGATCGAACCCGTCAGCGCCAAGAACCAGCATCTTGTCGTGTGACAAACGTTGTAATCGGAAATAACGCCATGGCGGTGGACGCCGCGGGACAGGAAGCAGAGCGGCTCGGATATTCACACGCATTGACGTGCGCACCCAAGCCCGAAGGAGCTTTGGAAGAGATCGGCCGCCACTTAGCCGAGATGGCCGTTTCCATGCGCGATTCAAATGGCCCCAACTGTTTAATCAGCGGCGGCGAAGGCACGGTCAAACTGATCGCGGAAGCTGATCGGGGTTTAGGCGGACGAAATCAGCAAACCGTATTGGCGGCGCTCGCCCGCCTGCACGAAATCGATGGCGGACCTGCAAACGCAGCTCCTGGAATTGTTATTCTTTCGGCGGGCACCGATGGCGAAGACGGCCCAACGGACGCCGCGGGAGCGTTTGTCGACACCGCTGTGATCGAAGACGCCACGCAGCGTGGACTCGATCCAGCGGATTTCCTGCGCCGCAACGACGCGTACCATTTTTTTGAGCCCCTGGGCGCGCTAATCAAAACCGGGCCGACGAACACGAATGTTTGTGACTTGCGCGTCGTGCTCGTTGATCAATCAGCAGAAGCGGAGCGCGCAAAATAAAACCGCCGGCCTTGCCTGGCGGCGGTTTTAAGGCCCGCGGGGTCGCTAAAACCGCCAGCGGAGATGCTGAGTTTGATCGCAATGACCGGGATGGCGAAGAACGTTCAGTCCCACCACCATTGGTCCGCGTTAATACTTTTCGTATCGACCTTTTCGCGAATTTGGCCAACTTTGCCGTCGCTGTCGGCCAGCACATTTTTAGGATCGAGCGCCATCTTCGGATGCAGTTCCACGCCACCGCCGATCGGTGTCATCAGTGTGCGACCGCGATTCACCGCGTTCATGATGTTATCGACTTGCTGAGGAGCATTCAATGTCTGCACGGGATAGCTCGACTCATTGCCAAACACTGGCATTGTCCAGCCGGCTTTGTGATAGTAGTCCTTCTGCTGAATGAATGCGGCGGCGACGGCTAGATCGATGCAGTTGCGCAACTGCCCGTAAACCGGCACGACCGCGGCAATTTCAGGATATTTCTTGGTGAAGGCTTCGGTCCATGCGCGGCTTGCGCCATCGACCGCGCTGGCCGAAGCTCGACTTCCATCGGGCGCGATTACTTCATCGGCGCCAACAAGCTTCACACCATCGCCGACAAGTTCCATCCCGAGTTCGTCGTCTGTCACGCGGACGCATTCGTAATTCGGAACAAAGAACCAGCGTTGCAGGGCGTTTCGCGCCACGGCGGCGGGATTCACACGGTCGATCCAGTTTTGGAAACCGCGCACGGGCGGATGTTCCAAACCAATGCCGATGAGCTTCATGCGATAATCGGCTTCCACCAGCACTTGAGCGAAATGCGTCGTGGCTGGCACACCGCGAATGCTGATGTTTTGCGGCCCCAGTGCGCTGCGCATTTCTCGAAATACATTCGGCATGTCGCCAGGGCCGGCATGCGCAGTGCGCCTCTTTGACAACATTTTGCATGCGCTCCAAGCCTTCCTTCGTCGGATCGATGGAGCAGCTGATTTGCGAGGTCGCTTTGCCGCCTGGCGGAAACGCGCGCATGGCCGTCACTAAATCATCCAGTTCCAACACAGCACGTCCGGTCGTCAGACCACGGACTCGACCGGAAGGATCAGCGGCCCAACCTTCGGATGGCCCGGCGAGCACAATATCTTTCGTTTCGGGATAATAAAATACGTACTGAACCCGAGTCAGTCCGGCCAGATGCTTCAATTCATCCATGCGGGCAGACTCAGGCGCTCCGGAATCGAGCTGCTTCTTCAGCGCCGCTTCCAATCGATTCAGCGACACTTTTCGCAATTGACTGGGCGTAGCAATTTTTGAATTGCCAGCAGCGGCCGCGGCGCGGGCAGCCGCCATTTTCTGACGCATCAGTTGGCCGGTATTGTCGGCAAAGAATTGGCTTCGCAGCACGCCAGTTGCATCAACCACTACACCGGCGACCCCCGCGATCGAAGTGCTCGTGGTGCCGGTCGTTCCTGTAGTCCCTGTTGTCCCCGTCGTGCCAGTGGTGCCCGTTGTGGTCGTTTGAGCGAGACTTTGATGGCTCGCCATTACCGCCAGGCAGAACAACGAGAGACTGCAGGCGTTCAACCAAGTAAATTGCTGACGAACCATGGGCAATAATCTCCCGACTCGGGGAACAAGAAAGCTTCCACAATGCTGCGAAGTTGTCCGGTACGCCCCCACCCGACCATCACGATGCTTTTGACCCGCGAAGTGAAGGTGGGAGCGCATTAATTGATTTGAGAGGCTGTTCCGAATGGGCACCCGGCACTTAGCGAACAGGCAGTGATTATGCATGTTCCAAATGCACAGCAACCCAGCGTTTAAGTTTAATAACGCAAAATTGGCAAAGCAAGGAAAGCCCGGCAATTTGCCAGCAGGGTCCGGTTATATCGAGCCGGATCCCAGATTTCAGCCGCGGATACTCGATTTGCGCCAGACATCCGGAGCGAGCGAATTCAAATGCCGGTTACACTAAAACTACTGGGGCAAAATGTGATTTGGCGCAAAACATGGCCGACGAATCCGCCGACATTGCCGAAAGCAAAACCACTGCTGCGTCGGACTCCGATCGGCTAGCCGCCGCCTTGGCCGGCATTGGGCGGCCAAAATTGTTTGCCGGCGTTTCACTCGAAACTCAATTGGCCAATGGCCGGCGGATTGCCCCCCTCGATATCCTGCGCGGAATGGCGGCTCTCTTGATGTTGCTCGAACACACGCGAGTGTTTTTCGGCAATAGCCCGTTACGTTCGATGGAGCTGAGCCAGGTCTCTGCCGGTGAATTCGCGGTGTCATGGATAACAGGGCTATCTGCGCCATTGTTTGTCCTTCTCGCAGGCGCTGGTCTGTTCTTTCGGTTGGCATCTGGCCAATCGAAACGAGATGTCAGCCGTTTCGCATTCAGCCGCGGATTGCTGCTTGTGACGCTCGATCTGGCAATTGTGCCGCTTTTAAAATGGTTCACGTTCGATCCGCATTGGCTTTCCACTGGCCCGCTGTGGGCAATTGGCTGGTCGATGGTTGTCATGAGCGGCCTGATATATCTGCGTGTGGGAACCGTCGCGGTTTTCGGAATGGCGATCGTGTTCTTGCATAATCTGTTCGATGGAATCAGCGCCGATCAACTCGGGTTTTTGCGGCCGCTTTGGATCTTGCTGCATGAACCGGGCATCGTGCAAATAACGAGCGGCACCGCATTGGAATTGCGTTGGTCGATTGTTCCGTGGCTGGGCGTAATGGCGTGTGGTTTCGCGCTTGGCGAGTTGTTCCGATTGCCTCGCGACCTGCGACGCACCATGTTGCTGGCAATGGGAGCCAATTTGCTAGTGTGGTTCCTGATTCTGCGCGTACTCAATTTTTATGGCGATCCTGCGCCGTGGAGTTCACAAGATGATGCGCTGCGGAGCGTGATGTCGTTTTTCAATTGCACGCAGTTTCCACCATCGTTGTGCCATTTAATGGTATCGATCGGCCTGGGGCTGTTGCTGCTTGCCGTTTTTGATCGAGATGTATCTGCCCGCTGGCGGCCACTCACGATATTTGGCAGCGTACCGCTGTACTTCTATGTGGTGCACTGGCCAATGTTGCATCTGTTTGCGATCGGGCTAACGCTGTGGCGGGAATTGCCAACCGCCTGGCTGTTTCAACCGCCGAACATGGCCGTTTTGTCGACGGACGCCGCATTTGGCCGCGGCACAGGTTGGCAACCGAATTTCGGCCTTGATTTACCAACCGTTTTCCTGATCTGGGTTTTGGCTGCGATAATTATGTATCCCGGTTGCATGCGCTATGCACGACTCAAATTCGTTCGCCGCCCGCGCTGGGGAAGCTATTTTTGAAATAGAGATTCGCGGATCAACTTCATTGCTGCATGCGCACTCGCATGCAATTCTCGTCTGCCATGCTGGTCATCTCAACACCGTCGGCATCACCCAGCCCGATCGCAAAGTTCGTGCGCTCGATTCCGCTGCCGCGCGGGCCGCAATGGTATTTGGTGGCGTATCGCTGGCTATTGGTGGCGGCAAGCTTGTATACCGTCACCGTGATGTGGAATTTGTGGCAGGATCGCACGGATCCGAATTGGACCGCCTGGAAATTTGCCACGCCCGCGGTTTCTCAAGTCACTTGGCAAAACCGACCGAGCGATGCGGAACTTGCGCCAATGCTGCCGGTTTGGGATTGGGTGCCGCGAGTAAACGTCGGCTGGCCAATTGTCATTTCGTTGTTTCTGATATTGATCCGTCCACGAGCCGGCATCATCGCGCTTAGCGTCATTCTGGTGCTCAGCGTGCTAATGGATCGCACGCGCATTCAACCGCACGCGCTGATGGTGCTCTTGATGATTGGCACGTTGCCGGGCGTGAACACCCAACTGATTGGTCGCTCCGGCCTGATGGCGCTTTGGTTCTGGGCGGGATTTCACAAGTTCATCATCGATTTCATTAAGCCGGAACAAATGTTCGGATTCGCGAGCAACGTGATTCCGATGGACATCGTGCGATTCTTTCCGCCCGAAAAGTACGCGTGGAACACGCCGCTGTTGGGCAATATCGTCGGCTGGAGCGTGGCGATTACCGAAATGCTGCTGGGCATTTTGTGCCTGTTCCCGCCGGCGCGCTGGTTTGTCGCTGTTACGGCCGTAGTCCTGCACACCGGCGTAATCTTTTGGAATTGCCTTAGCCCGCGGAGCAATCTGATCGGTTGGAACATCGTGCTCGCTTTCGCGGGGTTGGCACTAATCTTGCCATGGCGCGAATGGCCCTGGGTTTCTTGGAAACAGTGCAGGCCGCTAGTGCGCGTGCTCTCGATTTTCATGCTGGTTTATCCGGCTGGATACTACTTGAATTGGGTTAACGCGTATTTTTCTTACTGCGTGTATGTTCCCAACACGCCGTTTGGAATTTTGCATCGACCGGCCGAGAACATGATGGCCGTGCCGTTTTTGCCGTACGACGTGGTCAACGTCCCTCTGCCGCCGGGCCACAGCATCACGGAGGCATACTTCAAGAAAATTCATCGGCCCGGCGATGTAATGATCATCCACGATCCGCGGCCATGGGCGCAGCACAATGGCATGAATGGTCGGCAGCTTACCGACCTGGGCGAGTTTCGCCGCGGCAAGCACTGGGTTTTTAACTATCCCGACGGTGCGCTCGCGCAGAGGGCGATGAAGATGAGCAAGGCCGCAAGCAAGGCTTGTGGGAAGAATGGTACGGCAGCGGCCAGGCGTCTAGTTATGGCCTAATGGTCAACGGCCTCGAACAAGGTCGGTGGATTCGCTGGTATCCCAATGGCAATAAGCAGTGCGATGCCGAGTACGATGACGGTTTCAAAAACGGCCATTGGACCACCTGGTACGAAGACGGACAAAAGGAAACGGAAGGCGATTTCAAAGACGACCAGGAGAACGGACTGTGGCGCGAATGGACGCCCGATGGCAAAGAGAAGCCGCCTGTCGAATTCAAAAACGGGTTGCCAGTTCTTGAGCATGTGAAATAATCATGTTTGGCTTTTTTCGCGCAAGCATGCTTGTCCCTTGCAACTCAACTATTCCGTGATGCAGTTGCAATTGCTGCCAAAATTCTCCGGCCGTATACTTTTGCTCCCACATGTTCTTCGCGGAATGTTCGCGCTATGTCTCGTAATCTCATTACTCGTGAGGCTGCCAAACCGCCATTTTTTGTTGGCGTCGATCTGGGCGGAACCAGCGCGAAGATTGGCGTTGTCGACGACGCCGGTCACACGCTTTCGTATCTCACGGTTCCTACGGTAGTGCCCGATGGCGCGGAAGCTGCCGCCCAGCGGATGGGAAAAGCAGTTATCGAGGCAATTAGCCGGGCCAATTTGAAACCTGCCGAAATTGCCCGCGTTGGTTTGGGCTCACCCGGCACCATGGATATTCCAACTGGCATGCTGTTGCAGCCCGTTAATCTGCGCGGCTGGAACAATTTTCCCATTCGCGATCGCCTTGCCACGCACTGTGGTTTGCCGGTCACGTTTGCCAATGACGCGTCGGCCGCGGCGTATGGCGAATTTTGGGTTGGCTGCGGCGATCGTTATAAAAGCCTCGTGATGTTTACCCTCGGCACCGGCATCGGCTGCGGCATCATCGTGAATGGCTTTTCGATCGATGGCCAACACAGCCATGGCGCGGAATGTGGCCACATGCCGATCGATTTTCACGACGATGCTCGCATGTGCGGTTGCGGCCAGCCCGGCCATTTGGAAGCCTATGCCAGCGCTACGGCGGTAGTGAAGCGGACGATCGAGGCGCTGGAGAGCGGCATGAAAACGTCGCTCAATGCTCGCATGGATCGCGGCGCGAAATTAGCCCCCGAAGTCATCGGCGAGGAGGCCGCCGCCGGCGATCCACTCTCAATAGAAATCGTGATGGATACGGCACGATATCTCTCGGTGGGCATCGTCACGCTAATGCACACCATCGACCCCGACGTCGTGCTTCTCGGTGGCGCTATGACGTTTGGCGGCAATAAATCGCCTCTGGGCCGGCAGTTTTTGGAGCAGATTCGCCAAGAAGTTCGCCGACGGGCATTCCCCATTCCGGCCGCACAAACAACAATTGACTATGCCAGCCTCGGCGGCGATGCCGGCTACCTCGGCGCAGCCGGTTTGGCCCGCGCGGAATATCAACGGTCGATTAATAAGTAATCTTCCCGTGGGCGTCAAAATGCGGGGTGGAGCCTCGCCGCTACCCGCTTACTGCTTACCGCATACTGCATACCTGCAAAAAAATGCCTGATAATCGCCATATCCGTAACTTCTGCATCATCGCTCATATTGATCACGGCAAAAGCACGCTTGCAGATCGAATCATCGAGCTAACGGGCACCGTGCAAAAGCGCGAAATGCAGGAACAGCTGCTCGACGATATGGCGCTGGAACGCCAACGCGGCATTACGATCAAAGCCCGAGCGGTGTCGATGCGCTATCAACACGCCGGCGAAGAATTCGAATTGAACTTGGTCGATACCCCGGGCCATGTCGACTTCCACTACGAAGTCTCCCGCAGCCTGGCCTGCTGTGAAGGCGCGGTGTTGCTGGTGGATGCGTTCCAAGGCGTCGAGGCCCAAACCGTGGCCAACGCTTTGGCTGCGATGGAGCACAATTTAACCATCGTGCCGGTGCTCAACAAAGTCGATCTCAAGCATGCCCGGCCAGAGGAAGTGATCCTCGAAATGGAGCAGGTGCTGGGCATCAAACCCGATGAAGTTATCAAGTGCAGCGGCAAAACCGGCGAAGGCGTGGCCGATTTGCTCGAAGCCATCGTTCAGCGAATTCCACCACCGACAGGCGATCCCGCTGGCCCGCTCCAGGCGATGCTTTTCGATTCGCACTACGACGATTACCGCGGCGCCATTGCCTATGTACGGCTCATGCAGGGCACGGTCGCAAAGGGGCAGAAGATCCGCTTCCTCAAAGCCGAGGCCACCTTCGAGGTGCTGGAGCTCGGTCAGTTTGTGCCGGAGCGCAAAGCTGTCGAGAAGCTCGTTGCCGGTGAAGTCGGCTATCTGATTTGCAACATCAAAGACATCAAAGACATCCACATCGGCGACACGGTTACCGTGCCCGGCGATAATCCCGCCCCTGCGCTGCCTGGTTATCGTCCACCGCAGCGGATGGTTTATTGCGGGCTGTATCCGTCGGACGGCGAAAACTTTGAAGAGCTGCGCAACGCGCTCAGCAAACTCGCCATCAACGACCCTAGCTTCGAGTTCACTCCCGAAACGAGCGAAGCGCTCGGCTTTGGCTTTCGTTGCGGATTCCTCGGCCTCTTGCACATGGAAATTATCCAGCAGCGGCTAGAACAGGAAGCCGATCTTGATCTGGTGCAGACTGCTCCCAACGTCACCTACCAGGTTCTCACCAGCGACGGCGAGACGCTGGAAATCCACAATCCGCAAGATGTGCCCGAGGCCGGCGCGATTGAAGAATTCCGCCAGCCCATGGTGCGCGTCAACTTCGTGCTGCCGGTGGAATACATCGGTCCGGTGATGCAACTTTCGACCGATCGCCGTGGCACGTATGTTCGCACGGAGTATCTTGGCCCCACGCGCGCCATGATCACGTTCGATCTGCCGCTGGCTGAAGTCGTGTACGACATGCACGATAAATTGAAAAGCATTACGCGCGGCTACGGCACCATGGATTACGAACTCTTGGGCTATGTGCCAGCCGATTTAGTTCGCATGGATATTCTAGTCGGCGGCAAGAAAGTCGATGCCCTTTCCATCATCTGCGATCGCCGCGATGCCGATCGGCGCGGCCGGGCCATCGTTAAAAAGCTGCGACAGGAAATCGATCGCCACATGTTCGAAATCGCCATTCAAGCGGCCATCGGCACCCGCATCATCGCTCGCGAAACCATCTCCGCCATGCGGAAGAACGTGACGGCCAAATGCTACGGCGGCGATATCACCCGTAAACGCAAACTTTGGGCGAAGCAAAAGGAAGGCAAGAAGCGAATGAAATCGATCGGCAGCGTCGATATTCCGCAGAAAGCCTTTCTGGCCGTTCTCGAATCCGGCGACAAAGAATAATTCTGCGCCGGCGGGCGCGAGGCCCTTTCGAGAACATGTCGTTTCGCCGTAGCGCTCGCTTGCCAGGACATACAAATTGACGTAGCACCCGAATGCAAATTATTGTCGATGATCTTCGTGGAACTGCGATTATCAATCTGTTGCAATCGCATCTGCAAAGCCTGGCGGCAATCACGCCGGCGGAAAGTATGCATGCGCTCAATCTCGACGAGCTGCGTCAGCCGGACATCACTTTCTGGAGCGTGTGGGACGGCGAAGAACTGCTGGGCTGCGGGGCGCTCAAAAAATTGGACGCGGAACATGCCGAAATTAAATCGATGCGGACCGCAGCGGCCCACCTGCGCAAGGGCGTGGCTTCCAGACTGATGGAACACATCATCGGCGAAGCCAAGCGCCGAAACTTTCGCCGGTTGAGTTTAGAAACTGGATCCAGCGACGATTTCAAAGCGGCCCAACGGCTCTACGCCAAATTCGGCTTTAAGCACTGCCCGCCGTTTGTCGGCTACGTTGAAGATCCCAACAGCGCGTTCATGACACTCGAGCTTTAGGTCGCGCTGAATTGGCCTTATCGCGCAGTCAATCTCGCAAGCGTGACAGATCGGAAAAGCTAATTCGATGGCCGCAGGCTTTTGCACTCGTACGAATATTGGAATGGTTCTCCATATGCCTCGCGCTCGATTTCGGCAGATTCGACCGCATGGCGCCCGCAGGCCGGGCAATCGTATGTGGGCTTTTGGGTTTGGCTGATTTTCACCCATGCCCTGCAATTGTAGCCGATCAGCGGGGCAGATCGAACTTTTATCTTGGGTCGATAGGCCGCTAAACTAACCCTGCCCGCCTCACCGAGAACCAATCAATAAGGACGACAGATGTTTGGCATCTTCAGAAAGCGCATGACTGCCGCATTCGGTACGGCGTTACGATGGTCGCTGATGGTGGCGTGGCTCCTGGTGATTTCGGAGAGCGCCAGTGTCGGCACCCTGCAATACGATCTGACAAGTCTACTCGGACGGCACATCTACGATGGCGCCTCTTTTCCAATTCCGGATCACGTGCACATCGATACGCCGCTGGGGTTTTATACCGCGGAAACTGCGCGGCTTGTGATCGCCGGCACTGTCACAGCTGGAAAAGCGCATGGCGATGGTATTTTTGCGCGAGGCGACCGAGTTCGTGCTCGAGCCGCAGGTGAGTGCATGGCCAGACTTCCAACGTGTGCTCAATCTTCAGGTCGACCCCACACCCACCGCCTTCCGGTTCGACAATAGTTTTTCATACCCGTTTGCACCGGAAATTACGCCGCTGCCCAATCCGGACGGATACCCGCCCATGTCGTTCAATGTCATGTTGACGATCAGCCCGGGGTTCACGACGCAATTCCCGCCGGCGCTGGATCCGAAGCCGGAATTTCTATTGGCCACGGACGGAGTGATAGTTGACACACCCATTGTCGCGAACATCACCGAGGCATACATCATCTTCGACGGCAGCGGCATCGTTCCCGAGCCTGCCAGTTGGCAGCTGGCGCTAATCGGCACGCTTGCGTTAAAGCTTCTTCGTCCGCAATATGCGAGCCCGGGCGAACCATTCCGACAAAAGAAAAGCCCCGCCAAGACCATGTGGCTGGCGGGGCTTGAGTGACCGAAACGTTAGACGGACGCAGCTTATTCGGCCGCCTTATTATCCTTTTCCAGGAATGGAAGCAGATCGGTGTGATGACCGATCATTTTCCAATTGCCGTTCTCTTTACGGAACAAATTCGTGGCTCGGATTGAAACTTGAACCGTGTGACCTTTGGCATCCAGATTGTTTCCCAGTTCGACGCACTGCGTGAAGGCGAGATCACTTCCAACCGTGGTACGCAGATCGTGCGGCTCCACTTTTCCGCCAAGTTTCAACGCGGCCTGCTCTTCCCATATCTGACGCACATCGTTCCAGCCCACTAAGAATCCACCGCCGGGACCCATATAGGTCACGTCGTCGGCATGTGACCAAATTTCTTGCATGGGACCGGTGTTGCCCGTAAACATCGTGTTCAGGCTTGTGTAGAACTGCGTCGTGACCTGCTCAACCGCCTTGGTCTCGTCGGTACTCGAACTGGTGTAGTTCGCGAAACAAACCGCGGCCACGAATAAGGTGACCATCGTTAGAACAATCGCTTTCGTGTGCATACTTTTCCCTCTTGTGTTTGACGAAAAGAATGATCGTTGCCCGACCCTTCGCGTAGCCTTTCGCCGAAGCGCTACGCATTGAAGAATAGCTTGCCGTTCGTAACGAGGATTGGCCCTGATTTCCCGCCCAGTTGCGGTGACAACGAGAAAGCCGCACTGAGGGGGCAGGTACCTGTGCACTCTGAATGCTCGGTCCCGATTCCAGACGTTGCGAAAACGGCACTATTACTGGCCCGCTAAACTAACCACGGCCCGCCGCGTGTGGAAGGAAGCTGATAATGAGTCGCTTCGATTTGTGGTTCAGCGCTGATCGGATTGCGTGAGCAGGCTCCAGATCACGATTGTCTTCCACATTGAAACTGAGACCCGCAAGCGATGTGACTGGCGGCCATTGTCAACCCAAATCGTCGGTGTCATATGCCGTCCAATTCTTTTTTAATGCGACTGTTATTACGTGCGTTATTCTCAACGTTTTGTTCAACAGTATGTGCTCAGGGCGTCTATACAGTGACCGTTGCTAATGGCACGGGCGTGGGCACGCTGTACTCTGCAATTCAACAAGCCAACTCGTTTGGCAACGGCGCTGTCGTAAATATTGCCAACAATCTGGGGACGATCAATGTTGGACAGTTACCCGACATTACTGTGGGCCTGACGATCAACGGCGGCACAGGAAACACGCTGAGCGGCCAAAACACAAACCGCATCTTTTTATCAATGCTCCGAGCCAGTCGGTTCAAATCAATAACCTGACGTTATCGAATGGCCTCGCTCAGGGAGGAAATGGCGGTTCTGGTGGAGCGGGAGGCGGGGGGGATGCGGGATTAGGTGGTGCGGTATTCATCATGCTGGCAATGTCGCCTTTACGTCGGTCGTATTTTCCAATAACGCCTTCAAAGGGGGCAACGGCGGAGCGCCGGCATTGGCGGCGGAGGGGGTGGTGGTGGGATAGGATTCGCTGGCGGCTCGGGTTCGAGCAACTTTGTGAACAACGCATACTTTCTCGGGGCAGGTGGCGGGAGTGGCGCGAGATCGAGTTCGGGATTCGCTGCCTCGGATTTAGCGCCGGAAATGGAGGAGGTCTTCACGGGGGAGCGGCGAAGTGCCTCCAGCAACAATGATGGCTCCAGTGGAGCCGCACCCGACGGCGGCGGCGGAGGCGGCGGATATGGTCACTCGCCGCTGACCTAATGGCGTGCCTGTACAGATTCTCGGGAGCGAAGTGACTTCGGCGGTGGAGGGTGGCGGGAGCAGCCTCAATAACTATGCGGGGTTTGGCGGAAACGGTGGATCGGAGCTGGCGGTGGCGGCGGGGCGGATGCTGGAATTGGTCCGGGGGCTACGGTGGCGGCGGCGGCTTTGGCGGGGCGGAGGTGGAGCTGGTGGTTCAGTGAATAGATCAACTACGGCCCAAGCCCCGGTGGTAGCGGCGGATTGGCGGTGGCAACGGTGGTCAAAGTGATCAGAGGCGGCGGAGGCGGAGCTGCGTCGGAAGCGCAGTATCGTTCGATCGGTCGTTGCCTTCGTTGATCCTCGACTGACACCGGAACTCTTACAGCGGGCAGCGGTGGGATCAGCGGTGGCCACAACGCCATCGGCAGTGCCGCAGGGGGACATATCGGATGGCGAATTTGTACGCTCAGAAAACGCAAACGATAGATTTACGCCATGCGTCTCCACTTCACCATCCGCGATTTGCTCTGGCTGGCCGTGGTGGTGGCACTCGTCCGCGGCGACTCTCACTTCAGCGCACAGCGGACTGGGGGCTTCGCTCTGATCATTCTCAACGTCGGCCTCGCAGGCAGGCCACTTGAACTAGAGGTCGCGTCTAGACCGCCCACTGTTCAGCGGCGGATGTCGCTCAGCAATTGCAAAAGTATCTAGGGACTGGTGCGGTGACCGTGAAGGTTACCGACGTTCGATATTCAAAGCGGCGGAACGACAGTCAACCACGGCACACTCATTGCCGCGGCTCCCGCTCCTGGCGGAACCTTTAGCGGTGTTGGCACGGTGAACGTCAATATGGACGGTCCTACAGCTGGGAAATCAATCGGCAAGCCAATGTGCTCGATTGAAAGAAAAAGGGTACGTACGACATACAGAGAGACCCCAAAGAGGACGCATATCGCGTTCAATTTTCTTGAGCTCGATCCCAAATCAGGCCAGAACGGGATTTCTGAAGTGCAGTTGGTTTCGGATGGCTGAAGGGGGAGGAGCGGAAATAGTTCAAAGTGAACTCAGCGATGGGAAATGGACACACAGCAGGATTGGGGGAAGGCATGGCGGATAACAAATCAGGCCAGAACTGGATTTCTGAAGTAGCAGTTGGTTTCGGATGGCTATGGGAAATGAACAACGGCGTGCGACAGTTTGTGAGTACGGAGTGACGGACGTTTCTGAAGGCTATCGGGTACACGAGCCAATTGTATGTGACGGTTGCCAAGCCGTCGCCTTTCAAACAGTAGTCCGATTTATTTTCGATCCACACACTAATTTCCCGCCCACCTAATCCTGCCCGCCGCGTGGCGAGCCGCGATGACTGAAGCTAAACCGAAGCATAACCGGTTCCGGTTCAGCTCGAACGCTGCTGCTTCTGATCACGGTCTTCGGGCGGATAGCGGCTGGGGAGGTGACACGTCAGCGGGAGTGCAGGGCGGATCAGCGCGCGCTGGTGTTAAGGCGGGCGAGGTGTGAGTGTTGACTGGAAAGTACACCTACACCGGTGGCAGACTGTTTGGCTGGGCTTCACCGTTAGCTGCCAGCTAGCGACGAGAAGCAGAGTCGGGAACAATTCGGCGCGGCTGATAAGTGCGATTATACGGCGGAACGTGTGAGTTATGACTTTGGAACCACGTCGTGGCAAGATGGACGAAATTAATCCCACGAGGCAGCCGATCAAGGCCGACTATCGCCCCCCATTGGCTGCGCGAGCGACTGGAGACGACTTTTGCAGCAATGTGGTTAGTGTTGGCGCATTTGATCAGCCTCGGTCAATCCTTGGCGTTTGGAAACACTCAAGTCCTGCTTGCCGGCTAATTGGCGTGGGCGTCAGGCAATGCCGGGATCGACGCGTGCACTGGGTTCGGTTACATCGCACCTGTTCGCCTTTCGATTATTACCTTGACCGGGGTGGCGGGCGATTTTGATCGCGACCGGCAGACGTTGCCGATGTCGGCGATGCTCACAACTCGAACGGGATAAATCTTGGTCAAGGAATTGTAAGTAGAGGACATTGCACGACTGATTCCAAATCTCGCGGGGACCGTGCCGCGTGCTCAGGGCGCTCGATCTCGTGGCCAGCGGCAGCGGATCGGCGTCTGCTGTCCCGGAGCTGCACTTTACTCTGGCAGTCTTAGGCCTGCTGACTTTCGCGTTGTTCAAAGCGACTTTGTGGTTCACTGGGGATCCGGAGCGGATTTAAATCACAGTTCAAATATGGGCGATGTAACGATCGACAAAACAATTCTGCCGGTGGCGAAAAAAGTGCTTGACTGAATGCGCGGGAACGGAAAAGGGGGAACGCAAAAGGTGTCAGGATGTCAGGAACCTTAAATCGAGATTTTGGCCGTGAATTGTTTCTGACTTGCTGAGACCTTACCTGTGCGCAGGGTGAGACCGACGTCGGTCGGCAAGCCGACGAAAGCGACAGCGGATAAAGGACCCAGAAAAATTTGCTAATCTGTTAAAAAATTGTTGAGTCCGAATTAGGCGAACGTTAAGATAAGGCGAGGGGGACAGCTGCAGAGAGC
Source organism: Pirellulales bacterium (assembly GCA_963773875.1). Taxonomy (GTDB): domain Bacteria; phylum Planctomycetota; class Planctomycetia; order Pirellulales; family JADZDJ01; genus CAVTYH01. The sequence continues at coordinate 394,105 of CAVZCV010000014.1, forward strand.
CGAAATTGATGCCACGAGGGCGGCATCGGCTGCGCCAGGGCGCCGCGTTCAAGGAATACTGCATTCACGCAGTACCTGCGGTGGTAATGGCAGCCGGCAGCGGATTTGCCGGTGATGGCTTCGATGCCTTCGGCGAGGGACCGGACGAAGAGGCAAAGTCGGTTCCGTCTACTTATTGATTGGCATCCTTGTTCCAGGGGACACCCCATGAATCTGCATCTTCGAGTCCTTTTCGTTGGCATTCTCGTGTTTGTCATCGCCCCGTTTGCGTCAGCGGCGGATATAGTTTGGGTTACTTTTCACTCGGCCGATAATGCACCTTCGGCCGGCGCGGCCGGTGCCGGTTTTACTGCTGCACCTGATAAAGGCTACACCGATCTGCTCTCGGCCAATGGACACACGGTCACTCGGTTTGTGACGCACGATATTGCCTCGGGAGGAACGCTGACTCCGGCCGAGTTGACTACGCTCAATGGGGCCGACTTAGTGATTATCGGGCGTTCCATTAATAGCGGGCACTACCAGCAGCTCGAAGAAACGTTGGCGTGGAACAGTCAGGTTACGGCGCCACTGATTGTGATGTCCGGCTATATCGAGCGGAACAGCCGTCTGGGATATACAACGGGCGCTACGATACCTGATATTGCCGGAAATATAAAACTGGCGGTCAATAATCCGGCGCATCCGATTTTTGCCGGCATCGCGCTGGATGGTACGAACACGATGGTGAATGACTTCGCCGGCGTGGCGGTTAGCCCGGTCGATGGGACGACCTTGCAACGCGGCATTTCAGTCAATACCAATCCATTGAACAGCGGCGGGACCTTGCTGGCTACCGTCGGAACGGTTGGCGACCCTGCATTCGGTGGCACTATCATTGCCGAGTGGCCAGCCGGTGCGACCATGTCGGATGGCGGCGCTGAAATGCTCGGCGGTCATCGGCTGGTATTTCTCGGCGGCAGTCGCGAAGCCAACGGCGTCAGCAGTGAAACCGCTGGAATCTTTGACCTGAGCGCCGATGGCGCAACTATTCTTGAACGCAGTGAATTACATGGCCGTGCCGGAGCCGTCCACCCTGATTCTCATGACTGTGGGTGCCATCGCGCTGGCGGCGGCAGCCCGGCGCACGCGGAGTTAAATCGCGCTATCGTCTGCGGCAGCTTTAGCGTTTCTATGGAACGCAAAAGGGGAACGCAAAAGGTGTCAGGAACCTTAAATCGAGATTTTGGCCCTAAATTGGTTAATCCTGACACCTTTTCATTCGCACGGTTGTTGTCCTCTAGCTGTCGATTGTTGTACACTTCGGCTAAGCGCGGGGGGGACGATATTAGCGAAGTCACTTCAGGGGTGAATTAAAAGAAGGTCTAAGCTGTCGCGACGGCTTGTTGGTACACATTCGGCTAAAGGTGCCGCGCAATTATATTAGCCTTCGGTAAGGTTGAATTATTTAGCGGAAGCCCTTCAGTATAAAACTGTGATATTGGGGGTGGGGAGTGGTGAATATGGGTGCGAAGAGTGGTTGAGGGGTGGGTGATATTATCGGTTGTGGTTTGGGAGTCGTGGAGTTGTTTAGCCGGAGAATTGATTTGTTTTCGTTCTGCTCGCTGTGGGGGCAGTTCCTTTCATCGGTGGGCTGTACTTGGTGGCATCGGCGGCGGCAATCAGAGAAGTCACCTTCAGTGTGTGGCTGCCGAATACCGAAGGTTACCGTCAGCACAATGGCAACTCGAACGGCAGTTGAGGAGCCCAAAGTGCTTTAAACGCTGTGGCGAGGTCTAGCGGGGGGTTTGTTTCTGATGAGCGGTCGCGTCGAATGGCTGAACCTGGTATCGCGCTTATGCTTTGGTGTTTGTGCTCCGAAGTACGGTCGGCGTATGCTCAGTTCACAAGAGGCAACCGGACGCGGTGATGATGGAGCCTTGTCGGAGTTGGCATTAAATGCTTAGTGGCGATTGCACTGAATGATACGGTTTTTCGGATGCCATTTGTTACCTGAATTCGACTATGCGCCTCCGCTTCACGATCCGCGATTTGATTTGGTTGGCCGTGTTGGTGGCGTTGGTCATGGGGTGGGTTTTGGATCATCGTCAACTCAGAGACACGATTGACTTCGCAAATGGGCACAAATGGGATTGACGAATACGGCAATGGAAGTGGCGCTCGCAATTTGGGACACAGCTAAACCGCGATCTCCAGAACGGGACGACGTGGGGTCGGCGTGCGGCGAACGAAATAGGCCAACAACTCCGCGCGAGATGAAACACGGAAATGCTCGTACAACCTTGCGACATAGTCGTGCACTGTTCTTGTGCCGAGGTTCAGTGAGCTGGCCACCTGCTTCTCGCTTTGTCCGTCGAGCAACAGCGACAGCGTTTCGCGTAGTCGCTTCGATAAACCGTCGCGCGATAGGTGCTCTTCAGTCGTCAGTCGTACACCGACGAGGGGCGCGATTTCGTCGTGCAGCAGCTTCAACAAGGCGACCTCCCGAGCGCAGAAAGGTGCCGCGCCGTGCGGCCGGTCGATGCTGATCAACTCGGGACGCGCGGGGAAATCTACAACCCGGATCGACAGCACGTTGTCGTCGCAATCAATCTGCTTGCGAAAATTCTGATACCAGGGCGACGCATGATAGACCGCCTCGTCAGAAATGTGGCTCATCGCGGTCGTGACCCAACCTTGCTGCTTCATTTGGTCCTGTACGGTTTTTACGGGGGGCAACAAGTTGTCGGCCACGTCTTCGAACTGCCGCTGATTCATTTGCGCGAAGGCCGGCTGGATCAGAGCTTGCATCGAGGGTGGTAGGCCAACCACCGCCGACACCCCCAAGCTGCCGAACCAACCGGCCTCAGGCTGATAATCGGCCAGCATCAGGCCGACGTGCCCATTGAGCAGTCGGCAAGCGCCATGGAGCAAGAGTTCGCCCAGGCTCTCGGGTCGTCCCACAAATCGGAGACTTCGCGGACCAGGCGAATCACGACCGAGACATCGTCCATCGTTGGTTCCATAAGGACACCCTTCTTCTACGTAAGGCGAGATTGCACCACGCACTCATTATGACAATGGCAATGCGGCAACCAATCGGCTGTTTAGCCGTATGGCAGGTGTGGCAAGTAACTCGCGACTGATTAGCCGGATTGCGGCGAGGATACGTGCGAATAAAGATCACGAATGTTGCAGCGTCGGGCACGGTAGCGTCGGCAGTTGCAGTGTAATTCCGATCAACAGCGTCCGCAGCTTAAACCGTGGCAGTTTCATGTCCCCCAATGGTAGCCGATCAGCGTTAAGTAATTTCCGTTGCGATGGCACTTCTCGCCGGGCTAGACTGAACCGCTGTCGCCCAACTAATCCTGCCCGCCGCGTGGGGAGCCGCGATGACTGAAACCAAACCGAAGCGTAAATGTTCCGGTTCAGCCTACGAACGATGCTGCTTCTGATCACGGTCTTCGCTGTTTGGCTCGGCTTCACAGATACGCCGCTCGACGCCAGCGCGAAGCAGTGTCGGCAATTTTAAGCGCGGGCGGAAACGTGCGCTATAACTATGGAAAGTGGCCTAATCGAGAAAAGATGGATGAGCTCAATCGGCGGCCGCGCGAACAATCTCGCTTGACTGGATTCGGACGACTTAGACGACTTTTGCTGCAATGTGGTGAGCGCTGGATTTGATCAGAAGAACGTTCAAGCGTCCACGCTTCGGCAACTGGCGCAATGTTCCGAACTCACAACGCTGTCGATCAATCGAATGCATGCGCCATTTGAGGCGAGCCACCTGGAAGCACTGACAGAACTAACTGGATTGAGAGAATTTTCCATGAATGCGCGAGGTGTTGACGGTGAGGCAGTTGGAATGTTGGTGAACTTAAAGCAACTAAGAATACTGCGAATCCTAGCATTTATCGACGATGTCGGAATGGAACAGCTTGGCAAATTGAAATCGGTTCAATATTTGAGGCTAGCTGGCAATAGTGTCACCGACGACGGTTTCTCCCATCTGCAGCATCGCACGAATTTGGATACTTTGGAGTTGCAATCGTTCCTTATTAATGAACGTTCGCTGCTTTCCCTCAAGGGGCTCACCAAATTGCGAGTACTAGACTTGCTCAACTGCCGAGATAGGGGCGGCGCGAATCGAGGGGCTAAAGCAGTTAAAACAAATATCGGAACTCTACCTTCGAGGAGCACGGCTTTCTCCGGAAGTCCTTGAAGAATTAAAGTCGGCGCTGCCAAACACCAGAGTCTCCGCGTCTTAAATACGAACGGCGCCATGCGTCTTCGCTTCACCATCCGCGATTTGCTCTGGCTGGCCGTCGTGGTGGCGCTGGCGGTGGGATGGTGGCTGGATGGAAAGGCAATTCCACGATCAAAAGCTGGGACCTTATGATGGACGCAAAAAAAGTGGCAGAGTGGCGATCTCAGATGAAGGCGCTCGAATAACGCCGACCTGAAACAACAGGTGAGAATGGTGCTGACCAAGTATCTCGGCTTACCGGAAGAGGATTTTGCCGACCCGCTGCCACGTCATTTAGAACGAAATCGAGTTATAGACCCGTTTGACGGACCACTACCGAATTCGAAGAAATATCTCGCGGTGGGCCCAAAAAAGGCTCTTGACTTCGAGACGCGTGTACACTACAATGCATTTGTCGGAGAGTATGGGCTCCGTGACTCGTTCTTTGGCAATTTGAACAAAATGCATAAGGGTCTAGGTGGCTGAGGGCCTGGAATGTCTTGCGGTCTGCGCATAGGATGGGTGGCCGGCAACTCCTGGCGCGGGACCGGAGAGGCGGAAGTTTCGGAACGGGAAACTCGCCGAAGTACCAGGCAGGCAACCTAGACAGGCGGTGCGTTGCGGGCACCAAGAGACACACAGACCCCGCCGCAGTGAGAAAAAACCCATGCGAATCGCTCGAGAATTCTCGAGCGATTTGGGGTCAAACCGCGGAGAGTGAAATAACTGTGAAAAAACTCGGCGCGAATTTGGCGAAATCGCCTGCACAGGGTCAAAAGCACGGTGGACTTATTTCACTTGGAAACTCGGTTGCGGGAGTTCGCGCGAGTGGCAGCGCATTTTTCTCGGAAAATATCGCGGCCAGACCTGCGAGATTTTCACGCGGTTTTTGAGCAATCGCAATCGGATCGAGAATTCTCGGGCAGTTGTTGAAAATCAGGAGAATTTGCTCGCGAAATTACTCGCGGCCGCGATTCAAAAAGCAACCCCGGTGGAAGCCCGAGGGCCACCACCGGGGTCTGAATCGGTCGCACGTACCGGGCTGATCCGCGCGACCGACGTTCGTTGGCCTCATGCGAGGCGAATTTTAGCGGCGCGAGTTGCGCAAGAAACCAATCTCGCGAATTAAAGTTTGCATCTCACGCTCCAGTTCATCGAGACGTCGATCGGTGCTCGACGCATGATCGCCGCCGGGCTGACGATCTCGACCGCCGAAGCGATCCTCACCAGGTCGCCCGCGTGCAACGAATCGATCGGCTGGAGGGCGGTCGCCATCGGCAGGACCGGATGGAGCGATCGCTACGCGGCGGACCAAAACCACGGCCGGCGAAATCAGGCCCGTGGAACATACCACCGAAACCTGGCGGACCACGCCGATCATCGCGTGCGAAGTCTGACGGTCGCCGATCGGGCGGACCGCGGCGAGCGAAATCAGGGCCACGGCCTGACGGAGGCCCGCGGCGGGCGAAATCGCGGTCGCGCCATGACGGCGGCCCACGACGAGCTAGTTCTGGTCCGCGCCACGATGGCAGATCGCGCCGCGCAAATTGCGGACCGCGGCCTATCGGTGGACCACGGCGAGCAATTGCTGGCCCGGGCCCCGAGCGACTGCGATTAATTGGTGATCGGCGAAAACCTTCGGTGTCTCGATCACGCTCCCGTCCGTCGGCCGCGCGAGGCCGATCGTTGCGCCGTTCGATTGCCCGGTCATTTGCTCGCCAGCGATCGAATCGATCTTGCAACTCTCGCCATGCACGAAGGTCGGGTCGACGGTCGCGCGGCGCATTTTCCTCGTCCGCCCGTACCGATGGCGTCGAGCTTAGCAATGCCAGCAAACACAATGAACACACTCGAACGATCACGCCTGGAGTCCAGACTTTCCCCCGACAAACTGTGAACATAGTCAGCTTCTCCTCGCCCGGATAAGCTAATGCCGCCGGCGAAGGGCCGCGGCTAAATGATCAAACCCGCGAGGCGGACGAAGGTTTCGCGAAAGGGGGCAAGCCACTGCGGTGAAGAGCGGCTCACAGCGGAACTGGCACTCGTCGGCGTGAGAAGCAACAATAAACGGGGGATTTGCATAGTAGCACGGTGCTGCCGGGTTCGATGAGATTCAAATGGGGGAAAGAGTTGAATGATAAAGAAAATCAATCGTCGAGAATTTGCGCGATGTGCAGCGTTGGCGCCGGCCGGGGCGGCAATTGCGACGGCGCTGGGATCGAGCTTGGGAATTCGCGCGGCCATCGCTCAAACGCCCATCGAAAGGGTGGGCGGACCGCGACTGAAAGCCAGCTTAAACGCGTACTCGTTTTCGGCAGCTCTCAATAATCCAGAGAAGGGGCCCGGCAAAGGCATGACGCTCTTCGATTTGCTCGACTATTGTGCCGTGCAGAATTTCGACGGGCTCGATCCGACAGGTTACTTTTTTCCGGGCTATCCGAAACCGCCCAGCGACAAATACATCGCCGATTTCAAACGCCGGGCGTTTCAATTGGGCGTTGCAATCACCGGGACAGGTGTGCGCAACAATTTCGCTCAGCAGGATAAGACGGCGCGGGCTGCTGACGTGGAACTGGTGAAGCAGTGGATCGAAGTGGCGGCGAAGATGGGAGCACCGGTCATCCGCGTGTTTGCTGGCCAACAACCGGCAGGCCCAGCATGGAACGAGATAGCTGGTTGGGTGGTGGACGAGGTGCAAAAGTGTGTCGAGTATGGAAAGCAGTTCGGCGTGATGGTGGGCATTCAAAACCATGGCGATTTGCTCAAGACGGGCGAGCAAGTGGTCCAGATTTTGAAAGCGGTCGATTCGCCGTGGTTCGGTTCGATAGTGGATACCGGCTCATTTGCGTCGGCCGATCCTTACCAGGACATTGCCCTGGTAACGCCATTTGCGGTGAATTTCCAACTCAAAGAGAAGCTCGACGGGAAAGATGGAAAAACCAAAACCGATTTGAAAAAGGTCATTCAGATTGTTCGAGCGGCCAATTATCGCGGGTACTTGCCAATCGAAACGCTCGCCCCGAGCGGACAACCGTATGATCCGAAAGCCCGCGTGGCTGAATTTTTGAAAGAGGTACGCGCGGCGATTGATGCAGCAAGTTGATTACAACATCGTGCCGATAGATTAACAGCGGATGAGAGAGGCGCAGGTTGAAGCATCGAGTTCAAATGATCGCGTTTGTTTTCGCCGCGAACATTGCAGCCGCGGCGGCCGCACAGAATTTGCGCGTGGTCACATACAACATCAATTCCGACACCAATGGTGTAACCGAGGCGCCGCCGGAAGTTTCGACCGTGCTGGAAGGAATTGGGCAACAGAACGTCGGCGGCGTTGTACAGCCGGCAGATATCATCGGGCTGCAGGAAACGACGAGCAACACGGCGACCGTTGATCCGATCGTGAGCGATCTCAACATTTTCTATAACAGTTCCTACACAGGCCCGGCGGTTTACAAACCGGCGTATGCCCGCAGTCCGGTACAAGCCACGCAATCGGGCGGAAACACCAATGGCAACGGTCCAAATGCGCTAATCTATAACGCAAACACGCTGCAACTTGTGGCGTCGGTCGGTGTTGGTACGCCGCAGGGCTCCGGCAATGGCGAGTACCGCCAGGTGATGCGGTACGAGTTCAAGCCGGCCGGCACGACTGCTGCCAGTAACTTCTATGTGTACGTTTCGCACATGAAATCGAGTTCGTCTGGCGTTCTTTACACCAACGAAACGCTGCGGAATCAGGAAGCCGGAATCATCCGCAACAATGCGGCGACGCTGGTGACGGCCAACAATCCGAACCCGCGAATTCTGTATATCGGCGATTTCAACTTGGACGGTAGCGCGCTAATTCCTTCCGGCAGCAGCGATCCGGCCGTGTCCGCCTACCAAACACTGACCGCGGCGGGCGTGACACAAGCCATCGATCCGCTGAATACGAATCCGCAAAACAACAACATCACTTGGGCGCAGAATAGCACGTACAAGGCGATCATGACGCAAAACAGCGGCTTCATCCAATATCGCGACGACATTCAGTTCATGACACCTAGCGTGTACAACGGATCGCAAGCGATGGGCCTGAAGTACATCCCGGGCTCGTTGCACGCTTTCGGCAACGACGGCTCCAGCGGCTACCAGCAGAGTGTGAATCGGACAGTGAATACCGCGCTTAATAATTTGCAGCCAGTGAACACGAATTCGCCGCTTTCGAAGCAAACTTTGCTGGCTGCACTTCCCATTGCGACCGATCACCTGCCGGTTGTGGCCGACTACGTGGCGTTGGTGCGCGGCGATTTCGATTTGGACGGCCGCCTGACGCCGTCGGATATCGCCTCGATGTTGACGGCGCTTACGGATTTGAATCGTTACCGATCAACTAACAGTCTTTCAACCACCGACTTGTTGGCCATTGGCGATATGAACCGCGATGGCGCGGTGAAGAACTCTGACATTCAAACGCTGCTGACGCTCGTTGCAGGTGGAAACGGTCTCGCGGGCGTGCCAGAACCAGCCGCGTGTATCCCGATGGCGCTAGGTGCAATTTGCGTCTTGATTGCAACGCGGCAGCAGAAAATCGGAGCAACACGAGGCGAACAGCCTGGCCGCCCGGTTAAGCATTAAGCGCCAGAAGTTGCTGCAGTTCGGCATCATCGCTCGTCGCCGTGATCGTGCAACGCATGGTTCGCGATTCGCCGGGCTCCAAGTATTGTAGCCAGCCGCGCTCCACATCTTTCGGTCGCCCTTCCACGCCGGCATTGGTGGGCTCCAGCGCCCCCATGTAGGCGCCGTGGATTCCCCAGTGTTGCCAGTTCACGAGCCGCGGATAATCGTGCTTGGGGAATTCCACTTTCACTCCGAAACCGCGCCGACGATTTACGACGCCCGAGAGCACCTGGCCGTTGGCGTGGGCCTTCGGATCGATGTAGCCGACGTACTGGCCAGGACCTTGGTGCGCTTCCATTGGTGGCGGAGCCGATCGGTAATCAACGCCGTCGCGAAACCTCTTTTCAGACCCTTCCAGCGGAGTCACCGCGCCCCGGTAGCAATAGGTGCTGGCCTCTGGCTCCAACAGTGGATAACCGAAGTTGATGTGCAAGAGCCAGGCAAATGGCAATCGCTTGTCGTCGACATTAGTGAATTCATCTGTCACTTGGATTGCGGTCGAGCCAAGCTGGCTGGAAATCGTGCGTCGCAACTCCATGTTCGGGCCAAAAACCTTCGCCGCGCGAATTAGCGCCGTAATGCGCATTTCATTTTGCCCGCGACGTGGATTTGGATTGACGATCGATTCCACAATTGCCGCAGTGTTGGAGTGCGAGCCATGCAGGCCAAACAATTCGCCATCTTCCTCAAACGGACTGCCGACATTAAATGGTCCGCAACTTACGAGAAGCCCCCCGTAGAATCCACGGAGCCAATCCAATCCTTCGTGATAAGCAAAGGACGGCGCGGTGACGCCGGTGAGCGAATGCCAAGTGAGCGATTGACCGAGAAACTCCGCATCGGCAATATCCAGCCCACGATCGATCACCACTTTATATCGCAGTCCGCCGCCGGTGTTTACCCAGGCAATTCGCACGCCGCGACCCGGCCCGTTGTCGAGGACCGAAGTTTCAATTCCGCCGAATTGGGCGAAATTCATGACGGGCACAGATCGGAAATCGTCGCCACTACTTGGATTTGTCGCGGGAAATGTCTTCGCCACCGCCAGTCCTTTCACAAGCAAAAATTATTCGGTTGCTGCCGCCTTTTGGAGCTTCATTTCGTCCATCAGGCGAAACACTTCATCGAATTTGCCGTCCACAAACAGGTCGCCGATTAAGAGGTCGGTCAGTTGGCCTTTGAATTGCGGATACCGCCGCACAAAGCGACCGAAGCTAAAACCGTCGTAGAACTCACAAACCAGCCGCCGCATGCGATCCATGCCGCGCTCGAACTCCGCTTGCCATTTACTGAGTTGCGCGGCCGATGTATCGCCCTTCGCCAAACCCTCGATCACCGCATCGGCGGCCAGTGAAGCCGATTTTAACGCCAACAAAACACCCGATGAATACAACGGATCGAGGAAACCGAACGCATCTCCCACGAGTACCCAGCCCTCGCCGGCGGCCTGTTGCGATCGATACGAATACTCTTTGGCCGCGAAAAATTCATCGGCCCGCGTCGCATTTTTGATCCGCGCTTCCACGCCGGGGCAGCGTGCAACTTCTTCATAGTAGATCGTCTCGTAAACTTTGTTCGCTCGGTTCTTGAATAGATATTCATCCGATGCCACGACCCCAACGCTAATGATGTCGTCATGCAATGGGATATACCAGAACCAGCCTTTTTTTTCCTTCACCTGAACGACCAGCGTCGCGCCTTCGTCTTTACCAACGGAGCGCTCGGCTCCTTTCCAATACGTCCATAGCGCTGCTTTGCGGAGTACCGGATCGAGCTGACGCAGACCAAGCCGACTCATGATCATCGAGCTTTGTCCGCTGGCATCGACGACAACGTCAGCCATCACATCCTGTTGCTGGCCATCCGTCGATTGAATCTTTACGCCCACCGCACGCTCGCCGTCGAACAGCACTTGTAGCACGCGGACGCCTTCTTGCACATCGACCCCGTGCTCCCGGGCGTTTTGGAGCATCATCTGGTCAAACTCGCTGCGGCGCACTTGCCAGGTTTGCGACGATTCGTGTGGCCTGTTATCCCAAAAGTAGAATGGCTCGGAGAGTTTGCCCTTCTCCGTAATGAATTGCACGCTGTACTTTTTGATGAAGTGGCTGCCGCGCAGTTTTTCAATCATTCCCAGTCGCTGGAGCACCCAAAACGTCTCAGGAATGAGTGATTCGCCAATGTGAAACCGCGGAAATCGATCGCGCTCGAACAGCTTGACCTCGCAACCCCGCTGCGCCAGCAGCGTCGAAGCTGTCGATCCCGCCGGCCCGCCGCCGATGACCACAACTTTTCCGCCAACCTTTGCCGAACTTCCGCTTGAATTTGCCAAACGAGCCGTCATGAATGCGATTCCCGTTCCAAACGACGCTCAACGATTGTAATGCAATGCCAATCCATTATCTGAACTACTTCGCTGGACCATAACCCGCTTTCGGATTGCCATCAGCATCGAGTTTGTCGCAAGCCCAAAGTAGTCCATCTGCGAGCAGCCGTTGGTAGGCGTCTTGTTCAACCGTCTTTTCATCGTGCCCGAGTGTCGTGCCAAAAACATTGCCTTTGCCGTATTTGTGCGTCCAACAAACGATGCTCTTATGACCCAAATTGTCTTGTGTTGTGGAACGTAGCAGCGGAGTGGATGATTCCGGGAAGATCAGTGTTTCGTATAGTTCATCGCCAGGCGTTTTCCAATCGTCGGGGAAATGCTTAATGGCCGGATGATCGACCGTGACCTTTTCGGTAGCAAACGGTTTGTAAGGATCGTGATGCCGAGTTCGCTGGCCACAGCAATCGGTCCAATCGTCCGAGGCCATGAATGTGTGCATCGTGCAGTGAACCATGAGCGTGGGCTTGCCTTCGCGTGTAATTCGCAATGCATTGTCGATCAACTCTTGATCGGCTTCTTTTGGCAGCGTGTTGGCTTTCTCGTCACCGGCATAGCAGATGTTGTAGATAATAGCGTCGTAACCTTTGCCGAGATCTTTGTCACGCATGCCATCGAGGCCAACCTTCGCATCGATTTCGGCATTGGCGTGTTTCTTAATCCCCTCTACGATAATCGGCGTCAGCTTGTCGTATTTGTGATAACCACCACCGGTGATGTACAGCACCTTGAGCTTCGATGCACCGGCAGTCCCATTCGACGATGCATTGTCGGCAGACAGCGATGGTCCGCCAGCAACGCAAACACCAAGGATCAACGCACATATCAATTGGCAGAATTTCATGGAAGCCTCGCAGATGTGGAATGTGAGTGGTGTGTGGCGGCCCGTCTATTTCCGCATAACAATGCACCAAAATCAACCCGGTGCACCCCGTTTCTTGGCCGACCATGTCCAATGCCGGTCACTGGTTTGGCATGCAGCGTTCGGATCGAATCCGAGTTGTGCGATGAAGCCGCGAATTTCCTCCAGCGTCAGTGCTGCACGCAGCGAATCGGAAAACATCGCCCGTTGATGATCGCTCGCGGCGGATATTCCAGCCGGCTGAGCATGCAAATTAACGAGCCGAATCATTTCCGCCTCGTCCGCCGGCCTCATCAAATCGCGGAAGAAAAGCACTCCGCCGGCCCGCACAACGCGAATCGCTTCGTCAAGGCACTCCATCGGCTGCGGCAAATGATGGATAATACTATTCGACATGGCGACATCGAAGCAGCCCGCAGCAAACATCAGCCGCTTCGCGTCGGCCGGCCGCAATTCGATGTGATTTTCCAAACCGGCCTTCCGCACATTTGTTTCCGCTACACACAGCATGTTTTTGGCCGCATCGATTGCCACCACGTGAACATTTTCAGTATGTTTGCAAAGCTCAATCGGAATCTGCGCCGTCCCCGTCCCGAGATCCAGAATCTTCAGATATTCAACGCTGGGCAACATACCGTGCGAACTCAATTGCGCTAGAAGATCGTCGACGAATAGCCGATTCACATCGGCATGGTCCATCGCGTCGTAATCAACAGCCTCCGCTGGTGTATCCATCACCTCGTGTTCAAGAATGCGAGATAGCATTGTGCTGGGCAAATTGCTGACGATGGCGAGCGGCTCGGAATCTTGTTAAAACACGTACGCATCGCACACGCAAATTTGCCAAAATTGTAACCTCCGCCGACCAGATATCTATGAGTGAGCCAAACTCGAATGCTGCCGCGACCATTGAAACGCCAAAAGCCAGGTGGCGACCGCTGAGCCGAGTCGATCGGCGCATTGCCGGCGTGTTGGTGGAAAAAGCCAAGACCACGCCGGACCAGTATCCGATGACCCTCAATGGCCTTATGAGCGGCGCAAACCAAAAAAGCAACCGCGATCCGCAAATGCAGCTTGAGGAAAACGACATCGTCGATTCGCTCGATCACCTCAAAGCCGTCGGCGCAGTGGTCGAAATTCAAGGCGGTGGCCGAGTCGCCAAATTCCGCCATTTGATGTACGAGTGGCTGGGCGTCGACAAAGTTGAGCTGGCCGTGATGGCGGAACTCTTGCTCCGGGGTGCACAAACCGAGGGCGAACTTCGAGGCCGGGCGTCGCGAATGGAACCAATCGCCGATCTCACGGCCTTGCGCGGCATTCTCGATTCGTTGCGTTCGAAACAACTCGTAATCGATATCACACCGCCGGGCCGCGGCCAAATTATCAGCCATAACTTGTATGAGCCCGAGGAATTGGAGCGACTAAAATCGCGGCAAGCCAGCGCCGGCTACGAGCATGAAGACCGTGCACCTCCACGCGCCAGTCCTCTTTCTCCTGCTCCCGCCACTTCACATTCCTCTGCTTCACAGATTTCCGCCACTGCTCCTCGCAGCGGGCCGGCAAACGATGAACTGCAGTCGCTGCGTGTCCAACTGGCCGAATTGCGACAAGAATTGGAATCGCTGGCCGAGACGGTGCGTCGGCAGGAGGATTCAATTTCGGATTTGCGATCCGCCCTCGGTGGGTAAATTTAACCCGGGGTCGTTGAATTGCCCGGCATGCATCTCACTTTTCCACAAATTTCCAACCGGCCGGAAATTTCAATTCGCGCTCTGCAATCGCTGCCCAGGGCGTGCCCTTGTGTTCGGCGACCACGCGCTGCAAGTAGATACGTGAGTTTTTCGCCATTTTGTCCATCGTGCTGGCCGCGGCGATTTCGTCGGCCGGCTCCAGCACCCAGCGCGTGCTGTCCGGATTGGTAAATGCTTTGCCTTGCTTGATGATGGCTAGCATTGCGTTGTAACCGTCCAGCCGCGCTTTCGTGGCCAGTGTCTGTCCCATCGCCAGATCGTAGGAGGCTTGCCAGCGTGCGCCTTTCAATTTCGGCCGATCCGCTTCGCCCACAACCAGCGTGTCGTACAACTTTTGAATCGGCTGATCGACCACCGCCGCCGCTTGCTGGGCTGTCTTAATATTCCGCGCCAGAACCGCCTCATCTTTCTGTTTTGGAAAATTCGTCGTGACCGATTGCAAGCCCGTCATCGGCGGTAGTTGCGCTGCGTTGTGCAACGAAAGTCGGCATTTGTTTTCATTGAGTAACTGCTGATATTGCTCTTCGTTGGCATAGTCGGGCTCGTACTTCGCCAGCAGTTCCGACTTGATATCGTCAGTCGCTGGATCGGTCTCCCAACCTGGCGACGACGACCCGCTGCGCACGCGGAAGAATCGCCCGCCAGTTAATTGACACATGCGTTCTAGCGCAAAGGGGCCGAAGCCGGAGTCGGTTAAATCGGCCGTACTTTGATTGCCGGTAAGCGTGAGTTGAATTCGTTCGGGAGAGAGCGACTCGAACTTTCGTGAATCGCTGCCGGCCGATTGCGGGCGCCGGTTTTTTTCGCCCGGCGTGAACACGCCAAAGGGCATCGCCGGCCCGACGCCAAACACCGGCACTGCCATTCGCCGCAGAGCGATGAGTGCCTCATCGGCGGCACTCGGCTTTTCGCCACTTGATGCCCCAACCACGACGAATAACAATTCGTAATCGCGATTCCGATAAGGCAGAAATCTCTCAACCGCCTTGTCGAGCGCGGCAGCATCCACCGGCTTGGTTTCGCTCGATGAATTTGCCGCAATCTTGTCTTTGATTGGAGCCAAAGCAGATCGCAATTTCGAGGTGTCGCTCACCGGCTCCGGCGTCAGTGCATTCACATCGCTGCTGTAGGTCAGCACCGCCATTTCCAGGTTGCCACGGCTCGTCGCGCCAATCTCCTGCGCAATCCGGACGATTTGCTCTGCCATATTGCTCGCCAGCGTCTGAGAATCCGGCGATTGTTCGATCAGCCACACGACCAACGTCTTGCGCAACTCCAGAGCATCTCGAATTTCCGCGGCAATGCGATCGGCGGCCGCACGTTCGCCAAACCGTGGTCCTGTCGAGCCTCCGACCGCCGATCCGCCAGTTTGTGCGCCGGCGCCCTTTCTGCCTTTACTACCGGCCTGCTTTTCCAGCTCCTCACCCTTGCCGACGAGTGCCGCTTGTGCCGGCGGCACCTTCACTTCCTTTGCCGCCTGCTGTGCATCATCCGCGTGCACGGCGAAGATCTGTGCCGAGCTCACGAGAATCGCAAGGCAAAATACCAAGAGTAGGCCGGGCTGTGAGTTCATGTTCAACGACTGCCAATTCATTGCTGCATTCTCGGACAAGTAAGAGCACTTCATGCTATCGTACCCTTGCCAAATTGATGACGCAAAGCACCTTCTTCGTCGATTAACTATTTGCACCGCAGTACCGCCGAGAACTGTTTTGGAGTATCCCGTGTGGTTTCGAATTTCCAAGCGTTGCGTTTTGCGCGAGCGAGTTTCCGTCGGCATCGCGTGGTTCAATCGTTGCGCACACGTCGTATTCGTGTGACGGAAAGCTCGAAGTTGCTAGAATCTACGCCGCCTCAGTCTCCCCCTCCAATGTTGCTTTTTCCGCGGTTGCCGCCTTGGCGGCGTTATTTAAAAAGGCGACCGACAAAAAGGTCACATTGCCAGCATTGACGAACACTGCGTCCCACAAGCCTGCGCCTCTGCCTCCGGCACCGCCGCCAACGGCGCCGTGGCCTCCCTGAGCGAGGCCATTCGATCGCGTTAAGTTGTTGATTTGAATTAGCTGGCTCGGAGCATCGATAAACAAGATGCGACTTGTGTTTTGACCGCTGAACGTGTTGCCGGTGCCGCCGTTGGTCGTCAGGCCATCCATAATGTTCAGCAACTCAGATTACTGGCAATATTTACATTTACGCCGCCGCAGTTGCAAAACGCGTTGGCTCGTTGAATTGCGGTGTACAGCGTGCTGCTGCCCGTGCCGTTGGCATCGGTAACGATGTAGACGCCCTGAGCACATACGATTGAACAATGCGTTGACGGTAGCGCAGGTAATTTCGCGGTTCTCCACTTCTTCCGCTTCGCGCGGGATTCTGCTGAACCGCGGATAATATTGGCCCGACGAGATTGCATCGATAAAGATCACCACCAATTTGCCCCATCACCATTCAGTTGACCGACGCAACAGCGATGAAATCACAAGTAGGATGACGGGGATAAAACACAATGGAAAGACCCAGCCTCCCGGAAAGTTACCAGTCTCCGTTAGATGCCATAAATAGAAACCCCCGATTCCTGCCATGCTCATAAGTCCGCCAAGCAAGTCGCGCCACCAACTCAGCAGAAATCCAATGGCCGTGACAGTCAGGGCGATGGAACCATCGCTTAACGGCGGCGGACCCTCCGCGATTGTAAAGGTTGTGAACAGCAAGGCTAATGCGGTCCCCAAAAAACAGCCAATCCAATGGACAAACCGAGGCAACTGTGACAGTTTTGTTGCGTGGAACATTGACATGAAGATCTCCTTTGTCCTGCGCGGCCGGGCTTGGTTAACTATCAAGCTCGGTCAAAACAGCTCGACAGAATTTGGGTGCAGAGCCATTCAATTCTGATTAATTCAGTCGCTTATCATCTTTTTGCCTTCACGCCGAGCAGATCTCCTCGGGGATAACAGCCGTGTTTTTAAAAATGGGAACGTTGTCGCAGTTCGGTGAGAACTTGGTTAATCTGCTTGTCTAAGGGTTGCTCAGTGTTCACACGGCATTGCGGCAGGTCGGCTGCCCAGGCGTCCCATTGTTCTTGCTGCCGATCGTAAAACTCTGGCTTTGCCTCCGAAGCATCGAGATGGCCGTCAAGACGTTCTCCAATTCTGCGGCGCACTGTCTCTTGGCTGCAATAACATTCGATTGCCAAAAACGAGGTTCGCAGCCGGCTCGCAATCCGACGAACTTCGGTGATTGGCGTCGCCATTGAAAACGTACCATCGAGCACTAGTGACACACCCTCGGCATGCAGACCACCAGCGCGATGCAGCATTTCTTCGTAGACTCTTTGACGCAAACCGCGCTCGTAGTTGCCCGCGCCGTAAGAAGCAGAATCGCGACGCTCGAGATGCAGCTCCTTCCGAATGACATCGGTCCGTAAGAGTTCGCACCCTAAACGGCGAGCAATTTCTGCGGCTAAAGTTGATTTCCCGGTTCCGGAAAGTCCGCCGATGATCAAGATCATCGGATGAGTCCAAGGCTGGACATAAGAATCTGCCAAATCGAGGTGCTTTAGCACTTCTGCGGCAACCGCGAATCGCCGTGTGTCGGCAATTTGATCTGCCCTAAGCGCCGTCACCTTGGCACGAACACAAGCCCGATAGGACTTATAAAAAGCCAAGAGTACCGGCGGCGGCCGATCACCGGTCAATAATCGAAAGCGCTCGAACAATAACGGTCCGACCCAGTTCGCCCCGATGAAATCGCACTCGGCACTCAGGAAGCACAACTCGTCGGCGACGTCAATCCGGCGCAAATCGAAACTGAATTCCAGGCAGTCGAATATCGCCAGCGGCTCGGTGAAGCAAATGTGCTCCGGCCGTAAATCACCGTGTCCTTCGACAACCCTGCCCAATCGACTGCGCTCCTCCAACAGTTCGGCTTGCAGTTCCAACAGCTGAAGTTGAAACGCGTGGATCCTTCGAACCGCGTTTCGTGCGCAGTGGTGCCCTGCTGCAAGTAATTCCTGTTGGTTCGCCAAGATGTGTGCGCGGTAGCGCTGGCGATAATCACTTGCGGAAATTGGCAATGAAGACAGGCCTCGATAAAACTTTGCAAGTATCTGCGACAATGCAACGATATGTTCGGGACGCAGCTCGTCCAGGCGGTGAAGTGCATCCAAAGTTCTCTCGGTTGGCAGCCGTCGCATGTGGACAAGCCAATCCACGATGTCGCCTGCCCCGTTGATCTCAAAATTTCCGACCGCGTGTCGAGCGACCGGAACAACACCCAGATAAACGTCTTTTGTCAAACGGCGATTCAATCGCACTTCATCGCGGCACGCCTGTTGACGGGCATCTAATGTCGTGAAGTCAAGAAACTCGTATTTGACCGGCTTTTTGAGTTTGAAAACCTCATCACCTGCAATGAATACGATCGAAATGTGAGTTTCCACTACCTCCACGTGCGCCGGCTTATTTGGATAGGCACGAGGATTCGAGAGCCAATCGACGAGTTCTTCAAATTCGCCGCGCACGGTTGAAACTCATTTATTTTGAAATCGAACTCATTGCATTGCCGAACTCGATACATTCGGTTATCACTCTTAGCTTTTACGGCACGAGAACCGCGGCACCGTGAAGCTGACCACTTCGCAGCTGATCGAGCGCCGTCGTCGCTTGTGCAAGCGGAAACACCGTAGTTTCCATCTTTAAGGGAACCTTCGTCGCGATTTCGAGAAACTCAGTCGCATCGCGCCGCGTGAGGTTAGCGACCGACCGCAGCACTCGCTCCTCCCACAGCAAATCGTAGGGGATGCTCGGGATATCCGACATGTGGATTCCACCACACACCACCACGCCGCCACGCCCAACGGCACAGCGCCTTGGGCACGAGCGCACCGATAGGAGCAAAAATGATAGCGGCATCCAGCTCGACCGGCGACCGAGTATTGGAATCACCGGCCCAAATGGCGCCACGGCGCAGCGCCAGATTCATCGCATCGAGATCGCCGGCTCGTGCGAATGCATAGATCTCACGGCCTTCGTGCTTCGCCACTTGTGTCACAATGTGCGCGGCGGCGCCGAACCCATAAATGCCAATTCTCTGGGCGTCGCCTGCCATGCGCAAGGAACGGTAGCCAATCAGTCCGGCGCAGAGCAGCGGCGCGGCGGCCACATCGTCATAGCGCTCTGGAATTGCAAAGCAATAATTCGCACCAGCAAACACGAACTGCGCATAGCCGCCGTCCAGGGTATAGCCGGTGAATTGTGGATTCAAACACAGGTTCTCGTGGTCGGCGCGACAATACTTGCAATGGCCGCATGTGTAACCGAGCCACGGTACCCCGACACGATCGCCAAGCCGAAATTGCACGACGTCGCGACCCAAACCAACGATGTGACCAACGATTTCGTGACCGGGAATGAGCGGAAGCTTTGGATTCGGAAGCTCGCCATCGACGACGTGCAAATCGGTCCGACACACTCCGCAGGCGGCCACCTTCAGAAGCACCTGATTTTCCGACGGAGCTGGGCGGTTTAACGTCAGCGTATTTCAATTTCTGGCCGGCGGATTCCAGCACAATTGCGTTCATCAGACGTAGTCTCTCACCGGGCGTACCTTTATTTTCCACCGCGTTGTTCGAGGTTAGGCGGTTTCTCGCTACGTACATACTTGTGGCAGTCGACGCATTGCATGGTAAGTTCCACATAGGCTAGGGCGGCCCCATCCAGGTTTTTCTTCCGGCCGGCTTCCGTCAGTCTATCGGCCGTGCGCCGAAATTCTGCACTGCGTTGCGCATATTCTCGCGTTTGCAGAACCTGCCAGGCCGCGTCTTCCACTAACAAGCTCATGGCCTGTGAATTCTTCACGATGGCGCTGAAATCTTCCATGGTAAGGCCTTCCAGCACTTTTTTAGAATGCTCTAGCTTGGCCCGCATGAAATCATGAACGTCATTGACTTTGGGCTGCTGCGAAAGACCCGTCACTCGTCCAAGTTCCGATCGCGAGCAGTCCAATTGACACATATGATTAGCGATGCTTTCATTTGGTATTCCTTTTTCTGGAGACGAGAAAGCCAATTGATCGATGAAGTGCTTCGACTCACGCTTCATCCTCTTCGAGCAGATCGATCAGTAACGTTGCCAGGCCCAAACGTTCCAGCACGCTCGCCACTTTTGCCATGACCTGCGCTGATTTGCATCGGTGCCAAAAAATAATGCCCGCACGATCAGGGAACCTGTTCGTGCGGGCTTTCATCAGCCTTATAAATGCGATGGCCCTTCACGAGCCACCTGAGCCTCTTAATTATACCATGCGTGCGTACACTTCGACAGTGATTGCAAAGACAAAAACGCGAGCAATCGCAATGCATTTCTTGTACCGCAATGTTTTGGCCGCGACCCTACGCCTCAGAATCGAACCGAACTTGCTTCTCACCCACAGTACAAAATAGTGCGAGTGGAAGCTGGGTTTTTTCCAGGCCTGTGATTGGGAGCTTCTCAGCATTCTCCCATTCGCAGCCCAGCCGAAAACGCGCGTAGACTCTTCGCAAGCTGGTGAACTGTCGCTTTGCTCCTTCATTGGCTCTCAACTCAGTCAGAGACGTGATCTGGGGTCAACTTTTCGACCATCAGTGTATCGCCAATTAATTTGCCAAACGAGTGCAGGTGACGGCGTAATATTTGTGCGTCGTGCCGGCTCCGTGCTCTGCGCATCAATTGAGAAGTGAGTACAAAATTTGTGACCTCCGGGGTGTCCTCGTCGACGGGTTGACGGCCTGCGATGAGACGTCCATACTCTTCCTTTGCGGCGTCCTTGTCAGGTCCCAAGTTTTGTTGTTTTTTGCCAAGCTGGATATACGAGGATCGCATTTGTTTGCGGAGGAATGGCTTAGGAATTTTGATGCCAATGTACTCCTGGTGCAAGTTTGATCGGCGACCGAGTTTGCGTAACTTTGCACAGGTCTCTGCACTTTTTCGCAAAACGAAAACGCAGATGCAGGAGCCGAAATACAATGGGTTTTAGGGCGGCTAGCTCAGTTGGTTAGAGCACTATCCTCACACGGTAGGGGTCACAGGTTCGAGTCCTGTGCCGCCCATTCGATAGTTGGTTGGGTACTTTCGAAAGACTTACCTCAAGTTCTTGAGACCGTACTGCACGGGTAGCGTCTTGTAGCTCGTCGGAATCAATGCACATGTGCCTAAAACGATTACTACGACTTTCGATTCGTGCGCTTTGTATTTCAACGTGGTTGTGCGTGGCAATTTCGGCATTAGCCGATGAGGCGGCCGTTACACGTACGGACGATGTCATCTACGGTCGAAAGTACGGCATGGCAATGACGATGGATGTGTTCTCGCCACAGCAGCACGCCAATGAACGGGGCATCGTCTGGTGCGTTTCGGGTGGCTGGTTTTCGAGTAAGCCCGCCGGCGTTGGGCCCGCAAAGGAATTGGTGGACCGTGGCTACACGGTTTTCGCTGTGGTACATGGCAGCCAGCCAAAGTTCACCATTCCGGAAGTGCTGGACGATATGCATCGCGCCGTGCGGTTTATCAAAGCACACGCGACAGATTACAAAATCGATCCAGAAAAAATCGGTATCACTGGAGGCTCGGCGGGCGGGCACTTGTCGCTGATGCAAGGGTATGCGCCGAAGTCGGGCAATCCATCGGCCAGCGATCCGGTTGAACGGCAATCGTCCAGCATTGCGGCCATCGCCTGCTTTTTCCCACCGACCGACTTTTTGAACTATGGCGCGGAAGGCAACGTTTCGCTGGGCGATGGTCCTCTGCATCAGTTTCGTCCGCCATTTGAATTTTGGGAGCGCGAAAAGGAATCGAACCGGCTGGTGCTCATCTCCGACGTGGAGCGTCGCAAAGAAATTGGCCGGCGGATCTCGCCCGTCTACTTCGTCACAAAAGATTCGCCGCCGACACTCATCATTCATGGCGATGCCGATACACTGGTGCCCATTCAACAATCGGAGCGGCTGATCGCCAGGCTCAAAGAGAATAACGTGCCCTGCGAGCTGATAGTTCGCCAGGGCGCCGGACACAGCGGGCCGGCGTTTTTGAACGATCCAAAACTGCTCGGCGACTGGTTCGATAAATACTTGGGCGGCGCAGAAAAGTAATTCCGACGGCCGCGGCGTGCGGTTCCACGCCTTTGGCTGAGCAGCACCGCTCCAAGGTGCGATGCGAAATCGATCGCGTGATTGATTTCCAGATTTTCACCATTCTGTCGACTTAACACCAACAGCCGGCCGATTGTGAACGTCTAACAATGATCACCGGAGTTTCTCACGCAGCTTTCTAGCGCAAAATGCCGGGGCATTGTACCCCGCGGTTTGTTGAAGCAGCCCGCGGGTTCTTTTTTTGCGCGGTTTCGAGGCCGCAAAAATTGCTTGGCTCACCGCCCCATAGCTGCAGCGTAGAGATTGAAATGATCCCGCGCCGCGGAAAGTGGGCTGACAATCTCGTAGCCGCTACTTGTCGCCTCGAAACCGACGATTCACGAGTACAAATCCGATGCCGAAAATCAGGAGCGCTAATGAAGATGGTTCGGGCACCGCCGCGGCTGCCCCGCCGCCTTGTGTCGCAACCACGTCGAGAAGGTTTTGGATATCGCGGTTGGTGACGCCGCCGTCGCCGTCGAAATCGCCGATGAGCGCTAGTTGGGCATCCGTCAATGTGTGCGAGATTTTGTAGGCGGCCAAGTCCGTGAGTGCGGCGAGCATGACAGGGATGTCGGCGGCGGTGAGGGCTGCATCCTGATTGAAATCGCCCGCGAGGGTACTCACAACGGAAAGAATGCCCGATGAATAGAGCTGAGTCGCGCTCCAAGTAAGGTGCGCTGAAAGTCCGGGTAGCTGCAGCGAAGCAAAGGCGCCGGTTCGATTTCCCCAATCGAGAATATCGAACGAGTTGCCCACTTGAGGCGTGAAGCCGTCGGATAGCAAAACTTGGAGCACGCCGCCGAGCGCCATTTGACCATCGACAATCAACTTGTCAAAACTAGACGTGCCCGCAAGCTCGATCTCCACCGCGCCGCTTTGAATTGTCAAATTCCCCTCGATATGCGTTTGGCCGATCCTGCTTAGTGCGACGGGCGTCGCGTTCTGAATAGCAACGGCGGCGGATCGGTAGCCTGGCGCAATCGTGCCGCCTTGGTTGACGACACCAAATGTAATGGTGCCGGCGTGCAACCTGCCGCCGGTAAAAGCAAATGTAGCGCCACTGGACTTGTCGAGAATCGGAGTGCTCAGATCGCCGCCGCTTAGTTTCAACGTGCCTTTTGAGAGGCTCGATCCGATGACAAGCTGATCTTCTACTTGCAGCCATCCGGAAGCGATGTTGAGCGCTGCGACGCTGCCGTCGCTGGCTGCAATTTTCAGGACGCCCGCATGTTGGCCAACGGCATCGACCGTCACCGATCCGTTGTTGATTTGAACTTCATCGAAACGCGAAGGCTGAAACGGCAAGCTCCAGTTTGGGATTTGCGCGTACCTATTGTTCATAGCGCCGGTGAATATGTTCGGTCCGGGCGCCGGAAAGGCGCCAATTTCATCGAGGTACTCTTGGACGTTGACGTATCCATCGGAATCGAAATCGGCTTTGCCGTCGGCCGCCGAATTAGGATTCAGGCCATGCGCAGTTTCCCAAATGTCGGGCATTCCGTCGCCGTCGGTGTCCCAGTTGGCCGCACGGACGACCGTAGGCGTCGCCAACAAATTTGCTAATTCCGTCGGATCGGGCGCGGCAACTGCCACTCCAGCTGGCGGATTTGTGTTGGTCTTTACGTTGTTGATGATTCGGCTATCGATGGCGTCCCGCGACCACCAAGAGTTGCCCACGTAACCGTGGACGTCTTTGGTGATGAGCTGATCGTACGCACCGGCTGCCGTTTGCGTGGCCATCGGCGGCGCAGCGACGGTGCTGACTGGTGCGCCAGCGTTACCGGGCAAGCCAATCGGGGCCGCCCACTTCGACGTATCTGGAAAGGAAGAAGTGCTGTCGTTGGATTGAGCGAACATGCCCCAACTGGTGTCGGAACCGTTGGGGACGCCGCCTGGATTCACCCCGTGATCGGCATCGATCGCGTTGCCATTTTGATAAACGTGCAGATCGATCGGATCCCCGCCTAAATCGAGCGTGAAGGCGGTGTTCGACTTGCTTCCGGCGGGCGTCGACGGACCGGCGATCAAATAGTTGCCAACATAATTCACGTTCACATGCTCCGTGTCCAGCTCGCTGGCTCCGCCGGTGTACCCAGCACGGTCTTTCCAGTTGTAGAGCACGTTGTTGCGATAATCGAAATTCAGCGTGTTGCCGTTGTACGTGCCAGGGCGAGGATTGCGACTCAAATTGTTGGCGTACAAGTTGTGGGCATACGTCACGTTTGCGTTGGTGCGCGTGCGAATGAGCGAGCCGTACGCATGATCGGATCGCAGCGAATCGGCAATGATCGAATACTGAACGGTGATGTTAGTGTTGCAGTTGGCAACCGACAAATCTTCATCGGTGGCCCACGATGTCGAGGCATGATCGATAATCATGTTCGTGCCGATACTGCCGGAGCCGTCATTGCTGCCGCCGGCGAAAGTTAATGAATCTTCATTGCCAGTGGTTGCCGATCCGCGACGAAACGTCATGTATCGTAGAATCACATTGCTGTTAACGGTGTTATTGCTATGTGTGATTTGCGTTGTATCGCCGTAGACGACGACTGGGCTGGGCGCGGTTTGTCCGGCGATATAAATGTTGTTGACGGTCTTGATGTCCAAGCTCCCGTTGGTCAGCTGAAAGACACCGCCCACATCGAAAACCACGACGACATTTGAATTCTGTTGGCTGCGGCCCGCATTGATGAATGCCCCGCGCAAAGTACCAGGCGCGCCTTTGCCGTCGGCACTGAGCAAATCTTGCGTCGTCGTGACATGATACACCGTGGCATTAGAGAACCATTCGCCAGCGGGTGCGCTGCCCGTGAAAGCGCCGCCAAAACCCTCCGCGCCAGAAAATGCGGGCACTTGAGCCCGTGCAACAGTGGCCAGGTCGAACGCGAATAGACCGATTACAGCAATGATTGGGCACACCGTTCGCTGCGGTTGAACCGTCATTGCATTTCTCTCCGTTCCCACCAGCCACGAGCGGGCGCCTCAAAGGCAGTACTGAACTGGTTTCATCGCTTGCCGCGGCGGAAAACGGGCAGCACGAGTAAGCCTGTCGCAATCAAGGCCGACGTCGCCGGCTCGGGCACTGCGGCGATTGATCCAAACCCCGAACTGATGGCCATATCCAATAGCGGCTGGATATCGCGGTTCGAGACAACGCCGTCGCCGTTAAGATCCGCAAGGACCTTCAAATCATCATCACTCGCGACGTTATTGACAGATTTATAGCGCGACAGGTCTGTCAACGCCGTCAGCATCGCCGGGATATCGTCTGCAGTGAACACGCCATCGCGATTCAGATCCCCGGGGATCGGCGCCGGCGGATTGGAACTCAGCGTGACGTTCCAATTGGTGAAGGTAACGCCCGTTACTTCCGCATTGCTCGAGTTGCGGAGAAAAAGCTGGTCGAAATCGCGATAGATCGAACTGCTCACCACCTGACCGTTGACGGTAATCGAGCCGGCATTACTGGTTCCGCCGAAGGCAGTCCCCGTGTCGCTCTTGGTGACAGTGGACAGCACATTTGTGTCCTGCAAAATGGTGGCCGTCACGTCGAGTTGTGCGAGCGATACGACTTTTAACGCAAGCTGAGCGGTGTAGCTCGTTGTATCAGCAAACGCGAAACTACTCCCACCACCAGATGTGGTATAGGCAGTGCTATCGCCCAATAAGCTTGTCACGGCTCCGCTACTATTGTTGGTGCGCTTTTCCAGCTGCAATGGATTTCCACCGGTCGAGCTGTTGTTGATCGGAATTTGAATAGCATAGCCGGTTGCGTCGGACCATGGATTCGTTCCGCCACCGGAATCTGAATTTGAATTAGACTGGACGCGAGCATCGGTCGGATCAAGAAACAATCCGAAGCGAAAGTTCTTCGCCGTGCTTGTCGCATTCGTGCCGGTCAAAGTGAATGTCATGCTTGCCATCAGCGTATCGCCAACATTGAGGTGCGTCACCGCGCTGTGCGGCTGATTGCCATCGGGCGCACTGTTATTTGACGTGAAATACTCCCACGCTTTCAGTGAGTTGGTTGGCAGTACGAAATTCAAGGCGCCGGGAGTAGCGCTGCTGCTGCCATTGCCTGAGGATTGGCCGATCCAGGTTGGAGAATCGGTTGGCAAGTTCGTGCTCGTCCGATTGCCGTCGGTCCAACTGTCGTTAAGCAAAGTCTTATCGGCAGCACTCACAGGAAGATTGACAAAACTGAATACCAGCCCTGCCGCAAGCATGAATTGGATTATGGCCGGAATACGATTGATTCTAATATTCCTATTGTGACGTGGCATCACCTCTGTTCCCCCAACTCCTTGTTGAATCAGTCCATTTTATTTCTTTGCGTTGCGGCGACGGACTGCCACAGCACTGAAAATTGCCGCTGCCAATCCACCTGGAACCATCGTGCATGGCTCTGGCACGACGTCCACTCTGAAATTCGTGAAATCCATCGTTGTGGCTTGCGTCGCATCTGAATTGCGAAAAAACAGCTGATCGACATTCGTATAGATTGATTGGCTGCCGGGAAGCAGGCCCGCGCCAATGGCTGTGCCGCCAAATGTTGCTCCCAGGTCGCTGACAGTTTGTGTGGCAAGCACCGTCGACCCCTGCAACAAGCTAGCCGTCACTTCCATATCGGTGGCAGACTGCTCAAACAGAGAAATTTGCAACGTGTAGCTCGTATTGTTGGCCATCGAATAGGTCGCACCACCGGTTGTCGCGTTGGTATACGCGCTCCCCGATCCTAACAAGCTGGCGTTGCTTGTCGTCCGCTTTGCGATTTGAAATGGATTGGTTCCGGATGCCGCCGAAAGCGGAATTTCAATCGCATAACCCACGGAATCTGTCCACGGGGCAGTGCCACCTCCGCCATCGCTATTGACATCGGCTTGAACGCGTGCGTCGCTAGGATCAAAGAATAAGCCCATCCGAAAACTCTTGCCTGTCGTGCTAGTGACGCCCGTCAGCGAAAACGTAGCCGATGCTGTGAGCGTGCTGCCAACTGTAAGTTGCGTTACAGAGTTGTGGGGCTGATTGCCGTCAGGGGCGGAAAGATCGAAGGTAAAGTAGGTCCAAAACTTGAGCGAGTTCGTCGGCAATGTAAAAGTCAAATGACCATTGGAAACGCTGTTGCTGCCATTGCCGGCCGACTGGCCAATCCACACTGCGGAATCGGTCGGCAAGTTGTTGTTGTTTCGCGTTCCGTCGGCCCATGTGTCATTTAGCAAAGTCGTCGCCTGCACTTTCGTTGTTAGGCCTATGCCAAGCACACTGCAGCACGCCAATATCCGAGTCAACTGACCGATATTTGACAGGTGGACTAAAGAACGCATCGTCGTCTCCTCAATCAAAGATGTGACTACTCTGCTGCAAGCGAGACCAAAGGAGCAAGGTAAACCGAAAAGATTGGTCGACTACATCCAGTGGATTGCTGCGGAATGCAAAAACAAACCCTGAATTAGTGGTCGATTCGAAACGCTGTCCACTCCCTGTTGCGCCCTCGACATTACACATGCCCCGGACGAAAGTCAACGAATTCTCCGAGGATTATTGACGCTTTCGACGAAAAAAAATATAAAATACCACATGGCCGTCGAGGTCCGCTGAGGAGTCTCTGCTCTACAACATGCGTGCGGTGGTTGTCCACCTCGGCTTGCGCTTTCGCATACAGAAGTACTGCGCTAACCGGTTATTTTATATGGATGTACATCATCGGAAGCCTGCGGGGACGATAGCACTGCCACCATCGCCCAAGGAAATTTATAGCGATTGGATGCGCCGAGCCTTTACCCTCGTGGAGCTGCTCGTCGTGATCGCTATCATTGGTATCTTGATTGCTCTGTTGCTACCAGCCGTTCAGTCGGCGCGAGAATCAGCGCGGCGAACTCAATGCCAAAATAATTTGAAGCAACTTGCGCTCGGTTTGCAGACCTACCATTCCGCGTATGGACGATTTCCTCCCGGCGCGAACACCCGCGATAAGAACCCGGGCGATTCTAATTTCTCCCAGGATTCCACCTTTGGCTGGATTTCGTTTATCTTGCCATTTATTGACGAATTGGGAACCTACAAGGCCTTTACCAGTGCCAATACGGCCTCCGTCGGTGGGCTTGACCCGAAGCAGCTGAACTACAACTGGAAGAAGCTGTTCGATAGCAGCCAGCCGTCGGCGCTGTCCCCAGATTTGTATCGGCGCGATGGCAGCGCGACAGGCCAATTTGCGGATGCGCGCCTCTACTCGCCGCAAAATCTGCAATGCCCCAGCGATTCGATGGGAACGGCAAATCCGGTTCTCAACAACACTTCTGAAGCCAATCAACCGGCCGCGGCGCCGTGGGGCAAGGACGTATCGGCGAAGTCTAACTACGTTGGCGTCGGGGGAAACCGCGGAGCCCTGCGGCAAGATAGCGCAGGTTTTGCGTGGACATGGGACAGCAGAAACCCCATCGACTATCAAGATTACAAGGGCGTGTTCTATGCCAATAGTAAAACAAAAGTCAAAGATATTACCGATGGAACCAGCAAAACCTTCG
This sequence comes from Pirellulales bacterium, assembly GCA_963773875.1. GTDB lineage: Bacteria > Planctomycetota > Planctomycetia > Pirellulales > JADZDJ01 > CAVTYH01. The sequence goes on from CAVZCV010000014.1 coordinate 422,670, forward strand.
TCATTGCCGAGCGCGATGGAAGTTATTTGAACAACTATACCCGGACTTGCGGTGCGCGTGGGCGGATGGCATCGATCTGGGTTGGTCCTACGGAAGAGCGATATCTGGACCAGTACTTTGTCAACCTTGGCGACAGCGGCGATGCAGGCGGCGCGTATTTGGTGAATGCGTTAATTCCTGTCGATAACTCCGCCGACTGTGGCAGTGTAGGAAAGAAAACGGCCTACGCTGCGGGCAGTGTCCACGCCAACGGCGCGAACATGGCGCTCGCCGATGGATCGGTGCGCTTCATCCCCGACGGAATTGACACTGCCACATGGAAGAACATGGGCGGCATCAGCGATGGTCACACACTTAAAGATTTCTAGCGCTGTCGAGCCCACATACGCAAACGACTCTCCGTTAGTTTGCCAAGCAAAGTTAGACCATGCTTCACCGATGCGGTTTCGTCCGCGCCTTCCCCAGTAACGTTATCGGTTGGATCGCAATTGCTGCAATCAGTGGCTGCGGCTCCAGCGGCATACCCTTGGGCACAGTCTCTGGCCACGTGACCAAAAACGGCCAGCCACAGCAGGGCATCGCCGTGCATTTCGAGCCGATTGCCGGCGGCCGGGGTTCGCAAGGCTCTACCGATGCGACCGGCTTTTATGAACTTTACTTCGCTGGTGGACGCAAAGGCGCGGTGCTGGGTCGGCATCAAGTCAGCGTGGAAGCCAAGGCACGCTATAACGACGCCGACATCGTTGTTCGACCCGCCCAAAAGTTTTTGACTGTGGAGCGAGAAGTTCAGTCCGGCTCAAACGAATACAGTTTTGATATCGCCAATGTCGCTGAGAAATAGCGATTGCCAAGACAATTGATTGCTCCCGCGACCGAGACGGTACTCCTCGACAAGACCGGGGGTATTTACAATCGCTCGGAACAGAATCAATCAACCAATTAATTTCCGATCCGAAATCCCAGCCATACAGCCGCTAACGTATATGACGCGGATCAATTCAGGGTGGCGCGGGTTTTCATTTTTGACTCATCGCCATCGGATTGTGTGAGCTAGAGTTGAAATGGCCCTCGACGCTTTCCTGAGAGGAAACCTCATGTCACCTTTCCTCAAAGAGCACCTGTTCGGTGCGCTGCTCATCGGATCTGCTTTCGGAACTGTGATTGGATTCTCGGTCTTTGCGCTCCCGCCTGGATCAGTCCTGCAGGACGCCTCGCGATGTTTGGTAGCCGTTATTGCCGTCATCCTCGTCAAGTTACTGTTCGACACCGGCATGCAGCAAATCCGAAAAGTTTTGTGGACAACACATTTGCAGGGTCACCCGGCGATCATGCGATCCCACCTCTAACGGTGGCTTCAAAAAGCTCGGTTTTTTCGCCTTCCGCCTCACGTGGGATTTTGCCATTTTAGAATATTTACTTAACAGCAAATTCTTCTGTAAACCGACTCGTACTTCGAAACGATTTGTTCCGTAGAGAATTGCAGCGCAGCCACGCGCCGCGACTTCACGACCGAGCGTTTGCCTTCGCTCCGGGTCCTTCAAGAGTTCTTCCACGCTACAACCGAAAGCGTTCGTGTCGCCAAATGGCACAAGCAATCCGGTTCGATCGTGTTCGATCACTTCTGGAATTCCGCCGACGTTCATGGCAATGCTAGGACACCCGAAGCACATCGCCTCGAGGATGCTCAAGCAAAAACTTTCGCTTGCGGAAGTGAACACGCTGAGGTCCGCAACCTGCAAATAGTCTTCAATTTCGTTGACCTTTTCGCGCACAATCACGCAATCTTCCAGTCCCAAACGGTGGACATCCTGTTGAAACGGCGCAAACGATTCGCCAGCCAGAATTAATAGCTTAAAAGAATGACGCGGTCGCAATCGGGCGATGCTTTCCAAAAGCAAGTCGATTCGCTTAATGGGACGAAGGTTGGAACTGTGAAGGAGCAACATTTCGTTGCCCATCCCAAGTTCGACGCGCACTTCTTCGCACGTCCGGCGCACCGGCCGCGGTGAAAAGAAGTTGTGAATCACATCGATTGGGCGGTTCACTTCCAGTAGCCGATGCGTTTCATCTTTTAGAAAAGCCGAAACCGCAGTAACTGCGTCTGAAGAGATCAGCGCATGTCGAATTGCGGGAGCATAATGAGCATCACGACCTAAGAGTGTCGTGTCGGTCCCATGCAGCGTCGTAACCACCCGCGGTTGCTGATCGGCCGGCAACATCGAGCGTGCCAGCAAAGCAGCTGTCGCGTGAGGCACCGCATAGTGAACGTGTAGAATATCGAGCCCGTAGTCGCGGCTCACTTCCGCCAGTTTCACCGAAAGCGGCAGCGTGTAGTCGGGGTACTTGAAGAGTCCGTAATCATTAATTTCAACGCCATGAAAGCGCAGATGGGTTGCATCGGTCGGCAGCCGGAATGGTCGCTCATAGCTGATAAAATGAATTTCATGCCCGCGCCGCGCCAGTTCCTCACCGAGGGCACAGGCCAATACGCCGCTGCCGCCGACTGACGGGTAACACGTAATTCCAATCCGCAATGGTCGAGCGTCCGTCATTCAAAATGAATTCGCGGCTTTGCACACCGCGGTCAAAGAATCGATGACTGGAGGATCGTTGGGAAACAGTGCAATCGCATATTCGACTCCCGCCCGCACACCATTCAACCTGGCACGGGTGAGTTGTAACTGCACGTACGCCCGGGCCTTTGTTTGCGATTGATGTGCTTCCATGGAAGCCGTCCAATCAGCAATGACTTCCTGCCGGGAGACATCCACCAGGATGGGCGAGATATTCCGTGGCTCGGACTCGAGCGAGAGTGCATAAAACCATAGTTGGCGGACGGCGACCGGCGGCAAGTTCTTCAGTTCTGCAATGCCGCAGTAGCGCGCCAAACGAGTTGCATCGCGCACCAGTTGGCCGAGTTTTGAATGATCGGGATGTTGATTGAGCTCGGGGCTGGGCGCGAGCACCACTTCAGGACGCACATGCCGCAGAAGTCCGGCGAGACGAATGGCGTGTGCCACTTTGATTTCCAAATGAGCGTCGCCATCCAGTTCAACGAATTCAACGTTGGCTCGCAGAATGTCGGCCGCAGCGCGTGCTTCTTCGATGCGCACTTCCGGTGTGCCAAATGTGCCCGCCTCGCCGTGCGAGCAAACAGCCAAATGGGCGTTATTGCCGGCGCGTGTGTGTTGCGCAATCACCGCGCCGACGCCGAACTCGATGTCGTCCGGATGCGCGCCGAAAGCAATCAGACTGTTGGAATTAGGCGTTAAGTTCAATATAGGCTTCATCGGATCGATCGATTGGATCGCGCTTGATGTAAGTTATTTCCGGAGCATCTTCCTCGCGCAAATACTGTTGCTCGCTCGCGCCGGCCACGTAGTGTGAACAGCGAATGACCGACTGCATCCACAATAACCTGCTATCGCGCGCCGGGCTAATTTGCTCCCGCGAAAATGCTTGCTGCGGCAATTCGATATACGAGTCACCTCCTTTGTGCAGCGACAACTTGCCATCGCGAAAGCGGGCTCGGACGGTTTCTCCTTCGTATGGCACATCGACGAAGAAATCGGAAATTTCACAGGCGGAACGACGAAAGTCCGGGTCGCTCGAGCGGGCGATTCGAATTCCATCGAGCAAACCCATGCCGCGATACATTTCCAGGCAGAAATCGGCAACGTTCGGGGCATTTGTCGTGGCCGCGATTTCCGCCAAACGTGGATCGACATACTCGGGCAGCACTTGCGCAATTCGAGCAGACCAACCTGACGCGACGCGTTTCAAATAAAGCGGCGAGTATTTCTGCTGGATTTTGTTTTCGAATTCGAAATTGAAACTGGCGATATTGCCCAGCATGCGGTGGTGCAGAATGACCTTGGTTTCGCGTGGATCGTGGTCGCTGTCGTGATAAAAGAAAACGATCTCGCCGCCGATTTGCGTTTGCAAACGCCGCGCGGTCTGCAGCTTAGCGAATAAGAACCGGCGCGGAAAAATTCCACAGGGTTGCTGGCCAAAGCAAATAACCGGCGTCGCACTCATGTCACTTACTGTGCGTCGCTCGACGCGTTCGGAGAGCCCAATGCGAATTGAAACACGACGCTCAGCAACACACAGGCGAAGCAACCAATGGGATTATACCAGAGGTAACTGATCGGCAGCGGGTAGTAGCGTGAAGCCACGAACAGCAGGATCACGAGGAGCTGCGCTATCAGCGCGCCAAAGAACACCGCGTCGCCGCGAACCCCGCGCAAGAAGAAACCAACGATGAACAGCCCGATCATGACGGGATAAAAAATGGAGCCCAGAATATTCACCGCTTCAATGAGATTTTCGGACAATTTGCACAATAGCGCGAAGCCAATGGCAAGAATTCCCCATAACACGGTCACAACTCTGGATGTCGACACGTAAAATTCGTCGCTCGAACCAGAATTAATCAGATTTCGATAAACATCGACCATTGTGGTCGTGCTGAGCGCATTCAATTCCGCCGACTTGGACGACAACGTGGCGGCAAAAAACGTTGCAATCAACAGCCCGATGACGCCGTGCGGAAGCTGGTTCAAAATGAACGTAATAAAGACATAGTCGGAATCTTTCGTCTCCCCCATCAATTGGCTCGCTTCGGTTCGAACTTTTTGCACTTCAGAGCGTGCTTCGGCGACGGCGTTTTGCGCCGCAATTTCGGCGCTGGCATCGATGGTGTGTCTTGAGGCTATCCAAGCGTCGACTTTCTGCTTTTCATCCTCATGCGCTGCCGCGAAACGAGTTTCGAGGTCGCGAAATTTGCTGGCATCGCCACTCTCCGCCTTTGCCTGCCACGCGACCTGATTGAAATAAACCGGCGGCAAATGAAATTGATAGAACACGAACATCAACACGCCGATCGACAGAATGAAGAACTGCATCGGAATTTTGAAGACGGCGTTGAACATCAGTCCCAGCCGACTTTCGCGCAACGAGCCCCCGGAAATGTACCGTTGCACTTGCGATTGGTCGGTGCCGAAATAGGCGAGCATTAAAAATGTCGCCGCGAGCACCCCGGACCAAAACGTATAGCGTTTATTCAAGTCAAACGAAAAATCGACGGCGTTCAACCGTTGAGCGCTGCCTGCAACCGTAAGCACATCTGGCAGCGTAAGCTCTTTCGGTAGCCTCAGCCAAACAATGACAAAGGCGGAAAACATGCCTGCGAAAATCACGGCAAGCTGATACTTCTGCGTTACGTTCACGGCTTCGCTGCCGCCGGCTGCCGTGTAGGCAATGACGACCAACCCACTGCAAAGAATCGTAAGGTCGAGCCGCCAGCCAAGCATTGTCGAAAGCACAATCGCGGGCGCATAAAGGGTTAATCCGGCACCCAGTCCGCGCTGCAGCAGAAATACGCTCGTGCCGAAGAGCCTTGTCTTTTTATCGAACCGCTGGCCCAAGTACTCGTAAGCCGTATACACATTCAGCCGGCGATAGATGGGCAAAAACACCGCCGCGATGACGATCAGCGCGAGCGGCATTCCGAAATAGTTTTGCACAAACCCCATACCGCTCTCGAACCCTTGGCCGGGGGTCGACAAGAATGTGACCGCGCTGGCCTGCGTGGCCATGACCGAGAGCCCGACCACGTACCACGGCGTATGGCCTTCGCCTTCCAAATAGGTGCGCAAGGTCCGTTTGCCGGTCGTACGCCAAATTCCGTAGAGCGCGATACTGAGAATGGTGCAGACCAGAACCGCGTAATCGATTGCGTTCACGAAAACGCCCTCGAGAGCAGCGTGAGCAGTACCACCCAAGCGACGAACGACAGCAGCACGAAGGCGTAGACGCGCGGCCAAGTCCGAAGGCCCGGCAAATCGGTCGATTCATCTTCCGCAGCGGCAGTTTCTTGAAGTGAATCGTTTTCGTTGGGCAATCGAGAGCGCAAGGTCATTCTTTGCCAAGGGAAACAAGGTTCGCGAACAGCCGATATGCGCCCGGCACGCCAGCGGGCAATTGGCGAAACCACGCCAAGGATGTGTACACGAAATTTCCGCGACCATACTTAGCGACCAAAATTCCGCCTTTCAAAGAGGCTTCATCCGGGTCATTACAAGCCAGGATTGGCGTGAAATGTTCATCCCAGCGATTCGGGAAATACAGTCCGCGTTCTTGCACCCAGCCTTCAAAATCGGCGTTCGTAATTTTGTTCGGTTTGTTCAAAACCGAATGATCGGGCGCAAGCAGCGTCATCGCCGCGTTTTCGTCGGTCACGCGAAGTCCGGAAATTTGCAAATCGAACGGTGCAAGCTTTTCGGCCTTGAGTCCGTTGGGACGATTGTACTGTTCGATCACCGTTCCGCCGTCGTCCGCATACTTGAACAAATTGGCGATGTGCGGCGCCAAATCGGTTCGGGTATTGAAGGCGCGAATACCGACCACCACCGCGTCTAAGCCTTGCAGACCTGTTTCCGTAAGATCGTCGCCGGTAAGCCGTTTTACGGTGTAGCCCATTTGTTCCAAGCTTTCGGCAATGCTGTCTCCAGCGCCGGGCAGGTAACCCACCGTCTTGCCGCGAATTTCAAAATCCAAACTCACTGCGTGCAATCGGGCCGGTGGTTGCAGCAGCAGATGCGGAATGTGCGGATAATTGATTTCGGCCCGACGATTATCGTAATTCTTGCCGCCCACTTGCGCCACTGCGGCAATGCTCGCGCTTGCCGCCTGCGCAGGAGCCGTAACGGAAAATGACAGCTTTTTGCGATCGCCAACTTTTGCCAAACTGAACGGCTGCGATTCCGGTTCAATATGCCACTCGCTAGGAGCAATCAGCTTCAGTTGGCCAGACACATTGTCGCGAATGGCCGAAACTTCCACTTCAACCGGCCGAGTGGCGCCCGGCTTAAACAGTTGAACTTCGAAGTTAAAACTCAAGCAAACCGGCGAGACTACGTCGAGTGGCCGCGCTGGTTCGTTCTCTTTTTTTGCAGCGGCTACCGGCGCATCGGAAATCGTCAGTTTCTGCCCGCCGACTTCGAATACGTATTCGACAGGAAACGCGGGCGGATTTATTGGCATGCCGATCATCGAGGCATCCGCAACACGATACAGACCGGGCGTGTGTGCTTCGCGCAACCAATAAGGTTGGCTCAATTCTGTCTTGGCTGGAAGTGTTTGTGTGACCTCGCGTGTTTCAGGCTGACCAACAGTCAGTGCGGTGGTCTTTTTTTGACTATCGGACGTTGCCGGAAATTGCACGGCGGTCCATTGAACGGGCTGCTTGCTCTGCACGGTGGCCTTGCAAGTTAGCTTTATTTCTTCGCCAGGAACGACCTCGGCAGATTGAGTGCGGGTTTCCACCGTTAGTCCCAGACAATGTTGTAAGAGCTGGTCTAACTTGCGTCGCTTGTCATCCACCAGCCGGCCTGCGGGAAACTCTGCCAATTTCGTTCGAATCGCCAACAATGCCGGCACGCTAGCCGAAGGATCTTCCAGTTTGAAATTGTTGATCGCTTCATCAACTAAATGGCCAATCTCTGCGCCGCCTGGTACGCGGTTCCATGTTGTATCGATACCGTCGAACAAATCTTTTGTCGCCGGATCGCCTGCCAAGTGTTGAAAAGATTCCATTCGCGGTCCGCCACCTCCGCCGCCGCGTCCTCCGAAATCACCGAACCCTTGCGACTTATGCATGGCCCGGCTGCGGCCTGCAATTTCTCCGAACGATTGATTTAGCACCGGATCCGTGCCACCGACATCTTGCTGAACACCGGAGCCGCGCTGACCACCTCGGCCACCGTTAATGACAATTCTTCTTGGTTGCCAAGTAACGATGTCCCCCTTTATCTGTTCGGGGTAGGCGTTCGGATTGCCTGCCACTCGGAACGCATCCAGCGCCAACACCGCGGACGCCGTGTGGTGTCCGTGCGTGCCTCCCGGCTCCAGCGAAAAGCGTGTCACAATCACGTCTGGCTGAAATGTGCGAATCACGCGCACAACATCGCCTACAACTTGTTCACGGTCCCAAATCTTCAACGTTTCGGCGTAATCTTTTGAAAATCCGAAATCGACTGCGCGGGTAAAAAACTGCTGGCCGCCGTCCAAACGCCTGGCGGCCAGCAGTTCGTGTGTGCGAATCAGCCCGAGCTCTTCGTCAAACTCGGGACCAAGCACATTTTGCCCGCCATCACCGCGGGTAATCGACAAATAGGCGGTACGAAACCCGCGCCCTCGCGCGAAGTAGGTAATCAACTGCGTATTTTCGTCGTCCGGATGCGCTGCAATGTGCAGGACGCTCCCCATTTGACGAAAGCTTCGAAGCTCCTGCAGGATTGCAGCCGACGAAGGCTGATCAGCTGCTGAACTGTGCAAAGGAACTACTGTCGTTTGAAATAGGCCAATCAGCACGACTGCGAACGCGATGCCATTCGGCATGCATTTCATAACGGCCTCACGTCCGGCGTGGATTCGGCTTCGCAAATGCCTGTGCATGATTACTTCTTAACTTTGAACGGCACGGAGTACTGCGTGTCTTCCCAAGACAACTTCAGCGTGCCACCACCATCCGGATTCTTGTCGAGCGAAATCCCAAACTGATCGGTAGGCTTCTCCAACGAGTCTTTTTTCAGATCGACGCGTGTAAGATCGTTTTTCTCATCGACGGGAATTCCCCATCCGCCAATTGTTTTGCTAACTGCGAGCTTCGACGTACCGTTCTCATCAGGCACCATGTACAACGTGTAAGCGCCGGGTCCGATCTCTTTATCGCCCAGGATAATTGGCTTCTGAGTAACAAGGAGAGTCGCCTCATCGGCGCCAAGTCGCCATGCTTTCCCCCACGGCACAAGCTTGCCCCAGATTTTGCGCGGCTCGCCGCTTCTCGGATCTTTGCTGTAAGGACGACCGTAACTCAGAGTCACGCGATTTCCGTCGATCACAGTACTAATAGTCTCATGCGGGCTGACCCGCGGACGTTGAGCATTTGCGTCACTGGCCGCGAGCGAGAATGCAACCACAAATAGGGACGAGATTAGAGCCTTTGCCATACCATGTCCTCCCAAAGTTCAAATGGAAATCAAAGAAAACGAAGAAGCTAATTGGTCATTCAGAATCCTGTCTGCAGGACCCGCGAACCATCGAGGGCAGCTGTTGCGAGTACCCAGTCGAGACTCGTATTAGGTGGGAGCGAGGCAGTCCTCGCGATCAGATTCGGGGATACCGAAAGAGGATAGCAGGCCCAGAAGACCGGAGCAAGCAAATCCCATCTCAGACTGGTTTCGACACTCTGGAAGACTGCAGACAATCGTCGGCAAGCTACAGATTGTCGGCTGCACGAGTCGGAGATTGATGGTCCAGGATAGGCATTAGCTACTCGCCCTGATTTTTCAGCGCGCCGCCTTTTTTCCGCTTGCCAACGGTCAGAAGGTATTCGGAGTCCTGAATTCAACCGTACATAGAAACCAGTGGTCGGGACCAGGATCGAACTGGTGACACACGGATTTTCAGTCCCCGGATGGCGTATGTACAGAATTTGAATGCACTTTGAATCGCGGAGAAAACGATAGCTGGCCATTGGCGTTTGGCACTTCAGCGGGCGCTGGATGCGGCGTTCAGGTAACAGTTTTGGTAACAGCTGCGACGTCGAGGCAACTGCTCCACGTCTCCCCGCTGCTGCTGTGCCGAGCGACCATCCCGCAGATCCGCGACGAAGCCAGGCCAGTTGTGCAGCCCGTCAAGACATCAGTCGGATTGCCCAGTCATCGAAGTGCTGAGCATCGCCGGCGGTGCCACTGGCAATCTACGAGACATCAGAGCGGTTGATTGTTCCGACAGCGATGGAGCCGATCGCCGCTTGCACCATAAATGCAACGCGCGGTTTCCGCAGCCCAGCCACGCGTGATCCTATACGGGATGCAGAGGATCGCATGTGGCGGACACGCTGTCCGGATCGTGGTTTACTGCTAAAAAAAAACGCGATCGCCCCCAAGCGGCCAAAGTGGTGTTCAGCACACGGCCGGGACAACTCGATAGCCGCGTCCACCATAACAAGAGCCAAGCGAATCAATCCGGACGGCTCTGGCACGACGGTGGTCAGGACCTGAAGATTGTCCATCCGGTTCCTATGGCTTCCCCTGAACCTCCTCGACGCGCTGTTCCTGAATCCGTTACCGATCGAGCTTCTGTCGCAGTTGCTGACGTCGCAGCACACTAGCTTAACTCGACCGCGTTCTGCTCACCGCTCCCCGCTGCCGCACTTCCCGAGCGACCAGCCAGCAGACCAGCGACCAGGCCAGCCCGGCCGTCCAGCCCGCCCAGACGTCGGTGGGATGATGCACGCCCATGGAGTTGCGCTAATGCCTACGAGAAACGTGAGCGTCAGCGCTATAAACCAGGCGGCTTCCACACCGACAGATCGGAATTCCTGAACGTTCAAGCGTTCGTTGCCGTCCGGCTCTCGGCTGCGGTACACGACGCGGCTATATCGCTTGTCCTGAGCGTCCCGAATTATCTGCTCAATGGCGATCCCGCAGGACAAAATCTCAAGAGGCTGGGCGATCAGCGCAACCGTGAAACTGCTCTCGATTCGTTGCATGAGCCGGTCGAACCCCTTCAACTTCAACTCCATGACGGCTCCTTTACGGTTGCCACAGGAAAAGCGTCCCGCGCGCCGAACTTGTTTATACGAAGTTTCTGCCTATCGACCATCTCCCCTAAAATTAATCCAGTCGGAGTGAGAGAATCCTGACGGGCCGCAGGCCCGGAAACGATTCTCTTCGATGAAGCAGCAACGTCACAGCGTGGAGCAGATTATTGCCAAGTTACGTCGAGCGGTCGTGGAGTTGGGCAAACAGCGGAAGGTTCCTCCAGTACGTCGTCGGACGTGCATCGGGGTGTGTCCCTCCAAATAATGCATTCGATCCCCGTCACGTTGACTGCGTGGACTCGAAACCATGCCACCCGAGGGTCTGCTCGATTAGCTCCATCGTGGCTGAATGGTCTCGGCAATTTTGCGAAGTGCGCCCGGATTTGATCGCGTTTCTTTGCGTTCATAGTGTCCTCGATCAGGTTTGGATTGCTGTCACGTGGGACGGAATAAGAGCGACCGCGGTAGTATGGGTCGAGCTTAGAAACGCTATCCGTCGCGGTTGCCATCCGCGAGCGAGCATCGAAACAAGGCGGATCGTGGAACCTGCGCGGACCGAACGGAATCACCTGGAGTACCAAGAGGTGCTGGCCGACGTCCACACGGAGAAGGGAATCTAATCCAGGACTGAGTGCGGAAGGTGCAATCGAAGAACAGATAGCTACAGTGGTGACGGGTGCAGCTCAGAGACCTTATTTCTTCCTTGCATCAGAATCTTGAAAGTGAACGTTCCATTGATTAAACGCCGCCTCAGTGTCCCGGCCGGCATATCCATCCAAAAGCACGGCCAAAAACAGCGCATCGCCGATATCGTCTGTTTCCGTCGTGTATTGGTCTGGGTCGCGACTTACCAGCACCTCGGCGATGCGGACGCCCTCGTGGGATTGTTCGAAGCGTACTTGGTAGATACCGTACCCGGTCCAGCTACGGTGCAAGTAAAGCCATGGCTCCTCGTAAAACGCGAACCATCTGTCGTCCATATCCTTCGGGACGTTGCCCTGTTGAATGCGCTCAAACTCGCTGGCTGTGTAACTACGGTCGAGCGCGATGGATGCTCGCGCGGCCGAGAGCGTCGTTGTCTCCCGGTCGTCGCGCGATGCCGCCATCGGGCATGGGTAGGACCAGCAGAGGGCTTCTCGTTTGCTACGACTGGACAAGTCGTGAACGTAGCAAACGAAGTCTACCATGTTTGTCTCGTGTCGAACCCTTCGGACTTCGATCAGCGCGATGGACCGATTGTCGCCCTGATATTTGTCGTGAACTGTCAGGAGCTGCCCAACCGTGTCATCGGCTTCGGCCGTGCCTCGCTTGCCGTCCACTCGTGTTTGCACGATGGCCAGGCCGCACCGGGCGTCAACTTCCAAAAGCTTACGAAAGTCACCAAAAGGAAAGTCATTAGCAACTTTGTGGTTGTCCCATTCCCATTCCAGCGCAATGTCCATCGGCAGTACGCGCTCGTTGCATCCTTCGACCTCACGCCAGATGGCGGCATCAAGACGTCGCCCACCGCTAAGTCCCACTTCAAATTCGACGTCGTAATGGCGTTCCAGCCAGACCTTCATGTGCTTCGTCCAGACGCGGGAGACAAGCCAGTTCTTTTCGGTTTGGCCACGGTATGGTACCGGTGGCTTAAAGCTCTCGCAAAAGGCTTCTATAAAATCGTGAAGGATAGTATTCATCGGTTCTAGTGCCGACGTAGTACTCACGCGGCGGGAAGAGATTAGTGGACGGCCATTATATCATTGGCACAACAAAAGCCCCGCCGGGTTAGGGCGGATCTTCGAGCATCCAATGGTACGCCACCCGCATCATCCCAGTCCAATGCGCCATTTTGAATGTGCGCAGCGGTGAATGATGACAGCAGCTGGCCACTGAGGCTGGAAGCAGTTGTTGACGCTCGCGCGTCGTTCAAATTGTCGTCATAGGCGGCCTTGTTCGGGCCGCAAGAATAAAACCCAATTGATGTGCGAGAAAACAGCATTGAGTCGGAATCGTTCCGGGTGGCTTCAATCGTCGCGTGCCACCGGAAGCCAACAAAAAAACCGACGTGGCTGAACACCCGGAGGTGATCGTTGGCGATTTTCGATGGGCGCGTCGGTGAACTTCTGACCATTTCGACGAGCAGCGGATTCAATCATCCCTCTGGTCAGCTGAGCGTCACAAGAATTAACCAGAGAAAGAGCAACATCGCGAATAGCATTCGACGTCCGGGAAACATAATTGCCGCCGCTACGGGCCGCCGTGCAACGGCGGCCCGCAATTTAAGCGGCTTAATCAAGTGCCCACAATGGTACTTATCCTGCATTTAGCGGACACCCAGATTTCTGGGCCCCCGCCGATTGTAACGCCATGTAATTGCTTCTCCTTGCAAATCCCACCAGGTGATCGACGGCAGCAAAACCAGTTCGCGGGAAATTCCCGAATAAACACCCTCCCTCCGGAACACAAGCCGCAACTGGTACAGCTCGTCGAGCATTTCTTCGCAATCGGCAATACCGGAGGGTTGACTACCAATCTCCTCGAAATCGATCATGGTCTCTATTTTTCGGCTTACTTCGTCTGGCGTCACTGCACCCCATTCTGTGGCAATGCGCAACGGAATCATCAAATTGTTTGGTACGTTGCCGACGATTTTAACCGAATCTAACCCAGGATCGATGCCGGCCATAACAGGAAAGCATCTGCCTGTCGAATCGGCTAAAACTTCCAACTCGCCGCGAAAATACCCAGGAAAACGCCGGAGACATGGAACCAAATCAATTTCATCATGCACGAGTCGGTCATAAAGTGGCCCAATTACCGCCTGCAGCCAGCGAGAACTAACCCAACTCACATTACCAAAGTCCAGACTGACTAACTTTTGCTCACCTGCAGCGATGACTTCGCGCCAGAGTTGATCGCGGTCACAATCCAGCTCGCAATCATCTCGACCTAGGTCGCAACCAAATTGCTGGATCTCAATCAGCGACTCGTCAAATGTTAAATTGTTCATAATTTTTATACCTTTTCGAATAACGTAATGATTGCCGAATTTGAACTAAGCTCAATTGCATGCCGGGAAAACAGAAATCACGTCAACACAGTTTCCGCCAACGCGCCGTTCCGTATTCCAAAGTCTGAATACGGCGAGGTTTTTGCTACCTTCTCGTAGCGGAAATGCCGGCTCATGTTGATAACGGTTGATTTCTGCGTTCCCTATGACAGTGCACTGCTTTGCACGCTACGGCGTCGCCGCGTGCCGATCCGGATCGTGTCGCTCGCAGAAGCAGAGAGACCGCAGAAGCAGAGAGACCGCAGAAGCAGAGAGACCGCAGAAGCAGAGAGACCGCAGAAGCTGAGAGACCGCAGAAGCAGAGAGACCGCAGAAGCTGAAATACCGCAGAATCGTTACCGCGGGGCCTATAGCCCCTTCTGTACGAGAAACTCAAAGCGATACAGCTCTGAGGCCAAGCTGCACTCGCCCAGTTCCGTGTCAGTCCGCTCGCGTGGCGAGATCTGGGATGGAACTGTTAAGCGCATTCTTATGATGCTTTGCTCGGTCGTCAAGTAGTGGCAGGTCTTTTTTTGACGGTGGGTTTGCGCCCGATCGGCATGTTAATTTGGAAAAGTTGCGCCGAACGGGCACGACAATTTGAAGTGCCGATCGGCCCAGCCGAGCCGAACATTCTTCATTCAGCGAAATATCAGCCGTGCGGATGCTGGAACTTTTTGTAGGGAACCGCTCCCGGTTTGACAAACTGCCCCAGTTTCGCACGCGTCTGGCCCATTTCCCTCTGGACGCGATGCAGACCGACGCTCACGCGGCCAAGTTCGAATTGGACTTCATCCGCTTTCTTCGCAATTAAGCCCGCGAGATGTGGCTCGATCCATTTCTGGAAGTGGGCTTCCCATTGATCGATGAACCATTGCAGTTCACGCAGTGCGCCCTGGGCACCGACAGGCACAGTGGGGTTCGGATTCCGGCCCCCATGGCTCGTCTTCCCTTGGCGTTCTCGGATCTGCAGCGCCAATTGCGTGGTGGTCCAATTGTCTTTCAAGCATCTTCGCTCCAAGCTCGGCACGATCGTCGCGGCTGTTGTACGCCTAGTAACATTTGATGTGCGTCCATTTTAGACGCCGTAGCCGCAGCAAATCTTTGGGCCGATACAAGAAGGCAAATTGCCGGGATGCGAACAGCAAACCGCGGCTGCCGCCGCGATCTTTCAGATCAACGGCTAACTGCTCGATGCCATTGCGATAAAAGTGTTGGCCCTCCGCCTTGGGAAACAGCGTCAAAACGCACTGGCCAATTTGGTGATACCAGTCCACATCCCCGATTCTCTGCGAGGCCAGCAACCGGCACAGTCGGGAACGTGCATTCTTGATGGGTGGCATAGGCGGTTCGGAATTTGAGATGGCAATGAATTTGAAGGCGGGGCGTCAGTCCAACCCGACGCCCAGGCGGTGCCCTGCCGATCCAGCAACGATCGGCGGCAGTTGCCCAGCATAGTGTGGGACGCCGCCCGACCACAATCAACGGGCGACCGACAAAACGGCCCGTGGGTCGAACCCTTCCCGGGCCGCGGATTGGGTCCACAGGTCCACACTGAGGGCCCCGGAACGGGCGAAAACGTCGACCTTTCCGACATCGCCCATCGCTTGCCGGTCGCACAATCACGACCGCCAGCACGGAAGTCTAGTTTCTACTCGGCCGTGTAGAAACTTGGCCGGCAATCGCTTGCCGAGCCACGAAACGCGATAAATATTGGCGGTTTTCGGGTCAAAATCAGTGGGAGCGCCCGCTTAGCAATTGCGGGTCGAGTTTTTTCGTCAAATCGACGCCGCGAACGGCGGCCGAAGCTCCCGAAAGCTTGCTCGGGCAGTGCATCGCTGACATCGTCACGGCTGGCCGAATGCCTGGCAACGAACCGACGGAATCCGCACAATCTTTCGACGAAACAAGAGGAACATCTTATATGGATCACCAGAACGATCGCGGGCCCGGCCCGCGGTCTTGAGCTTGACGGTGCCCCGCCCTGCGATCTCGAAGCCGAGCGGGCCGTTTTGGCCGTCGTGCTGTTGGAGCCGCGCCGGATCACTGAAGTGGCCGCGGTACTCACAGCCGCCGATTTCGCGGATCGACGTCAATCGCACGATTTACGCGGCGATATTGCGGCTCCAGCGGCTGGGTTTGCCACCCGATGCGACGCTCGTGGTCGGTGAACTGCGCGATCGCGGCCTGTACAACGCGGAGGAGGGCGTTTCGGCGGCGACGCTTGGTCGAGCTATTCCAGCTGCTCCCGTTGGTGCGGCATCTGCCTCATTATTTGGATCGAGTCTTGGAAATGTCACGCCGTCGCCACGTGATCGCTCCGAGGATCTGATCGATCCGACCGTGCTGGCTGCCGTGGCCGGTCCGCGGCTCATTGGTTTCCGCGGGCTTACGAGCCCGAAGCTTTGACGTTTTGAATTAACGCCGCGGTATGTGCCGGGGCGGTTCTGTTTTCATTAACAGGGCCGCCCCGCGGGCGGTCCTCAGCTCATGAGGAGGTGCCCATGATCGCGCTGTTGAGAAACAATTCCGAAGATACGCAGTTCGTGCAGCAGCGATTTCTGGCGATGCTGCCGCAGATCCGCCGACAAGCTTTGCGAGCCTTTCGGAGTGCGGGGGCCGAAGCTCGTGCCGAGCTGACCCAGGAAGCCATTGCCTTGGCCTTCGCCATGTTCGTCCGACTGGTGCGGCGAGGCAAAGTGGGATTGGCGTATGCAACTCCACTGGCTGACTATGCGATTCGCCAAGTTCATGCCGGCCGGCGTGTCGGCTGCCGACAGAATACGCAGGACATCATGTCGCCAATGGTCGCGCTGCGCCTCGGGTCCGTTGACCCCACGGCGCGAAGCGCATCCCGAGCGGACTGGTGGTTTGAACCTAATGTTATGCGAAGATCGCGCGCGGGTCCGGCTGAGACGGCAGCGGCGCGTTTGGATCTGGCGGATTGGTTTCGCAGTCTCTCGCCGCGGAATCGGCGGATCGCTCGGGCACTGGCGCTGGGAGAACAGACTAACGTCGTAGCTCAACAATTCGGACTGACGCCGGGTCGCATCAGCCAACTCCGCTCCTGGTTCCGTGCCCACTGGGAGCAGATCCAGGCAGAGACGCAACCTGGCGGCTGTGCGGCCTGATCGAGCGGAGATTAACTATCGCTCACGGCCCAGCCTGTTCCGGTTCACGGGCGGGCTGGGCTGCCGCCTTTCGCAGAGGTGTCGCGCACAGTAACGGCAGCGAGTATCAGTCCATTGCAGTGATGGGTTTCCGCCATGAGAACTGTTTGCCCAGCAAATCCGGCGATCCAAACATCGGATTTGACTGGAGACACCGATCCATTTATGGGGGAGTGGGGTTTAACGAACGGGCTTTGCTCCGGAGGGCCGCACGTGCAATCGCGTATCTTGATTTATAGCAGTGCGCTGGTCTTGGTATTGTCCGGCCCGACGTGGTCGCAAGAGAGCCGACTGGCACCCACCGCCGAACTGCTCCAGAGAATGTGGAGTCACGGAGGGAGCGCCGAAAAAGGGCCGATCAGGTTGTCCTCGTTCCCGTTGCGGCTGGAAGATATCGGTACCATCATCCCCATGGGATTGACCGCCAGTGGCCACGTGACCCCCAGCGATCACCTCTACTTGGTACCAAAGGAGTCAACGGATCAAGGCAAACAATATGACGTGGTCGCTGTGGCGGACGGCTGTGTCGTCAACATCCAGTGGCGACCCAAAGGCAACCCTGATCCGACCGTCCAGGATCGGGAGGTCGATTTGAAGGTAATCGTCGAACACTCACCAACCTGCTGGAGCTATGTCGACCACCTCACTCAGCTCGATCCAGCCCTAACGAAGCAAATCGACCCACCCATCAAGCCGGGTCAACCGGCATTGGTTCGGATTCCGGTTAAGGCTGGTCAAACGGTAGGAAAGATTGGCTTTCAAACGTTTGATTTCGCCTTGGTCGACATCACGACGACGAGAAAAGGATTTGTTGTTCCCGACCGATTCCTCAAGCGTGACCCCTGGAAACTCCACACCGTCGACCCGTTCGATTACGTCAACGAGCCTCTCAAAAGCCAGCTCTTGGAACTCAACCCTCGGATGGCAGCGCCACGCGGCGGGCGAATGGATTACGACATCGACGGCCGACTTGTGGGAAACTGGTACCAAGAGGGGACCGGCGATTATGCAGGGGCCAATCAGCGTCTCGACTACTGGATCGGCCACTTGGCCTTCGTATACCACCACATCAACCCGAAGATCATCGTCGTTTCGATCGGTAATTACCACGGCACTCCCCGTCAATTCTGGGTCAAGGGAAATGGACCGGACCCGGCGACGATTAGCCAGCCGGACGGTTTTGTCAAATACGAGTTGATGTGGGGTCGGCTGGGTGCCTCCGGCCAAGAGCAGATTCGCGAGGATGCTGACGTGGTGCAGGGGATTCTTCTCGCGCAGGTGCTTCCGGACCGGAAACTGAAGTGCGAGATCTTCCGAAATAAGACGGCCGCTGACGTGCACGAATTCACGACCGCTGCGACGACTTACGGCCGCTAGATACCCGGCAACGAATGACTTCATGCCGCTTGATATTCTTTGCCAGTGTTGTAGATCGGAATTTTTTGGGCGGTACCGGCGAGGCGGATCGTTATTTTGCCATTGCCAACCTTGGGTTGAACCATGATTCGAACCACTACCGCTGGCCGCTGCGACTTGGCTACCGCGCCACCGAGCGCCTGACGTTCCGGGCCGGCTACACACTGATGTATTTCAGCCAGATCGGCCGCGACGGCGATCAGATCGACACGATAGTGAATCCGAACCTCATACCACCCGTCACTCAGTCAGGCGTCGGACCACTACGTCCGGCGTTCAACTTCCACCCGTCGGACTTGCAAGGCATTACGCCGGTGCCGGAGTCCAGTTTCTAGAGCCTGAAGAGTAGCTGGTTGGAGCAACGCCCACAGGAGCCGCGCCAAAGTTCTGCACCACTCGCTTGGTTCCCCGGACGGCGTTACCCCTCCGGCTATTCGACACGGATGTCCAGCGTCAGGAACGCATGACTATGAAGCCGTGGCCTTGGGCCTTCGCTTCGGTAGAAGGTCCTCGGAAAACTTTCCGTGGCAGGCGGGCTAGCTTACGGTCACACTGGACAATACTCGCCTGCCAACGTAGCTACTACATCGCGGCCGCTTCTCTCCCAGCGGGAGAAGCTTCAGGCACTTTTGCGACATCACTTTAAGTCGTCAACCTCGACATGCAATCCATCGTTGCGAACGCAGAGGCGCCGAAAGACTTGCAGATCTAAAGTGTAGCGGAGCATGTGCACGGCCCCATCCGCCATGGCCACATTGAAGCTCTGGGTGTGTGCTGCGCCGAATACTTGCGATGCAGTTGCCGGGTCGGAACAGTTCGTCAGGTAGCACGGATGCTGAACATCGGGCGCCGGTGGATAAGTGGGACTGCCCCGGCGCACAATTTCACTGTCCCAGCCCGGCGCGACCATTGTCTCGTTGTCGTCGGTGCTAATGCCAAACGCCTTAGGATTGAGTTGTTTATCACCAGCCAGGATGGTTTTGGAAAGTCCATCGGTTACTTGATTTAGCTTTAAGATATGTTGGCCAAACGGATGCGCAAGAGTACCGTTGGTTTGATCGGACCCGCTATTGCCGGCATAGTCAACCTTTCCCTTAGTGTTGTACAAGGCCGGCGCGTGTCGGGAGGGGCAATAGTAGATTGGCAGCGCCGTCTTGAAAATCACTGAATCGACCTTCTGATTGTAAAGAGCCGATTCCCCGATGTACGGGAGAATTTCGTAGGTCCAACTCCAATCTTCGCGCTGCCCCGGTCCACAGCAACCATAATTTGGCGAAGGCAAATTGATGCAGTCGGCTTGATCTTTCTCGCGGACGGGTTTATCGCAAATGTTTCGTCCGCCATCGGGCAACACCTTGTGGCTTACTTCGTAATTGCGAAATGCCAGTGCGATTTGCCGGAGATTGTTTCCGCAATGCGTTCGCCGCGCCGATTCCCGTGCCGCCTGAATCGCCGGCAACAATAGCCCAAGCAGTATGCCGACGATGACGATCACCACCAACAGTTCGATAAGTGTGAAGCCGTTGAATCGCTTTGATCGGTAAAACGTCATGAGATGACGAGCCTGGCTTGAAAAACCAGCGACATAACTATCGATACAGACATACCAGCGTATTCGCCACGAGTACGCAAATCGGATTCCAATTATTGATGCGAGCTTAGCAGACTCAGCGCAATGCTGCTTGCTTCGGTGCGACTTGGTGTCGGGCGTTTTTTTCTTCGTCGCCATCGCGCAGCTGCCAAGCGCCTATCAGTGTAATATGCGTGTCGCAGAGGTCAAAATAACTTGATCTCCGAGTCGCTTAAAGCCACCGAATTGACACGAGCCGGCCGTCTGAACAACTCATGCCTTGACGGCACGTCTTTGGCGTGCCGGAAACTCAACTCCCGACCAAGTCTGACACTCAGCGGTCGTTCGGCCGGCAATCGAGCCGACAATCCAAAGTTTTCACAACTTATTCTGTCATGTTTAACTGGATAGGAAAGTTTGCTGACAATCCGAGAGGTTCATTGCAATTCCCCAAATCGCGGCAGATAATGCCTGTGCTGCTCGGCTCTTAGACCTCTGGATGGCATCTGCCGTCGCCCCGGTCACAGCCGCCAGGACCAATGGTTCGCTTTAGTCCGTGCAGTCGTAACATTTGGGCGTGGCAACGTATTGAGCGGCACAGTCGTGACTCACCCCGCGCGGCCAGCAGTCCGATCCATGTTTCTGTAGCCGCTGGGTGTGGTTCGTTGTGGCGCTATTCGTACTCGCGGCCCAAGCCAGCGCCAACGACATCCGCTGGCGCAGCTCGTCCGGCGGCACATTTAGTTCCACCGCCAATTGGACCGGCGGCGTGGTGCCCGGCGGCAACGACTACGCCCACTTCGGACTCTCAAGCGGAATGTTCGGCTTGCCCAATTACACAGTCAGCTTCACGGCGAACGCCACCAACCTGGGCCTCGTCGTGGAAGACGATAGCGTCACCTTCGACCTGAACAGCCACGTCTATACAACGACCCAGTTCGACGCCGTGTCAGTCGGCACCGTGCCCCACAGCATCTTTAACGCAGGTTTCGGGGCACTGACAATTACCGATGGCATCGTCAGCGTCCCGTTCCAATCGGAATTCGCCGTCGGCGCGGTCGCCAATGGCACCGGCGCGCTGACGGTCTCGACCGGCGGACTCATCATTGGCGACCCCTCGCTCGAAATCGGCCAGCTCGGCACTGGCACCCTAACGATTCAAAACAACGGCGACATCCTCACCGACCGCACACATATCGGTTTCAATGCGGGCGTCACCGGCACGGCGACCATCACCGGCGCCGGCTCGTCGCTCACTGCCGTCGAAGTATTCGTCGGCAGCTCGGGCACCGGAACGTTGAACATCAATTCCAGCGGCCGCGTCGACACGGGCAGCGACGGCTGGGTTGGCAACCTGGCCGGCAGCACGGGCACGGCCAACATCGACGGCACGAATTCCTTGTGGGACATTTCCGGCAATCTGGCCGTCGGCAACCAGGGCCCCGGCACGCTCAACATCACAGGCGCCGGCCGAGTGAATAGCCACGGCGCCACGATCGGCAGTCTGGCCGGCATCACGGGCAACGTCTCGGTCAGCGGCGCGAATTCGAAATGGGTCAACACGGGAGATATGATCTTCGGCGATCATGGCACGGCGAACCTCAATATTTCGGCCGGAGGCCAGGTCCAAAACTCAGGCGACAGCATCCTCAGCAACCAATCCGGTAGCGCCGCCACGGCGACCGTATCCGGAGCAAATTCCCGTTGGGACACCGCGCATAACCTGTGGGTTGGTAAAGGCAACGCAGCCTCGCTGAGAATCGAAGCCGGCGGAGGAGTATTCACCGAGTCGAGCATCGTTGATGGCGGCGGCAACGCGGCCACCACGGTTGTCGTCACCGGCGCCGGCTCGACCCTCACCAACACGGGCGCACTCAACATCGGCCTCAGCAAATCGGCCACGCTCACGATTGATTCCGGCGCTCACGCGTCCGCAGTCAATTCAAACTTGGGTGTCAGTGCCACCTCCACGGGCACTGCCACGATCACCGGCGCGGGCTCAACCTGGGATAGCGGTTTTCTCAACGTCGGTCTCGGCGGCCACGGCGATTTGACGATCGATGCAGGCGCCGCCGTTACCAGTTCCGAGGCAGACATTGCCAACCTGAAAGACTCGACTGGCGGCGCTACCGTCAGCGGAACTGGCTCGGCCTGGACGATGAGCCAAGATCTATATATCGGCAGGGCTGGTTCCGGAAGCCTTAATGTCACTGGCGGCGCACACGTGTCGAATGAGGTCGGGCACATCGCTGCCTCCGCTGCAATTACGGGAACGGTCACTGTCGGCGGTGCAAATTCGACTTGGTCGAACTCACAAGAGTTAAAAGTCGGCGAAGGCGGCGCCGCGACGCTCAACATCAACGCCGGAGGAACCGTCACCAACACGGACGGCTTCATCGGCGGCAGCGGCGGAGGCACCACCACGGTTAGTGGCATTGGTGCTCTATGGAACAATTCGGGCGTCTTACAAGTTGGCTCAGGCGGGCAAGGCACGCTGCAAATTCTTGCCGGTGGCCACGTTCAAAACGCCGATGGCAACATCGGTCTCTCTGGCGATCCGTTGAGTTCGGCGACTGTTTCCGGCACCGGATCGACGTGGACCAATGGGTTTCTCAATGTGGGCCTGGAGGGCGCCGGCTCACTGACGATCGACAGCGGCGGCAGCCTGTTCACCGCGAATGCAACAATCGGGAGCCTCAACAAATCATCCGGCGTCGCTAACGTTTCCGGCGCGAATTCCAGCTGGACTATTTCGGGAAATCTGAAAGTCGCCGATCTCGGTACCGGAAATCTCGATGTCAACAGTGGCGGCCTCGTTCAGTCAGCCTTTGCGACAATCGCCGCATCTGCGAATAGCGTGGGCATTGTCAGCGTAACCGGCGCAAACTCCCGATTGGTTTCGTCCGGAGGTATGTTCGTTGGCAACTTCGGCTCGGGCCAGCTCAACATCGGTGCCGGCGGTACGGCTGAAGCAAAATTCGTCGATGTTGGTCAGTCTGCGGGCAGCAACGGCACCATTCACGTCGACGGCCAAAACGCACAACTAATTGTCACCACCAATGAGTTGGCAGTCGGAATCGACGGCACGGGCACTCTGAACGTCATGGCTGGAGGCAGCGTCTCGAGTGTTCATTCGTTGATCGCCTATAGGCCAGGTTCCTTGGGCCATGTTACGGTCGGCGGCGCTGGTTCCATTTGGTCGATCGGCGCTGAGCTGAACATCGGCGGATTCGGGATGAACGGTGGAACTGGCCAGCTTCGCATCCAGCCGGGCGGAACCGTCACGGTTACTAATGACATACGTCTTTACACCGACGACGAATTGATCCTGGAAGGCGGAACTCTTAGTACGACGGAAATCTCCTTTCACAGCGGCGGCACCTTCGCCTGGAATTCCGGCACGCTCCACATCGGTTCGTTTCGAGGCAACCTCACCACGCCCAACGACGGCACGCTCGCCCCAGGAAACTCCGTCGGCACCACCAACATCGATGGTAACTACTTCGCAGCAGAGCCGCGGAACGCTCGAAATCGAAATCGACGGCCCCACATCCGCCGATCTGGTCGACATCACAGGCGTCGCCAATTTCAGCGGCGATCTCGACCTCAAATTGCTCGGCGGAATCGTGCCGAGCCAGTCGACCAATTATGTCGTGTTCGATTCCCGTGGAATCAATGGCGCGTTCATCAACGTCGCCGACGGCCAGCGTCTCACCACCGTCGATGGCCGCGGCTCGTTCACTGTGAACTACGGCAATGGCAGCGCGTTCGACCCCACCCAAATCGTGCTCAGCAATTTTCAAATCTTCAGCCCACCAGGAGACTTCAGTGGTAATGGCGTGGTCGACACCGCCGACATCCAGGCAATGTTGACCGCACTGACTGATTTGAAAGCCTATCAATTGGCCCGCGGACTGTCGAATGCAGCACTGGTGGCACTGGGCGATCTGAACGGGGACCACGCGGTGACGAACGCCGATATTCAGCCGCTGTTGGATGCACTTGCCAGCGGCAATGGCTCTGCTGCAAGCGTGCCCGAGCCCAACGCATTCACGCTCCTTGGGATCACATTTGCCACACTGGCCGCCGCCCGTTTGAGGCGCCGATTTCAAACCGCCTGGACCTCCGCGCCGAATGTAACGCGACGGCCTTGGCCACGATCGTTCATCCCGCTTTCCTTCCGTACTTTTGCTGATTCAATTAATCACAGACCACTTGGGTTGGCCACATCGACGTCGATGTAACCAAAGCGACTGGCAGGGCGACAAAAGTCACTGACCGGAGCCGGCAGAGAAACTTCAGCAGCCAATCCGACGTTGGTTGATTCGGCGGTTCCGAAATAGCCGCGAATCACTATCGAAACCTAGCGTGCGTGAGTCCCACACGCCAACGCGCGCTTGACGGTGTGAAACCACCGACAGGCAACTTATTGTCTTAACTACCCGTTCCGCGTGAGACAAACCAGCAAATCACCGTTTTTGAATCGGTGGCTGCGGCGAACCATTCAACTCATGCCTTTGATGGCACAGCCGCAGCGCTCCGGAAACTTATGCGTTTTCTGGGAATGAGTCATGCTCGTACCATCGGCGCAACATTGCGGCGTCAAACCAACCTTTTCGGATGCATCCTGCGCCGTCGAAAGATGCTTCGGGAACTGTCGATTGAGTCTTCCTATAATGGCTGCCATCTCATCGACGTCACCGATGGATAAGTGCAATGTCAACGCTCTACTCGGCACGGGCTACGAGCAGTATCCGCGCTATCTGTAACGTCGAGTGCCCCTCGGCTTCGCTGTCGAGTCGTGAGTACGCCGCGTAAAGCAGCGGTTCCGAATCGAACGGTCCACCTTTCGCATGCACGTCCGCTTCTTCGTCAACAAGTCGCCAACCACCGCGACATTGCCAACGACTGCGGCGGTGTAGATACGTGGCTCAAGTTACCTGAGGCAATGCTTAACGCCCTTGGGTGTCAAGTCTCAGGGTTCCCTCCACTTGCTCATTTCCGATTGCACGCCAATCCAGACAATCCACATCGCCGAATTTCGATCGAACAAAGCGGCTGAGCTGACGGCCCGGGTACCTAATTAGAAATTTGAAACACCGCTTGATATTCCGGAACGATAATGACGCTGTTACCATGAATAATCTCCGGATGTTTGGAGAAATAAAGTCAGGCTGCGCCTCTGCCGGCAAATCAGGCAGAAACGGAGCGTCTTTGTGTAGCGGCTCCAATCAGGTTTTATCCCAGAACCTTGTAATTTTGAAAGAAAACGCTTTAAGCCGATTTACGAGGGTTGACCGTAATAGAAATGGTCGTCGACCAATTGGCCCTCGATGCATGTCATCCCGACATCGCCGACGTAGTCGGCTTCCACGAGATCATAATTCACGCCGGCGGGAAGAGTAATCTGCGACTTCCGACATGAGCGTAACCGTTCGTCGGTCAGCGATTTTTGCACTAAAAAAACGCGTCGTACCTCCGGCAGTTGTATACGGTGAGTTGACATGGAACCATGGTGCTGCTCCTGAATCGCTGGCCTCTGCTTGATCGCAATGGAGTGGCCTTCGGCAGCTTTGGATATGCCTGTGAACGAGATTAGCGGACTGCGGGTGTGGACTTCGATCGCGGCGCCGATGGGGAGGATCGTCGCCTCGGAGAAGATCAAGCGACGGTCGTTCGCGGCGTCAACGAGCCAGGCATGTACCGCCATTCATTCTGGAATGATGGCGAATGTCGTTCGGCTGCTGTTGGCGTTCGTGACGATAAACTCCGCAATCCATTCGCTGGTCGAATGGCACGTATGTGGTATTCGTCAGCCTTACGGACTTGGCAATCATCCGATATACGTCGCGGGCACTATCGGACTCCAGCGCAAACTCTGGTGGAATGCCCTCGGCGGCAACGAAGACGTAATGCTGCCCGTCCGCGGTTTTCAACGCGGCCAGCGGCTGGGGGGTCCGGATATTTCACTGGCCGCATGTTGCCGAAATCGACATTTAACGGAAACAAATGTGGCCGTCTGAT
>CAVZCV010000015.1:0-374854 GCA_963773875.1 Pirellulales bacterium
TGGCGGCGGTGAACGCGGGACTGGAGATCGGGACGCCGGCGCTGACGGTGAACCGGCTGTGCGGCAGCGGGCTGCAGGCGATCGTGTCGGCGGCGCAGGCGATCATGCTGGGTGACTGCCAGGTGGCGGTGGCCGGCGGGGCGGAGTCGATGAGCCGGGCGCCGTACTGGCTGCCCGACGATGCGGTGGGGCCAGCGGATGGGCGAGGGGGGTCGCGGTCGACGCGGTGACCGGGGCGCTGTCGGATCCGTGGGACGGGGTGTCACATGGGGGTGACGGCGGAGAATGTCGCCACCGATTTCCACGATGTCGCGGGCGGACCAGGATGAGCTGGCCGCGGAGAGCCACCGGCGGGCCGCGGCGGCGCAGGCGGCGGGGTATTTCACCGAGCAGATCCTGCCGGTGCAGATCGCGGGCAAGCGGGGCAAGACCACGGTGGTGGACACCGATGAGCATGTCCGGCCCGAGGTCAGCCTGGAGGACATGGCCCGGCTGCGGCCGCGCTTCGCCGTGAAGGACGGCACGGTGACCGCGGGTAATGCCTCGGGGCTGAACGATGCCGCGTCGGCGGTGGTGCTGGCGTCGGAGTCGTTCGTGCGGGGCAGCGGCCGGGTCCCGACGGCCAAGCTGGTCGGGTACGCGCACGCGGGGGTGGAGCCGCGGATCAGGGGATGGGCCCGGTGCCGGCGGTCCGGATCTTGCTGGACCGGACCGGGATCAAGGTCGATGAGATCGACGTGTTCGAGGTGAACGAGGCCTTCGCCGCCCAGGCGCTGGCCGTGGTCAGGGAGCTGGGCCTGCCGCTGGAGCGGACCAACCCCAACGGCAGCGGCATCTCCCTGGGCCACCCGGTCGCCGCCACCGGCGCGATCTTGACCGTCAAGTCCCTGTACGAGCT
This sequence comes from Pirellulales bacterium, assembly GCA_963773875.1. Taxonomy (GTDB): domain Bacteria; phylum Planctomycetota; class Planctomycetia; order Pirellulales; family JADZDJ01; genus CAVTYH01. The sequence goes on from CAVZCV010000015.1 coordinate 899, forward strand.
GCGCCGACCGGCGGCCGGTACGCGCTGGTCACCATGTGCATCGGCGGCGGCCAGGGCATCGCCGCCATCTTCGAACGACTCGGACGTGCTCGCCACCTGGCCCGGCCGTCCAATGACCGGGCCCTGGTCTCCGGCAACACACGCCGCCAAGGAGGAAGGGAAAAGCAATGGCTGACAACCCCACGCAGCAGGTGCAGGACGAGGTTCCGGAGCACGATCCGCAAGAGCCAGGACACGGTGATCGACGCGATCAAGACCTGGGTCGAGACCGTCCAGTCCGTCACCCCGAAGGTCCCCTCGATGCCGGTGCCGGGCGCGGACAAGCTGCCGAAGCCGGAGGAGCTCGGGTCCAGCGCGTACGACTTCGCTGAGCAGCTGCTCGCCGGCCAGTGCAGCAACTTCGCGGAAGAGGTCCTCAAGGCGACGTCCTCGCTGATGCCGGGCACCTAAACCCGCACGTGAGTCACCACCCCGTCAACGGGACGGGGACCTGGACAGCCCGCGGGTACACCGGGTACGCGGCAGCCCCGTAAGCCCCGGAGCTGCCGCGTACTGTAGTTTTCTATCAAGCCTGGGGTCGGCGTCCGTGCAGTCAGGGACCTTTGGCCCTTCGGCGGCCACGGCCGATCGTCCTAGGCTCGGAGCCAAAAGCGGCAAGAACTTCGGCATCCGGACCCGCGCAGCCGCCTCTGCCCGGCGATTCTTGGCCGCCACGGACCCAGATATACAACCAGGCCGTGATGGCCGACAGTAGGGAGATGTTCGTACATGGACTTCGAGTTGACCGATGAGCAGCAGCTTATCCGGGATGCGGTCAGGGAGTTCGCCGAGGCCGAGGTGACGCCGATCGCGGCCGAACTCGACCGCGACCACCGTTTCCCCCAGGAGCTCCTGCCGAAGCTGGCCGAGATGAACCTCATGGGCATGCCCTACCCCGAGAAGGAGGGCGGCGCGGGCGCGGACTACGTGAGCTACGTGATCGCGGTCGAGGAACTATCGCGGGCGTGCGCGAGCACCGGCGTCATACGTGTCGGCGCACACCTCGCTCGCCACCTGGCCGATCTATCAAGTTCGGCACCGAGGCTCAGAAGGACCGGTACCTGCACGACATGGCGTCCGGCGCGCCGCCTGGGGGCCTTCGCCCTGACCGAGCCCGCCGCGGGCACCGATGCCGGCGCGGGCACCGCCACGGCGATGCTGCACGCGGACGGGTACGCCCTCAACGGGTCGAAGATGTTCATCACCAACGCGCCGTACGCCGACGTGTACATCGTCTTCGCGAAGACCGATCCGGCGCGGGGACGCGCGGGATCAGCGCGTTCATCGTCGAGAAGGACACGCCCGGGTTCTCCGTCGGCGAGGCCGAGCACAAGCTGGGGATACGCGGCTCCAGCACGCCGCCCATCTACTTCTCCGACTGCCGCATCCCGAAGGACGCGCTGCTGGGCGGCGGAGGGCGACGGCTTCAAGATAGCCATGCAGACGCTCGACGGCGGGCGGATCGGCGTCGCCGCGCAGGCGCTCGGCATCGCCCAGGCGGCGCTCGACGCGTCGATCGCCTACGCGAAGGAGCGCGTCCAGTTCGGCAAGCCGATCGCGACCTTGCAGGCTATCCAGTGGATGATCGCCGACATGGCGACCGAGATCGACGCCGCCCGGCTCCTGGTCTACCGCGCCGCATCGTGCGTGGACAACGGCCGCCCCTATTCCACGGAAGGGGCGATGGCCAAGCTCTTCGCCTCGGAGACCGCCACCAGGGTGGCGGGCAAGGCCATCCAGATCCACGGCGGATACGGCTATACCGAAAGCTATCCGGTGGAGCGGAATTACCGCGACGCGAAGATAACCGAAATTTACGAGGGGACTTCCGAGGTGCAGCGAATGGTAATAGCGAGAAGCGCCTTGCGGTGAGGATCACCGGCCAGCACCTATCGCGCTGCTTCGTCAGGAGGATCGTGATGAGGATTGTGGTCGCCTACAAGTGGACCTGTGACCCGGAGGAGGCCACGGTCGCGCCGACGGCACGGTGGACTGGAGCCGGGCGAAGCCGGGCATCAGCACCTACGACCCCGTGGCCATCGAGCTGGCCCGCCGGCTGGCCGACGCGGCCGGCGCCGAGCTGATCGGCCTGACGGCCGGGGGCAAGGGCGTCGGCGACGCCGATCGCCACCAAGGCCGCCCTCTCCCGGGGCCTGGATCGGGTGGTGATCGTCGAGGACGAGTCCCTGGCGCGACGCCGGGCGATCCGAGCTGGCCGCGGTGCTGGCCGCGGTGGTCCGGCACATCGGCGACGTGGACCTGGTCATCACCGGCGACTCGTCGGTGGACGTGGCGGCCAAGATGGTGCCGACCGTGCTGGCCGGCGAGCTGGGCTGGCCGGCCGTGGCCGAGGTCACCGCGGTGACCGGCCAGGCCGGCGCGCTGCGCGTCGAGCGCGCGATCCCGGGCGGCGTGCAGGTGCTCGAGATCTCCGGTCCGGCCGTGCTGGCCGCCTCCGCGGATGCCGCCGTGCCGCGCGTGCCCGGCATGAAGGACCTCCTCGCGGCGGGCAAGAAGCCGGTGGAGCTCGCTGGAGCTCGCCGCCCTCGAGGTGACCCCGCAGAACGCGGTCATGACGGTCACCGGCCGGGCGCGCCCGGAGCGCAAGGCCCGCAAGGGCCAGCTCATCGACACCACCGACCCGGCCGCGGCCGCCGCCGAGCTCGTCGCCGCGCTCCGCGCGGCCGGCGCGCTATGACACCCGACAGGAAGGACCAGGCAATGAGCGTGAACGCCTGGATCGTCGTCGGGGACCAGCCGACGATCGGCAACCTCATCACGGTCGCGCGCTCCCTGGGCGGGCCGGTGGGGGCCGTGGTCGCCGGGCCCCGGTCGGTGGCCGAGACGGTGGCGGCGGGCGGCGTGGACAAGGTGGTCTGGTGCAGCGCGCCGGATGACGTGCCCGTCGAGGCCTGCGCCACGGCGGTGGCCGACGCCGTCGCGGCCGATCCGCCCCGCGTCGTGCTGGGCGGCCGGGACCCGGGCGAACGGGTGCTGCTGGGCGCCGTCGCGGCCCGGCTGGGGCGGCCGGTCCTGACCGGGGCGCGTCGGTGTCGATCGACGGCGACGACGTCATCGTGGTCAACGCCGTCTTCGGCGACATAGCCGACGAGACCGTCGCCGTCTCCGGCCCGGTGGCCTGGTGCTCGACGGCGGTTCGGTGCCGCCGGCCGGCGGCGCCAGCGCGCCCATCGAAGAGGTCTCCGCCGCCCCGCTGCCGCTGAAGGTGATCGAGACCAGGACGCGGAGTTCGAGGAGGTGGACCTCAACGCGGCCCACCGGGTGATCGGCATCGGCCGCGGCCTCAAGGCCAAGGAGGACCTGGCCCTGATCGACGGGCTGGCCCACGCCGCTCGAGCGCCGAGATCGCCTGCTCCCGGCCGGTGGCCGAGGGCCTTAACTGGATGGGCAGGGACCGCTACATCGGCAGCTCCGGCGCGAACATCGCCCCCCAGCTGTACTTCGCCGTCGGCATCTCCGGCCAGCTCCAGCACATGGTCGGCGTGACCGGGCGCGAAGACCATCGTGGCGATCAATTCCGATCCGAACGCCCCGGTCTTCGCCGAGGCCGACTACGGCCTGGTCGGCGACCTGTACCAGCTCGTGCCGGCGATCACCGAAGCGCTGAAATGACGGTGCCCGATGACAGAACCAGCTGAGCACGACTTCGACGTCATCGTCGTCGGCGCCGGCATCGCCGGCTGCATCACGGCCTATCAGCTCGCCCAGCAGGGACATTCGGTGCTGCTGATCGAGCGGGGTGAGGCGCCGGGATCGAAGAACCTGTCGGGCGGCGTGCTGTACTCCCGCGGCATCCAGGAGGTCTTCCCCGATTTCCTCACCGAGGCGCCGGTCGAGCGCCGGATCACCCGCAACTACATCAACTTCCTCAACGCCGACAGTTCGATCGGGATCGACTACAAGGACACCCGGCTGGCCGACCCGGTCAACGCGGTCACCGTGCTGCGGGCCAAACTCGACGCCTGGCTGGCCGAGAAGTGCGAAGAGGCCGGCGTTTTCGTCATGCCCGGCGTGCGGGTGGACCGGGTGCTGACCAAGGACGGACCCACCGGCAAGCGGGTGGTCGGCGTCAAGGCCGGCGACGACGAGCTGCGGGCCCACGTGGTGGTCGCCGCCGACGGGGTGAACTCGTTCATCGCCAAGGAGGTCGGGTTGCGCGCAGAAGCAGCCGCTGCACCACCTGGCCACCGGCGTGAAGGCGGTGGTCACCCTGCCGAGGGAGACCATCGAGGCGCGGTTCAACCTGACCGGTGACGAGGGCGCGGCATTCGCCGTGGTCGGCGACTGCACCGAGGGCGTGGGCGGCGGCGGCTTCATGTACACCAACCTGGAATCGATCTCGATCGGTGTCGTGCTGCGACTGGACGACATGGTCGCGAAGAAGAAAGTCGCCACCGACATCTTCGACCATTTCCTGGCGCACCGGTTCATCGCCCCCTACCTCGAGGGCGGCGAGATCTCGAGTACGGCTGCCATCTGGTCGCCGAGGGCGGCATGGACATGGTCGGCGAGATCGACATGGACGGCATGGTCGTGGTCGGCGACGCCGCCGGGCTCACCCTGAACACCGGGCTGACCGTGCGCGGCATGGACCTGGCCGTCGCTTCCGGGGTCGCCGCGGCCGCCGGCATCGGCTCCGCCCTGGACGCCAAGGACACCTCCAAGGCCGGCCTGGCCGGATACCGGGAGCAGCTGTTCGCCTCCTTCGCCGGGCAGGACATGAAGACCTACGCCAAGGCCCCGTCCTTCCTCGAGGTGGAGCGGATGTACAAGGACTACGGCGAGCTGATCGGCAACGTCCTGTACGGCGCCTTCAATCTGGACACCCAGCCGCGCCAGCACCTGGCCAAGGTGGCCGCGGTCGTTGGCAAGATCACCGCTGAAGATCAGGCAGCTCGTCAGCGACGGATTTGCAGGGGTGCGCGCACTGTGAAACCACTGTCCATCCCCGAACGCCTGGCGAGGAACCGCTTCGACCTCGACGAGGACGAGAGCCACATCGAGATCAACCAGCAGATCGTCAAGGCCACGGGCTGCGGCAAGGCCATCGTCGCCTGCTGCCCGGCCCACGTCTACAGCCGAGGAACCGGACGGGTCCATTTCCGTCGAGTATGCCGCCTGCCTGGAGTGCGGAACCTGCCTGGCCGTTGCCGCGCCGGGCGCCCTGAAATGGCACTACCCGCGCGGCGGCTTCGGCGTCCAATTCCGCGAAGGCTAGATTCAAGGCCCGCGGCCGTCCATTTCCGCCCGCCCGGTTCGTCGTACCGGCGCAAGCGAGTCAGAAGTTCTGACCCGTTCTTCACAGAAGGTTTCTCAATGAGTCTTCCCGATGTGGTGTCCCGCGAGCAGTGGCTCGAGGCCCGGCGCCTGCAGGCACCGATACGCTGGGAACGCCTACACCTTCCTGGACATGACCGCGCTCGGGCGTCAGGAGCAGGAGGACTGGGAGGAGCCGCAGGCCTGGGTCGCCCTGCTCCGCGGCGGGGACCCGACGTTCACCAGCTTACCGCCTCCGCGCCGGATTAAGACACCCGGGCCCGGGTTTGATCTATACCCTTATAGGGTTTATCAAATACCTGGTCCGGGTTTTTCTGTATAGCGCACGGAAACGATAATCGCTCGTTTGGCCCGGGATTTCACTTGCCAGATCCGCGCGTTGTCTTTAATGTTGTGTGAGTTACTGAAGGGGCTCGGGGGGGACCCGGATATGAGCGAAAGTTTCTCGGCTGGCGGCCCGGCGTGGGTTGTTTCCCCTGCTCAGGAACGGATCGCCGTCCTCGGTCCGCGCCGCCAGCTGCAGCTTGCCCTGGCGGTCATCTGGCTGCTTGACGGCATCCTGCAATACCAGCCGTTCATGTTCAGCAAGGCATTCCCGCAAATGCTCGCGGACACCTCGTCTGGGAATCCCGCCGCCGTCGCCTGTCCGATTACCTGGTCGGTCGGCCTTCATCGGGCAGCATCTCGTCGCGGCTGAACGCCATTTTCGCGACCGCCCAGCTGGCGCTGGGCCTCGGGATCGCCTGGCGGCCCACGGTCAAGCTCGCGCTCGGCGCCTCGGTGGCGTGGTCGCTGGGGGTGTGGTGGTTCGCCGAAGGGCTGGGCTCGGCGCTCCACGCCGAACGCGAGCCCGGTCAACGGCGCGCCCGGTGCGGTGATCCTGTACGCGCTGCTCGCGGTCCTGCTGTGGCCCGCCGACCGGGACCCCGCCGCGCCGTTCGTGTGGGGCCTGGCCGTGGGCCGGGGCATCGCCCGGGGGCTGTGGCTGGTGCTGTGGGCCAGCCTGGCGTTCTTCGCCGTGCAGCCCGCCTCCCGGGCGCCGAAGGCGATCAGCGGCATGCTGATCTCGGATATGGCGGCCGGGCAGCCCGGCTGGCTGGCCTGGACCGACAATCACGCCGCGAGCGCCCGGGGGGGCCAGGGCCTGACAGCCTCATCGTGCTCGCGGCCGCGCTGGCCGTGGTGGCCGCCGCTTCCCTTCCTGCCGTCCCGCCTGTCGCGGGCGGCGCTGGTCCTGGCGATTGTCCTGGCCGTCCTCATCTGGATTGCCGAAGGGCTGGGCGGCATGTTCACCGGCGGCGGCACCGACCCCAACTCGGGGCCCGCTCCTCGCCCTGCTCGCGCTGGCCTTCTGGCCCGTCGTGCCGAGCCCTGGGCGCTGCCTCCCCGGGGAAGGAGCGTGACATGGGGGCGGTCCGGCCTGGCTCGCCGACGTCTTCGCCGGCGTGATGATCACCGTGGCCGCCTATTGCACGAGCCGCCTGGTCGTCGCGCGCTGGTCGCGCTGGTGATCTATGTCGATTCCGACGGCGTGCAGATGGTCATGGGCGTGGCGATGGCGGGGATGCTGGTGACGGGCCTGCGTTTCCTGTCAGCGGGCATCTGGGAGGCGGTCTTCGCCGCGGCCGCCGCGTGGTTCGCCTGGCGGTTCATCCGGATGCGCGGGGGCGCGCCGCCGAGCCTGTGGCGCAGCCCGCAGCCGGGGCCGTACCTCGTCGAGTGCGGCGCGATGCTCTACATGTACCTCGCGCTGCCGGCGGTGGCCGTCGCGGCCAAGGGCGCGGCGGGCGGGATCTCGGCCACCGGGACGCGCTTCTCGTTCCTGGCCCTGGTGCTCGCGTTGTTCATACTCGGCTACGTGGCGTGGGTCGGCGACAGGTTCCCCGCGCCTGCCGTCGCGCTTAAAAATCGGACTGGTGCAGCCCCGGCGACTGGCCTGCCGGAGGAATCGGGTGCGCGCATGAGCGCCACCGTGCCGGAGTCCGCCGGGGCCGCCTCGCACGGCGGGGGCGCCGGTGCCTGCACTGGGCGAGTTCATACCTGGCCCCTCGGTGCGCCGCGATGTGCAAGATCGCCATGGGCATCACCTTGGGCTACATCCTGATCCTGATGCTCTAGTGCCGTGTCAGGTTAGGTAGGCTTGGCCGCTTTGGCCGTGTGCGCGGGCGGGCGCCCTCAGATGGGGCCTGCGGGAATGACGTGACAGCGTGCCTGCCAGAGCCCTGGCCATGTGGCATCGTGTCGGCGGGGGACGGGACTGGCGCGGGACGCATGAAGCGCTTCGTGAGGCGTGCGGGACATGAGATGCGAGGCCAACGTAGCCTGCTGCCGCACTAGCCGGCGAGCGAGATTCGGGTCCGCACCGCTTGCTCGCAATGCCCGCAAGTCATGCCGGTGACGGTTATCACGCTATACCCCTGCGCCGAATACCAGCGCGGGGTATTAACGCCTATTGACCCTGCCCATTAAAGACTTGTGTAATTCAGCCGGACGCCATTAACATCATGCCATTGTCGGCGTCCTGGGAGGACACTCATGGCCAGCCAGGCGGCGGACGCGAGGTCCCGAGCCGGATGGCTGCGCAGCATCGGCGTGGTGCACGAGGAACGCTGGACAGCCCCCGATGTCAAGCGGTGGCTGCAACTGGCGCTTGCAGGCATCTGGCTGCTCGATGCGGTGCTGCAATTCCAGTCCTTTATGTTCAGCAGGGGATTCTCGCAGATGCTCGCCGCCACGGCGCCTGGCAATCCGGCGGTCATCGCGTGCCGATCAACTGGTCCGCCAGGATCATCGCCGGGCACGGCACCCTGACGAACGCGGATCTTCGCCTTCACTGGTGGAACAGGCGATCGATCACCGACAGGATATGTTGAAAGGGCTTGAGTAGATGAATGACGAATTTCGAATGACGAATGAAATTCCAATAACCAATTTCTCAAAAGTTGCGAAGGTAATGCTCCGTTTTGTATCGAGCTTGGAATTTGGAGCTTGATTCGTCATTGAAATTTCATTCGTCATTCATATTTAAAAATCCAACCCACACCATTCGGATCACACCGCCATGTCACTTCGCTTGGAAGTCATTCAATTCTTCGATGAGAGCAACTCATCCCTTGTAGTGCGCGTGCCGCCGGAAGGTTCGGCCGACATTAAATACGGTGCGCAACTAATTGTTGCGCAGAATCAGGAAGCCGTGTTCTTCCGCGATGGAAAAGCCATGGACCTGTTCGGTCCTGGCCGACACACGCTCACCACGCAGAACCTGCCGATCATCACGCGCATCCTGACGATTCCTTGGGAGAAATCGCCGTTTCAAGCGCAGGTTTATTTCTTTGGCAAGCAAACTTTCCTCGATCAAAAATGGGGCACGCCGCAACCCATTCCGCTCCGCGATGCGGAATTCGGCGGTATGGTGCAACTGCGGGCCAACGGAAAGTACTCATTTCGCATCGTCGATTCCGCACTGCTTTTGAACACGCTCGTGGGTAGCCAAGGAAAGTACACGACCGACCAGGTTTCGTCGTTTTTGAAAGACGTAATCGTTTCGCGCTGCGCGATTTGCTGGCGTCGCTCGGTCTGGGCGTGTTCGATTTGCAATCGAAAGGCAATGAAATTGAAGCCGGCACAAAGGTGAAAGTAGCCGACGATTTCGGTAAGTACGGTCTAGAGCTGGTCGACTTCATCATCAACGCCATCACGCCCCCCGATGAAGTGCAAGAGGCCATCAACGCCCGCAGCCGCATTGGCGCGCTCGGCGGTTTGCAAGCGTTCACAATGTATCAAGCGGCCAACAGCATGGCCGAACTGGCCAAACAGGGCGGCGGCAACATGGGCGCCGGCGCCATGGGCATGGGAATGGGTGCAGGCTTCGGCATGATGTTTCCCGGCATGCTACAACAAGCGATGACCGGCAACGCACCCGGAATGCAACCGATGCAGCCTGCGCAGCCAGCACGTTCGCAAGGTGCTGCAGCGGCGGGCTGCTGCGATGGCGGCGGGCGCGGGCCCGGATTTCAGCAATCTGCAAGCCGGCCAGTCAATGGTTGCTGATCCAAAGCAGCTTGTGCGCAGCGTGGCTCAATCTTCAAGTTGGCCGGTGACCGAAAGCGGCGACGAGTGGCAGATCATGGTGCCGGTCGGTCCGCTGCGGAAGCAAAAAATCGCCGTCAAATTCGATGCCAAAGACGCGGAGGGCAACCCAATGCTGGCGTTCAGTTCCGTCTGCGGGCCAGCCGATGAGAAGACCGCCATGGCACTCTTAAAGTACAACACTCAAATGGTCCACGGCGCTTTTGCAGTGGAACCTTCGCCTTCGGGCGACGTGATTGTTGTGCGAGCCAATCAGTTGACCGCTACGGCCGATCCGCTGGCCATTACGCGCGTGATTACGGCCGTCGCCTGGCAGGCCGATAAGGTGGAAGAAAAGCTGCTGGGGAGCGACGAAAACTGAGTCGGTAACGGGGTGAATGGGTGAGGGACCAGACTGTTCGCAGCGGGCGTTCTCGTATCCGTCTTTCACTGCTCGTTGCGATGGTGCTGCTGGCTGCGGCGCTGGCCACATTGTTCTTTAGCGACGCGCGAAGTCGATCGCTGGCATTCAACACGCTGAAGCTCGTTATTGGCACGCTGGCGATTAGTTTGCCGGTGGGGAGCGTAATTGGCCTCGTTATCGCACGCACCGATCTGCCGCTACGTCGCATCTTTGCGGCCGCATTCGGACTGTTGCTCATTGTGCCGCTCTACTTGCAGGCAGCCGCCTGGCAGTCGGGCTTCGGCGTGTTCGGTTGGTACACGCTGCTATTCGGCGGCTCGCTCGAATCGCCATGGCTGAACGGTTGGCGTGGGGCGATTTTCGTGCATGCCGTCGCGGCGGTCCCGTGGGTCGCGGCGATTGTGGGCTTGGCGTCGCGACAGGTCGAGCCGCAACTGGAAGAAGCCGCACTGCTAGATGCAACCAGTTGGCAAGTGTTTCGCTGCGTGACCCTGCCGAGGATTTGGCCCTCCGTCGGGCTGTCAGCAATTTGGGTGGCGATTCTGGCGGCGACCGATATGACCGTCACCGATCTGTATCAAGTTCGCACCTATGCCGAAGAGGTTTACACCGACTTCGCCGGCGCGGCCGATCCCACAGCGCCGCAACTTGGATTGGTCGCCGGCGCTGCTGTGGTGACCGCGCGTAACGGCAGCCGCCATTCTGCTGTGCACGGGAGCCGCGCAGCAGTCTGCTCGCTTGCTTCCGAAAAAGCCGGTCGAGTTTTCGCTGGGCGCTGGCGATTTCCCGCTGCCGCGAGCATGTTGCTCGTGATTGTCATGCTCCTCGGCGTGCCGATATTCAGTTGCCTCTACAAAGCAGGCATCGAAGTGACGCGAGGTCCTGAAGGCGTGCTGCGAACGTGGTCGCTCGCCAAGTGTTTCGAAATTGTGGCGGTCAGTCCGGTGCGATTCAAAATGGAGTTTGCGCTCTCTGCGCTCATTGCGCTGGCATCGGCAAGCTTGCGCTGCTCATCGCAACACCGCTGGCTTGGATGGCGCGCCGCGGCGGATTACGTGCAACTCCTGCATTAATCTTTGGCGCCGTGGCCCTTGCCATTCCAGCGCCTCTGCTCGGAGTCGTGCTAATTCAAGTACTCGACAATCCGGATCTACCGTGGCTCAACGGAATTTATCACACCAACATCACACCGATTATCGGCCAGGCGATTCGCGCGCTGCCCGTAGCGCTTTTCATCGCCTGGCTCGGATTCCGTTCGATTCCGGAAGAACAATTCGAAGCCGCGGCGATCGACGGCGCTGGTCGGTGGAATCGATTCTGGCGCGTCGCAATGCCGCAGCGCTGGCCAGCGCTCTTCGCCGCGTGGATTGCCGCGCTGGTGTTTTCATTCAACGAGCTGCCGACTACGCAGTTGCTGCTACCGCCGGGGCCGATGACGCTTCCAGTGGGAATTTATCAATTGATGCACGGCAGCGGCGAAGATCGATTGGCCGGCATCGTACTGTTCCTTGTTTTGGCATATGCCGTGGTTGGCGTCGGTCTTCTTTTCGCCTGGCGATTAGGCTTTTCGCGAAAATCGGTGTGATATCAGTTGCAGACTTCGATTTCACGCCCGCCAAAATGCGACTATGATGGAATGATGCGAACCCTATCGCACCATCGAAGCATTGCCCGCAGTTGCATGCTGCCGGCGCTGGCGCTGGCGTCCTCGCCGGTCAATTTCCCGCAGTCGCCGCGGCCACCGACGACATCATCTGCCGGCGCGACGGCAAAACGCTACATCTCTCCGGCAAATCGGTTGTTGAAGCCCGCGATGGCGGCATTATGCTGCTCGCGCCCGACGGCAAATTGTGGAACATTCTGCCGAAGGAAATCCTGGAGCATCGCACGAGCGATAAACCATTCGCTCCACTGGTGGGTGAGGAACTGAAGAAGCAAGTGCTCGCCGAATTGCCGGTGGGCTTCGATTCCCACTCCACGGCTCATTACGTCATCTTTTACAACACGTCGCGGGCCTACGCGCAGTGGTGCGGCGCACTGTTCGAACGGCTCTATTCCGCATTCACGAATTTATGGACGCGGCGCGGTTTCAAACTGCACGATCCACAAACGCCGCTGATTGTGATTATCTATGCCGATCGGCAAACGTATTCCAAAGAATCGACCGACGAACTGGCGAACAATGCAGGCCGCGTGATCGGCTACTACAGCATGCAGACGAACCGGGTGAAAACTTATGACCTGACCGGCGTAGAATCGCTGCGTCAGCCCGGTGGTCGACACGCTGATTCGGCCTCGATTAACGAAATGCTCTCCCGTCCGGAAGCCGCCACGATGGTTTCCACGGTCATTCACGAGGCGAGCCATCAGATCGCATTCAACTGCGGCCTGCAGGAGCGCTTCGCCGATATTCCGGTATGGCTGAGCGAGGGCTTAGCGATGTATTTTGAAACGCCTGATCTGAGTTTCGGCAAAGGCTGGCGAACGATTGGCGAAGTCAACGGCCCACGATTGGAGCGATTTCAGCAGTACATGCTACATCGGCCGGCAGATTCTTTGAACTCGCTTGTTGCCGACGATAAACGGCTGCGCGATCCTGATACAAATCGTGCGCTGGACGCTTACGCCGAAGCCTGGGCGCTGAATTATTTCTTGCTTCGCCAGCGACCGAAGGAATATCAAGCCTACATCGAACGGCTTTCAAAAAAAGAGCCGCTGATTTGGGACGATTCCGCCCAGCGATTGAAAGATTTCAAATCGTGTTTTGGCAATGATTTGACGGCGCTCGATAACGACTTCGTGCGCTACATGGCGCGAGTGCGGTAGGTTCAGCCCGCTCGAAGTTGTTCTTCCACGCGGCGAATGGCCTCGTCAACCTGGCAGCGGCGGTCAGCAAGTTCGATTTCCGATTGTTGAGCCATCCAGTCGCTTACGCGCTTGTGCGCGGAGATCACGGTGCTGTGACTGCGGCGGCCGAAGAACTGACCGATCTCCGACAGACCCGCCCGCGTGTATTTTCTTGCGAGCCACATGGCGAGCATGCGCGGTGTGCTGACATTTTTGGTTCGTTGGCTCGACTGCAAACTTTCGCTGGCCAGACCGAACACGCCGCACACGGCTTTCTCGATATCGCCCAGCCGGACTGCTTTGGCCGAGTGCCGCAAAAGTTCTGCCAGCGATTCTTCCGCGAGCGACAGCGAAATCGGACGACTCAGCATCCGACTTGCAGCGTGAATACGGTTGACTGCGCCGGCCAGCTCACGGACACCCGCGGTTACTCGCGCCGCAATCAGCTGCACCACATCGTCGGAAAGCTCAATTTGCAATCGCTCGGCAAATTGCCGGACTAGCGCGCCGCGCATTTGCAGGTCGGGCGATTCCAGCCGACAGACCATGCCGCCCGCTAAACGAGTCATCAAATCGGGCCCGAGTTCATTGAGTTCCGCGGTGCGCGATCGGCCGTGAAAGCCAACTGTCGACCCTCCCGCAAGACCGCATCAATCGTGTGCAGCAATTCGACGAGCGTGCCTTTCTTGCGGATGAAGAATTGCAAGTCGTCGATCATCAGCAAATCGACGCCACGATACTTCCGGCGGAAACTTGGCAGGCCGCTGCCGCGCACCGCTTCCACGAACTGCGTTGTGAATTGCTCAGCCGACAAATAGACAATGTTCGCGCCGCGGTGGGCCATCCGCGCCGCGGTCCAAATGCCTTCCAAGAGATGCGTCTTGCCGCATCCGGCGGGACCGAAAAACATCAGCGGGGTTAAAGAGCCGGGCCGCTCGGCGATCATCTTGGCAGAGGCCAGCGCCAATTGATTGCCGGAGCCAACGACGAATTTGTCGAGCGTCGCGAACCGACGCCGCGGAATTGTCGGCGGCGCCGCCGGATGGCCATTGGAAGCTGACTTGGCCAGCAGGCGATGATCGGTCGCCTTCGAAGCACTCCAGTGTCGCGCCAGTGGCCGCCAGCATCGGGTCAGCAACCGTTACGAGTGCCGCTCCAGGTGGCTCGGTAAGAAGCGCCATTCCGCCACCGGCTGACTTTGCGCGAATGTTTCGCGGCAAATCATGACCGTTGGATGCGGCATGTTTACCTGAGCCCGACGGACTCCCTGAATTAGCGCGACGCCGATTGCCGGCATTCAGCGAAGTATCGACACGAAATTCGAGCGAAGGCGAACGCCCCAGCACGTGTGCGCCAGCTGTTTCCAGCTGACCGCGGTAATGCGTGCGCAGCCAATCTTGCGCAAACTTCGTGGCCGCATCGATGATCAGCGCGTCGCCCACCACGGAAATATGCGTATTTGCGCCAAACCACAATTCGCAACGTTCGGCGCCCAGCTTTTCCACGAGTATTTGACGGATGGCCGAGACGATGTCCTTATCGTGCATGGGACAATTCCTGTCCGAATCGTGTGGCGCGCAATCCGACCGCAAACCGCACCTTCATGGCTGCGATTTTTACGAATCCAGGGAATCCGGCGGCGGAAAAAGAACGACGATACGTGCGGGTTTCGAGTCGTTCGCGTCGCTAGTTGTGTCACCCAAAGTGGACGATTGTAGTCGTGCTAGCGTGGCTGTCAAACCACCTGCTAACAATCGCCGGCGCGAATTTTTTTGGCACGCGAATCGCGCAAAAATTTGCCGTGAAAACCGCGGTGCGCGTGTGAAGTAACACGCGGAAAATTTTTTCCACGAATAAATTTGCGGCGTGGAAGAATTGTTTGAAGACAAAATCGGTATCGCACGCAGAATTCGAACGCACGAAATTTTCGCGCAACTGGACTTCATAAAAACCGCAGAAAAACGCTGCGGCGGTCCCAGATTTCGAAGCCCGACGACGCATAAGCGGAAATCGCCGGCGAATTTGCGGCATCGACCGCCAACACCAATCTTTCCGCAGCGGATTTTCCGCATAACCACTGCGCGTGCCGCACGACGTCGATGCCCAATTGATGTCCGCGCACTTCCGGCACCAGCCCCATGTAGACAAGCTCCCATTGATTTTGAGCCGGATGTTCGCTGAGCAACAGGCAACCGATATCGCCCTCTGCACTTCGGCGCTGCAAAATAAACCAGCGCAACGGATCAAATTTGCCGACGCCTCGATAACTGGCCAGCACATCGTCGATGGATCGCATGCCTTGTACGGCGGGACAATCCAATGTGTGCTCATAAGTTTGCTCGACAATTTGCGCCAGTCGCGAAGCTACCGCCGGCGAGCGATCGAAATCGGCCAGCGGCTCGAAGATCAACACCGACTCCGGCGCCGCAGTTGGAAACTGCTCGCGGGAACTTACCAAATACAGCAAATCGGTCGCGTGCTGAAAGCCGCACTGCTTGAGCCACTTCGCTTCGGCGCCGGCGTCGGTTTCCAGCAGCGATTGAATCAAGCGGCTACCGGCGGCTACCGCTTTTGTCACAGCAAAATCGATCAGCGACGAAGCAATCGCGGCTGATTCACCCGCCATCATACCCGGCGCCCACAGCGAGCAGACCCCGCCGGGCTGCAATTGCAGCCAGATTGCCGCCACGAGCTGCGTGCCACGATAGGCGCCCAAAACGATTTGATTTTCAGGCCCGGCAGTTTCAATTTCCCCCAGCGCAGTTTCGACCTGCAATTTTCGCGGCTGTCGATCGAGCCGCGAAAAGACCAATTCGAGCGCAGCAGTTAGCCGAGAGTCCGCAATCGACTCGATCTTCCGGAAATCGGCAAATTCCGCACACATGCAATGCAGAATAAAGATCGCGGCCGCATCTGTCACGTTCGATTTGCCAATTTGCCGCGCGGGTGGCTCAGCAACGCGGTATAATATCAGCAGCAGCCGCGAGAAATCGCACCCCGAATTATGAGAGGTTGTTATGGTTCAAATTTCAATTGCTGCCCTGGCTTTTATCTCAATCGGTTTCGCGCTCGCGACGCGCCGGCGCTCAACCGCTTCGTCCTCCACAAGAAATGCCGGCGCCCGCCAATACACAGGCCAGCGGGGAGCCAGGCTATTTGGGCTTGATCGCCGACGATAAGCAAGAAGAGGGGCGCGGCGCGCGATTGAAAGAACTAGTGCCCGACAGTCCGGCGGCTCAAGGGGGCCTGGTCGAAGGCGATTTGATTACCGCGATCAATGGTCATGCGATTGCCTCGCTCGATGAAATGGGCGCCGTGCTAAGGCCGTTGCCGCCTGGAGCGAAAGTGGCGTTTGAAATCGAGCGGCATGGGCAAAAGCAAACCGTCAATGTGACGCTGGGAAATCGCCCGCCGCCCGCGCAACGCAAGTTTCAGAATTTTGGCCGCGTCGATGCTCCACCGCCGCAAAGCAACGGACCATCGCTCGGCCAAGCCGCTCCGCCGACCCGATTCACTGATGGACCCGACGCAAACGCCGCGCGCCCGCCACTATTGGGCGTCAAAACGCTGCCGATCGACGATCAAACGCGTGCGCGATTGAGGCTCTCTTCAAACAACGGTGCTTTGGTTATTTCGCGCACGCTGGGCTCGCCGGCGGAGAAAGCGAACATTCCGCTGGATGCAGTGATTGTGGCTGTGAATGGTCAGGCCGTCGCTAATCCGAATGAGCTCTCGGCGCTGCTATCGCAAGCTGGCGCAGGCAAGACGGTTGACTTGACCTACCTGTGGAACGGCGAGACTGCCCACAGCAATGTGACGCTCGGTGTGCAGTCCGGCGCCACGGCAGGAAGAGCGATGCTGCCGCCCAACGGAATGTCCAGCGATATCGGCCGTTCGCCCAGCGGATATCCTGTTCCTCCGCAGCGCTCCAATCCGGGCCCCGCGACGGCGATGCCAAACGCCACAACGCCCGATGCGTTGCCTTCCGATGCGCAGCGCGTCGATGCGCTCGAGCAACGCGTCCACGAGCTCGAACAGCGCGTGCGGCAACTGGAAGATCAGCTGCAGAGGCGAACGTAACGACGGCAATTCAACAACGAAATTCAGCGTACCGATGGATCGGTAATCGAAAGCTGCACTTCGTATCGCGCCAGCGGATTTGTAGCCTTCACAACAGCGGCCGGGTGGATGAGTAGCTCGCTGAGTGCGTTGCCGTTCCAACGGACTTCGTACGCGCTGCACCCCGGGCTGACCGTAGGTGTACGGCTTGAATCCGAAGCGTTCCGTCATGAACGCGGCAAGCTTCGTTGGATCGCCGGTTGTGCCCGAAAACGTAATCTTCGCGCAGCGCTCGGTGGGTGTGAAATAATACGTGAGTGCGCCCGCAATATCGTCATTGCGCATGCCGCTAATCAGCGGCACTCGCAAGGCATGAAAGTTTTCGTTGGGCAAACCGGCGGAGACGCGTGGCCAGCGCGACATCACCCAGGGGGGCGTGACGTTGAAGCGAAACGCCTCCGACATCTCCACCAGCGGCGTTTCTTCCGACGGCGGATTAACTGCCGACGCCCGCGGATCGCCCGGCGGATAAGTAACGAATGGCGGCGCTTCGGCGGTGCTCTTCGCGGACCCTGCCGCAGGCGCGCTGGTCGACGCACTGCCGCTTGTGCCCATCACGTTGGCTTTGATCTTCGGCCATTCCGTGGCGACGTAGGGAATGCCCACGGCCGCGCCCAAAACCGTCACGGTCATTAAGCTGCGTCGAAACATTGGCGACTTAACGGAAGACTCGGCTGCGTTGATTGGGGATGCCAGAAAAAACTGGCATCTCGCATCCACACCAATCGTCGCGCCACGCCGCCTATATCAACGAAATTGCCCGGCAATGCCGCACCTGGCATCGCCGGGCAACTTTTTGCAATCGGTACTGTTGTCAAACTCGTCAGCCGTTAGCCGGCCGATTTTTCCGACGATTCAGTCGAACCCAAATTGCCGGTGATGGTACGTTCTTTTCCGCTGTTGGCGTCGACAATGGAAAGTTCGAACTGTCCCTTGGTCGATTCCAGCAACGTCTCCATTGTTTCATCGTCGGGCGTGGCCTGACCGTTGAGCTTCAAGATTACATCGCCCGGCACAACACCGGCCTGCTCGGCGACGCTCTTCGGCTTTACGCGAACGACGACCAGCCCGCTCTCATTGTCTTTGTGGCCGGTGAATGTGCTGATGCCCAGTTCCGGCCAGACATCGACCGGCAATTTCGGCGGCTGACCGGCAGCCACGTTCGTACTGTCGGCATTCTCCTCGCCGGCAGTTTGCGTCGGCGGAGGCGCGTCGTACTGATTGTTGACTACCTCCGACGTGGCGTTATCTGCCAGCGGCTGTGTGCTATCGGTCGTGTTGCCGGAATCGGAATTATCGATGTACGTGTCACCACCGCCGTAAGCCGGCGCCCAACCGCCCCAGGCCGCTAATCCGTAACCGACCGCTGCGCCGCCCCAGAAACCTGGTCCCCAACCCCAGCCGGCGTAATGCCAATCGTGGTGATGGTGGTTCCAGTGATGATCGTCATGGTGGTCGTGATGCGCTTCATGATGCTCGCCCTCGTGCTCATGATGTTCCGCATGATGCTCTTCGTGATGATCCCCCTCATGGTGTTCTTCGTGACCGCCATGTCCGCCGCCGGCCCGCCGCCGCCGTGCGAGTACGCGGTTCGAATGTTGGCGCCCCACAGTCCGACGCCCATTGCCGTCGCCATCACCAACGTGTATTTCCAATTGAACGAAATGCGCATGCGAGATTCTCCCGAAAGGCTCGTGAAGTGGTTGGATTTGGCCCGCGGCGCAGAACTGGCCGCCGGCACAGCAACCATAGCTCGCCGCGGTCGGGCCAGTGCCCAAGAAGGGGGACGTTGCGAAAAGGCAACGCCGCCGATTCAGCGACAAAAAACGTTCAGCTGACTTTCACGGCCGGCTTCGAGCCATCCGGCGTTTCGTCTTTGTCGATATCGAACCAGGCGTGCTCGAACACGATCCGCGATTCTTTTTGCGGATTGCGAATCGCCACGTTCGTCGTTAGCGCGATCACCGCGTCGCCCAGCGCCACCTTCGGATGGCACTTCGGCAAATTCTCCGGCGAGCGATTGCGAATGCACCACGCCCAATGCTCGATCTCTTCCGTGTAACCGCGGCTGGGTGGGCCCGATTCCAGCGCCAACTTGCCTACGGCCGCCGCCGCACTGCCGCTTTCGGTCGTGTCCAGCGCCGCCTTGCCCCCCTTTTCGACCACGCCCACCGAGGTCTTCGTATCGGCGTCCTTGTAGAGCATCACGTCGCGCTCCTGCAGCAACAGCAGCGTGCCTTTATCGCCCATCACACACTCGCCGTAATCGCCGAAGCCGTTGCCGTTGATCGTCGAATACGTAACCACCAGCTTTTTGCTCTCGTCCTTGACTTCTGTTTTCGCGTCGTCCTTCCAATAGCCCGGCTTCGGGAATTCGTACATGCAATACACATGGTCTTCGCACTCGCGATGCGGCGGCAAGAGGTGACGGCCGCCGACGGCTTGCACCGTCAAAGGCAGCGCCTTTTCGTGTTTCGGATCGATCGCGCTCACAAAAATACCGGAAGCATCAAGCTGATGGCTGCCCAACTCCGCCATGAGTCCGCCGCCGGTGCGTTCCCATAATCGCCAGCGGATAAGTTCTTCGAGCGGAGCGATCAAATCGCCATTGGGCAGCGTCTTCGATTGATAGCCGAAATTTTCGGCTTTCACGCCGGCGTCCTGCATTTGATATTCGACCTGTGTGATTCGCTTTTGCAGCAGATCAATGTCCTTAGGATTTGCAACATCAAGCTTCTTTTTCAGATCCACCCATTGCTCGGCCAGTTTCCGATCGCTTTCGCTTAATTTCGCTTTGAAAACGGCAATCGGTTTAGACAGATCCTCTTTATCCTTGGGTGGCACTTGATCAAATGCACGTTGCAATTCCGCTAGTTCTTGCGATTTCGAAGTATTGCTGACTCCAGGAACAGCTGGCGACCATGTATCGGCCTTGCGGTGCCACTGGGCGCGAATGTGGTGCACATCGCCAATCAACCCCTGGCGAATGCAATCGACCGCGTTGTCGTACAGCACGCTGTAATGGCGCTGATGGCCCGTGGCCAACAACATGTTCGTTTGCTTCGACACGCGGCCCATGTCTTTGCACAGGCCGACGTTGTAGCCCATCAACTTTTCGGTGAGCACATGCAGGCCAGCTTGCATGGCGGCAATGGCGGCCGGAGCGTGCAAGTGCAGCGGCAGTGCAATAATCACCGCTTCAATTCCCAACTTGTCTTTATCAGCGATCAGCTCGTTGTAGTCGCCGTAGACTTTTACGTTGTCGCGCGCCTGGTCTTCCGTTTTCCAATCGTACTTTTTCATCAAACCGGTGCGCACTTTAATCGCATTGTCACTCGACCAGTCGCCGTGGAACGCGCGGTGAACGTTGTATGGCCGAATATCGGCGATGGCCGCCACTTCCACGTACGACGGCGTGAGCGCGCCAATCAGCACGCCCCCTTCATCGCCAGTGCCGATGAAGCCGATGCGCACGGGCTTATCGACCTTTGTGTACTTGAAGTACATCGCTCCCAGACCGGAGCCGGCCACGACTCCCGCCGCAACGGTGCCTTTGATGAACTCGCGCCGCGTCAAATCGGGCGTGCCGCCCACCGCGGCGTAAAAGTTTTCCTTGCCAATCGCTTTTTCTTCGGGAGTGAGGTTCATGATCAGGGGTCTTCGTGTCTGAGGGTCTTGGTGTCTGGGGTGAATGCCGAAATCAAATTTCGGCGCTTTGTTGTGTGCGCTTTAAGTATCCAATGTAACTATTGATCCGCCGAATAAGAGTTAGCGCTTCGGACTTAAGTGGGGCTATGATTTCGGCGCTCGCATAATGTTCATCAAGGCATGCGTTCAAATCATCAATAATCTCTTGCACAGATCCGCGCAAATTCTGCAGAATCGCGCATTATCCTGATAGAACCAACGACCGTGGTCTTCGGCAATATTGTTTGAAATTGAAAGAGCTGCGCGACGCATTTGGCTCCTGAGGACATATTTCTCATCTGCGGGTAAGGACTTTGCGAGTTGGTAGATCTTTATGCGAAACGCGCGAGCCAATTGATAGAGTTCGAAATCATCTATCCCATACCTGTCGTCACCCATCGCTACCTGACCTCGCAACAAGACACTCAGACCCCTATGCCCTTAGACCCTGTTCTTCCCTCGAAATGGCCGCAACAAAACGTGATGAATGAAAAAATCCAATCCTGCCCAGCGGCCGACGTGCGATGACGCCAACAACAATAGTGCGAGGAATTCGACTAACTGATAATTGAAAACTGTCGTCACCGACCCGGCGACCCACGGTGGCTGCGATGCGATCACCGAACCCAAGAACAGAGCCAGCACCACTGAAGACAACCGCGTAAACAAACCGACGACCAAACACGCGCCGCCGATGATCAGCAACCAAATGACGGCCGTGTCGATCTTCTTGATTTCGCTTGGGCTCTCTGGAATCACACCCGCCTTCAATTGCTCCGGTGTAGCAACCGATGTCACTGCTTGTTCGAACGATTTCTCGAGCGCCTCGGTATCGCCGCGCCAATCGCTGGGGGTCGTGGAAACATAATTCGAAACGCCCGGCTCTCCCGTCGGATTGGCAAGTCGCTTGCTCATCCGCGCGCTGCGATTGGGAATGTCGTCCGTTCCAGGCTCGGCGCTCATTTCCTGATTGCGGCCGAGCGAATGGCGATACGCTTTAATGTCGGCTTCATAACCGGCCAGCGTTTTCGCCAACCGGTCGGAGTATTCGTCCAAAGCTTTCTCGCTGGCTTTAAACTGATCGGCGTTGAACTGATAGAACCGCGCAATTTCATCCCGGCGTTTGTCCCAATCGCGAACCACGTGCGAATACCACTGGCCATAAACTTCCGAGTTCTCAGGCAGGGCTTTGTCGGCTGGCTTGGCCGTGGCGCCCGCCTCCGCGTCATCGCTTTGTCCGCCGGCGGCAATCGTGTCTTCGGCGTGCTTGAGGGCGCAGTCGGCGCGATCAGCAGCACATCCCATTCATGAAATTTCGGCAGGCGGGCTTTGTACTGATCGGCGAGCGGCCCTTTCGCCTGCCGCAAAAATCCTTCGCTCGACCACTTCGCGTCGTTCTTGTGCGCTAGCCCCTCAGAAAAGAAATGCCAGCCAATGGCAACGCGCAAGGCCACCATCAGAACCACGGTTACGATGCCAATAAGAAAAGGTCGTGAGTTCAGATTGCCCTCCGCCTATTTTGAGAGGCCACTTCAGTTATACGCAGCAGCGACCGGGTAGGACGAACTTTTGGCCACCGCAGGCAAGAAATCCCCGAAAACCACCCGCCATTGTAACCGGCCTACGGTGGCCGAACCAGCGGCGGACCGGAATCGAAGCTCGATTTTCAATCGTCCGGCGCAGCCCGGCGATGCATCGTCCATGAGCTAAACGCTTACTTGATCAATCGCCTATCAAATTGAAATGGCACGATCGGTCCTATTTTGACCTTGGAAAAGTCACGGTGGGACGGATTGATCAAATAATTGAATTCGTCCGGAACAATCGTACTTGGAACCAGCAATACGGGACGGCGGGCCCGACCGAACCACTGGTCGCCAACGGATCGCAGCGACTTCGGCCCGGGGTCATTCCGCCAGTCTTTCGGCAAGGCCTTGATATCGATTGACTCGATCAATGCCTCATTAAATGTCAGGCGACAAAATTGATAGTGCTGTAGCATTTCCGCGGACGATAAATGCACCAGCATTTCCAGCGCCGCCAGCGCCTGGCTTCCAGCGGCATAAATGATTGGCACTCCCTTACTGTTCCAGCGACCCCCGAAACGACGGGCGCCTTCGCCCGTCAGGGCCGTGGCTGCATGCTGGGGCTTAAAAATGCGCCAGGCATGGACGATCACGAAAACACTCCATGTTCCAGTCTTCCAATCAGGTCTTCTACCTCGCGAGCCCCGAACTCCGTGAGAGTCATTTCCAGCGGACTGACGCCGCCCAGTCCTTTGGCTGGCGATCTTAGCCAGCGCCGCGTTGCGGCCAGATCGCCGTCGAGTAAGGCAAACGTTTTTTCAAATATGATCGCTAACCGCAACAACCGCTCCGATTCGGCCGGCGACAAGCGACCAACTTTCTTTTCGACGCGCCAGGGTGCGCGGCGGAAGCTGAATAGCGGTGGCAATTTCGTTGATTGTCAAACCGCTTTGTTGTTCCAACCTGACGATTGCTTTGTAGGGCAATCCCTTTTTCATCGCTCTGATCACTTGATCCGAGTTGGAAGCAACAATTCCAAGCACTGCGCCCGGCGAGGCGTAGAGAGCGGACTGCGTAGAACTGCTGGCCATGGAAGCACTCGTTTCGCAAAAAAATGACCACTGCCATATTGGTCAATTATAGCTGCCAATTGGCAACAACTCTAGTATCACCCTGCTTGTGCGCATGGTACGCACTGAAACGACTCTCCATTTCAGATAGTTCGCTGACAGACCGCGGGTTGGAACCCCGCGGGGCTTTTTCATGCGCGGTCGGGTATGATTGGCGGCATGAACCCATACCAGAAAAGCGCCGTGCTCGTAATCAAGCTTGCCGCTGCCTATTTAGCCTTAACAAGCTTCGTGGTCATTGCCATCGATCTGCTGGAAAGAACATCCTCCACGCGGTTGCCGCCGCCTGTCTCCTACTCTGCAGCGCCGCTTTATAGGAATGCCATTTGGGTGGTCTTGGGCCTTTTTCTTTGGCTGTTTGCCAAGCCGCTAGGGAGATGGTTGGGGAAGGGATTAGATTAGACCGTCCCCGCGCGGATGGTAGAATAGCGCGCATGGCTGAACTCATTTTGTTAATTCTGTGGGTGATCGGCGATTGCCTGACTCTCGGAGCGCTTAGTAAACACCAAAAGCGCATGGCCGACCGGATGGTAGAATGGCCGCGCGACCGAAACATTTGGCGACTTCTTCCGCCGAGGCGGCGCTCATGAATCCCGCCAGCGTGGCGGCGACGGCGGCGGCTTGCTTGGAGAGTTCCTTGGGCCATGCCTGCGGCTTTGTTTTCGCGCGCTTCAGATGGAAGATGTTACCACGACGGCACAACGGGCACGACGAAAGGCAAGTAATCCGCAAAAAATATTTTTGGGCTGGCCCCAAAAAAGGCCCTTGACTGCACATCGTATGTACACTAATATTCTTATGAATCGAGTTTCCAGGCCTCGGAAAGCCGGGGCGGAGTTCTTTGGCAATGGACTTGGAGGTCGGCGGTTGCTGCGCCGGATGGTTTGGCAGGCGGCGCCCTCACCCTAACCCTCTCCCGTCGAGGGAGAGGGAACCAGACACTTAGACACCGAGATCGTCAGACGCTTAGACCCTCAGACACCCAGACACTTAAATACCCAGACACCAAGTCCCTCAGACACCCAGACACCTCTCCCCGCACATGTGCGAAATAACCCCTTCCAATCGAGCGAGAATTTTCGGGCGATTGGGAAGACCGAAGGCGGAAGGTGAAATTACTGTGAAAAAACTCGGAGCAAAATTCGCAAAAACCACTACACAGGGGTCGAAAGCACGCCGGAGTTATTTCACCATGAAACGCGTTTTTCAGGAGAGGGGCAGGTGCAGCATGCGTTTTTCTCGAAGCAAACAGCGCACGAGAGTGCTGAGTTTTTCATCCCGATTTTCGCGATCCGCAGTTTCGCCGAGGTTTTCCGCCGAATTACAGCCAGCGGGCATTGAAAAAACTCGCTGCGAAATACTTCACTTCGCGGCAAATTGCGTGGCGCGGCGCACAAACCAAAGTCGATCGCATGCTCTTACGCTCCAAATCGGCCGTCGTGTCGCGGGGCCGGTTGCTTCGGCCTTGCCGCGTTCTGGCGGCATCGCTATTCTCGCGGCCTCGAATTGGGTGATGCTAGCTGTTGGGGACACGGTGCGCGGATTCGATCCGGCAAGGAGGCTGGTGGTATGAATCGCTCATGGAAGTTTGCGTTCGCTTTGGCCGCGATTTTGATGGCAGCCGGGGGATGGGTTCTAGCCCAATCGCCAAGCGGCGCATCGCTCGATCCTGGCAGTAATTGGCGGGCCCCTGGCGGGGCGCCGACAGCGAACAATCTGGCCAGCGGCGCGCTGCAGCCGGTCGCCGGAGCGCCGAGAGCCGCGATCGCGAAAGTCACGAGCGGCAACGGCACGTTGCCCAACGATGCAGGCCAGGTGTGGCGTGAATACGACATTACGCCCTACACCTTGCGATCGACCAGCACGAGCCGGCCGGAGCAAGCCATTGTCGATTGGATTCTGCGCGAAACCGGCTACGAAGCGTGGCACAGCGAACCGCTGGGCATTCTGAGTGCCAGCGGTCGCACGCTGCGGGTTTATCACACGCCGCAAATGCAAGAGGCGGTGTCGGAAATTGTCGATCGGTTTGTCAATCCACAGGTCGACACGCAAGCGTTCGGAATCCGGCTGATCACGCATTCAAAGCCCCAGCTGGCGATCGAAAATGCAGCGTGTGCTGCGGAGTGTGCCAGTGCAGACGCAAGGCATTCAAGCCTGGGTGCTTTCGAAAGAAGACGCGGCGATGATGATTGCCGAATTGCAAAAGCGGACCGATTTCCGCGAACACAGCTCGCCGCATTTGCTCGTGCAAAATGGGCAATCGACCGTTGTGGCGGCGTCACGGCCGCGCAATTACATCAAGAATGTGATCCTGCGGCCGGAAGTATGGCCAGGCTTTTCGCCGGAGACGGCTCAAATTGACGAAGGATTTTCGCTGGAATTCAAACCACTGATCTCGCTCGACGGACAGTCGATTGACGCCGTGGTGAAGTGCAATTTGGATCAGGTCGAAAAGCTGACGCCGGTCTCGATCGATGTGCCGACACCGGCTGCCCCGCGACAACGGACGGAAATTCAAGTGCCGCAGATCGATAACAATCGGTTCGCGGAAAAATTTCATTGGCCGGCCGACATGGTGCTCGTGATTGGCTTTGGCATTGTGCCGACGCCCACGCCGCCGGAGCCGACCACGATGAAGATTCCACTGATTAGCGCCAGCGATCATGCAGATCTTTTGGTGTTCGTGGAAAACAAAGGTGTCGCAGGCAAGCCGCCGAGCGTGAGCCGAACGCTGCAGACACCCAGTGTCGGACGGCTGTAACATGGCGACCCCACGCAGGGAACCACCGAGCGGTCATTGACGGAGAAAAATAAAGCCCGGTATATTTGACATGGTTAATTTAGGTAAGTTTTAGCGATTCTTAGCATGCCTGCTTCCCAAAGACGCGTTGTTATCACCGGCATGGGGCTTATCAGCCCTGTTGGAAGTACCAAAGAATCGCTGTGGGATGCGCTGATTTCTGGCCGCAGCGGCGTGGGTCCGTTAGAAGCGGTTCCATCCAAGTTCTTGCCGACGCATATTGCGGCCGAAGCTCGGGAATTTACCGGCGATATCGAGAACTTCGGTCCGCTGGAAAAAGAGCAAAAGAAGGCAATTCGCAAGGGCCTGAAGGTAATGTGCCGCGAGTGCCAGATGGGCGTGGCGGCCGCACAGTTGGCGCTGGTCGATGCCGGGTTGGTCGTCGGCAGTGGGACCTACGATCCCGAGCGCACGGGTTGCGTTTTCGGCGCCGATTATATGTTGACCATGCCGGAGGAATTCAGCGCCGGCATTAATCGTTGCCGCGATGCCGACGGTGTGTTCGATTACAACCGTTGGGCGACCGACGGCATGCCGCAGCTCTCGCCACTGTGGCTGTTGAAGTATTTGCCGAACATGCCGGCGAGCCACGTCGCCATTTACAACGATTTACGTGGACCGAACAACTCGATTACCCACCGAGAAGCGGCGGCAAATTTGGCCGTTGGAGAATCGGTCCGCACCATTTTGCGTGGCAGCGCCGACATCATGGTTGTCGGCGCAACGGGCACGCGCGTGCATCCGATGAAGACCGTGCATGCTGCACAGACCGAGGAACTTGCGGGCAACGGTGTAGAGCCTGGCAAGGCCAGCCGGCCGTTTGATAAAAATCGGAGCGGGATGGTTATCGGCGAAGGCGCCGGGGCGATCGTGATTGAAGAACTCGCCACAGCCAAAGCACGGGGAGCAACGATTTATGGCGAAATTATCGGCCATGGATCGTCGCAAGTCGCCGACACAAATTGCGTGGCCCGCCGGGATGCCGCTTTGGCGAACGTCATGCGGAAAAGTTTGCAGCACTCGGGCATTTCGCCCGATGAAGTGGGCCACATTCACGCTCACGGTTTGAGCACGCGAAGTTGCGATATCGACGAAGCAAAAGCCATTTGCGATGTCTTCGGCGAAGCAGCCAACAAGGTGCCCGTCACCGCGGCGAAAAGTTATTTTGGAAACCTGGGTGCGGGCAGTGGCATGATCGAGTTGATCGCAAGCGTCTTGGCGCTCGGTCAAGATAAATTGTTTCCGATTCTAAATTTCGAAACGCCGGATCCGCAGTGTCCCATTGCCGCGGTGCGAGCGAATAACGGCAGTCCATCGGCCGGCCGTTCATTTCTGAATTTGAGCGTAACGCCGCAAGGTCAAGCCAGTGCGGTGTTAGTGCAGGCGATCGATTGATTTATTCAGTGCCGCGCCGCTGCGGCTTTTGACGACGGTTTTCAGCGTCGCCACCGGCTTGACACTTCCCAGTGCGACCGATAGATTTAATCGATTGCACAATACGTTAAGTTGTGTGGCAAAACGAGTTTCGTGCTAACGGGACTAATCGTTAGACGAAACGCAGAAGTCGTTCGTGGAAAGCCGCGCCATGCGACAGGTTTACCGCTGGTCCGAATTTGCGGGGCTGTGTATGTAAAGCACCGTGGCAGCAAGCTCGGCGTTTGGCGCGGGAACGTGGATGACTCGTTCCCGTTTTTTGTTGGTGGATTGCGGCTCGTTCGTAGGTCACTAGAGCAAACAGAAAGCGAACACGGCGATGAACGCAAATGAAGTCCTGCGGATCGTCGATTCGATCCATCGCGATAAAAACATCGACAAGGAAATTGTTTTCCAAGCGATCGAAGCTGCGCTGGTCTCGGCCGCCAAAAAGCAGTACGGCGAAGAAGAAGACATTGTCGTCAATATCGACCGAATTAGCGGGGCGATTTCCGGCTCCCACAACGGGGTTGAGCTGGATCCGCAGGAAACTTTGGGCCGGATCGTCGCCCAAACTGCGAAGCAAGTGATCATTCAGAAGATTCGCGAAGCGGAGCGGGATGCCCTTTACAACGAGTACCAGGAATTGATGGGGCAAATGATTCCTGGCGTGGTGCAAAAATACGAAAACGGTACAGCGACCGTTTCGCTTGGGAACACCGAAGCCATTCTGCCGCGCAGCGAACAGATTCCCGGCGAAACACACCACGCAAATGAGCGCATTCGAGCCACGGTTTTTGATGTTAAGAAAGTCGGCAGCCGCGTGAAGGTGATTCTTAGTCGCACGCGGCCGCAACTTGTGCAGCGGCTGTTCGAGCAAGAGATTCCAGAAATTGCCGATGGCGTCATCGAAGTTCGGGCATTGGCGCGCGAGCCGGGATACCGCAGCAAGGTAGCTGTGAGCAGCAGCGATCAGCGCGTTGACTGCGTTGGGGCCTGCGTAGGCGTACGCGGCAATCGAATCAAGAACATTGTCGATGAGCTTGGCGGCGAACGGATCGACATCGTTCGCTGGAGCGACGACCTGCAAACGCTGATACCAAACGCACTACAACCAGCTGAGGTCGAAGAAGTCATTCTTTGCCAAATGCTCGGCAAAGCGATTGTGTTGGTCAAAGAAGACCAGCTCTCGTTGGCAATTGGACGTCGCGGCCAGAATGTGCGGCTCGCGAGCAAACTTTCGGGTTGGGATATCGAGATCATGACCCGCGAAGAGCTCGATTCAGAAATCGAGCGGGCTGTGGCGGGCTTCTCGGAGCTCGACGGTGTCGATAGTTCGCTTGCCGAGCGTTTGGTCGGCGAAGGCTTTTTGACATACGACGAGCTCTCGGTCATCGAGCCGGAGAATTTGGTCGAAATGGGCGGGCTGACCGAAGAACAAGTTCAGCACATCGTCGACCAAGCGGAAGCCAAGGCGGAAGCCGCAGAGGCCGCCGCCGCTGCCGAACGTCGCCGGCAGCGCGAGCAAGAACGAATCGATGCTGCCACGGCCGAAGCAGATCAGAAGGAAGCCGCTTTGGAACAAGCAGCCGGCACGCCAATGCCATCAGCGAACACGCCGGCTAGTGCAACGGGAGCGAATGGCGTTTCCAATGGCTTGGATGCCGGCGAAACCGCTTCAACTGAATCTGCTTCAACCGGTGAGCAAGCGGCAGCCGGGGGTGCAAGTTAGCGAGTGCGATTTATTTTAATGTGGACGAATAACGTACAATTTCGAACTTTGGCACGAGCGTCGTGCCATGATGCCACGGTTGGGGAGACCTGAACCATGGTTTGAAAACTCGGGAAAAGCCTTCGGGCCACACGTCGATACGGCGGGGCCGGGCTGAAATGAGGGAGGGCCCACTTGGCCGCTCGTATCTATTCGCTCGCCAAAGAGCTTAAAATCGACAGCAAGGAGCTTGTTGAAATCTGCGCGAAAGCGGGGATTGCCGGCAAGGGGTCCGCGCTGGCCAGCATGACCGACGAAGAAGTCGATCGGCTCAAGGAATACCTTGGTGGCCGCAGTCGTGGCGGCGAGCGCCCCGCCACAGCCACTGCGTCTTCGAGCGCCTCGACTGCTGTTGCTGCGCCGCCCGAGAGAAAATCTTTAACGCGCGAACAGTACATTCCGCCGGGCGGAGTTGCCGGAAAGCCGCCGGTCATTGAATCGCCCAAGGTCGAAAAACCTCCCGCGGTTCGCAAGAAACCACTGGAACCACGTCCCGTCACCCGAGGATCGCCGACGGTCAGACTTGCCCAATTGCCGCCATCGTCGAAGGCCCCGGCACCGCCGACGAAACCTGCGGAACCCGCACCACAAAAGCCTGATCTACGACTGCCCGCCGACGTAATGCGCGCTAGCAAGGCGGGCGCGAAGCCGGCATTATCGGAGCATCTTAAAAAGGCAGAGGAACGTCGCCGTACCGACGAACAGCAGAAGAAAGCTCCTTCGCGTGGTACTGGCCCCGCGCCTGTGCCGCCGCCGTTGGGAAAACCTGGCCCGCTGACACGCGAGTCCCGCGACCGCAACAAAAAGGGTGGCGGCAAAGGTGCGCCAGTCGACGGCGAAGAGTTCAAAGGTGCGCTCGGCGGTCGCGAAGCACGGCAGCTAAACCGCAAGCGGCATGCCGCTGAACAGGCCAAGCGCACGCGCGGCGATGACGATGACAGCGCCTCGCGAACCGGGCTCAAGCGCATCAAGCGCATGGGCACAAACACGGCCGCTCCCCGAAAAACCAAGGCGATCATCGAGCTGCCTACCAATGTGCGCACGTTTTCAGAAACGCTGGGCATTTCTGCCAGCCAGGTTTTGGGCAAACTTCTTGCCATGGGGCTAGGCGGCATGCCGAATATGATGTCGTCGCTCGATGCAGATACTGTCGAGCTGCTAAGCGCCGAGCTCGGTGTCGAGGTCGAAATTAAAAAACCGCTCACCGTGGAAGAGCGGTTACGTGAAAAGATCGACGACCAGGTCGATGAACCCTCGACGCTCGAAACTCGTCCGCCGGTCATCACCGTCCTTGGTCATGTCGATCACGGCAAGACCTCGCTGCTCGATAAAATCATCGGCATCAATGTTGCCAGCGGCGAAAGCGGTGGCATCACTCAGCACATTCGTGCATATGAAATCGAAAAGGATGGCCGCAAGATTTCGTTTGTCGACACGCCCGGCCACGAAGCCTTCACTGAAATGCGAGCGCATGGCGCGAATGTTACCGACATCGCGGTGCTGGTGGTCGCGGCCGATGACGGTGTCATGCCGCAAACCGAAGAAGCAATCAGCCACGCGCGAGCCGCAGGCGTTCCTATTGTCGTGGCTCTCAACAAGATCGATCTCCCCGGCGTCAACGAACAGAAGATCTATGAGCAACTCGCTCGCAATGAGCTTGTACCGCGTGCCTGGGGTGGTGAAACCGAAGTGATCAAGACCAGCGCGATCACGGGTCAGGGGATCGACGAACTTCTGGAAATGTTGCTGTTCATTGCGGATGACAAACAATTTACAGCTAATCCGCATCGCAAAGCCATTGGCACTTGCCTGGAAGCGGAATTGCACGAAGGACGCGGAGTGGTTGCCAAACTATTAGTTCAGCGCGGAACCTTGCACGTGGGCGACGCAATTGTGTGCGGCGTTGCCAGCGGCCACGTGAAGGCGATGTACGATACGCTGCGCACGCGTCAAAGGATCGAAGAGGCCGGGCCATCGATGCCCGTCAACGTTACCGGCCTGGATGTGCCGCCAGCGGCGGGTGATAAATTCTATGTGCTCGACGACATTGCTGAGAGCCGCGAGATTGCACTGCAACGTCATAATCAAACGCGGCAAGCCACTTTGGGCACCGGCCCGGTGCATGTGACGCTGGAAAACCTATTCGATCGACTGGGCACCCAGCAGGCCGCGATCCTGAATATCATTCTGCGGGCCGATGTGCGCGGTTCGATTGAGGCAATCCTGAAAGAGTTCGAGAAACTCGAACATCCCGAAGTAAAAATTAAAGTGTTGCAGGCCACAGTCGGCGGGATTAGCGAAGCCGACGTGCACCTGGCAGACGCGTCAGATGCCGTCATCATCGGCTTCAATGTTGTCCCAGATGAAAAAGCTCGCCTGCTCGCAGATCGAAAAGGCGTGCAAGTGCGGCGCTATGACATTATCTATCAGGTAACCGACGATCTGAAGAAAGCGCTCGAGGGCATGCTCAAGCCCGAAAAACGCGAAGCCGATTTGGGTCGCGCGCTGGTCCTCCGAACGTTTGTCATCAGCCGCGTGGGCACCGTGGCAGGTTGCCGAGTGCTTTCGGGCACTATGCAGCGCAACAGCCGCATACGAATCATCCGCGACAGCCGCATTATCGGCGATTACCCGCTCGAAACGCTCCGCCGGGAGAAGGACGATGCTCGCGAAGTCCGCGAAGGATTGGAATGCGGCATTAAGGTGGCTGGTTTCAACGATCTGAAAGAGGGAGACGTTTTAGAATGCTACCGGGTCGAGGAAATTGCTCGTACGTTTTAATACAACGGAAATTACCTTCGGCAAAGTCCTTTTGAAGATCGCGAAAGAATCGGATTCCAAGCTTTTCCACACGTTTCGGCGAGTGAAATTGTCGGAAAATCATTAAAATCCAGGTCAAATCTCGGGCTAAATTTAAGAAACCGATTCCATCGGTGATCACTTAGAACTTCGGTTGCTCCCATGTCATCGCGTCGCCTGCTTAAAGCCGCTGAAGCCATTCGTGAAGTCGTCAGCATGGCGATCTTGGCAGAACTGCGCAACCCGCGTGTGCGCGACGTCACGGTTATTGGCGTCGAGGTTTCGCCAGACATGCGGCATGCGAAGGTTCACGTTTCAGTCATGGGCGATGAGACAAAGCAAAACCTTGCCGTGCGCGGTCTCCAAAGTGCCGCGGGTTTTTTGCAATCGAAGATTGCTTCGCAAATCGATACACGGTATACGCCGCGACTGATGTTCGTTCTGGACCAAGGCGTCAAGAAATCGGTCGAAATGGCACGCATTCTAAAAGAAGTGCTGCCATCCGATTCGCGCAATACGGCGCCGGACCAGAACGAGGAGACGCTTGCCGATTCCCAAGGTGTAGCCGCCGAACGTTCGGCCCCCGGCGGCGAAGGCGACGATTCGAATGACAATTCTGGCGGCCATACGAGACGGCCGCGATAGCCACGCACCCCATATTCCAATTACTGAACTGCTACATTAAAGACACAACACCATGGCTGGTCAAAATCGGGCTGCACTAATCACCAAGATGTACAAGGTGCTGAAACAGCACTACAAACCGGTTGCGGTCAATGGACATCGACCGCTGCTGGAGCAAATGCTTTATGCTTGTTGCTTGGAAAATGCGGCGTACGACAAGGCTGATAAAACATACGAGCACCTGGCTAGTTCATTTTTCGACTGGAACGAAGTCCGCGTCAGTACGGTGAAAGAATTGGCGGAAGCGTTGCGGGAGCTGCCGAGGCCTGAGTCTGCAGCTTCAAACTTAAAACGCATTTTGCAAGCCGTATTTGAAGATACTTATTCATTCGATTTAGAGCCGGTCAAAAAGCAGAACATAGGCGTGGGCATTAAGCGGCTTGAAAAAATGGAAGGCGCTTCGCCGTTCGTGGTGTCGTATGCAACACAGCATGCATTGGGAGGGCATTCGATTCCCCTCGATCGCGGTGCGCTGGAAATCCTGTGGATCGTTGGAATCGCGACCGACCAGGAACGCGAATCAGCCAGCGTCGGCGGTTTGGAACGTGCAATTCCGAAAAATAAGGGCACCGAGTTCGGGTCGCTTTTGCATCAGTTTTCAGCAGATTTTATTGCGAATCCTTACTCGCCGGCGATGAAAACGTTGCTGCTGGCAATTAATGCCGATGCCAAAGATCGTTTGCCGAAGCGCGGACAAAAGAAAGAACCACCCAAGCCGGTCGAAGTCGTTCCCGTTAATAACGACAGCAAAGCGGCCAAGGCAAGAAGCGCGATGAAAGACGTGCACGTCAATAACACTCGCGGCGGCAAACAAGGCGAGAAATTGAATGCGACAAAGGATGATTCGAAAGATTCGAAAAAGGTGAGCGTGGAAAGGTCGGAATCTTCTCACAAGAAGCTCGGCAGCAAGAAGGAGACGCCGGTAAAGCCGGCCGCAAAGGCGAGCCGACCTCCGGCGGCAGCCAGTAGCCGCACAACTCGCGGGGGCGACTCGCGCAAACTTACCGCCAAGCACCTCGGGAAACGCAAACCGCGCTGAGACAGTCAGGACGTTTGCAACAGCCGCTGCACCGATTGGATTGCGCCATGTCCTGCAATTTCTTCCGCAGCGTATTGGGACTGCTGATATGGATCGTACCGTTGACATTCGCCTCCGGCGCCCCGACGCCCAACTCTGCCCAGACGTTGGATGATCCGCTAGAAATAATTTCTCAGCGCCGTCCGCGCTCCGATCAAGACGACGATCGGCTCGCGGCCGCCGCTCACTTTGCCGCAGGCCGAATGCTTGAGCAGCGTCGTATGCTGCCCGAAGCTTTGCGTCATTATGAGCGTGCCATTCGCTACGATTCGGATGCCTCACCGGTGCTGCGGGAGCTTTTGCCTTTGGCGTTCGCGATCGACCGGCCCGAGGAAGGCTTGCGCTATGCCATTAAATACGCCGAACAAAATCCCGTTGATGACGTAATTCTCGCGCACGCCGCAGAATACTTGGCGGAAACAGGCCAGTGGAAACAGGCCATCGCACTTTACAAACGCCTGGCTGAATCGCTCGCAAAAGAGAGGGCCGGCCCTCAGCAAGTTGCGGTCGATCTGCAACTGGGTCGGCTTTATTATCTTAACCAGCAGTTTGCCGAATCGGCATCAATGTTCGAAAAGGCGGTCGACGCGTTGAATCGGCCAAAGGCCTCCGGATTGGAGCCGAAATCGGTGAGGGCCATCATCGGCGCTGACGGCGCGATTTACGAACTGGCCGGAGCCGCGTTTTTGCAAGCGGGCAAACCCGATCAAGCACGGGATGCCTTCGACCGCTTTAATAGCTTCAAACCTGATGCAGCGCAATACGCATTAAACTTGGCGCGAGTTGAATTAGCCGCCGATAAACCTCAAACGGCCCTTGATGAATTACACAAGTATTTGGCGGCCGAAAAGACCGCGAAAAGCGCTCGACCGTATGATCTTCTCAGTCAGGCTCTCAAAAAGCTGAATCAGTCAGATGAGCTCATTTCGCGGTTGGCATCACTGCGCAGACAGGCCGGACGACGTCTGGTTGATGTTCTTTCTTGCTGAGCAATACAAAGCGGCTGGCCAATTCGATAAGGCTGGGAAGCTACTGGAGAAAGCATTTGCACAAAATCCAACCGAACAGGTATGTAATTCGTTGATCGACCTGTACCAGAAAACCAATGACACTGAACCGCTCCTGAATGTGTTGGCGCAGGTTGCTGAAAAATCGAATTCCCTTTTGGTGGTCGAAGACGCCGTCCAAGCGATCCTAAAAGACGATGTGCTGCTAAAAAAGCTGCTTGAATTCGCGCAAACAAAACACGCCGCGGCAAGCGAAGATGATTTCGCCGCACTGCGAGTGGCCGGTCTTATGGCTGCCGAAGCGAAACAATGGCAAGATGTCGAGAAGCTGTTTGATCTGGCGATCAAGGCGAACCCTAAATCGGCCGCCGAGTTGCTTTTGGTGTGGGGGCTAGGCCTCTTGATGGATAATAAGGCCTCTCAAGCCGAAGAAGTTTTCCAACGTGGCATCGATCAAAAAGTCCTTGTCGACGATAATCCTGCATTTTATTACTACCTGGCGGGCGCCTGGAAATGCAAGGCAAGACCGAAGACGCCCTAAAAGCCGCCACGCTTGCGAGCGAAAAGAAGCCCAAAGATCCAGAAATGGCAGGTCGCCGAGCTTGGATTTTGTACCACGCCAAGCGCTATGATGAAGCAGCAAAAACCTACCAGAAGTTCGTCGATGATTTTGACGGCGACTATTCAACCGAAGGAGTTCGAGAAGCATTGCGGCACTCGCGCCGCACTTTCGAATATCCATGCTCAACAAAACAGCAATCAAGATGCCGTTGAATACCTGGAACAAATTCTCGATGAGTTCCCGGACGATCCCGGCGCGAACAATGACCTCGGCTACCTGTGGGCCGATCAAAATAAACATCTGCAACGCGCCGAACGCATGACGCGGTTGGCCGTGACGGCGGAGCCCGATAACTATGCCTACCGCGATAGCCTGGGTTGGGCGCTGTTTCGGCTAAACCGCTATCCGGAAGCGCTGGAACAATTGCAAAAGGCGACCAGTGCCGAGGAGCCCGATGGCGAGGTGCTTGCGCACACAGCAGAAGTCCATATCAAACTTGGTCATCCGGCGGAAGCAAAAGCCCTGCTCTCTCGCGCAGCGGAGGCCTTTAAGAAAGCGGGAGAAGCTGAGAAAATGAAAATGGTTGAACGAAAGCTCAGGCAATTGACGGACGAATCGACAGCAAAGTAACAATTATTTGGTTAACTTCCCGTTGGCTGATTTGTTGAAAGAGAATTGAATCGCATTCTACGGAGTCAGGACTCACTATATGGCTGGTCATTCCCACTGGGCAAACATCTCGCGAAAAAAGGCGCTCATCGATAACAAGCGCGGCAAACTTTGGAGTAAACTGGCAAAAGCCATCATCGTGGCGGCTAAGATGGGCGGCGGCGATCCAGACGCGAACTTGCGATTGCGCTATGCCATTGCCGATGCCCGTGCCGTCAGCATGCCCAACGAGAACATCACCCGCGCCATCAAAACCGGCACTGGCGAATTGCAGAGTGGGAATCTGGAAGAAGTAATTTACGAGGGGTATGGTCCAGGTGGCGTGGCCGTGATGTGCGAAATTTTGAGCGATAACCGCAACCGCACGGCGCCTGAAATTCGCAAAATCTTCGAACTCAACGATGGCAAACTCGGGGCAACGAATTGCGTCGCCTGGATGTTTGAACGCAAGGGACTATTCGTCGTCGATAGCACGAAAATCGATGAAGACAAGTTGATGGAAATTGCGCTCGAAGCCGGCGCCGACGACGTCAAACTGAGTGGCGACAAGTTTGAGGTCACCTGCGATGCTGCACTATTTGGCGCCGTTGCCAGCGCTCTGCAGTCGGCGGGCGTCGAACCCGATTCCAGCCAGCTCACGCGCCTCCCTGCCAACACCGTGAATGTCGATGATCCTGACGTCGCTCGAAAGGTACTCAACCTGATGGAGCAACTCGATAATCACGACGATGTGCAAAGCGTCGCTGCCAACTTCAGCATTCCCGATGAAGCGATGGCGCAAATTGCCGGTTAGTTCGGCACGTATCTTGTCGGACCGACCGATCCACGAGCGGCGAATTAATCTTTGCCGTGGTGCTCCACCTTCGGCCAATACGTATCGAAATTGTCTCCATCCTTGAAGTTGATACTGTTGTCGCCATCGTGACACTGGCGACAATTATCGATCACTTTTTTCCGGCCTTCGGTCGTTTTAATTGACAACGACATTTCTTTCCGCAGCTGGTTCAATTCGGCGTCGCTGGCTTTCACATTGCCCCGCTCTGCCGCGACGTGTGCGGAACCCGGCCCGTGACAGTTTTCGCAACCGTTGCCAGCCAAGAGCGGCGTCTTGGCTTCACTCAGGTATCCGCCGACATACGGCGTAAACTTTTGCGGCTCCCAGCCTGTTACGTGGCAGCTTAGACACTCCGGATCGTACTGCCGCGGCGGATCCAAATGCTGAAGTGTCGCTAGAGCCGCCGCGTGCGGGGTTTTTTTCCAGATTGCGTAGGCCTTGGAATGACATTCGCCGCACTCTTTTGAACCCACGAACGTTCGGCCGCTAGGATGATTCGCCGGCTTCAACCCCAGACCCTGTAAACCAAGCTCCTTCAGTTGATCTTGATACGCGGCAAGCACCTGCTTCATCCGGGGCGAATCGCCGAAGCGTGCATCG
Source organism: Pirellulales bacterium (assembly GCA_963773875.1). Taxonomy (GTDB): domain Bacteria; phylum Planctomycetota; class Planctomycetia; order Pirellulales; family JADZDJ01; genus CAVTYH01. The sequence continues at coordinate 38,255 of CAVZCV010000015.1, forward strand.
AGCGGCACACGTTGGAATCGGGTCGATTTTGCATCGTCGTAAAGCCCGAGCACGGCGGCGTACATTCCTTTGTGCCCAACTTCAAACAGCTTCGTCTTAATGCCTTCAATGACAAGTGGTTCGGCCGGTGGTTCGCCAGCGTCCCCGGCATACAAAACGTAATCGAATTTTGGAAATTGCTTGGCCAACGTGGTCGATTCCTCTTTGCTCGCATTGGAGAGAAGGATCAGCACATCGCACTTCGCGGCTTCCAGATTCGGCAAAACTTCCGTAATTGCTTCTGCCGCTGGTTTGAACTGAATGTCTCGATCGTTAACTTGACGGGCGTCGCTGCCAATGACACTGGTTATGCCGATCTTCTTTCCGCCGGCATCGATCACTCGAAACCGCGGTACAGTGTCGTCAAATGCGAAGAGTCCCACGTTCGCCGCCACAAACGGCGTCTTCTCAGTTCCCACGGCGCTTACAATGGGAAACAGCTCGACAGCAGACAGCCGTAAATCGTCGGCGCCAAATCCAATCGCCTGGTAGCCCATCATCTTGAGCGCGTCGATTGTCGCCGCGTATTTCAGTACCTGCTGGCGGCCATAGCGGCGCACTTCTTCGCCCAGATCAACGGCCACGATCGGCCATTTCTTATCTTTTAGCTGTTTGAGCAGCATATCGCGGCGACTCAACCCACCCTTTTGATTCTCCTTCCCAGAACAGCCGCAAGGTTCAATGTACCCTTGCTGCAAGCCCGTGAAGACGATTGCGACCTTCGGTGGCATCCAGCCTTGAAAAATCGGGCCGTTGCGCTCAATCATTTGCGCTTCAATGGACGCGGCATCCGCTTTCTTTCCGCCGCCGGCCGTGGAATTGCCGGAATCGATTTGTGCCGAATCGACCGTCAAGGCGAAAGATGCAACGGCAATCGCCGCCGCTGCCGCCATTGTCAGGCTGAGCAGCAAAACCGGCAAGGAGCGACTTTTCTTCCGTGAATACATGCCCGTCCCTTATCGTGTTGATAATCGCAATCAAACTCGGTTCTCTGTCGGCGCCATCGATTGGCTCGTCACTCTACAACCGCATATCGCACACGCAATTTCAGTTTTTCACCGCCTGCGTCGCCGGTGTCGATCACAATTTCGCCCAGCTTCCCTTCGTCGCCACCCAAGTGGGAAACCGGTCGGGTGCCGCGCGGAATTTCGATGGTCAGCGGCACGCGCACTAGTGTGCCGGCGGCGAGTGGCATTGCGTCGCCGATCGTCACCTTCAGTTCGCTTGCCGGATTCACCTCTACAACTTTCGGATGCACCGCTTCACCGTTCGCAATGTGAATCTGCAAGTACAGCTGTGCCTTCGTGCCTTCGCCTGAGCTGACCGTATCGAGCCGCAGAAGCCCACGTTCCGAATCCCAATTGCGGCCCATCAATTGCACTTCGCTCACAACGTTGCCGCTAACGGGAATCTCCACCGTCGGCTCACCTTCCAAATTCAACTTGAGCAGAATTTTCTGGTGCAATGCCCCGAGGGGCAACCCCGGTTTCAGCGTCACATGTACAACGACGCCGCTTTTGGCGTCTTTATCGGCATCCAATTTCTCCTTTGGCATTGGCTCAGTGCGAATCTCAAACTTGTCGGCCGTATCGAGCTCGCTAAGCGATGAACTTAGCGCTTGCAATTGACCATCGCGAAACGAATAGATGAGCACCTCCGCAGATTGTGGTTCTTTCGCGGAGATGCTGCTGAAGACCAAATCAGATGGTTCCACGCGGTGCGAAAACAAGACTTTGCCCGCTATGTTGAACGTTAATCGTGGGCGTGCCGGGTCGTTCGTGTTCACCACCGCGCTTTGATGAAATGGCCCTTCCTTGTTGGCATGCCAACGGATTTCGACGACGGTCTTTTCGCCCGGCGCTAGGTTCGTGCTTTTTAGCGATTGCTCCGTGCACAACCCACAAGAAACTCCACCCTCTTTCAATTCCAACGGCTCGTGGCCTTCGTTGCGAATCGTGAATTCGTGCGAATTGCGATCGTTCAGCTCCATGTTGCCGAACTCAAACGTGTCCTCGTCGATCGCTGCCTTTGGCCCCGTCGAGCCGTTTAAGCCCAATTGAAACGCCGCTTGCACATGGCCGGCGGGCGACGTTCCAAGTTCGGCAAACGTTACGCCCAAACCCATGCAGGCGCCACAGATGACGGCCAACACAATTAACATCCAAGGGCGCATCGCTGTTCACTCGTTTTCATTTTGATCTGATGAATGCTCAACTTCATTTTATTGTATCAACTCCGAAATCCCTTCGCTCGGCCTACCATTCGATCGAGTTGCCAGTGGCAATTTTGTTTATGACACTGGCCCGCAGCTCGTATGCTGCTTGAGATATTCGCGGCATTCCAAAAAAAACCGCTGAAAATCGGCCCGGCGGTAGTCCGGGTAAGTCCAGGCGTTAGGCTGCCAGGCGGTGGAGCGGTACGCCAGCGTAATCTCGCCAAAAATTCCGCGACCCAAGTACAACCGATGGGCATGATCTTTCGTCGACGCGAGCACCAACTTGGCCAATGTGATGTAGCCCGGATCCAAATTCAGCGGCCGCGCCTCCGGATGCTGGCCGAGCGCCGCGTACTGCGCCTCCCAATCATTCGACTGCAACTTGCACTCCGCCAGCGCCGCCGGATCGATCAGTTTCCCGAAGGCGAAGAATCGTTTTTTTAGCCCAATCCCCATCGTAGCTTGATAATAATCGGTCTCCGTAAAATCAAACACCTGGCTTGCGAGTGCAATGCGGCCCCATGCTAATTCAGTTCGCTCTTGCGTCCAACGGAACGCATCCTCATGCCGACTGATCGCCGCCACAATTAGCAGCACCGGTGCAGGAGTAGATGGCTGACCCATATTGGAGTTTGGGATTGATGACTTCCGCTGATGATCGTTGCGAACCAGATTGTGCCCGCCAATGTACCAAAAAAAGGCAACGCGCTGCGGCTCCGCTTGGAAGGTCGGTGCATTTCTTCTTCGAGCAGCGGCGGCGGTGTTATAATGGCGGGCCTCCGAACATCAAGGACACTGTGATGCCTGCTGAAGCCCACGTTGAAGAGCATGGAGCCGAAGTCATCGACCCGCCGCCGGCGCAGTCGTCAACGAAGCCAGACGCGCGCATGCGCACGAAGCAGCAGCCACCATATGCCGTGATCTTGCATAATGACCATTTGAACGGGTTCGATTTCGTGATTGGCGTCCTGCGCAAGGTATTTCAATACGGTCGGGTTAAGGCCTTCACACTCACGATGAAAGCTCACACCGCGGGACGCGCGGCGGTTTGGAGCGGAGCCCTGGAAGTTGCCGAGCTCAAAGCGGATCAAATTCGCTCTTGTGGTCCGGATCCCAATGCGAAGCCCAAAGGCGCCGTCGCGCTGCGCGTAACCCTCGAACCTCTTCCGCAGTGAGTGCGCCTCTACCGAACAGCGTCACTCGGCATTGAATTGTGCGAGTTTTGGGAACTCGCCACTTTGGCGATCTGCCCCTCTGTGCCGCAAGCACACTTCCGGCGATGATTGGAGGGGCGGTCCGCGTTCCTTTGGCGGTCTTCCAAAGCTTCGCGGTGCCCCTGAGAAGCGGCGACAATATAACCGCCTTGGCCGCTTCCCATACAGCGCCCATCGGCCTTGGCGTATAGACGCCCATCGGTTAGTTGAATAAATGCCCGGCTGACATAGTTGACCGTGGCAATTTCCACCACTTCCTCGACCAGCGCTCCTTTGGCGGGCAAAACTGCAACGGGATCGCCGCGACGTAGATTTAACAAGACGCTGCTCCTAACGGCAAATCTTCGCCTGAAGCCAGCTTGCGCTGCAAAAATTGCGCCTTCGTCGTATGGAGGCGCATCTGAGAAGTGGTCGTTTTGAAGCCGGACATATTTTCGCCACACCCCCCTGCAAAACGTGAGCTAGGCTTCATATGCAGGCGACCATTGGCGCTGCAACTCTTGTCTAGGAAGCGAAAGATGGCTGGCGAGCACGAATTGACCACAGCGAAGTATTTCCAGCAAGCAGAAGCTGAGCGGCAGGCAGCGGCGGCAGCGGAAATTGCCCAACTGGCGTCCGAAGAGTCGCCGGTCAATGCAAAACCAGTTTGGGAGCGGCTCAGCACATGGACATCGGTAGTGGCCGGGGGCGCGGTGGTGACGGCGCTTGCAATACTGGTAGTTCCCTACGTAAGTTCCCTCTCGAAAAACCGGCCAAAGAATGCGATCGATATGATGCTGCGGCTAGGCGGCGCAAGCAAAGATCAAACCTTCGAACAATTTATCCGCGATAGCTACGCAACGCAGCAACTGGAGTGGGAGGAGCGCTACAAAGAATCTCCCGTTTACCAGTTCAACACCCAGAATCCGAATTGGAACTTCGACTCGAGCTCGCTGTTCAAGCGATAGTTGAGTCGCTGCATTTCCGAGCGCTTTCGGCAGCAGGCGTCTAGCGGCGCCCGAAGAGCGCCATCGGCGATTGGAATCGCCTCCTACACCTAAGCGATGCCCGGCGGCTGCTTTACCCCCAGTAGTGTACCGGCGTTTTGACAAGGCCTGCACATGGCCTAGATTCATGTGTCAAGAAAAAAGGGACCGATTTTTTCGAGGGTCGTTATGCAAATGTCTTCGCCCATGCTCAGAGCCGTCGATGCACGCACCGACGCACAAACAGGACTACCGAGCCGTGCAGCGCTAGAGGAAGATTTGCGCCGCCGTTTGGCGGAATCGCAGCGGCATGGCAATCGATTGTCGCTCGTGCTCATCAAAATTGGCAGCTTGCGCGAACTGATGGAGCGGAGCAGCGATGGATCCGAAAAGCTCGTGCTGCGGGCATGCACGCATTTCTTCGTCGCCGCGGCGCGAAATGGATCTCGTCGCTCGCTTCGAGACTGATGTGTTTGCCATCGAACTGCCCGGAGCCGCGCTCGTCAATGCAGTGAACGTGGCGCGGCGATTGAAAAGCCATATCGAAAGTTGCCCGCTGCAACTGATGGATGAAAAGCTGACGTTCCGTATTAGCGTCGGCTGTGCGGAAGCGCAGCCGGGAGAAGAAGTGACATCATTGGTTAGTCGTGCGGAAGAGGCCATGGTCGCTTCCTGCGAGTCAATGGGCAATCATGTGCACATGCATAACGGAATTTCGGTCGAGACGGCAATACAAAAATCGCAGGCGGCATCAGCGCTGGCTGTTCACTGATTTGGATCATCAAGCTCCGAGATAACGTGGCGATATCGTTTCGAGCTGCTTACCGATTGCCTTAGCCATCGGAACGATGTGCCACCGGCTTTTCCGCTTTCCATAAATTGAAGGCCGAATTGACCATCGCCACGTGGGTAAATGCCTGCGGAAAATTCCCGAGCATGCGGCCCGCTTGTGGATCGTATTCTTCGGAAAACAAGCCCAACTCATTGGCCGATTCGATCAGGCGGTGAAAGAGCGATTCAGCTTCTTCCCGCCTACCCAGCGCAAGCAGATTATCGACGAGCCAAAAGCTGCAGGGCAAGAAAACGCCTTGCCCGGGCGGTAATCCGCCGAGCGTTGAATTTAAGCTGTACCGGGCTACAAAGCCGTCTTGAGTGAGGTCGTTCTGGATCGCCTTCACGGTGCCGCGGACGCGCGGATCCTTAGCCGGCAAAAAACCAACCAATGGAATCATCAGCAGGCTGGCGTCCAGCTCTTTAGAGTCATACGACTGCACGAAGGCGTTTCTCTCGGCATTGAAGCCGTGCTCGCAAACCTCTCGATGAATTTCAGTCGCGAATGGCTGACCATTTTGCGATGGGGCCCTCGAGTTTGAATTTCTGCACCGATTTAACCATCCGATCGAAAGCCACCCAGGCCATCACCTTGGAATGCACGAAGTGGCGGCGCGGACCGCGAACTTCCCAAATGCCTTCGTCCGGGTCGTGCCAATGCATTTCCAGGTATTCGGCCAGGTTGCTTTGCATGCGCCACACGTTTTCATCCTGTGGCACACCCATGCGGTTAGCGGCGTAAAGTGAATCGCAAACTTCGCCGAACACATCGAGTTGGAATTGATTCCATGCGGCGTTGCCGATTCGCACCGGTGCCGAGTTCTCATAGCCTGGCAGCCAATTCAATTCCAACTCCGTCAGCCGACGCTCGCCGTTGATGCCGTACATGATATTCATCTGCGATGGACTGCCGGCCACAGCGCGTAGCAGCCAATCGCGCCATGCCACGGCTTCCTCGGTGAAGCCGGCGATCAAGAGCGAATAGAGCGTGAACGTGGCATCGCGAATCCAGCAAAATCGATAATCCCAATTCCGCTGGCCCCCGATGAATTCCGGCAGCGACGTGGTGGGCGCAGCAACAATTCCGCCGCTGGGCGCGAACGTGAGCGCTTTAAGCGTGATCAGCGAGCGGAGCACCAAATCGGCATGCGGCCCGCGGTAGGTGCAGCGGCTGGACCAATCTAGCCACCAGCGCTCGGTATCGTCGAAGGAACAGCACGCATCCGGAGATTTCGTGCGATCCTCCATTGATGGATGCCACTGTAGTACGAAACATTCTTGGTCGCCTTGTGCGACAGTAAATTCGCCGACCGATGTCAGATTCTCTCCGTGAATTTTGACGTTTGTATCGAGGTACACGGAATCGGGTCCGGCGATCGCTTTCAGGCCGGTATCGGTGCGGCGGACCCAGGGCACGATGGAGCCGTAGTCGAATCGCACGATGAGTTCGGTCCGCATGGGCACTGTGCCGGCGCGGCCTTTGACAATCCTCACCACGTCGGGTTCCTTCGTGCGCGGCGGCATGAAGTCGATGAGAGTCACAATGCCCTCGTCGGTTTCAATCTCGGTCTCCAGAATCAAAGTGCTGGGCCGATAGCGGCGTGAGGTTTTGCGAACCGGCGATTGCGGTGCAATTTGCCAACGGCCATGGTCGGGCGTGCCCAGAAGCGCGGCGAAGCAAGCGCCGGAGTCGAACCGTGGCAAACAGAGCCAATCGATCGAGCCATCGCGGCCCACGAGCGCTGCCGTATGGCAATCGCCGATCATGGCGTATTCTTCGATGCGAAGAGGCATAGCAAATTGAATATAGCCCGACCGGCCCAGTCGGAGTACGATGCTGTGGGACGACGACTTTCACCAGGTTAGCACACTTTATACCGTTTATCCGATCAGGACGGTCGGACGATGTGTTGCCATGCCCGGACTAACCGGAATCATTGAAACCGCACTGTATGTACGCGAAATGCGCCGCGCTGAAAACTTTTATCAGGGGGTATTCGGGCTGCGAAAAATGGTTGGCGATGAGCGGTTTTGTGCGCTCTCGGTCGCTGAAAAACATGTACTGCTGTTGTTCTTACAAGGCGGCACGACGGAGTCGATTGCCCTGCCGGGCGGCACCATTCCACCGCACGATGGCAGCGGTCAGTTGCACATGGCGTTTTCGTGCACTGCGGAAGAACTGCCGCGCTGGGAAGCGCATTTGGCGGCGTGCGAAGTGCCGATCGAGAGCCGCGTGCACTGGGAGCGCGGCGGTGTAAGCATTTATTTGCGCGATCCTGATGAAAATCTCATCGAGATCGCTACGCCGGGCATCTGGTCGATTTATTAGGCACAATTGTTGCATAGATCGCGGCCGAATCGTGGCATCGCACTGCGGCAGCCGCTAGAATTTCGACCCAGAGGGGCGTTTCTCGCCGGGCGGACGAAGGACACAGACATGAGAGGCATCACCTGCACGCTGGCCGCTGCGCTCGTTGCGCTTGCGGCAGCTCCTGCTTTCGCATTGACCAGCCCGGTCACCACGGGGTCGGTTTCGATTCGGCTGCAAACATTTGCCACTATTCCCGCCGGCGACGGAACGCCACAAGATTTGGTACCAGTCGGCGATGGCAGCGGACGGCTTTTGGTAGCGACGCGTAATGGGAAAATTGACATTGTTAGCTCGGCGGGCGCCGTCAGCGCCACGCCGTTTTTGAATATGACCAGTTCGGTTGCCAGTGGCGGTGCCGGCCTGAGCATTTACACCGGCGGCGAAGGTGGGTTGTTAGGTCTTGCGTTGAGCCCCAGCTTCGCGACGAACGGAAAGTTCTACACTTTCCAGACGGAGCCGTTCAGCACCGGCGGGCCCGCTGCCGACTACAGTTCTCCGGAGCTATTCCCCACAACCAGCACGAATCCGAACAATCAGATTACCATCCGCGAATGGACGGTCTCTGCCAATCCGAATTTGGCGAACACCACTTCGCGGGTGCTGCTGCGAATTAATCATCCGCAGAGCAATCATCAGGGCGGCGATGTCAAATTCGGGCCAGACGGAAATCTGTATATCAGCCTTGGCGACGGCGGAGGCGGGAATGATTTCAATGGAAGCGCAACTTCGACGACCGATGGTCACAACAATGCCATTGGCAACGGGCAAGATACCACTGTTCCATTTGGTAAAATCTTGCGCATCGACCCCAATGGCAACAATAGCACTAACGGCCAATACGGCATTCCCGCGACGAATCCGTTCGCTTCAGGAAGCGGCGGACTGAAGGAAATTTATGCCTACGGCATGCGAAACCCGTATCGCTTCGGGTTCGACAACACAACGAGTCGGCTGATCGTGGGCGATGTCGGACAGGGCCAGCGCGAGGAAATCGATTCGATTACCGTGGGCGGAAATTACGGCTGGCCTTTCGTCGAAGGCACGCGCGATAACAGCGGTGGCAACGGCTCCGGTCGGACGTTGCCAGCCGGCTTTACTTCGCTCGCGCCAATTGCCGAATACACGCACGGCGATGGCATCGCCGTGCTCGGCGGATTCGTTTATCGCGGCAGCGAATTTCCTTCGCTGGTTGGCAAATACATTTTCGGCGATTTGGGATCCAGCAATGGCCGAGTTTTTTACATGGATGCCAACGGCGGCACAATCAATGAATTCCAGTACCTGACTGGCCGGCCTGCTTCGACACTTTTGGGGTTCGGGCAGGGCGATGCCGGCCGTCTTTATGCGCTGCTTGGCAATAACACTATCGTGGCAATTGTGCCGGAGCCCAGCGCCATTGCGCTAGCCATGTTCGGTTTGGGCACGCTATTGATGGCTCGACGCAAGTCGAGCAAACGCTAAGGCTGTGTGCACGTCACTCCATTTGCACCACCAGCTCGCCGGCTTCCACTGGCGTGCCGGGCTTCACGAGCACATCGGCAATTCGGCCGTCGTTGTCTGCATACAACGTCGTTTCCATTTTCATCGCCTCCAGCGACAACAGCTTCTGGCCTTTCTTCACCGAGTCGCCAACTTTGATTGGCACCGTGACGACGAGTCCAGGCATCGGCGCAGCAATTTGCTTCGGATCGCTTGGATTGGCCTTCGGACGCCGCGCAACTTCGCCCTTCAGCGATTTATCGAACACCGACACACTGCGCGGCTGGCCGTTAAGTTCGAAGAACACGGTGCGGCTACCATCGGGATGTGGCTCGCCGACGGTGAGCATCTTGACGATCAGTGTTTTGCCGGGCTCAATATCGATGGCCAACTCTTCGCCCGGTTGTTGCCCGTAGAGAAAAAAAGGCGTGGGCAGCATGCTCGTGTCGGAATACTGAGCCTGCAGCGTGGCGAAATCCTGGAACACGCGCGGGTACAACAAATACGAGAGCAATTCCTGACGAGTGGGTTCTCGCCCGAGGATTTTTTCCACGGCCGCAGCGGTCGCTTCGAAATCGGCCGGCGGCAGCGTTTCGCCCGGCCTGCCCTTCACCGGTTTGACATCGCGCAAAATGCGATTTTGGACGTCCGGTGGAAACCCACCCGGCGGTTGACCCATGCGGCCAGCCAGAAGGTCGATCACGCTTTCCGGGAAAGCAAAATCGCGCGAAGGATCGAGCACCGCGTCTGCAGAGAGATTATTCGTAACCAAAAACAGCGCCAAATCGCCCACCGATTTCGAGGTCGGCGTCACTTTCACGATGTCGCCGAGCAACTGATTCACATCGGAGTACATCCGGCACACTTCGTCCCAGCGCGAGGCCAGCCCCAGCGCCCTGGCTTGCTCCAAAAGATTCGTGAACTGACCGCCGGGCATTTCGTGCAGATACAAATCTGCATCCGGCGATTTCAAATCGCTTTCAAACGGCGTATAGAACTCGCGAACGGCTTGCCAATAGTGCGCGAGCTGCCGGAGTTTTTCGGGGTCGAGCCCGGTATCACGATCCGTGTGCCGCAGCGCTTCGACAATCGAATTTAAATTCGGCTGCGAAGTGAGGCCCGACATCGGTGCAAGCGCGGCGTCGCCGATATCCAAGCCAACCTCGTTCCCCTTAAGCACGGAAGCGGCCGCAGCACCGCTCGTGTCGTGCGTGTGGAAATGAATTGGAATGCCGATTTCTTGCCTCAGCGTTTTAACTAGTTGCTCCGTCGCGTATGGCTTGCATAGCCCCGCCATGTCTTTAATGGCCAGAATGTGCGCACCCATTCGCTCCAATTCTTTGGCCAATTCGACGTAATACTTCAGGCTGTATTTTGGGCGATTTGGATCCAGAATATCGCCGGTATAGCAGATCGCCGCTTCGCAAATGCCGCCGTGTTTGTGGACCGCGTCCATCGCCACGCGCATGTTTTCGGTCCAGTTCAGTGGATCGAAAATGCGAAAGATGTCCATTCCGGCTTCGACGCTCTCTTTCACGAACGCTTCGACGACATTGTCCGGATAGTTCGTATAGCCTACGGCGTTGGAAGCTCGCAGCAACATCTGAAAGAGGATGTTGGGAATTCGCTCGCGCAAATCGGCCAACCGTTGCCAGGGACACTCCTTGAGAAAGCGCATCGACGTGTCAAATGTGGCGCCGCCCCACATTTCGAGCGAAAACATTTGCGGCACGAGGTGGGCATAGGCCTCGGCCACTTGCAGCAAATCGTGGGTGCGCATGCGGGTCGCCAACAGCGATTGATGCGCATCGCGCATCGTGGTGTCGGTAATTAGCAATTGCTTTTGATTGCGAACCCACTTTGCGAATTTTTCCGGCCCGAGCTCGATCAATTTCTGGCGCGTGCCAGGCGGCGGAATTTGCTTGGCATTGTACTTAGGAATTGGCGCCGGCTCGCGGCGGGTGCTCTTCGGGCGATCCTTCACGAGCGGATTGCCGTTGACGATTGTTTCGCTCAAGAATTGCAAAAGCTTCGTGGCCCGATCGCGGCGGACCGCCATCAGAAACAGTTCCGGCGTGTTGTCGATGAAAGTCGTGGTGCACTGGCCGGCCAGAAACGCGGGATGCGTAACGAGGTTGATCAAAAATGGAATGTTTGTCTTCACGCCGCGCACACGGAACTCTTGCAGGCAGCGTTCCATCCGGGCGGCAGCGTCTTGGAAGCGGCGCCCGCGAGCGGTCACTTTCACCAAGAGCGAATCGTAATAGGGCGTGACGACCGCGCCGGAAAACGCGGTGCCGGCATCGAGGCGAATACCCATGCCGGCGGCTGATCGGTAGGCAGTGATCCGTCCATAATCGGGCACGAACCGATTCTCCGGGTCTTCCGTCGTTACGCGGCATTGCATGGCAAAGCCCGTGGTGCGCACGTCGGCTTGATTCCCCAATCCGATTTCTGGATCGCTAAGATTGTGCCCCTGCGCGATCAAGATTTGCGCTTTGACGATGTCAACTCCGGTCACTTCTTCCGTAACTGTGTGCTCCACCTGAATGCGCGGGTTGACCTCGATAAAGTAATGCTGCCCTGTGTCGGCATCGACGAGAAACTCCACCGTGCCGGCGTTCTCGTAGCGGACGGCATTGCCAATGGCCAGCGCCGCATCGCACAGATTCTTGCGAAGCTGCGCGTCGAGATTCGGCGCCGGCGCCAGTTCCACCACCTTCTGATGCCGCCGCTGCACGGAGCAATCGCGCTCGAACAAGTGCACGAGGTTGCCGTGCAAGTCGCCCAAGAGCTGCACTTCAATGTGCCGCGCGTGCCGGATGTACTTTTCGATGAACACTTCGCCGCTGCCGAACGCCGCTGCCGCCTCACGTTGAGCGCTGTCGAGGTTCGTCGCAATTTCCTCGGCCGTGCTGACAACTCGCATGCCACGGCCGCCGCCGCCGTGTGCCGCTTTGAGCATTACCGGATAACCCAGCTCCGCCGTCACGCGCTTCGCCTCCTCCAGGCTTTGCACCGCTTTCGCGCTTCCGCCGAGAATTGGCACGTTCGCCTTGTCGGCAATTTCCCGGGCGGCCGTCTTGTCGCCCAATTTTTGCAATAGGTCTTTGCGCGGACCGATGAAGGTAATTCCGGCAGCGTCACACGCCTGTCGCAGGCCGGGATTCTCTGAGAGAAAACCGTAGCCGGGATGAATGGCGTCGATTTCGTGCGCTTTGGCCAGCGCGACGATCGAATCGATATCTAGATAAGACCGGATCGGCTCGCCGACTTTGCCGATTAGGTATGCTTCATCGGCCTTGAACCGATGCAATGCGTAGCGGTCTTCATGCGAGTAAATGGCGACCGTGCGGATGCCCAACTCGTGCGCGGAACGAAATACCCGAATGGCGATTTCGCTGCGGTTTGCAACCAACAGCTTTCGGATTGGTGTCATGTACTAAGTGGCGGACTTTTCGAGCGAACAACAAAGCAACCGGGTCAGTTAGTGTGGAAGCGAATCTGCCGCGGAGGCGCTTCCCGCTATGTTACACCAGCCCGATTTTCCCGCCAGCCCCGCAGAAGTGCGAAGGCCGACACCTTCAAAGCGCCGGCCGCGCATAATGACAGCAGTTCCTCAGTGGCAAACCGGCAACGCCGCTCACACTATCTTCCGATGAGCGCCGGTTCAAGTTTAAGATTAACCGCGAACTAAGTGACCGACCTCTACCGTCTTCGCAACCGCCTTCCGAGCAATCCCAAGCCGCCGATGCCAAGCAGCAACCAACTTGCCGGTTCGGGAACGGCGGTGGCGGCGCCGGCGCCGCCGTTGGTGATGACGAGGTCGAGTTCGGCCTGAATATCGGCATTGGTAATCGTGCCGTTCCCGCTCACGTCGGCCACGGTCAACAGATCGGGATCGGCCAGCAGCTTGGTCTGCTGGTAGACGTTCAGATCGGTCAAGGCCTGCAACATCACGGGGATGTCGGCGCTGTTGGTGACGCCATCGAGGTTGAAGTCGCCGCGCGTCGCCGGAGTTAACAGCGTGCCCGAATTCGGCACCAATTCGCCGGTGGCTAACAAGATGGCGCCGGTGGCTAGATTGGCGAACTGCACGGCATTCAATTGGGCGCGGGTCAGGCCCGAGTAATTGTTCGAGCCGAAGAAGATCTGATCGGTCCCGCCACCTGCGGGCGAACCGCTCCAGTTGTTGATTGCCAAATTGCTCGTCCAGGCCGGTGTCGCGCTATTGGCAAAGTGCAAGATGCTGTTGCCGTTGCCCAAGTCGATGGTGCCCGGCTGACCGAGAGCGCCAGTGATGTTCAGCTTAGCCAATGTCTGGCTGAAACCGCCGGTGCTGAAGATTGCGCTGCCGGCTCCCGACAACGTCAAATTCGAAGTCGCAGGCAGTTTGTTGCTACCGCCCAGTAGCAGCGTGCCGCCCGTAACCGTGGTGTTGCCGGCATAGATGTTGGCTCCATTGACTGTGAGTACGCCTGGCCCCGCCGATGTGAAATTGCCGCTGGTGGTAATCGGGGTGTTGACGGTCGCCGTGCTTTGGGTGCTGATGCTCACATTGCCGTTATTAAAGGGCAAGTTTGTGGTAAACCCGTTCAGATCGAGCGTGCCGCCACTGAACGTGACCCCCCCCACACCATTGTTCACTTGGGCGTCGGAGCTGATGGAAAGCTGCGCCGCCTTGCAGCACTGTGCCACCGGTGTAACTGTTGGCGGTTGTGAACGTGGTGGTGCCGCCGAGCTGCGTGACTTTGCCGCTGCCGGGAATCGGCGTACTGAAACTGACTCCCCCCGTGTTGAACGCCAAATTGCCGTTATTCGTAAGAGCGGTACTCCCTAGCGAGGGGAAACTGGTAGCGCCGTTGCCCAGCTGCAATGTCGCACCGCTATTGATCGTCGTTGGGCCGCTGTAAGAGCTACTGCCAGCCAACGCAAGTGTGCCGCTGGAGACAGTAAGCGCGGTGGATTTGCCCGCAGTGTTGCCATTGAGGCCATCGACAATCTGGCCCGAGTAGGTGCTCGTGGTCGCAGCTACTCCTTGGTACGTCAACGTTACATTCGTGCCAGTGCTGCTGCCGATCTGGCCTGACGTTGGATTCGTGCCCACAGAGTTCAAGCTGCTGACCGTGCGGCTAATACCGTTAATGTCGAGCGTACCTTGGCCGATAGAAACTCCACCGGCGGTCGGATTTGCAACGGTCGGCGCGGGAAGTGAATTTGCCGCGCCCAGGAACAAGGTTCCCTGATTCACCACCGTTGTGCCCAAATAGCCGCTGGCGCCATTCAAGGTAAGCGTGCCATCGCCGGCCTTCGTTAAGCCGCCGGCTTGGCCGCTGCCCGACCCAATTGCATTTGCAAATGTCACGTTGTTGCCGTTGGTGTCGATCGTGCCGTTGCCTGGGAAGGTTAATGTTCGGACCGAAAGGTCAGGAGGACTTGCCATGTTGGCAGCGTATTGCAGCCCGCCGCCGTTGAAGGAAATCGTTGTTCCTGTGCCAAGCGATCCGAGCGCGGCGAAGTTAATCAAGCCACCGTTCGCCGACAGCGTCCCGCCGAAGGTATTGTTCGTGTTGGCTAGCGTGACGATTCCCGGACCAGTCTTGGTAACCGTACGTGTACCGCCGCTTTGCGTGATTTGGCCGGTCAGAACTAAGTTTGCGGTTGCATTGGCGTCGTTCAAGGTTAAATTGCCGCCCGTGAGCGCGATATTGCTGTCAATCGTTGAGGTAGAATTCGCTCCACTGGCATCGTTGATGGTGACGGCAGTACCAGTTACGGTAATTGGGCGAGTGACGGTACCGGTGTTTTGGAAGAATTGCAGCGTGGCCGCTGTGGAGCCGCTGCCAACTTGAATGGAGTCAGCGCCGTCATTGATAACGTTTGCTCCTGCTTCGATCGAGAACGTGCCGGCGTTAATCACGATATTGCCCTGTGTAATCTGCCCGCCGACTACACTGAACTGACCGGACCCGACTTTTGTCAGCGTGAAGTTGCCGAGAGTTAGTACCGGTGTTCCGCCACGAATATCGAGCCGTCCCGAACCGCCTACAGATGCATTCGCCGCCAACGTCACGTTTTGAAGAGCATTCTGCTGTGCGGTGCCACTCGAATTAATCAATACACCGTTGTTACCGACGCCTGTTCCTGAGATCGTAATCGGTCGCGGACCAATCACTATCGCGTTGGCAGTAGCGCCGCCGCCGACATCGAGGGTAGCGCCGCTAACTACGGTGATCGGTTGCGTACTGGTCGCGAATGTTAAATCCGTGGCATTAGCAGCGGTCGCATTGTTCGAAATGGTGACTGTGTTTGTGCCTGTATCGATCGCAGTAATGGTGGTTCCTACGGGAATGCCAGCCCCCGACACACCGATGCCAACCGTTAATCCCGTCGTGCTCGGCAGCACGATCGTGTTACCCGTTGGCGCGGCATTAATAACCAGCGCGCCGCCCAGCGATGCGCTCGACCCAATCCGAAGAGTTCCTGCGGAGATGGTGGTTGCGCCCTCGAAATTACTATCACTTCTAAGGAACAATGTGCCAGTACCAGTTTTCGTGACGCCGGTTCCGGCTGTATTCTCGGTGATTTTTCCACCAATCGTCAGCGTGCTACTAGCGACGTTGAACACTCGAGGGTTGCCGGAGGTTTCAGTCGCAACGACTGCTCCCGTTCCCAAATCCAAGCTGCTGTTGGCATTGCCTGGCGAGAAAGTGATGTCAACTCCCCATGTCTGCGCCGGGTTATTGGCCAAGACCACCGCGGAGCCACTGGTATTGCCTAACGTGCCACCATTGATAATGAATGAATTGCCAAGTCCCAGGGCTGTATTCGTGCTAATGTTTAAAAGGCCACCATTCAAAGTAACCGGACCAACGAACGTGTTGCTTGTTCCTAACGTGAGCGTTGCGTTCCCGCTCTTCGTCAACCCGCCAGGACCAGCAATTGAGCCGCCCCCTGTAAATGAATAAGCCATCGTGTTGGCATTCACGGTAATGCTGCTGGGCGAGACGACCGTTCCGAGCGAAATAGCCGGATTGGAACCGGTGTCATCGAACGTGACATTGTCGGCCTGGTAGAACTGGTTAGGGTCCGATCCAGAGGGGATCGGGTTGGCCTGCCAGTTTTTCGTGCCAACGATGTCCCACGTGCCGTTGATCGCGCCGGTCCAAGTCAAATTTCCAATCGACCCGGTTGCGTTCAGCACAATCGAAGTGGCTGATGCGTTAGTGGTGGGATTCCAAGAAGAAGCATCGTAAGCCACGGTCAACCGCGTCACGCCGGACACAAGTGTCGGCAGGGTTCCGGAAATTGCCGGCGTCGGGCCGGACGACGTGCCTGTGATTATTGGGTACAGCCCAGGGCCGAATGGCTGCGTCGTAAGTGTTGTAGCGCCATTGATCGTCACGGGGCCATTCGAAGTGAGCTGGTCGTAATTGAATCCAGCGTTGGCGCTCGAGAACAGGTCGAACTGCAAATCGGTTCCCGCGCCAATCGTCGCGCTCACTGCATTGATGATTCCGGTGCTACCGATGCCAGTGGGGCCGGGACTGATGATAGCCTTATGGCTTCCTGTCGCGGCTTGCACGGTCAGCACACCAATGATGCTTGGCGTCCCCGTGCCATTGCCGCCAAATATACCGCCGGCTCCCGTTGCCGAAGTGTTCACGTTGACAACGCCCGACTGATTCAACGAGCCGGAGATTGAGAGCGCTCCATTATTGATGTTCGTCGCTCCGGAATAGCTGTTCGTGCCGCTGAGCGTTTGTAAGCCCGTGCCAATTTTCGTCACCGAAATCGTGCCGGCCGTGCCATCGCGAATGATGCCCGCAAACGAGGCGGTCTGATTATTGCCGCCCACGGTCAGAAGTGAGTTGCCGCTATGCCCCAGCGTGCCGGACGTGTCATTGGCAATGACGATGGCGGTTGTGGAATCGATGTTCCCCGGCGTGTTGAAATTGCTCGCGAGCCCGTTGACCGATTGGTTATAACCATTCAGATTAAGAGTCGTGGTGCCCCCCGCGGTCGTACTGCCGGTACCGCTATCGTTAATAATCAGGTTTCCATAGCCAACGCCGCTGGGAATCTGTTCATTGGCGCCAAGCGAAATCAGGTTTGTGCGTGTGCCGCCCGTGCCGATGCTAATAACCGTATTGCCCGTCCAATTGTTGGTGCTGACCAGGCCGCTGACCGTACCGGCTGCCGCATTAGTCGTCTGAGTATTGGCCAACACCAAGCTCGTGTTGATCGTTGCGCTCGTTCCAAGCGTGAGATTGAAATTTCCAGTAATTTGCCCGCTTAGAATTCCGGTCCCTGCACCGGCGATCATTCCATCGCCAATTAGGGTGAGTTTACCGGTCAAATTCACGGAACCGAGTCGAAATGCGCCGTCATTTTCAGCAGCGAAGCCCGAGCCTGCGAAGAAGAAGTCGTTAGGAATGACGGCATTCGCCGCGTTGATGCCGCTGGGAAATACTTGTGCGCCTGGAAAAATATAGACAGGTCCCGTGCCGAAACCGCCGGGGTTCGAAAGATTTGCCGCGGTCATCGCTGAACCCGCCGTTCCACGACCATCGGCAACCTGCTGAGGGTTGGCACTGCCGGTCAACTCTGTTCCCGTTAGCTGCACGCGACCTTCGAGCAAGTATGTGCCGCCGGAATAGGTGTTATGGCCGCCAAGTTTCATTGAGTTGGGGCCGGTCTTGATGAACGTAACCGCGCCACCGGCGGGGTTATCGGTAATCTTGGCTTCAAAGATCAAAGTACCGGCGCTTTCGCTGCTGCTGTTATTAGCAGTCACTACAATTTGCCCCGGTCCGCCGGTCGCTGGGCCGGCAGTGAGAATGCCTTCGTCCTGCGTGGAAAGGAGGCTCGTTTGAACGCCGTTGCCCGACTGGACCGTGCCGTCACCGCCAATAAATAGGTGAGCGTTATTGGCGTTGTTCATATCCTGCTTGAAGATGCCACCGTACTGACCAAGTCGCAGTGTATTTCCCACGCCGATAGCCAAGGTACTCAGGCTTTTCGAGTTGAAGGAAATGGTGTTGATATTCGTCGTCGACCCGTTGCCGGGACTGGAATTCGCATCGACCATAATGGGTGTTGTATCGGCACTGACCGTATTGGCATCGAACTTTAGGTTGGTAGTGGCGCTAACATTAGGATGAAGAGCACCAGACGGAATGATCGGTCCAGTATCTTGCACGTTGGTCACTGTATTTGTCACGCGCGATTGATAGTCAGTGTATCCTATGTATGGGACGATCTGGCCGCTGCCGTTGACCGTTGCATAATTGTTTCCCATCGGAATGGTAATGACCGACAAATTGAAGCCTCCCGGCGGCGTCAAATTGCCGGTGACAGAGTTCCCAATGGTCGCCCAGCCGCCCAAGATGCCACTGGCGTCGTTACTCGCCGTAGTTGTGAATGCTGTCGTCGTTCCGCTCGTCGGCGGAATAAACAGCACAGTGCCGCCCGGGTTCACCGTGAGATTTCCAAGACTAATGTTTGCCGTCCCGCCATTATTGTTCGCTTGGATGACCGACTGGCCATATTGCAAGGTCGTGCTGCCGAATGACTGTGTCGTCGTCGTGCCGGACTTTCCAATAACGGTCAATTGCGCGTAGTTATTGTTCCCCAAGCCCGCCGATGCGCCACCGAGTGTGAGAGCGCCCGCCGCGACTCCGTGATAGAGAATGTTCGTGCCGTCAGCCGGCGCGGTCGCCTGACTGAAGTCAAGCGTCAGTGTTCCATTGCCGATGACTGTTGACCCGGTGTAGCTGTTCTGACCGCCCAAGGTCAGCGCGCCGAAGCCGAGCTTCGTTAGAGCGCCATTCGAACCACTGTCGGTGATCGATGCATTCACAACAACCGTTCGATTCGCACTGACGTTCGCCGAGGGAACATTAATCGTCGATGCCGTAGGTCCAGTCAGCAAAACGCCGCGCGTGGCACTCAGTGTTGTCGTCGTCGTTTGATTCGGTAGGCTCGAATTCTGAACCAGCAGGGTCGAACCGCCTGTCAATGTCAGCGCAGACGCTCCGGCGCCAGTGCCCAAGTTTGCGTCGGTGGCGATGGAGAGTGTGGCGCCGCTGCCAACGGTCACGTTTCCCGTGAAGGTGTTGGTTCCGCTCAAAGTCAGCGTGCCACTTCCGGTTTCATTCAAGCCAAATCCGCTGCCAGAGATGTTCGAGGTAATCGAGAGAGAACCAGTCGGCGCAATAAACACGGTCGGCGTGACCTGCAGCGCCAGTGGAAAGCTAATGGTATTCGCGAATGCCTGCGTGTTATCCAGAATGTCGCCATTCAAGTTGACGGAGTTGCCGGTAACGGTGAACGGAAATGCGACCGTGCTGGCGAAGGTGATCCCATTGAATTGCGTTCCTGCGGGATAGTCGTTATTCGGCGTCGGCCGGAATGCGCCGTCGAATACGATGATGTCGTTCGGTAACGGGGCAACATCGCCCACCCAGTTCTGGGCGCTTGAAAAATTGTTGCCTTGACCGCCGCCATCCCAAATCGACTGGGCGGCAAAGACGGAAGAAGTGACGCTGAATACACCGAGAAGCGCAAACGCAACCGCACAGTTTCGCAAAGATGCTGTCATCGCAAAGCCCTTCAAAGTTGCTGGGGCGGCTTTGCGCTTTTAGAATGCGGTTTCTCACGCAGCACTCTGGCGCAAAGTCGCCGGATGTTGTGGCCCGTAGGTCGCATGCAAGCGGCCTACGGGTTCTTTATTGACGTCGAGGCCAATTTCCCCTTAAGCAAGGCACGGGCAATGCCCCTTGCCCATAGCACGCAATGAACTGCATTCCCCGGTCCCCCATACCGTTGTCTTCCCGCCCCAGACAACAAGCGCTGCAGCACGAAGAAGTCCCCAATCGCTGACAGCCGCAATTTAATGCTGTTTCGTTTATATCGAGCAACCCGCCGTATTGCAACGATTTTGCTGAGAAATTGGTCGACCGCCAGCGAACGGTCGAATGCCCGCTAGTTTGCCGCCGCGAACCGTGCCGGAATGCCTTGTGGCGAATTAACGCCTTTATCTCGGCGGATTGCCTCATATAGGGGACGACCCTCGCCGCGATGGGGGTGAATTTCTTGCGGCTGTGCACCCTTTCGGCGGATGTTTTGATGCTGATTGAAGTTGAGCTTTTCGGTCAGCGCATCAGTCAGTTCGTTGACCATTAGATATTAAATCCAATTTTGGCTTCGTACCCCCTGCGATCTAAACTGTTGACAGAGACGCACTTGCCTGCCATTTTCGGTTGGTGAAAAGTCTATTACCCGCGTTCGAACGGAAACAATGCCACAGTCTTTTGGGTCGACGCCTCCTTCGCCGCCGCGCATGGCGCTGTTCTTGGAAACCAGTGCTGGCGCTGGGCGCGATATGCTCCGCGGCATTGCTAGGTATGTGCGCGAAAGCGGGCCGTGGGCACTGCACCACGAGCCGCGGATGCTGCAGTTCAAAGAAAACTGGACGCCCGATTGGCTCAACAACTGGCAGGGCAGCGGTATCTTGGGGCGCTTCCGTTCCAATTCCATTATAAAGGCGGTGAAGAAAGTCAAAGTACCTGTAGTCGACATGCTGGGAGCGAGCGAAAGCCCGCCGTTCCCACTGGTCGAGCCAGACAACCAGGCGGTCGCGCGTTTGGCGGCAGAGCACTTGATTGGTCGTGGCTTTCATCAGTTTGGTTATTTGGGCCCTACCAACGTTCCGTGGTCGCTCCAGCGCTGGAAAGCTTTTGAGCGCACGCTGAACGAGCGCGGCTACACTTGCGACGCACTGCCGCTGGAGTTCGAAAACCTGCAAGAATCGTGGGACGAATTCATTGAGCAAACGGCGCGCTGGATTCGCAACCACGCCAAACCGTTCGGACTAATGATTTGCTGGGACACGATCGGCCCGCCGGTCACGCAAGCTTGCCGCGAAGCCGGCGTGGCGGTGCCCGAAGAAGTGGCGATCGTGGGCGTGGATAACGATGAAACCCTGTGTTCAATTTGCGATCCGCCGCTGACGAGCGTTTGCCCCAACCATGAACAAGTGGGCTACCAAGGAGCGGCACTGTTGGATCGTATGATGCACGGCGAAGCGCCGCCGAAAGACCGCATGCAGCTGCAGCCGCGCATGATTGTCGTGCGGCAATCGACCGACGTTTCCGCCATCGAAGATCCTGCCATTTCCCAGGCACTGCGCATGATTCGCGAACACGCCTGCAACGGCCTGCAAGTGCGCGAGGTTGCGGCGCATGTGCCAATTTCTCGCAGCGTGCTGCAGCGCAGATTTCAAGCCATCGTGGGTCGGTCGGTGCACGATGAGATTATCCGTGTGCAATTGCGCAAAGCGGAAGAACTTTTGCGGGAAACAGATCTATCGATCGGCTCTGTCGCAGAAAAAGCCGGTTTCAATCATCAGGAATACATGGGCGCTGTGTTCAAAAACCGCACCGGCATGACGCCACGCGAATATCGCCGCCGTTTCCAATCGGAAAACGCGCAAACGAACGGGCAAGCGCGGCCGCGTAATCGGCCGTCGCCTGAAGTGCGATAGGACTCAGCTTTAAGTTCCGCGATACTGGCGTGCAATCGAGCGTACGATCATGTTCGCCGACGCCGGCGATGAATCGCCAGCGCTACTCCACCGATCGCCAAGAGCGCCACACTGCTTGGCTCCGGCACCGTGGCAACGGAGCCGAAGCCGCCGTTGTTGATGATCTTGTCGAGCATGGGCTGGATATCGCGATTGTTGAAAAAGCCATCGGTGTTGATATCGGCAATTTGATTGAGTTGCGTATTATTCACCGCCAACGCGCTCATATAAGCCGGCACGTCCGTCAATGCCGCCAACATCGCAGGAATATCATTGCTATCGACTGTGCCATCCTGATTGAAATCGCCCGTCGTACTAATCGAAAGTTGCGGCAGCACCTCGCCGGTCGAAAGAATGCGTGCATTGGCCAGATGCGAATTGGCCGAAAATTGCACTTGCGAAATCGATGTCGGATCGCCAAGTATGCCGAGCCCGGCATTCGATGAGCCAAAGAACAAGTGATCTTTGACTGGCGTCCAGTTGGTCACCGTCAGCGTATTTCCGGTCCAAAAGCGCTGCGATGTTGCTGGTCGCAAAATGGACGGTGCTGTTTCCGGCGCCTAAATCCAGCGTCGAGCCAACCTGCAATGTCAGCGTGCCGAGTGTCTCGCTAAATCCTGCGGTGCCGAAAATGCCGCTGCCGCCAATCGACGAATCGCCGAGGATCATATTCGAGCCATCGGGAATGCGGTTCGAGGCCCCCAGCTGCAAAGTGCCGGCAGCAACCTGCGTCGTTCCTGTGTACGTGTTGTTGCCCGACAGGGTGAGCGTGCTCGTGCCTTCCTTGACGATTTTTCCAGGTCCGCTGATGACCCCGTTGAGTGCAATCGGATTGAAAGCCGCAGTGGCTGCAATGGTTCCGCCCGCCCGCAGAGTGCTGCCGCTGTTGAGTTGGATGGGGGCAGGCAAAGTCGACACGGCCGTATTGTTGTTGCTAACGAGCACATCGCCATTAAAGACGAACTGCCTTGTGACATTGGCGCTCGTCAGGTTGAACATCTGCAAATTCGTTTGATCGTTGAAAGTAACTGTGTATGGCAGAGTCGTAACCGGATCGGTGCCTGCCAGAATGCTGGTCGTGGTTTCCATCGACAGAATATTTCGCGGCGAACCTGTTACGACTGGCGAGGCCACGACAATATTACCGCCGCTTACCGTCGCGCCGACCAAAGTGAATTGATTCGTGCCCACTTTTGTCAGCGTCTTTCCGTTCAAGTTCAACTGTGCAACGCCGCCGCGAATATCGAAGCGTCCCGCGTTGTTTGTTTGGGCCGGACCTCCTGGCCCGCCGATGCTGGCGTCGGCGGCGAGCGAAATGCTTTGAAAGGCGTTCTGCTGCCCGGCGTTCGTACTGGAATTGGTAATGGCGCCTACGCCGTTGCTCACTTCAGCCTGCGGAGCCGTAATGCCTGGGCCGGAAATGGAGAACTGCTTGGCGCCGAATCCGGTGCCATTATTCGTGGTGATTCCACCGATATCGAGCGTCGCGCCGCCAGAAATATTCACCACTCCGCTAGCCGCACCTAACTGATTCGAGAAGTTCGTTCCAGTTATTTTTACCAGACCAGCAGAAATATTGGTGGCGCCGGTATAAGTGCCTGAGCCATTGATCACTAATGCGCCCGCGCCATTTTTTGTAAAGCTGTTTCCAGTGCCGTCGGCAATCGAGCCGACGGTTAATGTCCCGGCGTTAACCGTGAGCGTCGGCGAGGCGCCAAGCGAGATAATGCCCGTGCCCAAATTGAGATCGTGTGTCCCGTCGGCACTTCCGGCAAAGGAAAAGCTCCCGGCCCAAGCCTGCGGATTGTTACTGGCCAGCGTCAACGCGCTGCCGGAAGTGTTATCGATCGTGCCGCCGTTGATGGTCAGCGTGCCGGTGCCAATGGGACCGGAGGTTGCCGTACCTGCACTCGCAAAATTCAAGACGCCCTGATTTAGCGTGACGCCGCCGGAAAACGTGCTGGCCGTGCTAACGGTCAGCGCTCGCGTGCCATCTTTGATAAGATTGCCGGCACCGGCAATTTCGCCGCCGCTGAGAACGTAGTCGCCGCTGTTGTTTGTCACGGTCATTTGGAATGGCTTGACCGTTCCCGAAACGTTCACCGTGTAATGATTGTTATTCGTGTCGTTAAACGTCACTGAATCGGCTTCGAAGAACTTGTCGGGCGTGCCGCCGTTCCGCCAATTTTGATTGCTCTGATCGTCCCAACTCGTTCCGTCTCCGCTGGCAGGGGCAGAGTTATTCCAAGTTAGCGAGGCCGGCGCACCGGTGACCGTGGCCGTAATACTAGTCGCGGTTTGCGTCAGGTTGAAGTGCGTCCGGCCGACTGAGGAGCCCGGATTGGTAATCGTCGGCGTGCCGGTGATCGAGCTTCCCGTAAGTAAGGTGTATGTTGTGGGATTGGCGGGCGCAATTAGGCTGAACGTGATGTTCGCGCCCGTCAAATTCACGGCGCCTGCGGAGGTGATTTTGTCGGCATTCGCGCCGCCGAACTCGAACAGCAGCGTTCCGCCGCTTGCCGTTAGCGAACTTGTCGACAAAGTTCCGGTGCCGCCAGTTGCTCCGCCGGATACTGTTCCTTGCGCGAGATTAATTCCGCTTGCATAATTTCCCGAGCCGTTGGCCGTGCCACCAACGCTGAGCGAGACAAGCCCATTGACGGTGCCATTGTTCGTAATGGTCTGAGAAGATCCGACGGCAAAGCCGCCTACTACATCGGTCAAGTTCAGCACGCCGGCGGCGCCTACGACAACATTTGAATTTGGAATGTTGTTGGTTCCTGCGGTCGAAAGGGCCAACGTTCCACCGGTAACTGTCGTCGTGCCCGTATGCGTGCTGTCGCCGGTTAATGTCAGCGTGCCTGTGCCAATTTTCTCGATGCTGATTGTTCCCGTACTGTCGACAAATTTCCCAGCATAGGTGCTCGTGGCATTGTTATTGCCAATCCGCAGCGTGCCATTGCCCGCCACGTTGTTGGTAACATTGGCAAGGGTCACATCCCCCGCGGCAGAAAGCCCATTGATCGTCTCACTGTGGCTGTCGAGCGTCAGGATCGATCCGCTGCCGGTTTCACCAAAGATCACCACGTTGCCTTTTCCAGCGCCATCGGGAATTACTTCGCCGCTGCCACCGATGCGCGTCCGACCGCGTCCGATAACGGTGTCGCCACCCCAATCGTTGTCCGAATTGGTTAGCGTGATTGTCGGCGCATTCCCCAGGATGCCGGCCGTCCCTTGGCCGGAGAATCGATTGAGCGACAAGCTGTAGGGCCCAGTAATTTTACCGGACCAAGTGCCGCCGGGACCCGTTGTCGCCTGTCCTCCCCGAGAGGTAAAACCAGAGTCGGCAGTGAGGGTGATCGTTCCGGAAAAAATTCCGTTTGCGCTATTGGTTCGCATTGCACCGCCGGAAAACGTGCCTTCGTTGGGTCCGAATCCGGCGACAAAAACAGGATTCGACATGTCCACAGCGGCCCCCTGAAGAATTTGAGCGCCATTAGCGACATAAACCGGTCCATTTCCCATTGAACCGGCTAACGTCGGTCGAAGCTGGCCTTCGTTGAGATACAGACCGCCGGTGAACGTATTCGTTCCGTTGAGTCTTAGGACGCCGTAGCCGCTTTTAACCACAGTCACCGATCCTCCGCCAGCATTATCGGTGATTGGAGAAGTGATGCCGAACGCTTCCGGGGGACCGGCAGCAGCACTCGGCTCCGAATTGTTGAGGGTCCGCAGTTGAAGAGTGGCGGGTCCGCTGGTTCCCGCCGTAATACTGCCTCCAGTAATAACGTGCTGCACCGCGGCAGTTTGGATATTTTTATAAATTCCGCCGCCATTGGCGAATGTCAATGAGCCATTAAGCGTGATCGTGCGCACGGCCGTGCCAGGGTCTGCAAACAAAAGAGTATTGAGCGAGGTTCCCGCGGGAATGGTCAACCCACCGCCACCATTGAACTGGATGTTCGCATTGATATCCGAAACATTCACCGTGGCGCCGGCGGCGAAAATGTTGGCTGCGGGAACAACGTAGGGCACGATGTTGCCGGAACCGTCGTTGGTGGCCCAACTACCGGCCGTGGCGGCCGTATTGCTGGCGCTGGTCGTCGCCCAAGCGCCGATGATTCCCGTGGCGGGATTATTCGTCAACGTAGTTTTGATGGCGCCGCCATATGTATCAAATGCCGCATTTGCTGTGCTTTGCGGCGTGATTGTGCCCCCTAACGTCAGCGTGCCCGCGCCCGTCTCCGTGGCGAAGTAGTGCATGCCGGTACCTAAGTCCAGCGGAAAACTTACCGTCTGCGCCTTGCCGAAGCGTTGTCGATTCCGCCGGAATGGTAGAGATTCACCGCGCGCCGCTCAGCGTGATCGAATTTCCACCGATCGTATATGCACCGGCATTGACGTCAATCGTAATCTGCTGAACCACGGCGTTGGAAATGTTGTTGTTCGGAGTTAACCGCGAGGAGGTCGAGAACGTCAAGGGCACCGGGAACGCCGGGACCAGGTCGTTATCCCAGTTCAGCGGATCGTTCCAATTGTCGGTTGTCCCGCCGCCATCCCAGACATTGGCAGCGAATGCGGATGTTGCAATTGCAAAAACGGCGAACACGAAACCAAGCGCAGCGTAGCGCGCCGCGCGAAGGAGGAACGACATGATGGTCTCCCGCGAAAGGTGAAACTCGTGCCGCACGAGATGGTCGACGCCCCCGTAGCGTCATCCCCCCAACCGTTAGCGGCACCAGTGGGTTTGCCTCTTGCCCGCTGTTCGCGATAAGCTTGAGAAAAGCTACAAGGTTTATAGCGGTAGGCATCTGGCAACGCAACGATTTTGCAAGGCGGAACGATTATATATAGGGGGCAAACAACTGCCACGAAGCTTGGCCCCGGCGACCAAATTTCGCGAGTTGCGTTGCAGGCACAATCAACCCAGTCCGACCGTTTCTTGCGATGTAGAATAGAAAAGTCACTTGCCGTGGCCGCCAGCCATCGACCTGAAAACTCCAAACTCCAACTTGAGCATCGCTTCCCAAGAACTGCTCGATCGCGTGACGGCGTGGCCCAGCGCCCCGACCAAATGGAAGCTGGCGCGCTGGGAACAGCTGGTTCCGGTCATCGGCGCACTGGAGCCAGAGCTGCAAGCACAGTCGGACGAAGAATTGCGAAAACGCAGCCTGGCCATGCGCTATCGCGCCAAAAGCCGCGAACCGCTCACGGCCCTAATGCCCGAGGCGTATGCATTGGTTCGGGAAGCCGGCCGCCGCAAACTGAACATGCGGCACTTCGATGTGCAAATTCTCGGCGGCATCGCACTGCACCACCGCTCGATTGCAGAAATGCAAACCGGCGAAGGCAAAACGCTCACCGCCACGCTGCCACTGTATCTTTCGGCACTCTCCGGTGAGGGCGTGCATCTGGCCACGGTCAACGATTACCTGGCCCAGCGCGATGCCAACTGGATGCGACCCATTTACGAACTGTTGGGCATGAGCGTCGGCGTCATTCAATCGCAAATGCCGCAAGACGAACGTCGCAAAGCGTATCAGGCCGACGTTACCTACGGCACGGCCAACGAATTTGGTTTCGATTTTCTCCGCGATCGGTTGCTCCTGCGCCGCACCCGGGAAGGGCAATCCGATGTCGTTTCTCAAATGCTCGGCCATACTGGCGCCGAGGGGAAAAACCGGTCCAGCGCAATGCCTCGTTCGTGCTCGTCGACGAGGCCGATAGCATCTTGATCGACGAAGCTCGCACGCCGCTCATCATCAGCGCGCTGCCCGACGAAACACAAAAACTCGAAGAACAGCTTTACAAATGGGCGGCCGCCGCGGCGCCGCAATTCGTCGACGAAGAACACTTCACGTACGATCACGAAAAACGCACGGCAGAACTTACCGGTGAGGGCCGACGCCTCGTGCGCGGTCTGGCGCGCAGTGGTTGGGTCGAACAAGTGGGCATGCTTACGCTGTACGATGCCATCGAACGGGCGCTGCGCGCGAATATCTCGTTCATCCTCGATCGCCATTATGTAGTGCGCGATGGTGAGATCGTGATTGTCGATGAGTTCACCGGCCGCCTGGCTGAAGGTCGCAAGTGGCGCGATGGATTGCATCAGGCCATCGAAGCCAAAGAAAACGTAAAAGTGACCGTCGCCACCGGCCACGCGGCACGCGTTACCATTCAAGATTATTTTCTGCGCTATCAGCGACTCGCCGGCATGACGGGCACGGCCGCCACTTCGGCGCGCGAGCTGAAAAAGATTTACAAAGTCAGCGTCGTGCAAATTCCCACGCATCGCCCCCCCATTCGCCAGCGATTGCCCGAGTGCGTCTATGGCACAGAAGATGCCAAGTTTGCCGCGATTGTCGATGAAGTGCACAAGATTCGCGAGACAGGACGTCCGACGCTCATCGGCACGCGCTCCATCGATAAATCGGAAAAGCTATCCGCAGGGCTCACCGCGGCGGGCATTCCGCACCAGGTTCTGAATGCACGACAAATTGCCGAAGAGGCCAATATCGTGGCGCAGGCAGGCGAGCAAGGTCGCGTCACCGTGTCGACAAACATGGCTGGCCGCGGCACCGACATCCGCCTGGGCGACGGCGTCGCCGAAATCGGCGGCATGCATGTCATCTGTACAGAAATGCACGATGCCGCACGCGTCGACCGCCAATTGATCGGTCGTTGCGGACGCCAAGGCGATCCCGGTTCGTATCGCCAGTATCTCGCGCTCGATGACGACATTTTAATTTTCGGCCTGGGCCCGAAACGCGCCCACAAACTCGCGGAGCGCGGCCGAAACGCACCGGGTCCGTTCGAAGAGCTGCTGCCGCTCTTCAGCCGCGCCCAACGCCGCATCGAACGCCGCTACTTCCGCGACCGCAAATCGCTGATGTATCACGAGAAGGAACGCAAGAAAGTGCTGGTGCAAATGGGTCAGGATCCGTACCTGGATTCGCCCGCGTAATTGGACGGGCCCGAATTCCGCATTTGCAGATGGCGTCGATTTCGTGCTGTTAACGGTCTGTCTCCGGATCAACGCCGCGCGTTCCTGCATCTGGATCGATGCCGTGTTCGATCTTCGCCATCCGTTCGCGATGGCGAACGATTAATTTGACAATCGCCACGGCGAGGCCACCGCCAACGGCGATAATCGCTACCAAAAATGGCAGCACGCGCGGCTGGAGTAAATCTTGCAGCCACGCGGGTGAATCGCTGGCCCAAAGTAAAATCTCGCTCATGACTCACCTCGATTTCGCGAGTCTGCAAAGGTCCGTTGCAAATGATATTCGCCCGCGAACTTCAAATATTGTCGCCGCCTAAACATTCGAGCAAGGATTCTCACCGGCCTCACGGTTGCTCCAAACCTCCGTTGATGCCAGGCTCGCCACCCCGCAAATGATTGGGTTTTTGTCGGAATTCGCCGGTCAATGAAACTGGTTCTACCGACAGGAGTGGGGGATTGCAAGAATTGGGTTCGTGCGGCTGTTAATAGGACGATTCCCACAAATTGATAGGCCCTGGCCCGCAAAAATATTTTTTCCCGTGGCCCAAAAAAGCCCTTGCCAACGGGGCTCGCATTGCGTACTGTACATATAGTCCGTTGTGACGGCTGTCTGCAGTGGGCGGGCGAAAGCCGCGGACGGTTGGTGGTGGTGCCTGGGGCGGGGTGCAGATCCCGCTTGGAGGCGGCCAATCGTCACGCATTTTTTCGCCGGCAGCAGGCAGTCACGGTGATGGTTGGCGGCATTCAAAACCCGCTTCTGGAGGAAGGGGGTGGAGGAAGCCATTGGCTGTTCACCGGTCGCTACGGAGCTCTGCGATTCCAGTGCTCGAGGAGTGCGGGAGTTTTCCGGAAACTCGCTCCTGACGACAGGCAGACCGCCGGGAAGGCCCGGCCGTGGTTGTGAGGCGAAGGACACGACGCCCACAACGCCTGGCAGTGTGTGCCCAGCGGAGTGTGTCCCACGGCGGAGTGGGTAGGCAAGTACTGCGCCTACCGCTCTCTGTCGGCCCGACCAGCAGTGCCTATGCCTGGCGAAGCGCCTCTCGAGAGGACCGTCGCCAAGGAGAACACGAGCGCTGCCGGGTCGTGTCAACCCAAATGTCGATCGGCGGTGGTGCCCTCAATGACTGGGTCAGGCAATCCCAGCACCGATCGACGGGAGAAAGATGAACCTTGAGCGGTGGTCCACCGCTGTGACTGACAGTCGCCTTGGAGCCGCCGATGGTTTTCACCAGAAGATCATCGCGTGGTGTCGGCACTCGTTCAGCACGCGGCGTGACACGCGGACAGCGAAACCCTCCATCGCTACCAGCCCAGCGCTGGCAGCGATCGGTAAATAGCTTTCCGCACACACCCTTCCAGGCCGCCTTCTCTCCCCAAATCCACAACCAGCACGACCCTTAAGGGCCGACAACGCCGGAACTTTTTTCCAAGTGCGGTTCCCTCCGCCGCTTGTGCGCAAGAGTGCGCAGGCGGCGGATTTTTCGTGATGCGCTGAAAGCAATCTACTTGTAATGGAATTTCGGCGGCGCCGGCGGGACGTATGGCAGAAAATACCACATTCCATGTTTATCAGTTGTCCAACGGTGCTTCAAAATCAAATCTGCACCGCTGGCCGCGTCGGTAAGGATGCTCACGCGTGCTACCACATCGGCGATACTCGGGATCGTTTTGGTGATCGACGCGATATCGATTGCGGTCGCGTGCTCAGAAGTGAGCCCTTTGGGCACTTCCGGCGCCGGATGCTTCGACAGCCATTGTCGCAAGTCACGATCGCGACTTGCGTTGACCAGCCGCAACATTTGATGAACATCGCCATTGAGCCAGGCGACGACCAATACCCGCTCTCGATCGTCGAGGTTCGTCGGCAGCGGACTTTCAGGCACTTCCGACGGACCAAACGGATAAAACAGCGCCACGGCGCACAGCGAAGCAGCCACGAACGATGTGATGGCCCAAGTCTGCCATGGCAAATGCCAAGGCCTGAATCCGATGATTCGCAGCACCGTCAGCTGCACAAGATTTCGGCGCACGAAATTATCGAGCACCACCTCGTGCGTTTTATAGGCAGAGCTTTCCGTGCGAACTTCCACCTGAATTACGTGCGGTGGCTTGGGAATTTGCTCGAGCCGAGTTGGCTGGACACGAAACCAACTATCGCACGCATTACACATCAGCGCACGATCGAGTTCACGAACTCGAACCAAACCTGGCGACATGCAAACTGGACAAGCCAATTTCAGCGCCAGATTGATCCAATGTTCTGGAGTCGCACGCGCAGGGAGTCCGGCAGACAATTCGTCCATCAATCGTTGCTCCGCACAAGTACGATGTTGTTACGGATGCTACTGATTGAAGTACAGAGATGTTTCGTCGCGTCCCTTGCCTGTCCACAGTTTGTTGTCCCCCCACGGCAACGTGGCCACTGTTTGTGGTTGGGCCACGTTGTTTTGGACCACGTATCCAAGTTCCTCAAGCGTCAGCGACTCCACGTGGCCATCAAGGAAAACAACATTCGCGCGGTTGTTGTGCCGAGCTTCGGCCGGCGAGAAATAAATGTTGATGTCAGTGCCGGTTTCATCTGGTCCATAGGGATCGAAGCCGGGCAATTTGGAGGGAGACGGCGAATCGACCGTGCCTCCATCGGGTCTTTTCCGCATGTGCGGGGGATCCAACGTCAACGAGTGACCGCCATGCGGCAAGCCGCCTCCACGGCTATCGCCAAAGCAAATGGTGCGGCTGGTATCTGCGACCGGTCGGACGGGGTAATTCAACATCGGCGTGGTGACGTCGCCATCCACCATATTCCGACTATTGCCGAGGTATTGAAAATTGTAACCGTACGCGCCATTGCGAATGCTGTTGTTATCGGGCAGCGCCGGATCAAAGAAGATTTCATTATCCAGTGGCAAGGTCGTGCATGTGGTGTCTGCGCCCAGCGTCAGCAGATACCTGCCGATGACATCTGGATTCTGCGCGGGTCGGCCCAAGTAGTCGGCAATAATCCACTGCCAGCGCGGACGCACGACACCGTACTGGTTAATTACGCTTGGATCTTCCCAGCGATAGGGCAAATAGCTCTTTTTCCCATCGACGTACCGTTGGAGACCGAGGTGCAGCTGCCGAATATTCGACATGCACTGCGTCGACCTGGCGGATTCTCGCGCGCCCATAACCGCCGGCAGCACCAGCGCCGCCAGCACCACAATAATGGCGATTACGACCAGCATTTCCACGAGCGTGAAACCTCGGCAATACGAAGAGCGCATAACAAGAAGTGCGGAGTGCGATGGCGGGTGCGTGATCATTTTGCGGTTCCCTGCGAAATGGGTCGAATGGAAATGCCAGCGCGGCGCGTGCCGCGTTCATCGGCTTTGCCGAGGTCGCGGCGAACGTTAGCAACCGCTGTGCCGCGAGCGAATCTCGCAGAATTCTCGGAAACTCTGCACCGCTCACAGGTCAGGTGCGCCAGAGGGCGACGAAAAGTTCGCCAGCTGAGATCATTTTTTGGCCGGCGATTCGAACTGCACGAACGCCTGCGAATTCGGAATGAATGGAGAGCTATTCGTCTGCCAGCTCCGCGGCGGAGTCGCGCAATTTCTTTCGCAAAGTTGCCCGATGTATGCCAAGCATTTCGGCCGCCTGAGCACGGTTTTGCCCCACGGCAGCTAGCACCTCGTCAAAGAGTGCTGGCTCCGCCGCAGTTAAGAAGCGCTGATAAAGATTGTCGCTCGCGCCCTTGGAAGATAAGTGACGCTGCGCCCATTGGCGAACAATTGCTTGAAATTCCGCCGGTAAGTCGGCCGTCAATGATTGGCCGAATTGCGTTGGCGGCGGCAGATGCTCCGGCGCAATTGCGCCGCCACGAGCCATCAGAGCACCGTGCTCGACGGCGTTGCGCAGCTCGCGAATGTTGCCCGGCCAATCGCGACGCACAAGTTCCTCGACGGTCGATGGCAGCATGCGCGGGGGCGAACGATCGGGCTGTGCCAGACGTCGTAAAAAGAGTTCAGCTAGCTGTGGAATTTCTTCGCGCCGCTCGCGCAAAGGTGGCAAATGAATCTCGAATACTGCCAATCGATAAAACAGATCGCTACGAAAGTGTTCTTCATTGCACTGCTGCCGCAGATCGCGGTTTGTCGCCGCAATTACGCGGAAGCTCGTACGGCGCGGCTGCGTATCGCCGACCGGCGTCACTTCTTGCTGCTCCAGCACGCGGAGCAATTTGACTTGCACGCTCGCGGGAATATCGCCGGCTTCGTCGAAAAACACGGTCGCGCCGTTGGCAAGCTCCAGCAAACCTTGCCGCGCAGTCGCCGCGCCTGTAAATGCACCGCGCACATGACCGAAGAGTTCACTTTCCACCAGTGTCGGACTCAGCGAGGCCAAATTCACAGGCACCAACGGCGCGGTAGCCCGTGCGGAATGTCGATGGATCGCCCGCGCGACCAGTTCCTTGCCGGTGCCGGTTTCCCCGCTGATGAGCACGGCGGAATCGGTCGGCGCAACCAATGCGATGCGTTTGAAAACTTCCTGCATCGCGGGACTCGTGCCGTAGAGCTGGGCGTCGGCCGTCGGTTCATCCGCAGATTGTTGCCCGTCGACAATTTGTGGTGCGGCCAACGCGCGATGAATTACCGCGGCCGCTTGATCCAGATCGAATGGCTTAGGCAGATAGTCGAAAGCACCTTGCCCGAGCGCAGCAACCGCGGTGTTCAAACTTCCAAATGCAGTGATGACCACAATCGGCACAGGTCCCACGAGCTCGCGAAAGCGATCCATCGCCGCGAGCCCGTCCATGCCAGGCAGGCGCACGTCCAGCACGATCAAGTCGGGCTGAGCGCGCGGAGCCTTATCGATCGCTTCTTCCGCCGACGAAGCGACACTCACTGCGTGACCTTCGCCGGTCAACAGCCGGCTGAGTCCCCAGCAAATGCTTTCTTCGTCGTCAACAATCAAGATGTTGGACATAGTTTCTTCGACGCTTTGGCCGCCAGCGGTAAATGCACTTCCACATTAGTTTCGCCGCCGGCGCGGCTAAAGAAAATACTTCCGCCGTGCGAGTGGGCAATTTGTTGCGAAACGGCCAGACCCAGTCCGATGCCTTCCGGTTTGTTCGTGAAGAACGGTTCAAACAGCCGGCCCGCAATATCTGGTGCGGGGCCTGGACCACTATCGGAAACTCGCAGCACCACGTGCGATTGTGTCGTTTGCGGGGCATCTGCCGCGTTTGTGAGCGCCTCGCCATTTTGCAATTCAATGGCGATTTTCACCCTGCCACTGGGGCCGGCGGCATCGGCGCCATTCAGCACCAAATTCACCAACAACTGGCGTAGTTGCCCTGCATCAGCCTGGAGGATCGCGTGGCCATTCGAATGATCGATCATCGAAAGTGCGATGCGCCGATGCCTCAGCGAGGGGCTGACCAGTTCGACGACTTCATCGAGGACATCTGGCAGTTGCACCTCGCACTTCAGCCCCGTGTCTGATTGCGACTGCGGCGCTGCCAGAAACTGTTTCAAGTTTTCTTCGAGCAAACCAAGTTGCCGCAGCGCGACCGTCAGACTTTCCGGATCGGCATCACATTCCCGTGCGTGCAATTGAACCGCCATGAGTGCGCCGGTGACGTTGTTTCGCAAATGATGGGCGAGGCCACCGGCCAATTGGCCGACGAGCGTGAGCCTTTCACTGCGGCGAATGGCGCGATCCATTTCAGTGAGCTGCTCCGCCAGTCGATTCACCGAGATCGCCAGGTCGCGGAGTTCGTCGTTTCGCGGTGGCAGTGGCATTGGCGTGTAATCGGCCAGTGCGATGCGATTCACTTGCGAGCGCAATTCCACAATCGGGCGAGTCAGACGACTCGCCAACCACACTGCCAAGAGCGCTGTGGCTGCCAAAGAAATTCCACCCACCACCAGCGGCGGCACAATCGCTTCACGGCGCGCTGCCTGCCAAGATCGCTCGGGATACAGAATTTGCAGCGTGCCTGGTGGTTTGCTGCCGCGGCGCGGCATCGCCAAAACCATCGAGAAAAAGCGTTCCGAGCCAACCGTCACTGGCGATTCAAGGCGGAGTTGCTGCCACTGGTGAATGACATCGTCGCGCTCCGGCGGACGAATTTTGATGCCATCTGTCGAGGACACCGCGTGCCCTTCGTCGTCGGTGAAAACAAAATCCGCGCCGGAGAGTCCGTGCATCTGCCGCAGCACGACGTCGGTGAGCGGGAACGAAGATTCTGCCAAAGTCGAGACAATGCCCTTCAGCTGTTCCTCAATCTGCTGCCGCGAACGTTGCGTGGCGACGACGGCGTTCAGCGCGCTGACCGTAACGATGGCCACGAGCAACACCAGCGTGAACGGCAAAAGAATCTGATATCGCAGCGGCCAGCGAGAGGGCGAAGCCGATGGACGAGAAGCCGCTCGCATGTTTCGTCGCTGTTATTGGCCAATCAGCAGCACTACCCAAACGCAGTTGCACGCCGCTGTTGCCATCCAGTGGCAAGTGAACTGCAAGCTTCTGTCACAGCCACTGCCCGGATCGTCACTACCTTAATGGACACGGCCCGCTGTTACTTGCGTTCTTCCAGGCCCCAGGCTTCGATGATCACCTCGCAGCCGGGTGTTAGCCTGCGGATTTTATCGGCAATGACACCGCGTTCCGATACGGTGGCCTTCTTGAGCCGCCGTTTGAAAATCGCCAGCTTCTTGCGTCGATGCCGACGACGTTTAATTTCCTGTTTGCGATCGCTAATTCCGCCCACGCTAAAAACTCCTGTGAACGCCGAAAGTTGCCGGACCGTTTACCGCGGCACATGGGAAACCCTTGTTTGTAACACTCGCCGCAGGCAGCGTCAACGCAGCCGCGGCGAACATTTGACCATTCTCCCCGCGGAAATGGCGAGGCGCCAAGCCAAATTACTCCGCCAATTTAGTGGCGCGCAGTATCAAAATCTCTCGATCAGCATCGCGAAAGATCTGCCCGCGACGCACACGAAGCAAACGCGAAAATTGGTGAAAACGGCGATCCCGAACGCTATACTCTCGCCGAACGTGTTGTGGCTCTTTCCACACTTTGAATTTGGGGGATTTTAATCATGCGCAAGTTTCTGATTGCTGTCATCGTGCTCGTCGTGTCGTCGTGGTCCGCCTTCAATCCAGCACCTGCCAAGGCCGATTGGCCCGCCAAAGTTTTTGCGCCGTACATGTACCTGGGGTCGGGGGACAATTTCAAACTGACCGACTGCGACGATGCGTGCGGACTGAAGCACTACACGCTGGCCTTCATCATTGCCGACAAGGAAAACAATCCGGCCTGGGATGGACGCACGCCGATGGAGAAAGATTTGTATCACGACCAGATCGACGCCATCCGCAAGCGCGGCGGCGATCTCATTGTGAGCTTCGGCGGCGAGGCCGGCAAAGATTTGGCGCAGGTGGAAGAAGATGTGGCGACGCTGGAAAAGAAATATCAATCGGTCATCGATCGCTACAAATTCACCTGGCTCGATTTCGATATCGAAGGCAAAGCGCTGGGCGATACGAAAGCCAATGCGCGACGTAATGAAGTGATCGCCAGGTTACAGGCAAAGAATCCTGGCCTCGTGATTTCATTCACTGTGCCCGTCGATCCCAACGGTCTTTCGCGCGAAACTCGGAACATGCTGAGCGATGCGAAAGCCAAGGGTGTGAAGACTCATTCGGCCAACGTAATGACGATGTACTTCGGACCGCAACAGGTGAAGGACAAGAAACTCGCCGAGGTGTGCATCGCCAGCGCAAAGAAAGCGTATGAGCACTCGCAAGCGATTGATCCAGCAATCCAAATCGGCCTCTGCCCGATGATCGGCAAAGGGGGCGACAAAGGTGCGGAACTATTCGGCCTCGACGATGCCGCTGCCGTCGAAGAATGGGCCGACAAGCAACCTTGGGTGTGCAGCCTTTCCTACTGGGCAATTAATCGCGACAGCGGCAAGCCCGGCAAAAACGGCAACACGCGCAGCGGGATCGAACAAGAGCCTTGGGCGTTTGCGAAGATCTTCGACAAGATTACGACCAAATGAGATTGCGACGAGGGGCAGACAGATCATGCAATGCGAATTCGCGAAGTCGGATGATTATGTTTGCCACTCAGGCAACGACAATCGCGATTACGGTTTGCCGTTATTGCGCGCGCGTTGGTTCCGCAATTCGTTCATCATGAATCGCAGTGCCGTGGCGTATTCGTGCACGGCGGCGGCGAAATCGCGGCGGTCGACCGCTTGTTTGCCTTGTTGGTCGTGGCGGTTGAACTCGTTCCAATCGACCGACCAGCGTTCCTCGGTAGCAGCCTCACGAAGTTGCGCGATCATGGCGACCAGTTGCGAGACCAGTTGGCCGCTGGGTTCGCAATCGACTGCCGCATGCGGACCACGGCCCAGGCGCGCCGGGCGCCAAATATTGCACCTCGCGCTGGCCCGCTGGCATTTGCTGAAAAATGGCGATGAGACCCAGCACTATGCCCACGCCCAATGCGGCGGCTGCGGGAATTGCCAGTTGCGCGGCGCCCAAGCCAATCGCTGCGCCCACCGCGATGGTCGTGGCAATCCACAGCGGCCTGTTCGGCCGTTTGGGCGGTTCGGGGGTATCCGCTTCGGCGCACACACTCAACGGATCGCTGTGGCATCCACCAGCCGGCGTGAGCGTCGGGCCTTTCACCCGCACAATGATCACTGTGCTATTGTCGGGGCCGCCGCGAAGGTTCGCCAAATCGATCAATACTTGCGCCGCTTCCGCTGGCGGCAAACATTGCAGAATGGCGCCCATCTCTTCATCTGGCACCTGGCCGCTCAGTCCGTCGCTGCACAGCAAGAACGTATCGCCGGGCTCTAGCGGGAACGGACCTTCAAGGTCGACCTTCACATCCGGATGCGGACCAAGCGAACGCGTGATGATATTTTTCGGCACGAAGCCTGGCAGTGCGTCTTTCGGCACTTGGCCAGCGGCCGACATTTCCCACACGAGGCTGTGATCGAACGTCAGTTGCTCCAGCCGTTTGCCGCGCAGTCGATACACGCGACTATCGCCAACGTGCGCAGCCACGGCGCCCTGTGGCAACAGCACCAGCGCGCTGGCAGTGGTGCCCATACCTTGAAAATCTGGGTTTGCCTGGCCACGCGAAAAAATCTGATCGTTTGCCTCTTCAATGCTTTTGCGAATCGCATCGGCAGCCGGCTGATCGCGCATCTTCAGGTACGTATGCGGGATGCCATCGGCCGCCATTTTGCTCGCAAGTTCGCCAGCGGCGTGCGCGCCCATACCATCGCAAACGATAAACAAATGCCCGCGGTTCAGCCAACCTTCGGCATCGGGCGCGAGCACTTCGGCGTGGGCGTCTTGATTATTGGCGCGGCGCATGCCGACATCGGTCAGAGCAACGTATTCAAGGCAGTCGCTCCAATTCGCCGCCGCTTGCATGCTGTGCCTTTGCGAAATTGCCCGGAATGTCCGGAATTACGGGCTGTTGACGCTAGCGGCGTCGAGTGGGCCGCTTATCTCACCTATTCTAACTCGATTTTCCGCGTGGGTGTAGTGCGGCGAACAGGTCTGGAGCGGCAGTGCAGCGGACACTATACTTCGCCCCTCTTTTTCGGCCGTTCGCGCCACCCGAGCATTCGCTGGCATGTCGAATTTGGTTCGACAATCTGTATTTCATCGCTGTGGGTTCGCGCTTGCGCTTGCGGCGCTCTTGGCCAATGCGATGGGATGCGTGCAGCGGAGATTCACGATTCGCAGCAATCCGCCCGGCGCGCAAGTTTATGTGGACGATTACGAGATCGGCACAACTCCGTGCTCGCACGACTTCACGTATTACGGCACGCGCAAGGTTCGGTTGGTCAAGGACGGGTACGAAACGCTAACCGTTTACCAGCCGATGCCGACGCCGTGGTATCAATTTCCCGGCCTCGATTTTTTCAGCGACAACCTCTGGCCGCACGAAATTCGCGACGAGCGCAGTTTCAACTATCAGATGCAGCCGATGATCGATGTGCCGACCGATCAACTCGTGGGGCGTGCCGAACAGCTGCGCGCGGCCGGCCGTGCGATTCCGGCTGCAGCCGTTGCGCCGGTAGCGACGCCACCTGTGGTGACAGGGCCGCCGATCGTCACGCAGCCCACGGACACTTTGCCGGCGCCCGCGCCGAACTTAATTGCACCGCCGCCCGTCGGCGCACCGCCATCGAGCTATTTGCCGCCACCAACTGGCGCAGCGCCGAATTACGGAGTGCCTGGCGGATATCTACCGGGGAGCGCGGCGCCGCTGCAAAATGCTCCGCCAAGCATTGTGCTGCCGCCAGCGACGACGACTCCCAGCGGACCAGTGCCGAGTTATGGTGTGCCGGGTGCAAACCCAACCGGACCAATCATGCCCAGCCAACCAGCTTTGCCGCCAGGTTGGCGACCGATCAGCGAAACGCCGCCTGGCCCAGAACAGCCGGTGCGGCGCTAGACGTTGGCATCTCGAATAGCTGGCTCCTACTTCAGTCCCGGCCCCGGCGCCACGGCATCGCGAAGAATTTCGCCGGGATGTCGCGCCACTTTGTCGGTGATGACGCGCGCATCGCACAGGATCGGCTGCAGTTGCTGGGTAAGCCGATTGATATTGAGAGCCGCCTGACTCAGATTGTTGTACAAGTCGGGATTGTTGACGAGCTGGCCGAGCGAGCCTTCGCGGCTATTCAGCGAACGGGTGAAACGATTCAGCTGACCGAGCAGTTCATCGAGCCGCTCGACGCCTTGGGCCGCATTGTTGATCATGCCGTCCCCTTTTTCGTCGAGCGCTTTGGTGACGGTTTGGATATTTCGCAAGTTGTCGTCCGCGAGCGCGACGGTTTTTTGCATGCCGGTAATGGCTTCGCGAGTTTCGCGCATCAGTTGCGGCATTTCGCTGAGCATTTGCTTCAAATCATTCTTCGTTTTCGTGTCTCCGACGATGTCGTTGACATTCGTGAGCGAGGTCTTGAAAAGCTGCATGGTTTCGTCGGTTTCGCGGATGATCTTGGCAATTTGATCCTGGTTATTGCCGAGCACATCGTTCACGTTTTTGGCCAGCTTGCCGACTTCGTTGCCGGCATCGGCCAGCGAAATCGCGGCCCGATTCAAACTGCCTTCGATGTTGGCAAATGCCTGCAGCGGATCGGACGAGACGCTGCCGACCATCAAATCGCCAGGTGCGACGGGCACGCGCTGGACCACATTTCTCATTCCGGGAACCACCTCGAGTTCCGAATCGCCCAGCAAACCGGACCGAATTCGCACCGCTTCGTCGCGAAACAATTCAATGCCGTGGTCAATGCTGGCGGTAATCAGCACTGCGTTGTCGGGAGCGAACTGGACTTTTGTTACTTTGCCGATCCGAATGCCGCTTTTGCGAATTGGCGTATCCTGTGAAACGCCGGGCGCGGCCGGGAATTTGATGAAGATGGTGTAGTTGCCGCGCAGCACTCCGGGCAGCTCGCCGAAGAGCAGCGAAAGAATGCCGGTGATAATCAGTGCGGCCAGCACTGTAACGCCGACGCGGAATTGTACAACACGTTCATCCATGAATCATTCGTGCAATTAACTGCTGGCAGCCACTCGTTTCTTTTGCATTTCCCGCAAACGTTCGCCCGATTCACCACGTACAAATTGCACCACACGTTTGTCGGCGCTGCGCTCAAGCGCATCGGGCGGCCCATCGAAGATGGCTTGAGGTCCATCGGCGCACTTCCCCAAGGGCATCAGCATGATGACACGATCGGCTACTTTGCGGACCGTATTCATGTCGTGCGTCACAACAATGCTGGTCACGTCGTGCAATTTTCGCGTGTTGACGATCAACTGGTTAATGACATCGCTCATGATCGGATCCAGTCCCGTCGTTGGTTCGTCGTAGAGCATGATTTCCGGGTTGAGCGCCAACGCACGCGCCAAGCCAACTCGCTTGCGCATGCCGCCCGAAAGCTCCGCGGGGCGTTTGTTGAGCACTTCTGGGCCGAGACCGACTTCGGCGATCTTTTCCTCCACGATCTTGCGAATTTCTTCCGGCGGTTTACTGGTGTGTTCTTTGAGCGGGAAGGCCACGTTTTGCGCAACGGTGAGACTGTCGAACAGCGCGGCGCCTTGAAACAGAAATCCGAATCGCATTCGCTGATGCGTCAAATCGCGATCGTTCAACAGCGCCAAGTCTTTCGTATCGAACAGCACGTTTCCTTTGCACGGCCTGATAAGCCCCACGAGCGATTTCAACAGCACCGTCTTGCCGCAACCGCTTTCGCCGATGACGACGAGCGTCTGCCCACGCGACACCTTCAATGTCAGGTTGCGCAGCACATCTTGCTTCCCGAAGCGCACGCACAGGCCATCCACTTCGAGCAATGACGGCGTCACATTGGCCACAGTTTCAACCATTTACAACAATCTTACCGCCTCGGGCCAGAGCGCTTGGTACAAGGCATCGAGCCCGATATTGAGGAACAGATCGAGAATCAAGATGAGCACAAATGAGTATACGAACGCGCTCGTTGCGGCGCGGCCCACTCCCTCCGCGCCGGGATCGCAATGGAAGCCGCGGTGACAACTGATGATTGCAATCGCCGCGCCGAAGAACAGACTTTTGAAAATGCCGGCGAACAGGTCCCAATTGGCCACGTATCGCTGCGAGTTTTCCCAATAATGATGCGAATCGATTTGCAGAATTGCGATGCTATAAAACGCGCCGCCGACGACACCCATGAAGTCGGCCATGACTGTTAATGTAGGAATCAAAAATAGGCAACCGAGGAACCGCGGCACGGCCAGGTAGTAAATTGGGTTTGCGCCCATCGAAGCCAGCGCATCGATTTGTTCCGTCACGCGCATCGTGCCAAGTTCTGCGGCCATTGCACTGCCGACACGGCCGGCGAGCATCGTCGCGGCCAAAACAGGCCCCAGCTCGCGCACCAGCGACATGTTGATCACCGCTCCCAGCCGCGTCTCCAAATGCATCTGCTTGAACTGATCGTAACTTTGCACGGCCAGCACCATGCCGATAAAGGTGCCCGTGAGCGCGACAACCGGCAAACTAAGCACGCCAATCTGATAAAAGTTTGGCATCAGCGTGTCTTTCCGCGGCAGCCGAGTGAACATCCAACGGAATGTCTGGCCGGCGAACATTGCCACATCGCCCAGCGCCGCAATCCAACCGATGACCACCGCACCGAGATCGGTGACCCACTCGGTGGCGCCGCGGGCAAGTCCGTTATGGCGTGGTTGAGGCCGCGGCAAGGACTGAGATGCGCCAGTGGACATGTTTTTCGAGTTCCGCTACGTGGCAAGCGTGCTATCAGCATCCGAGGTGTCGCGCGCACCAAATGCCGTTATTCCATTCGACCGATCGATACCTCCGCTTGAGAAAACTCTGCCGGTCGCGCGGGCGCGGCAAGTCGGGTCGCTCAGGCATTTACGCCAGCGTCGACGCCGTTGGGTCGCACTCGGGGTCGAATTGCTGTAGACTCGCCATTTCTTCAAATTTGGCCATCTGCGTAATCTCGGTTGCTTGGTAAGGCTTTGATTTTTCGATTTGTCCATGCTTGCAATCCGCTGCTCCAACCTGATGAAGCGATATGACGGCAAGCCGCCCGTTGATGCGGTGCGTGGCCTCGATCTGGCCGTGAACGCGGGCGAATGTTTCGGGCTGCTGGGACCAAACGGCGCTGGAAAAACAACGACCATTGAAATCCTCGAAGGCCTGCTCGACGCTACATCAGGCGAAGTCGAAGTGCTTGGCTATCGTTGGCAGGACGCTGGCGAAGAGATCCGTCAACGCATCGGCATCTCGCTCCAAGAAACGCGTCTTTCTGAAAAGCTTTCGGTCCGAGAAACGCTAACACTGTTTCGCAGCTTCTATCGGCATGGCATCGAGCCGGAAGCCGCCATGGCGCGTGTTTCGCTGCAAGACAAGGCCACGGCCTGGGTGCGAAACCTTTCCGGCGGGCAAAAGCAACGACTGGCTGTGGCATGCGCACTCGTCGGCGATCCGGAGCTGCTGTTTCTCGATGAGCCAACGACGGGGCTCGATCCGCAGTCGCGACGCGAACTCTGGGAAATTATCCGTGGTTTTCGCGAAGCCGGTCGCACCGTTCTACTTACAACGCATTACATGGACGAAGCAGAACGGCTGTGCGATCGAGTGGCGATTGTCGATCTGGGCAAAGTCATTGCACTCGGCACGCCACGGGAATTGATTGCCAGCCTCGGCGGTGAGCATGTAGTGGAATTCACGCTGAATAATAATGGCGATCCGCTGGCGGCCAGCCCCGAACGATTTGCGGATCTTCCCGCAGTGACGGCTGCCCGCGCGGAAGCGGGACGCATCAACCTATCGGTCGCAGAGCCGCACGTCGTGCTGCCGGCACTTTTATCGCGCATTGACGAATTGCAGTGCGAGCTGACTGGCTTAACGACGCGACACGCGAGCTTAGAAGATGTGTTTGTCAAACTCGCGGGACGGCATCTTTCCGAAGCAGACGAAGTCACAAAGTAATAGAAGATTCAGCAATTTCGATATCGAAACAGCACACTTCGATGGCAGCTCTCGAATCCAATTCCGAAAAGCATTATTCGCCGCTGAAGCAGATGATTATCTGCCGAATGCGCGAGTTTTCGCGCGAGCCGGAAGCGTGGCTCTGGACTTACGGCTTTCCGATCCTGATGACCGTGGCGCTGGGCATCGCCTTTC
This sequence comes from Pirellulales bacterium, assembly GCA_963773875.1. Lineage (GTDB taxonomy): Bacteria > Planctomycetota > Planctomycetia > Pirellulales > JADZDJ01 > CAVTYH01. Next base: position 81,691 of record CAVZCV010000015.1, read on the forward strand.
GCAATCAGGGGGTGCCGGAAATTGCCGTGGCGGTGGTCGAGAATCCGCAGGCCGCTGCCACCGCCGAGGCGCTTTCCGCCAATTCAGGTGCGCAAAAGTTCCGAGCCAAAATCTATTCCGAAGCAGAAGCCCAACTGCGGCTGTCGACGGGGAAGGCGGACGTTGTGGTGACGGCGACAAGAACCGGCGACTCGCCGCCGCACTATGAATACCGGTTCGATGGCACGCGGCCACAAAGTGTGCTCGCGCGAAATGCAGTGGACGATGCCTTACAGCGTGCGGCCGGCCGGCGCGATGTGGCACAGGTCGAATCGATCGCGGTCGATGAGCCGGGTGGACGCTACATCGATTTTCTCGTTCCCGGCCTGCTGGGCACCAATCTGCTCGGCGCCGGCTTATGGGGCGTGGGGTTCGTGACAGTCGACATGCGAATTCGCAAACTGCTTAAGCGATTCTTGGCCACGCCAATGAAAAAATGGCAGTTCCTCGTGGCCATTATGTGCAGCCGCATGTTCTTTACGATGCTGCAAGCGGCTATTTTCCTGGGCTTTGCCTACTTCGCGTTCGGCGTCGTGATTCGCGGCAGCTTGATGACGGTCATTGTGCTGATCGTGCTGGGAACGATGATGTTTTTCGGCCTTGGCCTGCTGATCGCCTGCCGCGCCAAAACGCAAGATGCAATTTTCGGCCTGATGAATCTCGTGCAACTGCCGATGTGGATTCTTTCAGGCATTTTCTTTTCATCCGATCGCTTTCCGGAAGCAATTCAGCCGTTGATTAAAGCATTGCCGCTCACTCCGCTTATCGATTCATTGCGCAGCGTGATGCTGGAAGGTGCGACGTTTACGTCTCAATTGCCGCGCATGGCCATCATGGCTGCCTGGGGCATTGTCACATTCTTGCTAGGGCTCAGGTTTTTTCGCTGGCAGTAAATTCTATTGCCGACAAAAGGCATTACTCGACGAGCGGCGAAAGCGCAATGTTATACAACTGATAATTCCGCCGATGGAAATCAGCATTAGCGACGCAGGCTCCGGCACCGGTTGAATGCCGCCAATTAGCGCATCCAAGAGTGGCTGAATATCGGCGTTGCTCACTCGATTGTCGTGATTCAAATCGCCGATCGAGAGCAGATCGGTTGGCGAAAGATTTTTGGCCGCCGCGTACGCGTCCAAATCGGTGAGCACCGAAAGCATGGCCGCAATGTCGAGCCCATCGACGATGTGATCCAAATTGAAATCGCCACGGGCCGGCGCAACCGGGACCACTTCGCCGGTTGCTAACATCATCGCGCCGGCGCAAAACCGGCGAAATTAATCTCGCTCAATTGTGTGGCCGTCAAACCGCTGGCACTTGAGCCGACAAAAAGTTTGTCAGCCATCCCGCCGCCGGTTGCTCCCCAGCGACCGTCCCAATTCAACACCGAAAGCAAATTCGACCACGTTTGCGCGCTGCTGTTGGCAAAGTGCAGCACGCTGGAACCGCTGCCGAAGTCGAGGCTGGAGTTTGCCGACAGTTTGAAAGCGCCGAGCATCTCGCTAAATCCGCCCGTCGCGAGTACGCCGCCGCTGAGAACAAGCCGCGATGTATCGGCGATGCGATTCGCTGCGCCCAGCAGAAGTGTGCCGCCGCTGATAGTCGTATCGCCGGTGTAGCTGCTAGCGCCGGCAAGAGTTAATGTGCCAGTGCCGATTTTCGTGAGCGATCCGCCGCCGCTAAGAACACCGGAATATGCGGTGCTCGCTCCGTTTTTGCCAACGCTGAGGGCCACCGCTCCAGATGCTGCATTGGTCAGCGCGAGCGACTGGGCGCCCTTCAGCCCACCAAGTGTGGCGCTGGTTTGGGAACCGAAGCTGATTACACCGCCATAGTTACCATAGTCGAGCGTGCTGTTTTGCAGGGCAAGCGGCTGATCGAGCCGCAACGTGCCGCCGCTAACTTTGGCATCGCCGCTGAAGGTGTTTGCTCCGGCCAGCGCCAAAATGCCGGCCCCAGTTTTTGTCAGCGTTCGCGGCCCGCCGGTTTCGGAGAGTACTCCGTTAAGCGTCAGCATGTTGGTGGAAGACGTGCCGATGCTAAACGTGTTGTTGCCACCGAAGGTGATGTCGCTGTCAACGATCTCGGCAGCCCGATTCTGGTTGTCCACCGTAATGCCGCTGAAGACCATGTCGCGTGTGATGTTACCGGTCGTCGTGTTGTCGTAAAATTGCAGCGTCGTGCCGGCATTCATCGTAATGGTGCCATTGCCCTGCACGATTGACGTGGTTTCAATCGACAGCGTGCCTTGATTGACGATGATATTGCCATCCGTCACCCTCGTCGCAACAATCGCGAGCTTGTTCGCACCGACTTTCGTCAGCGTGTAGCCCGACAAATTCAAGATTCCCGTCGGTGGGTTCGAAGTTGAACTGCTGCCTCGGACATCGAGCCGACCGGTGCCGCCGATCGTGGCATCAGCAATCAGGGAAACGAACCGCGTGCCGTTGGTTTGATCGGCGCCGTTGTTCACGAGCGCCCCGAGTCCACCGACACCTGCGCCGGCGATGGCAATTCGTTCCTGCTGGGTGCCCAGGGCAAAGCCATTGATGTCGAGCGTCCCGCCGCCGGTGACGAACGTGCCATCCAATTCGTCAGTGGCAGATCCCAGCGCCGCTTGATTGCCGACTTTGAGCGTGCCGCCAGTCACGAATGTTGCGCCAGTGAAAGCATTCGCGCCTGTGAGCGTCGCGGCGCCGGCGCCGGTTTTGGAAAGCGTCGCCGGTCCATTGATGCTCGCGCCGCCGATCGTGTAATCGTTTCCAGCCGCATTGTTAACAATGACGGCCGCTGGCGCCACGGCGCTGGCAATTGTCACGGTGCGATTCGTTGCATTGCCGAACGTCACCGTATCGCCATCGAAATACTTATCGCCCGCCACTCCGTCGTTCCAGTTCTGTGTGGTATTGATATCCCAATTGCCGCTAGATGCGGCGGTCCAGCTCAGATTTTTCGAAGCCACGGTAAATTGCAAATCGGCCCAATCGACCGCGTGATTATCGCTCACCAGCAGGTTGAGTTTGCCGTTTTGCAGAGCCGTAAGATTCTTCACGGCATCGGCCGAAGTGAATTCCAGCATCACGATATCGCTATTGCCGAAGTGCGGAAGTGTGCCCAGCGAACTGAACGTGACTGAATTGCTCGTGCTATTCAAGTAAATCCGGTCGTTGGCCGAAGTGCCGCCGGTGGCGTGCACCGCCAGGGTCAATATCGCCGATTTAATGCGGCTGCCCGGCGCGTCGTAATCGAGCGTAAATGGCACGCTGATATTCGTTTGACTGAGCGAGCCGTCGAATCCCACGACGGTATTTGTCGGCTTGAAGCTCTGCACCGTGGAAAGCCACGTGGCATCGACCGGCGTCGATTCACTCGCGCCATCGTTCACGTAACCGTCAAAATCGCCAACCCAGTATTCGCGCGTGACTTCCGGATTTGCAACGCGCTGATTGAGCTGGGCACGGTACAAACTGGTCTCGCCGTTCAGCGTCACCTTGCTGCCCACGTTATTGGCGTCGTAATACGCCGGATACGAGCCCGGCCAATTTTGCGAAGTGCTGTGGACCGTGCCGGTTGAACCGATAAGCCAGTTCTGCGCGGTCTCCGGGTTCTGCACGTAAAAATCGCTGGCCTTGGAATTCCAAATGACCATGTTCGCGCCGGACCAGCCATGACCCGTGCCCCAATTGCCGCGGTTCTGCACATTGATGTCGGTGTTCGTCGTGATGTTGTCCCACAACGTGCCGGTGCTCCACCGCTGATGCGTTCCGCTGTCGGCATGGCCGTGCGTCGCCACGCCGTCGAGAAACACGTTGGGCCCGCGGCTCGGCGAATTGTTCACAAACTCGTGCCGTCCTTCATCGCTGGTCATGTTCTTCATCAGGACGAACTGACCTTCGATGTTGAATGGGTACCGGCGCCCGCCGGTGATTTGCGATATCGGCTCGATGCTATTGCCGCCATCTAGCGTGATGTTCCGCGAACCGGTGCCGGCTTCCATAGTCGCGTACACCAAATGCTGGCCGGTAATGTTCCGCGCCCAACCGTCGGCGGTGTCTTGCATCACGACAAATGAGTTCGCATGGGCCTCGTCAGTAGGCGTAGTCAACACCGCCTGTCCGTTGCCGCGCAAGTTTTCGATGCCCACGTTCGTCGTGCGGTTAAATGTGGTCTTCGACAGCGTGCCGCCGCCGTATTGTTGGTCGAAACTGTTGGGCAGCGGCGCATCGAAGAAAATCCGCTTGCGAGTTTGATCGATATACACAATCTTGCGATCGTAACTTTCATTCTTACTGCCGGCCGTCCACGGCATGTCGAGCGTGTCCATCTCGATGTCGTGAATCCAATTCGCTGGACTCGGTCGATTGATTTGAATGTTGTCGCCCACCGCAAAGCCGGCCGTCGAATCGACCGTGAAGCTGGATGCGCCGACCGGCACGACTTTATCGGCAATGTTGTGCGTGTTGCTGTTGGAGCGCGAGGCGGAACTGTCGACGTGTATCATGTCGATTTGCGAAGTGCCGGTGTACGACAAAATGGAATCGACCGCCGTGTTGCCGCCTTGGCCGGAGCCGCGAAAGATGACGCCATCGGTATTGATCGACAGCCCGGCGCTAATGTTGTAGTTGCCCGGTGCGAGCTGCACGACGCCGCGGAAGCCGTTGGTGTTCACCGACATGGCAGCCACTTTATTAATGGCCGCCTGCAAATTCGACAAATTATCGCCGGCGGTTGGCGTCACCGTAACGATACGTTCAGGCGTGACGACGGACGAATACGTCGGCAGCGGTACAAGGCCCCCCTTGTAACCGACGGTCGAAAAATCTTCGATCCGATCGCCGGTATCGTCCAGCGTGTAGATCAGCCGGGACGACGCGCCGGCTTTCACCCAGATGCTATTGGCGGCCTGAACGTAGACCGCAGTAAACGGCAAAATCGCGAGCGCGATGCCGATCGCGCCGTAGCCTCGCGCAGTGTGGCCGCGCGCAAACATTACCATCCCCCAGAATCCCCGCATCACAACCTCTGTTCCCCGGAAAAGATTGGGATAATCCCCTCGGATGAGCCCGGCGCTAATATACCAAGCGGCGACGTTTGGGGCGAGGAAAAAGCCACGATATCGGGGGCACGATCAATCGATATACCGACGCGTCAAATCGCCGTAGGCATCAATTCGGCGATCGCGCAGGAATGGCCAGTGAGTGCGAACGACATCGATTCGATCGAGCTGGCATTCGACGACCATTGTCTCTTCGCGATCGTGTGACGCGCGGGCCAGAACGTTTCCGTTGGGATCGGCAACAAACGATTGACCCCAGAACTCGATTCCGCCTTCGGTTCCAACTCGGTTCACCGCGACCACAAACACGCCGTTGGCAATGGCGTGGCTCCGCATCATGGTTTCCCAAGCAGCGTGCTGACTTTCGCCGTATTCGGCCTTCTCGGCATGCAGCCAGCCGATGGCGGTGGGGTAGAACAGAATCTGAGCACCTCGTAGCGCGGTCAATCGCGCAGCTTCAGGGTACCACTGATCCCAACAAACCAGCGGCCCGACTCGGCCAAAGCTAGTGTCGAACGCGGCGAATCCCAGATCGCCCGGGGCGAAGTAAAATTTCTCGTAATAATTGGGGTCATCGGGAATATGCATCTTGCGGTAGATTCCCGCGGTGCTGCCATCGGCATCGATTACTACGGCGGTGTTGTGATATACGCCCGCCGCCCGCCGTTCGAATACCGAGCCAACGATTGCCACGCCGTGCTTGGCAGCGGCGGCTTGCAAAGCTTCGGTCGCCGGGCCGGGAATCGACTCCGCTTCGTCAAACCGCGCATGATCTTCCGACTGGCAGGGATACAGCCCGTGGAACAGCTCCTGCAAGCAAACGATATTCGCGCCCGCGGACGCTGCTTCGCCGATGCGCGCGAGCGCTTTGTCGACATTTTTCTGCTTGTGGTCGACGCACGTCATTTGCACGAGCGCGATGTTGACAGTCTGATTTGACATCTTTCGCAGCGCCAGTAAAAACGGCGTTAACAATTCGGACCGATCATGGTAGCGTAGTTCGTAGGATGCGTACACCCATTGGACTGTTTGTCACTGGCAATGATACGGGCGTCGGCAAGACGCATGTCGCGGCGATGATTGCTCGCGCGGCTACCGCCGATGGTGCGCAGGTGGGAATCTACAAGCCGGCCGCCAGCGGCTGCCGACGCGAGAACGGTCATTTGGTTTGCGACGATGCAATTGAACTGTGGCACGCCGCCGGTTCGCCAGGTGAATTGGACAGAGTTTGCCCGCAACGGTTTCTCGCGCCGCTTTCGCCGGATCAAGCGGCACGGGCCGAAGGCAAGCAACTAGATTCGGAATTGCTTCGTGCAGGCCTCGATTATTGGCGCGAGCGCTCAGATTTCCTGATTATCGAGGGCGCTGGAGGGCTGATGAGCCCGATGGGAGAAGAAGAGTACGTCGCCGATTTAGCGCACGATTTTGGCTATCCGATTGTGGTGGTCGCGCGAAATCAGATTGGCGTAATCAACCAAACGCTGCAAACGATGATCGTGGCGATGACCTTTCGCGACGGACTCGATATCGCGGGCATCGTGCTGAATCGGCCAACTCCGCCTGATGACGACCCCAGCATCGAGGAGAATCGGCGACAATTGGAAATGCGTTCGGTGCCACCGGTCCTGGCGGAAGTGCCTTTCGGCGTCGCTCAATTTTCGCCGCCGATTGATTGGACACTTGTGGCGTCCACGCCGTAATCGGCGCATTACAATTTATGAATGGACGGCGACGCCGTGCTCGGCAGGTTTTGGCTGGCGGGCCTCGGCGAGCGAAGTATCCAGCGACAGATGCATCACCGCGCTCCAGCGGCCATCGGCATCGCCGGTGATGTGCCAATGCGGCTCAACGCAAACCGATTGATGCACTAGCTCAAACCCGCCTTCCGATTGGCTGACCGTTTCGATCGGATAGGTCCATAAATGTGTCGGACGATTGAACGCCAGGCCGACATCGATACCAAGCCACTCGTCAACGAGATTCAGTTCGCTCGCTTCCAGCAAATTCAAACGGGTGCCGAGCTGGCCAAGGCGTTGATGATCTCCGCGATAGAAATATCGATCATCTGCTCCAGCCGGCAATCCGGCAAAGTTGAATTCGACGCTGAAATGCAACGACCGATCTTGCGGCAGTCCTTCAATCAAATACGCAATTTCCAGTATGGAAGACCCGGCCTGCAGCGTTACGCCCTTAGTGATCCGCAGCGGAATGCCCCAAGCGTTACCATTGCGCGAAAGCTGCACTTGAACACGATCTGGGCTGCGGCGGATGCGAGCTTCGTAGGGCCCGGTTAGAAAATCGCCGCGTTCCATGGCCTGATTGTGCGAAACAGCCTCATGCGAAATGTCGTCGTCATAAAAATGGTCGAGCAAACTCTTCCGCGAATAGCTGTCGTATTGCAACCGCTCAGCAAGCCCTTCCTGCTTGAATTTGACCGGCGTATTGGCGTCGATCACGCTGCCGCCTGCACCGCCCGGCCCAGCCAGCACGCGCCGATGATACGCCTCTTGCCGGCGGCTGAGCGTGGCCAGCAAGTTATGGCAAATGCTGCGGATGTCCAGCTCGTACATTTGTCCGCCACGGCTGGGGGTTATCAGCGACGTCAGTCGATCGTTGGCAAGTTCAATGTCCGGTCGGCCATCGAGATTGAAATCCTCGGAAATCGCTTGCACCCACGGACCATGTCGCCCCGCCGCCTGGTCAATCAGGTTATCTGCAGCGATCAGATGCTGGTAAATCGCGTTCCGCAAATGCGGCAGGTAGATCCCACCGAACGCACCATGCCAATACGGGCAATTGCATTGTCCACGATAGAGTTCGGCATGCGCTTGCCGTAAAAGCTCATCGACGTGTAACCCGTTGCCATTCGAAAGCGCCCCGTTCGTGGCATGCTCTTGAAGATGCCGCTGTTGAATTTCGAAGTGCGCAAGCCGGCGGCTCACCATCATCATTCGTGAGTACATTTCGTTCGCTTCGGGATAGCGAACTAGAAAGTTGCGCCAAACGCCGCCGTGCACAAACCGCGCGATGGTGTTCCACTGCGCATGGCTTTGCAACTCCCGCCGCGCGTCCTCATACGTCATCAATTGAGTGGGTGGCAAAACCCATTCCGTCATTTCGCGGTAGCTGCCTTCGGGAATATAGATGTTGCCCAGCGGGAGTTGATTGTCGATCGTCTCCGACGGCGTCGTGATGTGAATCCAATCAGCGTTGGCGCGCAATAAATCGAACAGCTGCCGCAGCCAGCCCTCTTCAAAAACCGGCTTTTTCGTTTCGGGCCAGGAGCCAAACTTCTCGCCGTCGTCTGCAAATACCGCGATGGCATTCGCCTGGCGCTCTGCAATGCCGCGCATGTAATCGATCGATTCCGAGGGAGCAGCAAATGGAATGACATACCTCAACCGCTCGCTGCCTGGAAAGACGCGCAGCAAATGGCCGCGGTCCTCAGTGACGTAATAGCCAAACAGCTCGTCCTCGTCTAAGCCCGCTGCTTTGAAATGCGAATCGTCGAGGATGATGTATTCCACTCCCGCCGCGGCCAAATCGGCGGTCATGCTTTGTTCCCAAACTCGTTCGGGAATCCATGCGCCGCGGACCGTCGCGCCAAGTCGTTGGCGAAGGTAATCGCGATAGCTGCGAATCTGTCCGATCCGATCGTGCGAGGGAATCATCGCCAAAATCGGCTCATAGAACGGGCCACCGACGATTTCAATCCGCCCGGCTGCGACCATGGCTGCCACACGATCCAAATACTCCGGATGGTGTGCGTCGAGCCATTCAATCAATGAGCCGCTGGTGTGCAGAGCCAGCTTTAGTTCCGGATAGCTTTCAAACAAGTCCAAGAACGGAAGATAGCTGTCTTGATAGGCCTGCTCGAACACGCCGTCAAAGTTGCCAATCGGCTGGTGGTCGTGCAAGACAAAGATGAATCGAATCGGATGCGGCATCGATGGAAAGAGTTGACGCGAATGGCGAATGCAGGATGCGGGGAATATTTGCTAGCTGAAACGAACGCAGGTCCAAAGCTGGAACTGATGATTTTACCGCGTGGAGGGTTTTTCGCCCAACCGAATTCTTTCGGGCGGCGATTACGATTTTCGAAGGTCTGCAGCCGCCCGCTCGGGCGAAACGATGTTAATAAACGATCCGGTGCCCAATTCGAAGCCCGCTAGGTTCGCGATGCGCGGAAGAATCTCTATGTGCCAGTGATAGTGGTCCGGCGCGGCAGTGTCAAAGGGGGCGGTGTGAATGATGTAATTGTAAGCGGGGAGTTTGACGATCGCTTCAACTTTTACGAGCACAGAACGAAAGAGCGATGCGAGTTCCGGCATCATGCTCGGCGCGGCCGCAGCAAAATGTGACGCATGCTGGTGGGGGGCAATCCATACTTCGAAGGCGAACCGCGACGCGAACGGGCAAAAAGCCACGAAATGGTTTGACGTGGCGACAACCCGACCGTCCGTGGAAGATTCGCCCACCATTTCGCAGAGGACGCACGTGCCGCTTTGCTGTGCGTGGCGATCAAAGGCGGCGGCACGATCGATTAGTACGGGCGCCGGCCGTGTCATCGCCATCAGCTGGCTGTGTACATGGGCAAGCGTAGCGCCCGCGGCAGGTCCGCCGTTTTTGAAGATTATGGCTCCCTGAAAGCGCTCGGTTTGGCGCAAGGCGGCCAGCCGCTGAGTATAGACAGTTAGCACACTGCCGAATTGCGCATCGTCAAGTTCTGTCAGGCTTGTCAGATGCCGGGGCGATTCGATGACGATTTCATGCGTTCCGTCCACGCCTTGCAGCGCCGGATACTTGTTGGGCACAACGCGCACTTGCCAGCCAGGCCCATTGGCTTGTCCGCCGGCGTTGCGCACGGCCAACGTCTCATCTGGCGTTTTGGATTCGTGTCCTTCGCAAAATGGACACTCCGCGGGATCGCGAACCGTTTGCTGCAGGAAAACGTCTTGCGGTCGTGCGCCGCGATTCTCCGCCAAAATCACCCACTGCCCGGTGAGCGGATTGCGGCGCAAACTCGACATTCGTCATTCCTGTAATGCCGCGCGGCCTCATCTAAACCGCCGACTTGGGCTGTTCTTGCGTCTGTCCGCCAGCGTCCGCCTTTCTGCGTCGTTCCTCGGCCATTCGTTCCTCCGCAACCTTGTTCCCGCCCCAGAGCCAATTGATTTGCCAGAAGTGGCGATGGGCGTCGCGCTGTTCGGGTTTCAACCGGTCTTCCCAATTAAGCGGTTGATAGGTTCCGAACACACGATCCCAAATATCGAGCGACAGCCCGAAGTTATGGTGCCACTGATTGTGCGCATGATGCACATAATGCACCGGCATCGGCATCCAGAAGCAACGCTTGGGGTTCTCGTGCTGCAATTGATGTCCGAACGAGGAGAACAAAATAAAGACGTTTGCGCCGATCACCCAACCGATGCCGGCGGGTGTCGAAATCAAAAACGGCGGCCACATCAGAAACACGGTGAACTTAAAATAATCCCAAAACTCAAGCAGCACGCCTTGAGCAGTACCGCGAGCATGATGTTCCCGATGCGTCTTCCCTGGCCCCCAGCGAACTGCATGCATGAACCGATGCCCCCAGTATTCGACGAAACTGCCAAATACAAACCCTCCAATCGCCCAGGCTGCCCCAACACCAATGGCCCACCAATTCATAAGTCCAACCTCATCGTGTAATGCCCGACGCACGCTCCGGTGTGAACTTTCGACGGTCTAATCATATCCGAAGTGCGCTGCATTGTCCCACCCCGGTTTGCTCCACTGGGTTGAGGCACGGCATCACTCAAACTTCCACTCCGGCTCATCCGTGGAGTTAAAGTACACCGCCGGAACGGGCACATTCAGCATGCGCAGATAAAGGCACAACTGCCCACGGTGGTGGACCATATGGTTGACGCACCACACGCGCAAGATTTTCGCTTTCGTATCGCTGTGTAAAGTCTTCTCGCCCTGTTTGAGCGACCAGGTTTTAGCGAGCGTCGCATCGTCGAGGTCTGCCATCGCCCGATTTAGTTCTTCCACATGATGATCGAACGTCCGTAGCAAATCGGCTTTGTCGTTGGGCTCCATGCGCATTTGCGGCGGCGACGACATATCGAGAGCGTCCTGCTGAATCGTGGTCAGCATCCACTGCGGCAGCGTCGCCACGTGCATTGCCAGCCGGCCCAGGTGCATCGATTTTTCGTGCGGCTTCCAGGCAAAGTGTTCTTCAGGCAACCGTTCCAGCACGCGGCGCATGACCGCCAATTCGCGCTGCAGATCGCCAAACGCGATGTCTTTGACCGGACCCGATTTCGTCATCGTTGTCATTGATCGTACTCCTTAGCTGATCCACGCGAAGTAAACCGATTTGCCCCGCGATTACTTCACTGGGTGGGATTTTTCATATATCGCCAAATACTTTTCCACCGGCACGCTGGCTACGATGTCGCCAATGACATCGAGCGGCAAATCGTCCAAATGCTTAAAACGGATGCAAGCTTTTCCCATATCGAGTTTCCTGCCCGACTTTGTCTGCGCGGCCCTTAGTTTGGCATGTTGTTGCGTGTTTTGATACGCACACATCAAGTGCAGCGAATAGTTGTTCCTCTGTGCTGCAAGCGCCGCGTACATGAGCGGTTGGCCATTGTAAGTCTTTGCGAATCGCGCTAAAGGGACTTGGTACGTGATCATCCCCCAATTCATCGACTCTTCGTAGCCCTTTGGTAATCGACTCTTAATGACCTTCCGCACGGCCGCGACAATTTTGCGCCGCTCGGCCGGCAGTTCTTTCAAGTATGCCGCAACGGTTGGAGCTTTACTCTGGACCATGGCAATCAACCCGCGAGCTAGGTCGCAAATCGATTTATATTTTCCTGGGCCTGCGGATACGTCGCGATCAGCTTCGCTGCATCGCCCTGTTCCACATCCTGCGGCTCCGCGCGACCCCAAACCGATGTGCCCAACACAGCATAGCGATTGCCTAACACCCGGCCTGCATGGAACGCTCCGCCGGGAATTAAAACCTGCGGCCGTTGACCAGCCGCAAGATCGGGTCCTGCCACCCGCACTTCGCTGCGACCGTCCGGATGTAGCAGTAAGACCTCCAGCGGATCGCCAAAATAATGGTGATACATTTGGTCCGATCGAATGCGATGCAACCGCACGGGCGCATCGGGCGTCACCAAAAAATACAGCGTGCCGCCAAGTCTTCGCGGCCCACCATATTCCGCGGGCAAGGCTGACGCAGGAATCGAGAGCACCGTTTGAAACGACTCGCTCGCAAAGCCGCATGTGGAGTGTCGTTTCAGGCCGAGCAATTCGATAATTTGCTGCGCCGACAATTCCATTCGTTACTTTTTGCCTTTCGCGGCAGGCTTCGCCTTTGGTTTGGCCTTCGCCGTCGGCTTGCCAGCGGGCTTGGCCTTCTTTTTTGCCGCTGCGGCAAGTTCTGCCTTGCTCTTGTGCGCCATATCGTCTCGATGGGCTCGTTCGTAGGTTTGAATGTCTTCGAACTTGCCTTCCTTATCGCGCACTGCGTAAAGCTTTTTGCCTTTGCTGCTGTACATCGTCGTGCGGTGCGCTTTCTTTTTTTTGGCCATGATGGGTCCTTTGCAATTGCGGGTGAGATGCGAGTGGGAAATTAAATTCCAGCTGCGCGCCGCCTGGGTTTCGAAGTTTGGCACGCCGCGACGGAACCGATTCCGCCAATATAAGTTGTTGTGCCCAGCAAGCAAGCATCGCAGTCGACGGGAAATTCCAGCTCCTGATTCGCCGCTGACGCGCCCTCCGGTAGCCGCTACAATTCCCGACCCTCAATTTGGCTCAGGTCGCATTTCGTTATCGGCTTGCTGACATGCTACCGCTGAACGCACGCAAACCAATTTTTGGCGTCCTCTTAATCGCCAGCGTGGCGCTCATTGCTTATTGGCCTGCGCTGATTGGCAAGTTCCTGTGGGACGACGAAGCGCTTGTGTCGAAGAGCCCACTCGTGCACGATCCGCATGGGCTAATGCGGATCTGGTTCACGCGCGACGCCATCGATTATTGGCCGGTGACGAACAGCGCCTTCTGGCTCGAGTGGCGAGTGTGGGGAGCAAATCCGGTCGGCTATCACCTTGTCAATTTGCTTCTGCACGTGGTGAACTCGCTCTTGATTTGGCTGATTCTGCGGCGGCTGGCAATTCCGGGCGGATTTATCGCGGCACTGCTGTTTGCGGTTCATCCGGTCAACGTGGAGTCCGTGGCCTGGATCGCGCAGCTGAAGAATCTCCTGGCGATGTTCTTCGGATTGCTTTCCGTTTGGACGTATTTGGCGCTGGAGCGCGACAAACCATCGCGGATTTACGGACGGTGGTATTGGTGCAGTCTGATTGCGTTCGCGCTCGCCATGCTCAGCAAAGGTTCGGTTGCAATTTTGCCTGCCGTTCTGTTGTTACTGGATTGGAGGCGCAATCGACGTGTCGCTTGGCAAGACGTCGTGCGCGGGCTTCCATATTGGGCAATTTCGATCGCCCTGACAATCGTCAACATTTTGCTGCAGACAAACGGACAACAGGTTGTCATTCGGCAGGCGAGTTTCGCTGAGCGAGTGACCGGCGCGGGCGCGGCGATCTGGTTTTATTTATCAAAGGCAATCGCGCCGATCAGCCTGAATTTCGTTTATCCAAAATGGCATATCGATGCGGGCAAAATGACCTGGTGGCTTCCGCTGCTGCTCGCCGTCGCTGTCACCGCCGCGCTTTGGAGTCAGCGCAGAACGCCGATCGGTCGGCAACTGCTCTTTGCCTGGGCCTTCTTCTGCATCGCGCTAGTGCCAGTGCTGGGCTTCGCCGACATTTACTTCATGCGCTATTCGCTGGTAGCGGATCATTACCAGTACATTGCGCTGATCGCCGTAGCGACAATTGTTGGGGCTATCGCTGCCAAGGTGGGTGGTTCTGCGGCGAAATTCGCGTTGCCGATTATTGGATTACGGGCTGGCATTGCCGCTCTCATGTTCGCGTTGACGGCACTTTCATGGCAACAATGCCGGCAATATCGCGATCCGGAGACGCTGTGGCAAGCAACGCTCGATCGAAATCCGGCATGCCCGTTGGCCCATACGAACTTCGGCCGCGAGCTGCAAAAAAGCGGCAAGACCGATGAGGCAATCGATCACTTCCAGGCCGCGATCGAGATCGATCCAAACTTTGCCGAAGCCCACTGCGGGCTAGGCAGTGCGTTCGCGGCAAGCGGCCGGTTCGACGGCGCGATCCGAGAATGCCGCATTGCCATCGACCTGCAACCGTCGAACGCCCAAGCCCACAACGATTTGGGCGGCCTACTGCTGACTCGTGGCAACTTTCAGGAAGCGATCACCCATTGCCAAAAGGCGCTGGAACTTAATCCCGATTATGCCGAAGCGCACTCCAATTTGGGTTTGTGCTATTTCAGCGCCGGCAATTTGGACGAAGCGATCGCGCATTACCGGCGGTCCATCCGACTGGCGCCTGACAATGCAGAGACTTATAACAATTTAGCCAATGCCCTGATGAAAAGTCTCCGCGCGACAGACGCGATCGCACTGTACTGCGAAGCACTGCGAATTAAGCCAGATTATCTAGAGGCCCAAACCAATCTTGCACTGGCTTATGCCCAATGCCAACAGCCCCTGGCGGCCAGCCGGGCGGCAGAAACAGCCATTGCGCTGGCAACCTCCACCGGCCAGACTCAACAGGCTGCCAGAATAGAATCCTGGCTGCGTAATCTTCAAAATGTCCAATTGACACGTCAGTAATTGCAATCGCTTAGAGCGGCGAGCGATGACTCAAACTTGCGATGGGTCTGACGCGGCAAGCAGCGGTGAGTTGCCGACGTAGCGGTTGTGACTGACTTCTCCGGCAAATCCTATGGGTCGTTGTTGATCCACGCGCCGAGTGACGGATCGTACCAGCGTGTTTGTTCGAACTGCAACTCGGCGTCGAAGCGGCCACGATATGCATACGGCCCGTCGTCATTGGGCACGGTTCGGTGATGCGGATCCATGGTTTCAGCCCCGATTTTAGACCGGTCCCGTTTTTGTTCTGCCCGCGTTTTTCTGCCCGTTTTTCTGCCCGAACCACAACAAGCCTACCCGCCGGCTCGGTCCACTGCATCGGCGGGTTATACGGAGCTGTGCTCATCGCCGATCGCGTCCGATCATTGTGTGACGCTCGCCAGGAATCGCGCGATGGCATACCTTCCGATCTGCACCACGGGCGTGTCGAAGTGGACCAGGTCAAATGCATGGCCGGCCCACGGCAGCGACACCAGCGCGTGCGGCACGCCGGCCGCGGCGAGCTTTCGGTCGAGCACCTCCGACTGCTCCGCAAACACGTTGATGTCCAGCTCGCCTTGGAGGATCAGGGTCGGTCGGGCGCCGGGGTGACGAGCATGGCGCCGCTGGCACTCCGGTATGCGGCGCGGGCCGTCTCCGGGCTGCCGCCGAGGAATATTTCGAGGTTGTAGCGGTGATCGAGACTCCGCGGGCGCGTGGCCGCATCCCACGTCAGGTCGAAGTCGGTCGGCCCGTAGATGTCCACGATGCCGCGCACGCCGGGAATCACCTCGGCGTAGGCCGCGGCGGTTGCCATCTGCGCCGGCCGACCTGCCGAGCAGCACAAGCCGATCGTCGTCAATTCCCAAGGCCCCCGCGTGGTCCCGCAGGAATCGGATCGCCGCAAGCAGGTCGTCGCGTTGCGCCGGCCATTGGTACTGCGGCGAGAGCCGATAATCGATCGACACCACCGCGTACCCGAGCCCCGCGAGCCAGTCGTTGAGCCAGCGTTTTGTGCCGAAGTCGAGCCGGTTCCCGCTCACCCAGCTGCCGCCATGAATGACGACAACGCACGGCCGCGGTGCGCGGCCCGCGGCGCCGGCGGCGCGGTAGAAGTCCAGCATCAACCCGTCGGCATATTGCATCGTCTCAATGGCGACGGGCGCGGGATTGCGCGGCACGATGGCGGCCGCCAGCGAGAACGCCGGGCACGGCGGCGGCACCGGCGGCACGCCGAACGCCGCGTCCAGCGTCGCGTCCAGCGTGCGGCCCAGCCGCCACGCCTGCACCGCCGGCTTACACAACAGGATCACCGCGGCTGCGCACAGCGCGACCGTGACCCCGGTGAGCCAACGGCGGCTGCGCCGGCCGAGCCACAGCGCCGCGGCAGCAAAACAGACCGGCAGCGGCACGAGCCACAGCGCGATCTCCGGGACCACCATCCCGACGGGCCAAGCTTCCGTGCCCATTGCCTGCGTCCAGACCGGCCACGGGAAGGTCGTCAACAGCGCCGCCGATGCCAACGCCAGCGCGTTAACCAGCAGCGACCACCGGACCGCGGTTACAACCCATCGTTTGCAAGATGAGGCGCACATGCACATCAGGACGGTGTTTCGGCCGCCTAACGAACCAAGCTCAGCGACGGCTACGAAGCTGGATGATAAACAAAGTGCGCACGCGGGTGCCACTGGCGATGCCAGTGCTCTTTCATATTTAGGCTTTCTTCCTCGAAGTTCAACTGGAAGTGGCCTCCGTATCGGCCTGAAGGTCGCTTCCGCGAGCGGCCGCAGACCGGGCGGTTCCTCCTCTCTTCGGCCTGAAAGGCCGCTTCCCCCAGCCCAGGCCGAAGGCCTGGGAAACTGGACGTCGACCATGCCGCTGGCCCTGAAAGGGCCTTTCATCTCAATCCCACACGTACCGCTCGTCCGATTCCGCGGGCGGCGGGGTCGGGAGACCCGCCGCGCGCGATTTCGCCAGCGCGATCGATCTTGTACCGCCGCAACCATTCACGCAATTCGTCCTGAAACGACTGCTGTTAGTGATGCTCCGATTGCGTGCGGAGATATTCGCGAAGCGCCTCGACGTTTGATTGGCTAACCGATTCGCATTTCCAAAGAATCGACCTTTCAGGTCGGAAGGGCGTTTCATCATTCCGTTCCCAGGCCTTCGGCCTGGGCTAGCAGAAGCGACCCTTCAGGTCGAACGGAACCAAGCCAACAACCCGAAAAGTGGGCACTGGGTAACCCGATGCCGTTCGCAAGAGAGCCTGCCGAGCTGAATCTGACCCGTCACCAAAGCCCCGTCGTCCTGTCACGAACTTTTCTCGGAGAGTGAATTGGTTTGCAAAACTCCCCGACCCCGCTCACCGTGCACCCTTGACAGGACTAGGCCATATAGAGGTTAGGCGGCGATATAATCACCACGTAAACCCAACGGCCTTTCTCATTGCCTCTTCGAATGCCTGATCGTCGAGGCTTCTTCGCAAGCCCAGAATCATCTCAGCGTCCTTGCCGACCGGTACACGGAGCGGTGTCGCCGGGTCTTCGATTGCGCTGGCGATGGCTAATGCGACAACTTCCGGTCCCTGTGCACCAGTTGGCCCCGTCATTTTGTTATGGGCCCCCGTCCACTGCTCCAAAGTCCGGCGTAGTCGGCCGGTCCTTCATAGCGCTCGACCGCTTTTATGCCAGAGGCGGTGTTGCCTGGCTCGATTATTACGCAGCGTATTCCAAAGTGGCGGACTTCCACTTGCAGTGATTCCGTAAAGGCTTCGAGCGCGAACTTGGAGGCGTTGTACGCTGCTTCCGAGCGGCGCGGAGACTCGGCCGCCCACACTCGACACATTCACGATGACGCCGGAACCCCGCTTTCGCCAGGCGGGCAAGACCGCCTGGATGATGCGCAACGCGCCGAGCGTGTTTGTCTCGAACACCTGTCGGACACGATCGAGTGGATAGCTTTCCACCGGCCCTTGTCCAAAGATGCCTGCGTTGTTGACGATCGCATCGAGCGGACCAACCTCTTCAAGGCACCGAGCCACGGAGTCATCGCTCGTGACATCGAGCACATGTGCCTGGATGCCTTCCAATCCACTCAACGCGCATACATCGGTGCCGACGACTGAATGCCCTCGGTTGGCAAGTAACCGCGCCGTTGCCATTCCTATGCCACGTGCCGCGCCTGTAATCAAAATCTTTAGTGCCTTTGACATTCTGAAATCCTCTTGCACCGCCTAACGGTTGAGCTGAGCGGCGCGCGCGCCGACGTATGAGCTTGGCACTTTATCTTGCACGCGTCCGCTCGAGCGAGGTGTTAGGTGGCAGCCTACTGTGCCACTGGTGCTTTTCCTTGAGCTGACCTTCATACACCTTCTCGTCCGTCGCAACCCGGCTGCTGCACTTCCAATCGAACGAGACTATGCGCTTGCGATTGGTCTTCAGTCGATCGGTAGTGAAATCCGCCACCAACTCTGCCCCAAGAATAGCTGCGGAATCGATGTTCAGCTCCTTGAGGCGATGATTGAACCAGGCCGCGAGCTCACCAGCGACCTGAAGCTTAGCCCACCAGCACTGCTGTGCGATACCTGCGTTGAGTACGTCGAAGCGGAGTGTTCCGTCAGGAAGTTCCGAAAGAAGCTCGAGATCATCGCCCATACGCCATCCAACGAGCATGTCGCAGAGAGTATTGGCGATGTCTTGAAGAACCTTGCGTCGCACGAGACCTGCCACCTAACGACCCGTTCACCGGGCCGCGGCGAACGACGTTGATTTCAAAATCCGCGCGGCCCGCGGGTCCGGTGCAACGGATTGTTAGCTGGCGACTTCGGCCGGTCCAACCCGCTTGAGTGCGTTCTTAGCCGCAAGAGCAGTGTACCGACACTGCGATTCCGCCGCCATTCGCAAGGCATCGCGCCGGCAACAGCCGCAGGACCGATGCGGCCGAGGTGGAGTGCGGACCAGTTCTGCTGGTGCTGTTGGCCGGCCCGAAGCACTCAATGAAAACCGGAACTGTTTCGGGAATGTGCCTGTCGAATTCTTCGAGCGCGGAGGCCGCATGGAAACGAACATCCAAGGATTCGTCGTCGAGTGCGGTCTTGAACAGTTGAACTATTTCTTCGGGATCGGTGCCCCAATCCGGAAGACCCTCGCGTCGATCATGAAGGTTCTGCTCTACGAAACGTGTTGAAGTTGCCCAACGACTTCCGGTTTCGGTGAGCAAAGCAATCGCCATTGCACGATGATGCGGGGATTCACCAGCGGCTGCGATGCGAAGGAAGGGGACGGCGTACTTGCCAAGTCGCCTGATCAGGGCACAACTATCGGAACGGACGGGAGCTTTCTCGTGTAGCGTCAATTCGAAGAGGATGGGCAAAGCGATCGCCGCCGCCTCGCCATGTGGGATGAGCTTTCGAATGGCAGAACCGGCTTCCAACCAGTCGTCCGACGCAACTTCCAAGAGGACTGTTTCGAGTGGCTCGATTGCCATTGGAACGTATCGATGTTTCTCGCCAGCTAACGTTCCGGCTCAGCCACCCCGGATAAAATGACATCCGAGAACCAACCCGGCTCTCGACAAAACTGGATGCGCCAGCCGGGGTTGGCTGCAGCCGGTTTGTTAGGCCACGTCATATCGAAATCCTAATCGTCCTTTCTTGGTCGTGTCAACAATCGCTCCGACAAAGAAATCATCGTAGCCATAAAATCCAGCGCAAGACAAAGTAACCTTGGTTGTCGAATTCTGGATAGCTCTGACGCGATAATCTATCGGGTGGTGTGTCTCTAAACACTGGAACTCGTCACCAACGGTAACCTCGCCGCTGATAGGCTCAATCTCAAACTCCGCGCTGTCCGGCTCCGTGCCGCGCCGACTTGCGATGATCTTGAAAATAGCCATAAATACGAAGTGGTCTAACGGTTGAGCTGAGCGGCGCGCACGCCGATGTATGAGCTTGGCACTTTATCTTTCACGCGTCCGCTCCAGCGATTTGTTAGGCGGCAGGCCCGGCTACTTTGCGCCATATGACTTCGAACTCCTCGCGAGATATCTCTAGCGGAGAGAACTCGGGATCCTCTGCGATTTCGTTTGTGGCCGGCACGACGTCGAGCCCTAGTTCGGTTGAACCTGTGCGCCGGCCTTCACCGGCAAAGTGATGAGTACCGTCAGCATACACTTCTACTTTGCGTTGCTCCCAACCGCGTCATCGATCTCAGAGTAGAGCCACACGGGGTACTCCGGGTTCGCTTGATGCCATTG
The DNA here is from genome assembly GCA_963773875.1 of Pirellulales bacterium. Classification (GTDB taxonomy): domain Bacteria; phylum Planctomycetota; class Planctomycetia; order Pirellulales; family JADZDJ01; genus CAVTYH01. The sequence continues at coordinate 101,826 of CAVZCV010000015.1, forward strand.
AACAGCGAGGTAACGCATGAATAGCAGATTGCCGCCTAACGGTTGAGCTGAGCGGCGCGCACGCCGATGTATGAGCTTGGCACTTTATCTTTCACGCGTCCGCTCCAGCGATTTGTTAGGCGGCAGGCCCGGCTACTTTGCGCCATATGACTTCGAACTCCTCGCGAGATATCTCTAGCGGAGAGAACTCGGGATCCTCTGCGATTTCGTTTGTGGCCGGCACGACGTCGAGCCCTAGTTCGGTTGAACCTGTGCGCCGGCCTTCACCGGCAAAGTGATGAGTACCGTCAGCATACACTTCTACTTTGCGTTGCTCCCAACCCGCGTCATCGATCTCAGAGTAGAGCCACACGGGGTACTCCGGGTTCGCTTGATGCCATTGAACAGCGAGGTAACGCATGAATAGCAGATTGCCGCCTAACTAGTGATTATGCCGCAATAATGCGGTGGGGAAATGCCGCATTTTAGCGGTATAGCTCGTTGCGGTCAATCAATTGCCTCGCTACACTTTGGCGCGATCGGTTGCTATACCGCGTTATCAGAGGAAATGCTATGCCGCAGACCACTCCCCAGCCGCCACAGAAAAAGCGCTTACTCGATCAGGTCCGCGACTGCGCCCGCGACTCAAACATTTTTCCTTGAGCACCGAACGCTCGTATGTGGCCTGGATTCATCGCTACATTTTGTTTCACAACAAGCGGCATCCGCAAGACATGGGGGCCGGCGAAGTACGCGAGTTTCTCTCGCACCTGGCGGTGACAGGACGCGTGGCGGCGTCGACGCAAAACCAGGCATAGGCGCCATCTTGTTTTTGTACCGCCATGTGCTTCAGCGCCGACCTGGGCGAGTTCGGCCACATTGTCCGCGCCAAGCGCCCGAAACGGTTGCCCGTGGTCTTGACGCGAGAGGAAGTCCGCCAAGTCCTGAATCAGCTGGAGGGCACCTGGCAATTGCTCGCGCGGCTGATCTATGGCGCCGGCCTGCGGCTGATGGAAGGCATTCGACTAAGGATCAAAGATGTCGATTTCGAAATGGGGCAATTGACCATTCGCGATGCCAAAGGAGAGAAAGACCGGATGACCGTCTTGCCGGCGTCGCTAGCCGGCCAGCTGCAAGCGCATGTCGGCGCGTTCAAACCGCTATGGCAGCACGATTGTCAACAGCAGCTGGCCGGAGTCGAGTTGCCGTATGCCTTGGAAGCGAAATATCCAAATGCCGGAAAAGAATGGGCGTGGCAATGGGTGTTTCCCGCCAAAAATCCCTCGCGAGATCCGCGCTCGGGAACGATCCGCCGGCATCATGTGCTGGAAGACGGACTGCAACGGGCGATCAAACAAGCCATCCGGCAGGCGGGCATCTCGAAGGCGGCCAGCTGCCACACCCTGCGACATTCTTTCGCCACGCACCTGTTGGAGAGCGGAGCCGACATTCGCACCGTCCAGGAATTACTCGGCCATGCCGAGGTGAGCACGACCATGATTTACACGCACGTGCTGAACCGGACCGGCGTCGGCGTGCGCATCCCGTTGGACGTGCTGTGAAGACGCGACGCCCCACTTCCTACCTCGTCTCCGCTCCTCAATCTTGAACGTTGCATTCTAAATCTGCATTCTGCAATTAGTAATCGGCCTGCAATTAGTGAATCTGCAATCGATCGCGTCATCGCGTACACCGCTTCCTGACGGAATGTGGCTCGATTTGACTCTCCAAATCCCGCACTCCGAACCCGAACCGCGAACCACCGCTTCCTAACGGGCGCGGCTCGGTTTAACGCTCCGCACTCCGAGTTACGTCGTGTCCTTCGTGTCGTAGTGGTAAATTTCCGGACTTTCAGACGACAGATTTTTGCCACGACGGCACAGCGGACACGACGAACGGCAGGCACGCCACGCGCGGATCCAACCGCGCTCGGCGCGGATTTCCCGACCCCGCCGCTCCAGAGAGAAGAAAAGGCAAGAAACCCAAAATCTTTCTGCCTGGCAAAAAAAGGCTCTTGACAAACTGCCATATGTCCACTAATATCCATATTGGAGCCATTAGGCTTCCGGTCTCGGTACGCCGAGCCGACGTTCTTTGGCAATTTGAACAAATAAAAGGGACTAGGCGCCTGAGGCCTGGGGGTCTTGCGGTACGCGCGTTCCGTTGGTTTGCTAGGAACCCGGACGACCAAGACACCCAGGCGCTCGCCGCTGCGAGCGCGTGAAAAAACAGCTCCAAATCGCTCGAGAATTTTCGAGCAATTTGGGAACCAAAAGCAGCGAGTGAAATAACGATGAAATAACTCGGCCCGAAAATCGCAAAAACGCCTGCACAGGTTGAAAAGTACGGGTCAGTTTTTTCACTCCGAATCTCGGTTTGGAATGGTAGATGGGCCACCTGCGCCGCGGGATGGGAGCTTGATCGGGCGCTCGTTATATTCATTCCATGCTGGACAACCACAAACTGCTGCGGGGCAAATTGCATGTGTTCGTAGCGTTCGATTGGGGTGATGAAATCAACCTCGATCGAGCCCGACGGCTTTTGCCGGCCCAGACGCAGGAATTGGCACGCCGGCGGCGGACGCCCAGTTCGATGAACTATCGGCCCGTGCCGCTGCGGTATCCGCTGGGAATGCTGGAGATTGAACTGCCAGAGGTCGGCAGAGTGCAATCGACAGGCGAGGCGATTGTGTTTGACTTCGGCGGAGTGAGTGTATCGGTCGGCGTGGATTTCGAGCAATCGGCGGGCTGCTTGCTGCGGCTGGCGGGAGCGCTTTCCGATCCCCAGCCGCTGGTGGAGGCAATTCGCAAAGCGGCAACTCCGCTCTTCGAAAAGCTGCGGCCGGCAATTAAAGACTGTGCATGGAGTCCGCTGGGTGAAGAGTATTTTGTGTTTGAAATTCCACCGGGCGATCCGTTGCCACCGCCGGCAATGCTTGTGGATGGCAACGCGAATTGGTTGGCCGGTCTGGTTCGTCTGGAAGCCGATCCACTCAGTGCAGAAGAAATGACGGCGGCTTTGGCGTCGCGCATCAGCTATAGTCCCAGTGACATGCTGATCGCGGCCTGGCCGGCGGGTGTGCTTATCGATCGCGATTGCGAAGAGACGCTGCAGACAATCGAGTTTGCAAACTTGCAACTGCTCGAATATCGCTACATCGATAACCTGCTCGACGAACGCATGGCCACCGCGTACAGCACGATTCATCGCACGCTGCAAAGCTGGCTCCCGTTATGGCGAACGCATGCCCGGCCGCTACGGCAACTTGGTGAATTGCGAATCGACGCCATCAACTTATTCGAACGCACGGGCAACGCGCTAAAGTTGGTGGGCGATCAGTACCTCGCTCGCGTTTATCAATTGATTGCGGCCCGTTTCCATTTGGCGCAATGGGAGCAGAACATTCGCTCTTCGCTGGATGTGGTAGAAGGAGCGTACCAAGTGGTGAGCGACCAATCGTCAGCATTTCGCGTAGAGTTGCTGGAGATTATCGTCGTCGTGCTGATTGCGATCGAGATTGTGCTCGCTTTCGTGCGGCACTGATTGCGGCGATGGTTACGCATTCCGTCCGAAAACGACCAGGCACATATCGTCGCTTTGGGCGCGCCCGGCGGCGTGACGCTTCACGTCGTCCAGCACGGTGCGGCCCATCGTAGCGGCGCCATCGGCCGGCATGGCCAATCGCTGTTTGAGACGATCGAGCGTGTAGAGTTCGTTGGCGGGGTTCAGCGCTTCGCTGATGCCGTCGGTGAACGCGGTGATCATTTCACCGGGCGCGAGCACAACTTCGCTAGCGTCGTAGCTCATGCCATCGGCCACGCCAAGCGGCAACCCGGAGATTTCCGGCGCAACCTCTTCGACGTTGTTGGCACTATGTCGCATGAAGGGGGGCATATGTCCGGCGTTGACAACGGTTACACGATGTTCGTGTGGATCCAAGAGCGTGAGCACAAACGTCACAAAGCGATCTTCCCAACCAGCGCGGCAAAAACTTTCGTTGATTTTCTCGACGGCCGTGGCCGCCGACGGTTCACTCGCAAGCCAATAACGGACCTCGGCCGAAAGACGGGCCATGACCAGGGCTGCCGACACGCCTTTACCGGAAACATCGGCGAGCACAATGGCGACGCGGCCATCGCGGAGCACGATGTAATCGTAAAAGTCGCCTCCCACCTGATTCGCCGCTTCATAGAAATCGAAAAACTGATAGCCATCGACGATCGGCGGCGCTGTGGGGAGCAAACCGCGCTGCACCTTGTGGGCAAGTTCCAAATCGCGCTGAACTGCCTGCTGTTTGAGCTGGCGATCGTGCATTTGCGCGTTATCGACCGCAAACGCAGCCTGCGAAGCGACGCTGGCGAGCACTTCCAAGTCGTCGTTCGTAAAGCGTGCACGTTGGTCGAGGGTATCGATTTGGATAACGCCCAGCACGTTGCCGTCGCTAGTCACGAGTGGGGCACACATCATGGAACGAATGCGGAAATCGGCAATGCTCTGACTCAGCTCGAACCGAGCATCGGTAGCGGCGTCGGCCGATAGAATCGCTTGCTTCAGTTTCACGACTTCATTAATAATCGTGCGACTCAGCCGCGCGCCCTCTTCTTCCTTGGAATGGCGCTGCTTGAACGCTCGCGGAACCAACCGCCCCTCGGGAGTGGTCATCACTACAAATCCACGATCGGCCTGTCCGAAAATATTAAACAGGCTATCGAGGATTTTCGGCAAAATTTGATCGATCGCCGTCGCTTGCGCGAGATTTTGCGTAATTTCAACGAGCGCACGAAGCTTCGTTTCGGGGTTAACCGCCAGCCGCGTGGCTTCGCGCATGCTGGTGACGTCGAGCTTCAGCATTACGGTACTCGTCGCGCCGTCTTTGCCTTCGCCTTCATCAAGCTGGAACTGCGGCAAGGAGCCATCGCCAAATCCGTCGCCATTGGCGGCACGTTCAGCAGCCCGACGAACATCACTGGGCAACTCGGAGTGGAAACGCAATTCCAAGTCGCAAATTTTGATTGCATCGCCATCGTGCAACACTTGAGGCGTATGGACCATTTCGCCGTTCACCAGCGTGCCATTACGGCTTTGCATGTCTTGAATGACATAGCTGCCATCGACGAGCGAAATCTGCGCATGCTGCCGACTGACCGCGCCGACATTTAACAGAATATCGCATTCTGGATGGCGGCCCAAAACGGCACGCTCGGCCGAGAGCGCCACCCGCTCGCCAACACGATCGCCATTGATGAATTCCAGCACAGCCATGTGAAGGGCACGCTCAGAAGATTTTCGTCGGCAAGTCGTTCGACTCGCCACTCGCCGATCGATTTTATGGGCTCGATTTTACGGCGGTTTTGCGGGCAACGTCAACGGTTCAACTTGGTTATGCGGCCGTGAGTGATCTTGCTCTCTCGGAAGATCTCCGGTTTACCGGCAACTTTCGCACGGATCGATCACGCTGAAGAATCCGATTGTACGGCCGCAAGTTCATCGCATTCCCCTGTGCGGGGAGCCGATTGTTCGGCCGGTAGCCGGACGTGGCGAATTTGCGTATTCGGTCGCGCGTGCACTGCATAACGGTGAATCGAAAATGCTTGCGTCGGTCCGCGATGATGGTCGATAGCTATCCGTGCCTCTCTCGATTCGTCGGGAGCGGTGTTTGCTTATGGGTCAAGGATGGCCTGAAACAATCATGGCTATCGACCCGCTGGCCATGGCCTGCCCGGCCGCGGAGTCGAATTACCTCGACAAACCAGCAAGCAAAGGCAACCGATGAGTAAAGACACGTTCCGCGTGGTCACTCGCGGTCCGGACGGCAAATTGCGAATTCGCGATTACGATGCCCCGGACACTCTTCTTCGCATGCACAGCCAAATTGGCGTGGACGATTGCAGCACCGATTTGGAGCTGCGCGGCCAGCCAGTCTTTCGCGGCCTGATTGGTCCGATGCCAGAAGGCAAAAACGTAATTCGATATGAATCTCCCGAGGTCTTCGAGACGCTCACGAAAGAGTGGAGTGCGACGAGATCGGGCCGACGCCGCCGGCGAGCGCATGCGGATGAGTACTGATTCTGCTGCAAACAGCTGACGCGTTCAAATAAATCAAGCCCAGGGGTTGCAACCCCTGGGCTTGGCAGTTTTGTGTTACGATTGAACCGCTGCAGCACGGATCGCGACTCAGCGGTGAACTACCGCCGATCAACAAATGCACTCGAGTTGCTGCTCGCCTGTCGCGGCGGATCGCCCGAAAGCGATGTCCCGCCAATTGGTCGCGATGCGACCGCGGTATTTGAAAACTGACCGCTGTTGGAAACCGCAACCTTTTCGATCTGTTCTGCATCAACGAAGTGTTGCGTAGTGACGGGCACGCGGGTGACGCGTTGCTCCGGCACCAGCTCACTGCGAGTGACGGGAACATGGACTTCTTCTGTCCGCATTTCCCAGCGCGTATGCGGCACGTAGCGATACTGCACGCTGGGCGTTGCTAGTGGATTCCAGCGGTTCGCCAGATACGGTTCCCAGGCGTACTCGGTGATGGGTGTATACACCGAACGATAGTTCGGCTGATATTCGGTTGTCACCCGATTCGTGTAGACCGTCTGTTGATTCTCGACGATCTGGGTTTCCGACACCGGGCGTTTTACGATCCGGTGGGTTTCTTGGTAGGTGACGCCATTCGCATCGGTCGTGTAACGAACGTCGTCGGCTAAAGACAGCTCGCACAAGGCAAGCGCGGCAACAATTCCAGCTAGGAAATGCCGGTGGATCATTCCGTCGGTCCTCCGGGAAGCGGGTCTGGTGCGTCGATTGCTAGCGGCTATACGACGAATCCCTTACGTCGTGCTACCGGCGGCGGCTCGAACCAACAGGCGAAATCGACTTAAGACCCTGATGCCCCTGTATCAGCTTTCAATCGGCATATTGACGGGCGGCTCTTTAGTCGCGACCACTTCTTCTGACGGCACGCTTACGGTTTAGCGGAATCGACAGGCAAACGCTCGAAGGCGCGACCAACTGGAACTTCGAGACCCGTACGCCTCGCCCGCTTCCCCCGTCCGCCATCCATCTTATACTGACAGCAACCTTCTCGGTTGAGACAGCATGAAAGCACTTTCCCTCGAAGCTCCGAAAACGTGGAAACGAATTGAAGTCGGCGAGCCGCGTGCACCTGCTCCAGACGAGGCGCTGGTGCGCGTGCATCGGGTGGGCATTTGCGGCACCGATATCAGCGCTTATTTGGGAAAGATGCCGATTTTTACGTATCCACGCATCCCGGGGCATGAATTGGGCGTGGAAGTCGTCGCCGTTGGTCCCAATGTAACCAACGTAAAGACGGCTGATCGTTGCTCGGTAGAGCCCTACATCAACGATCCAACAAGCTATGCAAGTCGTCGTGGACGCTCGAACTGTTGCGATCGTTTGCAGGTGCTAGGCGTGCATACCGATGGCGGGTTACGGCCCGAATTTATTTTGCCGGCCCGGAAGCTGCACGTTTCTCGCAAATTAGATTACGAACAACTGGCGCTCGTTGAGACATTGGCCATCGGTTGCCATGCGGTAAATCGGGCCGCACCTAGATCGGACGAAACTTGTTTGATTATCGGCGCGGGCCCGATTGGGCTCTCGGTGTTGGAATTCGTCAAGCTTACGCGGGCGAAAATCATTTTGATGGATATGAATGAGCAGCGCATCGAATTCTGCCGCCATCAAATGGGAATCGAGCACGCAATTCAACCCAGCGATAATGTGGAACAGCAACTGCGTGATTTGACCGATGGACATTTGCCCGACGTCGTGTTTGATGCCACCGGTTCGAATAAATCGATGTCGCGGGCCTTGGGCTATATCGCCCAAGGCGGCCGCGTTGTCTTTGTCGGCATTACAAGCGACGAAATTTCGTTCCGGCACGCTGGATTGCATCGGGCGGAAGCGACTCTGCTCTGCTCCCGCAACGCGCTGCCGGACGACTTCACGCGCATTATGCAATTAATTGAAGAAGGCCGAATCGATACGCGGCCGTGGATCACCCATCGCTGCAAATTCGATGAACTTATTGACCGCTTTCAATCCTACACGTTACCGGAAACACGCTGCATTAAGGCCATGGTTTCAGTCACTGAGTAATACCAGATGCTAAAACACCACTTGCTCCAGCCGGAAATCAGTTCGATCCTGGCAAGAGCCGGCCATACTTCGAAAATCCTGATCGCCGATGGGAACTATCCGGCGTCCAGCACACTCGGTCCGCGGGCGCAGCTCGTTAGTTTGAATCTGTCGCCAGGTGTGGTCAGTTGCACGCAGGTCTTGGAGGCAATTGCATCGGCAATTCCTTTGGAGGCAGCCGAAACGATGAAGCCGGACGCAACCGGACCCTATGCAATGAAAACGGATCCGCCAATTTGGGATGAGTTCCGCCGCATTCTGCAGGCCGCCAAGAATCCATTGGAACTCAAACCCCTGGAGCGAGCTCAGTTTTACGCTGCCGTGCAATCGCCAGCCGTCGTGCTAATAATTCACACTGCCGATCAGCGGATTTTCGCCAATTTGCTGCTCACGATCGGCGTGCGGTTAGAATAATTCGCATTGTGGCAACGCATTGATTCGGGGGAATCACACATGATAGTAGTCTGCCGTGTTGTTGCGTACGCGCTGCTGACGATCGGCATAGCATCGGCGGAAGAAAAACGCCCGCCACAAATCTCACACACGTATCCGCCGTCACAGGACATTCGCAGTCCGGACCGAACGCTGGCGCACGTGGACGACGAAGCAGTTCGCATATTGGCTTACAGTCCCGACGGTCGGACGCTGGCCACTGCTGGCGGCGATAAGGTTGTCCGAATCTGGGATGCCCGCACCGGCGAGCAAGGAACCGGCGAGTTGTTGCGAACCATCGAAGGGTTCGACGACCGGATTAACACGATTGGATTCACGGCTGATGCCAAATCGTTGATTGGCGTACAAGATAATCGTCTGCTGCGGAAAGTTGATCTCACGAATTCGAAAAGTACAAGGCGTACGATTGGCGAGAACAACGTACACACTCTTCGAATCAGATCCATTAGCGACGACCCAGGCGCTCGTGTTTGGATTTTGTTGGGCACAGGGTCGCATCCGTTGATTCTACAGGGGTCTACATATCGCGCACTCGAAGACGAGTCTGATTTAACCAAAAAGAATTTGCCCCGGGGCGACTTTGCAATTTCCGCATCCGCCCTGTTGCCGGATGACAAGCAGCTTGCGATCGGCACTGAAGGCGGTGAAGTGCAGCTAATTGCTGTCGCAACCGGCGAAGGGCGAACGCTTGTGAATCATGGCCCTGCCATCAGATCGATTGCGGCAGATAAAGCGCACATTGTGGCCGGATCTTCCGATGGCTATGTGCATGTAATGGATATTCAGGGTACTGGCGGATCGGAAACTGTACGGAATTTCAAAGCTCACAACGGCCCGGTAAATGCCGTTTCCATTCGCGGCGATCAATTTGCCACGGCTGGCAGCGATAAACTAGCGAAAGTTTGGGATGTCGCTAGCGGGCAACTGCTCTGCATCCAGCAAGGCCACGATGCGGCTGTTGTTTCGGTTGCCATCAATCCTGCTCATGGCCAAAAAATGGCCACCGGCGATGGCGCAGGCAATGTGAAATATTGGACGATGCCGCTCACGCCTATTCCGCCTGCGGAGTTGGAAAAAATCAACGCTGCGCTGCCGGAAAAAGCAGCCGCGATGCCAAAGCGGCTACGAAAACTGCTCGTGTTCTGGCGGGCCGATGCCATTTTGCACAAAGGCGGCGTACCTGCGGCAAACAAAGCCATCGAGCTAATGGGTCAGAAAACCGGGGCCTACACAACCGACTTTACTCGTGATTACGAAGCTCTCGATCCGAAAATTCTCGCCGAGTACGACGGCATCGTGATGAACAGCACCGCGCACCTGGCGATTCCAGAAGCTGCCAAGCAGGCAATTCTGGATTTCGCGAAGAGCGGCAAAGGCGTGATCGGCATTCATGCGGCCATCGATACCTTTCGCGATTGGCCGGAAGGCGCGGGGATCATCGGCGCCACGTTCGGCGGCCATCCATGGGGACCGTCCGGAAATTGGGCAATCAAACTCGAAGAGCCGGAGCATCCGCTGCTGCGCGCCTGGGACGGCCAGAATTTCAAAATGCACGACGAAGTTTACGAATTGGCGGAGCCCTACTCGCGGACCGATCGTCGTGTGCTGATGTCACTCGACCTATCGGATCCCGCCACCGCCGGCGTGAGTCCGCTGCATCGCGCCGACAAAGATTTCGCCATCTCATGGATCAAACGTTACGACCAAGGGCGCGTGTTCTTTTGCATGTTCGGCCATATCGGCGAGCCATTTCAAAAGCCGGCGGTCCTGAAATACTATCTCGACGGCATCCAATACGCGCTGGGCGATTTAGCGGTCGACGACGCTCCGCGCACGTCGAACAAGCCGTAGGGAATGAATCGACGAGCGATCAGAGAAGTTCAGCGTCTATCAGTTCGGCGAGCAAGCCGTCAGTTGCCGAATTCTGCCCCAATCCCTCATTGCCGGCTCCGACAGTCAACTCCGGCGAAGGTGCCCTGGTGGTGGTAAGGCTTAGCTCCCGATAGAAGTCATCGAGCGGAGAATGATCGATCTTCGATGGCGCAGGCGAATCATTCATATCGTTTTTGGAAGTGTTTAATAAGGGCTGATCGATTGAGTCGGCGGTCAAAGACGTGGGAAGGGATAGTTCCGATGTTCCGACGAGCAATGGATCGGCTTGCGATGCGACAAACTTGATACCGCTCGTAGTTGCGGCTGAATTGCTGCCGGTCAGAACAGAATTGCTCAGCACGTGCGGTGAATCTGCTGACAACGCCGCAAGAGGCGCGATTGCTACCATGGTCGTGTCGGATTCAGACGCGCCAGCACCACCACCGCTGCCTCCCCCGGACTGCTGTGCAATGAGCCGATCGAGCATCGCTTGAATGTCACGGTTAGAAACAGCTCCGTCGCCGTTCAGATCGCCGATGGCCACAAGCTGTTCTGGCGTCAAAGACTTGCTTGCCCGATACGCGTTAACGTCTGTAAGTGCATTGAGCATTGCCGGCAAGTCGTCAGGTGTCAGACCGCCATCGCGATTGAAGTCGCCGGGGAATTGTCCAACTGCGTTTTGAGAAAACGGCGATTCAACCAGTGCACTCCATACACCGCCGGTGCTCAGATATCGAGCCTTCACCGTGACATTGCCCGACAGGAGGAACGCACTTGAATAAGTTTTTGCTGTGGTGTTCAGTGCTCCGCCAATCAGGCGTGGGTCGCTGCCATCAACCGTATAATAAATCGCGCCGCCGCTGTTCGGATTCGTCATCGACAACTTAAAACCGCCCGCATAATTGCCGCCAAACTGGTTGAAAACCGGTGCGTCGACCGTTGGATACAAACCGTAGTTTTTGAGCTGGGTAAGCACAATGGCAGTACGCTGCGGAAGATACGTGTTCAAGATCCAATCGCGCTCTGTAATCCAATCGGCGGGTGTCAGCGGTTGAGTTGGGTAATGCATATCGCCCCAGCGGGCACTCTCGGCGACCATAGCCGCTTGTATTTCATCGGCAAGCTCTTGGTAGCGCGGAACTAGTTTCTCAGGTGTCAATATGCCACCATTGAAAAACATTTTTTGAACTTCGTCGGCAAACAGCAACTGGTATTCGGGATTTGTCTTAAGCGAGGTGTGCGGCTGGCCGGCATTGTCGGAGCCGGTGAAGTCGTTACCCGGCGTCTTGGTGGGATCGAACACATCGGCGTTGAGCGGCGAACGCGAAAGATTATTGCCTATGGTGTTCTCTGTATCCCAACCGAAGAACTCGAAGCCCGTCGTTGTAGCGGGGTCCGTGCTGCGTGCCGCGAAGAAATTGTTTCGCGGCCAATCCCAGTTTCCGCCCCAAGCGTTGATAGCGATGTATCGTGCATAGGCAGCGACATCTAACAGAGGTGGTGTCGCTGGATTTGGCGTACCGTTGATGTTCTTTCCCTGCAGCTCTTCGTAGGCCGCGAGCGACGTGCCAGCCTCTGCGGCCTTGGCGAGCATCGCATTCCAGGCGGTTAAATCGCCGTTTTGCACTTCGAATATTCCTCCGCCGCGGTGTACAACGTCGTAGTCTTCCGATTGGCCGCCCAGGTAAGTGGCGGCGAACTCTTCATCGGGCCGTTCCACGGTGTTGTAAAGTCCCCAATAGATTCCGTTAATATAGAGCTGCACAAATGTGCCATGAACGTTTGGATTGCCGCTATCGCGCTGCAGACTGCGGTTGAATTCATCGCGAATGTACTGCTCCGTAAAACGCGCAGAATTCCACGAATAGGAATCATTCGCGCCACGCGCAGCACCAACGTGTTGAATTCCTCGGTTGCGTCGCCGCCGAACAGCGGAAAATCGAGCTTAGTGGGTCCGTAAATGTCTTTGAACAGCACACGAAACGAATGCTTCTGGCTATTGCTGTTCGAACGGAAGAAAGCGCCCTGAATTTGAATTCCCGCATTAACTTGAAATTCTGGTGAACCGTCAGTCGTGATGTACTCGATCGATGCAGGCTTCTCCCAGGCATCGCCTCGCAATGTCGGATTCGAATAAATGCCGTTCGGACCGAACATATCGCTCACATTCGTCACGATCGAAATCGTGGGTAGCGACAGCAGATCTTGCTTTAGTTGGGCGGCGTAAATTCCACCAAACAAATCGCCACCTGTTGGATTTCCATTCGCATCGAAATTTCCGACAACGTCCGGGTCCAGACCGTAATCCACTCCCGTAAAGCTCCCCCACGTCGAAGGAAAGCCCGCATTCAATGTGGCCTGAAAGTTTTGCTGCACAATATCGTTTACAAACAAATAACTTTGAGTATCGACATTCGTTGACACGTAGCCGGCCTTGAAGGCCGCGGCTCGAAGAACGGTGGTGTGATTAACGTTGATCGGTCCGACATATAGGGTTCCACTGGCCTCGGTCGGCACGCTTCCATCGGTCGTATAGTAGATTTGCGCACCAGGGGTAGCCGTGGTAATGGAGACCTGGAACGGTGCATCAAAGAAGCCACGATGGTCGCTGTAGTTCGTATCTGCCACGAGACCTAGATAGGCATTGCCGTTGGCCGCACCGGGCGTGGGAGTCGTGAAATAGACGTTGCCGGTCGAAACAACATCGGTGGCAATCAGCTCCGGCAGCACAAACGCATCCGGATCGCTAGCGGCTGCGTTGAGGCATTGAATCGCCAGCACGTTCTGGCCCGGCGTTAGCAATGAAAGGAATGACGTGATGTCGAACTCCTCCGCGGTCAGAACTTCATCGCCAATCCGATTGGAGGTCGCAACGGCGTTGTATGTCACAGGCGATCCGATAGCCCCCGGCGCATTCTTTCGGGCGATTTCCGTGCCATTCAGGTACGCAACAAACCCATCATCATACCGCATCCGCAGCTTTAATTGATCGAACGATTCTGGATCGCTGACATTAAACGTTACGCGAGAATAGAAGTCGGAGTTCACGCCAAGCATCTGGCTCTGGATGTTGGTTCCAAGCAGTTGACTAATGCTCGTGCCGGTACTGCCAACGAGATCGGATTTCACCGCAAGCCCGCCATTTGCCACATCGCCTACCAGGTGAAACGCGCTACTGAAGCTTGTCAATGTGCCTTGTGCGGAATAGAGCTTAAGCCATGAACTGCCGGTGCGCTCGAAATGATACAAATTGAGTTCATAAGTTCCGGCAGTATCGAAATTGAATGTGTAAAACTTCTCCGTATTTCCCGTGCCACTTTGGGTTGCTTGAAAATCGCCGATTTGAAGCAGGTAACCTTCGTTATGATCAAGACCGAAGGTCCAAGCACCTGCCGCTGGAATGGTGATGAGAGCATGCACCTCGGTCGCGACGTGATTGTAATCTGTCCCGCTAGTCTGACCGGGAAATTCGATCTGCCCGGCAGTGAAGCGAGTTGCATTGCCCGCGCCGGAATAGTTATTGCGGAAGTTGATCGTCGCGTAGTTTCCTGCCGTTACGCTAGTGTAAGCCGCAGGGTTATCGATGAGAGCCAACACTTCATCGATCGAATCGAGCGTGGTTCCGATTGGACTATTGGAGGCCGTATTCGCCTGATACTCTTTGACCTGGAACCCGTTGAAGGTTTGGCCAAAGCCGACAGCGGTTGGTCCAGAAATCCAGTTGGCATCTGGCGCATAGTTTTGATTCCTCCAGAGCGAATCGTACGTGTTGTGGTTGGCCGACGTCGGCACGATTGTTTTTGCCGTCGAGCCTTGAGCGACGAGATTCTCAGTCGTCGCGACCTGGCCTGGACCATAGGAAACATTTGGTGACTGCGGCGGAAAAGTCGGCGTGAACTCTTGGATGATAGACACGCCATCTGGCGCGATGAGGGCAAGATACTCACCGTCTTTGTCGAGCGCGAAACCAGTGTGCAGTTCTTGCGCAGGATCGCGATCGTTGTGGTCACTGTCGGCGAAGACGACGAGGAAACCTCCCGCCGCCACTGTGACATTCGGGAACTGCCATTTGGTTTTGTTCGAGGCTTTGTCGGTGAGGTAATAGCCGTTCAGGCTGCCAGCGGTATCGCCTCGGTTTTGGATTTCTATCCAATCGGGTGTTGCCCCGTAACGATCGTGCAGGCCGCCAGCGTTATCGGCTAAGAATTCGCTGATAATGAAGTTTGCAGCCAGTGCAAATCGCGGTTCCAATTGTTCGAACCACGCGCCTTTGGCTTGCCACGCAAGGCGAGGCGCAGAGTTTTTCGCCACCGAGATCTCCCCACGACCGCCTCCCCCCAAAAAACAAAATGGCCGAATTGGCCTAACAAGATGCTCACATTCTAAAATCGATATGCGAGAATCGCCAGCCAAATCTCGACTCGTTGGTTGATTTACAAAGCCTCGCTACGATGACATCTGCTGGCGGCCCCGCGCCCGAACGCACCAATGGATGACTTCCTCCAACGTATTTCGGCACAATTGCAACTGCCTTTGCCCGGGGCGGCCGCGCAACGCCTGATGGAGCCGGAGCTGGCATATGGCCGACATGCGGGTCCGCCCCGTCCCGACGCGACCCCCGCAGCGGTCGTCGCCATGCTGTATGAGAGCAGCGGGGATTGGAAGTTGCCGCTGATGCGCCGACCGGAGTCGCTTACGCATCACGGCGGTCAAATCAGCCTGCCCGGCGGAATTGTTGATGTCGGGGAATCGAGCGAGGAAGCAGCGCTGCGCGAACTAGAAGAAGAGTTGGGCATCACTCGCTTCGGAGTATTGCTTCTGGGCCAGCTTTCGCCGCTGTACTTATTCGGCAGCAATTTCTTGATTACCCCATGGGTCGCCGCGGTGCGGGCGGAAGTGAAATTTCAACCGAACGCGGCGGAAGTGGAAGAGGTTTTGGAAATGCCGGTTTTTGATTTAACAAATCCGCTCCTCCGTGGCGAGCACATTGAGCAGCGTGGTACCGTGCGGCTGCAGGCACCGCACTACCATTGGCGGGGATTCACCATTTGGGGCGCCACAAGCATGATTTTGGCTGAGCTCACGTGTGTAATCGAGCCAATTCTAAGGCCGCACGACTGACAAATGCGGAAGAATAAGAACCGAAACTAGCAGCGTTTAATTCTTCCGCGATCGAGAGCGGCGGAATGTGTGCCATCATTTCAATAGCACGTCTCAAAACAACCCGCTGCAACGCGAAGATCCGTCGCTCGACCACATGGCCGCTATGCGCATTTTTCGCATTGAGTCGATCGACGAATTCCGGAGTTCCGCTGCCAAGTGGAACGATCTATGGCTGCGCACTGCCGACGCTCTACCGACGGGTAGGGCTGAGCTGATTGACCAATGGCTGGATCATTTTGCGCCAAATGCGCCATTCGTGGCATTAGTGGCAGAACAAGATGAACGATTCATCGCCGCCATTCCACTAGTGGAGCGACGAGTTGCTCGGATGATTCGCGTCGGTTCCTTACCTCGAAACGATTGGTGTTGGGCCGGTCACTTGCTCGTCGATCTTTCGGCCGATGTTTCGCAGGCTTTGGGATTAATCGCCAGCGAAATCCAACAACTACCCTGGCAGCTGCTATGGTTCGATACAGTACCGCTCGAACAGCGCGGCTGGAGATGTTTCATACAGAACCTCAACACGGCTGGTTTGGGGTACAAAGCCGACGAACGCTTTCAAATTGGCACAGTTGAAATTGACTTGCTTGCGTCGTGATTGGCAAGCCTACCAAGCTTCGTGGTCAGGCAATCATCGGCGCCATATGCGAAAGGCGCTGCGGCGGGCCGAAAAAGAGGGCGGCGTGCAATTGGACGTGCGACGTCCTCAAACGGCCGAGGAGGTGCGGCAGCTCTTGTCGGAAGGCTTCGAAGTTGAGCATCGCAGCTGGAAGGGCCAAACCGGCAGCTCCGTTTTTGCCTCACCACAGGTATTCGATTTCCATGTCCGCCAGGCTACTTGTTTGGCACAACACGGACTTTTGGAATTGACTTTTTTGCGCCACGGCAGCAAACCGATCGCATTTGAATATGGCTGGTCGACTGGCGGCGTTTACTACACGCCCAAAGTCGGATTTGACGAAGGGTATTCGCGTTTCACGCCTGGACAGTTGCTACGTTATCTCGTTTTAGAGAAGGCGTTCGCCAATGAGCAACTAGATACGATCGATTATTTGGGCCCGCTTTCGGACGCGACCGCAAAATGGATCACTAGTAGCTATCCTGTCAGCCGGCTAATTGTCGCCACTGGGAAGTTGGGCCGTAGTTTGCTATGGTCGGGTGGTAAGCTCCTGCCCCCTCTCCACGCTGTTTCATAGTCGACCCATGCCGCCGCGTTCGCTGCGTGCCGTTGTGTTTGATCTCGACGGCCTTTTGTTCAACACCGAAGAGTTGTATCAATTCGTGGGTGGCGAATTGCTGCGACGCCGCGGCAAGGTCTGGGACGCGGAATTACTTCGGCAAATCATGGGTCGCCCGCAACGCGTCGTGTTGCAATTGATGATCGATTACCATTCACTCGACGCCACGGTCGACATACTTGCGCAGGAAACCACGGAAGTCTTCTCGATGATCTTGCACGAGCGACTCGAAACGATGCCAGGCGCCCCGGAACTGCTCGACGCATTGGAAATAGCTGGAATTCCGAAAGCCATTGCCACAAGCAGCAATCGAAAATTCACCGAAAATGTTCTGGGGCAATTTCAATTTGCCCCGCGCTTCCGGTTTATTTTGACCGGCGAGGATGTAACTCACGGCAAGCCGGATCCTGAAATTTATCAGACGGCTGCCCGCAATTTTGGCCTCGCTCCCAGCGAAATGATGGTGCTTGAGGATAGTGAGAACGGATGTCGCGCCGCGGTCGCTGCCGGCGCCTTTGCCGTCGCAGTGCCCGCCGGACACAGTCGGAATCACAAATTCCCCGGTGCGGCATTTGAGGCCGAAACACTACGCGACGTCCGAATTTATGACGCCCTTGGCATTTGAAAAATCGCGCCATCACGATGCGATCGCTTTCTTGCTCGGCCGCATCGACTATGAACGGGCGATGACAATACCTTACGCCCAGCGGGAATTTCGGCTTGAACGAATGCGCGAGCTGCTGGTCCGGCTTGGCAACCCACATGACCGGCTAAAAATCGTGCATGTCGCCGGCACGAAGGGCAAAGGTTCCACGTCGGCAATGCTCGCGTCGATTCTTTCAGCGGCCGGATATCGCACGGGGCTGTACACTTCCCCGCATTTGGATCGGCTGGAAGAGCGCGTGATGGTCGACGGCATTCCTTGCTCGGCGGCGGAGTTCTCCAACCTGGTTGATCGACTGCGGCCAATTGTCGAGGACATGGATCGCCAGTTCGCACAACATGTTCCTCCGGAAACAGGGCCGACTTACTTCGAGATAATCACAGCCATCGCAATGTTGCATTTCACGGCCATGGAAGTGGACGCGGCCATATTAGAGGTCGGATTAGGCGGCCGTTTGGACAGTACCAATGTTTGCAAACCATTGGTGTCTGTGATCACAAGCATCAGCTTCGATCATATGCAGCAACTCGGAAACACGTTAACGGCCATCGCGGCAGAGAAAGCCGGAATCATCAAGCCTGGCGTTCCGATTGTCAGCGGCGTTACCGAAGCTGAACCGCGCGACGTAATTGCGGCGATCGCAAGCAAATGCGGCTCAAAGCTCATTCAACTCGGCGACAATTTCGAATTTCGATACAAGCCGCCACGGAATTTGGATTGCAATTCGGCGATTCAATCTGCGAATGTCGACTTTCACGATTGCAGAAACGGACGACAACTCATCGGGCTCACACTTGGCTTGATCGGACGGCATCAAGCAGCCAATGCCGCGGTCGCTATTGCGACGATCAATGAACTGCAGGCCGTAGGTTGGCATGTGCCAGACACCGCCATTCGCCAGGGATTAGCCGACGCTCGATCCCCGGCGCGAGTCGAGATTGTCGCTCATGAGCCAACGGTGGTGATCGACGCCGCGCACAATGTAGCATCGGTCACATCGCTGCTGGAAACAATCAATGAAAGCTTCGCGGCAACACGACGGATTCTGATCTTCGCCACGACGCAAGAAAAAGATATTTGCGGAATGCTGCAACTGCTCTTACCGCAATTCGAAACAGTAATCTTCACGAGGTATTCAACCAACCCGCGATCCGTTGCCGTCGAGGAGCTCGAATCGCTCGCTGCGGAACTTTCGGCCGGGAAGCGTCACATATGCCCCGATCCCGCATCGGCATGGAAAATGGCGCAAGAGTTAGCTACGCCTGAGCATCTAATTTGCATCACCGGCTCATTCTACTTAGCTGCAGAAATGAGGGCAGCCATTCTGTAATCAGGCAGCGTCAGCGGGCTTTAGATTGCTACTCAATTGCGACTCGATATATTCAATTGCTTTCTTAAGAGGTGGATCGTTCCTTGGTGCGTCCTGTGTATTCGTATCAATATCCTTGTGATCGCCGTGGGGTCGAACAATGTCGCGGTCGCGACGCCATTGCATCCATTTCTTCTCGTCGTCGCCGGCAAGTTTCACCATAAATCCATCGTTGGGACTTACTCCCCATTCGTCGGTTTCCTTTGCTCCTTGGTGACGATGGATATTCTTGCCGTTGGGCCGCAGGTAACCGGCGGTCGTGAGCTTTAGCATCCCTTCGCGGCCTGGCAAGTCGATTACATTTTGAACCGTGCCTTTGCCGTAGCTTCGCTGGCCAATGACCACCGCGCGATGATTATCTTGCAGCGCCGCCGCCACAATTTCCGCCGCACTGGCCGAGTGATCGTTGATGAGCACGACGAGCGGAATTTCAAGAAACTTCTCACCGGAGCCGGACGCCGTGTATTTGCGCTCGCCCGTCCCGCGGCCTTTAATACTCACAATCGGTTTGCCTTCCGGCAAAAACATGTCGCACACTTCCTTCGCCGCGGGAAGTATACCACCGGGATCATTTCGTAAATCGATGACGATCCCCTGCACGCCGCGCGCTTTAAGCTGACTCATGGCCGCGTGCATCTCGCTCACCGTGCGTTCACCAAAACTCGCAATGCGGATGTAACCAATGTTCGGATGGTGTTCGATTAGAAAGTCCCATCGATCGTCCGAGCCTCGCGTATCGCCCAGAACTGAATCGACATTGATTACCTCGCGCGGAACCGAAAACTTTTTGGGCTCACTCTCGCCGGAACGTTCAACCGTAATCTCAACCGGCTCCCCCGGTGCGCCGCGAATGTGCGAAGTGGCCTCATCGTACTTCATCCCTTTCGTCGTCTTGCCGTCGATGGCCGTAATGACGTCGCCCGCCAGAATTCCCGCGCGATATGCGGGCGAACCGACGATCGGGCTGATCACTGTCAGTTGACCCGTTTGCGGATCGACGGAAACTTGTACGCCGATGCCGCCGAACTCGCCGGTCAAAAGCTCTTCAAAATCGGCGGCCTCGCGCGGCGGGAAGTATTCCGAGTACGGGTCACCCAATTCGCTGAGCATGCCCCGCACTGCGCCGGACCAGAGAGTCGCCCGATCGACGTTGTCGACGTACCGATGTTCAATCAGATCGGCCACATCGGAAAAGTATCGGCCCAACGGGTTGCGATCCGTTGTCTGGTAGCAAACAAACGAGATGAATGCGGCCGCCAGAATCAGCAAATAATTCCGCCGAGGCATAAAAGCACCCGACTTGTCGATCGCCCAACTGTTATCGCTTCGAGAACTGCGTTCCGCGGCGTGCGCCACGAAGTCCGTATTTCTTCCGTTCTTTCATACGTCCGTCGCGAGTCAAAAGACCGGAGTGACGCAACAATTCGTCCAGTTCTGAATCGAAAACCCGCAACGCTCGCGCGAGACCCAGCTTGCACGCGCCCGCCTGGCCGTTTGGCCCGCCGCCATGCACGGAGATGGAAACATCGACAGCGTTGAGTTTGCCGGTTTGATTCAGCGCGTCGAGAACTTGAAACCGCTCTTTGTCCGTCGGAAAGTAATCCTCGAGCTTGCGGTTATTGATGCTGATTTTTCCGGTGCCGGCCTTCAGGCGAACTCGCGCCACTGCCGTTTTGCGACGACCCGTGGCCAATGCATATCCGCCGGTCTTTTCTGAGGCAACTGTAGACATGATTTTAAATTTGCGTGTTAACTTGTGTTATTTTTTGCCTAGTTCTTTGGGCTCCGGCATTTGCGCCTGATGCGGATGTTTATCGCCGGCGTAAACTTTGAGCTTGTCGAGCATCTTGGTTGCCAGCTTGTTCTTGGGCAGCATCCGGCGCACGGCTTCGATCAGAATCAAATCTGGGCGGCGATCGCGGCGATGCTCAGCGGTCTCAGAGCGCAAGCCGTGGTATCCGGTGTACCAGCGGTATTCCTTCTGTTGCCACTTCTTGCCGGTGAGCGCAATTTTGTCGACGTTCACCACAATCACAAAATCGCCGCTGTCGACATGCGGCGTGTAAGTTGGCCGGTGCTTGCCCATCAGCACCATGGCAATGTCGCTCGCTAAGCGGCCAGTTACTTTTCCAGCCGCATCGACCAGCAACCACTTCGGCTGCAGCTCGCCGGTCTTGGCCATGTACGTTTTCGGATTCGGTTTAATTTTCGTCGCAGGCACGATCAGTTTCCTAAGTTCAAATCCCCATCCGGGGAGGTTCCAAAAAGTCGAAACTAGCAATTTACTGGTTTTTGTGGTCGCCTTCAAGGCGGCGTTGAGGCCGATGCCGCCGGGCTTAAGCCTGTTTTCACCGCTTCTGCAACCGGCGAAAGCTGATAAACCCGCACATAATCCACTTCATATTTCGCGGGAAAATCCGTTTTCGCTGGGTCGCCGCCTTCGGTTCCGCCAATCGCCAGATTCAAAATAATGTACTGCGGCTTGCCGACAAACGGATTGCTGCGCTGTGCGTCGGAGTTCACCGTTTGCTTTAAATCTTGCGAGTTCACTTTCACATCATCGAGAAACAGGTCAATCCGATTCTCATCCCAATCCATTCGCCAAACATGGAACTTCGCTGACCAATCGTTCGGATAATCGCCAAGCTGCTTCACCGCGGAATTCCACGAGGCTCCGCCGCGTCGTTGCTGCCCGGCCCAGGCCACATTGAACTTCAGCATGCCACGGTAATACTCCATGATGTCGATCTCGCCCGCCGCCGGCCAACGACCGATTCCCAAACTCCAAAACGCGGGCCACAGCCCGGGCCGCGTATCAATGCGGGCTCGCATTTCTAATCTGCCATACGTCCATTGCTGGAGGCCGCGTGTGGTCAAACTGGCCGATGTGTACTCCGCGAATTCTCGGCTCCGCTGCCAACGCGGACTGCTGGCATCGTAATTCGGATTTTTAACCCGCTGTTCCTTGGCTTCGATCAACAGCAAGCCATTTTCGCAGTGTGCATTTTCCGGCTGATACCATTGCGCTTCTTCGTTGCGAACAAAGCCGCGCTCATAAGTCCAATTCTTCGGATCGGGCGAGCCGTCTTTATCGAACTCGTCCGACCAAACCAATTTGTATTCGCCCGGTGCCAATTTTGCTGCCGCGTCGCTCTTCTCATCCGCCGATGCCCGATGCCAACAAACAATCACCGCGATCAGGCAAACTGCAGCGGCGATAGTTCGAGGTCGGTCCATGGTTTGTTCATTCGATATTGAGCGCGAATGCGGTTCGATCGTTCTCCACCTAAACTGCGGCCGCCCGCTTTCCGGTCGGCGAAAGACCTGCGGCGGTCCACGCTTGAGTTAGTCGCTCGCCAGCGGTCTTCACAATCTGATCGCGCTTCATGCCCTTGGTGTTCGCCGACGATACCGACGGCGTTATCGGCCCGTCGTAACCGAGCTCTGTCAGCGCGACCAGCACAGCCGGTACATCGATCGTGCCATTTTCGCCCGGCAGCAACCGATCGGTATCTTGCAAACTCGCCGCCGGTTTATCGGCCGGTGCATCGGCCAGGATCACCGATACGATTCGATCGCCGACTTTGCGTGCTTCCTCGAAGCCATTGCCGACGACGTGCATTTCGAACAGGTCGACCGCTACGCCAATGTTGCTCGTGCGAATCATGCCGACCAGCGTCGCCAGCGCATCGAACGTATGGATGAACTGGAACGCGCGATCCTTTCGCAGTTCTGCGTTGGCGCGGAATTCCAATCCCAAGCACATTTTGTACTGCGCAGGAATTCGCCGAGCTCCGCCAACCGCCGGCGGTGAAATTCGAAGTTTTCATGATACGGCCGCAAATCGTTCGCCGGTGCAATGGTAGTGACGGCGCGCGTCAGGCCAACTTCCGAGGCCAGCTTGGCAACATCTGCCAGCGCAACCAGGCCGGCCTTGTAAACGTCGTCATCTTCATCCCACACCAGCGGCAAGCGGAACGTGCCGAGCTTTAATCGCGCGCTGTCGATCAATCGCCGTGCATGCTGCAGATTGAAAGTCTTAACGGTCTGTTGAAAATCTGCGAGATCAAGCTCGATGCCTTTAAAGCCATACGACAGCGACAGCTCGATCATCTCACTTTGCCGTCCGGTAATTCCCAGCGCGGCAGGACTCAAATTGCGAAACATTCCATCCCCTCGGCGGCCCAGGGCCAAAATTGAGAAACCCTGATTATTGCGAATCACTCGCCCGAAATGAAGGGTCCGCCGCGGCCGCTTGCGGTTTAACGCGCTTGCCGCCGTGTCGCCGCTACTCCCGCCAGCGTGTAGAAAGCTATACTTTCGCCACCCTTCCGCCACAAACCCGCACTTTGCGATCGACCCATGACCCTGGTTCATCTTCTGCAAATTCTCGTGCTGGCAATCGTGCAAGGCGCGGCCGAACTGCTGCCGATCTCCAGTTCGGCGCATGTAACCATTGCCGCCAAGCTGATGGATTACCGCACCGATAACGTGTTCGAATGGACCTTCCTGCTCGTCATGCTGCACACCGGCACGATGTTTTCCGTGCTGGTTTATTTCTGGTCGCGCTGGAAAAACTTGCGCAGCCAAATTCCCTCGCTCATCGTGGCCACGCTGTGCACCGGAGCGGTTGGCTTGCCTTTGAAGAAATTGATCGAACATTTCCTGAACCGCGGCGCGGCGCCGGGCGCGGAAGTGGAAATCGAAAGTCTGTTTCAGAACTTGCCGCTGATGGCCTGCTCGCTGGCAGCGGTCGGAATTCTGATCATCGTGGCCGGCATCATCGACGATCGCCGTCCCGGCGTGCTCGGGCGCATCGATCCCGTGCGCGGTGGCATCATCGGTGCCGTGCAAGGCCTCGCCTTGCCATTCCGCGGCTTTTCGCGCTCCGGCTCCACCATCTCCGCCGCCATGCTGACCGGCATTGCTCGACTCAAAGCGGAAGACTTCAGCTTCGCTCTGGCCGTGATCATCACGCCCGTCGTCATTGCCCGCGAAGTGCTGATGCTCATCAAACAGCACGGACAGGTTCCCGTTGGCGAGGCCACTGCCGGTAGCGCAAGCTTGGGTCAACTGTTTCTTCCGGGCCTCCTGGGCATGGTGTTCAGCTTCATCGCCGGTCTTGTTGCGCTGCGGTGGCTTTCCAACTGGCTGGACCAAGGCCGCTGGAAGTTCTTCGGCTTTTACTGCCTTGCCGCCGCGGCCGTGGTGCTGGCCATTTCGCGGATGCCCTGACGCGAACCATGCTTTTGTGGTTGCCATCATTTGTTCACTCGCCCTTTTCCAAAAACTGCGTAAAAACCAGGCCGGCGCAAAACGGCGTGAAGCGCTGGCCGATTTTCCGCGCATCTTCGTCGAGAAATTCGCGTACTGCGATCCGCCAATCTCGAAAATCGAGTTTCGCAGTGAAATAACTCGAGCGCAGCTTTTGCACCCTGTGTAGTCGTTTTTGCCAATTTCACGCCGAGTAATTTCACAGTTATTTCACTTTCTGTGTTCGGGCCTCCAAATCGCCCGAAAATGACTCGCAGCCATGTTCGATGGGTTGTTGTGTCTGGTTCGTCACGGCTGGAGGCCGATGGCCACGCCGACATCGGGTGGCCCCGACAAAGGTCCACGTGTCGGGGTCGCGCAGCGACAAGAGGCGCTCATCGATCGTTGTCCAGCGGTTAGTTCCACGTTTTCTCTAACGTCTTTTGCGGCTGCGCCGCCTGGACACTTTGTCCCGGCCACTCGGGGCAGGTTGTGTCTGGGTGTCTGGGTGACTGAGTTCCGAAAGTCCCAAAAGGGACAGCATCTCTGCGCCCCAACGGGGCAGCCTCTGTCAGCCCAGGGCAAGCGCAGCGCCGCCCTGGGTGGTCGATGCAATTGAAATCCCCAAGCCCCAACGGAGCGAAATTGCTGCCTGCCCATTCGCAAACCCCCCGGTATTTCTAGATTCAGAGATATATTAGTGAACATACAATCTAGAGTCAAGAGCCTTTTGGGGCCAGGCGGAAAATTATTTTTGGGAGGTTCCCAGGGCCGGAGGCCCGCCAGGAAATAGCCCGGTCCGTAAGGGCCGGGTCGCAAATCGCGAAAAGGCGCCCACAGGTCCGGAGGAACGGCACACCGCATGCGTACATTTGTACCGGTCCTCCGGACCTGAGGCCGATTTCACGCCCACTGGCGCCTGACCTGACGGTCAGGCCTATTTCCTGCCGACCCTCCGGGTCTCCGGATCCGCGCGTGGCTTGATTGCCTTTCATCTTGTCCGTCTGCCGTCGTGGTAAGATCTGCCGTCGGGAATGCGGGAAATTCACCACCACGACACTGCGGGAGCGGCAGGGTCGGGAGACCCGCGCCGAGCGCGTGGGAAATTCACCACCACGACACGAAGGACACGACGTACGAACCGGGCACGATTCCAAACCTCAATTTTGCCTTCGAATCCTGATTGCAGATTTCCGGACGTTACCGGTTTGCAAGGCGGATCGGGTATGATGGGCGGGATGGAACGCGCCGTCTCAACACGCATATTCTTGGCTGTTGCGGGCATCTTCTTTTTGGCGGCCATCCTGTTGCCACATGGAAGTTCAGAAAGGACGCTGGCGATTTGCGTGGTGATATTATCGCTAGTCGCGCTTGCAGTCAGGCTGGCTTGGGACAATCGGGCCGCGCCTTCGTTCAGCCTCAAACGCATGCTTATCGCGATCTCGCTTGTCACTGTCGGATTTGGTGCACTCGTTCTGCCATTCAAGAGTGCCCTGTCGGACAGCGAAGTATCCATGGCCCTTTGGTTTTGCTGTGGCCCGTTAATTGGCGCTGGATTTGGGTCGCTCCACAAGAACCCGATCTCGGGTGCCCTCATTGGCATGATGGTGGGAGCTATTCTCCAAGGGTTTGGATTGTGGATCATCGTCAAGAATCGATGGTTTGTGTAGGTTCGCGCCAAGCGGAAGATTTCGGAACGATTTGGCTAAACCACTGCCGAAGATTCTCAGAATTAGACTGCCCCTGCGCGAATGGTAGAATTGCGGGCATGAAACGCGATCAAGAATCGTCGCGCAAGCTCATTTGGGTTGCAATTGTGACCGTGACAGTCGTTGCACTTTGGTATGCAGTAATCCGCGTCGCCGACTCGCAGCGTCCCTACTCGCGGAAGCCGGAAATGCCCGCGCCGAGACCACCACCGATTTGGCCCCTGGACTACTGAAGATTTATTCTTCACACGCTAACTTCCCGCCCAACTAAGCCCTGCCCGCGGCGTCGGGAGACAAGCGACAGATAATTAACCCATGCGTCTTCACTTCACCCTCCGTGTCGGTAATCGCTATCATCACCTCTGATAAATTACCGCGTCTCGAATTTCCTCGTCCGAAAATGAGATGTTCGTTGCCTGTCCGTTGTCCTTGCTAATCTTCGTGGCAATAAGCTCGGTGAGCGGCGCCAAGATGCTGTAGTGATTCACGTTTGACACCGCCATGAAATGAACCATTGGGTTACTGCAACTCTGCGACATTGCTTGCAGCGACTGAAGGTTGCTCGGTGCATTGCTGCCCTCGAATACAAATGTAGGATTCTGGATTGCGTCGAGCCACTTGATAGGTGAGCGAAGTTCAGACTCTCGAGGATTAGAGGAATCGAACGACAAATAGTTGGCGCCATATCCCGTTGGCTCATCCACCGGGCCGAATGAAAAAACGCCGCGAAATAGATCGCACGATTCGGCTACGAGCAGCGCGAGGGTGCCGCCTGTGCTATGTCCGCCTAAATAAATTCGATGTGGATCGACTCCCGGCTCCTCCGAGAGGTCTCGCGCCGCTGCAATGACATCGTCGACCTCGCCATAAAATCCTTCCTTTTGCCCGGGGTTATCATTCCCACCGCGCATTGAAGGATACATCGTGATGATTCCGGCTTTCCAAAAGGCGCTAGCCGATTGATCATTCTCGGGAGATGCGACTTCCCAAGCTGTTTCGCCGATGCTGTTACTGAACCCTCCGATTATCCAAATAATTGCTGGATGCTTTTTCCCATCCAATGTTGTCTGACTAATATATGCCGCAAGCTGGCCCGCGGGAGAGTCGTAATGCACCGTCCGGAACAAATGAGGTGGCGGATCTGGCACAGGGAACGGCGTCTCATCGTGAGCGATAATTTTCGTTACGAATCCTCGGCGCACTTCATGCAATGAAGTCGAGCTGTGGCCAGAAGTGTGACTACCGGTTTGCGCATTAGGAGTGCAGCCGGACAGTAGGAGGATCAGTAAAATCGCAGGAAGTTCCTGAAGCATAGAGGCATGGATCCTAGACACGATTTGGGACTGTGTTTTCGCCGTTGTGGTCGCCGGCATTCAGCCTGTCGCACAATTCTTCCGCCTGCTTCTTATCGCGACATGGAATAAAAACGTGGCTCTTGCCTGTGCGGTCATTACGGACCATGTAGTTTCCAGCTCGCGCAATCACAATGTGACACGTTCCGGCATTCTTAAATATTGTGACTTTTGTCATTCTTGACTTCCGCGCCGCAGGCCGGCGTTAGTCTAACGGATCAATATCGCCAGTACAAAATTCGAACTGGCGCACTCATCGGTTAGAATGCCGACTATGAAACTGCCGCGATTTCGCTTGCGGACCATCTTCCTGCTGATCGCACTGATTTGCATTCCGCTGAGCTGGGTGACTTACCAGCTGAATTGGGTTCGGCAGCGCCACGAATTTTTCCGGCGCGAGGGAGTTTCGTTTTCGTATCCGGGAGTCTTCGTCCAGTCGCCGGCGCCAGGGTCGCTCCGGGTTTTTGGCGAACCGTCTCAGGCCAGAGTCACAACCATGACTGCCGACATGGAACTGGCGCGGAGGCTGTTTCCGGAAGCCATGATCCTCAATCGAGATTGAGCCGATCCGGCCAATCGCACAGCGTGAAAATGGAATACCTCCTGGCAATGTTGATGACGGCGATTGTTCTCGCGTTTGTTTTTCGGCGGCAGATCAAGCGTGCCGTTCGCGGCGAACCGCTTTGGCCGAAACCAACTCGTCGGGAAGAATTGGAGAGAATGCTCGCGGAGCATAGAAAGCGCAAGGACGACTAAAGGCAACCTTCTTGCCACATGCCGCCGAAAGAGCGATCGCGCGGTGTGCGTCAAATTCTCGCAGCCATCGACAGATAGAAATCACGCACCTACAATTCTCAAGCGATGGAATTGACCAAAATCGGGAGTCATCGCGGCGTCAGCAAACAAGCGGACCGATTCTGCTAAAGACGATTTTGTCGTTGGGCGAGTGCACGCAAATCGCGGGAAAGGATTGCGTTTCGCTGGTTTGTAAGCGATTAAGAAATCGAAAGTTTACCTGGGTACGGCGCCCTGGGCGGGCTTGAACGCTCGTGGCAGCTGCTAACCTTTGGTAACGGCAGTCGTAAGATGCCGGCGATTCACCCACGTGTCCGGCTTGCCGGCCTAAAATACCACCCGCAAATTTCGAGAGACACCATGAACAAGCGGGTGCTCATTGCCGACGACGACCAGGACACCGCGAACACGCTGGCCATGCTTCTGGAGCAGCACGGCTGTGAGGTGCGCGTGGCCTACAACGGCCAGCATGCCGTGGAAGTCGCTCAAGCGTTCGAACCGGATGTGTTCATTCTCGACCTGACCATGCCGGCTCTCGACGGCTTCGAAACCGCCACGCGGCTGCGCGAATTTCCGAAGTTCAAAGGCAAACACTTCATTGCCTGCACGGGGCATGAAGACCAAGGCCATTTAGATAGAGCCTCGCGCGTCAAGTTCGACGATTACCTGATCAAGCCCTGCAAGTTGGACGTGATCATGGAAATTCTGAACGAGGTGGGTTTGAAGTAGGATGCCTTTTGGGTGTGCTCCGCCGCACGGGCCTAGTGACGAGTTTTGTGAGCCACCGCGAATGGGACTTTCGTGGCGGAACCCCCAGGCCGTCGAAAAGCGATGCGATCCACAATGACAATGAGCCCAGTCCAGCGTCAGCAACGGCCGAATTACGGCATTGACGCACCGGGCGTCGTATGGCGGTTTGCTTTGTTCGGCGTTGCCTCGTTGTTGCTCGGCGGCGGGCTGATCGTAGGGCTGGCATTGGGGCTGCCTCAGTGGATGAAGTTCATCGCACCGACGGCGATGGCGACGGGCCTTTGGTTGGTAACCACGGCGCTGGTGATGCTTTGGGGCAGCAAAGTCGGGAAGTTGAAATTGCGCGATCGGATCATCGGCGACATTCCATGGCGCGGCGACGAAACCGTACTCGACGTCGGTTGCGGGCATGGACTGATGCTCATTGCTGCTGCCAAGCAATTGCGACGCGGCAAGGCGATTGGCGTCGACCTGTGGCAAACCACAGACCAGCACGGCAATTCGCGCGCGGCAACGTGGCGGAATATCGAGTTGGAAAACGTGGCCGATCGGGCGGAACTGGTCGATGGCGACGCCCGCTTGCTGCCATTTCCTGATGGTTATTTCGATGTCGTGCTTTCGAGCTGGGCCATTCACAACATCTACAATCGCGAAGGGCGCGACACGGCCATTCGCGAAATCGTCCGCGTGCTAAAACCCGGCGGACGATTGGCGATTGTTGATATCCATCACACACCGCAATATGCCGAGGTGCTTCGTGCCGTCGGCATGACCGACGTGCACCGCAGCTGGCCAAATTTCCTGTTTTTCATTCCCAGTTTCTCGCTGACCGCGATCAAACTTTGAACGCCTCGGCAAAGAAGCTGCCTTCTCTTCAAATGGCGATTCGCGCAGAGCCTTAACATTTTACTAATTGTGGCCAGTGCACTTCTGCCGAATTGAACTTCGGATGGGTTACGAAACCTGGCGATTCGAAATATGATGGCACGCATCTGCAAAAGGACCTTTTCGAGCGAGCTGCAATATGGCGAAACGCGTGTCGATGCAACGTCAATGCCAAGTTGTTGGGTTACTGTTGGCCGCTGTTTGGACAATCGGCTGTCAGGATGCGCGCCGTCCCGAGGCGGCGGCGCCGGCGGCGAGAGATTCCCAAACGACAACGCCGGTCGCGTCGAGCATTGCGGCAACGAACACGGCAACAACGCCTACGCCGTCAGCCGCACCGGCCGGCAAGGCAACCGTGCTGTGGATCAGCGTCGATGGGTTTCGCGGCGATTACATCGATCGGAGCGAAGCGCCGTTTCTGAAAAGTTTGATGGAGCACGGACTGTACACGCGGCAGTTGACGCCGATTTTTCCGTCGCTCACGTTTCCCAGTCACACGGCGGAGGCGACCGGCGTGACGGCCGGCACGCATGGCATTGTTTCGAATAAATGGTTCGACCTCGCGGCGGGGCAGGAATTCAACATGCCCAGCGATCCGAAATTGCTCGAGGCGGAACCGATTTGGATTACGGCGGCTCGTCAGGGAGTGCGCACCGCCGTGCTCGATTGGCCCCTCTCGCAAGCAGAAGACGGTTTGCCTGAAAACGCGCGGGCCAGCGTATTCAATGCGCGCTATGTGCCGGAGCTGACCGACGAACAGCGGCTGGAAAACGTGGTGGCGGCGTATCGTAAAGATTTTGAAGAGCACCAAGACGGCGAGCCAGGGCCACTGCGGCTTTTGATGGGCTATGTCCACGATGTTGATTCCGCCGGCCACAAATATGGTCCGGACGCGCCGGAAACGAATAAAGCGATTCAGAGTGAAGACGCGGTCGTGAAAAAAATTGTCGGCGAAGTGACCGAGCTCTTCAAACAGCACATGCATCCAGAAAACGGCGATGCACTATACGTGTTGATCACGACCGATCACGGCATGGATAATGTTAAAACGTTGGTCAACTTACAAAAGCTGCTCGGCGATATCGGCCAAGGCGGCACGGTGCGTTTGGAAACCAGCGGCAGCCTGGCAAACATCTATCTCAATGGCATCCCGGGCCCCGAGCGCGATGACGTCGCGAAGAAGATTCTGGAAACGCTTGCGGCGCAGCCGTTTGTCAAAGCATGGAAGCGCGACGAGCTGCCGGCAAACTTCGGCTATGCGAATGCCACGCGCACGGGCGACATCGTGGCGAGCCTGGCGCCCGGCTACGATTTCACGACGCATGGCGAAGAAGCGGTGGCACCTGCGGAGACGGATCCCAGAGCACTCAAAGGCATGCACGGTTACGATCCGGCGGAAGACGAAAAAATGTTGGGCTTCGCCGTGCTGGTGCGGAGCGGATCGGATCGGCCAGGCCGCGACCTGGGCAAGCTCGACACGCTGCGGATTCATCCGACGGTCGCCAAGCTACTTGGCATTCAACCGGCCAGCGGCGCGAAAGCAGAGCCGATCGAGCCGCTGCCCTAGTTCGACTGCCCATTCAAAAGATCGTCTCACTCGTCCCAGCGACCCCACGCCTGTACATCGGCAATGCGCTGTTTCAGCGATTGATACGTCTCCGCGCGATAACGCGGATTCGTGTGGAGGAATAAGTGTTCCAGACGTGGGAATTTACGAACCACAAGGAGGCCTTCATCGGTAATGTTCGGACAGCCCCCAATGTACAGTTTCTTGAGCGCGGGGCATTTAGCGAGTGCTGCGAGGGCGGTCTCCGTGAGATTCGATTGCGGAAGGGACAACTCTTCAAGTTTCGGGAGCGTTACAAGCCCGGCCAGGCTTTCCGGCTCTGTGAATGTGCAATTGTAAAACTCCAGCACAGTCAGATGCTGCAGTTTGGCAATTGCGACAAGCATGGCGGGAGTGAACCGCGAGTCTCTGAATCGCAGCTTCTGGAGATTCGGGAACGTGGCAAGCGGGACAAGCGCTGCATCGCTGAGCTCCAAGCGAACCAGGCATTCAATTTCCACGAGTTCGCGACAATTAGCCAGTTGCGCAAATCCGCGGTCACCGGCCGCGCACGGGCCGCTGTCGTCGGGGCCGATGTGGAACGATTTCAGATTCGCAAGCTTGCCAATCCATCGCATGGTTGTATCGTTCACGCCGGCGCCGCTAATCGTCAATGTTTCAATCCGCGATAGCTGGGCTGCATCCGCAACTTCGACTGGCCGAGTGGCGGCGATCGTCAGCTCGGTCACGAAGCGAAATTGACCGATCGCAGCCGGCAGTTCCACGGCGGCATTTTCATGCGTATCCCAATTGACTTCGAATGTTGTGCGCCGCATGAATTGTTCTTGCACGTCCCAGGGCATAAATCGACGCAGCCACTCGGGACCGCAATACGTCCATGTGATTGGCCTCATGTCGCCATCACGATGAAAGTCGTAAGCCAGCGAATGTTCCCGCCTCCAACCGGCTTTAACAGAAATCCAAATGGCAAGCGGCACGGCGCAGACGGCAATAAATAGCAAGAGGCCGCGAAGCGAAAATCGAACCCAGCTGCCGTAACGGCGACGATAGGCGAGAAGCGCGAACCACGTTGCCGCGATGATTGCCAACAAGATCGCTAAATCGGCGGCTAGAACTGCAACATCGACGCGCGCTGCCGTTAATCCGTCCCAAGACCTTGGTTGACTGAAAGACTCATAGGATTGGAAAACCCACGGCCAACCGCGTTCCGCTTTGGGGATGACAAACTCATTCGTTGTTTGCGGCACCTCAGCAAGCAGGAGCCAGCCGCACAACAAGACGACCGGCAACATCAGCGCCAATGGCACTAATAAGCTCCGACTGCGACGCATCAAATTCGTCAAAGATCGAACCATGGCGGTTATCCGCAAGTCAGCCCAAATCGGTTGATCGAGTGCTCTCCATTATTTCAGCGAATCTGGTCTGTTGGCAATTTACTTGCAATCGGCCGTTGGCGGGCGATAATCGGCCTGCAACCATTCCAACTAGCGATTCGAAATTTTTCGGAGGCTCCGCGATGAAACGCATTTCGTGGCTCGCGATAGTCCTGGCGTCGGCGTCGATCTGCTTCGGCGGCCAAAAAGATCCAGGTAATGAAGGAGACGGCAATGTCGTCATCAAGCCACCATACGCGGATGCTCCGGAATGCGTGCGCAAAGAAGGCGTGCCGGAAGGCAAGGTGACCGAGCTCACGCTCAGTTCTGAAGACAGCAAGTTTTATCCGGGATTAAACGGCGCCTACAAGCGACAAGTGTTCGTTTATGTGCCCGAGCAATACAAACCAGGCACCGCGGCGCCGCTGTTGGTGGTCCACGACGGGGCCAGCTACGCCAAACGTTTGAAGCCGATTTTGGACAACTTGATTGCCGAGAAGCGCATTCCGCCGCTCGTGGCCGTAATGATTCACCACGGCGGCGGCGATGGCAAGCGGAGCGAACGCGGACTGGAATACGACACCGTTTCGCCGAAATTCGCCGAGTTCATCGAAGCCGAAGTGCTGCCACAGGTGGAAGACAAGTGCAACGTGAAGATCACGAAAGATCCCGAAGGCCGCGCCACCATGGGCGGCAGTTCCGGCGGCGCAGTCGCGTTCACGATGGCCTGGTTCCGGCCCGATTTATATCGCAAGGTGCTAACGTACTCAGGCACGTATGTGAATCAGCAATCCCCCACGGATGAGAAGCTGCCGCACGGTGCATGGGAATATCACGAACATCTGATTCCACAGAACGATGCCAAGCCAATTCGCTTGTGGATGGAAGTCGGCGAGAACGATAACGGCGCCAAAGCGCCCGAGGAAGGCCTGCACAATTGGGTGCTGGCCAACAATCGCATGGCCGACGCGCTGAAAGCCAAGGGCTACCACTACCGCTACGTATTTGCCGAGGGTGCACGCCATGTCGACAAAGGCGTCGTCGCTCAAACACTGCCGGAAGCATTGGAATGGCTTTGGCGGGGATATACGCCCGATTGAACGGCGACCGGGTGTGCCCGAAGCTCCTTTATCCAGCGGCTAATTGAGCTGTTGGCTGAAGATACGCACCAGCAAAATTTGCCTAACGCATGGCCTGCAGCTTATCTTTGCACGCGGTACTGGAGAAGTGGCCTCTTATCCCGCGCTCTCATCGGTCGGAACCATTCATGGTCGAAATCACCGCGACGGCGAAGAAAATCATCGCCAATGTCGAACAAGCCATCGTCGGCAAGCGGCAGCAAATTATTCTCGCGCTCGTGGCCTGGTTTTCCGAAGGGCACATTCTGCTGGAAGACGTGCCCGGCGTGGCAAAGACCATGCTGGCCCGCGCGCTGGCGGCGAGCGTCGGCTGCTCGTTCAAGCGCATTCAATGCACGCCCGATCTGTTGCCCACCGATGTGACGGGCGTTTCGGTCTTCAATCAGAAATCGACCGAGTTTGAATTTCGCCCGGGTCCGATCTTCGCGCAAATTGTGCTTGCCGAT
Source organism: Pirellulales bacterium (assembly GCA_963773875.1). Lineage (GTDB taxonomy): Bacteria > Planctomycetota > Planctomycetia > Pirellulales > JADZDJ01 > CAVTYH01. The sequence goes on from CAVZCV010000015.1 coordinate 135,993, forward strand.
GAAATCAATCGCGCGACGCCGCGCACTCAGGCCGCGCTGCTCGAAGCCATGGCCGAAAGCCGTGTCACGGTCGATGGCCAAACGCACACGCTGACGCCGCCGTTCTTGGTCATCGGCACGCAAAACCCAATCGATCACGAAGGCACGTTCCCGCTGCCAGAGGCGCAGCTCGATCGCTTCCTGATGCGTTTCAGTCTCGGCTATCCGTCGCTCGAGGAAGAGCTGAAGATGCTCGAAATGCTGCAGAAACAGCATCCGATCGGGCAGTTAAAAGCCGTTAGCTCTGCCGAAGAACTCGTCGCCTGTCAGCAAGCCGTGCGGGGCATTCACGTCGACGACAAAGTACGCCGCTACATCATGCAAATCGTTCACAGCACGCGCGCGAACGACGATTTGAATCTCGGCGCAAGTCCACGCGCCTCACTGGCCCTGTTCCGCGCCTCGCAAGCCATGGCCGCCATGCTGGGCCGCAACTTCGTTCAGCCCGACGATGTAAAACGCGTGGCGACCGCAATCCTCACGCACCGCGTCATCTTGAAACCAGAGAGCCGATTGCGAAAAGTGACCGCCGCCTCGATCATCGACGACGTCCTGATGAACGTTCCGGTGCCCACGATTGCTGCGGGGCGAGCAGTGTACGAGCCGTGATGCTCCGTCGAGCCTTCGCCGAATCGAGGGGCTGTTGAATCAAAATCGGAATACCGGTGATGTCCTCAAACGTGGCGTAATATCCAAATTTTCCGAACAAACGGTCAACTCGTCGCGGAATTCACTCGCCAATGATTTTCACCAGCACGCGCTTCCGGCGGCGCCCATCGAATTCGTAATAAAAAATGTGTTCCCAGGGTCCGAGGTGCAGTTTGCCGCCAGTAATCGCTAGCGTCACTTCGCGCCCCATCACTTGGCGCTTTAAATGCGCGTCGGCATTGTCTTCGCCCGTGGCATTGTGCTGATATTTTTTTGACGACGCGTTGAACGGTGCAAGCTGCTCCAGCCACACTTCGTAATCGTGATGTAGCCCGGCTTCGTTGTCGTTGATGAATACGGAAGCCGTAATGTGCATTGCGTTCACCAGCGCCAATCCTTCTTGAATTCCGCTCTCGGCCACTAGCCGTTCGATCTCGTCGTGGATCGAAACAATCGCCCGCCGCTGGGGTACGTTCATCCAAAGTTCGTGCGTAAAAGATTTCATTTAGCTTCCTATTCGTCTGCTTCGTTATCCGAGCCGCGCCCATTAAGGAAGCGGGATTGCGCGATCAATCACTTCTCCCACAGCCGCGGCTCGCAATTATTTCGCAGGCCACTTTTCTAGACTTCTCAAAAATCGCCGTGAATTCTCGCTTCCATCCCAACCGTCGAACGACCCTGTGAAGCGCCGGCGAGTTGGATCGCACGATTTCTCGCGAAAAACGCGTGGCATCTTGCGCGAATTCCACGATCGAGTTTCCCAGTGAAATAACTCCAGCGCGCTTTTGACCCTGTGAAGCTGTTTTTGCCAATTTCGCGTTGAGTAATTTCACAGTTATTTCACACCCTGCCTTCGGGCCTCCAAATCGCCCGAAAATGCTCGAGCGATTTGAGTGAGTTATTTCGCACCTTTGTGTACCGCTAAGCCTCATGGTGACTTTTGGGGTCTGGGTGTCTCGGTGTCTGGTTCGGTTCCCTCTCCCTCGACGGGAGAGGGTTAGGGTGAGGGTGCAGAAATGTGCTACGACCCTGGATTCATTTCACTCGTTTGCGCCACATCGGGTGTCCCCGACAAAGCAACCGCGTGTCGGGGGTCGCGAGAGCGACAAGAGGCATACAGAGAATTGTTACCTACTAGCGGTACCGAATTCTCTCAATCGCCTCTTGCGGCTCCGCCGCCCGGACACTTTGTCCGGGCCACCCCGCGCAGACCGCGAAACACCCAGGCCCAAAGACACCTAGACACTTTTGCTCTCTCTAAATTGCCAAAGACCGAGTCACGGAGCCCATACTCTCCGACAAAAGAATAGTACTGTACAGGCGATTCAAAGTCAAGAGCCTTTTTGGGCCAGTTCAAAAAGATTTTTTGCCACGGAGACACGGAGGCACGGAGAGGATGGGGAAAATGCGGAATTCGGAGTGCAGAGTGCGGAATGGGAAATGAAGGGCTGATTTACGGAGCCGCGCCCGTAAGGAAGCGGTGGATCGGCAGGAAGGACGATTTTCGAGCCGCGCCCTTCACGGTTTGGGGCTCGTTTATTGCCAAGGCCTTCGGCCTTGGGATCAAATTGCGCTGAAAGCCCGAAAGTTGCTACCGCTAATTTCCTCGATGTCAGTAATGAATCGCCAGCCAAATCGTGGTCTGCTCCGGATCGGTCCATTCGATCCGATGTCGGCAGTGGGCCGGGATGTTCAAGTACGAGCCGGGCCTCATTTCCACCACTTCCTCCTCGACCAGCAACCGCGCCGCCCCGGCGAGCAAGAGCACCCATTCACTCTGCTCCTGATCGTACCAAAACCCCTGGGGCGATCGATGGCCGCGCGAGACGATCCGTTCGATGCGACAGTTGGGATTGGCAACAAGCGTATCGATCAGTTCTTCCGCACCCTTGGGCGGTATGTCCAAGAAAATGTTGGCTGGAGTCTGCATGGGTAATGGTTCCTGATCGGCGAGCCAATTGTTCTCGATATGATGATACGGGCGACAATGATCGACCCGCCGCATGCTCTGCCAAACTTTTTCGGCTCCTTATTGATAACCGCAATGCGCACGCTGAATTCAAGGCGAACCTAACTCCTTAGTCGGTAGCGGTTTCTAAAAATAAACGAAACTTTAGATTCCACGCAGTGAGTAGCCTCCGAATTTCCCTGCCCCCAAAATAGTTATTGCGAGGGAGCCCACAAAATGCGAAAAAATTCGACTGCAAATTAGCTACGCAGCTGAATTTCTGAATTGCGGTTCTCGCACGCTTTGATCGACTTCACTGGCACGGTTTGAGCTGGCCAAATTAGCGAGCAGGTCCAGGGCGCTTGTTCGCAACCAATCGGTTAAATTCATATGCGTAGGCAATTCTCGACCGGACTTGTCTCCATTGGCCTTGTGCGCCACTCGTTTCGTGCAAATCGCCAATTGCACTCGCGAAGTCCACGCTCAAATGCTGCCTACCGCCGAGTCGAAACGCTCGAGGCGCGCTTCATGCTCGATGGGCTAGCGTGGACCAACGGGCCGGCATTGCCCGTGGCATTGGGCAACGTCGAGGCGCTAAATACTTTCGTTGGCGTGCTGGTGGCCGGCGGCGCGACCAGTGCGGCGGGAACCACCACGCCGCGCGGCGCTTACATTTTCGATCCCACCGATCCGACGGCGACCTCTTGGACGACGGATTTTCGATTGATCGCGGTCGCAACGCCGGCGGCATTGGCGGCACGGGCAGCTTCGGGCCTGTTGGCAATGACGGCTCGAAATACTTGAGCGATGTCATGCTCTTCGGCGGCGCTAGCGCAGGCACACCCACTGCCACGGTGATGAATTACAATTTGTATCACGTCACTGATACTGGTGACGCGGTCCCGCCGCCGTCGATGTCGACGGCGCGCTACAAGTTTGCTTACGCCACCGATCCTGCGACCGGCGATTTATATGCCATCGGCGGATTGAACTCGACTGGTCATGCGCTATCGAGCGTGGAGCGCTACGATCCGATTGCCGACGCTTGGGAAACGGTTGCTTCCTTGCCGCAAGCTCTGTACGGCGCATTCGGCCGCCAGCGACGGCGCCGGTCATATTCTCGTGTTCGGCGGCGATAACAGTGCCGGCACCGCCGTGAGCACGGTTTACAGCTACACGATTGCCACCGGCACCTGGTCAAGCGCTGCCGATTTGCCGGTCGCCGCTAGTGGCACGGCGGCGGTGTTCGGGGCTTATGGGCAGATTTACGTCATCGGCGGGCTGACGGCCAGCGGACCGACGGACAGTGTGAACATCTACAATCCGGTCAGCGACACTTGGACGAGCGACGCGCCGCTGCCGGCGGCGGAATACGGCGCGGCGGTCGTGATCGATAGCGCCGGCAATTTGGATGTGATCGGCGGCTTTAACGCCGCGGGCAATGCGGTAAACACGGTGTATCAATCGGTCGCTTTACCAGCGCCGGTCGGATTGCCGGCCGTGCCTAGTGTGAATTTGTATGCAGAGGCGTTGTACAACGGCCAGCCGCAATCGGCCTTTGCCTGGGCCGTGGGTTCCGACGGCGTTTCGCAGATCGACGGCAGTTTCTCATTCACCTACGACGGCTCGCCAACGCCGCCCACGAATGCCGGCGCTTACAGCCTGGTTGCAACTTTCACGAGTAACGATCCGAATTATGTGAACACGATTGCAACCGGCACGTTTTACATCGACCCTGCCACTCCCACGCTCACCGTGAGCGGCGGCGGAACGATTACGTACGATGGTTTGCCGCATCCGATTTCGGCCAGCGTCGCAGGCGTGGACGGCGCAACGCCGGTGACCGGTAATCTCGCCATCACCTACAACGGATCGGCAGGTGCGCCGATCAATCCTGGCACTTACACGGCGCTGGCCACGTTTACGAGCAGCGATCCGAACTACACGGATGCCAGTGCGTCGACAGCCATCGTCATTCCCGACCCGACGATTCCCACCGGCGTGACGGTGACAGGTGCATCGACCAGCTCGGTTCGTGTTTCGTGGAATCCCGTTAGTGGCGCGGCCTATTACAACGTCTACGAGCGGCACGTGCTGCACTCGCCCAAGGGGAGCTTGGTGACGATTACTTATCCGCTCGTGGCGGGGGGCGTAACAGGCACCTCGGTTACGATTTCGGTCAGCAGCGGAACGTTCCGCGTGACGTCGGTGAGTGCCAGCGGAGTGGAATCGCCCCCCTCGGTGCTGGCCAGCGGAGCGGCATTGACGGCGCCGTACTTGGCGAATTTTCTGCAGGGCGGCGCGGTGATGTCGTCGGCCAGCGTGCAGGTGGGTCACACTTTGCAAATCAGGCTGCTTGGCTACGGCAATGAAGCGCCGGCATACACACTCGTAACCGGGCCGACGACGATGTCGGTCGATGCCGCGACGGGCGTTGTCACCTATAAACCGGCTGCCGGCGAAGTGGGCACGGTGTTCGCGACATTCACCGCCACGAACAGCGTCGGCTCCAGCAGTGCGACATTCTCGTTTCAAGTTGGACCGTCGCTCGTGCCCGGCGATTGGAATCAGGATGGCATCTTCAACGAGGACGATCTAACCGCCATGCTGGCAGCAACCGTGAATTTGGCTGGCTACCAGGCGAGCACCGGATTGTCGGATGCGCAATTAATCGCCATGGGCGATGCCAACGGCGATGGCCGAGTGAGCAACGCCGACATACAAGCGGTGATCGATGCGCTGATTACCGCCGCCAGCGGCGCCGGGGCCGCAGCGACGAGTGCTGCGGTCGTGACACCATCGAGTACGCCCGCTACGGTTGTTGTGGTGAGTGCCGTTGGTTCGTCGACTCAGGTGACTGTGGCCGACTCGGCAATGGTCCCAACGAAAGTGGAGAGTGTCACGCCAACACCGAATTCATCCCCGCTGCCGCAATTGGTCGCCGATTCACTCGTCGACACCGATTCGACATCAAACGCGCCGATCGCGTTGCCGAAAACCATTGGCAACGGCCAGTTGAACCCAACACCGCAGGGACGGCCTTGGCTGGCTCCATCGGCAGTGGATGCAATCTTATCGGTCTCTCCGTGGCGCGGGATCGGCTCTCACGCGCGGAAAATCGATTCGCTCGCCGACGAACATGCTGGGCTCGACGAAACGATCGAAGCCGACGCGGTGGGCGACGGCATGGGCAGTGCCATCCATATTGCTGCGAGGCGCTGGGATTAAGCGGCGCAATCCGTTTGATGCGAGCTGAATATCGCCGCTTCTGTAATTGAAGACCAAAGCGTCGTCTGCGCGGTTTCTTGCACTCACCGGCGGGAGTTTATGTGCCATTTCATTGAACTGAGCACCCGCCCGATTTATATTAAATATTCTTTTGATCCACTTGGGGACGTGGATCCCGGACGAGGCGCATGTGGCATTTTATCGGCGCATTACTGGAACTACGTTCGCTCTGCGCGCCGGGCGTTCGAGGCGCGTGCCGTTCTCCCGGTCCACGTGCCACGGCTTTGCTGCGTTTGAAAAACTGGAACCGCGCCACCTGCTCGCCTTTGGGCTGACAACCACTAGCTCCAGTTACACGGTCGATACCGGGGCGAATTTGGTCTTCTCCGTCGCCCGCACCGCCGGCAACGGTTCGGTCGGCGATCTAACTTCCACGAAGTACAACGGCACCGAGCTCGAAGCCCCGTTCAGCGCCACCAGCCGCCATTCGCATTACGAATCGGGGCTGAGCAGCAGCACTATTGTCACGGCAACCGTCGACCCGCAAGGCAACTGGATCAAGATTACCTGTGACGATACGTCCGGCGTCGGAGTCATTCAGTATTACGTCGCTCGCAAGGGCTTCAACAATATTTACATGGCGACATATGCCCCCGGCCCCAGCTCGCCAAGCCCTGGCGAGATGCGGTTCATCACCTACACGAACCATGCTGTGTTGACGAATGCGCCGGCGCCATCGAACCTGACAGGCAATACCGGCGCGATCGAAAGCCAAGACGTGTTCGGATTCGCCGACGGCACCACGGCATCGAAGTATTACGGCGAGTATCGGATCATCGACGACCCGTATCACGGCGTGACCGGCGGCGGGTTTGGCGTGTTCATGAACATGGGTAACCGCGAATCGAGTTCGGGCGGACCATTCATGAAGGACATCGATTTTCAAACCACGAGTTCGCAATCGACCGAAGTTTACAACTACATGTTCTCGGGCCACTCGCAGACGGAAAACTTCCGCCCGGGTTTGCAAGGTCCGTACGCGTTGCAATTCACCACGGGGGGCGTGCCGCCGGCCCTCGACTACTCGTTCTTGGAAGGCGTGGGGTTAACTGGTTGGGTGGCTGCTGCGCAGCGCGGCTCGCTTTCAGGAACCGCCAGTGGAGTGCCCAGCGGACACGAAGTTACGGTGGCACTGATCAATGCAACGGCGCAATATCGGCGCATCCCGATGCCAGCGGCCATTACGCGATTACCGGCATCAAAGCGGGAACCTACACCGAGACGCTCTATCAAGATGAATTGGCAGTGGGTACGCAGACCGTGACGATTTCGGCGGGCGGCACCGACGGTTTGCAATATTACGGATACGTATTACACGCCGAGTGCCGCGAGCACTATTTTCCGCGTCGGCACTTGGGATGGCACGCCACTGGGCTTTTTGAACGCCGACAAGATTCAGAACATGCATCCATCGGATTCGCGACTGGCAGCCTGGGCCGATTCCACCGGCATGACGAACTTCATTGTCGGCATGTCGCCCGATAGCAGTTGGCCAATGGCCGAATGGAAATTTCAGACCGCCGCTGCGCCCTGGACCGACACCACGAACCGGATCACGTTCAATCTGACCGCGGCTCAGGCCGCAACGCCATTGACGCTGCGAATTGGCATTACGCGGCTTGATCATGGCCGGCCGAACATCAGTGTGAACGGTGGCAGCTCTCCCGCGGCGCCGCCGCTCACTCCGCAGCCCGTTTCGCGCGGCCTGACGCTCGGCAACTGGCGCGGCAATAACTCGGTGTACACATTCAATTTGTCGACCAGTTCGCTGCGTGCGGGAACGAACACGATCGATATCTTCTGCGTCAGCGGCTCGGGGAGCGGCGGCGAATACCTTTCGCCTTGGTTTATTTATGACGCGGTCGATTTGGTAACCACGAGCAGTCTGACCAACGCTCCCATTGTGCGATCGATTACGGTCACGCCAACGAATTCGACACTGCCGATGGGCTCGCCGCAGACATTTACTGCCACCGCGCGCGATCAATTCGGCAACGTGACGCCGGCCAACTTCACGTGGTCGGCCACCGGCGGAACCATTAACGGCGCGGGCAGCTTCGTGGCGCCGAGCGCGATCGGTAGTTTTAATGTCACCGCGACGAGCGGAGTGATCGCCGGAGCGGCGAACGTGAATGTCACTTACATTCCCGGCGACTTCAATTCCGACGCATCGCTGACCGCCGCGGATCTTCCGGCGATGTTGTCGGCACTTGCGGATCTGACGTCGTATCGCATCAGCCACAGTTTGACCGCCGCGCAGCTTACGACCATCGGCGACTTGAACGGCGACGGCCGAGTTAGCAATGCTGATATTCAAGCGTTGCTTGATGCGCTGATTACTGCCGCGAGCGGCGGCAGCGGCGCTTCGGCGACGAGCGAGGCAGTCGTTGCGTCTCAAGGAACGTCCGTCACCGCGGTAGTCCGCAGTCAGCTCCTCGACCGGGGCGACTTTGGCCGATTTGGCACTTGTCCCGACGATGGTGGAGACCGTGCCGCTGCCGAATTCATCTGGGTTTTCGCGATTGGTTGTCGGTGCATTCATCGACACTCGTTCCACAACAGCTCCGCAGGCAAAATCACCGAAAGTGATTTTCAACGGCAAATCGAATCCAACTTTGCCGCCACGTCCATGGCTGGCTCCATCGGCAGTGGATGCGATCTTGTCGGATTCTCCGTTGCACCGCGTCGGCAATCATGCGCGGAAAGAGAATGCGCTAGTGCGTGAGCCTGCTGTGCTGGATGACATGATCGAAGGCAGCATCGTCGGCGTCGATTTCGACGGCGCGGTCCACTTCCCTGCGCAACGCGCCAATTAGGCCGTGCAAAGCGTTGATTCAAGCCGAACATCGCCGCGCTGCCTTTGAAAGCCAAAGAATTTTTTTCGCGATTCCATATAAATTTCGCCCTGCGTTGTAATATCGACGTGCCTCGAACGACTTGATTTTTGGAAAGTGCCAAAACCACCCAGTAAGCGGGTGCTGCAATGATCGATTGGGATGAACTGCTGCGCCGGGAAGGGTCGGCTGTGTGGCGCACGGCATATCGGCTGCTGCGGAATCGGGCCGATGCGGACGAGTGTTATCAGGAAACTTTCCTCGGTGCGCTCGAAATCTCGAAGAGGCAGCCCGTCGGTAACTGGCCGGCGCTGTTGCACCGTCTGGCGACGAGTCGGGCAATCGATCGGATTCGCAAACGCTTGCGGCGCACACGGCATGAAGAAATGGCCGATGTGGCCAGGGCCGCGGGGCCCGAAGCCGATCCCTCGCAACATGCCGAAGCGGCGGAGTTGGCCGTCGCGCTGCGGTGGGCATTGGCTCAATTACCAGCGCGGCAGGCGGAAGTGTTTTGCCTGCATCAATTGAGCGATATGAGCCACCAGGAAATTGCCGCTGAGCTGGGCATGTCGGCCGGGGCGGTGGGCGTCATGCTGCACCGCACGCGGGAGAAACTGCAAGAACTTTTAAAAATGCAAAAACGACTGTCGGCCGCACTCGGTCAGCGGCGGACTTAATTTGTACCGGAAGATACGGAGCGGTTTGTCATGAAAGCGCCGGATAATCACCAGGCCGATGATCTTGTTTCGCTGGCTGTCGCAGCGACGAAGCAGCTACCGAGTGCCGAGGGCCCATCGGCCGAAATCGTCTCGCAAACTTCGGCGGCACTGCGTCAGGCCGCCAGCAGACCCGAACCAACTTTGCTGGAAAGGATCCATACCATGCCATGGATATCCAAAGCGATCGCGACATTGGCTGTTGCCGCGAGTGCCAGCTGGTGTACCTGGCGCTGTCGAATTCAACTGGCAACTCTCGCGTGCTCGCCGATGTCGTCAAAGCGCTAGAGAGTATTCGAACGGCCACGTACGATGTGACCGTCGAAATGACGGACTCGTTGGATGGGAAGACGTCTACTACCAGGATGAAGGCGTTTTTCGAGGCGCCGTCGCTGGAGCGTCTCGAAACGTTGGCCCCAGGTGACAGCGACAAAGTCGCCAGCGTCATGATTTTGGACCAACACGTGATGAAAGGCCTGACGCTGGCCCCCGAACAAAAAATGGCCATGCTGGTCGACCTGACTAAAATCAAAAAGCCTGCCGGAAAACCATCGAATCCGTTCGACATGGTGCGGGAATTCGTACGGGAGGGAAACGGCCCGGCGGTTAAATCGCTTGGAAAGAAAGAAATCGACGGACATGAAGTCATCGGCTTTCGGACACAAAGTAACATGGCCGATACCGACTTCTGGGCCGATCCACAGACCGCGCGCCTGGTGCGCGTCGACTTCGAATATCCGGGCCGCGGCAGTCATGGCGTGATGAACCACTTCCGCTACAACATTGAATTAGACCCGAAGCTCTTCAGCCTGGAGCCGCCCGAGGGATACACCGTTAGTAATGTCGAAATTGCAATGCCTGTAGAGGCCGATTTGGTGAGCACACTTCGGATGATCGCGGAGCACAACGACGGCATGTTCCCCTCGGCGATCAGCATGACGAACAAAGATTATCTGCATGCCATTCAAGAGGTCAGCAAGGAAGAAATGGCAACGTTTATCAAACAGCCGGAAACGCAAAAACTGATGGAAAAGCTCAAGGCGCGAATATGCCAACGATCAGGCGGCGTTCATGAAGGCGTGGATGGAGGCGATCATGCCACACACACAGAAGCTCTTGCTCAAGCATCAGCAAGGCATGAATTTCTACAACATGCTTGGCGCGCAGAACGATTGGCACTACGCCGGCAAAGACGTGAAACTGGGCACGCCCGATCGGCCGATCTTCTGGTACAAGCCCACCGGGGGCGAGAAGTATCGCGTTATCTACGCTGATCTGAGCGTTAAAGAAGTTCCATCGGACGAGGTACCAACGGCCCCTCAGCCGGATAGCACTCCTAAGCCGTAACTACTTACGGCAACGAACGTTTCGGCGCGGGCCGAAAATCTTTGTAACAATCGGCCCGCCCTTCCGCTTAGCAAAGTGAATAGCTCAACAGGCGGCTGAAAGAGTTCGGCGGATTGAGTTCGCTGAACGCTTTCGAGGAACAGGGGTCTCAAGAAGCCCGCCTCCTCTTCACGGGAGTGCGAAATGCTGATCACTTTGCTGAGTCGACTACTGCAGAATAATTTGCGCTTGGCTGGTGTTTATACCGGCGGCGCTTGGTCGAAAACGGGCCGCACGAACGAGCGGCTGCTGTTGCATTGCACCAGCACGCGGAGAACCTCAGGGAAGTATACGCTGGCCACGGGTGAGGCGGCAGCCTATCGGCTGGGACTTTTGCAACGCGTGTATGGCCCGGGCACAAAACGCGCGCTGATGGAAGCGGGACTCAAGCGCGGCATGCATGTGGCCGATTTGGGTTGCGGCATTGGCACCGTGACGGCCAATGCTTTCCGAGCTTGTTGGGCCGGAGGGTTCGGTCGTGGGCGTCGATTGCAGTGAAGCGCAGCTCGCGCAGGCCAGAAAGCGATCGGGGAGCGAGGCGAACAATATTCAGTTCGTCGAGGCCAGCGCGATCGATACTCGATTGCCCGCCGGTTCGTTCGACTTAATTTATTGCCGCTTTCTAATGTTGCATTTGCCGCATCCGGAACGAGCGCTCGTGGAAATGCGACGCCTGCTCAAACCAGGTGGAATATTGATTTGCGAAGACGGCGATTTGACGACAGCCGAAAGTGAACCGCCTTCGACACTGGATGCGTTCGCGCTGCTCTTCGGCCAGCTGGGGCCGGCGCGTGGGCTGGATTACAGGCTGGGCCGACGGCTGTATCACCTGGTGCGCGCTGCAGGGTTTGATTCCGCGGAGGTTACATTCAATCAGCCCGCTTTGGCACGCGGCGCCGGCAAGCGGCTGTTGGAACTTTCTGTTGCTGAGGCCGGGCCAGCAATGGTGGAAGCGGGACTGGTGAACGTCGGGGAACTGGATCAAATTCTCACGGAAATGCGCCACGTTTCCGGCGATGAAAAGGTGCTGGCGATCATGCCGCGAATGGCGCAGGTTTGGGCGCGGAAGTAGCGGCGTCGCGAAATCGCCGATGATGCGTGCCCGCGGTCGTCGGCTTTTAAGCGGCACGACAAACATGCTTTCCGACACAAGAGTTGTGAACCGCGTTTATAGTGCATACATTTTACACGATCGGCCAGCGACTCCTTTGTGAGGGATCTCATGCGCCAATCGCTCGGCGAGCAGTCTTCATTTGCCCTTGCCGACTCACAGCAATGTCGCAATCCCATTCAGCGTCGGATAGTCGCCGAAAATTCGTTCAAAATCGTGCGTCCGTTTCGGACGGCGATACGACAGACGGTCTGGCACGAGCAGAGTGATGCAAAAACTCGGGCTCCTAAGCAGACTGATAATTGGCGGTCGTTCCCTCCACAGCCCAGCCATTCAACCGACCCATTCGCGGCATTGAGCTGCAAACCATTTGCTTCTCAGAGATCGATCGCAAATTGCGCACTCGCCATTCGCAACTGTATACGGTCTTGTCGTCACAAGTTAGATTGAAATTCGGAGTTCAGGCAACTGGTAATCAACTGACGAATGCGATCTAGATTGCCCGTAGAAACATGATCATGAGGCACCTCTTAACTATTCGTCGCTCGGTGCGAACTCGGATCTTTGAATCGTTAGAGGCCCGTTACGTGTTCAATGTGGGCGACCTCTATGGCGTGCCCCCTACTTCGCGCGTCTCGCAAAATCTCGATGCGAGTTGGAAGTTTGCGTTGAATCCTGTTGGAACTCCGCAGAGCACCAGCTTCGACGACTCGTCCTGGTCAACGATCGATCTACCCTATACATGGGACGGCATGACCGTCGGACCGCCCTCGGGCACCGGATGGTATCGTAAGACTGTTACAATCGACCCGAGCTCGGTCGGCAAGGAACTGTACCTGGACTTCGGCGGCGCATACCAAGTGACGAATTTATATATCGATGGAACGCAGGTCGATTACAACTCGAACACTTCCGGCACACTCGACTCGCACAACGGCGGTTTCGCGGAATTCAATTTTGATGTGACCAGTCAGCTCACGGCCGGCAGCCATCTGATTACCGTCTCGGTCAACAACAATACCAACGGCAACATCTCGCCTGCCGGTGCCGGCGACTACACCAAGCAGGGCGGCATTTATCGCGACGTTTTATTGGTGGCTATCAACCAAGCTTCGCACATTGCGCAAATCGAAAGCGCGCCGGGCACCTCAACGCCAGTGGCTACACAGGGCGTGTATTTCAGTAATTCCAGCGTGTTCATGGGCATCGCCGCGGCCAACATCCAGGTGAAAACGGTCCTCGATAACTTGTCCGCTTCGACCAGTTCGGTGAACTTGACCAGTTATTTGGTTGACGGCAGCGGAATTATCCAATCACAAACCACCATCGGGCAAACGCTTGCGGCTGGTCAGAAATCGCTGGCTGTTACGCAGAACTCGACGGTCGCTAATCCGCATTTATGGAACGGTAGGATCGATCCGTATTTGTATTCGCTATACGTCGAGGTCCGCGACAGCTCCACCGGTGCGCTCATCGATTATTCGCAGCAGCAGGTCGGCATCCGTTCGTTCAAGATCAATGCCCAGCCGATTCCAAGCGATCCAAACCTAGCCAACCAAGATCAGGCTGCCTTCGAACTGAACGGTTTGCCTTACAAGTTGGTGGGCGTGAACATTCATCAAGACAGCGGCATGCCGGGTCAGCTCGGAGTACCTGAGGGCTGGGCACAAACTGCCGCGGATATTCAACAGCAAGTTGATCTGGTTTTGCAGGTCGGCGCGACGCTGGTTCGCACGGCCCATTACGAACACAGCCAGAAGCTGTACGAGGATGCCGACAAATCCGGTTTAATCCTGGAAGTCGATGGAGACCTGCAGGGAACGATCACTGCGACAACTCTCGGATCGGCCTTTGTGAATAACTATGAAGACCAGCTGACGGAGGAAGTCAAACAGAATTACAACCATCCGTCGATCATCGCTTGGAGCATGTACAACGAGATCGGCAATAATACGAACAACGCCAACTTAATCGCCAACCTAAGCGCCTTTGTTCACGGTGTGGATTCGACCGGCCGCTATACCACCGCCGACAGCAACGACCTGTCGAGTACGAATGGCATCGATACGGCTACTGACCTACTCGGGCAACATCCCTATTACGGTTGGTACGGCGGCAGCCCCACGCAAGATGGCACTGCCATCGATAACATGCACAGCGCCAATCCGACGCGCCCCTTGGCAATTACCGAATACGGCGCCGGTGGCAATCCGTGGCAGTACACGACCAACATTCAACTCTCGCCCCCCAACCCTAACGGCGAACATTTTCATCCCGAGAATTCGCAATCAAAATTGGAGGAGCTGGCATATGCCCAATTCGCCTCGCGCGACTATCTGTGGGGAATTGCTTTGTGGAACATGTTCGACTTTTCTTCCAGCGGTCGGAACGAAGGCGACACTCAAGGCCAGAACGACAAGGGACTGATCACCCGCGACCGCCAAACCAAGAAAGACAGCTTCTATTTCTATCAGGCGAATTGGAATGACCCCGCCCGCTCGTGGGCGAATCTCAATGTGCTATACATCTCCGACCACAACTGGAATGATCGTATCGCGCCGTCGACCAGCCTGACCGTTTATTCCAACATGGGGGCGCCCACACTTTGGAACAATGGCGTGCAGTTGGGAACGATGGTCCCACTCATAATTAGCGGTATCACGATTCCCGATACCTACACGATGAGCAGTTCCATTGCGCTGGCCACGGGGGCTAACAACATTGTGGCCAGTCTCCTCTATGGCGGACAAACCTACAGCAATTCTGTGGTTTGGATATACCACGCGGCCGCACTTTCGGGCACCAGCCTGGCGCGAGTCGATTTCACGAATTCCGCGGCGAATTTGCAGTCGGGATACGTTGCCGATACCGGGCAGGCATTTAATGGATCCTTGGGTTGGGCCGATCCGACGACGATCAATCCGGTGGCCAATACCGCGGGTACCTATAACCGCACGTCGCCAACGACAGCGCCCTTCGATCAAATCGACGCACGCACTGGAATCATGCTGCCGCCGAATCGGGTTTGGGAGTACGCGCTGCCCAATGGACTGTACGATGTGCATATCGTTTCGGCCGACTCCACGAATCCCAACGCGGTCAACAATCTGTCGATCCAGGGAATCCAGCTTCACGATCTCGATTCGACCGATTTCGGAGACAACGGCTTCGACGAGTTCTACGCCCAGGTTTATGTCAGCAATGGCCGGCTGACACTGTCGGCAGGTTCTGGGGCAGTGAGTCCGCGGATAGCCTATATCGATATCAATGTGATTGATAACGTTCCGCCAAGCGTTGTTATCAGTAATTTTCAGTCGCTTGGGCCGCAACAGCTGCAAGTACAGTTCAGTGAAAATGTCAGCGCCAGCGTATCGACATTCGACCTCACGCTGCTAAACCAGACAACGGGCCAAGTTATTGATCCCGCTAAGATTTCGGTCAGTTACAACTTGGGGATCAACACCGCCACGTTCACGTTTCCGGGCTTCACCGGTGGTATGTTACCAGTCGGCAACTATCAGGCGACGATTTCAGCTAACAGCGTGACCGATGCGGCGGGCAATCCGCTCGCAGCAGATTTCGGCGACACTATTTTACAAACTATCGGAGATTGGAATTTAGATGGTCAGCGTGACGCGCAGGACCTGAACGTAATGCTGAGCGCACTTTGCGACTTGAGCAGCTATCAGACGATCCATAGTTTGTCGGCACCACAGTTGAAACTAGTTGGCGACATAAACCACAGTGGCAGCGTTGACAATAGTGACATCCAGGCAATGTTGGACTTGCTAATAAGCGGAAGTGGCGCTGCTAGCGGCGAAACTGTGACCAGCGGAACAGGCCACGCAACCACATCTATCAGCAGTGCCAGTGACTCAACAGCGGTAACACCAAAATCTCCATTGGTTACCCACTCTTCTTTACATGTCGCCCTGGTTCCCCTGCAACCTGAGTTCGGTCGTGAGCTGCCGACCGTCGCGTGTATCTCATCAGAACCAGGAATCGAGATAGGAAGCACAGAAACTCTCACCACGGACGCCGCCGCTTCAAGGCCAAGCGTCGGCCGGAGGCTGTCCGGAAGAGGGACGCCCACCGATGCGTTCAAACGACTGTCGTCGGTGCTCGTCGATTATGCAATCAGCAGTGTTTCGAAGCAAAACCGCTGTCGGTGGTGCGCACCGACCAAGTTGAACGCCCTGCATAGTGGCAGAGTTATCGACCCAATTGAAACGCTCTTCGCAACCTGGGAAGATCTCTTCGCGCCTTGGTAGATAAGTGACGTGAGACATTGAAATTACTGTGTCGCGGCAATTTGGATTGCGCCCGCTACGCACATTCCGACAGCAAGCTCATCAACTCAACCGATTTTCGGTTATGCCGTCAAACCACCGTTGTGACGCACCTTTTCTGAGGCGCGAAACGATGTGCCAACAAAGGGCTTTTTGACACAGATCAAGTGTCCGGAATCTCAAGTACGCACCGACAAACCAACATTAAATTCATCAATTCAAGCTCCTAGATGGATCCTCTTGATAGGTCCTTTAACGGGCCTCCTTACACGTTCCCCTTTCCGCCGCCCTTAATTCGTCCCGCCTGCTGTGTCCTCGCGTATTGGCCCCCGCCGGAACGACCGCTATCGCAAACTTCCTCCGCTGGTCCGCTAGCAAGGAGCTGGGCTTGTTGCCAATGGTCGCAGTCCGCTACGATCCGGCGACATTTGTAAGTCACTGTCTTGCCCCGAGCAGCGCGACTGCGCCTAGTCACCGTCACGCCGGCCGGTCGCCGACTGTATCTTGAGATTCTCGCCAATTACCTGCTGCGGCGACGGGACGTGATCGCCGAGCATCGTTGGTGGCTCAATACGCGCCGGCCCGAGGATGTCGCTTACATCTACCAACTTGCAGACCGATATCCTGATTTCTTCAGCGTCGTGTCCAAGCCTGTGGGGCCATTGGACCGCATCGGCTATTCGATCTGGCGCTACATGTGCGATTGCATCGAAGCCGACACAATCTACATCCGCCTGGACGACGACATCTGCTACATGGCCGACGACGCAATCGTGCAGCTGCGCGACGAGCGGCAGCGGCGGCGCGAGCCGCTGCTGGTGCTAGGCAACATCGTGAATAACGCCGTGTGTTCGCACTTTCACCAGCGGGCCGGGCTATTGCCAAACTCATGGGGCACGGTGGCCAACGATTGCTACGACCCGCGGGGATGGGGCAGCGGGGCGTTTGCCCGGCGAGTGCATCGTCGCTTCCTGAAGGATCTCGCCGTTGGCCGCGAGACCTGGTGGAGGCAAGCGGAATTGCCAATTGACGGCACGTCGCGGTTTTCGATCAACGCGATCTCTTGGTTTGGCGAGGATTTTCGCGGCGTGCCAGAAGTGAAGAGTCAGATGGCCGACGAGGAGCCTTTCCTGACGGTCGACCTGCCGAGGCGGCTGGGGCGACAGAACGTTGTATGTTCGCAGGCACTGTTCGCCCACTACGCCTACATCCCGCAGCGGCCGTATTTGGAGACGACTTCGCCGGAAATCTTGGCCCGTTATCGTCGGATTTCGCAGCGGCTGGTGATCGATGACAGCGAAGTACTGCCGTTCTGGGAGCGGAGCGCGCTGGCCACGCAGCGATTGTGGGGAGTGTCGGCGTGGGCCACGGGACAAGCCGCCGCGGGTGCGTGGCAGTCGTATCGGCGCGGGAAGCAGTGGTTGCGCGGGCGGCGGGCGGCGTGACGTGCTGCCAAGTGGAAAGGGAATATATAGCAAGCTTTTCCAACAAACGAATGCGCATTTCGCTTTGCTGGCAGCCACACGTGGGATTCGAATTGCCCTGGCGAGCGAAGGCCGCCTTCCGATATTCTCTGCGGCCGCGGCGTCGCAAGTCGCCTGTGGCCAAAGTCCACTCAAGATTGTCAAAGGTTGGACATGCGCCGAAAGATCAAACGAAAGTGGCACAAGGTTCGCACCTTGTGGAAAAATCGCCGACTGCTTGGTGACGTCGTTCAGTCGCACGTGTACTTCCTTGAGAACCGCGCGGTGACCGTGTGGGGCGGGATCTCCGAGGACGACGAACGCGGCATTCGCGAAGCCGTCTCTCGGGCCGCGTCGTTTGGCGGGCCGATTGTCGAAATCGGAACTTTGTTTGGCTGGACAGCCCAACTGCTCGCCAGTTTCAAGTCGCCTGAGAAGGAGCTGATTGCTGTCGACAATTTCTGTTGGAATCCCTTTCACATTCCGCCCGATGATCACCGGGTGATCACGCGCCGTACGCTGCATTACTGCCTGCAGCATTGTCGGACGCGGATTTTCGATGGCACAGCACGCGAGTTTTACGATTCGTACCAGGGTCCGACACCCAGCATGGTGTTCATCGACGCCAATCATTCCTACGAAGCCGTGCGAGCAGATATCACGTGGGCCTGCCAGCGCGGGGTGCCGGTGATTGTCGGACACGACTACCAGCCAGTGCTTCACCACGCCGTTGTGCAAGCAGTGGAGGAACGTTTTTGCGGCCGCTTCGATCTGTTCGGCTCCGTGTGGATTGCCGACGGGCATGCGGACCAGCGCTGCTCTGTGCGGGTGGCATGACCTCCCTTCGTCGCCTTGCGACAAGCGCCGCGCGCATTTCCGCTTGCGGAGATAAGGGAGTGCAGTAGCTCTGTCGAGAACCGGCAGTTAAACACGAAACCATTGCGTCGCCAGAAAACGGACCTTGCCCTTTCGCGCGTACCAGTCTTTCGGGACGGAATCCTCCCGTCCCGCTAGTGAATTGGTAGGATTTCGCACGGCGGTGCTTGGGCGCGTCGACAGTTCGTCAAACAGCCAGCGTGTCATCAGACAAATGTCCTCCGACCGGTCCATCGTCTGCTACTTTCAACTCCAGTCGCAAAAAGTCATACGTATTTCAATAAGTCCGATCAAACCACGGTTTCGTGACACTTCGAACCTGTTACGAGGCTCTGCGTTTTCTGGATGCTCGAACAAGACACCCTGTACAGTGCTTCCAATGGGCGGTACAGGACTCGAACCTGTGACCTTCTGGGTGTAAACCAGACGCTCTAACCAACTGAGCTAACCGCCCTCGAAAATCGTTCCTGCGGTCCGCAACAATGGCAGGCCGCTTTGCAACGTTTTCGGGCTTCAATTCTACCTTGCCGAACTATTGAGCGACACCCACGCGTCCTATAATCGGTCCGCATGCACTGGTGGCTCATAATTCTTGTTGCGGCGCATTTGGTTTGTGTCAATTTGGCCGGCTCGGGTCCACTGGTCGCGGTGTGGATGGAATGGCGCGGCACGCGGCGCGGGCTGCCCGACTTATTTGGAGTGTCAAATCGATTGGCAGGCACAGCCATCGGAGCAGCGGCTGTCGGCATCGCAATAGGCCTGGTGGCGATGGCTTTTGTGACAACACCCAGTCCGGGCGGCGCACCGTCGGAGTACGCGCAAGTTTTGAAGCGCTTGTCGACTGACCGCCTCTGGTTTGCAATAGCCGAGGTTGCTTTCTATTTCGCATGCATGGCGGGATACGCGGTTTTACTTCGGCGGCCAGAGCATTGGCGGATTGCGCGGTGCGCTGGCAATTGCCGCTGGCACCAACTTGTTGTATCACTTCCCGGCGCTATTTACGATTCTGGCGATCGTGCCCACGCGGCCTGCACTTTTAGGCATGCCGATCGATCGTGCCGTATTTCATCAGCTGCTATTGGATCCGGAGACGCTCAGTCGAGTGATCCATGTGTGGCTCGCCTCATTTGCAATCGGTGGCATGATGCTGGCATGGATTGGCTGGCACGAGACACGGCGAAAATTGCAACCATCGCTTGAGCAAGCTGTTGCTTCTGGCGGGCGACTGGCGACCGTCGCCACGCTATTGCAAATTCCTGTTGGCATCTGGGTGCTCAGCACGCTTCCACAGGAACAGCAAGATCGATTGCTTGGCGACAACTCGATTTGCACGCTGCTCTTGGGACTTTCGGTCTTGGGCAGCCTGGCACTACTGCATCCATTGGCTATGGTGGCACTCGGCGAACGATCCACGCGGCGATTGGCGGCGGCCACAGGTTTGATGGTCGCCGTGATTTGCATGATGACGGCGGCACTACAGTGTGCGCGGTCCTGAGGGCAAATCACTTCGCAATCGAAATGCCGATTTCCTTGAGCTGCTTCGAATCGACCACGTTCGGCGCTTCGGTCATCAAATCGGTCGCCTTTTGCGTTTTGGGGAACGCAATGCAATCGCGAATGTTGTTCAGATTGCCGAACAGCATCACCCACCGGTCGATGCCCAGTGCGATGCCGCCGTGCGGCGGAGCGCCGAATTGCAAAGCATCCAAAAGAAACCCGAATCGCTGGCGGGCTTTCTCGCGATCGATGCCCAACAGTTCGAACACTTGCGATTGCAGTTCTTGATCGTGAATTCGGATCGTGCCGCCGCCGGCTTCGGAGCCGTTGATCACCAGGTCGTATGCTTGAGCGCGGCATTTGCCGGGATCGCTTTTCAAGAGCGCCGTATCTTGCGGCCGTGGCGCGGTGAACGGATGGTGCATCGCGGCCCAAGTTTTTTCTTCCTCGTCCCAGGCGAACATCGGAAACTCAACGATCCAGGAAAAGTGCATCGCGTTGGGTTCATACAACTTGAGTTCTTCGCCCAGCCGCTTGCGCAAATTGTGCAGCGCTTTGCAGCTGACATCGAACGAATCGGCAACGAACAGCAAAAAGTCGCCCGGCGCCGCCTGCATGCGCTCCGCAATCTTCGCCAGCAGTTCCGACGAGAAGTTTTTCGCGATCGGCGAATTCAGCACAATGGCCGATCCGCTTTCTTCGACCTTGAACCACGCCAGGCCCTTCGCGCCGGAAACCTGGCAAATGTCGGCCGTGAGCAAATCGATGTCCTTGCGCGAATACTTCGCCGCCGCTCCTCGAGCGTTGATTCCGCGCACACGCTGGCCGCTGTCGGCCGCGCCGCGGAACACACGGAATTCCGTTTCGCCGGGCCAAATCGGTGATGTCGACAACCTCCAGCCCAAATCGCAAGTCGGGCGCATCGTGGCCGAAGCGCTCCATCGCTTCGTCATAAGTCATGCGCGGCAGCGGCAGCTTCACGTCGAGACCCAGCACGTCCTTAGCGACTTTCGCCACGAGCCCGTCGATGATGCTGATGACATCGTCCGCCTGGACGAACGACATTTCCATGTCGAGCTGCGTAAATTCCGGCTGGCGATCGGCCCGTAAATCTTCATCGCGAAAACAACGAGCGACCTGCACGTAGCGATCGAAACCGGCCACCATCAAAATTTGTTTGTAGAGCTGCGGCGACTGCGGCAACGCGTAAAATGTGCCGTGCTGAATGCGGCTGGGTACCAGATAATCGCGGGCTCCTTCCGGCGTGCTGCGACCAAGAACCGGCGTTTCAACATCGATGAAGCCGTGTTCGTCGAAGTAATCGCGCATCGTTTTGATGATGCGATTGCGAAGAATCAAAATCCGCTGCGCTTCCGGACGGCGCAAATCGAGAAAACGATATTTTAGTCGCAAATCTTCGCCCGGCAGATCGGGAGCAGTTGGCAAAAAGGGCGGCGTGGCCGCGCGATTCAGGATCGACAATTTTTCGACGCGAACTTCGATTTCGCCGGTCGCCAGTTTCGGATTGGCCGCACCTTCAGGACGGCGAGCCACTTTGCCGGTCACTTGCAACACCCATTCGCAGCGCACGGTTTTCGCTAGCTCCAAATTCTCCGCGCCGCTTTCCGGCGAAACGACGACCTGGGCTTTGCCAAATCGATCGCGCAGATCAATAAACAGCACGCCCTGATGGTCGCGATATGTATCGACCCAACCACAAAGCGTGACGCTTTGACCGACGTGGGAACCCCGAAGCTCGCCGCAAGTTTGAGTACGAAACAAGTGCTGATCCCTTTTCGTGTGAACGACCAAAAATCGAATCGGCCATTCTAGTTAGTAGCGGCCGAAACATAAAGCCGCGGCCAGTGCCGGGCTAGGAGCGAACGCTTGCGCCAGTCGCGGCAATATTGATAGCGACAGCAGCCGGATTGAGCGGTTCGCTCACGCCGATCCGCCTGCATTCGCTTAAGCTGCGAAACCATGTCAGTTGGCGTTTGGCGAATTGTCGCGTGCGAAGCTTCACAAGTTCGATGGTGGCCGGAAGATCGCGCTTGCCGCCTAAATATTCAAGCACTTCCCGATATCCAACGGCCTGCGTCGCGGTACGGCTGAGTTTCGCTCCCTCTCCCTCGGCGCGTGAGGGCCGGGGTGAGGGGGCGATCAGCCGTTCGACTTCATCGACGAATCCACTCGCAAACATCTCATCGACTCGATGTCGAATCCGCTCCTCCAATTCTTCGCGCGGCCAATCGAGAACAAAGACGCGGCAATCTTTGGCAGCCCGGCCGATTTCAAATTGTTGCTGCATGCTGCTAATCGGCTGGCCGGTGGTTTGATGGACTTCGATGGCCCGAATGATTCGCCGGATATCGTTAGGGTGCAATTTTGCCGCCGCAGCTGGATCGACCGATTGCAATCGGCGATGCAACGATTCGGGTCCCTCGACGCGCGCCACTTCTTCAAGCTCGCGACGCAGAATCCAGTCAGCCGGCGGGCCGCTGAACAAACCACGCAGCGCGGCTTTCAAATATAGCGCAGTTCCACCGACGAAGAGTACCTGCCTGCCGCGCAATTGAATATCGCTTGCGGCTTTTTCCGCAGCCGCCAAATATTCGGCCACGCTGAACTCGTCGCTCGGCTCGATGATATCGATCAAATGATGCGGTACAGGCTGGCGCTCTTCGATCGTCGGCTTTGCCGTGCCGATGTCCATTCCGCGATAGAGTGCCATCGAATCGAGCGAGATAATTTCCGCATCGATCCGCTGCGCCAATTCAACGCCGATCGCAGTCTTTCCCGCCGCTGTTGGTCCCGCGAGAAACCAAGCCGTTAGTGCCAGTTTGCTCATCGTTCGGGACGGTCTTCCGGTTGAATGAATTGCCGTTGCCGACTATCGTAACATCTTTCGTTGGAGGCTTCCGGTGGATGAATCGCAGCGGCACATTTTGGCCCAGCTGATGGCGGTTATTGAAGACCGCAAGGCCAACCCGCCGGCGAAGTCATACACCACCACGCTGCTTACCGGTGGCGTGGCGAAAATCGGCGAGAAAATTCGCGAGGAAGCCGAGGAAGTGATCGAAGCGGCAGCCGAACCTGGCGAGGCCGGCCGCAGTCATCTAATTCGTGAGACGGGCGACTTGATTTACCACTTGTTCGTGATGCTTGGCTACCGCGATGTTCAGTTGGCCGAGGTCGAAGCTGAAATCGCCAAACGCTTCGGCATCAGCGGGCTGGATGAGAAAGCAAACAGAAAGAAATAGCCACGGAGTCACTGAGACTGCAAATTAGAAGCTATTCGGAAGCCAGGAATCCAGGAGACCATTCAGGTGAACCGGCGTTGTCACTTCCTAGTTTCCAGGTTTCCTTATAAATATTTCTGCCTCTCCGCCCCTCCGCATCTCTTCGGTTCAATTAAACAATGACCGAAAATCTTCGCATCGGCGTTCCCAGTAAAGGTCGGCTCGCGGAAGTGGCCGAGGGGCTGTTGCACGAAGCGGGTTTGAGTTTCCGCCGTTCGGAACGGACGCTGTTTGCGCGGTGTAAAGAAATTCCGGTCGATATCACATTTTTGCGAACCGACGATATTCCCGTGCTTTGTGCCGAGGGCGCGATCGACATGGGCGTGGTCGGCGCCGATCTTGTGGCGGAAACGGAGGCCGATGTGCTCAAGCGGCTGGAGCTGGGTGCAGGACACGTTCGATTGGCAATGTGTGTGCCAGAATCGAGCCCGATGAAAACGGCGAAAGATCTGACCGGCTTGCGCATCGCCACCAGTTTTCCCAACGTGACGCGCGAGTATCTCAAGCGGTTCGGCGCGACTGGTCATCTTGTGACGCTCACCGGCAGCGTGGAAATCATGATCGCGCTGGGCGTGGCCGACGCGATTGTCGATTTGGTGGAGACCGGCAGCACGCTGGCGGCCAATCAATTGCGGATTCTTGACGAGATCGGCCGCTACGAAACGATCCTGGTTCAAAACATAGACAAGCGGCACGGCGAATTGGCGGACCGCGTAGTGCGTCGCCTGGAAGGCGTGGTGATTGCCCGCAGTTATTCGCTGCTGGAATACAACGTACCACGTGCGAAGTTGCCGGAAGCGGAAAAAATCACCCCGGGCTTTAATTCGCCAACTGTCAGCGCGCTGGAAGATCCTGCCTGGTGCGCCGTGCGGGTGATGGTCAAACGCGGCGAAGTAATTGCAATCATGGAGCGTTTGGAAGCGCTCGGGGCCTCGGCGATTTTGGAAACGCAAATCACCAATTGCCGATTGTGATTATTTAGCCCCTGGCGAGTCGCCGGGGGCAAATAACGCGGATTCGCCAAACACTGGCCGCCCTCGGAAAATCGTGGACTGCACATTGCAGTCGGCATCGAGCAGCAATTCATGTGGATCGGCGGCATCTTGTTTCGGAAGTGTAAGAATTGCCAAATCGGCAAACTTTCCCGGAGTGACAGTACCGATTTCTGCATCGCGCCCCAACGCGCGTGCGGCATTTGCAGTGATCATCCGCAGCAGCGCTGCCGGCGACACAATTGGATGCTGCTTCCACGCGAACCGCATGTCGGCCAGCACGGATAGATCGGGATTCGACGCCCGGCTGTCGGTGCCAATCGCGACATTCGCGCCCGCCGATAACATTTTTGCGAGCGGATACGGATCGTGCTGGAAATACGCATGTGTCCGCGGGCAGTAAACCACCGACATGTTTACGGCATGCGCAGCGAGAAAGCCGATTTCCTCATCGTCCAAATAATTGCCGTGAATGACGAGCGCGCGATGCGATTTGGATAGCATCGGCAAATAATCGAGTGGCCGCGAACCGAACGGAATGGCATCCGGATCCCAAGCATTAAAATCTTCCAGCAATTTGACGAATGGGCCGCGCCGGAGCGCAGCAGCATCAGTTCCTCGCGCGACTCTGCCAAATGATGAGCAAGCGGGAGTTCTCGGTCGCGCGAAAGTTCCACGCAGCGATGCAGTAGTTTTGGATGGACTGTATACGGGGCGTGTGGACTTAGTCCTAATTGGAAGTTCCAATCACCGCGGGCTATTCGAAAATCGAGTGCCGCTTCCAGATAACCAGCTGCATCGGTGATGTTGCTTTGCTTAAGAGCAATTACTTCGAGAAAATTAATCAATTCGAAAGGCAAAGAATGCTTCGCTAAAAAAGTCGGCCTGACGTCGCGAAGCGGTGAATTGATACCTGATTCTATATCACCGATCGCAGTTATCCCCGACCAATGCGATTGTTCGATGCCCGCGTGCAATGCATTTTCAAGCTCGTCCGCACGTGGTGCTTTCCCGCCGTTCTCGGTTAGTAGTTGCCGCTGGATTCGTTGGAATTCGACCACCACGCGAATCCAATCAGGAAACGCCATCCCTTTCGTCCCCAACGGCTTATTGAAGTGACTCAGCTCCAAATGCGTATGCGCATTAATTAATCCAGGCAGAATCGCCACGTCGCCTAAATCGCGGACCGCCGAGAGAACATCACGGATTGCGGGCGACTTGGCATCGCCGACGGCGACGATCCGATCGTGATCAATCGCCACGACGCCGTCGCGCAGCGGCGGACCGTTGATCGGAAAAACAAATTTCGCGCGAAACGCAAGCATGCGATCAACCTGCAAGCGGCACGTTAGCCCCCGGCTCTCCCGGAAGATCATTCGCCATGCATTATCGCGTGCGCCACTGGTTTATCCACCGCACGGCAAACCCCCCGTGGAACCGGAGGCTAGCGCGGGCGCCGCGATGGTCGGATCAATCGGCGAGCCAATCGTTTTCGCGCCGGGCCGCGTCAAACCAGCGAACCGCACTAGAAGTACGCCTGCCACGATCAGGCCGATGTCAAATAGCCACCAACTGTAGATAAAGTCTTTGCCGTCACTCAGCGGCTGAATATAGCGGCTCAACGTTTCGCTCTTGTAGTACTGGCCGATTACGAGCATCAGCGAATTGTGCGTGAAGTGGAACACCATGCCCGGTAAAATGCTGCCGGATTGCACAGCGACGTAAGCAATGATCGCGCCCACCGCACTGGTGATGATCGATTGCTGCAGCACCGTGTGCGTGGCGCCGAACATCAGGCTGCTGACCACAATTGCCCGCCACTTACTTCCCAGGTTTTGCAGGCCGGAAAGAATGAAGCCGCGGAAGGCCAACTCTTCGCAAATCGCGGGCACCAGGGCGATGACCAGCACGGCAGGCCAAAAACTGGGCGCGTCACCAAGCGCGCTTTCGAGCGCATCTTTCACGCCCTGCGAGGTTGGATATAGCTGCTCGACGATAACTTGCAGCAGCTTCACCGCCGGATGCAGCGCGATCGCCAGCACAGCGGCCGCTGGCACTGTCCACCATCTCGGCAGCCGCAGGAGCAAGGTCTTTCGCGGATTGCGGGTAAGCAGCAGCGCCATGAGCATTGCAGGCGTGGCAATCATCACCAGCTGGGTCACTACGGCGATGACTGCAAAATCGGCAAACGACTGCGGCATGCGGAGCGCAAACCCCATGAAGAAACGAATCAAGAGAATCAGCACTCCGCAGAAGATCGCTTCGGCCACGCTGGGTGTATCGCGGCGATCGCGCCGCAAATGGCGAATCCAAAGGCCAACGTCGAGTCGCTCGCTTTCGCGAAACAGAACGCTTTCTTTGTTAAATTGCTCAACAGCCCAGCGCACGGCGAGCAAACAGCACAGAAGCGTTACGCCAACCACCGGCGCGACATACGGCAGTGCCGCTAAATAATTGCCTTCCAAGAGCGATCGCAGCAGCAGCACTAAGCCGGTGAGTGGAATCAAGCTGTTGCCGAGGTTTAGTTCCATGCCTGGACCCATTGGCAAAATCACTAGCGGCAAAATCACGAGCACGAGTGGCATCAAATAATATTGCCCCTCTTTGCTGCTGCGCGCGAATGCCGCCAGCGCGAGGCAAAGTGCGCTGAATAGTGCCGATACCGGCACGAGTGCAATCAAAAGACAGGCGAGCGTTGGCCATGACGGTAATCCCATCCCGTTTGCGG
This sequence comes from Pirellulales bacterium, assembly GCA_963773875.1. Taxonomy (GTDB): domain Bacteria; phylum Planctomycetota; class Planctomycetia; order Pirellulales; family JADZDJ01; genus CAVTYH01. Next base: position 163,107 of record CAVZCV010000015.1, read on the forward strand.
CTCCGCCGCCCAAATGGGAAATTACCAGGGCCCCCGTGATACCCATGCTGATCAAATTGAGCACGCTCGTGGCCATGCTGAATAGCATGACCGTGAGCAGCTTGCCGGCGACTATTTCGCTTCGCTGGGCTGGGCTGGAAAGCAACGTCTCCAGAGTGCCACGCTCTTTTTCGCCGGCGCACAGATCGACCGCGGGATAGAAAGCTCCCGTGAGCGCCCAAATTAAAAGCACGAACGGCAGAATCTTCGACCACATCGCCGCGCTGCGATCCGTGGCGGCCGACACGTCTTCTCGTTGAAGGTCAAATGGTCTGGCAACACTGATCGGCAGTTGAGAATCTTCCAGATTCTGCTTCCCGATGGCCTCTGACCATCCCCGCAAAATATTCGAGACACGATCGAACGCCAGTTGCGATTTCTCGCTTGCGGTGCTGAAGTAAACCGCCGGCTGCGGAACCGATAATCCTTCGGGGTGATCGGCCGTAATTTTTGAATCGTGATCGATCAGTTGCGAGCGAACCTTTTGCAGTTGCTCGGCAAAATCCGGCGGAAACGCGACCACGGTTTCATACTCGCCATTTTGCACCGCCAGCCGGAATTGTTCTGCGAGCGAGACATTGCTCGCCGAGTCAGCTTCGCGGTCGCTCGCAGCGAATTGCAAATCGAATAAGCGCGATTGCTTAGGATCGGCGAGCCATTGCGGCGCAAAATGATCGTCTTCCACCAACGGCGGCAGGTCGTCCATTTTTGGCAACCCGCTAATGAGCACTCGCGTCGGCTGTTCGCGCAAAAACTGTGCAATCTGAAAGAAGCTCATGCCCAAAAGTGGATAGAGCACGATCGGCAGTACGGCAATCATGAACAGCGTTCGCCGATCGCGCAATTGATCTCGAACTTCACGCTGCAAAATCAATTTGACATTCGAGCAGTTCATGAAATGGCAGCAATCGCAGGACGTTGGTGTCGGATATCGTCGTCCCGCTCGGTAATCAATTGGAAAAACAACTCTTCCAAATCATGCTCGCGCTGGCGTTCGCGGAGCTCTTCCAACGTGCCTTCTGCCAGAATGGACCCGCGATGGATGATGGCGATCCGATCGCAAAGTTTTTCTACTTCGCGCATGATGTGCGTCGAAAAAATGACGCACTTGCCGTGTTCGCGAAGTTCAGCGACGGTTTTGAGCATCGCCCGCGCGACCAGCACGTCAAGTCCGACAGTCGCTTCGTCAAAAATCACCACCGGTGGATCGTGGACCAGCGCCCGAGCGATCGATACTTTTTGTTTCATTCCGGTCGACATTTTCGCGCCGAGCAAGTCGCGAATCTCATGCATCTTGAGCCGGGCGAACAATGCTTCCATGCGATCACGTAGCAGTTCAGGCTCCAGACCATGTAGTCGGCCGAAATACTCGACCATTTCCCACGCCGTCATGCGGTCGTAAACCGCGGTATTGGCCGACATGAAACCAATTTGCCGGCGAACCTGTTCGGGCTGCGTGACGACATCGAAGCCATTGACCGTCGCGGTTCCGCCACTGGGTTTCAGTACGGTGCTGAGAATTCGCAGCGCCGTCGTTTTACCAGCGCCATTGGGGCCAAGAATCCCAAAAATCTTGCCGGGCATCGCCTCGAAGCTGATGTGATCGAGCGCAACGAATTGGCCGCGGCGCAAGTCGTTGTAATGCTTCGTCAATTGGCGAACGTGAATCACAGCGAAGTTTTCCGCGCTTGAGAAGTCAGTGGGCACCGGCGAAGCGTCCGCCAATTTTTAGTCTACTCCGCGCCCGAACGTTGCCTATGGGCTATGTCATTGGTGGAGTTTGAAGCCGCCGACGCCCGGTGATGTTGTGCCGATGGTAGCGTCTGTGACGATAGCTTCTGTACGATCCACCAGGTCAATGGCAGAGAAGCGTCAAGGCACGAATAGTTCGGCTTGCCACAGTGTACATCGGTCAAAAGCAGCCATTCAAGAACTGATTACGATGTCAGCGTTTGGGTGGATGTTGGCTGCACTGATCGCTGTTCTGGAAGGCTAGAAAGAAGCTGCTCGAGTGTTTCCAAACCGACTGGCTTCACAAGATGACGATCGAAACCGGCTTCCATAGTACGTAGTCTATCGGTTTCTTGGCCGTAGCCAGTGAGCGCGACCAAGAGCGTGTTGTTGAAGCGCGGATCTTGCGCACTCGTCGCGCTAGTTCGTAGCCATCCATCTCTGGCATGCCAATGTCGGAAATGATGAGCTGGGGCGGATTCAAGCGCACCATCTCCAATCCTACGGCGCCAGAATTGGCAATTTGCACTTTCTGGCCAATCATCTCCAACAATTTCCCGAGCATATAGGCCGCAGCTTGCGTATCGTCGACAACCAGTATCCGGAAAGTCGGCAATTTGCTTTTTATTGCCGATGGCGCGATTTGATCCATGGTGCAGGTCCCTTCCACCATAGGCAGCGACACGGTGAATTCGCTGCCTTTTCCCACACCTGCGCTTTGTGCCGTAATGTTGCCGCCGTGCAATTCGACAAGTTTTTTTGCCAGCGCCAATCCGATGCCGAGTCCTCCTTGCGATCTGCTTGCGGTTTGATCGCTTTGCGCAAAGACTTCGAAAACGCGCGGCAACATGTCGGATCGGATTCCGACGCCGCTATCGCGAATCGAAATAACCGCGTGCTTTGCGTCGCGGCGCGCTGTTAGCCAAATCTGACCGCCACGCTCAGTGTATTTGATCGCGTTGTTCAAAATGTTTGCAAGCACTTGTGCTAATCGAACGGCGTCGACATACAGAGTAATCGGTTCAGGCGGTAGCTTGATCGCTAGCTGGTGTCCCGCCGCGTCGAGGAGTGGCCGGCTCGTTTCGATCGCACTGCCAACCACGGCAGCCAATTCTACGGGCGCTTGCCGCAGATCTATCTTTCCGCGCGTAATCCGTGAGACTTCCAGTAGATCGTCGACTAATCGCACCATTTGGCTCACTTGCCGATCCATCACTCCCCGAATGCGATTCACGGTTGGACTCAGGTCGTCGGTCATCTTTAACAGCTCAAGCGAATTCGTAATTGGGGCCAGCGGATTGCGTAGCTCATGGGCCAATGTTGCCAGGAATTCGTCCTTCCGACGATCCGCTTCGCGCAGTTCGGCATATAACTGCGCGTTCTCGATGAAGTCGACCGCTTGCCGCACACATAAATCAATCAGATGGATCTCACGATCGCTGGGACGGTGAGGCCGCCGAAAATGTGTCGACAACACGCCCACCAATTTGCCACCCCGCGTTATGAGCGGCGTGCAGTGGACGGCGCGAAATCCTTCTTCGTGCGCCAGTTCCTTTAGATGTTCAAACCGGGGGTCGTTGTCGATGTCTTCAATTACTACGCGTCGCCGCTCCTGGAGAGACGTGCCGCACGAACTACAGCCTAGAGGCACCTCTGAAAACTTGCGGAGAAACTCATCGGTGAAGCCAAAACTGGCGCCGATTCTGAAATGTTTTCCGTCTACGTCGCACAATGATAACAAGGCCATACTCGTACTTTCGACGGCCGCGGCGGTGCGCAGAGTTTCCTGCAAAATCGCCTCAAGTTCGAGCGTGTTGGAAAGTCGGACACTCATCTCATGCAGGCGGCGCATATCCGCCAACTGTAACGCCAACTGATCTTTGAGAGCGACGAGCGCCGCATCGGCCTGTTTGCGGGCCGTGATGTCACGGGCGACTTTCGAGGCGGCGATTACGCGACCAGTGGCATCAAGCACGGGCGAAACCGTAAGCGAGATGTTACGGCGTCGTCCATCCTTTGTTATACGAACCGTTTCAAAATGATCGACGCGATCGCCGCGCCTCAGTCGAGAGATGATTTCCGTTTCCTCATCCAATCGCTCGGGCGGAATAAGGATCGTAATCGGTTGACCTACGGCTTCTGCCGCGGTCCAGCCAAAGAGCCGCTGCGCCCCGGCATTCCACGTGATGATAATTCCATCCAGCGTTTTGCTGATAATGGCGTCGTCGGAAGATTCCACGATGGCCGCCAAGCGTGCCTGGGCCACCTCGGCCGCCTTTCGATCGCTAATGTCGACCAGCACGTTGAATGCGCCGATTACCTTGCCGCTGGCATCGAAGAACGGGCTCGCGTGAGCAAGTGCGGTTAGGCGGTATCCATCTGGACGATCAATTAGAATTTCTTTTCCGTCGAATCTCTTGCCGGACTGGAGTGCGCGGGCCATCCAGCACTGACTGTGATCGATCGGTGTCCCATCGACCAAAAAGAGCTTGAATGAACCACAGAAGCGGTCACGAGGATCATTGATCTTGGGTTTGCGTCCCCAAAGTTTTTCGGCCGGCTCATTGAAATACGTGATCAACCCTTCAGAATCGCAGGTATAGGCGCCGAAGGGCAAATGATCCAACAGGCCGTAAAACCCGTGATTATTTGGCAGCAACGACGCAAATCGACTGGCTTCATTAGCAGGATTGCCGCCTTGTGCTGCCGCCATAAAGAATTCCCGCCTGCCAGTGGTCGAAAACCAGTCCAGGCGGAGCAAGTTTCATGCCCAGACCCGCTCAGTAGTCGCACGCGGGAATCGTATTAGCCGCCGTTGCCGGCTTCCGGATTGGCTTCTGCTGGTGCTGCACCACCCGGCGCACCGGCGGCAGGTTCCGCCGTTGGCGTTGAATCCTGCGACTTAATTCCGGTTGCTGGCGAGGCTGGTTTGGCTTCAATCTGCGGCGGCGAATAGAAATGCGGCGCCTGAAGCTTTGCCTCGTGCAAACATTGAATGAATCCGCGATCGGTATAGAGCAGCATCCGATCGCTTTCTGAATTCAAAAGCGGCTTGACTCCGGAGGGCAAACGCATGACATCGACGCGAGCGCCAGTCTTGATATCCAAAACCGCCAGCTGATTAAATCGATCGACTGCATATACACGTTCTGGACTACTCGACACGAACTGAGCCGGGTCGGGCGATGACCACACTTGGGCGCCGTTGTCGGCTTGAACGGCAAACATGCCACCGTCTTGAGCCAAGACAAACACAAGTGGCCCAGTAGCGATTGGCATTTCTTTAATGGGCGACCCGGCCGCGAACTTCCACAATTCGGAGCCGCGCTGAGCATCGAATGCGATCAGGTAACCACCTTGTGTGCCGATGTAAATTCGAGGTGCAAAAATGGTCGCGCCCGTACTGATGCCGTCGCCGACGGGCGAATCGAAATTGGCGCCCAAATCGGCAAACTGATGCGCGTGAATGCGATTCAAATCGCCGGCCCAGGCAACTTCAACGCCCGACACTGCGGGATGCCCAATCACTCGTCCGGCCGATGGCAAGTACGATGGATAAAGAGTTTTATCAGCATCTGTGAGCGGATATACCTCCATGGGACCTCTCACGAGCGGCAAAATTACATGGTGTTCTGTCAGCACCGGCCCGCGCTCCGGCGTGCCGCTCAAGCCACGCTTGTAAATTAGATTTCCGCTCGCGCGGTCGAGCACAAATAGCGTCGATGTGTTGGCGACAGCCACGTGCGTGGAATTCGCGCCCGCCGCGAGAGTGAGCGTCTTGCTGTTGCCCGCTTGAAATGACCACCGCAGCAGCCCAGTCTCTGCGTCGACGACGTGCAGCATGCCTTCATCCGTGACTACCAGAATCAATCCGGAAAAAAGTCGGATGCGGGTGATCTTAGATCGCGCCGGATCCAGCGGCACTTGCATGTACCACGCGCGTACCAAACCGGATTGTTCCACCAATGTTCGCGGTATCAAAGGAATATCGCGCGATTCGGCGCGGAGATCGCCCACCCTAGCGATGAGAATAGCGCCGACAAGTGTAGCGCAAAATGCAGATCGAATCATAGCAAGCAGCTCCTCGGTGCAAGACACATTGCAAATGGCACTTCTATGATAATTACCCTCAGCTCGAGGTGATAGCGTTTAGCTTTCAGGTGCTAGACCGCTCCGGCAGCAGGTTCTAAGCTGGGGTCTACTCGGATTCTGCGTAGCTCTTCCAACGAATTTGAAACCCCTTGCCCTTGCAATGACCTTGCCCGATGCAACGCTCGATCCGTCTGGGCTGCAGGAAATCCTGGGATACCTGAACTTTTCGTCCGGAGCCAGCGACCCCAAGTTTCTTCGTCGTTTGAATGAACTGTGGGCTGCACTTGAAAGCGCCGGGACACCACCAAACGAATCTTGGCGAGTAGCGCACCAGTTGCTTTCGCGCCGGCTTACAGAGTTATCGTCACACTCCCCGGCATTTCAAGATTCGCAACAAGCTCTCGCAGTTTTGCAATTGCTATTTGACGGGTTGCTGCCGGCCTACCGAGAGTTTCATTGTGACCTGCTGTTTCATCAAACCGACGGCGCGCTATTTCGACCACTTTTCGTTGGTCGCGCCACAGAAGCGATTCTCGACGCAGGCGGACCCTGGAACGAATCCGATCGAATCGTGCAGGACGCCCTTCTCCGACTAAACGATTATCTCGGATACCGTCCGGTGCCGACGTTAGAAACACACAAGTGTGAACCGTACGAACACGAGCGAGTTCGCCCGATTCCTCTGTACATAGCCGGCGTTGGCGTTGGCACCGGGAAATATCGCGATCTAATCGAGCAGACGCTTGTAATTCTGCGTAATACCGATCGGCAATTGCTTGAGGCCGCGTCGTTCGATCCGGAACTACTCGATGAACTGGCGATCGATCCGCGAGCGTACGATTTCAATCATCCGGTGAACCGCCGTCCGAACTATCACTTCGGTCAATGGGATCCGCACGTCATCGATAACCGTGGGAACTATCGCCGATTCGTCGTCCAACAGTGCACGCTCGATGCGGCACTCGCCCGAGTGCAGAACTCGTCGGAGATGCCACATGCCGAATTGTTGTATGAAGCAGGCGCAGTATTGGCCGGCACAATTCTGATGGCAGCCGGCACAAGTGGCGGTGGACCGGGCGCTCATGATTCAACGGTTTCCTTGGCAACGCTGCTGCCGCGCATTGCTAGTTATCGCGATCAATTCTATCAGCAGCTCATGGCCAATGCCGGTGCGGAACATCGGGCACGCCTGGAAGCGGAAGCCACTGCACGCCGCCAACCATTCGCGGGAGCACGACAGCAACTGAACAGCGAACTCTCACGGCTCCGTGCCTTGCAATTGCAGCACACGGCGTTGGCCCTGTTGTTTGCCCGGCTTGGGTTTTCCGACTCCGCCATGCGACAGGCGGCGATCGTGCCGGCCGCATCGGCACGAATGGTTTGTCAGATTCAATGCTTGCTGACGTCGGGGCATCGAGAAGCAGATCGAGGGCGGTTATCGGATGCTTTCGCCGTACTGCCGAAGGTTGAAGATTTGATGCATCGGGCAATTCATTGCGGGGCCATAATCGACCCGTGGAGCATTCTGGGCTTTGGTGGCCAGTTCAGTTTGTTTACTGCTGTTGAGAACAGTATTCCAGATTCGCGTGTCGAAGAATTGCTCGATCTGGTGGAACAAATCTTCGTCCTGTATGGGCGACTTTGGCATGAAGCGGCCGTCGCGGAAAACGCCGAGCTGCTGAAAATTCTTCCGATCGCATTTCGCAAACGCACCCAATGGTGGAATAAATTCGCAACGATTTCTGTCAGCGGCATCAAACATATCTCCGGGCAGGAGTCTTTTGCTGCGGCGCAAGTTGTTGCCTCGGCTCTGGCGGCCTGGAGCAAAGCTGGGGATGCGGCAAGCAGTATAGCGTTTTGGCGGCCGCATGCAGAAGAATTCGATTCACCCCAAGCTTATGCCCGAGTCATTGAAGTATTGCTCAATCGCCGCGACCTGCCAGCGGCGATGGCGCTATTGATCCACTGGCTGGGCCAGGCAGAGCACGTTCGTCTCGATGAAGGTCCGCGAAGCTATTACTCTCTAACCCTTCGCTGGCTGCAAGCGGCGCTTGGCGACAAGTCGGCCTTCTCTCTGATTGCGAAATTCTTCGATTACCTCGAAGCAAACGCCGGCATCTACTGGGAGGTACCTGAGTGGCAGCCGGGTGAAGCTGCGGGTAACGAAAGTCAAATGCGAGCCTCGGAATCATCAGAGAGGACCGCCGATCGCGACACTGAAAGCGAAGATGAGGACGAAGATCTATTTGGCGCCGCCTACGAAAACATGGTGTACCGCGACAGCACCGCCGACGATATCGATGCTGACATGATGGAGTCGCCAGGCATCGGCGGCGACCAAAACGATGAACTCGAAAGCGAACTGCAGCGACTCTCTGGTCGTTTGGCGTTTCTAGCCATGATGGCCGCACTTTGGAAAATTGCGGCACCAGTTGCTGACTCTCCCCGATCCTGGTTTTCGCAGGCCGAAAGGAATCGTATGGCGCTCGTGCAGCTGGCGATCGCGATCGGAAAGCATCAGATTCTTGCGACCTCGGCCAATTATGATGCGCTGCTCGACTATGACCGACGTCGACTTGTGCGAGAGACAATATTGGAAAAAGTAATTGCTACTATTACCGCCTATGCCGACGCGGAATTGTTCCTGATGGCGACGCAGGCAGAAGTTGCGGAGATATGGTCGGCGGATTCAAAGGATGCGACTGCCATAATTGCCGGACCTGAAACCGTCGCCTTATGGTCAGCGGTAATGAAAGCTAACATCCCGAAGGTCAAAGAGCATTGGGGCGCATTTCTCGCGGAAATCGCTCAGCAACCACTGCTATATGTGCCACTGGCGCACGGCGGCGATGCGCGTCGAATTGCGGCCACTCGCGGCATGCAACAAAACATTCGCGAACTGCTTGGTCGCCTGCCGCGTTTAGGTTTGCTCCGTGAAACTTGCCAGTTATTGCGAGTTGCCCGAGCGATGGAAAAAGATCATCCACAGGCGCAGGCGCCGTGACCGAATTCGATCGACTCTTCGAGATCGGCTTCAAGTCGATCGTGGAGAGCTTGGTGGAATCGTCGCGAGATTGGAGCTCAGCTGAAAGGACGAGGCAACGCGACGAACACTTTAGAACTGAAGCTGAAAGACGAACGATGGAAGTAGCGAGCGATCCAGCAATTGATGCTCAACTTATCGACTGCCTACAGCAAGTCACTGAATCGCTGCTTTCTGAATGGCTCACGCATAGCCGCACGCTCCGTCTTTCCGTGTTGGAGCGGGTGGTGTCGCCAAAGGCATGGCAAGATTTGGTGAAATTCGTTGAGCGCTATGGTCACGATTTATTCACGCAGCAGTTTTTTCATCTGGGCAACTTACGGGCCATCTTGCATCAAGGAGTCGATGTCTGGCTGGAGCGACTTCTCGAGGACGAAGACGTCGCAGATGAGTTACTATTACGCGCGAGTTGGATCATGGTCTTTCGCGTGCCGACGCGAAACGACATCTGTCGCTAATCATCGAATGCATCGTTGAAAACTATGCCGAATATCGCGACTACAATGCGACGACTACACAATCGGACCACGGCGAACTGTTGTACGTTCTGCTCGATTTTCTGCGGACAAAAGTCAGCTACGAACGCATTCAGTGGAACTTGCGACCGGTGATGATGGCCCATGAGGTTCTGGTCCGGCGCGGTTGCAGCGGGGCAGCCGAGTTGTGGCGCAGGGCCATGGCCGAACGCACGGCCGACACCGCCGATCAGCAACTCAAGCGGCTGAACGATTTGCAAATTCAATATGCAATGCGATTGTCGACCGTCGCCGATCGCTTGTCGGAACGATTTGTGCGGCCGTTGGCAATTGATCGCGTTCGTGCACTCGTGGCCTCCGCGGCTGAAGAAGGGCGCAAAAGCGAGCAGAGCTCAGCATTCGCCCTATTAGAACAAGAAACGAGCGAACTTGCACAGGAACCGTGCGGGGCTGGGCTCGATTTGCCCGATTGGCTGGAAGTCTTGGAAGAAGAAGTGGACCGCGTAACCTTTGCCGAGCACGTGGGTCAGCATCCAACCGACGCGATCGAGAACTTGCCGTGGAAGCGACTCACCTGGGAAGAAATCCAATTGCAACTTACCGACTGGGACGCACCGCCGGAAGTGACGAAGTAGTCAGCACGTGCAGGATCGCTTGTCATAATTTGAAAGTTGTGGCATATTGACTCACAGGTGTGAACTGCTGAACACGCCATTTTTTGGCTGAGCGAAATTCGAGGCCGGCATCCCATGGCAGACACGATCAAGTGCCCTAGTTGCGGCTGTGCGATCGAAGTGACAGAAGTGCTCTCGGCACAGCTGCGCATGCAAATTCGCAAAGAAGTTGCTTTGGAGTGGCACGATCGCGAGGCGGAATTGACGCAAGACCGCGCGGCCGTAGAAGCCGATCGCATCGCGCTGGCACTAGATAGAAAATCTATCGACCAGGAAATCGAGCGCCGCATGCATTTGGCAAAGAAACGATTCAAAAGCAAGGCGCTCAAAAGAGCCCGTGAAGCGCTGGCCGGGGATCTTGCCGCGAAGGATGCCGAACTTGCCGAGGTGCGGTCAAAGCTGCAGCAGGCTAAGGAACTGGAGCTGCAACTCCGCAAAGAGCGTCAAAGGCTTGAGGACGACAAACAGAATTTCGAATTGATCAAAACTCGCGAATTGGATGCCGAGCGGACCTCCATCCGGGAAACGGCACGGCAGCAAATTGAAGAACAGCACCGCCTCAAATTCGGCGAATACGAAAAACGCATCGCCGATATGGCCAAAGAACTCGACGCAGCACGACGCATTGCCGATCAAGGTTCCCAACAGCTGCAGGGCGAAGTGCTGGAGCTCGATCTCGAAGAAGTGCTGCGGCAGCAATTTCCAACCGATGAAATTCGGCCGGTTTCAAAGGGCGTGCGCGGCGCGGATGTTGTCCAAGTTGTGCGCGACAGCTCGCTCGCCGAATGCGGCAAGATTATTTGGGAATCGAAACGCACGGCGAATTGGAGTCATACTTGGCTGCCAAAGCTCCGCGATGACCAGCGCGCCGAAAACGCGTGCATCGCGATTCTCGTCACCGAGAAATGCCACCCGAAAATGGCCACGGCGTTCGATTCCATTGACGGTATTTGGGTCACGAACCGCTCGTGCTCGATGGCGCTCGCATTGGCACTGCGAAGTGGACTTATCGACATCGCCGCGGCCAGACGGGCCTTGGAAGGTCAACAAGGCAAGATGGAAGTACTGTACGATTACCTCTCGAACTCCACATTCAAAAATCGCATGACCGGCATCGTCGAGGCGTTTACCACGATGCAAAAAGATTTGATCAAGGAAAAGAAAGCCGTCACGGCCGCATGGGCCAAACGCGAGCAGCAGATTTTCCAAGCGCTGAAAAATGCTTCGGGGTTGTATGGCGATTTGCAGGGAATCATCGGCGGGCAATTGCCAGCGGTCGAATCGTTGGAGTTCGCAGCACTCCTGCCTGCAGATGTTGAGGCCGATGAAATCGCGGAAATCGGCTTCTTGCCGCGATAACGTTCGGCCTTGACCGCTGGCGGCATCATTTCTAATCTCTCCGCCGCCCATTAATCGCCACGGGCTATCACTGCTAGCTCGGTGGGCACCGCGATTGTCGCGAGATTGCCCATCGCATTCGCCTCGGATGAAAGGATTCACCCCATGGATCACGCGCCCGTCCCTTTGCTTGACCTGAAACGGCAATACGAAGTGCTGCGCGGAGAGCTTCTCGCGGCGGTCACTCGGGTTTGTGATTCAGGACGCTGGGTGCTGGGGCCGGATTGCGAAGAGCTGGAGCGCGCGATCGCTCAGCATACGGGAGCGCGGCATGCCATTGCTTGCGCCTCGGGCAGCGACGCGCTGCTACTTGCACTCATGGCGTTGGATGTCGGGCCCGACGATGAAGTGCTTTGCCCCAGCTATACGTTTTTCGCCACAGCCAGTGCAGTCACACGTTTGGGGGCCGAGCCGGTGTTTGTCGATATCGAACCGGCCACGTTCAATATCGATCCTAAAAAAATCGAAGCACTTATTTCGCAACGCACAAAAGCGATCATTCCGGTGCACCTGTTCGGTCAGTGTGCCGCGATGGATGAAATCGGCGGTGTAGCAGCGAAACATGGGCTACCAATTATTGAAGATGCCTGCCAATCGATCGGCGCCGCCTATGCAGGACGCAGCGCGGGAACGCTCGGAGATATCGGCTGTTTCAGCTTTTACCCGACGAAGAATCTGGGCGGCATGGGCGACGGTGGATTGATGACCACCGATCGCGATGACCTCGCCGCCAAACTGCGTTTACTGCGCGTGCATGGCATGGAGCCACGTTACTATCATCAGGTCGTCGGCATCAACAGCCGTCTCGATTCCATTCAGGCAGCGATTCTTAACGTCAAGTTACCGCATCTCGACACCTGGGCGCGGCAGCGACAAGTGAATGCGGAACGTTATCACATGTTGTTCACGGAGTGTGGGCTCAACAAAATTCTGACGCTGCCGCAAACGCTGCGGGCGGCGCGGCATGTGTGGAATCAATACACGATTCGCGTACCCGATGGTCAGCGCGATGCACTCCGCAAACATTTGACCGCCGAAAAGATCGGTACGGAAATCTATTATCCTGTACCGCTGCACGAGCAAAAATGCTTCGCCTCGCTGGGATATCAATTGGGCAGCTTGCCAGAAACGGAACTCGCGGCGCAAGAAACCATTGCGCTGCCGATCTTCCCGGAACTCACCGCGGCAGAACAACAGCGTGTGGCAAGCTCAATCGCCACATTCTTCGGTGCGGTCGGAAAAACCAAAGCGATGCCAGTAGTTGTTGCTCCAATTCCGCGACCGAAGTTTTTGGACCAGCCCAATGGAGTGCAGCAAACGCGCTAACCGCTGTGCACGCAAGCGCGCAGCGTGAATCACATTAACGTAACGGCCGGCCGAAACACAGAACAAACTGCCGCCACTCACTCTTCCTTGACCAGCGGCTCTTTCTTCTCTGTGATCACAGGGCATTGCGGCGCCATTTCCGCGTTCAGGGCCGTGAAATCTTTCCACTGCTCTGGAAGATTGTCCTCATGGAAGATGGCCTCCACCGGGCATTCCGGCACACAGGCCTCGCAGTCGATACATTCGTCGGGGTGGATGTAGAGCATCTTCTCCCCTTCGTAAAAGCACTCGACCGGGCAGACCACCACGCAATCGGTGTATTTGCATGCGAAGCACGGTTCCGCAACGACGTGAGTCATTTTCGCTGTTTACTCCTATGGCTCGGCGGGCGAAAAGATGGACGCCTTCGTCTAATATCGGCCGCCCGGCACAACTACTTGGCTGGAATAGACTTCAGCTTTGTGAAAACAAGGGATCTGCGCGAATCATAGTTTCACCTTCAGACACTGTCAACCCGCTGGAAATTGCTGTATCCACTGGATGTTGTCGGGGGTTTGATTCCTCAATGGGTATGCCGCGTAATTCAGGCTCAGTAATTCGGGCCCCAGGCGGCTAACTCCCATCCCACCGCAGACTTTCCACAACCCTCACCAATCCACCGGTTGGCGTTTACGAACTAGCCTCACATCTTGCATTCGCCATTGCCCCGAGTGTTACGCCAGCGTAAAATCGAGGCAAGACGAGCGATATCCAGCACTTCGGAACTCTTCGGGCCCACCGCTGGATGGCTCGCCGATTCCTGCCGACAGGAGGTGACGGCGCGCGAGACCGCGGCATGGATTGTTCGGCCCGGGGTCGTCCGCGCCGGGAATCATTTGGACCCATCGGGCAGCCGGGCTGCGAAAGTCGGTGAATGCCGTGGCACTATCGGAAATCGATCGAAATCTCTTGGCTCGCTGCCTCGCCCGTAAGCCACGGGCCTGGGAGGATTTTGTCGATCGCTTCATGGGCCTCGTGATGCATGTGATCGATCACTCGGCGCAGTGCCGTTCGATTCGCCTGGCACATGACGATCGGGAAGATTTGGCGGCCGATGTGTTTATCGCCATTGTTTCCGACGATATGGCCGTCTTGAAACGATTCCGAGGCGAAGCCAGCCTTGCGACATACCTGACGGTCATCACGCGCCGCGTCGTCGTGCAGCAATTGCTGAAACGCAAAAGCCTCACGCGGCTTGACGCAGCGGCGGGTCAGGCCGCTTACGACGGAGCCGCGAGCGGCCACGACTCTGTCAACAACCGCGATGAAGTTGCGCGCCTGCTAGAAGAACTGGAAGGCACCGAAGCCCAAGTCGTGCGGATGTACCATCTGGAAGGCAAAAGCTATCAGGAAATCAGCACCATTGTTGGCATGCCGGAAAATAGCATCGGCCCCACTCTTTCGCGTGCCCGCGAAAAAATGCGCCGCGCAGCAGTCGATTAACTGCTTCCGGGTTCTCAACTGAGTTCTGAAAGAATCTTCTTCCCGCGACCACCGCTCCGTCACGGCGTGGCTCACGATTTTTTCATCGCATGATTTTCTCAGTCTTCCAAAAACGCCGGGAAATCGCGCTCCGAATTCGATGCGCGAAAAACTAGGTGAAGCGCTGGCCGATTCAGCGCACGTCTTCTTCGGGAAAAACGGCACCCGAATCGTCGAAATCCAAAAAACAGTGTTTCGGAGTGAAATTACTGCAGCGCGCTTTTTAACCTGTGTAGCGGTTTTTGCCAAATTCGCGCCGAGTTTTTTCACAGTAATTTCACTCTCCTGTTTCCGGACCCAAATCGATCGAAAATTCTCGCGCGAGTTGAACTGGTTATTTCGCGCATTTGCAAACCATTTGTCCTGAGTCCTGAGTGCCTGGGTGCCTGGGTGCCTGGGTGTCATGGTCGTCTGGGTTCCTGCCAACCAACGTAGCGCGCAGACCGCAAGACACCCAGGCCCACAGCCGCCTAGACACGTTTGCTTTAAACTCAATTGCCAAAGACCGAGTCACGGAGCCCACACTCTCCGACATCAGTAGTTTAGTGTACAAGTGTCTCGAAGTCAATAGGTTTTTTTGGGCCACTCGGAAAATATTTTTAACCACGGAGGCACGGAGCCGGCAGGAAGCGGTGTCCGGGGTGACGAGGGAGAAGTTGATGACGCCAAAATCTGCGACCGGTCAGGAATCGCATCGCGAAGCGGCCGGGCTTACCCGGCGAGGCGACGAAGAATTCGATTCGCAGAGAGATTCGGACAATGTGTCCAGGTGCGCAGCGTCCAGAGGGAGGGTGCGTCAAGCGAAGCGACGACGCACCATTTCGCACACTTGCGTTTTTTTCGTCCTCCACGGTGCGTCTGCGGGGACTTGACGGACCCTACGTTCTGTCCAGATTTGGCGGGTTTGACGTTCCTGGGAAAGTCCGTGCAGATTCTGTAGAAATAAGCCTCGGGAACGCGCCGGCGCTGGCGGTCTATTTATAGCGGCCGCGCTTGAATTGCCCTACGAGTTTGGCAGCCTGGGCTTCGGTCAGTTTCGGATTTTGACTGTGAAGCAGCTTCGTCGTCGGCACATCGTCAAACGGCAGCCGATTGAGACGCTTCGGCCGTTGTTTTCGCGTTATTCGAATGATCTATACGAATTTTCGCTTTAAGGTCCGCACGGACAGACGGCTCGATTCCTAAGATGTCCAAGCAGATTGATTCCAACTCCTCTAACAATGGATTGGACTTCTCGGCATTGAGCCAATCCAAGAACGCGTCGGGCTTAATCAACTCAATCGTCATTTCCAGCGAGCGAGATTCTGGTGGAAGATAGTCCTCAATCTCGCCCTTCGAAAGTACGAAGATTTGCTCACTCCTTAAGGAATCGATGATTTCGTTCAGCCGCGCTTCATCGGTTGCATCGAGATTCTCCTTTCGCTTCCGATATCGGCTTTTGATGTACGTCTTTTCGGCGAAGTAAAGCGATGCGATACGAATTAGCGAAGTCGTCGAATGTGATGTAGATCCAACTGGGCCAATTGGTCGAAAAAGCTCTGCTCGGCGAGGGAGGCTCGCAGGTCTTCAATGCTGCCGCCCCGATATGGAGAGAAATAAATGAGCGGTGGACGTAAGTCAGTAAGCTGTATTTCGGTGGCGAGCAAGAGGAAAAATTCAAGTGACTCTAAATAATCCTTATAAGTCTTATGGGCATCGTCTTTGGTGGCCAGTTTCTATCCGGTCGTTTGTAATCTTGTAACGAAATTCAGCATCTTCTTTTATCGAATTCGGTTTCCAAGAATCCAGCCGAGATAAGTCTCCAAATGGATTATCTCGGAAGTCCTTCAACGCTTCGGCTAGTTCGCCCCGCTGATCGAGAATTGACTTGATATTTGCCTCATCCGCTGCGCTCGCTGTGAGGCAAACCTCGATGGTTACTGGATCCTTGATACGCGATGAGTTCGGGTCAAGAAACTGCCGAACTTGTGCAAACTTGTTCTCTCTCCGAATTCGCCTCAAATAACTGCCATGCTCCTCGCTTACTTCGATCAAGTATGCAGGAAGGAAGAATCGGCGCAGAGCAACCGTAATGATGTCTAAAGTATTGCTTTTCCCGCCACCATTCGGACCGACGAAAATCGAGAATTGCGGATCAAGTCGAACTACCTCTGCCTCTTTGTAGCTCTTGCAGTTGTCGATCTTCACGGACTTTACGTGCATTTGAGTCCCCAACGATAAAGTGGCGTGTTAGCGCGCCGCGTGCCGCTGCTGGCTTGTCCAGCAGTGAATTCGGGCTCTAGTCAGTTACCCATTCCAATCATTTGTTGCGACATCAACTCAAAACTCCGCCGGCAGCTTGTGAATGAAGGGCAGAGCGGCGTTGACGGCATTGGGGCTGACGTTACTGCAAGCTGATGGCTTGAGCAAGCGTAGGCGTTCGTGAAATTAGGCCATTACTCAATTGGAAGGCGCATCACTGCTCGAGCCAGCAGTGGCACCCGCGCGATGAGCCAGAGCAGTTCGCGAAGGGTAAAACGCATACTCTTTGGACGTGGCTGGTACGTCGACGGTTCCACGCAACACACGAGTATGAAAAGCAGCATGCTTGCGGCTGGGTTTATCGCGATGGCTGGACGGCCGGTTGACTCGAAACGGGGCCGCAGCAATTAGCCGGGGGTTGAGCGCAGCGACACCCCCGGACGAGGAGATATATTGATGGCGCATTTCGACCCCGAAAGGGGTCGCAGGGTTGGCGCAATCATGGCTGCGACCCCTCACGGGGTCGTGAATAAATGATGGGATGCATTTTTGAATTCCCCGGGTGCGCGAGGCGCGACCCGGGGCTAAGGGCTGTGACCCCTGGCGGGGTCGAGACTCACTGGGCGTAACGCAAGGGGTGAATCCCTGTCGGCGGAGATATTCAGATTCTTGCGGCAGCCAGTTTCGTACAACACATCTTCAAGGGGGCAGATATGGGATCGACTTATCTGAGCCTGCACTATCATCTTGTATTCAGCACGAAAAACCGCAAACCAACGATTGCCGCTGAATGGCGATCGCGCCTGCATGAATACTTGGGAGGGACAGTTGCCGGGCTGGGAGGATTTCCTGAGGGCATTGGCGGCGTGGCCGATCACGTACATTTGCTGATCGGTCTGAAAGCCACACATTGCCTGGCCGACTTTTTACGCGAGTTGAAAAAGGCGTCTTCCATTTGGGTTCATGAGCAAATCGGCTTACCTTCTTTCGCGTGGCAAGAGGGCTATTCAGCCTTCACGGTCAGCGCCACGGTGCGAGCCGCGGTTCGAAACTACATTGCTCATCAAGAAGAGCACCATCGTGGGAAATCGTTTCGTGAAGAATTGATCGAATTGCTGGACAAGGCTGAAATCCGATACGATCCGAAATATCTCGAATAGAGCGATCGTATGCGTCGAGCGTTTTCTCATCCGTTCGGCCCGCTGTTGCTGTTTTCGATCACGCTTGCTGCGCTCTTATCGACTTACGTCGCCGCTGGTGTTCGTCCTTCGGAGATGTTTCAGATTCTTGCGGCGTTCTGTTGGTGGATCTTGCTTACGCTCTGGCTCGTTGCCGATGCTCGCCGCCAAATCATTTCACGGTCCCGCGTTTTGTACAGCCGCACCGGCCTGGTCGGCGTATTTGCCGAAGTTTTCGCGGAATAAGCCAGCCAGCTTTTGCGCGGTCGCGGTGTACGCAGCCCGATCGCTCCACGCGGAAGCTGGTTGTAACAGCGTATCGGGCACATTGGGGCAGCGAGTGCAGAAGTCGAGTTTGAAATGCGCATTGCGCTGCGTGGGCGCATCGGCCAGCGCACCGCTGTGAATCGCATCAATAATCGCCCGGGTGTATGCAAGTTTGATGCGAGATCCCACGCCGTAAGCGCCGCCGGACCAGCCGGTGTTCACGAGCCATGCCTGAGCGTGATGTTTCTTCAATCGTTCGGCCAGCATTTGCGCGTAAACCGCCGGATGTCGAACTAAAAATGCCGCGCTATAGCAGGCGGAAAACGCCGGCTGCGGCTCTTTCACTCCTTGCTCTGTGCCCGCCACGCGAGCCGTGTATCCGCTGATGAAGTGATACATCGCCTGATCCGGCGTCAGCCTGCTTACCGGCGGCAGCACGCCAAACGCGTCGCACGTCAGGAAAATGACATTGTGTGGATGAGCCCCAACGCATGGCACCTTGGAATTCGCAATGAATTCAATCGGATACGCCGCCCGCGTGTTTTCAGTAATTGCCACGCTATCAAAATCGACGGCGCGCGTGTCTTCATCGTAGACGACATTTTCCAGCACAGTTCCAAAGCGGATGGCGTCGTAAATTTCCGGTTCTTTTTCCCGCGACAAGTTGATGCACTTCGCGTAGCAGCCGCCTTCGATGTTGAAAATGCCATCGTCGCTCCAACAATGTTCATCGTCGCCAATCAGCCGCCGATGCGGATCGGCGGAAAGCGTGGTCTTGCCCGTGCCCGATAGTCCGAAAAACAAGGAGACATCCCCCTCCGCCTTTGCACCGCCTGCATTCGCCGAGCAGTGCATCGAAAGCACGCCGCGGCCCGGCATGATGTAATGCATCAGCGTGAACACGCCTTTCTTCATCTCGCCCGCGTATTCAGTGCCGAGGATAACCATTTCGCGCTTTTCCAGACCGATATCGATGCTGGTGCGCGAAGTCATTTGATGCGTATGCGGGTTGGCTGGAAACTGCCCGGCGTTGTAAATCACATAGTCTGGCTCGCCAAAGCCGGCCAGTTCTTCCTCCGTGGGGCGAATGAGCATGTTGCGCATGAACAGTGCGTGATACGCACGAGCGCAAATAACGCGTACTTTAATGCGGTAGGACGGGTGCCAACCGGCGAAGCCGTCGACCACATACAACTGCTCGCGGGTATTCAAATAATCGATCGCCCGTTGACGATTGATGATGAACACCTGGTTGTCGAGCTTGATGTTGACCGGCCCCCACCAGACGTCTTTTGAGCTTTCTGGATGATCGACAATTCGTTTATCCATCGGGCTCCGGCCAGTCTTTTTGCCGGAGCGAATAATGAGAGCGCCGCTATCGGCGATGGCAGCGTGCTCGTGAACAATGGTGTCTTCGTAGAGCAGCGCCGGCGGCAGCGTTACGAATGACGCGCTCCACGGTAATTTCTTGGCGTGAAAGATCAAGCGTTTGAGGCATGCTGAACCTCCGCTACGGGTAGATAAGGACGGTTCGCTCGTTTTATCCCTCAAACGTCGGCATTTTACCAAATTTTGGCCGCGAAATATAGCGTAAAACCGAGCACACCGAAGTGCACAACTTAAAATCGAGCCCGGCAAAAGAACCTACGCCAGTTGCCGTGCGTAGTTGCCAGTGAAGTGCTGCGCATATGCAGCATGGTTGCCCTTTTGCTGGGCGCTCGATTGTGGGTATGTTGCATCGCACTGAATCCTGAGAGCCGAATTACAGTTTCGACCGGGACGGTCGGACTACTGTGAATTAACCCCCGCCATGCTGTCGCTGGAAAACGTAAAAAAATCGTTTGTCGAGCCCGGTGGCGGGCTGCTGCCCGTATTGAACGTGCCGAAATTTCAAGTGGCTACCGGCGAACAGATGGTGCTCGTCGGACGGAGCGGGTCGGGCAAAACGACGCTCTTGCATCTGATCGCGGGCATCGGCCGGCCCGATGAGGGTACGATTCGCATCGACAACATCGACATCGTGCGATTGCCCGAGGCGGGCCGCGATCGATTTCGTGCCGACAAAATCGGTTACGTCTTTCAAACATTTAATCTGTTGCCCGGCTTTACCGCGCTGGAAAACGTGCTGTTGGGAATGTCGTTTTCCTCGGGACGCGTGAGGCCCGATCGGGCGCGACAACTCTTGGATCGTGTGGGGCTTTCGCATCGGCTGGATCATAAGCCGGCGCAGCTTTCTGTTGGCGAGCAACAGCGCGTGGCTGTTGCTCGGGCATTGGCGAATCAACCCAAATTATTGTTGGCCGACGAGCCAACCGCGAATATCGACACGCGCCATCAACAGCAAGTGATCGATCTGGTGCGCGAGACGTGCCGTGAAGAAAACGTGGCGCTGGTCTTGGTCACGCACACTCCACAAGTCGCCGAACAGTTTAACCGCGTGGAGAATTTGGAAGAGATTAATCGACGTAACAGTGAGGCAAAAGCGAATTACCTAGCAACGCATGAGCCGTCTGGAAAATCGCCATGCGTCATTGGAATTTCGTCATTGTATTCTCCACGCAGCATGACCATGTCGCTCTGGTCCTTCGTTTCTGACGGGCCTCGTTCGATGGCTCTCATGCTGGGTGTCTCGTTGGTCGTTGCGGTGCTGGTGATGAGCGGCGTCGTCGGCACTTCGTTTCAAAACAGCGCCGGCCTGGGCTACAACATGATCGTTGGCGCCAAAGGCGGGGCGCTGCAACTGGTTTTCAACACGGTTTATCATATCGATAAACCGATCGAGAACATTCCGTATTCGTACTACAAAGAATTCTTGCCGGCGCGCAGCGCAGCGACGGCAAGGATGGCAAATTCGCCGAGTACAGCGAACTGGCGGTTCCTACCTGCATGGGCGATTACTTCGGCAACTTCCGCGTCGTTGGCACGAACACGCACATGTTCGACGATTTGGAATACGCTCCGGGCAAGAAGTACGAATTTGCCGAGGGCCGCAATTTCAAGCACGACGAGTTCTTCACCGCAGTCGTGGGATCTCAAGTGGCAGCGGAGATGAACGTCAAGCTTGGCGATGAAATCAGCCCAACGCATGGCGCGCCGACAGGCCACACTCATTCGCCATTCAAAGTCGTCGGCGTCTTGAAACGCACTGGCACGCCGACCGATAACGCCGTCTACATCAACATCGAAGGCTTCTATTTGATGGCCGGCCATGCCCTGCACGATCAGGACGAGAAAGATCACACCGCTGCACCGCAGCCACTGCCCGAGAGCGAACGCGAAGTCACTGCGATTCTGTTACTTACCAAAAGCAGCAATCCGGCCGTGCCGCGGGAACTGGTGGCCCCAGGACTTGTGAAGCTAATTAACAAAGACAATGTCGCGCAGGCCGTGCTGCCGATCGGCGTGATCTCCCGATTCTTCGATAGCGTGATCGGCCCTTTAACCTATGTGCTGTTTGCGCTCGCCGTACTGATTGTCATTGTTTCCGGCATTGGCATTATGGTCAGCATCTATAATTCAATGTCGGAACGCCGGCACGAAATTGCCGTGATGCGGGCACTTGGTGCTGCCCGAGGAAAAGTAATGCTGATTGTGCTGCTGGAATCGATTTTGCTCGCCCTGGGCGGCGGTTTGTGCGGCTGGGTGCTGGGACACGTGCTGATTGGCGTGCTCGGTCCCTGGATTTCCGGCGCTACCAGCGTGCAGGTTGGATTCTTGCAGTTCGCGCCCGAATATGAGTTAATTTTGATACCAGCCTTGATTGCACTGGCTTCGCTGGTCGGCTACCTGCCGGCCCTGTCGGCTTACCGAACCGATGTGGCGCGAGCACTGACAGCCAGTCCGTGAGAGAAGGATTGCAGATTACTGATTACTGATTACTGAATTCAGATTGCAGAATGAGTGAAGCGTGAGCGGAGTCTTACTGCCTAAATCTGCGATCAGTATTCTGCATTCAGTAATCTGCAATCTCTGCGATTTATAGTGATAGTATTAACTAAGAAATGAGTAACCGAATGATGCGCACCTCTTCACGACTTCTGATATTGGCCTCGATGGGCTCTTGGGCAATGTTTTCTGCGTGCGTGGCGAGTGCCTGCCCCTTCTGCAGCGCCGTTTCGCTGACATTCGCTCAGGAAATCAAGGCGGCCGATGCGGTTGTCATTGCGCAGCTTACTGAGCTGCCAAAGGGATTCGGTGCAGATAGCGCCAATGTTCCTGGCATCGGCGAAGCGCCGAGCAAATCGAAATTCAAGATTATCGAAGTGCTCAAAGGTGGCGAGCACTTGAAAAAGGCCAAACAAATTGAAGCCATCTACTTTGGCGATTCGCCCGTGGGCACGCAGTTTTTGATAACAGGCATCGATCCCAAGGATCTGGCCTGGTCGCAGCCGATACCGCTCACCGATCGCGGGAAGAAATATCTCAGCGAAATTATGAAGCTGCCGGAAACCGGCGCCGATCGGCTCGCATACTTCCAGAATTATTTGGAAGACGAAGATGCGATGCTCTCGCGCGACGCGCACGATGAATTTGCGCTGGCACCATATGACGAACTGAAAGCCTTGGCCCCGCGGATGAAGCACGATCAGCTCGTCGAGTGGATCAAGAAGAACGACACCACACCCAGCCATCGCCGTTTGTATTTCACCATGCTCGGTGTGTGCGGAAAGCCGGAAGATGTTCCAATGGTCGTGAGCTTTCTAACCACTAACGAGCGTAAATTGAAAGTCGGATTTTTGGACGCAATGATCGGTTGCTATTTGTCGCTCCAAGGATCCTCAGGTCTGGGAAATGTTGAGGACCTGTTTTTGAAAAACGAGAAAGCGGAATTCACCGACACCTACGCTGCCATTCAAGCCGTGCGAATTGCTGAAGAGGCGGGCATTGTCGGGAAGAAAGAGGCGGCCAAAGCGTTTCACCAGGTTCTCGGCCGGCCGAAAATTGCCGACCTCGTGATTCCCGATTTGGCTCGCTGGCAAGATTGGAGTGCCGTTAATCGCATGGTCGAGCTGTTCATGATCCCTGGCGACGATTCCTCCTGGCTGCGAGCGCCTGTGCTACGGTATTTGCAGGCCTGCCCGCTGCCAGAAGCGAAAACGCAGTTCGAAAAGCTGGCGGCCCTCGATCCGACCGCGGCCAAGCAAGCCCAATCGTTCATGCTCCCCGGCGGTGCGGCAATGCCCTCCGCTCCAGCTCCGGCCGAAACTTCAACGCCGCCCAAAGCAAAGGATGCACTTGAAACGCTGCAGAAATTGAATGGCAAATCCGCAGCGGCATCGGGCAAGAGCGGCGAAGGAGCCGGCGGTGTAAAATCGAAGTAGCAAATTTGCTTTAGCATCCTATAGTCCGACGGTCCCGGTCGGGCGCTGTGAGACGAAGGTCAGTCAACTGTGGAAGCGCAACCTCTCGAAATCGAACAGCCGGTCGACAAAAAACTCGTCGATCGAAAACCATTGTCGCCGTGCAGCGAAACCGATTCCGACGACTTCAATCCGGCCGACGACTATCGGGCACTTTCCACGCCTGCGATTGCCGCATTGGCGATGGGCATTCTGTCGGCACTAGCGCTCTTGGATTGGTTTCTGCTATTGATTCCACTTAGTGCCATCGCGCTGGGATTCGTCGCATTGCGGCAACTCAAGCGGCGCCCCGAGGAATATACGGGTCGCAATCTTGCGCTGGCCGGCATTGCACTCGCTTTACTATTTGGCGTCGGCGGCGCGAGCTGGCTGGGTTACACATACGCCATGGAAGTGCCCGACGGATACAGCCGCATTTCGTACGCCGACTTGCAGCCATATCAAGGCGATCCACCCGATCGGCCACCGCAAGAGGCCCAGGCGCTCGATGGCAAAGAGGTATTCATCAAGGGCTACGTTTATCCGGGGCAGTTGCAAGACGGCATCACGCGATTTTTGCTCGTGCGCGATCAAGGCGAATGCTGCTTCGGAGGGAACCCGAAAATCACGGACCGCGTTTTGGTATCGCTCAGCGATCCGAAGGGATTTCGATTCTCCAACAAGCTGTTTAAAGT
This sequence comes from Pirellulales bacterium, assembly GCA_963773875.1. Taxonomy (GTDB): domain Bacteria; phylum Planctomycetota; class Planctomycetia; order Pirellulales; family JADZDJ01; genus CAVTYH01. Next base: position 187,127 of record CAVZCV010000015.1, read on the forward strand.
GGCCGGAGTGTTTCACGTAATGCCGCCGGTGGCCGCGGTTGATGCCAAGGGCGCAGTGCTCTATCGGCTGGACGACGCCCAATTGCGGTAAATGCAAAATGCAGATTTCCGATTGCAGATTGATGCTGGTTGCCATTTTCGCCGCGTGCAGCTTAACGTGCGCTCTCGCTGGGTGTGCCGATCGTTCGTCACCCGCCGCCGTAACAACCGGCAATCCGCCCGTGGTCGCAGCTAAGCAGGCGGAGGCGCCGAAGCCCGAAGAGAAATCAAAAGCAGATGATCCGCCCGCCAAACCGCAAACGGAGGTGTCCAAGGCCGATGTCTCCAAGCAGCCCACGCGGGACATCACATTCGATACGATCAAGTTCGATATGCAAAAGGACGATCCGTTTGCCCGCAAGATGCTGACGCCGGCGATCGAAAAGCTCACGAACTCGAAAGTACGCATCCGCGGGTATATTTTGCCAAGCTTTCAGCAGTCGGGCCTGACTCAATTCGTGCTGGTGCGCGACAACATGCAGTGTTGTTTTGGTCCCGGCGCCGCGCTGTTTGATTGCATCGTCGTGAAAATGAACGAGGGAAAATCGACCGATTTCACAACGCGGCCTGTTGCCGTTGAGGGCGTGTTCTCGATCGAAGAATTGCACGGCCCGGACGAAAAGTGCCTGGCGATTTATCATCTCGATGCCAGCCAAGTGCAGTAGCAATGCAAAATGCCAAGTGCGGTTTGCGGCGGTCAGGCATTTCTTGCTTGGGCTTTCGGTGTTTTGCGTTTTGTGTTCTGATCGTATCGCTGCTTTCGCCTGATTTTGCGCGGGCATGCCCATTCTGCGTCGCGGTGAAACCGACATTGGCCCAGCAGTGCGAGTCGGCAACCATTGCGTTTCTCGGCGAATGCAGCAGCGTAAAGAATGACGCACGCGATACGGACGTTGGTTTCGCGATTCGCCGAGTGCTGACGGGTGAGAAGCTACTTGCTGGCCGTTCAGCAATACGAATAAAGCTGATCGAGAATATTAAACCCGGTACTTTAGCGCTGCTGCTTGGCAGCGGCGAAAGCGGCTCCGCGCTGGAAAATCTCAAATGGACGAGCATTCCATTGACCGAATTAAGTTTCGCGTACATTGCACGTTTGCCCGAAACGCAGGCCTCACCGCTGGAGCGTTTAAAATACTTCGCGAAGTTTTTAGAGAGTGCCGATCCGCTGATTGCCGACGATGCGTTTCTCGAATTCGGCCACGCACCGTACGATCAGGTGTTGCTGGCTGGCAATCTTCTATCGGCCGAGAAACTGCGGCAGTGGATGACCGATCCTAATGTGCCGGCCGAGCGCAAAGGATTTTACGGCCTGGCACTTGGGCTCACGGCAAACGGCAAAGAGCGCGAGGCAAATCTAGCGCTGCTCAAGAAACTCGCCGATGCCGATGTTGCTCGCGGCGGTGATTTCCGCGCCGGTTTCGACGGCGTGTTGGGCGGATATTTGATTGCCGACGGCCGGCGGGCGCTGGACCGAATCGTGGAGCGCACTATCGACTGGCCCAATGCTCCAGAGGGCGACCTGCGGCATGCACAAACGGCGCTGCGATTTTACTATGAGTTCGGACCGTCGGCGGAGCACGATGCCGTGGCTGCGGCCGTGGAAAAACTTCTGGATCGACCCGGCACCGCAGCGGCTGCCATTACCGATTTAGCCCGCTGGCGGCAGTGGAATGCGCTGGCCAAGGTCACGCCGCTGTACGATCGCCAGGGCTTCGCCGATTCTGTTACGCAGCGCTCTGTCATCGGCTATTTGCAAAAATGCCCATTGCCGGAAGCGGCCAATGCACTGGAGAAACTTCGCCAGCGCGACCCTCACGGCGTGGCGACGGCGGAGAAGACACTGGAGGCGCTGGGCGGGAGCAACTGAATTTGTGAGCTAGCGAATGGTGCCACAGCCAATCAGCCGTTCATTCTTTCCCCGTCTCTTTGAGCCCCAATCGCTCGAGCCAACGACGTGCCGGCTTTTTGGGATCCTCGGGCGAACTCGGCGCGGAACCGGTGGATGCACCGGGCGCGACATTTTTTCCTCGAGTACGCGCAGTTTTTCATCAATCTCGCTCCGCTCGTGCGCAATTTCGCGCGTTGCACAGAGATCTCTACTTCGGCCTGACGGAGTTTGTCTTGCCATTCGTTTTGCATGGCCAAAAGCCGTTGACGTTCTTCCCGAATGACGGCGTCGGCGTCCAGGACGTTAGCGATTGCTGCCGCCGCCGGTTCAGCGGCCGCCATCGCTTCTGCCTCGCTGGCCGAATCCCGATCTGCCAGTTGCTGTTTAAGTTCGGCGATTTCGCGGTCGCGCTGGATTACCACGCCGTCGGTAATGCGAATGGCGCCTTCGACGGTCAATCGCTCTTCGTCGGTTAAGTTGCCGCCAAACTGTTCGCCGTCGTCTTGCAGCTGCGCCATTAGTTTGCGTTTGGTGGCCTCCCAGTTCATGACTGGTTCTGCGCTGCCACCATGCCTGGCCTCACGCGATTTCTGCGCCGCGAGCGTTTCTTCCAGTTCCGCATTGCGTCGTTTGAGCTGGCGCACATCGTCCACCGCCATTTCAAAACGACGGCGCAAGTCTTCGACTTGCTGTGCGTTTTCGGGCATCGGCTGGGCCGCCGCCTTTTTCTCTGCGTCCGCCAGTTCGCCTTCCAGTTTGTGCGCGCGCGCCGTGAGTGCTGATACCTGGCCGCGCAAATCGCTCAGAAGTGCATTGTCCGCCTCGCTGCCGCCGGCCTGTTTTTCCACATGTTGCCGTAGCGCTTCGTGCTGTTCCTTTAGTTCGTCGAGCAATTGCCGATTTTCGCTCGCCGCCCGCTGCGAATTGGCCAGCGCCGAATTCAATCGTTGAATTTCTTGTTGCGCGCTGAAGAGTTCCGCCGATTGCTCATCGCGCCGCTTTTCCAATTGCTGCCGCGCCAGACCCCATTCCTGTCGGGCTGCCTCGAACGATTCGACCTCCTGCTGCGATTGCAGGTTGTCGCGCTTTAGCTGCTGGCGAGCGCGCGCCATTTCCTGTTCAAATGCCTCACGGTCTTCACGCAACAGAGTTTGCGAGCGTTCTGCATTTTTCTGAATCGCCCCTCGGGCTTGGTCTATTTCCGCGCGGCCCAGTTCCCTTTCATGCAGCATCGCGGTGCGTTCCACCTTGAATTGCTGCGCAATGCGGCTGCGTTGATTGCGCAAATCTTCGCGGCCTTTGTCCAGATCTTCAAGTTCCTTTTCCACGCGCAGCTGCTGCTCATCGAGCCGGGCCCGACGCGCGGCCAGCTGTTTGACTTCGCTTTGATGCTCTTCTTGAGCGAGCGTCAATGCTCGCTCGGCTTGTTTGATTTTCGAGGCCGCAACTTCCAACTCTGCAGCGCGGTGATCCAGCTGTTCGCGCTCCCCGCGCTCGCGTTCCGCCATCTCTCGATGCTGCTGGGCTAATTGCTCGCGTGCCAGTTGCAACTCCGCTTGGCGCGAGACAATTTCGTTCCGATCGTTGGCCAAAAGTGCCTGTTGACGGGAAAGTTCCTCGGCCTGCTTCTGGAGCGATCCAGCCAGTTGCTCCATTTCGGCTCGCGATTGATCACCCGTCTCGGCTAGTCCGGCGGCGATGTGGCCTTCGGCCTCCGCGAGTCGAGCTTCGAGCTCCGCTTCGATGCGCTGGAACTGTTGCTGCTGGGCGGACAATAGATCGAGTGCTTGCCGACGGCGCGGAGAGCCCCTGGGAGAAATCCTCGCTCCAGGTCTCTTCGGCAGTCAGCTGCGAGCTTCGCTCTTCCATGGCACTTCGGTTTCCACTGGGTGCGCATCGTGCGCGCCAGAGACGGCCGCGCAGCCGTTCCTGACGCGCTGGCAGACGTCGACCAGCGCCATGCTGGAGAGGGTCCGCCAACAATCCTATTCTGGTATAGGACGCAGACTTAATGCGGTCAAAACGAAGTTGACTGGCCGAGACGAATGTGCGGTCTACGCCGATTAGAACGGGGCACGGAGTGCCAATTCCGGCTATGACATCCGCACATGATGCACCCACGCCGGCGTCACGTTGGCCAGAACGCAATCGCGCTTGATTTCCTGGCCACTCAAGACCCGATCGAGCGCCGCCGCGATGCCGCGCAAACGCTGCCGGCCGGCGCTGACTCGTGATTAGCGATTTGGCCTTTCGAACAGCAATGTATTCGAAGAACGATAGCGTGCCCCCGGGTCTAAGCAGTCGGCGAAAAATTCCAAGAATCTGTTCGACCTCATGCACCTCGAAATTGTTGAGCGGCAGACCGGAGATGATCACCTCGTAACAGTGCTCGCCCGGCAAGTTTTCCAGCCGCACATGCTCGATTTTGCTGCGATCGGCCACCGCGGAAAATGCTGGCTCTGTGGCAAATCGATGCTGTAAATGCCGCACGAAATCGTCGTTCAACTCACAGAGCGTGAGCCGATCGTCAGGCCGCAACTTCGTGACAAGGCACGCCGTAACGGCCCCCGTGCCGGGACCGACTTCGAGGATCTGCCGTTCGCCTTCACCCGCGAAGCCGCGGCCGGCGGGAAAGCCGTTGCTCGATTCAGCTTCGCCTTTATAATCCACGTATCTACACAGCGCCTTTGCTAGCGCCCGGCTGCTCGGAAGGATCGAGCCCGTGGTGTGATACTGCCGAAAGAATTGCTTCAGAAAAACGCGCGAATCGCGAAACATGCAGGCGCCGGTCGTTCGTGTGTTGCGTGGCCCGATTTGAAAGCGCCCGAGGCGACAAAGTTCCGTCCGCCGCCGCGGACCGCCGATGATTTGGGCCTGATTTTAACGTTCTTCACCCCACGAGGTCAGCCGAAAAAGCTATGTTTCGGGAGTCCTTGAATTCCGCCGAGGCCGCCGGCGGATTGAATCCCACCCCAATTGCAACCCGCCATGTCGAACGAGCACTTAACCACCGATCAAAAAGCCCTGGCCATTAATCTCGATCAGCGCCGCTACGGCACGTTCGCCGAAATTGGCGCCGGCCAGGAAGTCGTGCGCTGGTTTTTCCGCGTCGGCGGGGCGGCGGGCACCATCGCCAAGAGTATGTCGGCCTACGACATGACTGTGAGTGATGCGATTTATGGTCCGTGCGATCGCTATGTGTGCCGCAAGCGGTTGGATTCAATGCTCGATCACGAGCAGGCACTTAATCTTGACCGGTTGCGCGAAAGTCGCGGCGACACGACCGCCTTCTTCGTTTTCGCCGATACGGTATCGGCCCGCAACTTCAAAGGTACGAACGAATGCCACGGCTGGATCGGCGTTCGCTTTCAAGCCCATCCGCGCGATCAAGACAGCCAGATCATTTTGCATGTGCGAATGCTTGATACCGAGAATGCGCTCCAGCAGGAAGCGCTCGGCATCGTCGGCGTCAATTTGTTGTATGGGGCATTTTTTCTTAATCACGAGCCCGACAAACTTGTGCAATCGCTGCTCGATAATTTGACGACGCGGCGGATTGAGATCGACATGATCGAATTCACCGGCATCGCGTTCCGGCATGTCGACAACCGCGTGATGAGTTTGCGGCTCGTGCAATTGGGCCTCAGCAGTGCCGCCATGTTTTCCGCCAGCGGCGAAGTGCTGCAGCCCTCGGAAGTGCTTTACAAAAGACCGATCCTCGTGGAGCGCGGCAGCTTCCGCCCGGTGACGCACGTAAATGTCGACATGTTGCGCTCCGCTCACGACAAATTCTGCCGAGAACCGGAGGTCGCCGGCGAAGAGGTTGTGCAACTCATGGAAATCACGATGCACAACCTGCAAGCCAACGGGCAAGCCAACGGCGAAATCGACCTCCGCGATTTTCTCGCCCGCGCCGATGTGCTGGCTGCCTGCGGCAAGACCGTGCTGATTTCCGATTACTTCGAATATTACCGGCTGGGCGCATATCTGGCGCAATTCACGAAAAAGAAAATCGGCATCACGATGGGCGCCGCCAGCTTACGCGAACTATTCGACGAAAAATATTACGGTCGACTCGACGGCGGCATTCTCGAATCGTTTGGCCGGCTATTCAAAAACGATTTGAAGCTGTACATCTACCCGCTCTTGAACGGCAAAACCGGCGAGCTCACGACGGTGCAAAATCTGGAAGTGGCGCCGGAGCTGCGCAAACTGTATGAGTACCTCGTCGAGAAAGGCTGCATCGAGCAACTCGACAACTATAACCCCGCCTGCCTGCCGATCTTTTCACGCGATGTAATCGAGCAAATCAAATCTGGCGATCCGACGTGGAGCGAAAAGGTTCCGCCGGAAGTGGCCGAAGTCATCCGCCGCCGCGGCTTTTTCGGCTGCCGTCGCGCTGCGCCGACGAAAGAGGCTACCCAGGCTGAGCCGATCAACGGCAGCCAGCATTACAACGAAATGGCGACGACGTAGTTTCTCACCCGCCCGCGCCGAACTCCGACCGGGACGGTCGGGCTAAGTGGTCAAAACGCAAACCGCACTTCGACCTGGCGGTGTTTGAGCGGTGGGATGACGAGCGGATCGATGAGCGGTTGGCCTTGGACGACGCATTCGTGCCAGGGGGGCAACGCGTCGGTCTGGTAGTAGCGCTCCACGTACGTCCAATCGGTCGCCACGAAGTCGGAATACCATTGGTCCAAATCGGCCACTCCAGCTTCGCTCATCAACTGCCGGCCATAGCGGGCTGCCTCGAATTCGTAATCGTGGAGCACTTGCATAAAGGCCTGACGATCGGTCGTGTGCTGCAGCGCATTCAGTTTATGCTCAATCGAGGGCGCGACCCATTGCACGGAGTGGCCAAAGAGATGCAGCAAGATGAAGCACTGCATTTCGAAATCGACATCCGGATCGAGCACGATTCGCAGCCCATCGAAAATGCCGGTCCGCGGCGGTTCCAGATCGCGATATTCGATGGCAAACCCATACTTGACGATCTTTGACGTGATCTTAAGCCACAATGCCACCATCGCTTGCGAAGGCATCCGCCCGACAAGCCGCTGACCCACCAGTTCATGGCTGACGATCTGCATAGTCTTGGCATGTGCAAGTCAGCGGAAACTTTTGACTGTGGTCAATGTTTCGCGCTGCAAATTCACAATTCGATCGAAAGCTAAGCATCTCCACAATTCGTTTTACAAAACGTCGTTACGAGGTCCACGAACGCGTCGGTCTTTTCATATGGCAACATATGGCCGCAGTCGTTGAGAATCTCTAAGCGATGCCGGGAATGTGCTCCGCATAGAAACGCCCATGGGCGAGCGGAATCAACTGGTCCTCGCGGCCCCAGATTAAGAGGGTGGGGCACCGGACTCGTCGCAAATTCGAAGGTAACTTCGGATTGTGCAAATACGGATTCCAACCGACGCGTGCGGCGGCCTCGCGAGCCCGCAGGAACATCAAAAGTTGAATTTCCGTTGGCTGGTCGGGCATGATTTCGAGTGCGACTTTGCCGCGTGGATCGAAAAACAGCAATTCGCGCAGTTTGATCAGGTCATCGATGAACCATTCCTTCATCGGTGCACCTTCCACGTGCAAACCGGCGGCATCGACCATGATAAGTTTGCTGATGAGTTCCGGCCGCAGAATCGCCAGCTCCACGCCAAGCCAGCCGCCAAGAGAAAAGCCGACGACCGGCACGTCGCGCAGATCGAACTGCTGGAACAGATCGACATAGTGCCAGGCGTAATCTTGGATGGTGTCGATCTCGTTCAGCCCCTCCGAAAGCGAAAAGCCGGGGTGGGCCGGGGCAATGACAGAAAAGTGCTGGGCCAGACCATCGTGGAACGCAGTCCAATCCATTTCGCCGCCGGCGCTGTGCAAGTAAACGAGCGGCGGACCTTTGCCGCCGCGCATGACCTGCGTCTTCTTGCCAGCGATGGTGACGAACTCAGTGGTGTTGGGAACTTGTGTCATGGCAACATTAACCAACCGCAGAGACGCGGAGACGCGGAGAGGGCGAATTACTGAAATTCATTATTTGCTGCTCTGTGTCTCCGCGGCTCTGCAGTTCAAATCTGCTTTGCGCAAATCAGGCAACACTTCCTGAGCGAACATCGTCATGCTTTTCTTTGTCAAATCCGCCGGCAAGTCGCCAAGTTGGAATAAGCCCAACAGATTGCCAACTCCCAGACGAGTAATGTGCTCCTTCAAGCGATCGCGCACCGTGGCGGGGCTGCCGACGATGGCGTAAGCTCCGTCTTCAACCTGCTTACGCGTGGTAACCGAGCTGAGGAATTTTTCTTTGGCGCGGCCGATGACGGCAATCGATTGAGCGCTTGTGTAGCCCGGCGGCAGAACCGTCAGTCCTTTCAGCAGGTTGCGAGCAAAGTACCACAGATGATTTTCATACTCGGCCCAGGCTTTTTCGTCATTCTCGGCCACGTAAATCGGCAACAGCCAGCCGAGCTGTTCGGGATCTGAGGTGTATCCGTTCTTTTGGGCACATTGGCGGAAGAGATCGAAGTTGCGCTGAAAGAATTCGATGTGGAAATAGGGAATGCCCATGTAGCTCCAGCGCTTGGCGGCAACGTATTCGATAGTTTCCTTGCTGCCTGCGCCGGGAATCCAGATGGGCGGATGCGGCGTTTGCAACGGCCTTGGCCAAGGATTCACATACTTCAGTTTCCAGTGCTTGCCGTAGTGTTCGAACGGCCCGGTTTCGGTCCAAGCGCGAATCACTAGATCGACCGCTTCGGCGTACATGCTGCGTGCATAGGTCGGATTGATCGTGAAACTGTAGTATTCCGGGCCACCACCGACGACGAGGCCGGCAATGAGTCGGCCGCCGCTGATGACATCGATCATCGCGAACTCTTCTGCCACGCGCGTTGGCGGGTTGTACAGCGGCAGTGCGTTGCCGATCACCGCGATTTTCACCCGCTTGGTTTGCCGCGCAAGAATGGCGCCCATCAGGTTCGGGCTGGGCATCGTGCCGTATGCGTTCTGATGATGCTCGTTAACGCAAACGCCATCGAAACCCAGCTCATCGGCCAGCACGAGCTCATCGAGGTACCGATTGTAAAGTTCGTGCCCGTGCTCTGGCTCGTAAATGCTATTGGGCAACCAGGTCCAGGCCGATTCATACTTGGTGGAAAAATCGGCCGGCAGCCGGTCCCAGGGCATTAAATGAAAAGCGAAGAACTTCATGGCTGACCAGCGCGGAGCGAAAGCGCAAGTTCGATTTGAGAGTTGTAGTGTGCCAGATGGGTTTCGCGGGTTCAATCCCTGTGAAACGCCAGATGGCGGCGCCAATGGGCGTCGTCGGTTTCGGGGAAATCGGTGCGCACGTGAACGCCGCGGGTTTCTTCGCGCTCGGAGGCGGCACGAATCATCAGTTGGGCGACGATGAGCATATTCTGCAGTTCCCAGCCCTCGGGGTTGTTGAACTGCCGCGGCAGCACGTAACTGCACCAGCGATCGATGTCTTCCACAGCTTCACTCAATCGCTGAGCGTCACGCCGCACGCCGCAGGCACGCCACATGAGTGACTTGAGCGAATTGCGGATGTCGGCCAGGTTCAATGGTTCGCCGCCGTCGGTGTTCGCCGGATTTGTGAGCGGCACAACCTGAAATGAATCGGGCACTTTCTCGGCGTCATCGGATGCCCCGGCGCCGGCGTGCGTGCCGTAGACGAGACCTTCCAGCAAACTGTTCGACGCCAGGCGATTGGCGCCATGCAGACCGCTGGAGGTGACTTCGCCGGCGGCCCACAACCCCTTTAGCGTGGTGCGGCCCGTCAGATCGACCGTCACTCCGCCAATCATGTAATGTGCACCGGGTCGCACGGGAATTGGATCGCGCGTGATATCTAATCCGAACTCAGCACAAATGGCGGCCATGCCAGGGAACCTCGCTGCGCACCACGGTCGGATCCAAATGGCTCATGTCGAGGTACACATTTGGATGCCGGGTCTTCTCCATTTGCGATACGATGGCGCGGCTGACGACATCGCGCGGGGCCAGCTCGGCCCGTTCGTCGTAATCGAGCATGAAGCGATAGCCATTGCGATCCACGAGTCGCCCGCCGGCGCCGCGCATGGCTTCGGTAATCAGGTTGCGGCTGCTGCCGGCGATGTACAGCACGGTGGGGTGAAACTGCATGAACTCCATGTCGCGCATTTCGGCGCCGGCGCGCCAGGCAATGGCCAGGCCATCGCCGGTGGCCACTTCCGGATTCGTCGTTTCGCGAAACACCTGTCCGCAGCCGCCGGTGCAAAGGATGGTTTGCTTGGCCCAAACCATGGTTTTGCCGTGGGCGGCATTCCACACCAGCGCGCCGCAGCAGGCGCCGTCGTTCGTTAAAAGGTCGATCGTAAAGGTGTCTTCCCACGTTTCGACATTCGGCAACGCGGCCGTGTGCTCGATCACAGCCCGCATGACTTCTTTGCCGGTGGCATCGCCCAAAGCGTGAACAATGCGGTCGTGGCTATGGCCGCCTTCCCGGCCCAGCGCCAGTTCGCCGGCTTCCAAATCGAAATGCGTGCCCCAGGCTGTCAGCTCGCGAATTCGCTCGGGAGCTTCGCGCACCACCATTTCCACGACTGCCGGATCGCAAAGCTTGCCGCCGGCGGTAAGCGTATCGGCCACGTGGTTTTCAAACCGATCTTCGGGATCGATGACGCTGGCGATGCCGCCTTGCGCGTAATTGCTGTTCGATTGCCGCAGATTCTCTTTGGTCACTACCAGAACCGACTGCGTCGAATCAATGGCGTTCGCCGCTCGCAATCCCGCCAGCCCGCCGCCGATGATGAGCACATCGGTAAAATGATGCGGGATGCCCTTGGGTTGGAACGGAACGAGATATCGCGGAGAATCGTCCTTGGTCATTAGTCCTTCGTCCCTTGCTGGCGCCCATTTCCCAATTGTGACAGGTTACCATGCACAAAGGTCAAAGGACAAAGGACAACCACAAACTCACTTCGCCTGATTAATTCCCTGGCTGAACGCCTTGTACTGCTCGGCGTATTCCGGTGGGGGGGCGGTGCGATGGCCCGATGAAAGGCCGCGCTTCTCGTCGCTCGTCAGTCCGCTGCCGGCACGCGTGGTGCGGTCGGGACGCAGGCCAAGGCTCTTCAAAGCATCTTCCGCTTCCCGTCGCGCTTCATCTTTGGGGTCCGGCTTTTCGAGGTTTCGCAGGCGCTCTTCCTGACGCTGTATAAATTGCTCCGCTTCCTCGCGAGTCCAGCCCAGGTTTTTGAGCAACTCCTGTTGATCCTTGGGGTTCTTCATCGCCGACTTCAATTTATCGAGCGCCAACGACGTGGCCTTCTTCGCATAATTCAAATTCGCTTCGTCCGGCTTGATGGCCGTTTGCTCCGGCGGGTTGTCGGTGTAACCGGTTGATAGTCCGCCTTCAGAAGTTGCCGCGCCGGTGCCGGGCTCCGACGGCTTCACGTAGTCGCTTTTCTGCTTCTGGCTGGGGTTGCGATCGGTCTTCTGGCCGTTGGGCTGATTTTGGTTTTGCGGATTTGGCTGCGGATTTTGATCCGACTTCTGATTGCCTTGGCTCTTCGAGGCGTTCGATGACCGACTGGTCGATCCTTTGCCCGCTTCGCTGCCTGCCTGACCGGTGCGGCCGTCCGACTTTTGATCGCCGCCGGGCTTATCGGATGTTTCGCCTTTGCCGGGTTCGTTCGATTTGTTCGCGCCCTCATCGGCCGAGGTGTTGTTGCCGGCTTCTCCCTGGCCAGGCTGGTTGCCTTTTTGCCCGCCGCCTTTGCCGCCGCCGCCCGATTGGCTGCCGTCTTGCTCTCCCTTAGAGTTTGATTCGTGTTGGCTCACGCTCGGCGATTGGCCCTCATTGGACGACTCGCCTTTCTTTCCGTTGTCGCTCGATTTCTCGCGTGGCTTCGCAGCCTGCTGCGATTGCGGCGAACCTTGGGTATTGTCGCTTTTCTGGCCGCTGCCGGCACTGGTTTGCGAGTTTTGCTCGTTGGCCGACTGCTGCTGACCGGCGGGCTGTTGCCCTTCGCCGGGTTGCTGCTGTTGTGATTTCGGCGCACCATCGCGATTCTGATCCGATTTTTCGCCCGACCTTTGGCCCGCCGGATTTTGCGCAGCCTGATCCCGTTTCTGATCTTGCTGCGAGCCATTGCCCGGCTGTTGGCGCTCGTCGCCTTTTTGTCCCGCGGGGGGCGATTGCTGCTGGTCCGAGCCAGGTTGCTTGCCCGAGGCGTTCGGCTGTTGCGAATCAGGTTTTTCGCCGGCTGGATTCTGATTCTGCTCGTTGCCGCGCTGGGGATTTTCGCCGGACTTTGAGTTTTCGCCTGGCTGCTTGCCGTCGGCCGCTTTTTGATCGCCATTTGGCTTCGCACCGGAAGGTTGCTGCTGCTCACTAGACGGCTGTTGCTTGCGGTTATCGCCGGGCTGTTGTTGATTGCGTGCCGCGCCGCCTTGTTGTTGATCCGCGCCCGGTTGCCGATTCTGATCAGCCGATTCGTTCATTCCAGACTGCTGCTTTTCGCCTGGTTGCTGATTGCCGTTCGCGCCGGGTTGCTGCTGCTCGCGATTGCCGTTTTGGTTTGGCTGTTGCTGATTTTGACCCGGCTGCGATTTCGCGTTCGGTTGGCCAGCGCCTTTTTGATCGGACTTGGGCTGCTGTTGGCCGTCTTTCGGCGATTGGTCGCCGTTTTGATTTTGATCGCCGGGCCGGTTTTGATCTCCCGGCCGATTCTGATCCGGCCGGTTGCCTTGGCCGTCCGGGTTTTGTTTCAAAATGTTTTCGATCGCGCGGCCGTCATCGCTGCCGTCGGCGGGGGGCGGGGTGCTGGAATCTTCGCCTTGGCTATTTTGGCGATCGGCTGCCGATTGGCCGCTGGAGTTGGAACCGCTCTGCTGCTTGCTTCCATTTTGATTTTGGCCGCCGCTTTGATTTTGCTGATCTTTCGATTGGCCGCCTTCGCCGGAATCGATCCCGCCAGAGCGAGATTCAGAACCGCCCGCTGGGTTACGGTTTTGCTCTTTTTGACCCGCTTGATCTTTTGATTGTTGATCCTGGCGTTTCTGATCGCCCCCTTTGTTGCCGCTGTCTTGATCGTTGTCGCGCTTTATGCCGTCGGTGTTCTTTTGCTCGGTCTTCTGGTCATTCTTCTGCTCGCCGCCTTTTTGACCGGCAGCATTTTGATTGGCATTTTGCTGACCGTTCTGCTGCTGATTGCCGCTGTTCGCTCCATCAGCGGGCTTAGCGCCTTGCTGATTTTGCTCGCCCCCTTTTTGCGGATTCTGCGCATCGGTCTTTTGTTGATTGCCGTTTTGATTTTGATTGCCGGGCTGCTGTTTCGCATCGCCGCTTGGCGATTGCGCAGCATTGCCCTTCTGCTCCGCAGTGTTGTTTTTCTGCTCTGCAGTATTGCCCTTCTGCTGCGAGTCTCCGCCGGCTTGCGAGTTGCCCTGCTGTTTTGCATTGCCGTCCGGCTGCTGTTTCTGCTGGCCACCGTTTTGATTGTCGTTGGCCTGGTCCTGTTTCTGCTGGTTGCCGCCTTGTTGATTTTGATTCCCGCCCTGCTGACTTTGATTTCCACCCTGTTGCCGGTTTTGATTCCCACCCTGCTGCTGATTCTGATTCCCCTGATTCCCGCCTTGTTGGTTCTTGTTGTCTCCCTGCTGCTGTTTATTATCCCCCTGTTGCTGCTTGTTTCCCGGCTGTTGTTTGCCGTCGCCAGCTTGGTTTTGCTGCTGGTTGCCCTTCTGATTGTTGTCTTGATTTTTCTTCTGCTGCCCTTGGTTGTTTGGATTCTGCTTTTCTTGCTGTCCGTCGTTCTTGCCGTCGCGCATTTCTTCGCGCTGCGGGCCGTCCTGTTTGTTCGGCTCGTTCTTACGATTTTCTTGTTTGTTCTGCGGCTGCTGATTGCCGTCGTCTGGCTTCTTGTTCGGGTCTTGTTTTTGATCTGGCAGATTCGTGCCGCTTGGCGGCGGATTATCCTGATTCAGATCGCGATCTTGCTGCGCAGGGTTGTTGTTCTGCTCCTGGTTCGCATCTTGCTGTCGATTCGTATTGCGATCGCGCGCGGTTGGCTCGCGGTTCCGATCTTGCCGATCATTGTTGGCGTCGTTCTGATTGGCGCGACCTTGGTTCGGATCGTTGGATTGCTGATCGTTCGGTTGTTTCTGGCCATCGTCGTTGGCGAGCTGATTTGGCTGCGGCCGGCGATTGCTGTTTTCCGCCGCGGTGATGCGAATGCGGCGTTCCGAAGTAATCGCTTCATTCGCTTGCGGCGTCTTGTTATCGACTGCGGAGGCCACAACTCGCACGATATCGCCTTCGTTCAATTTCAACCGCGACGGCACAAACTGATATTTGCCGACAAACGGCCCGTTGTGTGGTGCATCGCGCAGCAGCGATTCATCGAGCAGTTTTCCACGTTGCGATTTGGCCCGTAGCGAAACGCCACCCAATGCAAAGTCGGGATCGATCGCCCGCACTTCCAGCACCAGCGAGCTATCGAGCGGCAGTGAAGTTTCTTCCTGTTGCGGCGTGAGAAAGTTAATCTCCGGCGGCAGATCGGGCACCACTTCAATGCGGTGCCGAATCGGTTGCGGGTTCTCGATGCCATCGGCGCTGATCGAACGCAGTTGATAAGTGTCGAAGAGCGGCTGCGTGCGAGCATCATTCAGCGACAGCGTGAACGTGATCGTCGCCTTCTGGCCGTCGACTTGCATGGCGCGATCCGGCTTGCCATCGCAATTGAAATCGATGCTCGCCGATTTCAGCGGCTGATTCGAAACCGCATGCAGCGTCACTTCGGTGCCTTCCAGGGCCTTCAAATCGCCGCGGCGCTGCACGGTGGCCCGCGAGAGGCCGGTGTAATCTGGGTATTTGTAATCGACACTGTCGATCACGATCGTCGGCGCGGGAATAACATGCAGATGGTATTGGCTGCTGGTCGCATCGCCGGCGATTAGACGGTAATCGACATCTTGCTGAATGCCCGCTTCGCCTTCCGGCATCGTGGCCACATGCCGGTGAAAACTGTCTGGCGCAACGTGCATGGCGATCGCGCGATCGACCGTCTGCCGATCGGCCGTCGTGTAAACCAGTTGCACGCCTTCGTCGCTGCCGAGACCTTCAATCTCGGCCGATACTTTGACCGACTGACCGCGAAATGCTGTGGAGTGTCCCGGCTGAATATCGCGAATGCTCACGCGTGCGGGCGCTGGCGTATCAACCCAGGGCAGCAACACGCGCTCGACCGTGGCCAACGGATTCTTCGGCGAGACCACAAAGTAAATCGCGAAAGCCGCCAGGAACGCCAAGAGCAAATAGCCCAGGTGAATGATTCGCGTGCGATCGACCGCGTGTTCGATCTTTACGTGCGAGAGGCCGTTGGCCGCTTGTTGCTCGAGCGCTTTGAGCACGCGCGGCGTTACAAATTCCGGCCGCTGCCGGAAGAGCAGGAAATTGATGAGGCTGTTCTTCAGCGTCGGCTTGCTGCGTTCAATCGTCTGCGCTGCATACACGGGGTTCACGCGCCCGAAGATGGCCGGAATGATCATCCGCCAGGAGCAGTACGCCACGCCGGCAAGCACGCCGCAGAATAAGAACACTCGCTCGACGATGCTCAGCCCCCCGTGGACGACCCAATGATCCAGCACGGCGGCGATCAAAAAGAACGCGATTGCGCCGACGGCCAGGACCATCAGCCCGTTGGCCACTTCAACGGCCTTCACCTGGCCGCGTGTGCGGCGCAGCTGGCCATCGATGTAGTCGCCGTAATCGACGAACTTACCGGCCGCCTTTTTCGGCGCACAGATTCTTTTTGGGCAAGTCCCGTAGCCACTTCTACTGCCTCCGCTTACGTGCCGTTTAACTTGTTGGGTGCCCAGCATTTCGGCCACATACGATTATAGACGCTTCCGATGGGCGGTTTGATCCCTGGGACCGTGGAATTGGTAAATTGTTGGCGTATAACACCGCGGCCTGACGGCTCGCGGCTCGGGGGGTGCCGGTTCGAACGAGGCCGGCATTCAATCGGGAGTAAGTTCGCAGGCGCAATTTTACGATTTTCAAAAAACATCGAGAATTTCCGCTCCGAAATCGACCGCCCCAAAATCAGGTGAAAGCCCGGCGGGTTTGGCCACACGATTCTCCGAGAAAAACGTGGTCCGGCGGCTGGAATTCCGAAAATCATGTTTCGGAGTGAAAGAACTCCAGCGCGCTTTTCAACCTGTGTAGTCGTTTTTGCGTTTTTTGGTCCGAGTTTTTTCATCGTTATTTCACTTTCCGCTTTGGGGCCCTCAAATCGATCGAGAATTCTCGATCGATCGGCCCCAGGTTTTTTCGCCATTTGCCGTGGCGAGCGACAAATCCTTTCCATCCAACTCCAATGACTAAAGATCGAGTCGAAAAATCCATTTCTCTGAACGTAGTTATTGTAGTGTACAGACGATGCAGAGTCAAGAGTGTTGTGGGCCAGTCCCAAAAAGTTTTTTTGAGACTTTGGGTAGGCCGTAGGGTGCATCGAGCGAAGCGAAGACGCACCATTTTGCGCAGATTATTTTCTGGTCATTCTTGGTGCGTCTGCGCGGACTTGACGCACCCTACTTTTCTACTCCTTTGAAAAATCACAATGAAGCACGAACGGAGAACGTCGCTTTCTGGTCAACGCTCATGCATAGCTGAAATGCACCAGCGCGAAGGCCGCCATCAAGGCTCCGATCGCGATCATTCCAATTGCCGACAATTGCGCCAGATAGCGGACCTTCGTGCTGGATGGCGTATGTTCGTCGAAGCATTGATTTGCAAATTGAACGACAGTATCGGATTTTAAAACCGGGATTGCCGCCGCAAATAGAACCGCCAGCAGAGCCGTTGCGATGATGAGCGATTTCAAGCTAAACGACCGGAAGGTCGTTAACCAATTCAGAAATCGCGGAGTGGCGTAGGCGGTGCCGATTAGCACGGCCACGAAAAAACTTAAATCCACCAAGCAGGGATTAACATAAAAGGCATAAATCTCTGCGTTGTCGAACGGCCACCGGTTGGTTGTTCCATTCGTGCCCAGCCGTGCCCTATTTAGCGACGCGCCCGGCCGTCCCTTCGCTATCGAACTGCGGACCAAACAAATGGATGGCCACCCGTGTGCCCAATTAATTAGCGGCGGCTCGCCAAAGAAATGTCCGCCACCAAAGGGCTCGTTTTGGTACCCGTCAAGATTAGCAAATACCAGTGCCCCGCAAACAATTGTGGTGGCACCGATCGTCGCCCATCTCAGCCTGGTTTTCATTTTCTAGCTCTTGTTCCGCGTCCGTGCCCGCCATTTCGCCAGGTCCTCAAAAGAGTAAGTCAGCCGTAGCGGCATTCTTTCGCGACAAGACGAAACCTGCCTAATCTGCCTGGCAACAGGTAGAATATTGTGTGACCACAAATCGGGGATTACAAGCGAATCGCTTCGCATTCTGAGCCGACAACTTTTCATTCGCCACGGCTGTGGCGATTTCAAGCATGGCAGTGCCGGACATCATTCTGCTCCATCCCGACGACAATGTCTGCGTCGCTGCGCACGATTTGCCAAGTGGGACCGTCCTCAAGTCGATGGGAGGTGTTCTCGCACCAGGCCTTTCGCATTGGGAAAGAGAGCAAATGTCGTTGGTCGAGCCGGTGCGCCAAGGGCACAAAATTGCAATTGCCGAGATCGAAGTCGGCCAGCCGATTGTGAAGTACGGGCAGACCATCGGCTTTGCGAGTCAGAAGATTTTGCCGGGGCAATGGGTGCATTCGCACAATGTCGATGCTGCGGCGTTCGATCGCGAGTATGCAAAATCGACCGCCGTCCCGCCGGAGCCGGAGCCGCTCACCGACTACACGTTTCAAGGTTACCGCCGCGCCGATGGCAGAGCCGGCACGCGGAATTACATAGCGCTGATCTCGAGCGTCAATTGTTCGGCGTCTGTGTGTAAATTTATTGCCCGGCGGTTTGATGCGGCGGCGCTGCGAGATTATCCGAATGTCGACGGCGTGGTGGCGTTCACGTTCGGCGCGGGCTGCGGCATTCCGTTCGCAGGTGAATATCACCAGATTCTGACACGCGTGCTCGGCGGCATGGCGCGGCATCCGAACATCGGCGGTTATGTGCTGATTGGGTTGGGATGCGAATCGAACGCGATCGGGCATTTGATCGATGATCAGAAGTTGATTCAAATCGGCGGGCTACAAAATGGCAGCGGTTCGACGACCAATCGTCCGCCCGTGCTCGTAATGCAAGATCTCGGCGGCACAGCGAAAACGGTGGAGGCCGGCGTGAAGCTTGTTGCGGAGTTGCTGCCGCGAGTTAACGCTCAGAAACGTGAAACCGTGCCGGCCAGCAACATCATTCTCGGCACGAACTGTGGCGGATCGGATGGCAACAGCGGCATCACGGCTAATCCGGCCCTCGGCGTGGCCAGCGACATGATTGTCGCCTGCGGCGGAACAACAATCCTCGGCGAGACGACAGAGATTTATGGCGCGGAACAACTGCTCACGCGCCGCGCGAAAACTCCGGCGGTCGCCGACAAACTGATCGAACGCATCCGCTGGTGGGAATGGTACAGCGGCGTGTTCGGCGCCACGTGCGATAACAATCCTTCGCCGGGCAACAAGGAAGGCGGACTGACCACGATTTACGAAAAATCATTCGGCGCGATTGCCAAAGCCGGCTCCACGGCGATGAACGAAGTTTACCGCTATGGCGAGCAGGTGCGGGCCAAAGGTTTCGTGGTGATGGATACGCCAGGTTTTGATCCGGTCAGTGTGACCGGCATTGTCGCTGGCGGCGCCAACGTGATGGTTTTCACCACCGGTCGCGGCAGTTGCTTCGGCTGCAAACCGACTCCATCGATCAAAATCGCCACGAACACGCCGATGTACGAGCGGATGAAAGATGATATGGATTTGAACGCCGGCGGCGTTTTAGAAGGCCGCTCGGTTGCAGAAGTAGGCCGCGAGATCTTCGACGAAATTCTGGCAGTGGCCAGCGGCCAAAAGACGAAAAGCGAACAGTTGGGGCTTGGCGACGAAGAGTTTGTCCCCTGGCCATTGGGCCCAACGCTGTAACGATCGGCACTGGGTGGCCGGGGTCGAGGCTGCCGTGCCCCCAGTTTTTCGCACATTCGCTGGGGGCTCCCGACCAACGAAGCGTCGGTGCCCGTCGACCCCAGCCATCCAAAAGTCGTCCTGAGTTAGATGATCACCACCGGGTCGGTGACTTCGATTGTCAACTCGTCGAACACCGTTTGCACGCCGTCATCGAGCGTCAGTCGCAACACGTATGTGCCGGCCGTGTCGAAGTTGGCTGTAGTGTCGAGCGCGGCGGAGTCGCCGAATGTCACGTTGCCCGGTCCGCTTGTCACGCTCCAGGTGCTGGTCAATGTTCGCGATGGATTCGGCGCCACACTGTAGGTGGCAGTGCCGTGCAAGGTGGCAGCGTCCGGCTGCTGCACTTGCTGATCGTCGCCCGCGGCTGCGAACAGGACGGGCATGGCGTAGGTGACCGAAAGCTTCGGACGATTGGCGGCGTTCGTCGCTTCGCGCGAGTCGAACTTCAGCGCCGTGTTGCTGTTGGCATAATTCTGGAAGATGAATCCGAAATTGCTGCCAGGATTGTTAATCCAGTTCTGCACGACCGCGATGCCAGCGGCGTTGAGCGTGACCGTGACTTTTCCTTTCGAGGTGGCAGTGAGAGTTCCCAGCACGGTGGTTCCGCGATCGGCCGCGCCGTTCGCCCCGACCGTGCCCCAATTGGAAGCGGCGGAGAACTTGCGGAACGTTGCGCCCGGCTCGGTCCAATTCTGCTTCAGCTCATACAGCTGATACGATTGCTTCGAACTGCTCGTCACGTTGAGGGTGATGGTAACTGCCTGAATCACGGCGCCCTGCGGAAGGGTCGAGATATCCCAGCGGAGCAATCCGGCAATGTCGGGCGAGCCATCGAGCGTGATCGACTTTTTCGTGCCTTGGTTCTTCGTGGCCGAGCCGGCCGTGATGTAGGTATCGCGCGTGCCGGTGTAGCCGTTGCCATCTTGAAACGAACGAGTGACTGGCAGTGTGCCGGCCGGCGGCGCCGTGGGATCGACAATGACTGTCAGTTCATCGAACACGGGGCCGTT
This sequence comes from Pirellulales bacterium, assembly GCA_963773875.1. GTDB lineage: Bacteria > Planctomycetota > Planctomycetia > Pirellulales > JADZDJ01 > CAVTYH01. Next base: position 207,198 of record CAVZCV010000015.1, read on the forward strand.
GCCATCGTTGGCCGTGAGCCGCAGCACGTACGTGCCAAACACGCTGAACGTGGCGGTGGTGTCGAGCGACGTGGCATCGCCAAATGTCACGGTGCCCGGTCCGCTGGTCACGCTCCATGTATCGGTCGTCGCGCCACTTGGAAGTTGCGAGCCGCCTTGCGAAACCGTGCCATGTAGTGTGACGCCGGCAGGCAGTTGAATGTGTTGATCGGACCCTGCGCTGGCAACAATCGGCTGATTGCCTTGCCCACCGCCGCTTGGCAATGGAATGGTGAGGATGGACGAAAGCGCTTTGCTCGCGCTGTCTTGTCCGTTGCCGGCCATGACAACCAGGCTGCCATGCACAATTTGCTTGGTGCTAGTGGGGTTGTCGAGGCTGCCGGAAATGAGTGTCACGCGCGGACCAAACGAAATGTTATCGAGTGACGTTTCGCGGAACACAATGTCGCCACCGCCGGTCGAGGTGGCGTAGAGGACCATCAGCCGGTTGATATCTTGGTCGAGCACAATGCAGGGGCGCGTGCCGCCGGTGTCGACGTTATACAGCGTCGGATCCCATAGGCCGTTGGGACGGCGTACAAGCATGCCGATTTTCGTTTTGCCCGCGGTATCGTAGCTCGTTTTGACCGCGACATACATTGTGCCATCGGTCGCCACGGCCACGTTCATATGATCGTCGGCCATGCCAGTGCCGGCACTAAGAGCAGCCTGTGGTGCGACATTTTCTACCGGCGACCATTGGGTGGGATCGTCGCCATCGACATGGCGGCTGAATTGGAATCGCTTGGCGTTCTGATTCGACCAGAACAAACCGACGCTGCCATCGGGCAGCGATGTGATTACGGAAATATCGTCGCTGTTGATGCCCGAGCCGATGGTGATGGGCCCGCTGAACGACAGATACGGAAAATCGCTGTAGCGGACTTCGATGGTCGAAGTGACATCGGACCCGAGCCACATGCGGCCGGTGGAATCGATCGTCAGGCTGGCCGATTCGTCGCTGTTGGAAATTGGTGCGCTCGTGAGAGTGGATCGCGCTGACCAGAACTGGTAAGTGCCCGAGCCGTCGTTGACGTACTCGATCGATGCCAACTGGGTTTGCGCACCGTTGGCCATCAAGATGTGGGTGGTGTCGCCCTGCGTGACCACATCGCAATGGAAGGTGTTATTGGTCGAAAGCCGCAAAACGTGCGTCCAAGCATTGCCATCCAGCCGCCAGACCCACGTGCCGGTGCTGTCGGGCATGACGCTGAACCACTTGCCATCGTTGGTCCAAACTTTCGATTGCGGTTTTTCGCCCGTTGTTTCACTGACCGACATGGGCGCGATGGAGGCAATGGCGCCATCGGCGAACTTCGTAGTTGTCGTGAGCGGCACGACCGGAGTGACCGAGAACATTTGCCGCAGTTCGAGCGATTCGAACAGCGAACGGCGACCGTGCGACTTTGCCCGATAAAGATTGCTGTTGTTTCGCGCGCCAAACGAGAAATGCGACCAAATGTTTTCCGGTTACGCCACACAGTTGCGTCTCCAGCGAGCCATGGGATGAGAAAGCGAGAAGTAGCGGGCCGATTGGCCGCGTTTTCACAGCAGTTCTGTTCTGGCGAACGCTGCGAAACCACGAGCCGAAATCGATAACTTCCACGCTAGTCACGGCTGCGAAGATACACAATCTGCGCTGAGTTTAAAGCTAAAAAATGCCGGCGCGGTTTTAACGAACAAACGGGCGGCACGAATCGCACGGCTGAAACTGCCGATTTTGACGATCCGATTGGCGTCAAATTGGCCGTTGGCGGGGGATGACTAGACCATCCGTCTGGGTGCTAACGACACGGATGTTTTCCCTTATTGGGCAGGCGTTTACGTGCCGAGCCTGAGACTTGATGGGCTACCCGTGGGCCGAGTCTCAAAAAGCATGTGACAATCGCAACTAGCAAAGCGTGAAGCGATGAAACTGTCCGACCTATTTCCGGCCTGCGCAATTTGGCTACTTTTTGGCCCAATTACGGCATTTGCTCAGCGGCTGCCTTATGCAGATGAAACTCCTGACCAGCAGACTGCCAAAGAGAGAGCCGAAAAAGCGGTCTTGAGCCCCAACAATCCCGCGATTCCGGTGTTGGCCGAGCACTTGTTCGATCCCGATCACACAGTGCGGCAGGCATCGGTGTTAGCACTTGAAGCGCTGGGCTCTGCAGCAAAGTCGACGACCGCGCAGCTCGCGCAGGTGCTGGCGGATCAAGACCGGATCATTCGCATCGATGCGGGGCGCACGCTGGCGGAGCTCGGATTGGTTTCCGTGCCCGCGATTATTCCGATGCTGCAGCATCCTGACCCGGCCGTTCGCGTGCTGGCCGCGCGGACGATAACGCAAATCGAAGAGCCGGCGGTCGCCGCAGTTCCATCGCTGACGTTGCTCTTGCGCGATCCAGATCATTCGGTGCGACAGGCCGCAATTTATGCGATCGAACGCATGGGCACCGCCGGCAAGCCGGCGATTCCCTACCTGGCCGATTTGTATCACGATTCCGACGGCTTCATTCGTGCCGATGCCGCGCGCACCCTGACGAAATTGGGACCGGACGCAATTCCCAGCGTCGTTATGCTAATGAGCGATCCGAGCCCGATCGTTCGCAAGCTGGCGGCCGCGACGATCCGGCAAATGGGCGCCGACGCCGCGGCCAACAGCAATACGACGAATACCACGCGCGGTTAACTTGCCCTCTGTCAGGCGTGCGCCTCGGCATGCTGCGCAACGTGAGGCGGTTGATATTCGCCCGGCACCGCACGAAGCGAAATGGCGATGCGGTTCCAGGCATTGATGGTGGCGACGGCCATTGTTAAATCCATCAGTTCCTTGTCGTCGAACTGTTCGCGCACTTGCTCGTAAACATCGTCCGGCGCGTGTGTTCGGAAATCAACGTGAGGGCGTTCGTCCAAGCCAGCGCGGCACGTTCGCGCTCCGTGTAAAACGGAGATTCGTGCCAGCCATCGAGCACGTATAGACGCTGTTCCGTTTCGCCGCCTGCGCGGGCATCCTTGGAGTGCATGTCGAGGCAGTAGGCGCAGCCATTAATTTGCGAAGCTCGCATTTTGATCAAATGCAGGAGTGAGTGTTCCAGGCCACACTTGCTCAAATATTTTTCCAGGCCCAACATGGCTTTGACGGCATCGGGCGAAGCTTTGGTGTAATCGACTCGCGGTTGCATGGCTCTACTCCTTTCGTTGGCCAAATCGAGAACGACTGGCACGACCATTGTGCCCCAAATGAATGATAGGGCGATGGGCTGCGGCGAGAAAGCCACTGCCGCCGTGCGACTTGAATCGGCCGGATGCTCTCGCGAAAACTGTCAGGCAGTCTTCGACTTATGCCACAGACGAGGCTGCAGCCGATGGCTGTGGGACACCTGCATGCAGCGAGCGAATCGGAAGTAGCTGCGAGGTCGCGTCTTGTTCCGCTTCCGGATTAGGCTGTGGCAGGCCGTTGTGCATCGCCCAGAGTTTGGCGTGCTTGGTGAATGAGTAGAACGCGGTGAGCATGCAGAGAATCAAGCCGGGCATGCCATCCAGAAATCCGCCGCGAATGAGGTACAGGTTCAGAAATCGAAACGGCGCCCGCATGAGCAGGCTCCAGGCAGTTGCGCCGGCCGCGCTTTTCCAGATCGCGGGCTGCAAGTGTTGTGTAGCGGTCGAATTTTTCGAGGTACTGCTCGAAATTCCAATACGTGAAGTGGAGGAATTTCGCATTCAGCTTGCCAATGTTGCCGCTGGAGATGATGACATCGGCATGCACGCCGCGATCGCAGTAGCGGCCCATGTCGCGGCGAAACAATCGCAGAACGCTGTCGTTATTCCAGCCGCAGTGTTTGATCTCACGACCGAAAATATGATTGCGGCGCAGAATGCGATACCCGTCATGCTGCGGATTTTGTAGCTCGCTTTTGATTTCCGCCGCCAGTTCCGGCGTCACGCGTTCGTCGGCATCGACGATCAAAATCCAGGGATGAGACGCTTGCGGAATGGCCCAATTTTTGAAGTTGCCGGAGTGAATGTATTCGCGCTCGATGATGCGGCAGCCGCCGATTTGACGCACGACATCGAGCGTGCCATCAGTCGAACCGGAATCGGCAATCAGCACTTCGTCGGCGATGTCGCGAATCGACTCGATGCACAAACGAATGTTCTTGACTTCGTTCTTGCAGGGAATCAATACCGTCAATTTGTTTTGATTGTTTGTCATTGGCCTTTCGCCTGTCATATAGTCCGACCGTCCCGATCGGGCGTATTCTTATGCCGCGCGTTTCCATTTGTTCGACAACCGATAATCCATGCCAACATCGTTGACCGCCAACAAATGCGATCGCAAAACGCCACGTGAACCTTGCAGAAGTTCAATCGCGAGCCCTTGCGAGTTAGTCACAAACCTCGCCGCATTGCGGTGAAATAGCCGCAGTCGCGCTTGATTCAATTCGGACGATTTCGCGACTCCACCGGTCCGGTATCGCCGCCGCATGATTTCGAGTCCGGCAACGCGTGGTCCAGCCACGAGCACATCTTGAATTTCCTTCGCCAGATCGGGGCTGACTCGCTCATCAGCAAACAGTGTGAAGACCCACGGATGTGCCGCGAGCGTCACGGCTCGATTCAAAAGCGCCACGTCGTTCGTGGTTGGGTCGTGAAAAAACTTGCAACGAGCTTCGGTCATTCGCGGATCGGCGTTAATTTGCTGCCGCAGCAACGCAAGCGTGGCTGAGTTCGATTCCGGCGCCACAATTAAGATCTCGTCCGCAAAATCGACGACCGAGTGCAGGCACGATTCCAGCGAGTCTGCATCACTTCGAAATGGAATCAATACGGTGACAAGTTCTTCGGGCAAGTTCTCTTTGGGACGCGGCACAACCAGTGGGTGCTGCAGGGCCTGCAGCTTGCTCGCCAGTGACGAAGCGGCTCGACTGCCAAGAAGATGGCGTCGGAATGCTTCCGCCTGCGCCGGGCAAGCGCGCCAGTTCCGCGGATGAAAAAACCGTTTGAGATCAATTGCTTGCCGATCATCGATGTTCTCGCGGCGGTGATGCCTCAGCATCTTTTCCAAATCAATCAGCCAAACACGTCCATTGGCATCGATCTGGAAATTCTCTGTCTTCAGATCATTATGCGTGACGTGCAAATCGTCGAGCTGTTGCCAGATCGCCGAAACTTGCGTGGCCAGCGATTCCACATCACGAGTATGCAACCGCCGATAGCGCAGCGCTCGGTACAGCGTTTCTCCGGCGATAAAATCGGTCAGCAGAAAAGAACTCGCGCCGATGGGGCCGTAACGCCGCTCGAGGCACGCTCGCGGCTGCGGAGTTGGCAGGCCGGCCTCCGCGAGCAATCGTCCATCCAGCCAACACTGCAATGCCGGCGCACGGCGAAGCGATTTTTTTAAAGTGCGAATTGGGCCGCCCCAGTTGTGCCGTTTGAGCAAGAACACCCCGCTCGGATGATCCAACCGGACAACGACGCACCGTGGCTTATGCTGCAGGACCTGACCTTGGGCGAGCAAATCGAGCGGATCGCGCCACAGCGCTTCCACCAAATCGGCCGGCAATTGGGGGTCCCGGCGCAAGGTTCGCGACAGCGACCGCCGCACGAGCGTGCTATCAGCCTGGCGCCGTGTGGCGGTGGTGTCGGACATCAGTCAATTGCCCGCGTGAATGGGAAGCGTGCGGAAAAGTCGAACGAACCGCGAAAGCTTAACGGGAATTTAACGAGGTTTAATTACTCCGATGAATCGGCTTGAACCGACAAGAGGCCGCACGCCGATACGGTCTGTATCGGTTGCACGCTGGCAAATTGCGCAGCAGCTAGACGCGCCACCGGAGCAGCCTGCCTTATTTACCTAGCCGGACATTCGTCCGACCGCAGACCCCGCCGACCTCGCTATCAACAACCCGGAGCAATCGATGCAGCCCCGCGCTTTGGCCCGATAATCCCATCTTTGTTGAAGTGGGCGCCACGAGCGCCGATTTGGCGCTTGCCCTTGCGCGGCAGGGCTACACAAAATATTTGGGTGTCTCGTCGGACGAGCAGCAAATTGCGGCACTGCAGGCAGCGAATCCGCAGATTGCCGATCAATTCGTTGCCTCTGGGCGCCGGCGATTGGTGCTGCACAATAATGCCGACGTGCTGGTGCTCTCCGGCGTAAAACCATTTTACCTGTGGCGGTTCGCTGCGGTACGACACGCCAAATGTGTGGCGTGGCGCATCGGCTGGAATCCAATGTGGCTGGTGGCGCTCGTCGGATGCCTCGTGCACATGACGCGGAAGCGATATTTCCGTCCCCAGCTCGTCAGCATGCGTGCGCCCGATGGCAAGAAATGCCGCTTGCTGGTGACCAACGTTCGCCGACAGAAATTCTGTCATCGCAACTCGCTGCACTTCATCCCGCATGGCCCAGGTCTGGCGGGAATGTTCAAGAGCTTCGACAAGGCCGGCGTGCGCTACGTTGTGCTGCGTTGGTTCGATGCGCTGCCGGAAATTGAGCCCTCGGAAGATGTCGACATGCTCATTCATGACGACTCGCTGCCCACGGCACTTAAAATTCTGCACGCCCTGCCCGGCATTCAGCCCACCGATGTTTATAGCGAAACCGGTTTGCCGCGTTCGGAGTTTTGCGGCACACCGTACTACCCGCCGCGTGTGGCGCGCCGCATTCTCGAGAGCGCGGTGCGTCACAAGAACCTGTGCAACGTGCCGAGCAAATCGGCGTACTTTCACAGCCTGGCGTATCATGCCGTATATCACAAGGGTTTGCGGTCAGGGTTGCCGCACGGAACTACAGGCCTCAAGTCGAAGGGCGAACCAGGCCACGACTACGCCGGCATTTTGCGGGCAATGGCCGATGAATTGGGTATCGAAGTCGATATCAGTCTCGAAGGCTTGCACGACTATTTGCAGCAGACCGATTGGGGGCCGACGCCCGATATGCTGGCGCGCCTGGCCGCGGCCTGTCCGCGCAACAAATGGCTGCAGTTCTTAACGAAACGCTTGACGCCCGACGTTCAAGATCAAGGCCTGACTGTCTTCGTGCTGCGTCAGGAAGCAGTTCGTCGGGGCTTCCAAGCCAAGATGGTCAAGATGATTGAGGAAAGCGGATTCGATATTCTGGCGACGAAAGAGCTATCGAAGGCAGAGGCAGAGTTCTCGGCCTCCCGCACGCGCGGCGGCAATTGGAGTGCCGGGCCGTACAACGCGGCCGGCGGTAATCCCTCGACGATTGTGATCGCCTACGACCCCAAACCCATTCGTCTCTCGCGCAAAGAGCGCAAGCGGTTTCCGCAACGCACGAATGCCCGCATCTTCGTGAAAGAAAAAATTCGCGATGCAATTCTGGCCTATATGCCGGCCAACGCGCAATGCAACGGCCTGCATTCCAGCGATCACGCGGCCGAAGCATGGCACTTGATCGACGTGATGGCGCCTGAGTTGGTCGAAAAACTTCACGCGCAGATCGCGTCGTATCACGAATCAGCCGGCGCACCGGCAACGATCCGCATGCCAATGGCACGTAAGCCAGCGATTGGCGAATCGAAACCGCTGCGGCGCCGGCTTAGGCGTGACGTAATTGTCGGTTACTTCGGCGATTCACCCGGAAGTACATCGATTACCGGTGCTGGGATATCCGCGACGGGAATCACAGGCGCCGGCGGGTTCTCGACCGCAGCCGGACCAGGTGCGCCACCGGGGGCCGGGCGAGCAGGTTTGGCTGGCAGGCCGGGCGTGCGTGCCGGCGCCGGCAGCGGCGGCGGCGCGATCGCTGCAGAGGGCGCTTCGGCGTCATTATCGCGATCGATGACAATCTTCGGCGTTGGCTTGGCCGGCTTATAAGACAGTAAATCTTTGAGCCGCTGTTCGATGATGTCGCCACGGCTTTGATTGCGATCGTTAATTTGCTTTTCCAGCCGCTCTAGCCGTTCTCGCAATTGTTGAAGGTCAGCCGACTCGGACTTTTGTTGCACATCGAACTGCTGTCTGATGAGCAACTTCAGCTCTTCTTTGCGCCGCGCGAGGTCATCACGCTCGTCCGAAGTCTGCTCTGGCCTGGCGGCCATCGAATTGATTTCTTTCACCAACGCTTTCAGCCGCTGCTCAACGGCTTTGTCCTGGCTTTTGTCCTGCGTGGAATACTCGAAAAACTGCTTTAAAGCCGGTCGATTCAATTCCAGCGCACGTCGCCCTTCCTCCAACGCACGCCGCTGATTCTCATAGGCGCGGCGTTGTTCTTCAGCGGCTGCATGTTGTTCGGCAACCGCTTTTTGCAGGTCATCGAAGACCTTTTTCGATTCATCGTTTTGATTGGTCTTCGACTGGACTTGCTTGAGCAATTCGGTCATTGCCTTCAACTTCTCGTCGGCGGCCTTGGCCAGTGCTTCAGCTTGTCGAGATGCGGCATCCGCGGCTTCCGACGATCCAGAAAATCCTCCAGCCCATCCGCCGGCACCCTTGGGAAATCCACCGGCGCCAAAACCACCGCCACCGAAACCTCCACCGCCGGATTGAACGCCGCCTCCAACCATGCCGAATCCGCCACCGCCGAATCCGCCACCACCGCTGCTTCCTTTGGGAATGGCCGGTGGTGCAGCCGTCGTACTGGAGTTCGTTTGCGTCCCACGTCTCTCCGTCGGCTGTTTTTGCGGCACCGATACAGCTTCATCCAGCTTCATCAGCAGTGCTTCGACTTCCGCCACATCGTGAGCGGGTCCGCGTACCAGCAGCGTGTTGGTGCGCCGATCCGCAACAATTCGCGCGCCATTGCCGCCCCCGAGCAATTCCTTGAGCTGGCCAGCTGTTTCGTTCGCGTCGGCATTCCTCAAGTTGATCACTTTAAGTTCCTCCGCCGGTCTGGCTTCCGCCGGCGACTGTGAATGTGCGACTTGCGCGCCGAGGGCAAACGTAGCCGCGAAAAGAGCAAAGCTTTGCCAAAATAGCGTTTTCATCGATCACTCTCCTGTGTGGGTGGTTGTGATTCGTTTTCATCCGTGCCGCGCACTTCCATTGCTGAAATCCGACTTTCCAATCGCTGAATTTCCGCTTTCAACTCCATGATTTCGCGCCATGCTATCGTCATTCCATGGTGGCAATTCGCCCGACAAGCTGGGCTCAGAGGCAATCGATTCGGAATTCTGACTGCTCACGGGTTGCGCCGGCACTTCGGATTTATTGGTGCGGAGCCAAAGGCCGATCGCGATCAGAATTAAGACCGCGGCCGAGGCGAACGAAACGATAAGGCCCGAAACTCTGCGCGGTTCTCCCTCGACGGTTCGCCAGGGCTTAAACGAAATAAAAAACGAAGCAGCGCGCCGCACTGGGAGTGGGGAGTATCGAAGAATCCAGGCGGCGCACCGCGTTTGGGGCGGAGTTGTTTTCTCGGGGATCAAACGCACCACCGTTTCGGGTAATGGCGATGCCGTCGGCTGTTGCACATGAGCGAGGCATTGTTCCAGTAGGCTCGCCACTTGTTGAGCAGTTTCAAAGCGGTCGTCGGAGTTCTTTCGGTGCAATTGCTGAGTGAACGCGTCGAGCCACTCAGGAATCGCGGGGTTGATTTCGCGAATCGCGCGCGGCTGATCTTCGCAAATTCGCCGCAGCGTGCCGTAGCTGGTTTCGGAACGAAACGGCGGATGCCCCGTACACATGGCGTACATGACGCTGCCGAGGCTGAACAAATCGCTGCGCGAATCGACGACCTCACCGCGAGCTTGTTCCGGCGACATATACTGCGGTGTGCCGGCAATGACTCCGGTGCGTGTGAGGCTGGCGTCGTCCGCGGCGCGGGCCAAGCCAAAATCGGTGATTTGCAATCGTTCCACGCCGTCTTCGAGCAAAATGTTCGCCGGTTTGATATCGCGGTGCACAAGGCCCTGGGCATGAGCCGCTGCCAAGCCGTTGGCAATTTGCATCGAGACGCGCAAGATTTCCGAAACGCCCAGCGGGCCGCGCTGCGCTAAACGCTTTTCCAGCGATGCGCCGCGTATGTACGGCATCACGAAGAACGGTAGTCCTGGCGCGCCGGGATCGGCCACCGCATGAATCGCAACCACATTTTCATGAACGACCGAGGCGGCTGCCCGCGCTTCGCGCAAACCTCTGGCGGGCCGCGCCACTGGTGGCCAATTGCGGAGCGAGCACTTTGATTGCGACATAGCGATTTAGCGCTGGATCGAAGCCTTTGAGCACGACTCCCATTCCGCCACGGCCCACGACGCCAGCGATTTCATATCCGTGCAGCCGACCGAGCATGCGCGGATCATCGGTCGGCGCAAGCACGGCAAGCACATCGTCGATCGAAGCGAGTTCAATATCGCCGGTTGGCTGAATTTCATCGCTGGATCGCGCAACTAAGCCCAGGGGTTGTAACTCCTGGGCTTGTTTAGCAACCGGCGCAACATTGCCGGAACTTAAAAACTCTCGCGCCGCTTGCCACTGGCTCACATCGGCGGCGCTCGATTCCAACGCTTGCCGGCAATCGGGGCACGATTCCAAATGCGATTCAAATTCTGTGCGCTCCTGGTCGCTCAGCGAATCGCCGAGGCATTGCTCGATTCGCTGCGGATCGCATTGAACTTGTTTTTCGCTCATCGCTCGCGCCTTCTCTTCAATCAAACACACACGCGGCAGTCAAATATCTGACATTCAACTACGCGGCTACTCCATATCCTCTGGTTCAAATTCCGCAACTTTTTCTTTCAGGCGCCGCATGATGCGGCTGCGGGCGGCATAAATTGCGCCGGCGGTCATTTGCAATTGGCTGGCGACTGATTCGATGGATTGATTCTCGATCGCCGTGAGCCAAAACGCCTGCCAGGTGTCCGGCCGGAATTCGGCGCGAATTTGATTGGCGGCCCAGGAAAACGTTTCTCGGCGTACTTCCAGACGAATTAGATCGGAACTGGGGCCATCCGATGCCCGCGCATGCTGCAATTGGTTGAACATGCCGGTGTCGCCCGAGGCCCGATCGGGCGCCGCGCGCGTGAGCGCGTTGATAATGAAGTTTTGCGCCACGCGATGCAGCCAGGTGCGAAATCGCGCGCGGCCGGGATCGTTTTGCCAGCGGTCGATTGCCTTGGAAACCGCCGTGAGCACTTGCTGTGTTAGATCGTCGGCATCGGCGGGCTGCAAACCACGGCGCAGCGCCAAGCGATGAATCACGGGCGAATAAACTTGCGCAAACTCCATCCATGCCGACTGATCGGCATGGTCAGCCAAACGCACCAGCAGGCTTGGGCGGGTCTCAGGCGAGGGGCTCATGATGTCGAGTCTGGCGCTGGGAAGTGCGGGTGTCTATACATTACACACGCTGCGACTGAAGATCTGACATTTAATGCCAGGATGACTGGCAAAGCGGAGTTTGGTACGCTGTCGCCTACCAAGCCCAGGGACCATCGAAGTGATGGCGTCCGCAACCCCTTGGGCTTACTGACCATTAGCGAAATATCAATGCCCGCACCCGTTGAGCCGCCAATTCGAGCCGAGCTGCGTATCCAAACGGTGTGCCTGTCGGCGCTAACAGTGGTAGCCACGGCGTTTGCGTTGTATTGGTTGCGTCCGGTGATGATTCCGTTTGTCGTCGCCGCATTCTTGGCATTCGCTTTTCGACCGATGGTGGATTTGCTGGAAGTTCGCGCTCGCTTACCGCGAACGATTGCCGTGTGCGTAGCCTTGCTGGCGGCAGTACTGGTGCTATTGGGTACGGCGGTCTTGGTTTCCAATGCGGTCGGTCAATTCACTGATGAGAAAAATCTCAAGCAATATCAAGACAAACTGTCGGAACTATTGAAGAACGTTACTGAATCGCTCCCACTTGAAAAAGTAGGTGTAAGTGCAGAGCAGTTCACGCGATTCGTCGTCACAAATCTGGAAAGCCTGTTGCAGAATTTGCTCCTTGGAGTGCCAGCTGCAATGGCTGGCATTGTTTCGCAAAGCGCGCTCGTGCTGGTGTTTCTGTTTTTTCTCCTCATGAGTACTGTCAAGCGCGATCGGCCAATCGGAGGCGCTTGGGGAGAAATGGAAGATCGAATCCGCGCGTATATTTTCACCATGACAACGCTGTCCGGCGTAACCGGGGCGCTGGTCGGGGCTGTCTTGTCAATTTTCGGCGTGCAAGCGGCCGTCTTGTTTGGACTGTTGACGTTTCTGCTGAACTTCATCCCCAATGTTGGTTCCTTCATCTCCATCCTGTTGCCGATCCCGATTATCTGGTTGTCGGATCTCACGCTCGCCCAAAAGCTCATGGCGACATTTATTCCCGCCATCATTCAATTCATCATCGGCAACTTCATTCAACCTAAATTGATGGGCGAGTCGATGAAGCTGCATCCTGTGGTGATTCTAATGTCGTTGATTTTCTGGGGCATGCTGTGGGGCATCGTTGGCGCGTTTTTGGCCGTGCCCATCACGTCAATCATCCGCATCGCCTGCGATCGGCATATGCTCACGAAGCCTGTGGCTAACCTGATGGCCGGGCATTTGGATGCGCTGCGAAACGAGCCGATAGCTGTTGAGCCCGTTGCGGTGCAATGATCACTTGGCGAGGTTCCGCTGTAGCGATTCAAGTTGCCTTCGGCGGATTTCGGCATTGGCGGTAGCGTCGAACACAATGTCGCGGCCAAGCAGCATGCCTAGCTGATGGGTGGCAATCTTTCGCGTCGATTCTTGTTCGTCAGCCAGAAGCGAGAGCCACAAATTCCGATCGCCGAGGTACCGAGTCGCAATCGTCTCTGGCCTGTCTTCCGCGGGTTCCTCATACATAGCGAGCAAACCAGAAATGCGTCGCCACTGTTCAGCATCGAGATCGCGGCGGTGGAGATTCTGCAAATACGGGAGTGCGGCTGCGCCGGCGGAGCGAAGCTCGCGCTCGGCACGTTCCCGAACAGCAAATCTTTGATCGGCAAGCTGCGCCACGAGCGCTGCCCAATGCGTGCTTTGCGCGGGTCGGAAATCCGCGGCAGCGGTGAGCAACAACTGCCGCGCATCGGTCGCCGTTGCATCGAGTTGCCATTCAGGACGAAGGGAGAGGAGCATCGGCACGAGGTAGCGATCGCTGAAGCGGGGTTCGCCGAGGAGCAACTGCCACAGTGAATTAGCTTCGGCTTTTTGTTTTTGGACGCCTCGAGAAACCGTGAGTGTAATGGGGCCGGCGCCGCTTTGGAGGAACTCGACGATTTGTTTTTCACTCGCGTTCGGCGAACTCGTGGCCGGTGCAGCGGATTTGTCGTCGGCATTCGCGGCAGCGAGCATCGTTTCGTGTCGAATCACAATTCGCTGATTGGGTCCGTCGCCCGGCACGATCTCGATGCTGAAATGCTCACGCGGCGTGATGCGATCGTACCGGGCGGTGCCGCTAAAGTCGGTGCCGTCGACGGTGAGCTCTTCGTGTTGGTCGCCATGATCTTCGCGCACGGGTGGCTGGCCACTGCCGACAAAAGCAGCGTCAATCTGCCCACGCATGACTGCCAGCTGGATCGTCCCCTGCCGGGTCCACAAATTGCCGGTCGACGTCGTAATCAGATCTGGCTGGACCGCCTGTTGTCCGACCGCCAAGGTGGCCGGTCCCAACACTGCGGCACAAGCGAACACAAGCGCCCATCGCATAACTCACCAAGCTGCCGGAAGAATACTTCAATCGCCCTGGGCTTCATTCCAGTGTATCACGCCGATGACGTTCGGTCAGCAATTTGTGAACCGCGCCAAGGCGGATTGCAAACTTTTGGCGTTTAAGCCTGCTGGCGCTCTTCGATTGGATGCTCGACCGCGCCCGATGCCGCGGGTGCCGAATGTTTCTGCTCAGCGGCATTCACTGACTCGGCCGGCAATTCCAACGGCAATGCTGCTGGGCCGGCTGGCGATACGGCCTCAATTGCTGCTTTGCCAATCAGTTTGCGGCGGCGCAATTGATACCACAAGAAAACTCCTCCGGCGATAACGGCCACGGCCACCACGATAATCGTCAGCCAGCCTTCCCCCGTGTGGATGATCTGTATCACCTTGGCGCCGAAGAAGTAGCTAAGCCCAAAGAACAACGTGACTACGAGCGTTGCGCAGAAGGAATCGGCGATGACAAACTGTTTGAATGGCACGCGCAAGATTCCGGCCGTGATATACATCGGGCCGCGCAAGCCGACGAGAAAACGCGTCACCAAGAGCACTTTTACGCCGTGCTGTTTGAGCAGGATTTCGACTTTTTTCTCGCGCTCCGGCGTGATGATGCGGCACCACAGCCGATTCTTTTGCAGCAGTCGCTGACCGAAAAATCGTCCGATGCCGTACATGACAGCATCGCCGACGATGGCCCCGATCAGCAGCGCGCCTAGCGTCAATCGCCAATCAAGTTGCCCAGTGGCGCTGGCCACGCCGCCGCCAATAATCGCTAATTCTTCCGGTGTCGGCAGACCGCAGCCGGTGAGGATCATGTAGACAATGATTCCGACGTATCCGTACGCTTGGAATCCTTCGAACATTCCGTCGGCTAGCAGCATGCTTGCGGTAGGCGGTAAGCAGTAAGCGGCAGGGAGAAGCTGGATAAATACGTAGTTGGACTTTGTTGCAACGCCATTCTAGCCAGATTGGTTTAGCGAGTGCACCCGGAAAATCGTTTGGCATTCGGTTGAAATGTGGTGCGCGCGGCAATCAGAATTCGATGCGGCGAATACAGATCGAATCGTCCGCGTCGATGCGCAAATCGTCCTCCGGTACGCGCAACAGAATGAGTTCTACGCGACTCGAGCCAGCCACGGGCGTCATGATGATGGCGGAGACACGTGGATGCTGGCGGCAATATTCAATGGCGCCATCTGCTCCCAGCACGTAGAACGCGGTGGCCAGCGCATCGGCTTCGGCGCCGGTTTCTGCGATGACCGTGGTTGATAGCGTGCCCTCAGCCGGCCAGCCGGTTCGCGGATCGAGGATGTGCCCATAGGCGGCGTCCGTTGTGGACGAAGAACTGCGTACCGCTGCCGGATGTGCCAATCGCTCGGTCGTGCAAGCAGACTTCGCCAATTCTCCGTCGCGTCATGAGTGGATGTCGCAAGCCGACCCACCAGCCTGCCTGCGGCGTATCGGGACCTTCCGCCGCACTCCCCTTGGCTAGCAAACTACTGTTTCCTCCGTGCATCAAAAAATCATTCACCCCGGCGGCAATCAAAACTTCCGCCGCCCGATCCAGCGCGTAACCTTTGCCGATACTGCCGAGATTGATTTCAACGCCTCGTTTGCCAAACCGCACCGATCGACTCGTCGCATCGAGCTGCATGTGCTGCATGCCAACGCACTGCATCGTTTCGCTGATTTCGTCGGCAGTCGGTACTCGCCCTGCACGCCGATAAAATCCCCACACTTTGGAGAGCGGCCCGGCCGTGATGTCGTAAGCGCCGCCGGATTGCTGATGAATTTCCGCCGCTTTCGCGAGCAAATCGAACAGCCGCGATTCCAGTTCGACCGGCTGCAAATGCGCAGTCCGGTTTAGTGCGCTGACCTCGCTCGTGTCGCGATAGACGGTTAGCTGAGCTTCCAACTCGTCGACGACATCGAGTGCTGCGATGGCCGCATCCATGCCGTTTGCAAACTGCCCGGAGTTGAGCAGCACTTCAAACTCGCAAGCCATGGCGCGCCGACCGATTCGGAGCAAGTAACCGGCGCGCCCACGCTCGATGGATTCGAATTGGCTGGCGTCGGATTCGTCGCCCGCCGCTTCGCCAAAATTCTGCGCAAGGTCCTGCAGCGCGTCGACGGCCGCCTGGCCTTTCAAAAAATCGCGCCGTGTTGATTTGTGCGAAGCTGCCATTCAACCGCTTGCGGTGCTCTGTGCGAACCAATTGATTCGCATTTCAATCTGTCGCAATATGACTCACCGGTTATTATACGTTGCATCGCCGGAAACTTCGGCAAATAATGAGGGCATGCAATTTCAAATTCGCATCGCGTTGATTTTTCTCGCCGCAGCGATTGGTTCAAACGCGTCGGCCGCCGATTCCGCCGACTCGAAAGCCAAAGGCATGCCCCCGCCGGAAAAATGGGACGCCCGCGTCACCGACACGTTCTTTCCAGATGCCCGCGAAACGCTGGTCGGCCCGCGGCCCGATTGGAAGCGAACCGCTGCGTCAAAATCGGGCGATGCCGGCGGCGATGGAACCTCGACCGCTGCCGGCGCATTTGCCTGGTCGAAAATCATTTCCGCCGATACGCTCCAAGATGAAGTCAAATCGCAAGGCCCTGCACTGGCCGAAGAAGTGAAAACGCCGCAAGTTTTCGTCGGCGGGGCGAATAAAAAGGCGCGGCAAACGTTGAGTCTCTTGGCCGCAACATTCGCCATCATCAACGAGTACGACGGCGATGTGAAATGGAAAAAGCAGGCCGCGGGTGCTCGCGATCTGTTTGCCCGCGCCGGCTTTAATTGCAAAGCCGCGACTGACAACACGTTCAAAGAAACCAAAATGCGCAGCGAAGATCTGGCGGCCATGTTGCGCGGCGAATCGATTACTGTCCCAGCCGGCGCTGAACCGAAAAACGATTGGGATAAGATTGCGAATCTTGCGCCGCTAATGAACCGACTCGAAAACGCGCAGCAAAACCGCATTGCGCCGGCCACTTCCAACGCGGGCGATTTCAAGAAAAACGCCGCGCAGATTGTGCACGAGTCCGAAATCGTGGCTGCGCTGGCCGAAGCTATCTCGCGTCCCGGCATGGAAAACGCCGAGGACGAAAAATTCGTGAAGTACGCCAAGGCGCTCCAGAAATCAGGGCTCGATGTACGTCAGGCAGTGAACGATTCCAATTACGATGCCGCCCGCACCGCTGCCGGCGTCATGAAAAAATCGTGCGACAACTGCCATGGCGATTTCCGGTGATCGTCCATTGGCGGCGCCTGCTCGGCTCGCGCCGAGCGACTCGACGGCCAAACGCTTTCAAGTTTGCGCCGAGTGACGCGATGGCTTATTTCCGCTTCGCCGCGCGCTTGTTGCGCACCAGATTTCGCGGTTGATCGGGCCGCTTGGCAATCGGCGCCGTTTGTCGCCGCGGAGCAGCGCTTATGCCCGCTTGGAACATCGTGAGCATTTTGAAATCGATCATTTCGGCCAGCCCGGCTTGCGCAAGTTCTGGCCCGCCGACGTAGCGGCACGTTTTGATCCACTCTTGAATTTCGTTTTTCGAGCGGCCAAATAACTCGGCCAGAAAGTGATCCATGTCGGTTTCTAACTGCGCAAAGTGGCGAGCCCACTCGGCAGCTTCGTGCAGCCCAACGTGCTCTTCGCTTTGCCATTTCATCGGGTGGAACAACATCACGCTGTAGGGTGTGACGAGCCGCCGTTTGCAGGCGGCAAATGGCCACAGTGCGGCGGAAGAACATTCACCGGTCACAATGCCCGTGGCTTGTAATCCGCGCAGCATGATCAGCGACGTCAGCGACATCGCACAATACGGGCTGCCGCCGGGCGAATCGATATACAGCGTGCATTCGCCGCCGGGTTCGGCCGACAAGAGCTTATCGGTCAGTTCCGCTTCGCTCTCGGTCAGGTCGCCGACGAGCGCAATCTCCAGCGGACCTTCGATCTCCTGCTCTTCCATGCTGCCGCTCCCCACAAGTCAATACTCGAAGAAAACGCCATATCACCCACTCTTCAAACCTTAACTCGGACCCCGCAGGAGGGCAAGCAAATTCTGCACATTCAAGAACCGACTGCTGGCGTGCGCTCGGCGCAGACGACGAACATCATGGGACTTCCGTCAACAAATTAAGCGTGCGCAAGAAATCGATGTGCCCAATGACTGGACGCCGCGCGTGAACTTGCTCAACCGGCGGTTTGTCTGTTAGTTTGCGTTTTGTTCGATTTCGTCCACGCGGTCACTTGACTTTTGGACGTCCTTTGTATCGGCGTCCGCTGCGTGCGGCAGGCATTGCCCGAGCGAGCCTCGGTCGGGCCGGGGAAATTCAATTCATTATGCTCAAGGTTAATTTGCCGGACGGCACTACCAAAACTTATTCTCAACACATGCGGGCCAAAGATGTGGCCGCCGACATCGGCCCCGGCCTGGCGAAAGCGGCGGTGGCCGCGGTGATCGATGGCAAAACCGTGGGCCTCGATACTCCGCTTCCGACCGAAGGGGAAGTCGCCCTGCGAATTCTCACCAAAAGAGATGCGGCCGCGCTGGGCGTGATGCGGCATTCTTGCGCCGATGTGATGGCCCGTGCGGTGATGCGGCTATTCGACGGCGTGCAATTGGCGTTTGGCCCCACCGTTGGCGGCGGATTTTACTACGACATGATGCTGCCGCGATCGCTCACTGAAGACGATTTCCCGGCCATCGAAGCGGAAATGGCGAAAATCGTGAAAGCCAATGAGGAGTTCGAACGCATCGAAGAGCCGCGCGAAAAGGCGCTCGCCCTGTGCGATGAACTCGGCCAGAAATTCAAAGTCGAACATATCGAAACCGGCCTTAAAGATCACAAATCGATGTCGTTCTATCGCCAGGGCGAATTCATCGACCTCTGCCGCGGCCCGCACGTCCCCAGTGCCGGTTACATCGGGGCGTTTAAGCTCACCAGCATTGCCGGCGCGTATTGGAAGGGCGATCAAGCGCGCGAACAACTGCAACGGCTCTACGGCACCGCGTGGTTCTCCAAAGAAGATTTGGAGAATTATCTCGCCGCACTTGAAGAAGCCAAGCGACGCGATCATCGCGTGCTCGGCAAGCACTTGGAACTGTTCGCCACCAGCCCGCTCGTTGGCTCCGGACTTATTCTCTGGTTGCCCAAAGGTGCGCTCGTCCGCGGTCTGTTGGAGCAGTTCGTCAAAGAGGAACTCACCAAGCGCGGCTACGAAGCGGTTTACACTCCGAACATCGGCAAGGTCGATCTCTACAAAATCTCCGGCCACTTTCCGTACTACGCCGACAGCCAGTTCAAGCCGATCATCATGTCGGACGACGAGCAGTACCTGCTCAAGCCGATGAACTGCCCGCACCACATTATGATTTACAAAAGCAAGCCGCGCAGTTACCGCGAACTGCCGGTGCGGCTGGCGGAATTCGGCACCGTTTATCGCTACGAGCAATCGGGCGAACTCGGCGGCATGACCCGCGTGCGGGGATTCACTCAGGACGATGCCCACATTTTCTGCACCGAAGATCAGGTGGCCGATGAAGTGCGCGGCTGCATCGATTTCACTCAGACCGTGCTCAATTCGCTGGGGCTTGCCGATTACCGCGTGCGCCTTGGCTTCCGCGATCCGACAAGCGATAAATATGTCGGCAGCGGCGAGGCATGGCAGAAAGCCGAAGACGCAATTTTGAATGTTGCCAAGGGCGCGAACTTGCCGCACCTCACCGTGGAGCGCGGCGAAGCAGCGTTCTACGGCCCGAAGATCGATTTCGTCGTCCGTGATTGCCTGGGCCGCGATTGGCAGCTGGGCACGGTGCAGGTCGATTACAACTTGCCCAGCAAGGAACGCTTCGATCTGGAATACATTGGCGCCGATAACCAACCGCACAAGCCCGTCATGATTCACCGCGCTCCGCTGGGCTCGCTGGAACGCTTCGTCGGAGTACTCATCGAACATTTCGCCGGCGCGTTTCCACTGTGGCTAGCGCCGGAGCAAGTGCGCGTGCTGACCGTCAGCGAAAAGAGCGAAGAGTACGGCCGCCGAATTGAAGCGGAACTCAAAGCCGCCGGCCTACGTGTGACCGGCGATTATCGTGCCGAAAAACTCGGCGCGAAAGTTCGCGATGCCCAACTGCAGCTAATCCCCTACATGTTCGTCGTCGGCCCGAAAGACGCCGAAGCCGGCACCGTTTGTGTGCGCGATCGGCTCGAAGGCGACAGAGGGGCCATGCCGCTGGCCGCGGCACTCGAAAAACTCCAAACCGAAATCCGCACCAAGCAAGTTCGCGGCCTCAAGCCCCCGCCACGCTTGGATGAAGGAGGCTCGGGCGGGGATGAATACTGATCGGTGGACGGCCAATCGTCGATGAAACGATGAAGCTGGCCAGTCGGCATCTAAATCTAAGCGCTGCTAGCACTGGGTACTTTGCCCGCGAACTTTCTCTATCCTGATCACCCTCTACAAGCCGAAGTATCCCTATAGGCGGCAAACGTTGCCGGGGAATTTGGAGGGGGGACATGTGGAATTGCGATACGTTCGCTGGTGCTGCGCAGGCATGCCTCGGCAAGACGGCAACGAAAGTTTTCGCGCGAATTGCCGGTGGATACCTGACAATCTTGCTTGCGCTGGCTTCGAATCCGGCCTGTGCGGCCGAGCCGCCTTCAAAAGCCTCCACTAGCCATGCTGCGCACGATGATGCGCTGCGTGCCATTCCGCTCGATAAACTCCCCGCTGAAGTGCGGCCGAGAGTGGCAGCTGTGTTGAACGACACAAGTCTGTTTCGCCGACTGCCTGTTCAAGTAGTCGATTGCGAGCCGGAACTCTTCAATTTTATGGAAAGCAATCCGGATGTGATTGTCAACATCTGGCAATTGATGGGTGTGACCAACGTAAAACTCGACCGCGTCGAGGGCAATCGGTTTCGCTGCACCGACGGCGATGGCACCACGGCGAAAGCAGAAATCATCTTTCGCAATGCCGATACGGAAATCATCTATGCAGAAGGCTTTTACGATGGCCCGCTGTTTCCAAAACCGGTCCGTGGGCAATGCGTTGGCGTGATCAAAAGTGCGTGGCAGCGCGAAACCAATGGCAGGTATTATGTGACCGTGCGGCTGGATACTTTCCTGCATGTCGATAATGTCGGCGTCGAACTGCTGGCAAAGATCTTTCAAGGTCTGGTGGGAAAAACAATTGATCACAATTTCGAGGAGACCGTGGGTTTCTTGGGCAGCGTTTCGCGTACCGCGGAGACGAATCCACACGGGATGCAGCGTCTGGCGTCGAAGCTCAAGAATATTGAGACAACTCGTCGCGATGAGTTTGCCGCGCTCACCGATCAGGTGGCGTCAAAGCTCGCCGGCGTGGAATTGGCAGAGAGTGACAGCAATTCAATTCTAACGGGCATCGTGCAATCGGCCGCCACCGAACCGCAAAAGCGCACCGCTCCAGCCCGTCAATAGCCGCTCGCGACGCAGCGAATCAATTTAAATCGGTGACGATCAACTGATCGTCGCCAGATCCGCGCCTTGCCGCCGTACCAGTGCGAGATATTTCGCCCGCACGCTTTGGTGGATCCACACCAGATACATATTCGCCCCCAGCGATAAGAAAAGCACCAAGAGCACCATCATCAGCGGCAACCACGGTTTCGGCGTTGGTTGCGTGCTCTCCGGGGGTTGATCGATCGCGGGCTTTTCGCTCTGCCAATTTGATTGCGGAAGCGTTTGCCGACCCGTATTCCCGGTCTGGGCATTTGAATCGGCCGGCGCTTGATTGTTCACTGCGCGGGCTTCTTGCGGCGGCGATTGGACGGCAGTTGTTTGCGGCGTGCTTTGTGAACGGCCCGGATGAAAGAAGGGCATAGCCGAGAGCAGGTTGCTAGGATTCAGCAATCCCGGCGCTTTTGAGGATTCATCTTTTGCTGGCTGTAGATTGGAATCAAATGTGGCGGCGCCTCGATCGGCGACGTTAGCGGCGTCCTTTTCATCAGGCGCACGATCGGTTGCGGTTCGATCATTCGCCTTAACTGGATCTCCAGTTGTCGCCGCCATGTTCGGTGTCGGCTCGACTGGCGGTTGTGCATTACGGGCGACTTTTGGCCCATCTAAGTTACCTTGATTTGGCAGCTTCTCTTCGCCCACGACGATGTGAATGCGGCGGATATCGCGCAAGCCGGGCGGAATATCGCTCTGGAAACCGCCTTGCTTGAAGGAGTCGACCAATGTCGGCTCAACTTGCACCAGATATTCAATGCCACCGCCAGGCAATTCTTGCCAGCCGAAGTCAATAGCAATCGCGTGATTCGTGGTCATCGATTGCAATGCGATAAGAGCAAGGGCTGTAAATGCCAGCGGCGTTGGTCGGCGAGTGATCATCGTCGAGCTCACAAAAAAAGGAAGCAATTGGATTTTCTGAGCGACTTTCAACAGGGCAAGCGCTGTGCCAACGTTCGGACGAATTGCCTGCCACGAGATCAAACTAACACTGTGAGGCCCGAATCTGCAACCGCGCGTTTAAGACGACGACTTCTCCGGTAATGCCGGATATTCGGTCGTGGCATGGTCGTTCATGTTGGCTAGCTCGCTGTGCAACATGTTCAGGCCGACTTGTAAAAACGCCACCGCCATGGGCCCCACGAACACGCCGATTGGTCCCAGCGAGGCAACTCCCCCCAGCACACTCAGCACCGCGAGCAGTGGATTCAACTTCGATTGCCCATGCAATAGCGCAGGCTTCATTATCGAGTCGACCACCGTAACAATCGCCAGGCAGTAGATCCCCAGAACAATGCCAGCCACGGTCCGCTCGTCGACAAACACGAGCCACAAGCACGCGGTTAGCCATACACATGCGGAGCCGACGATCGGAATCATCGAACCTAAGAATGTTAGCATGGTTAGCAAAAAAATCGACTTCAAACCGGCAAAATAGTAGCCGATGCCGGCGAGCAGCGCGATGACAATGCCGCCCAGCAGATGGGAACTAACAACGGCACGGCTGATTTCATCGAACTCATCAATCAGTCGCCGTTGGTTGTGTTGCTCCATAGGCACAAGCTTCATGACGGTATCGAGCATCTGCTCGCCGTCGGCAATGAAGTAATACAGCGCCAAGGTGAATACGAAGCAGCCGACGAGAAAATCGGCCAGAAACGCGGGCGTTTTTTGGGCGATGGGGCCGAGCCACTCGTTGATCTTCGCGCCCAATTCTTGCCGCACTACTTTAGAATCGAGTTCTAATCCGAACCATTGGTTGATGTGCTCGATCAAATGGTCGAACGATTGCGCATCGACGTGCACTTTCTCTGTGCCGCGGACCATGTGGACTGCATCGTGCGCGCCTTCGTACACAACGGCCACTGTCGGCACGAGCACGATCAGCAGAATTACGATGGTCGTCAATCCCGCGGCCAGGCGATCGTAGCGGCCGCAGCGCTGTTTCATCCAGTTGTGGAGTGGCTCGAACAACATCGCAAAGAGCGCGGCGAGAAACAGCGGAACGAAAAACCGGAACACCACCATGTAGAACAGGCTGCCAAAGATCAGCACCAAGGCCAGCAGCACAATCAGAGAGATAACGCGATTCATGTCGGCGGGTAATGTGGAGCGAGTGGTTAGTTGATCCGAGCTGCGACGGTGAGGGAGCGGAGTGCCGGCGAATATTTCTTACTGAGTTTCGTCCATCGCCTGACGCAAGATTTCGAAGGCGGCTTCGAGCGCCTGCGGAATGACATCGACGCCAGCCACGACCGGCATGAAGTTCGTATCGCCGTTCCAGCGCGGAACCACGTGCCAGTGCAAATGACCGGGCACTCCGGCACCGGCGACGCGGCCCAGGTTCAGGCCGACGTTGAAGCCCTCGGCATTCATCGTTCGCTCAAGCGCTCGACACGACTTAGCGACCAGTCGCATGAGCGACGCATGCTCCGCGTCGCTAAGTTCGTCGAGCCGCGCTTGGTGACGCCGCGGAGCGACGAGCAGGTGGCCATTGTTGTACGGGTAGCGGTTTAGGATGACGATTCCCTGTGGGTTTTGCGAAATGGTTAAGTTTTCGCGATCGCCCTCCGGCGAATTATCGGCCATAGCCCGACACATAAAGCAATGCCGATCGGCGCCAGGTTCCCAATTGAGACTTCGCTGTGGATCCGCGGCCTTGGCCGATTTATCGCCGGTGATGTAACCAATTCGCCACGGCGCCCAAAGTCGTTCGTTCACGGGAATTGCTACCGAGATTTTTAGCGACAATAAATCGTGCGCTAAAAGTGTACGGCGCAAACGAGCTTCTTAACAAGTCAACCACGTCCGGCGCGGACCGACTCTTCCATCGTTTTTGAGATATCAATGCACGGCGTGCCATCTACCAAAATTGCCACCAGGGCCTATTTGGCTTTGCGGCAACCTTTCCAGCGCCACCGGAACTGGCGGCTGCAACGACCGCGGCGTGCTTGCCCGATTTGTCGATCGCGCCGCGCAGTCGAGCTCGAGCCATAATTGCGCAGGTGAGATTTGCGCCCGTCAGATTTGATTCTTCAAGATTGGCGCCCATCAGATTTGCGCCGGTCATATCTGCCGCTCGCAAATCGGCCTTCTGCAAATTGGCTCCGCTGAGGTTGGCTCGCAAGCTTGTCATGCTCAGGTCGGATTTGGACAGATTCGCGCCGGAAAGATTGGCGCCGTCCAATCGACCATAGCGCACAACGACACCTTCCAGATTGCAATCCGACAGGTCGGCCCCGATCAAAGAGCAATCGGTGAGGTCAGCCCCGCCAAAGTTTGCATGAGCTGCGTTGGCAGAATCGAGGCGCGGTTCCGTTCAAATTGGCGTTGGTCAGGTTTGCGCCGCGCAAGTCGGTTTCCCGCAAATCTGCGTTGCTGATGTACGCTCCGCGCAAATCGGCAGCCTGCAGGCTGGCGCCTTGCAATTTAGCGCCAGTCAGTTTCGCGCCAGCCAACGAGTCGGCATCCACTTCCAACAGGACGGCGCCGGTCGACTTGTGCCGAATCTGGATCATGGCTGCACCTTGAGCGGTCGCCCGCGGTGCGAGTGCTACTGATCATAAAGTTCGACGCAAAATTTGCCCCTCTCTGCCGGCAGCGGTCCGTGAACCGCGACCAGAACATTATACCACGCCGTAAGACTGCTAGCACAAGCTTAATCCCCATACAAGCGATGGAATTTAACAGCAATTGACCCCGACGGTGCGATTACCAGCCCATGTACTCCCAAAATCGAGCCAGCCACGGCTGTGTCCAGGGATTCCAGATTGGAAAGCTGGCAGACAAGGTGGAAAGCGAAATCAAAACGCCACAGAGAAGTCGCCCCCATCGCGAGACAGAAAGCCTATCGGCGATCGGCAGCACGGCCAGCAGCCAGAGCGGCGCCAGCCAAAATACCCAGCGAAAGCCAGAAGTCATCCCCCCGTAATTGCGTTCGACCGTCGGGCGGAGAATGTAAAACGTGATGCACACGAAGCTGATGACGGCAATCAGAATTGCCAAATCGCGGAGCCGATACTCGCGGCCCAGCCACAGCAAAAACACGCCAGGAATTGCGAGCAGCCAAATCGGGAGTCAGCGAGAAAATGCCATGATGACCAACCAGCAAATTCAACGCGTACTTGGCGATCGATGGTTCGCCGGCATCGATGCCTTTGGGACTTCGCCAGTAGCTCTGTGCAATGCGGCCGTCGGTGCGGCTGAATTCATAGTCGTACCAGTTGGTGGGATTCCCCCGCAGCGTAACCGTTTGGCCTGAGTCAAGCGTCAGATTGTTCTGGTAATAGTTGGCGGGCGAATCGGTACTCTTATCGTGCTCGCGATGTGCATACGGCGGAATGAAACTTCGATGGGCCAGCCAGTTGGTGGCAAAGAACGCAATCACGATGACCAACGCCGCGGGCGTATACGCGATCAATGTTGGTCGCGGAAATCTCCATAACAGCGCCGCCGAGAGCAATGCAAACAGCGACAATGCCGGCAATTCTGCGGATGCCGTGAAGGCGGCAAAGAATCCAGCGATCGCAAAATACCGCAACCGTAGTTCGCCGTCGTACCAAATACGCAGCGCTGCATACAGCGTAATGACCGCGCCCACCGCGGCCGGCAGATGGTTGTTGATTACTACCGCAAACGTGGTGAGAAATGTGCCAAAACATGGCGGCCGCGATGACAAAAATCCGCCCCCAATCGGTGTTGCCCAAAGCGTTCGACGATTTTCGCGAGCACGAAAAAGTAGATCATCAGCGGCAACACATTCACTAGCAAAATAATGCCGCGACCGATTTCGTACGGGTGGCTGCTTAGCGTGACCGGCGTGCCGCGAATGGCGCCGCTGATCTTTATAGACGACCCAGTACGGCGCCGCATATAGCGTTGCCAACAGCGGCGGTTTGCTGCTGTAAAGGTGCGCTCGCCCGTCGCATCCTGATGCATCACCATATCGATGGTGTCCCAATTCGGATACGACTTCGGATCTGTCACGTACTGATCGATGGCATACGTGCCCTTCTCGACTAGCGCCCGCATCGTGAGCCAACGGCTGCGATCGTTGCCGCTAAGAAAGGGTCGCTGCTTCTGCCAATCGTCGCGGCCTTGATTTTTGAGCACGCTTTCCGCGCCAATCTGATCGACGGAGTTCACCGCCAGCACGCGGCCGATCATGATGCCCGCCGAGATAGCGATCAAAAGCGCGTAAATACTGCGGCGAAGTTTGGCGTCGCGGATCGTCGGCAACGCCTCTTGCCGATGGCGGTTTTGCCAAGGGTGGCGTGTCGCGGGCGGCGGTTTAATTGCCGGAACGTCGGCCGCCTGCGGCGACTTGATTGCCGGCTGCGGTGCGGTGCTCATCGGCTCGATTTGTCGGGTTCGTTCAATCGTTCGGCGATCGAATAGGCGTCGGTATCCCGGCCGTGGTAGGCGGTGATCAATTCGGCCAGAAAGCCAATCGACATCAATTGTCCGCCCAACAATAGCGATCCCAGCGAATACAGCAAGGCCGGTCGTTCGTGGAGCGGCGGCCAATTCCACTGCGGATTCAGATGCGTCAGCACCCAATACACACTCAGGTAGGCCAAGTCCGAGGAAACCCAGGAAGAAAAACAACAGCCCTACCATGCCGAGTAAATGCTGCGGCCGCTGGCCAAAACCAGTGAGAAATTTCACTGTCAAAAGATCGAAAAACCCTTTGGCAATGCGGCTCACGCCGTATTTTGATTTGCCAAACTTCCGCGGCCGATGATTGATGACCACTTCGCCGATGCGAAATCCTCGGGCGTCGGCCAGCACCGGCACGAAGCGATGCAGCTCGCCATAGAGCCGCACTTCGTCAAAAACTTCGCGACGGTAACTTTTCATGCCGCAGTTGTGATCGTGCAAGCGCACGCCCGTCATGTGGCTCACCAGCCAATTGAACACGCGCGAGGGCAGCACCTTGTGCCAAGGATCGTGCCGCACCTGCTTCCAACCGCTGACGACGTCGCAGCCTTCGTCTATCTTGGCGAGAAATTTGGGAATCTCATGCGGATCGTCTTGTAAATCGGCATCGAGCGTGATGATCGTTTCGCCGCGGGCGGCACGAAACCCAGCATTCAGCGCCGCGGCTTTGCCAAAATTGCGGCGAAAGCGAATGCCGCGCACGCGCGGGTCACTTTGTGCCAATTGCCGAATCGACTGCGCCACGAATCGTCGGTCGAGCCGTCATTGACGAAGATCATTTCGACCTCGTAGCCATTCGTGGCCGCGACTTCGCTCAATTCACCATGCAGGCCTACGAGGCTCTCCATTTCGTTCAAGACGGGAATGACGATGGAGAGCATACCCAAATTTCGGCGGGAAGTTCGATGGCGTTGAATGCAATGCAGCGACGACAGGTCGATCTTACCAAGGATACACCACACATCGTCGGAATTCATATTGCCCGTACGAGTCCGGTGCATCTTGCATCGCCACATATCCGAAATCTGTTCCACAGCCGCGGCGTCGGCAACCGCCGCCAAACGGCAAGCGTCCTTCTGCGGACCATGCTGCCTATCCAATGCCGGCCGACAGACCTGATTCGTATTTTCACAGGGCCATTTCAAAAACCTTCGAGAAAACGAGTGCCGATCAAAACGCGATGAAGCGCCGCCTGTGCCGGGCTGCGTTTTATTCGGGAAAAACTCGCTACCATCCGCGGCCAAACGGGAATCACAATTCTCAAGTGAAATAACTCCCGCGCGCTTTTCAAACTGTGTAGCTATTTTTGCCAATTTCGCGCGGAGTTTTTTCACAGTTATTTCACTCTCCCCGTTCGGAGCTCCAAATCGTCCGAGAATTCCCGATCCATTTCGCTGGGTTGTTTCGCACGTTGTACTCATCGCCATGTCCTCGTCTTGGCTTGCCGTGTCGGAGGCGTTTACCGACGCCGATGTTGCCGCATCGGTAGTCGACGCCTGCAAAAGGCGCGCTGTGTAGGAGGCGTCTCCCGACGCCGATGCGGCGCCAATGCAAATGTACGAAACGTCGGGTGGCCCCGACAAAGCTCCGCGTGTCGGGGTCGCGCAGCGACAAGAGGTACTGGCAGATCGTAGCCTATCTAATCGTTCCACGTTTTCTTGAATGCCTCTTGCGGCTGCTCCGCCTGGACACTTTGTCCAGGCCACCCAAGGAAATTCCTGCCTGCCCATCGCAAACCACCCCTTTATTCTGCCCCGTTGGGGCGTTTCTGTGACTGTGCGATTCCTTAATCCCTAACCCAGGTTGCCCCGTTTGAGCACTGCCGCCATACCGAAACCGCGAGCTATATAGCTCCAATGCATATATTAGTGTACATGCGGCTCCAAGTCAAGAGCCTTTTTGGGCCAGGCCGAAGATTTTTTTACCACGGAGACTCGGGAGGCACAAAGCCGGCAGGTCCATTGATAGTGTACAAAACAGCGCCTGCCGGGAAGCGGTGGTTCGGAATGCGGAATTCGGAGTGAAAAACCGAGCCGCGCCTGTCGGGAAGCGGGGCCGGCAGCAGATTGCTGACTGCTGATTGCAAAATGCAGCTGCAGATATCCGGGGAATGGGGATCGAATGGCTCTCCGCAGAGCCGCGCCATTAGCCGACCGAGAGAGAGCGCCCGTCAATAAACGGTTCCTGACGTTCCTGACACCTTTTCTACCACCTTTTCTACCACGATTTTGCGATGGACGAGAAGGATGCCTCGGACAAGCTTGCTTATTGGCTCAAGCGTCTTGAAAGAACGGGCTTCGACCTCACCATTTCAAACTGACCCACTACCTCCATCTCAGCCCACCGCGTTGCAAGACTGATCCGCCCTGCCACTTTTGAGCGGTGGATTTGCTACAATCTCAGTTGCGATGTGCCGCCGTTCGTGCGGCATGCGGAACAGGCACGCAGACAGAGGAGCAGGGTCATGAAATCGCTTTACGTTTGGAGTGTCGCTATTTTCGCGGCAGCAACTGCCAAACTTCTACGCGGATGCTAATGGGCCAATTGATCCGCCGATACGCTCATTCACGGCGGATGCATCGTTATCCCTGGCGTACATCTTTCATGCGTCGAATGCCGATTCAAGCGTTTACGATCTTTCAGTTGACTTCCCAACCAGCTTCTACTTCACCGCTGGAACAAAGTATTGGTTCTCCGCGGTAGATGAAGGGCTGGGCCGGAATGGCGCATATGGGTTCTTTTGGAGCATCTCGCCGGAAGGCAACAACTTCGTGGCAATGAAAGACCAAGACGGCTGGACTGTTTACCAGCAAGATCAGTTCTACTCCCCACGCGACTTGGTGTTTGCGCTAGCCGGATCCGCGGTTCCGGAACCCTCGACGTTGTTTGTGTGCGGAACTGCCTTTGTGGCGTTTGGCGCAGCAGTCTTTTGTAGGAATTCCCAGAATTAGACTGACCCGCTACCCAATTTTGTCGAAGTTTGACAATCTGTCCGCGATCGGCTAGAGGCAGGCGAAAATAACGGGTCAGAATTCCTGACACCTTTTCTCCCCCAAGTTTCGTTACGTGTGCTAGCACGTCTTTCGCCGCACAATTGGGCCCGCCTACATGAGCACCTGGTGAATAACTTACTAAATCGTGTAACTGCCATTGCCTGCGGACTGCCACGGTCCATACTGAGAGCGACAAATTAAAAACCGAATCACAGAGGATGGATCCATGCGACAATCGGACGCCATGAAACCGTTTCCCATTCGTGTCGGCGAGCAAGGCTGGGAGGTCCTGACCAAACGCGGTCGGTGGACCAAATGCGGCAATCATCGCCAAGCTCACTTGCTGTCGCGCTCCACGCAATTGGTAAATGATGCGGCCACTAACCGGCGGTGCGGACTCGCGTTTTCCGCGGAGCTCGAGGCCACGGCCGTCGTGCTTGATCAAATTGGAGTGCCGGGTGCAAAGCTCTGTCGCTATTACGCGGCAAGCATTACGGGCTCGCTGGAAACGGAATTGGCGCGTCAAATTAAGCCTCGCTGATTGAATGCGGCGGATTCTTCCTTGTGCTCATAACATGCGTGTTATAGAGTGCGAAGTGGCGAAAACGCCGTCCGTCGCAGCGTGGGCAAGACTACGCTGGAAAGAATCCCCGACAGGTTTTGAGCCTGTAACCTTCCGCTCCGGCTACGCCTGCGCTCCAGCAGCACACGCGAGGACAAGAAGCATTACCCATTCCCCAACCCGTACTCTCATAACCCCTGCTACAAAAAATGGGGGCAGGTCAGGGTCGCGTACTGTCGAAATAGAAAAGGTTTAGAATTGATCAAAACTTATTTGCATCGAATGACGGATTTCGGATGGAAGGAGCCACGAAAGATTATTTGAACAACAAGACAACATGAATTTCGATGCCGCGCTAAACAACTCAGCGAATAGAGAGATGTCGCATCGCTTGCATCGTTACCCAGAAACCCGGGTCGCCTACCCGCTACTCTACCAACCGCGCGGGGTTAGTCTAATCGTGCAGATCGGTCGCGGGGGGCACGCTGCCCAATAGCGCCGAGCCAGATCCCTATTGCGATGACTATCACGATCGCAATCGAATTGGCCGCCGAATATTTCCATGCCGGATATGGACCTTTTAGCTTAGCTATAGCCATCACAATCGCAACGATTGTGGTCCATCGCAGGATATCTCTAACACTGAACTTGAGCATTGCGGGTTTTCGCTACGTGCGGGTGTGAACCAAGCCGCCGCGAATTTCCGAATTCCACCGATGGCTCGGCACAAGCCCCGAACAGTTCATGGGGATTGAACTCGATCAATCGTGAATCCTAGGGACTAAACTGCATAGCCGCGCGGTCGGCGGAGCCAGGAATGCGCCGAGGACCGAAAAGGCTGAACCGACTAACGATTCTACTTCTGATCTTCCAATCTGATTTGCTTGCCATCGGCGACCTCTGAAAGGTCGCCTTCGACAACTTGCTCAGATCCATCAAAGTCTTGCCAGCGCCGGCTTCGCCGCTGGTTGGGTATGTACGCCTTTTAGCTACTTCCGTCCACTGACCATCAGTGACGCCCGCTTGCAACTGAGTGCGAACGGCTTTGTCGCCATTCACCACAAAACAGCAGGTCCTGTTTCCAATCTGCACGAGCGAGGACGCGGGAACGGCACGAACGTTGGGTCGCTGGATTTCGATCGAGCCGTAGGCGTACATTCCGGGCAGTAGCTCGTTGTGCGGATTTGGCAGATCAATCTCCGCTTGGAGTGTCCGGCTTTGATTCTGGAGGGCCAATGATGTCCGGGTGACTTCTACGTCGAATTCACGGTTCGCGAGCGCTTGCAAGCGTAGGGTGGCTTTCGAGCCGACGCCGACGTACGGCGCATCGACCTCCGGCACGCCAATGACAAACGTCATGGGATCGGTGCGGGCAATCACAAATAGCGGTGCGGAGTGCCCTCCGGAGCCGCCTTCATTGCCGGACGCATCGCCCGAAGCCGGCCGCACGAAATCGCCCGTGTTGACGTTGCGTTCAATTACGACGCCGTCGTAGGGCGCCGCGATTTTCGTGTAGGCACACATGGCAGCCAGCCGACGTTCTTCGGCTTGGGCGACTTTAACCTGAGCCTGCGCCGCTGCCAAATCGGCTTTTGCCTTTTCGACCTGCGCAGCTGCAGCAATCGCCAACGATTCCTTCGTTTTTACAGCCGAATTCGCAGCTTCTAATTCCGCCTGCTTCTGGTCAATTTGCTGCTGCGTTTCCGGCAATACTCCCGGATTAATCGCGGTGCCTACCTGCCTCAGGCGATTCAGCTGGCCTTCCCAATATTTTATCGCCGCCACGTATTGAGTGATATTCGCTCGCGCTTCCGCAACAGCATCCGCAGCCGCCTGATGATTACTCTCCGCAACCTGGACGAGCTTGTCAGCCTGATTAACGAGGGCCGCCTCTTGCTCTACGAGTGCTTCTTTTTGTCGATGCTCGTCAGCAAGTTCCGGTACGAGCACCTCTACAAGCAACTCGTCTTTCCTGACTTTGGTGCCAATATCTACGTGCCACTTCTCCACGAATCCTGCGACTTTTGAATAGATCGCAGTCTGCTCATATGGTTCGATGACTCCCGGCTGAGCGATACTTCGGCGGATTGTGCGCAACTCAGGCTTGGCAACATGCACAGTCGGTGCGAGGGTAATTTCACTACGCTTTTCCGCCATTACCTTCCCACATCCGATAGTCAGGCAACACAGCAGCAATAGCAGCCAAAATGGATTCATTATTTCTCCGATTAATTGGGTGGAAAGGTGTGAGCTCTGACAGTTCCTTCGCCCATTGGCAATGGATCGTAGTGCAAGCTTTGTGGATCATCTGGATGGATGGAGGGCGAAATGGCTGGTCGATTTCCCATCATGAGCGCAAATACTGATGGCACAATCAGCAACGTCGCGAATGTTGAAACGACGAGGCCCCCAATTACGGCGCGTCCGAGTGGCGCTTGCATTTCGCTGCCATGCTCTAGTGCCAGTGCCATTGGCACCATACCCACCGTCATGGCACAAGCAGTCATCAAGATCGGACGCAGTCGTTCCTGAGCCCCTTGCCAAGCTGCGTCGAGAGTGGTTTTGCCATCGCGCCAATCGCGGGCGATAAAGGAAACCATCATCACGGAATTGGCAAGCGCCACTCCGATGCACATAATAGCGCCCATGAACGATTCGATATTCAACGTCGTTCCAGTTAGATACAACATCAGCACCACTCCGGCGATCACACCAGGTACAGCACTAACGGCGGAGAGTGCCAAGCGTGGAGATTCAAAATAGCCGGTTAGAAGAATCAGAATCGTGGCCACCGCCGCGGCCAACCCAAGGCCCATGGAGCTAAACATTTCCTCCATGGGCATAATCTGACCGCGCACTTCAACTCGGGCTCCTCGCGGGGCGCACCGGCCGCTGCGATAGCCTTATCAATTTGGCGTGCGGCGCGTCCCAAATCCTCACCCTCGACATTGGCCGTCAGGCTGAGATAGCGCTGCATCGTATTGCGATCGTACTGGCCAGGCATGGTTCCAGTGCTAACGTTTGCCACATCGCGCACCATCACATTTCCGCCGCGAGCCATATGTCTCAGCGGAATCGTCTCCACCTGTCGCGGGGAATTCATCCGCCGAGTGGGAACCATCACTTCGACTTGATAGTCAACTCCCGTTCGCGGATCACGCCAATAGTTTCGGGCGACATAGCGACTTGATGATGTGCTGACCAAAATCGCATCCGCGACATTCTTGGCAGTCAGGCCACTAATGCCAGCGCGCTCGCGGTCGATCTTGACAGGCACCGTTGGATAGTCGAGCGATTGATGGAATGCGACATCTCGCAGGTACGGGATCTTCTCCAGCTCGGCCTTGACTCGCTCGGCATGCTTTCTCGCATCGGTCAAATTCGGGCTCGCCACCGCAACTTCAATGGGAGTCGGAGAGCCGAAACTCATAACTTCGCTAACAATGTCACCGGGTTCGAAGCCGAATGCGACTTGATTGGCGCGTTCTCTGGCGGCTTCCTCAGTCAGCCCTTTCTGCATCAGTAACTCAGTAAGCCACGGTTTTATCTTTTCGGGCAATACCTGTCGCAATCGTTCGCGAAAGGGCTCCAGATGAATTCTAGATTCCTCGTCGAGCGCGATACGCAACTGACCATCGTCCGGCCCCCGCATGAACAAGATCAAATTGTTCATGGAATAAACCGGGGCTTGCTGCCCCGCGAACCCCATCGAGATGCGAACTTTGCCTGGGCCAGCCTCCTGTTCAACCAGTTGCAGTGTCTTGACCGCAATCTGCCGCGTGATTTCGAAGTTCGAACCGGGAGGAGCGCGAAATCTCAACACGAACTCTCCGGAGTCAACCTGCGGAAACAGCTCCGCCCCCAGTTGTGTGCCCATGAAACACAGAACAAGTCCGGAGAGAACAAGATAGGCTGGCACTACAAGCCAGCGAAATCTCACTAGTTGTCGTACTGTTCCGCCGAAGAGTTTCTGGACCACCTCAAACAGACCGCTGGGCGCCTCCTCATGGTGAGATTTGCCATGATGCTTTAACATCCACACTGATAGCACTGGCACAAGAGTGCTGGACAACAGATATGAAGTGATCATGGCGAAACCGACCGCGAGCGCTAGCGGAACAAATAATGATCTAACGGGTTCAGCCATGATGAAGGCAGGAATAAAGACAGAAAGAATGCACACAAGTGCCAGAAGCCTGGGTACTGCAGTTTCCGCACCTCCCTGCATAATCGCACGAGCAAGAGAAGGCGTTCGCGTCATTTGAACATGAATGTTTTCAATCGACACCGTGGCTTCGTCCACTAAAATACCGATTGCCAGCGCTAATCCTCCCAGCGTCATGATGTTAATGGTGTTGCCGGTCAGCCACAGCGCAAACAAAGATCCCAATAGCGCCAACGGAATGTTGGCCACGACAACCAACACACTTCGCCAATCGCGCAAAAACACCAGCACCATCAGACCTGTTAAAATCGCGCCGATTAACCCTTCGGTTCCGACGTTCATAATCGAATGTACTACGGTCGGGGATTCATCAAATTCAAAGCTTATTCCCACGTCGGATGGCAAGACGCCTTTGAAGAGTGGCATCGCTTTATTGATGTCGCTTACCACTTGAAGCGTTGAAGCGGTGCTCTTTTTAACGATCGGCAGGTAAACGGACTTATCTCCATTCACCAGTGCATAGCCGTAATTCAAATCGGTGGCATCCGAAACCGTTCCGATGTCGCGGACGTACACGTTCTGGCCGGGTTTGATTGGAATGTTGCCGAAGTCTTTCGGCTCGCTGATCATCGCGTTGTTCGGCACCAGCGGCATCTGATCCTGCACGTACACGTTGCCCGACGGGCTGATGAAATTGCCATCGCGAAGTGCCGCCACCACTTCTTCTGGCGTCAGGTCGTACGAGCGCAGCCGATCAGGATCGACACTGATGACAATGGCGCGCACGTTGGTGCCAAATGGCGAGGTGGCCATCGTGCCGGGCACATTCGATTGCACCAGCGCACGAATTCGCATTTGCGCGAGATCGCCCATCTCGCCGAGCGTACGGTCCTTGCTCTGCAGCACCAGGTAGCCCACCGGGACGGCGCCGGCATCCATTTGCATAATCAGTGGCGGCAACACATTGGGGGGCATGCTGGCCTGCGCGATTCGCCTGACTGACGGTCGCCGCCATGGCCTTGGCCATGTCGGTGTCGGGATAGAACGACAATTTGATGAGCGCTACCTGGCTGATGCAGCGCGATTCGATCGACTTCACGCCATCCACATACTGAAAGGCCAACTCGAACTGGTTGACCAAGAGTCCTTCCATCTGGCCGGGGTCCATCCCGCCATAATTGCAGAACACATAAATCTGCGGCTGATTGATGGGCGGAAAAATATCGATCCGCATTCGAGAAAGGGCCAGCCCTCCGCCGGCGATCAAAGCCACGATCATCATCATCGTGGTGATCGGGTGCCGCATTCCGAAGACAATCAAATTCACAGTACGTTTCCTACGAATGGGGAGTTGTAATGCTGGTCGTCGTAGCTGAGCAAGACAAAGCTTTGAGGACAAAGTGTTGTCGAGTCGCGGCTTATGCAACTAACTGACTTGCGTTCGCACTTTATGCAGGACGCAGTTGCCATCAAAGGTGAGCAACGCTCTCATTCTCACTCATGTTCCTTCACTCCGAACAAATGGAGGAGATGAGCATAGACAACTACGCATCACAACGCACTACGGACTGATAAAATCTTGTTCATCAGTGGTGCAGTCGATGCGCGCACATTTGTCACCTGCTCTGCAGACCAATTTCATCCCCAAGGTAGATGCGCAGAAATGCAAATACACCCGTCGCATAGGGACACACGCCTTCGAGAGCGGACTAATGAACAAATGCTGTCAGTGCGTGACATCATTCATCGGCGCACAGCAAAAAGGCCGTCTCGGCGGGGCAATCACCGAGACGGCCAAAACGTTCGCCCCGGAAGGCGAACATCACTTTCCCCACACCTCACTCGATGCAGCTCAGAGCGCGAGTTAAAAACCTCCACCTCCAAACATCCCACCACCTAGTCCGCCACCCATCATTCCCCCGCCCATCATTCCACCACCCATCATGCCTCCGCCCATCATTCCGCCACCCATCATGCCTCCGCCCATCATTCCGCCTCCCAATCCTCCACCCATCGAAAATGGATCAACCTGCTGCGATTGAATCGGCAAAACTAAATCGGCGACTGGGTAAACTTTGGTCTTGAGCATGGTGTTGGCTTTGTCTTTGGTGGTGATCTGTAGCACTTCATCTTGGATGACATAGGTCAATTGGAATTGCGAGAGAATGATTTTCAGTGCTGACCGCAGGGTCAGATCGTGCACGTTGATCGAGACAGGTAGCGCGGTTGGATCAATTGCGGCATCTTTGAGCGCATTGGTGTCGAACACGACTTCCAGATGGTGACGTTCCTTGATGTAATTGATTACATCGCTGAGCGGAATCTCCACGAATTCCAGCGTCGTTTTATCGTCGCTTAAAGCCCGCAGAATCTTTTGCTCCGCAGGGCTGTTGCTTGCCAAGTCGACCGACCCGTATTTTTCTCTGCGATTGTCCGGCCCCTGGCTGATTTTTCGCCAGAATGCGACGTCCGGATAGACGATCGGAGGCGCGTCGGGAAATGGAATATGTGAGACATCGACCAAGTGCATCTCGTCCATGAAACCACGTTCGGCCGCCTCGCGCACCGTACGATTCTCGGCATTGTAGGCGGTTAAGAGAGCGAAAGCTGGCGCACTCGTCGTAATAACCGGCTCGCGGCCGAACGGATTGGCTCCCACCCGGCGAATTTCGTCGGACGCATCGCGGCTAGCCTGCCGCATCTGTTCGTTCGTTACTTGATCGAAATTCTGATACCCTTCGTCCACTAGTGAATTAAAGCGATTCACAAGCCCTTGAATTTCGTTTTCATCGCGATCCAAGGTCGTTAGCAGACGCTGCCGCTCGATGGCCGCGGCTCGATTCTGTTCGCGCTCCACATCGTTGACTTCTTTTTGCAGGCGCCGTTGTGATGCTTGCTGCAGTAAATTCGTAATGCGATTTCGCAAGTCGGCACGCTGCTCTGAACTAAGCTCGGATACCCGCAGCACTCGATCCAGTAATTGCTTGGCTTGGGCAAGTGCGCCCGCGGGATCGCTGACCATCCGATCGCGAAGGTGATTCAATTCGACGGTGGTCTCTGTCATTACTTTTTGCGAAATTAATCGTTGTGATTGTTCAACGGAGTTCAGCAAATCGCCTGCACGCGGGCCTTCATCAGATGTACCCCGTGGCGCATCCGTGCTGCGGCTCATGGTTTGTCCAGCGACTTGTTGCGTCGCGCCAGATACGGCGACGCTGTCCAAGGAACTCTTTAACACGAGTGCGGTTGGATCGTTTGGATCGCGTTGCACCGCTTCGTTGACAAATTGCCGGGCCTGTTGAACATTGCCGGCAGCCGCAGCCTCCTTGCCGAGTTCCGCCAAGGTGTGCGCACCGCCATTCAGCAATCGCCGCGCTTCAGCTAGTCCTTCCGATCCGACGGTAGGCAGACTGTATCCGCCATCGGTTTTTGCGAAATCGACAAGCTGCACCAAATAGGCGTTTGCGTCATCTGACGGCGCGGTTTTGACTTTCCAATTTAAGTCGACCGGTTTGCCAGCAGACTGGCCTCTAATTTCAATGGCTGCATCGCCGACGACTTTTCCACTGCCAATTAAGATGGTGTCCCGATCGATTCGCAACGGAGGAGTGCGAGCTGGGTACACTTCCGTCATTTCAGCGGGAAGTTGGCGCTCGCCTGGCCATATGATCGGTTCATGAATGGCGTGCGTAAGTTGCGCTCCAACATCAGGACCTGCGACCGCTCCACCATCCAGCGTCACAATACCGCCGGTTTGATTGGCCAGTGCCGCCAGAACCGCACTGTTTGGCGCAGGGCCCACAACAAAGCTATGCAGGGCAATTCGGCTCTTCACCAGACGATCAATAATCCCAGGTATATCGGCGCCGATTATATTCGCGTTGCTGCGCCCGTCGCCGATGAATACCGCCGCCCGCGGCCCAGATCGATCCGATTGATATGCATCGGCCAGCGATTTCAGAGCAGCTTCCAAATCGGTAGAACCAAGCGGCACACGCATGCGAAGTTTTTCGACAGCCGCTGCGATGTCTGGACTGCGGGGTCCGACAAACGAGCTGGTTAGTGCAATCGCATTCAAATCAACGGCGAATAGCTGCACTCGATCGGTGTCTCCCAGCGTCTTCAATAAGCCGTCGAGCACTTGCAGACCTTTTTCACGGTACGCTCCCGTCTCGCTGGCCGCTGTATCAAACAGAATCACAATGTCGCAGGCCTTGCGGTGAGGCAATTCTGCCTGGGGTTTCAGGCTGACTGCGAAATACGACGTTCCATTCTGTTGGGAATAGGCCTCTAAATGAGCTGGCTGGCCGTCTGCAGAAGTCGCTTTTTCTGCCGAATGTGCCGCAATCGATCCGACTGAACAAATACCGAGCGCAAGTAACGCGATTCCGCCGAAACGAAGAGACATGCCTATGTACTCCCGCAATGTCGAGGAGGTGGGCCGTTTTAAAGTGTGTAGCATATGGACACGACAAATAATGTCATTCACAATCCGCGGCAATCACCTTTTGGGCCCACTGCTCATCTTCGATCGAATGAACGTAAATCCCATTTCGGACTAGATGCACCGTTGTGACCAGTTCTTCAATCGGTGGAACGCGAATCAGATAACTTTGCAATTGGTTCCGTGCGAGCCGATAGGCCGCGGAGGATATGCCGTCGACTGCGACCAAAACAAATGGAATGTCTTTCATAACGGGATCTTCTCCGCGAAGCTCCAGCACTCCTTCGCTTCCGCCCCACAGCAATGACGTTTCTAAAATGACGACATCGGGCTGCCGACTCTGAAGTTGCTCAATGCAGTCAACGCCCCCAGTTGCCACCTCCACGTCAATTCCAAAATGAGGAAGATGATGCGAATACCATGTACCGCGGTAAATTGAAGAACTGACCACCAACGCCGCAATTCGCACGGTGGGAATCTACCTTTGCCATGTCGAGCCATGGTCAATGAGGTTACGAAGGGGGCGCTCAATCGTCGGGCTCGGGATTTGCAATGTTCGTGCCAAAACACGCTGTCAGTGCGCTTAGAAGCTATAAGTTGTTGCTGAACCAGAGCATAGAATGATCCGGTAAGGCTCAGCGTGGCAGTCCATTCCTGCCATCATTGGCAAAGAAGTTTCCTTCGGTGAAAAGCCTTTTCCAGCTTGCCGTCATTCGCAATTCTCGTACGGGACGTCGGTCGAAAGAACGCTTTGGTTGATACCGTTGCCGCTCTTTGGTTACGCCGACTGGTTGTTCAAGACAATGCGATCGATAATGAATTTCGAGTAATCAGACTCAAGCCGGTGTGCACAAAGCCGGGGAGGCGCCTATGTTTCGTCGTTCAGTAGTCCAGCGACTTGCCGAAGGCCTTGACTCCGTCGGCGACGGTGAAGATGTTCCTCGCTGGTCCCCACAATGGAACGCATTATGGAAGACGGTATTGCCGCCGATTGTTCTGGTCGTTGCAATATGGGGATTAACCAGCGGAGCGACAACGTACTACTTGCTGTGGCTCGATAATTCTTATGACACGGCCTTTGCGAAGAATGTCCAGGCCATCCAAGCGGCCGATTCCCTACAACAAATTGTGTGGCGAGTTTTGCTCGATTATCCAACGGATCGATCGGCTGTTGAAAGTTTTCGCGCTCACTGGCCCGAGGCAAGCGCAGCGCTCGATCGAGAACTCGCAAATCTCGATTCAGATGTTCTGGGTCCAGCGGAGCAGGAGGCAATCGAATCGCTGACCGTCCTACTTAAACGATTACGCGATCGTATCGAAGCAGTTAGCTGGTCTGCTCAGGACAGACAGGTCGCTGAATCTGAGGTGAATGACAGAGCAGTCTTGCGTGAACTCGGTGGAACAATCGCGACCGTTACGAACAAAATCCGATTATTGAATCATCAAATGCTGGAGCAAGCTGCTACAAAAAGAAAAGAAATTCAGGGATTCGTCTTCGTGGGTCGGATTTCGCTCTTGTTCGCCGGCCCAGCACTAGGCATGTGGTTGGGCTGGAAACTATCCCGCCGGCTTCACACTTCGGTGGCCCAACTTGCTGTCACTTTGCGGGATGCGTCGACTCAGTTGGAGAAGCAAGTTGCTTCGGTTGAATTAACGTCTAATCGTGACTTGGGCGATGTTCAGCAACAGGCCATTTATGTAGTGAGCCGCATCCGTGAAGTCAGCCAAGAATTGGATTCGGCTCGCCGAGAAGTTCTACAAGCCGAACGCTTGGCGGCCGTGGGCGAGCTTTCTGCTGGAATTGCGCACGAGCTGCGAAATCCTTTAACCTCAATCAAGCTCTTATTGCAGCATGCCGGCAGACAGGTTGGCGATATAACGCTTCGGGAAAACAAGTTGCAACTAATTTTGGAAGAAATCTTCAAAATGGAGGCGACGATCCAAGGATTGCTCGATTTTTCTCGGCCGCCTGTGCAAAATCGCGCCTGCCACGATCTTAAACCTACTTTAAATCGAGCGCTTAACCTGATCACCGGCCGAGTTCGGCAGCAACAAATCGACGTGTCCAGCATTGTTTGCGAAGAACCAATATTGGTTCACGGCAATGAAGAGCAATTGCAACAGGTCCTAGTGAATTTACTGATCAACGCCATCGACGCCATGCCTCAGGGAGGTTCACTGAATCTCAATGCCGGACACTCACACGACGAAAATTGGGTGCGGGTAGAAGTTGCAGATTCTGGAACCGGGTTTAGCGAACAAATTCTCAATCGCCTGTTCCAGCCGTTTGTTACCAGCAAAGAAAAGGGCACAGGACTTGGACTGGCGATTTCATACCGCATAATCCATGCCCATGGCGGTAAAATTCGTGCAGCGAATCGAACTGATCGCGGTGCAGTCCTGGTCGTGGAATTACCGGCAGCTCGCGCATCCACTGATGCGGCTGATTATTGGGGCAACCACAAATCTCAACCGACCCTCGTGGGGCAATAACGGATTTACGATGGAAACGTTGATGGTCATCGATGACGACGCTGGAATTCGGATGGCGATCAAGGAAGTGTTGCAAAGCGACACTTTGAGAGTAATCACGGCCGAGAATTCGTCCGATGGATTGCGACAGATGCGGGAGGAATTCCCTCAGGTTGTTCTGCTTGATATTCGACTGGGCAATGAATCAGGCATCGACGTGTTCCATGCGCTGCGAGAGATCAATCCAAAGGCACTCGTGATCTTCATTACCGGGCATGGAACGACCGATACCGCCATCGAAGCCATGAAGCTTGGCGCAATCGATTACCTGTTGAAACCGCTTGATTTCAATCAACTGGAGCAGGTGATCGGGCAAGCCTTGAAGATCAGCCGACTCATGCATATTCCTGCTGCAGTTGAGTCGCTCGAAGGCGATGTCGACGATTCAGACCGTTTGATCGGTACTGGGCCTGCTATGCAGGCAATCTTCAAACAAATTGGTCGAATTGCACCGCAAAACATTAATGTGCTAATTCTCGGCGAAAGCGGTACTGGGAAGGAGCTGGTTGCGCGTGCCATCTATCACCATAGTCGCCGTAATCAATCGCCTTTATTGGCGATCAATTGTGCCGCAATTCCAGACACGCTTTTGGAAAGTGAGTTATTCGGTCATGAGAAAGGCGCATTCACCGGTGCCGAACATCGGCGCCTTGGGAAATTTGAACAGTGTCATTCCGGCACAATCTTTCTCGATGAAGTCGGGGACATGCCAATTACCACGCAAGCCAAGATCCTTCGTTTACTCCAAGAAGGACAGTTCCAGCGGGTAGGCGGCAACGAGACCATTACAGTTGACGTTCGTGTGATTGCCGCATCCAACCAGCCGATTGAGGCAATGATTAAAGCGGGTACTTTTCGACGGGATCTTTATTACCGGCTTCGTGGGGTCACGCTGAAGTTGCCGCCGTTGCGCGAGCGGTTGGAAGATATTCCAGAATTGGCTCACTACTTCCTGTTCCGCATCAGCCGACAACTGGGGTCCGTGGTGCAATCGATCTCGCCCGAATCCTTGGACAAGCTGCGCCAGTATGATTGGCCCGGGAACGTCCGACAGCTGCAAAGCGTGATCCGCGAAGCCCTCATCGTTTCGACGGGCCCCGAACTTCTGCCAGAATTTCTTCCACTTGAGTTTGAACATGACCTGTCGAACGAAATTGATTCGCCAACCGACTTTGGTCCAATTGGCAACGACATGTGGCGGGCGTTGGGCGACTACGTCGACCAAGCATTGAAAGAGAAGTGGCCGGACATTTATCGCCAAGCGCTCGCACAATTCGATCGGCTGCTGGTTGGCCACGCCATGAAGCAGGCGGACGGACTTCAAATACGGGCGGCCCAGTTGTTGGGACTTAGTCGCCCAACACTGCGTGCTAAATTGCGTAGCTTTGGCAGCGGTACCGCAAATTCAGCCGGGCCGATTGGGCGTTTGGATGCTGGCCCTACTGATTGCGCTCTTTCTGGTGAACGTTGATGTAGGAGGCCTTCGATGTGGCACACATCTTTCGTTTTGCGGGCAGTACGAATGACATCCATCACGGCCCTCGTTTTATCGAGCGTAGCGTGCGGCTGTGGAATCAAATCTATCGCGAAAGCGGCAGAGAACGGGCAGCATGCCCAGCCGATTCTGGCACCGCCATTGGAAGGTGGCAGCGAGTGGTTTAACACTTCGAAGCCGATCGCCATTCATGAGCTGCGCGGCAAGTTTATCGTGCTCGATTTTTGGACATATTGCTGCATCAACTGCATGCATGTTTTGCCCGAACTAAAAAAGTTGGAGGAGGCGTATCCCAACAACGTCGTCGTAATCGGCGTGCATTCCGGAAAGTTTGACACGGAGCACGACGCTCAAGCTATTCGTCAAGCGATTTTGCGCTATGAAATTGAACATCCGGTAGTAAACGACCCTGAATATAAGATTTGGAACAGCTATAAGGTTAATAGTTGGCCAACATTGCGGATCATCGATCCACAGGGTAACCTCGTCGCCGCGCACAGCGGAGAGGTCGACTTTGCGACGCTGGACTCATTTTTCAAGCAGCGTCTCCCGTCGTACCGCGAAAGGAAACTACTAGATGAGCATCCGTTGCATTTCAACATCGAGCATGCAACCACTGGCGAAGCGTCGTTAAG
This sequence comes from Pirellulales bacterium, assembly GCA_963773875.1. Taxonomy (GTDB): domain Bacteria; phylum Planctomycetota; class Planctomycetia; order Pirellulales; family JADZDJ01; genus CAVTYH01. The sequence continues at coordinate 250,590 of CAVZCV010000015.1, forward strand.
TTTTCCCGGTAAGATCCTTGCGGATGAAAACAGCGGCCGATTGTTCATCGCCGATAGCAATCATAATCGGATTGTCGTGACTTCGATGGACGGTAAAGTGCTGATGATCATCGGCGCCGGGTCGATCGGTAGCGCCGATGGCAATTTTCAGACAGCTCAGTTTCACCATCCTCAAGGCATGGCCTTGCTGAATAATACGCTATACGTCGCCGATACCGACAATCATCTCATTCGCAAGATCGATTTGAACAATCACGAAGTTTTAACGATCGCAGGCACCGGACAGCAATTCCATCCTGAGCTGGAGCGCGATGGTGGAACAGCAATAAGTACCGGCGCCCCCCGGTCCACGGCATTAACCAGTCCATGGGCGCTCTGCATTAGTGGGAACGATTTATTTATTGCCATGGCCGGCGCACATCAGATTTGGAAGATGCCACTCGACGAATCACTCATTGGTCCATTTGCAGGAAATGGCCGAGAAGACATCGTCAATGGCCCACGTTTGCCGAGATCGCCGTCAATCACTAATTCATCCTCGTTTGCCCAGCCGAGCGGGCTCGCAACTGATGGCAAGACGCTCTTTGTGGCCGATAGCGAGGGAAGTTCGGTGCGAGCCGTGCCGCTAACTGCTTCTGGCAATGTTGCCACACTTATCGGCACTGCAGCACTCGACGAATCAAAGCGGTTGTTCACATTTGGTGATCTGGACGGTCTTCCAGGAAGAGCCCATCTGCAACATTGCATGGATGTGGCTTACCATGACGGCCGCGTGTATGTAGCCGATACCTACAATCACAAAATTAAAGTGATCGATCTAAAAACGCGCGAGTGCACGACTCTCGCGGGTTCCGGAAAGCCGGGAAATGCAGATGGTTCATTGAATCAGCCGGCAGAGTTTTTTGAGCCGGCGGGTATCTGCTACGCCACCGGCAAATTGTTCGCCGCTGATACAAATAATCATTTGATCCGTGTCGTTGATCTAGCAACTGGTCGAGTTTCAACCGTGGAAATGAAAGGGCTGAATTAAGCACGGATGTTGGCAACCTTTTGTTTGATCGCTTACCCCAGAAAACCTGAAACAGCTTTGCCTGCTGAGTAAAAACTATGCGCCGATTGACTCAGTCGAGTGCGCTGTTTTCAATGACCGCGAACTGGCATACTGGCCAAAACGACGGCGCTCGGGTTGTGCCTTGGAATTCAGGAGAATCGCAGCGATTCGGCACACGAACCAAGGGACGAGGTTATTCATTTTCAAGTGCTTGATTTTCTTGAGAAGCAAGAGAAGCTAACGCCGGAACAGCGCGCTGATGTTCCGATCACCAGTCTTGGGCAAAGAAAACGGGTCAGAAGGTCGTCGCCTCTGTACTGCTGTTTTGCCCTACTCCCTATATCGCGGAGTCGCTTGGCCAAACGACAACTCCCGCAGCGACAGTTCCCGCCACCGATCCTGATAGGAATCGAGTCCCGGCAGCTACACCCGGGCAACAAATCCCACCGGCTCTGACGCACTATCAGGGACGCGCAATCGCCCAGACGATGCACTACATGGGCGCACCCTGGTTAGTCCGCGAATCGCGAGAACGGGAGAAGAGTGCAGCACGATGCTAAAATAATTGCACATTAACTCGGGCCAAACTGTGTGCGATAACAACAAAGATCTTTAGTTCGCCGCGGGAATGAACGTACTTCGACCGCTCTAGTGTTGATGCTGTGCGTGCTCTGAACTATCGCCGGCTGACAAAGGATCGTGTGCCGTGCCATTCTGGTCGCTTCCCCCAGACTCAGTCGCGGTGCCAGAACCCATGCTTTCCATCATCATTTGCATCATTTCGGCATGCATAGTGCCCATTTTGTCGTTCATTGTCTTCCGTTGGTCCACCAGCCGCGTGAGCAGCGCCGCCATGGCGTCGATTTTCTTCGGTCCACTCGCCTGATTCATTTCCGCTACCATTTTGTCGGTTTCGGCTTCCATGGCTTTCATCTCTGCCAGCATTTTCTTATGTAATTCCATCATCTTCATTCCACGCCCCATCATCGGACCCCCCATCATTCCTTTGCCCATCATCCCGCCGCCCATACCCTTTCCCATCATTCCTTTGCCCATCAATCCCTTTCCCATCATGCCGGTATTGGGCGTCGATTGATCCGGCCGAGTTGTGGCATCCGATTTGCCCGATTTCTGCGACGACGATTGATCGTCAGCCAGTGCGGCCACACATAAAACCCCCGCCAGAAACAGAAGGCTTGAAAGAATTGTTTTGCGAAACATAAATGGATCCTCGACCAATTGAGAATTGCAGCCAAGAAGAATGCTCGGCGCTGGAGTTGTTGATTCTGGACAATTGACAGACACGTGCCTAACGAAACAATTAATTAGTTTCGAATATTGCCAACCTTGGATATGTTGTTCTCTGCGGAATCGACGACGCATAACATTTTCAGCTGACCCAAACTCAGTCGATTATTCCTCCGATTCGGGCTTGGGAGCCCAAGCTGCGCCCGCATCAATCCAAGCTTTAAGCTGAGTCAATTCCGGCTCGGGCAGCTTGTGTCGTGCCGATGACTTCATATCCCTTCTACCACCTGAAACGATCTCGATAAGTGGGCTTTTCGCGCTCTTGCCTGGCACCACCAAAGGCGCATCGACCCTGAAAAAATCGGCTTGCTGATCGACGCGAAAATTACCAAGCTGCCGGTTCGGACCGTGGCAAGACAAACACCTGTTCGTGAGGATCGCTTGAACATCCGTCGATAAAGAGATTAGCAATTCTTCGTTCTCGGGTTGAATTGGTCGGCGGGCAGCGCTGGACTCCGAAGGATCTCCCGGTGGGCATACGCCTGGAACGACTTCACTAATCGCTTTGACACTCTGCTGTGCTTCCCACGCAAACAACACCAGAGCTAATCCGACGAACGAAAATACGATCAGACCACTTCTTAATAGCCCTGGGCGGGACTTTGAAGTTAAGCGGAGCCGCTTACCAATCACGCTGACGATCCACTGCCAATGCAAAGTCAGGTGGACAAAGATTACACCTATTAGAGCAAGGCTGATCCAAGCATGAACCGCTCCCCATTCATGGCGAGTAAGCTCCCATAACGTTGCGGTCTTATTTGTCCCCGGAGGTAACGGGAACCGAAGGATATAGCCGGTTGCGATCATCGCCAGAAACAAACCAGCGGCAACCAGGTCAATCAATACATTCCAAAACGTTCGACTCATGGCGGGACGCCCAGAGTATTTCAAATTGAATGCAGTGGCTAAGTCGCCAAAAGGAGCGTGAAAACGTTCACTATGCGGGGCTCCATTTGTACAGAAGCGCCATTAAACGAAATAAGCCCACACGATCAGCAACCTGTTCGTGCGGGCCGTCATCAGCCTTATGGTTCGAAATAGCTCTTCGCGGGCCATTTCGTCTGTTGCATTATACCACGACGGGCCGCAAAAACCAATCTCGGACCAAAGAAGACGATCTCTCGCAGTTCAAATTAGTGAACCAGTCGCGGAACTTTAGGCACTGCTGGATCGGCAATCGATTCTTGCAGTTGTCCCCATTGCTGGCAGGCTGTGATAACGAGCAAGTCGCTCAGTGACAAATCACGAGTTTTTTGGGCGATTGCTGCGACTTCAACCCGAATGAAAATTTGGGGCCTGGATTTCTTTAGAGCATGCCAATATATTTGCTTTAGCGAATATGAAAACGAAGCCTGCCAACATGGTTGACTTAGCGTTCCGAGCCGTTGCCGATCCGACTCGTCTACGCATCCTTAATTTGCTACGCGGCGGAGAACGGTGTGTGTGTGAACTCGTGGATACGCTCCGTGTTCCCCAGCCCAAGGCATCAAGGCACTTGGCGTATCTACGCAAAGCCGGACTTGTTAGCGTTCGCAAGGATGGGCTATGGGCTTACTATCGGCTCGCGCCGGCTCAGGACGCATTCCATGCAAAACTTCTGGATTGCTTGGCAACGTGCTGTAGCGAAATACCAGTCATGAATAGGGACAACAAGCGAGTCGAACGAACGGGCAAGTGCTGCTAGTTTTTTTATTTCTCCAATACATACGGGTAAACGAATATGAGAATCGAAAATGTCTTGTTTCTCTGCACGGGCAATTCCTGCCGCAGCCAAATGGGTGAAGCCCTGTTGCGTGAACTAGCTGGCGACCGTTTCGACGCCTACAGTGCTGGCATAAATCCCAAGGGCATTCATCCGCTGACGATCAAGGTTTTGCAGGAAAAGGGAATTGATACGAGCAAGCTACGGTCAAAAGACGTGTCGGAATATCTCGGCAAGTTAGCCGTTCATCATTTGATAGTTGTCTGCGAGAACGCGGAAGGAAATTGTCCGCGAATTTTCCCCGGGATGCTAAACCGCGAATTCTGGCCCTTTGACGATCCGCCTGCAGCTCAAGGAACGGACGAAGAACAATTAAACAAGTTCCGCGAAGTGCGGGACCAAATTGACGAGCGAATCCAGAAATGGCTGGCCAGTTTGGAGAAAACAATATGAACAGTGGAGTCATGCGGAAACTCTCGTTTCTGGACCGTTTCTTGACGCTCTGGATTTTCTTGGCAATGGCTGCCGGTCTGGCGTTGGGACGTTGGATTCCCAACATCAAGGGTACCATCAACAGCGTGTCGGTCGGTACGACGAGTATTCCGATCGCCATCGGCTTGATTTTGATGATGTATCCGCCGCTGGCGAAAGTGCGGTATGAAGATTTGGGCGACGTATTTTGCAACTGGAAAGTGCTGGGACTGTCGCTGGTGCAAAACTGGATTATTGGTCCGCTGTTGATGTTTGGACTGGCGGTGCTGTTTTTACACGGTCACCCAGAATACATGATCGGCTTGATTTTGATCGGCTTGGCTCGCTGCATCGCGATGGTGATTGTTTGGAACGAACTGGCGAAGGGCGATACCGACTATGCTGCGGGGCTTGTTGCATTTAACAGCATTTTTCAAGTGCTGTTTTTCAGTCTGTATGCATGGCTGTTCATCACGGTGCTGCCGCCGCTCTTGCACCTGCCGGGTGCGGAAGTGCATATCACCATTGGCGAGATTGCGCGGAGTGTGTTCATCTATTTGGGCATCCCGTTCATCGCCGGTTTGCTAACGCGACTCGTGCTGCTCAAAAGCAAAGGTCGCCAGTGGTACGAACGCTCGTTCATTCCAAAAATTAGCCCCCTCACGCTTGTAGCGTTGTTATTCACCATCGTGGTGATGTTCAGCATCCAAGGGGAAAAGATCATTAGCCAGCCGCTTGACGTACTGCTGATTGCGGTGCCTTTGCTGATCTATTTTGTGGTGATGTTCCTGGTTAGTTTCTGGATGGCACAAAAGCTAGGTGCCGACTATTCAAAAACCGCCACAATTGCGTTCACTGCCGCCAGCAACAACTTTGAGTTGGCTATCGCTGTGGCAGTTTCCGTATTTGGCATCAATCATGGAGCCGCCTTTGCGGCGGTTGTCGGACCGCTTGTAGAAGTGCCAGTATTGATCGGCTTGGTGAATGTCGCGTTGTATTTTCAGCGTCGTTATTTTCCGCAGCCGACTGACGATCGACCCACGCGATCCGACGTTAGCTGCCCTAGTGTGATAGCTGCCAGCAAATGAAAGGGAAACAATGACAATTGAAACAAAGGTTCGTGAAAAATACGCGAGCGTCGCGGTGAGTGGACTTTCTACCAATCACGATGGAGTGAAGGCCGTCGCTGAAGCGTTCGGCTATACGCCCGAACAATTGGCTTCAATTCCCGCGGAAGCCAACATGGGACTGTCATGCGGCAATCCCACGGCATTTGCCGGTTTGCGGTCTGGTGAATCGGTCGTTGATCTGGGCTGCGGCGGTGGCTTGGATGTGCTACTCGCGGCTGCCAAAGTTGGGGCGAGCGGTAAAGCGATCGGCATTGATATGACGCCTGAGATGTTATCGCTGGCTCGCAGCAACGCCGAGAAGGCAAACGTTCAAAACGTTGAATTCCATCAGTCAACTATCGACAAGTTGCCGCTGTCAGATTCGTCTGTAGATTGCGTGATCAGTAATTGCGTTATTAATTTGGCATGCGACAAGACAGCGGTGTTTCGTGAAATTGCCCGCGTGTTGAAGCAGGCGGGCGGCTTGCGGTAAGCGATATCGCCCTCAAGAAACCTCTGCCACCAGAAATTGGCAGTGATTTGATGGCGTATGTTGGCTGTCTCGCTGGCGCAATTTCATTTGATGAATACGACACTGGTCTTTTGGCTGCAGGTTTTTCGCCCGTTGAAATCGTAGATACCGGATCTGATTTGAACGCCTACGCCAAAGTGGAAGGACAGTCAGGCTGTTGCTCGCCTGCGATGAGTGAGGGACTGCCTGTAGTTTCCGACTGCTGCTCGCCGACACTGCATGGTCGTTTGAGCGAACTGCTGCGGCAATACAATATCAACGATTACGCAGCCAGTGTAAGAGTGTATGCTGTGAAGGCGAATTGACTGGTTTGATACTGGGGGTGGGCGATCCCTCCGGGCGGGTCCTGATGCTCATCACACTCTTCTTAGTCGGGCATGGGCTTGTTGATCGCGAAATGCGGACGGCTAGTCCGATCATCAACTTTCGCGTTCTCGGCGAGCGAATCTTCGCGGTCTGCTGTGTCATGAAGTTTTTCGCATTCGCCGTAATCTTCGGCGCCAGCATCGCACTGCAGTCTGGTCCAATCGCTCATGGGTTATGACGCCCTGCACCCTGGATTGATCATGTCTCCGTCGGGGGCGTCGTCTCTGAGTGCCATGGTGCTCGTCGGCTTATTGATGGCGCGGGACCGACGCGCGGCTGCTCATTGCCTGTGGATTGGCGGTCCTGGCGGCCGTGAATTACCGGATGGTGCGGCTGAACTTAGAGGTCGGCCCGGGGCATCCAACATATTTCCTGAATGCAACAAGTCTTTGAGAAAAAGCAGTTTGCCATCAGGATTACCTCATTGATCCCCATCAAGGAGGTTGGCGATGGACGGCAAACTGTGGAAGCGATTGTATCGGATCGTTGCGAGGTTGTGTGATAGCAAACGTGGCAAGCGTCAGCAGTTCAGCGAGCGTGAAATCGGCATTTGGTATTTGTGGGTCGTGCTGAATGATCGTCCGCTGTGCTGGTTGCAGTGGAACGGGCACGCACCGCCGGAACTGAAGGGCCGTCGTCGTCCCTCCGCTTCGACCATGAGCCGCCGGCTACGCAGCGCCGCGTTGGCGACTTTACTGGAACACGTCGAGCGTTGGCTGACACGTCCGCGGCAAGCCTGCGTGTGCAAGTATATCGATGCCATGCCGCTGCCCGAAGCCCGCTTCGGGCGGGCCGCCAAGGGCTATCGACTGTACGTGAGTACCGACCAAAACCACCGGCTTTATGCCTGGCGCGTCCTCCCCAGCAATGTCAGTGAAGTCCGCGTGGCAGAACAACTGATTCCCGCTTTGCAGGGCGCTGGCTATCTTCTGGGCGACGGTCTATACGACGTCCATCGGTTGTATAATTTGGCCCACCAACATCGTCATCAACTCATCGCTCCCCGCAGTTGGCCGTCGACAGGATTTGGTCATCGACCCAAGAGTGCTGCACGCCTGCGTGCCTGTGAAGTCTCGAGAGAGATGCTTACATCGACAACGGATTCGGCACAGGTCTCATGAATGCCCGTCGCCAGATCGAACGCTTTTTTGGCAACCTCACCAGCTTTGCCGGCGGCTTGGCTCCTCTGCCGGCCTGGGTCAGAACACTATCGCGCGTTGAGCGCTGGGTCCGAGCAAAACTCGCTTTCAATGCCGTACGCGTCCAACTCAAACAACGACTTACGTCAATTATGGAATAAGTTGAGCTGGTTGGGCCCAGAATGCTGCTGACGCTCGGCATGGGACTGATGTTTGCGCCGACAAGCCTAGCGGCCTACAAATACGTCCGGCCGCACCTGCGGGCGGCGGCAGTTGGATTGCTCAGCCTGCTGCGCACCGAGGGAGGTAGCGTGGGCACCTCGATGGCTTCGACGATCCGCGAGCGGCGGCTGCAGCTGCATCTGTCGCGCATCGGCGACGGGCTCACTCCACTGAATCATCATGTCCAGTCGTTTTTGCAGTCGGCTCAGCAGACGTTCCAGCAGGGTACCGGCGATCCTTCGCGATCGCGGTTGATGTGCGCGAACTCGCTCGATCAACTTCGCCAACAACAAGCCTTGTCACTGTCGTACTTCGACTTCTTTTGGATCGGCGTCGTCGTGTCCGCCGCACTGGTCGTTCTCGTCCTGCTGCTGAAGCGCTCGGTGATTGAAAAGGGCGAGCACATCTCGGCGGAGTAGTAAACGAATTTCTCACCAAGGAAAGGCAACTAAATCCCATGAATATCCCCGACAGGATTCGAACCTGTAACCTTCGGCTTCGGAGGCCGACGCTCTATCCAGTTGAGCTACGGGGACTTGCGTCATTTCTGACGGCAAATACAGGGTAGAATTGTATCAAGAAAAGTGGCCGGCATAAAACCCGGCATAATTTCACAATGGATCGGCTGCGCGTGGTTCGGCAAAGAATTCCGGCAGTCGGTCCGAAGCATCTTGATACTGGATACCCGCATGGCAACACAGACTCGCAATCATGGGCGGACAAAGGGCAGGCGCAACCGTGGCTTCTTCTTTCGCAAGGGGCGCTTTAAGCCTCTCAAATGACTCAACCAATCGCTCCTCTGCTAAGTGCAGTTGCCATCTTGGCCAACCAATAAAATATGCCCACCCGAGTGACCTGCTCCCCGAAAACTAGTCCATGTGTTATGAGAGTCTATCGGCCCTGCAGGGGCAAGGAGACTCTCGATGAAAGGCAAGAAGCACAGGCCGGAGAGATTATTCAGAAGTTGCGTGAAGCCGATGCGATGTTGTCGGCCGAGCGGACGATCGGCCAGGTCTGTCAGGTGCTGGAGATCAGCGAGCAGACGCTGGTGCGTTGGCGGAAGCGGAGTTGGACAAGGCGATCCTCGTCACTTTTCTCCGCTTCCTGGATGGCTTGCTGTTCCTTTTGGAAATTCTTCAGGTCAAGTCGGAATGAACGCACGTCGCTTACGAGTTTTGTATCTAGGTTATGCACAAGAGTATCCTTACCGGCAAACCAACCGTGGGGTTCATCGAAGATCAGGTGGTATTCAACAAACACCTGTGGGCTGTTTGAAATTCGCAGCTGGGTGACTTTGGCATAAGCGCCAGCATTCGTGTAAAGCGTCGGCGCGCCGAATTCTTTTTTGGCATTTTGCTTATTCCGACTGATCGACTGCCATTTATTCGGCAAATATTTGCGCCTCTGCAATTAGGCGCTTCGCCAACTCTTCGAGTTCGCGGTTACCCTTTTCCGGCAGAAGAATCAGATAATATGCCCGATCGCCCAACAGCCGTCGGACAACTGAAATGTTGGCAGCCTCATTTCTTCCTCGGTCTACTGCCCATTTTCTATCAAACGCAATTCCGTTTTTTAGCTTTAACTCCACAAATCTGGCTCTGGCCTTGATGAAGTTTCTTTGCAATTGCACCCGGAAGAGCAGCATGCGACCTAAGGGGACAGCCAGAAAGAGATATCTACTTCCAAACTGTGATTGCGGCATTATCACTTTGCCACCAGCAAATATGCGGGCCTCTGGAAACAATTCCGTTGCCCTCTCCACAATCTCACGGCTGCATGGCGGCAAGTAGATCAGGTAATATGCCTGGTCATCGAAGAGCGTGCGAACGTAGGAAAGCGATGGGATATCGTCCCTGTGTTTTTTAACCGCCCAATCTCGGTCGAGACAAATCGAGGCACGTAGCACCGTCGACTTAAACACTTCCCTGTCGTGGACGAATCTTTTTTGCGTCTCCACCCAATACAGCAAAGCACAAATCGCAGTGATTGCTATGAAAAGTGTTCGAAGTCCAAATTTGGGGCGAGGAAAACTCATTGGGGTGCCGCAAGTGGATCCAACGCTTCTGCATTTACGATCGACCCTGTTGCCGGAAAGTGACCCGAACGGGCGAGCTGGCAGCTTAAGTTTATTAGATTTAGTGTGTCCAGATGGATTGGCTAGAATGACGGCAACTAGATCCCGGGTCATTCAGGAACTGAGACGGCCTGAGTGAAGCGTTCTTAGACTAAGGAGTCTTTATGTTGCGCAGAGTAGCGAAGCGAAAGGGTGCTCAATGGGTGGCGGCCGGCATGTGTGCCATTCTCTCCTTGCTCACGATTTCAATGAATCTGATTTTATCTGTGGTGAATCGCACAAACGTCGGAGGCTGGGCAATCGTTTTTCTGTGTTTTCTTCCAATGTGCTTTTTCTTTGTCGGCGCCGCTGCCACCGACATGCAGACGCAAATCCACGAATTGCGTCAGCAATTCAAAATCCTCGAAGAACGATCAGCACCACTTTAGCGGAGAGGCTGGGCGTAGGATTGCGTTCAAAGGGTTGGGGTGAACTATGTCGTTAATGTCGGACAATGAAATGCGTGACTTGTGCCACCATTGTCTTGAGGTTCGGCACCAGCCCCATAGCGTCGTGATTGGCCTTAATCTGGCCGAAGCTGAGCGCCATATTCGCTCACTTGGACGGGAAGGCGTCGATGTGCAGCGAATTATCAATGAGGCAATGTTATTCGTTTCGGAAGTTGCACGTAAAACTGTGGCCGACGTAAAGGACCGACTAAGAACGGGAGAGACTGTTTCAGGAATTGATCCAGATTCGCCTTAGAGAACTGGAACCTGTAATTACCATCACGGCGAACTTCTCGTTTTCGCCATGAAATCACACGGGATTTTGCGATTTCCGCCCCCGCACGCGGCCGGCTTTTTTAGGCAAAACAGCGAGAATTCTCTTACGGACGGGCTTTTTTCTACAGCCTGCCGGTTTTGCTTGCACCCTGCTAGTGGCGGGGTTAATGTAGCTGGTACGGCTTACGCAGTCGACGCAAACTACGCAGTCGATGCGTGACATTGAAGAAGCACATCACTGAGTTGCATCTGGGAAGGGGCTACGAATGACGTTTACACTTCGGACGGCACTAGTTGGGGCGGCACTTTGCGCACTCGTTTTCGCGAACACTTCGCTTTCGCGAGCAGCCACGATCATCAAGCTCAATCTCGGCGGAGTAGGACCCGATGTGAGCATGACGGCTGGTGGCATTCTGGGAACTGCCTCTGATGGCGTGGCCGGCACGACCGGCGATCAGAACACCGACATCGAATACACTGGTTTTCTTGATCCACTGTTTCCAGATCTTAATACTTCGAGTGCCTCTTTCACGATGAGCAATTTGACCGCGACCGGCGCGGCCCAGGTCCTTGGCTCCTTGGTGATCCAGAACTATTCCGGTGGCACATTTAACTTGTTTGATCCGTCCAACTCGCTGCTACTTTCTGGAACTTTGACGACCAGCAGTCTGACAGGCGTCGTAGGTGCTCCGGGAACCGGCGGATTGTTCACGACTGCCGTTACCAACGTGACCGGTGGTTCGCTGCAGCCCTACATTGTGGGAAACAGCCTGACGGTTTCGGTCAATCTGTTGAACGTGAATGGCGGCGCAGGCTTTAGTGTTTCAGGACAAAGCGTTCTGCAACCGTTTACTGCCGATGCGTCGGTCAGCATCTCCGGTATAACGACGGGCGTGCCCGAGCCCGGCACGCTGGCGCTTTCTACTTTTGGCGCCCTGGGCCTGTTATTCGCCGCCGACGGTTTGCGAAATAGTTGCGTGCGCTTACCGCAAATAAAGAAAGCGTTGTCAAGTATTTCATGACCTGGTCAGCCGTCGACTGAGCTGCGGGAATTTTGGCATCAGTCTGCCCGAAGTGCCTGCCCCATGCGTCGTGTTTGGCGGCGTCAAGCCAAGGCGCGAACCGGCACGGGCTCGTCTTCATCGTCTTCGCTACGAGCACGCTCGATCATGATCGCCAACCAGGCGAAGCTCGCCAGGGCGACAATCAGGGCATACAGTTTCATTTCGCGTTTGAGCAGCGTGTCGTACAGCCCGTGCAGTGTCATCGGCACAGAAATAAGCAGCATGATTTGCGCGAGCCATTCGTACCACGTATCGCGATTCAGGCTGTCTTGGTGTCGCCAAATCATGAGCGCCGTAGCTCCGCTCCAGGACGCGTGCAGCGCGACGCAGGAGATGAAACGCACCACGTAAATATCGAGCCCGAAAATGCCGTTATAGAACTGGGAGCTGTACATGATGCCTTCGGCGACGCCAAACCCGACGCCGCTGGCGAGTCCCCAGGCGCAGGCCCCGCGCCAATCGAGTTTCTTTTCCATATTCGTGGCGCAAAGGATGGGAATCGCTTTGCAAATTTCTTCGCACAGGGCGACGCCGAAGGTGAAGCCGATCATGCTGAGCAAGAATCCGTTCTCGGGATCGAGCGCCGCGTGATATGACCAGCCGATAAATTTGATGACGTAAAACACGAGCAGAATCACGATATTCCCGCCGCGGAGCCAGAAGCCTTGAGAGACGTCGGCCAGCCACTGAAACATGAGCAAGAGCAGAATTCCAAACGTGGATGTGGTGATGCCTACCAAAAGTAATTGCACGGCGGTCGAGCGTCCTGGCTCAAACAGCAGGCGGATGGCGGCGAAAAACAGGCCGGCGGCAATCAGGGCGTAAACCCAGTGCATCCAGGTGCGTCGCGACAGAAGAGCGTCGTCGAGCTTGCCGTCCGGCAAGGCATCGAAGATGGAATCGACGGTTACTTCGGCGCTCTCGTCCGAGCTGCCGGGCTTCACCTCGCCGAACTTGTCTTCCATTTTCTTAACGGCTTCCGGATGAGCGGCCAGTGTGTGCTCGATGCGTGAATCTAAATCGCCTTTCTCTTCCTGCGCCAAAAACAACAGCGGCAGGAACGCCACGACGAAGGCCATGTATAACAGCCGCGGTCGGCGCGCAGGGCGCTGGTGGCTGCAATGGGCCTGGCGCCGGTGATCACTCGTCGCGCCGCTGCCGATGGAAGCGCCGCGCCTGCATGACGGGCAGTGTGCATAGGCGATTTCGCGACCGCGGACAGCGCGGCTGGTTGTGCCGCAGGCGGCGGCGTAATCGGCGGCGGTTCGGCGCGAGCCGCAGCTCTTCGCCGTCATCGTCGAAAAATGGATCAGGCTTCTTTGCAACCTTCGTCGGCGGTGCAGGCGATGATTTTACCTGCGAGGGCGGATTGACTGCCGGCGCCCCCATTGCCGCTGTCGGAGAAACGGCCGCAGCCGATTTGGGTCTTGGCAGTGGTGGCTTGCTGGCGGTTGGCGGCAAGCTCTTGCTGGGTGGCGGGGCTGCGCCTGCGCCGTTTCGCTCGAAGTGGCCAACGGCGGAATCGCAAGCACGCCTTTGCAGGCCGGGCAGCGCACCTTCTTGCCCGCCAATGGATCGGCAGCGTTAAACTTTTTCGCGCAGCCCGGACATCGAACGACTTGCGGCATGATGAGTTTGGCGATTCAGAAATCCTGCCCTAAAGAATTGATCGCAACGCAAATCCAAAAATCGCCGCGTTGAGAGTGTCTCACCAAACTCCCTCTTCACCGATTAGTCCCGACAATGTGGTAAAGAGCCCGACCACCGCCGCTCCGATGGCCCAAAAACTGATGATGCCGGTCTGCCACAGGCCCAGTGAAATTCCACCGCCCACCAATAGCATTACCAAACCGGTACCGACTTTGCCCCATTGAAATCCCCAACGCACTTTTTTCTTCGCCATGTCAATTGCCCCGTTTGCGATGCGAAAAATGCGAGATCCGGCTCTCACCCAAATAGGGTAGTAACGGTCGCGATCGATTGCAAACAAATCTCAGCGTCGCCCGGGGTGGGAGAATCCGTCGGGAGAATCAAGTTTTTGCCGGGCTGCCACGGGCCGGGATTGCTACGGGATTGCGCAGCGGTCTGCCGAATCCGAGTGCATCGCTGGCGGAGCTCCGACGAGCAGATGACAAATTCCGCGGAGATTTCAGGATCGAGCGTCACATGCGGTTCCCGGCACGCACTTTGCGATTGGAGGCTGCTCGATCCGGTATTCCGCGAGTCCCTAATAGGCGGAAAGGAGTGTGCCCGTGGCAACGATTGTCGAAAACAGTCCGTGGACCCGAGAACGAATTGCCGCCTTGCAAGATTCGCAATTGGCCCGTTTGAACTACGATCAACTGGTTGAAATTGTGCTGGCGTCGGGCGTCCCGCTCCGCGACCACCAGCGCGTGCATCAAATGGAGGGCGACGCGCTAGTGCGGCTGGCACATTGGGCGCGGCGGCATTGCGGCGCCAGTGGCCATATAGCCGAAAGAGGCGGCTAACTGCCGAGCGTCGGCGGGCGATGGCTGCCGGCTGTTGGCCGGATGAGTTCGAGCAAGGGGCTCCCGAGGCGGAACTCCGGCAAATGGCTGGCCGGAACATCGAGGGCTACGGCCAATGAGCATCGCAATTCGTCTTTCGTTGGCCAGCCCGAGAGTTGGAATAAGACCTCGGTGAGCGCCGCCACATTCGTCGTGAACGGGCGAGCAATCGATTGCCGCAGCACAACCGAATTACAACTAGTGGCCGCCAGAGCTTTGCGGATCACTCGCAACGCTTCTATCGCCGGCTGACCATCGGCCAGCCGCACGCGCATCAAAAAGATCAACAGCGGCTGCAGATGATTGTCCGATACGACTGTCACCAGCCGTAACGCGCTGTGGGTGCAAATTGATTCGGAATCGATTTGCCCTGCGAGCAACTTTAGCGCACGGCGTTTGCCAATACGAACCAGGCAATCGCGATCATCGACGGCAAAACAACGAATGTTCATAGTTGTCGAATGTAAGTTGTGTTAAGCGTGACCAGCCCCGTCGGCGACCAAGCGCTTCTACCAAGTATCGACCGGCGCGGCGATGCCAATTCCCTTAAATGCGGGGGTGGACGTTAAATCTTTGTTAGGACAGCGCAGCAAAAACTACGATCGCTAGCTGAGGCGGCGACGCTGAGAAGGTGATCGTCAAGCGATCGGAAACCACCCGCAAGCCTGGGAAATTATCCTGCTGCCACGCCCGCCGGTTCCAGCATCCGGCTGAAGCGTTTTGCTTCGCGGCTCGTCCAGGCGCCCTTGTGGTAGGCGTACCCAGCTATGAGGGGTAAGGCCAGAGTGGCTTCGCTGTAAACCATTTGCTCGTAGGCGGTGTCGACTTTGCCCCAGCTCGAGGCTTCCTTGAGCGTGCTGCTGGAAAGGGCGCCGTCGCGCACGTCGGCAACCGTAATTTGCACGGCGTATTTGTGCATCGGCGGTTCCTCACCCAGGATATCCGCCGCCACGACGATGTCTTGCGTGAAGTTCTTCGGCACGCCGCCGCCGAGCATGAAAATACCCGTCGATGGGTTTTTGATCTTCAGCTGCGTCAGTTCGTAAAAATCCTTCACACTGTCGATGGACACTTTGGGCTGATCGCCGCGAGCGTGCTGATGGGCCACGAGGCCGAAGCCCGCGGAGCAATCGGAGAACGCCGGGCAGAAGATCGGCACGTCGTGCTCGTAGGCCGTACGGACCATGGAACCTTCGCCTTTGCCTTGCTCAATGAGCCACGCACCCATCGCTTGAATGAATTCGCGTGAGCTGTGCGGCCGCGGCGGAAGTTCATCGGCAATGATGCGCGTGGTGTCGTCGCAAATTCGCAGTTCGTCTTCGTCGATCAGCGTGTCGTAAATCCGATCGATGTGCGCCTCGCGCAGCATGTCGTCTTCGAGGCCCGCCTTGAATCGTTCTTCCGCAATGTAGTGCTGGAAGCCCAGGCCTTCAAAAAAGTCCTGATCGACAATGTTCGCGCCGGTGCTGACGATGCAATCGATCATCCGGCTGCGAATCATCTCGACGAAGATACCTTTGAGGCCGGCACTCACCAGCGAACCAGCCAGGCACAGAATAACTCCGCACTCTTTATCGCGCAGCATGCGGTCATAGATATCCGCAGCCCGGGCCAGGTCGCGAGCCGAGTAGGCCATGTGCTGCATCGACTCCACCAGCGGCACGACGTTGTGCCGGGTGATATCGATGTGCTGAATGGTGCGGGAGAGCAATTGTTCCTTGGTCGGCATCTCAAAAATCCTCGCAGAGAAAGCGGCGATTGTTGTGCGGTTGCCTAACGACTACGCCAAGCCGAACCGCGCAACCGAGAATTGTAGCAAAACCGTGTCGGCGGTTAAGAGCGCTTGCCCAGTGCGGTTCGCCTGTTGGCGGTTGCCAGTGCGGTTGATGGCTCGACCCTGAAATTCTTGCGCGTGCGCCTGCAATGAGTACTGTTGTTCGAAAATCAGAAAATCGTCGATTACCCGATTCCTCGATGGGAAAGTCAAAGTCTGTTTTCATTGGTTGGCTGCCGCTGCTGATTCTGCCGGTAGCGGTCGCCATCTTGCTGCACAAAGCAGTTCCGCGCTGGGCGCTGATGTGGTTTATCACTGCGGCGATTTTCTTTAGCTTCAAGTGGCTGACTTGGTGCATGAGCCGCCGGCCGCTAGCCGGATCTCCGCGTCGGATCGCATGGTGGTTCTTTTGGCCGGGGATGGCAGTGGAACGGTTTTTGAGCAACCGACCGCAGGCGCCGTCAATTTATCCCCAGCCGGTTGAATGGCTGGCCGCAAGTTTTAAAACAGGTTTTGGTGTTGCCCTATTCCCGTGCGGCGTAGAACTGGTCCGCACAGGGCATCACTACCTCGGCGGCTGGTGCGGCATGATCGGGATGGTGTTGATCCTGCACTTCGGCGCATTTCATTTGGTCAGCTGCGCTACCGAGGAGCGGGAATCGACGCACCGCCGATCATGGAACGTCCGCTGCTCTCTCAAAGTCTTGGCGAGTTCTGGGGCCGACGTTGGAACCGCGCGTTCCGCGACACAGCCCATGTGGCGCTGTTTCAGCCAGTGGCCCGTCGTTTCGGCGGCGCAGACTGCCATGTGGTCGGTGTTCCTTTTCAGCGGCCTCATCCACGAAGCGGGAATTTCCGTGCCCGCCGGCGCCGGCTTTGGCCTGCCAACTTTGTATTTCATCCTGCAAGCATTGGCTCTTTCATTGCAGAATTCCGCATTCGGCAGGAGGCGATCACTTGGCCAGGCCGTACCAGGCCGGGTCGTAACGCTTTTTGCGGTCTTTGGTTTTGTGCCGATTCTGTTTCACCCAGCGTTTGTATATCGCGTTGGCGTGCCATTCATGAAAGCAATTTGCAGTGTGTAACTATCCAGCTCAAGGATCAATTGGAGGTGGCACAATGTTGACCCAACCAATCCTGGCGCACGCAATTTTTATCGCCGGCTTCGCCCAGCTGAGTGTATTGATTGCCTCAGCGCTAGTTCCGGTTCGGTTGCAATGGCGAACTGTTCTGGCGGATCTTCCGCCGCTCTATCGGCAATTGGTTTGGTGTTACGGTGGCTACATCGTGCTGTCGATTACGGCGCTGGGGCTGATCTGCATCACGAAGTCGGCGGAACTGGCGACCGGCAATTCACTGGCCCGCGCAGTGTGTTTGTACGGCGCCGTGTTTTGGGGCGTGCGACTTTCACTGCAGCCGGTCTTTGCTGCCCAGCCGTTTTTGACAACTTGGTGGCTTCGCGCTGGTTACCATGCACTTACGCTGTGGTTCGCCGGGTTTGTCGCTGTTTATTTATGCGGCGCTATTTGCTGATGCAATCAAACAACGCCGAGCCTGAGAGGTTCAATCGAATCGCTATTGTTTTCCGCCGGCTTTTTCCGCGGTGCCATCCTCAACGCGCAAAAGTCGGCCGGACCAGCCGGCGAGTTCGATGCTCATTCGGCCGGTGGAATCGACCGTGCCGGCGGAACTGTCGTCGACACAGTCGCGGACCGATCGGCCAGTCAGCTCGCCGCCGGGCAGATCCTTGATCGCCTGCAAATCAACCACTTCTGTGACCGTCTCGCGGCCAAAATTAAGAGCCGAAACAAAAACCATCGGGGGATTTTCAGCGCGCATGATCAACACGCAAGTGCCTGGTTGCTTTGTTTCCGGCGCTGCAATGAGTTCGGCCTGCGCAAGATGCTGCTTTTTCCGCGCTGCGAGCATCTTTTTAAGCTGCATAGCGAACGAATTCTCGTCCTTCAGTTGCTCGGGCAGTGGACCGTATAACGCCCGAGCACGGGGCAGACCAAACGGCGATTTTTTTGTGTCGCGATTCGTGCCCAGAAGGTCGACGGCTCCGCGGTTGATCCAGCGGCAATCGCCATCCGCCGTTCGCTCTTCGACCTCAGATCGTGGCAGCGGCAGGGCGCCGACCAGGTCCCAGGCAGATAAGCTGAAGACGCCCGGCTGCATGGCGTTGGCGAACGCGAGCAGCAAGTGTCCGCGTCGGATTTCGTCTCGCTGCCGCGGACTGATCTTCTCCAAGTCGCGGACGCCGAGGGCTGCCGCCACGAATCCGGCGTACGTCGTGGCGACGCCGTCCTTCTCGGGACGATAAAGCAAGTTGTACGGTGCGGCTGAACCAGCGGCTTTGTCGCGCATTTCTTCCAGAATCTGCTCACGCAGTTCGCGCCCTGCAATTTGCTGGCCGTGGTATTGGACTTTGTCATCTCCGCGGGCATTCAGGCCGACAAGTTGATAGGTAATTTCGTCGTGATTCTGCAGATCGTGAACGAGCCGTAGCGGTTGTAGTTTGCTGTCCAGCAGCGACTTGTAAGCCTGCCGCAATAATTCCGCATCGCCGGTAAGCAGCGCGTGCATCAATTCGGTGCGTGTGAAGAAGTCGTAAGATAAATCCGGACCTTCCGCCAGGAATTGCTGCACCACTGGCAGCGGAACATTCAACTCCTCAAACGTCCAGCCGCCGAGCTTGCGCGTGAGAAACGCCAGATAGTTGGTATCCAAAATCGAGAGTGGATGCTGATAGTGCAGCGCGGTTGGCTTATTGGGCTGTGGCTCGATTCCTAAAAACGGCACGGCGTCCAATCGCACGATTTTTGCGCCAGGCGATCCAGTGTTCGCACCACATTGCCGGCCACGACTTGTTGCGCGGCGCAGGAGGGGTCAAGCCAATCGAGCACAGGTTGCCCCGGTTTGAAGTAATGCAGATAAACCCAGCGGCGCAATTTTGCCATCGACGCCTTCGATTTCCGCCGTCGCGCTCCAGCCACTCGACTTTCGCACTTGCGGATCGGCATCGCATGAATCGATTCGGCCTGGGATGTAGCCGCGCGCGTGTAGTTGCTCGGCGACCTCGTTGGAAACCAGTGCCGATTTCCAAATATCGTCAACAGGCGGCAGCAATGGCCAATCGCGCTTCTCGATCTCGACCAGCGTGTACATACCCGGATAATTTTTGTAACCGCGCAGCGCCAGCAGGAAATCGGCGCCTTTGCCAGTGTGGAGTGGCACCAAATCGGCGGCGATAACGCCGTGGTGCTCGGCCGCCAAGTCGACCATGTGGCGATATTCGTCGGCCGTGCCCAGTGCGGGATCCACTTCCAGCGAAATTGGGTCGAACCAGCCGTCCACGGTCGGTGTAGTGTGGCGCTCCACAATTCCGCCGGCCAAATTGACGGGACCGGTGTGCAACAGCGTAATGCCGATTTCGTCCAAGGCATCCCACAACTCGGGATTGCCCCAGGATGCGATTACCGATTCGTTATCATTCGTGATGACCGAGCCAGGATAGGCCAAGAGCCAGACCGACGCCTGCTTGATTGCCTCGCGTGGTTGCGGCTTTGCATATTGATGGCGCCACTGCGCGCCCTTGCCGGACACGAGCGGCGCAAGCTCCGTGCTCTGTTTGAGCATCGACTGCTGCTCTAGCCAATCGATATACTCCCGCGAACTCCAGGCCTGCTTACTTAAGGCGAGCGATTTTGCGGCGGCCGGTTTTGACGCCGGAGCAACCACCGATTGAGCGTTCGCGGCGCTCGACAGTCCACCGACGAGAATTGCTAGCGCCGCTGCAGCTGAAATGAGTCGGTTTTGACGAAACATGAAGATTCCCCGGCAAAGTGCGAAATATGAAGCGTTTCTCTAACATCCGCGACAGGCTTGTTGCCTTAATCACTGCGGCTGAAACTGGCGTGGCCAGTCATTGAGATCAAAAACTGTTCCAAACGCTGGTCGGCAATTGAAGAATACAGCTGAAGGAGCGCGGTCAAGCAAAGAAGTGTGGCCAGCCGATCGCCACAATTACCGCGGGAACGCACCTGCGGCGTTCAAATCTCTAGCAGCATCCGCGAAGGTTCCTCGATCACTTCTTTGATGCGCTTGAGGAACATGACCGCTTCCCGACCATCAACGATGCGGTGGTCGTAAGTCAGTGCCAAATACATGACGGGCCGGACGACGACTTCGCCGTTTCTCGCGACCGGCCGGTCTTGTATGGCGTGCAAACCGAGAATGCCACTTTGCGGCGGATTGACGATCGGCATCGAGAGCATCGAGCCGTATACGCCGCCGTTGGAGATGGTAAATGTGCCACCTCGCAGCTCGTCGAGCTTGATTTTGTTTTCCGCGGCCCGGCGCGCAAAGTCAGCAATTTTCTGTTCGATCTCCGCGAAGCTCATGAACTCCGCGTTCCGCAGAACTGGCACCACGAGTCCCTTGCCGCCGCCGACGGCGACGCCAATGTCGTAATAGTTGTGATACACGATGTGCGGCTCACGCACCTCGGCGTTGAGTTGCGGCACCGCCTTGATGGCATCGACAACCGCTTTCACAAAAAACGACATAAAGCCCAGCTTCACACCGTATTGCTTTTCATAGTGCTCGCGATATTTCATCCGCAGGGCGATGACTTCCCCCATGTCGACTTCGTTGTAGGTGGTGAGCAGAGCGGCCTGCTGTTGTGCGGCGACCAGTCGCTGGGCAATGCGGCGCCGGATGGGGCTCATCACCACGAATTCCTCTTCGCGCGGATAGCCGGTGGCAATTTCCGAACTGCTTTTGCTCGAACCGCGCGAGAGATCGGACGAGACGATTTCGCCAGACGATGGAGCGGCTCGTGATGTTGGCAATTGCGGAGCCGGTGCGCTGCGATTTTCAGCCGCTCGTTGCGCATCCTCTTTGAGGACGCGTCCGCCGGGACCTGTCGGCGTGACGGACGACAACGGGACTTTTTCCTGCGCCAGAATTCGCTGCGCCGCCGGCATTACCGTTGGAGCGGCTGTCGGCTGCTTGGGCGGACGATCGTTCGTGCCAGAAAGGGGCGCGGGTTTATATTCGTCACTAATGGGCGGAGTGCCTGGCGCGGTCGCCGGCGACGACGCACCCTCCGCCATGTAGCCAATCACTTCGCCGACCTGTGCCGTTTCGCCAGACTCCTTCAAGATTTGTGTAACCGTTCCGGATACCGGCGCCGGCAGTTCAACCGTTGCCTTATCGCTTTCGATCTCGACCAAGTTCTCGTCTTTCTCCACCCGCTCGCCGACATGCTTTCGCCACTGCGCAATTTGCACTTCGGTGATCGATTCGCCAACCGCCGGCACTTTGAGTTCGACAGGCATTGAATGAGCTAAGAATTCCGAGGATGGTAATTCCTCGAAGGTAACAGAAGCCCGGGTAGCTGCAAGAGGCGGGCGATTCAGTCTCGAAATAACTCGACAACCGGGCAAGAGAAGCCCGGAAGCAGTGGACCGCCGCTGAACGTTTCGCCGGGTTTTTTGACTTGCACATTTCCGTTGGACCTGTGCATTGTCAGCGTCTCTTTCTCAGGATCCAGCACCCAAACATCGCTGCAACCGGCGGCAAGCCAGGCCTGTACTTTCTCCTGCACTTCACTTGGCCGATCATCACGCGAAACCACTTCAACTGCTAAATCGGCGCGCCGGGCCAATACGCTTCGATAGGATCATTCGCGGGCAAATGCTCGGTCGAGATGAATCCGAAATCGGGCGCCTTCACCGTATCTGGATTTCGATGCAGCAGAAATCCGGTTTCCGCGCCAAATCCACGTCCTAAGTTATGCGCTTTGATGTGAGGATTCAGCAGCGCTTGAACGTTGTTGACAACTACACCATGTCGCCATCCGGCAGGGGACATTTCGCGGAGTTCTCCCAGGACCAATTCATAGCGTTTGCCCATGCCACGCGGCAATCGCAGGAGTTCGGCGGCGGTGAAAGATGCGGTGGTGCTCATTGCCATCAATATATCAACGCCTTGGATGCGATGACAATTTGTTGGATTCGATGATGCGTTGATGCTGAAAGTCTGTCATGAAACCTGCCCCATCGCGTGCAACAAAATCTGCTCCTGTTCGAGCTTGTGGCTGCTGTTGCTGCCCGTCGCAGGGCTGGCGGCGCTTTGGCGGTGGATGCCGGTGAAGGGGAAGCGATCGAACAGGCGGTCGCCGAAGTGCACCTTCAGGAACCGCCAGGCTCCCATGTTTTCCGGTTCTTCTTGAACCCAGAAAACCGGCGTGCCATCGACGATAATCCGCCAAGGCGGCTTTCAGCGGTTCCTTGGGCAGCGGATAGAATTGTTCCACTCGGACAATCGCCACGTTGTGTTTCTTCAGTTCCTGTCGCTTCTGTTCCAGTTCGTAATAGATCTTGCCTGAGCACAGGAGCACGCGATCAACGGACGTCCGACCCTCGGATGCAACGTCGGGAATCACGCGCTGAAACCGGCCGTGGGCCAATTCATCGAGCGAACTGACACACTTCGGGTGACGCAACAAACTCTTGGGCGTCATCAACACCAGCGGCTTGCGCCACACGCGTAACACCTGTCGCCGCAGGCAATGAAAATACTGCGCCGGCGTGCTCAGATTGCACACCTGAATGTTGTCTTTCGCCGCCAGCTGGAGGAATCGCTCCAGCCGCGCGCTGGAATGCTCCGGCCCCATGCCTTCGAAGCCGTGCGGCAAAAGCAGAACGATGCCGCTGAAGCGCCGCCATTTATCTTCCGCGCTGACAATGAACTGATCGATGATCACTTGCGCCGCGTTTACAAAATCGCCAAACTGCGCTTCCCACATCACCAGGCCGTCCGGGCAATCGAGGCTGTAGCCGTACTCAAACCCGAGCACGCCGGCTTCCGAAAGTGGGCTGTTATAGATTTCGACTGGAGCCTGATCGAGCGTCAAATTCGCGAGCGGCATGTAACGCCGTCCGGTATTCACGTCGTGCAGCACAGCGTGGCGATGGCTAAACGTGCCGCGCTCGGAATCTTGCCCGCTCATGCGAACGCGAAGTTTTTGCACCGCGAGGCTGCCGAGCGCCAATGCTTCGGCGGCCGACCAATCGAGCGGCCTTTGGCCGAGCACCATCTCGCGCCGAGCTTCGAGCAGCCGTTCAATTTTTGGATGCGGTTTGAAATTGGAAGGTACCCGCGACAGACTGCCGAGCAAATCGACGAGCATCTCGTGCTTCAGGTCGGTTTCAACTTCCGCAGCTTCGCGCTCTCGGCCACCGATGTAAAACGACCAGAAGCTGGCCAAATCGCTGCGGTGGACATATTCTTCGCTCTTGGCGACGCTCAGCTCACTTTCCAGCTGATTGCGAATTTCCGCCGCGAGGTGATCAGCGGCCTCGCGCTCGATGCCGCCGAGCTTGAGCAAGTGATCCAAATAGCCTTCCCGAACGTTTTTCCGCTGTTCGATCGCCCGATACATGATCGGCTGTGTGAAAGCCGCTTCGTCGGCCTCGTTGTGTCCGCGGCGGCGGTAACTATACATGTCGATGACCACGTCGCGCTGGAATTCGCGGCGGAAATCCATCGCTAAGCGCACGACTTGGGCGACGGCTTCCGGATCCTCGCCATTCACGTGAAAAATTGGGATTTGCAGCATCTTGGCAACGTCGGTGGCGTACGTCGTGCTGCGGCCTTCGCTGGGGCTGGTGGTAAAACCAATTTGATTGTTCACGACCACATGGAACGTGCCGCCAATTTTGTACGCTTCCAGTTGGCTCATGTTGAGCGTCTCCTGGATGACGCCTTCTCCGGCGAAGGCGGCATCGCCGTGAATCAACAGCGACATTCCCCGGCGACGATCGAAATCTTCCACTCGATCCTGCTTGGCACGCACGCGGCCGATGGCCACTGGGTTGACAAACTCCAAATGGCTGGGATTAAAGCACAGCGAGAGATGAATGCGATGGCCGGCCGATGTTTTCACATCGTTCGAGTGGCCCAAATGGTACTTCACGTCGCCGCGCCCGATGTGCAATTCTGGATCGATATCGGCGAACTCGCGGAAAATTTGCTGCGCACTTTTGCCCAGCACGTTGGCCAGCACATTCAGCCGGCCGCGGTGAGCCATGCCCAGCACGATCTCTTCAATCTTGTGCTCGCCCGCCTTTTCAATGGCCAGCTCTAAGAGCGGAATCAAAGTTTCCGCACCTTCGAGCGAAAAACTTTTTGCACCGAGGAAGCGTCTTTGGATAAATTCTTCAAACACCGTGGCGGCCGTGAGTCCGGTAAGAATGCGAAGCTGTTCGCGTCGCGTTAATTTGCAACGATTTTCAGTGCCTTCCATCCGTTCTTGCAGCCACTGGCGAACGCGCAGATCGTCCATGTGCATGAACTGGACGGCAATGCTCCGGCAATAGGTGTTGCGCAGCCGATCGATGATGCGCCGCAGCGTCATTGTTTGCGGGCCTTCGATCGTTTCGGTGGAAAACTCACGATCCAGATCGGCCTCGGTGAAGCCGTAGAATTTGGGATCGAGCTCCGGCAACTCAGGCCGTGGAAGGCCAAGTGGATCGATTTGCGCCACCAAATGCCCGCGAACTCGATAAGCGCGAATCAACTGGTCGACCCGGTCTTGCAACTCCGCAATGTGACGCTGGTCAGATGCCGGTACAACGGCTTTCGTTGGCCGCTTTTCGGCGGGCTGCGGCGGAATAGCTCGCGGCGGCGCAAACAAACTCGAAGGCCGGAAAGACGGGCCAATTTGGGTCACCGCGGCGCCATCGCCGCCGAAGCTGCGGCCGTTGCCATTGGTATGCATCGCGCCGGACTGCGAAACAATCATCCCGTTGCCGCCGCCGTGTGTCATCTCATCGAAGTAGTTTCGCCAGTCGGGCGAAACGCTGTCGGGATCCTGCAAATAATCGGACAGCAGTCCCTCAACAAATTCGAGACTCAGGCTGCCAACATGCTGCTGGATATCGTTCATGGTGATGTAGATGAATGACTAGGTTTTGCGGTTGCAGCTGCTTGCGGCTTAGCGTGACCTCCCGCTAGCAGTGTTTCAATGCCGCGGGGAATACTACCGGCAACCGCCCGGTGCGGTAATGGGAATTTTGCAAACCGCAAAGGCATTGATGGCAAGCGTTTGCGAAAGATGCTCGCGACAATTTCGGATTACGCAGTCGGGCGACCAAATTTCCCCGCCAATGCGTCCTTCTCTATTTGCAGCACTTTATTGAGCCTGCGCTCGTGCCGCTCGAGTCCCGAGAACTTGGCAGGCAGATAGGCTTGAATGACATCGCTCGCCAGTTCTGGGCCGATGACGCGCCGCCCAAACACAGCACGTTCATCGAATCGTCTTCGACACCTTGGCGTGCAGAGAACGTATCGTGACACATGGCGGCGCGGATGCCAGGCACTTTGTTTGCCGCAACGCTTACCCCGACACCACTGCCGCAAACTACGATGCCGCGCTCGGCACGACCGCTGCGGACGGCTTCCGCTACGGCCAGCGCATAGTCGGGATAATCGTCGCTGGGCACAAGCGTCGTCGCACCGCAATCGACTATGTCGTGATTCAGCGAACGAATTAGTTCGACGACGTGCGCTTTAAGCGTAAATCCGGCGTGATCGCATCCGACGGCGATGATCATAGCGGCATCCAATGGGGAACTGAAGGAATGGTGGGGAATGCGATGCGGAAAGCTGATGAAGATTCATTCCAGATTCCACTCTCCATTCGCAATTTCGTCGTCCCATTATCCGTCATAACCGGCATTTCCGAAACCTCTCGCAGGCTGCGAAATTCATCGCGTTGACCTTTCACCCAAATGACGTAGATAAACTTCGACAGGATTTACTGTTTCGACGCAACCGCTACGCCGATAGGCCGGCCGAAAACAGCCGGCCAATCGGCAAATTGAGGATCGAGATTCCCGTTTTTTGCCGCTGACAACCATTGCGAAACATCTCCGACCGCGAGCGGTCGGGCTAATTGGCCCGGTGAATCATGAAAAAAGGCACGCTGTTGTTGGTTGACGACGACCGTCACGTACTAAGCTCGATGGCCGATTGGCTGCGAGAACAAGGCTACAAGGTCGACGTTGCACTCGACTACGCCGCCGCCGTTGCCGCCGTTGAAAGAAAGCCGTACGACCTATTGCTCGTTGATATTCGCTTGCCGGACCGCGATGGATTTGAAGTCCTCTCGTTTAGCCGCGGCGAAATCCGGCCACGCCCGTCATTCTGCTTACCGGTTATGGCACTGTCGAAACAGCGATTGAAGCGATTCGCGCCGGTGCGTTCGATTTGCTAACCAAACCACTGATCGACGAAGAACTCGAAATCGCCATTCGCCGTGCTTTGAATCAGCGGGAGGTGATGGAAGAAAACAAACAGCTCAAAGCGCAGCTCGATTTGCGTTTCGGCATCGAAAACATTGTCGGACACGACCACCGCATGCGCCGCGTGTTCGATATGATCGACAGCATAGCGGACACAAAGGCTACGGTCCTGATCACTGGCGAGAGCGGCACGGGCAAATCGCTCGTGGCTCGCGCGATTCATCGTCACAGCGCTCGGCGCGACAAACCGTTTGTGGAAGTCGCTTGCGGAGCGCTGCCCGAGACACTCTTGGAAAGTGAGCTGTTCGGCCACGTGGCTGGTTCGTTCACCGGCGCGACCGGCGATAAGATTGGTAAGTTCAAGCTGGCCGATGGAGGCACGATTTTCCTCGATGAAATCAGCACCGCCAGTCCGGCAATGCAAGTGAAGCTGTTGCGCGTGTTGCAAGAATTGGAGTTCGAACCGGTTGGTGGCACGAAGACATTTAAAACCGATTGCCGTGTGATCCTGGCCACGAACGAAGATCTGTCGAAGGCCGTCGCCGAAGGCCGATTCCGCCAGGATTTGTATTACCGCGTCAATGTGATCAACATCGAACTGCCGCCGCTCCGGGATCGTCTGTCTGACATTCCGCTCTTGGCGAAACATTTTCTGGAAGAAGTTTGCCAAGAGTCGGGACGCCAGGTGATGGGCTTCAGCGACGACGCGCTCACCGCACTGCAGCGTTATCGCTGGACCGGCAATGTGCGCGAGCTGCAAAACGTTGTGGAACGAGCCGTTTTGCTCGGCAAAAGCGAAATTGTGCAAGTCGAAGATCTGCCGCCACAACTGGCCGCCGAGGCGCCGGTCTCAGCGCATGCCGATCCAGGCCACAACCTGAAGCAAGCCCTCAGTGCGCCGGAGAAGCAAATCATTCTGGAGGTGCTGGAGCGCAATCATTGGAATCGCCAGGCGACCAGCGAAGAGCTCGGCATCAATCGTACCACGCTTTACAAGAAGATGAAGCGCCTGGGGTTGGAAAGCGAACGTTTTGCCCGGCGATAACCGCTTGCCGCTTGACATGCGTTATCAAGCAATAATCTGTTTGCGATAATTGCCCAGTGTCGGCCGTGCTATGTCGTCCGCACATCACGCGCTGCGTTCGAGCGTCTGGCCCTGATTCAGTTTGTTGTAAAGTGTCTTCAGGCTGATTCCCAGCTCCTCGGCGGTCTTTGGCTTGTTGCCGCCGTTGCGTTCCAGCGACTGATAAATCGCTTGCATTTCTAAATCACGCAGCGTAATTGGTGTACCCATATTTGCCGACGCGGCTCCGGCGTCAATTCGCAAACGGCGCGTGCCAAACCGATCCGGCAAATGTTCCACGCCGATCGGCAATTCGTCACACAAAATCGAAGCGTGCTCGACCGCATTGGCTAGCTCCCGCACGTTGCCGGGCCATTCGTGCTGCTGGAGTTTTTCCATGGCCTCGGGCGTGAAAAGCTGATCGTCGGCTCGCAAATGCGGCCGGAAGCGTTTGAGCAAATGTTGTGCAAGCATCGGAATATCGTCGGCTCGCTCGCGGAGCGGCGAAAGCTGGATTTCGAACGTATTCACGCGAAACATCAGGTCTTGTCGGAAATCGCCATCTTCGACCATCTGTTCCAATCGGCGATGCGTGGCGCAAACCACTCGTACGTCAACCGTTAGTGATTGATTCTCGCCCACGCGACGGATCTCGCCGCTTTCCAGCACGCGCAGCAGCTTGGCTTGCATCGGCTTGGGCAACTCGCCGATTTCGTCCAGAAACAGCGTTCCGCCATCGGCTACTTCGAATAGCCCAACGCGATGTTCATCGGCGCCGGTGAAACTGCCTTTGCGATGGCCGAACAGCTCGCTCTCGATCAGGCTCTCTGGCAATGCACCGCAGTTGATGGCCACAAAGGGCATGCTGGCGCGGCGCTCTGATCGTGCACAGCGCGGGCGACCAATTCCTTGCCGGTGCCGGTTTCACCCAGCACGAGCACTGTGGAATCGGTCGGGGCAACTTTGGCAATCAGCTTTTTTACACGTTCGATCGACGGCGATTGGCCGACCAACTTACAGGGCCCTTCAACGGTTTCCAGTCGCCGCTGAAGCGCGCGGAATTTATTAGTGAGTTCGCGCTTTTGAATCACCCGATTCAAGAGCGCTTCGATCTCAACGAGCTTGCAAGGCTTCGTGAGATAGTCAAATGCGCCGTGCCTGAGCGCTGCAATTGCCGACTCCAACGATGATTTGCCCGTGAGCACCACCGCTTCGGTATCGGGCGAAAGTTCCTTCGCTTTGCCGATAACCTGCACGCCGTTCATGCCGGGCATGTCGAGATCGACGATGATGCAGTCGTATGTATTGCGCTCCAGCGCCGCGACGGCGGTGAGCCCATCCGGGCATACGGTCACCTCATGGCCCATGCGATCCAATTCGATGCGCATGAGCTCTTGCAGTGAACGTTCATCGTCGGCAAAGAGCAGCTTCAACCTTTTACGCGGCTTGGTAGCGATGGCTGGACTCCTCTGGAAGGTGTCTGTTGGTTTGGGTGTCTGGTGCCTGACCGGTGTCTGGTGTGTGATGTTTGGCCGATTGTGGGCCGGAGACCGAAATTTTCGTGTTCGCATCGGCCAATGGTAGCGTCACATGGAATTGCGAGCCTCTTCCTGGAGCCGGCACTCGTTGCTTCGATTTGTCCGCCATGCTCAGCGACAATGCGGTAGACAATCGAGAGGCCAAGGCCTGTGCCTTGCCCGCCGCGCTTGCGGGTAAAGAACGGCTCGAACAGATGCTCCAGCACCTCGTGGCTCATGCCGCAGCCGTTGTCGGTGAACGCCAATTCGGCGAAGTCGGATTTGCGCGTCATTTGGATCGCGAGATTGCCGCCGTCGTCGAGGCTGTCGAGGGCATTAGTCACCAAGTTCAGCACAACCTGTTTGATTTCCTGCGCATTTACCAATGCAATCACAGGATCGGTCGGTGCAAATTCGATGTGGCGGTTGTTGTACTTGCCCAAGTGCCGAACCATTTCGATGACGCCTTGCACCAGCTCGCCCAAATCGGTGCTCTGCCGTTTGACTTCTCCAATCCGCGAGAAGTCGAGCAGCTTTTCTGTGATCTCTTTGCAGCGGAAAGCTTCGGTTTGAATCATGCCAAGATACCGATGCACAACTTCCGCTTGCTCTGCGCCAGCGGGGCAGATTTCGCGTACACGGCTCTCCAGCGATTCCGCACATAGCGCAATCGATGCCAGCGGGTTATTGATTTCATGCGCCACGCCAGCCGCCAGAAAGCCAACGCTCGCCAACTGTTCGCTGCGCACGACTTGTTTGGTGCGCAATTGGACTTGGCGATCCAAATCGTCGCGAATCGTGCGGAAGCGGGAGGTCATATCATTCATCGCGACGGCCAATTCCGCCATTTCATCGCGCGAGTCGAGCTGAATGTGGAATTCGAAATCGCCGCCGGCCACGCGCCGCGAACCTTTTACCAAGAGCCGCAACGGCCGGAAAATCCAGCGATACGCCAGCACAATGAACATCGAAGTCAAAACGGTCGTCGCGAT
This sequence comes from Pirellulales bacterium, assembly GCA_963773875.1. Classification (GTDB taxonomy): domain Bacteria; phylum Planctomycetota; class Planctomycetia; order Pirellulales; family JADZDJ01; genus CAVTYH01. The sequence continues at coordinate 280,579 of CAVZCV010000015.1, forward strand.
GGCGCATACCCAGGTGAGCACAATCCAAGTTCGATAGCGCAACCGCACTTCATCGGCCAGCACGCGCATGTGTTCTTGCAAGCTGCGGGGCAATTCGGTTGCCAGAATTTGCAAATTCAATAGTTCATCGCCGACTGCGGAGGTCACCGGTTGTTGTAAATACCAATCGTCCGCCGTCGTCAGGCTCTTGATGGTTGCAATCCGTTTATCGACTCTTGCCAACGTCGCCCGCTCTTCCAGTGGATCGCCAATGCGGAATTCGCCATGCTCATGCTCGTCGAGCTGATCGTGATACTGTGCCACCGTGGCGCAAACCCAATCGAATTGCCGTTGAAAACTCGCGCTGTGCTGCTGCGATACAAGCGATGGAGTAGGAAATTGCTCGGCATCCGGCATATCGGCCAGCGTGACGCGCAGATCGCTAATTTGCTTCGAAAGATCGGTGGCCAGCGGTAACTCACTCGCCCGGCTGGAGATGCTGCGCGCTAAATTGCGAAAGGCATACGTGCCTTGGAAACTGCTGATCGACATCGTCAGCACAATGACCAAGAGCAGGCCAATGCCTAAGAGCAGCTTGTTCCGGATGGGCCACCGGGACAACACAAGCGACCTCCTTGTCGCACATTCGGACTTATCGATGCTAGCTAAATGCGATTTGCTCACCTGGCCGCCGTGCCCAGTGAAACCGCATGCGGGGCGGGAAGTGTAGCAGAACGTGGCCGACGGCAGAAGGCAGACTGCGGAGGGGAGAAAAGCCGGGAAGTTGCCCGACTGCTGGCGTCTAGTACCTACACACTCGGCGAATGCACCAGGCCCCGATGACCATCAGAATCAGATTCCCCGCCCACACGCCGCTGCTGGGAAAGCTTCCCGACTTGGCCTGTGACACACCGAACATCATCAGCGGGTAATAGACAATCAAGATCGGCAGGAAGCACATGAAAAAGCTGGTCAGGAAATCTGAATTTCGCATGATGATTGCCAGCGGCGCACCCACAAGCACAAAGCATAAGCAGCTAAATCCATCGGACCATCGACGAAATGGCTCCATGTTCAACCGGTACAGCCGCTGTCGCGCTTCGGTAATCTGCCGCTGGTCTTTCCCCCAACTGGGGCCGGTGAGCCCCGCGAAATCGCCGGTTATCATTTGATATGCCGCCTGGGCGGCCATACGTTCTTCCAGCGTTTGAATTCGCGTGCGCTGTTGTTCCTTCGCCTCCGGAATAATGTGGAGCGCAAGGTTCGAGGGACTGACATTGCCGCCCGTTCCTGAACGGCTTGCCTCGTCGAGCGGGATTCGCAGAACTTGCGTGTCGGGAAATTCAAAACTCACGTCGCCATATTGCACACTGCCGTTCGTGCAGGCAATGGTCAGCGATTGGTTTTCCAAATCGGAATCCATCACCGCTTCGTCGCAAGTGACGGTTTGCGGCGGGTCATCGCCGCTGCCCTGAATCGAAATGATCGGATGCAAAAGCTTCTTGCCGTCGACGTCGAGCACGTTGATCGAAAACGTTTTCGTGCTATAGGCATGTTGTTGCTGCAAGCGGCTGTAAGCGATTTCTTCCACGGATTCAATGACTACGCGAATGGCGCCCTGCCGACCCCACGACACGGCGACATCGTTCACCCAAACCGTCACCAGGCTAAGCAGAAACGACAAAATGAGAGCCGGCATGAGCAGCACCATGGGCGAAATACCGCTGGCTTTGACCGCCACTACTTCGTTGCCGGAAGCCAGCCGACCAAAGGTGCTGCAGACGCCAAGCAGAATGGATGCTGGAATCGCAAACAGCGCAGCCTGCGGCAAAAAGTACGGAATCAAAAGCAAAATCTGCTTCAATCCCAGACCTTGTAAATACGCCTCTTTGACCACAAAGACGAGCAACAGAAACAGCGTTAATCCGGTGAGCGACACCGAAAACACTTTCAATAGCTCAAACAGCACGTAGCGAGTCAGAATGCGCATGTGCCAGCTACTTTAGCGGCTCGCGGCCAGCCAGCAAACGACAGTTTTGCTGTCTTTCGCGATTGACTCGCTGACTCCCGCTGCGCTACAAATCCGCCATGCAAGCTCGCATCAAACTCGCATTTTGCGACTTCTGGCCAAAATTCAACCCGGCGAACAACTATTTCACCAGGTTGCTTGCTCGGCGATACGAAATCGAGCTGTCCGACAAGCCCGACTTTATCATCTATTCCTCGTTTGGGCAAACCTTTCGTCGCTTCCGTTGCAGGCGGATCTTTTACACCGGCGAAAACTGGCGGCCAGATTTTTGGAATTGTGATTACGCGTTCACGTTCGACCACATCGACAATGCGCGACACTACCGGCTGCCGGTCTACGGGTTGCTAAGTGACCCCACGCGGCTTATTAAACGCGATTTTGATCCCGAGCGTGTACTCGCCTCGAAATCTCGCTTCTGCAACTTCGTGTATTCCAATCCGCTCTGCCGAGTGCGGAACCGCTTCTTCCGCGAGCTTTCCAAGTATAAGCCGGTCGATTCCGGCGGGCGGCTATTCAATAACATCGGCGGACCAGTTGCCGACAAACTCGCGTTCATCCGCCAATCGAAATTCACGATCGCCTTTGAAAATGACAGTCAGCCCGGCTACACGACCGAAAAGCTTTCCGAGCCGATGCTCGCCGAAAGTCTGCCAATTTACTGGGGCAACAAACTGGTTGATCGCGATTTCAATACCCGCAGCTTCATTAATACGCACGACTGGCCCAGCCTGCAGGCAGCGATTGAGCGAGTGATCGAGCTAGATGGCAACGACCATTTGTATCTGGAACATTTGCGCCAGCCGTGGCTGGACGGCAACCAGTTGAATTCATTTATTGACCCGGTCAATGTACTGGCTCAGTTCGATCGCATTTTTTCTGATTGTTCGCCACCCATGGCGACCCGACAAGCGATGGCGCGATTTTTCCGCATCGATCGCATGACCGGCATGCGTCACTCGATGTTGCGGCGTATGCGTCGCTCGACGAAGAAAGTTGCTCAGCGGCTCGTGGGGGCCTGATAATTGTGTGCTTGCTTAGCGGGCGACATCAAGCGGCGCGACGAAACGGCAACGCTTCGCCGTTGGATTGGCCTGCCGCGAGCAATTCTTCGTACACAGCCAGCGTGCCATCCACCATTTTATCGGCCGTGAAAAACCTCTCCGCGCGACGTTCCGCATGATCAACCATTTCGCGCATCGCCGGCAAGTTTGCTAGCGCATCATTGATCGCCGTCGCTAGCGCCGCCGGATCGCGTGGCGGGACCAACATTGCCGAACGCTTTTCGCCACTCGCTCCGCCGAGCACTTCGGGAATTCCGCCCGCGGTGGTCGCAATGATTGGCACCCGCGCGAACATGGCCTCGATGAGCGTAGAGCACAAACCTTCCATGTGTGACGACATCACAAACAAATCTGCCGCCCGCAGCAAATCGGGCACATCGCGGCGGAAACCCAGAAATGCCACCGAATGCGAAATGCCTAGCTGTCGGGCTTGCGCTTCCAGCGCGTTGCGCAGTTCGCCGTCGCCGGCCAGCATCAATCGCACCTGAGGAAACTTCGCGAGGACCGCCGGCAGGGCTTGGAGCAAATACGTGTGACCTTTGTGATCAGTGAGCGTGGCGATGCACAACAGCAGCTGTTCATCGTACGCCAGTCCAAGTGACTCGCGACCGCGCCGCCGATCGCCACTTCGGGCCCGCGCCGGGTCCACTCCATCATGCACCACCGACAAATGCCGCCGCTCTAAACCGCTCGCGCGGCACACATCGGCCACGGCACTGGAAACCGCAATCACCCGATCGGCCAGCTTGCGATAGCGCCACGGCGAGTGAATCGTAAAATCAACTCGCCGCGCTACCACGCGTACCGGAATCGGCAAGCGCCACGCCGCCAAACCCGCGCCGCTCAGGGCGTGCGGATCGTGAAAATGCACAACGTCGGGCTTTACCATTCTCAGCCAGCGCCGCGTCTGCAGCATTGCCCGAAAGCGTCGGCCGCTGCCCATGACGCAGCGCACCTCGAAGCCTTCAGCGGCCATACGTTTCGAGAATTCCCCGCCCGCGCGTGCTAAAATCAAACACCGCTGGCCGCGCGCTATCAGACTGCGCACGAGCAACCGTGCTTGTTCTTCGCCGCCGTGCCAACCGCGCTCGGTGGAAACGTGGACGGTCGTTAATTGCATGTTTGGGCTGAAAAGACGTTGGCCCGCCTGGAAGGGGGCATAACGTTATTGGCTTGATCACACGGTGTCAAGCCGACTTTTATTTCCTAGCCGTCCGAGTTTCCAGCTTCTCCGCGAAATGCATGCTGCCACTGGGCAGGCAGACGCGCCACCGCACGTTACAATTTGGACCGACGTACATTTCAAGTCTGCCCATTTCCACAACGGTCGGAGTTGCCAAATGAACCCCCATGAGATTTTCGGTATCGTCGTCCGCACGATTGGCATCGGGCTGCTCGTGCAATCGACCATTTCGCTGGCTGCCGTTTTTGGCGCTCCGATCATCTTGATCGCTGTGTTTTTCGAAGCCGCAATTGGCTGCCTGCTATTTTTTGCAGCTGATCTAATTGTCCGCGCCGCCTATGAACGACGTCCCTGGGATGACATGGAACCACCGATGGCCCAATAGCATACGAAAACATCATGTCGCATTCACTGTCGGAGGAACAAGTTCAGCGAATCAGCGCCGCAGTCTTTGCGGGGCGGAAAATCGAGGCCATTAAGATCTACCGCGAAGGCACTGGCGTGGGTCTGAAAGACGCCAAAGACTTCATCGAGGCGCTGGAAGCTCGATTGCGGCACGATTCGCCCGAGAAATTCAGCGGGCCACCGCGTGGGGCCGGCTGTTCGAGCACGGCGGCGATGCTGATTATCGGATTGAGCGTGCTTGGAATTGTTGCGCATCGAATATTGCACTAACCGCGCCACCGCCGCAACGAGGGCACCAGATATGGTACGCGAAATGCAATATTCGTTTGTGATGGCAATCAATGTCGACTTCGGACATTACCGGAAGCTTGACACCAGGATGCGAGCCAGCATAGATTGCTCGTGTGGAAAACAAATCGCGTGACAGTTGCGCGGACCTTCTATATTCGCTATTGTCGCCGCATAAGGCGGCTCAACGCCAAAGCGCCTCGTTAAGATGACATTGCTCTACGCGCCGCGCGGCGCACTTCGCTGGGCTTGCGGTCCCTTCGGCTCTTTTCTGCATGGGCTTTACCACCACTATCAATCTTGCGCCGGTTGCCCACAGTCTTTCGCTGCCGCTAGGGCAAGTGGAAAGTGCAGCCCGATTACTAGATGCCGGCAATACGATTCCGTTTATCACGCGGTATCGCAAAGATCAGACGGGTGGACTGGACGAAGAGCAGATTCGCAAGATACAGGATGAGGTGACTCGGTTGCGTCTTTTGGCGGAGCGAAAGCAAACCATCCTGCGATCGATCGATAGCCAGGGCAAGCTCACGCCGGAGTTGGCCGGAGCGATCGAAAGAGCCGACAGCATCAAACGGCTGGAAGATTTGTACCTGCCGTATAAACCCAAAAAGCAGTCGCTTGCCACGCTGGCCCGAGAGCGCAAATTGGAGCCGCTCGCGGAGGAAATTCTGACGGCTAACCCAGCGGCGATCGATTTGGACAAGCGCGCCGCCGAGTTTGTCGATGCGGATCGGCAGCTTAGTACGGTGGCCGACGTCCTGTTGGGCGTGGGGCATATTCTGGCGGAAGATTTCAGCGAACGAGCCGATTTACGGGGCCGGCTTCGGAAGATCGTCAAGAAGATCTGGCCAACTCAGCAGTGCGAAAACTGAAATCGCGGAACAGCAAGGCAAAGAATTCCGCGATTATTTCGAGTTTAAGGAGTCGCTGAACAAGATTCCGCCCCACCGGGTGTTGGCAATCAACCGCGGCGAGCGCGCAAAGTTTTTGCGAGTCAAGATTGAAGCCGATCAGGCTGCGCTGACGGCTGAAGCCGAAGCGATGCTCGCTCCGCCCGAGCACCCACACGTCGAGTTTCTGAAAGCTTGTGCCCGCGATGCACTAGAGAGATTGGTGTTTCCAAGCCTGGAACGGGAAATTCGACGCGAGATGACCGATGCGGCCGAAGCCCATGCGGTGGGCGTTTTTGCCAAGAATTTGCGAAACCTCTTGTTGTTGCATCCTGTGCGCGGCAAGCGCGTTCTTGCAGTGGATCCCGGCTTTAAGAGCGGATGCAAATTGGCCGCCCTCGATGAGTTTGGCAACTTGCTCGATCAGGCGGTCATTCATCTGGTTGGCAAAGAGGAGCGCAAAGTCGAAGGCCGGGCAAAGATCGTAGAGCTCATCAAAAATCACAGCCTGCAACTGATCGCTCTGGGTAATGGCACCGCCTGCCGGGAAACCGAAGAGCTGCTCACCGAGCTTTTGGCAAACGAAATTAAAGACGATGGCGTGGCGTACGTGATGGTCAACGAAGCTGGTGCAAGCGTTTATTCGACCAGCCCGATTGGTCGCGAAGAGTTGCCGCAATACGACGCCACGCTCCGCAGCGCCATCAGCATCGGTCGGCGATTGCTCGATCCTTTGAGCGAACTGGTAAAGATCGATCCTGGCAGCCTCGGCGTCGGTCTATATCAGCATGACGTGAAGGCGAAACATTTGCGGACGTCGCTCGATGCGGTCGTCGAGTCGTGCGTCAACTACGTTGGAGTTGATTTGAATACGGCCAGCCCCGCGCTCTTGCGATATGTGAGCGGACTCAATCAGTTGACGGCGCGGCGAGTATACGATCATCGCATTGCCAACGGGCCGTTCAAAAATCGCGAGCAGTTGAAAGAGGTGCCGGGCTTCGGTGAAGTGGCGTTCGTGCAAGCGGCCGGCTTTTTGAAGATTGCCGATGGCGACAATCCGCTCGATGCCACGTGGATTCATCCGGAAAGTTACGAAGTCGCGCAGCAGGTGCTTGGCAAGCTGGAGTTTTCGGCAGCCGACTTGCGGCAAAAGGAAACGCTGGCGGCAATGGAGCAAAAGATTGCGGAACTCTCCAGCCATACAGAACAGCTGGCAGCCGATTTGCATGCGGGCCAATTGACGTTGCGCGATATTCTTGTGCAACTCACACGGCCCGGGCGCGATCCACGTGAAGACCTGCCGCCGCCGATTTTCAAACGCGGCATTTTAAAGCTAGACGATTTGCAGCCGGCGATGGAATTGATGGGCTCGGTCCTGAACGTCGTCGATTTCGGCGCATTTGTCGATATCGGGCTGCACGACAGTGGGCTGGTGCATGTCAGTCAGCTGGCGAATCGATTCGTTCGCGATCCGCACGAAGTGGTGTCGGTCGGCGACATCGTGAAAGTTTGGGTCATGGAAGTCGATAAGACCCGCCGACGCGTTTCGCTCACAATGATTCAGCCCGGCACGCCGCGACATGAGCCGCGGCAGCGACCGCCGCGTGGCGATCGGCGCAGTGAAGGGCAACAGCCTGCAGCGGGACAGCAGCCCGAAGGACACGCTGGCGAAGGGCAACGTCGCGAGCGCCCGCCAAGACGCGAACGTCCGAAACGCGATATTTTCATTCCCGGCGTAACGCCAGTGCCGCCTCCGGTCGAGAATCCTGTGGTCCCATCGCGTGGCGGTGCGGGTATCGCTGCCTCAGCCGGATCTTCAACAGCGCCAGGTCGTGAAGGTCGACCACCACAAACGGGCCGCAAGCCGTTCGGTCGTCCGCACGGCAAGCCACCGCACCAGCAACATCATCAGCATCAGCACTCTCGACCAAAGGCAAAGCCAAAGCCGGTGATTCCACTCACCAAGGCGATGAAGGAAGGCCGCGAACCGCTGCGAACATTCAGCGATTTAATGCAATTCTATCAACACAAAGTTGAGCCGGAGGCGCCGAAGGTCGCCAAGGAAACAGCCGCCCCCTGAAAACGCAGCCTGCCGCCGAGCCGTCCGCACCGCACGCAGAACCAACGAATCCACCACAATCGTCTGCCGATGATATGCATCGACAGTCCGAATCGGCTTCTACAGGATCTCAATCGGAGCTTAAGACTGAGGCCGGCGGTGCGCATACAGAAATCGGGAGCAGCGAAATCGCGGGATCTCCAGCGAATGATCCTCAGCCGGCCGAATCCATGGGTTAGCCTCGTTTCGTTCAATATTTTCGCTTATTCTAATTAACCCCTGTAAGCCGACAAACGCTCTTGGATTTCGACCAGCGACTTCAACGTGCCATTGAACGCGGAACGCGATCAGCCCAGCAGCGGCGTGGGGAAGAGGCGGCGCAGGCCATGAGTGAAGAGCAGTGCAAGCGGCTTCACTCGCAGTATCGCCTGCAGCTTTCCGAACGCATTGAGAAAGTGCTCCGTCGCCTGCCTCAGCACTTCCCAGGCTTTCAATACGAAAACGTGGTCAGCGATCGCGGTTGGGGCGCTGCCGTCAGCCGCGACGACGCCGATGTGGGGCGTGGCCGCCCTCGGACAAATGTGTTTAGTCGGCTTGAAATGGTGGTCCGGCCTTACAGCTCAGCCCATGTTCTCGAGTTGGCCGCCCGCGGTACCATCCGCAACAAAGAAGTTTACAACCGCAGCCATTATCAACCTTTAGCAGAGATCGACTTGGACAGATTTCAAGAAATGGTCGATCACTGGATCCTGGAATACGCCGAGCTTTACGCCGCGGCAGAATGAGCTTTTACTAGGCGACGCCACCAATCCGATTTTCGCTCTGTGAGGCGCATAAAATCGCCCCGCGCTCGCTGGGCTGGTCCAACGAAGCGCGGGGCAAATATCGGTCAACAAACCGCTCCGCCTTCCGTGCGGCTGGGTAGAATCCGTCCAAAGGCAGGCGGGGGTTGCGCTCTTGCGCTTGCCCGCACCTACGATCGCAAACTACTTGGAGCAGCAACCACCGCCGCAACCACCGCTGCTGCAGCTTGTCGAGCAGCAACCGCAGCAACGATGACGGTGATGATGGCAGGCAAACGTTTCGCTGCACGTTGCGGCGAAGACAGCGGCCGAAAGAACCAACAACTTCACAAACTTCATGATCAAATCCTCCACTGACGGAAACATACAAAGGTCAAACGGTCCACAACGTCGTTGACGACAGTTTCGACCCCTCTGGCGAAATGCATCGCCAAGCCTCTACTGCGGCGTCAGGCCGGTGCTAGCACGAATCGGCCTTCGGCCCGTCACTGCCTTTCCAAACCTCGTGTGAAATTCGCGAAATTGGAGAAGCTTTAACGTCCAACGAGTTCCCCTTAGAACACATTGGCGATGCCAGTTCAAGCCCCTGGTAGCCACCCACGGCGACTTTATTTTTCGCCGACGCTGTTGGGACAAAAACCAGCAGCGGATGATAAAGCGTATGTCTTAAGTCATTCCGGAAAAGCAACTTAGATCTCGCGTTTCCAATCATTGATCGGCGTCTTTGATTGTCGTGGGACTAGGCGAATCGAGTGAATCGTCGTTGCTCGCAAGTCCCAGGCGGAGCATGCGGCGGTAGAGACTGGGGCGGGTTAAACCCAACAGTCGGGCGGCCTGTGCTTTGTTGTCATTGGCCTCCTGCATCGCGCGCTCGATCAATTGCTTTTCAATCGAATCTAGGAAGGTCTCCAGCTGGATCGGTTCAGGCCGATGCCTGGGATAGCGTGCCGCCTGAGCGGCATGGTGCAGTCGCTTGGGTAAGTCGACCACGCGCACCTCGGTGTCTTCCGCATGAACTGCAGATTCGCCCACCACGTTGGCTAGCTCGTCAGTTTCTCCAGGCCAACCATAAGCTACCAAATGATCCATGGCATCGGCAGCGAATCCACTCAGTTGCCGGCTGCCTTGGGCATTCAAGTCTTCCAGAAACGCTTGCGCCAACAGCGGAATATCGTCCGGCCGGGAAGAAAGCAAGGGTAACTCGATAACCAGCGTACTTAGGAGCGAAGCCAAATCGCCGCGAAACTCGCCCCGCTCAGCCAGCAAATCAAGCCTCTTGGTGGCCGTGGCCATGATGCGAATGCCAGCACCGCAATTTGTAAGCCGATCGATCAATTCTGGCTGCAATTCCGCGGGTAGTTGATGAGCATCGAGGAATAGAACGGTCGACAATGGCTTTTCACCGGCCGATGCGCGCCGACCAAATACAGTTGTGAGCGTCGAGCGAAGAAGATCGGCCGTAAGCACAGAGCACGAAATCGGAAGGAGCGAGCTCTTTGTAGCGCTGGCCGCATGAATGGTTCGAGCCACGTGCTGCCGACCGATGCCCGGCGGCCCGACGATCAGGACCGAGCCCGCCCCGCTAGCCGCAAGTTTTACCTGAGCGCGGACCTGAGCCATCGTAGGACTGCGACCGGCCAGCCGGCTCGGATGATGCCACTGGTGCATGTCGCGATGAAATTGAGCCACGGCTTCGTGTAGCTGCCTGGCCTCGTTCATCGGTGCGTCGTTGGCCTCGACGGACGAGTGAGCATCGGCCGCTAAGTCTTCGTTTGCCAAAATCACGAGCACACCGGCGGCCAGTCCGTCGCTAGCCAGCAGTGGGATGTACTCGGCATTCCGGCGCGGCGGTCGAGTGATTTCCCTCATTTGGCCGCCGTTTGGTTTGACGATTACGCCGGCCGTGCGCTCGCCGAGGAAAGCTTTCGGTGGCGGACAAAGCGCGTCAGCGGCTGCCGCAATGGGATCTTGATCGCCCGATTGGTATCGACAAGCGCGGCCCACCACATCATTCGCCGCAACGCCCAGCCAATCAGCGCCGGCCGCGTTCAAGTAAACAACCTTTCGCTGCTCACCGACCAGACACACAGGTTGAGAAACCGCATCTAAAATGCGGAATAATCCTTGACTTGTCGATCGCGAGGATCCCATGAGTTTTGTTATCGCGATTTGAGGAATCGCGGCAAATCAAGAGCCGATACCCATTGGTAGTGTAATTCTGTCCAAGATTTTAATTGCCAGTGACAGCAGGATGTCACTGGCCGTCGTTACACTTGTTCACCGCAAAGCCGATTGGTCCGACAAACGGGGCAGCGATCTTGCACACTGTTGCATTCAGGCCTTCCGGGAATGCCAACAGTCGCCACAAGGCCAGGCCGCAGCCCGGCTCCAATTCGGAGCGATGACCAAGACCTAATTGGCTTTCGACGCATTCCGCCCGCCCGGCATGGGGCAGCCCGGGCGCGGCGGTTTTTCCTGCGCAGCGATCCAGTTATGGGCGGCCAATCTCTCACGTTTCGGCGGCTACTTGCAACTGTATCATCGCCGGTCGTGAGCTGCCACTTGGGCTGGCTCTCGATGAACCCCGGCTGTGAATTGTTCGGCCGGCGGTTGGCCGATCGATCGACCGGCCCGATTCGTGGCCTCCCAGAGGTGGCGTGGAAACAGGCCCAGTCCAATGGTCAAGAGAGCGCATGCTGCCACGGCCCAGGCTGGACCCGTGCCTCGCTCAGCATGCGGAAGCTGCCCTTCCGGCGACCGGAAGTACATGTAGCCGATAATTCGCAGATAATAAGCTGCGCCGATGGCAGCGTTGAGAACGGTCACAATCGACAGGCCAATAAACCAAGGTCGCACCGTTACGCCGGCTGGCGCTGCCGATTCATCAATCGTCAGCGCACCGAACAACAGGGCGAACTTTCCAAAAAAACCGGCCATGGGGGGGACACCGGTCAGGCTGAACATGAAAACGGCAATGACAATGGCAATTACCGGATGAACGCGGTTCAGGCCTGCAATGTCGGTCAGCGTGCTGATCTGCTGGCGGCCGTGGCTTAGGTAGACTAATGCTGCAAAAGCGCCAAGTGTGGCGAACATGTAAACGGCCAAATAAAACAGGGATGTGCCCAGACCGTTCAGGCCTTGGTTTGTCGAACCAGCTCCGCCACCGACCGATTGCGCGGCCAAAGCCACGGCCACGCCAATTAGCAAATAACCAGCGTGGGCAATTGAGGAATAAGCGAGCATGCGGCGGATGTTGGTTTGCCATAGCGCCAGCATATTGCCGAATGTCATCGTGATGATCGATACGACGAGTGCTACTTTCCAGCCAAGCGATTCCCAGCCCGGCATGGCGGCGATCAAAATACGTGCGAGCACTGCCAATCCTGCAATCTTCGGTAGGGTCGCGAGCAAGCCGGCATTTGCATTGCTCGTGCCTTGATAGACATCGGGCGCGTAAAAGTGAAACGGCACGGCGGTAAGCCTGAAGGCCAGACCGGCGAATACAAGCAGCATCGCAAGCGGCGCGAGGATCGATCCCAAATTGCTGCCGGCCGCTGCCGAGCTGGCCGCGATTGCCTCAGCAATGTTCGATAATCGGCTTGAGCCTCCCACGCCATACAGAAAACTAAACCCATACAGCAAGACCGCGGAGGCCAAAATACTGAGGAAAAAATACTTTGATGCAGCTTCCTGACCGCGCGCATCGTTGCGGCCCACATACAGTACGATGTAAGTCGGAATCGAAACCAGCTCTAAGCCAACGAACAGCAGAATCAGTTCGTTGCCAACGGCAACGAGCATTAGTCCGGCCAGCATCAAGAGAATTGAACCCGCTTCTTCGCTGCGCTCGGCATCGGTTGCTTTTTGATCGGTGAGCAAAACAAGTAATAGGCCAACCGCAAGAATTCCCCAGCGCACGGTGTGGCCGAACAGATCAACAGCAATGGGGCCGCTTACTGCAGGCGGATCGGCAGTCTTCGAAAAGACGCCTAGCTGATGGTCTTGCAAGCCCATGACGACCGCCGCGAGAACGACTGAACCCACGGCGAGCCAAGTGCCAACTTTTCGTGGGTGAAAAAAAGCGCCCGCCATGTAGATGGCTGTGGCGGAAAGCACCAAAACTAATTCGGGCAGCAGTAAATAAATGGTATTCGAATCGGTCATCTATTCGGCACTCCCCACGACGGCAGTCGATTGCGGCCGCGCCGCGTAATACTGTTCGAGCGGCTGCGTGGTGCGCTGGGTAATTTGAATTGCCGCCGGCTGAATCGGCTGCAAAAATGCCTTCGGATAAACGCCAATCCATACGATGAACACCAGCAGCGGCGCCAACGCCAGTCCTTCATACAATTGCAAATCGGGAATTTGACCGCCGTCGGAATGGGTTACGTGCGGCTCCTTTAGCGGTCCAAAAAACACGCGTTGCACCATCCACAGCATGTACCAGGCGCCCAGCACGACTCCACTTACGGCCAGCACCGCGATCACAATTAATTGCGGCCCCAGCGGACCCGGCGCTTCGATCCAAGCGCGCTGAAACATACCGATCAAAATCAGGAATTCGCCCACAAAACCATTCATCCCGGGCAAGCCGATGCTCGACATCGTAAAGAGCACGGCGGCGGTGGCCAGGAGTGGCGTTCGTTTGGCCAATCCGCCGAGTTCGCGAATTTGCCGCGTATGATAACGCTCGTAAATCATACCCACGACGGCGAACAATCCGGCCGACGACAAACCGTGATTGATCATCTGCAGAATGCCGCCCTGCAAACTGAGTTGATTCAGAGCGAAAAATCCGAGAATCACGAAGCCCATGTGGCTGACGCTGCTGTAGGCGATTAGTTTCTTCAAATCGGACTGGGCGAGCGACACAAGCGCACCGTAAATAATGCCGATCACTGCGAGCCACAGGAAAACCGGCATGAACATGGCCGTAGCATCCGGCAATAGCGGTAAACAGAACCGCAGAATACCGTAGGTGCCAAGCTTCAACAGAATGCCGGCCAGATCGATACTGCCGCCAGTTGCGCCTGCACGTGCGCCAGCGGCAGCCAGGTGTGCAGCGGAACGATGGGCACCTTGACTGCAAAGCCGGCGGCCAGGGCGAGGAAAATTAGCACTTGCAAATAGCCGTGCTCGGCGTCCATCGGAATCGGATGCACTCCGAGGGCATAATGCAATTCGGGAATCGAGAACGTCAGCTGCCGACCAGCCGCCGCATCAGCAGGGTTGTTGTAAACCCACAGCACGATGCCAATCAGTCCCAATAGTGCCAGCACGCTTCCGGTAAATGTAAACAGGAAAAACTTATTGGCTGCGTAGCGGCGTTCTTCGTGCCCCCAAATGCCAATCAAGAAATACAAAGGGATGAGGGTGAACTCGAAGAAGATGTAAAACAGGATGATGTCACGCGCGGCGAATACGCCCAACATTCCGCTGGCCAGCAGCAAGAGCAGCGCGTAAAAGCCGCCAGGCCGGTCTTCCACGGCATTCCAACTGACGAGGATTGCAGTAACGGTTAGCAATGCCGAGAGGCCGTACATCCACACACTGAGTCCATCGAGCCCGAAAGCGAATTTAATATTCGCCGTATCGCCGAGCCAACGGAATTCCGATAAGGCGTAATCGTTGTAGTCGCCTGTCGTCGAGGAATCGAGCCAATAACGAATAACTACATAGCCGGCGATTCCCAGCGTGAGCAGCGATGTGATCAGCGCGCTTTGCCGCACCGCATCGCGTCCGCGGCCAGAGAGCAGCCACGCGGCGAAGGCGCCGACAATCGGCAAGAAGATCGAAATTAAAAGCAGCGTACTCACTTGATCCTATCTGCATGCATCCGCGTCATCCGCAGAGTCAATTCGTCAAATCATCCCGTCGGCCACAACAATAGCGCACCGATCAGTACCAATAGCCCCAACATCATTGCCAACGCATAAAACTGCACCATCCCGTTTTGCAGCGATCGCATTGCCGCGCCGCAAAGGCCGGGAATGGCACCGACTAGATTCACGAGATTGTCGATCACAAACCTGTCGAACCAATAACTCATTTGCGCCAATATCCACAGCGGCCAGACGATAAAAACTTGATACAGTTGATCGATGAAAAACTTGCCGTGCGAAAGCAGGTACAAGGGCCGAAGTTTACTTGCAAGCCACGTCGCTTGCGTTTGATCACCGAGGTAGAAGTATGCGGCCAGCGCGATGCCGACTCCGACGATCACGGTGCTGAACGTCGCGACATGCATCGGCGATTCCGGCTCTGTTTGCGTCTTCGCAATCGTGTCGTAGGCCAGCGACGGAGTCTTGCTGAGAAAATCCATAACGCCGTGCGTCAGGCTGTAATAAGCGCCCACGCCAGCTGCAAATACCGACAGAATCATCAGTGGCACGGTCATCAACTTCGGCGACTCATGGGCGTGATGACCGGCTTCAGGCGGAAGGCGCTCTTCACCGAAAAATGTAAGGAAGAACGCGCGGAATGTATAGAACGCGGTGAGCCCGGCGGTAAAGACCCCCGCCAGATAGAGTAATGAATAAAAAATATGCCCAGTACCTGTGCCAGAATGGGCTTTATCGTGCACCGCATCCAAAATCTCATCTTTGCTCCAAAAGCCGGCGAAAGGGAACACCCCGGCTAGCGCGAGGCAGCCAATTAAGAATGTGATGCACGTAATCGGCATGATCCGCCGCAGGCCTCCGAAGCGTCGCATATCAATCACGCCGCCCATCGCATGCATCACGCTGCCCGAACCAAGGAACAACAGCGCTTTGAAAAATGCATGAGTGAAGAGGTGAAACATGCCGGCGACGATCCCCAGGAGCGAACCGGTGCCTAGTGCCAGAAACATGTAGCCAAGCTGACTGATGGTTGAGTACGCCAATACGCGTTTCAAATCGGTCTGGGTGATGGCAATAATACCGGCCATCAGCGCCGTAAAACCGCCGATAAAAGCAACGACCATTTGTGCGGTGACAGGCGTGCCACCGATGGTGAACCAGCCGGTGTCGGCAGAAGCTATAAAGAGCGGTGTGCAGCGCACGACCATATAAACGCCCGCAGTAACCATCGTGGCGGCGTGGATGAGCGCACTAACCGGTGTCGGGCCTTCCATCGCATCCGGCAACCAAACGTGGAGCGGAAATTGTGCGCTCTTCCCGCAGGCACCGGCCATAAGCAGCAAACAAATTGCGACGGCGACGCCGCCTCCGACGTACATCGATGGATTTGCCAGCCGCGTTTGACCGAGCACGCCGGCCACTTGCACGGCGCCGTCGGAATTCAACGTATCGTGATAGTTTAGCGTGCCGTACGTAGTCCAAATCAGGAACAGTGCGATCGCAAATCCAAAATCGCCCACTCGGTTCACAAGGAACGCTTTCTTGCCCGCCGCTGCCGCCGAGGGCTTCTCATACCAGAAGCCAACCAGCAAATAGCTGCAAAGGCCCACCGCTTCCCAAAATACATACAGCAGCAAAAAGTTGCTGACCGAAACCAGCATCGTCATCGAGAACACGAACAGCGCGATGTAAGTAAAAAACCGTGGATAGCCTGGATCGCCGTGCATGTACCCGGCGGCATATATCGCCACAAGCGTGGAGATGAACGTGACCATCGACAGCATGAATACCGTCAGCGGATCGGCGCGGAGCGTGAGGTCGATCTTGAAATCGGCCGCCTGGGGCATCGATGATGGAGACGGCTGTGAGCTGGCCAACTTGCTTTGCGGTTGACGGACATAAGCATCGGCAACATCGGCCCAAGTCCACAGCGTATAAGTATGTTCGTAGCCAATGCGTTCGTGGCCGCCGTTGAGCGATTCACTCGCCTGGGTCTGAACTTGAAGTAGCAACGCCAAACTCATCACACACGAACCAGCGAACGCCAATACCACTGGCCAATGACTGCGCGATCCAAAAGCGCGGCCAAAAAACGCCAGCATCAAGAATGCGGCAAGTGGCAATGCGGGGACTAAAACGAGCAAGGTATCCATTTGGTGAATGGCGAGTCGGTCGTGCAATCCAACTCTTCAAACATGACTCCTGTGGGTAGCTTTTTCCAAATCAACTTGCGGTTGCAGACCTGAGGGCGTTAGATGAGGCCATTGCGGTTGTGGCTGGGCAACTTCGGGCAATTCGTGATCGGCATACCGAGGCAAGTTGGCCTCACGCAAATCGTCCCAGGCTGCAATATCGAGCTCGCCCCGACGTTGGAACAGCATCAGAAACAGCGCGAGCGCTACGGCGGCCTCGCAGGCTGCCACGGTGAGGATGAAAATCACTAGCACCTGGCCATCCCAATTGTTGTGCCATCGTCCCCAGGCAACGAGACTGACCGAGACGCCTTGTAGCATCATCTCGGCGCACAAAAACATGACGATCATGTTCCGCCGGCTCAGAAAACCGACTAGGCCAATTGCAAAGAGGCCCGCTCCAACCAGCAGCGAATTATTTAGTAGCGCTGCTTCGTTCATCGCGTGGCCTCCCGCGACGACATCTGCTGCCGTCGCTTGCCGGCGCTAACAATCGCCGTGGCGCCAACCAAAGCCACTAATAGCAGCGTGCCGGCCACTTCTACGGCAACCAAATGTCGGCCGAAAAGTTCCGCACCCAGTCGGGCCACGTGATCCGGTGTTAATACGTCCTGTTGCATCGCCGTCGCATCGGGCGCTGCGGCACGGTCAAGGCTCAGTTTGCCGATGGTCATCGAAAGAATACCAACGAGGACCGCTCCCGTCGCGGTTGCCAGCATCGCTTCCCAGCTCACTCGGTCGTAATACGCATTGCCCTCGGGCTGAGCGAGCATCAGGACGAAAAGGAACGTGACGAGAATTGCGCCGGCGTAAACTACAATTGTGGCCACGCCAAGAAATTGGGCGCCTTGGACCATGAACAGTCCGGCAGTTCCGGTCAGTGTTAACGCAAACCAAACCGCGCAATATACCGGGCTTCGAAACGTTACGGTGCAAACGGCGGCGATCAGTGTAATTGCGCCGAGGCTCCAAAACACGACATTCGCCGTCAAAGTGCCTAGCGGCAAAAGCTGCGATGCCAAACAGCCCAACGCAGCCATGCCTAGCACCGCGCCGACTCCACGCCCCTTGGCATTTCCGCGCGGCAGCATCAAATACGTCGCGGCGGCAAACAGCAGAACGCTCCAAACCAGTGGATGACGAACGAGAGCTCCAGCACGATCCCAAAATACGGGCTGCGTGGCTTCCTGGCCCAATAAGCGGACCGTGGAAGCTATAAGCCGGCCTGCTCCGTCGCCCAGCGGCAAACCGCTCATAACGTGCCTCCCAAGGCAGTCGATTTCATCGGCTCTGCATCCTTGGTCATGTCGTACACGCTGAGCAGTTTTTCCTTATCGAACACCATCTCTTCACGGCTGCGACCGGTCAAGTCCAACAGACTTGTCAGCTCGATGGCATCGACGGGGCACGCTTCTTCGCACATGCCGCAAAAAATACAGCGCAGCTCGTCGATCGAGAAGCTCTCCGGATACTTTTCGCGATCCGGCCACGGGCTAGGCGAGGCGACAATATCAATGCAATGCGCCGGGCACGCCGTTGAACACAGAAAGCACGCCACGCATTTCACGCGGCCTTCGTGATCTTTGTTCAACCGGTGCACGCCGCGGTAAATCAGCGGGTTGCCAATCGTCGGCCGCTCTTCTGGAAAACTGACGGTCACCTTGGGACTGAACAGGTGCTTAACCGTCGTCGATAATCCTTGCGCGATCAGCGGCAAATACATGCGGCCCGATAGACCGAGTTTCGGTTCTTCAATCCAGTGAATGTTGGGGTCATTGGCTTGCATGGAAGATTGTCATTCGAGTTCTGCTCCAGCATCAAATGGCGTAACTCTGAGCTGCGGGCGGTTATCTGTGGAAAGTGGCGCCAGAATGCCGGCGCCAATCCAGGCTGCCAATGTTATGACCCAGCTGATGATGATGGGAACCAGCAAACTATCGCTGCCAAACCATCGCGCTAAGTCGTCTCGATATTCCACTAACACTGCCGTCAGCACCAGATTCACCAGTCCCAGCGGCACCATCACCTTCCATGCCAGCGACATAAGCTGATCGAACCGGAATCGAGGCCAGCTCCAGCGCACAATCATGAACGCCAAGATGACCGCGAGAACCTTTGCCGCCAGCACGACGATTCGCAGAATAGCGGTCGTCCACGTCACGTCATCTGTTGAGCCCGTCAGGCCCCAGAAGTGCCAGCCGCCGAGAAATAAGATCACGATCAAAAACGCGGCCGTGATCATGTGCAGGAATTCGGCAATCAAATACAAAAGCAGTTTCATGCCCGAATATTCGGTATGGTAGCCGCCAATCAGCTCTTGCTCCGCTTCAGGCAAATCGAATGGCAGCCGAGCGGCTTCCGCTGTCGCTGCAATTACAAACACGAAAAAGCCAAGCGGCTGCAAAAACAAATTCCACACGCCGGTCGTGGCTTGCTGAGTGATGATGCTGTCGAGCCGCAGCGTTCCGCAAAAAAGCACGACACCTAGCAACCCCAGCCCCAGCGGAATCTCATACGAGATCAATTGAGCACTGGAACGTAACGCACCAAGGAAGCTGTATTTGTTGTTGCTCGCCCAGCCGCCCAGAATTACGCCATACACGGCGATGCTTGAGAGGGCGAAGATGTAAACCATCCCCACGTCGAGATTCGGATCCACCAGTAATGTGATCTGCCGCGGCACACCATCGATCGTCATTGTCGGCAGCACGCTCCCAAATGGAATCGCAGCAAAAATGGCGACCGCGGCCGTCATGATCACCAGCGGCGCCAATCGATACAACGCCTTGTCGACATGCCCGGGCGTGAATTCTTCTTTGAAAATGAACTTCAAACCATCGGCCAGCGGCTGTCCCAGGCCGAACATCTTGATGCTCGTGAGCGGAATGCCGACTCGATTTGGCCCACGTCGATCTTGTACCCAGGCGGCGATCCAGCGTTCCAAGAGCACCAAATATGCGGCCGCCGTCAGCAGCCCGCCGACAAGCAGGGCGATTTTGATCAGCGTGATTATCGTGTCGACTAGCATCGGATAACATCAAGCATTCGCAGTTGCCAACTGATTCACTCGCAAATCAATCCCCACAGTCGGAATTTCACCCGAAGCCGCGCTGAAGGCGCTAATCTCATTGGCAACTTCGCTGAGGACCGCGAGCGCGTTGTAGAGACCACGTTTGCCGAGCATGGTCCAGTACAAATGCCCTTCAATCCACACGCCGGCTGGCGGACGAATGGCCCAATCGAACGATTGCAGCCGATGCGCAAAATTGACGAACGATCCGGCCCGCTCGGCAAAGCCCGCCCCGGGCAATTGATAGTTTGCAAGATGCCACAACGGCGACTCGAACATGTCTTGGACAATCAGCAATTCCAAATTGCCGAAGAGTTGCGCCGATGCACTGTCAATCCAATTGTCGGAGGGGTAACCGCCACTCACCCAGGCCGCTTTGATTTGTCCATTAGGCAACTCCGTCAGCAATTCCTCAAAAGTTTTAATTGCACCGCCGCAAAAATGCGCAAGCACATTTTCCACGCCTTTGCGATTCGGGCATTTTTCTGCGTGGATCGTGAACTTGCCAGGATATGTTTCATCTTCGCCGACGACCGGCACCGGTCCGAGCGCCAACATAGCTCTCGGGTCGAATGACCGCGCCAGTTGGCATAGCAAATAGGCTTCTTCTACCGTCAAGTTCGGCGATACAATAACCGCCAAGCGCCCGTCGCTTTCGCTGGTTTCGGTGCGGTATTCGCCGCAGATTTTGTTCAAATCGGCAGCCAGATCGCGTGGGATACTTGACCATTCAATGTTTTGATGACGAGCGACTGCGCCGTTTCCGCCATGGCCGGCAGGCGTTAAACGTCGCGGTTCCAGCTTGCGTTCCGGCAGGTGCAAATGGCGATAGCTGTAGCGGCCTTCATCGCACATCCACCACTTGTTGACGAATACGTTTTCTTGCGGTGTCAGTCGGTAAACCGCATCCTGATTTTCGTCGATGCGAATCGTGCAGCCGGTAGAGCAGCCCGCGCAAACTCCCAGATGTCGCTTCAAATACCACACGCGCTGCTTGTAAAGAAAATCACGATCACCCAGCGCACCGACCGGACAAAGATCGACCACGCAGCCGGACAGCTTGTTGGCCAGCGGATAGCCGGGAAACACATCGATTTCTTCATGGCTACCGCGATTGATGACCATCAACTCGCTTGTGCCGGAAATCTCGCGCGTAAACCGCACACAACGGGTACACATGACGCAACGATCGACAAACAGCGTAACGGTGTCGCCCATCTCGCGCTTGCGGCTGGTGAACGGCCGGATATCGGCCCGCCGCTGAGCTTGTCCATGTTCGAAATGATAATCTTGCAGATGGCACTCGCCGGCTTTATCGCAAATCGGGCAATCAATAGGATGGTCGATTAATAAGTCTTCTTCGACTTGCGCGCGGCTGCGTTTCACGGCGTCGCTATTGGTGACAAACACCGTGCCGTCTTTGGCCGGTGTCTGACAAGCCGGAACGAGTTTGGGAACCATACTGATTGCGCCGGTTTCGGCGTGGCGTGTGCCGGTCTCGACCAGGCACATCCGACAACTGGCCACGACTGTCAGCCCCGGGTGCCAACAATAGTGTGGGATCTCGATTCCCGCACGCGGCGCAACTTCGATGCCATTCAGCCGTTCATGGTCGGCTAGCTCAATTTGCTTTCCGTCAACGATAACAATCGCCATGTCAGAATATTCGCAAACCCGCCGTGCACGTCAGTCGAAACTAGCCGTCAAGATACACGACGACCTGCAAAGTGGACCAGCCCCAGAATTCGAGCGAATACCTGCATTCGCCGTTCTTTACGACTGCGCGTAGTGTCGTCAAAGCGCCGACAACAGTGAAGCGGCCGAACGGTTCACGATTCACTTCACTTCAATCGTTGATTTACCGGCTGCAACTTTGGGATCGAGAAATTCCACGGTATCGACAATTGGCGTGTCGCGATCGCGGAATTGATCGACGAGTGGGGCTTCAAGCGTGAAGATCAAACTCAATCCGCGGCCTTGCCGGTCGTGCACCAGATAGTACCGCCATTGAATTGGGAGATCTTGTGCAGCGCCGGTGACGATCGACTCAAGCACCCGCAATCCCGATTCGGTGCCACGTTCGCTGGCTTTTTCAAATTTGCCAAACAGTTTGCCCAGCGCCGCTTGCACGTCGTTTTGGAATTGGGCAAGCTCAACGGGCTTCTCCAGTGATTTGGTGGATGGTGCAACATTGCATTGGGCGACCAGGTCGCCGCGGTCGATCATGCGCATCACGACAAGGTCGGGCTCTTCGCGCGTGATGTGCCAGCGGCGATCATATACGAAGCGGAAACCCTTGACGCTCGACAAATACTCCAGCGGAGGTGCTTGATCGCCGTCGGGTAGTTTTGCCGCTATGCACGACTTCTGGTGTTAGCAATTTTGATTCAATTAGCGGCGTGAAGGTTTCTTTCAATTTGGCGACGACATCGAGCCCGGGCCCCACATGGCCGATACCGCGCTGCTCTTTAATTGCCAGCAACAGACTTTTCGGGACCGAGTGTTCGACATCGAAAAACAGCTTTCCTTTCAGCTCCATTTCCGAGGCAACGCCATTGATTGCTCCGCCTAGCGAACCTTCCAGCGTCATTTCAGCGACGCCGTTTTGAACGTCGACCAGGACACACTCGACTTCTGTATGGCCGACGGCATCGAGCCCCAACAGACGGGCCAGTGTGTCGTCGGTTGGTTTCCAGCGGAATCCTTGTTCTACTTCGGATTGCGGCAAAAGATCGCTGACTACCAGTGTGTTGCCTGGTATGTCGATCAGTTCGAGTTCTTCGCGTGTAAGTGGTCCGTCGATGGATGACAAATAGACTCCAACCTTGCCGAGTGCCGCAGCGACCAAGCAGCGCGTATCGCGGAGTTCTGGCTTGATCACGCGGTCGGCAATCTTGATCGTGGCCTGCACTTCGTCGTACTTTCGCAAGGCCAATCGATGATCCGGCGCACTTCCATCGTCCAGCCGCTGCTCATCGTAGCCGAACGCGGCAACGACGCTCATCGGAATGGAGTCCGTCTTCTTGTCTTTGTCGCTGGTGACTTTGAGCTGCCCGCCGACTTCCAACCTGGCGGTCACCCGGACGGCCGACCCATCGGGGTTTCCGGTTCGTAGCGCGTACTTTTCGGCCGCGCAGGTAAATTCCGCGCTGCTGGCTGCAATGCAGAGCGTAAGTGAGGCTATTAATAGTGGGCGAATCTGGCCAGTCACTGAATCCTCCGAACGTCCGGCGGCATCTAATGGGTTTTGCGGCTAATATCTGCACGAATTCGCAAGTAGACCGATTGATTACGCGGATTACCTTGCAAAGTCAATGCGAATAATCGTCCTAAATCGTGTTCAGGCACGGTGTTTGCAGAGTCAAATTGTGGTTTTCCGAGTGTCGCGTTGGCAGATTCCATGAAACAAAACACAATCTGCACTGAATTTGACGCTTGCGGCTAGGAGGTTGCTAAACTGCCGGTTGAGCTGGCGAGAATTGCCGAGTTTGCGAGCAAGCGGCTCGGCGGCCGGTATAGACCAGCAAACTTACAGCGGGAAATTGACGTAAGTTTTTAATTGCGAGAAGGATGTGGCGCCGGTGACGTGCGGTATGAACCGAAAATACATCGATCTTGTCCTAGATTGGAAGCCGCGCAGCGAAGTCAGATAGACCATCGGACACCTTGTTTCGTAGAACTGACTGGCGAATCGTGGCATAGAGACAGTGAGTCCAGTGCTGTCAGGAACTAGAAGTGCAGTGCAAACAGCATGTGTAGTGATTTGCCACAATCAGGCTGAGAAGAGATGTCGTAAATCAGTACATCCGTCAGCGGCAGCATAATGTAACACCGCGATAGGATTGAAAAAGATACCGTCGGTTGAAGAGTCGCAAATTGCAGCCGGAATTAGCTGCACTGAAAACTTAGGAGGCACGTCCGGAGCGATCGAAAGTCGCAGGGACTACCGGCAGGGCCAAACGGATACACCCATGAGGCGCCCAGCCAAATGAACGCCAATTATTTGAACCCAGTTTTGAAGCAGTTACGTGACCAGCAAGTGCGGTTCGCTCCGCGCGATCAGCAGCTGGAACAGTCGAAGCGCGCTGAAAGATTGCTCGCGGAAATTGAGCCTGCGCACCTATCCGTACGACTATCTTGCGTTCCGCATTACCGATGCGCGGCCGGTTTCTTGGCAGGAATCGGCAGTGGAGAAAAATCAGCGTTTGCCGGAGTCGTATAGCAAAACCAAAGTCCCTGGGCAACAGGTAAGCCATGATCTGCGGCTGCTCGTCGAAGATCTAAGTGATGCCGCGGCCATGCCCAGCGAAGCGGCTGGCGAAGAAGTGCTGACTGTCGAAGAACTCGCGAAGAAATTCAACGTTTCCACCAAGACGATTTCGCGTTGGCGCCAACAAGGTCTGGTTAGTCGCCGCTTCGTTTTCGATGGTCGCAAGCGATTGGGATTTTTGCGCAGTTCGGTGGAGCGATTCGTCGGCGAGAACACCGAGCGCGTCCGCCGCGGCTCGAACTTCAGCCAAATGACCGATGAAGAGCGCGACGAAATTCTTAGCCGAGCCCGGCGTTTGGCCGCTGCTGGCGGATGCCCGTCGGAAATCGCTCGCCGCATCGCGGAGAAAATGCATCGCAGCGTGGAAACCATCCGCTATACGCTGAAGCAGTTCGATCAGGAACATCCCGATTTGGCAGTTTTTCCTGCCAGCACGGGTCCTTTGTCGGACGAAACCAAGCAGAAAATCTACGAGCAATTCAGGCGCGAGGTATCGATCGAAGAGCTCGCTAAGCGCTACAACCGTACGAAGACGAGCATCTATCGCATCGTCAACGAAATGCGGGCTAAGCGCATTTGGGAATTGCCTCTCGATTACATCTCCAACCCGTACTTCGGCCGCGAGGGCGTTGAAAGAGCAATTCTCGGAGCTATGCCGCAGAGCGATCAGCCCGTGAAGAAGGTGCGACTGCCGTCAGGCTTGCCGCCATACCTGGCGAGCTTGTACGAAGTCCCACTTTTGACGCGCGAACAGGAGCAATACCTGTTTCGCAAATTCAATTATCTGAAATTCAAGGCCACGCGCTTGCGGAATCAACTCGATCCGAGCCGGGCGCGCAGCAGCTTGATGGATGAAATCGAGCGACTGTACGATCAGGCCGTGGCGGTAAAAAATCAGATCGTGCGCGCCAACCTGCGATTAGTGGTATCGATTGCCAAGCGGCATGTCGGTCCAACCGACAACTTCTTCGAGCTAGTAAGCGATGGAAACATGTCGCTCATCCGTGCTGCGGAGAAGTTCGATTATGCTCGCGGCAACAAGTTCAGCACGTACGCCAGCTGGGCCATTATGAAGAACTTTGCCCGCACAATTCCCGATGAACACAAGCGGCGCGATCGTTTCCGTACAAGCCAGTCGGAAATGTTTGGCGCCGCGCCGGACGTGCGGACCGACCAATACGGCCAGGAATCGGCGCAAACCCAACGAGTTTCACAAATCGGCAAGATTCTTGAGCGGCTCGATCAACGTGAGCAGAAGATCATCATCAGCCGTTTTGGATTAGATCACTCACAGGAACCGCTCACTTTGAAAGAAGTGGGCTCGGAAATGGGTGTTACCAAGGAGCGGGTGCGACAGATTGAAGCCCGGGCTTTGGCAAAGCTGCGGCTTGCCGCGCACGATGAGAAGATTGAAGTTCCGGGTGAATAAACGGGCGGCTGATTAAGAAACCAGCAATCCGGACTGTGATTTCGGCGGAATGGGTAAAATCGGCAGGCATTGCCGCTGCCAACTTGTTGAGTATCGCTTGGTCGAAAGAATTGGCTGCCGCGGTGCAAAATTCACACTTCCCCCGCTATTGCAAGGCCAAGTTGGACTGCTATATTTAGTGGTTTTCGTGGCCCTCTTCGCAGGCTAGCGTAGCTCAACCGGCAGAGCAGCGGTTTTGTAAACCGCAGGTTGTGGGTTCGAGTCCCTCCGCTAGCTCGTCGTCTATTGGCGGCAAGAAGCGAGACGGAAATCGTACTCACTGGTCGAGGGGGGTTTCCCGAGCGGTCAAAGGGGCCAGACTGTAAATCTGGTGGCACTGCCTTCAAAGGTTCGAATCCTTTACCCCCCACTGGAAGAAAAATCGAAGTTCGGAAATAGAATTTCGAAAAAAAGCGATTGAGTGCAGGTGGTGATCGAGTGAGTAATTTGTGTCGGAATTTCAGTCGGATTTCGAATTTCGAGAGATTCGAATTTAACCCCGCGGGTGTAGCTTAATGGTAAAGCCCCAGCCTTCCAAGCTGGACACGTGGGTTCGATTCCCATCACCCGCTTTGCCGTTTATAAACGCCGGGTGACGCAGGAAACAATTGGTGGTGATTGTGCCTTGAATGCTAAAGGCACCAAGATACAAGGACAATTGCAGGCAGGAACTTAGAAACACGGACTACCCAAAACCTGAACTTGCGCCACGCAGGCAGTGTCGCCCACTACCAAGCGCGCGCTGCTGTAGCTCAGCTGGTAGAGCGCGTCCTTGGTAAGGACGAGGTCATGGGTTCAAGTCCCATCAGCAGCTCTCGGATATGGCTGATATACCGGCTGGTCGCGCAAGAGGGCACACGGAACTTGACTTGAGCTTGTACGATCTACTGAAGCCTGATGGCAGGCCTTTCGATTCCCCAAACACGTTTTACATGCACGCTTGACCCATTTGGACAACTTACTGTCCGCTTGATTAATCGCAGGGAGATTCAATGGCTAAGGACACCTTTCAACGCACAAAACCACACGTCAATGTTGGCACCATCGGCCACATCGACCACGGCAAGACTACACTGACCGCTTCCATTTTGGCGGTGCAATCGACTAAGGGCAAAGCCAGCCTCAAGTCGTACGCAGATATTGCCAAGGGCGGTACCGTGCGCGATGAAACGAAAACGGTGACCATCGCGGTCAGCCACGTCGAATACGAAACCGACAAAAGGCACTATGCCCACATCGATTGCCCGGGCCACGCCGACTTCATTAAGAACATGATCACCGGCGCGGCTCAAATGGACGGCGCCATTCTCGTGGTTTCTGCTGCTGACGGTCCAATGCCACAAACCCGTGAGCACATCTTGCTTGCCCGCCAGGTCGGTGTGCCGGCGCTAGTGGTGTTCCTGAATAAGATTGACTTAGTCGACGATCCAGAATTGCTGGAACTCGTTGAGCTGGAAATTCGTGAACTGCTGACCAAATACGGTTTCCCGGGCGATGAAATCCCCATCATTCGCGGCGCCAGCAAGCCGGCGCTCGATAATCCTGCCGATCCGAAGGCCAACAAGTGCATCGGCGAGTTGATGGATGCCATTGACAGCTACATCCCAGAGCCGACTCGTGAAATCGACAAGCCATTTCTGATGGCCATCGAAGACGTCTTCTCCATCGAAGGTCGTGGCACCGTAGCCACTGGTCGTGTGGAGCGCGGTATTGTCAAGGTTGGCGAGGAAGTGGAAATCATTGGCCTCAGCCCCGACAAGCGCAAGGTGGTCGTCACCGGTGTGGAAATGTTTAACAAAACGCTTGATACCGGACAGGCCGGCGACAACGTCGGCTGCTTGCTCCGCGGCATCAAGCGCGAAGAAATCGAGCGCGGTCAGGTGCTCGCCAAACCGGGTTCCATCACACCGCACACCAAGTTCGAGTGCGAAGTGTATGTGTTATCGAAGGAAGAAGGTGGCCGCCACACACCGTTCTTCAGCGGTTACCGCCCGCAGTTTTATTTCCGAACGACCGATGTCACCGGCAGCGCTACGCTGCTGGGAGATGCGGAAATGTGCATGCCGGGCGATAACGCGCGGCTGAGCGTCGAATTGCAAGTGCCGATCGCCATGGACGATGGCGTCCGCTTCGCCATTCGCGAGGGCGGCCGGACCGTTGGCTCGGGCGTCGTAACTAAGATTTTGGAATAACGTAAAGGGCGAACAGCGGGACGACCCAATAGGAAAAATGACGAAGCTAGAATGACGAATGACAAAAGAATGCTCCAAGGTCCAAATCTCTGATGAGGGAGTTAGGGGCGGCGATTGAATGCTGAAAATTAGCGAATCGGAAATTCGGAACTTTAATTCGTCACTCGAATTTTGTGCTTCGGATTTTTTACAGGGGTGTAGCTCAATTGGCAGAGCACTGGTCTCCAAAACCAGCGGTTGGGGGTTCAAGTCCCTTCGCCCCTGCCAGTTAAATTGGTGCGTGGTGAGTTGCGATTGAATGTGTAGCAAGCGAAGGCGAGTCATTGCTTTGTCGGAAGAATTAGTGATGCCGCGTACTCCGCTTCGTTTTGGTCTGTAACCAACAACAAGTCACCACTCACAACTCACCAAAGCAAGGACGCAGAAGGTGATTGTTATGTCGAAACAGCGGAATGCCACTGCCGATCGAGAAACCGACGATGACGATTTCGAGGAAAAACTCGCTCGGCCAGAAGCAAAAAATGGTGGTGCGTCAGCCAGGAAGAAGGATCGCCACATGACGGCAGTCGCACATTGGTTGTTGCAAACCGGACTTTACAAAAGAAATCAAGGGCGCATTACTCGGCAATTGACGTTTGCAGCCTTGGCGGCCGGCGCCGCTATCGGCTGTTGGCGGCTGGCAGTCATCCTGATCGATCAAGGCCCGGGTTTGCAGTTTGGAATTCCGCTAGCAATTTTTGCCGCGGCGGTATGGGTTTCATTCCGCGTGGTTAACTATCCAAAGTTTGCAGATTTTTTAATTGCGGTCGAAGCGGAAATGGCGAAGGTTTCTTGGCCCACACGCCATGAACTCATTCGCAGCTCGATCGTGGTAATTGCATTAATTATCGGGTTGGCAATTGTCTTGGGACTCTACGATGTGTTCTGGGCATGGCTATTGGGCTGGCTGACTCACGGGTGAATAAGTAGCGCACAGTCGCAGCTGCATTCAGATTTCGATCAGAACGATTTGTGTTGAGGAAAGCGTGAGCGAGGACGCGGACAACAAAATGAATTCCAGCGAAGGCACCGCGAGCGCCGGCGCAGATACCGCGCGTAGTTTGCCGCCCGATGACACCGCGCCTCCAGGTATTATTGCTGATGTCGAACCGACTGGCTCCGCCAGTCGAGCGCCGGATTCCACAAGCGGTTCGGAAATCGAAGCTGCTGAAGCGACCAGCCAGGTGGAACCCGAAGCGGAGCAAGAACCTGAGCATGAGCCGCAAGGCATTGCCGTAGCAGTCGAAGATGACGACCGCCCTGTGAAAATGGATTGGTACATCCTCAAGGTTCAGAGCAACCGCGAAGATTCCATCCGCGATGGACTGAAACGGAATGTTGAGCGGGCTGGCCTAGGCAAGTATTTCGGCGACATCATTGTGCCGATCGAAACAGTTACGGAATTCAAAGGCGGTAAAAAGAAGACGGTCAAGCGGAAGCTGTACCCCGGTTACCTCGTGGTGCAGATGGAAATCAACGACGACACGTGGTACCTGGTGCGCGACACCGCCGGCATTGGCGACTTTACCGGCTCGATTGGCCGGCCGAGCCCGATGTCGACGCAAGATATCGCAAAGATTATTTCCAAGACCGAGGAAAAGACGGACGACGCACCGCGGTTGAACATTCGCGTGAAGAAAGGTGATCGGGTCAAAATTAACGAAGGCACGTTCGAGAACTTCGAAGGGGAAGTCGACACGATCAACGAAGCGAGCGGCCGGGTGAGCGTTATCATCAACATTTTCGGCCGGCCCACGCCGGTGGAACTAGAACACTGGCAGATTGAGCCGCTTTAATTTGATCAACTCGCCCAAGCCCGAGGTTGCAATCCTTGTGCTTGGCACGACATACAACAAGCTTAGAAACCATGGCAAAGCAACTCGTCGGCACCGCGAAATTTCAAGTCCCCGGCGGTCAGGCCACGCCTGCTCCGCCGGTCGGCACGTCGCTGGGTAAATACGGTATTAACCTTGGCCAATTCGTGCAGCAATTCAATGAACGGACGCGCGAGGCCGGCGGCATGCCGATCCCGGTCGTTGTCAATGTTTACAGCGACCGCAGTTTTGATTTCGCCACGAAGAGCCCACCAGCGGCCGCACTGTTGAAGCAAGCGGCCAGCATCGCCAAAGGTTCAGGCGTACCGAACAAGGAGAAGGTCGGCAAAGTTACCAAAGAACAGCTCGACAAAATTGTGAAAATGAAATCGGCCGATTTGAACGCCACCGATCCGGAACGGGCCCGGCGCATGATCGAGGGCACCGCTCGGAGCATGGGGCTAACGGTCGAAGGATAACCTTAATTCAACGCGACTGCTTGTCGCACAGTAAGCGAAAAAAATGGTCAAGCTAGCAAAGCGCATGAAAACGATGGTCGAAAAGCTCCCGAAATCGGAAGCGCCGATGCCGGTAGAAGAGGCCGTGAAAATCCTGAAGCAATTTCCGCCGCGGAAATTCGATCAGACGATTCAAATGGCAATCCGTCTGGGCATCGATCCCAAGCAGGCCGATCAACTGGTGCGCGGTTCGATCGTACTGCCCCACGGCATCGGCAAGTCGAAAAAAGTCGTGGTCTTTGCCAAGGGCGACAAAGCCGAGGAAGCCAAAGCCGCCGGTGCCGATTTCGTGGGGGCCGAAGATTTGGCCACAAAAATCAAAGAAGGTTGGGCCGATTTCGATGCTTGCATCGCCGCGCCCGACATGATGGGTTTAGTCGGCCCGCTGGGAAAAGTGCTCGGCCCACGCGGCCTGATGCCTTCGCCCCGCGCTGGTACAGTTACGCCCGATGTTTCAAAGACCGTCAAAGAGTACAAGGCTGGCAAAGTTGAATTCCGCAACGATCCCACCGGAATCGTCCACGCGGTGGTCGGCAAGTTGAGTTTTGATGAGAAGAAGCTAGTGGAAAATATTCGGGCGTTCATCGACCACATTCTGCACTTGAAGCCGCACGCCGTAAAAGGTGTGTACGTGAAAAGCATTACCATCAGCGCCGCGATGAGCCCAGGTCTGAAAATCGCCGCCTGAACTGCCTACCGATTACTGACTACCGACTACTGCAATGAGCAAATTTGTAAAAGACCTTCTGACTCGTGATCTGAAAACGCAGCTTAATGGCGTCACCGATGCGCTGCTGGTGAATGTCGTCGGACTTGATTCGCTGAAGACTTCGAAGCTTCGCGGAGAACTGAGGAAGAAAAACATCAAACTCGAAGTTGTCAAAAATAGCATGGCTCGCCGTGCCTCCGAGGGCACACCGATCGCTAAAGCCTTTGAAGGCGTCGAAGGCACCCTGGCAATTGTTTGGGGAGCTGATGATTTCGTATCGCTCACCAAAGAAATCGTCCGGCTAACTGAAGCCAAGGAATTCGAGGGGTTCACGGCCCGCGGTGGAGCGATGGATGGCGCCAAGCTCTCGCCGGCAGAGGTCAAGGAAGTCAGCAAGTGGCCGTCGCGGCAGGAACAGCTATCGATGCTCGTGGGCCAGATCCTGGGACCGGGAGCGAAGCTGGCCAGCCAGTTGAATGGCGGTGGGGCAATTGTCAGCCAGATCAAAACTCACGCAGAAAATCTGGAAAAAGCCGGCGGGGCAGAACCGGCGGGAACCGAAGCGGCGCCGGCAACGTAGAAAAGAGTTCGCAACAGCAAGACTTCAAACTCTTTTGCTTGGGGTTTGGGAATTAAGGTTTTGAATTTGAAAACACCCTTGGTAACGACGAACCAATTAACCGTTATTTGACCCAGTTTTTTTGTTTTGCCGCCCAGTGCCCGATCGTCGACCGGGTCCGGGTGGCGTAAGTGTCAGAAAGGAAATCAGTTCATCATGGCTACTGCAGAAGCCACACGTGAGTTTGCCGCACCTACCAAAGAGCTGGGCGATAAAATTGTTGCCCTCACGCTCAAACAAGCCAAGGAGTTGAGCGACTACTTGGAAGAAGTCCACGGCATTAAAGCGGCGGCCGGCGGAGCGGTAATGATGGCCGCTCCCGCGGGCGGCTCCGGTGGCGCTGCTGCCGCTCCGGAAGCTAAGACGGAATTCGATGTGGTGTTGGAAGGCTTCGATGCCGCCAAGAAGATTGGTGTCATCAAGGTCATCCGCGCGCTGACGAACCTGGGCCTCAAGGAAGCCAAGGACTTGGTCGAAGGTGCGCCCAGCAAGGTCAAGGAAGGCGTCTCGAAGGAGGATGCCGAAAAGGCCAAGAAGGAGTTGGAAGAAGCCGGCGGCAAAGTTTCCGTCAAGTAAGAGGTTTGTAATCGAAGGGGCGGGTGACTGTACGGAAATTACCCTGGCCTGGTCATACGGTATCGTCAGTGGGCTTTGTACTGGCATTTCACGCGATAGGCGGTTATGCCGGCGAGCCATCTAACAAGAAGCGCATATTGTTTTCACCGTGGCAGTGAGACAAGCCCGTGGGGGCGCTGCGCTTTCCAATTTGAAATTCAAACTTCCAAATCCCAATCAAATCTGAAATTTCAAAGTCGAAATTGAAAATTCGATCCGCGCTGGGCACACAGACTTGGACGTTTCGAATTCTGAATTTGTTTGAGATCGGGGACTTGAGATTTGAGATTTAAACCATCCTCGCGGTGCGGACCCCCGCATCGCGTCATTCGTCCGGAGTACCTCCATGGCTACATCGGCTCAACGACGTATTACACCTCCCGAAATTCGTCGCTTCGGCAGTGGTAGAGAGTTATTTTCTATTCCTGACCTGACGAAAATTCAAACCTACAGCTACGAAAAATTCCTGCAGTACGACATTCCTTCGAACAAGCGAAAAGACGAGGGAATTGAAGGTGTGCTGCGCGAAATTTTCCCGATCGAAAGTTACGATAAGAACCTCAAACTGGAATACATCCGCTACGAGCTCGGCAAGCCGCGGTATGAACCGCACGAGTGCCGACAGTTGCGTCTGACCTACGGACGACCCTTCCGTGTCTGGCTGCGGCTTACAAAAGACGAGCCGATCGAAGAAGAAGTTTATCTGGGCGATATTCCGATCATGCTTGGCGGTGGTGAGTTTATCATCAACGGCGCCGAACGTGTCGTGGTGAGCCAATTGCACCGCAGCCCTGGCGTCGATTTCGTGCTCGATACCGATACCGTCGAACGCAAAATGTTCTCGGCGCGGATCATTCCGGAACGCGGCAGCTGGATCGAACTGAATGCGTCAAAGAAAGACACCCTGCAAGTGCGCATTGACCAAAGCGGAAAATTCTCCGCCATGATGCTGCTCCGTGCCATGGACGCCAAGTATGGCCAGGACAGCGAACTTTTGCGCGTGTTTTACGATACGACGGTCGAAAAAATTGTCGACGGCCGCAGCGTCGGCAAGATCGAAGGCAAAATTGCCGTTACCGATATTGTGTATCCACACAATAGCGATAAAGCCGGCGAAGTGATCATCGAGTCGGGCCACAAAATCACGAAGAACATCGCCGAACTGATTTGCACTTCGGGACTCACATCCGTTGAAGTGATGCCCGAGCCCAAAATTCCGCTCATTTTGAACAGCTTGGAAGAAGACGCCACGGCGAGCCATGAAGAGGCGCTGCTGAGAATTTATCAGCGATTACGTCCTGGCAACCCGCCGCAATTGGAAAAGGCGCGAGCGCTGTTCCACGAGAAGTTTTACGACACGAATCGTTATCGCCTGGGCCGCGTTGGCCGTTTCCGCATCAACCGCAAGTTGAATTTGAATGTGCCGGAATCGGAAATGACGCTGCGTCCAGAAGATTTGATCAGCGCCATTAAATATGTCATTAAGCTCAACGAAGGCGATCCGGCGTACGAAGTGGACGACATCGATCACTTGGGTAATCGCCGCCTGCGCACGATCGATGAACTGGCGTCCGATGAACTGCGCAAGGGCTTCCTCAAACTCCGCCGGACCGTGCAGGAGCGGATGAGTTTGAAGGATGTGGAAGACATGACGCCGCGCACGCTCATCAACCCCAAGAGCATCTCGGCAGCGATCGAATACTTCTTCGGCCGCGGCGAACTTTCACAAGTGGTCGATCAGACGAATCCGCTATCGATGCTGACGCACGAGCGACGGCTTTCGGCACTTGGTCCCGGTGGTTTAAACCGCAAGCGGGCCGGCTTTGAAGTTCGCGACGTGCACATTTCGCACTACGGGCGCATTTGTCCCATCGAGACGCCTGAAGGCACGAACATCGGTTTGATCTCGAGTCTGGGCATTTATGCCGCGGTCGACGAATATGGATTTCTCGTCACACCGTATCGCAAAGTCAGCAAAGGCAAACTGACCGGTGATGTGGAATGGCTTCGGGCCGATCAGGAAATGGATGCGTATCTGGCTCCAGCCGATGCGCCGGTTGTCAACGGTCACATTTCGGGCGACACCATTATTGCTCGTTATCGATCGGACTTTGAATTAGTGCCGGCAGACAAGATCGATTATATCGACGTGGCGCCGAGCCAAATGGTCGGCGTTTCGGCCGGCCTCATCCCGTTCTTGGAACACGACGACGCCAACCGTGCCTTGATGGGTTCCAACATGCAGCGACAGGCGGTGCCGCTCTTGGTGACCGAGCCGCCTTTGGTAGGGACCGGCATGGAAGTCGATGTGGCGGTGAATTCCAGCATGCTGATGCGTTCGCCGAAGAAGGGCACCGTTACGTATGTCGATGCCGACAAGATTATCATCAACAACGAAGTCCTTCCGCTGACGAAGTTCAAGGGGCTCAACGAGCGCACCTGCCAGAATCAAAAGCCGGTCGTGCGCGTCGGCGACAAGGTCGAAAAAGGCACCGTCATTGCCGACGGCGCGGCCACTTTCAACGGCGAACTCTCACTGGGTCGCAATGTGCTGGTGGGCTTCATGGCCTGGGATGGTTTCAACTTCGAGGATGCCATCATCATCAGCGAAGAATTGGTGCAGAACGATGTTTACACCTCGATCCACATCGAAGAGTTCGATATCGAAATTCGCGAAACGAAATTAGGCCGCGAAGAGTTCACTCGCGATATTCCCAACGTTAGCGAACGAGCGCTGCGCAACCTGGATGAAACCGGAATCGTACGCGTCGGCACCTACGTGCGGCCAGGCGATATTCTCGTCGGCAAAGTTTCTCCGAAGAGCAAAACTGAGCTCACGCCGGAAGAAAAATTGCTGCATGCCATTTTCGGTCGGGCAGGCGAAGACGTGAAAAATGACTCGCTGGAAGTGCCCTCCGGCGTAGAAGGCATTGTCATTCACACTGAGAAGTTCTCCCGCCGCATGAGCCTTTCCGAAGACGAACGTAAGAAGTTCGAGAAAGATTTGAAAACCGCCGAGACCGACGGCAATGCGAAAATTGCCGAAGCATTCGGCGCAATGATCAGCGAAATTGAAGGCATCCTGAAAAAGACGCTGACCGATGCGGAAGGCAACGCGCTGGTGCGCGATCAGGAGCACAAGTACGTTGCCGAGCAGGCGATGAACTTCAAGCTCGACAGTATCGATATTCGCAGCCCCGAGCGACGAGCCGAGGTCGAGAAGGCGTACAAAACGTTCTGGCCGGCAGTGGAAAATGCCATCGACGATCGCGATCGCAAACTGAACAGCATGAAGCGCGGCGACGAATTGCGCAGCGGCGTGCTGCAGATGGTTAAGGTTTATATTGCGGCCAAGCGCGTAATCTCGGTTGGCGACAAAATGGCCGGCCGTCACGGTAACAAGGGTGTGGTCGCCAAGATCTTGCCCAAGGAAGATATGCCGTTTTTGGCCGACGGAACGCCGCTGCAGATTTTGTTGAATCCGCTTGGTGTACCTAGCCGTATGAATGTCGGCCAAATTTTGGAAACCCACTTGGGTTGGGCGGCTGCAGCGCTTGGTTTTCGCGCCGTTACGCCGGTTTTCGATGGTGCGACGGAAGAGGAGATCAATGGCGCGCTGGAAAAGGCCGGACTGCCGCGGCATGGCAAAGCGCAACTGTTCGACGGACGCACCGGCTTGGCGATGGAGCAGGAAACCACGGTGGGCTACATCTACATGCTGAAGTTGCACCACTTGGTGGACGATAAGGTGCATGCCCGCAGCACCGGACCGTACTCGCTCATTACACAGCAGCCGCTGGGTGGTAAGGCGAGGTTCGGTGGTCAACGGTTCGGCGAAATGGAAGTGTGGGCGCTGGAAGCCTACGGCGCCGCTTACATTTTGCAGGAGCTTTTGACCGTGAAGAGCGATGACGTTGAAGGTCGCACGAAGATTTACGAAGCCATGGTCAAAGGCGAGAACACGCTGGAAGCCGGCACACCGGCCAGCTTCGACGTGCTCACGAACGAAATTCGTGGCCTCGCGCTGAACATGCAGCTTGAGAAACGAAGAATTTAAAGCAATTTTGATTGTTTGAAATCAACCCTCGGCTTCGGCAGAGGGCCAAACCATACGCAACGATATTCCGCGAGCGATTTTTCCTCCGTAAAGGAGTTTCCATGAGCATCGGCGAAGCCAATTACGATCGGATTAACGACTATTCCGCGGTCAAAATCTCTTTGGCCCGGCCGCACGACATCCGCAGCTGGTCGTTCGGCGAAGTGAAGAAGCCGGAAACCATCAACTACCGCACCTACCGGCCAGAGCGCGATGGTTTGTTCTGCGAACGCATCTTCGGACCGGAAAAAGATTGGGAATGCGCCTGTGGCAAGTACCGCGGCATGAAATATAAGGGCATGATCTGCGATCGCTGTGGTGTGAAAGTCACGCACAGTCGCGTGCGCCGCAAGCGGATGGGCCACATCGACCTGGCCGCGCCCGTCGTGCACATTTGGTTTTTCAAAGCCATGCCTAGCCGCTTGGGCAATCTGCTCGACATGAAAACCACGAGCTTGGAAAAAGTCATTTACTTCCAGGATTACGTCGTCACTGACCCCAAAGACACTCCGCTGAAGCCGCAACAACTGCTTACCGAAGAAGAATACCGGCAGGCTCGCGAACAATATGGCGAAACCGCTTTCGAAGCCGAAATGGGCGCAGAAGCCGTGCGCAAACTGCTGGTGAAGATGGATCTTGTGGAACTCTCGAAGAAACTGCGAGAAGATTTGGCCACGACCAACTCCAAGCAAAAAAAGAAAGATCTCATCAACCGGCTGAAGATCGTCGAAAGCATTCGCGATTCTGACAACAAGCCGGAGTGGATGGTGCTCGACGTCATCCCGGTCATTCCGCCAGATTTGCGTCCGCTGGTGCTGCTTGACAGCGGCAACTTCGCGACCAGCGATTTGAACGATCTGTACCGCCGCATCATCAACCGCAACAACCGCCTCAAAAAGTTGGTCGATTTGAACGCGCCGGAAGTCATCATTCGCAATGAAAAGCGGATGCTGCAGCAATCCGTCGATGCGCTGTTCGATAACAATCGCTGTAAGCGCCCTGTGCTCGGCAGCAGTAACCGTCCGCTGAAGTCGCTCACCGACATGATCAAAGGCAAGCAAGGCCGCTTCCGCGAAAACTTGCTCGGCAAGCGCGTCGATTATTCGGCCCGCTCCGTTATAGTCGTCGGCCCGAACCTCAAACTGCATCAGTGCGGGCTACCGAAGAAGATCGCGCTTGAGCTGTTCCAGCCGTTCATCATTCGCCGGCTGAAAGAGCTCGGTCACGCCGATACTATTAAGTCGGCCAAGAAAATGTTGGAGCGCAAAGACGCCGAAGTGTGGGATATCCTCGAAGAGGTCATCCGTAACCATCCTGTGCTGTTAAATCGCGCACCGACTTTGCACCGCATGGGCATTCAGGCGTTTGAACCGGTGCTGGTGGAAGGCAACGCCATCAAGTTGCATCCGCTGGTGTGCAAGGGCTTCAACGCCGACTTCGACGGCGATCAAATGGCAGTCCATCTGCCGCTTTCCATCGAGGCGCAAGTGGAAGCCCACACGTTGATGATGTCGGTGCACAACATCTTCAGTCCCGCCAACGGCAATCCGATTATCAGCCCGTCGCAAGACGTGGTCATGGGTTGCTACTATCTCAGCATTTCGTTGCCGGACCGCCAAGGCCAAGGCATGGTCTTTTCCTCAATGGAAGAGGTCCAGTTGGCCTATTCGCTGGGCAAAATTGATACGCACGCCCGCATCAAAGTAAAGCTTGCGCCCAAACGCCGACTGAAGGGCGATGAGGATGTGCAGAACAAGCCGGGCGCCATTATCGAAACCACCGTGGGCCGCGTGCTGTTCAACAGTATCCTGCCCGAGGGGATGATGTTCTATAACCATCCGCTGCGTTCCAGCGATTTGGCGAAAGTCATTTCGGACTGCTACCAGACGCTTGGCCGCCGCGCCACTATCGGCTTGCTCGACGACTTGAACATGCTCGGCTTCCGCGAAAGCACCCGTAGCGGTTTGTCGTTCGGCACGGACGATTTGATCACGCCGTCTGCCAAGCCGCGCATCATTGGCGAAGCAGAAAAGGAAGTTGTCAAACGCAACAAATTGTATCAGCGCGGCATCATCACCGAAGGCGAGCGCTATAATCAGGTGCTCGATGTGTGGACTCACGCACGCGAACGCATCACCTCGGAAATGATGGGCGCGCTGGAATCCGACTTCCGGCGCCCGGGTATGTAAATCCGATTTACCTTATGGCGCATTCCGGTGCCCGCGGCGGCGTCGAGCAAATTCGCCAGCTCGCCGGCATGCGCGGTCTGATGGCCAAGCCCTCGGGCAAAATCATCGAGACGCCCATTAAGGCCAACTTCCGTGAAGGCCTTACCGTGCTGGAATACTTCAGTTCCACGCACGGTGCTCGTAAAGGTTTGGCCGATACTGCACTCAAAACGGCCGACTCCGGCTACCTTACCCGTAAACTGGCCGACGTGGCGCAGAACGTGGTTATTACGCAGCACGATTGCGGCACCACCCAAGGCATTACCAAGGGCGTTATTTACCGTGGTGAAAAAGTCGAAGTCAGTCTGGCCGATTCAATCCGGGGCCGTGTTAGCCGGCAGAACATCGTCAACCCCATCACCGATGAAGTTGTGGTGAAGGAAGACGAACTGATTACGCCGGCTGTCGCCCGTCGTATCGAGCAGCTCGGCTTGGAACGCATTCAAGTTCGCAGCGCGCTTACATGTGATGCACCGCTGGGAATTTGTCGGCTGTGCTACGGCATGGATCTTTCGACCGGTTCGATGGTGGAGGAAGGCATGGCCACGGGCATCATCGCCGCGCAATCCATTGGCGAGCCTGGCACGCAGCTCACGATGCGTACGTTCCACATCGGCGGTGTAGGTCAGCGTGCGATTGAGGAAAAAGATTACAAAGCTAAGAAGGCCGGCACCGTGCAGTTTGTGCGGCTCAAGGTTGTGAGGAATGACGCCGGCGAAAGCGTTGTCCTTACACGCAACGGCGAACTCGTGATTATGGATCCCAAGGGACGCGAGCTGGAAAAATACGAGGTTCCGGCCGGTGCGAATTTGAAGGTCGAAGAAAACCAGGACGTCAAGCCAGGCCAAGTGCTTTGCGAATGGGACCCGCACAGCATTCCCATTTTGGCGGAAGTCAC
The DNA here is from genome assembly GCA_963773875.1 of Pirellulales bacterium. Taxonomy (GTDB): domain Bacteria; phylum Planctomycetota; class Planctomycetia; order Pirellulales; family JADZDJ01; genus CAVTYH01. The sequence goes on from CAVZCV010000015.1 coordinate 319,850, forward strand.
CGGCAAGGTGCGCTATGAAGATGTGATCGAAGGCGAAACGATGCGCATCGAAAAGGACCCCAGCGGTCACGTTCGCCGGATGGTGCAGGAGCACAAGGGCGATTTGCACCCGCAGGTCATCTTGGAAGACGAGAGCGGGAAAATTCTCGACTTCTATTACATGCCCGAAAAGGCCTATATCGAAGTCAACGAGGGCCAAACGGTATCCGCAGGTACGCTGCTCGCGAAGACTCCGCGTGAAGTTTCCGGTACGCAAGATATCACAGGCGGTCTGCCGCGAGTGACGGAAATCTTCGAAGCTCGCAAGCCGAAGGATCCCGCGGTCATTGCGGAAATCGACGGCACGGTGGAAATCTTGGGCGAAAAGCGCCGCGGCAAGCGAACCATTATCGTCCGCAGCGAAAGCGGCATCGAGCGCGAACACCTGGTGAGCCACGGCAAGCACTTGCGCGTGCACTCTGGCGACTTCGTGCGTGCTGGTGAATCGCTGGTCGATGGTCCGCTGGTGCCGCACGATATCTTGCGCATCTCGGGCGAAGAAGCCGTGCAGCAATACCTGGTGCGGGAAATTCAGAACGTGTACCGCAGCCAGCGTGTGGATATCGATGATAAACACATCGAAATCATCGTCTCGCAAATGCTCCGCAAAGTGCGCATTGAAAGCGTCGGCGACACCGGATTGCTCCCCGGCAGTGTGATGGATAAATTCGACTTCCGCAAAGTCAATCAGAACCTGTCTGGCTGCCTGAAGATTACCGAAAAGGGCGACAGCGAATTCGAGCCCGGGTCCATCGTGCCAAAGGATGCGCTGGAGCAAGCCAACACGCAGATTGAAGGCCTCGGCGGCACACCGGCTAGAGGCACCAAACCCAAGCCGGCCACCGCTAGTACGCAGCTCTTGGGCATTACCAAAGCGTCGGTGCAGTCGAGCAGCTTCATCTCTGCCGCCAGCTTCCAGGAAACCACGAAAGTGCTCACCGAAGCGGCGCTGGCAGGCAAGATCGATCGTCTAGTGGGACTCAAAGAAAACGTCATCCTTGGACACCTCATTCCGGCTGGCACCGGCTTCAAGACGTTTCAGGAATCGGATGTGCGCATCCGCCGCGAAGCACTCGAAGCACTGGCCGCACAGAAAGAGCAGGTACTCACGCGTGCCTTCCCGCTATTGGAGTCCGCCGGCGATGGCAACGGCGCCAAACCGACTGCTGTTGGCGGAGGAACTGCCACGGCGACAGCGGAATCACCAACGCCGGCTCCCGCCGGCGGTCTGGACGAACTGCTGGGCGGCGGCGATGGCGATCACGGCGGCAGCACGTGAGTGATCTGTCGGGCGGCGAAATAAAATCTGACATTGAAGCAAGCGATGCCACTGGGGACATCGCTTGCTTTTGTATTTGGTGGGTCCGATTGATCCATTGCTTGCGCGTACCGAAATTCACCGCACTACTTGACGATCCAGGGTGCGAACCACTACAAACCCTTGCGGTGTCATCAGTTTAGCGAGCTACTACTGGCCCCGTCGTCTAGCGGTCTAGGACACCGGCCTTTCACGCCGGTAACACGGGTTCGAGTCCCGTCGGGGTCACTGACACTTCTGTACGCTTCCGCATCCCGTCGCATTCTTCGGAAGAATTGTGATGCGGCACTTTTGATTGCGAATCGCTGCGAGCCGTTTCGGCTCCAAACTGCACCCGATTTTGCAGCGAGCTACAGGCAGCATCAAAGTGGGCATCGGTCACTTGCAGATAATGCTCTTTCGCCGCGGCTTGCGAATTGCCAATCCACTTACATACCACGTGAATCGGGAACGATTCGGCCAGTTCAGTTTCCCGCGTGCTGCTCAGGTTTTAGAATAGCTTGGGCCACGGCAGTAAGTCTGCCTTGTGCATGATGCGCTCCAGCTGGGTTCGCAGGCTGGAATTGGCGTCGCGGTAACGCGTGATGACATGTTCGGCGTCCTCGGGCGCTTCGTCCCACACGGCATCCAAATACTCGCGCACTTCCGGAATAAGTCGAACGATGCGGCTTTCCTTACCTTCGTGATGTTCAGTCTTGGGCGAGCGTACCGTCATTCTGCCACGCTCCGAGTCGATGTCGCCCCAGCGAAGCGCAAGAACTTCCGATCGTCGCGGCAGGGCACGGCAGTTGTTTCGGGCTGCGCTCAAGCGGCGGTTGATTGCCTGCAATCCATTCGGCGAAATGAAGGGGATTGCCGTTCAGGCCAACGCGGAGCGGTTTTGCATTATCAGTTGGGCCGACGGGCGTCCCCTGCAATTGTACATCCCGCCGACCCGATTCAATTGATGCACCGTCTGGTGACAGCAGCCGGCTGGCGGAATTTACCCCGGATTCGGGCGTTGATCGATGGCGGAACCGAATGTGAATCACGCAGATTATTCGGGTGCAACGCCGCTTCGAGCGGCGGTGCTGGGCGGTCATGCGGGAGCGAAGGAACATCCACTGCCGATCGTCGCGGCACGGCCATATCTGCGTTTGCGATAAGTATCCACGCAACTTTGCGTCTTGTCTCTCGATCTGCGAAACTATGGTTCAGTCGCTCATTCCCGCGGTTTGTGCTCAATGGCAAGATTGATTCGATATTCTGAGCTGTTCGTTCTTGCTGTGGTTTCATTTGCCACGGCGCAGGAAAAGCGTCCGGCGGCGCTCGATTTTCCAATCACTGTTTCCGGCCGCGCCGTCGATGATAGCGGCAAGCCGATTGAAGGAGCGACGGTGTTTCTTGTGGCCACCGATACCTCGCCGGAAAAGTTGTTAGACCAGACTACAAGCGATGTCGACGGTCGGTTCAAATTTCGCGACGCTCCGCTGCCGTTTTATCCGCCGACGAAGACAAACAACGACTATGAGCAAGGCACGTTTCAACTGTTCGGAAAAGCTCCAGGAAGGGGTTTCGCCTGGTTCGGCATGCGGCAGGTGTTTATCGATCCGCGATTTATTTCTCCGCGCGGCGAGCGGATGGTGATGGATGCGGCCAAGCACGGCTTCTATCCCGATCAACCGATCAACGTCGATCTCGTTTTCGCGCCGGCCAAGCCCATCACAGGCCGCTTCATCGATCCGCAAGGCCAGCCGATCGCCGGCGTGAAACTGCGCATGATCGATTGCGACTTGGCGGCCGATTTTGACCGGGGCTACAACAGCTTTCGCCGGTTTCGCTGCGTCAGTCAGGCTGTGAAATTAATGCCTGACGAGCTGACCTCGATATCGGATGCCGATGGCCGCTTTAAATTTGCTGCGCTCCCAAACGGTGTTGTCTGCCATATGTCGGCCGATCATCCGGATTACGGCCGCACGTCGTTCTGGACCTCGAACGCAGAAATGCCGCCAGCGGAGCGCGAAGGCGATAAAGTGCTGCCGCTGCCGATCGACATTACACTGCACAAAACCCGAACGGTTACCGTGCAAGTCAGATTCGCCGATACCCAAGAGTCTGTTACTCACGCGTATCTGCATGCCTATTTGCAACTAGGAACTGGCACCGAGTCCGGCGGATACTCTGACAAAACCGGCTATGTCACGCTGAAACTACCGCCGGGCGAATACGAGTTCGTCGGCTTACCCACGAAAGAAATGAATTACCTGCGCAGTCAGTCGAAGCTGATTGTTCAAGATACCGAAGAAAAGCAAACTGCCGAAATTAATCTCGACCCCGGCTGCGTTCTGGTGCTTAAGGCCGTCGACGCCACGACAGGCAAAGGAATACGTGACGTGAATTTCTGGTACATCGACGAGAACCGGCCCGGCAAGAAGTGGTTCGTCCAATCGAACACTACGACAAACGATTTTCCGGTCTCCAATGCCCAAGGCGAAGTGCGCGCGGTCGTCGCGCCTGGCAAACGAACTTACGGCATCGGCCTGAACCCGCTGCCTGATGGATATGTGCCGCTGGAGCGCACCGACCGCGACATCGGTCGCGAAATCGAGTTGCCAGCGGGCAAAACGGTGACGCTGGAATTTCAATTGGGCAAAGCACCGCCGTGATGAATTCAGAACGATTTTGAAGGGCAATCATTGGTTTCACGATGTCCCAAGACACACCCAGCCCGAGCACATCGCAGCTTGCCAAACGGCGCTGGTTCAGCTTTAGTTTGCGGACGTTTTTGATTGCGATCACGGTCGTTTGCCTGTGGCTGGGTTGGAAAATCCATGCTGCCCAAGTACAGCGGTTCGCAGTAACAACGATCCGTGAATTTGGCGGATGGGCAAAATACGACTATGCCTTCGATCGTGACCCGCGGACAGACCCACAACCTTCATGGCTTGCAAAGCTGCTGGGAGAAGATTTTTTTCACGATGTCGTTGAAGTGTGCGTCCAGTGTTCTGACGATCGGAAGAACTTTCATGATGTATTGGTTCAAATTGAGAATTTGCCGCATCTACGAGAAATTACGTTGAGCGGCGGAACAATTGAAGATGACGATCTTCAGTGCATCGCTCAACTCTCAGAGTTGAGATTGCTACGGCTTGACAGCAACCAGATTGGCGATGACGGCCTGAAATATTTTCGCCGCTTGCCTCAATTAAAACGTGTTAATCTTTACGGCAATCGCATTACCGATGCGAGCTTGGGTTGCTTTGATCAACTCGCGTCGCTTGAATGTTTGCAACTATCGGACAACCAGATAACGGGCGAGGGGTTCAAGCAACTTCGCCATCTCGACAAAATCGAACGGCTCGATTTAGATCACAATCCCATCACTGCTCAAGGGTTGGATGCAGTTTCCGCACTACCCAATGTTCGAAAAATGTTGCTTTACTACACAGATGTTACCGACGCCGGCATCGAACAACTTTCCAGCATGCCGAAATTAGAAGAACTGCTCCTCGACGAAACCAAAGTTACGAATGCGTGCATCGAATCTTTGGCAAAACTGCCGAAACTGACGCAAGTTTCGCTCGATGAAACGAATTTCACCGTCGATGGAATTCAGAAACTGCAGCGACTGCGGCCAAAGCTGCAGATCCGGTGGCCAGTTCCGAAGCCAGATTTGAATTTGGATTCTAATTAGAACCCCTCATCCACCGCTTTGTTGGAATAGAGTGGCAGGTAGCGGTAGTAAACCTCCAGCGTGAGAATGGCGATGGCTGTGTTGTACAGCCGTCCGGCTTTGTCGCCGTGGCGGTCTTGGAAGTACCAACTGCCCGATTCGTGCCCTTCGCTCGACTGCGTCAAGACGAGGAACTCGCGCATCTTTTTGTTCCAGCGCTCCCAGGCCGGCCCATGGTGATGGTAGAGCACTTGGGTGGCGTAATAGTCGAAATACAGATCGGCCTGCGGCGTTAGTTTGTCGGGCGGCATCGAGGGGCCGAGCTTGTCCAGATTCGCTACGCCTTTCACCAGTGCGGGGTGTTGCCGACCCCAGCCCAGATACATCCGGCACAAGAGGCCCACCGCGGAAGTCGCCGTGCCGTCGCCGGGAGTGAGATAACCGTAGTTTGCACCTTTGTTGTCCTGTACGCTGTCGAGAAACTTGTTTGCCAGGAAAAAGCATTGCGAGGGAACCTCCAGGCCGGCCATTTGCGCACTTTTGAGCGCCATGAGTTGCCAGCCGGTCACGGTCGTATCGCCAGGCATGCCTGGTGTATATCGCCAGCCGCCGCCGTGGCGATCTTGGGCGTAAACAATGAAATCGACCGCCTTTTGCGCATACGGTTTAAGGTTTTCATCGTGCGACATCGCGTACGCTTCGCACAGCACGATGGTCGAGATGCCCTGCGCGTACATCGTGCCTTCTTCTAAATCGCCGCCATTGGGTGTGATGAGCATTCGGCTGCCGAGATAGTACAGCCCTTTGTTGACCTGATCCTTGTACGGCCCTTCCTTGTGCGTGTAGCCGGCTCCGTAAAAGGGCAAAAGCGCAAGCGCCGTGGCCGCCGTTGTGGAACGCTCAACGCCGGGGTTGCGACACAATCCTTCGCACGGCGGGCCTTCGAAGGAAAAACTCCAACTACCGTTTTCGTGCTGGTGGGCCAAGAGCCATTTGAGTCCGCGCTCCACAGCAGCTTCGCTCGTGGCCGATCCGCCGCCGGAGCCCGCCAGCGCGGAGCGGCGAGTTTTGGAGCGTCCGCCCAATCCGCCGCCGCCGATTTTGCCCATTGGTTCGCCCCAGGGCACGCCGCTGTGTTCGGCGAAGAGCGTTCCATCCCGCGCATTGGGCTGCGGCGTCGAGTTCAATCCCGGCTGACCAAGCGCCGGCAAGAGATCGATTGGCCCAACAGGCGATTCGGTGGATTCCGTTGCCGTCGGATCGACGATGCTCGGATCGCCGCCGGGCTTAGCGTTCGGCGAACCGGCCGTACCGGGCTTGGGTGCATCGAGCGTGGCGGCATCGCCGGGCAAATCGGCCAATGGTAAATCGGGCTGACTCGTAGCGCTGATCGAAGTGGACGGCGCCAAGTCGTTCACCGTGTGATGAATCAAAAGGCCCAGCAAAATTAACACGGCAGCATGGGCGATTGCGCTCGTCAGCCAGGCGCTAACTTCAAACCGTGCCGGCAGAGCGCGCCGTAGCAAAAAGATCGATTTCCAACCGCGCGTGGAACCGTCGGTGATGTTCTCGGCGGAGTTTGCGTCGCCACGCGGTCGATCTTCTGGCCACGGCTCGTTCTTCCAGGAACGCGTACCGGAATCGGCTTGCGGTTTGGAATCGCTGAGCGTCGCCACACCGCCGCTCGACTTCGAAGCCGTCTTGACCGTCGGCGCTCCCGACCCGGTGGGCGAATTCTGCGGCGGCGGCGACTGGTTGCGAGACATGAAACGAAAGTCCATTGGGCAGCGGGCGCGCACAGCCTACCCGATCTTTCAATTATAACGTCCCCAGTTTGGCATACCCGCATACGGAAATCGCCGGATTTCGCGAAAAACAGCGGGTTTTTCACGGGGGCTTTGCCCACGACGGGAGGACGTTGGTAGATTGGTCGAGCGTTTTGTGATGAGGATCGCTGAGTGCCCTGAGTCATTTGCTTGGGGCTCAAGGATGGCATGGAGATTTATGATGAAACTGGGCCGCTTGCCAGGTGTTGCTTGGTTGTTGCTCTTGCCGCTGTGTGCCTCGTGTGGCCGCACGGCGACGACTCCGCACACGCAGTCGACGGCCGATCAATCGCCATCGTCATCTTCTACAACGCCATGGGTTCCAGCGTCGGCCACGGATACTATCCGCGAGCTGCAAGCGGACGCCATTCAAAAAGATTATGCGGATTGGGGCTACTGGGGGCCGTACCCATCGAAGTACACCGGCTGGACGAATCACTCGAACCGCTTGATTCCGGTTTACACGTTCGGCGCCGATCTGAAATCGTTCAGTGGCGAACACAGCATCTATCGCGATGCCAAGCGACTGGAAACGCTCTACGGCCAGTTGCCAACGGAGACACAGAACCCGCATGCGAAGTATTTTGATCAGACGGATCTCTATCGCTTGCAACGCGACGCCGCCAAGGCAGGCAAGAAACGCATCGTCCTTTTCATCTTCGACGGCATGGATTGGCAAACCACTTGGGCCGCCGCCACTTACCGCGCGGGCCGAGTGAAATACCACGACGGCCGAGGCACTGGCCTGCATTTTCAAGATTATCGTGGTGCGCCGACCGATTTTGGCTACATGGTCACCAGCCCCCACAACGATGGAACAAAACCAGATATTGTTGGGCAAACCGTTACCAACCCCGGTGGCAGGACTCGTGGCGGATACGATTTCCGCCGCGCGGGTGAAACGCCCTGGGTCGATGCGCCCGATATGAACTATCCGATCGCCAAGAGCAAAGATCAGCTGCAGGCGTTCACCGATTCGTCCGCTTCGGCCACTTCCATGTGCGCCGGCATCAAAACCTACAACGATGCGGTGAACGTAACGTTCGATGGCAAGCCAGTCCCAACAATCGCTCAGCAATTGCAACAGGACGGCTGGAGCGTCGGCGCCGTGACGAGCGTCCCGTTCAGCCACGCTACGCCGGCATGCGCGTACGCAAACAACGTGTGGCGTGACGATTATCAAGACATCAGCCGCGACATGCTGGGGCTGCGATCGGTCTCGCACCGCGAAAAGCCACTCCCGGGAATGGATGTGGTCATTGGCACCGGCTGGGGTGAAGACCTGAAAGCCGACAAACCGCAGGGCGCGAACTTCGTGCCGGGCAATCGCTACATCTCGAAGGCCGATTTGGACGCCATCGACGTAGAGCACGGCGGAAAATACCGCATCGTCCAGCGCTCGCCGGGCGTTAGTGGCAAAGAAGCGCTGGCTGCGGCCGCGGAAGACGTGGCGAAAAACGGTTCGCGACTTTTGGGAATATTTGGGGCGGGCGAAAAAAATCATTTGCCGTTCCGTACCGCCAACGGCGATTACAAACCAGCGCCGGGGTGAAAAACACTGCTGAAGAATATTCACCCGCCGATTTACATGAGAACCCACGGTTGCCCGACATCGCCCTCGCGGCACTCAATGTGCTCTCGAAAAACCCCCATGGCTTTTGGCTGATGATTGAAGCCGGCGACGTGGATTGGGGCAACCACGACGACAACATCGATGATTCAATCGGCGCGGTGCTCGATGGCGATGAGGCCGTGAAAGCCGTGACCGATTGGACCGAAGCCCACGGCGGCTGGGAAGATACTGTGCTCATCGTTACTGCTGACCACGGGCACTATTTTCATTTGACAAAGCCGGAGACAATCGCGGCCGCCGGCCAAAAATGAAAATCGCAAAGTTACGGGCTGTGCTTGGACACGTCAGCCGGCGCATGATAACGTGAATAGGTCAAAAGGAGCGTGTCATGGACGAGCAGCACATGAGTCGGCGCGAGTTTATCGCCACGAGCGGCGCCGTAGCTGGCGTGGCAGCAACGATCGCGGCCGCGGGATCAGCGTTAGGACAGGCTAAGGCCGCGAAGTCATCGGGCAGCATTCCGCCGATTGATGGCAAGAGCGTGGCCATCATTGAAGATCCCAGCGATCAACTTCTCAAAGCAGCGCCCGTGCGCTGGGCGCTGGCCGAAATTCGTGATGCCCTTAAAGCGCGCGACATCGCCGTTCGCAATTTCGAAAAAGTTTCCGATTCCAGGCCCGGAGAATTTTGCATTGTCGCGGCCAGTGGCAAATCCCAGTGGCTCAAGCAAGTGCTGGAAGAAAGCCGGATGTCGCTGCCAAACGTTCCGGAAGCAATCGGGCTGGCATCGGCGGGGATTGCGGATCGATCGGCAGTTGTAGCCTGTGGGAACGACGCCCGCGGACTGATGTACGCGCTGCTCGATGTGGCCGACCGAATTTCGCGCACCGATCCACCTTTGGCGGCGCTGCGGACCATCAGGCCCACAGTGGAAGCGCCGTCGAATAGAATTCGCAGCGTGGCCCGGCTGTTCGCCAGCGATGTTGAAGATAAGGGTTGGTTCCGCGACAAAGCGTTTTGGCGCGAGTATCTCACGATGCTGGCCCGCGAGCGATTCAATCGCTTCAACCTGACGCTTGGCCTGGGCTACGACTTTGCCCGACAAGTTCGCGATGCCTACTTTTATTTCGCGTATCCGTTCTTGCTGGCCGTGCCGAATTACAACGTGCGGGTGATCGGGCTCTCCGAGAAAGAGCGCGATGAGAATTTGGAATTGCTGAAGTTCATGAGCGACGAGGCCGTGCAGCGCGGCCTCGATTTTCAGCTCGGCATTTGGACGCACACGTATCGCTGGACGGATAGCCCGCAGGTGAATTACACGATTGACGGTCTCGACGATGAGCATCATGCCAGTTACAGCCGCGACGCATTGACGGCGGTGTTGAAAGCTTGCCCATCAATCGGTGGTGTCACGATTCGCACACATGGCGAGAGCGGCGTGGCGGAGGGCAACTACGATTTTTGGAAGACGGTTTTCCAGGGGGCGGCGGGTGCCGATCGGAAAGTAGAAATCGATTTGCACGCCAAGGGAATCGATCAAACGATGATCGATGGCGCGCTGGCGACAGGCATGCCGGTGAACGTTTCGCCGAAGTTCTGGGCCGAACACACTGGGCTGCCCTATCATCAAGCCGCAATTCGCGCACTCGAAATGCCGCCGAGAGATGGCCGCAACTCGACAGGCCTCATGGCGCTTAGCAACGGCTCGAGGCGCTTCATGCGTTACAGCTACGGCGATCTGTTCCGCAATGACCGCAAGTACGGAATTCTGTTCCGCATGTGGCCCGGCACGCAGCGGCTGTTGCTCTCCGGTGATCCAGCAAGTGCACGCGGCTGGGGTCAAACCGCGAGTTTTTGCGGCAGCCTGGGAATGGAAATTTGCGAACCGCTGTCGTTCAAAGGCCGCAAGGGATCGGGCCTAGAAGGCGGGCGGACGGCGTATCAAGATAAATCGCTCGCGCCGGAGGCTGATTGGAAAAAATACGAATACACGTACCGGTTATGGGGACGCATGTTGTTCAATCCGGAAACGGAGCCGGAAAACTGGCAGCGAATGCTCGCCCAGCGTTGGGGCGCACCGGCGATGAAGTTCGAGCAAGCGCTTTCGCATGCCAGTCGGATTCTGCCGCTGGTGACGAGCGCTCATTTGCCCTCGGCTGCGAACGCGAATTATTGGCCCGAACTGTACACGAATATGTCGATCTCGGATGCGAGCGTGCCGCATCCATACGGCGATAGCCCCAGCCCGAAGCGGTTTGGCACCGTGAGCCCGCTGGATCCGGCACTGTTTTTGACGTGCGATCAGTGTGCCGACGAACTGCTCTCGGGCAAATCGAGCGGTAAGTATTCGCCCGTGGAAGTAGCCGCGTGGATTGATGAGCTCGCCGCAGTGGCGGCCAGCAGTTTGACGGACGCACAGAAGATTGGCGCGATCGATAAGAATGTCGAATTGCGACGGGCGGCAGTCGATATTGCAATCCAATCCGCCGTGGGCCGATTCTTTGCCAACAAATTTAAAGCCGCTGTGCTGTTCGCGATTTATGATCGGACCGGCAACCCCCGAGCACTGGACGAAGCAGTGAAACAGTACCGAGCGGCACGTAATGCCTGGGCGGACGCAGCCAGTCGTGCCGATGGCGTGTACGTTCGCGACATTACCTTTGGTCCGGAAAAACATTTACGCGGCTGCTGGTCGGAGCGATTGGCGGCGATCGATGCCGATGTGGCCCGCCTGGCGAAGGCCGCAGAGGCGTCGAAGCAATCGGCCAAGTCAGCCGATGTTGATCCGAAGCACGTCGACGAAGCGATCGAAATAGTGCTGCGGCCACCGGCGCGAGAGAAACTTGCGTGCGAGCATCGGCCGGCGAAATCGTTTCGCGCCGGCGACTCGCTGCCGATCAGTTTGACGATTGCCAAGGATACGAAATCATTGGCGCCCAAAGCAGTGGTCGTGCATTTTCGGCATGTCAATCAGGCGGAGAGCGAGCACACGGCGGAGATGCAGGCGAACGGCGATCGTTGGGCCGCTGAAATCCCCAGCGAGTACACGCAGTCGCCGTATCCGCTGCAGTATTATTTTGAAGTGCGCGGAGGCGACAGCAAAACTACGCTGCATCCGGGGTTCGATTCGACGCTGTGCAATCAGCCGTATTTTGTGGTGGAGCAGGCGTAAAAATCATGTCTGCTCATCCGACCAAATTGGCACGCTCTGGCGAAAGCGCACTCGTCATCGAGTGGAGCGATGGCGAGCGGCGCGAATATTCATTCCGCGATTTGCGTGACGCCTGCCCTTGCGCCAGTTGCCGGGAAAAACGTGGCGAGGCCCCGAAGCCAGCGAGTTTGTTACCGGTTCTTTCGCCCGCAGAGTTGCGGCCACTCGCAATTACAAAGATGGAGCCGGTCGGCAATTATGCGTATTCGATCGAGTTCAGCGACGGCCACAACACGGGCATTTACACGCTCGATCTTTTGCGGCAACTTGGAAAACCGATGCCGACCGGATCATAATGCATGCCGCCTCGCTGCACTGCCTCAGCACGCCAGCGTCATCGCCCTAATCAGCCCGAACCGACGACCGATTTCGGGTACACTGCGAAGCCCGGAATCGTTTCCTCGGCTTCCCACATCCGTGCCCCGCCGACGTACGCCATATCGTTCCCGCCGCGGCGGCAATCTTCTGGCAGTTCTTTGAGCTTCTTGGCATTGCCGCCGCCAAGCATTACGTAATCGGCCAAGAACGCAGCTTTCAAAGTTTGAGCGGCGTCGGCTACAGAAGCCCGCCAGCCTTTCTCACCGTATCGCTCCAGTCCTTTGCGGCTCAGAAAATGCTCAAACGTTTCACCTTTGTGAAACCGCAAATGACCCAAGGCAAGCGGCACAATTTTGCCGTCGATCATGTACACGGTGCCCATGCTGGTCCCCAGGCCGATGTACAACATCCGCCCGCCTTCGTAACTGCCCAGGGCCTGCATACAGGCGTCATTCATAATTCGCGTGGGCACGCCGAAGGCTTTGGGATAATCGAACCCAACCCAACCCGGCCCCAAATTGTACGGCTCCGCACTGGGGTGCCCGTTGATCACATGCCCGGGGTAACCGATCGAAACGCGATCAAAGTGCCAGCCGTCGAGCCGCTTTTTGATTTCGTCGACCATTATCTGCGGGGTCGTATCGGGCCCCGATTCAAATTTGATTTTCTCGGCTTCTCCGGTGCGCCACAGCTTCACATTCGTGCCGCCGATATCGACGACGAGGGTGTTCATGATTGGGTTCTCATGGGTCAATTGGCCGGCAGATTGCCGAGGCTTACGCGGGAGGAAAAGACCGCTTTCGAGCGGCATATCCAGCTCACAGCAAGTGTCGTGCCCAAGGCGGGAGGTTGCAACCCCCGAGTCGTGCAACGCGGAATAAGACCGCCATTGCGGTTTTTAACGAATTAAACACTAGCGCCTTGAACCCGGACAGCCGCGTAAAATGCAGCCTTCCTATCCTCAGTCGTGCACTGCAACCATGTCATTTGATAACGGCGGATCGGCAGACCCAGATAGCTCGTAGAGACAGCCCAGGGACGTCTCGCCCACTCGGTGCAGCCGCGGAGCAATGGTTTCCACCAGCAATTTGCTGCCGGGGTTCGACTTCGGGCTAAGAAAAAACTGATCTTCAAACTCCCGATCGATGAAAATCCAAGAATGGAGACGTCGCTCCAATGTGGCCGACAACTCTGCATACTGCCGGATCCAGAGCATCTGAATTAGTGCGGCTGGCGTCGGCGTCACGCGCAGCTTCCGCATGAATTAGCGGCGCACGTGCCGAGAGCACCAGCACATCTTCGTGTGATCCAACATGCTCGGCCAGCAATTGAGCGGTCGCTTGATAGGGCGATTCCGGCGCAAATACATCGGCCAGCTGCGCGCCTACAATCCGGCTCAGCTCGGTTGCTTGCCCGGCTGCGCTCGTTGCTGACCCGACAAGAAACCAACCGATCGCCGCGATCGCGCCATAGGCGAGCAGGCTTCGCTCGCGCAAACGGAAATCCAACAGTTCATCCAGAAAAATCGGCAGCAACACGATCGCTGGCCACCAGCAAAGAATCAAACACAACTCGTGACTGCGCCCCTGATAATACGAAAATGCGCCCAGCCCAAGCACCGAGAGCATGACGACGAGTGTGTGCCGCGGATGGCGATCGCCAGCGCTCAGAGCCATCGCCCCTTGCATTAACCCAGTCAGATAAACAAGCACCACCAACTGCCAAGCCCCGCTGAAGTGCATCGGCAGCATGTAAAAGCCCGACACGTAGAACAGGCGCTGGAACTCGAACATCCGCCGCATGTCGGGCCAGCAACCGAAGTAACAAAACTTGATGGTCGCATATGTCGCAGCAACTGCCGCCGTGGCAATTATCGCGCTGGCACCGTGCCGGGCCGCGCCTCGAACTCGCGCCTTCCAATCGGCTGCATAACAGGCATCGAACAGCAGTGCCGCCAGCCAGGCGGCCTGGGCCACAAATCCACTTTCAAAATTCCAAAGCAATCCAATCGCCAGCAGCAGCTGTCCGGACCAATAAACACGCTTCGTTTGCGTACGAAAAAAATACCATACCAGCGCAATCGCGCAGGCCGGAAAAACAACCCGTAGCGGCATGTACTGGAAATAGGGATCGACAAAGTTCGGATGATATCGCACGGACAGCAAGTGAAACATCATCCAAGCGTTGAACACGATGGCCAACATCCCGACAATGGCGATGCCCGGCCGCAACACAGCTTGCCGCAGCACCCACCAAATGAGTGCCAAGGACGCGGCGCCAAGCATCCCCAACACAAACGTGCACTTGGCGACACTGAATCCCACGATTGCAAACAGCGGCGCCAGCAAATCGGGATACAGCCCGTACTGGCTGCCGTAATCGACCAGCAGGTTTTTGCCCAGGTGCACTTGCACGATGGGGTCGAACACTGCGGCGAAGTGATTATTTCCACTCACCGCTGCGTTGCTGCTTCCCAGCCAACTGGCCAGCAAAACGGTCGAGAGTACGATGGCCAGCACCGAGGAGCTTACCCACCGTGCGCTGCGCGATCCACGATTCAGCCACAGGACGATCGGCAACATCACGAGGCGCCAGCTAGCGCCACGAAGGGCCGAGTACGAACGACATTCGTTTCCAGCGCGAAAAAATGATCGCCGGCGAGCATCGTCCAAATGTAGACGCCCATCGCCAGCAGAAACCCAGCTGCGAAAATTGTTTGGGTGCGCTGCGAAATGCGCAATGGAAAGAGTCCCCACCAGCGCCGAGAAATGCGCCACCTAGCAAAACAGGTGGCGCCAGCAGGCAGCCCACTACAAACGCGGTCCGTTCCGCTTTTTCGGGCAGACACGACCACGGATCGACCAGCCCCTTTCCTGCCGCCTGTCGCTGCGCATCGGTTGCCGGTAGTCGGGAATAGATCTTCCACGCTATCGGCACAAATATGGTCACTGCCACGAGAATGCAACAAATGCCTTTGGCCATGGAAGAACCAGCACCGACGCGGCGAGTGCGCGAGCTAAAAAGTGATTCTGCCCGGTCGAATTTCAGGCATCACTATTCAATCGACCACGATAAGAACGATGCCACACGGCCCAGCCATCCTCGCCATGCGGGCGGAAACTGTAGGAGCCCGGGCCACTCCAATCAAGTCCAACTCTTCACCGCGTGATAGCATCACTTGGGCCACGCTAATTATTAATCGCCAGTCCTTCGATGTGCCCCACGTTTTTGACGGGCTGAAACAGGGTCTGCACTTCTTCCAAGAGTCCACGGTCAATGGGTTCGTTGAGCCAGCGAATCCATTTCCGGATGTTGTCCGGATTCGCCGAGCCGGCAATCGTGGTCGTGATGTCCGGATGATCGACCGAAAACTGCAAGGCCAACTGCGCAATATCAACCCCATGACGCCGGCACAGTGCCGCGGCTTCACGCGCCGCGGCCCGCACTTCATCGGGCTCCTTGAGCCAGTGGGGCAACGGCGCATCGGTCAGCAAGCGGGCGCTGAAGGGGCCTGCGTTCATGACGCCAATGCCTTTGCGCTTCAAGTACGGTATCGTTTCATCGGCGAAGCGCGTGTTCTGCAGCGTGTACTGGTTGTAATTCAGCACACAGTCGACCTCGAACTGTTCGCAAACGGTGTGAAAGATCTTCTGCGGGTAGCCGCTGAAGCCGATGTAACGCACCTTGCCTTGTTGTTGCACACGCTTTAGGGCCGGCAAAGTTTCTTCAACAATCTGCCTGAGCGGCACAAATTCTATGTCGTGGCAAAGCACGATATCGAGATGCGACGTGCGTAACCGATGCAGCGAGACATCGACGCTTTCCACCACGCGTTTGGCGGAAAAATCGAAGTGCCCCACATCATAGCGGCCCAGTTTGGTGCACAAGTTATAAGTCTGACGGGGAATGCCTTTGAGCGCGATGCCCAGCAGCACCTCGCTCATGCCACGGCCATAAAATGGCGAAGTGTCGATGAAGTTCATGCCGCACTCCAAGGCCAGCGGCACGCAGCTTAAGGCTTCGTCGATCGCAATCTCGCGAAACTCCTGGCCCAGGCTCGAAGCGCCAAAACTGAGGATCGAAAGTTCCAAGTCGGTTTTGCCCAGTCGCCGTTTTTGCATGTTCAATTAATTGCAAAGCAAGTTGTAAACGCCAGCGGCGTTCAAGCCCATGATGCCAGCGCGCTCCGGCGCGCTGAGTTTCTCAATATAATGATTCACAGTCGAGCAGGCCTGATCATAACTGCCAGCCAGCAGCGCGACCGGCCAATCGGAGCCGAACATCAGGCGCTGGCGCCGAAGGCGGCCAGCACAACGTCAAAGTACGGACTGAAATCGGCCTCGCGCCACAATTTCCAATCGGCCTCGGTCAGGAAGCCTGAGAGTTTGCAGAACACATTGGAAAATCTCGCCAGTTGTTCGATTTGCTCGCGCCACGGCGAAAACATTGTTGCGGCAATCGGCGGCTTGGCCAAATGATCGACGACGAATTTCTGTTCGGGAAACTGCGCCACGAGGCCGATTGCGGCGGGCAACTGGCGCGGGAAAATCAGAATGTCGTACGTCAGGCCAAAGCGGCGCAGCGCGGCAATGCCGCGGTGAAAATCGGAACGCAGCATAAATGCATCGTCGCGCTCATCTTGCACCACGTGCCGTACGCCGACGAATTTGCGCTGCGATTTAAATTCATCCAGCGACTTTTCAACCTGATTGGAACAAAGATCAACCCAGCCGACGACGCCAGCGATCCACGAGTGCGCTTCGGCCAATTGCAGCAACCAGCGCGTTTCCTCGAGCGATTGACGCGCTTGCACGGCAACGGAACTTGTTATGCCATGACGCTGGAGCAGCGGCGCCAAATCGGCTGGCAAATAGTCTCTTCGAATCGGCCAATCTGGCTTGATCCAGGGGAACTCGTCCGCGGTGAACTTCCAAAAATGCTGGTGCGAATCGATCTGCATGAGCCGCTGAAACGACTGGCAAAGTTGCTTGAAGTTAGGAACTGCGATGTTTCCGTTTGCTGCGTTCCATGGGAACCAGTCGGCGCTGGAACTGCGCCGGCGAGATGCCAAACACTCGGCTGAACGCCCGGGAAAATTGAAACTGATCGGCAAAATCGAGTCGTTTGGCGGCTTGCTTGACCAGAACACCCTGCGTGCTCAAAAGGTCGGCGGCATATCGCATGCGGTGACGGAGCAAATATTGGTACGGACTGATGTGGTCAAAACGCTTAAACAATTGACATATATACGGCACCGTAAGCGTGCACTCGTCGGCCACCTGCTCCACGGTTTTAAGAGCCAAATAATTCTGGTCGATGAACTCCCGCACTCGCAAATACGTGGTATAAGCGCGGGTGCTCACGTTATCGGATGGCAACGCTTGTTCAGCTATTTTATAGGCCAGCGTGGGCAACAACGATCCGCACAGCGACTGACTATAGCGCGTATGCGCAAGACCGTTGGCAATGAACAGTTCAAACAGTTCGTGCACTTCGTGGCGAGTATAAATTCGCCGATAACCGTGCTGGCCAAATCCGGCGGTTTTCAAAATGTCAGCCGCCGCCTTGCCCGTGAAGGTCACGTAATATTTGCTCATCAGCGCTCGGGAGCTGGCGAAAATCTCCAGGGGGGTGCCCGGGCTATAACCGAAAACCGCCCCCGGCGCAAGCTCATATTCCTTGCCGGCGAGCAGCACGCGGCCTTGTCCTTCGGCCACGAATTCGATGGAGTAGTAACCGAAGTCAGGCCGGTGGATGGCATAATCGGCGCGCATGCGCTCCCAGCCGCCCAGGGCCACGTAAATGCGCGATTTGGCATTGCCGGTCAAATCAAAATAGTAGCGCCGCGCTTCAGACACCTGCCGGGAAATGAAACTCGGCAGCTCCGAGTTTTCAAAGCGGTGAGAGTTGCCGACATCGAGGGTGCGAGGTGCAGTAGGCATTCGAAGTGGGCGAGGAGATCAAACGCAAAAAACGATATGCAGTGAACATAAGAACCGTACTATATCGTACTATATCCGCATTTGTGTTCGCAATCGAGTACTGGCAAGAGAGGGCCACTGGGAAAACACTTCGTCGGCGAGAATGTCATGCGGGCGATTTCGGTTTGCCACGCGAGGGACCGAGAAGCCGTATGCCGTCTCCAGTGGCCCCGGATAGCTAACTCGACGAATCATTTTGTCGACATGTGGTTGAAAAAGGGCGACCCGGAATCTTAGATGCTCTCCTTCAGAGTTCGGTCCGACTAGTTGGTCAAAAGTGATCGGCACAATCGTTGTAAGATCTTTCGGCGCGAATTGGAGCAGGTGGTGCAACGCACCAGCGATCGAACGAGTCGGGCCATTCAGTACCCGCAGTCCAGCAGTCGTGCGGTTTGCCGCTTTCTCTAATGCTTGCCCAAAATCCGCCCGCGGTGCTTGATTCACCGCGTCGATCGAAAATAAAGGCAACTCGCAACTGCCGGTTACATCCGCGGGATCCCCGTCCGAAGAACCCACGAGCGCGGAGGAAGCAGATGCCGAACTACTTCCGCTTATACTGATGATCAAGTCGAGCATTGTCTGGATATCAGCATTCGTCACCGCACCGTCGCGATTGAGATCACACACGGCGATCAAATCGTTTTGACTGAGGCTGTGGCTGCCCTGATAAACATTCAGGTCGGTAAGAGCTGTCAGTAGCGCGGTTATATCGGCCGAGGTCCGCTGACCGTCGCCATCAATGTCACCGGTCAAGAGTGTGATTCCCGCCGTCGCGCTGCCACTCGTGAGACCACTTGCGGCTGCGATTTGAAAACTGCCGCTGGCAAATGGCGCCGTGTAAAGCCCGGAGGAGCTTATTGTGCCGCCGCTGGCGGACCAGGAGAGTGTCGGCTGCGACGGCAACGTCGCCCCGAACTGGTCCGTGGCCGTGGCTGTAAATTGCTGCACCGCGCTTTCGTTGAGTGAAACGATGGCGGGGCTAACGACGATCGAGGTCAGAGTCTGGTTCACCGTTACGCTGACGGAGCTAGTCGTTCCGAATATCGAGCCGGCCGCTGGGTTGACGATCGTAACTTGGAAGTTGTACGTCCCCGGCGCGGTGAACGTGGCCAGCGTGTTCTTGGCGGCATTCGTGCCGTTGGCGCTGAATGCAACCGCCGCCGGCGGCGTGCCGGTGGTGGCCCATGTGTATGTCAATGCCGCTTCCCCGGCGGTTTGGTCGGAACCAAGCACCGACAGTGTCGTCAATGTGCTGGTCACCGCAGAAGGATTCGCCGCGGCTGGAACAGCTACCGTTGGGGGACGATTGAGAACGACATTGGCGAATGTGGCGGTCGCCAGTTGGCTGCTGCTGTGTGCGCTGGTAATCAATCCCACATCAATGGTGCTGCCCATCGTGATGGCAAAGCTGCTACCGAGTTGGGTCCAAGATGTGCCGTTGGTGCCGTAATAGACGGAAAACGAATTCCCGCTCCGAGAAATTTTTAGCCAGACCGGAGTGGAAAACGTTCCCTGGCTGGCCCGGCCGGCCGACGAGGCGCCGGCCGATGGCCGTTCCTCGAAATTGATCGTGCCTTGCGAAGTCAAAAACGCGATCGCATAGGCTGAACTCGGATCGAGCGAGTTGCGCATCATGATGCCAGCCTTGCCGAAGTTCACGAAGTTCGCCATCGAGGTGACTTGAGTCACGAAACTACCGTCGCCGGTCAACGTCGTATAGGCAAATTGAAAACCATCGGCTGTGTTCCAAATATCAGCCCCAGCCCCAGTCAGCGTATACACGCCGGTCGCCGAATTGTAACTTGCCGAGCCGGCTAATCCGACGGTCGCCGCATCGCCGATATCGCCATGGGCAAAAGGCGACGGCAGGGATGAGGCAATTTCCGAAAGCGTACTTACCGCCGTCGATGGCACGGAATTGATCAGCGATTTGATGCGATACTGATATGCCTGACCGCCGACAACCGTCGCGTCGGTGTAACTCGTGCTGCTGGCGGGTAGCGTTGTCGTGAGAGTGGTCCAGGTTGTGCCGCCATTGGCGCTGCGGTCGACTTCGTAAGCGGTGTTGCTAGCTGAGTTGTCGGCCCAAAGCACCGTCGCGACCAGCGTCGGCGACGGCGAAAAAACAACTTCGACATGTGTCGGCGCCACCGGCGGAACTGTGACAGCGGCCGCGGTGGCGTAGGCTGAATATGTCGGCGGCGCGACAGCGCTGTCGTAGTTCCGGATGCGGTAGTAATATGTCGCGCCTTCCGTGACTGGCGAATTGCTGTAGGTTTGCACGCCGTGGTTCACCGTGGCAATGACCGACCAATTTGTGCCATCCGTCGAACGTTCAATCGATACTGCCGAATTCGTGGTCGTGCCATCGGTCCACTTCAAGACCTCGGAATTGGTCCCCGATGTGATGCTCAGTCCCGTCGGCGCTTTTAAGACCGTGGTTGTAACTGACACCATATTCGTCGGCGCCGACGAATTTAAACCATAGACCGCACGAACGCGGTATTGCAGCGTGGTCAATTCCGGCGCCGCGGTGTCGGTGAAGCTCGACGAACCCGAAGAAACCCCGGCGGTTTGCGTGGTCCAAGTGACGCCGCCGTCGGTCGAAACATCCACCGCGTAATCGGTTGCCGACGACCCGTTGCGAGTCCAATTCAACGTTACCCGCTGGTTCGAAGCGTTGTAGCTTGCCGTCAAGTTCGATGGCGCGGGGGGGTGCGTCATGGCTGCGTCGACATTGGAAAACACCGTTCCATTGTTCGCCTGGACCCGATAGTAATACTGTGTGTTTGCCGCCAGCGCAGAATCGATGTACGTAAACGTGCTCGATGAAACGCTGTTTGTCAGTGTGGTCCAGTTTGAGCCGTCACTGGAGCGTTGCACGGTGTAGCCCGTGGCCGAAACGAGGTTGTTGGTCCACGAAAGCGTTATTGCATTTGTGGTCGCGGCACTAGCCAGGAGTCCCACAGGGGATTCGGTCAGCGGCGTCGTCGTGGCGGTGCCAGTGAGCGTCACAATGCTTTTCGCGGGGATCGTGAATGTATAACCGCTGCCGTTGCCCGTCGCGGGAATTGACTGTTGCTGGGCCACATCGAGTGTATCCGTAGTAATCCAAGGCGTGACCACCGGCGCATAGGCGCCGTTTAGATTGATTGTTTCGGTAATGGCCGAGGAACCCGTGTTGACGATCACGCTGGCGAAATCGCCGGTGGTCGGGTTCTTGAACGCGCTAATGCGCAAGCCATTATTGTCGTCGCTTTCTCCAACCGCGACCCAACCCGGGCGGACGAACTTCGAGAATTGGGCCATCCCCGAGTAGAGCTTGGTTGTCTGCCAATTGCCCCCTAACAGACCCGCGCCGCCGGAGGCGTTGGTCCACCAATGGTGATAGGCGCTGGCTTGCGCAACATACACGATGTCGTAAATACTTTGCGCTTCATTGAGCCCCGCGGCAATGCCCAGTCCGGGATCGTCGCCCGTGTGTTCGGTTTCCCAAATCTGGTGCCCGTTGAGTCCGGAAATGGGCGCGAAGCCATCCTTGCCGCCGGCGATGGTGTTAATCCCATACGTATGGTCGGCATAGATGATATTCGAGTAGTTCGACTCGACCGGATCGCTCATCACTTGGCTGACGAGATCCAAATTGTTCCAATGGATTTCCTCGGGCAGAATGATTTTCACGTTGGCCGTGCGGGGATCGGCCGCGAGCGTGTCATGAAGGATCGAAAGCGCATCGTGAAATTGCTGAGCAGACCACCGGGCCGATTCATAATCGGCGCTCCAGTTCGGTTCGTTCTGCATGGAAACGGCATAGATGGTAATGCCGTTGTTGGCCATATTGATGACATATTGCTTCAGCCAGTTGGCGTAATCCTGGTAGTGGCTCGAAAGCAGATAGCCCATGGTGTCGACACCGTTCACGATGGTGGCGACATTGTTGTTGCTTTTCCACGCTGCCGGTGGGCTCCACGGTGTGCTCCAGATAGTCACGCCCATTGTCTGCGCTTTTTGCATCGCAAAGATTTCATCGCTGCCGGAAGTAGTGTCGGGCTTGATTCGGCTGCGAAGCATCGACAGCCCTGCTCCATCGCTGATCGACCAGAGCAACTGTTGCTGCGAGCTGTCCACGTTCCCCAAGTTGTTCCAGGCGCTCGACGAGCCGAAACCGGCAATCGTCTGCCGGACATTGGTCCAGTTGATCGTCGCAGCCGCGAGGCACAAACGGCGCTCGAGGAACTCGAGTGCCAATCGGGCGCCTGGCCGTATTGTGCGCTTGCTTCGCTTCACGTTTTCTCCCCTCCGTCCCCTTCATTCTAGCCTTCGTTCGGCCCAAGTATTCCACCTGCAGCCTGCGCGAACATCCAAGCATGGCCATTGCGATGATATTGTTGAAATGCGGGTTGTTCCGTTCCCAGAGGTTTTGCTCGACAAGCCCGCTTTGGCTGATATTATCAAGCGTTAGTAGCTATAGATACAATATGCATGGCTAATAAATTCTTTTCGGGGAGGTCTGGTGTCGGTCGACGGGCAAAATCTGGCGATGGCTTTGCGACGCGCGTATAAGACCATGCACCGCAAAGCCGATTCCTTCTTCGCGAAGCACGGCGTAACGGCCGACCAATACGTTTTGCTATACCTTCTTGCGCATGAGAGCGAAGTCACACAAGAAAACTTGGTTGCTTGCGCGTCGTCGGATCCCAATACCGTCCGGCGGATGCTTGTGCTGCTAGATGGACGTGGTTTCGTCATTCGCCGCCGGCACCCGACCGACGAACGGGCACGTAGCGTGAGCCTGACAAGCAAAGGGCGTAAGATTTACGAGCGATTGCAGCGAGGGGCTGAGCCATTTCGGCGGTTGCTACTTGCCCTCTTTGATCCCAAGGAATTGAAGATCCTGCAAGAATTGCTTGCGCGGATACCGCCCGTGATGTCGGTGCGAAGGATTCGGCAATGCGCTGATTTGCCGAATGGAGATACGCATGCCACGTACGCGCATCAACCGATCACGAAGTCGCAACTGTTGCCAACCTTTGGTAGTGGGCCAATTTGAAATTAGGATCTGGATAATTCCTAATCGTCTTGTGGAAATACGGTTTCGCCGAATGCAGTTCTGCGCCAATTCCGCTTTATTAGCGTTTCGGCCTCGTCTTTCGTTTCGATGCTGGTATCGCCTGCGATCCATCGAAATTCTCCATTCTCATCGGGACGAAGAACCATAAACTTCCAGTCTTGCTGTGTCGTTCGAACGTCGCAACTAAACGGTCGTCGTTGCGACTATATGATTTGAATCGACTTGCCCATATGGGCCGACTCATAAGCCGCCATCATGACTTTCAAATCTTTGAGGCCTTCCTCACCCGTGGTTAACGGGGCCTTGTCGTTGAGAACGCACTCGCTGAAGTGATCCATCTCAGATGCGAAGTGGTTCACGGGCTCCACTTGCACCTCCTCGCGGTCGCGTCCGCGAGGCCGCCAAAGGCGATTGCCTTGATACGACCAATAGGGCTCGGATTCCAATTGCCCCCGAGTGCCATAAACGCGAAATCGATTGCAGCCAAACCCGTAACTCGACAGACACGATGCGACTAGGCCCGATTTAAACCGCAATTCGAATGCGATGGTTTCCTCAACCTCCTTGAAACGCGGATCGTCAGGGGTGGAATACCTGATTGCAGAAACGTCACTTGGCTCCTGGCCCGACAAATAGCGCACGGCATTGAGCGCGTAGATGCCGATATCCATGAGGGAGCCGCCGCCGGCGAGTTTTCGATTGAGTCGCCATTGCGTGGGATCGCCAATGTTAAATCCCCCTTCGGCGGTTATTTGCTTGATAGTGCCGAGGGTGCGAGCGATTTCGATGGCCTTTTGCGTGAGCGGTTCGTAGTGCAGCCGATAAGCAATCATCAGCTTGCGTTGCGCCGCGTTGCAAGCGTCGATCATTGCCTGGCAATCAGCGACGCTGTTGGCCATCGGTTTTTCACACAGCACGTGCTTTCCCAGCTTTGCGGCTCGGATTGTATATTCGGCATGCATGCCATTGGGAAGCACAATGTAAACGACGTTGACCGCCGGGTTGTCTTTGAGCGATTCGAAATTCTCGTAGTTGTAAATGTTTTTCGGGTCGATGCCGTATTTGTTTGCTTGATCGCGCGCTTTGTCGGGATGACCGCTCACCAGTGCCACGGGTCGAGCCAATTTGCATTTGGCAAAGGCAGGCAATAGTTGGCCCATGGAGAGCGTACCGATTCCCACCAGCGCAAATCCGACCGTTTTTTCTGGCGGAGTTTCCGCACGCACCAACCCAGCGCCCATCGCGGCTGCGGCCGCGGAGCTGGCCAAAAATTTGCGACGAGAAACGCTGGCGAAATCGGAATTCATGCTCATGCCCTCCGGGTATGTTGACGAATATATCAGTTACCCGAAGAAACTCCCAACTAGCGGCAATTGTTCGAGTAGTAACCGTCAAATCGTTTAGCGTCAGTTTATTTGCGCATCGCCGACGCTAACCGTGAATTCTCTCAAGGGTTCCTCGTCGGTATTGAGAAATCGGGCGCAGTAATCGGTCGCGCCGCCGGCGTTGATGAGTGCGAACCGCACTACATTATCCCCCTTGTTCAATGTGAGCCGCTTGGAAACGGCGTCGTCGATGACGGTCTGCCGGTCGCCGTAATTACCGATGACTTCTTTGCCATTGACCCACCAAACCGAGGAGGCGTTGCAGCCGATGGCGAGGCGCACCCCTTTCATTTCGCGTGGGCAATTCACGATGGTCACACCCCAGAACAATACATTCGACGTCGGCTTGCCCAGGGCATGCGCGAAATGGTACGTGTTGATGTTGTAATCGTGCGTCGCCACGGCATGCCACATGAGGTTTGCGTCATCGACCGTCACTTTTTGGCCATCCTTGGGTCGCGAAGTCAACTGGCCCTCGAAGTACGCATGCTTGACAGCGGTTTGAACAGCGGGTTCCGTCAATTGCGGCATCGCCAGGCGAATTGGTTCAAGAATCATCCAATTCTGAATGAAGCCAGGAGCATCCGGCGAATAGGTTTTGGTTGGATCGGCGGATTTCGCCGGCAGTTGCGCGAAATCAAAAAAGGCGCATCCAAGTCCCGTGGCCGGAATTGCACTTACGAGTTTCATCCGCGTCTTCATGGGTGTTCCATCGCTAACAAAGTGACAATCAAACGAATTTCGAAACTTTTTTATGTGCGATGACAAACCGATCATGGTGATTTGAGAACCCACCGTATTTTCTTGCTTTCCGGCTGGAAGTTCGCCAGATTGACGCTGCTTGCGCCGACGGCTGATAGCGCGAGCAGCTGTTTCACCTTGCCGCCCAGCTTGGGCATGATGCGGTATGTGCCGTCTGTCAATTGATCAATCCGCCACAGTTGATCCGGTTCCGGAGTAAACTGGGGCACCGCGACGAGTTCAGCATCCTCGGTCGCGGCCAGCGCGCGATCGGTTCCGGCCAGTGTGATCTTGAAATATGGCGATCCCGGATAGCCGCCGACATCGGCGACAGGCGCGATCGTCCATTTCTGCTGGGCCTGGATCATATAGTTCCCAAGCCGAACATCGATGTTTCCAGTTGGCCAAGCCTGGGAAGCTTGCGCAACGTCCTGATTCGGGATTGGCGTGCCTGCGCCGCCGCGGATACCGGGCGGACTGCCGCCACGTCGCCCGCGAGCACCACCGACCGGTACACCCTGCACGGCCAGTTCCAAGGCGTTTCCGGAGCGAACGCATTCAATTTCAAACGTTCCGGCTTGCAGGTTGTCGCCGGCAATCGGCCAGCCATCCGTCCAAAGAAGCGGCCGGAGATCCAGCACGCTGGAACCGCCGTGATCGAGATCGGCCTCATAGTGACACGAGAATTTCTGAACGCCATCGCCTAAATCCAACAGTCCAAAATGCCCCGGCCCCACGACACGATTGCCCGAGCCGACGAATAGCTTTCCGCCTCCCTGAAGCATGTCGACTCCCTCATCGTCCAAAAACGGGCCAGTGACTTTCTTTGACCGGCCGACGCGAATGTTGTAGCCGGAGTCGGCCCTTCGACAACAACTGCCATGCGTGGCAAGCAAGTAATACCAGCCATCGTGGTAGATCAATACCGAAGCTTCGCAGTTGATCGCGATATCGACGGGCTTGTCGTTGGGATCGACGCGCTGGCCAGTCTTGGGATCCAACTGCACAAGACGGATGTAGCCGAAATACGAACCATAGGTCAGCCAAAGCTTGCCGTCCGTAGGATCGAGTAACACACCGGGATCAATGGCGTTGCAATCCTCGACGCCGTCGGAGGAGGCGACCACGCCCCCTTCCTCCCATTTGTAATCGGGCGAATTCGGGTCGAGGGTTTTGCTCCAGATCAAGTTGACCTCGGCTCTGGGTTGTGCGCCGACGTTCCTGGCAACATACATGTAGTAGCGGTCGCCGATGTGAACGACGTCCGGTGCCAGGCCGGTCCGCGACGGCGCCGTCCCGCGACGCCAGGTCCAGCCGTCGTCGGAAACTAGGCTCGAACCGCCGGTGCCATAGGTGTAATACTTGCCATCACACCGGACGACCGTTGATGGATCATGGGTGCCGATCTGTCCATCGAGCGCAAATGCGGTCGAAACTAGCAAGAGAAACGCCCATGGCGCCAAGCGGAGTTTCATAAAGTCTTTAGGGTTACAGTGACGGAGTTTGTATCGTTGATCGAGCCGAGTGTCGGGCAAGCTCTGCGGAACTCAAGCGGAACTTCGCGGATATCGGAGATGCGGTGCATCCACGCACAGCGGAGGGACGTCACAAACAACACGCCGATTACTTCGCAGCGTTGACTTTTTTTGCTTCTTCGATGACAGCCTCGAATGCAGGCTTGGGCCGATTACTACCATCAAACAAAAGGGGGTTTCCATTGGCGCGCCACGAGACGGCGTCGTTTCGCGCCAGAATGTAACGAGTTTCACCTGGTCCTTGTGCTTCAGAAACGCTCGGAATACTCCAGCGTATGCATCGGCCAATCGTTTGTTGGCGTCATCCACTAATCCGCCCTGGGTAGCATCAGCGTTGTTGGCGATGTCTGCGCCGGTACTTCTCTGGCCGCCTTGAGCGCTGTTAATGTCGAGCTCGGTAACGTGAATGGGCAGGCCCAAAGTCTCTATCTCCGTCAGCGCTTGATCCATGCTCTCAAAGCTGGCCGAGGAAACATTGAGGTGTGCTTGTGTGCCGATTGCCTTCACCGGGATGCCCTGCCGCTGCAACGACTTGACCAACGTAATCAACTTGCTGCGCTTAACGGGATTCTCCAAGCTGTAGTCGTTGTAGCGAAGGATGGCATCGGGATCGGCGTCCTGCGCGAATTCAAACGCCTTGGCAATGAAATCCGGCCCAATAATTTGCCGCCAGAGCGAATTTCGAAGCGCGTCTTCACCCGTACCATCAGCAAGCGCCTCGTTGACGACATCCCACGTCTTGATCTTGCCCTTGTAACGGCCGACAACGGTGTGAATGTGATTGCGCATCCGCTCGAGTAACTCTTCGCGCGACGCCCGGGGGCCGCTAAAGCCGAAGCCACGTCGCCCGCCTGGATTTTGTCCCTCAGCGGGGGGTGGATTGGTTCCTTGGAATACCCAGTTGGGCGTCTGGCTGTGCCACACCAGCGTGTGCCCGACAATGTACATACCGTTTTTCTCGCCGAACTCAACATATTGGTCGGCCGGTTCGAAGTTGTAACCGTCGTCTCCCGCCCGAGGATGAATGAGTTGCCATTTCATTACATTTTCGGGCGCGATAGCGTTAAACTGCTGCTTGATCAGCGCTACTGCGTTGGCGTCCTGTTCGGTGAACTGCCTTGGATTCAGTGCCACGCCAATATTAAAACTGCTCTTGAAGGCGTCTTTGAGAGCGACATTCGTGTCAGCCGCATTGGCGACGGCGGCAGTAACCATTAGCGCCACTGTCAGCGACGCGGAGCGTAGATTGAGGTTGTGCATGAGAGACTTCCTGGGTAAAGCTGCTGCAGGTGAATGTTCATAGACTAGTACTCATCGATTACATCCGGCGCATAATTGCCATAGTTGCTGCGGAATGTGAAAATGACTTGACAATTGGATTACTTGGCCTTGATGGCCAGATATTGAGAACCGCTGAGGCTGGGTGTGGGCACGGCAAAGGCCGTTGTGCAAAATCGAAATAAGATCGGCCGGACCAATGAACAGACCTGCTATCAGAATTGCCAAGTACACCCCCGCAGCCAGACCGCCGACCGGCAATACTCCCGCCACTGCCGACCACCGGCTGTTGAGCACCTTGTCGCACGGGCTCCTGCCGCCGCAGCCAATCACCGATCCGCCCACCAGATAATGCCAGCTCAGTGAGACACTTAACGCCATAGCAAGCGCGCTCATGCCCGTCAAAAGCAAGCGCCACCAGGGCCAGGACCGGCGCGAACGAGTCATTTCTTCGTAACGAACCAAAGTTCGATCCTTTTGAGCCTGATCTCGTTTTTTCGTGAAATTTCGGTTGACTGCCATCTAATTCCGTTCCACAAACATCTTCATTGCGACCGCCTGTAATATTGGTTGGGCGCACCGGGAGTAGGCAGGCTGCCAGCGATCGGAGCGCCCCTGTCGTGTGCTCGAGTCAATGCAGCAGAAAGGGTGATGCCGGAGCCGGAGACCTCTGCGTCGACACCATGGGCTAAAGTAAGCGGTGCGCTTACAGTGATTGTGCCTGGTCGAGCGCCGCCTCTGCCACCAAAACCTGCCGCGCCCGCTGCCGGTGACGGAGGCGACAACGGCGGTCTCGCGATTGGCGCCACTATCGATCGTAATGGTTTGACCGGCGCTAAAGCCGGCCGCGCTGGCGACAGGGACAATGGTCGCGCCTTTGTCGGTGGCTGTGCCGACCGTAGTACCGCCTGGCGTGCCAACCGTCGCGATTTTAGCGGTTTCAAGGTTCTCGCCGGTGTCGATAATAATCGTCTCGCCAGCGCCAAAGTCTGCCACGCTGGCGACTTTGATATTGTTCGCGCCGGCAGCCGAATCGGCCGGCAGCGTGGTGGCGGCCTGCAACAAGAAATCGCGGCAGTTGCTGTCAGTATCGGCGCCGTCCGGGAAGCGGCCGGCGCTTCGAGCGGTTGCGGCCCCTGCACCCGGACCGCCCGGCCCGCCGCCGCGACCGGCGCCAGGCGCAGGCACGCTGCACCCGTTCCCAGGAGAAGCGCCTTGATATCCTTCGGCCGCCCATGGATCGACAACGCGACCATAGTTGAGGCTGTCTACCACTAATCCAGCGGCGTCGCGCACTACGATACTGCCGTCGTTGCCAAGTGCGGGCCCACCAAACCATTGGTTCGGCGCCGGAGTTCCTTGGTAACCCGCAGTCGTGACCGTTTCATCGCGCACAACGGAATTAATCTCGTGATCGTTGGCCAGCGGACTATCGAGCGTGATGCCGGTGCCTAGCGGTAGCAGTGGCTCGTTGCTCGAGTGAGGATGAACCGTCGCCGGCTGGAAGCTGATGCCCGTTCCGCGAGCGCTAAATGGGAGGTTGCTCGCGTGATTGAATTTTAGCGGGACTTCGAGTTCGAGGCTCACTGTTGCGCCGCCGCGCCCGCCAGCTCCCGCTTGCCCAACGCTCTTGATCGAGATGGTCTCGGTTCCATGTCCAACACTGTCAATGTCCAAATTGATCTTCTCTCCAGCCGAGATCTCGCCGCCGTTTCGCACTCGGATCGTGGTGTCGCCCTCTTTCGCGTCGGCCGCCAGGTAGCCTTGCGTGCCCGGCTTGCCAACCTCGCTAACCGTGACCACCTCATATTTCTCCACTTCACGGGCAACAGCCGGTTGGGTGGCGCCATAGCCCAGGCCCAGCTTTTGCCCCGCCTCAACCTGGAAGCCTGCGGCGCCGCCACCAAAACCGCCACGGCCTCCCCCGGTGTACGGCACGCTGGTTGAACCAGAGGGGATGGTGATTACTGGACCATCCGGGAGGGGCTGCCACAGCGTCGTCGAAGTCCCGGCCGCCGTCCCAACGCTGGCGATTTTGCGCTTTTCCACTGCAGAGCCAGTGTCGATTTCGATCGTATCGCCGACATTCATGCCGATGATGCTCCGCACATGAATCGTCGTATCGCCTTTTTTCGCGGGGACCGCCAGTCCGGAGTTAGCCAGTCCCAAAAGGTAAAAACCGTGAGCCGCAAGCTTGGTCCCGGCCGGGATTTTCACCGTAGAGAAGATCGGCTGCGCAATCGGGTGCTGGGTCAGTGTCCAGTTGGAGATATCAACGTCATTTGTGCCAGCGTTGTAAAGTTCGATGAACGAATCTGTTGAGTTCACAGCAAACTCATTGATCTTGATCGGGCTGACGTTCCGCACCTTCTCGATCGCGGTCTCGGATTGCGTCTGGCCGTTTGTCGTCAAAGTGGCCTTGCCGATCAAGTCGCCGTTGAAGGCCGCCGGCCCCGAGGTGACCTTGAACGTCGCGCTGACGGTCGCACCTGGCGCGACCGGATCAGTGAACGTCTTAGATGTCTCGTTGGCGCCAGAGACCACCGCGGTCCATCCCGCGGGCGCGGTAATGCTCAACTTCAGGTCCTTTACCGGTGCCCCAGTGGTATTCGTGAATATAACCGTGGAGTCCTGCGAGGATCCTGGTGAGAAGGTTTGGACGCCCGGCGGCGTTGCGGTTGCCGAGGCCGGCGACACACTCAGCCGCGGCACATCGTACTTTGCCGCCACAATGTTGGCCTGCAGTTTTTGGTTTGTTTCTTGCGTTGGGAACGTGCCGGCTGCGGTCATTGCGCCTTCATAGAAGGTGCCCTGCGAGCCGTTGCTGTTGTCGCCGCCATTGCCCAAGATAATTGCCCCCTGCTTGCGCATGGGGTCATAGGAGTTATTGACGCGCTTTCCGTCGAACATGATCTTGAGATCGCCTTGCTGCGCATCGCCACCCATGGACCGCCAATGATGCGGTTCGCCATCGGCGGTCGCGGTCACAAAGCGCCATTTGATGCTCGGCAGGTCGGGGCAATTCTTGGATCCGTCCGGATTCACACAACCCACAAGGTTGTTTTCCTGGTCGGTCATGATCCATGGTCCCGGGGGCGGTCCGTGATACCAGGCATTGGCATTACCGAAGTAAGTGGTTTCCATGGTGCCATTGCCGTCGTCGCGGCTGTCGATCTCACCATTGCCATAGTCGAAGCAGCATCCGCCGTTATAGTGATGGCCGTTCACGACCCAGTATTGCCCCTCCGCTTGGTCATCGACCGCTGTCCCGTGTGGATTGTCATTGCGCAGCCCTATGCCCGGGACGATGAAAGCGCCATAGGCTTTGTGCCCCATGATTGTGATGGGGGCCCAGTCGGCGACAGGAAGATTATTAAAGCCACCCATAACCATCGGCGCACCCGCGGGACCGCGAGGCGCCTGCGTGATGTGGTTGCGATGTCCGGACTGGTCGTAGACCGTGGTAATCCAGCAGTATGTGTTGGCACAGAAGGTATCTTGCGCGGCTGCATCGGCATATCCGCCGCCATCGGACGCGGATGGCTGGATGACTCCAATATCCAAAGTTTTGCCGTCCGACTGACGCATGACCTGGTAGAGCGGACCGTTGTAGGAAGCATACATGCGCGCGTAGTGCTATGAGCCGCAACGCAGGGAGAGCCGCCGGCGGCATAGACATCGCACGGGCCTTCCGGCCTCGAGACCGTTCGCCGGCTTGTTTGTGCGGCAAACATCATCGTGGCCGATGGGCAGCGTGAATGCCAGTGCAAGCAGTACCACTAGATTAATTCGCGTTTTCATATTGATCCTTTTTTTCTTAAACCGAAATTATCTCCGATATGGCATCATTGCCCGTGACCTGATGGAGAATCCCCACCTCATTTCAATTCGCCGTTTTCCATTTGAAGCATTCGCCGCCTTTGCGGGCCGCCGTCGGGCCAGTGGCGGTTATCGTGACCGGCCCGGCACTGTCCTGGCTTGGTGGCCAGATAGCGATGATTAACCAAAGACATGAGCATGGTGTCGCCGCGCATGAGGTTGACCCATTGGAACGATTCGGCTTCGCCTGGCGCCGCACCGGAGAGATCCTTAAGTCACCGCGTTCTCGGCATCGGCGGAAACGAACTGGCCATTGCTCGATTTGAGCGCCACGCGCCCTTGGCCCAGGTCGATGACTTGGAACTGCGCATTCATTCCAGCTGAACTTGCCTCATCGGCCGGAATGTTCACAAGTTTGTTCTGCGCGTCGGCGGCCAGCACGCTGCCATCGGCTCCGCTGGTGAGCGTGATCGTTCTTGCCCAGCGGGAATCTCGCGTTCAATGCCGCGGGCCCGCGGCTCCTCAACCGTGTAATTGTCGAAGTCAGCATAGCCGCCGGGCTGGCCCGCGGTGTTGAAGTTGAACAATGCCGGACGAACGCCTTGGAAAGTCCGCAGTTGGAAGGTCATGGTGAAAGGTCTTGCCTAAAGGGGCGAAATTCTTGCCATCGGCGCTCCAACTGAAGATGGCCTCGTCGGTGTCGAAGTTGCAGGCAACGCGCAGCCAGAGGTGCGTCGGAGGATTGGCCGGGCCAATGCGTCGGCGGATTGGGCGGAGCAGCCGGAGCGCCGCGGCGTCCGCCGCCGGTGCCAGTGGCGTCGAGCATTTGCAACGTTGTGCCATCGGCCGTTTTCGCCACGCCGATCCAGGCGTAGGGGGAACTCAATAACGCCAAGCCCGCGATGTCGCCGGCAACCAAACCAGAGGTGTCCAGCTCAACGGTCATGATCGACTCCGGCGCCGGCGGCCGCTGGCAAATGCTGTTGCGGGCGTTATAAAAATTGGTCGCCGGAAGCGAATGCAAGCGCAGCACGCCGGGCTTTTCGGTCAGCGACCACTTTGGTGTCGTCGGGAACGTGGTTCCACTGCCAAAGCGGATTCAGCTTGCCGCTGTCGAAGTTGTCGTCATGAACAAAAGCCGGCTTGGGTTCTTGCGTGTAGCCGGTGTTGGGTTTGATCCAGGTATTCGGTGCTTTGCGCAGATTGCCGGGGAGCCCGATGAGCGGGAACTCGTTGTCCCAGGTGATGGGCACCAGCGCGACCATGCGGCCCGCGCTGCCATGATCCGACATGATAATGCTCCACCACTCGCCCGAGGGCGTATCGGTCATGCCGCCCTGGTGCAGCGTTAGTCCGCGGTCATTGGGCCTGGCGCGGGCAGGCGCCACGGTGGTGATGCCGAGTGATTCACCCTGAACCATGCGCTCCACAGTCCAGGGACCATCGATTGAATCGGCCTTGGCGACCATTTGATCGACGGTTCCGCCGGGAATGGCAGAAATGTCGTAGTACTTGCCTTTTATTTTGTAGAGGTGATGTCCTTCCCCCATTCTTGGACCACCTTGCGGAACGACCAATTGATGGCGGACACCAGGAACGAACGATCTGAGATCGGGTGCCAACTCGTCGATCGGGTAGGGGCTGTTGCCACCGGAAATGATGTAGATCTTACCGTCGTCGTCAAACAGCACCGACATATCGTGCCGCGCGGGAAGTTGGTTGCGCTCCCACGGTCCGGAAATCGACTTGGAACGGAACACCTGCAGGCCGGCTCCGTTGACATTGCAGAACACATAAAACATTCCATCGTGATAGCGAATGCACGGTGCCCAGATGCCGCGGCCATAGATACTTCCGCCCTCCAATCGATACGTGGGGCCGAGGTCGAGCCGGTCTGCGCAGTAGCCTGCCAGATCCCAGTTCACCAGATCCTTGGAATGCATCAGGATCACCGCGGGATTCATGTGCATCGTCGTGCCGGCGAGATAATAGTCCTCGCCGACTCGGATCACGTCTGGGTCTTCGAATTCCTCGTAGAACAGCGGGTTGGAATACGTTCCATTGCCATTATCGGCTGTCCAGTTTCGCGATGCGGCCGATGACGCTTCAGATGAACCCGGCGGCGCGGACGCGCTGACCTTAACAAACAGTAGGAGTAAGATTACAAATGTCAGCAGAAATCGCGGCCGTAACATAGCGAACTCCCCTTGCCGATATTCTATAACACAGTCTTCATCTTCAACGTTTCATGGGCCAATCGTTCTGTCGTGGCGGGAAAATCGGTCCGATGCTAATTATTTTGGTTTCAAATACTCGATTTGGAACAACGGACTGCGTTGGCAAGCGTCTGCTCTTGATTGTCCCCCGCGCCAAAGCAATCCCAAGAATTCCACCCCCTGATGGGGCGCTCGGCCCAATGGCAGAATGCCGGCGAGGGCTTTTCCCCATTCGGCTCCGCCGCGGCCAAGGGCGCGAAAACGCCCAAGCTGATGGCGATGATCGAAAAATGACAGCGCCTTTTGCATCGAAAGCTCAATCGTTGTGAGCGGTGTTATTAATGAGGAGCAGAATTGGATAGTTGTTCATCAAGCGATTGAGTTGCTCCGCTTTCGAGCGTCACTGTTAAATGCTTGCCAGCGTATGCCACATCGACAGGCGCGCGAGAGCGAGTGTTCGTAACATCGGCCCCTGCGAGTTTGCCATCGCGCCACTTGATTTTCACTTCAAATCCGCCACGAGCGAGTAGGCCGGAAACGTGGCCTTCGGGCCATTGAGGCGGTAGTGCTGGCAGTAGTTCGATGCGCGCGGGGTGGCCGCTGCGGGGAGCGGTCGATTGCACGAGCATCTCGGCGATGCCCGCCGTCCCGCCAAAATTGCCGTCGATCTGAAACGGCGGGTGAGCGTCAAACAGATTGTTGTACACGCCCGAGCGCTCACGGGATGTGGGTTCCGGTTTGGCCGGAGCGAGCAGATTCTGCAGAATCGTGTAAGCATGGGGGCCATCGTGCAGTCTCGCCCATAAATTCAGCCGCCATCCCAAGCCCCATCCCGTGGCATTATCGCCGCGGAGTTCGAGTGATTTTTTTACTGCGGCAGCCAAATCCTTGTCGGCAAACGAAATGTCTTCGCCGGGATACAGTCCATATAGTTGCGAGACATGGCGATGGTGAGGCTCAGGAGCCTGGAGGTCCCAATCTTCCAGCCATTCCTGAAGCTGGCCGGACGCGCCGATTTGATTGGGTGCCAGGCGGGCTCGCGCGGCGGTAACTTGCTTGCGGAAATCCTCATCGACTCCTAGCGCTTCAGTGGCTTCAATTGAGTGGGCGAACAGATCACGCAGGATTTGCATGTCCATCGTCGGCCCAGCCGCATTGGCGGCGCCGCGATGGTGGGAATTTTCCGGCGAAAGGCTGGGATTGGTCACCAGCCATTTGTGCGTGGGCTCCTCGACCAGCGTGTCCAGGAAGAATTCCGCGGCGCCTTTCATTACGGGATAAAGGCGCTTCAGAAATGCAGGGTCCTGGGTGAATTCGTAATGATCCCACAAAGTGTTGCACAGCCACCCGCCGCCCGTGGGCCACATGCCGAACTGCGGGCCATCGATCGGCGCACTCGCGCGCCATCCGTCGGTGTTGTGATGCGCCACCCAACCTCGGGCGCCGTACATTGTTTTAGCGGTCTTGGCTCCCGAAATCTGCAAATCCTCAACAAGTCCCAAGAGCGGTTCAACACACTCGCCGAGATTGGTGTTGTTCGCCGGCCAGTAGTTCATCTCGGCATTGATATTGATGGTGTACTTGCTTCCCCAGGGCGGCTGCGTGAGGTCGTTCCAAAGGCCCTGCAAATTCGCCGGCTGCCCGCCCGGGCGAGAGCTGGCAATCAACAGGTAACGGCCGTATTGGAAGTACAAAGCCACCAGCGCCGGATCGCTGTTCTTGGAGAACTCTCGAATTCGCTGATCGATGGGCAGTTTCGTGCTCTCGGTCCTCCCCAGGTCGAACGACACGCGATCGAAGAGCTTTTGGTGATCGGCGAGCTGATCGGATCGCAATTTGTCGTAGCCCTTGGCCGCGCCTTTCTCGATCAGATCGCTGGAAATCTGATTTGGATCGCCGGAGACATCCTGGAAATCCTTGTAGCTGGTGGCCGAGGCGAGCAGGATCGTGGCGCTATCGGCGCTACCGAGCGAGTACTCACGAGCGATTTGCCGTGCGGAGCCGCTACTTGCGGCCTCGCGGCTAGTGGACGAAAGCGTCCCTCCGGAATGAAGTATTTTCGCGCGGCACTGAAACTTCAGCGCACCGGCGATCCCCTGCGCAGCGCGATTGGCGCCGCTTAAGATCAATGTGTCGTCTGTACCGGGACGTTCTTCATCAATAAGGTTCTGGTCCGTGCGCAGCGAAAGCTTGAAAGAGATCTGACCGGGCTTGCTGGCGGTTAAGCGCAGAACCAAAACATTATCAGGGGCGCTGGCGAAAAGTTCGCGCGTGAATGTAACGCCATCGGACGTAAACTGAACGCTGGCTGTCGCGGTGCGAAGATTGAGTTCTCGCCGATAGTTCTCGGCAGTCGCTACCGACGGGATCTCCAGCAAGAGGTCGCCAACCGGTTGATAAGGAAGCTGCCCCAGCGGTTTGGCCATCATCTTCTGAGAAATCAGCCGCTGGGCATTGGCGTATTTGCCATCCCAAATGAGCTGGCGCACTTCAGCTAGTGCCGAAAACGCTTCAGGATTGTCGGGCGTATACGGCCCGCCCGCCCAAAGCGTGTCTTCGTTTAGGCAGAGCACTTCCGAGTCGATACCGCCGAACATCATTGCCCCTTGGCGGCCGTTACCCACCGGCAGCGCACTGGTCCAGACCGTAGCCGGCTGCCGATACCACAAACTAAGGGGCTCGGCAGGCGGCGGTGCTTCACCAGTAAGCTTGCCGGCGAATGCGGTCAGGGTCGTGGGAGAGTTGGTGGCGGCATAGCCGCGGCCCGCGGTGACCGCTATCACGACGAGGCAGGCGGGCAAAAGCGAGCGAGTAAATAGCGAGTGAGACCAGGCGACAATTGCGTTTTCGGGGTGAGTCATCATGGTTGCGGCAATGCGAAAGCGGAGCTGATTGAGCGCTGCTTCGATCGACTGAGAGGTACGGTGCTAACTCGTCGCCTTGCGTATTCAC
The DNA here is from genome assembly GCA_963773875.1 of Pirellulales bacterium. GTDB lineage: Bacteria > Planctomycetota > Planctomycetia > Pirellulales > JADZDJ01 > CAVTYH01. The sequence continues at coordinate 356,765 of CAVZCV010000015.1, forward strand.
TTAGTCCAGCTCTTGAGCTTATCTGCGACTACAGAGGCCCAAATTTCATAACCTTCCTCAACGGGATGAAGATTATCGGTCGTGCGAAAGCCGATCAACTTGCCGTTTTCGTCAATGAACTTCGAGTTGATATTCATGAAGAACACGTGCTGCTGGTCGTCGAGCTTGGCGATGATCTTATTAACTTCTTCAACTTTGAGGCGATTCGCGTCACTCGGCCCGGCCCCGCGCGGAAAGATTCCCAGCAGCAGAATTTTGGCGTCGGGAAAATCCTTGCGCAGTTCCAGAACGTCGGCACCGACGCCTTCGGCAATTTCTGGCGCGCTGGCGCCGCCGGTGTTGTTCGTGCCGATCATCAGCATGACGGCCTTAGGCTTGTGCCCCTGGCCCTCGCCGTTTTGCAGCCCCCACAGCACACCTTGCGTGGTGTCGCCGGATACGCCGAAGTTGGCGACCTTCCCATCGCCGAAGTACTTATTGAAGACGCGCTTGCCTCCCGAATTGCCCGCTGGATCTTGTTCCACATTCCATAGGTCGGTGATCGAATCGCCATAAAACAAGATATCGAAATCGCCGCTGTTGGCGGTTTGCACGAACCCATCGTGCCTTCCGGCGCGAACACCTGCCGCCGGGCGGATGCACGGATTGTCCCGCGGCATCTGAACGTTCAAAAGCGAAGTGTATTTCTTCAGCAGATCCTTTTCCGGCGAAGTGTTAGTTTCGATAAACTGTTTGAGTGCGGCATTGATTTTGGCGACTTCCTCTGCCGTTGGCCGCGGCATGGCGACTTCCGGCGGCACCGCCGCGGGTGGACCGGGGGGACCGCCACGGCCAAATGCACCGCGTCCAAATCCCCCGCGCCGGCCAGCAGCATTGGGATTCCCCTGATTGGCCGCCGGCACCGCGCCACCGGCAGGCGCTGAATTTTCTTGAGCGTCGGCGACGCATAGCATCGCAGCGCCGATAATGAGGCACAAAACAGGTGCCAAAAGAATTCTCGTTTTCATCGCTGTGCGCTACTCCGGTAGAGTTAACAAAGACTCCCTACCACCGCGGAGTCGCGGAGTCACGGAGCAGCAAGTGTAGGATTCGGGATTTTGAAAATCGAATCGCAACGTTTTTGCCAAATCCTCCGTCCGAAATCCTACGTACTACATCCGCTCCATTCCGTTATCTCCATGGCTCCATGGTGTTCATTCAAATTCGTTAAGATCTGCGATTATTTGAAAATCTGCTGTGCGAACCAATACAAACTGTTTTTCCAATGCTTGAAATCGTGCGCATTATCATCCACGTGGTAAATGTGCGGCACTTTTTTCTCCTTCAGATAGGTGTGAACACCCTGGCTGATGCGCAGCAAACCGTCCTTGTTGCCGCCGGAAATCCAAAGCACCTTGAGCATCTTGGTGGCCTTTTCTGGGTCGGGAACAAGCTGCTCGGGAGATCGCGTGTTCGGCGCGGAGGAGAATCCGCCGACGGACGCGAACGTATCGAGATGCGTGAGGCCAAAATTTAGCGATTGCCCGCCCCCCATCGACAGCCCGGCCAGTGCGCGATGTTCGCGGTCGGCATGCACAGCTATAGTGCGATTCGATGTAGGGAATGATGTCCTTGAGCAAATCGCCCTCGAAGTTCTTTCCCCATCCGTCGCCGCTCAGGGCGGCAGGATCGCTGCCGCCCCCGCGCAGGCCGCCTCGACCACCTCCGCCGGCTGGATTTGCCGTCGCATTGCCATTGGGAAGCACCACGATCATCGGCTGAATTTTTTTGTCGGCAATCAGGTTATCCATGATGACATTGGCCAATCCCTGCTTGGTCCACTCGTGGTTCTCATTGCCACCAATGCCGTGCAGCAAATACAGCACGGGATACTTCTTGTCTTTTGAATACCCAGGCGGCGTATAAACTTCCATCCACCGCTTTACGCCAACCGTTGAAGAGTCGTAATCAACACGTTCGAGCTTGCCATGCTCGATGTCGTCGCGCGACTTGTCAAATCCTTCCGGCGCCTTGGGGAACGCTTCCTTGTCGTCTGGACCCGGAGTGACAGGACCGCCGAAACCGCCGCGGCCGCCACGGCGAGCACCAGCCGGAGGCATCGGCTCAGTTCGATGCCGCTGGCGCCGGAGCGGTTACGGCATCGCGCTTGGCCGTGGCTTCGGAAGAGCCAAAATCGCCAACCTGCGGGTGAATTTGATCCCGCTGTCGGAAATCTTGCCGGTGAATGTGATCAGAATTTCGTTGCCCTGAATGCTCAGCGGCTCGGCGAACGTCACCGATTCGCCTTCAATCTTGCCGTCCTTCAATTCCGTTTCGCGCTTTTCGCCATTGGTATCCACGTTGACCTTGCCCGTCACTTTCATCCCGTCTTGTTTGAGCGTGAAGGTGTATTTTTGCAATCCGCGCTGCGTTTCGAATTCGGCTTTCCAGGTGCCGGTGAATTTGCCCGCGTCGGCTTGTGGAACGGACGGCGCGGCAGATGGCGCCGTCTGCGAAGCGGACTGTGCCACCGTTTGCGGAATGATTTCAATCGCGTTGATTTCCGGGTTCTCGACTTGCGATTTGAAAGTGATCCGGAATTCCCCGTTGGTCACTTCCACCGGCATGGTTTCGACGTAGGCACGATTGGCGCCCCCCGTCTTGGCCCAAATATCGAAATCCTTGAAATCGTGTCCCTGGACGTTATAGGAAAAAACCCGCTGGCCGGGGCCGCCAATGCCATCGAACGTTTCTGCAAAGTAAAGTTTCGCGAGATACTTGCCATTGGGGAGCTTGCAGGAAAAAGAATCCATCGAGTAATGTTCGGTCAGAAACAGGCCCGCATCCTTGGTGCCGGCAATCGCCGTTCCCGGACTGCGACTAACCGTAGCGCCTCCCTGGAAGCCCCGCTCCGGCAGCCACACGTTGCCGCTGGAATCGGTAAAGGGCGTGGACTGCCCCGCCTTGATGCGCAGAATCTTGGCCGCGGGCGTCGCGGCCCCCGAAGCTGACTCGATGGTTTTCTGCGGTGACGCGATTGCATTGGGTTGATCTTGGAACAACAGCGGCGCGAACTCGTGGAGGCTGCGCCGCCAGGAGAGCCATTCGTGAGCCGTTTGTGGCGAGACATAGAAATGGCTGTTGACACCAGCCTCTTTGAGCGCATCGGCGTTCGCCCTGGGGTCGCCGCCGAAACCGCCGCGGCCGCCGCGATGGCGCCGGGCTCAATTTCGCGGCTGCCATAACCGATGAACACCACTTTGACCTTTTGCTTGAAGGCCGGCAGATCGGTGATTTCGTTAACGCCGATGCTGCCGCCGCTGAAAAGGCCGATATGAGAAAATGTGTCGAGGTGAGCCAAAGTAATGTTATGGGTTTGCAAACCTCCCATCGAAAGACCGGCCATGGCGCGATGCGGCTGATCGGCGAGGGTCCGGTAGTTGGCATCAATGAATGGAATCAGCTCATCAATGAGAACATGTTCGAAGGCGCTGAAATTAAAGCCGCCGCGACCGCCAGGCGCCGCCGAGCCCCGGAGCCGCAGCTGCAGGCGCGCCCCCTGGGGCCGCCCGCGCTGGTCCGCGCTGCGGGCCGGCAGCGCCGGGAACATAACTATTGGCCATCACGATAATGAACGGCTTCGCCTTACCAGCGGCAATTAGGTTATCCATGATCAGGTCGGCATGACCTTGGGCTCCCCAGCCACTTTCATCCTCGCCGCCGCCGTGTTGCAAGTACAATACCGGATAACGTTTCGAGGCATCCTTCTCGTAGTTCGGCGGCGTGTAAACGAATACGGGCAGGTTGGCGTTGGCGCTTGCCGAATGGAAGTGGGTATGCTCCAGCCGTCCGTGAGGCACATCCTGGAGGGCATAAAAATCTCCATCTTTCGCGGGAACTTCGACCCCACTTCCCCAGCGGCTCGCTCCGTAAAAATACAAACTACCCGGGTCTGGAACACTCGCGCCGTCGACCCAGATTTGGTAGTAATGAAAACCTTCGTCCTGCGGCTTGGACTCGCCGATCCAAGCACCATCCTCGCCTTTGACTAGCGGGTATTTCACGGCACCGATGTCGAGCAAAACACTCGTGGCCTGCGGGGCAATGACGCGGGTGCGCACTCGTCCTTCGGAGTTGACCTGCGGATACTGTTTGTTGGGCTGATTGAGTGAGGAGGGCTTGAAATCCTCTACGACCTTATCGTCGGTTTGGGCCATGGCCGGAAGGCCCACCAGCAGCGCTGCTATTAGGCCGAACATTGCGATTAAGGCGGCAAACCAATTCTTTTCGCTTAAAGTTTCAGATCTCATAATTGATTCCTCAACTTTTTTGTGAATTTGGATTTGTTGATAATTAGTCTTGGAACAACAGCGGCGCAAGTTCGCGCAAGCTACGTCGCCAGGTCTGGAATTCGTGAGCAGTATCCGGCGAAACATACGCAGTGTTTTTGATGCCGAGCTTATCAAGCGCCTCATGATTTGCGTTGATGTTGCCGGGGTTCTCGCGGCTACCGCAACTGCAGAACACGACTTTGACTTTCTCCTTAAAACCGGGCGTATTTTCCACGTCAGCGGGGGAAATGACTCCGCCGCTTAAGAGCCCGATGTGGGAGAATTTATCGAGGTGCTTCAGGGTGATGAAGTGGGTTTCCGCTCCGCCCATCGACAGGCCGGCCATCCCGCGGTGAGGCTGATCCGAAAGCGTGCGGAAGTTGGCATCGATATATGGGATCAATTCGTCGACTAGAACGGTCTCAAATGCGGCGTTGCTGCCGAGGCCACCCAAGCCGCCGCGACGGCCACCGGCCGGCGCACCACCAGCAGGCGCGGCGGGCGCCGTTCCAGGGGTCGGATTCGTCCCACTGGCAGGTGCGGGAGTTGCGCCCTCGGCTGCCGTGGTCGTTGGTGCAGGGACGACTGCGCTCTGTGCAGGCGCGGCTCCGCCAGGCGCGCCCGCGCCGGGCCCACCCGGACCTCGTCGAGCACCCGGACGCCCACCTTCATTGGTCATGCCGTAGGTCATGACGATGAGGAATGGCTTGGTCTTTCCCTCGGCGAGCAGGTTGTCCATGATCAGATTGGCGCGGCCTTGATTCCACCAGGCGGTTTCATCTTCACCCCAGCCGTGCTGCAGATAGAGCACGGGATAGCGCTTTGTCTGGTCCTTGTCGTAGTCAGGCGGCGTATATACCCAGGCGCGTTTCGTGGTGTTGGTGCTCTTGGAAGGGAACAGAACCTGCTGCACCCTGCCGTGGGGAACGTCCTTCATGGCGTAGAAGTCCTGGTCATGAGCGGGAATTTCGATGCCGCTTTCCCAACGAGTGGAGCCGTAGTAGTTCAGGGTGCCGGGATCGTTGAATGTGCCTCCATCAATCGTGAGATGGTAGTAGTGGAAGCCTTCATCGAGCGGTCCGGCCGTGGTGCCCGTCCAAGCGCCATCCTCGGCCTTTGTGAGCTTGGTGCCGCCGCGACCGCCCAGCCCCACTGTGACGCTTTGAGCTTGGGGCGCTTCGATGCGAAATCGCGCGAAGCGTTGCGAGTTGACCTGCGGAAACTGCCTGCCGGGCTGGTTCAGGCTCGACGGCTTGAAATCATCTGCCGGTTCGATCGTTTGGGCCCACGCCAAATTGCCAGCCACTGCTAGAAGGAAAGCAATACCGATGAACGCAGCTTTCATAACAATACTCCTCAAATCGAGCTTGAGATGTGGGCAATAAGCCTGCCTGGAAATCTAGCGGAGCGTTTCCGGATCGCAGTTACGAACAGTTAGATTGTCCTCCGTGGCAGGCAATCAGACCAAGTCACGCAGGCCAATCTCGACAAATTTACGCAAATCGGCGTAGTCAATGTGCCGTTCGACTTTCAAGCGTGGAGACAAGTGGATTATGGCCTGCTTGCTGCACTCCCGAGCGACTATATGCCGGGAAAGCCATACGTTCACGTACAAAATAATCGTGGTTGTCGCTCGCTGTCAATCAATTTGCAAGAATTTATGAGCAATTCGCTACGTCGCCGCCCTGCGGTTGGACGACCGACGCGATGTTGGCCCATTAGTACCGGCCGGCGGAGTAGAAAAAACTTCGTAAATACGCTGGAGAAATCGCTCATTTTCGCCCCGCACGCATTCCGTCATGCAGTCCTGCAGCGCAGCCCTCAGCGGCTCCGAGTCTTTAAACGCCCGCCGCTCCAAGTTGCGGCCGGCGGCGGTCAGAAAGACGCAGCGCGCGCGACCATCTCGCGGATGAGACTGGCGACGTACGAGACCCCTCTGTTCCAGAATCCGGAGAATCGCGGTGACGGTATTTGGGTCGGATGCAGCCCGTTCAACGATCTCGATCTGAGTGATCCCTGGCTCGCGTGACAGGATGCGGAGCAGGACGTATTGGTCGGCCGTGACGCCGAATTTGAGCATCCAGGTGTTCACACGTCGGTGGAATGCAAGATATGCCTTACGCAACCGCATCGCAAGCTCATAACTCTCCGGCACGAATTCACCTTTGGCAATTGGTTATTAGATTGTGCGACTACGACGTTTCGAAGTATTCGTGAACCACGACCAAAACCGCCTGCGGAGATGGATTCGCAATCCGATTAGAGATGCGCGCGGCTCAAATAAGAACTAGTCCGTGGCTGCAATGTGCGCACCTATTCGTAACAGACCGACTACGCTGCTTGCGTTGCGCAAGTCCCTCGTTGTTGCGAGAATGGCAATGTTCCGCAACTCAGTATTAAACTATTTAGCACTGGCATTTACGCTTCTGCCAGCGCTTCGCGTCCTTGCCGCGTCCGCTATTCCAGGTGCAGCCTCATTTATACAACGTCACTGCGCCGATTGCCACGATACGACTACAAAAGAGGCCGGTTTGGACCTGACGAATTTGGCGTTTGAACCCGAGGATAAATCGAATTTGGCTTCGGCAGTGGCGAAATGCCACCAAAATCACAAGCACGTCCAGAAGCCTCGGAGCTGAATTCGTTTGTCAATTCGGTAGCCAGTGTTCCGATTTTGAACGAGAACTCAATATTGAAGCCCATGATTTACCGATCGAGCGTGCCACATGTTGGCGCCACAAAATGGCCGCGCAGCTCATCGAAACGCAACAGCACACTAGGAAACTGCATATCGCACAAGCCGGGGCACCGCGCCGATTCCAATTGAGGATTGGAGGGAACCGCAGCTAACTCATCGAGCTTTGAGTGCCCAAAGCATCGAAATTGGCCGCCGGTGAGTTACGATCCGCTGTCCATATTAATCTGCCAATGCACTTTGTCGCCAACTTGATAAACTCCGCTTGGTCGATCCGTCGCAACCGTTAAGGTCTGGCCGTTGCAAGACAGCGCTAGCAAGAGCCATGCGACAACTGCTTCAACTCAAGGGTAGTAGGTGCAAGATTTCATCCGAGCGAATGATGGATCGATTACAAATAAGAATTAATCAAATTCTCAATCATTTCTTGCCGGCCGCTGTGGTTGGGTGTGATGTCGCCCTTGGACAGCATATGCTGCTCCAGCGAGAGGAAGTCGTGACGGCCGGATTCGATTTCCGCACCAATGCCGGTGTCCCAGGAGGCGTAGCGCTCTTTCACGAGCTTTTCCAAAACTCCATCGGCCCTAATGGCAGCGGCGATTTTTAGCCCGCGGGCGAAGGCGTCCATGCCGCCAATGTGGGCGTAGAACAAGTCGATGGGCTCAAAGCTTTCGCGCCGCACTTTGGCATCGAGTTTCAGCCCGCCGGTCGTGAAACCGCCGTACTTGAGGAGCACCAGCATCACTTGCGTGGTGAGGCGAGCCTATATCGAAACAGTGTCAGCGAATGTGAGCGACGGAAAGCTCAAAATCGTATTTACGCCAAAAATTGAAAATCCGCAGATCATTGGGATTGAAATCATCGCTGCCGAAAACCCTCCCGCGGAAAAGTCGGGCCAAGGGGCGAAACGTACTGCACCGTAGGTACAGGCTGGATGTCACACAAGGTAGTGCCCATTGCTTGCAGTGAACATTCGGACCAGCATTATCTGTCTAAACGTTCACGTGGCAGGTTTTTTGCTGCCGCCAAACGTGCCTAGCGATCGTGAAGACCGCCGGTGAAGTCCGACGGCATTACATATACACTGGCGTTGCGCAGCAACACAAGAGTCTTATCACGATTCGAAGGAACAACCTCTGCGCCTCGTGCGGTGCGTGTATCAAAACGCCATAAATTTAGTCGCTCTAATGAGTGCTCCAGGATTGAGAGCCTTTGCGCGAACCATGTGTGTCGCGATTCGAATATTCCGCGGGCTGGAGCCGAACCCGCCTTAGAAATCCAAGCTGAAGCGATGAAGGGGTTGGCGGCTAGCCAAGCACGTAAAATACGTGTCGCAGAAACTTTTTTAATCTCTACCCTGCAATGGACTTGCGATCGTTTTTCGTTCTCGTGTGCGGAAGATTCCGCGCGTGAAGTCAGATTACGTTTGGGCTGTTTACCTCAATCCCGGTAGCCCTGCTAACGTTCTCCAATCGAGGACCATCGCCATGTCGATGTCCACCGATTCCGACAGTTTCGTTCAATTGCTGACTGAATGTCCGAGCCGTTTGAATGCGTACATTTTGTCGATCATGCCGAACTCAAGTGCGGCGCAATGTGTTGGCAAAAACAAACGTTAAGTTGTGGCGCAAGTGGCAAGAGTTCGAACAAGGTCGCGACTTCGCCACCTGGGCATTTTCGATCAAATTGCTTGACAGCGAAGAATGCCAAAGTGTATGTTGTACGCAAACGTATTATTTTGCCGAAAACCGCGGCGATTTTGCTGCTAACCGAAAACATCGCGGGCGTTTACAAAAAACTCGAATTACTTGTGCAAAACCTCATGCACTTTAGCAAGTCGGTCTATTTCAACTTTTAGTGTCAAGGGTCCAACAGTCATTGGCGGCCCGTTCGCGGCTGCCGAGATAATTCTTCGAGTGGGACGAGTTAGGCACGGCGGAGCAGGGTCGAAGGCACGCGGGAGACAGCTGGCGTCATTTGGACACGTTTCGTTGCGCACTGTGAGGTGTTCCATGCATCTGGGGATTTCGGCAGCTTGCGGGACTTTGATTTCTTCGATTCGTTTCAATCGCTTTTTTACATCAGTCGCAATGGCTGTGGCCGCAATCAGCTTCGGCTCGGTTTCGCGCGCTGTAGACGTGTACCATGCCGCCGACGACGGCGCCGGATTCTCCGGTTTTGGCAACACCAACTGGCTTCCAAGTGGCGCACCCGTGGCCGGAAACAACTATTTCGTGGTCAACTTCACCCTGCGCACCGGCGGCGGCGCCGGTCCTCAGCTGTTTCCTGGCAACGCGCTGAACTTCGTAGACGGCGGCCGTTTCTATCTATCGAATGCCACCAACACCGATGTCATCACGGTGAACAACCTCAATCTCGATGCGGCCGTGGTTCGCACAGCGAACGCGAATATCCAATCGGGCTTGGCTGGTACCACGAAAGTGACTTCCAATGGCGCAATTTTCTATCAATCGAATTTGAGCAACGCCTACCTCAACCTCTCGAACAATATTTCCGACGCGGCCGCAAATACCGGATTCATCGCTTTGGGCGGCAATGATGCGATTGGCGGCGGTGCGACGAACAAGAGAATCACTGTCTCGGGAACCAACAGCTACTCCGGCAGCACGCTGTTGTTGGGGGGCAACATCCAATTGGCTAGCGCGGGGGCATTGCCTTCGACAACGCAGCTCGTGCTTGGCTCCTCCAACACTGCCAACAACAATGGAACTGCGACGTTGGATTTGAATGGCGGCAACTATAGCGTGGCGGGCATTGCCGTGCAGAGCTATGCCGCGCAGTTGAATCAGGCCGTCACGCTCCCCTTCCCCGATCCTAATCCGCCGGGTATTCCAACCAGTAACAATCGCATTTTCCACCTCACGAATCCGATTGTGCCCGGGTCGATCAAGATTGGTCAGACAGTAAACGGTGTGCTCAGTACGGGCGGAACAACTGCGAACACGATGGTGGTCGGCATTGATTATACGACCAACGATGTCATCCTGGGCGACCAGACAGGCTTTAACAATACGACTGCCAATATCACCGGGCTGAACTTCCTTGGCACCCAGCCTGTGGCCGGGCAGGTGATTGGCAACGGCAGTACCACCAGCGATGCCACGTTGACGATTACCGGAACAAGTACATTCGCCGGAAATATTGTCGATTCGGTTTTGGGCGATCCGAACGTTGCTGGCTCGGGTGGAACAAAGAAAACCAACATCGCATTCACGGCGGCAGGCGGCACACTGACACTCACCGGGGCCAATACCTACACAGGAACCACTTCGCTGGTCGCTAATTCCACGCTCGTCCTGGACTATGCGGCGAATCGGTCCTATAGCGGTGCGATTACTGGGGCGGGAAATGTAACGAAGAGCTCCGGAGGGACATTAACCCTCACTGGCCTCAACACCTTTTCTGGCGCTACCACGGTTAATGGCGGTAGCTTAACTCTCGACTTTAGTGCAGCAGGCGCGCACAGCCAGCAACATTATCAATAACGTGGCAAACACTTCGGCCCTCACGCTTAACGGCGCTAATCTCACGGTCAAGGGCGGAGCAACAGTCTCCAACAGTCAGCAGTTTCCTAGCCTCACGCTCGGGGCAGGCTCCAGTTCAATTGTTTTAACCACCAATGCGACTCCGAAGGATGTCGCGTTGAATGTCGGCAACATTGCCCGCAACAATGGGGGTGTCTTGCTGCTCACTAATCCTTCCGCGCCCTCAGCGCTACGAACGGATTACTGACTTCGACAGGTATCGCAGGGGCAGTGGTTACGAGTAACGGCGCACCGTACATCGTTGTGGGCGGAACAGATTGGGGTGCCAAAGACGCCAGCAACCAGTTTGTTACCGCGCTGTCCACCTATACTCCCAGTACTGCAACAACCCTTTCCGGCGATGCCAATGTCATCACCGATGTTGCGTTAGCCTCCGGCGGAACGACCACCTCGATTCGCTTCAACGATCCGGCAGACCACACGGTCGCAGTCACCGGCACTCTTACGACCGGCGGCGTGTTGATGACCTCCGCCTCCGGCAATGGAACAATCTCTGGTGGTTCTTTGCAAACCACTGGTGCCGGCGCAGACTTGGTGCTGGTGCAGAACCAAACCAACGCCGCGAAATCGCTTACCATCAGCTCGAACATCGTTGATAACGGCGGGTCCAGTTTAACAACGGCAGGAGCTGGAATAATTAACCTGAGTGGGCAAAACACCTATACGGGCAAAACCTCGGTCGGCAGCGGAACGGTGAATTTCACGAAGAGAAACTCGCTGTATAGCGGTACGACTGGTTCCTGGACGGCGAGCAACATCAGCGTCAATGGTAACGCTACGTTGGGTCTGAACGTTGGAGCGGTCGACGAATTTTCCGCCAGCGACGTCACCATCCTCTCGGCTCTGGGATCTGCCACGAGTGGTCTCAAGAATGGCGCGACCCTGGCTTTGGACACGACCGGTGCGACTGCGACCGGTGGCGTCTTCACTCTTACCAGCCCCATCACAAACACCAATGGCGGTGCCAATGTGATCAATCTGAAGAAAGTCGGGATCAACACGCTCCAATTGCCTGCTGGTCCGAACACCTACACCGGTGCGACGACCGTTAGCAAAGGCACTTTGCAATTGACGGGCAATAATTCACTTACTGGCAATACAGTGGTGACAATGGGCAATGACGCCACCGCGACCTTTGATTTGAATGGCTTTAGCACTACCATCGGCGGACTCACTGGCGGCGGCACGACAGGCGGCACGGTTTCACTCGGTGTGGGAAACCTCACCGTCAATAGCTCGGCCAGCGCGACCTATGCCGGTTCGTTCTCGAGTACCGGCGGTGCCCTTACCTTTAACCTCGGAAACCTCGGGTCGAACGTCACCACGCAGACTCTGACTGGCGGCGGCATGACCGGCGGCAACCTGACGGTCGCCAATGGAACGGCCCTGCTTTCGCCCGTGAGTGTGACTACTTGGGGCTCAGCCACGATCGACACAGCGGTCGCGCCGGGCAACGGCAGCAATGCCGTGCTGAACGTTGGTGCGAATGCCAACTTGGTTACGCGATACCTCATGGTTGGCGGCGACCCCGCGGTCGATGCCTTCAACAACTTCAACAACTTCAATGGCGGCTCGGGTCTAGCCACCGGAGGCACCGGCACGCTGACGGTTTCGGCCAGCAGCGCTAAGGTAAATGCGCAAACGCTCTACATCGGAACTATGGGAAGATATGCGGGGGCAACGACATCGACAGTCAATATCGGGGCCGCCAGCCCGGACGCCAGTCCGACCGTTGAGCTCACCGGAACCGTATTTCCGGCTTTCGGTTTGGCCGGAAATGCCGGAAATCAAGACAACAAGTCGTTCGCTATCACGATGGGGACCAACCAAAATCAAACCGCTGTCTTGAATATCGCCGGCGCCAACACGCAGCTAAAGATCGAGAATGGCAGTTCGATCATCATGGGTCGGTACTATGCTACAACTGCTACGATCAATCAAAATGGCGGAAATGTAACCTTCTACAGTGACGCGGGAACGACGGTTGGTGGTACTGGAGCGATGATTTTCGACACCGATAATCCCACCGGAAACACACAGAACTACCGCTACAATCTCAATGGCGGCACGCTCACTGTCCCGCAGATTGTCAATGCAAACACTTTCTCCTCCCTGAACTCGAACGCCAATCCAACAGCGGCACTTATACTGAATGGCGGAACGCTGGCCGCGGCCGCCCCGGCGGGCGGCTCTATTCCAGATTTTATTACTGGCAGCGAAAATGGCTACGCAGCCCCGCCCGCGGTCAAAGTCGGCAATAATGGCGGAACCATCGAAACGAATGGCGCCACCGTGCAGATCAACGCTGGGATTTTCCACGATCCTGCGGCTACCAATGCGATAGACGGAGGCCTGACGATTAAAAGCTCGGTGCCGGGCGGTGTCTTAATTCTCAATCCAGCTGCCACGAATGCAAACACTGCGGCCGGCGCTATAATCAACGCCAATACATTTACTGGACCGGTGAACATCGTTTCTGGAACGCTTCAGACACAAAACATTGGCGCACTGGCTGGTTCATCTTTGCTAACTGTCGGCGCTAATGGAAAATTCGACGTGAGTTTGATGCCGGCTGGACCGAGCCTCCCCGCGAAACTTACTTTGAGCGGCACGGGACATGTCGCCGGTCCATTTTCCCACGCGACCTCGAACAGCGTAATCACTGGCGGCGGAATCGGTACTGTCGGTACCCTGACCTTCGATGACTCGTTGGACTTGGTCGGCGGCGTACTGCGCCCGATCTTGATCAAACCGCCACCTCGTACGACAAGATCGTAGTAAACCAAAATGGTGGTTTTGGCGCTTCTGGCGCCCCGGGCGGATCGGTGGTTGACATCGAATTCATGGGCACATTACCGACCGTCCAAACTACGTTTAGCATTGTGAACTACCAGGGCGCTTTCAATGGGCCGACAAACAATGTCCAGTTCAATGGAAACACGGTTGTCAATCCTTCGAACCTAGCTTTCAGCTCTTCGAACTCAGACGTTGCGGGACGCAATACGCAACTTTCGGTCAACGCTGCTGCCCACACTTTAGATGTCATTTATAAACCCGGCGCCGGCGCCGGGAATTTGATCTGGACGGGTGGTCTGGCTCATAACAGCAATGTTTGGGATACGAATATCACGTCCAATTGGAACAATCTCACCGCTCCATTAAATCCTGATAAGTTCTTCATTCGCGACTTCGTAACGTTTGATAATTCGCCTGGGGTACCGCACAACATTACGCTGAACGAAGTGATTGTGCCCCAAACCATGACGGTGAATTCTGACAGTCCAAATGCGTATAGCTTCAGCGGAACGGGAAAGATTGGCGGCACTGCTGCCTTGTTAAGAGCGGCACTAGCACGTTGACCATCTCCACGTCCAACGATTACACGGGTGGATCTACGATCAACAGCGGCACGGTCGTTCTGCTGGATACCGGCTCCCCGCCGGGCGCGAGATCCGGTTTGGGCAACGGCGTCATCACGATCGCCGCAGGGGCGGCGGTGCGAGCTGGGGATGGAACGACGCCAGGCGCGGGAACCATCACCGGGTCGATTGTCCACAATGCGGGTTCGGTGATCATCAATCGGAACGATGCGTCCACGTTAAGCGATCCAATGGATGGCGCCGGTACTTTGGCTGTGCAAGGCGGCGGTGTCTTAACTGTAAGTGTGCCCGCCAATGCCAACATTTACACGGGTAACACGACGGTTAGCGGAGGCGCGACGCTGCAAGCAGGTGGAGCTAACGCGATGTCGGCGAACTCCGTCATCAATATCGATAATACGGCTGGTTCGCGCTTTAATCCGAACGGCTTTGATCAGATCATCGCCGGCTTATCCGGGGGCGGGGCAACATCAGGCGACGTTAGCTTCGGGGGCAATAACCTTACGTTTGCTGGGATCGGTAACAACAACCTCACCTACTCGGGTCCAATCAGCAATTCTAGCGGCACCATTTTTATGGGACGAACGCAAAACGTGGTCGATGAAGGAAGTCCCACTACTCTTCGACAAGTCGCTTTGACCAGTAAGGATGCGGTGCAGACCTTGAGTGGCGATATGATGAACATCACAGGACCGATCACTGCTCGGGTTGGCACGCTGAATCTTGCCCCCCGTGCCCACGACCATCGGGGCTACGACACGAGCGATCAACATCACGGCGCCGGCAACCCTGCCATTTGGTGTCGGCTCGTCGACGCCGGCAAACCAGCAACCTCCGGCGATTGACCAGGTGACGCAAGCTACGTTAAGCACGAATGCAAACACTACTCTTCTGGCTAGCGCGCTCACGCTGAATCCTGCCCAGAATTCGTTGTCGACGTTTGTTCAAAACGGTGGGACCGTGCAAGTGAATGGCACGGTTCAAATGGGCAACGCTCTGACAGTAAACATTAATGGCACGAATATCGGCCAGGGCGCCGGCGGTTCGACGATTACGATCAACGGCGGAACCTTCATCGCCGGCGGCACGGCCGCTGTCAACGGTCCGGAAATAGCCTCTATCCAGATGGGGAACAATCCGGGGCAGCAGGCTGGAGCGCCGCCGCTCACTCGTCCCTACGAGTTCAGCGTGCTGAACGTAAATGGAGGCACCCTCTCGATTCTCAATCAGCTCTCCATGGGGCTGTTCTTCAATGAGCCCTGCGCCGTTAACCAAAACGGCGGGACGATTCAGTTCATCGACGGCTCATTGAACCCGGGCGGCACCGGCGGCTGGATTACCGTCAACAACAACAATGCCAACTTCGGGAGATACGTCTGGAACTTAAATGGCGGCGTGACCGCGATGAACCAGGCAAAGATCTATCTTACGGCCGATACAAATCCGCAATTTAACAGTGTGAATATCAATCCGGTGATGAATTTCAACGGCGGGACGCTGAGGGCACTCTCGGATCAGCCGACCGCGATGTTCGATTTTCGCTATCGTTTGGTTTCACAAGCCAAGGGCGGAAGCATCGACACGAATTCACACACCATCAACTTTGTCGCACCGATCATTCACGACGCCGCCCTAGGAACGAATCGGGACGGCGGCATCACGCTTGTTGACTCTGTAGGTGGCGGCAAATTGACTTTTTCGGTCGCCAACACCTATACCGGTCCGACGACGGTCGCCGGTGGTACTCTGGAAATGGGCCTCGCCAATGCATTGCCAGCTACGGCGGCTCTGCGGATGGCTGGCGGCACAGTCAGTGTCAATAGCTTTAGTCAGTCGACCGGCGGATTGAAGACCACTGCTTCGTCAATATTCGATATGACCGCGGGCAACGCTGGTGAAACTCTCCAGCTTGCCAACAGCACGCTCTTGCATTGGGTTAATGGAACAACAGCCGCCGGGGCCACGCTGCACATCGCCAATTGGGCGGGAAACGCCACCACGGGTGGTGGGCTCGATCAGATATTGTTTCCAAGCGTGACGTCGCTCACCGGAAATCAACTCAATCAAATTGTGTTCGATGGTTCTGGCTTCACCCATGCCAAACTAATTCCGGTGGGTGGCGGCGCGGAACTAGTTCCAACAAATGCCGCACCTAGCGGCATTCTAAAATTCGCCGACATTAACCAGGATGGCAATGTTAACGCCGCGGATATTCCGGCCTTTCTGACCGCCCTAACGGATCTCAACACGTACAAAACGCAGCGTGGGTTCAATGATGTGCAGTTGATAACTGTCGCGGACACCAACTACGACGACGTCGTGACGAATGCGGATATTCAATCACTGTTGGATCTGATAATTGCCGGCGGCGGAAACGGTGCGGCAGTAGGCGTGCCTGAACCTGCGACTTTTGTGCTGTTGGCATTTGGCGCGATCCTTATCGTTGGCCGAGTCGCCGCTCGACGACGCCAAAAGAACATAATTAGTTGCTGAAGCGGTTTCGGAAATAGACACTGTGTTCTGTTTGCGATGCCGAGCCCGACCGGCTCTCTCCCCCGACGCGGCGGGCTCGGCACTTTTTGGCACATGGCAATTGGAGAACTGAGCCATGCAATCACTTTTGATAGTTGAGAGACCGCAACATACGAAGCGCTTTGTGCGCGGTGCAGCGTTTACCCTCGTTGAACTCCTAGTCGTAATTGCGATCATTGGAATTCTGATCGCGCTATTGCTGCCCGCAGTACAATCTGCCCGAGAGGCCGGGCGCGTATTACAATGCAAAAACAATCTCAAACAAATGGGACTGGCTTCCCTAAATCATCTGTCTACGCAAAAGCATTTTCCGAATGGTGGCTGGGGCTGGAGTTGGGTCGGGGATGCAGATCGCGGGTATGGAATAAATCAGCCGGGAGGTTGGGTTTACAATGTTTTGGGATTTATCGAAGGCGGAACGATCCGCACTTTGGGAAAAGGAATGAGCAGCGCTGATAAATACGACAGTCAGGCGCAAATGCAAACTATCGTGCTCCCGTTTTTCAATTGCCCGACGCGGCGGGGCGTTACCACGGTTTCAATCAACACCAGCCAGCCGCCTTATAACGCGGCCTTTAAAGGAATTGGACAGACTCTAAAGGGGGCTCTAACCGACTACGCGGGCAATGCCGGTTCGAATTCTGCCGGTTGTTGCAGTGGCGGCAACCAGGGTCCGCCGCAGGGCAGCGATCAATTAACTGGATACGACATTTTGGGCTATTTTAAGACGACGCCGTATTGGGCCGCTTCCAACGGCGTCATCTATGGCGGAAGCACGGTTAATATTCGGCAGATACCAGATGGAACTTCGAAAACCTATCTCGTAGGCGAGAAGCAAATGCAGCCACATTGCTATGATGGCACGATGGCCGTCAATTGTCAGGCTGACGATCAGAGCATGTATCAGGGCTACGATTGGGACACCAGCCGCTGGGCCGGAGATTCTGGAGGAAACACACCACCGGTTAGCAACCCCGTAATCGGCTCGGATGCACCCGTCAAGAGACATCGAGTCGGACCCCCTTGGCCGAGACAAATACTTCGGCAGTGCGACGCAAGCGGATGTAATTTTGTGATGTGCGATGGCTCGGTGCAAACGATTCCTTTCACGGTCGATGCCCAAGTGCATTGGAAGCTTGCTAATCGTAAGGACGGCTACCAAGTAAGCTTGCCTTAGAGCAGACGGACGTTTGCAATCATTCGCCTTATGCAGGACCTTGCCGTAGGTAGTGAAGGCCTTTGTGTTCGTACGACTGCTAACGGCGGCAGCACGGCGTTGTGAATCACAGTATGGGAGACTATCGGGAGACGGCACGTCAATCCCACCGAATCGATCTTTTCTTTGCTGAATATACGGCAAGGCTCGTTTCACTCGACAAACTCGACCTACAACTCACTCAGCAATCCAGAAACCTACAATTTACAGTATGCCTAATATGAATCGTAATGTGACCAATCTACTGCGTGATACGCTGCCTCACACTTTCAAGACCGCGATATTCCAGCAGCTCTGGCTCGATTACTTCAATAATGGAGTGACTCATGGCTAAAACGTCACGAAAGGTCACAGACAAGAAGAAGCGTAAAGCAAGAAGGAGCGACCCACC
>CAVZCV010000016.1:0-195053 GCA_963773875.1 Pirellulales bacterium
CGTGCTCAAGGACGAGGATTGCCGCCAAATTGGCTAAGTCTTCACTGTCATGCCGCGGTTGATTTCCCAAGTGGACCGAATTGGTGACCGAATTGAAAAACCCCATCGGACGAGCTGCGGGCGAAATGAAGAGCGTTTCGACGGCGCCTGCTGCCGCGGCGGTCACAATTTCCTCGACACGATTGGTCGCGCGGGCCTTGTGGACGTAATCCCAATACTTCGCGATTTCAGCAGCCTGGGCTTTTCGGATCGACTTTTCGACCAGCGGCCAAGCGTGGTCGCGCAATTCAGGAAGTGAAACCAGGTCGGGATTGCCAGCAACATGTTCGGCTAGTAAGTGAGCATAACTGTTCTGCTGCCGGTAGATCGAAAACAGATAATCGACGCCGGCGAAAACGAGCGGCTCGGTTCGTTCATGGAGAGACTTGCTGACAGCGGCGTCGATCAAGCCGAAGTATTCGGCGAGTTCAGCTTTGGCTACATCGGCCTCACCCCCTTGCCCGGTGAAAACAAGTCCTTCCTTACCGCGGAGCTGCGGTTGACCGGAATGAAATTGATAGAACCCTGAACGGGTATCGTAATGCAATGCCTCGGGGCAAGACGTGGGCAGCTCGGGCAATTTTACGTCTTGAACCTGATAGTGGTTGGCTTGCAACAGGCGCGAATGCTTTTGACTGACCGCCACAATCCAAAAAGGCGCGTCGTCATTCAGCCAACCGATAAGCGGCGTCACGTGAAATCGCCGATTTACAACGCAGAGCTCGTCGCAGGCAAACGGCAGATGCCAGACATGCATGCCTTCGGTCGAAATGAGGACCGCCAGTCCGCGGCCCAACGCCCTCCAAAAGACTGGACCATCCAAAAGTTCTACTGCCGGCGACAAGAATTCCGCCGCGTCGCGCGCCTCCATACCCTTCTCGTGCAAAAGATGATCGGCCGACATCAGCAACGTGCGGAACCGGATTTGGTTCTGTGGCATTTCATGTCCCGCCGGGTACGTTGGCATGTAGATCGAGACAAAGCGATTGCCTGGCGTGCGAATCAGCTTCATCAAATCGGTCTTGCAAATCGTGTTCATGATCATCCTCCTGCCGCGAGGCGTGCAATCCGTCAGACATTGCGGGACGGTGCTTTTGTATAGGCTAAAATCGAATTGTCGCTTTACGTCTTCCTCCTTCGGGTCGCGGCTTGCGCTGCGTTGGCCACGGCAGCCACAATATCGATGCTGCTGATGATGCCGCAGGGCCGATTGTTCTCGCTCACCAATACTCGATGGATATGCGCATTGATCATCGACTTGGCAACATCGCCGATCGGCATGGTCGCAGGCACCGTCACTGGCTGCTTGGTCATAAATCGGCTGACAATGCAGCCTTCGCAGGCGTCCAAACTCACGACTTCGCCCCAAGGCGCGATGAAACTTACGCCCGCCTTCTGCTCTTCCATTTCACCGCCTGCTTCAGCCCAACCGACGAAGTCCGACGCCGACAGAATGCCGATGCAATTTCCGTCGGCATCGACAACGGGCGCGCCGGTAATGCTGGAACGGATGAGCAGGTGCCCAGCCTCCTTCAGCAACATGTCATGTGGAATGCTGGTAATAGGCGCCGACATCAGATCGGCAGCCGTAATGCCCAATAGTGATTTGCCCGCACTGCGTTTGGTGGTGACTCTCATGATTGCTCTCCTTTGCGAGTCGCAATCTCGGTGTTCAATTTTGAGATGATGGTTGGTATATGAATGCTCAACCTTAAGCTACTTTTGAAACACGTAATTCCCCGGCGCGTTGGTTAATGGGAAATATCCTTTTTCGGCGCGCCAAAAGGCGGCGGCGCGACACGACCGCTGGAACGCTCCACCAGCCACTCGTGCCACTGCGGCCACCAAGAGCCTTCTTTTCGTGGGGCCATCGTCGACCAGCGATCAGCGTCAGGATGACGATCGCCGCGCCGATGTGTCGTGATTTGATAACTCCGATGCGGATGCCCAGGTTCGCTAACAATGCCCGCGTTGTGGCCCCCCGTGGTTAATACAAACGTGGTTTCGGTATCGGTAAACAAATGAATTTTGTAAACCGATCGCCACGGCGCGACGTGATCTTTGACCGTGGCCACCACAAACAACGGCGCTTCGATATCGGCCAGCGTGATGGCGCGACCGTCGGCTTGGTAGCGCCCTTCGGCCAGATCGTTGTGCAAAAACAGCTTCCGCAAATATTCCGAATGCATGCGATACGGCAGGCGCGTGCCATCGGCGTTCCAGGCCATCAGATCGCTCATCGATTCGCGCTCGCCGAGCAGATATTCGCGCACCATCCGCGACCAGATGAGATCGTTGGATCGCAACAGCTGGAAAGCGCCGCCATTTGTCGGGTCCCCAAGAAGCCTTGGTCCCACATCATGTCTTCGAGAAACGCCACTTCCGTTTCGTCGATGAACAGCGCCAGCTCGCCGGGCTCACTGAAATCGGTTTCGGCGGTGAACAGCGTGACGCTGGCCAGGCGATCGTCGCCATCGCGGGCCATCGCGGCGGCGGCAATGGCTAGCAGCGTGCCGCCGATGCAATATCCCACCGTGTGCACTTTCTGCTGCGGGACGACGGCCGTGACGGCATCGAGCGCTTCCATCACTCCCAAAGTGCGATAATCTTCAAGCCCAAGGTCATAATCATCGGCGTCAGGATTTTTCCAAGAAATGATGAAAACGGTGTGGCCTTGATCGACGAGATATTTCACCAGCGAATTCTGTGGTGAAAGATCGAGAATGTAATATTTCATAATCCACGCCGGCACGATGAGCACCGGCTCGGCATGAACAGTGTCCGTGGTCGGCGAATATTGGATGAGTTCGATCAGGCGGTTGCGGTAAATGACTTTCCCCGGCGTTACCGCCACTGTTTTTCCAACTTGATATGCCTCGGCACCACGCCGGATTATTGCCCAGCAACGCTCGCTCTTGGTCTTCGATGAAGTTTCGCAACCCGCGCAGGAAGTTCTTCCCTCGTTGCTTGACCGCGGCTTTCAGGACCTCCGGGTTGCTGCAGATGAAGTTCGTAGGAGCAAAGAAATCCAATAGCTGTCGCGCCGCAAAAGTCATGACTTGTTCATCATGCGGAGCCACGCCTCGCACACCACTGGTGGCGTTGTACAACCACTGCTGCGTAAATAAAAAGGACTGATAGTACAAATTGAATGGCCAGCGCTGCCAAGCAGGATTGTTAAAACGCTCGTCTTGCGGCAGTGGCTCGATCGCGGGCGGCGTATTCGATCGAATACTCGCACGCGCCGCGTAAGGCACAAATCGCAACGCCTTGCGAAACACCTTTCGAGCCAGATCGTATTGTTTGCCGGGAGACAGACTTACATGCGAGAGCCAGTCGACGTAGACCAGAAGCAAACCAGCCGGCGATAGTCCAAACGTCAATTGCCCTAGTCGGGCGCGAAGAAAACGATCCAAATTGCGGGCGCTGCCTGGCTCGGGGGCGTGCCCTGTACTCCATTTGCCTTTTACTTCAAGCTCCGACTTGTTGAATCGAACAATCGTCTCCTTCTGCCCATCTATTCTCGAAAGGCGATCATCGGCGGCACGCCGATTCGAGAGAGCCGGGCCGACTGCGGATTCATTCGCAGTCGATGCGTCGGTTCCCTTGGAAGAGAGGTGCCGTGACATTTTATGAAGTCCGTGATTCGAGGAACCGCTGCTGAGGAAATCGAGCGATTGGATCGCGTCGAAAGAATGCCAACTGCGGTGCGGCAACGTGCCGAACGGGCCAGCATGACCCACAAGAAAACCCCGCCTCAAAATTGCGGTACGACAGGGTTGTTCGGAAGCATCTGAAAACTGCCCATCGCGAGCAGTTCGACACCTACATTATAGCATTAGAGTGGTGATCGAGCAACAAAAGGCTTCGCTGGGTAGTGGAGTCAGTCTAGTCGCTTAGATTTTTGACAAGACTCCGCGCGACGTGCTCGGAATTCATAAAACTCCGCTGCAAACAATCCGAGGACGATTGCCGCCAAGGTCAAGACCGTCCAATGCGACAACGTGTGACCGAAAAGGACATAAATCGCCGCGCATAGGCACAAGAGAAATCTGCACAATCTTATTTTGCTGGAACGGGTCATTCGCATTGTACCTATCAGCCTTACAAAGCGGGTACCGGCTGTGAGCGAGACAATAAAGTGCGGAGTGCCATCAGCTCCTTTTCAGTCAAAGCCAACTGCTAACTTTTTTTTCGCCACGGCGATTGCCCGCCAAGGATAAGCACTCGCCGTGGCTGACCTAGGAATTGAACATGCGGTCTTGCCGCGCTAGGTTTTCACTTTGATCTTCTTACTCTTCGCCTCCTCGGTCTTTTGCAGCGTGACAGTCAACACCCCATCGTGATACTGGGCATCGACCTTGTCTTCAGCGACGGCCGACGGAAGTGTCACCGATCGGGAGAAACTTCCATCAGCGCCGTTCGATGCGATGAAACGTCTTGCCTTTTTCCTCTTTCTCCTCTTTTCGCTCGCCACACACGGTGAGCACGCCATTCGCCAATTGGATGTCGATCTCCTCGGCCTTCATGCCAGGCACATCCATACGGACTTCAATCGTGCTCGGTGTCTCCGACAAATCGAGCGAGGGGACCATCCGGCCCTTGAATAGACGTTCACCCGGCTCACCGACCAGCTGAGACCAGAGCGTTTCCATCTCCTCGCGAGCGACGCGAAACGGGTCCCAAAAGCGGGCCGCACGCGGTTCCGGTTTCGTAAGAGTCGTTGACATTGCTTGTTCTCCTTTTTGAACGCTTGAAGTACGGAGTAACAGTTACGTAAACACAAACAATCAGGTCATCTCGACGCATTCGTGCCATTGTTCAGGTTGAACTGGCGGTCTAGTCAATTGCTCCGCGCGGCTCTCCTTGTTCGAAGCGTGTGGCGAAATAGTCCAAAGACTCAATTCCCCCGATCGTTTGATTTATTCGCTGGGTACTCTACATCCACGCGATTTGCGACTTCGTCAACGCCCGACAAACCTGCGACGGCAGCGTGGGCCAATTGTTTGAGAAAATAACTTCCCACCACGCCATTGAGCGTCAGTACTCCCGCGTAAAACTCACACGTGATTTTCCACAGCTCCGGGTACGGTGAATTCCGCAGGCACCACGTGGCATTTTCCAATGCCCTATCGTTGAGCGAGCACAAAACGTCGCAAGCCGTCGGATGATTTCTTTCGTCGGTTAGTGATTGTTGCGACATAGCACGGACTCCAGAAAGTTCCAGCCCTGCTGAGTGCATCCCTCCGCGCTTTCCGCATGCCGCGCGGCGCTTGCACCCATTCGAGCAGCCGATCCAGCTCCAATTGACTTTTAATTTGCCCGGCAACCCAGGGTATTTATGCCTGAATTGTTGCCCCTCGTTCCACGACGAAGGCCACCTTGACGTCCACGTGGTACTCGATGATTTTGCCGTCGCGCACGACGGCGGAGCTGCGCAGGACATCCACCCCGGTGACGTGGCGGACGGTTTCCGAGGCACGGATCACCGCTTGCTGGGCGGCATCGCTCCAGCTTTTGTTGGAGACGCCTACTAGCTCGATAATCCTCACCACTGAGGGAGCAGCAGCATGTTCAGCTTGTGCGGTCATGGGATTCTCCATTCAATCAAATGCAAAGTCGTAAATTGCAGACTTATTTACCACGAAATAACGCGGACTCCGAATGCCGATGCTGCCAAGCAAGTGCATCAGCGAGACTCGTGCCAACGGGTGCGACCACAAGTCGACAGGGCCAGCTTGACCCAGAAAGAAAAACCCGGCCGCAGACAAAATCCTGACGGCGGGCCATCGTTGATTTCTTGAACTGCCCGTCACGAGCAATTCAACGCCCACAGTTTACCGCGCTATTGATATATCGTCAATCAGATGCAGCGACTCTCCTGCGCTTGCATAGTACCAAGTTGGGAACTCACTTTGCGTGCCAGACGCGCAACAAAAAAACCCGGCGTCATGCTGGGCTGAAGGAGAGCTAGTAACGCTCATCGTCAGATCAAGGTTTCACGTGCCTCTTCGTCGGGGGCTAACACTCGATCTCACTTCCCGACGAAGCACCAAGGTTGTTGGAAGCCTCGGTCTGGTAATGAGCCACATCCAGCGGATCCTCCACTTTATCAGTAACCAAGTTTGCAAAAGCCCATTGCGCCCAACTTGGCGACTCCAAAAGGAGCCTGAGATATCGGACCCGCCCTCACTTCCTCCATTTCGAGAATCCAAGAGGGAAGACCGACCACGCCGACTCACTGACGGCGTGATCTCCGGGATCGAAAGTCAGGCAGTTTGTACGCATCGTCGATGCACTGCCCCGTGAAAGCGTCCACGGCGGATTTCGCCCACTACAGCGCTTTCACGCTTCCATGCCGGTGCCCACCCTCCATATTTATTACGCATTTGGGACACGTTTGGTTCGCTCGCGCACACATGCAACTCCATCGAAGAATTGATCAGCTTCCGCCTTTCAATGCGCACGGTATAATGCAGCTGACGAGATGGCTCGCGAAGGGCTATTTTCGAAACATCAGGCTAATGACAAGCCCGCACGAACAGTTATCTGATCGTGCGGGCTTTATTTTTTGGCTTCGACCATAGGAGCATCAGCCATGGCCAAGGTAACTTGCGTTCTGTACGACGACCCGGTGGACGGCTATCCCAAATCGTATCCGCGCGACGAGATTCCCAAGCTGGAACGCTATCCTGACGGCCAAAGCTTGCCGACGCCGCAAGCGATCGACTTTAAGCCCGGTCAACTATTGGGCTGCGTCTCCGGTGAACTTGGCCTACGTAAGTTTTTGGAAAGCAATGGACACGGGTTCATTGTTACGTCCGACAAGGACGGGGCGAATTCCCGCTTCGATCGCGAACTGCCCGACACCGACATCGTGATCTCGCAACCGTTCTGGCCGGCCTATTTGACTGCCGAGCGAATTGCGAAAGCGCCGAGGCTCAAGCTGGCGATCACGGCAGGAATTGGTTCGGACCACGTCGATTTGCAAGCGGCGATGGAACGCAAAATCACAGTTGCCGAAGTCACTTACTGCAACAGCGTCAGTGTCGCCGAGCACGTCGTGATGATGATCCTGGCACTCGTGCGGAATTACATTCCCTCGCATCAATGGGTCGTCAACAAGGGTTGGAATATCGCCGATTGTGTGGCCCGCTCCTACGACCTGGAAGGCATGCACGTCGGCAGTTTTGCTTCAGGAAGAATTGGACTGGCCGTATTGCGACGATTGAAGGCGTTCGATGTGAAGCTACACTATACCGATCGACATCGTCTGCCGGACTCGGTGGAAAAAGAACTCGGCGTGACATTTCATCCGAATGTTGAGTCGCTGGTAAAAGTTTGCGATGTGGTAACGATCAACTCGTCGCTGCATCCAGAGACCGAGCATCTGTTCAACGATGCGCTCATTTCGAAGATGAAACGCGGTGCTTATTTGGTGAACACGGCGCGGGGAAAGATTTGCGATCGCGATGCAGTGGTTCGCGCGCTGGAAAGCGGCCAATTGGCAGGATACGCCGGCGATGTGTGGTTCCCGCAGCCACCACCCAAAGATCATCCCTGGCGCATCATGCCGCATCACGGCATGACGCCGCACGTTTCAGGCACGTCATTGGCGGCGCAAGCCCGGTACGCCGCCGGCGTGCGCGAGATTCTGGAATGCTGGTTCGATGGTCGACCGATTCGCAGCGAGTACCTGATCGTCGACACTGGAAAACTCGCCGGAATGGGCGCTTATTCGTACAGCGCCGGCAACGTCACAAAAGGTGCCGATGAGGCGGCCCGATTCCGCGCAAAGGGTTGATTAACGAGTGGCTTCACGGGATGCCACAGCAGGAGTAAATGCCATGAACGGCACGGTGGAAGATACAAAAGAAAGCGAAGTCAAGATCCAATGCGGCCACCGCCACGTGCTGGGCAATTTGCGAATTCCGCCGCAGGCCTGCGGCATTGTCGTTTTTGCGCACGGCAGCGGCAGCGGACGGTTTAGTCCGCGGAATCAGTTTGTGGCCCGAGTGCTTGAACAATCTGGACTGGCAACGCTGCTCATTGATCTGCTGGAGGAAGATGAAGCGAATAATCGAGAGAAAGTGTTCGATATTCCACTTCTGGCCGAACGGCTACAGTCAGCTGCGAATTGGGTCCTCCGGCAGCCTGAATTGAAGTTCTTGAAGCTCGGTTATTTTGGCGCCAGTACGGGAGCGGGTGCAGCCCTGGTAGCCGCATCGCGCCGGCCAAGCATTGTAAGTGCGATTGTATCGCGCGGCGGTAGGCCAGATCTGGCCGCGGACGATTTGCCTGCCGTGCGTGCGCCAACGCTACTGATTGTGGGAGGCAATGACGACGTGGTGATTGAGCTGAATGAACAGGCTGCCACACGCCTAACTTGCGAAAGCGAACTGGTCATTGTTCCTGGCGCTACGCATTTGTTCGAAGAGCCGGGTGCGTTGGCCGAAGTCGCTCGGCTGGCGAGCAACTGGTTCGAGAAGCACCTTGCGCACACCAAGCCAAGGCCGCCAACATTTGATTGACGCTCAGAAGGAGGTCGCTATGTTTCGCAATCGGGAAGATGCAGCAAGGCAGCTCGCGACGGAGCTAAGAGATCGGGCATTCGTCAACCCACTGGTCCTGGCGATTCCGCGCGGCGGTGTTCCAATTGGCGCGGTTCTGGCCGACGAACTAAATGCTGAATTGGACATCGTACTATCTCGCAAACTAAGGGCGCCGCTGCAGCCGGAACTGGCCATTGGAGCCGTCTCCGAAGGGGGCGAAGTTTATATGAACTCGCACGCCCGCGATGTTCTGGGTGTGGATCGAGCATACCTGGAGCAAGAAAAGCGGCACCAGCTCGCCGAAATCGAGCGGCGCGCCAAGCTCTTCCGCAGCGTCCGGCCGCGGGCAGAAACATCCGGCCGATCGATTGTTTTGACCGACGATGGCATTGCCACTGGCGCCACGATGATCGCGGCACTGCAACTGCTGCGCTCGCACACTCCGCGCGAAGTGATTGTCGCGGTTCCCGTGGCATCGCCCGAGCGACTTCGTGAAGTACGACAATGGTGCGACGAAGTAATCTGCTTGATAGCGCCGGATTTCTTTTATGCGATTGGCCAGTTCTACGAAGATTTTCGGCAAATTGAGGATGAAGAAGTCGTGGCAATTCTCCAGAAACATTCCAGGAAGACAAAATCACTCCGCAAAATCGTTCACGAGTCAAGATGAGCGACGCTGGAAAGGAGCCCCTCATGAGTACCACTGGTTTAGCGGCGTTCGATTCCACCGTGCAAACCACCAATGCTTGGTTGTCGGACGTCATTCTGCGCACCGGCTTGCGGGATCGTCATGCGGCGTATCATGCGCTGCGAAGCGTTCTGCACGTTTTGCGCGATCGGCTGTCAGTCGACGAGGCCGTCGCACTGGGCGCCGAGCTGCCAATGCTGGTGCGCGGATTCTATTACGAAGGCTGGCATCCAGCCGGCAAACCGAACCGGGAGCGCACTAAGAAAGAGTTTGTCGCACACGTCGGTGAGTCTTATTTGCAGACACCCGAAATCGATGTGGAGAAAGTCGTGCGCGCCGTGCTGCAGGTCCTCGCCAAACATGTAACGACCGGCGAAGTGAACAGCATCAAACATGTACTCCCGCCCGAGTTGCGGACGCTGTTTCCGCAACCGGTGGTGAGCGCGGCCGTCGGTTAGTGGAAGATGTGAGAGAAAGGGGGCGTCAAGCAGATGGAACGCAAACTGTCGCTCATTTTGGCTGGCGATACCATGCTTGGCAGAGCGGTCAATGCGGCCCTGCGGCGTGAAGGCCCTGCATATCCCTGGGGCACCGTTCTTCCACTGCTGCAAAGCGCCGACCTGGCGGTGGTCAATCTGGAGTGCGTCATTGCCCTTTCAGGAAAACCATGGGCGCCGCAGTGGAAAGCATTTCATTTTCGCGCTGATCCAATTGCTATCGAATCCTTGCGCACGGCGGGCATCGACTGCGTCAGCATCGCCAACAATCACGTTTTGGACTACGGGTATGAGGCATTGGCCGAAATGCTAAACCATTTGGATGACGCGGCAATTCATCACGCCGGAGCTGGACTGCACCACGAAGCCGCCAAACGACCCGCCATGCTTGAATCAAATGGCATGCATATCGCACTCATTGCCGCCACAGACAACGAGCCGCGCTGGGTGGCGACCGCCGATCGTCCAGGAACGCACTGGCTTCCGGCCATTCGGGACGAGCAAGTCCTGCAGGAAATACGCGACGACATTCAGTTCTGCCGCAACGCAGGGGCAGATATCGTGATCTTCTCGATGCATGCCGGCCCGAACATGGTTGAGCATCCTTCGCCCGAGATGCGCGAATTCGCCCGCGGCGTAATTGATGCCGGCGCCGATGTTTACTTCGGGCATAGTGCCCATGTTTGCCAAGGAATTGAATTCTATCACGACCGACCGATTTTGCACGACACGGGGGATTTGGTCGACGACTATCCTGTCGATGCCCGGTTGAGGAACGATCGTGGTTTGTTGTTTCGATTGGAAATTGCGTCCAACGGAATCGAACGAATTGAATTGATTCCGTTGTCGATCGGTCAGTGCCAAGTCAACGTCGCTCAGCGTTCCGAATGCGCTGCCATTGGCGAACGGATTCGGTGCTTGTCCGCCGAGTTTGGAACCGAGATCGTTTGGCACGGCTCGACTTTGGAGATCAAGGGGGTTGTCCGCGAAGAAAAGGTTGGCTTTGTTACTGGAGGATAGTGCCATGCAATTACCACTGCAAATCAGCTTTCACAATATGCCGCATTCAAATGCCGTCGAGGACACAATCCGCGAGTGCGCGGCGCGGCTCGATGAGTTCTGTGGGCGAATCATGAGTTGTCGGGTCGTCGTTGATAAGCCGCATCGGCATCACCACGATGGGAACTTGTTTCACGTGCGAATCGACATCACGGCGCCTGGCGAGGAAATCGTGATCAATCGAGAACCGCGCCAGCACGTTGCCTATCGGGATCTAGAAACTGCTATTGGCGATGCGTTTGACCAAGCCGTGCGTCGCGTACAGGATTTCGTGCGCCGCCAGCGGCAGGACGTAAAAGTTCATCACCCAACCATGCATGCCCGTGTCGCCCGGCTGTTTCCGCAGGCCGGATACGGTTTCTTAACGACGCCCGATAATCGAGAAGTGTATTTTCATCAGGACAGCGTGCTGGGCACTGATTTCAAACAGTTGGCTGCGGGAACAGAAGTTACCTTCGACGAGGAAATGGGTGAAAAAGGTCCGCAAGCCACTACTGTGCACGTCGTCGGTCGACATCGCCATTGATGATTTGCCGCCGAAAGTTGATGGGAGGGCCGCCGCATGACTCACGAAACTTCAAACTCGACCAAGTTGATTTGCGGAGATGCGCACCCAGAGCTTGGCAATAGGCTCGCGGCGGAACTCGGATTGCCATTGACCGCCGCGGAGATCACGAGCTTTGCCGATGGCGAAACACGAATCCATATCGAAGACGATTTGTTGAGAGCGACAGTCTGCATTTTGCAGCCGACCTGCACGCCGGTTAGTGAAAATCTTTTGAAGCTGGCGCTACTTGTCGACGCGGCGCGGGCCGCCGGCGCGGCCCGTATCATTGGATTGGTGCCCTATTTCGGGTACGCGCGGCAGGACCGGCGCGAACGAACCGGCGAGCCGCGCCTCGCGCAAGTCGCGGCGAAGCTGCTCGGGAGCGTCGGCCTGGATCATTTGGTTGTACTTGATATTCATACACCCGCACTGGAAAGCGCGTTTCCGTTTTCGACGACGTTACTCACAGCAGAGGACCTGTTTTGGGAGCGCATTAAAAGCTGGCGCATCAAGCAGCCAGTAGTGGTTTCGCCAGACGCCGGCGGCATCAAGCCGCGCAGCGATTCGCGACTCCATTGGAAGCGCCGAT
Source organism: Pirellulales bacterium (assembly GCA_963773875.1). Lineage (GTDB taxonomy): Bacteria > Planctomycetota > Planctomycetia > Pirellulales > JADZDJ01 > CAVTYH01. The sequence continues at coordinate 11,972 of CAVZCV010000016.1, forward strand.
TGCGGTCATTACCAAACGTCGCCCGTCCGCCGATTTCGCGGTGTCATCAGCCGTGTTGGGTGAGGTACGAAACCGAAATTGCGTCGTTGTCGACGATATGGCAAGCACGGGTCGGACGCTGGTCGGCGCCGCCGAAGCGCTGGCCAAGGCAGGGGCCGCGGAAATTTATGCGGTGTTCACCCACGCTGTGATGGCGCCGGGTGCCATGGAGCGGCTGGCAACATCGCCATGTATTTGTCTGCTCACGTCCGATAGCACTCCGGTCGTGAGGCATGAGCGATTAGACATTGTGTCGATCGTGCCATTGTTGGCGCGCACCGCTGCGCCAATTGTGCGGCTCATTTCTGCCCCCAAAAGACCTTTTGCGCTGCCACGTGAATTTGAAAGGAGAATACCATGGACGAGATCATTCTTAAGCTAACGCCCGAGGAGTCCGCCATTTTGCAGAGACTGGTGGGTATAGCGATAGGCGACACGCGTGTGGAGGTGCATCATACTCATCATTCGCCGACATATCGCGACGACCTGAAGAAGGAAGAGGACGTGTTGCGCAGATTGCTTGCCAAACTCCAACAACCAACCTAGGAGCAAACCTCGAATGGCTGAGGAATTGAAATTTGCGAAGCCATGGTTCGTGGCAGTTTGGCCCGGCATGGGTCAGGTGGCCATTAGCGCTGGTTACTATTTGCTGGCAAAGCTCGAGATGCAGCTGGTCGCCGAGTTCTCGCCGCGCGAATTGTTCGACGTGGAAAATGTCGAGGTGAAGGCAGGTGTCATTCAAATGGGGCGCTTGCCGCGAAGTCGGATTTTTGTCTGGAAAGACCCTTCCGGTAGACACGATGTTCTCGTGTTCGTCGGTGAAGCTCAACCGCCACTTGGTAAATATGCATTTTGCCAGAATCTGATCGGTTATGCGCAAAAGTTGGGCGTGGAGCGAGTGTTTACCTTCGCCGCCATGGCTACGCAGATGCACCCGGACCACGACTCGCGCGTATTTGCCGCAGCGACCGACCAAGAGGGAGTTTCGGAACTGAAGCAGCTCGAAGTGGATATTCTGCAGGATGGAAATATCGGCGGAATGAATGGGATTTTGCTGGGCGTTGCCGCCGAAAACAGCCTGAGCGGCGCATGCCTGCTTGGAGAAATGCCGCATATCTTCGCTCAGTTTCCTTTTCCGAAGGCCGCTTTGGCAGTACTGAGAGTCTTCACCAAGATGGCCGAGATTACGGTCGACTTTGCTGAGTTGTCCGAACAAGCGGAAACCATCGAGCGGAAGCTCGGCGAACTTCTTTCACAAATTGAATCGCAAATGGAACAGCAACGGGAGGGTGCGGAAGAGCAATTCAGCCCAGAAGTTGTCGAAGACGAGCGCATCGACAAAGACGATCGTCAGCGCATAGAGCAACTATTCGAGCAAGCAACGCAAGAGCGATCGAAGGCCTACGAATTGAAGCGAGAATTAGACCGTCTGGACGTATTCAAGGAATATGAGGACCGGTTCCTCGATTTGTTCAAACCGCCTGCGTAATTCAAAGGCGGATAGTTGGAAAGGTCGGACTGATGGTCGTTGAATCCAGCGAGAAATGGATCGAGGGAATAACGCCGGACCAACGCACGAGCGAAGTGGCGGCGCTGACGTTGGAGGGTCGACTCAATCAGGTTTTGCATTACTTACCGCTGGCAGTCAAGAAACCTGATGAAGATATCGAGTACGTTCATCAACTGCGTGTCTGGGCTCGCCGCGCCAATGCGGCTGTTTGTCTATATGAAGAGTGGATGCCTGCGCCGCCATTTCAGCTGGATGAAAAAGCAACTGAAACGAGTGCGACGTGCGGCGAATGGTGCCCGCGATTGCGACATACTCATTGAGCGATTGAAAAAGGAGTCCGCTTCCCGAGGGAACCGGCGGTGGCGCAAGACACTGTGCGCCGAGCGCCAAGAGGCCCAGCAAGCGATCAGCGCCGTATACGATCGGCTCGAACACGATCAGCGCTTTGCAAAGCGACTCGAAATGCTTCTGGAGCGAGTGCGTGCTCGCGGTGAGGCAAAGAACGGGGCAGTTACGTCTTGCTTTGGTAAGTGGGCACGCGAGCGCCTACGACCAGCGGTGGAAGCTTTTTTCGCCGCAGTACCGGCTGACCATACCGATGCAAGGGCCCTGCATATATTCCGCATCCGAGGCAAGGATCTGCGCTATTCGATGGAAGCGCTCGCTGGTGCGTTCACCGATGAATTCAGAACGCAGCTTTATCCTGCCGTCGAATCAATGCAGGAGCGGCTGGGCGAGGTCAACGATCTTGCAACAGCCCAGGAAAAGCTGTCACGGAAAATCGACCAAATGGCTAAATCGGAAAAGAAATCATGGCGCAAGTTGCTTACCGACAAGCACGCGCAAACGGAAAGTGCGATCCGGCTGTTTTGGCAATGGTGCACGCCTCAAATGCTCGAAGAACTACGCGCACGTTTTGACGCTTTACTCGCCGAGCCACTCCGGGCCGACAAGGCCGCCGATCTTGCGCCACCAGTGAACAAATCCTTTCGATTAATCTCCGCAAGATAATTTACTCATGTCGCTCAAACTCAGCAGCGTGGCGTTTGGACACGAACAGTCCATCCCGAAGCAATTCACCGGCGACGGCGAGGATCTTTCGCCGCCTTTGGCCTGGACCGAGCCGCCGCCAGGGACTAAGCAGTTTGTTTTGATCTGCGACGATCCTGACGCTCCCACGCCAGAACCTTGGGTCCACTGGACACTGTACAACATTCCTGCCGACGTTCGTTCGCTATCCGCAGGGCTGCGGGCTAGGCGCGACCTTGCAGCATCCAGCCGGCGCTGCACAAGGATGCAATAGTTGGGGACCCAGGCAGCTCGGCTATCGCGGCCCGGCACCGCCGCGCGGTCATGGCGTGCATCACTATCACTTCCGCATCTTTGCATTGGATACGGTGCTGTCGCTAAAACCTGGCGTCGACAAATCCACGCTGTTAAAAGCAATCCAAGGGCACATTCTCGACGAGGGAGAACTCATCGGACTGTATCAACGTTAAGCAGTGCCAGCGCTGTCGGCTTGTTTCGATGGGCGCCGCCTGCGCTAAAAAAGGAATTCGCATTATGCGTTGGTCATGGCGCATCGGAAGGCTGGCGGGCATCGAGTTGTACGTCCATTGGACGTTCTTGCTTCTCGTCCTCTGGTTTCTCTTTTTGCCGCTGCTGGAAGTTACCGGTCCGGACCAGACTGCCGAGGTGGTCATTAATTTCACGTTTATTCTGGCCATCTTTTCCTGTGTCGTACTGCATGAGCTGGGGCATGCTTTGACGGCCCGGCATTACGGCATTCAAACTCGCGACATTACACTGCTGCCGATTGGTGGAATTGCGCATGGACCGTATTCCGGAAGATCCAACGCAGGAATTATGGGTTGCGCTGGCGGGCCCTGCGATCAATCTGGTGATTGCGGGACTGTTATTTGCAGCTTTGGCGATCGCCGGGGGAATCGGAAGTGCGTTGGACATCGATTTCCGACACATGCACACCGTGGGATTCTTCGCCCACCTGATGATCGCGAATCTTGTGCTCTTGGTTTTTAACCTGCTGCCGGCGTTTCCGATGGACGGCGGCCGAGTGCTACGGGCACTTTTGGCGCGGCGAATGGACTATCTGTGCGCCACACATTTGGCAGCCAGCGTCGGTCAAGCAATGGCAATTGTCTTTGGCATTGTCGGGATGTTTTTCAATCCATTTCTGTTATTCATCGCCATCTTCGTGTACTTGGGAGCCGGTCAAGAAGCGTCGATGGTCGAGACGCGACGAGCCATTCAGGGCATTCCCGTGAGAAACGCGATGATGAAGCGGTTTCAGTCGCTCGCTGCCGATGATTCACTTCAACGGGCGGCCGACGAACTGCTGGCAGGCGCACAGCACGATTTCCCGGTTGTGGAGGGCGATCGAGTCGTCGGGATGTTGTCGCGCGACGATCTCATTCGGGCATTCCAAGAGGGCGATAAACAGGCTGCGGTTGGCAGCATTATGCGCCGCAATTGTCCGATCGTTTCGGAATTGGATCTACTTGAAGCAGTATCGCGCCAGATGCAGGAAGAAGGCTGCTCGTCATTGCCAGTCGTGAGCGACAACCGACTCGTGGGCTTAATCACATTGGAAAACATCGGCGAATTAGTGCTGCTCAGCCCTGACAGCGAACGCCTGCACAGCAAATCGTCATCCGAAACAACTGCAAAGGAGTGAGCCACTCTTGTGTGGTGGCAATCGGCGATGAGATCAATGCTGTTCGGGGAATTTACGAACACTCTTAGACGGCTCGAGCACACTTCGTCGAGCACGAGAATGATTGCCATCTTGGCCGACTTGCTCTCGCGCATGTCGGCATCCGAGGCCAAAATGGCGGCCTACCTGCTCCGCGGACGAGTGGCCCCTGATTTTGATCGACTAGAAATCGGAATGGCAGACAAGTTTGTCATCCGGGCATTGGCCGTTGCTGGCCACCGTTCGGTTACCAGCATCGAGTCGGTTTTCCACAAATCCGGAGACCTGGGCGACGTGGCGGAGACGGTCATAAGGGGTCGAGGAACGGACGTATCGCTCAAAGATGTGTTCCAACAATTGGAGAGCATCGTGCGCTGCACCGGTGCCGGCGCTCAGGATCGCAAAATCAATTTGCTGGTGGATCTTTTGAATCGCTGCTCGCGGCATGAAGCAAGATTCGTTGTCCGCGTTGTATTGGGGAAATTACGACTGGGTGTCGGTGAGATGATATTTCTTTGTGGTTTGTCGCACGCTCTCACTGGAAGCAAGGCCTCCAAAGCGGTCCTCGAAAAGGCATACAACGTCGTTTCAGACCTTGGTGAGGTGGCAGAGCGGGCGATTCGACTGGGGATTAAATCGCTGGCGAAGGTCCGACCGACCGTCGGCAAACCGATTCGCATGATGTTGGCGCAGCGCGTTCGCGATTTGGCAGAGGTTCGGTCGCATATTCCTGGCCAACTGCACGTCGAGTACAAGTACGATGGGGAGCCGCGTACAAGCCCACCTGCATAAAGGCCACGTGCTTCTGTATTCCCGCCGGCTGGAAGACATCACCGATCAATTCCCCGACGTCGCGGCGGCCGTCCGAGCCGCGCTTTGCGCTAACGATGCAATTGTGGAGGGAGAGGTTGTTGCGGTGAGTCCTCGCAGTGGGAAAATGCGGGACTTTCAAACGCTGATGCAGCGGCGCAGGAAGTACGACGTCGCAGCCTACGCCCGAAAAATTCCGGTCACATTCTTTGTCTTTGACCTGCTCTATGAAAATGGCCGCTCATTCTTGAGCGAACCATTGGCAATACGAAAGCAATCCCTCGAACGAAGCTTGGCAATCAAGCAGGGCATCGCCATTGCAACCTACATCGCGACCGATGACCGACATAAAATCGTTTGCTTCTTCAGACAGGCCATCGGAAAGGGAGCAGAGGGAGTTGTCATCAAGGACGCTGCCAGCCACTACGAGGCCGGCAAGCGCGGCTGGCACTGGATCAAATTTAAGAAAGAATACCGAAAAGGACTGGCCGACACATTCGATCTCGTTGTCGTGGGCGCTATCGATGGCCGAGGTGCGCGGGCCGGAAGTTACGGGTCACTGCTCGTGGCGGCGTTTGATCCTGGCAGAAACAAGTTCTGCTCATTGACGAAGGTAGGAACAGGCTTCACGGACGAAGAACTACGCCGGCTCCCGGCGAAGCTAAGGCCGTACCGGTGCGCCGACAAGCATCGGATGGTGGAATCCGGGATGAAGGCCGATGTATGGTTCGACCCGGTGGTGGTGATGGAAGTGACAGGAGCGCAATTGACTCTCAGCCCCGTTCACGCCGTGGCCAGAACAAGATTGGAAAAGAGGGGCTTGGCCTTGCGTTTCCCCCGGTTTGTCCGGTGGCGGATGTACAAGTCACCAGAACAAGCGACGACGACTCGCGAAATTTTCAACTTGTATCGTCGGTTTCAGAATCATCACGCGAGCAGTTGAACGTAACAGCAATTGTCATCGTTTACAAAACTTGGGGGTCGGATATGGAAAACCCCGAAGTCGCAGAAATCTTCGACGAAGTTGCCGACCTCCTGGAGCTATTGAGTGAGAATCCATTTCGCATTCGAGCCTATCGGCGGGCCGCGGTGACCATGCGCGACCTGTCGGAACCTGTTGCCAAGATCGTTGACAGATGTCCTAAAAAATTGGAAGAGCTCTCGGGAATTGGCTCGGACCTGGCGGGTAAAATTACAACGATCGTCAAATCTGGCGACTTGCCTCTCAGGCGCGAGCTTTGCAGACGCGTGCCCGCCGGCCTGCGGGAAATGATGGGAGTTCCGGGCTGCGGTCCGAAGCGGGCAATGTTGCTGCACCGAAAACTGAAAATTGGCTCCCTTGCCCAACTGCGTCAAGCGGCCGCTCGACATGCAATTTCAAAACTGAAGGGCTTCGGCACCAAAACAGAAGAAAAGATTCTCAAGGCGCTTGAACAACTTCCCGAAACCAGTCGCCGCATGTATTTAGCGGAAGCACAAGCCTATGCGAATGCTTTGGTTGCCTTTCTTCAGCAGTGTCAGGGCATTGGCACAATCGACATCGCCGGCAGTTATCGCCGTCGAAAGGAAACGGTCGGCGACTTGGATATTCTGGTCGCCTGCAAACGGCCGAAGGAGGTCATGGATCGGCTGATTCATTTTGACGGTGTCTCCGACATACTGGCCCGCGGCGAAACAAAATCCTCGGTGCGCTTCCGCAATGGGCTGCAACTCGATTTACGTGCCGTGCCCGAAGCATCGTACGGTGCTGCACTGGTGTATTTCACTGGCTCGAAGCAGCACAATATTATTCTCCGGCGGTTAGGACAGGAACGCGGCCTGAAGATCAATGAGTATGGCGTGTTTCGCGGCGCTCGCCGTGTCGCCGGTCGAACAGAGGAAGAGGTCTATCAGGCCGTGGGGCTACCGTGGATTCCGCCGGAATTGCGCGAAGCGCGGAACGAATTCGACTTAGCCCGCAAAGGTAAGCTGCCGCAACTTCTGGAACTTAATGATGTTCGCGGCGATCTGCACATGCACACCACAGCCACCGACGGACGCTCGTCGATTGAAGACATGATTCGAGCCGCCAAGGCCCGCGGCTATGAGTACATCGCGATCACCGACCATTCTAAGCGGGTCACGATGGCCAAAGGGCTCGATGCGAAGAGACTTCGCGATCATTGGCGCGCAATCGAAAAGGCTGCCCAGCGAGTGCGAGGAATGACGGTACTGCGCGGCGTGGAATTGGACATCCTGGAAGACGGCGCTCTCGACCTTCCAGATGCAGTATTGAAAGACGCCCAATGGGTCGTCGCTTCGATTCACTATGGGCAGAATCAATCGGAGAAACAAATCACCCAGCGCATCTTGAATGCAGTCCGCAATCCATACGTAGATGCCATCGGTCATCCCACCGGCAGGCTGATCGGCAAGCGGAAGCCGTATGCGGTGAACTTGCAGGACGTATTCAAAGCCGCCGCAGATTACGGCTGTCTGCTGGAATTGAATTGTCAGCCTAGCCGACTGGATCTTGACGAAATCGCACTGGCAGCCGCAAAAGCAGCACGGCATCCGAATCGTGTTGGGCACCGACGCGCACTCGACCGAGGAGTTGCGTTTCATGGAATTTGGCGTGTACCAAGCTCGACGGGCAGGATTGGAGGCCAAAGATGTCCTCAATTCTTGCACGCTGACGCAGGTTCGTCGTTTAATCCAGCGGTAGGTCGTGCGGTGGCCAATCGTGAGGGCGGCGCCTTATGAAACTCATCTTTTGGGGAACCCGCGGCAACATTGAGCATCGCACGCGGCAACATTTCAAACACTCGGTACTTGCGGTTGTTTGCCACGGACGGCGAGTCGTCATCGATTGCGGTACAGATTGGCTGGAAGAAGTATCGCAATGGGACATCGATGCGATCGTGCTGACTCATGCTCATCCAGACCACTGCGCTGGTCTTGCTCACGGGGCGCCATGCCCAGTTTTCGCTACACGCCAGACTTGGCAGCAGATGAAACGTTTTCCAATTAATCAACGTTGCATCGTCCACCTGCGACGACCGACGCAGGTTGCCAACATGAGATTCGAAGCCTTCGCAGTGGAGCATTCGCTACTGGCTCCGGCTGTCGGGTATAGAATTACCGCTGGCAAGATCACCATTTTTTATTGTCCCGATTTGGTTTCCATCCGCGACCGCCACGAGGCGCTCAGAGGGATAATCGTTTACGTAGGCGATGGGGCCACAATAACACGACCGTTGGTGCGCAGACGCGGCAAGCGACTATTCGGACATGCACCAATTACGACGCAGCTTGCTTGGTGCCGCTCAGAACGTGTCCCTAGGGCAATTATTACTCACTGTGGAACACAAATTGTTACGCGCGATTCCAGACTGCTAAAAGAAACGCTCACGAAATTTAGCCATACGTACGGATTACGGATCGACATCGCGAAAGATGGGATGGAATTAGTGCTACGGAGCTCCGCCCGTATCGGGAAAAGCTTTATGGTAAGACACAGATAAGTTATAATGGGGTTGCGTGGAATGGCTCGCGATGGGCCTTTCTTGATATAAGGCAAACGAAAGCCTGCATGAACAGCTGTCTGTTCGCGCAGGCTTGATTTTTTTGCTAATTGAACAATTCCTTTCCAACTGAGCCGAACCGATGGAGGTGAATCATGGCCGGTTCACTCGCAGCTACAAATTCGACAAAACGCGGAAATGGGCGCGCCCGCGGCGTGCGCAGCACACTCCTCTCGGACGTGAAAATGCCGGTGCCGTCAAATGCGCCTTGTAAACCAAAAATTCGGTTCTATTTCGAGGAGTCCGATGGCTCCTTGACGCCAATCTATGGCAATCGCAAATTTCCAATCGGTCCGCCGATCGGATTTGTTCAGACATCTGAAAATTGCCATGGACCTGCGCCCAAGCATCCGGCTTTCTTGCGAATCAAACAGTGAAATCATGGAGCCTGGGCTCGATCGTCGAATCCAGGGCGGCGTTGTTTCCGCGGGGGGGGTGTGGGCTTCGACATCTCGTGCGGAGTGCGCTTTGCTGTTGGCGAGCGCACTTTATGCAATTGGGTCGCTCGTAATCTAGTGTATGGGAAAAATGAATTTGGTTAGCATGGCACCCGGGGCGAGTTTTTCTTTTGGAGAAACACATGAGCAATACCGCTAATCAGCCAATCGGAAACAATCAAATGAAGTGCCCGCACTGCGGTGCCCCCGGGATTAGAACTAGACCAGATAGAAAAGAAGCCAGAACAGGTAATGTGAATGTTTCCTTAAAGTGCCGGAAGTGCAAACACGAGTGCCGACGCCGTTCGCGGCCAGACGTTGTTCGATGCCAAAGGTTGCATTGCCTGCCACCAACTGAATGGCAAAAGCGGGGACGTCGGTCCGAGCTTGACGACGCAAGTGCCGGAATTTCCTTGGGGAACATGGGTTGGCGACAAGCTCCAAGGCGGTTGGATATACCAGTGGCTTCGCAATCCGCAATCGCTTGTGCCCGACACGCTGGAACCCAATCTAGGATTGACCGAGGAGGAAGCTTTGGATCTGACAGCCTATTTGCTGTCCCTCAAAAACCCTGACTTTCAGAAAACAAAGTGATGCGTCTGATGCGATCCGTCAGATCACATACGATTCCTAATCAATTCCGGCTCGCCACTGCGTCCCTGGCGTCTATAGCTGTTGTGGTTTGTTTATTTGTGATGGGGTGTACCCGGCCGCATAATGAAACATTCAGCGAGCCTTCGCCAATCGAAGCGCTGGCAATGCGCAACGTATTGACCGATCCTGCGGCCGAGTCTCAGTTACGTGGCCAGAAAGTATTCAAACACTATTGTGCAATATGCCATGGCGACGAAGGCAAGGGTGATGGATTCAATTCCACGAATCTAGCAGTGCCTCCTCGAAACTTCTCCAGTCCGCAGTCTTGGCCGCAGCTGACGGATGAGCATCTGCTTCTCGTAGTGTCGAAGGGGGGCACGGCGGTTGGCAAATCCGTGCTCATGCCAGCCTGGGGGAAAACGCTAACTGATCGCCAGTTGCACGACGTTGTCGCGTTTCTGCGCACGTTACGTTCCAGTGGCCAGCCGAAGCAAAATGTCAGCGATCCTTTGGGCTCGCAGTGAAATTGGGGGCGACCACGCGCGTCAGCTACTGCGCCACGCGGCGGGACCGTCCGCCCCGGCCGTGCCCCGGAAAAGGTTCGTTTTTCACACCTGGACTATATAAGTTCTAGGGCCAAGGAAAATTCGGGCGCCGTTGTCTTTAAACTCATCTCATCTATCAAAACGCCGAAAACTCGTGGCGAAAGTAAGCGTCCGGCCGAGGCAGCAGCCGATTGACGCCTTGGTTTCATGCGGCTAGGGTAGTCGTCGTGGAAGCGCCTGTGAACGACACCTTGAGCAAACCACGCAAGGATCGCGCGGCCTTTTAATTCGCAACGGTGATTCCCGTCGAAAAGCCCCCCGCACGATGCGTGGGGCTTTTCTTTTGCAGTTGCCACAACTGGCCCGCGACCAGGCCAGCTTGCCACGCGTCAATGATCGGATTGCGTCAGCGTGCGTCCCAACAATTGCTAGGATAGCGGCGCTTAACGACATGAGCAAACCTTGCCTGATCGCCTGCAGCGTCGCGCGCAGTCACTTCTTGATTGGCCTTTATTCCGTCGTTTTGCCGTCGAAGTGTTCGTTGTCGGCCTCCGCTTCGGCCCGGGTATGGTGGACAACGCCATCCCGATGATTCGGCGGCGCGTAAAGCGTATAGAGCTTCAGCGGAACGCTGCCGGTGTTGATAATATTGTGCTTCGCCCCAGCCGGGACGACTACCGCGAAGCCCGCTTGGATCGGCGTCCGAACGCCATCGAGAACTGCTTCACCGGTCCCCGCCTCTACGCGAAAGAACTGGTCGAGCGTATGGACTTCCGCCCCGATCTCTTCCTTGGGCTTCAGCGACATGACGACGAGCTGGCAGTGCTTTGCCGTGTAAAGCACGTGGCGAAAATCGTCATTCTTGACGGCGAGATCTTCGATATTTTGCACAAAGCCTTTCATAACGATCCCTCCTTCGTCAGCTTGCTCTCTCTCGGTGGTAACGGTTGTTTGCCCACCGGAGGTTGTAGTTACTGTTTCAGTCTTCGTCGAAGATTCGTCCTTGGCACATCCAATCATGCCCGTTGAAAACAGGCTCAGCGTCAGAACCGCACAAATCATGCGTTTCATGTGTAGCACCTCCTATTTGAAGATTCTCGGTACGATGCGCCGGCTTGATCGAACGCTCAACGACAAGCGGTGGCTACGTGGCTACGTGCCGAATGGGCCAACGTGACCCAAAAGAAAACCCCGGTCGGCGCTGTCGCGCCTCGGGGCTGTGATGCATTGTCTTGCAGCTGCCCATCGCGAACAGTTCAACACCTGCATTATAGCATTTAAATCTGCTCAATCAACGCAACAGCCCTTGAATCGCTGCCAACATCGAGCTTGAGGCGTTTGACGCTGGATCGCGAGTTGGTAACGCCCGCGACGCCCAGAAGATCGCCTTGATGTTGATGAACTTTGCTGAAGTTTGCTTACTCGAATTGACACGACACTTCGTCGCCAGCGGTCGTACAACCAGTGCGGTCTCAAGCAAACATGCGGGCAATAACGTCGCAAAAAACCAAAAACAATCTCAAAGATCTGAAGAAGTGCCAAGCACATGAAGAGCCGACAAATGATTGCCGTCCTACACAGCAAAATGGTATAATTGCAGCAGATAAGTTACTCCGCACGCGAAGCGGCTGTCGTTATCTAGGTGGTGAAACTTGGACGATCTCAACATTTTAAGTGAATCGGCCCACCAATGTCTTTTTCACTACGAGTGGCAATTGCCGATGACGATCGTGAGATGCGCGAGACTAAGTTTACAGCTACCATGTCTCGAAGATTTGTTAGCCGTAGATTCTACGGCGACCGGCTGCAAGCAGCAGACCGATTGTGCCTGATGTCAACAAGATCATGGAACTCGGCTCTGGAACCGGGGCCAGCTTGACGACGAACACGTGGTCGCCCGTTCCGGCGGTCAAGGTGAGATCGCCAACGCCCGGAAGGGTACCTGCATCGCCGCTGATGTATGCACTGCCGTTTGCATACGGGTTGGTATTTGTTCCGTTCGTTTCGAAAAACGTTGCGTTTGCGCCTCCGACATCGAAGCCGTATTGGGTGTTGGGCAACAAGGAAACGTTGCCTGCAAAAGCAAAGGTGACGAATCTGCCCGTACCGGGACCGGGGAGGGCGACGCCAATGTTATTGGGATCGGCTGGCTTGGTGGCGGCGGTCTCCGCGAGAACTTGCACCAGCGCCGTGGCCGAAGTTGGCCGCGTGATGCGCACGTTAAAGAATCCGTTCGCTTGAGTCGTATCGTAATACGACACGTCTGGGTCCGTGTACAAGACGTGTTGCAATGTAACCGATTGCAGCGTGTATCCGCCCGGATTGCTTCCGGTCGTAAACGTCTGGCCTTGCACGACGTTGTCATGCGCGACGTAACCATACACACCGCCGGCCGGGTTGACGTTGTTCGCCGCGGTCGTCGTGCCTACCAGGTTCGAAATGTCGTTCGGTCCAATGCTGGGAGCGGCGGTGCTGAAAGAAATCGTGGCAGCGTCGATATAACCCGACACGAAGAACGAGAACAGAATTGTGCTCAGCGTGGATGCCAACATGATGCGAGTCATGGTCGGTCTCCTCAGAATTGTAAATCAACGAAGAAGTTTGGCCGCTGCCTTCATCCGTTCCGTTCGGGCCCGCATCCTAGTGAAAAGTGTATTCACATGCAAGAAGCGACTTTACCAATCAGCGGGAATCCGAAGGTCTTCACTTTTGGGACAGTAGAATCCCCTCTATTGAGTATCCGGCCTGTACCAGCGCCAGACCGTCCAAGAAATTAGCGACCCACTAGCTCCATTCTGTTCAGCCACTACCCGAATTCGCAGTATTCAGCCGCGAAACCGCGATGATCGGCATAGCACAGTGAGCGCACTTACACACTTATGTGGGCTTTTGCCCAAAAACTAAATGTTCTTCCCAAAAACTCAAAAGTCATGTCCAACTAGAAGGAAGCAAAGCAGAATAAATGCTGCTCCGATTGCTCCGACGATTGCCCAGATAATGGCGGCAAGCACTCTGCACTGCAGCAAAGATGAGACGCCAATACAAATGCATGAACCTGCCAGGGCGACGATGATGAATTGTGTGATCGTTGACCTGAGATCGTAACCGGACTGGCAGAGTATTGCGATCAGAGCCGCGCCCTGCGCTCGCTTGGAAACTTCACCGATTCGCATAGGCTTCATCATCGCCGACTCCGCTGCCATGAAGTGAATATAGACTCCGTAGTATACCAAAGAGTCAATGGCATTCTCTAACGGAGCGTAAAACACGTCGGCGGCCGATGCATTCGTATGGCATTGCTTTTGAGACGGTCCACACGCGCCGCTGTCCCTATAGCGCCACAATACTTTATCGCATTTGACGCACGGGCCGCTTCTTTCTGCCTAGGGAGCAGATTAGGGATCTATTGGAATCGAGTTTAGTGGGCTTGTGCCGCACTTCTCGTTGATTCTCTGTCGCTGACTCATTCCCTCCGAGAAACAAAAAGGGAGCATCAGCAGTTTCTGGAGCGCTCATCATTGCGGCCACTCGCTGTAGAACGGCTAAGATATCGGTCTGCTGTCGTCGAGAGACATTCCGGAGTTCTTGTCTGAATCGATCGCGGAGCAAAGGCGGCGCCCGCTTGGCAAGGTCTTTCCCTCGCGTGGTAACGACTGCCAAAACACTACGACGATCGGATGTCGAACGCTCACGTTTAATGAGCCCCCGTTTTTCAAGACGGTGGAGAATCCCGGTAACCGTCGGCTGCGATAAGTGTAGGGCAGTAGCCAAAGTTACTGGCGTGACATTCTTGCCCGCAAGGATTTCACGAAGCGTCGCCAATTGCGGCGCGGTCAAACCAAAATCAAGCCACAGCTCTCGCGACCATATATCAATGGCTTGGCTAATTCGTCGTAATGCCGTGAGAATATTGTCTTCAAGTGAAAGCACAAAATCGATCCTTATCGGCAGTGTTGGGATAGCGAGAATAATAGTACCACACGGTGTAAAACCCGGCCATCTGGCTGAGTGTCTCTCTTTTTCCAACGCTATGCGGCCACCGCTTCTAGCCTAGCCCGAAAAACACATGCATAGTACACTATACAATAATCATACTGGAAATGCGGCGATTGGAAACGGGATAAGCGATGGAAACAGACGACGGCATTCACGCGTCAGCCGGTGACGGATTGACGATTTCCCCCTCTCTGGATTTCGTCGTCGAAGCTGCGCAGTTCCCGTCAAAATCCGCGACCCTCGATCGAAGAGTCGTCTGGTTATGCGCTGTTTCCATCGGGCTGGGCTTAGCTGCAGCGATCGTTGCGCAGGTACTGATCAAACTGATCGCTGTCATTACAAATCTGGCGTTCTACAGCAGGTACTCGCTTGATTTTACAAGCCCGGCGGGCAATCAATTGGGCTTATTCGTCATTGCGGTCCCAATTATTGGGGCGATCGTCGTCGGGTTCATGGCGCGATATGGTTCGAAGGCCATTCGCGGTCATGGCATTCCGGAAGCAATGGAGCAGGTACTTACCAATAGCAGTCGCATTCCTGCCCGGATCACCTTTCTCAAGCCAATCTCTTCAGCAATCGCGATTGGTACGGGAGGACCGTTTGGAGCGGAAGGACCGATTATCGCCACCGGCGGGGCGTTGGGTTCGCTGGTCGGCCAATTCATGCACACTACTCCAGCAGAACGCAAAATCTTGCTCGCCGTCGGCGCGGCAGCAGGCATGGCAGCCACTTTTGGAAGTCCAGTCTCAGCGGTTCTCTTGGCGATTGAACTGCTGCTGTTCGAATTTCGGGCCAGATCGATCGTGCCGGTGGCATTGGGAAGTGCGGCCGCCGCCGGCATGCGCGTGATCTTGGATCGGGCGCATCCCGTGTTTCCGATGCCGGATGTCGCGGCGCCTCAGTTGGGCGCATTGGCGTTTTATGTGCTTCTTGGTGCCGTCATCGGAGTGGCCGCTGCGGCAGTCACACGCGCCGTTTATGCCATTGAAGACGCTTTCGAACGGCTACCAATTCATTGGATGTGGTGGCCCGCAATCGGGGCCATTGCCGTCGGTGTTGTTGGCTATTTTGCTCCACGAACACTGGGAGTCGGATATGACAATATCTCGTCAATTATTTCGGATCATTGGACGACGCAGTTCGTCGCCGTCCTGTGCTTGATGAAATTTATTTCCTGGTCAATCGCATTGGGAAGCGGAACGTCAGGCGGCACATTGGCTCCGCTGTTCACGATCGGCGCAGGGTTGGGGTCCGTTTTCGGAGCGCTCGGTATCAAAGTGTTGCCGGCCGCGGCAATTGATATCCGAGTCGCAGGATTGGTCGGCATGGCAGCCATGTTCGCCGGCGCCTCTCGGGCATTATTGACTTCCACGGTATTTGCCTTCGAAACCACACTGCAGCCTTTTGGGCTGTTGCCGCTGTTGGGCGGCTGCGCCGCAAGCTATCTCGTGGCCAGTTTATTGATGAAACAGTCGATCATGACGGAAAAACTTGCCCGTCGTGGTGTGGCAACGCCAAACGACTATTCGGCCGACTTAATGGCACAAGTGACCGTGCGTGAGGTCGCTGGTGCTCCCATCGTCACACTTCTGGCCACACAAACGATCGCCGAAGTCCGTCGCTGGATGGAGACCGAAATTCCTGAAGCAAAACATCAAGGGTTTCCGGTCATCGATGCTTTTGGAAGTTTAATCGGTGTGGTGACTCGACGTGATTTGCTGAACACGCAAATACCGGCGGAGAAATTACTGAAGGATTTGCCGACACGTTTGCCTAAGTTTGTGCACGAAGATTGCACCGTGCGGCAGGCTCTGGACCACATGGTGCGTCATGAAATCGGACGGTTACCGGTCGTTACAAGAGCAAAGCCGCATCGCGTCGTCGGCATGATTACGCGCAGCGACATTCTTTCCGTATTCAATCGCGATCTGAATGATGCCACGAAGGAGCCTCCGACACTGAGAATTCCGCGACTTCGGAGGAAGAAAAGACCGCAAACTGCCTGATGTCTGCCCAAGCAGAAGGAGATTGCAAGTTATGGATTCAATCTATGCGTCACAGGAACAACAATTGGATGTGATTGCGTCGCTTGAGGCTCTGCGCAGCGACGATCCCGTCATTCGCGAGAAGGCACGTAATGTCTTGATAACCGCTGGATCTGCAGCAGTGGTTCCGTTGCGCAAAGCCTAAAAGACCCTGCGGACCATGTCTGCTGGGAAGCGGCGAAAGCGCTAGGTGCAATTGGGGACCCAGCAGCGGCGAGCGCATTGGTCGAAACGCTTGATCATCCAAACCACGACGTGCGATGGGTGGCTGCTGAGGCACTACCAGCCCTGGGGCGGGATGGATTGAAGCAGGTGTTGATGGCGCTTTTAACGAAGTCGGGTTCAAGTTGGGTGCAGAAAAGCGCGCATCATGTACTGGCGAAGTTGGCTGATCACAAATCGGGTTATTTCCTAAAGCCGCTTTTGGAGAAATTCGATGCGTTCGAGCCCGGCGTCGCAATTCCGCCCGCTGCATTGCGTGCATTATATGAACTAGAAAAACAAGAATCGCTAAATATGAAAGGATGATTATGGCAACCGTTTCACCTGCTCGTGGAATTCATGACGACATTACTCGTTGCATCGGAAATACGCCGCTGGTTCGATTGCGTCGCATGACGGAAGGCTGTCTTGGCACCGTAGTCGCAAAATTGGAGAACTTGAATCCGCTGTGGAGCGTCAAAGATCGCATTGGACGGGCAATGATCGATGCCGCCGAGCGCGACGGACTCATCAACAAGAATACGATCGTTATCGAAGCGACCAGCGGAAACACTGGCATCGGGCTGGCATTTGTCTGTGCGGCTCGCGGCTACAAGTTGATGGTTACGATGCCGGAAAGCATGAGCCTGGAACGCCGACGATTGCTGAAAGCGCTGGGAGTCGAATTGGTGCTTACCCCGGCGGCGGAGGGCATGCCTGGCGCCATCCGCAGGGCGGAGGAACTCATTGCACAGAACAAAAACTACTTCATGCCGCGACAATTCAAAAATCCGGCTAATCCGGAAATCCATCGTCAAACCACGGCCGAAGAGATTTGGAAAGATACCGATGGTCTGGTCGACATTGTCGTCAGTGGCGTTGGCACTGGAGGAACGATCACGGGAGTCGGCGAAGTGCTGAAGAAGCGCAAACCAAGCGTCCAGATGGTCGCGGTCGAACCCGCCAACAGCCCGGTCATCACACAAAAGCTTGCTGGCCAACCACTGAAACCCGGTCGGCACACAATTCAGGGCCTGGGCGCAGGGTTCATCCCCGACGTGCTTAACTTGGAGGTCATCGATGAAGTGGTCCTCGTGCAGGATGAAGACGCGGCGGAAACCACAAGGCAACTTGCCAAACTTGAAGGTCTGATGTGTGGCGTCAGTTCGGGAGCCGCCGCCTGGGCCGCGATTGAATTGGCGAAGAGGCCGGAAAACAACGGCAAGTTGATTGTGGTGGTCCTCCCCGACTTAGGCGAGCGTTACCTTTCGACCAAACTTTTCCCGGAGTGATCCAACCTCGTCTCTCCGTGCGATTGGTTCGGAGCGGTTTGATTTTCGCTACTACGAAAAAAGACGCTCTCAAAGATGACGCTCGCCCAGGTGCTTCGCTCATCGAGCGAGATTGTGCCATTGTGCGATATCGCTCGATAATCGGTTTGCCCCTTACTTCGCACAATTCGGAATGAAGAAATCACTTTTTTCCGCTTAGCAAGCACGCCGCCGAAGCCAAATCGTTCAAAAAACATAAAATAGCTGTAACCGAATTACGCTTCACGACTCTGTATGGGTGTTCGGCGCACTTTCCCGAGCGCAATCCACCTAAATTGGAGTCCAAATCATGCCCGCAACCAGCGACAGACTATCGTCCGTGTACATTCCGCTTCGTCTGACCTACGGCTTGGTTCCGCTGGTGGCAGGCGCCGACAAGTTTTTCAATGTGCTGACGCATTGGGATAAGTACTTGCCGGCCAGTGTGGCGGCGATGTTGCCAGTGAGCCCTGCGACGTTCATGATGATTGTCGGTGTCATCGAAATTGTTGCCGGTTTGGCAGTGCTCACAGCGTTCACCCGACTGGGGGCTTATATCGTCATGATCTGGCTGGCCCTGATTGCGGTAAACTTAATCATGGCCGGTTACTACGATATCGCCGTGCGCGACTTGGTAATGGCCGTGGGCGCTTACTCGTTAGGGCAAGTTGCGGCTTTGCGCGGCGACCGATGGCTACCGATTGGAACCAATTCTCAAGGGGCGTCTTCGCGTGCCATTGCCGGCTAAACAAACTGTCGAGGCAACTGAAAGCAGTTCGGCATTGCCGAAACCATTGACCGACGAAGAGGTGGTTCAACGGGTGTTGGAAGGCGATATTGCCTCGTTTGAGTTGATCATGCGGCGCTACAACCAGCGTCTTTTCCGAGTTGCGCAGCATCATCGGAGAGAATGCTGAAGCGGAAGATATCGTGCAGGAGGCGTATGTACGTGCTTTTAATAATCTTCGACAGTTCGAAGGGCGATCGCTTTTCTCGACTTGGGTGACGAAAATCGCAGTTTATGAGGCTACCGCACGACGACGCAAGCGGCGGCGTCTGCGGCTCGTCGTGCCGAGCGATTCAGAAACCAACATGATGGAATTTGCTTCCAACGATCGAGACGCCTCGGACAAGGCGAGCC
Source organism: Pirellulales bacterium (assembly GCA_963773875.1). Lineage (GTDB taxonomy): Bacteria > Planctomycetota > Planctomycetia > Pirellulales > JADZDJ01 > CAVTYH01. The sequence continues at coordinate 30,876 of CAVZCV010000016.1, forward strand.
AAAATGAGCTGGGGCGCGTGCTGGCCGGGGCGGTCGACTCGCTACCCTCGGATTTGCGAGTTATCTTCACGCTGCGAATCGTTGAGCAACTGAGCACGATCCAGACGGCAGAATGTTTGGAGTTGACACCGGACAACGTAAAAATACGTTTGCATCGCGCACGCTTGCGATTGCAAGCATGGATCGACCGAAAAATCGGAGAAGAATCGCGACAGCTTTATATGTTCGACGGCCAGCGCTGCGACCGTATCGTCAAAAACGTCATGTCGCGGATTGCCAATGTCTCGTAGCGACGACTCGGGTCGCAGCGTAATCCACCAGAGGAACAAGCCATGCATTACCTGTATGGATCAAAGCCAAGCAAGCCGAGACGTCTCGTCGCCACGTTTGGCTCCGAGCAGCAATTACTGGCCTATGTACGTTGGGCAACACTTCAAAGTCTCGGTAACCAGCGCGGCAAGTTTGAGCAGGGAAGTGCCCTGGCTAGCTATGAAGCCTGGGAACATGCGGCCGAGCCGCTCACCGACGAGAATGCGAGTGCGGTCGTTCACAACCCGACTCCATCCATGCTTTAACATAAAGCGAAGGTTTTTGCGCCGACAGATATTCGCATGAATCAAGAGCCGATCGTATCCGCAGCGATAGAAAATCCGTTTACCGTGCGCGTGCTACGCCAAGATCGACCAGACCTGCCGAACTACTGGCAATCATTTTGTGTGGAACGTGAACCTGGGATGAACGTTACGAGCGTGCTCCAACGTATCGCAGCGCATCCCCAAACGGAATTGGGAGAGCACGTTGCGCCGGTGGCTTACGAATCTAATTGTTTGGAAGAAGTCTGTGGGGCATGCACGATGCTAATCAATGGGCGTGTTCGACAGGCGTGTTCGGCGTTAGTCGATCGGCTGTTGGCGGACCAACCTGGGCGGATTGACTTACAGCCAATGAGCAAGTTTCCGGTGATCCGCGATCTTGCTGTCGATCGCCGCCGACTATTTCGCGCCTTGGAGAAGCTTCAATGTTGGATTCCCGTTGACGGTTACCACGACATGGGGCCCGGCCCACGTCAGTCTCCAAAAGATCAGCAACAGGCATATCCTCTCAGCGAATGCATGAGCTGTGGCTGTTGTCTGGAGGCCTGTCCTCAATATATCAAAGTGGAATTGAGGCGGCAAAAGGGAGAGTCGACCAAAGATTTCGAGAAGCGCCAGGACGCGGCATTCGACCGAGTATTCATCGGAGCGCATGCAAACAGCCAGGTGGTCCTGATGAACTCGCACCCCACGGGTGCCAATACAGCCCATCAGCGCCTTGATGCGTTAATCGCTGAGGGCGGCATTCAGAATTGCGGCAAAGCAGCGAACTGCCAGGCGGTCTGTCCCAAGAATATACCGTTGATGACATCGTGGGGACGGGCGGGGCGTGCTGTGACGGTTCGCGTCATAAAGAAGTTTTTCGACGGATAGGTAGTGTTGCAGTGATTGGATCTGGACAACAAAGTGAAACCAATGATCGGGCCGTCAAGACGTTGTATCCGAACCACATCAAGTTCTGCGCCTAGCAACGCAGAGGGAGTACAACGATGATCGAAAGTGAAGCGAGTTTACGAAGAGCCTTCCCGCAAGGACAGCTTGAGAGTTCTGGTCAATCGCCTAGAGCAGAGAACACATTGGCACACTCGTATACGGCGTGCGATCTGAAGAACACAATGAGGCGCTGGTTCTGAAAGAGGTCCTCGAAGGCCGTCGGCAATGATGCCTGGTCAAAAGTCGCTTGTTTCGTCGTTACCACTCGGCAAAGCAGGGCCTCTATTAGGCGGAGGCGTGAAAGGCACACTTTCTTTTTTGGAGATTTAAAATGGCGATCCCACATGCGAAATCCGGTGAAGTGATTGATATCCGTCCGCTAGGATCCGCACTGGCACAAGCCAAGACAGCCACCTTGGCGAAGACGAAGACCCTGGAAATCATTCGTCTGGTGATTCCCTCGGGAAAAGAGATCGCAGGACATCAGGCCCATGGAGAAATCACGGTCCAGTGCCTGGAAGGTCGAGTCGCCTTTACCGTCAGCAGTGGTACGCAAGAGCTAAGAGCAGGCCAGTTGCTCTACCTCTCCGGTGAAGAGTCGCATTCACTCCGCGGAATCGAGGATGCTTCGTTACTCTTGACGATCGTGCTCAGTTAGAAAAATGCTCGTCATGCGCATCAGGCTCAAGACGCTTCTGCTGCTAGTCTTGCCGCTGCTGCTGGTCGTAGCTGCGGCTTACATTCAGTGCGGCACATTCGGTCTACCACAGGTGCCGACCGGCCCCCCGCTAAGTTCTGCAGCAGCCAGCGAGCCCTACGGCTTCCCGGCTTGGCTGCGCATCACCCATTACGTCAACTTTCTGTTCCTGATCCTGCTCATCCGCAGCGGCCTGCAAATCCTCGCTGACCACCCTCGGCTGTACTGGAACGTCCATTGCACGCCCGGCACCGAGTGGCTCCGGCTCACGCCGATCGAGGTGCCCAAAGACCGTGTCTGGACGGCAAAAGACGACTCCCGTCACGTTTCTCCTTGGATCGGCCTGCCCGGCTACCGGCACACCGTCGGCATGGCGCGACACTGGCACTTCCTTAGTGTCTTGTTTTGGGTGGGCAACGGCCTGCTCTTCGTGGCGCTGCTGTTTAGCACAGGACAGTGGAAGCGCCTGGTGCCAACGTCCTGGCAGATCGTGCCCGACGCCTGGACGGTGTTCGTCCACTACGTCACCTTCCATCTGCCACCGGAGCCAAACGGATTCTATCAATACAATGCGCTACAGCAGCTGTCGTACTTCGGGGTGGTGTTCATTTTAGCGCCCCTGGCGATGCTGACTGGCCCGTCGATGTCGCCGGCCTTCACGGCCCGGTTCTCTTGGTACCCGAAACTGCCGGGCAACCGCCAAGTCGGTCGGTCGATCCATTTTCTCGTCATGTGCACCTTCGTTGCATTCGTCATCGGACACGTGACGATGGTTGTGCTAACTGGATTTGTACGGAACATGAACCACATCGTGGTTGGTACGGACAACAGCAACCCGATCGGCTTATACCTCGGTCTGGCAGGAATTGCCACGATCGTAGTGGTGAACGGGCTCGCCAACTGGATGGCGTGGAAACACCCCCGAGCCGTCCAGCACGCCGCCAAGGCGATCGTCGCCCCGATCATGGCGTTCCTTCTTGATCGCCCCGCTCCCGTGGCCGAGTTCGGCCGCGAAGACATTTCGCCCTTTTTTTGGGTCAACGGCAAGATGCCGACCTGCGACGAATGGAAGACGCTGGCCGCTGGCGAATTCCGGGACTATCGGCTGAAAGTGTACGGTTTGGTCGCGAAGCCGGTCGAGTTATCGCTGGATGAACTCCGTGCGCTGGGTCAGAAGAACCAGATCACTCTGCACCATTGTATTCAAGGTTGGTCGGGCATCGCCGAGTGGAGTGGATTACCGTTGGCGAAATTGATCGAGTTGGTTCGGCCGGCGCCCAACGCCAAAGCGGTTGTCCTTTATTCGTTCGGCGACGGCGTCGAATTCACCACGGGCCTCGCGGACGGTCAATATTACGACAGTCTCTCGATCGAAAATGCTTCGAACCCTCAAACATTACTGGCTTACGAAATGAACTGCGAGCCGCTCAATCGTCTGCACGGCGCGCCGTTGCGCCTGCGCATCGAGAATCAACTCGGTTTCAAGATGGTCAAGTGGATCCAGGCGATCGAATTTGTCGAGAGTGTCGCAACGATCCATGAGGGCGAAGGGGGCTATGCCGAAGACCGCGAGTATTTTGGTGAATTGGCGAATATTTGACGTGGTACGGGATGTGCTGAGTAAGAGGCTGACTATAGGCATTTACAGCAGGTTGAGTCACGCATGAAACCTGTACCCGTTATTTTTACGGTGGGGCATTCGACGCGAAGTTTGGATGAGTTGGTGGAAATCCTACGGGCGCATGGTGTCAAGCGTTTAATCGACGTGCGATCGATTCCGCGCTCGCGGCACAATCCACAGTTCAATCGGGAAACGCTTAGCAAGGCCTTACACAATCGAGGCTTCAACTATCGGCATCTGAAAGCGCTGGGGGGCCAGCGTCATGCACGACGCCATTCGGTGAATACCGGATGGCGCAATGCGTCCTTTCGCGGGTTTGCCGACTACATGCAAACGCCCGCCTTCAAATCAGCCTTGGAGGAACTCCTCAGCCTGGCAGGGCAGAAGCCGACAGCGCTCATGTGCGCCGAGGCAGTGCCATGGCGCTGCCATCGCTCGCTGATTGCCGACGCGCTCACCGCACGCGGCTATGAGGTTCGAGACATTATGAGCGTCACGAGTGCCAAGCCTCATGTCCTCATGGCAATGGCCAGAGTTCACGATCAACAGGTGACGTATCCGGGTGAAGTGGCAAAGAGTCGTGCTGCTGCGTTTACGTGACGCTCCCGCGCGAGGAACCGGCACTCTCGGCGCATGGCGCATTTGAAGCAGTTAAACAGGAGTTGCTTATGTCTATGGCATCACTGATCGAGTGATAATGGCGTACAATCGAATTGCCAGTCAGGCCACGCCGATAGGGCGCTGGTTTTCGTAGTTGTAGCCAACCAAATCGACATTCGATTTATCGTTTATCATGCCGTCGAAATCATCATTGTCGCAAATACTCTGCCGTGATCGGCGTTCGATTGCATCCGCATTTATTTCGGCACACGATGGCAAAACGCTTCCTTGCGGACAACAGCAATGACTTGGTTTCGCTGGCTCAGATTCTTGGGCACGAGAATTTGAACACCACAAGCCGGTATTCGCAGCGCACTGAGCAGCAACTTGCGGAAGCGGCGGAGAAGTTGCAGTTTTGAATGCACAACGTTCGAGGCGGTCAATACTCGGACGTTCGCGAAAATACCGAGGAAAAATCGAGGTGCCTCGTCAAATCGCTGCCAAAAAGCGCAGCCAAAACGACGCGGGAACCCATTCCGATCTGGTCAAAGTCGTAGCCGCTTGGCGAGGGCTGAGGGCGCGAGAAATTCGCAGCGAGCAGATTTCATTTCTGCCAGTCATCGGCGACTGTCACGAGTGTCACGGTCTTCCATTAGATAATCGCGAAACCTGTTCCGCTGCGGCAACCCGCTGTGGAAAATCAACCGGCTAAACGCTACGGCGTAGTCGGGATGCCCGGCGTTGATCCAATCTTAGAGCACGAGCTTCACATGTCGCGTCGTGCGATCTGTTGAATCGGCCAGTTGGAACCCCAATCGCTGGCAGATGGTGAGCATCGCACGATTATTGGCACTAATCTGGCCGACAATGCGCTTTAGTTTTTCGTCGCGGCCGATCGTCACCAATTGGCTCATGAATTGCGAACCCAACCCCAGCCGTTGATTAGCGTCGCTGATAATGACGGCGAATTCCGCATCGCGCGTGCCGTGCAGTTTAATCAGGCGGGCGACGCCAATCAGGTGCGATTCGGGCTGGTTTTCATCAAATGCCACCAAGGCGATCTGCCTGTCATAGTCGATGAAACACAACCTTGCCAGTCGCTCGTGAATCGTGCGCTGGCTAAGCGACAACGCCTGGGCGTACCGCGCATAGACCGATTGGGGCGACAACGTTTCGTGAAATTGCTTTAATAGCGGTTCGTCTTCGGGCTGAATCGGGCGAATCATCAACCGACGGCCATCGCTGGCCTTCCAATGACTCACGTACTGCCGGGGATAAGGTCGGATCACCGGCCGCGGCAAATCGGTATCAGTACACGTCGCAGGATGCATGACCACGCGGGCATCCAGTGCAATCAAGCCGTCGCCAGAAGCTAATAGTGGATTGATGTCGATTTCTGCAATACGCGGATGCTGCAACACCAACTGACTAAACCGAACCAGCAGTTGTTCCAAACCCGCTAGATCGACCGGCTTCCGGCCGCGAATGCCTTGCAGAGCTTTATGAATTCGTGTGCGCTTCGATCATTTGCCGGGCCAGCGTCGAGGTCAGAGACGGCAGCGCCAAGGCGCGGTCCCGATAAATCTCAACCAACTGCCCGCCGGAGCCAAACAGTAGGACTGGGCCGAATTGAGGATCGATTTTGCTGCCAACGATCAGTTCGTAACCCGCCTGGCGAACCATCGGTTGCACCGTTACGCCATCGAAATGCCCTGGGCCTGCGGTTTGCTCCACCGCAGCGGCGATCGATTCAAATGCACCGCGGACTTGCTCGTCGGACGCCAGATCAAGTTTGACGCCGCCAACGTCGGTCTTGTGCGTGATCGATTTCGACAAGAGCTTGACGACGACCGGATAGCCGATCGACCTCGCACATGCCACCGCGTCGGAGACAGTCGTCGCGGTATAGGTTTTGATCGATGGAATATCATACGCCCCCAGAACCTGTTTCGATTCGGCTTCAGTCAGCAGCATGCGTCCGGTGCTCAGCACGCGCTCGAGAAGATGGGTGACGGCTCGGGTGCCATCGTGTTTGTTGTCGTGATTGAGCGTGGGTGTTTCATACAGCGCTCGTAGTGCATCGCTGTATTGCCACATGTAATGAAATGCACGCGCAGCACTATCGGGGATAAGTAAACGTGGGAATGCTGGCGCGGTTAAGGATATCGATGCCTTCGGCCACCTGGCTGCCTCCCATCCAGTTAGCCAAAATCGGTTTGTCGCCGAGTTTGGGCAAGGCCGTGAGGCGCTGGGCGGTTTCCGTGGGATCGGTCATCACCTGCGGCGCGAGGATGGCCAAGAGGCCATCGCATTCCGCGGCGCGGGCGGTAATTTCGACGCACCTTGCGTAACACTCTGCAGTTGCATCGCCGAGGACATCGACCGGATTGGCGTGGCTCCAGTGCGGCGGCAGCAGCGGATTCATGGCCTCAATCGTCGCCGACGATAAGGTCGCCAAACGACCGCCGGCTTCGATAAGCGCGTCCGTGGCCAACACCCCCGGACCGCCTGCGTTGGTGACGATCGCCAGGTTCGGACCTTTGGGTCGCGGCTGTTTGGCGAGCACTTCCGCCAGATTGAACAATTCCGCGACGCGGCGAACTTGCACGACACCCACACGGCGAAATGCGGCCGAGAGCAGTTCCTCGCTGCCGGCCAGAGCGCCGGTATGCGACGCAGCCGCTTTGGCCGCCACCTCGGTGCGGCCGGCTTTAATGACAATGATCGGCTTTTGCAGCGCCACTTCCCGCGCTGCGGAAAGAAAAGCATGCGCATTGCCGATCGACTCCATGTACAAAAGGATGCTGTTGGTGTGCGAGTCGTCGCCAAGAAAGTCGATCAGGTCGCCCCAGCCAACATCCAGCATCGACCCGAGAGAGAAAATGTGGCTGGGCATTCCTGCCTGGCCGGTCGATGCTAACGCGTGCGTTTGAGTTTCTGTGCTTTCCCCGTCGCGCTTCATCGTGTTCTTCAAAGCCTCGAATCCTTCCGGTCGAATTCCAATCAGCAATCGAGCCATCCAAACTGGAGCATTTCCTTTGCTGTGATCCATCGCATCGACCAATGCCGGAACGACGTCGCGGTGGTTCGGTAAAATCGCCAAAAGAGCCTTCGCGGCGGAAATCGAGACCAGCCCATTCGGTTCCGGATCTTTCAGCGCCTCAAGAAGCGCTGGCACGGCAGATTTTGCTTTTGGGCCCATTGCTGCCAATTGATCGGCGGCTTTCCAACGTTCCTCTGCTTTGCTGCTTTTCAGATCGGCAATGGAACGCAAAACTTCTGGCCGCCCAAACCCGTGTCGGGCGAAGAACAAGGCGATCCAAACCAGAGGGAATAGAATGACGAAGCCGATGAGGAGTTTACGCACGGGCTGCCCTGCTTTGCGTGAGAAGAGATTGGCCGATCATCCGCCGCGCATATCGAGTTTAATTATTTCCTTCACATCGAACGGAACTCAACACTTTTATCGGGTTGTGTGCAAAAAAGACCAGATGTTGGCGAACGAACGATCTCGGGTTGCACTTGGAAACGGCTCGACTCCGGGCGTCCTTGTAATTGCCATTCGCGTCGATAACCGGCTCGCGGGAGCGTTGCTAGCGATTGGACAGCGGATAAGTCGGCATCCATTTTGCGTAGAGTTGCCTGGCAATCGATTGTCGCCGCCCTCTGAGTTGATCTTGCGGCTTTCGCTACAGGCGATTGTACAATCTGCAATGGCAAAACTTCGGACAAGCAAGGATGTTAAGGCGCCGATGAACTCGCCAGGCTCTGACAGATTTCGCAGGGTTATTTTTCTCGCCGCGATCTGGCAATTTGGCGCACTGTCTTTATGCGCGGAAATCGCTGAACCGCCGGCAATGCCTGCGATTGCCTCATCGCCAACGGCTTTGACACCGCCGGCGCAATCGCCGAATCAGGCGCTCGCGGCGATGGCGAAGGAAATCATCATCAAGAGCCTGAAGCCGGAGTATGAAAAGCGAGAGAATTGGGGGCATCAATCTTCGGTTGTCGATGGTTTGCATTGGGTGCAGCACGACGGCGGTTGGCATCTGGAAAAACAGACGAAGCTGGCGAACGATGGCTTGTGGCGGATGTACAGCGTGCGGCTGAACGATCCGGAGCGCAATTTGCGAGTTCGCCTCACGCCGCCACATTCTGCCTCCCTCGGTCGCACGGCATTTCAGGCATTCCTGACGGCACGCCTCGCAGTCGATGCCCGGCAGGAACAATGGATCAAAGGCGTCAAAGGCTTGAACTTCCACGTGGAAGGAGAAGCGACCGTGGAAGTGCGACTCGATGTGGATATCGGCATCGAACCGGCCAAAGAAGGCAGCTTCGGCACCATTGAAATCGATCCGATCGTCAGCAACGTTGGGCTACGACTCGTTGATCTGTCGCTTAAGAAACTGGATCTCATTCACGGCGACCTGGCGCGAACTGGGAAATGCCTTTGAAGACATCATTGCCGCGGAGCTTCACAAGCGCGAGCCGGAAGTCACGCGCAAGATCAACGCCGAAATTCAGAAACATCGCGATAAACTGCAATTTTCGCCCAGCCAGATCGCAGAAATCGGCTGGGATAAAATTCAGGCACTCCTCGGTGGCAAATGAAGTGCAACGGGCGAGGACCGACCGGCGTTGTCACAAGAGTGCGCAGTTGAGATCATGAATCTATGAGCGCCGCGATTCTACCGCACAATGGCACGATCCAATTCTGCACCCGATGGATCGCGCTCGGTGTAGTCATCAGCGTTTTCTGCAGTCTCGTACCCAACTCGCAGTCTTGCGCCGCGGATCGCCCGAATTTACTGAAAATTACCACCGATTTCCCGTGTGGCTCGGCAACCGTAAAGTCAATCGATCAGGCAAACCGCGTCATCCAAATTCAGCCTGCGGAACATCCGACGCATGGTTGGGCTTGCTGGTGGTATTTCAAGGTCGAAGGCGTCACGCCGGGCGAGAGCCTTACGATCGACTTGACGGGCGATCCCTTCGCGCTGGCCGATCAAGCAACCTACAGCACCAATGGGCGCACGTGGCAACACACATCGCCGGGCGAGCGGAAGACCGGGGGCATGGTCTACAAGCAGCAAATCGATGCACGCGAGGCGTGGTTCGCTTGGGGCCCGCCGTTTACCGGTGAGGATGTTGCCCGCTTGATAGATACGGCAGCCGAAAAGTGCGCGGAGGCAAAATCGTTCGAGCTGTGCAAATCGCGCGGCGGGCGACCGGTATTCGGATTAAGCGTGTCGCCGGCGAATTCAAAACCTGGAGAAGAAACAGCCTTGGCGGCGCACAGCGTGTGGATTGTTGCGCGTCAGCACGCCTGGGAAAGCGGCGGCAGTTGGGTTTGTCGCGGACTGGTTGAGTGGCTGGTTTCGGACGATCCGCGTGCGATCCCTGTGCGCCATAACACCGAATTCCACATCGTGCCGGTCATGGATGTCGATAACGTGGCCATCGGCGCAGGGGGCAAGGAAGAACTGCCGCAGGACCACAATCGCGATTGGACCACGGAACCGTATCATCCGGCCGTCGCCGCCGTTCAGCGCGAGATTTTGACTGAAAATAACACCGGCCGATTTAATTTATTTATCGATTTGCACAATCCTGGCCCGAACGATCGGCAATCGATGTTTTTTATTTCGCCACGCAGTATTGTTAGCGATGGTGGCTGGGCCAATGTGCAATCGTTCCTGCAAGCGGCACAAGCGGAATTGACCGGTCCGCTGCCGCTGCAGGGCACGCCACGAGAATCGGGACCCAACTATGATGCACGCTGGCGACAAATCGGTAAGAATTGGGTGACCGAGCATACGGGCGGCCATGTCGTCAGCGTGACGCTAGAGACGGCTTGGAACACGCCAGCCGGCACGACCGATGGTTATTTGACGACGGGTAAACAACTGGGATTGGCAATCGAACGTTATTTGCGAGTGTCGCCGAAGCAATCGACCGCCGAGTAATTAGCAGCAACGAAAAACAACATGCCGACGAATTCTGATCTCGACAATTTAACGGCCCGCGATGTCGTACAGCCAGCGCTTGTGAATGTGAAACCGGACGATTCTCTGGATATCGCCGAACGGCTGATGGTCGAGCACCGGCTGACGGGCTTACCAGTGGTCGATGCCGGTCGGCTGGTGGGTGTTATCAGTCGCAGCGATGTGACCCGTGTGCATGTGCTGGCGGAATCGCTCGATGGGCAGATTGCGGAAGAACTGCACTGGGATGAAACCCAGGCCGACGGATTTAAGCACGGCGAAGGTGAACGATTCCTGGGCTTCAAGCCGCGGCTGGAAAAGTTGCGTGTGAAAGACGTGATGCGGAGCCAGGTGGTGACCTGCCGGCCCGAAGCGCCGATTCGCGACGTGGCCGCGCTATTGGTCCGGCATCACATTCATCGCGTGTTTGTCGTGGAGCTGAATAAACCTTTGGGTGTAATTAATAGTCTGGATTTGGTGGCATTGTTGGCGAAGTGACGTTTCAGCGTTTCATGACCAAAATTGCTAATTGGTTTGCACATTAAGCCGCGAGCGGCTAAATGAAAGGTGCGATTCTATGATGAGCGTCGCTGGCCCGTCTTGGCTCGTGATGTTGTTCTTGCTGAGCGGTGGCCCGGTTAATTTGCCGCTCTCGTTGCCGCCGCTGCCGGAAGATCCGGTGATGCAGCGGATGGCGCCGCCAGAGTGTTTGTGGTTCATGTCGCTGGCCGGAATGGATAAAGCCGACCCGAAGAGCAAGAACTGTGTTGAGCAATTGTTGGCCGAAGAAGACGTTCGAGAATTTGTGAGCGAGGTAACGAAGCAAATCAAAGTCGCGTTCGTCAAAGCGGCGGCTGATGATCCGCTGCGAAAAACGTTTGCTGAGGAAGGGCCGAAACTTGTCGAGACTTTACTGACGCATCCCATGTGCGTCTACGTTTGCCCGATGGCAGAGGGGCAAACGGCAATTCACGTCGGCCTGGCGGTGAACTTGGGTGACGATGTTGCAGCGACTAAAGCGTCGCTGGAAAAACTGGAACAGGCCATCGGCGCGGCGGCGGGAAACAAAGTGCAAATCGACGATGCCGGCTGGCACAGTGAGCCGATGCCACCCGGCACGGGACCGATTCAATGGGGCTTTCAAGGCAAGTATCTGCTCATTGGCGTCGGCGATGGCGAAGCACAAAGGCTGAATGACCGCCGCATGAATTCGAAAGCCCCGCCGAAATGGCTAAGCAGCGTGCGCGAGCAGTTGAAAGTCGATCGCCCGGCAATGGTTTTTTATGTCGATCTGCCGTCGCTGGCGGCCATGGTCAAACCGTTCGTGAATGAAATGTTGACCGACTTCTTGCCGGAAGAAATTCTCCCCGTTTTCATCGCCGTCAGCGGACTGGACTCCGCCAAGTCGTACGCTTGCGTAAATGGCTTGGATCGCGACGGATTCGTCTCCCGCAGTTCACTGACACTCGACGGCGAGCCACACGGTTTCATTTCTCTCATCAGCGGTCAGCCGCTCACGCGCCAGTCGCTGGCCACGATTCCGGCCGATGCCAGTTTCGCGGCCGCGGCGAGCATCGATCCCGACAAAGTGATGGAAGCGCTTTTCACCGCCGCTGCAGCAGTTGATCCCAGTGCGCCCGTGGGGATCACTGCGTTTTTCGATCAAATGAAGGCAACCACCGGCGTGCATTTTCAGCACGAGTTGCTTGGTTCCTTGGGTGATACATGGTGCCTGTACAATTCGCCCGACGACGGCGGACTGGTTTTCACTGGTCTTACGCTGACGGTCACGCTGCGCGATCACGACAAGCTCGCGCAAGTGAACGAGCAGCTCGTGGCCATTGCCAGGCAGCAGATGGAACAAGATGCGCGGCAGGGGGACGGCGCCCGCACGATTACCGATTTTGATTATCACGGTCAGAAAATCTTTTTTGTCAATTTCCTGACGGCCGAATCGCCGGTGGCGCCCGCCTGGTGCATTACTGACGATCATCTCGTGGTATCGCTTTTTCCACAGGCAGTTAAATCGTACCTGCAGCGGATGCATTCAAAGGCTCCAGCCGATGCGGCAACCAGAAAATCGCTCGCCGACGTGCCGGCGGTAGCGCAGGCTTTTGCCAGCGGTAAAAAGCCGACCGTGATTTCATATCAAGACACGCCAAGTTTGTTCAAAATCGCCTATCCGGTTGTGCAAATGATCGCGCAGTTCGGTTTTTCTGGTCTGCACAGCGAAGGGATCGATTTGCACATTGGCCTGTGGCCCAACGCGCGGGCGATTGCGCCGCACTTGCTGCCGACGGTCGAGATTGTTGAATCGGCAAAAGGCGGGTTGCGCTTCGAATCGCACGGCCCAATGCCGCTGGGCATCGGCACGCTGCCAGTGGCCATGCTGCCACTCAGCTTCCTTGTGGTTCAAGCGCAAGAGGTGCGCGTCGGGCAAGTCAACGTGGGCATCGGCCAGGATGTACAACAGCAAAACGAATCGTCGGAAAAATTGCGCCGGCTGGCGGAAGGCGTGCTGACGTTTGAATCGAACAGCAACCGGTTTCCTGCTGCGTTCGCCGCCGATAAAGTCGGCAAACCGCTACTGAGTTGGCGCGTGGCCATTTTGCCGTTCATCGGCGAAGAGGAACTGGCGGCGCAATTCCATTTAGATGAACCCTGGGACAGCGAGCACAACAAGGCGCTCACCGAAAAAATGCCTGACGTTTTCAAAGCGCCGGGAAGCAAGACTTTGGCCGAGTTCAAAACGGTGTATCTGAGCTTGCGCGGCGAGAAGACGGTTTTCCCGGGCGATAAGCCGATCAAGCTACGATCGATTAGTGACGGTGCAGAGCAGACAATTATGTTTGTGGAGGCGTCCGACGACAAAGCCGTGGTGTGGACGAAGCCCGACGACTTTGAGCCGGACGACAAGAATCCAATAGCCGGCCTGATTGGATTGCGCGACAAGGCTTTCCTCGCCGTGTTTTGCGACGGTCATGTTGTGCCGGTGCCGGGCGATGTTGATCTCGACGAGTTGAAGGCGCTGTTTACACGCAATGGCAACGAACATGTGGACGCCGCGAATCTGAAGCACGTAGCGCCTGCGCCTGCCAACTGATATTTAGCAATTGACGCTCTCTAAGCGCTGTCGCGCCTCGAAGAACACTCGATCGAACATCGGCTCGGTCAATTTGCCGGTAAACGTGTTCTGCTGGCTCGGGTGGTAGCTTGCGATGATCGAACGCTGTTCGGCAAGCTCCACGACCGTTGCGTGTCCGAATTTCGGCAGCGACCCATGAAACCATCCCAACCGCTTCGCCTGCGCGAGCGACACTTTGAAACCGACTTGACCCAAGGCAATGATCACTCGCGGCTTTAATTGATCGAAGGTTTCATCGAGCCACGGGCGGCAGTTGCAGATTTCCTCGAGCGTTGGCTTATTGTCGGGCGGAGCACAATGCGCCGCGGCAGTGATGGCGCAATCGATCAGCTTCAATCCATCGTCGGCCGAAATGCTGGTCGGCTGATTGGCGAAGCCGGCTTTGTGAAGTGCGCGAAACAGCCAGTCGCCGCTGCGGTCGCCTGTGAACACACGGCCCGTTCGATTGCCGCCATGGGCCGCCGGCGCCAGGCCAACAATCAATACCCGGGCCTTGGGATCGCCGAAATTGGGAACTGGTTTGCCCCAATAGCTCCAGTCGGAAAATGCCCGGCGCTTTTCAAGGGAAATTCGCTGGCAAAATTCGCGCAGCCGCGGGCAGTGCTCGCACCCGATGATCTGCCGATTGAGCTGCTCCCACGCGGAGCGTTTGATTTTTACGCGCGTCAACATCATTCCGCCATTGTGCGACGTCGACGGCTATTCTTCCAGTCGTTCGACCATCGCCCGTAGAACGTCGTCTTCTTGCAAGATGCCCAGCAGCATTCGAGCGCGATCGACCACCGGCAGTGCGCGTGCTCGATGTTCAAGCATTCGGCTCGCGGCCTGACCCATCGGTAATTCTGAGGGGAGCGTTGGCAGCATCGGCAAAAGCAAGCGCACGGGAGTGGCACGGAAATCGGCAATTTCCTGCTCGTTGCCGCTGCCGTGCAAACATTGCCGAAGTGACGTGCGGGAAAGAATCCCCAGCGGCCGATAGCGCCGCACGACGACAATGAATTCCTGCGAATGTTTTTCCGCGACGTCCAGCACTTGCTCCAGCGGCAGTTCAGCATCGACCGTATGCCCGGCGCACCCATGCGGCAGCGGACTGGTTCGTCGTGCCCGGCCCAATCTCCATAGGAAAATTCGCGCAGGAAATCGGAGCTAGTGATCATGCCCACCAGATGTCCATCTTCCGTGATCGGCACGGAATGAAACGCATGCGCCACCATGGCCCGGAGCGCAATCTCCGGCGATTCGAAGCGCTCCAGTGTCATCACTTGCCGCGCCATAATTTGTTCGACGCGCTTGCCGCCCGCGGATTTCGCAGGCCCGCCGCCGGACGTGATCATTTCGTTGTACTGCGCTCGTGCCAGATCGCGCTCGCTCACCAGACCAACGATGACATGCTCCTCGTCGACCACCGGCAAATGCCGCACCTGCAGCTGTTGCATGATCTGCTGGAGCTCATCGAGCGTTGTCTCGGGCGTCACCGCTTTCGGGTTATACGTAACCAATGTGCCGTGCGCAATATCGAGCATGGACGAAGTCCTGTATTGATGATTGAAGCCAACTGGTTGATCCAAGCGCTTTGCAACACCTCAAAACTTTAGGTTGCCGGTTGGTTGCAATACGTCGTGTCGAATCAGCTTGCGACATTGTCCAGCGGTTCGGATGCAAGGGTTGTACCGGCTAAAACGCCGGCGGCTGCACGTCAGGGAAGCACGAAGTTGGACAGCGATGCAGCGACCATTTAAGATGCGGACTTTGCCGGTTGCAGAGACAAAATACTCACCTCGGATTCGATGCGATGTTGTTGCGATTTTTAACATTAGCGACGGTCACGTTTGTTGCCGCATTGGCACTGGCGCAGGGCGCCGGACAAGATCAGAACGCGATCCTGCTCTGGCCAAACGGCGCTCCCGGAGCCAAAGGCGATGCCGATAAGGATAAGCCCAAACTGTTTGTGCACCGCGCAGCGGAAGACAAAGCAGCGGGGACGGCAATCATCATTTGCCCAGGCGGCGGTTACGGACACCTGGCAATGGATCACGAGGGCAGCCAGGTGGCCGATTGGCTCAATTCGCTGGGTGTCACGGCATTCGTTCTTGATTACCGACATGCAGGCAAGGGTTACCAGCATCCAGCGCCGCTGGACGATGCCCAGCGCGATTCGATATGTGCGTAGCCACGCGGCCGAGTGGAAGGTCGATCCTGCGAAAATTGGCATGATGGGCTTTTCCGCCGGCGGGCACCTGGCGTCAACCACAGGCACGCATTTCGATCGCGGCAAGCAGGATGCCAGCGATGAAATCGATCGCGCCAGCTCGCGTCCAGATTTTTTAATCCTGTGCTACCCGGTGATTTCAATGACCAGCGAATTCACGCACAAAGGATCACGAAAGAGCTTGCTGGGCGATAAGCCGGATCCGGATCTTGCGGAAAAACTCTCGAACGAGAAACAAGTGACCTCCGAAACGCCGCCGACGTTTATCTTTCAAACCGATGCCGACACCACTGTCCCCGCTGAAAATAGCGTGCAGTTTTATCTCGCCCTGCGAAAAGCCAAGGTCCCCGCCGAAATGCACATCTATCAAAACGGCAAGCATGGCTTGGGTCTTGCGCCCAGTGATCCGGTGCTCACCACTTGGAAGGAACGCCTGGCCGATTGGCTCAAAACGCGTGGACTGACGAAGTAATTATTCAGCCAAGATCGCGGTCATCGCCGGTCCGACTTCGGGATATCGAAATTGAAAGCCCTTGGCGAGCGCCTTCTGCGGCACCACGCGTTGCGAATCGAACAAGATTTTTGCAAATTCGCCCAGTGCTAGTCGCAGCGCAAAATACGGCGTTGGAAGAATTGCCGGACGATGCACCGTGGCGGCCAGCGCCTTGGTGAAATCTTTGTTTGTGACGGGATTCGGCGCCGCACCGTTCAGCGCGCCGTGAATTTCTTCGTGCTCCGCTGCGTGCATATACATGGCGACTAAATCATCGACGTGAATCCAGGGCATCCATTGCTTGCCGTTTCCTAGCGGGCCCCCCAGGCCGAGCCGAAACGGCGTCAGCAGCTTTTTCAGCGCTCCGCCTTCGCGGCCCAAGACGATGCCCGTTCGCACCACTGCCACTCGCACGCCAAACTCTGCGACCGCCAGCGCTTCGCGTTCCCAAGCGGTGCAAACTTCCGCCAAAAAATCGTTACCCGGTGGCGACGATTCATCGAGCACCGCGTCACCCGCTGAACCGTAATAGCCGACCGCTGAGGTCGATACCAGCACGCGCGGTCTTTCGCTCAAGGCCCGCAGGCCTTCAACCAGGTTTCGCGTCCCGATGATCCGGCTGTCGCGGATTCGCTTTTTCTTTTCTGCCGTCCACCGCCCCGAGGCCACTGGATCGCCTGCCAGATGGAAGACCGCATCAACTCCGTGGAACGCTTCGGGTTTCGGCGGACCAGCCAGCGGATCCCACGCGAAAACCTCCACATCGAACTTCGAAAGCAATTGCCGCGCGCGATCGGCATCGCGGCTCAACACTACGGGCCGGCTCAACTTTGCCAGCAAATGCGGACCAACAAACCCGGTTGCACCAGTCACGAGTGCCCGCATGTTTTCGCTCCCATTGAATCATTTACGCCTTACTCGAAGCGCGCCGCAAGCGATCGTGGATCGCAATCCAATCGTCATGTTCGGGCGGCAAATCGATCACGATGCAATCGACTGCCGCGTCGTCCAATTCGTGCATCGCGGCGTAAAGTCGGGCTGCGTATTCTCGTGCGTCTGCCGGCATCTGGATGATTCGCAGTTGCTGCGGATCGGAAGGTTCGCCGGCCGTGCGAACCTCGTCAAACACTGTCCCTGGACGGTTTAACCGCAGCCAACCGGTGCGATTAACTTCCGCGAGAATACGCCCGATGATCGATTCATCATCTTCTCGTTTGCACACAACTTTTGCCCGCGGGGCGTAGTGCCGCTCCATTTGGCCCGGAGATCGTAGCGGCTCGCCTGTTGCAGTGGACACGCGCTGGCCGCCTACTTCAATCGGCCCGATCGCCGCCTCAATTTGCACCACACTCACCAGGCCCGGCCGCAACAATCGTGGTGGGCTCACGGTCAGATCAATCACCGTCGATTCCAATCCGCCGGTCGTCGGCCCGCCGTCCAATAGCAAATCGATTCGCCCGTCTAAACCTTGAAGCACATGTTTCGCGGTCGTTGGCGATAGCTGCGTCGATCGATTGGCACTCGGCCCCGCCACCGGAATATCAGTCATTCGCAACAGCGCCAACGCCACGGGATTGGCCGGCACGCGCAAACCGACGGTCGTTCCACCGGCGGTCACCGCGTCTGGCACCATCGGCTGCTTCTGTAAAACCAACGTGAGCGATCCCGGCCAAAACCGCTCCGCAAGAATTGCCGCTTTGGCTGGCCATTCGCGAGCCAGCATTTGAGCTGCCAGTGCGTCGGCCACGTGCACAATGATCGGGTTGTTCGCCGGCCGCCCCTTGGCTTCGAAAATGCTTTGCACGGCTTTCTCATCAAGGGCATTCGCGCCGAGTCCGTAAACCGTTTCCGTGGGAAACGCCACCAAACGTCCGCGTCGCAACAGGTCGGCTGCCTCGGCAATGATTGCGGGCTCCGGCTGCTGCGCCGAAACTCGCCGCACCACTGTTTCCCGGGGATTGATCATTCGCGAAGGATTGTTGAAACTGGGCCCAGCATCGATTTATTGCCTCACCGCATCAAGCGCATTTTGCAGTTCAACGACCTTAACCGCAATGAACCAAAGCGAAAAGCCACTCGTGGCGATCATCATGGGCAGTAAGTCCGATTGGGACGTCATGCGCGCCGCCGCCGATACACTCGCCAAGTTCGATGTGCCGCATGAAAGCCGCGTGATGTCGGCGCATCGCACGCCGGAATTGGTCACTGAGTTTGTCTCCGGCGCCGAGCAGCGTGGCGTCGAAGTGCTGATTGCCGCGGCCGGCGGAGCGGCCCATTTGGCGGGCGTCACGGCGGCCCACACGCTGCTGCCCGTGCTGGGCGTTCCAATGGAAAGCGCCTCGCTCAAAGGGCTCGATTCGCTGCTTTCGACCGTGCAAATGCCTGGCGGAATTCCGGTCGGCACACTCGCAATCGGCAAACCCGGCGCGACGAATGCCGCTCTCTTGGCCATTGCCATCTTGGCCAACAAACGGCCGGAACTGCGCGAAAAGCTGCGAAAATTTCGAGCCGATCAGGCCGACAAAATCCGCAACGAAAAACTGGCTTAGCGGCGGCTAGCTTTGATCGTCGCTTCAGCCGTGCGTCTCACTGCGTGCCCAGCGGCGTGCGTACGCCCAGCCGCTCCAGAAAGTGCAAATACTGCGCGGCGGCCGGGTCGGTGGGCAACGCCTGATTGATCGCTTCATAAATCGGTCGCAACCGCTCTCGCGTCGCCGGCGATACTTCCGCGAAGTTGTGCAGCGGATGTTCGCGCCACTCTTCCGCCACCATGTTCATCGCCAGCGTGTTCAAGGGATCAAAGCGGATTTGAAATTTCTTTACCCGCGCTTGCTTGTCTCCCAAAATCACGCGCATCACGCTGTCGTTCTCCGGGCTGTGCACGGCGCCGAGAAAATGCCCCACTTCGTGCACGAGTAATTCCAACCGTTCCGGCTCGGTGACAAACTGCGACCATTCGCGAAGCAAAATATGCCGCGCGAGCGGGCCACGTGTTCCGCCCAAGTGTGTACGGCCACGCGTGATTTGATACTGGCTTGTGAACCCAATCGCGATGCGCGCCTCACCTGGATCGACTTTCTGCGTGAACTCGGCAATCGCCTTATCGAAATCGTTGTTCGAGTTGTCGCTCTGCCACATGTCGGTGCCGACCACCTTCAACTTCATGCCGGTGTAGCGTTCCAGAATTTCGGACGCCGCGGCCACGCGCTCTTTCAGCCGCCGTTCCCAAATCGGGCGCCGGCTGGGCTCTTCCTCATCCACCAGCAATTTCACGGTGATCGTACGCGCCGCGTCTTCTGCCTCCGGCGATCGTTTCGGCGGCGGCGCCATAGGTAGATTCACGACGCTGGCCACCACGTCGCTCTTGCCCGCGCCATCCGCCGTCGCTTCCGCCGTTCCCAAGCCAATCCGGCCCAGTTCGATCTTGCCCGGGCCACCTTCACCGAAGTAATAAGCCGCATCGGACTCAATGGCGTACTGCATTCCCGGGCCCGTCAAACTGGCTGGCTGACCGCGCACAAGCGGCACCACGGCCTCATCGCCCGACGTGACGCGAAACGTCACCGGTTTCGCCGGCTGACCTTTGGCGTCGGTTGTCGCCACCGAGAAGCTGACATCCCCCGACGTGCGATTGCTAATCACCGCCACCGCCGCCCAGGCAGAGCTTGAGCACCAAAGCAGGACAAACGATAGCGCAACTTTTTGAACGATCCATCGCATGCTTTTACTCTACCCGCTGCCTTCCACCAATGCGAACGACTTCGAAATTCGATCTCCGAGAATAATTTCGCAGCCCTGTTTTCGCGATTTTTCAAAAACGCCTTATATTCCCGTTCCGATTACAACCGTTCTAAAACTGGATGAAACTCTCGCGGGCTCAATCGTGCTGTCTTTCGAGGAAAACGCGCTACGTTGGGCCCGAATCCGGCAAACTGAGTTTTCAAGTGAAATAACTCGAGCCCGCTTTTGAACCTGTATAGTGGCCTTCTTCAATTTCGCGCCGAGTAATTTCACAGTTATTTCACTCCTCGCCTTTGGCCCCCAAAACGAGCGAGAATTCCCGATCGCGTTGGCGACGTTTTTTCATTGGCTGCTCCGGGTGGCCCCGACAAAGCACCGCCCGTCGGAGTCGCGAGAGCGACAAGAGGCATTCGCAGCCGTCACTCACTAATATTTCCGAATTCTGTCCGACGCCTCTTGCGGCTCCGCCGCCCGGACACATTGTCCGGGCCACCCCACGCAGCGCGGACCGCGAAACACCCAGGCCCAAAGCCACCTAGACACTTTTGCTCTCTCCAAATTGCCAAAGACCGAGTCACGGAGCCCATACTCTCCGACAAACGAATATTACTGTACATAGGATTCGAAGTCAAGGGCTTTTTTGAGCCAGGCGAAAATATTCATGATGAGAGGCGCAGGCAGGTCGTAAAATGGGCAAGCTGTCGCACGCGACGGATCAGCTGCATCGTTCCGCAATCGTGCTGTACGCCTGGAAGAGTTCGCCGGCGAGTTTTTCGAGGTAACTCCGACCACGCTCGCGGTCTTCGAGATTCTGCAGCAAATGACGCGGAATTGCTTGTCGGCCAAGAAACGCCCCCGAAATTGCCCCGGCCATCGCGGCAATCGTATCGGTATCGCCTCCCAATAGAATCGCGTTGCCGATGGTTTGCTCATACGAGTATGGCGTCAGCCCAAGGCATGCAATCGCGGTGACGACGGATGACGTAGCCTCAATTCCATTTCCAAATAGTCCGAGGTCTTTCGGATTCTGAACTCGAGCGGCTCGATTCAATGGACCGGAATATTCGATCGAATTCGATCGTTGGCTCAATCGCCGAAAATAATCGTCTCGATCGATGGTAGCCATATTCGATGCAATTCCCACCGCCAACGCCAAAATCTGAGCGCCTTCAATACCCAATGGATGAATATGCGTGGGAAGCGCGGATTGTCTGGCTTCGCGCCACAATTGGTCGTGGTTATCGCGAAACATAAGGCCGACAGGCGCTACGCGCATCGCGGCTCCATTGCCGAATGACCCGCCTGGAAACAAATTTGCGGCCAGGTCAGCGTGGTCGTATCCGTCGACCATCGCTTCCAAGATGATGCGTGCACCTCGGCCGTAGCCGCGCTGCGGCTGAAAGTTGGCGGCGAAATGTTTGCAAATCTCACGCTCATCAATGCATTTGCAGGCAATCAAGGTTTCGGCGACACCAATGGCCATTTGCGTATCGTCGGTGTACCACATTTCTCCCGCCGGCGGGTTTGAAATTAATTCGTCGGCCACGCGGTACCGACGTGCAATCCACTCCGGCGCTTGGGCTTCGAAGTGAGCACCTAGCGCGTCGCCAACCGCCAAGCCGAGTAGACAACCGGCAAAACGATCCTTCAGCGAAGGCGAAAGTTGGCTCATTGGCGGATGAAGTTTGATCAAACAACAATTAAGTTGATGCCGGCAACGATTTACAAGGTTTCACAGTATATCGCCGTCCGTAGCATGAGGGTGTGGGCGTTGTTCTTCACTCGAAACGCAGGGTGCTTCAATGTACCGAAAAATCTCTTGGGCGGCGGTTGCGGCGGCGATTTTCCTGGTTCCGGCGGCGGTACGGGCTGGTGGGCCGCCTTGGTTGTGTTTGCCAATCGACGGCGCAACCGCGGAGAAAACGGCGGCGGCCCAAGAACCGCTTGAAAAGAAACTCGCGGGCAAAATGTGGAATCGGGAGGATTCGTTGCGGGGCGTCAAGTTTCAGCAATATCGCGATCAGTCGTACTTGGTGTTTCATCTGGCCGATGAAGTCAGCCTGGCTGATGTCGACGCGGCACTCAAGGGTTCCGGCCTGTCAATTCCGCGCGACAAGTTGCATTTGTTCGGACACGTGATTCTGCAAATCGATCCGCGCAAAACGCCGGAACAAGAACTCGTCGCGGCACTCAAGGCAATTGAACACGTGTCGGTCGAAAAATCCGAAAGCAAAGACGGAATGTTGCGCGTGACCGTCGCCATGCCGTACCCGAAGGACCATGAAGGGGTCGATCGAGCAACTGTCGGTTGGGACACCTTCGTGCATCAGGATTTCTCCGCGGCAGGGGTGGCGCAAACGGGTTCCCAGGCCATGGCCAAACAATTGCCAAGCTACGATGACCTTCGCCAGGTCATCGAGAAACACGATGCGAAACTGAAAGACATTGTGTGGAGCCAAAACTTTGCCTGCCGCCCGTTGGGCTGCGTGACGGCGCCGGCGCTAAAGACATCGGCGTCGGCGGTTGAGTAAACCAGAAAAATTCACCACGGAGACACGGAGGCACGGAGAGGAGAAATGCAGATTGCAGATTGCAGAATGGAAAATGAATAGCGTAGCGTTTAGAATCCCGGACGAATGCCGAAATTCGAATGACGAATGACGAATGAAATTCCAATGAGCAAATTCCAAATTCCCATTTCCAGGACGAAGTTCTCGTTTCGTCACTTGGAAATTGGAATTTGGAGCTTCATTTGTCATTTGTTTGTCATTTCGTCATTCGTCATTTGTCATTCACACCGTGCCTCTCCGTGCCTCTGTGTCTCCGTGGTAGTTTCAGCCGCTCATTTGCCTGCCGGCTTGATCCGATCGAGCGCATCTTTGGCGGCGGTTTGGACGGCGGCGTTGGGGTCGCGGGCCAGGCGTTGCAACGGAGCGATGGCGTCGCTGGCAGCCGGGCCGATGTGGCCGAGGGTTTGCGCGGCGAGCGCTCGCATCTTCGCCTGGTCATGTGACAAGATTCCGATCAAAGTCGGAACGGCCCAGGCGCCGTCTTTGCCCATTGCGCCGACATCGAGCAGAATTCGCCCCTCGCCGGCGCGCATGGCGCTCATCAGCACCAGTTCGAAACTTTTATTGCTCGGATCGATTTTTTGGATCGCCAGCGCCGCCCGCAATCGCACCGAAGAATCGGAGTCTTGCAGCGCCGCGATGAGCGCCGGCAGACTCGATTTCGCCGCGGCTCCCGCCTTGCCGAGCGCAGTAATCGACAACCGCCGCACTTCGGCGTCGTTGTCGGCAACTGCTTTCGTGAGCGCAGCAATTTCACGCTGATCGAGGCCGGCATGTTGGTTCAGCGCGAGCCGCCGTTCGGCGCAATTCCACATCGGAACTTTGCAACTGCGAGACCAGATCGGCCGTCGTATTACCGCGGCACCCGAGCATCACGAAACACAACCCCAACAATATCCAGCGGTACGAAACACTAATCGACATGATCGATGGTTTCTCCGCCAGCGCGGGTGCAAAGCCCGACGTAAATCGCAGGCGTGATTTGATCCACGAGAAAATGGACCGATCCATCGCCGAACAAGTGAAAAGCTCCGCCACGATGCATGCTGGAAGGGCCATAATTGCACACGATATCGCCGTCGTCGAAATACGGCGAGTAATTCAGCGAGACACCGGGGCTCGCCGCGATATCGCCCTCATTGAAACCGTATCGCAGCGCCGTGTTGGCGGCAGTTCGCCCATCGATCCACACACGCATTTTCTCTTCGCGGCTTTCCGCGATGAACACGGTCTTCGACAGCCCATCGGTGACTTCCGCCGGCTTGATTTTCGACAACGGAAAGATGACCCCCTCCGGTCGTTTTTCGACACCCCACAGATGATCGACATCGGATGCCGCCAGCGCCACAAAATTGCCGATGGCGTACTTGCCGGCAGGGTAATGCGGATCGGTGGTGAAGTCCGGACCGATGTAAGAAGGACAGCGATACATCGGCACGATTGTGCCCGCCGCCGCTTGATTCACGGGAAGCATGGCGGAATGCGTAAAGTCGATCGATGTTTTCAGCGCGGTCTCTTCCGCATACGGCAAAATCAAACTTGCCCAACTATGGTTGCGCAGCGCACCGCCGGAATCCCAGGTGAATAAGTCGTCGGTGTTGCTGGAGGGGTAAACCTTCTGCGCGAGCTGATAGCTGGCGATCGCTAGTCCAATTTGCTTGGTGTTATTGGCGCACGAGGTGCGGCGGGCCGACTCGCGCGAGCTTTGGATAGCCGGCATCAACAGCGCGATCATGATGCCGATGATGGCCATGACGACGAGCAGTTCGACGAGCGTAAAAGCCGAGCTTTTGCGCTTGTGAACTTCGCGGACCCGCTCGATGAGTTGCTCGAGGAGCATAAAACGGTCCTGGCGGCGAATGCCGAGATTCAGGCTAACCGATTTTGACGCGTGCGGATAGAGTTTGGGATTTCGGGTTGTGGGCCAGTTTGAAATCAGCTTTTTGACCAGCGCGTATCATCAAGCCAAGTACCGCGCTCTCCGCACGCGGAACATTCAAACGCGATTTCTCCTGGCCGTCCGACTGAAAGCATGACTTGCACTTTGCATTTCGGGCACTTCGCCTTTGCCGGCCTATCGTCGCGCGTTATAGCGACCATCGGAAGCCGTCGATTCTTAATCGCGTCGATGAGCACGCGCCAGAGGCTGGGTCCGCGCGGGATGGCGGTTCGGAGGGTTTCTCGGTCATTTCGCTATCATACCCAATCAGCTTGCAAAGCGGTGGGCTTGTATGACTCAGAATTCCACAACGATTTCCGTTATGAAATCGAGAATTAACATTATTCCCGAGCATTCAATTGGCAGTATGCTGGTGTCAATCAGTTCCTCACATCCATTTGGTAGCCCACGCCATGTTTCGCAACTCAGAAAGCCTCGCGCAAAAGATTGTCGGCATTCTACTTTTCACCGCTGCCCAAGGTCTGGCGGCCGAGGAGCCGGTGCCGCAAACGATCAAGTTTGAACGTCAGGTGCTGGAGTTTGCACCGACGCGGCCCGACCTGACGGTGGGCATCTGCGTGGTTCACGGTGCTTACGCCCGATAAAGATTGGACCGTGAAATTCGATGAGTCGCAGAAAGACAGAACTTCAAAGATCAAGGCGATCTCAAGTTTCTCGACCTCAAGCAGGTCGGGAAGAACCGTTTCGAATTGCCGGACATTGTCCCTGGAACGCACTGGCGAGAAAAACGGCGCCGTCTGTATGTCGGTCAAAATCTGGTTCAACGAGTTGCCGAACGAACGTCTCTTTTTCTTTGAGAAGATTGAAGATCGATATTCACAACTGAGCTATTGCAGCCGCGATGTTCCCGAGGCGCAGCACCATTTCAGCCAGAATCGAGTCGCCACGCTCGAAGAGTTTCGAGATCACTTGAAGAAGCCAATTGCCTTGAACCTGACGCAACATGGCATGCCATGGCGGCCGGGAATTATGGTTGATGACCAAGGCGGCGTGTACTTTCACAGCCTCTTGGTTGGTCGATTTCCCGCTGCCGGACAATCTCCAGCCTGGGGCGTGCCAGGGCCCCTGACTTCGCATCGCGAACAGATTTGGAAGCTTAATTCGGACGGAACCCTCAAGGAACTTCCACGTCCGAACGATAGTCCTGCCCCCAGGGACTTCAAAGCGCGCCAGTGGCAACAACGTATGCGCAGCCTCGCCACAGACCGTTTCGGAACACTGATCTCGATTGCACTCAACGAATTGGTGGGTTGCGACCAGGCCGGAAATTTTTACGCCGACTTCGTCACGTCTGAAACAAATGATTCCCCGGAATTGTATCAGGTGGCAAAAATCGACGCTGACGGCCAGGCTCGTGCAATCGCCGGATCAACTCGCGGACACAAGGATGGCCCAGCCAAGGAAGCGCAGTTTTCGCGAATCACGGCGCTAACCGTTGGGCGCGCAGGCGACATTTATGTGGCGGATGGGACGCCTGAAACTGGGAGCTGGATTCGTCGCATCGCGCCGGATGGAACTGTCACCACGATTGCAGGCTGCGACAAAGTGGGATTCGCCGACGGCAAGCGAGATGCGGCTCAGTTCTATTGCCCCAGCGGAATAACGGCAGACGCCTCGGGCAATCTTTACGTTGCCGACCCGATTAATGCGCGCGTGCGAAAAATTACTCCCGCCGGCGTGGTATCCACGGTGGCCGGTGGAAATGCGGACGACGTTAAGGGGGATCAATCTTTGGCGCAGCCATCGGGCGTAGCCATCGGCCCCAACGGCGAACTATATGTTTTGGACGGGGCACAAAAAATGGCACGCGTTCGCAGACTCCATGCGGATGGCAAATTGGAGACACTGGTGGTTGTCGACAGCAAAACTAAAGCGAGCGATGCTGCGAAAACGCGCTAGCAAAGCCGATCACAGTCTGCATTAAGCGCAGCTCTCATCGACTTCTAACACCGCAGCGCGAGGTTGCCCGTTAAAATATGGGCACTTCTGAGAGTCGCTTCTCTTGGCCAATGCCCCGGTGTTGCACTGACTTTCTCCCCCCGACACGCAGCGGCAACACCGGGGCTTTCCGTGGAGACTTTTTGAAAATGGCGAGCATGAAATGCCCCCGCTGCTCGTATCCGGTGCCGCGCCCCAGCAGCGGCACGGTGGCGGTGTGCCCGAACTGCGGTGCGACGATTCCCATTTCGTTTACATTGAGTTTCCAGCCCGGTCGAATCTCGAGCGCCAAGCAACTATTTCTCAATTATTTCTTCTCGGTGGTAACCGGCGTCTTGCAGAGCGCCGCATTCGCGGCGGCAATACGGTCCGCGTCCATTTTTGTGATGGCTCGGTCGTACGTCATCATGCCGTTGAGTTCGATCTCCACATCGGTCGTCTGCGTATAAACCGCGGCGGAAAGACCGGACGATTCGATGAGCGGTTTGAGCTTTTCGACCAGATCCAAATACGCGGAGGTCAGATCGTCGCGGTTCTTGAGTTCCTTGTAACTCCAATTGGCTTTGGTCTGCCAGGTGTGATCGGGCAGCGGTAAACCGAGCCCGCCGAATTCGCCCAAGACTCCGGCGCGCTTCGGTTCCGTTTTCGGGCGCCCGGTCCAGGATATTTGTGCATGTCGAACACATCGCCCACGTTTTTATCGGTCCAGCCGCTGGCGTTATCGACCAATCGAGTTGGATCGTAAGCTTTGATCCAATCGACCACGCGAGGCGTTTCGTGTTGGCCCCAGCCTTCGTTGAACGGGACCCACATGACGATGCACGGATGATTGCGCCGCTGGTCGATCATCTCTTTGAGCTCTGCGTCGAATTCGTGGCCCGCTTCATTGTTCCAGTCGTCATTTTGTCCGGAGTTCCTGGAGCCCGATACGAACCCGCTGGGCATATCTTGCCACACGAGCAGCCCCAACTTGTCGCACCAATAGTACCAGCGATCCGGCTCGACCTTCACGTGCTTGCGGGCCATGTTGAAGCCGAGTTTTTTTGTGGCTTCAATGTCGCACCGCAGCGCTTCATCGGTCGGCGCAGTGTACAAGCCATCGGGCCACCAACCTTGATCGAGCGGCCCGAACTGGAACAGCGGTTTGTTATTCAGCGCCAGCCGCAGCACGCCTTTTTCATCGGGCACGAGCGAGCTTTTTCGCATGGCGAAGTACGACGAAACTGAGTCGACTTCTTTTCCTTGTTGCCGAAGAGTGAGCTTTAAATCGTAAAGTTGCGGCGAATCGGGGGACCAGAGTTTGGGATTGGGGATCGTTAGCTTCAGCGGCTGGTTCGCAGGCCCCGATGCTTCTGCGATTTGTTTTGAGTCGTCGAGTGCCGAGGCGTGTAGCGTGGCGTCGTTAGCAGTGCCGCGCAGTTTGGCGGTGATGGTGAGTGTGCCGGTATCGACATCGGGCACGAGTAAAAGTTCGTCGATTGAAACTTCCGGCACCGGTTCGATCCATACGGTTTGCCAGATGCCGGTGACCGCTGTGTACCAGATGCTGCCGGGCTTATGAACTTGCTTGCCGCGCGGCTGCATGCCGGAATCGGTTGGGTCCCAAACCGAAACGATTAGTTCTTGATCGCCGGAGGCGTTCAACAGATCGGTAATGTCCAGTTTCAATTCGCCGTACCCACCGCGATGCTTGCCGGCTTCGCGCCCGTTGACGAAGACCGTGGCGTCCCAATCGACGGCCCCGAGGTGCAAGATCGCGCGCTGGCCCTTCCACTTGCCGGGCCACTGGAACGTGCGGCGATACCAAAGACGGTTCTCTTCGCCGACTTTGCCCATGACGCCGGAGAGTGCGGATTCGATGGGGAACGGCACGAGAATTTTGCCGTCGAATTTTTCTGGCTTCCCCTCGTCCTTCGGGCGGATGGCGTATTCCCACAGGCCGTTCAAGTTCTGCCAATCGGGTCGCACAAGTTGCGGCCGGGGATATTCCGGCAACGCGCTATCAGGTCGGACATCGGCAGCCCAACGGGTCATGAGCGGGGCTTTAGCCGGCTGCCAATCGTCGGCAGAAAGTGCGTTGGCGGCAGTCGCAAAGCAGCAGGCCGATGCTAGCGAAAAGACAAAAGCGCGGCACAACAATTGGCGGGTGATGGTGTTGTTCATTGATGGTCTCGCTTGTGGCTTGGAACATTGAACAATCGCAATCCAGACAGTAGCCGTCCGCCGGGCACATGTAAAGCATTTTGCGAATTCGTGCGGCGGCCGCTAAACTGACGGCCGTTTCAACTTCAGCATCGCTCCAAGAGCCTGCCATGCGACTGGATCATATTGCTTACCGGGTGGCCGATCGCCACAAGACAGCAGAATTTTTCATGAAGGCGTTCGGCTATCATCTACAAACCGAGTTTGAGATCGATTTTGACGACGGCTCGCACGCCAAGTGCCTGGCGCTGGAGCCGCCCGAAAAGCCGGTCTTAGGAACCCGACCAGCGGCCAATGGCTCTTCACCGCCGGATTTGCCGTGGACCGCGCTTACGCCGCATGCTGGCAGCCAGATCGATTATCATTTGGCCCCGGAGATTTTTATCTCCGACGGCGATGCCGGCTCGATTGTGGGCCAATGGGTGGCAGCCCGCGGCGGCATCGGCGGCATTCATCACCTGGCTTACCAGGTCGATTCGGTCGAAGACACGATGCGCGAGTGGAAGTCCAAGGGCTATGCGGAGTTCAGTACCGACGATGTGCTGCGGTGCCCAGATCTGGTGCAGGTGTTCACTAAGCCCTCGGCCCTGACCGGGGTCATCTATGAATTCATCGAGCGCGGCAAGCATGGATTTTGTGCCGATAACGTAAAAAACCTGATGCACAGCACGAAGCAATTCAAGTAAATCCAGGGGCCCAAAGTTTTTTTATCCACCAAAAAAAATCCTACTTGATCTTCGACGGAGACTCCGATAAACTGTCCATGTGTTCACAGTACGCATGTATTTGAGGCGATCGAAAAGGCTGACGTGGCGGATTCGCAGGGCCGCTCGCGTAGCTTGCACTTCCAGGGGTTCTGCGGCATAAAGGATGCGCTTTTCATGGTAACTGCCGTCAAAACAAACAATCGCATGGCTAAGAAAGAAACATCGTCGGAAAAAACGGCTGATGCAAAACCGAGCAAAGCGGCCGCCAAAGGCGGGCACGACGTGTTGGCCGAACATCCGGGCTTGAAAACAACCATCGCCCAAATTGAAAAGGCCTTCGGCGAAGGCTCGATCATGCCGCTGGGCGCCGAAAGCGGAACGACTCGCGTGCAAGGAATTCCGACCGGCAGCCTGTCGCTCGACTTGGCCTTGGGCGGCCTTGGTTTGCCCAAGGGTCGCATCATTGAAATCTTCGGACCGGAATCGAGCGGCAAAACGACGCTAGCATTGCATGCAGTGGCCCGCTCTCAGAAGGAAGGCGGCATTGCGGCGTTTATCGATGCAGAGCACGCGCTCGATCCGACCTGGGCCAAGAAGCTCGGGGTGAACTTGGAAACATTGCTCGTCAGCCAGCCCGGCAGCGGTGAAGAGGCGATGAACATTACCGAGATGCTGATCAAGAGCAACGCGGTCGACATTATTGTGATCGATTCTGTGGCTGCTCTTGTGCCGCAGAAGGAACTCGATGGCGAAATGGGCGATTCGCACGTCGGTTTGCAAGCCCGGCTCATGAGCCAGGCCATGCGGAAGCTGACCGGCGCGATTTCCAAAAGCAAAACGTGCGTCATTTTCATCAATCAGATTCGCGAAAAGATTGGCGTCATGTTTGGCAGTCCAGAAACCACGCCAGGCGGCCGGGCTTTGAAGTTTTATTCATCGTGCCGCATCGATGTGCGCCGCATCGGTCAGTTGAAAGATGGCGAAGATGTAATTGGCCAGCGCGTGCGAGCCAAGGTGGTCAAAAACAAAGTCGCGCCGCCATTCCGTGTTGCAGAGTTCGACATGCTGCACGCCAACGGAATCAGCTATGAGGGCGACGTGCTCGATTTGGCGCTCGCTCAAAAACTCGTTGTCCGCAGTGGCGCCTGGTTCAAATACGGCGAAACGCACCTGGGCCAGGGGCGCGAAAAAGTCCGGCAACACTTCATAGAGAACCCAAAGCTGGTAGAAGAATTGCGCGAGAAGATTCTCGCCGCCGGGTTTGTGCCGGTGGCTGCGGCTGCCAGCGGTGGAGATGAATAGGCAGAACTCGCGATTGCGGCTGGAAATGACATTACGCCGTTTAAAAGCCCAGGGTTTCGACCCCTGGGCTTTTCGCATTACGCAGATTGCGTCGAGTGAACCATTGAGCGCTTGCGCTAGTCCGTTTTCAGATCGACCGATATGATGGTCCATCTACTGTGACACTCGGATAGATATCGAGTGCAACAAGTGCTCCCGACCGGAAACCGTCGGGCGATGTTTCAGCCCCGTCCTCCGTGACCGTATTGAATATCTGCCGATGAAGACCGACGAAATTCGTGAAAAATATCTGGCTTTTTTTGAAGCCAAAGGCTGCGTTCGCCGGCCGAGCGATGTGCTCGTGCCGCGCTGGGATCCGTCCGTGCTGTTCACGCCCGCCGGCATGAATCAGTTCAAGGATCATTTTCTGGGCAAGTGCAAATTGGAATTCACGCGAGCCACCACGTGCCAGAAATGCTTGCGCACCGGCGATATCGACAACGTCGGCCGCACCGCATTCCATCACACCTTTTTCGAAATGTTGGGTAACTTCAGCTTTGGCGATTATTTCAAGCACGAAGCTATTCACTGGAGCTGGGAATTCCTGACGAGCAAAAAGTGGATGGCCATTGCGCCGGAGCGGCTGTCGGTATCGGTGTATCACGATGACGAAGAGGCCTACAAAATTTGGCACGATGAAATTAAACTTCCCGCCGACAAAATTCAGCGCATGGGAGAAGACGATAACTTCTGGCCCGCCGGAGCACCAAGCAAAGGCCCCGACGGCGTGTGCGGTCCGTGCAGCGAAATCTTTTTCCATGTGCCCGGCGGCGGCGAAGTGGAAATTTGGAACCTGGTGTTCACGCAGTTCAACCGTGTGGGCGAACCGCCGAAGAATTTGCGGCCCTTGCCCAGCAAAAACATCGATACCGGCATGGGCCTGGAGCGCATGGCGGCCACGATGCAGGGCGTCGACACCAACTTTCATATCGATATTCTCAGGCCGCTCGTGGAAGCCGCGGCGGAAGTGTGCGGCCAGAAATACGATCCGAAATCCGATAGCGGCCGCCGGCTGCGCCGCATTGCCGACCACGTGCGGGCCTGCACATTTGCGGTGCACGAAGAAGTTGTGCCAGGTCCGAAGAAGCAGGGCTATGTGATCAAGCGGCTGTTACGCCGGGCCGTGCTCGACGGTCATCAAATGGGGCTGCACGATCCGTTCTTGCACAAACTCGTCGGCAGCCGTGGCCGACGTCATGAAGCAGCCGTATCCGGAATTGCGCACGACCGTGGAACGCGTGTCGAAAGTGATTGCCAGCGAAGAAGAGCATTTCCTGCGCACCATCGACAGTGGCCTGAACCGCATCGATCGACTGTTTGAAAGCATGAAGAAAGAGGGGCGTTCGCTGATTGCCGGCAAGGAAGCGGCGGACCTTTACACCACTTACGGATTCCCTCCAGAGCTGCTGGAACAAATTGGCGCGGAGCGGAACCTGCAGCTCGATTGGGCCGGCTTTAAGCTATCGATGGAAGAACATGGCCTGGAAAGCGGTGGCGGCAAAGTGGCCGATGTGTTCACGCATAGCCCGGTCGATAGCCTCGCCAAGGCGATGGAGCCGACGAAATTCCTCGGCTACGAAAAAATGGAATCGCCGGCGAAAATTGTGGGCATCATCGCGCAAGATCATCTGTGCGAGGAGATGGACGAAGTCGGCCATGAGCAGCCGGTAACCATCGTGCTCGATCAAACGCCGTTCTATGGCGAATCGGGTGGACAGGTCGGTGATACTGGCGAAATTGTAGGCGAGAAACTGCGCTTTGAAGTCATCGACACGCAGCGCGAGAAGGGATTCGTGCTGCATCGCGGACATTTGCGCGAAGGCATTCTGAAACTGGGTATGAACGTCACCGCGCAGCGTGAATGCGGACCGTCGAGCCGGCATTAAGCGTGCCCACTCCGCCACGCACGTGCTGCATTACGCGCTGCAGAAAAATCTGGGCAAGCATGCGCAACAGCAAGGTTCGAAAGTCGATGACGATTGGCTGCGCTTCGACTTTGCCAATCCCGGATCGGTCGATCGGGAGACGCTGGCGAAAATTGAAGACGATGTGAACGAGCGGGTGCTGGCCGCGGAATCGGTCGGCTGGACGAACCTGCCAATTGCGGAAGCACGCAAGGCCGGAGCAATGATGCTCTTCGGCGAAAAGTATCCCGACATCGTGCGGATGGTCAGCATGGGCGAGTTCAGCAAGGAACTGTGCGGCGGCACCCACGTCAGCAGCACGGGTCAGATTGGGGTTTTTCACATCACGAGCGAAGAAAGCGTTTCCGCCGGCACGCGGCGCATTGTGGCTCTCACGGGCCGGGCGGCACTCGCGAAGGCGCGCGAAGAACAGCGAGCGCTGGCGGAAACGGCGCTCGCGTTGCGAGTTCCATCGAGCGAAGTGCCCCATCGGGTGGCCTCGATGGCAAAAGAAATTCGCGATTTGAAGAAGCAAGTGGCGGCAGGGCCAAAAGGCGGTGACCTTTCGCCGGAGAAGCTGATCGAAGGCTCTGAAAAAATTGCCGGCGTAACCGTAATCATCGCCGAAGCGCCCGCCGCCGAAGCGGGCGCGATGCGTGAGCTCATCGATTTGGTGCGACGCAAGACCAGCCCGGCTGCCATTCTGCTGGCCAGCCGCGGTGAGGATAAAGTGACGATCATCGCCGGTTTAACGCGCGATCTGGTGGAGCGCGGCCTGAGCGCCGGCGAATGGATCAA
This sequence comes from Pirellulales bacterium, assembly GCA_963773875.1. Classification (GTDB taxonomy): domain Bacteria; phylum Planctomycetota; class Planctomycetia; order Pirellulales; family JADZDJ01; genus CAVTYH01. The sequence continues at coordinate 64,312 of CAVZCV010000016.1, forward strand.
ATCGTCTGCGGAATCGGTTGGAGGCCGCGGCGGCGGAAAGCCCGACATGGCCCAAGCCGGCGGCAAGTTGCCGGATAAAGTGCCCGCCGCACTGGAAGCCGCGAAGTCGAGCATCGCTCGACTGCTCCAGGGTTGATAAACTGTGCACGGTCGGGGATGTGCCCTTTCAACTGAAGGAGAACGCCATGCGCTTGTCGTTCGCACTTATTCTGGCAGTCCTCTCGATCTCCAGATTTCTCGCAGCGGCTGATCCTATCGCTCAATCGAGTCATTCGTTCGGTGATCCATGGGATCGTGTCGCGACGTTTTCGATCTTGGGTTACGACCCCGACACCGGCGAAGTCGGCGGCGCGGTGCAATCGCGCGTGTTCTGCGTTGGCAACGGCGTGCTGTGGGCGGAAGCCGACGTTGGCGCGGTGGCCACACAATCGATGGCCGATATTGGTTATGGCCCACAAGCTTTGGCGCTGCTCAAAAAAGGTTTTTCGCCGGAAGATGTGGTGAAACAAGTTTGGGATGACGATCCCGATCCGCAGCCGAAAACCTGGTCAAAGGAAGGGCGGCAATTGGCGGTGATCAACATGAAAGGCGAAGCCGCCGCGTATACGGGTCCGAAAGATGCTCCGTGGGCCGGTCACAAGATCGGCAAAAACTGCACCGCGCAGGGAAACATTCTGGCCGGCGAGGACGTCGTCAACAGAATGGTGGAAGGTTTCGAAAACACTGAGGGACATTTATCGCGGCGTTTGCTGGCGGCGCTCGAGGGGGGTCAAGAAGCCGGCGGCGATAAACGCGGCATGCAATCGGCCGCCATGATTATCGTCAAGAAAAACGGCGGCCCCTGGCTCCGCAACGATACCGTGCTGCATTTGCAGGTCGATGACAATGAAGAGCCGATCAAAGAACTTCGCCGACTGGTAGAGAAAGCCAATGTGCGAAAGCGAATTCAGAGGCAGCCTGCAGAATCGAAATGACGAAAGACGCGCACAATCGTTTCTGCAACGTCAGCTCGGCCACTCCCCAACGCCAAGGTCATTGTTTAAGATTGCAGGCTCAAAATTTATCCGTTGAAAAGGCAAAAAAATGGCGCACGATGTTACTTTGATTACGGGCGACGGCACTGGACCGGAATTGGCGGAAGCCGCGCGGCGATGCATTGACGCAACCGGCGTGAAAATCAACTGGGATGTGCAAGAGGCCGGCGTCGATGTGATGGCGCGCACCGGCTCGCCGCTGCCGGATGCCACCATGGAAAGCGTGAAGCGCACCAAATGTGCGCTCAAGGCGCCAATCACTACTCCCGTCGGCACCGGCTTTCGCAGCATCAACGTTTATTTGCGTCAGGCGCTTGGTTTATATGCGTGCGTGAGGCCATGCAAGCAGTACGTGGGCGTGCGAAGTTTCTTCGACAAGGTGCCGATCGACTTGGTGATCGTCCGCGAGAACACTGAGGATCTATACGCCGGCGTGGAATTTGAAAAGGGCAAGCCGGAGACGGCGGACCTCATCAAGTACATCAACGAGAAATCGACCGGCAGCAAAATCAAAACCGGCCCGCAGGAAACCGGCGTATCGATTAAACCGATCAGCGTTTCCGGCACAGAGCGAATCGTAAAGTACGCGTTTGAATATGCTCGGAAGAATGGGCGCAAGAAAGTGACGAGCGTGCACAAAGCGAACATCATGAAGCACAGCGATGGGCTGTGGCTGGCGGTCTCTCGCGAGGTGGCAGCAAAGTATCCGGATATCGAATTTGAAGATCGCATCGTCGACAACATGTGCATGCAGCTGGTGCAAAAGCCGGAGCTGTATGACGTGCTGGTGTTGCCAAATTTGTACGGCGATGTGCTGAGCGATTTGGCGGCGGGACTTGTCGGCGGTTTGGGAGTGGCGCCGGGCGCGAACATCGGGCCGGATGGCGCGGTATTCGAAGCGACGCATGGCAGTGCGCCGAAGTACAAGGGTCAGAACAAAGTGAATCCAACGGCCGTCATTCTTTCCGGCATGCTGATGTTGCGACACTTGAACGAACTGGATGCGGCCAATCGGCTGGAGAAAGCGGTGGCCGATGTGATTGCAGAAGGCAAATATGTGACGTACGACCTGAAGACGAAACGCGATGACCCAACGGCGGTCGGCACGCGTGAAATGGCAGATGCCATCATTCGGCGGTTGCAGAAGAGTTGATTTGCAACCGCGACGCGACTTGGCCGCGAAGTTATCGCGCCGGTGATTCCGAGGGCGGAGTGGCAGAATTTGAAGATTTATCGGGCGCCATCGTTTGACCCGCCGCCTTTTGTTGTTCGAGCTGCTTCAAACGCTGCAACTCTTCCAACTGCCGGCCGCGCCACATCGGATGAACGAATACCTGGTACAGACCGCCGAGGACGCAGAAGACCGCGACGACCACGATCCAAAACCATTTGGGCCGGCTCTGAACCCAACCTGTAAATGCTGAGGGTGATTCCTGCGCGTACGATGGCTCCTCGGCAGCAGACTGCCGACGCGGAATTGGACGCTGGGCTTGCGCGGGAATATCAGTGACGCTGGCCAAAGAGGGTGGATTTTCTGGGATTGGCTGGACCGGCACCGCGGGACGGCGCACAGGCGGCGCTAACTCTGGTGCGCTGCGAGCTGGGACTGCCGGCGGTGAAAGCGGCTTGACTGGCTGATTAACCGGTGGTGCAACAGAGCGCGTTGGCGGCGTCATCGGTGCGGGGCCTGGAGTTCTCGGCGCGGCCGGCTTGACTGGCGGAGCGACAGTCGGCGATATCGGCACATCCGTTTTGGACTCTGGCGGAGAAATCGGCGGCTGCACGGGAGATCTGGACACCGGCGGAGCGGACGGTGGCTGCATCGGTCCCGTCGGCCTGGCGATTGGCTGAGGTTGCTTTGCGACCGGTTGTGATGGCTGTCCGAACGGTGGTTTCGCGCTTGCCGGCGTTGGAACGGTTGTCGGCGGCCGGGTGCCGGGGGTTGCAACTGGTCCGCCGGGCGATTTCGCTGTGGGCGCGGCCGGTAGTTTTGCGGCCGGAGCCATCGGCGGCTTAGCAGGAGTACCGGCTGGCGGCTTCGGAGTGCCCGGCGCAGCGGCATCGGCCTTTTTAACCGGCGGCTTCGACGGCGGCGGTCCAAACGCCCCCGGTGGTGGTTTTTTACGGTCAGCAGCCATTGAGTTCGTCGCTTGGAATATGCCTAGTATCCCAACTGATAAATCTAGCTCCATCGCAGCGCAAAGCAAGTTACCCACTTATGTCGGCCGGGCTGTCGTGGACTTGCACTGTGCGGCTAAAATTGGCCGCCGTTTCGACATATCTCCATCTGGCTCCTTCAAGCGGACACTCATTTGCTCGACGCCGCGGGATTTCGCGACCTGGTAAGTGGCCGTCGCCAAGGCTTCCCGGCTGCCGCGCTGCGGGGCATGCTTCGGTTGGCGGAAATTCCGTACACGTGGGTCGTTCGCCGGAGAAATCGGGGATTTGAAACCGGCCGCCGGGCCGCGATTTCCGTCAGTGTACCGGTCATCAGCGTCGGCAATTTAACGCTTGGCGGCACGGGCAAAACGCCGCTGGTGGAGTGGATCGCCCGCTGGTTTCTTCAGCGCGACGTACAGCTCGCCCTGGTGAGCCGCGGATATGGATCGAACTCGGGCTCCGCCAATGACGAAGCTCGAGAGCTGGCTCAAAAACTTCCGGGCGTGCCACATGTGCAGAATCCCGATCGCGTGGCGGCCGCAAAAATGGCCATCGATCAGTTCGGCAGTCAGGTCATTGTTCTGGACGACGGTTTCCAACACCGGCGGATTGCACGCAATTTGGATATCGTGCTAATTGACGCACTGGAGCCGTTTGGATTTGGCCACGTCTTTCCGCGAGGCACGCTCCGGGAGCCGGTCGAAGGGCTGCAGCGAGCCGATGTCGTCGTGTTGAGCCGGGCAGATATGGCAAATGCCATGTCGCGGCAGAAGATTCGCGACGTCGTGCAAAAGCTCGCGCCGCGCAGCGTTTGGGCCGAGTGCCAGCACGCTGCCGTGAAGTTGATTTCTGTCGACGGAATCGCGGAGCCGATCTCGCACCTCGCGGGCAAATCGGTCGCCGCATTTTGTGGCATCGGGAACCCAGCGGGGTTTCGTCACACACTCGAGGCGTGCGGATGCGATATTGCCGCCTGGCGCAATTCCCAGACCATCACGCCTATGGCGCTAACGATCTGGCGCAGCTTTCTGGTTGGGCCCGCGCCGCCGAAATCGAGTTTGCCGTTTGCACGCATAAAGATCTCGTGAAACTCAGCCCCAGCGTGCTCGGCGGCAAACCACTGCGGGCAATCAGCATCGGTATACAATTCCTGACTGGGCAAAAGGAACTGGAATCGCGATTACAGGGATTGCTGCAAAGCTCAAATTTGACGCACAACCAACAAGGGACAAATGACAAGTGACCAGGGAAGATGCGCCGGCTGGTCGACAATCGAACTCGCCGGCAAACGTTGCGATGTGTTCGAGCCTCGTGCCGCAAGCCAGCACGGCTACGTCGTAATTTACCTCCACGGTTTGCATTCGACTCGATTGGTCGACAACGCCGCTTTTAGCGCCGAGTTCGATCGGCATGGCCTACGAGTCATCGCCCCGCTGACAGGCCGCTGTTGGTGGACCGATCGAATTTGTCCGGAGTTTGATGCACGGTTGACCGCAGAGCGGCATGTGCTCTCCAATATATTGCCATGCATCGCCAGTAAGTGGGGCACGACGCCACCGGGCATCGGCCTAATCGGCACGAGCATGGGCGGCCAAGGGGCGCTGCGGTTCGCGTTCAAGTATCCAAACAAGTTTCCCGTGGTCGCGGCAATTTCTCCAGCGATCGATTATCAGCTCCGCTGGAACGAAGGGGACGAAACGCTGCCCGAGATGTATGACGACGCAGAGCAGATCCGTCAGGATACCGCGACGCTCCATGTGCATCCGCTCAATTGGCCGCGCAACCTGTGGTTCTGCTGCGATCCCGTCGACCGCCGCTGGCATGAAAGCGCCGACAAATTACGGATGAAACTCAATGCGTTGGGAATTCCCCACGAGCACGACCTGGAAACCACCAGCGGCGGCCACGGCTTCGAATATTACAACCGCATGGCCCCGCGTGCGATGCAGTTCGTCGTCGAACGACTTGAACGTGAACGGCTGCGGGTCGGTTAACGCCAGTGTCTACTGACTCGCACCGTTGCATCTGTCGCGGCTGTGAATTAAAAATCGACATACCGGATGCCGCCTGAAGGGCACCGAGTTTCTCTGCCGACGGGGGGAAGGCGGGCGAAATGGTTTGCTGCAGCGAGATCGTCCATCCCACCTTTCAAACGATTGGATCTGAACATGCTTCCCCGCGCATTCCTCATTCTATTGGCCGCAGCATTAGTTGCATTTCAAGCCCAATCGCAAGATTCGCCTCCAGCAGGCAATACAAATGCCGCGGCCAACGAATCGAAGGCCGATCCAAATACCGATGCAAGATCGACCTTTCCGGTCACCATCAAAGTGGATGCGGGAAAACCCAGCGGCGAATTACAGCCCATCTGGCGGTTCTTCGGATACGACGAGGCCAATTACACCTATATGAAGGACGGCAAGAAACTGCTTAGCGAATTCCAGCAGTTGCAAGGCCCGCAAGTTTACGTGCGCTGCCATCATCTGATGACCAGCGGCGATGGTTCGCCAGCCTTGAAGTGGGGATCCACGGGTATCTACAGCGAAGATGCCGACGGCAAGCCGGTTTATAACTGGACAATTGTGGATCGCATTTTTGACACCTACGTCGAGCGCGGCCTGAAACCCTACGTGCAACTTGGCTTTATGCCGGAAGCGCTTTCGACGCATCCGGAAAACTATCCGCATAATCCACCGAAGGATCGGCGAGCGCCGGCCGATGCGGGCCAGGCATATCCACCTAAGGACTACGAAAAATGGGGCGAGCTTTGCCATCAATGGGCTAAGCATTGCGTCGAAAAATACGGCCAGCCGGAAGTCGAAAAATGGTATTGGGAAGTTTGGAACGAGCCCAATATCTTCTACTGGCACGGGAGCGATGGCAAAATCAACAGTCCTGTGGCTCGGCAAGATTACTTCAAACTGTATGACTACGCAGTCGATGGAGTGCGCCGCGCGTTACCCAAGGCCAAAGTCGGCGGACCAGAAACAGCAGGCGGCGCCGGCGGACCATTTTTACGTGAATTCCTCGAGCACTGTGCTCGGGGAACAAACTCCGCGACCGGCAAAATGGGCGCGCCTCTCGATTTCATTTCGTTCCACGCCAAAGGCAATCCGCAGTTTGTCGAGGGACACGTGCGGATGGGAATGTTGAACCAGCTGCGTGACATCAACGGAGCCTTTGCCGTAGTGGCGTCGTTCCCGGAATTCAAAGAGTTGCCGCTCGTGATTGGCGAATCGGATCCCGAAGGTTGCGCTGCTTGCCGCGAGCCGCGCGACGCCTATCGCAATGGCACGATGTATTCTAGTTACACCGCGGCAAGCTTCCCCCGCAAAATGGAATTGGCCGCCGAGCGTGGCGTGAAGCTTGAAGGCGCGCTCACATGGGCCTTTGAATTTGAAGATCAGCCGCCGTTTGCTGGCTTCCGGCAACTGGCCAGTTGCGGGATTGATTTGCCGGTGCTCAATGTGTTCCGCATGTTCGCCAAAATGAGCGGCCAGCGGCTCGCGGTGGAAAGCAGCTCCGGATTGAACGCCAGAAAAATAATGGCAAGCGGCGTCCGGGGCGAGCCGGATGTTTCTGCCATGGCAAGTTTAGATAAAGACAAGCTTTCGATCCTGGTATGGCACTATCACGATGACGATGTGCCGGGGCCCGATGCTGCGATCGACTTGTCGCTCCAAGGTCTCCCGATGCCAAACGGCGAAGCGACACTGACTCAATACCAGATCGATTCCAACCACAGCAACGCTTATGAAGCCTGGAAACAAATGGGCTCCCCGCAGGAGTTGAACCCAGAACAACGCAAGAAACTAGAAAATGCCGGGCAATTGGCTCAGCTCGGCCCCGCGCAAAAAGTTCGCATTGCAGACGGAAATGCTGTGCTCAAGCTGAAGCTTCAACGGCAGGCTGTATCTCTAAGCCTTCTTGAGTTGTAAGGAATTCGCATCGGCTACGGAACTCGAGGTCGGTTCGGTCGAGTGACCAATTATTCACACTTGGTCACCCTCGCACTGCGACGGCGGAACAGTTCACGGCATCGTGTATGAAAAGTCTAAATTTCGCCCATCCATTTTCCGAGAAAGCGCGTGCATTTGCCGCCTGGGGTAAATAAACTAAAAACGCTGAACGGAATTGTTGACGGGGTCGTAGTGGCTGGCTATATATAATATCAACTCGCGCGGAGTCGGGGGACTTTTCGACCCGCTGTTACCAGGCACGTAACGATTGGCGAGTTTGGTATTCGTCTGGGGAGTTTTTGGCGCCGAAGTGCGAGTGCGCTATCGCGTATTTCGCAGTCCTTCGGCGCCGCAGCAGCCGCAACTTGCAAGAGTGATGCCATCCAAATTCGGCGAATCATATTAAATATCAACTGAGGGCCAGGCCTCGAGAAACCGGGAGTAAGTCATGAGTTTGCAGCGAGTTCATCGGAAACAGCTTTTACTGGTGGCAGTCTTTGCGTTTGCAGGTTTTTCGGCAACTCATGTTATCGGTGCGAATGGAACGTGGTTGCAAACCGTTCCGGGGACGTACAGTTGGGATGATACGACTAATAACGTTTGGCAAGGCAACGTACCGGCTGATGGTGCAGGGTTCACGGCGAACTTCAACACCATAAATCCGACTGGTGATATCACGGTCAACCTCGATATCGCCCCGCATTCAATCGGTTCATTAATTTTTGGTGACACCGACACCAGCAGTGCGGCAGGTTGGAACATTGGCGGAACGAATGGCCTGACCATGGACACCGGCTTGGCCACACCTGCAACCATCACGGTGAATGCTTTCGGCGCCGGAAAAGTGGTCACGATCAATTCGCCTTTCTTTTCATTCTCTGGCCTGAATAAAACCGGTGCAGGGACACTCGTGCTGACTAACGCCACCAACTCGCTTGGTGGCACCACGACGGTTTCCGGTGGAACGCTTCAGGGCAACGCAACAAGCCTTGGCGCGGTTGATATTCTCGACAACGCCAACGTGACATTTGATCAAGGCGCAGCCGGCACGTTCAACAACACGATCAGCGGGACGGGCACGGTCACCAAGATCGGTGGAGGCGTACTGACCTTCGCGCTTAGCCAACAAAATTACACTGGCGCAACCATCGTGAATGCTGGCGGTCTGACGGTCAATGGTACGCTTGCTTCCCAAAGCCTGACGATGGGCGGGGGCACGCTTACCTTGGCGTTAACCGCTGGAAATCCCGTCAATTTCACGACAACCACGGTCAACGGACCATCGACCATCAATGCGGCAGTGGTTACAGGCACGGCCGCTTTGGGGGCAATCACTCGAAGCTCCGGAGGCGCGGTTAATTTTGTGTCGCCAACGACCGCTCCTGGAATTATTACAACGACGAGTGCAAACGATGCCACTGGGATTCTCGGTGGCTGGGCGACCGTTGGTGGTAACGACTATGCGACGAGCAATGCGGGCACCATCGCCGCCTTTACGGGCTACGTGAATGACGTTTGGGCCGCGGGGAATAACACGCGGATCACTCAACAAGTAACGAATCAATCGGACGCCACGACGAACACATTGCGCATCGGCGGCGATTCCGATGCGGCCAGCGTCACGTTTGGCGCCGCCGCGGCCGGCAACACGATTACGGTTAACACCGCCACTGGATTGCAAGTGGGCGCGTTGGTGCAAGGGACTGGCATACCTGCCAATACTCGCATCACTGCCATTAATGGCACTACAGTGACCGTTTCGAACAATGTGCCAATTACCGCCGACGGTACGGCCCTCACCTTTGGCACACTCGGCACCGCGACCATCAACCTGACGGGCGTCAACTCAGTTGCCGGCGGCGGCATTTTGACCAACGGATTCTCGCCCGCCGTGACTTTCAATGGTGGAAGCTTGACCGGCGCTTCCGGCGGCGGCGATTTGATCTTTCATCAGTACGCCACGGCCTCTGGCAACATGACCGTGAATTCAACCATTGTTGATAACGGCGGCCCAACAGGGCTAGTCAAGACCGGGACGGGCACGGTCATCCTGACCGCCAACAACACTTACACGGGCCCCACGACGGTCGGCGCCGGCACTCTGCAAGTCGGCAACGGCGGGTCGACCGGCTCGATTAACCTTGCGGGGAACATCGTCAACAACGGCACGATTGCATTTAATCGCCCCGGTTTGGCTTTTAATTTCACTAAACAAATTCCGGGCAGTGGTGGATTCAGTTTCATTAGCAACCCGGTGACTGTCGATTTCACGGCCGTGGGTGCGCCTTCAACCAACATCCTGAGCACAGGTACGGTCTCTTTAAACAACAGTTCACTTACCATTAAGGGCGGCGCCAGCGGAGCAGTGAACAGTCAAACGCTTGGCGGATTGGCTGTAGCCGGTGGGTTAAATACCTTGACCTTGGATTCTGGCACAGGAACCTTGAACGTTGTCCTGGGCGCCATGCAACGGACTCCAAACTCGGGTGCGATGCTGCGCATCGTTCCGGCTGCCAATGGGACAATTTTCGCCAATACGGCTCCTGGAGCCGGGGTGATTTATCAGGGCATTGCTTCCGCGGCGGGTTGGTCGGTCATCCAAGGCGCTCAGCGCTTCAGCCAAAAGCAATCGTATGCGACGTATGGCCTTTCTGATTACGCCGCAGTAAACACCACAACGGGCCAAATTCTGCCCGGCGACTCGATTACGGGCTTTTGGACAACCACAAGTCCGACTGCAAACAATAACAACGAAGCATTCGATCTTCGTGCCAATGCCACCACAGGTAGCGGCGTGCGGGGACCGCTTATCATGCGATTTAACACGCCAGGCGGCACCGCGAATACCTATACGATCGGCGCAAATCCACAAATCCTGCCGAACGTGCTAGTGACGCCGAACATGGGTGCGGAAAATGTCTTGATCGCTGCGACTGGCAGCGGCAACATTCAAGCGGGTCGCAACAACGGCGGCGACAACTCGGAAGGCTATGCCTTCTGGCAAAACAACCCGCTCGGCTATCTCACATTTAACGTCCTGCTCAGTGAACGAAATGGTTTCGCTGCAATGGGCGCCTCGTACGCTCAGGCTGGCGCCGGAACCGTCGTTTTGTCATTCCCTGCTGGTAACACGTTTACGGGCCAGTCGTTTTTGAACGAAGGTTATACAGTCATTGGCTCCAATCAAGCCTTGGGCGGCCTGCTGGCCAATGCCACGGTCACATCAAGCTCGACCGCAAGCAACACCGTTACATTATCCGCGATACCAAACGGCTTTGGCGTGGGAGTGGCGATGCTAGGTCAAACCGTGACGGCAATCAACGGAACGACAGTCACATTAAGCGGCAATGCCATCTCGACGATTTCATCAAACACCGCTGTCGATTGGAACCGTGCGGTTAACCTGAATGGCGGCCACTTATTGGCCAACGCCACGTTCGCTCTGCAATCAACAAGTGCTACGAATCCGGCGCAGCGATCTGTGAATGTCGTAGGCGCCGGCGGTGCTCTTGCCGCAACGACCGGCAATACTCTAACTGTGTCAGGACTTGTCAGTGGCGAGGGAGTATTAACCATCGGTACCGGCACCATCCCTGGCAGTGGTCCCGGCACGGCCAATCCAACACCGGTGATCGGCGATGGCACCGTGGCGCTGAGTAGAGCCAACACTTACACCGGCGGCACGATCGTTGCCAACGGCACCCTGTTGGCTTCAAACACCAGTGGTTCGGCGACCGGTACAGGAAGCGTGGCCGTCAACAGTGGAGGCCACCTGGGTGGCAACGGCACGATTTCTGGGATCGTCAACATTAACACCGGTGGTCACCTTTCACCGGGAACAAGCACCGGCACGTTAACTGTGGGCAGCTTGAATTTGGCTACTGGCTCGATCTATGATGCCGAGCTTTCGACGGCGAGCAATGACCGGCTTATCTCCACAAATGGACTGTCGGTCGCGAGCGGCACAGGGGTCAACCTGTTTAGCGCAGGAACTACAGACCCGTATCAAATCAACGGCAGCTACACATTGTTTACAGTGAACTCCGGTAGTATCCCTAGTCCGGCCACATTGCAGACGAACTTCTCTATTCTCAACGCTGTCGCAGGCGGCACTTATACGTGGGGCGTTAGTGGCACTAACATCACGCTTCAAATTACCGGACTTGGCGACTTGGCGACCTGGAATGTCAATGGCGGCGGGACCTGGAATCTGGCCGGCAACTGGAATCCCACATCTGTGCCGAATTCGGCGGCAAGCGGGGCTTCGTTTGGGAATTCGACGACCGCACCTGGTACGGCCATTATCACGCTGGATGGCAACCGTACGGTCGGTTCCTTGGCCTTCAACAATACAAACGGCGCCTCTTACTCCATCCAATCCGGAAGCGGAGGCAACTTGATTCTCGATAACCTCGCAGCCAGCGCAACCATCGGCGACGGTAATGGAAATCACACTGTCGCAGCCGATGTCGTGTTGAACTCGAATTTGCTTGCTTCTGTTACGAATGCTGCTGACACCTTAACGATTTCCGGCAATATCAGCGGCGCCAAAAACCTGACGGTCTCCGGCGGAGCAGGAAAGCTGCTTCTGAGTGGAAACAATTCTTATGCTAATACGACCATCGGGGCCGGTTCAACGCTTCAAATCGGCAGCGGTGGAACCGCTGGTTCACTTGGAACAGGGCCGGTAACGGCTAATGGTTCGCTGATCGTCAACCGTTCGAATGCCTACACGCTTGCAAACGACTTGACGGGTAGTGGAACGCTAGTGCAGTCCGGTACCGGAGCGACAACACTGACCAGCGTCAACAACGCCGGCACATGGGGTACGACGATCAATGCCGGAAGTCTGCTGGTTGGGACGGGAAGCGCCCTTGGCACCGGTCCCATCACAATGTCCGGCGGTACACTGGATCTGAATGGATACAGTGCCACGGCAGCGTCGCTGAGCGGAACGGGAGGCACCATCGATAATGTCAGCGCGGGTGGCGACATCACGCTTACCTTAAACCAGGCTGGCAACACGACGTACTCCGGAAACATCGCCAATACATCGGGTACTCTCACGCTGATAAAGAACGGTGCTGGTACGCTCACTTTGAGTGGGACGGGAACCAACGAGCACACAATTATCAATAACGGGCAGTTGATCGTTGGGTCAACTTCCGCTTTTAAAACTGGATCAATCCTTGAAACCCACGGGAATAATCGATTGCTGATCGGGAATGCCACGCTTCAAGCAAACTACATTGTCGATCCGGGCAACGGATCCTCGACACCGTCGTTCGATGTTCTTGCCGGATCTCACGCAGTAATCTCTGGCAATGTCAGCATGGTGAATCCGTGGGCCGGCGGCGGCGCTCAGTTTCGGTTTGACGCAGGAACCAACTCGGCGACCACCGATTTGACGATCACCGGCAACATGACTGTCGCCGGCACCAATCTGACTATTGCAATGATCGAACGCGGCAGCTTGATTTTCGCCAACAATGCCGTATTCAACTCGACGCCGAACTTCTGGTTCTTCCGTGGTCAAGGCGGCAACAACGATCTCGTGATCCGGGACAATGCTCAAGTGACGGCGACCGGAGGTTTCACGCTTGCGAGCGGTGGTGGCACCGTGCCTGCCAATGTGAATTTCACAATTGGCGATAGTGCCCTCGCCAGCGCCGGTAATAATACGTTTGAGTTGAATGGCGCTGCAACTACGGCAACTCTGAATCTGAACGGCGGGACATTGCAGGGCGGCAGCTTCACGAAATCGTCCGGTGGCGCCACGATCATTAATTTTAACGGTGTCACAATTCGGGCGGCTACCTCAGCGAACAATGTGAACTTTATGCCCGCATTTGGTACAACGACCGTCAATATGCAGACTGGCGGCGTGAAATTCGATAGCAACGGCAATGATATCACCGTCGCTTTGCCCCTAACCCATGATCCGGCACTGGACACAGTTACGCCAACACCAGATGGCGGGCTGGTCAAAAGTAGTGGCGGTACGTTGGCGCTTCAAGGATTCAACACTTACACTGGGCCGACCACGATCAGCGGTGGCACACTATCTGTTCAGGTAAGCGGCGGAATCTCCAGTACGAGCAAAGTCACACTGGCAGGCGGCAAATTGGATACCTTCGGAGTTTCCCACACCTTTGCTACCGCGCCGCTGCAAGTGACAGCCAACTCGGCGATTGATATGGGCGCCGGCAGTAGCATTCTCCAGTTCGCCAACAGTGCTGCGACTCCATGGGCCGCGGGCAGCCTTTTAAGTGTTGTGAATTGGACAGGCACGGCAGGGGTGGGCGGCGGCACCGATCAGCTTTTGTTTGGTCCCGGTGGCCTAACGACTGGCGTCGGCAGTCAGGTCAGCCAAATTCACTTCCAGGGGTTCAATGGCGCCACGTTGTTGGGAACCGGCGAAGTGGTTCCCGCGACGATCACGACTCGGGTATTGGGGGACTGGAACGTGAGTGGTGCGCTTGATGCCAACGATCTCGCCGCGATGCTTACGGCATTAACCGATCTCAACACTTGGAAAACATCTCACTCACTTTCCACCGATGATGTTCTGAATATTGGCGATGTGAACCTGTCGGGCAGCATCACGAATGCTGATATCCAGGCGGAATTGGACGCCTTAATTACTGGAGGTTTTGGGAGTGTGTCTTCCGTGCCTGAGCCAAGTGCTCTGGTGTTGTTAACAATCGGTGGGATCTTGCTGACGGCGAGATCCCGTCGGTGCAGAAGGCTTTCTATCGCCTAACTTAGAATTCGACGCATTTATTTTGGCGTTGACAGTGCCGAGCCCGTCCGTGTGCTCAATCCCCCGAACGCGGCGGGCTCGGCCTTTCTTTCAAGCGCTAGGGGTTCGAGAGCCAACAGTTGATGCTGCAAAGCAGTGGACCGGTTTATCAGCTGACGGCGGATTACGAAGAGACAATGGCCGACGGGTTGCGCAAGGGAGTTCAGCTTCGCCAACGGCTCGTCGTGCTTTGAAACTGCCTGGGGCCGCTCTGTGGAATCTCAGTCGTCCGAATCGTCCGGCTCGGACGCCGCTGGAAGCGCTTGTTCGCGGCCTGGGTACGTGGGCGAGAAGACAATCTCGGTCATCGTTTTCTCGACCGAGCGAATGTGCAGATCCATGGCCTTGGCTGCGCGGTCGCTGTCGCCCGACCCCACGGCACGCACAATTCTTAAATGCTCCTGCACATCGTCGGTCCGACGGTAGCCCGCCCAGGAATCGCGAATGTGGGAAATGTTTCGCAGGGCTTTGAACAGGATCAAATAGCGGTGCACCTCGTCGGTCAGCCGGGGGTTGCCACACCGCTCGGCAATAAGCGTATGCAGGTGCGTATCGGCAGCCTGGGCGCGCCGGTCGCGTTCGGCATCGATCGGCAGATCTCTCAGCTCCGTGAGCTCGTTGCGGAGCGATTCCAAATCGTCGGTGGTTACATTTCCGCTCGCGCAGCGCGCCGATTCCACTTCCAAAATGCGGCGGACTTGGATCATTTCCTTCAGCTGCTGCGGGCCGAAAGGTCGTACGACGGCCCCGCGGTTTGGCAGCAAGTCGACGATTCCCAGCCCGGCAAGTTCCACGAGCGATTCCCGCACCGGCGTGGGACTGACTCCAAACAGACTCGAAATCCGGCCCACCACCAGCCGTTCGCCTGCATGAAACTTGCCCTCGAACACGTAAGTGAGAATGCGATGCGTCACCTGCTCGCGAAGTCCCGTTCGCGCGAGCGGCTCGGCAGCAGCACCAGATTCAGCAGCGGGTCGTTTCAATTCAGCAACCTCGAAAGATGCTGGAATATACCGCATAAAGAGGGGTCCCGCGCGAGAGAAAATGCGAATTTGGCTTTATATATCATATAGAATTCGTGGCCGCGTTGCAAACATCTCGAACGTCAGCGCCACGCTTTTCTGCACTTTGCTCCGCCCAGGGGTTAAACTGTTTGCTTGCCGCCTCAAACAACCAACTGCTCGGAGCTCCCGGAATGTCGCGAAGTCGCCGTCGATCGTGGCTGTGGATCGTGGGTTTGTCTGCGATCTCAAGGATGCTCACTGCCGCCGATGCGCAAGTTTTGACGAACCATCTTGGATATGAAGCCAGCGGACCCAAGCAGGCGGTATTGATGGGTCATGCGGAAGATGACGTGGGCGCCTTTAAGCTGATCGATGCCCAATCGGGCGCGGTCGCCATCAGCGGCGACGCGGTAAAAGTGGGACCGGTCGATCAGTGGAAAGATTGGTGCTTTTGGATCGCCGAGTTTGGCGCCTGCACGCAGGAAGGCGAGTACAGGCTGGAGTGTCGCGTCGGCAAGGAGGCGTTCAAATCGTATCCGTTTCGCATTGAGCGCAATCTGCTCGAAAGAAACACGCTCGGCGCTGTTGTCGCGTATTGCAAAGGTCAGCGTTGCTCGGGACTCCTCGACAAAGCCGACACCCATCTGCCGTTGGAAGGCGGCGAAGGCACGGTCGACGTGCATGGCGGTTGGTTTGATGCCACGGGCGATTACGGCAAGCATCTATCGCATCTCTCGTTCTCCACCTATTTCAATCCGCAGCAGATTCCGCTGCTGGATTGGAGCCTTTTCAAGACGTACCAGCAGCTCGAGGCGCGCGGCGATGCCAACTTCCGCCAATATAAGCGGCGGTTGCTCGATGAGGCCCTGTTCGGCGCCGATTACCTGGTGCGAGTAAAGAATCCCAACGGGTCGTTCTATCGCTCGATTGGGTGCCCCGGGGGCGAAAAGAAGCCGGAGGATCGCCGTATCAGCAAGGAAGGCCAGAATTTCGCGATCAAGACGCTCGACACGAAAGATAAATTCAAACCGGGCGAAATCAAGCAGCTTGATGCAAGGTTTCCGTACGAAGTCGGCTACCGTGCTGGCGGCGGCATGGCGATAGCCGCGCTGGCCATCGCCAGCACGTTCGAGGTGTCCGGCGATTTTCCGAGCGTCAAATACTTGCAAACTGCTCGCGACGCTTTCGATTTCCTGGAACAAAACAATCTGCAATACACTAACGACGGCAAGGAAAATATCGTCGACGATTATTGCGCGCTCCTGGCTGCCACGGAACTTTTCAAGGCCACGAAAGAAGAAAAGTACAAAGACGCCGCCAGCCGCCGCGCTACGAGTTTGGCCGATCGACTCGTCTCCAGCGGGTCGCATCAAAACTATTGGCGCGCCGACGATGCTGATCGGCCCTTCTTTCACGCCGCCGATGCCGGCCTGCCGGTTATCGCCCTATTGAATTTTCACCAAATCGCTAATGACAACGGGCGCAAAGCAATTCGCTCTGTCGTGCGCAAAGCCATGGAAAGCGAACTGCGCACCACGGGAGAAGTTGCCAATCCCTTCGGATACGCACGCCAACTTGTGCAAAGCAAAGACGGCAGCCGTCGCACTGCGTTCTTCTTTCCGCACGACACCGAGACGGCTCCGTGGTGGCAAGGCGAAAATGCAAGGCTCGCTTCATTGGCTGCCGCCGCACGTCTGACCGCAGCCCAATTCAAAGACGACGTGGCGTTTCGCGACAAACTGCAAACGTACGCTACGAATCAGTTGAACTGGATTCTGGGACTCAATCCATTTGATGCCTGCATGCTGCATGGCGCGGGCCGCAACAATCCGCCGTACATGTTTTTCAATTCCTATGAATACACGAATGCGCCGGGCGGAATCTGCAATGGCATAACCGCAGGCTATAAAAATCCGCATGACATCGATTTCAATCTCCCGTTCGCTGTCACTGGCAAAGATGAAGACTGGCGCTGGGGAGAACAATGGCTACCCCATGCAGCGTGGTATCTGTATGCGATTTCGCTGCATGAGTGATGCTGGTTCCAGTCGTCAGCTGCGGCAAAATCCGACTCCATCGGTTCGGCACGGTTAGCTCGGTGACAACTCATGATTCATGCTGATGTCATCATTTTGGGAGCAGGAGCGGCTGGCCTCTCAGCGGCGCGGGTTCTGGCAGAAGCGGGCCGAAGCGTTTTGATTGTGGAAGCGCGCGATCGCATCGGCGGCCGGATTTCTACCCTGCTCGATGATGACTTCGAAATGCCAGTTGAGCTGGGAGCCGAATTCATCCATGGGCGGCCACAAGCAACTTTCGATCTCATGCGCAAAGCGCAACTCACGCCGTACGACCTGCCGTTCGAGCAACACCAACGGCGTGGCGGGCGGCTGCGGCGCATTTCGGAAGATGAAATGGAGCCTATCATGAAGCAGCTAAGGACGCTGGGCGAACATGACATGAGTTTCGCCGAGTTCCTCCGAAAACAGTTCTCCGGCCGGAAATTCACTTCTGCTCGCCAGGCAGCGGCGGATTTTGTCGAAGGCTTTGATGCGGCCGATCTGAATCGAATCAGCGCGAAGAGCCTGGCAGAAGAGCAAGAAGGGCTGGGAGATATTGAAGATGAAATGCAATTCCGACTGCTCGAAGGCTACGCGGCGATCGTTCGCTTTCTGCAACAATCGCTCGACCGCCAGCGAGTGCGGCTGGATTTGGAAACGGTCGCCGAGGAAATCGCCTGGTCGCCTGGCAAAGTGACAATCGGTTGCCAGCGCGCCGGCCGCCCTCAGGCGTACACCGCGCTACGAGCAATTGTCACTCTTCCCGTCGGCATCCTCAAACTGTCGGCCGGCGATCGCGGTTCCGTGCAATTCACGCCAGAGCTTCCGACCATCAAAAAGGCAGTCTCGCTGTTGGAATCAGGCCCAGTTGTAAAGGCCGTGTTTAAATTTCGGGAAGCCTTCTGGGAATCGAAAGCGACGATCAAGGCGGCGAATGGCGACGACGATTTAAAAGACGCGTCATTTCTCCACCATTCATCCGCCGCATTTCCCACCTGGTGGACAACGCGACCTTTACGCCTTCCGATTCTGACTGGTTGGGCCGGCGGACCGAAAGCGGCGGCGCTGGCAGGTCGGACTCCAGATGAATTGCGTGCCACGGCGATTGAATCGCTCGCGCAGTTGTTTCAACTTCCCACGTCGCGAATCAAAGCTCTGGCCGAAAAATTGCATATTTACGATTGGCTTTCCGATCCGTTTTCTCGCGGCGCGTACAGCTATGTGGCTGTTGGCGGCGGCAAAGCACGCGCCATGCTTGCCAAGCCAATTAAGAACACACTTTTTTTCGCCGGGGAAGCGACCGATACCTCCGGCCAAGCGAGCACAGTCGCCGGCGCGCTCATCAGCGGTCAGCGCGGCTCGCCAGGCATTGCGGAAGTGAAACTACTCCGCACCTCTGCCGGCTGCTACGTCGTAGCACCACAGCGTGCCCTGATCGCGAATGTATAGCCGCCCGCCTGCAACCACCGGATAGGCCCACGCTTTTCCGGCGCGTTCCGGCTGATTCGGCGGCGTGAAGCGGCCCTTTTCGCGATATGCCTCGGGCGTAGCCTCGACCAGCGCCACGTCGCCATCTTCGCCGTGCAGGTACAAGTTGCCATCGGCATAGCAAACAGCGGCGGTGCCAATTCCGCGCTCGGCCCATTTTATGTCGCCGGTCGCAAAGTCGACGCACATCATGGCGTCGCCGGTTCCGTATAGGTAGTTGCCAATCTTCACCGTCCCGCCAATTGCCTTGGGAAGTTTCGGCGAAAAGTAAACTTCCTGTGGCTCTTTGGAACGATCGACATCGTCCAGCTTCAGCAGCCAACCCCCGAGCCGCATGGGAACGCTGTACACGAACGGCTCGGCCACGGTTGGAGTGGGAATATTTGGCATGTCCTTGTCACCCTTCTTCAGATCGTGCCAAAGCAACTTACCAGTCTTCGCATCGACACCCACGAGCGATTTGCCCAAAAACTGCACGTATTGTTTGTTTGCGCCAGAACCGGCAATGACGATCGAAGAATATCCTGCGGCCTCCGCTTCCGCGAGTTCACACTTCCAAATCACATCGCCGGTCTTCTTGTTCAGCGCAACGAGTGCGGCTTCTTGACCGCCTGGGCAGATGACGACCATCTCTCCATCAATTAGTGGTGATTCCGAATAAGCCCAGATGCCCGGCTTGCCGCCGAACTCGGTTTGCACGTTCTTCTGCCAGCGAATTTTGCCGTCTGCAATTTGAATGCATGCCAAATCGCCATCGGAGCCGAAGGCGTACAGCACATCGCCGTCGATGGTCGGTGTCGATCTCGCACCGGGATATGGCGGCTGTTGATTGGGCAGGCCAACTTTGCCAATTCTCGTCGACCAAATTTCGCTGCCGTCTTTCGCCGACAGCGCCTTAACCGATTCATTTTCCATCCCGGCGTTCCCCAGCAAATAAATTCGCTGGCTGACGACCGCTGGAGTGGAATAGCCCGAGCCAATGTCGTTTACCTGCCAAAGCAGTTTCGGCCCGTCGCTGGGCCA
The DNA here is from genome assembly GCA_963773875.1 of Pirellulales bacterium. GTDB lineage: Bacteria > Planctomycetota > Planctomycetia > Pirellulales > JADZDJ01 > CAVTYH01. The sequence continues at coordinate 83,839 of CAVZCV010000016.1, forward strand.
TTGGCGCAGCAGGCCCGTTTCTTTTGAAATGCCATCGCGGCTCGGTCCGCGCCATTGGGGCCAATCGGCAGCCGGCGCACAAGTTGCAGCGGCGACGGCTAACCCAAGTACCGCTAGAATGACCGTGGCTCGTTTTTGAAATTTCATAATGGTCTGTCTCATGCTCGAGGTGTGTTTTTAACAAAGTTACCCGCGCGGCACTTTTATACCAGCCACATTGTGCCCCGAACAACTGTAGTACGTGGTCAACAAAGGTTTATAGATTTCGAGTCGAAATTAGGAGCCAGTTATGCCCCATACCTCAACGAGCCGTCGCGAATTCTTCCGGGTTTCCACCCTTGCCGGCAGTGGATTGCTGCTCGCCGGCGCCGTGCCAACTTGGGCTGCGGATCCGAAAGCCGATTCGAAAAACGATTCAAAAAAATCGACTGCGAAACCCGACCAGAAATCGGCTGCAAAGTCGGCCGCCGAGCCGCTGCCGGAAGAAGATGTTTCACCAGCGGAAGATCTGATGCGCGAACATGGCGTGCTCAAGCGCGTGATGCTGGTTTACGACGAGGTGCTGCATCGCTGGGAGAAAAAGGAAGATGTGCCGCCGGAAATTCTGGCCGCTGCAGCGGGCATGATTCGCCACTTCGTCGAAGACTACCACGAAAAGCTGGAGGAAGATTACTTGTTTCCGCGCTTCGAAAAGGCCAACAAATTAGTTGACCTGGTCAACACGCTCAAAGCCCAGCATCAGGCGGGCCGGCGCGTGACCGACATCATCTTACAGCGGTCCAACGCCAAGAGTTTGAAGGACGCAGCCGAACGAGCAAAGGTTGCCATGGCCATCCGCGAGTTCAATCGCATGTATGCTCCGCACGAAGCCCGCGAAGATACGGTCTTGTTTCCCGCTTTTCGCAGCCTGGTTTCTGCGAACGAATACGCTTCGCTGGGCGAGGATTTCGAAAAGAAAGAGAACGAACTGTTTGGCGAGGAAGGCTTCGAAAAAATGGTCGACAAAGTCGCCGGTTTGGAAAAACAGCTTGGCATATACGAGCTGTCGCAATTCACGCCGAAGCTTGGCAATTAGAAATTAGCAAATCGTTCACGCTGCATTCTGCAATCAGTAAGCTGCAATCGACTGCACGATCGACGCGTGCACCGCTCCCTCACGGTCGCGGCGAATTCTGCAATCTGCATTCTTCCTACCACATGTGTCCCAATCCGCCAGAGCCGACGTGGAAGGTTTGCTGGCTGTTGGTTTGGCAATCGTAGTTGACGAACATGCTCCAGCCGCCGCCGAGTTCCCAGGTGGTGCTGGCTCCGAGCATCGCCCAGTCGCGGCCCAAATCGAGTCCGTTCACGGCAAACGCGCCGGGTGTGCCGCCACCGGCGAAACTCGCAGTCAGTACCGTATCGCTGTTCAAATATTCGTGCATCCACAACGCATGCACTTCCGGCAGGAACCGCTTCCCGTTGCGAGCATACATCGCGTATTGGAAGCGAGCGCCGAGCATGCTGCGGAACGACCAAGTATCTAGCCCGCCGGTCACTAGGTCGACCGAGTTGGCGCCCGCTTCGGTGAACCCATTCTGCCGCAAGTAGAGATATTGCAGGGCGACGAACGGTTGCAGCACACGATTGCAGCTGCCATACGTGACGCCGCGTTCCCAATATCCGAAGGCTTGCCAGCCATCGTAGTTGGCTGTGGCGAGGCGATTGATATCGCCAAATGCCAGTTGCCGCTCGGTGTTGTAACCATCGAACTCAAAGCCGCCCAGCCAAATGCTGTACGAACTGCAATCAACGCTGAACAAGTAACCGCCGAACTGGCCGCCATTGATATTTTGATTGCGACTGGTTTGCACCGTGCTGCCAATGTAGCCGCCCCAGAAGCCGAACAAGTGGCCATCGTCGACCCAGCGTTCTGCTCCCCCCACCGTGCCGCCCATTGCGTACGTCAACCCATCGACGTTGCCATCAGACGTTGCGCTGCCGCCCAGACCAAAGCCTTGCACCCAGCCGTTGCAACAGCAGTGATGTCCGTCGTCGGGACAAGGGCATTGATCGCAGCACGGCGAGCCATCGGCGTTGCAACTCACGAGTGAAATGGGGGCCGAGCCGCCGCGCTTTCCGTTGGCGCCGACATCTGTCGGGCCAACATCGCATTCTGGGCCCGATCCATCGTCGTCGTTGCCGGCGGCGAACGGTGCGGACCGTAAACGGTAGCCAATCTGTTGAATTACGAGCGTTGTGTTTTGCACGCCAATTTGCCCCAGCGTGCCGTGCACTGCGCCATCGAGCTGATTGAACGCCAGCCGAGCTTGTGCATTGCTTATGTTATTAATGCTGTCGAAAACGGTTTGCATATCACCGGTGGCATTGGACGAAATGAGATCGAGGTACCGGCCCAAGGCTTTTTGATTGCGCGTCTGGCCGATGGCGGCGTACGTTTGGCCGTTGCGAAGCAAGGTGAAGAATGCGCTATTGTTGGTGTATCCCAGAACGGCGTCGAGGCCGTCAATATCGTCGGTGATGCTGTCGAACTGATTGTTTGAACCGAAGTTCGTACTCGAATTCAAAAAGGTGAACTTCTGCCCCGCGTTGTAAGTGCCCGCTGCAGATACAACATTCACCGTTCCTCCTGAAAGTGTGGCTGAGTCGACGATCAGATTCGAATTACTACCTGGAGTAATGTTGACCTCGGTCGTGCCACTGCCGGCGTTGTAATGGCCACTGAAGGTTAAAGTGCCAGTCGGATTGGCCATGGTGCCTGCTGAGACAGTACCGTTGTTATTAACCGTCCCCCCAACAGTTCCCGTGCCAGCGAGAATTCCAGTCCCGCTGACCGTGGTCGAGGTAGTATTCGTTGTCCCGGTGATATCGAGACGGCCATCACTCACGGTCATCACGCCGATGTTATTGCCACCCGACAAAGTGACGGTTCCGGCGGTTGTTTTGGTCAATGCGCTGCCGCCACCAAGGTTGGCACTGACGGTGCCGCTTTGCACGGCATACGAGCTGCCCGTCAGCGTGCCCGTGCCGGTGATGGATCCGCTGGTGAGCGTTACGGCGCCAACCGTGTCGTTGTTGGCGCCCATCGCCAGTATGCCGCCATTGACATTCACGATCCCGCTATCCGCCAGCACATTGGAAGCAGTTAAAGACAACGTGCCGCCATTGACATTCGTTCCACCAGTGTAGGTGTTCGATTTTGATAGCGTGACGGTCCCAGCGCCGGTCTTTGTCAGTGCGCCCGAGCCCGCCAGGGTTGAGTCGACCGAGCCAGCTTGAACGTTGTACGCAGTGCCGGTAAGCACGCCGGTCGAGCCGGTAATCGTGCCACTGTTAAGATTCACCGCCGCGACAGTATCGGTTCGCGTATTGATATCGAGCGTGCCGCCGTTAAGAGTGACGTTGCCCGAGTCGGCAAGCACGTCGTTTGCTCCCAGGATCAACGAACCTTGATTGATGTTTGTGCCGCCGGTGTAGGTTTGCGGTTGATTGAAAGTCAGGCTGTTTGTCCCGGTTTTGGTGACGCTGCCTGATCCGCTGATGACGTTGTTGTATGCGCCATCGGCGGTCTGATTGAACGTCACATTAGCCGTACTGCTGGTGGTATTGATATCACCTTTCAAGCTCGTCGTGTCACCTTGTAGCGTGCCGTCATTGACTGTCGTGCCGCCGCTGTAATTATTCATTCCAGTCAGGATGACAGTACCAGTCCCATCTTTGATGACGTTCCCTGTTCCAGTGATGCTGCCGCTGTAGGTGCCCGTAAACGATTGGTTAAAATCGACCGTCGCGTTGTCGAGTATGTCGTGCTGCAGGCTGGTCGTCGTGCCCTCAAGCACGCCAGCGGTAACCGTAGTTCCGCCGGAATATGAGTTGGCGCCGCCCAAAATTAGTCGCCCGGTGCCATCTTTGGTCAGACTTCCAGTGCCGGTAATGATTCCAGAATATGTGGTGTTGCCGTTTTGATTCACGGTTAGTGCCGCACTCCCTAGACTGACCGTTCCGCCGGTGGTGCCGCTGAGCGACGACATGCTGACGTTAAAATTATTCAGATTGAGCGTGCCGCCGTTCACAGTGTAGGCAACTCCGTCAGGCAGTGCGCCGTCGACAGCGGCCATGAGCGTGCCAGCCGTCACAGTAAACGAGCCGCCGAAGCCAGTGTTGTCGGCCCCTAAAGTCAAAGTGCCCGTGCCGCTTTTGGTCAGGTTGCCGGTGCCACTCAGCACGCCGTTCATCGTGGTGTTGGAGGCTCCAGTGACAGTCAGCGTATTGACGGCAAGATTTACAGCTCCGCCGAACATGAGATTGCCGGTCGCCGCAGTCCAAGCCTGTGTATTGCTGAGCACAATGTCGTTATTGATGGTTTCAATATTCACTGCGTTGTTCGTGATTCCGCCCGACCCGATGGTCAACTGCATACCACCGTTCACAAATGCGCCCGCGCCGGCATTGTAAGTGAGCGAGGTGAGCTGCCAGGCGACATCGGTATTGGGGGTGAGTCGCGTGCTGCCGGCGAATTGGATAACGTCACTGCCATTGTTGGGCGGCGCGACATCGCCAGCCCAGTTGGCAGGAGTGCTCCAGTTGCTATCGACGACACTGCCGCCATCCCAAATGGATTGGGCATTCACTCGGTGAACATTGGAGAGGCCCACTAACAGCACGACGGCAGCCGCGCACGCGTATCGAAGCGTGATGCAATGCTTCATGACTCAGCAATCCCCCCGATTGAACCTTCGAACCTTGCCTGGCAATCTGCTAGTCAGCCCTGAACTAATCACGGCTGGTTCCCAGACTGCTCCTGCAAGCGCACTCCAATGGTGCTTAGAAGGTCACTCGACAGGCGGAGTGGTCAAAATTTAACGATTCTTCCGGCTATATCGATCCTGCCGGCGGCGGGGAGATTTAGGAAGGCTGCGAGTTTGCCAGCCATCAGTGACAGCATTTTGCCCTAGTGAAATGCCCCTACGCCCAAGTGAGGATCGCGGGCAAAGCGCGAGTTTCGCCCAGGTAGGCTGGCAGGCACTACGAGGCTGGCGCGTGCCTGTGATTTGCAAATTCATTTTCCAAATAGACCAATGTTTCCTCGTTTGGGTTCCGACGGATTTGCGCGAAAGGATTGATCTCTTTCGCTTGCGCGTAGAGTCAGTATTTGCTGTGGTGGCTCATTTTCTTCTTGAAAAGAGGGGCCGCAACCTGATATACTAATGTGCACTTCACTAACTTGGCTGCTAGGACGGGTTTCGCTCGCGGAGTTGAGACGACGTTTCAATTCTCGGGTCCGATTTGAACGCGCAAAAAAGGTCCTGTACCAAAAGGTTTTGTCGGTGGGGTAATGAACGATCGCGACAATGGGCAATCTCGCGTTGACAGAAAGCCAAAATGTTTCGATCGCAAGGACGCACGCAGCTGAACTGACTTTATCGAATTGCGGGCTTCTAATGCGCGATTTGACTCATGGTCTGGGGTGCCTAGAATGGAGTCCCGGCAGAACGAAATCGCCACGTCGGGGCTGCATCGCAAGGGCCGTCGCGCCGGGTATGGCTGGCAGCAATCTGAATCAAAGCGTCCGGCACAAGGTTTGCAACTATTGGGTTCTTTCGACTTCCGCCCGCCAATTGCGTCCCTTGAACATCGAGTCTTGAAATTTATGCCTACCCGATTTCTCACAGCCCTCCCGGTTTACAACGAAGCCGCACATGTGACGTCCGTGCTGGAAGAGGTGCTGCGCTACAGCCGCGAGGTGCTGGTGGTCGACGATGGCTCGACCGATGGCACGTCGGAAATGCTGGCCGCACGGCGCGATGTGCATGTAATTCGTCATCCGAAGAACCTCGGTTATGGCGCCGGCTTGCGGAGTGCATTTGATTTTGCGCTGCGTGACGATTACGACGTGCTCGTGACGATCGATTGCGATGGCCAACATCAGCCGCGCTTGATTCCGGAATTCGTGGCGGCGTGCCACGATGTCGATATGGTTTCGGGCAGTCGATATCTCAAGCAGTTTGAAGGCGACAGCCAGCCGCCCGAGGCACGACGAAAAATTAACGAACAGATTACGGCGGAGCTGAATTGCCGGCTGGGCTTGAAGTTGACCGACGCGTTCTGCGGTTTCAAAGCCTACTGGGTGCCCTCGCTTTCGAAGCTGAATATCACCGAGCCAGGTTATGCGATGCCGCTGCAACTTTGGGTGCAAGCGGCGCATCAGAATTTCCGTATCGTGGAATTTCCGGTTCCGCTCATTTATTTGGATGAAGCGCGGGCTTTCGGCGGTTCGCTCGATAATGCAGACACGCGGCTGAAGTACTACCGCGAGATTACCGATCGCAGTGTGGCTGAATTGCGGGAGCCTGTGCCGGATCGGTTTCGCGAGCGCTTGGCAAGTTGTCAAGGTTAACGTACAGTTTTGAATTCTCTATTCGCGTTGGATTGTTCGCGGTGGCAAAGAGTGTGAGCGTGATGAAACAAAAATGTCGATCCGCTCCCGCGATGCCCTCGCCGCCGCTGAGCAAACCGAATGACGAAGTGGAATGTAACGACCGACTGCACAGCGCGGCGGATGAATTTCGGTGGAACGATTGGTCGGCGAAACTCGGCCACTTGAACGCGCCGCGAGAAGACCATTCGCATTTGATTGAGCCACCGCTCGATTTGGCCAACGTGATGTTGGCGGCAAATCGCCGGTCAATTTGTGGAGCCGATTGCGAAATTCAAGGCCGTACCATTTGTCAGCTTTCCGGCGAAGCTCGTAAGCAACTGCTCGCGGCCGCTCAGCAGTACACGCGGGTTTATCGCGATGTGAAAGTGCCGAGCGAACCAAAGGCAGTTTTTCTCGCCGGTCATCAGCCGGAAATGTTTCATCCCGGTGTGTGGTACAAGAACTTTGTGCTCGCGCGGCTCGCACGCGATCACAACGCGGTGGCAGTAAATCTGCAGATCGATAGCGACGCAATGAAGAGCGCTGCGCTTCGTGTGCCGGGCGGAACGGTCGAGAACCTGCATATTGATTCGGTGCCGTTTGATCGAGCGGTCGCAAACTCGCCGTTCGAACAGCGCACGATATTGGATCGCGGCATATTCGAACCATTCGGAGATCGAGCGGCGTCACATTTGAGATCGCTCGTGCCGAATTCACTCGTACAAAAATACTGGCCGCTCGCGGTTGCGCGGTCGCGGGAGACCGGCAATATTGGTGCATCGCTCGCACAAGCCCGGCATCAAATGGAAGGCGAGTGGGGCGTGCAAACGCTAGAGCTTCCGCAAAGCACGGTTTGCGATCTGCCGGCATTTCGCTGGTTCATCGCGCACTTGCTATGTCATTTGCCGCGGTTGTGGGAAATTTACAATACAGCGCTTTTGGATTATCGCCGCGAGCACAAAGTGCGGTCTTCGGCGCATCCCGTTCCTGAGTTAGCCACCGAAGGCGACTGGTTGGAAGCACCGCTTTGGATATGGACGATCGACGATCCCCGTCGCCGACGTTTGTTTGTTCGGCAGCGAAACGATGAGCTGCAACTTTCCGACCGCGGCAAGATCGATGTTCGGCTTTCGATTACGGCGGAATCGGACGCGGCCACGGCAGTGCAGCAATTGGCAGATCTGGCAGCCGCAGGCATTCGCATCCGCACGAGAGCGCTAATAACCACGCTGGCGGCGCGATTGCTGCTGGGCGATCTTTTTGTGCATGGCATTGGCGGTGCAAAGTACGATGTGCTGACGGATCGGATCATTTCGCGGTTCTTCGGCATCGATCCGCCTGGCTACGTGGTTGTGTCCGGTACCCTCTTACTGCCGATCGATTCGCCTGCCCCTGCCGGAAAGGATCAAAGCACAGTTCGCCGCTGCCTCCGCGAGTTGGAATTCCATCCGGAGCGGTTTCTGGACGCAGCCGACCCCGAAACGACGGCCGACGGGAAATCGATTGCCAATTGGATCGCTGAAAAACGCCGCTGGATTGGCACGGAACAGACCCCCGAGAACGCCCGGCAACGTTGCCAGGCCATTCGCCGGGCGAACGAAGCGCTACAGCCGGCGATGGTGCCGCTGCGCGAGCGATGGTCGACGGAGGCCACCAGATTCAAATCGCACGAGCACGCCAAGGCGATTCTCGGCTCCCGGCAATATGGCTTCGTGCTGTTTCCGGAACAGGCCTTGACAAATTTTTTGCTCCCCGTCCTGGAAAAGTCTGCGCCGGCTGGTTAAGCTATCGCCACGGACGGAACGATTCGCCCTTCGAAGGGATTCGCGATGAGCCGAGCGGGAGCGCCGGTCGTCAGCCAAGGAAGTCGCACAGCGGCACGCTCGAGCCGCCGGATCGCCGCACCGAAACAGAATTCGACGCCTCGGGTTCAATCACGCGCGGGACCCGCGAATCGATCGAAACAGGCTACCAGCAGTAAGAAGCCCAAAAACTTCCGTCGAAAGCCGGGAGGGTCGCAGAAATCGCGCCGCCGACTCACTGACTTAGTCTGTTCAGACACTGCGAGATCGGCAGAATCTCTCGCTTCCGCCGTTTCCGCGCCGCCGCTGCGGCCGAAACTCGCCGATTCGCTGACGCGACCCATTGAACCCAGCGATTTTTCCGATCCCGGTCCTACCGGCCAATTGCACTTGGCCACTGGGCGGAGCGGCGATCATGCCTCGATCTATCATATGCTGCTGGCCGTATTTCAAGGCCCTTCGCGCGACGAATTCTACGCGCAAACCGAAGATCCGTTTTACGAACCCCACGATCGGTTGCTCGTAAAGCGCGGTTACCGTGTGCTTTCACATTTGCATTTGATCCGCCGAACGATGCGGTTTGGCCAAGTTGCCGTTCCGGTGTCGGGCGTGCATTGGCTCGGCACACTGCCAGAATTTCGCGGCGAAGGATTTGGATTACGGCTGGTGCACGAAGCCGAAAAACGAATGGCGGAAGACGGCACGCTCGTGGGCGTAGTACGCACTGCCGTTCCGCGATTCTTTCAAAAGGCTGGCTGGTCGCTTTGCGGGCGTCACTGCTATTCGCAAGCCAAAGCACGTGAAGTATTGGCGAGGCTGCAGGGCGAACATTCCGGTCGGCTTGCGAAACCACTTAGCATTCGTCTTTGGCGGCACGTGGAAATGCCCGCGCTTATGCGCATCTACCAACAAAATACTCAGTACGCACACGGGCCACTGGAGCGAACTGAAGCGTATTGGCGCTGGCTTGTGGGCGCAAAGCGTACGATTCGCTGCTCGTGGCGCTTGATGGACCAGACAAATTTGAGTTGGAAGAAACCATTGCACCGATTGTCGGCTATTCTGTGCTTAGCCAGGGCCGAGCGATTGAGCTGATGACGGCGCCGGGCCACCCCACGGCCGGCTACCAACTGCTTGCCCGGGCGTGCGGCGATGCAATCGAGCACGATCGGCAAAATCTTACATTGTATGCGCCGCCCGGCCATCCGCTGCACCGGCTCGTATGCGCATCAGGCGGAACCATACATCACCAAGAAGCCGACGAAGGCGACGTGTTCATGGTGCGCATTATTAATCCGATTAAGTTTCTCGCAGCGCTGGCGCCGGAGTTCGAGGCACGGGCCAGGACTGCCCGCCTGCCGCGTGAAACGGAACTTGGTTTGTCGATCGACGAAGTTCGCTGCCGGTTGATTTACACCCGCCGTGGATTCCGGGTTCGACCAGACAAATTGGGCCGAAGTTATCTGACTTTGAGCCGATCCGAATTTACGCGCATGGCGCTGGGACATAGTAGCGCTCACGAGGCATTAGCGACCGGACGCATTGAATCGTCGACTCAAACTGCACTTGAAACGGCCCATCATTTGTTCCCGCTGCTGCAACGATGGCGCCCTCCGTGGGATGATTTGCCGACGCCGTAATCACCGCGGCCCCCGACATCAAATCACGCATCGTCCGGCGGGCCGGGGATAACAAATAAGATCGATGTACGCGGCCGAGTCGCTCGCTATAATCAAAAGCCATAGGCAACCGCGATAACACCGTTATTGCACTCTCCCACACGGCACATCACCCGCTCGAAAGGCCCACTGCGCATGAATGGGACCAACGATCGTCGCTTGTTCTGGGGCTGCTGGATTGCACTCATTGCGACCGCATTTGGGTTTATCATTCGTGCGTTGATTATGGATGAACTGGCCACTCAATTTGGCTTAAGCGAAACGCAAAAGGGCGAAATTTTCGGAGTCGGTCTTTGGCCCTTCGCAATTAGCATTGTGCTTTTCAGCCTTGTCGTCGACCGGATCGGCTATGGTCGGGCAATGATTTTCGCATTTGTCTGCCATGTGGCTTCGGCCATCATCACAATGTGCGCTCCATTGGTGCTCGCGAAATCAGGGTCCAGTGCGGAAGAAGTTCTCACTGGTCAGCGTGCAGGATACTGGATGTTGTACGCGGGAAATTTCATTGTGGCCTTGGCCAATGGCACTGTCGAAGCGGTAATTAATCCTGTCGTTGCCACAATGTTTTCGCGAGAGAAAACTAAATGGCTCAATATCTTGCACGCGGGTTGGCCTTGTGGATTTGTGCTCGGTGGATTGCTGACAATCGCAATGGGGAGCCAAGGCATCATTGGCCAAATGTTTGCGCATCCGATCGGTTGGGAATGGAAAGTCGCACTCATTCTATTGCCGACGCTAATTTATGGAGTCATGTTGGCCACGTGCAATTTTCCCGTGAGCGAACGCGTGACAGCCGGAGTTTCATATAAGGCCATGCTCCAGGAAGCGGGAGTGCTCGGAGCAGTCATAGTTGCGGCCTTAATGGTCGCCGAAGTCGGCCGTGACTTCGGATGGAGCACAACTACGCAGATCGCAGTCGGCGCGGTGCTTGTGCTGGGATTTGGGGCGTATACGCAATCGCTCGGCCGGCCGATGTTTATTTTCTTGCTTTTGATCATGATCCCACTCGCCACGACGGAATTGGGAACTGACAGCTGGATCTCGGATTTAATGACTCCCGTCATGGCAAAGACCGGTTGGAATTCTGGATGGATTCTAGTTTATACGGCGCTGATCATGCTGATTCTGCGCTCCTCAGCTGGCCCAATCGTGCACACCCTTTCGCCACTTGGTTTGCTAACGGTCTGCTCGCTCATTGCTGCTGGTGGTTTGATTGCGCTGTCACGTGCCGAAGGTTGGTGGGTGTTTGCGGCCGCTACCGTTTATGGGTTTGGAAAGACATTTTTCTGGCCGACGATGTTGGGAGTCGTCTCGGAGCAGTTTCCGAAAGGCGGCGCTGTAACGCTCAACACCACCGGTGGTGTTGGAATGCTTGGGGTGGGTGTTGTCGGGGCTGCGCTTCTGGGCAATATTCAAGACCGCCAAGTCGACCGGGATCTGGAAAGAAACAACCCGGCCGTTTATTCGCAAGTTGTTGGGGCGGAGCAAACGAGTGTGTTCGGCGCATATAAACCACTTGATCCGAAGAAGCTCGAATCGCTTCCGAAATCGGAACAGGAAGAAATCGACGCCGTGAAAGCTGCTGCGAAGAAAAATGCATTGGCAACAGTGGCAGTGTTTCCCGCGATTATGTTCGTCTGCTATGCAGGTTTACTGATTTACTTCCGTTCGCGCGGGGGATATAAGGCCGAGGTTCTGGCCGGACATTCCGCGGACGACAAAGAGTTTACGGGCGGAGTCGTAGGACCGGTTGAAGCGTAATGCTGCCCGCTCAGAGCTTCCGACCAGAGCGCTCGGACGACTTGAGTCCCCCCCCGAGCCCCGCCGTGATACCGCTAATCGTACTCGCGGATGCGACGGCCGATGGCGTCGCCAAGAGCTTCGCGAACGCTCTCGATGGTGATCCGGTCGAACACTTGCTGGAAGAATCCAGCGACAACCATTCGCGTCGCTTCTTTTCGCGTCAGACCACGGCACTGGGCGTAGAAAATCATTTCGTCATCCACGCGGCCCGTCGTGGAGCCGTGCGTGCAGCGGACATCGTCGGCTTGAATTTCGAGGCCGGGAATGGAATCGGCCCGCGCGTGATCGGACAGCATCAGATTGTCGTTGCGCTGGTAGCCGTCGGTCTTTTGCGCCGTGATCGACTTTGATCATGCCGCGCCACACGAGCCGCGATTGATCTTGCAGCCCGCCCTTGTAGAGCAAATCGCTTTTGCATGCCGGCGCCTGATGATGCTGCAGCGTGTGATAGGAAAGGTGCTGCTTGCCCTCGGTGAACATGACGCCATTCACCTGCGCATTGGCATCTTCGCCGGTAAGTGCCACATGCTGATTGACTTTCGCCAGTCGGCTGCCGAGCGCACCTATGGTCCATTGCAGTTGGCCCTTGCTCCCCACCAGTGCCTTCTGATGCGCGAAATGCCAGACGCCAGTGCCCCAATTCTGTAGATTGACATACCGCAGTTTGGCACACGGGCCGACAACGAGCTCGATGGCGCCAACGTGTAATCCGGAAGCTGATTCGTCAGCCATCGCCCCGCCGGCGGTTTCCGTGAGCAGCGTTGCTTCGGCCCCTTCTTCGAGGATCACAAGGATGTGGCTTAAATCGACCGCGCCTGCAGACAGCGCAGTCAATGTGTGCAATGGTTCGTCGATCACCACGCCCCCAGGCACATACAGCAGCGTTCCGCCGGACCAACAGGCGGCGTGCAGCGCGGCAAACTTGTCGGCGTGCAAGTTGACGGCGCGGAACAGATGCTTGCGAATGAGGTCGCCATGAGTGCGAACGAGTTCATCCAGACTGCCAAACAGTACGCCTTGTTTCTGCCACTTCGGATTCAACTCCGGTTGACCGGCGGAAACGGCGCGGCTGTCGAGGGTAGCACTGCGTCCGCCGAGCTGAACGTTGTGAGCGAGCAGCGCCGGGGGTAGGTCCGCTTGCGCGATATGTTTCTCACCCTCAACCGGCAGGCTGAATTTATCCAAACGAAACAGCCGGATGTCGGTCCGCATCCACTCTTCATCGGCTCGGCTCGGGAGCGGCAAATCTTGAAACGCTTGAAATGCGGCGCGGCGGCCCGCAACGAGCCAATCGGGCTCATTGCAGCTGGATAGAAATGCGTCGAAGGTTTCTGGAGTGAAACCGGTTTGTTTGAGCATGCTTTGCATAGTGCTGTGTCGATTTAAAAAAGCCCAGGGTCCATTGCGGCAATGGCGCCCGCAATCCCTGGGCTTGATTACGTTGACGATAAGTGGTTAGCCGACCGAACCTTCCATTTGCAGCTCGATGAGCCGGTTCATTTCCACCGCGTATTCCATCGGCAGTTCTTTCACGAGTGGCTCAATGAACCCGCTGACGATCATCGTGCTGGCCTCGGCTTCCGAAAGTCCGCGGCTTTGCAAGTAAAACAGTTGCTCTTCGCTGATCCGCGAAACGCTGGCTTCGTGACCTAGCTGCACGTTCTGCTCATCGACTTCGATGTACGGATACGTGTCGCTGCGGCTGTTGGAGTCGAGAATCAAAGCGTCGCAAACTACGTTCGATTTCGATCGCTTGGCGCCGCGTTCTACTTTCACCAACCCACGGTAGCTGGCGCGGCCGCCATTTTTCGAAATGCTTTTGCTGATAATGCGGCCAGAAGTATCTGGAGCACAGTGCACCAGCTTGGCCCCAGCATCTTGATGTTGCCCATGGGAAGCGAAGGCGATCGACAGAATCTCGCCGCGATGCCCGGTTCCATCATGTACACAGACGGATACTTCATCGTCAAGCGGCTGCCAAGGTTGCCGTCGATCCATTCCATCAGCGCGCCCTCATATGCTAAGGCACGCTTGGTGACCAGGTTGTAAATATTGTTGGCCCAGTTCTGAATCGTCGTGTAACGACACCGTGCGTGCTTCTTCACGACGATTTCCACGACCGCCGAATGCAGACTTTCCGTTGTGTACATTGGCGCGGTACACCCTTCGACGTAATGCACATGAGCGCCTTCGTCGACGATGATCAACGTGCGTTCGAACTGGCCCATGCTTTCCGCGTTGATGCGGAAGTATGCCTGCAGTGGAAATTCAATATTCACACCCTTGGGCACATAGATGAACGACCCGCCCGACCAGACGGCGGAATTGAGCGCGGCGAATTTGTTGTCGGCCGGTGGGATGATGGTGGCGAAGTATTCGCGCACCAAGTCCGGATACTCACGGACCGCCGTGTCGGTGTCTGTGAAGATGACGCCCTGCTTGGCGAGATCTTCCTTCAGCGAACCATAAATGACTTCGCTTTCGAACTGCGCTTTGACACCGGCGAGATATTTTTTCTCAGCCTCAGGAATGCCCAGCCGATCGAATGTCTTTTTGATTTCCTCCGGCACGTCGTCCCAAGAACGGCCCTGGTGATCGGTCGGCTTCAGATAGTAAAAAATGTCCTGAAAATCGAGATCGATGCTACCACCCCAGCGCGGCATCGGCTTGGAGTTAAAAATCTCGAGCGAATGCAGGCGGAAATCCCGCATCCAATCGGGTTCGCCCTTCATGTCGGAAATTTGGCGCACGATTTCCGCATCGATGCCCTTGCGAGCCTTGAAGAAAGCCTTCGACTCGGTGCGGAAATCGTACTTGTTGATTTCGGCAGGAACCGATTGGTCGAGCAGGTCAGTAGCCATATTTAGTTCTCCTTTGCGGGAGACGTCTTTCTGTTGCGTTAGATTAGGTGACGCCGGCGGCAATGCGTTTTTCGGTCATCGCTTTTTCTTCCGCCGCGGCATCAGGATATGCCTGCCGGATACGTTCATAGCCACGCTTGTGCAGTTCCGCTGCAAGTTCCGCACCACCGGTTTCGACGATCCGGCCACCGAGCATGACGTGCGTCTTCATTGGAATGTTGTGTTCCAAAAGTTGTTCATGGTGTGTGATGATAAGGATGCCCATGTTCGCACCGCCGATCTCCGCAATGCTTTGGCTCGCCAGGCGGACTGCATCGGCATCAAGGCCGCTATCGGTTTCGTCGAGAATCGCGAACTTCGGCTGCAGCATTGCGAGCTGCAAGATTTCCGCCCGCTTCATTTCGCCGCCGGAAAAACCTTCATTCACGTAACGACGAGCAAATTCGGGGTCGATTTTCAACTGCTGCATCTTCGAGCGCAGTTCGTTACGAAACTCGCGCATCGGAATCAATTCTTCACCCTCTTTGCGATCTGGCCGTCGAACATTCGTCGCAGCATGACGCAAAAAGTCAGCCATTTTGACGCCGGGAATTGCCATCGGGCGCTGGAACGCCAAGAAAATGCCGTGACGTGCTCGGTCGGTTGGCTCCATTTCCAACACATCGTGCGAAGCGCCGCTGGCATCGATCAGTTCGATCTTGCCTTTCGTTACTTCATAGCCCGGATGACCCATGATGGCGTAACCCAGCGTGCTTTTCCCCGAACCGTTGGGGCCCATCAGAGCATGGACTTCGCCGCGGCGAATTTCCAAGTTCACGCCTTTGAGAATCGGCTTATCGCCGACAGAAACGTGCAGATCGGTAATGCGAAGAGCTTCTGGCATTTGTGAGTTTTTCGTTGCGGCAACCATATCGAGTTCGTTTAGCCTGTGATTTTCTGGTGATCGTAAAGCGGTTCCAAATCCGCCGGCGCTTCGACGTAGCCGCTGTGGTGCGGCACGGGAAGTTCGTCGTCGTTCTTCTCGCCAAGTTGAGCGAAGCTGAGTTCCGGTGAATGTTTGCGCGTCAGTTTGTGTCCCTTGATCTTGTCTTGAATACGCATCAAACCCTCGAGCAGCGCTTCCGGCCGCGGCGGGCAGCCCGGCACGTAAACGTCGACCGGCACGACCAAATCGACGCCCTTCACGACGTGATAGCCCCACTTGAAGTACGGTCCACCGCCGGTGGTGCAGGCGCCCATGGCGATCACGAACTTCGGGTCGGGCATCATGTTGTAAAGCCGACGCACGCGGCTCGCCATTTTGTAGGTCACGGTGCCCGCGACGATCATTAAATCGGCCTGCCGCGGTGTGGCGCGGAAAGCCCCGGCGCCGAAGCGATCCATATCGAATCGGCTCGCGCCCGTGGCCATCATCTCGATGGCGCAGCAGGCCAATCCAAAGGTGAGCGGCCAAATGCTCGATTGCCGAGCCCAATTTATGGCTTGCTCCACCGTCGTAGTCATGACGTTTTCTTCAAACCGACCTTCAATCCATGGTTGGGTCATCACGTCTTTCCTTGCATCAAATCGCAGGAATTAAAACCTGCCACTATACCCTGCATCTAGTTCGATTCAAACCGGCAGCAGTTGGCGCCATCCAGGCGGCAATCGCTCAGGCGGACGCCTTGTCCCACTAACTCGGAAAACATCATCTTCTCGACCGTGCAAATGCCGCGGTCGTTTTCTGCCAGTTCGGGATATGGGCAAGCATGGGCCGTCAATACCGGGAGCAAACCGTTGCAATTGGATGTCTGTTTGTATTCGACGCTAAATGGCACGCTCCGGTCGCTCATCAGCTTGGATATGCCTTCCATTCGCTCGGCCAGCGTCTCGCCCGCCAGTGTTCCGCCGCACGATGCTGCCATGCTTTTGGCGAGCCGTTCCAACAGTCCGCGCCGCACCGCCGGATCGGCAATCGTCCGCAATTCGCGCCAAAGCGCTATCGTTAAATCTGCAAAGTTCGAGCCGACCTGACGCCGGGCTTTTTCGGTCACTAAATAGCGATGGCTTGGGCGCCCGCGAACAGCTCGCACGGTCTCGCGCTGGACCAAACCCTGCTCGATCAAGCGACTCAGCCGCTGGCGGACCGCGGTGGCCGTCACTCGCATGGCGGCCGTGAGCTGATGAATCGCCATCGGCCTCTGCCGGAGCAAATCCAGCATCGCGTCATCGCCGCGTTCGGCCGTTTGATTCATGATTGTTCTCGCCATAAACATCGTCGTGCATTGGAATTGTAGCAGGTCGGCGATTTTTGACAACTATCTATGTGAAAATGTTGGAAACGGTCGAAATCGGGGTCATTTGCCTGTCACAAGCAGAAAAAGCCTGATTTCCACCCGCCGCGATGTACGCAGGTTCCGGATGATTTACAACGTCACGCAGACGACCTCTATTTCGCTCCTGTGCCCAGCCACATCAGAGCATCTTCAAAGAACTGATTTTGCGTCGGGCTGGAAAATACACCGCTGCTTCTCCGCTGCCAACTTCGTATAGAACGCCAACGCGTCTTTGGCGAAGTTCATGTGCGCCCGCTCGACGTTGGTATTGTAAAATGCGAGGGCTTTGAATTTCGGCTCCTCCGCGCGGGCAAGCAACGTAAATAACACCAAGACGATTGTCGGTAAGGTGCGTCGTGCGGCGAGCATGACTCTGAGCCCTTGCGATGCGAAATCGACCTGAGACAACTTTTGTTCGAACGCTGATTGTGGACGAGCGGCTGCAGCGGTTGCAATATATGGCTGGGAGAATTGTGCGCCGCGCGTGGCATTTCATTGCGGCCAGAGCTAGACTTGCCACCCGTGGCTGAATATTGGAGTCGCCATATTCTCAAGGTCCATATATGAAATTGCCGCCTGTTTTCAGTCGCACTGCCATGCTGCTCATTTGCCTGGTCGCCGCGTCGGCGGCGCATATACTCCAGGCCGCCGACAAGCCAGCAGAGAAAATCAAGCTCCTCGTTATGACTGGCGGGCACGGTTTTCAGCCAGAATCGTTCTTCAAGCTCTTTCAGGACAATCCGGAAATCACTTACACAAGCGCGGTCGAAAACAAATCGGCGGAAGCCTGGGATCGTGACGATCTACTCAACTTCGATGTTGTACTCCTGTACGATTTCCAGCGCGAGCTCTCCGAAGCTCAGCAGGCGAAATTTCATTTGCTGCTGGATCACGGCGTGGGCCTGATCGTGCTGCACCACGCACTTCTTTCGTATCAAAACTGGCCGGAGTACGAGCGCGTGGCTGGCGGCAAGTACTTGCTCGATAACGAACGAACTGAAGCTGGCGTTACACCAGCTTCAACATACGAAGGCAACGTCGATATCGATCTGAGCGTGGTCGCCAAAGATCACCCGATTGCCGCAGGCCTGCACGACTTTAAGATGCACGACGAAATTTATCGCGGCGTTCGCACCACCAAAGACATTGCGCCGCTGCTCGTGGCGGAAGGCAAACCTGCCGCCTGGACCCGCGCGGAAAAGAAATCGCGCGTATTCACTACAATCCTTGGCCACGGCGCCTACAGCGACCCGAATTTTCAGAGATTACTCGCGCAAGCAATCCACTGGACCGCCGGCAGGGATTAGGTCCAGCTCTTCGTATGCGTCAAAGCTTCACGATAACTTCCGTCTTCACGGAATTGGCAATGTAGCATTGCTCGTGGGCGGCGTGGTGCAGATGCTCTTCTTCAGCGGCGGTGGGGCGATTCTCGCCGCTGTACCGGATTTTGGGATGCAGCACGACGGTGCTAACCCAGGGAACGCCGCGGTCATTTTTAGTCATTGCGCCAACGGTTTCGTCGGTGTAGCTCTCGATTTGGAAACCTTGCTTCGAGGCCAGCCACAAGAACGTCAGCATGTGGCAACTGGAGATCGCGGCAACGAATGCTTCTTCGGGATCGACGTTCGCTGGGTTGGACCACGGCGCCGGCACGACGCTAGGCGCTGGCGAAGCGGCTACCGTGATACCGCCGTCGAAGGTCCACGTGTGCTCGCGCGAATACTGGCCTTTGAGAAAATTCGGGCCGCTGCGTTGCCAACGGACGATGACTTTATGCTCGGACATATCGTTTCATTCCACCGACAGCAAGTCGGTGCGTCAAGTTCGCGCAAGATGGTACGCGCTCAACAATTTGCGTCGACGAGAGAATTCTCGCCCCTAGGAACGCCGCGATACCGCGTGTTACGCTAGTAACATGGGTCTTCCGCAAGTTGTCATCGTGGGTCGTCCGAACGTCGGGAAGTCGAGCCTGTTCAATTGGCTTGCCCGCCGCCGTTTGGCGATTGTCGACAAGACGGCCGGTGTGACGCGCGATCGAATGACGTACCTGATCGGCGAAAAAGGCCGGTATTTCGAGCTCGTCGATACCGGCGGGCTCGGGTTTGACGACCCGGACAAGTTGACCGCGCAGATTGAAGATCAAATCAACGCGGCGATCGAGCAAGCCTCGGTCATTTTGCTCGTGGTCGATGCCCGCGAGGGTTTAATGCCGATGGATCAGGAAGTATCCAAGCGGCTGCGCTACACCGATGCGCCGGTCATTTGCGTGGCGAATAAAGCGGACGATCCGACGATTGATCCTGGCGCGGATGATTTCTACAAGTTGGGCCGCGGTAAGCTGTTATGCACGAGCACGACGCAAAATCGCAATAAGCAGGAGCTGCTCGACCTGATTCTAGAGCGCTTGCCGCCGGCGCTGGCTGAAGATACCGAGCCGCCCGCCGACGCCGACATGAAAGTGGCGATCGTCGGCCGCCGCAACGTGGGCAAAAGCACGTTTGTGAACACACTGGCCCAGGCGGAGCGAATGATTGTGAGCGAAGTGCCAGGCACGACGCGCGATAGTGTAGATGTGCGGTTCGAACTGGACGGAAAAAAGTTCGTGGCGATCGACACGCCGGGCCTCAAGCGTGGCCGCAGCATCTCCAGTGATTTGGAATTCTATAGTCTGCATCGGGCGCAGCGGAGCATTCGCCGGGCCGACGTGGTGCTGTTGTTTTTCGATCCCACGCAGCGCATCAGCAAAGTCGATAAGCAACTTTGCGATTACATTGCTCAACAATACAGGCCGTGCATTTTTGTCGTGAATAAATGGGATTTGCAGCACGACAGCATGCCGACTGAAAAATGGGTGCACTATTTGCACGACACATTTCGGGCGATGACGCACATGCCAATCGCCTTCATCACGGGCCAGACCGGTAAGAATGTCAAGGCGCTGTTGAATCACGCACAGAATCTGTTCAAGCAAGCGCGGCAACGCGTGGCGACTTCGGATTTGAACAAGCTGTTGCGTGCGGCGATGGAAGCAAATCCGCCGCCGGTTTTTCAAAACCGCCCGCCAAAGATTTATTTTGCAACGCAAGTGGGTGTGGAGCCGCCGACCATTGTGCTATTTTGCTCGAATCCATCGGCGATTCCGCAAACGTACCGCCGCTACTTGCTGGGTGTGTTTCGCGAACGGCTGCCGTTTCGCGAGGTGCCCATCAAGCTGTATTTGCGTCGTCGCGAAGAGCGCGATCGTCCGCCGCCGGGAGCGATGGAAGGTTCAAGCGCACTCTGATTCTTCATAATTATTGCTGGAATTTGCGGTGCTATCACGCGGCTGGAATTCGGCAAAAGTCGCAGCGCGTGGCTGGGAGTTCTTTGCTATGATCGCACGCTTCGTGCAGCACGGATGCTAGCACGCGTGTTACTGGCTGTGTGCGCCACGGCCGTGATCAGGGACGATCCATTTTTGCATGACCGAGCGCTGGGACACTTACTTCGAAGTGCAGGGAGACGATCAGCTTGCTCGCTGGGGCTGGCTTTTTTTGGCGGCGCGATTGGCGATGATCGGCGGCGTGGCAGTTGTTTCATTCTTCGCCTGGCTCGCGCTGTTGGTGAAAGGCGCTGATTCCGTTGGGCCGGCACCCTCAATCCGCGTAGCGACGAAGATTGGTGTGCGGGAGTCGACGAAGATCGATCGCAAAGCGGAGCCGAAACCGATCGATTTTCATCGTGAAATCAAACCGATCTTCGTGCGACATTGCTTCGCTTGCCATGGTCCCTCGAAAGCAGAATCTGGCTTGCGGCTCGACATGCGCGATCGCGCCCTGCGAGGCGGCGATCAAGGGCCGGCCATCATCAAAGGCAACGCCGCGGGCAGCCGACTGATTCAATACATTAGCGGGAAGAGCGAGGATGGCGTCGCGATGCCGCCGCCCGGCAAAGCGCCGCCGCTAAGCCCGGAACAAATCGAACTGTTGCGTGCGTGGATCGATCAAGGTGCCGCTTGGCCCGATTTGCCGGGCAGCGATGCAGTGGGAGTGAATGCTCGTTCAGATCATTGGGCGTTTCGTCCGGTGCGCAACATCAAAGCACCGATCATTCGCGATCCTTGGATCGACACGCCAATCGACGCCTTCGTGCTCGCCAAATTGCTGGAGCGGCAACTCGAACCCAATGCGCGGGCCAGCCGCGAAGATTTGATTCGCCGCGTGACATTCGATCTGATCGGCCTGCCACCAACGCCCGAGGAAGTCCAGCGGTTCGTGAACGATCCATCGAACGATGCTTATGAGCGACTCGTCGATCGACTGCTTGGCAGCCCACGCTATGGCGAACGCTGGGCCCGACATTGGCTCGATCTGGCTCGCTATGCAGATTCCGATGGATTCGAGAACGATACTGATCGCGTGAACGCTTACAAATATCGCGATTACGTAATCCGCAGCTTCAACGACGATAAGCCATACGATCAATTCATCGTCGAGCAACTAGCCGGTGACGAACTGGACGATTCAAATCCCGAAAATCTGATCGCCCTGGGCTTCTGTCGCAATGGGCCGACCATTGGCAACCAGATTAACGAAAAGAATCGTGTCGATGAAATTGACGACGTCGTTTCGACCACGAGCAACGTATTTCTTGGCCTTACGATTGGATGTGCGCGTTGTCACGATCACAAGTATGAACCGATCAGTCAGCGCGACTATTACCGGATGTTCGCGATATTCAACAACATCGAGAAACGCGCGGATGAAGATATCATGCATGTCCGTGATCTCAAGAATCGCAAAACGTATGTCATGCTCGGCGGCGATTTCAACCGACGCGGCGAGGGAGTGGAGCCGGGAATTCCGGCGGTGATCGACGATGGTCGAGTACATTTTCCGCCGGCTACGCGCGGAAGCGATTTGAATTCGCGGGACAATGCCGTACCGGCGCCAGGTCGTCGCCTGGCACTGGCTCGCTGGATTGCCGATCCGCAGAATCCGCTGACGGCCCGCGTCATTGTCAATCGAATTTGGATGTATCACTTCGGGCGCGGTCTGGTGAACAGCCCCAGCAATTTTGGTCAAAGCGGCGACGCGCCCACGCATTTGGAGCTCCTCGATTTTCTCGCCCGGCAGTTCGTCGAGCACGGCTGGCAACTCAAGCCGCTGCACAAAGCAATTGTCATGTCGGCGACGTATCGGCAATCGTCCGACTACGACGCCATCAGTGCGGGCGTTGATCCGGACAACAGTTTCTGCTGGCGATATCCAATTCGTCGCTTGGAAGCCGAAGAGATCCGCGACTGCATTCTGGCGGTCAGTGGCAAATTAAACCCGCTCATGTACGGTCCTGGTATCAAGCCGAAAATTCCCGACAGCATTATCGACACCGGTAGCAAAGAAATGTGGCCGAAGGTCGCCCGCGAAGGGCCGGAGGAATGGCGGCGCAGCGTTTACATTTTCGTGAAACGCTCCGTGCTCGTGCCGATGCTGGAAGGTTTCGATGCACCGACCGCCACGCAAACTTGCGAACGGCGGATGACGACAACCGTGGCGACCCAGGCGCTGCAACTGTTGAACGATAACTTTTGCAATGAACAAGCCTCTTACATGGCGGCGCGCGTGATGCGCGAAGTTGGCGACGATGTGGAACGGCAAGTCGATCGCGCTTACTGGTTGGCATTTGCCCGTGCGCCCACTGAAGACCAGCACCGGCAAGCGGCCGAGTTTGTGGCCGCACAATTTCAAGCTGGCCGGCAGCGAATGCTCGAACAGCACATCAGTTTTGACGCAAAAGCCCAATCGCTCATTCGACAACAAGCGCTCGCCGATTTATGCCACGTGCTGTTTAACACGAACGAGTTTGTGTATGTGAATTGATGCTTCAACGAAGTCCGGGAGTTGGGGGTACTGTCGCCGCGATGGTCCCTGCGCTTGGGATACTTTAACAACCATGAAATACCAGCAAGATTCCAGCCCACACTGCAACTTCGGCCGGTGGCCCACGGTTTGGAACCGCCGCAAGTTTTTGCAAACCACTGGCGCGGGCTTCGCCTCGCTGGCTATGCAGTATTTGTTAGCGCGTGATGGATTGCTAGCTGCCACGCCCGAGCAATCGAAATTGGCCAATGCCGCGTCTGCGTGCAATCCGCTGGCGCCTAAGTCGCCGCACTTCGCGGCCAAGGCGAAGTCGGTCATCTTTCTGTTCTGTTACGGTGGGCCAAGTCAGGTTGATTTGTTCGACCCCAAGCCGGCGCTCGACAAATGGCATGGCAAACCGATCCCGGTCTTCGAAAAAGCGGACGCGTTCTTCGATGACACGAAAAATACCGCGTTTAAGAGTCCGTATAAATTCGCCAAGCACGGCCAGGCAGGCATCGACATCTCTGAAAAATTTCCACAACTTGCACGCTGTGCAGACGATTTGTGCGTGATCCATTCGATGCATGCCGAATCGAACAACCACGCGCCTGCCCTGTTTCAAATGAATACCGGCTTTCAACTTCCAGGACGACCGTGCTTTGGTTCGTGGGTTACCTATGGGTTGGGTGCAGAAACCGATCGGCTCCCAGCGTTCGTCGTGCTGTGGGATCATCGTGGCGGACCGATTGGCGGTGCGCAAAATTGGACCGCCGGTTTTCTCCCGCCGGCATTTCAAGGCACGCCATTCCGCAGTACCGGAGATCCGATCGTCGATTTGAATCCTCCCGCTAACATCTCGCCGGAAGAACAAATGGCGCGCCTCGATTTGCTGGCAAAACTGAACGAAGAACATTTGCGACTGCATCCAGGCGAAGAAGAGCTCACCGCACGCATCGCCAGCTACGAACTCGCTTACCGCATGCAAATGAGTGCGCCGGAAGTTGTCGATCTGACTGACGAAACGCCCGCCACACAAAGACTCTACGGCCTAGACAACAAACAAACGGAATATTTCGGCCGGCAATGTTTGCTTGCGCGGCGACTCGTCGAACGCGGGGTGCGCTTCGTGCAGCTTTATTCCGGCGGCGGTACACAGCAGTTGTGTTGGGACGCACACTTCGGGCTCAAACCGAATCACGATCAGCACTGTGCAGAAACCGATCGACCAATTTACGGTTTGCTCACGGATCTCAAGCAGCGAGGATTGCTCGAATCCACGCTCGTCATCTGGGGTGGTGAATTCGGTCGGCTGCCCACGAATCAAGGCACGATTGGCCGCGATCATGGTCCTAAAGGTTTCACGATGTGGCTCGCCGGCGGCGGCGTCAAAGCTGGCACGATTTACGGCGAAACCGATGAATTCGGCTATGCTGCCGTTGAAAAGCGCACATCGATTCCCGACTTGCACGCAACCTGCCTGCACCTCTTGGGCCTCGATCACAAGCAGCTCACCTTTCACCACGGGGGCCGAGATATGCGATTGACCGACGTGAGCGGTGAAGTCATTTCTGACATCCTGGCCTGAGGCCCATTGCGGTCTGGACTATTGTGATGCGCATCATCAGAAATCAATGGTCTCCATCTGCTTAGCAGGCAGGACGAAAATCTTTCCGTCACCCATCCGGCCTGTCCGGGCGACCTCGACAATCTTGCGAATGATCTCTTCAGTGCGCGAATCTTCCACCCAAAAGTTGATCTCCACCTTGGGCAGAAATGCCAGCGAATATTCGGAGTCGCCGTATTGGTCGAGATAACTTTTCTGCCGGCCGTAACCCTTCACCTCGCAAACGCTAACGGCCTCCAGCGGCGCGCGCTTGAGTGTTTCGAGCACCTTCTCCGCCAGATACGGTTTAACAATGGCGACGATTTGTTTCACTGAAGCAGTAGTCCGCGGTCAGAGGTCAGTTGCAACGGACAAACTAGCTGAAGAAATTCTCGCCGAACAAATCGATTTGCGGCTTGGTATCGACTGTCATATCGCCATGCACCGTCACGCAGCACGCCAGCCGCATGTTGTCTTCATGGCCGATGTACGCCAGGCATGGCAGCGGGTCGGGCACGGGCACCCGAAACTTCGCCTTCTCCATCGTCGACATGGGACTGGCATTCTCAAGGCCCTTGTTAATCAGCACCCGGCATGTGCCGCACAGACCCAGGCCATGGCAATTAATGATCTTATTCAGCCCCGCGCCGATTCCGTTGAAGCCATTATATACATTGATCCCGGCCCGCAGCGCCTCCTTGCGAAGATTCGCCCCCTCAGGCACTTGGATTTCTTTCTTTTCATGGACAAACGTAATCGTGGGCATATTGGTGGGTTTTCAGTAGTCCGTGGTCAGTTGCCACGCGGATGGTGGCGGCCTTTGTCTTTTGCAGTTTCGCAAATTGGAAACTGTTAATTTAGTGCGGGCACCGCGGAAAATCCAGTGCGGCAGGCTATCCGCCAGTTGGTTGACGAGTCAGCAAATCGCGACAATCGGCCCGCGCAAAGAGTGCGATCGCTGCAACATATGCGGCGATCGACGCGGCCATCGGACCGACAACTCGAAACAGCGCATTTGATACGCCTGACTGAACCGCAATCCGATCCAAAACCAACGCTGCAACAACCGCCATCAGCGCCGAGCACGCCGTAACCCGCAATACGGTGGCAATGAGCAACCGCCAGCGGAGAGCTGCATGCTTTCTCGAAAATAACATCGCCAGTGCAATCGCCTGCAGCGTCGCCGAAACCACCGTGGCGGTTGCCAATCCGACTTCCGCCAGCGGCCAGATAAGCGTAAAGTCGAGTACGATGTTCAGCGCCACCGCGGCCAGTGCAATTCGCAGCGGACTTGCGCGATCGGTTAGCGAATAAAATCCGCGCACCAAAACCGGCAGCGCGCAATAAGCCCAAACGCCAGCGCCGTACATGGCCGTCATGCGAGCAGTGCGAGCCACATCATGTTCCGTGAAGCGGCCATGTCCGAAGAGCAATCGCGTGATCGGGTCGGCGAGGACCACCAGTCCCACAGTGCACGGCACCGCTGCCAGCAGTACCATACGCAGACCAAATGTGAGATCTCGGCCGATCGATTCTCGATCGCCACGCGCCGCATGCCGGCTCAGCATGGGAAACACAGTGGTCGCCGCCGCAATGCCGATGAGTCCCAGCGGAAACTGATAGAGTCGCTCGCCAAAATAAATTGCTGCCGCCGCACCTTGCTCCATCGGGTACGCAATGCCGCCGAGCCAGGAAATGGTTTGTGATCCCTCCGTCGGTGCAGCCAGTATCCAGGCGACGAGGCTGTCGGAAAGCGTATTCAATTGCGTGACGGCCAGAGCGAGCGTGGTGGGAATCATGCCGCGACGAACAAGCTTGAGTCGCGCGTCAATCTCAAGTCGATCTTCATCAGAGGAAGGTATTCGACGGTAACCACTTTTTCGCAAAGACGGCCATTGCACCGCCCATTGCAGCCCCCCGCCAATCAGCACGCACAACGCTAACAGGTACGCCTGTTTTACTGGGTCGGCCGTAATTCGCGGTGCAATAACTACCGCTCCCACGATCCAGCAAATATTGAGCACTGCCGGGGCGAACGCTGGCACTGCAAATTGGCCCGATGCTTGTAGCGTGGCCGATGTTACTGCCGCGAGGCACACAAGAATGAGATATGGAAATAGAATCGCCAATAACCCCGCCAACAGAGTCACCTGCGGATCGTCGTGCATGACCCAATCCCAGCTGCCAATCGCAATTTCTCCCACGATTACGAGGGCAATCAAAACTGCGGCCAGCCACCAGATCGTTGCGCGAAAAAGCCGCGCAGCGGTGGGCCGATCGTGCTCCAGCGCTTCCGAGAGAATCGGTAGATAACTCGCCGTTAGCGCGCCCTCACCAAACAACGCGCGAAATAAATTTGGAATGCGAAACGCGATCACGAGGGCATCGAGCACGCCGCCAGCCGCCAGCCCAAACAGTGCCGCGGTCGCCGTGTCGCGCACCAAGCCCAAAATCCGGCTCACGAGGGTACCGGCGCTAGTGATTAGAGTGCCGCTCAGCAGTGAATGATGTTGTCCGCGATTCATGCCGCGGATCGTATCGCCATTGGGGCCGGATACATAGCCCGACTCTATTCAGTCAGAAATAGCACGGGCGAAACCGCGGCTGCGACGATTGGCTTGCCCAACTGCGAATCGCCCACTTGCCGAAGATCGTCGCAAAGTCTACTTTCAACGGCGGGCGACGCAAAGCTGCCACTGGCCTGAATGGAGTCGCGAACATGGCCGAATATTCGAAGTATCAACAAAAGGTTATCAAGAATTATTACGACAATCAGGAGACGATACTACTTCAGCGGCTGGGCGAGCAAGTCACTGAGCTGTATCTCGCTGAAGGGAAATCGCGTGCCAAGCGCTGGAAGGACATCACCAAAATACTCGAGAAATTAAAAGTGCCGGCCTCGCGAATTGAAACGCTTGTGCAGAAAGATAATCCGGCGATGTTGGCAAAACTTCTGGAGGAGTTGCTGGCGAAGCAGAAGTGAAGCGACGTACCGGCATGCACCGAGCAAGTGCGGCCAATTTGCGGCCAAACGCTTCGCAACCGGTTTCAGACAATTGAATACTGACATCATTCATGCCCACCAATATCGCCACCGCTGAAGAACTTCGCTGGAAAAAATTTCCGGTGCTTGACGATGGATTTGTTTGCCTGGTGGATGTGATGGGCGATGACCAGTCGGTTGTGCAAGCGGCCCGCGTAAGTTACGGCGAAGGCACCCGCAAGGTATCCGATGATCGGGGGTTGATTCGCTACCTGATGCGTCATCGGCACAGCACGCCATTTGAAATGGCGGAGATCAAATTCCTCGTGCGCGTGCCGATGGATTGCTGGCGGCAATGGATTCGTCATCGCACGGCCAATGTGAATGAATACAGCACGCGGTATTCGTTGGCCATCGATGCGGCTCAGACCACGTCGCCGCGAGAATGGCGCACGCAAGCCGCGAGCAATCGACAGGGGAGTGGTGCAGCGCTCAATGAAGATCTCGGCGCACAGCTATCGATCAGCGAAGAAGAGTTCCAAGCGCGAGCCCGGCAACTCTACGAAGACCGCATTGCGGCCGGTGTGGCGCGGGAGCAAGCCCGAAAGGACCTGCCGCTTTCCACATACACGGAAGCGTATTGGAAGATCGACCTACATAACTTGCTGCACTTTTTGGCACTGCGTATGGATGCACACGCCCAGTTCGAAATTCGCAACTATGCCCAGACCATTGGGGAACAGATTTTGCAGCCGCTGTTCCCGCTCGTATGGGAAGCGTTCGTCGACTACCGATTGCAGGCGATGTTTTTGACGCGGCTAGATCGCGAACTTATTATGCGGCTGGTGGATCGATTGGCAGTTGAAGGCCGAGCCAGAGCCAGCGAAGAAGATTTTCTGGCGGTGCAAGATCCAACTTGGGCGGGGTTATCTCGAAATCGTGAACGCGACGAATGCCGCGATAAGTTGATTTCTCTGGGGCTACTCGAAGGCGATTCCGTCAACGGTTATTGATATGTCGACGGCCGAAGAACTGCTGGCGCTGAATCGAAAATTGCTCGATGCCATCGTCACCGGCGATTGGATGACGTACGGGGAACTGTGCGATCCAAATATCACCTGTTTTGAACCGGAAGCGCACGGGCATGTGGTCGAAGGCATGGCGTTTCACAAGTTTTATTTCGATCTGGGCGGCGCCCCGAAATCGGTCAACACGACCATGGTTGAACCGGTGGTCAAAATGCTTAGCGATGATGTTGCGGTGATCGCGTACATTCGGCTGACGCAAAAGCTGGACGACGAAGGCCGTCCGGTCACGACGCAAATGGAAGAAACCCGCGTCTGGCGCCGCAGGAATGAAGAATGGCGGCATATGCATTTTCATCGCTCGGCGCCTGGCTAGTTAGCAATCAAACGCCGCAATCCTGCGAAATTCGTTCACGTTTTGCCTCAAAACACCGCTCCTGTGCTAGCACTGGCACCGGCCGCAAGGTACAAGATAATGTGCTTAATAGTGGGTTTTTGCCGGCAATAGAGGACGTCCCGTGGGTTTTTCGTCGCGGAACCGGCCAAGGAGGGCGGCAAGTTTTTCATTATCGATTTTCGCTGCGGCGATCGTAATCGCTGGCGGCCGGCCTGAGGCCAACGCGCAGTCGCCGCGAATTGGTTCGCGACTGCAGCGCATGATGGGGCAAGGTCAGTCGCAGCCGGACGACGTTCTGCAGCAGCCTCGCGCGCCCGCTCCACCAGAAGTCGATGGCCTCGACCCTTGGCTGAGACGGTTTCATGATCTCTCGCCGCAATCGGCTGAGATGTGCCATGAATTGAACGCGGCTGCACTCCGCGAGGCGGCCAGTGCAGTCGAGCAATGGGTAGTGCTCTGGGGCCGAATTGCGGCAGGTCAGCCGCCACAAGAGCAGCTCGCGATCGTCGGCCGGTTGGTCAATGCACAGCAAACGATGGACCGCGAGTTCGACAACTTGCTTGCCATTCGCACACGGTTTGCGTCGCTGCCTCCAACGCAAGAGCGACACGATGCACTGCGCGGATATTTGAGAGCCGCCTCGATCATGATCGATCTCGACGGTCGGCTGCGGCATGCGATGATCGACACTATCGACACTGTTGCAGGTCGTTTTTCACAGCGGCTGGATTTGCGAGAACGACTGATTGAGCTGCTCCTTGAGAATCGCAGCAGTATCGGCGCGCAAGTCATGTCGGTCGAATTGTTCGATGATGCCGACGATGAAACATCGAAACCGATCGTGAGGTCCGAACCCGTTGCGAATCCGCAGGACCTGCAGGGCACTATGCGCGGGCCGCGTCGGCTGGCGATGGCGCGCATGCAGCAACTGCAGCAAATACAACAGATGCAGCAGCAATCGCCGGCGGAGTCGCAACAAACTCCGCACCTCACCACCGCTCAAAAAGAAAAACTGATCGAACTGATTGCCTCGTCAGGCAATATTCGAATGCTTGACGATTTGGCTGACTTTGTGCTGGACAAATCGACCCCGCCAACGCTCGTGCTCGCCGGGGCAGATGCCATTCGCAAGTTGGGATTGCCGCAAGATCCGCGGCCGGAGCAGGAAAAAGACAATTCGCTACCCAAGCCGGCAATTACCGCGTTGAAGTTGCGAAATCGGCTCGCGCAGATTGAACCGCAGCAATGGTCGCCCTCGCAACGTGCCGCCGTAAATTCGCTAATGACCTGGCTATCGTCTCGAGCGGAACATGGACTGGAGGGCAAAGTTTACCGCGTCGGGCGCTTCGACATCCAGCCCGGCGATTGGCTCCTAATGCGCAATCCTTCACCATACAATCTATTCACCGATCTGTCGCCCGGCATGTTCACACACGTTGGCGTCGTAACGCTAGAAACCGGCAGCGATGGCAAACGTCGGATGGTCATCGTGGATTTGCCGGAGAAGGGCGCGGCGATGCCAGCGACGAATGTCGATCAGTTTCTCGATCGTACACTGAACTACGTGTTTGTCCGACATCCAGATTCCGCGGTGTCGCGAAAAATGGGTGAGGCAGCCGCCGCGCTGATCGGCAATCCAACACAATTCGATTTGAATTTTCGCACCGATCGGATCACGACTCTGCAGGGAAAACTCGTTAAAGGCCAGAAAATTCACACCTATTGCGCCGGATTCTTACTGCTGTGTGCACAGGAGACGAATCTGCCGCGCGAACAGTTCTTCCCGGTGACCGAAACTACTGCGGGCGGCCATACGAAAGAGAATCTCGAGAGGTTAGGACTGTCGCTGGGCGATGGTTTTGTTTCGCCAACCGGGGCGTTATTCTCGCCGCAGCTGGAAATTGTCGGTCGCAGCGAACCGATGTACGACCCGATGCGCGAAATCGAGGAAGCCGTTTACGATCACTTTGCCGAAGGTCTGGAAGACAAAGAATTGCGACCGTCGCCCGATCTATTTCAAGCGCTGCGATTGAATGTGGCCGAGGCGTCGAAGAATAATCTCCTTTTGGCCAAAGCACTCGCGGCCACGGCGGGCGTGAGTGAAGAGACGGATTTGGTCGCCGCCGCGAAAGCGGCTGCAGTCGTGGAAACGCTTGATAGCATTGCCTACGGCGCGAGCGGCGAATTTCAGGCCGCCCGCCGGTCGATAATGGATGGCGCCCGCGTGCTGGATGAAAATGCTCATTTGACCTCGCAAGAGCGCGAGGCAATGCAAAAATATCGCAGCCGTCATGCGGATTTGGCGGCTCGGTGGGATGCGCAGCGGCTTTCCCCACGCGACTTGCGCATTGAACTCGTGCAGTATTATCGTGATCTTGGCTGCCGCGAGCTTGACGAGCGATTCTTTACCGCTGATCGTAAGTGATAGCCGCAAGTTTGCGGATAACACGCCGCAAGCGATCGTCATCGTCCGATCACATTTCCATTTGCCGAGTCATGCCCAAGTTCGTTTGTCATCTGTTCGTCTGCTGCAATCGCCGGGAGCCTGGAGCTGCGCAAGTGTTGCGATCCCAATGGCAACGAGGCTCTGCACACCCTCTTCAAAGCCGAACTAAAAAAACGCAAGCTCGGTCCGCTCTACCGTGCCAACAAAGCCGGTTGCCTGGACCAGTGCGAACTCGGTCCCACAGTCGTGCTGTATCCGCAGCAAATTTGGTACGGCAGTGTGAAGCCGGAAGATGTGCCGCGCATCATCGACGAAACTATCATCGGCGGCCGCGTGCTCCAGGACCTCGTAATTCCCGAAGCGCACCTCAACAGTCGAGAAAAGTAGTCTCGAATTGTATGATGGAAGTCGGGACTCAAGCGACGACATATGCAACTCATCCACATCGGTGCGGCTGTCTTAAATCAAACGCCGTTGGCTTGGGATGCCAATCGAGCGAACATCTTCGCGGCTATTGCCGATGCTCGACAACGCGGCGTCTCCGTCTTGTGCCTGCCGGAACTGTGTATCTCCGGATATGGATGTGAAGATGCCTTTCTTTCGCCCGGCTTGCATAAGATGTCGTGGCGGGTACTGCAAGAGATTTTGCCTGAAACGCGCGGCATGATTGTATCGCTGGGTTTGCCGCTGCTGTTTCAAAATGCACTGTATGATGTGGCGTGTCTGGCTGTCGACGGACGCATCGCCGGCTTTACAGCGAAGCGATATCTGGCGGGCGATGGCATTCACTACGAGCCGCGCTGGTTTAAGGCGTGGCCGCTTGGCCGGCGTACCGAACTTGCGATCGAAGGCCAAGAATACCCGCTGGGCGATATTTTTTTTGAGTGCGGCGATTTACGAATCGGATTTGAGATCTGCGAAGACGCGTGGGTCGCCAACCGGCCTGGCGCCGAGCTTTCGCTGCGGGGCATCGATGTCATTTTGAATCCCAGCGCCAGTCATTTCGCTTTTGGCAAGCTCGAAATTCGCAAGCGATTTGTGCTGGAAGGCTCGCGGGCATTTGGCGTGCATTATGTGTATTCCAATTTGCTCGGCAATGAGGCAGGCCGCGCTATCTACGACGGGGGCGCGCTCATCGCCTCTTCCGGGCAGTTAGTAGCCATTGGACAGCGTTTTTCGTTTAGAGATGTTGATGTTGTAACGGCGCTCGTAGATATCGATGCCACGCGGCTAAACCGCGCTCGCACCGGCAGTTTCACGCCGGAGCCAAATCGTCGCGACGAAAATTGTGTCCGCGTTCCGTTTGCTTTTCCGGAATGCGAACCGCAATCGCAGCGGGTGCAACCTGCCGTCTGGGAAATTGGGCCGCGGATCAAGGAAGAAGAGTTCACGCGAGCGATTTCACTGGCGCTCTTTGATTATATGCGAAAGAGTTATTCGCACGGTTTTGTAGTTTCGATCAGCGGCGGTGCCGATTCAGCAGCCGTATCGTGCCTCGTCGCCATGCTTGTGCGACTCGGTATTGCGGAATTGGGGCGAGAAAAGTTTCTCGCGAAGCTAAAGTACTTCGACGAGATCCAAACAGCGGCAAAAGAGCGCGAAATCATTCACCGCCTGCTGGCTTGCGTCTATCAATCAACGCGCAATAGTGGCGATGTCACACGCGGTGCAGCTCGCGGTGTCGCAGAGGCCATCGGCGCCGACTTTTTGGAATTCGACGTCGATCCAATCGTGCAAGCGTACGTTTCGATCGTCTCGAAATCCCTGGGTCGAGAACTGAGTTGGCAGAGCGACGACATTGCACTGCAAAATATCCAGGCCCGCGCACGCGCGCGGGGGTGTGGATGCTCGCCAACCTGC
Organism: Pirellulales bacterium; assembly: GCA_963773875.1. Lineage (GTDB taxonomy): Bacteria > Planctomycetota > Planctomycetia > Pirellulales > JADZDJ01 > CAVTYH01. The sequence goes on from CAVZCV010000016.1 coordinate 116,871, forward strand.
GGCAAGCGCTTTTGGCATCAACGAGCAATCGCTCGGAAGCGGCGGTCGGCTACGCAACGATGGACGGCGACACCTCCGGCGGCATAAGCCCGATTGCCGGCATCGATAAAGCATATTTGCGCAAATGGCTCACATGGCTGGAAACAGAAGGGCCAGCTGGCCTGGGGCCAATTCCTGCGCTGCATGCGGTGAACTTGCAAGCACCACCGCGGAGCTTCGTCCTTCCGATTCGCGTCAAACTGACGAAGCCGATCTTATGCCATACGAATTGCTCGATGCCATCGAACGGGCCGCTATTCGCGATAAACTTAATCCACTCGAATCTTTCAAACGCATGCGGGCGGAATTTCCGCAATATACTGTGGATCAGCTGCTTGCTTGGGTCGAGCGGTTTTTTCGGCTGTGGTGTCGAAATCAGTGGAAGCGCGAGCGGTATGCGCCGTCGTTTCATGTCGACGATGAGAATCTCGACCCGAAAACTTGGTGTCGCTTTCCCATTCTCTCTGGCGGTTACGAACGGGAATTGGCGGAGCTGCGCGAGTACGTGGCAGCGCATGGCACAACGAAATAAGCCAATTGGTTGGCCAAGCTTTGGGTTTGAAAGGCGAATATCTTACTGGCCAATGCGCGTTTTAGTGACGCCACGTCACAACTTTAGTGGTATGGCTGTGCGGGAGGCGATTGAACGGCACCGGATCGTGCCGTATAACACGGGTTTAAAGGCGGCGAGAGTCCCGACCGCGTTGGTCGGCCCTCGCACTTATTTTCACGAGGAGGTTTATTCCATGTTGAAGAAATGCGTGGCGCTGGCTTACACAGTACTTCTTGGCGCGGTGATTGTCGTGGGATTCACGGGCTGCGATAACAAGCCGAAGGCGCCGGCGACTCCCGCTGCTGGCGGCGCAGCTCCGGCAGATGGCGGTGCGGCTCCTGCAACGCCTCCTGCTACGAATCCGGCTCCTGCCGACGATCACAAGTAAGCGCCGCACAACAGCAAAATTAACCTCGCTTGCCGCGGACATCACATGTCGCGGCATTCCAATTTCATCAGCGAGGTCGATGGGCAAGTTGCTCGTCGACCTCGTTTTCTTTTAACCGTCGTCTTTCGCGCAAGGAGATGCTTGCATGTTGCTGGGAGCCACTGAATCGTCCACGTGGGTCGATATGTTTCACCTCGGCATTCCGGTACTGGAAAAAATCCTGCGGCCGATCTTCGTCTATTTGTTTTTGATCCTCGGCGTCCGCATGGCGGGGAAGCGCCAACTCGCGCAGCTAAATCCATTCGACCTGGTTGTATTGCTCACGCTGGCCAATACGGTTCAAAACGCGATCATCGGGGATGATAATTCTGTCACCGGCGGCGTCATTGGCGCGGCCACGCTGTTAATTGTCAACTATCTTGTCGTCCGCTTTCTGTACGGACATCAGCGGCTGGAACATTTCATCGAGGGAGATCCCGATATGCTGGTGGTTGATGGCAAAATACTTGCCAACCGCTGCCGCAACGAGCTAATCACCGAGCCGGAGTTGGAAGCCGCCGTGCGCCGGCAAGGTTTTGCATCGCTGGCTGATGTCGAGAAAGCCGTGCTTGAGCCGGGCGGCACCATATCATTCGTCGTGCGCAAACCAGCCTCCGATGAGCTGCGCCATGGCGAATTGAAGCAGCGGCTCGATCAACTGTTGGCCGAATTGCGACAGCTTGCTCAACAGATGCCGCCCAAATCGCGTCCCGTGTAACAACGCGTAACCGCGTTAGCCTGAATGTTGCGGTCTTGCGATTCAGCAAGCTAAATAAAAAGGCTCCCGGAAAGGCCGGGTCCCAGGGGGGCAAAGGACTCCATCCGTTTCCGGGAGCGATTGGACGCTTCGATAGGCTGTGTTCACGCGTGGCGGTTGAGGGACTGCTGTTGCCCGTGCGGCGGGAAGAGTTTGCTCTCCATGCAAATTGGTTTGGTGTGATTTCCAGGATCGCCATCGATCGCCGAAAACCTCAACTTTTCAATTCCAAAATCCCAAACAAATTTCAAAACTCAAATTCGAAATTCAAAGAATCAACCGCTCGGTGTACAACGAGTTTGATTTTTGGACCCCAGTTTTTTTGAGATTTGTGTCTTGAGATTTGGAACTTGCGGCCGTCGGGGCCGATGTATCGAAGCGTACGGTAGCTTCCATGCGACCGTAATCGCTCCGCTGGTCCGCAGGATTTCGTTCGGCCTACGCCGCGCTAAAAACCCCCGTGCGAGACCCATCCACCAGTGGATCGTGCGAATGTCTTATTCGATGGCACGCGGTTCCAGTGAATTCACACCCGGGCCGCGACGGCCATCGTGAGGCGGGAAAGATATGGTAAGCCCTAAAACCGGTCAAGAGCGGTTTTTCCCCGAGAAACGGCCGGCATGTGGGCCGAGGGCGCATCTTGATTCGTTGAGATTCAGCGTACGGAGGACGAAAGCACTTCAATGCAGGTTGTCTTCGTTCTCATTTGCCTGGAATCGCCTTTGGCTCGTAGGCGTGATCGCGCTTGCGGATCACTTCCGCCTTAAGGATTTTGTCGGGCGTGATGCCGAAGTTGTCTTTCGGATTCTTTTCATCGGCTTCGATTCGCTGGATTTTCGAGAGTACGTCCATGCCCTCAATCACTCGGCCGAAAACTGTATGCAGGCCGTCGAGATTCGCGGTCGGCACGAAGGTGATGAAGAACTGAGAGCCACCGGAATTTGGCCGGTCGGTATGCGCCATGCTGAGGGTGCCGCGAAAGTGTTCTCGGTGATTTGGCTGGTAGCATTCATCAGCAATCGTGTACCCAGGGCCACCGGTGCCCGCCAGGCCTTGCGCCACTTTGTCCGGTTCTTTGGTCACTGGATCGCCAGTTTGCGCCATGAAATTGGGGATGACGCGATGAAATTGCACGCCATCATATAAACCTTTTTCCACAAGACTGATGAAATTGGCGACCGTGTTGGGCGCTTCGTTTTCGAAAAGCTCCAGCACGATATCGCCAACGGTGGTGTGAAGTTTAACGCGCGGCAGATCGTCGGCTTTTGCTTCTTCGGCTCGAAGTTTCTCTTCACGTTGCCATTTGGGGCCATAATAGTTGACGAGCGCCAGCGTCTTGGCGATGCCCTCGTCGCTAGCTGGCTGACCGGCGTTAAACGCATCGATGTATTTCTTTGCGTCGTCCAGCTTCATGAGCGTGAAAGCGGCCGACGCGGCGATGCGGTAGACATCTTTGTTCGGATAGTTGTGATCAATGAGCAGCGTCGCCAGCCGCAATGCATCCTCATAATCATCTTTGCGCAGGTCGCCCACCGCAGCGGTCATAAGCAACAGCCCCAGCTTCTCGTCCTTGTCATTGGCGGTATACGCTTTTTCGGTTACGGCAGTAAGTTTCTCAGCCAAATGGTTCGTTTCGTGCAGCAGCGCGACGTACTTTGGTGCGATCTCTCTCCGCTGCGCGAGCGTTCCGAACTGGATTTTGATCTGCAGCTCCCCCAACTCGGCAAGCGATTTCTTCCATTCCGATTCTACCTGCTGATAATCGGATTGAGAGGCGGTGTCGCTGACCTTGGCCGTCGATGCAGCTAAATCCTCGGCGGCTATAAGCATCCGGGAACAGGGCCAGGTTAGCGTCCAGCCGAGAGCGACGAACATCCAGACAATCCGCAGCATTTCACAATCCTTCATCGTTGAACCGCGAGACAATCATGGGCAACATGCCCTCGATAGCTTAACATGAGCATGTGTCGCGCAAAAAGCAGCAAATCGAGGCAGTGGAATCCAGTGTTGATACGCCACCGCGAATTATCGGTGGCGATTTGCGCGGGCGAAAGCTCGCCTACACGGGCGATTCGCGCACGCGGCCGATGAAAGAGCGGGTTCGTGAGGCCCTATTCAATTTGCTAGGCCCCGACGTGCGCGGGAAACATGCGATCGATTTGTTCGCCGGCACGGGGGCGCTCGGTTTGGAAGCGATCAGCCGCGGAGCGGCATCGGCAACATTGGTGGAGCGACATTTTCCGACGGCCGACTTGATCAAGCAAAACGCCACGGCGCTCGGCGTCAAAGATCGCTGCACGATTTTGCCGGCCAACACGCTGCTGTTTTCCAAGCGCTGGCCGCAGTTTCCAGACATTGCATGGGTCGTGTTCTGCTCGCCGCCATACGATTTTTACATCGAACATGCGGATGAAATGCATTCGCTAGTCAATGGGTTGATCGACCGTGCTCCGCCGGCGAGTGTCGTTTGCGTGGAAGCTGACGAACGGTTTAATTTTGCGCAGTTGCCGCATGCTGATGAGTGGGATGTCCGCACATATCCGCCAGCCGTCGTCGGCATTTGGCGAAAACCTAAATAGTCCGACCGTCCCGGTCGGAAGCATTTTTCATCGTAGCCAAAGCCAGCCAACCAACAAAAAAATAACTCCCGCCGTCAGCTCAACCAACGGATACTGCGGCGAAATCTTGGCGCCGCAATCGTAGCACCGCCCGCGCAACCAAAGCCAGCCGAGCACGGGCACGTTGTGATACCAACGAATCGGATGTCCACATGCGGTGCAATGCGAGCCGGGCCACGTCAAACTTTCCTTGCGCGGCAGGCGGTAAATCACGACGTTCAAAAAACTGCCGATGATCGTGCCCAACGTGAAGAGCCAGGCGAGAATGAGCCAAAGCGGAATCGGCATCGGATCTAAGAGTTAGGATGTCGGACGTAGGAATTTGTCACGATCACGCTGCCGTGCATCCTACATCCTAAATCATTCCCTGCAGTGGTCCCCCCTTCGCAAAAAGCTGGTCGACTTTTCGCGAAACATCCGGATCGGCTTCCAGCGGCGGCGCGTGATGCGGCTTCATGCGGGCGTCGATCACGAGGGCGCCACGGCAGCCCCAGTGTTTGTTTTCGATGAAACTGCCGATGCCGTCGATATCGGCCGCCGGATTGCTCCGGGTAAAAGTGACCCAGAGGAAGTTCGACAGTGAGTGCGACGCGAATGCGCTATCGTCAACGATGACGACCAACGGAAAGCGGTTAATTGCGTCACTCGGAGAAAACACAGCGCAAAGGCTCGCCGCATGGTCAACGGTTTTAGAAACGCATTTCGGTCCTTCGATCGCCAGCAAACCCGGCAGGCAAACGTGCGGATTCTTGAAACCGTCGGGCAAATGTAATTCCGATGGAATTTCAGCCGGTAATTCGCGTCGCGCCGGCCCAGCGGCGGCGATGACGACTTTCGAACCTTCATTCAACCGACCGCCTGAGTAATCGAGCGTGTCGATTGTCGTAGCGGTTTGGAAGTGCAAATCACGCTGCCAATCGACTCGGGCTAGCAGATGGGCGAAGAATTGCTCGATGTTGTGTACATCAAGCTGCGGGTCGTCATTACCGTTGACGATCAGCAGATATTTCGCCAGCGATAATTGGCCTTGTCCCAAAATCGCATTGGCTTGCGTCAGCAATTCTTGCGGCCGGCCGATCTCGGCAAACGGCGTATAGCGTTCGCTGCCGATCGCCAACAGCAGCGGATGGACGCCCGCGGCGTCGACGGCGTGAACCGCCTTCACACCGGCAATGACCGTCGGAATAATCGGCCCGGTCATCTCGTGAATCAACTGACCGAAGATGGTATCCTCCTGCGGCGGACGACCAACCACGGTAAATGGCCAGATTGCTCCGGCTCGATGATAGACTTTCTCCACGCGCAACACCGGAAAGTCGTGTACGAGGCTGTAATAGCCTAAGTGATCGCCGAACGGCCCTTCCGGCAAGACCCGATTTGAAGCGACGATGCCGCTGATGCAAAAATCGGCTTCCGCGTAAATCGGCAACCGCTCGTGGCCTAGCGGATTCTCAACCAGCGGAATCCGATGCCGCGCAAGTGCACCGGCAAACGCCAATTCGCTCATCCCTTCTGGTAGTGGCATCACGGCAGCCAATGTCATCGCCGGCGCACCACCCACAAAAACATTCACACGCAGCGGTTCGCGTCGCCGCACCGCCGCCGCATGATGTACGCCGATGCCACGATGGATTTGATAATGCAATCCAACTTCTTCATTCACGCGGTAATGTCCGCCAGAAAGTTGCACGCGATACATCCCCAAATTGGAATGACGACACCCGGGCCGATCCGGATCTTCGGTGTAAACCAGCGGCAGCGTGATGAAGGCGCCGCCATCGCGCGGCCAACATTTGAGTTGCGGCAATTGATCGATCGTTGTTTCATGTTCGAGAATCGGTGCGCTGCGAACATGTTTCGGCAATAGCGTCGAGGCCGTTCTGGCGGCGCCAAGCCATTGCGAGGGGCTTGTCAAAATGTCGCGCGGATCGATTTTCATTTCGATCAACCGCCGTACATGATCGAGCGAATCGCGGAAGATATACCGCGCTCGATCCAACGTGCCGAACAGATTGCAAACCATTGGAAAGGCGCAATCTTTCACTCGCGTGAACAACACCGCCGGTCCGCCTGCCTGATAGACCCGGCGATGAATTTCCGCGGCTTCCAAATTGGCATCGACTTCCGCGTCAATATGCAGTAACCGCCCGGTGGCAGCCAGATCATTGACGCAATGCTGAAGGTTTCGGTAGCCCATGCAGAGTAGATCGCGTCCGCGGTCCTTTATCCATTAGGTTCGTCAAATGACGAATGCCATCCAAGTGTATCTTGCAGGGGTTAATGAACCAGCACGCAATCCGCTAAAATGCGCGAAACGAAAGGATTCATCTCATGAATGTTTCGCAAACCAAAACACCGCTGGCGCAAACTCAGGCCGATGCGGTGGTCGTCGGTATTTTCGCGGGCGAGAAAAATGGCAAGCCGATCCTCAGCGGACCGACCGCGGAGGCCGATCGCGCGACCGATGGCCTGATTTCTAAACTGATTGAACGGCAAGAAATTAACGGCAAAAAATATGAGCTGACCGCCCTGCTCGCACCGCCGGGAATGGCGGCCGGTCAATTGCTCGTCGTCGGGCTTGGCGACCCCGAGAAATTTGATCCTGGCACTGCCTTTCGCGTTGCGGCAGCCGCCGCCAAACAGCTGTCCGGCAAGAAGCGGGCAAAAGTCGCGTTCTTCTTGGGCGACACGAAAGCCGATCAAACTGAAGCCGCAATCGCCGGCGCCCTGGTCGGGTCTGAAGGTCAGGATTTATATCGCGCAGAAAAGAAACGCCATCCATTCGAGGAAATGCTTTGGTCAGGCAGCGACGAAACGACGATCCGCAATGGTCAGATCGTCGGCGAGAGCATGAACCTGACGCGGCGGCTTGTGAATGAGCCGGCTGACAGAATCTTTCCGGAATCGTTCGCGAACCGCGCGGCGGAGGTCGCGAAGCAATTTGGCCTCGAATGCGAAATCTGGGACAAAGCACGGCTGGAAAAAGAACGTTGCGGATCGCTGTTAGCCGTCGCAAAAGGTTCTTCGCGCGAGCCGCGTTTGGTGATCCTTCGGTATCGCGGCGGCAAGTCCGACGCGCCAACGCTCGCGCTCGTCGGCAAAGGAGTGACTTTCGATTCTGGTGGCCTCTCGCTGAAGCCCAGCGATTCCATGCTCACGATGAAATGCGACATGGCCGGAGCTGCCACGGTCCTCGGCGCGATGCAGGCAATTGCGCGACTCACATTGCCCGTCAATGTCGTAGGCCTGATGGGTCTGGTTGAAAACATGACGGGGCCAGAAGCGTATAAACTTGGCGATGTGCTGACCGCCCGTAATGGCCGCACGATCGAAGTGCACAACACCGATGCCGAAGGGAGGCTGGTGCTGGCCGATGTGCTGTGTGTCACGGTGGAAACTGGCGCGCGAAGATTGTTGATCTTGCCACTCTCACCGGCGCGTGCATGGTGGCACTGGGGACCGAGACGACCGGTGTGATGACAAACGATCAACCTTGGTGCGACGACGTTCTAAGCGCCGCGCGGCACTGTGGCGAGCCGGCGTGGCAATTGCCAATGTCGCCCGAGATTTACGACGAGCAAATCAAAAGCGAAGTGGCCGACATCAAGAACGTGGGCGATGGCCGTTGGGGCGGGGCCATTACAGCGGCAAAATTCTTGGAGCAATTCGTGGATGGCCGACCCTGGACGCACCTCGATATTGCCGGCCCCGCGTTTTTGGAAAAACCCAAACCTTGGCTCGACGGCGGCGGCACGGCCTGCATGCTGCGCACGCTCGTGGAAGTAGCGCGGCGGTGGAAATGATTGGTTGCCGCGTGCGAGCGTGGCCCCGCCATTGCATGAAGTTTGCGCCAATTGCGGAACCTACGAAGGTCGCATTCAAGCCGCGCCCGTCAGGACATGTATTGCATTTGCCGTCGCTCGCTCCCAGTTTCCGCACAACGTTATTTCGCTGGCTTCTTTTCGCGATTTTCAAAAAACGTCGCGAATTTCTGTTCCGATTGCGAGCGCTCCAAAACGCAGTGAAACTCCGACAGCCTGGAGCGCAATATCTCTCGAGAAAATCGCGGCTCGCATAGGCCTAAGCCCCAAATCGCGTTTCAGAGTGAAGTAACCCCAGTCCGTTCTTCAACCTGTGTAGTCGTTTTTGCCATTTTCGCGCCGAGTAATTTCACAGTTATTTCACTTTCCGCCGTTGGGCTCGAAAACGATCGAGAATCTTCGATCGAGTTGAAGTGGTTTTTTCACTGGTTGCTTTGCGGGTCCGAGTGCCTGAGTGTCTAATTGCCTGCGTCCCTTCGCCGCCGCGCGCAGACCCTGACACTCAGGCCCTCAGATACCTAGGCCCTTTTTGTATTGGATTAAATTGCCAAAGACCGAGTCACGGAGCTCATACTCTCCTACAAACAAATAAATAGTAGTGTACGTACGACTCGAAGTCAAGACCCTTTTTTGGGCCGGGTGGAAAATTATTTTTCGCGACAAGCCCAGGGCCGGAGGCCCGAGGAAATAGCCTGGTCCGTGAGGGCCGGGCCGCAAATCGCGAAAAGATCTCCGCAGGACCGGTAGAAATGTGCGCTGTCGGTCGAGCGGAAGTTGTGCCGGTCCTTCGGACCTGGGGCCGATTTCACGTCGCAGATGCCTGACCTCACCAAGATTATGCAACTGCATGCATGTTGGGACGGTTGCGGAACCAGCGGGCGGCGTTCACGAGTAATTTGCCGTGCACCCAATTGCGGACGCGGGAAGCGGCGGACCCAAGCGCGCAGGCAAACCACATACAGTCAGTATATTTGATGGAATTGGCTGGGCGGAATTACGCAACGGGCGAAACCATTGGGCACGCTTGCAGGTAGGGTGCAGGTAGAGGTTGGTAAATGGGACCGGGCCGCAGCCACACGACAAAATGCTACGCAACCTGACAGCATGCGATTGTCGATGCGGCAAATATTGGCCTACAATGCGGACACTATTCAAGCAGAACAACTGAAAACCACGGCCGACCACGGAGTTTTTTCGAATCAAAGGATGTGATCATGATAGCGAACTCAAACTTTCCCACTCGATTGTTTCTTTTCCTACGCGCACCCATAGTTGCCGGGCTATTGCTGCTGGCCATGTTGGTCGCGCCGGCGAAATTGATCGCGGCCGCGCCGAAGTACGGCAATTCGCTCGATATTATTCCGGCCGATGCCGCGTTCTATTCCGCCTCGCTCCGCCTGCGGGAACAGTTCGACATCGTTGTGAAGAGCAATGCCTGGGCCAAGCTCAAGAATTTGCCGTCAGTGCAAATGGCGTGGTCGTTGGCGAGCTTAATGCTAAATCAGCCGGGCGGCCCCGGCGAGCAAATCGAAGAGTTCTTCGCCGATCCTGACAACAAAGAGCTGCGCGATCTCTTGATCGACTTGGTCTCCACGGAAATCTTTGTGTATGGCGACGGGCGAGCCGCCGACTTCGCAGACATTTTCCTGAGAACCGTCAACGCCGTGCAGTACGGCTCGATGGTGCAAGGAGACGACGAGAACGTGACTGCCCGCATTGTGCTTAACTCGCTCGATGCGAATCGCGGGCGGCTGGCGGCGCCGGGCATCATCGTTGGTTTCAAAGTGAGCGACGCCAAGCCGGCGCAGAGTCAGCTCGTGCGTTTGGAAAAACTCCTGAAGCCGATTCTGGATGAAGAGCCGAAGTTGCGCGGCAGACTGAAGCGGACGACGGTCGGCAGCACCGAAGTGCTAACCATCGATTTCGACGGCAGTATGGTGCCCTGGGAAGAAGTGCCGTGGCAAGAACTGGCCGAAAAACCGGGACAGTACGATGCACTGCGCGAGCAGTTGAAAGCGATGCGGATTTCGGTGACGGTTGGTGTCCAAGACGGATATTTGCTCGTGGCGATTGGAGATTCGCCGCTCAAGATTGCGTCGCTGGGTAAAGGAAAGATGCTGGCGGAACTCGATGAGACTAAGCCGCTGGAGAAATTCGCCTCGTCGCGGTTGGTCAGCATTTCTTACACGAGCAAGGCAATGCTGCAAGCGATGGCGAACTCGGGTCGCGACTTGGATCAGCTTGTGCAAGTAGCGCGTCAGGCATTGCCGGAAGCCGGACTGCCGGAAGAGCTCAACAAACGAATTCTGAAAGATGCGGAAGAGCTGGCTGCTGATTTGAAAGTGATGATTCCCGAGCCCGGAACGCAGTTCGGTTTTTCGTTCCTCACTCCGCAAGGCATCGAAGGTTATCGCTACGATTCGACCCAGAACTTGTATGCCGACGGCAGCAAGCCGCTCGAGTTGCTGGAGCACGTGGGGGGCACTCCGATTCTGGCCGTGGTTGGCCGATCGAAGCACTCGCCGCAACAATACGAAAGTCTGCGCAAGTGGGTGAAGAAGGCTTTTGGATATTTTGAAGATTTGGCGATTCCGGAATTCTCCGGCGAGGAGCAGGAGCAATACAAGAAAATCAAAGAAGCGGCGATGCCGCTGGTTGCGCGGCTCGATGTAGCGACCGGGCAGATGCTTCTGCCAGCCCTTGCTGACGGACAGGCGGCCTTTGTAATGGACGCGAAGATCGCGAGCAAGAAATGGTTCGAAAGCTTGCCGCAAAACGATCTGTCGTTGCCGATGCTGGAGATCGCCTTCGTTTTCGGCGTGAGCGACGCACCGCTCCTGCGAAAAGCATGCGATGAATATCAGGCCATCACCGAAGCGGCAATTGAGAAGGCCAAGCAACTGTTTCCCGATGATGTGCCGGCCAATTTCAAATTGCCGAAGGCGGAGACAAGCGAAGTGAAAACCTCTGACGGACCGGCGACAATTTCGTGGTACAAATTGCCGGCCGAAATTGGAGTCGATCCGCAACTCACGCCGAACGCCGGGTTGGCGCAGCGCGTGGCGGTGTTATCGCTCGCGCCGAAACACACGGAGCGGCTGCTCAATAGTTCTCAATTGGTCGTCACGCCCAATGGGCCGCTTTCGGATCGCAAAAAACCGCTCGCCGAGGCGGTGTATTTCAATTGGGCTGCAATGGTTGACGCACTTACCCCCTGGGTCGATTTCGCCGCCGGCCAGGTCGCCGCGCACGGCATCGAAGGCGCGGGCTTGGGACTGGTGCTGATCGATGAAGAGGCCGCGAAAACGTTGCTGGCCGCCGGCGACGACAACGGTGCTGGCAAGATGATTCTCGACCAAGTACATACCGTGATGGATGTGCTCAAGGTGTTGCGAACCGTCGAATGTGCCACGTACCTGGAGGGCAACACGACGGTGACCCATTCACTGGCTGTATTTCAGGACGTGCCATGAAATTGCAGAGACTACCTGGAAACCAATGTCAAACTTTGCGGGTCAGGCGAGTTGGATCGGCCGGAGCGTTGGAGTTGTAGCTGAAATGCCGTGGAAGCCGAATTTAACGACGTTACCGACTATGCCCGCCGATTGGGCTGTGTCGGTTTTTTGGCTGGGTCGTTTGGCCATAGGGCCATCTTCATCCACGGACGTGTTGAATGCGTTGGTCGCTCCAGGCAGCGACGATTGTGCTCGCAGTGTTCCTTGCCGCAAACGGTACGGCGACGGAGATCGCTCCGCGCGCCACGCGTGCGGAATTGCCCACTCAAGATTCGCAGCCTGCGCCAGCAATTCCCGCGGCGGAGTTAGCGCGACAGGATCGCTCCGTTGATAACCGCGCGAAGAATTCGACGCTAAAGATTCGGCCGACCAACGATCCGCAACCAGCCGTTGTGGAGCGCGACGAACCGCATTTGATCTTCCGGGAGCCGATCGGCATTCGGATCGATTACAATCCCTACGGCACGTCAGCTTCGCCTTCATCGAATTTTTCCCAACGCCTCGAGAACTTGACGCTCCAAGCCATGCCGGCCGAGCGCGTTTACGAATTGCCACCGATCGAACTGCCGCGCAACTTGCCGCCGTCAATGGGCGCAGCGTTTCAACCGCCGGCGCCGACGGTAGAAGAAGCGTCGCTCGTGACGTCGGTCTTTCAACCTGCAGGCGAAATCTACATCGATCACGGCGTGTTTCGCGCCGCATTCCAACAGCCGCTCGCTCCATTGCAGCCATTGCAGCCGGTCCAACCGCCATCGGTCGCGCCGTATCAGCCGAACATCCCGACAACAGCCGATACGCTAGGTACCACTTCAATTGCCGAACTTGCGGCTGCGGTGGGCGGCAGCCCGGCGCAAGGCGTCAATCAGCAGCAATCACAAGCCATCGCGCCGACGGATATCGGTGCGCTGTTGCAATCGGCCAACTCCGTGCAAAGTGTGAACACGACTCGCCGCTCGCCGGTCGCGCTTGCACCGACAGTGCGCGGCTTCAAGTTCGGAGAAATCTATGCTCAGGCAACCGGAGCCTATTGGTTTCCTGTGCGCGAAGATTTGGACTCGATGCTCAGCAAGATCGATCCCGGCATGATTCAGGAAGTCGTAGTAATTCCCGGTCCGTACGGTTTGCGTTATGGTCCGGGCTTTAGTTTCATCGACATCATCACCCAGGATACGCCGCGCTATCAGGATGGCAGCGGCAGCGACTATCGCGCCAATGGCAACATTCGCACGAATGGCGGTCAGTTATATGGCCGCTTGACAGCCGATGGCGGCGGCGACGACTACGGCTACCGTGTTAGCTATGGGCATCGCAAAGGCAGCGACTACGAAGCCGGAAACGGCCTATTGATTCCCTCCGGCTACGATAGCGGCGACGTTTGGGCCCAGTACGGGTTCAATACCGGTAAGTATCAACGCGTCGAAGCCAGCTTCTTGCGGCTCGATGGTAGCGATATTCAGTACGCTGCCCAGTTCTTCGACGTCGACACATTCACACCAACGGCGTGACGCTGAAAGCTGTGGACGAGGATCCGTCTTCGCCGTGGGATCAATTTGTGCTCGACGGCTGGTGGAACCGCACGAACTTCACCGGCTCGATCACGCCGGATAAAAGCCGACCAACGTTCCCGGTGATCACACGCGTCGAGTTTGCGCTTGATCAGGAAATTGGCGGCATGAACACCGTCAACGGCAATACGCTGGGGAGCAATGTATCCGGCGGCTCGCGGGCCGTGGTCCGCTACGGCGATTTAAACGATCAATTCCTACGCCTGGGCGCCGATTTCCGTTATCTCGAGCAAGGACTGCGCGAGAACTACGACGTCACCAATTCGATTCCGCCGCTCTCGCTCGGCCCGTTTTTCACGAATCTGCCGTTTAGTCGACTGCGCGATGAAGGCCTGTTCGCTGAATACTGCATTCCGGCCAACGATGAGTGGAAAATTACTCTTGGCGGCCGCGCCGATTGGGTCGATACCAACGCCCTGTTGCGTGACGTTCGGCCAGATACCAACCTTGACGTTGATGAACTCGTGCAACATGACGCCTTATATTCTTACTATCTGACAAACGAACTTAAACTGACGGACACATGGACGTTGGATCTCGGTTATGGCTATGCTCAGCGGCCGCCGACATTGACCGAGCGTTATGCCGACGGCGTGTTTCTTGGCATCTTACAAAGCGGCTTCACGCGGGTCATCGGTTCGCCCGATTTACGGCCGGAGCGCAATTTCCAGCTCGATGCAGGGCTGTCGGCCAACTACGACAACTTCCGCGGTTCGCTGACGGGCTTCTATTCGTGGGTCGTCGATTATGTAACGTTCGATGGCTTGGCAGTAGTTGAATTTTTTGATGCTAGGCTGGTACGGTATCGGAACACTCCGCTAGCCACACTCACCGGATTTGAAGCCGCCGGCGACTGGGATTGGTCAAGTAACTTCACGCCATTCGCTAAGATGAAATATGTGCAAGGGACCGATGAATTCGTCGGACCGCTATTCGCAATTCCACCGCTCGAAGGCACGGTTGGCTTCCGCTGGCACGATTCAACCCGCGAGCGGCGCTGGGAATTCGAAGCCGGCACACGCATAGTCAACCAACAAAATCGCTTGGGCGAAATCTTGATCCTCGGCACACCAACCGTTATTGAAGAACGCACCGGCGGATTTACCACGACGTATCTCCGCGGTTACTACAACTGGACGAAAAATTTGAAACTCGTGGCGGGCATCGACAACGTCTTTAACCGCTCCTATCAAGAGCATCTCGACCTGCGGCTGCTTGGCCCCACCGGCTTCCCGGCCCCGCCGACGCGCGTTCTTTCGCCGGGAATCACGCCGTACTTTGGTATCGACTGGACGTTCTAGAACACGTCGAGTTGCGTCAGCAGGTCAATTGCGAAGATTCTCGCGATCTCCCGTTTCCATCGAAGCGTCAAACCCCATCTGCTTGCGTTTTGCCTGCGCCCGGCTTAGGCTAATTTTCGCGGCGGCCAGGTCAACCGGAACGATCCGGCGGCGCAGAGTTTGAAGATCAACCGAACGCGTTTTTCCAATCCTTCACGAGGAGGGGGCCATGACGTTGAAATCTACGGTGTTAACCGCTGCGCTGGTGGCGAGTGTTGGTCTGATATTGTTCTCGACCAACACGGCGATTTCTGATGAACAATCGAAGCCCGCCAAAAACACGCTGGCCAACGATGCCGGTGCGAAGGATACTACTGCGAAAGAGGCAGCCGCGAAATCGCACCTGCGGACGGGCAAAGAGGCGATTCAGTCGGCGTTGGCCGAGAAGATCGACTTGGATGTAAATGAGGTGCCGCTGGCCGAAGTGGTGCGCCGCCTGCGAATGACGCATCACGTGCAAATTCTGTTCGATATGAATGCGCTTAAAGATGCAGCGATCGATCCGACGGCGTTGCCCGTAACGCTTACAGTGAAAAACATCAACCTGAGTTCGGCGCTGAAGCTCCTGCTTTCGCAGTTTCAATTGACCTACATCATTCGGGATGAAGTGTTGCAGATTACGACTCGAGATAAAGCGAGCACCGTGCTGTCGCCACGCGTTTACGATGTGCAGGATGTGCTGTCCAAGTCAGAAGACGGTATGCCGGACTTTGATTCGCTAATTGACGTAATCGTGACCACGGTGGCCTCGCAATCGTGGAGCGATACAGGCGGTCCGGGCTCGATCATGACGATTTCGCCATCGTCGATCATCATTTCGCAGACGCAGGAAGTGCATGAAGAGATCGACGACTTGCTGCATTCGATTCGCCGCACCGCCGAGCTGGCCAAGGCGGGAAAATTCGAAAATTCCGGCGTAGCTGATGAATCGGACGCCGAAAAGTCAATTTTGAAAGCAATGCAGGAAAGCGTGGATATCGATTTTCACGATACGCCGTTCACTGAGGTCTACGCGCAGCTGGCGAAACAGCACCATGTGCAAATTCAGTTCGATGTGAATGCGCTCAAAGACGCAGCCATCGATCCCTCCGCGTTGCCGACGACCTACAGCGTGAAAGGCGTGACGCTCAAATCGGCACTCAACGGCATTTTGGATCAATTCAACCTGACCTGGGTTCCGCAAAACGAGGTGCTGCAAATCACGACCAAAGATAAAGCGAACACGATGCTCATTACAAAGCTGTATCCAATCGAAGATTTGATCCAGCGGAAGAAATCGCCGGATGGGTCTCAAACGCAACTGACGCCGGATGCCAGCAGTTTCGTTAATGCGATTTCAACCACAGTTAGTATGCAAACATGGAGCAGCGTTGGCGGCCCGGGCACGATCGAAAGTTACGATAAGGACGGGCTGATATTGGTCGTATCACAAACCCGCGAGGTGCACGACGAAATTGCAGATTTATTGGGCCAGCTGCGCGAAGTGTGTCGCAAGCAAAAAGATGAGACGTCAAAGCCAGAGGACAAACCGCAGGACCCCAATGCCATGGTGTTGCGCGTTTACGATTTGAAAGTCAGCGCTCCTAACGCTCCGGCCATGACGCCGCAAGAAGTGATGGAAGTGGTCAAGGGACTTGTCGAGCCCAAGAGCTGGGGGCAGGGCGAAGCATTCATCCGCGGAGCGACGGGCAAGCTCATCGTGCGGCAAACGCCGGCGGTGCAGGAGGCGGTCGCGAAGTTGCTCGACGAACTGGGGACAGGGATCCCGACGGTACGCGGGTTGGGCAAAGGCGGCCGGCTAAAAGCGGGAATTCCCGTGGTTGGCGCTAACGGCGGAATGGGCGGCGCTGCTGGCGGAGGGGGCGGTTTTTAGCCCGATTTTAACGTGAATTCTCATCTGGAATTTGGCGCGTTCGGCATATCCAGATAGTAGACTTGTGTGCTATTCGCCAATTATACCCGACTGCCCAGGAATGAAATTATGCCTTGCCCATTTCGATCGATATCATTTGGTGTTGCGCTGCTGGCGTTGGCTATCGTTTGCAGTTCGGCTGGCGCGATCGAGCCGCTGGTGAGTTCACCCATCAATGTTACGCAGGCAGAGCTAGAAATTCGCGGCGTGCTGGCCGAGAAAGTGACCCTCGAATTCCACGAAACGCCGTTAACAGCCGTGCTCGACTATTTGCACGACAAGTACCACTTGCAAATTCAAATCGATACGCCGGCGCTGACGACCACCGATGCTCAAGGCAAGACGTCGAAAATCGATTTGGCCAAGCTGCTGATTACTATCAACCTGAAGAACATTTCGCTGCGATCGGCGCTGAACTTAATCCTCAATCCGCACGATCTGGCGTGGACGATTAAGGACGAAGTGCTAATGATCACTACGCGGGAGGCGGTCAACTCGATGATGCAAACACGGCTGTACGATGTGCGCGATCTGGTAGTGAACGAAATGGATCGAGGCGCTGAGCCAGATTTCGATGCATTGGTTGATACACTGCAAACGACCGTCAACCCACAGAGTTGGGACAAGACGGGCGGGCAAGGTTCAATTTCGGGTTTCGCCAACAACGGCATCGTCGGCCTGGCCGTCTGGCAGAATTATGATGGTCAAGAGCAGGTCGAAACCTTGCTGGTAAAACTGCGAGCGTTGCGGCCGCAAAAAGCGGTCAGGCAGTAGCGAACGTTGCCAGATGCCGGACACTGGGTATGTAACCGGCTTTCTGCAGGTTGCTGCTTAGCTGGCATTGGCCAAGTTCATCTAGGCCCAATTTCCGAAAATGCCTAGAATCCGCGGCCCATTTTCGGACGCGGGATTCTTAAGGCCAGGAGGGCCTATCGATGGCAAGCGTTTCGCAGCAGCGCCGCCGACGGCAAGGAAGTTTTGAATCGCAGCGCCAGGTCGCTTATCGGCCCAAGAAACGTCGCTGGGTGAAGCGGCTGGTCATCGGGCTGACGCTCTTGTCAATCTTGGTGCTGGCGCTGCCGACCATCGTCGCCTACACCGCGTTGCGAAACGCGCCACTGCGGATGGCACTGCGCAATATGCGTGGGACTGTGGAAGCGGGCGGCGCTTCGATCTCCTGGTTCGGCCCGATCTCGTACACCGACTTGCAAATTCGCAACGAGCGCGGCGATACGCTACTCACGGTGGCGAAAATTGAAAGCGGAAACTCACTGGTTGCTCTACTCTCGAATTTAAAAGACCTCGGCACGTTCCGAATCGAGCGGCCACAAGTATCGCTTGATCTGAGACCTGACGGCAGCAATTTGGAAGACGTGCTGGGGCCCGTGATCGCAAGCGGCCAGCCCGAAGCCGATTCGCCTAGTCACGCGTCTAAATTGCCGGCGATGACTTTCGACATTGTCGACGGCAATATCAAAGTCCTCGATACGGCCACGAGCCAGCGATGGGAGCTCGACAAGTTCAACTTGAAACTGCGGATGTCGCCGGAAAGCAAGCTGCCGGCGGAGGTCGCGCTGACTGGCGAAGTGCCGTTCGATGGCCACATCGCCAAACTCGCGATTTCCGGCACACCGTCAACCAGTGGCGCACAAGAGCAGGTCGATGTGAAGATCGATGCCCTGCCGCTGGCCATGTTCCGTGGTCTGGCCGATCGGTTCGCGCCGGGATTGCAACTGGCTGGCAGCCTCTCCACCGACTTGCACTGCGATGGCATCGACGGCAATCCCGCCAGTCCGATAAAAGTGGCCGGCATCGTATCGCTGGATAATTTCGATGCCACGGGCGGGCCGATCGGCCCGGATCGGCTGGCGATGCGGCGAATCGAGTTGCCGTGCAAACTCGGTTATCAAAATCGGCGGCTTGATATCGAGCAGCTCGGCGTGGGGTGCGATGTCGGCCGGCTCGGCATCGCTGGCAGCGTGGCGATTCCGGAAAAACTTAGCGGCGATGCACTGAGTCAAATCGCCCGTTCGGCGCTCAATGTGAATGGCGAGCTCGACCTGGTGAAATTGGCGGCGCTGTTGCCGAGCACACTGCACGTGCGGCAGGGAACGCAAATCACGTCGGGGCGCGTCCAACTCGCCTTAGCAAGCAAGCAAGACGCGGGCGCACAAGTTTGGACTGGCCAGCTCATCGCCAGCGATTTGGCGGCGCTCGACAATGGCCGCCGCTTGGCGTGGGATAAGCCCATCAATGTGCAACTCGCGGCACGCGAGCAGGCGGGCAGCTATTCCATCGATCAACTGCTTTGCAATTCCAGCTTCATGGCAGTGGCCGGGCACGGATCGCTCGATCAATTCCATGCAGATGCGGAGTGCGATTTAGATCGGCTGATGAGCGAGCTTAGTCAATTCGTCGACTTGGGCTCGGTGCGCCTGGCCGGTCGCGGCGATGGACGATTCGATTGGCAGCGCAATGCCAACGGCGCATTCCAAATGGCGGCCGACGCGAAATTCCAGGGCCTGCAGGTGGCGCTGCCCGGCAAGTCAGCCTGGCAGGACGATTCGGTCGTCGTTGCTGCAAGTGCATCGGGCAGTGTGAATAACCTTTCGTTGTCGACAATCACCGCTGCGAACTGGCGGCGGCTCGATACAGCCCAACTGAGTGCGACCGTCGAGAACGCCGCTAACCGTACGCGCGAACAAATCGGCTTGCAGCTTTTGCAGCCCGTCGATGGATTAACGGCCAGCGCCCGTTGGCCGATTGATGTGCACGCGCAGGGACAGCTAACCCGTTGGTGGCCGCGCATTGCATCGTGGTTGGGCATCGATTCGGTCGATCTCGGCGGAGCCTGCAATGTGGCCGCGAAGTTGCATACTCCTCGACGGGTGTCGAGATTCAACAACTCAAGGCCAGCTTCAACGATCTGCACGCCTGGGCCTGGAACGAAGTGTTTATCGACGAGCCCGGCGGACAGCTGGAAGCTTCAGGCGCGTACGATTTCGCCACCGGCCATTTGCAACTGAATCGCACAATCCTGCAGACCACTGCGATGTCGCTCCAAACCGGCGCTGCGGCGATCTCGCTACCGAAGGGCGGCCCATTCAGCATGCAGGGCCAACTGGTTTATCGGGCAGATTTGGCAAAACTTTCCCGCTGGTTCAGCGATCCGCGCACGCCGCCGAATTATGCCGTAACGGGCATGCTCGTGGGCAATGCCGACGTTGCACACAACGGCGCCGTGACCTCCGGCCGCGTCGATTCGGCCATCGATAACTTCGCGGTCTACGTGTATGACGATGAGCCGACCAAACCTCGCAATGGACTGCGCCAAACCGGCGGCGGTCGCGCGCCGGAGCTTATCTGGCAGGAACCTAAACTCACGTTCGCCGCAGGCGGAAGTTTCGATAGTGCTGCGGACAGCATTCAGCTTGCAGGTTTGCAAATTGGTTCACAGGCCCTCGCCATGCAGGCCGACGGAAAAATCGACCGGCTCACCACGGAGCAAAACCTTAACCTCGCGGGCGTAGTGAATTACGATTGGCAAACGCTTGGACCGCTTTTGAAACCGTACCTCGGGAGCAAAGTCGCTATCGCCGGACGACAATCGAACAAGTTTTCGATTCATGGCCCGCTTGGTTCGGCAGGGAAAAACGTTTCGCTTGGCAGCGCCGGTTCGAAAGCATCGGGCGCCAGCCAGCCAATCGATCGCCGCACCGGTCAGCCGATTCCCGATTCTTTCGCACTCCTCCGTCATCTGGTGGCCGATGCCGCATTCGGTTGGCAGCAAGCGGAAATCAACGGTCTGTACATTGGCCCGTTGGTGTTCGATGCGCATCTGGAAAATGGCATCGTCGCGCTGAAGCCCATCGATACGATCATCGGCGCTGGCCGCAACCCCGGCCGGCTCACTGCGGCGCCCATCGTGCAACTCTCGCCCGGCCCAGCACAACTCGTCCTCAACAAAGGTCCGCTGCTGACTGATGTGCCCATTACCGATCAACTGGCCGACAGCTGGATCAAATACGTCGCCCCCATGGTCGCCGAAGCCACGCGGACCGATGGCGTCATGTCCGTGGAGCTCGACGGCGCCCGCGTGCCGCTTTCCGATCCCAGCCAGGCCGATTTGGGCGGCCAACTCATCGTGCAAAACATGAGCGTCACGCCCGGCCCACTGTTCCGCCCGTTCGTACTCATCGGCCAGCAAGTGGAAGCGCTGGCCAAAGGCAAGCTGCTGCCGCAGGACCTGAGTCGCGACCCGGCGCTGTTGAAAATCGACAACCAAAAAGTCGACTTCCATCTGGTCGAGGGCCGCGTGTTCCATCAAGGCCTGAGCATGCAAGTCGGCGAAGTGACCATTCGCACGCGCGGTTGGGTCGGGCTCGATGAATCGATCAACATCGTCGCTGAAATTCCGATCAAAGACAGTTGGAAAACTCAGCGCAACAGCCCCTTGGCCGGACTGACCGAAGACACGATCCGCGTTCCGATTCAAGGCAATCTCAAAAATCCCAAGTTCGAATTTTCGGTCCTCGCCAAACTCATGGAAGCGATTCCGCGTGCGGCCATTGAAAACGCGGTGAACAAAGGGCTCGATCGGCTATTCAACCCGCCGCAACGCTGATGTGCGACTTGCTGCGCTCGTCCGCCGATGCCTCTGTACTGCTTACCGCCCATTGCCTACCGTCCGCTTCATTTGCCAACGGTCTTCTGCCTCCTTTCTTCTCTCCGAATTTTCAAAAACCTCGAGAAAACCAGCCTCTCGCCAGACCGCGTGAAGCACCGGCCGATGTTCCGCGCGTCTTCTTCGGGAAATTGGCGTGTCGCGCTCCGCAAATCTCGAAACTCATGTTTCCGTGTGAAATTACTGCAGCGCGCTTTTGACCCTGCGTAGTCGTTTTTGCCGATTTCGCGCCGAGTAATTCACACATCCGCGGGCCTCTCTAGTTTGGTCGCCTGATTCCTCTCCCGTTGGGTGGCCCCGACAAAGCGCCGCGTGTCGGGGTCGCGCAGCGACAAGGCGCACGCAGGTCGTTCCCGATCCAATGGTCTGGAATCGAATCTGACGCCTCTTGCAGCTGCGCTGCCCGGACACTTTGTCCAGGCCACCCGGCCTACGCGCAGACCCCGAGACATCCAGGCCCTCAGACACCTAGACCCTTTTGTATTTATTCAAATTGCCAAAGAACGTCGGTCTCCCGAACAGCCAGGAAACTGGGAGCCTAATAGCTCCAAAGGGTATATTAGTGAACGCATGAATTACTGTCAAGGGTCTTTTTGGGCCAGTCCAAAAAGATTTTTTGTGGCTTGCTCGCATTTCGTCGTGTTCGTTGTGCCGTCGTGGTAAGAAAATGCTTTTCCATTCACCACCACGACACGAAGGACACGACGTAAGAACCGGCTAAGTGTTGGCCAGCTTGATTTTGCGTTCAAATACTGATTTCAGAATGCAGCTTCCGAAGTGCCGGAGTGACATACCGAGCCCCGCCCAAGCGAAATCGAAACGCTTAGCGGCCGGGACTATTCGCATGGCGCCCTCCCGGCGGGCTCTTTCCAACAAAGCCCCGAACGCGGACTGAACGTGGCCGGGGCGGCGGGCTTCCTTTGTTACAATCCTGGAATGCATAACTTCATCAAACTGGCTGCTTCGATCTTGATTTTGGGTCTATTCGCTCACAGTGCGCACGCCCAACCGGTCGGCAATACAGCGGCTGGCAGCGCGATCGCGGCGAAAAAGAATCCCGTCATCCGCATCAAAACGGAATTTGGCGAAATCACGGCGGAGTTATTTGCCGACAAAGCGCCCATTACCGTCGCGAACTTCTTGCACTACATCACCGAGAAACAAGTTCACAATCCCACGTTCTATCGGGTTCTGCGCACCGAGCCGGATAACCAGCCCGATAAAGCGGCGAAAATCCAAGTGCTGCAAGGCGGATTGACCGACGTGCCCGATGAAAAACTGCCCGCCATCAAACATGAGACGACGAAGCAGACCGGCATCCTGCACAAAGACGGCGTGCTCTCGATGGCCCGCGATGAACCGGGCACCGCCACGCACCACTTTTCCATTTGCGTCGGCGACCAGCCGGAACTGGATTTTGGCGGCCGTCGCAACCCCGACGGCCAAGGCTTCGCCGCCTTTGGCAAAGTGATTCAAGGCATGGATGTCGTCAAGAAAATTCACCAGCAACCGGCGGAAGGGCAGTCTTTGGAGCCGAAAATTAAAATGCTGGAAGTGAAAATTGTTGAAGAGTGAGCAGCGTGAATCACAAATCTTGATGAGAATGGAGCGATGCGCAGCTTTCGTATATCAATTGCTGCTGGCTTATGTATGGTTGGCTGTCGCCGGCTGCGGAGAAGTTACACTTGTTACGGGATCAACTTGGCATCAGAAATGTGGGTGGAAAGCGGAGGATTATTTCGACGATCCCAAGGTCGTTGCTCTCTGCAAGGCCATCGAAGCGAATGACCTAGCCGAGATGGATCGGCTGATTGCCGCGGGAGCAGACGTGAATGCCAAAGGCAAAGACGGCATGACGTTGCTGCTGTGGGCGTATCCCGACAACAAGCTGGATCGCTTCAAAAAACTACTCGAACATGGCGCTGATCCAAACGTGATCACCAAAAGCGATTTCAATACCCATGGAGGGTTCCATCGAATGGCACGTAGTTGTCGCTTAACGTGTGGCCCTGAATTGATATAGATAAAAAGGGCCTCCGTTGCCTAGATGGAGTTGTCACACACCCATCACCGGCAAGGAGGCCTCACGATGTCGTTTTCTAATCACGGAAGATTCCGTCAGCAAGTGCGTTTTCTGCGGCGGCAATTCCTGCAGGATGGCGAACTGCCGTTCACCGATGTGTTGTCCGAGGGAACGGTAACGCAAGCATTGAAAGCGTTGAGCGTCGTCTGGCTCGACCGAGTTTATTCGCCGTTGGTCACGCTGTGGATCTTCCTGGCGCAAGTGTTGAGCCAGGACCATTCCTGTCGTGCAGCCGTCGCTCGCTTGATTGCTCATCGCGTCTCACGAGGACAACGTGCCTGCTCAGCGGAAACCGGCGCTTATTGCCAAGCAAGGAAACGACTCACCGAGGAGTTTTTTGCACACGTAGCACGTAAAGCTGGACAGTCCTTGGATCACGGCGCCAAGAAAGAGTGGCTTTGGAAACATCGCCGCGTCCTGGCCTACGACGGCTCGACGGTATCGATGCCAGATACCGCGGATAACCAACAAGCCTATCCGCAACCTCCGCAGCAGGAGCCAGGACTTGGTTTTCCGCTGGCACGCGTCGCGGCCTTCTTTTCGCTCTCCTGCGGAGCCGTACTCGACTTGGCTATCTGCAGCAATGCCGGCAAAGGCCACAGCGAGTTGGGGATGCTGCGCCGGTTGTGGAATCTCCTGCGTCCAGGCGACATTCTGCTTGCCGACCGCTACATGTGCACTGGCACGAAATCCACCTGCTCAAGCAACGTGGGATCGACTCGGTCACTCGCCTCCATCATTGCCGTAGAGTCGATTTCAGGCGCGGTAAGCGTCTGGGAAAAGGCGATCATCTGGTCTACTGGCCCAGGCCCTACATCCGATCGCTCAGTAGATTTGCTCAAAAGCAACTGCCAGCGTTGCTCACCGTACGCGAGACACGAGTGCTGGTTCGGCAATCTGGATTCCGCAGCCGCAAGTTGATTATCGTGACGACATTGCTCGACGCGGAGGAGGTTAGCGCCAGCGACCTCGCAGAGCTCTATCGCGCTCGCTGGAACGCCGAACTCGATCTGCGGTCGCTCAAGCAAACCATGCAGATGGACATCCTGCGTTGCAAGACGCCGGAACTCGTGCGGAAGGAAATCTGGACACACATCCTGGCCTACAATCTCATCCGCACGATCATCGCTCAGGCCGCGGCCAGGCACAGCGTTGAGCCAAGAACAGTCAGCTTCAAGGGCGCAATTCAAACCCTGGAAGCCTTCCAACCACTGATCGCCGCACAAGGCGATTGCTCATGGTCCCGCCGCAGTCTCTACGATCAGTTGCTCGCCGCTGTCGTTACTCATCGGGTCGCTGATAGACCCAATCGTTTTGAACCACGCCAGCGAAAACGCAGACAAAAGAAGTACGATCGAATGATGAAACCGAGGAACCAACTCAAACGAGAAATGCTGAAAGGAGTTAGATGAAACTACGTGCCATTCGAGGGTTCCATCCTGGGGGCGGCGATTCGGTGACGCATATGGCCTGTCGAACGGAGTTCCCTGGTTACTTCGAGGCCGTTTTTGATCATGGTGGCAATCCGAATCTTGTAAGGAACTGGAGTACTAAGGGTGATACACCGCTGTTCTCGGTCATCATGGGGGCTGGGCCAAAAAAAAGGAGCATGTGCGATACTTGATTGATAAGGGCGCAGACTTAAACCACATGAACGGTGCTTGGGCGACGCCAGTCATGGAGGCAGTTAGTTGGGGCGGTGAATATAATATTGCTCTTCTATTGCTCGAAGCAGGCGCAGACTACCGTGTATATGTTCCAAAGAGTAATACGAGGCTGGTGCACATTGTCGTCGGCGAAGAACGTCGAAAACCATACTGGACGCCTGAGCAGTCAGCAGACTATGAGAAGCTTGTCAAATGGCTGGGAGCCCACGGCGAGCTGATTGATCAAGCTCGGAAAGATAACAAGCGTTGGCAGTCTTGGATGACTACTCCGGAAGAATTTCGACACAAAATGGATGCCGAAATTGCCGAACGCGAGGCGCGTGAAGCCCGCGAAAAGGAAGCGGCTAAAACGGACGAACGGAAGAAGTAAACCGAGGTGCGTTCTTTATCGTGCGATCCGTTCGTCGGAATATCTTCGTGGCAACCATAGCTCTGTCGGCGCTGGCCGGCTGTTCCGAAGTGTCGCAAGTCATGGGATCGACGTGGCACCAAAAATTCGGTTGGAAAGCAGAAAATTATTTTACTGATCCGAAAGCAATTGCGCTGTGCCATGCCATCGAAGCGGACGATCTAGCTGAAATGGATCGGCTCATTTCAACCGGAGCGGATGTAAACGCCAAAGGCAAGGACGGCATGACGCTGCTGTTGTGGGCTTTTCCCGACAATAAGCTGGCTCGCTTGAAAAAACTACTCGAACATGGCGCTGATCCAAACGTGATCACCAAAAGCGATTTCAATACCCATGGAGGGTTCCATCCTGGCGGCGGCGATTCGGTGACGCACTTGGCCTGTCAGACCGAGTTCCCTGGTTACTTCGATGCAGTGTTTGCAAACGGTGGCGATCCCAATCTGATTCGAAATTGGACTGTTAAAGATCAAACACCGCTCTTCTCTGTGATCATTGGCGCCAGTCCGAATAAGAAGGCACATGTGCAAACATTGATTGATAAAGGGGCCGATTTGAATCATACAGATCGCGCCGGTGACACTCCCGCAATGACTGCGGTGGGTTGGGGAGGCCAATTTGATATCGCTCTGATGCTGTTGGAAGCGGGAGCCAATCCGAAGATTTATCAATCCAACAAAGTCCAAAAGCTTAGCCACGTCGTCGTTCGCCAAGAAAGTGGGCACCTCAAGACTGCGACACCACAGCAGAAAGCCAGTTACGAGAAACTCGTGAAGTGGCTAGAAGACCACGGAGAGTCATTGGATCAGGCAAGGGCAGACCTTAAACGATGGGCGTCGTGGAATAATGCTACTGGTGAGTCTCGCCGCAATTTAGACGCGGAAATTGCTGAACGCGAAGCCCGCGAGGCCGCAGAGAAGAAGGCCGCGGCCGATAAACAGGATCGAAAGCAGTAACACACACGCATCTCACTTACGTGCATGTGGAGAGAACAAAAGGGGACCTTGTGAATTTTGAAGGCCCTCTTGGCTGATTACAGATTTGGCGGAGAGCCCCAAGTGGGCGGACGTGAATAGCCAGGGTGCGCAAGCCGCGTTGCGGCTGACGCCTACCGTCTACTGCTTATCGCCTACCGCTTCTTCACGACCACGGCAGGCCACATACAATCGTGGACGGCAAAGCGCAGACGCATGGTTCAGGCTCGCTTAAGGCCCTGGCCGGTTATATCAAGCTGATACTGCGACTCAGGGAAAGTTGGGGCTGACGCAATCTCGCGCCACTTCCACAACGGAACGTCTAGCCCATCTGGATCGAGCAGTTTTAGTTCGCCGCCTTGGAGCATTTTGCCAATGGCGCTGGCTGCCCGGTCTTTGTCTTTGAATAATTCGACGATGATCGGAAGCGACAGCGGTCCGCCTGCTAGCTGATCAAGCATTTCCAACTCAGGAGCCCAATTCTCAGACATTCAATTCCTCCGGCGAACTGAACGTAGTTTAGCAGGGCTGCAACCGACGAACAAAGTTCGATCCGTTCTGCGAATCGGCTACAACCCGGGGCATGAAATTCCTCTGTGCAGCAGGACTGCGGTGCGGAGGTTGCATCTCAAAATCAAAAAAAAGAAATCCCAGCGCAACTTCGTTTCGCGCTGGGATTTCGAACCGACCGCACCCGGTCTATCGCCCGAAATCAAGAGCCGTGCTTAGCTGCCGTAGCGGCGGGAATCGCCTTTGGGCAGCAGGTAGAGTGGGGTCAAGGAACGCGCCGGAGCGTAGGAACGCATTGCGGGGGCGGGTTCCACCGAGTAGCTGCGCGTGGTCGTGGCATCTTTCTTCGCAATCACAGGAGCTTTCGCAGCCGGAGCTTTCGCAGTGGCCGGTGCGGCGGGTTCCACCGACAGGGCCTGGCGTTCCGCCGCTGGAGTTTGCAGAGCAGGCGCTCGAACAATCATCGGGGAGTAAACGGTTGAGCCGGTTAGTCCGCGGCCACTGAAATCGCCGCGCATTTCGGCGCCTGCATCGGCGATTGCCCAGGCGCTCGTGGTTGCCATTAATACGGCGCCGGCGGCGACACAAGACAGAAGTTTTTTTGCGACGGAACTCATAAAGCACCTCCCAAAGATAATGATGGATTCAATCGTGTTGCCTGCGATTGCGTTTCTCTGACCAATTGGATGCGGCCCACGGGCAATTTCTTCTGGCGATTTTGGGAAATCGCAAAATTTATTTTTCCGGCCGGTGGGATGCGATGGACTGCAAAAAATATCGCCCGGATCAGCATTTTGCGAGAAGAAATTGACGACTTCACGCATCTAATCGAATGTTCCAGCGCGGCGGTAGCCGAACAGAACTGGGACATTATGATTTACCGGATTGCGCCCAGGCTGGGGCCGAGTCGCCTCCGCGCCCACGGATTTTGGCGACCGACCTGCTGGCCTCCAGGGAGCAAATGTGGGTATGCCCATGAACTGCGCGAACATTCAAAAACAACTGTCGGCCTATTTCGACGGCGAACTGCCCTTGGCGGCGCGAGCGGAAGTGGCTGCGCATTTATCGACGTGCGGCGAGTGCACTAAGCGGCTGGAGCGAATTCAATCGCTCTCGGTGATGGCGAAGCGACTGCCCGACGAGGCAGCGCCCCCGATGTGGGCGTCGATTGAGCGCGAACTGGCCGGCGCGGTGCGTCCGGCTTCGAAGCCAGCGACGGTTGGCATCGAGTGGCGAAGCTGGATGCGCCGCCGCGGAATTGCTTATGCGGCGGTGGCGGCAGCGCTCGTCATTGGCACATTCGTGTTCTATCCATCGATGCCGCCGCGCGACAGCCACGCGGAAATGGCGATGAATTTAACGGGCTATGTGGAGGCGTTTCGCAAAGACCCGGAGCGAGCCCAGCACCAATTGTTGGGTGCATACGCCAGCAAGGCGGTAAAGCCAGAAGAGGTTATGACGTTAATCAATTACAAACCGCTTGCGCCAGAGACGTTTCCCTCGGGTCTGAAACGCACGGCGATGTATGAGATCGACATGCCGTGCTGCAAGTGCGTGGAATCGTTGTATCGGCGAGCCGATGGCCGGATGGTGGCGGTCTTCGAACATGCCGACAAGCAACCGGCGAG
The DNA here is from genome assembly GCA_963773875.1 of Pirellulales bacterium. Classification (GTDB taxonomy): domain Bacteria; phylum Planctomycetota; class Planctomycetia; order Pirellulales; family JADZDJ01; genus CAVTYH01. Next base: position 145,370 of record CAVZCV010000016.1, read on the forward strand.
TTTTGGCAATCGGCCGGCGATCAGCACAAAATGCCACGGCAAAGACATCGGCCTCGTGCAGTGCGACGGCGAACTTTGCGCCAACTGGAAAGAAGAAGAGCGTTTTGTAACCGTGGTTGGCGCGAGCGAGCTGGCCGAAGTCGACGAGATTGTGGAAGCCTTCGGACACGTTTTGCCGCTGTGATGCTTGGATCGTGCTCGGGATTGTGCAGCCCAGGCCTTTTGCACGAAATGCCGCGCATCTGCGCGGCATCGCTCGCGGATGCTTTCGCGGCGCGGTCACGTTCAACTGGCATAAACTCAAGCGACAAAGCCATTTAATGAGGGAGTGGCGGACCTCGCCGGTTTCGATTTCGGCGAGCGGAACGCGAAATGCAAAAGCTGGCGAGACCTTTCAACCCGCTTTTGAATTTCATCGCCGCCCGCTATGTCGTCTGTCGGTTACGCTCGCCGAGTGCTGAGCAGCATTATCGTTGTGACGGTCTTCGCTGCCGGCTCCGCTGGCGCAACAGAAAAAGTGCGCGCTGCAGATGCCCGCGCCTCGAGCTACTGGAAAACGGCGACGTCCGAGAATTTTTCGATCTGCTGCCCGCGAGATGTTGATGCGGAGCAGATTGTCAAAGACTGCGAAGCGTGGCGGACCAAGCTAATGGACTACTGGCTCGGCGCCGAGACTGCCCACGAGCGGTGGCCGACGCGCTGCTACTTGGTGCTGCATCCGAACTTGGCCAGTTACGTGCAAGCGCTTGGGCGCGGGGCCGAGCAGACTTACGGAACCTCGACGCTGAAAGAAGAAGACGGCAAGGTCGCCAGCCGCCGGATCGATTTACGTCTGGACCGTGAAGATGCCATTCGCCGCGTGCTGCCTCATGAGATGACGCACGTGGTGTTGGCGGAAATCATTTCGCGCTCTAAAACGCCGCGCTGGGCCGACGAAGGAATGGCGATGCTCTCGGATTTGCCCTCGAAGCAATCTTTGCACGAGCGCGATTTTACCAACGCCTTACAAAGCGGCAGCAGTTTTCGTTTGCTGTCGCTGCTAGGGAGCAGCGAATATCCGAACCACGATGTGGAAACTTTCTACGGCGAGAGCTTATCGCTGACACGGTTTCTGGTGGACCGTGAATCGCCCGTCGTGTTTTTGGGTTTTGTTCAGCATGCTGCGGCGATTGGATACGATGCCGCGCTGCGCGACGATTACGGCATCCGCGATGTCGCCGAACTGGAGAAAATCTGGATCAAAAGCCAGCGGAGTTTAACGCAGCCTGAGGACCGGTTCGGCTTTGCCGCGAGATAGCCATGGGTTGCTTGACGCGGGGAATTACGATGTAACGGGTTGCAAACTGCATGCCGTGCCGTGAACCGGGTTTCTTCGATAAAATCGCTGCAGTTTAAACGTTGACTTCGTCGATTTTTACCAGTAGGCTTCAAGAGTTGAACTGCTCGTGATGGGCAGTTCCAGACTGCATAACAACCCCTTGCGCTCGGCGTCACTGCGGGTTTTCTTTTTGGCCACGCTGGCCAGCGCGTGTTGCACAGCCTGTTTTGCAACGCATTGAACGATAAACTTCAAACGGTAGCAAATTCTCTGCGGAAGACGATGAGTGCCGTGATCAATCATTTGCAGCTGATGGACGATTCGCCCGACGAGCCCCCGACCGCGCTTTCGGAGGTGATCGATGGCTGCTTGCGCGGCGAGCCGCAGATGCAGCGCGAGCTGTACGATCGATGCCATCAACAAGTGTTTCGGTTGACGGTGCGGATGGTGGGGCGACAAGATGCACCGGATGTTTGTCAGCTTGCGTTTCTGAAAGCCTTTCAATCCATCGAACAATTTGCCGGCCAAGCGAGTTTCACCACCTGGTTGTACCGCATTGCGGTGAATGAATGCCTGCAGCATCGCCGCAAACGCGGGAGTCATCCGGCGGTGCGTTTGACCGATTATGAACCGCCCGACCGTCATAAGCCGGCAACGGAGCGCGTGGCCGATCGCGAATTACTGGAAGCTGCGCTGCAGCGGATCGATCCTGAACTGCGTGTCTTGTTCCTGCTGCGCGAAGTCGAGGAATTATCTTACAGCGAGCTGGCGCATGCGGTGCAACTTTCTGAGGGCACCGTGGCCTCGCGCTTAAGCCGGGTCCGCGATCAGTTGCATTCGATTCTTTCGGAAATGACATCGGATCGCGCCGGTAGATGCAATCGATAGTGCGGTGCCGGCTGGCGTAAGTTCTGGCGTGGCGAAACTGGAGGTGCGTGCCCGTGGGGTTGGCCACTTCCAGCTCGAATTGCTTTTCAATTTCGCCGGTGCGCTTATTCATGACGACGAGTTTCGCCGGAATGCCGTTTTGAATGAACAGCACGCGATTTTTGCCGATGGGCCGGGCGGTATGGATTTCCGTTTTCGCCGGGGCATCGAAGTGCCAGACGATTTCTTTTTGCGGCGTGATTTCCGTGATGCCGAACTGATGGGCAAACAAAATGTTGCCACTGGACATCATGACCGCGTCGCTAATTTCGCCTTTGCTGTTTGGCGTTTCGTAAGACCAAACGACTTCGACCTTTGCGGACGATGTAAATGTTCTGTGTTTTCGCTTCCCCGGCGTAAAGAAAATCGTGCTGCGCTAAGACCATTGCCAGGCAGCACGGCGGGTGTGGCCGGTTTATCGGCCGGCCAATTCGTAGACGCGGCGATTTTTGCTTCCAGTAATCGTAAACGCTCGCGCTGTGCTGACGCCCGATCGGGCTCCGAGGCGACGGCTTTCCGCCGGAAAAAGTAGCCGGCTACGGCGCTCTTAATTCTCGCCTCATACGCCGCTCATGATATACTAACGGGCACATTGTGAGGCATCTGGCGACGCAAAATCATTCGGGGGAATGAGGATTCGTTTTCGTGGCACGATTCGGGCGGGCCCGTCGTGGCCGGCGACTGGCTTCAATTCGGCAGAGAAGCAAGCGAAAGCGGTATGTTTTCGAGCTGTTAGAACTGCGCCATGCTGGCGGCCGGCAGCGTGGTGATTAACGAAATTAATTACAACCCTGCCGATAAGACAAAGAATACGGAATTCGTCGAACTGTTTAACCCGGGCGATACGGCGGTTGATTTAAGCGGTGCGGCGTTCGTCAACGGAGTGCATTACACCTTCCCGGCCAGCACGTTGCTGGCCGCCGGCGGATATCTAATCGTCTCAGAAAATCCGGCCGCGCTGCAACAGGCGTACGGCGTGAGTTCGTTCGGCCCTTGGACGGGAAGCCTGACAAATCAAGGCGAAGATTTAACCATTGCCGATTCTTTGGGCAACACGCTTGATGATGTGAATTACAACGAGGGTTTTCCTTGGCCCACGATCGGCGATTCGCCCGGGCCGAATTACAGCATCGAGTTGGTGAACCCCGGCTTCGACAACAGCCTGGGCGGCAATTGGCGTTCTTACGCTCCGACACCGACGACGCAAGTTACGTTGATCCCCAAAAACTCCACTTGGGAATATCGCAAGGGAACAGCGGAAGCCACGCCATCGCCCAATGCAATCGGCGCGTGGCGCGGATTGGATTACGTGGAAGACAGCAATTGGAAAAACGGGCCTGCGCCGATCGGCTACACCGGCGCAGGAGGTCCCACGATCGGCACCAAACTTACCGACATGAACGGCACCTACTCTTCCGTGTTCATGCGGAAGACGTTCTACATTCCAGACCCGGCGGAGGTCCTGAATCTAACATTGTCGGCGATGTACGACGATGGATTCAACGTTTGGATCAACGGCCGGCTGGCGACCACGGTGAATACCCCTGGCGATAATACACCCTACAACGGACTGGCGAGCAGTAATTCATCGAGCTCCGACACGACCTATCACAACTTCACGCTCGCGCCGAATTTGCTGCAGGCGGGCGATAATGTAATCGCCGTGCAGTTTTTCAATTCGCTGCTCACGAATAGCAGCGACGCCTATTTCGACGGCACGCTCATTCAAACGACGGGCACCGGCGGACCAACGCCCGGTCATCAGAACTCGGTGTTTGCCACGAACGCTCCGCCATCGATGCGGCAAGTGACCGTGAATCCGCAAATGCCGACGCCCGGCACCACCGCCACGATCACCGCGAAGGTAACCGATCCCGACGGCGTGACTTCAGTGACGCTGGCGTATCAGACTGTCAACGCCGGCAGTTACATTTCGGTGCACGACTCTGCCTACACGAATCCGGCGAACTGGACGACGGTCACCATGTTCGACAACGGGACGAATGGCGATGCCACGGCTGGCGATGGAATTTACACCGCCGTACTGCCGGCTTCGGTGCAAGTCAACCGCCGTTTGGTGCGCTATCGGATTACAGCTGTCGATGGCTTGGGCGCTTCGGTCACGGGCCCCTATGCCGACGATCCCGTGCCGAATTTCGCGTATTACGTGTACGCCGGCGTGCCGGCGTACAACGCGGCACTTCAGCCGGGGGCCGGCGGGGCGGCGGGAACCGGTGCAAACATTCAGCACCTCAACGCTCACTTCGGTTCCAATGTTGCAGCTGATTACGAAGAATCAGGATCACGTCAACTCGCAGCATCTGCCCGGCTCGAACAGCCCGGCCTCGACCGGCAACGAGTACGCATTCTCCGGCACGCTGGTATACAACGGCGTAGTGTACGACAACATCCACTATCGAGCTCGCGGCGGCGTTTGGCGCTACGCCATGGGCAAGAACATGTGGAAGATCGATTTCCAAAACGGGCACGATTTTCAGGCGTATTATCCCGACGGTACGCCGTACCCGACGCTCTGGAAGAAGCTCGATCTGGGCGCGATGATCCAGCAAGGCAACATCGGCGACCGCGGCGAACAAGGGCTATTCGAAACGCTGGGCTTTCAGCTGTTCAATCTGGCGGGCGTGCCGGGGTCCGCAACTATTCCAGCGACGCTTCGAATTATCGAGAACGCCTCGGAGACTGGTGCCACCCAGTACACAACCGATTTTCAAGGCCTGTACTTGATGACCGAAGAGCCCGACGGCAGGTACCTCGATGCTCACGGCCTGCCCGACGGAAATTTCTACAAGATGGAAGGGGGCACCGGCACATCGAAGAATCAAGGTCCGACACAGCCAAGTGATGGATCTGATTTGGCGGCATTCATTGCCGCATTGAAGGCGAATCCGACCGAGCAGTGGTTGCGCGACAACGTCGACCTGCAATCGTTCTACAGTTTTCAGGCCGTGACCGAGTTCATTCACAACTGGGACATTGGGTTCGGCAAGAATTATCTGTACTACCACAATCCCGATACGAACAAGTGGTCGATTATTCCCTGGGATTTGGATCTGACGTGGTACGTGAATTATGAACCTGCGAATGGCAACATTACGCCGTTTGCCTCGGCGATTCTCTCCAAGCCGAATTTACAGATTGAATACCGCAACCGTGTGCGCGAACTGCAAGATTTGCTGTTCACTCCGGAAATGGTTGGCAAGCTCGCCGATGCGTATGCCAACCTGGTGAATCCGCCGGGCACAGGTCCCACGCTGGTACAAGCCGATGCTGCCATGTGGAATTACAACCCGATTGAATCTTCCAGCTCGGTGAATCCGAGCAAGGCGGGCGTCGGGCTGTTCTGGCAGAACGGATCGCCGACGAAAGATTTTCCCGGTATGGTGGCACGGCTGAAATCATTTGGCACGACGCGACTGACGTACTTGAACACAACCGTTATCACGGCGGCCGATAACTCGGCGGCGCCGCAGCGTCCGACGGTCAACTACACCGGCGCGGCTGGTTTTCCACTGAACGCGCTGAGTTTTTCCACCGGCGCGTTCGCGCCAGGCACTAGCGGCGGAGCATTCGCTGGCATGGAGTGGCGGATTGCTGATGTGACGAACACGTCCGATCGCAGCCCGAGCATCGAAAGCAATGTGCTTTGGGACAGCGGCGTGCTGGCAGCGTACAGCCCGACGATTTCGATTCCCTCGACCATTGGTCTTGAGCCGGGGCATGTGTATCGCGTTCGCGTGCGGATGAAGGACACCAATGGGCGCTGGAGTCGGTGGTCCGATGTATCGGCGGGCGTGAGTCAGTTTGTGGCCAGTTCGCCCAGCAATTTGGTGAGAGATTCCCTGCGTATCACGGAGCTGAATTACAATCCGTCGAATGCGCCGGTCGGCAGTCCGTATGCGACGCAAGACTTCGAATACATCGAACTGCAGAACTTCGGCAGCCAAACGATCAATCTGGCGGGCGTGCAATTCACGAATGGGATCGACTACGCGTTCGGCAACGTCAATTTGGCGCCGGGACAAGTTGGCGTGCTGGTGAAGCGGACGGCTGCGTTTCAGTCGCGCTATGGCAATGGGATATTGATTCTTGGGGATTACGAATCGACGGGCCAAAACTTCAGCAACGGCGGAGAGCATGTCGAGCTAGACGATGCGTTCGGTGGCGCGATCGCCGACTTCACCTACGTCGATTCGTGGTATCCAAGCACCGATGGCAACGGCTCCACGCTGGAAGTCATCAATCCGGCGATCAACCCAGATTTGAGCATTGCGGCCAACTGGCGCGCGAGCGCCACACCGAACGGCACTCCGGGAGTCGGCAGCACGGCGGCTTTGCCGGCGCCGACAGGAGCTGCAGCCACGGCGGTCACGAGCATGCAGGTCACTCTCGGTTGGATTGATACCGCCACCACAGAACTCGGTTATCGCATCTACCGCCGAACAAGCGGCGGACCGATGGTGCAAATTGCCGATCTACCGGCGAATGCTGCAGGCTATGTCGATAACAACAGCGGCGCAGGTCTCACTCCGGGCGTGCGGTACGACTATTTGATTCAAGCCTACAACGTTTCGGGCTTCAGCGACGGCGCTGTGGTATCAGTGAGCACGCCGACGGCTGCGCCGTTTAACTTCGCCGCAGCCCGATCGAGTAGCACCGTGTCCCTTACTTGGAGCGTGCCAGCTGGCGCAGTCACGTACAACATTTACCGCGGCACCACGAGCGGCGGCCAAGGCGCCACGCCGCTCGTAGCGAATCTCGCAGTGCCGAGCTTTACAGACACTGGTATTCCCACCACGGGCAACTTGTACTACGTGGTGAAAGCTGTGAACGCGGTGGGCCTGGAAAGCCCCGCCTCGGTGGAAGCAGTGATTTTGCTCGGGCCGATAAATCAATATTCATTTGAAGAAGTCGCGGGCTCGACGACTGTTGATTCCGCCGGCGGGAACAACGGCACGCTCGTCGGCACACCAACGCCAACTCGGGGCCCCGGCAGAATCGGCAATGGCGCTTTGAGCTTCACCGGCGACGGATTGTACAACATGACAAACGAGTCGGCAGTGCAGTTGACAAGCAACCTCGCCACATCGCTTGGCGGCACAAGCACGCTCGATGTGTGGATCAACACGACACAAGTTGGCAGCAACACGCACTCGCAAGCGCCGGCCATTACCGGCGTCGATCAAACCGGCGGCACGAACGATATCAATTGGGGAAGCTTGAACGCCAGCGGCCAGATTGGGATTTTTGTTGGTGATACCAGCGGCATCTACAGCACGAATCCGGTGAACGACGGCCAGTGGCATAACGTTGCTTTAACACGCGATGCCTCGACGGGTGTCATTCAGGTCTATGTCGATGGCGTCTTGAACGGCAGCACAACCTCGAGCACCGGCACCAAGACCAGCCAGTTTTCCTTGCTGGGCGCACTGTCGGTCGTCGCGAGCAATGGCACCACGTTCACCGGCGCGAATTTCTTCAATGGCAGCCTTGATGAGCTTCGCATTTATAACCGCGTGCTTACCGCAGCGGAAATCGCCGGGCTTGGCATCGTGCCGACCACGCCGACGAATTATGGCGCGACAGCGGCCGGCGCTTCCACCGCGCAACTTTCTTGGACGAACGTCTCGAGTTTCGCCCAGAATGTCGAAGTGTGGCGAAAAACTGGCATCGGCGGTACGTATGCGCAGATCGCGCAATTGACCGGCACGGCCACGGCCTTCGCAGACAGCAATCTCACCGCCGGTGTGCTGTACTTTTACAAAATTCGCGCGACCGATGTTGCCGGCGCTTCATCATTCACCACCGAACTCAGTGTCACGCCGCCGCGGCCCACGGTCGCCGGGCGTTTCGTCTATTACAACGGCAGCGCTTTCGACGATGAAAACGATGCCAACTCCATCGCCGTTGATAGGCAAGTCCTGCTGCCTGGTGGAACCGCTACTGCCGCAAATTACTCGAGTTATTCCAAAGGCATTAACGGCGTCATGGTCGACCTTACCAACCTCGATACAACTCTGAACGCAAACGATTTCGATTTCCGAATCGGCAACAACAGCGACCCCAGCACCTGGCAGGCGGCGCCCGAACCACAGTTTGTCAACACCTTCACGGGCGCAGGCACAGGCGGCTCAACCCGCGTGGAGATCGTCTGGAGCGACGGCGCCATTGCCAACCAGTGGCTGCAACTGACGGTCAAAGCCGACGGCGCCACGCAGTTGGCCGCTCCTGACGTGTTCTATTTCGGTAACGCCATTGGGGAAAGCGGCAATTCGGCAAACGATGCCAATGTGAATTCCAGCGACATACTGGGTGCCCGCGGGCATGCTTCGGCCGGTCCGGTCTCCATTACCAATGCGTGGGATTATAATCGGGATCGAGTGGTTGATGGCCTGGATGTGACGATTGCTCAGCAGCATGTGACGTCCGGGTCCGCTGCGCTGCTACTGATTACTGTGCCAGGCGCAGGCGGCGGTAGCAGCGCGAATCTGGAATCGGCTGCGCCTGAAACGCAAGTAGTGAGCTTTGCAGGCATAACCCAATCGTCGTCAGGCAATGATTTACCAGCCGTGCTTGTTACTCCAGCGCCGGCCGTTAACCCACTGTCGACGAAACCGATTTCGCACACCTTGAGCAGTAGCGCTTCGATGACGGCTATAATGACGCAACCCGTACCAGCCAAGATCAGCCAGATCCGGCCGGCTGAGCAGCGAAATCGTGATCGTTCGCTAGCACTTTTGGACAAAGCACTCACGGAGTTCGACCTCTTGGATTTATCAACATTGGTCACTAGCTTCTCCGGCAAGAAGCGATTTTGAACCGGAGTCACTCGCACCATGCTTATTCGCTTCACCACAACGCGGCTCGCCCATTTCAGACGCGTGCGTGTTTTGTTTTGGCTCGCTAGCTTGCTGACGGCGTTTAACGCGCTGCCGAGCTTGGCCAGCCCAATCGTGAATGTCGATCATATTTATATTGCGAAAGACGCATCGCAATCGGCAACGATTACGGTAAGCGATGCAGGCGATGCAATGGCGCAGGATATTGAAGGGATGACCTTCACGCTGCAAATCGGCGTCGGCACCGGCAGCGCGCCATCGATTAGCTCTATCGATTTTCTCACCAGCAGCATCTGGACCGGCCACGTTTCGCCGTCGAACATTTTTGTCGCTGCTGGGGGAACCGATCCGCAGTTCAAATCGTTTACGCTCATCACGAACACTGACGGCGATTATGTAGCAGCCAACGGGACCCTGGCGAGCGTATTGTTCAGCTCCACGGGCGCGACACCGGGCGACTACGCTTTGAAACTCATCGGCACCAAAGATCCTGGCAGCGACACGCAATTCACTAACGGACTGGGCAGCAGCGTAACATCGACCATCACAAATGGCACGCTGACCGTGGTGACCCGCGGCGATTTTAATCGTGATAACCAGCTGACGAGCGCCGATATTCCGGCCATGCTTTCCGCGCTCACCGATTTGGCGGCGTATCAAACCAGCTACAATCTGCCGCTGGCGGGACTTGTTGCGATCGGCGATCTGACGGGCGACGGCAAAGTGACGAACTCCGATATCCAGCCACTTTTGGATCTGGTGATCGCCGGCGGTGGTTCAATAAACGCGGTACCGGAGCCGGCCGGTTGGCTTTTGGCCGCGGCGGCGATCTTATTCGTCGCAATGATGCGAAAGGCTTTTCGAAGTTTTAATAGACTGCAATCAGCCGCCTGGCGCACCCTGCGTGTTCACGAATAGCGAGTAGAGCGACGTGTTGCTGGCCATGAACAGCCGGTTGCGATGCCGGCCGCCGAAGCATAAGTTGGCGCAGCGCTCCGGCAGATCGATGCGGCCAATCGGCTTGCCTTCGGCGTTGAAAATTGCCACGCCATCGAGCTCCGGCGAGCCCATGCCCCAGCCGACCCACAAATTGCCGTCGACATCGACGCGCATACCGTCGGGCGTGCCCTTCTCTTCGGCCGTGATCAGCTTCTGCAAACCGGCTATCTTTTTGCCATCGACGACATCGTAAACGCGAATCACACGTGGCGTCGTGCCGGCTTCGATGATGTACAGCTTCGATTCGTCGGGTGAAAACGCCAGGCCGTTGGGGCGATTAATGTCGCCGGCCACGACGGCGAGCTTTTGCGTGTTGGGATCCCAGCGATACACGTTCGTGGGCAGCTCAACTTTATCGGTGTGCCCTTCGTAGTTGCCAAGAATTCCAAACGGCGGGTCGCTGAACCAGATGGAGCCGTCCGATTTGCAAACAATATCGTTCGGCGAATTGAGCGGCTTGTCGTCGTTGCGATCGGCAATGACCGTGATCGCACCGTCGTATTCGGTGCGTGTGACGCGGCGGGAATCGTGCTCGCACGTCAACAGCCGGCCTTGCCGATCGCGGGTATTGCCGTTGGCGTAGTTCGAGGGCTTGCGAAAAATGCTGACCGCGCCGGTTTCTTCATCCCAGCGCATGATGCGGTTGTTGGGAATATCGCTCCACAGCAAATAGCGGCCATCTCCAAACCACACCGGCCCTTCGGACCAGCGCATGCCGGTCGCGAGCTGTTCGACTTTCGCCGAAGCGATGCGATATTTGGCAAACGACGGATCGAGAATGCGGATCGCCGGGTCCGGATAACGCTGGCTGGGTTGCCACTGGGCGAGTGCGTGCGGAATAAAGCTCATGGCAGTAAAAGCGCTGCCGGCAAGTGCGCCTCCGGCAAATAAAAATTTTCGGCGACTGGTTAATGCTGATCGCGGCTGCGTGTGGTTCATCATTGTTGGATCGTCAATTCGTGCCGTTGTCAATCGTCGTGCTGAATTGGCTGCAACGAACTGTCGTAGCCGATGTTCGCCAGGGCGGTATCGCCCAGCCGTTGGCGAAGTTGTTCCAGGTACAAACTTGTGGGGCTGACGTGAAGATCGATCGATTCGATCTTATCGGACGGCAAACATGGCGTAGGCAGCGGCGAGCCTTCCCACATTACCGTGGTGAAGCGAGCGATAGGCCCGATGCACCAATTGGCCGCGCCGGGCGGTTGTTCGATGTCGAGATAATCGGACTTCACATTCCACACCACCGACCAGCCGGCGCTCCAGCCGTGCCCCGAGCCGGCGTTCAGCCGATTGTTCGAGCGCCACGCCGGGGCGGCGCTCCCAGTTGTTGCGAAACTGGCCGCCATCGACCAAAAGGCCCGTCGCCCAGCGCTGGTGCGGCGAAACGCCTGCTTCGCCGGCGGAAAAGTTCAACACGACATTCGGTCCGGTGACCGTGGCTTGCGTGACGATGGGCCACAGCTTTTTGCCGTTGTTGCTCGAGCGATCGATGAGCACCTGTGTGCCGGAAATGGCGATATCGGCCGGTGAGGATCCGCCCATGTGCGGATCCTGATCGCGATGCCGATAACGCACGCGCTCCAGCGTAACCCGCCGCGCACTCGCGCCAATCGACATTCCGTTCGATGTTTCGTCGACGAGCACATCGCGGACCCAAGCGTCGCTGACCGCCGACATGCCGAGCAGACTGTAATTGCCGCGCATCTCTTCTGTCGGTGTCGCGTCGAGGTGGACCGATTCAAAACCCACGTTGCAAATGCGGCCGGGGAATTTGTACTTCACAATCGTCGCACCGGCAGGGCCAAGATACTTCGCGTCATACGAATCGCTCAGCGGCACATCGAGCGTGATTCGGTAGCCGGCAACGGCTTTCACTGTGCGATCGGCATTGATGAGAGTGCCCGGCTTGAGCCAGGTGCCTTTCTTGCCGCCGCGCGAAAGCGTGTCGGCATCCATGCCCATGAATTTCACCCATTCTTCGGTGACGGGCTTGCGCACGAGGATTGTATCGCCGGGCTTAAACGCAGCGGCATCGGCCGCTTTCACAGTGAACGAGTTTGCGCCCGATGGAACGTAGGCATCGGTAATCGCTATCGGCTGACCATCCGTTTGCCAGTTGCCCGCGCCACGAATGTTGAGCAAGCGATGCGGAGTGCCGCGCATGCGGATGATGGTGCCGCCTTCGCCTGAGCCGCTGCCGCGGAGCACAACGCCGCTTTTGGCGATTGTCAACGAACCCGACAGATCGAACGTTCCCGGCGCCAAAAGTACCGCGCCGCGAAAGCCGTCGGGCCCAATTTCGCGAGCCGACACGGCATCGAGGGCCGTTTGAATGCGGGCCGTGTTGTCGCCGACCTCCGGCTGTAGAGTCTCCACCGCCGCGACGACTGGCAACGCCACGCCGCCGCCGTGATAACCGGCGTAGGAAAAATCCATGATCCGGTTCCCGCGCTCATCGGTCGCATAGTGCAAGCGATGGTCCGGCCCGAAGTAGACCCATTTCGAAGCGCCGGGCTCCGCCGCTTGAATGGCTTGGACGCAGAGAAGTTCGACCAGTGCGATCAGCAAAAGCATGAGGTTTCGCATGACGCCAATGTTAATCGGCCGATCGGCGGGTTCCAACTGTACGCCCAGCGCTCGTCAGCGGCCACGGCTAATTCTGCGGCGACAAGCGGCGAACGCTGATTTCGGACAATCCGTCCGCGATTTTGACTGGCTTGCTTTCGAGCGTAATTTCCGCCGGTTCCAATCCGTCGCGCGCGGCTTTGATGATCACCGTTCCTGGCTCCAGTTTCGATCGCACCGCGACGCGGTTGATGCCGCACTCGGTGTTCAAATAGAGATTGTTCGTGGAGCGCACTTTGCCACTGTTGTAGCCACCGCGCCAAATGGCAGGGCCGCGAATTTCGAAATCGATGCGCGCATCGTCGGTTGGGCAGCGCTGGCCCTCTGCGTCGACAACTTCGACATCGACGAGTGCGATGTCCTGGCCATCCGCCTGCCAGCCGCCGGGACCGACAATGGGCGTCAATTTAATTTGCTTCGGAGGGCCGGCGGCTTTCAATTCGTGTTTGCACACTTCCGCGTCGTTTTTCAATCCGACGGCTTTCAAAGTGCCAGGCTGCCAGGCGATGTCGGGAAAGGCGAAGATGAATCCGTCTTTGGGCTGGCTGTTCTTGCCGAGTGATTTGCCGTTCAGGAATAGCTCAACGGCGTTGGTGTTGGCGATGACGTAGATCGTCTTCCGCGTGTCGGCCGGGTACGTCCAATGTCCAAGGATATGAATGTCCGGCTCAGGGTTTTGCATCACCCGGTGCGCAAAATAAATTTCCTTCGGCAACCGCACCGCGTCGACCTTGCCGCTCACGCGGGCCACTTCGCTCGATTGCTGGCGGCCATCGGCGTTGGAATCGGAGAAATAAATCGAGGCATATCCCGACCACTTGGCATGTGCTGCGTCGGAGTTTGAAATTCGATTGTTCCAGTAAGCCCAATAGCGGTTGACCGCGGCCAGCGCGAACGTTTCGGAATTCCAATGATACGTGTCGTTCGGTCCCGGCTTGAAACCGAAATAGGGTGGCGAGGAATCGTCCCAAAACCGCCGCGCACCTTCGTCGCGGAAATCTTCCGTTTCAATGAGCGGCGCCCGATCGCGGCGCTCCGCACTGTAAGCGCGAAACAATTCTGTGGGCGATTTCAGCTGATCGGTCCGCGCGTCCTGGCCGATCATCACGCCATAATATTCGGCAATAGTAGTCGTGGCCGGGTCATTCAAAGTTCGGCAGCCCATGATGCGGCCGCCATGCGGATCCCACTCTTTTTCCAAATCGACCATCTGCCCCATTTGATTAGCTGGAACGCCGATGTTGCCGGCTTCCCAAAACAGCACGCTGGGACTGTTCCGCAGCGCGATCATCGAGGCCGTCATCACTTCCAAACGCTGTTCCCATTGTCGGCCCTGCACCGCCCGTTCTTTGTCGCCTGCCGGAGCGATTTGTACGATGCCGAAACGATCGCCGGCTTCGACGTCGACTTTTTGCGGCGTGACGTGCATCCAGCGGATGTAATTCCCATGGCCCTGGCGGATGAGCATGGCGGTGAAATCGTGCATCCAATCGGGATACGCAATTCCGACGCCGGCCCATTCATTGGTGGAGCGCTGCGCGAAGCCTTTGAGATATACAAACTTGTCGTTGATGAACACGCCGCCCGTGCCGGCGCCCCCTTTGAACTCGGTTTTGCGAAAGCCGGTGGTGGTTTTCGTGACATCAACGACTTTCCCATCGACGGTGAGCGTGGTGTAAACATCGTACAAGTTTGGATCATCCGGGCTCCAAAAATGCGCGCCTTTGAGCGGCCCACTGGCTTCGATCGTCGATTTTTCGCCGGCGACCATATCCAGCGGCTCAGCGGTGAATTTGGCGCACACGTTCCCTTGGTCGTCGACAACGACAGCCGAAAGTTCCACCGTGGCGCGATCGCTTGAAGCATTGTGCATTTGCGATTCGACATGAATCTCCGCGCTGCGATCGGCAATGGAAATCTCGGTCGGGTAAATGTATACGCCAGTGGTTTTCAATCCGTTCCACACCGGGAGAGTTTGATAAATCGGCCCGACAACATACAGGTGCACATGCTGATTCAGCCCGCCGTGATCGGGATTAAAATCATTCGCGTTCCATTCGAAGCGCGTGCCGGTGGCTCGCTCGGCGTAGTCGGTGCGATTATCGAGATGCACGGCCAGCACGTTTTCTTTGCCGCCGAACAGTACGTTATCGGTGATGTCGATGCCGTATGACGTGATGCCGTTTTCCGAAAGACCGACGGGCTTGCCGTTCAAAAACATCTCGCCGGCCTGACGCATGCCATCGAACACGAGCAGTACGCGTTTGCCCTCGCTCTGCGCGGGAAGTTTGAAGTGCTTGCGATACCAGACGGTTCCTTTCCACGTGCCGCCATCGCCGCCGCTGTGGGAAATGATGGTGCGGAAGCTATCGACGTCGTTAAACGAATGCGGTGTGCAGACGGTTTCCCAGGCGGCATCGTCGAACGCTGGCTCCGCTGCGCCATCGATCTTCGATTTATCTTCTTTGGCGAATTTCCAGTTCGCATCGAAGCTGTATTCATGCCGCGGCGAATCGGGAGCTGTGAACTTGTCGGCGGCCATGCCACTCGCGGCACTGGCGATCGTCGCACACAATGCCGCGACAAGCGAAACCGGGCGTGAAAAGACTGAAGGCATAGAGGCAAGCATTGTTTTTGGTGTGGTGGATGGTCGAATATGGCCATCGTAATTGTCAGCGCGACCGGCCGCCATTGCCAGTAATTAGCCGGCCGGATGCACCATGCGGATCACCAGGCGCACATCGCCAATGGGGCTGCCCAAAGGTTCGTCCGGGTCGACGATGTAAACCGAATTCGATGGCGGCAGCGAAGGAGCGGGCACTGGCATGTCGCCGGCCACGAGCAGTTCATTTCTCGGCTTAAGCACGTCGGTGATGTCTGCGGCAAAAAGTTCGCCCGGCGAAAGGTGCCCCAGCGCGATGCCATTCAGCGATACATCCCCGGAGATGATCGCCCGATCGATCTCAAGCGACACGCGTTCCCAAGCGTCCAAGCCTGTCGGGCTGTTGAACGTTCGCCGAAAAATAGCGCGTCCCGCTTCACCCGGAATTGTTTCCCAAGGATGGCGGAGGCGAATGGAGTGGGGAATCATGGGGCGGTGAGCATCCCAGAGCCGCGCCCGTCAGGAAGCGGGATTACGTTTCATAACTGCACCGATTCACGCTCTCTAATAGTCGCGGCTCGGACTTGGGGTTGCCGCCGACTACTCCGGCACAAACGACTCGACCACGTTCACTTCGTGCACCTGGCGCGAATCGGGCTCATAGCAGCGAATCTTCACCTTGATCCCCCGCAGCGGAACCGGATACGGCGGCGAGGTTTCCTGCTCGCCATAACTTTTGATCGTGCCATTGGCATTGAATGAACCGTGATCATCAACAACGCCGTCGCCGTCGCTATCAAATCCATCCGAACCAAGGTCCGGTCCGGCCGCACCTGCCAACTGCTGAATTCCGTCGTGTTCATAGTGCGTTGACCACGTATCGAATGTTTTCGCGGTTGTCGCGCTTCCAACTAATTGCGATCGAGGATGCCCAAATGTGGATAGCGGATCCGTCGTCGGCATAGACCCGATCGCCGGCCAAGGGGTATTAGCCCAACCAAGATCGACGAATGCCCCAGTAGCGCCGCTCGCGACACCGGAAGTATACCCGGCATCGCCAGGCGCGACCGCAACCCCTGCATTTGTCAGCACCGGAGCGACGGGATCATAAACCTGCACATCGAATCCGAGAATGTTTGTTAAAACAACATCTTCGCCATAGCGGGCGGTTTTTGTATCGATGTTAAAATGATCGTTCGCGTCGAACGTACCGCCGAATGGAATTAGCCAGTGCTGGTCAACAGCGTGCGGAAAGCCGTTGGTAGCATTTGTCGTAACGGTATGGCCGTATCTGCATTCGCGCTTTGTTAAGTCGCCGAGCGTATTGGCGACGATGGCATTGCCTTCGACATGCGCCGAGATATCGTTGGTTTGATAGAAGTTCGGCTTCGGCATTTTCTGCGCCGGGGACACCGAATCCAGTGAACGTCGCCGTCGGTATGACAAGAAATACGCGCCGGTAGAGCGTGAAGGTCGGTGGGTCAACTTGCGTTTTGCCATCCGCTTTCATTGTCGGGCGCGTGAACCAAACGACTTCGGCGATTTCCGATTGTACCGTTTGACCGTTGTACTTTCCGGTAAACGGCCCATCCTTGCTGCGGACAGTGAACATCAACACGTCGTCGACGTCGCCGAGAGGAAAAGTTCGTTCGTCGACGAGTGTGGTTGAATCGTCCACGATGCGATAATCGCGCAGCGGTCCCTCAATGATCTCAAGATATCCGCTGCCCGCGGCCGGGTCGCGCCAGGGCAGCATGTCGCAGGTGTGAGCTTCCAGATCGCTGCGCAATCGCTGGCTGGCGGTGCGCATGCGGTTTTGAAGTTCGATCATCGATCGGGCATCGGTGATCCGTCCGCCCACATCGCTGAAGAGCTGCGTGTACGCCAGCATCAGCAGAATCACGCACGCCAGCGAGACCATCATTTCGATGAGCGTGAGCCCGCACCGCGCTATCATATATTCCGACCGTCCCGGTCGGACCGTTGCCCGGCGCAAAATATTAGAGCCAGCTCGGCGCGGAGCGTTAGCGTCGCAAGAAAACGGGGCGGCAGTTGGCATCGACTTCTCCATTCCTGAGCGAGCCGGAACCCCTTCCAGTTGTCGCGGCGCAAGATAAGTGCCGCACAGCCCGCGGTAAAATCGATCACTCAATTGTCGCGTGCCACCGGGGCGAAAGTCAAGCAGAAAGGCGTGCAAGAGCCCGTCCGCGCTTGGTCGAAACCAGACACTTGGCCGGGCCATTTAAGGCCGACTTTACGATTGTGAGTCGAATTGGCCCGCCTTCCGATCGTCGCTGGCCCACTGTGGACTCAGCCCGCTACGCTGCCACGTGGCTATTTGTGCTTGGGACTGGGACATCCGGTTGGCCGACGTTGATTCCCGGGTTCACGGCGTTCGGCACGGTGCCGCCGTCGTCCTTCATTTGGAAGTAAAAAATGGCGACAACGGAAATCAGCACCAACGCGGTCAACCAGTAGCGGTGTTTGTGCAGGAAGTAGTACATGGGGTCCAAGTGTGCGCGTGGTAAAGTGGGAAACGGATCAATGACGACACGAAGTGGCGGAGCTAAATTCGAATGGCGAATGACGACGGAATGAACAATGATCAAATTCCGATTGCTGGTCGCTGCATTTCATCGTCATCCACTTTCTGATTCTAGCTTACGCCGGTCCTCCTTGCGCTGGGCGATAACGGATGCGCCGATGGAAAGTCCCAACAGCGTTAAAATCACCAAGAGGGACGCCCAGGGGTTGTCGCTGAAAAAGTGGAAATCCAGGCCCCAGCGTGGCAGCCAATATTCGGCAATCATCTTGAAACCGACAAATGTCAGCACCGCGGCCAGGCCGTAGTTCAGGTAGCGGAAGTTGTTCATCACGCCGGCCAAGAGGAAGTACAACGTGCGCAGGCCGAGGATGGCGAAAATGTTCGAGGTGAACACGATGAAGGCATCGGTTGTGACGCCAAAGATGGCCGGAACGCTATCGATGGCAAAGAGCAGGTCGGTGCTTTCAATGGCCAATAGAACCAGGAACAGCGGCGTCACATACAGGCGATTGTTCTCGCGCACGAAAAACTTGCTACCGTGCGAATCGTCGGTCACCGGCAGCAATTTTCGCGCGACCCGCATCAGGATGTTGTTCTCCGGATGCACTTCGTCATGCTTGAGCGCGAGCTTTACGCCGGTGTAAACCAGGAGCACGCCGAAGATCCACAGCACCCAGTCGAAGTGTTCGATGAGTGCTGCCCCAGCCAGCACGAACGCCAGTCGCATGAAAATCGCACCCAAGATGCCCCAGAACAAAACGCGATATTGCCGCTTAAGAGGCACGCGGAAATAGTTAAAAATGACCGCGAACACAAACACGTTGTCCATCGAGAGCGACCATTCAATCAGATAACCGGTGAGGAAATTAATGGCCGGCTTTGGGCCGCCCCATTTCCATACCAGCCCGTTGAACAGCAGAGCGAGTCCGGTCCAAATCAGCGTCCAGCGAGCGCTTTCTTTGAGCGTGGGCTCGTGTGATTTTCGATGGAACACACCTAAATCGAGCGCGAGCATCGCGGCGACGAATACGCCAAAAGCCACCCAGTGCCACCACAGCGGTTGGATGCCGTCGGCTGGCTGCGCGGCGGCGCTGGCGCTGTTGGCGACATCGGCCAGAATTTGGAAACAGTGTGGGAACACGAACAAAGCGTTTTTGGATTAGTGGACGTTTTCGTCGCACGCTAAGCTGCGAGCGACCGTTTGCGGGTTAGCGTGTAGGCAGATCGATAAGTTGTAAATCGCATAAAATTGCTACGCGCACGCTGGGGCCGGCATCAAAATTGCCTTAATTGCCGCCGTCTTGCGGGTGATCAAGGTGAAGTCTACTGTTTGTCGTATTGGACGGCGAGGTGTACTCGGCAGTGAAACGCCTTCAACGAGGTGCAAGGTGAAGACGAATATCTCAGTGGCGTTAGCAGCGCTGGTTCTTACAATGACCAGCATGGCAAATCATTCCATCGTGGCCGCGCAGCCGGTTTCACAAGTGAGCGCTGTCGCCGAGGCCAGCAATCAATTCGCATTCAAGCTGTACGCCAAGCTGGGCTCGGAAAGCCACAATCTGTTTTTCTCTCCCAGCAGCATCTCGACGGCGCTCGGCATGGTGTATGCCGGTGCTAAGGGCGAAACTGCCGAGCAAATGGCGCAGACGCTTTCGCTCGATAAGAGCGTGGCTGGCGCCTCACTGCACGCTGCCGCCGGCCAGTTAATTCGTGAATTGAACGCCGGCGGAACGCAAGGCGCGTATCAGCTGACAGTCGCGAATCGGCTGTGGGGACAGAAAGATTTCAAGTTCCTCGACTCATTTCTGAATCTGCTCCGCGGAAAATATGGTGCAGATTTGGAGCAACTGAATTTCGGGCAGCCGGAGGCCGCTCGGGCGACAATCAACAACTGGGTGGAAAAAGCGACCAACGAAAAAATCAAGAACTTGATCCCCGAAGGTGCGCTGGGCGGCGACACTCGCTTGGTGCTTACCAACGCCGTCTATTTTAAAGGAACGTGGCGCGATCCATTCAGCAAAGACGCCACAAAACCGATGCCGTTCTCTCTCACAGCGAGCGAGAAGGCAGATGTGCCGATGATGTTTCAGAAAAAGCATCACAACTTTGCGGAAATCAAATTGCCCGATGATAAAGGCATCAAAGTTTTGCAACTCCCTTACAATGCGGCGGAAGGCAGCAAAGGCCTGACGATGGTCTTGTTGTTGCCCAACGAGGTGGACGGCCTGAAGAATCTGGAAGGTCAATTGAGTGCGGCGAACGTGCAATCGTGGATTGGCCAGCTCAAAGGCGTCGAAGTCATGACTTGGTTGCCCAAGTTTCAATTGACGGCCGCGTTTGAACTCAAGCCGGTGCTCTCCAGCCTGGGCATGCCGCTGGCGTTTGATTCCGCGACGCAGACTTCTCGGGTATGGACGGGCGAAAGGATTTATTCCTCTCGCAAGTGTTTCACAAAGCCTTTGTGGACGTGAACGAAGAAGGCACCGAAGCTGCTGCAGCGACCGGCGCTGCGATGCGTGTCATGGCCATGCCGGTGCGCGAAGAGCCCAAGCAGTTCAAAGCCGATCATCCGTTTGTGTTTTTAATTCGCGACGAAGCCAGCGGCTGCATTTTGTTTATGGGCCGCGTAAGCGATCCGCGGGGATAGACTGCGGATTTCCGACATTTTCCCCGCACTTGACCCAGGCTCTGCTGTCATCTAAAGTTGCGGGTAGAGAAGTGCCGAAGAAGTACGCTACTTCTGGACCTTTTAGACCCTTCGACTTTTTTGACCTAATTGCCATGATAGACCTGCGGTTGCTGCTTTTGCGTGGTTTGCTTTTAACCTTCAAGAGGCCGTAGGGTTCGCGTATTTATACCGAAACAGATGAACCCCAAGGCCTGACGCAGGCCTTGGGGTTTTTTGTTTGGATTTAGCGATGTCGAAAATGAAAACGAAAATCGCGGTCGATCGCAGGCTTCCTTCGAGGGCATGGTTGGTGTTGCGCAAGCCCGGTGGTTTAACTCGCCGGGCATATAGCTGCACCTGATATTCTAATTACGACACTCAATCAAAATCAGAAAGCAATCACCAATCATGTCCAATACAAATTCGAATTCGAAAACTGTTCCTCCTACTGTTGATATCCGTGCCGGACAAGCGAGTAAACCGTCGCCGGCCACTTCGCCGCGGATGATTCGCATCTTCGATACCACGCTGCGCGACGGCGAACAATCGCCGGGCGCAAGCATGAACATCACGGAAAAACTGGAAATAGCCCAAGCGCTGGTCGACATGGGCGTGGATATTATCGAGGCCGGTTTTCCGATCGCCTCGCCCGGCGATTTTGAAGCGGTGCGGCAAATCGCCACGAACATTCGCGGCTCGGTGATTTGCGGGCTGGCGCGCTGCAACGACGCCGATATCGATCGGGCGTGGGAAGCGCTGAAGGGCGCCCGCAAGCACGCATTCATGTGTTTCTGGCCACGAGCGCAATCCATCGTGAGTTTAAACTCAAGATGGATAAAGACGAAATCATTCGCCGGGCCGTGGCTGGTGTGAAGCGGGCCGTCAGCTATTGCGATGATGTCGAGTTTTCGCCGGAAGATGCTGCCCGAACGGAGATCGATTTCCTGTGCCAAGTGGTAGAGGCCGCGATCGCCGCTGGCGCAACGACGGTGAACATTCCCGACACGGTGGGTTACGCCACACCAGCGCATTACGCGCACGTTATTAGCACGCTGAAGAACCGTGTGCCGAACATCGATCGGGCGGTGATTAGCGTACATTGCCACAACGATCTGGGGCTGGCCGTGGCCAACAGTCTGGCGGGCGTCGAGAATGGCGCCGGGCAAGTGGAGTGCACGATCAACGGCATCGGCGAACGGGCGGGCAATTGCTCGCTGGAAGAAGTAGTGATGGCGCTGCGCACGCGGCAAGATTTTTATCACTGCGATACTCGCATTCATACGCAGCGACTTGTGCCCACGAGCCGGCTGGTTTCGAACGTCACCGGCATGCAAGTGCAGCGCAACAAAGCCATTGTGGGCGCAATGCCTTTGCGCACGAGGCGGGAATTCATCAAGACGGCATGCTCAAAGAGCCGCGAACGTACGAGATTATGCGGCCGGAAGATGTCGGGCTATCGAAGACCGATCTGGTGATGGGTAAGCACAGCGGGCGCGCGGCGCTCGCCGATCGAGCGCGGCGCTGGGGTTTCACCTAACCGGCGAGCAACTGCAAACGGTGTTCGAGCAGTTCAAGCAACTGGCCGACAAGAAAAAAGAAATTTACGACGGCGATATCGCGGCTCTGTGCGAGCAGCAA
Organism: Pirellulales bacterium; assembly: GCA_963773875.1. Classification (GTDB taxonomy): domain Bacteria; phylum Planctomycetota; class Planctomycetia; order Pirellulales; family JADZDJ01; genus CAVTYH01. The sequence continues at coordinate 167,549 of CAVZCV010000016.1, forward strand.
ATTCTCGATGTGCCTGAAACGTGGACGCTGGCTGAATATCGTGTGAATTGCGGTACTGTCGGCAAACCCACGGTGCGGCTGACACTACGCCGCGGCGGGCAAGACATCACTGAAGAGATGACCGCCGGCGATGGGCCGGTAGATGCGATTTTTCTGGCGATCGAAAAGATCACGGGGCTGCATGTATCATGTCGCGATTTTCGGGTGCACTCGGTCACCGTGGGCAAGGACGCACAGGGCGAAGTGAATGTGGAAGTTGAACACAGCGGCCAGGTTTATCGGGGCCGCGGCGTTTCCACCGATAGCGTGGAAGCCAGCGCGCTGGCGTTTCTGAACGCCATCAACCGCGTGGCAGTGACGCCACAAGGCCGCCTGCATCCGCAACACAGCATGTGAGGGCATTGGCGAATTTCAAGCCACGAATGCCAAATAGTAGAACGCCCAACCGGTAATTGCGGTCATCACAAGATCGAGTGCTGCCAGCCAGCCCCAAAACTTGTGCCACTCGCTGTACGGCGACGGCGCCGGGGGCTTGGGGATATTGTTCAGCGCGCCGACAATGACATACACCCAGAGGGCAGCAGTGGTTGCGGAGAACATTAAGTGAATCCAAAGGCTCGCACGCACTATGCCGTTTTCCCAATATGGGGAAAACTTGGCGCGGTCGGTCCACCCGCTGATCCAGCGCATGTCGACTTCGAACGCAACGACCGTAATCAGCAACACTGCAGCTGTAATCAGTTGCACGCGCTTGTGCAGTGCAAACCGACGCCGATATTTCACTTGCCAGATGCTCCATGCCAACACTGGCAGCACTAAAAACATCGCCAAGAAAACGACATCCAACATGATCGACGCGCGACTGCCCAAAAATCCGTTGATGCCGCGAGTTTCCGATGCCAACAAAGCGGTGGTCATGAATGAATAGGGGCGATTGGAGTCAGCGCCGCGAGAGTTCGTGAACGGCGTCGATCAGTGCGATGGCATTATCGACGGGCGTCTGTGGAAACACACCATGCCCCAAGTTGAAAATGTGCCCCGGTCGGGCGGCTGCTTGATCGAGCACTTCTTTGGCGCGGCGGCGAAGTTCAAGGCGGTCGGCCAACAAAATCGCAGGATCGAGATTGCCTTGAATGGCGCGGTCGTGGCCGATGGTGCGCCACGCATCATCCAGCCGGATGCGCCAATCGACGCCAATCACTGCGCCGCCGGCTTCGGCCTGCAGCGGCACCAGGGCTGGATTGCCGGTGGCAAAATTGATGACCGGCACGCCAAGCGTCAACCCGTCGATCACTGATTTTAAGTGCGGCAGCACAAAGCGGCGATAATCGTCCGGCCCGAGGCAGCCCACCCAGCTATCGAATATTTGCACTGCATGCGCGCCGGCGGCAATTTGGGCGTTTAGATAGCGCGTGATTGCCCGCGAGAGGCGGCTCATCAGCGCCGTCCAGGCACCGGTATCGCGATGCATGAGCGTTTTGGTGTGCAGAAAATTGCGGCTGGCCCCGCCTTCTATCACATAACTGGCCAGCGTAAACGGCGCACCGGCAAAGCCGATAATCGGCACGCCAGATAAGCCGGCGCGAGTGAGCCGTACGGTTTCGGTGACAAACGACAGCGCTTCCACGCTTTCCAGTTCCACCACGCGGTCCACATCGCGCGCCTCGCGCACCGGATTGTGGATCACCGGTCCTTCGCCGTGCGAGAATTCCAGATCCAGCCCCATCGGCTCGAGAATCGGTAGCAGATCGGAAAAAATGATGGCTGCATCCACGCCCAGCCGGCGCACGGCCGTGATCATCACCTCGGCACACAGCGCCGAATTTTTGCAAAGTTCGAGGAAGCTCACCTTTTCGCGCACCGCGCGGTATTCCGGCATATAGCGACCGGCCTGCCGCATGAGCCAGACGGGTGTAAACGGAACCGGCTCGCGGCGACAGGCTTTCAAAAATGGGCTGTCATAGGCCGGATCGTTTTTATCGAGCGCGGCAATAGTTCCCGTCGCCTTGTCAGTGTTTGCCGATTGACTCGCCATTGGCTTCGTCGCCGCCGCTTGCGAAAGCCACCGCTTCTTGCCCAGCAATTCGCCGACGTCCGCAGCCGTCGTCTTCACGAGCGATTCCATTGTCGGGTGTGTCGCCTCGATATCGACCGGCAAGTCTTGTTGCCGCAGTGTGGTGCTGGTATCCGGCCCAATTGAACCAACAATTACGCCACGCAGAGCTTGGCGCAATTGATCGGCCACACCGTCGCACTGGGCCACGTGCAGCACATTGACGATCTGGCGGCTCGAGGTGAACAGCACCACATCGACTTTGCCGTCGATAATTTCACGCATTGCACCGCTAAGGGCAGCCGTGTTCTCCGGCAACTCCCAATGATACAGCTTGAGATTGATGACGCTTGCCCCGCGAGCTTCCAATCCGGCCAACAGGCTGGCGTTCGGCTCGCCATACTCTTGCAGCCCGACCGTGTGGTTCGCGAGTGGCACGTGTCGATCGATCACTTGGAGAATTTCGCGCCACGTGTGCGGTTCAGAAGTACCGTGCGTCGATTTAATGTCCAGGTCGCCAAGTGCCGCGGCCGGCTTCGGGCCGCGAGTAATCGTAACGACATCGGAAATGGCGGCGAGAAACTGCTTCCTATCGACGTGTCGTTCGATTTGTTCCACCAGCCGCCGCACGCCGCCGCCGGTCGTGAAGATCACGACCTCCACCTGGCCAGTGATCACGCGGTTGGCAAAGTCGACCGCCTCCGGATTGCGGGCGGGCGCAGCTTCCCGCAGCGCAGGCGTCACCAGCGGCGAGCCGCCGTGGGCTTGAATCAAATCGGCAAGCTCCTTGGCGCGCCGACTCTCAAACGCCGCGACCCGTAGGCCGGCAAAACTTGCACGCTCGTTAGACATTGTGCCATGGTACTCAACCATCGACGATTCTCGCCAGTGTAGTCTGCCGCACTTTCCGCGTGGCCAGCTCATGATTCGCCAACTACGATAACATTATGAGCAGAGTATCGCGCCAGCCCGTCGAACTGTTTGCCGAGATTGAAGCTGCATTCAGTTCGGGTGGGACCGAGAGCGCGCTCAGCACTTTGGCGAACCGCTTGCAGGCTGCGAAGCGATTTCAAGAACTGTTTCAAGTCCGCCTGATGCAAATTCGCGAGCGGCACAAGCTACCCATTGCCGATGATGTAGAGCTCGAAAAACTGCCAGAGCCTTTGCGCGGCGAAATGGAACGGGAATACCTGGAGGCCTGCCGCGAGGTCGGTTGGGGCCTCTTCCAGCTGGGCCAAATTCGCGACGCGTGGCGATATTTACGGCCCGCCGGCGAGCAATCAAAAGTGGCGGCGGAACTCAAACAGATTGCCGCGGGGGAGGGTGAAAAGCATGAGCTCATTGACATCGCTCTGCATGAAGGCGTAGCGCCAGAATTGGGATTCGAGCTGCTGCTCCGCGAGCACGGCACGTGCAATGCTATTTCGGCCATGGAAACGGTGATGAATCAATTTTCATTGCCGGTCCGACAGACGGCGGCGGCGATGCTCGTGCGTCAATTGCATCGCGAGCTTCTTGCCAGCGTGAGCAGCAACATCGCGGAGCGCGAGCAAAAGACTCCGGTCGATAAAAGTTTGGCAGCCCTGATTGGTCCACGGGAATGGTTATTCGCCGAGAAGCGATATCACGTCGATGTGTCCCACCTGGCGGCAGTCGTGCGCTCTGCGCAGCTTATTGAAGACCACGCCACGCTACGATTGGCGCTCGACCTAACGGAGTACGGCAGGCGGCTCGACCCGGAACATCAAATTTCCGACGACGAGCCGTTTGCCGATACATATCCTAGCCATGCGTTGTTCTTCGCCGCGCAATTGGGAACCCAAGTCGATGAAACCGTGGCGTTCTTCGCCGCTCGCGCCGCTGCAGTTCGCACTCAACCCAGCGGACTGTTCCCTGCCGAAGTGTACGTGACACTGCTCGTTCGGCTGAAACGACTTCGCGACGCGATCGCCGCTCACGAACAATATTTGGCCGGGCGCGCGGCGTCCGGCTTTGCGCCATCACTCCGGGAACTTTGCAAGATGGCCGGCGATTTTGAGCCGCTCGTCAATCGCTCACGCGCCGAGGGCGACTTGATTGGCTTCGTGACTGGCCTGGCAGAAAGATCGCAGTTGGGACGCTAGCGCGTGATTCTGCGAATGCAATGCCGTCAAAGTTTAAGCGGCCAAGTTGTGATTGATGCCTATGCCACACGGCGGCCCTTCGGCGACGAAGGTACTCCCAGCGGAACTCGATTGCCTGCCGTTTGCTTGCCAAGCATGCCGCACTAACCAGATGCAGAACAGAATTACGCCGATCGGTTGAATCGCGACGGCGGCGGGAAGTACCCGGACCAAGATACGCTCCATGCCGCCGGAGCCAAAGATGAACATGGTCACGAACGCCACGAGCGCAAGGCGGAAATTGCGGCGCTCGAAGTACGTTGTCATGAGCGACCAGGCGGCAAATGGCGCAATGATCAGAAACGTGAGCCGTTCAGATCCTGGGCCGAAAAGCAGTTGCCAGGCGGACCATGCGGCGAGGGTACAGGTGATTAACTCGCGGGGATTTCGCCGTCGCACCCAAACCGAGAATCCCAGCACCGCCAGACCTGCTGTCGCTTGCAGCCAAAAATATCCGTGGTGACTAACCGGCGAGTGAATTTGCTCCCAAATGGTCCAGGCATCCCGGTAGCCAGTAAAGCGCATTGCCGTGCCCTGTCGTGCTGCAAGGCATTCGATCCAGTCTTTGTAGATGTCAGCGACAAATGCTGGCGCTTTCGTAGCAAATGGCACCATTGCGAGTGCTGCGCAGGCCAATGTCAGGCGGCCAAGAAGTTTCTTTGGCCAGTGAACCGCGAGCAGTCCGCCAATGACGATCGGCCACACTTTGATATACACCGGCGCTGCCAACAGCCATGCTGCTTTCCACCAGCGATATCGCACAATCGCCGCGGTTGCCCCCAAGATGCACGCCATTAACACGGCATTGCTTTGCAGTGACCACATGCCGCGTAGCGAACCGATGAGCGAGAGCAGCAAGAACGCAGCTTCCGCTTCGCGCGGCCAATGCTGCGGAAGCACATCGCGATAGAAAACCCGCAGACTCCAGACAAAAACCGTCACGCTCGAGAGCCCCCACAGCAGCTGACCGACGCGGTCAGGCCACAGGGCGAAGGGTGTGAACAGAACGGAAAACGTTGGGCTGTAGTAGTAGCCGCGGTCCAGGTACATGGGCTGGCCGGCCCACCAATTTCGCGTTCCGCTCACGAACGCGCCGTAGACCGAATGGCCGTTGCCTTCAATCAGCACTTTTACGCACAGTGCTGCGGCGAAAATGACCCAAGCGCCGAGCGCAACTTGCAGCCAGCGGCGAGCGCGAGGCGTCAGCGGTTGCGCGGGAAATTTCATAGTTAGCGGCGCGTTGAGTTTTCATCCGGCACGAGGGTCACTGCCTCGATCCGCCGTCCGACAATAACCGAGCGGGCCAAATTTTCCTCGGAGCTGCGACCACAATCGATGATCGCTTCTACGCGCCAAGGGAAAGGCAACTTGGGAGGTGTGTCGCCGCTCCAATCGAAGCAAAAGTAATCGACCTTTTTGGTCGGCACGTCCTCGGCAGTGTTCGGCAAACGTTCGAACGCCAACTTGATGGGCTGGTCCCAGTAGTAGCTGAATAGCGTGGCGATGCGGCCGAAGCTCGCCAACTGCTCCGACTTTGGCACACGGCCCCGAAGCTGCGCAATTTGTTGTTTCGTTTGCGGATCGAGCGCCGTGAGCGAATTCACAGCCACACCGGACATTGTTAGCGCCAGGAAAATCGCGCACAGCAACACATTCACGGCAGCCGAGGCCCGCGTCCAGATGTTCCATCGCAACACGATCGTGGCGGCACACGCTACGGCGACGCTCAAATAAATGGCAGCGAACCACGCAGGCTGCGCAATCTGTGGAATTGAGATTCCGCAAATCCAACTGGCCGCGCCTACCGTCAGGCCGGTGCCCAAAATGACCAGGGCCGCCGTGCCCATCAACAAGGTCCAACCGAAGCGGACGATTTTCATACGGTCAATCTGATAGACACGCTCCACCACCAACCCCATCAGCGGCGCCGCCAGTGGGTACATCGGCATCAAATACCGTGGCCGAGCATGGGGAACGAACCAACAGGTTGGCAGTGCCACGAGCCAGGCGATGCCCAGGAACGTGACCATGGGCGATGCCGCGGCAATGGTTCTGCGAAATTGCGGCCAAAGATACGCAGGCAACAGCAGCGACCACGGCGCCAGGCAGCAGAATACTTCGACAGGGTAAATGAGCAAATGCATCGCGAACCCTTGCGACGATGCATCGACGAACCGCAGGCCAACGTCGGAAGCCCAAACTTGCTGCACCGCGGACCAGCCCAATCGTTCGTAAAACGGCAGCTGCCAGGCGGCGAAAATGGCGATGAAGACGCCAATGCCCAGTGCATGCCACCGGCTCAAAAGAAATCGCCAATCGCGCTGCCACAGCAAAAACAGTCCGACCGATCCGCAGAAATAAACCGGCGGTTGCAAACTCTTTACCAATGTGGCGATGGCGAGCAGCGCGTAGGGTAGGCACCAGGTCGCCCATGTCCACCAGCGCGCAGAATAGCCCCAGTGCCACACCAACAGTGCCGCGCTAAAAACGAATGTGAACGTGGCCTCGGTTTCGGCCACGCGTCCCAATTGCAAAACTTGCGCGAAGGTGCAGTACGATAATCCCGATGTCAGCGCCCCCAGCGGCGAGAGAAAATTTCTGGCGTACAAATAAATCAGCAGCGTCGTGAAAACGGTAGCCAACACAGTGGGCAGTCGCACTTCTACGAGCGACATCTGGCCCGTCATTTTCACCAGCCACGCAATGGGCCAGCTGCCCACGGGCGGCCGACTTAAAAACGGTTCGCCTTGCTGCCGCGGCACAATCCAATCGCCCGTGTCGATAATTTCCCGCGCCACCATGGCCCGCCGGGTTTCTTCACCGCGAATGGGCAAATCCGCAATTCGCGAAAAATAGCAGGCGCTAGCAATCGCCGCGAGGACCCAAAATTGCCATTCGCGCCACCAGCGGTCGGCGCGGGCAAGCAGTTCGGTCGGTCGCCGCTCGATCTGCATCATGTCGCTCGGAGATCCTATGAGCCGGGTGCGAAAAATAGCGGCGAACTATCGCAGAAAAGATAGTTTGGAGCAAGTGGAGCGTGGCCGCCCGATGACAGCTTAACTCGTGCCTGTATGCGATGTTCCCGCGGGCGAAGTCGTGCAGCCAACGGCTCATTCGGCGCCCGCGATTGTGAACTCGATTCGCGACTGCCCAATTTTTTTGCACTGCGTGTCTTCGATCGTCAACTCCAAGGTGTAAGTGCCGTCGTAGATCCGCTTGGGCATATACACGAAGTACCGGATGAAGAAATCGCGACGCGCGTTGCGGCAAATCTCTTCAGTGACGGCGAAGTCTTGTTCCGCCACGCGGGCTCCACGATTGTCGAGAATTTGGTAACTGCTTTTCAGCGCGGTGTGGAAGCCTTTTTCGGTAGCTTCGCTGGCAAAGTTTTCGACCTCGGCATACAGCAGCACTTCTTGGCCGGGCTTGAATTCATATTTCGTGAACGGTTTGAAAACGCCGTAGCTCGTAACTTCCGTGCAGAACGCGAGATTGCGCACCACCAGCGACGCCGACTGGCCCAGTTTGGACGTGGCTTCGCGCAAATGCTGAGCAGCTTCCGCGGCACGACGCTGAGCATCGGGCATGCGCTGGTCGTCGAGCAACGTTGCCAATCCGAACAGCTGCTCGCCCCAGAATTCCTGTTCGGCTCCCGAGGCGCCAGTCAGGGGACGCAAGGCATCGTCGCGCTGTCCAGCTGCCAGTTGCAATAGTCGAAGCTTTGTTTGATCGATGGTTGTAACCGAGACGTTCGATTGCGCCGAATTCGAATTTGCTTCCGCCTGAAGCGCGCGAATCGCGCCCGAGAGCTGACCGCGCCAATCGTTGGGATCTGCAGCCTCGGTCGCCGTGACCGATTTCAACCTCGCCGCAGGCGCCCCAGTGTTGGGATACTGCGAGACAAGTTCACTGGGAGGACCGGACGTCGAAACCGCGCCCTCCACCGTTTCCGGCAGCGGCTGCACGTTCTGGGCATTTTGTGTAAATCCAGCCGGTCGTACCTGCCCGGTAAGCCGTGGATCGCCGGCCAGTGATTGACTTTCGCGCTGCGTCCGCTCTGCGACTTGCTTACGGTAAGCCACGGAGGCGCGGAAGGTCTGCACGAGCTGCGGCCAAAGTGCAGGATCGGTCTTCTTTAAATCCTCCAGGAGCGCGTTTTGCGCCTGAGGATCGAGCGCGCCGAGTTGTTGAACCTCGTTGAGAATTGCGGTCAGTTCCGCGGGCGTTGCCGAGTTTGCGTTTTGGCTTGCTGACGGAGTGCTTGTAGTCGTCGTTGGCAGCGCCGGTGTCGGTTCAGGAGAATGCTTGGCCCCGCGCAAAGATGCAACCCGAGCATAGCAACACGTTTGCCATGCCGATCCAACAGATGCGCCAAATAGCCTTCGGCAATCCATTCGGCGCTGCCGGGAATTAGGTAGCCTAAATTGGCAAGGTTCGATCTGCTTGCGATCGAACCATCAGGGAATCCGTGATCTGAAAAGCGACGGAATCGTAGAGAAATCGCGCGTAGCTGAACAAGTGGAATCGCAGGCGATTACCCAGGCGATGCATCACCTGTTCCGTTTTCAAGTTGTTGGCTGGCGACGATTTACACAGTTCGCTCACCGCTATGCATGCACCGTGATAGCTGCTAAAATCGACGACGGTGATGGCGTTTCCCCCAGGCGAGCAAGAAAGGCAGTTTTGCGCATGAGCACGGCGGTCGACGATTTTGCGACCATTCCCGCCGCCTGGACCCGGCGACACCTGCTCGATTTGGAAAGCCTTTCTGTTGAAGAAATCCGCCTTATTCTTGATGCGGCTGCGCAATTCAAGGAAGCGACGGGCGGTTGCAAGCACAAAATTCCGGTGCTGCAAGGCAAGACGCTGGCAAATTTGTTTTTCGAAAACTCCACGCGCACCCGCACGAGTTTTTCGCTGGCGATGCGGCGGCTCGGCGGCGACACGGTCGATTTCTCCGCCTCGGGCAGCAGCCTTTCCAAGGGCGAAACATTCATCGACACGGCCAAGAACATCGAGGCCATGAATGTTGATTTGGTTTGCGTTCGTCACACGACGCCCGGCACGCCGAAACTCCTGGCCGAAAACCTCCAGTGCGGAGTGATCAACGCCGGCGACGGCCCGCACGAGCACCCGACGCAGGGACTGCTCGATATTATGACGATTCGCGAGCATCGCGGGCGGCTCGATGGTTTAACGGTTGCACTTGTCGGCGACATTGCCCACAGCCGCACGGCGCGCAGCAACATTTGGGGACTCAAGAAGCTCGGCGCGCATGTTATTCTTTGCGGGCCATCGACGTTGGTTTCGCCGTTATGGGAGGAAATCGGCGTCGAGACTTCGTACAATCTGGATGAAATTCTGCCGCGCTGCGATGTGCTCAACTTGCTGCGCATTCAATTCGAGCGGCAAAACACGCGGCCGTTTCCCTCGGTGCGCGAGTACGCGCTGCTCTATGCCATGAATCGCGAACGGCTGGCCCGCGCGAAAAGCGATATTCTGATTCTCGCGCCCGGTCCGATCAACCGCGGCGTGGAAATTACCGCCGACGTAGCTGATGGCAGCCACTCGGTCATCCTCGACCAGGTGACCAACGGCCTGGCGGTTCGCATGGCGGTCCTATGGCTTGTGTGTGGAGCGCAGGACGATGCCTAGCATTCTCATCCAAAACGGCCGCGTGAATGATCCGGCGCAAGGCATCGATCGCGTTACGAACCTTTTGATTCGCGATGGCAAGATCGCGGGCTACGATGTGCCGCCCAATGGGCAAGATCGCATCATCGACGCCGCGCGCAAAATCGTTTCGCCGGGCCTGATCGATATGCACGTGCATTTGCGCGAGCCGGGCCGCGAAGAAGATGAGACCATTGCCACGGGTACTGCCGCTGCGGTGGCGGGTGGATTCACTTCCATCGCGTGCATGCCCAATACAGAACCGCCCATCGATTCGCAAGCCAGCGTCGAGTTCATCCAGCATCAAGCGGCGCGGGCCGACAATTGCAATGTGTTCGTCATTGCCTGCGTCAGCAAGAATCGCGAAGGCAAAGAACTCGCCGAATTCGGTCAGCTTGCGAAAGCCGGTGCCGTCGGATTCACCGATGACGGCGCGCCGGTTTACGATCCGGAGTTGATGCGACGAGCATTTGAATACGCCTTGATGTTCGATAGGCCGATTCTCAATCACGCTGAAGTTCGCGAGCTAACCCGCGGCGGCGTGATGCACGAAGGGCTTACCTCGCTGCTCCTCGGTTTGCCCGGGATGCCCGGCGCCGCGGAAGATGTCATGGTCAGCCGCGACATTCTGCTGGCCGAAGCCACGGGCGGGCGAATTCACGTAATGCACGTTTCCAGCGGCGGCAGCGTGGAAATTATTCGCCGAGCAAAACTGCGCGAAGTGCGAGTTACGACCGAAATCTGTCCGCATCATTTTACGCTGACCGACGAATGCCTGCGCACGTTCGACAGCAATTGCAAAATGAGTCCACCGCTGCGCAGTCGCCGCGATGTGGAAGTTTGCTTGGGTGGCCTGGCCGACGGCACGATCGATGTCATCTGCACCGATCACGCGCCGCACTCGCCGGAAAAAAAGATGCGCGAATTGGACCAGGCTCCGTTCGGCATCGTGGGCTTGGAAACGTGCCTCGCTTTGGTCGTGACGAAGCTCATCGAGCCCGGCATATTAGATTGGCCAACTGCATTATCAAAACTAACCATCAATCCTGCGCGAGTGCTGGGCATTCCCAAAGGCACTTTGGCCATTGGCGCCGATGCCGACGTGACCATCATCGATCCCGAAGCGCGCTGGACCGTCGACCCGCACCGCTTCCGCACGAAAAGCGTCAACACTCCATTTGCCGGGTGGGAACTTCGCGGCCGAGCGGAAACGGTAATCGTTGGCGGCAAGGTGAAGTACGAATTGGACGGTGTGGGAAAGAACTGATTGCAGCGGTCTTAATTCGTTAATTGCAGATTACTGATTGCAGATGACTGAATGGAGATTGAAGCAATGCAGAAGAATCGATCCAGCGGATTTTCGAAATCGCCCAGCGAACAATTCGAGGATCGCTTGTTGGACTTTTACGCTCGGGTAGGCAAGGTTGTGGATTCACTGCCGAACACACGGTTAGGGCGACATACGGCATCGCAGCTGGTGCGTAGTGGCACGGCTCCCGGCCCCAACTACGCTGAAGCTTGCGGCGCAGAAAGTCGACGCGATTTCGCGCAAAAGCTAGGCATTTGTTTGAAAGAGCTGCGCGAGACCAAATGCTGGCTTCGGTTGATTCTGCGAGCTGAGCTGTTATCTGAGAAACGACTAAACTCACTGCTGGATGAATACAATCAACTCATCAGCATTGTCGTGAAGTCGATTGTCACTGCTAAGCGTAATTCAAGGCAAAAACCTGCGGAGTCAGTGGGTGGTTACTCACCGCGCCTCGCTTGACCTCTCATTCAGCAATCAGTATTCAGCAATCAGTAATCTACAATTGACTGAATTGCTATGCCGCTCGTCATCGACGGTTACAATCTGCTCAACGTCGCCGGAATTCTGGCTCGCGGGCGCGGCCCGGGCAGTTTGGAACGTGCGCGGCAGGCGCTGTTGAATGTGTTGGTTGAATCGCTGCCGCCCGAGGATGTGCCGCGCACCACCGTGGTATTCGACGCTTCCAATTCCCCCTGGGGTGTGGCGAAGCAACTTGAGCACCGTGGCATCAAAGTTATCTTCGCGGCAAAAGAAGAAGATGCCGATACCGTCATCGAAGACTTAATCGCCGCCGACAGCGCGCCCAAACGCTTGACCGTCGTCTCCAGCGATCATCGCATTCAGCGCACTGCCAAGCGCCGACGCGCCACCGCCATCGATAGCGACCTCTGGTTCGCTCAACTGATGCGCGATCGCGCCTCGCGCCAAAAATCGCCAGCGGCAGATCCCTCCGTCGATGTCCCCAAGCCGTCCGGACCCTTCGCCCCGGGCGAAGTCGAGCACTGGCTGCGAACCTTCGGATTCGACGATCCGTGAGAAGATTTATGTGCGGCGAACCTTCGCTCATCACTTCGCCGGCGCGAGACTATCCGACAGCAACAAGCCGTCGAGGAGCACCGATGTTTCCCGAAACTCGCGCAGAGCATCGAGATACGCAATTTGCGTTTGCAAATATGTCCGCTGCACAACGAGCACGCCGGTATAGTTGATATCGCCCACGCGATAGCGAGCCGACGTGAGATCGGTCGATTCTTTGGCGTTAGGCAGAATGCTGCGTTCGTAGCGGTCCACCATTTCCTTGGCGTTGGAGTAACGCTCATACACGAGGGCCAGTCGGTTGCGGAGCTCAAGCGCCACACGGTCGACTTCCGCCTGAGCCGTGGTCACATCAGCTTGAGCTTGGCGAATGGCCCCTTGATTGCGGTTAAATACCGGCACAGGAATAGTGACCATCACGCCGAAGGTATCGAACCCCGTCGAGTTGTCGTGCGAGTAGCCGACTTCCGTATCCAGATTCGGACAACGATTCGCTACGGCAAGTTCAACGCTCGCCCGAGCCGCACCCACTTTGGCTTGCGCTGCGGAGAGTTCGGGGCTCGCCGAAGCCAATCGATTCCAGGCATCGTCCCACGTGGTTTCCGCCATGCCGGCACGCAAGTCGCCGGAAAGCGGCGATGGTTCCATCGTGGGCACGCCGACGACAATCGCCAAACGCCGCCACGCCGATTGATAGAAATTGCGAGCCCGCACCGACTGCAGCTGAACCGTATCGGCCTCCACGCGGGCTTGCAGCACATCGCTGCGCCACTTGATTCGCGCGGAACAAATCGTCGGCCGCTTCCGCCGTCACACGGCTGATGCGTTCCATTTCCTGATTGATTTCCACCGCGCGCTGCGCCAACAGCACTTCGTAGAAGCGGATCTTCACGTCGTTCTGCACACGGAATTCTTGAGCGGCGTAATCTTGTACCGCCTGATTCACTTGCTGGGAAATCACATCTTGGGCCAACCCAAGCTTATGACGGGTCACAATTTCTTGTGCCAGGTTCGTGCCTTGGAAGCCGGCGGTATTGGAATCGCCCATTTCGTCGCCGCGATATGCGATGCGCGGGTTCGGATATAAACCGGCTTGCCACATGGCGCCGCGGAAACTGCGGACCCGCGCGGAGGCTTGCACCAACGTCGGATTGTTGGCCGACGCCATCGATTCCAGTTGATCGATCGTCATGCCCGCCGGCGCGACGGCCGGCGGCACCGGCGGAGGCGCGGGCAATTTTTCCGGCGTTTGACTAACCGGCCCAGGCTGAAATTGAGCAGCTGGTGACGAAGACGCGGTCTGACTTGGCCCCGAATCGTTCGCCACCGGCGGCAGCGGTTGAACGGCGGCGCTGGCCTGCTTCACCTGAAACGGCATCGTCACCGCTTGCGCAAACTAACCGCGCAAACCCTGGGAGTGCGATGACGATCGCAGCGGTGACGAGAACTCGTTTCACAAAAAAGACTTCCTCGCTGGTGTCGGTTGTATCGGCGACGGGCAATGTTCGACGTGAAGGCCTTATGCACAGCATTCCGGCTTTGCCGGGTCGTCACAGCTTGACTGACCCGCAGCCATTCGCAAAAAGCTCGCAGAGTTGTTCAAAGCGGGGTTGGGCGCGTAACCGGCGTCGACATTGCGGTGTTTGACGTTGATATACGATTGGGTCAGATAAGGCGGATATTATCCCCGTTTCAACGCCTGTTCAGAGCAGCCCGCTAGCCTTAATTGACCAGGTCGTTGCAGCATTTCTGACGCAGTTTCGCCGAGCAAATGGACGGATTTGACGGTTAGGCGAACTGCGGTTTGCTGATTGACTTTGACATGGCAATCAATCAGCTTAGAAGTTTCGGATTCGGCCCCCCTCGGCAGTGCTCTTCTGGTTGGTAAATCCCCGCCTCGACGGACAACTTTGCGCGAAAGTTATGCAAGCAAGAAACTGCCTCTACTTCGCGCTCGTCTTGCTAGCAGTGAGCCCGGGCTGTGCAGGTAAAGCCGTCAAAGCGGAAGCGAACCCCGATGCCGCGGCGGAGGAGGAAAATGCGCTCGCCGTTCAGGCCGCGCCGCTGGAGTTGCGAACGATCGCCGAAACCGTAAGTGGGCTGGGGCGATGTGAGGCGTTGCCCGATCGAATTGCTTCGATCACGCCCGCCGTCGAAGGACAGGTGCAAAAGCTGCTCGTCAAGCTTGGCGATTCGGTGCAAAAAGGTCAGCCGCTGGTGCAACTCGATTCGCGCATCGCCGAGGCTAACCTGGCAGAGAAAGCAGCCACACGCGATGGATTGATAGCGACACTCGCGCTCTTGAAAGCGCCGCCGCGACCAGAAGAGCTGAAGAACCAGCAATCGATCATCGATCAGGCCAAGCTGACCTATGAAAAAGCGCAAGCCACTGCAGAGCGGTTACGGCCGCTACTAGAAAAGCAACAGATTCCGCCATCGCAAGTGTATGAAGCCGACCTGGCCGTCTCGCTCGCCAAACTGCAATTCGAAGCCGCGGAAGCGCAGTTGCAGGTGATGAAACTTGGCCCGCGTGCCGAGGCAATTGCCGAAGCGGAAGCGCATATCACCACGGCCGATGCGCTCGTCGATTCCGCTCGAGCGCAGCTCAGTTTGTACGCGCTCAAGTCTCCCATCGCGGGCGAAGTGAACAGCTTGAATTGCCGGCTGGGCCAAACACTTTCTCTTGGATCGGCGATTGGCGAAGTGGTTGAGGTCGGCAAAACCGCCGTCGTGGTATGGTTGCCGACTCGCGACGCCAGCCGTGTTGCCGTTGGACAAAAGGCTCGCATCAACTTGGCGAGCGCAGCCAACCCAAAGCCGGCTGCAGATGCCGATGAAGACGAAGAGCCGGTCGACGATTCGGTCGCCGCCAGCGTAACCTTCGTCGGCCACATCGCCGATCCGCAAACGGGCAACTTGCCGGTTCAAATTCTTGTCGACAACACCGAAGGCCGCTTCGCCGTCGGGCAAGTTGTTTCCGCTGAAATTACCGTCAACGAAAAATCCGATGTCCTGGCCGCGCCGATTGCCGCGCTATTCGATGTCGGCGACGGAACTGTGATCGATATCATTCGCGACGGAAAATCGGTCCGAGTCCAACCGGAAATTGGCATTCGCGATAAACATTGGGTGGAAATTGCCGGCGTCGATATCAAGGACCCACCCAAGCCCGGCGAAATGGCCGTGGTCGAAGGTGGCTACAACTTGCCCGAGGGCACGCCGGTAAAAATCAAAGAGAAGGCAGACGAAGAAGCAAAACCTGCCGATGAAAAGGCGGTCGAAGGCGCCGCAGCGAAGGATGAGAAAGCCGCCCCGGCAGAATCGAAAGCGAAGCCGAAGGAAACCGCAACGCCTGCGCCCGACGGAGGCGGGCCGTGAGTGCGATTGCTTCTGAAACGGCACCGACTGCACCGCGCACCAACCCGCAACCCGCCGAAATTGGCGGACGAAACCTCGTGGCCTTCGCGCGGCCGTACTTCGGGCTGATCGTGCTCACCACGGTGCTGCTCACGGCCTGGGGCCTGGTGGCGATGTTCCACATGCCCAGCGGCATCTATCCGGAAGTTTCGTTTCCGCAAATTGCGGTGATCGTCGAAACGCCGGCACTGGGAATTCGCGATGTCGAAATTTCGGTGACGCGGCCCATCGAAGAACGCGTCAGCATCGTTCCTGGCGTCACCCGGCTGCAATCTAGCACCGTGCGCGGCGCCACCGATATCAAAATCGATTTTGCGCCGGGCACCGATATGGTTCAGGCGCTGAACGATGTGCGCGCCAAGATGGCCGAAATCGAAGCCCTGCTGCCCGCGGGCACAAATTCGGTCGTGGAGCGGCAAAGCCCCTCAGTGTTTCCCATCATCTCGTTTGTCGTCACCGGCGGGAGCGATCCAGCGGCACTGCACGATTACGCTTATTACGATTTACGGCCGCGGATCGGGCGGCTCAACGATGTTTCGTACGTCACCGTGCAAGGCGGCGATCTACGCGAAATCGTCATCGAGCTGGAACCGCAGCGGTTGGTCGAGACGGGCCTATCGATCAGCGATGTCGCCGATCACCTTGCCAAAGATCATCAGCTAAAGGCGGTTGGCCGGCTGGATCGAGGGACCACGCAGTTTCAAGTTTTGAGCAACAGCCAGGCCGTCGATCCGCAGTCGCTTGCCGATCGGGTAATCGCCGTGAAGAACGATCAGCCGATTCGCCTGCGCGATATCGGGCACGTCGCCGTTTCGCATGAAGATCGCAGCATGGCCATCCGCTGCAACGGCGATGATGCAGTGGCCCTGACGGTGTTCCGCCGACTGGGCGGCAACGCGCTGGCCGTCTCTCACGAACTCGATACAGCGCTCGAGGAAGCCAAGAAAACCGCTCCGCCGGGGATCAAAATCACTCCGGTCTACGACCAGGGGCAGTTAGTCCGCACCGCGATCGATAACGTGCGCGATGCCATGCTCATCGGCGGCGCAATGAGCGTGCTCGTGCTATTGGCGTTTCTGAAAAGCATTCGCGCTACGCTCATCGCGGCTTTATCGATTCCGCTGAGCCTGGTGATCAGCTTCGGCTTTTTGAAACTCACCGGCGATACGCTGAATCTGATGTCACTCGGCGGCTTGGCCGTGGCCATCGGACTCATCATCGACGACACCGTCGTGGTCATCGAAAATATCGCGCGGCATTTGGCGGAAGGTCAATCGGGCGATGCCGCCGTCGATCAGGCCAGCAAGGAAATCAGCGGCGCGGTCATCGGTTCCACGCTCACCACGATTCTTGTGTTCGTGCCGCTGGCATTTGTGCATGGCGTCGTTGGCCAATTCTTCCAATCGCTGAGTTTGGCGCTGACCATCGCACTTCTCGTCTCGATGGTCGTTAGCCTCACCATCATTCCGGTGTTGGCTTCGCGTTTCCTCGCACGCCGCCCGATGCCCACCACCGGGCCGATCTACAACTTTCTGGCCTCTGGTTATGAACGGATGCTGCGCGTCGGCTTGCGGATGCCGCGGACGACGATTTTGTTGGCACTGACGATGGTCATTCCCGGTTATTTCTTGTTCAAGCATCTGGAAAGCGGCTTCATGCCCGATATGGATGAAGGCGCTTTCATCCTCGATTACGAAATGCCCGTCGGCACGTCGCTCGTCGAAACCGACAAAGTGCTGCGCCGCGTGGAAGCGGTGCTCAACGACTGCCCCGATATCTCGGGCTACATTCGTCGCACCGGGGCGGAGAACGGACTGTTTGTCACGGAGTCGTTCCGTGGCGACATTCTGGTGAGCCTGAAGCCGCCGAGCCAACGGCGGACGATGAAGGAGATTTTCGATTCGCTGCAAGAAGATATCAAACACGCGGTGCCGGAGCTCGAAACGTTGGAGCTGTTGCCGCTCATTCAAGATCAACTGAACGACATGGCGGGCTTGCAGCGCGCGGTGGAAATCAAAGTGTTCGGACCGGACCAGGCACAGTTGCGTACACTCGCGGAGAAAGTTGCCGCCATCGCCGAAGATATGAAGCTCGACGAAGTAAATGCACATGTGCACCTGGGCAATCCTGATCTCGTGGTGCGGCCCGACAGCGTGCAAACCTCGCGCATGGGGTTAACCGTTCAAGACGTCGAAAACCAGGTCGGCGCCGCGCTGTTTGGCCAAGTGGTGGGCGCGATCTCGGAGCGCGATCGATTGACGAACATTCGCGTTCGCTATCCCGACAGTGTGCGTTTCGATCGGGACCAATTGGAACGCTTGCCCATTAACTTGCCGGCGGCCGCCGCGCCGGAGAAATCCAACGCGGCGCAGGGTTCGCTAAGCGGATCGTCCAGCGGTGCCGCTCCGTCGTTCGTGCCGCTGGGTCAGCTGAGCACCATCGAACTGGTGCGCAGTCCGAATCAATTTTGGCGCGAGAACCAACAGCCTGTCATCACCGTGACCGCCGAGCCTGGCGATCAAGACTTGGGCGCCATCAATCGCGACCTGCAAAAGCGGCTGCGTGAAATCAAATTTCCGCCGGGCTATCGCTGGGAGCTGGCCGGCAGCTACAAAGCCCAGCAAGATTCGTTCGCCAGTTTGCTCATGGTCTTAGTCGTGGCTTCGGCGCTCGTGTTTTTGCTCTTGGGCTTCCAATTCCACAGCCTGACGTTGCCGCTGTTGATCTTTTTGACACAGCCCATCTCGCTCGCGAGCGCCATGTTAGCTTTGTGGATTACGCACACGCCGCTCAACGTTTCCTCGTTCATGGGGGGCATTCTGCTGATTGGGCTCGACGTGAAGAATGGCATCATCTTAATCGAGTACATTGGCCAGCTGCGCAAGTCCGGCCTTTCACTTTCCGAATCGCTCGTTCGCGCCGGCCGCACGCGCTTCCGCCCCATCGTGATGACCAGCCTGACCACCATCTTCGGCCTGGTGCCGCTCGCACTTGGCTTGGGCCCTGGCGCTCAAATGCAGCAACCGCTGGCGATTGCCGTCATTGGCGGCCTGATCGCCAACATGCTGGTGACGCGGCTTCTAATTCCCGTCGGCTATTTGGCGCTGCAAGGCACCTCCCGCGGCGCCGCAACCGCCGCTTGATTACATGGGCGATGTCGGGCTGCAAGAATATTTCCTCGGCGACGCAGCCGCTGTCGCTACGGGATGCCACCATTATGCTCGGGCTGAATGAGTACACGGTGTTGATGTTGAAGCGAAACAGTTAGGATTCGAACATCGCACTGGTGCGCGTTCGTCCAATCTTGCCACCCGTGCAACACGCGTTGAATTCCCACTTCTGTCAAATCGGACGGCGCCAGACGTCTCATCCTGACCTTATTGCGAACAATCCAGAAATCCGGTTCAATTCCACGGACTCGACAAATCCGATTCGTAAGACGCCGCACAATGACATCAGCTTTTCGGGCGGCGACAGTTAGTTGGCTAGTCATGAAGTATTGCAAATGGAGAAGGGGGCAGCTGCTCATGGTGTGGAAACCTATCGTGCTCGACAGGTCGACACCCTGCCTTCGTAAGCGAAATTCGCTGCCAATTGTTACGCACGAAAAATTAGGAAATCTTGACAACGCTGGGCCCGGCAATTGGCGAGCGCAATAAAAAAACCCGTCGCAGGCCACACACACAGGGCAAAGTGCGTGTGTGGACGGTTCCCGCTAACGGGCAACATTAAATGTCGTGAGCGGCCGGTTTGCTTGCAGCGAATTGAATAATATTTGAAATTCTCGGCGACCGGCGGACCAACTCTTACGTGCCAGCGACGGCAAATCTTGCGGCGCGGGCTTTAGCGCCGCGCCCAAGCTCGTGGCCGGCGGATTTTTACTAAAAAAATCAAAATGAAAACTTACCTCGGCACATCGGGAATTCTGTTCGTCGCCATGGCCGCAGTGCATGTCTGGCGCGCAATCGATGAATGGCCGGGATGGATCGATGGCGGGTTTTTAATGCAAATGGGTGTGTTGATTGCCTTGCCCGCAGCATTAGGGGCATGGGCGTTTTATTTGTTGCGAAAAACTCACTAGCATCCCGGTCGAGCCCGCCGGGACTTTTTGTGCACTGCGACGGTCGATCCGATCGCTGAGAAGCAGCTCGCTGGATCGGTGCGTGGGTGCTTCTATTGGGCGCCATCGAGTTGATGATTTGCCGCAGAAGTTACACATGTGCTAAAGTCCAACGGCCAAATTCCCATGTTTAGGCGATTCTGTCCACCGACCCGTAAGACTTTGCTCCATGTTTGGAATTCATCATTACGGATTGTTCATCGCCACGGGTATTCTGTTGAACATCACTCCCGGTCAGGACACGCTATATGTTTTGGGTCGGACCATCTCCCAGGGACGGCGCGCGGGAATAATATCAGTCCTCGGAATCAGCAGCGGATGCCTTGTCCACACCTTTGCGGCTGCGTTCGGATTATCGGCCGTGTTGGCGGCATCTAGCGGGGCGTTCCAGATCGTGAAGATGGCTGGCGCGGCGTACTTGATCTATCTCGGCCTGCAAATGTTTTTCCAGCGCGCCACGGCTTTCAACGTTCCATCCATGGGCAAAGAGCCCATCAGCAGTTGGAAAATCTATCGACAGGGCGTTTTGATAAACGTGCTGAATCCCAAAGTAGCGCTTTTTTTCATGGCGTTCCTGCCGCAATTCATCGATGCGGCAAGTGGCATGAAAGTCGTGGCATTTGTCGTGCTCGGCCTGACGTTCATCTTTAACGGCACGATCTGGTGTCTGCTGCTCGTATTGTTTGCCTCGGCATTCAGTCGAAGGCTGCGCTCTCACAAGTGCGCCGGCAATTGGATAAAACGGGCGGCCGGTGCTTTGTTTGTTGGTCTAGGTCTTAGGCTGGCGCTGGAAAAGCGTTAACTCCGCCCGGCCAGCCACTCCTCCGCCCTGTTCGGAGAGTCGCCTGGACCTCGCGGTTCGGATTTTGGCGCAAGTCGCCACTCTGTCACCGTTCCCTCTTTTGCCCGCCCGCCCCAGCCACCGCCTCATGACGGGCGCGGGTCGGTTTTGAAGCCCTTCGCTGCTTTGCTTCGATCTTGCCGGCTCCGTGTCTGGTGTACCTCCGTGGTTAAAAATCTTTTTGAACTGGCCCAAAAAAAGGCTCTTGACAAATTATCATATGTTCAGTAATATTCTGATGCACCCATATGCCGCGCCGTTACTACGGGATTGTCGCGTGGCCAATTCGGAATTGACCCGCGAGAGGAGGCCGGCTGTGGACTGCAGGCGATGAAAGACGGCGACGGGCCGAGGCGCTTGGACTGCGCCCGGTATAAAAAAACACTGACTCCTGACCTATGAACCCTTACCACTCAACAACCGATGAAAAAACCGCGCTATCTCGCCCGAGAATTTTCGAGCGATTTGGGACCCTAAAGGCAGAGAGTGAAATAACTGTGAAAAAACTCGGAGCAAAAAATGCAAAACTCGCTTCACATATTGAAAAGTGCGCTGCGGTTATTTCACTTGGAAACGCGATTATTGGAGCACAGCGCGTGATGCCTATGTTTTTCCCGAAAGAAACGTCAAGCGAAGGGGCTCGTTTGTTCAGCCCGATTTTCGCGGAACCTGTTTTCCTCGCGTTTTTCCGCCAAACGCGAAAATCGGCCATTGAAAGCACGAAGTGCCGCGCGAGCGATTTGTCGCGACTGCGTTGTCAGCATCTGTTCGAAGTCGGAACCGAAACCAGCAGCGGTTCGGCGACATTGAACGATGGTGGCAGTTGGTTGATCGTCCGGCGTGTGGCGCGGTCCCAACATCGGCCCGTCGCAGGTCAATCGCAGGATTGGCCCGCTGGATCGCGCGCTATAATCGGTTATTCGAGAATCTTGAACACACCAGCACGAAGGCCATGCCCACCACGATGTCGAAAGCCCGAACGCTCAAAGAGCTCAAACATACCGGCTACGTTTCGAAAACCGTTAAGCAAGAAATTCACGACAACTTCCTGCGCATGCTCGCCGACGGGGATGAATTGTTCCCGGGCATCGTGGGCTACGACAGCACGGTGATTCCCGAGATCAACATCGCGCTGCTGGCCAAGCACGACTTGCTGTTCCTGGGCGAGAAAGGCCAGGCCAAGAGCCGACTGATGCGACTCTTGGTGCGGTTTCTGGACGAAGAAATTCCGTACATCGATATTCCCGAGGCGCCGCTGCACGACGATCCCCTGAAGCCGATCACGACAGTGTGCAAGCGATTCTTGGAAAATCACAGCGACGATGAAGTGCCGATCGGCTGGTGGCGGCGCGAAGATCGGTATGCGGAACGGCTGGCGCCGGGCACGAAGTTCGCCGACATCATTGGCGAAATTGATCCCGCGAAACTGGCCGGCGGAACAAGCATGAGCGCCGAGGAAGCGCTGCACTTCGGGCTGATACCCCGTATGCACCGCGGCATTTTCGCGATCAACGAATTGCCGGAGCTCGATGAGCTGGTGCAGGTGGGCCTATTCAACATCCTCGAAGAGCGCGACGTGCAAATTCGCGGCTATCCGGTGCGGTTCGATATCGATGTGCTGATTTTGTTTTCCGCGAATCCCGCCACATACAACCGCAGCGGCAAAGTGATTCCGCAATTGAAGGACCGCATTGGTTCGGTCATTCACACGCATTATCCGAAGGAGCGCGATCTGGGAATTCAAATTATGGAGCAAGAGGCCGGCGTGAACCTCGACGGTGCGTTTCCGGTAGTCGTGCCGTACTTCATGAAGCAGATCATTGAAGAGATTACCGCCAGTGCGCGGCGGAGCAAATTCATCGATCACAATTCCGGCGTGAGCGCGCGATTCAGCATTGCGAACTATCGCACGATGGTCGCCAGTGCCCGGCAACGTGCCGTGCGGCTGGGTGAAAAGCCTGCAGTGCCGCGGATCAGCGACTTGGGGCACATTTACGCGTCGTCATTGGGGAAGCTCGAGCTCGACATGATGGGCAGCCACCAAATGACGGAGCGCCAGGTGCTTGATGCAGTGGCGGCGGAGGCGATTAAGAAAGTGTTTGAAGAGTATGTCGACAAGCACGGGCTGGATGAGATCGCCAAGATTTTTGCCGAAGGGGTGAAGATTGAAGTCGGCGATATGCTGCCGTCATCGCACTATGCGGAACGATTGAAGCGCGTGCCCCCGGCGTGGGACAAAGCATTTGAATTGAACGCTGCCACAGATCCGGCAGTGCGAGCCAGCTGCGTGGAATTCGTGCTGGCCGGGCTGTACGCCACCGACCAGATTTCCCGCAGCCAACAACACGGAAGAATGGTGTACGAGGTGTAACATGAAGCCACTTAAAAACGCAGGAGAAAGCCGAGCTGGGGAACTAGGATTTGAACCTAGACTAAATGGTCCAGAGCCATTTTCTCGGCTTATCCCTACTGGTTGACGACGTTTGACGGGGCTTGATTTTCTCGGATATTCCGCTAGATTGATGCTTGACGGTGCTACCGAAAAATTGACGGGGTTTGACCCCGAAGGTAGCACCAAGGTAGCACCAAGCCGAGCCAGTCGTGCTAGAAACCAAAGCGAAAACCGCTCGGATTCACTTCACCAAAGACGCCATCAATCGACTGCGGCCGCCGGCGGATGGCAGGGTTTACGTCTACGACGAAAAGACGCCGGGTCTGGCGATTTGCACTACGGCTGCCGGCACTAAGACGTTCTATCTGTATCGCAAGCTGAACGGCAAGCCGGAACGGATGCGGCTTGGACCCTGGCCGGACTTGACGGTTGACCAAGCAAGGCGACTGGCGACCAGCAGAAATGGACAGATTGCCGAAGGGAAGAATCCGGCGGTCAAGCTCCGTGTGGGTCGCAATGCTCCAACCCTCGGCGAGCTGTTCGATACGTTCATCGACTTGCCAACCCGGACCAAGGCCAAGCGGCCGAAGTCACCCATCACCATCAAGGGCTACCGCCAGCAATTCGATGCGTGTCTGGCGGACTGGCGGGACCGCAAGCTGTCCAGCATCACCAAGACGGAAATCGAGACGCTGCATAACGAGCTTGGCGTCCAGCGGGGCCGGTACATGGCAAACCGCGTGCTCGAATTGTTGCGAGCACTTTTCAACTGTGCCATCGACCTCGACTTGTACGCCGTCAACCCGGCGGCACGGCTGCGACCCTTCGAGGAAATTTCTCGCGAGCGGTTTCTTCATGCCGATGAGCTTCCTCGATTTTGGAAAGCACTCGAAGCCGAGCCGAGCGACAAGCTGCGGGACTTCATCAAGATTGCACTCTTTACTGGACAACGGCGAAGTAACTGTCTGGCGATGAAGTGGGTCGACATCGACTTCAATCGTGCCGTGTGGACCATGCCGGAAACGAAAACCGGCAAGCATGAAGTGCCGCTGACCGCCGAAGCGGCGAAGGTGCTCAAGAGCCGGCTCGATAACCGGAATGGCAGCGATTACGTGTTCCCTGGTCGCCACGGCAAAGAGCATCTCAAAGACCCTATGCGGCAGTGGCGGGACATTCTCAAAAATGCCGGTATCGAGAATCTGCGGATTCACGATTTGCGGCGTTCGCTGGGAAGTTGGCAAGCCGCCACCGGAGCCAGCCTCAGCATCATCGGCAAGACGCTGGGTCATTCACGACCGGAGACGACAGCGATTTACAGTCGGCTCGAAATGCAGCCGGTGCGAGCGGCGATGGAATCCGCTACGGCGGCGATTTTATTGGCGGCAAAACCACGGAAGCAACGAAAGGCTGCAGGCAATGTCAAATCGCGCTGCTCGGGACAATAAGCGCAAGACACATGACGCGATCATCGAGGCTTGGACTTTGACGGGTGATTCCATTCGGATCGCCGACTCGTTGCTCGGGTTGCTACAGAGATTCGCGGCAGGCCAAAAAACGGCGATAGATATTGCGGAGTCGGTGCCTAAGTTATCCCAGGAACTCGCAGAGTCGATCTTTAAAGCAAACTCTGCGATATGGCGCGTGAACGAATGGTTGACACGCGCCCAAATAGAGCTCGCTGGCAGGAGCGCCCAAACTGTACTATTGAAATCGATTCTGACTACTTTCCAAATTGGCACTTGGCATACCTGCACGAGATTTACAGCTTCGGCGTTGAAATTGCCCTTTGCATCAACGACGATCATCCAATTGATTCGCAAAGCGCGGATACGACGCCGCGAAAGCCAGAACAACTCGCGGCGAATCTTAAAGCCGTCCTCGAATGCCGCCGCAAATGGTCGTCCAAGCATCTTTCCGAAATCGAAGCAAGCCTACAGGTCGAGGCGTATCAAGCTGTCGCCTTCTGGGAGCAATCCCCCCGCACCGATGCCGACGTAGGCGCGGAACGGCAACCAACCTGCCGGCCGCCAAGTTTGGGCAGGGTTTATTACACAACTATCGAGCGTGATCTGAACCTGCTTGAGGAGAAAAACCGTGACTACCCAAACGAGTCCATCGCCGACTTTGCCCGGAAAAAGAAAATGAAACGGGGTGCTATGAGTATGGCACTAAGAAGGGCGAAAACGCACTTGAAAGCGCAAAACAAGCGCGGCAGGCGCAATTCATTGCAGCGTACGAAGGATTGACGGTTTGCGCTAACGGCATAGAAAAAAATATTTATCCGGCTTTCCCCGACGGTTTTCTTATCGCCGCTAACTCTTAAGTGCAATTTCTGAGGCGCATTCTCAAGCATTTGCGCTTTGACGGTTTTAATTGCACGCGAGTTGATTGCAGATCACGCAATACGAGGTGCAATGATGGCCGTATCTAAATTACTTCGGAAGGAAGCCGTATCTCCGTTAGTCAGTCGGAAGGAAGCAGCAGTTTATCTCGGTGTCGAAAAGCAAACCCTCGCGGCATGGGCGACCTTAAAGCGCTATCAGCTGCAATACATCAAGGTCGGCGGGCTGGCCAAATATCGCCTTGCAGATTTGGAGCGGTTTCTAAAAGAGCGGACCGTTGACAGCGCGGCCAGTTAGGGGCCCTGGCAACGCGGAAGGCCCTGCACATCGGCAACGGCAAATCGCGGCCGCAGAAAAAGCTCGACCTCTGGATTTTGAAACGAACAGGCGGCCCGAGACGGCCGCCTGTTCCAATACCTCAGTTACCACATTCCCGCCCAAATAAGGAACGCAGTGTATGAGCGATAGTCTACCACGCCCGCCACAGAATGGCGAGCCGGCGCCGTCACAGACAAATTGTAACGCTGAATGCCAACACCTGTCCGACATCCCCGTGTCTGGCGAGGCAGCTGACTCGTCGGCATCAGTTCGCCAACTTGATACGTTCTTTCACCCAAGATATGTGCCCAACCGCTATTCCGATCGCGTCACTCGTTGGGCGGTGCTGAATCCTTTTTTTCCTAACTGCCGGCGCAGCGTGAGTGCGATTCCTGCCGCCACGATTGCGCTGGTTATGTTGTGGCGGCAAACCCTTGGGGGGCTTGCGCAACTGGGTTGGGCTCCGGGCAAAATGCGTGATCCCGCCGCGGCGGCGCGAAACCTGCAGTTTGTGCAATTGTTGCCCGACGTTTACAGTTTGCGTGCCGCATACACGCTCATGTCGAATGGATAATCTCTGTCCTTTTTGTTATGCGCGGCGCAAAACGGATTTACGAGGACCTTAACGGTTTTTTTGTCGGCCACGCCCCTGCCGGGCGCGATACCGTACCCGTATCAATTGGTCGCTCGTTACCACCGCTTTCACATTCCTTTCAGTCGGTCTTTCGCGCACCTCGAGGCAGCAAGGTCTGGCGTTCGACGCCGGGGACAGGACGCCGGCCAGGTGGCACCATTAGCAATTGAGGATGCTTCAGTCGATTTTCTGCGCGGATGATCGCCGATTTGGTGAGAAATCGCCCGGTTGCAATTCGCGAACACAGCCCCGTTGGCGCGATCGTCAGCACCAGCATCGCTCCTACCACGAGCTGCTGCGCGGGTACATCGGCAATTATTTGTCGTTCCGCCGGCCAGGACATCGCCGGACTCCGGGAACGAACCAACGGCTGGGTCGAACGATTTGACCGGCCCACTCCCCGACAACTCGTTGGGGTTATCGCTCGCACGCACCGCTACCCAACCTCGCTCTGCGCACGCCCGTAAGTTTTGTCGGTGTTGTTGGGAGCGATCCAAGGACAAAGAATGATGGCCAAGTTTGGATTTTTGCGAACTCGCAATGACCGCGCAACTGGAAACACCTGAGTAGCAAAATGAGGAGTTGTGAAACCCCATGACGATCCCTGACAACCACACCGAGTGGAACCTCAGCAGACTGCACCCCCACCGCGCCAGGCGGAACTTTTCCCCGACTGGGCGGATTCTGATGTGGACGCACTCGCCGCGGACATCGAGCGGAACGGTTTGAATCACCCAGTCGAGATCTGCCACGACGGCGTGATCATCGCCGGCCACCGGCCCGTGCCGCGGCCCGAAAACTCGGTTGGAAGAAAATCCCGATCGTGATCCGCAAGGACTTGGAACAACAAGGTCCTGCGGCCGTCGAGCGGCGCTTCGTGGAAGACAATTTTCTCCGAAGGCAACTCGGCCGGCTCGACAAGGCACGGTGCATTGAGGCTCTCTACCAGCTCTACGTGCCGGACGCCGATCCATTGAAGCGAAGACCACGGCCAGCTCTGCGAGAACTGATCGGCAAAGGTCTGGGGATTTCCGGTCAAACCGTGGACCGCTATCTGCCGTCCTCGAAACCCCTCTTGAGGTCCAAGCGGCCTTTTCGGAGGGAAAACTATCACTCGTCGAGACTGGCAAAGTGGCCGGTTTATCGCCAGACGAACAGGAGCAGATTGCCGCTCAAATTGTCGCTGGCGCCGAGGCCCGAAGTGTTGTG
>CAVZCV010000017.1:0-87911 GCA_963773875.1 Pirellulales bacterium
CGGGCGTGCCGCTATTAATGATTCGACCGCGTCGGCGTTCCCGGTTGTTGCAAAATTGCTGCTGGTGGCACCCGAAAACTATTGCCATGCCGTAGTTACCGCCGCCGCTCTCCAAAAAGCCCGATAAGTTCGTTCTTCGATTGCTCTTCGCGTTGAAGTCCCATTCGATCAATTGATTCGTGTTGTTGGCCAATGTCGGATCGAACGGGTGCCGAACGACGAAGTGGATCCAACCGCCGAAACCGATCCAATGATATTTGCAGTCGCCGAGCTGTCGTTCGTCAGCAACAGAAAGTTGCCCGAAGCGTCGATGTTCGCGCCTCCATCGCCGTTGACGACGTCGGTCGTGTAGGTCATCGCCGGCGTTCCGCCTGGAGACAGGCTAGCGCGATTGAAATCGTCGCTGAACACGACGGTCGATTGCGCCATCGTCACTTGGAGGAATATCAATTCCACGCAGACCACGACCGCGAGAAACCGAAAGAGGTGCGTAATTTTCATGCTGTCGACTCAAATGTTGGTAAGGCGATGGGTATCGAACACCCGCACCGGCAAGAACCAACACCTTTTAGCAGTCGAATGCTTGCAATGGATTTGCGCGATGTGAGGCTAACGTTGCCATCGCACTAGAATTGCGTTAGACACCGGCTCTCGGCCAGTCAGTCAGCCCAGACCCGTTTCGGGGTCAACGGGCAGCATAGCAATTGCGATAAACCCAGCCCCAACCGCGCACTGCTTTTTCATGTTTGCGTGGAACCATCGGCATGCCGACCACGTCCAAAAGGTGTGCTATTTACCATTCGTGACCTGCTCTGGCTCATCGCGATAATTGCGGCGCTCGTCGCCCTTCGAATCGAACAACGGCGAGCCGACGAGTATTACAGCAAGTGGTTCAGCAACGCAGCGGTTCGCGGGTGCACATCCCTGCGCGGATGGTAGAACGAAGCTATGAAAGCTCGGTGGGGCTGCGGATGCTATTTCGGTGGATGATTCGCGATTCGGGGCCGTGTTGCCGTCAGCCTGCCGATGGGCTTGCCACAATCCCGAAACGTCCAGGCTTCACTCACGCCTCGAATTTCCGTGTTTGAGGTGTTCGTTGCCCATTTTGACACAAAAATGATGTTTGGTCCGAGAGATCAATCGGGTACGTTCCGCACACGCGACCTGGACCCAGGGGGTCAAAACGGCGGCGCGCATTCGGAGGATTTACCTTGAACCAGCTTGATCATCGCGGCTCGATTCGAATTTGTCGGACCATCCTTTCGATTGTTGTTGCCATTTCGGCATCGACCACGCACGCCGCGGGAAATGCAGTACCTTCACCGCGAGCCAGCGGTTATTTGCGCCGCCTAGTGAATGTTAGTCAGGCCGTGCCAGCCTATGCGACATACCTTGGTCCAGAGGTGTTGATAACCGATCTAGAGTACTACAGCGCACTGAACACGCCGCTGAAAAGTTACGCGGAAGCTAGAACCTGGGTGAACACTCACGTTCCTTCCGCGCAAGTGGGCGTTTACTGCAGCAGCCGAGTAGTGCAACCAGCGAACCAGCAGCAATACTCTCCGCCCAATTGTTTACCCTCAGAACTGTTTGCTGAAAGTGAGTTGTTGCCGCTGCAATTTCTCGACGCAGGCCGCCGAATCGTCGATTATCGACAGCCAGCAGTGCGGGCTAAGTTGATTACTGCAATCGTCAATGATGCAAAGCTGAATCAAACTCAGTGGTTGTTCGCGGACAATTGGTCGCATCCCGGCATGTTGGCCGGCTATATCGCCTGGCCCGACACAATCAACTACATGCGAGAGCTGCGCAGTGCATTGGCAGCCCAAGGAACCGGACTGATCTGCAATGTTGCGATCGAGCCATCGAGCGTACCGCCGGCTGATCTAGCGGCACTCGGCGCCGCGTGCGATGGCGTTTCGCTAGAAATATACGCGCCACCGGCCGTGACTAGAGATTCCAAAGCCTTCGCGCGCTGGTTGCGGGATATCAAACCCTGCAAGCGGCGGGTTGTCGAGTGATCTTCGTTCCGGACTTCAGCCGTGTTGACAAGGGCATCGCCGAGTCGCGTTTCGCTGCAGCGCTGGCGATGATCCTTGAGGGACCATGGGACAGCGCCCCATTTTGGTTACCACAGCAGGATTGGTTTCGGTGGCCAGCTCAATTGGGCCCACCGACAAGCACTATACAGCAGAGCGGAACTCGAGTGTGGCGATACTTTCTGTACGGCACAGTCCAGATCAATGGCACGACTCGCACGGTGAATATCACTTGGAAGCGATTTGCACCGCCGCATTCGGTTCGGGTGAGCGACCGGCGTCTACGGCAAAACGCTCGCCAATCGCGATTTCGCTGAACCGCGATGTTCTCGATTTCACCTCCCTTCTTCAAGCCAGTCAACACTTCCGGTGCCAGCGTGCAGACAGCGCTGCGCGTATCGCACCTTTGGTAGAATAGCGGGCATGATAATCCGCACCCCGATCGCCGCGGGGAGAGGAAAAGGTGGTTTCTCCTTGAGAACCAGAGCCATTCGCGGGATGGTAGGATCTCTTCCAGTTTCGTACCGGAGGATTATCGATCGGCGGTCCGTTCCGGAATCTCAATTTCAAACGTGCCCGCTACTGACCAACCCACCGCTTTGCCGGGCTGATCGGGTATGATGGGGCGATGCCGTTCATTTTTGATGCCCAGCTCGCCTTCTGCAGATAATACAATGCAATGCAATCGATAAAGTGGCGACTAAGCAGTTTACTGTCGTTGATATTTGTGGTCGCAATTGCGTGCGCTGCATATCAAGGATTTTGGGATGCAAAGAAAGAGTGGAGAAATTGGCCGAATTACAACCTTCTATTCACAATTTATTTAGCGGCTCTATCAACTGCGTCGCTCGGCGCATTGTGGCGTCGGCCAAGCCTCACCGCTTCTGCGCTGGTTATGCTCTTTTCAGTTGGTTGTTTCTGGTGATGGTGCTCCGGGGAGGATTCATCAGCGCTGACGATGAGGCTAATTGGCTCTTGCGAACGTCGGGGTTTGGGGCAATGGTAGCGGTAATCTGTGGAATGATCGCCAACTGGATTTTGCCTTTTGGATTCTCATGCAGTTCTAAGTCAGCCCAGACAAAGAGCGATCCGACAGCTTCACCGAATTCGGCTGAGAATTCCCCGAATTAGACTGGAAGATGAAAAGGATGAAAAGGTGTCAGGGATGAAAAGGTGTCAGGAACCGTTTCCTGACGATCGGGCGCAATTCTAATACAGTCGGCCAGCATGGGAAGACCACATCGAGCGGCGCTGGGAGGTTATGTCTATCACGTTTTGAATCGAGCCAATGCGCGAATGACCATCTTCGAAACCGATGCCGACTTCCAGGCCTTCGAGCAGGTGTTGGCGCAAGCAGTCGAGCGGAGCCGCACCCGGCTGTTGGCCTATTGTTTGATGCCCAACCACTGGCACCTGGTGGTGTGGCCTCGCAAAGACGGTGAGCTATCGCGATTCATCGGCTGGCTGACGTTGACCCACACGCAGCGCTGGCATGCCCATCGTCACTCGACCGGAACCGGCCATGTGTATCAGGGACGGTTCAAATCGTTTCCCCTTCAAGAAGACGAGCATCTTTATTCGGTGGCCCGGTATGTCGAGCGGAACGCCCTGCGGGCCAACCTCGTGCGGCGCACCGAGCGGTGCCGCTGGGGAAGTTTATACCGCTGGCTGCGTGGCTCGGTCGAAGATAAGCAACTGCTGGCTGCTTGGCCAGTGGCGCGCCAGCCAAATTGGGTCGAGCATGTGAACGCGCCGCACACCGCAGCCGAACTAGTGGCCCTGCACCGCAGCGCGCAGCGCGGCTGCCCGTTCGGCGACGAAACGTGGAGCGAAAAGGCGATCCAACGCTTGGGCCTGGAATCGACCCTGCGCCCGCCAGGCCGACCTAAAAAGCAGAATAACGGTTCCTGACACCTTTTCCTCCCTCCCCTTTTCCTCCCTTCGGCAGGCGGTGTGCGCGCACCGACGGCAGGTGGTAGCCGTTTCTCTCAAAAGGTGGCGATGTGATGTTTGCTTTGCGAAATCTGCCGATCCATTTGCTAATTCGCGATGCATCAACCAGCGTTGTGGCAATTGGGCGACAGTGTATGGCTGAGGAGCCAGGCACACCTGCAGCGGAAACTGCCGAAACCAGTGCTGCGGTGACCGTGTGGACTTTGTTCAAAAATTGACGAAATCTTAATGCTTCTCAATCCCAAAGCGGAGATGTATAAATCCGGCATTGCGTCACGGAGTTCCACATGGCTTGAAAAATCGGAGGATCTGCAGATGCTCAGATTCAGGCGGAATCTGGCGTTGGTGGTGATGATTGCATCTTTCTTCTCCGTGTTTTCGCAGCGCTCTTGGGCCCAAGCTCCTGCTGACGGCGGTCAGCCAAGTGTCACGGCCGTCGCACCGGCGGCGCTGACGATCGGCGATCTCAAAGTGGCGGCCGACACCGTTTGGGTGTTAATCACGGCCATGCTCGTGTTCTTCATGAATCTGGGCTTCGCCTGCGTGGAATCAGGCTTTTGTCGGGCGAAAAACGCAGTGAACATTCTGTCGAAGAATTTCATCGTGTTCGCCGTGACCACCATTGGTTTTTGGTTCTTGGGTTGGGGGTTGATGTTCGGCAATGGGACGGGGTCAATTGGCGAGAAAGGCTTGGTCGGCACTGAAGGGCTGGTCGCCGTCGGAGGCGCCGACAACAGCCCGGCTACCGGCGACAATTACAAGGGAGAGTATTCAGCAATCAGCTGGACCGGCGTGCCGCTGTGGGCGAAGTTTTTCTTTCAGCTGGTGTTCGCCGGAACCGCCGCAACGATTGTTTCCGGGGCCGTGGCGGAACGCATCAAGTACCACTCGTTTATCATTTTCAGCTTTATCATGGCGATGGCGATCTATCCCGTCGTGGGGCACTGGATTTGGGGCGGCGGGTGGCTGCAGACGCGGGGTTTCCTCGATTTTGCCGGCTCCACCCAAGTGCATTCCATCGGCGGCTGGGCTGCGCTGGCGGGAATTCTGGTGCTTGGTCCGCGCATTGGAAAGTACAGCAAAGATGGCAAAGTGAACGCCATTCCCGGCCACAATCTGGCGCTGGCAACCATCGGTTGCTTTGTGCTGTGGTTTGGCTGGTTCGGGTTCAATCCTGGCAGCACCATGGAAGCCAAGGCTGATTCCATCGCGGAAATCGCCGTGACCACGAATCTGGCCGCAGCGGCGGGGACGCTGACGGCGACACTTACGGCCTGGATCATGCTGGGTAAGCCGGACCTAGGAATGACGCTCAACGGCTGCTTGGCCGGATTGGTCGCCATCACTGCACCTTGCGCCTTTGTCTCGGCAGGCATCTCGGTGTTGATCGGTGCGATTGCGGGTGTGCTAGTAGTGCTTGGCGTATTGATGTTCGATCGACTGCGAATTGACGATCCGGTGGGCGCGACTAGCGTCCACTTGCTCAACGGTGTGTTCGGAACGCTCTGTGTCGGCTTGTTTGCGACCCAAGATCGCCTGACGCGTGCCGCCGCTCCTCCCACGGCCAAGCCAGGCTGGTTTATGGAGGGTGGATCGTCCGAGCAATTGATCAACCAGTTGATCGGCATCGGAGCTACGGCGGCGTACGTGTTCGTCGTCGCGCTGGTGGCCTGGATCATCCTCAAGGTCACG
The DNA here is from genome assembly GCA_963773875.1 of Pirellulales bacterium. Lineage (GTDB taxonomy): Bacteria > Planctomycetota > Planctomycetia > Pirellulales > JADZDJ01 > CAVTYH01. Next base: position 5,685 of record CAVZCV010000017.1, read on the forward strand.
ATCGGAATCCGCGTGAGCGAGGCCGAAGAACATGAGGGGCTCGATGCAGGTGAGCACGGCAATGACTGCTATTACGGGTTCCAGATGGTCACGACACCCGGTGATTAGTGTGAGTAAACGTCGTGGCATCATTAATCGTCAGGATGGATTTCAGCCAATCTGCGGCGTCTCGCTCCGGCAGTCCGTTCGAAGTGGGTCGCGAATTTGGCGCGAGATTCATCGAAGTTCCTTGGAATTCTGCGGCAGCCTGCCGGCCGTATCTGCGAAGTCGCTGGTTACCGCCTGACCAGTTGACACACGAAGGCTTGGGTGGACCGAAAGGTCCACCCAGGTCGGTGTGTTGGGTTGCCTTTTCATATTGCGAAACGATCGTTATTGGGCCGGGCGGCGACGTTTCACGGACCCGCACGTTTGACGGCATGCCTGGAAGTGCCGTGAACTCGTCCCGCGTCTCCAAGCGAGATATAAGCGATTCAGGAAGCACACTCCGCAGTTGCCACGCAGTTTGCGCGCGGACTGAGTTGCTTTCCGACGCTTGGACACGATCGCGTTATGAGGAAAAGGAAACAAAGGTGGGAAAAACAAAGGTGGGAAAAACAAAGGTGTCAGGAAAAACAAAGGTGTCAGGAACGAATGGCACGAAGTTAAGCGGAAGGAGCGAGGGCAGTTTGGGTTACGTTGATGCTGGCGCGGCATGGCAAGTGATCTATAGCGCAAAAAGGTCTCCGGAGAGAATGGTGTTATCACGGCAACCAACTCTCTCAGGAGACCAAGGATGGTCAACAGTATCTTGCGCGCATTTCACGAGATCAAGTCCGATGTAGCCAGGCATCTGCAGGCGGCGACGATCGAGCGCCTCTGCCGCGAGTTAAACTACACTTGGCGGCAGCGCATTCTGGGACCCGTCGCCACGGTGCAAGCGTTCTTGCTGCAGGTCTTGCACGGCAACACGGCCTGCGATCATGTGCCGCACCTGGTGGGCCAGCAGTTCAGTGGCGAAGCTTACTGCCAAGCGCGGGCTCGTTTGCCGCTGGCGCTGATTCGAGCGGCTGCTCTCGGCCCTGGGCGATACGCTCGGAGCCTGTCGTGATCAGTCGGCCCGCTGGTGCGGCCATCGGGTTTGGATTCTCGACGGTTCCAGTTGCTCGATGCCTGATACTCTGCCCTTGCAAGCCGCTTTCGGACAACACGGCCAGCAGACCGCGGGTTGCGGTTTTCCGATTGCGCATCTGTTGACGCTGTTTCATGCGGGCACGGGGCTTATTGCAGCAGGTGTTGGTGGCCCCCTGGCGAACTCACGACCTAGCCGGCGTCCAACCGCTACACGCCGAGTTAGAACGAGGCGATGTGGTGCTGGGCGATCGCGGTTTTTGCAATTGCGCCAGCGTGAACTTCTGCGGACTGAAGCGATGCCAGTAGCGCCGCAGTCGACGCCCGCCAATTTCGTGCGCAACCTGCAGCACCCGCACGGGCGATTTGCTCGTCGTGCTCATGCACTCCACTACGCATGCTGGCACGACGTTGGTTTAGCTAGCAAACAGCGGTTTTCTACAGAGCATTCCTGACACCTTTGTTTCCCCCCCTTTGTTTCCCCTCCCCCTCAAGGTTTACCAATTGGGCGAGGTCGAAGTTCATGCCTTGCGGGTGTACGATACGTCAACGCCACAATTGATTCCTCAATAGAAAAGCGCAAAACTATGGCAACTAAAACCGGGGTCTGGATTGATCATCGACAGGCCACTGTGGTCCTGATCGCTGACGGAGACCTGAAAATCAAGAAGATCGCGTCGGGCGTTGAAAAACCGGTTCGATCCTCTGGCCGCTCAAGCTCAAAACACAAATATACGCCGAATGACTTTGTTGCGGAAGACAGACTGGAGCATAAGCTCATGAGTCAATTGAAAGAATTCTACGACGAGGTAATCGCCAGCGTTCGGGACGCTGAAGCGATGCTGATCGTTGGTCCCGGCGAAGCCAAGGGGGAATTCATGAAGCGGCTCAACAGCAAGAAACTTCGTGGCCGCATCGTTGAACTGGAAACGACAGACAAATTGACGGATCGTGAGCTGGCGGCCAAGGTGAAACTGCATTTCGCCAAGATGACCTCGACCAAATCAGCATCGCCGCAAGCAAATGCCAAGGTGGCAACTAAAACCACGTCGGGAAAACGCGCGAAGAAATCGAGGAGATAATTCGTGCAGAGATGATCTCTGGGCGAAGATCCGGCGCGAAGCGACAAGCCTATTTCGACGGATTGTTGGTCGTGGCGATTCCGAACGACTGCAAACTTTCTGCATTTGTATCAGACGAGTTGGAGCATTAGTCTGCAGTCCACGAAGGCGTGTGTTGAATGGCAGAATATGACTACCCGCGAAGACTGCTATTGGTCGACCCCGGCAACAGAGCAGTTTCGCCAATTGAACTCTTCGGTCGAGGGGCTCACCAGCAGTGAGGCGACACGGCGACTAGCGGTTTACGGATCGAACCGGTTGCGGCCACGGCGGAAGGAGGACTGGCTTGCACTTCTCTTGGCTCAATTCAAGAGTCCGATCACACTGATCTTGATCGCGGCCGCCGCCCTGTCTTTCTTCCTCCGCGACCCGACCGACGCAGTGATCATCGTGGTGATCGTTCTGATCAGTGGGCTTTTGGGATTCTGGCAAGAACACAGTGCGGCCAACGCTTTGCAAAAGCTGCTGGCAATCGTCACCACCAAAGCCAGCGTCTTGCGCGATGGCCGAGAGGTTGAGGTCGCCTTTGAAGATGTCGCACCGGGCGATGTGATTTTGGTATCGGCTGGATCTGCCATTCCCGGTGATTGCCTGATCTTGGAGTCGAAGGACTTATTTGTCGACGAGGCGACCTTGACCGGAGAGACCTATCCAGTCGAGAAACAACCGGCGCTCCTCCCGGTGGAGACGAGCCTGGGCGATCGCACAAATTCGCTCTTTCTGGGCACTCATGTCGTGAGTGGCACCGCCCGTGCCATCCTGGTCCATACGGGCCGCCAGACAGAATTCGGCAAAGTATCGGACCGCTTGCAACTCCGGCCGCCCGAAACCGATTTCGAGCGGGGAGTGCGACGGTTTGGTTACTTTCTCACGGAGATCACGCTGATATTGGTCCTCTGCATTTTTGCGGCCAATGTGCTTCTTGAGCGCCCGGTACTGGATTCGCTCCTCTTTTCACTTGCCCTGGCCGTTGGGCTGACGCCTCAATTGCTGCCGGCAATTATCAGTGTCAACCTCGCGCACGGGGCCAAGCGCATGGCTGCAGAACATGTGATTGTGCGGCGGCTCTCGTCGATCGAGAACTTCGGCAGCATGGATGTGCTCTGCTCCGACAAGACCGGTACGCTAACGGAAGGGCTGATCAATTTGCATGCCGCCGAGGATGTAGCGGGCGTCAGTAGCGACAAAGTACTACAGTACGCCTATCTGAATGCAAGCTTCGAATCGGGCTTCACAAATCCGATCGATGAAGCGATCCGTGCCAGCCACTCTTGCGACGTGGCGAACTGCCACAAACTGGACGAAGTGCCGTACGACTTTATTCGCAAACGGTTGAGCGTTTTGGTGGCCTTAGATAATCAGCATGTCTTGATCACCAAGGGAGCCGTGGACAATGTGCTGGCAGTTTGCTCTGCAGTCGAGACCGCCCAGGGATCAATCGTGACACTTGATTCACTTCAAGATTCAATTCAAGACCGCTTCCACGCGCTGAGCAGTGAAGGCTTTCGCACACTAGGTGTGGCCTATCGCGTGCTGGATTCAGCGGAAACGATTGGCAAGTCGGCCGAAACCGAGATGGTGTTTTTGGGCTTTCTCGTACTGCAAGACCCGCCGAAGGCCGACATCGCCCAGACGGTCCAGCAGCTTCTGTCGCTGGGCGTCGGGCTGAAAATGATCACGGGGGACAATCGACTTGTCGCGGCCCATGTGGCCCGTCAAGTTGGACTCTCGGCCGACTGCATACTTACCGGCGGCGAAATTCGTCAAATGAGCGATGAAGCGCTACGGCAACAGGCCAGCGCCAGCGCTGTGTTTGCGGAAGTCGAGCCGAACCAAAAGGAACGAATTATCCTGGCGCTGAAACAAGCTGGTCACGTAGTCGGTTACCTGGGGGATGGCATCAACGACGCTTGCGCGCTGCACGCTGCGGATGTCGGAATATCGGTTGATCAGGCGGTGGATGTGGCCAAGGAAGCAGCCGACATCGTCCTTTTGCAGCGCGACCTGGGAGTCCTTGTCCGAGGCGTGCAAGAAGGGCGGGCGACTTTCGCCAACACGCTCAAATACGTGTATATGGCCACGAGTGCGAACTTCGGCAACATGTTCAGCATGGCCGGCGCATCGTTGTTTCTGCCTTTCCTGCCCCTGTTGCCCAAGCAGATCCTGCTCATGAATGTGCTCACGGACTTCCCGGAAATGACGATCGCCACCGACAGTGTCGATGAAGAATTGCTGGCCCAGCCCAGACGCTGGGATATTCGCTCCATCCGCAATTTCATGTTGGTGTTCGGGACCCTGAGCTCGGCGTTCGATTACTTGACGTTTGGAGCGTTGCTTTTCGTGTTGCGGGCGAACGAAGCAGCGTTTCGCACCGGTTGGTTCTTGGAGTCGGTAATTTCGGCCTGTCTCGTCGTACTGGTCGTGCGCAGTCGGCGACCGTTTTGGCGTAGCAAGCCCAGTGTGTATTTGCTGTCGACGACTGTGGCAGTCGTGATCACAACATTGGTCTTATCCTATACACCGGTGGCCCAACCTTTGGGGTTGCAACCTGTGGCGCCGGCCTACCTCCTGATGTTGGCAGCCATTGTCGCTTGCTACATTGGCGCTGCGGAAGTTGCCAAGCGATTGTTCTACCATCGGGCGGCGGGACCCGAGCATCATTGATCGACCGAATGGGATGCGGCTTTTGGTTTGGAACCTTCAACAGGCTCTGCCGTAACTGCAAAATACGACTCGTGGGCGGTCATCAATCGTCGGATTGTCGACGCAGCGAGTGACCGAATCATCTATTCTCCGTCGCAGAAGTTCCGCACAAAAGTTTTTGGGTTCTCGAATTCATGCGCAAAAAAGGTGTTTCACAGCGATCGTTTTTTTGAATTAGCATATGCGACGACGTAGCTCTAACACCCCAACTCCGCCAATGCTTTCAAAGCCCACCAGCTTGCATGTGAACGTCTGCTTTGCAGAACACACACTTAGGAGCCGATAATTCAGAATCTGCCGCCACGGGGCCATTTGGGACCCTGTATACTGATCGTTTCGCGTAGCTGGCCAAGGGATCCGCACCCTAATCTCCCGATGTGACTGAACCAAAGGCAAAAACGCCGCCTAGTTGGAATTGCAGCGTCGAAAAAGTGCTGCGCGCATTTGAAACCGAATTGCATCGCGGCTTGTCGGCCCAAGAGGCGGCGGAGCGACGCAAACGGTTTGGCGTCAACGCGCTGCCTGAAGCCGCGCCAGTTCCAATTTGGAAAAAGGTCGTTTACCAGTTTCGCCAATGGATGATCTGGCTGCTGATCGCAGCTGCCGTCATCTCCGGCATTCTCGGCGATTGGATCGATTGCGTCGCGATTCTGGCAATCGTCGCACTGAACGTTACCATTAGCCTGTTTCAAGAGGAAAAAGCCGGACGCGCACTAGCTGCACTGCGAAAACTTTCGCCGCCGATTGCCAAAGTTGTGCGCGGTGGTTTGCAGTTGTCGTTGCCAGCCCGTGAACTTGTGCCGGGCGATGTCATCGAGTTAGCAGCCGGCGATAACATTCCGGCCGATGCCAGGCTGATCCAAACATTTCGCTTTCAAGTCGAAGAAGCTGCGCTCACCGGCGAGTCGGTCCCGGTCGAAAAGGATGCGGGATTGATTCTCTCTCAAAGCACGCCGCTGGCCGAGCGGCGCAACATGGTCTTCATGGGAACGCTGGCCTGCGCCGGGAAAGCCAGTGCGGTCGTTGTCGCCACTGGCACGGAGACTGAATTAGGTTCGATCGCAGGAATGCTGGACCGATTTGAATCGGCGCCCACCCCGCTGGAACGGCGCCTCACGGAGCTGGGTAAGTTTTTGATGGTGGCGTGCCTGGTCATTGTGGCGGTTATTTTCCTGCTGCAATTGGTCCGCGGCGGAAAATTGCTGGAGGTGCTTGTCGTTTCAATTAGCCTTGCCGTCGCTGCGGTGCCTGAAGGCATGCCGGCGGTCGTCACGCTGACTTTGGCGCTCGGGCTGCAGCGAATGGTGAGGCGCAACGCGATTGTGCGCAAGTTGGCCAGCGTGGAAACGCTCGGCTCCGTGGCGGTTATTTGCACCGATAAAACCGGAACCCTGACGCGCAATGAGTTAATGGTCCAGGAAATCGTAACTGGCACAAAACATTTTCGTGTCACCGGGTCTGGCTATCGCCCCAAGGGGCAATTCTTGGCGATGCAAGAAGACACGGAGAGCGATGCCGAATCGGCCGCGCCAATCGACTTCGCCGACGAATCGGACTTGCTGCAGGCACTTACCATCGGCGCTAAATGCAACCATGCGCAACTGCGTCCGCCGACCGATGTTGCTGAAGATTGGCAGATGATTGGCGATCCCACCGAAGGTGCGCTGCTGGTGGCCGCCCTGAAGGCCGATATCGAGCCACTTGGGCGGGCAGAGCGCATCCTGTACGAAATTCCGTTCGATTCCGAGCGCAAAGCCATGTCGCTCGTGTTGTCGTCACCCGACGGAGCGGCCGTGCTGTATGCCAAAGGCGCTCCGGAAGTCATTCTTGCCAGATCGGTAGCGGAACAGATTGAGGGTGCGGTCGTGCCTCTTTCGGAAACGCGGCGACGAGCGATTTTGCAGTCGGACACCAAGATGGCGGCTCGCGCGCTCCGCGTTCTGGCCGTGGCGTATCGACCGCTTCCAGAGCAGCATCCAGTCGTTGAGGAAGAATCCGATCTGATCTTCGCCGGTTTGTTCGGAATGATCGACGCACCCCGCGACGAGGTTTGCGATGCGGTGCGGAAATGCCATGCAGCCGGAATTCGACCCATCATGATTACCGGCGATCATCCGGCCACGGCGCTGACGATAGGCCGCGCGTTACGCCTGGCTCAGGAAAACGAGCAAGCCGTCACCGGACAGCAGCTCGACGAAATGTCGGACGCGGAGCTGAAAGCGCGCTGCGAGCATATTCCGATTTACGCCCGTGTCACCGCCGAGCACAAAATGCGGATTGTGCGCGCGTGGCAGAAACTCGATCGCATGGTGGCGATGACCGGCGATGGCGTCAACGATGCGCCGGCCGTTAAAGCGGCCGATGTGGGAATCGCCATGGGACGGGGCGGGTCGGATGTCACCAAGGAAGCCGCTGACATTGTTCTGGTAGACAACAATTTCGCTTCGATCGTCAGTGCCATCGAGGAAGGGCGCGGCATTTACGATAACATTCAGAAATTCGTGCATTACTTGTTGGCGTGCAATGCCGGCGAGGTGTTGCTGATGTTCGTTGCCGCGCTACTGGATTGGCCCGTGCCGCTCTCTGCGATTCAAATCTTGTGGATCAATCTGGTGACCGATGGTCTCCCGGCCCTGGCGCTGGCGCCGAGCCGCCGGAGCGCGATATCATGCGCCGCCAACCCCGAGATCCGCACGAGCGGGTGATTACCTTGCAGCATGGTGTGCTCATTCTCTTGCATGGCATTTTGATTGCAGCGGTTGGGATTCTCGCCTTTTGGCTCATTTACCGAGGTTCTGCCGACAATCTCGCGCGCGCTCGGGTTGTGACGTTTTGCGTTGTGTCGCTTTCGCAAGTATTTTTCTCGGTTGCCTGCCGCAGTCAGCGATTCACGATGCCGGAGCTGGGACTATTCACCAACCCATTTTTATTTTGGGCGATTGCAATCTCGGCGCTGTTGCAATTCGGCGCTGTTGCGTTGCCTTTCGCTCGACCCTTGTTTGATGTGCCTGCGAATATCGCTTCCGAGTGGCTGCTGATATTGGCGCTGTCTCTGGCGCCAGCCACGGTCGTCGAGGTAGGAAAGCTGTTGACAGCGAAGTTCTGGCCTGGTCGACGCCACCAGTAGAAGTCGCCGCAGAGTGTCAAAGCATCACGCCCTAGCGAGCGAGCGACGTATGGCCGATCGCAGATTTACCGATGCGGTATCACGAGCACCGAGCACGGTGCGCCGTTCAAAACCGCTTCGCAGGTGCTGCCAATGAAGAATCGGCCCAGTGGCGTGGTGCCCTTCGTGCCTACGACAATCAGGTCGCTACCGTGCTTGCGGGCAGTGTCCAGAATTGCGCTCGCAGCGTAGCCCTGGGAAACAATGGCCGCGCGCTTACCGAACGCGGCGGGCAACAGTTGGCAAACGGCCTCCATGGTTTGGCGAAATTCCGCCAGTTCCGCTTTCTCTTCCTCGACCCAGGCGCGAATCAGTTTCTCGACGTCCGCGCTGCGAGTCGGCGCAGAGAGCCAATCCGGAATGGCGCCGCCTAGCACGCTGGGCACCACGGTAATCACGTCGCAAGTGCTCGCCTCAGGCCAGGCGAATTGCTCAAGCGCTGTGGCCATCGTGCGGCCAGCTTCCAGATTCGTGCAGGCCAATAGCACACGCAAATTCGATTCATCAGCTTCGGCTTTGCGCTCGTGGGCGATTAGCACCGGTACGCTTGATGTATGAACGACACTGCGAGAGACACTGCCTAGGAGCACTCGAGCAACCGCTCCTAAGCCGCGGGCACCCATCACTATCAGGTTCGCTTTGCAGCGTTCGGCGGACTTGACGATATCGGTGCGCGGGTCGCCGCCGCCGACGAGTTTCTCGACGGCGTTTCGCCACATATCCGGAAAATGCTTTAGGGCCTCGGCGAAAATTGCCTCGCAGAGCGCCGACTGCCCCTGCACAAGCGCATTGGCATCGACTCTCGCGCCGCAAGCGCCAGGCGGCGAATAATACAGGACGATTTGGTCGCGCGCCGGCGACAGAAGCCGGCTCGCTTGCCGAACCGCGTCGAAACTGTAGCTCGATCCATCGGTGGCAATGAGCGCTTTCATCGGGCTGTTTGCTAGTTTGATGCTTGTTGAATCGCGGTGGATCCTCGTGCGCCGACGCCTGAGTCCGTCAAAGCGGTTTCGTCCTCCGGCCATTGTAGCAGTGCCGCGCCAAGCGGTTCCAGGCTCCATGTAGCCGATCACAGGCATCACAAGTATTTTCCCCGTTCCACCGTTTTTTAACTGGGGCTGCGGCGGCAGCTTGCCCGTTACCGATCCGATCCGTTCGCCGGTTATTTTGGTGGCATTCGGCGCGTGGCGTGAAGATACTACACGGCTGAAAGTCGTTGGATTTCGCGTCGCTAAATCGTCATGCAAATGAGGATTCAATAATGATCCGTATTCAACGGGTGGCTTGTTGGTTGGCAACGATTCTCGTGACGGTCCTATCGCATTCCGCGCTTGGTGCGGACGAATCGGCCGCGCCGTTTGCCAAGTTTGTCGACGATTACTTCGACAGTCGGTTTGCTTGGAACCCGACGGAGGGCACTGGCGCGGGATTCCATCAGTACGATGCGCAGCTCGACGACCGCTCTGCGCAGGCGGTCGCGAAACAAATTGCCCGTGACAAAGAGTTGCTCGAGCGGCTTGGAACAATTCGGCAAGGAAAACTTACGGCCGACGAGGCGATTGATGCGGAGATTTTGGACGGGCAGTTGCGCGGGCAGCTGTTGAACTTGGAAACCATGGGCCTATGGCGGCACAACCCAATGAATTATGTCAGCGTGCCGGGGGATGCGATCGACGGTCTGATGAAACGCAGTTTTGCGCCGCCGGCGGACCGGCTGCGCTCGGCGATTTCGCGCATGAAAACGGTCCCGGCACTGTTGGCGGCGATGCGCGCCAACATTGAAAATCCGCCGCGCGAATTTACCGAACTTAGCATCAAGATTTGCACAGGCTCCGCCGACTTCTTCCGCGGCGCAGTGCGCGATTGGGCCAAAGAAACTGCCGGAAAGGACGAAACGCTGTTGGCAGAATTCGACGCTGCCAACGCCGGCGTGCTTGCCGCCTTCGATCAAACCACTTCCTGGCTGAAGCAAGACCTGCTGCCGCGTTCGCATGGCAACTGCGCGCTAGGGGCGGAGAACTTTTCGAGAAAACGTTTGTACGACGAGATGGTTGCCACGCCGCTCGACAAGCTGTTATCGATCGGCGAAGCAGCGCTCGCGCCGATCAGGCCGATTTCACGAAGGCAGCGAAGCAAATCGATCCCGACCACACGCCGGCGGAAGTTATGCAGCGTTTGTCGGACGATCATCCCACGGAGGCCGACTTGATTCCGTCGGCCGGTCGCACACTGGAAAAAACTCGGTCGTATGCCATCGACCATCACATCATTAAGATTCCTTCGGCAGTGCGGCCGAATGTGGTGGAAACGCCGCCGTACGCGCGCGTTGGCATCTTCGCCGCGATGGATACTCCCGGCGCTTACGAAACTAAAGCGACCGAAGCGTTTTACTACGTTACTCCGGTGGAGAAAGACTGGGACGCCATACACAAAGAGGAGCACTTACGGCTTTTCAACAGCCCGGTGATGCAAATTGTGACTGTCCACGAAGCCTTTCCGGGTCATTTCATTCAGTTCATGTACTCCAAAAACTATCCGACCAAAACGCGCAAGCTCGCTGGCTGCGGCAGCAATGTCGAAGGCTGGGCACACTACTGCGAGCAGATGATGGTCGAAGAGGGCTACGAGAACGGGGATCCCAAAATTCGGCTAGCACAATTGTCTGAAGCGCTGCTGCGCGATTGCCGTTTCATTGCCGCGATCAAAATTCACACACAAGGCATGACGGTTGATGAGGCCACGGAGTTGTTCCAGTCGGCAGGCCACCAACCGGCCGCCATCGCCCGTGAAGAAGCCCGCCGCGGCACGTTCGACCCAACTTATTTGGTCTACACACTGGGCAAGCTGCAGATTTACAAACTTCGCGACGATTACCGCAAACTGAAAGGGGACGATTTCCATTTGGAGACGTTTCACGACGAGTTTGTACGCCAAGGCGGCATTCCCCTCAAACTCATCCGCCGTATCTTGCTGCCCGGCGACACGGGGCCGGTGCTTTGAAGTCGAGAGAAGGAGCAATCGGATGAAAATCTGGCTATTGGCTATCGCACTGATTGGATGGTCGGCCGCTGAGGCCACTGCCGATGATGAAATTGAAATTCGGCCTGGGACAAAAGTCAGTTTTGCGACCGCCGCTGAGGGCGCTCGGCTGCTTGGTGCGCGTGACGTTTTTGTCGAGGCCATGAGCGAGTTCGATCGGGCCGCGCGGCTCAAGACCGATCAAGATGTTACCGAGCAGCAATACCTTGAGTTTGCTGCAAAACAGGCACAGGATTGGAGTGCCGAAGAGAAGGCTAAGGTGCGGACCATCCTCGCTTCGTTTCGCGAAAAATCGGCTCAGCTGGAACTGAATTTCCCGGCTTCCATTTCGCTGATAAAAACGACCGGGCTCGAAGAGGGTAAGGCGGCTTACTGTCGGGAGAGCGCTATTGTGATTCCCATCAATCACTTGGATGGCGATGCGACCAGGCTCGCGCATCTCGTCTTTCACGAACTCTTCCACATTTATCGCAGCCACTATCCCGATAATCGGCGCGCGCTTTATAAAATCATCGACTTCGAGGTCTGCCCTCAGATCGATCTGCCCGAGGACTTGCGATCACGGAAAATCACCAATCCCGACGCACCGCGGATCGATTCGGTCATTCGCATTCGTGTCGATGGCCGGCGAGTTCCTGCGACGCCTGTGCTTTATTCCAAGAACGAACGATACGACACGAAAGCCGGTGGCGAGTTTTTCAGAAGCCTTGTGTTTCAGTTAATGGTGCTCGACGAAGTGGGCGATGGCTTCCAGCCCGCCTTATTGCCCGGGGGAAAACCGCCGCTACTCGATCGCCAGCGATGCTCCCGACTACTTAGACCAGGTCGGTCGGAATACGCAGTACATCATTCATCCGGAGGAAATTTTGGCAGAGAATTTTGCCCTGATGCTCGAGAATTCATCGTCGCTGCCATCTCCCAAAATCGTTGAGCAGCTGCGATCATTGCTGACAAAGTGACGATTAAATTCAAGAAAGCGAATGCGCAATGGACGAACGAAAGATTTGGAAAATCTAGAAAGTGATCCGCGGTTTCCCAGTGGCGAGTGGACGGGATTTTACTTGCAATACTGGCTGCCCGGTCGGCATCCAACGAATCTAACGTTGAATTTTCGCGAGGGCACGCTAACAGGAACCGGCAGCGACCATGTTGGGTCATTCACGGTCGATGGCACGTACGATGTGCGCTCCGGGAAGTGTGCGTGGAACAAGCAGTATATTGGCAGGCACTCGATCGCTTATCGTGGAGTGAACGAGGGGCAAGGCATCTGGGGCGTGTGGGAATTGAAACAGCTCTGGGGCCTGTTGACCGATCGCGGCGGCTTCCACATTTGGCCGGAGGGATGCGATGTCGCGGCGGAATCGGACGAAGCGGAACGCACGCTGCTGGCCCTCATGCGCACGCAGTTCGGCAATCGGGCAATTCGCGGCGTTTACATCGTTGTGACGCTGCTGACCGTGGCGATCATGTTGATGGGATTCGCGCTACTTCTGCACAAAATTTTGGGAAGTTGACCTCAGTTTGTTTCATTGCGGCGGCACGGATTGCTTGCCATCCTCCAAGCGTCGCTGCGCTGCGAGTCGTGAAATTAAACGACTTACACTCCAGTGGGCAAGATTCGCCGTCCGGGGGCAACTGATTAGCTGACCGTCGCATTTGGCTGTTGCGTGCGTTCGATTTTCGGCATTGCGCTGCGCAGCGTAATAAGACTGGCAACCTCGCTGCTTTATGTCATTGATTTTCCAATGGGGAGCAACCATGCAGAATTACATTTTGGGCCGATGCTTCGCAATGGCTGCTGTACTGGTGTCGCTGGGTATTTTCAATGCATCGGCCAACGCGACCACTTTGACGTGGGGCGTCAACGGCGTTGGCGGCAGCGGGAATTGGGATACATCTACGCCGAACTGGTTTAACGGTTCACAAAACGTTTCCTGGCCCAGCGGCGGCGACGCAATCTTTGCCGGCGCCAGCGGCGGAACGGTGTCGTCGTTCACTTTCGGACCGGTAGTTTCATCAATGACCTTCAACACGCCGGGCTACACGGTTCAAGACGGCTGGGTACAAAGCGGCAACAGCGGTCTGACGATGACGACGAATGTCGACGCGACAATCAGTTCGACACTCAGCGATTCCTCCAGCGCCGGTAATTTTTTAGTCAAAAACGGTCCGGCGGCGCTGCTCATTGGCGGCACAAATTTCTTGGACGTGCTGCAATTGAATCAAGGCGAGGTGCGCGTCGTTGGCTCGTCATCGCTCTTCTTCTCCGATGTCGTGCTGGCCGATGCACCGGGCGTGCAAGTGACTCTGGCACAATCGTCGAACTCCACCTCGATGGGGTCGCTAGCCGGCGGCGGAACCACGGGCGGCGTTGTGCTTCCGAACAATCAAGCGCGAACCGTTACGCTCACTTTGTTCAGCGGCCGCAGTTTCGGCGGGACTCTCGAAGACAACGGCAGTGGGGTTTTGGCTCTGGAAATCTTTGCCTCCAATGGCACTCAAATGCTGACGAATGTGAACACCTATTCCGGCGCGACGAGCGTCCAGTCGGGAACGCTGGCATTGAGCGGCAACGGCTCGGCGGCGAATTCGCCATCGCTCTCGATCAACGGCGGACTGCTCATCGATAACAGTGGCACCGTGGTGGCTAATCGCATTTCCAACACGGCGCCAGTGACGACGAATGGGGCTTCAATTCAGCTGAAGGGCAATAGCACGACGCTGGTCGAAGAGATTATGGGCGCATTAACTTTTACCGGGGTGAACACGATCACCGTCACACAGCCCGTCGGTGCCACCGCGCAATTGACATTCGCCGGTTTGCAGCGGAACGATCATGCGGTGCTGAATATCGTGGGACCGGGAGTCAAATTCACGGGCCTGGCGAACAGCGTGTTGGGAATCGTTCCGCCGTACATTACCGCCGGCAACGAATGGGCGACGGTCGGCGGCGACGGCCGCATTACGCCGCTGAGCTCGTACGCCAGCGATATCAACGCGGGATCCACCAGCGATCACGTCAAATTCACAGCGACGGGCACAACAATGCTGGCAGGTGCGACCACGCGAGCATCGCTCAACTTCCAGAATGCCGATTCGTTGGTCCCGCAGATTTTGGATTTGTCGGGACAAAGTCTCGCGGTAAGCAGCGGCGGCATTCTCCAAAGCGGAAACGGAACCAGCACGATTCAGAATGGCACGCTGTCGACCGCCTCGGGCGAAATCGTGATTACTGCGAACAACAATTTGACGATCAGTGCATCGATCCTCAACGGCAGCGGCGGCACAGCGCTGACCAAAAGCGGCACCGGCATTTTGACGTTGACCGGCGCGAACGCGTACACCGGCCCGACTTCGATCCTGCAGGGAACACTCGCGGCAGCCTCGGATGCGAGCCTGGGGCTGGGTCCCACGATCGAACTCAGCGGCGGCACGCTGAAGGCGGCTGGAAATTTTTCGTCAACCAAAGGGTTTGCGCGAAATTCGGCACTCGTGGGATCGATCGACACGAACGGTTTCAACATTTCGTTTTCTGGCCCCAACACTGCCGGCTTTACGAAGAAGGGGCTCGGCGCGCTAACGCTTGGCAATGCCGTCCCGGGATCTGTGACGCTTAGCGCCGACACTTTGATTTTGCCCGCCGCGATCTCCGGATCAGTTACATTTCAAGGCGGCACGTTGCAGGCCAATGGAATCCTGACAACGCTGGATGCCTCGTCTTTGACGGGCGCGCCGATTCTTGACATCGCCGGCCCAGGCCCGGGCACGTTGTCGACCACCACGTTCCGGCCGGCTTCCAACGTCAACCTGCGAATCAATTTCGGCATTGGCAGCGTGAGCAGCGATTTCTTCGCAATCACTGGCTCATCCGGCAGCTCATTGCCCACCAATGTGGGAGCATTTCTGTTCGAGTTTTCGAACTTAGGCGGCGCGACGACCGGCGTGGATTATCCGCTGATGTCGTACCCCAGCTCACTCTTTCCGGCGGCCAATATTTTTGCGTTCGCGCCCGACATGGCCGCCGCCGGCTGGGCGGGCACGTTCAAAACGACGTCCGGTGGCGTTTCGGTGCGGTTCACTGCTGTGCCGGAGCCGGCGACGACAGCGCTGTTGCTTCTGCAAGGCGCAGTGCTCGCGTTCGCTGTTAGCCGTCGACATGCGTCATTGATCAAAACTTGAGAGAGGCACTCGCCAGATACGGCATTTTCTTAAACCCCGCCTGCATTTTACTTTACCTCCATTTTCTCGCCTGTTAGACTGTTAGCGGAATGTTAGTTCCGGTGTGAACCGCTTCGGGGGCCAAGGCAAACGTTTCGGCGTTCGCCTTGCGCAAAGAGGGGATAGAGGAATGGCAAGGGAAAACCGGCGGAAGGGCGCGCCCTTTTCAAAACGCGGGGCAATCGATTCTGCCATTGCGCAATTGACTCACGCTCGCGCTGTCGGCAGTCGCGCGCTTATGGGTCGCCCTGCGCAGCGAAGCGCGGCCAGACCCTTCTCCAAACGGCATTTCGCCTTCGAATCGCTGGAAACGCGGTTGGCGCTGACCGCCAACGTGGTCATCAACGAATTCTTGCGCACAACGCTACGGGCATCGTCGATCAAGATAGCGACCATTCCGATTGGATCGAGCTGAAGAACACCAGCGCGTCGGCAGTCAATCTCGGCGGCTGGTACCTCACCAACGATGCCAGCAATCCGACGAAATGGCAGCTACCATCCGTGAGCCTGGCTGCCGGCGCGTATATGACGGTTTTCGCCAGTGGCAAAGATCGGCATGTGGCCGGCCAGGAGCTGCACACTAATTTCACGATCGACGAAAACGGCGGTTATCTGGCGCTCGATATGCCGGACCAATCGGTGGCTTACGCCTTCAATCCTTACCCGGCGCAACTAGATGATGTTTCGTATGGTCTTGGCGCCTCGGGCTCGACCACCACTGAAGCGCTTGTCGATGAAGATGCCCCCGTGCATGTCAAAGTGCCAACGACCAGCGCGGACGACGCCACCTGGCGGAACATCAATTTTAATGATTCTTCTTGGACGGCCGGAACAATTGGCGTTGGTTACGACGACAATACGACAAGCACGGATTACACACCTTTCATCAGCACTAACGTCGGCGCCTCGATGAAAAGGTCGGGGGCTGCTCCCGGATATGCAGCTTATTTGCGGTTACCATTTTCGGAATCGAATGTCGATCAGTTAACGTCACTCCAATTGCAGATTCGCTATGACGATGGCTTTGTTGCGTTTTTGAATGGCACAGAAATCGCGCGGCGCAACGCTCCCAGCGGTACGCCGATATTCAGCTCCTCGGCTTCAACCACACATGCCGACGCGTCGTCGATCATCTACGAAACAATCGACGTTTCGGCATTCGTGGGCAGTTTGGTTAATGGCAACAACGTACTGGCCATTGTCGGCTTGAACGCCACAAACAACACGTCGGATTTTCTGATCGATCCGTTATTTAGCGCCAACCGTGCAGGGCCGCCAAGCGTAGGCTTTATGGCCACGCCAACACCGGGCGCCGCAAATAACATTGGCTCTCTTGGTTTTGTCAGCGACGCCAAGTCTTCTGTTGATCGTGGCTACTACACGAATCCAATCGACGTAGCGATTTCATCAACCACGCCTGGTGCGCAAATTCGCTACACGCTGGATGGAAGCGCGCCGACGGCCACAACTGGCCTCGTTTACAGCGGCCCCATTCATATTACGACAACTACGAATTTGCGCGCCGCCGCGTTCAAAGCCGGTTACACGCCCAGCAATGTCGACACGCAGTCGTACATCTACTTGAACGATGTCATTCATCAAACCGGCGCCGGTCTGCCGAGCTATGCGACCTGGGGCCAGGCAGGGCCCGATTGGGAGATGGACCCCGATATCGTCAACAATCCGACGTACGCGAGTCAGATGATTGCGGCGATGCAAGCCATCCCGTCGATGTCAATCACTTTACCCTGGGCCGATATGTTCGGCGCCGGCGGGCAAGGCATTTACATTTCCGGTTCCGGCGTGTCAAAGGCCGCTTCCACCGAATTCTTCAACACCGATGGCAGCCGGCAATTTCAAATCAACGATTCGATCCAGATTCAAGGCGGCACGAGCGACGACCGCTGGAAGCAAGACAAACTCTCGTTCCGCCTTAAATTCACCGACACGTACGGGCCGACGACTCTCGATTTCCCGCTGTTCACCGATCCGACGTTCGACCAAGGAGCTACGCAATCGTTCAACACACTCATCTTAGATGCGGAATCGAACAACGTTTGGACGCATCCCGATGCGACCCAGCGGAGCCGCGATACGCACGTCGTGGATCAATATGTCGCCGATTTGCAGAATCTCGCCGGCGGTTATGCTCCGCATGGCACGTACGTGCAGCTTTATATCAACGGCGTGTATTGGGGCGTGTACTACGTTCACGAACGACCAGATGACCGGTTCGCCTCGGCTTACCTGGGCGACGACAACGACAACTACGACATTCTGAAACACACCGCCAACACGCCGGTGAACAACAGCACCACCGCGGTGCCAGACTATGCGGCGTTCCTCACCAACGTTCGCAAAGACATGACCGTGCTGGCGAACTATCAGGCGGTAAGCGCTGTTTTGGATACGAAGAACCTGATCGACTACATGATCATCAACTACTACGTTGGCAACACCGATTGGGCCTCCACCTCCGCGGTGCACAACTGGTATGTCAGTTACGATCGGGTCAGCGGCACCGGCAAATGGCGATACCACAGTTGGGATGCGGAACATTCGCTTGAAAATCTCGCGGATAACGTCACCACAAAGAGTTATGAAACCGGCGGTCCGATGGAAGTATTCCAACGGCTAATGCTTAATCCGGAATTCAAGCTGCAGTTTGCCGACGAAGTACAACGACTGATGTTCAATGGCGGGCTGCTCACGCCTCAATCCGCCGCCAATTTGTTCGCGCAGCGGGCAGGTCAATTGAATTTGGCAATCATTGGTGAATCGGCTCGCTGGGGCGATAACCGCAGTCCGTCGGTGCCGTACACAGCTGCCGACCGCAATGCCAACGTGCAGAATTTGCTTAACAATTATTTCCCGCAGCGCACGCAGGTCGTCATTAATCAGTTCATCGCTGATGGCTGGTTACCAGCGTTGGCCGCGCCTACGTTTAGCAATTACGGCTCAACGGTCAATCCAGGCTTTCAATTGACCATGAGTGGTTCGGCGGGCTTGACGATTTATTACTCACTGGATGGCACCGATCCGCGACTCACCGGTGGCGCCATCAACACTGGCCATGCTCAAACGTATTCCACCGCCATTACCATCAATGCTGCCACGAACGTACAAGCCCGGACGCGCGACACTTCCGGCAATTGGAGCCCGCTGGTCAGCGCCGTGTTCCTATTGCCGACACCGTATCCCGTGCGAATTTCGGAGATGTACTATCATCCGGCCGCTCGCGCGGGCGTGACCGATGCGGAAGACATGGAGTACATCGAGCTGTTGAATACCGGCAGCCAGGCCGTCGATTTGAACGGGCTGAAAATCGATCGTGGCATTACGTATCAGTTCACGAGTTCATTGATGCTCGGCGCCGGTCAGCGAATTGTCATTGCACGCAATCGAACGGTCTTTCAATCGGTGTTCGGAGCTGGAGTGACGCTTGCCCCGGCGCTTATACAGGCAAGCTTGACAACGCGGGCGAAGAGGTGCGTTTGATTGGTCCGCTCGGCGAAACGCTGCAAGACTTCACCTACGGCGACGATGATCCCTGGCCCGGCCGCGCCGATGGAAAGGGTAGCTCGCTGGAAATGATCAATCCGCTCGCCGACCCCACTTTGCCCAGCAATTGGCGGTCCAGCTATGAATACACCGGCACGCCCGGCACAGCGGGAATCGGTCCACAAAACAATGTGGTCGTCAACGAAGTGCTCACCCACACCGATCTGCCGCAGGTCGATGCGATCGAACTCTACAACACGACCACCAGCAGCATCGATATCTCCGACTGGTACCTGAGCGACAGCAGCGACAATTTGAAGAAATACAAAATCCCCGCCGGCACCGTCATCGGCGCGGGTCAATATTTGGTATTCGATGAGTCGCAGTTTGATCCCGCATCGCCGTCTGGCGGCAATGTGGCATTCAGCCTATCGTCAGAAGGCGATGATGTGTGGCTGACATCGGTGGACGGCGCCGGCGCATTCAAAGGGTTTGAACAACACTTCAATGTAATCGCGGCCATCAACGGCGAGTCGTTCGGTCGCTGGCCCAACGGCACGGGTGAGCTCTATCCGATGTCGTCTGTCACGTTGGGCGCCGCTAATAGCGGCCCCCGAATTGGGCCGGTGGCGATTACCGAGGTGATGTACAATCCAACCGGCGGCAATCCGGACTTGGAATTCGTGGAATTCACAAATCTCACGAATCAGACGATTCCGCTTTCGACTACTTATCCAACGGTCGGCGAAGTTCCGTGGAAGATCGACGGACTTGGCTTCACGTTTCCGACAGGTACGAACATTGCGCCCAATGGCACGCTAGTGGTCGTGCATTTCGATCCGACCAATCCGGCCAATGCAAGCTTGCTTTCCGCGTTTCGCACGGCCTACGGCATTGGCCCAGAAGTGCAGCTGGTCGGCGGTTACACGAGCCTGCTCGATAACTCCGGGCGAACGGATTCAATTGATGCGACCCGACGCACCGGCGCCGGAAACGCCGACGGTCGTGCCGTACGTGCTGATCGACGAAGTAAATTATGGCAATGCTGCGCCGTGGCCGAGTTCGCCGGGCCAGCAAAACGGGCAATCGCTCACGCGGCTGTCGGGCACAACCTATGGCGATGAGCCGACGAATTGGATCGGCGTGGCGGCCACGCCCGGCAAGGCCGATCTCGTCGCGCCGACCATAACCAAGGTGTTCGTCAATGGCACCGGCTGGTCGCAAAACTATCGCGACTATCTGGCAACGCTGGGTCTGGGTTCTTCGCAATTCGGGTACGCAATTCCCACTGGCGCCGGCCAACTCAATGCGCTGGTGTATGGCAACATCAATCAAGTGAGCGTGCAATTCAGCGAGAACGTGACCGTAGGTCAGGCCGATCTGTCGCTGTTCGGCACGGGCACATCCACGTTCTACAATTCGACCAGTTTTGCTTTCGATTCGATTACGCACACAGCCACGTGGACGCTTGCCTCTACAATTCCAGCTGATCAATTGCAATTACAGCTTTCCAGCAGCACGGTCACCGATGCGGTCACGCATGCACTCGATGGCGAATGGACAAATGGCACGACCACTGGTCCCTCGGGCGATGGATTGCCGGGCGGCAATTTTGCTTTTGCGTTCATCGTATCGGCGACCGTTCCCAATGTGGTGCACGGCGATCTAAATTTCGACGGCGGCGGGAATGAAAACGATCTGATGCCATTTTTGGCTGCACTCACGAACCTGGCGGGCTACCAAACGAGTCGCGGGCTATCGACGGCCGACTTGAATTACATTGCTGATTTTAATGGCGACCACGTGGTCACGAACCGCGATATTCAGGGAATGCTCGATTATTTGATCAACCTGGCAGGGCCCGGCAGCGGTAGTGGGAGCGCCGCCAGCGAAGACACAGTGGCTGATTCCTCAATGCCGCAAATTGTGCAACCGACGACTTCCAACATTGCTCCCGCTACAAGCAGCTTGGTAGTGACGGCGAGCGCTTCATTCAGCGGAGTAACCAAGCCGCTTGTCATCTCCAGCGAGTCGCCATTCGTGTTTTCGAGCTCATCGAGTGCGATTGGTTCGCCTTCGAAGATTTTGCGAACTCAGTCAAGCGTGCTATCGAGCATCGTTCCAACAGCGCCAACCCGGCGAGCCGCCGTTGTGGATTCGACGATTGCCGAATGGTCGATGTATCGCAGCCGTCATTTGCATTGGCAGGGGGATAAAGTCGTCAGCGATGAGCACGATGAGCTGATTGCTCATTGGGCATGACGATTGAATTGCTGATGTTGACGCGGATCGCATCCGCTTACGGCTTAGCGTTCTCCAATGGCAAACACTGTCAAAGACCTCGGCCCGTGTGCGCCAATCACCAGCGATTGCTCAATATCCGCGGTCTTCGAAGGGCCCGCGATAAATGTGCCGAATTCCGCGCGATCGAACTTGAGCCGATCGTACGCTTCGTGCATGTTGTTCACGATCTCGGCGGCGGGAATCACGAGCGCCAAGTGCTGCACAATGAAGTACAGTGCCCGCAACTTCAGATGGCGATCGGTTACCCAAATGGCGGCGTTTTCGGCTACGCCAAATTCGCCAGGCAGCACGGCGAAATCGATCGGTTCCAACGCGTGCGGATCGACAATCTGGGTTAGATCGACGTTCGATTGTCCAATGCCTGAAACGAGTGAAACACGTCGCTTTGCATCGCGGTAGACCGGGATTTCTGCGATTCGCAAATTCGCTTCCGTTGCATCTTTCGCGTGCACGAATTGGCCGCCGATCGATGCGAGCACACTGGCGAACTGTGCCAAAGGGTCCGGATACTCGATCCACAGCTGTTCGAGCGACGGCAGCGGACTGGGAGGTGGCTGATGGCTACGAATGGCCGCGAGAATTTCCGCTCGGCTGTCGCCCGTTTGCCGGCTGTTTGGATCGGCCATAGCGCTCTGCGTATTGCTGTCGGAAACTCTTCTGCGGCATCGGCGGCAGCTCGCGCTGCTTCCCCCAAGGGTTGAAGCGATTGTAAACAACAAAACGCGGCAGCCAAGGCACCATTCGCCGGCCCAGCCAACCCAGCGTGCGATACAGCCACGTGATGCGCAGCACCAGGCTGGCCATTTTCATCGCCAAGCGCTTTTTCCACGGCAAATAACCGTGGGCGGCAAGTTCGTTGCGCCAGGCAAGCAGTTGGTGATGAATATCGATCTTCACTGGGCAAACGTCGGTGCAGGACCCACACAGACTGCAGGCATGCGGCAGACTCTGATATTTCTTGGGATCGCGCGCGGCGCGAGAATCGAGCCGATGGGACCGGGAACCGTGTTCTCGTAGCTGTATCCGCCGCTACGGCGATACACAGGGCACGTATTCATGCACGCGCCGCAGCGAATGCACTTGAGCGCTCCGCGGAATTCGCCGCTGGCCAGCACTCCGCTGCGGCCGTTATCGACAATCACGATGTGCAACTCGCCGCCTGGCCGCGGGCCATGAAAGTGCGATGAATATGTCGTGATTGGCTGGCCGGTTGCGGATCGAGCCAGCAATCGCAGGAAAACTCCAAGGTCTTTCGCACGAGGAATAATTTTTTCGATGCCCATCGACGCGATATGCAGATTCGGCAACGAGACGCCCAAATCCGCATTGCCTTCATTCGTGCACACTACGAAGCCGCCAGTTTCCGCAACGGCGAAATTCACCCCGGTCAGGCCCGCGTCGGCGTGCATGAATTTATCGCGCAAATGTTGCCGCGCCACTTCAGCCAGATACTGCGGATCGGTCGCGCCGGCTGTCGTACCGAGATGGCGATGAAACAGATCGCCGATCTCTTCCTTCTTCATGTGGATTGCCGGCATCACGATGTGGCTAGGCGGTTTTTGATCGAGCTGCACAATCCGTTCGCCTAAGTCCGTATCGATGACTTCGATGCCGTGCCGTTCCAAAAACGGATTAAGATGGCACTCTTCCGTGAGCATCGACTTGCTTTTGACGAGCTTCTTGACGCCATGCTCTTGCAGAATGCCCAGCACAATTTCGTTATGCTCCGCGGCATCGCGAGCCCAGTGCACTTTGCCGCCCAGCTTGGTCGCCTGCGCGTCAAACTGCTCCAGATACTCCGCCAGGCGCGACATTGCATGCGTTTTAATCTGCGATGCTGTCTCGCGCAGCGTTTCCCACTCCGGCAGAGTATTTGCTGCCTTATCGCGCTTCTCGCGCACAAACCACAGCGCCGTATCGTGCCAATGAGCGCGCTCACGGTTATGAACAAATTCAGCGGCAAGCGTGGCGTGGTTCATCTAATTTAATTGTCTGCCTGCGGACCGGCGAGCTTCTTTGAGTCTTCATAAAGCGTATCAGGGCAAATATCCTGCTCGTGCGGCCAGACAACAGTGCCATTTTCCGCTCTTACCTGTCGAAAGTAACAAATGTCGCGGAGCTCTCTAAACACGCCGAAGTCCAGCAAGTGTGCGCAGTCGTAGATACCGGTTTCTCCATTGGAAAACTCGATTTCCAATTTGTAATCGTCTTTTGCGACGACCGATTTGACGCGTGGATTCATTACTACCTCAGCGGTTCAATCTTCAATGGGTGTTGACCACTCACCGCCAGCTGCCAATCGGCCGCTAGTTCATCACGATGAATTTCCACCCAAGCCAATACTAACCGCATTTTTGCGGGCGGCAACGCGCCTTCGAGTATCGCGCCATCATCGATCGCAACCACAACTTCCGCATCTTGGTATCGTGCATGGATGTGCGGTCGATGATGTCGTCGATTATCGAGGAAATACATTGATATTGTGACGCCATAAAAAGTCGAAATAACGGGCATCTCGCAGCTTTTCTCTTATACGTTAAACACTTCTCGTAACGCGGCCGAAGAATTTCGTTGGACTACACCGCGTGTCCCGCCAGAATTTCCGCCAGGTGCATTACGCGAATCGGTTTTTTCTGTCGACGGATCAGGCCTTCCATATGCATCAGGCAGCTCATGTCGTTGGCCGTGAGCACTTGCGTGCCAGCCTGTTCGTGATCGTAAATCCGGTCTTCCCCCATCATGCAGCTGACGGCTTCTTCGGCGACGGCAAACGTGCCGCCAAAGCCGCAGCATTCATCGGGCCGCTGCAGCTTCACGAGCTCGATGCCTTCCAGGTTCTCGAGGAGCGATCGGGACTTGTTGTATGCTTTGCCGACCAATTCGCTATCGCTGGCAAGCCGCAATTCGCGCAGTCCGTGGCAGCTTTGATGCAGCCCGACACGATATGGAAACTTGCCGTCGAGCTTTTCGATTTTCAGCACATCAGTGAGGAATTCGCTGAGTTCAAACGTCTTCACTTTGAGCGCCTGGAAAGCCGCTTCCTGGGGCGTGCCATGAAAAAAATGTTCGTAGTGATGCCGGACCATGGCGACACAGCTGCCGGACGGTGCGACGACATATTCGTACGGCGAAAAGATTCGCAAGAATTTTTCCGCCAACGGCCGGGCCTCCTTCGTGCAGCCGGTATTGGCCATCGGCTGCCCGCAGCAGGTTTGCTCCTCGGGAAACTCAAACGTGACGCCGCAACGTTCCAGCAGTTCCGCTGTGGCTAAGCCCACCTGCGGATAAAGCTGATCGATGTAGCAAGGAATAAACAGGGCGACGTGCGGCATGGCGGAGTGAAATTCAGAGATTGCGTGTCAGCCCTGATTATAGCAGCTGACGCAGCTACCGTTCATCCGCAGGGGCCGCATTGCGAAAGACTGCCGGCGGAAGTTTGATTTCGCCCAAATCGTTTTCGCCGGGCTTGATTTCCATCGTGAACCGACCTTTCGGCCAGTCCTTTGTTTCCAGGTAACCAGTCCGCTCCTGCCACACTTGAAATTCCCATTTGCCCGGCGGCAGATTTTCGATTCTGAATTTGCCATCCTTGTCGCTTACCGCACAAAACGGATGCTTCAGCGGCAAGAGCCAGCCTTTGGCCCAAGGATGGATGTTATCGGTTAGCGGCACGGGCATTGCTTCCGGTTGCACTCGATGCGTAATTTCGTCATGCGCCGGACAGACCATCGCGAACATGTCCGTTTGCCCAGCGTAATTGAATACAACCGCAATGCTCTCATGCACGGTGCCGATCAATTCGCGTGGGGCCTGAAACGCCGCCGCGTGCGGAAAGAACTGCCCTGTTTTAAATTCGATCGTAATTGGCTCCAGCTTTTCTGGCGGCGGCGCAGGGATGTCGGCACTGCGCACCCAAACGAAAACATTCGCCACACCGCGATCTTCGCCAACCACCAGCGATTGATCGACAATGTTGTATTGCCCCAGAATGCCGACATCCTTATTGATTTCAATCGCCTTCGGCTCCGGCGGCCGTCCAACATAACGAAAGCGTCCGGTTAGCGTGCCAGTGTTTTCAGCCGATGCCGGTACGGTGCCGGGACTCGGTTTTTTGGCTGTCGCTTTTTCGCTGCTGGCTTGAGCAATCGCTATGCGCACATCAAACGCGACGAATGCTATGAGGAGCCCTAATGCCGCGAGAACGGCAAACAGCGACGACTTTCCAATCATGGTTTGCCATCGACCTCAGGCTGGGGCTTTTGTTCGCGTAGTTCCAATCCGATCTGCCCCAAGTTTACCGATTCGGCGGAAACAGGTCGGGGAGGAACTGTAATTCGTCCCGCATGCCATCCTTCCAGCGGACGACGGCCAGCATCATCGGCGTGCGCTCGCTTCTCGGTCGCGCGTACATACAGCATGTACTGAGCTTCCGGCAGCCCCGCAATTTGAAATTCCCCTTTCTCGTTCACCGGAATCTTGCTCTGTTGGAAAGCACTGCCGGCGTCGCTCGACATGAATGCGTTGTAGGCCTGATAGGATTTGTTGATCCATTGCATATCTCCGCTGAAACTAGGCGGATTAAGCGATACGGAAACATCATACTCAAAGTCGGCCACCGTAAGATTGGTGTCCACTGGCAGCGCAATCCGACCAGCAGCCGTTTGCCCCGGACGCGGGAAAATCATGCGTAACGTTCTGCCCGGCTCAATCGTTACGTCTCCGCTGAAGCCCAACAAGCTCCCCGTTGAGTTGTCACCCATCGGAAAGATCGGTTGTACGTACAGTCGCACGGGAGGCACTCGATCGAGGACGAACCGGCCGTCCGCATCAGTTTTTGCAGACTGGTAACGGTGAAGCATGACTTCCACGTCGCCGCGGCCGGAGCCCACGCTAAACGATTGCTCCGCCAGCGCTTTACCTCCAGGCGCATACTTCAATTCGAGTCGGCCCCAAGCCTTTAGCTGCAGAATCGGCGATTTTTGGAGTTCCGTCGCCGTCACTTCCACGTAACCCGATTCTCCTGCGGCGACCAGCACCCATTTGTCGATTTCCGCTGGCAAGGAGAATGTCCCGTCATCAGCAGTTTTCGCGATTGAAGCCAGCCTAGCACCATGCCCCGCCAGGCGCAGTTTGCCATCTTCGACGCTCACTTCGCAGGTCCAAGTGCACAGTGCCACTTGCGCATCCGCCGCCGGCGTGCCGTCGGGCTTCAGAACCTTGCCGACAATTCCAGAATCGGGTTGCAATTTCAAATCGAAATGAATTTCGCCGGCTGCGTGAGTAAACGGCTCGCTGATGAAGGGCCGATAGCCGGGTGCATCGATGCGTATTCGCGACTGATCGTACGGACGCCAGCGCCATTCGAATTTGCCGTGGTCGACTCGCTTGATGAGATGCGACTGCCAGGTAAGATGTGCCGGTCCCTTATAAACCGGCGCCGGCACGACACGAAACTTTTCGATCGCCTTGCCGGTGGTCGCATCAACGACTGTCGCCGAGATCGTAACCTCGCCGTCCACTTTTCCGTTCGCAGCCTCTTCGGCGGATGCAGTTCTCCCTGATCGGCCAATCAGCAACAGGCCAATCACGAGAATTGCCATCCGGCCGCGCCTCACGGTTTGATCTCCGCTGCTTCGAGCGTCATATTGTGCTGCTTTTCATTATAACCCTTGTGCTGCACGAGTTCATACATGAGGTCTTTTCGTTCGCCAGCCGGCACGCGCGCTTGATATTGTGCCGTTTGATAATCGAAGAGGGTTGGCTCCAGCTGGCTGCGGAACCCCACATGGCCGGGATACGTGCGGCGGATTTCCACGTCGATGGGCTTGGTCGTGTAATTGCGAATGCTTTGGTCAAAAACAAAATGCTCGTCCCAGCCGGCGACCGAGGTGCGCTCCACGCGAACCACTTCGTTCCCGCCGACTTGCTGATAACGGTTGGCGCCATCCAAGCGCACCCAAATGTTATCGCGAGTCGACTTCGTTTTGATGAGTTCAAAGATCACCTCGGGGTCCGCGCCGAGGTTGAGCTCGATTTTATCGCCGATCGGGATGTATTTGATCGCTTGTTGCGTCAGGTACGATAAACCATCGCGGCCGTTCTCGCGGAACACACGCACGGTGCCATCCGGAAGCGGCGTCGTGCCGAGTTTCGATTCTTTGTTGTTGGTGAGCAAATACATCCGCACGAGCTGATCGCCATATTCCTGCGGGCGATAGCGGTATTGAATTTTAAACGGCACGGTATGCCCCTCGAAGCTGCGCATGCGCTTCGACCAGCCGTTGGGAATGCTTTCGGTGCCTTCTACGCTGTAGATGAAATACTCGCTCAGGCCTTCTTTGATAATTTCCTTCGGAGCCGCAGCGGGGCTAGACGTGGCTGCGCCACCGAAGCCCGCCCCGGCTGGCATGGCCATTGCCTTGCGGGCAACATCGGCCCGCATTCTTCCCAACTGTTCCTCTTGCAGCTTGGAGACCTCGCTCATTGGAATCTGCGCCAGCTGGGCGATCTTCTCCACCAGATTGATCGTGCCCACCACCAGCCGGATTTGCGCATCTTCGTATTCTTCGCCGCTGCGGTTGAACACGCGCACGAAGCCTTCGAAGTTCATCTTCGTTTCGTCTTTGTCGGCGATGCACAAGTAATCGGCACTCCAGGTGATGCCGCTGGTGAAATAGGTGATCTGGATGGTCGCTTCGCCGTCGAAATCGCTCTTCACGTTCCAGTACAGCATTTGCGGTTTGCTATGCGGAAACGTGGTGTCGAGCACATCGAGCTTGTCGGGATTCGTCAAGAACTTGAGCTCCACCGAACTGGGATCGATCAACGTATTGGCCCAGGAGAACTGCAGCGGATTCATGCCCTTTTTGAATGTCACGGTCCGCGTTTCGCGGACCAACGTGATGTCTTCGCTGTTGTAAATCGTCAGCTGCACCGTGTTCCGCTTCGGCACGGTCGAGAGATCGATGTTTTCGCCGTTGGCAAACAACTGATTCGCCTGAAACGACGCTGATGCAAGTGCGAGTGCGAATGCAATAAATCGAGTCTTCATTGGTAAACCAGGGTAATTCCGATGTGTATTGCGATTGAAAGTTGGACGCTACCGGGCTGGGATTAGTTCCCGGCCCAATTTTTCCGCAGTTTTGTCCTAATTTAGGCGTGTGCCGCTATTACCATGGATGAAGGCCCGCGAGGCGGCCAATTTCAGGGGAGTTCGCAATCGAGGAGCAAGAAAATGCAGGCAGTACGCAGCAATAAGAATCCATTGTGGCGATTGGTAATTGGTGCGTTGACAGTTGGCGGCCTCGTGCTGTCTGGCGGCGGCACGGCAATGGCCAAAGCGACGGCCGGCAAGAAAAAATCGGACGCGCCCCAGGTAATCCAGGGCACGGTGAAGGCAATCGACAAAGATTCGCTTACGGTGGAAGCAAAGAAAGGGGGATCGCGCGTTTTCAACTTGAACGGCGACACAACCTATAAAATCAAAGGCAAGAAAGGCGCCGCCGATGAAACAGGCACTCGCACCGACATTAAAGACGGCGAGCGCGTGGCGGTCACCGCGAAAGGCGATCAGGCACAAACAGTATTGATCGAGCCCAAAGCAAAGAAAGAAAAGAAAAAGAACGCATAGCCGGTTTGGCGTCCGCCCGAGCGGCCGGAGAACCGCTCGCGGCGGGCGACCGGCATCGGCTACCAATCTGTGAACGCATCTGACCAGGCAGCCGCTGAGGCCAGTAAACAATTGATGCTGCTCATGGTGCAGCACCAGCGGGCTATTTTTTCGTTTATTTATTCGCTCGTGCCCAATCGCAGCGATGCAGAAGAACTGCTCCAAGAAACGAGCCTCGTGATATGCGAAAAGTTTGGTGAATTCAAACCGGGCACGAATTTCGTCGCTTGGGCCTGTCAGATTGCCTTATGGCGAGTGCGGGCCGCACGGCAGAAATTTGCGCGAGCCAAGATTCTGTTCGACGATGCATTGTTGGGGCGCGTGGCGGCGACATCGATCCGATTGCACGACGAATTGAGCGAACGGCATGCGGCACTGGAAAACTGCTTGGAAAAGCTCTCTCCGCGTCAGCGGCAATTCTTGATGACACGCTACGCCCCGGGTGGCAGTGTGGAAATGGCGGCGAAAGAGGCCGGCAGGTCGATCGATGCAGCGTACAAAGCACTTGGGCGAATTCGCAAATTGCTCTTTGATTGCGTTAACCAGCAACTTGCGCTGCGAGGGGTGTGATGAGTTTAACTGACCGCGAACATCAGGAGCTGGCCGAACTGCTCGACGCGGTCGTGGATCGCGACCTGTCAGATGCTCAGCGGCAGCGGCTTACCGAGATTCTCAGTGCGTCAGAAACGGCCCGTGAAATGTATGTGCGGTCGCTTGGCTTATCGGCGAGTCTGCTGGAATATGCCGTCGAAGCGCCAATTGCTGTTCGCACCACTCAAATGCCAACAGCAGAATCTCAAAGAAACTCGCGTCGCTGGTGGGTCTTTGGCGTCATTGCAACGACGGCAGCCGTTATCCTCGTTGCTGTTGTCTTGCACGGATTCGGCGACGCCGACGCAGATGCGGAAGCCAACGAGCTAGCCGCCCAAATCACGGGCCTGGCCGATTGCATTTGGGCCGATGCCGCGCTCGCTCCGGTCTTGGGCGATGCGCTCACGCACGGCCAGCAACTGAATTTGCAAAGCGGCACGGTAGAAATCACTTTCGACAGCGGCGCGCAAGTGACGCTCGAAGGTCCCGCGCGGCTCGATTTGAATTCCGCGTGGGAGGCGACGCTGCATCACGGCAAATTGCGCGGAAGTGCCGGCTGAAGCCATAGGATTTGCGATTCAAAGCGCGATGGTGGACGTTGTCGATCTGGGCAAAGAATTCGGCATGACGGTGGATGCCGACGGCGCGACCGACGTTTGCGCGCTCGACGGCGCCGTCGAAGCCACGCCCCGCGAAGCCAGTCACGAGGACACCGCGAAATTCGTGCTCAAATCGCAGGGCGCTCGCCGTTTCAATCGCACAGGGAGTGAGGAAATCAAGAATACGGCTGGCGTGCTGGCGAAGTTCAAACAACCCTCCAAGCTTGAACGGCTCGCGAAATCGGCCAGGCACGTGCACTGGTCTTTCGATGAAGCCGATGGCGCACAGCGCGGGCCAACGGATCGTGGAACGCCGTGGGCGATTTGTCTGCGGTCATCGAAACGTCCAGCAGCATCGAGCAGGCTGAACCGCGCATCGGCGGACGATTCAAAGGCGCGCTTCGCTTCGACGGCCATTTATATGCCCATGCCACGGTGTCGGGCTTTTCAAACCGCGCGGCCCACACCGTGGCATTCTGGGTCCGCATTCCAAGCGACACGCCGATTGACAATAGCGCACCGATCGTCGCTTGGATGACAACGGCCCAAGAGCCTTCGCGTGCACAGCCGGTCGAAATCAGCTTGAACACCGCGCCAGCGCAAGGTCCGGTCGGCGCGCTGCGAACGGAGATCGGCCGCATCACCATCATTGGTACGACGAACTTGCGCGACGGCCAGTGGCATCATCTGGCGGTAGTGATTGTGCCACGCAACATCGGCAAGCAGCGTTGGCACGTGCGGCAATATGTGGACGGGCGCCTCGAGGAGGGCACTGCGAAAGTCGCCAAAAAAGGCCGGGCCGACGCCGTGGACGGGCCCGCCGACGATATTGTTTGGCTGGGCTGTGAAGCTGGAAAGACGTCGCCCGATCAGAAAATGTTCCGTGGCGAACTCGACGAACTGTTCATTGCCGACCGCGCGCTTCCACCGTCACAGATCGATGAGTTGTTCAAAGAAAACATCGGGCCATGAGCGGATGAAACTTAGCAGGAGATTCATTGTCATTGGCGTACTAGCCTCGGCGCTTGTGGGCGGTGGCTTTTTAGCACGCGAACAAATGTACCGCGCGGAAATCGGCGCGATTTTCGCCGTGGGGGCGTTGAGCCCCGTGCTCGAACATCATCAATCTGCGGATCTCTATGATCCGGATAAAACCGCTCAAATCGAGCGTGAAATGCACGAACTCCAGAGCGAACTTGATGCCAAGGCAATATTTTGGCGCATCATAATGATCGCGCTGTTTAGTGGTGGCGGAGTTCTGTTCTTAATAGGTATTTGGCGGTGGTGGAAAATTTGGCAGCTAACCAAAGTGGCAGTCTCATGAGACCGAAGAGATTCATCGCAATTTTGCTCACGCTTTTGATTCCGTTGCCAAGTGCCTTGGCCGGCGACGAAGAATCTCAATCGCCATCTGCGGACATCGTCGTCAAATTGTCGATTTCCGCTGATCGGTACGATCCGATGGCTCTTTCTGGCGCAACCGTAAAATGCAGCGTCGAGAACAAATCGAAACAGCCGATCGAAGTGCCCGTGGGATACGATGGCACCGCTGTTCGGCTTTGCGGCAAGGCTCCCGCGATGATTTGGGCGGAAACGCTCAGCATCAGTCTTTGGCATCCCGGTCCCACTCCCGGCGGCGGTCGCCCAGGAATGGTTTCCAAGCCGCCGAAACTCGACCAAAAGCAAGTGCTGCCGGGCCAACAACAAGTTGTATTCGAACTGCCCCTCGATGCTGTGCTCTTGAACAAAAAATTGCCGCAAACCGAGACGTCGATCCATCGCGATTGGTATTGGAGCTGGCCGGCACGCTCCTCGCCGCCGCATACGCCAATCCATCTTGCACGCGGCGATGGATTCGCAGATCAAACGTCGCTGTGGGCGGTCATCGAGATTGCTGGAAAATCGCTGAGCAGTGAAATGGTAGCGCTCAAGGTTCGATCGGGCTCCGCGAAAGATCCAAAAGCAACCGGTCCAGCCGCCGACAAAGCAGAGACGAAAGGCAAGCAATCGAACGGCGTCCCTCTGAATCAACTTCCGCGAAGGCTAACTGCAGCGGTCCGGACAAAATTTCCCAACGTAGAGATTCTCGAAGCGACTAAAGAGCCATACACTCCGGCGATGATGGATACAGAAAGCTGGGGACTTACCGTGAAAGATGGCGATCGTCGATTTGAATTGGGCATCCTTAGTATTTCCGGTAGTTATCAAGTCAATCAGATTCGAGATCAGATCGCGCTTGCCGATGTGCCCAAGCCGGCGCTCGAGGCCCTGGCGGCGAAGTATCCCGGCGCAAAGATTGACGCGGCCTGGAAAACAATGTCCGGACTCATATCGCTGCCGGCGGGAAAAACGAAGCCGCCGGATATTGAATTAGACATTGTCACTGCCGACCGCCGCAGCCTGCATGTCAATTTCACTCCTGAGCTACGTCAATCCGCCAGCGGCGAATTCGAACCCAAAGCGGAAAAGATGGTCTTCGGTTGGGAATCGGAGCGGTGAAAAGAGAGTCGCGCCGAGAAAACTAGCGCAAGGGGCTGCGATTTCAAAAGGCGGCGAGCGCCGTGCAATCGAATCGGCACGGTCCCGACTATGCCGGGACGCTTCGGGCTATTCAATTCCAGTGACGTCGGTTAGTGGCCGGTTGCTTTCACACCTTGGATCGATTCGTGGCCGCTAAGAAGTGGCCAAGCGAACGAGTACGCCGCGACGCAAATGAAGCACGTAAACGGCATCCAGAAGGCAGCCGACATGTTGTAGACGTCGCCTAAATGGCCCATGAATTTTGGCATGAGTGCGCCACCGGTGATTGACATGACGATGAACGCCGAGGCTTTCTTTTTCGACTGCGATCCTAAGCCGTAAATGCCCAGCGCGAATATCGTCGGGAACATGATCGACATAAAGAAATAACTCACGAAGACGCAGACGACAGAAACCCAGCCCAACTGGCCGATGATGAGCGCACAAACACCGACGTTCAACAGTGCGTACAGGCCCAGCGTTTTGTGTGCGGAGAATCTTT
Organism: Pirellulales bacterium; assembly: GCA_963773875.1. Lineage (GTDB taxonomy): Bacteria > Planctomycetota > Planctomycetia > Pirellulales > JADZDJ01 > CAVTYH01. The sequence goes on from CAVZCV010000017.1 coordinate 38,728, forward strand.
TCAGCAGCCAGGCGCCGGAAATTCGCCCCAACAGGAAGAAGCAAAAGGCGATGGACGATAAGAAGCTCGCGCCCTTATCGCTGATCGCCAGAATGCTGTCGTGATACGGCAACACGCCCGGCAGCGAATCTTCCAGCACCAATCGATGGAGCCGCAAGATGGAATGATCGCTCTTCTGTTCCTGACCGGCGAGTTCGGAGGCTTGCTCGCTCGTTTTTTGACTGAAACTCACGCCGGCAAAGCGCTTTGCATCGTAGAACTCCGGTTTGTTGTCTTTATTTCCAGGCTTGTTGCCAATCTCTTGTCGGATGATGCGATTGAGCTCGCTCACCAGTTTCTTCTGCAGCGGCTCGCTGACCGGGCTCCCATCCTTATATTCAGCAAGCATCGAAATTGCATCGTCGTTGGGATGGTCCGAGGCCGCAGGCACTCCCGTCACTGGCGCTGTTTTCGCTTCGGCAGGGGGCGATGGCGGCGCGGTCGTCACAGGGTTGGGAGTCACTTCGGCGGGAGTTTCCGGTGGTCGAGATAGTTGGCTATTGACGAATTCCGCCACAGCATCGGGCTTGGTTTTCAGCCAGGTGGCGAGCGCGGGAAAATCTTTAACTTCATTGGGAGCAATGGCCGTTCGGGTCTCAATCCAGTTCCAATCTTTAAGCACGCTGGAGTTCCACGATTGCGGCAGCTCCGGCACCATGGCGTAGCCGTTGCTCTTATCGACCGTCATGCTATTGATGAAGAAGCTGAAAATGCCCGCCTGCGCAGCGACATACAAGAACTGCGCAATTGTCGCCCCGGAAAAGTGCGGGTGCGCCAAATGCTGTGCGTTGTCACTGTTCTGGCGAAGGGAATTAAGAGCGGAAGTGTTAACACCACGAGTGCCGCGATCACGAGCGAGTAAACTTTCTCGATTTTTGCCTCAGGCACTACATCGAGACTCGGCAAAATTGTATGCAGCACTAAATAGATCGAAAGACCCAGCGCCGCGACGTTCAAGAACATCATCGCCAGGATCAGACCGCGATTTCGATCTTTGGCCACCCGCGTCGCCGCACCACCTTCATCGGTATGGTATTCGTCCTCAACTTTCACATCCGGCACGGGTGCGCGGAAAAACATGATCGCAATTATCAGTACGATAATGCCCACTCCCAAGTAGGGAATGAACAGTTGGCCGTGCGCTTTTTCGACGCCGCCTTCGGAATAGAAATAAGCTCCGCCGACAATCGGGCCGAAGATCCAACCAATTCCGTTGCACGATTGGGCCAGGTTAATGCGGCTCGCACCATACTCCTTCGGACCTAGCACCGTGGTGTAAGGATTCGCCACGGTTTCCAGCACCGTCAGTCCCATCGCAATTACGCAGACGCCCAACAGGAACGCCCAGAATTGCGAAATCTGTGTGGCAGGCATGAACCAGAATCCGCCGAGCGCCACAAGGATCAACCCAAAGATGATGCCACCTTTGTAGCCAATTTGCCGCGTCAGCAATCCCGCGGGCAGTGCCATCAACGCGTAGCCCATATAATGGGCAAATTGCACCCAAGCCGACTGCGCTTTCGTAAGACCAAGCTGGTCTTGAAAGTGCTTGTCCATGGTGTCGATCATCCCGTTGCAGAATCCCCAAATCAGAAACAGCGAGCTCACCAGCCCAAAAGTGAAGGCAAGATTCTTGCCATCGACGGTGAAAAGTCCCTTCTTCGCCAGCGGCTGATTTCCAGTAGACATTCCTGGCTCACTCCCCGTGTGTTGGACGACGCGAAACGGCGGGCGTTGCGATCGATACCGCTCAGAACAAAACTCTGACAGGCCCCGAATCCTGCCAAGTTGAAGTGGATTGGGCCATATTATCGTGACCTTGCGATTCGTCAATGAACAGCGCTATTTTTAACGCCTTAATAGCTTAAACCATAGCCGTATGGAAATTGAGCGTCCTTTTCGCGCGGGTCGCCGGCGCATACGCCCGCCTGATCCATACTCTTTGGCCAGGTGCGCGGAAGTTTGCCGGTAAACTTGACATCGCCGAAAAGCACATCGGCAACGCCCTGACCTTCCGTGCCCGGCAGCCAGGCGGCGACAATGGCATCGCTGGAACTAAGCGCTCCGCCAAGAACGAGCGGCCGGCCGGATAGCAAAATGGTGATGACCGGCGCCACGGCCAATTCCGCATTGTGAATGGTTGTTAAGTCGGAATCAGCAAGTGCCAAGTCTTTGCGGTCCCCTTTGCCTTCCGCGTAGGGTTGTTCGCCGATGACGACAATTGTGACGTCGGCGCCGTCTCGCCGGTGCCATCGGCCGAATACGTCACGTTCGTGTCTTTCGAGACGGCCGCCTTGATGGCAGAAAGAATCGTCGTGCCGCCTTTCGTCACCGGTCCCGGCTTGCCTTGCCAATCGATGGTCCAACCGCCGCATTGGATACCGAGATCGTCCGCCGCTTTGCCCGCCACGTGCAGATGCTTGATGCTCTTGGAAATTGGCAGGGCGTTCCTGCCATTCTTCAGCAGCACCAGCGATTGCTGCACGCACTTCCGGGCGATTTCGCGATGTTCGGCGGAGCCGATGCTGGCGAGGCGACTTGGATCGCTACCAGGTTGATCGAACAGATTCGTTTTCATCTTCACGCGTAGAATCCGGCGCACGGCATCGTCAATGCGCGCCTGGGGCACTTTGCCTTCGTCGACAAGTTCTTTGAGCAGCGTGATGAACTCGACGTAATTATTTTTTTGGCCCGGTCCGTTGGGAACCATGATCATGTCGAGGCCGGCGTTGATCGATTTCTCAATATCGCTTTTGTAGTTCGGGCCGAGCTGATCGATGGCGGCCCAATCGGAAATCAAAAAGCCATCAAAGCCGAGTTCGCCTTTGAGCACGTCGGTCAACAGAAATTTATTGCCGTGCATCTTCTGGCCGTTCCAACTGTTGTAGGAAACCATGATAGTTCCCGTGCCGGCTCTGATGGCGGCGATATAACCTGGCAAGTGGATTTTGCGAAGCGTGGCTTCATCGCATTCGGTGTTGCCTTGATCTTTGCCGTCGCTGGTGCCGCCATCGCCCACGAAATGTTTGGCGCAAGCGACGACAGATTTGGCATCCGCGAGATTTGCGCCTTGCAATCCACGCACGGCTGCGGCGCCCAGCGATTCCGCGAGTTCCGGCGTTTCGCCGAAACTTTCATAAGTACGACCCCAGCGCGGATTCCGCGCTACCGCAATGCACGGCGCGAACGCCCAGCGGATACCGGTCGCGGAAACTTCCTCCGCCGTCGCACGGGCCGCTTGTTCGACGAGTTCAGGATTCCGCGTAGCGCCCAGGCCAATGTTGTGCGGGAAGATGACTGCGCCATCCACATTGTTGTGACCATGTACGGCATCGATGCCATAAAGAATTGGAATCTTCAAGCGCGTTTGCAGTGCGTGCGATTGAAATTCATCGTGCAGCGCGGCCCAGAATTTGGCGGTGTTGTCTTTCGGGTCAGACCCACCGCCGCTGAGCACGGAGCCGAGAAAATACTTGGCGACATCGGCCTTGTTCTTCAGGGCATTGGAATCGACCTGCGTCATCTGGCCGATTTTCTCATCGAGCGTCATTTGCGCGAGCAGCACATCCACTTTGGCATTAACGTCGGTTTCATTGCGCTCGGCAGCAGAAGTATGGTTTCCAACAAGCAATGATTTCAAAAATAGCGTGCTCAGAGCGGTAAAAATCAAAAGCCGGCGACAAACAATTCTTCTCATGATTCGACTCAAGGATGCGGTGTGTATGTGTGCGGCAAGGCTTTACATCATGGCTAAGACGCAGATGAATCGCCAGAGTCGACCCCCCGAAAATGGACGCCGCACTCTTCCCGCGCCCCGCAACGCTCCTTGCCCACGCGTCATCCGCTGCGGTCTCGCCAGCTCACCGCCGCGTGATCCATCTGGAATCCGCTGCCTGTAAATTGCCAGGCAACTTGCGCTGGCGGACCGAAATTTGATCGCGATCTATTTCAAAAAAACTCCGGCGTGGCCCGGAAATCCCGTGTCGAACTATTTCTCCTTCGCTCGCACCGGCACCCACGCGGGGCGTGCGTCGCGGAACAGTTCTTCAAAAACATCGCCTTTCAAAACCACGCGATGCTCTTTCGTCGCAGGATCGTAGATGCACAAGTCCGCATTCTCGGAGCCTGGATCGGAAACGTAGGCCAGGTAATTTCCGTCCGGCGACCAGGCGGCGTAGCTGTGCGGTTGCGGGCCGCTCGTCAGAACGTGCCAATCGGTGCCATCGGCGTTGACTTCTGTAATTTGAATCTGCTCGTTGTCGTCGGGCGCACCGAATGTGATTTTCTTCCCATCGGCGGACCACGTTGGATAGACCGCGACATTCAGGGTTTTTCCGAGCACATCGAATTGCCCCGTGCCATCGGGGTTCATTGTCCACACGGCGGGATATCCACCCGTGGGCACCGCAGCAAAGACGATTTTCTTTCCATCAGGCGACCAATTCGGATCGGCTTCAAAGATTGGCGTCGGTGTCAAATCCTTCAAATCTTTGCCATCGGCGCTAACGACGAAGATGTCGTAATTGGAGCCGTCCGCCAACATCGAAAACGCAATTTGCTTGCCATCGGGGGACCACTGCGGCGTTCGCTGCGAGCCGCCTTCTGTTAAGAGCAGGTGCGCGTTTTTGCCATCGGCATCCATCACCTTAATCTTGCCCTGCTCCACCGGGCCAACCACGTAGGCGATCTTTGACCCATCTGGGCACCAAGTCGGCTGCGTTGCGCCATCTGGCTCATTGGTCAGCTGCACAGGATTTGAACCATCGATCCCGATGCTCATCAGCTGCACACCGCCAAAGTGCTTTGTGGCCACGGTAACACGCGGGATGTCTTCGGCAAAAGCACCGAATGTGCCAAACAAAACGATGGCTACAGCAGCGGCACACAACGCTCGATTGATATGGTGTCGGCAAAGGGCGATCGGCATTGTTCTACTCTCCCGCCGTTTGTAAACGAGCGATTCGACAAACGCGCGAATCAAACGGATTATCCAAGTTCTGGGAGCCAGTAGCAATATTATTCGGAACGACCGGACTGACGCTAGCGATTTACAGCAAGTGCATACGACCGAAACTGGCCGCTTGTTTGAGTTATCGATACCGACGAAAATGATTTACGCGTGCGACACAATTCGAGCGAATTTTGTCGGCGACAACTGACATGACACAATTCGCATATGAATTCGATGTTCTCGTGATTGGCGCCGGCCATGCAGGCTGCGAGGCGGCGCTGGCGGCGGCGCGGATGGGAGCGCGCACGGCACTCTTAACCACCAACTGCGATACCGTGGCCCAGATGAGTTGCAACCCGGCCATCGGCGGCGTGGCCAAGGGGCAGATCGTGCGCGAAATCGACGCGCTGGGCGGCGCGATGGGCCAAGCAATCGACGCCACCGGGATTCAATTCCGGTTGCTCAATCGTCGCAAGGGCCCGGCGATGCACAGCCCACGGGCGCAGGCCGATAAGAAGGCCTATCAGCAGGAGCTGAAACGAATCGTGGAGTCGCAGCCGAACCTAGTGCTGCGGCAAGAAGTGGTGGAGGATTTGATTGTCGAAGAGTGCGGAGCTCGGAATGCTGAACGCGGAGCGTCGTCAGCCGATTCGCCTACACTGCGCGCACCGGACTCGCACCTCCGCACGTCCATCGCGGGCGTGCGCAGTGCGCGGCGATGCGATCTATCGCGCCAAGTGCGTCATCCTCACGACCGGCACGTTCTTGCAAGCCATCATGCACACCGGTGAGACGAAAACCGCCGGCGGTCGAGCAGGCGAAGGGACGACCTCGGGCATCAGTGCAGCACTGAATCGGCTCGGCTTTGAGCTGGCGCGATTCAAAACTGGGACGCCTTGTCGGCTCAACGGCCGCACGATCGATTATTCGAAATGCGAAATGCAGCCAGGCGATGACGATCCGCAACCGTTCAGTTTTCTCACCGACCGTTTGCCAGCGCCACAGTTGCCGTGCTGGATCACTTACACGAATGAAGCGGTGCATGAGCTAATTCGCGCAAATTTGCATCGGGCGCCGATGTACTCGGGCCAGATCCAATCGCGTGGGCCGCGGTATTGCCCTTCGATCGAAGACAAAGTGGTGCGGTTCGCCGACAAAGAGCGACATCAGTTGTTCCTGGAGCCGGAAGGACGCAACACGCTGGAAGTATATGTGAACGGCATCTCAACCAGTCTGCCACGCGATGTGCAAGACGCTATGTTGCGCCTAGTGCCTGGTCTGGAGAATGCCGAGATCATGCGCTATGGCTACGCTGTGGAGTACGACTACGCTCCCCCGCAGCAGTTGCGGCCAAGTTTGGAAACGAAAAGCGTGGCCGGGCTGTTTTTCGCCGGGCAGATCAATGGCACGACGGGCTACGAAGAGGCGGGCGCTCAGGGCCTGATGGCGGGCATTAACGCCGCACTCAAACTGCGTGGCGACGAGCCGCGGGTGCTGGCGCGAGCAAGCCTATATCGGTGTGTTGATTGACGACCTGGTGACGCGGGGAGTTGACGAGCCGTATCGCATGTTCACAAGCCGCGCGGAGTTTCGTTTGTCGCTGCGGCAAGACAATGCTGATCGCCGGCTGACTCCGCTGGGTCGGCAAATTGGGCTGGTCGGTGACGCACGCTGGTCGCGTTTCGAGGCGAAGGAGGCAGAGATCGCCCGCGTGCTGGCACTTCTCACCGAGACGCGAGCCGGCGATATCACGCTGGAGAAGTTGCTGCGGCGGCCGGAAACACGGTGGGAGGATCTCATCGCCCAACTCCCCGAGCTTGCCGCTGTGCCGACCGAAGTGGCGCGGCAACTAGAATACGACGTGAAGTATGCCGGCTATTTGGTGCGTCAGGAGAGTGAAGTGGCGCGAATGCGCCGGCTTAACGAGAAGCGGATTCCAGAGAGTTTCGACTACACCGCGCTCGCGCACATGCGAGTGGAAGCTCGGGAAAAACTGGGCAAAGTGCGACCGATAAGTTTGGCCCAGGCGAGCCGCATTAGTGGCATAACGCCGGCGGATGTCGCGATTCTTTTGGTCCATTTAAATTGAAATCTCGAGGGCTTTACCCTTTGCTGGGCTGGTACATTGGCGGTTGTGGGGAATTTTGCGTTTTGCGTAAGCTGTTTACAGTCTGGCGGTTGCGGCAAATGGATCAATCTTGACCCAATCCGCAAGCTGGCTATAATTCGCATGGATGGCAATTTCGGTAAACCGGGTTAGCTCTTACGCCGCGTTGCTGTCTGGTTGGGCGACTCTGTTTCGCTCGTACCGACACGGAGTCTGATGCGTCACGGTTGGACGAGGTAGCTACTGCTGGTGAGATCCGCTATCAGGAATGGCGGTGCTCGTCGAGCGCGACATGGAGGACCAGGTGCCCCGGGGTTTCTTGCAAAAGACGCCAACCGCGGGTCCCGCTACGACTAGCTGCTCCACGGCTAGGGAGAGGTTAGCAAAGCAAGCATGAAAACCGTATTTACGACCGGCGAGGCGGCAAAAATCTGTAAGGTAAGCCAGCAGACGATCATTCGCTGTTTTGACTCGGGTCAGCTCAAAGGATTCCGCGTGCCAGGCAGCCGATTCCGTCGCATTCCACGAGCGGAACTGTACTCCTTCATGCGTGATAACGGCATTCCGACCGACGCGCTGGAAAGCGGAAAACGAAAGATCCTGGTAGTCGATGACGATCAGGAATTGGTTGACCTAATTGTCGATGTGCTTGAGAAAGATGGCCGCTTCGAAGTTCGCTCCGTGAATAATGGCTTCGATGCCGGCATGATGGTGAAGGAATACCATCCAGACCTGATCGTGCTCGACGTTATGCTGCCAGATATCAACGGCCGCGAAGTGTGCCAGCGCGTGCGCAGCGACAAGACCATGGACGATGTGAAAATCATTTGCATCTCCGGCATGATCGAGAACGATAAGATCGAAGATTTGAAAGCCGCCGGCGCCAACGATTTCATGCATAAGCCGTTCGAAGTAGACACGTTGGTCGACCGCATTGGGCAACTCTTGGATGTGGAATCGGTCACCGCAGGGTGACGATCGACGAAGGCATCGGTTGCGACCAAAACTCAAACAAATGTAAGCCCAGGGGTTGCAACCCCTGGGCTTTTTTTGTGCAGCTATGAATCCGCGAACGATGCTAACATTGCCGCCGCTGAGACTCGGCGAGGCCGAGTGGCGTTTGCCGATGTGCGACGCCACGGCCACAGAAGTCATTGGCGCAATGCTGGATTCGGATGCCGGCCGCGCGCATTCCCGACTTTGCAGCACTATGACAATGGATCCCGCGTTTGCAGTGTGGGCCGTGTGCTGCAATTTGGTCGGGCGCGCGATATTTCTGCAGCCGAGCGGCCGAAAACAGTTGTGACTTTGGCAGGCTGGCTAGCGCCTCAGTTGATGCGTTTGTTTGGTGCACCGACTACATCGCCGGTGAGATCCTTCAGCGGGGAACAAAACGCCCGGTTCGCATCGCTCGTAGCCGAGACAATTCCAGCTTCGCGTGATTCGGTTCGCGGCCTTTCGACTGAAGAAGCCCTTGTCCATCCCCGCTATTTGGCAATGCTCACTGCTCTGTGGGCTGCGTGGCTGCAACATTCAGTTACCGATCAGATCGCACTGCCGCCCATTCCCGATGCGTTAGCGGCACAATGGCCGCTGGAAACATTCGCAATTGGCGAATCGCTGTCTGCCGATTCGCGCGCTGCCGGCGACGAAGCTTGGCGACGTTGGCTCAGCGAAACGCCAGCATTGGCGTCTATCTTTCCAGCGATTGTTGAGAGAGTTATTCGACTCGCAACACTAGAAACAGATTTCGCCAGCGCGCTGCTAACGGCCAAACTCGAGGCACTCAAAGAGTTCGCCTATGGCGCCGGACACGAACTCAATAATCCGCTAGCCAATATCGCTACGCGCGCGGAAATGCTTTTGAAACAAGAAACCGACCCCGAGCGTCGGCGGCGTTTGACGGCCATCAATCGGCAGGCGTTTCGAGCGCACGAGATGCTGGCCGACATGATGTTGTTTGCGCGCCCTCCCAAACTGCAGCCTCGGCCACTCGATGTTGTCACGCTTGCGAACGACGTGCTGTCGGAACTGGCCGACGATGCCAGTCGGCAAGAGACCAAATTGATTGGACCGGAATCGAATGAGCCAATTACGATCTCCGGCGATCCGATTCAACTTCGAGTCGCATTAAAGGCACTCGTGGCGAATTCGCTGGAAGCCTTGGCACGCGCTGGGAATATCAAAATCGAAGTCACGAAATCGCCCACGGCCGTGGAAATCACCGTCAGCGATGACGGTCCAGGCATCCCCGCAGGAATGGAAGGTCGGATATTCGACCCGTTCTTTTCAGGCCGGGAAGCTGGCCGCGGTTTGGGCTTAGGCCTCTCGAAATGCTGGCGGATCGTCAAACTTAACGGCGGCACCATCAACGTCGGCGCAAAGCGGTCCCGCGGATGCTGCTTCAAGATTTGCCTACCAACCGCCTCCCCCTCGAAGTAGTTGCAGAGCAACCAGTTCCGTATATTATATATTCTCGTTTGGGGTCCGTGGGAGTGTTCGGGGAAACGGGAAGAGGCGCATGGCAACGTTGTTCTATGCAGGACCATGCGCAGCGTGCGGTCGCCACAAACTCAATTCTCGGGGTGCCGAATATGCCTCGCCATATGTTGCGCTTCGCGCCGCGCATTTACGCTAGTTGAGTTGCTCGTGGTAATTGCCATCATCGGCATCCTAATCGCCTTGCTCCTGCCAGCCGTCCAGGCGGCGCGAGCGCAAGCACGCAGCGCCCAATGTCAGAGTCAATTGAAACAATGGGCTTTGGCAATGAATACTTACGCGAATGCAAACAGACGCTTGCCCATTGGTTCGCGCGATGCCCCGCGCCAAACTTGGGTGATGTTCCTGTGGCCCTACATGGATGAGCGAGCCCTGTTTACTAAGTTCGATAAGACCCTGGGGTTTTGGGAATCGCCGAATGAAGTGCCAGATTCCATGGCTGGTTTGTGTGGTCAATTCGTCTCCTTGTATTACTGTCCCAGCGACACAGAAGGCAAAGACCAGACGACTGGCAACCCCAACCATCACTGTCGCCGCCGCGGCAACTACGTAGTGAATTGGGGAAATGTCACATACGGCACGGACGACCCCAATAAAATCGGACCGTTTTCTCACATCAGCGGCGCAGGCACGAATCCGCGACCGACGAAATTCGCCAACATCGTCGATGGTACTTCGCATACACTCTTGATGTCGGAAGTGCTGCGGGCATTTGCCACCGACGACGTCGATTGGCGCGGCGACATCCACAACGATCAAGGCGAGTTTCGCTTTCACACGTTGCTAACTCCAAATTCAACGTCGCCAGACATTATCGGCAAGGCGCAAGACACCATGGACCCGTTGATGCCGTTCTTAGTGCAAAGTGGCTCAAGTCAAGTGACCGCCGCGCGCAGTAGGCATCGCGGCGGAGTAAATGTTTCGTTCTGCGATGGGTCGGTGCACTTCATGACCGACTTCATTTCGGCCAACACGTGGAAAGCACTCGGCAGCATCAACGGCAAAGATCTTGTAGGCAATTACTAGACTCTATCGCGAGGAATGCCAGTTTTGACTCATAGCACTCGGCGATTCTTCAATTGCCATATTTTTCTCGCTTTCGCCGCGATCATTCTCTGGCCCGGCTGCTCTTCCAGCGACGATGCAGCGGTTACCGGCGCCGTCACGCTGGACGGAAAGCCCGTCGAAACAGGCGCGATCACGTTTATGCCCACCGACGGCAAATCTCGCGTCACTGGAACGCAAATCAAGGCTGGCAAGTACAGTGCCAAGGTCCCGCTTGGCGTCCAGCGCGTCGAAATTCATGCGCCGAAAGTTGTCGGCCACAAAAAGATGTACAATGCGCCGGACAGCCCGCTAGAAGAGATCACCGACGAGGCGCTGCCGCCGAAGTATCACAGCCAATCGGAGCTGCAGCTGGAAGTGAAGGCGGGCGAAAATCAAAAAGACTTTTCGCTGACCTCAAAATAAAATTCGTTAATCGATCGGTCGACCAGCGGTTCTCTTTGCATGTCCCTCTACGACATTGAAGTCGCCACAATCGATGGCCGCCGGGAAACACTCGCCGCATTTCGCGGGCAAGTGCTGCTGGTGGTCAACGTCGCCAGCCAATGCGGCTTCACGCCGCAGTACGCGGGTCTCGAAGCACTGTATTTGAAATTTAAAGACCGCGGCTTCTCCGTGCTCGGCTTTCCTTGCGATCAGTTCGGGCATCAAGAGCCTGGCAGCGACGCGGAGATCAAGGATTTTTGCTCGACGAAATTCAGCGTCACCTTTCCGCTGTTTGCGAAAATAGAAGTTAATGGCCAAGGTGCGCATCCGCTCTACAAGTTTCTGAAGGGCGAAAAGAAGGGCATCCTTGGCACGGAGGCAATCAAATGGAATTTCACGAAATTCCTGATCGATCGCCAGGGCAACGTTGTTCGGCGGTTTGCGCCGACTTCGACGCCGGAAAAAATCGCCAGCGATGTGGAAGACCAGCTGGCGGCTGCGGTCTGATGCAGTGCGATCGAGAGAAAACCGCCAGCTCAAAAGCCGCGCAGCCCTTCCGCCAGCGCTTTGCAAACAAATTCCGCCGATTCCGTGCCGATGGAAAGGCGAATCGTGCCGCCGGTAATGTCGAGCGCCGCACGCTGCTCGATCGTCATCAAGCGATGGCTAGTCGATTCCGGATGGCTCAGCGTCGTGCACAGTTCCCCCAGCGAAGGACAAAACGGAATTCGCATCGCCGCCTTAATGAACCGCACCGCCGCCTCGGTTCCGCCGGAGAGCGTGAAGGTGACCATCGCGCCGAACTGCTTGCCAAACTGTTTGCGCCAGAGCATGATCGGGATGCGACTCCAGCCCCGGATACATGACCGATTGCACAGCCTTTTGCCGGCTCAAGAATTCCGCGGCGGCCATTGCGTTCGCCGAAGCGCGTTCCATCCGCAAATGGAGCGTGCCCAATCCGCGTTCCACAAGCCAGCATTCAAACGGCGCTGCCATGAAGCCCCAGGCCGATGATGCAGAATACACTCGATCCCACGCCGCCGACTTGCCGCACAGCAAACCCAACAGCGCATCGCTGTGCCCGTTCATGATCTTCGTCAGGCTTTCGAGTACCAAATCGGCGCCTAGCTCCAGCGGTCGGCAGAGCACCGGCGAAGCGAACGTGTTATCGACCAGCAATTTGCCGCCACTGCGATGCGCAATTTCCGCAAGCGACTCAATATCGGCAACTCGCAGCGTCGGATTGCTGATCGTCTCAACAACGACGAGTTTCGTTTTTTTGGTGATGGCCTCCGCCGTGGCCTTAAGATCGGAAGTATCCGCCACGCTGCAGGTGATTCCCAATCGCGGTGCCTCGCCCGCCAGCAGCACCGCACTTTTTCCATAGAGCCGGTTGCTGATGACGACGTGATCGCCCGCCTGACACTGCGATACGAGCGCCAGTGACATCGCCGCCATGCCGTTCGCTGTAACCGCCGCTCGATCGGCCCCGTGCAGCGCCCGACATTTTTCCGCCAACATGTCGGCGTTGGGATGCCGATCGCGGCTGTAAACGTAGCCACCTTGGCCGGACCCCAACAGCGCATCGGCCTCTTGCGGATCGCCGCACTGCCAAACGGTCGTCAGCGTAATTGGCGTCGCCAGCGGCCGCGTGGCATCAACCCCCAGCGGCGGTTCCGCAGGCCGCGGACAAAGATCGTCAGGCTTGGTCATATTTTAATGAACTTACATAGCCCGACCGTCCCGGTCGGAGTGAATTGGAAATTGGCGCGACCACGAAGCGATCGAGTATATCGCCTATCCCGGAGCGTTGCACGGCAGCGCGATCCTGATACGATACCGTGATTCAACTTTTCTTCACGGAGGAACACGAAACGTGAAGCTGGATGCGGTTCACAACGAAGATTGCCTCAAGGGCCTGGCCAAAGTTCCGGCCGGTTCAATTGACCTAGCGTTTGCCGATCCGCCATTCAACATCGGCTACGAGTACGATGTCTACGAAGACCGGCACACGGCCGACGATTATCTGGACTGGTGCCGCAAATGGATCGGCGCACTACACCGCGTGCTCAAATCCGACGGCACGTTTTGGCTGGCGATTGGCGATGAGTTTGCCGCAGAGCTCAAAGTTATTTCCCAGCGCGAAATCGGTTTTACCTGCCGCAGTTGGGTCGTCTGGTATTACACGTTCGGCGTGAATTGCACGAAGAAATTCAGCCGCTCGCACGCGCATTTGTTCCACTTTGTGAAGGACGCCCGGAATTTCACTTTCAATGCGGCTGAGGTGCGAGTGCCGTCGGCCAGGCAGCTTGTCTATGGCGATGGCCGCGCAAATCCCGCCGGGCGCTTGCCGGACGATACATGGATGATTCCGCCGCAAGGCGTTGAAACCATGAACGGCGAAAATACGTTCACGCTCCGGCCGCAAGATATGCCTGAAAGCTTTCAGCCGGATGAAGACACATGGTACTTTCCGCGCATCGCCGGCACGTTCAAACAACGGGCCGGTTGGCATGGCTGCCAGATGCCCGAGCAACTACTGGGTCGCATCATTCGCGCTTGCAGCAACGAAGGCAAGACGGTGCTCGATCCCTTCGCCGGCAGCGGCACGACGCTGGCCGCGGCGAAAAAATTGGGCCGCCGATTCTTGGGCTTCGAACTCTCGAAACAATACGCAGCCAACGTCGAAAAGCGGCTGGCGAACATTCGATCCGGCGATCCACTCGATGGCGCCGCCGAACCGCTGGTGAGCGCTCCCAGCACGTCGAACGGAATCACCTTAAAGGAACGCGAGCAAAATCGGCGAAGAGAAGCACGGAAGAAAACATCGAAGAAATCGAACAAACAACTTCTATAATGACGAAATTCGAATGACGAATGACGAATGAATTTCCAAGCACCAAATTCCAAACGTCCGAATTGAGCTCTCACGGTTTGGACAATTGGTCATTGGAATTTGGAATTTCCTTCGTCATTCGAATTTAGTCATTCGTCATTTGTTCCCCCTATGTTCAAATACGCCATCTGCAACGAGACTTTCCAGGATTGGCCCTTCGAGCGGGCGTTCGCCTTTGCTCGCGAGTGCGGTTACACGGGCTTGGAAATTGCGCCGTTCACGCTCGCCGATATTGCGATGCAGGTGTCGGCCCAGCAGCGAACCGAAGTGCGTCGGCAGGCGGAAGCGGCCGGGCTGCAGATCATCGGTTTGCACTGGCTGTTGGCGAAGACGGAAGGATTTTATCTGACGTCGCCCGATGCCGCCGTGCGCAAACGCACGTCCGATTATCTGGCAGAACTGGCGAAACTGTGCCGCGATTTGGGCGGTTCGATTATGGTCCTCGGCTCGCCCAAGCAGCGCAACCTGCTGCCTGGCGTCACCAAGCCACAAGCGATGCAGTACGCCGCCGATGTGCTTTCCGCAGCACTGCCGACTTTGGAAGAGTGCGGCGTCACAATTGCCGTCGAGCCGCTCGGACCCAGCGAAGGCGATTTTCTGGTGACCGCCGCCGAGGGCGCGAGCTCGTGAATCTCGTCAACTCACTTTGCGTGCGCCTGCATTTGGATTGCAAAGCGATGTCCAGCGAGCCGCAGCCGATTCCCGAAATCATCAAGGCCAACGCTGGCGTGATGGTTCACTTCCACGCCAACGACCCCAACCTGCAAGGCCCCGGCTTTGGTGAAGTCAACTTCGTGCCCATCTTCGCGGCACTGGCCGATATCAACTACCGCGGCTGGGTCAGCGTCGAGGTGTTCGACTACACGCCCGGCATCGAACGCCTCGTTGAAGGCAGCATGCAAAACATGCTGCGCGCGGCGGCAATCGCCGAACGGCATCTGGCGTGAGAGATAAGCTCAAATTCAGGGCCGGAGGCCCGGCAGGAGATAGCACCAACCGTGAGGTTGGCGATAGCGGTCCGAAAATGGATATCTAAGGTCCGGTGGACCGGCACTCCTGCCTTACACGGGATCCTATTTGCAAGTCCACTCACTTCGATGTGCCGGTCCTTCGGACCTCTGAAACGATTTTGTGCGATCGTGAACCCCGAACTTACGATCGTGGCTACTGCCTATCGGCCCTCCGGGCCTGCCCTACTTCGCCGCGATTGTGCAAAGCGGCGGCAATGCTTACCCGTATTTGTTAGGCCCGAGCTATTACGGCGTGGTCGATGCTGCGAATTTCACGCAGTCGATCACGATCCCTGCCGACGCCGTCCAGTTCCAACCGGTGCCGGAGCCGTCGTCGCTGATTTTGTTGCTGCCGGGGGTGTGCGGTTGTGCGGCCGGTCGGTATAGCCGACAGTCGATTCGTATGTACACATAAATTTTCATAAATGTCGGCTTTGCCTAAAAACTCCGAATTGCCTAAAAACTCTTAATTCTGCCCAAAAACTCAGATTAGCGCAAAATCATCCACAGAATGAAAAACTGAACCACGAATCCAAGGCCAGCCCCTACAGCAGTTCGCCGAAACGGATGTAGGATGCCGCCTCCGATCAGCGCACGGAAGCGCACCAGATCGCGCAGTACAGCCAGAATAGCCGCTCCGTTTGAGGACGACTCCATAGAACATACGCGATTCCCGCGCAACCACAGATGATTCCAGCGGCGCTGACGAGCAGCCTCTTGCGATCTTTCATGCCCGGCATTATAGCTCCACCCTACTTTTCGACAGGCGATTGGAACCAAAGCGCCACGGCAATTAGCACGAGCAATGTTGCCAGCAAGCCAAGCTTGGGATGCTTGAGCGGAACTCCAATAGCCACACCGACAGCGATGGCGGAACCAATCCAGAGACACGAGCTCAAAGGCGCGGCAATACCCTCCCAAGTGCCCAGCGTGGCCGCCGCGGACTTTTTGTAGGCAATGCGACCGAGAAATGCCAACATTCCGCAAGCGCTGGCCATGAGCGCAATGGCCACCATCAATCGTTTCAAAGTGAACTGAGCCATGCACCGGATTGTAGCCTAGCCGAATAGCGTTTGGCTTGATTGTCGAGCTTGTTGATTTCGCGAGCGAAAGCGAAAACCCTTGACTCTCAAAGCGCTGGTCGGACCGTTGCAAGGGATTACCGCGTTGAAAAATCGCGCCACTTCCTTCCAGACCGGCGGCGCGCCTTTAATGTCCTGGACATTTTGCTCAAGGATTAAAAGTTTTGAAGAGCGGCTCACCACAAACAGTCCATAGGGAGTGGACTTAACGGCTCCTCCGTTAGCTCCGGCCGTTTGATATCCCCGCTCCCGAAAACGGAGCCTGATTTGGTCCGCGTTCTCGACATACGTCGATGCTTCGATGGCGGTGATGTTTTCAGTCTTGCCGGCAAAGACGGCAATCACCATGCACTTCTCGAAATTGATTTCTGGCACGCCTGCAGGGTTATAAAAGTCGTCGTACTCTTTCTCAACAGGTCTGCCCGTGTGACGGAGCCAAAGATTGGTCCAATCTCTTCTCGAGGTGATAAGCTGATAACCCGGCCGATCGATTCGGCTGTCAGCTCCTGCGAGCGTGACGAGCGGCTTGTTGGCAATATCGTTTTGTGCAAAACATGTGGCCGAAAATCCAAGTGCCAAAGCACAGGTGCCAAGCCAGATCAAGTTGCATAATGAGAATTGAAAACGCATGCTTGAATCTCCATTTCCGTCCAGTGGTCCCATTGTAGCCAACCGAATAGGCCGCGAATCATCAAGCATTTAGCCCGCATGTTCGCTGAAGGAGAGCAAATTGCCGTCGGGGTCTTTGAACCAGGCAACCTTGGTCGCGCTCGGAGCATTCCAAATTCCCAGCTCGTCTTGCTCCAGGAACGGGTACTTTTCAAATTTCACCCCTGACTTCGAGAGCCTGCCGACGGCTTCATGAATGTCGTTGATAGCCCAACCTAAGGCCGTGAAGGGTTGCGGCGTGAACTTTTCGACCTTCTGAATGCGCAGCATGGTGCCGCCGACGTCGAACGCCAGCGCGAATTGATCATCGCTCACCAGCTTCAACCCTAATACATCGCCATAAAACTTCTTAGCCCGCTCCGGCTGGGCAGTCGCGAGAAAAGCAACGATTGCGAAATTCGATTGGTTTGTTGGCATTGGATTCTTCCTCAGGGCTGGCAGGGTTTAGTACGGCCATTGTAAGCGATCGCGGAGAGAATATTCTCGGCACCCTGAATGCGTGCCACTCCAACGACCGGGGTGGCATCCCGCGCACCGGGAGACCACATCGACGTCCAGCATCACTGCCGTGATTACGAGTGGATCCGGAGACCCGGAGGGTCGGCAGGAAATAGGCCGGACCGTCAGGTCAGGTGGCTGTGACGTGAAATCGGCCTTAGGTCTGGAGGACCGGCACACTATCAGGCAGTACGTGAGCAAACGATTCTTGCCTGTCCTTCGGTCCCGCGGAGGCCTTTTCGCGATTTGCGAGCTGGCCCACGCGAACTAGGCCATTTCCTGGCGGACTTCTGGCCCTGGACCTTCGCCAAAATATATTTCCGCGTGGCCCCAAAAAGGCTCTTGACTTCGAGCCATGTGTACACTACTATTCTTCTGTCGGAGAGTATGGGCTCCGTGACTCGGTCTTTGGCAATTTGATTAACGCAAAAGTGTCTAGGTGTCTTTGGGCCTGGGTGTCTGGCGGTCTGCGCTGGGCGGCCCGATTGTGCGGAATCTCGCTGGAGGAGGCGACTCCCGTCGCCGATGCATTGGTTTTTGTGCCGGGTGGCCCGGTCAAACTGTCCGGGCGACGCAGCCGCAAGAGGCATTCGAGAAAACGTGGAACGATCGGTTAGGGAACGATTTGCGAGCGCTCTTGTCGCTGCGCAACCCCGACACGCGGTGCTTTGTCGGGGGCACCCGCTGGGGCGGAAGGAAAGCCAATACCTGGACACCCAGGCACTGGCTGCCGTAGGTGTGAAATAACCTGTTCAACTCGCTCGAGAATTCTCGAGCGTTTTGGGGGCCAATAGCGGAGAGTGAAATAACTGTGAAATTACTCGGCGCGAAATTGGCAAAAACGACTACACAGGTTGAAAAACGGACTGGAGTTACTTCACTCTGAAACGCGAATTGGGGATTCGGCCTATGCGAGCCGCGATTTTCTCGAGGAATTTTGCGCTCCAGGCTGTCGGAGTTTCACCGCGTTTTCGAGCGATCGCATTCGGAACGGGAATTCGCGACGTTTTTTGAAAATCGCGAACGAAGCCAGCGAAATAACGCCCTGCGGCGAGATGCAGATTTTCTTCGCAAAATGCGGATGGAGATACTTGCCGACCGGATGTTCATCAGCCACACTGGGGGTCCGAAAAAATGCTAACACTCGCGAGGGGGTCGGAGGACTCACCGCGAAAGCATGAAAATCGATCATGTTCAATTTCAGGGGCAGACAACATGACCAGGACCCAGCGTTCCGCGCGCCGCGCGAGCATTAAATCTCACTCCTTCCATTTTGTCCGATGTATTCCAGAGTTGTTGTTTTCAGATCGTCCGAGACGGCTGAAGAAAGTCAGACCTCGGCGCGCCAACCTTCGAAGCCGCTCAATTCTTCGAGACCGGATTGAACTTCTTGAGTCCCGTACGCTTCTGTCGGGCATCGCGCTTTTCGATGGAACGGTGTACAGCCAGAATTTCAGTAACTTGCCAGCTTCCGGGAGCGTCAGTGGGATATCTGGCAAGGGACCGTTTGATCTGACGGCGTCACCTTTTAATTTCTCAACGCCCAGCATGGATGGTTGGGCGGTACAGCAACTCGGTAGTGGCGCAAATGTGATTTTTTCAGCGAGTGCCGGAACTGGGACGACCGGTTCATTTTATAGCTACGGGACAGGAACCAATACCGATCGAGCGCTTGGATTCCTTGCATCTGGCACGTATCAAGGGCGCGCTGGAATTGTTATTACAAACAACACATTAACGACGTACACAAGCATTACCATTGCTTTCACAACAGAGGAATGGCGGAAGGGAGATGGGAATCTTGCGGCCGGCAGCAGATTAGTTTTCCAGTATTCTCTTGGAGCCAGTGCCATTAACGATGGGACGGCGACCTTCACCGCAACTCCCAAACTGGATGCCGTCAGTCCGATCGTCAGCAGCACGAGTGCTGGATCTGTCGATGGAAATGCAAATGGGGATTTCGTTAAAGTTAATGGCACCATTTCCGGCATTTCCTGGGCACCGGGGCAGAATCTTGTACTTCGATGGTCGGATTCGGACGACGGCGGCTCCGACGACGGGCTCGCAATCGACGACGTAGAAATTACTGCCACGCCTTCGGACGTTAGCACAGCATATGTTAACAGCGCGTGGTCGACGTTAGCCCCGGGCGACGTTATAGCTGATGCAGATAATGCAACTGCCGGAAATCAATCTGCCACATTCGGAGTGAATGCATTCACCACAATTCAAACCGCACTGGATGTGATTGCAAGCTCGGGCAACGTCATCGTCAATTCGGGAACGAGTGGAAATTACGCCGAGGCGATTACGCTGTCAAATGGCAAATCACTGCAATTGGCGGGCAATGTAACCATTAACTCGTTGTCGAGCAGTGATCCGACGAGTGCAATCAACCTTGCGAGCTTCAAGCTTATATTCGGCGATGCAACGGCGCTAACGGAATACGACGGCAGGTTCACGGGCAATTCTTCAGCCAGCCTGGTGAAACAAGGAATTGGCACGTTTGTAATTGGCGCGGCCAATGCTCCCAGTTCTGGTAACTATTCACTGGTTGTGAATGCCGGAACGATCAAGCTGGGGGCGTCCGAAGTAATTGCGGATGGATCAACTGTCGCGATTGATGCAGGTGCAGTGTTAGATCTAAATGGCCATGACGAAACAATTTCAGTACTCGGTGGGGTCAACACAGCAACAGGATTTGTGCTGAACAGTGCAGTGAGCACCACCGCAACATTATTTGAGACCTCGACCGCGGCTAGCGGCGACTTTCACGGAACGATTCAAGACAATGGCGGATCCGGCGGCAGTATAGCTTTGAGTTGTTGGATCAGGCACGACGCAGACGCTGTCCGGTGTAAACACCTTTTCCGGGATCACGACGATCAAAGGTGGCACACTCGCCCTGAGTAGCACTGGAAGCCTAAATTCGTCAAGCGCAATTCATATTGACGGTGGCACGTTAAGCCTCGGCGCGAACGACCAGCTCAACGATGGAGCGGCAGTCTCAATTGGCACGAGCACAACATCCGGAACGTTGGCCATAAGCACCTTTTCGGATAGCGTCGCGGCGGTAACGCTAGTCAATGGCTCGATTACCGGTATAGGCACGTTGACAGGTTCGAGCTTCAACATTCAAGAAGGCACCATCAATTGCGCCTTGGCCGGATCGCTTGCGGCACTCACCAAGAATCAGTCAATAGTGTCTGGTGGAACGAATACCGTCACACTGACTGGCAACAGCAATTACGGCGGCACGACGACGATTAATCAAGGTACGATCCAGATCACGAGTTCTTCTGCATTGGCCAGCACCTCGGTCACCGTGAAGAACTCGAGTACGTTACTGCTCAACGGAGTTAGCTTCACCAACGCTCTGACGCTGAACGATAATGCAACGCTGATTGGCACCGGCGGTGCTTTTACGAATTTTTCCAAAACTGGGTCTCCAGCGATTGGCGCCGGGGCCTCGGTCACAATCGCTACTTCGGTCGCGTCGGACAAGTTTTCAATTACATCAGCAATTACCGGTGGAAATGCCGCATCGGTTATCAATGTACAGGGGCCGGGCAGTATCAATATTGCGGCCGGGTCAACGGCGAGCACGAGTTTCGCCGGTTCATGGATTCTGAATTCCACGGGCACACTTCAATTATCGAATGCAAATGCATTAGGCAATCCTGGTACGAACAATCAGCGACCAATCACACTGATCAGCGGCACTCTCGAGTTGCGAGCAAACTCGGACGCCACGTTCTCGCAAGCGACGACGATCGCTGGGAATGTCACCATCCTAGCTAGCCGAACCTCTAATGGAGCCTCGGTCACCCACAGCCTCGGCACGCTGAAAGTCGACGACGGTCTCGCGGCACTAAACGCGCTGTCGCTCACCATAAGCCACGGGAATTCCTTTTCGGCCAACAACACGGGTTCTGTGCTATTCGGGGCGACGACACTCACCGACAATTTGACTTTGGCGCTCAACAACACGAACGGCACAGCCATTGGCGTAAACACACTGGGCAGCCTCAACGATGGGGGATCGGTCGCCAAGACGCTGACCAAAAGCGGTGCAGCCACGCTAACACTGCCGACCGCGGCGTCCAGCCTGATTACAGGCACGGCGGTGAACATCGCGTGGGGCGCGCTCAACGCAAACAATGCAGCTTCGCTTGGCTCGGGCGCAAATGTTACTCTTTCCACCGGCGCAACGTTTAATGTGAACGCAAGCCAGGCCATCTCGGCATTGAATAGCGCGTCGCCAGCTGATACTGGGGCGGTCGTGCTGGGCGCGAATACGTTAACCGTCGGGAATTCGAGCGGAATTGCCGGCGCCTTTCGCGGGGTCATCGGCAATGCAACCAGTGGATCACTCACAAAGATCGGCACGAACGACCAAAGCCTCGCCGGAGCAAACTTATACACGGGCCCAACAACCATCAGCGGTGGCCGCTTGCTCGTAGACGGCTCCCTCGCGGCAGCCAGTGCGGTGACCGTACAAACAGGCGGTATCCTCGGTGGGGTCGGCAGTGTGCCTGGTGCAGTCAGCGTATTGGCGACAGCAGCAATTGACCCGGGCGATGTAACGGTTGGCGTACCAATGCCGGGTAAATTGACGCTAGGTAGCGTAACATTTGCAGACAACTCATTTCTTACGGCGCAAATCAACGGCCAGGCGCTGGCAGGTTCAGATTTTGACCAACTTATTGTCACCGGTACTGCCACGATTAATGCCGGTGCAATTCTCGGGATCACAAATGACAGCGGCTATTCACCAACGCCGGGCGACAGCATTCCCGTTCTAACCGCGGGTGCGTTAATCACCAGTGGTGCAGGCAATGCGCCATTTAGCTACGCGCTTACAGCAAAGTTCAGGCCGCAATACATCGGCGGCACATTGAACTTGTTGGAGAATCGTCTTCCGATTGCCGAAGCCGGCGGTCCATATAGCGTGAATTTGGGGGATGGCACATCGTTCGATGGATCTGCGTCGACGGATCCCGATTCGTCACTGGGCGATGCAATCGTGACGTACAGCTGGGACTTGAACGATGACAACGTCTTCGGCGACGCCACGGGATCGCAGCCAAGCATCACCGCAGGATTGTTGACCTCACTCGGTGCCGGTGTTCACACGATTCAGCTGCAGGTGTCCGATTCAACCGGCGACTCGTCAATTGATACCGCAGTGCTGACGATCTACGACAATCGGCCAACAGCAGTCCAGGTCGTGACCCCTAATCCAGGATCTCCCAATCAGCCGGTCTTGTTCGACGCCAGCGGCTCCACGCATGGTCGACCGGATCGCAACATTGTGCAATTCACCTGGGATTTCGGCGACGGGAATGCTTACACGGAAACCGCCGCAAATGCCCCGGACGGTTCGTACGACGGCGAGACCACGCACAGCTATCCTCTGTTCGGCAGCTACAACGCGCAACTTACCGTGACGGACAATAATGTTCCGGCCCAGACCGATTCAACTTTTGCGCTTGTTTCCATAGCGATCGTCGATCAGCCGCCGATTTCCAATCCCGGCGGGCCGTACTCTCTGCAATTGGGGAGTGGCATCACACTGGACGGGACCGCGTCGAGCGATCCGGATGCAGGAGTTGGCGATGAGATCGTGTCGTACGAATGGGACATCGACGGCAACGGATCATTTACGGATTCCATCGACGTTTTTGGAGCGCAACCGGATGTTTCTGCTTCGACAATTAGTGTGCTTGGGGCAGGCTCTCACACCATCACGCTCCGTGTGACGGATGCCCTCGGTAGTTCATCGTCGGCTTCCACAACCTTAGAAGTGACTGCGTTGAATACCGCTCCGACGGTTTCGCTGTTAGGCCCGGACATTGCCACCGAGGGACAGGCCGCACATTACAGCTTTACCACTTTGGATCCGGACGCCGGCGATACGTTTTCGGTTGTAGCAATTACCGCCGGCACGCTGGGGACAATTTCAAACCTGCAATTCTCCTCGCTCACGGGCGCCGGTAGCTTTGACGTCACATTTAGCGATGGTCTAACGGGTAGCACGGTTGGCATTCAAATTAAGGATTCAGCCAATGCTGTCAGCAATGTAGATTCGATCGGCGTGACGGTCACTGATCAGCCGCAAACGCGCACGATTACCGCGGCTGGCATAGCCGATTGGGGACTGAACTACTCGTTCGGCGTCCATACCAGTGATCCCGGCGACGACACAGTTTCACACTTCACCATCGATTGGGGCGACGGTGTTCTCGATACAAATGTGGCGGCTGGGGCGCGATTGTTTCAGAGCGGAACGTATCAAAGTGATACATCTTTCTCGCACAACTACAATACGCTCGGGCTAAAACACGTTACTATCACAGCGTTTGACGACGATGGCGAGTACTCCGATACGTTCGACGTGACGGTCATTAATAACGCGCCGGCTGCGAATGCGGGTACAGGATATAGCATTAGCGAAGGGGCCGATCTTCATCTGAACGGTGGTGCATCTACGGATCCCAACTCTACCGCGGGGGATTCGATCCAATCGTACCAATGGGCTATCGCCGGGCCGAGCGGAACGGCAACTGCAATTGGAGTTGCACCCACTGTTTCGTGGGCAATCCTGCAATCGATCGGCATAATTGATGACGGCGAGTTTGACGATGCAATTTCTCTTACGGTGTCCGATTCAATTGGCGCTCTATCAACCGCGACCGCAGACTTGTCCATAACAAACACCTCGCCGGCGCGAATACTGTCTGCCGCAAATACTGCCGATTGGGGACTAAGCTACTCCTTCGGTCTCGGCACAACTGATCCGGGCGATGACGGCGTATTTAAAGTAGTCGCAAACTGGGGAGATGGCTCATCCGACGACGTCGTTTTTCCAAATGCACCTCGGTCACTCGTCGACGGCAACTGGCAGACCGATTTCTCGCTCAATCACACATATTCAACATTGAGTTTAAAGCATGTCACCTTGACTACGTTCGATGAAGACGGCAGCTATGCCAACGCTTTCGACATCACGGTCGTCAACACGCCACCTGTCGCGAACGCGGGCTATACCCAACCAATGTTCGAAGGTGATTCTCTGTCTCTAGACGGAACGGCTTCGTTTGATTCCAACAGTGCAGCCGGCGACAACATTCAATCATACCAATGGATAATCTCGGGACCAGCAGGCACTGTGAATGCAACCGGTTCGATGGCATCTATCAACTGGGAAACACTGCGGTCAATCGGAATTGATGACAATGGCCACTATCCGGCAGCCATCCAATTGACCGTCACGGATACACAAGGAGCACAAGCTACTGCTACTGCCGATCTAGCCGTGGACAATGTCGCTCCAACGGTGGCAATCGAACAAAACGCAGTTTACGCCGATCTTGGTAGTGTGTACGGGGCCGTCGTTCATGCAAGCGATGTTGGGAACGACATCGTCGATCATGTGTTGGTCGATTGGGGCGATGGTTCGGCCATAGAAGCGTTCATGAGTGCAGCCCGTACATTCGACGGTGCTGC
The DNA here is from genome assembly GCA_963773875.1 of Pirellulales bacterium. Taxonomy (GTDB): domain Bacteria; phylum Planctomycetota; class Planctomycetia; order Pirellulales; family JADZDJ01; genus CAVTYH01. Next base: position 63,479 of record CAVZCV010000017.1, read on the forward strand.
GCACGTCTGGGACGTCAGCACTGCAATAGCTCATACATATTCAACCTTTGGCTCGAAGCACGTTGTTGTTACCGCATTTGATGACGATGGATCGTATCAGACTTCATTCGACGTATCGGTCGTCGATAATTCCCCGCACGCTTCTCAAACGTCAGCGCCTCAGCCGGTTTTGGTTGGCGAACCCATAACTTTCGATGCTAGCGATTCATCGCAAGGTCGTCCCGATCGAAGCATCGTTGAGTACCATTGGGACTTTGGAGATGGGAGTTCCTATGCGGAATCTGCAAGCAGTCACTCCGATGGAACTTTTGACGGCAAAACAACGCACATTTACCCGGTGGGTGGCAGCTATTCGGTTGTGCTAACCGTGACTGACAATAATTTACCGGCTAAATCTGACTCTACGACAACGACGGTGACGGTGAACACGCGACCCATTGCAGCAATTGTGGGCGGCGACCGGACGATCAATGTCGGAAACAATTTAATTCTTGATGCCAGCGGATCCTTTGACCCGGACGGTGTAGCGAGCGATACCATCACGCTCTATTCTTGGTACTTAGATGCCGCGAGCACGCCATTGCTAACATCCGCTAGTGCAACAAACACGGCTAATTGGCCAACGCTGGCTGCGAATGGGGTGGGTCCTGAGCAACATCATACGCTGCGGTTAGTTGTGAGAGATTCTCGCGACGCAACTAGTGAAAACGCAGCAACGATTGAATTAATCACTACATCGGTGGCCGAGGTGCCGGGCACCGCGGGAGATGATGTGCTTACCGTCGATTTTGTCGCCAATACGTATATTCTGAACGGTGGCAATGCAGAGCCGCTATCCGGAATCACGGAAGTGTCATTCGATGGCGGTACTGGAGACGATGCCGTTGAAATTCAAAAAAAAGGCCCAACCCAGCAGCGTTGTTCCTTGGTGGTGGAATACACCTGCGTCAAGGCCTTCCAGAATCCCAGGGCGCCATCGCCGGTGGCCAACTTGGGATCGACGACCAGTCCCCGGCTCTTCACGTCCACCAGCAAGGTCAGCCACGATTGTTCGCTTTCACGGTAGCCGTCGGCCAGGGCGATCAATTCCTTGTGGCCATCGGCTCTGGCGCCCATCAAGGCGAGGATGCACTGCCGATCTTCTTCCAAGCGAACATTGAAGTGGATGCCGTCGGCCCACAGGTAGACGAATTCCTTTCCTTCCAAGGAACGTTTGCTCCAATCGTCGTATTCTTGTTCCCAGACTTGTTTGAGCCGCGTCACGGTCGAGGCCGACAGCCCTGCGGCCTGCGGACCCACGAGCACTTGCAAGGCCTCGCTGAAATCGCCCGTGCTGACTCCTTTCAGATACAACCAGGGAATCAGTTCCTCCAGGCTCTTGGTCTTCCGTAAATACGGCGGCAGAATCTTCGAAGAAAAAGGCTCGGCCTCCTCGCCGCGGCGCCGATCCAGCACCCGCGGCTGCTGAACTTCCACCGGACCCACGCCGGTGGTGATCGTCCGCTGGGGTAAATAGCCGTTGCGGACCACCTGGCGGTGTCCTGCGGCGTCGGTCAACTCGGCATGGCCGTCAATCCACTGGGCTACTTCGGCTTCAACGGCCTGAGCCAACATCCGCTGCGCTCCCTCTCGGAGAAGCGTCGTCAACACATCCTTGGAAGAGGCAACTGGCAACGCAATCGTCGAACTGTTACTCTCACGCATGGTGGCGTACTCCGGGGAAAAATGTGGTCGAATTCCAACCAAATTCAACCCAAGTACGCCGCCTTCTTCAACTCCTGCTTATCCACAACATTTGGTTATATCTCTTGAAATTCACGTTCCGACGGCAGCATCCGTGATCTTTGACTACTCAAACGCGCACGATGGCAGCGTTACTGTGAACGGCATTATCCTGCGATACGCTGCGATCGAGCCGATCCTATCGAGTGGAACTCCGAGCGATGTCACGTTTAACCTGCCCAGCGGCGCCGACGATGCCGTGCTAGAGGACGATGGAGCCGCGAGTTTCCGACTCCGAAGTGCCAATGCAACGTTTGAAGCGACAACTTTTGGCGCCCCGACGCATAGCCTAATGATTGTTGGTAGCACCGGCGACACACTGCTGGTAAGCAAGGCAGTTAGCATGGCGGCACCCGGATCGTCAATTCAGTTCGACGTGTCAGCGATAAGTTTAGCGGCCGATTTATCCGCGGAATCGATCGTTGGTGATTCCACCGCTACGCAGACCCTCAATGTCGCCTCGAACTCCGCCGAGATCGCCGATGCGATTGCATTGGCGGCAAGCGGCGCCACCATCAATGTTGCACCCGGCAGTTATACGGGAAGTGTAGATTTCACTGGCAAAGCGCTCAATCTGGCAGTACAAAACGGGCCGGGTGTCGTGACGATCAATGGCAACCTAACTCTGGATGCCGACGATGCAGTACGTGTCAAAATCGATGGCATCATGCCAGGCAGCGAACATGATCAATTGATTGTCGTCGATGGCAATTGTGTCTTTGGAGGCGCTACGCTTAGCTCCAGCATCGGATATTCGCCATCGGCTGGAGACATTGTGCAAGTTGTGGAACATTCCGGAACCGGCAGCATTTCGGGCACATTCGACTATTCAGTAACCACGGGCTTTCGGGCAAGCTACAGTGCCACTCGAGTGGATTTGATTCAGAACCGGCCGCCGGTTGCCGATGCCGGTAGTGTTTATACGATTTCCGAAGGCGGCAGCTTGTCGCTCAATGGTAGTGGCTCCGCCGATTTGGATATTCCGCAAGGCGACGAATTGGAATACTCGTGGGATATCAATGGTCATCCAGCCGTGGCTACAGGGGCTTCGCCGCCGGCGCTCAACTGGACGCAATTGCAATCGCTGGGCATTGTAAGCGTCGGCAATTACCCGGCGGCGATTGTATTACATGTGATAGACGGATTTGGACTTACATCCACCGTCACTGCTAACCTTACCGTGAACAGTAGCGTCCCGACCGCTTCTTTTGCGAGAGTGTTTGCCAACGTCAATCAAGGCACGGCGAATGTAGTACGTTTCACCGATCAATTCGATCCCACCGCCACGGGAATTGAAAATCTTCGATATTCATACGATTTCAACAATGATGGCATATTCGATCTCGGCGATGGCACGTATCTGGGCAGTAGCTTAAGCGCACAGGCCACGGTGCCGAGTTTATACTTATTGTCCCCGGGGCCGCACAGCGTTCGCGGTCGCGTGATTGATGTTGAAGGTGTTGCGAGCGATTACACTGTGACATTTTCGGTTAGCAATGTAGCGCCGCAAGTTGCGTTGCCGCAAACAGCCACATTTGGCGCCGGCTTTCAATTCACAATGGCCGGATCATTTATTGACGTCGGCCCCGATGGAATTTGGTGGGGTACGGTCAACTTCGGCGATGGCACTGGAACTCAGCCACTCATCATTGACCAATCGAACAAATCATTCGTTCTGACCCACAGTTATGCGACAGTCGGTGCTTACACTCTCACCGTCAGCGTTACCGACTTTACAACCGTAAATCACCAGCCAACAGCACTTTCGCTTTCCGGGACGAATCAAATCTCGGTCAGCGTTGTGCAAACTTCATTGCAGGTGGTTAATCTCACAACGACCGCCAGTGGCTTTGACCTGCAATTCAACCGCGCCATAAACGTTAGCGACATCGCGCTGTACGGAAACGGTCAAGTGACTCCGCCGATCACAGTCGTCGGAGCTGAATCTGGGCTAGTGCGTGGATCGCTAATTTGGGATGCAGTGACCAATACGATGCATTGGGTAAAAACGGATGGCGTTCTGCAGCCAGATACATATCGCGTGGCGCTTGCCAGCGGCACCATTGGAAACACCTTTCACGACGCGATATTAAGTTCCCCGCTTGACGGCAATGCGGATGGAATGGCAGGCGACGATTATGTGCAGTCGAATCTCGTGATTGCTCCTTCAATCGCTCGCGTACTCAGTCTGCCGGACTTTGCCCGCGGTCAAAGTCAGCCCGTTATTGTTAACGAGCACGGCACTCAAGGGAACATCACGGAGCATGGCCCCATCTCTGCATCCAATGGACTGCCGATATTTATCAGTGAGGGTGCTGGAATCAAGCAGCTCGACTTCCGATTGAATTTTGATCCCATGCTTTTGCAGTTTTCTACGACAGCTGCCGACTTGGTTACCACCTCAAATTGGAGTGCAGTCGCCACACTCATCTCGCCAGGCGTATTGCATGTTGTGCTTACTAGTCTTAACGACTCTGATCTAGGCAGTGGTCCGCAGGCCGCCGTTGTGTTAAAGAACGTGATCGTGCCGGCGACGGCGCCATACGGCAACGCGCAAGTCCTCCGTCTGACGAACGTGATCGCCAACGGTACGGCCGGCGGGGCGGTGACAGTTATTGCTGACGACGCCGTCCACAAAGCAACTGACATAGGAGATGCTACGGGTGATGGAACCGTTGGCGGCGCCGACGCCGCTGCAATTGCGCAAGTCATCGTTGGTCGGAACACGGGGTTTCAGAGTAACAGTCCTGGCACTGCTTCCGCTCAGCTCGTCGATCCAATCATTCTTGCCGATTTGACTGGCGACGGCACCCTCTCAGGATTGGATGCAGCCGATGCATCTCAAATGTTTACCGATCCGTCTAGTCAACCACAGATTCCCAGTCCGCGAGGGATTGGAACGGTCGGCAACGCGAGTCTCAGCACGGCGATTCAAACCGCACAAGCAAAACTGGTTACGGCTGTTGCAGAGGAGTGTTTATCAGGGGCTATGGTAGTTGGAAGCTCAGAGTCACGTGTCACGGTCCCTGATAGTTCCGACGCGAAGCTACGGCATGATGACCATCGCTGGCAACCAACATCGGCAAAATCGCGATCATTGAATGGTTCAACATTATTCCCAGGGCCAATTCCACTACTGCCGGGGATTACTTTGAGCCACGGTACGCGTAACGTGAATAATTCACAGAGTTCTGCGCTAGGGCCCATAGCCGGCGTGGGCTATTCAACGCCCGACGCGGTGCGAGACTCGCTCCGCTATCGCGACGCTTGCTTTGCAGATCTCGCTTCTCAGCCAATAGGTTTGCGACAACCGACACTTCGACTCGGCCAAGCGAATTCAGAAGTATTAAATGCTGACGACAGCCTCGATCAGGTCTGGACCGACTCTTCACCCAATTGTTGGGTTGCGGGGCCGCGAGCCAATCGATACTTTTGACTCTCCTTCCGTCGCAGACTGATAGGCGGGTTCGCTCGTCGCGTTCGACGCCAGCAAATTACAGTCAGACCAAATCGCTTTCATATTAATGTCCGATCCATATTTTCAATCGCGTTTTGCGGACCGCATTGGCGGAGCCAATTACGGCAAAGGTACGGAAATCTATAAATTCGAAAAGATCAAGCGCGCGAGCGCAAAGCGATGGCCGATCATCCGGAACGCAAGCTTATCGACTTTGGGATCGGGGAGAACGACGAAATGGCGCCCGAGACAGTGCGAGCGACCATGGGCCGGGAAATCAACCGACCGGAAAATCGTGGATACGCCGATAATGGGATTAGCGAATTCAAAGAAGCTGCTGCTCGTTTCATGGCGAGGAACTTTGGCGTAACGCTCGATCCAACAACGGAAGTTAACCATTGCATCGGATCGAAAACGGCTCTCGCAATGTTGCCCGCGGCATTTATCAACCCAGGCGACGTGACACTAATGACTGTGCCCGGGTATCCGGTTGCCGGGACGCACACGAAGTACTACGGTGGCACGGTGCATCGGCTGCCATTGCTCGCAGAGAACGATTTTTTCCCCGATTTAAAGTCTATCCCGACCCAAATTCTCTCTCGAACGAAACTGCTCGTTCTTTGCTATCCCAACAGCCCGACGGGAAAGACGGCCACACCGGAATTCTACAGAGAAGTCATTGAATTCGCGCTCCAACACAAAATTGTTGTGATTCAAGACGCCGCGCACGGAATGCTGAGCTACGATTGTCCTCCGCTTAGCTTTCTAAGCGTGCCTGGAGCCAAGGACGTTGGAGTCGAGATTCACTCGATGTCCAAAGGTTTTCACATGATCGGCTGGCGATTGGGCTGGGTTTGCGGTCATGAGCGAATTGTGCGAGCGTTCTCGGACGTGAAAGACAACAGTGATTCCGGCCAATTCATCGCCATCCAGCGCAAGGCGCGGCAGCACTGGATGATGAATCGATTCCCAAACAAGTTCGGGCGAAATACGAACGCCGTCTGCGAAAACTTGTCGAAACGCTTACTCGATGTGGATTTGCATGCAAAATGCCGGGCGGAACATACTTTCTATATACACGATCGCCAAAGGTACTATCCGGCGGCCCAACGTTTGAAAACGCGGAGGCCTGCAGCCAGTACCTGATTAACGAACACTCGATAATTACCGTCCCCTGGGACGACGCCGGCCCGTTCTTGCGATTTTCCGTAACCTACGAGGCCACTGATGAGGCCGCCGAAGACGCACTGATGGTCGACACCGAATCGAGACTGAAGCAGCTAAAGCCGATTTTCTAAATTGGATGTGTGTCTACTCGCCATGCTCAGCCGTTGGTGGTGCGAATCCACGACGCATGGTGTGTTCGGTAATCGTCCGTGGTATTATGAACTGCAGTAGATAGTCCGGCCCCCCGGCTTTACTGCCAATACCAGACAGCCTGAAACCGCCAAATGGTTGGCGGCCGACAAGCGCACCCGTAATTGGGCGATTTAGATACAAATTTCCAACCATCATTTCTCGCGAGGCACGATCCAAATTGGCCGGGCTGCGCGAGTAGATTCCGCCGGTCAATGCGTAGTCCGTGCCATTGGCAATTTGAATTGCTTCCGACAGATTGTTCGCGCGAATAACCGCCAGCACCGGCCCGAAAATTTCCTCCTGGGCGAGTCGGCTCCGCGGATCGACATCCGCAAAAATATGCGGGCCGATGAAATTGCCGCGGTCGGCCAATTCGCCAGCATCCACCGCCAGAACCGTTCGAGCTTCGCGTTTGCCCAGCTCAATGTAATCTTTGATGCGCTGCACGCTCTCGGCGTCAATGACCGGCCCAATTGTCGTTGCCGGATCTTCTGCCGAACCAACTTTCAGACTTCGAGTCGCTTCGGCAAGTCGGGTCAAGAATGTGTCATACACGTTCGAAAGCACGATGCAACGGGAGCACGCAGAGCACTTTTGCCCTTGATATCCGAAGGCGCTTTTTACGACGCCCAGCACTGCTTCATCCAAATCGGCATCGTCGTCTACGATGATGGCGTTCTTGCCACCCATTTCACAAATGGCGTGCTTCACGTAGCCGATGCCCTGAGCAGAAACCTCCGCGGCATGTCGATTGATTTGCAACCCAACGGCCCGAGAACCCGTGAACGCAATTAGTGCCACCTCGGGATGTTCGACTAGCGCCGCGCCTATAATCTCGCCTCTTCCAGGCAAGAACTGCGCGGCACCGGCCGGTAAGTCGATTTCTTGAAATACTTCCATCAGTTTTGCTGCCACTATGCTGGATTGCTCCGATGGCTTGATGACAACCGTGTTGCCGGTCGCAAGCGCCGCGACGGTCATGCCAGTGAGAATTGCAAGCGGAAAATTCCATGGTGCGATGATCGCAGACACGCCACGCGGCATGTAAACGGTTCGGTTCTCTTCGCCGGGCACGAGGACCAGCGGGGGGCGATCCAACTCGATGGCGCCGCGCGCATAGTATTCGCAAAAATCGATAGCCTCACAAACATCGCCATCCGCTTCACGCCAAGTCTTTCCACACTCGAATACTTCCCAAGCGGCAAGCTCGAAGCGCCGGCGGCGCATAACGTCAGCGGCGCGCAGCAGATAGTTCGCTCGCTCCCCCGTACCGATGGCGACCCAATGAGCCAATGCGTTTTTTGCTCCGGCCACCGCCATCAAAGCGTGCTGTTTCTCTGCGGCGGCGACAGTTCCAATGGCTTGGGGTATATCTGAAGGATTTCGAGAAACGATTTCGCGTTGTGTTTCAACTGCTTTGCCGTTGATGACCAGCGGATACGATCGACCCAATTGCGCACGCACGTCGACAAGCGCGAGGCTCATGGCTGTCCGATTTCGTTCCAGAGCAAAATCCGTTGGGGGCTCGTTACGAAACGGCGGCAACTCCTTAACTGACGCCGAGTATTTGAAGCGGATGGGCGAAAGATCTACCTCAGATCCGTCTGAACCATGAGTAGATTCCGTCTCGCTTCGGCGAAGATTCGACGCGTTTGCATGATCCAAAGGATTCATCAATAAAACCTCAGGCAAAACTTCATCTGAGAAGCTCGGCGCAGAAAGGAATCGTTGGAAGTGTTTTCCAATAGCCGCCGCACAAGGTACGCCATTCCCGGAATCAATTCACCGTAGGGCATGTAAATTCGCAGCCGATATCCAGCGTCGACAATCGCCTGCTTTTCTGCATCGGCCATGCCATAAAGCATTTGCAGCTCGAACGCTTCGCGCGGCAGGCCCAGATGTTTGGCCACCGCAATTGCGTGCGCCAGAGAGCGGATATTGTGACTGCCGACCGCGGGCGCAGAAATTCATGGTTCAACATCATTAGCCGAGTTAAGCGTTCAAAATTCGCATCCGATTGCCACTTTTGCTGGAACACGGGAACCGGCCAGCCGGAGGCACGCGCATGTACGGTTTCAAAGTCCCAATATGCGCCTTTTACGAGTCGCACGGAAACCGAAGTCCCGCGTGCCATAGCCCAATCACGTAATGCCATTAAATCGGCTTCAGAATCTTTTAGGTAGCATTGGATTACGATGCCCACATCCGCGGTATCTCGGAATTCATCTTCCATCAGCACGTTCTTGAAAACATGCAGCGTCAAATCTTTCGTCCGATATGATTCCATATCGACATGCACATGCGCGCGATGTAGCTTTGCAGCACGCAAAATCTCGCGCAATCGGGCTGCGGTCCGCTGAAAACTACCGCCTGGATCAATCGGATCAAACTGGCTATCGAGCGCTGAAAGTTTGATCGACACATTGACTCGCGGAATCGGACCTCGATCATCCACATCAATTTGCCGAACCTCCGGCCAGCCATTAACCGCCGGACCTAAGTTCTCAATCAGATCGACATAAGCACGTTGCCACTGATCTGCCTCGGATTCGCTGGTGACGGCCTCGCCGAGTACATCAATTGTAAATGCCCGCTTCAACCGTCGTTCTTTTAGCGCGGCCGCCAGCACTTCTTTGGAATCGGCTCCCGCAATGAAGCACTTTGCATGCGCAGCGCATTGCGCTTGGCCGTGGCGGCTAATGCCCGGCGGCCAATTGCTGTAGGCGTGGCGACAATTAATCCGAAGCGAGCCGCTCCCGGCAATCGATCCTCGACGTCGGCCAGATATTCCTCGAGATGCTGTGCAACCGCAGCGGGACTGTTCAGCATTGGCAGCACATCGATGAAACGAAAAAGCTGAACTTTCACTGCTTCATCGCTCATCGCCCAAGCCATAATCCGGTCGTCCCACCAACGACGGTCCCAGATTTTCGGCCGACGAACTTCGAGATGCTCGAACAGATATCGGCCGATCTCTTCGGTATTATTCTCGATCATGGCCAGCTCGCGAACGGAAAAATCGTTAGCGTTGGTCGTGAGTGCGGTTGACATACTGCGAATTTGAATTGATTCTGCTCCGCTGCTGAATTGCAGCCGCGGTAGAGATTGCCTACAACATTCTACGCCGCTCAAGCACAAATCGAACAACGAAAAACCGGAGCTCCGTATCCCATGAGGTTGACAGGCAAAACGGCAGTAATCACTGGTGGCGGCAGCGGCATCGGCGCGGCGATTGCCAAAGCCTTTGCGAGTGAGGGTTGCAGCGTCGTAATTGCCGGGCGGCAGCCCGACAAACTAAAGACCGCCGCAGCGCAATTCGGCGGGCAACCGGCGATTCAGACTCATGAAGTCGATGTTGGCAACCGAGAAAGCGTCGATCGATTATTCGCGTGGGTGGCGGAGAAAGTTGGGCCGGTTCACATTCTCGTCAACGCCGCTGGCGTGAATATTAAGACTCGTATGATGGCCGACATGAACCCAGGGCAATGGGACCAGGTAATGGCGATCAATGCGAATGGCTCTTACTACTGTATGCACGCTGTATTGCCTCAAATGCGTGAGCGGCATGACGGTTTAATCGTTAATATTTGCTCAACTAGCGGCAAGCGCGCTTGGAAGCTGGGTGGCCTTGCCTATTGCGCGTCTAAGTTTGCAATGTCGGCGCTTTCGACCGCCGTGGCAAATGAGGTCAACGCCGATGGAATACGAGTGACTTCGATATGCCCCGGTGAAGTTGATACGCCAATTCTTGAGAATCGGCCAAAGCCTGTCACCGCCGAACATCGCTCGCGCATGCTTCAGCCAGAAGACATCGCCACCGCCGTGTTGATGGTTGCTACGTTGCCGCCACGGGCCCACGTCCACGAAATGATTATCAAGCCGCTCATGCAAGAGTTCGTGTAGTTAGGATGCAAAGCTCAAGCAAATCTCCGGAGACGGAACAAATCCGGCGGTCCGTCCGTGGTGCGATTCAAACCAAAATTGGATTGACTAGAAATCCACTTTTCTGCCCATCCTGCGCAATAAAACATGCGCTGAGACGACCTTTGTATGCTAGCATTGGCATAGTGCTTGCACAGCTAGCACCTGACTCTCATTGGATGGGGAACGGGAAGCCCGGGAGGGCAGTCAACTTCTCAATTGTTATAGCCCCTCGTGCCGTCATGCCACTGCGATCTGTCTGGAAAGGTTCATTGAGATTCAGCCTCGTTTCAGTACCCGTCGAGGCTTACACCGCCGCCGAACGGGGCGATGGTGAAATCCATTTCAATCAGCTTCACGATACGTGCCATAGCCGTATTCGGTACAAAAAGACTTGCCCCATCCACGGTGAGGTCGCCAATGATGAAATCGTTTCGGGCTACGAATACGAGAAAGATAAATATGTGGTGTTCGATCCAGGGGAGTTAAACAAATTGCGGCCGGAGGGAAATCGGACAATCTCCATCGATACGTTTATCACGCCCGATGAAGTCGATCCAATTTACTACGACGGCCGGACGTATTACCTCGCTCCCGACTCTGCCGCTGCAGAGAAGCCGTACGCGGTGCTCTCGCAGGCCATGAGCAAGATGAAGCGTTATGGCATGGCCTCGGTTATTTTGCATGGTAAAGAAGAATTAGTGCTCATCCGGCCGCTCAAAGGATTGCTGACCATGACAATGCTGCATTACGCCAGCCAGGTTCGCGATCCGAGCGTTTTAAAAGATGAACTACCCAACGCGACCGCAAACCCGCAAGAGTTGAAATTGGCGCAACAACTAATTGAAGCATCAACTAGCAAGCGCTTCGACTTTTCGCGGTATGAAGATACGTATAGCGAGGAGCTAAAGAAACTGATCGAGGCGAAGGTGGCCGGTCGGGAAATCGTGGCGCCGCCCGCTGCAAGCGAGGAAGAGACGCCAATAATCAATCTGATGGACGCGTTGCGCAAAAGCGTACAACAGAATAAGCGCGAAGCATCGTCCGGTCGTGCCAGCAAGGCACGGAAGTCCCTGACGTCCCAGTTGTCGAAACCCAGCGGCACCGCAAGACGGCGGAAGACTTCGTAATATCTCCGATCGACGCCCTATTAATTGAGCTTCTCGAAATCGGCGTTGTGACGTAGTCTCCCATTCCGCTAGACTCACGCTCCCTGTCTGCTAATCCCGCCTGCTGGCGTTGGAGGTTAAGAATGCACCGGCTTGCCAAAATCGCCGCGCAAATCGCTATTATTGCAGTTTCGTATATTGCCGAAGTGCAGGGGCAGGTTCTGCAGCCCGCCGTCATTGCGCCCACCAGCCCAGAAGTCGCGATTGTGGAGTCGTCGACCGCCGTGCTCAACGAGATTATGGCAGTGCCAGCGCAAGGTATTCCTGCCGCGCTGCTTCGCGACGCTCAAGGCATCGCCATTGTCCCCGGCATGCTAAAGGGCGGCTTCGTGATTGGCGTTCGTCATGGTAACGGCGTCGTTGTGCTGCGGGACGAAAACGGCAACTGGCGAGCACCTAGCTTCATCAGCATCACGGGCGGAAGCATCGGCTGGCAGGCCGGCATTCAGTCGACCGATATTGTGCTGGTATTCAAATCGAAAAACAGCATTAGAGGATTTATCAACGGCAAGTTTACGATCGGCGCTGATGTTTCGGCGGCCGCGGGACCTGTCGGCAGGGAAGCATCCGCGGGGACGGACGCAACACTCAATGCGGAAGTTTATTCGTACTCTCGTAGCCGCGGATTATTCGCAGGCGCATCGCTGGATGGCTCTGCAATCAGCCTCGACAATGAAGAGACAGCCGCGTATTACCGTGGTACCGGAATTCTGCAATCCGACGGATCGCCGGGTCAACCGCCACAATTGCCGCCGTCCGCAGCACAGTTACTAGCGACGATCACCGCTTACGCCGGGCCGGACCCAGCGCCCGCGCAACCGTCGTCGGTGCCGACAGCACTGAGCGTGCCGACTAATGCATCTCCAACCGCCCCTGTCGCGACAGTTCCCGGCGCCAATCCAACTGCGCCGGCAACCGCACTGCCCGCTGACATCATGGCCATACAACGACGATTAGCGGACTCTGCGGGACGGCTATCAAAAATTGTTGATCCCACGTGGCAGCGATATTTGGCATTGCCCGCCGAAGTTTATGGCGGGAACCAGCTTGCGACTCAAGCCTCGATTGACAATGCCCTGAATCGATTCAACAAAATTGTCGCCGATCCGAAGTACCGGGCACTAGTTGGCCGGCCGGAGTTTCAAGAAACACTTGGCCTGTTGAAATCGTATCGCGACCTGCAGGCCGCATCTGCGAGCGCGACACTGCCCTTGCCGCCGCCGCCCAATTGATCAACTAGCGGCCTGCAACGTAGACAAACGCGTCGTCGACAATCCACGGCGTCGACCAGTTGCCGTTGTCCGCATTCAGCACATCGAAAAAGAACGTGCTGAATTGCTCACACTTCATGCCGTATGGATACTGCGATGCAATCTTGTCTTGGGCAGTAAGTTTTTCAACGCCCGAGTGAGCAAAGTAATGGATTTGCCCGTCCGGCGTGAACGACATTCCCAGAGTCCACCAGCCTGGTTCCTTGATCTGCACAGCTTGGTAATCGCCGCCATTTGGCCCGGCACGAACCACCAATGCGGCGGAGTCCGGTTTCTTTGCGCCGTCGCCCGGATTAAAGCTGATTAGAATTCCTGGCCAATAAGTGTCAAGCTTTGTAACTGAGCTCGAGCCACCAAAGAATCGGCCCAAGCCTGAACTGGGTTTTGATTCGGTGGTATAGGCTTGGCAAGCAGCACGAAAGCAAAGAGAATTTCCTGCCCGCCGTTCCCATTTATCCCAAGGCGGCAAATACACATGAGTGACAACACTTGGCGATTTAGCCACGGAGATTGGACCCCCCAGACGCGTATCGACAAGGCAAATAAAATCGTCTTGCCGAGTTTCACCGCTTGGAGCGCCGGGAATTCCGGTGAATTTCGAAACCAGCAACATCGAGCTTTCGCTGCCGACAATTCCATCGGGCGGAGTAGGCACGCGCTTGATTACATCAGGCTGACCACGCTTCAGGCCTTCCGCCCATCGGCCATTTGCCGAAAACCCAGCCGGCAGCCGTTCCTGGCCGTCGTTTTCCTCGCTGCTTTTGGGGAGGTTGTAGTTGTATATCCATTTCGGATCTTCGAAGTCGTCACCCACTTGCGTCAGACGTTGGCCAATTCCTGGAACGATAACTTGTGCAGCCGCTTCAAGTGAATTCCAGAAGGCCCCAAGCACCGCCAGAAGTATGAGGTGGACGCCGGAACGTCTGCGATTATAGAACCGGCCAAGAAGCTGTTGGACTTCCATGAAGAAATCTCGACTTGAGATGCGGTCTCCACAAAAACTGCACCTCTCTACTATCGGAGCGATTGTCGAAACACTTCAAAGCCGTAATCTGCAGCGTTGAATCAGTAACCAGCCGCGCGTTCGCTGTGCAACTCAAAGCCGCATCACCAGATTTCCGCTCAAGCGGCGAATGAGATGCCGCATCTCGAGTACGCTCAAAGTCGCCAGCACTTGCGGCGCGGAAAGATTGCTGGCTGCGATGATTGTGTCGATCGTGCTTGCGGCGCAAGGGATTGCGGACAATACCTTCCGCTCTAGTTCGTTGAGCGCCAGTTCGGCAGGATGCCGCAATTCCCGCCGATCGTCGGCCGCCGGCACAGAAGCCACGAGTGGGCCCAATTCTTCCAGAACATCGTCAGCGGTTTCGACGAGCTTGGCACCATCGCGAATTAGGCGATGACAACCATGCGACATCCGACTATCAACCGGTCCAGGCACAGCAAATACGTCACGTCCTTGCTCCATGGCATGCCGGGCAGTGATCAAAGCACCAGAGCGAATGGAAGCTTCGACTACCAACACCCCGAGCGACATTCCACTGATGATGCGATTTCGCTGAGGAAACATTCCACTTAGTGGCTCTGCGCGCGGCGGCGATTCGCTAATCACGGCGCCCCGCTTAGCAATCTCCTCCGCTAATTTTTTATGCTCGGGCGGATAAATATTTATAACTCCGCTCGCCAGCACCCCGATGGTTCGTCCGCCCGCTGCCAGAGCCGCTCTGTGCGCGGCGGCATCGATTCCGCGGGCTAGTCCGCTAATAATGGTCAATCCTGCCCGCGCAAGGCTTCCCGCCAAGCGTTCTGCTTGCGCAAGACCATAATGCGTTGCATGGCGTGAGCCGACGATCGCGAATCCAAGCGCATCAGATGCCTCGAGCTTGCCACGCACAAACAGCACGCCAGGCGGATCCGGCACTTCTTGAAGCGTCCGCGGATACGAGGCGGACGCCTCAACCAGGATTTCAATGTCCTCGCGCCGGCAGAGTTCAATCACTGCTGCCGCATCGATTTCGCTACGTGCCGTCGAAATAGCTCGGCAAAGCTTCGAGCCAATCCGCGGAATGGTTCGCAAGTCGCTGGGAGTGGCAGACAAAACGGCGTCTGCGGACCCGAACTGCTCAATCAATCGCTGTCTCGTTCGCGGCCCAACACCCGGAATCATCGCCAGCGTCAAAGCGGAGAGCAACGAGTCTACTTCGGAAGAAGTTTCAGGTTGCTGCCGCATTCGATTCACCCATGCAATGCAGCTTGAACGTCGGCGGTTGCAATTCCATCAGCCAATTCAACATCGCCCAGACGTGCCGGCAACACGAATCGAAGTTTCCCGGCTTCGGTCTTTTTATCGTGCGACATCGCGGAAATGAGACGGTCCCTATCGACCTCCGGAACGCGAATCGGCAAACCCAGCGCAATGAGAAGCGCTCGCTGCCGCGCAACAAATCCCGCGTTCACGCGGCCGGTCCGCTGTGCCAACCTTGCAGCGCACATCATGCCGATCGAGACCGCTTCGCCATGCAAGAGTTGCCCGTAGCCAGCAACTGCTTCCAGCGCATGGCCGAAAGTATGCCCGTAATTGAGCACCGTGCGCCGGCCGGTTTCTTCCCGTTCGTCGGCTTCCACAACTTCGGCCTTCAACTGGCAGCAGCGAGCGATTACTTCCTGCAATACATCGTGGCGGCGCGCCGTCAATGCTCCAGCTTCTTTTTCGAGCCGTGCAAAAAGGTCGGCATCCATGATCACGCCGTATTTCACCACCTCGGCCAGCCCGGATCGATATTCACGGTCGGGCAACGTCTGAAGCGTTTGAGTGTCGACGAGCACCGCGGCCGGCTGCCAGAACGCGCCCACCATGTTCTTTGCTTTCGGCAGGTTGACGCCAACCTTGCCTCCCACCGAGCTGTCGACTTGCGCCAGCAAAGTCGTCGGAACTTGCGCAAATGGAATGCCACGCGCGAATGTGGCTGCCACGAATCCTGCAAGGTCCCCGACGACACCGCCGCCAATCGCGACAATTAAGGTTCGTCGGTCAGCGCCCAGTTCGAGCAGCTTATTCCAAAGTCGTTCGGCCTCCGCAACACTTTTCGATTTTTCGCCCGATTCAACGACAATCGTATCGGCCATTACGCCGACAGATTTCAAGCTCCCAACGACCGGCTTCACATGCAACGGTTCCACACGTGCATCGGTGATGACGATCGTGCGCTTAAGATTGCTATGCTGATTAAGAAACCCACCGGCAAACGCCAGATTGCCTGTGCCAATGCGGATTTCGTAACTCCGCTCCGATAAGTTCACATTCACAGAGAGATAGGACGCAGTCACTGCAAGGGCCTGTCGTTCTAGAGTTGGTTTCTGGCGCAGATAATCAGATCTCCCGTACGGCGCAGCGGAGATCCAGATGCCTGGTCCGCAGATGAACAACTTTGGTTATCGTGCTGCAAGACGCTCCAGGTCCGCTTCCGTAACAGTCACCTGACGTGCAAAGCCGGAGTGCTGGCGAACATACGCGAGTTCCTGGCAGTTTTTTGGGTCTGCATGTAAGGCCACCTCCACGCGCCGGCGGTCCGACATTTCCCAATCGTCAAAACTGTCCGGCCAGACAGTCGTTTGCTCCATTACCAGAGCTTCGCGATACGGGTCGAATTCGTTGGGCATAACAATCGAAAATGTGAACTTGAACTGTTACCGTTTCGGTCAAAATTTGAAGCGTTTTAGTATACTGGCGTCATTTCACCAGGCCAATGACTTCCACGGCACTCAAATGAATCGCGGCAAAATCATCATTCTACTAATCCTCACTGCGGCAATTGCAGTTTCCGGCTATGGGGTTTGGTATCGTCATCATCAAATGCGCCGGGTGCTCGCGGCATTTTCCGCCCCGTCAGCTCAGCAGATTGCATACGCGCCGGAGACCGAAATTCTGCGTTTGGCGGCCCAGGGCGAAGCGACCACGGGAGCCGATCACAACATTGAAATCGGACACCAACCCCATTCAGTTCTCAATCGCAAAGTAATTCATGATTCCAAAGGTTTTTCGAATCTCCGGGCCGATCTGGTTCGCGATTCTAGTTACGATTGGACCGCAACCGAGCCGGCCGAAACGAACGATTCCGCGAACTGGCAATACATCTTGGTCTTTCGCGACGGCGCCGATGAAGTCCGCCTGGCAGTCGATATCGACCACTGCCAGATCATGCTATTGAACGCGGGGCCAATGCTGTCGATTGCTCCCATTTGTAAAGCGGTGACCGACTATTTCCACGATCAATTTCCCGATCCCGAGTCGAACCCAGCTAAAGCACGCTGACTTTTGCATGCTATCACAAATTGCGCGAGCCCAATCGGCCTAGGTCCAGCTTTCCTCCACGGCCTATAATCTGCTCCGCGCGCGGCCAATTCAACACGGAAGAGATCGAGTGCCGCGCCAGTTGAACCCAGTGGAGTTGCACGATGCGATCAATCGCCGTTTTGAATCAAAAAGGTGGCGTCGGAAAAACCACCACCTCGGTCAATCTCAGCGCCGCGCTCGCCGCAATGGGTCATCGGGTTTGTCTGGTAGACCTCGATCCGCAAGCCCACGCCACGCTGCACTTGGGTGTAAACCCCGGCGATCACCAGCAATCGATCTACGATGTCCTCCTTTCCGACGCCGCACTTAGTGACGCCAAACGCCAGGTTGCCGATAACCTCTTCGTCGTCGGTTCGCACATCGATTTAGCTGCCGCAGAAGTCGAACTCGTCGGCGTTGTTGGTCGGGAGGTCGTGTTGCGCGATAAACTCGAGTCGATGTTGCCTCGCAAACCCAACGCCGGGCTCGACGTACCAACGGCTTCCCAGCCCGACAATTCCGCTTTCGATTTCCTGATCATCGATTGTCCTCCGTCGCTTGGAATTCTCACGCTCAATGCT
This sequence comes from Pirellulales bacterium, assembly GCA_963773875.1. Lineage (GTDB taxonomy): Bacteria > Planctomycetota > Planctomycetia > Pirellulales > JADZDJ01 > CAVTYH01. Next base: position 81,352 of record CAVZCV010000017.1, read on the forward strand.
CTTTCCGCGGTCGATGAAGTCCTGTTGCCGCTGCAGCCGCACTTCCTGGCACTTCACGGCCTCAGTAAGTTATTGCAAACCATTGAAATTGTCTCGCGACGCCTAAATCCTCGGCTCAAACTCACCGGCGTTGTGCTCTGTCAGTATGAATCGGCCACGCGGCTGGCGGGCGAAGTCGCTCACGATGTCGCCGAATTCTTCGACAGCCAACGCGAAAAATCCTGCCCTTGGTCGACGGCCCGAATTTTCCAAACTCGCATTCGCCGGAACATCCGCTTGGCGGAGGCTCCCAGCTTCGGTCAATCCATTCTCCAGTACGCGCCCGACTCCAACGGCGCTGACGATTACAAACGCCTGGCCAACGAACTTTTGCATTTCGATCGTGAATCCGGCGGTGAACCGCTCGCCGACCATTGGCAGCCGGCCACCACTGCCGCACTCCTTACACCGTAATGCTCGTCAGCGATTGAAAATCCGGATCGCTGCGGAGCGGATCGAAGTCGTGCTCCGCGTCGACCAAGTTTCGGAAGCTGCTGTCCAGCGACAGCGCCTGCGATAGATACCCCAGCGCATGCCGCTTGTTACGAGCCAGGCTCCAGTAGCAGGCCAGGTTGTAATTCACCAGCGCACTGCCAGGCTGCAAGTCGAGGGCTTCTTCCAGCGCTTCGATCGCCAAATCGAGACGGCCGGTCCGCTTGTGGCACCAGCCCAAAGCGAGCCATGTGTCGATGTTCTGCGGGTCCGATTCCGCGGCCGCCGCAAGCGGTTCCAGCGCCTCTTTGAACCGCTCCATCGTCCGCAAGGCCTGACCTTTGATTAGCTGCACCTGCGGGCTGAACGTGGCGTTCTCGCCCAAATGATCGACGACCGTCAGCGATCTTTGAGCCAGTCGATCGCGAATCGCCGGCGGCAACGTCCACTGCTCGCCAAACACGAGCGCCAAGTCGAGGTAACCCTCGGCTTCACGCACTAGCTGCTGGCGAAGTAAACGATTGATCGCGGCCACAACAGTTGTCCTCGATTCGAATTCCGGACGAGGCGAACCAGCCCGTCGATAAGCGCTTCGATAAGTGCAGCATGGCGCCGAATGGCCGGGCTCTACATCAAGTTTACACGCCGAATGGCCATTTCCAAAATCCCATCTACCGCGGGATATCTCGATTTTTTCCGGCTTACACTCAGGTGGCATCGACCAGGCAGACTTACCGGCCGATTGCGCACACCCCTTGACGGCTGGCCTTGCCGTCGCCTCAGTTTTTCGGACCACAGGCGGGTCAATTTCCGCCGTAGCGATTTCAAATTTCACTGCCCCATTTTTGACCATGGCAAAACTCCTCGATAATTTCCGCTTCAAAACATTGACCGCTAAAACCTGGTGAAATCCTCCGCAAATTCTCGCACGTCTCTTTCGGGAAAAACGCGTTCGGCGTTGCCCGAAATCCTAAATTCGAGTTTCAGAGTGAAATTACTGTAGCGCGGTTTTCAAACTGTGTAGTCGTTTTTGCCAATTTCGTGCCGCGTAATTTCACAGTAATTTCACTCTCTGTGTTCGGGCCTCCAAATCGCCCGAAAATGCTCGAGCGATTTGAGTGAGTTATTTCGCACATTTGAGTACCGCTAAGCCTCATGGTGTTTTTGGCGTCTGTGTGTCTCGGTGTCTGGTTCGGTTCCCTCTCCCTCGACGGGAGAGGGTTAGGGTGAGGGTGCAGAAATGTGCTACGACGCCTGGATTCATTTCGCTCATTTGCGCCACCCCGGGTGGCCCCGACAAAGCTTCGCGTGTCGGGGTCGCGCAGCGACAAGAGGCGCTCGCAGAACGCTGGCTATCTGATCGTTCCACGTTTTCTCGAACGCCTCTTGCGGCTGCGCCGCCCGGACACTTTGTCCAGGCCACCCGGGGCACGGTTGTGTCTGGGTGTCTGGGTGAGGGAGTTCCTGAAGTCCCAACGGGACAGCATCTCTGTGCCCCAACGGGGCAACCTCTGCCAGCCCAGGGCAAGCGCAGCGCCGCCCTGGGCCGTCGATGTAATGGAAATGCCAAAGCCCCAACGGCGCGAAATTGCTGCCTGCCCATTACAAACCCCCGGTATTTATCGATTCAAAGATATATTAGTGGACACACACTCTAGAGTCAAGAGCCTTTTAGGCCAGCTGGAAAATTATTTTCGCGAGCACCGCAGGGCCGGAGGCCCGCCAGGGAATAGCCCGGTCCGTGAGGGCCAGGCCGCAAATCGCGAAAAGACCTCCGCAGGTCCGTAGGACCGGTAGAAATGTGCACTGATGCTCAGCCTAACTGATACTCGGCCTGATGGTGTGCCAGCCCTCCGGGCCTGGGGCCACAGACGCCTGACCTGACGGTCAGGCCTATTTCCTACCGACCCTCCGGGTCTCCGGATCCGCGCGTGGCCTGCCTGCCTTGCGTCGTGCCCGTTGTGCCGTCGTGGTAGAGTCTGCCGTCTGAAATGCGGGAAATTCACCACTACGACACGAAGGACACGACGTACGAACTGGTTAAGCGGAGCCACGGGGAGGATGGGGAAACTGCGAAATTCGGAGCGCGGAGTGCGGAATGAGAAATCAAGGACCGATTTAGCGAGTCACGCTCGTCAGGAGGCGGTGGATCCGCAGGCAGCACAATATTCCGAGCCCTGATCGGCTACAATTCGAAGCATGGACGAATCTGCATTCGACGACGCCTGTAAACGCCTAGCGCAAGAAATTCATGGCGCACGCCATGACGGCGAATGGGACGAAGCGAAAGAGGTCTGGGAGCAAACCTACGAAGGTCTTCAACAGGCTTGGGAGCGTATCTCACGGGCATGCTTTCGCGATTTTCTGCAAAAGAGCATCGGCACTGCGAATAATGCCGATTGGAATCGAATATTCGAAGCGGCCTATCGCCAGTCTGTCGAACGAGCGCGTAATCCAGAAGGTTGTTAGCTGCGCGAACTTTTGAACAGCACCGGCAAACCGTCGTTTTTAGGCAAAGCCATGGTGACTATCTGGATATTGGGAGTGCTTTGGTTTGGGTATTGGATTTATTTCAGCCTTTGCTTCATCTACAGGCCGGTGCAAATGAACGGGACAGGTGCAAATGAACGCAAATGAACGGGAACGCAAATCAAATGAACGGGACAGGTCTAATTTGTACCTTCAATCAATATTTAAGACCTGTCCCATCTATTTCTCTCTTGACTTGTCAAATCCAAGAAGATTGTTGCTTCGCGAAAGAGATATCTGCTTTATCTTCGGTGATTGCGCAGTTAACCGATGTGCTTTCGCCAAAAAGGCGCTTCACCTTTGGCGCCAGTTCTTCCGGCATAGTACCCAGTATCCCCATCCGCCGCGGTTAGCGGGATTCCGAGGCGATGGCTGCCCGAAAGAGTCTCGTTTGCGTGGTAGCCGATTCGCATCTGCCGTTATCCCTGCTGGCTTTGCGCCCGATTTTATTAGGCCTCGCTCGGTGTCGAGCGGGCGCGTAGATTGGGTTCTAGTAATTCGCGAGTCGGCGGCGTAGGATGGCGCGACTGCTGCAAAACTGTCGGACGACTAACTAAAGAGCAGCCCAGTCGCTGGGAGGCTCGTTAACGAGTAAGCCGACGTGGCGGAATACCTGCGGGTGTTCCCTCGCGTCGGCTTTTTTTATTGGTTCGCTCGAAACGAAAAAGCTCACGACAGTGTCGCTGCTGGGTGCGGGGCAATCGGTCACGCAAAAGGAGTCTCTGCCATGTTGGTCCTGTCGAGGAAAAAAGATGAAACGGTTGTGATTGGAGGATCGGTAGGTTTTGAGCGCCTGGTCAAAATCACGGTGGTCGAGATCCAGAAAGGGCGCGTGCGGCTGGCCTTTGAAGCTGACGCGGATATCCCAGTCCATCGCTTCGAGGTGTGGGAACGGATCTGCGGCGAGACGAGACAGCCAATCCACGATCTGGAATCAGTTGTCTGAAAGCAGTCGATCGATCCGCGAGGTCGCCATGTCAAATCAAACAACCCGACTGCTGATCGTCGATGACGATCAAGACGCCTGTTCCAACCTGTCCGATATTTTCAGCGACCTGGGCTTTCAAGCGGACGTGGCTTATGACGGCCAGGCGGCGCTGGCGCTGGTCGAGCGAAATCGCTATGACGTCGCGCTATTGGATCTGAAGATGCCCGGTATGGACGGACTGGAACTCTACCGGCGCATTCGCCAAATCTCGGCGGAGACCGTGGCGATCGTGGTGACAGCCTACGCCAGCAGCGCGACGGCAGCTTCCGCGCTGGCTGCCGGTGCCTGGCGGATTTTGACGAAGCCCGTCGATTTCCCAAAACTCTTGCACCTCGTGGAGGAGGCCATGCACCAGCCCTTGCTGTTGGTGGTCGACGACGATCATGACCTGTGCGAATCTCTCTGGGAGTTGTTTCATGATCGCAGCTACCGTGTCTGTTTGACGTACGACGTGCCCCAGGCGGTCAACAAGCTGCGCGAGCGGACCTATCACGTCGTGCTGGTTGACATGATGCTGCCGACAAGCGATGGAACCGAGGTGCTGGCCTGTTTGCCGCAGGCTAATCCGCAGGCACGCAGCGTGCTGATTACCGGACATCGAAGCGAGACGGAACAGCTCGTGCAAACGGCGTTGGCCAGCGGCGCCAGCGCCGTTTGCTATAAGCCGTTTGATGTGGACTTATTGCTGACCACGGTCTCCCGGCTTTGCGGAGAAACAGTTGGCAGCTAACTGAAGGAACGACGAGTTGATAGGCGGTTCGGCGAGGCAATCTTTAGCATCCGGCAGCTTCGATCGCCGCATCCCTTGTTGCTTGCCCGCGTCCACACCGCTCTGGGTTTTAAAAGTTTGCTTTAACGACCAACTGGCAGTTTCAACCCCCGAGCTATGTCAGAACAGTTCTTGGCCGATGAGACGAATCCTCCGACCGCCTGCGACGTTTTGTACGCAATGGCTTGCCGCGTCATCTTGGAAAATGCTAGTGGGTGCCTACGGCATTCGTCGTATCCGCAATTACGGAAAATTAGGTGTGAGTTCGACGAGGGAGTATTGATGCTCCACGGGGTCGTGGGCAGTTACTTTCTCAAGCAATTGGCCCACTTGGCCGTCGTCGATGTGGTGGGCGTTCAGGAGATCGCAAATCAGCTCGAAGTACGGTATCCCGTGAGCAAAGCGAACGATCCGGACAATGAATTCTTTGGGTCATCCCACTACACGTTTCGAATCAGAGCATATTATTCCGGTCAGACTTTTCATTGCGTGGGCGATTGGTTTATTAATGCAAACCTCTGCGAGACACACTGATCGGCTACAATGCCGAAATGCGAAAATGGCGAATTGTGATCACTTCAATTGGCGCCGTAATTACTATCCTGTTTGTGTTCACCTGGGTGAGTAACTAACCCAGTCCGCCGCGTGGGGAACTTACCCTCTTAAAGTGGAGATGATCCCAATGCTGAAATTCATTCTGTGTGCAGTGGCAGTTGTGGCGTGCTGCGACATATCCATTGGCCAGTTAGGCGCAGCAGACACCACACCGGAAACTCGAATGGCAGACGCGGCGAAGCAAGCATATTCTGCGACGGAGGCTGCGTATCAGGCCGGCACGATCCAGGGGATCGACCAGCTTTACATTTGGTCCCGGCGTTGGATGGAGGCCGAATTAAAGCTCGCCGCCGCACCGGGTGAACAACGGAAAGTTTACATGGCGCATCTCGAGCGCATGAAGGCGCTCAATCGAGAGACCGCAGCGAAGTTTAATATGGGCGCGGTTGGCGGAGAGGCTGAGAAGTTTCACGCATCCGAATATTATCTGGCGGAGGCTGAAATGTGGATGAAGAACGCCAAGCCTGCCAACATCGCGGCTCCCGATCAGAAAGTCAGGAAAGACTAGCATGCATCCCCGTTTCAGCATCCGCGATTTGCTCTGGCGATTCGAATATTTGCACCATCGAACAATGGGGTGAACGGTGAATCTTGGTCCTTTCCATTATCTGATTTTGGGGATAACGATAGCGGCAATTGTTCTGGTGGGGCTTTATTTGAAAAAGAGAAAATGACCCTGGCCAGAAACTATTTCAAAGTGCATCACTACCCGCCGAGCACATTCTAGTGCGCCACTACCCGGGGGATGAAAAGGGGTGGGGGATGAAAGGGGGTGGGGGATGAAAAGGGGGTGGGGGATGAAAAGGTGCCAGGAACGAATGGCACGAAGTTAAGTAGTTAGTCGTTGTGGGATCAGGGCTTGACGGAGTTCGGCGCGTGGGCGTTGCATGAGGGCGTATGACTTGGGTCGTCGTTTCGAAACGCGGGGCTCTGTGCGTCCTGGTCTTTGGGGCCAGACGATGAGTTGATCCAGAGCTGGTCCGGTGCCGGCTCGTATCAACCACCGCAAGGCGTCGATGAAGCTGATTCGCTCGACCGGCACTCGTTGGCGCGTGGCTGCTGCCAGCATCACCAGCCGCACCAGATTGTACGCGATGGCAATCATCCGGATTTCTTTTTGAACGCCGGCGACCGACTTCGAGCGCAGCACGTCCGGCGCAAGGTTTGTTTCAGATGCCGCAGGTTCGT
>CAVZCV010000018.1:0-241297 GCA_963773875.1 Pirellulales bacterium
TTCATTCCTGACACCTTTTCTTTTCCCAATAATTAGACTCGTCCCATTTAGTTGAATCGTTTACGCGTTTCAACAATTAGACCTCCCGTTTCTTTAGTTTACGTTTCCGTTTAATCCTCCCGTTTAAAATTCCGCCAGCCTCTTAAATCGGAAAGCAACGACCAGCGTCATCATCGACAACGATCCGAGGATCCACGATGGCGGTTCAGGGACCCCAGTTGCATATACGCGCGTTTCACTGCCGACTGTGGTGAACAGGTACGCGCCAGTTTCGTCGACTATTAATTCACTGCTTTCGCCGGAAATAGAGATCGGCCCTGCGGAGAGAAAAGTATCAGTTCGGTAAACGTCGATGATGCCTGACGTGTGATCTGCATAAGCGTAAAGATCGTCCGGGCTGAAAGCGACTTCTTGCGGATAAGGGCCAACGTTGAGCGTGCCCAAAACAGCGCCATCCGACGTGCGGAATAGTTTGATGTTGTAGGGCGCTCCGTTGGGCGCTGCAAAGAACTGCCCGTTATGACTGACAGCCAGATCTTCTCCGTTGGAACCGGTTTCCATGTTGAATGCCAAGGAGCCAGCCGTTCCAGTCAGGTTGAACTTAAAGACATCCGACGGTGAAGAACCGAGCTCCTGCTCGAAAAGGCTCAGCCGATCCGGAGAGATTTCGAGCAATCCACCCGTATAAGTATGACGCGGTGCAATCTCGTTGTAAGATTGGCCGGTCAAGCCGTTGGTGACCATGATACCGTGTGACGTTGCGGCACCGCTGGGCGATGCGTAGACAATATTGTCCTTGCCGACCGCGATATCGACGGGCGTGACTGGCAGGCCAAAGTTGTTCACGATAATCATTGTGCCTGTATCAAGCACTGCGATGGAATTGACCGTTGACCCGCGATTGCCGACATACAATCGAGCGCCGTCGTCCGATAAACCAAGTCCAAACGGGTTGGATCCAACAAAAACGGTATTGAGCAGTGTCAGGCTTTGCGTGTCGATAATTGCAACGCTGTTGGTGCTGGGAACCGTGGCATAGAGTCGATGGTGAGTCGGATCAAGCTCGAACTGCGCCGCACCGAACGCGAATGTTTTGACGAGCGCACCTTTTTGGGCGGCTTGCGTTTGTTGTGCCAGGTACAGATACGCGAGCATCGTTACAGTAAGTATTCGCCGAATTGACTTCGCGCAGACTCCGATCGTTACCGATTTCATATGGCCCTCCGCTGCGGTTGAGAATTGCCCCGGAATGCGTGGCGCGTGCGACTTGCAAACCGCTCCAAAAAACGCATTCACGGCCCGATCAGTGTAACGGCTGATCGAACGGAATTCATCCAAAAAGACGGCGGTTTTTCGAATTCGCTTTTTAACCGAACGGCGCGAAGTGGTGGTGAAAAGTGAGCGAATAATTCGCCGAATTGAAAAAAGCCCGGCGGCGCCCTGCCGCGAATGATGCCGATGGCGTATCGTCACTTCGTTCCATCGGACTCTGCGTTCGACACTCAAAAATCGCGCTAGGTGGTTGGCAGCGAGTGGACTAGCGCTGGGCAAGCCCGGCCGCAGTTGTCGTTCGCAGCTCGGACATTCACCCCGACATTTTGCAATCAGTATTTTGCAGTCAGTGATCTGCAATCGACAGCGCCGTTCGCACATACACAGCTTCCTGACGGGCGCACCTCGGTTTAAGAATTCCGCACTCCGCACTCCATATTCCGCACTCTCTGCATCTTCTCCATGTCTCTCCGTGGTTAAAAATATTTGTTGCCTGGCCCAAAAAAAGGCTCTTGACTTAGCATCATATGTACACTAATATAGCTGCTGTATCTAGTAATCTCCCGTTCCCATTATATCGAGCCTGATGTCATTGGGAAGTTGACGGAGGCGGTAAATCGTACGCGGTAGGCAACGCGGCCAGCGACCGGCTGACTCGCTCAGGCTGCGCACGCCTTACGCCTGACTCCTGACTCCTGACTCCTGACTCCTGACTCAACGATGCGAAATAACCCGACACAAATTGATCGCGAATGTTCGATCCATTACGTGCCACAAATTGAGGCAGTGAAATAACAATGAAAAAACTCCATGCCACATTCGCAAAAGCGGCTGCACAGGTTGAAAAGCGCGCTCGAGTTATTTCACTCCGATACACGATTTTCGGGAGGTCGGTAGGTAAGAGACCGGTTTTTCTCGGAGGTTACAGTGAACGGATGTGCTCAGTTTTTCATCACGGTTTTCGGGGCTCGCGTTTTCCCCGAGATTTTCCGCAAAAAGTGAAAATCGACGATCGAAATAATGAACTCGCACTCTCAGCAGGCATTTCCAGCGGGATTTCAGCCCGATTTCGCTGCCGGTCGACGTTCAAATCGCTCGGGGAAAACGCTCAGGCAAGAGAAAGATGTGAAAAAACAAATGCGGCCTTGCATTTTCGCAGCTTCTTTCTTCACAGCTTGTTTCTTAACGGCGGCTTAAGGTTGTCCTTCGTATATTTCGCGTGTGGTGTGGCAACGAGGCTGGAATTGTGGACCAGCGAAGTTGTTTTGCCGTCGCTAAGCGCCGCCGGGAATTCCGGCCAGCGGGCGGCGGGAACTAAACGAAGGAGCAGTCAGATGAGCATGCGAAAGTGGAGCGTGTGCGGCCTGGCGGCGTGCGTCGCCTTGGCTGCGGCAGCGGGGCTGAAAGCCTGGGCGGAAACGCCTCCAGGCGATGAACAAGTGGCGGCACGCGACGACGGTCCGCCGCCAGGTGCGCGACGTCCGCCGCCGGATGATCGGCGTGGGCCGCGCGACAATGCGCGTCTTGAAGATCGTGGACCGCGCGACGATGGCCCCCGCGATCGCGGTGACGGGCCACGTGGGCGCGAAGATGGTGCGCGTGGCCGGGATGGTGGACCGCGAGATGGTCGAGATGGCCCGCCGCCGCGCGAGCGTGCCGCCGATGGTGAGCGTGGGCGTGATGGATTTCGTGGTCCGCCGGATGGTGAACGCGATGGCCAGGGGCCAGACGGTCGACCGCGACCGGAGATCGGCATGTTGCTTCCGCCGTTCGCTCGAGGTCAGTTGAAACTGAGCGACGATCAAAAGAAGCAGCTGGCCGATTTGCAGCACGAGGTGCGCACGAAGTTGAAAACGATTTTGACCGCCGAGCAAGTCACTCAGCTTGAAGACGCCATGCGCCGAGGGCCTGAGGGGCCGGATGGCAATCGACCGATGGATCGTCCAGACTTTCGGCGCGGCCCCGAAGGGCCCGATGGTCGCCGAGGGCCTGAGGCGCGTGGACCGGAAGGACGTGGTGCAGATGGGCGTGGGCCAGAAGGCCGTGGTCCGGATGCTCGCGGACCGGACAGACGTGAACCGGATGATCGCGGACCGCTGGGTCGCCCATTGGCCAACCGGGCTGCTGGGCCTGATCGTTTCGATGGACCGGACGGGCGTGGACCGGAAGGGCGTGGGCCTGGACCGGATGGATTTCGTCGTGGGCCGGGGCCGGCCGATGGGCGCGGACCACGCTTCGGTGGACCAGACGGCGAGCGCGGCCCGCGGTTTGGCGGACCGGAAGGTGATCGACGCGGTCCGCCGCGCGATGCGATTCGTCGCCCTCCGCCAGGCGATGACGATCGACGCGGACCACCGCCGCCCGATGGTCGCCGCGGCCCGCCAGACGATCGCCGTGTGAATGAAGATGAACCAACTGCCAACGTAGCTGCGGATGCGGCTGCTGATGCAGCGCCGGTTGGCGTGGGCGAAGCGAACAATGGCGCGGCGCCCAGTGTGACGAGCGCGCCGGAGGCGATTGCTGAGTAAATCAGATTAGATATTCAGCCGGCGCAGAGCGGGAAACAATCAACCCGCTCCGCTCGCCGGCCAAACGGACGTTGTTCGGAGGGATCGTTGTAATCGCAAGTTTTTTCGAGCAGCCATAGACAGGAGGTGCACAGGGTCATACCAGCCATACAAAAAACTGAGCAGCAAGGTGCTCTTAACCCTGCAATTGGATTTCTACTTCGGCGCCGTTCGGAACACGGCTCCGAAGTGACCCGCGGGAAAGTCGGAAGGTTCGTTCTCCGCTTTCCATTCTGAACTGACAACAATCACCGCGCCGCAACGCTGTTCGAATGCGCGCGGAGAGTATGTCGGGATGGAATGACAAAGTGCGGTCGGTCATCCGTCTTCTCATCTCATCTTTTCAAACGAGGGAGCTCTCCCATGAAGAGGCACAACGGTTGCGCGCGCAAAGCGCTGTTCGAGCAATTGGAAACACGCGTGGTTTTTTCCGCCGATCCGATGAGTGCGGTGTTGGCGTCGCTGAGTTCGATGATTTCGCAGTACTCGATCGATGGGTCGGGCAACAATGTGGCGCATCCCGATTGGGGAAGCGCCGGCAGCGATTTGCTACGGATTGCGGCGGCCGCCTATGGCGATGGGGTTTCAACGCCGGCCGGCGCATCGCGGCCCAGCGCCAGGGAGATCAGCAATACGATTGTCGATCAGGGCAATGCGGACATCATCAATGACGGGTTGATGTCGGCCATGGTTTACGCATGGGGACAGTTCATCGATCACGATATCGGCCTCACGCCCAGCGGCAGTGAGGCGTTCAACGTGAAAGTGCCGACCGGCGATCCGTCGTTCGATCCGAAAAGCACCGGCACGCAAACGATCCCGCTGAATCGCTCTATTTACGACGCCCTGACCGGCGTAACGGATCCGCGGCAGCAAATCAACGTGATTACGGCCTGGATCGATGGCTCGATGGTGTACGGTTCCAACACCGCCACAGCGGCGGCCCTGCGAACTTTCAGCGGCGGAAGACTAAAGACCAGTGCCGGCAATTTGCTGCCGCTGAACGACGCGGCGACGCTGCCAGGCGGCACGTTGTCGATGGCCAACGACGCGCATCTTGTACCCGATAGCCAGTTGTTTGCCGCCGGCGATGTGCGGGCCAATGAGAACGTGGAACTGACCGCGCTGCAAACCCTGTTTGTGCGAGAGCACAACTACTGGGCCGATAAGATCCATGCGGCCGATGCTTCGTTGAGCGATGAGCAGATTTATCAGCGGGCGAGGGCAATTGTGATCGCGGAAATTCAGTCCATTACCTACAACAGCTGGCTGCCAGCGGTCCTAGGTCGCGGCGCGATTACGCCGTATCAAGGCTACGATTCGAGTGTCGATCCGCAATTGGCCAATGAGTTTTCGACCGCTGCATTCCGCTTTGGTCACAGTATGCTCGGGGATGATGTTGAGTTCCTGAATAACCAGGGACTGGAAGTAGCGGACGCGATTCCGCTGGCGGGGGCGTTTTTCAATCCGCCGGTGATCGAGCAGTTGGGCATCGATCCGTTGCTCAAGTATTTGTCATCGGATCCTGCGTCGGAAATCGACACAAAGGTTGTGGAGAGCGTTCGCAATTTCCTGTTTGGCCCTCCGGGCTCCGGCGGACTGGACTTGGCAAGCCTTAACATTCAGCGCGGCCGCGATCACGGGCTGGCCGATTACAACACGGTTCGTGCTGCTTACGGTTTGCCAAAAGTGAAGTCATTTGCCGACATCACCGCAAATCCGGATCTGCAAGCGAAGCTCAAGCAGCTTTTTGGTAGCGTGGATAATATTGATCTCTGGGTCGGCGCGTTGGCGGAAGATCATGTGGCCGGTGCAAGCGTTGGCAATACGCTCCGAACGATTATTGCGAATCAGTTCGAGCGGCTGCGTGATGGCGATCGATTCTTCTACCAGAACGTGTTCTCCGGAAAACTGTTGCGGCAGATCGACAGCACCACGCTGGCCGATGTCATCCAGCGCAACACCACGGTGAAGAACTTGCAAGACAATACGTTCTTCTTCCGGGCTGCGATTGCCGGCAATTTATACGTGGATGCCAATCGAGACGGTCGACTTAGCCGCGGAGAGCGTGGAATGGGCGGTCAGACGGTGCAGTTGATTGATGCAACGAGTGGCGAAGTGATCGTGACCACGACGACTGACAGACAAGGCATCTACAATTTCGGCGTGCTCGACGGTTTGCGTACGGGCAAGTATCAAGTTGCCTGCCTGCCAAGCGGCATGAGTGCGACGCCAATTACGACGCGCATATTGTCGATTACTCGGGGCGATAAGTTCCTGGTGGCGGATATCCCGCTTGCCGGTTCCATTATGCCGCCGCCGACCACCGATCCACCGCCGTGTAACACGCCCGGTGGTAAAAATGGCGGTCAGCAGAACGCGCCAACGCCGCCGACAAACAGTCCGTCAATGCCAATGCCTGGGAATCCAATCGATCCCCGCGGCATGAATCCGATGGCTCGCAGCGGCGCGGTTAACCGTAAAGCGCCGCTGGACCCGACGGTCGTCGATCAAGCGTTGTTGTCGAGTCGCAAGATGTGATCGGTAGATTCCCCTTGCTACTTTGGACGAGGTATACTGCAATAACGATTTATCAACAATATTGCCACGAGGCGAATCAGGCAGCAGCTGACCGATTGGCGATAAAGTCGCCGCTACCTAATTCCCTCGCGGCAATTTTTTGATTTCAGCTGGTCTGCAGATCTCACCTCGAGGCAAGTGTGCGAGTACTGGTAGTTGAAGATGAGCCTGACCTGCAGCGCGCCATCGTGCGCTCTTTGCGGGAAGAGGGGTATGCCGTCGATCCAGCAAACGACGGCGACGATGGATTGTTCAAAGCCACTAGCTGGGACTACGACGCGATTGTGCTTGATTTAATGCTTCCCGGCAAAGATGGCTGGGAGGTGCTGAGCGAAGTGCGAAAATCGAAACCGACACCCGTGCTAATCCTAACGGCTCGCGATGCAGTGGCCGATCGTGTGCGAGGATTAGATTCGGGCGCCGATGATTATTTGCTTAAGCCATTCGCCGTTCGGGAACTATTGGCCCGATTGCGAGCGCTGATTCGCCGGTCGGCGGGAAAGGCCTCGCCGAAGATCGAAGTCGATGGCGTGGTCATCGACACGGCTGCATGCACGGTTGCCAAAGATGGTCAGCCCGTCGCACTCACAGCGAGTGAGTATGCACTGGTCGAATTACTAGCCCTGCATCGTGGCGAGTTGGTCACGCGTTCGATGATATACGATCACTTGTTCGACGAAAACGACGACACGCTCTCGAACTTAACCGACGTGCATGTATCGAATATTAGAAAAAAATTGGGTAAGGAGTTTATTATCACCCGCCGCGGGCAGGGATATTTGATTGGTTAGCGATTTTTAATGGAATCGATTCCGTTTGCGTTCGCAGATAAGCCACAAGCGGTTTGACAAAGTGGTTCGCAATGCATGCTTTCAAATCTCTTCGTTGGCGACTTCAAGCCTGGCATGCACTGATCCTGCTGCTGGCTGTGGCCGGTTTCGGCACCGTTCTTTATTTTCAGATCAACAAGGCTCGATTTGACGAAATCGATGCCGATTTGCTTGCCACCGCCCGCACTTTCGATGGCGCGATGCGTGCTATGCCCCGGCCGGTATTGCAAAATGGATTTCGCCGCGGACCAGACGACGTTGGCCGGCCACCGCTTGACGGTCGCATACTCGCAGACAATCCGCCGCCGCGAAATCCGCCGCGCGACGGTCCGCCGCCGCCTCAGGATCAACGCAGTGGAGACCGTCCTCCGCCGGAATATCAGCAACCGAATGATGATCGCCCGCCGCCCCGCGATGATGAACGTCGTGGACCGCCTCCGCCCGAATTTCAGCGCGGCCCTGAAGGGCGTGGACGACCAGGTCCCGATGGGCCGAATCCAAATGGCCCGCCCGAGGTCAATCCCGACCCCAATCGCGGACCCGACCAAGGTCCGCCCGGGGGGCCACCGCGGGGACAACCACAAAATGGTCGACCGATGCCGCCGGAACAAATTCGCCGAATGCTCACTCTGCCGATGTCGTTCGTAGAGCGGTTCACCGAGCACGGTCAGGGACCGTATTTAAAAATCTGGGCCGGCAATGGCGAAGTGTTGAAAGAGGAAGCGATTCCAACCGAGTTGCCGGTTCCGGTACGATTGCCGCCAAAACCAAATCAAGATTATCGTGCGCAGCAGCGTGGGCATTACCGCGAAGTAATTGTTGGGGGACCCGAACAAACTCGGATTTTGGTAGGCCGTTCAATCGGTCGAGAAATTGCCGAGATGGGCAAATTGTTTTGGGTCCTTGTGATTTCGGGACTAGGAGTGTTTGCGACGGGACTTGTTGGTGGTTGGTGGCTTTCCGGCCGGGCAGTGAAGCCGATTGCGAAAATGAGCCAGACCGCGGCCTCAATTTCAGCGAAGAATCTGGGACAGCGGATTGATGTCGAAGATATCGATAGCGAGCTGGCGGAACTAGGAAGTGTGCTCAATGCAATGTTTGATCGACTGCAAGCCGGCATTGATGACCAAATGCGGTTCACTGCCGATGCATCGCATGAATTGCGTACTCCGCTATCTGTTATTCTCACGCATTCGGAAGTTGCATTGAATAGAGTGCGAACCGCCGAAGATTACCAAGAAACGATTGAAACCTGCTTTCGTGCCGCCCGGCGGATGAAGCTGCTCGTAGACGATCTGCTCGTGCTCGCCCGGGCCGATGCAGGCAAGCTGCAGCTACGATCGGTGCCGATTGATGTGAAGCAACTGCTGGACGATTGCGCCGCGATGCTCGAGCGTATCGCCGCGGAGCGGAACATTCGGCTGACTGTTTCCAGCGAGCAAACCCAGGTGAAAGGCGATCCAGACCGGCTTTCGCAACTCTTAACGAATTTGGTGAGCAACGCAATTTTTTACAACGTGGACAGTGGCGGAGTTGAATTGAGTGCCGCATGCGTTGGTCATGAAGCCATAATTACAGTGGCCGATACGGGAGTTGGCATCTCGGCCAACGACTTACCGCATGTTTTTGAGCGGTTTTATCGCATCGACAAAGCTCGCTCGCGCAGCACAGGAGGCAGTGGCCTCGGGCTGGCAATTTGCAAATCGATTGTCGAGGCGCACGGCGGAACAATTTCAATTTCCAGTCATCGCCAGCGCGGGACGACGGTTACTGTCCGACTTCCGGCAATGACCGGTGTTTCCAACGGCGACAGCCGCCGTTCCAGTTTGCTCGTGGAATCGAATGGCGAAAAGTCACGACATTCTGCAGCCTCTCATCCATCGAATTAACCTCGGCAATAGAAGCCTGCAGGGAATCTCCGGAATTTTAGATGGCATCCTCACCTGTCGCAATTGTCACCGGCGTTGGCAAGCGTCGCATTGGATGGCACGTGGCGCAAGCGCTCGCGGCGCGGGGTTACCTTTTGGCACTTCAATATCGGACTTCAGCGGTCGAGGCGTTCGAGATTGTAGAGCGCCTGCGGCAGCGCGGCCTGGATGGAGAGGCAATTCACGCGGATGTAACCGATGAGCAATCGGTTCGAGCGATGATCGAAAAAATCGTGCAGCGGTTCGGACGGATTGATGTACTGGTCAACGGCGCCGCCGTCTGGATTCGCAAGCCATTGGAGGATGTCACTGCGGCCGACGTGCGATTGCACTTCAACACTAACGCACTGGGAACATTTCTCTGTTCTCAGCAAGCGGGACTTGTGATGGTGAATCAGCCGGACGGCGGAGTGATCATCAACATCGGCGATTGGGCGGAGGCGCGGCCATATTTGAATTACGCTGCGTATTTTCCATCGAAGGGAGCAGTGACGGCAATTACTCGCTCATTGGCGGTGGAACTGGGGACTCGAAATCCGAAGGTGCGCGTGAATTGCATATTGCCCGGCCCCGTGATGCTGCCACCGGATTTACCGGCCGCTGAACGACAACACGCAATCGATGCCACACTCGTTAAGCACGAAGGTAGCGCGGAAAATATTACCCTTGCAGTGCTACATTTCGTCGACAACGATTTCACCACTGGTGTTTGCCTGCCGGTAGATGGTGGAAGGACAATCTATGCTGGAGATGCCTGACGACCCACCTTGGGACTGTCGCCATTACTTGGCGCAGGGACTCCTGCCGGACGGGCGTGGTGGACTCGTGACATTATCTGGAGGAACATTAGCGCCTGGGAACAGCGTGGGAATTTTGGCCGTCAGTAGTTTAATAACATCGCTGGCTCGCCCACCGTCCTCTTCGCCAGCGGCGGCAGGCTAAATGTCGCCGGAATTACGGCGGCCCGTGATTTCAGAGTGCCATGCGGTCAAAACCTTACTGGCAGCGGAAATTTGGTTGGCGATGTCACGGTCAGCGCCGGCGGCTTCCTGGCGCCGGGCGCGGCGATCGGAACTTTTTCTGCCGATTCCAACGTAACAATTGCTGGTACGCTCAAACGGAATTGCAGGGCGGATTGAGCGAAAATCGACGAATACGCTTGCATCCCGAGAACGTGTCGCGCTATAGTGCGCTCCGATGGCACGTGAATCTAAAGACCCCGCCGACACCCAAGATGCCGGGATGACGCTCGATGAGCTCAGCCAGGCGTTCTCAACACTGCTAAATCGTCATGCACCGCCACGCTCACAAGTGGCTGCTTCGCCCGGCGACGATCGACAAGAATTGCCGGATTCTCCCACATCAATAAAGTCCGATTTAACTGCGGAGATGTCGACGCGATCGATTGTCGAAGCCGCCCTCTTCGTCGGTCGGCCTGACAACATGCCGATTGAGGCGGCGCAACTCGCCGTTCATTTGCGCAGCATCGACTCCGCCGAGATCGATACGACAATTGCAGAATTGAATGCGCAATACGAGGCCAACGGCTGTCCTTACGAAATCGCTTCTGAAGGCTCGGGTTACCGGATGGTCCTGCGCAGCGGAATGAATTCCGTCCGCGGTCGATTTCACGGACGAGTTCGCTCCGCCCGATTGTCGCCGGCGGCCATCGAGGTGCTATCGCTCGTGGCGTACCATGAACCATTGTCGGCCGATGAGGTCGCTCAAATGCGTGGCGCCCCAAGCGGTCACTTACTAAGAAGCCTTGTCCGCCGACAGCTTTTGCGTTTGCAGCGCGGGGAAGGCAAAGGGGCCAAATCAAAATACTTTACGACTGCGCGCTTCCTGAAACTCTTTCATCTGCGAAGCTTGGAAGATTTGCCTCGTAGTGAGGACCTGCAGCGCCAGTAAGCCGTGGGAGCGCACCAATCGAGGGGGATTCGGCTGCTTGACGGCCAGGAATTAACTGCTGCATCCGCTTGCTGCGTAATGATTTACGCTCCAAATATAATCTCACATATTCTGTGGCCAGAAACTTAAGTACAATCGAGAATACTTCCCGACCGTGATGAGCCGCCAAAAATTGGCGTGCGGTCGAGGCATGCGGAACTACTGGCGGAGTGCCAAAAACGATCTTTTAAACCATCCGATTGATGCGGCTCCCCACGTTGGGCTGTACGCAAAGCGGTGTCGCACTCCGGTTCTTGTGACGTCACATTCGTGAATCTTGCTCTCGCAGAGATGCGCAGCGACTCAGAAACTTTCACCTGGAGTGAAAATGGCCGGGCTGCCTCGCATGCTGCGAGACCTTGGTGCGCGGCTCAATGTGCAAGTTTGCAAGGGGCCTGCTGGCGAGGAGCTCGCCGCAGATAATTTCCGACTCATCCTTTTATGATTCAACTTTTGCTGGTCCGACCGGGCAGTACCGATTTTGATGATCAAGGCCGAATTCAAGGTACTCTCGATATTCCGCTGAGCGACGCGGGGCGACAACAGGCATCTAAGACAGCGGAAGATCTGCGCGTTTATCTGCCATCTGTTCTGTATAGCTGCGCTGGGAATCCCGCCGAGGAAACCGCAGCCACGATTGCAGGAGCGCTAAATTTAAAGGTTAAGTGCTTGGAGAAACTCTCCAATATCAATCTGGGTCTCTGGCAGGGAATGCTCGTCGAGGAAGTCAGACACAAGCAGCCCAAAGTGTACAAGCAGTGGCAAGAGCATCCGGACCTCGTGCAACCACCACACGGCGAAATGCTTTCGGCGGTGATTGAGCGCGTGGACGATACGCTGGAAAAGCTAGTTCGCAAACACAAGGCGGGCACTATCGCTCTCGTGGCGCCGGAGCCGCTCGCCGCAGCGATTAGACACCGCATCGATGGGACGCAGCTTGGCGATTTGTGGCGCGCCTCCAGTGGCTGCCGTTTCGAAGTGCTGCGATTAGAACCCGACTTTGCGGCGGCTGCCGTCGATCGGGCGAAAATGACGACCGCCACGACCGATTCGCAATCGGTGTACATTTACCGCGGTTCGGTGGTGGAGCGGCATTAAAGGCTCACGGTTGGGGTGTGACTTCGGCTGGATTTATCGGCTCTAATTCGATAGCATCAGGGCTGCGCCGACAACGTTGATTTGGGGACGATGCATAAGCTCGGTTAGTATCGGCGGCGTACGTCTTGAGGAGCAAGTACGGCTCTGCGGTTAAGGGACCTACCGTGGCCATTGGCGATTTAGAATCGAAAAGCGGACAGCAGCCGGTGTCCCGCCGACCCAAGCGCGGGGTCCCCGAAGGACTATGGCTGCAGTGCCCTGGCTGCCAAGGCACGATTTATAAAAAGGAAGCCGAGCGTCGTCAAAACGTTTGTCCAGATTGCGGTTATCACCTGTATGTGCCCGCCGCTTTGCGCGTGAAACAGGTGCTCGACGACGGCACGTTCGAAGAATGGTTCAGCGAACTTTTGCCGACTGATCCATTAGGGTTCGCCGATAAAAAACCTTACGCCCAGCGATTGAAAGCGGAGCAGGCTCGCACGGGACTCACGGATGCGGCACTGGTTGGCACGGGCATGATTCGCGCGCGGCGCGTTGCATTTGGTGTGACCGATTCGGCATTCATCATGGGCAGTATGGGCTCAGTGGTGGGCGAAAAACTCGCACGCCTTGTGGAGCGCGCTACCGAAATGAACCTGCCGCTCATCATCATCAGCGGTTCCGGTGGCGGCGCCAGAATGCATGAGGGAATTCTTTCGCTAATGCAAATGGCCAAGGTGTCGGCGGCGCTGGCGCGATACCACGAAGCCGGCGGATTATTCATTTCCGTGCTCACGAATCCTACGATGGGCGGTGTCGCCGCAAGTTTTGCCTCTTTGGGCGATCTGGTGTTTGCCGAACCGAAAGCACTGATTGGTTTTGCCGGCCCTAGAACCATCAAAGCCACCATCCGCATTGCTTTACCAAAGGGCTTCCAAACGAGCGAGTTTTTGCTCGAGCACGGATTCATCGACCGCATTGTCGATCGCGCCGATCTAAAGAGCGAAATTGCCCGTGCGATTGATTACTGCGGCAAATAAGGTTGCTCCAAACTCATCGCAGTGGGACCTGGCGTTGCAGCGGAACGTGCTGTCGGCCACTTTCCGTAGTCGTTAAAATGGCTGCATGCCAAGTACAAGCGATGATTTGCTATTTGCAATTGACCATGCGCAGGCCGCAGGTCGTCTCTCCGTCAGTGCCAAAGCGAATATTCGCCGCTGGCTCTCTGAGCCGCAATATTCAAGTTTTTTGCCATCGTTAGTCGAGCACATTACAGCCGGGCGATGGGCCGAACTCGACGATGTTTTCTGGACCGTCACTCCATTCGGAACGGCCGGACGCCGCGGCCGGATGTATCCGATCGGCAGCAACGCCATTAATGACCGCACGATTGGCGAAAGTACTCAGGGGCTAGCCAATTACGTGCGCAAACTTCCTGTTGCAAGTTCGCGCAAATTGTTATGTGCCGTTTCGTACGACACACGACACCACTCCCGGCATTTTGCAGAGCTGTGCGCGGAAGTGATGGTCGCCTCCGGGTTCGATGTGCTCTTTTTCGATGGCTTTCGTCCCACGCCAGAATTGTCTTTCACGGTTCGTGATCAACATTGCGATTGTGGCATTATGATCAGTGCTAGCCACAATCCACCCACTGACAACGCCATCAAGGTCTTTTGGTCGACTGGTGGCCAACTGCGTCCTCCGCATGATGCACGCGTGATTGAATGTGTGGCGCAAGTGACCGAAATCGAGCGTGCCAACTTCTCCGAAGAAGTCGTGCATGGGCGAATTAGATTTTGCCAAGACGCCATGGACACCGGCTATCAGAATGCCGTGCTGGCTCAGTCAGAAATAGGTCCGAGGGAATTGCGAATACTCTACTCCCCGCTCCACGGAGTCGGGCTCACCTCGGTTTTGCCGGTGTTGAAGGCCGATGGATTTGAGCACGTCAATGTTTATGAAAAGCACGCAGCTGCAGATGGCGATTTCCCTAATGTTCCGAACCACATTGCGAACCCGGAAAATGTCGCGGTTTTCGATGCACTGATTGAAGATGCGCACGCCAGCGGCAGCGAATTGGTGCTCGCCAGCGATCCGGATGCCGATCGAATCGGCTGCGCGGCGCCGCTTGCTTACTCCCACGCATCGGACGGCGAGCCAGTAAAATCGCCGTGGCAGACACTCACAGGCAATCAAATCGGCGTGTTGCTGGGTGAATTGTTATTGCGCCGACTCAAAGAATCAGGTCAACTCACATCAGAACATTATGTCGTCAAAACGTTAGTCACAAGCGACATGATTTGTCGTGTTGCGGACCAGTTTGGTGTCCGCGCCTACGGCGATGTGCTCACAGGTTTCAAGTGGATTGGCAGCCTGATCGATGAAATCGGCCCGGACAAATTTGTGTTTGGATTTGAAGAGGCGCACGGATACCTGGCTGGCACTTACGCACGCGATAAAGACGGCGCCGTTGCGGCGATGCTGCTGGCCGAACTTGCGGCTGAATGCAAATCTGCGGGCCGTACTTTGCACCAGCAACTCGATCTGCTATTTCTCCAGTACGGTTGTCATTTAGAAAAGACGATCGGCCGCACGTTGCCGGGCGCCGATGGCGTAACGAAGATGGCCGCGATGATGGAGCGGCTGCGGATTTCCCCTCCGCGAACTCTCGGTGGCCTGCCTGTCCTCAAAGTGCGCGACTATTTGCTACAAAGCATCCACATGCTGAATTCTGGCAAGCATGAACCAATGCGCAGCAACGTACCGCCCTCCGATCTATTGATCTTCGATTTGGAGATGGTCGGCAATCGCGCGGCTGTACGCCCTTCGGGCACTGAGCCGAAAATCAAATTTTATTTGTTTGCGGCTCAGCAACCTCCATCGGCCGCTGAGGAAGGACTTCGCGAACTTGGCCACACAAAAGAAATGCTGAAACAGCGACTGCTTAACATTGAGGTCGATTTGATGGCGGCGGCCGATTAAATCCATCGCGTTTTGGACGCCTATCGTATGCCCTTTCGAGCCGCTAAAATGTCGGCCTTCCGATACCGATTGTCGCCAGCCTGGAAGTTCCTGTGAAAACGCTTCTCACGCCCAATGAACTTCATGCCGGCGTCGATCGCCTGGCAAAAGAGATTGACGTTGTCTATCACGAACAGCCGCTGACAATTGTCGGGGTGCTCACCGGAAGTATCGTGCTATTGGCCGATCTCATTCGCCGCTTAAACATGCCGCTGCGCGTAGGATTGGTCCAGGCGTCGAGTTATCGTGGCGCATCAATTGATCCAGGCCAGCTGACAATCAACTTCGATTTGCTTCCGGATGTGAAGAACCAGCACGTGCTGTTGGTCGACGACATTTTCGACACCGGTAAAACGCTGGTGGCGCTCATCGATGAACTTAAAAAGCACGAGCCCGCCAGTGTGCGATGCGCCGTGTTGCTGCGAAAGCACGGGCGGAAAGCGGTGATGCGCGAGCCGGACCACGTGGGCTTCGAGATTCCTAATGAGTTCGTGGTCGGTTATGGACTGGACTATCAAGACGCTTATCGCAATTTGCCGTATCTGGCGGCGCTCGAAGAACATGAAATCGGGGCACCAGCGCACTGAAATCCGCCGGCCGCGATGCATCGAATTCTGCACATCACTTCAACGCTTGCACTCAGCGGAACGGCAAGTCAGATCGCAATCTTAGCCGCCGGATTGCCGAAAGATCGTTTTGAGTTGCATCTCGCTGTTGTCTGCAGGCGACCAGTCGCGCATGACGTTTCAACTTCGGACGTTCGACCAACAATTATTCGAACGCAATCGCAAGTCGACCCGTTTGCGTTCTGGAAATTGAGACGATTGATCAGCAAACTACAGCCCGACATTGTTCACACTTGGGAATTCGACGCCAACACAGTTGGTCGAATTGCAGCCGTGTCGGCCGGGGTTAATCACCTAATTGCCTCCGAGCGGAGAATCGACAACTTCAAAACCGATTTGGAATCATCAATTGATCGTCGTCTCGCTAGGCGAACCGACCGCATTGTTGTGAATTCATGCGCCGTTCAACAATTCAATATCTCGCGGGGATTGCCTGAAAGTAAAATCGCGGTTATCCCCAGTGCGTGTCACGTTACAAATGCGCCATCGAGTGAATCTCGCGAGAGATTTCTCGCCGCTGTTGGATTGCCGTCCGAGGCAAAACTTATTGCCTATGTTGGTTCCATTCAGCCGCGAAAGCGGTTGAAAGAAATCGTCTGGGCGACCGATCAATTGAAAGCCGTCGGCGTGCCCGCGCACCTATTGGTCATTGGCGATGGACCCTATCGATTGGCTCTGGAGCGGTATCGATGGCTGAACCGAGTGGACGATCGGGTTCATTTTCTTGGGCGGCGCGACGATGTGCGGCGTTTTCTGGCACACACGGATGTGTTGTGGCAACCCAGCGCGATTGAAGGGCAATCCAGTGCGATCCTCGAAGCGATGGCAGCAGGCGTTGCGGTCGTCGCGGCAGATTCCGGCGGAAATCGCGAATTAATTCTTAACGGCGAAACCGGATACCTCGTCTCGACGGCAGAACGAGCTGGTTTCGCACGCTGGACATTGCCGATTCTCGAGGATCCGTCCCTGGCCCGCCGATTCGGCGTCGCCGCGAAAGAGCGAGTCGCCAACTTCCATAATGCGGGCGAAATGGTCGCGCGTTATGCACAGCTGTACGACAATGTGCTGAAGGCATATTGATTTTTGAAGCCGCGGCCCGCCCCTGTGGCGAAGTCGACATGCCCGTTAAAATAAAAAGCCCACACGGCAACAAATGCGGAGGCCATGATGCAGTACGGGCACGACGGGCAGGTTCGGCGACACAACGTTCTGGCGGTCATTCTCGCCGGAGGCAAAGGAACCCGGCTGGAACCATTGACCCGCGATCGTGCTAAGCCGGCGGTTCCCTTCGGTGGGCTGTACCGCATTATCGATTTTACGCTTTCCAACTGCCTCAACAGCGGTTTGCGTCGAGTGCTGGTTCTTACTCAGTACAAGGCAATGAGCTTGGATCGCCATTTGAGCCTGGGCTGGAAACAGCTCATGAGCCGCGAATTGGGTGAATTTGTCGATGTCGTGCCTCCTCAACAGCGGATCGACGAACATTGGTATCAAGGCACGGCCGATGCTGTGTATCAAAACATTTACACCATTGAAAAAGAACGACCCGATTATGTTGTGATCCTGGCTGGCGATCACATCTATAAAATGAACTATCGCACGATGTTCGAGTTTCATCTCGATCAGAAGGCCGATGTCACGATTGGCGCATTGCGAGTTCCCGCTGAAGAGGCTCGTCATTTTGGCGTGATGCAAATCGACGGTGATAATCGGGTCATCGGCTTTGAAGAAAAGAAAGCGAACGCGAAAACGATTCCCGGAGATCCGCGGCACTGCCTGGCGTCAATGGGCATCTATGTATTCAATGCGCGGTTTTTATTCGAGCAACTGTGCCTGGATGCCACGCAGCCTGGTAGTCAGCATGACTTTGGCCACAATATTATTCCGTCGATCATCGATACGCACCGCGTCCTGGCATTTCCATTTCGCGATGAAAACCGCAAACAGGATGCTTACTGGCGCGACGTAGGCACATTGGATGCCTACTTTGAAGCGAATATGGATTTGGTCACGGTCGATCCACTTCTTAACATGTACGACATGCAGTGGCCAATTCGGACCTACCAACCGAATTTTCCCCCGCCAAAATTTGTGTTTGCTGAAGAAGGTCCGGAGGCTCGGCGGGGAGAGGCGCTCGACAGTGTCGTTTGCTCCGGATCGATTGTCTCGGGCGGGCAGGTGCGGAAATCAATTTTAGGTCCAAACGTGCGGGTAAACAGTTACGCCCGAGTTGAGGAATCAATCCTCTTCGAAGGCGTCGATATTGGCCGCCATGCGCGCGTGCGGCGCAATCATCGATAAGGCGGTTCGCATTCCACCTGGCACGATGATTGGTTACGACCCGGAACAAGACCGGGCACGGGGATTCACAGTCACCGAAAAAGGCATTACGGTAATCGCCAAAGCCGATGGCGTCGAGCATTTCTTCGAAGCGGAAGTCGCGGAGACTGCGTGACATGCGGATATCGCTACTGAGGGCATCTCTTCAAGCGGCACGACGCGAAGATACTGGCTCGTTCCACTGGTACAGCCACGCGCCGCGCTGCTTGCCAACCGTAGTGGCCGCGCCAACTTTGCGCAGGACGTAAGCGATTCGCTGGGCGGTCCATCGTTGGATACCCAGTTGCGTCGCCAACGATGCCGTGTGGAACGGGCTTGGCAAAGCGCAATTTACCAACTGTTTTAGATCTGCCGCCTGGATGATTCGTACGGTTTCACGGATCTGAATCAGCCTTTGATCTTCAATATTGAATTTCGGCCGCCACCGTCGCCGCCGGCTATTTTTGCTTGGCTTCGCCGGAAGTCGCCATTCTTCGATGTCGACCAGCACGATATCCAGCGACAGATTTCGGTGGGGGAATGTGCGCGTGAAAAACACCAGCTCATCAAATACTTCCAAGAGTCGGCCTTGACGGGGGCTATTCCGCTCGCAGATTACTTGGCCGCCCGGGCGATTGCAGCGAATGAGCCGCTTTCTGCCAACAATGGGCTTTACCACTCGTACCCGCCGGCGTTTGGTCAAATGGCGAACCTTGTCGCGAATCGCCCATAGTGGACCGTGCTGGATCTCGACGAGAACTTCGCCGCACTCGTCGTGGGTCACCGCATCGACACGAAATGTGCCAAGGCGAATTTCGGTCCGCCCCGCAGGTCCAGCGTAGAGCTGCTTAAGTTGCCGGTGCAGCGACGTTTCCATGTCTGCAATCCGCGGTGATACAAGTTCAACTTGCGGCCCAAACGGAAGGTACTAGCGCCGCGGGTTATCGGGTGGGCCGTCCTGATCTTCCATGTTCTGAATGTACCGGCGAAGCCGTTCAAGCTCATCAGTCAGCTTTAAGACCTTGCACATGTTCTCCACGCGTTTGAGAAGCTCCAACTTGTTGACCGGCTTGCTGATGAAGTCGTCTGTGCCGGATTCCACGGCACGTTCAATATCGCCCAGCTCATTCAGCGCCGTCACCATCAGCACCATGATGTCCTTCGTTGCGGGATCCTGCTTGATTTTTCGGCAAACTTCGAACCCGCTTAGTTTGGGCATCATCACGTCGAGCAAGATCAGATCGGGTTTGAATGCCGCGATTTTATCGAGCGTATCGCGTCCATCGACAGCGACGGCGATTTCACAATCAACTTCAGTCAGAAATGCCTCGAGCAGTTCGACATTCGGAGCGTTATCGTCTGCAATCAAGATGCGAATCTTGCTGACTGGTGCAGGAGCTTTACCCATGGATGGCGCGTTAGATCGGCGTGAATGATAAATGTGCTGACGATTATAGCGCGGCGGACGCCGATGTTGGAATGGGGATTTCCGCGCACCACCCGGTCGATCCTATCGACCAATTCCGATAACGGTTCCAAGCAGGCATCGCTCGCGGAGCTGCCCCTGGGGCAATCGCAACGAAGATTCTCAACACAACGTTGCCGAGCCGTGTGTTCAAGCAACACGAAAACTTTAGTCGAAGGATAGCCAAGGGGCGCGCTGACGCGCGCTATAGCGGCAAGCAAGATTAATCGACCAGGCTGGAAAAAGCGATTGAAAAGCGAGCGATTGGATCGACGGTCCATGCAGGCGGCGGGCCGAGAGAACCGCCCGACACCAGCCGCCTTCCGCGGAGATTACTGGCAACAGTCGCGCCGCCCACTTGCCAGCCTGGCATTTGTCGCGCCGCTGCTGGTCATCTACGAGACCGGGGTGCTCTGGTTAGGGCCGCAATCGATGCGCAATGGCGCCGATGTTTGGCTGCGGCAGTTGCTCGATCTGTTTGGCTTCAGCCAATACTTTCTGCTGCCCGCCGCAACGGTGGCCATGCTTGCCGGCTGGCACTATGTGACCCGCGATCCATGGCGCGTTTCACCCAGCACACTATATACAAAGCTAGCCGAATGCGCGATGTTGGCTTTGGCGCTGGTAGTGATTGCGCGGGTTCAAGCGAACTTGTTGTCGCTGGTGACCCGGCAACCCCCGCCGGCCGTTTTGCATGCGTCGCTGGGCGGCGCACTGGAAAGCATATTTCGGCGATTTGTCGGATTCATGGGAGCGGGCATCTACGAGGAACTGCTGTTCCGTTTGATGCTGCTGCCGGCCGTCGCGTGGCTGTTGCGTTGGTGCGGTTGTGCACCGCTTTGGTCTTTGGCCGGTGGCGCTTTCATCACCAGTTTGATGTTTGCCGGCGCGCATCACCTGGGCGCACTGGGTGAGCCATTTCAATGGTACGCGTTCTTGTTTCGGGCGATTGCCGGTCTATTCTTTGCCGCGCTGTTCATCTATCGCGGATTTGGCATCGCCGCGGGAACGCATGCGGCATACGATATGCTCGTGGGGCTGATTTAGAATCAAGCGGCCGAGTTTTTTCAAAAAACTTTTTCACGCTCGTCGTCGCTGCGACGATTTCCGAGCCTCTCGAAAACGCCGCGTGGGCCTGCTAGCTGACGGAAATTCTCGAAGAGAATTCGCTTCGAAGTTTTGTCAAGTAGGATCTTTCGCACAAAATTTTGTGCGAGAGAATCTCCCTTTGAGTCACTGCAGCACTGAACCTATAATGAGCGCACACCGAGTAAATGACGCCGCAGACCGATCGTTCCATTATCAAGTCAAAACTCGATCCGCATTTCGCGAAAGGTGTCACGCCGTGCTTTCCGTACGTCCGAAAATCGCTGAGTTGGTGTTTCAGCTCTATGGCCGACCACTTCATCCAGAATTGTTCGAGATTTTCGCCACAAGGCGCGTGAGCCGCGGCGATTATGAAGCGGTGGTGCAAATCACCAGCGCCGGCCATGTGGTCGCATGGAAATATGGCGGTGTAACGCTCACCGAAGTGGCTTGCAGCGCTCAGCACGAGCTGCCGCTGAAGCGGCGGTTGTTGCATTACCGCCTGAAGGGCGACCGAGCCGATCAAATGGAGTGCCGCGGCGGTGTACGCTATCAAATGAGTTTTCAGCTTGAGCCCGTGAAGCCCGAAGTTTTTTGGACCTATCAACAAGAATTGAGCGCCGAAGGCATTCGCCAAGGCATGTTGCACCGTTTCGATTCCAGCGGCCGGATGGCATTGGGCGCCTTGAGCTATGTGAACGTGGAAACGCGCAACCGCTGCTTGCTCGTACAAGCGTTCCACACATTTCCAGACGACTACGCGATTGTAAAAAGCCAATCGCTGTTTCAAGTGCCGTGATTTTATCATGGCGCTGTGATTCGAAACCGGTCACGCTAAGCCGAAAGCGGAAGGCTCAGAGCGTGATGAACTCCGCGATCGCCTCATTCACGACCGTCGGATTCTCCAAATTCGAGAGGTGGCCGGCACCGGGCACTTCCACCCATGCGGCATCAGGAATGGCGTCGGCCATGCCGCGCATTTCTTCTACGTTCGAAATCGAATCGTGCTCACCGACGATGACGAGCGACGGAACATTGATCGTCGGCAAAATCGATCGAGCATCGGCACGCGTCGCCAGGCCCTCCAATGCCGAGGCAATTCCATCGGCCGAATTCGAACGGATCATTTCCCGCACACGATCGACTAATTTCGGTTGCAATTCGAATGTCGCAGGGGCGAGTAACTTTGGCAGCATGACGTTTTCCACCGCGCCGGGGCCCTCTGATAATGTGAGCGCCGCCAGTTTTCTGCGTCCCTCGGCAGCTTCCGCGCTGTCTGGAACAGCACGCGAATCGCAGATGATCATCGCTGCCACGCGCTCGCGGTATTTGCGCCAGAATTGCCAACCGATGTAGCCGCCCATCGAGAGTCCGCAGAAGATCACTTTTTCCTGGATCGCCAAAGCGTCGAGCAAGCCGTTCAGATCGTCGGCCATTTGTTCCATCGTTACGCCGCCGCTTGTCACGTTGGTGCCACCGAAACCTCGCAAATCGGGCACGATTACCCGGCAATGATCGACAAAAAAATCGAATTGCGGCTGCCACATCTTGTGCGAGAGCGGAAACCCATGGACAAGCAACAGCGGATGCCCACGCTCGCCCCCGGTGGCCACCGCCATCTTCAGATCGCCGATTTGAACGTGCTTCATGGGGATTCGCTCTTGGTGTTGTCAGCCAGCTTTGTTTTGAATTCTTCGAGCGCACGCACAATGGCCATCGAGTGTGGTTCTAGTTCCATCGCTCGCGATTGGTATTTCACGGCGCTGGCGTAATCGCGTTTGCCCGCATAGCAATGGGCCAGAGTGTCTAAATGCCCGGCCAGGTCTCGGTCCGCAGTGCCGCCCGAATCATCCAAATCGCTGTCGTCGTCCAGGCCGGATCGCTGCAGCACCAGATCAACCGATTTCTGCGACAGCTGAATGGCCTGATCAATGTCGCCTTCGGTATTGCCTACGAGCCAGGCATATTGATTACACGCCGTGGCTTCAATGGGTTGGCCCGCCGCGGTTGTCACTTCGTTCAGCAGCTGCGCGGAAACTTTACGTATCAGGTCCAGGGCCACTTTGCGTCGCGTGGGGTTTTCGCTCGACGCCTTGTACATGGCAATCAACACATCTTCATTTTTTGGATCGAGTTGAATCGATTTGTCAAGGTTCTCCCACTCTTTATCGCGATCACCTTTTTTAAAAGCGTCGCAGGCGGCGAAGTAGTGCATCCACGATTTGATCCACCGTAAGGCGCTTCCTTCGGTAACGCCGAGTTCTCGCACTTGCTGTTCGAGCTGCCGATTCCGTCCAAACGCCTCGACCGCCTTCTGTAGTATTTCAGCCGCATCGCCATCGCGATCCAAGTCGTGCAGCATTTCGGCGCAAAAATATCGAGCGATGATCGATTCAGGTTCGTTGGGAGCGGAGTCAATCACATGCCGGTACTCGCGCTCGCTCCAGTCAAACAGCCCCCGCTCGCGGAGCACCGTTGCAATGCGCCGCCGTGCAGCCCGATCGCCTTGCGGCATCAGTTGCGAGGCCTCCTTCGCGAACTGTTCTGCCTCTAGTTTGTTTCCCTGCATGGCGCTGGCTTGCGCAACGAAGTACATCAGCACCGGGCTGCCGTGAAATGCAGTCTCAAAGCGCTTCGCGGCTTCTGTGACTAATTCCGGCGCTTGTTGTTTGATAAACCAGTCAGTCATCTGCGCCAGCGGCTGGATCTCTGGTTTGGCAATCGCAATCATTTTCCGCATCATTTGCACAGCATGATCGCGATCATTGGCTTTCATTAAGGCATCTGCCTGACGCCGCGCAAGCGCCATGATGATTTCGCTCGAGGTGTCGCTGGGCGAATTGCGCAGGGTCGAGATCTCGTCGTCAATGAACTTCGACCAATTGTCAAACTTCGCGCCTGCAGAGCCAGAATCGGTCTCGGTCTGCAGCCAGCGCGCGGCGGCGCGGGGGCTGCCGGTGAGTGCGGCGCTGATGATCTTCGCTTGGGCTGAGCGCTCCTCGGGCGACGCCTTCAAATGCAGCAACAACTGCAGTGCCGCCTGCTTCGAAAGCACCTGCGATTTCTCATAGCGCAACAACCGACATAACGCAGGGGTGCCTGCGCCCTGCGGAAGCAGAGCCAACTGCCGAATTCTGGCCAATCGACCGCTTTCATCGGCAATGCTATAGCCCTGCAAAATGCGCTTGACTAGTGGGGAATCGAAATCGCGGTCCAACGGAATTTGCTGCAGCAAATACTTGGCGCGGGCAGTGATTTCCACATCGTCGCTGTTCTCGGCGGCCGTCAGCGCGTCGAAGGCCTCCGGGCCAAGCCTGAGCAGCTGCTCTTGGGCTGCCTGACGCACCAGATACTGGGGATCGCCAAGTTGCGCAATTAATTTCGCGATCCGGTCCGAGGTCGATACGTTAGCGTCGTCGTTGCTGGAAGATTTTGAGGCTTTGGTCGAAGCGCTATCGTCGGCTGAAACTGACAGTGCGATGCCGGCAACCGCGAACATGGAGATGACAAAGGTGGCAGGCCACGATTTTCGCAGCAGTCTGTTACGCATCAGCTCACCTCTGGAGCAAACGTCGCCTCACTGGACCAGCTTTCAGGATACTTCAGCCGCAACCGCAGGGGCAAGCGGAGCGCTCGTCAATGAGCACGACAAATTGTGGCTCAAATCGGCGGCTCGATGCCAAAATCGCGAATCGTCAATAGGCTGGCAAATGGAATCCCGAGCTTGGCGAACGCAGCGGCCCCGCCTTCTAAACGATCGATGATGGCGGCCACACAAACCACTTTCAAACCGAACTCCTGAACGCGCTCAATGGCTTGTAACGATGAGCCGCCGGTCGTTACCACATCCTCGACAATGGCGACGGTATCGCCGGGCTGGACTGGCCCTTCGACAAACCGATTCGTGCCGTGCCCCTTCGATTCTTTGCGGACCAGAATCCCCCGGAGTGAGATATTTCGCATTCCGGCAATGGTGATGACCGCCGCGGTAATCGGATCGGCGCCGATCGCCATACCGCCAACGGCGACAGGCAGCGGACCTTGCTGTTGGAGCAAATCTAAAATTCCTTCGCCGATGAGCAGCGCGCCCCGGGAATCGAGCGTCACTTGCTTGCCGTCCAAATAGTATTTGGCCTTCTTGCCGGAAGCGAGTGTGAAGTCGCCGAATTTAAGCGCTCGCTCCCGAACAAGTGTGATGAGGCTCTGACGGTCGTACATAGATGTCGGATGCGTGAATTTGGATTTAGGATTTTGTACCGGGCAACGGCCACGGCGAATCCAAAATCCTACATCCCACATCCAGAATCCGACATCCCCTACCGCCGGATCGTCACCTCGGAGCGTGAGGAGAGCATATCGAATAGATCGTTCATATCGCCTGGGCTGATGACCACCGAGCCTGGGGTTTGTACCGCCGCATCGTCCGGCACGCGCAGCTGCAAGTCACCGCCCAAGCTGATATACGGTCGTTGGGTTGCGTTGCCCGGATCGGCCGCGTTGAATTTCGCGACGGCGTATTTGCCCTCCGGCTTCATTAGATTGCGGCCGCCTTGCACACGAAATTTGCCCGCATACATGCCATCGATAAATAACGTGAGCGAGTCGCGCTGCAAATTGAGCTGCGCGGTGAACGGTCCGCGGAGAATTTTCAGCTCTTCGCCGGGCATCAACGTATTTGGATTCGCGATGCCATTAATCTTGGCTAACAATTGCCAGGGCACCTCGCACTGCTGGGCGATCGTTTCCAGCGTTTCGCCGGGTCGCACGACGTAGGGCGATGCGAGCCAGTGCTGTCGGGAGTAGATGACGGTGCCTGCCAATTGGCTCAGCATATTCGCCAGCATTGCCTGCTGCTCTGGCGGGACTGCCGAGTGGTCGTGCCATTGCGATAATTCGCGAAGTGCTTCCACAAGCTTTCCGCTCCTGGCGAGCGAATCTGCGGTGCGCATCGAGGCGTCAAATTCATGCCGCGCCAGTGCGTCGGCATCGCTTTGCTGCGGAGTTGGCGAAGTCACCGCAGCCGGTATTCCGCCGCTGGTGGCCACTGCAGTTGTTGGCGGCGCGGACATCTCGGTACGAATCGTCGTCATGCTCTGCACAGGTTGCTGCGGTGTGCTCGAGCCAATGCCAAAGGGGAGCGAAATGCCGGGGCTCGCAGTTGGCGATGCTGTGGCGGAAGGCGCAAACGCCGTTTTGCTCTCGTTGCTGGCGGTCTTGTCGACCGGCGCAACGGCAAACGGATCTCGCGGCAAAGGTGTCATGGAAGTCGAGGGCGGTGCGTTCGTTCCTGGCGAGGCGCTGCCGGGCGAAGTCGATGCGCCGGATTCACCTCCTGCTGGTTTCTTCCACGGCGCCGCGTTCACCGGCGCCGGTTCACTGGGCGGCGCATGATTCAGCGCCACGTAGACGCCGTAGCCAACACAGCCAAGGACGATCAACAGCAAAATACCTTTGAGCGACTCCACGATCGTCCTCCTTGACGATCACCCGGAGAATCGGTTCAGAGCAGCACCGCTCGCCGATGCGCACTTCATTTGCGGCGCAGCGCCTGCGCGCTCAATCGCCGACAATTAAACATCAGTTCGAAGAACTGGGCGGGGAATGATAATCAAACACCCGTAGAGCCGCTACGGCATTTAGCAGTGCGGCGAACGTACTTCCAAGCAGAATGCCTTAATCCTGATAAGCCTGCTGACGGCCGACAGTTGCCAGCAATTCTTCTGCGCGAAGCAGCAAATCGCGAGCGGAATCCGAGGGTGTATTTTGTTTGCTTGACGGATCCGAGGCATCGAACTCCGCCAGGCAGTGTTGGCAAACGACACGTTTGCCTAAATACACTACACGAATTTGCAACCTGCGACCGCAGGTCGGACATTCTTGAACATAATAGACGGGCTTAGACATGCCGGTATCTCCTACTACCGTGGCGCCCGCGGGCGATGGCCGGGGCGTTATTTTACGAATTGCAGCACTCATATGCAATCAGATTTCGCCGATATTACAAAAGTGTAAAACTGGCAAAGCTAGCAGTGCTACAACTTCACCACCCCTAGGCCCGACTAGCGAGACAGATACTATTTCCAGACAAGAACTAGCCGTTCTCGGTTCACGGGAGGGGCTTAATGCTGCACAAATCGTGCCCATGGACAATTCTGCTTGTGGCCTGTGCTAGTCTTGTAATGAGATCCGCGGTGCAAATTGCAACCAATCCGAGCCTACGCACATGTCAAAATGTTGGTTCACCAAATTCACAGCGCCGATGCCGATAGTCTGCCGTGGGTTACAGCGCACGCCGCTGCGGGCATTTAAAACCGCGGCGATTCTGCTGGTCGTGTGTCTTGTGATAGAGCAAGTCCAGGCCGCGGATCCATTGCTGCCCAGCCTCGATCGGATTGAAAAAGTCGTTGTCAATCATTTTTCCACCCTGACCGACTACCAGCCAGGAGATTTGATTTCACGCGATCAGGTCAAACCCATCTTCAAAGCGCTGGCAGCCATAGGATGGAAAGTCTCCGATGCAGACGAAATTTTAAACCTTGTACCAGATAAAGATGAGTTTATGGTGCGCGAACTACGCACACCGGCCGGTCGGAAATTTATGCGACAATCCGGAAAGTATCCCTTGGCGCTGGATCGCATCGATCGCATGAGCCGCATGATAATGGGCGAGCAAAACGTGCGTGCGCTTGTGCGCGGCCCCGACGGATACAAGATGATTCAATACATGACCAGTACGCCGTGGGGCCACAACATGGGACAAATGCTTTCGCAGGACCCGCGCGCGGCAGATTTCAATGCGCCCACTGGCCGAATCTACACGGCCGATGCGCTGATGGCGCAACTCGCGCAATCGTATGCGTCTGAACTGGCTGCACGTCAGGAAAACGCAGTCGCGCGGTAACCGGGTTAGAACCCCGTTGCTCCTGTTCCTGTGCCGCCGCTGGTCGTACCGCCGCCGCCGGTTGCAAAGTTAAACGTGTTCACCGGACCAATGGTCGAGAAGAATGGAGTAGAGCTGATGCGCACATAACGGCGATCGGCCGATATCACGGCAGTGGCGCTCATATTGGCGCCTTCCGGAAGGGTCGTAATCACGGGTTGATATCCAACCGCACCGGTTCGGAAAAATGGAAATCCAAATGGATTGGGTTGGACTCCGCCCGTGCCTGGCGCGCCGATGACGCCCGTTGAATTGCTACCGGTGGAGGAATCGATGGCTGCCAATTGATTGGCGAGCACTGCTTGATTCACGGCGACCTGATTGGCCGTTGCCGTCGCCAATTGCGCTTGCGCCAAGGGTTCAGTACGGCGACCGTCATCGAGCTGGAACTTCACCAGTGCATCGCGCTCGCTCACGGGGATTTGCTTCTGGACGTGAACCTGTTTCGGTGTGCCGTAGTGCGTGT
Source organism: Pirellulales bacterium (assembly GCA_963773875.1). Lineage (GTDB taxonomy): Bacteria > Planctomycetota > Planctomycetia > Pirellulales > JADZDJ01 > CAVTYH01. The sequence continues at coordinate 28,128 of CAVZCV010000018.1, forward strand.
AAACATCGACCGTCACTTTGCCCGTGGCAACTTGCCCCCAGAGTTTCCGCAGCAACATTTTGTATTCGCCGTTGAAGCCTTTGGGGAGCACATACTCTTCGGAATATTCAGCATTCGAATCGTCCGAAGTTTTGAATTTCGCATAAGTATCGCCGAGCATCACGCCGCCGCCGGCTGTGCGCGGGTTCCGATCGGAGCAGATGGCGCCTGTCGGTTCTTCGACCACGGCGTCGATATCGCCATTGCCCGTCCAGCGGACCACGACGCGGCAATCGCGCACCTGGGCCGCATCCAAATCTTTACGGAACGAATCTGCATCCTTCGACTTGCCATCTTTGCGCAGCTGATCGAGCAGTGCATCTGCGGCAAAGCGAGCGGAATCGACAACCTCTTTCTTGTCGTTCGGCCACGCCTGGCTCAAAATTCCCAGGCAAGCCCAACGGATGCCATCGGCATCTTTCAGTCGTTGTGCAATTTTCAGCCCGTGCATGTACGGCTCATGCCGGAACGGTTCCATGGCCGCCGTTTGACGCATCAACTTCAAGGCTCGTGCGTCGAGTCCGATGCGGGCCATATAAATGGCCACGTTCATAATGTCCGTCGGCGAATTGGCAAAGTCGACCGCCGACATCAACGCCCGTTCAATCTCTTCCTTGGGTTGGTTATCGGCCTGCATGGCCAAGGCCAGCGCCTCATACATCCAAGGCTGTGCATAACCATTGCGAAGAGCGCCATGAATGAGTGCCGTCACATGATTGAATTTCTTTTCATTCATTAGCTCTTTCGAAATCTGCCGGACCAGGGCATTGCGTTCCACCGCGACAGCGGCCGCCTGCTTTTCATCCGGCTTGGGCAGCTTCGCAAAATAGTCGTTCCAGAATAATTCTGGATCGACGTCCGATTTGATTTCAATTTGCGCGGCCTTAAGCGCCGATTTATCGCTCGACTTCATTGCCGCCGGCTTTGGCGCGGCTTGCACCGGCTGGGCCACGGGGGCTTTGACCGAAGTCGGAATCGTCGCCGTGCTTGTCTTTTGCTCAGCTGGCTTCTTGGCCGTTATCGTCAGATCATCGCCCACGGCAAACGCACCGCCACCGGCTGCGGGCACAGGCACGTCAACATCGTCAAGGACATTGAATCCACCGCCGCCGAATAGTCCACCGCCACCAAGACCACCGCCGCCGCCGAGGCCGCCAAGACCACCCCCGCCGCCACCGCCGCCAAAGCCACCGCCGCCGCCACCGATGCCGCCGCCTCCACCGCCAAAGCCACCGCCCATTTGGAACGGATTAACCTGCTGCGATTGAATCGGCAATACAAGATCGGCCACCGGGTAGACCTTGGTCTTCAGCATCGTGTTGGCTTTATCTTTGGTCGTGATCTGCAGCACTTCGTCCTGAATGACGTACGTCAACTGGAACTGCGACAGAATCAGTTTCATGGCGGACCGCAATGTCAAATCGTGCACATTAATCGAAACCGGCAGGGCCGTTGGATCAATGGCCGCATCTTTCAGTGCGTTCACGTCAAACACGATTTCCAAGTGATGACGCTCCTTGATGTAGTTGATGACGTCGCTGAGCGGGATTTCCACGAACTCCAGCGTCGTTTTATCGTCGTTCAGGGCCCGCAGAATCTTCTGCTCTGCAGGACTATTGCTGGCCAGATCGACCGAGCCGTACTTCTCTTTGCGATTGCCCGGACCTTCGCTAATTTTCCGCCAGAACGCCACATCCGGATAAACAATCGGCGGAGCGTCCGGAAACGGAATGTGCGAAATATCCACCAAGTGCAGCGTATCCATGAAGTTGCGTGACGCCGCATCGCGAATGGCCATATTCTCTGCCGTATAGGCGGAATACTCGGCAAACGCTTGGGCAGTCGAGGTCACCACCGGTTCGCGGCCGAACGGATTGCTGCCGACGCGTTTAATCTCGGCGCCCGCATCATGTGCCGCAGCCCGCATCAACTCGTTCGTGACCTGATCGAAATTCTGATAGCCCTCTTCCAACAGCGAGTTGAAGCGGTTCACCAGGCCTTGCAGTTCATTTTCTGTGCGATCCAAATTGCTGATGAGGCGTTGCCGTTCAATGGCGGCCGCCCGATTCTGCTCGCGCTCCACATCGGCAACTTCCTTCTGCAGCCGGCGCTGGGTTGCCTGATCCATGAGCGTGACAATGCGATTGCGCAAATCGGCCCGCAGCTCGCTGCTGAGTTCCGAAACACGCATCACGCGATCGAGTAGCAATTTCAATTGATCGAGCGCGCCTGTCGGATCGTTCACCATTCGATCGCGAATCCGATTTAGTTCGACCGTCGTTTCGGTGGAAACTTTCTGCGAAATCAATCGCTGTGTTTCTTCGATCGAATTCAACAAATCGCCATCTCGCGTTGTTGCATCTCCCGGTGCTGGCGGCGCACCATTTCCAGCCGCCGGCGTTTGCGCCACGGTCTGCTGCACGTTGCCGCCAGACTGATCGAGCCCGCCCTGCAGCACCAGCGCTGTTTGATCGTTCGGATCCAGCCGCACGGCTGCATCCACCAGTTGCCTGGCCTGCCCGGTATTGCCTGCAGCCGCTGCCTGGCGACCCAACTGCGTCATCATCTTGGCATTCAGCTTGAGCACGCGATGCGCTTCTGCGAGCCCTTCTGAACCAACGGTTGGCAAACTGTAACCGCCATCGGCCTTTGCATAATCCACCAGTTCAGCCAGGTACGCGTTTTCATCGTCCGGTTTGCTCACACTCACATTCCATTTCAAATCGATTGGCTTGCCTGCATATTCGCCTTTGATTTCCAGCGGAAACTGGCCGTCAACGCTGCCTTTGCCAATCAGAATCGTATCGCGATCCAGCCGCAGCGGCGGCGTATGAGCCGGGTACACTTCGGACAGCGAAGCCGGCAAAACGCGCTCTGTTGGCCAAATAATTGGTTCGTGAATCGCATGGACAAGTTGGGCACCTGCGTCTGGGCCCATCACCTTGTCGCTATCGGCCAGTACCACGCCGCCTGTTTGATTCGCGAGCGCCGCCAGTCCTTCGATATTCTGCGCGGGGCCAATCGCAAAGCTGTTGATCGAAATTCGATCTTTTACCAATCGATCGATCATGCCTGCAACATCGTAGCCCGCCATATTCGCGTTGCTGCGGCCATCGCCAATGAACACCGCCGAGCGCGGGCCACCCGGTGCATTTTCAAAGCTTTTATCGACTGCGGTTAACGCCGCTTCCAAATCGGTGGAACCCAGCGGCACGCGCATCCGAAGTTTTTCAATCGCAGCATCGATCTCTGGTCCACGTGGGGCCACGAATGTTTTGGTCATGGGAACCGCATTCAGATCGACCGCCATCAACTGCACGCGATCGTTATCGCCCAACGTTTTCAATAAGCCATCGAGCGTCAAAAGCGCCTTGTCGCGAAAAGCGCCCATCTGGCTGGCCGATGTATCGAATAGCACCACCACATTGCTTGTTGCGCTCGCCGGCAGCGCTTGTTGTGGCATTAAGCTCAGCGCGAAGTACGAACTGCCATCGGGCTTGCTGTACGCCTCCAGCTTTGCTCCATCGCCGGCCGACTTTGCTGGCGGCGCCGACAAGATCGCGCTCGGTACGGCAACTATTCCCACGAGTGCCAGCACCAGGTTCCTGCCAAATGTTCGCGACATGACTAGGTACTCCCACCTCATAAAACTGATGCGCACACCGCGTCGTGTTCCGGCGCGACAAAACGGCGCACGCTGATCGAACGATATTTAGAAATGTCCCGCAAAGAATGCACCCGCTGAAGGCCGCAAACCGGACTCCAGCCGACAATCGCTATTGTATTCACTCGCCTAGCCTTACGCTACGAGAATTCCCTATTTTCCGCCCCCATGCAGAAGGGGCTTACCTGCCGCAACAGTTACCGTATTTTTTCCGGAGGAAACACTGGCAATCGATTGTGCTGATCCCAGCCGCCGCCACGGTCCGGTCCGATCAATCGTTACCGACGAAACATCAAGCAGGGCAAGGTTTTGTTGCCAGCGCTACAATCGCTTAGCCTTGACACTGGACTCCACTGGAAACAAATAATCGATTATGGTCCCGCCGCCTTCTCAATCGAACCTGCGACCTTGAGATCCCATGCTTACTTCCCGCCAGCAAATTGCCGTCTGTTTGTGTTCAGCCGCCCTTGGTGCTGTGGCCGCTTCGGTGTGGTGGAATTTGCCCTCTCACCTGTCGCGAGCCAATGCGCAGGAGCCGAATCGATCGACGTTGCAACTCGCCGATCCGCGCACACAGGTTGCGCCGTGCGCTGCAGATCCTCGCAGCCCCGACACTGCACGGCCCGCAATTCCAGCCCAGCGAATCGCCTTCCCCGAGCGGGCGGCGGAAACGAATCGCAACCCGCTACCAATCGGCCCGGCGCGGACCGTGGAAGGCGCCGACGAACTCACGCCGGAAGAACGCGTGAACGTTTCGGTTTACGAAACCTGCAACCGCAGTGTGGTGAACATCAAAACGGAGGCCAGTTCCACTTCGATGTTCCTGCTCGATGTCATTCAAGAAGGCGCCGGCTCCGGCTCGGTGCTCGATCAGCAAGGCCACATCCTCACCAACTATCACGTCGTGGAAGGCGCGAAAGAAATCGATGTCACGCTGTACGACAGCAAAAACTATCCGGCACGCGTCGTGGCCAAAGATGCCTCGACCGATATTGCCATTTTGAAAATCGATGCGCCGGCCGATTCGCTGTTCCCTGTCCACTTTGGCGATTCCACACGCTTGAAAGTTGGCCAGCGGGTGTTTGCGCTCGGCAACCCATTCGGCTTTGAGCGGACGCTCACCACCGGCATCGTCTCCAGTTTGAATCGTTCGCTGCCGGCGCGAAACAATCGCACCATCAAGTCGATCATTCAAATCGATGCGGCCATCAATCCTGGCAACTCCGGCGGCCCGCTGCTCGATAGCCACGGCCGACTGATCGGCATGAACACCGCCATCGCCAGCAAAACCGGCCAGAACACGGGCATCGGCTTCGCCATTCCTTCGACGGTCATATCGCGCGTCGTGCCGGAGCTGATTGCCACGGGCCATGTCACGCGCCCAGATACCGGCATCGCCAAAGTTTATAACACTGAGAAAGGCCTGTTGATCGCCGCGGTGCAGCCCGACAGCCCTGCGGAAAAGGCCGGCATTCGCGGTTTTAAGGTCGTGAAAGAGCGAAAGCGCCAGGGGCCATTTGTGTACGAAACGCAATCGATCGATCGCACCACTGCCGACACAGTCACCGCTGTCAACGGGCAGCCGACTTTGAACGCCGACGATTTCCTCCAGGTCGTCGACAGCTTCCATCCCGGCGATGAAGTAACGATCACCGTCCTGCGCGACGGCCGCGAAGTGCCGGTGCGATTGCGCCTGGCAGCCGGCGAATCGTGATGTGCGCTGACTGGTCGGACTTGTCAATTGTCATCGCAGCAGCACCGTGGCAATCACGGCAGAGCAGCCGAGCACGAATAAGAAGCAAGCGATCATGATGCGCTTGCGCAAGTCGACCAGGTCTTCGTGAATTGTCGCCAGCAAAGATTCCTGGCGAAAGAGCACGCCGTTTTGCACTCGCGGTGGACTATCGAACTCGGGCTCTTCAAATTCTTCGGCCATTGCAGATCGAGGTTGTGCCGGTTCTTTGATGCTGCTCGTCGGCCGACTTTCCTCCAGCGGCGGAACGTACACGTAATATTTGCAGCGGCAAGCCTGGCAAGTCACATATTGCCCAATGCCCGCCAAGGGCACGGCGTTCATCTGGTGACAATGCGGGCATTCAACGGTTTGAGGCATTGCAGTTTGATGATTTCGGCAGGGTGGAATTCGTTTCGACCCGAACTGCAGCCATCATACACTCCCGCGCCCTTCGGGAGAGGGTCGGAGTGAGGGTGCTTTAAGGAATCAGATGTAGGAGGTGACTCCCGTCGCCGATGGATCGCGTTTGATCGTCGATGGCATTTTCTTCGGCGTCAAGAGACGCCTCCTACAACCAATGCGTGGTGTTTCATGATCTGCGGCATTTCTTCGGCGTCAGGAGACGCCTCCTACAGAGCGGGCGCCGGTCGCAAGTGGAATTGGCGGTCTGAATCCGCTACGGTGATAACAAGACTGGCCTTCGTTCCTGCGCAGCCAGGGGGCGTCATGAAGCAGCCTGCTATAAAGTCTAGTTATCGATGGATTTTCGTCGCTGCTGCCGCCATTCTCGGGCCGATATCTACGTCGCATGCGCAGCAGGCGCAGCAACAGCGGCAACCCGTTCAAGGCGCAAAAGCTCAGCCCAAGGGGGCGAAAGGCGCTAGCACAAACCTTCCCGTCACCCTCGCCGGCCGCGCGCTCGATGCCAACGGCAAGCCCATTGCTGGCGCGAAGATTTATATCTCGACTCGCACGCCGCAGCGCAAACTCCTCGCCTCCACCACCTCCGATGCCGACGGGAAGTACCAGTTCTCCGATCTCCCGTTGACGATTCCCGGTGGGCCCGCCGTGGCGAACCGCCGCGTTGTGGCACGTGACAATTTTTATGTGTTTGGCCAGGCCGAGGGTTTCGGGTTTGCCTGGCGACCGCCACTGGTGTTCAGCGGTGTGGTGGGCGCGCTTCAACACGTGGAACTGGAGCAGGATCTGACTTTTGCACCGGAAAGAAAACTCCGCGGCACGGTGGTCAATGAAAACGACGAGCCGATTGCCGACGCCGAATTGGACATTCGCTTTACCGACAACATTCCGTCGCAGGGCAACAATTCCGACTTTCAAGTTCTCAGCGACGCCGGAGTCGTGCCGAGCGAACTGACCCAGCGGACAACCGATGCCCAAGGCAAATTCGAATTCACTGGGTTGCCGGCCGATTGCCGTTTTCGCATCAGTATCCAATCGCCGCCACTGGCGAATCGCACGATCGTCGTAGCCACCAAGGATGGCGTGATCGACGACGACGGCAAACCGCTGTTGACCGATGGCATGACCATCACCTTGTTCCAGCCCATGGCTGTGCCGATTCAAGTTCTGTATGGCGACACGGGGAAGCCCGTTGCGAATGCACATGTTTCCGGCGGCGATCTCAGCAACACGTTTGAGGGGACCACGAACGCCGAGGGGCAAGTGACTCTGCATTTGCCGCCTGGCCACTATCAGGCGGGCATTCTTGCGCCGCTCGACGAACCGTATTTATCGATCGATTCAATGCAGCAAAACACGACGCAGTTCGAGGTTGAGCGCAGCCCGCCTGAGGCGCCAATCGTGTTTCGTCTGCCGCGTGCTGCTGTGCTGGAAGTGAGCGTGATCGATCCAATTACTGGCAATGGCGTCCCAGGTTTTCAGCTCTGGCAGGCCGACGCTACCCAACCGCTGAATCATGGACAAGTGTTCTACAGAAGCTGGAATGCGGCCAATCGGGCCACCCAGGTGCACTTTCCACAAACCGACGCCAGCGGCAAACTCCGGGCACTATTTCCGGCCGGCCCCTGCCGCATTGGCGTCGGCTTCCCGCAACCGCCCGATGGCTACGAGGTGCTGGAACCCAACGGGCAGGAAGTCAACTTGCAGCCCGGCGAGCCGGCCACGCTCACATTCCACGCCGGAAAAATTCGCTGATAGTTTGCGCGCAAGGGTCGCGAGCCTTTTTGAATACCGGCTTTTGATTTCGTGCAAATCAGTCGCCGTTTCGAAGACTTCCAGCCCTAGATGGCCGGCTACAATGGCGTCATGCCGCGATTCAACCTGCAGCACGTGTTCGCCATTACCGCTTTGATCGCCATGGAGCTGACCCTACTGGTCGCCATCTCGAATCGCAGTTCGTTCACCCGCGCCAGTCCCGGCTGGGTTGCGTTCCATTGGTGATCGGCAGCCTGGCCACGGCCGCCACCATCCGCTACTCCACGCAGCGCAGCAGCTGGGCCACCGCTCTCTGCTTCGGCACCGCCGCCGTGACCCTGCTGCAAGCGGCCGTGTTCATTACTTGGCGGATGACGTTATGAATTGGCAAACGGCTTAAATCTCGCGGATGGCGAGGCCGGAGGCGCACGACTATCGAATCAGAATGGCGACTATCACCGCAATGACGATCAGGATGACTACGCCCAAGTATAATCGCCTCGTGGCCTGCCGTTCGGCGATGCAGTTCGCACAAAGAAGGACTGGTTTTGCCACAAGTGAATTCTTATTATTATCGGCCCACCCACGTTCATTGAACTGTGTTTCGATCATCGATCGTTCGCCACGATGAATCTCCGCTCCGCATCGGCTACAGTTCATCGCCGGCTCCGAATTCGTAATGCCCTATGCCGCGACGATCATCCGCGATCGTGCCGAGTTAGCAGCTTTTGCGCAAAATTCCGTTCAATCGTGCAATTCAATCCGTCGGCAAATCTTCCGGCTGCTTTGTCGTAGCGATTTGCTCGAGCGTGGTTTTCAGGGGCGTCGTGGTTTTCGTGTCGCCACCGGTTTGCAAATAGAACCGGTCGTCCACCAGGCCGGCGTCGATCGAATCTTTCGCTTCCCACGTGGCCCCCGAGGCGGTGAACCGCGCTTTGGTTAGCGCGTGCCACGCTCCGCCGGCATCCTGTACCCAGCCGTTGCCGAATTTCGCGCGGCGAATTTCCTGCGCGCTTTTGCCGTCGCGCCGAAAGTCTTCTACGAACGAATACAAACCTTTCAGCAAATCGCCGTCACTGCGGGTGCGGAATGTCACGAGGTGTTTCCACTCGCTTTTCTCAGGCAAGTAAAAATACGCGGCGTACGCAGTCTTGCCTTCAGCCGTTGTGGCTTTCACGAAGAAGCGATATTTCTCGTTTGGCTTCCAATCGTACTCAAAAAAGCTCTGCGCCCGGTCCCTTCGCCGCCAAACCGACGGGCCACCACATCGTCGGCCTTGAACAGCACTTCCACCCGCTGATCTTCCGGCACCGCGTTGGCCGCGTTGCCAGTTGCCTGATCCCAAACGGAGAAGATGACCACCTTCCGCGATTTGCCTGGCTCCGCTTTGTTGCCGCTCGCGCGCTGCTCTTGAATTCCAAAATATCCGTGACGAAACCCGCAGGCCATGAAGTAACTGCCGGTAGTGCTTTGCTCGACCGTCGCTTCGTTATAGAACGCCGTCGCGTCGGGCGCAGGCCAATTCAAATGCACGGACCGAGCGGCCTTTGGCGGCGCTTCAGGTTGTGATTTGCCATCGTTACTCTGCTGCCCGAGCGCGGCCGAAACTGGGCCGAGCAGCAATAACAGCAAGGTCGCATCGACGAAATTGAACTTTGGGTGTGTCATAAAACTTGATGACGGCCTTTGGCGGAGACGTAGATCGGTTAACGGTTCTTGAAGATCGGATCCGGCCCGCGCTTCGCAACATCATTGCGATTGTCCGATTGACTGAGTGAACGTATCAGCCGTTCCGTGACCCAAAACACCCAGATAATGGGCGCGATCCCTAAGATGAACGCATAACCGACATAGCCGGCCATGGCACAGACAACTGCGGCGAGGGCGACAAAAATCATCAATGTAGCAAGAGAAAACTGCCAACGACCTAATTTGTTCGATATCATTCAGCTGCCTTCATTTTTCGCAACGACGCGTTTTCGCGAGCGAATCCGCTATGAGTTCCACAGGCGATGAAATCACCGAGATCAATGACCTCTTGTGCGGTGTTGTGTGCCGCCGACACGAATTATAGCGGGCAACGTGCTCTGCCACAGCATCCGCGCCAGATGAGTCGTACGTCGTTGATGAGCGTTGATGAGCAACCGAAATTAAGGCCCGAAGGGTCGGCAGGAAATAGGCCTGACCGTCAGGTCAGGCGCCGAGGGTGTGAAATCCGCCCCAGGTCCCGGAGGACCGCCACATTCCCAGACCCATAGGTGAACGCATGATCCTTTTCGGCCCTCCGGACGTACGGAGATCCCGCTGCGATTTGTCTCCAGCCCTCACGGACCGGCCTATTCCCCGGCAGGCTTTGGACTTGGGACGCGCGCCGAAAATATTTTTCCTTCTGGCCCAAAAAGGCCCTTGACTTCATAGTGTCTGTACACTACTATGACTTTTGTCGGAGAGTATGGGCTCCGTGACTCGGTCTTTGGCAATTTGATTAACGCAAAAGTGTCCAGGCGCCTGCGGGCCTGGGTGTCTCGCGGTCTGCGCTGGGTGGCCCGGTTGTGCGGAATCTCGCTGGAGGAGGCGACTCCCGTCGCCGATGCATTGGATTTCGCGCTGGGTGGCCCGGACATTTTGTCCGGGCGGCGCAGCCGCAAGAGGCGGCAGGGAGAATTCGGCACCGCGAATCGGTAACTATTCTGTCTCTGCCTCTTGTCGCTCTCGCGACCCCGACACGCGAGGCTTTGTCGGGGCCACCCGGAGCAGCCGGTGAAAAAACCGCTTCAACTCGATCGAGAATCTTCGATCGTTTTGGGGCCCAAAGGCGGAGAGTGAAATAACTGTGAAATTACTCGGCGCGAAATTGGCAAAAACGGCTTCACAGGGTCAAAAGCGCGCTGCGGTTATTTCACTCGGAAACGCGATGATGGGGATGTGGGCCAGTCAGAATGCGAATTTTGCGAAGAAGATTGCGGTCCATGCCGCGGAAGTTTCAGCACGTTTTCGAGCACTCGCAATCGACGCGAGAATTCTGGGAGTTTTATGAGAAACGAGGAAATCGGCCTGGGAAATAACTCCAAGCCGTGGCTACCACGAGCGATTGATCGCACATCCCGCTTCCTTTACGGGCGCGGCTCGACAGCGGATTTAGAATCGGCGAGTTTGTTGGGATTGATGAACACGCTTTGACCGCGGTTTTGCTTGGCCAGTGTCGTGAGCGAGCTGCCGGGCCGAGCGGCGGCGCCGAATTGGATGACATTGATCGAGGCACTGCCGCCGTTCGTGCGATCAATACGGTCGAGCTGGGCGGGCGTGAGATCGTCCTTCGCTTCGCCATCGGTCAATAAAAAGATGACGTCGGGCCGCAAACGAATCGCTTCCATCAGCGCATTCATGTGGTTCGTGCCATCGTCGGCCGTGATGCTAGCGACGAAATCGGCCGCCGCTTGCTTGTTTTCCTTCGTGGCAAACACAAGCTGTCCTTTAGTGGGCCCGGGATTAAACAGCTTCGGCTCTTCGTTGTAGAAGATGATATAGAATTGGTTGTGCTCGTCGAGCTGGTTCAGACTGGCGAGCAGTTCGGTCTTGGCAGCCCGCAGCGGCTTACCGCCGTTATCGCCCATGCTGTCGGAGCGATCGAACACGTACGCGAATTTATTGCCTTGGGCTTCCAGTCCGAAAACTTTCGTGCGAGTGTAATTCTCCTGATGCTCCAAGAGCGACCAATTGATTGGCTTCCGCTTCGCCGGCGGCGACTCATCGGCAGACTTGGTCGGCTCTTGAGCCGTGCAGAACGCGGTCGCGGCGATGACGAACAGGATCGTCACCAAGCGAAACGAGTGACGGAAAGCGGACAGCGGACAACGAACAACCGTTGCACAAACGGTATGCAGATCAACGCGAATGTCGCTGTCAGGAATCATCGTTCTGCTTCACGGCTTGAGCACAATCTTGCCCGATAGCGCACCACTTTTTCCGATCGTGCTTTCCTCTTGCAGCTTATGGGCGAGCGCGGTTTCGGCGAGCGGCAGGATGCGATCGATGTTGGCTTTCATTTTACCATCGGCCAGCCAGCGATTGATGTCTTCGGCGCACGATCGCTGTTCGTCGGGCGTGGACTGGAAAATGGCCAGGCCAAACAGCGTGCAACCTTTGGTGTAAAACGAACCGACCGGAAACGGCGGTCGGGCATCGCGGCCGGCCATGAGAATCAGCCGTCCGCGCGGTGCAAGCATGCCGACGATTTTATCGAAATCGGGCTCACGCAGCGTTTCCCAGTATACGTTGATGCCGGCGGGCGCAAGCCGTTTGACCTCCGCCGCGACGTCCTGTGTTTTGTAGTTGATGGCATGATCGGCGCCGAGCTCGCGGCATTTCTCGAGTTTGTCGTCGCTGCCGGCAGTCGTGATGACTTTGGCGCCGATGGCTTTAGCGATTTGCACGACCATCGAACCCACACCGCCTGTGCCACCGTTGACGAACAGCGTTTCGCCGGCCGCGAGCTTGGCATCGCGACGTAAACCAAGGCACGCGGTAATGGCAGTGAGTGCGGCAGCGGCAGCCTGATCGTCGGTTACGTTTGGCGGTATTGGATAGAGCCAGGTTTCATCGATCGCGGCGTATTCGGCGAATGTGCCTTGGCGACCGAATTGGCCTTGGTTGCTGCCCCAAACGCGGTCGCCAGGTTTGAATCGCTTCACGTTTGGACCGACGGCTTCGACGGTGCCCGCGATATCGCAACCTACGATGTAAGGCATCGGCAACGACATTTTCACATTGCCGGAGCGAATGTATGTATCAATGGGATTGACGCTCACTGCGCCCGTCTTCACCAACACTTGTGAACCGGTGGGCTGTGGCTGCGGCAAATCGCCGTAGACGATGTTCTCCGGCGAGCCCGTTTGCCTGATAAATGCGGCTTTCATCGCGAAGTTCCCGGTTTGCGGGCCGCGCCCGCCGTGGTATGTTTTCTAGTACAAGCGTGCAAATTGGAATGCAATTGAATTGGCAACTTTGAATGATCGCGCAAAGCGCGCGAACTGTCAATCAGCGTGATTTTATGCCAGGAATTCTCTCAACCCGTCGTCAGGGTAACATGATTGAGACGTCGCAAGTGATCGTGCCGTCGGCTGCAAATAAGCTGACGCAGCGGATGCCACGCTTGCCTGCGCCAACAGTGGCCGAGATTTCCTCGCAATTGTACGCCGCATATACGGTGGAAGGCGGAATGATGCGGCTAGCTGGCTGCACGCTTGAACCGCAGCCGATTGTTCACGCGAAAGGGCGCTGTTTGAAGAGCGCCGACGGCCGCGGTGCCGTGGGCGAGGAGTCCATCGAACTATTCCTCATGGCGTCTGGCGACGAGCTTGATGCTGCGATGATTTCGGATTTGGGCCTCGGAGATTTAATCGCCGCGGAAAAGCCTCCGCGATTAAGCGATGCGGAAACCGAGCGGCTCGTCGAAGTGGGGCGACAAGCAATTGAATCGCGTTGCCGACAGCTTGGTGGAGCGATTGTCTCCACGAATGAATTGCCGGATGGCGTAGAGATCGAGATTGTATGGTGCCGCTATGCCGCTGGAAAGTTGCGTTTCGCCATTGGTGAGCAGTTTGTTGAGCTGCCGTTCGCCGAATGGGCGATGCGATTGACGCCGCCGACGTTTGTATGTTCGTATTCGCGAAGATCGACTTTCAACCTGGCGGCAACGGACGACGGCCGCATCGTCGCCGCCGAGGAGATTGCTAACTGCGAGGAAACCGGCCGGCGGATGTTGCGGGGAGAGTTGGTTACTTGCAGTGCAACTGGTAAGCACGTTGCGCCTGAACTCGTGGAAACGTGCCCGGTGACGCAACAGCCCGTGCTGCGGACTGCGATGATCGCTTGTCCGACGTGCATGTGCCGGGTGTCGCCGAAGGCTGTGACGAACGATCGCTGCCAGGCGTGCCAAGAACCGCCTGCAATGATCAAGACCGATTCGCGATTCGCGCCGCTATTGGCAGCGTATCCGGGTTTAAAAAGATGGCATCACTGGAAAGTGGCCAACACGCCGCAAACATACTTGCTCGAAGCGTTCAGCGTGTGGAGTCGGTTGCGGGTAGTCCTTGAAAAGGAATCGCTCAATCCGCTGCGTATTGCACGGCGGACTCGCGTGCAACGAACTTGGACCGATGTACCGCAGTCCAAGTGGGAAGAGATCTTGAATTAAACCGCACAATTCGTTGGCAGAAATAACTTCAGTGAGCTAACGGACGATGCTCCACTTCGTGATCATGGCCGGCGGGGCAGGCACTCGTTTCTGGCCCGAAAGCCGAGCGGCACGCCCCAAGCAACTTCTCGCGCTGGCTGGCCCGCGAACGATGCTACAGATGACGGTGGATCGGTTGGGCATACTTGCGTCAGCAGAGCACACATGGATCCTCACCGGTGCAGCCATCGCTGATGCAGTGCGCAAACAGTTGCCACAATTGCCGACCAATCATGTGATGGGCGAGCCTTGCAAGCGTGACACAGCGCCGTGCATTGGTTTGGCCGCCCTGCTTTTGAGCCGTGACGATCCGGATGCGACGATGGCTGTGCTTCCGGCCGATCAAGTGATTGAACCGCCTGAGAAGTTTCAAAAGGCGCTGGCGGCTGCTGTGGCGCTTGTCGATCAGCGACCGAATCGGATCGTCACTTTCGGGGTCAGGCCAACCTATCCAGCCACCACGTTTGGATACATCGAACGCGGCGAACCCCTAGCGGACGCACAAAAACTGGATGCGGCGAACGGTCTCAATATTTATCAGGTCGCCCGATTTCGCGAAAAACCGCCGGCGAGCGTAGCGGAAGAATATTTCGCAAACGGGCAGTTTTACTGGAACAGCGGCATGTTTGTTTGGAAGGCCGCAACGATCATCGAGGCGCTTGAGCAGCGGCAGCCTGAAATGCTGACTCGACTGAAAACGATTGTCGCGGCGCACGACCATCCGCATTTCGAGGAAGTGTTCGCACGGGAATTTGCCGAGATCAAAGGCATTTCGATCGACTACGCAGTGATGGAACATGCAAAGGGTGTAGCGGTGATCGAAGCCCCATTTGATTGGGACGATGTGGGCACATGGCAATCGGCAGCGCGATTGGCAACACCAGACGCTGATGGCAACACAGTTGTTGGCCGTCATTTGGGAATTAACACTAACGGCACACTCGTTCGCACGAACGATCGGCATCTCGTCGCCACAGTCGGCGTCAACGATCTGATCGTCGTCCATACGGCCGACGCGACGCTGGTTGCGAATCGTCACGATGAGGAATCCATCCGCCACATTGTGAAAATGCTCGAAGAGCGCGGCTGGAACGAGTATCTGTAGAACATTGCATAGGGTTGGTGTGACCGGCGCTTTAGCTGAGCGCGGCGCAAGCCCGCGCCGCTAAATCGAATGACAAAGTTCGAAACGACACCACCGCCGATGAGTGGCCGCCTTGCCGGGGTTGATTACGGTACGGTTCGCATTGGCGTCGCGATCACCGATGCGGAGCAGCGAATCGCCAGTCCGCTGGATAATTACACCCGCCGTGGACCGGCGGCAGATGCCAAGTATTTTCAAACGCTGGTCAAGGACGAGAGAATCGCCGCGTTGATTGTCGGGCTGCCGGTGCATTTGGATGGGCGAGAGAGCCAGAAATCGATCGAGGCGAGGAAATTCGGGCAATGGTTGTCTGAGACAACGAGCGTTCCAGTTTTGTTCTTTGACGAACGGTTCACGACTGCTGAAGCCGAAAATGCATTGGCCGCAGCAGATTTCACGAAGAAGCAGCGAAAGGCACGACTCGATAAATTGGCGGCGCAGATCTTGCTGACGGCGTATTTGGAAGCGGGCAAGCCGCCGAGTTTTGAGCCACGCGGACTAGACGAGAATCGCTAGCGGCTGATTGCGGTCGCTTGCCGTCGATGGAGCGTCGACTTAGAATCCAACGCCCGGCATCGATTCGGCATAGGACCAGCAAAATGCTTCAGCGTCGACCGCTTTTTCCACACGTCATTGAGATGAACCATCAGGCCGGCCAGCGGATTGGCTGCAATGTTTATCTGGTGTTCGATAAGAACGAGTGGGTGCTCATCGATGTTGGCTATCAGGAAACGGTCGACGAAATCATCGATTTGATTCGCCAATTGGATTTCCCGCTTTCGAATTGCAAGGCGATTGTTGCCACGCATGCAGATGTCGACCACATCCAAGGTTTGGCAAAAATAAAGCAGGCGTTAAAGGCTCCGGTCATTGGGCATCCGAAGGCGGCCGAACCGCTTGCGACCGGCGATCCAATCAAAACGTTTGCACGAGTCGATGCGCAGAACATCAATTTGGAAATGCCGCCGGTAAAGCTCGATTCCCTGGTCGATGAGGGCGATGTTATTCCTGTCGGCGACTTGAAATTGGAAGTCTGGCACACGCCGGGTCACACCGACAGCCAGCTTTCGTTTCGCTTAGGCAATTTACTTTTGAGCGGCGACAACATTTATCGCGATGGCTGCGTTGGCGCGATCGATGCTCACCACGGCAGCGATATTCCATCGTTCATCAAGTCGCTCAAACGGATTCGCGAAAGTGATGTTGAGTGGCTCCTGCCTAGCCACGGTCCGGTGTTTCGCAAGAACAATGCACTGTTGGACGGAGCCATCGATCGCCTAGAAGGCTACTTGCACATGGCCGATTGGGGCACCTGCGCGATCGACTGGCCACTGATGGACGATTGGGACAAGGAATTGCAAGCGGGCCTGATGCCGGACGACTCGTAAAGCACGCTCAGCCGCAAGCTTTGATGAGCCGATTCTGCGGATTGTGACGCATATTCCCTCAATAGCGGCTATCCGGGCTGCCGATGCGATATCTGACGGGGAAAACCCGCACACGAGCCAACCGCAGCCTCGTGCTAGCAAGCGGTTTTGACCTTCAAATTGACCCTTTACGGACTAGCATCGCTTGCAAGAGCGACTGCCGTCCGCTTCACATCGCGTTTCAGGGGGGACTTTTCATGCGTCGCCGCATTTTCGCTGCGCTGTTGTGCGCGGCGGCTTTCAGCCTGTTTGGCGGAGCCCGCGATGCTCACGCTCAAGAAGCATACGGCCGCCAATGGGCCCACACGTACAGCACGCAAGATTGGGACAGGTTTTATCACTATCCGTTCGTGTACTACCCGCAGAACTTCTGGGGCGACGAGTACTATCGCAGCTCCGAAAGTTTGTATTACCGTTATCCACCCGAAATGCGCGTCCCGGTTTACAACAAGCAGTGGCACAACGAGTATCCACAGGCCGCCATGTGGAACCAATGGATCCACTACAACCAAGGCCCTGGCCAGGCGCGATACCACTGGGGACACCAGTTCATCCTGGACACGTTTTGATTGGTCTGTTCGCGCCGATTCATCAATCGATCGTATCGGCGCGTAATCACCACTTCGTGATGAGCTGATACAGCGAATCAGCCGCTTGCTGAACTTCGGCGAGTGGCACCCATTCGTCGGCGGTGTGAGCTTGCTCGATAGAACCTGGGCCAAACACCACCGTGGGAACGTCCGCGGCGTCGTAGCAGGCCGCATCTGTACCGAAAGTAACGCCTAGCGACCGGCAATTGAGGCCGGTCACTTGTTTTGTGGCCGCTATCAATTTCTCAGAAAGTGGGCCGTTGTGTGCATCGTTCAGGCCGCGACTGTGCATGAAAGGCGGATCGTGCCGCAATAATTGGGCCAGCCGGGGATCGTCGCCAAGTAGTCGATCACATGCTGCCATGCCGCCTGCGGATCTTCGCCCGGTACGATGCGACGATCGATTTCAATCGTACAGCGGTCCGGCACGGTATTCACGCTAACTCCGCCGCTGATGGTACCCACGCTCAATGTTGGACGTCCACACAGCGGGTGTTCCGCAAGCGTACCCACGAGATCATTCGCGTAGGATTCCAATGCATTTAGCACGTGCGCCATTCGATAAATCGCGTTCTTGCCATGTTCTGGCAGCGAGCTGTGAGCGGCGCGGCCGCTGGTGTGGCAGCGCCACCGAATCATGCCCTTATGCGCTACCACAACGTTCAGCGACGTTGGCTCCGCGACAATAGCAGCATCAGGTCGGCGTGAAAAAATCGAATTGGCTTCAGCTCTCCAGAGCTGGCACAGCCCGGTAGCGCCAGTGAAACCGTGCTCCTCATTGACAGTGCAGGCCATGACGATTGTTGGCCGTGGCGATGGCAGTGCCACTGCAATTCGCGACAATGCCACAAGCATTGCCGTCATTCCGCCTTTGATGTCACAGGATCCGCGTCCGTACAATCGGCCATCCCGAACTTGTGCGTCGAATGGCGAAATGGTCATGCCATCGACCGGCACCGTGTCTTGATGCGCTTCAAATAAAACCAATCCCCCGCCTTGCTCAAGGGCCGGTTCACCATCCAAGCGTGCGAATAAATTGTCGCGCTTCTCGGCAATCGGTTGCCGCCAGGTGGGGATTTCGAGGCATCGAAACAATTGTTCCAAATGGTGGGTCAATCGCCACTCAAAATATTGCGGTCCACCGACCGAGCGGCCCATCGGGTTAACACTGGGAATTGCTACCAACCCGCTGAGAGTGTCGGCCACATCGAGTTGCATCATCGATTCCTAAGCCGCTTGAAGTACGCGGTGTATGCCGCGACCTGACCGCCAACGGTTTGCGATGGGATCACGGTGACCAATTCCCAACCTTGCGCTCCGGCATTGTCGAATGCTTTGATCTGTCCGTCGTTGAAGGTTTGGCTAAAAAATTCCCATGTCGGAATCTGAACTTGTACTACTTGCGGTCGTTGCGCCCAAGCATAAACCGCTCCTGCTAAAACAACCAATAAACCAATGAGCGAAGCCTTTCGCATCGAGCACCTCCTGTTTAGATAAAGCAGCAGCCAACAAACAAACTGTCGGCATTCTACAAGATAAGCTGGACCAAGTCCGCGCGGTTTTACCCGCAGTGCCGCATGCTTTTGGGCGTACCACGCTTGGCGAGGATCATTTATTCAACTCAAATCCGAATGAATATCCGTTGGCGATAGAGCCAAACGCAAATCAGCCATAGCACGATTGCGACAAAGACCGATTCGGCAATCGGTTCATAGGCTGCACCGAAAACTTGGAAAATGCGTGGACCGAAGTGCGTCTGCAAGGTATGCTCGATCCACGGCGCCATCAATTGCGACATGCAATAAACTGCCAGCGAATTCATGCCAACCACCACCAGCGGCCACGTCCAGCGCCGCCAGCCGAGCACTTCGACCAGTCCATAAAAAGCGGTCAACATCAGCATCACCCAGCCCGTGCTGTAAAGCGTGAACGTTGGAGTCCAGATACGTTTCACAATTGGGCAGACTCCGATCCATTCCAGCATGGTTCCCGCAACGAGTCCAGCGATACCCCAGCCGATCAATTGCCAAAGCTTCGCTTTCTCAGAGCGCGAGCTATGAAGCAATTCGCCGGCCATCAGGCCAAAAATCATCGTCACCAATGCCGGTACAAAGTTGAGCGTCGCGTAGCCCTCTTTGTCGAAAGCAAATGTCGCCGGGCGAGGGAACAAATTCAAAAACCAACGGTCAAATGCCGCTGCCATATTCGTGTTCTTGTCCCAATGCGCCGCGAAATCCGTGAGGTGTGGCCAATCCGCTGGCACGCCGACCGTTGAATAATCGAACGCCGCATCCGGCAACGGATAAAGCACAAATAGCAACCAATAGCTGAGGAGGATTAGAACAGCGGCCGTTGCTTGCCCCCAATGCGGCCGGTTCCAAAGCAGGAACAAGAATACATAGGCTAATCCAATTTGAGTTAGCACATTCTTGAAAACGAAATTGGTTTGCGGTCGCCCATTGCTGTAAAGGAAAATGCCAAGCACGATCAGCACAATCGCTCGAACCGCGGCGTGCCAGAACATTTGGACATACGATTGTCCCTTGGCCTGCCGCGATGCATTCGAATAGGCCATCGCCACTCCGACCATGAACATGAATGCTGGCTGGATCAAATCCCAAAATGAACAGCCCGTCCAGGGAGCGTGGCTAAATTCGCGACCCAAGAATCCCCACACTCGACTGTTGGGGAACTGCTTGGCGACCTGTGAAAACCCAAAGCCCTCGCCAGCCATCACCAACATGATGAAGCCGCGGTACGCATCTAGCGATACCAGCCGATTCGAACCAGGCTGCACAACGGGCTCGCTCATGATGCGCACCCCAGATCAATCGTCGGCTTCAAATTTCAGCATCGCCTGCCGTTTGAGCTAGACGTGAATCTCGTAGCCCTTGCGCTGCTTTCGAGAAAGCATTGCATTGGCCTGGCTGTCGCCGACGATTTCTTCTTTTTCCGGATCCCATTTCAACGGACGATTCGTCCGAATGGCGATGTTCGCTAAATGACATGTAGTCAGCGCGCGGTGATGCGTGTGAACGTCAGAAATTGGAAGCGACCGGTCGCGGACACACTCGATAAAGTTGCCCATGTGATTGCCCGGTTTTTTGCCTTTGCACAATTTCACGAGGTCCTCTTCTGGCACCGGAGTTTCCGCCAGGCTGGCGATGACATTGCCGGTGATATCTTTCAGCCGATCGCGATTGACAAAAATCTCAGCATCTTCGCCCTGGATCCAAATGCCGTTGTCGGGGCCCTCGCGAACAATCAGTTCCACGCCGTTGGGATATAAGCATTTGATGTTGAACTTCGTGGCGGTGTTGTACCTATCGCTGACGGTTGGAAATCCGTTCTCGAACGGCACTGGAAGCTCTGCAGTGGCTTCAACACTCGTGGGCCCACTATGATCCATGCCGATGGCCCACGTCGCGATATCCACATGATGCGCTCCCCAATCGGTCAGCTTGCCGCCCGAATACTCGTACCACCAGCGGAACTCGTAGTGCGTGCGCCCTGCAGGGTAGCTCTTGTTCGACGACTGGCTCCTCTCACCCTGCACATATTCAGCAAGCGGCGCCTGCCCTAACCAGTTCTCGAAATTCAAGCCGCTGGGAACATCGACCGTCGGCAACCCCGCACAACTGGGCCCATTGCCGATCGAGCACGTGACCTTCTTGATCTTGCCGAGCTTGCCCGACTGGGTCAGAGCGACAGCCTGCAGAAATTGATACCGAAAGCCCTTCCCGGGATTTTCTTTGGTACCACTGTTCTGGGGCAATACGCCAAACTCACTGCGCTGTTGCGTGCCAACCTGAAACACACGGTTCGTTTGTTTTTGCACTTGGCCGATTTTCTTGCCTTCATCAATTGTCAGCGTCATCGGCTTTTCGCAATATACATCTTTGCCCGCCTGCATGGCTTCGATGGCGATCTTGCTATGCCAATGATCGGGCGTGACGATGGTGACAACATCGATATCTTTCCGATCCAATACCCGCCGATAATCTTCATAAGCATCCGCCTTTTCGCCGGCGACACGTTTGCCCCACTTTTCCAGATGATTCTTGTCGACGTCGCAGACGGCGACGATGTCGCCAAACTTCTTGACTTGCGGCCCGATGGCGCCGTTCCAGCGATCGCCCGTGCCGATACAACCAATTGTGTGTCGATCATTCTTCGACGTCTCTTGAGCCGCGAGGCGAGAGCGGGTTATCCAATACGGGTTCACCATTGCGGTGGCAGCGGTGGAACCTGCGATGGCAGCGGACTTCAGGAATTGACGTCGATTCGGTGCGGGTAGTTTCATAGTGTGTTCACTCCTGTGGGTCACAGTGTAGCAGCCGGTCAGAAATCACTCAACGTTTTCGGAGGAAATGCAGCCCGAACGGCATTCATCACTGACACTATGTCGATCAGCTCTTGAAGCATCGCCCCGGCTACAGGATGCAGATAACCTGCGGCGGCTATGAGCATGGCGAGCAAACTGACCGCCATTCCGCCGATCGCGCTTTCCAGCGCAATTCGCCGCATTCGGCGGCTGATGTGCATGAATTCGTCGACCCGTTCCAAAGATGTGTCCATAATGATGGCCCCGGCGGCGTCGCCGGTGATCTCGTTACCCGTGCCGAAAGCCACTCCCACGGTTGCCGCCACGAGCGCCGGTGCATCGTTAATTCCATCGCCAAGGAACAGCGTTTTCGCCCGCTCTGTTTCTCTTCGCACGATGTGGACTTTGTCCTCAGGACTCTGCTCCGCGTAAATCTCCTTGATGCCAACCTGATCTGCCAGATAGCGCACTTCGCTCTCGCGATCGCCGGAAACCAATAGCACGCGATCGAAGTGATGCTTCGGCGCGAGATGATTGATGAACGAAACTCCTTCCTGCCGGGGCTGGTCGCGAAACCGATACGTGGCCGCGTATTTGCCGTCGATTAGAATCACGCATTCCAGTCCACCGGCGGAGGGCGGCAGTTGCTCGATCAGTTGTGGGTCCAACCGTGCGAGTTTATTGCGGCTAGTAATTTGAAGTTTTCGATTGGCCACAATGCCTTGCAAGCCTTCGCCCGGCCGCTCGTGGATCTCGGCTGCTTCGCAGAGAGCCAGCTTCTCGTGGTCGCCGGTTACGACAATCGATTCAGCCAACGGATGTTTCGAATAGCGTTCCAAACTCGCCGCTAGCCGAAGCACTTCCCGCCCATTGAAACCGGGAGCGACGAGTTTTTCTGTCAGTCGCGGTTCCCCATACGTCAGAGTGCCGGTCTTATCAAAGATCACCGTTCGACACGTGTCAACTTGTTCCAGCACAGCAGGATCACGCACAATAATGCCGCGCCGGGCAGAAAGTGAAATACCACCGATAATTGCAACCGGAATGGCGATCAAAAGTGGACACGGCGTCGCCACTACAAGCACAGCCAGGAATCGAATGGCCTGCCCGCTGTACGCCCACGCACCAATCGCAATTGCCACGGCGACGGGCGTATACAGTGCGCCTAATTGATCGGCAAGTCGTCGAAGTTGCGGACGGCGTTGTTCTGATTCTTGCATCACGCGCATAATTTGCGCATACCGTGAATCGACAGCGCACCGCGTGGCACGAATCACCAGTGCCGTCTCACCGTTGATGGAACCAGACAAGACTTGGCGCCTGGTGTCTTCGACATGCGATACGGCTCGCCAGTGAGATAAGATTCGTCCATTACTCCGTGCCCTTCGAGAACTTCGCCGTCAACCGGGCAGATTTCGTGAGGGAAAACGACCAGCTCGTCATTGATTTCGACCTCCGCCAGTGGCACATCCGTGAGCTGCGATTCCCGTCGTCGATGCGCGGCCGACGGCATTCGCTTGGCCAGCGCTCGAAGCACAGAGGCGGCGCTGCGCACGGCATAGCTTTCGATGGCCTCGCCGCCGGACAGCATGAGTACTACGAGCGTGCCAGCCAAATACTCTCCCAGTAATACAGACGTCACAATCGAGATGCCTGCCAGGAGATCGGACCCAAATTCGCGGCGGAAGAGTTTGGCGGTCAACTCGAGAACAATCGGTAATCCACCTAATGCCAATGCCATAAATAACGGCCAGCTGGCAACGTTCGGCGATACCAAGCCGCTGAAGTGAAGGATCAAGTGCAACGTAATCGCCAGGATGGCCAGAGCGGCGATCAGCGTATATCGACGAGGATAGAGTCGCGAAAACCAACTTGACTTCATGATATTGGCCAACTGCGCTGGTGGTGACTTGTCTGCATCGCGGGATCGTACCAGGGACGATTCAACTCCAAAAGCCGGTCGGATAACGACTTGTGGCTCGCCATGCATCCGCCATTGCACCGCAATAGAATAATATGACACGCGCAACCGAAAGCTCCGAAACGCTTGCTACCGCAAGATTCCAGCGCTCATCGGAAACCATTTCTACGCATGACGAACCCCCAATCGTCTGATCAATCGGCGTCGACGAACGGGGCACAGCCATTGAATTGGTCGGCCTTGCTGGTCGAGCATGAGCGCTGGCTGCGCACCGTAATCTACGCGCGCCTTGGCAGTGGCGAAGGGGTCGACGAAGTGCTACAGGAAGTTGCGTTGGCAGCGGTCCGACAACGGGCGCCAATCGCGGATCCGACAAAAGTCGCACCTTGGCTGTACCGACTTGCCGTCATTCAATCGCTCCTATACCGGCGGACCCACGGTCGTCGGCGGAAATTGATAGATCGTTACGTGCAACGCTGGCCGATCGTCGAGCATGATTCCGGCGTTTGTGATCCGCTCAGTTGGCTATTAGCGGATGAACGTAGGCAACAGGTTCGCGAGGCGGTTAAGCGACTATCGACACGAGATGCAGAAATTTTGTTGCTGAAGTACACCGAAGACTGGAACTACAACCAACTGGCGACTCGACTGGGTATTAGCCACTCCGCCGTGGAGACGCGCCTGCATCGAGCCCGCACAGGTTAAGAAACGAACTAACGGCGTTAGACGTGAGTGAGGTCGGCTAATGAACGAGCCATTGGACTTACAAAACAATCTCGGTGAACTGGAGCGCTGGCTTGATCGACTTGTCGACAGCGAGGTGACCATCGACCAGGAGCGACAGCTCCTGCTTGCACTTGAGACCCAGCCTCAAATGTGGCGGCGATGTGCGTTGGCGTTCATCGAAGCCCGCACTTGGCGCAGCGAAATGCGCGGCATCGTCTCCAGGCAACCTGAAATCAGCGGAGCAGTCAAAGCTGCAGTTGGTACAACGGTTGTCAATCGAACGTCTCGCACGGCCGTGCCACGCTGGCTGACTATTGCTGCTACTCTAATTCTCGCATTTACGCTTGGAGTTGCCTCGCAACACCTCTTTCCGCGCGGTCGGGAAATGGCAACAGCTCCGCACGTGACGCCGAGCTTGGTATCGCTCACCGATGCTATTCCGCCTGTTGAGGATCCAAAGTCGGTTGGCGTAGTTGCCAGCGAGATCGAGCATTCGCCCGTTAAGGACCAAACCGTACAGGTTTCGCTGCTATCAGACGATGGCCAGGAGCAATCGGTCGTCGTGCCGCTTGAGGAAGGCAATGAGGAGAAACTGAAATCGATGCTGGCGGAACAACACTCGATGCTTTCGCCTGCAGTGCGCAGAGCACTCGAAAGTGCAGGTCATGAAGTCGAGGAGCGAAGGGCATTTTATCCAGTAAAATTGGACGACGGTCGTCAAGCCGTTGTGCCAATGAATATCGTTGAATTGCGCAACACCGGCGGCTGGCAGTGAAATGCCGCGCATCTGCAAGGAAAATTATCAGCGCTACGCCGCAACCCGTTAACCTGAAACTTTGTGAGAGGAGAAATAACATGCAGATCGATTTGTGGCAACGCCGGCTCGGCTGGGCGTGCACTGTGGCAATCATCCTGGCTGCCGGTCAATTTATTCAAACGAGAGATGCCAGTGCCGATGAGGCAGGCAAGCAGACCGCAACGCAAGCCGAACAGCCGCCGACCGGCGATGCGACAGCCGCTACTGCGCCCTCATCCAGCACCGACGTCGTGCAAGACGCAATCATCCAAGCGGATCAATTGCGGAAAAAAACTGAAGAAATTCGGGCAAAGACGGCAGCCGCAATCGAAAATGGTCAGCAGAACTTCCAGATTCATCAGGGTGAGGTGCAGAAGCAAATTCAAGCGGCTCAACAACTGGCGCAGCAACAAATTCAACAAGCTCAAGAGGCAAGTCGCAAGCAATCCGAGGCAATCAAAGCCCTCGTGCAAAATCGCCTTTCAGGTCTCAACGAAAGTGGCAAATTTTGGATTGGCGTCGATTGCAAAGAAGCATCTCCAGAGCTGCGCACCCAGCTCGGCTTGGACGAAGGACAAGGGCTTGTCGTGCTTCGCATCGCTCCCGATAGCCCAGCCGAAAAAGCCGGACTGAAACAGCACGACGTTTTGCTTTCGGTTGATGCAAGCAAGTTGACACACGTGCAAGATCTGAGCAGTGCCGCTAATGCGGCCGATGGAAAGCCAATCGAGCTGCATGTATTTCGCACTGGAAAAGAACAATCGATATCCATTACGCCCGCCCAACGCGCCGTCGACGGACCGGTACAAATTATCGCCCAACCGGGAGTGGGAATGCTAATGCCCGGAAATATGCAAATGCAGTTTCATCTGCCCGATAATTTGGAAGTCAAACTCGATCGCAAAGGAAATGAACCGGCAAAAGTCACTGTCAAGCGCGGCAACGAAACATGGGAAGCCACGTCTGACGACTTGAGCAGACTTCCTGACGATGTGCGGCCGTTCGTCCAGCAAATGGTTACAGGCGGTCCAGCTCGGCTGCGAATTCAAGGCGCCAACGGCCAATTGCTTGATGCCGAATCGCTTGCCCTTCCCGGCACAATGACAATCCGCACCGCGCCAATGCTGCAAAATGCGCCGAATGGACCGGGCGCAATGCCGATGCAGCCACCCATGGGAGCCGGAATCAGCAGTCGCGTCGCCGTCAAAGCATCGGGAAACTCTTCCGACCTCTTGAAGCGGCTCGAACAAGTTTCCGAGCAACTCGAAAAGACGCAGGCGGAGCTTAAGAAACTGCGTGAAACGATTCCGTCGGATGGCCCCTCGAACAGCGGCAATAAGTCGAAGGGCGAGAAAGAGTAATAACGATCAAACGCCGGTCGCTTAGCACAGTGATAAATCACGAATGCAAGCCCAGGGGTTGCAACCCCTGGGCTTTTTCATTGATCAGTGGAACGCTCAACGGCGTCGCTTACCAGTAGGCCTCAAACCCAAGAGACACACCGGTGTAGAAGATCTGGCTACCGGTGTTCAAAAACGGGTTTTTGTCGGCAAGATACGTATCGAACGACACATTATCTGGCGCCGATGCTAACCGGCTGGCGAGGGCCATGTCCCAATTCGCATGTACGATGAAATGATCGCTGATATTGTAGCCCAGCATGAACGTTAGCTCGCCGAAGAATGCGGCATTTTGCGCACTCGCGGAGTTCTGCACGAGCGGTTCTGGCGTTTGCGGATCGATGACGGCAATTCGTCCGAAGCCATCGGAGAAGTTGCAGTAAACTCCGGCATCACCTTTGAGGCCCCAGTACCACTTATCGTGAACATTCATGAAGTCGCCGCCGCCCTGCACGCCAAGCAGCCAGTTCTTCGTGTTTATGAGGAAGTCGCCGGAAAAGGCGTCCGGGCTCACATTATTGCGTAGGCTGATCCAGTGAAACCGTTCTTGTTCTGCGATGCCCCGTAATCCGAACATGAGCGATTGAGTGCATCCAACCGTCAATTGCCGGGACCAGAAGCCATCAGGCCCCATGATCATTCGATCACGCCCCGGCCGATTTCGAATCCGATAATCAATTTCCAAGCTTTGCAGGCTGGATCGATAAAACGTGGAATAGGTATCTGCGAAATTGAATCCACCATACGTTGGATTCTCCGGCAATCGAAGCGCCTGCGGTGACTCAGCGACCAAACTATCGGTCCCTTCCCAGTTGTTGAAGCCCAAGTACGTGACCTCGATGCTGTGATCGCGATTATTCAGATCGCGGCACAAAATGTATCCCAGTGTTCCGCGGGCACCCGGCTCAAGCGGCAACTGATTGCCGTGCTTGTTTAAGTCATCGTTGAATGGCACACCAATGTTCGACGTGTCAATTCCCAGCACACGGCTAAACGGTTGCGTGCGGTTCCAAATGACAAAATCAAAGTCGCCGTACCAGCAGCCATTTCGCCACCAATTGCCGGAACTAAACGGATACGCGCCAGGTTCCATCGGCTGTTCGTCGTTATGGAACGGGCCGTGGAATTCGTCGGTAAATGGCAGGGAACCAGTGGAGTCGGTTCGCGTCGACATCGGCGGCGAATTTGAACTTTGGCTATCATCCGCTCCGTAGTCGGACCAGTAGTCCACAAGTGGCTGACTGTGTTGGCCGGGTCGAATAATGCTGCTCGAATTTGGCTTTGGTGCGGGAAGAACTTCCGGCGAGGCGGCGCGCAACGGGCCAGCCGCCAAGATTAGCGCTCCCCACATCGCTATTGTTCGCCAGGCCGCGAGTTTCACTCGACGCTCCTTCAAACCCACTGGTGCAATTTTGCGTAAATTAAACTTCGCCTCACTGCACGAATGTGGCAGCGCTGCGGTTTTGCTCTCCCAAAGATCGGACGCCGTATCGCTTATGCCACAGGAATAGTCGTTAGAATCGGCAAAAATTTTCGACTCCTCCTAAACTGTGCGTTCAGCGTAATCCTCAACCGCCGTGCTCATAACGATTTATTCTCCATAAGTGGCCCAACCTCGGCTGCTTTGATAGGATTCCGGCTGCCACATCGCTCAATCGCAGTCCCCATGCTTTCACAAATTCCGGGAAGTTGGTAACCGCAATGCCCATCGATCCGTATTCGCCGTGTCCCGGTGGCACAGGCAAGAAAGTGAAGTTCTGTTGTGCCGATCTGGTGCAAGAACTCGATAAAGTGCAGCGAATGCTCGAAGGGGAGCAGCCCACTGCGTGCCTCGACTATGTTCGCAAGCTCGACGAGAAATACCCCGGCCGTGCCTGCTTGCAAAGCATGCGCGTTTCGCTCGAGAACCTGGTCGGCGATCACTCCGCCGCGGATGCCACGCTAGCAGCTTTTCTAAAACAGCATCCAGATAATCCCGTTGCAGTGGCGGAAAAAGCTCTGGCTGTTGCTAGCAATGGCGACGCGCCAGGCGGAATCGTTTGGCTGCAACAGGCGATCGAAATTTGCGGCCAGGAAATGCCTTCGCGTGTCTACGATGCCATCGGCCAATTGGCGCTCGTGTTGCTATCGGCCGGCCACATGGTGCCCGCTCGGGCTCACCTTCAACTTCAGCTTGGCATCGCTCAGGGCCGCGATGAACGTGCCCTTTCGGCACTGCTTCAAATCGAAGGCGCACCGAGCATTCCGCTGCCGCTCAAAGACATGCCGCCGCTCGAGGAAGCCCCCGAATCCGCCCCCTGGCGAGCCGCCTTTCAAAAGGCCCGCGATGATGCTCAGCGTGGGCATTGGAAACGCGCGGCCGATCAATGGACTGCGCTCACCTCGCAGGCAGCCGATTCCCCCGCACTTTGGCGAAACCTGGCGACCATCCGCAGCTACCTGGCAAATTATTCCGCTGCCATCGATGCACTGCGGAAGTACGAATCGCTCAATGTTCAGCAAGACGATGCCGTGGAAGCCGAAGCTTTCGCGCAAGCCCTGGTGAAAGATGAATCCGAGGGACAGGTCGACGAGCTCTCGATCACCTACACCATTGCCAACGCCGAGGAGGTTCAGGAAAAACTCGCCGCCGATCGTCGCTTCGAACGCCTGCCGCTCGACACCAACGCTTGGACAGCCCAAAACGAACCGCCTCCTCGGGCCGCGTTCTCGCTGCTCGATCGTCCGTTGCCGGCCTTCCGGCAAAGACATCACGCGCGAGCAAGTTCCGCACCAACTTGGCCAACTGCTGCTCTTCGGCAAGCAGACCGATCGCGAAGCTCGGCTCGAACTAGCCATGTTCCGCCCGGAGCTAGCCGCAACTCAAAAGTTGCTGGCTGAAGTGTTGGGCGATGCCTTGGGAAAACCAGGGGCTGAAACCGTCATCAGTCATCTCGGCCAGGTCGAACACGCACTCAGTTGGCATTGGCGAATGCCCGACGACACGCCGGAAGAACTTCGTCTCAAGCTTTCCATCGAACAGCGCCGTGCACTCGTGCTCGAAAAATGGCCGAAGATTTCGCAGCCAGTCTATGGTGGTCGCACCGCCGAGCAAGCGGCTCAGGAGCCACAGTACAAAATTCGCGTGCTGGCCGGCATTCTGCTGCTGCAACTTTCCGATGCCGATACCGATGCTGCCACTTACAACGAGCTGCGTCGCCACTTAGGCCTGCCGGAAGTTCACGATATCGACCCGGCGGGCCTCGATGCCAGCCGCCTGCCGCTGGCGCGCTTGTGGCGACTCAAGCCCGAGTCGCTCTCCGACGAGCAACTCAAGCAAGCGTTCAATCGCGCGGTCGTTTGCAACTTTGCCTTGGCCGTGCGACGACTGGCGCCGGAAGTGATCAAGCGGCCCAGCATGCCGGTCGTCGAATACCAACTGGCCGCGTATCGCTTCCAAATTCGCACTGCGCCGAACTCCGGCGAATCGCTACGGCTGATCGACGATGCTCGCAAACTCGCAGAGTCGCACAAACAATCGTCCGCCCCGTGGGACCTGATGGAACTTGCTCAGCGCATCCAGCGTGGCGAAGCACCGGAGGTACTGAAACTCATCGATCACCTCCAGCGTCAACACGGCCGCGAGCCCGGCGTGGCTCAAGCACTGGTGCAACTGCTCATGCAAAGCGGGCTGATCGGCCCCGACGGCCGCCTGATGATCGGCGCTCCGCCGCCATCCGCCGCCGCCGCTTCACCGCTGATGGTCCCTGGCGCTGCGACCGAGCCCGGCAAACTTTGGACGCCCGATGCGCCGCAAGCCGGCGGCGGCGAAAAGAAATCGTCGCTGTGGCTGCCGGACTGATCTCCGAGCCGCGCCCGTCAGAAAGCGAATTTGCGCGATCAACCGGTTCGTGATTTTCGCGGCTCGAAACGGTCACTCACGTACCTGGCCAAGAACCGCAAAATAAGGCGATCCACGGCACGCTGCCTAAAAAAGCGTCCAGAATGGCCTAGCCCCAACCGGAAAAACATCGTTTTGCCGCCGGTGTGTCAGAATTGGGCAACTTCCGTGTGTATTCTTCTGGGGCCGACTGCGCAAATTCGTCCGCGGCCTAATTTAAGGCAGAGGAGCACTTGTTATGCGAAGTTGCAGGCACTGGAAATTGACGGTTGCGGTTGCCACGGCGCTATCGGCCGCCGCCGCGGCGGCATTGGGACAGGGTGGCGCCCGCGCATGGGGCAGGGATCTCGCATGGCTGGAGATTCGCCCAACGACCCATCGTTTCTGCTCGCGTCGGAATCGGTCCAAAAGGAACTGACGCTGTCCGACGACCAGAAGACCAGTTTGAAAAAACTCCGCGACGATCAAACGGCTGGCGGACAGGCGTTCTTCAGCCAGTTTATGGGCCTGTCGCAAGACGAAATGCAAAAGCGGCTGGAGGAGCGCGCGAAAGAAAACCGCAGGCAGATTTCCAAAATCCTGTCGCCGAAACAAATGGAGCGGCTCGCTGAAATCAACATTCAAATGGCCGGGCCGCTCGCGCTCAACTTTGAGGACGTCGCAAAACAAATCGGATTGACCGCCGAGCAGAAGGAACAACTCAAAAATATCGGCGATGAAGTCCGACGCAAATCAGCGGATTTGACGCCCACGAACAACGGCCGTCTGCTCACGGGTGAGAAACGAAAAGAGCTTCAGCAGAAATTCAAGGAAGTCTCCACAGAACGAAAAGAGAAAGCGCTGGCGCTCCTGACCGACGATCAAAAAACCAAGTTTAAGCAACTTCAGGGAGACAAGTTCAATACGAGCACTATTCAGCCCGCCCGCGCCAGCTTCAAGAACAGCGGCCGAATCAATGGTCCGAATCTCGCACCGCCACCGGGTGAATAATTAATAAGGATATCGCGAAGGGACTCGCCCAATCGATTCTCGATTTGCACATCGGACATCGAGTGGCAAAACTTCGCGATTCGGACTTTAATGCGTCGGTTTCCCGGCCTGAGCCTAGGGTCCAGCAAGCGGTTTGAAAACCTTGCGGCTGCTGTTGCAATGCACGTAGCCCATTATAATTTCTGCCGGCGGCACAATACGCTCCGTATGGCGCCGGCAATGGCGGCAAACGTGACTGGCACGCTTTGGAGTTTGGAAGATTTGTACGAATGGGCGATGGCATGACGAAACCAAGCCGAATTCTGTTGATCGTCTTGCTAACCGCCATTGGCTTCTACTTTGGTCTTTGGTTGTCGCTCATTCCGGCTGATTTCTTCTTTCCAAATCGCTATCTCAAAGGCACTGATATGGATGGCTAGAGGAATGCCGCTCTTTTTCTGGCCTGATGTTCGGAATCGGCGGCGCTCTCGTTGGTGCGGGGTTAGCGAGCCTAATTTCAAAACCCAGAAAGAACAAATAATTCAAAGTGCATCACTACCCAAACCCGTAAGCCCGTTGACAGTCAGTCCGCGAAAGTGTCGGATAATGGGTCGAGCGCACGCGGTCGATTCGGGGGAATTCGTCGCGGCGAGCGGTTTGGATTCTGATTCATTCGCCTCTTGCCTTAGCTCCCCCACGATGCAACTCGCCAAGGTTCGGGTCGGTACGCACGAAGAAACAATTTGTCTGGTCGACAGCCAGTCGGTACAGCCGCTCGAGCCGCATGCGGAATTTCGCACGCTCGCCGATTTGTTTGAAGCGCGCGATCCGGCCATGGCCGTGGCGGCGATGAAGCCGCGCGGGGCACGGTTGCCGCTCGATTCCGTCACGCTGCTCCCGCCCATCGATCAGCAAGAAGTTTGGGCGGCGGGCGTCACTTATAAGCGGAGCATGGTGGCGCGGATGGAGGAATCGGAAAGCGCCGCCACGTTTTACGACAAAGTTTATCAGGCGGCTCGGCCCGAGTTGTTCTTCAAAGCCACGCCGCACCGAGTGGTGGGGCCCGGCGGCTCGGTTCGCATTCGCGTCGATGCCAAGTGGAACGTGCCGGAGCCGGAATTGGCACTCGTGCTCAATTCGCGCATGCAACTGGTTGGCTTCACGGCGGGCAACGACATGAGCTCGCGCGATATCGAGGGGGAAAACCCGCTCTATTTGCCGCAGGCGAAAGTCTACAACGGCTGTTGCGCTGGGTCCGGTAGTGACGTTGGCCGGTTCGATGCCGCCGCACGATGAAATTGGCATTCGCATGACCATTCACCGGGACGGCAAAAGTGTCTTCGAGGGGAGCACGAGTGTTTCGCAAATGGCGCGAACGTTTGACGACCTGATTGGCTACCTGGCGCGCGACAACAGTTTTCCCCGCGGCGTGATTTTGTTGACCGGCACCGGTATTATTCCAGCCGACACATTCACTCTGGCGGCCGGCGATGCGGTCGAGATTACGATCGATGGCATCGGCACGCTGCGGAATTTCGTGGTGCAAGGAAGTGGATGACGTGTGATTGAGATGTCCATTTGTCTTTAGCCGTTATGTGAAATGACGAAGTGGAGCGTGACCAGCAACCAATGACAAGTGACCAATGACCCAACCAATATTGATCAACGGAAAGTGGATTAAATCGCACGCTTCGGCAACGTTTCGCGCGGAAAATCCGGCGACGGCGCAGATGCTGACGGAGGAATATCCGATCAGCGATTGGCACGATTGCGATGCGGCACTCGATGCGGCGACCTCGGCGTTTCAAAAGCTGCGCGCATGCCGCCGGAAAACATTGCGCGATTTCTCGAGACGTACGCCGGGCTGATTGAATCGCGCGCCGATGAACTGGTGGCGATGGCCAATTCGGAAACGGCGCTGCCCGTTGCGCCGCGGCTCAAAGATGTCGAACTGCCGCGCACCACCGGGCAATTGCGCCAGGCGGCCGCCGCCACTCGGGAAGGTTCTTGGGCGTTGCCAACCATCGATACGAAGCTCAATATTCGCAGCGTGCTGGCGCCCATCGGTCCGGTGTGGGTGTTTGGGCCCAACAATTTTCCATTTGCGTTCAACAGCATCGCCGGAGGCGATTTCGCCGCGGCCATTGCGACCGGCAACCCGGTAATCGCCAAGGCGAACACTTCCCATCCTGGCACGACGCGAATCTTTGCCGAACTGGCGCAGCAGGCGGCCGAAAAAACGGAAATGCCAGCGGGCACAGTACAGCTCATCTATCGCACGAGCCACGCCGATGGCTCGAAGCTGGTTTCCGATCCGCGCACCGGGGCGACCGGTTACACCGGAAGTCGTTCTGCGGGCCTGACGCTCAAATCGGCTGCGGACGCGGCGGGCAAGCCGATCTACTTGGAGCTGTCGAGCATCAATCCCGTCGTGATTTTGCCCGGCGCCATCTGTGAACGGGGCGAAAAGATTGCCGAGGAGTTTTCGACGAGCTGCTTGATGGGGACGGGCCAATTCTGCACGAATCCCAGTTTGGTGTTGCTCGTGTCGGGAAGCGAGACTGAAAAGTTCATCGACAACGTCAAGCAGCGATTTTGCGCAGCACCGGTCGGCACGCTGCTTTCTGGCCGCGTCGCCGATTCACTGGCGACCGCCGTGGAGACGCTCACCAAAGCCGGCGCGAAAGTTTTGGCTGGCGGCAAATCGGGGGGCGGCAAAGGGCACAGCTATTCCAACACGCTGCTGCGCGTGTCGGCGGCCGACTTTTTGAAACAGGCCCATGCACTGCAAACCGAGGCCTTCGGCAACGCATCGCTGTACGTGGTGGCTGACGATATCAAGCAATTGGCAACGGTCATTTCGCATCTGGAAGGCAATTTGACCGGCTGTGTTTACTCCGCAACCGGCGGCGAAGACGATGCGCTCTACAACCAAATTGTGCCGGAGTTGCGAGCCAATGTGGGACGATTGCTCAACGACAAAATGCCAACGGGCGTGGCCGTGTCGTCGGCCATGAACCATGGTGGGCCGTATCCATCGACCGGGCATCCGGGCTTTACCGCCGTGGGAATTCCGGCGGCATTGCGACGATTCGCCGTGTTGCAATGTTTCGACAACGTGCGTCCGCATCGCCTGCCGGCAGTTTTGCGGGATAAGAACTCCGACCGGCAAAACGTGGCGGCTGATCGACGGGGCCTGGTCTACCTCTGACGTTGGCTAACCGATCGCTGCGTGGATGTGACGGTGTGAGGCCGCGCGTGGGGGGAAGTTAAAAAAGTTGGCGAAAGTAGTTTTAATCGCGGCCGGTTGTATTTAATATCTAGTGCAATCCCTCGATCCTTTTCTCATCAGGATGCCATGCCATGCGCGCACGAATGATTCGGCTCGCAGTTCCAGGTATTGTCGCGGCGCTGATTTTGAGTTTCGCGAGCCCGACGGCGATGATTCGCGGCGCGGAGGAGAGCGCGAAACCGGTTGATGCAAGTTCGCGAACGTTTCACTTTCAATTTGGCGCTGGCGGACAGGCCGCGGGATATCGCCACGTCGAGCCGTCGGCAATCTACAGCAAAGAGGCTGGTTTCGGTTTCGAGCCGGGCGCGGCGGTGCAACTGATTGGCCGCGGCGGCGATGATCCGCTTCGCAGCGGGTTTGTGACCAGCGACAAACCGTTTTATTTTTCCGTCGCCGTGCCGGAGGGAAATTACAAGGTAACCGCGACGCTCGGCGATCCGGAAGGGGAATCGACCACAACCATCAAGGCGGAGTTGCGGCGATTGATGCTCGAGCACGTGCACACCAAAAATGAAGAATTCGCCGTGCGCAGTTTTATCGTCAACGTGCGCACGCCGAAGATTGAAGGCGATGGTTCCGTGCGGCTCAAAGATCGCGAGAAGACCGCCGAGTTCTGGGACTGGGATGAAAAACTGACGCTCGAATTCAACGACAAGCAGCCGTGCTTGTGCGCGCTCGATATTGAGCCGGCCGACCGCGTGCCGACGGTTTACATTCTGGGCGACTCCACTGTGTGCGATCAGCCCGCGGAGCCGTGGAATAGCTGGGGTCAAATGTTGCCCCGGTTTTTCAAACCGCTCGTGGCGGTGGCCAATCATGCGGAGTCGGGCGAATCGCTGCGAAGTTCACTGGGCGCTCATCGGCTCGACAAAGTGCTCAGCATCATGAAGCCCGGCGATTACCTGTTCATTCAGTTCGGCCACAACGACATGAAAGAAAAAGGTGAAGGCGTGGGCGCATTCACCACCTACAAAGCCGATTTGAAACGCTTCGTGGCTGGTGCACGCAAACGCGGCGGCATTCCGGTGCTGGTGACGTCGATGAACCGAAAAACGCTTGATGCCGTCACGGGCCAGGTAGCGAATTCCCTGGGCGATTACCCCGAGGCCGTGCGACGAGTGGCGAGGGAAGAAGATGTGGCACTCATTGATTTGCACGTCATGAGCAAAGAGTTTTACGAAGCGCTGGGTCGGGAGCGAATCGGCACGGCGTTTCAGGACGGAACCCACCACAATAACTATGGCAGTTACGAACTGGCGAAGTGCGTAGTCGAAGGAATCAAGCGGGCCGATTTAGATCTTGCCAAATCGCTTGTCGACGATGTGCCTGCGTTCAAACCGAGCCAGCCCGACGCATTCGCCGAGTTTTACATGCCGCCGAGTCCGAGCCGATCGGAACGCAAACCTGAAGGAAATTGAGATGCACTGCAGCCGATTGATTTTCGTCGCACTATTGTGTGCGACGTTGTGCACATCCATTTCGCAGATGTTGGCTGCCGCGGACAACGAAGCAGGGTCTGCGTCCGATGCAACATCGCTCCAGAAATCGCCGGATCGCAAGCCGACCTTGTTTCTCGTCGGCGATTCGACGGTAAAGAACGGCACGCGCGGTCAAGTGGGATGGGGAGAACGCTTCGCCGCACTGTTTGATCCGGAAAAAATCAAAGTCGAAAATCGCGCCATCGGCGGCCGAAGCAGTCGCACTTTCATCAACGAAGGGCGTTGGGACAAAGTGCTCGAAGCCGCGCAGCCGGGTGATTTCGTGATCGTTCAAATGGGCCACAATGATGGCGGCCCACTTGATGATGCGGCTCGCGCCCGAGGATCGCTGCGCGGCACAGGCGAAGAAACGAAGGAAATTGACAACCCCATTACGAAAAAGCACGAAGTTGTGCACACATACGGTTGGTATTTGCGCAAATACATTGCCGACGCGCGGGCCAAAGGCTTGACGCCCATCATTTGTTCGCCGATTCCGCATTGTCCGCAAAAGCCCGTTGACGCCGGGGCGGTGGAGAAAAGCAATTACGTGCTGTGGTCGGAAGAAGTGGCTGCGGCGGAAAAATCGCTGTTTGTGCCGCTGAACAAGATTATCATGAGCCATTACGTGGGCCTGGAGCCCGCCGATATTAAGGCCAAGTATTTCACGCCTGCCGACAACACGCACACAAGCCCTGAAGGCGCGGAGTTGAACGCCGCATGCGTGGTGGAAGGCCTCCGAGAGCTGAAAGATTGTCCGTTGGCGAGTTATCTTAAACCGAAATCAGAAACACCATGACGTACATCATCGATCGGCGAAAGTTTCTTACACGGCTTGGATCGACCGGCGCGGCGCTAGCCGGCACTTCGTTGCTAGCCCAGATCGGTTATGCACAATCGACGGGCCCGGCGAAAACGGTGATCGATCAAGCGCGAGTTAAGTCGGATTTGGATCGCCGCCTGCTGGGCTCGTTTCTCGAACACCTGGGCCGCGCGGTTTATACCGGCGTGTACGAGCCCGATTCAAAGCTTGCGGATGAACACGGATTTCGCAAAGACGTGGCAGCGGAAGTGAAAGAGCTGGGCGTGACGATTATGCGTTACCCCGGCGGCAATTTCGTCTCCGGCTACAACTGGATGGATGGCGTGGGGCCGAAAGATAAACGGCCGACGGTGCTGGAGCGCGCGTGGAATCAGAAGGAGACCAATCAGTTCGGCACGAACGATTTCATCGATTGGTGCAAACTGGTGGGCACCGAGCCGCTGTTGGGGTTCAACTTGGGCACCGGCACCGTGGAGCAGGCGGTCAATTATGTTGAGTATTGCAACTTCGACAAAGGCAGCAAGTGGAGCGAACTGCGGCGCGAACACGGCTACGACAAGCCGCACAACGTGCGCTACTGGTGCATGGGCAACGAGATGGATGGGCCATGGCAAATGGGTCATATGCCGGCCCGCGAATATGGCCGCAAGGCCCGCGATGCCGCGCGGCAAATTCGCGTTATCGACCGCGATACAAAACTGATTGCCTGCGGATCGAGCAATACCATTTTGCCGACGTATCTTACGTGGGATCGCGAAGTGCTCGAAGAGTGTTACGATTCGGTCGACGGCATTTCACTGCACAATTACTACGGCAACACGCCGGAATTAACCGGCAATAGCACGGCGCGCTATCTGGCGATGAACCTCGACATGGAGCGGCAGATTCACGAAATTGCCGCGGTGTGTGATTACGTGCAAGGCACATTGCGCTCCCCAAAACGCCTCTGGCTTTCATTCGACGAATGGAACGTTTGGTATCGGGCCCGCAGCGGCGATGCTTTGAATGGCCAGCGAAAGCTTGCCGCACATCTGCTCGAAGAACCATATAACCTGGAAGACGCTTTGCTCGTAGGCGGCTTTATCAACACGCTGTTGCGCAACTCCGATCGGGTGCGTGTGGCGTGCCTCGCACAAATCGTGAACGTGATTGCCCCGCTGATGACAAATGCCGACACCGTGCTGCGGCAAACCATTTACTATCCGTATGCCTGGGCTTTGAAATACGCCAACGGGCGTGTGCTGGATTTGCAGGTCGAATCGGAAATGTACCCGATTAAAGCTACCGGATTACGGGCCGACTTTGCACGCGATGAGAAAGTTCCCTATCTGGACGTGGTGGTGACGGTCGATGGCAAGAACAATCGGGCGGCCGTCTTCATGCTCAACCGCGATTTAGATTCGCCGCGCGAGCTGGTGCTCGATTGGCACGACCCGACGCCAACGAAAGTTCTGGCCTGCGAAACAATCAACGGCAAAGACTTGAAAGCGAAGAACACATTTGCCGAGCCGAAGAAAGTTCTTCCGCAGCCATTCGACGCGCCGAAAGCCGGTTCGAAGATGACGTTCAAACTGCCACCGGCTTCCTACAGCGTGGCCCAACTGGCGCTATCGTAATTTGATCGGTCTTAAGAGAAACGGCTGAGCAGCACGAGCGATGCGATCGCCATCACCAGGCCGGCTATTTCGTAATTGTTGAGCGATTCGCGAAACATTACGACGCCGATGGCCGTGAGCAGCACGATCATGGAGACCGAATAGGCGACGCCGATCGTGGCCAGCTTGAGGTGCTTCATCACGAACACCCAGCCAAAGGCCGTGGAAGCGTAGACGGCAAAGCCGATGTAAAACCAGGGCGAGCGGAGCGAGCGTTCCTCGCCGCTGGCGAGTTTCAAAAAGTAATCGCCGACAACGCCCACGATGCTGAAGCCGAAGGTCACAAGAATGGCAAGTGCGGATTTATCCATCTGCGTGCGTGATTCGCAGGGTCGGGCGCGGTTTTACCGTCGTGCGCCTGCCGCGGCAGCCACCGGGAAGCGGTACACGCCTAAATCGGCATTGTTGTGCCGTACTTTGATGAACACCGTGCCGGGCGATTGAATGACGATGCCTTGCAAATTGATCGCCTGGCGATGACGCAGCGCGGGGCCAAAATCGATCGTCACTTGTTCGTTCATGATCAGATCGTCGTCGCGCAGAATTTGCAGCAGAATTGGCACTTGCTGTGGTTCATCCGCACCACGTTCCAGGATGACAATCACCGAGAAATCTTGCAGCAGCACTGGAAAGCCGGTCGCTTGCATGCCGTCGATGATTTGGAAAATTGTCAGGGCGCCGGAATCGCGATCGATGGAAACACCCCGGGCACACAGCACGGCATCGGCACGCATCGTTTGTAATCCTGAATTTGTTGTTGATTATTGAAAAGCGATTAAGTTTAGCTTGAACTGCGGCACAATCAAATCGAATGGTGGAAACCGCACTCAGCAGACAAGTCCAACTTATTGGCTGCCCGCGCCTTTGACCATGGTCTTAATTGAATACAGCCCTTTGCTGGCGGTGATGAACAGCGTGCTCATATCGGGGCCGCCAAAACAAACGTTGGCGGTCCAGCTTTCTGGCACGTCAATGTGCTCGATTTGCTTGCCGCTGTTATCGAAGACGGTTACGCCCTTGCCGGTGAGATAGACGTTCCCTTGGCTGTCGATCGTCATTCCGTCGGATCCCAACTTGCAAAAGAGCCGCTTGCCGGTCAGCGAGCCGTCGGGCTTAATCTCGTAGGCGAATGTCTCGTTCGCTTTAATGTCGGCGACGTAAAGCGTCTTGCCATCGGGCGTACCGATGATGCCATTGGGTTGCAGCAGGTCGTCAGTCACGCGCTTCAGCGACTTGCCGTTAGGCGAAAGAAAATAGGTCGCCTGCTGATCCTGTTCCATCGGGCCGCGCTGCCAGTAATCGCGCTTGTAAAACGGATCAGTGAAATAAACCCCGCCATCGGGCCGCACCCAAACGTCGTTTGGGCCATCGAGCAGTTTGCCTTGAAAGTCTTTGACCACGACGTTGTGCGTGCCGGCGCCAACGTCGATTACCCACAGCTCGTTCTTGCCATCGGCGCAGGCCCAGAGCCGGCCTTGTTTATCGAAGCACAGCCCGTTCGATCTGCCTGCGGGCTGCAGAAACGTGGATAACTTGCCATCCGTGCTCCACTTCATAATGCGATCGTTTGGCTGATCGGTGAAAAAGACATTGCCCTCCGCGTCGGAGGCAGGGCCTTCGGTGAACTTGAAATCGCCGGCAAGTTTTTCGAGCTTTGCGCCCGGCGCAATGACAGTCGATTCTTCGGCGAAAGTAATTGTGGCAACGCCGATGACTAACAACAAAGCGCAAACCGTAGTTTTCATGGCGAATAACCCAAACAAACTAGTCAACAAGGGGAACTCTGCGTTGCGCGAAGCTCGCTCTGCGCCGTTGCGAGTCGGCCGTATCCGACTCGCTCCTTGCACCGAATTATGAACCGCAGTTTACAGATTCGCCAGCCGATCCGTCGAATCGCCGAAACGATCGACGCCCTGCGCACCCATGCGGTCGAGCATACTCAGGAACAGATTGCAGGCTGGCTTCGAATTGTGCTTCACATAGCGGCCCGGCGTAAGCGTTCCGCCGCCGCCGCCAGCGAGCACGATGGGCAAGTTCACATGCGTGTGCCGGTTGCCGTCGGCATTGCCGCAGCCGTAAACGATCATGGAATTGTCGAGCATCGATTTGCCATCGATATCTTTCGTTTCGCGCATCTTTTCGAGGAACGATGCGAACTGCTCCATATACCAGCGATCGATTTGGCCGACCTTGTCGAGCTTTTCCACGTTGCCCATGTGGTGCGTTAAATCGTGGTGGCCCGAGGTAATTTCCAATTCCGGGAATGGTCGGTTGCTGCCGTCATGAGCCAAGAGCAGGGTTCCAATACGCGTGGAATCGGTCTGGAACGCCAGTGTGAGCATGCTGAACATCAGCGCGATGTGATCCTTGTAGTTTGGCGGAATTCCGGCCGGTGTATCGACATCCGGATTCGCCGGATCGCCAAATTGTTTCTCGGCCAGTTGAATTCGCCGCTCCACATCGCGCACGCTGGTCAAGTAATCGTCGAGCTTCTCCCGATCGCGCCCACCAAGTTCGCGCTGCAAGCTACGGGCATCGTCGAGCACAAAATCAAGTACCGATTGCTGCTGCTGCTGACGGAACTCGTAGTTCGCTTTGCGCTCGGCTGGCGAGCCTTGCCCGAATAGCCGCTCGAACACGAGCCGGGGGTTCGCTTCTGGCGCGACCGGCGTGGTGGGACTTCGCCAGGCCAAATTGAATTGGTATGCACAGGAATAACCGGAATCGCAATTGCCGCTGCGTCGTACGGGCTCGCAAGATAGCTCCAGCGACGGGAAACGTGTGGAATTGCCAATCTTGTTGGCGGCCACCTGATCGACAGAAATGCCGGCGTGAATATCGGCCCCTGCCGTTTTGCGAACACGGACACCGGTAAGGAACGTGCCGTTGGCCCGTGCATGATCGCCGGCGCCATCTGGGCCAGGCGTGGCGTTGACGTGATCCAGCCCACCTAGCACTTGCACGTGCTGCCGGACTTTCTCCAGTGGCTCCATCGTGCGACCAAATTGGAAGTCGGCGCCTTCGCCTTTGGGCCACCAATTTTCTTGGTGCGCGCCGTTGGGGAAATATACAAACGCCATGCGAACCGGAGCTTTGGCGCCAACTGCGATTTGCGCCGCGGTTTCAGCCGGCGCGATCTCCGCTCCGCGCAATACGGATGGCATTAGTGATTCAAACATCGGCAGCGCTACGCACGCGCTAACCCCGCGCAGAAAGCGTCGGCGATTGAAACCTTGTTGATGACCCGTCGTCCGATCTGGCCGCGATGCAGAATTTTGATTCATGTTTTTTCCTTTGCATCCCCCAGGCGAGACTTCCATTCTACGGCTTTTTGCTGCCGTCGTCACTCACGCTTTCCGCCCTCCGACGCTGAAATTCCGGCGACTCGATAATGCCACCGATCAAGGCCGACATTTTGCCGTCTTCCCGCTCCAAGCGTTCGACAATCCGGTCCACCGCCTCCTGGTCGTCATAAGTTAAACCCCGTCCGAGGGCGTAAGTTAGCAGTTTTTCAGTCAAACAACGGTAAAAATCGAGCCGATGCTCGCCGGCAAGAATCTGCTTCAGCTGTTGGGGACTTCCGAACGATTCCCCTGTAATCAACTCCCCAGCACTATCAATCGGCTGTCCTTTCTCCTTTTCGCGCCACATTCCCAAAGCGTTAAAGTTGTCAAACCCCAGCCCGACGGGATCCATTCTCGAATGGCAGCTGCTACAGAGCGCTTTGCCGCGGTGAACTTCCAGCAGTTCCCGCAACGTCGGATCCTTATCTTTGAAATCTTTGGCAGAGTCTTCCAAAGCCGGAACATTTGCCGGTGGCGGCGGCGGTGCGGTGCCCAGAATATTGTCGAGCACAAACAGCCCACGTTTGACCGCGGAAGTGCGGTCGGGATTCGAAGTCACTACCAGCACTGCTCCCATCGTTAGCACGCCGCCGCGCGGGCTGTCTTTGGCCAAATCGACCCGCCGCATCTGGGGTCCACGAACATCGGGAATGCCATAATGGCTGGCGAGGCGCTCATTGAGGAACGTGTAATCAGCATCGATCAGCTCGCTCACGCTGCGGTCTTTTTGCAAGATGTAGCCGAACATCATTTCGGCTTCCTGCTGCATGGCACGGCGCAATTCGCCGTCGAGCGTCACCTTGCTCTGCTGGCGAAACCGCAATGCCCGGAATGCAGCACGGCGGGCGAAATCGTCTTTCGCATTTCGCGCTTGCTCCAGCAGTTTTGTCAGTTCCGCGTCTTCGCGCGCCATCACGGCTTGTTCGTTGATGGCGATGCCGTCGATATCGCGGACTTGCAACCATTGGCCGACAAAATTTTGCACCAGCGCGTCGCTGCGCGAACTGGCAATCATCCGTTTAATTTGGGCTGCAAGATTTATTCGCAGCTCGCCTTTGTCGGCCAATTGAATGAGCTCGTCGTCCGGCATCGTGGACCACAAGAAGTACGACAGCCGGGAAGCCAGTGAATATTCATCGAGTAGCGGGTGCTTGGCCGATGCCTGATTTGCATCCTCTCCGGATTGCACTGGCTCTGCTTGCTCGATCCGGAATAAAAACCGTGGAGAGGCCAGCACGGCAATCATCGCGCGACGAATTCCGTCCTCGAATCTTTTACCCGGATGCTCGTATTCGGTGACGGCCAGTTCCAACAGGCGATCGACCATTGCGTTGTCCACCGGCCGGCGAAACGCGCGCTTGGCAAAGCTGGCCAAGATTTCGCGGGCATAAGCCTGCCGCTCTGCCGCATCTTCCGGCGGCGTCGGCTTTGGGAAAAATCGGTCGTAATTTTTCGTGGGCACCCGAAACGCTTCTTCCATCGGTCCGATAAGTTTGACCGACCCGATTTCAAAGTCGAGCGCATTGACCTTCTCTTTCTCTGGCACGAGCGGCTCGATGCCCAGAGAAAAGCTGTGCTTGCCGGCGCCCAATTCCACGTCGAATTCGCGCGTGTATTTTTTATTGTCGGCCCAGCCAAATTCTTCGCCGGTCAATTCCTCATCATCCACATTGAACGTCAGCCGAATGCGACCGGGATCGAAGTTGAACTGGCCGTGCACCACGACTTCCAGCACGACTTTGTAGTGCCCCGTGTGCCGTGTGTTAAAAGGCTGCGACACTTCCCCCTCTTGATAGAACGAGATTTTCGGGCTGCCTTTTTTGCCTTCAACGGCTTTGAAATCCGTGCCCGCATAAATGCGTTCGGCGATCGTTTTCGCTTCGACCGGCACGGCCGCCGCCACGATGGTTTCGGCAGCCTTCAGATATTTTTCCAGAAGCAGCGGCGAAACCGTTAGCACGTCGCCGATGTTGTCGAATCCGTAGCCCGTATCGTCGACTGGAAACTCTTCGCTGGTTTTGTAGTCGTACACCATCAGGTCCCGAATCGTGTTGCGATATTCCACGCGATTCAATCGCCTGAGCGTCACGCGACCGGGATCTGGATCTTTCGGGTCGATGCCGAGGCCGACGTACTTGATCCAGCGCGCAAGAGTTGCTGTTCTTCATCGCTGGGCTTCGGATGTCCCTTGGGCGGCATAATGCCAGCGCGAACATTCTTGAGCGCTTTGAACCATAGATCGCGATTGTTTAGCAGCTGCTCGTCGGTCTTCAGTTCGTCGAATGCCACGTCGGCTTTCTTTTCGCCGAGCCCATGACACTCGTAGCAATACTGGACCAGGATCGGCTCGATCTGCTGATGGAACTCTGGCGGCGGTTCCGACGCGCCGGCAACTGCGGCGTGATTCGCGACACATATCGCGCCGAGAAAGAAACCTGCCAGCGCCGCAAATAAAGTAGCGCGATCGATCATCTCCGAGACAGAAGAGTTCGCTGGACGAACCCTAGGCGGTTGGAATGTCATGGGCGGGATGGAGGAAAGGCGGGCGCAATCCGAGCATCGCAATTCCCCCGACAGTCACACGATCGACCGGCGGATTCAGTATAGCAGGTTTCGAGGGTATCAACATCCTATTTTGCGAATGGCAAATTGCAGATTCCAAGTGCTGGATTGATGGTCAACTTTGACCCATAATTCTGTCTAGAAACCACGCGATGCCGATCAAAGTGGGGGATACTTTGGTGGATCGCTCGTCCGGCTATGACTTTCCCACCTTTGCTCCTGCGAGCCATATCCCCATGAAATCCACTGCATTCGGTTGTCTAGTTGTTCTGACAATTGGGTTTTCATCCATCCCCGGAAGTGCCAGTGCTGACGTTTCGTTTCGCCCCAGTGGCCAGCACGGCGTGCGCATCACTCTGAGTGACGACGAATCGAAAATTAAGTTGAATCCGGCCCTAGTGGAGCAGAAGCTCCCCGAGGCAGCATGGACGACAAAGCCTGGGAGTGAAATCAAGAAATCGAAGGTCGGACAGTTCCAGGTGAGCGTCGGCGGCAGCCCCCTGACGGTGCGAGTGGAAAATGCTGACGGCAAGCTCGTGCAAGAATTGCAGTTTGCCGACGACGGCAGCATTTCGTTCCCGCTTGGTGACGCGCCGATCTTGGGCCTTGGCGAAGGGGCCGATCAGTTCGATCGCCGCGGCGCGAACTATCGGAACATCAACGGGCAGCGCGATCGATTGGCGACGCTCGGAACGCGAATTTATTCGCCCATCTTACTGG
The DNA here is from genome assembly GCA_963773875.1 of Pirellulales bacterium. GTDB lineage: Bacteria > Planctomycetota > Planctomycetia > Pirellulales > JADZDJ01 > CAVTYH01. The sequence goes on from CAVZCV010000018.1 coordinate 73,027, forward strand.
GAACGAATGGTTGGGCGCTGTTTTTTGCTTCGCCGTACTTGCCGGAACCGGGGCAGCGACCGAAAGCCGGCATCGATCTCTCGGGTGACCGCGGCGTATTTAATCCGCCGCCCGGAAACACGGGCGGCGTCGATCTCTTCGTGATCGATGCGCACCAGCCCGCCGATGCCTTGAGCGAAATCGCTCGGCTGACTGGACCGGCCGCGATGCCGCCGAAATGGGCGCTGGGCTATATGCAATCGCACCGCACGCTTGCGACGGAGAAAGACATGCTCGACGAAGCAAAGCTATTTCGCGATCGCAATTTGCCGTGCGACGCCATGATCTACCTTGGCACCGACTTCTGCCCACGCGGTTGGAACAATGGTCACGACACGTTCGAGTTCAACAAGAAAGTGTTTTCGCGCACGCCGGCGGAATTCTTGAAAGACATGCACGATATGAAAATGCACGTCGCATTGCACATTGTGCCGCAGGCGGCGCTGCCCGATGGGCATGTTTTGTATCGCACATTGCACGGCAGCATTCCGGCGGCCGAGGAAGAGGATGTCGATGCAACGCATATCGCCCCGTACTGGAAACGGCACAAAGAATTATTCGATGCCGGCGTCGACGGTTGGTGGCCCGACGAAGGCGATTGGCTCGATGTGCCCAGCCGGATTGCGCGGCACCGCATGTACTATGAAGGACCGCTTTCCGATCGTCCTAATGTGCGGCCTTGGGATCTGCAGCGCAACGGGTACATTGGCATTGGTCGCTGGGGCGGCTGGGTCTGGTCGGGCGATGTCCAATCGACGTGGAAAACGCTGCAAGAACATGTGAAGATTGGCCAGAATTCCTCGCTTAGCGTTTCGCCATATTGGGGCAGCGACATCGGCGGGTTCTATCCCACGCCGGCGAAAGAATACACCGGCGAACTTTACACACGGTGGTTCCAGTTCGCCACGTTTTGCCCATCGTTCCGTTCGCATGGCCGGACCTGGCACTTGCACACGCCGTACGGCTGGAACACCGGCGAGACGGGGCCGATTGAATCGCGTCCGCCGCCCGATGAATCGGAATTGCATAATCCGGATGTCGAGCCGATTTGCCGCGAGTATTTGAATCTTCGCTATCAGCTGATGCCCTACACGTACACCATCACGCGCGAAGCTCACGACACCGGCGTGCCGATGATGCGCGCGATGTGGTTGCATTATTCGAGCGATCCGGAAGCGGTGAAGCGCGGAGATCAATACCTGTGGGGCCGCGATTTGCTGATCGCGCCGGTTGTGGAAAAAGCGGCGACGAGCCGCGAAGTCTACTTGCCCGCGGGCGATTGGTACGATTGGTGGACCGGCGAGAAATCGACCGGTGGCAAAGTGGTGAAACGCGAGGTGGATTTGAAGACGATGCCGATTTACGTGCGCGCCGGCGCGATCATTCCAGTCGATCCGGTGCGGCAGTACATCGACGAGCCTGTCAAAGAACCAACCACGCTACGAATTTACCCCGGCGCCGACGGCAACTTCGTGCTCTACGACGACGACGGCAACAGCCTCGACTATTTGAAAGACGGCGGCGTGTGGACGGCCTTTAAGTGGAACGATGCCGCGAAGTCATTGAACATTTCGCTCGACAAACGAACACAGAGACCGCCGGCTGAGCGCGAATTCAACCTGCTGCTCTTGCCGAGTGGCGAACACAAAACCGTGAAGTTTTCGAAGGACCCGTTGGAAGTTCGATTCGGGTCGTAAGCCTTCGATTTTTTCACTTGGCACTTTCGGAATTTTCGCGAATACCCCGACGAATTCGCGCTACTGAAAAGTGGCAGTGAAAAACTCGCCTCGGTCGGCGCAATATTCTTCGAGAAAAACACGCGTCATTTGGTCCCAATCCCAAAAATCGCGTTTCAGAGTGAAATAACTCCCATCCGCTTTTCAGCCTGTGTAGGCGTTTTTGCCAATTTCGGGCCGAGTTATTTCACAGTTATTTCACTCCTTGTCTTTGGGCCCCAAATCGCCCGAGAATTCTCGAGCGATTTGGAAGCAGTTCTTTCACCCGCTCACAGCGGCGAGTACCTGGGTGTCTTGGTCGTCTGAGTTCCTAGCCGCCAACGCAGCGCGCAGACCGCAAGACACCCAGGCCCGCAGGCGCCTGGACACTTTTGCTTACGCTCAATTGTCAAAGACCGAGTCACGGAGCCCATACTCTCCTACAGACAGAAGTATAATAGTGGACATGCGACTCGAAGTCAAGGACTTTTATGGGCCACGCTAAAATATTTTTAGGAACCGTTTAGTGCGTGGTCAGGGCAGTACACAAAAGGCCCTGTTTTCCCCGCTGGTACACCTCGATTTACAGCAACGTCAACCGCCAGGCGACGAACACGGCCGATTGCAGCAGGGTGACGGCGGCGGCGCCGAAGCAAATGGCGGTGGCCCAGCTGCTGCGCTGCGAGGAATAGCGGATCGTGGCGGCGGCGGCCAGGCTGCCAACCAGCCAATGGAATGCAACCCAGCCAGGACTGGCGCGGGTAAACGAATGGCGATTGGCGATGGCCACTAAAATCGTCAGTTCAATGGCCACCAGCGCAATCATAAAAAACACGTGCTGGAGACCGAACCGCGGCATGTCGATGTTTACTCACCTTCAGAGTTTCGGCCATCGAGTTCGCCAGAGCGAATCCGCGGACGAATTATTTTGCCGCCGCTTCTTTGAAATGCCGCTCCGCAAAATCGAGGAAGGCTTTCCAATCGGCCGGCACCGCCATGTGGCCTTGCGAGTGATAATGGAAACCCAGATCGCCTGTGATGACCGGGTGATCCAATTCCGGCACATCGGTCACACCTAAGTCTTTGCCGCCGAGCAAGCGATAGACCGGCCCGGCCGCCACCATCGAAAGGAATTCGCCTTTGGGGTCGGACCATTGATCGGACAGCCCACCGTTCACATAAACGGGCCGCGGCGCGGAGAGTGCGATGAGCATGTGCTGGTCGACGGGCAGTTCGTTCCAGCGGCCGGCCCATTTTTGCAAGTTGCCGGCAAACTGCCAGGGGAAGTTCTGCGCCATGTCGTCGAGCGTTTCGCCCCAATCGCGGCGGATGAGAGCGGCGCCCATCTCGCCGGAGACGGCGGAGAACACGGCGGCCACGCGTGGATCCTGCGCCGGCCCAGAGCACGGTTTTGCCAAGGCGCGAAACGCCGGTGATGGTAATTTGCTTCGGGTTCACGGCTTTGTCGGTTTCCAAATAGTCGATGACGCGGCTGATGCCCCAGGCCCAGGCGCTTGATGCTGCCCCACTCATCGGGCGCCGGTTTGTCTTGACCCTCTTTCAGCGTCAATCCGATGACGCCTTGCTTGTATGAATTCGCGCGATCGGGCTGCACTTCGGTGTAATCGAATTTCGCATAGCCCCAGCCGCGGCCCATGAGTTCTGCGATGGGATCGAACGCAGCACGCGGTGGGCCTTTCGCGGCTTTCGCGCCACCGGCGGGAAAGTTGAACGATATGCTCAACAGCAACGGCACCGGACCTTTGGCATTGGCCGGCAGATATTCCGTCAAGTTGATTTTCGGCCCATCGGGCTTATCGCCGATGCGTCCGACAACGTGCTTGATGATGCCTGCGCCATGGCTATCGGCAGCATCGCCGTTAACCGTTTCGGTTACTTCCCAAGTGACTTTGGGAGCGCTGGCCGGCACGCGGCCGTAAATTTCGTTTTCGTAGAACTTCAAAATTTCCGGCCGGCGGACTTTCAACCACATGTCGGCGCTGGTCACTGGCTTGCCGTCATTTGTCACCAGCGGACCGGGCAGCGTGTATGGCGGAATTTTGTCTTCGCTGTAGTTGGAAACGTGGCCAGTGGCTTTGGCCAAGCGAATTGGGTTGCCTTTCGCATCTTTCTTGGCATCCAACAGCGGGACATTGTCGGCATTGCCCTTACTGCCAGGCGCGGGCAGTTTCGCATTGTCGGAATCTGCGGCAGTCTGTGCGAGGACGATCGTTGCAGTTGCAATAAGCATCGCTACACTGATGACGCCAGCTGTGGCTCGCATGGGAATGCTCCAATGTGGGTGGGCGATGAAGGGCAGAATCGCCTCGTCAGTCTAGTGCGTTCCGACTCGAAAATCGAGGATTTGATGTTTTCACGCCGCTGGTCGATTGCGATTCTGGTGACCGCGGCCATTGCCATCAGCTATTTCGACCGCCAAACGCTGCCGGTGGCGGTCGATGCGATGCGCAAGGACTTTGATATTTCCGACGGGGCGTTTAGCCGGCTGAATTCCGCTTTTCTGTTTGCCTATGCACTGATGTACCTTGGCGGCGGGCGATTGGTCGATGCGTTGGGAACCCGGCGCGGCTTTTTTATCGTGATGGTCGGCTGGTCGATCGCCTGCGCCAGTCATGGGCTTGCCGACGGTTTGATTTTCTTGGGAGTGTGCCGCTTTCTGCTGGGCTTGGGCGAAGGAGGCGGAATTCCGGCCGCGACGAAAGCCGTGGCCGAATGGTTTCCGGTGAGGGAACGTTCGGCGGCAATCGGGCTATTCAATGCGGGAACGGCAGTCGGAGCCGTGGCGGCAGCGCCAGTAGTGGCCTTCATCATCTCGATTGCCAATTGGCGCTGGGCGTTTCTATTTGCCGGTGGGCTCGGACTGCTATGGACCGTGTGGTGGCTGTGGCAATATCAGCCGGCGGCCGAAGATCCGCGGCTCTCGCCCGAGGAACGCGAAGAAATTAAAGAAGTGTTCGAGCAGCCGCAGGCGTCTACAGTTGGCAGCAGATGGCTCGATCTGTTGAAGTTGCCGCAAGTGTGGGGTTTAGTTCTGGCGAAAGGACTTAGCGATGCAGCCTGGTTTTATTACTCGCAGTGGCTGCCGAAATACTTGTACGATGTGCATCACTTCGTCACGAAAGACGTTGGCTATTACGGCTGGATCCCCTATGCCGCATCGGGCGTTGGCAGTTTGCTGGGAGGCGGTTTTTCCGCTTGGCTGCTCACGCGAGGCTACTCTATCAACTTTTCGCGCAAGCTGGCCCTGGGCTTGAGCGCCGCGTGCATGCCGTGGGTGTTTTTGGTGACGCGCTTGCCAGTGAATTGGGCGATCGTGCTTTTCAGCCTGGCGTTTTTTGGTCAGCAGTCTTGGTCCACGCTGGTGATGACGCTGCCGGTCGACATGTTCCCGCGGCGACTGGTGGGCAGCGTGGCGGGCATGGTCGGTTTCGGCGGCGCCATGGGGGGTGTCATTTTCAATTTAGTGGCCGGCGGCTTGCTCGATCAATTCGGGCGCGAACGCGGCTATGTCATCGTGTTCGCGCTCACGAGTTCGTTTCACATCATCGCGTTTCTGCTGATTCTGGCAACGTGCCGGCGGATTAAGCCGATCGACGTTTAGTGCTTATAGCGCCAGTCTTGATGACCATCGTACAGCATCGTTTCTTCCACGAGCGTAAACAGCTCGGGATCGTACGCTTTCAATATTTCGCGAGTGGAAATCGGACGCTCTGCGCCCAAAGGCGGATAACCGGCGCCAGCGGCGTCGAAGTATGCCGCCACTCCGGCAGCCCAGTAATTTCCGCGATCTTGCGCCGCCGGCGTGCCTATCCAAAGACCTTTGCCGGTCGCATCGTCGAACAGCTTTCGTAGTTTCAGATCAAAATTCACATCCAGCCGTTTGATGGGCTCGGGGCCCTTGTTCCAAATGAGCCGCTGTTCGTATTGCTGGGAATTGCGGCCCACGGTGTCGAACTTTGGATCGGCTTCGCGCGTGGCCGTGGCGGTGTAAGCCGCTTTGGCGAGACCGCGCACCACGAGCGATTCGCCGGCACACGGATCGCCCGGACCACCCGTTACGTTCTCTTCCGGCACAACGATTAACTTTTTATCGGGGGTGGAATCGAAATAGCGGACGTTATCGAAACCAGTTTCGTTTTTGGAGTCTTTGAAATCTGGCAAGTCGGCTAAATGTTCTCCCGGCGCAAGCACCACCAGCTTGGCGTTGTCGTTAATCAGCGCTTTCAAAATATCGTGCCGATAAGCGAACATTTTGCGGATGGTGTCGTTTGCCTTGAGCAGCGCTTCATCGCTTACCTTCGGCGATCCGACCACCGGAAATTCGCGGGCCCACGTGAACTTGGTGTAATACGGATCGATCTTGAATCGCGCAGGCGGGGCAATGACGCTGGGCTGTTTGCGGAGTGGCGTGTAGCGCCAATCGTTTTCTGGCGTGAGATTAAACGTCGTGCGCACCAGCTCGTAACCGACCGGATCATAATCCTTGAGCTGTTCACGCGTCGCGACCGCCGCATGATTCCAATTGTTGATGCGATTCGTGTCGAAGTACGATTGGCAAATCTCGGCCCAATATTCGTTCACATTGGAACCAGCGTAGGCGTATTTCCAAAGGCCGGAATCCACGGCATGTTGGTAGGTTTGGGCAAGTCGGCCCGGATTACGCCGACTGCCCCATGTCGGATCAATCCGTTGCAGCGCTGAATCGATCGTGTGGCAAAACTCGTGCACGCCAATGCTTTCGTCGTCGTAGCGGTCGACCGGCAAGTTCAACAGGTTCTCTTCGCCGAAGCTGGTGATGTCGAACCCGCCGGTGCCACGCACGCGTTCGTTTTGAAACGTGGGGTTCGAAGTCCGTCGATACTCCGGCATATCGGTGTAAACCTGATCTTTGCCGATGATGATGAGCCGCGTGCCGTTATCGGCCATCGCCTGAATGACATCGGGCCGGCCGGCGAGCATGTGCGTGACAATTTCGTACGTGCGTTGCAGGGCTTCATCGGCCACCTCGCCGGAGGCGGAGCAAGGCAGGCCGCGGATATCGATGTACTTTTTGTAGAATGCCCGCGCGGCATCGCGATCGTTCGCGCGGACTTTCTCGAAGTACGATTCCGGCGGCGCGGTCACCGCTGGGGTATCGTGTTGGGAAGTTGAAGTTGCAGAGTTTGCGGCCGTACTGTTCGTATCTGCGGCGAAACTTTTGGTGGCAAATATGAGCGAGAAGCAGACCGCGGCAATCCAAAGCTCCAAAGCGCGTTTCATCTGGGGCACCTCGATGGAAATGGCCCCCCGGCCGCAATGGATCGTCGTTTCCGGCCGCGCGAATGTCAATCTGCTGGCTGGATTATTTTTGCCAGCGCCCGAAGCTTGCATCAACTGTTGACGATTGCTTCGCAAACCAGGTCGCCAACCTGGCTCGTAGAAAAGCCCATTTTGCCCGCCGATTGGCTTTTCATTTTGGTGCCGGTCACAGAACGCACGGCTTTCATGATGCGCGTGGCAGCCTTCGGTTGGCCGCTGTGTTCCAAGAGCATGGCCATAGCCCCGACGGCCGCGATGGGATTGATGACGCCTTGCCCGGTATATTTCGGCGCACTGCCGCCCATCGGTTCGTACATGCTGACGCCGCCGGGATCTGGATTGATGTTCCCGCCGGCCGCCACGCCCAGGCCGCCTTGGATCATGGCGCCAAGATCTGTGATGATGTCGCCGAACATGTTGGTCGTCACGATGACGTCGTAGTATTCCGGCGTCTTGACCATCCACATGCAGCAGGCATCGACGTGGTTGTAATCGGCCTTCACGTCCGGATATTGCTTCGCCACGTCCTGAAAAGCGCGCCACCATAAATCGTGCCCGAACGTGAGCACATTGGTTTTCGCAACCAGCGTGAGCATTTTGCCTTTGGGATTATTCCGCTTGCGCGTGTATTCAAACGCCCAGCGAATGCAACGCTCGCAGCCTTTTCGCGTGTAGACTGCCGCTTGGGTTGCGACTTCATCGGGCGTGTTCTTTTTCAAGAATCCGCCAATGCCGCAGTACAAGTCTTCCGTATTTTCTCGGACCACGACGAAATCGATGTCCTTTGGCTCTTTGCCGGCCAGTGGTGTTTCCACGCCCGGGAATAACTGCACAGGCCGCAGATTGATGTACTGATCGAGTTCAAACCGCAGGGCCAGGAGCAAGCCCTTTTCGATGACTCCAGGAGCGACATCGGGATGCCCGACGGCGCCAAGAAACACTGCGTTGAATTTGCGGAGCTCGTCTGCGCCCCCCTTGGGCAGCGTTTCGCCGGATTTCAAATAACGCTCGCAGCCCCAATCGAAGTGCGTCGTTTCGTACTTGAAATTTTCAAGTGGTGCGATGCAGTTGAGGATTTTCAGCGCTTCTGCAGTAACTTCCGGCCCGGTGCCGTCTCCGGGAATGACGGCCAGCTTAAGATTGTTGCTCATTCGATTGGGGCGCGGCGACTCCGCGCTAATGTGGCGCAAAGACGCGATTTTATCGGCGCAAGAAAGCGCTCACAAGGCGCGACAAGGAAGGACCTTTTGTCCCTCGTCCCTTGACCATCGCGGATGTGTCGTCGATCAAAACAAAGGACCAAGGACAGAAGACCAAGGACTAATTCTGACTGAAATCAAACTGCTTCAGTGCTTCACGGCCCAACGGGGCTTTGAGGAACTTCTTGCGGCATTCCGGACACAAGTCGAACCGCAGCTGCTGGTAAACGTCTTCATCGGCCACTTGATCGTCGGAGTCGCAATCTTCGATCCGCTGCATCATATCTTGCACTTCCTGCAGCCCATCGCGGTCGTCATCGAGCTCATCCATGGCCGGATCGAGCGCCGCATAAACCTCAATTTTCACTACGTACCGCACATCCAATTGCGAGTCGATCGGTCGTTTGCAAACGTCACACGAATGGTGAATCATTACACGTCCCCACGGTAGTCGAAATAGTAAGACGTCTTTTCCTGCCGACGCCCATCCCTCACCACGGATTCAATCCTAACGCCGCCTTGCAAAGCGCTGCAAGTGAAACGCGAACTTTTTCGAAAGTTGTTTTTTAAAAAATAAAGATTCTGTATTGCGCTATTGACAAGCGCGCTGTCGGCGCGTCTGTCGCAGGTTCACTTCGAACAACTCGATTGCATGTTGTCACCGTTGGGCAACCGAACAAATACCTTCGGCAAGCACAATCCAATTCACTTCCTGAAATCACTACTGGGAGCTGCCGTTTCCGCTTTCGCGCGAACCTGCATTCCGCATCATCGCTCTTGATGCTCTAACCGGCCCGAATATCGCGCTGCTGCAACGTCCAGTGTTCTGCCGCCCACTACCCTCTTAACAAAACCCTTGCAAATCCGGTTTAGCTTTTCCCGCTCGGCCGAACAAGACTGGTTTGTTACAGGCCCTGCGGTTACAATCATTTGGAGCGGCTCGACAGGCATTTGCGGGTCGTCCGATGGGCAAGCTCGGGGCCGAGCCGTCGCATCGAAGCGCGACAACTCGTCTTCCGGTCTTGCTCGAGTCGACCTTGCGGCGGAGTAATTGTTGACCGAGCCGGCCAAGGAGACCATTTGCATGCGTGCTTACGGATCCGGCGCTCTTAGTTCCAGCGTCTTGGTGCTCAACCGGTATTACATGGCAGTGCACGTGATCAACGTGCGCCGCGCCCTGGGGCTATTGTTTCGCGAACTGGCCGAAGTCATCCATCTGGAGGAAGGCCAATACGCGAACTACAATTTTGAATCGTGGCGCGAAATCAGTGCGTTGCGATCGGCCTTCAAAGAGCAGCACGACGATTGGATTCGCGGCGTCAATTTCGAACTTCAAGCTCCGCGTGTCATTCGGCTCTTGTTCTACGATCGCGTGCCCCGGCAAACCTTGCGGTTTAACCGCCGCAACCTGTTCGCGCACGATGGCAACCATTGCCAGTACTGCGGCAAGAGTTTTCCGACGAGCGAATTGAGCCTGGACCACGTGATGCCTCGCAGCCGCGGCGGCGAAACCAGCTGGGAAAACGTGGTGTGCGCCTGCGTAGCCTGCAATGTTCGCAAAGGGGGCCGGACTCCGCATGAGGCCCACATGAAGCTGATTCGCGCTCCGGTCAAGCCGAAGCGCAGTCCGCTGCTCTCGGTGAAGCTTGACAACCCGAAGTATGAAAGCTGGAAGACCTTCGTCGACACGGCGTACTGGACAGTCGATTTGAAGTAGTTTCGTCATGGTCGCGCCCCGCATCCAGGTTGCGTTGCGGATCCATCCAAAAGCGGTTTCAGCAGTTTGCCGGTTTCATTTTTCGGCAGTGCAGCAACGTCTTCCGGCGTGCCCTCGGCGACGATCTGCCCGCCGGCTTCGCCACCTTCGGGCCCCAGATCAACAATCCAATCGGCCGTTTTCATCACGTCCAAGTTGTGCTCGATCACCATCACGCTATTGCCAAGATCAACGAGGCGGCTCAAAACTTCGAGCAACTTGCGGACGTCGTCGAAGTGCAATCCGGTCGTCGGTTCATCCAAGAGATAGAGCGTGCTGCCGGTCGCCACGCGGCTTAACTCCGCCGCCAGCTTCACGCGCTGGGCCTCGCCGCCGGAAAGCGTTGTCGCCGATTGCCCTAACGTGAGATAGCCCAGGCCAACTTCTTGCAAGCTGACAAGCGGACGTGAAATCGCCGGCACGTTTTCGAACATCCGCACTGCTTCGTCGATTCGCAAATCGAGTACATCGGCAATCGAGAGTCCTTTGAATTTCACTTCCAGCGTTTGCCGATTGAATCGTTTGCCTTCGCACACCGGGCACTCCACAAACAAGTCTGGGAGAAACTGCATCTCGATTTTCTTCATGCCATGGCCCTGGCATTCTTCGCAGCGGCCCCCTTTCACGTTGAAACTGAATCGACCGCTTTTGAAGCCGAGTTGCTTCGCCTCGCGAGTGCTCGCGAACACCTTGCGAATTTCATCGAACACGCCGACATACGTGGCCGGATTGCTCCGCGGCGAACGGCCAATCGGCGACTGATCGATCACGATGATCTTGTCGATCTGGTTCACGCCCCGCAAACTCGTGTGCGGCCCCGGCTTCGCCCCGACGCCAGTCAATCGCCGGATCAAAGCTCTGGCGAGTGTTTCATTCACCAGCGAACTTTTGCCGGAACCGCTGACGCCGGTGACGCACGTGAAAACCCCCAGCGGGAACCGGGCATTGACGCTTTTCAAATTGTTTGTGGTCACGCCTTCAAGCGTGATCGAGCGTGTCTTGGCTACTTTGCGGCGCTGACCCGGAAGGGGAATCGATTCGCCACCGGAAAGATAGCGGCCGGTGATGGAATTCGGATTGGCGCAAACATCGGCGGGCGTGCCTTGGGAGACAATTCGCCCTCCGTGAGCGCCGGCGCCAGGCCCTAGATCGAGAAGATGATCGGCCTGGCGCATCATCATTTCATCGTGCTCGACGACCAGCACGGTGTTGCCTTGCGATTGCAAATCGCGCAGGGAATCGATCAAGCGTTGATTGTCGCGCGGGTGCAGCCCAATCGATGGCTCATCGAGCACATAGCAAACGCCGACGAGGCCAGAACCGATGCCCGTCGCCAGTCGCACGCGCTGCAACTCCCCGCCGCTGAGCGTGTCGGCCGGCCGATTGAGAGTCAGATAATTCAAACCGACTTGGTCGAGAAATGCGAGCCTCGAGGTGATTTCCACCGCCAGTGGTTCGTAAATCGCGAGATCGTCATCAGTGATTTCGTTGATCTCCCCCTCTGCCAGCAAGGAAGAGGGAGAAGCACCGGCAAAAAACTCACGCGCCTGCTGCACCGTAAGCGCAGAAATTTCGTGAATCGCTTTGCCGCCAAATCGCACATTGCGCGCTTCAGGCCGAATGCGTGCGCCACCGCAAGCCGCACACGCAATCTGACCACGGAACGCCGCCAGCCGTTCTTGGTCGGTCGTCTTCGTCGCCGTGGCTAACTCTTTTTCCAGCAGCGTGAGCACTCCGAGAAAATCTTTGCCATCGCCGCGCAAAAACTTATCGCGGGCCGATGGTTTCCACTCGGCATAAGGCGTATCCCACTTCAAACCTTGCGCGGAGAAAATCGGAGAATTCCTCGCGATGTCGGTTTTCCTGCGCGGCGGATTCTCCTTTCCAAGGCAACACCAAACTGTTGGCGAGCGACAGTTGCTCATCGCCCAACACTAAATCCGAATCGAATTCCTCGCGCCAGCCTAATCCCTCGCAAACCGGGCAAGCGCCGTACGGGCTGTTGAAACTAAACGTGCGTGGCTCCAGTTCTTCGTAGTTAATCTTGCAATTCGGGCAAGCATATAGCGTGCTGAAAATCATGTCGCGCCAATTGCCGACGTCGGGATGATCCTGATCGCGCACTTGATAGCTCACAAGCACCGCTCCGCCGCCATGGGTGATGGCCAGGTTCAGCGATTCCGCCAGCCGATCGTCGATCCCTTCGCGAATCACGATCCGATCGACCACCGCTTCGATCGTATGATTCTTCCGCGGCGCTAGATCTGGCGGCTGGCCCCCCACATCGAGCACTTCGCCATCCACACGGGCTCTCTGCAGTTGGGCTTTGCGAATCGTTTCGAACACGTCTTTGTGTTGCCCTTTACGCCCGCGAACCATCGGCGCGAGGATCATCGCCTTCGTACCCGGCGGCAGCTGCATCAGTTCGGTTTTGATTTCCTCGGGCGATTGTTGCCGGATCGGCGTACCACACTCGTAGCAGTATGCGGTGCCGAGGCGTGCCATCAAGAGCCGCAGATAATCGTAGATCTCCGTCACCGTGGCCACCGTGCTGCGCGGATTCGCGCTGCCGGCCCGCTGGTCGATCAAAATCGTCGGCTGCAGACCTTCGATTACGTCGACATCCGGCCGTTCCATCTGATGCAGAAATTGCCGGGCATAAACCGAAAGGCTTTCAATGTATTGCCGTTGCCCTTCGGCAAAGATGGTGTCTTGCGCCAGCGAACTTTTTCCAGAACCGCTAGGGCCGGTAATCACGACTAGCTTGTCGCGAGGGATATCGACATCGATGTTCTGCAGATTATGGACACGCGCGCCGCGGATGCGGATAAAATCGCCGGCGACCATCGCATCGGTGGAGTTGCCGCTCAATGCGTGCCCATTGCCGCCAAGAGCAGATTTTCGCCGACATCGGCCGCAGCTTGCGATTCAGTTTTGCCGCGTTCGGCAGCGCCAATTTCCACAATCGGCTCCAGTGAGCAAATTCGACACTCGTGTAAACTATTCAGAATACTTCGGGAAAACCGCGGCGTACAGGATGCGTGGCGGCGGCGGACAAGGAAGTCCAGGGGAGATCGGTCCATCATGAAGTTTGACAATCGAGCCTAGACACGTCATCTTGGCACGGCCAATTCTGGCAAACGAGCGGGGAGTATTTCGAGGTCTTTAACGTCGTGGCTCAGCGGCGGGTGGCGACAATTTCGACAGAAAAATCAATATGGCGAAACTCCTAAACATCGGCATGATCGGTTACGGGTTTATGGGCCGGGCGCATTCGAATGCGTATCGCAAGGTCAACAACTTTTTTGACCTGGAGTACCGTCCAGTGCTGAAGGCGGTTTGTGCCCGCGATGAAAAGAATGCCAAGGTGTTTGCCGAGAAGTGGGGTTACGAATCGGTCGAAACCGATTGGCGAAAACTGCTCACGCGGAAAGATATTGATGCCGTTGACATTTGCACGCCGAACAACTTGCACAAAGAGATTGCGATTGCCGCAGCTCAAGCCGGCAAGGTGATTCTGTGCGAAAAACCGCTGGCGATGAACGCTGCGGAAGGCGAAGAAATGGTGGCGGCCGTCGAGAAGGCCGGCGTGCCGAACATCGTGTGGTACAACTATCGCCGCGTGCCTGCGGTGACGTTTGCCAAGCAGCTGATCGATTCTGGCAAACTCGGCCGAATTTTTCATTACCGGGCCAACTTTTTACAGGACTGGACCATTTCCGCCGATCTTCCGCAGGGCGGCCACGGCTTGTGGCGGCTCGATGTAGCCGCTTCCGGCAGCGGCGTGACCGGCGATCTTCTGGCGCACTGCATTGATACTGCCATCTGGCTTAACGGCGGCATCAGCAAAGTGAGCGCCATGACGGAAACATTCGTCAAAGAGCGGAAGCACAACCTTACCGGCAAAGTGGAAAAAGTTGGCATCGATGATGCGTGCGCGTTCCTGTGTCGCTTCGAAAACGGTTCGCTCGGACTCTTCGAATCGACTCGCTACGCCCGCGGGCACAAAGCGCTCTACACGTTTGAAATCAATGGCGAGCACGCTTCAATCAATTGGGACCTGCACGATTTGCACCGCTTGGAATGGTTCGATCACCGCGATGAGGGCACGCTGCGCGGCTGGCGCAGCATTCATGTGACCGACGGCGAGCATCCTTACATGAGCCACTGGTGGGTGCCCGGTTTGCAAATCGGATACGAGCATTCGTTCGTGCATCAGGTGGCCGACTTTCTCGAAGGGCTCGGCAAGGGCAAGCCGGTAAGTCCGACCTTCCGCGACGCCCTGGAAACCCAAAAGATCTGTGACGCGGTGCTGGCGAGCGGCAAAAGTGGGCAGTGGACCGACGTAAAATAGGCTAGCAGTTCGGCTTGCGGGTTCGTATTCTAAATTGCTATGCCCAAATACGTTGTTCGATACGGCGCAATGCGGTTCCTGGGGATCATGACGACCCGGGGCGAGGAAGCATTCGCCCGTGGCACGCAGGTCATTGCCCGCACCGATCGAGGTTTGGAGTGCAGCATCGTGCTATGTGAAGCGACCGATGAATCGACCAAAGAATTGAAGAATCCTACACAGGGTCAAATTCTGCGCCATGACGACGGCCGATTCAATGGAGCTTTCAAGGCTCTTGGCACAGCAGCGAGATGAGTTCCAAAAGTGCAGGACGCTGGTCAACGGCTCGGGCTTGCAGATGGAACTCGTGGATGTGGAGCATGTTTTCGGCGGCGAGCGGATCGTCGTCTACTATCTCGCCGAGAACCGCATTGATTTCCGCGATCTTGTGAAACAACTGGCTGGCGAATTTCAAACGCGGATCGAAATGCGGCAAATTGGCGTACGCGACGAAGCCAAGCTGCTGGCCGATTATGGCGATTGCGGCAAACCGGTGTGCTGCAACACGCATTTGAGTGAAATGCCGCCAGTCTCCATGAAAATGGCGAAGCTTCAAAAGGCGACGCTCGACCCCACCAAGATCTCCGGCCGCTGCGGGCGCTTAAAATGTTGCTTGCGTTACGAATACGACACGTACGAGCAGCTACAAAAAGAATTGCCCCCGGTTGGCTCGGAAGTGTTAACTCAGAAAGGTCGTCAGCGCGTACTGGCCCATGAAATTCTGGCCCAACAGCTCCTGATCGAAACAGAAGACCATCGGCGAATGCTGATTCCCGCGACCGATGTACTCACGGTCCTGAATCGTCCTACGGTAGCTGCCACAACTGAGTCCGTGGACGATTCGAATGCCACTCCGAACAGTTAAATCTAAGGCCAATTCGAACTAACACACACGCGTACCGAAAACCAATTACCTTCCATGCCGACGATCGATCCTGCTCATCCGCTTGCCAAGTTGCTTAAAACCGATAAGCGCTACAAATTCGACGCCTACGTGTTTGTGTTCGAATCGCTCAATTTTGCCCACGAGCAACTCGGCCTGGGTCAGGAGCACCCGGAAGAAGAACTTGAAACAAAAACGGAAACCAAACGCAGTTCCGCGAAGAAAAAGTCCGAGCGCCATCTTACGGGCCAGCAGCTGTGTGAGGCTATTCGACAGTACGCCCAAGATCAATACGGGCTGATGGCCAAAGCGGTGCTTGCCAGTTGGGGCGTGCATAACACCGGCGATATTGGCAACATCGTATTTAATTTGATCGAAATCGGTCAGATGCGAAAAACAAAACACGATCGTCGCGAAGATTTCGACAATGTTTTCGATTTCGATGCAGCGTTCGTTCGCGATTTCAAAATCACCCCGCCCGCGAAGACGGAATGAAGAGCGGCGCATGAGCAAACGGATTTCTCGCGACGCCAAGCGGCCTGCGGAGCCTGAAGCAGAAATTCGAACTGCGCCTACCCGACGTCAAAAAATCTTTTTAATCATCTCCGTCATTGCGCTTCTGATGTGGCTTGCGGTGCTGCTGTGGATGGCCATTCGCTGAGCGAGCGCCTGCATATCAACTGCTTACTGCCTGAGGAGTTGCAACTCAATCCGGCATCCGCATGATGCCAACGCTTGTATCGGCGATGTCGGCAAGCGACAATCTTGGTCCGCCGGCGCTGTCGTGCCTCGGCGCTCTTCAAGAGTCTTCGGGAGAAAACAGGAATGAACGTCGTCCCAGTGGGCGATCATGTGATTGTCAAGCGGCTCGAAGCGGAAATCAAAACTCGCGGCGGCATTCTGCTGCCCGATGCGGCTCAAGAAAAGCCGACGCAAGGCCGCGTACTTTCGGTGGGCGATGGCCGCATACTCAAAAACGGCACGCATGTCGCCAGCCAGGTGCAGGAGGGTGATCGCATCCTGTTTTCATCGTACAGTGGCATGGAAGTGGAAATCGAAGGCGAGCCATTCTTGATTATGAGCGAGCACGATATTCTGGCCGTCATCGACTAGCGGCGAAAAATTCGCCAGCGGCGGTGAAAATGTCGTCGGCTTCTTCCCACATTTAGGCGTCATGGCCGGTGAATATCGCCCGTTCTTTCGCGAATTGAGCAATTCGCCAGCCCGGCATGTCTGTTGCGTTGCGTATCGCTCCCTGCCACTAACATCGGCGTATCATATAATTGAGGGTTATTTGCACTCTCCCAGGAGCACATTATGCGTCTTGCATCGGCCAATAGATTTATCGTGATCATCGTTCTGCTCAGTTCGCTCGTCGCCGCTCATAAGTTGATGGCCGCCGAAAGCGCGCGGCGAAAGCCGATGCCGCCGCTGCGACCATCGATTGGCAAGCGTATCAGAAAGCGGTCGATCGGGGCGTTCAATACCTGGTCACCAAGGGTCAGGCTGCCGATGGTTCTTACAGCGCACAAACCAGCCCGGCGGTGACCGCCATTTGCACGGCGGCATTGTTGCGAAGTGGAAAATCGCCCGACGACCTGGCCATCGCCAAGAGCCTCAAATACCTGGAAGGCTTTG
This sequence comes from Pirellulales bacterium, assembly GCA_963773875.1. Lineage (GTDB taxonomy): Bacteria > Planctomycetota > Planctomycetia > Pirellulales > JADZDJ01 > CAVTYH01. The sequence continues at coordinate 89,969 of CAVZCV010000018.1, forward strand.
TGCACGATGATGGCGGCATCTATAAACCGGGCTCCACTATTCAAAATTATGAAACCAGCATTGCAATCATGTGCTTCTCTGAAGCCAACAAAGATGGACGCTACAAAGACCTGCTCAAAAATGCCGACAAGTACGTGAAAAGTATTCAGTGGGGCGCCGACGGCAACCTCGATCAATCGGCGGTCAACTACGGGGGCGCCGGTTATGGTAAAAGCAAAACCAGGCCCGATTTGTCGAACACAACCTTCTTGCTCGATGCCTTACAGGCCGCCGGCGATGAAGCGAACGATGAAGCGGTGCAACGAGCGCTCGTGTTCGTTTCGCGCTGCCAGAATCTCGACAGCGAGTACAACACCACCGAATTCCCCAAGAAGGCCACGGCGGACGACCTCGGCGGCTTTTACTACACGCCCTCGGATGGCGGCAATAGCATGGCCGGTAAGTCGCCAGACGGCGAATTGCGGAGCTATGGCTCGATGACGTACGCCGGCCTCAAGAGCATGATCTTCTGCGGCCTTACGCCGGAAGATAAGCGCGTGAAAGCCGCCGTCGAATGGATCCGCAAACACTACGATATGTCGAGCAACCCTGGCATGGGTCAGGCCGGTTTGTTTTATGGCTACAACACGTTTTCCAAGGCATTAGAAGCGCTCGGGCAAGATCCGTTCATCGATGCCAAAGGCGTGGCCCATCCCTGGCGTGCAGAGATGATCGGCGAGCTTGTCAAGCGACAGCAAGACGACGGATCTTGGGTCAACTCCAACAAACAGTTCCAGGAAAGCGATCCAAATTTGGTCACCGCCTATTCGCTCTTGGCGCTCAGCCGCTGCAAGCCGACGCAGAAGTGATTAGAGGATGAATCCACAACAAGCCCAGGGGTTGTAACCCCTGGGCTTTTTTTATTGTGCAGCGCCGCTCTGCCACTTGCCGCGATAACAAAACCGATACAATCACCGCATGTCGCCCCCCAACTTCATCTTCGTCACCTGCCAAGTCGGTGCGGAGCCAGCCGTTAAAGCAGAACTCGCTCGCCGCTGGCCGGCGTTTCGGTTTGCGTTCTCGCGTCCCGGTTTTCTCACGTTCAAACTGCCAACCGGAGCGGCCCTACCGGACGACTTCGATCTGCACAGCGTTTTCGCCCGCGCACATGGATTCTCGCTTGGAAAAACCGCCGCCGCCGATGACGCCGCCCGTGCCGAAGAAGTGTGGCAACTAGCTGGCGATCATCAATTCGACGCTATCCACGTCTGGCAGCGCGATCTGTACGAACCGGGCTTTCGTGGCTACGAACCTGGACCAACAGAGCTTGCCGCCAGCGCCGAGTCCGCCATCCGCACTGCCGCCGGCGCTCGCGGCTTGGCGTGCGGACAACCGACGCCATCGAATTCCCAGCCTCCCAACTCCGCAAGTCCGGGCCAACTGATTCTCGATTGCATCCTCGTCGAACCGGACCAGTGGTGGATCGGCTACCATCGCGCCGCGTCAATTCCCTCACGCTGGCCCGGCGGATTGTTTCCGATCCAGTTGCCGCAAGATGCCGTATCGCGAGCCTACCTGAAAATGGAAGAAGCGCTCGCCTGGTCGCGCATGCCGCTGAAAGCCGGCGACCTGTGGGCGGAAATCGGCAGCGCCCGGGCGGCGCGAGCCAATCGCTGTTGAGCCGCGACCTGCGCGTGATCGGCATCGATCCAGCCGAAATGGACCCCGTCGTGCTTGCGCATCCAAACTTCGCGCACTGGAAGAAGCGTGGCGCGGACGTGAAGCGGCGCGAATATCGCGAGGTGCGTTATCTGGCGGCCGACATCAACGTTGCCCCGACTTACACGCTCGACACCGTCGAATCGATCATCACGCATCCCGAAGTCAACATTCGCGGGCTCATCCTCACGCTGAAACTACTCGAGTGGAAACTCGCCGACGAAGTGCCGCTGTATCTCGACCGCATTCGTGCGTGGGACTACGGCCACGTGCGGGCGCGGCAACTGCATCACAACCGACAAGAAATCTGCGTTACCGCGACGTGCGGCCAAAAGCAATGAATGACAGTTTCGACATTTACGATTTACCAATCCCCTTTCTGCTTCAGCGTGCCGCTTAACACCGCCTTGCGTCCTTCCGCGGTATCCAATAGCAGCGCCCCATCCGGCGCAATTCCAGCGCAACGGCCCGTGATCGTTTGCTCGCCCTGATACACGGTCAACATTTCGCCGCGTTGTCGGCACAGCAAATCGAACCTGCTGCCGAGGGTTTCCACCGGCTCATTCAATTGCGAAATTACGGCCTCCATGTTTTCCAAAATCACGAGCAGCAATTCGGCGTGATCGTGCGTCTGGCCGGTTAAATCAAGAAGAGTGGCGATCGATTCGCGCAGAACTTCCGGCGCATCGGCCACGGTGTTGTTCGTGTTTACGCCCGCGCCAATGATGTGCCGCCCATCCGGCAGCACCTCCACGAGAATTCCGGAAAGCTTGCCGCGGCCGACATATACATCGTTTGGCCAATGCAAACCGAGCGGCTGATCGGAGAGCCGCGGGGCCACGGCATCGACAATGGCCACGCCCGCCGCCAACGAAAGCCTCGGCACCGCCCGCCGTGGGAAGCCGAATTGCTCCGGATCCACCAGCAGGCTGAACGCTAAACTTCCTTCACCGGTCCACCAGCGATTGTTGCCTCTCCCGCGTCCTGCTGTTTGTCGATCGGCCACGACTAGGGCCGGCAACTCGACGCCGGCTTCCGCCAGCGCGCGTGCCCGAGTTTGCGTGCTATCAAGAACCTCGTGATGCTCCGCATGAGCGAGGAAACTGCTCGCCACAAGAGATTCGATATCGACCATAGGTGGCAATACAAATGCGCGATGCCAATCGCGGCGCGAGTTAGATTCACGCGCACTCAATCACTCAGGCTTCTGCCATGCGGGAACCTTCTTCACCACGTTCCATGCCAGCCCCATTTTTTCCAAGGCCCAAATGGAATAGTACGTCATGTCGAATTCCCACCATTTGTGGCCATGCCGAGCCATGCGTTGGTACGCGTGATGGTTATTGTGCCAGCCTTCGCCCCAGGCCAAAAGGCCAACCCACCACAGGTTCTTGCTGTCGTCGGTGGTTTCGTAATTGCGGTATCCCCACATATGCGTGGCGGAGTTAACGGCCCAGGTGATGTGATAAACCCAAACCATGCGGACGAACATTCCCCAGATGACGAATGACCAGGCGGTGTACGCATCCCAGCCGAGGTAGCCCACCGTCCACATAATGCTGCCCAGCACGAAGAACCAGACAAGGAACGTTTTATCGAGGAAGCGAATGACGGGATCTTTCACCAAATCGGGAGCGTAATGGCGGCCCATATCGTCGTGCCACTTGCGGCCGAAGTTGGGCATGAACCACAGCATGTGGCTCCACCAAGCGCCGTCGCGCGGCGAATGCGGATCTTCTTCTTTATCGCTGTGGGCATGATGCTTGCGATGGTTGGCTACCCAAATGACGGCGGAGCCTTCGCCGGCCAAACCACCAAGGAACGCGAAGAACCACCGCACCGGCCGATAGGTTTGAAAGCTTCCGTGCGTGAGCAAGCGATGGTAGCCAAGGCAAATGCCCAGCCCGCCGGTGAGCCAGTACATGCCCACAAACAGCGCGACGGCCTTCCAAGTAAAGAAAAACGGAGCGGCCAGAGCACCGACGTGAACGATGCTGAACCAAATGATGGTGCCCCAATCGAGACCGCCTTGCCAAGGATCGGTGGGCTGGAGCGGTTTTCCAGGCCGGCGCTTCGATTTAGCCGACGGTTCCTCTAGGAGGGCAACTTCGCTGTCAGCAAATCGCGAAACGGGAATGTGCATCGGGCTGGCGTCGACTGGGTCAAACACGCTCGCAGCTTCGGGAGAACTTGAGGCTATCGACATGGATTGATCTCGATCAATTTAGGAAAGGAAATTGTTTGATAACGGGTGAAAGTTCGGCGACCATGAGGTTGGACTCAAGGCGGGTCGTGGTCGTCACTAACATCGTCGAAATTCTAGGAATTGAGCCAGACCAAAGTGTCAGACCCGCGCACCGTGTTTGTAAAAACCATGTAAAAATTAGCCGCACGAAGTGAAATCGTCGAAAAATTCGGACCAAAGTAACTTCTGATGCAGAAAGCGGATCGCGACCGCGCACCGGTATATTGATCGCTATGAATCGACAGGTGCTAACGAGTTCTCTAATTGCCGTGCTCCAGTGGGGAATCGCTATGTCGACGTTTGCTGCAGATCCAGAATCGAAATCATCCAATCGACAAATGGTCACCGCGAAGAATGCAATGGTGGCCACGAGTCAGCCGCTCGCGGTGGAAGCCGGCCTTGAAGTTTTGCGTCGCGGAGGGAACGCAGCCGACGCAGCGATTGCCGCTGATGCCATGCTCGGACTGACCGAGCCGATGAGTTGCGGAATGGGTGGCGATTTGTTCGTGATGTACTGGGATGCAAAGAGCAAAAAACTTTACGGCCTGAATGCGAGTGGTCGCAGCCCTTACACGATTGATCGCGAAGTACTACGCAATCAGGGAATCACAGAAATTCCAGAAATGGGTTTGCTTTCGTGGAGCGTGCCGGGCTGCGTAAGCGGCTGGGATGAATTGCGACGACGCTTCGGCAGCCGGCTGCTGGATGAGTTGCTCGCGCCCGCGATTCAACAAGCGGAACAAGGATTCGCCGTGACCCCAATCATCGCGGGCGGCTGGCGCTCAGCCGAAAAGTTTTTGCTCTGCTGGCCCGATTCCACATCGACTTTTCTGCCCGAGGGCCGGGCGCCGCGGGCGGGCGAAACTTTTCGCAATCCACGTTTAGCGGCAAGTTATCGATTGATTGCCGAATATGGGCCAAATGCGTTTTATCGCGGGCCAATTGCGGAAGCGATCGTCAACTTCAGCCATGAGCACGGCGGGTATTTCGAGCTGCGCGACTTCGCAGATCACACCTCGGACTGGGTCGAGCCCGTTTCAACGACCTATCGCGGGGTTGAGATCTTCGAACTGCCGCCCAATGGTCAGGGCATTGCGGTGCTTGAGATGGCGAATTTGTTAGAGGGGTTCGATCTTAAATCGCTCGGGCCGGGCAATCCGCAGTACCTGCACTTGCTGATCGAGGCAAAGAAGTTGGCATTCGCCGATCGCGCGCGATTTTATACTGACCCTGCCTTCTACAAAGCGCCGGTAGCGGAATTGATCTCAAAATCGTACGCCGAGGAGCGCCGCAAGCTCATTGATCTGAATCGGGCCGGAGCGAACATTCCGCCGGGCGATCCGCAATTGGCGCGATCCGACCGGCACGGCGATACGATTTATCTGACAGTGATCGATGAGGATCGCAACTGCTGCTCGTTTATTCAGAGCAATTATCTCGGTTTCGGATCGTATGTCGTTCCCGGCGATTTCGGCTTTTGCATGCAAAATCGCGGTTGTTTATTTGCGCTGGACGACAACCATCCGAACCGTTTGGAGCCGCACAAGCGGCCATTTCACACCATCATTCCCGCGATGGCGATGCGCGACGGCCGTCCGTGGCTGTGTTTTGGCGTGATGGGCGGCGATATGCAGCCGCAAGGACAGGTACAAGTGCTAGTGAACATCATCGACTTCGGAATGGACGTGCAAGCGGCGAGCGACGCTGCGCGAGTGCGACACGATGGCAGCGCGACTCCAACGGGTGTGCCCGAAAAGCCACACGGTGGCACGGTGCTCGTCGAAGACGGAATCAGCGATGCAGCGATTGCCGCGCTGCGGACGAAAGGGCATCAAGTCGCCCGCGATCGACCGGAGCAGTTCGGCGGTTATCAGGCGATCGAAATCGACTGGCAGTCCGGCACGCTCCGCGGCGGCAGCGACCGCCGCAAAGACGGCTGCGCGCAAGGCCATTGAAATTGGCAGCCGTTGGCTAGCGACATGTGAATTGAACCGTATTGGATCGTGATAGCCCCACCCTCTCCAACCAAAAGCGGTCAGGTAAACGGTCTGCGAGGTTCGAAAGACGCGTCTACTTTCTATCAAACAAAAAACCCCGTGGGCGGTTGGCCCACGGGGTTTTGTTGAATTGATCCGGCGATACCTACTCTCGCACTTTTGGTACTACCATCGGCTCCGAAAGCTTAACTACCGTGTTCGGAATGGGAACGGGTGTGACCTTTCGGATATGGTCGCCGGAAAAAGCTGGCGCCGCCTGTCGGCGGACGCCAGCTTAATTGATTGCAGTAATTGGCGCTCTTAGTTTGGAAACGTTGTTTCCAGTTGCAGCCGACTCTTGCGCTTTTCCACCGCCAAGCAAAGCTGGGGCAATGGCACTTGCGTAAGAGCATTGGATATAGATGGCCAAGCGTTCGTCCGTTAGTACCGGTTAGCTGAGTGTATTGCTACACGTACACATCCGGCCTATCAACCTGGTGGTCTACCAGGGGACTTTCGAGCCATAAAGGCTCAACGAAACCTGATCTTGGAGCGGGCTTCACGCTTATATGCTTTCAGCGTTTATCCTTTCCGTTCATAGCTATCCAGCCGTGCCGCTAGCGCGACAACTGGTACACCAGAGGAACGTCCTTCAAAATCCTCTCGTACTAAAGAAGAATCTCCTCAAGTTTCGTACGCCCACAGCAGATAGGGACCGACCTGTCTCACGACGGTCTGAACCCAGCTCACGTACCACTTTCATTGGCGAACAGCCAAACCCTTGGGAGCTTCTCCACCCCCAGGATGTGATGAGCCGACATCGCGTTGTTCTGATCCACACTTTCATGTGGCCTAGACTATATCTTCTTCCTGCCGCTGAGATTAGGTAACGCTATTACCATGCTCTAGCTGGTTTGTGGCAGGAGTCGGCGTATTAGCTTTCGTTCGGCCTCACCAAGAAGTGAGCCAAAAAAAACTCTATCCTTTCGGAACAGTCGTTACGGGGTCATTCAATCAACGATCATACTATTTTGACTGACAACGAGCGCACACTTTGAAACGCAGATGCATTCAAACTACATGTTCGTTCCAGAAAAAGCATGCGTGTTGACAGAAGACTTCCCACGGTATCGCCGGGCGAAATTCACTGGAGCGTTCGCGAGAACTTCCAGCCATAGTTTCGCTGACGGGTTCACCGTTATAAGCCGATTTGTTGGTACAGGATTACTCCTGCAGCACCCCGATTAAGTTAAGGTGCCAAACCGCTCCGCCGCTATGGACGCTCGGGAGCGATAAGCCTGTTATCCCCAGAGTACCTTTTATCTGATGAGCGATGACCCTTCCATACGGAATCACCGGATCACTAAGTCCGACTTTCGTCTCTGCTCGGCTGATGAGCCTCGCAGTTAAGCACCCTTCTACCTTTGCGCTCGAAGCCTGATTGCCAACCAGGCTGAGGGTACCTTTGAACTCCTCCGTTAATTTTTCGGAGGAGACCGCCCCAGTCAAACTGCCCAACAGACACTGTCCTCCGCCCGGATGAACGGGAATCGGAGTTAGAACTAAGACAACCTCAGGGTGGTATTTCAACGGTGGCTCCATCTCGGCTGGCGCCGAAACTTCAAAGCCTCCCACCTATCCTACACAGAGAATGCCCGAGACCAATATCTGCCTGCAGTAAAGGTTCACGGGGTCTTTCCGTCACACTGCGGGAACGTGGCATCTTCACCACGGCTACAATTTCACCGGGTTACTGGTTGAGACAGTAGAGCAGTCGTTACGCCATTCATGCAGGTCGGAACTTACCCGACAAGGAACTTCGCTACCTTAGGACCGTCATAGTTACGGCCGCCGTTTATTGGGGCTTCGGTCGCGAGCTTCTCTCCTTACGGAGATAACCCTCTTCCTTAACCTACCAACACCGGGCAGGCGTCAGACTCTATACATCCACTTGCGTGTTCGCAGAGTCCTGTGTTTTTGATAAACAGTCGCTGCTCCCGATTTACTGTGACCTCCAGAAGCGTGAACCTCCGAAGGCACCCTTTATCCCGAAGTTACAGGGTCATATTGCAGAGTTCCTTAACCAGTATTCTCCCGAGCGCCTTAGACTTCTCGTCTCGCCTACCTGTGTCAGTTTTAGTACGGTCACGCAAACATTAAGCTGAGAAGGTTTTCTTGGACGTTCTTCGGATGACTTCCCGAACGTAAACGCGGTCGGTCCGAAAGGTCGAATTACGGGGCGGATTTACCTATCCCCCATCTTCCAATCGGCCACGGACATTTCTAGTCGTACCGCTCACCTTACGAACGCCGTCACTCCATCGCATGCTTGCCTGGCGCAGGAATGTTGACCTGCTGTCCATCGTCTACGCCTTTCGGCCTCGACTTAGGTACCGGCTAACCCTGGGCGGAATTACCTTCCCCAGGAAACCTTAGGCTTTCGGCGAACAGGATTCTCACCTGTTTTATCGTTACTCATTCCGGCATAATCACCTGAACACCCCAACACCGCTCCTTACGGTACGGCTTGTATCTGATGTCCAGCGCTCTCCTACCGAATGAGGTCGCCCGCAGGCGCCTCATTCCCATGGCTTCGGTGTCGAACTTACTCCCGTTCATTATCGGCGCAGAATTGCTCGGCCAGTAAGCTGTTACGCACTTTTTAAATGGTGGCTGCTTCTAAGCCAACATCCTGGCTGTCTCAGCAACTCAACTTCCTTAGTGACTAAGTTCGACTTGGGGACCTTAGCCGATGATCTGGGTTGTTTCCCTTTTGACCGCGAAGCTTATCCCTCGCGGACTGTCTCCCGAGATAGTCGCAATGGTATTCGGAGTTTGGTTCAGCAGAGCGACCCGGTAAGGCCCTCAAGCCGATTCAGTATCTCTACCCCCATTGCGTAGTTACTCGAGGCTAGCCCTAAAGCTATTTCGGAGAGAACGAGCTATCTCTGCGCTTGATTAGACTTTCACTCCTCCCCACAAGTCATCCCACCGGTTTTCAACCCAGATGGGTTCGGTCCTCCACTCGGTATAACCCGAGATTCAACCTGCTCATGGGTAGATCGTGCAGTTTCGCGTCTGCCACTGGTGACTTAATCGCCCTATTCAGACTCGGTTTCCCTACGGCTTGCGGCTCTGAGAGCCTTAACCTTGCCACCAACGACAACTCGCCGGATCATTATGCAAAAGGCACACCGTCAGACATTCCCAATAAATTGGGCATAGTCCTCCGATCGCTTGTAGGCACATGGTTTCAGGTTCAGTGTCCTCCCCTAGCAGGGGTTCTTCCCATCTTTCAGTCGCCCTACTGAGTTCACTATCGGTCGTTAGGGAGTATTTAGCCTTACGGGATGGTCCCCGTAGATTCAGTCGAGATTCCACGTGGCTCGACCTACTCAGGTACTCTTCGGGAGGCAATCGGTTTTCGTCTACGGGCCTGTCACCCTCTATGGACGAACTTTCCAGATCGTTCGACTAACCAATTGCTTGGTAACTCCCATGTGAAGAGCCCTACAACCCCGCGATGGAAAACCACCGCGGTTTGGGCTGATTCCCGTTCGCTCGCCGCTACTGAGGAAATCGAGGTTTCTTTCTTTTCCTGCGGTTACTGAGATGTTTCAGTTCGCCGCGTTCGCTGCAATGCACCTATGGATTCAGTGCATGCCAGTTCGGGAATCCCGGTATCAACACTCGTTTGACAGTTACACCGGGCTTATCGCAGTCTTCCACGCCCTTCAAAGCCTCCTAACGCCAAGACATCCCCCATGCGCCCTTAGTAGCTTGACCACCTAAATCGAATGCTCTCTGTTTTTTGCACCGACCAAGACGGTCGGGCTAAATACAAGAGTTTCAATCTCGGCTGCTACTGGATCCAATCGGTCACCATCGCCGGCAAGCGCGCCGGCCCCGTGACCAATATAAGTAACGTTTTCCAAATTCATCGGACAATTTCCAATCGCAAGAATCGCTGCTGGGCGATTTTCATCGCCTTCGCAGATCCTCCTGCAATCAAACACTGTCGATTGAAATCTAAGAGCCTTGGAGAACTCGGTTGGAAACATCACCATTGAGATGATGCACCAGCCAGTTCAATCAAGATGCCAATTACTACAACTCAATTGTCAAAGATCGATTCCAGCGAAACTTCGCGACCGTCGCCGCAACTTCCCGCTGAACTGCCCTCAGTGAGCAGAGGCCGAATTCGCTCGCTTGCCGGACTTACAAGTGAATGCGCGACCGCAGTTGAATCAACCTGGGCACTGCTGCTGATCCTGCCAGCTTGCGCGATTTCTTCCTGCAAAATCCGACCGCCGAATGCGGCCACCAACCACTGAGAACTCCTCGCCAACCCCAATCGATTTCTACCCCATCACGGCTTCGCCCGGTAGGGGGTCGCCAAATGGGAAACCTCAAAATGTATCAAACGCTTCCGAACCTGTAAAGGAGTGTTCGCCGAGAAATAAGCGAACCTTAGATGCCCGCCGGCCAGCTTTTTTGCTGGGTTGGGCGAGACAGGAATAACGGGTTCGTCGCGTCCTTTTGATCAGCGATCAACTTTCGTTGTTCGATTATATCGGCCCGCCGCAGCTCGACAAGTGGCTGAATCACTCGAGATTTCAACGCCCTGCCGCCCGAATCTGCGTCACCCAAGTCTCTACGCAACGACCCAGTTTGGGGTTTGATGCCATCCAATCATTTTTTCTTCGCCGCGTCGGAATATCCTTGCGGCGGATCCGTGCTGAATAAGGATCGATCAACCTGCTTACCTTCTGAGAAATCGCGGAGCACATACTCGACATCCGGAATTGCCGAATCGGTGCTGGTCAGTTTTACCTCGCCCTGAACGATGTGCGAAGAAAATGGATCTAGCCACATTTTCCACTCATGCGTGTCGGTATACTGGCCTCGTTGAATCTTCTCTTCCACGCGTTTGCCGAACACTAATCCGCCATCGATCATTTTCAGCGGTAAACGAGTTGATTTTTCGTCGGGATAATTAATCGCGGCAAACACGTTCACTTTGCCAGGAGCTCCACCAGGCTTTTCGAGTGATTTGATCCATTGAACATAATCCGGTATGAACGCGGTGTTCGTCGGATCGATGAACGCCTTCTTTTCTGGCAGCAGAAAAATGGTCTTATTCTGTTTGGAATCTTGGATGCTCACGTGCGGTTCGATGCCCGCGGGCAGCGCCTCGGCATCGCCGCCGGCTTGAATCGATACTTCTTCGCGTTTCAAGTGGCCGTCGAGAATCGTAATGTGCTTAGTCAATTCTGGAGCCTGATGACCGTCCCTGGTTTTCATTGTTTCGATCTGAGTGAACTCGACAGTATTCATCATCTTGCTCGGCTCCTTCATCCGGGATTGCCACTTTTGCAGTGACCGTTTCATTGCCGTTCCGAGATCCATGTAGCCGGCCGGCAAATCAACGCTGAATAGCGCCTCATCCAACGGCTCGTTGAACACGATTTCGCTGACGAATTTTTTTTTGAGCCGAAATCGCCAGGTGCATCGCTGCGCCACGCGATATCCAATTGAACGGGCAGCTTGGTGGAAGGATCGACCCACCACGTGTGCCGCCACTTCGTAGTGTTACGATCCATTGCTTCGTCTTGCTCAACGAGAAACCCAATGACGCGTTTTCCGGCGATCGTTCTTTCACCAACACTTTTGGCCCGATCGGTCGGCACATGCCGAATGAGCTCGTAAATATCGAGTTGCGGAAATGGCTTGGATTGATCCCAATTTGGGTCGCCGGGAACGAAATCGTTGGAAACCAGCGCGCCAGCTTGCGGATTTTCATCTAAGGGCACCGCCACTGCGTTGACTTGCTGGCTGAGTTCAAAACAGATCCTGCAAAAGGTCGTCGGCCAAATCGTGGCGCAGTGTTAAGCGGAACAACAGGGCAAATAGCTGTTTGCCGTGCGATTCCAGTAGCGCAAGCGCGTCTTCGGTCGTCGACTTCAACCGCGGCTCCTTGGTTTCTGTTAGAAAGACGCAGAAACAGCGGTCCGCGCAACCCAGGAATTAGAATTTCAGGCGGCCGGCGGTTTAAGGCGCACGGCTTTGCGTTCGGCAACAACACGATCGCCTCCAGTCGAAGAGGCGAAGATATCTTCGACGCGAGAGTCGTTCAGCAATTCGTTAGCCCGCAATGCTGCTAATTTTGACCTGCGTATGGAGTTGGCGGTGGCCCGTGCGGCGGCGTGAGTTTTTGCGCCGGCGGAATTTTTGCACGACGAGTTTGGGACCTTGCGTGGGTCCCAGTACTTCGGCGGTGACGCTTACGCCGGAGAGAAGCGGCTGTCCGATGCGGGGCTCGCCCTCGCCGCCGACCAGGAGAATGCGATCGAACGTGATTTTTTCTCCAGCCGGGACATCGCGATAATCGATGTTGATTACCTGGCCTTCTTCCACTTTAAGTTGCTTTGTGCCGTCGGTCACTATTGCATACATCGCGTTTTCCTTCGGATTTCGTCATTCTTCGGCTCGTCTCTGCGCTCAGCCGATTTTGTTGAACTAAGTAATTTAACCGAGGATCAATTTCCCGTCGAGGTCCCGGCGATCGGTAGCTTGATTTCCCGACCTGCCCCGTCAAGGCATTCCATAATCAAGTGTTCCGGCGGTGCGCCTTCCTTGCCGTAAACCTGGATGCTCATGTTGCTTTGATCTTCCAGCCGGGCAATTTCCCGCCGCTTTTTATTGTGCAGGTAGTTTGCCACTTCGTCGGCAACGGTAACTGCCACGCGGGCGACTCCGTCGCGCTGGGAAGCGAACATGAGCAAGCGGACTACCTCGATTGCCATGCTTTCAGCAGTCTTTACAACACCTGTGCCAGTGCAGCAGGGGCAGTCTTTGTAAACGCTCCGCTTCAAGCTCGGCCGAATGCGCTGCCGCGTCATTTCAATCAGGCCAAACGGACTTGTTCGCAAGATTTTCGTGCGAGCTCGATCGCGCTTCATCGCGTCGCGGAATGCACGCTCGACGTTGCGGCGGTGGCGTTCTTTGCGCATATCGATGAAGTCGTTCACAATAACGCCGCCCAAATCGCGTAAACGCAATTGCCGCGCGATTTCTTTCGCCGCCAACTGATTCATTTGATAGGCGGTTTCTTCAGCACTATCGTCCGCCCGGAAGTTGCCGCTGTTCACATCGATGGCGACGAGCGCTTCGGTCTGATCGATTACAATCGAGCCGCCTTGCCGCAGGGGCACTTTGCGCTGCTGGATCTTTGCGATTTCTCCCTCGATGTTGTACTTGTGAAACAGCGGTTCCTTGCCGCTGTACAGTTGCAGCCGGCTCACATAACGTGGCATGACAATCTGCAAGAATTCCTTGGCCCGTTCGTACGCCGCCGCTTCGTCGATAAAGATGGAATCGACTTCGCCAGTGAAAATGTCGCGAATCGTGCGAATGATCATGTCGCTTTCTTCGTAGATTGTCACCGGCGCCGGATGTTTTTTGATCCGCCGCGTGATCACTTTCCACAGGCGCAAGAGATACGCCAGATCGCGGGAGATTTCCTTTTTGGTCCGATCGATGCCCGCCGTGCGCACAATAAAGCCTAGGCCACGCGGTGGACTGAGTTCGTTCATGATGTCACGCAATTTTCGGCGGGCTTCTTCATCTTCAATTTTTCGAGAAACACCAACGCGCCCCAACGCCGGCATCAACACTAAATATCGGCCCGGGATACTGATGTACGTCGAAAGTGTGGGACCTTTGGTGCCGATGCCTTCTTTGATGACTTGCACCAACAGTTCATCACCGCGACGCAAAATATCTTGAATTGGCGGCTTGATGCGCGGTCGCACGCCAAACCTCGGGCCACGCCGCTGCTGGCGAGGAAGTCGGGGACCATCTTCATCGAAATCTTCAGCGGCTGGGTCTTCCACGGCCACATCTTCCGTCTGCGGCAACGGGTCGTTTTCAACAGCGCCCGGATCCAATTGTGCTTCCACGCGGTGCGGGTTTTCACGACGTGGATCTTCGCGGCGCGATTCATCACGTCGTCGGGAAGGGTATTCGATGGGTCGCTCTGGGTCGTAGCCTCCCTGGCGAAAGTATTGCGATTCGACATCGCTGATGTGTAAAAATCCGTTGCGCCCAACGCCAAAATCGACGAATGCCGCCTGGATGCTGGGCTCGATGTTTACCACCCGGCCCTTGTAAATGTTGCCGACGTAATTATCGGCGCTGCTGCGTTCGATATAGAGTTCTTCCAAAACTCCGTCTTCAACGATCGCAATCCGACATTCTTCGGGTTGCGAAACGTTGATTAGCATTTCTTGTTTCATCGTTGACTTTCCATTTCTGGTGGAGGAAGCCGGCCATATTTCGCGCGTAAGCCGCAAGCGGTTTAGTCGACTTCCACCTGTGTTCGGGTGAGAAACGATCCTTCAAATTCTAAATCTGCGACTTCCAATGCCTGCAAAACTTCGCGCGGTCGGGCACTGCCTTCACGATCGACCCGCAATTGCATGCGAAGTGTGTTTTTTGCCAAATCCAAATCCTGAATGAGGGGACGCAAATCGAGCTGCGTTTTGCGGCCTTCGCGCTCGATTGGAATCGATTGCTGTGCGAGCAGCCAATCAATTCGATCCGCCAGTGCCTGTTGCCGCTCCGGCGGAATCGCGAATGCAAACGTGACTCCATGCACCTGCGCCTTGCGATCTGGCGCCGGCAATATATCAATCGATCCCAAGCCCATTCCCGGCGGCAATTGCGGTTCCAGTGCCGTCCGGAGCGACTCCGCCGTGTGCTCTTCGGCGACGTCAATTTCCACCATCTCTTCCAAACCGGCAATTCCAACGGCCAGTGCCGAGGGGAAATTCATCCGCGGCTTGGGATGAAACCCTTCAGTCATGCTGAGTGCCACGCCGGAGCGACGCAGCAGCCGTTCCCAAGCGCGCATCAAGTCACGATGACTGATCCAGCGGAGATCGTCTAGTTTCGTGAATCGGATGCGAACGCGCTGCCGTACCATTGTTATCTCTGATCCAACTCCGGAGCCGTCTTCTTTAGCTCGTCACGCAAGTACGCTTTGATGTCGCGGGCGTTTTCCATTTGCATCGCCTTTTTGGCAATTGCTTCGCACTGCGGGACATGGCTGGCACGCAATATGCGCTTGACTTCCGGAATTGCGCCGGGTGTGACGCTGAATTGCCGCAAGCCCATGCCCAGCAGAAGCTGTGTGTACGCGGTGCTGCTGCTCATGCGACCACACAAGTTGGCGGGAATGTTGGCCTTCTTGGTTGCTTGCACGGTCATGTCGATGAGCCGTAAAATCGCCGGATCGCAAGTGTTGTAGAGTGAAGCTACGTCTTTATTGCTGCGATCCACGGCAAGCGAATACTGAATCAAGTCGTTGGTGCCGATGCTCACGAAATCGACTTCCTCGACGAAGCGATCGATCATCATCACCGCCGCCGGCACTTCAACCATCATTCCCACCGGCAAATCGCGATTGAATGGAAGTTTGTGTTCCTCGAGGTCTTCCATCACATCGGTAAGCACCATCCGCGCTTGCCGCAGTTCCAAAAGCGTGGTGATCAGCGGAAACATGACCCGCACATCACCCAGCGCGCTGGCTCGCAAAATTGCCCGCAATTGCGTGCGAAACAGCGGCACATTCCGGAGCGACATGCGGATGCTGCGCAAACCAAGCACGGGATTGCGCTCCTCCAGCGGGCTGGGCATTTGCGCCAGCTTGTCGGCTCCTAAGTCGAGCGTGCGGATGACGACAGGCTTGCGGACCATGGCCTCGACGACGCGTTTGTAGGCCTCGAAGTGAGTTTCTTCAGTCGGCTCGGTCGTGGCGGCGAGGTATAAAAATTCGGTGCGATACAGTCCGATTCCATCGGCACCGCGTTCGACGCAGTGATCAACTTCGTAAGGAAACTCAATGTTGCCCATCAGGTCCACGTGAACGCCATCGGCGGTTTGTGCGGGCAAGTCGCGCAGCGTTTCCAAGCGGGCGGCGAGCGATCGCTGCTCTTCCACCTCGTGACGATAACGGGCAATTGTTTCTTCATCTGGCTGAAGAATTACGAGGCCTTGATTGCCATCGATGATTACCAGATCGCCGCCGGAGACATCTGTCAGAAATGTGCCGACGCCAACGACCGCCGGAATTTCCATGCCTTCGGCCACAATCGCCGTGTGACTGCCGGGCCCACCGATTTCCGTGACAAAGCCGCGCACGAAGTTGCGATCGAGGCTCGCGGTCTCGCTGGGTGTAAGGTCGTGCGCTAAAATCACGGCGGGCGACGTAAGCGAGGAGAGCTCTTCCCGGCGCCGTCCCAGTAAGTTTCGCAGCAGCCGCTTTTCGACGTCGAAAATATCGGTCGCCCGATCGGAGAAGGCGCCGCTGGGCAACGATTGAAACACTTTTGCATAGCGCCGCAGGGCACGGCTAACGGCATATTCGGGCGAATAATGCCGTTCACGAATCATGCTGTCGATTTCCGACCGCAGTTTGGGGTCGGTGAGCATTTGCAAATGCGCGTCGAAGATGGCAGCGTACTGCTCGCCCAATTCTTTGGCCACCGATTGGCGGTTGCCCTGAATTTCCGCGCCAGCCGCTTCGATGCCCTGATCGAGCCGCTCGAGCTCGTTTTCCACAGCATCGCGCGAAACGAACCGGCGAGGGATGCGGAATCCCTCGCTGTCCATCACCAGGGCCTCGCCAATGGCAACGCCGGATGAAACGGCAATCCCCTGTAATCGCTGCATGGGGTGCGTGTTCGCTTCGTCTCGGCCAGCAGCACGAATCACGCGCTGCACGTGGCGGGCGTGGGTCTAAAAGTCGAAGCGTCCAAAAGTCTAAAAATTTGGGCCCTTCATCGACAGTTTTCGGCGATGATGCCACTTTTTGACTTTTAGACTTTTCGACTTTTAGACCCTCCGCCGTGCCGAGTGAGTTGTTCCGGAAGGTCGCGAGGCAAATGGCTCGGTCACGCCGCGGTTCAACTCGGGTTTGATTGTTTTTGGTTTGGTTCGTCTTCCGCAAAATTGCTGGCGAACAGTTCGGTCAAAGCGTCTAGTGCTTGCTCGGCATCGGGCCCTTCCGCCTCGATCACCAGCGGCGTGCCCTGCACTGCGCCCAAAGTCAACAGTTCGAGGATGCTCTTGGCATCCACTCGCTGATTTTCTTTGACCAGATTGATCTTCGACTGATACTGTTTTGCCAATCGCACGAGAAGGTCGGCCGGACGCGCATGGATCCCCTGTTGGTTATTCACCACAACTGCCCGACTCGCCTTCCCTTCACTCATTCGGTTTCTCAAGCATTTTTGGAGGTCTTTCCGAGATCTGCCGCTTGCGGCTTAGAAGGCTAATGCGGTTGCGCCGATGCCGCGCACGGTGAACATGGAGAATTCGATCCAACAAGCCTGATGCCTGACTCCTGAAAAATTAACCTGAAAACTGATTGTTATCTGCTTCTTCCAATAGTTGTTTGATTTCCTCGGGCGATTTTGCCTGCTTCAAAAATCGACAGAACGTGTCATTTCGCAGTTGTCGCGAAATGTTCTCCAACGCTCGCAGGTGATCGCCGGGCCGGTCGGGTGGCGAAATCAGCAGAAAAAACAGCTGCACTTTTTCGCCGTCCAGGCTGTCGAAATCGATCCCCTCTGGACTCACTGCTACAGTGCCCACCAGGCGATTAACACTAGGGTGCTTGGTGTGCGGCACGGCGACGCCGCGGCCGATCCCGGTGCTGCCCAACTCTTCGCGCTTCAAAATAGCTCGGACGATGCTGTCCAATTCATCAGCGTTAATTTTGCCCGCATCCAGAAGCGATTGGGCCATTTCGCGAATTACGCCTTCCTTGTCGTGCGCATTCAAATGCGATTTGATGGCATCGGTGCTTACAAAGTCGGCAAACTTCATGAATCGTTGTCCTTTCTAACCACGCGGGCTTGCGAGCCGCTAGCGGCTTAACGTGCCGAACAAAATGGTCCGCTAAGCCGCAAGCGGCTCACGCTTCTCCCACCGAGGCCTTTTCGCCTTTGATCGTTTTGCGATGTCGATCAACAACTTTCTCTTTGTACTTACGCAATTGCTGTTCGATTTTTTGAACCGCTGCATCCAGGCTCCGCCATAAGTCGCCAGACTGCACAGTGGCGACAAAATCGTGCTTGTGCTCCGCATCGACCCGAATATCCACCGTTGGCGTCGTCTCGTGTTCCAGGTCGACCTCGACCTCGATGGCCGTCAAACGCTCGAAATACCGCGAAAGTCGGCCCACTTTAGCCTGGATTTTCGATTGCGTGGCGGCGCTCAAATGGCCGTGCCGCGTGGCAACTTTGATTTGCACCTGCGAGCTCCTTCCCGAAACGCACGAAGTTCAAATTACGGGCTTTTAGACCCTAAATCTCTGTCTAAGCCCGCTATTCTAACTGCCCGGTGCCCAACTCACCAAGGGGTGCTTCTTTGGGTGGATAGATAGCCACGACAGTGCATGGCGGTGCGGTGGCGACTCCAGAGGGCCGATCTTTGATCAGCCTGACATGGAGCGAATCCGCAGAAATGGCTTACTTCTTCGCTGCAATGGAAATCTGCCACCGCAGCGCATGCTCGGCGGTTCCGTAGCCTGGCGGCGATGCTGACGAAACAACAGCGCTAAGGCCTGAGTGCTCGTAGGCGAATGCCTTGCCTGTGTTGGGATCTAGCGGCACAGGCACTTCTTTGATCTCGTTCAATCGATCCGGCAGCTTCCCTTCGTGCTGGGCGGCATACATTCTAAGCGCTTCTACGCACCGCAGTGCTGCCACTTCCCGGCTTAGCCGCACTTGAGCGAACCGCACTGCTTTAAGCGCCGGCATCAGAAGCTGCGCGAGCGGAAATATTTCCGTGTCGGCTTTATTCGCATCGGCAAATTCTTTTTCGGCAGTTTCTAAGCCTTGAGTCGCATCGGCGAAATCAATGTACGACCATTTGAAGATTTTGTCGCGCGTCGATTCGAACGCCTCCAATTCAGCCAGCAGTAGTGCTTGCGACATCGGCATGTCGTCGATCTGTTTCCCGCTATATCCGGCCCGTGCCAACTCCGCCTTTGCTTTGGGATACGCCGTGACGGCGAAGACCGCTGTTTTCGCCCATGTGTTTTCCTCGCCAACGACTTTCGGAACAATGGCCAGAATTTTCTGAACCACATCCACAAGCAGCGCATTCCATTCTGCCTCGGAAAGCTTCTTGCTCCGTAAGTCGCGCAACGATGGCAGAATGAGATACAAATTGTCTTGCTCCATTTCCATTGCCGGCCGCAAATCGACGAGTGGATCCGGCAGTGCCGTCAAAGTCCAATACAAATTCGGGCAATTTGGCTGCTGAATAAGCGTCTCCACCTGTTTCAGCATTACCGCGCCGATGGCGACTCCTACGAGCCCGTTAACCAGCGTGGGCCCCTTCGCGGCATCGCGTGCCATTTGCAAACCGGTTTTCAGATAATCGACCGCTTCGTCAAGATTGCCGCGAGCCATGGCCATGCGCGCTTTGAGCGCAATAATCCAGGCCAGGTCGCGCATCTTTTTAAGTTCCGGAATATGGGTCTGAATGTTTTGCTCGCGAAACGGCAGATCCCAGTCGCAATATTCACGCCTTGCTGCCAGGCGGATGGCATCGAAATCGTAAGTTGGGCAGTTGTTTAAAAAATCATTCGCCTGGTCGTTGTCCCGCAAATTGGAGAGCGGCAACTCGGCCCAATCAGAAATCTTTTCCGCGGCGTCTTGATACGACTTGTTGAATCCCCACACCATCATGGCGCGAAAATAGTGCGGGGCGGCGTTGCCCGGCGTTTGTTCGATGTACTTCGGCAGCAAGCGGTATTTCATCGGCGCATAGGAAAGCTCCGCCGGATGCAGTATGAAATGCGTTGTTTGCACTGCTTCAGTTTGCGGCTTTGGGGGTCCTGTGTCTTGACCTCGCGCAATAGAAGCTGCGGCGCACAAGAGTCCAACCGCACAGCCGGCGGCAAAACGTCTTTGAATCATGTTGAACCTCCATCATTTGTCGGTTTGATCAATTGCTGCCGGAACATTGGCCACGCCGGAACCTGCTCCGCCCGCGAGCGTTCTTCCACCTTCTCTGCGGGCAGTGCGTCAATCCCACGCGTGAGCACCAAATCTGCGCAATTGAAGGTAATTGCTTTGATCTGGAGATTTGGCCTGCAACTGACCGGAGGGCAGCGTCGGAAATGAAACGGTCGCCGTCGCGCCACCGGTAATGGGGCGTTCAAAATAAACAACCCTCTCGTGTCCGCGCTCGGCGATTGCCATCCCGCCAAGCATCGCCGCCACAAGCAGCGAGGCCGCTGTCGCCATCGGCCAGGCAAATCTTCTGTAGGAGGCGACTCCCGTCGCCGATGGCCACCCGTCAGCGTGGTTTCGACCATCAACACTCGCCTGCCCTGCCAAATACATCAATCGATCGCGATCGAATCGGCCGACGGCTGGCGATAATGCGCCGAGCGCCATTTCGACCGATTTCAGTTCTTCGGAGAGCTCTGCGCTTGATTCGTTGTCCGACATGTTTCACCTGGCTCACCCAAAAGATTTCGCAGCGCCGTAAGGCCCGCTTGATAACGCCTGAAGACCGTGCTGGCAGAACTATCGACGAGTTCCGCGATTTGCGAAAACGTCAGCCTGCCCCAAATGTGTGCGAAAATCACCTCGCGTTCCTCCGCCGGCAAGAGCGCCAACTCCGCCGCTGCGCGATTCGCGTCGACTTCATCCGATTCCTGCAATTCAAACCATTCCCGGAATTCCGCCGCGTGCGCTTCGTGTTTGCGTCGCCGGGCTTCCGAACGCCCCGCGCTGATCGCTCCGTTGCGAACTACGCGGTACAGCCACGCAGCCGGATCTCGCGGTACTTCAAGCTGGCGCGCCAACTGCACAAACGCCTCTTGGACCGCGTCGTCCGGTGTGTTGCACCACTGCCGAGCAAATAGCACCAGCGCAGCCCCATGCCGATCCAACAACTGGCCCAGCAATTCCGGACCCGGCTTGCTCGACATCGGTTTTCGTTCGCCAATGGATGCTGTTCTGATATGAAGACGCCGGTCGCCCGAGTCTGTTTCAGCATTATCGCACAGAACTTAAATTGTCGTGCCAGTTCCATAGAAGGTTGAAGCTCAATACCGCTTCAGCCCAAATGGACTTCAGCCCCGCCGGGTAAGTCCCGCCCGCCACGAGCTATAGTTGAATAGATCGTAGCGGTGACGCTGTGCACTCGTCCAATTGAAGGCTGCCACGCCCTGCCATTTAACCTGTAATCCAGGATTCAACCATGAATCGCCGGCGTTTTGCTTTCTGGCTCAGCTTTGGCATGTTCGGGCTCGCCGAGAAATTGCATATCAACGGGCTAGATCATTTGGCTGCGGCGACCTTGCGATTGACCGAGCCAACTCCGGCCAACTCCTCCGCCGACCCTCCGGAACATTGGACGCTGGCGGAGAACAATTCCTGGCGCTGGTATGAGCGGGAAACGTTTATCGGCGGGCGCTGGAAAGTTACCGGTATCACGACGCCCATCAGCAAGCGAAGCGGCGAATACCTCACAGGCCGCGCCGGCTATCTCGACGAGAGCTTGGTGCCGGCCGAGATGAGATCCGGCGAGCGACCTCCAATCGCCGAGAACGATATTGGACCGATTGAGCCGGCGCCGCACACGCCCGATGGCACACGCCGGGCTCGCCATGGCCGCCCGCCCAGCCGCTGGCTGCGCAGTCTGAACGCCGATGAAATTCGGATTTGGCTAAAAACCATCGACGTGCCAGAAGCCGGCGTCAGCGGTATGACGTTTTGGACCCACCTGACGCGCGATCACTTTTTTGATCCGAAAAAGATCGCCGGCCTGACCGAAGACGAACAGGCAAAGCTGCACGCGGCGGCGCATTACGGATATTGAAGTCTGCTAAGCGGGATTGCGAGATTCGCGCCGAATCTTTCGCAAACCGAATATGCCCAATGCTGCCAGCGCACCCAGCACGATTGTTGCCGGCTCAGGAACGACGATTGGCTCGGAGTAGATGAAATCGTCCATGGTGACAACGTCTGTCGGGTTTCCATTCGTATCTGTCGGTCCCAGCGCCGAGTTGCCAGTGGTGATGCGCACGCGGCTAATTCTTTCTCCGGCGTTTGCCACTGCGCCCAAAAACGAGAGACTGCCGCTTGTCGTGGTGCCGGGCAACACGTTCAGGCTTTGGATTTGAATATTGGCATCATTGAAAAATTCGATCCGGGTGATATTCGGCAAATCAACATCGGAAAACACCGCGCCAAAACCGCCGACCGTGGCAGCCGTTGCACCGTTGCTGCCAGGTACGGAGAACGTGACGTCAACAATGTTGCTGTCCTTCGGCGTGAAAATTCGCTGGGCACTGAATGCGCTGAAAGTGGTCGAGTAGTTCGCATTAATGCCGGTTAGTGCAAGGTCAGTCAGCGGTGTTTGAAGGAAGCCCGTGCCGGCCGTCGTATATGTGCTGCCGCGCGTGTTGGTGAACGTGGTCAGTGGCGACGGATTCGAGGTTGATGTGGTTGCATTGCCGCCATCCCAATTGATTTCGCGTCGTCCACTGGCCAGCGGCCCCGCATTATTGCCATTGTTCGGATCGCCCAGCGCCGCGCGAAATGCATCGACGGTGCTTTGAATGGAACTCGTGGCGGAAGTGCCGCCCGTGGAAAAAGTCAGAAATCCAGCACGTGCCGAGGTCGCAAGCGAGATAATCGACAGGGCTGCAAGCGCAAATGCAGTGCGCAGGATAGAACCGCGGATCTTCGGTAGCATGGGAGATCTCCTTTGATGTCGTGCGTCTAAGGCGAGTAGCGCAACACGATGGAAGCGAAGCAAGTTGCATGGCCGGGAAGTCCCCACTTCCAGGATTCATCGCTGCGCAATATAGAGGTCTACTGGCAATGCCACAAGCAGTACCCGTGACGGAGCTGGACGCCAAATGAATGATTTTGGCTAGCAACGGTTGCTGCTAGCGGGAACAATGGGCCTTTGTACCGCAAAAGCCAGCGATTCGCTGCAAGTTGCCACGGCCAATTCAGTTTGCGTTGACACGCTGGCGGAAGCCCGCAATAATCCCGCCCTATTTTTGTTTGGCCGCGGTTCTCGCGGCGTGAGTCGGTTGCGGCCTGTTGGTGTTTGAAGTTCGATCGCCGCAACCGGTTCGGTCGTTCGACGTTTCCGTTTTCATCACAGTAAATCGGTTCGATACCATTCGCACTGCGCTCAACTTGCGCGGTGAATTCACGTGACGACTGCGCGAGCAATTTCGATGGTCGCTTCCGCCGCGCTCAAAGTGCGCGCCAGCGCTATGACATGTCTCCTCGCTGCGGCGGCGATCGTCATCACATCGTCTCGCGTTTACGCCGACGACGCCAAGTCGAGTGGCGATTCCGATGAGCCTGCCGTAATCAATGTTGAAACACGGCCGAATCCGCTCCGTAAAAGCAACACGCCCAAAACGCGCGAATCCGCGCCGACCTTTCCCTTCGATGATGCTGCGCCGCCGCCCCCGTATCAGACTCGCCCACGTTCATCCAGCGTTGTGCCAGCGGAATATCGGCAACCAAATATTTTCGATCAGGTCCCTGCGCACGGTGCGTCTCGAATGGCATCGAACGAAATCGTTCAAGGCGTGCCAAATCCCTCCGACTCCTATGCAAAGTCGGTCACGCCTCCCGCCGACGATTCGAACTGCGACTCCAGCGGCAATCCAAACTATTCCGGCGCGCTGTCGATGAAGCACGGCCTCCAAGCGCTGCCCGGCTCCGGCACGCCGACGGTCTATCAGCCCGAGCATTATCCGCGCTTTATCGGTCTCGGTGAGCCGCTCTTGGGCACAAGCTGGCAGAATCGGCCGTTTCACGTCGACTTCTTTGCCGGCGACATGATTGGCGACGATGCCGTCGATGGCGTCATCGGTCAGGAAGCCGGCTTCTTCACCGGCACGCGCCTGGGCTGGGACTACGACTACTACTGGGGCGTCGAAACACGGCTCGGGCTGTCGTGGATGAGTTTATTCGATCGCCAGAATCCGCAGAACAACATCGGCACAGGCAACATCATCGTGTGGGATATGAGCCTGCTCTACTATCCGTGGGGCGATTCGCGCTGGCGCCCGTTCGCGCTCTTGGGCACCGGCATTCAGCAGCTCGATTCGTACGGCAGCAGCCCGGCAGTTTACTCCGGCACGCTGTTCGAAGTGCCCTTTGGCGGCGGCCTCAAGTACCGCTTCAACGAGTGGCTCACCTTCCGCGTCGATGTAATCGACAACCTGGCGTTCGGTACCGGCAGCCTCGACACCATGCATAACGTCTCCTTCTCCGGCGGCGTGGAATACCACTTCGGCGGCCACCGGCGCACGTACTGGCCGTGGAATCCGAATCCGAAGCATTGATCTTTGGCGACCGGTCGAACGACGCGGAGTTATTTCGCCGCCCCAATTCTTCAATTCTTCGAAAAACGCCGAAGATTCTCGCTTCGATTGCGCTCGCTCCAAAACCAGGTGAAACCCGGGCGGGTTTGAACGCGCAATTCTTCGAGAAAAACGCGCGTCGCGTTGCCCCATACCCAATCTCGCGTTTCAAAGTGAAATTACCGCAACACTTTTTTCAACCTGTGTAGGCGATTTCGCCGATTTCGCGCCGAGTAATTTCACAGTTATTTCACTATCCGCCGCTTTCGTCCTTTTCAGGCGTGAATTCACCGAGCGCCAGTCACCTTTCGCCAAGCGTTATTTCGCACACTCCCACCGCGGCGGGTGCCTGATGGATCGTCGCGCCTGCCTTGCTGCAGCCAAGAGAGCTTCGCGCGGACCACCAGACACCCAGGCCAAGAGGCGCCTGGACACTTTTGTTACTAAATTCGACTTGTCAAAGAACAACTGGCGGGGACTCATACTTCCCGCGAGCATTGTAGGGAACTGGTGATCATTTGTCAAGTGTTCATCTATCTCCACTGGGCGAGCGGCGGCGCAAAGCCTTTGGGGAAAATAAGATCGTAGAAATTGTCTTTTTCTATGGCGACGATAGTGCCTTTCCGCAGGTCATTGCCCAGTGGCCGTTCATTTTTAAAAACGTCCAAAACACAGGCAATGGCTGCCGGCAAGTCAGATGTCGTCACGAAAAGTAGCATCAATGGTACGTCACCGACGTAGTCGAATCCGTCCGATACGATGTTCGCGTCGGATCGCGCGGTCAGCAACTCTGGCAGCACATACCGCAAATCTGCGTTCGGATTATCAAGCAGTCGCGGGTCGATTCTTATCACGATCGAAGTCATTGGGTTTCCTGGTCATTTAGCTTTCGTTCAATTATCCCAAGAGCAGCCCGAGACCATCGGCGGCCAGCCAGCACTGGTAGATGCACGCCCCGCCGACTAATTATAGCATTTGACGTATATGCATCATATGCTATAATTCACCAGATGTGGGAAGTCGAATATACGATTGAATTCGAGCACTGGTGGAACTCGCTGGATGCATACGAGCAGCGTTCCGTCGCTGCAAGTGTAGAACTTCTGCGTCAAGTGGGACCACAGCTCGGCCGGCCTCATGCCGATACCGTCAAAGGCTCGAAGCATTCCAACATGAAGGAGCTGCGCACTCAGCATCAAGGACATCCATTGAGGACTCTATTTGCATTTGATCCACGGCGCTGTGCGATTTTGCTAATCGGCGGCGACAAAACCGGCGACGATCAATTTTATGGGCAAATGATTCCCCTGGCGGATCGTTTGTACGACGAACATTTGGAAACGCTTAAGCGGGAAGGATTAATCTAATGGCGAAAAACTTTCGAGAATTAGAAGCCAAAATGAAGCCGGAGCATCGAGCTTGGGCGAAGGCGCGGGCTAAAGAAATGATCGCCGAAATGGTGCTTTCTGAAATTCGTCATGCGGTGGGCATGACGCAAGAAGAAGTTGCCGCAGTGTTGGATGTGAAGCAGTCGACGTTATCCCGAATGGAATCGCAGGAGGATATGCAGATTAGCACGCTCAACCGCCTAATTAAAGCCTTAGGCGGCCAACTGGAAATCATTGCCCACCTCCCCAAAGGCGACATTCGCATCAGCCAATTCACCGGCGCTGCGTGAACCAGGCTCGCCGGCATTCCACGCCGAAGGCGTTCCAGCCAAAAGAACGGCGAACTCATATCCGGGGTCGGCGTTGCGGCGTTTCAGTTGCGCATCCAAAAAAGAAGTGTCGAATCTTCTTCCAAAATTGCTTGAGCTTCGTAATCGTTCGACTTGGTGCACCATCTAATTTTATATGCTTCCGCCTCCTCTTGATCATCCGTTTTGCAAACGGAAGAAAGTTGCTGTACTCATTTACAGCCAATCGCAACGCGCCGTTCGCAATTACGTAATCACTTAATTCCGGATTGTTGCCCAGCCGTTCAATGATTTGCCGGTTTTTTCCTCCGTAACGAAATGCGGACACGCAGCACACCATTAACGCCATGCAGGCACGTTCGACTTCTTTTTGAGTCGAGGGCTGCCGAATAAAATAGGAATCAACGTTGCCATCCTTGAGAGGTGCAAGCAAATCCGGGGCTTCAAGTTCCGGTGCCTCACACCATAGACAGTCGCAACACCATACAAGTGGCGAAGATTTATCACCTGTCGCGGGCGACAGGCATCCCGTCGTATAAAAAGGCCCCTCAATATTTTTTGGGAACCGATTCGGGTGATGAAAATAATCGACTTCCATCGAATCCCGGCGAAGTCAAATGTCGCCGTTCTATTCATGCTTGGCGATTACGATTTCCGCTCGATCGATGTCCGGCCGATAACCAACTCCCTTCGTCGCGCTCTTCGCATCTTTCGCGGTTCTCTTCTTCCCCGGCCCGCCGCGGATATGATCTCCTTCCCCCTCGCTCATCTCCTCGTTCGCTTTGCGCCGCCGCCGTGAAAGCGCCGCTTTAGGTGGTTGCTCTGGAATCAAGCAATCGCAGCCGCTGCCGATTAAATCTTGCCGGCCGGCTTGTTCCAGGGCTTTGCGCACTTCAAAATAATTTTCGGGCTTGAAGAATTGCAACAGCGCCCGTTGCAGGCGGCGGTCGCGGAGGTGTTTGGCGATGTGCACCGGCTTGAGCGTGAATGGGTCCAAGCCCGTGTGGTACATGCAGGCGGCGATGTCGAACGGGCTGGGGATGAAATCTTGCACCTGGTCGGGCTGGTAGTGGTTGCGTTTGAGGAACAGCGCCAGATCGATCATCGCGTGCAAGTCGCTGCCGGGATGGCTGGCGATGTAGTACGGCACCAGATACTGCTTTTTGCCGGCGGCTTTCGATTGCTTCGTGAACTCTGCGCCGAATTTCTCGAAATCGTCGTTCGAGGGCTTCTTCATCAAGTGCAGCACGCCGGCGTCGGTGTGCTCCGGCGCGACTTTCAAATGCCCGCCGACATGATGCTTCGCAAGCTCGCGCATGTAAACCGGATCGCGACGGGCTAGATCCATGCGAATGCCGGAGGCGACCAGCACTTTTTTCACACCGGGCAACTCGCGGGCTTTTTGCATCAGTTCAACGAGCGGACCGTGATCGGTGCCCAGGAGTTTGCAAATCGTAGGATGCACGCAGCTCAAACGGCGGCACTTCGCCTCGACTTCCGGGCGCGTGCATTTCATTTCGTACATGTTGGCGGTTGGGCCGCCGATATCGCTCACCACGCCCGTGAAGTCGGGCTGCAGTTCGCGCATTCGTTCGATTTCCGCCAGCACCGATTCCTGACTGCGGCTTTGAATGATGCGCCCTTCGTGCGCGGTGATGCTGCAGAACGTGCAGCCGCCGAAACAGCCGCGCATGATTTGCACGCTGTGCTTGACGACTTCGTAGGCCGGAATTTTTTCCTTACCGTAACTGGGATGCGCGAGCCGCGTGAACGGCAGGCCGTAAACTCGATCCATTTCCGCCTGCGTGAGCGGCAACGCGCCGGGATTTACCACCACGGCTTCCGGCCCGTGGAATTGGACGAGCCGTTTGGCGTTGTGCGGATTGGTTTCGTTGTGCGAGATTTTGGTTTGCTCGCAAAACGCGCGTTTCGATTTGGAGTCGTCGCCGGAGACGGCTTCAAAGGATGGAAGCGTGATGGTGTTGGCGTGCACATTAGCCCTCGGCCAATGGCCGGGGGCAATCCGGTTCGTATCGCTGTGCGGCAACGAACCGCTAGCGGCAATTGGTGCCGCATTCCCCCCGGCGTGATCGCCGGGGGCTAAAGGGGTTGAAAACGTCGCGGCTTCTTTGGCACCGAGGCGATACGCCACACCGCGAAGTTTGCGCAAATCGCGCACCGTCGCTCCGGCCGCAAGTTGATGAGCGATTTCGACGATCGGGCGCTCGCCCATGCCGTAGACCAAAAGATCGCACTTGGCATCCATCACAATCGAGCGCCGCACTTTGTCGCTCCAGTAATCGTAATGGGCGATGCGCCGCAGGCTGGCTTCGACGCCGCCGGCGATGATTGGCACGCCTTTGAATGCTTCGCGGGCACGCTGGCAATAAGCGAGGGTGGCGCGATCGGGACGACGACCAATTTTTCCACCGGGGCTGTAGGCATCGTCGTTGCGCACTTTGCGATTGGCCGTGTAATGGTTGATCATCGAATCCATGTTGCCTGCGCTGATCGCGAAGAACAGTCGCGGCTTGCCGAACGTCTTCCACGGTTCGCAAGAATGCCAATCAGGCTGGCTGAGGATCGCCACGCGAAAACCTTCGTCTTCGAGCAATCGTCCCAAGCAGCGCCATCGCAAAACTCGGATGATCGACATAGGCATCGCCCGTGACGAACACGATATCGACTTCATCCCAGCCGCGCGATTTCATTTCCGCACGAGTCATCGGCAGCGGCGGATTTGATCGCGTTACGCCGTTGAGCGGCGGGGACCATTGGGATGGTGCCCGCCCCGCGCTGGCTCTGTCACGCCGCTGCGCTAACAATCCGACCCGATCGACGTAGTCGCCCTGCGGCTGCTCGATAATAGGCAGCAAACCGGCACTCGTTGGGTTGGAAACGGAATTCGCCATGGCAATTCGCGGAGATTGACGCGCAACATTTCATTGTAGACGCCACGCGTGCTGAGCGGCTAGAAGCAGTGATGCTTTGCCGAAAATCGCCGGATGTTAATTCACCACGGGAGGCACGGAGCAGCAAGAAGCAATAAGGAAACCAGGAATGCAGGAAGTTAAGAACAATTGAGATCGACATTCATTCAATTTCATCTTCCTTCCTGGCTTCCTGACTTCCTAATTAATCGTCTCCGTGCCTCCGTGTCTCCCGTGGTTACTCTCGGCAAGAGTTAGTCGATCGGCCGGAAACATTGCCAGTCGATTTTCAGCTTGCGCATGCGCGCACGCAGCGTATGCGGATTGATGCCCAGCAATTTGGCGGCGCCGCGTGTGCCTTCGATTTGGCCTTGGGTACGCTCCAGCGAGTCTTCAATATGCCGACGCGTGGCGGCATCGAGAGTGTCGAATTGTGCGCTGAGAACTCGCTCCGCGCCGAAATCTCCTCAGCGTGGTTGGACGAGAGTGAATCGTCGCTGACCACTCTTAATTTTGGATTTTCCATTTGCGCTTGCCCTGCAACTGGGATCTCCGCATTGCGGCCAAACATTTCCTCTCGCGGTGCAATGCCGAGCGCGGTGGCGACCTCCAAGCGGCGGCCGTCGCCCAAAATCGCCGCCCGTTCGATGACTGCTGCAAGTTCGCGGACGTTCCCTGGCCAGGCGTAGCCCACGAGCATATTCACATCTTGCGGCGTCGGCGTGCGTGCCGGCAATCCAAATCGTTTGGCAGCACGGAGTGCAAAGTGCGCGGCCAGCGCGGGAATATCGCCGGGTCGATCGCGCAATGGCGGCAGCTCGATTGAAAAAACGGCCAGCCGGTACCAAAGATCTTCACGGAACGTGCCGTCGGCAACCATCGCCTGCAAGTTGCGATGTGTGGCCGCGACAACTCGTACGTCGACGTGAATTTGCTTTTCGCCGCCGACACGTTCGAACGTGCCGTCTTGCAGAATGCGCAACAGCCGCACTTGCGCCGCGGGCGGCAGTTCACCGCACTCGTCGAGAAACAGCGTCCCCTGATCGGCGCGTTCGAACCAACCTTTGCGCAGCGCCGTGGCGCCGGTAAAGCTGCCGCGTTCATGGCCAAAGAGTTCCGAATCGACCAGTTCCGGTGGAATCGCTCCGCAGTTTACGCGCATGAACGGACCACCGGTGCGCCGCGATTGATTGTGAATGGCCCGTGCTACGACTTCTTTCCCGGAGCCGGTCTCTCCGACGATAAGGACAGGTATATCGGCGCGAGCCACGAGGCCGACCCGTTCCATGACGCCCCGCAATCCGGACTCCGCGCCGACGATGGCATCGCTCAAATCGTTCCGGCCCAGCTTCGAAAGCAGCGATCGATTCTCTGCTTCCACTTTTTCGCGCAGCGTGACCAGTTCGTGCAGGCGTCGATCATTTTCGAGCGCCACGGTGAATGGCTCCATCAGCACGCGGAGCAGTTGTTCGTGCTCCGGCGTAAACGTGGCCGGTGGATCGGCGATCGCAATGAGCGCACCGGGCGGACCGTCGCTTGTCATCAACGGGCCGGCCAGAACTTGGCCGACAGTGCTTTCCGAGATGAGGCCAGGAAAGCGGCGCTGTACCGATTCTGCACTGTCGCAGATAATTTGCCCGCGGCGGCACCACCCGAGCAGGCGTTCAATTCCCTCGGGCTTGAGTTGGGTACGGAGGCGGGCAGCCGGCGGTTTGTCTTCGCGGCTGGTGGCGGCCACGGTATCCACCGCTCCACGGTCAACTTCAATGACACGCAGCAGCAACTGGTCCAGCGGCAACTGGTCCAATACTAGCGGGGTGATCAGGTCAATGGCTTCGGCGATCTCGATATGCCGGCAGGCTTCCCGCCAGACACTCAGCAGCAGACGACTATGTTGTTCCATGCTGACGTGACGTGCTGAGTGGGGGGTCACAAATTTTCCGTGAAATATAACGGGCACTGTCCATCATATATCACGGCATACCAGCAAATGCAACGGCGATAGCAGCCTGAAAGCTTGCGCAGCCGTTGATTCTGACCGATTAAAGGCCGGACGGCGCGATTTTGCCTTCGGCACGGCCTGTGCGTTAAGGCTGGTGGCTCATGGAACGAGCCGCCGTTTAACTAACTCCCGCCTTAACGCCTCATCCGCAGGGTTTGCAGCTATGTCTCGCAATATGTATGGAGTTCGTGTTTTGCTTGGATCAGTTGTCATTGCGCTGGCTGGATTTGCGCTCAGCGGCTGCGGTTCGTCGTCGGTTAGTTCGTCGACAGCTAGTTGGTCGGCAGCCGCCAACACTTCTGGCAAGTCGGACGCCTCGACGACCAATACTGGTCCGGTCGAACTGCTGAATGTGGCCTGCGATCCAACTCGGGAGCTGTGGGAAGACATCAACAAGCGGTTCTCAAAGCAGTGGGAGGAGAAAACTGGTCAACAGGTCAGCGTGAAGCAATCACATGGTGGGTCGTCGAGCCAGGCGAGAGCGGTGAACGACGGACTTGAGGCCGACATCTTATCGCTGGCCATGTGGCCGGATACCGATTTAATCCGCCGCGGCGGACTCCTGGCCGCCGGCTGGGAAGACCGCTTGCCGGAGAAATCGCTGCCGTATTACTCCACGATCGTGATGGTTGTGCGAAAAGGCAACCCGAAGGGAATTCACGATTGGCCAGACATCATTAAGCCGGGGGTGGAAATCATCACGCCGAATCCGAAAACCTCGGGCAATGGCAAGTTGAGTTTTTTGGCAGCCTACGGCGCCGTGCTCACTCGCGGTGGCACGCAGCAACAGGCTGAAAACTTCATCCGAACAATGTATAGCCCTGAGCACACGAAGGTGCTCGATACTGCGGCCCGCGCGGCGACGATGACGTTCTCGAAAAAGAAACAAGGCGATGTGCATTTGACTTGGGAGAACGAAGGAATCCAGGAAGTGAAAGATTCGAAGGGCGAGTTGGAGCTGATTTATCCGCCGGTCAGTTTTCGCGCCGAGCCGCAGGTCGCGTGGGTCGATGCCAACGTGAAGAAGCACGGCGCCGAGGCCGTCGCCAAAGCGTACCTGGAGTTTCTCTACACGCCGGAAGCGCAGGAAGCGATCGCCAAAAATTATTACCGCCCGAACGCGGCTGATTCACGCGAGAAGTACGCGGACAAATTTCAGGCTGTGAAGTTGTTTGACATTAGCTCAGTCGCCAAGGATTGGGACGATGCGAGCAAACGCTTCTTCGATGACGGCGGGCTGTTCGACAAGATTTACGAGAAGCAATAGGCGGTCGGCAGATACGAAAGACCAGGGAAAAAGGACCAGGGACAAGGGACCACGCGTGAATCGCACTCTGCCAGGTTTTCGACTTTCGCTCGGCATCACGCTCGTATATCTCGGCGTGCTGCTATTCATTCCGCTAGGCGCATGCCTGCTGAAGGTTTCGCAGTTGGGACCGACTGCTTTTTGGGCCGCAGTGTGGACGCCACGCGCCAGAGCCGCTTACATGCTCACGTTCGGCGTGAGCTTCACATCGGCATTTGCGACTTCGCTGCTGGGACTGCTCATTGCCTGGGTGTTGGTGCGTTACGAATGGCCAGGCAAACGCGTGGTCGATTCGCTGGTCGATCTGCCGCTCGCGCTGCCCACCGCGGTGGCTGGTTTGGCGTATTCGGCACTCTATGCGGGCAATGGTTGGTTCGGCCAGTTTCTGGTGCCGCTCGGAATTCACGGCACGTATTCGCGGCTGGGTATTGTGCTCGTGCTGTCGTTCATCGGCATACCTTTCGCCGTCAGAGCGGTGCAGCCGGTGCTGGAAGGCATGGAGGTCGATGCCGAAGAAGCGGCCATGCTCCTGGGCGCGAACCGCTGGCAAACTTTTTGGCATGTGATTTTGCCGACGCTCATGCCGGCCATCATCACCGGCTTTGCGCTTTCGTTTGCTCGCGCGCTGGGCGAATACGGCTCGGTGGTGTTCGTATCGAGCAACATTCAGGGACAGACGGAAATTGCGCCGATGCTCATCGTTTCGAAGTTGGAGCAAAATTCTTACGCCGAGGCGACTGCCATTGCGCTGGTGCTATTGGCCATGTCGTTCGCCACGTTAGCGGCAATCAATTTGCTCGAGCGCAGGAGTCGCCGCCACTATGCATAACATGGCCGCCACACTTGGATCTGCGCACGCAAATTCCGTTGCCCGACAAGAATCGGCGGTGGTGCGCCGATCGCTAATTGGCACGGCGCTCGCGGTCGTCGGCATCTTCATCGTCGCGCCGGTGGCGCTGGTATTTTATGCGGCTTTCGAAAATGGCGTTGCTGCGTACTGGAAAGGGCTAATCAACAATCCGGCCACGCTGCATTCGATCAAACTGACACTGATGGTCGCGCCAATCGCCGTCGTGCTGAACACGATCTTCGGCGCCGCAGCGGCGTGGCTAATCGCCCGATTTCGCTTTCCCGGGCGGACGACACTTGTTTCGATGATCGATCTGCCGTTTTCGGTTTCACCGGTGGTCGTCGGTTTGATGCTGATGCTGCTGTTCGGTCGGCTCGGTTTTCTGGGGCCAACGCTGCAAGAAGCCAACATCCGCATCGTGTTTGCCCTGCCAGGCATTGTGCTGGCCACGATGTTTGTGACGCTGCCGTTCGTTGCGCGGGAATTGATCCCGGTCATGGAAGCAATCGGCGGCGAGGAAGAGACGGCCGCCATTAGCCTCGGCGCCAACGCCTGGCAGATGTTCTGGCGCGTCACGCTGCCGAACATCAAATGGGGTTTGCTGTACGGCATCATTTTGTGCAATGCCCGGGCGATGGGCGAATTCGGCGCCGTGTACGTCGTTTCCGGCCGGGTCGAAAATCGAACCACCACGATGCCGCTGCAGGTGCAAAAACTTTTGGAGCAAGGGCACGACAGCGATGCCTTCGCGTTGGCTTCGCTGCTCACGCTCTTGGCACTCGTCACATTGGGATTGAAAGTTTGGCTGGAACGTAAAACACGGCGGCAATTACAGGAAGCCGCCAGCCGGGAGTCGGTTGGCGAAGGTGACCCGACGATCGGGAGCTTAGGACACTGGCTATGAGCATTACGGTTCGCCATTTAACAAAACAATTCGGCAATTTCCGCGCGGTTGACGATGTCAGCCTGGAAATTGAAGGCGGTTCGCTCGTGGCATTGCTGGGTCCCTCCGGCTCCGGCAAGACGACGCTGCTGCGAATTATCGCCGGCTTGGAAAGCGCGAATGCCGGCACCGTGGAATGCCACGGGGAAGATGTCACGCATCGGGCCGCGCAAGAACGCAACGTCGGTTTTGTGTTTCAACATTACGCCCTGTTCCGACACATGACGGTTTTCGAGAACGTCGCGTTCGGATTGCGGGTGCGCAAAAAACCAAAACAGGAAATCGAAAAAAAGGTACGCGAGTTGCTTGGGTTGGTGCGACTTGAACGAATGGAACACCGCTACCCATCGCAGCTATCGGGCGGACAACGGCAGCGGATTGCGCTCGCCAGAGCGCTGGCGATTGAACCCAAAGTGCTGTTGCTCGATGAACCGTTTGGCGCACTGGATGCGAAAGTTCGCCAGGAGCTGCGCGGCTGGTTACGGCGGTTGCACAACGAAATTCACACCACGAGCGTGCTCGTGACTCACGATCAAGAAGAGGCGTTCGAAGTGGCCGACCGTGTCGTGGTAATGAATCAGGGACGCATAGAACAAGTCGGCACGCCGGCGGAAGTGTTTGAACATCCGGCCAATCCGTTCGTGATGGATTTTTTAGGCAACGTGAATGTGTTTCATGGGCGCGTGGAAAGCGGTCGCGCGGTCGTCGGCAATTGGGCGATGGATTATCCCGACTATCCACATGCCAAACCGCAAGCCGCAACGTTGTACTTGCGGCCGCATGAGCTGGATATCGCGCGGTCGCAAAACGGCGTGCCGAGTTTGAAAGCCAGCGTCAAACGCATTAATCCGGCCGGCTCAGTCGCGCGGATCGGACTGAGCGGCGTCGACGGCGCCAGCGATATTCAAGTCGATTTGAGCATGGATCGCTATGCAGAATTGAAACTCAATCTGGGTGATACGGTCTTCGTACTGCCGAAAAAAGTGCGAGTGTTTATGCCGGATTACGTGATTTGAAGTTGGGGGTCTAAGTGCCTGGGTGCCTGGTGTCTGATTGTTGGATTGGACTGGTGTAGGCAATCGTACGGATTGATTAAGAGAAACGAAGATACCTAGACACCCAGACACTGTAACGGAGTTACCGCATGTCAGAAGCCACGAAACATCGCAGCGACAACGGACACGTGTCTGCGGCCATCGACAAAGCGGATACTTCGTCGTCCGACATGGCCCTCGACCATATCCGCGATGCTCTGCGCGGCCTGCGCTACGGAAACGTTTCGATCGTCGTGCAAGACGGAGTTGTCGTGCAGATAGAACGAACGGAGAAACGGCGGTTGCGCTAACGCACCGTGATTCACAAGCCGTGATATACGACGGCACGCAAGTTGCAATTAACCGCGAACCAAAACCCAAACCCGACACTCGTTACTTTAAAGCTGACTCGCCACGGCGAGAGGCACTTTCTGAAACTTTGTTTGACGCTGGCTGACTGGCTCGACCAGAGGCGCGTTCGAGACTCGAAAAAAAAAATGCGCCGTAGCCTCGTCATCTTCTGCTCCTGTTGTTGACGCAATTTTTGCGTAGAGCGTTTTCAACTTTCTGCCACGCCTGATTCCAACGTTTGGGATCGAGCTGCAGCTGTTCGCCTGATTTTCTGTTTCCCACTACATCACGAATCAAAGTTCAGTAACTCAATCAAGGATCTTATCAATGAAAAGTCACTGGAATGTGTGGACCGTCCTGTATTCGAACTCGCCGTTTGCAGATTTGTTGTCTCATTCTTTTAGGAGGCCCAGAGTCATGAGAAGGAAGCTCGCCTTGGATGGTCGCCGCGGTTTTACGCTCGTCGAGTTGTTAGTTGTAATTGCCATTATTGGCGTGCTCGTCGCGCTCTTGTTGCCGGCCGTGCAATCGGCGCGGGAAGCGGCCCGGCGAACAGCGTGCGAAAACACACTGAAGCAGCTGGGTTTGGCGGCGCTAAATCATGAAAGCGCCAAGCATATTTTGCCTTCCAGCATGCGCCCCACTGGGTCGACCACGGCGCCGCGCATTGCCGCGTTCACGTCGCTGTTGCCGTATTTGGAAGAGTCGCGCTTGTACGATAAATACGATTTCACGCTCAACTGGTCGGCCAACACCGGCGTAAACGGTGCAAACCTGAATGTCACGTCCGTTGTTTTGCCGCAACTTATTTGCCCCTCCGATCCGGCCGATCAGACGCGCCTCGATGGCGATCCGCAAGCCTCTGGTGGCTGGCAGCCGATTGTGGCCACGACCGACTATTCGCCAACCATCGGCGTGCATCCGAATTTGGGACCCAGCGGTAAAACTTGGGGCACCGGCGCCGGAGCTGCGTCGGGCAGCTTAGGCCTTGTCGATCCGGAAACGATCAGCTGGGACGCGGCGAACAAAAGCGCCAACAGCGGTCTGTTGCGGAAGAATGCGACGGTTCGCTTGCGAGATGCAACCGATGGATTGTCGAAAACGATTATGTTCGCTGAATCCGCTGCGCGTCCGTTTGTGTATCAAAAGGGCAAATTGCTGAGTAGCGATCCAGTGGCGCACCATCAGAACGGCGGCGGCTGGTCGCGGCCGGCGAGCGACATCACGCTGCATGGCTCGAAGAAAGACGGCTCGGGTCTGGCAACGGCGACGACCGACAACTGCTCCATGAATTGCACAAACGGTGAAGATTACCCGACATACAACGCGGCGCCATGGTATACCGAAGGCACGAGCGAAATTTATGCCTTCCACGCCGGCGGCTCGAATGCGGTGTTCGGCGACGGCTCGGTGCACTGGATTTCCGATACGATCGCGATCAAAGAACTCGCCAAGCTGATTGCTCGCGGCGATGCGCTCGATATCGCACCGGGCGCCGTCGAGAACTAACCTCCGCCACAGGACTCGTTGGTTCTGTTTGCTTGCCGGCGTCTGATGAGCACACCGCCTTGCTCCAGACGTCGGCATTTTTTTGCGCTACAAATTAACAAGCCCAGGGGTTGCAACCCCTGGGCTTGTTCTTATTGACGTCAAGTGTGTAGAGCGCAATCAATTAGCAGGTCGCGCAGCACACTGGAGTGCCACCGAAGCACACGTAGCAGTTGCAGCCGGCTTCACAGCACTTCGAGCAGCAATCGCAGCAGGCTGCAAGGCAAGCTGCCGCGTGCTTATCGCCACTGGTGCAGCTGATGCAGCAGCCGTCCTTGGTGTATTCGCACTTGCAGTTGCAATTGGCGAACGTGCAGTTGCAGCACTGAATGCCGTTGTGCGTGCAGCAGCAGCTTGGGCAGCCGTCGGCCAACATGCGGCAGAGATTCTGCAGTGTGGCGGTGGAAAGTTCGTCATCGCAGCGGCAATGGATCTTGAATCCGCCGGTGCACTTTTCGAATTCGACTTTGCAACGCGGCACAACGCACCAATTCCCAGTCGACGGAGCTTGCGCCGGAAATCCGGACGCCTGCCACGACGGGGCCGACGATTGCGAGCCGACCGAAAACCGATCCATCAACACAGCAGTAGACATGAAAGAACTCCTTTCAATTGGGTCAAGCAGCACATTCCAAAGCTCATCGCCAGAAGATGCATCTCCGAGCACCGTGCTCGGCGGGTTCGCTTGGCCAAGACATGTCGCGCAGCTTTCCGGCTCATCCAGTGAGCCACGCGCTCTTTCCGATGGGGCTAAATTTTCCTCCCGCTCGTGCGGGTTAGCCGAACCGCGGGTCAATATAGAGCGGTCGTTCCAAGCGTGACAAGAGAAGTTTCGGGTCAGTCAAACGCTGCGGTCATCGCAAGGTGGAAGGATGGTTGCGCATGTGCCAGCGGTGCAGGGGAAGATCGCTTTGAGCGTGCAGAATCTCGATATCACAGTGGAGATGATCATAGTGATGCTTGCACCGAGATGCCGATGCTAGCACTGGCCAGTAACGATGCTGCCTAAGATGACACGAGTGTGAATCATGACGAACCGAATGCGATTTTCGATGCCCGAACGTGCTGGCGTCGCGACCTTGGCGGCGGTGCCGTGCAACGTTGGAAGCACGCAGGTGGGCGGTTCACAATCGGCCATGTCAGGCGCGGGACTGGCGGCAGATTTATGCGCTTGCGCAACAGCAAGCGGAGATCAGCGTGGAGAATCGGCGGTGGAATGAACTGCTGCGGCAGTTGCTGGAAATTGATGAGTAGTTGCCCGTCAATTTGAAAACAAGGCGATGCAAATAACACAAATAACAAAGCCCAGGGGCTTCAACCCCTGGGCTTTTTGCGTTGTTGCCGGAAACGCCCTCGTGTGTAGTTCTTTGCGCAGCTGCTTAGACGGCAGCCGCATTCGTTTCGCCGGTGCGGATGCGAATGACGTCGGTCAGTTGGCTGACGAAAATCTTGCCGTCGCCAACCTGGCCAGTGCGGGCGGCGCCCACAATCGTGTCGATCACGCCTTGAGCATCGCGCTCATCGACCACCACTTCCACCTTCACCTTGGGCAGAAAATCGACTGCGTATTCCGCACCACGGTACGTTTCGGTGTGCCCCTTCTGGCGGCCAAAACCACGCACTTCGGTGACGGTCATGCCTTGTACGCCTTTGCCATGTAGCGCGTCTTTGACTTCTTCCAATTTGAAATGGCGGATAACAGCTTCAATCTTCTTCATGACAATTCTCCTCAATAAGTTTTTCCACTCGGGATGATTTGTTTTTTTGACGGGCAGCTTCGATCGACGATCCCAGAGTTTCATAGCCGATCGAGTTCCCGGCGTGCTCCGCCAGGCACGCTTTCGGCGGACGATTAAAGCAAGGGCTGCGCCGCGATCTGGAAGCAGCTTGAAAATATTGGCATGCGCGAATGTAAGTCGAGACGATGTCAGCGGATGAAAATTCTCGGACCACTGGAAATCGATCCAGCTGCCCGCGCTCATCATTCGCAAATGCGTGAATCAAATTACTGCTTCGCCGCCTCGCGATAGGGCGAAAGTCCTTGAATGGCAATTATTTGGCGACTATTGCCGCCGCCACGCCGAGTTTGCGCTTGAGAGGCGCGGGTCACGAAGATGTGACAAGCGTTGCCGCTACTTCAAATCGCCAATGAACCGTAGAAATCGGGCGTCGAGCATCGCCATGTTATCGCCGAACACGTCGGTAAAATCTTTTAGCCGCTGGGCGCTGCTGTAGGCCATGAACGCGGGGCGAGAGGCGGTTTTGGCCAGGTACTTCGCATAGTCGCGCGGCATTTTTTCGACGAGGAAAAACGTGAACGCCCAGGCTTCCGCGTAGGCGGTCACTGGATCGCGATCGAATTGCCGATCGGAATTGATTAGGTCGACAAACGCTGCTGGCTTCCGCTTGGAGAGCAGCTGCTTGAAATCTTTGAGCCGACCCTGATTGACGCGATCGTGCTCGCTGGGGTAGCTGCGCGAATCGCCAACGCCCGGTGCTTCAAACATCGTGCCAAGTCCCTCGGCTACCCAGCGTGGCGGCGGCGACCAGCGACTGTGAATACCGGTGTTGAACGCAGTTTGGTGCGAAGCCTCGTGAACGACCGTTGCAAGATTCTGTTTGCCTTGCTCGCTATTCGATTTGCCATCGCCGATATCAAATAGTGCGACACGATTGGTTTGCGGTGAGTAGTAACCCAGCAGACCTGCGCCCGCGGGAATGGATTCGTGCGCGGCATAGCGGCGAAAATCGTCTTGCGTTGGAAATACAATCGCCACGAGCGGAAACTGCGGATTGCTTATTTGAAACCCGCGCACCGAAAAATACATGATGCACGAACGGTACATATCTTCAAACCGTTCGGCCCATTGTTTTTGCCCGACGGGATGCACGACAAGAAAGTGGCCCGTGCCGCTGACTTCGAACTTCGGTCCGAATTCGCGCTCCAGCATGCCGCGAAGGATGGCGGACGAATACGGAGCAAAATTGTCGCTCGTCTTGTGATATTCTTGGGCTTCGTGCGGCGAAAAATCGATCATCGCGCCATCGCGGCCCAGCAGCACGACTTTGTCGGCCGAGAATGCAAGCGGCGTGCCTTCGACCCGTTGACCGCGAACAACGGCTTCCATCGTCAGTTCTGCGGCGGCGGCGATGCTTGCTGCAGCAATTAGACAAATGATTGCTGCCGCTGAGAACTTTTGCACAGCATTGGCAAACTTGATTCGCATGCAATCGGCCTCCGGCAGAGCGTGCCAATGAGACGAACAATCGACGAATCAAGTTTAGAGCGCGAATTTGCTGGATCGACGTTGCGAAAAATCAACGCCAGTCGCCGCTGAGCTGGAAGGCGGCCCAGGAATGCGGCAAGAGCCGTTTGGAGGGCGTTTGATTCGCATCGCTCGTCGGCTTTCCGCCTGTGCGCATCAGCCACATTTGGGCTTCGCGCAGGGCCTCGAGCTTGGACAGCTTGCGGTCCCACAGGTTTGCGTAGAAGCGCTGCATGAGAAGTTGTGTTTTTTGATCGGGCACGTTCCACAAACTGCTGACCGTGGTTTGCACGCCGGCGACTTGCATCGCACGTTGAATGCCGAGCGCGCCTTCGCCGGTCGCGGCCTGGCCCAATCCAGTTTCGCAGCCGGAGAGCACCGCGAGATCTGTGTGCGACAAATCGATTGTGCCTAATTCGAACGCGGTTAGTAGTCCGTCGTCTACGATCCATTGATCCGGAACAGCCCGCGAAATGAATCGATCTTTGAGTAATGCGGACGTCTTCAAGAAGGCTGCGCAGGAAAGCGGCTGGCATCGTGGCACGACCGTTCGCGCCGGCCAGGGCCAATCCGCTAAGTAAGCCCACGTTGAACAGTGTCGTGGGATCGCCGTTCGGTCTCGCCGTTCCGCCAATTTGCGCCGGCACGCAGAGCGCGGCTTTGATGCCCGGCGGCGAAAAAAATCCGTGCGTGGCGACATGCAGCCAGCGGTTTTTCGGCGCTTCCCGGCGGAAGGCGGTTTCCGTGGCGGCGGCTTTGTCGAGTAGCGAAACCTGACCGGTTGGAAAGCGCCGTTTGAATTGATCGGCCAATGCGCGAACTTCCGGGCCGGTGGATTTGAGCGGCGCGAATGTCATGAGTTCGCCGCCGTCGGTTGAATCGGCAGATGACGATGCCGCATTTGTGTCGCCTGCGGGCTTGAGTGCTGCATCGTAATCGACATCGCCGACGAGCAGCATCGATTGTTGCGCCATGTCTGCTTGACGATTTTCCACGAGCATCGCCGGGAGCATCTGCGGCACCGGCACAATGCCGATTGCTAAATCTTCGATCAGGTAACTCTCCGGTCGGGTGCCAGGCAGAATGTTCCATGCGATATTCGCGAGCACGCCATCGGGAGAAATGAGAATTGTCTTGCACCCATCCAAGTGCGGCGCAATCGGCCGCCAGATCAGGTCGCTTACAGCCGCTGCTGGATCGGGCTGCCCGTCGGCTGGCCCGAAGCCACGCGTTTGGCTCCATTTTTCGATGGCCTCTGAAATCAGTTTCGCAGCGCCGAGTTCTACACGAAGAACGGGCCGATCGTGCCGCACAATAAACGCCACAAAATGCGTCTCGCGCTGCGGCTTCATTAACTCGCGCTCAGCAACGAACGATGTGAGCTCGTACTCCAGCAGATCCACCAGCGCGATTCCGGCCGGCAGCGCCTGTTGCAAATCGGCTGGCAAAGTGTGCATCTGCTTTGTCGGATCGTCGGTCTGGCCGGCAAGTGCCGCAAGGTCTTGTTCCAACGCTTCCTTTTCCAGCGTCAGCGTGCGGATTTGTTCCATCCACTGGTTGCGGCCGTCGGGATCCGGCACATGCAGCTGAAGTTGGGCGAGCCGAGCGCATAGTTTCTCGTGCTCCGCCGCTTCCGCATCAGCCGCTTGGTTGTGTTTCGCTCGGCGAGCGCGCTGCCGGCTGGCGGCGATGCCTTTCCAAAACAGCGCGCTCGTGTACTCGACGTCGGCGTCGGGCTTCGCGGCACTCGGCAGCGAAAGATACAAATCCAAGTTCATCCGCATGGCCATCGCATGCGTAATCTGTTGCCGCTCGGTTTCAATGGCTGACGATTGACGCAGCTGATGCTCGGAAATCGAGAGGGCCCGAAAGAAAAGTGCCTCGGCTCGACTGATTTGATTCGCCGCTAAATTCGCCATGCCTGCGTCTCGCAGCGGTTCAACAAACAGCGGATGCTCGTCGGTCGGCAACAGGTCGTTACAAGTTCTCAAGGCTCGCGCCGAGTGCTGTAGCGCTTCGGGAATCTGTCCCAGCTCGACCAAAGCGCTCGCCAGATACGATTGCACTTTGGCAGTGGCAATGTTCTTTGCGCCGGCGTTTTTCTCGACCGCCGGCAGCACTTGCCGCAGCACGCGCTCCGCATCTTCGTTTCGGCCAGCGGCGGCGTAGAACAGACCGACGTTCTTCACGAGCTTCAAAGTTTCGAAATGCTCCCCCCCGTAGGCTTTTTCCAGAATCGGAAGTGACTGCTGAAAGTATTTCTCTGCCCACTCGTAGTAACCGAGTTCGGCGTAGATGTGGGCCAAAAGTCCGATCAAGCGTGCTGTTTCCGGATGACTATTGCCTAAAAGTTTCCGATCAATCTGAATCGCCGCCATGCAAACCGCTTGGGCCTTGCCGAAGTCGCTCATTTCGCAGTGCAGTTCGGCCAGGCGACCGTACATGTTCGCAGTGCGGAAATCCAATTCACCCCATTCTTTCTTGGCGATGCGCAACGCCTGCGATTGGCTTTGCACGGCTCGTTCAAAGACGCCCAGCTCGTGATAGAACAGCGAGAGATTGTTGAGTGTATCGATGAGTTCTACGCTTTCTTCGCCGCACTTTTGCAGCCGAATTTTATAATCGTCCAGCAGAAAGGCTTCGGCATTTTTGTAATCGCCGATTGCTCGATAGAAGTTGCCGAGGGCCGAGTGCGCATCGGCGGCGGCGATGCTATCTTCGCCCAACTCACGCTTCGCGGTCGTGAGATTTGTTTGCAACTGCGCGAGGATGGATTTTGCTTTTTGCTCGGCGGAATGTTCGGCATCTGGCGTCGGCGACAGCTGAGCCCAACTCGGCGTTGGGGCGACGACGCTGAAAATGAAAATGCTGACGACGCCCAATCGCTGGGGCAAGCTTCGAAGATAGATGATCGAGAGCGGCAGCATCGCGATGCCCTGGAAAGGCGGCCGAAAGCGGGCGGTTGCGGCCGATTTATACGGAACTCGCCGATAGCATGCCAGCGCGAATTGCCGGCCTTGCAAACTCGCGTTGCCCGGTTCACCTCGATTGCATATCCTTCGCGCCGCAATTTCTGGAACGCTTCGAAGGAGATCGCAATGCGACGTCTGCCAGCAATCATCGGCCCCTTGGCAATTCTGCTTGTGCTTTCGATCACCCTTGCGCTTTCGATCGGCGCCGCAGCCCGTGCCGAAGATCCCGGCGCAGCGAGCGATGCGGCGAAAGCCGCCAAACTGCTGGAAGGCATGGAACCGCTGATGATCGATATCACCAATCGTCCGCCGCCATCGGCTGAAGAGTGGCAAGCGCGGCAGGAAGAAGGTGAACGCGCCGGCATGCTTGGCAGCCTGGCAGACTTTCGCAGCAAGACGATCACGTTCATGAACACGCGCTATCTGACGGCGAATCCCGCCGAAGCGTCGCTGGCGTCCTTCGGCAAGATGGGGGCCGATAAACGCTACGATCGGTTTGGACAAATCGAGAATGTGGAATTCTCGCTCGATCAAAACCAATGGAAGCAGAAGCACGTGCTCAATGCCGCTGCGCTCTTTAAACTGGCAGG
The DNA here is from genome assembly GCA_963773875.1 of Pirellulales bacterium. Taxonomy (GTDB): domain Bacteria; phylum Planctomycetota; class Planctomycetia; order Pirellulales; family JADZDJ01; genus CAVTYH01. The sequence continues at coordinate 133,803 of CAVZCV010000018.1, forward strand.
CAGCCGCTTTTTGGAATTCGCCGGTGTGACGCTCGAAGCGGCCGTTGAAACCAAACGGCAGATTGAAGTCACGTTCGTGGGCACAACCGTACCGAAGGACGAAGCCGTGCGGCGATTGAATGCTGATCCGGCGGCACTGGAGTATCTTGAAGCCTTGCAACTGAAGCGTGCCGATTTCGACAAGCACAAGAAACTCTTTGGCGGCGATGCTCCGCCTGCGCCGAAAATCGTTCTGGCGAATGTCGTCATGCTCAGTGGCAATCTTTCCAAAGCGCTGGATGCCAGTGCCGACGCAAAGCTTACGGCGAAGGTGGTCGGCGACGGCGTGGAACTCAAAGCAACGAAAAAAGACGGGGAAGAAATTACGCTGCTCTCGCCCGTGGTGCGTTGCTATCGCACGTATTCGATCGATTTCAAACCCGGTCCCGACGGGCAGCCGGTGCACGTTCAATTGGTCGATCGCGAAGGTCACCCCCACTCCGTGCCGCAGGTCTTCGACCTGACGCCCGACCTGTAATTCGGATTCCACCGACTCACCCTGCTCGGGATTATTTCGCAGCTCCGATTTCTCGATTTTCAAAATCGACTCGGAAATTCTCGATCCGATTTGGGTCGACGAAAAACGGCGTGAAGCTCCGGCCGATTTTTTGCGCGAAAGCTGCGGGAAAAACATGGGTCGCAGGCCAGGAAATCTTAAAAGCGCGTTTCGCGGTGAAATAACTCCGGCGCGCTTTTGAACCTGTGTAGGCGTTTTTGCGAATTTCGTGGCGAGTAATTTCACAGTTATTTCACTCCTGCGCTGTTTGTGACCCCAAATCGCCCGAGAATTCTCGAGCGATTTGGAAGCGGTTTTTTCAGCCGCTCGCAGCGGCGGGCATCTGGGTGTCTTGGTCGTCTGGGTTCCCAGCAACCAACGCAGTGCGCAGACTCCAAGACACCCAGGCCCGCAAGCGCCTGGACACTTTTGCTAAATCTCAATTGTCAAAGACCGAGTCACGGAGCCCATACTCTCCGGCAAACAAAAGTATAATAGTGGACATGTGACTCAAAGTCAATAGGTTTTTTGGATCACTGAAAAGTTTTTTTTGACTGGATCACACATGAATGCTCGCCGGCCGATGGAATTTCCCTCATTCGCCGGCGAACCGAGGTAAACTGTGGGGCCTGCTTAGCAAATCCGTGTGCTGGGCCATGCTAAGTGAGCGAGTTGGAGGTTCGCTGCATCCTGCTCGGACTAATCGGGCGGAATTGGGTTCATCCACGACGGCTCCCAGCAAGTATCCGGGACGACTGTTATACAGCCCGTGGTTTTATGCCGTAGTTGCGTTTGGAACCATGCTGTTCATGACGCTGGGGCTGGTGCGACGCAAGCGCGCTTTCGGATGGTTCGCTGGAACTGCCGGACGGAAGCATCAAACATTCTGATTTCAGTCCGTTTTCTTGCGGCATTTCGTCCAAGTGGCGGTGTGGCAAACATCGTTCCGCATCCGAAAGACAATTTGCCGGCTGGCTATTATTGACTCGGCACGTCGGATACCATCAGGCGATTGACGCCGGCCGGGGCCTCGGGCGTCGTGCGGAGGGTACAGCGATGGCGGACTTCGGCGATCTTCTTGTCCGCGGTGATTCCAAGTACCGCTTGCGCAGAATTCGTCGACGCCGGCGCGTGGCAGGGCCAAAGTTTTTCGATCGACCGCGTTGGCTTTGCCCGATGGTGGAATTGCTGGAAGACCGCGCGATGCTCTCCGTGTCGCAAGATCTGGCGACGGCGATTGCGCCGTATCAATCGGCGCTCACCACGGCACTCAACGTGGCCACGCAGTTGCCGCTCGTGGGGCATCAGCTCACGGCGCTTTCGGAATTGACGATGGTCCTGCAAAACACACAGGCCAGTATCGATACGCAGACGCAGAGCATTACTGCTAACGGCCACTACAACATGACCGTGCCGCTGCCGGGCTTGTCGAAAACGTTCAGCTTCAATCTGGGGCTCGATGCGTTTTTGCAAGCGACCGCTGTAGGCAGCGTTCATGCGGATATCAATCCTTCGCTGATCCATCGGCTTCGATTTGACGAACGGTTCGGTCGGCGCTCGATGTCGGGCAGACGAGAACTCGATGTCGGGTTTAACATCATCCCTCCCAGGCTTTCAAGGCACGTTTAGCCTTAACGGCTTGCTATTTACCAAAGCGGTCGATGCCGGCACAAGTTTCTCCGGCGATCTCGGCTTCAATTTCGCCAGCGGCGGCGGAGTCGATCCGCACTTCTCCGGCAATGCGCATGTGCTGATGGGGTTATCGCTGAGCTTCGTCGATCCCGCGTTGAACGCCTCGTTCAACCCGACGTTCAAGACGACGCTCGATATGAACTGGGGCATCAACAACGCCAACAATCAGTTGAATATTCCCAGCATCCAGTTGAAAAACTTCGGGCTCGATATCGACAGCTTCATGCACGGCTTCTTTGGCGATGTGGTGAAAACCGTGCAGAAGTTTACCAAGCCCATCCAGCCGTTTATCGATGTGTTCGAAACGCCGGTGCCGATCATCAGTGCTTTCGGCAGCAGCGAAACCGTGGGCGATTTGATTCTGAAGGGCGCTGGCACTTCGCAAGCGCAACAGGACAGTTTCAAACTGATGATGCAAGTCATCACTGCCGTGAATTCAATCGACCTTTCTGGCAATACCGGCGCGGTCGTCACTTTTGGCGATATCAACTTGACCGGCGATGCTCGGGCCAGTGGATTTAGTTTTGATACCACCGCCATTTCTGGAGTAATTGACGACATCGAGAATAGTCCCGCCCTGCAATCGGTTGAGGACACGCTGAAAGACGTTGGCAACTACGTGGGCTTAACTTCCACAGGCGGATTCGAATTTCCGCTTCTGGAAAATCCAGGACCGGTAATCGGTGCAATCCTGACGGGCAATATCGAGACGATGTTTTCGTTTAGCACCGGCCGGCAACACTTCGAGTTGGAGCCGAGCATTGGTGTAGGCATTAAAGATCTATTTGGGATCTTCTTAACTGCCGGCGTGGTGTTCGACGCCAATTTGACGATGGGGTACGACACCGCGGGGCTGATTGATTTCGCGGCTCATCCGACCGAGCCGCAGCGATTGCTGCACGGATTTTATTTCGATAATTCGATCGATACTTCGGTGCCCCCTTCGTCCGACAATCAAACGATTCGCAAAACCGGATTGTATTTGCATGGGCTCATGGCATTGGATGCCTCTGCCGGAGTGACGGTCGAAGGCGGCCTGTACGCGAATATCAGCGTCGAGCTGCACAGCACCGATGCTTCGTCGCACGTGCATTTAGATTCGATGATTGCGAACTTGGCCAATGGCGCGAAGGTTTTCGATTTGCACGGCAAGATTTACGCCTCGGCCGATTTGTCGCTGACATTTCCCAATCCGCTGGGGCCGGACATTACGCTGTTCAGTTTCAACTTAGGCTACAAAGAGCTCTTGAACTTCGATCCACCCCCACCTCCGACGTTGAGCCCGCCACCGGTAATCATTGACGTGGCCGATCAGCACACGTTGCTGCTGGATGTTTCGAAGATGGGCGTCGGCTCGCGCATTGTTAATGTGCAACCGTTTCACGATCTATTGCTCAACCTCGGCGGAAGCACGGTTTCTGTCGACGGCATTCGGGTCGACTATCCCAATGAAACGGACTTGTACGTAGAGCGGAAGGACGATTTCTTTCGCGACTATTACAACCTGGTGGCGCTTTCCGGCGCTGCGCCGGACGGGGTTTCGATCAACGTTATCGACCCGTTCCGCGTGTTCTACGACGAAGGCGCGACGATTCCTTATCCACCGCAGACGAAACCGGCTATCGTGCTCGTGGGTGGCAAAGACGTGGTTTACACATACAGCGAAGTCGCCGATGGCACGCATCCGCAATGTGCTGCTGGTTGGCGGTTATCGGGTCGAACACGCTCACCGGCGGCACAATGGAGTTTGGCAACTTCATTCCGCCGGCACGCATCGGTCAGGCAAAGGGGCACGTGCTCGGTGCCGATCCATCGGGCTTCGACGGTCCTTCGCAGGCGCTAATCAATTCGCAAGTCGATGCGGCGATTGCGCCGGCCAGCCCGGCCGGAATTATCGGCGCTAACGATGAGCGGCGGCCACGGCGGGTTGATGTTCGGCGGCCCGGCAACAACACATTCTATGCCACCGGACCTGGCGCATACGAAATGATCGGCGGCAATTGGGTGAACACGTTCAGCATCAGCCCATCGTACAACGGCGTGCCGGCGACGTATCAGATCGACGGCGGTGGCGGCGATAGCAAACTGATTGTGCGCGTGCCGAGCGACGAGCACGTTACGTTTCAGAATTCCACGGTCGTCGATAAATACGATCCGACGCTCAAGGCGCTGGACGTGCTGGCGAATGCAGGCGTGTCGGCCACGGCGCATGGAATTCAAAAGGTGCACATCGTCGCGGCATCGGGCTCACATGTCGTGATTGGCGATACGTCGGAAGTGAACATCGATTTCTCGATCGAAGGAGGTGCACATTTGGTCTTCGGCGGCACCAACGCGCCCGATTTATTCGATGTGACCAGCACCGGACCGTTCTATGGCATGAAGAATCATTTTTCGGTGCCGAAATTCGGGTTTATCAACAGTAGCTATATCGGTCTCACCGGGATGGGCGTCTTGCTGCCGACGAATAACCCTGACCCGATTTATTATGTCACTCGAACTTTTGGAACAAATGGACGAACGCAGACCATTCCCTTCTCCGTGTCGGATGCCGACGCGAGTTCGATCGGACTCGACGCAGCCGGCGCCAGCGATACTTACAATTTGACGCTGGGCTTAGGGGCGTTCATCGATGTCTCGGTCGAAGATTCCGACCTCGCGAATCAGAACGCGCTCACAGTCAACGTGCGCGACAGCGTGCTCATTGATAACCAAATTGTGCTGAATGATAATGCACTGCATTTAGACTATTACACTCGAGTCGTCTTTCTCGACGCAATTCCCGTCGGCGGCCAGTTCCAAGATGAATTTTTCGGTTTCTCGTCGTCAGTGCATTACACGCCGTCGGTGTTGTTCGGGGCGAACGACAACGTAACGTTCGCTTCGGCGTTACCATTTTTCCAAACAACTGTTAATCGCCCGATTGCTCCGCAGGTAGCCACGATCTTGACGGACGGACTGTACACGACGACCAGTTTTGGCCCTTACAGTTTTGGGCCTGTGGATGAGATCTTTGATGCAACGCTTCCCAGCCCACAGCCAATCGTAACCAACACGATTACGAATAATCTCGACGTGCAAGCCAATGCGGGAAGCTTTACATACAATCGCCCGACCGGCATTCGTGCCCTGACGGTAAACATCGAATCGAATACCGGCACGCTGGGAATCAACACCTCTTGGTTCGGCTATACCGACGACATCAACGTGCTGGGAAATGCCGGCACTCTAAACGTCAATTCCGCGGTCAACGGATCACCGGGTATTCCCATCAACTTGACCCATCGCGTAAACATTCTGGCTAATACGGGGACGATTAACCTCTACGATTTCATCATCAGTTCGCTCTCCGCCGGTGTTGTTGATGCGCAAGTCAACGTTGGCACTGATAGCGCGGGCGGAGTTAGAAGCCTGGCCAACGTTCACGGTGCGATAAACCTGTCCGGTCAAAATGGAAACTACGGACTGAATATCGACGATCGGAATGATTCTGGCACGACGCGCGATTGGACCATCGATAGCACGCATACCCAAGTTGGCGACGTGTCGATTAATTATGCGGGGCTGTATGACGGTCGCTTCGCCGACTTTTTCAGCCAATATGCTGCGTTTTGGAAAAATGGCGCCCATGTGACGTACCGCGACGAGTTGCCGTTCTTCAACGTCAACATGAACGGCTCGACGGTCTATCCGTTTTTCCCGCTCGCTTGGTTCCCACCAACTGACAATCAATTTAACGATGGCGATCCGGTGAATTTGGCGCTTGCCGATTATTTCGCGCCAGCGCCGTCTGGCTCCATCACCTACGCGGCCACGAACCTGCCGCCGTGGCTGTCGCTGAACACGACGACTGGATTAATCTCGGGTACTGTCCCCGTACAAGCGCATTTGGATTCTCCGTTTCAGACGCTTGTATCGGCCAGCGACGGAACATACACGCGCCAGCAGGACAATTGGTTGGACCATCAGCAGTCCCATTCAAATTTATGCTCCATTTCAGAATCCGCTTCCCCTCGACGAAACGGTGAACACGAGTTTGGACCCGATTCAGGTTTACAATCCTTCGAACCGACCGGTCACGGTAAGCGTCACCGGACTGCCGCCCGGACTTGCGCTGGATGCCAACACGGGAATTATCAGCGGTGTGGTCCCGGCCGGCACATCGGCCCACGGTCCCTATCAAGCCAACGTGCATGCCGACGATGGAATTGAAACCGCCGACTATCCCTTCGAAATCGATGTATCTGGAATTCAATTCGTCGCATTGCCTGTTAGTCGATTGAATCACAATGGCGACGCGATCGATTTCACCGTTCAAGGTTCAACAACTTCCGGCGGCACTTTAGCGTTTTCGGCGACCGGTTTGCCGACGGGATTCGCCATTAATCCGACCACGGGCAGAATCAGTGGCACATTGGCGAGCAACGCGAATACGCAATCGCCGTACTTCGTAAATGTCACGCTCAACGATAGCTATAGCGCCAAATCGACGAGTTTCACTTGGACCGTGCTCAACGTGGGAGTTGCCGACTCGATTCGTTTTCCATCGCCTGGTCCGCAACTTGGCCGGGTTGGCGATGCAGTGAATCTCTTTGCTCCGGCAAGCTCGTCGCTGTTCTTGCCGATGCAGTTTACGGCCGATGGATTGCCCCCCGGCGTGTTCCTCAATACCTTCGCAGGTTTTACGACACAGGCCTACATTATCGGCACGCCAACCTCCGCTGCGGTGACCGGTTCACCCTACCACGTAACGCTCACCGCCACAGATGGCATCTATTCGAAGCAAACGACATTCGATTGGACCATTGCTCCATCGGGCGCAATCAGCATCCAGAATCCGGGAACACTGACTAATGTAATCAACAACGTGGTGAGCAAGCAGATTCAGGCCAGCACAACGGCCGGCTTGCCGCTGACGTATTCGGCCACGAGTTTGCCAAACGGATTGTCGATCAATTCGCAAACCGGCTTGATCACGGGTACCATTTCGCCTTTGGCGGCACTGCCCAGCACGTTTAACAGCCAGGTCACCGTAACCGATGGCACGAATTCGTATAGCACGGCATTCCAGTGGATCGTCAACGGCACCAATTTAAACACGGTTCCGCTACCTGTGCCCGGGGGCGGCACAATTACGTTGAGCTCTGCATTTAATACACAACTCTTCGCCTCGATTACGTCTGACCCCAGCGTCGATTTTCCTGGAGGAATCCAATTCCCATTCGGTTTCCTGAATTTCGAAATCCGGCCACTGAACGACACCATCTTAAAACCTGGGGCGACAACAACGCTTACGATCAGCGGGCTGAATTTCTCGCAGATCAACAAGTACTACAAGTTTGGCCCAACGCCGGCCAGCGCTACTCCGCACTGGTACAACTTCCTGTTTGGAACGCAAACCGACAGCGACAGCGCCACGAACACGGGCATGAAAATTGTCGGGAGCAATCTCGTACTGACTTTTGTTGATGGCAGCCGCGGCGACGACGACGTTACGCAAAACGGTGTGATCGACGACATCGGCGGGCCAGCACTCGTTCAAACGCCGCTGGTGAAGGGCGATTTCGACCGCGACGGTCAAGTGAGTCCGGCCGATCTTAATGTGATGCTGACTGCGCTGACCGACGTGAAGCACTATCAAGTTGTTCGTCAACTCTCGCCGGCCGATCTTGCTTGCAGTCGCGGACATGAACAACGATGGCCGTTTTAGTAACAGCGATATTCAAGTGATGCTAGATGCACTGATTACAGCCCAAGGCGGTGGCGGCGGTGCAAGTGCGAGCACTAGCGAAAACGTGGCGGCGTTAGCTACTCCGGCAACGCTTGTAACCAGATATTGCGGCATCGGCTGCACGTCTGCGAATGATCCGACAGAGCGTCCATCGCCGTCGGTCATGCCCCGCAATTGCTCGTTCCGCTCCGCCCGGTTATCGGTGTTAGGAGCACCGACAAAATCGATGCCACAGCGTGGTACAAGCGGTGTCAATTCAAATGCGGCCAGCAGCATCGGCAAGCAAGCAGCCGACGATTTTTACGCGCGGCTGGCGATTCAGCAGTTCAGGCGATTCACACTCGATGATGCAAGCGGGATCCAGCCAGATGATCCTTGGTCTGTGGCGGATGATTCCTTGGGAGAACTCGCCACGCTCGATGGGTGGTTAGCTTAGTTGTGGATTTGCATCCAACGCGGTAGCGAGAGCCAATCGAAGCTCTTTTTCGGAGCGGTGGCGGTGCTTGCCTGCTTTTCGCTGGTCATCGATTGCTGCAAATAGTACCATGGCGAAACAAGCGGCGCACTGGAAACTTGCTGCGGCACTTCAGGTTTGGCCACGTTCCAAGGCTGATTGCTCGGCGGCTCTTTGCTCGACACTCCGGCTTGCGAAGCGTTCGAACTAGGCGACGACACGTCGGCAATCGGCGGCGTGGAAAGTTACTGCCGACGCCGCCTTCGCCGCAGTTTTCGACTTTGCGATTGTTGGTTCAGAGATTTGATTTTGTGGCGACGCCGCTGACATTGACGCGGAAGCCAGCATCAATTCGCGTGGCACATCGAGCGCCTCGGCCACGAAAGCCGGCGGCGCTTCTGGCAATGGCTTTTCCGCCACAAAAGTTGATGGTGTGGACAATTTCGTCGACCATCCGCTTTGAATGAGCGCCGACGTGACGGCGCCGCACGTCGTAATCACCGCAGCCACGACGATGGCGGACGATTGCACTCGCACCGCCCTGGCTTGCAGATGGTCGCTCATGTTCTCCTCCGTGCTCTCGGCGCCCTGGGATTGGGCCATCAACATTTCGCTCCTCAAACTCGGCATGTCCAATTCTACCGGCAGTCAATTACCGGTCATGCAAAGATCAGACCGCACCACTGACAGCACCGTTTTTGCCCGCAATCTTTCGCTGAAGGTGCGCCGCGTTTGTAGGAGTTACAATCCGCAACCGTACTCGCGGGACATTTTCGCAACCGAGAATTCACTGGCACGTGGGCGATTCGCCATGGAATCGCAGAATTGTTTGCCACGCCTCTTCCGGCGTTTCGGCGTAGCTCAATAGCAAGACATGTTCATCGCTAATGACGCCTTCATCGGCGAGGAATTGAAAATCGATCACGTGGTCCCAATATTCGCGGCCAAAGAGGATGATCGGAATTGGTTGCACGCGATTGGTCTGGCGCAGAGTCAACACTTCGAATAACTCGTCGAGCGTGCCGAAGCCGCCGGGAAACACCACGAGCGCTTTCGCGCGCAGCACGAAGTGCATTTTCCGCAATGCGAAGTAGCGGAACTGGAAACACAGCTCTGGCGTGATGTACGGATTGGGCGCCTGCTCGGCGGGCAGGCGAATGTTCAGCCCAATTGATTTGCAATCGACATCGGCCGCGCCGCGGTTGCCGGCTTCCATGATGCCTGGTCCGCCGCCGGTGACGACCACATAATCGCGGCAGTCGTAGCTTTGATTGTCGACGGAAACGATCTGCGCGAATTTTCGCGCGGCATCGTAGTACGGCGACTTCGCCAGTAGCCGCTCGTTGCGCTCCACCGCGCGCTTCAATTGCGCATTCTGCGGATCGGCAGCTAATTTTTGCTTTGCGCGCTCCAGTCGGGCTTCCGCTTGCGGTTTTTCAATGATCTGCGTTCCGCCGAACAGCACAATCGTCGATTTCACGTTCGCCGTCGCCAGCGCCAATTCCGGCTTGTAGAGCTCGAGCTGCAATCGCACCGGCCGCAGTTCCGGCTTCTGCAATAAATCCGGATCACGATCCGCCAGCCGGTAACTGGGTGAATTTAAAATCGCTTGCAGATTTTTTTGAGGATCAAGCGCCATTTAATTCAAAACCCTGCCCCAGCTTCGGCACCACCGTATTCCAGCCTCGGGTCGTTTGCAGCTCATTGGCCAGCGCGGTCGCAGCAGGCAACTCACCGTGCGTAATAAAAGTCTGTTTCGGCGGCGAAAGTGGAGTGAGCCAGCGCAACAGTTCTTTGTGGCCGGCGTGGCCACTGAGCGACGACATCGAAACCACTGCCGCGCGCACAGGCACGTCGTGTCCGTAGAGTCGCAAAAATTTCGCGCCATCAGCAAGCATGCGGCCGCGCGTGCCTTCGGCCATGTAACCGGCCAGCACGATCGTGTTTTCCGAGTGCCCCAGCCGCTGCTCCAACTGATGCAAAATTCGGCCGCCGGTGAGCATGCCGTTGGAGGCGATGATTATCGCCGGTCCTTGCACTTCGTTGATTTCTTTCGATTCATTGACCGTTCGCGTTTCGTGAATATTCGGCGCGTCGAAAACGCAGCCGGGGCCGACAAGCTGTCCTTCGGTCAAATCGTGTTCGGCGACGTAGCGGCAGTAAATGTTCGTGGCATCCATTGCCATCGGGCTGTCGAGATAAATCGGCAAGAGCGGAATGCGCTTCTGTTGCATCAGCACGCGCAGCAAATAGATCAGTTGCTGAGATCGTCCGACGGCAAACGCCGGCACCAGCATTACGCCGCCGCGAGCGACGGCAGCGTTTACCACACCTGCCAGCTCATCGAGCACGGCAATATCCGGATGATCGCGATTGCCATACGTGCTCTCGCAAATCAGGTAATCGCATGTTGGCGGCTGCAAGGGGTCGAAATACAGTGGCGCATCGTAGCGGCCCACATCGCCGGAGAACACAATGCGCGTCGGCTGTGCCCCCTTCCGGATTTCCACTTCAATGCTCGAGGCACCCAGCAAATGTCCGGCGGTGTGGTAGCGCATCCAAATCGGTTCCGCCGGAGAAAACCACTGTTCGCGCTCGATCGTTTTGAGCAGCTTTAGAGTGCGGGGCACATCCTCTGGCTCGTACAGTGGCAGCGCGGGCTTGTGCTTGGAAAAGCCTTGTTTATTGGCGAATTCGGCGTCTTCTTGTTGATTCTTCGCGGCATCGAACAGCATGATCGCCGCCAAATCGGCCGTGGCCGGAGTACACCAGACGGGGCCGCGAAAGCCATCGCGCACAAATCGCGGCAAATATCCGATGTGATCGATGTGCGCATGCGTCAGCACGACTGCCTGCACCGAAGAAGCAGGAAATGGCAGCGGCTTCCAATTCAACTCCCGCAATGGCTTTAAACCTTGAAACAGGCCGCAATCCACCAGCACGCGGGCTGAATTGGCTTCGAGCAAATACTTCGATCCCGTAACAGTTTCCGCCGCGCCGAGAAAAGTAAGCCGTGTCATGCCGCGGTTTTAGCATGGCGTCCGGAGCACCGCAATTAGCGATTGCCGCGGATCGTTTGTAAGCGATACTATGATTGCAGCAATCGACTGATGAGACACCTCCGACCTCGAACGGTCGGGCTATGTGAACGCAGCATCATGGGTTTATACGACCGCGATTACTACCGCGAAGAGCGCAAGGGACTTCACCTGAGCACGAATTGGTCCGCGGTCACGACGCTGATCGTGATCAACGCGGCGGTCTTGCTAGTGGATGCGTTCACGCGCGATCGCTGGCTGACGGCCAATCTGGTTCTTGAGCCCGACCTGTTTCAGCATCCTTGGCAGGCGTGGCAGCTAGTGACTTACGGCTTCGCTCATGCCGATATCTGGCATCTGTTTTTCAACATGCTCGGATTGTGGATATTCGGCTCCGAAGTCGAAATGATTTACGGCAAGCGCGAGTTTTTCAAACTTTATCTGAGCCTCATAATTCTTGCGGGATTGTGCAACACAGTGATCCAATTCGCCGTCGGTGATCAACATCCGATGCTGGGTGCGTCCGGCGGCGTTATGGGCGTTGCTGTAATCTTCGCCTGCCACTTCCCGCGACGAACGCTGATTCTGTTTCCGATTCCAATACCCGTTCCGGCCGCGCTGTTGGTGGGCGTCTATATATTGTTCGATCTCCTTGGAACCCAAGATCGCCAAAGCGGTGTGGCGCACTGGGCGCATTTGAGCGGGGCGGCATTTGGGTATCTGTATTACAAAACTGGCTGGCATTTATTCCGCCTGTGGCCCGGCAAATTCAAGTTGCGAATTCCGATGCGCGGGCCCAAATTCCGCATTCATCGCGAGCCGGACGAAGTCGAGGACGAGGCGCCGGTCAACGATTATTTGACGACGGGCCGCATTCAGGAGCGAGTCGACCAGCTATTGGAAAAAATCAGCCGGACCGGCGAAAGCAGCCTGACCGATGAAGAACGCCAGTTTTTGAATGACGCCAGCCGGCGCTATCAGCAGCAGCGGCGGCGGTAAGTGGTCTGTCACTGGGGCAAGCGCCACGGCGAAAATCGGCGGTTTGCCCGGCCGATTTGCGGCGACTATACTGAAAACATCGCTTATTCTCGCCAATTTCTCGTCGCGAAAAGCAGTCTCTCCATGCTACAGCGTCTGAAGTTTCCGCCGCACGGTCTGTGTCTGCTCGTCGTGCTGTCGGTCGCCTTGGTCATATCGACCGCATCGGCTCAGCAGCCGAAGGGCGGCGCGCCGAAGGGCTATCGTAAGCTTGGTCCGGGGATTGAAACGATCATTCCCGCCAAGGTCGATCCGCAAGACACCGTTACACAGCACGACATGGTCGAGATCCAAAAATCGGGCGCCAAGCTCGATTGGAAACCGGCCACGCAATCGGCTAGCGATACGCTGGGCGTGAAAACGAAAGACATCCCGTTCCGCCGCAGCGTTTCGTATTTGCAATTCGCTTTCAAACCGTTGCGCGTGATGTACGTCGATATTCCCGCCGAAGGCGGTAAAATGGATCGCCGGCAAATTTGGTACATGGTGTATCGCGTCACAAACTTAGGCGAGCATTTGGATGCCGATTCCAACACCAAAGATGGTAAGAGCCAGAACGCGGTGGCCGGTCCGACGAAGGAGGAAGTCTATTTCAATCCGCAGTTCGTGCTGGAAAGCGCCAAGTACAACAAGGCATATTTGGATCGCGTCATGCCGCTGGCGGTCGATGCAATTCAAAAGCGTGAAGATCCGCGCCGCCGGCTGCTGAATAGCGCCGAGATGAGCGAGACGCCCATTCCGCTAAGCACGCCGGGCGACGACCGCAGCGTGTGGGGTGTGGCCACGTGGGAGTTCGTCGATCCGCGCGTCGATTTCTTTTCCGTCTATGTCAAGGGGCTGACGAGCGCTTATCGATTCAAAGATCCGGACGGCGAAGTACAAGGCGGGTGGCGAACCTGGCAACGGCCGGATTTACGCTCAAAAGACGCTCAAATTGAACTTCTGGCGGCCCGGCGACGAGCGTGATATCAACGAAAGCGACATCTATTACGGCATTCCGGGCCAAGTTGACCACCAATGGGTGTTCCGGTAAATTGATTAGTCGCTTCGAAATTGGCGATCGCTTTCGCGATTGGAAATCAGTCGCGAATGACGAATGACGAAATTCGAATGACGAAGGAAGCACGAAGAACCAAATTCCAAACTAATGATTGCTCACTGGAATTTGGTCATTCATTCGTCATTTGGGCTTCGTCATTCGTCATTTAGCATCCATCTTCTCGGGCAGCGAGCCGAAGTTTGTGTAAGTCAATCATTTCAATGGGTATTGGAAAGCAATGGCACATAAGAAAGGTCAAGGATCGAGCCGCAACGGACGCGATTCCGCAGGTCAACGCCGCGGAGTGAAACGCTATGCCGGACAGGGCGTCGTCGCCGGCAATATTTTGGTGCGGCAGGTGGGCAATACTTTTCATCCCGGTCGCGGCGTCGGCCAGGGGAAAGATTTCACCTTGTTCGCGCTAGTGGATGGCGTCGTGCAATTCGATCGCGGCGGCCGACGCATCAACGTGCTGCAGGTCCAAGCTAACTGAGTTAATCTGTAAGCGGCGACTCCTGTCGCCCGAAAGCAAAACGTGGGCAATCGCCGTCAGGAGACGGCTCCTAAAGCCACGAACGACTATATTGGGATGCCTTGAATCAGGGCATCCCTTTTTTCGTGCGCATCCTTCGCAACGGACAACTGACAACGGACCACGGACGTCGCCACCGATGAAAATCACTAGCACCGCCAACCCGCGCGTTAAAGCCGCCGCAAAACTGCGGAACTCGCGCCAGCGGGCGTTGCAAGGCCGGTTCGCGATCAACGGCCTGCGTGAAATCGGCAGGGCGCTGGATGGCGGAATGAAGCTGGATGAAGTATTCGCTTGTCCGGAATTGTGCACGGATGCCGAGTGCGACGATCTAGTCGAGCGGCTGCGAAAAACTAATGCGGCCTGGTTCGACGTTTCGCGATCGGTTTTCGAAGTGCTCGCCTACGGCAGCCGCATGGATGGCATCGTGGCAATAGCGGAAATCCCACGGCGAACACTTTCCGATTTGGAGCTCCCAGATCGGCCGCTGATCGCTGTCATCGAGGGAGTCGAAAAGCCGGGTAACGTTGGCGCAGTGCTGCGAAGCGCCGATGGCGCCGGGGTCTCGGCCGTCATCGTCGCCGATGGCGCGGGCGATCTGTACAACCCCAACGCCATCCGTGCAAGCATGGGCACTATTTTCACGCTGCCGGTGGTTGCTGCCACAAGTGCCGAAATAATTGCGTGGCTACGCGAACACAAGTTCGCGATCTTTGCGACCCGAGTTGACGGCGCCGCCGAATACACGGCCTGCAATTTCACCGGCCAATGCGCGATCGTACTCGGCAGCGAAGATGAAGGCTTATCACAGGCCTGGCTGGGCGATGACATCACGGCCATCCGCCTGCCGATGTGCGGCGTTGCTGACAGCCTGAACGTTTCCGCCACCGCGGCGGTGTTGTTTTACGAGGCGCTCAAGCAGCGATCGAGCACATCATGATGCCGATTGCATCTTCGCCGCGGTCAGCGTGTTCTCCAGCAGCATCGTGATGGTCAGCGGCCCAACTCCGCCGGGCACCGGCGTGATCGCGCCGGCCACTTCTTTGACGGAACCGAAATCGACATCGCCGCACAGCTTGCCGTCGACACGATTAATGCCCACGTCGATCACCGCCGCGCCCGGCCGCACCATGTCGGCGGTAACGAATCGTCGCCTTGCCAATGGCGACGATCAAAATATCGGCCTGACGTGTGATTTCGGCCAGATTTGCGGTGCGGCTATGGCAAATCGTTACCGTGGCATCGGCATGCGGCCCGCGCTGCACGAGCATCAGTGCGATCGGTTTGCCGACGATTTCGCTCCGGCCCAAAACGACCACATGTTTGCCCGCTGTTTGAATGTTGTTCGCAATCAGAAGCTGAACAATGCCGTTGGGCGTGCACGGCAAAAACCGAGGTCGGCCTTGGACGATTCGACCGACGTTTTCCGGATGAAACGCATCGACGTCCTTCAGCGGATGAACGGCATCCAGAATCGGTGTTTCATCAATTTGCTTTGGCAGCGGCAATTGCACCAGAATGCCATGCACCGGATCGCCGACCGGCGCGGTGTTCAATTTCATCACCAAATCGAGCAACTCATTCTGCGTCGCTGTTGCGGGCAAGCGATGCAACTGGCTTGTCATCCCCATTCGTTCGCAGGCCTGCCGCTTGTTGCGAACATAGACCTCGCTCGCCGGATTTTCGCCGACCAGCACAGCAGCTAAACAGGGTGTGATGCCTGATTGCGATTTGAATTCTGCCACGCGGCGCGCAATATCGCTCTGCAGTGTTGCAGCGAGCGATTTGCCGTCCAAGAATTTCGCGGTCATTGCTTGTACGTTGAAAGATAACCGCAGAGACGCGGAGGCGCCGTGGAAATGAATTTATAAGGAAGCCAGGAAACCAGGAAGCAATTAAGAAAGCTTATTTCTCGTATTCCTGCTTTCCTGGCTTCCTTATAATTTTGCCTGCTCTGTGTCCCCTCGTGTGCGCGGTTCAATTGAGCCAGCCCGTCCAAAGTATTGCGTGCAGTGCGAGGCACGAATAGGCCCCGGCGGCCCAGTCGTCGGCCATGATTCCCAAGCCTTCCGGCAGGCGTTCGAGTTGTCGGGCCGGCGGCGGTTTTGTGATGTCGAACAAGCGATGGAGCGCAAAGCCAATCAGTAAGACAAGCGGTCGGCTCAAAAGCTCGTGCGGCACAAGGAAGAAGGTGATCGGCAAACTCGCAATCTCATCGAGCACGATGCAGCCGGGATCTTTCAGTCCGCCAAGTTTTCGCGCTGCGATCGTGCAAATCGGAATGCCGGCAATGCACACCGCGACGATCACCAGCAATTGCCAGGCGATGTTCGGCAGCAAGCTGATCGCCCACGCCAGCGGCAATCCCCACATCGCACCCACTGTTCCGGGTGCGAATGGAAAGCGGCCAAACCAAAAGCCGGTGGCAAGAACGACGGCAGGATGGCGCCAGGCGGCAGGCGGGATTGGAGCGGAGCCGTTCGATTCGTCGAAATGCATGGGACGATGCTAACCGCCGCCAGGCAAGCCGCAAGCGGCGATGTGAAGTAGAAATGCAGCCCAAGTGCCGACGAAATGCTCTCGCGAAGCGTTTTCAAGGGAGTTATCATTAGTTGACGATCATAACCATAATCCTAATAATCACGATAACCTTAGTGATCTTTCGCCCGATTCCGGTTCCGGCCCACAGGCCGAAAAGGTAAAGTCTCCACAGACAGCATTTCTTGCCCAGCTTCCAAATCTGAAAGGCGGCATTGTTCGATCATGGCCGATAGCCCAACGCAGAGCGAAAAACCGCAGAGCGAAAAACTTTCGGCCGCCGAAGCCGTCAAAGCCAACAGCCATTACTTGCGCGGCACGATTGCCGAAGAACTGCGCGAGCCGACGGATAAATTCAACAAAGACAACTCCGCGCTGCTGAAATTTCACGGCACCTATCAGCAGGACGATCGCGAGCAGCGCACCCATCGCGATGGCGGCAAGAGCCTGCGGCAATACATTTTCATGGTGCGCTCCGCCGTGCCGGGCGGAAAGATGACGAGCGATCAATTGCTCGCCGAACTTGCAATGTGCGATGAACTCGGCAACGGCACGCTCCGCATCACGAGCCGGCAAGGTCTGCAATTGCACGGCGTGCCGAAACGCAATTTGCAGGAAACCATTCGCCGCATTAACGAAATCAAACTCTCCACGCTGGCGGCGTGCGGCGACGTGAAACGCAACGTGATGTGCTGCCCCGCTCCGCATTACAACGATGCCGTGCACGCGGAGATGCAGACAGCTCGCCGATCAGCTGGCCGAACATCTCACGCCACGCACGCGGGCTTATCATGAAATTTGGCTCCGCGATCCGGAGACCAACGAAGAGCAATATCTCGGCGGTAGCGGATCGAATGGCCACGCGGGTAATGGCCAGGCAGAGGTTGAGCCAATCTATGGCCCAACTTACTTGCCTCGAAAATTCAAATTTGCGATCGGACTGCCCGGCGATAACTGTGTCGATTTGTACGCAAACGACTGCGGCCTGATGGCCATTTGCCGCGATTTTAAAATCATCGGCTACAACGTGCTCGTCGGCGGCGGAATGGGCGTTACGCCGAGTGCGGCCAAAACCTTTCCCGCCGTGGCAATGCGTATGGCGTTCGTGCGGCCGGAGCAGGTGCTCGATGTGTGCGCCGCCATCGTCAAAGTGCAGCGCGATTTCGGCAACCGTGTCGATCGAAAGGTCGCGCGGCTTAAATATCTCCTCGCGAATCGAGGTCTGGAGTGGTTCAAGTCGAAGGTCGAGGAATATTACGGGCAGCCCCTGCCACCGTGCGATCCGGAAGATGTCTGGGGCTTCGACGACCACATGGGCTGGCACGAACAGGGGGACGGCCGCTGGTTCTATGGCCTTAACATCGAAAACGGCCGCATCCTCGATAACGAACACATCCAATTAAAATCGGCACTGCGCGAAGTTTGCACTACGCTGCGGCCCAGCATCCGGCTTACGTCACATCAAAGCATTTTGTTTTGCGATTTGGCTGCCGAATCGCGCGAGCAACTTGAATCGATCCTGCGCAAGCACGGCGTGAAACTTTCGGAAGAAATCTCCAACGTTCGCCGCTGGTCGATGGCTTGCGTCGCGTATCCAACTTGCGGCCTGGCAGTCACCGAGAGCGAACGTGCCCTGCCGGGCATGATCGATGTGCTGGAAGTCGAACTCGCGAAGCTCGGCCTGGCGAAGGAAGATTTCACGCTCCGCATGACGGGCTGCCCCAACGGCTGTGCTCGGCCTTACAACTGCGATATCGGCCTGGTGGGCAAGACGGCCGGCAAATACACCATTCTCGTCGGCGGCCGGTTGCTCGGCGATCGGCTGAATTTCATCTACAAAGATTTGATTCCCGCTGAAGAAGTGGTACCGACGCTGGTGCCGCTGTTTGTGTATTTCAAATCCGCCCGCAATGAAGGCGAAACCTTCGGCGATTTCTGCCATCGCAAAGGCGTGGCCGATCTGTTGGCATGGACGGAACAGTACGCAACCCAGACGGCGTGAATCGGCACCGCGATTGCGCCACGATCTCCACTGGAATTCTCAGCCCGCGGCAGCAAAGCTACTGAGATTCGTTCCACTGCGGAACATTACTGGAGCGCTCCGCTCAAAGCGGGCACACGCAGCGATTGGCGTTCATGATCGAGCAGCCAGCGTTTGCGCTGGATGCCGCCGCCAAAGCCTGTGAGGCTGCCATCGGCGCCGATCACGCGGTGGCAGGGCACGATGATGGCAATCGGGTTCGATCCGTTGGCAGCGCCAACCGCTCTTGCGGAACCGGGGTGACCGATGCGCGTGGCGAGTTGACCATAGCTTTCGGTTGTGCCCGCGGGGATTTCTCGCAGCGCGCGCCACACCTCGCGTTGGAATGACGTGCCGCCGGTGGCAACTGGCACTTCGTCCAGTGCGGTTAAATCACCTTCGAAATAGGCGTCGAGCGCTTCGGTGATCGCCAGCGGCGCGGCGGCATTTTTCAGCGCGACATCATCGTAGTGTGCACGGAGCAACCGGTGCATGCGCGGTTCGAAATCAGCAAAATCAAGTGCGCGGACAACGCCATCGACGTCCATCACGAGCCGCAGCGGGCCGACGGGGGACGAATAGCGATCAAGCAGTAACTGCATGGTAAGCCTCCTTAGATGAAATCTGTGTCGCATCGGCATCGGCCATCCACAAATGCAACATTGCGTAGGCCCGCCACGGACGCCATTGCTCGGCTCGCGAGAGCAATTGCGCAACCGATGGACGCCTGCCATAAGCTGGCCAGCTTGCGCTGCAAGGCAACATCTCCTGCCAGGAACGCATCGCTTTCACCCGTGGCCCGCATGGCAATGTACTGGGCCGTCCACTCACCAATGCCTGCAAGGTTGCGCAAACGAGCCACGGTTTCAGCCAAATCGCGCCGCGGCTGGAACATTTGCGGATCGGCACTCGCAGCCTCCGCAATGCCGACAAGCGATGCGGCCCGAGCCCGTGTCATTCCCAAACCAGAAAGCGTTTGCATGGTGAATTGCGCAGGCTGTGGAAATACATGCGTTAGCCCGCGAACATGGGTTTGCTCGCCCAACGGTGCACCAAGCCGCGCGACGATTCGTGCGGCCAGCGTGGTTGCCGCTTTCACCGTAATTTGCTGGCCCAGCACGGCACGAACGGCAATCTCAAAGCCATCCCAGCCGCCGGGCACGCGCAGACCCGGCCGCGCTGCAACCAAGGGCGCGAGAATCGGATCGCACGATAGAACCGACGCAATGGCCGCCGGTTCCGCGCCCAAATCGAACTGCCGGCGAACGCGAGCGATGATGGCTGGCAATAAATTCAGCCGCGGAAAGCGCACCGTCACGCGCAGCGACGATTCATCGCCCGCTGGCGTAATGTCGATTGAGCCCACCGCACCGTCGAACTCAATCGCCCGGCAGTAACTTTCCGGCGTCACAACTTCCAGCCCGGCGATTGCGCGAGCCGCGAGGAAGTGGGACATTGCCTGCCAATCGTAGGGCGGCCGGTAGGGCAGCAGCAGCGAAATTTCCGGCGGTGTTGCGGCGCTCGCCGGGCGCCGTCGAAGCTGACTCGGCGGCCGCTGGTAAAGCCGTTGGAACGTTTCATTGAATCGCCGCACGCTGCCGAAGCCGCTGGCCAGCGCCACGTCGATCATCGAAAGATCGGTTTCGTGAATCAGTTGCTTCGCCAGCAACACACGCCGTGTTTGCGCCACCGTGATGGGCGCCGCTCCCACATGCCGGCTGAACAACCGCCGCAACTGCCTGGCGCCGATATCAAGCCGCTTGGCGAGCGAATCGATATCGCCCTCATCGAGCGCGCCGCTTTCAATCAGCTTGAGTGCCCGCGAGACCGTGGCTTCCGTTCCGCGCCAGGCATCGAGCTCCGGCGAACTTTCCGGCCGGCAGCGCAAGCACGGTCGGAAGCCGGCTTCTTGCGCCGCGGCGGCAGTCGGTACGAAAATGCAGTTCTCCAATTTCGGCGGCCGGGCCGGGCAGATGGGCCGACAATAAATTCCAGTCGTCTTCACGCAGGTGAAGAATCGGCCATCGTAACGGGCGTCGCGGGCCTGGACTGCACGGTAACAAACCGCGGGAGTGAGATTCATAATCTCAACTATACCCGAGCCGGCCAATTCGTCTCGCGGTTTTCGGACTTCAATGAAAGCTGATCAACGCGATTGAGGCTGTCCGCGGCGGCGTGTCACTTGGGGACCGCGTCACGCACTTAGCTCTTGATAATGCGCGCGCACGTATTCATCGGCGTCGTCCATCGAATCGAAGAAGTGCGCTTCTGAATTGTTCAGCGACCAATTCGATCCGGTCCATACCAGATACGAATCGTTCAGCCGATTGGGCGCCCGCTTGGCTTTGACAAGCGGGTCGGTGAGGTCCGACGTGATGACAAACCGTTCATCCTGTTTGCGAGTTAGAATGCCCATGTTCGATTCGATCTTTCCCGGCAGGTGTTAACTTCTGCAAACCGTTTGATTGATCCATCGGAGGAACAACCGAAGGGAGCGGCTGTTGGTATGTCGATTGGTCCAAATGAAGATCCACAGCTCGAATGCAAGTATCTCAGATTAAGTTGGCGATGGATAGCTTGCTTGGCCATGCTGCTGTCATTCGTCGCCGTTTTTCGTTGCGCACGCGGCAGCGGCTGCTTGAAATCGCTGTGCTGAACTGCTCTAGTTCGTGATTGACGGATGACCTAAGCAATCGCATTTTGGATTCTGGAGTGCTTTCACCATGATTACTGTCGGTATGAATTATCATGTCCTGCCGGGCAAGCAGGCCGATTTTGAACAGAAGTTTGCGGCCGTCATCAGCGCGCTGCGCGCCGCCAAAGGCCATAGCAGTTCCACGTTGTGGAAAGATGTGGGCGACGATGCTTCGTACCTGATCACCAGCGAGTGGAGCGAAGAACAGGCGTTCCTCGATTTCATCCACAGCCAGGCGTTCAAAGATGTCACCACCTGGGGCAAGGAACAAATCCTCTCCGGCCGGCCACAGCACAAAATCTACAAGCATTAGCAGCTGGTAGAGCGCAAATTGCGTCGTCCATTCGGCGAGTTCACTTGTAACAACGCCGCAGGCAATTAGACTGGCATTGCCCGTTGGTGTATCTGTTTGTTGCACCGAACCTGCCCCTTGGTGAAGCAAGAGATCACCAGCGGGCATTTCTGTCGCTTCCCGCCGCCAAGTAGGCCGCCTTCTGCGAATCCCTCAAGGGAAGTATCTGTACAACCGATAAAATCTGAATAAACCCGTAAGCGCGCCTTGGCAAGGAATGCCCCGATGTACGCCTTTGTGCATATCGAGAAAACCGGCGGCACCACATTGCATTCCATCTTGCGCTGCTCATTCGGCACCCGGCACTGCGATATCCGCCTGCCGCTCTGGAAACGCGGGAAAGACCGGGAAGACAACCGTACGTGCGTTGCAGCGGCCGATTTACGCCGCGTCCGCCGGCTGTATCGGCATCTGCGCGGTATTTCGGGCCACAACGTGAAAGCGTATTCCGATTTGCACAGCGTCTGTCCGGAAATCCGGTACTTCACACTGATTCGCGATCCGGGAAAACGTTTCCTCTCCCACTTTCTAAATCGCGGCCTGCACCACAGCGAGGCAGATTTCCAGCGCTGGATCGCCATGCGCTGGCTGCACAACTGGCAAACCAAAATGATTGCCGGCGAGCCCTGCGCGGAAAAGGCCATCGAACTCATTTCCACGCGTTTCGGATTCGTCGGCCTGACGGAACGCTTCAACGAGTCGCTGCTGCTCTTGGGCTCATGGCTGCAAGAGCCGAGCTATTATCCCTACCACAAGCGCCGCAACCAACTAAGCGAAAAGCGTCGTCCGCGCGATTTCGTGCGCGAGAAAATCGACATGGGCTATTTGGACTCCCCCAGCGTGCAAGCGCAAATTGCCGCGGTGAACTCCGAAGATCAGAAAGTTCACGATTTCGTTACCTCGACCATCTACCCCCGGCAGGTTGCCAACTACGCCGGCAACCTGGCGATTGACGTCAGAAACTTCCAGATGCAGAACGAGTGCCCGCGAACCATCAAAGAAGCCGTCGGCAGCCGCTTCGTTCGCAATTACGTCTACAAACCGCTCTTGCACTGCTACGTGCTTTAACGCTTTCGGCACGATTGGATATCGCCGCCCCCACGCCGAGCCCCCCTCCAAGTCGCCCCCGGCACGCGAACTGCTTCACGCACGTCGAATCAATCAAAGCCTGAGCAAGTTCGTTGTTTTGTGAATCAATTCGATGGCGCGGCGTCATCGAAATGTATTCGTTACTCGGGTCGGTGACGAAAACGTGCTCGGCGGGAACAGAATGCGGCATCGGGAATCGACGTTTATAATGACGGTTCCTAATCGATCGTAGGTTGCCGACGATCGGCAATTTCCTGGTGCATTCCGTTAACAGGAGGGAATCTATGTCGCCGTTTACTTTGAGTGGGCGCATCTTGGCGGCTGCGTTTCTCAGCTTCGCCGTTACAGCGTCGGCTGTGGAACCCAATAAGACAAACGATAAAGGAAAAGACGACAAAAAGGACACCAAGTCGAATACAGACACGAAGTCTTCGCCCAGCCCTGCCCCTTCAGGGCCAGTCAATAAGAACGCCGTCAACGGGACCGTGCCGAATAGGAACATGCCGAATGCCGGCACCAACCCAGTCGTTCCCAACGCCCAAGCGCCTCAAGGTGTTCGCCGACTGCTGGGTGGGTCCAGCGGAATGGATCGCCGCAGCCAATGGGAGTGGGAACAAATGCAGCGCGAGCAATGGCTGCGCGACCAACAACGACAGCAGGACGAACAATGGCAGCGCGATCGCGATCTCGATGCGCACGAGCGCGCGCTGGACCGCGCCAGTCGGTACGAGAACCGACCTATCTCATCCAACGAGCCAGCTCCGCCGGTCGACACCACGCTGCGCGGAACCGGCAGTGTGGTTTCGGCCCAGTCCGGCCAACTGGTGGTGAAAATCGATGGCGATGTCGTACGCGTGCAGCGCAATGCCGATTCAAAGATTGAAGTGTTCGGCGCCGCCGAGGTCGAAGCTTTGCAGCCGGGCCGCATCGTTCGAATTGAGGGAACCTTCGAAACGGTCGGTAAAAGCCAGATGCAGGCAACCAAGCCAATTTTGGCAGTCGATATCGTCACGCCGCGCCCAGGCAGTGTTCCAGGCACCATGACACCGCTGGCCGGCGACGCCGCACCGCAGAAGGGCGAAAACCTGGCGCCCGAAGCCAACGCCGTGCGCTCGCTGAGCGTGATCGGCCGCGTCGTGAAGTGTTCCCAGGGCGAGTTAACTCTCGACCTGGCCGGCACCACGCTCAAGGGCAAGTTGGATCCTGCCGCGACCGTTAGTCTTCGAGGCTCCGACATCAATCTGGCGCACGCCGGCGATCAAGTCGAAGTGGTCGGCTATTACATGAAGCCCGGCTACGCGATGGGAAAGGAAATCCGAATCACGTTGGCCAACGCGTTTGGCAAGCCGCAGAACGATTTCGCCAAACGAACCGCCGCCATTCCCGCCGCCGCCGCTCCCGCGATCCCGGCGCCAGCGAATCCTACGGGCAAGTGACCTTGTGGAACCCTTGCAGGGTTCAATTCAATGATGTGGTCACTCAGTCCCAGGGTGCGCACGCGCGACCCTGGGCTTCGTTGTGTAGCCTTGCAGGGCAAAGACAACCGGCCAACCGCACAATCGCCGCGCCACACAATCGTTTAACGCAAACGCCCAGCCGGTCCCTCTTAACGCCAAAAGGCGTTTCACAACATAGCCCAGGGTCGCTCCTGCGCACCCTGGGTGTACGATCATCAAAATGCCGGACCGAACCCTGTAAGGGTTTCACCAATCTGCGCTAACCCTTCAAAAACGTTTCGATTCGGTGCCGGAGCCGTTCGATTTTGGCCGTCGTGGTTTGGCATTCCCAGACGGTCGAGCACGCACCAGCCGGTGCGGGTCAACTTCGGATCCCACGACCGGAGGATACGGATCGACGAGTTCCCCGAGACTTACCTGCGTAAATCGCTTGGCAGCGAGGCAATCCGAGGGCCAGCGGCCCGGCAGGAAATAGCCCGGCCCGTCAGGGCCTGGGGGCGGAGATGCGAACCAATTCCCAAAGGTCCGAAGGACCGGAACAAATGTCCGGTTACCGCAACGCGATTCAAGTGCCGGTCCTCTGGACCTCGATCTCGATTCGCGTACTCCTGAATCCGATCTCACGATCGGACCTATTTCCTGCCGACCTTTCAGGCCTTTAAGACAAGACCTGTGCTCGTTTATTTCCCCCGGGCGACAATTAGACCAGTCCCGTTTATTCTCCCCCGTTTATTCTCCCCCCGAAGGACCGGAACAAATGTCCGGTTACCACAACGCGATTCAAGTGCCGGTCCGCTGGACCTCGAGTCTAGAATGCGCGAGTGCGTTGAACCCGATCTCACGATCGGACCTATTTCCTCCCGGCCTTCCAGGCCTTTAAGACAAGACCTGTGCTCGTTTATTTCCCCTCCAGCCGCAACGCGGCGACCGTCAATAGCCAGGGGCGTGAGCCCCTGGACCGCATCCCTCGACCTCCCCGCCCCAACGTGGGCGATCGTAATTCCCGCACGCGCCAATCAACCACTGTCGCCCCATTCGGGGCTTCATGAAAAACGCGGGCACCATACCAGGGGCTCACGCCCCTGGCTATTACGCTTGCCCCGTTGGGGCAATGAAATGCGATTAGCACGACCTTGGGCTTCCTCCTGAAACCTGCAAGGTTTCCACAATAAAGCCCACGGGTCGCGAAAGGGTACACTGGGTCGACAATCTAGCCGCGTTGTCCTGGCCGACGCGTAGTCGACGTCAAGTTCTGTGGGCGCTGCAACCGAATTGCCTTCAACGATCCTCGCGTTTTGGGTTTGAGAAGAGCGACCCGTAGTCCAGTGGAGGCCACTTTTCAACGGCAGAACCCGCAGTCGCAGCAATCCTGCGGGATTCTGATCAGACGGCGAACATTTGGTACACTCTTCGAATGGCTTACTTTACGGACTTATTTACGGTCGAAACGTATTCAGCGTTTCTCTTGTCCGATCGAACTATTTCTGGATTTCGCGAAACGCAAGTCGGAATGGTCAAACGCTTAAAGCGCAGGCGACAAGCTGCTTGAGTACATAAAAGGACTGTCACGCTGGGCTGGCGTGCTAGAGGTAGTCGACGAATCCTTCATCGACCGAACGCCAATCTTTTTGCCAAAAGACGATCCGTTCGTTGCTCGTTTGCGTGTTAAGGCCTTGACTGTGCTGCCGCTCGAACAGGCGATCCCAATTCGCGAACCTGAAGTGTTCGATGCACTAACTTTTACGCGAGGCAACCGAGACGGTTATTGGCTTGGGCCACTTCGACGTAGTTTACAGCATATGGAGGACGTCGACGGAAAGTTTCTGGAGGGATTGCTTGCTAAGCAAGCGAGAGATCCAAAGATTTTCCCGCTCGGCTCCGGCGAAATCGAAGACCTTCGACCTAAACACGTCAAACGTAGCGACGGAATTATTGGTGTGACTGTGCCGAAGGATGAGCCCGCAACAGCACTTACTCCCACGAAAGCGTCCCGCGACTCCATCAAAAACCAAGCCGACGTTGCTCGCCTCGGTGAGATGATGGGATTTCGAGTTTGGTTGCCGCGAAATGATCGAGCGGCAGTGCTGCAAAGCTGGCAGCCCGCGGATGGAACGTTGCTCGATATCCTCCCTTTAAATTACGACGACACAACGCTCGAAACTATTGAGCAAATCGACGTGCTGTGGCTCAAAGGACTGTGCGATTCAGGCGCATTTGAGATCGAACACACTACCGCAATTTATTCCGGCCTGCTTCGAATGGCTGATTTGCTCGCGCTTCAGCCGAATATGAATATCGCGCTGCACATCGTGGCGCCGGCAGAGAGACGCGATAAGGTATTAAACGAAATTCGTCGTCCGGTATTCTCTTTACTCGAGAACCAGCCGCTCGCAAAGCGGTGCACATTCATCGCATATGAAGATCTCAAAGACATTATGTCGCTCAAGCACTTGAGCCACGTTTCGGATTCGGTCCTTGAAGAATATGAAGAAGCTGCTGACGAATAGACTAGCGAACCCCGCGCTGTGCGCGGGTCTCCCGACCCCGCACGCAGCGTGACCGAAGGTCTCCAGGCCGCAAGCAAGTTCTGAGACCTGCGGCCAGGCGCGTGGCGAGGTCGGGAGACCTGGCCACAGCGGAGGGAGGCCTTGCCACAGGAGAGGCGCCGCTTTTGACGGGCGCGGCTTGGATCGAATCAGCGGTCCATCGGCGCTTGCCTGGTGCGCGTATTCCACCGCTACCTTACGGGATGCGGCTCAGTGAGTTTTCCCTGAGCCTGCCGGCTCCGTGCCTCCGCGTTTCTGCGGTAAAAAAATCTTTTGACTGGCCCGAAAAGGCCCTTGACTCTAAAGCATATGTACACATAGTATACGTATTGGAGCTATTAGGCTCCTGGTTTCCCGGCTCGTTGGGAGACTGACGTTCTTTGGCAATTTGAGCAAATACAAAAGGATCTAGGTGCCTGAGGGCCTGGGTTGTCGTGGTCTGCGCGTAGACAGGACAGGTGCCCTGAAAAATCTATCCGAGCGGCGGCTTAGTCACCCAGTCACCCAGACACACAGGCACTCGCGACAAAAGTCGTGAAAAAACCTATTCAACTCGATCGAGAAATCTCGATCGAGTTGGGGACCCAAGAGCGGAGAGTGAAATAACTGTGAAATAACTCGCCGCAAAATTCGCAAAAACGCCATGTCAGTCCCAAAAGCGCGCTGCAGTAATTTCACTCCGAAACGCGATGCTCGGGATTGAGGCAAGTTGCGAGGCGAATTCCTCGAAGCTGGCGCGAAGAACCGGCCGGGGTTTCACGCGGTTTTGCGCGGAGCTGGAATTCTCGAGGTTTTTGGAAAGGGCAGAGTGAAAGAACGCAGGTGGTAAGCAGCAGACGGTGGTCAGCCGTCTGGTTAGGGAAGCTGGGCAAAATTTCCGTGGGGAAAAATCGCGAAATTTGGAGAAAATCGATGTGAACCGATTGGCAGGGTCCGCGTAGTACTGGTTGTGTCTGGCCAGCTGGGAATTCAAAACGAATTCCAAACATGGGCCATTGACAGTTCAAATGGATTCATTAGAATCCCTGAACCTGGAGCGAGCGTCTCGCTGTAACGGCGGGTCGGTCGATTCGGGTTTTTTATTCCCTCGGCGCGTCGGTCAGTCTTTCTAGATTGGCCCGTTTAAGCAGGTTTGGCTGAGAAGCCTCACCTACGAAGAGGGCCGATTCGGCTTCTGCCGTTTCGGTAATCGATCTTTGACAATTTTGTAGTTGACTTCTTTTGAGTAAGCCAGCACAAGAGATTGTGACCGGCGGCCGGCGGTGTAGTTTGCTTTCGGGCAAATCTGCAGCGGCGGTTGCCATCCAACAAAAAGTTCAAACTTTTTTAATTGGCTACTAACCCGGTGTCGTCGGCTTCGATCAGCAATGATTGCGGTCGGCGGCTCTGGTAAGCGTAAAAAATTGAAGGGTTTGATTCTGGCTCAGAATGAACGTTGGCGGCGTGGATTAGGCATGCAAGTCGAACGGGCGTAGCAATACGCTAGTGGCGAAAGGGACAGTAATACGTAGATACGTACCCTCCGGCCTGGGATAGTCCGTCGAAAGACGGGGTAATACCAGATGATGTCTCCGGACCAAAGGTGTGATTCCACCGGGGGAGCGGTCTGCGTCCTATTAGCTTGTTGGCGGGGTAATGGCCCACCAAGGCAATGATGGGTAGCGGGTGTGAGAGCACGACCCGCGTCATTGGGACTGAGACACTGCCCAGACACCTACGGGTGGCTGCAGTCGAGGATCTTCGGCAATGGACGCAAGTCTGACCGAGCGACGCCGCGTGCGGGATGAAGGCTTTCGGGTTGTAAACCGCTTTCGGTGGGGAGGAAATTTACGAGGGTACTCTCTCGTGATTGACCTATCCGCAGAAGAAGCAAGGGCTAAGTTCGTGCCAGCAGCCGCGGTAAGACGAACCTTGCTAACGTTATTCGGAATTACTGGGCTTAAAGGGTGCGTAGGCGGTGCAGCAAGTCGGGTGTGAAATCCCTCAGCTCAACTGAGGAACTGCGCCCGAAACTGCTGTGCTAGAGGAAGATAGGGGTACGCGGAACTTAGGGTGGAGCGGTGAAATGCGTTGATATCCTAAGGAACACCGGTGGCGTAAGCGGCGTACTGGGTCTTTTCTGACGCTGAGGCACGAAAGCTAGGGGAGCGAACGGGATTAGATACCCCGGTAGTCCTAGCCGTAAACTCTGAGCACTTGATTAAAGGGTCCTCCATAGCCTTTTAGTCGTAGCGAAAGTGTTAAGTGCTCCGCCTGGGGAGTATGGTCGCAAGGCTGAAACTCAAAGAAATTGACGGGGGCTCACACAAGCGGTGGAGGATGTGGCTTAATTCGAGGCTACGCGAAGAACCTTATCCTAGTCTTGACATGCATGGATTAACTCCTGGAAACAGGAGCCACGCCTTCGGGTGGAACATGCACAGGTGCTGCATGGCTGTCGTCAGCTCGTGTCGTGAGATGTCGCGTTAAGTCGCTTAACGAGCGAAACCCTTGTCTCCAGTTGCCAGCGGGTCATGCCGGGGACTCTGGAGAGACTGCCGGTGTTAAACCGGAGGAAGGTGGGGATGACGTCAAGTCCTCATGGCCTTTATGACTAGGGCTGCACACGTCCTACAATGGTACGCATAAAGGGACGCAAAGTCGCGAGACCAAGCAAATCCCAAAAAACGTGCCCCAGTTCGGATTGCAGGCTGCAACCCGCCTGCATGAAGCCGGAATCGCTAGTAATCGCGGATCAGAATGCCGCGGTGAATGTGTTCCTGAGCCTTGTACACACCGCCCGTCAAGCCACGAAAGTGGGGGGTATCCGAAGTCGCCGATGGAACCGTAAGGACCTAAGCGCCTAAGATAAACTCCGCGATTGGGACTAAGTCGTAACAAGGTAGCCGTAGGGGAACCTGCGGCTGGATCACCTCCTTTCTAAGGATTTTATCAGATCTTGTGTCTCTCACGATTCACAATGATCATTAAAAACTGTGGAGCGATCCTTGTGCTGACTAGAAGTCGGTTTTGGACATGCTGTTAAGTTGTTCACTCAAGAACGCTTAACCGCCCTCGGCTTGCCGGGGAGCCAAAACAAACTACAAATTGCTTTGATAGAGACCCGTGGGCCTTGCCAGACCCGCGGGTCTTTTTTTTGCGCGATGCGAGCTACTATTTGGATGGGGAACTTCAGCGACAGTAAAAGTTTGCTGACGGGCAGCAAGGCTGGTACGATCAGCGCGATCTTTGCGATCTTTCTGCGAGGCTATGCATGAACCGTCGAGCGTTTCGAATTGCGTGTGCCTTTGCCTTGATTCTCTGCATGACGCTTGGATTGGCCGTAGCGGAGGAGCCGGCCCCAAAGCCGGTGGCCAAAAAACCGCTCAATGTGCTGTTCATCATTTCGGATGATCTACGCACCGAGATCGGCTGCTATGGCGGGCTCGCGAAGACGCCGAATCTCGATGCCCTCGCGGCGAAAGGTATGCTCTTCGATCGGGCGTACTGCCAGTATCCACTCTGCAACCCGTCGCGGTCGTCGCTTTTGACGGGTCGCTATCCGGTAACGACGGGCGTGCTGGGCAATCGGACCTGGTTCGGCGATCTGCATCCCGACTTTGTCAGTCTGCCGAAGTATTTCAAGCAGCACGGCTACAGCACAATGCGCACCGGGAAAATTTTCCACGGCGGCATCGACGATACCGAAGCGTGGACCGAGGGTGGTGAACCGCGCGTATTTGGCGGCGGAGATAACCCAGAGGCGCAAAGAGGCGGCCGGCTGCCATCGGAAGATCCAGACGAAGCCGTCCCGCTCGACAACTCCAAGAAAAGCAACGCTGCCAAAGCGGACGACGCCAAGCAGGCCAGCGATTTAAAGAAAGCCGGTGCGAAAGGCAAGAATCGGCCGCCAACGGGAACGCCGACACGAGCCCAACTATCGGATCGCTATATCGTATTGCCCGGCGATGGCCGAATGCACGATGATTCGCGCACCGCGTCGCACGCCATCGATTACCTGCGCGAGGCCAAAGAGAAAGGCCAGCCGTTTTTCATTGGTTGCGGATTCGTAAAGCCGCACAGCCCGCCGACCGCGCCGCAAAAGTATTACGATTTGTACGATGTCGACAAAATTCCGCTGCCCCCGAATTTCGCGGCCCGCCCAACGGTGCCGGAAGGATTTCCTAAGCTTTCCATCCGACCGCGCAATGCAGATTTGTTCATCGGTCGCGACGCCACGCCGGAGGAAGCCCGGCAGATGATTCGAGCGTATCTGGCTTCGACCTCGTTTGTCGACGACAACGTGGGGCGCGTGCTTGGGGAGCTCGATAAGCTGGGGCTGCGCGAAAGCACAATCGTTATTTTTTGGGGCGATCACGGTTATCAACTCGGCGAGCGCGGCAAGTGGTCCAAAGCGGGTTCGCTGTTTGAACAAGGTGATCGCGTGCCGCTCGTCATCGATGTACCGGGCGCAAACGGCAACGGCCAGCCGTGCGAGCGCGTGATTGAATGTGTCGATTTATATCCCACGCTGTGCGAATTGTGCGGACTGCCGAAGCCCGCGGGATTGGAAGGTCGAAGCATCGTGTCGCTATTGAACGATCCGAAAGCGGATTGGGACCATCCAGCCTACACCATCTGGAGTGAAGATGGCCGAACGATTCAAGGCGTGGCCGTTCGCACCGATAAATGGCGGTTCGCCGAATTCGTTGGCGGCCGAGGCGGCGCTATGTTGTTCGACGAGAACGCTGATCCGCAGGAGCTCAAAAATCTGGCCGACGATCCGCAGTACGCCGATGTGTGCGCGAAACTTTCCTCGCTCGCAAAGCAGTACGCAGCGCAACTTGATCAAAAATGAAAGTTGGGCTCCCGCCAGAGTTTTTTACTGGCGTAGCTCGATCACCACGACCGATTTCGTTGGCAAATCAGCGGTGAGCGTGTCGCCATCGATCTTGGCGCCATCGAATTTCGCCGGCTTTACTACGTTGGGCTGATCGAATGTGTTGTGGGCATTGAGCGCCGTCGCTGTCAGTACGCGGGCGTTGGCAATCTTGCGGCCTGCGGGGATTTTCGCCGTAATGCGAACCGGCCGATTGATGTCGAGATTCACTAGCGACAGGTTGATGTTCTCCTCAGCATCGCGCGAAGCCGTGGCGTGGACCGCAGGAACCGATTTGCCGGCCACTTCGTAGTTGGCGGCTTTCACTTCCAGCGGAACCATTCGCTGGCCTTGGTGAACCTTATACATTTCAAACACGTGATACGTTGGGGTAAGCACCATCTTGTCGCCGTCGGTAAGAATCATCGATTGCAAGACGTTAATCATCTGCGCGATGTTGGCCATCGATATTCGATCGGCGCGGGCCTGAAACAGATCGAGATTCACGGCCGCCGTGAGCGCATCGCGCAGCGTATTCTGCTGATAGAGAAAGCCGGGGTTCGTGCCGGGCTCCACGTCGTACCAGTTGCCCCATTCGTCGACCACCAGGCCAATGCGTTTTTCGCGATCGGCTTTGTCCATGATCGCGATTTGTTTGTCGAGCAGCTCTTCCATCTTGAACGCGTTCACTAGCGTGGCGTGGTAGCTTTGCTCGCCGAAATCGGTCGCCGAACCTTTGCGCTGCCAGTTGCCGGTGGGCAACGTGTAATAGTGCAGTGAGATGCCCTGCATGCGGCGGCCGACGTTTTTCATCAGCACTTCCATCCAGTTGTAATCGAAACTGTTGGGCCCGCAGGCGATGCGATACAGCTTGTTGCCGGCGTAGTCTTTCACAAACGTGTTGTAACGGCGGTATTGATCGCTGTAGAACTCGGGCGTCATATTGCCGCCGCAGCCCCAGGACTCGTTGCCGACGCCAAAGTATTTGACCTTCCATGGTTTGTCGCGCCCATTCTGACGCCGCAGATTCGCCATCGGGCTGTAGGCATCGGAAGTCATGTATTCGACCCATTCCATCATCTCCGAGACCGCGCCGGAGCCGACGTTGCCGCAAACATAAGGCTGAGCGCCGATCTGTTCGCACAAATCCATGAACTCGTGCGTGCCGAACGAATTATCTTCCACCACGCCGCCCCAGTGAGTGTTGATCATTCTGGGCGCTTGTCGCGCGGGCCGATGCCGTCCTTCCAGTGATATTCATCAGCAAAACATCCGCCTGGCCAGCGCAGTACCGGCACTTTGAGGTCTTTGAGCGCCGCGACCACATCATTGCGAATGCCGCGTGTGTTGGAAATTTTTGAGTCTTCGCCAACCCAAATGCCGCCGTAGATGCAATGCCCCAAGTGTTCGGCAAACTGACCGTAAATTTCCGGCGCAATACGCGTCTTGGCCTGATCGACGTGCAGCGTAATCGTCGCCTCCGATCGCTCTCCGCCCGACTGAGCATCGACGCGGCACGCGATCAAACTGAGGAAGGCGAGCGAGGGGATTACGAATCGAACGGACTTCAGCATAAATTTGACCTCCAAGAAAAATCCCCCAAGAACTTTGTACTTACCTCCGCACATCGATTCAAGTTGCAAGCGGCTACGACCGCTCGGCGGATTAGGACTGGCCGCTTCAACTCAGGCGATTTTCAAACTCAAAGAAAGCTGTAAAAGCAACCGTATCTCCGCACACGCGCTCGTTCGCAGCCCGATTTTCGCAGTCCCGAATTCGTGGGCTAGGGACCGCCCGGTCGAATCGCCTTCATCTGAATTCCAGGATGCGGTATATTGAGCCGTGCTCTCAACAGCCGTACAGTGTGCCCTTGTTGTTGTCGATCATGCGTGAACCGATTGTTCAAGCCACTGCCGTTGCTCCCATCCCGGAGTTGGATGAGGACGACCGTCTGCTGCGACCACAACGGATGCGCGACATGGTTGGCCAGCGCGAAGTGGCGGAACGATTGGAAATTGCGCTCGATGCCGCCCGCAAGCGAAAGGAAACGCTGGGGCACATTCTGTTCGATGGTCCACCGGGCTTGGGCAAAACGACGTTTGCGACATGCATTCCGCGCGAAATTGGCGCATCCATGCAAATTGCCAGCGGGGCCGCTTTAATGGCGCCGAAAGATCTGGTGCCGTATCTTTCCAACGCCGAAGAAGGCTCGATCCTGTTCATCGACGAAATTCATCGGCTTCCAAAGGCGGTCGAGGAGTTTTTATATCCGGCGATGGAAGATTTCCGTATCGATATCACGCTGGGCGAAGGCATGAACGCGCGGACCATCAACATGCCGCTGCGGCCGTTCACGCTGATTGGCGCCACGACGCGGACCGGATTGATTTCCGCCCCGCTGCGCGATCGTTTTCAAATGCGCGAGCACTTGGATTTTTACACGGATGAGGAATTAAGCGAGATCGTTCGACGAAGTTCCGCAAAGTTGCGGGTAAAAATCGATGCCGCAAGCGCCGATGAAATTGCCCGCCGCAGCCGTGGAACTCCGCGCTTGGCGAACAACCGCTTACGCTGGGTGCGCGATTACGCCACGAGCCGAGCCAACGGCGAAATCACTCTGGAAATTTCTCGCGCGGCGCTGCAAATGC
Organism: Pirellulales bacterium; assembly: GCA_963773875.1. GTDB lineage: Bacteria > Planctomycetota > Planctomycetia > Pirellulales > JADZDJ01 > CAVTYH01. The sequence continues at coordinate 168,065 of CAVZCV010000018.1, forward strand.
AAGGCATCGATTTGCTCGGCCTGGACGGCCAAGACCGCAAGTATTTGGAAACGATCGCTCGCGTATTCCACGGGGGCCCGGTGGGAGTCGAAGCGGTAGCCCATACCATGAATACGGCAACCGATACACTGAGCGATGAAGTCGAGCCATTTCTTTTGCGCAGCGAACTTGTAATTCGCACGCCGCGTGGACGCAGACTCACTTCCCGTGGCTATGGCCATTTGGGCATCAGCCCACCGACAGATACCGCTGAGCCGCAAGGCCGATTATTTAGTTGAGCGCGGTTTGTAATCGGCTTGCAAATTGTTTACGATCGACGAAATCACTGACAAGCCCAGGGGCCAGAACCCCTGGGCTTGTGTTCCAAAGGGCGATCGTTTTCTGGAAATCGCTGCATGAAACTCGCGTTCAGTTCCAACGCCTACATGAATTTCTCGATCGAGGACACGATCGCGCGGATCGCGGACCTTGGCTATAAAGGCATCGAACTATTGGCTGATGTTCCGCACGCCTGGCCCGCTGGACTGTTGCCGGAACGAAAACGGGCGATTCGGCAAGCGCTCGAGAAGCACGGCCTCACCATCTCGAATATCAATGCGTTTATGATGAATGCCGTGGCCGATCCGCGGCAGCCGTATTGGCATCCCGGCTGGACCGATCCGAACCGGCACTATCGGGCCATCCGCCGAGAACACACAAAGCGAGCGTTGCAGCTCGCCCATGAATTGGGCGCCCCGCACATCACAACTGAACCCGGCGGAAAGCTTACGCCGGAGCAATCTTGGGAAGAAGGCGCGCATATTTTTTACGACGAAATCATGCCGTGCGTGGAGCTTGCGGAAAAGCTGCAAGTAAGATTGCTGATCGAGCCTGAACCAGAGCTGCTTATCGAAACGTTCGGGCAATATCTACAGTTTATCCACCGCGTGAAATCGCCATGGGTGAAATTGAATTTCGATATCGGCCACGCCTACTGTGTGGGCGACGATCCGGAGCATTGGATCGAGCAGATGGCGCCGCACACAGAGCATTATCACTTTGAAGATATTGCCGACACTCGCGTCCACCGGCATCTGATTCCAGGCCAAGGGGCGATCGATTTCACTTCCACGCTGCTGCAAATTCAAAAAACCGGCTACGGCGGTTGGCTGACGGTGGAGCTGTATCCGTATATTGAAAACCCAGACGCCGCCGCGCGCAAGGCGCGAGAGCATCTGATAAAAGTTGCAACGGAAGCCGGCGTATCAATCTCTTGAAATGAACTGCAGAGACGCAGAGCAGGAGTTTTATAAGGAAGCCAGGAAACCGGGAGGATACAAGACCAGTGTAATCGCTGCCCTTTCCTGAATTCCTGGTTTCCTTATTAAGAATTCGATTGCCTCCGCATCTCTGCGGTAAATTTTTCGTCGGGAATTCACTTTGACTGCTGAAAGTCGATCATCCTCGCGCCTTCTAGCCTGGCTGCAACTCGTGCGGCTGCCGAACGTGTTCACAGCCATGGCCGATGTACTGATGGGGTTTTGGCTGACTCATGCAGCGCTGTCGCCAATCGGCGTGTTTTTGCTGTTGCTGGGATCTTCAACTTGCCTTTACATCGCCGGCATGGTGCTGAACGATGTTTTCGACATCGAACAAGATCGGCGCGAGCGGCCACAGCGTCCGTTGCCGTCTGGTCGCATTGCCGAAGGATATGCTGAATGCGTCGGTATGACTCTGCTGGCCCTCGGTGTATTGCTGGGCTGGTGCGTTGTGTTCCTCCAGCATGACGGCCAAGCCGGCGAGATGTTCTTGACCGCGCGGCCCGGCATGATCGCGATCGCGCTGGCTGTCCTGATATTGCTGTACGACCGCGCTCTTAAGCGGACTTTTCTCGGGCCGATTGCCATGGGCGGCTGTCGCTTCTTCAATGTGCTATTAGGCATGAGTGCAATTGCCGAGCCGTGGACGGCCGCGAATCTGACGGTTGCTGCCGGCCTGGGAATTTACATCATCGGTGTCACGTGGTTTGCCAGGCGCGAGGCGGCAATCAGCAAGCGCATTCAGCTCATCGGCGGAACGCTGGCGGCATTAGCGGGCTTGGTCTTTCTGTGGTATTGGCCCCGACTCGTGCTGCCCGAGAAACTGTTCGCCACGTTGCAATTCGAACCCGGCAGTTGGACGCTGGTTTGGATTTTGCTCGCGCTGGTCATCGGCTCGCGCTTTTTGCAGGCAATTCTCGATCCACAGCCGGTCCGCGTGCAAGCGGCGGTGAAGTCGGGAATTCTTTCGATTATCGTACTCGATGCTGTTACCGTATTTGCACTTCGCGGGCCGGGACCATCGATCGCGATTATGTCTTTGATCCTACCGACGATTGCGCTGGGCGCGTGGATTTATTCGACTTGATAAACTCATCATTCTTTCTTGATTTGGATTAGGCATTTGCATGCCGCTCATTCTTTTATCCATCCCCGGGCTGCGCAGCGCGATCTCGCATCGATGCCGAAACTTCGCGCACTCACACAGCACGGCGAGCACGCGGCGCTCGTGCCGAGTTTTCCTTGCGTTACCTGCCCCGTGCAGGCCAACATGACGACCGGCAAGTTGCCGTCACAACACGGAGTTGTGGCCAACGGTTTTCATTGGCGCGACAAGCAGCACGTGGAGATGTGGACTGCGTGGAACGATTGCATCCTCTCGCCGCAAATTTGGGATATCCTTGGCCAGCATAGCGACGAAGTGAAAACCGCCGTTTGGTTTCCATTGCACAGCAAAGGCGCAAATGCCGATTTCATTTGCACACCGGCGCCCATTCACAATCCGGATGGCAGCGAATCACTCTGGTGCTACACGCGGCCCACGGAAATGTACGGCGAGCTGCGCGACAATCTCGGCGATTTTCCACTCAAGCATTTTTGGGGCCCGCTGGCGAACATCCAAAGCACCGCCTGGATTGTCGATTCCGCGATCATTTGCGCCCGTGAGCATCGACCGGATTTCTTTTACATCTATCTGCCGCATTTGGATTACGCGGCGCAGAAAAACGGTCCAGACAGCGCGGAAGCGCAGCGATCGATCGTCGAACTTGATGAGCAGATCGGCAAACTTGCCGGTGCGTTGAACGAAATCTATCCGGCAGATTTAATCTGGATTGCAGCCAGCGAATACGCCATTGTGCCGGTCGATCACGTGCTACATCCGAACCGCATTCTGCATGAAGTCGGTCTGCTCAAAGTGCGCGACGAAGCCGACGGCGAGCAATTGGATTTCGCCGCCAGCCGCGCTTGGGCAATGGTCGATCATCAGTTTTCGCATATCTTTGTGCAGCCTGGCGATGCGCCGGCTATTGAACAAGTGCGGCAGCTGTTTACCGATCGTGTGGGCGTCGCCGAAGTGTTGGTCGGTGAGCAGTTGCACCGGTATCACCTCGACCACGAGCGATCCGGCGACATCGTTCTCATCTCCACACCCAACAGCTGGCAGGCGTACTATTGGTGGCTCGACGACGCCAAGGCCCCGGGGTTTGCCCGCACGGTGGATATTCACCGCAAGCCGGGCTATGATCCGGTCGAGCTGTTCTTCGATCCGCAAACGCGCGGCATTCCGCTGAACGCCAGCCTGGTGAAAGGTTCGCACGGTGCGCCGGTGGAAAATGAAAATCAGCGTGGCGTTATTTTGAGTTCTGCCGGCGGTGTGCTCGGGGGGCAATTGCTGCGAGATACCCAAGTGTTCGATATTGTGCTGCGACAATTTGGATGCTGATATACAGACCGATCGTATCCGGTCGGGAAGACTTTCACTCAGAGTGCGACCAGCAACTTCAGGAACGCAAAGCATGAAACCCAATCGCCGAAAATTCTTGGGCCTCGCCGCAGGGGCCACGGCACTTGGCGCCGTGCAAACAAGTTTCGCCGCCGAGACAACTGCGAGCGATGAAGCTCTCGACAAAGCCGGCAGCCAAGTGGTGCTCGATGTCAAAGCGTTTAAAGAGCCGATCATCATCCAATCGATCGAACTGTTGAAAAAAGGGCGCGAATACTTCCTTCGCGTGCGATCCAAAGACGGCGCGGAAGGCATTTCCGTTGACAACGGGCGCATCAGCGTGCTCGAGCCGATCCTCAATCAGCTCATCATTCCGTACTTCATCGGCAAAGATGCGCGAGCTGGAAGAGCACCTGTTTGGTGTGTATCGCGAAAAAGACAACTACAAATTCCAAGGCCTCGCACTGTGGTGCCCAATTGCCATGGTCGAGTTCGCGATTCTCGACATGCTGGGCCGCATCGCCAAAAAGCCGATGGGCGAACTGCTGGGCGGAGTCGTGCGTAACGACATGCAGTTCTATGTGGCCAGCGGTCGGCGCGATACCACGCCCGATCAAGAGATTGACTATCTCAAAAGTCTGATCGGCAAAACCGGCGCCAAGGCTATCAAATTCCGCGTCGGCGGACGAATGAGTCGCAATGCCGACGCCATGCCCGGCCGCACCGACAAGTTGATTCCACTCACGCGCAAATCGTTTGGCGATTCGCTCGTGATCATGGCCGACGCCAACAGTTCGTACGATCCGCCGCACGCCATTGAAGTCGGTCGGATGCTGGAAGATATCGGCGCACTGCAGTTCGAAGAACCGTGCCCATTCGACGATTTCGCCGCAACGAAGAAAGTCACCGACACGCTAACGATTCCAACCGCGATCGGCGAACAAGAATCAAGCCACTGGCGCTTTCAAGCGATGATTCGCGATCATGTCGCCGATGTCGTGCAGCCCGACCTGTATTATTACGGCGGACTGATTCGCTCCATCCGCGTGGCGCGCATGGCAGCAGTGTGCGAGTTGCCCATTATGCTGCATCTTTCCGGCGGCTTTGGCTTTGTCTATTCGCTGCACTATTCCGGCTGCGTGCAAAACATCAGCCCCTGGCAGGAATACAAGCAGGGCGTGGAAACGTACGGCAAATGGTTCGATCCGCCGCTGCGCACGACCGACAGCAAGATCAACATACCCACAGGCCCCGGCGTAGGCTTTGCCGATCCCAAGGGATTGCTCGAAGGGGCGACGGTTGTGAAGTCGTAACCGGTTACTTCGCGGGATACGAATCTAAAATCCGCTGCTTTTCTTTTTCCCAATCAATGGGAGCATAATTGCCCAAGAACACCAGTTTGGCGTCCACGGGAGTTGAAATCACGTCGTCGCTCCCGCTGGAGAGCTGTTTCGTTTTTGCCTCGAGCGTCGCCGACTGACTTTCCAGCTTTTTCTTTTCCGCTTCAGCGGCAGCCTTCTGTGCCGCCTCGCGCTGAGCCTCATTTTCACCAGGACCGTTTTGAGCCTGTTGGATTCGCTGCCCTAATAACGTGAGTTCCGCGTTGAGTCTCAGGATCGCTTGATCGTTGCGCCGCGGCTTTTGCATTTCCATTGCCAGCTGCTGCTGCAAACGGTTTTGCTGCATTTGCAGATTCTGGACTTGCTTTTCGGCAGCTTCGTTCTTCTTCGACTTCGCATCTGGATTGTCTTTGGTTGCATTGATCTTGCTGAGCTTTTCCGCCACGGCCGATTGCGCGGTCTGGGCTTTCTTCAAATCATCAGCACGCTTGCTAGCCAATTTGTTCTTGATATCGTCGCGCGCTTTCGCTTGCTGTGCTTGTAGCTGCTCGAATTGTTTAAGCGACGCCGCCTTGCCTTCGGCCATCGTGTTGGCCAACACGCCTTTCATTTGCTTACCCAGGTCGTCTTGTAGCGCTCGCGCATTTGGCGACGACGATGTGCCCGACATCGGCCCGGCATAGAAACCGACAACGCCGCCCAGCCACTCGGCGGTTTTGCGTGCTCCTTCGCTGGGGGCAATGGAATCGTCCGTGCCGATAATGCCAGCCAACTCGTGCATGCTCGCCTGGGCGCCCGCATGATCTTTTCGCAGCACTTGCAAATAGATTTTCAGTCGCCGCGCCGCCAGATCGATTGGGTCCAGCTTTTTCGCCGTCTTGCTGCTGGCCGAAGAGGTCGCCAAGGCTTGATCGTCGTACTTCGCGGCCTCGTCGTTTTTGTAGTTGCGCACCGAGATCAGCGACATTGCCAGTGGCACGCGCATGTCGGTAGGCGCCGCCGCTTTGGCTTGATCGAATAACTGATGGGCCGTCGCAAAGCCTTCCGACGATGGTTTCCAGGCCGTCTCGAAAAGTTCTTGCACCTGGCTTGCGGTACCGGCGGCCACCGCAGCTTGAGCCGCCGCGGCGCTCAACACTCCGATTATTGCCAGCCGGAGCAGACTGGTTTTCATTGGCCTACGCATTGAATTGCCTCCCCATGTTCCACTTCAAAGGTCCCACTTTCTGCCTCAAAGACCATTATAGTGCAGTCGATTTTGGGTTGTCACGCAGCCCGTTGGGCAACCTCGGGAAAATGGTAGCCTTTCTGTACTACCAGGGTGTACGATACTGCTGTCCGCCGCCGGGGTTTAACTGGCAGACTTGAGCCGCGCACGGATTCTGCGGGGGATTCGCGGCCAATCGAGGGCATCGTCGGACTATTGTTTCTCATCAATCCCCATTGCGTCCATATTTCGGATGAAAGGACGACCCATGAAGCGTTCGTTGCCGCTCGTACTTGGTCTTGTCGGCTGCTTGGTAAACTTCGCCCAGGCTCAGAACTGGCCGCAGTGGCGGGGACCGAACCGAGATGCCAAGGTGACGGGCTTCAAAGCCCCGGCGAGCTGGCCCAAGGAGCTTTCGCAGAAGTGGAAGATTTCCGTCGGCGATGGCGTGGCCACCCCGGCGCTCGTGGGCGACAAACTCTACGTGTTCGCGCGGCAAGAGGGCAATGAAATTATCCGCTGTATGGATGCCGCCACCGGCAGCGAAATTTGGAGCGATAAGTACCCGACCGATCCGGTAGTTGGCAACGCAGCTGGCTTCCAAGGTCCGCGCGCTTCACCCACGGTGGCCGACGGCAAAGTAATTACGCTGGGCGTGCGCGGCGTACTTTCCTGCCACAACGCAACGACCGGCGAAAAGCTGTGGCGCAAAGACGATAATCTCGCCTGGCCGCAATTCTTCACTTCCAGTTCGCCGCTGGTGGTCGATCAATTGTGCATCGCGCAGTTTGGCAGCAGCCGCCAGGGCGGAATTGCCGCGTATGATCTGACGACCGGCGAAGAAAAATGGAAGTGGACCGGCGATGGTCCGGCTTACGCCTCGCCATCGCTCTTGGATATCGATGGCGCAAAGGCCATTGTCGCGGTGACGGCCAATAAACTGGTCGCGATCGGATTGGATGGCAACCCGCTCTGGCAAACTTCCTACACGCAGGGGCGTTACAACGCCACATCGCCAATTGTTAAAGGTCAAACCGTTATTTACGCCGGGCCGACGCGCGGCATGACAGCAGTCAGTTTTGAAAAGCACGGCGACGAGCTAGCCAAGAAAGAAGAAGGGGGCTGGAAGAACGAAGACAACTCGCTGATGTTCAATACGCCGCTATTGCGCGACGGCTCGCTCTACGGCATCTCCGGCCTGAATGCGCTGTTTTGCGTGAACGCCGATACCGGGGAAAGCCAGTGGTCGGCCCCACTCGGTCAGCAAGCCGCCGCCGCTGCACCACCGGCTGCGCCGCCGGGCGAAAAGAAAGCCGACGACTCGGGCGAAAAAAAATCAGAAGTTGCTGCCGATCAAAAAAGTGGAGATCAAAAGACGGCTGATCAAAAAGATCAGAAAGCCGACGACAAAAAAGGTCCCGGCGGCTTTGGTGGTCCTGGCATGAAAGGGGGCAAGGGCATGAAAGGTGGCATGCGCGGCGGAATGGGCGGCGGCGGTTACGGCTCCGTGGTCGATGCCGGCACCGTGCTCGTGGCCCAGATCCCCAGCGGCCAGCTCGTGGTGTTCGAGCCAAACGATAAAGAGTTCAAGCAAATCGCCAGCTACAAGGTCGCCGACAGCGATGCGTACGCCTACCCAATCCTCTCCGGCAACCGGATTTTTGTGAAAGACAAATATTCGGTGATTTTGTGGACGGTTGAGTGACGCCTTTCGGTTTGCGGATTTGAAAAACGGAAGCGTGTCATGGGAACATCAGACATTGTCTTCCTCGCAGTTCTCGCGGCGTTTGTTGCGTTGCAAGCGTTTCGTCTGATTGCAAGTCAGATTTATCGCCGGCGGAAAGCAGAGATCGACCGCACTGCCGCAGAGTTTCTGGCGCGCGCCTGTCCGAATTGCGGTCAGACATTTGGGCCGTTTGCGTTTTGGATTCTTTATGGCCACAATCGGAAATGGTGGATCTCGCCGGTGATAACGATCGTGCACGAGCCGGATGCGACTGGTTTTGAACGTTTCATCAACATCGGCTGCCACCATTGCTTTAGACTGTTCACGTTCGATCGACAAGGCAATAGTCTGTTTCCCGCGGGCATACCAGTAAGTGACCAGGACGATAGCGGTGGGCTGCGCAAGTCGCTGGAAGACTGCGCGAGGCTAGAACGCGAAAAGGGAGATGGAACCGACACATGCACCGCACTGCGACAGGATTCGACCAGTCAAGCAAGTTTTTGATTCCAGCATGTCGCCAAGCCTCATCTCGTCTTGCGCGGCGGACATCCAGCGCTTTTTTAAAAATGCGGGGACGGTCACCCGTATTTCTTGGGACGCTTGGAATGTACCACCGGGCCGCAAAATAATTTTTTGCCTGGCCCAAAAAGCCTGTTGACTTTGATACGACTGTACACTACAATGCTGGTGTCGGAGAGTATGGGCTCCGTGACTCGGTCTTTGGCAATTTGATTTAGTTTTAGTCCCAGGCGCATGCGGGTCTGGGGTGCGTAGTGCTGTTGCGCTCGCGGGGGCGGAAGAAACGCGGACAGCTAGACACCCCAGGCCCTGTCCGCCGTGGGTGCGAAAAAACCGATTCAACTCGATCGAGAATTCTCGATCGAGTTGGGGTCACAAAAGCAGAGAGTGAAGTAACTGTGAAATTACTCAGCGCGAAATTGGCAAAAACGCCTGTAAGGTATGAAAAATGCGCTTCCGTTATTTCACTGCGAAATTCGATTTCTGGATTGCCAGCAGTTGAGGCACGCTTTCTTCGAAGAATACGCGGTCAGATCGGGCCGGAGTTTCACTGCACTTTGAGCCATTGCAATTTGAGCCGGTATTGTCGCAGTTCTTTGCGGAATCGGGAAATCGGGCCCGCGAAATAACTTTGGAGACGCGGCAAGTTGTCGACGTTGGGCTAATGCTTACTAACGTCGACACGGTCGGATTGAAATTCTTTTCAGTACGCCTTCGCCAGCACCGCGCGGCGCTCCACCGGTTTGCCGGTGAAGATGCATTTGCCGGGTTCGTCGCACTCGGGCACGGTGCTTTTGAGCGGCAGGCAGCGGACCGTCACTTTCAAATCGCCGAGAATCTTTTCGACCTCCGGCCCTTCGCTCACGTGCGAAAGCGCGAAGCCGCCGTGGATTTCCGGCGCGTCGGCATTCTGCGGCGTGAACCAGGCTTTAAATTCATCCGCGCTGTTGATGGTGCGAGTGTTGGCAACCCGATAGGCGAGCGCCCGCTCGAACAGGTTGAGCTGCATCTCCGTCAGCACCTGGCCGATGGTTGAAACAAACTGTCCGCGCGGAACGCCGGCCTTTTCGCCAGGCTTATCGCGCCGGGCCATAAACACGGAATCGGCCGCCACGTCGCGCGGGCCAATCTCCAGACGGATCGGCACGCCGCGCTTGATGTGTTGCCACACTTTGTCGCCGCCGCGCAAATCGCGCGTGTCCATTTGGACGCGCACACCCTGGCCGGCGTAGATTTGCGATTTCAAATCGCCTTCCAAGTGGAGGCAGAAATCCATCACCGCGGCTTTCTCTTCGTCGTTACGGAAGATCGGCAGAATTACGACGTGTGCCGGCGCCAAGCGAGGCGGGACGATGATGCCATCGTCATCGCCGTGCGTCATCACCAGGCCGCCGACCAGCCGCGTGGAAACGCCCCACGAAGTGGTCCAGCAGAATTCCTCGCGCCCTTCGCTGGAAAGGAATTTGATTTCCTGCGCCTTCGAGAAGTTTTGACCCAGGAAGTGCGATGTGCCCGATTGCAGCGCCTTACGGTCTTGCATCATCGCTTCAATGGCGTAGGTATCGACGGCGCCGGGAAAGCGCTCGGCCGCGGTTTTTTCGCCGCGGATGACCGGCATGGCCATGTAGTCTTGCGCGAACGTGGCGTACAGATCGAGAATTCGCAGCGTCTCTTCGACGGCCTCTTCTTTGTTGGCATGGGCCGTGTGCCCTTCTTGCCATAAAAATTCGGCCGTCCGCAAAAACAACCGCGTTCGCATTTCCCAGCGCACAACGTTGGCCCATTGATTAATGAGAATCGGCAGATCGCGGTACGATTGCACCCACTTGGCGTACATCGCGCCAATGATGGTTTCGCTCGTCGGCCGCACGACGAGCGGTTCGTCCAGCGGTGCGGTTGGAATCAGTTTGCCGTTGGGTCCTGCTTCCAGACGATGGTGTGTCACCACCGCGCACTCTTTGGCGAAGCCCTCAACGTGTGCCGCTTCCTTCTCCAAGTAACTCAGCGGAATGAACAGCGGAAAGTACGCATTCTGATGGCCCGTGTCTTTGAACATCTGGTCCAGATTGCGCTGCATGTTCTCCCAAATCGCATAGCCCCAGGGCTTGATGACCATGCAGCCGCGCACCGGCGAAACTTCGGCCAGCTCCGCCGCGCGGACGACCTGCTGATACCATTCGGGATAATCTTCCTCGCGGGTGGGGCTAATCGCATTCTTGGCAGCCTTGGCCATCGACTTTCCTTTCGGCGCTATTCAAACAATTGCAAATGAGCGGTTAAATGCTCGCGGCATTTTAAGACGGCGGAATTCAATGGGGAATGGGGATTGATGCGCACAGCTTCGCGTGTGAGGCACTGCGCCGGACGAAATCCAACCGTGTATCCGTCGGATCTCTCGCCGCGCTTACTTTTGCTCAAACGCGTACAAATTTCCGGCGGTCCGCACGTAAATGATGTCGTCTGCAATCGCCGGCGTGGCAGCGGTGCGTTCCCCGAGCGGCGGATTTTGCATAACTACTTCCGGCGATGCAGTCCCGGCTTTCAGCACCGTAATCGTGCCATCCGCCAGCGACGTGAAGTAGATGTTCCCGCCGGCCGCCACGGGCGACGCATAATAAGTGCCTGGCGCAAGGACACGTTTCTGCACGTAAAGTTCGCCGCCGGTCTTCGCGTCGTACGCGGTCACGATGCCGCCATCTTTAACCATGATGTACTGCCCGTCGCAACAGATTGCCGAGGAAACATATGGCAATCCTTTGATTTTCTTCCACAGCACGTGCGAGCTGGTCACATCGCCGCTGCCGCCGCCTTTTACCGCGAATGCACTATTCTTCGCACCCGATATGAACTTTTCGACGGCGTCGGCTTCGTCGCGGGTATAGAATCCATCTTTATTGAGATCGAGCCCGCCGAAGAAATCTTTGAACGGTGTTTCAGCCGCCTCTTCTTTGGAAATGACGCCGTCGTTGTTCTTATCCATCATTTTCAGCAAATCGTCGAACTTCGGCATTTTGTAGTTCGGATCTTCCGTGGCCGCATCGCCCGGCGACCAGCCGGCAAACATGACGTTTCCTTCGGCAGCGACAGGCGACGTGCAACAAGCGGATGGCATGCCGGCGACAAACCATTTTTGCTCGCCGCTCTTCAAATCGTAGGCAATCAATTGCCCATAGCCTGGCGCAACAATTTGCTTGCCTTCCGGCGCGTTAAAGACTATCGGTGTGCCGAAGCCGGAGCGCGATTGCCGTTTTTGTTGCCATTTCTTTTCACCGGTTTTGAGATCGACGGCCAAGATGAGCGGGTCTCTCGATTCATCGCGAAGCAGTACCACGACGCCATCGACGATAATCGGCGAAACGCCGGTGCCGAAATCGCCCATCGTGGCGACGGTGGGCATTTCATATCGCCATAATTCCTTGCCCGTGGTGTCGTAGCAAAAAAGTCCACAAGAGCCGAAGTACGAAACGATGCGCTCGCCATCGGTCGCCGGCGTCGACGAAGCCGGGCTACCCTCGGTTTTGTGATACGGCTCAATCTCCTTCGCCGGTGCTGCGGCGCGCCACAGCTCCTTGCCATCGGCGCAACTGTATGCAATTGTGTACAGCTTTCCGTTGTCGAATGCCGTGAGCACGAGCTTGTCGCCCACCACGATTGGCGAAGAATATCCGCTCGGAGCCGCCACTTTCCATTTCACGTTCTTCTCCGGCCCAAGTTCCACAGGCGGCTTTTGATTTTCCGCGATACCGGACCCATCCGGTCCACGAAATTGTGGCCACGGCGAATTCTTATCGGCCGCTTTCGACTTCACAGTTGTCAAAGAAATTGCCAACAGAGCACAACCAAACATGCCTGTAATTCGAGCAAATGAACTGCGCATGAAATACCTCGATTGAAGAGCAAGTTGATCACGCGGCCCGCAGGGTCGCGACGCTGTCATAAACCGTCATGCCGACTGCGACAATTGAGAAATCCGTTAGAGCCCGGTCATTGTACGCAGCGCGCGTTCTGCGGCTAGGCCACGGCGGTAGAGTTGCATTCGCTGGGCGGCATTCGCATAAATCGCTGCAGATTCTTGACGTGTGCGAATCGAGACTCTAAGTTGGCGGAGTTCGGTCGGCTCGCGATGGGCCACCGCAGCGCTGCAGAATCGTCCGCATCGGGATGATTGTGAGGGACTCTTGTCCAGCCCCGCTTGGCTGGATCGGGCACGAGAATGTCTGCCTCGTGCGCTCTGCGCGAATTGTGAACTGGTCCGATTGTAGCGCGCAAATTTCTTTCGTCGATGTACTTTAGACCGTGAAGGACCGCCATGAAAACAACCCGCCTGCCTGCACTGCTCGCGATCGTGCTGGGAATGAGTCTCGGCTATATAGTCGCAACCCAACAGTTGTCCTTCGTTTTCGGCGCCGACGAGAAACCCAACTCTTTAACTGCCACCGCTGCGATTCAAACCACCGGCGTCGTAGGTTCGCCGAGCGCAACGACCACCATCGACGGCAATCAACTGCCGGCGCCCGATCCGAAATTCGGCGGCGTCATCAAAGACAACGCCGCGCAATCCAAACCCTGGTGGGCGCCGCGCATTGTGCCCCCCAAGCAGGCGCCCAACGTGCTGCTCGTCATGACCGACGATGTTGGCTATGGCGCCCCCAGCACCTTCGGCGGCGTCATTCCCACACCCACGCTGGATCGCATTGCCAAAAGCGGCCTGCGCTACATCAACTTCCATTCCACCGCGCTCTGCTCGCCGACGCGGGCCGCGCTCATCACGGGTCGCAACCATCATTCGGCCGGCTTCGGAGTGGTCGCGGAGCAATCGACTGGCTTCCCGGGCTACTGCAGTATTATCCCCAAAGACAAGGCGACCCTCGGCCGCATTTTGAAAGACAACGGCTTCGCCACTTCGTGGTTTGGCAAGGATCACAACACGCCGACGTTCCAAGCCAGTCAGGCCGGGCCGTTCGATCAGTGGCCGATCGGCATGGGCTTCGATTACTTCTACGGCTTCGTCGGCGGCGATACGAGCCAGTGGGAACCGAACTTGTTCCAGCAGACGACGCAAATCTATCCCTATGTCGGCAAGCCCGGCTGGAACTTGACCACCGCACAGGCCGACGATGCCGTCAGTTGGCTCAATAACCTGAATCAAATCGATCCCAGCAAACCGTTTTTCTGTTATTACGTGCCCGGCGGCACGCACGCGCCGCACCATCCGACGAAGGAATGGGTCGACAAAATTCACGCTATGCATTTGTTCGACGGCGGTTGGAACAAACTCCGCGAGACGATTCTCGCCAATCAGAAGAAACTCGGTGTCATTCCCGACGATGCCAAAATGACGCCGTGGCCCAAAGAGCTGCTCAAAGAATGGGACGCGCTGACTGCCGATGAGAAGAAAATGTTCATTCGCCAGGTGGAAGTGTATGCGGCCTATCTGGCTTATACCGATCATGAAATCGGCCGCGTCGTCCAAGCTGTCGAAGATATGGGCAAGCTCGACAACACGCTCATCATCTACATCAGCGGCGACAACGGCTCCAGCGCCGAAGGCACGCTCGTCGGCACGCCCAACGAAGTGGCCATGTTCAACGGCATCGATGTTCCTGTCGCCGATCAATTGAAGTATTTCTACGACGTGTGGGGCACCAATCAAACCTATAACCACATGGCCATCGGCTGGACCTGGGCTTTCAGTACGCCGTTCAGTTGGACCAAGCAAATCGCTTCGCACCTCGGCGGCGTACGGCAAGGAATGTGTGTTTCCTGGCCCGGCCACATCGACGATGCCGGCGGAATTCGCAAGCAGTTCCATCACATGATCGATGTGGTGCCCACCGTCTTGGAAGCGTGCGGTATTCGGGCGCCCGACGAGGTCGATGGCATCGAGCAAAGCCCGATCGAGGGCGTGAGTTTTGCCTACACGTTCGATAAAGCCAATGCCAGTGCGCCCTCCACGCACAAGACGCAATACTTCGAAATGTTCGGCGATCATGCCCTCTATCACGAAGGCTGGATGGCAAGCACGAAGGTCATCCGCCCGCCTTGGAATGTTGCTGGACCGGTCAACGTGGATCCTTTGAACAAAGTCACCTGGGAACTGTACGACCTTTCGAAAGATTGGACGCAGGCGGACGATGTAGCGGCCGCCAACCCCGACAAAGTCAAACAGCTCCAAGCAATGTTTTTAACTGAAGCAGAAAGGTATCGCGTGCTGCCGCTCGATGCCTCGGTCGCCACTCGCTTGGTGGCGCCGCGCCCAACATCACGGCGGGCCGCAACGAATTTGTTTACACCATGCCCATGACCGGCCTGCCGCAGGGCGATTCACCGCTGCTTACTCAATTGCTCTTACCGAATTACGGCCGATATCGAAGTGCCGAATGCCGGCGCTGAAGGCATGCTGCTCACCTCCGGCGGCCGATTCGGTGGCTACGGGTTTTATCTCTTGAAGGGCAAACCAGTGTTCCTGTGGAATCTGGTCGATCTGAAGCGCGTCCGCTGGGAAGCGCCGGCGGCGCTCACGCCCGGCAAGCATACGGTGGAGTTTGACTTCACGTACGACGGACTTGGCGCTGGCACGCTCGCATTCAACAACATGAGCGGCATCGGTCGCAGCGGCACCGGCGTTTTGAAAGTCGACGGCAAATCGGTTGAGAGCCAAAAGATGGATCACACCTTGCCTCTCATCTTGCAGTGGGACGAATCGTTCGACATCGGCTCCGACACCGGCACGCCGGTCAACGATAAAGACTACCAATGCCCCTTCAAATTTACCGGCAAGCTTAACAAGCTGACGGTCAAAGTCGAACGACCAGAGCTGACTCCGGCCGATATTAAGGGCTTAGAAGCGGCAAAAGCCGGTCCGGATTGATGGAACGTTCACCGATTGCCATCTTTCACTTGCGCAGCAGCCACGTCGTCGCAGCTTCTTCCGGGTTGCTGCCGCCGCCTTCGGGCCATTCGATTCGGTCCGCGAAGCCCGTGGCGCCGTAAGCCGCTAGGACAACCGTCAGACGATCGGCGATGCTCACGTCGTTGAGCCAGATTTCGCCGGGCGCACCAAGCGCAATCAGTCCTGGCAAATCGAAGTACTTCGCGGCGCCTGGCAGAAAGTCGGGATCGTCGGTCGAGGTCAGATCCACGAACCGAAACGCGCCGGTGTCGATAACCACACGATCGACTGCATCGCCGGCCAGCGCTTTCGCCGCCGCGGCCCAGTGTCCTGCGCCGTTCAGCCCGACAACATCGACCACTCCCCATGGCTTATCGTCGCCACGAAAGTAACTAACGGCCGTTAGCACATCGTGCACGCGCTCGGCGAAAAGTGCACGGTTATATCCGAACGTGAAGGCCGCCGAGTTGACGGCATTTTTCGGGGCATCGGCAATTCGTGTTGCCGTCAATGGTTTGCTATCGGCTAGGAATTCGCCTTGATACAAGAGATCGATGCCGACGACCTGCACGCCGCCATCCAGAAGTTTTTGCACGCCAGGTCGCGGACTGCCATCGGCTGCCAACAATGCACTCTTGCCCGCCTGATCCAACCAAATGGCGGTGCGCCGCGTTTCGCCCAGCGGCTGTAAGACGATGACGGGGGTTTCTTCGTGAGCAGGCTTATAGCGCAGCACGCCTTTTTTGAGCAGATATTTTTCGTGCTTAGCGGTCTCGCCCATCTGTTCAAATTCCACCTGCGAAGGACGCGAAATTCCGCGACCTAACAGAGTTTCCCAGGCACTGCCGACCACGCGTCGAAATTCCCGTAGCGATTTCTCATCGCGTGGAATTAAGGCGTGCAATTGCCTTTCTGCATCGCCGGTCATCGTTTTCAGTAAACTGCGTTCGTAGTCCTCGCCCCCGGCCGGCTTGGGGTGCGCATCGTCCCATACGGTTAATTCCTCGGCTTTGGCAGGCACGAAATCATCCTCGACGATGCCGTCTTTCAATCCCAGCTTCAATTGTTCGTTCATCCAGGAATACATCGCGGCCCGACTGACATAGTTAAAGTTGTGCGGGAACTGCAACAGCGGCACGATGCGAACGCTATCTTTCACGCCGAGCATTGAATAAAGCTGCTGCAGCTCTGGCCCGCCTTTGGTGGCCAGTTCCTTCGTCCAATCGTTGGCCGCAATGGCCTCAAGGGGCTTGGGCGCGAAGAGTGCCGCGAATTCCACGTTACCGGTGCCAATTCGCAAGAGCTCGCAGTTCTCGCAAGTGCAGCCGCCTTGCATTGCGGTCGAAACCATCACCGCCGGCACCGCAACATTCGGTCGCTGATCGACACCACACAACATCAAAGTTTGCGTTCCTCCGCTCAATGCGCCCGTCACACCAACTCTCTCCGCATCGACGTCGGGCAGTGTCAGTAGAAAATCGAGCGCGCGAATCGAATTGTACGTTTGCAGCCCCATAATGCTTTGCAAGCGCAAGTCGGCCTGCACGCTGTAAAAGCCCCAGTTGTGGCGCGTGTCCATCTGCGGACGTTTCTGGCTGTAGAAATGCGCTACATTGTTAGGAATTTGCACGCTGTCGGCGTAGCCCACCATATCGTATTGAAACGCGACGCAACCCATGCGCGCTAGCTGCACTGGATACGCCTGCACGGGATAGCGGCCGCTGACTTCATACTTTTCCGCACCCGATGCGATGAGATCTTTCATCTTGTCGGCGGCCGTCTCGTTGAAACGCCCGCCGGGAAAATGGCCATAAGGGCAGAGCACGCCTGGCAATTTTCCTTCGCGATCTTTCGGTCGAAAGAGGCTGCCCGTGACAAAGTGACCTGGATAACTTTCGAAATAGACTTTCTCGATCGTGTAACCTTCGCGGTCGATCTTGCCGTAGATCATCGCATTCAGCGGCGTTTTCAGCGGCATGGGCCACAGTCCGTTGGCAACCAGCATTTGCCTGCTCACCTGCTGGCGCGCTCTTCCCATTGCTCACGCGACTTCGGCGGGGTGAACG
Source organism: Pirellulales bacterium (assembly GCA_963773875.1). Lineage (GTDB taxonomy): Bacteria > Planctomycetota > Planctomycetia > Pirellulales > JADZDJ01 > CAVTYH01. Next base: position 185,556 of record CAVZCV010000018.1, read on the forward strand.
GGAAGTAACCATTGAGTGTTTTGAGCGGTCCGAGGCGCGCATCGTCCGGCAGCTTTCCTTCCGGCAAAACGCGCGTCGAGTTCGTCGCACCTTTGGCAACGTTGCCGCGTGAATTCACAAAGATGATCGCCGCTAGGATGCAAACCCCGGCAACGGTGCGCTGGTCGCCAGGGGCGAGAGATCTCGCTTCGAATAAGTTCTGACATGAAAAGCTATGCCGCTTGAAAAATGCTGTAATGACGAAAAACTTTGATAGAAACTGCCAGTGCCCAGTGTACGAGAGGCGGCATCGCAATGCCACAATTTTGGCGGCCGGCAAGTCTAGGCTGTTCGGGAATTTCGGATTCTTCTCCGAGTCTCAGTATCCAAACCGGTGTTTTCTTGCGCGGGTTGCCAAGATGAATCCGGATACGGCAGACAAGGGAACCGCAATTGCGGTCGCAGTTTGGAGAGCGAATAGCGAGGCGACTAGCGCCACAAGCCAGAACAGCGTGCTCAACGAGAACTGGAAGTGTTTGATACCTGACATTCTAACCTCGCTGGAATTCGCGCAGCGCTTACTGTTTTGCCCTTTTGAATAAATCCATTGTGTAATGCACCCCATCACTGTTTCAACCACGGACTAAGGCGATGTGCGCTGGCGGCGAGAGAATGATTCGGCGAGGTCTCTTGAAGCGTGCCTGAAGAAAATTGAATCACAAAAATGGCGCGAGGCGTTCGTGTTCTTTAAATGTGAAGACGGCGGGACTGAGTCGAAATTTGCGAGGCGATTGACGAAGTTGGCAAAATTGAGTGATGCAAATCGAGTGGCGATTCGCACCTGCGTGGGCGATATCGCACCGAATCTGAGGTCGACGACGGAGTTATGCTAGCGCTGGTCGAATGATATAATAGGGGTGTTGGGCTACTCGCGACGGGTAGTTCAAGACATCCTTCAATTGACCCTGGCTGCGAGTTTCGTCGCAACGGGGTTTTCTTCACGGCCATGGTGGCCAACATTGGTGCGCAGCGGTTCTAGATTGGGAACGGCTGAATTTGCAAATCGGTCCCGTCTTGCTTCTTCGTCGTTCGCCACAATGAGCGGTTGCCGCATCCGATGTGCGGCTGCGCAAATGATCGTGGCTTATCGAAAGGAGCGTTTCTATGGGAATTGTAACTTGGCTCGTCTTGGGTCTCGTCGCCGGCTTTTTCGCCAGCCTGCTGGTGAACAAACATGGCGCCGGCATGGTGATTGACATTGTCCTGGGTGTTGTGGGTGCAGTTGTGGGCGGATTCATTGCGCAATTCGCCGGTTTCGCTGGAATCAGCGAATTTAACCTTTACAGCCTTCTGATTGCGACTGGCGGTGCTGTAATTGTGTTACTGCTGTATCACGCACTGGCGCCCCGGACCGCGTAACCAATTGTCTCACCCGGACCGACTCTTTCGTGTTCGATCCCGGTCCAACTTACTCTGCCTCTCCTGACGACGGGAGAGGTTGGGGTAAGGGGGCAAATCGAGTGTGCTGCTTGCGCTCGGATCGAATCAGCCGCCCACCGGCGCTGCCCTTGGTGCGAGTATTCCACCGCTCCCTGACGGGATGCGGCTCGATCAAATTTGCCCTTCACCCGGTCGCCTCCGCATCTCTGCGTCTTGGCGGTTAAAAAAATCTTTCCGAGTGGCCCACAAAAAGGCTCTTGACAGCGTATCGCGTGTTCACTAATATATTTATGGATTCATATATTCCGCTGCGGCAGTTTGGTAAAAATGTCCGGGCGTTGCCGCAAGAGGCAAAAAGAGAGATAGCAGAACGATCAGTAGGCATCAAAAAACAGACAGATTGCCGTTCCGCAAATGTGCGAAATAACCTTCACAAATCGATCAAGAATTTTCGAATGGTTTGCGAGGCCGAACGCGAAGAGTGAAATAACTGTGAAAAAACTCGGCAAGAAATTGCAAAAAACAGCTGCACAGGGTAAAAAGCGCGCTGCAGTTATTTCACTCGAAAACACGATTTTCGGATTGCCCGGAGGCACATCGCGTCTTTCTCGATGCAATACGCCTGCGAAGTCGGCAGCTTGCTTCATCGCTCGTTTTGGCAGCCGCGGTCTGGACCTGGAATTCCCGTGGTATTACGAAAAAGCACAATTGGGCCAGGTGAAAAAACTGAACCGGCTTGTAAAGACGGTCGATTACGCGAGCATCGCGATTGGCATTCCAACTTATGTCGGGGTTTATCAGCTCAAGGCGGAAGCCGCGAGGCCGGTCGGAATGTGCGCCAAACGCTTGCGAATTCGGCCGTCGGACGGGTATCATCACTGGTGGCGGAGAAGATTTGGCGGCGACTTTCGAATCGAGAGCATCTGGCTCGCCATTCTCGGAACGCGAACTTGAAGTACTGCTGGAGGCCGTACTTAGCGAAGCAGGTTTGCATTGGGCGAGTGCGATTCGAAACGTTCGTTACCACGTCGGGGGACCGCTTGGTTTGTTTACGGTTATTGACCGGTTCCAAAACCAGGCACGACGTGAAAGCATGTTCGCAGCAAGGCTCATTGGGCTGGCAATTGCGCAGTTAGCGATTGTTGCGCTCGCTTGCGCATGCCAACGCGCAAATCCTCTCCACAAAGCGCGGCTTCGCTGATTCCGGCGCTGGCTACAACAATTTGCAAGCGACTGGCGCCGGCTGGTACTACACCTGGGGAACTGGCGCGGCCAATCCCGGCAGTTTCGACGCCAGTTTCTATCCGATGTTTTGGAACGGCCCGAGCCAAAACACGATCGATGGCGCGTTAGGACGGCATCCGAATTACATTCTCGGCTTCAACGAGCCGGAACGATCGGATCAGGCCAACATGACCGTGGCGCAGGCCATCACTTCTTGGACGAATATTTCCAGCAGCGTTAAGAGCTACAACACTGCCAATGGAACATCGATCAAGCTGGTCAGCCCCGCAGTGGCCGACACCGGTGGTTCAACCGGCGGTCAACAGTGGCTCGCCAGTTTCATGAGCCAGGCGACGGCGGCCGGATTGAAAGTGGATGCCGTGGCGTTTCACTGGTATGGCGTGAGCACGCCGACCGATCCGGCCGGCGCGGCCAGTTCCTTCTTGAGCCGCGTGGACTCGTATCACAGTTCATACGGCCTGCCGGTATTCATCACCGAGTTCGCGATCCACGATTGGGGCGGGGCATACACCGATGCGCAGATCATTGAAGCCAACCGGCAATTCTTGAATATCGTGGTGCCAGGACTGGAATCGCGCAGCTACGTAGCCGGCTACTCTTGGTACAACTGGTTCAGCGATTCGCCGCTGTATAGCTCAAGCGGCAGCATTCTGACGCCCACGCAAATGGGTTACAGCTATGTAGGCGCCGTCGGGCCAGGCACGACTGCGAACATTGGCGGGCAGAACCTCGGCGAACATGTGGCCGAGTTGTCGGGCGGGCAGCTGACAATGACCGGCGCCATCGTCGGGCACCGTCAAATACATCAATGCACTGAGCGGCGAAAGCACGGCGACGGGAAGCATGGACTGGGCACTTGCCGGCACGAATAACTGGGTACGAATTCAGCCGGGTGCGACACTGACAAAAACCGGCACGAATCTGGTTACTTTCAGCAATGGGACCGTCACCAACAACGGCGTGCTGGAGGTTTCCCAAGGCACGCTGCGACTGGGTTCCACCGTCAGCGGCAGCGGTGTGGTCCGAATTAAGGGCGGAACGCTGGCACTTACAGGTTCCGGCACATTGGCTTCCACGCCACTGATTGATGTTCGGCCCGGAGGAACGCTCGATGTTTCGGGGTTGGCCAGCAGTGGCATTACCGTCTCCAGTGGGCGGACGTTTAACAACGATGGCAGTAGCACCGGCAATGTCGTCGGAGCGATCGGTTCGACCATTTCGGGTGGCGGCACATTCACGGGCAACTTGACCGCGCAATCGGGATCGACCATTCGCGTGGGAAAGGACGGCACCGGAGTTCCCACTCGAATTGTGATCGACAACTTCGAGGGCTATGCCACAGGTCACGTGGCGACCGTTGCCAGCGCAACATGGACTGCGCATGTCGGGACGACCGAGGCCGACATTCAAAACATCAGCGGAAACAATGTGATGAGTTTCGGATCGACAACGACTTCATTCATCGGTGTATCGCGGAGCTTGCCGACCAACACCGTGCTTGATAACACGAGCACAGCCACGTACTTCTTCAGAATCAATTCAATCACTGACACGCCGAATCACAGCCTTGGCTTAGGCGATCAGGCCAGCACCGGAACGGTGGACTTCGGTGATTTTGAAACCCAACTTCGCGTGAAGCAAGGAACGAGCGCCGGCACATTTGCGGTGGATGCGCAGTGGCGGAGCATTCAGCTCTACTTTGGCCAGCGGGTTGGCGCTGAGCACCTGGTACAACATTTGGATGGTCGTAAATCAAAGCACCGACAAGTATGACATTTACATGAACACCGGAACGGGCAATGCGTCATCCACGAATAAGTTAAATGCGACGCAGCTTTCGTTCCGCAACGGCACGTCGCAAAATCTCGACAAGTTTTTGGCACTGGTTGGAGCGGCGCACCGTTGCCGACGGCGTTCGCATTGACGATTTGACCTATCAAGCCGGCATCGATTTAACGAACCCTACCGCGGGCTTCAATCCGAATTTGACATGGAGCCCGGAAACGCTGAATGTGGGCGGTAACTATACGCAGGCCAGCGGCGCGACGCTGCAAATCAATCTCGCGGACCCACAGCATACCGATGTGCTGCATGTGACAGGGAGCGCCAGTTTGTCGGGCACGCTGAACGTAACTTTTGCTCTTGGTGCGGCGACCCCGCACATTGGCGATCGATTCCACGTGCTTGATGCCGGGTCAATTTCAGGTTCGTTCACAGCCATTCAATTGCCTGCCCTTGCCGGCACATTGGCGTGGGATAGCAGCCAGCTTTATGCGACTGGTTCACTTTCCATCTTTAGCGGACTCGTGGGCGATTTTACTCAAGACGGTACGCTTGATGGCGCCGACATCAGCGCTGAACTAATGGCGCTAACGGATTTGAGTCGCTTTAAAACTGAACATGGCCTGAGCGATTTTGCCTTGTTGGCATTTGGCGACGTGAATCGAGATGGTGCCATTACGAATGCCGATATTCAAACGCTGCTCGATTTGGTGGCGGCTGGCGGCGGTGGGGTAGCGCAAGTTCCAGAACCGGCTACTTTTATGCTGGCGGCTCTGGGTGGGTTGAACTTGCTATTTGTCGCCGCCCGATTTGCTAAACTAATCGGACGTAGATCGCCGTTTAGAACGTGAGATTCAAACAGCGGAGCGAATCATTATGGAAAATATCAAACCACTGGTGACTGCTACGGCAAACTCGACCGGCGGTCGCAACGGACACACTGAAACGATCGACGGCATGGTGAAACTCGATCTGTCTGTACCTAAGGCGATGGGTGGACCAGGCAAACCGGGCACGGCCACGCCGGAACACTTGTTCGCCGCGGGATATGCCGCCTGCTTTGGTGGGGCGGTTGACTATGCCGGTAAGCTTCATAAAAAGAACGCCAGTGGCGCCAGAATTACCTGTGCCGTAACTATTGGTTCGAAAGAAGGTGGCGGCTTCGGGTTAGCAGTTAAGATGCACGTGGAAGATAAGTCGATTCCACAGTCGGAACTGGCCACCTTGGTCAATGAAGCGCATGAAAAAATTTGCCCTTATTCCAATGCCATTCGTGGCAATGTGCCTGTGGAGTTGGAGGTTGTCGGCGGTTAGTGGTGTCGCAGTTTATAGTACGTATATCTGACTGGATGATTGATCAAAAGAAAGCGGCTCATTGGACGTTGACTCGTCGTACGATGCGGTGCTCGTTGTTTCATTCGGCGGTCCGGAAGGGCCGGACGATGTTTTGCCGTTTCTGGAAAATGTGTTGCGCGGCCGGAACGTGCCGCGCGAGCGGATGCTGGCGGTTGCGGAACACTATGATCATTTCGGTGGTGTAAGCCCGATCAATGCGCAAAATCGGGCGCTGATTACGTCGCTTGAAACCGAGCTCGCGCGGCACGGGCCGGCGCTGCCGATTTACTTCGGCAATAGGAATTGGCACCCGTTGTTGGTCGATACACTGCGGCAAATGCAGACGGACGGCATTCGCCACGCGCTGGGCTTTTTCACTTCTGCATTTAGTTCGTATTCCGGATGCCGGCAATATCGAGAGAACATTGCGGCCGCGCAGAGTGAAGTGGGGACCGATTCCCCGCAGGTCGAAAAGTTGCGAGCATTTTTCAATCACCCCGGCTTTATCGACCCGATGATCGAGCGCACCGCCGCGGCGTTCGATCAAGTTCCGCCCGATCGGCGCAATGCAGCACGGCTTATATTCACCGCCCACAGCATTCCGATGGCAATGGCGGTTGGCAGCAAATATGAAGTGCAACTGCGCGATGCCTCGGCGCTTGTTGCCACCGGCGTCGGCAGGTCGAATTTCGCGATCGTGTACCAAAGCCGCAGCGGATCGCCGTCGCAGCCTTGGCTGGAGCCAGACATCAACGATTATCTGCGGTCGATTGCAGCAGAAGGCGTGCAAGACGTTGTTGTCGTTCCGATCGGCTTTATTTCCGATCACATGGAAGTGTTGTACGACCTGGATCACGAAGCAAAACAAACGGCCGAATCGCTCGGCATCAATCTCGTTCGCGCCGGCACCGTCGGCGTACATCCTCGCTTCGTGCAAATGATTCGAGAGTTGATCGTCGAACGGATCTCTGGCTCTACCGAAAGGCCTGCGCTCGGAAAGCTTGGCGCAAGTCACGACATTTGCCCGCCGGATTGCTGCCTCGTAAAACGTAATGCTTGAATTTTTGCTCATACGCGCTCCACGATCATCGCCACCGCATTCCCACCGCCAAGGCACAATGCCGCTAGTCCTCGCCGCAAGTTGCGATGCTCCAGCGCATAGAGCAGTGTCACCAGCACGCGCGCTCCGCTGGCGCCAATCGGATGACCAAGCGCAATCGACCCGCCGTTAACGTTTACTTTCGTGGGATCCAACTTTAGGGGTCGCATGCACGCCAGGCACTGGGCCGCGAACGCTTCGTTGAGTTCGATCAAATCGATCTCATCAAGCGACAGGCGGGCTTTCGCCAAGACTTTTTCGATGGCGGTTACCGGCGCAATGAAAATGTCTTTGGGCGACACGCCGCTGGTTGCTGTGGCAACAATTCGCGCCTTGATCGGGCTTTTCGACTGACCGAAATGCGATTCATTCACCACGACCACCGCCGCGGCCCCATCGCTAATTTGCGAGGCGTTGCCTGGCGTCACCGTTCCCTGCGGCGAAAACGACGGCCGCAATTTTCCAAGCACTTCCAAGCTGCTGCCCGGTCGTGGCCCTTCATCACAATCAACAATCATCTGTCCGTGTTTCTTATCCGGAACGCTCACCGCGACAATCTCGCCCGCAAATGCTCTCGCATCGGTCGCTGCCAAGGCCCGGCGGTGGCTCTCGATCGCAAACGCATCTTGGTCTGTTCGCGATACATTCCGGCTCTCAGCGATGTAATCGGCCTCGCTGCCCATGGGCAAATTCTCAATCGAACACCACAGGCCGTCGTGCAGCATTGAATCGATCGTCTGCTGATTGCCTAATCGCCAACCCTCTGCGCGCTCCACGCAACAGATATGGCGCCTGACTCATATTTTCCATCCCGCCGGCCACAATGGCCGCTGCATCGCCGCAGCGAACAGCCTGATCGGCCAGCATCACTGCCTTCAGACCTGAACCGCAAACCTTGTTGATCGTCACTGCCGCAACCTTCGGCGGCAGGCCGGCTTTCAGCGCCGCTTGACGTGCAGGAGCTTGCCCGAGGCCTGCCGAGAGCACGTTGCCCATGATCACTTCATCAATTTGCTCCGCGTTCAATTCCGCCCGTCGCACCGCTTCGCGCACCACGATCGCACCCAGCTCGGTCGCGGGAAGCGACGAAAGCGCGCCTTGGAACTTTCCAATTGGCGTGCGGCAACCGGCGATAATGAACGAAGCAGACATTTGCAAACTCCCAGTGCAATCAATCGTCAGCGTAAAGACCTTCTACAAAATTATACGTTGGCAGTCCTTGATCGATCGGTTCCCGAGAGCCACACAGTCGGACAACGTCGCCTCCGTAGTCACTGCCGCCAGTTCTTTCATTCGCCCCTTTTTCAATTCCGCTGATTTCCCCGAGAAATTCGCGATTCTCCAAAACCGCGTGAAAAACGCTGCATCCCGATGCACGCCGTTCTCGAAGAAAACGCAGTTCTCCCGGCTCGCCCACGAGTTTTCGATTTTCGAGTGAAATAACTGCCGCGCGATTTTTACCCTGTGCAGCCGTTTTTTGAAATTTCGTGCCGAGTTTTTTCACAGTTATTTCACTCTCCGCGCTGGCGACTCCAAATCGCCCGAAAATTCTCGATTGATTTCGATGGGTTGTTTCGCACATTGTGCGGATCACCACGCCCACCTCTCGGCATGTCGTGTGAAAGGCGCCTCCCGACGCCGATTTTGCGCTGCCGCTAATCCTCTGTGCCCCAACGGGGCAACCTCTGTCAGCCCAGGGCCAGCGCAGCGCCGGCCTGGGTAAGCGATCGGAATGAGTTCCCGAGGCCCCAACGGGGCGAAAGTGCTGCCTGCCCATGACAAACCACCTCATTTATCCTGCCCCCAACGTGCCAACCTGCCATACCAGAATCGTGAGCCCTATCGCTCCAATGAGTATATTATTGTACACGTGATCGTTTGTCAAGAGTCATTTTGGGCCACTCAAAAAAGATTTTTTTACCACGGGAGGCACGAAGCCGGCCTGTTTGCTGAAGAGCCGCATCCCGTAAGGGGAGCGGTGGACACTTTAGCAAAGAGAAATGACACTGGGCTGCAGATTCGATTCGAGCCGTGCCTCAGAAAACTGACGCCGTGCGAAGCCGACCCCCCGACGGTCAGGGAGTGGGTGTGCCTGCCGCGTGGCGAACCGATCCGGCAGGCCAGGCCGCAAAATGGGCCAAAAGTGCAAATCAAGTGACTACCAGATTTTGCGATGCTTGCAGTCGTTGGAATGATTATTCGCGCGCGTGAGTCTGCCCAGCTGCATCGGCGGTCGGCGTGTCAGGATCCAAGACGTAGATCGTTCCTTTCTTGCCGCGATCCATGCCACCCATTGCCTGCATGTGGCCGTCTTTGGCCAGCGAGAAATCGACCCACTTTGCACCCAGGCCCGCGGCATCGCCGGGGTTGAGGATGGTCTGGGGCGTCCCTTTTTTCGCATTCAAAAACCAGAGCTGGCCGTCGCAAAGCGTTATCAGGCTTGTGTCACCCGGCAAAAATGCGAGTGGTCTGGCCAGTGTGGGCAGCGGCCGCTCCCATTCGGCGATACCTGAGGCAATATGTAGGAGGGTGATCAGCCCCTTACCGTGTTCCTCCTCTTTCGTTTTATCGAAGTTCAGCGACGAGATTGCCAGAAGTGTGCCATCGGGCGAGAACGCGACGGCTTGCGCGCCGCCGTTGGCCTCGATCGACAAAGTCGACGCCTTCGTGCCTGTTTGCGGATTCCAAAGAATGGCGCCCGTACCATCATCGAACTGCCGCGGCTGGCCTTCGACGTTGAGCCAATTCCCCGCGCTGGCAAGCAAGCTGCCATCGGCGGAAAAAGCGACCGCGCTCACATGGCTGTGCCCAATGAGGTCGACGAACTTTCCGCTTTGTAGGTCCCACAATTTCAACCGTCCGGGACCGGTCGTGCGTAGCCCCAATCGCTCGACGCCGTCGAATCGCCCGCCGAAGTCGCCGAACGATTCGCCGCCAGTGACCAGTTGCGCGCCATTGGGCGAAAAGGCGAGCGCTGCGACGCTGCCCATGGCTCGCGCGAGCGACTTCCACTCGGCGGGCGCATCTTTGTCCGCAAGTTTTGCCTCTTCATCGTCCAGCGAGCGCACCAGCCTGCCAGATCGCGCATCGAAAAGTTTCGCCTGACCGACGCTGGTTCCGACAGCTAACCTGCTCCCGTCCAGTGAAAAGGCGAGGGCCGTGATTTCAAAATGTGATATCCGCCGCGCGGCGGCGAGCGACCTGTCTTCATCGTCGGTGGTAAGCTGCAGCGCGGCGACGGTCTTACCGCTGGTGGAATCTAAAATTTCGACGCTGGGTTTCCAGCCGTCCTTGGGCTTACCCGTGCCATCTTCCCGCATGGTCAAGGTCGGACCGCCGTTGGCAATGGCGAGCAGTTTTCCGTCCGGCGAACAGGCAATGGTTCGCACGATTGAGCCGGACGTAAATTGACGTGTGGTGTTGCGCCGGTGCGTTCTTTTGTTCTGCAGCCGGCGCCGCCGGCCCGTCGTCGGCTCGCACGCAGCATGCGGCTGATACGGCCATTGCGGCCAAGAGGCCACGGAATCGTTTCATCATCTTCGCCTCCGCGGACTCGGCAGCGATCTAACCCTGAACTTACCGCTCTCAATTTAGACTGACAGCGCGGCTTTTCATTAGACGAGTGCGGTTGTATTTAGTTCCCCGCAGCGGCGTCAATGCGGAAACGCCTCGCAATCGTCTTGGATTACGGATAAAACCGCGGAGGAGATATTTGTCGCCGCTGCCCTGCAAGGGCTACACTCCAAAGCCCAGGGTCGCCGCTGCGGCGCACCCTGGGTCAGCGACCACCAGACCATGCCATGAACCCCAACGGGGTTCCACTCTGCCATCGCCGCGGCACGATCCCTCACTCCCAAACGTATCGCTCATCGATCTCGACGCCGTACTTTTTGCACAACCGTCGAAACTCATCCTGAAATATTTCCTGCCGGTGGTGCTCGATCTGATCGGCAATGTATTTCGAAAGCGCCTCCACGTGCGACGGACTTACCGAAAAGGCCCCGTATCCATTCTGCCAATGAAACTTGGCGAGCCGCGGATTCTCGTCCTTGATCCATTTCGAAGAATCGCGCTTCAATTCGCGCACTAGCGTTGCAATATCCAGCGTCTTCGCCAATCGACACAGAAGATGCACATGATCTTCAACACCGCCGACGCAAACGGAAGGGCAGTTCTGATTGTTGCAAATGCCGATCAAATAGGCGTGCGCACGGCCTCGAAACGCAACGTCACGCAAAAAGGGTGCACGATCCTTCGTGGAAAATATCAGGTGCACGTAAATCTGAACGAGCGATTGCGACATGACCAGCGCAGCAAGTGGAACCCCGTTGGGGTTCAAATCGAATCTCGGTCATCGCTATCCCAGGGTGCGCCGAAAAGCGGCGACCCTGGGCTGTGGAGTGTAGCCCGTTCCGGGCAAGCAAGGCAAATCAATGCCGACCCGTCGAAGCTTTGCCTACAACCGAGTTCGAATTGTATCAAACGTCGCGAATGTGATTCTCTAGCTGGCTCGGACGAAACTGGGGTATCTCGATTACGCCGAAGGTGTTTCACTCCAAAGCCCAGGGTCAGCGGCGCTTCGCCGCGCCACCCTGGGTACACAAAACGTGCCTCCGGTTGAACCCTGAAGGGGTTCCACAAGATTCGGCAACCGAACGCCAACGCGTCGCATTTCAAAGCCAGCCCCTGCCTTCGGCGTATCGGTCTGTCTGAGGCATGAATTTAAATTATCGCTGCTCGGCGTAAACGGTGTACGGTATGGCTTCCGTCGATTCGATGGTCGGCTGTTTATCGACCGTACGCAATAGCAGTGTCACTTCGTTCGGTTTGCCAGGGCCGAAGTTGAGCCAGCATTCGGGCAGATAGTAGTCGGTCTGTTTGCCTGCCTGCCAGAAGCGGCCGATGGCGTGGCCGTTGAGGTAGATGAAGCCATTGCCCGTGCCGCGCAAACGGATGAGCCAGGGGAGCCAGACGTCTTTTTTCGCGGCCGGCAATTCGAAGGTGAGCCGGTGCGTGGAGAGGAGCGATGTAGATTTGGCGGATTCATTGACTGCGCTACCGGCCGAATCGTGTGATGCGATTTTATCGAAGGCCGTCGCTACTGGCGCGGTGGCACCGTAGGTGAGTGGCCCCAACGTGCCGATGCCGGTCGATTGGGCCGGCGCGAGCACAACCGGGCCAAGTCCGCCCGTGTTGTCTTTATTTCGCACTACGACAGCAATCGTATTGATGCCGGCGTGCAGGTGCGGATTCACATCGAACGAAAACGTTTGATCCCAGGCGTGCCCTTCGCCGATTTTTTTGCCATCGAAGAAGACCCAGCCGTCGTCGTCCATCCGCGCCAGCTGCAGAATACAGGGACCGCTGTAAAGATCGTAGTCGGAAAGATCGATCGACGTGCGGAAGACGGCGGTTTGGTTGGCACGCAGTTGATTGGCCTCGAGTTTATCGATCGGAGTTTTCGCCCATTTGCTGTCGTCGAAATCGGCGGCGATTTCGGCCAGCTTTTCCGGATTGGCGTTGCGATCGACCTGTTGCATTCGCCAATTGGTGAGCGGGCGATCTTGACCCCCCTGCACCAGACGCAGCCCGGTGACGCCGGGCACTTTTTCCATCGTGTTGCCAATGTTCGCACAGGCTGTGTTTTCATACAGCAGCACGATATCGTTCGTGCCGGCATGCAGGACCGATTGCACATCGAAATTGCTGCTGGCGGCATCGGGGCCGCGCGGAATGAACTTGCCGTTGACCATAGCGGCGACGCGGTCGTCTTTCGCATGATCGATGGCTAAACGCAGAGTGCCTTCGGCGGGAATCTCTTTTGGATCGAGCTTCAGGGCGGTTTTGTAATAGACGAAGCGGTTGTCGAAAATGCCTGCCGTGTTCAGCGTTTTGCCCAGTTCGATTGGCTTCCAATCGGCGGGCAATGGTAGGTTGCTCGATTGGATTTGCGTGATTTTCACGGGCGCGGGCAAATCGGTCGGACGTTTTCGCTCCGCCTGAGTTTTCGGCAGCCATTCGCCTTTTTCCGGATCGGTGGTGCCGGCGGGCAGATACAGCACTTTCGAGCCAAACGGTTCGAGATCGTAATTGAACTTGAGATCCAGGCCGCCTTCGCCGGTTTCTCTGACACTCGCGCTGCCCTTGCGCGGCTGGGCGTGTTGATTGGTGCGCACGAACAGGTAGCGGCTGCCATCGGCGGCGCGACGCTCGACGACGGACACGTCTAGCTGATCGGTCTTCGCATCGCAGTTCACCAATTCTGCACGGGCCAACTTACCGCCGTGCTCTTTCAGCATTTCTCCCAGGGCTTTGACGCGAAGGAATTTTTCGCCGACGCCGCCGTTTTCGCGGATGGGACTGCTGTAGTCGTAGCAGGTGGCGATGTTATGGGCAGCGGTGTCGGCCAGGTTCGTGCCGCCGAACAACATGTAATAGTTGAGCATGGTCTCGCCGTTTTGCAGCGTGAACAGCGTCAGGTTGTTGATTTGCGCCGGCACGAGGTCGTTGCGATAATGATCGGTGTCGGGCCGAATCGGCGGCTCATCGGTAATGCCTGTAAACCACCCGCCTTGCAGTTCGGTGGTCATGAGCGGCGCCTGCGGCTGTGCCGTGCGGAGCATACGGATGTTGTTGGCAACGCTATCGACATTCCAGCCGGGGTAGAAATTGCACGAATCGAACACGCGGCTGAGCACAGGATCGGTGCTGCCGCGCACGCAGCGTGTCCAGCAGGTGAAGAGCGGCACATCGATGCCGTCCGCTTCCGCGACTTCACCCATCGCCTTCACGTAAGCGGCTTTGATTGGTTCCGGCATGCCGCTGAAGTCGTACTCATTTTCTAGCTGAAATAGAATGATGCCCGGCTGCCCTGGCGCCTTATGAGTGATTTGATGCTTGACAAGCTTTGGGCAAACGGCGTCGTACCAATGTTTGCTCCAGGCGATGAATTGCGGATCGTCGGAGCGGAACCACGGCGTATGCTTGGGATTGTCCGGCCGCTTGTTCACGAGCCACGCCGGCAGGCCGCCGCGATCCCACTCCGCGCAAATGTATGGACCCGGACGAATGATGATGTTGAAGCCGAATTCCTCGGCCATATTCAGCCAGTCCTCGACATCGCGCAAATCGATTTTCGAAAAATCGTCGAGCGATTTGGGCTCTTCAATTTCATGCGCGTTCCAAGCGATGTACGTTTCGACCGCGTTGAAGCCTGCTTCTTTGATCCTCTCGAACCGTGCGCGCCACAGTTCTTTCGGGCAGCGGAAGTAATGAAACGCGCCGCTGAAGAGGAGCGTGTCTTTGCCGTCGATGGTCAGGCAGTGGTTGTCGTAGCGGACGCGCTCTGGCTTGGCAAATTTTGCGTCACTGGTTTCCGCGCACACGGAGGACGCCGTCAGCAGCGCCAGGCCGCCGAATATCACCACGAAAAAAGCTTTTGCCCGCCTTGAAAAGAGTTGCTCTGCGAATGCGCACTGCCAGACAAAAAAAATCGGCACGAGGGACCCTCTTTCGCTTTAGCCTTGCACCCAAAGAAGTTGCGTCTCTCGGACACGGCGGACAGGTAGACCGGTCCGCCGCGCCGAAAGACACCATCCCCCGAACGTCGATTCTATTTTCCGATTACGGCGCGTGCCAGTACTTTTTTCTCTGAACCCGACCGATTTACGTTGAACCTTCGAAGGGTACCCCCCTGGTTGGAGGGAATCGCGGGCACTGTGTGTAGGGGCGATTGAACGCCTGTTGGACTGCGGATTCGCAGGACGTTAAGCCTGCAAAGACGTCGCAATGGCGTACGTAATGAACAGGCAAATGGCTGCCATCATTAGGATTGCGGCCAAAAAGACGAAATCGGCAATCCGCTCCACATTATGCATCCTTCGGACCTTACGGGTTCGCAGGGCGACATACGAAAGGATGCAGGATGTGAGGAACATGAGCGAATCGGTTGCCAATAGGTCGTCCGCCAGGGTGTCGTTCTTCTGGATGGTAATAACGATCCGGATCAGCCCGATAACCGTCAGACAGACCCCGACCATCGCGGCGGAAACCGTAAAGATGTGGATGCACAGATCCTCTTCCAGCGAGATTTTGGCGTTCGATTCCGGCATGGCAGCGATTCTGAGAGCGGCTTTGGGCAAAAAACCTGGCAAGGAATTTTAGCACCAAAATCGTGCACCGGCTAAGCTGTCGGAACTCCGGAAATTTACGGCGAAAGAGAAATATTCGCCACCGCAAACGGATTCAATTCAGCTGCTTCACAGGCGTGCGTGCCGTGACGTTGCCGTGCAACAGTTCGGGAGCTTCGTCGACGGTGTCCAATCCGGTGACGAATTGCAGGTCATTCATGGTCTTCTCTGTTTCCAGCATGCTGCTGGCCACTTGGTCGACCTGGCCGGAAATAAAATTCGGCTCCTGCCGGTTCACGGCCAGTTCGCTGAGCGATTGGATTTTGTTTTCCAACCGATCGATTTCCAGCTTCACCAGCTCCAAATTATCGCGGGCTTTCATCAAATTCGTAAGCCGATCGCGCACGGTTTGCAAATTGTCTTCCAGCGCCTTGCGAACGCGCTGTTCCTGGTCGCCGGTTGGCTGCGCCGGCATTTGCGCGAGCCGCGCTTCGATTCGCTTGATGTCGGATTGAATTTGATCTTCGCTCGTCTGCTTTAAAAATCGCGAAAGTGCATATTGAGTGAACAACAGCCGCAGGTGGATCCACAGCAACCGATCCAATCCGGAAATTTGAAACTTCTCGAGCGGCATGCCGGAATCGCCTACGCCGGGTTGTTTCAATTCCGCGGCGATTTGTTGAAGATCCAAGCAACGGGCGCACAGCGCCATAAAGCGATCGAGCAAATCTTTCGGCAGAGCCGCGGTAATTCGCCCAGCACTGCTGCGAAGTGATTGAAGTTGCCGCGCGAGCCTCTTTGGCTTCCTGCGCCTCAACATAGGCCTGAAACTTTGGATGCGTGCCCAGAAGGCCGACGTAGGCCAACTCGCCGGCGGCCACGAGCGCGAGGAGTACATCGGGAATGGGTGAGATTAGCGCAAACGCGGCCCCGCCCAGGAACGCCAGCAAGTTCCAGTGGTACGTGAAAGCGGCTTTAAGATACTTGCCGATGCGCATCGACTTATTTGTTCTGCTTCTCCAATTGCGCTATCAAATCGCGAATATAGTATACCGTCTGCTGGAAACGCGGGTCGCGAGCCATTTCCAGGGCAGGACGCGTCGCCGGTTCCACTTCGAGCTCTTTCACGATCCGACCAGGCCCCGTCGACATGATGTAAACCCGGTCGCCCAGGAATACGGCTTCTTCGATGGAATGCGTGACGAAAAAGACCGTGGCTTCCACATCGCGCCACAACTTGATCAATAGATCCTGCATGTTCATCCGCGTTTGCGGATCGAGCGCTCCGAACGGTTCATCCATCAAGATGATTCGCGGCCGCAGAATCAGCGTGCGCGCAATCGCCACGCGCTGCCGCATGCCGCCGGAAAGCTCGTGCGGATATTTGTACTGGTCGGTTTCGACATTCAGCCCGGCCTGTTTGATCCAGTAGCGGGCTGCCTCATAACGCTCGTTGCGCGCCACGCCTTTGCACTCCAGGCCGAAGGCCACGTTATCGAGCACCGTGCGATTGTCGAAGCTGGTGTAATCTTGAAAGACCATGCCGCGATCGGAACCAGGTTCGGTTACATCCTTGCCGAACACGAGCACTTCGCCGATGGTCGGAGGGTGTTGCGGCTCGAGACCGGCAATCAAACGC
Source organism: Pirellulales bacterium (assembly GCA_963773875.1). GTDB lineage: Bacteria > Planctomycetota > Planctomycetia > Pirellulales > JADZDJ01 > CAVTYH01. Next base: position 202,204 of record CAVZCV010000018.1, read on the forward strand.
AGGATGGTGCTCTTGCCGCAGCCGCTGGGACCGAGAATGCAAATGAATTCACCCTTGCCCGGTAGGTCGGCGACGATGAAATTTACCTCGCGAATGGCCGTGAACTGATTTGCCTGGCCTTCGTTGTACGTCTTCGTGACGTTTTTGAATTCCACCACATGGGGAACATTCAGATCCGGCGGATTGCGCACGCTGCCGGTCAGCAGCACGTGCCCCATGCCGATATCGGCGGCGGCCTCAGCAGATTCGGCAGTCTTTGTGTCGGGCATGTCCTGATGACGTTAACTTTGCGTTTGTGATGGGCTAGCCTTCCGGTTCTACCGCGGGATGAACTCGAAGTGCGGCGTCAACTTGGAGGCAGTCCCGCTATCGAACCAGGGGCTGTAGTGACATTTGCACTTTTTGCGTTCGGCTGAATTGCCGCGAGCGGAGTCGGTTTCACAATCATGTGCTTAAGGCCTTCCGCGCCGTGCATCAATCCGCGCCAAGCATCGTGCAAGAGTCCACTGCCGCCATATTGGTACGGAAACAAGCTTTTTTGAATAAGAAAAACGGTTCGATCGATTGCCAAGGCCACGGCGGGAATGACGATCAAAATCAGAATGATCGGCTCTTGATGACCGCGACGTTGCGCGATGTTGATGATGCTTCCCAGTCCGCCAGCTTCGCCGCCTTGTGTTATTAGCTCGGCCAGCATGATATATCCGAAGGCCAACCCGAACAGTAAGCGCAGCGAGTTGAAAATGCGCGGCATCGCCAGCGGCACCAGAACTTTCAGAATGATTTGCCGTTTCGATGCGCCGAGGGTATAGGCTGTGTCGATGTACCGACTGCTAATATCGGCGACTGCAGTCGCGGTATCCATCATCACGAATGCAAACGCGGCGATGAAAATGAACATCACTTTTTGCGTTTCGCCAATCCCGAACAGCGCGAAGGTGAACGGGATTAATGCCGCAATGGGAATGTTGCGTCCAAAAACATTAATGGGTGAGAAAAAAGCATTGACCCAGGGAAAGCAACCACATAGTACCCCGAGCGGTATGCCGATGACTGCTGCCAGGGTGAAACCTAGCACCACTCGATGCAGACTGGCCAGCAAATTTCGCGTCAGAGCATTATCGAACCACAGCTCGTGTAGTTGTTCTTGATCGAACGTTTCCTGCGGGCTGGGGAGTGCAGAATAACTTAAGATTCGATTGTCCGACGGTCCGGAGGTCAGCAGCCACCAAAGTCCGAAAATGGCGGCGATGCAAAGAAGTCCGAAAAGCACGCCCTGCCACTGTGGAACTGGCCGACGGAGCGCGAAAAAGCTGCTGCCTTCTTTGCGCGGCGATGCCGGTTTTGCGCACCACGGTATCGGTCGGCAGCGCCGAGCTTGGTTGTCGTGGCGCGCTCGGGAATTTCGGTTTGGAAGCAAAACTCATCGTGTTTTCTTATAAAGCCCAGGGGTTGCAATCCCTGGGCTTGGCCTGCAAATGAACTCAACTCGCTAATCAAACATCGAATCGTAATGTCGACTTACTGCTTCTCTGCCGAAAACACTTTGATTTCCACGCGGCGGTTCTTGGCCTGATTTTCCGGATCGTTCGGATCCGCTGGAACTTCCCAACCTTTGCCATCGGCCGCGATGCGGTTGGGATCCATGCTGAATTTATTCACGAGTTCCTCACGAACCGCATTGGCCCGATTCAGGCTTAATTCTTTCACGAGCGATTCCGGCACCTGACCACGGCGCGAGCTATCAGTATGTCCTTCGACAATAATTCTGGCCGCACCGAATTGGCCCGCCAGCCTGGCCACTTCTTTCAGCACGCTATCGACATTCGGATCGTATAGCACTTCGACAATTTTTCCGTTTTCTTCGCGATTGATTTTCTTATGAAGCGTCCAATCGTTGGGAAAGAACTGGATGACGATCGTGTTGGTGAGAATTTCGTCCGATTCGGCATGAATTTGCGAAACTGCTTTTGGCGCGAGGTGCAACTCGTATTCATCCTTTTGCGATCGATATTTTTCCTCGTCGCCAAGTTTCTTGATAATCGAATAATCCATCACTTTATCGAACGCAACCGGTGGATGCGTAACCGTTCCAATTCGACGATACAAATAATAAGCCTGCGACCAAACGCGTTCGAAATTGGTCGGATTGTTTTGATTCAGGAAGAATTGAAAATTCTCCGCCCAATTCGTGTTATGTGCGTCGGCAAACATCTTGATGGTATCAGTCGCCGGGATGTGGTATCCGTCGGCCATCAGTTTCGCACACTGCTGCTTAGCGTCGTCCTTCTTCAAGGCTTCCATGGCGTCGAAAATGCCACGCGTAATGGCCTCCAGTTTATCCATGTGATCTTTGGCGAAATCGGCCCTTGCAAACCAAACATCCGCAATGAGCTTGTTGGCCGTTTGCGTGGTCACCAGCATGCGATTGCCTCTGACGTCGGCCAAATTGTAAATATCTGGCGACCAGCTGACGGCCGCGGCGATGTCTTTTTGAACCTCGAAAGCACGAGCTGCCTCAAACGCTGTCTGCGTAAAAACCGTTTGCACGTCGCCGGGTTGCACGCCGCCGGCCACTAACATATTGAGCAGAAAATAATGCGACGGCGAGTTCTGCGCTAGCGCAATTTTTTTGCCGCGCAAGTCGGATACGGTCTTGATGGAATCGCGAGCCACGATGCCGTCGCCGCCGTTGGACCAGTCGATCTGCTGAAACACACGCGGCATGATCCGGCTGTCGCGCGGCTGTCCGGTTTTATCGACGAACGCTTCCATAAATAGCGGTAACATATCGAGCGTTGCCCAGCCAATGTGAACGTTGCCCTGGGCATATGCGTCGCGCATTTTCACGGGATCATCAATCAGCACGAGCTCAACTTTGAATTCCTTTCCATCAGCGGTTTTCCAAACTTTCTTGGCCTCGAAGCCTTCGTTGGCCAGAATGATCGGCCCCCAGCCGGCCCACACGTTGAGCGCGAATCGCACCGTGTTGTCTTTCAGCGCTTCGTACTGCGACGTGCCCTTCACATCGGGCAGCCGCTCCGAGGGCACGAAAGAATATTCTTTGACCGTGGTTACGGAATTGGAGTCTTTACTCTCGGCCGTTTGATTGAGCATGTTCGGGTCGATCGTCGCCCCGCCGCCGGCGCCGTCGTGCATTTTGCCTTTAGGCGCCAAGAGATCGCTACGATAGACGGCAAAGGCCACGAGGCCGCCGACCACGAGAAACAGTGCCACGTAAAACGGAACTTTAGGTTGACCGCTCATTGGATTACCTCGGATCAGTTGAACGAACCGCTGATTTGCGGCGAGTTGGGCATATCAATGACGAAATTCGAATGACAAATGACGAATGAAATTCCAATTCTCAAGGTCCAATGAAGGTGTTCCAGCAATTATTAAAACTTGGAATTTGAAATTTGGAGTTCCATTTGTCATTCGAATTTCGTCATTCGTCATTACGTTTCATCCTCGGAATTTTGTTTTCGGTCGCGATTTCTGCATCGTGTTCAAAACTTGCATCATGTCGTAGGCGGTGAGCTCGCAGAGCAGTTCGGTGACCTTGGCATGTAACGCCGGGTCAAGCTTGGGCTCGATTTCTTTCATCAGTTTCACTAGCCGACCCTCTTGGTCTGCGATTTCGTCGTCGGTCACCTTGCCATCGGCAATGGCATCGAGAAACGAGTCGAGCTTCTTGGCCTGCTCGGCAATCATCGGCGTGTCGGAATCTTCATCGAACCAGCTGGAATGGTCTGTGCCTGCTTGTTTCGCCATGAGTTTATCCTTATTGAGCGTGTTTAAATTTTGAAAACTTCATTGTGGTAATGATCAATGACAACACGAATTGGCGGAGCTAAATTCGAATGACGATTGAAGGTCCAAATTCCAAACTTGAATATCGAACGGATCGAGAATCTGCATGAGTCATTGGAATTTGAAACTTGGAATTTCATTCGTCATTCGAATTTCAAATTTCGTCATTTCCCCCTACCCCATCTCCTTCAGCAATTGCCGAATTGCCACGAGTCGCTCCTGCAAATGCGTACGGCCATCTGGCTTGGATACTTTCTCCTGCCATTCGTTGGGCAAAAAACTCAGTTGGGTGCACTCGAGCACCGCGGCGATTTCTTGTAGTTCTTTTTCCAGACCCTGGGCTGACGGAATAAACTGTGCAAGTGCCTGGTCCATGTCGGCCCGCTTCACACAGTCGCGTCCGGCGGCCATGCTAATGCGCTTGGATCCCAGCACGATGCTTTCCAGATCGGAACCGGAAAGCCGCCGCGCAGGATCGACTGTCGGTATGGCGTCGTCTGCGAGTTGTACTTTGTTTTTCTTCGCCATCATCTTCAGCATCAGCTGAATCGACGCAGTATCTTGCGGATGGAACAGCGGCAAGTGCACTTCCGCACGGCCTTGGCGTTTTAAATCGATCGGCAGCAAATCGGGCCGGCTGGTGAGCAGCATCCAAATTATCTGTCCGCGGTAGCGGGTGTCGCCCATCTGCGCGGCAATCATGGAAAAAACGCGGGCTGAAGTGCCGGAGTCGCCCGATTGTTCGCGGTTGCCAAGCGCGGCATCGGCCTCGTCGACAATCACCACGACCGGCCCGAGCGAACGCAGCACACCGAGCACCTGCTCCAAGTTGCCTTCGGTTTCTCCGACATATTTCGAACGAAAATTTCTCAGCATGACGCAGGGGATGCCAATTGAGCCTGCATAGCATTCTGCGAGAAAAGATTTGCCTGTGCCGACCGGACCGCACACCAAATAGCCCATTGGCGCCGCTTCGAGTTTCCCCTCGCCAATCCACTTGGCATCTTCTTGCAACCGCTGCTTGGCGGCGTCGAGTCCGACGACAAGATCAAGCGTGTGCTTTGGCTCGACGAATTCCACGAGGCCTTGGCATTGCCGCTCGATCATCGATTTTTTGAGCTGACGAAATCGGGCGGCATCCAATCGCCGTCCGTTGCGGCCGGCTTGGGCGAGCAGCAAATTCAGATTCACGAGACTTAAGCCGTTGGAAATATCGGCCAGTTGATCGCTTGTGAAATCGGCCAGCTTGGAAATTTCCTGGCCGCCGGCGGCGAATGGCAGAAACTGCTCGCGCTCATCGCGCTCCGGGAGCGGAATTTCGATCGTGGCCACATACGGACTTTGCACCAACCGTTCGCTGACTTCGACGAGCTTATCGACAATGAGGACAAACGCCGTATTGACGCGTTTGATGTGCGGATTCTGTGCCCAATTCAAAAACCGCACGAGCCGCGAAGCGCGACCTTGCGCGAGGCTGTCTAAATCGCCCGTCGGCACCAAGAACTGGGCGTACTCAAACACGAGGGCCACACTTTTTCGGTTGGCCGGCTCTTCCAGCAGATTCCGATCGACGAAGGCGTCGAGGCCAAGCAGCGCTTTGTCCGGATCGCGCGGCCAGGTGAGCGGTTCGCCCCAGCGACTGGTAAGGTATTGCGACATTGACCGCAATCGGTCGGCATTCGAGCCGGCCAGAGGACGCAGACCGCGGCTCAAGTCGTAGCCGATCACAATGTCCCAGCGGCCGAAAACTTGCGTCGCCAGAAAATCGGTTAAACTGCAGTAGGCCGGTTCGCCATGGTCGACATTTGGCAATTGCACGAGGTCGTGAACGTTGCCATACAGCACGAACACGCAGGTGGTGCCGGAAAAGTAAAGCTCGGCGAGTTCCTTCGCCCAAGCGGGGTACGATTCCGGCAGCGTTCCCGGCGGCTGCGCGGGGGCAGTCTTTTTCGGCTCGGCGGTGAGAACCGTGGTGTCGGCCATGTTCAGCCTTCAGTGGCTTTCACTTTTTCCGCCGGGCCGAGTTCCTTCGTGGCTTCGGCGACCTTTGCCGTATCGGGCGTCACCATGCCCATTTGCACTTCGAAATCGCGCAGCGCCTGATCGCCCATCGCCTGTTCCATGGCTTGTTCGCGCTGAATATCGACGATGCCTTCGCTCGATAGATCGGCAGCCACGCGAGCTTTGGCGCGGTTCAGGCCGATCTTGTCTTGAATCACCTCTTCGATTTGGCCGAAATCGGTCGTGACGTCGAAGTTGAAGCTGGTGGCCAGTTTGGCCATTTCGGCTTCGGCACGGCTCATTTTTAGTTCGGCATCATACTTGGCGATCTTCTGCCTGACGTCGGCCAGTTTTTGCGTGGCGTGCTTAATTTTGACGACATTGTTGTTATAGGCCTCCTCGTGCATTTTGAGTTGGCCTTCGTTCTCGGTGAGCTGTTGCTTGATTTTTTGCAGCTCCAGCGCAAACTTAGCGGCGGTTTCGCGATCGTTCGCCTGCAAGTACGCTTTGATCTTGCCTTCCAGCAACGCCACTTGCTGCTTGTTGCCAGCGACTTGCCGACTGACCCGTTCCACTAAAGCCCGGTATTGCTCGAGCCCTTCGCGACCAGTTTTCAATTGTTCGACGGCGGAGTCGTATTCGTACTGCATCTGGGCGATGGGATCGGCCGTCCAGAAAAAATTGGCGAGCTTGTTCATTTGCGCCCGCAGAGCGCGCCACATCTTGCCCAAGATCATCGAATTACTCCCGAGACGAGAAGTTGATATATGCCGCCAACATCGAACAGGCGGCACAAAAGAGCACAACGACGCATTGCCCGCGCCTGTATAACTTCCCACACAAGCGGCTGTCAATCAACCGCCGCCCAGGGCCGCCGCGTCGGCTGGCCTCTGTAGGGGAGATTCGCTCCGAGCGGCGGAATCTTGGCTTTCGACTGGCGAAGCTTGGGCGACTTTGTGGCGGCCTTCCAGCATGCAACTAACGTTAACATCGCCCAGCACATTAATTGCGGTGCGGCAGCGATCTAAAAACCAATCGACCGGCAGCAGCAGAAATATATATTCCGGCGGCAATTTGACGGCGCGGAAAACGAGCGTCATGGTCACCAAGCCCGCTTCCGGAATTCCGGCCGCGCCCACTGAAGCGATGATCGCCATTATTACCACGATGAGCTGGTCGCCAAGCGAAAGATCGATACCAATCATCTGCGCGATGAAGAGCGCCGCCATTGCTTCGTAAAGCGCGGTGCCATCGTTGTTGAAGTTGGAGCCGACGAGCGCGCCCATCGAGGCAGAATCTTCGCGCAAGCCAACATTGTCGCGCAAGCAAGCGTAAGTAACCGGCATCGTGGCGGTGGAACTGGAGGTCGAAAACGCCATCACCAATGCGTCGCGCATGCCAACGAGCACGTCTTTCGGTCGTGCCCAGCAGCCGTAATAAATGCGGACCATGTACCAGGAGGCCTGCAACAGCAGCGCCAAAATAACGGCCGCAATGAACCAGGCAAGCTTCGCAAGCGGCGCGAATCCATGTAATCCCACGGTTTGCGCCACGGTACACAATACGGCAAGCGGCACCAGATCCAGAATCCAGTGCAGAATGATCACGATCGCCTTAAACGACAACGAAATGAATTGATTGACGATTGTGATATCGTGCGAACCGGCGAGCCTTCGGAACGCAATTCCAAACGCCACAGAAAGAAACACAATGCCGATGACATTGTTTGTGACCAGCGGCTCCAGCACGCTGCGCGGAATGTTCTCCAGGAGTTGGTCTCCGAGTTCTGCGGTTTTCGGCGCTTGTTCATTGGCAACTGGCGCGGCAGCCTGTTGACCGTGCCTGCCAGGCTGCACGATATTGGCGACCGCGAGTCCGATGAAAATTGCCACCGTCGTGTTTAGCAACAAGAGAAATGCCAGCTTGGCGGCGCCGCGGCCTTTGATTTGGGCGTTCAGGATCGAATCCATGACCGCAACCAAAATCAAAGCCGGCGCAAGTGCGCCGAGCACGCGCAGCACGATCGTGCTCACCCATTTCAGTGGCTCTGCACCCTTGCCAAGCCACAGGCCCATCAGAATGCCGATTCCCATTGCAATGAGAATGCGCAGGTAGAGCGGCGTCGTTCGGTAATGCGCCAAGAGCCAATTCGGCTTTTTTGGCGACTCGGTTTCGAGAATGTGCGTTTTATTGATCATCAAATTGCCGCGATGCGATAACTCGTGGCGACATTATAGCGGCCGACAGGCGCAACTTGACGCGAGGTGCGCAAAAAGAAGAGCGGCTTCGGTTGAGCCGGCAAAAGCTTAAGAACGGTCTCGACCGGAACTCTTAGGCGACGCCAGAAAATACGGTATCTAAAGCAGCAGCCTGGAAATCGCTTGCCAACGCGGCAAAGTCAAAGGCCGAGTCGGCCGAACTCCGCGGCCCCGCAACTGCCGAACGAAACGCAAGTGCGCTGTTGCGGATATCGCTTAATGCGGCATCCACCAAACTCGCGGTCATCGTTTGGCAGTCGTGTCGCAGATTGGAAGAGTTCTGAACACTGTTATGAACGATTGCGTCTGAAGTGGCATCTGTAGCGGCTTCAGTCGATGCAATAGCGATGAGGTCCGACGAGGCGCGCAGCGATACCGACGATCCTGCAGTCGCCCGGCTGCTAACCGCGGCACGAATTGCCGACGGCACAAATGGATCCGCGGCTGCGAAATTCACGGTATATCCAAGATCTGCAAATTGTCCGACCGTCACCTTGGAAATCGGCAAACTCGTCCCTGGTCCGGCAAACCCAGTCATCAATTCATTCGTAAAGACAGTTTCCCGCCAATGCGAATCTGCGGTACCTGGTCCACCAATATTTTCAACCGGAACGCCACGAACGTTGGTTCCGAAGATTTGATTGTATGCCAAGAGGCCTTGGGCGCCGGTGTAAGTTGGATCACTGGTGCCGGCGCCGGCAAGCAATCCTTTGTCTTCCCAAATGGTGCCGAACCCTAAGACGTGACCCTTCGCATCGCAGTCGGAAGTGACCGTAGTTTCGAACGTATTCATCCATGGCTTGTCCGCCGTAGATGCAATCAACCTGACATCGTTCACTCAAACGTTCTCCCAAACTGGCCCCGCGGTGCCGGAGCCAACGTCCGTAGTGCTACTGGCGGTTGGTTTGCCGGGGTTCGCGTTCGCGGCAGTCTGTCGTCGGGTTAGTCAATTGCGGAGTGGATTGTACAAGGTGGCCGATGATCACCGTGCAAATCCAGTGGGGCTGTGTCATATACTCATTGGTGTATGAGACATTCCAAAAAATCCACCGTTTCTAGATCTGATCCGGTGGCGTCGGGCAGAGTTGGCCAGCGGTCAAGCAACAAGGTCAGGTCAGCGCCTGCCCCTGCACTACACTTTGCACCACAATCTGCGACTGCGAGTTCTACAGGGGTAATTGCTGACATTCCAATTTCCTCGGGCGCCACCGCTCCGCGACGCGTTAATTGGCGGGCTGTCCTCACCACACAGCGTGTGCGACGAGCAACTTTTCGATTCTTTCGACAACTTGGGGCAATGCTGACCCAAGTCCGGTATGTCAATTGCATACAATCACTTCCCATAGCTCGTCATTCCGGAACGCACTGAGTTTTTAACAATAAGGCCCCTCATCATGAAATCGTGCATCATCTTCCCTGCGCTTGGCATAACAATATTGTGGTCCGCAAACCTTGTCGCTCAAACCGCTGGGAGTGCGCCCGCAGTGGGCGCTGCTGGGGCATCTGTTGCGGGCGGGAAAAGTGCGGGGGTGAGCGGAGGCGCGAAAGCGCGGCTACGTCCGGCGCTGGCAACGGGACAACTGCGACGAATAATGGGACCAATCTGGGAGAGAATTCAGCGCGCGAGTCATCGCAAAACGGGCGCACTCCAATCACGAATGACGCTGCTTCACGTTCAGCCGGATCGATTCGCATGAAGCCATTTAATCGATCGAATTCGGGCACGAATGGCAACGGCCAGAATGTCAATGGAGCGACTGCAGCGGCACAAGGAAGGAATGGCAATTTGTCGGCGGGCCAAGTTGGGAACGGCCAAATCCCAAATGGCAACCGTAGTAATCCCACCGCGCCCAATGGGACAGTTCCAAATAAAACTGGTCCAAACGGCACGGTTGCCAATCAAACTCAGCCCGACGCAGGCGCAGCAGATACTGACTCGAGTGGAGCGGCGGCTGCAAGTGGTACGACCAACGGTACCAACGTCGCAGCGTCCGCAAATGCCACTTCCGGCAGCACCCCTGCGCCGCTTGGCACGCAAGGCACGAGCGCTTCGGGCACTATAGGTGTCGGGACAGCGGCGCGTTCGGCTAACGCAGGAGTTGAAAATGGGACAGGTAGTTCTCTCGATACGATCAATGCTCCCCCTGGAATGGGTGGTACCAGCGCGTCAAGCAGCGTGGGCGTCGGCACCGCAATTCGTTCCGCCAATGGTGGTGTCAGTTCGCGATTAGACACCACAACCTCGCTCAATCCGAAGGATGCGGCGACGTCGACCTCGGGAACCCCGAATGGAGTCAACGCACTTGGAACGCAGGGTACAAATGCATCCGGCACCGTCGGGGTGGGTACCGCGGCGCGGTCGGCCAATGCTGGAGTCGATAACTCGCGGGGCACCCTGAACAATTTGAATGCGCCGACCAGTTCGGCCAATCCCGAGCTCAGCACCAATGCTGCAGTGAGCAATGCGGGGACTCGATTGAATAGTGGTGGCAGTTCGCTATCGTCAGTCACTGCTGGCGTGAGTCAGCCTGCGATTAACGGCACAAGTGCGACCGCTGCCAGAAGCGCGAACACAGGCACAGGCTTTACAGATGCCACACGGTCCAACCTCGGGCTGACCAATGGCGGCGCCAGTACTGGCACAACGTTCGGCTCGGGAACCGCGACGACCGGGGCAATCGACTCGGCCAACACCGGTACCGTCGATCGAAATCGAACGACGAGCAACAGCGGGCTTGTGCCGCCTCCAGATACCACGGGAATAAACCGCAATCGAATGGTAAATCAAAACGGGCAGTGGTGGTATTGGGCTCCGGGTAACTACTGGATGTATTTCGGCAATGGGCAGTGGAACCGTTTCCCAACGACCTCCGAAATTCCGCCGCGAATGAGGCCATTCACTCGGCCCGCCCAATAATCACTACCGCTCCGTGAATGCTAGGGTACGTTCACCTGGTACCCGTCGATACGGTTGCCAAGCTTCCAGTGGACCAGCGGATTCACGTAGTAACTGATGACCGCCAGAATTCCGGCGTTGACCGTCGTGCCGCCACCGTAGGTACTGTCGCTGGAAAGAGTGAATTTGCCGGTGCCCGTCTTGATGAGCGCGCCGGCGTTGGGATAGCCCGTGATCGGCCCACTGAAGGTCGTGCTCAGACCTAGCGACCCAACTGTGAGTGTTGTGCCGCCAAGGTTGACGACGCCCGCGCCTTCGATGGACCCAATGGAAGTGTCGCCGGGGACAACGTACACGAGAGAGCCGGCCTCGGTGGTCACGCGGGCCTTCGGGCCCGACGCGCCGTTGAAGTAGAGCTCTCCGCCGGGGCTGCCGGGGACGGGCGAGCTTTTGAGAAGGATGGTGGCATTGCCGGCGTCAGCGTTGCTGCCGAAGACGATCCTCCCTGCGCTGCGCCGGTCGCAGCAGCGCCGTCAACGGTGATGGAGGCATCGGCGGCCGTAGCAAAGTTGGCGAAGCTGGCCGAGCCGCCGGGCTCATATGTGGTGGCCCCGCCAAGGAGATGGATGGTTGCGTGGTCGGCGGTCGTGGTTGGAGGTCCAGCGTAGCTGCCGGCGAAGATCAGGCTGGAATTGCCACCCATCGTGATGTTGGCATTGGCGGCGGTGGAGTTGGTGTAGAACTGAACGTTGCTTAGGAAGCCAACGGTGATCGTCGCGTTGCCGGCACTGGTGGCGTCGTAGAAGATGAGGTTCAGTGCGTTACTGTGATTCGCTCCCAGAACAATGACGGCGCTGGCGGCGGTCGATTGGCCTTTGAAGGCGATCAGGCCAGTGGTGTCGCTGACGGCGCTGGCGGGGAGATGGGCCGAGCCAGCGGTGGAGTTGTCATTGAAGACGATCATGCCGCCGTTGTAGCCCGGCTCGAGAATGATGTGAATGGGGAGCCGACGGCGATCGATATTTCTCGGTCAAGGCAATCGCCGATATGCTCAAAGTCCACGGCGAGCAGCTCATTCACTCTGACCCAATCGACCTGATCATCACGGGTGATCATCCCGACACTACTATCGCGCTCCGCCGCTGTTCTGACGGCTCGCAATTCTTCTTCCTTCGCAACGCAAATCAAAATGAGGCGCGCTCCGGCTCGATCACCGTAGAGCCCAAAGACGGCAACGCGCCAGTGCGGCGCTTCTCCTACGACCTCAGCCCCTTCGGCGCAAAAATCCTCTACATCCCGGTCAATGCGGACGACAACTCCAAGGGCGAGTGGCTTCCGCGCGGGCGCGACGCAACGCCGCCTGCAAATCGATCGCTCCCCAATGCCAGCAAAGTAACAATCACTTCCACTACCGCTGTCGAACCGGCCGACCGCTGGCGCGACCTTCCTGAACAGAAGGCCCTCACGGGCGTCGATATATTCGACCAGCGCTATGTCCATTACCGGGCCACATTCACCCTCACCGATCATGACCTTAGAACGCCGATTGCTCTCCGCGTGATGTCGGTGGGCGGGTCTCTCGTCGCACACATCAACGGGAAAGAAATCGCCAGCACCACACAACGCGGCACCAATGCGGACGTCTTTCCCCTTGTCGGGAACATACATGCCGGCAAGAACTTCGTGGAGATCCTTTTCGAAAACCGAGGTTCCGCCAACGGCGGCACGGACATGGAGCTCGGACAGGGAATCACACGGGTCTCCTTGATCCCGAGCGCACTACTTCAACCGGCTGTCTCGGATTGGCGAATGAAGTTCCTCGCCATGGGTGACACAAACATTTCCGATCGCGCCGAGTTCAAAGAGGCCTTCGACGACCGAAACTGGCAAAAAGTGTCAGTCGACGGCCCCGGCGCCATATCGACTGCTAATACTAGCGCCATCTATCGCGGCGTCTTGGGGGTCTCCAAGAAGCAACTCGCTTCGGGCGTCACCATTACCTTCGGTACCATTGATGACGCCGGTATCTTCTACGTCAACGGTCAGAAAGCCGGAACCGCCGATACCTGGACTCATCCCTGGACATTCGACATCACCCCGTTCCTGCACGAAGGCGACAACGTGCTGGCGCTTCTGGTCAAAAACGATGGCGGGATCGGGGGTCTCTACAACGGCGCGTTCCTCGACCCTTCCGGAACATCGCTCACGGATCTCCAAGTCGCGCCCGAAACTCAACCTGCAACCATTCCAATCGACCCGACCATTCCCCGCCGTTTCCTCATCCAATACTCCCTCGAGTTCACGCTTGGTGGCGACACAATTCACATCGTACCCTGGAAATTCCATCTCGATGCCGACGCCAACGCGTTTATCTCCCTCAACGGTCACCTCCTTGGCCGCTACTGGTCCATTGGCGCCCAGCACGACTTCTGGTTGCCCGAATGCTGGCTAATTCCCGGCAAGAACTCCATCACTCTCTGTGCCCGTCCCACCAAAGAAGCCTCGGCGGATCAACTCATCAAGAAAGCACACGTCGAACCCTACATCACGGATGAACCGGTCTCCCCATGACATAATGCATACCGATTGAAGTGAACGGATATTGGAGTGCGGTGATTCATTAGTTAGTTGACGCAGCTGGAGACGTTATTACTCCAGATCTGTCTCAAAACCTCCGGTCATACGTTTTCCAACACTCAAATCCACGCCCCGAAAAACGTGTGTCACAACGGTCTTTTCTCGACACAGAGTAGTGCGACCGGTGGCGAACTCATCACTCAATCGCAATGAACTAAGGCCAGCGACTAAATCAGCACATTCGTCCAACCGAGGAAGTTGCGGGTGATGTCGCTCCAGCTCAGGAAAACAAACGGCGATTGGAATCCGCCGCCGGGCTTATCGTTATTGATCATCCCGTGCGGATTGAACACCCGGAACAGTTTCGTCGTGGCGTTGTAGTCGAGCACCATGTACTCATGGTTGCTAGTAATCGTCGCGTCGCTCGCCGGATTTTTGCTGGTAAGCGTGACCGCCTTGCCGGCGCTCAGGGCATTGATCATGCCCGTGGCAATCGAGCTGGAGCTCAACGACGCATAAGTCGCCGACTTGCCGGTGAGTTGGGCAAACACGGTTTTCCCATTGCCAAAATCGATGCCGTGATACACGTTGTTGTTGTCCTGGCCGATCCAGCCCGATTCGTCGAGTTGGACGTAGGCTTTTTCGGCCAACGCGACCCACAGCTCGTTGTTCGCATTGTCATAGTTATTGGCGAAGATCATGCCGTAGGGATCGGTACTCGTGCCAAAGCCAGCGGCCCAGGCGGTGCCGCTCGTGCCGTAGCCCAGCACGGGCAACTCGCGGTTCACCGTCACATATACTTTCGTGGTACCTTTGAAAAACCGGGCCGTGAAAGTGCCGTCGCCGTTGTCGGTAAACATCTGGTAGATGTCCACCGGGCAATGCTTGGCGACTTCGCCCAACGCGGACAGGAAGTAGCAGTCGTTGATGTTACCCTGATCGATGTCGTCGAACGTCGGGCCATTGACGAAGAGATCGCCGCTCGCGTGCTCATACCGCAGCGTGGAAAGACTCGGGTCAACAGCTTCGGGCAGATCGCCGCCTTCAAACCATTTATCAACCAGTTTTTCCAAGTGGTCGCCGGGTTGATTGGCGGCCAAATTGCCCAGCGGCAACTGTTGATAGGTTGCGTTCGCCGGGTCGCTGCCGACCACGCGGCCGGAAAGGTAGCGGGTCGGATCGCTCATGCTCAGCAGTTTGCTGCCGGCCAGCGTCTTCAGATCGGCAAATTCATTGGCATCGACCGTACCGTCGTAAGCGATGGCGCTCATCACGCCATCGGTGGCGATCTGTTTTGAAACCTCCAGCATGGCGTTGCGCGTCAGCGAGCCGTCGCGAAAATAATCGTACCTAGCAATCGAGCGCACCAGGGGGTCTTTCAGATTGCGATCGAAGAAATCGAAGCCCTGGCAATTCGTGTCGGACACCGCGACGGCCGACCCGTAGGCGCTGTACCAATGCTGGCCAGCGGCAGCGCGCACGAGGGCGTTCGTTCCGGCCTCGCCGTAGATCCAGTTCGTGGCGCCGGTGCCGGCGTAAAGGTAATCGTTGCCATTGCCGCCAAACATATAGTTGGGGCCGCTGCCGCCATAGAGCGAGTCGCTGCCGTCGTCGCCGAACATCACGTTGATGCCGGCGCCGCCGAAGAGCATGTCGTCGCCCGAGCGACCATCGAGATAGTTGTTCGCGCCGGAGCCGGCGATCAGTGTATCGTTACCGGTGCCGCCCAGAAATGTATCGTTGCCTGTGCCACCGTACAAGACCAGGGACACCCAGGTGCGGTTGTCAACGAAGTCGTTGCCGCCGTGGCCTTGGAAGACGATTCTCGTCACCGCTCCGAGATCGAAGCCCGCCACTTGCGGACTGTTGATGTTGGCCAGCGAGATGGTGAGCAGATCGGGCAAATTGCCGGCGCCGTTGCCGGCACGGTGGTTGATATAAATATTGACGATATCGTCGTGCGTCGGGCTGGCATCGATGGTGACAACGCCGGTCGAAGTGTTGAGCGTGATGCTGCCTTCGGCCATCGCCGGCGGCGGCTCGTAAATGCTGGTCGGTGGATTGGAGATGATGCCGATGTTGCCCAGGAGTGGGTTAATGGTCATCAACTGTCGAGCCTCGACTTGCTCGAAATTAAGCAAACGGTTCTGGCGATCCAGCCGACGGCGGAATGCACTGCGAGAATTTTGAAAAAGGCGTTTCATGTCAAACTCCACTTGAATCGAGGGCCGGAGGCTGCATTTGGGGCCAAGATTCAAGCGCTGACGGCTCTCCCGCGTTACATAAATTCGCCTTAATGAGACTGCCTGAGTCGTGACACGAGAAAAAACCCAACGCAACCTCGAATCGCTGCGTTTCAAAAGCTCTGCGCTTGGGGCCCCTCGACACGGCTCAATTCAACGGCCGAAATCAGCTCAATCCATGTGTGTTCGGCGCAACTTATTGCTCGTCCAGCAGTGGCAGAGTTCAAATCCGTTGCTACCCTTGCAGGCTCAATCGATGCCGAAAACCAGTCGCTTTTTTAGGACGTCTCGTGAGCGACGACTTTTCGACACTTCGGATGTTCAAACGTCGCAACGAGTGCTGTCTTGAACATGCTTTCGCAAGTTTCCCCCAACCTGCATCGGAGTATGGCTACCGAAGTGCACAATTCCGGTACGCGGTTTTCGAACTCCTGTACGGCGTGGCAGTTTCTGATAGCTGCTGCCCAGGAAAGGACCCGCAGAACGAGTACGCAATGTACGCGATTCGCGCCCTGCTCTGAAGCGATGCGTCGTTGCTAATTGTAGGGGCTCGGACTGCCCAAATGGTTGGCAGAGACTCGCGCGACGGCAAAAAGATTGCGTCGGCTGTCGGAACCGAATTCGCTTGAAAATTGGAGTAGTCAGAGTGTGAGAGAGTCTTTGGCAACAGCTGCTTTCAAATGGCACACCATTAGCCATCGAGTTTGCCAACTACCGTGTCGGTGCAATTGCTAGCAATGCCTTGCAGATCGATCTCAAAAAGACCACTATGCCTTGGTCATGCCCAGCAGGAGCATTGTTATCACGCTCGAGTTTAATCGAATCTTGACTGCGAGGTCACGCGATACACACATAATGATGTTCTGCTAAGCCCATAAGCACGGTCGTTGTTCATCACGAAATCCATGCACCGGCAAGGCGCATTTTTTGCGGCGCTTGCCGAGGGGACTGGTTTTTTTTGAGTTTTGGAGGTGAGACTATGTCATTGAAGACTTTGGAAGACCTGTTTGTGCATGAATTGCACGATCTATACAGCGCGAAAAATCAGTTGGTCAGTGAGTTGCCGAAGCTGGCTAAGGCGGCATGTTCCCAGGGATTGCGTCGCGGTTTTGAAGGGCAGTTGGAGCAAAGTCGTCGTCACCTGCAGCGCTTGGAGCAAATTCTTCAGCAGGTGGTGAAGCCGGCTCGCGGTGTCGAATCCGATGCCCTTGAAGGAACGGTTAACGTGCTGATGCCGCTTTACGGTGAGTGGGTACCCGTGGAGTCGTCCAAATCTCCGTCACGTCGGCAGCGCGTTTCCCTCGAGGATGAACATATCGACGTTACGCCCGGCGTCTTGCGCCCTGCCGTGGACGGATTGCTTGAACAAGGCAAGAAGATGATCGACGAAGATGCCGAATCACGCGTGAAGGATGCCGCTCTGATAGCCTCGGCGCAGCGAGTCGAGCATTATGAGATCGCCGCTTATGGTACGGCCCGCGCGCATGCGCGGCTGCTGGGCCATATCGAAGCCGAAAATCTGCTCGAGCAAACCCTCGGTGAAGTAAAACAGACCGACGAGAACCTGACGAAAATGGCAGAAAGCGAAATCAACGTCGAGGCCTTGCAGGCTGGTTAGCGCGATCCATTGCAAGTTACTGCTGATTATTCCGCCGAGCTGATGAGCTCAATCCAGGGCAAGCGGTCCTCCTCCTGACGAATTGCTGAGACGATTTCGGGGATTCAATAACCGCGCGATCGGAAGAGATTGGTTTGACGACGCACCGAGCGACCCAGTCTCCGTCTCAGAAGTTCCGCGTGGACGTCTGGCGGCACTCGAATCCATGCACCGAAAAACGTTTGTCACAATGGTGATTTGATGGCACTCTCATTAAACGTACGAGAATCTCGGACGGACAACAAAAATTGGCAGTTTCGACTTGCTTGCGCCGATCGCCGGATTTTTGCTCAAAAGTCCGGTGATGGTGGGACTGATTGGGCCAGCGTATGAGTTGCCCAATGGTCTGATCGCCGATTTGTTGCCGAACTAAGCGGTTCGCCGAACTCGAAGCTCACGGCGTCGGTTTTTCACTTTGATCCGCTGACACTCAACAGGGCGACGTCGGCTTGACGCGCTGGTATTCGAGCATGCATGTCGCTAGCGACCTGAGAGAAAGTGACTGAAACGCACAAGGCTTTTATTGGTACACATTCCAGAAGATTTTGGTACTGCCCTTGGTTATTCGGCCGGTACTCATGTCGATCGGGCGAACATCTGAACCGGCTGGTCGCTGGTCAGAGTAGATCAATTGGTTGCCCGCGTCATCGGCCAGACCGATTCGATCCTCCATCGGTTTCATTTTTGGAATTGCGGCAAGCAGATCAGGTTCCGTCGTCACGGGCAAGGCGGGCAACGATCCGCCCCCCAGGACTGCAGCCCAAGCCAGTGATTCTGCACCATGATAGACGAACGGCTTGTCTGGATACTTGCATCGGTACTCACGCACGGCTTTGACAACCTGATCGAAGCCTGCATCTTTCGGCTTGAGCAATCGCGCCCATTGCCGCGGTGCAAGATTCTGCCCTGCTTGCGGCGCATAAAGATTTCCATTGGGCTGGTAATACCAACCACCTTCGGCTGCGCGGTCGTCGATTAACGAGACGACCGCCGCTCGTTTCTCATCGTTTAATACGGCATCGGTTACGTCCTTGGTCGCACACAGGGCAACATGCATGTTCTTCTTGGTTTCGGCTTTCCACTGGCCGACGACATCGAGCCAGAACTGCACGAATTCAAGCGGTCCGGTGTACTCTTCGCAAAGAAACATGATGACGTTTGGCTTGTCGGCAAGTTCCTGCAGAACGTTGCGCATATATGCCCTGTGAAGCCCGGCCCGTTCAGGATTGCTCAGGTCATAGAACTGTTCCGCGACATAGATCAGTTTGTCGCTGGCAAACAGGATCGGCTCAGGAATGCCAACCTTGTTCACATTATTGGTCGGACGCCAAGGAGCATCCGCATAGTGCGCGCCAGCTTCAAGCAGACTGTGCTGTATATAGAGACCGTTGAACAGGATAAGTCCTTTCTCCGAACCGATGTCAGCGAAGAAGCGAAGACGTTCGAAGTACCAAGGGTTCGTTTTGGTCACGTCCCACTTGCTCAAGCCATCCCATGCCGTGCCTTGCCCGCTTCTGGCCCAAGGAGTTTCATAGAACGGCGCTACGACATCGCCGTCCATCCGCTTAACGCGCGAGTGATCATCGCGACGGCGCTCGTACCAAAGCGGAGGGTGCTGCCAAACGGAAACCTGCCCTCGCTCCAGCATGCTTTCTGCAACTGTGTTCAAATCATCTGTCAAGCCAGTGCCGATGCGACCGGGCACAAAACGTGTCAATGCCGGAATCGCTTGAGCAAGGTCGCTGGGTCGAACGCCACCGTTCCACCAGGGCACACTGGCTTCGCGTCCGATGACCAACGAGCCGTCGATCGTGATCCATCCATTGGAAATGGCGATCAGTTTCTGCCGAGACGTCCCGAGAGGATGCTGCTGCTTGACCGAACCAGCTCGCGGAAAACCTGCGGCAGAAACATCGATCGGATTCCTCGCGATGACATGGTCAATCCAATGGTCCATGTCGACTCGAGATTTCATCGTAGCTTCGCTTGCCGATGCCGCCTGCTCGCGTGTTGCGCGCACAGACCCTTGGACCGGCGGCAAATTGAGGAATGCTCGGCGGTCAGCGACATCCTTTCCCAAACGCTGGGCGAGTTGTGAATAAAACAAGCTCGCTGGATTCACTTTGTCGTCAGAGCTGATCCAAGTCCCATTGCCGTTGTACTCGCCATGCGTTCCGACCGCCCAATTCTGTGCCGCCGGCGGGTGCTCGTTGAATAGTACCGACGCACTGCAATTCCACAGAACTCCGTTGAACGAAGACCAACCAACTCCTTGGCCCTGATAGCCACGATTTCGCAACGATAGCGGTTGGCCATCGATGCGAACATCATCAATCAACGTGCCGCATGCCGCGCTGTCGATGGTACCGCTATCACCCAACGACTCATGCGCTTCACACTGCACGAATGCATTGGGCCCCGCAGCGGTTGCACCGACCGCAAAATCGTGGATTCCATTTTCCGAGTAAAGTCGCTGCATTAAAACTTGCTGGCCATTGGCGAAGAAGCTATTGCGTCGCAGTCCACCGATTTCACCGACTGGCCGGAGATTCTTGCAGTCTTCCACCGTTACGCGACTGCTCGTCTCCCATACGGCGACCGCTGAACCGACCAGGTGCTCGCACGTTAACCGGCGTACCCAAACGTCTCGGGCGTTTTCGATCGTAACTCCAAACCACGCGTGCTCTTCGTCCTTGGGGTTCTGCTGGTCATACGTCGAAATGATCCGAAGATTCTCAACGCCAACGTTTCGCACGAGATGTTGGCCGTTAAGTTTCGTCAATGTGCTTGTTCCCATCGCTGCATCGAGACCAAGCGTAAGCGGCGCATCGAGTGAAAGGGTATCGCCATCGACGCGATTCACTTCGCGCGTCCAATGGATGTCGCGTGAGCCCGGGCGCCAGCTTGGTCCATGACGATCGCCGCCAAAATCGTTCATGCCCAGCGCCTCAATCCATTCCTTGGTACTGGGATGCACAATTTGCACTAAATCGCCTGCTGAAAACGTACAGGCTCCTTGGACGCGAAGATTCGTCGAGTTGACGGGAATGTAGGGGTCAATGATGGGGCAAGGTGCGCCATCGTTCTGGCGGCTTCCCCGCTGACCATGATGAGCGCGCGTCGATCGACGCCGGTGGCAAAGAGCGTGGTTCCTTGCTGGCCGACGCCACTTCCACGGAGAACAACGCCGCTCACATTCAGCCGCAGCGAACCCCGGAGGCGATAGATTCCAGGAGGGATGAGTACTGCCCCGCGAAACCCATTGGGATTCGCTTCGAGTTGCGACACCTGATCGATCGCGTCCTGAATGGCGCGAGTGTTATCCTCGACGGCATCGCCAATGACCACTTTTGCCAATACTGTCGGGATTTGAACTTCCCCCGCACGATACCCAGCATAGGAAAAGTCCGGCATGCGATTGCCCTGCTGGTCGGGCTGATAGACGACCGATCCATCTCGCAATTCAATTTCGGCAGATCGACTTAATGGAAATGCAGCGGATGTAATCGCGACCAACAAGAAGCAAGTGGTAATTCGACCATTCATCGTGCGGTCCTCGTGATTCACCGCAAAACAGCGTGCTTTGAATTCTACCTCTGCGGCGATTGATTGGCGCTATGAGGGAAATCGCGACTGTCAGAGTTTTGCAGGATCGATCACCACATGCTTGATGCGTTGCCGATTCCAAGAGTAGGTGATGTGAACTTTTCCATCGGACGCTTGGATAACGGCGGGATAGGAGTAGCCGGATAGACAAGGTTCGGTTTCCAGGGTGACGACACGTTTCCAAACAAGCCCGTCGGACGATATCGCCACATCGAGCGGGTAGCGGTTGCCCTTGGGTTCGTCGATACGATGTCCGGAATGATTATAGACCAACAGTTGGCGCCCGTCGGCCAACGTAGCCGCGTCGATCCCAGAGTTCGGGTTTGGCAGTTCGGCGGCCGTCAGCGCGGTCCAGGATTTACCTCCGTCCTTCGACCAGGTCTGCGCGATGACTCCCTGTTTCGTGCGGCACATGGCTTGGAGGCTACCGTTTTTGTGAAAAAGAATGCTCGGCTGGATTGCGTCGAACTTCGGAGCACCTTTGGACACAGGGCCGATGATCTCCCAGGTTTTGCCAGTGTCACGCGAGAGTTCAAAATGAATGAGCCATCCTCCTTCCGCCGGGCCGTGATCCGTATTGCTGTCATTGACGCCTTCCGTGCTCGATGGCGAGAGCCACGCGCCGTCGGCTAGTTGGACTGGCTTGTTCTTAATGGGACCGAGGATTCGATCCGGCAGGCGCTTGGGCGTGCTCCAAGTCGTGCCTTCGTCGGACGAGGTCATCATCATACCCCACCATTCGCTCGGACTGGGACCCACTTTGTAGAACAGCACCAGCGGACCGCTGCGAGGCTGGAACAGCACCGGGTTCCATGTCGGCATGCGCGTACCATTCGGTACGATGCCATTGGCGACTTCGTGCTCCTTCGTCCATCGACTGTTTTCGAATTTCGCGGCAAAGATGCAGACGTCGGGGTTTCGTTCCTTGGTGCCGCCAAACCAAGCGGCCACCAAATTACCCGGAGACGTTTCGACAATGGTCGATGCGTGGCATTCGGGATAACGTGAGTTTTCGTTGATGAAGCTGCCGGAAATAATCGCAGGATGATCGGCATGGGCCGACGAACCGACAAACGAAAGCAGTAACAGTGAAAGGAATAGTTTCATTGCGTAGGCGCCAGAATAGTTTAATTCAGCCAACGACAAATGACTTTACCGAGCCGTTTTCATTCGCGGATCGATATTCAATCGCAAGTCGATCCAGTCTTTTCGCTCGGCTCGAGGATCGAGTCCGTTGATGAAGTCTTCAATGTTTGTATATCCGTCACCATTCGCATCTTGGCTTGCGTCGGCGGGATCGAGGGGATTAAGCCCGAATTTCACTTCCCAGTCGTCAGGCATTCCGTCGTGATCGCTGTCCCGATAGGGAGTTCCCTCGTACTTGGGATAGCCGCCGACCTCTTCAGGATCGGTGATGAATCCATGCTTTGCGCTTTCCGCAAGGTCCTCAATCCACTGCGGCGCGTATTTTGCGTCAGCCGCCTTCTGCCTCGAACTTTGCAGCAATTCGGCCGGCGCGACCTTGCCGCTGCGGACCATTTCCATGACCCTCCGATCGACTCCATCGCGCTTAGGAAGCGTTGCTCCTGCATGTAGCAAGACGTGCTCGTAGGCTGCTTGCGCATCTTCGAGGGGCAAGGGCGCGTGTTCGAAGGCATGATCGACGCGAATCTTCGACAGCACATCTTTTACCGTCGCCTTGCTATCGGGTTGGACCCCTCCCGCCCAATTATCTTTGGAGACGTCGGGATAACCCTCCACGAAGTTGCCGTTCACGTATGCCTGGCCGAAATGGTCGACAACGGTTTTGCTGCGCTCCGACTCCGGCTTCAAGATGCGGTACGCGATGGCTGTGGACGGAGTGCCGATTCCAGGCTTGAAATAGTTGTTGATGACATTGAACAGGCTGCGATGATCGCCGCCATCCACGGTTCGGTGCCGATAATTGAAAATGACATTGTTGGCAAACGTGAAATCACCGTACATGCCAACGCTCGGATTGCGCCCGTATTGCAGGCCCACAAATTGTGATGAAACGTACTATTAAGCCCGCCGATGGTTGAGCCGAAGGCGTGATGATACGTATTCAGGGCTTCTGAGGAGATCGAGTACTGGATCGTGATATTGACGGTGGGAAGTTTCTTTTCTGGACCGCCCTCGGGCGGAGCATACATGTGCCGATACATCGACATATTTTCGTCTAGGCCCCACGACGCGGAAACATGGTCGATCATGATATTGCCAATTGGATTGCCGCCTAAGGAATCGTTCCTCTCGCGCACGTCCGTCGCACCACGCCGAAAGCGCAGATAATGGATGACGACATCATGGGTTTCCAACTCGACAGTATTACCAGCGATGCACACACCATCGCCGGGTGCGGTGTTTCCTGCGATCGTGATGTAAGGGGCGCGTATGCGAATGCGGTCCTTAAGGCGGATAATGCCTGCGACATTGAAGATCACGATGCGCGGGCCTCCTGTTTCGCACGCTTCGCGAAAACTTCCTGGGCCGTCGTCGTTGAGGTTCGTAACCACAAGCACCTGACCGCCTCTCCCGCCGAAGCTATACATTCCACCACCATAGGCGCCGGGAAAGGCAGGAATCTTCGCTTGGGGTAACTGCCCTGGCAACTCCGCGGAAGGCAGATACGGCTTTCCCTTCTTGGCCCATGCTTCAATCACCGGAAGAGCCTTTTGGAACGCTTCTTCCGACTTTCGGTCAGCAGTCGCTTGTGTCGCTTTCGCACTGGCTGCCTGCTCCGACGATAAACGCGGATATCCCTGAGCAAAAAGCTTGTTTGCGAAGGAGGAACTCAGAAAGGAAATGATGACGATGGTGATGCGTATCGACCGATTCACGATGTTCCCTCTATGCAAATTGAAAACTGGAAAATTCCGCATTGCCGAAAAGCGTATTGAGCAGTGACTGCTCAAGCCGAGGATGCAGTGGCAACAATTGCACCGCAGCGGCGCCGTCACTTTGTTCGATCTCGGATAAGATGTGCGTGATGAAGAGTGGGCTGGAACGTTTTGGCCAAACCGTCTGATTGTAGCCGTTTCCCGAGACGTCAGTAACAAATCATTCATTCTGCGGCAGCTTGTGCTGCGGGCTCGTGGTGGTTTCGGTAATACTCATCTGCGAAATCGTCATCTGCGACATATTGATGAACGCCTTCACGCCGTGATGCTTCGCCACCGCCGCCACATTGACCGTCGCGGCTAAATAGGCCTCCGAAACCGACATGCCGAAGTACATCGTCTCGCAGCCGGTAATCACCCTGTGCATTGAATCGAGATCGAGCAGATCGCCGACCAAGACCTCCGCCCCCATGTCGCGCAAAGCCTTCGCGCGTTCGTCTTCAATGCGCACCATCGCACGCACCGCTTTGCCTTGCTTCAACAGCAGTTCGGTAACTGTTCGCCCTACCGCGCCGACACGGCCCGCCGCGCCGGTGACCAGAATGGGGCATGCCATGATCTACTCTCCTATTTCCTTCACGTAAATGGAACGTCAGATTTTTTGAATGCGGAGTCCAAACCCATGCAATCCTCAGTTCACTGCCGCCGAGGATTGTTTGTTATGCAAAGGGTTCCAGTTTGGACAGGACAGTGGGGAGAAATTCCGCAACCGTTGGATGAATATGCATTGCGCACTGTACGACCGTGTACGGCGCCTTCGCATACATGACGTCCAGCAAAACGTGAATGACTTCATCGCCTCCGGTCCCAAGGATCGCCGCACCCAGAATGTGTTTTGTTTCCGCGTCAACACAAATTTTGATGAATCCTAGCGTCTCACCTTTCTCAACGGCCCGGCCCACTCGGTTCATCGGATGTTTCGCAGCGAGTGCAGCGCGCCCAGACTTCCGTATTTCAGTGTCCGTCA
Organism: Pirellulales bacterium; assembly: GCA_963773875.1. Taxonomy (GTDB): domain Bacteria; phylum Planctomycetota; class Planctomycetia; order Pirellulales; family JADZDJ01; genus CAVTYH01. The sequence goes on from CAVZCV010000018.1 coordinate 227,143, forward strand.
TGCCGCATCGGCCAAGCGGCGGATCTGTAAACAAGGCGTATGTCTGGATTCGGTCTGACACGCGGCGATGGCCTGCGTTCAGGAGATTATCGGCGACGATCTCATAGTCGTTGTAGGAAGTGTGCGTAAAGGCGCCGCGGCGGTTGCAGTCACCCAGGGCCCAGATGCCGGGCACGTTTGTTTGCAGTTGATCGTCAACGATGATGTAGCCGCGCTCATCGGTCGCAACCCCGGCTCGGTCGAGATCCAGGTCGTTCGTATTGGGATTACGTCCCACGGCTAAAAGGAGATGAGTGGCTAATACTTCCGGTGGGCCTTCGCCGCATTCGATGCCGACGGCGATGCGAGCGTCGCGATTCGCTAGTGATATGCATTTCGCATTCGGGCGAACGCGTATCCCCTCCATCTCCAAGACCTCGCGCACGGCTTCGGAAACATCTTCGTCTTCACGTCCAATTAGGCGTGGTCCCATCTCCACAATCGTGACTTCGCTCCCGAAGCGGCGATACATTTGAGCGAATTCCAGCCCAACATAACTTCCGCCGACGATGACGAGATGCGCCGGCAAAAAGTCAATATCCATCATCGATGAGTTCGTGAGAAACGGTACATCATGAATCCCCGGGATCGCGGGAACCGAGGCGCGCCCACCAACGTTGATGAAAACTTTGTCGGCCTGCAGGACTTCATCGTTGACCACGACAGTGCGGGACGACTGAAAGCGGGCATGGCCTTGGATGACCCTGCAATTTTTAAGTCCTCGCAACCATTCCTCTACGCCCCTGTTCGACCGTCCGGAAACTTCATCCTTGCGTGCCTTAACACGTTTCATATCGACGCGCACATCGCCATCGACAGCAAATCCATATTCGGCGCCTCGGCAACCCCCGTGTGGTTTTTATGACGACGGGATTGCCCCCGAATTTGCATTTCGGAAGCAAACGCTAGGTTGGAGCAAGCAGCGCAAGGAAGCCTATTACAAGGCGAATGAAATGTGGTTTCTGTGGTACGACGTCCAGGATGCTATGAACAACATGAACGATGCGTTGTATGAATTAAGCCACGCACTCGAACAAAGGGCGGGCCTGGCTGCCGCGCCGTCGGCACGCCGAGAAAGCTTGCGGCCGTGAAATGGGGCATGCCGCTGGCTCACTCCCACCAAGACACTCACTTGGCCTTTGCCTTATCCGCCGGCTGCAATTTGCGGTACTGCGCTTCGAGCTGTAGAAGCTCAGCGGTCTTATCGTTGCGCTGTTGCGTCTTGTATTGAATCTGGCCCTTCAGGTCTCTTGCTTGTGAATCGAGCGCAGCGTATTGAGCCTCTAAGTCGCTCGCAACTTGTCGCCGAAGTTCGTATTGCAGTTTCAGCGTGTCGCGTTGCGAAACCATTGGCCCAATGTCCTGGCTTGGAGGAAATGTGTTGAGCATTGGATTATTGATCTGTGCATTCAACGCTGCAATCTGCTGGACAAGTATGGCTATCTCGGACGCTATCGCCTTTCCTTTGGTGAATACATTCAGCGCCTGCCGCTATAATTTGACCGCGCTTTGCCGTCAGTACGGTGCCTTCGCTTTCGATTTGGCTGATCTCAGATCGCAGTTGGGTTGTTTGCACAGTCAAACGATCAAGTTCATTTTGCGTTGCCACAGTTGCGAGCCGCTTGGCATTTTCTTGAGCTATGCGGTCGGCTTCCCGCTTTGCATTCATTCGTCCTGGCGACGGCGGCAGGAACGCCAATGGCGTAAACGAGCCATTCCACTTCGAGAGCACGTCAGCAATGTACGCGGCGGAGATTGCAAAGTTGACGTTTTGCGCTCCATCGCCCGGCCATGCCCAAGTATTCACTCCGACGACCTTTCCATTGCTGTTGATCAGAGGGCCTCCGCTGTTGCCGTGGGATATCGGGGCGGAAGTTTGTATCCATACGGCGTCGGCGTCATATCCGAGGTGCAAATACAGCTCCGCGATCGTCGGAGCTTTCGCAAATTCGTTTCCAACGCGTATCGCGCTGACCGTGCCGTTTGTCGCTGATCCGGACAGACCGAGCGGAGACCCAAAGGCATAGACTGCTTCAAGCTTCGCCGGCAATTCAGTGGCCAAGCTCAACGAGCTGAGTTTTTGATTGCCTCTCCTTATTCTCAGGATGACGAGGTCCTTACCGGGCAGCGCCGCAGCATTACGCCGATAACCGGATACTCTGTAGCATCATGCAGCACTACCTTGGCGCTTTTTTCTCCATCGATGACATGATAATTCGTGGCTACACTGCCGTTTTGATCGACAAAAAACCCACTGCCGCATCCATCTTCAGCTCCTCGGGCCGTCCATGGTCACGACTTTGACAACGGACGGCTCGACCATTTCAAGAACTTTCGCAGCTGCGATACCATGCGACTCTGTCGTACTCACCGCCGCGACGCCGGGCTTTTCATTCTGGGCGGTTTGGTCTGGCGCCGGTGCTGGATCAATCGCGCTTGCGGTTTGCCTCGCCTGCGTTGCCTTTATCGAAGGCACCGCGCCCGTCGACGCCCGCAGTTCAGGAGCCTGCGGAGTTGCTGGTGCGATTAGAGCTGGCGTGGTCTTCGCAATAGATGCTTTTGACGTTTGCATCTCGTCGTTGCGTGCCACTGAATGGCCGCGTGGCCAAGTAATCACTGCGATGAGACAGGCAATAACCGCAACGAAGCCACCGCCGATTGCCGCCCAAACAAAAGGATGCAACCGAATTCCGCGGTCCTTCGACCTAGTGGCCAGCCCGGCGGGAATTCGGGCAAGTGCATTGCAGTCCGGGCATGCGAACACTTTACCAGCCGCGTCGTCGCCGACAGACAATCGTTTCTGGCACTTTGGACAGCGAAGACTGATGACCATGCCGCACCAATGCGAGTTTGAGTGCCAATCTATCCCCCGCAAGAGGAAAACACAAATCGTGCGATGTTGTATCTGAACTCCCGCGGTCGAGAAGCGGCTGACTTTCCCAGAATGGCCGGTAAAATTCGCATACGGGTGTCCGTCCGGCGTGTTGCAACCGCCGGCGGCAAGCAGCCCGGGCGCGGAGCGTGGTTCCATCCTTTTCACGCCCCGCCCGTGCTGGCCCGACGAAAGGATGGACTCTCATGGCGGATTTCCCGCGACCGGTTCTCGATCCTTTGTCGTGTGAGTCGTTGGAAAAGCTTGCGGGCGAAATTCACAAGTTGGTTCACCGATTCAAGGCGCTGGGCCGTTTCCGGGATATGGTGCGTCGCTGGAACGCCACGGTTGATCCCGTTGATCCACTGTCGTTTCCTTTGCCGGAGCGTGCCTTGTCGCTGGAGGAGAAGTACGCAGTGCTGGCGGCGATTCACGACCGGTGCAACATCGGCGGAGTCGTTCCAATTAATCCTTGGCCCGACGAGCAAGGCACGACCGATGGCGAGAGCGGCCAGCGTGCCGTGAAGCGCATCATTGAAGCTCAGTGGTGGATATCGCTATGCGGCAACGTGCTTGCGGAGCAACGCAATTCTGGTCTGAAGGGGCAAGGCATCCCGAAGCGCACTGAGGTCCGACTGCAAACGATATTGACCGACGTGGAAGCCGATTTGAAAGAATCACTTGGAAATGCCGGGCAGCCCGACGACGGCGCAAATCTTCGCAAGTTAAATGCAATTGTTACAGCGAGCGAAATAATCCCATGGATTAACAAAGCCTTGCTGGGCAAGTCGCAGGGCAAGCGTCGCCGTCGAGCCAAAGGTGTCGGCAGATCGCCGGCTGCGGCAATAATTCTTGCGGGGCTGGTCAAGCACCACGGGTATGACAATGGTCGCTGCGAAGTATTGACACCCATCGTCGTGAAGCGAGTGGCAGGTCACGGTGAAGGGAAATGGGGAGTAAGTTCAGGTAGTTTGTCGAATTTTCTAAAAGATAACTTCGGCGGATTCGACGCCTACTGTGGTAAGTGCAGTCGTGGCGAGATTGCAGCGGAACTGAAGCGGCTGCTCAAAGAGTACCAGTCTCGAAATCATTGCAGTCTTCCCGCCGACGCGACTGATGCCTGATAGTCTGAACCGTTCAGCGTTCAACCGTTCAATGCCGTTTTGAACGCGCGCGGAATTTTCTTTGCCGTGCGAAAACTCTGTATTTGCTGGCATTATCTTGCCGTTCAGCGTTCACTCTGAACGGAATGAACGCGCGTCGCGGCAGTGAGTATACGGGCCGCGCGGCCCGGTGCCACGAAGAACGGAGCCAAAACTATGAGCACTAACACCCCCACCGAACCGAAGCTGGCATATACGTATGCCGAGGCCGGTCGCGCACTAGGAATAAGTCCGCGTTCGGTCTGGTCCCTGGTTGCCCGCGGCCAGGTGCGTCCCTGCCGAATTGGGCGAAGCGTACGGATCAGCGCGGACGAACTTCGACGGTTCATCGCTCATCAAGAGGGGGCGAACAATGCATCGTAAAGAAAACGGGGCCGGCGTTCGCGCACCGACCCCCAAGGCTCAAACCGCGAACTATTACCCCGGACTGTATCAGAATGTCATTTTGTCGGCAGCGGCGGCATTGGTTGCAATCGACGGTGCCGGTGCGCTGGCGGACCTGGGTGACGAAATCAATGCGGTTCGTCGTGAATGGAAACGGAGCGAACTAGACCGCACCGTCGGCGAAAAACTTTACATCGGCGAGCTGGCGCGAATTCTCACCGTCGATGAAATCTCGGAAGCCGATGCCTGGCACGCTGTTCGTGAGGCGGTTCGACCGAGCTGGCAGTCCGTTCTGCTCACGACCATCATCGACTTCGCCGCGCGGATGGAACCGACGGGGGAGCGAATATGATTGACCAAATAGAATTTGAGTTTGGTCAACCAAGTCGCGATGGAAAGCGCGAGGTTACGGCGACATTTGACGGTCGCGTGCTAGCGCGACAGCGCTTCGATGTATTACAGCAATGGCAATGCAAGCCGTTCCTCGAAAAGCTTGCGCTGGCAATTCCCGGCGCCGGTTTCCAAACCCTCGAAGATGCAATCTATGCACTAGAGGGCGAGTTCATCCCTGAAGTGAATGCGTTGCCGGCGGAGAATAGTGTTACCGCGTTACCGTTACCGACACGGGAAATCATTTGCGCCAAGCCGTTTCCGGTTCACGTTCTCCCCGGTGCCGTCGGCGAATTCGTAAGCGAAGCCGCAGCGGCAATCGGTTGTGCCGCCTCATTCGTGGCGCTGCCGACGCTGGCGTGCCTGGCCCGGGCGATTGGGAACAGTCGCACGATCAAGTTGAAAGATGGCTGGACGGAGCCGGGAGTTATTTGGGCGGCGATTGTGGGCAAAAGCGGCACGCATAAATCTCCAGCGCGGAAATCCGCCACGGAGATTCTTCAAAGGAAGCAAGCGGAAGCAATCCGCCAGCACGAAGAGAAGCTGCGCAACTTTGAGCAGGAGCGCGCGCTGTACGATCGCGAGTATGCTGTTTGGAAGCGCGGCAAATCAACGGAACCGCCACCGCAGCAACCGCCAGAACCGGCATTGCAACGGTACATCGTGTCCGACATCACGATTGAAGCGCTCGCTGACCGATTGCATCGTCAGTTTGACGGCGTGCTGGTCGATCGCGATGAGTTGGCCGGTTGGTTGGGCGGGATCGCCGAATACAAGGGTGGTAAAGGTTCTGACTTGGGACATTGGCTCGCATCGTGGTCTGCTGAGCCGCTGATCGTGGACCGGAAGACCGGCGCGATCAAGACCGTTCATGTTCCCCGCGCCGCCGTCAGTCTGGTAGGCGGAATCCCGCCGGGAGTGCTCCGCGCCGCTATCGGCCGCGAACACATGCAAGACGGCTTGTGTGCGCGGTTGCTCTTGGCCATGCCTGAACCAAAGCCCGTGAAGTGGACCGACGCCACGGCCTCGCCGGCGACCAAAGCGGCGATTGCCAAGGTATTCGATCGCCTGCTGGCGCTGGAGCCGGCCGCCGATGACGAAGGCAAACCTGCGCCGTTTGCAATGTCGCTCACGTCAGAGGCGAAATCCGTTTGGGTGGAGTTTTACAATCGCCATCGCGCGGAACAAGTCGATTTGGATGATGACCTAGCGGCGGCGTGGTCGAAGCTGGAAGCCTACGCCGCGCGGTTCGCTTTGATCTTCCAATTGTGTAGCTGGGCGGCGGACGAAGCTAGCGGCGATGACGTAGACGAGATGAGCATCAAAGCCGGCATCGTACTATCCGACTGGTTTGGGAACGAAGCCCGGCGAGTGTACGGCGTGCTGTCCGAATCTGATAAGGATCGCGAGCACAGGGAACTGATTGAATTGATCCGGCGGAAGGGCGGCAGAATCACCGCAAGGGAACTTGCTCATTCGGCCAGCCGGTATCGAGCCGCCGGCGATGCTGAGGCCGCATTGGAGTCACTCATTAAAGCTGGGCTAGGACGCTGGGAAGCGGAGCCGACAACCGGCAGGACACGGACCGTGTTTGTTCTGGCCGGTTACAGCGGTAACGGTAACACAAGCCCGGAATTCGCCGATGAAAACGACCCTTTCGTTACCGTTACCAGTGTTACCAGTCCGCCGACACACGACGGGAACAGCCACGATGCCGATGCCGCTAACCGGCAATTTGACGAAGCGGTCGACGAAAGAACCGACGGTTGGTAGTTGGCCGCGCAATTGAAAAGAACCCGCTGGCTATGCTTGACTTAAAGTCACATATTGAATATGATGCCACTGGTATGACGAAGCCAATGGGATTCATCGAGCAACTACGTGGTGCAATCGCCCAATCGGGTATATCAATGTACCGGCTGGCCCAACTGAGCCGCATCGATCAATCTCAATTATCTCGGTTTATGCGTGGCGAACGTGGTTTGTCGATTGAAGGCATCGAAAAGATTTGCGAAATAATCGGTGCGCGTCTGGTAATCGATAGCAAGCCCAAGGCGCCGAAACGAACTACGAAAGGCAAGTAAGCAATGGCAAGTCTATCAACCGACGCCCAAGGAAATCGAACGGTCCAATTCATTGCAGCCGATGGCAAGCGCCGCTCGATCCGCCTCGGGAAGCTGTCACTACAGATTGCTCGGGAAATCAAGACAAAGGTCCAGTCGCTCAGTGGAGCAGCCTTCGCCCGAGTCGGCTGGGATAAAGAGACAGCTGAATGGGTTGGAGGTCTGGAATCAGTCCTCCACGACAAGTTGGCCAATGCAGGACTAATCCCAAAACGCACAGGATTCAGAATAGCCACGCTTGGGGCATTCATTGACGAATACCTAGCAAAGAGAACGGATATCAAACCCCGAACACGAATCAATCTGGAGCAAGTCCGCCGCAATCTGGTGAACTACTTCGGGGCAGACAAACCACTGTCGGATGTGACTGAGGGGGACGCTGACGAATGGCGGTTGTGGATGGCAACCGAAGAGAAAAAAGGCGACAAGACCACCAAGCGTCGACTGGGTGACAACACGATTCGTCGGCATTGTGGCCGAGCCCGTCAGTTGTTCCGCGCGGCGGTTAAGCGCCGGTTGATCGCGAGCAATCCTTTCGGCGATATGAAGGGAATCACGGTCCAAGCGAACCGGACGCGCGAATACTTCGTCAGTCGAGCCGATGCCCGCAAGGTTATCGATGCCTGCCCTGATGCCCAATGGCGGCTGCTGTTCGCCCTCAGTCGCTTTGGCGGGCTGCGTTGCCCGTCAGAACATCTTGCACTGCGATGGGCCGACGTTGACCTGCCGGCGGGGCGAATGACCGTACACAGTCCAAAGACTGAGCATCACGAAGGGAAGGCCAGCCGCGTCGTGCCGATCTTCCCCGAGCTGCGGCCATACCTTGAAACCGTCTGGGACGAAGCAGCAGAGGGCGCGGAGTTCGTGATCACCAAATGTCGCGACGTTAACGCAAACCTGCGCACGCAGTTGCAGCGGATCATTGCCCGCGCTGGTCTAACCCCCTGGCCGAAGCTATTCCAGAACTTGCGGAGTACCCGTCAGACCGAACTCGCTGAACAATTCCCCGCCCACGTCGTGTGCCAGTGGATTGGCAATAGCGAAGCTGTGGCCCGCGAGCACTACCTGCAAGTGACACAAGATCATTTAGACAGAGCCGTTCGAGAGACGACTGAGGGTAGCCCCTCGCGCGTCGCGCGAGCGCGCTGCATAATCCGGTGCAGCAGCCACACGCAACCGCTTGCGGTGGTTCGCACCAAAATGACGAAACGCCTACACACTCACACTGTATAGGCGTTCCAGTACCCCCGGCAGGACTCGAACCTGGGCATGTTTCTAGTGGAAAAACCGCTGTCGTCGATCGGCGCACCGCTTGGCGCCGCTTTACGCACAGTCGAGCGATTCGCGCCGCTGTCGGAGGAGGAAAGAGCAGCGATAATTGCGTTGGCGCAAACTAATGCCGCACAGGCTTGCACCGCGCAGGCGCCGCACCTGATATTGCCCTTGTACGGTTTTTTAGGTCTCCGTACACTTTCGGCCCCTATCGCGATCGAACGAGAAAGCAAAACATTCCACCGTTTTTCCGGTAGACGCGTCGCTTACTTCGCCAATGCACAAAGGACCGGCAAAACACCCAGCGAAAGCCGGCTGGGGCGGCACACAAAGGAGTTGGCATCTGCCAATTTCCTGCGCGGAGCTTGTAAAGCCGCCGCCGGAGTGCATAATTGCTTGGCTACATCGCCGTGGCTCCGGCCACGCTGGCGGGCGCTCCTGGCCCACCATATCGCGGCCACCAGCTCGAACTGGTGGCCGTTATCGCTTCCGTATCATTTGCGAGTAGCATCCGATACAGCAGAGCATCCCTGCGGGGCTCGTCTTCTTGCAGGTGGCGATACGGCCAGATAGGGCCGAGAGTTTGTTGAGAACACTAGGTCCGTCTAGCTTTTCGCATTTTGCCAGCAATGCCACCACCGGTCAACAGCAACCTTACGAAATTTCGTGCCAAATACGAAAAATCTTTCCTGCGCCATCAGACGGGGCCTTGGGTTATCGACCAAGGCCCCTTAGTGTTCTCAACGTTTGCGAGTATCGCGCGGCCCTTCCGACTGTCAATTGCGGCATTGCGAAAAAAGATGAACTCACCGCAATAGTGTTCGCATCAACACTTAACGAGTCTAATAAATTTATGCTCGTTCGCGCTAATTGACATACGCGAATTTCGTCGATAAGATTCGCGCCCGTGGAACCCCGATCATAAAAATATTGACCAGACGGTGGCCCACATCAACAATGCCGCGAGAGTGCGGCTGGTCCGGCCTCAAGCACTTACCGGAGCGTAAGACTCCGGGAAACCTGATGAGGGCCGTCGGTAGTTCCCATTTCATTATCGAAATGGGCCTAGCCGGCGGCCCTTTTTTATTGGCCTCCGAGCGAAGCCCGCGGAGGACCATCAATGGCGACTGCTGTGTCCGAAAAACAGGGCGCTGAAATTCTACAGTGTCAAAGAACTGACCGGCATGTTGAACGTCGATGAGGCGCACGTTCTCGCCTTCATCAAACAAGGCGATCTAGTTTCCGTCAACCTCGCACTGAATGCCCGAGGGCAGCGTCCACGGCACAGGATAAGTTCCCTGGCGCTCCAGGAATTCTTCAGCAAGCGACGACACCGCAACCGCCAAACCAACTAACCGCACATAAAAAAAAGCGGCGTTCGAGACCCCTCCCGTCGAAAAAGTTGGGGAATCGGCACCGCAGGACGTTCATGGAAGATACCGCAACAATTCCGAGTCGTCAATCGCCCGTCGTCGTGAACGGCACGGCGCTTGACGCACCGCCGATCATCATCGACGCCATTCCGCAAGAGCTGCGCAAGCTGCCGCAGTGGGTTTGCTGGAAGTACGAAACTCGCGTCAAAAATGATGGCACGACGGACGACACGAAAGTTCCGATCGACGCGCACCATGGCAGTAAAGCGAAAGCCAACGATCCGGCGACATGGTGCACATTTGCGGAAGCTGTCGCGGCGAAGGAACGGTACGGCTGCGATGGCATCGGCTTCATGTTTTCTGACGACGATCCGTTCACCGGCGTCGACTTGGACGCGTGTCGCGATCCAGTGACGGGCTTTATCACGCCTTGGGCCGCGAAAATCTCGCAAGGCCAACAGCTACCGGAAGTCTCGCCGTCCGGCACTGGCGTCAAGATTATTTTCCGCGCAGAAAAAAACCCAACGGTTCGCGGAGCGTTAAGAAACTGAGGGGAGTTCGACATCCGGCGACAAACTCCCGGAAGTCGCTGTTTACGATCGATCACGCTACTGGTGCTTAACCGGACATCGCCTGCCGGAATACCCGTCAAGCTGCGAGCCGCGACAGCAGCCGCTTGAATCGCTGCTGTCTCAGTACGATCTGCTGGCGAAGCCGGCGGCAACGAACGGCCATGCGACGAACGGGCACGCTCGCGTTAACGGTGCGAAGATCGCGGCGACGCCGGACGCGGCGGACGATGGCATGACGAGTCGCCGAATTTCATCGACGCGCTGGAGCGGATGAACAGCCACAAACAACCGGACGGCGGCGACGGCTCGAATCGGCTGTTCTATTACGCGTGCCGCGGCGTTGGCTACGATCTGACCGACAAGCAAATCATCAACGCGGTGCGAGTCGCCGAGGCACTGCGGCCGTTTCCGAGAACTTACAGCGATGCGGAGATTTTGCAGCGAGTTCGCGACGCCGAGAGTAAGGTCGTGCGCAGGTCGGCGCGAGCGGAATCCGTCTAAGCCAGACGAAACGAGCAAACCTTTATTGTTCAGCCAACTTGCCGCCGAGTGTCCAGCATTACACGCACCGGTGATCGTCGGGATGCTTCGCCGCGGTGAAACGGCCAACGTTGTGAGCCGCTGAAGGTCGGTAAAAGCTGGCTCGCGTACAACCTCGCAGTGCGTGAACACGGGGCGGCCATTCCTCGACACGTTCGATTGTGAACCCGGCCGCGTGCTCTTGATCGACAACGAATTACATCGCGAAACGATCGCGCATCGAATTCCCACGGTCGCCGACGCGATGGGCATTCGCCTTTCCGAATACGGCGACGACTTGCACGTTCACTCTCTCCGCGGCTGCCTTGCGAACTTGCACGGCGTCGTCGATTTGCTGTCGCACGTCGACCCCGGCTTCTATCGGCTGGTAATTCTCGATGCGTGGTATCGCCCTGCCTGCCGGCATTTCCGAGAACGACAACGGCGAGATCATGGCGTTGTATAACCTGATCGACAAAATGACCCAGCGGCTGCAATGCGGTTGGGTCAACATCCACCATTCGAGCAAAGGCAGCCAAACTGAAAAACGCGTGACCGATGTTGGCAGCAGCGCCATGGCTCGCAAAGTCGCGCCGATTCGCATATAGTGCTACGTGAACACGAGCAACCGGATTGTGTAGTTCTCGAAGCCGCGCTCCGGTCATTCGCGCCGGTCCAGCCGCTGGCGTTGCGTTGGTGCTTTCCGCTGTGGCGAGCGGCTGACGATCTCGATCCGACGAAACTCAAGGGCAAGGCGACCGTCCAGGAGCAGCGGCAGAAGGAACGCGACATGGACGGGATCGCCCGGCTGGCCGTGGCGTTGTCCAAGGGGCCGGCTAGCTGCAACGTCCTGCGCACTCGGACAGGCTGGGGCAAAGATCGCACCCAGCGATTGCTCGCCCGGCTCGTCGACGAGGGGAAAATCCTTGAGACCGAATCTAGGGTCAGGGGCAACGTTTGCAGCATCTACTCACTGCCCCCGGACAGCGTGGGGAGGAGGGCACTGATGGATATTGATGCCACGTCGTACGCCGCACGTACAACGTCGACGTACCGCCGTACAGGGTGTCGTACGTTCAGGGGGTCGTCTCCCTATCAGGGAAACATGCCCGTACAACGTCGACTGGGGCCGGGGAGGAGGGTGGAAAATGAAAGCGATGTACAACGTCCCGGAGCATGGCGAAATGCCCCCCCTCAACACCCAAGCTGGCGCATCCACCGTTCGTCGGTTTCCACAACTGCTGCTGACGATCGACCAGCTCGCTGAGTCGCTGAACCTCTCGGCCAAGACGGTTTACCGGCTGACGAAAGATCAAGGCCTGCCGGCGATCCGGTTCGGCCGATCGGTTCGGTACCGATTGCCCGACGTTGAAAATTGGCTCAAAAGCGGCGCTGGGAGCGGCGATAAACCGAAAGACAGCTGAAAACCAGCCTTAAAGATCGAAAGTTCGCGTCCTACGAAGAGTCGATGCCGATTTAACGATGAATCAGCCCGAAACAAAACAACACGGCAACACCGGCAATCAGCACCGTCGCACGTCCGGCGTCCCGCGCATCGTCGATCATGGTCGGTTCCACGACAGCGACAGAAACCCCCGCCGTCGCGTCGCGGACCTGCGTGCCGCGATAAAGCACGAGCTGGTGGTAAACGGCAGCAAGATCACGATCACGCAGGAGGCGGCCATTGCGGCGATCCTACGGGCCGAAGGCGCGATCCTGTTGCTGATGAAGCAACGGGCGACCGCAGCCGAGTTGACGCTGGCTGAGAAGCGGCAGATCGAGCGGAACATCGTCAGCGTAGCGAGACGCAACTGCGTGCCTTCGCCAAGCTGGGCCTGCCGTCGACCGCAGCAGGCCGGGCCGACGATCCGTGGGCCGCACTGGATCCCAGTGCGAGGCCAGCCGCCGCCAGCGACGGAGGGCGGGCATCAATGAACGGCAAACGTAAGGACGTTGTACTGCGCCGCACACCGTGCCGATCGTTCCGGCATGGCTTACGCAATGGAAACTCGAACGCAAACGCTGGCGGCAAGGGACAAAGCGGAAGGCGGGCAGCAAATGACCGACACGACGTTGAAGATCATCGAATACAGACGCAACCCGATGTCGTTCTTCCACGACACGATCATGAGGTCGAACAGCACAATTCGGCAACGTGGCGATCGCCGAGCAATTGCAGTTCCTCGACGCGATCACGCCGCTGCTGCTCGCCCTGGCCGCCGGCAAAGTCGTCGAGCATCGAAAGTTTTTCCTCGAAGCGACCAAAGGTTTCGGCAAAGACCTGCTGATTTGCATGGCGATCGCGTGGCTGCTATTGTTCTCGCCCATTCCGCTGCTGATCCAAGTTGGTGCTGACGACTTCGATCAAGCGGCCGAGTTCTTGAAAACCGCACGCACGCTGCTGTACCTGAATGAGTGGTGGTCGTCGCGGTTCGACGTGCAGGCCGGCGAAGTGACGAACCCGGATAGCGGGACGGTCGCGGAAGTGCTGACGCGGGGCCGCGGATCGGCACATGGCAGCCGTCCTAATTTGCTCGTGGTCAATGAGCTGTCGAACATCAGCGACGAAGAAACGGCGATCGCTTGGACGCATAACGCCGCGAAGGCACTGGACTGCGGCCAGATCTTCGCGACGAATGCCGGCATCATTGACAGTTGGCAATACAAGTGGCGCGAAGATTGCCGCACGTAGCCCTACTGGATTTATCAAAAGTACGCGAAGCCGGCTCCGTGGCTCGACGATCAGGGCAACTTATCGGACGCCGAGAAGCGCGACGCACGCCGTTTCCGATCGAACTTCCACGGCGAGTGGCGTTCCGCCGCTGGCAATCCGTTGAACGAGGATGATCTGCTGGCCGCGCTGGAAGCGGGAAAGTTCGTTGGCGACGCGGGCGACCATTCAACAGTTTATCGGCATTGATTTGGCCGTGTCGTCGGATAATTGCCGATGGTGCGCGCCGCCGCGGACTATCGTCGGCAATGCGTTCACTGGCTGGACTGCCAGATTTCAGAATTCCGCCCGGTTCAAAGAAGCGACACGACTTGCAGTTGGTTCACGACGCTGCGTACCAGTTGGCGAAGGAACACAATGCGTCGATCTGGGCGGACCCCTGGCAGGCTACATATCTTTTGCAGCAACTTGCCTCTACAGATGTTCATTGTGTCGAGGTTCCGTTTTCGACGGTCAATTGCAACGTTATGGCGAACTGCATGGTGCGGGCCGTCGGTGAAAGGCCGAGTGACGATAAGCGACGGAAATTTGCTGAACGATTTGCGCCGCATTTCCATCGCCGAAAAAAATTGGGGATTCAAAATCGAATGTCGCCGCGGCTCCGGCGGAGAGGGGCACGGCGACGCGGCTATCGCTGCCGCGTTGTGTCTCGTCCCGGCGTTGGAAGCCTCGCTGGCGGAGAACGAATTGGTTTACGACAACCTGGGAGATCGCTTC
>CAVZCV010000019.1:0-397340 GCA_963773875.1 Pirellulales bacterium
GGATGTTGCCGACATAATCGTCGCACGCTCGGCGTAGCCCATGATCCGATTTGTCTGTTTAAACCGACACCAAATGTAGCTTCATCGCCCAGATGGATCACTTCATGCCTCGATGGCGGAATTATCGGGATTCTTTGCGCTGTCGACCGGTGCGGTACGAAAAATGGGCTTATTAACGCTCACCTACACGTGGCCTGCCGTCTACAATCTCCTTGGGCCCTCGCGCGGATGAGTTCAGCTAATTTCTATTTCGCCCGCGAGCGAACACATTAAACCGTCATGAGACTCACGCACACTCGCAGGCACGGTAAGAAACCTTGATGTTAGACAGCAGCAAAGGCGGCATGAAGGCGGAAACCGCAGAGCTCCGAATCACAGGCCAACCTATCGGCGTCGTGATGGAGGGTCCGCCGGATCACCCCGATGGTAGGCGGGTCGAATACAGTCCCGCTTCAGGCGGACAGTCCGCGTCCCGAACGGATGCTAACTGCGCTTTTCAAGCAAACTTATCTGGATCTCTTGAGCGGGGGACACCCGGCGAGCGACGGGTGATGAAAACCCTCGCTCAAGTACTCCGGGCCCAAGGTCGCGACATCCGTTCTGTAGAGGGTGCTCGAGACGATCGTGGTCAGGACGGGCTCCTCCTGATCGACGGTTGCCAGGTCGACGTTCAAATTGTGTCATTGCCAGTAGATCCTCAGTTTGGGAAGGAACTCGCTACGCGCGGAGCTGCTTCTCGCAGTGGTGATCGACTCGCAGCCGTCGATTTGGTTCGTGCGGCACTGGAGCACAAGGACCTAAAGGCTAAGGGAACACTCCTTGCCCTTGACGCTTCACACTTTGGCGCCATTGTGGGTTCCAAACTGGTCGACGACTACCTCAGTATGTATGGGAATCCTGCGGTTGAGTTCTCGTTGGTGGGCGTATGGATCATTGGACCGACCACGCGATCCAGTGTGCGTCTCGGACCTGCTGTCTAACCCTGGCGTGCAGCTCCGCTTCCGGCAATACGGTCAGAAAGCAGGCCACCGATCAAGACCCCCCCAACGCTCACCGCGAACCGATCTTTACGTCTGGCGTTGGGCAGATCCCTCGAACCGCGGGTGGCGATGAAAGTGCACGGACACTGAGCAACGGCGTTCGGCAAGCCAGCGAAGATTCTGGCAGCAGTGTCCCCTCGTGCTACCCGTTTGAACCCCGGTGCTACCCTTCCCCGCGAAGTCTCTCAAAAAGGTAGCACCAGGGTAGCACCGAGACCAAAAATCTAGCTGGGGAACTAGGATTTGAACCTAGACTAAATGGTCCAGAGCCATTCGTGCTACCGTTACACTATTCCCCAGTAGCAATTGGCCGCCGGCGAGCGGGTTTGGTGCGGCAGTTTAAGGTTAAGGCGGGCATCGGATTGCGTCAAGGGAAGCGGCGCATACCTGAAATGCTGTTGCGCGGCTCAACGGATGCTGTTGATGGTGCGCGGATGCACCGTCCGACGCTGGCGATTTATCGCACACCGCTGGAAATCTCTTGCGCCGGTTTGGGCACGAACTCGAATTTATATCGCTCCCCAAGCTGGTTGCGCGTCAGATGGATGATTTCCTGCACGTGCCCATGGAAATGCGTAAGACATTTGAAAAGCGCCTTCGTGGCGTTGACGTCGGAGGCTTGAATGTGTCGGGTAGAAAGCAGATCGGCCGCCGTTAGCTTCGCCAGTGCCGCATCGGCATCGGCAATGGTCGATCGAAGCGTTTCCAGAATTTCCGATTTGGGACGACGCGAGCGATCGGTAAATTCCAACGGGCGGTTGCGAACATCGGCCGCGCCGCCAAGTCCGGAAACGATGTATTGCCGGATGTTGCCCGACAGATGCAGCATCAGGTTCGCGATGCTGTTCATTTCCGACTGTTTGATTTCTGGATTTGGCCGCCACCAAACTTGTTCGTCATTCAACTGCTTGAGGCAGTGTTCGATTTTCTTCATTCCATCGGCCAACACTTGGCGCGAAGCGGCGACGACGGTTTCCGTCAGTTGTTGTTCAGACATCGGCTCCCTCATTAAGTGCGAGCAGTGCGATAATAGTGATGAATTAAAGGCCGCTGATTTGCAGCGTCGAAACTCCGCCGGTGCCCAAATCGATGACGCGAATCAAATGATTGTTCGTGTCGGCCACATACAGTTTGCCTGCGGCGTACGAAAGTCCGGCGGGCTCGAAGAACTCGGCCGGCGTGCCGGTTGCATTATCTGCATGCCCGGGCTTGCCGTCGCCGGCGAGCGTTTTGGCCTCGCGAGTTTTGAGGTCGATCACTTTGATTTTATAGTTATAAGTGTCGGCCACGTACAGCTTGCCGTCGTGATAGGCGACATCGAGACAGTGTTGGAAGCGCGCTTTGCCTGGCGGGCCATCGATATCGCCGAACGTGAACAACCGGCCCTGCGGCAACTGCGCAGTGCCGATGATCGTGAAGGCTTCGCCGGCCGGATCGAACGGCACGGAGCGAATGGAACTGCCTTCGCTGTCGGCGACGAACAGCTGATCGCCATCGGTCGCGAGTCCACTGGGCTGCGCGAACGAGGCAAAGTTCGGATCGTAGGGTTGCTTGGGCAAGAGTGGTCCATCGACGATGTCTTCGCGCACATTACCGGCAAACGGTCCAATTTCTGTTTCATCGAGCGGCATTTTCCAGATCTGATGCGCGCCGGCCATGGCGATGTAGAGGTTCTTTCCGTTAATGGCCAACGCCCACGGGCTGCTGACGCAGTTTTGAGCGGCGGACCGACAAAACGCTCGGGCAAGCGCGGATGCGGCGAATCGGTATCGATTCCTGGCCATGGCGCATGGGTTTGCTGGCCAGTGCCGGCGATTGTCGTGACGCGCTCGCTTTTCAAATCGACCTTTCGCAGCAAGTGATTTTCCGTATCGGCCACGTACAACACATCGCCGGCCAGCGCCATCCCTTGCGGATGATTGAACTGCGCGACTCTGAAATTACCATCGGCAGTGCCAATAGTGCCGGCGCCGATGACCGACAGCACTTTACCATCGAGCGAGGTGGCCACAATGCGGTTATGGTTGCTGTCGGCAATGAACAGCCGGTGGCCCTGTTCATCGGCCAAGATTTTTCCTGGATACCGCAGCGGAGTTGGCGTGGCGGCATCGCGTTCCAGTTTGAATCGCAAAGGCTTTTCATTGAGCAATCCTTTTTCGCGATAATACGGCAGGCTGTTTTTGAAGAATGCATCGAGTGTGGCAAATTCAATTTCACCGCCATGCGTCGCCACGAGGTTGCCTTCCGGATCGATGATTCGCAGGCTGGGCCAGCTGGTGCAGGAGTAGGCATTCCAGATTTTGTAATCGGCATCGTTCACGACCGGATGCTCGATCTCATATCGCATGATCGCCTGACGAATGCTTTGCGAATCATGCTCGGTATCGAACTTGCCCGAGTGCACGCCAATCACTACGACATTGTTCGGATACGCTTTCTCAAGCTTCTTGAGCTCTGGCAACACGTGCATGCAATTGATGCAGCAGTACGTCCAGAAATCGAGCACGACAAACTTGCCGCGCAGATCTTTGAGATCGACCGGGCCCGCTGCGTTCAGCCACTCGGTGCCGCCTTCCAGTGCCGGCGCGGGAGTTCGCTTCGGGAACGGATGCTTCGCAGCAGCGGGCTCAGCGGCATACATGCGGCGAAAGACATGTCCACCCGCCGATCGCGGCCAGCAAAATCGAGGTGACGGTCGAGCGCAACGCGCGGCCGTCAAGAAAAAACTTTCGCATTTGAAATTCCCGTGTGGCGGTCACCGTGGCCTGAATTCAAAACGCGTTGGCGTAGCCTGCCGACAATATGATCGTATCCAATTGGGCAAGCTGCGGCGTCAAATTGAGCTGGTGAAGCTGAAACTCGATCGCCTGCCGACCCAGCGTCCTGCGCATATTGAACTGAGTTTGACGCGCTGCTGTCAGCGGAATAAAGTGTCCAGTTGCTAGAGTTTGACCGTGAAAAAGTCCAAGTGCAGAATGGCTTTTGCCAGCACGCTTTTCCATCCGAATAGATCGAAGTAGCTGCGCTTCATCCTGGCCGGGCGCACATTGACAGTTCGGGGGTCTAAACCTAGATTTTCTAGGGACTTACAGCGGTCCAACAGTTCGTGGACGATGGGCTCGCGGATGATTTTGGTGGCGATCCAATGCGGTCGTAAATCGTAGTAATCAATGCCATTGAGCCGACTACCGGAGAGGCCGCTGGTGCGAAGCATTGTATGCATGGCGACGGTGATTTTTCTGGCTGGGGCTGCCGCCGCGCCCGCGCAAGAATGGGCCCGAAAAATGTTCACCGAAACGAGCCACGATTTCGGTTCGGTGGCGCGGTCGGGCAAGACCCAGTATCACTTTAAGTTCAAGAACATTTACGAAGAGCCGCTCCACGTGGTTGGGGTGCGCAGCAGTTGTGGCTGTACATCGGCGGAAGTCACAAAGAGCGATTTGAAAACGTGGGAAACGGCGGAAATCGTCGCCACGTTCAATACGAATTCGTTTCTGGGCAATCATTCGGCCACACTGACGGTCACGTTCGATAAACCGTATGCGGCTGAAGTTCAATTGCAGGTGTATGGCAATATTCGCAGCGATGTGACTGTGCAGCCGGGCTCAGTGCAGTTGGGATCGATTGACGTCGGCCAAGCGGCAGAGAAGAAAATTTCCGTAACACATACCGGTCGGCCCGATTGGACGATCAGCGATATTCGCAGCGCGAATACGAATTTCGAAGTGGAAGTTGGCGATCCGAAGCGCGCCGGCGGCACGGTCATCTATGATCTCTTGGTGCGACTGAAACCCACGTCGCCGGTCGGGTATCTCAATGACCAGATTTTTCTGGTGACGAACGATTCCGATGCAACGCAGTTGCCAATCGATGTAGAGGGTCAGGTGGTGGCCGATATCGATGTCACGCCGAAGCTCTTGTCGTTTGGCTCGCTACCGCCCGGCGGCACACAGCAAAAGAACATTCTGATTCGCAGTAAGCGGCCATTCAAAGTCCTAGAGATTAGCGGCGACGATTGCTTCACATATAAATTGCCCGATGCGGCGCACGATCGGCAGATAATTCCGATCACGTTCAAAGCGCCATCTCAGCCAGGGAAGGTATCGAAGAAGATCAAGATCAAAACCGACCTGGGCGACAATGTGATTCCAGATATCACATGTCAGGCGACCGTGCTCGATTCCCCCCAACCGACAAGTGCGCCAAGTAGCACATTGCCGAATCCTGCCGATCAGGGCGTGACCACGGCATCGCATGGCCAGTAGGTAGCGCGACGCCTGATATTAGCTCGCCCTCGTTGCCGCCGATTGCTTCTGCGGTTCGGAATTGAGCGTCACGAGCTGCAGAGTTCGGCCGGCTGATGAATGATTCACCGGGCAGCTTCCACAGCCGCTGGCGCAACCGGCGCTCCGACGTGCGATAAATAGCGACCAGCCTCGCCACGCGAGATGGGCACACGCTGCGGCGACGATGAGTAATGCGAGTAGATTTTGCATCTTCAAACAAATCAAGTTACTGTTTGCCGATCGAACTGTCGTGCAACTTCAAGTATGCACTGTCGGTGCCTGCCAAGCAACGTCTTCGTGGTCTGTGCGAGTCGGATTGCGGCTAAACATTCGCGACATTTCTGCATAGAATTCTGCAATGGAATTCACGACCGCATCACAGCGCCGTCGTTTGGAATCGCTTAGCCGCGAGCAACTGGAGCAGCATCAGCTTGCGCGGCTCAATTGTTTACTCCAGGAAGTGCTGCCAGCGAACGATTTCTACGCCCAGAAACTGGCACGGGTTCAACATCCAGTCGAGTCGTTGGCCGAATTTTCCAGTTGGCCATTCACGTTTAAGGAGGAACTCGTTGGCAGTGCGAGCAGCGGCGAGCTTGCGCAAAACCTGACATGGCCGACGGAACGATATACGCGGTTTCATCAAACATCGGGCACCAGTGGGCGACCGCTGGTGATGCTCGATACCGATGCCGACTGGCATTGGATTCTCGAGTGCTGGCAATATGTGCTCGATGCAGCAGGAGTTGCGGCGGGCGATCGCGCGCTCATGGCGTTCTCGTTCGGACCGCACATCGGGTTTTGGGGCGCGTACGAGGCGCTTTCCAATCGCGGGTCGCTCGTGATTCCCACCGGCGGCATGAGCTCGCTGCAGCGGCTTGAGATGGCCCGCAACTATAGTCCTTCGGTGCTGTGCTGCACGCCGAGCTATGCGCTGCACCTGGCGGAAGTGGCGGCACATCACGATATCGACGTCGGTCAGCTTGGCATGCGGCTACTGCTCTTGGCCGGCGAGCCTGGTGGATCGGTGCCCGCGGTGCGACAGAAGCTGGAACAAATCTGGAACGCTGCGGTGCACGATCACAGCGGCGCGACCGAAGTTGGCCCGTGGGGTTTCGGCGATGCCACCGGCGCCGGTCTGCATGTGCTGGAGTCGGAATTCATTGCCGAATTCCTATCCCTCGCCACTGGCGGGCCGGCCGAAGAAGGCGAGGACGCGGAACTTGTGATCACGAATTTGGGCCGCGTGGGTTGCCCGGTGATTCGCTATCGCACCGGCGATGTGGTCAAACCCAGTTGGAAATTTGCCGGGGCCAACCGATTTGTTATGCTCACCGGCGGAGTGTTGGGCCGCACCGACGACATGCTCGTGGTTCGCGGCGTGAACGTGTTCCCCAGCAGCATCGATCATATCTTGCGAAGCTTTCCCGAAGTCGTGGAATATCGGGCAACCGTTTACAAGATCTCGGAAATGGATCGCTTGCGGATCGAAGTCGAAGATCGGTTGCAGCAGCCGGAGCGGATTGTTCAAGAGATGAAGCTACGCGTGGGTCTGCGTGTGGAAGTGGAAGCGGTGCCGCTGGGGTCTTTGCCACGGTACGAAGGCAAAGGTCGGCGGTTTATCGATCACAGAAAAAAATCTTGACTCGATCCGGAGAACTTTCATGCCCAGCGCCGACGAGAAAACCATTCATCTCAGCGAAGCGGAATTCCAGAACATCATGGATAACTGGAAAGCTTCGATGACGCCGCAGCTCATTCAAGCGGCGAAGGACACGGCGGCGAAAATTCTCGACACCTACGCCGACGCCATCGTGGCCGCGGAAATCAAAGGCCCGACCGAAGAAGCCCGCGACGCCGTGGAAGCCGCCCTTGCTCAGGCGGCGCAAATGGCTCGCGACATGGCCACGCAGCTAAGAACGCAGGCGACGGAGTGAGCTGCGAATGAGCCGGTCCGATTTGTTCCCTCTCGCCGACTAATTTCTCACACGCGTTTCCACGTTTTCGCTAAAAATCCCGGGAATTCTCGCATCGATTGCAACCTGTGTAAAACGCTGGTGAAACTCCCACGCGATTCCTCGCAAAATTCTTCGCGAAAAACGCATCCGCATGGCCGACATTCCGAAAGTCGTGTTTTCGAGTGAAATTACTCCCCTGCGTTTTTTAACCTGTGTAGGCGATTTCGCGTTTTTTGCGCCGAGTTATTTCGCAGTAATTTCACTCTCGCTGCTGGTCACCTCAAATCGCCCCTGAATGCTCGAGCGAATCCGAGAGGTTATTTCACGCCCGCAGCGGCGGTGTCTGAGTGAGTTGGGGTCTGAGTGTCTGAGTGTCTTGGGGTCTTAATTCCTGCCGCCGCTGCATGCCGGCGCAGATCCCGAGACACCCAGACCCGCAGGCAACCCAGGCGCACGCCCCGGAACGGGGAGTCTTGGTGTCTTCGTTCCTGCCGCCGCTCCACGCCAGCGCAGACCCCAAGACACCCAGGCCCGCGGGCACCTGGACGCTTTTGCTTACACTCAATTGTCAAAGACCATCAGTCCCGGACCGCCGGGAAGGGAATCTAAGGATTCCAATAGCATCGTATCCACTAAGTGTACATAAGTCAAGTTTATTCTTAGGCCACGGAAAAATATTGTGTCCGGCGATTATCTTGAGCGGAGCAAGGCAGAACAGCCGCCGCATCGCTGTGCCTGAAACCGCTCCGGAATCAGGGGGATTCCCGCGAGATATACGTAAGGTGCACGCAATTACACACTTATGTCGGCTTTGCCTATAAATTTCGAGGTTGTCCGAAAAATCAAAAAGCTGTCCGAATAATCGAGACAGACTAGTCCCTTGATTTCAGACCAAAGATATGGGCAAGTTCTTTCCCAGATACAGCGAACAGTCCGCCAGCGCAGCCGATTCCAAAAGCGCGCCAGACTTTCCCCCAAAACGTTTTGGGAGTCTCCATCAAAACAAGTGCCGCCCCCCAGCCAATGGCAATTAGGACGAGCGCGATTAGGAAGGCTATAAATATTGGTCTATCTCGCCGTGGCATCATGCCGCCCATTGTGTCCTGCTAAGAGCCAAGTTTCTCGACATCGTAGGCATAAGGCTGGCCCGGCTTTAGACCCTCGACGGAAAGAATCACGCGCTCACGGAAAATAGTATTTTCGGCCAGATAGCGATTCCGCTGTCCATCATATCCAAGGTAGTCCAAAAGCTTGAATTCGCGGTCAAAGAAGAAACCTTTGTAGCGGCCTTTAAGTAACATCTCGCATTGCCAAGGGGTAATTAGCTGTTTTGCCACAAAGAGATCGCCGAAGGCCTGGGGTGAATCGCCAGATAGTTCTCTTCGCGCGGCTGTGGCATCAGCCTCACTAACAAGGCCACTGGCCACGATCCTGCGCTGGAATTCATCGAGGTCCATGCCCGCATTGTGATATGGTTGGACCAGTCAAGCAACTTTTTTGATGCATGCGTATCGTTGGTTAAAAAGCCAGGAAGACGAGCGAGTTCAATTACGACGGTGAATCATTCTGATATTCGCGGGTTCTGGATACCGCATGACAGGGATTCGTCGGGGGCTGCCTCGGTCTAGCCGGCGAGTGTTCGGCCGATGCCTTCGCGGCGAGCGGCCCAACTCAACAATGCGGTCGAGGGTTCCCCTTTCCAATCGCGCTCGTCTCGTCCTCCTGGATGTATTTGGTGATCGTGTTAAAGTTGGTCGACCTCACGCGGACGCGCATCACGCTGCCAAGAGGTTCTCCTCTTGGGCAATGGCCCACACAAAGCCGACGAGCTCTCGCGCCACCGCGGTCACGGCTTTCTGACTGCTCTTGCCTCGATCGATCAGTCTTCTAAAGCGGCGCGACAACGCTGCTCCGCTCGTTCGGCAATGCCGCGCACGCCGGCCGCCACCCGTTGTCGACGCGCGTGAATTGCGCGAGCTGCCCGGACGAAAGCGATAGTTCCAAGCGGCTTCCACCAGCACCCAGCGTGCATGGCGATTGCCCGTGCGGGTAATCCCTCCCTGCCGTCGGGCGCCGCCGCTGGAATGCTCACTGGGCACCAGCCCTAGATAGGCCATCAACTGCTTGGGGGTGCGGAAGCGTTTGAAGTTGCCGATCTCGGCGGCGAGCACCACCGCCGTCACCAGGTCCACGCCCCGCAGCGCCTGCAGCGCACGGACCAGCGGCCCGAGCGTCCAGCGCTCGACCAGTTCGCCGATGTCCGCGGTTAAGCGTTCGACTCGCGCCGCCGCCTGCTCGGCCGTCTGGATGTAATCCGCCAGCACACGCCGCGAGGCCTCTTCGGGGAACTCTTGCACGCGAATCCACTTCCAGTGTTTGACCGTCCACTTCGAGCCTTCCGACCACCGCCGGCCGTGCCGCAACAAAAACTTATCTAACTGTTGGCGGGCCACACGCTCCACCTGGACGGCATCTTCCCGCCCGCTCTAAATCGCGCATCGCTTCCGTTTGCGCCTCGGGAATTGAAACCTCCACCAGATCGCCAGAACGCAGGAAGTGCGCCAGCCGGACTGCATCCCGACGATCCGTTTTGATCCGACGGTTCTGCTGCGTCGGCACCAGCGAAGGCGCGACGACCACGCAGCAGATGCCTTGCTCCTGGAGCTGTCGCGCTAAGCGATAACCTGTCGGCCCTGCCTCATAGCACACGCGTAAGCGCGCCTTCGGACCCAGCCGATCGAGCACCTTCAGCAACTGGATGCCGTCCGCCGGGATCGTCTCCAACAACCGCGCCGGCTCCCGCCCGTTCTCCGCCACGGCAATCGAGATCGAATCCTTGTGTACATCCAGCCCGACGAAGCGTAAATTCGTTCTCATTGGACCAGTCCTCCCGTGGTGGCTCGGCGCCCACGCGGCACCCCCGCGCCAGACGCAACCCACGTTATACGTGAGCGACTGGTCCAACCATTTTGTCTAGCCGATCAGCTACTCCGTCGGCGCTTTCGCATGAGCTTAGTTTAGGTCGCCTAAGTTTCGAGCGGACTCAATTGTTCGACGGGCAATTGGCATGCATTCCCAATTCCGTGGCCGACAATGCTGAATGGTATCAAGAATCCGAAGGAGACTGCCAACGCAGAAGTTTCGCCGGCGAGGACGAAGTAGAATGCTGTCGCGAGCAACGCGCAGAGGATGCCAAGAGCAGCTGAGAAGGAATGCCGCACCCCACCGGATTCTCCGGCGACCGTTTACTTGTCCAACAAGAACGATGCTATTTGTTCGCCACATTTTGTTTCTTTCAAATAGGATCACTAAGTTTGGGCGACGGGCGTTGCCCGCATTGTGATATGGTTGGACCAGTCAAGCAACTTTTTTGATGCATGCGTATCGTTGGTTAAAAAGCCAGGAAGACGAGCGAGTTCAATTACGACGGTGAATCATTCTGATATTCGCGGGTTCTGGATACCGCATGACAGGGATTCGTCGGGGGCTGCCTCGGTCTAGCCGGCGAGTGTTCGGCCGATGCCTTCGCGGCGAGCGGCCCAACTCAACAATGCGGTCGAGGGTTCCCCTTTCCAATCGCGCTCGTCTCGTCCTCCTGGATGTATTTGGTGATCGTGTTAAAGTTGGTCGACCTCACGCGGACGCGCATCACGCTGCCAAGAGGTTCTCCTCTTGGGCAATGGCCCACACAAAGCCGACGAGCTCTCGCGCCACCGCGGTCACGGCTTTCTGACTGCTCTTGCCTCGATCGATCAGTCTTCTAAAGCGGCGCGACAAGCGCTGCTCCGCTCGTTCGGCAATGCCGCCACGCCGGCCGCCACCCGTTGTCGACGCGCGTGAAATCGCGAGCTGCCCGGACGAAAGCGATAGTTCCAAGCGGCTTCCACCAGCACCCAGCGTGCATGGCGATTGCCCGTGCGGGTAATCCCTCCCTGCCGTCGGCGCCGCCGCTGGAATGCTCACTGGGCACCAGCCCTAGATAGGCCATCAACTGCTTGGGGGTGCGGAAGCGTTTGAAGTTGCCGATCTCGGCGGCGAGCACCACCGCCGTCACCAGGTCCACGCCCCGCAGCGCTGGAGCGCACGGACCAGCGGCCCGAGCGTCCAGCGCTCGACCAGTTCGCCGATGTCCGCGGTTAAGCGTTCGACTCGCGCCGCCGCCTGCTCGGCCGTCTGGATATAATCCGCCAGCACACGCCGCGAGGCCTCTTCGGGGAACTCTTGCACGCGAATCCACTTCCAGTGTTTGACCGTCCATTTCGAGCCTTCCGACCACCGCCGGCCATGCCGCAACAAAAACTTATCTAACTGTTGGCGGGCCACACGCTCCACCTGAACGGCATCTTCGCCGCTCTAAATCGCGCATCGCTTCCGTTTGCGCCTCGGGAATCGAAACCTCCACCAGATCGCCAGGACGCAGGAAGTGCGCCAGCCGGACTGCATCCCGACGATCCGTTTTGATCCGACGGTTCTGTTGCGTCGGCACCAGCGAAGGCGCGACGACCACGCAGCAGATGCCTTGCTCCTGGAGCTGTCGCGCCAGCGATAGCCGGTCGGCCCTGCCTCATAGCACACGCGTAAGCGGCTTCGGACCCAGCCGATCCAGCACCTTCAGCAACTGGAACCCGTCCGCCGCGATCGTCTCCAACAACCGCGCCGGTCGCCCGTTCTCCGCCACGGCAATCGAGATCGAATCCTTGTGTACATCCAGCCCGACGAAGCGTAAATTCGTTCTCATTGGACCAGTCCTCCCGTGGTGGCTCGGCGGCCACGCGGCACCCCCGCGCCAGACGCAACCCACGTTATACGTGAGCGACTGGTCCAACCATTTTGTCTAGCCGATCAGCGGGGCGGGATCGGTTTAGCAGCGAAATAGGTCTCCGCTCCCGCGTTGTGTCAGCCCGTCAGAAACGGCTTTGCAAAAATAATCCGTTCTGTATCAAAAATCGGATTTCTGTATAAATATTCAGCAGGCCCTGCTCCGGCGAAAATGACGCACAATCATCACTGCCGTGAGTGCCAATCCGGCGATGACGGGTGATGCCCATTCCAGGCGCACGATGATTTCCCATCTCTGCGGCGCATGGAACTGACTAATCTTGATCGTTTTTGGTTGTTGAACGCCGCGATAGCCGGCCACTTGCCGCTCGCCGGGGACAATTCCAGGGTCTTCAATCGGCGCAAAGATGACTCCAGCCAAAACAGCAGTGGCGGTCATGCAGAGTAGCAATTCGATCAGTGGAAACTGCAGTTTCATGCCGCTCATTGTGATATGGTTGGACCAGTCAAGCAAACTCTTATTGATCGATGTTCATTGGAATAGCAAAGGTGTCAGGAAGAGCGCTTTCCTCTCGGAATGAATCCGGGAATGCCGGTCTCGACGACGGCATTGAACCGAACGCGCAATTTGATTCCATCGGTAATCTCCCGCATCGCGTCTTCCGGAAGGGTGGAAACTTCAAAGTTCTCTTGAATGCGGCTGGGGTTCTTCGAGGTGGTCAGGGGCGCTGTCCCACGCTCGAACGCCCAGGCCAGTAAGACTTGCGCCGGAGTCTTGTTGACTCGCCTGGCGATCGCGCTGATGACAGGATCCTCCAACAACTTGGGCTCGCTGCTATGGCCCAGCGCGGCGAACGCTTGCAGCACGATGCCCTTGGTTTTGCAATAGTTCAAAAGCTCCCATTCCGGGAGGTACGGATGCGATTCAACGTGGACCACCGCGGGTTTGATCCTCGCAGCCGCGAAGATTTCTTGCGTCTGCTGCAGGCCGACGTCGGATAATCCGATGGCCTTGCACTTGCCCTCGTCCACTAGGCCCTCCAACGCTCTCCAGGTATCCAGCAACGTCACGCTTTGGTCGTACATCACATTGCCGTTTGCATCCCGCGGGTCTTGCTCTTCACCGGGTTGGAAAGCGAATGGTGTGTGGATGAGATAAAGATCGATGTAGTCGAGTTGAAGTTTCTTAAGACTGGCCTCGAAAGCAGGTTTGACACGCTCGGGACGATGATTTGTGTTCCAGAGCTTCGTGACGACAAAAACGTCCTCCCGTTTGATCTTCCCCTCGTTGAACACCTCCTGCATCGCTACGCCGACCTCGCTTTCGGTTCGGTAACGTTCGGCGGTGTCGAGCAGGCGAAATCCTGCCTCGAGCGCCGCCTTGGTCGCGTTTCTGGTTGCAACAGGGTCGGGAATGAGTGTGCCAAAGCCGAGCGCAGGCATGGCGCCGGATCCATGGTTGAGGGGAATTTTCGTGTAGCGAAGGTCGTCGGGGCTCACCATTGTTTTGCTCCTTGGAATTCGCCCCGCTGTGATGCTCGCGGACGGGTTCCCTGTTGGCGTGGAGGGACGACGTCCTGACCTGGAATCCAATACGCAGCATTCTATCCGATCATTCGCGTTGGATGTTTTCGATCGCTGGGTAATACGCCTCAAACATGGCGACACTCTGGATTGACAATGCGATCTCCGCTTTTCCATCCGCGATTTGCCGAAAAAACCAACGGACATCGATCAATAAAAAATTTGCTTGACTGGTCCAACCATATCACAATGCGAGGCATAAGATTGCCACAGTTACCGCCTGTATGAATTTATGCATTCGGGCTAGCCTCCAGCGAATCGACCCAATGCCGATCTACAAATCTTCCAATGCACGCTGGTCGCTGACATCCATGGCGATTACCGGAGTTGTCGTGATGGCGCTGACGCTGCTAGCGGGCTACTACTTTTCGCCCAAGGGCGAGCGCCACGCGCAACAAACCGGTCGGCCGGAAAGTGAGTCCGTGGTTGTTACCGAGCAGCCTGCAGCGCCGCCGGTCAAAAAAGTCGAACGCACGCTGGAGCAGCGCACGGGCAGCCATTTTATCGATTTGCAGAACGCCGCGCCGCATTTGGGCAAGGTCGAGCGCCTGGAAATTCCCGATTTTCCCGGCGCTCACGCCATTTGGGGCGGCACCGGCCGCGACGATCGTGGGCACATTTGGATTGGCGGCTGGCGCATGGTCACCAGATTCCTTCAGCGCACGTCTTCGAATACGATTCGTCGGCCGGCAAGCTGACGCTGCGAGGCGACATTGTCGCGCGGCTGCAG
This sequence comes from Pirellulales bacterium, assembly GCA_963773875.1. Taxonomy (GTDB): domain Bacteria; phylum Planctomycetota; class Planctomycetia; order Pirellulales; family JADZDJ01; genus CAVTYH01. The sequence continues at coordinate 14,375 of CAVZCV010000019.1, forward strand.
CAGGCTGGCCAATATCGTGACGGCGAAGGGCAGATGAAAGTTCACAGCAAGTTTGTACAGGCCGATGATGGCTGGCTTTATTTCGCTTCGATGGATGAACAGGGCGAACATGAAAACGGCAGCAAGCTTCCGACGTGGGGCTCGCACTTGTGGCGACTGCAACCGGATGGCGACCGTTGGGAACACTTGCTGGCCGCGCCCGAGGGATTAATCGCAGTGAGCGGAGGCGCTCGTTGGATTTACACGCTGGGCTACTTTAAGCATATTTTGTATCAGTACGATACGACGAATGGCAAAGTCAATTCGATTGTGGTCGGCTCGGTCGATGGCCACATCTCGCGCAATTTTTTGTCTGACCAGGATGGCCATGTTTATGTTCCCCGCTTGCAGCGCCCGCCGGCCGCCGCCGATTCAACAGCAACCGATGCGAAAGACGGCAACGCGCCGGTGCAAGTTTCGTTAGTTGAATTCGGACCTGACCTGGTCGAAATTCACGCCACGCCGCTCGAAAACTATCTGGGCACAACGCCCACGGAGTCGCACGGAATCGTGGGCATTGCGTACCTGGCCGACGGGCGGATGGTTTTTACAACACACGCCGGTCAGTTGTATTGCATTGAGCCACGCAGAGGTCAAGCGGCACTCGTCACGCCACTCGGCTGGTTTCATCCTGCCGGAACCGCCTACACGCCATCGCTCTTTGCTCTGGATGGCCAGCGTTACCTGGCCGGAATTGCCCAGCGCACGGGCGGCGGCCCATACGAATGGTTGACATACGATTTGCAAACGAACCAATCGAATGCCGAGTTGTTTCCGTTGGCCGACTTCAATTTGGTTCCCCAAAACACGCTGCTCTATGGATCGATTGCGCGCGACGACGCCGGCGCATGCTACCTGGTCGGAATCTCCGCCGACCGACCGGTGGCGTTCAAGGTGCATGTGGAACGGCAGGCTGCGTCCGGCGTTTCCGATCGTTAGAATTTACCTGGCCGATAGATAAAACGGGGCTTTGCCCGGACCAATCCGTTTTGCCCGATAGTTGGTGATTCTGCCGGAAAAAATCAAACTCGGCTGTCGCAATCGAGGCTGAAATCAGCGTTCCAAATCCGGCACGATGGTGGCCTTGTTCGCGTCCCAATCGACGGTCACGGTGGTGCCGTCGCTGAAGGTGGTCCGTTCTTTGCGGAACTTGTCGTCCAGGAATTCGTGCTTCGTCATTTCCGTCAGGGCGAGCCGTTTGTGCAACGCACTCATGCGTTTCATGCCGTCGGTGTTTTCTTTCGAAGCTTGTTGCATGCGCCCCATTTGCGGCAGCCCGCCGTTTAGGTAGCCGTGCAAATCGGTTGGGCTGTATGGCGTCATCACGGCGTCGTGATACACGAGATTAAAGAGCGGCACGCCGATGTACTTGTTCGGCACGCCCATCGAAGAAACGCAATCGACGTACGGAATCGTCCAATCGCATCCCGCCTCCGTGCCGACAAAGCCGAGGTTGTTGCGCGACCAGTTGTAGCACAACACGCGAGCGCGAATGGCATCGGTGCGCGTGGTGGGGTGCTCCGGATTGAAATCTTCATCGGGCGGCACATAGCCGAACACATCGAGATAAATGCCTTGCGGATGAATCCCGTGAGAAAACAGTGTGCGATACGTTTTAATCAAGTGGCCGGGCATGTAGCGGTTGTTCAAATAGGTCATGGTGCCGCCATCCCAGTTGTTCATGAACTCCAGCGGGCCTTCCTTCCAAGTGCCGAAGCGCGTGCCGGGAAAACCGTGCGGCGGAGTGGAAGCTTCTTCTTCATGGACGGCAAATTGGTGGTCGAACGACGGCACGTCGGTGTAATAATCGCGATACTGGTCGTGCAGGCTAAATATGTAGCCCAGCTCTTTGCACGTGTCGGCCAGCCGTTTCATACCTTCGTAACCGCCGGCTTCCGGCGCCGGCGGAAGCTCATCGGGATGTTGCCGATCGTAACCTTCGCGCGGCCAACCGGTGAGCACGACGACGAGATGCTCCAGGCCTTGCGATTTCATTTGCGCAGCTGTTTGGCCCGATCGTCGAATGAAGTGACCCGGTGCATGGAGGGATCGCCTTCTTTGTACTTCAGACTGTCGGCCTTGATGTTCGTGAGAATACCAAGCCGCGATTGCGGCGTGCCGATCAGCTGCTTCACGACGGGCGAGCGGGCAATTTTTTCTTCGAGCGAGACGAAAAGGCCGGTGTCTTTGGCGTATTGCCGATAGCGCTTTGCCAGATCAACGTAGTTGCCCTTTTCAAAAAAACACATCCGGCAAGCACGCGGATAACGTAGTTGGCCAAGCGATTCGCGCCAGCGTGGGCCAATGACGGTTGGACCGCCGGCCGGATGCTCGAATTGATAGGCGGCATCGTCTGGCGTTTCGACGATGATCATCATCGCCGAGCTGCCTTTTTCAAAACCCCACCACGACATTGACCAGCTTTCGATGATGTTGCTCTGCACCTCCGTGGTTTCGGTTTCCTTGACGCGAATCGGGTGATACCACTTGGGCCAATTGCGCGGCAGCAGCGCGCCGCGGCCGTTGGAAAGCACGGTGAAATCGACTTCGCGTCCGTCCATAGCGGTGGGCCAATCGAGCTGGCGGAGTTTGGCCTGACTTTCGTCGGCGGCAATGTCGAACGATAGATCTTCGCTGCCTGCTTCCAGCGCGACCACGAGATACAGCGGCAAGCTGACGCGGCCCGATTTGCCTTTCCAATGATCGAGCGTGATTTTTACGCCGGTTTTGAACGCGGCATCGTACGGCACGATATCGATGCGGCCAGCATCGGCGAGGCGAACTGCAAATTCATCGTCCCCCGATTTCAGCAGCATGTCGGTTGAGGCCGATGGCACCATCGACCAGATGGTCGAACCCGATTGGATTTTTAATGAGAGGTCCTTTTCATTGAGCACAACCGTGTTCTTCTTGCCTTTGAGCGTCCACACATGCATGTCGGCATCGTGCGAAACATCGACGGCGGCGGCGCCCCAATCTTCGCGTGGAAACTTTTTCGCGGCCGCTTGTTGGGCTTCGCGATCATTGGTCGATTTGTGCTTTGCGCCCGGCTCGTCGGCAGCGCAAACGACGGTGCAAAACAGAACAGCGGAAAGCCAAAACACATTGCGCAGCGAGCGAAAAGTCACACGCATCAGATCCCCCTTGAATCAAAAAGCATGGCCGCGAGTATAGGCGGAAGAGATTCATTAGGAAGCCAGGAATCCAGGAAGGTGCCAATTAAAGTTAATTGTCACCCTTGTCCCTCATTTCCTGTATTCCTGGTTTCCTTATTAATTTCCCTCCAGCGAAGCTAAACATCTGTATGTCGGCTAGAAAACGAACTACTGGACCCCGTTTACAAACACGATGTACATGTTGCATTCGCCGGCTTTCTCATTCTCCGTGTTCGTGCCCAGCGTCAGGCTTTCGTCTCTCTCGACTTTGTGCTGGAAGACTTTCAGCGGATGCCCGTCGATCGTGAGCGTCATCTCGGTCGGCTGAAATTGTTTGGTGAGCCAGGCAGGACGATCGAGTCGATTGTCGTGCGCCATATACACCACGCTGCCGGCCGGTGCGGGAATCTCCATCAGATCGACAGCGTTGTATAACCGATCGGCATGGGCTGCTTGAATCCAATCGGCCCGACGCAGCGCCGGCGGCAGTTCCGCAAATGTATCTTCGCGATCGAGATAAACCTTTTTACCAGCCTTGGCATCGCCTTCAATGTGCACATCCTTCGTCGGCCCGGTGTACAAGAAATTCTTGAGGTACTTGCCGCGATGCACGACCGCTTTGCCGGAGTCGGTTCGCGATTTGGCGGTCGATTTTGAATCGCTTGAAATCGCCGCCACCGGCGCCGCGGCGTGCGGAACTGTCAAAGCGACCATCGGCGATTGCGGCATTGTTGGGCTCGCCCCGCTGTCGACTTTCACCGCACTCGACGGAATCGTAACCGTTACGGGCTTCAGGCCCTCGGTTTTTGCCGTGAGCACAATGTTGCCGGGCTTTCGCGTCGAGCGCACTGCCACGCGGTTCACGCCGCACTCCAGATCGAGGTATTCGTTGTTGATCGATTTCTCTTTGCCACTGTTGTAGCCACCGCGCCAGATGCCGGGGCCATCGAGTTTGAAATCGACCCGCTGCTGGAAAGCCGGACAGCGATTGCCTTTTTCGTCGACGGCTTCAATGTCGACGAGCACCACGTCGGACCCATCGGCCTGTAATCCGCCTTTCGCCGGACTGGTGATTGGCGTGGCTCGCAGTGCAACTGCAGGCCCGACCGTATGTTTGCTATCGGTGGCGATCACTTTTCCATCGCGCTGCGCGATCGCTTTGATGTCGCCCATTTCGCAAGCAACATCGGGAAACGTGAATAAATAATTGTCGGTTCGCTTGCCTTGGCCCAGCGACTTGCCGTTCACGAGCAGTTCCACTTCATCGCCGTTGGATGCCACATACACCGTCTTTTTCGTGCCTTCCGGATAGTTCCAGTGACCGATGATGTGCACTTGTGGATCGTCGCGGAACATGGCCTGGCAAACGTAATACGCTTCTTTTGGTAATCGCACACCATCGACTTCGCCGCTCGCGCGGGCCACTTCGCAGGCCACGCGGCCGCCGCTCGTGGAATCGGAAAAAATCCAATTCGCGCCGCCGCTGTGGCTTGGCGCACCGAGTTTGCTGACATACTGGTTGACTTCATTTACCGCAAATTGCTCGGAATTTTCCTGATAGGTTTGCCCTTTCGCTTCCGGATAGCCGAGGATCGGTTTCGCAGGATCGTCCGGATTCGGTCGCGGCGTAAAGTCATCCCAAACTCGCCGCGGCGATTCGTCGCGCATGTATTCCCCTTCGACGACAGGCAGATCTTTAATTTCCTGCCCGCCCTCCGTGCCGATGCCAATGCCCATGAACTCCGCGTCGACTTTATCCGCCCGCCGATGAGCGTATACTCGGCCGCCGTGCGGATCGTACTCGTCCAAGAAACCCTTGAGCTCTTTGGCGTGCTCGCGGGTCACTTTTTGATTGCCGCCTTCCCAGATCAGAATCGACGGATTGTTGCGGAAGTAAATCAGCACATCGCGGAAGGCATCGGAGCGGAGTTTCCAGGCGGCGCCGCGAGTATCGGATTCGCCATCGACGCCCGGCTGATCGACCACAAGCCCCAGCCGATCGGACGCTTCAATTTGCGACATACCCGCCGCACTGTGTCCCCAGCGGATGAAATTGCCGCCGGCGTCTTTCATCAGATGTATCGTGAAAAAGTGCAGCCAATTGGGCTGCGCTGCGCCAAGCCCGGGCCATTCGTTGGTCGGCTTCTGTCCCCAGCCGTGCAGCTTGAGTGGATGGCCGTTGATCGAGAAGCCGGTTTTCACATTCCACGTGACGTGGCGAATTCCCAACGGGACTTCGCATGTGTCGATCGTCTGCCCCTTGGCGTCCTTCAGCGAGCACACCACGCGGTACAAATACGGATATGCTGGCTCCCAAAGTTGCGGCGATTTGAGTTCGCCAGATAATTTCGCGAGCGCACTTTTGCCCGCGCCGATGGTTTGCGGATTTTTGAGTGAAAGCACGGTCTTGCCGTCGCGATCGAGCACATCGACTGTCACATCAATTTTCTCTTCACTGCTGCGGCCATTCTCCACTGGCACTTCCACGCTGATTTTCGCCGATGCATCGGAAATATCGCTGGCAAAAACGTACGGCCCGGCGGTCTTCAAAAAGTCATATAGCGGAAGGGAAATGTGCAAGGGATCGACAACGTACAGTTTCACGTTGCGATACAACCCGCCGTGCGCCGGATGCCAATGCGGATTGTTCCAGGGAATCTGATCGGCCTGAATCTTATCGACATCATCCGGAATGGTTTCGTTCACCTTCGCCGAAAGCTCCGCCAGCGAGCCGCCCGGCCCGTTGTCTTTCTTCGAAGAGCCTTTGCCCGAGGCGTTCGAGGCGGCGATCGCCTTCGGATCGTTCGGGTCTTTCATAAAGCGGTTGTCGCACATTACGGCTAGCAGGTTCGGCTTGCCAATTTGCAAGTGCTTGGTTAAATCGAATCCAAAGGGCACGAAACCGAGTTTGCACGTGCCCAAGAGTTCGCCGTTCAAATAAACTTCGGCTACCTGGCGAGCGCCTTCAAACTCGATGAACACTTTTTTGCCGCGCCAAGCTTCGGGCGCGGTAAATGTTTTGCGATACCACGTGCGGCCACCCCATTGGTTTTGCTCGCCGCGATGGCCGGGCAGTGAGAAATCGTCGAATGTATCGACATCGTTGTAAGTGTGCGGAGCTGAGATGTCGCTCCAAGCTTTGTCGTCGAAACTTGGTTGAGCAGCGCCACTGGGGTCGGACTTAGTGAATTTCCAATCGGGATTGAAGTTCAGCGTCGTTCGATCGGCCGCAGATATCGCCCCGGCAGCCGATGCCACTAGCAGTGCGATAATTCCAAACGCAATTCGTTCAAAGACTTTTCCCGAAAGCATGATTTGATCCTTTGATCGCCTGTGGTTAGCAGCCGATTCGTTTTGGCGTAGCAACATTGAAATCCGGCCGGCAATTTGCGGCTCGGAACTGGCAGCGAATGATCCCCCAGTCAATGCCCGCGTCTCCCGCTGCACAGAAGCAGCTCTGCCACGGGTCAAATCGCGCGATGCCCGATCATCGCGCGTGGGTCTAGGATAACACGATTAAAACGGCCGATGCAAATGGGCAGGCAAGTACGGAATGGGCGATTCCAAACATTGAAATGCAGATGATGGATTTTCCACTGCGCAGTTGTCAGAATAACCATATTCCGCCCTGGCCGAATTCGGCCAATTGGCCGGCATTTGCTTTGGGGGAGCGTTCTCATGCGCCGTAGTCGCCGTATCGCTTTGGCTGTTTGCTGGCTGTTCGTGGCCTCGATGGTTGCAATAACGCGACTCTCGATTGCGGCAGAGGTAATCGCGAAAGCACCAAGGTTGGCGATCGCTACGAGCGTACCTTCTCCACGCGTATTCTTGCTTGATGCCAACGTTTTGATTGCGAACAGACGCCGGCTGTTGGATGGCGATCAGAAGATTGTAGTTGCGGTGTCCGCGCTGGAAAAGGAAGCTCAGGCTGAACTGTCGGCCGCGGCCCCGACGGTGCTCGACAAAGAATTCACCCCTCCCAGCGGCGACAAGCACGATTACATGAGCCAAGCGCCGTACTTCTGGCCTGATCCGGCCAAGAACGACGGTCTGCCCTACATTCGTCGCGATGGAGAGCGCAATCCGGAGATCAATAAATACCGCAACCATGCCGAAATGAGCCGGATGATCAACGCGGTCGACGTGCTCTCGCTGGCGTATTTCTACACGGGCAAAGAAGAGTACGCCGCCAAAGCCGCGGAGCTGTTGCGAGCTTGGTTTCTAAACGCGGAAACCAAAATGAATCCGAATCTGCAATATGCCCAGGCGATTCCGGGTATCACCAACGGCCGCGGCATCGGACTCATCGAAACCGCGAGCTTGCCGAAAGTTGTTGACGCGATTGGTTTATTGAAAGACTCGAAATCATGGACTGCAGCCGATCAGCGCGGCATGGAAGAATGGCTCGGCCAGTTCCTCACGTGGATGCTGGAAAGCCACAACGGCCGTGATGAATCGAATGCCCGCAACAATCACGGCACAATGTACGACCTGCAGATTGTGTCGCTGGCGTACTTCCTCGGCAAAGACGATTTCGCGAAATCGATTCTCGAAAAAGTCGGGCGCAAGAGGATTGCCGTGCAAATCGAGCCCGATGGTCGTCAGCCCCTCGAACTTGCGCACCAAAGCCTGGGGTTATAGCCTTTCAAACTTGAATGGCCTGATGTCGCTGGCGCGTTTCGCGGAACGCTCCGACATCGATTTGTGGAATTTCGAAACCGCCGACGGCCGCAGCATTCGCAAGGCGATCGATTTTCTTCTGCGCTATGCCGCTGGCGAGAAAAAATGGGATTACCAACAGCTTGGCGGCTGGTCGGCTCGCGGAATGCAATCGCATTTGTATCGTGCGGCGCTCAAATACCACGACGAACGCTATCAATCGTTGGCGGAGAAGCTTGGCGCAAATGAGGCGGCCAATTGGAGCGCACTGCTTCGGCTCGGTTCAATGCCAGTCACTCGAAATGCGAACGGTGATCAATGAAGAGACACATCGACTTTCGAATTCTGCTTGCCGCTGCCTTGCTCGGCTTGATTCCAACCAGATTGGCACATGCCGACGAACCGAACATTCGCGCCGATTTTCTGAAACTAATCGATCGGCCGCGCGTGCCGCTTGCGCCGGAAGTGAAAGAGCTGCCCGGCAACAACTTGCTCACCGAATTTCACTTTAGCATCGCGGCCGACGCCGAGCAGCGCGTACCAGGTTTGCTCGTCAAGCGGCGAGAATCGCCCGACGAAAACAGTTCGCGCCGTCCCGTAGTCATCGCGCTGCATGGCACTGGCGGCACCAAGTCGGATGAGCGGCCGCTGTTGCGCCGACTGGCCGAAAAGGGCTTCATCGCGGTCGCCATCGATGGCCGCTATCACGGCGAGCGGACGAAGGCCGGCAAAGGCTCGGCAGAATATCAAGATGCGATTGTAAAGGCGTGGCGCGATGGCCAGACGCCGTCTCCGCAATTGTCGCATCCGTTTTACTTCGACACGGCATGGGATGTGATGCGGCTGGTCGATTATCTTGAATCGCGCGATGATGTCGATCCAAAACGCATCGGTCTGTTTGGCGTATCCAAAGGGGGCATCGAAACCTATCTCACGGCCGCGGTCGATCCACGAATTGCTGCCGCCGTGCCCTGCATCGGGCTGCAAAGCTTTCACTGGGCGGAAGATCATGACGCCTGGCAGTCGCGCGTGGGCACCATTCAAAAAGCCTTCGACGCAGCGGCGAAAGAAGCGGGCGTGACCAAACCAGATGGCGAGTTTGTCCGCGAATTCTACCATCGTGTGGCAGCCGGACTCGACGGCGAGTTCGACGGTCCGTCGATGGCGCCGCTAATTGCCCCGCGACCGCTCTTGGCCATCAACGGCGATTCCGATGCGCGCACGCCTTTGCCTGGCCTGAAATTGTGCACCGACGCCGCGGCTGCCGCGTACAAATCCGCCGGCGCGGAGGACCGCTTCGTTGTGCGAATTCAAGAACACACGGGTCACAAAGTGAATCCCGATTCGCAGGACGCCGCCATCGAGTGGTTCGTGAAATGGCTCCAGCCATAAGCGGCGGTTGCGTCGGCCAGTATTTTCAATCAGTTTAGGTATCAGGGATTTTTCTTCGCACGGGGGAATTTCATGAGCTTTCGATTTGCACGCTCGATCTTCACTTTGACCGCCGGCGCGTCAGCGGCGTTTCTTGTAGTCACCGCATTTATCTATGCGTCTGCCAATGTCTTGTTCGCGGCGGACCCAAACCGCGATAGCGAGTCCACCAGTTCGCAGCCCAGCGGGAAGAGCCTCGGCTTCAACATTCTCGAAATCGAACGCCCGCGAGTTATGAAATCGGCAGCCGAGTTTTTGAATGACGAGCCCATTACCGTCACGGCCAGCCAGTGTTTGCGCAGCTCCGGCGGACTACACGATTTTTATTCAGAAGGAGATTACTGGTGGCCGAATCCCAAAGATCCCGATGGCCCCTATATTCAGAAAGACGGCGAAACGAATCCGGAAAACTTTGTCGATCATCGGCACGCGATGATCCGCTTTAGCATTCACGTTGGCGCACTCACCAGTGCCTACAAACTCACCGGCGAGAAAAAATATGCCGATGCGGCCATCAAGCACATGAAAGCCTGGTTCGTTGACGAGGCCACACGGATGAATCCCAACTTACAATATGCCCAGGCAATCAAAGGTATCAGCAAAGGGCGTGGCATTGGCGTTATTGATACCGTGCACTTGATTGAAGTCGCACGAGCGGCGCAGATCCTCGAACAATCCGGTGCCCTTTCCGGCGCCGATCTGGCCGGGATCAAAAAGTGGTTCGCCGATTATTTGGAGTGGATGACCACAAGCAAGAACGGCCTCGATGAACTAAAGGCCGCCAACAATCATGGCACGTGCTTCGTGATGCAGGCTGGTGCGTTCGCCAATTTCACTGGCGATGCGGAAAAGCTTGCCATGTTCCGCAAGCGGTTTAAAGAAGTGCTGCTTCCCAAGCAAATGGGCAAAGAGGGGGACACGTTTAATCCCGCCGGCAAAAAGGCCACACTGCCTGCGCCCGTCGGCAGCTTCCCGCAAGAGCTGCGGCGCACCAAGCCTTATGGCTACTCGCTCTTCAATGCCGATGCCATGGCAACGGTTTGCAGAATTCTCTCCACGCCCGACGACAACCTTTGGGAATTTACCACCAAAGACGGTCAGACCATGCGGCAAGCTGCCGAGTTTCTGTACCCTTACGTGCAAGATAAATCGAAATGGCCATATCAGCACGACGTAATGTTCTGGGAATTCTGGCCGGTCCGATCACCAATTTTCCTATTCAGTGGCGTTGCCTATCGGGAGCCAAAATATCTGGAACTTTGGAAATCACTCGATGCGGATTTCACCAACGAAGAAGTCATCCGCAACGTGCCGATCCGGCATCCGCTGCTATGGGTGGAGTAACTTCAACGCCGCTTGAAGCCAGAGTATTGGCAGGTCCAATCATTCTAAGCGCGCAAAATGCGGCGACCAGAACAAACATCTCAATGCAATGTTCGGCTAAAATATCCGAGCTTTACCATGCGCTCGACGAGATGCTGGGCCACCGGGCCAGCCGCAGTATCGGCATTACCCGCATGCTCGATGACCACCACGAACGCCACTCGCGGCTGATCGGCCGGAACGTATCCGGCAAACCACGCATGCTCCGGTTGCCCGCGCCCGGTCTCGGCCGTCCCGGTTTTGCCAGCGATCGTGACCGAGGCTAGGCCGACAGTGGCATGCGCCGTCCCCTCGGAATCCGATACAGCCTGGCGCAGCCCGCTGCGGATTGCGGAAACAATGCGATCATCCAGTCCGGGGATAGGTCGTGGCGACGGAAACGTTGATTCGGGAACATCTTCAATTCGGGCTGCCAGATGAGGCGTAACCAACCGGCCGCCGTTGGCAATGGCGGCAACCACTCGCACCATTTGCAGCGGCGTGGCGGTAATTGTGCTCTGGCCGATAGCAATCGGCAGTTCATCAAAGCGTAATTGTCGTGGCATGCCGCTGTTTGGATCATTTAATTTGGGCAGCTTTCCGGTTACTTCGCCCGGCAAATCGACGCCGGTCTTTGCGGCCAGTCCAAATCTTGCGGCCCAATTTAAAATCGGCGCCGCACCCAGCTGTTCGGCGTGATGGAAGAAATACACGTTGCAACTGCGGGCGAGCGCATCGATGACGGTGACCGGGCCGTGGCCAATTCCCAGACGACGGTAAATCGCGCATCGCAGCGCTTCCGGCTGGTGTAAGTAGCCCTGACATTCCACGGACGCGCGTGGATCGACACCCGATGCCAAGATCGCTGCCGCCGAAATGATTTTGAATACTGAACCAGGCGGCAACGCCATTTGCACTGTGCGATCGAATAGTGGCCTGGCTGGGTCATTCAGCCAGCTGCGCACTTCCGGCGAATTCTGCTGAACGAACAGATTCGGATCGAATCGTGGCGCGGAGGCCGCGGCTAGAACTGCCCCGTTGCGAATATCGATGGCGACGATCGCGCCACCGGCTGCGTCGTCCATTTTGTCATCGCCGCTGGGCAGTCGGCGCGCAAGTGCTTGGTCGAGCAGCGATTGAGCGGAGCGTTGCAGTGCAGGATCGAGCGTTGTTACTAAATCGCGCCCATCGGTCGGCAATCGCACCGATTCAGAATGATGAACCACGCCTCGCACATCGAGCTGATCGACAATCAACCCGCGGTTCGCACGCAGCAGTGATTCGTATTGCCGTTCTAATCCGCTCCGGCCAATCCAAGCATCGGAATCTGTCGTGTGATCAAGTTCTTGCGCCGCTTGCTCATCGGAGCTTACGTGCCCCAAGTACCCCAGTGCGTGGGCAGCCAGATCTCCTTGGGGATACGCCCGTCGATAGGTTCTCTGCAAGACTATGCCGGGGTAACGCGCTGTATTGGTTTCAATTTCCGCAACCGCCTCCACCGGCAACCCTTCAAACATCACATGTGGCGAAACCTCTTCGGCAATCACAATCGGAGGCTCGACCTCTGGATGATCCACGGCAAACAGCGCGTCAACAATACTGCGGCCAACAAGGGCGGGCAGGCTGGCGTCGGAACCAGTTCCATTACCCTCGTCGAGCGATCGGCGATCGGCCTCCAGCAGCTGATGGCGCACATTCACGCTTTCCGACATTGAATGCACCCGGCGCTGGATTTGCTCGACCCTCGCTTGCCATTGCACGTCACTGATACCGCAGATTTGTGTAAGTCGATGTGCAAGGTCGTCACGCTCGGCAAGGATTCGCTGCTGCTCTGCCGCCACAAGTCGCGAATCGCGCCTTTCTACGGCCGACAACCTGGAACGCGCAGTTCGGCGGAGCCAGCGCGCATTTGCCGGTTGCTCTAGCCAGCGGTAATTTACCGCCAGCGCCATCACAGGCTCGTCGCATGCCAATACCGTTCCATCTCCTGCTAGAATGCGACCGCGCATCGCAGGGATCGACTGCTTATGCACAATCGGCTCATCGGCAACAGCACGGTATTCGGATCCATCACCAACTTCGATCGCGATCAGACGTGCAGACACCGTTGCCAATAACACGACGAACCCAGCGAACATCCAGCCCATTCGGCCCGCAACCAACACGGCGCCTTCACGATGCAGTGTCCCGTTGACGCGAGTGTGAATTGCAGAAGTTGTGATCGCGGCTATGGAGAACGTCATCGCATCGCTCCCACTAGCCGAGTATCGGTCGATTCACGATTACTCCGCCAACCGATGACCATGAAAACCGGAAAGGCGATGGCCGCGGTGTAAAGTCCGACCAGCATACCACGCTCAAATAGCGTTGGAATCGGCAGAATTGCAATGCCGGCGAATCGGCGCAGCCAGCCTTCCAGCAGCGTGATGGTTGTCGCTGCGAACCAAACGCACACCACTCGCGCGGCAAAGTGATCTAAGACCAGCCGCTGTCGCAGCCATGAAATCGAGTAGCCGACAATTGCAAACAGCGCCACGCCGATTCCAAGCGGTGTCGGCGCACTCAGATCGCCAGCCAGACCAATGAGCGCGACGACGAGCAGGGCGTTACCACGAGACGAAATCGTCAGCCAAACGATGGCAATCAGCACAAACAAATCTGGTGCAGCGCCGGATACTTCCCACCGGCCTGAAAGCCACGTTTGCAGGACGGCAGCGAGATAGACAATCGGAATTAGTCCGGCAAAGGGCATGGCGATGTAAAATCTCGTAGGCAAAATGAAAATGCGGTTCCCAGTTCGCAATTACCTTTCGCTTTACGGCCGCTGGCCGGAGGCAAGTCGTGCGGGATTAAGGTCCATGCTTAATACGGCCACCTGCGCTGGCGGGGAATTCACCGGCACCGAGGGCTCCATCCAAATTTCCCAGTGCGCCGCGCCCGGCTTCCGCTCCAATCGCACCACGCGTCCGTAGAGCAAGGGCACGTCGAGCACCCCATCGTCGGCGGTGAACACCAAATCGCCTGCCGCGATCGGTTCACTGGTTTCAATATTTTCGATCTTGCAAAGCGGCTGACCCTGACCGACGACGACGCCTCGCGCTTGGAACCGCAATTTGCCTTCGCTCAGCGATGCCACTTGAACCAGGTCACGATATCCGGCATCGGTCGCGCGCTGGACTGTGCTCGTGTGCCGCCCAACCTCAGCAAGCTTGCCCCATACTCGCCTTCCGGCCAACACGAATCGCCCCGATTGAAGTTCCCCATCACGCCCTTGATCGAGAATCGCGGCGTCTTGAGCGCTACCGGTTTGTTGGGGGTCGATTTTCGTGGACTTGTTCACGAACAATCTGCGATCGGAATCCACCACAATCGCATCGGCGGCAACGCCGCGCGAACGGCCGACGTCCAGAATTTCTCGCGCTTGCAAAAATGCCTTGGCTTGTCTTCCCAATACACGAGCGGGAATCGTTTGCGATAACAAAAGCGGTGGCATCGGTGAATTTGCGGGGCAATTGCCACGATCATCGCCGGAGAGGACCGTTTCATTTCGGCTGTCCACTTGGATGCTCTGCGTCACAAGCAAGGCCAGACGGAGCTGTTGAATTTCGTCGTTCAATTGCGCGATTTGCGCCTTGGCATCGGCGGCTTTGAATTCACCGCCTGTTGCGCTTGTGTTTTGCCGATCTACCGCGTTTGCAGCGAATTGAAGCGCTCTTTGGCCCGGCAGTAGCGTTTCGCGCCAGCTATCGCGCAGCCACTGCGTCAGTGGTTTTGGAGCGAGCATTAATCCTGCAGCCAGAACGAGGCTCACGGCCAGCGCCGTCTTTGGCGACACAATCCATCGGGTATTTTTCGCTGGCTTAAGCAGCATAGTCACTCGATTCCACGAGGCTTCTCCAGGCCTCTAGATGTTCCAGGCAAATCAGCGTGCCGCGCACCACCGCGCTTTGCGGATCGTCGGCCAGGCGCGCCGGGATGCCGGTGCGCTCGGTGATCCATTGGTCCAATCCTCGTAATTGCGCTCCGCCGCCACAAAGCACCATGCCGCGATCGAGCAGGTCTGCGACCAAATCGGGCTTGCATTGATCGAGTACAAATCGAATCGCCCCGAGCAGCCGATCGAGCGGTTCTGCCAGCGCTTCTCGCACTTCTGCGCTCGAAACTTCCAAACGGCGCGGCAAGCCGGTGCCGATATCGAGGCCACGCACTTCGTCGGTTCGATCTTCCGCTGTCTTACAAGCGCTTCCCAAAGCGATACGTAGTTGCTCGGCGGTCGACTGCCCGATGCGCAAGCCGCGTTGACGCCGGAGCCATTCGATAATCGCCTCGTCCATTTGATCGCCGCCGCAGCGGATCGACTTTTCGGCCACGACATCGCCAAGGCTCAGAATTGCAACCTCTGTTGCACCGGCGCCGATATCGATCACCATGCCGGCCACCGGCTCGGCGAACGGTAATTTTACGCCCAGCGCCGCTGCTTGCGCCACTCGCAGAAGCCGCACCTGGCCGGCCCCGGCTCGATGAGCGCTGGTGTAGATCGCCCGCTTCTCGACTTGAGTCAAGCATCCTGGCGCGGCGATGAGCAACCGCGGACGCAAGCCGAACCGTTTCGGCCGGACTTTGTTCAGAAAGTACCGAAGCATCGCCTCGCAAAGTTCAAAATCGGTAATGACGCCCGCCGAGAGTGGCCGCACAACGCTGACCGAGTCGGGCGTGCGACCCCACATTTGCCGTGCTAGGTGCCCGACCGCGCAACCGCTGGAAAGAATTCGGTTGCTAGTTCGCGCCACGGCCACGACCGAAGGTTCATCCAAAACTACGCCTTCACCGGGAACCGCCACGCGCGTAGAGGCAGTGCCCAGGTCGATGGCCAGATCGCAGCGCAGCAGTGCGGCAAAGCGTGGGAGCATCCTTGCTCGGTCGTGAATGTGTTCAGATCAAACAACTCGTCGCCTTTCTGGCGACACGGTTCAGCAGATCAATTTAGCCCGTCGGTGCGGGCGTTGTTCCATTCGTTGCGGGTGCAGCACCGTCGGGCGCTCCAGTTGCCGGTGGGGTTGGCGTTCCGTCTGCGGGTGGCGTCGCGCCAGCTGGAGTTTCAGTTCCGGCAGGCGCTCCGCTGTCTGGAGCGGTAGGCTCTGGCATTGGCGGGCCCATTGGCACTTTCGCGTCGGCGGCAACCTTCGTGCTCAAGCCGTCGTAGGCCTTCATTTCCAAAAACAGAAACAGGCAGCCGATGGCTACGAACACGAACGACAAAATCAGCATCACCGTGTAAATGTTCGCCGTCTGTTTGCGGATGAACACGCCACGGCCCGCTTCAGATGGGCTTAAGTCGGCTAGAGACATTGTCACCCCGGTTGATCGGAAGTTGCTGATATTCGGTTAAAATCGTGCCCACTGCTTTATCGGGCTGAGCATCGACAATGCGAATGCGACCCACATACTTATCGCCCCGATAAATGTCGAGTTCCTGACCAATCCGCACGCCATCGTCAATGCCGATCGAAAGCTCAACCCGGGTGCGAGAAACTGCGGTGACGGCGCCAGTCACAGGAATTGTATTCGCATTCACCGGGTCGTTGATCGTATGGCCGCCGGCCGCCAACAACATTTTGCGCGTGTCACGTCGTCGGTAAGCTGCAGATTGCGTTCAGTGAGCACCGAATTCTGTCCACTAGCAACGGCCAACTGGTCGGCCAACATGGTCGCGCGTTTGATTTGAGTGTCGGTCTCTTCTTGCGATTTGGCGATTTCTTTACGCAAATTTTGCACCTCGCCGGTCGCTGCGGAAAGATTGTTCTGGGCAACTTGCAAATCGTTATGCGCGGCCGCCAAAGCCGATTCCTTGGCCGCCAAATCTTTTGTATCGGTCTGATATTGCCGCAGCAGCCGGTTGTATTCCCCTTCCGCCTTAGCCAGTGCTTGCACCTTGGCCACGCGCTCGTCGTGGGCTTGGACTTCGAATTTGCTGCGCTCCGCTTCCAGCCGCTGAATGTCGCTGTACGCTTTCTCCAACCGCAGTTTGTAGCCCGGTCGCGCAGGATCGGTCCGCACAATTTCTTCCCGCCAATTTCGATGGGTGCTGTACACCATCACCGAAAACGCCGCGAAGAAGACGCTCATGATGAGAATCAAAATGACGAAGATTTGCCCGACCTTGTTCATCGCTCGCGCTCTGCGCACTGAATGGCAATCTCAGCGCGTTTCAACTTTGGGCCGCCTTGACCGGGGTTGCGGGGAAAATCAGCCACGTTCCATGAACCGCAAACGGTCGAAATCCGGCGGCAGCACGATCCAACCTCTCGGCGACTCCGCACCGCTGGTTGGGCCGTTAAGTTCCTGCACCACTGGGAGATAGCTCCCGAAAAGACCTTTTCAGTATAGTTACGGCCAGTCGGCAATGTCAATTCTGGCGAGGAAAGCTCCGCGGTCTGGGCGAAATGCGATCGGCGACAGCAGGGTTGAAGATTCAGAGGGCATAAAAGTCGAAAAGTAAGCATCTGATTGTTGCTGATCAGTGAAATTGTTTATCGTCTTAACTCTTTGGCTCTTCGACTTTTCGATTCATTGACGCCGCTCTCGCCCTCTTCCAATCCCACAGCCCGATCGTCGCCAGCCCCACGCAACCGGCGAAACACAGTCCAGAGAACCAGTCGCCATAATCCAAGTAGCGGCTGTGGCGGCTGTCTAGCTGGACCGAGGTAATCAGCGCGTCCGCTTCTCGGCGCGGGCCCTGTTCTAAAACCCGCCCATTGCTATCGATCGAGGCCGAAAAGCCTGTGTTGGCCGCAATCACGAGCGGCTTACGCATTTCGATCGCCCGAAACACGCCGCAGGCCAAGTGCATATCGAGCTCGCTGGAGCCACGGAACCAGCCATCGTTGGTGACGTTCACGAGCACGTCGGGCTCTTCGCCGCGCTCACGCAGCTGGAGCACCTGGCGACGAATTAAATGTGGAATTACTGTCTCGTAGCAGACGTCTGGCGCGTATCGCACATTGCCGAGCTTTTGGGCGACCGCCTTGGTGCCTGTGGTTAGCCCGCCGGTGAGCGGCGTGATCTTGTACAGCCACGGAATATACTCCGCCAGCGGGATGTATTCGCCAAACATCACCGGATGCATTTTGTCGTAGCGCGAGAGAGGCTGCCCCAGCGAATCGACAAACAGCGCACTGTTGAAATGTTGCTCGCGATCATTGGAGAAGTAAATCGCGTCTTCGCCCAAGAGCAGCGGCGGCGGCAGCGGCGCCCCGTGGGTTTCTTCGACCGTGCTCTGAAACGCGTGCTGCAAATCGACGAGGTATTTCGCGCGCTGCGCAGTGATTTCTGCCGGCGTGCTCTCCCAGGTTTGGGGCGGATGAAAATCGGGCGAAGTTTCGATCAGCCCGTACGGATACATCGTCTCCGGCCAAACGAGCAAATCGATGTGTGGCGTTTTGACCAGTGCTTTTTGCGAGAGCGCATAATAATGCTGGAAGACAATCTTGCGGACATCGGATTCGGGTTCGTTTTCCAGCTTCGGATCGTAATTGCCTTGGATCAATGCAACCGTCGGTCCCGGCCGCATGTAATCGCCCGCCATGCGGAAGTGCCCATAAGCAAGTGCGGAAGCGAGGACAGCAACGAGTGGAACGAGGGGCCAGAGTACGGGCTTTTTTCGTGGCCGGTCTGTGGTTGCGACTTTCGCATCGCGGTTAAACAGTTCCGCTGACCCCTGACTCCTGACTCCTGACTCCTGGTCCCACGGAATCATTCGCGCTACGCAGGCGGCGACAAACATCACCAGCCCGCTCACGCCGTAGTCGCCAATGATGTCGGCAATTTGAATCACCGAGAGCCAATGGATTTGCGTGTGCGAGAGCGCGCCCATGGTGAAGCCGCTCAAGAGATGGCCGCGCGCCAGCTCCAATCCTGTGTAGACGATTGGCGCCGCGATAACACGATCGAAATTCCCAGCCGTTGGACCGCCACGCGGCACAGCCCGACGAACACGGGAACGTAGAACGCCAGATAAAACGCCAAGGCCAGCCAGCCAAAGTGCGTCGTCCAGTGCGGTAGCCGTAGCCAGTGAATCGCCCCCAGCCAGAACGCGAATCCCGCGATCCATAGTTTGAAATATGGCCGACGTCCTGCGAGCAGTGGCTGCCGTACAAGCAGCAGCCACGGCACCGGCGCAATCCACGCTAGCGGCCACAAGTCCCACGGAGGCAGTGCGAGATACATCAAAAGGCCGCCGAGGAGGCCCATGCCCAATGTGGATCGTGTCGCTTGCTTTAATCGCGCAAGCGCCGAAATCGACGGCGAACGATCGCGCAACACCCCCGTCAAAGGGCTGAGTTCTCGACGTTTTTTCATGACCGTGGAGTTCATGGCAAACAATTCTGTCGCACGCGGTTCAACAAGTGAGGTTCGAATCGGCTACATATTTACGGGTTATGGGGCCCCGTTTTTTTCGGGCACAATTCCTGGATTTTGTCGCAGCGCGAATCACAGCCGCTCGGCAATTCTCGTGTCTTCCGCGACTGTAGGTGCGACAAACTCGATCGTATTTTGTCGTTTTTGATTCGATTGGTTGCGTATGCAATCGCATTTTCAATCAATCGATCGTTCGAGGCAATGTGAATTTGGGTGGGGAAGGAGGCGGATTCGGACGGAGTTTGATCGCGAAAACGCGGCTGCAGCTTTTCGTGTTCAGGACTATCTGATGCATTTGTACATTATTCGAGACAAGTGGCTCAAAATGCAAGCGCGGTGTGGCGGCACGAAAATCGAGGCAACTCCGCCTGGCTTGATTTAAGAGTTGGCAACGCCGAGGCGAAATCGTTATAGCAAAATGGCTTCCACCATTTCGCCGGCGGAGAAGCTGCGATCGCCGGCGGGAAACGCGATCAAGGCATTGGCCCCCACGAAGCCCCGCAGATCGGCCGAGCCTTGCCATCGAGTTGGCTCGACACTTGGGCCAGCGGGAGTTTCCCGCCAGACGGCCGGATGATACGTCGGCCGATCGCCACGGTGCACGAACTCGCACGCCAGCTTCGCGGACTGCATTCGATGCGTGCCATCCACCGCTCGACCGGCGATTTTCGCGATCGCCCGTTTCACAAATAGCTCGAAACACACGACGCTGCTCACCGGATTGCCCGGAAGGCCGAAAACCAAAGTTGTCTGCGAACCGTTGTGAGCCGCCCCTTGCGAGCGATGAACCCCGAACCAAAGTGGTTTGCCGGGCTTCAGGTTGATTTTGTGGAACACTTGCTCGACGCCGAGCTCGCTCAGCGCCTTGGGGACTAAATCCAGCACGCCGGCCGAAACGCCACCGGAGATGATTAGCACGTCGCTTTGCAAACCGGTTTCGATCGCACGCCATAACTCCGGTTCATCATCGCGGGCGATGCCCAAATCGATGGACACGGCGCCGGCTTTGCGGCCGATGCCACGAGCAGCGGTCCATTCGAATTCCGAATCTGACCTGGCCCTGGCGTTTCGCTCGCCGTCACCAGTTCGTTGCCCGTCGAAAGAATCGCGACCTGGACCGGCGCGATGACTTGAATTTGCGATCGCCCAGCTTCCGCCAGCAATCCGATTTCTGCTGGGCCGAGCGGCGTTCCTTGTTTGAGCACGATATCGCCGCGATGCATCGACTTTCCGCGCGGGATGATATTCTGGTCGGCGCGAAAACGCTCTTCGTCAATCTCGACTATTCCGAGAATTGTCCCGCCGTGAATGGCCGGGCTAAATGAAGTGCGCTCCACCATCACGACAGCATCGGCGCCGTCGGGAATTGGCGCGCCAGTCATAATGCGGGTCGCCGTGCCGGGTCCAATGGCCAGACGAGGAACTTGGCCGGCCGTTACCTCTTCAAGTATCTGCAAACTGGCGCGGCCATCCTTCAAATCGGCACTGCGAACGGCATAACCATCGACCAGTGATTTATCGTGCGGCGGACTGTCGATGTCGCTCGCAATGTCTTCTGCGAGCACGAGGCCCAAAGCGTCCCAAAGCGCAACGTTCGATGCAGACTTTGCGGCGGCGTAGTCGAGAACAAGCGTCAGTGCTTCTTGGACGGACAGCATGTTGGTAAGGCACGCTAAGCGGCGGGCGGTTAGCGAACTGCTAGAAACTTTCGCAGAATATCCGTGCCGCCCTGCGTTAAAAAACTCTCCGGATGGAACTGCAGCCCAAACGTGGGATGTTTTTTGTGTCGAACCGCCATGATTTCGCGGCCGCCATCAGGAGCGTCGGCCCAGGCGGTCACTTCAAAGTCGGGCGAGAGCGTGTCGGGCTGGATCACCAGGCTGTGATAGCGTGTGGCTTCGAATGGATTTGGCAGGTCCTCGAAGAGATCTTTGCCGGTGTGATGAATGCGATCGACCTTGCCGTGCATTAGCTGCTTGGCTCGCACGATCTTTCCGCCAGTTGCCTGGCCGATGGATTGGTGCCCCAGACATACGCCCAGCAGCGGCAGCTTGCCGGAGAATCGCGTGACGCACTCACAAGAAATGCCGGCTTCGCTTGGCGTGCATGGCCCCGGTGAGATGATGAGATGAGTCGGCTTCCGCCTGGCGATTTCGTCGGTCGTAATCTGATCGTTGCGGTGCACCTCGAGATCAATCGACGGATCGATTTCCCCCAACCGCTGTACGAGGTTGTAGGTGAAGGAATCGTAATTATCAATTAACACAATCACGGTCTAAAGCGTGGGTAGTTTGTCTCAATTTTTCCTTATGTCATTCGTCCCTAGTCATCTGTAATCGGGCAAATCGAATGGCAAAGGACCAGTGACAACTAACATTGCCGCCTACTCCGACACCAAAGTCGACGGATGGGGTTCGCGGTTCACCAGCGGCAGGACTTTCGGCTGGTAGACCGTCGTGTAAGCATTCGCCGTGCGATGTTTGTCGAGCGCTTCTTGCGATTCCCAGCGCTCCATCAGCAAAAACTTGGTCGGGTCGTTGTTGGAATGATAGACTTCGAAACGCAAACAGCCAGGTTCCTGCCGCGAAAGCCGGGCTTGTTCGGCCAAGAGCTCGCGAACTTCCGCCGTGTTGGCGGAATCTTTGACGGTGAGGACGATGTTAAGGTAGAGCATTGCGGTACTCGAAATATCTATGTGTGGTCTGCGCGGCGACAGTCCTTGCCGGCGATCACAGTGTAGCCCGAGCCGCCAGGCCGGGGGAGAGCGCGAATGTAGTCCGGCCAAATTGCGCCAAAAACCAAACGTCGCCCTAGTCTTGCGGCTTCAGCGTTTTCAATCGCTCAGCCGGTGGCGTAAGATGATCGACCTTCAGGCCGAATTTTTCGCCGACTTTGACCGCCAGACCGCGGCCAATGCGATGTTCGCCCACACTTAATTCCAGCGGCTCATCGCATGACTTTTCGAACTGGATGAGCGAGCCGGGCGCGAGTTCCAGAATCTGCTTGACCGGGTGCTTTTTTTTGGCCAGCGTCACGACGACCGGCACGCGCACGTGCAAGAGATTGCGCGTGTAAGCCGGCAAGTTCTCGAGTGCCGCGGCGGGCGATTCGTCGGCGACATTGGCAGCACTTGGATTGATGTCGGGCATGGTCAACTTTCTTGCATTGCGAGAATCCGCTTCAAGCCCGGCGGTCGCACCGGCAGCGATGTGCTAACATCCATCGCACTAGCACTCATCAATTCATCATCGGCTCGAAGCCCGGCAAACTTTGTGTGATCAGCCGATTTGAACATACATGTGCTAGCAGCCGTCGCGGGATATAATTCGGAGTGACGATTCGATTGCTAAGTTCAAGTATTACTTCCGACCGGGACGCTTGGAAAATGTGCCAAGGGACAACTGAGCAACCATGACCGCTAGCACTGCTGAAATCGCCAAGCCGGGATCGCCGGCGTTTGAATTCAAGCCGTATCGAAGTTTGTCGAACGACGAACTTACGCAGCGGATCAACGCGGTGTGCGCCCAGTTCGGACCGAAGTTGTTGATTCTTGGGCATCACTATCAGCAGGACGAAGTCATCGCGCTTTCCGATATGCAGGGCGATAGTTATCAGCTCAGCAAGATGGCCGCCGAGAGCCGCGATTGCCGGTACATCGCGTTTTGCGGCGTGCACTTCATGGCAGAAACCGCCGACATTGTTGCCAACCGCCCGGATAAATTGGCGGAGCGAAACGGCGAGCGCGTCACCGTCGTGCTGCCCGACATGGCGGCCGGATGTTCGATGGCCGATATGGCGGCGATCGATCAAGTCGAAAGCTGTTGGGAAGAGCTGGGCGAGGTGATCGACACCAGCGACATCACGCCCGTGACTTACATCAACTCCGCGGCAAGCTTGAAAGCGTTTTGCGGTCGACACGGCGGAATTGTTTGCACCTCCAGCAACGCCGCCGCGGTTTTAAAATGGGCGTTCGACCGTACCAGCCGCGTGCTGTTTTTTCCGGATCAGCACTTGGGCCGCAACACTGCCAAAGCGATGGGAATTCCGCTGGAGCAAATGACCGTTTGGAATCCGCATGCAGAGCCGCTGGGCGGAAACACGCCGGATAAGTTGCAAACCGCGAAGGTGCTGTTATGGCAAGGGCACTGCAGCGTGCATGCAATGTTTCGCACTGAGCATGTGGATGGCTTTCGCGCGAAATTTCCCGGCATCAAGATCCTGGTGCATCCGGAATGTTCGATGGAAGTGGTCGACAGGAGCGACGTGCGCGGCAGCACGAGCAAAATCATTCGCACCATCGAAGAATCGCCCACCGGCACGAAATGGGCGATTGGCACCGAATTGCATTTGGTCAATCGCTTAAAGCACGAGCACCCGGAGCAAGAAATTCATTTCCTTTCACCGGTGGTGTGCATGTGCGCCACGATGTATCGAATTGACCTTGCGCACTTGTGCTGGTGCTGGAAAACCTCGCCGCCGTCACGCCTGTGAACGTGATTCAAGTCGATCCGAACACGGCACATTACGCGCTCGTGGCATTGGAGCGCATGCTGGCGGTGAAGTAACCGACCGCCTGCGGTTAAGCAGTTTGTTCGTTCTCCTTCGGCGTTGTAATCCCTGCGACCTCTGGCTGGCCGCCGTACGTAACAACAGTTGGTTTCGATATTGCTTCGTAAGATTAACGCGGCTAAGATCGGTTTAAGTCTTTGGCCCTTGGGCACTTAATCGGATTGGGCAAAATCGTCTGCCGGACCGGCAACTTGAGAACACCGCGAATGATTGGGGCCTAATTGTCCGCTGGGCTTGGAAACGCCGGAATTGGCCAACCGCGGACGTGATTCATCATTTTAGGGCCGCTGCCGCACCCGTCCGTTACAATTTGCCTAAACCTAATCAACGCCGAAACCCATTTAGCCGGAACCCCATTCGACCGTAACTTTCGTGGAGAAGTAACGCATGAATCGCCCTGCAACCGCACTGGACCGCCATCGCCGCCTGTATTTATGGGGCGTATTGAGCACTGTGACCCTGGCGGCCGGACTAATGGTGGCCAATCGGTCGCGCGCCGATTTAAAAGGGCCGCAACCGGATGACCGGCGAATTGCCAAGGCCGTAGCGTGGTATCTGCGCGACGAGCATCTTTCCAAGCAGCCGCTGAATCAGGAAATGTCGCGCCGCACCTTCACCACGTTCATGAAGACGCTGGATCCGATGAAGGTTTACTTTCTGCAAGCGGATGTCGACGAGTTCATGAAACAACAGGACGAACTGGCCGACGCTATTGGCAAGCGCGGCGATGTCAGCTTCGCCTACAAGGTGTTCGAACGCTTCTTGCAACGGGTCGATGAACGAGTGAACCTCGTCGATCAGTTGTTGAAGAGTAATCTCGATCTGACAGTCGATGAGGAAATGCAGACCGATCCGAAGCAAATGACGTATGCCAAGACCGAAAAAGAGATGAAGGATCGATGGACCAAGCGGCTGAAATACGATTTACTCGTCAAGCTGGCCGACAAGCAGGAGAAAGCCGACAAAGCAGCGAAGGCGAAAGAAAAAGACGCGGCCAAATCGGATGCCGCCGCCAATTCGGATGCGGCAGTTGCCGATTCCAAGGAGCAGACCCCGCAGGAAAAAATCTCGAAGCGGTACCATAGCTTCGCCAAGCGGATGCATCAGACCACGAGCGACGAGTTGCTGGAGCGCTATTTGACAGCGCTCACCAGTGGGTTTGACCCGCACACCAGTTACATGTCGCCTTCGACGCTAGAGAATTTCGACATCAACATGCGGCTGCGGCTGGAAGGCATTGGCGCTGCACTGGAATATGAACTCGAAGAAGGCATTACGAAAATCAGCCGGCTAATTCCCGGCGGCCCGGCAGAAAAAGATGGTCGCTTGAAGCCGGAAGATCGTGTGATCGGTGTCGGGCAGGGCGTCTCGGGCGACTTTGTCGATGTGGCCGATATGAGCCTGAACGACGTGGTCGACCTAATTCGCGGCAAGGCCGGCACTGTGGTGCGCCTGAAAGTGATGCCTGCGGCGGGTCATGAACCGAAGACGATCGAAATTACCCGGGCCAGCATTGAGCTCAAGGACAGCGAAGCCCGATCGGAGATTTTTGAGGAGGGCCGAAAGGCAAACGGGCAGCCGTATAAGATCGGCGTGATCGATCTGCCGAGCTTTTACATGGATATGGAAGGCGCTCGCAAAGGAGTGGCCGATTACCGTAGCACGACTCGCGATGTGCAGAAGCTGCTGGAAGATTTCAACGCCAAGGGCGTCGATTGCGTCATTCTGGACCTGCGCCGCAATGGCGGCGGATCGCTGACTGAAGCCATCAGCCTGACGGGTCTGTTTGTTGACGAGGGGCCGATCGTACAGGTGAAAGATTCCAACGGCCGCGTGCAGCACTACGACGATACGGACAAGGGAGTGGCCTGGGCCGGCCCGCTCATCGTGCTGCAAAGCAAGTTCAGCGCCAGTGCAAGCGAGATTTTTGCCGGCGCCATTCAGGATTACGGCCGCGGCATCATCGTGGGCGATAAAACCTCGCACGGCAAAGGCACGGTCCAGAGCCTGCTCGACGTGAGCAAGCCGTTCTTCAATGGCATTCCGAATGCACCGGCGATGGGCGCCATCAAGATCACGATTCAGCAGTTTTATCGGCCCAATGGCGATAGCACGCAGAACCGCGGAGTGGTTTCCGATATTGAACTGCCTTCGCTCACGACGCATTTGGATGTCGGCGAGGCAGATTTGGATTATGCGCTCAAGTTCGACAAAGTAGATCCGGCTAATTACGCGAAGGCCAACATGGTCGACAAGGCGCTCGTCGACGAGCTGCGGGAGCGATCGGCTCAGCGAGTGAAGCAGTCGGAAGAGTTCCAGAAGGCGGAGAAAAAGATCGCGCATTATTTGCAGCTCAAGGAACATAAGTCGGTCAATTTGAATGAGCAGAAGTTCCTGGCCGAGCGAGCGGAAATGAACACCGAACAAGAAGAAGACGAGCAGTTCAAGCAACTCGACGATCCGAACCGACCTGTCGTGAAGCGCGATTATTACTTCAACGAAGCACTGGCGATTGCCCAGGACTACCTGCAGCTCAACAAGCGATTGGCCACCAATGGCGTTGCAAGCGGTCAACGGGTGATCAATCCGGGGCAGTGAGATTGTTAATCCGCGACGAGCAGCGCGGTAGGCGTGCGCCGTGTGATCGCGAATCGTTAAATTTAAATACGCCCCTGCTGTGCAGCACAGCAGGGGTTTTTCATGCGGATTGGGCCGCTGAGTGGGCGCGTGGCTGCGCTTCCAATCGACGCAGAGAAATGGTAATTTGAGGTGGAAATCGCGTCAGATTTCCGCCTATCGGTCGCCTCCGCCTAACAACCTAATTTGGGAGTCAATATTCAAATGGCCAAGCCACATCGCAATCTTAAGAAAGCCAACCACGGGGCCCGACCGGCGAACAGCAAAGCCCGTAAGGCCAAGCGCAAACACCTGCGCACCTGAATCGACGGCAGGTTGAATTTCGTCTGGGCAAGCAAATGACGACGCTCGGGTAATTGATTCGTCGTTCGCCTTTCGACATTCGTCGTCTTTTCTTCTGGAGCGTCAGCGCGTGGCAGGCAAAGAGTTGATCATCGACTTTTCCGAATACGACGTGAACCATGTGTTCGCCGATATCTCGGAAATTCGCCGATACAACTTGCAGCGCTACGAAATGGAGCAGCTGACAGCGATATGTCATGCCGACACCAAGCGACAAATTTGCGTTGGCTACAAAGACATCACGCTCGATGAATTTTGGGTTCGCGGACATATGCCCAAGGCACCTCTGATGCCGGGCGTCATCATTTGCGAAGTGGCCGCCCAACTGGCCAGCTACTTTGTGCAGAAGTACGATTTGCTGGGCGCGAAGGTTGTCGGCTTCGGTGGCCTGGAGGAAGTGAAGTTCCGCGGCGGCGTGTTGCCGGGCGATCGCCTGGTGATGGTGGTGCAACTGACAAAAGTTCGCCGCGGAGCGATGATTGTCTGCCGCTTTCAGGGCTTCGTGAATCAGCAAATGGTCGTCGAAGGCGCACTCAAAGGCATTCCCCTGCCGCTCGATTTAGAAGCCTTAGGTTTGGCAAGCCCGCCCCCTCCGGAAACAGCCGTCAAGTAGGCTGCGAGCCAACGTGGTCTCGGCACGCATTCTGCTTCTTCAAACGCGTCTCGCCATACAATTGCACGCTGGTTTGCAACACCCCGGCACCGGTCATGACCTCCGGCTAACCGAATGTTTCCCTTTGCCGATACCATCCCGACGCACCGCTGGGCGATCGTCACTTATATAATCGTAGCGATCAACGTCGTCTCGTTCTTGTGGTTGCAAAGTTTGCCGCCGCAAAAGCAACAGGAAGTGATCGCCCGCCACGGGTTTGTGGCCGCGCGAATCGGCCAACTAAGCGATCCGCAAAAGCCGGTGGTCGTTCCCATCGAGCAGCAAGTTCCCATCGGGTTCGGCTGGGTCGTCCCGCAACGAGTGCGCATGCAATTGCCGCCCAACCGACAGGAAATTCTAGCGTCGACCATCTCCTGCATGTTTCTCCATGGCGGATGGCTCCACTTAATTGGCAATATGTGGTTCCTCGTGATCTTTGGCGACAACGTAGAAGACCGGCTCGGCCCATTTTTGTTTGGCGTGTTTTATCTCCTGGGCGGACTGGCGGCAACAGTCACCCAATGGGCAATTGCGCCCAACAGCGCCATTCCGATGATTGGTGCAAGCGGCGCCGTGGCGGCAGTGCTCGGCGGTTACGCGGTCACGTTTCCGCATGCCCGGGTGCGCACGCTCGTGTTCTTGTTCATCTTCATCACCATTGTTGAAATCCCATCGCTATTGTTCATTGCACTGTGGTTCGGCACGCAGTTGTTGCGGGGGCTTGGCATGCTGCATGCCGGCGCAGAAAATGGCGTCGCTTGGTGGGCCCACGTGGGTGGTTTTGTTTTCGGCGCCATTTTGATGCCACTGTTTTCCGCGCTTGTTCCGCCACAGCCTGCGGTCGAATTGGTTGACGAACGCTCGCCATTCCACGATCACCGCTTTCCGCCCGGCTACGATCACACACGCTGGTGGTAAGGTCGGGCAGCCGCACAGGCGCATGTGGCGATGGTTTGATCTTGGGCGTTGGATGTAGGATGTAGGATTGCAGCAGATCCAGGTCTGGCAGATTCATCCCTCATTCCAATTCATACGTGCTACATCGACCAAGCAAAGTTCCATGCCACGTCGTACGCTTCGCAAGATTGATCCCGCGCTCGATTTGTCGCGTCATTTGCTCACCGTTGAGCAACTGCCGCGACCTTGGAATTCGGCTGCGCTCTTTGAACGGGCGGTGCCGCTGGAATTTGAAATCGGCAGCGGGAAGGGGCTGTTTCTCACGCAGGCGGCGGTGCAACGACCGGACCATAACTTCCTAGGCGTCGAAATTGCCTCGAAGTACGCCAGTTACTGCGCAGCAAGAATCGCCAAACGCGAACTCTCCAACGCGCGGATCATTCAGGGCGATGCCTTACGGGTGCTGGCCGAGTTTCTACCGGATGCCTCGACGGCAGCAGTTCATGTTTATTTCCCCGATCCCTGGTGGAAGAAACGTCACAAAAAGCGGCGCGTGATGAACGAATGGTCTCTGCTGCAAATTCAAAGGGTCTTAAAGCCCGGCGGGGTGCTGCATTTTTGGACTGATGTCGAGGAATATTTTCAGACCACACTGCGACTGATCCGCAATACGAGCCAGCTAATTGGACCAATTGAAGTGGCCGAAAAGCCGCCGGAGCACGATCTCGATTTCCGCACGCACTTTGAACGCCGCATGCGTTTGTACGGCCAGGCGGTGTACCGGTCGGAGTTTCGGAAACCGGCGGAGTATTTGGCAACGAAGTCGGATTAACTTCGATCAGCAGATGCATCATGCTAGCATCGGATTGACCTTTGTCACCTCGTGTCAATTTGGGATACTCCCAGCCCGAATTCCAATGTTGAATTGGCGACCGGAGGGCAAACACGGCTTCAATCTCGGTGTCTCTGCGTATGGGCGGTTAAAATCCGCCCGTGAATCTTTGCCGCAAGGAAGCGACGATGATTCGGTATTCCGTCATTATCCCCCAGCGCGATTGCGGCGATGCCTTGCGCCGGCAGTTGCCGGCGCTGGCCAATGCGATGACGCCGCTTGGACAGCCGTTTGAGGCAATCGTCGTCGATGACGGCTCTGCTTCGTCAACATTGCGCCTGCTCGAAAAACTGCTCGGCGATTATCACTGGCTGCGGTCGATACGGCTCGATTGGCCCGTCGGAACTAGCCTGGCGCTTGCCGCGGGAATTCAAGCAGCACGCGGTGAAACCGTTATCGCGCTGGCTGCAGGGGAACATTATCCGACGGCACAAATTCCCTGGCTCATCGATTGGCTCCAGCGTGCCGACTTAGTCGTTGGCCGCAGACGGTGCCGTGTTTGGGAGAAACTTTGGAAACGAGTGACACGCATCCCGCGCTGGGCTCTGCTGGGACTCGAATCGCACGACCCCGACTGCCTTTTTTGGGCAGCCCGGCGCGAAGCGATTGACAACATCTCGCTGGAAACTGGCATGGCTCGTTACTTGCCTGCATTCGTTGTGCGGCGTGGCTACCGAGTTTGCGAAGCGTATGTCGAACATGTTGGATTGCCGCAGGGTCTGTCCGATGTGCGACCAAATCCGTTTGACCTGCTTGTGGCCTGGTGGCGCTGCCGTCGTTGGAAAGAAGTGCGGTCCGAGGAAATGACGAGTGCATCGGCGAGCGTGCCAGTTCTGAAACTCGTGGGCGACGAGCGATCCAGTGCAGGGACCGCATCGAGTTCAATTTATTCGCAGGCGAAAAGCGCATGACGATCTTCTTTTCCGCCGGCGAGCCCAGCGGCGATTTGCACGGCGCCAACTTGATACGGCAATTGCAACGGCAGCATCCTGGGGTGAAGTGCGTTGGCTACGGCGGACCTGAAATGGCTGCCGCCGGCTGCGTTTTGCATGCTGATTTAACTGCGCTTGCCGTCATGTGGTTATTGCGAGTTCTGCTAAACATTCATAAGTTCTTGCGCTGGCTAGTCGGGCCGATCGGTATTTTCGCCATCAGCGGCCCGATGCCGTGGTGCTCATTGATTATCCCGGCTTCAATTGGTGGATTGCCCGACGCGCGAAAGCGCATGGAATTCCCGTCCTCTATTATTGCCCGCCGCAAATTTGGTCGTGGGCCAGTTGGCGGATCAAAAAAATGCGGCGGTTTGTTGACCATGCGCTCTGTTCGCTGCCGTTTGAAGAAACGTGGTTCCGCGAGCAAGGTTGTCGTGCAACGTTCGTGGGACATCCGTTCTTCGATGAAGTTCGTCGCCAAGGATTTGACGAAGCATTCCTGGAAACACTGAGCAACAAACCTGGCCGATTGGTCACTATTCTGCCTGGTTCGCGAACCCAGGAAGTTGAGCACAACCTGAAATGGTTCTTGAAAGCGGCTGCACTGGTGCGAGTGCGCATTCCTGGTGTTCGCTTTGCCGTAGCCGCGTTCAAGCCGCATCAGGCGCAATTGGCGCGAGAACTCATCGCTGAGTCAAAGCTGCCGGTCGATGTTTATGTTCGCAAAACGCCGGAGCTGATGCACGCGGCCCAGTGCTGCATGGCGTGTTCCGGTTCTGTTTCGCTGGAGCTTTTGTATCACAAGAAACCGACGGTCGTGCTGTACTGGATCAGCCCGTTTGCTTACTGGGTGCAGCAATTTTTCCGCCGCGTAAAGTACATCACGCTGGTGAACTTGCTCACCGCGAAAGAACTGTTTCCACTGGACAACACGCCATACGATCCAAGTGACGCCGACGCCGATCGCGTGCTGTTTCCCGAGTATCTCACTTCGGAAGACAAGTCGCTGCAAATTGCTT
Source organism: Pirellulales bacterium (assembly GCA_963773875.1). Classification (GTDB taxonomy): domain Bacteria; phylum Planctomycetota; class Planctomycetia; order Pirellulales; family JADZDJ01; genus CAVTYH01. The sequence goes on from CAVZCV010000019.1 coordinate 45,379, forward strand.
CACATGTGATCCAGTGGCTCGCGAGCGATGGAAAGCGCGAAGGTGTGATTGCGGAACTGGCCAAGCTGAAAGCCCGAGTGGGCCATGGCGGCGCTTCCGCTGTGGCGGCAAAGTTAATTCTTGCCGAGGCGGAAAGCCGCAAGCGAGCAGCAGTTCCAAAACCGCATTTCCGACCAGGGATTGTCGTTCGCAGCAGCGGCGGTATGGAGAGTAAAGCGGCGCCCGGCTCGGAGCATGCGTACAAACGGGCGGCTTAATCTCCGCGGCTGATTTGCAGCGGCACTATTGCAAGCCCTACAGTATGACTATCTTGAGATTCATCTCTTCATTGATCTCCGGATCGCCATGCCTGCGAGCTCAAATCCAACTTCGATTCCCGATGCCAATTTGCGACCTTGCCATATCGGCGTTGTTTACGCCATGGCGATCGAAGCGGCATCGTTGGAAGCGCGGTTGGGAGGAATCATTTCCATCAAGGCAGCTGGATTCACCGCCAGGCAAGGTGGGTTGAACGGTCGCGGCGTCGTTGTCGTCCATTCCGGCGTCGGCAGAGTCAATGCGGAGAAGGCATCCGAGGCGCTGATTCTCGGTCATCGGCCCACGTGGGTGATCTCGGCTGGATTGGCTGGCGGACTGCACGTCGACGTGAAGCGCGGCGACATCGTGATGCCCGATACCGTTCTGGGCGAAGACGGACGGCAGTTATCGATTGATTTTCAAATATCCCCTGAGCAGAATGCCGCGCGTGATTTGCACGTCGGTCCGCTGGTGACGATCGATCGCATTGCGGCACGGGCTGCGCACAAACGGGAGCTTGGCACGCTGCATGCCGCCATTGCCGTCGATATGGAAACGATCGGTGTCGCTGAAGCGTGCCGCCGTGAAAGGCAAAAATTCTTGGCGGTGCGGGTTATTAGCGATACGGTCGATGAAGAGTTGCCGGCTGATATCGAACGATTGCTGACGCGCAAAACATTAGTGCGCCGCATCGGGGCAACGGCGGGTACCGTCCTGCGGCGGCCGTCGTTTGTGAAAGAGCTGTGGCGCTTTCGTGAAACCGCTCACAAATGTTCGGAACGACTGGCAAGTTTTTTGGTGGGCGTGATCGAGCAGCTTGATTGATGGATCAGCCGGTCAGATCCAGCTGATTACCACGTAGGCCAGAGGGATCGTGGGTATGCGGTGTTTTATCATCCACGACGGTGGCATCGTCGACGTCGGCTTCCGATTTCTTCGGCGGTAGCTCCCACAAGCGGCGGCCGTCGGCGTCGCGGTCTTCCGTTTCGTGCTCTTCGCCATCTGTCTGACCGATTCCGGCGGCTTGCTCTGCTTTGAGCTCATGCTGAAACTGCCGCTGCTGTGCCGCAGTTTCCTGCTCAGCGCGATCAATGTCCGAGCCCTTCGATTGAGCCAGCGGTGTAGCCGCGCCCGATGCGACAAAGCTGAGTGGTCCGATGCTCATAGATCACCCTTCAGAGCCCGACCACGCAGGCCGGGAACCCGATTGGATTTTGAATGTCGTTGCACTCCCGACTAATTAAAGTCGGGCCATGTAAACATACGTTACACAAATTCTAGCTCACCGCCTGGAAGCATCGCCGGCGCCGACCGTCGGCCGCATGCCTTGCGGTGGCAATTGCCGTTCGGGTTGCATTCCGGCCTGGATCGATTGCAACGCCTGGTTGATGACGGGAAACGCCTCGCGTTTGGCATGCGGATCGGCCAGGGTGCCGGTCACCTGAATCTGCATGATTTGCTCGCTGGCGCCGCCCATTAGTTTTTTCCAGCCGTCGAGTTGCATGTCGCTGCGGCCCAAGAGCGAGTGCAGGCGCAGGTTGATGTCGGTATTCAAATTCATTTCACCTGTGCCGCCTAAACTGATCGCGTCGCCGACGAACTCGATTTTCTTGAGCGCGAAGTGTTCGCCAGAAAGGTCGAACGATGCGTCGCACTTTGTAAACGCCGTGGTATCTGGCGGTTTGAAGTTCAATACTTTCAATAGCGCAACCATTACCGGCAGCTGATAGATATCAGCATCGCGAAGCTGTACTTGTCCGTTTCCGAGCAGCGTGTGCAAGCCGGCCGCATTCCCCGTTAATTGCACGCCGGCCTGCAAGCGACCTTTGACTTTCTGCCGACCTGGGAGCGCTTCACCGCAGAACTTTTTCAGGTCGACATTATCCACCGCCGCTTGAATCGCATACCGCGGTGTTTCTTCCAGCAGCACCTTGCCATCGGCTTCCAAAATGCCGCCGTAGCCCTTCGCAGAAAGATGCCGCGCAGGGCGGCCGGGCTGTGGTTGTTCGGCCAGCGAGCCAAACAAAACTTGGCGATCGTCGACCCAAATCGGTCCTTGAATTTCGCTCACATTGAACTGATTCCACGAAAGCGTATCGACGTTCACGTAACCCCGCGTCATCAAATGCTGTCCCTCCGGCTGGACAGGATCATATTCGCCGTTAAGCGTTGCGGCCCCGTGGATATTTTGCAGATCGAGACCTGTGTGCAGCGTGCCCGCTTCCATGTCGAATTCCAAATCGCGCCACGCACTCCGCACGTTGCACTCGCTGGCGCTGGTCCCATTTGCAACCACGGCTGGCGATTTTCCCCATAAATCGAGCATGCCTTTCACGCTCACCAACCCGGTTGGATTCAGCTGTGAAATAACTTTCCGCAACTTGGCAGGCAAGGCAGTCATCAGTTCGCGATCGCGGTCGATTCGGAACGGATCGGTCGTCAAATTCTCAAAATGTAGCTGCCAGCTACCATCCGACTCACGCTGGCAAAATCCATTGGCCTCAACGGACGTGTTCATGTGCGAGCCGCGCAAATTCTTGAACTCAGCCCGATCGTCGTGGAACTCGAGCTCGCCACGCAAGTTTTCCAGCCGGTACGGAAAGAATGTTGGTTCGATCGAAACGGTGCCTGGCACGGGCTCGGTGCGCGTGACGACGTCCAGCTTCCTGGACGATGTGGAATAATCTACTTTCGCGGAAAGCAAATTGAACGACCCGCGCGGTTTCAAGCAGTTCCACAAGGGTTGCATTCGGTTTGGCAGAGCGTCGCGGAGTTCGTCGTCTAGCGCCACGTTCGTGCCGCCGAACTCTAGCTGAAGAGCAAAACCATCGCCGGCTTTTGTCAAGTTACCCTGGCAAGTGATGTGCCCGCTGTGGCTAACTCCCTGCAGATTCTGGAAGAACCAGTTCCCATTGAGCAACTTGAGATTTCCCACAACGTTGTTGACTGGGTAAGGGAATTTGTCGTAGTTGAACGAGCAGCGATTGAGCGTAATGTCGGCATCTTGGCTCATGATCTGTTCGTTCGGATCGTCGCGCCGGGTAGTCACCGATACATTGAACGTTCCGACTGGATTCAGCGAGCGAACGACTTCGCTCGATTTCGACTGTGCCACTGTAACCGCGGCATATAGCTTTTGATCAAACGGCATTTCATTGCCGGCGATTGTGACCCAGCCGGTAAACAGCGGACCGGGATTGAAAAACTCGCCCTTAATATCCACAGGTCTGCTGCCGGCGAATGACTGCAGATCGATGGTCAACCGGTTTTGCTGCGTTTGCGGATCGAAATCGAGCGAAAGGACTCCACGCCCACCCTCCAACCGATACGGAAATTTCCAGTACTCGAATGAAACATTCAAGCATTCCACTTTCGCCGCCAGCCGCCATTTCGTGCCATCGAATTCCGCTCGAACATCACGAACGTTGATTTCCCCCTCCGGCAGAAACTTTCTCCACTGCTCCAACAGCTTTGGCGGAAACAGATTTTCCCAATTTTTGCCGATCCGCAGATGCATCGCCTCGCCTTGCACGAGGATTGGGGCGTTCGATGAAAAACCGTCCACTCGCGCATTCCACTGCAGCGTCGTCTTGCCGTTGTGGGCAGTTAGGTCGGTAATTTGCAGCCCACGATTATCGGCGGAAAACTTGGCGCGCAAGTCGGCGAGCGCTTCCGGAAGTCGTATGTCGTCGTAGCGGCCGGAAGTCAACTCGCCAGCCAGCTCGAATTGCAGTGGCTGCGGCATGGCCGGATCGCGATGCACGTGAAAACCGAAGCCGGCCTGCCCACGCAGAGGCGTGATCAATTTGATTTGCGCCGCATAGTCAGCTGGCAATACGGCCATCAGTTCCGGTGAAATGTCGATGCCGGCTACGGAGCCTGTCACATCGAGGGCACCGGTCTTTCGATTAGCATGGCCATCGATTTCCACGCGTTGCAGATGATCGCCCGCCATTGATCCGTGCACTTCACACCAGGAATCGGTTGCCCCGTCTTCATCAGCAATTGGCTTGATATTCAAATTCACATCGTGCAAGTTGTACGTCGTTGGCGGATCGTGCTGCGGATCGAATACGATGAGCTGTCCGCCTTCGATTTGCATCTCCGCTGGCTTATCGCTGAATTTGGGGATGGGCAACAACTGGCTGGCGGACCAAGTGCCGTCCGGCAACTTGAGCGCCTGAATTCGCGGACGACGGATAATCATTCGCGTGAACTTTGGCTCGTGCTGCAAAAGTTCTTGGAGGTTCGTATTGCAGCACAATAGGATTTCATCGAAGTACGCCAGCTCCGCCGGCGGGCCCGCCAGTCGTGGATCAGAAATGGAAACGCCCCGTACTTCGATGCCTTGGCCCTCGATCAACTGTGCCGAGCGGACCATGATCTGCAAGTTTGGATAGCCGGCCGCAAACTTATCGGCGACACGGCGGCGAATTTCGTCATTCAGCCTGCTGTAGTAAAACAGCCCAACGCCCACACCGGCCACGAGCGCAGCAAGCAGCCCCCATTTGAAGGCGAACCAGCAAGCATTGACGAAGTTGCGCACGGCAGTCGACCAAATGGTCTGACCGTTCCGGTCAGATAGAGAATCCGCCGAGAAAAAGGCCGCGTATGGTACGTGCTATCGCGCATCGCGGTCAAGATTCAAAGCATGCCGTGGGAGACTGCGCCAAACTCGCCGTCTCTCTATTTTCCAGGTTCAACGCGGTATAACCCCGAACCGTGGAACGGAATCTCCGCTGAAAACTCGCCAGTAAAGGAGCCGGCGGGTTTGTCGGTCCATAGATCGTGAACGCGGCAGGCGCCATCGAAGCCGAGATCATTCAATTTCACCGCAACCGGCGCGGTCGTGGCATCTGCATCCTGCGGTTTGTCGCCGATATTGAAGACCGCCAGATATTTCGCTTTCGAATCGGGCGCGTCCGCCATCCAGGCGATGTTGTTGCCTTCCCGGAAAAGTTGCTTCGAGTTTTGACATTGTTGATCGACTTCAATGAGCGCTGCGTTGGTTAACAGCGACAGCGTAAGATCGTCGTTCTTTGGCATGTCGCCGCCCATCATTAGCGGCGAATGAGTAATGGCCCAGAGCGTCATCATCGTGCGCTGTTCGTCTTTGGTAAAATGTGTGTGGTCGTTGCGTTCGACCCGAATGGCGCCCAGCGGCAGCATGTCGGGGTCAGGATAATGGCCCATTGCGTTGTACGGCGCCCATCGTTCGCAGCGCGCAAACTGACTTTTGAGCGCTCGCCAGTTATCCCAGAAGTCGTTGCTGATCCGCCATAAGTTAGCATGCTCGGCGGCGAACCCAGCTTGATCGAACGGCATCGGGCCAGGCGAGATACTGAAGACCATGGGTCGGCCGGTGCGGTCGATCGCTTTACGAATTGCAGCCGTTTCCGGTTTGCGGCCTCCGAGGTCATCGACCTTCACGTAATCGACATTCCACGAGGCGATAAGGTCGAACACAGAATTGTAATATTCCTGCGCCGGGCTTGGTCATGTCGACGCCATACATATCGCCGTTCCATTTACAGAGGTTCTCTTTGTCGGCAATGTCGGCAGCATGATACGGCGTGCCGATGATCGGTGTGTTCTGGTTGACGCACTGCTTAGGAATACCGCGCATCAGGTGGATGCCGAATTTGAGTCCCTTGCCGTGCACGTAATCGGCGAGCGATTTGAAACCGCGTCCATCGACCGATGAGGGGAATCGATTTTGCGCCGGCGTCAAGCGGCCGTTTTCATCAGTCACGAGTTCCGCGTCTTTGCGATAGTTGAAGCCTTTCGCCTTGGGCTCATACCATTGAATGTCGACCACAATGTATTGCCAGCCGAATTTGGCGAGCTTCTCGGCCATGTAGTCGACGTTGGCGCGCGTTTGTTCTTCATTTACCGCGGCACCGTAGCAATCCCAGCTGTTCCAACCCATCGGCGGTGTTGCTGCCCATTCCAGGAAAGCCTGTGAAGGTTTTTCGGCGACGGGCTCATCTGCCGCGATTGAATGGATCGCGGACGTCAGGAAAAGAGTGCAGAGCCAGAATTTGATAAGTTTCATGGCAGTTCATCGGAAAAAGATCGGGCCGATTTGTGATGTTAATCTTAATCGCTGGTTACAGCTATTTGCTATAAGTGCCCGGCGCAAAGGCGAATCCTTTCTCCGATGAAACCCGCCCAGCGCGGTTGTCTTAGACCGCGCAGTGTGCCACTTGAGTTGCCTCTAGCCGTCAAGTACGTTGGGTTCCAATCGCTTATCATTTAGGATTTGACGCGTAGGTCCTTTAGATCTGTTTGAGATTTGGGAATCAAGATTTCGGATTTCTCCCCACGGAGAACGAGTGGTGACTTCGCGTCGCGTTGAACAAGGTTTTCAGCACGCCAAAGAGCAGTACGCCGAGCTGGGCGTCGATGTTGATCGCGCGCTCGAGAAACTGGCGAACATTGCCATTTCCATTCACTGTTGGCAAGGCGACGACGTGCGTGGCTTCGAAGGCCAGGGCTCTCACGCCGGATCCGGCATTGAAGTGACGGGGAATTATCCGGGCCGCGCCCGATCGCCACAGGAATTGCGAAGCGATTTTGAAAAGGCGACCTCGCTGATACCCGGCAAGCACCGAATTAATTTGCATGCGATGTATGCGGACCCGTCCGACTTAGGCGGACGCAAAGTGGACCGTAACGCGCTCGACCCTAAACATTTTCAAAGCTGGATCGATTGGGCGCGCGAGCAGCAACTGGGAATCGATTTTAATCCAACGTTTTTTGCGCATCCCAAAGCCGCGGAAGGTTTCACGCTGGCGCATCGCGATTCGGCCATTCGCGAGTTTTGGGTCGACCACGGCATCGCTTGTCGGCGGATTGGCGCTGCGATTGGCAAATCGCTGGGCTCCGCCTGCGTAACCAATGTATGGATCCCAGATGGATGCAAGGACACGCCGGTCGATCGGCGCGGGCCGCGCGATCGGCTCCTCGAATCGCTCGACGCAATATTTGCCGAACCATTGGACGCGACCCACAATCTCGACGCTGTGGAGGGCAAACTCTTTGGCATTGGCTCGGAGAGTTACGTCGTCGGCTCGCACGAATTTTACTTGGGCTATGCAGTTTCGCGAAAAAAACTCGTATGTCTGGACGCCGGTCATTATCATCCGACCGAATCGCTTGCCGATAAGCTTTCCGCAGTGTTCGAGTTTTTGGATCGCGCACTGTTACACGTGAGCCGCGGCGTCCGGTGGGACAGCGACCATGTGGTGACGTTAACCGACGACTTGCACGCAATCGCTCAGGAACTGGTGCGTGGCAATTATTTGGACCGCGTGCACATTGGGCTCGATTTTTTCGACGCCACGATCAATCGCGTGGCCGCCTGGGTAATCGGCAGTCGAGCCATGCTGAAGGCGCTGCTGAGCGCACTGTTGGAGCCCATCGACAAGCTTCGCACCCTGGAAGCCGCTGGCGATTACACGGGTCGGCTGGCAATGTTGGAAGAGCTCAAAACGTTGCCAACTGGCGCCATTTGGGATGTTTTTTGTCAAACGCAAGACGTGCCACTAGAACGCGAATGGCTCGACGAAGTGCGCAAATATGAACGACATGTCCTATCCCGGCGTGATTGAACGACACTTTTTATAGCCACCGATCTTGTTCATCGATTAATTGCCGGACAAGGCCGGACGCTAAAAATTGAAATGAACTCGCTTCTGCGTCTCACGAATATCAGCAAATCATTCGCCGGCGTGCGCACCCTCAAGGGCATTTCATTTGAGCTTGCGGCCGGCGAAGTGCATGCGCTCGTTGGAGAGAATGGCGCCGGTAAATCGACACTCATCAAAATCATTACTGGCGCCCATCAGCCAGATTCGGGTACCATCGAAGTCAACGGCGAGGCGATAGCAGATAATGACCCGTTGCTCTCGCGCTCGCGCGGCATTGCTGTCATCTATCAACGTCCTGCGCTGTTGCCCGACTTGACGGTGGCAGAAAACATCGCCCTCAGCTTGGAACCACGCGGCGCGTGGCGTCGAATTCGTTGGTCGCCCAGGCAGCAACGAGCTCGCGAATTGCTTGCGCGAGTCGGCGCGGACATTGATCCGGTTGCCACGGTGCAATCGCTCTCGATGCCTCAGCAGCAGTTGGTGGAGATTGCCCGCGCCTTGGAGCGGAGGCGAAGATTCTGATTCTCGACGAGCCGACGGCATCGCTCAGCGATCGCGAGGTGGAAAAACTGCTCATAGTCATTGGCGATCTGCGCCGGCAGGGCGTCGGAATTATTTACATTTCGCACCGCCTGGAAGAATTGCCGCGGATTGCCGACCGGGTGACGGTTCTTCGCGACGGATCTTCAGTGGCGACGAGGGCCATGAGCGGCGTCGATCGGCCGGAACTGATTCGTTTGATGGTTGGCCGCGATATCGGCGCAGTGTTTCCCAAGCAAACAGCGCCGATTGGCGAGCCAATGCTCGAAGTTCATGGCCTGGGCTGTGCGGCTAGCGGAGTGCACGACGTGAACTTTACAGTCAGAGCTGGCGAAATTGTTGGGCTGGCGGGACTGGTGGGCGCTGGAAGGACCGAGGTTGCGCGAACGCTGTTCGGATTAACCCCGGCCGATTCTGGCGAAATCGTTTGGCAGGGCCGGCGGACAACCATAGATTCGCCCAATCGGGCGCTTGAAATTGGCATCGCTTATGTGCCCGAAGATCGGCCACGGCACGGAGTAATTCAGCAGCTCTCCGTTGCGAAGAATGCATCGCTTGCTGTTTTGGATCGCGTTTCGAACCTGGGGCTGATCAATTTCCGGCGCGAACGTGCACTTGCTGCCGACTATGTGAAACGCCTAGCTGTGAAGACGTCTTCGATCGATACGCCAGTCGCGGACCTTTCGGGCGGCAATCAGCAAAAGGTCGCAATTGCCCGCTGGCTCGCCTCGCAGCCGAAGCTGATGATTCTCGATGAGCCGACCCAGGGCATCGACGTGGGTGCGAAATCGGAAATTCATCGATTGATGAGCGAGTTGGCCGGGCGCGGTATGGCCATTTTGATGATCTCCTCCGAGCTCCCTGAAATCCTTGGCATGAGCGACCGCATTGTTGTCATGCACGGCGGCACCGTGGCGGGCACGCTGGAACGAGCAGAAGCAACGCAAGAAACGATTCTAGCGCTGGCACTCGGCCATCCAGCAGCCGCAGGCGTTTAGGTTCTGTCAGCCCCCGACCGTCGGCTGGGTCGTCGTCATTGAAAGTGTTGGCGCGGCAATTGGGGCGCCGATGGAAATCGCGGCCGGCAATTTGATGGTAAACGCCGTGCCTTTGCCCGGCGTGCTCTCGACTCGAATGCGGCCGCGGTGGGCTTCGATGATATCGCGGCACATTGAAAGTCCCAGCCCGGTGCCGCCTTTGCCGCTGGCGTCGGGGCCGGCTTTGGTGGAGTAATACGGGTCGAAAATCTTGTGCAGAACTTCCGGCGTCATGCCGCAGCCGCTATCGCGCACGCCGAGTTCCACCATTTGTGCTGTCGCATCGTAACTGAGCGTGATCAAAATCAATCCGCCTTGTGGCATCGCTTGTCGCGCGTTGATCAACAGATTCATCAGCACTTGTTGAATTTGGTTTCCATTGGCCAGTGCCGGCGGCGTGCTGCGATCCAGATTCGTTTCTACCCGAACGCGGTATTTCGCCATCTCGCGTTCCAAGCAGCACCAAGCGAATCGTCGACGACACGAATCAAATCGGTCGGTTCCATTTGCTGCGATCGGTTGCGGGCAAACGCCAGAATGCCGGTGGTAATTTTGGCGGCTCGGTTGGCGGCCGCGAGAATTTTATCGAGGGCTTTGTCGCGCGTCGCTGTATCTTTGTGCCGTATTCCCATCTTGGCGTAATTGATGATGGTCATGAGCACATTGTTGAATTCATGCGTCGTGGTGCCGACGAGTTCCCCCATGGCGGTCAGCTTTTGCGCTTGAGCCAACTGTTGCTTCAGGACGGCAACTTGCTGTTCGAGCGAAGGGGCATCGTCGTGGCCCAATTGCGACATGAATTTCCGCCTTTCGTTAAACTTTGCCTGGCCGGAAAGGTTCAACCGTGATACGTGGGATGCCTCGTTTGCGCCGCTCGGCTGGCAGTCCCGGCTTTGCCTGATAGGAGCGTCTTAACTGATGAGGCGACAGGAAGTTAACGCCAGAAAGCGTATCGTCGAGTTCACCTGGGCAACTCCAGCGCAAGCCGATACAATCCGCGGCCGCTTGCGGGCGGATCGAGTTCTCTGCGAGACGATCCCGTTAATCGACACTCGAAGTCATATGCGGCGAGGATGCTGGCATGCACACCGTCGAGCTTTTGAAGCAGGCTTTGGATTTGGCTCGTCGGTCGGGCTATCAGATTCGGCAAGAATGGCTCGACGGCAGCCCCGGCGGTGCTTGCGTTATCCGTGGGCAGAAATGGCTGTTTTTGGACCCCAGCCGTCCACGCCAGGAACTTTTGGGCGACGTGCTCGATGCGCTGTGGAGCGACCCGGGCGTAACGGCGATCGATGTCAGCTCGGAACTGCTGCGCGAATTCGACGATCGACCAAAAACGGCGGCGCAGCGCAAGGCGGCCTAGAGGGCCAGTTTAATTGCAGACTGTAGACTGCGTTTCGATGGCCGCAATCCGCCGCACCTCTACGACGACTTCGCCACTGGGGTACGATACAGCCCGTGCGTTTCAATGTACTTCTCCACAGCTCGGGGCGTTCGATAGCGGATGCTCTGGCCGGCGCAAACTCTGTGCCGAATTTCGCTGGCACGCAAATCGATGACCGGCATTTCCACGCGATTCTGCCGGGCAATGGCTAGCCGCTCTGGCGACATCAACTTCGATAAAACGGCATCGTCCGGTTTCGGCGAACCAGAGCGGCGGACAACAATGGGAATGGCCAGTGTGCAAATACGCTCCGGTTCGCGCCAGGTGGGCAGATCGGCCAGCGAATCGGCCCCCATGAGGAAGAACAATTCCGCGTCTGGCAGTTCTTCGCGCAATTGCTCCAAAGTGTCGACCGTGTAACTGATGCCGCCACGGTCGATTTCGCCGGTGAATACGGTGAACGCTCCGTGCCCGCCAATGGCGAGCTTCAGCATTTCAATCCGATCGGCCGCCGCGGACAACGTACTCTGCTGTTTATGCGGTGGAATGGCCGCCGGGGCGAACCAAACGGCATCTAGCTGGCATTGTTCACGGCAGCACTCGGCCAACAGCAGATGGCCATAATGCACCGGATCAAAACTACCGCCGTAAAGGCCAAGACGCATAGGAAATGCAAGATGCAAACTTCACAGTGCAAGATGTTTAAGCGGAACCGGGCCGACAAAATATGAACCGATGGACAGGTAACGTAACAACCACGATAATGCTGTTATAACCCTTTTGCGATGGCATGTGCACCGCAGGTATTAATTACAGTTCCTAAATCTGCCTTTTGCAATTTGCTTTTTTCATTTTTTTCATTCTTATCATCCATGTCCCAGCAGCAATCGCTTTTTGAAATCGAGCCGCCGGCTTGGGAGGCGGACGCTGCGCACGAACAATTGGTGGCAACGGTCGTATTTCCAGGCGGTCGTGGAGCCAGAACATACGACTACAGTGTACCGCCTGAACTGCGCGATCGATTGGAGCCGGGCCGGCGGGTGCGCGTGCCGTTTGGCCGCGGCGATCGATCGGTTGTCGGCTACTGCGTGAAACTGGAAACGCGCCGCGACGTGCCAAGGCGACTTAAACCGTTGGGCGAAGTTGTCGATGATCGCACGCTGCTTTCGCCGACGATGCTCCGGCTTAGCGAGTGGATAGCCGAGCATTATCTGTGCAATTGGTCGACGGCCGTCGAAGCAATCCTACCGGCCGGCGTGCGATCGAAAGCCGGTACCCGGCGAATTACATTGCTTGCGCTTTCACAGCAAGCCCAGGGGATGCAATTCCTGGGCTTGGCATCAGAACACAGCAAGCTTTCCAAGACGCAATTGGAAATAGTCCGCTTCCTCATCAATAATCCGCAGCCGATCGAGCCGCGCCGGCTGGCACAAGCGGTGAAATGCACGACCGGCCCAATCATGGCCCTGCGGCGCAAAGGCGTGCTTATTGCCAAGAGTGAACGCATCTCGGCGGAATCGCAGGGTGAGCCACCGGTCGAACGTCAATCGCCGTTGGAATTGAATGCCGAGCAGCGCACGGCTTTGAACACGATTCTCAAACCGCTGCGCGCTCAAAAGCATGAAACGATTTTGATTCACGGTGTTACCGGTAGCGGCAAGACGGAAGTTTACATTCAGGCGATTGAGGAAGTGATCGGGTACGGCCGGCAGGCCATCATGCTTGTACCGGAAATCAGTTTAACTCCGCAAACGAAGGAACGCTTTCGATCGCGCTTCGATAAAGTCGCGGTGCTGCACAGCCATTTGCGCGATGCGGAACGCCATTGGCACTGGGAGCGCATCGCTCGTGGTGAAGTGCAAGTCGTGGTCGGCGCTCGTAGCGCAGTGTTCGCGCCAGTACCGCACTTGGGTTTGATCGTGCTGGACGAAGAGCACGAAGGCTCGTTCAAGCAGGATAGCGCGCCGCGGTATCATGCCCGCGATGTAGCGCTGTGGCGTGCACGGGCTGAAAACGTTCCATTGGTGTTGGCCTCTGCCACCCCGTCGCTGGAAAGCTGGTATGCTGCGAAGAAGGGTCAATACCAGCTCGTCGATATGCCTCGGCGGGTATTCGATCGTCCATTGCCGGCGGTTGGCACAATTGACCTGCGCAACGAGTTTCGAAATCGCAGTTCGCGCGGTGCCGTGTCGCGGCAAATGCATCAGGCAATCGATTTGGCATTGCGCGATGGCGGCCAAGTGATTTTGCTACTCAACCGTCGCGGCTTTTCAACGCATATTCAGTGTCCCGCGTGCGGACATCTCGTGCGCTGCCCGAATTGCGATTTGGCAATGACGCATCATCGCACGGGCGATGCAGCAATTTGCCACTACTGCGATTTCCAGCAGCCAACGTCGACGGTGTGTCCTCGCTGCCGTGCGCGGGGATGCACTTTCGTGGTTTCGGCACGGAAAAGCTCGAGGCGGAAATCAGAAATCGGTTCCCCAATGCCGCGGTGCTGCGAATGGATACCGACGCCATGAAATCGCATGGTAGCCACGATCGTGCGCTTAAAGCCTTTCGCGATGGCAAAGTACAAATTCTGCTTGGTACGCAGATGATCGCCAAAGGATTGGATTTTCCGAATGTCACACTCGTGGGCGTAATCAACGCCGATACAGCGCTGCATTTGCCTGACTTTCGCGCTGCGGAGCGCACCTTCCAGCTCGTCACGCAAGTCGCGGGTCGCACGGGCCGCGGCGAAAAAGGCGGACGCGTGCTCGTACAAACCTTTAGCCCCGATCATGCAGCAATTCAAGCCGCGGTGATGCACGATTTCGGCACCTTCGCGCGCGAGGAGTTGCCAACGCGGGAAGCACATGGATATCCGCCAGCGGGGGCGATGATTCGCATCGTTGTACGCGGGCCATCGAAAGAGCCGACGCGCGGATTTGCTCAGTATCTGGGTGAGAGGTTACGAAGCGCGCTCGGCATCGAGGGTTCAGGGCCCGGGGTTCGGGAGTCAGAAAGCCAAGAAACCGAAGTGGGCCAATCCATAGCGAAGGATAAATTGCGGCCGAGAATTCTCGGCCCGGCGGCGGCGCCGATTCCGCGTTTGCGTCGGCAGTATCGATTTCACCTGCAGATGCAAGGCCCGGACGGCGACGCACTGCGAAAGGCGGTCCAAACGGCCGGCGATGGTTTGGAATTGCCCGAAGGTATTGTGTGGACGGCCGATGTCGACCCAATCGACATGCTTTGATTGGTATGGTTTGGGCGGCACGGGGCCCGTAAAATGGCGGTAAGTCAGCAAATCGGACGACATTCATCAACTCACAACTAAATGTCATATCGCTCCGTCAAACGTGTGTTGGGAGAAACGCGGCTCGAGCTGAAATGCTTGCTGCTGTTCGCGATCTGCCTACTGACGCTCATTGGCGGAAGCTTCTGGTGGTATGGAAGCCGCACGGAAGACTTGGTGATTGGGAACACCCGTGCGCGCTGCCGAAACTTGATCGACGCAATCATCATGGAGCAACATTGGACGGGTATCGATTCGGCCAAGCAGGACAAAGATAAAAACACGGGCATCGTTAAGTTTTGGGCAGAAAAGCTGAGGACGCTTAACTATCGATATCGATTTATTCAGCCGGCCGATGCGCTCAATCCAGACGCGAGTACTGCTGATACCGCAATCCTGGAACGGTTTCCGCCGACTTCAGGTGCACTTCCAACCGACGATCAGAAAGAACAGGTTTTCCTGGAGCAGCGAGATTCAGATGCGTCGGAGTATCGGTACTATCAGCCGGTCTATGCCGGCACTGATCTTGAGTGTTGCTATTGCCATAACAATGGTGTCCGTGGCGTCAAAGCGTCAGCTCTCGGGCTGCCGCCGCTGCCCCCCATTCGGGAAGGTGATTTGATGGCAGTGGCTGTGATCACCATTCCCGACCGCACTCAGAAGGCGTTAAACGATAATCGCGCCATCTTTTTGGCCACCGCCATTATTACCGTATTTCTCGCGATGGCGGCGAGCTACGCAATTGTTCGCTATGTCATCGTCAAACCATTAAAACATCTGCGCGATGTCAGCGACCAAATCGCACGCGGCAACATGGAAGCGCGGGCCGATATTCATACCGCCGACGAGTTTGAAGAGTTGGGTATGGCGTTCAACAAAATGGTACGCCACCTCGTGACTGCGCAGGAGGACCTGCAGCATGCCAATACGGCATTGGATGTGAAAGTCGACGAGCTTGCGCAAACGAACATGCGGCTGTACGAAATGAATCGACTGAAAAGCGATTTTCTGGCGACCATGAGCCATGAATTGCGAACGCCGCTCAACAGCATCATCGGCTTTTCAGAAGTGCTCGATTCGATCAAATCGCTCGACGACAAACAGCGCCGCTATGTGCAAAACATCCAAAAATCGGGCCGAGTGCTGCTCGACATGATCAACGACATTTTGGATTTGGCCAAAATCGAAAGCGGCAAGATGGAAATTCGCCTTTCCGATTTCCGCATTGATAACGTCGTTCATGCCCAGTGCGATTTCTTCCGTCCACAAACGGAGCGCAAGAACATCGATCTGGAAGTCGAGATCGAACCAGGCTTGCCAGAACTGTTTCAAGATCAGGCCAAAGTGCAGCAGATTCTTAGTAACCTGCTATCGAATGCCATCAAATTTACACCCGAGGGTGGACGAATTATGGTGCGCGCCGGCAAGATGCGGAGCGCGGCGATTTGCTGCTGATTGTCGCTGACACCGGTGTCGGCATCGCCGAGGAAGACCAGGTAGCCATCTTTGAAAAATTTCGCCAGGGGCAATCGGTCATGGCGCAAGGCGACGCCATCACGCGCGAATATTCCGGCACCGGCCTTGGCCTTTCGATCGTTAAAGAGCTCTGCAAGCTGTTGGGGGGCGAGGTCTCGCTGGAAAGTCAGATCGGTCGCGGCAGCACTTTCACCGTACGTCTGCCATGGACACGCGCCGGCCAGGCAAATTACGACGCGGCAATGAAAGACAATCTAGAGGAAATGATTCGCCCTCGCCGACAGGAAATGCAACGCACGCTGGAGCATCATGTGCCGGTGGTTCCTGGAGTTGAACGGTAGAACAGCACGATGCCCAGCGCTGAAACGTCATTGCCGGTCGTGCATCTGTTCACCGATGGGGGCTGCAGCGGAAATCCGGGTCCCGGCGGTTGGGCATTCATCTTGAAGCATCCCGCTTCCGGCAAGGAAATGGAAAAAGCGGGCGCGGAGGCGACGACAACGAACAACCGCATGGAATTGATGGCTGTCATTCGCGGATTGGAAGCGCTGAAGAAACGCTCGCAAGTCGATCTGTTTACCGACAGCGAATATGTGCGACAGGGGCTGGCCGTGTGGATGCCCAAGTGGAAAGCCAACGGCTGGCGGCGGAAAACCGGTCCCGGCGGCAAAACCGGAGAAGTAAAAAACTTGGAACTTTGGCAAGAGCTCGATGTGCTCGTGGCCAAACACTTGTTGAAATTCCATCGTGTGGCTGGCCACAGCGGGCATCCCGAAAACGATCGCTGCGATGAATTGGCCGTGGCCGCGTATCAAAAGTATTTGCGGTAAGCGCATTGGTGACATAGCCCGACCGTCCGGGTCGGAGCCGTCGGTATCCGGCTTCAATCGGTTAAAATGCGCAAATGGAACATTTGCCGATCGATGACCAGCTTCCTGCGCTAATTGCCGCATTACTTTCGCATCCTGTGGTGGTACTGCGTGCGCCGACCGGGGCGGGCAAGACGACACGTGTTCCACCCGCGCTACTTGATGCCGGTTTGGCGGTCGGCAAGCAGATTGTAATGCTGGAGCCGCGGAGGCTTGCGGCACGGGCGGCCGCGGCGCGAATATCGGCAGACGCGGTACGCCGCTAGGCGAAACAATTGGCTATGAAGTGCGGTTTGATCGGCGATCGAGCGGACGTACGAAAATTCTCGCGGTCACTGACGGCGTGTTTGTGCGGATGCTGGCCGACGATCCCTTTCTCGAACGCGTCGGCAACGTGCTCTTCGATGAATTTCACGAACGGAATTTAGATAGCGACCTGGCGCTGGCCATGGTTCGCCGCGTGCAGCGCGAAGTGCGGCCGGATCTGAAGATCGTCGTCATGTCGGCGACACTCGATTCCCGGCCGATAGCAAATTACTTCGATGGAGCTCCCATTGTCGAAAGTTCAGGCCGTCTGTTTCCGGTTGAGATTGAATATGCGATCAGCGATTCGATGACGCCCATCCATGCGCAAGCTGCCGAGGCGACATCGCGCTTACTTGATCGCACCAAGGGCGACGTGCTCGTGTTCTTGCCGGGCGTCGGAGAAATTCGCCGTACAGCCGAGGAATTGATCACCGTTGCGGAACAGCAATCTCTCGCCCTCATGGAACTGTACGGCGATTTGCCACTGGAGCGTCAACAAGCAGTGCTTTCTATGGCCGATCGCCGCAAAGTGGTGCTGGCCACGAATGTGGCCCAAACGAGCGTCACCATCGAAGGCATCACCGGGGTGGTCGATACGGGCTGGGCGCGAGTTCAAAGGCGCGATTCGACTTCGGGCCTTAATCGGTTGGAGCTCGAGCGCATTTCCAAAGCGGCCGCTGACCAGCGCGCCGGTCGCGCCGGCCGCACGGCGCCAGGTGTCTGTTTACGACTTTGGACTCGCCCACAACATCAGCATTTGCGGGAGTTCGATGAGCCGGAAATTCGCCGCGTCGATTTGGCAGGGCCTGTGCTGCAATTGATGGCATGGGGTGAGGCCGACATTACGGCCTTGCAATGGTTCGAGCCGCCGAGTGTTGACGCCGTCGAATCGGCGAAAGCTCTGCTGCGAATGTTGGGGGCAATAGATGACCGCGGCGTGACGACGCTCGGCAGGTCGATGGCCAAGATGCCCGTTCATCCGCGCATTGCGCGTCTAATCGCCGAAGGAGCGCGGCTTGGCTATCCGCGCGAGGCCGCGTTGCTCGGAGCAATGCTGTCGGAGCGTGATGTGTTTGAGCGACAATCGCCGGGCCGCAATCAACGCCCCAAACGGACTTCGGACTCCGACGTACTGGATCGACTCGCCGCATTGCAAAGTTTTGAGCTTGGTCGGGCAATGGCATCGAATTTCGGTCGCGTTAATGCCGGCGCCGCGAAGTTCGTGCTGCGTGCGCGCGATCAGTTATTGCGATTGCTTGATGGCGAACGAATGAAGTGTGGCGAATTGTCTTCGATGACATCCGTTGATGTTGATGACGCCTTGAAACGTACCTTGGCTGTCGCATATCTTGACCGATTGGCGCGACGTCGAGAGATGGGTAGCCGTCAAGCGCTCATGATTGGTGGCCGCGGTGTCCGGCTTGCAGATTCATCTGCGGTAACTGCACCGCTCTTTGTGTGCGTGGAAATTCAAAAGTTGGAAGGGCGAGAGTCGCTCGTACAGCTAGCTTCCGCGGTAAACGTTGAATGGTTGCCGACTGACTTGCTGTCGTCTGCCACCGATGTGGAATTCGATCCAACCCGAGAGCGGGTTGTCGCTGTCCGCCGAATGCGCGTTGGAGATCTCGTCATCGCAGAAGCGGCGACCAATATTCCCTCGGTATCCGAAGCAAGCGACGTTCTACTTCGCGAGGCGAGAGCCCGGCTCGACGTAAACAGCATCCTCGATGAAGACGGCCGCAATTTTCTAAATCGCGTTTCGTTTTTATCGAGCGCGATGCCCAAACTTAAGCTGCCGAACTGGAACGAGGAATCGCTGCAAGCGTTGCTGCCCGACATTTGCCGCGGATGCACTTCGTTCACCGAACTTCGACGGGCGCCAATCACTCGATTGCTGAAGGAAAAGTTAAGCGGGAATCAATTGGCTGCACTGATCCGCGACGCTCCGGAAAAAATCACGGTGCCCAGCGGTAGTCAAATCGCCCTGCAGTATGAGGCCGACAAACCGCCCGTTTTGGCGGTTCGCATTCAAGAGATTTTTGGAATGCGCGAAACGCCGCGCGTGGCAGGTGGACGTGTACCGGTTTTGCTGCATATACTCGCGCCGAATTACCGGCCCCAGCAAATAACGGCTGACCTGGCAAGTTTCTGGCGAACGACGTATCACGATGTCCGTAAAGAACTGCGCCGTCGATATCCGAGGCACGCCTGGCCGGATGATCCGTTGACGGCACCTCCCGAGCGGCGGCCGCAGCGAAGGTAGTTGCATTTGCGCTTCGATGGTGAGGCACGTTGGCAAAAAGCAACGCGAGTCAATCGCGCGAGACGCGCGCGGCGCGCCTGCCACAACCTCTTCGCAAGGGGGAGAAGAATTTGACAGGCTGGAATCTGTGACGAAGAGTTTCATTAACCCTTGTTAGTTGAACTCTCGATCAGGCAAGCGCTCCTTGTCACGCTTGATCGCACGACACTTATCCCAACGATTGTTAAGGCGACACCGTCGACGTGCTGTGTGGCATGTCGATGGCGTATCCGACATGAGGCCCAAATGAAATCTGGCAGTGTTGCTCCAAGCTCAAATCTCAAATATCCAAATCGCAATCGCAGAAACAGACCGCTGAATGATCGTTCGCGCCGCGCCGCGATAACCGTGTTAGCAGCGGTATTCATGGTAGTGATGCTTGGCTTTGTAGCTTTTGGCATCGATGTTGGCTACATGGCAGTCGTCAAAACGCAGCTCCAAAATGCGGCTGATAGCGCAGCAATGGCGGCCGCGGCCAACATGGGTGGTACGCAAGCCAACATGATTTCGTCGGCCCAGCAATTCGCAGGTTATCACATGGCCGGTGGCGCAAAGGTTAATCTGGTCTCAACCGACATTCAATACGGCACATGGGATAGCAACGCGCGAACGTTTACCAGCAGTAGTTCGGCGGGGAATGCGATCAAGGTGACGGCTCGTCGCGATAATGCCACCGGGGCGAACAAAACTTTTTTCGGCCGGATTCTTGGTGTCAACACCTTTAACCTTTCAGCTTCAGCTGTGGCGCTGAGGCAACCCGCGCGATATCTGCTTCGTCGTCGACCTGTCTGGTTCAATGAATGACGACACCAGTACCGGTTATGGCAGCTCGGCGTCGTTTCGAAGTTCCGGGTATACGAGCATCTATAACGCGATGATGCAGCAGATGTACAACGACTTTAACTTCGGTACCTATCCGGGCACGTCACAAACAGTAGGACAGAACATTGGAGCCACAAGTTGGAATAATCTTTGCTCTGCCACCGGGCCGCTGAGCAAATCGTCCGTGACAGTTTTGGGAATTACCATCCCCATTCCCAGTCAGTACAAAATTCTCAGCACCGATTCATCCAGCACGCGCCAAACCAAAGCCTACAAATGGGTCATCGATAAACAAATTGCCACAATCATGGCCAATGTGAAGCCGGTGCCGAATAGTGCCACTAGCTCCAGTTACAATTACTGGCAATCTTATATTTCAGACATCAATAGTAACGGCGGCGTCATCGGCTACCGCAGTTACCTAACATGGCTACAAGATGCCGGCGGACGCGATCAATTGGTCGATGGTTCGCAGTATGGTCAGATTTCGGTCAATAGCCCGAACTGCCCGTTCCACAATGAAACGGTTGGAGGCGCCACCTTCTCGTTTCCGCCATCGGAGCAACCGACGCATGCGGAACGCCGTTCCGTGATTTCCGGATTGCAGGAAGTGCAAAACAAGAATATTTCAATCTCCGATCCGAACCAAAAAGATTGGGTATCGATCGTCACGTTCGACAAAGTTGCCGGCACCACGGTTCGGTTGGGATTGACCAACAATTATGCCAATGCCATGCAAAGCGCGACTACCATGCAGGCGGTCGGCAACAATGGAAACAGCACGGCTACAGAAACCGGCTTAATTGCAGCCTACAACTTGATCAAGGCACAAAGCCAAGGTGGCACCGGTCGCGAGAACACCCAAAAAATTGTCGTGCTCTTGACCGACGGTGTGGCTAACTTGAAATCCAGCAGCAACGCGGCTGTCAGCACTTATCGTAGTTCACATCCAAACTCAAACTTTTACGGCGGCAGCAGCGATTACCCTAGCGATGCAGCACTCATGCAAGCCGATGTCATGAACACCGGCCACTGGCATCTGTACGCCTTAGCGTTGGGCTTGGCCGCCGATTACGACTTTATGGATCGCATGGCACGCATGGGGAACACAGCCGACGACAATGGCAAGGCCCCACGAACCAGCGGCGATCCTTCCATGTATGAAGCAGAGATGACGGCGCTTTTGAAACAAGTGGTCGATAACCCGCAGGTTCGCCTGGTGCAATGAGCGAGGAGCTTATCCACCAGGCGAACGTGCCTCGGCATTTTCCGGCAACGAGAGTTGCCGCGTATCGTCGTCAAAGGCAAACAGGTTCCCGAACCGTGCCCAGCGGACAAACGTCTGGAAGACGCGCTCATGATTTTCTTGCGGCAATCGCAGGATGATCGTCTCCTCAACAAAATCGGCATCGATCGTATGATCGGGCTGCCTCAGAATGGCGTCGTACACATCGCGGAATAACCGCAACTTCAAAAGCTGCTCGCGCCAAATTGCCTTGCGGCTGTCCAGATCTGCAGCGAGAAATTTTTTGCCGACCGCATCAAGTACCACCAGCCGCTTGGGCGTGTCGACAAACTCTAACATCTCCGCGGCGCGAACCGTATTAATGATGTCGCTGAATTCGCGGTGTGTATCCGTGGCGATGCGGAAAATCTCTTCGCAACCACCTCGGGCATCAAGGTATTCTAACAGCCCGACAATCTCACTTGCCGTAGTAGGTGGCAATGGTTCAATCAAAGGCACACCGCTTGCTGTTGTCGGAGTCGGTTGATCGGGTAGCTCTTGCCCAGTAATCGTCGCGTGCAACTGATCGACCAGAGCCAAAAATCCCGCCGTTCGATAGTTCCGCGGCCGCGGCAATGGATTGTCGACGATCGTTCGTACCCGGCCCGGATTGGCGCTAAGGATCACAATTCGGTCGGCCATGAAGGCCACTTCTTTGATGTCATGACTGACCATCAGGATCGAGGAAGGATTCCGATCCTGCGATTCCCAAATGTCGACAATTTCCGCTCGCAAACTTTCCGCCGTGAGCGCATCGACGTGGCTGAATGGCTCGTCCATGAACAGAATCTCTGGATCGACCGCAAGCGCTCGTGCCATTCCCACTCGCTGCTTCATGCCTCCGGAAAGTTCTCGCGGATAGGCATCCTCAAAGCCGGCCAAGCCAACCATGCGGACCACTTTTTCACGCGCTCGTGCGCTTCGGTAGCCGGCACCTCGATCGCTTCCAAAACTACGCAAATATTTTCGGAAACGGTGAACCAGGGATAGAGCGCGAAACTTTGAAACACGATCGCCGCGCCGGGATTTAAGCCTTGCAAGCGTTCGCCATGATAAAGCGCGTCCCCACGCGCCGGTTTTATTAGACCCGCTAGAATGCGCAGGATCGTCGATTTCCCGCAACCCGATGGGCCCAACAGTGCCACGATTTCGTTCGGCCGGACATCCAGCGTGACGTTTTCTAGCACGGTGAGCGATTTGCCGTTGGGCAAAGTGAATTCATGCGTAACGTCGCGGATTCCGCAAATGGCGGCCGTGACGGACGGTACGGTCGTTGCAAGGCTCATGGATTTATTTACCAAGGAGACTATTTACTAAGGCTGAATCGCTTTTCCGCCAGCTCGTAGAACCTTCGCCAGACGGTTCGATTGAATGCCACCACCATCACTGCCATCACCAACACGCTTGCAGCAAGCAATGGAAAATTCTCTTTTGCCGTCGCCTCGCTAATCTGCCCGCCCAAGCCGTGCGCCTCGATCACCTGACCCTTGAACGTCACATATTCGGCAACAATGCTAGCGTTCCACGCTCCGCCGGCGGCGGTAACCCAACCGGTCACAAGATAGGCAAACACGGCGGGAAAATACAGTACGCGGAATCTTTGCCAGCGTCCGAATCGATAGCTCGTCGCTGCTTCACGCAGATCGGCGGGCAGCGCCATCGCTCCGGCAATCACATTGAACAAAATGTACCACTGCGTGCCCAAGAGCATCAGCACAATGCAACCCCAATTGAGCGACACGCCGGCAAAATTCAGCGCTGCAATCACTACCGGAAACAACATCGGCGCCGGAAACGAGGCCGCCACCTGAACAATGGGCTGAAAGATTCGTGAGAGCCGCGGCGACAAACCAATCGCCAGTCCTGCCGGCAGCGCCCACAGAGTGCCGATAGCGGTCGACACTAAAACTCTCGCTAGGGTGAGCAGCGCGGCCAACCAGGTAGTTCCCCACTCGCCAAGCGACACTCCGGCCAGCAAGTGCAGTAACTGCCAGGCCCCGTAAATGAGCAGCGCGAGCAATGCAGCGAACGCTGTGATCGAAATAACCATTCCCCATCGATTCGATGCCGACGATTCGACCGCATCTGGCTTCGTCGCATGATGTTTTTCAATCTGCTGTTTGCGATGCGCTCGCGAAAGCACGCCATGCAGAATTCTCAGCAATCGTGAGCGCCGCAACCAATCCAGGAACCAAGACTTCATCATCGGCTGCGCGCCACCTTCTTCAACGCGGAACTTCTGCGCCCAGACCACCACTGGTCGCCACAACAGTTGATCCAAGCCGACAATCATGACGAACATTGCCAGCGTCGCCCAAACCATGGCGTCGATGCGTCCCGCATCGACGGCTGCGGACATGTATGAGCCGATGCCTGGCAAACGAAAATCTCGATCGCCGAGCCGGTAGGCCTCTGTGATCATTAAAAAGAACCACCCGCCCGCCATGCTCATCATGCTGTTCCATACCAGACCCATGGTTGAAAACGGCAGCTCGACCCATTTCAGTCGCTCCCACCAACTGAAACGATAAGCTGTGGCCGCTTCTTGCTGATCTTGTGGCACGGAGCGCAGCGAATGATAAAAACTGAATGTCATGTTCCACGCTTGCCCCGTGAAAATCATCAGCGTGGCTGCGAGCTCCATGCCGAAGTTGTTGGTCGGAAATGCCGCCTCAAGTGCTAATAGCAAACCTGGCAAGAACGCCAACACTGGAATGCTTTGCAGAATATCCAAGAGCGGAATCAACACCCGGCCGGCGACTTGATCCTTCGCGGCCCAGTAACCGTAAACCAGAGTGAAAGCCAGCGAAATGCAATACGCTGCTAATCCGCGTGCCAGAGAAAACAACGTGTAGCCCGGCAGCGCTGCCGGGGAAAGATCAATCTCGAAGTTCGTAACGTGCGCCGGATGCTTCCCGGTCCATTGAATCGCCAATTGAATCAGCGAAAAAACTAGACCGACAATGCCCGCCGCGACCAGCAGATCGGCAAAGTTGAATCGCCTTGCGCGATGCACGGCAGCGGTAGCACCGCCCCACGCGCGTCGCCAGATATCTTGCGGGTCGGCCATTCGCTCGGGTCAGGCAAATCCCACATTATGTCGACACCATGACGGCGAGGGAAGTCGCAATGAATTCGAATTTATGCTTAAGATCTCACCAAATTCACACATTATGCAACGCGCTGCCGCGCGGCATACGTTCGGCAACTGTCGAGGACGATGCATCTGCCCATAACTTTTTCCACCTCCAAGCTCGAATGCGATAAAACAGCACCGGCAGCAACAGATCGATGATCTCATCGGAAACTAGCAAGCCACCCAGCACCGGCGCCGCCATCGGCTGCATGATTTCCGCGCCGGTGCCATGAGCCCAGAGCATCGGCGCCAGCCCAACAATGGTTGTTGTTTCCGTCAACAGCTTGGGCCGCGTACGATGTACGGCGCCATCCATGATCGCAGCGCGCAATTCGGCCAGCGAGTGAATGTTCTCCAGCCCGCCCCGACGGTCGATCGCTTCGCGCAAGTACACGAGCATCACGAGTCCACTTTGCGTTGCAAGTCCAAAGCAAGCGATGTACCCGACCCATACGGCCACCGTGAATGGGAAGCCAAACAGATATTGAAACAACATGCCTCCGGCAACAGCGCCTGGCACCGCAAGCAACAGTACCAGCAGCGTGTCGGCGAAATCGTGATACGTGACGTACAACAAAACAAAGATTACGAGCATGACGATCGGCAGAATGATTGTCAGCGTTCGCCGAGCATGCATCTGATGTTCAAATTCGCCCGACCATTCCAAGTACGTGCCGGCCGGCAGCTTCACTTGTTCTTCGACGACGTGACGAGCTTCATCGACAAAGCCGAGCATATCGCGATCGCGCACATTCAGTTGCACGTATGATCGAAGTAACCCGTTTTCGCTTTTGATCATCGAAGGGCCTTCGACGATGCGCACGTCGGCCACCATCGAGAGCGGAATTTGCAGTGGTTGTGAAACGCCGATCCCGCTTGGACGAGCAGCAGTTGCAGTTGAACCTGGCGCGGTTGAACTCGAAGACGCCGTGGCGGTTGACGCGTTGCTACTTGATCCACCCATGCTGTTGCCGCCGGTCGAATCCCCGCCCGAGGAACCGCCTGGCGGGCTAATCAGCAAATTCTTCACCGACTCCTCGTCTTCGCGGAACGCCCGTGCATAGCGAATGCGCACTGGGAAACGCTCGCGCCCCTCAACAGTTGTGGTAATGATGCGACCGCCAAGCGCGATTTCAATCACATCTTGAATGTCGCCGACGCTTAGCCCATAGCGTGCGGCTCGCTCGCGATCGATATCGATTTCTAAATAGCCTTCGCCGACGATTTGCTCCGGCGTCACATCCGCGGCGCCACGAACCTGTTTGATGGCTTCGGCAATTTGTCGCGAGGCGTGCTGGATATCTTGCAAATTCTTGCCAAACACTTTCACCCCGACTTGTGTCCGCACGCCGGTTGCCAGCATGTTGACGCGGTTGATAATCGGCTGGGTCCAAATATTGCCCCAGCCGGGCATATCGATTGTGGAGTTTAATTCATTATTCAAGCCCTTGGTCGTCTTCTGCCAGAGGAACAATCCATCGGCGAATTCCTGTTGCAGGCTCTTCTCGAGTGTCGCAAGTTTACCATCGGCCGCGGAATCGCTTATCGACGCAATCCACAAGTTGTCTTTGATGGCATGCTCGCGAATTTGCGAGATGATCTCCTTGACATACAGTTGCGCCGCTTCGTCGATCAATTCCCAATTCAGAGTCTTGGTGCGCGCCACCCAATCGTGATGCCGGCGAGCATCGATCTTCTGCAAAAGCTCGCCGAAGAACGATTGCGGCTGTTGGCCCACCAGATCCTGCACACTTTCCCAGACGCTGCCAATCATGCCCGGTTCCAATTTGAAGAGATTCGCATCGTGCTTCATGGCGCCCAGGGTTTCCAACCTCTGAGCGACCGCCTGCGCGAATTTCGTGGCGAGCACGATATCGGGCTGCGTGGAAAGCAGCGGCCCGAAGCTCGGCGATAATTCATTGGCAAGGTTATCGATTTCGCGTCCGTCATCTGTGCAGACAGTTTGCCATTGGCTGCCAGCAATTCGAGAACTTCCCGGGCCGCGAAGTGCGTGAGAATCGTTCCTTCTTCCGACTCGAATTGCCCGATCCGCTCCAGCGCGCGACCTCGCATGGCGCGATCGAAATATCGTCAGCACATGCATCGTGGCGTCGTTGATGAAGTTTTTGCGGCGTGTCGGCATCGGTAATCGGCTTGAGCAAACCGTCTTCTTCGAGCGTACCGGCAGTACCCGACTCGTTTGGGCCAATCGCATCGGCGTATCGCAATTCGCGCTTTGGGCCAGTATTCGCGCGGCCGCAGATTCACGACGGTTTCCATCATGTCCGGCGGCGACGGATCGGTGGGCGTTTCAGCCCGCCCCGCCTTGCCGACGACCGATTCCACTTCGGGAAACGTGCCGCAGCATCGCATCGCGAGCTTTCAAATCGTCGGCCGCTTCGGTGATGCTGGCCCGCGGAATGGTCACCGGCATATCGAGAATCGTGCCTTCATCGAGCGACGGCATGAACTCGCTGCCCAGCGGCGTTAATCGCTGACCGGCCACGAGGGCCACGATCGCCAAACTGCCAATCATCAGCGTGCGTCCGAGCCACTCGCGCGTGGCCCAAAGGCCGGAAATAAACACGACTGCCAAAACCGCACGCTGTACCAGGTCGTTTTGAATGCCGAGCGTGAACCCAAAGAGCAAAATTACCGCCGTGGTCCACACAATCGGCCAGGGATGATCCATCAGATAGTTGAGCGTAGGGCGATAGATTTCGATTACGCGTCGAACGAGCCAATTGCTCTTCCTCGTGCCGCACGCGTCCGCGAATCAGCACTGGAATGAGTGCCGGCACCAGCGTAATTGCCAAAATCGACACGCCGATCAGCGCGAAAGTTTTCGTGTATGCCAGCGGATGGAACATGCGGCCTTCCATACCGGAAAGTGCAAACACCGGCACGAATCCCAGCACCATGATCAGCATGGCAAAGAAGATCGGTCGCCCGACTGTTTGCAACGCAGGCTGCAGCAGATCGCGCAGTGTCGCCAGAGATGTTCGAATTTCCGAATCGCTCGTACAGCGTGTGCACGCCTTGATCGACCATCACGATCGACGGCATCGACCAGTACGCCAATCGAAATGGCAATGCCCGAGAGCGACATGATGTTCGAGGGGATGTTCAGCCACCGCATCAGGATGAACGAGAACAGAACCGCCATCGGTAGCGTGAGGCAGATGATCAGCGCACTGCGGAAGTGCCACATCACTAAAATCACGGCGGGGCTGGCCACGATCATTTCTTCCAGCACGGTGTGAGAGACGGTGCCGATCGCCGCTTCGATCAGCCGGGTACGATCGTAAAATGGCGTAATTCGCACGCCCGTCGGGCAGGCCAGGTTGAAGCTGTACGATTTTGTCTTTGATCCGCTCGGTCACTTCCAGCGGATTTTCGCCGTAACGCATCAGCACCACGCCGCCGACGGCCTCGTTGCCATTCTTCTCCAGGCTGGTGCGGCGGGCGGCAGAGCCGAATTGCACACTAGCGACATTAGAAACGAATATCGGCGTACCGCCGACACTCTTGACTACAATGTTTTCCACGTCTGCCAGCGATTGAATCCAACCCACGCTGCGGATCAAATATTCTGAGCCACCCTTTTGCAGCACTCGACCGCCGACGGCTGAATTTGATTTCGCAACGGCCGAATAAAGTTCGCCCAGTGTGATCCCATAGGCCCGCAATCGATTGGGATCGACATCGATTTGATACTCGATCGGGAATCCTCCGACACTCGCCACCTCCGCCACTCCCGGAACGCTTTGCAATTGATAACGAACAAACCAATCTTGGACTGCCCGTAACCGCCCGGCATCGTATCCATCTCCCTCAACGGTGTACCAGAAAATTTGCCCCAGTGCCGTAGAATCCGGCGCGAGATACGGCTTCACACCCGTTGGCAAAAACGTTTCCGCAATGGAAAGCCGCTCTAGCACGCGATTGCGGGCAAAATAAATATCGATTTTGTCCTCGAAGATAATGTTGATCATCGAGAAGCCGAATTCGCTCGTCGCGCGAATCGCTTTCACCCCGGCTAAGCCCTGTAGATTCACGCTCAGCGGATACGTGACTTGATCTTCCACTTCGCGCGGACTGCGGCCCATCCAATCAGCGAACACGATGACCTGATTCTCGCTCAGATCCGGAATCGCATCGATCGGCGTGCGAACCATGGCATAAACGCCGATGACAGCCACTGCCAATGCAGATGCGATGATCACAAACGGATTGCGAATAGAGTACGCGATGATTTTTTCAATCATGAGTTTTCTCCTTCGCCGCGCCAGTGGCGCCGAAGAATTCCGCCGACGCCGCGGGGTTCAGCCGCGTTTCCGCATCTACCAGGAATGCGCCGGCCGCCGCAACATGCT
The DNA here is from genome assembly GCA_963773875.1 of Pirellulales bacterium. GTDB lineage: Bacteria > Planctomycetota > Planctomycetia > Pirellulales > JADZDJ01 > CAVTYH01. Next base: position 74,144 of record CAVZCV010000019.1, read on the forward strand.
GGCCTTCCGTCAATCCGCTGACAACCGCATAGTACCCGCCGCTGCGTGGGCCGAGTTTTACTTCCACGCCTTCAAACACGCCTGGCTCTCGCTCGATGTAAACCAGTTGTTGAGTACCAGTATCGATGACCGCTTGCTGCGGCACCGCGAGAACGGCATTGGTCGGCGCCGCATTCAACTTCGCCACGTATTTGGCCGGCTCCTTTTGGAATGATTCGCGGCAACCTTCACAGCAGAGAAAAACGACTTTTGAATCGACCTCAACCCTAATAGGCTTGCCCATACTGCCCAGCGGTCGTCCAGTGACGGGGCAATTTTTCTGAAATGCAATCAACGATTCGTCGTCGCTTCCCGCCGGGCCTTCGCGACTTGTTTGGGCCGCCCCGCGGAATGGCTCCAGGTCCGCTATTGGCGTTTTAATGCTCACCGTGGCAAACATTCCAGGCCGCAATTTATGCCCAGGATTTTCGACGGTCATTCGCACCTTGTTGGTGCGCGTTGCGGTTTCCAGATGCGGATGCACCAGCGATACCTGGCCGTGGAACACCTCTCCCGGGAGTGCATCGACGGTAGCTTCGATATCTTGTCCGGTGCGCAACAGTGCGAGATCTTTCTCGAATACCTCGGCTTCAATCCACACGGTCGACAAGTCGGCGATTTCAAACAACATCATTCCCGGCTCGACGGCGGCGCCGGCCAGCACGTTTTTGTCGATCACGTGACCGGAGCGAGGCGAGCGGATCATGATCCGCGGCCGTGCCAAATTCGATTTCAAGAGCTCGTCGATTTCCTGATCGCCAATTCCGAACAGCCGCAACCGCTCCCGACCGCTGTCGAGAAGTTTTCCATCATTGAACTTCCGGCCCAAGAGGAATTCCTGAACCGTGCTATAAATTTCGGGACTATAAATTTCCGCCAGCGGCTCGCCTTCATTCACGGTAATAAAGGTCTTATCGATGTACAGTTTCTCGACGAAGCCCTTTACCCGCGAGACGATTTTGGAGAGCTTGCTTTCATCGAAATCGACGAATCCGACCGTCCGAAGTTCCTTGACCAGAGGCCGATATTCCACCGCTTCCGTTTTAATACCTGCCATTTGCACGCGCTCTGGCGAAAGTTGCACCCGCGCCAACACCCCGCCGGGCAGCGTCGGCCGTTCGCCTTTTACGCGCTTGGAAAGCGGCATGCCGCAAATCGGGCAATTCGGAACTTTGCCGCCAGGATCGAGTCCAGCACGCACCACATTGGGGTGCATCGGGCAGTAATATTCGACGCCACTTTCTACAACGGTGGCCTGATGCGGTCGCGTCCAGCGATCCCAGTAATTTTGAATCGTGTCCCAATAGGCAATCACCAGGCCTATGCCAATGAGGATGACAATAAACCTCAGCCGCACTTCCACGGCTTGCACAATGAATTTCGTTCGCTCCCACCCAGTTCTTTTGTGCTGGGGTTGCGAAATGGGGACTTCGGAGGGTCGGTTTTCAATGGACATAAAGTGACCTCGAATGCAATCGGGACGGAACGACACCCAAGCGACAATCGCGGCGGGAAACCGCTGCTTACACCAATTCAGCGCATTGCTGAACGAAGTTCGGCGCGAAAGAGTGCGCATAAATCGGATCAGGTTTGAATCCGAACGTGCTGAGCTTGCAATGTCGGAACCGAAAGCTCGGTTCCAAAAGAATTGGCGCAGCATGCATTGCGATTCGCACCAGCGCCAACATTATCAATTGCCGCAGATGTGGTATTCACCGATGCAATTTGCCGACCATCCGCAAATCGCAACTTCGCGGGCAGGCTACGATCTTTAGACAGCGGCGGGCGATAGCCACACGTGGCGCATTGACATCCAGCAGGATTCCCCGCACAACAGCATCGGTGCGCCTGTCCTGATTGGGCAAGCGATCCGCTGACAACTGCACTTGTACAATCTATTGCATTGCCGGCGAGCAATATGCCCGGCAGCATGCAACCGAGTACAAAATGGCGCGGAACAAACATTGTGGCCTCGCTATCAATTATACGCTTTTATTAGCGCATATTCACTACCTGCCGTATTGTGGTTTTTTGCCGAGAATTCCAGCAAAAATCAGTGCCTGGGTGAAGCGGCATCCGCGGCGATACATGCAGTGAGCCGAATTGAATGTTAGCCGCACCTGGCCGGACTTCAAAAATTGACCTCCTTCCAAAATTCAAACGATGAAACAAGCGGCAGGCGTTTTGATGTATCGACGATGTGGCGCTTCGATCGAAGTGCTGCTCGTGCACCCTTCCGGCAACTACAATCGCGGCAAGCCATGGAGCATTCCCAAAGGCTTGCCGGACGACGGCGAATCGTTGGAAGATGCCGCGGTGCGCGAAACGCGGGAGGAGGCCGGCGTCGAAACGACCGGACCCCTGACGTTGCTGGGTCACGTCGATTACACCCGCAGCCGCAAGCGTGTCTTCGGCTTCGCCGCGCAAGCTCCGTCCGATGCCGCACCTCAGCCCGCCAGCTGGGAAGTCGACCGTGCCGAATTCTTCCCGCTCGAAGAAGCCCGCCAAATCATTCATCCCGATCAACGCCCACTCCTTGATCTGTTAGAGGAACAATTAATTCACAGAGGTTACTAACGCATCGAAGTTGTTGACGACATTTTTTCCCCGCGGCGCCCGAATCTATTTTCAAGCTCCCTGCGATCGAAGCCGGCCGATGTCGCGCGCGTTGTCGGAAGACCGTTCGTGTGAAACTGTAGCTTTAAGCGGCGGGCGATTTCCTCTCGGGTCGTCGCAGCGATTTCGCCGAGCCATTGAATCTCGCCCGATTGGCAGGTGGCCACGAGGCGTCCATCGCGAATCGCAACGGTATTCGTATGCGTGACGGGAATGCGGAATTCCTCGGTGATGAGGCCACAAAGATTCACGGGATCGGCCGCCGCGAGAATCAATATTTCACCGTCGGGTGTCTTATCGCGCACACTTCTCAATTGCTCAACCGCTTCCGGCGTGGCGTATTGCTCTCCGGCAACTCCACTGATGAAACGGCCGCCGCGAAGTTCGCCGCGGGCTTCCAGGCGGCGATAGGTTTGCACCAATCGCCACCACGGCGGTGCAGCCGGTTCGCGCGCCAGCAGATCGCGGAACACGACACCCCAACGCCTTAGTAATTGCCATGCCCAGAGGACCGCTGCCTGCTGCTCGTCGACAACCTGCACGAAGCCTGGAAATAGCGACCAGCGACCCGATGCGGCAACCGTATGATCTCGACGAATGCGGCGCGCGCGCCTTCGCTTCTCCGCCCGGCGTCGATCCGTGGAGGTGCCGGAAATCAATCTTACGGCCGTAAATGCGTCGGCAGTGGCCAGTCCGAGCGCCGCCAATTCGTGCAGCGCATCATCGAGTTGCGAGGGCAAGAGTCCAGTGACGGCGAGCAGTTCGTGTTGAAACAATGCCCCGCGCTGCCTGAGAGCTTCCAGAACCGTGAGCGCGTCGCCACGACAATGCGATTCCGCGGAGGGACGATCGGCTGGCAACAACCAACCCAAATTCTCGCGCATCACGAGCGAAATCGGCGCCGCCCGAGTAATGCTTACGCCGCTGGGCGCCTCATCGGCATCTTTTCGGGGCGGGCATAATCGGCCCCAGGCCAACTCGCCCGACATTGAAAGTTCATCGAGCCAGCGTGGGTCGTATTCATCGCAGCGCGCCGGCAGCGCGCGGCGCTCCCACAAACTGGCCGCCAATTCAAAACCTTGCAGCTGTGTGAGTGCCTTGCGAACGCCCGCCCGCCCGTGCCACTGAATGCCCGGCGTCAGATGATGCCAGTCGGCCAGAAAGCGGATGTAATCGTGCGGCTCAACGGGCTGAATTTGCCGTCGCAGGCCATCCAGCGTTCGTCGATGGATGCGTGCCAGCAACCGCCGCTCGCACCACTCGACGGTCGCGTGGGCGGCCGATGTCGATTTGGGAATCAACGATTCCTTGCCGCACGAGCTACTCTCCTCACCGTTTGCGGAGCCGTTTCCGTTGGTCAATGCAGGTTGTGATCGAGCAGTTGCTGGACCGCCAACGGCGTCTTGTGCCGGCGACGTGAACCGTCCACGCATGACGGTGCCTTCCGCTTCAACCGCTTCCAGCGCCGCGAACACGCGCGAGGGTTCCAGCGAAAGTTGCTCCCCAAGTTTTTCCGCCGTTACGGGCCCGCTGTGTTGAATTCGCCCGCGCATCAAAGTGACGACCGCTTCGGCGGAATCCCATTCTTGACGCACGGTGTCTGGCAGTTTTTCGATCGGCGGCTCGGCACTGGCCTGTGGATACAACGATTTCACGAGCGGCCAGCGCTCGGTGACCGTCCAAAAGTGTGGGGCGGGAATTCGCGCATGAAGATGAACCACTGCTTGCGGCTTAGCTTGCGCTGCGTCTGGCGATTCGGACGCTATCTCGCGAGCGGCTGCAATGCCGTCTGCCTTGTTCTCGGTTAACAGCACGCGCCGTGCTCGTCCCGTTGAAACCAGTTGCTCAAAATTCGCGGTCCACTCGGCGGCTTCGTCGCAGCGCAGCAAACACATGCTGTGCAACGTGTCGTGCAATTCCTCGGCATCGCGAACGGTGGGCCATGCCTCGGCAGTCACGCCGGCGATGGCTTCCGGATCCAGGCGGCCCAAATCGCTGGCCGATTCAAACGACAAGCCTCGCCGCAATTGCACCGCTCGCGCCCGGCGTTCTTCGAGCGGTGCGTCGTCCAGGAATGCATACGGATTAGCATTCAATATTTCGTGACTGAACGGCGATGGTTCGCGCGTTTCGCGCGCAATCAATTCCACTTTGCCGGTGCGGATGTCGCCCAGGAGTTCGATCCAGCGATCGATGTCCATCGCCTCGTGGAGGCAATCCTCAATCGTTTGATGGATGAGCGGATGATCCGGAATTTGCGTGTCGCCGTGATGATTTTCCAAGCAGCCGGCCTGAGCCGGAAACACCGCGGCCAGCAAATCGTCCGAGCGAAAGCGCTGCAAGTTGGGCGGCACACGCTGGCCATTTTTGTTTCGCAGCACCGCCAAAGATCGTGTCGCACACCAGCGCCACCGGGTTTGAAACACCGGCGCGGCCAGAGCGCTTGCTCCAGCAAATAGCGTCCATTGTCGGGCGTGAGCATGCCGAACAGCGACTCGATCGGGAAGCTGTGCTGCGGCCCAAGCGAAAGAACGATGCCGTCTTCGTCGGCACTGGCTTGCAGTTCAAAATCGAACGAACGGCAAAATCGTTTGCGAAACGCCAGTCCCCAGGCTCGATTGATTCGCGCACCCCACGGCGCATGCACCACAAGTTGCATTCCGCCCGATTCATCGAAGAAGCGTTCAAAACAGATGCGGTTCAACGTCGGCGCAAAACCAATGGCCGCCACCTGGGCCGCCGTGTAGCGGGCTGCTTGACTAGCCACAAGCTCTTCGATGCCGACGTCTTGTTGCAGCCAATTAATGACGCTCGAGAGCTCCGGTTCCGGCGAGCCGTTTTGTTCGGCGATCGCGGGCCGAACTCGCTCTTCAATGTCTTCCCGCAGTCGCGAAATTTCCTGCGAGAGTTCAATCGTCCGCCCCGGCGCTTCGCCAAGCCAAAAGGGCACGCTGGCTGCCGCTCCCTGGGCGTCGACCACCGTCACTTCGGATCCGCGCACGTCAGCGCACTCGCCAGGAAGTGTTCCCCAGCAGAAAGACATCGCCCGAGTTGCTTTCCAGCGCAAAATCTTCATTCACAGTGCCGACGAAGGTGCGATCGTTTTCCGTTACGACGCGGATATCGCCCAGTTCAGGAATCGCGCCGCCGCAAGTGATGGCGACCATTCGGGCGCCGCGCCGCGCTTTGACGGTGCCTGCAATCACATCGCGATGCAGCCACGCGCCGGTGCGGTTGGCCGAAGTGATGCCTTCGCTGAGCATCGAAATGATACGATTGAATTTATCGCGCGAAAGATTGCGATATGGCCATGCCCGGCGGACCAGCGCAAAAATATCGCCTTCGCTCCATTCGTCGCCGGCGCACATCGCGACGATTTGCTGCGCGAGCAAATCGAGCGGGGCGACCGGAATTTCGATCTTATCGAGCCGGCCAGCTTTAACGGCACGAACCAGCGCAATGCATTCCAACAGTTCATCGCGGGTCAGCGGGAACAATCGACCCTTGGGCACCACGCCGAGTGAGTGGCCGGATCGCCCGACGCGCTGCAAAAATGTGGCGATCGCGCGAGGCGAGCCAATCTGGCAAACCAGGTCGATGTAGCCAACATCGATGCCCATCTCCAGCGAAGCGGTGGCCACGATGGCTTTCAACTGACCACTCTTCAGCCGCTCTTCCGCATCCAAGCGAATTTGCCTCGCAAGACTTCCATGATGCGCCGCGACGGCTTCTTCACCCAGCGCTTGCCGCAGTTGATGGGCCACGCGTTCCGCAAGCTTTCGTGTGTTCACAAACACCAGCGTGCTGCGATGTCGCTGGATTTGCTCAGACAGTTGTTCGTAGATTTCGCCCCATTGCTCCAGCGAACAGACCGCTTCCAATTCGCTTGGGGGAACAATCAAGTTGAGATCGAGCTCGCGCTGATGACCCGCGTCGATGATGCTGCAGTTCGCTGAACTGGGAGTGTGAGCGACTGGTGCTGAAATTTCCGATTCGCCACTCTCTGTTGCGGAAACGTCGCTCGCGCCGACCAAAAAATTCGCGATCTCTTCAATCGGCGCTTGCGTGGCCGAAAGACCGATTCGTAGCGGGGGCTTTTCGCAGAACTGGGCCAGCCGCTCGAGCGTGATCGATAAATGCGAGCCGCGCTTATCGCGCGCGAGCGCATGGATTTCGTCCACAATGACGGTTTCGACGCTCTTCAAAATCTCACGGCTTTTCGCGCTCGTCAGTAGCAGATAGAGCGATTCGGGGGTCGTCACCAGCAAATGCGGTGGATGGCGCAGCATCCGCGCGCGATCGCGGTTGGGCGTGTCGCCGGTGCGCACCAAGGCGCGAATCGGGATGGGTTGATGCCCGGCCGCAATCGCGGCTTCGTGCAATTCCGCAAGCGGCACTTCCAAGTTCCGATGAATATCGTTCGAAAGCGCCTTCAGCGGCGAAACGTAGACCACCCGCGTTGTTTCGGTCAGAGTCCCGGCGAGCGAATCTCTCACGAGCCGGTCCAAGCAGGCCAAAAAAGCGGCCAGCGTCTTGCCGCTGCCGGTCGGCGCAGCAATAAGCGTATTCCGGCCTGCCAGAATTTCCGGCCAGCCGCGCCGCTGCGGCTCGGTCGGATCGCCGAAGCGTCCGCGAAACCAGGTTTGAATTAACGGGTGGAAGGTGGATAGCATCGCCAAAATTTCTGCAGTTGGACTGGGTATTTTATCGCTCTTCGCCTTCAAAGGCCAAACGCCCAAGATCGCATTTCGAAAAACGTGTTTCGCAGTGAAATAACCCGAGCATACTTTCGACACTGTATAGTCGTTTTTGCGAATTTCGCGCCGAGTAATTTCACAGTTATTTCACTCTCTGCCTTCGGAGCTCCAAATCGCCCACAAATTCTCGATTGATTTGAGTGGGTTGTTTCGCACATTTGTGTTTGGTGAGTGGGTGTCTGAGTGTCTGAGTGTCTCGGTGTCTGTGGGCCTGTATGGCTGGGTGTCTCGGTGGCTGGTTCGGTTCCCTCTCCCTCGACGGGAGAGGGTTAGGGTGAGGGTGTCAGCTTGGGCCTTGGCGTGTGCCCCAACGAGGCAGCGCTTCTGTGCCCCAACGGGGCAACCTCTGCCAGCCCAGGGCCAGCGCAGCGTCGCCCTGGGCAAACGAACCAATTGAAATCCCGAAGCCCCAGCGGGGCGAAATCGTTGCCTGCTCATGCAAACCACCCATTTATTCTGCCCCGTTGGGGCGTGACTGTGATTGTGGAATTCCTTTATCCCTGACCTAGGTTGCCCCGTTGGGCGCTCCCGGCTTAGCGAACCTGGGGCTATTTAGCTCCAATCCGTATAATAGTGAACATGTGATGCGAAGTCAATAGGTTTTTTGAGCCACTCGGAAAAATACTTTCCGCGACAATCCCAGGGCCGGAGGCCCGCCAGGGAATAGCCTGGTCCGTGAAGGCCGGGCCGCACATCGCGAAAAGACGTCCGCGGGTCTTGAGGACCGGTACAAATGTGCGCTTCTGCTCAGCCTAACTGTTGCTCGGCCTGATCATGTGCCGGTCCGCCGGATCTGGAGCCGTTTTCACGCCCACTGGCGCCCGACCTGACGGTCAGGCCTATTTCCTGCCGACCCTCCGGGTCTCCAGATCCGCGTGCTTGCCTGTCTTTCGTCGTGCCCGTTGTGCCGTCGTGGTAGGAAAATGCCGGTAGGGTGAAGCTATGAAAACGGAGGTCGCGCGGCGTATGGGTTGTCCTTGAAAGCGTGGTAAACCGGTGATGTTGTTGCGTCACTTGGTTTCCACAAAAGGAGCAACCCATGCAGTACATCGGCTTCTCGGCCTGAGTGCCGCGTGCCAGATGCGTGACTGAATCACCAGCCCGGATGGCTCCGTGCGTTCCAAACTCGCTCGTGACCACATCGCAACGACCTGTGCATCGTCAAAATAGTCCTCGGCCTTACGAACCGAATTTCTGATGAAACGTCGAGCCTGGACCTTGGACCGTCGACCCACAGCCACCAAACGTCAGCTAAACCAAAGCAGCAATCAAGAAAAGCCACGAGTAACGCATCGCGGAATGTTACTTCTTTTGCTCACCTTTGGCAGCAGCCTTCTCGTGTGCTTCCCGGGCTTCACGTTCGGCGATTTCGGCATCCATTTTGCGACGGTACTCCTCGGGGGTAGTCGTGTTGTACGATTGCCATCGCTTAATGTCTGCTTTGGCTTTCTGAATTGACTCTCCGTGATCTTCGAGCCATTTGACCAATTTCTGATAATCGGCCGATTGCTGTGGCGTCCATGTTGGCCTGCGATCGTCATCCTGCATTGCCACAAGATGCACTAACTTTCTGTTGCTCTTTGGCATATAGATCTTGTAATTTGCACCTGCTTCCAACAACAGTAGCGCGATGTCGAATTGTCCATTCCAGCTTGCCGCGTCCATTACGGGAGTTAGCCATTCTCCATTCATATGGTTCAGATCGGCTCCTTTGTCGATCAGCAATCTCACTTTCGGGTTCTTATCGGGCGCAAGCCCCGTAATTACGGAAAACAACGGCGTGTCGCCTGTGATGGCTCCGTTCTTTGTAAGATTTGGATCACCACCATGAGCGAACACGGCCTCAAAGTACCCGGGGAACTCCGTCCTGCACGCCATGTGGGTGACTGAGTCGCCCGCGTGAAAACCGCCATGCGTGTTCAGGTCACTCTTGATAACGATGTTTGGGTCCGCCCCGTGTTCCAGTAGTTTTGTAAAGCGTTCCGGCTTATTGTCGGGGAACGCCCATAAGAGCGGTGTCATGTTGTCCTTCCCTTTGGCGTTGACGTTTGCTCCCGCGGCAATCAGGCGATCGATTTCCTTCAGGTCATTGGCCTCAGTGGCATGGCAAAGCGCGTATGACCTGGGAATCGTCGAAATAGTCTTCGGCTTTCCAGCCGAATTTCTGATGAAACGTTTCAGTTTTCTTCTCCGACATCTCTGCGCAGCCAGCAAATAATGGTGCAATTACGACCAGCACGGGCCAAAAAAGAATCACAAAACGTATCGACATTCTCCACCCTTAAGTCTTTTAGATCCGTAATTGGAAAATCATAACTCAAAAGCATCGCACGGATCGGTCAAAGAATCGAGATGCACGGCCCATATGCCATTTGTGCTGCAAGCGCCAACGTCATGGTGGAGCTCGACGGCCACGCAGTTCAGCCGCAGCGCGCAAGCAGCTGGCTTATTCACGAGGTGCTCCAGAATTTGATTGAATCATGCCACAGCGAAGGGCTTTGCCTGCGAGACAGCGTCAGATAATCGAAGAGTCGGCGCGCAGACCGAGCGCGCCAAGCGAGCGGTTTTTGGAAATTGGATAAGCTACTCCTGAGAAGTTAGGCAATGATCTACCAAAACGGCGCGGACGCAACAAATGTCGCCGTTTGCACTGCTCGTTGGGATCCCCTCTGACTCCAGAGGAAGACAAACAACGTCAGGAACCAAATCCACCCTTGAGTCAGAATCGGTTCCTGACTTTCTGACACTCTTTCTTACTCATTCGGACGGAATGGGTTTCGGCTGACTAGGACGGCTTGCCTTTGCCCATGGCAGATTTAATCGCGCCGACGATTGCCATCAGCACTCCGCCGCCGATGCCGCCTGAGGCGACACTCTTCAAGATGCTTTCCAAATCGAGCGAGCCTCCCTGGGCGGCAGCACCGGTAATCAGGCTTAGCAACTGTCCGCCAATGCCACCGCCAAGAATGCCGGCAATCGAATTGCCGAGGACCCCGAGATCAAGTTTTTTGATCATTTGACCAACGATGTTTCCCCCCGCTGCGCCGCTGACAAGCTGAATGATGAGCGCCAGAATATTCATGCGCCACTCCTTGTCGAAAGAGAAAAGAAAAGAGACTGCCGCGTATTCGCGCGGAATCTCGTGAGGCGCGATCTTGAAAAGTGCGCCCGAAGTATAAGCCCTCAAAACACAGATTGTTAGTCGTCGATTTGAGGGCGAGGATCAGGAAGCGATGTCTTCAGTAAGTTCAAATTGCTGGTTTTGACGAGATTTTCGCCCGCTGCAATTTCCATGCGGCATTGCAATGCGCTTGCACAAATCTGCGCAAGCTGAACGGGCATAAGGACGTTAAGCGCTTGCCAAGTTTGTTTTCCGCTGGCCCCTATAATGCTTGGTGAATGGATCGGTCCGCTGCGTTGACCGAATTATTTTGTGAACTGAGGAGGTCTTTTATGCCACGCATCGTGCGATTTCACCAAACAGGCGGCCCGGAAGTTTTGAAGATCGAGAACGTCGAAGTGCCGCAGCCTGGGCCCGGCGAAGTGCGCATTTCTGTGAAGGCGCTGGGGCTGAATCGGGCGGAGGCCATGTTTCGAGTGGGCCAGTATCTGGAAGATCCTAAATTCCCGGCGCGGCTGGGCTACGAGGCGGCCGGCGTGGTCGAAGCAGTTGGACCCGGCGTGGTAGGCATCAAACCCGGCGATGCCGTGAGCACCATTCCGATGTTTTCGCAGAATCAGTACGGGGTGTATGGCGACGTGGCGACTGTGCCGGCTGCGGCCGTCGCCAAGCATCCGTCCAATTTGTCGTGGGAGGAAGCCGCGGCCATTTGGATGCAGTATTTAACGGCCTACGGTGCGCTGATCGATATCGCGAAATTGCGCGACGGCGAAACGCTCTTAATCCCGGCGGCATCCAGCAGCGTGGGCATTGCGGCGATTCAAATTGCCAACATGGTGGGCGCCACTCCGATTGCGCTGACGCGTAAGCACGACAAGCGCAATGCGCTGTTGAAACTCGGCGCCAAACACGTAATTGCCACCGAAGAGCAAGATTTGGTCGCGGAAGTTGGGCGCTTGACTGGCGGCAAAGGCGCGCGGGTGGTGTTCGACCCCGTCGGCGGTCCGACGATTGCGAAACTGACGGCTGCGATGGCCGAGCACGGCATTTTGTTTTTGTACGGCGCACTAAGCACTGAGCCAACTCCGTTGCCGCTGTTTGAGGTGCTGAGCAAAATGCTGACGATTCGCGGCTATGTGCTCTTCGAAATCGCCGGCGATCCCGCGCGACTGGCGCGCGGCAAAGAGTTTGTCACGGGCGGCCTGGCCTCCGGCAAATTTAAACCGGTGATCGCAAAAACATTCCGCCTGGACGAGATCGTGGCAGCGCACCGCTATTTGGAATCGAATCAGCAGATCGGCAAGATTGTGGTGACGGCGTGAATGTCGGCGACTTTTTCCACACTTTAGCCCCCGGCCAGTGGCCGGGGGAATCCGCCCTCCACTTCGTGGCGCGCTTTGAATCGGCGTGATGGGGAACGATTTGCAACCGTGTCAGAGCGCTGCGTCGTCAGCCCTCGGCCATTGGCCGGGGGCTAATGCGGATGCATGCTGCACAGCGGCAGCGTTCATGGCATAATGGGAGCCGGCTTGCGGAAAGAGGACCAGGGGGAAATTCTATGGTGTGTCATGCGATCTGTTTTTTGTGCTGCGCTCGTAATGGCATTTTGTGCCCCGGTTTGGGCGGATGAAAGTTCAGCGCTGGCGCTCAAACGTCCGGAATTGCCGCCGGCGGTGGAAGGGCGCGAGCAGCCGGTCGATCGCTTTGTCGCGGCTTACCTCACGCAACACGGCGTCGCGTTTCCGCCGCCCGTGGACGATGCCACGTTTGCCCGGCGAGTTTATCTCGATCTTGTGGGTCTCTTGCCGACGCCGGAGCAGCTTGCCTGTTTTCAGGACGATAACTCTGCCGACAAGCGAGAGCGGCTGGTCGATGAGCTTCTGGCAAACGACGTGGGTTATGCCGATCACTGGATGACGTTCTGGAACGATTTGCTGCGCAACGACTACGCCGGCACTGGCTACATCGACGGTGGCCGCACGCAGATCAGCGAGTGGCTGTACGATTCGCTCGTGAAGAACAAACCCTACAACGAATTCGTGCACGAACTGATTGCGCCGACCAAGCGGTCGGAAGGTTTTATTAAGGGCATCAAGTGGCGCGGCAATGTGAATGCGGCGCAGTCGGTGGAATTGCAGTTCGCGCAAAATGTGGGCCAGGTATTTTTGGGAGTCAATTTGAAGTGCGCCTCGTGCCACGATAGTTTCATCGACGATTGGAAGCTAAGCGATTCCTGGGGCCTGGCGGCGGTGACGGCCGATCACGAACTAGAAATGTTCCGTTGCGACGTGCCGACCGGCAAGAAGGCGTCGCCGGCGTTCATCTTCGCCGATCTGGGGTCGATCGACGCCAGCTTGTCGCGCGGGGAGCGGCTCAAGCAACTGGCCGATTTGATTACCGACCCGCGCGATGGCCGGTTGCCGCGCACGCTGGTGAATCGGGTGTGGCATCGCCTATTGGGTCGCGGCATTGTGCATCCGGTCGATGCGATGGATGGCCCGCCGTGGAGTGCAGAACTGCTTGATTACCTGGCCTGCGAGTTTGTCGACAGCGGGTACGACGTGCGCAAACTGCTGCGATTGATTGCTACGTCGCAGATCTATCAAGCCAAATGCGTTGAGCCGGCAAAAGAAACCGATGCCGATGCGGCGGCATTCCGCGGTCCGATCGCGCACCGCATGACGGCCGAGCAATTTCTGGATGCCTTGTGGCGAATCACCGGCACAACGCCGTCGCGGCCGAAGAAAGCATCGGATGCGAAGCAGTTTCCCTGGTCGCTCATTTCGCGCGGCGACGAACCAGTTGGCGCAGCCTTGCTCAAATCGGATCTTTTGATGCGCAGCCTGGGCCGGCCTAACCGCGAGCAAGTAGTGACCACGCGGCCGGAGGATTTGAGCACACTGCAGGCGCTCGATCTGACGAATGGGCCCACGATGTCGGACCTGGTAGCCAAAGGCGCCGCGAATTGGCGGAACGATCATCCCGATCAATCGGCCGATGAAACGATCAACGTGTTTTACGAGACTACGCTCTGCCGCAAACCGACGGCCACGGAACTGGCGACCGCGAAAGAAACCATCGGCGATCCGGCGACCGAAGATGGCCTGGCCGATTTCATTTGGTGTTTAGTGATGCTTCCGGAGTTTCAATTGGTGAAGTGACGACTCAACGGAATGAAATGATGAGCACGATCTATACACGCCGCGATTTTTTGAAGACCGCATCGGTTGCGACGATGTCAGCGCTCGCCGCAGGATCGCCGCGCATTTGGGCTGGCGAAAACGCGGCGAGCAAAGACGAAGCAGCGCCGTCGATCAATGCGCCGAAAGCCACGGCCGATACGCTCATCTTGCTCTGGATGGCCGGCGGCATGGCGGCGCCGGAGACGTTCGATCCCAAACACTATGCGCCGTTTGAAGTCGGCCTGCCGGTCGAAAAAGTGATGAGCACGTTTCCGGCGATCGACACGGCGGTTGATAACATCAAAATTTGCGAAGGGCTCGAGAACATTGCCAAGGTGATGGACCGGGCAACGCTCATTCGTTCCCACGTGCTGCCGGATCTGGGGCACATTTTGCATTCGCGACATCAATTTCATTGGCACACCGGCTACGTGCCGCCGCAGACCGTGGCGGCGCCGCACATCGGGGCGTGGATCGCCAAACTGCTGGGGCCAAAGAATCCGGCGATCCCAGCGTTCATCGATATCGGCCAGCAGCTCGACAACAACGGCGAGAAAGAAGAGCTCAAAGCTTTTCACACCGCAGGCTTCCTGGGCACGGAATTTGGCCCGTTCGCGTTGCCGTTTCCGGAGCAGGCCATCGATGCCGTGCGTCCGCCGAAGGGGATGACGCCGGAGCGGTTCGAAGCTCGATATCGGCGTTATAAAGAGCTGGTACAGCAAAGTCCGCTGAGCGAGTATGGTAGCGCGTACCAGCAGGAATCGATGTTGCGCTCGATGGAGAATGCGCATCGGTTGCTCAGCTCGCCCGACGCGAAAGCGTTTGATCTGACGCTGGAGCCGAAGGAGAGTTACGAAAAATACAACACGGGCCGATTTGGTCAGGGTTGCCTGTTGGCTCGGCGATTGACAGAGGCCGGCGCGAGGTTCATTGAAGTGACGACCGAGTACATTCCGTTTTTGAACTGGGACACGCACGAGAATGGCCACGCCACAACCGAGCGGATGCACAAGGAAATCGATCAGCCGGTGGCGCAGCTTATTTTGGACCTCGAAGAACGCGGCCTGTTGGATCGCACGCTCGTGGTGCTGGCTAGCGAATTCAGCCGCGACATGATGATTGAAGGCGTGCCGGGCAGCAGCGCGAAAGATCAATCGCGCGCGAAGACCGATATATTGAAGCAGCCGATTCATTACGGGCTGCACCGCCACTTCACCGGCTCCAGCAGTGTCGTGATGTGGGGCGGCGGAATCAAACGCGGATTCCTATACGGCGAAACTGCCGACGAACGGCCGTGCCTGGTGACCGATAAAGCGAAAGAAATTTCCGTTTCAAATTTGCACTCCACGATGCTGGCGGCGCTGGGCATTTCGCCGCGCACGGCGCTCGAGATCGAAAAGCGTCCGTTCTACGTGACGCAAGACGGCAAAGGCGAACCGGTGCGGGAGCTGTTTGCGAAGTCGCCGGTGTGATTCGCCGGCCTCTCCAAATCTCGGTGCATCACGCGCTGGCTTTCGGCGCGTTTTGTTTCAGCAGATCGCGAATTTCTGTCAGCAGCAATTGATCTTTGGTCATCGGCGGCGCGGCGGCTTCTTCTTTTTTGGCCCGCATCAGCCAGGCGAGGAATTTCTTGATGAAGATGAACAGCACGAAGGCCACGATCAGGAAGTTGACGACCTCGCCCAAGAACTTACCGAAGGGGATCGTCACGCCGTTCAGTTGAAACTGCCAGCCGACGTAGCCATGCTCTCCGGGCAGCACGACGGAGATGAGCGGCATGATGATGTTATCGACCAGCGATTTGATAATCGCCCCGAACGCGGCTCCGATGATAACGCCGAGGGCCAAATCGACCACGTTGCCTTTAAAGGCGAAGCTTTTGAACTCGTCCAAGAACGAGCCAACTTTCTTCGCTGGCTCGAACGTTTCCAGCTTGCTTCCCAGAGACATCGTTTCGTCCTCAACGGGTAAACGTAACTGTCGAAAAGGCACTCGGCGAGCTCGATTCGACTGCGGGTTGAAACTCACGCGCAAAGCGCGGCCATTGTAGGAAACGGGGTAAATAGCGCCAAACCGCGGTGGTGGGCGGGGATCTGGCCCGTTCCAAGGCGAGGCCTAGCGAGGATCGGCTAAATGGAACGGAGAAAGGGCGATTTTCTCTAAATCTGGCAGTTTTGCCGCCGAAGTCTCAGTTTTGGAAAGGAATCGCAAACCTAGACAAATGAGGTTGTAACAAAGCCGGCGACCTTACGCTCCACATGAGTAGAAAGGAGCGTGGATCATGCCAGATGGAACCCGAAATCGCCGCTTTTCAGAAAACGCCGCCAAACGTCAGTGGTACGCCAAGCACCGTGCGGTACGTTTCAGCCGCCGCTTCGGACTGGCCAATGGCTAACTGGCCTGCTCTTTTTCTTCTCGCGAAAAGCCGCGGGAATCTTCGATAGCATCGCCCCTTGGCCGGCGAAGCAAAGCCATCCAGGTCGCCAGTGTTTTCTCGCCGCGGGGCATTGCGAAAATTCAACACTGGCAGTGATCGCATGTTCGCCTCGCCAGCAACGATTACGCAACCGGCTGAGTCAGCGCAACCCACCTCTATTGCCTGTTGCGAAAAGGCAACGTCGGCTTGCCACAACCTGTGCTGCTGGCACGCGAAGTGCAATTAAATTTGCTTCCAGAGAGTTTCAGTGACATAGTTGCCTAGGTAGAATGGAACGCACTACCCCTTTTCTTCTTTAACTCACTTTTAACTCACTCGAATTTTGACGCAGCAAATTGGAGGTGCACGATGAAACGCATTATTCAGGCTCTGGCGGCAGTGGCAATCGTCATGTTTGTAGCAGCAGGCGCAAGCACAGTGCTGCGGCGCTGCAGTCGCCGCGCCGGTCACGACCGCTTACTATGCACCTGCAGTGGTGCCAAGCACAACGGCGTCCGTCGTCACAGGCTCGCCGATGCCGTCGACGGTTACCTCGTACTATCCGACATCGACCGTTGCGTATTACGCTCCAACGGCCGTTGTTGAACCCGTGACCACTTACTACGCACCAACGCCGGTCACCGCTTACTACGAACCAACGACTGCGTATTACGCTCCGACCACTGCGTACTACGCACCAACGACTGCGTATTACGCGCCGACCACAGCCTATTACGCACCAACCACTGCGTACTATGCACCGGCGGCCGTCTATTCGCCGGCGGTTGTCAATGCGTATTATCCGGGCTACTACCGCTATCGCGTGCCGGGTCAGCCGATTCGCAATCTGTTCCGCTAGGATGACTGCGAATTCCAAAAACAATTTGTGTCCAGCAAAACGTTTCGATAAAATTTCATAAAAACATTCAGCGAGACTCGGGATTTTCCCGAGTCTCGTTTTATTTTGCACCCACCGGTTCTTGCAGTGAATCCCGCTACAGTGCATCATCACTCTTCGGGCCAAGCCTTACAATCTGGCGGCTAGTTTTCACGGATCACGGTTGTCTTCATACGCACACATGCCTCGTTACCGGGTTGTCATTACCGATTTCGTCAACGGTTCTCTGGACCCGGAAAAGAAGTATCTGGGCGATATCGCCGACATTGCGGCGCTGGGCGCCACGAGCGAGGAAGAACTTGTTGGCAAGGTCGAAAACGCGGACGCGGTGTTGATGTTTCACAGTTTCAGCATAAGCCGGCTGACCATCGAGCGCCTCCAGAATTGCAAAGTGATTGTGCGCTGCGGCGTGGGCTTCGATAACGTCGATTGCCAGTTCGCGCGCAGCCGCGGCATTCCGGTTGTCAATATTCCGGATTATGGCACAGAAGACGTTGCCGACAGCGCCCTGGGCATGGTTTTGTGCGTGGCTCGCGGCATCGCTCCGCAGAATTCCCAATTGCGGGCCGGTCACGGCGAGTGGCATTACACTTCCATCGCGCCACTCCATCGGCTGCGCGATCGTGTATTTGCGATTGTCGGCCTCGGGCGCATTGGCACCGCCACGGCACTGCGTGCGAAGGCCTTTGGAATGGACGTGGTGTTTTACGACCCGTACTTGCCTGATGGCCGCGATAAGTCGCTAGGCATCCGCCGCGTCGAGTCGATGGACGATCTGCTGCGTCAGGCGCACATACTGAGTTTGCACTGCCCGCTGACCGAGGAAACTCGCAATATGATCAACGCCCGTACGCTGGCGTTGCTTCCCCGCGGGGCGTTTTTGGTGAACACCGCTCGTGGGGCGATTGTCGACACCGCGTCGATTCCGGAAGCTATTGCCAGCGGCCAATTGGCCGGCGCCGCGCTCGATGTGATTCCGAAAGAACCGCCGTGCGATAACGATCCGCTGGTGCTGGCTTGGCGCAATCCTTCCCATCCCGCGCACCACCGTCTGCTCATCAATCCACACTCGGCTTTCTACACCGAGCAAGGTTTCACCGACATGCGCACCAAAGGCGCCGAAGCCGCCCGGCGGGCGCTACTAGGGCAACCACTGCGGAATGTGGTGAATTGAGTTTGCTCTGTTCATCTCGCATTCAAATGCGATTTTCTCGGCTAGTTGACAATCGCATTTTCCACCGCTAGATTCCCATTTACGTGTGTTGGTGGTTGGCTGGAAGCGTCTTGTTCTGGCCGACAAACAGGGAACTCCGGTGCAATTCCGGGACGGCCCCGCCGCTGTAACCGAGCGGAAACGCACGTCGCTTTTTTTGATGCCATTGTGATCGCCCGCCGAGTTTTTCGGCCCGCGAATCACGAGAAGGCGATAGCGGCGTGCCAGCTCGGAAGTCAGAAGACCTACCAATGCGGTTTGTGCCCAAGGTGCTGCGAGGGACGGCACGGGCTCACGATGCTATTTGACAAGGAATTGCGGCTGGGTTGTGCGTGACGTGGAACATTTGACGATGCGCTGAACCTTGCGTATCGCACTTCGTTCCGTCGTCGGTCGCGCGCCACGTTGCCACTTGTTCGATGTACCGATCGATTTCACAGCATTGGATTTGTTCTCGCCAGCCCGCGGCGATTTTGGATCGCCCCGACCGACACGGTCGGGCTATTTGCCGCCTGCTGCCTGCCTACCGCGTACCGTGCACCGCCTTCACGCTCGTCGAACTCCTCGCGGTCATTGCCATTATTGGCGTTTTGCTGGCGCTGCTGCTGCCGGCGGTCCAAGGAGCACGCGAAGCCGGGCGGCGAACGGCATGTCAGAACAATCTGAAGCAAATTGGCTTGGCGCTGAATCAATACCTCGAGTCGAAGCACACGTTCCCGGTGGGCTGCCTGGAGTGCGATACAAGCCTGCACCTTACGCATCCGCGGCGGCAGATTGCATGGTCGGTGTACCTGCTGCCGAATTTGGAACAGACTTCGATCCGTGAATTGTTCGACGATCGTGCGCCATATAACGCGGCAGTGAATCACGAAGCCGTACGAACGGTGATGCCCGTATATCTCTGCCCTTCAACCGCAACACAGCCGGATCGTAACGGGCCAACGACCGGCGACGTGAACGGCAACGGCGCGTGGGATCCTGGCGATGACCTGGCATACATCGATTACGGCGGCATGTTCGGCGTCGGCCTGACATCGTTGTCGTTTCAAAACGGCGCCATGATTTACGAACGGGCGATCACCGCCATGCAAATCCGCGACGGACTTTCGCAAACGATTATCGTGGGAGAAGACAGCGGGCGAGGCGGCGCGAACCCGCAGAATGGCACATGGGCCAATGGCCAGAACATCTTCGATGTGACCGGGCCGATCAACCGGACGCAAAACAACGAACTGTGGAGCGATCATCGCGGCGGCGCGAATACCGTGTTTTGCGACGCGGCGGTGCATTTTTTGTCGGAGGGGATCGACACCAACGTTTTGTTCGCGCTGTGTACGCGCGACGGACATGAAATTATTTCAGACGGCACGTACTGACAGCAGGAGAGAACCATGAATCGACGACTTTGCATTCCGTTTGCGTGTGTCGCCTTGTTGGCAATTCGCCCTGCACTGGCCACGCCGGTGCTCGATCATCCGCTACCGGGCGGATATTTCGACGCGGAATACTTCGCCGGCACGGGCGCGAACACGGCTTACTTTGTCGTCGATTTCGGCGGCAATGGCGGCGGAGTGCATGGGTTTGGTTTTCATTGGGACGGAACGCAAACCGCGGATAAGGCACTGCAATTGATCGATGCGGCAGGCTCGCTCGACGCCACTTTCAATAATTTCGGCACCGCGGCGCAGCCAAATTTGTTCATCAGCCGACTGACTGATTCGCCGAATACCGATCAGCCCGACTTCAGCGTCGACGGCCGATTTTGGGATTACTTCCTCGGCACTTATAGCGCGAGCGGTGTGAACTGGGTGGAGTCGAATTTCGGAATCAGCGGCCGCGATTTTGTGACGGGCAACATTGTGCAAACTTTGACCAACGGCGGCTTTTATGGCGTTTACGCCTCGGCGAATTCCACTCCGCCCAGATCGCCCGTTGCGGTGCCGGAGCCCGAGACGTTGGTTTTAGCGGTCATCGCGCTATTTATTTGTCTGCTCTGTGCATGGCGGCGGACAACGTCGTCATTGAGTAGTTGAGTAGCATGCTCCGATGTCGCGACGTGACTTGCAAACATCAATCGGACGGCACGAGCAACCGCTTCTTGCCCACCCAACGATGGCCGGCGCACCGCAAGACGTAAAGCACGGTCAACAGCCCAGACATTCCAGATAAAAAAAAGAGCAGAATGTATGCGACTGCTTCGCCGGGCGCTCGCCAAAGCATTCCGGTGACGAGCGCCAGTAAGATGGCGAAAAGATACGCGGCCCCAATTCGACCGCCAATGTTTTCGATCGCGCCCAGTTCTGCCCACATGGCAACCAAGACCGCCGCGCCGAGCACGGTAGGCGCGATCAATACGACCAACAGCCCAAGCAAATCGACGCCGGCGGGAAAGCCAATCCACTGAATCAGACCTGCTAGCACGGCGGCCATGGTGGTCCAAACGAGGATGTCGATTATCGAGAATTGATATCGTCGTCCGGTGTCCGGCTTGGCGAGGCTGCGCCAATCGCTGGTTACAATCCAGCGAACATCCAACAGCCGTGGAAGTGCGATCACGAGCGCGCAAACCCCGTTAATCAGAAACAGAATAACAAATAGCTGCGTATTATTCCGGTCCACAGGCGCAGCAAGACTCGTGAGAAACAGGCTCATCATCACCACAAGCATGCGCCAAAATGCCCGCGAGCCGCCCCAGGCGAGCCACATCGCCAAAAGACCAAATTTGGCGACGACGAGGCCGAACAAAATTGACACCACGAGTGACTCGCCGCGCATCACTTTTGAGATTGCGAAGGCCAGCGCATCGACTAGAAACGGCGAGGCCAGTGCCAGAAGTACGGCGATCGTGAAACGCGAGCGCGCATCGGCATCAAATGGCGGATTGTCAAAGGCGTCGGCGGGTGAATCAGCGACATCGGAATCGGTAATCATGATGAGCGCGATCCGACGAATTCACGTTGCCGGTTCCTGCTGTGTGATGCAGTGAAATGCGCCGAGGCCCCAAGCTAAATCGCGGGCGGGAAGCCCTATGATTTCCCGACCCGGCAACAGACGGCCGAGAATTTCCAGCACCTTGGCGTCGGAGGGATCGTCGAACTGCGGTACGATGGTGACGCCATTGGCGATGTAAAAGTTGCAATAGCTCGCTGGCAGTCGCTGGTTCTCATGATAAATTGGCCGTGGCATCGGCAGCGCGACCACTTCCAACGGGCGATCGACTTGGTCGGTCATCCGTCTCAGGCGCTCGAAGTTTTCGCGCAGCGGCCTGTAGTTCATATCGGCGGAATCGTCTTCCATCGCGGCAACGACGGTTCGCGGCCCGACGAAGCGGGCCAGCTCATCGATGTGTCCGTCGGTATCGTCCCCTTCGATGCCTTCGCCCAGCCACAGGACTTTCTTCGCGCCAAGATAATCGGCGAGGTATCGTTCCATGTCGGCGCGACTGAGTTGCGGATTGCGGTTTGCGTTCAGTAGGCACTGCTCCGTCGTGAGAATTGTGCCCGCGCCATTGGAATCGATCGCGCCGCCTTCGAGGATGATGCCGGGCGTGAACCTTCGGCGGCTGGTCAATTCGGCGATGCGGCGCGGCACAGCGTCGTCCAAATCGAACGGC
This sequence comes from Pirellulales bacterium, assembly GCA_963773875.1. Classification (GTDB taxonomy): domain Bacteria; phylum Planctomycetota; class Planctomycetia; order Pirellulales; family JADZDJ01; genus CAVTYH01. Next base: position 95,999 of record CAVZCV010000019.1, read on the forward strand.
GGATATTTTCCACCCCAGGCGTTGTAGCCCCAATCCACTAGTGCCGCCGGCGAACCTGGCGGGCCGAACAAAAACGTGGGACCGTGATCGCGCGTCCAAGCGTCATTGGTCGGGATGTTGTGCAGTTTCACATTTGCCAGATGGCCGACCAGCGATTTCGCTTGCACCATCACCGGTTCTCCGCCGGCCAGCACATTCACGGTTTCGAATCGGGCCAGAGTTGCAATCAGCTTCGCGTAGAGTGGCGGAATGGGCTCGAATTTTCCTGGCCAGCTTTCCAACTTGTGCGGCCACGCCAGCCAGGTGGCAGCGTGCGGTTCCCATTCCGCAGCCATTTGGTAGCCGAGTGCGGCAGGGGATAGTTCAGAGGTGAGCGGTGAGTGGTGGGTTGTCATTGAAAAGCGAGGATGCTTCGGCAACTCAATTTGCAAACGAAGGCTGAGGAAATGTGTGGCGTGTATCAGCCCGCTTTACCGGCGCGGTCGAGGCCGCGGAGAACACAATCGCGAATGCCGTTCACATCGGCCTTCAGCACCACTTCCACGTTGGTGCGCCACTGGCGAATACTGGCCGGCCGGCGATCGAAGACGAGCATGCCGTTTGTTAGTTCGCCTTCCGTTTCCACGTCGCCCGCCATCATGTCGATTTCGAACAGCTCAGGATTGCTCACCGCGACGAGCGCTGTGACATCGTTCAAGTTAATGTGCTCCTGCGCCAGCACTTGCCGCTGCGCACGAAACGCGTACGGCAAAATGGCACGTACAAACTTGCCGGCGCGAGTCGTTTCCGGCGGAAGCTGCTCTAAAAAGTCGAAGTTGAACGTCAGCTCGCAGGAAATATCTAGCGGAACCAAGGTTTTCGTCGCGGGCGATTTAATCACCTTTCGCGCCGACAAAGGATCGCAATAAAAATTGAAATCGGCCACAGGGCTCACCCGGCTGGGCGCGGTGAACGCGCCGCCCATGATCACTAGTCGATTCACCAGCGTGCAAAACTCCGGATCGCGCTGGATGGCCCGCGCGATATTCGACAGCGGCCCCATGCAAATGACCGTAATTTCTTCCGGCGCTGCCCGTACTTCGTCGCAGAGCACCTTTTCCGAAGGATGAATGTTCGCCAGCTCGGCGAACGGAAAATCGACATTCCCCAGCCCGTTATTACCATGCAACTGCTTGCCGTCGGTGGGAATCGGGTTGTCTTCCGGCGCAGCGCCGACACGCGGCCAGCGCGGCGGATCCAGTTGTTCGATGATGGTTTGAACGTTTCGCGTGGCCTGGGTCGGCGAAACATTGCCGCCCGTGGCGGTGACGGCGACGACTTCCAGTGCCGGGTCGAACAGAGCAAGCGTCATGGCCACGGCATCGTCGATGCCCGGGTCGACGTCCAAAATCACCTTCCTGGCCATGGTCACATGCTTCCTGGAGTCTGGATACCAATTGCGCCGGCATTGTACGGCCCGCGCTTAAGACAAACAAGATTCAAGTGCGACAGGATCGGCACTTAACCTGACAATGCTGCACGTTCGCCGCTTCGGACTCGCGCCAAAGTGCGTTCATAAAGCGCGGTGTATTCCCGCGCGCTGCGGCTCCACGACCAATCCTGTTTCATTCCGGCGTCGACGATGCGATCCCAAACATCGCGGCGGCTGAACAAATTTACGGCGCGCCGCAAAGTTTCGCTGAGTGCAAAAGCGCTATAGTCGTGGAAGCTGAAGCCCGTGGCGGTGCCGGCGGCCAGCGATTCATCGGTAGTGTTTGTCACCGTGTCGGCCAGACCACCCGTGGCACGAACGACTGGTACTGTGCCGTATTTCAGACTGTACAGCTGACTGAGTCCGCAAGGCTCGAATCGGCTTGGCATCAGAAAAATATCGGCGCCAGCCTCGATGTGGTGCGCAGGCGCTCCGAGAATTCAAATTTCACCGCCACCTTTTGCGGATGACGCTGGGCCAATGTTTGCAATTGATCTTGATACTTGGGATCGCCAGTTCCGAGGATCACCCACTGCACGTTCGACGATTGCACCCATTCCTGAATGAGGGTGGTGATCAGGTCGATGCCCTTTTGCTCTGTTAGACGGCCGATGAACGCAACGACCGGAGCATTGCCGGAATCGCGCGGCAAACCAAATTCTTGCTGAAGCGCTGCCCGGCACTTCAGTTTGCCTCCGCGGAAATTCCAGGCCTCGTATTGTGCGGGAATTTGCGCGTCAACCGCCGGATTCCAGACGGAATAATCGACGCCGTTCGTGATGCCCGACAGCACGCTGCGTCGCTGCTGCAGCACGCCTTCCAGCCCGGCGCCGAGCGGCGGCACTTGAATTTCCTCGGCATACCGCGGGCTCACGGTGTTGATGGCATCGGCGAACACGAGACCGGTCTTCAACAGGTTCAGTTGTCCGAAAAACTCCATCTGTTGCCAGTTGAAGTATTTCCAATCCAAACCCGTAAGCAGCATATCCCAGTGCCAAAACACTCCCTGATAGGCGAGATTGTGCACCGTGATTAGCGATGCCGCTCGTTCGAGCCGCGGCACACTGCGATATTCAATTTTGAGATACGCCGGCACCAGTCCGGTTTGCCAATCATTGACATGCAGAATGTCGACTTCGATATCCAACAGCCGCACCGCTTCCAGCACCGCCCGGCTGAAAAATACGAAGCGCTCGCAGTTGTCGGGATAATCTTTTCCGCCGCTCTGATACAGGTCGTCGCGATCGAAATAGTTCGGCTGGCTTACGAAGTAGACCGGCACATCGCTGCCGGGAAAATGGCCGAGCAACAAATCGCCGACCACGTTCTTTCGTCCGATGGGAATGTTGAGCTGGATTCCGGTTCGCTCAATGTTTTGAGCCGCTCGATGAATCGAACGATACGCCGGCATGAGAAGAGTCACTTGATGGCCGAGCTTTGCCAGCTCGAGCGGCAGCGCGCCGCACACGTCGGCCAGCCCGCCGGTTTTGGCGAAGGGAACCGCTTCGCTAGTGGCCATCACAATTTTCATGGGGCGGTTCTGCTGGAATTCCATCATCGCTAAATCACGCTTGCCACCAAGCAATCATAGCCCGACATTACGCATTCGTTTGTTCAACGTAGCACAAAAGCGAAGAAAGTAGAACGGCCTTAAACTGTGCGGCGGCAATGGTTTGGAGTCCTCACATTTAACCTAGAAAGGGTGCGATTCCGCTCTTAACTGCAAGCCTGCGAGTTAAATGAATGATGAAATGAGCATTGAACTTTTCCACCGCCTCGCATCACCAACTCTTTTGAAAGGTCACAGTGCTCTCATCCAGATTGGCTCAGCGATCCAACGACGGATAAAATGGCATCTGCCTTGACAGCGCCGCCAACCATTCACCCGACTCCGCCGAGCATGGCTGACACGGATCTTCGCGAAATTGCCGATCGTTGTTTTGCGCAATTCATCGGGCGGCCCTGGTGATGACCGGTAATCCTTGGGACGCCGACGATCTGACGCAAGAAACATTCCTGGTGCTTTCACGGCATGCCAAAAGTTTTCGCGGCCAAAGCAGCATCGACACCTGGTTATACGGAATTCTGCTTAATCTGGAGCGACAGCAGCGGCGACGTGCTGGAGTGCGCCGTCACAAACTCCGCGTGCTGTGGGCCAACGAAAATGCCGAGGAGCGAACAGCGCCGGCGGCGGAAGCCCCCATCGAGGTCAAAGAATGGAAGCGAAGTTTGTGGAGTCGTGTCGCGGAACTTCCTGAGAATCAGCGGTACGTCCTCGTGCTGCGATTCAGCGAACAACTGCCGTACCAGGAAATTGCCAATGTGCTCGAGTGTCCGCTGGGTACGGTGAAGTCGCGCATCTTTCACGGCCTGGCAGCACTTCGACAATTGATGCAAGCGGAAGGCGACGTCATGAGCCCTACGCCGAAGCAGTTAAATGGAGACGCCACATATGCAAGCTGATACCAGTTCAATGACCGAGTCGGAAGACGCCGCTTTGAATTTACCGGACGATCTTTCCGTTGTCGCCGAGCAATTGACGGACGACGCCAACCATTTGGCGGAACGATATCCCGCAAGCAGCGCCTGCAAACTAATTGCTCCGTCAAGCCGCCTCGTCGTAATGAAGCAAATCGCGGCAGCGCTGGTTTTGATTGCCATCGGCGGTGTGAGCACTGCGCTGGCGATCAAATTGTCGAGCCCTCGTCAGGATGAGACCGCAGAGTCAGCGGATGTAAATATACCGACGAAGGCGATCGCCGAGACCGCCACACTGATTCAGCCTGCGCCAAGTTCAACGCTCGATCAACGGACGTTCGAAACGCGTGCAGCCGGTTTCGAGCCCGCCCGCCGCGCGGCTCCAACCTAAACGAAGTCCAAATGCTGCGCGTGCAATTGACTGCCTTTGAGCAAGTCATTCACAGACTGCAGGATGAATTGGCAGTGCGCGAGAAATCGCAGGACGAATCGCGGCGAATCAATGCCCAATTGCGAGAAGAAGTGGATCGCTTATCGAAGCAGTTGGAATCGGCGCAGAGTGAAAACACTCCATAACGCCGCGCCCGCGGCTTGCCACCCAACAAGCGGTTACTTTGCCGCGTTGATGAATGCCGCAATTCGATCGAGGCCAGCTTCTAAGTCGCTCAGGCCAGCCGCGTAAGACATTCGCATGTAGCCCTCTGCGCCGAACGCAGAGCCCATTACCGTGGCAACATTCTGTTGCTGAAGCAACTCGAGACACCACTGTGCTGAATTCTCGCACTTCGTCCCGCCATAGGTGCGTCCGAGATGTCGCTTGATATTGACGAACGCATAAAACGCTCCCCCCATGTCGGGAAAACTCAGTCCGGAAATTTTCGCCAGTCGATTGCGAACCAGATCGCGCCGCTTGGCAAATTCGCCCAGCATTTCGTTCACGCATTGCTGCGGTCCTTCAAGTGCGGCGACGGCTGCAAACTGGCTGATGCTGCACGGATTCGACGTTTCCTGGCTTTGCAAATCGGCCATCGCTTTGGCGATGTTCGCCGGCGACAATGTCCAACCGATTCGCCAGCCAGTCATTGCGTACGATTTGCTCACGCCATTCACCACGATCGTCCGCTCCGCCAGGCCCGGCCGCACCGTGGGAAAACTTGCGAACTTGTGCTGACCGTAAATCAAGTGCTCGTAGATTTCATCGCTGACAACAATCAGATTCTTCTCGATTGCCACATCGGCTAGCGCCGCCAGCTCATCGGGCGAGTAAACACTGCCAGTCGGATTGCTCGGCGAGCACAATAATAGGATCTTCGTGTGCGGCGTGATTGCGGCCCGCAGCTGAGCGGGCGTCAGTTTGAAATCGTTGCTCTCGGGCGTTTCCAAGATCACCGGCTTGGCGCCGGTCAGTTTCACGAGTTCTGCGTAGCTCACCCAGTACGGTGCCGGAATGATGACTTCATCCCCCGGATTGCACAGTACTGCGAACACGTTGTGAATCGAGTGCTTCGCACCGTTCGACACGACGACCTGCCCAGGAGCGTATTCCAATCCGGTCCGCCTTCGATAACTCTCAACGATGGCCTTCTTGAGCTCGGGGATGCCGCTGGCAACAGTGTAATGCGTGTGGCCGGCTTTCATGGCCGCGTTGGCGGCGTCGCAAATATGCTGCGGCGTCATGAAGTCGGGCTCGCCAACGCTGAAGTCGTAAACCTTCTTGCCTGCCGCCGCGATTTCCTTTGCTTTGGCGGCCATGGCCAATGTGGCCGAGGGTTCCAGCGCGGAAACGATTTTCGAAATCTGCATCGCCATGACCGAATCCTGGTAGTGAATATCGACGTGTAAGAATGACAATCATATTCCCCGCGCGGTTGATCTCCAAGCGTCAGAACCGATGACGGCGTGCCAGTGCCGAAGCGAAGAATCGACCGCACATCGGCAAATTCATCTTGACGCATTTTGCCTAATCGTGGTCCAATGATTTTTGGCAATGCATTTCTAGCGGTTTGCCTGATTCGGAGCACCCCAGGCACGACCGCTTAATTGTCCGCTTGCGGTGCTCATTAGTATGAGGAGCCACGGAAATGGCAGCTAAGAAGAAAGCCGGCGCGAAGAAGTCGAAGCGCTCGCCCAAGAAGAAGGCCAGCAAGAAGGGCAGCAAGAAGTAGTGCACGGCACGGAAGTGCTAAGCCGACAACTTCGCCCAATTGATTTGATCTGACGAGAAAAGCCGGTCCGGTGAATGAACGCCCGGGCCGGCTTATTTTGTTGGCGGAATTGGAGATCGAACTTTCGGCCACCTATGGCAACAGGCCATTGTGAATGCTGCAACCGCGCCGGTTCCCACTGCATTGACCAAACCCATTGCCCGTGCTAGAGTTGCGAATAAAGCAACTCCCGCGATATGCCCTTACCGATCTATTAAAGCCCTTATCCCTCTGACGACAAATTGTGACCGTTACCGTGGATAGCGCGCCGGATTCCGCGCCACGCTTCGAAGAGCTCAATCTTTCCGATACGATGCTCGCGGCCTTGGCCGCCGCTGGGTATTCGCAGCCCACGCCCATTCAGGCCGGTTTGATTCCGCGTGCGCTGGCGGGTGTCGATGTCCTAGGGCAGGCCCGAACGGGCACAGGAAAAACTGCTGCCTTCGTTATTCCGATTCTGGAACTGCTCGAATCGGGAAAGAAGCACGGGCCGCAAGCGCTTGTGCTGGTTCCAACGCGCGAACTTGCCGTGCAGGTGCGCGAAGAAGTGGTGAAACTATCGCACGGGCGCAAAGTTCACTCCGTCGCTGTGTACGGCGGCAAACCAATTCGCGGGCAAATCGAGAAACTGCAGCGCGGCGCCGAGGTGGTAATTGGCACGCCAGGCCGCGTGCTCGATCATCTGGCCCGCGGCACGTTGGAACTGCGCGATTTGAAATTCGTCGTCCTAGACGAAGCCGATCGCATGCTCGATATCGGCTTTCGCCCCGATATTGAAAAGATCTTGCGCCGCTGCCCGCAATCGCGTCAAACGCTGCTGCTCTCTGCCACCGTGCCGCCGCCGATCGAACGCTTGGCGAACCGTTACATGCGCGATCCGGAGATGCAGAATTTTTCCCCCAAAGATGTGTCGGTCGAGACGATCGAACAGTTTTATTTCACAGTCGATGCGAATCGAAAATTCGATCTTCTGGAAAAACTGCTGGACCGTGAACAACCACGGCAAGCCATCATTTTTTGCCGCACGAAGCGCGGCACAGAAAAAGTGTATCAGCGGTTGGCAAAACGATTGAAAGGCGCCGCCACCATTCACGGCGATTTGGCTCAGGGTTCCCGCGATCGCGTCATGGCCGGTTTCCGAGCCGGCGAAGTGCGCTATCTTGTGGCCACCGATGTGGTGGGCCGCGGCATCGATGTCAGCGGCATTTCCCACATTATCAATTACGATATTCCTCAGTTCTGCGACGACTACGTGCACCGCGTGGGCCGCACCGGCCGGATGGGCCGCGAGGGCGTTGCCTACACTTTCGTCACCTCTGAAGAAGGCAATGAATTGACCCGCATTGAAATGCGAATCAACCGGCTGCTAAAGCGCGACGATATGCCGGGGATATCCGTTGCCGATAAGGACGGGGCGTCGGCGGTTCCCAGTCACGCGGGCCCCACCCAGTGGAAACCTGGCGGTTGGAGCGACGAAAATGCAGCCGCACCGGACGTGACGCCCGACAAAGCGACGGAATCGACCGAAGAGTCGCCGCCCGCTGCACCCAGTCGGGCTCCGGTCAAACGTTACCGCCGAGCGCTCTAATATTATTCGTCTCGGCATTTGCAATGATGCCCCTCTCTGTTGCTGTTATTTCGCGTTGCTGGGCAAAATCTCGGCAGAAACGAGCACCTGATACGATCCGGCCGTATCGTCCGCAGCACTTTTCAACCCGGTGAGCGTGGCAACTTCGCCGCTGGTCAGATTGGCCGTAGATTTGCAGAGCAGCGAAATGCAACTCGGCGATCTCACTTCTGGGCCATTCACGGGCTGCGACATGATCGCGCCAGTGAACTCCGGCGCGTAAAACGATTTCTCGGCGGTGATATCGAGCATGATCTGGTTTGAATCCGAAATCTTCGGGGTTACTTTGACCGTGGCCCCGATATTGTCCATCGTCAACGTCGAGATCCTGCCTGCGTTGGTTACGTTTGTCGCGGTGACTTTGGGTTTGCGCTCGCCTTGCTGCGCACTGGCTTCGCGGCCATCGACCGCGGCGAATTGAATATGATTCACTACTGCCACGGCTCCATCTTTCTCCGCCTTCGCCAATGCTTCCTGCACTTTGATTCGCGGACCGGAGGTGAACAATTCGGCGGGGCCGCGCGGTTTGGCAACATCGACTTTCGATGCGTCAGGATGCAAATCGACGATCCACACATCGACTAGAATTGCACGTGCCGGCTGATCCAATTGCTCTAAGATCTTAACGATTTCTTGCATCGTATCGGGCGATGCCGAAACCAGAACCGAACCTGTGCCAGGCACTGCGACAATAGCGACGGGCGGATTCGCGCCTTGATTGAAAATGACGTTTACTTTCTCGGCGACTGCTGCCGGATCGAGGTGCCGGATTGGAAATAGCAGACGCTGCGGATGCCCCGCTGGGTTGGCCGGTTCTTCCGCTCCCGGCAGGGCCTGCTGCGCAACCAAATTTCCAGGCACCGAAATGCCAATTGCCACAAGAACAATCGCCAAAAGGAATCGCATAGCATTCTCCATCGATCGAGCACGAAGTGAGGAGCAAGTCACCCGATTTTAGGGCGGTCGAACTCAGGATCGCAAATTGTCGACCTTGGCATCTTGAATTCCCCCGAAGCAGTTAACGATGCAGGCCGGCCGCATCACGAATCAACTCAATTAACACCGATCTGTGGCACCGGGTTTCGTCTTCGCAATAGCAGCCGATCGCCACCGGCATACGCAGGGCCACCGAGGCGATTAATTCGATGGCGTGCCGGACATCCGGTCGGCTCATTTCGGCTCGATACGCTCGAAAAAATGCGCGGGCAGACTTCCTGCCCGCTTTAAAATCTTTTAGAAGTTCGCGACTCGGGGCGAGTAGTGGCAGCCAAACGTCGAAGAGTCCGCGACGACGAAATTCGCGTTTCGGCACGCCGCGCGGCAGGAAGCGGACCGTTCCGATTCGCAATGTGCCGTCGTCGGCAGACGCGTCCCCAATTCGATAGGTGGTGGCTCGCAGGGCCATAGGCCAATCAATCTCCGGTTGCAAATTCATCGCGCAAGAATTTCGCGGCGCCATCCCACCAATCGGCGGCCGCTTCGAAATCCACTTGCATCGATTTAATCGTTTGCGGCGTTGCGACGCGCACGTTCACATCGACCTTTGGATTAAGTGGTATCTGCGCGCTCGGGCCTTCCGCTAATTTCTTTTCCACCGCCGGCGACAGCAAGTAGTCAAGCAATTGCCGCGCCGATTCCGGATGTGGGCAACCTTTAATAATCGATACCGTGTTAGGAATGAACAGCGTGCCGATGCCGTTTGAACCTTGATCCGGATAGACAATTTCCACCGGCATTCCCTGATCGATTTCGCCCATCGCATCGTCGGTGTCCGACAATCCAAAGGCAAGCTGGCCGGTGGCAACGGCTTCCGCCACTCGTCTGTTGCCGCCAAAAACGTGCACTCCATTGGCTTTGAGGCGGCGAAAATAGCCTTCCGCCTTTGTATTGCCCCACACGGCGAACAGGCAGGCTGCTTGCGTCGCGGTTGTGCCGAAGAGCGGCTTGGCAATGCCGATTTGCCCACGCCATTTTGGATCGGCGAGATCTTCGATCGACTGCGGTCGCTCTTTGCCTTCGATCAAGTTTTTGTTGACGATCAGAATTCGCGCCCGAGCCGCGAACCCAAACCAGGTGTTATTCGGTGAACGCCAACGGGCATCTAAATCTTTTGCAACTGGGGAATTGAACGGTTCCAAGAGGCCAAGCTTGTCCAGCCGCAGGGTGTTGAGAATTTCGTTGTTCCAGAACAGATCGCACTGCGGCCGTTTGGCTTCGGCAATGATCTCACTGGTTAGCCCAACGGTTTTCGTGCTTTCGGGATCGAACTTAGGCAGAATCTTGATGCCGTTGTGTGATTCAAAGTCATCTAAAATGGGCTGAGAAAACTCTTTGTCGAGCGCCGAGTAAACTACAACCGATTTCGCCGCATCGCTTTCTGTCGAGCGTTGACAGCCCGCTTGCGCGATGAGCATTGCCGCCAGCACGGCGAAAACCGCGGATTGATTTATGACCGGCAGACTGTGCCCGACATTTGAACGGCATCGATTACAATGAAAGCTGTCCTGTTTATGCATGTTAAGTGACCGCAGATTTCGCGGATGATTTTTATTTCTCAATATTTGCGTCGCCGGCGCTCATTTCCGCGTAAATCCGCATCTGCGGTTCTTGATGAATTGCGCAAACGCATTTGTTTCGATTCTAAAGTGAATTGGTCGACAGTCGCGAGTTGTGTAATCCTCGTTTGTCTTCTGATGCATAGCGGTGGAAGCGGCCGCATTCATGCCGCTCAACCGGTGGACGAGACCAAGGTACAAGCCGCGGGTATTCGCAAGTTGGAAAGCACGCGGTTGACGCTTTATACCGATCTGCCGTCCTCGCCAGAAGTCGACGAATTGCCGCGAGTTTTCGATCAAGCGTTCGACCTGTGGTGCAAATATTTCAACATCGATCCGGCGCAGCACAAGAACTGGCACATGCGTGCATCGCTGATGGATGTGCCTGCGCGGTTCGAAGCTGCCGGATTGCTGGCCCCGGGCGTGCCGAAGTTTTTCAATGGTTACACGCGCGATCATGAGTGTTGGCTTAACAATCAAACCAGTCCGTATTACCGTCGCCATCTGCTGCTGCATGAAGGCGTGCACGGCATCATGTTCACGCTCTTGGGCGATAACGCGCCGCCGTGGTACACCGAAGGCATGGCGGAATTGCTCGCCACCCATCGCTGGCAAAACGGCCGGCTGGAGCTGCCGTACTTTCCCAAGCGAACCGACGAGGTGCCAAAACTGAACCGCATTGAAATTGTGCAAACCGATTTCGCCAATCACCGCGCAAAGCAACTGACCGATGTAATGGCGTACGATAACCGGGCGCATTTGCAGGTGGAGCCGTATGCCTGGTCGTGGGCAGCCGCAGTGTTCCTCGACGAACATCCTCGGTACCGTGATCGTTTCCGCAAGTTGATTTCGCTGTTGAAAGGAGCCGACGATTTCAACGCAAAACTCTGGGAAGCATTCGCGGGTGATGCGCCGCAGCTCGCTGAAGACTGGCAGGTATTCGTCGCTGATCTCGATTACGGCTACGATTTCCAGTGCACGGCGATCGATTTTACGCCAGGCAAACCGCTGCAAACCGCGACCATAAATGTCGATGTGCAAGCCGATCACGGTTGGCAAAACAGCGGTCTGCGATTGGAAGCCGGCAAGAGTTATAAAATCACCGCGAGCGGTCGATATCAGGTGGCCAGCCCGAAGAAGCCGTGGATCAGCGAGCCGAACGGCGTATCGATCCGGTACATCAACGGCAAACCGCTGGGAATCCTGCTCGCCGCAGTTCATCAAGAGAATCCAACAGCCCGCGCGAACGCGTTTCTCAAGCCGATTGTCGTCGGTTACGGAACGACCATTACGCCGGAGGTGACCGGCACGCTGTATCTCAAGATCAACGACTCGGCGGGCCAGCTCGACGACAACGCGGGCCATGCACAAGTGACGATAGCGCCAGAATGATCCGGCGTTATGCCGCCGTTCACCGGCGATTGACGATCTTACATTCAGTGTCGACAATATCCGCTCACTTTTGTTCGCTTCTTGCGCACTTAACAATTGCCAATGAACTTCATCGAAAAAAATGATCCTGATGTTTGGTCCGCCATCGATGCTGAAGCCAAGCGGCAGCAAGACGGCCTGGAAATGATTGCCAGCGAAAATTACGTCAGCCCGGCGATTATGCAGGCCGTCGGCAGCGTACTCACGAACAAATACGCGGAAGGTTATCCTGGGCGACGTTACTACGGCGGCTGCGAATATGTCGATGTTGTCGAGACGCTGGCCCGCGATCGCGCCAAGCAACTTTTCGGCGCCGAGCACGCCAACGTGCAGCCGCACTCGGGCAGCCAGGCGAATTTCGCCGTGTATCTGACGGCTGTGCAGCCTGGCGACACGGTGCTGGGACTCGATCTTGCCCACGGCGGTCACTTGACGCACGGCATGAAACTCAACATTTCCGGCATGCTGTATCACTTCGTCGCCTACGGCGTGACGCGCGATACGCAGCGATCTGGATTTCGATCAGGTGGCTCGATTGGCACGCGAACACAAACCCAAGCTGATCGTCGCCGGCGCAAGTGCTTATCCGCGCGAAATTCCGCACGCGAAGTTCGCGGAGATCGCTCGTGAAGTTGGCGCCAAGCTGTTTGTCGATATGGCGCACTATGCCGGCTTGGTCGCAGCAGGGTTGCACGATAACCCTGTGCCCGTCGCCGATTTTGTGACCACGACAACGCACAAAACGTTGCGCGGCCCGCGTGCCGGTTTGGCGATGTGTCGCGCCGATTACGCCAAAGATCTGGACCGCAACGTATTTCCCGGCATTCAAGGCGGGCCGCTGATGCACGTCATCGCCGGCAAGGCAATTTGCTTTGGCGAAGCATTGCAGCCGGAATTCAAAAAATACGCCCAGCGGATTATTGATAACGCGAAGGCGCTGGCCGGACTCGCTGATCAAGGGCGGAGTGCGGCTTGTGAGCGGCGGCACTGATAACCATCTGATGCTCGTCGACGTCACCACGCTGGGCATCGGCGGCAAGTTGGCTGAAGCTTCGCTCGACAAGGCCGGCATTACCGTCAACAAGAACATGATTCCCTACGACGAACGCAAGCCGATGGATCCCTCTGGCGTCCGCATCGGCACACCGGCACTGACGACCCGTGGCATGGGTCCCGATGAAATGCGAACGATCGCCGGCTGGATTCTGCGGGCGTTGCGATCGGCGAACGACGATGCACGCGCTTGCCAAAATCCGAGGCGAAGTGCTGGAACTTTGCAGGCAATTTCCTGTGCCGGCGGAACGTACTTCGTAAGGTCATGCGCTTAATTCACGCAAAAACTCGCGCGTGACCTCCGTTTGCGGCGCTTCGAAAATCTGCTGCGGCGGACCGCTTTCCGCCACCGTGCCCTCGTGAAACACGTACACGGTCTTCGCCGCGCGGCGCGCGAAATTCATGGCGTGCGTCACCACGATCATCGTCTGTCCTTCGGCGGCCAAATCCGACATCACGTCTAAAACTTCCGCGGTCATGCGTGGGTCGAGCGCGCTGGTTGGTTCGTCGAACAGCATCGCCTTTGGCTGCATCGCCAGTGCGCGAGCAATTGCCACGCGCTGCTGCTGACCGCCGGAAAGCTTATCGGGCCGCACGTTCAACTTTTCCGCCAGTCCAACTCGCTCGAGCAGCTTTTCCGCTCGGTCCACCGCTTCCTCGCGCCGCATGCGCAGCACTCGAATTGGCGCTTCAATCACATTTTCGAGCACCGTCATATGCGGAAACAAATTGAACTGCTGAAACACCATGCCGACCTGCTGACGAACCGAGAGCAACGTGCTCTGCGCATGTCGATCGCGTTCACCAGGCAACAGTCGATGCATTCCGACTTGAACCGCGCCCGCCTGAAATGGCTCCAGCCCATTCAAACAGCGCAGAAACGTGCTCTTGCCGCCGCCAGAGGGCCCAATGATGGCGGCCACTTCCCCTTGCGAAACAGTAAGCGAAATGCCGCGCAGCACTTCCAACGAGCCATGATTTTTCCGCAAATCGGTAGTCGCAATCATGTCTTGCCCTCCGCGGCTAATCGTCGTTCATTCCAACGGGCGAAAATCGAGAGCGGCACGCTCATCAGCATGTACAGCACTGCCGTGATGCCGGCGAGTTGCACGATGGCGCCGGTGCTGAGCGCGAGAATCGAATAGCGCTTGGTGAGCTCAACGATTGTGATGACCGAGCAGACGGAAGTGTCTTTGAACAGCGCAATAAAATCGTTCGTGACCGGCGGAATCACGATTCGAAACGCCTGCGGCAAGATGATGCGCCGAATGGCCTGGCTGCCGGTCATCCCGAGCGCCAGCGCCGCTTCCATTTGCCCGCGAGGAATGGCCTGCAAGCCGGCGCGGTAAATTTCCGCTTCATACGCCGAGTAATTGATCGCCAGACCGGAAATTGCGGCCACGAGCGGCGACATATTCAGACCGATCTTCGGCAGCAGGAAAAAAATCGCGTACAGCTGCAACATCAGCGGCGTGCCGCGCAGAACTTCTACGTAACCCCCAAGCGGCTTGGCAATGAACCAAGGCCCATAGAGTCGGCCGATTGCCACTCCGATGCCAATTGCAATCGCCAGCGGAAACGAAATGATCGAGAGCAGCACCGTCATGCCGGCCGACTGCAGCAGAACTGGCAAGTTACCAGTAAGAATTTGTCCAAAGCTCAGTGATTCCGCCGTAGTTGCATCCGACTGCTTTCGCAGGAGCAGCACTTGACGCCGGCCCCCCATCTCCCACTTGTCATAAAGTTTTTCCAACCGGCCGTCGGCCAGAATGTGACCAAGTGCCGAGTCGATCGCGTCCAGCAATTTAGGATCGTTCTTGTTGACCAGTACGACGTAGTAACCGGCATTGACCGGCCAGCCGATCAGCGCGAGTTCCGGATCGCGGTTCACATAGTAAATCGCGGCGCACTCGTCCTGCACAGTTGCATCGAGCCGGCCGGATCGCACGTCCTCTAAAGTGTCGGTCGTGCCGTCGTAGCTCGTAACGGTAATATTCGCGCCGGCGTCCTTCAAATGATTCACATAGGTTGTCGCTGCCGAACCGCCTAGCACGCCTACCGAAAACGGCCGGCCGGAAGCATCTCCAGCTTTCAGTTCCTCCCAAGAATGAATCGGGCTGTCGGCGCGGGCGATCAGTTGCAAACCGTACATGTAATAGGGCCGACTGCACAGATAATCGCGCATCCGCTCGGGTGTCCGTTCGTAGCCGTTGAGGGCGATGTCGATCTGGTTGCCGAGCATCTGCGGCACGCGGTCCCATTGGCCTTGCTGGAACTTCGCTTTCACGCCGAGCTCGTCGGCCAGCATGTCAGCCAGCTCCACTTCGAATCCAGTTAGCTTGCTGGGATCTTTTGGATCCGGAAAGACAAACGGCGCGCCCCCTTCTTGGTCGCCGCCCCAGACGAGTGTGCCGCGGCGGTGGATTTCCTCCAGTGCGTCCGCTCGGACCGTGCGGGCGCAAAGTAACGCCAGCAAGCCGGCCGCGATCAGGCTGATGCAGATGAGCCAGCGAGGACGAATCAAACTCGCGCTAAGATCAGCCATTAACGTTTCCGGTCGTCAGTAAAAAGGGTGAGTAGATTTCGGAACAGTTTCGTTCTATTTGCGAGCACCCGTCAATACTTCTTGCCTGGCGCGCTCCTGCGGCGATTTCAACCGACCGAGCTGCCACGACGCGGCCGATTCAATTTCCAATCGCAGTCGATCAACCTCAGGGATAAACAAGCGAACTTTTCCCGTGTGAGCTTCAGTCGCGGCGGCCGGCGCGGCGAACTCCTCGAACATCGGCCCGAGCGCAACGTCAGGATTCAATCGGCCCACCATCTTCATCAACTCCCGCTTCAGCCCGCGCTGCAGTTGCCAGGCGAGCACTCCACGCAGCAGCAAACCCCATAGCAAGATCCATAGCGCCGATTGAATTAGGTAATCGAGACCCAAAAGCGGCCGCGAAGGTTCGAGCCACAGATGTTCGTAGAAGAAATTTTTTGCCAAACGCCACAGCAAGACCGCCGGCAGCGCGATGAACAGCAGTTCAAACATCGCGTGCAAAACGGCGCCGGCGCGGCGGGCGGAGCGCTGTTGAATAATGGCCGCAACTTCCCCTTCGACATACTGCATCAAGCCTCTGCGCCGAGTTGGCGATCGAATCTTCCTCGCCGGTATTGCGGGGCCGATTTTCGCTGGCGCTCTCGATTCCCGCATCGCGCGCGAATCCGGCCAGCACGCTCTGCGATTGAGCCACTTCGCCTGGCGTGAAGCCGAGTTCAGCCAGATCGAGCCAATTCGATTCAGCCATCGATTGACGCACCCTGTCGGCCACGGCTTTGCCCACGCCAATGCCGCCAGTTACGAGCATCGTTCCCAGTCCACGAGCCCGAAGTGCTGGCAAAAATCCAAGCAGCGATCGAGCAGAACCCAAGAGTCGCAAGAAACCGGCGAATGGCCCGCCGGCCCAGCGCAGCGTCACTTCACGCAGCAGCCGCGCTCGCCACACGCCCTGATTTCCACGAAGCTGCTCTTCAATGCGACCGCGAATTTGACCGAAAAGTCTCGCACGTTCCGCTTCGACGGCCGCTTGCAATCGGGCGACCGCGGGCAGAGCCCCATCGACTTCCCGTTGCACTTCGACCAGGAACCAGGACAGCAAATCGAGCGCGTTGGCGCGCAATATCCGGTGCTGCGCCCGGGCGGAAAGTTGCTCCTCGAGAAAGCCTACGAGCCGCGTCATTTCCGGCGGTGGCGGCAAACCTTGATCACGCCGCTCCAGAGTTATTTCACTATCGACGAGAAAAATTTGCGGCACGCTGAAGCCCTGCGATTCCAAATGCCGCTGCCAATCGGCCGTGATGTCGGCATCGATATCGGCATGCGTCTGCACGAAAATCGCTTGCCGGCCAGCAGCGTGTTGCAATAGCTCGTGAGTCACGCGCTCGGTTTTGTATTTCTGCCCCGTGCCGGTGCAAATCAGCACATCGCACAGCGGCAACACACGGCGGAGCGTATCGAGATTGCGGGTGTCGAGGTTGTGATCGCGTGAATCGTCATCGCCAGAACTTTGCGTATCCGGATCGGGACAATCAATCAGAATCATCTGTTTCAACAAAGGCGCCGACAGCGCATGAACCTCGGGCTGGGCATCGCCGAATTGCAAAAACGAGATGTCGACCTCAGGATCGGCGAGCACCACGGGCCGCGTGGTCGTAGGGCGAACGATATCGCCCGCCTGACAAACTCGCTGACCGACCAGTGCATTCAAAAGCGTGCTCTTGCCCGTGCCGGTGCCGCCGAGCACGCCGACCACGAGCACGCGATCGAGGCGAATTCGCACGTCTTCCAGCCGCGGGGCAATGCGCGCCAAAGCAGGCGGGCTTTATCGAGCGGCGGCCACGACGGCGAACTTTCCACAAAGCGATGCACGGCGGCGACAAGCCGATCGAATTCGGCCAGTTGAAGTTCGGCGGATAGATCAGAGTGCGACATCAGATGGACAGGTAAAGGGGTGATTGGGCGAAGGGGTCACAGCAACCGTTTAGCCGCGACGCGAAGGCCTCCGTAGCGGAGCGGAAATCGGCCACTGCAGCGCGGGCACCAATCCGAACGCGCGTTTCGCAGTGAAATAACCGAAGCGCTTTTCTCGATAAATCAAGGCTCAAACGCGCGCGGCGCTTCACAGTTATTTCACTTTCTGGTTTCCCGGTGGTCGATTTCATCGAGATTTGTCGAACCAGTTTCAAGAAGTTCTTTCGCATTGTTTGGTCATCAAACGAAGGTAACTCTGCCGTGTTTCTTGATATCCATACACAAGTACAGTATACTGTTCATGTGGCCAGTTGTCAAGAGCTGCGGCCTAAAAAAGTGCGAATAGACAACAGGAGCCGCACGCTAGAGCATCTATCGGCCGAGTAATGACTTGCGACGACGACGGCTTCCGACCCCCATTGCGCCGTCATCGCAATTTACTCCTGAGCCTGGCGGATCTGCTCGATCAATCGCTGGGCCGCAATCCGCTCCGGCAATTGGCTCGCTCCGCCCAGGCGAGTTAATCGGTCGACCACGGGGCCTAAAACCAAATCGTCCAGCGTTTTTGTAAGCAATTTGGCTCGTTCCTCGTAAAACCGCGCGAACAGCCCGCCCAGCAGGGTGCGCAGGGCCAACTGTCCAGTGGGAGCGGCCACGACTTCTCCTGCGGCGGCCGAAGCGGTGCCAATGGCCACATCGCCGACCCAAGAAATCGCATAATGGCCGGCTGCCACTTCCACGCCATGCGCGCCGACAACCGCCAGTCCCAAACTCAGCGCCGGCCGCACCACCGCCGTGGCCACGAGCGCCCAAGTTACGCCCTTCACCAGCGCTGGATTCTGTCGATCGAACCCTTCCAGTTGATCGCGAATGAATTGCCGATAGCCATCGGTCATCAGTGGCGCCGCTTGATGGCGTCGCTCAAGTTCCGCAAACAACCTGGATCGCTCCAGGCCGGTTAGCACCGCATCCAATTCCTTCGTCAGGATCGCATTCCCTCCGTGGCGCAACAACTCCAACTGGTCGAGCTTCTCGGCCAACGCCGTTTGCAATCGATCCAGTTCCACGCGGCGAAAGCGATCGAAATCGGCCTGCGGATCGTGTCGCCACCAGCGTGTGGCCCAAGCGCCGAGCTTGTGGTAGGCCCCATGAACGAGCCGATCGAACCGCGTGCGCCGGCCTTCGAGCCATTGCCAGATTTCATCCCACACCAGCCGCCGCGGCAAATCGGGCAGTTGAATATCGTGCTGTCGAATATCGTGATCAAGCAAATTGAGCGCACCACATATTCGGCCGATTTTCGATCGATGGCGGCAAGAAAAGTAGGCAAGCCTTCGTGGGGATCGACGATTTGCCGCAAGCTGCCACGCAGCGAACGCACTTTGATGGCGTCGAATTGCAAGTCGGCCAGATCGGCCCGCAAACTGGTGGCGCCAGGTGTCAGTGCATAAAACGGCAGTTCGATTTGCTCGGCGGCATCGGGATCCCAGGGCACGGCGTAAACATCGGCCGGTTCGACGCCGGTTTCGCGTGAAAAATGTTCGAGCCAGCCACGGCACAGCTCTTGTTGCCGCGGCCAGTGGACCATGTTGAACACGACGATGACGGTTTTATCGGCATCCGTCGCCGCGCGAAAAAATTCGCGAATCGCCGCATCGTTGTATTTTTGCTGCGTGAGAATGCACACCAGCACGTCGGCGGCATGACGCACCAACTCCGCCCGTCGCCAGTTCGCCTTCAGCGTACCGTCGATATCGGGCGTATCGAGCAGCACGAGCCGCGAGGGTTGCACACCGGTGGGGTCCTCGCGGGCAAAAAGCAAGTGATCCGACCCTTCGTCGAGCGGATCGTTTTCATCGCTCCAAGATTGAACATCGAAGTCCGGGAAGATATCGGCGAGCGAATGCCGATCGGCGAATCCGGTGGGAACTACGCACACGGGATGTTTCGTTTGCGTGGCATTGGGATGCGATCGGCTCACTGCGCCGCCGACCAAATGATTGAAGACAACACTTTTCCCCGTGTTCGTGCCGCCGGCCACGGCCACGACGAGGAACGGCTCCTCTTTGACTTGCGGCAGCAGTTTTTGGAACAGCGCGCCGTGCCACGGGGCGGATTCCGGTTTCTCGACGCCCAGCGCATCGGCCAGCAATTCGAGCGCTCGCGAATTCGCGGCAAGCTCTGAGAGAAGTTGCGACAGATGGCGAATGCTGTCGGTGGGCGCCTTGGCAGATTGGAACGGGGTGTGAAGCAAATCGGTGGGAAGAAAGCTGGTGAGGTTATTCGTTTACGGCGATGCCATTGGCGAATTTAGTATCTTTCGTGCGGATGCAAATGCGTGGCTTGCCACCAGGCGATGAGCGCCATTTTGAAAAAGCTGCCGGTCAGGAAAGCCGAAGAATCCGCCCAAGACGCCGAACGAAATGGCGCCCACGACCCATCCGGAGCCGGATCCATCGGTCCATTGTTCAAACAAATTCACTCCGAGCCAGATGCCGCAGCCCGCGCCAATAAGCGTGGTCGCCCGAACGATCCAGCCGACAGGCGTTCGCTGATGCAAACGCGAAGCCGGCAGTTCAACCCGAACCGGCGCCGGTAGGGGTTGCGGAATTTCGCGGGCGCAGGATCAACCGATCGCCGCGGTGCGCTGTCGCGCAGCGTGGTGCCCACGGCGTTTCCCGCGACATGCAAGCCAATGAGCACGAGGAACATCAAGAGACCGGTCGAGGCCAGCGGTCCGATGACACCCATCACCGCGAACAACACGGCCAGCAAAGCAACGAACCACATCAGGGTTCGCAGTCGAAACTGTGGTAGCCGCAAATCACGGCGTTCGTTGAAGAAGGGGCCTGTCGCCATGCTTCGATTATAGAGCCAGCGGCGCAGGCGAACCACATTGCTGTTTAGGCTGTTTTCCTGCGGGAATGTAAGGCGAAACTGGCTGATCACGCAAAGCCGCAAGCTGGCGTGGGCATTTGCGCAACAAAAAACCCGTCGGGCGGTTGGCTCGACGGGTTTGCCACGATTCTCGCGGCGTATGAGCGGAAGGAAGTCCAAAAGGATTGCGGAGGAGTCGCCCACGCAGCGGCCCCTCACAACAACTGGCCCGGTGGATCAGACATATCATGCCCTCCTGTGCAGGAGAAACTTGGCTGGCGGGCCGCACAAGGCTCGCACCGACTCCGTGTTATCAAACGAGCCATCCCGCCGTCAACATTTTATGCTGGCCAATTTCTCCCGCGCGAAAATGTTTTCATTCCACGTTCAGGTCGAACTGATTATAGCAAATATTCAAGGCCTTGCCGTATCTGTCGAGAGAGGACGCTGTTTTTTCCTTGAAATTTCTCTCAATACGGGATGGCTGTCTCACTTTGGCGCTGTTCGACTTCGCAAAGGCATTTGTCTGGAATTGAGATGAAAACAACGCATGTGCATTCGCCGAAAGTATTTGCGACGCGCAAACCGTTCGCGCCGAAATTATTGGCACGGTCCTTGCGTTGCACAAAAACAACGACACTGATTTTTCTCATCGAAGGGCCGGCAGTTGTTCTGAACGATTGAGCGGTGTCGCAGGAACTAGAGCGGTTTGAACAGGCTTCTCAGGAATTGACATTCGTCGCGCAGCTTGGGGCCAAGGGTGCACTGGCAAGTCGCGTTTGCGTTCGCCGTGCGCGCTTGGGCCTCGGTTGCGATTGAAGACTCCGTGCGTTGGGAGTAGGGGTTCGCGCCGACCGTGGAAGGATCTTGCAGCCATGTAATGCACCCACTGACTCAGCCTCCACGGCGGTATCGAAGGGCGGGGCTCGGCCCACAAAGCTGAGTCCCGCCCATTCCTCAGTTTGGTTCGTGGGGATCGGAAGTGTGTTTCGAGGATTGGCAGATGTTAACGATGTAGGTCGCTTGTTGATTGGCATCTCGCTCGGTCTTACGAGAAGGCATCAGATGGACCCGCAAATGGAAATCTCAATACCAAGTGGTGAACCCCATGACACCGCAGGAAACTCCCAATGGCGCTCCGCATGCGCGCCAGAAATGGCCGCCGCTGTCGATCATCATTGGACAGCTCAAGAACCATGTGTCGAGCCAACCGGCATCGATCCGCGAACCCTCGGCGGCGCAGAATCGCCCGTCGGCAGCGAATCCTGCCGGCACAACACTCCCCTTAGCAGCGGGGAATGTTCCGAATTCGACCCGTTCGACCGAACCATAGTGGATGTGCGCTCCGTAGCGAATATAGGGGAACTCGGTGCGGTTGGGGGTCAACCGTTGTTGCCGCCGAGCAACACTTCGAAAAACGCATGCAGCAGGAAAGCAACACAAGCCGCAAGTGGCGGGCAGCATGTTGGGGGGAATTGCAAAGTGCAAAGTGTGTCATGGTCTGGGTTTGGGTTAAACAACATCGACGTGGGGACGAACGCGGCATCGGGCGTGCTTCCGCTAGAGAACGCACCAGCGGCGCCCGTGATTGTGGTTTCAACAGCAGCGACATCCCCACCTCTCGAGGAGCAACCCTTGGCCAAGACTCGCAAACCTGCGGCTCGCAAACCTTCTCTTCGTGCTCCCACGCCGCAGCGACTCCGCGGTGGATTTGCCCGTAACGGCCACGCTGTAGGCGCCGGCAAGAATGGCGCTGCCCGCGGCGCCGGCGAATCGACGAACCGAATTCGCAACGACTTCGATTCCGACTCTCCATTCGACGAAGGATTCGACGATGTTGACCGCGAAGCCGATGTTGTGGCCGATGAAGTTGCCTCGGCGGAAGATGCCGCTTCTGAGGGTGGCTCGGAGAGCCAGATCGACGATCCCGTGCGAATGTACTTGATGCAGATGGGCGAGATTCCGCTGTTGAATCGGGCCCAGGAAATTGAATCGGCCAAGCGCATCGAGTTCACGCGTCGTCGCTTCCGCCACAGCATGCTGGCCAGCGATTATCTGTTGCAAGGCGCCGTGGCCCTCTTGGAAAAAGTGCGGGCCGGCCAGTTGCGGCTCGATCGGACGATTGAAGTCTCCGTGACGAACACTGCGGGCAAGAAAAAGATTCTGGCTCGGCTGGGACCGAATTTGAAAACGCTGGTGCACCTGCTGCGGAGCAATCGGCACGATTTTCACGTGGCCATTAGCCGCAGCACGCCGATGCAAAAACGGCAGCAAGCCTGGAGCCGGCTGGTGCGTCGCCGCAATAAGGCCGTGAGATTGATCGAAGAACTGAATTTGCGAACCGGCCGTTTGCAACCGCTATTGGATAAGCTTTCGGAAATTTCGCGCCGCATGGTTGTGCTCCGCGATCAGTTGCTGGCTAACCCAGACTGTGAATTAGGCTCGACCGACGAACTTCGCAAAGAGCTCCGCTACTTGATGCGAATCACGCTGGAAAGCCCTTCGACATTGGAGCGACGCAGCCAGCGGACCGTCAAATATCAGGCAGCGTACGATGAAGCGAAGCGAGTCCTTTCCGCCGGCAACTTGCGGCTCGTGGTGTCGATTGCCAAGAAATACCGCAACCGCGGCCTTAGTTTCCTCGACCTGATTCAGGAAGGAAACACCGGTCTGATGCGGGCGGTCGACAAGTTCGAACATGCTCGTGGGTACAAGTTCTCCACTTATGCCACGTGGTGGATTCGCCAGGCCATTACCCGGGCGATTGCCGATCAGAGCCGGACCATTCGTTTGCCGGTGCACATGATCGACACGATGGGCAAAATTCGCACCATCACACGCGAGATTGTGCAAAACACCGGCCGTGAACCCAGCGTGGAAGAAGCCGCCGCTGCCGCGGGGCTCTCGCTGGAAGACACACGCTGCATCATGAAGATTACACGGCAGCCGTTGTCGCTGGATCAACCGATGGGCGATCATGACGA
Organism: Pirellulales bacterium; assembly: GCA_963773875.1. GTDB lineage: Bacteria > Planctomycetota > Planctomycetia > Pirellulales > JADZDJ01 > CAVTYH01. Next base: position 119,198 of record CAVZCV010000019.1, read on the forward strand.
CAGCTTCTTTGGAGAATTCATTCAAGATCATCGCGAAGACGATCCGCTCTACGACGTGAATCAGCAATCGCTGAAGGATCGCATTGGCGAGGTGCTCGACGAACTTAGCTACCGCGAACGGGAAATTCTCCGCCTGCGTTATGGGCTGGTCGACGGTTACGCTTACACTCTGGAAGAAGTTGGGCAGATCTTTTCGGTGACCCGCGAACGCGTGCGGCAGATTGAAGCCAAAGCGGTGCGCAAGCTCCAACAGCCGTGCAAGAGCCGATTCCTGGCGAGCTTCGTCGATCACCTTCCGGACGGACTGCCGCAAAGCATGACCGCGGAGATGGGAACTTAATCGAACGAGCCTCACGCCTCTTTTGGCACCGGCCAACTGCTTTCGAGTGATTTGAGCCAACCCTGGTCGCGATACCACTGGGCGGTTTGTCGAATCCGGTTCTCCAATGAATCGGCCGGTGCGAATTGTAGTTGACGCTTCGCTTTTTCGGCGGAGCAACTCCAATGGCCGGCCGCGACATCGCGAGCGCGGTCCAAGCAGACATATCGCGGTCGCCGAGTCAGCTGGCCAAGGGCTTCGCCGATAGCACCGGCCATCCACAGCGTTGCCATCGGCAGCCGAATCTTCCAGGCGTAAGGGCGACCAACAGCTCGCGCGACGATCCGGCCCAATTCCAAGAACGTTAATTGCTCATCGGCGGCGAGAAAATAGTATCCGCGGGATGGATCGGTCTGCGAACTTGAAAGTCGTTCGCCGCGTTCGGCCGCCGCAATGATGCCTTGCACCAGATCGGCTACATGCACGACCGACACCGTGCGTGGTTTGCGCAGCACGGTGTAGCAGCGAAAGCGACGAATGCTGCGAAACAGTGTGAAGCCTGCGACATCGCCCGGGCCGAGCACAACCGGCGGGCGGACGATTGTGATCGGAACCTGAGAGGCAAAAGATTCCGCCGCCAATTCACCTGCGCGCTTGCTACGGCCGTAATTCGAAATGGGACAAATCGTATCGGCTTCCGTTCTTGGTCTCGGCTCCTGCATCGGTCCTGCGGCTGCCAATGACGAAAGGACGATCACGACCGGCGGTGTTGTACGCCGCGAAGCAGCTTCGATGACATTCCGAACGCCGACCTCATTAACGCTGCAGAAACCGGCGAAGCTGTTGGCCTTCGTCAGCCCGGCGATGTGATAAACGATTTCGACGTCCGCGATCGGCGAGGCCAAGGACGCGGGAACGGTCACATCGCCGCTGGCCAAGTGAACGCGAGCCTTTTCAAGATTGCCCATGGCCGACGGTCGTCTTACGAGGCATGTCACCTCGTCGCCGCGAGCCAACAACGCGCTGACCAAATTCTGGCCGATAAAGCCGGTTGCGCCGGTGACAAGTGCACGTGCCATCGCGAAGTATCAGGAGCGGCCAAGGAAAAGGTGCGAAAGGTTAGCCCAGATGATAACGGCATCTGAATCTGCACGCACGGCCTTTTCCGCTCGCCCACATGCGGCTACGAAGACTTCTTGAGCTCTACGGGCACGCGGTCGATTTTCGCGGCCAAAATGAAATCGTTCTCCGATAGCCCGCCGATGGCGTGCGTCCAGAGCTCGATCCGCACATTTCGGTAGTTTTCCAAATGCAAGTCGGGATGATGGTCTTCGGCTTCCGCAATCTTGGCGACGTCGTTGAAGAACTTAATTCCGGCCATGAAATCCTTCACTGTCCATTTTTTGAAAATCCGAACGGCGTCGGCGGTCAGTTGCCAGCCAGCCATGTTTGTGATTTGCGCTTCGGCCTCTTCACGCGTGTATTTTGGCACGCCGCCTTCGCACGGCTCACATTTCTTGGCGACCAATTGATCGGCACTCTGAGCAGGCATGATTCACCTCCGGGAATGAACGGAGAATGCATTAGCAGATTCAGGATAATTGCAATTTAGCGTGCAATTCCCGTTCCTGCTGCGGGTTGCGTTGCCGGGCGTGTCGAATTTGTGGTCCCGATTTGGCTCGCGTTGAAGGAATGCGCGCTGGGAATGTATGTCCGACGTGTAAGTGGCCAATACTGAATTTCGCCCGCTCGCAGTTGCTCCGGCTTGGCGCCCGGTCGTTCCTGACGAAAGAGCTGCGCATCGGACCTGCCATCGCCGCGCAGAATGAGCATGCCTTTGGCCTCGGAATACGAAAGGCCGGCCGCCTCGGCCGTGAACATCTCGCCGGTTTCTCCCTGGCCCTCGGTTCGAGTGTTGCCGCGGGCGTCCATTTCCATTGGGCTGCGGCCGCCGTTGACACGCGGGCCGGCTTCACTGACGGTCATCTGATCGCAGCTCAATAGCATGCATTGTGGCGCGATGCCATGCGGGTCATCTGGATCGAGACGTGCATCCCATGCTCCAACCGGCCCGTAGAGACTGCGAACCTGATCGTTGAATGTCAGCTGCCGGCGGCCGAGCACGTTGCCAGTAATACCGTTTTGGAACTGCACATCGAGATAATAAATTTGCGGCGTCACGGGCTTGGATGCTGCTGCCGCGCCGGTTGCAACAGGAAGGGCGGTGATCGGATTTCCTGCCCTGCCTGTCGTTCGGTTCGCCAAAGTCGCTTGCGGTGTCAGCAGCGCTGAGGGGGATCCCAATCGCCAACTATATAGCCGGCCGGGACCTTGGCTCGACATTGCTCCGGTAATGCCGCTCACCACGAGATCGCGAAGCTGCATTTGCTCCAGCGCAGCCGGATGACCATCGATCAGTTCGCGATTTTCCAGTTGCACATCGCCGTGGCACTTCATTTGTTCCATTTGCCGCCGCTCGGCGGTTTGTGGGCCGGGGCGTAAATCGGCGAAGTTAACCGGTTCGTGCAGCGTGACTTCCAACGACGGAGTGCGCACGGTTTGTGTCAATTGACTGCGCCGGCCATCGTCTTCGATCCGATTGCCCACTCGGTGGCTGACGACGTCGCCTTCGTAGAGCGCGGTGCGTCCGTCGAACGTCATCTTGTCTCGCCAATCGATGTCCATCGGCCCATCGACGGAAAAAGCGTCTGACGGCGCGGCTGCGTTGGCGTCGGGCTGCGCCGCGGGTTTCGCGGAAGCGCGGGCGCCGGTCCATGTCATCCGGCCAGCGCCGTTGATCCAGAGTCGACTTTCCGGCCGGTTGAGTTGGATGGCCGATCCGAACATCATCAGGCCCTGTGCGCCGATTTGGCCCGGATGGCCTTGTACCGCAATTTCGGCGTCCGGGGCATGCAGCACTGTGATCTGATCGCCGACGAGTTGCAGCGGCGGCTGTGTATCATCAGGACCCGGCGTCTGGATGAACTCCACATCATCCTTGAGCACGACGTCTTCGACTTGAGCCTGGCGCCCGCTCGTGAGCCACGCCTCAAGGAGCCCGCCACGTTTAATTTCGTAATGTGCTTGCGGTGCGCCTGAATTGCGGGGCGCAAGCGGCGATCTCTGAGGCGTCGATGGGCGACTGCTGCTGGGCGGCGCTGGCCCGTTGTCGGCAGCAATTTGGTTGACTTGCGAACCCAAGGCCGGTTCGCGGAACCACGCATTCATTCGTTTGACGTGTCCGCTCAGCTGTGGCGAGTCAATATTCACGCCGCCGTCAGCGAACATTTTTACGGGGCGAATCCACGTCAATGCATCGCCAGTGCCGCCCGAGGAATTGCCAGTTCGGCGTCGCTGCGGCTGCGCAGTACGCTGAGCCACGGGAACTTCGTACAGCCAAACATGAATTTCATCGGCCGACAGGCTGCCGCGGTCCGCATAGCTCGCCCATGCGCTGCCGGTAAGTGAGATGACATGATTTTGGTCCTGCGGCAACATTGTTAGCTTCTTCGCCCAGCGCGCTTGGAATCGCTGCTCCGGGTTATCGCGCGACGCGGCAGTTAGCCAGCCGGGTCCATCGGAATCCAAGTAGCCGAGCCAGGCTCCGTCCGGTCCCGGTTCATACACAAATGATTTGGCATGCGCTTCGTTCGATTCCTGATGCAGCTCGACTTCATCGCTGGATTGCATTCCCATACGGCCGGTGACAATGTCGTACTGCAAAGTTTGAGCGCGAGCATCGACATTTCGGGACGGCGCATGGACGACGACCGGAATGCCTTTGGCTTCAAATCGCCTTGGTTCCAATTGCGGCATCGCCTGTGGTTTGGCGGCCGATTTTTTCGTCTGGTCCGGCTTCCCATTGGGTGCGCCGGCAGACTCTTTCGGAGCGAAAAAAATCGAAAGCAACTCACAATTCATTTGATCGCCTTGTCCACCCAGCGGATTTGGCCGTCGCACATCGACGGCATCGTGGAAGGTGGCGATGTAGGCGATCAGATCGAACTGAAACGGCCCTTGGCAGCGAACTTCCACCGGCAGCTGACGTGTTTTCAAACTATTCGGTTGTGGTTGTGCGGTCGTGGCGTCGGCTGTTACGGCGCGGCTGCGGTCGCCCGGCATGAAGCCCGAGGAGCCGGGCTGCAAATGCATTTCAACTTCGGTTGCCAGTTCGAACGATTGCAATCCGCCAATGCTCGGCCCGCGGGTCTTCGCACCGTTATCCGGGCCGGGCAGCATTTCAATTTTCATGTTGCGGCCGTGGCCGTAGCTGGGGCCAAAGCGAAAATCGACTTCATTGGGCGTGAAGATGGTTGTGTCTTTCATCTGCACGTCGTGGGTGGTCACTAGCAAATCGTCGCTGCCATCCGGCTTTGTGGCCGCGCTGCGAATCGTGATCGGTCCATCGAGCCGTCCGCCCAGCAATTTGCCGAGTTTGCCGCGGCTGAGATCGACTTCACCGTCGAATTGCAAAAGCGCACCGTGAGGATTTTGCAAGATGATTACGCGGTGTGTTGAATTCGCCGCCTCGGCATCGCCGTCAGGCAAATAGATAACGGTACACGGCGTGACTTGCACACGGCCATCGGGCAACGTGGTGTACTCTTTGAGCAACACTTTCGAAGTGTCGCTTTCCAGGATAATCGGATTTTCGAGCTCCCAAGAACCTTGCTGAAAAAACCGCGAATAACCGCCTAACCGGCTTTGGCCTTGCTGTTTGCGCGCCGCTTCCAAACGACTTTGCGACACTTGTGCCACGCGCTTCGACGTATCGATACGCGGCTCGATCAGCGGCACCGCAATCAGGCGATACACGATAAACGCCGCCAGCACGGCGACGAAGCTGAGGGCAGTGCGTTTAAAGCGGGTGACCATCAAGCGCTGGAAAGTTTGGATCCATGGGCCAGTCGCACACCAAGCCGCGAGCGGCTGAAGACACTATGCACCGTATTTCTGGAGCACATCGTCCCAGCGGCCTTGGGCTTTCAGGATCAGTTCAATCACCTCGCGCAGAGCACCGCGGCCGCCTTGAGCTTTGGTGATGTAATGAGCTAGCCGCTGCAAATCTTCTGAGCCGTCGCCTACGACTGCGGCGAGTCCGACATAACGCAACACCGGCAAATCGGGCAGATCGTCGCCGACGAAGCAAACCTGTTCCGGCTTCAGGCGGCGCTCCGCAATAATTTGCTTGACCGCTTGCAGTTTGTCTTCCACCCCCTGGCGAACCAGATCAACACCAAGTTCTGCAGCACGAAGTTGGACGATGTGCGATGCACGACCGGTGACCAAACCAAAGTGATGCCCAACGCGCTGCCAGATTTTTACGCCCAGCCCATCGCGAATGTGGAAGCGTTTGATTTCAATGCCTTGGTTGTCGAAGATCACACCTCCGTCGGTGAGCACTCCGTCGACATCGGACAGCAATAGTTCGATCGACTTGGCGCGGGCAGTAACATCCATGTCGTGCTAGCTGGTTAGAATTTCACAAACAGATTTACAAATCCCTGCCGCTTGCGCTTATTGTACGTAAGTTGTGCGGTGCCTTGATGCTGAAACGGTGGAATTGCAACTTCCGCGCCACCGCCTACGAACCGTTCGTCTGCCTTGAAAATACCAAACTTTTTGGTCGCGGCACTACGGTCGTGTTTCCCGATTGTGCTGCAATTACCGCTGCGCCGCCTTCGGGATAGAGCCCGACAATATCGGTAATATCGAGCAAGCCAACGGGTCGGCCAGCGGTATCAATTACGGGCAATTCGCTCAATCGTCGCTCTGCCATGATGGCCACGGCGTCGTTCATCATCGAGCCCTGCGGCACCGTCGTGGGATGCTCGGTCATTACGCGGCGAATGGGGCCGTCGAGCAAGCCGTCGCGGCGACTTTCGAAGAGCCGTGCCAGATCACTGTCGGTGAAGATTCCGCGCAAGCCGCCGTCGTGATCGACAATCATGATTGCACCGGTGCGGCGAGCGGGCAGCCGCGCTTCGATCAGCACTTCGCGGAGCACGCGAGAGCAAGGCGCGACGCGACAATCGCTTAAAGGTCGCATGAATTCTTCGACACGCGCCAGTTGGCGGCCCAAACTGCCGCCGGGATGGAAGCGAGCGAAATCGTCGCGGCTGAAACCCCGCATGCGGCTGGCGACAAGCGCCAGGGCATCGCCCACGGCCAGCATTGCGGTGGTGCTGGTGCTTGGCGCGAGGCCCAACGAGCATGCTTCCTGAAGTGGACCCAGTGCGATGGTAACGGTCGCACCGCGTTCTAATTTGCTTCGCACGCGACCGGTAATGGCAATCAGCGGTGTGCCGATTTGCTTGATCGATGGGAGGAGTCGTACAACTTCCTCCGTCTCTCCGCTTTGCGAGAGCATGAGCACGACATCATCGCCGTGGATCCGTCCGAGATCGCCGTGGATGGCTTCCGCCGGATGCAAATAATGACTGCGTGTGCCGGTGGACGCCAACGTGGCCGCAATTTTTTGGCCGATCAGCCCCGCCTTCCCCATACCACTGACGATGACGCTGCCCGTGCAGCCATAGACGAGATCGACTGCTTTGCAAAAGGAGTGGTCCAGTCGCGCGGCGACCGACTCTAACGCTCGATACTCCATTTCGATGATTTCACGGCCATAACTGAGTTGCTCGTCTGCTCTGCCGCTAACGGCCACGACTGCATTCGTTTCCGCGGCTGGTAATACAGAGCCGGCCGACGTCGGTACGATCGGGACCGGTCCGTGTGGCGTGAAATTGGACGATGAACCTGTGCTCATACAACTGCCTTCCGTGGCGATGCTTTGTTCAAACTGGTAGCGATGCTGGCCCGTTCAAATGGGCGATTCGAATCGGGTGCGGATTGTAACGCTATCGCGCGTTTGCGACAACGCAAAAGGCAGGCGGTGAACCGTCGTGGGATATGCTAGCAGCAGGCGAAATTTCATTCATTGTGCGCCGCTGAATCGGCCTGTGGAGCGTCGGCAATCGTCGATTGGTGCAAACAAATCGCTGTAATGCGTATCGGCAACGCGGACGATGAGCAGCTTCTGTTGCATTTGAGGATCTTCCCCGCCACTGGATGCGAGCGGTTCGGTGAAGAAATAGTGCCCCAGTGTGCCTGGCCGATCAGCGCGGCAAGTGAGAATGAGCATTTGTCCCGGTGCGAGCGAAGCCTCGACGGCCATCGGTTCGAAAATGCGTTTCGGTTTTCCCGATTGCGGCCGCAGCATGCCGTCGTCGGAAACCCATTGCTGGCGCGGCTCGCCGTATTGGATTTCCGGGGTTAACTTGAGCTTTACCCTCCGCTCGCCGAGTGCTTGCGCCTCGGCGGTGAAAATGCCCTGCGCTTGAGAATACGTTCGTCCGCTGACGCCGGTCGCGTCTTGCACGAGCAGCGGCAACGACGAATAAATGCCCGAGGCAACAATTTCGCCGTGCCAGCCGGAATAGAGCTGCAGTTGCCGGCGGCTGACGGCCGGTTCGGTTTGCAAGCGAGCCGCAAGCTCGCTGATTTTCTTAGGTTGTTGTTCGGCGGCGGTGATGAGTTGCGAGATCTCGGCCGGCAATTGACCGCTGAGAATTCCGGCGCGAAGTCCGCCAGCAGAAAACTGCTTGCGACTTTCGATGGGGAACTGCTGTTCGTCGATATCCTTCCAAATGGCTTGGTTGAGTAATTGATCTCCGAGCGGGCAATGGACCGTAATGATTTCCAGCTTCATGCCGTCGTCGGCCACATCGATCGGCTTGAGCAGAGTCTTGCCGGTTGGCGCAGTCTGTTGCCAATCGCGACAGCCGGCGATCAAGGGCGCCGCCATCAGCACAAAGAGCCAGCAAGAATATGAAGTGAACGTGCGCAGCATCGCCGGCGATAACAACGGATAGGTTGAGAATTCTCAATCGCCAGCGAAGAAAAGCACGGACTCGCCGCCGATTGATTTCGAAAAGGACGCGAAGAATAGGCATCAATGCCAGCGGAGTCAATCCGAAGTGCGCGGCTTCGAATTATGTCGTCGCAAAGCCAGCGCTTCGAATGAGTGCACTAAGCCGGCTGATTTTCAAACTTCGGCGCAGGTGCTGGCTTGGTCACTCGATCGCGGACGCCGACGAATTCGAGCACCGCCCGCGTGCCAGCATCGCCGAGCCGCGGCTTGGCCAACCGCATAATGCGAGTATAGCCGCCCGCACGATCGACAAAGCGAGGAGCTATCACCTCAAAGCAGATTTTGGCGGCTTGTTTGTTGCCCAGGAGAGTGACTAGGCGACGGCGAGTCGTGACAACCGGGGCCATGGCAGCGGCCCACTGTTGCCACTGCTTGCCATGCCGCCACTTTTTCCATTGCTCGCTATTACGCTCCGCAGTAGTGCCGAGTTTCTTGGCGCTTTCCAGCGCGGGTTGAGCAACACAAGCCAGCGAGATGCAGCGTTCCACGAGCGGCCGCACTTCCTTGGCCTTTTGGATGGTGGTGACGATGCGGCCTTTAACCTTCGGCGCTTGTTTTTCGTCGAGGAACTCGTCTTTGTCGAGCTCCGTCAAAAACAGTGCGCTCGCCAAATTCTTCAGACAGCGCCTTGCGGTGCGAAGGCGAACGACCCAAAACGCGGCTTCTTCTGCGGTGTCGCATGAGTTCACTTCACTCGGTTAATGTTTTCTAGGCGGACTGCGGCTTACACCGCGCTGGCCGCGGGAACTCGCATTCCCAATCGCAGTCCCAATTCCGCCAGCTTTTCTTTGATTTCTTTTAGCGTCGTTTCACCAAAGTTGCGAACCTCGAGCAGCTGATCTTCATTGCGCTGCACCAGATCGCGCACTGTGCGAATATTTTCGCTCTCCAGGCAATTCGACGCCCTAACGGAAAACTTCAAATCCGCCAGATTCATATTCAACTTTTGCTCGATCGCCATATCCATGCCGCCGGCACCCATGCCGCGGCCAGCGCCGCTCACGCGTGCACCCAGCTCTGTATATTGCACAAACGGATTGAGGTGCTTGCGGAGAATCTTGGCCGATTCCACCAGCGCCATCTCAGGCCCAATGGAGCCGTTGGTCCAGATCTCGAGCGTTAGCTTATCGTAATTCGTTTTCTGGCCGACACGGGTTTCTTCGATCTCGTACCGCACGCGAAGCACGGGGCTGAACACCGCATCGACTGGAATGATGCCAATTTCTTGCACATTCGGGCTGTGTTCGCTTGCCGGAACGTAACCGCGACCATTCTCGACGACCATTTCCATTTCGAACGGCACATCGTCGGTCAGCGTGCCGATGATGTGATTCTTGTTGATAACTTCCACGGTTTCGTCGGTTTGCACATCGGCACCACTGATGACGCCGCGGGTTTTCTTTTCGACGCGCAAAATCTTCGTTTGATCGGTGTAGTTTTTCACCACGAGCGACTTCACGTTCAGCACCACATCGGTCATATCTTCAACCACGCCGGGTAGAGTGGTGAACTCGTGCTGTGCACCGTGAATTTTGATCTGCGTCACGGCGCTGCCTTCCAAACTGGAAAGCAAAATCCGCCGCAGTGAGTTGCCAATGGTTACACCAAAGCCGCGTTCGAACGGCTCGGCAACGAACTTTCCGTACGTGGGCGAAAGCGTCTTGACGTCGCAAACCACCTGGCTGGGCAGTTCCAATCCGCGCCAACGAATATGCATGAGAGACCTCTATTAACAGGATGTCCTGGTGTCTGGGTGCCTAAGTGCCTGGGAATTCCGAACGAAATCATCCGTTTGAATCAGACACGCAGACACTCAGGCACACAGACGCTCTTTTACTTTGAACACAACTCGACGATCAGGTTGGCCTGGATGCCGCCGAGCGAAACATCATCTGCAGTTGGCAACCGGTTCACACGGCCTTCGGGAATTGCCCCATCGAGCCGCGAAAGGAAATCGGGAACATCGCGGTGGAATTCCGAGAGATTTGCCTGCACAGCTTCCAGGCTCTTCGCTCGATTTTTGACGCGAATTAGATCGCCCACGTGAACCAAATAGCTGGGAATATCGACTCGCCGGCCGTTTACGGTAATGTGGCCATGGCGAATCAACTGCCGAGCTTGTGCCCGGGAGAGACCGAACCCAAGGCGGCATACAATATTGTCTAGGCGGCGTTCCAAAAAGCTCATCAAAGCTTCGCCGGTATTGCCTTTTCCTTTGACCGCGCGCTTGTAATAGCCACGGAACTGGCGCTCCAAGACGCCGTAGTAATGTTTTACTTTTTGCTTTTCGCGCAAATGGATGCCGTAATCCGTCAACTTGCCGCGTCGTGTGGCCATACCTGGCGGTGTTTCACGGCGTTCGATCGCGCACTTGGGTGTATCGCAACGCGTGCCCTTCAAAAAGAGCTTTAAGCCATCGCGGCGACACAAACGGCAAACAGGTCCGGTGGTTCGAGCCATAGTTCAATTTCTACGAGACGTTATCGAAAAAGATTTTTATGATTGGTTAGACGCGGCGGCGCTTCGGCGGACGGCATCCGTTGTGCGGTAGCGGGGTGATATCTTCGATCGATTTGATCGTCAGTCCGGCGGCTTGCAGTGCGGTGATCGCACTTTCGCGCCCGCTGCCAGGACCTTTGACTTTCACTTCCACTTCCTTGACGCCGAACTTCGACGCCTTTTCGGCAGCCTGCTGGGCAGCCATCTGACCGGCGAATGGCGTGCTCTTGCGCGAGCCCTTGAAGCCTGTTGTGCCGGCGCTCGCCCAGCAGAGCGTATCGCCCTTGGTATCGGTAATGGTGACGGTGGTGTTATTGAACGTCGCCTTGATGAAGACGATTCCCACCGAAACGTTCCGGCGTGCTTTGCGTTTGGTTTTGACTTGAGCCATTTGAATTTGAGGGTGTGTTGTCGTGCGTCCGGTCGTCTGATATTTCGAATCGATTGCCCAAACTAGACTCGAGGCATCTTTCCGCCTTACTTCATATCCTTCACGCCTTTTTTGCCGGCGACGGTTTTCTTCGGACCTTTGCGGGTTCGGGCATTCGTGCGGGTTCGCTGGCCCCGAACTGGCAAGCCACGGCGGTGACGGATGCCGCGATAACAATTGATGTCCTTAAGCCGCGCCACGTTTTGCGTCAACTGGCGACGCAACTGACCTTCGGCGGTGTAGTCTTTATCCAACAGCGCGGCCATCCGCGCTACTTCATCTTCGTGCAGATCGCGAGCTTTCGATTGCGGATTGACACCCGACTTGTGGCACAACTCGCGCGCGATGCGCGGACCAACGCCGTACAGGTACTGCAACGAAATAAACGTTGGCTTGTCGGGCGGAATGTCGACACCCAGCAGACGCGGCATAAAAACGGTTCTCCGAACAAAGGTGCCTGGTACTTAGGTGACGTCAATTCAGTGTCACGTTCATGGAACGTGATCTTGGACTATCACCAATCTCTATTCAGCCCTGCCGTTGCTTGTGCCGAGGGTTGTTGCAGACCACGTACACCACTCCGCGGCGGCGCACAATTTTGCAGTGGTCACACAATCGCTTCACACTTGCGCGTATTTTCATTGCCCGTGAGCTCCCGTCGGCAATCCTGGCGGACTGAAAGCCCCTCAGTATAAGACTTGATCCAACAAGTCTTCAAGGGGCGAAAAGGCATGCGTTTTGCCGCCATTTGCGTCAATCTGGGTAATTTTTCCGGAGAACTCGCGGGATTCCCGAGCTGCCGCCGCTAGTGATGTCCCATCGGTTGAATTTCCGGCAGCTTGCGCAGCTGCGTCTTACTGCTGCGCTCATTGTATCGGCCAAGGAACTTGGCGTGCAGTCCGCCCCAATCGATGACGAGTTTCCCCCCCACAACCTCGTGCTGCTGCTGCCAATTAATCAGCAAATCCAGGCAAGCGTGATCAATATAATCCACCCCGGCAATATCGACATGCAGTTCGCACGCTGGCGGCAATTTATCGAGCGACTTCGCCAAGTACGGCAACCGCAAGAACGTCGCTGCGCCTTCCAACCTAAGAAACACACGATTGGCCGTAGGATTTTTGCGCACATCGATGGCCAAATGGGAAAATGTGTAAAGCAATTTGATTGCCGATAGACCGATGCCCGTTAGCACGCCGGTCAACAAATCGGTGCAGACGATTGCGACCAGCGTCGCGAGATAAATCAACACTTCGCTTTTGCCGAATTTCATGAGGGCCACGGCCGCACGCGGGTAGGCCAGTTTGTAGCCCGTATAGACCAGAATTGCGCCCAGGCACGACTTGGGAATTGCCTGCAGGGTGTGCGGCAGCAAGCAAACGAAGATCAATATCCAGGCGCCGTGCAAAATTGTCGAAAGTCGCGTGCGAGCCCCGGCATCGATGTTTGCCGAACTGCGCACAATCACGCCGGTAATTGGCAACGCTGACAAAATTCCGCACAGCAAATTGCCGACTCCCTGGGCCATCAGCTCCTTATCATATTTCGCGCGTGAACCCTGATGCATGCGATCTGTGGCCGTAACGCTGAGCAATGTTTCGGCGCTGGCAATAATTCCGAACGACAACCCCAATAGCAGAATGTCTTTGAGCGTCACGCCATTTTGTTGCAATGCATTCCAGGACTCGGCCGACGGCAGGGAAATTGCCTGATAAATCCGATCCGGCAACTCAACAAACTTGATATCCAGCTGCTGAATGTACGCCGCCGCGCTCGCGATAATCACTGCGGCCAGCGCCGGCGGAATGAATTGCAGTTTCTTGGGAATTAGCAGTTTCCAGAATGCCAGCACAAGGATCGTCAAAATGCCGATGCGCGCGGCGTGATGGTGGCTCGTTCCATCCTGTGGCACGAGGCCGCGCCAAATCGATTCCGGGATCGAAAGCAAATTTGTCAGGCCATCGGCTCGCGGCGCGTCGTCGACCATCACATGAAATTGGCTGGCAAAAATCAGTACGCCAATTCCCGCCAGCATCCCTTGGACGACCGCGGGCGAAACCGCACGGAACCATTGTCCCATTCGCAGTGCGCCCGCCAGCAATTGAAATATCCCCGCAATGACTACAACAAAGCCCAGGGCTTCGAGGCCATGTTGATCAATCAGTTGATAAACGAGCACGCTCAAACCCGCCGCAGGCCCGCTCACTTGCAAGGGCGCACCGGCAAGCAGGCCGACGACAATGCCGCCAATGACACCGCTAATCAGACCCGCTGCCACCGGTGCGTTCGACGCGACAGCAATGCCCATACAAAGGGGCAAAGCGACTAGGAATACGACAATCGAAGCTAAAAAATCGTGAAGCACTACCCCGGTTTGCATGCCTCGTGCGGCAATTCCGGGTGGTCCTTGCCCCGTCGGCATCTGGCGAATTGCGTCCTGTTGGAACATTTTGATCTCCCTTCCGTTTCAAAGTTGATTTGAGAATTGACCCGCGAGCACGCCGGCGTTCGCCGCGAACTATATCGACAGCAGGCAGCACGGCGTGCCGCGCGGATAGGTTTGGTTTCCAGATCAATCTGATCCAGCAACTACGCTTCGGTCGGAGTGCCAAACGCATCATTTGCATTCAAGCGCACTGCGCACAACGCCATTGGCAACAATCTTTTTCGGGCGCTGCCGAAACGCACGAATTGCCGGCTGGCAGCGTCGTAGGTAAAGATTTCGCCGGTTTCGATCTTGTACATCCAGCCATGCAAATCGAGCTGATTTTGCGCCAGTCGTGCAGCAACCGGCGGAGAAGTGCGCAGATGCTCCAATTGCACCAGCACGTTTTCCTCCGCCGCGGCGGTAAACAGCGCGTGGCCCGACAAGTGGGCGTAATGATCGCGCATGATGGCCGCGGTGGCATCCGCATGTCGGAGCCATTCCTGTACTTGTGGCACCCCACGCAACGATTCCGGTTTCAGCATCGACTTCATAGCGCCGCACGGAGTGTGACCGCAAACGATGATGTCGCGCACACCAAGCTCGCTGACGGCAAATTCAACCGCCGCCAACTCTCCGTTATTGGCGGTTCCGTAACATGGGACGATGTTTCCAACGTTGCGCACAATGAAGAGCTGCCCCGGCTCGGCACTGGTGATCAAGTTCGGATCGATTCGCGAATCCGAACATGTAATAAAACAGGCCACAGGTTTCTGCCCTTTCGCGAGTCTTTCGAACAAATGCCTGTGCTGTGGGAACCCGATGTTTTGAAAATGATGGACACCTTCGACTAGCGCTTGCATAACTGTCTCCTTCGAAAATTGCGGTGAAATCTGTACGAAGGCGCAGCGCAAGTGAAGTGGTGGCGCGAAAATCGCACAGAGTTAAATGTGAACGCGGTACAAGATGCCGATGTCAGACATCGACCAATAAAGAATGACAGCCGCGGTTCATGACCGTAGCGGCGCGTTCAGGCCATTCGGCAGCCGATGGCCGCGGAGAGGACCGATATCGCTGTCGGCGATCGAGCGGTCGACTTGTATGCCCGATGCGTGATGATGGGCCGTGTAGATCGGCTCACTTACATGGCGCGGTCGCGCCTGAAACGGCTGCGCAACTTGCACGACCGCTGCCACATCTTCGGATCCCAACTCCAGTCCGGTCAGCGACAATTTGCCGTCGGCGCAAATGAAAGTGAACAGCACCGCGGCCATGGTGATGGCATAGCGCGTTGCACGCCGCAGACGAGAAACTATGCGGCGACGGAAATAGCCGGTGAATTTCGCGAGATTCCCGCTCATCTTCGGCCCAGTTGTCATTGTGCAATGTCGCGGCCATCGTAACCATTTCGACAGCCGCCAACCGGCATCTATGCTACGCACGCTGCCGTTGAACCGCAAGACCGATTGCGCGGCCCGAGGTGCCTTGGCCTATCGAGTCTGACCGCAACCTGGAGCAAACACGGCGGAACAAAGTGCTGGCTATGCCGTTGGCTGTGGCACACGTCCTAAGAGTTCGCGGAGCACGGTGTCGTCAAATTCTTCGTCCGCTTCCGGCGGAGCGGTGAGCACCCAAGGACCATCGGAGGTCATGGCAATGGTGTGTTCGAAGTGTGCGCTGTACTTGGCATCGCTAGTAACTTGCGTCCAATGGTCCGAAAGCGTTTTCGTTTTCTTCGTGCCAATATTGACCATCGGTTCCACGGCAATCACGAGGCCCGGCTCCAGTCGAAAATCGTGGTTGCGTTTGAGACTAGGGCTGACGAAATTGGGCACCTGCGGCTCTTCATGCATTTCGCGACCGATGCCATGGCCCACAAAGTTCTCCACAACAGAAAAGCCGTGGTCGCGCACATAAGTTGCCATTTCCTTGGCCACTTCGCTCCAACGGGTCTTTACAGCCATCAGTTCGATCGCCAAATCCAAAACGCTGCGCAGTTACATCCAAAAGTCGCTGAGCTTCCGGCGATACGCGACCCACTGGATGCGTATAGGCCGAATCGCCGCACCAGCCATTCAATCTGCAACCGGTGTCGAGGCTGACGATATCGCCTTCCTTCAGTCGCCGCTTGCCGGGAATGCCGTGCACCACTTCATCATTGACGCTGATGCACGTCGATGCCGGAAATGGCACTTTACCCGGCACACCTTTGAACAATGGCACAGCGTTTTGACGCGCAAAGTACTCGTCGATGACGGCATCAATTTCAAACGTCGTGACGCCGGGCCTCACAAGCGCCTTCGCTGCCTGATGCGCGGCCCAAACCGCGAGACCCGCCCTTCGCATTTGCGCCAGCTCTGCGCGATGAACGCAAATTGATGCACTTGGGTGAGTTTGCCACGAGAGGTTTTGCCTTTTGCAGCTCCGGCCGATAACGATGCAATGCGAGTCGGCGGCCGGAGGTCGGAGTGTCGATGGGCTCGTTCATGCAATGCTTTATTCGATCGTATCCTGCAGCGGCGCCGGCGGCTACCCTTTTTGCCGTTCGATCTGCTGGAGCGCCGACTGGATTCGCGATGATACTTCGTCGAGGGTACCAATCGCTTCGATCGATTTCAGCTTGCCGCGCTGGCGATAATAGTCGGCAACGGGTTCGGTCTGGCGGTGGTACGTGGCCATGCGTTCGCGAATGACTTCGGGTTTGTCGTCCGATCGGCCGCGAGCCATCATCCGCCGGACCAGTTCGTCTTCATCGACTTGCATTTCAATGACGCCGTCCAGCGGCTGACCGTGCTGTGTCAGATATTCATCCAGCTTTTGAGCCTGGACGACTGTGCGGGGAAAGCCGTCTAAGAGGCATCCGTTTGCGCAATCGTTCTGATCCAGACGCTGGCCAACGAGTTCCACCATGACATCGTCGCCCACTAGCTGGCCGGCATCGATGAACTGCTTGGCGTACATTCCGACTGGGGTACCCTGTGCGATGGCAGATCGCAGCATTTCGCCGGTCGATAGATGCGGCACTTGCAAATGCGCCGCCAGCCACTGGGCTTGAGTTCCCTTACCAGCGCCTGGCGGACCAAGAAGTACTAACCGCATAACGGCACCTGTTGGAATAATCGATTTTTACTCCAACAGTCCTTTGTAATTCCGCATCACTAAGTGACTATCGATCTTCTGCACCAGATCAAATGCCACACTTACCGCGATCAACAGGCCTGTTCCGCCGTAAAAGCTGGCCACGTTCGGGGGAATGCCCAACGCGCTGGAGATAATGGTCGGTGCGATGGCCACGATCGAGAGAAACGCCGCCCCGACATACGTGATGCGAACCATCACTTTTTCCAGATAATCGGCCGTGCGTTTGCCAGGCCGATAGCCGGGAATGAACGTGCCGAAATCTTTCAGATTGTCGGCCATATCCTTCGGATTGAACGTGATCGCCGTCCAAAAATAGCAGAAGAAGTAAATTAGCAGCACGTACAGCAGGTTGTAAAAGAACGATGTGCCGCGGGTAAACGCATCGTGCAAGTTGTGCCAGAAGGTACCTGGGTGAGCGGCGTCGAGCGAACTGAAAAGCATGCTGGGAAAAATCAGCAAGCTGCTGGCAAAGATGATGGGCATCACACCCGATTGATTCACTCGTAGCGGCAAGTACTGCCTCGTGCCGCCATAGACCCTGCGGCCGCGCACATGCTTCGCGCTTTGCGTGGGGATGCGCCGCTGACCTTGGGTCATATAAACGACGCCTGCCACCACGGCTACAAATAATATTGCCAGCACGAGCCAGGTTTCCGGGCCGAACTTGCCGCCGGCACCGCCAAGTTCCGGCGAGCTTTGCTTAATCATTTCGACAAAAGCGCCCGGCATTCTCGCCAAGATGCCCGCCATAATGAGCAAGCTGATACCGTTGCCGATGCCGAACTCGTCAATCTGCTCGCCAAGCCACATCAGGAAGATGGTGCCCGCGGTCATGGTAAGAACGGCTGTGAA
Source organism: Pirellulales bacterium (assembly GCA_963773875.1). Classification (GTDB taxonomy): domain Bacteria; phylum Planctomycetota; class Planctomycetia; order Pirellulales; family JADZDJ01; genus CAVTYH01. Next base: position 136,797 of record CAVZCV010000019.1, read on the forward strand.
TTTCCAGAAGAGCGTAAGTTCTCCGCTGGCATTCAAGAAGTCTGCATTGATGAGCCCGAGCGAAGGACTGGCGATCCAACTCATCATGCCCCAGCTTTGGCCTAAACAGATGACGACCGTTGCGTACCGCGTGTACTCGTTGATTTTCTTACGCCCGCTTTCGCCTTCTTTCTGCAGCTTTTCCAACGGCCCCCAAACGGTTCCCAAGAGCTGAAAGATAATCGAGGCGGAAATGTAAGGCATGATGCCGAGGCCAAAAATGGTCGCCTGGCTCAACTGGCTGGCGCTAAACACTGCAGCCTGCGAAAGTAGCGCTCCCAAGCCGCCTTGCTGGGCGTTAAACACCGTCTTCATCTTCTCTTGATTCACCATCGGCAGCGAAACTTGCCAGCCGACCCGGTAAATGGCCAGAAAGAGCAATGTAAGCAGAATCTTCTGCCGCAGCTCAGGGATGGTGAACGTGACCCGGATTTTTTCCCACATGACTCGCTCCGTCGACGAAGTTAATTGGCGACGCGAATAATTCTAACCGCCCGGACGTGGAGACGCGGAGAGGGATTTTTGAGTAAAACCGCGAAATTTAGAACGAAAAATGCCCCCTGGCCGCATGACGAAGAGCTTGTTTCGTCTCCGGCGCATCCTTACTTCGCGGACTTGGCTTTTGCCTTTTTGCGTTTCACTGGTTTGGGACCGGGCAACACGTTTGCTTCGCCGCCGGATTTTGTGATTTTTTCCAGCGCCGATGCGCTAAAGCTGTTTGCGCTGATCTTCAGTTTCTTCTTGAGGTCGCCATTGCCGAGCACTTTCAACGCATCGCATGGTCGCTTGCACAAGCCTGCAGCTTTTAGCGAGGCCAGCGTAACTTCGCCGCCGGCTTCAAATGCGACGTCCAGGTCACCGACATTGACGATCGCTACCACCTGACCCCACTGATTGTGGAAGCCACGCTTGGGGATACGGCGAATGAGCGGCATGCGCGCGCCTTCGAACATGACGGGCGCGGCCCAACCGGCGAGCTGACCCTGTCCTTTGTGCCCACGGCCTGAAGTTTTGCCTTTGCCGGAACCCGGTCCGCGGCCAATGCGCATTCGTTTCTTGTGCTTGTGAATTCCGCGGTGAACGTCGTTGATATTCATTGCAGCGATACTCCCCGCAGGCGTTCCACTTCTTGCCGTGTTCGCAATTGCTTTAAAGCGTCGATCGCGGCCTTGGCGACATTAATTGGATTCGTCGAACCGTAAACTTTTGTCAGCACGTCGTGAATTCCAACCGCTTCGCAAACTGCACGTACCGCGGCGCCGGCGATGACACCGGTTCCCGCGCTAGCGGGAAGCAGAACCACATCGCACGATCCGAAATGCCCGATGACCGGATGCGAAATTGTGTTACCCTCCAGCGGCACTTCAATCATGCTCCGTTCGCCATCTTTTACGGCTTTATCAACCGCGGGCGGCACTTCATTCGCTTTGCCATAGCCCCAGCCGACTTTGCCGCGGCCGTTGCCGACCACGACCATGCCGTTGAAGCTGAAGCGGCGGCCACCTTTCACCACCGCGGCACAGCGGCGAATTTTGATGACTTTTTCGACCAGATCGCGTGTTCGAGATTCTGTGGACATGAATGTGAGTGTCTAAAGGTCTTGGTCTCTGGGTGTCTTAAAGGCACCTAGAGACCTAGGCACACAGACACGTTTTGTTTCTAAAAACTCAATCCCGACTTTCGAGCGGCTTCTGCGAGTGCGGCCACACGGCCGTGATACTTAGCGCCAGCGCGATCAAAGCACACCTGCTTGATGCCGGCGGCCATTGCTCGCTCTGCAATCGTTCGGCCAACTGCTTCAGCGGCCGATTTATTGCCGCCATATTTGATCTGCTTTTGGAGATCGGCTTCCGTCGTGCCTGCCGCCGCTAACGTGGCGCCTTTGCTGTCGTCAATCACCTGGGCGTACGTGTGCTTTAGGCTGCGCTTGATGCAAAGCCGCGGACGATCGGGCGTGCCGCGAATGTGCTTGCGTACGCGCCAACCGCGCCGCTTGCGTTGCAGGTGAACTCGTCTTTCGTGATTCATAATAAACTTCCGCTACTTGGTCACAGCCTTGCCGGCCTTGCGACGCACTTGTTCGCCGTCGTATCGGATCCCCTTGCCCTTGTATGGTTCCGGCTTGCGGACCGCGCGAACTTCCGCGGCAAACTGGCCGACCGCCTGCTTATCGACACCCTTTATGACAATATGCGTCTGATCGGGCACGGTTACGTTCAATCCCGTCGGAATCGGCAAATGCACCTCGTTCGCAAAGCCCACCCTGAGCTGCAAATTGTTCTTCTGGATCGCCGCCAAGTAACCTACGCCGACGATCTCGAGCTTCTTTTCGTAGCCTTTGGTGACGCCATCGACCATGTTGCGAATCAAAGCACGCGTCAAACCGTGGACCGCTTTGGCCTGATTCGATTCCTGCTTGCGCGTGACGACGAGTCGCTTGCCCGCCTGGTCGAACTCGATGTTCACCAGTGGCAGGAACGTCTGTTTCAATTTGCCCAAGGGTCCTTCGACCGCCACTTCGCCGCCGCTCACCGCGACTTTGACATTGGCTGGCACCGCAACTGGGATTTTTCCAATTCGAGACATGGCTTCTTAACCGCCTCTTCCTACCAAAGTTCGCACAATACCTCGCCGCCGAGTTTCCGCTGACGCGCTTCACGATCGCTAATCACACCGCGGCTCGTGCTGATAATGCAAATTCCCAGCCCATTGAGCACAGGCTTCATCTTGGTGGCACCGGAATACACCCGATGCCCCGGCTTGCTGACGCGTTTCAAGTGACGAATAACGCGCTCGCCGTTGGGGCCATATTTCAATTCAATGCGCAATTGGCTGGCTGGCTGCGACTCCACTTCCTTCCAGTCCCAAATGTAGCCTTCGCGCTTCAGCACTTCGGCGACGCCGCGCTTCACCTTGGAAGTGGGCATATCGACCGTCGGCCGCTCCACGCGAATAGCGTTGCGGATGCGAGTCAGCATATCGGCAATCGGATCAGTTAACATGCGGTGTTGGTCCTCTACCAGCTCGCCTTTCTCACGCCCGGAATCAAACCTTGATCGGCCATTTTACGAAAACAAATTCTGCACAAGCCAAACTTCCGGTACACAGCTCGCGGCCGGCCACACAACTGGCAGCGGCGACGGAGCTTCGTCGAAAACTTTGGCTTCTGTTTGGCTTTCGCCATTTTGGATGCACTGGCCATACGATGAATCTACTTTTGTGTCGGTTGATTAATATTTGATCGATGCCTGTTCGGGCATGATTAGGCCGCGCCTTTTTTCGTATCTTTCTTTTCTTCCGCCTTGAACGGCAACCCGAGGCCACGCAATAGCTCGCGCGATTCATCGTTGCTTTTGCCGGAAATCACAATCGTGACATTCATGCCTTGCACGCGAGTGAATTTATCTGGGTTCAGTTCCGGGAAAACCAATTGCTCGGAAAGACCGAGGCTGTAGTTACCTTGCCCATCGAAGGAATGGGGCTCCAATCCGCGGAAGTCGCGAACTCGCGGCAACGCCAGCGAAATCAAACGATCCAAAAACTCCCACATTCGGGCCCCGCGAAGCGTTACTTTGCAGCCAATCTGCAAGCCCTCGCGAAGCTTGAATCCTGAAATTGCTTTGCGAGCTTTTGTCACCAGCGGCTTTTGACCCGTGATTTGCGTCATCGCCGCAACTGCATCTTCCAAATTCTTCTTTTCGGCGACCGCGCTGCCAACTCCCATGTTGACGACAATCTTTTCCAACCGCGGCAACGAGAGTGGATTCTTGCGACCGATTTTCTTCGCGAGCGCCGGCAAGACTTCCTTCTGGTAGCGCTCCAGTAAGCGCGGAGTCGGAGGCGGGCCACTGGGTGCGGCTTCCTCGGCGGCGGCTTTCTTATCTTTCTTGGCCATGGCTTTTTTTAATCGTTCAATTTTCACTCGCCGGCAACTGCCGACGGCTGCACGTTAAACCGCAATTACTTTTTCATTTCCATCGAACCCAGCGAAGCGCCACTCCGTTTGGCAAACCGCTCCCGTCCGCCATCCTTCACTGCACGCACGCCGACTCGGGTCGGCTTATCGGTCTTTTGATCGATCAGCATCACATTCGAAATGTCGATCGGCATCTCCTTCGACAACCGACCTCCCTGCGGATTTTTCTGACTGCGCTTTCATGTGCTTGTAAACACGGTTCGCGCCTTCGACAATCACCTTGCCTCTTTTCGGAATGACGCGCAGCACTTTGCCGCGCGTGCCTCGTTCCTCGCCAGCGATAATTTGAACGATGTCGTTGCTTCGAATGTGAATTGCCATGCTGTTTACACCACTTCGCTGGCCAGACTGACGATCTTCATGAAATTCCGATCACGCAGTTCGCGCGCCACCGCGCCGAAGATGCGGGTGCCGCGCGGATTCTTCTCCGCGTCGATGAGCACCACCGCGTTGCTGTCGAACCGCACGTAGCTGCCGTCCTTGCGACGCGTCGATTTTTTGCATCGCACCAGAACGCCTTGCACTACGGCTTTCTTCTTGATGTCACTGCCGGCGATGACACTCTTCACGCTGCACACGACAATGTCGCCCAATCCGGCGTAGCGCCGCCGACTGCCGCCCAGCACCTTGAAGCACATCACTTCCTTGGCGCCGGTGTTATCGGCCACGTTCAGTCGGGTTTGCATTTGAATCATGTTCGTCGCTCTCTTGGCTAGGCCGCCTTATTTGACGCCTGCATCTTCATCCAATTTGGCCGCTGCTCGCATCGCCGCAATATCCACTGCCTGGCTCTTTGCCACTACACGAACCAGTTCCCAACGCTTGAGCTTCGAACGCGGCGGGCATTCACGAATTTCCACCATATCGCCTTCGTGCGATTCGTTGTTTTCATCATGCACGTGGCACACCGTTTTGCGCTTCAAGATCTTGCCGTATTTTTGGTGCCGCACGAGGCGCGGAATTTCCACGCGCCGTGTTTTGGCTGCCTTGTCTTTGACGACCGTGCCGATTTCAATTCGCTTAGGCATAAATCAAAAAACGATGTCTGAATTGGTTTGCTTACGTGGCAACTTTTTCTTTGCGCGTGGCTTTCTTCGCAGTCGCCGGCTTTTCCTTGGCCGCGGACTTCTCCTCGCTAGCTGGCTTTTGCGGAGCAGCTGCTTTTTCCTTAATCGCCGCGCTGCGGGCACGCTCGTTCAAAATGGTCTGGCAACGGGCGATCAATCGCCGGGCTTTCTTCAGTTCCGTGGGAACATCGAGCCGTTCGGTTTGAGCCTTGATGCGCAAGCGGAACAGATTTTCGGCCGCCTCTTTCCAGGTGAGCCGAATTTGCTCTTCGCTCATGTCGCGTAGTTCGGATGATTTCGCCATGACAAACCAACTCCAATTACATCGCCCTGCGCTTCAAAAACCGCACTCGAACCGGCATCTTGTGAGCTAGGCGAGCGAAACAAATTCGCGCCGCTTCCTCGGAGATGCCACCCACCTCGTATAAAATTGTGCCCGGCTTGATGACCGCAGCCCAAAACTCCGGCTCGCCTTTTCCCTTGCCCATGCGGGTTTCCAAGGGAATCGAGGTGATCGATTTGTGCGGGAACACGCGCACGTAGAGCCGGCCTTCGTTGCGCATATACTGCTGCGCCGCTACGCGGCCCGCTTCGATCGTTTGTGCACTGAGCCAGCCACCCTGAGAAGCTTGAAGAGCGTAATCGCCGAAGACCACACGGTTGCCCCGCGTGGCTTCACCTTTTATACGCCCTCTTTGGCTTTTTCGGAACTTGACTCTCTTGGGCATCAACGCCATTGGCAATATCCTCGTACATACCTTGATTGATCCACACTTGCACGCCGATGTGTCCTTGCGGAGTTTTCGCTTCGGTCAAACCGTAGTCGATTTTTGCTCGCAAAGTGGAAAGCGGCATGCTTCCGGCAATGGCCTTTTCGCGACGCGCCATTTCTGCGCCGCCAAGTCGACCTGCCAGTTGAATTTTGATTCCTTTTGCTCCGGCCTCCATAGAAGTTTCAATCGCCCGCTTCATCGTGCGGCGGAAGCTGGCTCGCTTGGCCAATTGCTCCGCAATATCTTCCGCCACCAGTTGGGCGAAGATTTCCGGACGATTGATTTCTTCGATCTTAATGTTCACTCGCCGACCGATCAGGTTTTGCAACTCCTCTTGCAGCTTTTCCACTTCCTGTCCCTTGCGTCCGATGATGACGCCCGGGCGGGCGGTGTGCAGCAAAATCTTGACTTCATCTCGGGTGCGTTCGATTTCAACCTTCGGAATGGCGGCAAACTTGTACTTATCTTTGATGAACGTGCGAACTTTGTGATCTTCGAGCAACAGGTCGCGAAATTCCTGCTTAGAGGCGTACCAGCGGCTTTTCCAGCCCTCCATAATGCCGGTTCGGAACGCAACAGGATTTACTTTCTGACCCATAACTTTATTCCAGTTCCACAGATATGTGTGCCATGCGTCGACGAATGACAAACGCCATTCCGCGGGCTTGTGGTTGAATTCGCTTAATCATCGGGCCGCCGTCGATACGGCAATCTTTCACCACCAGGTTGCCGACGTTCGTCGCTCGCCGATCTTCGGCATTGCCCAGGGCGCTCTTGATGACCTTCTCTAACAGCCGCGCACCACGCTGGGGCATGAACTGCAGAATATCGAGCGCCTCGTCGGCGTACTTGCCCCGAACAAGATCGGCCAGGGCGCGAACCTTGCGAGCACTGATGCGGGCAAATCGGTGTGTGGCTTTGTATCCCATAACAATTCACTTTGCGATTTACTTTCCAGCCGGGGCTGCCGGCGCGGCGCTGTCTTCTTTCTTCACACGGCCGCCGTGACCGCGGAACGTGCGCGTCGGCGAAAACTCGCCCAATCGGTGACCCACCATGTCTTCCGTAATAAAAACTTTCGCGTGCACTTTGCCGTTGTGAACCATGAAGGTGTGGCCCACAAACTCGGGAATCACGGTGCAAGCCCGCGCCCAAGTTTTGATTGGATCCTTCTTGTTGACCGCGTCCATGAGCTCCACTTTGCGGAAGAGCTTTGGATCAACGAACGGGCCTTTTTTCTTGGAACGTCCCATGTGATTAACTTGTAATTATCGGCGTACTCCCGACCGAATACGGTCGGACTATGTGTGTGTTATGTTGGAATCTTGATCTGGCCGTAACGACGCGAACGGCGACGACGCAAAATCGCGGTGTTCGATGGCTTACGACGCTTACGCGTGCCGCCACCCTTGGCGCTCTTGCCTGTCGGGCTCACCGGATGGCGTCCGCCCTTGGTGCGACCTTCGCCACCGCCGTGCGGATGGTCAATCGGGTTCATCGCGGTACCGCGAACAAACGGCCGCCAGCCTTTCCAGCGGTTGCGGCCCGCTTTGCCGATTTGAATGTTCATGTGATCGGCATTGCCGATCGAACCGATCGTGGCTCGACCTGCAGAGGGCACGCGGCGAATTTCGCCACTGGGCAGAGTGATCTGCGCCCAGTCGGCCTCACGGGCCACGAGCGTTGCACTCGAACCAGCGGAGCGACACAACCGACCACCGCGGCCGGGCTGCAGCTCGACGTTGTGAATCGACATCGCCAGAGGAATGTTTCGCATCGGCAGCGAGTTGCCAACAGTCGGCGGAGCATCAGGTCCGCTCATGATTTGCTGTCCGACTTGCAAACCATCGGGAGCCAGAATGAAGCGCTTTTCGCCATCGGCATAGTGCAACAGAGCGATTCGTGCGCTGCGGTTCGGATCGTACTGGATCGAGGCTACTTTCGCCGGCACACCGTCTTTGTTGCGACGGAAATCGATCAAACGATAGCGCCGCTTGTGGCCGCCGCCACGGTGTCGGGCGGTGATGACACCTTGATTGTTACGGCCGCCGAATCGCTTCTTCGTAATGCTGAGCGCGTTGGGCACCGCTGCGCCCGGCGTGAGTTCAGCAAAATCGCTGACGCTGGCGCCGCGGCGTCCTGGTGATGTCGGTTTGTATCGTCGAATGCCCATGGCTTTTTAGTTTGTTATGCGAGCGTGTTCGGCTTAGAAGAAATCAATCCGGTGTTCTGAATCCAACTTCACGATCGCCTTTTTCCAATCCTGGGTGCGGCCCATGCGAAAACGGCTGCGGCGCGGCTTGCCTTTGCGATTTTGAATGTGAACCCGCGTGACTTTCACGTTGAACAATTCTTCAATTGCCCGGCGCACGTCGTGCTTCGTGGCTTGCTTGTTTACTTCAAACGCGTAGGCGTTGTACCGCGTGGAGCGGTGCATGCCTTTTTCCGTCACGAGCGGACGCACAATGACCTGGTGCGGCGGCAAGTGCGGATGGTGCGGCGAATCGGCAACTGTTTCGATGCTCATGACTCAGCCTTTTTCTTTCTCGGCTTGGCCTTGGCGGGCTTTTCGGCGGCAGCTCTCACAGCCTCGGCCTTTTCTTTTTTGCCCGATTTGCTCGCCTGCTCCTTGACCCAATCGAGCGCCGCCTTCGTGAACAGCAGACGACGCGGCTTCATCACCGTCAATGCGTTCAACTCGGCGACCGGCGAGACGCTTACGCCTTCAATATTGCGGGCCGATTTGTAAACATTCACGTCCGCGGCAGCGGTCGCCACGAGCAAGGTTGGCTCCTCGTGCAGCTTCACGGCTTTAATCAGCGCCGCCATGTCCTTGGTTTTCGGCGCGGAAAACTTCAGGTCGTCAATCACGGTGAGCTGATCGTCTTTGATCTTCGAGGCCACGGCCATACGCGTCGCTAATTGAAGCGCCTTGCGCGGCAACCGGTAGCCGAAATCACGCGGCCGCTTGGCGAAAATATGTCCGCCGCCACGGCGAATACCGCTGCGCCGCGAACCGGCTCGGGCGTTGCCCGTGCCCTTCTGACGATACATCTTCTTCGTGCTGCCCGCCACTTGAGCGCGGCTCTTGGTGGCAAATGTGCCCTGGCGCAAGTTGGCTTCGTACATCACAACCGCATCGTGCAAGAGCTGCTTGCTGATGCGCGGCGCTAGATCGGTCGGGTCGATTTCATACGTGCCGACGCTGGCGCCTTTGCGATCGTAGATGGTTAATTTGGCCATGGTCGTTTGTCCTTTGTCACTTGTCCTTGGTCATTCACAAATGACAAGAGACCAATGACAAAGGACGTTCGTTAAAGTTTGTTCGTTTGCCTGACAATTACGTAGCCGCCGTTGGGGCCCGGCACGGCGCCGTTCACCAACAGCAAATTATTTTCTTTGTCGACTCGCACGACCTTCAAATTGCGCGACGTCTTGCGGACGTTGCCCATCTGACCGGCCATCTTCTTGCCCTTGAACGTGCGGCCTGGGAACGTGTTGCCGCTGGTGCCGCCGATGTGCCGATGCACTTTTTTCACGCCGTGCGTGGCGCGCTGGCCTTTGAAGTTGTGACGCTTCATGGCGCCTTGAAAGCCCTTGCCCTTGCTCGTGCCAGTCACGTCGACGGCCTTCACTTGCTCAAACACTTCGACCGTCAATTGCTTGCCGACTTCCACGCCTTCGCCGGCCGGGCCGCGGAATTCGCGGGCAAACCGCTGTGGTTCACAGTCGGCTTTCGGCAACAGCTCAACGCCGGCTTTGGCGCGAACTTTGGAGCGGCGACTGTCGAGCTTCGCCACGTGGCCACGTTCACTGCGAGCTGCCAAACGTCGGGGTTTATCGCGGAAACCAAGTTGAACCGCTTCGTAACCATCGCGATCGGGCGTGCGAATTTGCAGCACGCGGCAAGGTCCGGCCTCAATGACCGTAACCTGAATGGCCGTGCCAGCTTCGTCAAAAATCTGTGTCATCCCGACCTTTCGGCCGAGTAATCCGATCGCCATCGCTGTATCCCCGTACGTCTGGCTAACTTGGTTTGCAAAGACAAGTGGTTCGCCGTGGCAAATCCACCGGTCCGCATGCGACCCGCAGGCCGCTAGGCGGACCCGCTGTGCATTACCCAGTTAACTTCCGTGGCATAGATGTTCTCGAAGGATTCGTTATCTCGTAACCGACTTATCTATCGCCCGCTGCTGGCTTTGATTTTGATATCAACGCCCGCTGGCAGGCTTAATTTATTCAATGCTTCAATCGTTTTCGCGGTCGCCTGCACAATGTCGATGACCCGCTTGTGCGTGCGGATTTCGTACTGCTGCCGGGCTTTCTTATCGATGTGCGGGCTGGAAAGCACGGTGTAACGTTCAATTCGCGTCGGCAAGGGAATCGGCCCGTGCACTTCGGAGTTGGTGCGTTTAGCGGTATCGACGATCTCCGCCGCGCTTTGGTCCAGCACCGAGTGGTCGTAAGCCTCCATCCGGATGCGAATGATTTCGTGCGAATGCCCAGCCACGCGACTCTCCCAGCGAAACTACGAAAAACTGCGGATATTTCCATCTGCCAGCCTGCCTTGGCAAGTGGCAAGCCCTGAATCTTAAAACTTCCAGTTTCAGGTGTCAATTGGGCCAGCGAGCGGAAAAGCCTTGGCTGCAGATGAAAAAGCCCAAGCTGCGCTCGCAGACTAAAGAGCCCCGCCTGGTGCGCTCGCAGGCGAAAACGTCCCTTCATGTGACTCACGCGCCGCAGGCCTGACGATTGCCGCTCGTGCCGCGGAGTTTTTTCCACGCCCCGATTTGGCGATTCGCCATTTTTCGCCTGAAAACCAGCCTCGGCTGGAGCTCGCCGATTCGGGCGTGAAAAACTCGCTGCTTGCGGACGACGATTCCCCGCGGAAAACACGCACTCGTCCGCCGGATTCCCGAAAATCGAGTTTCGGAGTGAAATTACTGCCGCGCGCTTTTCACCCTGTGAAGCGAGTTGTTCAAATTTTGCGCCAAGTAATTTCACAGTTATTTCACTTGCTCTATTTTTGGGCACGCCATCGCTCGGAAATTCCCGGTCCGATGCAGCGGGGTTTTTGCACGCGTGGCCATTCGTCGGTTGTCCGTGGTGCGTAGTCCGTTGCATTTGGTAATTGATCGCTGGTTCCATACGTCAACTGTCTCATTCGTCATTCCTGATCTGCCTACCGCAAGCCGCCTACTGCGTCCTACTTCCCTCGCCCTCGACGGGAGAGGGTTAGGGTGAGGGTCTCCTGTCGCCTCTTCATCCCTTTCTCCATCCTCCACGCGGATTGCCCCACGCGATTCGCAGGGGGCTAATGGGCTAAAAATGCCCGCGTAATGCGCCGACGGCATCGTTCCCCTTGCCCTCGATGGGAGAGGGTCAGGGTGAGGGTGCCGCGTGGGCTAGCCGCTAGTATCTAACCGCCTGTATTGTACTGTACATGCGTCTTGAATGTCAAGAGCCCTTTTTAGGCCACCGGCAAGAATTTTTTTAACCGCGGAGGACGCAGGGGACACAGAGCAGCGCCGCAGGATAGGGTGGCTGCGGTCGATCCCAGCGCGCAGGGAAGCCCCTGCAAATTAGCAGTCGACGCAAATTAATTCGTCCGCGACCACCGAAAAAAAAGAAAAATAGGTTTTCGTGGGGGATACGACGATTTAGTAGATGACCGGCCGCGGGAACTTAAATGACCAAGTGCAATTCGCCGATGTCGAACCTGGCTCGTTACATTCCTGCGATCCAAGCCGTCTGTATTGTGCTGATCGGCAAGAGAATCAAATGCCATCTCTCGATCAGTTCGATCTCGAAGCGTTCAATCGCTTACTCGCTCCGCTGGCGACGGATCGATGCTTTGAGCTCGTCGAGTCCTTGCCTGCGCGGTTGGCCAAGCCACTTTAGAGGATCTTGAAACTCGTCGATCTTCTCGGGCGTTTCGAGTCGGCGCCTTGCGGATTCTCGGCCCAGAAAATGATGTAAGAAAGCACCGGCACAGCCAATGGCACCCGCCGCCGGGCACCCGGCCAAGCGAAGACGCACCAATTTTCCTTAAAAGCTTGCGAGCGATCACGGTGCGTCCGCGCAATGACGCACCCCACGTTTCTACGTTTTTCGCTATCTTTCGAAGAGTCCCTGGATCGCCGCGGCCCGGCCGCCTCGTGTTTGGCACCAACTGCGCCGCGACAACCACCTGGGATCTACCGACCGCTCGACGCCTCGACGTTGACTTCACTGAGCGCGAGTTCGGTCAGCTTTTCGTCTGTGGCTTTCTCTTCATCCAGTGTCTGCTGTAACAACTTCGCAGCTTCGTTGTTGCCGAGCAGTTCTGCCAGCGTCCGGACTGTACCATACGCGGCAATTTCATAGTGCTCGACGCGCTGCGCTGCGCCGATCAAGGCAGCATCTTTCACTGCCGGCTCGCCCTCTTCTTTTAACAGATCGGAACCTTCTTCGATCAAACCCTCCATGGCTTTGCAAAGCTCGGCGCGTGGCGGCTTATCGAGGCCAGAGAAGATTTTCTCCAAGCGCTCGACGTGGCCTTTGGTTTGTTCGAGGTGTTCTTCAATGGCGGTACGAAGCGAGTCGCTAGTGGCGCCCTTGGCCATTTTCGGCAACGCTTTGACCAGTTGTTTCTCGGCACTGAGTAAATCCTTGAGTTCATGCAGAAATAGATTTTCAACTGAATCGAGTTTCATTTTAAATCCTCCTATTTTTTTTTAAGAACTGCGGCCGAGGTTTTGCCTCGGCCGCAGTTGAAGTGATCGAAGATCTAACTATCTGGCCGTCGTCGTAGCAGGCTGGCTGGCGAGGAAGCCGCGGTCGGCTTGCTGCGGCCAGCGGTCGTTGTCGAAGCCCTGGCGCTGCTTGATCGTCTGCTCGGTCACATCGACCTTGGCTTTATCGACCTTGCCGTCCTTCCAAGTGATGTGAATGGCATCCATGGGAACTGCAAACAGCTTATCGCCAAGTCCCAGGAATCCGCCGAACGAAACGGCGGCATAAGCGATTTTGCCATCGGGGCCGATCATCAGATCTTTGATCTTGCCTTTCTCCTGATCGTCCATGGTGTAGACGCTTTGACCGATCACATCGCTGGCTTTCCAGGCATGCGCGCCGGTCATTGGAGCGGTGGTGGCTGCTCTCGGCGTGGTGGGCGTCTGTGCGGTACCGATGATTCCTACCCCAAGAATGATGGCGGCGGCAAAGGTGCCCAAAAGTGTTCGGTGCATAGTGTGCTTTCCTTTCGTAGTTGAACGCATCAAACGAAACAGATGTGTTCCTGCCTAAAGCAAACTGCGTGCCCGACGGTCCGGCACAAGCATTGCTAACGTTGCCGTGCAGGAGGCGGACCATGACATGTGCAACGCAAATTCGAAAGTCGCTACATCAATTACGGTTCGATGACACGTACTACGAGGTGGAAACGGTGCGAACAACGAGCGGTTATCAGGCCACCTGGTCCTGCTTGAAGTGCCGTGCTTCGCGTCGGCTCGAAGCACGACTGGCCGATGAAGTCGAACATCAGGCGTTCGCCAGCGTTGAAGGGCATCATTTGTTTTTTCACGCGGCTCACGGATCAAGCTGCGCCCAGCCTGAGTTTCCTCCGACCACTAGATTCGGAGAAAACTAAAAACTCCTTTGCACCTCGGCGATATGAGCGCATAAAAAATGCCCCGCCTCATGCAGGGCACGACGAGAATCACGTTGCAATTTACCAAAGGGCCTTTTTCATTTTTTCGTTTTGTCGTTCGCCATCGCCTGCCAGTTTTCCGAAAGCGATAAAAAGGTCCGCGCGATCCCTGCGCGGCGAGGACAAATCAAAAGAAGCCAACTCTCAGCCGATAAGTCCCCCACATCCTTGTGACGCTTCAAATTTTGGCGACGCCCAACGTAACCGTGAACCGGAGGGGTCGTCAACGGTTGCAAATTCCACGCCGAGCGAGTGACACCGGCGGTACAGTCTTTGCACCGCTAGCTTTGCGAGCGCAATAACAAAAATGGGGAGGATAAAAATGGCCAAGGGGAGCAGGAGCAAATACACAAGCAAGCAGAAGCGGCAAGCGGAACACATCGCCGAAGGTTACGAGAAACGCGGGACGGGTGCAAAAACTGCGAAGGCTCGTGCGTGGGCGACAGTAAACAAAAGCACGGGGGGCGGGAAGAAATCTGGAAGCGGTCGCGGGAAGAAAACGAGCAATGCATCGGCACGCAAAGGTGGACGCAAAGGCGGAAAGGCTCATAAGAGCCGATGAATTCACGGAAATGAATTTAAAGAGATGCTGTATGCAGCGGAACGCCACTTCCACCAAGTGCTGCGGCTTCACTTCTCTTTTCTACCCGCATACGTTCGGCCAATGTAATCGACGATCGCCCGTTGCAATTCCAAGGGCTGGATCGGGCCGTTGTGGCGGTAGATGATTTTGCCGCCGGGGGCGATGAGCAGCGTATAGGGGATGGGGCCGGGCCATTTGGGGTCGAGCGCCGCGGCGAGTTTATCGCGGTCGTCGGAATCGACGAGGTAGTTCTTGGACGACACGTGTTTGTCGGTCAATGTTTTCAGGGCCTGGGCTTGATCGTCTGCGGTATCCAAACTCAGCGTGATCATTTCGAACGGTCGCTTGCGATACATGCGGTTCATCGTCACCAGTTCCGGCAACTCTTCAACGCAGGGGCCGCACCAATTGGCCCACAGGTTTATGAGGCGCAATTTGTCGGTGTCGTTTTTCAAAAGCTCTTCGACGCCGGCCAGGTCGATTTTGGCGAGCTCCACCGGCTCGGCATCCCAGCGCTTGATGGCGTCGACGCCCGTTTGCTTTTTCTCCGCCCATTTGGTCGAGCAGCCGAAGACGCGCGTGGTTTCCGCCGGCACCGGCTTGCCGGCCAAGCAGCGCCACGATGGCGTCGTGCGTGCCTTCCTGAGTGACTTTGGCGATATCGGAATTGTCGATGCCGCCCTGATAGCGCAGCTTGCGGTGCTCATCGAAAATAAACACGTGCGGCGTGGCGATGACGCCGTACGCGGTCGAGGTGGCTTGCGTCTCGCCGTCGTACAAATACGGGAAGGAAAAATTCTTGTCTTTGGCCCGCTGCTTCATATCGGCGAGCGAATCGCCCAGATCGGTGTAGCCCATTTCGTCGAGCCGCACGGAGTTGGGATCGTTCGGCGAGATGGCCACGAGCGCGACGCCTTGCGAGCGAAAATCTTTGTCGAGCTGAATGAGCCGGTCTTCGTACGCCTGCGCCGTCGGGCAGTGATTGCACGTGAATACGACGGCGAGCACGCGGGCTTTTGCGAAATCGGCGAGCGAGTAGGTTTTATCGTCGACGCCCGGCAATTTGAAATCGGGTGCCGGCTGGCCGATCTCCAGAGTTTTGCGCTCCGGCGCTGCAGCGTGAGCGAGCGAGATTTGCGCAGCGGCGGCGGCTAGCAGTGCGATGGCGCTGATGACCGATTTGCATTTCATGGCGATGCTTTTGATTGGGCAGCAAAGTTTGGTGATTTCCGAACAGTATACTGCATTCCAACCATTCGCTGGCTAATCACTGCCTACCGCCTACCGCCTACTTTCCGCCTAAATCGCCGATCGCCAGGATGACCATCGCCACGAGCCCCAGGGCAACTCCCACCATTTGCAGTCCCGTCAGTGTTTCCTTAAACACGACTAAGCCGACAAACAAAAACCCGATGGTGGAAAGCAAGCTCCAAATCAAAGAGGTGATGACCAGCCCCTCCTTCAAAAGCGTTGGCAAATACAATTGGGCTGCCAGCAGATAAAATACCACAGCGATCCAATATCGGTTTGCTCCCCGATCAATCGACCAGCGCTTGGCAAAATAGTCGCCCGCCACCACCGCCCCCGCACTCAAAGCCAACGCCAGCCAGACGGGGGTCGCTTTCCAAACGTGTTCCAGTGGTGTCATACATTTTTCCACGGGTGATGTCGCCAAGGCGGCGCGCTCTCTGCAGGCGAATGCCGCTACGCGAAACCTTCTTGAATGTTCGCTGGCGCCGGGCCGTATTTGAGCGGCTCCATCGAGAAGCTCGCGCGGCCTTGGCTCAGGCTGCGCACGGCGGCGGAGTAGCCGAACATGGCGGAGAGCGGGGCTTCGGCTTCCAGCACCGTCATGCCGCCGCGAGTTTCGGTGCTGTTGATAATTGCCCGGCGCTGTTGCAGGTCGTTGATCACATCGCCCAGGTGATCTTCCGGCGTCGTGACTTCCAGCTTCATGATGGGCTCCAGCACCGTAACACCGGCGGCTTGCAACACTTTAGTGAAGGCGTCGGCCACGGCAATTCGCAGCGCCACTTCGCCAGGCAACGGATCGGGGAACGGCATTTCCAGGAGTTCGAGCGCACAACCCCACAGCGGAAAACCGCGCAAACCACCCCCTTCGGCCGCCTCTTTGAGCGAGGTGAGCATCAGCTCAATCGCGTTGTGTTTCGCCGAGTCTTCCACAAACCAATTCGTCGAGACGCGGCAGGCTTTGTCTTCACGCAAAGGTTTCACGCGCAGTTTTGTTTCCGCGAACAGCGTTTGCCCAGCGACCTGCCGATTGCACTTGCCGATCGCCTCGGCCGGACCGTTGACGGTTTCCTTGTAGCTCACCCGCGGCCGATGCACGCGCACATTCAAATTGAAATTGCGCTGCAGGCGGTGTTGAATCACTTCCAGGTGCAACTCGCCCATGCCGCTGATGATGGTCTGGCCGGTCTCCTCGTTCTCGTGCGCGCGGAAGGTGGGATCCTGCCGCTTGAGCATCTCCAAAACGTCGCCGAGTTTCTTCCGATCGGCCGTGCTTTCCGGCTCGACCGCCGCCGAGATGACGGTTTCCGGAAACTGGATCGTTTCCAAGAGAATCGGATGCTTCGGATCGCACAGCGTATCGCCCGTGATGGAAATTCGCGGGCCGATGACGCCGACGATATCGCCGGCCTGCACGCTATCAATTTGCTCTTCGCGTTTCGTGGCGTGAATGATCCACAACTGTGCGACGTTTTCTTTCGCGTCTTTGCCGGGATTCAGCACGCGGCTGTTTTGCTTCAGGAAGCCGGAGTAGACGCGAATCCAGTGGATATCGCCCGTCTTGGCCGGCAACACTTTGAACACGAGCCCACAGAACGGTTCTTCGGGCGAAGTTTTGCGGCGCTCGATGATGTCGCTGCCGTCTTTGTTCTTTTCCAGCGCGCGGCCTTCGACCGGTGGCACATCGAGCGGGCTGGGCAAATAATATTGCACGGCATCGAGCACCGGCTGCACACCAATGCCGTGCAGCGCGGAGCCGCACAGCACGGGCTGAATTTGCAAATGCACGGTGGCTTCGCGGATGACTTTGCGCACCAGATCGGGCGGAATGGGTTTTTCTTGCAGCGCCAGTTCCATCAGCTCGTTGCTGTAATCGTACAGTTTTTCGAGCATCGCCAGCCGCCACTCGTCGGCTCGTTCCCGCTCGTCATCGGGGATTTCCGTGATGGCATATTCGCGGCTGTTGCGGTCCGGTCCGAACGTCAACAGTTTCATTTCCACCAGGTCGATGATGCCGCGGAACGGATTCTTCACGTGCGGCGGGCCCTGGCCCACGGGAATTTGCACCGCCACTGGATTGGCCGCGAGGCGTTTGCTGATTTCGCCGAACACAGCCTCGAAGTCGGCCCCTTCGCGGTCCAGTTTGTTGATGAACGCGACGCGCGGCACGCGATATTTATCGGCCTGCCGCCAAACGGTTTCACTTTGGGCTTCGACGCCTTCGCGCGCGCTGAACACGACCACGGCGCCATCGAGCACGCGCAGGCAGCGTTCGACTTCGGCGGTGAAATCGACATGGCCCGGGGTATCGAGCAGGTTGATGGTGACGTCTTTCCACTTGAACGTCACGCAGGCGGCGTAAATGGTGATGCCGCGTTCTTGTTCTTCGGCGTCGGAATCGGTTTCGGTCGTGCCTTTATCGACTTCGCCGACGCGATGCTTGGCGCCGGAGAGATACAACATCCGCTCGGTGACGGTGGTCTTCCCGGCATCGATGTGCGCAATGATGCCGATATTGCGAAGCGATTTCAGGTCACGAGCCATAAGTCGAATCGAATCATGAACCACAGAGGCACAGGGGCGCGGAGAAGATTAATTAGGAAGCCAGGAAACCAATGAAATGAACAATAAATTAAATGAATGTTCAGATCTCGACAGCTTTCTTACATTTCCTGCATTCTTGGAATTTGAACCTTCATTTCATTCGAATTTTGCATTCGTCATCGTGCCTCCAGCGTCTCCGTGGTAAAAATCTTATGGTAACGCGCATGTAAAAAGGCCGCGCACTTCTTGCACGGGAAGCGGCCATTGTATGCGGCGGGAATTACCAGGCGAAGTGGGCGAACGCCTTGTTGGCATCGGCCATGCGGTGCACGTTTTCGCGCTTGGTCATGGCGGCGCCTTCGCGATTGAAAGCGGCCATGAATTCATCGGCCAGTTTTTCGTGGGTGGCGCGGCCCTTCTTTTCGCGGACCGATTGCAGGATCCAGCGAATGGCCAGCGATTGCTGCCGGTTGCGGCTCACTTGCATCGGCACCTGGTACGCAGCACCGCCGACTCGCTTGGAGCGAACCTCGATGGCCGGCTTCACGTTTTCCATCGCCCGATCGAAAACGCCAATCGGTTCCTCGCCCGGCATCTTCTCTTTGATGATGTCCAGCGCGCGATAGAAAATGCCTTGAGCCACGCTCTTCTTGCCGTCGTGCATCAGGCAATTGATAAACTTGCTGGCCAGCACCGACCCATAACGAGGATCGGGCTTGAGGGTTGTGCCGCTGGCTGTGATACGTCCCATGGTTATCGATCAAAGTTTGGTGGTGAGATTTATCTGTTTAAATGACGAATGACGAAATTCGAATTTCGTCATTCCCCACTACCCCTTCTTCGCCCCGTACAAACTCCGGCTGCCCTTGCGTCCTTCCACGCCCAGGCAGTCGAGCGTGCCGCGGACGATGTGGTAACGCACGCCGGGCAGGTCGCGAACACGACCGCCGCGCACCAGCACAATCGAGTGCTCTTGCAGCGTGTGCCCTTCGCCCGGAATGTAGACCGTGATTTCCTTGCCATTGGAGAGCCGCACGCGGGCGATCTTCCGCAGGGCGGAATTCGGCTTCTTGGGCGTCATCGTCTTGACTTGCAAACAAACGCCACGCCGCTGGGGGCACTTATCGAGCACCGGCGACTTACTGAATTTTCGCTTCGCCTGACGGCGTTTTTTGACTAGTTGATTGATCGTCGGCATGCGTAAACTCCCTCGCCTTGCGGGAGAGGGCTGGGGTGAGGATTCCTTAACTCCAGGCGGTTGCTGGGAATCCATCAGCTTATCGAATTGGCGTGGGCTGTCAATCGCGGTCAAATGCGGTTGGGCGGCCCTCGTTAGCCCCGGGGCAGTGCCCTGGGGAATGTGCGATTCGAGTGCCAATTATCACTTGAAGCACTTCACAGCCGCCGCCGACGGCTTGGCACCGATTTTCAGCGTTGCCAACGTTTTGAGAGCCCCCGGGGCATTGCCCTGGGGCTAATGATTTGTTCGTGGTGAAATTTGCCGTCGAATTCGTGCCGATGAGAATATTATTTGCACATTTCGCCTGCGACCTGCTACATTAAAGATTGACCTGCCGCGGCTGCGTTCGCCAGCTAGGAAAACCGGCGGGAAGAGGCCTCCAGCATCGGCTGGAAATTGCTACCAGGGGCGTTACGGTGTTAACGCGCTCGCTATTTCTTAAGGGTACAACTATGTCCCGTCCTGCCAGTGCCGCACGTCATAACACGGCTCGCCGTGGATTCACGCTCGTTGAACTTCTGGTGGTGATCTCGATCATCGGCGTGCTGATGGCGCTCTTGCTGCCGGCCGTTCAAGCTGCACGGGAATCGGGGCGCAAAGCAACGTGCATGAACAATTTGAAGCAGCTGGGCTTGGCGGCGCAATCGCACCTGGAAAGAAGCAAGAGATATCCAAGTGGCGGGTGGGGACCTCGTTGGGTTGGCTATCCCGACGCAGGCAACGCTGCCGGACAACCTGGCGGTTGGGTTTATAATTTGCTGCCATTCATGGAAGGTGTTCCGCTGCACGATCTCGGCCAAGGTTTGGCGCCCGGCGCGGGCAATGGCCAAATGGACTCAGCGATAGCGAAGCAAGTTGGAACGACGTTGGCGTTCATGAACTGTCCGAGCCGCCGTGGCGGACAAACTTTTCCGATTGATTCGAATTACATCCCATATAATCCACTGTCAAATGCGCCCGTCTCAAACCCTCCCATCTCGGCGGTTGCCAAGAGTGATTACGCAGCGAATTCCGGAGTTCGCTACGACAAGGCAAGCGCAAATGGCGGCGAAACCGAAATTCCGCTTGGAACGTTGATGAATCCGAACAGCGCCGGCAACTCTGCTGGAAGCGAATTTCCATCAGTTTACGAACCAAACGGAAAAAAGGGCGTGTCGTTTAATCCAAATCATCGTTGGTCAGGCGTCGTCTTCCAACGAAGCACAATTAGCGATGCGAACGTCAAGGATGGAACAAGTCATACCTATTTGTTCGGCGAAAAGTGGCTCGATCGCCGTCATTACGACGACGGTGCAAGCCTTGGCGATCTCGGCAACATGTATAGCGGCATGGGCAGTGATAACTACCGGGGTACGTATGTGAAACCAAAGAATGTGGCAACACAGGCAGATCAGACGTTGGACGATCCCGGAAGAGAGCCGGATGCTAGCTCACTGGCAACCTATGGGACGATGCTGAATGATCAACCCGATATCGCCGGAAGCGGCAACTATCAATGCGATTTCGGCAGCGCACATAGCGGAATCGTGAACTTCTCGTTTTGCGATGGCTCGACGAAGAGCATTTCAGTGACCATCGACCCGCTGACGCACCGCTATCTCGGCGAACGAGCTGACAGCAAAATCATCGACGACAGCGTGTTCCAGTAACGAACAGCGCCTCAGATTGCGGCCTCGCTGTTAGGCGGACCGCCGATGATCCGGCCGCGTCGAGCATCAGCTAGCCGACCGCGATTATTTCTTTGACGCCCCGGCGGTGAAATCTCGACGATGCGATATTCAACAATTAGCGCTAGTCAGCAGCTAATCGCCTGAACTCAAATTCGCCCGCACGGCTTGCAGTACCCTGCACGTAGCGGGCGATTTGTTCATCACATAGAAGTGCAGTCCCGGAACTCCGGCGGCAAGCAGTTCCTGTACCTGGTGCGTGGCATATTCCACGCCGATTTCGAACTGCGCCTCGTCGTCTTCGCACACTGCAGAAAGTTTTTCGACCAGCACGCTCGGCAGTTTCGCTTTGCAAAGTGAAGTGATGCGCTGAATTTGGGCAAAGTTCGTGATTGGCAAAATGCCGGGCACAATGGGTGCGCCAATGCCAAGCTCGCGGCAACGATCGCGGAAGCGGAAAAAATCGGCGTTGTTATAATACACTTGCGTGATGATGACATCGCTGCCGGCCGACACTTTACGAAGAAGGTTTTGCAAATCAGCGTCGGGACTGGGCGCTTCCTGATGCGTTTCCGGATAGCCGGCCACGGCAATTCCAAATTGCGGAAACTCTTTGTCGATTAACGCGACCAACTCGTTGGCATAGCGCAGCCCGCCTTCAACCGCGGTAAACGACGTTTCGCCGCGCGGCGGATCGCCTCGCAGGGCGACAATGTTCTCGACGCCCGCCTCATCGGCCGCACGCAGATATTCCCGCAACTCATCGACTGTCGAACCGACACAAGTCAGATGCGATGCCACGGAGCAGCCGTGTTGTCGGCGAACTTCGGTCACAATCTCAAGTGTCTTTTGGCGGCGTGCTGCCGCCTGCCCCGTAGGTGCAGGTGACCAGGCTGGGCCCGAACGCCATCAACTCCTCGAGATTTTTCCAGAGCGCCTCTTCGCCCGCCGGCGTTTTCGGCGGAAACAGTTCGAACGAAAGGCCAAGTTTATTCGGGCCGTAAGCTTCAGCGAATTTCATCGAACAATCTTAACCACGGAGACACAGAGGCACAGAGAGGAAACGAAATCAAATAATCCTACGCCGGATTCCATCCTTTAAGACGGGCTCGTGAAAGTTAATGAGCAATCCAACACGCAATCCACGCAATTTCAAATACGTTAGCAGTTGTGCCTCATGAACTGGAAGAATGGCGTCCACTGCTTTGATTTCAACAATTATGGAGTCGTCGACGACTAAATCCAACCGATAGGAGCAATCGATTTTCGCTCCTTTGTACTCGACCGGCAGCGGTACTTGCTGTTTGAAAAGAATACCGCGCAGTTTGAACTCATGACACATGCACTCTTCATACGCCGATTCCAGCAAACCTGGCCCTAAATGCCGATGTACCTCGATCGCGGCGCCGATAATCTGATTTGTTAACTCTTCCTTTAGCATAATTCTTTTCGAAGAATGCTGCTCCGTGCCTCCGTGTCTCCGTGGTTACGGCGCTTCGTCAAAGATTAAGCAGTTGGTCCGGCAATTCACGCTGCGATTGTGCCATACTATACAGATCGCGAAGCAGTTGCACGTCGCAGGGGCGCTGGGGAATGCCGCGGCGGGCGAACATGCGCTGTTGAACGGTGAGCATTTGCTCCAGGGGCAGATTGACGACCTGGCCGAACGATTGGGCATAGTTGGAGAAACTCGGCACGTTGGTGGTCACGAAGCCGTAGAGCATACTGCACACGCCGACGGTTTTACCGGTAAAGATGCTGGTGTTGATGGCCGCCTTCCCATAATCGCCAATGAACGCGCCGACGAATTGCATGTCGGTCGACACTTTGTGCTGGCCTTCTTTGAAGCTGCCGTAGTGCATGTTTACGTTGCCATACGTGTTCTTAAGGTCGCTGTTCGATGTGCCGGCCCCGAGGTTGACCCAACTTCCGACGTAACTATGGCCCAGGAAGCCATGATGCTGTTTGTTGCTGTAGGGTTCGATGATCGAAGCTTCCACCTCGCCCCCCACCTTTGTGTTGTGCCCCAACGATACACAATCTTTGAGCGCCGCATGTTCGTTCACTTTGGCTTTCGGCCCGATGTAAACCGGGCCGCGCAGGAACGTAAGCGGACCGATCGTGGCATCGTGATCGATGACGATGGGGCCATTTTTTGTATCGGCGACAAGATGCTCGCCAAGCGAAACGTTTTCCGCAACAAAGAGCCCCTCGCGAGTTTCTTTGTAACTGCCATGCTGAACGCGGTGTTCCAAATTTTCGCGTGAGCACGCCAGATGGTGCTTGAGCAACTCGTGCGGATACTCCAGCAATGGCAAGTCGGCTTCGAGCGGTGGCAAATTGAACGATTTGATGCGGGCAACGAGTTCGGCCGGGTCCTGATCTGGCGACAACTGCATTGGTCCGCGATCAATAATGGCTGCGGCAATGCTCGGGCCGCGGGTAACGATCCCTTCGCGACCGGCATTGGCCAGGCTTTTCAAGCGGGCTTTTACAGTGACCGATGGCACCATCCGCGCATTCACAAACAGCACCGGGCCGGCAAGCGGCTTGCCTGATGGCACACGATCTGGATAAGTGGCCGCTTCCACCGCACGCAAATGTTTTCGCAGCACGCTGATGCCGGCCCCAAACTGCGTTCCAAATACACGAGCTTGTAACTGCCGCAAGCGACGGCAAACGCCGGCTCCGCCGCCGCAACCGGATCGAGCTGCGAGACCATTTCGTCTTCAAAGAGAACTACTTGCACGGTATGCCACTCTCGTTTGAGCGTCGGGCGAATTGCGAACCGTTAAAATAACCTAGCACCATTTGCCGCACGGTGATTCAACGGCCGGTACGATCAGGATTGCCCGAACTTCATGTTACAATAAGTTGCATTCGAGAGAATGTGGATGTCGCCCGAACGGGAGACACAGTGCCCAGAGCCATCGACGGCAGACGAGGGTTATATCGGCGTCGTCGCCATTGCACGCGGGCGAATGTGCGTTTACAGTGCTGTGGAAGAGGTGGATTGGTCCGGCCCACACACGTTGGCCACGCCGGTCTTTAAGCCGGTCCTAGAAGCCAATGAATTCTGCGCTCAGCACGCGCGCAATAATTCGGTTACGAGCGATGAGCGGTCTCGCTCTTTGCGCTGCTGACAGGATGCTCTCGGGTTAGCGGCGACTTGACGACGAGCACGGGGCAGGCGGCGCGGCGCACGACTTTTTCGGCGACGCTGCCCATCAGGACGTGTGCCAGGCCAGTTCGGCCGCGAGTGCTCATGACGATCATCTCGACATCCTCATCGTCGGCCACACGCACGATCTCTTTCGCTGGGTCGCCCATGACGAGGTGATGGATGCACGGCACACCAGGATCATTGACGCGAACCTGCTCCAGCGTTTGGCGGATGGTGTCGGTATCTGGCTCCATCGGACCGAAATACAATTCGCCGGCGGCATAAGCGGCAGGCGGTTCTTGCACATGCAAAATGATGAGCTCGGCATGGCGATCGCGGGCGATGGAAGTCGCCAGCGGCAACGCGGCGCCACTTAAGTTGGAGAAGTCGGTCGGAAACAGAATTTTTGGTCGCATGACAGTGCTCCCTAGTTAACTCGGATTATTGCTATTTTCCAGGGCGGGACGTTGATTGTTGCCGAATGCCGCGCCAGCGTGATTGCATTCTCCGGTCTGCGATCCCCTCTCTCCGCCGCCGCTCTAAATATTGAACGAGCGCGAACAATAGAGATCCGCGGGTGGTCATCGCGATTGCCGGCATCGCAGTGAGAATAAGAAACAGTGTCATGGCATGGTCCTTTCCGCGGTTTGGTGCATTCAGTTTGATCTTCTGGGAAACGCAAGTGGCCGTTTGACAAAGACGGTCGGCATGCTGGACTGCATGTTTGCTGCTTTACGGCTTGCTAAATTTGCGTTCATTTTTTCCGCGTTCAGCGTTAGCGGCGCGGATCGCAATCGTGTGAATACGAAGCAGCGCCGAGGAAACGTTGGGGCATGTACGCGGCTATTCTTAACCGCCAAAAACTGGCCAGCATGGCCAAAAGAAAAACCCCAGACTGACAGGCGATTTCCTGAGCAGTGGGGCTAACTTGAAATGCTTTGAACGCCCATCGCGAGCAGTCCAGCCGGTAGTAGTTTACGATAATTCGAACCTAAAGTCAATGTATGGTCACCAACGTGGATCGTGTGATCGCGCACAAGCAGATGACTTGCCCTTGGCATTTGGCGGAGAACCCGATGTCTGCCGGTGGATCGCGTGGCTCAAATAAATTTGTTGACATGCCATTGTGCCTGCGATAAACTTCGGTCGTGGAGCTACTCATGATTGGGCAGCTCTTTTATTGGCCCCGCTGGTCAGGAGATTATGCCTGTCAGTCGGGGTTTTCTTTTGGCCATGCTGGCCCCCCGCGGCAGTTTGCCGAGCTTGTTCAGGCGTTCCATCGATAGTGTCTGTTTTTGCCTCCTTGGTAAATTTGTCCACCCCCAACTTCAAAAACCTTTTCGCTCGATGGAGGAAACCATGATGAAAGCTCACCTGGCTTTAAAAGATGTCGTAAGTCGAGATGTCGTTGCGATTGATCCGCACGACACGCTCCGCGATGCGCTGGAAACGATGGTTGAAAATCGTGTTTCCGCACTTCCGGTCGTGGATTCCCGCGGGCACTGCGTGGGAGTGATTTCAGTGACCGATCTGCTTGGTATGACGAAAGACTTGAGCGACGAGCTCAATGCACTTTCCGAATCTGGCGGATTGAACCACGAAGCGCTTGTGCAAAAGCTGGAACATGCGGAACTGCTCACGGAGCAAGTACAAGCCTGCATGTCGACCGAAGTGGTTTCGGTGCCGGTGGACAGCACGGTACGCAATGCCGCTAAGAAAATGCTGCACCACCACGTGCATCGATTGGTAGTAACAGACGAACGTAACCGCGTTGTCGGTGTTGTTTCAACGATGGATTTGCTCGCCGCATTCGTGGAAGGCAACGAGGCGTGAACTTCGGTTGGCTGCACACACCGCAGACACTGGGGGGGAATACCAGACATGGACAAACAAACACTCGCCAAAGTGCTTTCGAAGTTACATTTTACTTCGAAACTGCCGGAGGCCGTGCAAGAACGACTGGCCGCAACCGCCTCGGGGAAAAAGTATGCGGCTGGCCAAGTGCTGTTTCGAGAGAACAGCCAGCACGAAGAATTAATGATAATCTGGACCGGAAAAGTGGCCCTCGATATGCGCGTTCCGGGCCGCGGAAAGATTCGGGTACTGACGCTGGGGCCCGGCGAACTTGTTGGCTGGTCGGCGCTGCTGGGGGGCGGTCACATGACTACGTCGGCGGTGGTGACCGAAGATGCACAGATCATTTCGCTTGCCGGACCCGAGTTGCTGGCAGCATGCGAGAGCGACCATTCGTTTGGATACTTTCTGATGAATAAAGTGGCCGGCGCATTGGCCAGTCGTTTGACCGATACGCGACGACAATTGCTCGATTTGCTCTCGTTCGAGCAATCTATTCAGTTGGACACCAAAACCGGAAAACCAGCCAAGTAACCGCTTGCCTTGATAGATGGCTCGTAGCCGGGTGAAGTTGGTTTCTATGAGCGATGCTTTGGAATCCAAATATGTATCGCAGTGGTCATCGGCAGATGGGCACTGCTTTACGATTCGGCCGATAGGTCCGGACGATGAGCCGCTCTTGGCGAGTTTTCACAAATTACTCTCCGAGAAGAC
The DNA here is from genome assembly GCA_963773875.1 of Pirellulales bacterium. Lineage (GTDB taxonomy): Bacteria > Planctomycetota > Planctomycetia > Pirellulales > JADZDJ01 > CAVTYH01. The sequence goes on from CAVZCV010000019.1 coordinate 163,358, forward strand.
GGTGTATTTTCGCTACGCTCAATTGTTGCCGCTGGCACATCGAACGGCGCATGAGCGGCTGGCACGCATGTGTTCCATTGACTACCAGCAACAGTTTGCCCTCGTCGCATTGGAAAACGAAGCAGCTCTTTCAGGCATCGCCGGCGTTGGGCGACTGGCGGAAATCGAAGGCAATCGCGACAGTGAATTCGCCCTGGTCATACGCGATCGAGACCAGCATCGCGGGCTGGGAACAAAACTGCTCGGCGATTTAGTGGCGTTCGCCCGGGAGAATCATCGCACGCGGGTCATTGGGGAGATAAACGCGCTGAATACGACGATGCTTACGGTGTGCCAGCATCTTGGATTTACAATCCACAATGGACAGGATCCGCGATGGCGGACCGCCATTCTTAAATTGTGACGCTCGGAGAGCAACTTGCGTTTCAATCGGTGGCGTTCAGCCATTTGACTTTCCAAAGCGGATTTCCGCAATTGGCGCAAGTTTCGCCGTTTTCCAGCGGTGCTCCATGGCAATGATGACAGTCGGCGATGACGGGCAAAAATGAAATCTGCTCGCTACGAATTTCCCGCGCTCTCAGAGCATCGCCAAACGCGATGGCAGTCGAAATTCGCACCGCCCGAGGGTACAACCGATAAATAACCAACGGCGCCTTACGCGCTTCTGGCATCGCGCGTTCCAAAGCGGAGGAGAACTTCCGCCGCCGCTGACCGACATTTAATTGGTCATAGCTGGCAAGCTGGTCAAAAATGGTCTGATTCGGCTCGCCACCAAAGCGTAACCGTAGCAGCCAATCGCGAAACCAGCTGATATCGCCTTTGGCGTAATTGCTGTGCGCGGCTTCATCGATTACCAGATCGAGAGAGTAGGCTTCGATTTCGTCATCGGCCTGCTGCATTTCGCGCAGCGCTCCGGCCGCAGAAGCGGGCGAAACAACTGAATCGAGGCCAAACTCGGTCTCGAAATCGTTATGCAATCGACTTAGCAACAATTTGCGAAGCGTAGTCAATCCATTAATCAAACTGCCGGCTACGTCAGACGAGTGCACTTCGCCTATGTGCTGAATGAGTTCAGCCTGCGCGCGGCCAATTCGCTCCTGGGTGCCGCTGCACATCGTCGTTATTCCTGGTGAACCTAAGGTGCCGTTTGCCCGTCCACTCGAATATAGCAGTTGGCGTTCCAAAGTGTCGATTGTTGCTGTTTCAACTTGGCAAGAATGCCGTATGCGCAAACTATGCTGGCGCAGCAGGATTGCGGTACCATTGACAAGACAGCACCAGCGCGATAGACTTTCATGTGGTTGGACGGTCCGCGACGGGTCGTTCAAGGCATACAGATTCGGCCCCGCTGCCAACAATTTTGTTGCAGGCGGGGTTTTCTTTTGGGTCATGCTGGCCCAGGGCGACGCAACACGATCGATGCGTTTGTTGTTTCTGCCGCGTCTAAGCCCCACGGCACACTTCGAACTCAATTCAGTTGTATCACCATGCATAATCGTCAATTTGTAACAGTCGATGGCAATGAAGCGGCTGCGTCGGTTGCCCATCGCTTGAGCGAAGTCATCGCCATCTATCCAATCACGCCAGCTTCTCCCATGGGAGAGCTTGCCGACGCCTGGTCGGCTGCAGGCAAGAAGAACATCTTTGGGACCGTGCCCGATGTCATTGAAATGCAGAGTGAAGCGGGGGCCGCCGGCACGGTTCATGGAGCACTGCAGACCGGCGCCTTATCGACCACCTTCACGGCGTCGCAAGGCCTGCTGTTGATGATTCCCAACATGTACAAGATCGCCGGCGAACTGACGCCGACGGTATTCCACATTGCCGCACGCACACTCGCCACGCATTGCCTTTCGATCTTCGGCGACCAAAGCGATGTAATGGCCGCCAGACAATGCGGCTGGGCCATGCTCTGTTCCGCGAGCGTTCAAGAATCGCACGATTTGGCGCTCGTGTCGCACGCAGCGACGCTGGAAAGCCGTGTTCCGTTTCTGCACTTCTTCGATGGTTTTCGCACGTCGCATGAAGTGAACAAGATTGAAAAATTAACCGACGATGATCTTCGAGCAATGATCGATGAGCGGTTTATCGAAGCACATCGAAAGCGCGCACTCGATCCGGATCGTCCAGTCCTCCGCGGATCGGCGCAAAATCCGGATGTCTTCTTTCAAGCGCGCGAGGCTTGCAATCCGTTTTACGATGCCGTGCCCGGAATCGTGCAAGCGACGATGGACCGATTCGCGGAATTGACTGGTCGCGCATATCACCTCTTCGACTATGTTGGCGCTCCAGATGCAGAGCGCGTCATTGTCATCATGGGCTCAGGTGTGGGCGCCGTTGAGGAAGCTGTCGAGGCTTTACAAAAACGCGGTGACAAAGTCGGCGTGCTAAAAGTGCGATTGTACCGGCCTTTCGCCATTGAGGCGTTCTTGGCTGCCCTTCCGCGCAGCGTCAAACGCATCGCCGTATTGGATCGCACGAAGGAACCAGGCGCGATCGGCGAGCCACTCTATCAGGACGTCGTCACGGCACTAGTGGAAAATTGGCCGCTTAACGGCAACGGTCGGAGCATCCCCACGGTAATCGGCGGACGTTACGGTCTTTCGTCGAAAGAGTTCACGCCCGCCATGGCAGCCCGCGTATTCGAAGAATTAACACTCGTGCCGCCAAAGCGCCACTTCACCGTGGGAATAATCGACGATGTAACTCACTTAAGCCTGAAATGGGACGAAGAGTTTTCGACAGAAGCCGACGACGTAACACGCGCCGTGTTTTATGGTCTTGGCAGCGATGGCACTGTGGGAGCGACGAAAAACTCCGTCAAGATTATCGGCGAAAACACGCCGATGTATGCCCAGGGATATTTCGTTTACGACTCAAAGAAGGCGGGCTCGGTAACGATTTCTCATTTGCGATTCAGCCCGCGGCCCATTCAATCGACATACCTGGTCACTCGCGCCAATTTTGTGGCGTGCCATCAATTTCAGTTTTTGCAGCGAATCGACATGCTTGAGGTCGCTCAGCCGGGCGGAACATTCCTGCTCAATTGTCCGTTCAGCCCCGAGACAGTCTGGGAGCATTTGCCGCGCGAAGTCCAACAGCAGATTATCGAAAAGCGCCTCAGGTTCTTTGTTGTCGATGGTTACAGCGTTGCCCAACAAGCTGGCATGGCGGGTCGCTTTAATACTGCCTTGCAAACTTGCTTTTTCGCACTTGCCAATATTCTGCCGCGCGAGCAAGCGATTGAAAAAATCAAGGATTCGATCCGCAAGACTTATGGCCGACGTGGCGAAACGGTGCTCGAACAAAATTTTGCCGCTGTCGACGCAGCACTGGAAGCCCTACACGAAGTCGAGGTGCCCAGCGAGGCCAACTCAACAATCCACATGATGGCGCCCGTTGCCAATGGTGGTGAAGCAATCGATGACTTTGTCAAACGCGTGACAGCCATTCTTATCAGCGGCAAGGGCGATCTCCTGCCGGTCAGTGCTCTGCCCGTGGACGGCACCTTTCCGACCGGCACTGCGCGTGTCGAAAAGCGCAGCATCGCGCTTGAAATACCGATTTGGGACGATCGTATTTGCACGCAGTGCGGTCTTTGCGCTTTGGTTTGTCCGCATGCCGCAATTCGCATGAAATCTTTTCCTGCCGAGGCTGTCAGCGGCGCGCCGGGCCCGTTCGTTACCAAGCCGTACAACAGCAAGGACACGACCGATTACCTGATGCGCATTCAAGTGGCGCCCGATGATTGCACTGGCTGCGGTGTGTGCGTCGATGTGTGCCCAGCAAAAAGCAAGGAAGTTGTTAAGCATAAAGCCATCAATATGGAGGCCAAGCTGCCGCACTTGGAGCGCGAGCAAGCCAATTTCGAGTTCTTTCTGGATATTCCCGAATTTGACCGATCAGCGACCAAAGTCGAATCGGTTAAAGGTTCGCAATTGTTGCAGCCGTTGTTTGAATTTTCCGGAGCCTGTGCCGGCTGCGGAGAAACACCCTACCTTAAACTGCTGAGCCAATTCTTTGGCGATCGCGCGATCATTGGAAACGCCACTGGCTGCTCATCGATTTACGGAGGTAATTTGCCGACCACGCCGTGGTCAAAGAACTGCGAGGGTCGAGGACCTGCCTGGAATAATTCGCTGTTTGAAGACAATGCGGAATTCGGCCTCGGTTTGCGAATGGGAGTTGACCAGAAACGTGCGTACGCAGAACATTTGCTGATGCAACTTGCGGGCCAGTTGGGCGATTCGCTAGTGAAAGAATTGATCGCGGCGACGCAGCTCGACGAGGCCGGAATTGCCGCTCAGCGCGCACGAGTTGCGAACCTGCGCGAACGATTGAGCAGAATCGATTCGCCCGATGCAAAACGTTTGGCAACCATTGCCGATGTGTTAGTGAAGCGATCGGTCTGGATCATCGGCGGCGATGGTTGGGCTTACGACATTGGCTACGGTGGGCTCGATCATGTGCTGACCACAGGCCGCGATATCAACATCTTAGTGCTCGACACCGGGGTGTATTCGAATACCGGCGGTCAGGCCTCCAAAGCCACGTTCCGCGGTGCTGTCGCCAAATTCGCTTCCGGCGGAAAGGCATCTCGGAAGAAAGATCTCGGCATGATGGCCGTGGCCTACGGCAATGTGTATGTCGGCCAGATTGCCATGGGCGCCAATCCCGCGCAGACGATTCGAACTTTCCTGGAAGCCGAATCGTATCCGGGGCCGTCGTTAATTCTCGCGTATAGCCATTGCATCGCTCATGGAATCGATATGACCACTTCGATGACGCACCAAAAGGATGCCGTCGGCTGCGGTTTTTGGCCGCTTTACCATTACGATCCTCGCAATGCGTGCTCCGGCGAACGGGCCTTTTTCCTGGATAGCCGCAAACCGACGCTGCCATTCCGCGAGTTTGCGATGCAAGAGGCGCGGTTTGCCATGTTAGCCCGCTCGAACCCTGAACATTCGGAGCGACTGCTGCGGCTTGCTCAGCACGACATCGATGACAGCTGGCATTTCTACGAGCAGATGGCCGGCGTGGAGCGCAATGTTCAAGATCACGATGGAGCAAAAGTCGAGGCGTAGTAAGTCGAAGCCTGATCCTTGATTGCTGACCCATACTCATTTCAATTCACCTCACTTGCGAAAGAGCTTTCCATGAACGTCGACCTCACCACTCGCTATTTGGGGCTGACGCTGAAGAATCCGCTAGGCGCATCAGCCTCGCCGCTCACTAGTAATCTCGACACTCTGCGACGCCTGGAAGCCGCTGGCGCTTCAGTTGCCGTGCTGCCGTCGCTGTTCGAGGAACAAATCCGCCACGATGAACAGGAAATCTATCGGCTGTACGAATATCAGTCGGACCTGACCGCCGAGTCGCTCACATTTTTCCCGGAATTCGAAGACTACAACACCGGCCCGCGGGAATATCTCAGACATGTTGAGGCGGCAAAAAGCGCCGTTTCGATTCCCATCATCGGCAGCCTCAATGGTTGTTCGACCGGTGGTTGGATTCGATATGCCAAGGCGATTGAGAGTGCAGGGGCCGACGCCCTGGAGTTAAACATCTATTTCGTGCCGACCGATCCCAGCATGTCGTCTGTCGATGTTGAACAACGGTACGTGAATCTTGTGGCACATATTTGCCAGTCTATTTCGATTCCCGTGGCCGTGAAGATCGGTCCGCACTTTTCCAGCCTCCCGCATTTCGCCAACCGATTGGTTCGGGCGGGCGCGGCGGGGCTCGTACTGTTCAACCGCTATTTGGAAGCCGACATCGATCTGGAATTAATGCGATTCAAACCCGACCTCGTGCTGAGCAATCGTCACGAAGCACGCGTGCCGATTCGTTGGATCGCCATTCTTCGCGATCAAATTCAGGCTTCACTGGCTGCCACCGGCGGCATTCACCGGCCGGAAGGCATCATCAAACTGTTGCTAGCGGGGGCCGACGTGGCACTCATGGCCAGCGTGCTCTTAATGAAAGGTCCGAGCTTCGTTGCGACGCTATTGGTGGAGCTTGGCCGGTGGCTCGACGAGCACGAATTTTCTTCGGTCGAGCAACTAAAAGGCAGCATGAGCCGTCGCCACTCTCCGGAGTCTGGCGTACTCGAACGCGCGAACTACATGCAAGCACTGATTAACTATTCCACGCAACACCCGGTGCCCTATTCCGAGTGAGTAGAACTCTCTCGTGGACGTGGACAGGCCGAATTCAGGCAAATTCCAAAATCGGCTGATCTACTGATAGTGTTTCGCCCACCGCAGCCAGTGCCTGGTGAACCTTTCCGTCGCGCTGGGAATAAAGCACGTTCTCCATTTTCATCGCCTCGACGACGGCAAGTTGCTGACCGGTCTTTATTTCGTCGCCAGCATGCACCATCAACTGTGAAAGCAAGCCGGGCATCGGCGACAACAAATACTTGGACGTGTCGGGCGGTTTCTTCACGGGCATGCATGCCAGGAGCTCCGCTGCACGGGCCGACAGCACGACGACATCGACCTGTGCACCCCAATGAAACAGACGGTACTTCAAATTTCTTCGTTCTACTTGCACGCAGATCGGCTCGCCATCGATCGTACCTTTGAACAGCGGCTGACCGAATTGCCAATTGCTCACGACACGGTGAACTCTGCCGTTGTAGGCCACATCATGGCCCCCGCTGCATTGCCGTACGGTCACGTAATGTCGCTGGTCCTCAATCGTGACAACCCAGTCGTCAGAAACTTTTCGCTCGTAGCCCGCCAATTGGCCGGTGATGGCCGCAGCCCGATCCAGGTAGCGGCGATGAATGGCAGCGGCAACCGCCACAAGTAGTCCGGGATCATCATGCACCACATCGCCTGGATGAAAGCCTTCTGGATATTCTTCGGCAATCAGGTTCGTGCTAAGCCGGCCGGTGTGAAATCGTGGATTATCGACGAGTGCTGCCAGAAAGCTGATGTTGTGCGATACGCCGCGAATGTAAAACTCGTTTAGCGCTGCACGCATCGATCGAATCGCATCCGAGCGCGTTGGCCCGTGCGTAATGAGTTTGGCGATCATCGGATCGTAATGCATGGAAACTTCGCCACCTTCTTCAATTCCTGCATCGACGCGAACATGAGTTGAACGTGCCGGCGGCAGGAATCGAACCAGCCGGCCGACGGATGGCAAGAAATTTCGAAATGGATCTTCGGCGTACACGCGCGCTTCAATTGCGCAGCCGTTCATCCGCACATCGGCCTGGGCAAATGGAATCCTTTCACCCGCTGCAATGCGAATCATTAGCTCCACAAGATCCAGGCCAGTAACAAATTCGGTAACTGGATGCTCGACTTGAAGTCGTGTATTCATCTCCAGGAAGTAGAATTTGCGGTCAGTATCGACGATGAACTCCACGGTGCCGGCCGATTGATAGCCGACCGCTCGAGCGAGCGCCACAGCCTGCTCTCCCATCGATCGCCGAGTTGCGTCATCCAGTAACGGCGAGGGCGCTTCCTCAATGACTTTTTGGTGTCGCCGCTGCAGCGAACATTCGCGCTCGCCCAGGTACACGATATTGCCGTGCTGGTCGCCGAGCACTTGAATTTCAATGTGTCTTGGCTCTTCGATGTACCGTTCAATGAAAACACGGTCATCGCCGAATGCAGAGCGAGCTTCTCCTGTGGCGCGCCGGAAACCTTCGCGGCACTCCTGGTCGTTTCGCGCCAGCCGCATGCCTTTTCCGCCGCCGCCGGCGCTGGCTTTAAGCATCACGGGATAGCCGACGCCATGGGCAATTTCGACTGCATGGTGCTCGTCGCGAATCACTTCGAAATATCCTGGCACGGTGTTCACGCCAGCCTCGCGTGCTATCTTCTTTGACGTGATCTTGTCGCCGAGGCTGCGCATGGCGTGCGGCGTTGGTCCGACGAAGACGATTCCGGTATCTTTCAGTCGCTCTGCAAAGACGGCTTTTTCCGAGAGGAATCCATAACCAGGGTGCACGGCTTCCGCGCCAGTTTGCTGACATGCGGCGATGATATTCTCGATCGAAAGATAACTTTGCGTCGACGGCGCCGGGCCGATGCAAACCGATTCATCCGCGACCGCCACATGCAATGCCTCTCGGTCCGCTTCGGAATAAACCGCTACCGTACGGATGCCCATGCTGCGCGCAGTGCGCATAATACGGCAGGCAATTTCCCCGCGATTGGCGATGAGGAGTTTGCGGAACATGGATTGGCAGGTTCAGTTGTTTGGTACGGCGCTTACAGCGGAATATTTCCGTGTTTTCTCCACGGGTTTTCAAGCACCTTATTTCGCAACATGGCGAGCGACCGGCAAATGCGGGTACGGGTTTGCCGCGGCATGATCACATCGTCGATGTAGCCGCGACGGCCGGCGACAAAGGGATTTGCAAATTTGTGACGGTACTCTTCCGTTAACTCGGCAAGTCGTTTACCGTTGCCGGATTCCTTTCGGAAAATGATTTCAACCGCGCCTTTTGGTCCCATCACCGCGATTTCCGCGCTAGGCCAGGCAATATTTACATCGCCGCGCAGATGCTTGGACGCCATGACGTCGTAAGCTCCCCCGTAGGCTTTGCGCGTGATCAGCGTAATCTTCGGGACCGTGGCTTCGGCGTAAGCATAGAGCAACTTCGCACCGTGTTTGATAATGCCGCCATACTCTTGCGCGGTGCCAGGCATAAAGCCCGGAACGTCGACCAGTGTGACAATTGGAATATTGAAGCAATCGCAAAAGCGCACAAAGCGGGCTGCTTTTATAGACGACTTGATGTCTAAACAGCCCGCCAGCACGAGCGGTTGATTGGCGACGATGCCAATCGGATATCCTTCCATTCGCGCAAAACCGACGACAATGTTCTTGGCGTGCTCCGGCTGGATTTCGAAAAAGTCGGTGTCGTCGACAATTTTCAGAATTAACTCTTTGATGTCGTACGGCTTATTCGGATTTGCGGGCACGAGCGTATCGAGCGACGGCTCCACGCGATCAGCGCGGTCTGGCGTCGGACGATGGGGCGGCGGCACTCGATTGTTTGCGGGCAGATAGTTGATGAACCGCCGCACCATGACAAGAGCTTCCACGTCATTCTCAAACGCTCGATCGGCTACGCCGGACTTTGTCGAGTGCGTGAGCGCGCCGCCCAATTCTTCATGCGTGACGCTTTCATGGGTCACGGTTTTCACGACATCCGGCCCAGTGACATACATGTAGGAACTATCCTGTACCATGAACACGAAATCGGTCATGGCCGGCGAATAGACCGCTCCGCCAGCGCAGGGGCCCATGATGACAGAAACTTGCGGGACTACGCCCGAGGCCAGCACATTGCGCTGGAAAACTTCTGCGTAGCCGCCAAGTGAAGCCACACCTTCTTGGATTCGCGCGCCGCCGGAATCGTTGAGGCCAACAATTGGCGCCCCGACTTTCATGGCATGATCCATGATTTTGCAGATTTTTTCCGCATGTGCTTCCGACAATGAGCCGCCGAAGACGGTGAAATCCTGGCTGAACACAAACACCATCCGGCCGTTAACGGTTCCGTAGCCGGTGACAACGCCATCGCCGGGCACGCGCTGATCTTGCATGCCGAAGTCGGAGCAGCGATGCTCGACGAACATATCCCATTCTTCGAATGTTCCAGGATCGAGCAGCAGCTCAATCCTTTCGCGCGCCGTAAGTTTGCCCTTTTTGTGCTGGGCATCGATGCGCTGCTGCCCCCCGCCGAGCTCTGCGGCCGCGCGCTTTTCTTCGAGCTGGCGAACGATTTCCTTCATCGGTTCTATAGAGTCGTAAGCGAAATTAAGAACCGCGGGCTCCGCCGGCCGATTTTTCAAATTCCAGCTCGCGAAGTCGCTGCTCTAATTGGGCCACTCGGTCGACAAGCTCTTCCGGGTTGCGCGGCACCTCGCGCTTGGCTGCTGAGGCCTCGATGCCATTGGCTTTATGCGGCACGATACTATCGAGCCAAGCTTTAATCCAGTGCATGGGCTGCACCAGGGTCGATACTGCCGCCGCACTGTGCCGCTGCAGGTAGTCCAAATAGGGCAGCGCGTGCCGGAAGTAATCGCGAAGAAAATCGGACATCACGGTGTTGGAGCGCACCATGAAATGCAACATGTCAACCGGAAACAACTGCATCTTCTCCGGTTGTCGTTCCATGATGATCCGCCCGAGCACAACCCGGGTGAGATCTTCCCCCGACTGGCTATCGCGCACTTCAATCGCTTTCCCCTCCCGAATAAGTCGCTCGAGATCTTCCAGTGAAACATAGCTACTAGCGCTATGGTCATAGAACCTACGGTTGGGATAGCGCGTGATTTTGATTGGTTCGTCCGCCATAATCTCGATCCTTCTACAATCGCGTTTGGTGCATGAATTGTATCATGTTTTAACGCATTTGCAACATGATGTCGTTGCAGTTGCGACCATATGTCCAAGTAGATCGTGTAATAAGCCATGAATATAAGCACAATTATCTATGTGCATTTGCAGCATTTGCATGTTGACATATGTCGTATGCCGGGGTAAAATAGGAGTAGACGGTTGAGATTCAACCGCAATTCTCGCACTTGCAACAAATCACCCTTTTAGAATCGGAGCATCGCCCATGGCAGCCACAGCAACTCCCGTAGAAGCCGGCAGCAAAGTTCTCGACGACGTGTTCCACAATATTCGCAAGGCTGCCGAGACGAACGTAAAAATGCAGCAGGAAATCTTCCAACATTGGACCCATTTTTGGCCAATGCCGTCGCCGCAGTCAGTATGGGTCGATAAAGTGCGCGATTTTCAGAAGCAGTGCACTAGCACGATCTCTGATCTCGCTCGCAAGCATCGTGATGTGATCGACAAGCAATACCAGGCCGCCGTCGAATCGCTCGATGCAGTCCTGCGTGTTGTCGAATCGACGAACCCCGAGGAATATCGCCGTCGCAGCGAGCAATTGTGCCGCAAGACGATCGATTCGATGCGCGAGATTTCCGAAACGGCACTGCGCGAATTCCAAGACATTGCCGCCAAGATGATGGAGCTGGCCACGAAGGTCAGTTCTTAATTCACGCTGCGTGTGGCGGAATTGCTCCTCATTTGTGACGGAACAAGTCCGACCAGCATACAGGTTCGACCGAAACCGTAAGGAGCAACAGCATCATGAAGATCAACAATAAAGTAGCTCTGGTGACGGGCGCGGCGAGCGGAATTGGACGGGGCGTCGCGCGTGAACTCGTGAAACGTGGTGTTCGGGCTGTGGTGCTTGTGGACCGCAGCGACTCGGTATATCAGCTGGCCGACACAATTAATCAGGAAGCTGGCCGAGACGTGGCAGAGGCTCGAGCGGGGGACACGACGAACGACACCTTTCGCACGCAGGTTTACGACGAGATCACCGCGAAGTACGGTGTCGTCAGCATCTGCGTTCCGGGGGCAGGAATCACGCGCGACGCACTGGCGGTTCGGGTCAACAAAGACACGGGCAAGGCCGAACCGTACTCTATCACAACGTTTCGGCAAGTGATGGAAGTGAACCTTGTCGCGCCCATCTACTGGGCTATTGAGATGGTGGTGCGGATCGCTGAAGACCGCTGGAAGCGCGGTCTTAAGCGATGGGAGCCCGAGGAAGAAGTACAAGGAACGATTATCTTCATCGGGTCGGTTTCTTCTCAAGGCAACAAGGGCCAAATCTCGTATGCCACCGCGAAGGCGGGATTGGAAGGAGCGGCCGCTACATTGATGAAAGAGGCCATGTTTTACGGTGTCCGCTGCGGGATCATCCATCCCGGATTCACCGACACGCCGATGGCACGCTCGCTTGGCGCCGAGTACCTGGAGAAATACGTGCTTCCGTTTACACAGCTTCGTCGGCTTATCCGTACTGAGGAGATCGCGGACGCAATTTGCTTCATGATTTCCAACTCTGCGGTCAGCGGCGAACTGTGGGCCGACGCCGGGTGGCATCCCCCCGCCTGACGCCGGCTAATTTTGAAACCGCGGATGGACGCGAACGGACGCGGATTATTGGGTGCCTCCTAGCTTAACCCGCACAAGTCCGCGCTGGTCCGCGGTTTCATTGCATTCTGGTTGGATGAGGGCCAATGGATCGACGCATATCTGCACACTATTCTCGGTGAGTGGCGGTCGTTTCCAATGTGAACAGTGCAGTAGCTCCCGCAGCCTAGCTCGCGAACATTGCCACTCCGAGTTGGGTACTACCTGCGAACGATCACTTAGCGGTAATTCAGGCAAGCACGGTTGAGTTTCTATGTTGCGGAATCTCTGCGGAGAATTCCGTCATTGCAGTTGGGCGATTTCTTTTTACCGCTGTGAGATGCTAGCGTCCGACATACAACAATGGTGCGACCAGTGGTGAAACGTCAGACGTTTCACAAGGCAGTCGCCCGGCGTTTCCGGTGGATGAACCACTGGAGTTCTTCGCAGGAGCCCCCATGCATCAACCTGACCGACAAAGCGCGAAAGTGCGAGCCACGCTGTACATTTCTGCCGATCTGCTCGACGAGGCCCGAAACGCCACGGTGCACCTGGCCGGTTTTCCGGCACGCCTGACTCTGGCGAAGCTAGCCGACAACGCGCTCCGCGCAGAACTGCAAAAACTTAAAGCGCTTTACAACCACGGCCAGGATTTTCCACCGCGCGACGCCGACCTTCAAGGCGGTCGCCCCATCGCCGCATGAACAAATCAACCGATGAGCTGAAGACAATGTTCGATTCTTCCCACGCCTTGGCCGGCGCCAAGCCAATGCATGACCGCGAGCAATTGCGCCGCCGGCTACTGCAGATGATTTTGAAAAGCGAATCGGAGCGCAGGGCTGCCCAATTGCCCCCTACGCGCGGTTCAAAACGATTGCGCGCCGACGCCGGCGCAAAGCTGAATGTGTTCGATCCAGAGAACCTGATGGACCGCGAAATTGCGGCTGACGCAACTCCGCCAAAACGGGCATGAAATCTCTGCGCTACGGCGCGATTGTGGCTGTGCTGTTTTACGGGCCGCTCGTGCGCGCCGAGACAATCTCCGCGCGGCAGCTTTCCGACTTGCGGTTCGCGTCGCTGTGGCCTGATTTAAGTCCCAAGCAAACACCGCATCCGGCAGTGGTGCGCGTGAAAGCAACCGATCGCGATGGTTTCTCACTCGGCTCGGGCACGCTCGTCGATGTGAACGATGATTATGGTCTGGTCGTCACGAATTGGCATGTTGTGCGCGATGCCGTGGGACCGATCGAAGTGGTGTTTCCCGACGGATTTCATTCGCCCGCGCGCGTAGTGCGAACCGATCGCGAGTGGGATCTGGCGAGCCTGTTGATTTGGAAACCGGCGGTCCAGCCGGTGCCACTCTCCACGCAAGCGCCGCGTCCCGGTGAGAAACTCTCGATCGCCGGCTACGGCAGCGGCAATTACAAAATGCAATCGGGCGCATGCACGCAATATCTTGCGCCAGCGCCAGGCAAGCCACTGGAGATTGTCGAGCTGTCGGCGGCGGCCCGACATGGCGATTCGGGCGGACCGATTTTAAACAATCGCGGCGAACTCGCCGGTGTGCTGTTTGGTGAAGGTGGCGGTCGAACCGATGGAAGCTACGGCGGCCGCGTGCATCAATTCCTGCAGCTCACCGCGAAAGATCTGCAGGCGTTGCCGGCAACGAACACCGCAAAGAGCAAGCCGGCGGATGACAATTATCGTGTTGCCAGCTTGAATGGCGCCGGCGCAGCACGGTCGGCTGCCCGCTTCGACGGCGGAGTAATTTCGGAGGGCGAGAATGCGCCGCCCCCGGTGTCTACGTCGCCCAGCGACTATATCGCTTTGCGGCCTGCGGAGAGTGCCGGCACGTTCGATGCAAGCGCGGTTGCGCGACCGCTGGCGATTAACAGTCGTGGAGACCGGAATAGTGCCGCGGAGAATTCTACGCGTGAGTCAACAGGCCGACCTCTGGGGCATTTACAGAGGTTTTGGCTGGCCTGGGGGGGCGAAGTACAGTCGTTTCTGGCGGCCTTTGGCGTGGCTGCAATCCTGCTGCAGTTATTCAAGCGAAATCGATAGGCCGACGGCTGCGAATTTGGTGGCGATAGAGCGGCAGTGCAAAGAGACCAATGAGAATGGTCACAATGGCTGCGGGTTCCGGCACTGGAGTGAAAACGACTTCAAAGATGTCGCTCGAGGCACCGGAAAATGCGCCCGTCACACCCCGCGTGTTCGGCATGTTCGAAAAGATGCCGCCGAAGATGTAACCGATCGTTTGCTGTTGCGTGAGTGCATCCATGTTGATGACGCCGTTATCGTATGTCGGCACGCCGGGCGCGAGAAAAAATTCTGCATCGGAGCCGAAGCGCAGGCGGTTACCATTTTGATCGAGGATGGTGGGAAACTCGCCCAGTAAGTGCTGCGTGTAGTTTCCATTGCCATCTGTGATGAGCGATGTAATCTGATTGATGAAGGGCAAGTTGTTGTCGACAATGAACGTCTGCGTGCTGCGATCGTAATCTTCCAGCGAAATTCCGCCGAAGAGCAGCTCGTGCATTTGGTTGGTGCTTTCCGAGAATAAGCCGATCTTCGCCGAATGATAGTTGTTCATGCCCTGCTTGAATGTGGTCGGCGAATTTGGATCGGCCATTGTCGGATTGCCGCTCGAATCGATTTCCACGGGTACCGTCCAAGCGCCATTGGTAAGCGTGAACACACCGGAGAGCGCGGTAAATCCCTGCTCAAGCGAATTATTTGGTTGGCGGCGGATCGTCGGATACACGTTCAAATCGCGGCGGCGGAAGTCGGCGACTTGCGGCGTTGAAGTCAGGTTCGAAAAGCTCAGGCTTGTACCGTCGTCGTTAATGGTGAAACTGCGAACTTGCTGCGTGTATGCGCCGTCCTTGCCCGGAGTATAGCCGCCGGTGAAGTTCTGTCCGAACACCAGTTGCATGCGGCCGTTCATGGCATACGTGGCACCGCCAGTGACTTGAAAAGCGGCATCGTGCAATTGGCGAATCGAGTTGGATGCCTGTCCGCCGTTGACCACCCAATCAACGATGCCGGGCATGCTGATCGCAGACAGCGACGTGACGGTTGCGCTGCCGGTGTAGCCGCCGACCATGTAAAGCGTGTCGCCAACCTGTGTGAACTGGGTATTCGTCGGTGTTAACTCGATGAGTTCCTGCGAGGAAATGGAAGCGTCGGTGGCCAGCGATCGGTGCCAGCTTTGCTTCGAGATGGGATCAATGACCCAAACGTCTTGATTGGCGCGGCGATCGGAAAATTTGCGGAACCGGAGTTCTCGAAACTATGCAGCCCATTGGTGCGGCCAGCAATGAGCACCCATTTTCCCTGGTACATTCCGGCTGCATACGATTGCAGCGTCGGCAGAGCCGCGGCGCCAAAATCGTACGTTTGGACGGAAATCTGGTAGGGCAGAGCCCCACTGACGTCGATCGGGCTGACCGTGGCGGTTTGATTGTCGGCGAATCCTTGAGCGGCTACGAAAGAAGCAATGATGGCAGCCGCCAGGCCAGCGCGATGGATGCCGATCAAGTGAAGCCTCTTCTGCGTGCCTGTACAAAAACGTCAAAGTTGGTTCAGATCTTGCTACTGTTCAATTCTCTTGTAACAAGCAGGCAAATCGGAAGCAACGATTCGGTCGAAACTGTCGGCAGCAGGGAGACGATAGGTCCGAAGTGAGCGCCCGCGCGCTGCTGGTACTACTACGAAGTTTGCAGTTATTCGGCAAAGCCTCGCCATTGCATTGAGAATGCATAATGTGCTTACAGCGACCGATTTGTGAAAAGCTGTCGGATTCGCTGAATGCAGCTTCCGCCGTTCGGTGGGAGAATCGTTCAAACCGCCCCCACAGGTCCGAGGCCCTTTGTAAGTGGGCATCAATCTTGGTAAGCTGTTGACACCTGATTACCGGCCTGCCGATGTCTACTTAGACACTCGCCATCCCCGCCCTGTTGGCCGGCTACAAGGATGCCAAATGTCCGCACTGTAGCGGCTAACGATTCGCCGCGGATCTTAGTGGCTGGGAGAGCTGCAACGAGTGCTGCAGACGACGTCTATGAGAGTCATGCATCGAGAATTTCGGGGCGTCTTTACAACGTGGCAAAGATTACTCGATGAAGCGGCCGAATTTGCCAGCGCTTTACAACCAGACCAAATCATTTCGATCTCGCATTCGGCAGATAACTCGGAAGGGATGGTCGTCGTCTGGTACTGGTCGGAGGGCGCCGACTTGAATTGAGCGGCCGGCCTTCGCCAATCCACGAACTGAAAAATCAAATTAACTGCGGAGACCGATCATCGTGCATCTTGATCATTTGCCGGGGTCCTTTTTTGGCCCCTCGA
This sequence comes from Pirellulales bacterium, assembly GCA_963773875.1. Classification (GTDB taxonomy): domain Bacteria; phylum Planctomycetota; class Planctomycetia; order Pirellulales; family JADZDJ01; genus CAVTYH01. The sequence goes on from CAVZCV010000019.1 coordinate 179,681, forward strand.
ATCTCGTCGACCTCTTGCGACATCGGGCGGCACACCAGCCGGACGATTTAGCTTTTTGCTACCTGGTCGATGGCGAGCGGGAAGAACTCTGCTGGACCTACTCGGAACTGGATCGTCGTGCACGGGCTATTGCTGGCTGGCTGCAATCGCGCGGTCTGCAAGGCGAACGGGCGCTGCTGTTGTATCCGGCGGGACTCGATTTTATTGCCGCATTTTTTGGTTGCGTTTATGCGGGAGTAGTGGCCGTGCCGGCCTATCCGCCGCGCAAGAATCGTTCGCTGGAGCGGATCGAATCGATCGCCGATGACGCGGAAGCAAAAGTCACACTCACCACGCAAGAGGTGTTGGATCGAGTGCAGGGCGTGCTGCCAGACAATCCGAATTTGCGCTCGATCGATTGGGCCGCCACCGATCAGTTTCCCGCGGGCATGGAGCGCGATTGGCATCCGCCAGAGGTGCATGGCGATACGCTTGCGTTTCTGCAATACACTTCAGGTTCCACCGGCACTCCCAAAGGCGTGATGCTGAGTCACGCCAATTTGATGCATAACTCGGCGCTGATCTGCTATGCGTTCGAGCATACACGCAGCGGCGTCGGCGTGTTTTGGTTGCCAAGCTATCACGATATGGGTTTGATCGGCGGCATCTTGCAGCCCATGTATTATGGCCGTCCGAATATTTTGATGTCGCCGATGTCGTTTTTACAGCGACCCTTGCGGTGGTTGCAGGCGATCACGAAGTACAAGGGCACGGTCAGCGGCGGGCCGAATTTCGCCTATGATCTGTGCCTGAAGCGGATCACTCCAGAAGAGCGCGAATCACTTGATTTAAGTTCGTGGACGTTGGCGTTCAACGGTGCCGAGCCAATTCGAGCGGAGACCATTGCCGAATTCAGCCGCACGTTTGCACCTTTCGGTTTTCATCAAGACGCCTTCTATCCTTGCTACGGCCTAGCGGAAGCTACGCTGATGGTTACCGGCGGTATGCGAACGGCTCCGCCAGTAATTCGCTCTGTCGATGCGAAATCGATGGAAAACAACCAGGTTGTGGATACGCTGGCTGAAGAAGAAGGCACGCGAACGCTCATTGGCTGCGGCGCGGCGCTGCTGGATCAAGAAGTCGTGATCGTTGACCCCGATGCCATGACGCGCTGCCCAGACAGGCGCATCGGCGAGATTTGGGTTGCCGGCCCCAGTGTGGCACAAGGCTACTGGCGCCGTGCCGATGAAACTGCCAATACCTTCCGCGCGTATCTAAAAGACAGCGGTCGCGGGCCGTATTTGCGCACGGGTGATCTAGGATTCATCCACACTGGCGAACTGTTCGTCACCGGACGATTGAAAGATCTGCTGATCGTGCACGGGCGGAATCACTATCCGCAAGACATCGAACAAACCGTCGAAAAAGCGCACCCCCTACTGCGTCCCATGGCCAGCGCTGCGTTCACCGTCGATGTTGGCGGGCGCGAGCGGCTGGGCATCGTGGCCGAAATTGAGCGCGGTCGAAATCGTAGCGACGAAGAAATCGCGGAAGTGTTTGAGGCGATCAAGCGAACCGTTTCGGCAGAGCACGAAATTCCCGCCGAGGCAATTGTGCTCATCAAAGCGGGCAGCATTCCCAAAACCTCGAGCGGAAAAATTCAGCGGCACGCTTGCCGGCGAGGGTTTTTGCGCGGCGACGATTTGGAAATCGTCTCGCAGTGGAGGTCGTGGCAAGTTGTCGATTCCGCCGAAACGAAGTCGTCATCTACGGCCTCTTCGGCTTCTGCTGAATCGCTGAGCGGGGCCGGCGTGAATGGCCATTCGCTCGGCGGACTCGCCGAACGATTGCCGCCGGTATCAAAGGAGACGACGGCCGTCGTGATGGAGCAAATCACGAAAGTTGCTCGCGAGCGAGCCAAGGGACTGACGCTGGATTCCAATCTCCTCGAAATGAGCATGGATTCACTGGAGCGTATGGAGATTGTGGCCGCATTGGAAGACACATTTGGCGGCCGCTTTCCGGAGGAAACTCTGCCCGACATGATCACCGTGCGCGATGTCGTCGCGGCCGTTGAGAAGCATCTGGGAAAGACCCCGCGCAAACGTCCGTCTGCTTCGTCGGGTGAGGTGCCTGCCCAGCACTATCGCTTCGATCTGTTCAGCGAATATGTGGCGCTGAAGCACCAGTGGCAACTGCTGGCATCCACCGGCGCGATGAATCCGTATTTCAAAGTTCACGAGGGCGTCATCGACGATACGACGACAATCAACGGCCGCGAACTCGTCAGTTGGTCGAGCTATAACTATTTGGGGATGTCAGGCGATCCGGTCGTCGCCGAGGCCGCCAAAGAGGCGATCGATCGTTACGGCACAAGCGTTTCCGCCAGCCGTCTGGTGTCCGGCGAGAAGACCATTCATCGCGAATTGGAGCGCGCCATTGCCGATTTTATTGGCGTGGAAGACTCGATCGTGTTCGTGGCCGGCCATTCCACGAACGAAACGACAATTGGTCATCTATTTGGGCCCGGCGATTTAATTCTGCACGATTCACTCGCCCACAATAGTATTGTGCAAGGATCCATTCTGAGCGGCGCGCATCGCCGGCCATTCCCACACAACGATTGGCAAACGCTCGATCAATTGTTAGCCGAACTGCGCCACGAATATCGGCGCGTACTGGTTGCCATTGAAGGCATTTACAGCATGGACGGCGACTATCCGGACTTGCCGCGGTTCATTGAAGTGAAGAAGAAGCACAAAGCGCTCTTGATGATTGACAAAGCGCATTCGGTCGGCGTCATGGGACCACACGGCCGAGGGATTGGAGAACATTTCGATGTCGAACCGTCGGACGTGGATATTTGGATGGGCACCGTCAGCAAAGCCCTTGGCAGTTGCGGCGGCTACATTGCCGGAAACAAAGGGCTCATTGAGTATCTCAAGTACACCGCGCCGGGGTTCGTATTTGCCAACGGCATGCCAGCGGCCAGTGCAGCCGCGGCGCTGGCCGCGTTGCGGCTATTGGAAGAAGATCCAGACCGCGTAGCGCAACTCAATGCCAATAGCAAGTTGTTTTTAACGCTGGCCAAACAGCGCGGCCTGAACACGGGACGCAGCAAAGATTCCGCAGTGGTGCCGGTGATACTTGGAAATTCGCTCCACGCGTTGCAGCTTTCGGAAGCGATGTTTCGTCGTGGCATCAACGTGCAGCCGATTTTGCATCCGGCTGTCGAGGAAAGCGCCGCGCGGCTTCGGTTTTTCATTACCGCACGTCATTCGGAAGAACAAATTCGCACAACGGTGGATATTTTGGCCGAGGAACTGCGGAAGATCGATCCTTCGCATTTGCGGCACCGCGGACCTGTTGAAATGCAGCAGCGTGTCGAGGCCTGACAAACTGCCGGAGGCGGTTGTAAATCATGTTGCGCGTGGACAAAAGTGAAAGGATTCTGTGCCAAGCGACAAATACCTTTCCTGAAACGTGAACCCGCCGCTTGTCTGAAATAACACTCACTCACCGCCTGATATTGCCGGCCGATACGAATCATCACGGCACGCTTTACGCCGGTTCGCTAATGCGCATCGCGCTGGAAGCGGCATATGCGACGGCTTTCCGCTGTATCGGGCAGGATGCGAATTTATTGCTGCGACGAGTGCTGAGCATCGAATGCTACAAGCCGGTCCCTCAGGGATCGTTTGTCGAGATTCGCGGAACGCTTTTGCATGTGACCCGCGCGTATTTGGTCACCGGCATCATTGGTGCCGCGCTGCCAGGCACAAGTGGCCCTTGGATGGATGGGCTCTTTGGATTTGCGCAGGTCGACGATGATGGCCGGGCAACGGAATTTCCCGGCGACTTGAGCGTCGATCAGATTTCCGCCGAATGGCGAAAACTGCATGAGCGGATGAAGAAGCTGCTAAAAATCCGCGGTCGAAATGGTGGGGAGTAATCAAATATGGCCAGATTGATCACCGGTCCAACAACCATTCAAGCCGCCGGAAACAAACCGAAGACGATCGAAGAATTTATCGGTCGCGTAAATTCGCAGACGGGCGCGGTTAGTGTGGCGCGCATGAAAAGCCCGTCGGGCTGGGTCGAGCCTGGTCAAACGCCGGAGTTCGACGAATACTCGATCGTGCTGCATGGCACGCTTCGCGTGACGACCCGGAGTGCTGTTATGGATGTCCACGCAGGGCAGGCAGTTATCGCCGAGCGCGGAGAGTGGGTGCAATACAGCACGCCGGGCGTAGAAGGCGCTGAGTACTTTGCGGTGTGTGCGCCTGCATTTTCCCCGGAAACGGTGCATCGGGATGGCAAATGAGAGAAACTTTGCACACAATCGCGTGATTTTGGCGGCGTTGCGACCAACTAAAGACGCGGCAGGAGCGCACGTTTCACTTGCACAATTCGCTGAATCAATTTACCATGGAATTTAGCGGAGCAAGATCCTTTTTTATTACCAGAGGATGACACTTGTGCTGACCGAACGAGAAGTCTCGCGAAGCTGGCAGGCGCTCTTCAAAGGCGCCGCCTACAACGAAGAAACATTTGTGAAAGCCGAAGAATTGCTCGACGAACTGCGTGGTGAAAGCCCACTGCGACACCGGCTGCAGACCGAGCTCGACGAACTTCGAAAACTGCAGGTTGCGGACCGATAAAGTGAGGGTAGCCAGGGATCACGAAGTCGTGCACAATCGACCGCGCTAAGTGTCTATAGCGGTGACAGACCGACAACCGTACAAACAAAGCAAGCCCAGGGGATGCGACCCTTGGGCTTGATGTTTTTGATAAAGACAGTTCTCGCTATCGCGCGTCATCCAAGCGCCTAGCGATTGATTTCCACGCCGAGACTCAGCCCATTGGTAAAGAACGTATCCCATTTGTTGGCGTCGAGAATTTGCATCGCCGGGAGTACGTAATCCAAACGTCTGCTGGCGCGGCTGATGCCGCCTCCGAGAATCGCGTTGTAACCGGCCATTACGCCGATGGCTTGTGTCAACTTGTATGTGACGCCCACGCGAAGCTCGCCGACGGGGGCAAACGTTTCGTCATACCTCCAGCTCTGGAATGAGGTATGGACCATCTGAAACGGCACATTGACCGGCTGTCCGTTGTCAACAAAACTTCCACCCGTGATCAATGCCGAGCCAAGCTCGCCATTTAAATGGGTCGATTGAAAGTTGACTGCTGCCATGAAGCGGAAGTCAGCCATAATGTCCCAGCGAGCGACATTGTGGTCATACCTTAGTCCGAGCTGTGGACCAAACATGTTATTGTCGACTGAAGTGTTCCAGAAGCTCGTTCCAGGAAGCGCAACAATTGCATCCCCGGTTCCCGGAGTATTTGTTTGCACGGCAGTTACGTCGAATGAATCACGCAAGATCATCCAGCGCACACCTGCCTGCAGAGTCCACAAGCCGCCTCGATGCGTCGGCGGATACCGCCAAGTTCGATTGATCTCCACCCCGTTCAAACTTGTATCAGTTCGAATTGACATGAAATTGAAAATTGGCACAAGGCGGACTTGGTCACCGAAATCGGTGAAACCGGCGAATGCATCGGGGATGCCGTCTCCAGTTGTATCAAGGTTCACAGGCGTGGCCGCAATCTGATCTCTGGGACGACCAAATACACTAGGAACGCGGTTAAATGGCGTAACCGGACCCGTCAGGTTCAGATCAGCGTCGAAACCGAGGTGCTGAGGATCGACGAATCCCAACAGTTTATTCGTGGGATCGCGAAACACCACAAAGATCCCACCGGCTACTCCGCCTACGGCGGTGCTTCCAATAACGTCCTGCTGAACCTGGCCCCCAAGGTTCATTACGGTCATGAACCAACCCTGGTTATCCTCCATGAAGCCAAATTCAAAGCGGTTCCCCCAACTTTGGTCGGCACGCAAAAATCCAGTGTCGAGACTGTTATGGTAGGCGACTTCGACATCACCAATGGGTTGATTCAGTGAATCAAACGAATTCACGCCGTTGACAAGACCAATGCCCGTCGCACCTTGAACGCCGATATCCGTTCGGTTCGCCTGCGAAATCGACCAGTAGAGCCGTTCGTACTGGAAGAACATGCCTTCGTTGGGGCGCGGCCAATCGGCGTACGTGCTCAAGTCGGGTGGCTTGAACAGCTCCAGATCGTACCGGATGTCGCTGGGACCAAAGGGGGTCCAGTGCTGGGCAAACGCCCCGGAAGCACCGACCGCCCAGACGGTCGCGACCATCAACCACAGTTTAAGTCGAGCGAGCAACATGGTTTGCATCCACCTTGATAGCCATTAGGCCTTGGCGCAAGCTCCCCCTGCGGAGAGTCCGCGCTTTCATGTGTGACGGTAGTATCGGTTGTGCCGTGCGCAGCAGTTGAACAACTCTGGCAAAGTTTGCCGGAATTGCCGGTTGTTCGACGTCAGCGGTCGGTGGATTGGGAAAGATGGCTGGTCCGCGCAACGAAGTTACCGCTTGTATTCAGCGACCAAATAGTCGTACCAGCTGAGAAGCCCGCTTGTTGTCGCTCTCCTGCCCCGGGCATATACTCCACCCAGAGGTCTGCGTTATCCGATTTGCAAGCTCTGTCGTCAGCGTTTGTTGCGATTTTCCGAAGGATCCACCATGTTACGGCCGCTTTCCAAGCCTTGGCTGTTCTTATTTGCCGCGTTACTAGCGGCCGTTATTACCGTCAGCTTCACGTCACAGCAGCTTGCTAATCGACGAGGAGAGGCGCTCGCGGCCGAAGCCACTGCGAGCGACAACAAGAAATCGGACGACTCCAAGCGTTACATCCGTGTCGCACGAGATTCCCACGGCCAGCCGCTAGCAATGGAGACCTCAATCGTACGGTTGACTCCCAAAGGCAACGACCACACGGGCTTGGAGGTTGATTTGGTCAGTGCGGTTCATGTTGGCGACAAGGGCTATTACGAGGCCCTCAACAAGCGCTTCAAGAATTATGATGTCGTGTTGTTTGAGCTGGTTGCGCCCGAAGGCACGGTTATTCCCCGGGGCGGTTTGGATCGCAACCGCAACGCGCTGTCGTCGATTCAAAACGCTATGAAAGATTTGCTGGAGCTCGAATACCAGCTTACAGGTGTCGATTACACGGCCAAAAACTTTGTGCACGCCGATTTTTCGCCCGATGAATTCGCACAATCGATGAAAGACAAAGGCGAAAGCTTTTGGACCATCTTTCTGCGGCTCATGGCGGCCGGAATGGCGCAGCAAGCCTCGGGCCGCGGCAATACCAGCGAAATCGATTTGCTCATGGCGCTCTTCGATCCGCAGCGAGCGCTGAAGCTTAAACGTATCATGGCCGATCAATTCTCCGATATGGATGCAATGCTGCTTGCGTTCAATGGGCCCGATGGTTCCACGCTAATTACCGAACGCAACAAAGCCGCGCTCAAAGTGTTGGCGCGCGAAATCGAAGCGGGACGAAAAAAGATCGCCATCTTTTACGGCGGCGGGCACATGCCCGACATGGAGCAGCGTGCAGGTGAGCAATTCAATTTGAAGCGCGCCGACGTGGAGTGGCTGGAAGCTTGGAATTTGCGCGAGAAGAAATAGGCGATGCTATTTTCAATTGCCGCCGGCCACGCGATACTGTGAGGTCTGCGATTGATCAAGCGATGGATGCCGCTTGAATGGCTTCATTCCTTGTCGACGGATCTCTGCGGTCGCTGCCATGCCACGCCTTTCAATGAACGAAATGACGACCTATCGCTGGTCGTTCGAGGAAGACGTGCAACGGTATGCAGCCGCGGGCATTCAGGCGATTGGCGTGTGGCGCCGCAAACTTTCGGATTTCGGCGAAGCACGCGGCATCGAACTGCTTAAGCAATCGGGTCTGGCCGTCTCGAATTTATTGTGGGCCGGCGGATTCACCGGCAGCGAGGGACACACCTTCCGCGAAAGCATCGACGATGCCATTGAAGCCATTCGCGTGGCCGGCGCGATGCAGGCCAAATGCGTGATCATCTACAGTGGCGCCGAGCTGGTCACACGCACAATCATGCGCGGCGACTGTTGACGTCGGCCCTTAAAGAACTCATTCCGCTCGCCGCGGAGCACAACGTGGTGATGGCACTGGAGCCCATGCATCCGGCATGTGCCGGCGAGTGCACCTTTCTTACCTCGCTGGCCGACACGCTGGCCTTTCTCGATCAGCTGGGCAGCAAACAGGTGATGCTTTCGTTCGACACCTACTATTTGGGCTCATGCGAACATTCGCTTGATCTAATTCGCTCGGCAGCCAATCGCACGGCGGTCGTGCATTTAGCCGATGGCCATCCGCCGGATGAAGAACAGCATCGCACGCCCCTGGGGCGTGGCACGGTACCGCTGAGAGAACTCGTTTGTGCGCTTGCCGACGGTGGCTACGATGGCGACTTTGACGTTGAACTTTTCGGCGACGATATTTCGCCCGACAGCTATGAATGTTTGCTGCGCGAAAGCAAAGATTTCTTTTCGCAATTGACGGCGAAGAATTGACTGGCCGCGCTTCGACTGGCTGCGTTGGAAAGATTCATGATCATCGTTCCCCCGAATCTGCGCATTCCTGAAGATGAGCTGCAATTCAGTTTTGTGCGCAGCTCCGGTCCCGGTGGGCAAAACGTGAATAAGCTGAACACCAAGGCGGTTCTGCGCTGGGCCGTTCGCACAACCCCAAACCTACCAGACGATGTGCGGCATCGTTTTTTCGATCGCTACCGAAATCGGATCACCGTGGAGGGCGAGCTCGTCATCTCCAGCCAACGCTTTCGCGATCAATTGCGAAACCAGCGCGATTGCCTGCAAAAACTGGAAGCCATGCTAACGGCCGTTGCAGTGCCGCCGAAACGCCGCAAAAAGACTCGGCCGACCAAAGCGTCTGTCGTGCGTTGGCAAACTCAAAAGCGAGAGCATTCCACCAAGAAGCAGCAGCGCCGAAAAGCAAGCTTCGACGATTGAAAACTCACGAAGCATCTGCGCCTGCCGACAGCGCGGCATTGGCTGCTTTCGTTGTCATCGCGTCGTCGTTATCCCAAAGATCCGCCAGTGCGCGATCGATTCGGCGATTGGCGCATCGTAGATAATACCGTCCTGCGATTAACTCGTTCTCCCGCGACCGACCATTGCCCTCGGGTTCCGGGCGGCCCAGCAAGAAATCTAAGCGCCGAAGCACGCAACTGCTGACGTACAGCTCGATGGCGGCGTCCGCAACGCGTCCCTGTTGATACTGCCGATCGACAATCGCCTCGCGATACGTCCGCAATAGTCGCTCCACATTGGAACCGAATGCGCCCACCGTTCGTCCCAATTGCTCGGCCTCCTCCTGCAAGGACGGATGCTGCACGCCCACATCGGGCGCGCGGAACAAACCTTCGAGCTTGCGGCCGGCGAAACCGCCGATTTTGGAAAAATGTTTGATTGGGCTGGAAAGCGCATCCAGCACGCCTTTAAGTTCCAACCCGACATCGCGCATTCCAACCAGCGCGACGAATGCCCGCAGGACGTCGTTCGCGCCTTCGCCAATCATGTTGATCCGGGCATCGCGCATCATGCGTTCGTAGGGTTCATCGGTGAAATACGCCTTGCCGCCGAAAATCTGGATCGTGTCGTTGATGATTTTCCAGAGCGTGTCCGTGGCAAACACTTTCAGCATCGCGGTTTCCAGCATGTAATCGTCATGGCCGGAGTCGATGAGTGCCGCCGTCAGGTACGTGGCCGATTCGATCGCAAAAACGCCGGCGCTCATGAACGCCAACTTCTCTTTGACCATCTCGAAATTAGCGATTGGCTGGTCGAACTGGACCCGGCTTGCCGCGTGCTTCACATCCCGCTGCAGGCAAAACTTCGCGGCGCCGGTGCAGGTGGCGCCAAACGTGACCCGGCCAAAATCGAGCACCGTCAGCGCGACGCGCAGTCCTTTCCCAAGCTGGCCGAGAATGTTTTCCTTCGGCACAAACATATTGTGAAACGCGAGCCGGGCCGTGGCGCTGCCGCGCACGCCGCACTTGGGCATCCGCGCCTCGAGCACTTCAAATCCCGGCATGTCGGGCGTCACTAAAAACGCGGTGATTTTCGTTTCGCTACTGCCCGCCACAGGTGTGCGGGCCATCACCGTAAGCACTTGGGCGATTCCGCCATTGGTGATCCAGCGCTTTTGGCCGTTGACGAGGTAGCCGCGTCCATCTTCGGTGGGCGTCGCAGTGGTTTGCACATTTGCGGCATCGCTGCCGGCGTCCGGCTCAGTAAGCGCGAATGCGCTGATCCACTCGCCGGTTGCTAGTTTCGGCAGGAACTTTTCTTGTTGGTCACGAGTGCCAAAGAGCACAATCGCTCGAGGACCAATCGAATGATGCGCGTTGACAAAGACGCCGTGCTGGCGCAATGGCCGCCAAGAACCTCCAGTAATCGGCAATATTGCGTTTGCGATAGCCCTTGGCCGCCGCACTGCTTTGGCAAGCACGCGCCAAGAGTGCCCAGCCGTCCCAAGCCGGCAATGACACTTTGCGGAATCAGCGCGTCGCGGTCAATCGCGACCGGATCGATCTCCGACTCGCAAAATCGTTTTAGCTCTTGAACTCGCGCGGCTGTTGTTTCATCCGCTTTGAGATCCGGATAGGCCAGCAGCTTTTGATTTGCAAAGGTGCCGAAGAAAAGTCCCATGGCGAAGCCCATCTGCTGCAAGCGATCGCCAAGCAATTCTTCTGCCTCGGCGATCTGCTTTTCGCGCTGAGAAAGTGTCATGAGATCGTTTCGGTGGACTCCAGAAGCTTACCGTCTCAAGACAATTATTAACTGCCCGGCTGGATTGGCAACTACACGCAGCAGCCTAGCGTTGTTCCAGTCGATACCACGGCGCGTCGACCAGAGCCGCCGTGGATTGCGTTGCGTCGGAGCCAACCGCCCGAGCAGTTTCGGCAGCCATCGGCAACTTGGCGGGTGCCATGTCGATTCTGACATCCTGCTGTTGCATCTGGGCGGCAGCCTGCTTGGGAGCGGCTGGGGTGGCAGGCGGGATTTGGAGATCATCGTGCGAATCGCACCGGCATTTGTCGCAGCGATATTCGACGACCCATTTGTACGTCGGCACCTTTTTGCTCACTTCATACTTGATCAGCTTGTTAACAGTTCGTGCGTCGCCCGAACAAGCGGGTTGCCAGAGCGTGCGTTTTTCGCAGCAGTTATTGCCAAAGATACAATCGAGGAAGCTGTGCTTGTGGCAATGATCGCAACCGCCATCGCCGCATGGGCCCCCTGCGCAAGCGTCGCATTCGGCCGGATGCGCCAAGCCGCATGGGTTCGGCTCGCACACTTCGCCGCACTTCTTGCTAGGGCCGGGAATGCAAATATCTTCTTCTTTGCAGCAGTAGCAGGTCACTTTTATGTCTTTCATTTCGCACACCACGCGGCAAACTTTCTCGCAATGGGCCTGACAGCCACAACGCTCGCAGCGGCAATCGCAGCAATCGTCGCTGAAGGAAAGTTGTGGAAATGCCAGCGCGAACAGCAGCAAAGCGACGTATTTCATGGGTCACACCGTGGGACTGCGTGGGTAGAATTGCCCTGTCGATACAGATGAATTCGGGCGGGACTTTCGGCAAAACCTAGAAAGTCGTTGCTTGGCGATACGACCGGAAAGAGCGGAAAAGCTTTCGCATTTTGACGGGCGGCCAGTCTAATCCAAACTGTGCGGTGGGATGGCGCAAACAGTCGCCGGCAACAACCCGTAGTCGCGTAAGCGTTTGCAAAGTTCTCCACCTGCTGGCACTGTGTGACTATAATTTGCACGGACTGCTGGCACCGAGTTTACAACCCCAGATTTGCGGGCCGCGAATCACTGTTTGAGATGCCCAAACGCAAAGATATTGATGACTTGCTGAACGGCTGGCCGTATGAGCCTGGCGAGGTGCTGGCAAGAATTGTCGACAGCGTCGATGGCCGAGAGGTGCTGCAAATGCGGGTCGACATGGGCGTGCTGCAGATGGAAGTGGAAGGCCGTCCCGACGGCGCGCGGCCGCATGGTGCGGAAACATACTTTGAATACCTGCAATCGCTGGTACTGGAAAATGGCGAAGATTTTGAGCTGACGACGGAACAATGCGCCGAAGCCGATCGCGAGTTCGTGCAGTTTTACCATCGCCGAATATGCTGGTTGGCGCTGCGAAAATTCCGTCAGGCAGCGCGCGATGCCGATCACACGCTGGCCTTCATGGATTTCGTCAAACAGCATTCGCCGGACGAAGATTGGACGATTTCGCACGAGCAATACCGGCCTTTTGTGATGTTTCACCGCATCCAAGCGGCGGCCCTGGCCGAGCTGGAAGAGAATGGGGCCGAAGCGGCCGTGAGCGAGATTAATCTCGGCTTAGAGCGATTTCGTAAAGTTTTTGAAGAATACGACGCCGCCGAAAAGTATGACGACGATGAACTGGTGCGGCGGCTGAAAGAGCTGCAGGAATCGCTGCGTGAACACTATCGAGTTGGCCGTACCCTGGATGAACAACTGGCCGATGCCGTGGCGGAAGAAAAATTCGAGCTTGCTGCCCAACTGCGCGATGAAATCGCCCGTCGGCAGATTCGCGGCCGGTAGCAGATTGCAGCCACCCTGCTAACGAAAATGCCGCCATACTGTTTGCACGCTTCGCCGCGGGCGTTTGTAAAACTAACTGTCGGTTTTCTTGTAAACCTGTACAGTAACTTTGACGATATGCTAGCGTGCGGAAGATTTTATTGCTGAAACTACCGGCCGGCATTCGACTTCCGATTCGCAGGGTTTCGCCCAGGCAGCATTTGGCACACGCCCTGCATTTCATCTTCGACGATCAAGCGGCAAGGCCGGGCACCGCAGTGCAAAGGAGTGTGAAATGCTGGTTCTTACGCGAAAAACTCGCGAGCAAATTCAGATCGGTGAAAACGTTGTCATTACGATTCTCAAAGTCAAGGGCCAAACGGTGCGAGTAGGCATCGAAGCCCCGCGCGATGTGCGCGTGCTCCGTTCCGAGTTGCCCAAAGTGGAGACCCACGATGCGGCGACCCCGGCCGAGTCGGTTTCGGAGACGGCAACCGCCACGAAATCTGCCGGTGGTGAAAATGTCCGCCGCCGCGAGCGCAATCATCGACGTAGTTCGAGCGCCGGCGTTTCCTCGCCGAGCTGCACTCAGCCGCTGCTGGTTGCTCGCCGGCTAGCGCTGGCCGCCGCGACCGCTCATTGCCAGGCCGCTGCCGTTCGCTCCGCCGGACCGCTTTCCACGCTCGGATAGGCTTGCTGGATTTCTCGTAAGTGCTCCTTAAGAATGGTTCGCACTTGCAAAATTGTCTGCGGATGGCGGTGCACTTCGTCATGCTCGGCGGGCACGTCGATTTCGCTATTTGCAAAATCGAGGTGGGCGCTTTCATACGGCACGACGCCATCGCCATCGCCAAACAGACGCACCTGCCAATCGTCGCGCGGCAGCCGTCCCACGATGTTGTCGTACTTGATCCACGGCGGTCGCTGCGCAGAAACCAGCACCGGCAGAATCGGCGCCTGTGGCGAGAGCGAATCTAAACTGGTTGCGGTATCGATCATCTGCGTATCGCGGAAGAAACCCGGATTGGAAAGCCGGAGCATTGCAAATCGCGCCGTCATGCGCTCGGGAACTGAAATCAGCTTGTCGGCTATATATCGCGTCACGTCGTTCGAAAAATAGCTGCCGCGATGCGGCGTGCCGATCGTGATGATGCGTCGCACGGAAGGACTCGCGTGAAAGTAAAACGTTTGATCAAGCGCCAACCGCGTTTTTTGATCCCCCTTCAATTCCGCAATTGGTTTGTCGCTGACAATGTGCCAGAAATCGTCGCGGCTGTTGACAACTTGCATGTTGGCAATCAGCCCGCCCATGCTGTGGCCGACGAGCACCATTTGATCCAGCGCCGCGTCTTGCTTGAGCGGATCGACCGTCGTTCGCAGGTCGGTCAATGCTTCCCGTAATTGTGTCGCACTTCGCCAGAATGGTTGTCCCGTCGGGTACAGATAAAACCAGAATTGATAGTTTTGCCGCAGCTCTGGATCGCCGCGCAAATCGTTGAACATTTCCATCCAAGTGATTGGGCTCGACCAGAGGCCGTGAATCATGAGCACCGGAATTTTTTCCGGCTTGTACGGTTCCAGCATGTAAATGCCGGCGAGCTTCTTCACGCGATCCGGATATAAAAGTCCGGTCGTCGGCTGATCGAGCTGGGTGAACGCTGGATCGTTCAGCGCGTACGCCAGTGGCGTGGTGATATCGCTCTCCAGCGGCACTTGCCGATTTTGCGCGAAGGCCGCCGTCGACTGTAGCGGATCGTACAGTTCCAGGACTGCACGATGATGAACTTTCCCGCCGGCGACCGGCGCTCCGGCGAGCACTGCATCTTCGTCGGGCAAGCAGCGCAGGAAGGCAGTGACCGGGAAACTCAAGCCCGGCGCATAGTGCTTTTCGATTGGATCGGCCTGTGAATGTTGCTTGCGCACGGCAATCAGCGGCACGCCCAAACCGTAGGTGTGGAAGACGTTTTTCAGGCCGTGGATTTCATAGTCGGAAACGAATTCGAAGCGATCGATATCGCCAGCCGGCCACGGCACATTACGCGGCTCGATGGTTACATCCCACTGCTGGCCTTTGGCCTCGACTGCAAACTGGGCTCCCGGTTTCAGCTTGCCTTGTTTTTTGACCGACCGCAGCGCGGCCTCCAGGCTGGCGTTGTACAAATCGCAAGCGCCGCGAAATGCCGGATCATACGAATTCTGCAACTGCCCGAACTTCGGCTCGAACAGATAGGCATAGGAATATGCCACGCTCGTGCCATATTGATCCAGCGCCTGCTGCGAATTGCCGACGAGCGCTGATCGTACCGCGCCAATATATGAAAGCTCCGCGGCCGCCGAGAGCGCCTCGGGCGATGGATCGCGATCGATAATATTGGTTTGAATTTCATGGACCAATTGCACGGGATTCTCGTGGAACTGCCCTTCCAGGTTATAGCGGCGTAAAAAGATGCGCGTTCGCTCGGTGGGACGCGGTCCGCCGCGCGACAACAGCATCAACCGCTCAGAAAGCGGGTTGTGCGGCGCATCGCGCACACTCACCCATTGCGGGTTTGCGCAGCCGCAAACAAGGCCAGCGCAAAGCGCGAGCGCGGCGAGGTGGAATGCTCGTCGATCCATCGACAAGATTGATTTATCCGAAAACGGGGACCAGAACTGGTCACATGCGAAATGAGCGCGAAATGCCCATTTCAGCGGTGGAACGATAGCGGCGCAGCTTGCTGGGCGTCAATGGCGGATGAGGCGGTGCTAGCAGAACGGCCCAAACCGACATCGCAACGCCGATAGCACGATCAATCGACGCGAAAACGACGCGCAATAAAAAAACGTGTGCCACGGCGCTGCAGCCGGCTGGTAGACGCTCAGGGATGATTGCTGCATCACCGACGCGACAACCGTGGCACACGGTATCAAAGCATTGCCTCGATCTCGAACTGGCCCCGCTGGTTGCGTCAGCCCCGGTCCACTTAACGCGGAGCACGGGTTGGCGCTGAATTGAATGCTCGATCGCGACGCTGCGTGTGCGTGCCTGCTGCTACCGGCACCGCCAGCGATTCATTGGGTTTGCGATCAAACGGGCTTAATTCGCCCCGCAAAATACGCACTTCAGGCGGTGCTTCCAAACCAAGAGTCACCCGGTCGCCCGAAACACGGCTAACAACAACCGTAATGCCATCACCAATGACAATTTTCTCGCCCACCTTGCGACTTAGAATCAACATGACCTTCCTCCCTGATACTTCAATTCAATTTGGGAAATCCCGATCACGCCGCCCGTTTAATGCAAGTGCGATACCGCCGCGTCCACACCACCGCCGAATCCAAACACACTGAAAGATGTAAGCTTCGTGCGATTAGGACTTTAGAAAAAAATGTTACGGCGGCGGGAATTTATTGCGGTTGCTAGCACGCGCGGCGCAATTCATCTCAGAATGAGCCGAGAATCTCAATCTGATTTTTCAATCATCCGCCGACGGATCGAAGTTTGCAGATTCGCGTCGGGGGCTGGCTAACTCATTGATTCTTAACCTTGTCTTAAGGTTGGAGCCGTTATCTTACCCCTCATCGCCGGGCCAAAAATGTGCGTACTCGGCCGCACTATCGACTAGGGGCTGATTTAATCGACCAATAAATGAATTTCGGTCGCATCCCTTTTATGCCGAGGTCTGCAGACGGTGGCGCATCCGTTCGGATCGCCTGCGCGGTAGCCTATCGTGTTCGCGATGGTCGGATGGAGTTCTGCCTGGTTTCGCCAGTTGGCACCACGCGCTGGGAGTTTCCCCAGACGAAAATCCGGCAGAAAGAAACCGCCTTGAAAGCCGCCTTGCGCGCGGCAAAAGCCACGACGGGCATCGTTTGTCGGCATGCAGACCGCCAGCCGCTCGATCAGTTCCGCGGGACGAAAAAGAAATGCGACACGCAGCTGATGGCGTATTTGCTCACTGCCATCAAAGAGCCGTCGAAACCTTCTCGCCGCCGTAGCCGCTGGTGTTTTGCCGAGGAAGCTCGCGCGAGAATTCGCCGCAAACCCATGCGGCGATTGATCGATCTGGCCCTCAGCCGAGTTTAGGCCGCCGCGGTCGGTCGGTTGTGAACAGCCGCGGAATCGGCTAAAACAGGAGCCTGCAAATCGACGGTCGTCGACTTGCGCTAGCACCCTATTGAGTGGTTATGGCTCGTGCTCTCGTTACAGGCGGCGCTGGATTCATTGGATCGCATTTGATCGATGCGCTGCTGGCTCGCGGCGACCAGGTCCGGGTGATGGATAACCTCAGCACAGGGCGGATGGAGAATCTAGCCCATGTGCGCAACGAAATCGAATTCATTGAAGCCGACGTAAACGATACGGCGGTTTTAGCACGAGCTGTAACAAGCGTCGATTGCATTTTCCATCAGGCGGCCATCGCATCGGTTCCGCGCAGTGTGGCCAAGCCGCTGGAAAGCCACGCTGCTTGCGCAACGGCCACCTTGACGATTCTGGATGCAGCACGCAAGGCGAAAGTGCGCCGCGTCGTGTTTGCCAGTTCCAGCGCAGCCTATGGCGACTCGCCGGCGCCCGCCAAACGCGAAACCGATTTGCCGCAGCCGATTTCGCCTTACGGCGCCGCCAAGGTTTCGAGCGAGCTGTACTGCCACGCGTTTGCCGCCATGAACGCCGTGGAAACCGTCGCGCTCAGGTACTTCAACGTCTTCGGGCCGCGGCAAGATCCTAACAGTGAATACTCGGCGGTCATTCCGAAATTCATCACTCTGCTGATCGCGGGAAAGCGCCTGTGATCTTCGGCGACGGAAAGCAATCTCGCGATTTTGTCTTCGTCGGCGATGTGGTGCAGGCGAACATGCTCGCATCGCAAGCGGAAAACGTCTCCGGCCAGATATTTAACGTGGGAAATGGCAAGCCCGTGACGCTGCTCGATTTGATTTCGCAGCTGAACCAGGTGCTCGGCACGAAGGTGAAACCGAAGCACGACCCGCCGCGTGCGGGCGATATCCGCGAAAGTCTGGCCGATATTGCTGCTGCTAAAAAGCTGCTCGGCTACAAACCGCAAATCATCTTCGAAGACGGATTGCGAAGATCGATCGATTATTATCGTTCCGTCATCGGAAAGTAGTCGGATGCAGGATTAAGGCTTCAAATCCTACATCCAAAATCCTACTTCCTAAATTCTTCAGCCTGCTGGCATCGTTGGTCGAACAATGAGGAAGGGAGTTTCCTCACACTTCGCCAGGGAGGGCCACGGTGGCTGCCGCAACTGCGCTTAAGGCTTTCTGGCTGCGGTGGTTTGCAAAACCGGCCCACGATCGGCTGCTCTTCAAAACGATCCTCCAGCGCCGGCCGGCGAAGTTGATGCTGATGGGGTTAGGCAGTGGCGAGCGCGCAACGCGGTTGATATCGCTCGCGCAAAAGTTTCACACTGCCGATCAGGTCGAGTTTGTCGGCATCGATCGGTTTGACTCTCGTCCTGTCGATGTACCGCATTTCACGCTGAAAGAGGCCCATCGTCTGCTGCGCACCAGCGGGGCGCGAATCAAACTCGTCCCCGGCGACCCTCGCGAGGCGCTCGTGCGCGCCGCTAATTCCTTGCAGGGCATCGAGTTAGCCATCATTTCAGCCGATCAAGAGGTGGGTTCTCTGGCGGATGCGTGGTTTTATTTGCCGCGAACTTTGGCCGCGCATGCGGCTGGTTTTTCGCGAGGAAAAGGCACCAGACGGACACCAGCTGAAACCAATGGCGCGGCTCGAACTTGAGCGTTTGGCCGCAGTTCCTACGATGCGCCGCCGCGCAGCCTAATCGGGCTTCGCCATCGTCTGCCGTTTCCTGGCGGAGCCCGAGGGTTGCAACCCTTGAGCGTGCCAATACTAACGGCAATCTCGTCGCCAATCGCTTGACCGGCGGATATGATGTACGGTGTTTGCCAGTAGCGAATGCGGCTGCACGTATGGCAGTCGTGCCATCTTTTAGACGGATCTCACGCATGTCCACCCGTCGAATTACTTCCACCGACGCCACGCTCGATGCAACGTCCTCGCCGGGCACGGGCGCTTCTGCCAATCAGTCGGCCCACGCGGCCTGCAAGGTGGCCATGTGCCACGCCAGCAGTGCGCCGCATATGACGAAGGAAACGCAGTCGCTGTTGCGTAGCCGTCTGCGAATCGCGGCGTTGCTTTTAGCGCTGGGTTTCGGCGTATTTTTCTTTCGCGAAATTCTCCAGGGGCACGCCGGCAGCAGTGGTTGGGCACTGTTCATGTTTGTGTTTCACGGCTTGCTGACCGCAATGTTGCTCTTGGTCGGCGGCGGGCTGTGCCATCGGCATACGTTCACTCTGACGACGCTCCGTATTGCAGAATTTGTAATCTTCGGCATGCCAGCGGTTTTCTTTGTATTCATGCAGTGGCTGGAACTGCGGTCCACCGAGCAGTTCGTCACTGGCCTGGCAGCGCCCTGGATGTTGCTCGTGTTGATTTACTCGTTGTTTATTCCTAACACCTGGAAGCGCGCGTCGATTCCGCTCGCACAGTTTGCACTGGCGCCGATCGTGATCTTGATACTCGCGCGCGATTACCTCGAGCCGATCCATCGCATGGCGTCTGTCAGTAACGTCATCTCTTTGTCCATGACGATGGTGCTCGCGGCCATTGCAGGCGCGTACGGCGTCTACACCATCAATCGCTTGCGGCACGAGGCATTCGAAGCCAAGCAACTCGGGCAGTATCGCCTCAAACGGCTGCTGGGCGCCGGCGGGATGGGCGAAGTGCACCTGGCGGAACACCAATTAATGAAGCGGCCAGTAGCGATCAAGCTCATTAAGCCCAGCAAATCGGCCGATCCGCAAGCGCTGGCCCGCTTTGAACGCGAGGTGCGCGCCACGGCCAAGCTGACGCACTGGAACAGCATCGAGATCTTCGACTACGGACACACCGACGACGGCACGTTCTACTACGTCATGGAATATCTACCGGGCAAGTCGCTGGCCGATCTCGTGGCCCAGCACGGCCCACTCGCTCCAGCGCGAGTCATTTGGCTCATGGAGCAAATCTGCCAGGCGCTGGGGGAAGCGCACAGCCTGGGACTCATTCATCGCGATATCAAGCCGGGCAATATTTTCGCGGCGGAACGCGGCGGAATTTACGACGTCGCGAAACTGCTCGATTTCGGGCTGGCCAAACCCATCGTGAGCACCGGCGATGTGGCGCTGACCCAGGAAGGTTCCATCACCGGCTCGCCGCTGTTTATGGCGCCAGAGCAGGCCACGGGCGATAGTGAACCCGATGCACGGAGCGACATTTACGCGCTTGGCGCAGTAGCGTACTACCTGCTCACAGGCCATCCGCCGTTCGAAGGCGAGAATCCGGTGAAGGTTCTGCTGGCCCATGCTCGACAGCCGGTTGTGCCGCCGTCGAAATTGGAGCCAGGCATTCCGGCCGATCTGGAACGCATCGTGATGAAATGCCTGGAAAAGAGCCCAGAAGATCGCTTTCCAGATACAACCTCATTGGCCGATGCGCTGACTGCCTGCCAACTGCACGGCCACTGGACACGTGCCGATGCCATTCGCTGGTGGACCACCAACGGTGGCACCGACCGCAGCGGCACCGACCATTGCACCAACGGCGATGCGCTCAAGCCCGCCACTGCCGGCGGCAGTTCCGACGTGACGCAAGACAGCGCAAGCGCCCCGACAGGTGCGCTGGTGGGATAAGAAGAGGGTGAACGCTCTCTCACCTAGCTTGAGTTTGCCGCTTTTGGCCGAACTACATCCTTCGCCAGACCAATCATTTCCAGTGCGCAAATCGTCCAGTACGTGAAATCGACTTCCCACCAGCGGTGGCCGTGGGCGGCGGAGATTTGTTGCGCATGATGGTTATTGTGCCAGCCTTCGCCGTGCGCCAAGACGGCGACCAGCCAGTTGTTGCGGCTGTTGTCGTCGGTCTTGTAATTGCGGTAGCCCCACAGATGCGTCAGCGAGTTGACTGACCAGGTGACATGCCACACAAACACGGTGCGCGCGAACACGCCCCAAACGAGCAAGCTTGCGCCGAATTGCACGCCGCCCCAATACGTGCCCGTCGTCGCCCACCCGGCGGCCAAACCGGCAATGAAAAATAGGGCCGCGTGAATGATGTACGTCCAGAACCACATCATTCGCCGCTCGAATTTCAAGTAGAACGGATCGCGCAAAATATCGCGGGCGTAATGCTCATAGAAATCGACCGTACTCAAATCGCGATTTTCAACCATCAGCCAGCCAAAGTGTCCCCACAGCGCGGCCACCAAGGGGCTGTGCGGATCGGGCTCTTCGTCGGAATGCTGGTGATGCTTGCGATGCACTGCCACCCAGCGTGCGGGCGAATCTTGTAAGCAGCAGACGCCGAGTAAGGCGAAGAAGTGTTCAAGCCATTTCGGGCACGTGAAACCCTTGTGCGTTAGCAAACGGTGATAGCCAAGGGTCATTCCCAGCATGCCGAAAATGTAGTGACCCACGATGAATAGCGCCACGCCAGTCCAACTGAAAAACCAAGGGACGAATACCAACAGGCTCAACAGATGAATCGTGATGATCGCGGTGATGTATCCCCAAAGCGGATGCGCAGGACGAGCGCCGCTGGGAAATAGGTGATGTCGGCCGTGCCGAGTTTCAATGTACGCAGATTGGGAACTCAAAAAATCTACTCGGAGGACAGAGAGGAGCCAGCGACCGCGAGTTAAGAAATGGAGCCCTTGATCCTACCCGATGGGAGGGCCGTACAACACAGCGCATATGCGGGATTCTTTACAGTTTGACCCTGGGGGCAGTGGGAAAACCTAAATGTCCGGCACAACGCGATCGGCCGAAGGCCTGGAACGGTAAGCACTTGCGAACCTGCTTGAAAATGGACCTCGCATGATGTACAGTGTACGCATGAACAACACACAACGACTCGTGTCTTTCCTGCCACTGCGACTGGGGATCGCAAGATGGAGTTTGCACCAGCCGGGGCGGGGCATGGCTAGTAAGCGCCTTATGACCCAGTGTGGTTCGAACAAATTACAGCGTGAGTGTGAAATTACTGTGAAGTTTGAATCCAAAATGAGTCGTGCTTTCTCGGAGTTTCCAGTTCGGTTATTTCACTTGCGAAAGCAAACTGGAGTGGTGGATGCCTGGAATCGCCGTCAACTTACGAACCAAATCCGGTTTGGATATACTTATTGGATTGGAGAATCCTCGATTGCCCGCGACTGCCAGCGCAGGGCAAGCCCGCGCTAAACAAGTTGGATGTCATTGTTTTCCTGACCCCGATCCTTGAAATACTGATTTGCTATGCCTCGCACGATGTTTGAAAAGATTTGGGATACACACGTGGTGCATGCCGAGCCCGGAAAGCAGACGCTGCTGTATATCGATCTGCACCTGGTACACGAAGTCACGAGTGCCCAGGCGTTTGAAGGACTGCGTCTGGCGGGCCGCAAAGTGCGCCGGCCGGAATTGACCGTCGCCACGCCCGATCATAATGTGCCGACCACCGACCGCCGGCTGCCCATTGCCGACGTGATTTCGAAACAACAAATCGACACTCTGCGAAATAACTGCCGCGAATTCGGCATTCGGATTTATGACCTTAATAGTCCACAGCAAGGCATCGTGCACGTCATCGGGCCGGAACTTGGCATTACGCAGCCGGGAATGACGATTGTGTGCGGCGACAGTCACACTGCCACGCACGGCGCATTCGGGGCGCTGGCGTTTGGCATTGGCACAAGTGAAGTTGAGCACGTGCTCGCCACGCAAACACTACCGCAATCGACGCCGAAGACATTCGAGCTGCGTGTCGATGGCCAATTGGGACGCGGCGTAACTGCCAAGGACGTCATTTTGTATCTCATCGGGCAGATCGGCACTGATGGCGGCACGGGCTGCGTGATCGAATACACCGGGCCTGTGATGCGTGGTTTCTCGATGGAAGAACGCATGACCGTGTGCAACATGTCGATTGAAGCCGGGGCGCGCGGGAATGATCGCGCCGGACGAAAAAACGTTCGAGTACGTGAAAGGTCGGGAGTTTGCTCCCACGGGCAAAGATTTTGATGCGGCGGTTGAACGCTGGCGTCAGTTACCAAGTGATGCCGGCGCGAAATACGATCGGGTGGAGGTTTACAACGCGGCGGATATCGCGCCGCAAGTCACATGGGGCACCAATCCTGGCCAGGTGGTGCCGGTCGTGGACGATGTGCCCGATCCAGCCCAGTTCGAAACCGATGACGATCGCAAAGCGGCGGCGCAATCGCTGAAATATATGGGCTTGGAGCCGGGCAAGCCGATCAAGTCGCTGGCACTGGATCGCGTTTTTATTGGCTCTTGCACGAACAGCCGCATTGAAGATTTGCGAGCCGCCGCCGCAGTGGTGCGCGGACACCGCGTGGCCAAATCGGTGAATGCGATGGTTGTACCCGGCAGTGGGCAAGTGAAAACGCAGGCGGAAAAAGAAGGCCTGGACCGCGTTTTCAAAGAGGCAGGATTCGAGTGGCGTGAAGCGGGGTGCAGCATGTGCCTGGGAATGAACCCCGACATCCTCACGCCCGGCCAGCGCTGTGCCAGCACGAGCAATCGCAACTTCGAAGGCCGACAAGGCAAAGGCGGCCGCACGCATTTGGTGAGCCCGGCCATGGCCGCCGCCGCGGCAATCGCCGGGCATTTTGTGGACATCCGCGAATGGGAATATAAGAGCTGAAACCGCGTGCGGCTGAGCTTGCAAACCAAAATTTTTTCATACCCTAAATCCAATGCAACCATTTACAAAGCACACCGGCCTGGTCGCTGCGATGGATCGGGCCAATGTCGATACTGATCAGATCATCCCCAAGCAATTCCTCAAGCGAATTGAACGTACGGGTTTCGGCCAGTTTCTGTTTTTCGATTGGCGATTTCGCGATGACGGTTCGGACAACCCGGATTTCGAGCTGAATCGGCCAGAGTATCGCGGGGCCAGTATTTTGCTCGCGCGGCGAAATTTCGGCAGCGGTTCGAGCCGCGAGCATGCGCCATGGGCGCTCGACGATTACGGTTTTCGCGTCGTGATTGCGCCGAGTTTCGCGGACATCTTTTACAACAATTGTTTCAAGAACGGCATGTTACCGATCAAGCTCGCAGACGCGGCGGTGGACGATTTATTTAAACGGTGCGCTGCGCATCCCGGCTACAAACTGACGGCCGATCTCGAAAGCTGTCGGCTGACTGACGAGTTTGGACTTTCACTGCCAATTGAAGTCGAAGCCTTTCGCCGGCACTGTTTGCTCAACGGCCTCGATGACATCGGGCTTACTCTGGCACATGACGACAAAATTGCCGCGTACGAAAAGGCACACGGGATGACAGCTTTATGAATCGCGACTTGCAATATGCGTTGACCAGTGCGGTGCGGGCATTCCTGCGCTGCGTGGTCATCCTCGGAATGGCGTGGGTAACTACGCCCATCGCGCTGCTTGCGGCCGACGAGCCAAAGGTGAAAGTCGAAACATTGGCCACTGGCTTGAGCGATCCATGTGGCATCGCAATTCAGCCGAGTTCGGATGATGTGTTCGTGAGCGACTCGGGCGCGGGGCGTATCGTCAAGATCGCCGTAGCGAAGCCCGAGGAATTGATTCCAGTTATCGTCGGTTTTCCCCATGAGGCGGCAGCAGAAAAACAAGAGCCGACGAACCGCAGTGGGCCCGCGGGAATTGCTTTCCTGAATGAGCACACATTGGTTGTGGGGAGTTCGGCTAAAAGCGGAGAGCGATCGATTCGTGTTTTCGCACTGCCCGCGTCCGAAGATTCCACAGCCGCGAAGCCTGTTGAATTGGAATCCGCCAAACAGAAGCTCGGCATGTCTACAGATGGCGACGGCACTGTTTCGGCCGAAGGCAAGTTTTATGGCCTCGCGGTTTCGCCGTTTGCACCGCCATCGCTGCTGGTGACGAATCCGGGCAGCAGCCACGGGTGGATTTTCAAATCGGAAATTAAAAGCTGGTCGTCGTTGGAGAAGTTAAGTCCGTTCACATATGTGCCGGCAAAATACGTTTCGCAGTTCGGGCTTCCCAGCGGTGGCATCACGGTGAATCGCCGTGGATTGCTCGTGGTCGGTATGAAGCGAGCCGATGTTTCGAAAGGCGGTGCTCTGGCGTTTTTTGTGGCAAAAAAAGACGCCGGCGGATTGTTAACGGCGTTTCCCACGGCGCTGCACGATGTGGTCGGTCTCGCGTACAGCCCCTTGAGCGGTCGATTATACGCGGCCGATTTTTCGGGAAGCGATCCGAAAGGGGCGGGCATCTATCGACTGGATGCGACAACCATCGACGGCCGCGCAGGCGTGAAGACCGTGAAAATTGCCACGCTGGATCGACCCACGGCACTGGCGTTCACGAGCAACAACGGGCTCTACGTTACAGTTTGCGGTGAATCAAATGCGGAAGAGGGCAAACTGGCAGGAAAGCTAATTAGGATTACTGGCGATTTGTGAACTTGGTTCATTAATTTGTATTGACTCCATGCCTGACAGTCAACGCGCGAGGATTGAAGCACTCTTGGCCCTGGATCCAGGCGATCAGTTTCTTCGGTACAGTCTGGCAATGGAATTGGAGAAGGAGAACGAGAACGAGCAAAGTTTGGCGACATTTAGAAATCTGCAGAATGATGCCACGCCATACGTGCCGGCATTTTTTATGGCCGCGCAGCAGTTGGTAAAGCTCGAACGGATTGATGAGGCTCGCGAGAGGCTGCGTGCCGGGATCGACGAAGCACGGCGTCAGGGAAATGCGCACGCGGCCGGCGAAATGAGCGAACTTTTGATATCGTTGGGTAGCACCAGAGAATAATGCAACGTGGTGGCTCGATCGCTTATCGTTTCGAACCGCAAGCGCTGGCGACAGCGCAGGCCGTCGCGCACGTGCTGCAGCCACCTTGACCCATTGCGTTCTCGGTTCCGCAACCCGGGCCGCAGCCCAGAGTCAGCGTATCCGAGAATTGCCGAAATTGAGCCGCAGCATTGTAAACCTCGGCCAACTCGGCGGTGACGGTTTCAACCTCCGGCGTAACTTCGCCCAGAAAATAAAAGAACAGCGATCTGCCATCGAATAGATGTTCGACATCCAGCAGCGTCGCCTGAATTCCTGACTCGGCGAGTTGCGCGGTGCAGGCATCAACTGCTTTTTGCCGATTCTTTTGCAGCCGCACTTCGAGCAACTCGTCTTCCAACGTCATGCCGCGTAAGATGGAGCCGTCCGTGGATCGCCGGTCCAGGTCATCATCGGCCGGTCCGAGGATCTCGCCGGTTTCAAGCCCCCGGCTGGTCCGGACAATTACTCGGCTGGCTCGTGGGTAGGCCACGGCATCGACCGATGTAAATCGGCCTACGTGGCCAAAAATTCCCACTCGTACAAAATGATGCCTGGACATAATGTTATTGTCGGCTGCCAAGTGGGGCATGCCAAGCCGATTTCTCGACTTCCGGCGTGCCCGGCTTTGCTGCGCCACAATTTACGGCAATACTGGTCGTGCCATTGAGCCGTGGAAATTTAATACCTGACAGGCATCTGCGAGCAATGATTGAACCGATTCCATTTCCGACGCATCTCGAGGCAAATTCTGCAATTAATCGCTGGCACAAGATTGCGCACCGAGTCCTTGAAGGCGAGAGCATGACTCAGGACGAGGCAGTTGCAGTGCTGGAATCGCCCGATGTGGAATTGCTGGACCTCATTGCGGCGTGCTATCGGCTGCGGCATCGCTACTGGGGCAACACGGTGCAACTTTATTTCCTGATGAACGCCAAAAGCGGGCTGTGCCCAGAAGACTGTGGCTACTGTTCGCAATCGAAGATCTCGCAAGCGGAGATTCCAGTCTACAATTTAATCTCGGAAACGAAACTGCTGGACGCGGCCCGGGTATGTGCGGATCGAGGCGCCAGCACGTACTGCCTTGTAATTTCTGCGCGGGGCCCGACCGAACGCGAGATTCAAGCTGTGGAGCACGTCGTTCCCAAGATAAAACAGCGCTTCAAATTGAATGTGTGCGCTTGTTTGGGTTTACTAACGCCCGAACATGCCCAGAGGCTCAAGGCATGCGG
This sequence comes from Pirellulales bacterium, assembly GCA_963773875.1. Lineage (GTDB taxonomy): Bacteria > Planctomycetota > Planctomycetia > Pirellulales > JADZDJ01 > CAVTYH01. The sequence goes on from CAVZCV010000019.1 coordinate 206,295, forward strand.
CGTCGATAAAATTAACCACAATTTGAACACAAGTGAGCGGTTTTATCCCGAAGTGTGTACCACACACTCATGGCAAGATCGTCTGAATACGCTAAAAGCCGTTCGAGGTGCCGGACTCGAACTGTGCTCCGGCGGAATCATTGGCATGGGCGAAAACCACTTCGACGTTGTCGAGCTAGCGTTTTCGCTGCGAGAGATGAAGGTCGAATCGATCCCGCTCAATTTCCTCAATCCTATCGACGGCACACCGCTGGCGGGATCTCAGCGCCTTAACCCGCGCTATTGCCTCAAAGCGCTGTGTATGATGCGGATGGTAAACCCCAAAAGTGAAATTCGCATTGCCGGCGGACGGGAAATGCATTTGGGCAGCCTGCAAGCATTGGGGCTTTATGTGGCAAACTCTGTATTCATCGGCGATTATTTGACAACCAAGGGTCAAGCACCGGAAGCCGACTTCAAAATGATCGAAGAAATGGGCTTCACCATAACGCGCGATCCCGAAAGCCGCGATGTTCCAAACGCCTGCTGCTAGCATGTCGGACTCTTTTGCATACATTGGCCAGTCTCTGCGACCGGCAAAATTCTTTTAACCGCCGACATTCGCTTAATCGAAACGGTCGCTCGTTGCCGATAACGGCTACGGCAGTTTCTCCGTCGGCTTTGTTCAGGATGGAACCTATGCGCGCAGTTTTTTGTTGGGCAACACTGGCGACCGTCGTTGGCGTGACGGCAACTTCGATTTTTGGACAGGGTTATCAACCTGTCGGCGTCGAGGCGCCGCGGCTATTGGCCGATGGATCCGACACATTCGGTGGCTCTCGCAAGATGTTGGGCTCGACCGCATACACGGGCACCGCAGCCAGCCAAGCTCGAACAGACAATTTGGCGCCGCCATTCCGGGCACCAACTGCTGATGCAAATACCGCAGCAGTGCCAGTGACTCAGTCAGAGACAAAGTCGCAAACGATTTATCCCAGCGCGACCGCGGGCACCACAGAATCGACTGCCGCACCGGCCAATTCATCCGATGCGACGACTGCCGCCGTCGATGGCACAACTGCTAGCAAAGGTTTGAGGTCGCTCCAGCAGCGATTGGCATCGGTTCGCAAATCGTCCACGACCAGCAGCCCAGCCAATACGATGCGCCCTCCGGTCGTCGAAGCCCCGTCAATCGGAAGTAATCAATCGAACACACCGGCCATTTCCGCTGTTACGGCACCCGTCGTTGCTGCACCGGTTACCGCGGTCGGGGCCAAAAGAGGGTCCTAACCCTCCAGGAATGCCAGATATCCGTGCCGCCCAGCTCCCAAAGGGCGGGGCGTCCTTACCGTTTGATCCGCCGAGCCGCGAGTCAATTTCCTTGGGCGGCGACGATTCATCAAGCGGCTCTCCAAATGCGTCAGCCATTGCCACTCCACTAAGTTCAATTCGTCGTGCTCCAACAGTATTGGCTCCAGTCGGCCAGTCCACTACGATCGGCGAAGCAGCTCCGACGCGAGGAGTTTCTAACTCAACGCTAGCTGCAGATAGCACATCAATCGTGCGTCAAAGCCCGGTCATCGGCGTGGAAACAACAGGCCCGCGCAGCATTACGATCGGTAGAGAGGCTGTCTACCGTGTGACCGTGACGAATGCGGGCGAAGTGGCCGCGCAAGACGTCACGGTGTCAATTAAGATTCCAGAATGGACAGAGGTGGTTGGTGCGAAAGTTAGCAGTGGCACCGCGCCGCCATCTGCCGATCAACGTGGCGAACCGCTGACTTGGCGATTGCCACGACTCGATGGCCGCAGCAAAGAACAACTCGCCATTCGACTTGTGCCCCGTGAAAGCAAGCCTTTCGATCTGCCTGTGCAGTGGGCTTGCTCGCCCGTGGCATCGCAACAGCTCGTGGAAGTGAAAGAGCCAAAACTGATGATGGCACTCGATGGCCCACCGGAAGTTGTTTACGGCCAGACAAAGGTTTATCGCTTAACGCTTTCCAATCCCGGCACGGGTGATGCAGAAAACGTTGTGCTCATGCTAGCACCAGTCGATGGCAGTTCGGCGCCGCCCACGCGACACGAAGTCGGCACACTCCGGGCTGGTGAAAACAAACCCATTGAAGTTGAGCTTACCGCTCGACAGGCTGGGAATCTTTCGGTGAAGGCAGTCGCTGTTGCGGAAGGGCAGCTGCGAGCGGAAGTTGCAGAAGACATTCTTGTGCGACGTGCCGGACTGAAAGCCGTGATCTCGGGACCAGAACTCAAATTCGCCGGGACGCCGACGAACTACAATATCGTTGTCACGAACCCTGGAAACGCTCCGGCCGAAAAAGTGATGTTGTCGGCAACGTTGCCTGCCGGAGCCAAATTCGTCTCCAGCGTCAGCGGCAAGTACATTGAGAGCGAAAACAAAGTCGTTTGGGACCTGCCGACTTTGCGGCCGGGGGTCGAGCAAGAGGTCGACTTCCGCTGTACGCTAAATGCGCCGGGTGCCAATCGAGTTCAAGTTCTCGCGACGGCTGCCACTGATCTCAGCGACAACATGGTGGCCAGCACGAATGTGGAGGCGCTGGCCGATTTGAAATTGGAAGTCATCGATCCACCGGGTCCGCTTTCTGTTGGCGAAGAACTGACGTATGAGGTCCACATTCGCAATCGAGGCACAAAGGCGGCGGAAAACGTTGAGGTTGCTGGGTTCTTCTCCAGCGGCGTCGAGCCGGTATCGGCGCAAGGCGGCCAGCATGAAGTGGCCCCGGGGCAAGTGATGTTTCGGCCGATCGCTGCAATTGCACCCGGCAGCGAAGTCATCCTGAAAATCAAAGCTCGAGCCGAGTCGGCTGGTACGCATGTATTCCGCGCCGAAGTGACTTGCCAGTCGATCGGCGCAAAGCTCGCGTCGGAAGAAACCACGATGTTTTACGGCGATGGACGCGGGCCCGTACGAACCGCTGCTCGACCAAATGCTATGCCGAGCGTGCAAGTGCCGGCGAACTCTTCCAGCGGAACGCCGACGCCAGCCGTCGTCCGTTAATTGCACGGCCAGCGGGACGTGTGACTCCAAAATCTAATCGGCAGACCGCGGCAAATTCCCACGTCGCCAGCCGGCGATCAGCCCTACTGCCGCTAAGCCCGCCAAAACAAAGCTGCTCGGCTCCGGCACCGTCGAAATATTGCCGGTGCTAAATGAAGTGACATGATCGGCCATGTAGCGGGAAACGAATTGCATACCGAATACCGTGGGCTTCGGGTCGACAGGGTTTTCCCACAACGTCGGCCCGACGGATTGAGTCTGCTGGCCGACGGGTAGACTCAGGTCTTGAAACACGCCGCTGGTTGCTGAGTTGCCTGACGGATTGGCCCCGCCATTCAGCTTAAACAACACTTGGCGATAGTCGGTCAATGGATGCGCACTGATAACGTCTGGATCGATGTCAATTTGGAAGATCACTTGCTTGCCTGGCGTCAGGCCGGTGAAATTGTACGTAATCGAATCGCTCTTCGCGTGGTTCTCTAACGTATCTGGCGTAGCAAGCGATACGGTGACGCCGGGGGACGTGCTAACGATTCGCGCCCAATCGAAATTCTGGGTCGTATCGCCAATGGTCATTGTGAAGCTCGTCAGGCTCGCGTTGTCGTCGCCACCATTGTCGACCGTACTCGTATTCTCCAAAAGCAAGTAAGGGCGATTTCGCTCCATCGCCAATTGCGTGGGTGTCGTCCAGGCCGCCATCATTTGGGCGTGCATGTCGTTGGGATTCTTCAGCACACTCAGGTTCTCGGAAATTCCTAGGCTGTAACTGACCTCGGGGGTGGAAGTGGCGAGCGCCGAATTGGCACAAAGCACATACAGGCCAAATGCCACTAAGAGAATGCTGGTCAATCGTGCCAAACCATGGTGCAGGTGCGGATACGTCATAGTGATTTCAAATTCCGTAGCGACAAACGCCTTGCGAGTATGTCTGGATCAGCCCCGTTGCGACTCAGTTGTTGCCTTTTCGGATCACCGAATGCCTTATCCGCAGAGCCGCATTGACCGAGTTCGCGATTACTTGGAGACTTCGCCGGTGGCGGATATCCCGCGGCGTGGGCCAGCGGCTTTCGGACAGCACCTTTGGAGTGCTGGCTGATAGATTAGAAGTCTGGAGAAATCGCGCACACCGTCACTGACGACAGCGCGAACTTGGCTTCACTGGCGCATCCTCTAATGGACTTTCTTCTCTGGCACACTCCACGAAGTCCATCCGTATGGAATGTGCTCCCTTGCCTCTAGCAATTATGCTAATCAAGCAGAAAGTCCGGGTCAAGGAATTTGCGTCGTTTGGGGAAACTTGCCGGCTTGCATCAGCCGATCGACGGGAATTGACAGAACACCATGCATTGCAACAATTTCCGCACCGAGAACTAACCTGGATTACGGCTCAACGAGAAGATCGGAAGCAGTAGCGAAAGACCAATTCCGCCGACAACGAAGCCCATCATCGTAATCATCAAAGGCTCAATCAGGCTGGTGGCCGTTTTGAGCGACATCTCAACTTCTTGGTCGTAGTAGTTGCTTACTCGTTCCAAGACTTCATCGAGCTTGCCGGTGTCCTCACCGGCGGCAATCATCTGGACCAAAACCGGCGGAAACAGTGGATCGCCTTTCAGCGTTTCGCAAATTTGTTTACCCGTAGTGACCTGATCCAACACCCGCATCCAAAGCTGTTCATAGAAAAAGTTTCCGGTCACTTCTCCCGAAAGCCGAATCGCCTCCAGCATGGAAACGCCGCTGGCGATCATGGTTCCAAGTGTGCGGATACTCCGGCTAATGGCCACTTTGCGAAACATCGGTCCGACAATCGGCGTGCTAATCTTGACCCAATCCCAGACTTGTCGCCCAGACTGGGTGCGCTTTCCGTAAATGAAGCCAACAACAAGCAGGACGACTGCGGCCAGCCAGGCATACCAATATTCGATCAGCATGTCCGAGGCGGCCATCATAAAGCGAGTCGGTCCGGGCAAGCTCTTTCCTCGGCTTTGAAACAGCGGCGCAAACTTTGGCAGGATATACGTCAACAGGAAGATTGTGACGGCAGTTGCCACGACCATCATCACCGCCGGGTAGGCCATGGCGGCTCGCACTTTCCCGCGCGTCTCGACTTCCTTGCGCAGATAGAGCGAGACGCGGTTCAGCATTTCGCCGAGTCGCCCTGTTGCTTCGCTGGCTTTGACAAGTGAGACATACGTCTTGTCGAACAGCTTCGGATGTTTGCTCAATGCCGACGAAAAGTCATCGCCGGATTCAACACTCGCTTTAAGCTCGTTCAACACTTTCCGCAATGCGGGATTCTGCTCTTGAGCCACGATGCTCCCCAAGGCCGCCGACAGCGTGATCCCAGTATCGACCATGATTGCCAACTGGTTGGTGACATAAATCAGGTCATATTTGCTAATGCGGCGCGGAAACAGCCCGCCTGATTCTTCTGTCGATTCTGGCTGCTCAGTGGTCTCAATATAGTTGTCGCGAATGTACGAGCGCTTCGGCGCCTCGAGTGCCGCGACGGCGTGTTGACCGCCAATGGGCTTTCCGAGCTTATCTTTAACTTGGATATTTGATGGCATAGTGAGCGATTAATTCAAACTGTGTAATTGGACCAACCGCTTGTCGCCGAACTACGGACAACGAGTTTTACTCGCCGGAGGTATCGGGGCCGCTGGTGTCGCGAAATTCGCCGGCCGTCTGCAGTACTTCTTCAATGGTGGTGATGCCTTCACGCATTTTGCGGAATCCGTCGTAGCTAAGCGTGATCATTCCCCGGGAGCGTGCCAGTTCGCGAATCATTCCAAGTGCGGAATTCGATACAACGGCATCGCGAATTTCATCATCGAGAATCAGCAATTCGTGAATGCCAATCCGGCCGCTGAAGCCAGTGTTCCGACAATGCCGGCAACCGACGCCTTTGAAAAACGTGCCCTGTTCCAAACCCATCTTCTCGAGCGCCTTACGCACTGTGCGGGGCGGTTCGTATTCTTGCCTGCACTTGGGGCATATTCTTCGCACCAAACGCTGAGCTAAAACCATATTCAACGCCGCGGCAATTAAGTACGATTCGACGCCCATGTTCACAAGGCGCGTGATGGAAGAGCAAGCGTCGTTGGTGTGCAGCGTGCTAAACACTAGGTGCCCTGTGAGCGCGGCCTGGATCGCGGTGCGTGCGGTCTCTTCATCGCGCACCTCGCCCACCATGATGACGTCGGGGTCCTGCCGCAAAAGCGTTCGTAGCGCTTTGGAAAACGTCATTCCCACGCGCTCTTGCACCTGAAACTGATTAATGAGCGGCAAGTGATATTCGATCGGATCTTCCACGGTACAGACGTTATTTTCCATCGAGCTAATGGCATTAAGCGCAGCGTACAGCGTCGTCGACTTGCCGCTGCCCGTAGGTCCAGTGACCAATACAATTCCATTGGGCGCCTCGATCCCTTGTCGGAATCGCGACAAAATGACTTCCGCAAAACCGAGATCTTCTAAATTGAGCGAAATACCGCGCGTATCGAGCACGCGGATGACGGTCTTCTCACCGCGATGTGTCGGGAACGTGCTCACGCGCAAATCGATCTTGCGTTTATCAAGCAGCACATTCACGCGGCCGTCTTGTGGCAGGCGGCGCTCGGAAATATCCATCGACGCCATGATCTTGATACGGCTGGTAACAGCCGCAAGCAAATGCAGCGGCACTTCGAGCGACTTGTACAAGCTGCCGTCGATGCGGTAGCGAACTCGGACGCATTTTTCCGCAGGCTCAATGTGAATATCGCTGGCGCCTTCCTTGACGGCGTTGTAAATCACGTAGTTCACTAACCGAATAACCGGCGATTGTCCGGCAATCTCTTCAACATCGCCGATATCCTCGATCGCTTCTTCGATGAGCGTGACATCATGCGCCTCGCTATCCTCGATAATGTCGTCGATCACGAAAACTTTCGAGTCGGGCAAGCTCGTGATAATGCGGCGGATATCGCGCGGCGTGGCGGCAACAATCTGGATCTCTTTTTGCGTCAGGCCACGCATTTCCTCGATGAGGAACAAATTCGAAGGTTCGGCGACCGCAACCGTTAGCACATCGCGAACGCAAAACAGCGGCAGAACCAGGTTGGCCTCGATGAAGTCCCGCGGCAGCAGATCCACCACCTTGGGATCATGCAGCCTGGCCTCAAGCTTGGCGTACGGCACGGCATATTCTTCCGCCAGGCACTCGACAACCTGGTCTTCCGTGCAGAATCCTTGGTCGACCAGAATCTCACCCAGCAGTTTCGCGCCGCGCTCGGCACGTTGCACTTCCAGCGCACGGTCCAGCGCGTCGCGAGTCAAATACCCGCGCTCGATGAGTAAGTTGCCTAACCGTGCCGGCGCTGCTTGAGTAACGCTCATGGGTGGGAGTGAGTCTGGTGCCTGCGGTGCAGTGCCTGGTGCGTCTGTTGTCTGTTGGCGTACGAAACTAAGACACCCAGACACATAGACACCTTCATCTAAACGATTTCACAGCGTCGATCACGCTGTCGAACACTTCCAAGTTTTCATCGAGGCGTGTCATTTCCAAAATTTTCCTGTTGATGTTGTTCGTGGTGGCGATTTTCAGGTCGCCGTTTCTTTCGCGTAGTTGCTCCTGGACCTCCAGGAGCGTAGTTAGCCCCGCGCTATCAATCGCCTCGGAGTTGTCGATATCGAAAACTACTTTTGTGCGCTCTTGGCTGGTCAAGTACAGATGCAGCGGCTTTGCCTGCTCGACCAGCATTTCTTCTGGCGAATGAGCGACCACGACGTTGCCGAATATTTCTGTGGGCAGATTCATGCCGATGGCACCTCCGCGGACCGCGGGAGAATTTCGTTCACCTTCTGCAGCAGTTCTCGCGGGCTGAAAGGCTTGCCCATTACAGCCAGGATTCCGAGCTGTTCATAAAGTTCGCGGTGGGAAAGTTCGTAACCTTTAGCGGTGAGCATGATTACGGGGATGTCGCGTGTCGCGTCGTTTTCGCGAATCTTTTTGCACAAACCCAGCCCATCCAATCGTGGCATTTGGCAATCGGTAACAAGCACATCTGGCTTACATCGCTGAATTTCCTCCCACGCTTGTTGCCCGTTGTTAGCGCAGCACACTTCATAGCCGGCGCGGGCGAGTTTGAATTCCGCTGCTCGAAGGATATGGATTTCGTCGTCGCATAGTAAAACTCGATGTGACATGATCTGCTCCAAAATAGCGCACGAGCGGCTACGTATGACATACCAGTTGTGTGGCGGCAGGCACCGCGACGCTGAACACGCTGCCCCGACCCAATTCGCTTTCCACGCTGAGGCGGCCACCGTGCACGTCTTCGACAATATGTTTCGCCAGCGGCAAGCCCAATCCTGTACCAGCGGCCATTTCACGATCCTTCTTCACGCGGTAAAACTTTTCAAAGACACGAACTTTGTCTTCCTCGCACAACCCGACGCCGGTGTCTTGCACTCCAAAGATCACCTCTTGATCTATTAGCCGACTCCGCAAAGTCACGCGGCCGTTTTCCGGCGTGTACTTGATGGCGTTCGACAGTAAATTAATTGCGGCTTGCATCATCATGTCGCGATCCACGAGCACGCCCAGATATAGCTGGCTTAGATCCGTCTCGAGTGCGATGTGCTTTGCTTCGGCCGCTGGACGCACGATGTTCGCCGCCTCGGACAACAATTCGTTGATGGACGTCGATTCTTTCGACACCTGGACGACGCCGGCTTCAATCCGCGCCAAATTCAGAAGATTATCGATAAGTCGCTGCAGACGGTTCGCTTGACCGTTGATGACGTTCAAAAATTCTTCCCGGGTTTGCTCATCGTCGGCGTCGCCGTCGGCCAACAATTCGACATATGCCTTGATGCCGGCCAGCGGCGTTTTCATTTCATGGCTCACCGCCGAAACAAATTCCGCATTGCGTTTATGGCTGGCCTTCAGCGCAGTCATATCGCGCAGCACCGCAAATACACCATTGGTCGGCTGGACATCTTCCTGCGCGTGGGTCACGCGAGGCTAACGTTCGTGCCGTAACGTGGTACCAGCCGGTACTGCCTTCGGTAGCGGTCAATTCCAGTTCAATCGAACGCTGCACGGGCGCCCTTCGCCGGCGAGTATCTATTAGCAGCTCCACGAGTGCTTCGTTGTGCAAGACATGCGTGATGGATCGATTCTCATGTGCCAGTAGATCGGTTCCCAGCAAACGTTCTGCCGCTGGATTGGCCAGGATGAGTTGATCGCCGCCATCAACCGCGATGACGGCTTCCGGAATTGTGGCCAGAATGGTTTCGAATTGCGCCTGCCGCGCGGCGTTCCGCTTCATGCGCACTCCAAGTGCTGTGCGAGCATGCTCGGCCTGCTCCAATCGCTCGCAGTGTCTACGAAAGACCTCCGTGAAGTGCTGAGCAGAGCCGTACCAAGGATTCGAGCATCCAATCTCGGGCAAGTCGGACGCTAGCGTTCCTTGCGCGAGTTTCAAAAGATCGACTGATGCGAGCGATTCGAAATAGCGCTTGGCTACGCGCTGTTGCTTGGCAATATGACGCGTCCATAGAAATGTGCAGCCCATACCGAGCGCGAAGGCCACGCCCAAAAATCGAAATCGGAACGGCCAATTATCGACCGGCTCAACAATCAGCCCCGTCGACCAGGTGGAAAGAAACGCCACGGCGCAAATGATGGCGATCGTCAAAAGCGTTTTGGCTTTCGAGTCGTTGAGCGATGAAATCGGATTTTCAGAGCCCTTGACCATGCGCCCCGCGAAGCCCTCACATAGCGGACTTGCCACCAATGGTGCACTGGATTGCCGGAACAGAATGACGGCGACGGTCTCGCGTCGCTGTCAGGCGGCCGCGTAGGGAGCAAAACGCGAATCGAGTTTAGCCGCTTCAGCAAAGTACTTCGCGGCTGCCTCGTGCTCGTTTTGCTTGGCCAGCGTGGAGCCCATTAAAAAGTAGGTCAGGGCGTCCGACTTGTCCAACAGAAGTGCTTGAGCCAAAGCAGTTTGCGCTGTAGCGTATTCGCCCCGACGATAGTGGGCAGTACCAAGCACGCGGTACAGCGCCGCAGCTTCATCGGGAGTACGTGAAAGGCCGCGCGTCGCGGCATCAATTGCGAGTGCCGTATCGCCCTTTGCGAGCGATTGAACTGCCTCTTGAAGTGGACTTTGCAGTGCTCGTTGCTGCACCGGCTCAACGCGCGGGTAGGCAACCTGAACAACCGGCATGACCGGATTTGACGATGGCGATGGCTGAATGTCTTGAGCTGTCCGCACCTCCGCGCTCCGAATTGATGGAGTCAAACCATCGAGCGGTTTCTGGATCGATTCCGCGATGGCAGCTGCGGTGTTCGCTGCTGTCGGATTGTCGCTCGTTTCGAAATGCATGGCCTGCAGCCACTGGGCCATGTTGGTGCCGGGCGTCTCGAACTCCCGCGGTTGCGATGGATCTTTGACGCTGCCATTTAATCGCCAGGACGCTTTTTCGTTCGTCGCCGGCGTGGTGGGACTCGCAGCAATTTCCGCAGCTCTCGGCGGAATAAAAGGCGGCTCGATCGGAAACTGCGTGGGAATCGCGGTTTGCGCTGAGATCTTGACCGGGCTGGTCACCACGGCGGCGGCTGGCACATGCGATTGGGCGGTCGGTTGTGCGCCTGCCGCCGGCGATACGTTCTTGGCGGCAATCGCACTGTCGAACGGCGGCAATTGCTTGGCCGCCGTGGGGTTCACACCGAGTGCGGAGCGAAAACTGAGAGCGAAAACTTCGTTTTTCGGATCGAGTTGCGTTGCTGCTTCATAATGCAAAAGTGCATCTTGCTGACGACCTACCGAGTCGAGCGCCTCGGCCAGCGAATGTTGTGCGACAGCATCTTTGGGATCGGCTTCCACGGCACGGGTTAATTCATCGATGGCCTTTTGCGATTGGCCGTTGAACAAGTAGAGATCGGCCAACAGCATACGTGCGCGGCTATATTTGGGATTGCGCCCGAGCAGTTGCTGAAGATTTTGCTCACAAGTGATCGTATCGCCGCGTTGCCAGGCAGTTGCGGCGGCGTTGAATTGGGCGTCGTCGCGGCGTTTATCAAAATCCTGGGCGACCTGGTCGCGGCGTGCTTCGCGCTTTGGTCCGATATCATCCGCCTGGTTGCGCACGGTGGTCGTGCCCAACGACCCCCAGGTTGCACATCCGCCGCTGAACATCGCCAGACTGCCGACGGCTAGGCAGTATGCGAACTTCGAAATGAAACTTGCCGGACCGCGATCCTGAATTGACATATGCACCGTTCCTTCAGTGCTTCGGCGGCGAAGTGGACGCACTGGCGGATTGCAATAAACTATCGACCATCCAATTGGGTAATTCTGTTCCGTCTAAGCTATTTGGATTAGCCGGTGCTGATGGTTTTGCGGTGACAGCCGGCGTGCTTGCCGATTCTTTGGCGAAGCTGGCCGGCATGACCGTTCCAGCTGCAGGCTTCTCTGCATTGGTCGACAGCCGATCTAGCGGCTTGATTGAGACGATCGGAAGAGGCGCAGCCGGAGCAGGTGGTAACCGCGCCGGCTCAACGGAATAGCCCAGCATGGGTTCGTTCCCTTGGACCGCGGCAGTCGACGTGACGTTCGGCTCGATCTTCGCGGATTGGATTTCAGCTGTCTGCTTCGGCGCGGAAGGGTTCGTGGATATCGGCAGCCGCTGTGCGCCGAGTTTATTATCTATCGGACGATCCGCCGCGTTCACAACAGCAGGCTTGCCGGGCATTTTGCGGGCGTCAAGCGGGATTGTCGGGCCGGCGGGAACACGCTCCAAGCCTGATGGTGGTAACCCTAATTCCGACGGCTCGCCTTCGGGCGACAGCCCTGGAATGGGGAACGGGCCGGGAATTTGTTCGATCGGCGGCGCACCCATGGACGGCATCGCGGCAGGGTGCATCAGCGTATGATCGCCAGTCAAGTTCCCGTTCCAAATGTCGGTTCGCAAGTTGATCGCAGCTCTCGATTCGGGATCGAAGTGGACTGCCAGATCGATAAATCGCAACGCCGTTTGCTGATCGCCTTGCGCCCAGGCCGACTGCGCCAGCCGATAATACTTGCGGCCAAGGTATCGTTTACCAAGCGGACTCATCTGATCGGCATACACTCCTTGACGGCGGTGGAATTCCGCCGCAGCTTTATCACCCTCGCACATGGCCTCGGAATCGCAAACGATGTGCGGCGTAATTAGCACGACAATTTCTTTTTTGTGAGTTTGCTCATCCTTGTGCCGGAACAAGAAGCCAACGCCGGGCAATGAACCGAAAAATGGTATCTGCTTCGTCGTTGTGTCGAGCTCTTCGCGCATCAATCCACCAATGACCACGGTGCAACCGTCCGGAACGATGATGTTTGTCGTCACCTGAGTGACATCCTTGTGCGGCAACGTCAGCGGATTCGGACCCGCTGTCACTTCCACATTGCCCGTCGAAAGTTCCGGGTGCACTTCCATCCGCACCATGCCATCGGACGAAATGAATGGGCGCAAACGTAACTGCGCACCGGTTTCCAAAAACTGCACGTTTTGCGCGGTGCTCGTTTCTGTAATGGTAGAGTTCACATAACCGTCTTGATTGCCGATCAGAATTTCAGCCCGCGCCTTGTCGATGACCATCAAATGCGGGCTGGCGATGATGTTTGTATCGCCGATGGTTTCCAGGGCCGAAAGAAATGCGGCCGTGCTGCTGTCCAGAAATCCAAACTGCAACCCACCATTGGGCGCCATATTGCCCAAACTCGATAGTGGGCTGCCGGTGAATAGTCGGACGTTGGGGTTATCGCGCAGGAATGCGAAGTCGATGCCGAACGAATTCTTGTCGTCGAGCGTGACCTTCAAAATCATTGCTTCGATGGCAACTTGCTGCGGCTTGTGATCGATATCGGCGATCACCTGCTCAATCTGATCGAGCACCGCCACGAAATCGTGCACGAGGACCGAATCGCCGCCAGCAAACTGATCGCCGCCAACTTTGCTGCTGTCTGAGGCGATGCCTTCGTTGGCTGGCGCCGTAACGCTGATCGTGCCGACGCCCGGCGTTAAAAGCGGCGTAACAAGCGAATTGATATCGGACGCTCTCACATAATTCAGATGATAAACGCGCGTGCCCACATGATCTTGCGATTGATCCATCGCTTTGAAATCTTGCGGCGTGCCGACATAAATGAACTTGCCGTCGCGCTTGGCGATATAACCGGTGCTGCGCAAGATCGCGGCCAGCGCGGTATCGACATCCACGCCATTTAGCGAAGCGGAAACTTTTCCCTGGACCGCGGGACTGGGCAATATATTGAGTCCACCTTGTTCGCTGAGCAAATGCAATACGTCGCGCAGATCGGAATCCTGAATTTGAATCGACAGGTTGTTATCGCCTTCACCGGGAATGCGTGTGATGCGCGGCTTGGGCTTCGCGACCGCCGCCGCGGCATTTGCAGGCGGAAGATCGCCGCTTCCAAAGCGACTGCCGGCCGCGGGACCGGACGAGATTCCGTTGCTCTGTTCTGGTGGCGTTTCGGCCTTAAGCGGCGGCGGCGGTGAAGTCTGTGCCGCCTTTTGCAGTTGCTGTCGAAGCTGTTCGAGCAACTCGGCCTGCGTCGGTTGATTGCCGGCTCCTGGCGAGTTCGAAGACGCTGCATTGGACAGAGTCGAGTTCTGAGCTAGCAACAACGATTGTGCATGCGTCTCGGTCGTCAGCGGAGCTTGGTTGGCAATTGGGGGCGAAACGCGCTCAACCTCGGCGTGTGTCGTTAAGCCGACAGGTGCCGTCGACTTGGTCGCCGCCGACTCAAATTTCATTCCCGTGGCAGTCACCGGGTCGGCTGCCAATCCCTCGGCCACCGAGTTTCCGGATAGGGCCATGCACAGCGCCACCCCAATACCGGCGGCGCCAAACAGGCCGAACAAAGTGAATCGCCAAAAGCTGCTCATCGGTCATCCCTGACGGGAGGCAGAAAAATTCCGTTTAATCGTCAATCGCCGCGGCTTCCACCTGGCGGATCTTTAATTCGAAGCGATCGCCATTGCGTTCCAGTACCACCGAGCGCTGGCGGATTTCCACTACGACAAAGCGGTCTTGACCGTTGCTGCCGGCCACGGCCTGCTGTTCATGATAAGGCCGGCCGTTGATCAATGCCGTTTTGGCGTGGCTTCCAACTGCGATACTCTGCACAGAAAGACCGGCCTGTTGCGGCGTGAGTGTCGGCTCGATTGGCGCTTCCGTTGCGCTGGTTGAAAGCCGCGAGCCTCTCCGCAACGGGCGCGAACGGATCGCGACCGCCCAGCTTCGGATCGTGCGGTTTCATTTTTGGATCGCTGCGCATCCAAGTTAGCACCTGTTGCCAAGTCGACTTTGCTTCCTGTTTCAGGGTCACTGTTGGCACTATGGTGGTTGCGGTTGTGCTCATCGGTTCCGCAGTTACTGTGGCGGTTTCCGTCGTTGCCGTGAGGGGCGTTTCGTCGTCTTTGCGTCCCATCCATTTCCCAACCAGTGGCGCCCAAAACCAAACGGCCACCAACAGCAGCAGGCCAAGCATGGCGGCTTTCTTGGGGCTGGCAGTCAGTTCCCGGCGGAGTCGGCGAATGAAGGTGTATTTAGTTGGCACGGGGGATCCAATCCGGACCGGAAATGACGCTAGCTACAGCGCGACTTCGCGGCTCGTCTTGTTATCGGATATCCAAAGGGTTTACCTAACCAGATTTGTTGGAATTACCGGCAAAGATTTCCAATTTTACTTCACACCGCACATCTTGCCCTTTCTCGGACTGTTTTTCGATCTTCAATTGCTCAACCCAAATCGTTTCTGGCAATCGTTCCAGCGATGCTAGCACCCGAGCAATTTGTTCGTAGTCCCCGACGATTTCCATCTGCACGGGGGCTCGTAACAGCGTTTCCATTTTCACTTCTTTGAGTGGATCAAACCGCGTGGGCACAGCACCTATTTCGTGCGTTTGCTGGGTGATCTTTCCAAACAAGTGCGGAAGTTGAGTCGCACGCGAAGTCTGGTCGCTCCACTGCCTTGTGTAAGCGTCAACAACTTTTAAATCGCTCTTTGCCTGCGCAAGCACCGAATGCAAGGCCTCGGCTTTCGAAATGTAATCTTGTTTCGTGCGAATGTCGGCGCGCGTTTCGCGAATGGCACGGGCGGTGGGCAAAAACACAAGCCATAAATAGCCCAACGCGCCGGCAGCAATCGGCAGCGTGACAAACCAACTTGTTCGCTTCGAAGAACTTCGCATGGAACTGAGGATTTCGTTTCTTTATTTGATTACTGATTCCCAATTGCAGTTACCGTGTCGGGCGATGGCATCGGCCCGTTGTTTTGCCCATACCCGGGTCTCACGATGAGCGAAACCACAAAATGCATATGTGCCGCTGGTTCGCCGGGATGATGCTCAACGCCGCCGACATCGACTTTTTCAAACAGAGGCACACGGCCCAATTGATCGAAGTAATCGTGTAATGCCGGCGTATCATCGGTAATGCCGGTGAGCTTGACGATCAACCGTCGTTTTTCGCACTCATCGCGGAGCGCTAGTAAATCGCGATGCGCTGGTTCAAGCTTTGCCATCGCCAATTCGCCAGCTTTGTCACTTGGTCGCGGAGTTTCGGATGCGGCGTTTGGCAGCGGCTCATGGACCATTTCCAGCGTGGTCAACTGCACTGCATCAGGCAGAAGATCGACAATTGCTGCCAGCAGTTGGCTCCGCGGCCACGGATGTTGCAAATACGTGCAAAGTTCTGCCTTTCTTTGCGCCGTCTGCAATTGCTGCTGCAATTGCGCGAGGCGCACCGTTTCTAGTTTCGCCAGCTCGTAATGTGGCACGATATCGGCCAATTGTTGGTCGCTCCAATGCCTTAAGTACTGCTGATAGACGGCGGCAAACGCAATCAGGCCGACAAACGCCACGACCGCAACCACACGCAGCCCAATATTTTTGCGCTGAATGCCAGCTTCCCGAAACGACGCAGGCAAAAAGTCGATGTCGTAATTCATGGTCCAATTCTATTGTGTACGTTAATTGCTCGTTTCGCGGCGTTCACGCAGCGCCATGCCAACAGCCAGGTCCCATTGCCCGCGCCTGCCAGTTTGAATTGCGAGGTCAAAATTTCTGAGCGGGTCGCCAAGCTCGCATTTCAAATCGAGCCGCGCGGCCAAATCTTCGGTTAGACTTTGTGCTGCTTCGCCGCCTCCGATAACGACCCGCACCAGCGGTTGGCCGCGGAAAGTGACGCCGTGATAGCGCACGCACATTGCCAATTCGCCGGCCAACTTTTCCACAATCGGTCTGATGCTTTCAGCAACACTGCGTGCAATTTCCGGATCTTGCTGATCGCTGCGGCGATCGCCATTGTGCCGCCGCAAATTGGCCGCTTCTTTCACGTCCATTTTGAGCTGGGCTGCGACTGCTTCGTCGAAATGCCGCCCGCCAAGTTCGATGTATTTGACGAACAGCGGTTCCGGACCGTGAGCAATCACAACGACCGTGCTCTCCGCTCCGATGTGTACAAACATGGCGCGTTGCTGGCGATCTTCATCGCGTCGGAATTGCCAGCTATAGCAGCGCAATAGTGCAAGCGGCTCAACGTCGACCGCAATCGGCGTGAGACCGCTTTCTTCCACGGCGGCGAGCAACTGCTCCAGCACGGGCCGATGGCAGGCCAGTAAAATCACTTCGCGCTTTACCGTTTCGCCGTGCCGGACGTCAGCGGCTTCGACAAAGCGGATTTCTGCCTCTGTTGCGGGAAACGGTAACCGGCCGGCAGCTTCCTGCCGCAGTAGTTTTTCCGTTTCGCCCGGCGCGGCTTTGGGCAGGCGAATATTTTGTACGAACAGTTCGCGACCGCCGAGGGCCAGTACGGCTTCACGTCCGCGAAAGTTTCGCGATTCGCGCGCGGCACGAATTGCAGAGGCCAAACCTGGAACCCGGTCCTTGGAATCCATCGGCGCGGAGAATTCGCGGCGCGCGGCATCGATAACGCGCCGCCGATCCGCATTGAATTGCAACAGCTTTACCGATTGGCTGCCGATATCGACGCCAATCGGGCTGTAACTTCGCGCGGTCAGCAAACGCAGCATGTTGAACTCAACTTAAGGATTAGGGACGACAATTCCACTTGGGGCCGCGCCGGTAAAACTGCCGACCGTCGCCAGGCCAGTCACTGGATTCACGCCAATCGAAATGAATCGACGTCCGTTTCCTAGACCAGCGGTCAGCCATAGGACGCTTTGATTCGATTGGGTCGTCGCGCCGTAAGGGCCGAATTCAATCGACGTAATCGTTTGCGTCGTCGTGCCAATCGCTTGGGCGCCCAACAAGTTAACCGGCATTGCCAGTCGTGGGAGATTCGTGAGCTTAATGCTGTACTGATCGGCCGGATCGCTGGGGGAGCGAAACGGAGAGTTTGGCAGCGTGTTAAGCGTCGTGTCAGCGCCGGTGTGGCGCATGACCAGTTGATTGCCGGTCAGATCAATATCGAAGCGGTAGCTGCTGTTGTTGCCGACGGCCATACTTCGAGCATAAGCCAGTTCGCCAGACAGGATGTTCGCAGTTGCAACGAGTTGCTCGCGAACCGACGGCGTGGCGCTCGTGATAGCCATCTTGGCCAGAATGCTCATCAGCACAATGACGATGAGCAGTTCGACGAGAGAAAATGCCGGCCTGAATGATGGCGAGTTGGGTCGGATGCGTGACAGTTGCCCGTGGTCCGTGGTCCGTGGCGGGCAGGCAGTTTGATTCGTCGCCGGCAGCCGACAAGGGGCCAGTGACAGCGGACGAGACTTCGCGGAACTCTGCTCAATACTCAGATTTCCGCGTGACAGTTTCATCGTTGAATGTTTGGCTGACTGGCGGCCGCTTGCGGATCCAGCGTCACGAGGACGCGCAAGTTTCCGGACCGTAGAAATGCGTTTTGTTCTTTGAGTTGCGCGTTGATTTGCTTCAGTTGGTCGATTGTTTCAAATCGCTGGACCACCGAATTTGCAAATGGCAATTCGCCGTTGTTGCTCTGCTGCGCATGCGACGCGGACTGTTGGAAACCTAGCATGTACCAGCAAAACAGGTTCAATCCGATCAGCAGTGCCCAGCGAATGCGGTTGTCGGTCTTCATAGCGGCCTCAAATCTGACTTGTAATGGGTTGGAAAGAGTCGAAATGGTGAATCCACTGCGGGATCGGCGGCTGCACATTCGATACTATCGGCACAGATTACGCAAACGATTCAATTTAAGTGTGCTATCGCAAATCGCGCCAATCGACGAGCTCCCAGCGCAGCCCGCCATCCGTCGGATCAGCAATGTAAACAATAAATCCATTGGTCGGCCAAATGTATGTTACCGGATTGGAAGGTGGCTGAAACACCACGTTCGGATCCGCTTGCATGCCGAAGCCGGAAAGGTAAACCGGAAAGTACGGGATCTTGCTTTGAGAATTGAAGCCGGTGTAGAGCAGCGACCACCAAAACGCCGCCACGTTGAATTCGTTGCGCCCTTCCATGATGAACCGTCGCGCAGCAACATTTCCATGCATCGCTAGGGCCTTCGCTTGCGGGCAAATCTTCAAATTGAATTTATCGAAAGTCGTCAGCAAGCCGTCGATCGTCGGCGAGCCGGTATCGCTTACGATGATGTCGTTACTCGAAAGCAGGGTGGGCGGTCGAATTGTGGTCGATGTGCCTTGCAACGGCATCAAATCAACGGGCGCTATCGTGACGTTCGCGCCAGTAATTGTGATATGATTTGCACCAATTAGCGTTCCTTTGAGCGTGGCATTGTTATCAAGCGTTACATCGCCGGAAGCGTAAAACAGCCCCAGAGGATTACTAACCGGATCAGCCTTCAAGTTACTGCTAATCGTGGCGGGCAGCTGGGAACCGTATACGATGGTCCGCCGGTGTAAAGTTTGTAGGTCGTCACCGAGCCGGGAAACGTCCACTGCGCGGACATTCCAGTTGCGGAGTTACTAATCAGCGAAGTGCTGACTTTGCCCGTTAGCCAGTTTCGCACGCTGCTGCTATTTTGTGTGAACGACAATTCCATTTGCCCGGGAAATGGACGATCGTCTGGATAGCCTTTGGTACGCATATTGTCGAGATCATCGAAATAATCGTCAGACATCGAGCTTGTCCACTGATAATCGGATCCAAGCGTCACGGTGCCTTGGACGCGAACTTTGCCTTGCACTTGCAGTGGAATCAAAAAGCTGAAGGTGTCGTTCTGCGTTTGGTACCAGGTATAGTTGAAAATTGTCGCGAGGTCGGATGGGCTGGAAGAGAGTTTGCGTGGGAGAAGTCGCATCACTGCCCGAACTTTATGCGTAGCTTTCGATTGCGAATTGCTTGAATCGACAGAAGTGCCGGTGGAGATGATGGTCACTCGATATGCATATTCCGCATAGCTGGAAATGGCTGAAGTCAACGAGTCATCGCCAGCCGTATACGTCGCGGAATAGTTGTCCTGACTGTTGAGCGTGCCGCTAATGGTGCTATTAACACCCGCCCAATTGCTTTGCTCCATGGTTCGGATGGCGACTGATAAGCCGACCATGGCCGCCTGACGGGCCAAATTCTGCCGATTGCTATTCTGCTGAATTCGAACAGCCGCCACTTGCGAGCGCATGATTGCGTAACTGGCGGCGAGTGTTACGGCAATTAAGCTAAGCACGACAATCACCGAGATTCCGCGGCGCCCAGCTGGCGACCGATAGCACGACGTAGTTGTTTTGAAGTTCGATAGTTTGATAATATACATAGTCACATCAACCATATTTCACACTATCTGCCGCCTAGGGATCATGGCGTCATCTCATAACAGAAAGCCGATGATCCAAAAAATGGCACGGCTTGTTTTGCGGCATTGTTCGTTTCAATCCATTGGCCGGCAGGCATGAGCTGGACTTCAGTGCGCACCCAAACTTGCCGCATGCCGGCGTTCGGGCCGCAAAGGCTTTGCGGCCATGGCAAATTCATCCATGTCACTGAGGGAAACCAGAGCATTTCCGTATCGCTAGGATTCAACGTCACGACAAACCGCAAAGCTGCCCGCGGCTGTGGGCTTCCAGAAATTGCCGCTGTGTTCAACAAATCGGTAAGCTGTGTCTTCTGCGCACCGGCCGAGGTTTTCAGACCGTCTATAAACGACTTGAATGTTGCGGCACTCGCCGGCGAGGGCAGCGTGCGATTATCGCCCGGGACCGTGATTTCAATCATGTGGCTCGTCGCTGCCGGATCAGGACAAAACAGCACCAACTCCGACGCCAGCGGCGCACCTTGTGGATTTGCGGGCGAGCCACTAGGTCGCCAGACGACGAGTGTGTCGGGAAAATCGTAGCTGCCAATCGTGTCGGCGGTCACCCAAGCGCCGCAGTATGTCTTGTTCGCAACGGCCTGATTGATGGCGCGATCGAGTCGATCCAGCGTGACACGCGCATGCTGAGTCGCCGTGCCATAGCCCTGGTTGTACTCTGCGCTGATCTGCACCGCGCGGGCCATGACTCCCAGCGCAGCGATCGTGACGGACATGATCAGCACCGAAATCATGAGCTCGATCAGCGTCATGCCGCGGCGCGGCGGTAGGCAGTAGGCGGCAGGCAGTAAGCACTTGACCGGGCCCACGCGCCCACGGCATTTTCGACTGCTTTCACGACGTAGATATATGCAAATTGCTTCCATTCTCAATTCTTCCTACGGCCTTCCGCTCGTTGCCTTAGAGCGTTGGCACATAAGCGAACAGACGTTTGAGCGTCACTAAATTCCGGCGTGCGCCGTTGGGATCATCAACGTATACGCGCACTTCAACAATGCGATAGTCACTGGTCTGGCCTGCGCCCAGTTTTGTTTTCAAATCGCTGGCGCTCACGTAGTACACATCCGTCTCGCATCGCCATTTCGATAGATAGGCGGAGTCCCGCAAGCTCGGATGGCGGCTGCTGCCATGACCGTCATCATCGCCAATGAGCACGTTCCACGGATCTTTCGGTGGCGAACCGCGGACACCGTTGTAATCGTCGATGTCGTTGTATAGCGAACGGCCAACGCCGACAGATTCACTCGCGGATGGTCCCAATGTTGTTTCATATGGCTGATTGCGCACTGCGCAATAAGTCTTACCGGAAATTTCGTCCATCAGCTGTTGTGCTAGGCCCATGGCGATGGTTTGTTCTTGCGATAATTTCGTGCTTGCAATGGAGCCATAGACGCCTTGTAGCAATGCCGTGCCTGCTATGGCAGCGATCGTCGTGGAGACAATCGCCTCGATTAGAGTGAACCCGCCGGAAGGTTTCGAATACATTGGCATAGTGAGCGAAAAATCGCGTTGACGATTCCCTGCTGGAGATTACGCAGTTGTGCACTACCAGCGGCGCGCGGCGGCGCAAGCATCAAAACCATACTTCGCCGCGAGCAACGGTCAACTTGATCAGAACTGCCGCTAGAATTGCGCCGATTTTGCACTAAATCGATGTTGGCGTGCTATTTCTGCGTTTCACGATTGGGCACCTTCACCAGATACGTTGGCAGCGCCATATATTCCAAATCGGTGAAGGCCAAAAAAGATTCGATTTGTTGCTGTGACGTGCGCTGCAATGCTGCATCGAGCGATTCATCCTTATTGGGCTGAATGAACGTCGGTGCCGATCGAATCGAATCATACTTCCAAATTGTTTCGCCGTTCAGCTCGTAAGCGACCCGAAAAATTTGCCCGCTGACTTGTCGCTCTTCTGAGTTGCCTATTGTGCCGATCTTCCGATATTGCATCGTTTCCGTTTTTCCTGGCAGCACACTCACGACCAGCTTTAGCTTCCCGTCTGGCGTAACCTTCATTCCCGAATTCTCTAGATGTGTTTCCAAGATCTCCTTTGCTTTCGCGACGCGTTCCGGTGCTGCGCTAATTTGCATTTCGATCGAAACGGTCATGCCGGGTCGCATCACCAGCAAATCGTCCGGATTCAATTTGGCCGCGGCATCCAGCATCGTTTTGTCGGGAATCGAAACGGCCGATAAAGTTTTCGATCCCGGACGATTCGCATCAGCAATTACCCACGCTAGGCCATCATCTATCTTCATCACCTCGGCTCGCCAATCCGTGTTCTCCCAAACGGGAATCCTGCGCTCCAAATCGATGAGCATTTGGCCGAGCATCAAATACTTGTCGCTGAGCCACGCCGGTCTCCCAAGGCCGCGATAACTTCCATTCGGCCCCTCGGGAAGTTGAATCTGAAAGTCGTGCATAAGTTGCGGGCCGTGCAAATCCCACACTCGCAATTGCCAGCCGTGCGATGCGGCCAGCCGAGTACCTTCGTTATTGAAATCCAGCGATTCACCCCACAAACTCGTCGGTCCCGTATCGAGCGAGCCCGCAATCTCACCGGAATCGGCTTTGACAAATACCATCTTGTTAGCCAACCGCGCTACAACATATTTTCGCCCCGCGCTAATCGTCGGTTTGGCGTTGGCATCGCTGTGAGCCATCCAAATGGACTTGAGCGCTGGAACCTCCCACATCACCATGGTTCCATGGTCGTCGCACGTGAGGAGGTGCCGATCGTCATTGAAACTGGCCCAAACACTTTTGGTGCCCTCTCGCATAGCTTTGGGGTGTTCATCGGTCGGTATCGGATACGGTCGCCACGCGCAAAGCAACGAAACCTTCAATCCGGCCCGCGAATAGATCCGCAGAACGCCAAGATCGGCTGTGAAATCGCGAGTTTGGGTCCCTGCCAATACGAGTGCGCCATCGGGCGAAATTTCGCGCGGCACGACGCCGACACCAAACTCCGCCGATGCCTCCGCTTTCGCTGTCTGCAAATTGCAAGCTTGCACGTGTACCACCGGCTGATCGCTCCACAAATCGTGCGTAACGACGAATGCCTTCTTTTCTTTCGGCAATAGCAACAGTCTCTGAGGTCGTTCCGACGTATCCCATTTAAGCAGCGGAATTACGACTGGCTTGAGTTTTTCGTCCGGCGGTGCCGGATCGGGCTTGTAGGTCCAAGGCTTCTCGACGGTAAGATCGATCATCGGCGCGGAGCTGAAGTCGGTCGGTGCAATCTCGATTTCTTCCTTCGTGGCCTTGTTCGAATCGTCCTGCGATGCACCTTTAGCGATTGCGACTTTCGCGGCAGTCTTCGCGTCACCGGGTTGTTGATTTTTCGATTGAGTGGCGGATGGTTCTGGCGGCACAGGCTGGGAAGCAGCTACGAACTTGCGATCCACTTCGCTAAGTTTTTCCAGGGGAACGGTTATTTCGTTGCCGTTGTCGGCTCGCGTAAGCACGACTTTTCCCTCTTCCACGCGCGCCAGGGTGGCCTCAATTTTGAATTTGCCCGAGGTATCGCTCCATATCCGCGATTTGCTTGCCTTTTTGCGTTCTGCTTCTGTCGCAAATGGATTCTTGGCGTCGGACGTGTCGGTACCGGCGTTCAGATTCTCCCTAACGCCCGATGCCGGCAGGCGCAACCAATCAATGGGAGTCGAAACGGGCCGGTTGAATGGCGGCCGCTTGATCATCAACGTGAAATTAGTTGGTCCCTTGCCCACATATTCGACGGTGATCCATTCATCGTGCGACTGCTGATATTCGAGTTTCTGCCCCGGCTTCAGGTTCGAAACGTCGAGCTTTCCCGCTGCAAAGCATGTGAAGATCGGCCCGGACGAGAAGGCAACGAGCCCGATTAAAACTTGCGCAAGGTGGTTACGAATCATGGAGATTTTCATCAGATGCATGATCGAAATGAAGCAAACGGAGAAGCCGAATCGTTCCAAATTCGTTGCCGCAGCTGGCAAAAATCTTGCCTCTTCCGAGTTTACCATCGGCGCCAAGCCACCGAATAAGGCTGCTTGCGAAAAATGCTAAACATACTGCGCGTTCGGATCGTATCGAACTCGCTGATGGGGGATAGCAAATTGCCCGTCATTTGAGCGAGATTTCCCCGCAATCGCGATTGTTCATTGGCGGGTGGTTCGTAAAATGACGGACGCCGTGCAGTTTTGGTCGAACTCCGAAGCATCTGGAAAACAGCGGACAAATTCATGTGCCACAGGGTTTTACTCACTCTCTTCGTTTTATTGTTGATGGTTCAACCAGCCATGGCGCACCCGGGTCATTCGGGGCACGACTTTGTCACCGGCTGGCAGCATCCGTTTCTGGGCCTAGATCACTTGCTCGCCATGGTAGCTGTCGGTTTGCTCGCGGTGCGAATCGGCGGCCGAGCCCTCTGGATGATTCCGGCCGCCTTCATGATCAGCATGATACTGGGAGGAGTTGCAGCGGCGATGGGATTGCCGCTACCGGGCGCTGAATGGGCAATTGCCTTCTCAGTCCTAACCTTGGGCTTGCTGATCGCGATGACGAATACTGCTCCACTTGGATATGCGACCGCCGCTGTTGGGTTGTTCGCGTTTTTTCACGGACACGCTCACACAGCTGAAATGACGAGCGGCGGGTCGATGGCCAGCTACGCAGCAGGTTTCTTAACCGCAACCGCGCTGTTGCACCTGTGCAGTGTACTCGGCGGATTGCTGCTGGCAAAAACCATCCATGTTCAGGCAGTCCGAATTGCTGGCGCTGCAATTTCCGCAGCCGGCGCGCTCATGGTATGTGGCATTCTTTGATATAGATCACATCAAAATCGGGAATTTTAAGGGTTGAATTGGCCGCGGATCGTTACCTCCCGATCGGCGGTATCGAGCCATTGCTGAATGGCGGCCCGGCGTTGCCGGCTAGTACCCTTTGTCAACAGATTTGCACCTTCGTCGTCGAGCCAGTTCCGATATGCGGTTCTTGCCGCATCCGCAGATAGCAAGCCTTTAGTTTGATAAGCCCGAAGCTCGGCAAGCGCCGTTAAAGTATCAAGCGCCTTACTTTTCGTAAGTCGCGAAACCCGGTCCTTGATCTGGTCAGAATTCAATTGCGTTAACGGCTGCAGTTTGTACTTGGCATCCACTTGTTTCATCAGATCACTCACGAAGGCATCAACCAACTGATCTGCCATTGCGGGCTGAGCACTAAGGCGGGCACTGGAAAGCGATTGCTGTGAGCTCCATTGCGGCTCGCCCGTGACATCCGAGAGCCGTGCCTTTAACGTGGCCTCCGTCCGGCGACCGACGACCTGTCGATTTAGTTCCAGCACAACGACTGCGTCAATTCCTGCCTGGCGGGCCGTGTTCAACAATTCATCGCGCGTGCCGATGCCCAACGGGATGACGGTGCAAATGCGCGGGTCGCCGCGCTCCGGCCATGTGCCGAACGCACCTTCTTTGATTCGCTTTTCGAGCGCAGCGACAACAGCGGCGCCAACATTTCCTGTCAGCTTTTTCAAATCCCAATTTGTAGAGGGCTGCTCTGGATCGAGCTGTGGCGATTGAATTCCCACTCCCCACCGAACCAGAACTGCCGGCTGTTTTGCTGCCGGATACCACCGAACAGCGGTGGCCAATTGCTGATCGTCACTGGCAAGTGCATCCTGCAAAGTGCCGCTCCGGTACGATCGACTGGCATCGACAAGCGCGTTGCCTTCAATCGGCTGCCGATTGGCCGCTCGCTCTTCGATCTGCTCCCGAAGTGGTTTTTCGATCATCCCTTTTGGCAGCTCTTCCGCATCGATTTTCAGATTTTCGAGTTCGAGTCGACCATGCACATCGAGCGGCATTTCCCACGTGGAAAGCATGTCGTTGGAAGCTAGCATCACATGATCTGCATCGGCCATGGCCACCACGCGAAGCGAATCGCGGCCGCCATGTAAATCCTCGGGCTGCGTGAGCGGCCATTCACGCCCGGTGCGGCGATCGACAAGCACCTGGCCGTCGATCAGCCAAAAGTTGCTGTCGGAGGGATACAATATGGGCGCCGATTTATCCCACAGCCGGTTGGCCGAATGCGCGAGTTGCCAGTGCGCGGTAAGCGCGCCATCGGCCATACTCCAAGCTGAAACCTGGGATCCGTGCACCAGATCGCAATGGAATACAAGTTCCTTACCGTCTGGAGAAAAAGCGATCCCATTGGGGCGTGCGGAAAAATCATCTCTCGTCAGGCTCGGCACTTTTAAGCCGCCAGCGAACTGACCTGTATTCAAATCCACGAGCCAGATGTTTTCGCCGGCCTGAAGCGCAAGGTATTTTCCGCCGGGGCTGATGGCTTTCACTTCATTCTGCCCGCGATAAGAGCGGCTGCCAAAACGACGACTTCCGCTGGCCGCGGACGGCAATAAAAATGTGCGCGGATTCGCGACATCGTCAACTGGCCACAAATTTAGACTCAATCCGTCTTCGGTTTGCAAAAGCCCCAAGAGCGTGTTGTTATCGGCAAACGCGAGTGAAGGTGGCTCTTTAATCTCGAGCGGAATTCGCGCTACGTATTTGCCAGTCTCAAACGACCAGATCTCGATTGCTTTTCCACCCTTGCTGACGCCGGATAAGTATCTGCCGTCGCCGCTCAGCGCAAGGCCCGTGGAAAGATCAGCGCCTTGCGAAATCTTTCCGCGACTTTGCCCGGTGCTTAAGTCCCACAACTCGTAGGTGCTGCCTTCCTCCAGGGCGCTGGTGCGAACCGCTGCGAGCGGACTGTTTGTTGACGCTGCAACAATGTCGTGACTGGTAGGCAGTGCAATTGCGGGCTGCCGGCCGACTTTTGCCGTGGAGCCGGCGGCGGCAAAGTCAACACCCGCTCGCCACTTCAGCACCGCGCGATTGCGAATTGTCGCCGGGTCATCGCCGTCCGTCATCCGCATTTGCGCAATGTTGGAAACCGCACTCCCGATTGCGTGATCGTCCGGGACCGCAGCCCCCACGAATTTGCTCGGATGCACGGCTGCCGGATCCACGGGCCGGGCCTTCATGCTCGCGGCCGGACCGGTCCATTCTGTCTCGGGTTCATCGGTGATTGTCGCTTCCGCCGCGACTAATCTGCGTTGATGATTACCAAGATCTGTCACCGCCAAATAGAACAAAAAACCGCTGGTGAGGATGAAGAGAAAATCGCCGACGAAAGCCATCGATGCCAACCGAAAGAAGCCCTTGCGCTGCGAATTCAATTGAACGGCGACGCATTGGCCAATTACCACCGCCCATATCAGCGCAATCCATAAAATGAGCCGCACTAGCACACTTGTGTCGACGATGCGCCACCCGTATTTCTTCACGACGGGTTGCACCTGTTCGTATATATCGTGGAGTACTAAGCCGACGCGCCATGTGACGAAGAGCGTCAGGACTGCAACAATCACGATACCCGCGACAAGTTCGAACATCCGCCATTTTTCTGCCGATCGGCGTTCGACGCCGCGCAGCATTTGCGAACGCCAGGCCCCCAGCGCGAGCAGCAATCCCACAATGGCAAAACAAGCGCCGAAAATAAGCAGATGGCGTTCGATCGTCGCGACGGGACCTGCAATCCTATCGGGCGCGGCCACGCTGCCATCTAGCACCATCAAAATGCCAATGCCAGAAAGGCATGCACCCAGCGGGCTGCGTGTCATGATGGTGGCGATCATGAAGAACAACATCGCCAGTGCAAAAACGGTTAGCACCAATGCGTGATCGATGAGAAAGCCGACGAAACCGCCGCGCCGCGCTTTGGGCACATATGGCACGCCCAAAATGCCTGGTTGTGATACAGCTTCTGGAGGAGGCGTTTTCCATGAAGAAGCGCGTTGTTTTACGCCTAACGCCGCCATTGTTTGATGTACACCAGGCGTGGCGGCGGGCGCGGCCGTCTTCGGCTTCAACTCGTCTTCCAAGAACTCTGTGACAGCGCCCCTTTCGATCGACCCAAAACGACCGGCGGCAATTCTACCGCGTGCCGGCATCGCGGACATGCCACCGGCGCAGGCACATTTTCCGGCACGGAAAAGTGCTGCTCACATTTCGGGCATTTGAGGGCAATCGTTTCCATAGAATACGCTGATCACTGGCACTATGGCGGATTGTCGCCGGGGATGCGCGCCAGATATCGCGGCAACTGATAAATTGAAAGCATCTCAATGCTCGTTTGCGTCATGCGCTCCAGTGCCTGGTCGACCGTTTCATTTTCTTTGAGCTCAATGAACATGCTCGGTCGGCTCGTGAAACCGCGCTTCCACACTTCTTCTCCGCCAATGAGCAAGCGCAAGAGCACGGTGCGCGGCGTATATTCGTGCATTTGACCTTCGCCCGTCGGCATTTCGTTCCAATTGCGCACTCGGATTTGCTGCGTTTGGCCAGGAAAGATTTCGCCCACGAATTTCACGGTGCTCTCGGGCACAACGGCGATGCCGTTGTCGGCCAGTTTCTTGACGAGCGATTCCCGAGCAGCACCGGCATCGCCACCGCCGCCTCCGTTATCGATCTCCACTGCCACCTTCATGCCGGGCTGCAAGACGAGCATTTGCTCTGGCGTAAATCTGGAAACCGCATCTATGGCCTCGCGGTTCGGCAGCGCCAGACTGCATAACTTTGGCGTGGCCGACTTGTCGTCGATAAACCACATCCGATTGCTTGTGACCGTCGATGTGGCGCCGACATTGTTAAATTGCCAACAAGCCACGCGATGGGCTAAATCGACGAGCAATCGGCCATCCAGCAGCACGTGCTTGTCATCGATCCAATCGAGCGTGCTAAAGCCCCGTTCCGTGGGGACGAACATTCGCTGCAGGCCAAAATCGTGCGTCAAGCTGGCCGATTCTAAATCCCACACGCGCACCCGATCGGCTGTCCACACACCTAGCTGTTTGCCATCGCGGGTGAAACTGACGCCCTGGGTGGAGTCCATTTTCGCCGGTATGCCGCCAACGACCGCACCATCGGCAAGGCGCAAAAGTTTCACGCCATCGGGCTTGGAAAGCGCGACGAATTTTCGACCTGGACTGATTGCCACTCCCGAACCACGTTCCATTTTGGCCGCCCATTTGGGCCAAACGTCGGGAATGCTCCACAGCGCCACGTGACCCGGGCCATTGAGCGTCAGCAATTGCGTGGCATCGACAAACTCGGCCCATTTAATGTCGCCATTGGACTCATCGCCATATGGCTTCCACGTCACCAACCGCTTGAGCGAATCGCCGCTCCGCAAACAGACGGTCAGCACGGTGTTTTCTCGGCTTGTTGCATCGCGATGCGCAAGCAGGAGCAGGCTGCCATCGGGAGAAATGGCAATCGGTTCATCGACGCCTGTAGCGAGCCTTCCTTCAATTCGACCATGTTCATAATCGCACACGTAGCTGCGAAAGGACTGAGGCTCTTTGGAGTTGGCAGAGCCTTTGAATACCGCGATCGTTTTGCGCTCTCGCGGCAAAAGCAGCGTTCGCTCAGCCTGGAAATGATCGGCGACCGCAATCGATAGCGGAACTTGCGATGGCCGGACGTCCAATTCCTCGATCGCAGCGTCGGGCTCATATTTCCATGAGCCATCACCAGTAAGATCGAGAGGTATAGCGAGACTGATGTCGATCGGCACACTGCTCTCCGCCCGCAGCAAGTCGAGTGTTTTCTTTGCTTTCTTCGGATCTTGCGCCTCGCCCGCCGGTGGATCGCCGGCTGGAGCGGCATCAACGGCAGTGCCGGTCTTGGCCGCTTTCATCTTGTCGACATATTGCCGGTCCGCATCCGAGAGCGTGTTTAGCGGAACTTTGACTTCTTTGTTGTCGTCGCGCACCAGCACAACATTGTCGGCTTCGATTCGCACCAAAGCAGCGCGGACCGAATGCTTGCCGTCAACATCGTTCCAAGTGCGAATCTCGCCGTTATCGATCGAAACACTGTCGGATGAATCTGCTGCAATTGCCTGCCTTGGATTTGACGTGCTGGCGGCCAACAGCAACCCGAAAATCGTGGCGGCCACACCAAAAATCCCGACATTACGACGGACCGAATTCAAAATGATTCTGCCCGAGTGCATGTGGTGCGTCCCGACGGCCGTGAGAGTTCAGCGTGAGAAGAGCGTGTGCAAGCGTCACTTTCAATATAGATACGGGTGCAAATCGGGTCTAGCGATTCTGTTTCCGCCGCCCGCTTTAGCTTGCCCAGTCTAAGGCGACATCGAAGGAAATCGCTGAATGCGTAAGGGCTCCGGCGCTGATGCGTTCCACGCCCGTTTCGGCAATTTGTTTCACTGTTGCTAGCGAAATGCCGCCGGAGGCCTCAAGCTGAACTGCGGGCGCCATCCGATTTCGCATTTCCACCGCATGCCGCAAGTCCTCTATCGGCATGTTGTCGAGCAGCACAATATCCGGTCGTTGGGGCAGCACTTGCTCGAGCTGGGCGAGGGAATCGATTTCAATTTCCACCATCATTTTCCTTCGCGGATCGTCGGCCGGGAAATTATTCGCGATGAAATTGCGAGCTTCGCGTAGCGCTTCGATCGGCGTGAACTTCGTCGATCCGGCCGCCATTTCTCCCAGCGCCAGATGATTGTCTTTAATTAGAATCGCATCAAACAATCCGGTGCGATGATTGCATCCGCCGCCTTGCCGGACCGCGTACTTTTCCAGCCGCCGCCAGCCGGGCGCAGTTTTCCGGGTGTCATAAATCCGTGCGTGGGTGCCGGCAACAGCTTGCACGAATTGCTGCGTTAGCGTGGCGATACCCGACGAGCGGCCGAGGAAATTTAGCATGAGTCGTTCGGCAGTCAGCAAGCTGCGGGCAGGACCTTCGATCGTTGCCAGCGGCGTTCCTCGCTGCACCGCTGTGCCATCGGCAATTGCCAGACCGCCGCTAGTTGCGGGCGCGAATTGAATTCGCCGGTCCATTTCGTCAATCACAATCTGCACCGCCGGCAAACCGGCCACGACACCGTCTTGTCGCGCGACAATCGTCGCTTTACCTTGCACTTCTCGCGGCACCAACGAAACAGTTGTCCAATCTTGGCCCCGATCCAAATCCTCAAGCACCGCCGCGCGCACCAGCCGCCGGCACTCGTCTTCCACGAGCTCATCCCAAACCGTCTGATGAAATTCTTTGCCCATCACTGCCGATTCCCCTGATCCGCGTTAATTCGCGTAATCCGCGGTCACTTTGCGATCGCACATTTCGGCTGGCAAAACCACTGCGCACGTTGCATAATCACAAGAGTTTCGTCACAGGGCAAGCCAATCATGCGGCAGAAGTTGACTTCATCTGCACGTTCGCCGATTTTGCGCCGGCTCGATCAAGCGGCGGTGGCGGGGTTGTGTCTGTTCGCCATCGTGGCATTGGCCGGATACTGGATCATCCACGGCGGAATGTCGGGACGGTTGATTGAAATCGACCGCGTCGATCCGATGACGGTCCAGTTCCGCGTCGATATCAACCACGCCGAATGGCCGGAATTCGTCACGCTCCCCGATGTCGGTGAGCTCATGGCGAAGCGCATCGTCGAATACCGGCAGCAATACGGGCCCTATAAATCGGTCGACGACCTTCGCAAAGTCCGCGGCATCGGGCCGAAGACCATGGAGCACTTGCGACCGTTCTTGGAACCAATTCCGGAAACCACGGTGGCAGGGCGGTGATGGCACCTGCGTTCTGATCCGAACCGTTGGCAAAGTTGTAGCTCGATAACCATTATCAAAAAATAGGGGACTTATCATGCGCGGTAATCCATTGGCTGATCATCCCGACATTTGCGCGGCTTTCACGAAGGTGGAGCTGCTGGTCGTCGTGATGGCGATGTGCGTTTTGCTGGGGTTGTCGTTGCCGGCGCTCACGGCCGATAACGAAGCCGCGAATCGCAATTCGTGCCAGAATAATCTGAAGCAAATTGCGCTCGCCTTGCTCAACTATGAGGATAAACGCCACTGCCTGCCGCCGATTTCGAGCAACATCGACACGACTCCCGATGTGCCAGGTGATGCGCCGGCCGACTTGACGCAGCCGGCCAGCCCAGGCTCCGCAAAATCGTCTGCCGCCGGATATAGCTGGATGGTGTTTGTGCTCCCAGATATTGAAGAAGTAATCTTGTATCAATCCACCGTCACAACTTCGAAAAAGTTTATCCTACCGGCGTTTTCGCCGAAAATCGAATCGAACGCCGTTCCAGGTCAACCGAGCCAGCATCCTGCGACGGCCCAGCTTGCTGCGTTTCTTTGCCCCAGTTATTCTGGCGCGCGGTTTATCGACACTTCGCCCAGAACCGCAGGCGTTGAATATGGCGATCGAGAAACTGGTTCTGTGCCTCCGAACTATGTCGATAGTGTTGCCACAGCCAATGGCGCGAAGGGAATTGCGATTACGAACTACAACGCAATCGCGGGAACGCATATCGATCCAGGAATAAAGTCGGTCTCGATGCCAAATAATGGCGGCATGCTCTTTCGAGGTCCTGCGTTCGACATGGGTAGAAAATTGGCCGCCATGACGGACGGCACCTCAAAAGTGCCCGTCGTGGCCGAGACCCGCGAGCAGCGGTTTTCGTCGTGGTACGACGGCACGATGAATTGGGTCGTCGCCGCGCGTCATAGCAATCCCGCGGCCGGCACAGTTGCACTGGATCAGCCGGTATCGACGACGATCAATGCGGGAAGAATTGGCGATCTAAATGTTCCATCTGGCCGCTTAATCGTAGGCACCGATGGCACGACGTCCACGGGCGGAGCCGCTCTCAGTTACGGACCGACCGCCGCCACCCCGACCGCTGTTTACCTGCCGACCGGCGCGATCAACGATCCAGATATCAGCGGCGCTCCACCGGGCCGCCTCTGGGGACCAAGTAGCGAGCATCGCGGCGGCATTGTGAACCATGCCTTCGCGGATGGCCACGTTGATGGAATTGCAGACACGATCGATCCGAACATCTATTTGTGGATCGTCACCCGCAACGGGGGCGAGCCAATTCCGAGATTGCAAAACTAAACTCCCGGGCTATGGAACGGTCTCAATCCGCCGCGCAAAAAAAAGCCCGCCACAGACTAGAATCAACTCTTGGTGGAAGAGCCAATTCCAACCGCGGCGGGCTTTCCCGGGCCAGTCGAAATTTTGAGTCAGCTTCACGCCTCGTGGGCTACGGCTTCTGGCGAAAAGTTTTGCCACGCGATTCGGTGAATGAATCTACTCGTCGCTGGATTCGCTTTTTGCTGTTCGACGTCAATGCAAATTCGGTGGGATGGTGAATTGCAAACGCGTTAGCTCGAGCGAAAAAACTCTCCGGCTGAAACTTTGGGCACGTCCGGCAGTCACAGGGGTCCAACAGATTCGTGCCGTTTTTCGATAGCTCCAAGGCGGCTGAAAAAATTATCCTGGCCAATATGTGAAACAGGGATTTCGTTTGACTCCGCTTTAGTTTTCCATCAATCCCCGGTTGATGGCGAAGGAAATGCGAATGGTATGCCAAACGAGGCGGAGTCGAGTCGTTCGACAAGTTAAAACATCGAAAAGATGCGTATACATCCATGGAAGTGGCCGCATCGGGGGGGTCGAGAACCGAAGGCGCGAGAAGAAATCGGCGTCAATCATCTCAGAGATTGAGCTTGCCGGGGCAGAGTGGCACCGCATTCATTCATACTTGAGATGCGATGATGGACACTTGAAAGCCATGGAGCGCACGAATCGACCAATGGCGCTCGGATTCATTTACCCCGAAGGTCCGCAGCGGCTTTTCGATCTCGTTTGGCTAGCGCCATCCAGGCGTTGGCCTGGTCGCTTTCTGCTGTAAGAACAAGGTCGAGTGTGACTGTGCCTGCTTCATAGGCCGCCTGCGTCGCCTTTGTCCGGCGATCGGCATAGTCACAGGCCTGTTTTAACTGTTCAACGGCCGCCTCACGCTTCCCCAGCGCAAACAGCAGTTCCGCGTTACGGCTGCACATCGCCCAACCGGCATATTCGAGCTTGTCTTGCTCTCCTCCGCGCGCTCCAGCCCGGCTCTTGGCGAAAATCTCGGTGAAAATTCTCGAAGTGGCCTCGGCCTGATCCATTAGGGCCTGTACTTCCTCGGGCGAGCGGTCGTCGAAGCGATGCCGCTCCAATTCCACCTCGAAGGACAGCCACGCCGATTTAATCATCAACAGATCGGTCTCCGAATGGTCCGACTTTTTCTCAATCGCCTGCTTGAACCGATCCAGCTCTCGAACGAATTTTCGGCAGGCTTCCTCACGTTCTGCATAGGTATCGGCCATGTCTAATTCTGCATGTGCCACCCGACTCATCATCGTCAACTGCTCGCCAACATGCAGCTTTTCAAATTCCTTCTCCAATAACTTTTGCAACTGTACCAGCGCGTCGCGATGCTGCTTCTGCAGATTGCGCAACCGCTCCCAATGGTCTTTGGCAATTTTCATCGCGTCCGCCGAAGAAATCTTGTCGATTTCCTCGGCGGCTCTGTTTGGCTGCGTAAAAGCCCCCGCGATAAGAATGAAGTTGCCAGCACACAACATTGAGATCATAAGTGGGCGACGCATGCAGAACCTTTCAATAAAATGAAGGCGTCCATGCAATGACCAACTACTTCCGCCAAACCGTGCCGCGTCGCTCGTATTCCATCATCCTCTCCACTTGGCAGGCGATCGCAGGACTGGCGAAGCGTTCGACTAGCCACAGGCCCAGGTCCAGGCCCGAAGTGATTGCACCCGACGTGATAATGTCGCCTGCATCCACGACGCGCGCATCAATCAAGTTGGCGCCAGTGGCTCGCAGATCTTCGGTTGCCCCATGATGTGTCGTCGCCGGTCTTCCGTTTATCAAACCGGCTGCCGCCAACAACAACGTGCCGGTGCAGACTGCCGTAACGACCGTTCCAGCTGCGTGCATTTGTGCGATGATTCGTGGAATATCGCCGCGTTGCGCCTCGACCCAGCGCCCTGCGGCGCTCGGCTGATCCATCCGCCGCCGGGGACAACCAGCACATCAGGCCGCGAATCGAAATCGAATCTCACCTCCGCCCAAATTCGCGCCCCGTGCGTGCCAACAATTTCAACCGGTCCAGAAAGTGCAACCAGGCGAACGTCGAAATCCGCGCCGCACTGCGCCGCATTCTTGAGGACTTCGAACGGCGCAATGGCATCGAGTTCTTGGACGCCGGGAAACAATAAGACATCGATTCTCATGAGGGCGAACTCGCAGTTAGTCAATTCTCATGAAACTATCCTGGCACCCAAATCTTTTGGGCCTCCACCATCTGACAATGCGCCGACAGCGGAAGTTCAGTCTTTGATTTTGTAAAGAACGCCAGTCCGCGGTAGCTCGTGAGATACGAATGCCAGACGCTGAAGAAGAAACGGCCAGGAGCGTGAACTACAAGCGGCTCGTCATTCATTTCGACAATGGCGACAAACCATTCGGGCTCCACGCGCACAACGACGCCCGAGGCTTTCGTCGCCTGTGCAATTGCCGCCGCCGCTCCCGCGGCGCCTGCACCGCCCGCTGCTCCGGCACTCATGATCGAATTTCCTTAACGCTTGCGATTAATCTTGCCCGCAGCACTTTATTCGATTCGACGCGTAAGTTGCAACCGAATGCACGTCGGAGCTGTTTATGCCGTGAATCCTCCGTCGATCGTCAGGCTGGCCCCCGTGATGAAGCCCGCCTCCGGGCCGGCCAGATAGGCGACCATCGCGGCAATTTCGTCGACGTGGCCGTAACGCGGCACCGCCATTAGTTTGAGCAGCATTTCGGCGAATTCCCCTTTGGCCGGGTTCATATCGGTATCGACTGGGCCAGGCTGGATGTTGTTGACGGTGATGCCGCGCGGCCCGAGATCGCGGGCGAGGCCCTTCACTAATCCCACGAGTGCCGATTTGCTCATGGCGTATGCTGCACCGCCGCCGAAGGGCATGCGCTCGGCATTGCAACTGCCGATATTGATTATCCTTCCGCCTTCTTTCATGTGCTTGATGGCCGCTTGGGTGGCGACGAATACGGCGCGGACGTTCACAGCCAGCGTGCGATCGAAATCGGTTAGTTTCAATTGGTCGACGGGAGCGATGGCAAGTGTGCCGGCGCTGTTGACGAGAATGTCGATGCCACCAAGCTCTTTGGCGGTGCGGTCGACGGCGGCCACCAAATCGTTGGCATCGCCGCTGTCGCACTGCATGGAAATGACTTTCGCGCCCAGTTCCTGCGCAACTTTCGTGGTTTCCTCAGCCTGCTTGGAATTGCTCGCGAAGGTAAAGGCCACACTTGCTCCATCGCAGGCCAATCGTTGGACAATGGCCGCCCCAATCCCCCGGCTTCCGCCGGTTACCAAAGCGCGCTTGCCCCTGAGTGCTTGAGCCATTCGTGCCCCTCTCCTGTTGATGGTTGTATTAGGTCATTTCAGATGGCGGGCGTTACATGGGCGCCCGAGCGCCGCTGATCTTAGCCGTTTCAGCTACAGGAGTGGAGTCCCTCGATCTTTTCTTATGGAGTGGCTGGAAAACGCTTGACAACAATACATGCGTACACTAAATTGACGAAGTTAGTCGCCTGCCGTCATTGGCACTGGTCGTTAGAATGCCGACTCGTTGAAATGGATCATCCATGCGTCACGGTTTTGAATTGTGTCGCCCCTGGCGATTGATTCGTCCCGGATTTTCTCGGCGTTCGCCGCCGACCGGGACGGTCGGACTATATGAAATGAACCGAGTGCCTGGCCACGTCAATACTCTTACAATGTTGAAATGAACGAACTTTCCAATACCTTTCGTCCTTCGCTGCCGCCGAAAACGCCCGCGGAGTTGCTGGCCACACCGGTGCAATTTTTGAAAGGCGTTGGACCTGACCGCGCGAAGTTGCTGGAGCGAATTGGCCTGCGCACCGCCGCCGATGTGCTTTTCAACTTCCCGCGCGATTATCAGGATCTCACCGATTTGCGTACTATCGATAAACTCGAGGAGAATCTGCTGCAAAGCGTGCGCGGTTCTGTGGAGGAAGTCGATATCCGCAACACAGGCATGGGCCGCTCGATTGTTGGCGTGCTCGTGCGCGAAGGTCCGCGGTATTTGCGGGCCATCTGGTTCAACATGCCATTCATGGCCGACAAATTCCGCCGTGGTCAGGAGGTATTGCTGTCTGGCAAATCGCGACTTAAGGGCGGACGCTGGGAGATGGGCCATCCGCGCGTGCAGTGGATCGACTCCGAGGAC
Source organism: Pirellulales bacterium (assembly GCA_963773875.1). Classification (GTDB taxonomy): domain Bacteria; phylum Planctomycetota; class Planctomycetia; order Pirellulales; family JADZDJ01; genus CAVTYH01. The sequence continues at coordinate 243,318 of CAVZCV010000019.1, forward strand.
GCGGAGCAAACCGCGGGTTCATTGCTGCCCGTGTACTCGCTCACCGACGGACTCAAGCAGGCGGCAATGCGAAACGTCGCGCGGCAAACCATCGATGCCTACGTCGAACTAGTGGATGAATCATTTCCAGAAGCTTATTTGGCCGCGCACAAGCTTTCGCCCATCGCGCAGGCCGTGCGCGAAATTCACTTTCCAACGAGCAAGGAGAACTTGCAAGCGGCGCGGCGACGGTTCATCTACCAAGAAATGTTGATTCTGCAGCTAGGCATGGCGCTCCGCCGCAATGTGCAGGAAACTCGCAAGCAAGCGCCACCGCTGGAGACATCGGCAAAAATCGATGCCCGAATTACTCGGCTGTTTCCATTTGAATTGACGGCTGGACAACGGCAGGCGATCGATGAGATTATCGCCGACATGGCTCGACAGATTCCGATGAACCGTCTGCTTCAAGGCGATGTCGGCTGTGGCAAGACCGTTGTTGCTGTATATGCGATGCTGCTGGCTGTCGCTCACGGATCCCAAGCGGCGCTGATGGCGCCGACGGAAGTTCTCGCGCGGCAACATTTGCGGACGCTGACGAAATTCTTAGAAAAGAGCCGTGTGCGCATTGCGCTTTTGAGCGGCAGTTTGGCGACTCGAGAGCGCGAAGAAACACAAAGAAAACTGGCCACGGGCGAGATCGATTTACTCATCGGCACACAGGCCATTGTGTATGGCGAAGCGCAATTCAAAAAATTGGGCCTGGTCGTGATCGACGAGCAGCACCGCTTTGGCGTACGTCAACGGGCAACATTAAAACAAGCGGCGGCCGATCCACACTATCTCGTGATGACCGCTACGCCAATTCCGCGCACCGTGGCCATGACGCTCTACGGCGATTTGGATGTTTCGATCATTGCGGAAAGCCCGCCGGGCCGGCAACCGGTTCACACGTATCTCGCGGAGCCGGAAAATCGCGAGAATTGGTGGGATTTTTATCGCCGCCATTTGCGCGAAGGACGGCAAGGCTACGTGATTGTGCCGCTGATCGAAGAATCGGAACATGTCGACACCGCGAATCTTGAAGCGACTTTCGAAGAGCTGGCGCATGGCGAACTGGATGCATTCCGCTTGGGATTGGTGCATGGTCGAATGGATGCCGAAGAAAAGGACGCCGCGCTGAACGAGTTCGCGGCCGGCCACACGCAAGTGCTTGTTGCCACGAGCGTCGTGGAAGTGGGCATCGACGTGCCCAATGCAACATTGATGACCATTTTGGGCGCCGATCGATTCGGCCTGGCTCAGCTGCATCAGATGCGCGGGCGCGTTTGCCGAGGCAAATTCCCCGGCTACTGCTGCCTGTTGGCCGATGATCCGACCGACGAAGCCCAAGAGCGGTTGAATGCATTGGTGCAGACTACGGACGGATTCAAACTCGCAGAAATCGATTTCCAACTTCGCGGGCCGGGTGATTTGCTGGGCACCCGCCAACATGGTTTGCCACCGTTTCGGGTCGCCGATCTTGTGCGCGATTCCGCCGTGGTCGCTGAAGCGCGAGAAGATGCACGCGTGTTGATCGACGCGGATCCTGGCCTGGCAAAGCCCGATCACGCGCGGCTACGGCGACTCGTGATTTCGCGCTACGGAAAAGCGCTTGATTTGGGAGATGTTGGTTAAATGCAACGCGCTTTTTACTCACTTCCGGGCCGATTTGACCTATTTGGGGGGGCAAGCTAAATTTCCTGAGAATCGTTACAAAACTCAAGTCACCCGTGCGGAGCACCGGTCCCATGATCGGCGCAATTCTTGCCATTGCCACGAAGCACGCCATCTTATGGGCAACGCTCGTGGTGCTCATCGGCGTGAGCCTGATCGCGATTGTCAGCCCGCGAAGGTTCGCCATGCTTGCCACTCGCAGCGGACGTTGGGTCGACACAAACAAAATCGTGGAAGTGTTCGACAAACGGATCGATATCGATCAATACGTACTGCCTTTCAGCAGGCTGTTGGGCATCGCGGTGTTGGCATCGCTAGCCGTACTCTCTTATGTGCTGGTGCATTACAGCTAACCGACAAACAATTGTCATGGTTTGGCCGCGGGCGGCTGGAATTCTTCCAAGCCGTAGCTGGCGATAAACTTATTGAGCTCTGGCGTCGGTCGTCGGGACTGTTCATACAGCACGAGCGCGTTACGAAAGCGACCAAGATTGAGATAAGTCTGGAAGTCTTTGGGAATTGGCGCACCGAGGTCGCCGAATTCGGAACGGCCTTCACGAAATTTTCCCAACGCTGGCGAACCGGGAAGCTTGTCGATCCACTGCGGATCGCTGACGGGACCGGTGGCAAGCTCGGCGAGCAATTTTCGCTGCTCAGGACTGATAAGCTCCGTGCGGGCGACCATCACGCGCTTGATCTCTGCTTCCCGCGAAATGTTCAGTGGTAAAAAGTGATCGGTCCACTCGCGGGGCACGACGTAAAACAACCGCAAACCGCCAGCAGCAAAGTACGATTTCTGCCACGTTTGCAACATGGCCGTGGCTTCTTCATCGAACAGACCTTCGCTCATCAACGCGGCATGTATTTCCTGCTGCAGCTTGGCAAGATTCTGCGGGTTGTGTTCTGCCTCTGTGAAGCTCGATTTCACGACTGCAGTCGGCTCTTGCGGCGAATTGCTGAGAAGTTTGATCGGTTTCAAAGTGCGGTAGGCGACTGAGCCCTCGCTCCGAATATCGACGAGCCAAAGATGATGGATTGATGGCAGATCGCCCGACGGCACAACATCGCCAATATTCGCTTTCAGCGTCAGCTCTTGTCGGTTCTGGTCGCTCGCAACCGACAGGGGCGAAGCGATGTTGCCGACGCCGCGGTAGAACAGATACTTCTCGGATTCATTGTTGCTTGTCCTCACGCGAGAAGCGTGAACATTTCTCGGCGTGAGCCAAACAGCTTCCTCCGTTTCCGGAATTTGTCCGGCTGCGCCGACTTGCAAGTTCGTCCAGGTGAGGCGGCCGATGGTGCTGGCGTCGATCGGCCCGAAGTTGAAACTGTTCTGCTTGAGGCCCGGGGCATCGGGCGTAGCTTGCGGATAGAACTGCGTGAGCCAGCCGCCATGGAATTGCACATCGACATCCGCAGTCATGGGCGGTGCGCTGCGACTTCGGCGGATAAAAATAGATGACCGGAGTCTCCAGTCGCAAAGTGACAAATGGATGCCGCGGCGGAGCGCCTTTCATTCGCGGCCAACCTGCCGAATGCTGTTTGCCGAGCACCCACGAGTTCAATTCATGCACGAATTTTGGCAGCGGTTCGTCATCCACGTTGAAGCCGCCGAGCTGCTGACCTTTTTCGTCCTGAAGCGACGTGAAAGTGCCCCATTCGTGAACGACCAGCTTGTCGGCCTGGCCGGCGATATTCTCCGCAGCGATCGAGTTCGCGGTGCAAATTGCAATCAGGAGGAGCGAATTGGCGACGTACAAAATCGAGCGAGTCATAACGATCCTCCAGGGTTTTGGTTGCCGTGCGACGGGGGTGTGCCGCGAGGACTTCTTCAACAACCATTGAAGGCATTGGAAATTGCCCGATCACGTTGTTTATGATGAAGGTCATCAACTTTTTGGTTGTATATGGCGCAAAGCTCATGAACGACGGCAGCGATTTATCGACCGATCAAGTGGCGGCGATGGTTGAATTAGCTCGACATGGCAGCCTGCGGCGTGCCGCGGAGGCGCTGCACATTTCTGAACAAGGTGTGCGAAATCGGCTGATCGCATTGGAACGCCGCTTAGGCGCCGAATTGTATTACAAACGCCGCGGTGTGCGACGCTCGACGCCACTGACTCCGCAAGGCAAACAGTTTCTGCCACACGCGATGGCATTTTTGGAACGTGCGAGGGAGTTATGCGAATTATTCGCCGGGGCCGATGCAACTCGCGAAGTACATGTCGCGGCCAGCCAGTATCTGATTCTTTACGGGCTCGTGCGGATCATTCATCAATTTCATACCACGGCGCCGCAAATTCGAATTCGGCTCAGTACGCGTACTGAACAGGAAGTTGAGCGGGCATTACTGGAAGATCCGGATGTCGCATTGGGTATTGCCGCGCCACATGAGCCTTCGCACGAGCTGGATTATTTGCATCTGTTTTCGATGAACTGGAGCCTCGTCACACCGCCGCGGCATCCGCTAATGAAGAAGCGGCGCATTACGCTGGACGACCTCGTCGAAGAACCACTAATTTTTTTTGAGCGGCGTTCGACCGGTCGACAGCATGTGATCGATGCGTTCCACAAGAGAGGGTTATCGCCGCGCGTGGAACTGGAAACGACGACGACGGAAATTATTATCCGCATGGTCGAAGCGGGCCTGGGCATTTCGATCGTGCCGCTCATGCCCAGCGGCATTGTGACACGAGGCCGCAAAGTGGAATCGCGATCGCTGGGCGATCAAATTCGACCAATCGATTCGGGAATTCTCACACGACGCGGCGAAAAACTCTCTGCGGCAGCGCAGCAATTCGTGGACTATGTGCGAGAGAATTGGCCAGGATGATGGCTAGCGAGCCGCAAGAATCGATTCGCCGGTGCACCACTGGCTGCCATCACGCTCGATGCGGTGATACAGAGTATCGCGTTCCACCGGTTCGCGGCCGGCTTCGACAATCAGTCGGCGAATTTGTTCGACCGATAAAACCTCCGGCGTCGTGGCGCCGGCATCGTGGTAAATGAGTTCATGCCGCACCGTGCCATCCAAATCATCGGCGCCGTACGAGAGCGCCGTTTGCGCGGTGCCCAGCCCAAGCATGATCCAATAGGCTTTGATGTGATCAAAATTGTCGAGCAAGAGCCGGCTGACAGCCATCACGCGCAAATCGACCAGTGCTGACGGCTTTTTGAGGTAGGCGAGCTTGGTGTTCTCCGGATGGAACGCCAGCGGAATGAACGTCTGGAAACCGCCAGTTTCATCTTGCAGTTCGCGCAACCGTAGCAAGTGATCGACGCGGTGGAATGAATTTTCCAAATGGCCGTACAACATGGTCGCATTCGTGCGCAAACCCAACTCGTGGGCTGTGCGATGAATATCGAGCCAGTTTCGCGCGTCGGCTTTGTGTTCGCAAATGCGATCGCGCACTTCGGGATGAAAAATTTCTGCGCCGCCGCCCGGCAGGCTCCCGAGGCCAGCATCTTTCAATTCGATCAACACCTCGCGCACGCTCCGTTTCGTGAGGTGTGTGAACCAATTGATTTCGACCGCCGTCCAGCCTTTCAGATGCAGTTGCGGGTAATTGTCGTGCAGCAATCGAATGAGATTCAAATACCAATCGAACTTCATCTGATGATGGAGCCCCCCGACAATGTGCATCTCTGTGCACCCGGCGTCAACCGCTTCCTGGCCGCGGGCGAGAATTTGCTCGTCGCTCATCAGGTAACCCTGCGGATCGCGCAGATCAGCGCGGAACGCACAGAAAATGCAGCGATACACGCAGACATTCGTCGGATTCAGGTGAGTGTTGATGTTGTAGTACGCACAGTTGCCGTTCTTTCGCTCGCGCACGAAATTCGCAAGCTCGCCGAGGTCGTTCAGACTCACATCTGGCGAAAACAGCAAAAGGCCGTCGTCAAAATCGAGCCGCTCACCGGCTGCAACTTTGGCGCAGGATTTCCGACAATTGCGAGCGTTCAAGTTGCGTCATTTACCACCACAAATCGATCGCACCGATAAGGAGCAGCCCAATGCTCACGACGGCATTGACGTTAAAAAATGCCGTGTTCACCCGGGCCAAATCGTTCGGCTTCACGATCCAATGTTCATAAACCAAAAGGCTGGCAATCGCCGCTACGCCGATCCACCATACCGAATCAAATACAGGATAAACCAGCGGCACCATGGCGAGAAGAACCACCATTCCCAAGTGGCAAGTCGCCGCGATGTCGAGCCCCGCTTTCACACCAAAACGGGCGGGAATGCTGTATAGCCGTTGATTTCGATCGAATTCCGCATCCTGACAGGCATAAATGATGTCGAATCCCGCGACCCACAGCATCACGGCCCCGCCTAATACAAGAACCGGCAATAGATCGCGCGGGTTAACTAGGACGATTTGGCCGCGGATGGCAATCCAGGATGAAATTGGCGCCAGTCCAAGCGCGGCGCCGAGCCAAAAATGTGCGAGCGATGTAAATCGTTTGGCATAGCTGTAACCGAGCAAAAACAGCAGCATCGGGACGGACAAGGCCAGCGGCAGCCAGTTCGGAAGGAACATCAGATTAGCTGCAATGAACGCCGCACTGCTCATGGACGCGAACATTTGCACGCCGCCGACGGAAAGAATTCCCGCCGGCAAATGTCGCTTTGCAGTTCGCGGATTGAGCGCATCAATTCTTCGATCGGCCAATCGATTGAACGACATTGCGGCACTTCGGCCGGCTACCATGCAGAACAAGATGCCGACGAGTTCTTGCCAACGAAACACTGTTGGAGTCGAGAGCCACCATCCTTCATACATGGTATGAGGATTTCGCGGGATCTCGCCGGACTGAACGAAAGTTGGATAGTTCGTCAAATCAGCCGATTTTCGATCATATTCAACAAATGCATAGTTAGATCGCCACGCCATCAGGGCCGCTAAGAGCGCAAACGGCAGCGCAAACAGCGTGTGGCTGAAGCGGATCAGTTCCAGTAAATGTCGAATGCGAGTGAGCATTTTCGCTCGTGACTACTGATCATCCTGGCCCCAGCGTTTCGTCAAATCGTGTTCAACACCTAGTTGGTCGCAAATGCGTGCAACAACAAAATCGACCAGCTCGTCAACCGATTTCGGCCGATGATAAAATCCCGGACTAGCCGGGAGCACGATGGCGCCGGCTTCGGTCGCATGTCGCATGTTGTCGATCTGCGCGTAACGAAAGTGGAGTTTCGCGGGGCACGAGAATCAACTTTCGTCGTTCCTTCAAATGCACCTCGGCCGCGCGGTGAACGAGATTCGAGCCCATCGAATGAGCGATCGCACCGAGCGTGCCGCCCGAACAAGGGCACACCACCATTCCGGCAGTGAGAAACGAGCCGCTGGCAATCGGCGACATTAGGTCTTGGTGATGAAAATAACGAACCTCGCACGTCGAGGTCGTCCGTTTTGAAAGAAGCTGTCCAACTGCAAACCGATCGAGGTCGACCTTCAATCCAAGTTCTGCCTCCAACACCATCTTGGCCGCGGGACTAATCGTCAAACACACCGTTCGCCCAGCATTCGCAAGCGTCTCCAGCAAGCGCACGCCGTATATGGCTCCGCTCGCGCCGGTCATTGCAACAACGATGGGGTGACTCATGATGGTTTTGCGCCGACATAAAGCGTTGCCACACCGAAAGTCAGCGGCCAGAATCGCACGTCCGAAAGGCCGACGGATCGCATTCGCGCGGCGAGTGCTTCGCCGTCCGGAAATTCAGTCACGCTTTGCGGAAGGTAATTGTATGCGGCCGAGCCATTGCGCGCCAGAGCTTGACCAACTTTTGGCAGCACGCGCCGAAAATACCAACGATAAATTCCACGTAATGGTTGCCGCCGGGGCATTGAAAACTCTAGAACCGCAACGCGACCACCGCGTTGGCAAATTCGCATCATTTCGCACAGGCCGCGATCGGTGTCGGTGACATTTCGCAGTCCGAAAGCAACGCAGGCAATTTGGAAATGATTGTCTGGAAACGGCAACCGCTGGGCATCGGCCTCGACGAATTGAATTCGATCACCCAGCCCAACCTGTTTCGCCTTCTGGCGGCCGATGGTCAACATTTCGTGGCAAAAGTCTGCGCCACAATTCGCCCGCCACCTGTCGCCTTTCGGGCATACGCGAGCGCCAGGTCGCCGGTGCCGGTGCACAAATCGAGAATCGGCGAATTGTCTTGGGGCGGCACCCGTCGCACCGTTTGGCTCCGCCACCGTTTGTCGATATTGAGCGATAGCAGATGATTCAGCAGATCGTATCGCGGGGCGATTTCGCCGAACATCCGCCGCACACGAGTTTCGGACTTATCGACAGGCATGCTACCGCAACGTGTCTGGTTGTCTACAGTGTCTGATTGTCTGGTCCCAGCATATCAACCGCGTACCAAGATGCGGAATAACCAAAGGCCCATTTATCAACCGCGAAAAACGCCGTATGATCGGAAGCCCAGTCACGCTGTATTCCGCTTGTTTCAAATGCTCAGCACACTATCCGCTCACTTATTGCCGGCGCTCACCAAAGCTGAGGAGTTGGCGTCCGGACTAGTGGTGATGATCGACGTATTGCGGGCATCCACCACCATTACAACCGCGCTGGCAGCTGGCGCACGGGAAGTCATTCCATGTGCTGACGTTGAGCAGGCACAGCAAATTGCGTCCGCGCTCAAGCAAAAAGGCGTACTCCCGCTGTTGGGAGGCGAACGGGGTGGGCTGCCCATTCCAGGATTTGATCTTGGAAACTCGCCCAATGAGTACACGTCGGGCGCCGTTCGCGGGAAGACAGTCATCTTCACGACCACCAATGGTACGCAAGCGCTCATGGTTTGCGGTGCGGCACAGCGGGTGCTCATCGGCTCGTTTGTCAACTATTCCGCAGTGCTTGGCGAGTTCGATGGAGACCTGCCGATTCATCTAATCTGTGCCGGCACCGGCGGGCGAATAACTCGTGAAGATGTGCTCTTTGCCGGCGCGATTATTGAACGACTCTCCGGAACTGTCGTCGATCCCCAGGGGCTTAACGACGAAGCGCGAATCGCTCAAGATGTATGGCGCAACTCGATGGGCGCATATCGACCGCCCGATGAACATGCGAGCCAGCGAATTGCAGAAGTTCTTCAGAATTGTCAGGGAGGCCGCAATTTGAAGAACCTTGGCCTGCAAGCTGACATTGTCGACGCGGCCACGGTCGACCGATTCGATTTTGTACCGGAATTTGATCCAAAAACTTGGCGAATTGCGAAACCGATGACTTGAGCAAACGCGTGCTAGGCCCAACCCGCGGCACGTAACTCTGACCACTCACCATTCACCTACTCTCTCCCCCGCTTCCTCATGGACATGGATAAACTCGTCTCGCTGTGCAAGCGGCGGGGTTTTATTTTTCAGTCGAGCGAAATCTACGGCGGCCTGAACGGTTTCTGGGATTACGGTCCCTTGGGCGTTGAACTGAAACGCAATATCAAAGAAACCTGGTGGCACGACATGGTCACCGGCCACGATGACATTGCCACGCCCCCCGGCGCACGGAAGCATACGAAATGGTCGGGCTCGACTGCTCGATCATCATGCATCCGCAGGTGTGGAAAGTGTCGGGCCATTACGATCTGTTCGTCGACAAAATGGTCGATTGCCGTACCGAAGGCTGCAAAGGCAGGTTCCGCATCGACCATATTCCCACGAGCGAGTGTCCGCTGAAGCCCAGCAAACATCCGGGCGAATTCGAGAAGTGCAAGCTGACCGAACCTCGCGACTTTAACTTGATGTTCAAAACCATCGTGGGCGCTTTAGGCACCGAAGAAGATGCTGCTTTTTTGCGGCCGGAAACGGCGCAGGGCATTTTCATGAATTTCAAAAACGTGGTGGATAGCACGCGGGTAAAAATTCCCTTTGGCATCGCCCAGGTCGGCAAAAGTTTTCGCAATGAAATTACGCCGCGGAATTTCACGTTTCGCAGCCGCGAATTCGAGCAGATGGAAATCGAATTCTTTTGTCATCCGAGCCAATCGCTCCAGTGGTACCAGTACTGGCGCGATCGACGAATGAAGTGGTACACCGACCATGGACTGGCCAGCGATCGTCTGCGATTACGCGAGCATCCCGAAGAGGAACGCAGCCATTATTCCCAAGGCACGTCGGATATTGAATATGCCTTTCCGTTCTTGGAGCCGGGCGATTTTGGCGAGCTGGAAGGAATTGCACATCGCGGCAATTTCGATTTGCGCAGCCACATGGAAGGCAAGCTCGATCCAAATTCAAAGCCTGACTTGAAAGTGGAAGCCGGCGCCGATGGAAAACCGCGCTGGCGTGGCAGCGGCAAAGACCTCACTTATTTCGACGATCTGAAAAAGGAGCGATATACGCCGCACGTGATCGAACCCTCGGCAGGCGCCGATCGCGCCACCCTGGCATTTCTCTGCGAAGCGTATCACGAAGATCAAGCGCCAGACGATAAAGGCCAAATGCAAACCCGCGTCGTGCTGAAGTTTCATCCGCGGCTGGCGCCGGTCAAAGCGGCAGTATTTCCGCTGGTAAAGAAAGACGGCATGCCCGAGATGGCACAAGATATTTATAAAGCGCTCAAACAGAACTGGAACGTGTTCTACGACGAGAAAAGTGCGATCGGCCGTCGATATCGTCGCCAAGACGAAGCGGGTACCCCATATTGCATTACCGTCGACGGCCAGTCGCTGCAAGATAAAACAGTGACCATTCGCGACCGCGATAGCCTGGAGCAATGGCGGTTGAAAGCCGACGACGTAGTGGACGAAATTCGCAAGCGAGTTGGCTCATGATTCCTGCGCTCAGCGAGGTTTGTACGCTCCACGCTCCGTTTGAGAAGGACATCGAAGATTACGCGGCCGGACAGTGCCATGCGATTGAAGTCTGGTTTACGAAGTTAGAATCGTTCCTTACAACACACAGCGTCGACGACGTTCGACTGCTCCTCGACGCACATGAAATGACGCTGCCCGTCGCATCGTATCAGGGCGGGCTGCTGGTCTCACAAGGTGAGCCCAGGCGAGAGCATTGGCAGCATTTCGCAAAGCGGCTCGCATTGTGCCAAAGACTGAAAATTCAGAACATCGTGGTCGCCGGCGATGTGATCGGTCCAATTGGTGAGCAAGATTTTGAGCGACTTCGCTTCTCGCTTGTCGAAGCCGCGAAGCAGGCCGGCGAGCACGATGTGCGATTGGCGCTGGAATTCCAGGCGAAGGCCACTTATCCGAATAATTTGCAGTCGGCCGCCGCGATTGTGGAAGAAATCGGCAGCCCGCACTTGGGATTGTGCCTTGACGTGTATCAATTCTTCATTGGGCCGAGCAAGGAAGCAGATCTCGCGTATCTGTCGGCCGAAAATCTATTTCACGTTCAATTGTCAGATATCGTCGGACAACCACGCGAATTTGCCTCGGATGCGGACCGTGTATTGCCGGGCGATGGAGATTTTCCACTTCGGCCAATCGTGGAGCGACTGCACGAAATCAACTACACCGGCTGCGTCTCAGTGGAGCTGATGAACCCCGCAATTTGGCAAATTCCGCCGCGGCAATTCGGCGAAGTGGCAATGACCGCCTTACGAAAGGTGCTCGGCCTCGCGAGCATGAATTGAAGCGCCCTCAGCGCTGAGCGGCCATTTTGGTCGCCAGAATATCAAGCTGGCCCTTCAGATCCGCCAGCAGCAGATGGGGATGCGCGCCCTCGGCCAGGTGTGCGTAGAACGATTGGGCCGGCAAGCTGTGCGACGATTGCAGCAAAGTTGTGGCGTGGTTGATCTCGGAGAGTCGCTCGTCAACGCCGTGCAATGTTTCAGCCGTGCGTCGGTTGGCTTGCCATAGATGATCGAGTTGCAACACCAAACCCAGGAGCAATCCGAACTGGCCCACCAATGCCAGCGGCATACCAAGGCTCCAAAGATCGTTGCGATGACCGACAAATGCCCAAACGAGCAGCACGCCGCCACAGAGAAACGCCATGAGGCCGAGCGACAGAATCGACCAAGCCACGAGCGAAGGCTTGTGACGGCGAGTTTGCGCAATTGCCGGATCCGCGCCCGTTCTGTGCTTTGATGTTTCGACCGGTTTGGCTGTGGCCGCTGAGTTCCAAAGATCGCTGGACGCCATGTTGGTCGACCAATCCGAATGATCGCCGAACGCGTTCATGTGAGGTGGCGCTACTGGCACGTGGGCGCGGCGCTGCAAATGGCGCACTTGTTCGTCGAGCAACCAACCGTCATCGCTCAACAGCGGAAACTCGGTGCTTCCGACAGAAGCTCCGCCGGCGGACGAAGCGCTTAAATCGATGCCGCTATCAGCCATCGGATCCCGATGGCGCGCTGAATTGCTGCGGACGCTTTGCCCACACTGGGCGCACTGGGTTCTATCGCCAGAGGCAATGGCAGGAACATCGTTTCGGCAATTCGGGCACCACATCGCGACAGGCTTGCCAATTCCGAAGGTGTGCGGGACCACGAGCGCACGCAATTTGTCCCGCACCTTAAATCGGCAACTCGCCTGTTAATCTGTAACGATTCCGCAAACTTTTCCGGCAATCGGCTGGCTACAGCTTAAGATCGTAGAGCTGGTTGCTAGCGGATCAAGCGTTGATCGCTGGAAGTATGGGTAGCGATAGCACCACTACCGACTGCGTCGCATTCGACGTGCTTCGCGCCGCGTAAGCAGGCGGCTTCCGTTATCGTCGTCATCGGCGATAGCATGATAGTCGACGAGTTCCAAATTGCTCCGCCGAATGAGACGCCCTTTTTCGTCAAGCTCTTTCGAAGTGCGTGCGACAATTCCGCCCGGCACATCCATGCAAGTGACATCCAAAGTGATGTTGGTGCCACGTGTCGATTGTTGGATCGTGCGCTCCCATGCCGCCGGCTTCACATCATGCAGGACGCGGTACGGCACATCGACGCCGATCACTTCCACGTTGGTCTGTTGCTGACGATCAGGCCTACCATCATTGCCATATAGCGTCGTTTCTCGTTTGAGCACAAATGGCTCCACATCGTCCGAAAGGTAAATGCGAGTGACCTGCTTTTGAGGTCCAACGCTAGCGGTAACCTGTCGAATCTGGCACGCCATCTGTCGGCCATCGATGTTAAGTTGCGTGGTGCCAATCGTTTGTTGTTGCGCCAACTCATTGGCCGGCTCGCCCAAGTAACCATACTCGACGATTTGCGGCTGACTTTGAAATCGCTTGCCGGCCACATCGACCGTGGCTTCAATGCGCAGCGTCACGTGCTTGGAATCGGCGCGAACAAGCGTCGTCTTGGTATCGGTCGTTGTCGTATCGATCACTTCGCCACGTTCATTCAGCGATTCGGTCGTAATGCGGACTTCCTTCCAGGTGCCGGGTCCGAAATGGCCCCACACGTGCAAGTCACGCGGAGAAAGCTGTTCGAGACCTGAAGCACCGCTCGTTTCAGCGCGCACCATCGCGCACGGCGTCAATAAAGGCACAAGGGCCGCGATGCCCAAGACCAGCGGCATACATCGCCTTGCCTGCGGATGTACCATCGTGGCGTATCCAATTTGTGCGCCACTTCGCCGTCTTGGCTAGCAGGCCGGTGTTGGGCTAGGCGGGGCCGGCTTGCTGTGTCGACCGCGGGTAATTGGTCGGCGTAGCGCAATTTCATGACGGGCTCGCGTCCGTTCGGAACCCGATCCATGTGATCCGACCGAAGTTGCCTCCGATCGCTCGCTACCAGTCTTAGCAAAATTGGAGAGTTTGGGGAAGATGCCGACCAGCGCATTTCCATGCATAGAGCATGGCTCGCTGTACGGCCTGATCGCAAACCACGGCAACCACTCAGTTTGTGAGTTTCGCAGTTTTGATTCCCGACTCCGCTGCCGTCGGAAAATGATTGGCGGGAGAATTCGGATGAAGCTCATGCACGTCCGCGGCAGGGTTCGTGCCGGGAGTAACACAGCCCGTAGTCAGGGCAAGAAATATGATCATCGCGGCTGCCAAGAAGAAGTTGAACTGACGCATGCGTGCTAATTCATTGAGGCTGAACGCGCGGTTGCTTCATCCATTCTTCCAACGTCAGTCCATCTTTGTGTGGACGTTGTTGTTGGCGCTGGAACATTGAGCAGCCCGGTGCACTAAACACGCACGCCAGAGCAAGCAAGCAAAGGATCGTCAGTTTTCGATTGCAATGTTGAGGAGCCGACGAAATCGCTCGCCGGGCACTGGTCAAAATGGAGTTGCGCGTTGTCATTTCATTCTCGTTCGACATGAACTCCCCCGCGCAGCGCCCAGCTCGTTTTTCGATCCGAAATGCTCGAAGAATCTGCCACTTACTTTTTCTTGCCGAACCACTGCGTCGGGTGCATCATCCGGCTCCAAAACGACGGTTGCTGCTTTTTCTTGCGATTTGCGACATCAACAATCGGCGCACCGGTGTTCGGGCGTTCGACAACCCAAAGCTGCGAATCGTCTTTCTGCACCGCCGAGGCGTCATCTGCCGCCTCTTGACGTGCTTCCTGTGAAGGAAAAACCAGCGGGGCAAAGCCTTCCGCGCGAACGACTATCGTCGAACTAGCAATCACCAACGCGCAAAGCGCGCCATAAATACGTGGGAGCCTCATTACCACATTCCTCCGGTGAATTGTCGGCATTGCGAGCCTCTAGCAGCTCGCCCAATAAGCGCCTCGCTATTCTCCAAGCGAGCGCACGTCGGCTGCAAAACAGCCCGATTGGGCCGCGGAGTGTCGCAAAAACCACCGGCAGCGTCCAGACGGAATTTCTCGCTGCTGGTTGTCGGTGCCACGGGCATAACGTAGCATTGCAAGGATTGTTAGGCTTCATTTCTAACCGCTTACCAGTTCGCATGTTGAGTGAAACGGTTGGCTTTGTTGGCGCCGGGCAAATGGCTCGGGCACTCGCACAGGGATTCGTGCGCGCAGGCTTGCTATCAGACCGACAGATCATCGCAGCGGATCCAGTTGCCGGGGCGGGTGAAAGTTTTCGTTCTCTGCTGCCTGGAGCGCAAATCGCCGCCGACAACGCGGAGCTTGGCAAGCGAGCCGATATCATCGTGCTGGCGGTCAAACCGCAGAAGGCCAAAGAAGCAATTGCTGAACTGCGCGGCTCGATGTCGGCAAGTAAGCTCGTTATTTCCATCGTCACTGGAATTCCCTCCGATGCGTTGGCTTCCGGACTCGGAAAATGCCGCCTCGTGCGAGTCGTGCCCAATACCCCATGCTTGGTGGGTCAAAGTGCGAGCGCGTATTGTTTAGGACCGGGTGCAATTGGCGATGACGCGCAGCTCGTTGCCAAGTTGCTGGGTGCCGTGGGTTTGGCGATTCAAGTCGAAGAAAAACTGCTCGACTCCGTCACGGGTCTTTCCGGCTCCGGTCCAGCATTCGTTTATCTGATGATCGAAGCCCTGGCCGACGGTGGCGTACGAATGGGTCTACCGCGCGACGTCGCGCTGCGGCTCGCGGCGCAAACCGTAAAAGGCGCCGGCGAAATGGTTTTGCAAACCGGCGATCATCCCGGCGCATTGAAAGATCGTGTAACGAGCCCTGGTGGCACCACGATTGCGGGATTGCACGTTTTGGAAAGCGCCGCGGTCCGCGGGGCATTCATTTCGGCAGTCGAAGCAGCCACGCGGCGAGCAGCGGAACTTGGATCGCAGTAGAATTGAGGAACGATTTCTGGTTAATCGAACACCATTTTGTCACCGGGTTTTCGGAATCGGTTACTGAACGACAATGTCTATCTTCTGCGTTGTAGACGACAAACACATTCCGCTGTACCGTATTCTGTGGGTCGCCGCAGTGCCGCACTTTTGTGGCCATGAAGATTGCACGCAGGAAGGCAATTACGAAATTCGCCTGGAGCAGGGCGAATCGGTTTGGGCCAGCCGAGAGGAACGCGATACAGTGCTCACGGCCCTTGAAACCTGGCAAGGCGGAGTGGCCGATGAAGACGATGAATGGGAAGGCGAGGACGGAGTGAACTGATAGAATGAACGATCGGCTCGGGAATCTCGCCGGCGGCTAACCGCGTGTGAATGGACGACGTGACATGTCTACATTTGAAAACAACGATTACAAATGGCGTGAAACCTACTTCGTGATGTTCGATGCCGCGCACCGCCCCTCGCTCGAACAAGTGAAGACGCGGCTGGCGAAACTCAATCCGCGGTTTGTGCTCAGTAACGGCGAAGCCGATGACGATGGCCGGTTCGATTCCATCACCATTCGCTCGCCGCAAGATTACGCCGCGATGGATATCAGCTACGAATCGGGCGATGAAGTCGCCGAACAAGTCAGCGAGTTGCAGCAGGAGCTCAAAGGCGGGCTGGATGCCGCCGATCGGCCGAAATTCGAAAAGCTTGGCCGTTGCAATGCCAAGCTCGATGTTTTGCATTTCGAGCAGCTCGACGCCGAGAGCGGCAACGAGGAAGAAGGCGATATGCTCGATCCCAGCGCGCTCCTCAGCGTCATGGATACGCTCGTGGAAATTACGCACGGAGTCGGCATCGACCCGCAATCGGGCAGTTTGATGTAGGCTTAGCGTTTAGCCTTTTTGCCCTTTTTCTTGGCGCTCTTCGCGCGAGCTTTCGGCGATTTGCTGACCGCAGATGTCGCTGTTTTTTTGCCGCCTTTGGCAAACGCACTCATCCAACCTTCTGCGTAACTCTGGGTCGTTCCGACACGTACGATTGTCACAAGTCACCTTCAAAGCGTAGATTGATCTTTTGCCGGCGCGCTGAAATCAGCATCATCGCCGGCGGAGCATTTAATAAATCGCCCCCAGGCTCAGCGGTCAAGTGGTACCGCGCCGGCGATTAGCACAAAACGTGGTTGCCCACCAGCAGAGGTTGCCAGTGAAAACAATTGAAACGAATTTGCCAGCGGAACGCAGTGCACAAAAATCGGCCGCTGCCGGCTCGGGTGGAAATTCCGCATCGCCTGCGCGAAAACTTCGTTTGTGGCCCGCTGTGCTGCTGGTCATTGTCTTTTGGGTCTTCCACTTCGGCTCCGACTATGTCGAAATGTCGATGGGCAACCGCTTCATGATTCGTTTCTCGTTTTACGGCATCGTCGTGCTCAGTTTCCTCGTGTGGTGGCTCGCATTCAGCCGCGCAAAGTGGCAAGATCGATTGCTCGCATTGGCTGCGTTCATCGTTGGCGCCATGGTTGCCGGGCTGCTGGCCGATAAGAAAACGCTCGGTTCGATGGGACCGTTTGGAGCCTTGCTCTCCGGTTTTCCATTCGCGTTGACTCTGTGGACCGCCTGGCTCGTCGTCACCGATCGCTGGCTCACCGATCATTCGCCGGCCACGAAGCGCATCGGACTGGTCGCAATCATTCTGCTTACATTCGGTTTTTTCGATCTCGTGCGCTGGGAAGGGCTCGATGGCGGGCAGCATTCCGCTTTCGCGTGGCGGTGGTCCCCAACCGCCGAAGAGCAGTTTCTGGCTGCCCGCAAGACGACGACTGCCGACAGCGCCCCGCAGGCAAAATCCCTCGAACTCCAACCCGGCGATTGGCCGGAATTTCGCGGAGCGAAGCGCGATAGTCAGGCAACCGACCTGCAATTAGCGACCGATTGGAAAACATCGCCGCCGAAACAAGTTTGGCGTCATCGGCTGGGACCCGGTTGGTCGAGCATGATTGTCGTCGATGGGCGGCTCTTTACACAGGAGCAGCGCGGCGAAAATGAAGCAGTCGTCTGCTACGACGCTGCCACCGGCGATGAAAAATGGGCCCACACCGATGCCACACGCTTCGAAGAGCCGCTCTCGCAAGCAGGTCCGCGCGGCACGCCCACATTCGCCGGCGGAAATATTTACGCCCTTGGCGCCACGGGCAAGCTGAACTGCCTGAACGCAGCCACCGGCGATTTGATCTGGTCGCGCGATATTGCCGTCGATGGCGATGCCGTTGTGGCGCCTGGCAGTTTCGGACTGCGGCAATGGGGCTACTCGAATTCGCCACTTGTTGTAGGCGATGAAGTCATTGTCTTCGCTGGTGGCGAGCACGATAAAAATGTAATCGCCTACCGAGCCAATAGCGGCGAGCAAAAATGGATTGCGCCGGCCGGCAACGACGGCTACAGCTCGCCGCAACTGGCGAAGATGCACGGCGAAACGCAACTTTTAATGCACACAAGCGCCGGCCTGAAATCGCTAAATCCTGCCGACGGCAAACAGCTCTGGGATCTGCCAACTACGGCCAAAATGTTTGTTCCCATCACTCAGCCGCAGCCTGTCGGCGACGACGAACTGCTCGCTCAGGCAGAGGAGGGCGTGCAGCTGGTGAAAGTTTCCTACGATGCCGGCGCAGTGGAAGGCTGCGCAATATTGGGATTCCAAAGCGCTCAAGCCATCGCTGAACGATTACGTCATTCACGACGGCAGCATCTACGGCTTCGACGATGGCGTGCTGTGCTGCCTCGATGCCGCCGCCGGCAAGCGCCGCTGGAAATCGGGCCGCTATGGGCACGGCCAGGTTTTGCTTGTCGCCGATCAAGGCTTGCTCGTGGTCACGTCGGAAACCGGCGAGGCAATTTTAGTGGCTGCTAACCCAAAACAACTGGAAGAACTCGGTCGCTTCCAAGCCATCGAAGGCAAAACCTGGAACCATCCCGCCATTGCCCACGGCCAACTTTATGTGCGCAACGGGGAAGAAATCGCCTGCTACCAACTGCCGACCGAGGGAATGGCGAAGTAGGAAGTGTCTCCCAACACGGATGAACTGATACCGGGTCAATCTATTGTAGGAGGCGTCTCCCGACGCCGATGATCCGCAACGGACGATCGAATGTCTAGATGTCGGCGACTCTTGCTTTCTCCCTGAAGGATGATTGCAGAGCCAGCAAACAGACCGGCCCCATCCCCAAGCTGAGCGCAAAGCGCAGAGAAGTGTTACTCCGCCGCACAAGCTTTCACACCGAATGGAGACGCGATCGCAGATGGGCTTTCGGTCGGCGCTCTTTGATGGGAGCTCCAATCAGCCGACGTGAATTGCCGAGCATGCCGCGCATTTCGTGGTCGATTGTGTTAAACTTGCCGCGCACACTTTTCTCCGTAAACCTCGCCGCTCCATTCCATGAGAGGCAGTCGATGAATTCGCTTTCAATCGCTGTCATGATCACCTGCTTGCTGGGCATGAACTCGGCACTCTACGCCGTCGGGCCGGTGACGTTCATCGATTTGCAGCCTTATGCCAATCAAAAACTGAATGAAGGTTTTGGAACCGGACACGAGAACAACAACTTGCGCGATCTTCCGCGCGGCGAGCAAATTCTCGGCGATTGCAAATTTCAAATCGGCGAGGGGCTGTTGCAACTCGGCAGCACCGTGGTGAAGAAAACAATGCCCGAGAAAATTGACGGCATCAAAGTCGACCGCAAGTTCACGAAGCTGCACATCTTGCAGGCCACGCATTGCGGCGGCGGACCCATTCAGCCAGACAATGCCTGGTACGTCAAAGATGGCACGCTCATCGGCGAGTATCGCGTGAACTTCGACGATCAATCGGCCATTGTCATTCCCATCGTGTACGGAGAAGAAGTGCGCGATTGGTTCTACGTGAACGGCGATAAAGAGCCGGGACGAAGCGTCACCGTGTGGAGTGGCGAAAATGGCTATTCCAAAGACAACGGCTCGCGGATTCGCCTGTATGAAACGACATGGACCAACCCCTGGCCCGACAAAAAAATTACGACCATCGATTTTTCGTCCAAAAAGTCAGAAACTCCCGCCGCTCCATTCTGCGTGGCGATGACGGGCGATGGTGAGCAGGCCGCAGTCGCAGACTTAAAGAAAGAGGATGGCAGAACCCAATCGGAGAAGAACCTCAAGCAATTGATGCTGGCTATGCACAACTATTTGGACGCCCGTAAATCGTTTCCGCCGGCCTACAACACGAAGCCCGGTGGCGACGGAACGCCGCTACTGAGTTGGCGCGTACAACTGTTGCCCTATCTCGATGAGGTCGCGCTGTATCGGCAATTCAAATTCGACGAGCCCTGGGATAGCGAAAACAACAAACAGCTAATCGAAAAGATGCCGGCCGTCTTCAAAGCGCCGAGATCGAAAGCCGCTGCCGACTTCAAAACCGTTTATTTAACGCCGCGCGGCAAAGACACCGTGTTTCCTGGCGACAAGCCAATCCGGCTTAAAGACATTCCCGATGGCACCTCGCGCACCATTTGCATTCTGGAGGCAGCCGACGAAAAAGCAGTGGTTTGGACGAAACCGGACGACGATGAGCTCGACGGCGACAACCCTGCCGCCGGACTGATCGGACTGCACGCAGATGGATTTTTGAGCGCTTTCTGCGATGGGGCGGTTCATTTCATTCCGAAAACAATCAACAAAGAAACCTTGCGCCTGCTGTTTTCTCGAAACGACGGCCATGCGGTTCAACCAGTCGACTATGGCGCTGCGGCAGATGCACCCGTCGCGCCGCCAGTGGCCGCAGCGGCAGCGGTGCAGGTTCAGGCGATGCTTGATCGCGCAGCGCCTGTCGTTCCTCTTCCCGGCATCGTTGTTCCGCCTGCCCCAGTTTTCCGCGCCGCGATCCCCATTCAGGCCATCCGCGCGGCAAATGCGCAACCGCAGGCGGCCGTGCACCAGCTCCAGCTAATCAGCGTGGCGATGCTGAAATTCGAAGAATCCAGCTTAACGCTTCCTGCGGCCTATGCCGCCGATCCGCAAGGCAAGCCGCTTTTAAGTTGGCGCGTCGCGCTATTACCATTCTTAGGGCAGGCAGAGCTTGCGTCGCAGTTTCATTTCGATGAACCGTGGGACAGCGAGAACAACAAGAAACTGATTGAAAAGATGCCAGCTGTCTACAAAGTCACCGGCAGCAAAGCAGCCGCCGAATTCAAGACGCCATTTCTCACTGTTCGCCATGAGCACTCGCCATTTCCAGGCCGCAAAGCCACGCCGTTGGCCTCGATTATCGATGGCACAGCCAAAACCATCCTGGTCGTGGAAGCCAGCGACGACAAAGCAGTGATTTGGACCAAGCCGGACGATTTCGAACCGGATGCTAAGAATCCGATTAGCGGGCTGGTGGGGCTCGTGAACGGGGCGTTTCTGGCCTCATTCTGCGATGGACACGTCCAGGTCATCCCGGAATCGGTCGATGTGAACGATCTAAATGCCCTGTTCACTCGCGACGGCAACGAGCCCACCAAAGTGTCTACTCTGCGAACGCGCGAAATGCTATCGAAGTGATTCCGTTGCTTATTTGTTCAGCAGCCGGATCATATCGAGGGCCAGCCGGACGACCATTCCGCCGAACGCGCCGGCGATAGCGCCGTGCATCGAGCGTTTAAACAGGCTGCCGATTCCTGTGCCGATACACGTTCCGCCTAAAAGGCAAAGGGCATTGATGCGCACTGTCGAGCCCGTGCAGCCGGTCACCAACAGCCAAAAACCGATCGCGGTGAGCGTGACTGCGATAAACAGCTGTTTGAGCGAAAACTGGGCCATGCACGGCATTGTAACAAGGTCATTGCCGGCTCAAATAATACGTCGCAAAAAAATCTTTTTTGAGTGGCTCAAAAAGAATCTTGACAAACGATCACGTGTACAATAATATACTCAATGGAGCTGTGCGACTTTCTGTTTTGGGAGGGCCCCAACGGGGCAAAGTAATTCGGTGGTTTGTTATGGGCAGGCAGCAATTTCGCCCCGTTGGGGCCTCAGGATCTCATTTGCATCGTTTACCCAGGGCGACGTTGCGCTGGCCCTGGGCTGGCAGAGGTTGCCCGGTTGGGGCACACAGCAAGACGCCATCCGACACCCTCACCCTAACCCTCTCCCGTCGAGGGAGAGGGAACCAGACACCTAGACCCTTAGACACTCAGACACCTGAGTTCCCCGCAATGTGCGAAAAAACCCACTCAAATCGAGCGAGAATTTTCGGGCGATTTGGAGCCCCAAAGGCAAAGTGTGAAATTACTGTGAAATTACTCGGCGCGGAATTTGAAAAAACGACTACACAGCGCGAAAAGCGCGCCGGCGTTATTTCACTCCGAAACACGTTTTTGGAGATCGAGGGGCGGCGAGGCGCATTTTTCGCGAAGAAAACGCGCGGGAAATCGGCCGGCGCTTCACCGGTTTTCGCGCCGAGCGGGTTTTCTCGAGGTTTTCTGAATACCGCGAGTGAAACAGCGGAGCGAGGTCCATGGGTAAGCGCGAACCAGTCGCCGCCTCACCGTCAGCGCTCCGAAGAAAGCAATACGAAAATGACTTTCCAGCGCGACGAAGCGATTCGCCGTGCGTCACTTCTTTTCGGATTCCAGCGCATCCGGACCCGCCTTGTAGTGAGCGGCAACTTCGGCGGCAGTCAAAGCCGTATCGAAGATCCGCAGTTCGTCGATCGAGCCAGTAAAGCCCGCGTCGGTATCGAAGATCGATCGGCCCAGCCAGTGGTTGTTCCCTTTGACGTTTTCCAGCGTGTGATCTTCGAGCGGCTCCGCGCCGCCGTTGGGCTTGCCATCGACGAACAGCTTCAGCGATTTGCTCTTGGCATCGATCACGAGCGCGACCATGTGCGGCTTGCCATTATTCAAGTGTTCGTCGGAACGCAGGGTTGTCTCATCGCCGAAATCGTTGCTGGAAATGGCCGTGCGCGCCAGTTCGCTGCCTTCATCGGGCGTCAGAAACACATAACCTTGGCCACGCTGCCCGAAATCGAACACGCGCGAATAGGCGCCGTCGCTCGTGGCAGTGAACCAAACTTCGATCGTGCTGCTGCCCGACTTGGGCAAAATTCGCTCGCTGAAGCTGAGATAGGAGAGCGTTGTATCTTCGCTGGTTTTTCCGGTGTTGTCGAGCACGAGTTTATCGCCGGCAACTTTCGCTTTGCCCTGCAGCTTGCCATTCACTTTGCCGACCGAATCGTCGGCCTTGCCGTCTTTGAAGCTGTAGCGATGCGTGATTTCCGCGCGCGCCACCGCGGCGGTCAAGAGCGCGAAAAATGCAATGAGACAGACGAAGCGGTTCAGCGTTTGCATAGCGGTCTCCTGAACGTGGGGGTGAATCCGGTTGCGCGACCTGACAACAATGGAAATGATCTTAGCCAAGGTGTATGCACTTGCAAGGGTCGACTGAGTGCGGGGTTGGCGCAGAGAAAAGACCCCCGGATATTGGTTTTCGGGGAACAAAGGAGGGAACGCGATGGAAAGTGATGAGCGGCACTCTGCGTCGGCTGACGGTTTAACGATATCACCGTCGCTCGATTTCGTGATCGACGCTTCACAGGCTCCGGTCGAAGCGCCGGTCATCGACCGACGCATCGTTTGGATGTGCGGCCTGGCGATCGGGCTTGGCCTGGTAGCCGCGGTGGTCGCCAAAGTGCTTGTGAGCCTCATCGCCCTGGTGACCAACATTTCGTTCTATGGCAGGCTGTCGCTCGAATTTGTCAGTCCGGCGGACAATCACTTAGGAACGTGGGCGATTGTAGTGCCAATGGTGGGCGGGCTAATCGTCGGGCTGATGGCGCGATTCGGTTCGAAGGCCATTCGCGGGCACGGCATTCCCGAGGCGATGGAACAGGTGCTCACCAACCGCAGCCGCATTCCAGCCCGGCTGACGTTTTTGAAGCCGCTTTCGGCGGCGATTTCGATCGGCACGGGCGGGCCCTTTGGTGCAGAAGGACCAATCATCGCGACCGGCGGAGCGCTGGGGTCACTCATCGGCCAGGTGATGCACACAACGCCGAGCGAGCGCAAGACGCTGTTGGCGGCGGGAGCGGCAGCCGGCATGGCGGCGACATTCGGTAGTCCAGTGTCGGCCGTGCTACTGGCCATCGAGCTGCTGCTGTTCGAGTTTCGACCGCGATCGATCATCCCGGTGGCGCTGGGCAGCGCCGCAGCCGCGGGCATGCGATTGTTGATCGAAGGCAACGCCAACCCCGTGTTTCCGATGCCGAACATCGACTCGGCCGGCATGGCCGCACTCGCGTTTTACGTTCTGCTTGGCGCGGTGATGGGCGTGGCGGCCGCGGCCGTGACACGCATGGTGTACGCCTTGGAAGATGCATTCGAGCGATTGCCAATTCATTGGATGTGGTGGCCGACACTAGGTGCACTGGTGGTCGGTGTGGTCGGATATTTTACGCCGCGCACGCTCGGCGTGGGTTACGACAACATCACGGCGATCATCTCCAATAGCTGGACGACGCAGTTTATTGCCGTGCTATTCGTGATGAAATTTATTTCCTGGTCGGTATCGCTCAGCAGCGGAACTTCGGGCGGAACGCTCGCGCCGCTGTTTACGATTGGCGGCGGCATGGGGCACGTCATCGGCGCGATCGCCGCTACGGCGCTGCCTGCGGCGCACATCGACGTGCGTGTTGCAGCACTCGTGGGCATGGCGGCGATGTTTGCCGGGGCATCGCGGGCGCTGATTGGCATCGGTTGTCTTCGCATTCGAAACAACGCTGCAGCCGTTGAGCCTTTTGCCGCTGCTGGGCGGTTGTGCGGCAAGTTATTTGGTGTCGATGCTCGTCATGAAGCACTCCATCATGACCGAAAAGATTGCCCGCCGCGGCGTTGCCACCCCGCACGATTACGCCGCCGATCCGCTAGCGCAAGTTACGGTCGGCGAAGTTGCCTCGAAGCCGGTGGTAACGCTGCTGGCCACGCAAACCGTGAGCGAAGTCCGGCAGTGGCTCGCGATCGACGGGCCTGATGCAAATCACCAGGGCTTTCCGATTGTCGATCTGCAGGGAAACCTGACTGGCGTCCTCACACGGCGCGATTTGTTCGGCCCACGCGCCGATGCCGCCAAAACGGTGGCCGAAGTTGTTACTCGCCTTCCGCGATTTGTCTATGAAGATTGCAGTGTCCGCCAGGCAACCGATCATATGGTCCGCCACGGCATCGGACGTTTGCCGGTACTGTCGATCGCCAAGCCACCGCGAGTGGTCGGCATTGTGACCCGCAGCGATATCCTTTCCGTCTATCGCCGCGGACTCGATGAATCGGCCTTCGAAGCTCCCACGCTGAAACTCCCTCGCTTCCGCGTCACTAGAACGAGCGATTCTGGCAAGCTGCCTGAGCAACAAACGACCGATAGCAAGGTGGCAAAATGAGCGTAATCCGCAAACTCATGCGCATCTTCACACGCTCCGCTGAGAAAGTCTGCGGCCTGTACCGGTTGAACCGCATAATCTCAATTTCTGCAATCCACCGGCGGGGACAGGTCGAACCAATTATTGCGATCGTGCCGGATTGTTTCGCAGTGCCGGTTTTTGCCGCAATGCCGATCGTTCCGCGTTTCCGCAATACAACAATCGATGCGAGGGCAGCGGTTATGAGCGCTAGTTCGATCACAAAGACTTTACTCGCCGGGATGTATTTGGCATTCGCCGGTGCCATGTTCGCGGCTGACGCCGATAGCAGCGGCAATCGTGCTAGCGTCGATCGCGGTGGAGATCATGCGGTCGCCGTGCAAGTCGATAAGGCGGCTGCAATGGCGATCCTGTACGGGCCGATTGACCAGGCCGCCGTATCGCAATTGACCTCGCAAACCGCCATACCCTGCACGCTGACGCTCTCTGCAGATAATCCGGCGCTTGCTAAACAAGCAGCCCCGCATATGGAACCGGGCAAATCGGCCGAGTTGGCCGCTGCCAAGGCAACCGCCCAGGCTGCGACGACTCCGCAAGTTATACCGCCAGCGGGATCGCCAGCAGTCGTGCAAACAGCAGCATTGCAGCCAGTCGTCGAGGCCGCGCCATTGCAGGCGGTTCCGACTTCGGCAACTGAACCCGTCGTGCAAGCGGCGACATCCAGGCCGCTTCCGCCGGCGACAGCAGGCAGGCCGGCCGGCCAGGTCGGACCATCCGTTCGCACGGCTTCGCGATCGGCGCCGTCCACTTCATCCAATGCAGGAAACTCCAGTTCCATTGCGGCCCAACCGCCATCCGCGGCTTCCTCGTCCTCAATGGCTCCCGCCCAGCGAACCGTTGGTGCGGTGGTTGAAAATCCACCATACTCGACACTCACCGCACCCTGTGCAGTCGCCGAATGCGGCATCAATAAATCGGGAGCCGGCTGCGCCTCGGGCACATGCAACTCGTGCGGCCAATGCAACGAATGCGAAAGCTGCTTTGGAAATTGCTGCAAATGCGGTCCGCAAGGGAATGTCTGGTTCCGCGATGAGTACGTCGGCTGGTGGGCACAAGGCGGCCTGACACCGGCGCTGGTTAACAGCAGCACCACCGGCTCGCTGCCGGGAAATGTCACACTCTACGGCAATACGACTTACAATAACGATTACCGCAGCGGCGATTGGGTTCAAGGCGGCATGTGGCTCGATTGCTGCCATACTCATGGCATTCAAGGCGATTACTTTTTCGTCGGTCGCCAATCATCGCCGTTCTTCGCCAGCAGCGATGGCGACCCAATTCTCACGCGTCCGTTTACTGATGCCACTACCGGCTTGCCGGCGGAAGAACTGATCGCGGTGCCGGGCATCGTTGTGGGCAACATCAGCATCGACAATCACAATTCACTGCAAGGCGCCGGTGTCTTGGGGCGTTGCAATTTGTGCTGCTGCTGCGATTGCTGTGACAAAAGCAAATGGTGCGACGACTGCTGCTGGAACGGCGAGAATTGCTGCCGCACGGATTTTGTGTATGGCTTCCGCTATTACAACTTCGCCGACAACTTGGGCATTCGGGAGGGGCTCACATCAATCGATCCGACGAGTGGCGTTCCTATTGGCACGCAGTTTGATATTAGCGACAGCTTCGTTACCCAGAACAATTTCTATGGCGGCGAGTTCGGCATCATCCGCCAGCGCTACAAAGGGCGCTGGATGACTGAAACGACCGCGAAAGTCGCGCTCGGCGATATGGATTCTATTGTGTGGATCAATGGCAGCACCGTGGTCAGTTTTCCTGGGCAGACGACTGCGTTCAATCGAGGCGGACTATTGGCCCTGGACAGCAACATTGGTCGGCACGAACACAACGCATTTGTCGCCATTCCGCAAATCAATTTCCGGATCGGGTATCGCCCCACGGAACGATTGACTCTCTTGGCCGGCTACACGTTCATGTACTTCAGCCAGATTGGCCGGGCGGCAGATCAGATCGATACCACGATCAATCCGCAGCTGATCCCACCGGTCACTCCGCCAGTTACTGGTCCGCTGCGTCCGGCGTTCAACTTCCATCCATCCGACCTGGTGCTGCAAGGAATCACGTTGGGCGCCGAGTACAGCTTTTAGGGCCGGCGGTTTTAGGGCGACCCTCACTCGGTCATCCGAAAATGCACCACACAAATTGGGAAAGTGCATCTCATTTCGAGACTGCCGATTTGGCAATTTCGGACTTCTGGGGTCGCTCTACTTGCCGAATCCGGAGCCGGCCTCCTAGCTAGTTTCCGCGTAGCATGGCGACTTAAAGCATTCAGTTGCCAGCACTTGCAACGCTAATCGAGTTGCGAGATTGGCAGCAGCCGAAGCTCGAACGCCTGACAGGCACACCGGTTGCGACTCTTCTGGTCGCAATCTTCAGACTAGGCCAACGCAAAGCACCGTTATTCTCGTCATTTCCTTATCTCGTAACGCTTTGCCTGCCGGTCGGACACAAGGTAAATGCCATGTATAATGCTCACGCGTTAACGCCGAAGCTGGGAGTCTTCGCGAGTTTGGGTTCAGGCTCCTCTCGGTCCCGAACTCTTGCAAAATCGGCCCGTATAGAAATGAGTAGTGCCACTCGCGGACAAAGCGAATCGGGCGCTCCGGCTCAGGCATGGTCGCAGCAGACCGATGAGGAATTGCTGCTCGATTACCGCCTGCATCATGAAAGGCGCGCATTTGAGGAATTGGTTCATCGCTACGAACGCGAACTCTATAGCTACTTGCGCCGCTACTTAGCAGACGCCACGCTGGCCGAAGACGTGTTCCAAGCGACGTTTCTTCAATTGCACCTGAAGGCGGAGCAGTTCGAAGAAGGACGCAAAGTTCGGCCGTGGCTCTACACGATTGCCACCAATCAGGCGATCGATGCCCAGAGGCGTAACAAGCGCCATAAGATGGTTAGTTTGGATCGCCGCGGCTCGACAGAAACCGCTCGCGATGATGTCGGTTCTTTGATTGAACTGTTGACCAGCAAAGAGCCAGGCGCCGCCACGAACCTGGATGCGGAAGAACGCCGAAAATGGATTCAAAAAGCGGTGAACGATTTACCCGAGGCACTACGCCAAGCGGTGTTATTAGTTTACTACCAGGGATTGAAATATCGAGAAGCCGCCGATGTGCTGGAAATTCCCGTGGGAACTGTAAAGAGCCGCATGCATGCAGCTCTGTTGAAATTAAACGAAGCTTGGACTCAAACCCATCCGACAGATCATGAGTAATCCGTTGCGTGAGCATTTAGTGGGATATCTGCTGAATGCCGTTGAGGCTGATGAGCACAAGGTGATTGAGAAACAGTTGGCCCGGGACGGAGGCTTGCGGCAGGACGTTCAACTACTGCAGCGGAGTTTGGAACCGTTGGCGGTTGACCAAGGTCACCACGACGCGCCAGTCGGGCTTGCGCAGCGATGTTGCCAGTATGTTTATTCGCGAACGGAAATCATGCCCGTCGCACTTTCTCCCGCCGGCACGATTGGCGGCACTGTAAATCGCCGGCGTTGGTCGTGGCTTGATCTTTCAGTCGCCGGCGCCATTGCAGTCGCAGTCGCGGTGCTTTTAGTGCCGGCGATCTATCAAAGCAGTGCTCACGCGCGGCTACTCGCTTGCCAGAATAATTTGAAAGACATCGGATATGCGACCGCTTCGTATAGCGATCGGAACGGCGGATATTATCCGATTGCTGAACCCGGCGATCCTGCCGGTTCGTGGGCGCCGCAGCTCGTCGGCGATGGCTATTTGACCAATGCCGATCGGTCGCTAATTTGCCCCTCGTCGAAGTTGGCCGATGACCGGCAGTTTCGCGTGCTGAAGCCTGCGGAACTGAAAGAATTGAAGAACCGGCTAAGTCCGGCAGAGTTCGCGGCAGTCCTCGACAAGCTAAGCGGCAGTTATGGCGAAACGCTCGGCTATACTACTGATGATGGCAAAACGTACCAGCGGCAGCGAATGCAGCATCGTCATGGCTTCGTGATTGCGTCGGATTTGCCGGGTGAACACGCAGCCAACAGCCCTAACCATGGCGGCCGCGGACAGAACGTCGTGTTTGAAGACGGCAGCGTCGCTCACCTTCCTAGTGCAGTTACCGCTGGCGGCGACAATATCTTTCTGAACGATATGGGCCAGGTTGCTCCGGCGCAAACGAAAACGATGCCGTGATTGTTAACGCCGGTTACCACCGGTAAATGACGTAGGGTTTCAACACGCAGTCCGCTGATGTTGCACGCTCGCAACATCGACTAACCCTGCATTGGGGGCTAGTAAACCTTGCCTGGATTTGCTGCAAGTGATTGTTGCAGCGACACTTCTCTACAGGTCAGCCAAGAATCGACGGCTGACCGCGACGTTGTTGGCATTCGGCTTGCAATTCTCCCTGAGCATCTCTCCGCGGTTCTCCCCCGATCCGCTTTGCCGCACGCGACGAGAAGAGCCTTCTTCCCCCAGGGCTCTTCCGTCGCCGCGGCAACTAAGCAGGTCCGCTCCCTTCGATTTTGTTCGTGGAAAACGTTATCCACATGCACATCCGCGAATCTGTTGAGCTGTCCGCTTTCGTTGTAACGGAAAAGGACGCGCTGCTGAGCCCAGCGAATGGCATTTCTACACGCGCGCTCACACAGTATTGGACCGCCTCGCGCTGCCGCATCGATCGCTGGGCACGCGTATTGCAACTTGCCCGACGGCCATCGATGCTCAACATTTGTCGTTTTCGCAACATCATTCTCGCGATAGCCGAGGAAATCATTATCGGCGAGATGCTCGCTCGAGTGTGGGCGGCAGCGTTGACAATTTATGACGCGGCATGCGGATCACCCGAGTATCAACCAGTCGCAATAAATGTGCTGGGGCGACATCTGGAGATATCGAACTGCTTGTTGCGAATTTTGGCCGACGACGGTGTATTTTCACCAACCGAACGCCAAGCACTTCAGCGACTCAGTCGTTCGACGGAACGCTGGACCGATCTGTTGCTTGGTCACCTGGGTGCGCCAGAGCGTACGATGGCATTTGTGCATGAAGCGGACTGCGTCGCCGATTTTGCCGACGATTTAACACGCGAACAGCCTGCATCGCTTCACTGCCAAAAATGGTCGCTGATTCATTCTTCGATGCGAGCGTCGTATAAAGAACCACTATCGGATTGCTCAGCGAATCCGGATCTCAACAGCCGCATTGCAAGCTCGATCCTCGCTTGCTTTCCCGTTGAGGCGTTCGATACCTCGCTGACATATCACACTCTGTGGCTGCACTGGCTCTCCATGTCGGCCTTGGAAATGCAAAATCTAGTAGCGGAATTGCTTGAAGACGGCCTGCGGCAGTAAGCTGCAATTGCGGCCCCGGATCTGCCTATCTGCCACATTGCCGGTCACTCAAAACCGGATGCTCGATTGTGGAACCGGCGGTGTACCAGCAAGTCAACGCCCAATGGCAACAGGTGCACAGAGCCATCGCAGTAGACCATGTTAAAGCCGGTCTGATGCGCGCTGCCCCACATATTGTCTTCATACAACTGAGTAGTGGTGTCGGCACTCGCCGACGGCATATCGTGCTGCGGCGGAATTGGCGAGGGAGTGAGCGGCGTGGGTGCCGGTTTGCCTCGATAATTAATACCGGCGGTGCGGAAAAGATCGTTGTCCCAGCCACTCCAGTGCCAGCCGTTATCGCCCGGATCGTCGCCTGAAAAATACCGATCTTGATACAAGAACTTTTCGCCCACAAGATATTTTCGCGAGAGACCGTCGGTTATTTGGCGATTAGAAATAGCACTTTGATAGTAAGAGATGCCCGTAGAATAACCGCGGGACATTGGATCATCTGTTCGATCAAATGCAAATTTCACGTCATTCATTTGACCAACGCCTTGCGGCGTGGCCAGTTCCCCGTTAAAGATCTGATCCCCTGCGTTTGCGCAATAGTCGCCACGCGATACATTCTGCGTACTTCGCAAATTAATGTTGGCGTATGAGGCCGATTGTTGAGTGAAAACAAATAGCGCTGTCTGCCCGCGTCGTGAAGGGCATAAGAAAATGGAAACCGCCGATTGCGCCGCATCGGCCAGCGCGTCCCGCTTGTCGGTCGCGCTGCCGTACGGCAAGCCTTTGCCGATGTCGTGAAGCGAACGTTCCTCCATGAACGGCAAAATGTTATAAGCCCATCCACCCGGCTGCCGCCTGTCGAAGCCTTGATCGGGATCTCCGGCCCAGCGTGGTCCCCACCCGCCTGTCGGGAAAAAACCATGCGCACTGTTATGGCTATGACACGCGAGCCCAATTTGCTTTAAATGGTTCTGACACTCAAGCAGCCGCGCCGCTTCGCGGGCCGATTGAACCGCTGGCAGCAGTAGTGCGGTAAGAATTCCGATAACCGCGATAACGACCAATAGCTCCACCAATGAGAACGCGAGCCGATTGCAAGCCGACGGCCGAACCGCACCTGATGCGCCGCAGTGAAGATGGGAGGAGCTCATGGCGTCTTTGATTCTGCAGTCGACGTGCGCCTATTGCAAGCGAAATGAGTTAGTGAGGCGTCAGTCTTGCTCCCATTTCGCGGTGCGTCTGCAACCATGCTTCAATCGCCTTCGCCAGGCCGGCATTATTGCGCGATCGGGCCACGTCGAGCGCCTCCTCTGCCGCTGAGATGGCGTCATCCAACCGATGTGCATCCGCCTGGGCTTTCGCCAAATCAAACCATGCTTCCGCATTGTAAGGATCAACGCTCACGGCATGTTCATATTGGCGGATGACGCTGGCCGCTGCCGGCGCTGTTTGGAATGCAGGCGATGTTGTTTGCGGTGCTGCAGGCACGTTGCCGTTTTTGCCCGCGCCGTTGGGCGCGACGGGGTTCGCATGAATCAGCCAAGCGAGTAAGACTACAGTCGCCACAACGCCTGCGACCGCGGCGCCGGAAGCCAACAGCCATCCCTTCGCAACCCCTGTGGCTGCCGAGGTCGCGGCTTTTAATGGCGGGATTGCCGCAATCAACCTTGCAGGCAAGGCATCGGGCATTGGCGGCGGCGGCAGAGCGCGTAGTTGCTGCTCCAGCAACTCCAGACTGGGTTGCTTCGGGCTGGATCCAGAGGATGAAGGTTCGCCGCCGATCATTGTTCGATCTTACCCTCCAGTGCAATCCGCAAGTTTTCCAGCGCCTCTCGCGTTCGCCACTTCACCGTTCCGCTGGGCCGCTGTAGCACGCTGGCCATTTCTTCATAACTTAGGCCTTGCAGGTAATGCAAAACAACAACATCCCGCTCGGCCGGCTTCAGATTCTCAAGGGCCCGGTACAAACGCCGGCTTTGATCGTTGGCGAAAGCTGCCTCATACGGAGCCGGATCGCCTGATTTCACGTGCTCGAGTCCGCCATCCGGTCCAGTCGCGACGTTCCTTGTGCCCCGCCGATGCATATCGATGAATTTGCGGTAGGCAATGCTGTGCAGCCATGTGCTAAGCGAACTCGATCCCTTGAATTTGCTGCACGCCGCCCAGGCGGCGACGAAAGTTTCCTGTGTCAGATCTTCTGCCAGGTGCGCATCGCGGCACAGGTGCACAAGCAGTCGATAAATCGGCGCATGGTAAAGCCGAACAAGTTCCACGCACGCCTCGTGGTTGCCCGCGAGGATGCGCTTAATGAGCGCGTTGTCCGACCTTTTGGTCACCAGCTTTTTCCCAGCAGCTACACAGTTGGACGACGGAAACTTTAAAAGTGTTGGTAGACAATTTCAGAAATCTGCGCCAACGAGCGCGCCGGAGTCAGCGTCTAATAATAGCTCGCTGGTGGTTTCGTCGCACTTCGCTTAGTTTGGGGGCACGGCACAGTGGGCTGGGAAAAGCAGCGGGTCTCGTCGCTCTTCATTATGTTATTGGGCTACCGATTTCCGTGCGCCGACATTGATTTATTTCACGATTAGCGGAGGGTGCTCGATGATATTTGCATTCACGCGATCTGAGGCCCGCGCTTTCTCTGGCTGCTGCGTGCTTGCCTACCTGTTATTAGGATTGACATCAAATCAAACAGCGTCGGCCAGCACGCTGAATGGATGGAACGTTAGCGGCGGCGGCGTTTGGGGCTCGACTCTCAATTGGAATACTGGCCACATTCCCACATCGCAGGAAGACGCGACAGTCGGGTCAATCGCTACCTCGCTCACTTCGCCAGTCACCGTTACGCTTGATGCCAATCGAACGGCTTACGGACTAACGCTTGATCCTGGCGCTGGTAAAGCAATTCACATCGATTCAGGCGGTCAATCGACCATCAGTTTGGCTTTGGCAAGCACTGATACTTCGCCCGACGGCGTCGCTAAGTTTTTCACCCTCAACGTGCCGAGTGGAACGGGCAACCAAATCAATGCACCCATCCAGTTGGGCGACGGTACACTCAGCAGTTTCCCGGCGATGATCAACAGTTTCGATCCGAACTTCGCTATTCGTGGCGGCATCAAAGAGGCATCAGATCGGCCTCGCGGCGTGCGCATCGTCGGCATCAGCCAGGGAATCGTCAGCTTGGCGCAAACTTCGAGCACTTATAGCGGCGATACAACCATTGGCGCCGGCGGCATCTTGCGAATTGATGTGAGCAATGCCCTGCCCAGCGGTGCAGGCAAAGGCAATGTCGTACTTGAAGGCAACGGACAATTGCACGTGCTAAATGCCACGAGCCTGGCCATTAACGGTCTAAGCTCAAACTCCAGCACTGCAGTCGTCACCAATGATCCCGGCAATAACGCGACGACGCTCACCATGGGGAATAACAACGCCACTGCCGCATATGCTGGAAGCATCACGAACGCCAATGCCGGTCTTTTCAATCTGGTGAAGACGGGAACTGGCACTGAGACACTTTCCGGCACAAATAGCTACCGAGGCACAACCACCATTTCCAACGGCACCCTATTGATCAATGGCACGCACACCTCGGCGGGCAGCTATGCCGTGAACGTCAGCACAGCCACGCTCGGCGGAAACGGCACGATCAACTTAGCGGATGCAAAAAGCAGCGTGAGCGTAACGGCTGGCAAACTCGCGGCAGGCAGCGGCGGCCCAGGCATCCTGAACATCAACGGCGCGCTCACTCTGAGCGGCATCGGTACGCTAGCGGTTGAACTCGGCGGAAATACTCCGGGCGTCGGAGCCGGATTCTACGATCAAGTGAACATGACCAGCCCGACGGGCACCATCAACACGTCATTCGCCCACCTTGGTGTCACATTACTGAATGGCTTTGTCCCCCAACCAACCGATGTGTTTTACATTCTGACCCGTGCCGATTCCGGCATATTTCCCGTCATCCAGCCGTTCGATGCAATAAGCGAAGGCACTTTCATAACTCTGGGGGCCGGACGCATTGGCCAGATCACCTATAAAGCGAACTGGACCGGCAATCAGGCGACAAGCACTTTGACTGGAGGGAACGACATGGCCATTTTCAACGTCGTTCCGGAACCGACAAGCGGTGTGTTGTTGATGTTCGGAGTGATGATTGCCCTATTGATGGATCGGCGCTCTACGCCAAACGTGGCCTTTGACTAGGTTACTTCCCACGTATCGCCGGAGTTGAAGAGCGTTTCGAGGTTGCCGGGGCGCTTTGCACGGGCATCTTCAATTTGTGAGTTAAGGCGTTCCTCGTAGCGCGGGCGATCGACGGCTCTGAAAATGCCAATCGGCTCCGGGAATTCCGGATGTCGCATGCGGCTCAGCAAGTATGCCAGGCTCGGCTCCTGCATCTTTTCATCGTGGAACAGCAAATCGTCTTCTTGGACGCCTTTCCCAAGCTCCACGACCTCGAGCTGCATCCCGTTGAGCCGAATGCCTTTATCGCGGTTTTTGCCAAAGATCAGCGGTTTGCCGTGCTCGAGTTCGACAACTGTGTCGGCTTTGGTATCACGGCCTGTCGCCCATTCAAACGCGCCGTCGTTAAACACATTGCAATTTTGATAGACCTCGACAAACGACGTGCCCCTATGTTCGGCTGCCCGCTTGAGAATACCTGTCAGGTGTTTCGTATAGACATCGATCGAACGCGCGACGAATGTCGCTTCGCAACCTAAAGCGATCGAAATCGGATGAATTGGATTGTCAACGGATCCGACGGGCGTGCTCTTTGTAACCTTCCCCAGTGGCGACGTCGGTGAGTACTGACCTTTGGTCAAACCATAAATCTGATTGTTGAACAGCACAATGTTCAAATCGAGATTCCGCCGAATGGCATGCATCAAATGATTGCCGCCGATCGAAAGTCCATCGCCATCGCCAGTGATGACCCAAACCGAAAGATCCGGCCGGCTGGCTTTCAGACCGGTAGCCACCGCCGGCGCCCGACCGTGAATGGAGTGCATGCCATAGGTGTTGACGTAATAAGGAAACCTGCTTGAGCAGCCGATGCCCGAAATGAACACCATTTTTTCCGGGGGCACTCCCAGCGTCGGGAGTACTTTCTTCATCTGGGCGAGAATTGAATAATCCCCGCAACCGGGGCACCAGCGAACATCTTGGTCGCTCGTAAAATCTTGCGGCGTGAGGACGGGCAATGTTCCAGTGGACATGATGTCGAGATTCTCTTGGTGATTTTTGTAGGTTTGATCTAGCAATGCAACTTCAACATTACTTCAGCATCGAATCGATTTTGTGGACCAATTCCGCGACCGTGAAAGGCTTGCCTTGAACTTTGTTATATCCCACGGCATCGACTAGAAATTGACCGCGAATTAGCAGCCGCAACTGCCCCAGGTTGAGTTCCGGAATCAGCACTTTTTCATACCGCTTCATGACGTCGGCCAAATTTCCTGGAAATGGGTTCAGGTGGCGGAGATGTGCATGAGCAATCGATCCACCACGGCTTTGCGCAACCTGCGCCGCTGTCGCACAAGATCCGTACGTGCCGCCCCAACTCAGCATTAAGAGTTTGCCCGATTGTGGACCATCGACTTCCAACGGAGGAATATCTCTTACGATGCCGGCAACCTTGGCCGCGCGAATGTTGACCATGTGTTGGTGATTCTCAGGCTCGTAATTTACATTGCCGGTAACGTCTTGCTTCTCAAGCCCACCGACGCGGTGCATCAAGCCGGGAGTCCCGGGCAGAGCCCATGGGCGTGCAAGCCGGTCGTTTCTGGCATAGGGCATAAATGGTTGCCCAGTTGTCGCTGGACCTGGGTGTTCCACTTCAATCGATGTGAGCTTTGTAACATCGGGTATCCGCCAAGGCTCCGAGCCATTGGCAAGGTATCCATCGCTGAGCACAAACACAGGAGTCATATAGCGCACCGCGATTTGCCACGCTTCCTGCACGATGTCAAAGCAGTCGCCTGGGCTGCGAGCCGCAAGTACAGGCACAGGGCATTCGCCGTTGCGACCGCAAACCGCTTGCAATAAATCGGCTTGTTCTGTTTTGGTTGGTAGGCCGGTGCTCGGTCCGCCACGCTGCACATTGATGATAAGTACCGGCAATTCGGTCATTACAGCCAGCCCGATGGCCTCTTGCTTAAGTGCAATGCCTGGCCCGCTGGAAGTCGTTACCGCCATGGCGCCGCCGAACGCAGCGCCAATGGCCGATGTCATGGCGGCGATCTCATCTTCCGCTTGGAACGACCGGACACCGAAGTTCTTATGTCGAGTCAACTCGTGCAAAATGTCGCTCGCCGGAGTAATCGGATAAGAACCCAAAAATAGTTCGCAGCTACTGCGCTGGGCCGCAGCTATCAATCCCCAGGCCAGTGCCTGATTACCAGTAATACTGCGGTAGGTTCCCGGCGGAAGCTTGGCTTTTGGGACCGTGTACTGGGCCGTGAAAGCTTCAGTGGTTTCGCCGTAATTGAAGCCCGCCATTAAGGCCCGCCGGTTGGCCTCGGCGATGTCCGGCATTTTGCCGAACTTATCGTCGATGTATCGCAACGTCGGTTCCAAGGGGCGGTCGAACAGCCAGAAAGTCAGGCCCATGGCGAAGAAGTTCTTGCATCGATCGGCTTCTTTTTGGCTCAATCCAAGTTCTTCGACGGCCGCTTTGGTCAACTTCGTCATTTCCACGGGAAAGACTCGGTAGCTCTCCAAGCTGTCGTCCGAGAGCGGATCGCGAGCATAGCCGGCTTGTGCCAAACCCTTGGCCTCAAACGCATCTTTGTTAACGATCAGAATGCCGCCCCGCACCAGATCGCAGAGGTTTGTCACTAACGCAGCCGGATTCATGACGACTAGCGCATCGACCTGATCGCCCGGCGTAAAGATTTCGTGATTTGCGAAATGAATCTGGAATCCGCTGACGCCGGCTTTGGTTCCGCGAGGAGCCCGAATTTCTGCTGGAAAATCTGGAAAAGTCGCGACATCGTTGCCGACCAAAGCGGAAGTGTTCGTCAGCTGTAACCCGGCGAGTTGCATACCGTCGCCGGAGTCGCCGCAAAATCGGACGGTGGCCGATTCGAGCGTTTGGGTAGGTTTTATCGATTTGGGAAGTGTCTGAACTGGCGCGGGAGGCTCGGAAGTGGTTGACATTTTATAATGGCTACGGAATTTCTAATCGCGTGTGTGTAACGAACAATTTGAGTGCAGGGAAAGGAAACCTGTGGGCAGCGGCGTCCATTTCGGTGACCGACGGCTCGAGAGAACCGCTCGGAGATACCGGTCCAAATGCGACGAAATCGCGAAAAGCGGTGCGAACGCTTTCAACAGCTGCCGGGATCTGTGGGCCTTTGATTTCCACCTTAATTCCCACATCGGAGAAACTTGGCGGCGGGATTCGTGCTCTGTGCACGAATGGCGTGGGATGGTGTTGTACCGGCGGCAATGGTTTGCGCTGCGGCGACAATCCTCTCCCTCGGCTCCAATCACTCGCCTTTAAATGTACCACGAGAGCGTGCTGTTTGGAAATGCTGCTGGAAATCGGGGGATTTTGCCGACTTTTCCGCCATAAACAGTCCCGAAAAGGCCATTTACGTCTGTTCGCCCGGTTGGGGCGGCTTATAGAACTTCGAGAGATCGATCCCGCCTTTTTGCTCCTCCTCGACCAGTTTTAACCGGGCTTCCAGTCGATCTAGCCGTCGAATCAGTTGGGGCAAGATTTCTGGAGTCCTATCGATCGGCTCCAGCCGCGGTACTTCAGGATATCCCAATTGCCGATGGAGAGCCGCGAACAAAAGCAGCGGGTCTTTCCTCCGATTTGCCATTGCGATCCGACCCTCCTTCTCGCCAAACAATAGTGGCGTGTCGCCGAGATTGTGATCGCGCCCCTGGCGACGGCAATCGATGGGGTATTGCTGGCTACGAACGTAAATGAGGTCCGCGATGTCGATGAGCCCAACCTGTCTACGCACCGTCATAATCCAGTCGTGCCACGCTGCGTCGAAAATCGGATCGCCGGCAATGGCTTCCAAACCTCGATCGTAGCCGAGCCGGTTTCGAGAAATGCTCTCGAATTGATAGAGGAAGATGCCTTGTGGCGTCGCGCCGTCGGCAAAATACCGGGCCTCGCGCTCCAGAATTCTTAGGGCGACACCAATATCAAACTTACCCCGCTCGTTTTCTGCCTCACTTACTACGAAGGTTTGAAACGGCGTGAAATAGTGAGCCAACTTCTGCATAGCGGTAGCCAGCGCCAGCATGCTTAAGTTCAGCGGCCAAATAGTCGATGGCCATAGGCAGCCGCGTCGTAGAAAGGATTTCTTCTTTAATCCATTGCAGCAGATCTTGAGTTGTGTGATTCTCCCGCATGCGCTCGCCAAGCGCTTTGAACAGGTAGGCTTGTTCGACATATTCCTCGCGGTCAAGCATCGAGACCAAGCTCCAAGTTGCGGTGCTACGACACGGGATCAGATCGCCCACAGATTATTCCAATTGTATCTTGCATTTCGCGGAAAAACGTTCCATGCTGCCATATTGCGGTGCTTTGTGAAATCAGTATTTGACACTTGGATTCAGCGCATGATGATGCAATGCACCGATTGATGGAGTAGCTGTACCGTCCCGTACATTGGAGTCGCAATCACGCAGACACAAAACGGCGGGTTTCAATATGGCGAACGAGCAAGAACGATTGAATGCAACGCTACGCGATTTGCATGAGCAACTGTCGGGTATGCAGAAACTGGATCCGGCACAGCGAGCTCAACTGGCTGCCGCGCTTGACGAAATTCAGGCGACCCTGGCCAGCAAAAAATCGGTAGGCAGCGAATCAACTATGCGGCGTTTGGGTGAAATGGCGCGCGAGTTTGAAGACAGCCATCCGGCGCTGGCGACCAGCATTGGCGGACTGATTAACGTCCTGGCGAACAGCGGCATATGAGAGAATGGCGAATGACGAATCGTCATTTCCTGTCCGCAGGCTTTTCGGCTGGCTTCGACGCCGCCTTCTTGGAGCCGCCCAGAGGTGTGCTAAGCGTAATTTTCACGTCTTGCGCAACCGCATCGGGCGCCTGAATGAACCAGCCTTTGACATCGACTTTATC
This sequence comes from Pirellulales bacterium, assembly GCA_963773875.1. Lineage (GTDB taxonomy): Bacteria > Planctomycetota > Planctomycetia > Pirellulales > JADZDJ01 > CAVTYH01. Next base: position 282,568 of record CAVZCV010000019.1, read on the forward strand.
GCCTTGCTGCGCCAAAGTGTAATCGTTGGCGTTGACTTTCACCGCCGGGTTCGGGCCTAAGGTCGCGCGGATTGAACCGCCGCCGGTTTCGATCGTCAGTTCTCCATTCTTAACCGCAGTGATGCGGCCAACCATGCCGGTGGCTTCCGGCGTCTCACCTTCCTCGCCCGCCTCTGAAGGCCCTTTGGCGGCGGCAGTCGCTCGCGCGCGGGCAAAAACCATCGCGTTTTGCGGAGAAACAATCTCCAGCTCATTTAGCGGCGCGGTGGTCTTTCCTTTTTTGTCGATGTCGGCCGTAAACCGGACCAACAGGCCGGGCCGCAGAAAACTTGGATCGGCGGAACCAGTGACTTCGATTTTGCAATTCTTGTCAAATTTCACGAGCCAATTTGCGCCGGCGGCATTTACGCGCAGTCCGCCTGGAACTACCGCATCGACAGTTCCAGCCCCTTGGAATTGAGTCTTGAGTTCCTTGGGGATTCGCGCATCGGCCGATGCATTTTTCGACTTACGGCCCGGTATGGACGGCACTCCATATTGAGCAGAAACTGGTTCGACGGCCAGCAAACCGATTGCGATCGCCAAGAAAATGGTGCGGCGAAAAGTGACGGACATACATCGCTCCACTGTCGGAAAGGTCAAGCCCTATCGCTACCAGGATTTAACGGCAACCGATAGCCGATGTCAAATCGATGCTTAACTGAGGGCGGCTAAGTGAAAAGCATGCTGACCGATTCATTGCGATGGATCCGCTTGATGGCCTGGCCCAAAAGCGCATGAGACCGAAAGTACTTTAATCTTGGGCAGCGTTTGTTGCGGTTTGAGCGGTATCGTGTCAGTGATCACGACGGAATCGATCGGCGCCGAAGTAAGTCGCTCCACGGCCGGGCCCACGAGCACGCCGTGCGTTGCACCGACATGAATCTGCCGAGCGCCATGTTCCTTGAGAACTTTCGCCGCACCGGCAATTGAGCTGGCCGTGCTGATCATATCGTCGAACATGAGCACGATTTTGTCTTTGACTGAAGCCCCGATGATGTTTTCTTGCTTGGTCGATTCGGCGCTGATGCGCCGTTTATCGACAATTGCCAGCGGCGCGCCAATTCGAGTAGCGTGCCCCAGCGCCCGCTTGATTCCACCTTCGTCGGCACTCACGACGACAAGCTCGTCCTTTCGATATCCTTGTCCGTTGAAATGCTCGTTGAGCACAGGTGCCGCATAAAGGTGATCGACTGGCACATCAAAGAAGCCCTGTAACTGGGCGGCATGCAAATCCATGGCCAACACGCGATCGGTACCGGCACGCGTAATGATATTCGCGACGAGCTTGGCAGTGATCGGCACGCGACCCGCATCTTTTCTGTCCTGCCGTGCGTAGCCGAAATATGGCAATACCGCGGTAACGCGATACGCACTGGCGCGAATGAAGCTGTCGATCATGATCAGCAGCTCCATCAGGTTCTCATTGACCGGCGGGCATGTGGGTTGCACGATGAACACATCCCGGCCGCGGACGTCTTCATCGATTTTGCAGGAAATTTCGCCGTCGGGAAAATTACCGATCGTAATCTTGCCGGGCGAGAGGCCCAAATATTCGCAAATCTTCCGGGCCAGGTCCGGATTCGCACGGCCGCTGAAGATTTTAAGATCGTTCATGATAGCGCAGGCGGTATGCAGTATGCGCTAAGCGGTTAAATAATCCGACCGTTCCGATCGGAAGCAAAACCGTCATCGCTGTTGTCTGGCCAATTCCGCTTCCACTTCAGCCAATTCATCCACCGTGTTGACGCTGAGCGATTCGCACGGCGCGAGAGTGCACAATGCGCGCACGTCCTTGCTTTCGGCTTTCAGAATACCAGGGCAGTCGGTGATGTAATACTCCCCTTGCTTGTTATCGTTTTTTACTTGATCGAGTGCATGCCATAACTCACGGCTGTCGAACAAGTAATAACTCATATTAACTTCTCGAATCGCCTTTTGCTCCGGTGTGGCGTCTTTTTCTTCGACGATCGCTTGAAAGTTGCCCTCCGAACCGCGAACGACACGCCCTAAGCCCGTCGGGTTCTCCTTTTCGATCGTACCCATGAGGCAGGCAGGTCGGGTGCGTTCGAAATCTTCGAACATCGCGCCAAACTTGCCGGCTGCACGAGCGGCGTATCGCCCGTGAGAATCAGTATTTGGCCGATATGGTCGGAAATCAACGGCTTGCAGACCACCACCGCGTGCCCCGTGCCCAGTTGCGGCGATTGCAGAGCGAATTCGATTCCCGGCCAGTGCGCAAGCTTTTCGCGCACCAAATCGGCCCGGTATCCGACGACAACGACAATGCGCTTCACGCCGACAGCCTGCAGCGTCTCCAGCACGTATTCAATCATCGGCCGCCCACCGACAGGAAAGAGCACCTTCGGCAAGTCGGAATTCATCCGCGTGCCTTTGCCGGCCGCCATCACGATTGCAACAGGTGAGATCATCCGGCAGATTCAATCTTCAGGAGAGCGGACAGACAAACGGACGATTCAAGCCCGCAAAGTTCATTTGCTGGCGACGGCAGCGTGCGGCGGCACTGTTGATGCGTCGGGCTTTTCCGGCACCTTCTGCAGAATCTCCAACAGCACGTGATCGGTGTCAATGCCCTCGGCCTGGGCTTCGAAATTCACAATCACACGATGCCTCAGGGCCGGCAGATAGACCCTGCGCACGTCTTCGAAGCTGACGTTATAGCGGCCTTCCAATAGCGCTCGCACTTTGGCCGCCAGCGCCAAGGTTTGCGCACCGCGCGGACTCGCGCCCCAACGCAGATATTGGTTGGTGATCGGCACCGCAAACGGCCCTTCAGGGTGGGTGGCCAGTGTAAGCCGTACGATGTAATCTTGCACATGCTTTGCCAAAATCACCTCCCGCACCAGTTGCTGCCATTTGACGATTTCCGAGCCGTCCATCACCTTTTGCGGTTCGATGTTTTCACCCCGTGTGGTGCGATCGATGATCGTATTCATCTCTTCGCGCGTGGAATAGCCAACCACGAGCTTGAAGAAGAATCGGTCCAGCTGCGCTTCCGGCAGCGGATAAGTGCCCTCCTGCTCAATTGGGTTCTGTGTCGCGAGCACGAAATAGGGCCGCTGTAACTGATGCACTTTGCCGCCGATGGTGACAGAAAACTCTTGCATCGTTTCCAGCATCGCCGATTGTGTCTTTGGCGTGGCGCGATTGATTTCGTCCGCCAGACAGAGCTGCGTGAAGATCGGACCGCGCTGGAATTCGAAGAAACGTTTGCCGTCGGGCGACTCCATGACCATGTTGGTCCCCAAGATATCGGCGGGCATCAGGTCGGGCGTGAATTGGATGCGTGAAAAATGCAAATCGAGAGCCTTGGCCAGCGTCCGCACGAGCAGTGTTTTTCCTAGGCCCGGCACGCCTTCCAGCAGGCAGTGCCCACCGACGAACAAGCACGTGAGCACACCGTGAACAATGTCGTCATGGCCGACGATCACGCGCCCACTTGTTCGCGGACCGCGTGATACCGTGTGCGGAATTCTTCCGCCCGCTTCTGCATTTGTTCGCCGATGCTCATGGAATTTTTCAGGGAGTAGGAGGCAAGGCGAGGGAGACAGATGATTGAACCCGTAGACGAAAGTCGTGTCATTCTGGCTGACGACCCGACGCGATGCAACACTAAGCCGAATTGCACCGCCATTGGCAAATTGCACTCGGCGTGGCACACTGTCAAATTCCCAATACTGCTCATCGCGATCTGAAACCTGCGCCCTTTTTGACCGTGAACATCCTCCGCGAACTTCAGACCCGATTCGCCGCTGCATTGGCCGGTTTGGTCGACGATCCCGCGGAGTTGATAGGCCAAATTCGGGCCAGCCAGGATCCGAAGTTCGGCGATTATCAGGCGAACATCGCCATGCCGCTGGGAAAGAAATTGGGGAAGCCGCCGCGTGATATAGCGGCTGCAATCATTGGCCAGCTGAAGATCGATGATTTTTGCCAGCCGCCAGAAATTGCAGGGCCGGGATTCATCAATCTACGATTGCGCGACGATTGGATTGCACAGCAGGCAACCGCGGTAGTTGCCGATCCGCGCCTGGGCGTGCCGACAGTGGACAAACCGAGGATGTACATTGTCGATTACAGCGCCCCGAACGTCGCCAAGCCGATGCACGTTGGGCATATCCGCAGCACGGTGATCGGCGATTCGCTCTATCGCACGCTGAAGTTCCTCGGCCATCGCGTCATCGGCGACAACCATCTGGGCGACTGGGGCACCCAGTTCGGGATGATTATTTACGGCTACAAGCATTTCCTCGACCGAGACGCATTCGAACAACAGCCGATCCAGGAATTGGCTCGTTTGTATCGAATTGTCAGCATGCTGGTTGGCTATTTCGAGGGTCGCGCCGGTTGGCCAAACTGCTCCTGGACGTTGCAAAGCACGAAAAGGCTTGCGAGGTGCATTTAAGTCGGAGTCCGTCGGGCGATCCAAAGGCCGAGAAAAAAGCTGAAAAGGAATTACGTCAAGCGGAACGAGCCCTTCATGAAGCCCGCGGCCAATTGCGAGAGTTGCAAGATAAGCTCGCGGCATTTGAAGAAGAACCGCAGCTATCAAAGCTTGTCCAAGAGCATCCCGATATCGCCCAGGCCGTATTGCAGGAAACCGCAAAGCTGCATTCCGGTGACCCGGAAAACATCCGGCTCTGGAAACAGTTTATGCCGGTCTGCCTGGAAGATATCGACCGTATCTACCGTCGCCTTGGAGTGACGTTCGATGTGACTTTGGGGGAAAGCTTCTATCACGATCGATTATCAGGCGTGGTCGATGAGTTCGTAAGTCGTGGCATTGCGCGTGAAAGTGACGGTGCGATGTGCGTGTTTCTCGACGGATTCGACACGCCGTTTTTGATCCGCAAGCAAGACGGCGCGTTTCTATACGCCACGACCGATCTGGCGACCATTCAATACCGAATGGAAAAATGGCGTCCGGATGCAATCTTATACGTCGTCGATCATCGACAAAGTTTGCACTTTGAGCAGCTCTTTGCCACAGCGGCCAAATGGGGCGCAACCAATGTTGAATTCGCCCACATCTGCTTTGGCACCGTACTAGGGCAAGATGGTCGGCCTTACAAAACTCGTTCGGGCGATACGGTCGGGTTGACCGGCCTGCTTGATGAGGGCGTGAGTCGGGCATTGCAGATCGTTAGCGCGAACGACGACGCAAAAAAGAATGGCCCGGAGTTATTACCTGATGAGCGACATAAAATTGCCGAGGCCGTGGGTATCGGCGCGATCAAATACGCGGACCTATCGCAAAACCGCACCAGCGATTATGTGTTCGACTATGATAAGATGCTCGCCACGACCGGAAATACTGCCACGTATATGCAGTACGCATATGCGCGGATCCGCGGAATTTTTATCAAAGGCCAAACCCAACTGGGCAACCCTAAAATAGCCCGACCGTCCGGGGCGGACGTCAATCTCTCTCATCCGGCCGAACGTTCGCTTGCTCTGGCCGCACTGCAATTCCCAGAAGCCTTAGAATCGATTTTGGCGGATTACCGCCCCAATCAACTTACAGCGTATCTATTTGAGCTTGCCAACCGCTTCAGCGCGTTCTATGAGAATTGCCCTGTGCTTAGAGCCGAGACGCCCGAGCTCCTCACCAGCCGACTGACACTATGCGATTTCAGCGCCAGAGTCCTAAAACAGGGTTTGGCGCTCCTGGGCATCGATGTAGTCGAGCGAATGTAATGCAACTCGATCGTTGTTCGGCGCGTCAAAGGGCATAAGGCATCTCACTTTACGCTTGTTTTGACACGTCGCGGGTGCAGCCGTTCGCCAACCCGCTGCCTTGCATTCCGCCCGGCGGCCAATTACGCTCAATCGATAGCCTTTATGTAATCCGCCTAAAGAGCAGCACCAGGCGAGTTTAGCACCGTCGACCCGCGCGCTTCAGAGCGCGTACGCCGAGCTAATTTGGTTGCCAGGCGGGCAAACCCGTTCCGTTGATCGGCGCGCCAGAAGCATCTGGGCCGCACCGCGAAGACGGTACATCAGCCGACGAACCAGTGGCCAGTTCGTCGACGGCGGAGAGGGCACGGCATGTCGACTTCGTCTTTCTGGGCTTCTCAGCTTCGCGATCTTTTGCGCGCCGGTATGAAGCGATCCGCGCGTGCTGGCTCCGCCAAGAATCGAAAGCGCCGCTTCGAAACGCTGGAACAGCGGCGCGTGCTAACGGTTACTTCGCTGTTCTCTGCTGGCGCACTGACCATTTCTGCCGATGCGGCCGACAACATCAGCGTGGCATCGATTGCCGGCAGCGTCAAAGTCAACGGCGCCGATCCAACTTCCGGCCCACTTTCGGCTGCCGCCGTCGGCAGCCTGGTGATCAATGCCAGTGGTAACTTCAGCAATGTGATCGATCTGACGGGTATCGTGCCAGCACAGTTCTTTGTGCTCACGAATATTTCCGTCGATGGCGGCGACGGCGGCGATACGTACCTAATCGATCAGTCGCGGCTGCTCGCGCTGGCCACTGTGAATCTAAACGATACCGGGGCATCCGGCACCGACTCGTTGGTGCTTAGCACAACGGCCGCGCTACCAGAGACGATTGGCGTATCAGCAACAAGCGTCTCCCGTAGTTTATCCGCCACGGTCGGGTACACCGGCATGGAATCGCTGGAAGTCGACGGCACGACACTGGGCGACACGATTAATATTACTTCGACGGGCGCCGGCACGTCCACCACAATTACGTCGGACGGGGGGTTGGATGTGTTTGCGAGCGATCGATTTGACGACGATTGGCGATGCCGGGCTAACAATCAACGTCGGCGGCGATGGCGAGAGCCTGAGCCTCAATGCTGCAACTGTCGGCACGGTCGGAATCTCGAGCACACAAGTGCAGCGACCTGCAACGGCGTGATTACATATAGTGGCTTCGTCTTCCCTGACCGTAAACGGCACCGTGGGCATCGATACATTCAATATTGTTTCCACCGCAGCAAGCACCACTACAAGCATCAATGCCGGGCAGCGGCCTGGATACGTTCGGACCAATCGATCTTCCACGAGTGTCGGCATAGCCGGACTCACCATCAATGCGGGCGGCGATGGCGAGGCAATCAATTTGGCAACGAGCGTCGCTGGAACCATCGCACTCTCCGGCACGCAGGTGCAGCGGACCGGAAATGGCGCTGTGAATTACAACGGCGCGGCAAGCCTTATCCTTACGGGCACCGCGAGTTCAGACACTTTCAACGTTTCCTCGACCGCGGCCGGCACCACGACGACGATTAATTCCGGCGGCGGACTGGATGTATTTGGTGCGATCGATCTCACGAACATCGGCGCGGCAGGGCTTTCGATCAACGCCGGCGGCGATGGCGAGAGCCTGACACTCAACACGACCACCGCCGGCACGGTTTCAATTTCCAGCACCCAGGTGCAACGCATCGGAAATGGCCCGCTCACATACAACGGTTTGGCATCGCTGCTCGTCAACGGAACGGCTGCGGCCGACACATTCAACGTCGCCTCAACCGCAACGGGCGTCGCGACCACGATCTCCGCCGGTACGGGGGTCGATATTTTTGGCCCAATCGCACTCACCTCCATCTCTGCTGCCGGCCTCACGATCAATGCCGGCGGCGACGGCGAAGCACTGACTCTCGCCACCACAACTGCCGGCACGGTCACCGTCACTAGCACGACCGTCAAGCACCCCGGAAATGGAACGCTTACTTATTCAGGGCTCGCATCGCTGTTGGTTCAAGGTACGTCGGGAATCGACACGTTTAGCATCTCGGGAACTGCGGCCGCCACCGCAACGACCATCTCGGCCGGCGGCAGCCACGACCTTTTCGGCTCTTTGCTGCTCAACTCGATCGGGGCTGCCGGACTGACCATCGACGGCGGCGGCAATGCGGAACTTTTAGACACGTTCGTGTCCGCCACCGGCACGGTTGCCATTACGAGTTCCGCCATTCAGCGCAGCGGCAATGGGGCACTAACCTATTCAAATATTGGCACGCTGCAAATCGAAGGGACCAACGGCGGCGACACCTACAACATCGCTTCCACCGCCGCGGGCGTCGCCACAGGCATATTCTCCGGGACTAGCAGCGACACGTTTGGCGACATCGATCTGGCCTCGATTGGCGCCGCTGGCCTTTCAATTCAAGACAGCGGCGGAACCGAAGCGTTGACATTCCATCTGAGCGCTCCCGGCGGAACCACGACTCTAACCTCCAGCACTATTCAGCTCGCCGGCAGCGGCAGCGTGCATTATCAGAATATCGAATCACTTACGCTCAACGGCACGGCCGGCGTCGATAATTTCATCGTCAATTCCACAGCCAACAATACCGCCACAACCATCAATGCCGGTGCGGGGCTCGATGTCTTTAACACGATTGATGTCAGCACCATTGGCACCGCGGCACTGACGCTCAACGCCGGGGGCGACGGCGAAGCACTGAATCTGCTCAACGGCAACATCATCACGAGCAGCTTCGTAGGGAATGGCAGCGGCATCAATTACTTCGGATTCGCGTCGCTCGTGATCAACGATGGCCCGGTGAGCGATGTGGTCGATATCCAATCGACGAACAACACGACTGTTACGACGATCAACACCGGCGGCGGCGTCGACAACATCCAACCGATCAATCTAACGACGATTGGCTTGGCCGGGCTCACGCTCAACACGGGTGGCAATAACGAATTCTTGACGCTGAACGTGGGCACGGCCGGCACGGTGAATATCAACGGCAGCACGGTCCAGCGGGTGGGCAATGGGGCAATCCAAATCAGCGGCGTGCTCAATTATTTGGTGAGCGGAACCTCGGGCGCCGACACGTTCAGTATTCAATCGACGCCGGCAGCAAATTCCGTGACCGTGAATGGCGGCGGCGGGCTCGACATTTTCAACCCAATCTTGCTCACCTCGATTGGCGCAGTGCCAGGCCTGAGCGTCGACGGCGGCGGCAATGGCGAGGCGCTCACGCTAGAGGTCGATGTGGCCGGCACCGTCTCCGTCGCTAGTAGTTCCGTTCAGCGCAACGGAAACGGCGCGGTCAGCTATTTCAATTTCGGTTCGCTGAATATCGATAGCACCAGCGGCGCCGACACCTTCAATGTGACGTCGACAGCTAGTGGCGTGCCCACAACAATCAACGGCGCCGGCGGATTGGACGTGTTTGGCAACATCGATCTCACATCGATAGGTACCGCGGGTTTGACCATCAACGCCGGCGGCGATGGCGAAGCATTGACGCTAAACACCACGACCGCTGGCACCGTCAACGTTTCCGACACGGCGGTTCAACGATCGGGAAACGGTGCCATTAATTACAGTGGAATCAATTCGCTTCTTGTCAACGGCACTTCCGGCATCGATACCTTCAATGTCAGCTCCACCGCGGCTGGGACGGCAACGAGCGTCAGCGCCGGGAGCAGTTTGGATGTGTTCGGAGCAATCAGCCTCACGTCGGTCGGTGCAGCCGGACTTACCGTCGATGGCGGAGGTAACGGCGAGTCGCTCACGCTGAATGTCGCGACCCCGGGCATCGTCGCGGTTTCCGCCACTCAAGTGCAGCGCAGCGGCAATGGAGCGGTGGCCTATTCAGGGCTGGGATTGCTAATCGTCACGGGGACGTCCGCCAGCGATACGTTCAATGTGAGCTCCACCGCGGCTGGCACAGCTACGACCATTAACGCCGGCAGTGCGCATCGATCAATTCGCGGCGATCGATCTCACGACCATCGGCGCCGCCGGACTCACGATCAATGGTGGCGGGAACGGCGAATCACTGGTACTCAATACGGCTACTGCCGGAACCGTTTCAGTCTCCAGCACGCAAGTGCAGCGGTCGGGCAATGGCCCAGTCACGTACAGCGGTTTAGCCTCGCTAACGGTCAACGGCACTTCGGGGGTCGACACTTTCAACATCAATTCCACGGCTGCCAGCACCACGACGACGATTCAGCGCCGCCGACGGGCTGGATGTTTTCGGAGCGATCAGTCTCGCATCCATCGGTACTGCCGGTCTTAGCATCGACGCCGGCGGCGACGGCGAAGCGCTCACGCTGAACACCACGACCCCGGGCACGGTTTCCGTTTCGAGCACCCAAGTGCAGCGCAGTGGCAACGGCGCTGTCAAGTACAACGGTATCGCCAGTCTCTTGGTCAACGGTTCGGCGGGCGTCGATACGTTCAGTATTCCCAGCACCGCCAGCGGCGTCAGCACATCGATCGACACCGGCGCAGGCAACGACGTCATCAACTTGGGCAGCGGTGGAAACACGCTCAGCAACATCGCCGGCACTTTGTCGATCGCCGGCGGCGCAAACGATGCCACGCCGACTAATAGCAGCAATGCAGGTTCGCAGTTAAATGTAATTGTTTTCAATATGCCCGTCGGCGATAAGTTAGAGGTGTTCGACGGTTCAGGCCCTGTGGGCTCGGCCTACAACGTCGGCGCAACCTCGATCGGCCGAACGGGCATTCCCGCCATCAGTTACAGCGGCATTGAGACCGTGGATGTGTTTCCCGCAACAGGCGCTGCCGACTTTAACGTCACCGACACCGCGGCGGGAACCCAAGTTGGCATCGGCGGAACGTCGATCACGGGTCAACTCACAGTCTTGAACACTGGCGCCAACAGCCGGCTGTTCACCAATCCGCTTAGCGGCAACATTACGGCGAGTATCGCAACGACCGGCGACGGCAGCATTCTCAGCCTAGCGACCACCGGCGGAGCCGATACCATCACCATTCAGGGCAGCGGCGCCGGCAGCGGCATCTCGGTTAACACCGGGGCCGGAATGGATCACATCATTATCCAAAATACTGGCGTCGGAAGTTCGATATCGGCGAGCGGCGGCGACGGCGCCGATAATCTCGATCTCTATGCCGCGGCTGCTGGGAGCGCCATTACGCTGGCAGGCGGCAACGACGCGGATGTGGTCACCGTGGGAGGACCTGCTCAAACACTGAGTAATATTCTGGGCGACGTGCTCATCAGCAGCGGCTCCGGTTCTGCGGGCATTCAGACGGTCTCGACAACCATTAACGGCGTGGTTTACTCGCAAGATTTTGCGGTGGGCGATACGGTCATATTCAACGATCAAGGTCTCTCTGGAAATGCCAGTTACTTGATTCAGCCCACCACTTTTCAACGTGCGGGCACGGCGAATTTTCAGCTCTTCGATAACGAGACGATGATCGTCAACACCGGCTCGGGAACGAATCAAATCGACGTTTCCGGCTCGCCTCCTAACGCATTTTTGACCGTCCACGGCAATTCGGGCTCGGATCAGGTAACGCTTGAGAATTTTTCCGGAGGATTGGTCCTCGATCTGGCAGGCGGAAACGACACGCTCGACTCAACCGGTACCTTTTCGGGAAAGTGGCTGGAAGTTTTTGGCGGCGCGGGAGACGACATCCTGAAGCTGCCGTTCGGCCCGGGCTCAATAGCATCACTGAAATCCAAGGTGGAACGGACAACGATACATTGCTGTTGGGCAACGTGACGCTGGCGAGTAAGTTTCTGCTGTCGGGTGGCGACGGCGACGACACGCTCCGGGTGAACACGGGTGATGGCACTTCCGTCGCGGAATTGCAAGGCGGGGCGGGCAGCGATCACTTTACCGTCGGCACCGACACTCCAAACAGCTTCGCTGGTCAAATTGTCATCAATGCGGGTGCCGACCTCGATACGTTTGCCGATATCAATTTGGCGGCCATTAGCAGCACCGGCTCGATTAGCCTTAGCGGCGGTGGCGACGGCGAAGCACTAACACTCAATACCGGCATCCCGGGTACCGTCTCGATTAGCAGCACGCAGGTCCAGCGTTTGGGCAATGGCCCTCTAACTTATTCCGGCCTCGCCGCCCTAACCGTCAACGATACGAGTGGCGCTGAGACCTTCAATGTCGCAAACACCGGCATGAATACTGCCACGACCATCAACGCTGGGGGCGGAACCGATTTCTTCGGTCCGATCGATCTGATGTCGATTGGCGCTGCCGGATTGACGATTGACGCTGGCGGCGACGGCGAAGCGTTAACGCTTGAACACACCAGTCGCCGGCACGGTAGCCATCAGTGGCACGCAGGTCCAGCGAGTCCGGCAACGGTGCAATTACCTACGCGGGCTTGGCGATCCTCGCGGTAAATGGCACTGCTGGGATCGACACGTTCAACGTTGCCAGCACGGCTGCAAACACGGCTACCACGATCAACGCCGCTGGCACAGGCTTGGACGTGTTTGCACCGATCGATCTCACGACCATCGGCGCCACCGGATTGACGATTAACGCCGGCGGCGACGGCGAATCGTTGACTCTCAATACTACGACTGCAGGAACCGTAAACGTTTCCGGCACGCAAGTGCAGCGCACCGGCAATGGTGCTGTGATTTACACCGGCCTGGCAAATTTAATCGTCAACGGCACCAGCGGAACCGACATCCTCAACGTGCTCAGCACCGCGACGAACACGGCGACGACGATTAACGCTGGCAGTGGCTTCGATGTGTTCGGGGCCATCGACTTAACCACGATTGCCGCCGCAGGGCTAACCGTCAATGCGGGCGGCGATGGAGAATTGCTGACGCTTAACACCACAACTGCCGGCACTGTCACGATTTCGAATTCTCTAGTGCAACGCACCGGCAATGGAACCGTCAGCTACACGGGCGTTTTGAATCTGGCAGTCAACGGCACCGCCGGCGCTGACACATTCAATGTGCTCAACACTGCGGCGGGGGTAACAACAACGTTAAATTCCGGCGCTGCTAACGATGTCGTTACGATCGGCAATGCTGGCTCACTCGCCGGAATTTTGGGGGCGCTCGTGATTCACGGCGAGGGCAATTTTGCCACGCCGACGACCACCCTCATGTGTGGCGCCGCTACGAATATGCTGGCTGTTGGTGACACGCTGCATTTCGACGACAGTTCAACGGTCGCCGGTCAAACCTATTCGCTCGATGTCGGCACGCTGGCCCGCACCGGAATCGTCTCGATCTCCTTCGACGGCATGGAAACAATCGCGTTGGATGCGGGCGCAGGGCGCCGACGCCGTGACGGTCGTGAATACACCGCCGCAAGTGAATCTAACGGTCAATGGCAATGGCGGTCCGAATGTCATCACGCTTGCTGCGAACGGATCGCAAAGCAATCTGACAATCAACGGCGGGCCGGACGGCGATACCATCAATCTGCGCAGTGTGGCGACCGGAAGCATCGTGCTCGCCAACGGCGGCGCAGGCAACGACACGTTTAACGTTTCATCCGATGCCGGTGCGAACATGGGCACGCTCGACGGAATCGTCGGCGCTGTGCATCAACACCGGTGCGGGCAGCGACAAAATTGTGCTCAGCGATTGCGGTCAAGCTGCACTGGCCAACAGTAACGTTGTCGTGCTAAGCGATCGCGTCACAGGGTTTGCTGGCCCTTCGAACAATTCGCCCATTTTGTATCAGTCCGCTGGCGCGTTGGAACTCACGCTCATCGGTTCGCAAACATTGGCCGATAAATTCATCGTCCAGCTTTCCGCATATCCGGCCCAGCCGTCGCTGGTGCTGAAGATCGATGGTAAGGGCCAGCCGGCCGGTCAAATGGATCGCGTGAAAATCATGGGCACCGGCGGCAACGACACGATCAATGTCGGCGATTTCGCCAGTGTCGATACGCCGGCGAAAAAGTACGGCGTGCGGCTGCAAAACATCGAGTGTCTGCAAATCTTCGGCGGCGCAGGCAACGACACGCTGGTGAACGACACCGCAATCTCATCGCTCATCGATGGCGGCGACGGAGCCGATTTCCTCAGCGGCGGTAGTGCAACCGACGTAATCTTCGGCGGCGATGGAGTCGACACACTTCTAGGCAATGACGGCAACGATTTCTTGTTCGCCGACCACGATTACAATAACGGCTCGCCAATCGCGAAGCATCCCGTCGGAAACGAAACGGTCAAAGGCGGCTTGGGAATTGATACTATAGTCGTCTTGAATAACGACTTCGCCGATGCAGGCGGCCAAGTCGGCGATACGCTTGTCGGCGCTGTGAAGGGCCTTACGGTCCAAGACTGGCTCCGCGCCCGGTTCCTAAAGGCCAATAGCAAGAACATTCAGGACGCCATCAAAAAAGCGCTGATGCAGCCCTGCGCCATGCCGTAACGCGCACATAACACCCATCGCTAGGGCCTTCTCAATGCCTTGTTTGCTCTGCAGGCTTGGGTAGGATGCAAAAAAGGACGTCTTGGAGCTAGCGCAGTGCGCATTGCGGAGATTTTCCGATCGTGGCAAGGTGAAGGTTTGCTGACTGGCAAACCCAGCGTGTTTGTGCGCACCAGCGGCTGCAATTTGCGGTGTTCGTTCTGCGACACGCCGTACACATCGTGGGAGCCGGAAGGCGAGGACTGGTCCGTCGAAGAAATTTTGCAGCGCGTCGATGAACTGCTTGCCGATAGCGAAATGCGATATCCGCTTTCGTACGGGCGCGACTCGGAAAGACACACGCTTGGCAACGACGCGGTGCGACACGCCGTCCTGACAGGCGGGGAGCCTATGCTGTTTGCCGAACTCGTGCCGCTGGCGACGGAGCTCAATCAGCGCGGGCTGCATATCACGATTGAAACGGCCGGCACGCTGTACCAGCCGCTGGAGTGCAATTTGATGTCGATCAGCCCAAAGCTGAGCAACTCGACGCCGCCGCTGGAGCGCAATGCGCACTGGCACCATCGCCATGAACATTCGCGCCACGCGCCGGAGGTGATTCGGCGGCTGGTGCGAGATTACATCTATCAGATTAAATTCGTCATTGACGCTCCGTCCGATTGCGATGAAATGCAATCGTGGCTAGACGATTTTCCGGAGATCGACCGATCGCGCGTGTTGTTGATGCCCGAGGGAACCGAAGTCGAGGCATTGCGCCGACATGCCCAGTGGTTGGAGCCATACTGCGAAGCTCAAGGCTTCAGCTTCTGCCCGCGGAAGCACATCGAGTGGTTCGGCTGCGTGCGCGGCACGTGATCCTTGTCGAGCCGCGATCGTCACAGAGCGAATCCCGCGCTGACCTCACGCCTTCGCTGGTTCGGCCGCAGGCGTTGGTGCTGGTGCGGCAGTTGCCGTCGTCGGCGGTTTCCCGCGGGGAGCAAACACCAGTACGCTGACGGCCCCTGCCACGACGATAATCAAACCAGCATAAAAGAATGGTGATACTGCCGACAAATTCGGCGTCATCGCCATACTGATGAAAGTGTTTACAACAGGAGCGAGCCCAAACACCAATGGCATCACGTAAAGAGGCTTTCCACCAAACGTAAATGCCAGAATTACTCCCAGCGATCCCAGCGCTCCAGCCACACCACCGGCCAAACTCCAGGTCGTCCCTTTAAAAGTGAGCTCGCCATGGTCGCCCAATGTGGCTCGCAGTATTAGCGGCAAGGCGACGGCCACTACCACATAGGCAAGGCCAACGCAAATGAACGGCCGCATGCGACTGCCGTTCATTAGCGTTTGTCCACGATGCAAGAGCGGTCCATAGCACCCCCAACAGACGGCGGTCATCACCACCAGCGATAATACTTTTAACAAGTCGATGAATTCAATTCTCTTCGCCGATTGCACTGCAGGGCTGGTGACAATGACCGTGACCGCACCCACGATGACCAAAATCAATCCGGCATAGAATAACGGTCCCGCCTCCTTGAACGATTTGGCCATCCACATGGAAACCACGGTGTTCACCACGGGAGCTCCGCCGAAGATGAGCGGCATCACGTAAATTGGGCTGCCACCGGCCGTCATCGCCAGAATCACACCTAACGCACCCAGCGCCGTGACGGCACCAGCCAGAAAACTCCAAATAATTCCGCCGGTCGACCAATTGCCAGGTTCACCGCGCCACGCCAGGAATGCCCACGCGGCCAGCACTGCGATCACAAAATATGCAATCCCGACAAACAGAAACGGCAGAAAATGACTCACGCCGATCGCCGGATCTTTGGGATCGCCCATGGAGCCGATCCCAGCATTGAGTAAGTTGCCATAGGCACCCCAGGCGAGTGCGACAAGTCCGATGGAAAGCAGAACGAAGGCAGAGTTTTTCATGGAGTGTTTTCGTGCGGGTGAGAATGCGCAGGCGAGGTGATAAAGTGTAGCATTCTGCATGCGGCGCTGAATGGCATTCCGCTGCAAATCGAAGTAACCAAGTCGGTACCGCTAATCGCCCCGCAGTGCCTCTAGAAGCGGTGCGCGGACCGCGGCTCGAACGGCAGAAAGTCCGGCAAGCAATCCGACAAAAAGCACGATCGCCAAAGTTGCGGCCAGCGAGTGCCAGGGAATGCCGGCGCCGCCGGCGAGCAGGTGCGGCAAAAGCACGACAAGTGCGGCCAAGGTTCCCGTGGCCAGTCCAGCGATGAGCAGCGCCGCGTTTTCGAGCATCACGAGTTTCGAAAGGCGACTGCGACGGAAACCGGCGGCGCATCAGCGCCAGTTCGCGGCGTCGCTCCATCACATTGCGCAATTGCACGGCTGCCAGGCCGAATGTTCCCAACAGCAAGCCCAGGCCGCCAAGACTACGGAACGTCGCCAGATACGTGTTTTGCACCGCGAAAAAACTTTCCAAACGTGCGGCAGTAGATTGCGCGGTAAATCCATAATCGCCAAGTTGATTTTCCAATGCATCTGCAACGGGTTCAACTTTTTTTGGCGGCACGGCGATTAGAAAGTATCGGTATCCGTTCACATCTGGAAACAGTCGCAAAAAGTTGGCTTCGCTTATCAAGAGATCGCCCTGAAAGATGCTGTTCTTCAAGAGGCCAACCACTTGCAGCGTGATCTTGCCGCCGCGGGGCGCATCGATTTCAAACGTTTCTCCAACGCCACCGTACAGGTGCAAACTATACAGAGCCGTGTTTTGATCGAGCACCACGGGAATGGCATTCGTTGGGCTTCTCCCACGCGGCGGATTGCCAGGCTTGGGGTTCAAGAGCAGCCACGGATTCTCTTGTTCAACATCGTTGGTCGCCGCCGTCGCGGCCCAAGCAAATCCGCCGCGCTCGATGAATTCCGGCGTAACCCCCAGAATCCGCGGCTGCCGTGGTTGATATAAATTCAAGCAACTGGCATCGTCGCCATTCTTGACGCGCAGCGAATAAATTCCATGACCGCGAACGGTAGTCGGCGCGGGCCGATCGATGTTGGCAAGAAGCTGTTCTGATTTTTCCGTGAAAGCCAAGCTTTGTCGCCCATCCGGCGAGTTCAAATTCTGGTAGATCGGCTGATCGGTTTGAGCCACCAGCGCGAAGCCACCGTCGCCGCTGTCGAAAGTGGGGCCGTGCGATGGCGGATCGAGTCGAAATGCGCTGACGGCAATGATCAGAAAACAGGCGGCCGCCATCAGGCCAATCGTGAGCGTGCTGCGCAGCGGAAATCGACAGCCGTTGCGAATCGCTAGCCGTACGAGCGCCGCTGGTCCGCCGACGAGCGATGATCTGCGATCGGCGCGGAGCGTGTCCCAAATCCACAGCAGAAGCGCGGTCAACACGAGCGCACCGCGCCAAAAAATGCGCCGGCCTGGGCTTCATCGCTGAGCCTCATGCCGAAAAGTCCCAGACCAATCGAACCTGCAAACATCGCGGCCGCGACCCAGAAGGCAATTCGGCGTCGACGGCCGCGGGGGACGCGTGCTTCGATCATCTCCCCGGCCAGCAGCCGTCGTGGGCTGACGCGCCGCGTTTCGCGCACCGCCCAAACGATTGTGCCGAGCGAAACCAACACGCCGCTGAGCCAGCCAACGGCAAGACTGCGCGGCTCGATATGCAGCGATAAGAACGGAGTGGAAATTGCCGAGAGCCACCAGGTGGTCAGGCCAATGACCATTAGCCACGCGTATGCCACACCGATGAAAACGCCTGCCAGCGCCGCGACAATTGTCAGCAGCGCTCCTTCGATCAGCAGCATCTTGCGAGCCACACTGCGCCGCAGACCAACGGCAAGCACGATGCCAAGTTCTGCTGCTCGACTTTCCACTCCGAGCCGGAACAACAGCAGCACCAGCATCAGCGCGGCGGCAATGATGAAAAGACTGAAACCCAAAAACAGAATGGCAAACGGTGTGGTGCCGGCGGCGGCGGCGAGGCCCATTCGTTTGACGGGCAGAAAGGTGAAACCACTCGTTGCCGGATTCAAGGCTGCAAGTAGTTGGTCCGCGAGCTTCGCCTCCGTCAGGCCATCCGAGAAAGGAACGCGAATCGAAGTCACGCTTCCGAAGCGACTGTCCCACAGTCGATTTCCCTCGTTCAGGTTAATAAATGCTTTCGGCGTGGCGCCATATGTTTTCCAATACTGGTCGTCTTCGCTATGCGGTGGCGAAGCTGCGCACGCGTTTGGAATCGAATGGGAACGGCGGATCCCAATTGGCGATCGACGCCTTATCGCTCACGCCTTTCACTTCCGGAGTGAGATTGCGGTCGGCCGCCAGGCCGCTGAGCTCGGCGATGTCTTTCAGGCGGAATGCGTGCGTTGCTTCTTCAACCTGACCGTGCGTGCTTTCGGGCTTGAAATAAGTGATAGTGATTTCGTCACCCGGTTTGACCGGCGAGCCTTGCGCTGCCAAATCATCGGCGGCCCAGGAGTTGAGCACAATTTCGTCGTCGGCAAGCGGAGCAATCGACTTGCCGTCGCGATTGACCAATGGACCGAGCGGAGGGTTTTCTGCAAACTCGAAGGCGGCGACGGTCGAGTATGGAATTCTCGCCGTACCGCCATCGGCCGAAATGTAATTCGCCAGATAGGTGAAGACCTGCTGTGGCCGCAAATCGGCAATCGCTCTAAGAACCGCGGTTTGATCCACTGGCTCGAACAGCATGCGATCGGTCGTAATATTGAAATACCCATGATCAGTTTGGTGGATGGAAATGCCGTAGTCGGCGAGCGTGGGCTTGAGGGCCAGTTGCAGCGCTTTGTCGGCCGTATTGTTTGGAGATTCGAACGCCGAATTGCCTGCGACGAGGATTGAATTCACTCGGTCTGGCACGCCAATCAACTGCTGGAGAGGCGCGGTCGGCGTAGAAGCGTTAAACGGAAGTTGCTGCGTTGGATTGATACCAAATCGGCCGAGTCCGTCGGCAGGGATGATCGCGCTCACTGTGAAACGGCGGCTGCGGACCGTATCGGTCTTGCGACCCAACGGGCTGTCGGCGGGCACATCGCTGGCTTGCGGCAGTCGCAGGATGATTTCGTCGCCGACTTTGGCATGCAGCTGCTGAGCGAGCGGCTCGTTCAAAACGATCTCATCGCCGGTCGGCGCTTTCGCTGGACCGCCGCTACCGAATTTCCAAAATTCCGGCGGGCTGCCCAGCACATTTACATTACCGGCGCGATGCTGGTGGCCGCCTATGCCGTTGGGATTTTCCAGCGTGCCTTGCAGCATGATGGCGGGCACCGCAGCTTCGAAATGCTCTCGGAACTGCGGCGCGGACGAAAGCTCGTCGGCCAACTGCTCGCGAAAAAATCGTGGTGTGACGAGTACTTCGTCGATACGCCCCAATCGATCGGTGGCCAATTGCTTCAGGCTGCCGCGCACGGAATCGCCAACCACAAGTGCGCCGGTGAGCACCGCCGTCGCCGCGGCCACTCCCAGAGCCACGGCCACATTCGTCCGCCAGTGAAAGACCAGGCTTCGAATTGCCAATCCAAATAGCGACATCGTGCTTCAAGTTGAAACTTCGTTCTCGAACCGTTAGTGGCGGAGCGTGCGCAGCCATCCGCACCGTCCGCTATGGCCGCGCAACCAGCTTTCCTGCATCCAATTCCGATCGTTGATCGCACATCTGGGCCAATTCCAAGCTGTGCGTCACGACTATCATCATCGTGTTCTCCTCGCGCTGCAATTCGAGCAGCAGTTTGCCGACCGTTTGGGCGGTGCTGCGATCGAGATTGCCCGTCGGCTCATCTGCCAACAGCAATACAGGTTTGTGAATCAGAGCTCTGGCAATCGCCACGCGCTGGCGTTCGCCGCCGGAAAGCTCCGCCGGCCGGTGATCGATGCGATTGGAAAGGCCAACGCGATTGATGAGCATTTTTGCTCGATCAATAAATTTGCCATTCTCACGGGACTTCGCGATCGTGGGCAGAAGCACATTCTCCAGTGCCGAACACTGCGGCAAGAGGTGATGATCTTGAAACACAAAGCCAATTTGCTCGTTGCGAAAGTCGGCGAGCTGCGGCTCATCAAGTTTGAATGGATCGTTGCCCTTGAATTCCACGCGGCCGGCGGTTGGCCGGTCGAGCGTGCCAAGAATGTACAGAAGCGTGCTTTTTCCCGATCCGCTGGGGCCGAGGACCGCCAGATTCTGCCCGCACGAAAGCTCCAGTGAAATGCCGCGCAGCACGACTAGCGATTCCGCGCTCGTGGGGAATTCTTTGGTGACGTTTTCAACAACTAAATCGGGCATAAGCGTTAATCACGAGTTCGAATGGGGCTTGTTCGATGCCATGCGAGGCCGCACAATGGCGGCTCGAATTCTGCTGGAAAGCGTGTCTGCGTCCATCCGTCGTTTTACCATCTTTGTCGAGCCAACATGCCTGTTGAACAACCGCAAGTTATCTTAAGCGCCTTTGCCGATGAAGCGGCCAACCAAAAAACCGCCGTGCAACAGTTTGCCGCGCTGGCGGCGATCGGCCTGCAATATTACAGCATTCGCTTCATCGATGCGGGCAGTGGCATCAAGAATGTAATGAAGCTCTCGAAGGCGGAAATCACAAAAATCCGCCACTTGGAAGACGAATACGGATTGAATGTCACATCCATCGGTTCTCCGCTCGGAAAAGTGAAACTGATCGACAAGTCCGATGGCACGAAGAATGCCTTCATTCCCTTCAAGAAATATCTGGCAAGCGATGTGAAACAGGCGTGCGAATTGGCGCACGCCTTTGAAACAAAATTGATTCGCGGGTTCTCGTTCTATCATCCGCGCGGCGAGGACCCGGCGAAGTATGTTTCGCAGGCGGTCGATCAGTTGGGAAAGATCGCTGAAACGTGCCATCGATCGGACTTGACTTACGGGTTGGAAATTGAAGCCAATCTGGTTGGGCAAAACGGCGAGATCATGGCGGAGATTCATCGGCAGGTGAATCATCCGGCATTGGTTTTGATTTTCGACGCGGGCAATATCATCTCGCAAGGTTACACGCCAGCGGAAGTTTTTCAGCAGTACCTGGCGATGAAGCCGGGCATCGGCTGGATCCATATCAAAGATTATCACCATCCGCAGCCGGCCAAGAGACAAGGGCACGTGGATGAGGACGCGCTCAAGCATTTTGTGCCAGCCGATATCGGCGACAGCTCCTATGCGATGATTCTTCGCGATTTCCGCGATCACGTGCCGACGCTGGAGAAGAAGCTTCGCCGACGGGGAATTCCCGGCGTGTTCTTGGACCTGGAGCCGCATTTGAAAGGCGGCGGTCAATTCGGCGGATTCAGCGGGCCAGACGGATTAGGCGTCGCGACCCGCGGTCTGTGCAAAGTACTCGACATGATTGGTCTGGGCTATCACCTGCGCGACTTTGACGATGTGCTGGCGGCGCGGGGCAAAGTTTAGCCTGATGCGGACGCGTTGCAATTCGCTAATGCGCGGCCGGTTCATCCATCGTTTGTATTTTTTCGGCAGTTTCCGGCGCCACCGTTTGCCGGGATGCTTCGGCCATTTGCTGCGCGTGCTGGACTTTCACTTGCTTTCTTTTTCGAACCAACACGCGAGATCTCGCCAGACAGAATAGCGAGACAATTATTCCAGCGACCCCGCCCAGAAAGAAAGGCGATGTGGGGTCTGCTGACGTGACCATTAACCAAGCCCCGCATCCAAGCGAGACCGTCGCGACTAGCAATGTGCTCCAGACGCGCTTGGAACCCCGACTCAATTGGTGAGTAGCAATGGCTGTGCGTGCGGAGAAATTGGCAATTTCTCGCATGGCGGCCAGGTGATGCAGTTTTTCCGGCGCACTGTTCCGGGGTTCAAGCGCAAATCGTTTCTTTGAACCGGTCTCGGTCGCTGATTCCGCATTTGCCAATTCGGGGTCATTCGCCAAAACCGCGTTCGCGGCAGATTTGCTGGGCGCCGCGCTGCTGGCGGCGCGCGGTGCGGTCGTGGCGCCATCGCCTGAAGTCCCGCGCATGCGCTGCAGGAGCCGAGTCATGTAATCATCAATCGACTCATCGTCTTGAGCGGCGCGTTCTTCCGTTCGGCGATCGGCTTGTGGCTCGCCCTCCGCTTCGGAAGGTTGAGCAGCGGGTGAGGCCGTTTGCTCCGCCGATGCCTTTTCGCTCGTATTGCTTTTCAACAGCGATAGCGCGCGTAGGCGGGCGAAGACGTCATCCGATTCCTTCGTTGCGGCGTCGGTTGAGGGGGCCTCTGGACGCGGCGGTAGGCTTGTTGTCGATGGGGCCGGTGTTTCTCTCGCGAATTGTTCTTGTTCGCTACAAAGTTGATCTCGCTCTTTCGCCAACTGCCGTTCTTGCGCGTCGAGCTCGCTAGCCCGCTGGTCAAGTTCCGCAACTCGCGCGGCGCATTCGGCTTCGCGGGAGTTTAGCTTGTCCCGCTCAATCTGCTGCTGTTTGGCTAGATCGGCCTTCTGTCGCTCGATTTCGTTGGCCTGCTGTTGGCGCTCATGTTCCCACTTGGCGCGTTCATCGGCCAGCGCAGTTTTTTCTTGATCGAGCGCTTTGAGGCGCCCCTCAAGCGTTTTTTGCCTTTCGTCACAGGCATTGGCGCGGTTTTGTAGCTCGGCCTCCGCCGCATCGAGTGCGGCCTGTCGATGGTGTAGCTCGGCATCTCTCGCAGATTGTTCTTCAGCGTTTGCACTGGCCTGATTACAAAGCGCTTGCCGTTCCGTATCCCACGTTTGCCGCTCTCGATTCCAGCCGTCTCGCTCGGATTGCCAGACTTCCCGCTCCGCTATCCAGGCAGCTCTTTCGCCCTCCCACGATTGCTTTTCAGTCGACCATTGCTGCTGAGCCGCTTCCAGCTCCTGGCGATCCATGGATTGGGCGGGGGCCGTCTGCTCACTTTGCGTCAATGCCAATTCCGTGGTTCGTCGAACGAGCTCAGCCTCGCGTTCGGCGAGTGACGCTCGAATTGCCTCAATTTCGCCACGCTGGGCCGCTAGGGCAGATTGTTCCTCTGCCAGCCTTTGCAACTTTTCATCGTGGCCTTTTCGTAGCTCGCTAAGTGATCTTTGGGCATCGGCAACTTTGATCTCGAAGGCGGCAAGCTGCGTCTCTAACGATTGACGATCGGCCGCCAATTGGGCCCGATCCTGCGCAACTTGTTTCACGTCCCGTTCGAGCACGGACTGTTGCTTCAGTTGCAGATCGTACTGGAGTTTGAGTTGATCGCTTTGATCTCGAAGCACTCGGACGCGCTCGATGACTTTTCGCAGTCGTAAGCGCGATTGCGAATTTGCTGCGCAGACGTTCGGCCAGTTCACGATCAGGGGCGTTACTCTCGGGTTGCGTAGGTGCGGGCGCTGAGGCTAGTTCCGCAACCTGCTCTGTGTGCAGTGGTTCGAATGTGGAAAGTCCCTGTGTCCATTCGAGTACCTCGAATTCCACAGGCCCAATTGCCAGTCGATCACCCGGATTTAGCTCCGCATCATCAAAACCTGCGTCATTTATGCGGGTGTCAGCATGCCAGCGCCGAACCACCGTGCGTTCGCCGCCGCGGAACACCATGCAATGCCAAGGTGCAATTCCCGGAGCTCGCAACCTCAATGTGCATTGCGGAGCGGAACCGATGGCAATTTTCAATGATTGCAGGCGGACAACTTGCCCGTGGCGATCGGTACCACGAATGCGCAAAGCTAGCGGGCTTTTGGGTTGGCCCAGCAGCGATGAAGAGGGCTCGGCGGTGGACGTTGAAAACATCGAAAAGCGGTATACTTTGAGGCTTGCACAACTGCCGAAATCGCTAATTGGATTTAGCTTACGTCGAGCAATGCCGCAAATTTAAGTTCCGCTTCAGCCTCGAATGAAATCATCCGCTTCGCATGCCGGAAATGAGCGCCGTAACATTTGGCAACCTCTCGCGCTAGCATAGACGGTCGCTATTGGTAGACGATTCGGCGGAAATCGCTGCACATTCAGGCCGATTTTGCCGATTATCCCATAGCAACAAGTTACGGTCCTCATAATCGCTACTTTCGGCCAACTTTCAGCATTCAATGTCGTCCGCTGGAAAGAGGCGCGAAGCTTGTGAATTCCGTCACTTAACTGTCCAGTGAGTTCTACGCGTCCAAAACTTCGCTATTCACTTAGCCGAATGCCGTTTTTCATTTGACCGACCTTCTACGATTGTCGGCTAGATGGCAAATGGCTCGCGGCGCGGAGGAATTCGCATCAGAGATTTTTTAGAAAACCGACTGCGTTGTCGATCCAGTTCATTCCATCCACGTACTATATTTTGGTTGCGAACCACAGGTCGTGCGGCCCGTGAAATCCGCAACTGAAGAGGCAACAACAGAGAACACGAGGCCCTTAAAAGTTCGATTGCTAATTTCGCCGCAAGGGGGGAATGCGCCGCCAGAGCGCTTGGCAGAGTCCTTTGCTGCAATTGGGTCGTCGAACAAGGTGAAGCAACCCATGGCACGCAAAGATGCATTGTCTAGCATGCGGCAAATCCTGATCAAGCGGCGCGATGCTTTGCGCCAAGCGTTGGCCGGCGACTTGAGCTTACTCAAGGAGCTGCGCGCCCAAACGGCCGGCGATTTGGTCGATGCCGCGCTCGATTCGGCGCAGGACGAAATCAGCTCGCAGTTGGCAGAGGTCGAAAGTCGCGAATTAGCCAGCGTCGAAAACGCATTGGAGCGGATGCGCCGCGGCCAATATGGCGTTTGCGAAGGCTGCAGCTGCAAGATCCCGTTGGCGCGGCTCAACGCCTTGCCCTATGCCACATACTGCATCGAATGCCAGCGCGAGATGGAAAAATATGGCTCAGCCGGCGGGCACGATCACGATTGGGGTCGAGTCAACGATTCCAGCGGAGAGTCGGAAGCCAGCCTTGACGATATCGAACTCGATGTCACCTGAGTTCACCTAGACCATCGAGCTTCCCGACATGCAAACATGATCATCCGGGAGAGCGAAGCGACTGCCAGCCGGCGACCATGTTGCGGCCTGGCCGATGCCTCGCTCTCCCGGTTTTTCTTTGGCAATAAGCCTTTTGCACATGCCGGTGAATTTGCGATACTTAGCGTTAGCCCTTCATAGCCCTCTTCTCGTGGATCTCTGTTATGGTTTTGCTTCGATTCAAAAGGGCCCTGAAAACTCGGCTCCTACTGACAGCGAGCCTCATCTGGCAATCTACCCTCCTCGCGGCCTCCCAGCCGGCACGGGCCCAATGGAACGAAAGCGGGCCGACAAGCGAGCAGCGTAACAAAGAATATCAAGACCTCGCTTCGGAATCGGAGCATTTGCAGCGAGAAGCTAACGTGCTGCGAAAAGTCGCCCAGCTTGCCAAACCCACGGTGGTACACATCGATTCGGAGCACAATGAAGCGGCCAGCCGGTACGGTCGCCACGCCGTGGAAGAAGCCGGATCCGGCACCATCATTCAATCGGGCGACAAATATTACGTGCTAACCAATCGCCACGTCATTAAAGGCGCGGCCATTGAAAGCATAAAAGTAAAACTGGCCGATGGCCGCGAAATTACGCCGTCCCGCATTCTTGCCGATCCGGCAACCGATATCGCCGTGCTCGCCGTTCAGGCGCCGAATTTGGTTTCCGCACGCATCGGCAGCAGCAACGACGTGGAAATCGGCGACTTCGTGCTGGCGGTCGGCAGCCCGTTCGGACTGAGCCATTCGATCACGTTTGGAATCATCAGCGCCAAAGGCCGGCGCGACCTGGATTTGGGCGACGGCGTTAAATTCCAGGATTTTCTGCAGACCGACGCTGCCATTAACCCCGGCAATAGCGGCGGCCCGCTGTTGAACCTGAAGGGCGAGGTCATCGGCATGAACACGGCCATCGCCTCCAGCTCCGGCGGTAGCGAGGGCATCGGCTTCACGATTCCGATCGATATGGTGATGATTGTCGCCAAGCAGCTCATCGAGCGGGGCAGCGTCACGAGGGCATACCTCGGCGTGAAGCTTGACGGAAAGTTCGGCGCCACTGAAGCGATTGCGGTCGGCCTGCCACGACCTTTGGGCGCGCGCGTAACGGCCATCACACCCAAGTCGTCGGCCGAGCAAGCCAAACTTTTGCCAGAAGACATCATCTTGGAATTCAACGGCACGCCGGTGGAAAACGACAGCCATCTGATGTTTCTGGTCAGCCTGACCGAGGTCGGCAAAGAAGTGCCGATCGTGGTTTTCCGCAACAAGCAAACGATGAGGCTGACCGTGAAAGTCGGCGACCGCGCCGCGTTCCCGGATTAAATTGTCCCGCAGCTTTTCTTTCGGTTTCTTTGCCGCACCGGCATCCGTTCGCGGTATCGTCGGGCACAAACCAATCGCTCGCTTGCAATTTGTGCTGCCATCGTACATCTTGCTGACGATGATTACCGTCGCTTCTATTGCCGCGTTCTTGGAGACGTTCGCGCCCACACGATTGGCTGCCGAATGGGATAACGTCGGTCTTTTAGTTGGTAATGCAAATCAAAACGTTGAGCGCATGATGACCTGTCTGACCGTCGCGCAGAGCAGTGTCGCCGAGGCGATGGCGGAGAAAGCCGACCTAATCGTTACGCATCATCCTTTTCCGTTTCATCCGCTCAGACGATTAACCAGCGAAACGGCCGAAGGGCGGTCGCTACTCGATTTGATTGCTGCCCAAATCGCCGTTTACAGCCCGCACACGGCGTTCGATTCGGCTCGCTTGGGAATCAATCAGCAGCTGGCGGAATGTTTGGGCCTTACCGATGTCGGCCCGCTCATTGCTGATTCAGTCGATCCGGCAATTGGCACCGGCCGTTTCGGCTATCCCGCCAGCGCGGTTGCTCTCGGCGACATTGCCAAAAACCTCAAAGACTTTTTGAATTTGCGGGGCTTACACATTGTCGGCAATCCGCAGGTGCCGATACGTGCGGTGGCCGTTGCTTGCGGCAGCGCCGGTGAACTTTTGGACGCCGCACATCGCGCCAAGTGCGACTTGTTCGTCACCGGCGAGGCCCGATTCCACACCTGCCTTGAAGCACAGGCTTTGGGCATGAGCATGATCCTCACCGGCCACTTCGCCAGCGAACGCTTCGCAGTAAAGTATCTATCAGATCTTTTAGGGTCGGAATTTCCCGGAATCACCTCTTGGGCGTGCCGTTCGGAAAGTGACCCGCTCCAGTGGGTGTAATCCCATCGTGTGCGGTTGAAGATCGTGCCAATTTCGTCCGACTGTTACTTTAGATCAAAGCTTGGGCAACCCCGCGTATTTAGACCGAGCCGGGGTGCGCCGTGCTATGTTTGAGCAACCCTGGAGGCGATTTCATGACGCTTGAAAACGTCCTACGCACCGTGTTGTCGAACTTTGGCTTCGTGATGTTCGTCCTCGCGGCGGTCATTGCCGTTGCGCGTTCTTTGGCCGGAAAGCCGCTGTGCCTGGAATTACTGCGCTGGCAGTTGTTATTGGCGGCGGGCGTCAACGGAATTTACACCGCGTTTGGGCATATCTTCATGCCGGAGTTTTCTGCGCAGCTGATTGGCTGGGAAGACAGCCCATTCCAATACGAAGTTGGAATCGCGGACCTGACGATCGGAGTGGTTGGCGTGCTGGCGTTTTGGGGAAACTTTGGTTTTCGTTGCGCAACCGCGCTGGCAGCCGCAGTCTGGTTCGGCGGCGATGCCATTGGCCATGTTCAACAAATGATCGTGGCCAACAACTTCGCGCCCGGCAACGCAGGCTCGTGGTTCTGGATGGATGTGCTGCTACCGATTACGCTGCTGGTTTGTCTCGCATGCGATTGGCGGCGACAGAAAACGCTGGCCACTGAGGCAGTCCGCACTTAAGGCGGATTGACCGCGCGAGCGAGCGCGATGTGCAATTGCATCCAGCAATGCCCCATCATTCGCTCTTGCCGCCCTCGCGAATCGCATACAGCGCGTCGTAACTGCGCAAATAGAGCGTGCCGCTAGCGAAGACCGGCGAAGAGGCAATCGGCTCGCCCATGTCATTGCTGGCAAGAATTTCGAATTCTTTCCCAGCTTTCACGACGGTCACAATGCCATCGTGACCAGCAACGAATATCTTGCCGTCGGCATACACGGGGCTTGCGCGATGCTTAATTGGGTGTAGCCGCTTTTTGCTGTAATACGGCTCGCCGGTTTTCGCGTCCAGACACGTCAAAAATCCATCCTCATCGCACAGGTAAACCAATCCGTCCACCACTAGCGGATTTGGCACGTCGGGCGTGCCCGAGGGCTTCGTCCACAGATGGGCGGCCTCGGAATTGGTGATATCGCCATGCTGATCGGGCAACAGCGCCAAGACCGGGCCTTTCTTCGCCGAGGGCACGATGATCATGCCCTTCACGACGGTCGGCGAAGCCACGAGTCGCAGCGAATCGTTGTAGCGGCCCTTGGAGTTCAGCCCGCCGCAGCGCCAAATTTCGTGACCGTCGTTCAGATCGTGCGCCACGATGTAATCGGCCCCATGCGTCAGCAGGAATGCGTTCTTCTCGTCACGGTAAATCACGGGCGAAGCATAACTTTGCTCCGATTCATGCCGGGCATCGCTGGCACGCGGCTGCATCCAGATTTCGCGCCCGTCGTTTTTATCGACGGCGAAAACTTTGGAGCCGCCGCTGTGGATGACGGAAAGATACAGCCGATCGCCATCGAGCACCGGCGTGACATGCATGCCGTGGAAAAAATCGAATTTTCCGTAACGATCTTGAACGTTGAACTTCCAGATTTCGTTGCCAGCGAAATCGAAGCAGGCAAAATCGCCGGTGCCGAAGTAGGTCCAAACGCGCTGGCCATCGGTGCTGGGCGAGGGAGAAGCGTTGTTGCCTTCATCGCCGCGGATTGAACGATTCCCGGTGCTGACGACTTTTTTCCAGCGCTCTTTGCCGTCGGTGCCGACACACATCAGCACCAGATTCTGGCCGTCGGCCGAGGTCAGGAAGATGCGATCATCCCACACAATCGGCGTGGCGCCCGATTGCCCCGGCAGCGGCAGCCGCCACACCACGTTGTCGGTTTGGCTCCACTTTGTTGGCATTCCCGTTTCGTTACTGACGCCATTATTCGTCGGCCCGCGCCACTGCGGCCAATTCTCGGCTCGCGCAGCCGATCCACCGACTAGAACAACAGCCACGAACAGCAATGCAACAAACAGCAACGTTTTGCAAAATGAATTGAACATGACAGCTATCAAGGTAATGGCCCAGAGAAATGCGATCGATGCGATGAACGCAATATTGTCTCGTGTTACGAAGCTGCTGGAAATTGCTGAACCGCGAAAACCGCTGAAACGGCGGAAAACCGTCGAATACACAACAGCCACCCAGAGCAAGTCGCGGATCATGAAGCGGAGTCGCATGGGTCAACGATTTTTAGCAAGCAAAACGATGGGCGAGCCGCCATCATTCCAGAGTGATGCAAATTAGCAGAATTCGCCAGGAAAATCATCGATACACGCTCGCCGACAATGTTACTCACATGGCATTTCGCGTCTCGTTTCCAAAAGTCAAATCGTTTTGCCACGTCAATCCAATGGAGAGGCAGCCCCACGTCCGCAATTACAAATCGGACAACGCCTTGGTGCAAAAGCAAGATGATATCTGCAGTGCACAAATCTCGACACTTCATCGCGTTTCCAAGCTCCATTGATGGAGAGCTTAGAGGAAGACGCGTGACAATCTGCGGTATCGTCATCAGCTCCCCACGCGGCGGGCAGGGTTTAAGTTTATCCGAATATCAAAAGTTTCAGTGCCAGCAATACACAGCCAAGCAGGAAAGCAGCAACCGCCCGCTTCCATAGTGGCCACTGAAAGAATAGTAGGGCTGGTTGTGATGGGCGTGGCGCGGGTGCAGACGACTCCGATTCCTCTTCCTGAATCTCAGTCGCGGATAGATACACCTCTCCATCGTCGCCCTGAACTTTGGCGTGAAGCTCGCGCGCAACAGCAGCCATTTTGTCAATAAACTCCGGCTCTGGGTTCTTGGTGTCAATCTGGCCATCAGACCAACACAACCAAGACTCGTAGCCGCTCTTAGGGCTCCGCGAGTTTGCGTAGTGATCGTCGCCATTCTGGCCGGGATACCGAAAACCAGTGTGATCGTTTCGAACGAAGCTGCAGTGCGAATTGCGTAACCGTTAAACCCGACTGTCGGAAACGGTGAAAATCGAGAGTTGCGGAAAACTGTCGAACTACTGGGGAGTGACTTGTCGGAATGTGCTCGAGAAGACTAAGCTTCTGGCAGTGAAGGCGGTATTCATGCTACCTACTCACCCCAATTCCTCAGGATCGTTCAAGCCCCAAACCATCGCACCATTGTCTATGTGAAGGATAGATGGTTACCGACGCATCACGTTGGCGAAATTTTGCGCTCAACATGCCATTTGGCGAGCAAAAAATGTCCCGCTCTCACAATCATCTCCTCGATCGCGCGTCTCGGATAATAAAAATCGAACGCGCGCTTTTCCGCGGCATAGGATTTTACTGACTTCATTATAAACTAACATCGCACAGTCCTTGCTTTTTCGCCCCGACAGGCGTTAACTCAAGCGCAGCGGGTATCGGCACGCCCGCGCATCCACTGGCGGCGTCATCGCTGCCGTGCTTGTCAAGGATGCGACTCTGAATCGCGTGCGTGCGCTCTCTTTGCTGGATGCTACCCGCGGCTTGGTGGTCGTTCGCTTCGTGAAAAAAAACGCCCGCACGACTGAAACGCTGTTTAGCGAAAGGAGGTGAAGTGGAATCGAAGGATCTCGGTTTGATTCCAGGTATGGTTTGCCTCGAATCGGGAAGGCCGCGGTTGCCGTGGACTTGCCCAGAGCGGACAAGCGGCGACTGCGGCGGAGTTCGTTCGATCAAGGAGTTCAGCGATGAGAATTACAGTAGTTGCAATGACGCTGGGATTGGCAATGTTCGTTGCCGCCACCTGCGTCGCCCAACTGACAGAACGGCCTGCCGCCGGCAAGCGCAGGAGCAAATGCGGGAGGCAAAGGCGAAAGTGCTGGTTGTGGCGATTCAGGACATCGATTTGACCGACGATCAGGAAGCCCAACTCGCAGCCATTCGCAAAGAGTTCCGACCCAAGATTGAGCAGGGTTCGAAGGAGTTGAAGGCGCATCGCTACGGAGGAAGTGACTCGAATCCGCGACGTCCTCACTCCGGAGCAAAGGCCGAAAGTTCAGGCGATCCTCGAAGAACGGAAAGAAGCCAAAGTGGAGGGCTTGGCCGAAACCATTGCCAGCCTCAAGGAGTTGGATCTGACCGACGCCGAGCTGGCGAAGATCGCCGATATTAGAAACGAATACCGCCCGAAGATGGATGAGGCGGTGAAACAATTGAGCAGTGTGTTGAGCGACACACAAAAGAAGGCGCGAGAAGAAGCCATCAATGCAGATAAGACGCGCAAGGAGGTCCTGCAAGCGCTCAACCTGACGAGCGCGCAACAGGAAGAGATCAAGAACATCGCCAAGGAATTAAAGGACCTCGCTGGCAATGAGGTTGCGAAAATTCGGGGCGTTCTCACCGCGGGACAAAAGGAGACGCTCCAGGATCTGAGGTCGGAGCGCAGGGAGCTGGTTCGCGATCGTTTGGCCCACCAAATTGCTAACCTCAGGGACCTGAATCTCACGGAGCAACAGAAAGCTAGCCTCATGAGCATCCGGCAGGAATTCCGGCCAAAAATTCAAGAGGCCGGCAATAGCCTCCGTGGCGAGATCGGAGAGGAGATTGGCAAGATTGTGGCGGTCCTAAAACCGGCCGGTGCTGTGGCCGAAAGGCCAGAACAAATAAAGTAGGCAGTGCCAGCTCGATATGACTGGCTGGGAGATTGTTCAATCCTTGGAGTCCCGCCACGAGTCGGCCCTAAAAAGCTGGCTACAGCGCGGGACTCCACATTGATTTCGGACAGATCGCCCACGGCTCAGGACCGCTGGGCTCTCAGCCCTAATTCAATGCAGGCTCTCGTCAGCACTGCTTCTGAACTTTTAAATCGGTGGGCGCAAAAAAAGATCCCCGCAGGGCTAGGCTGTGAGCGCCATCACGACAGACGCCAGAGCAAATCGCGGATGGCGAAGCGGAGACGCATAGCGATCGTGTGAGAGAAATTGAACTACGACCGGAACAACGCAAACGCCAACCCTAATACGACGGCAATCACCGTCGTCGCAATCAGCAGCGATCGCAGACTGAACTGGTTGCGCGCCTTGCTGCCGAATTCGGTGCGTGCATACGACTCCAGATATCCGCACGATGTACAGCGAAACGCACCAATGGGCATCGCATCAGCTGGCACTAACGTGCCGACGAACCACGATTTCAGCGGCGCACGCGCGCCCATTTGCTCACGAAGCGCGAGCCATGCCGCATATCGACAATGAATCCCTGCTCCATTGGGCCATCGCACTTCGGGCAGACTTGTGAAATATTAGACACGAATTTCGTCCCCACGCGACAGGCAGGGTTAGTTGGATGGGAAGTCAGTGTGCGAGAAAAATTTTTGACGCCTTGATTTGCCCGCATCTGACCAAAGAGACTACAACCGATTGCGATAACGCAAGTTAGCCTCTGGAAATCAGGTCGATTGCTCTATCGATGAACTTCTGATCGGCGTCCTCTGGCAGCGCAGAAAAGCGTATGGGCGATCTCCGAAAATTTTCCGCATAAACGAAATTGACGGAATTGGATGCCTTGTCGCGCCGCTGGTAATGGCCATTGAATCATCACTTTCCCAGTCCATGCAAATTACGCGAAAATTCTGGCGGATCAATGCCCCACAATGGCGGGCAAATATCAGAAAAGCCAGCCGTTTGGACATGGCTTCGCTGCGACTATACCAAGCCGAGAAGTACGCAAATTAGCCCGATACCAGCCAACAAGAAGCGAAGGTATATCGAGGCGCAAACAATTCCACGATTCTACCATCCGCGTGGGTTCAATCTGAAATTGGACCGGACAGATTAGAACCAGTTGTTGAGGTAAAAAGAGTAAGCAATACCGAACGCGATGGCTTCTAGCACCGCGAATACAAGGATCATTTTGTAAGTCAAGGCTTTGCACGCAACCGCGTAGGTCGCGAACGCAAACGGGACCCAAAGTGGCAACGCGTGGCAAGTCGCACTGAGTCGCCCCCAACGGATGTTTTGCGGCGCGGTGCTGCCTGGAATTGCAACCATATAAATGGCCCAGGCTTGCATGCCTGTAAATGCAATGGCGATGGCAGCCGTTAGCATCAGGAGGCCGGAGACGGAATATCGGACTTTCATGCCACGCATTCTACCCGATCCACCCGGCTGCGCGGGTGCGCGCTCGGCGCGGGTCTCCCGACCCCGCCGCTCAACGACCGCAGGTCTCCTGTGCCGCCACTTGCCCGGTTCTTACGTCGTGTCCTTCGTGTCGTGGTGGTGATGGAAAGGCATCTTCTTACCACGACGGCACAACGAGCACGACGAAGGCAGGCAAGCCACGCGCGGATCCGAAGACCCGGAGGGTCGGCAGGAAATAGGCCTGACCGTCAGGTCAGGCGCCAGTGGGCGTGAAAACGGCTCCAGGTCCGGCGGACCGGCACATTGGCAGGCCGAGCAACAGTTAGGCCGAGCATGCGCACATTTGTACCGGTCCTCCGGACCTGCGGAGGTCTTTTTCCCGATTTGCGGCCCGGCCTCACGGACCAGGCTATTCCCTGGCGGGCCTCCGGCCCTGGGAGCTCGCCAAAAATAATTTTCCGCCTGGCCCAAAAAGTCTCTTGACAAAGTATATGTTCACTAATATATCTCTTGAATCTGGAAATACCGGGGGTTTGTAAATGGGCAGGCAGCAATTTCGCCCCGTTGAGGCTTTGGGAGATCAATTGCATCGACGACCCAGGGCGACGCTGCGCTGGCACTGGGCTGGCAGGGTTGCCCCGTTGGGGCACAGAGATGCTGCCCCGTTGCGGACTTCAGGAACTCAGTCACGCAGACCCCCAGACACAACCGTGGCCCGGGTGGCCTGGACAAAGTGTCCAGGCGGCGCAGCCGCAAGAGGCTTTCGAGAGAACGTGGAGCTACCGGTTGGGCAGCGATCTGCGAGGGCCTCTTGTCGCTGCGCGACCCCGACACGCGAAGCTTTGTCGGGGCCACCCGATGTGGCGCAAACGAGTGAAATGAATCCAGGCGTCGTAGCACATTTCTGCACCCTCACCCTAACCCTCTCCCGTCGAGGGAGAGGGGACCGAACCAGACACCGAGACACACAGGGCCCGACACCCAGCCACACAGACACCGAGACACCCAGACACCGAGACACTCAGACACACAGGCCCAACACTCAGACGCTCAGACACCCAGACCCCAAAGGTCACCATGAGGCTTAACGTTACACAAATGTGCGAAATAACTCACTTAAATCGATCGCGGATTCTCAGGCGATTTGGAGACCCGAAAGCGGAGAGTGAAATAACTGTGAAAAAACTCGGCGCGAAATTGGCAAAAACGACTACACAGGGTCAAAACCGCGCTCGGGTTATTTCACTTCGAAACTCGATTTTCGGGAGGCGGCGCATTCGACCCGTGTTTTGCTCGAAGAATCTTGTCATGCACCTCGCGGAAGCTTCACGTCGTTTTTTGGCGATCCCAATCGGTGCGGAAATTCCCGGCCGTTTTGAAAAATCGGGAAAACAGGCGTGCGAAATAATGACGCGTCGAATGCGAAATCGAATCCCCATTTATCGCGGTCGGCGGATCGTTTATCGTTACGGTTATGTCCAAGCGATTGTATATCGAAACCGTCGGCTGCCAGATGAATGTGCTCGACAGCGAGCTGGTCGTGGCGGCGCTGCGCAAGAACGGCTACGAGTTGGTCGATTCGCCAGCGAAGGCCGACACCATTTTGTTCAACACCTGCAGCGTGCGGCAGCATGCCGAGGACAAAATCTACAGTGCCCTCGGGCGGCTGAAGCACGCGAAGGACCAGAATCCGCACAAGATCATTGGCGTGCTAGGCTGCATGGCGCAGAAAGACCAGAAGCTGATTTATCAGCGGGCGCCGTATGTCGATTTGATTGTGGGACCGGGACAGTTGCATCAGGTGCCGCGGTTGATCGAAGAAATTGCCGCGGCGGGCCCCACGAAAAATGGCCCGCGGATGGAAGTCAGTTTGGATCGCAAGGCCGGCAATCGCGAAGAGATTGAACGCAGTTTCGAAAGCTACGATCCGGACCGCGATCCGCAAATGCGTCCCTCGCCGTATCAAGCGTATGTGCGAATTCAATTCGGCTGCGATAAGTTCTGCACGTACTGCATCGTGCCGAAAGTTCGCGGACCGGAGCAAGGGCGCAAGCCGGAACATATTGTGGCCGAGGCCCGCAAGTTGGCCGATGAAGGCTGTTTGGAGATCACGTTGTTGGGTCAGACGGTGAATAGCTATCGGCACGACGACGGCAACCGCACCACGCGGCTTTCCGATTTGCTGTATCAGCTGCACGAGATCGAAGGCCTTGCGCGATTGAAGTTCGTCACCAATTTCCCGAAGGACATGACCGACGATTTGCTCGACGCGGTGCGCGACCTGCCAAAGTGCTCGCCTTACTTGCACGTGCCGGCACAGAGCGGATCGAATGCGGTGCTCAAGCGGATGAAGCGCGGCTACACGGTAGAAGAGTATCGCGAAATGATGAGCCGCATTCGCGAAAGGATTCCCGGACGCGGCGGTGACGAGCGATTTCATCGTCGGCTTTTGCGGCGAGACGGAAGAAGATTTTCAGCAAACGGTCGATCTGGTGCGCGAGTCGCGGTTCAAAAACAGTTTCATTTTCAAATACAGCGAACGCACCGGCACGAAAGCACCGGAATTGTGGCCCGACGATGTGCCGGAAGATGTGAAGCGGCGGCGGAACAACGAACTCTTGGCCGTGCAGAATGCGATCAGCGAAGAAGACAACCGGCAGTTCATCGGCCGCACCGTTGAAGTGCTGGTCGAAGGGCCGAGCAAGCGAACGCAAAAGTTGGAGCGGACCGATGAGCCAGGTGTTGAGCGTCCGGCTGATGCCCCGTTAGCCCCTGGCCAGCGGCCCGGGGCAATGCGCGCTGACGCACACGAAGTATCGGATCATCAGTTTGCCGACGATGATTCGCCGTTGACGCAGTTAGTTGGCCGGACGCCGTGCGATCGGATTGTGGTGTTCGAGGGAAATCGGCGGCAAATTGGCCAGTTGTTGCCGATCACAATTTATGACTGCACGCCGATGACGCTGTTGGGCGCGGTCGTGACGCACGAGGTTGGCCCGGAGGTTTACAGCCTGAATTAAGCGGGTTTGGGGGCAGGATTTGCGCGAGGCAGTCTGCTTGCAATCCCCACGCAAGAGCGGTAGGTTAATTGATTCGATCGGAGCATTTTCGGCGAGTTTCCAGGGGCAATTTTCATGTGGCGGAAGTTTCAATTTTGCTTGCAGGGGCAATCGCGCTGTGTGCTGTGCCGATGGCGGTGCGCAATACACGTCGGGAATGGTAACGATCAACAACTCCGCGATGTATTCCGGATCTGTGATGAATGTTGCTTCCCTTCGTATGGAGCGACCAAATAACGCATCGCCCGCGAATTCGGGTATTATCGTAACCGGTCTGTCGATAGACTTACGTTGTCCAAGGCGACGACGTACTCTGGCCTTACGGTGATTAATGCGGGCACATTGACTGGAAACGTCACATCGATCGGCCCCAATACATACACCGGAGGAACTACTGATCAATTCCGGCACCGTGCAAGTCGGCAATGTGGCGTTTCCTGTGTTGGAACTTTGCAGATTTCAGGCAATTCCATCGTCACCTTGAATGGCGGATCCTTGGCCGGCGGTGTTTTAAGTAGCGGCACAAGCAGCATTTTGTCGAGAACCGTTGTGGCGCCGGCCGGTCCGTTTCCGAGTCCTGCGCATGCAACTTTATTGCCGAGTTCGTATACGACCAATCATTTTCCGTTTACGACCGTGCCGCTGTCGACACTGGTGCATTCCGGCACGGGACCTTTGACCGTTACCAGCGTCAATTTGCAACCTGGCGGCATTTTGATCGGTCACGGTTCGCCCGTTGGCGACTACACGATTGGCTCGGCCATTACGCTGGGAAATGGTCAGCTCACGCTTAGTGGCAGTGGCAGTTTGATCCATGCAACGCCCGTCGCAAATCTCTCGGTCGTTCCGGAACCGTCGACCATCGTGTTAGCGGCCTGCGGATTCATGGCGCTGGCAGCGGCTGCGCGTCGACATCGGCGTGCGCGGTTTCAGCGCGCTGCTTGCACTTCGCGGTAGCGAAAGCACGTCATCAGATGGTCATTGACCATGCCGACGGCTTGCATGTGGGCGTAGACCACGGTCGGGCCCATGAATTGGAAGCCGCGCTGCTTGAGGTCCTTCGACCAGCGCACGGCGACCTCGTCAAACGGCTTGATGTCTTTTATGATGCGGGCGCGATTAAGAATCGGTTTGCCGCCGACCCAGGACCACATGTATTTGGCAAACGTTCCGAATTCATCGCGAACCTCCATCAACCGCTGCGCGTTGTTGATGCCGGCTTCAATTTTGGCACGATTGCGCACGATGCCGGCGTCGTTAACCAATCGCTTAAACTCCGGCTTGCCGAATTCGGCCACTTTGCGGTAATCAAAACGCGCGAATGCCTTGCGGAAGTTTTCACGCTTGTGCAGGACGGTTCTCCAAGAGAGCCCGGCCTGGAACACTTCCAACACAAGGAATTCGTAAAGTTTGCGATCGTCATGCAGCGGGACGCCCCACTCTTTGTCGTGATATTCGACATACAGTGGATCGTCTAACGGAGGCCAAGAACAGCGCCGTGGTCGTTTGGGTGGCACAGCCATTTTGCGTGCGGATTCAATACTCGTTTATAGATAGCGCTCGAGAATACGACGGCTGTGGCGATCAATCGATTCGGTGTTAACGAGGTAACGAACCCCGTGGGCGTCGATTATCATGGCCCGGTGGTCATCGAGGCGGCGAACATCGTCTTCGCTTTTTAGCACGAAGCTGGTCGGACCGCGATCGGTTTCGACATTCCATTGGCAGGGATCGGTCTGTAGCGAGACTCGCAGAATTCGCTGAATTTGCGGCAGGAATTCGCGTTCCGCAAGCTCGGCTTCCAGGATCGCGCGAACGGCGGTAGGCAAGTGCGAAATGTCATCTATCCACTTCAGTTCGCGCCCATCGTCACTGATAAGCGACAGGCCATGCTGCGGGTCGGAGATGGGAAAGCCGCGAATGGGAGTAACTCCAGCGTGCCGAGTGCCATCTGCCTCCACCAGCACGAGCTTGCCGAAGGCGTCGTGTTCGAGGCGCCAATCGGTTACGTCAGAAGATGGAAGGCGGTTGTGAGGCATTCAAGTAATCGATAAGGGATAGCCGATTCTCAGCACGCCAAGCCGTAAGCGTCTAGACGCCGATGCCATGTGTGAGTTCCATTTGAGCTTTGTGCAAACGAGCATAGGCGCCGGCCTGATCGTACAAGAGTTCTGCATGTTTGCCGATTTGGGCGATTTCGCCCCGCTCGATCACGACTAGCCGATCCGCCTTCCGTAGCGTGCTCAGCCGGTGAGCAATCGCGATCGTCGTGCGGCCATGAATCAAATTATCAAGCGCGATCTGGATTTCGCGTTCTGTCTCCGTATCGACCGATGAAGTCGCTTCGTCCAGGATCAGAATTCGAGGATCAATCAGAAGCGCCCGGGCAATTGAAATCCGTTGCCGTTCGCCACCAGAGAGCGATTGGCCACGTTCGCCAACCAGCGAATCGTATCCATCAGGCAGATGCAGAATGAATTCGTGGCGCGCGCAGCCCGCGCGGCGGCAATAATTTGTGCGTGGCTGGCATCTGGCCGGCCGTAAGCGATATTTTCTGCAATCGTGCCATAAAACAGAAACGGATCCTGCAATACAATGCCGATGTTCTTGCGATATTCCTGCACGGGATAAGATCGGATATCGACGCCGTCGACGAGAATTGAGCCCTGGGCGACATCGAAGAATCGGCAGATCAAGTTGATGAGCGTGCTTTTCCCCGCCCCGGTCGGCCCGACGAGACCAATCATTTCACCGGGTTCGATTTTCAGATCGATGCCGTGCAAAACTTCGCGGGCACCGTATTTGAATCGCACGCCGCGCAGCTCGATTTGACCTTCGACTCGCTGTGGATGAATAGGCCGTGTGGGCTCAGGCACACTGGGCACGCGGTCCAATATTTCAAACAATCTCTGCGCGCTGGCGGCCGCTTTTTGCGTGCTGTAAACAATTCGCAGCATCGATTCCAGCTTGGCATAAAAACGGCCGATGGCCAGCACAAACATCGTGAGGACACCAAGCTGAATTTCGTCGTGGAAGATTTCCCAAACGCCGAATGCCCAGACCGCCAAGAGGCCCAATTCGGTCAACATGCTGATAATCGGGCCAAAAAACGACCAAATAACATTCAGCCGATCGTTGATGCTCAGCAGATGTTGATTCGCGCGGTTGAATCGCTCAATCTCACGATTTTCCTGCGCAAACGCTTTTACCACACGAATGCCAGGAATTGTGTCGGCGAGCACGCTGTTGAGATGTGCGCTCGCCACTGCCGATTGATCGAAGCCGTGCCGCAAGCGTCGCCGCACGCCATAAACCAGCCAGACAATGATGGGGAACGTACTCAGTGTAACGAGCGCCAGCCGCGGACTGATGACCAAGAGCATCGCGCTAGCCAGTACGATCATGACCAAATCGCTGAAGAAATCGACGAGGCTTACAGAGAGAAATACGCAAATGCGATCGGTATCGTTACTGAGCCGCGACATCAAATCGCCGGTCCGCTTGCCGCCGAAGAATTCCAGCGACAGACGCTGCAAATGGCCGTAAGTGCGAGTGCGCAAATCGCTGGCAATTCGCTCGCTCAGCCACGAACTCACATAGAGCCGACCCCAATTCAACAGCCAAGCCAGGATTGCCGCACCAAACAGACCGGCCAGGTACCAGTACGCCAACGTGACCGAAGCGTCCGGTTGGTGATTGAACCGCGGAATCAAAACGTTATCGATCAGCGGTTTCGTCAGATAAAGAGGAACCAGCGACGCGACCGTACCGGCGAATGTCAGTGCAAGCACGAGGGCAATCGCGCTGGCTCGCTGTTTCGCGAAGGTCAGTAGTCGCAGCAGCGCAGAGACTCGAGGCGCAGCGGTTTGCGCGGAGCAGGTAGCACAAACACCGTCCTCGCTGGCAATCACTTCGCCGCAACTTGGGCAAACTGTTTGAACCACTTCGGCGATCGAGCCCGTGGCTTGTCGCAAACGCAGCGCGGCCCAACGATTTTCGAACCCTCTGGCATAGGCCGCGCACGACTGGGTATATCGCCACCGTGCGAGTCTACGCGAGAGTGTCAATAGTTCGAGCGTTCCCAGTCCGCCTGATTCGCTAGCTTGGAGTTGCATCTCGGGTTCAAGAAACCAGCTATGCCAGCCACTCGCATGACCATTGCTTTCCGTCGGCGCGCTCAGTTCCGGCGTGCTGCCGTTTGGGCTCTCCGACACTGCACCAACCGCGGACACATTGACAGGAATCGCGCCAGCCGGGAGGGCATGAGTGCTT
Organism: Pirellulales bacterium; assembly: GCA_963773875.1. Taxonomy (GTDB): domain Bacteria; phylum Planctomycetota; class Planctomycetia; order Pirellulales; family JADZDJ01; genus CAVTYH01. Next base: position 323,353 of record CAVZCV010000019.1, read on the forward strand.
GCGAGTAATCGCCGATTTGTTAGGGCCACCAGGCCAGTGTCGAAGCGCAGTGCCAAATTCAAATCGGGCTGGAACAATGCAATGAGCAATTCGTCTGATGCCAACTGTTTGGCTAGACGTTCCTGCCACGGTTCGGGCAAAGATTTCCACGGCTCTAAAGAAAAATCCAAGCGCGACTCCTCAGCTCCGCTGGGCGATTGATGTCGATTTTCGAGATAAACAGACCGATTGGTCGAATGTCATATTACCGCACGCATTTCTCTGGCCGCAGCCCGAAACGGATCAATGGCCCGGTCTTTGCATTGACCAAAACTACGACTCAAAGGCGTTAGGTCGCCAGTTGCGGCCGCAGTTTTGGCATCGACAAGCCAATAAGACGCCCCGATGCCGACAGGAACAAAAGGCTCTAAACTCAAGACCTGACGAGTGATAAAGCAGGTGCTTGACTAGAAAAAGGCGAAGGTTAGCATAACATGGTCAAATGCACGGAACACAGCAAATGGGATATCAAGGAAAGATGTGGCGCAAGTTCGATCCCTGGAGACATTTGTAAACGGAATGTGACGCCGGAAAGCGACTTCCGTACAAATAGTATAGAGATCAAACGGCGGCAGGGGAGTGCCTTCAAATTGACGGCGCTACGTCGACAAAATGGTGGCGCGCTGGAGCAAACGAATCGACAAAGGACAAATCTGGGAATCCTGATTTGCACTCCTGCCACCAGCCGGTTGCTTCCCACCTAAAACCTCCGCCCCGGTTGCCCTCGCACGCTAAAGCCAAGCATTGGACGAAGCGTAATCAGAGCCCGCCCGGAAGCTTGATACACGACACCTTAAAAACTACGAATCCGAAAAAGTTACCCACTGGAGTTGGCCGGTTTGTTTGGATTTTGCGTTATCTGACGCTTGATGAACCGGGCCACATTGCGAAACCGATACCTATAGGAACAACCACGAGCCGCTTCTAGTCATAATAAACAAAAGATCCGCTGATCGGAGCGCCGGGGCCGGCGGCGGATCTAGCCCAACATTCAACCCAGGCTTTCGCTGGCGTAAAAATCGCACAGAGATCGAGCTGAAATATGCAAATTCGGAAGGTGCAGAATCTTCGTGGACCGAACATCTGGGCCAACTTTCCCGTTCTCGAGGCTTGGGTCGACTTGGAAGGGCTGAAAGACAGCGCTTCCGATGAGCTTCCCGGCTTCAATGAACGTTTGAAGAGTTGGCTGCCATCGATGATCGAGCACCGCTGCAGTGTCGGCGAGCGAGGCGGTTTCTTTGAGCGTCTGCGTCGCGGCACCTACTTGGCACACATCCTGGAACACGTGGTGCTGGAATTGCAAACACTCGCCGGCAGCGACGTTGGCTTCGGTCGCACGCGCGAATCGAATGAAGACGGAGTGTACAAAGTCGCCATCGAATATGATGAAGAATCGCTGTGCCGTGCGGCACTCGAAGCGGGACGCGAACTGTGTTTGGCCGCAGTTCATGATCTTCCGTTTGACGTAGAAGCGACCGTCAAAAACCTGCGCTCGCTGTATGAAAACGCTCGCCTTGGACCAAGTACGGGTGCCATTGTGGAAGCGGCCAAAGCGCGGGGCATACCCTGGCGGCGATTGAACGAAGGCAGCTTAGTTCAATTTGGTTGGGGTTCAAAACAGCGCCGCATTATTGCTTCGGAAACCGATCGAACGCCGGCCATGGCGGAAATGATTGCCCAAGACAAGGAGCTGACTCGCTCTCTGCTTCGTGGGGTTGCGTTACCGGTACCGGAAGGTCGGCCGGTGGAAAGTGCCGCCGATGCTTGGGAAGCGGCACAAGAAATTGGCGTACCGGTTGTTGTAAAGCCGCAGTACGGCAATCAAGGCCGTGGCGTGGCGACGAATTTGCAAACGCAGGAGCAGGTTGTTGCCGCTTATGCTGCGGCCCGCGAAGAAGGTCGCAGCATTATCGTCGAAAAGCATGCCACAGGCGGTGATTACCGCTTACTGGTAATCGGCGATAAACTGATCGCGGCTGCCAGCCGCCAACCGGCTCAGGTGGTCGGCAATGGCCAGCACACGATCCAGCAATTGGTCGATGAGGTGAATCGCGATCCGCGTCGTGGAGAAGATCATGCTACTTGCCTAAGCAAGATCCCGCTCGATGCCATTTCGCTCGGCGTGCTCACAGAACAAGGATATACACTCGACTCCGTCCCGCCACCTGGTCAGGTTGTTCTCATTCGTCGTAATGCCAATCTCAGTACAGGTGGCACCGCCGCCGACATCACCGATTCGGTTCATCCAGAAGTTGCTGCTCGGGCCATCGATGCGGCTCGGATGATCGGATTGGATGTCGCTGGCGTGGACGTGGTTTGCGACGACATCGGCAAGCCACTCGAATCGCAAGGCGGCGTTATTGTGGAGGTCAACGCCGCCCCTGGTCTTCGCATGCACTTGCAGCCGTCATCTGGGCAGGCCCGCCCAGTGGGCGATGCAATCATTCGCACCATGTTCGCCGATGGCGAAAGTGGCCGTATTCCCGTTGTGGCGGTCACCGGTGTGAATGGCAAGACCACAACGACCCGGTTCATTTCACACATTTTGCGTCAAACCGGCCGTAAGGTCGGCATGACGTGCACCGAAGGCATCTACATCGACGATCGTCGGCTCGAATCCGGCGATTGCAGTGGTCCGCAAAGCGCTCACAAATTATTGATGAATCCGTCGGTCGATGCAGCAGTGTTGGAAACAGCTCGCGGCGGAATTTTGCGAGCCGGGCTGGCGTTCGATCTGTGCGACGTGGCGGTTGTCACAAACATCGGAGAAGGCGATCATTTGGGCCTGAACGATATTGAAACACTTGACCGCCTGGCGCGAGTAAAACGGGTGCCGGCCGAAGCGGTCGGGAAAGATGGGACTGCCGTGCTGAATGCGGCTGATCCGCTTGTTGTGGAGATGGCGAGGTTCTGCCCCGGCCGCGTGCTCTTCTTCGCAATCGATCCCACAAATTCGGTACTAGCACAGCATCGCGCTTCCGGTGGTCGTGCGGTATTCGTCCGCGACGAAATGGTTGTGCTGGCTGAAGGCAATCGCGAAATTCCGCTGTTGGCAGTCGACCAGGTGCCAATTACGCATGAGGGTCGGGTGGCATTCCAAGTCGAAAACACCTTGGCCGCTGTGGCTGCCGCGTGGAGCCTGGGCTTGAATCGCGAAGTAATTCGCGCGGGTTTGGAAACATTTGCTGCTGATATCGATCATGTTCCCGGCCGATTCAATCTGCTGGAAGTAAACAGTGCTGCAGTGATCGTCGATTACGGCCACAACACGTCTTCACTGGTCGCAATGCTCAGTGCGCTGGAAGCTTTCCCGCATGAACAGCGAATTGCCGTCTATACGGCAGCAGGCGACCGCCGCGATTGCGATATGATTCGCCAAGGTCAACTGTTAGGAGATGCTTTCGACCGTGTGATCCTCTATGAAGACCATTACGTTCGCGGCCGTGAGCCGGGAGAAATCATGGCTCGTTTTCGCGAGGGCCTGAATCAAGGTCGTCGCGTGGAATGCACACAGGAAATCTATGGCGCAGTGAAAGCCATTGACACGGCGCTAGCAAGCCTGCAGCCCGGTGATCTGTTGCTGCTGCAGGCCGATACGATCGACGAGACGGTTGACTATGTTCGGCGCTTGCTGGCCACACACAAGTCGACGGCTCGACAAGTGAATTTTGCTGATGCGATTTCCACCGCGCCAATTCCGACGCCCGCAGCCGTCGTCTTGCCAATTCTTGACGGTTCGACAATCTCCAATGAGTCTGCTCTCCCACGGGTGCCGGCAGAAACGCAGTCGGCGCTGGCAGGAGCGTTTGCTGGCTAGTAGCGACGTCCATTCACAGAAAGCAACCCCGGCCCGAACCGACCGGGGTTTTTTGTTGCGCACTGCGGCATCCGGCCGGTGGCAGAATGTACAAAGTACACTTTGAAGGCAACAATAGATTTTCAACCGACCCGATAATTCTTGGCGCACAAAGCGTCACGAAAGCTATTTGTATCTGCCATATGTCCGCAACCCTATCACCTCATCGCCAACTTTTGTTGCACCTGGACGGGGTGGGAAAAACCTATCAGATGGGTGAAGTTTCCGTCGAAGTGCTTAGGCACATCGATCTGCAAATCTACAGCCGCGAATTTCTAGTCATGGTCGGGCCCAGCGGCTCGGGCAAAACCACTATGCTCAATTTAATAGGGGGGCTTGATACACCAACCATCGGCCAAGTGTGGTACCGGGAAAAAGATATTTCCGACGCGAGCGCGCGAGAGTTGACGATGTATCGACGCGAGACGATCGGCTTTGTCTTTCAGTTTTACAACCTGGTTCCAAATCTTACCGCGCGAAAATGTAATGGTGGGAACGGAAATCAGTTCCAACCCCATGGATGTCGAGGAAGTTTTGGAACTGGTCGGGTTACTGGAACGTGCCGATCATTTTCCAGCGCAGCTTTCTGGTGGCGAGCAACAACGCGTTGCAATTGCCCGCGCACTGGCTAAGAATCCGGAGCTTTTGCTTTGCGATGAGCCGACGGGCGCCCTTGATTTTGAGACGGGGAAAAAAGTTTTGCGGCTGCTGGTCGATTTGAAAAATCGACTGGGGAAGACGATCATGGTTATCACTCACAACGCGGCGATTGCCGATGTGGCCGATCGAATTGTCCGGCTGCGGAGCGGGCAGATAGTGGAGATTCATGACAATCCGAATCCCGTTCCACCCGAGCAAATTGTCTGGTGACAAGCAGGGGCCGTTAACGAAACGAATTGCTGGGAGAGCAAATGGCGTGGACCGTGGCGCGTGGCGCGGCAATTGGTTTTGCAATGGTGCTGCTGACGCTAGTCGGCAGCGCCGTCGTTTCGTTGCTGAACATACACCGTCTGCATGAGGAAGACGCCTGGGTCGCTCATACCCATCAGGTCTTAACCGATTTGGAGTCGCTCGTCTCGACACTTAAAGACGCTGAAACGGGCCAGCGCGGATATCTCATCACACTGGATGAGAGCTATCTTGAGCCGTACCGTAAAGCTTTGGGCGAGCTCGGGCATCGACGTGCGGAGCTGAGGCAGTTGATAGCCGACAATCAGCCGCAGGCGGAACGGCTTCAATCGCTTGATCCGATCATCGATCGCCGAATGGAAGTGCTGGAGCGGAACATTAAAATCCGGCAAACGGACAAGTTCGATGCCGTCCAGCAGGCGGTCATCGAAGGTGGTGGAAAACAGATGATGGATGAAATACGCCGCCGCGTGGACGATATAGAAAATACGGAGCGCTCGCTTTTGAGCGACCGGCGCGAGCAGGCCCACCGCAGCTACGTGGTCGCGGTAGTCGCCTGTTTGCTGGCTTTAATTATCTCGGCCACAGTCATGGCCGCAGCCTGGTATTTAATCCGCCGGGAACTCAGAGGTCGCGTTGAAGCCACACGGTTGGCCAATGCGCAAAAGCAACGGCTACTTACCACGCTCACCAGCATTGGCGATGGCGTCATCGTATGCGATCCAGCAGGGCGCGTGACGCTGATGAATCCCGTTGCTCAACAGTTGACCGGCTGGGGCATCGAAGCGTTCGGTCAACCGTTGGCGGTGGTGTTCAATATCGTCAACGAAATAACTCGCGCAGCCGTCGAAAATCCAGTAACCGTGGTGCTGCGAAAGGGCATGACGGTCGGGTTGGCGAATCACACACTGCTCATTGCCAAAGATGGAATCGAACACCCGATTGATGACAGCGGCGCACCAATTCGCGATGAGGAAGGCAAGATTATCGGCGTCGTGCTGGTGTTTCGCGATATCACCGAGCGCCGTGCCATTGAACTAGCTGAACAACATCGCGCAGAGGAATTGCGCGAGGCAGATCGAAGTAAAGACCGCTTTTTGGCGACGCTTGCGCATGAACTGCGCAATCCACTGGCGCCGATCAGCAATGCCCTGGAACTGTGGCCGATGATGGAGAAAAATCCGGCCGAGATGGAAAAACTGCGGCAGATGATGGAGCGCCAAGTTCAGCATATGATTCGGCTGATCGACGATTTACTCGATGTTTCCCGCATTACTCGCGGGAAGATTCAATTGCGTCTGCAACCCGTCGAGGTGGCAACCATTATAGATGGCGCGCTGGAATCGATCAGCTCGTTCATTCAAAAATCGGAAAGCCACGTTGAAATCGACTTGCCCAAAGAGCCGTTGTTTGTAAATGGCGACGTCGTCAGATTGCTGCAAGTACTCTCCAACGTCCTGCACAACGCGGCGAAATATTCCGGTCGCAACGCAAACATCTCGATCGCTGCCTACTGCGAAAAAAATGAGGCTGTGATTCGAATTCGCGACAATGGCCCGGGCATTCCCGCTGACATGCTTCCGCATATTTTTGACATGTTCACCCAGGTCGATCAAACGCTCGACCGCGCTCACGGCGGATTGGGAATCGGATTGACGCTGGCGAAAAACTTTGTGGAGCTGCATGGTGGAACCATCACCGCGCACAGCCAGGAAAGCCAAGGCAGCGAATTCATAATCCGTTTACCGGCGCTGGAAGCGTCCACCGTGCCAGCCGGTTCCCGTGACGCAGGCGACGGCAGGGCGAACGACAGGAATCTTTCGCGCCATCGGGTGCTCGTGGTCGATGACGTGCAGGCTTCGGCAAAAACTTTGGCTCTTATGCTCAAAGCAGTCGGCCAGGACGTGGAAATGCGGAATGATGGACAATCCGCAATCGAAGCGGCTGCACTTTGGCGACCCAGCGTTATTTTTCTCGATATTGGCATGCCGCAAATGGATGGCTATGAAGTCGCCCGTCGTCTAAGGCAAATGCCGGAAATGGCGAATGTGAAGTTAGTCGCGCTCACCGGTTACGGTCAGGATGAAGACCGGCGACGTGCTCTGCAGGCTGGATTCAATCACCACCTGGTAAAGCCAGCCAGCATTGAAGCGATCGAACAACTTCTGGCGTCGGCACCGAGCCAACGCGAATAAATCAATCGTACCTGTGACGTAAATTTGTTCATGCAGCTCCGAACGACCCGTCCGTAAGTCGAATGCTGAAGTTTGGAGCTTCATTCGTCATTCGTCACTCTTATTTCGGCATTCGTCATTCAATCCTTCACATGCGTGTTCTTGATCGCAAAGTGCTTCGCGAGCTGAGCGCCTCTAAAGGCTTGCTCGCCGCCATCACCAGCCTGATCGCCGTTGGAGTGATGTGCTTCATTTACATGCGCTCGGCGTACAACAATTTGAATCGCGCCAAGGATGACTATTACAACAATTGCCACATGGCCGATTTTTGGATCGACCTGAAAAAAGTGCCCTTGGCAGAACTTGACGTGCTGACCAGCCTGCCCGGCGTCAGCGAGATTCGGCCGAGAATTCAGTCGTTCGCAACGGTCGATTTGGAGCGTGTAACCGAACCCTTGAACGGGCTGGTGCTTTCGCTGCCGGATCGGCGCGAGCCGATTATTAACGACATCGTCCAAATGCGAGGCAGTTATTTCAGCGATCGCCGCCGCAATGAGGTCATCGTTAACGATACTTTCGCACGCAAACAAGGATTGTATCCCGGCCAATGGATTCATTTAATTGTAAACAACCGGCGCGAGGAACTGTTCATCGTCGGCACTGCAATTTCCAGCGAATTTGTATATCTCGTGGGGCCGGGCACGCTGACGCCGGATCCCGAACACTTCGGCGTGTTCTACGTCAAGCAAAGCTATGCCGAGGAAGTATTCGATATGGACGGCGCCGCCAACCAAGTGTTGGGCATCTTGGCGCCAGAAAACCGAGATCGGCCAGATGAAATTTTGCGGCGCGCTGAATACTTGCTGGCCGATTACGGTGTGTTTTCAACGACGCCGCGGAAAGATCAGGCCTCGAATCGCTTCCTGAGCGATGAGATTCGCGGATTGGGTGTATTTGCCAATGTAATGCCTGTGATTTTCCTGGCGGTGGCGGCACTCGTTTTGAACGTGCTCATGACACGACTCATCGATCAGCAGCGCACCATCATTGGCACGCTCAAAGCCACTGGCTATTCCAACGCTCAAATATTCTGGCACTTCATGAAATACGGCGGCCTCGTCGGATTGTGCGGCGGCCTTGTCGGGCTGCCGATGGGTTACGGCATGGCCACGTTTATCACGCAGGTCTATCGTCGTTTTTTTGAATTCCCGGAGTTGCATAATGTGGTGTACCCTGGATTGTATTTGACGGCGGTGGCCATCAGTCTCAGTTGCTCACTGGTTGGTTCTTGGCGAGGCACTCGCGGAGCGCTGCAACTGAGCCCGGCCGAAGCGATGCGCGCCAAACCGCCGGTCGCCGGCGGCCGCATTTTTCTCGAGCGCTTTACCAGCCTGTGGCGGAGACTTAGTTTTGGTTGGCGACTCGTACTGCGCAATATCATTCGCCATAAGGCGCGAACAACTGTCGGCATGTTCGCCGCCTGCATGGGCGCATCGCTTTTGATGTGCGGATTCATGCTCCGCATGGGGGTCGAATACATTATCGAATTTCAATTCGATAAAGTCATGCACAGCGATATCGATCTGGCATTCAAAGATGAACGCGGATGGGATGCTTTACAGGAAGTGCGCTATTTGCCGGGAGTTGATTACGCAGAACCGACATTGGAAGTGGCATGCGAATTCTTTCATGGATCGCACCATCGCAAGGGCGCAATTACTGGCCTAATTCCGAATGCAAGTCTGACCGTTCCACATGATCGGCAAGGCGAAGTCGTTCCCGTGCCCCCCGTCGGCTTAACGATGACTCGCAAGATGGCAAGTTTGCTCAATGTCGAAGCCGGCGATACGGTTTCTATCAAACCCATCAAAGGGCTGCGACAAACTCGCACTGTGCCCGTGGTCGAAATTGCAGACAGCTATGTTGGCCTGGGTGTGTACGCAAACCTCGACTATCTCAGCCGCCTGATCGGAGAAGAAATGGCCGTCAGCGGCGTGCAGGTGCAGATCGACCCACGCGAGCGAAGCCGGCAAGCGATGTTTCGCGAGCTGAAACAAATGCCGGCGCTACAATCGTACACGGCTCGGGCCAACACCGTGCGCAATTTGATCGAAACGGTACTCAATACACAGATGATTTTCATTGGCCTCTTGGTGGTATTCGCCGGAGTAATATTCTTCTCGAGCATGCTCAATACGTCGCTCATCGGACTGGCAGAGCGGCGGCGGGAAGTCGCCACGTTGAGAGTCCTCGGTTATACTGAATATCAGATTGGCGGTTATTTCCTGCGTGAAAGCATGCTCGTCAACATTCTCGGAACGTCTCTGGGGTTGCCGGTTGGATATGCGCTGACCGTTTGGCTGACCCATGTATACGATACCGAAATGTTCCGCTTCCCGTTGGTCTCGCCGCCTTCGGTTTTTATTGGAGTTGTCGGACTTTCAATCATTTTTTGCCTCGCCGCGCATTTATTCGTGCAGCTAGCCATCAACAAACTCGACTGGCGCGAAGCACTAAACGTGAAGGAGTAATTCCGCTTGTGCTTTAGCATGCAGCGCTCCACAACATTGCAACGTACAATTAGGCATCGACTAGAATAAGCCGCAAACCAATTATCCGGACAGCCATTTCGATTAGCGCCAATGCGTACCTGGTCCATCATCGCGATCGTGCTCGTTATTGTCGCCATCGGCGCCATAGGCCTCACTTCTATGAACGGCGGTGTGCCGGTTGAAGCTGCGCCGGCCCATCGGGCATCAATCCGTGAATTCGTTGACGAGCGCGGCAAGACCCGGCTGCCACAGGAATACAATATCACTATGCCGTTCGACGGCCGAATTTCGCCCATCGATCTCACCGAGGGCACGCCGGTTTATAAGGATCAGGTTGTCGCACGCGTCGTGCCGTCCGACTTGGATTTATCGGTCGAGGCCGCTTCTGCTGCGGTCGATCGGCTAAAAGCCTCGATTCGAGAAAATGACGACGCTAGTGTAGAGAAAACCGGCCTTAAACAATCGCAAAGCTTTGCCCAATCGATGGACCGCACCGTGGAAGCGGCAAAGGCCCAGGTCGATTCCGGCAAGGCTAAGCTTGACTACGCCAATAGCAATTTGGAACGCGCCAGTAAACTGTTCCAAACGAAAACCGCCACGCAGGATCAGCTCGAACAGGCGGAACTCAATCAAGTACAGGCGGGCGTTGAATATCAGCAAGATTTGTTATTGCTGCGAGCCATCGAAGCAATGCAAGCGGCCACTGCGCTCTTGCCCACCGGCGTGCAGCAATACATCGACCGCAAGGGTTTGACCCACGACGTATTGAAAATGCAACTCGCGGAAGCCGAAGTTCGGCTAAAGCAGATGGAACGCGACCGCATCCGCGGGGAAATTCGCTCGCCGATCGAAGGCACGGTGCTCGAGCGAGCCATCAGCGACGAACGGCAAGTAACCGCTGGTACGACACTGCTACGGATCGGCCGGCTCGAAGATTTGGAAATCGAGGCCGACATCCTTAGTCAGGACGTTGTGAATGTGAAGGAGCAAGACCCAGTCGAGCTCACAGGCCCGGCTATCGGCCCGGTTCCGGCCCACGGTACAGTTAAGCGAATTTATCCTGCAGGCTTCACGAAAGTGAGTTCGCTCGGCGTGGAGCAGCAGCGCGTTAAAGTAATTGTTGCAATCAAGCCGGACGATCTTGCGAGGTTGCGAAAAGATCGCGATCTTGGCGTCGACTACCGAGTCCGCGTGCGCGTTTTCACTGCGCAAAAGGACGGCGCAGTGGTAGTTCCAAGATCGGCCCTCTTTCGCGGCGGCGACGGCAAGTGGCAAATGTTTGTCATTCGCGACGGACGAGCGCACTTGCAACCCGTGGATACCGGATTGATGAACGACGAGACCGCTGAGATCACTTCCGGTGTAAAAGAAGGCGAGGAAGTCGTACTCGCTCCGGAAACGAGCCTTCACGATGGCACGCGCGTTAAACCAATTGAACGCGTCCGCAGTGCAGCTAATCAACCGCCCGATGGCGATTGACATTGATCAACTATGCAAATCGCCAATCGCACTTTCATCGTGACCGGCGGCGCCAGCGGATTGGGCGAAGCGTGCGTACGGCGATTGATCGCCGCCGGCGGGCGCGCCGTGATCGCCGATTTGAACTCCGATGTTGGTCAGCAATTGGCGGGCGAGTTTCCGGACGTCGCAAGATTTGTTCGCACCGATGTTACCAGTTCAATTGACGCAGAAGCGGCGACCAACACGGCCATCCGCGAATTCGGCGCACTCCACGGGCTAGTTCAATGTGCTGGTATTCTGGAGGCTGCGAGAATTATCGGCAGAGGATCGCCGCACGATTTAGCACTATTCGAACGCGTTGTGCGAATCAATCTCGTCGGCACGTTCAACATGCTGCGGCTTGCGGCCGCGGCGATGTCGAAGGGCACACCGAGCGAAGACGGCGAGTGCGGTGTAATCATCAATACCTCGTCGGTCTCTGCGTTCGAGGGTCAAATTGGCCAGGCGGCCTATGCGGCGAGCAAAGGCGGCGTAGCAAGTCTCACACTTCCTGCCGCGCGAGAGCTGGCTCGGTTTGGAATTCGGGTCGTTGCTATTGCTCCCGGAGCCTTCGACACACAGATGATGGCCGGCACCACCGATGAATTGCGTGCTTCACTTGCCGCACAAATTCCGTTTCCGCCGCGATTCGGTAAACCCGAGGAGTTCGCGCACTTGGTGCAATCCATCATCGAGAATCCGTATCTCAACGGTGAAGTCATTCGATTGGACGGTGCGCTGCGAATGGGCTCCAAGTAACCGCTCGCGGATTAGTGTGACGTTCTGGCAAATGATCCACTGTGCAATCGTCGGCCAGCAGTAGTGGAAAGCCAAAGTTCTCCGGATTCAAATTCGCGGTTCCTGGATCCGAACCGTGCGCGCGCAAGCAATTCAACCAACCGCGGCGCATCATATTGCGGCGCATGGCAGGTGAGCAGCACGAGTCCGCGGCGCTCCCCAATAAGCTCGCGGCAAACTGAAAGCAGCACTGGCAAATCTTCGTCAATCTTCCAGACCTCCCCACTCGGCCCGTGCCCATAACTCGGCGGATCCAAAATGATGCTGTCATATTGCCGACCGCGTTTGAGCTCGCGCTGGGCAAATGTTAGCGCATCTTCTGCGATCCAGCGAATCGGCGCGCTTGATACGCCGGATAGTTCTGCATTGCGGCGGGCCCAATCGACCACGTTGCGGGCAGCATCCACATGAGTGACCTCCGCTCCGGCCGTTGCCGCCGCCACGGTGCTTCCGCCGGTGTAAGCGAAGAGGTTAAGCACTCGTGATTCTTCTGCACCGCCGCCGCTTATTGCCCCCTGCGCCCTGCCCCTTGCGTTTTGCTGCGCGACCCAATCCCACATGGGGGCCTGTTCTGGAAAAATGCCGACATGGCCGAAGTCAGTCAGTTTTAACTGGAAGTGTGCACTGCGATGCTGAGTGATCCACGGAGATGGCGGACGGTGATCGATTGACCAACGGCCGCGACTCGGAACGCCCTTCGTTGAGTCTGCCAGTTCAAATCGCGCATCCGCAGTTCGCCAGAGCTCTGGTTGCGCACGATAGTGTGCCTCGGCCGCTGGCGAAGTTCGATCGAGCAGCATCGACCCGAATCGCTCCAACTTCCGACCACCGCCGAAATCAATGAGCTCGTACTGGGCGGCATCGAACATTCGGCCCAACTCCTAACCTAGCGGCCGACCGTAGCGCGTATTCATTAGCGCGAAAATCCTTTTGCCGCTGCTGGAACTGCTGGCACTGGCATGGCTAGCCAACCGCCGAGGGCAGCGCAGGGTACGATCAAGAGCGTTGTTGAGGCAACGAGCCACGGCGGACCCGATTCGCCTAAAGTCGCCAACAGAAGAAGATTTAATACCACCGACAGCACGCCTGTCCAAACGGCGTGGTGCAAATGAGCGATGCCGGCTTTGCTTGCCGACACGTACCCGCCGGCTAGGCTCATCAGCATACCGCCTGTTGCCACGCACAGCACTAGCGCCAACGAGGCGGGCAGTTCGTTGGCAATCATCTCAGGCGTGTCGCCACGAGTGAGCATACCGCAGATGGCAGCCACGCCGACGATCGTGGACATCACGAGCGAGCCGGCTACATCGACGACGGCGCCGACCCAAACGGCGCGCCAATTGAGACCGCCGGCTAATCGTTGTAGAACGGCAGTCCGATCGAAGTTGTAATGCATTCTGTCGCCTTATCTGCGGAAAATCCGGTTTACGAGCGTAGAACTGCATTATGATTGGCCAACTCGAAGTCGTCAAAAGCAGCATCTTGGTAGGCACAGAATAAATTTTGTGCGCCGGATGCTGGCGGCCGTTCGGGCGTTTGTCACAATACGTCGGGGCCCATTTTCCTAATCCGGTGCGCAGAAGTTTTATGGCAGATGTCGAGAAAAAGGGCTCGTTTTACCTCGGCCGTCATTACGATTGGCGAAAGCAGCAACTTGAATCGGACGCCGGAAAAGGTCATTCAATACGACGCCGGTGATCTGACAACGCATGCCGTTTGCGTCGGCATGACCGGCAGTGGCAAGACCGGATTGTGCCTGGCGCTGTTGGAAGAGGCGGCACTAAACGGCATACCCGCGATCGCCATCGACCCGAAAGGCGATTTAGGAAATTTGCTGCTCGCGTTTCCGAAATTACGGCCGGAAGATTTTCGCCCTTGGATCGATGAAAGCGAAGCGCAGAGGAAGAATGTTTCGCCCGACGATTTGGCGACGCAAACCGCAAAGTTGTGGCAGGACGGATTGGCGAAGTGGAACGAAGATGGATCGCGCATTCAGCGATTATCTCGATGCGGTCGAGCTGACCAATCTATACCCCGGCATCGAACGCCGGCGTGCCGCTGACGGTGCTTCGTTCATTCGCCGTTCCCCCGGAGTCGTGCTGAACGATACTGATGCACTTCGAGAACAGTTGGTCTCGACCGTTTCCGGATTACTTTCCTTCTTGGGCATCGAAGCCGATCCGGTTCGGAGCCGCGAACATATTTTGCTCTCGCAAATTCTGGAGCATACATGGCGCGATGGACAAAGTTTGGATCTTCCGGGCCTGATTCGCGCCATTCAATCGCCGCCGTTCGACAAGAGTCGGGCTTTGTCGATTTGGAAACGTTTCTTCCCGGCCAAAGATCGCACTGCACTTGGCGATGCAGCTGAACAACTTGCTTGCGTCGCCCGGTTTTTCGCCTGGATGGAAGGTGATCCGCTCGATATTCAGAAACTGTTTTACACGGCCGAGAAAAAACCACGGCTGTCGATCATCAACATCGCGCATTTGAACGACTACTGAGCGAATGTTCTTCGTCACGATTCTTGCTCGGCGAGTTGCTCTCCTGGGTTCGCGCTCAACCCGGCACGCCAAGCCTGCGAGCACTGTTTTACATGGACGAAGTATTCGGCTATTTTCCGCCGTCGCGAAATCCGCCTAGCAAGCAGCCGATGCTTACGCTGCTCAAGCAAGCCCGGGCGTTTGGCTTGGGAATCATGTCTGGCCACGCAAAACCCGGTCGATTTGGATTACAAAGGGCTCGCCAATGCCGGAACATGGTTTGTTGGGACGGCTGCAAACCGAGCGCGATAAGAACCGCGTGATCGAAGGATTGGAAGGGGCCAGTGCTATGGCCGGCTCGAAGTTCGATCGCGCGAAAATCGATCAGATGCTTGCGGGGTTAGGCAACCGCGTGTTCTTGATGAACAACGTTCACGACAATCAGCCGTCAGTGTTCCAAACTCGATGGTGTTTGTCGTATCTGCGTGGCCCGTTAGTCGAAGACCGAAATCCAAAAATTAATGGCGCCGCGAAAGCAGAAAGCCGGAATTCGCGATACTGTGGCAGCGACAATGGATGGAACCGTTTCCACTGATGATGCCAAGCCAAAGTCGGCGGCTGCCAATCTGCAGCGTCCACTCGTGCCCCCCGAAGCCGGTGAAAGCTTTGCAGCCTGCAAACGGCCGCCGAGTTCAACGGAACAAATCGAGTATCGGCCTGCTCTCATTGGTGCGGCTCGGCTGCACTTTGTCGATGCAAAATATGCTGTCGATCAGTGGCAAAATGTGGCGGTGGTTTCGCTCCTCGACGATCAATCGGTCGAATCGCCTTGGTCACAAACGGATGACTGGGACGAAAGCCGTGTCACCCTGGAGAAACAGCCCGATCCACGCGCCGGTTTCGTCGATTTACCCGCTGCCGCTGGCCGGGCTAAATCGTACGCCGCGTGGCAGAAGGATTTGGCCTCCCACCTTTATTCCGATCGCACATTCGATTTGTGTCAGTGCGAAGCCCTCGGCGAAAGCTCGAAACCTGGGGAAAGCAAAGACGATTTTTTGAAGCGACTCGAACCCGTTTGCCGCGAGAAATGCGAAGCAGAGCAGAAAAAGATTACCGACAGCTACTCAAAGAAACTGACCACGCTCGATGGACAAATCCAACGCGCTAATCAGCAAGTGGAAAAACAAAAAGGACAGCGCTGGCAGAAAATCATCAACGCACTTTTGTCTTTCATCACCACCATTGTCGGAGCGCTGGCCGGTGGTCGGAAAATCGCCAGCCAGCGGAACATTTCGGCCGCCGCCACGGCTGCGCGGCGAGCCGGCGGCGTTGCGGGCGAACAAGCCGATGTGGCTCACGCCGAAGAGAGTTTGGGAAGTCTGCAGCAACGCCGCGCTTCACTTCAGGCAGAACTGGACGCCGCCAATGCAGCGATCGACGAGAAGTACAATTCCAAGCAACTTGCGCTGAACGAAGTGCCAATCCATCCGCGCAAAACCGACATCGCTGTGAGCAAAGTCGCGCTCGTATGGCTGCCGTATCGCACAGGCCCCGGCGGGCAAAGCGAACCAGCCTACTGATAGTCGCAAGCTCGCGACCCCAGATTTGGTGCAATTTCTCTCACACGAGTCCTCCAGGTCCTCTTCGACCGAACGCAGCGTGGTAGATCAGAAGCACGATGACGGCGCCGATGATCGACATAAAAATGCCGCCGGCGCGGACCTCGTCACCGTACATTCCCAGAGCACGGCCAATGAAACCGCCCACGAGGGAGCCAACGATCCCCAAAATCATGGTCGGCAAGCAGCCGCGGAAATCGGTCGGGCCGGGAACAAATAGCCGGGCCAAAGCCCCCACGATCAGGCCAAAAACGATCCAAGAGATAATGTGCATGAATTTGCCCTGCAAAATGAATGATTAGCGGCCAAACAAGTATAAGCCCCGGGAGATTATTCGTCGTTGCCGGAAACTTATCGTTTTGGGAAACCCAGCTCCGGCGGCGGGGTTTAGTGTTTTAGAACGGCGGTCGTTGCCGAGCTTACCGGCCGATTGGGCATCTCTGGCCCTAGCGGATTGCACTGCTTAGACTTACAGCTGTGGTCGGGGGTACTGGGCAGGTGAGGAACGATCTTGGCGGCCAGCGATTCATCGACGCTGAATTACGAACTGCACGACCCAGACGTGCGGCTGATGCTGGAGGTGCGCGACGACAAAGCAGCGGCCTTCGAAGAGTTGATGCTGCGCTACCAAAACCGCCTGGTGACGGTGCTCGAACATTTGGTTGGACGGCGCGACTTGGCGGAGGACCTGGCGCAGGATGTGTTTTTACGAATTTACCGGGCACGCAAGCGCTACGTTCCGGGAGCTAAATTTTCGACGTGGCTGTTTACGATTGCCAATAACGTGGCCTCGAACGCGCTGCGGAGCCAATCGCGGCGGCGGGAGGTGAATTGGAAATCGAAGCCGGGCGAATCGACAGGCGCCAACACGCTCGATCAAATGGCTCAAGCCGCCAGCAGCCTGATGCCCGCGCGCCAGGTCGATAAAGCAGAAGTTCGCGAAGTGGTTCGCGACGCCATCGGCACGCTAAATGATCGACAGCGATTAGCCGTGTTATTAAGCAAATTTGAAAACATGAGCTATGAAGATATCGCCGAAACCATGCAAATGACCCCGCAAGCCATTAAATCGTTGTTATCGAGGGCGCGCGGAAATTTGCGGGCCGTATTAGAGCCGTACTTAGAACGGGGCGAGCGAAAGTCAACAAAACAAAACGGGGAACCAGAGCACGAGTAATCAATCGGTCCATCGACCGAAATTGCTGGGGCCGACGTGGATGTAAAAAAAGGCGGGCAACGCGGCAGTAATTCTATCGCTTCCATGTCAGACACAAACACCAACAACACGAACGCAGAGTCGCTGGACGAAGAGCTCGTGGCGTATTTGGATGGCGAACTCGATTCGCAAGGCACGCAGCGAATCGAGAACATGCTGGCCTCCGACGCACAGGCCCGTCAGCGGTTGAATCAGCTGGCATCCTCCTGGGATTTGCTGGACCAACTGCCACGTGCGACGGTTGACGATCTGTTCACCAAAACGACGGTGGAAATGGTGGCGCTGGCGGCGGAGGATGAAATCAATAAGACTGTGGCTGCCGAGCCAGCGCGGCGGCGCATGCGGCTGCTGGGCGGCGTGATTGCTGCGGCCGTTGCGTTGTTCGTAGGTTTTGTCGCCGTAGCGGTCGCGCTGCCGGATCGTAATGATGAACTTTTGCGCTATTTGCCGGTCGTGCACGATTTGGAGTTGTATCGCGCTGTCGGCGATATCAAGCTGCTCAAATTATTCCAGGAAAAGGGCATGTTTACGGAAGATGTGCCCAGCAGTGCGGCCAGCGCACTGCCTGGAGAAAAATCGATCGCTGCGCAGCCCAGCAATTTGTCGCTGCCGATTCCCGATTCCATCGAGGCCCGCCGTGGCTGGGTAGAAAGTTTAAGCGCCGCGGAAAAATCTGAATTGCGGCGCGATTTCCAGAATTTCACCTCGCTACCGGCTACGGAACAGCAATCGTTGTGGCAATTCGCGCAGCAATTGCAGTCCGATCCGCAGCATGAAGAGCTCAAACACATCATGGTGCGATATAACGATTGGCTCAAAACTCTGCAGCCTGCCGATCGAGCCGATCTGGCCGATAAGTCGCCAGATGCCCGGGTGGCAGAAATCCGCGATCGTCAGCAGCTTGATGAAAGCCGAGCACTTGCAGCGTTTGGCGATGCCGCGTCCGCAAGGCACTTCGAAAGGTCAGGAAGGCTTCGAAACCTTGTGGCTTGGATGCAGTCGTTTGCGAAAAGTCATGAGGAGCAGATCATCAGTCAATTGCCGGAGGAACTGAAGAAGACCGGCGCGACTCTGAAGGAACAGCCCGATCGCATCGCAAAAACAGGGTGATCGTTTCGCCTTGCCGAGATACGATTCCTGGCTGGCATATCCAGCTTTGGCGTCGGGATTCACTAGTGAAAGATATTTCCCAAGCCGAGTGCCGCGGAGCTGGCGGAATTGAAAACGGCCATCGAGCAAACACGTGAACTAAATAAAGAAAAACCGCTGAAGGAGCGTCCTGACGGCAGCATCGATTTGAACCAACTACGCGATTGGATCCAGCCGCTGCTTCGAAATCGCGCTTTTTCCGGCCCCGGCTTTCGTTTCGGCGGCGGTATGCGGCGGCCACCGATGAATGAAGACTGGACTGCGGAAGAACGCGCACAGTTCGAAGGCCTCACGGGCCCCGAACTATTCCGTAAGCAAGCTGAGCTATTCCGCAAAAAACATGGATTGCCAGCCGATGGACCCATGCGAGGCAAGGGTCCGCCGCCCGGCTCCGTCGAGGGCCCAGGCGAGCCGCCGAAAGACGGTCCGCCAGAACGCGAACCGGGTACCGCCCAGAAATCGCCCGGCGGATGATCTAAAATCGTCCCTTCATTTGCTACATTTTTCGGGCGGCGCCCGATTGAAGCGCGGATGGCAGTTCATTGCCGGGCAACTTGCCGCTGCGAAAGCAGGCCATGACGTAACAAACGGCGGACACGTTCAGTTTGAGCAGGCAAAAGCATGAGGGACCTCCTTTGGCAACAGGCTGGTGACATAAAAAAGGCACAGATGCTCATAATTAAGATTTGTACCTATGTACACTTAAAGTTCTGAAAGTGGCCTGTTTGGCAAGCCTTTTCTTTTTGCCCGAGATTTCGAGCCTTTTTTGGCAACGCTTGAACCCCGGGATCCGTCTCCACAGCTAAGACGGCCCAGTCGGCCCGGTCAATCTCTTCCGGCAATGGCGAAATTGCCGGATGAGCATGTTCCGCCAAACAGTCCAGTGGCGGTTGGCTGCGTTGAAAACGTGCGCCGGCCGCGCAAAACGGACGATAAGAGTCGATCAGACGGATCGCCGATCCCACGTCACGGACGCCCATTGACGTTTCACCCCCGGGAAAGGCCGCGCCATGTCGATCAATCTTCTGCACGCTCTCATGGGCGTCGCCTTTGCCGCCGTTTGGCTCTTCAGCATGCGCATCGCCACAGGTCGCTCACAGACCGCGCCGCGCATTCGTTAATTCCGCGCAGCGCAGCAAACGTGGCTAACTTTGATTGGGTGTCGAGGGGTCGTGTCGATACGCAATGACCCGGACTTTTTCCAGCGTGACCAAGCCTTCGGTAATGATCTGGTCCAAGTCAGGCAGGAATTCTGCAATTCGTTCCGGTTTGTCGACAATCTCGATCACCATCGGTAGATCTTCTGATAGCCGCAGAATTTTTGCCGTGTGAATGCGGCTGGTCGCCCCAAAACCGATGACGCCTCGTAACACAGTGGCGCCGGCCAACCCGCGCCGCCGGGCGTCCTCCACAATCATCTCATACAGCGGTCTGCCGTGCAGCTTGTCGCTCTCGCCGATAAAAATCCGCAGCAGTTCGGCTTCGGTGGGAAGTTTCATGATGACGCTCCGCGGATTCTTGAATGTGATTGGTTAAAACACACGACCAACGAAAAATCCTAGAAACACCGCCACGAGTCCGAGAGCATTTTGCAGCAATAAGTTCCCGCAAGCGAACAACCACTGCTGATTTTCGAGCAGGGCTGCAGTCTCAAACGCGAACGACGAAAACGTGGTAAAAGAGCCCATGAAGCCGACGAGCAAAATGATCCTGGTCTCGCCGCTGATTAGAAATCGCTCTTGGGCCAGTGTGTAAATAATTCCAAACAAGAAGCAACCAATCAGATTGACCGCCAAAGTACCCCAGGGAAATCTGGCATTGGTAAGCTCTTGCACCCAGCCTTGAAGCCAATACCGGCTCAGCGTGCCGGCAATCCCCATAGCCGAAATGAGCAAGATTTTCTGCCACATAATGGTCGACTGCTATCTGGTCAGTTGGCGATTGATGTGATCAGGCCTCGCTCTGAGCCTCGGAACTTTGCATCGTTGCGGCGCGGGTGGAGATTCGGTCTTGAAGCGCCTGCACAGTCAGCGGCTCGCTGCGCAGGGCCTCAATCGCTCGCACACAGGCATCGGCCGCAGGAATCGTGGTTACGCACGGAATGCCATACTGCACCGCAGCGGCACGGATGCGGCCTTCATCGGTGCGGGCGCCTTTGCCGCGCGGTGTGTTGATAATTAACTGCACGCCGCCGTTCTTCAAATGATCGAGCAAGTTGGGATGGCCCTCTTGCAGTTTCTTGACGCACTCCACCGGAATGCCAGCGGCTTCGAATTGTCGCGAGGTCCCTTCGGTGGCCAGCAATTTGTAGCCGAGCACGGTCAACCTGCGTGCCAGGTCGACCATATGTTCTTTTTGAGCCGGCGATGCCACGCTGATGAAAATGTGTCCGCTCTTTGGAAACACCACGCCCGCCGCAAGCTGGCTTTTGGCAAAAGCGATGGAAAACCGATTGCTGACGCCCATCACTTCGCCAGTCGACCGCATTTCCGGACCCAGCACAATATCCACACCTGCAAACTTCACGAACGGAAAGACGCTCTCCTTGACGGATACATGCGATGGAATCGGCTCGCGGTCTATTCCCTGGTCTTCTAGCGAAACGCCGGCCATCACCTTGGCGGCGATATTCGCGACCGGTAGACCCGTTGCTTTGGCCACGAACGGCACGGTGCGGCTGGCGCGCGGATTCACTTCGAGCACGTACAGCACTTGCTTGCCGCCTTCGCGCTTGATGGCATATTGCACATTCATCAGGCCCACGACGCGCATGTGCCTGGCCATGGCATACGTGGCCTCGCGAATTTCCTGCAGAATGGGGCCGGCCAAACTGTATGGCGGCAACGCGCAGGCCGAATCGCCGGAGTGAATGCCTGCTTCTTCGATGTGTTCCATAATGCCGGCGACAATCACGCGGCGACCGTCGCTGATGGCGTCGACATCTACTTCGATCGCATCTTCCAAAAACCGATCGATGAGCACAGGTTGACCTTGCGATACGATAAACGCTTCAGCGACAAATCGCTCGAGTTGGGACGCGTCGTAGCAAATTTCCATCGCCCGGCCGCCCAGCACGAAACTGGGCCGAACCAAATTCGGATAGCCGATGCGCGTGGCTTCGGCGCGGGCTTGATCCATTGTGCGGGCAATTCCGTTCGCGGGCTGTCGCAATCCAAGCCGCTGCAAAAGCTGCTGGAATTTTTCGCGATCTTCCGCGTCGTCGATGGTATCGACACTCGTGCCAATAATCGGCACACCGGCGGCCGACAACGCCCGGGCCAAATTCAGCGGCGTTTGACCGCCGAATTGCACGATGACGCCATCGGGCTGCACGCGATCGCAGATGTTGAGTACATCTTCGACGGTCAGGGGCTCGAAGAACAGCAAATCGCTCGTATCGTAATCGGTGCTAACGGTCTCGGGGTTGGAATTGACCATTACGCTTTCGATTCCCAGTTCGCGCAAAGCGAAACTCGCGTGGCAGCAGCAATAGTCGAACTCAATTCCCTGGCCAATGCGATTCGGCCCGCCGCCGAGAATGACAATTCGCTTGCCGCCGGCTGGCTTGGGCGGCACTTCGTCTTCATCTTCGTACGTCGAGTAGTAATACGGCGTGTAAGCTTCGAACTCCGCGGCGCACGTATCGACCGATTTAAACGTAGCGATGATGCCGCGTCGTTTGCGTTCGGTGCGAACTTCCATTTCCGTCGTATTCCATAGCACCGCAAGCTGCCGATCCGAAAACCCGAATTGCTTAGCTCGTTTGAAGAGCTGATCATCGACCTGACTCACCTCTTGGAACCGCCGAAGCTCGTCTTCCAGTTCAATGATTTGCTGCAGTTCGTCCAAAAACCAAGGATCGATGTGTGTCAGCTCGTGAATTTCCTCCAGCGCCATGCCGTCTTTGAACGCATAGCGCAAATACCACACTCGATCGGCAACCGGAACCGCCAGCTTGGCGCGAATTTCCTCGCGCGTCGGCTGCAGGGATGTGCCCCACAAATCTTTACCATCGCAACCAAAGCCAAAGCTTCCAACCTCCAGTCCGCGGAGCGCTTTTTGAAAAGCCTCCTTGAACGTGCGGCCAATGGCCATTGTTTCACCGACGCTCTTCATCTGCGTGGTCAAACGAGAGTCGGCCTCGGGAAATTTTTCGAACGCAAATCGCGGAATTTTCACTACCACGTAATCGATGGTTGGCTCAAAGCAGGCCGTCGTTTCCCGAGTGATATCGTTCGGCAATTCGTGCAACCGATAACCAATGGCCAGTTTCGCGGCAATTTTCGCAATCGGAAAACCGGTCGCTTTGCTCGCCAGCGCGCTCGAGCGACTGACACGTGGATTCATTTCGATTACCACCATCCGGCCGTTTTCCGGATTGATGGCGAACTGAATATTCGAGCCGCCGGTTTCCACGCCAATTTCGCGGATCACCGCCAGCGAAGCATCGCGCATGCGCTGGTATTCTTTGTCGGTCAGCGTTTGCGCCGGCGCCACCGTGATGGAATCGCCCGTGTGAATGCCCATTGGGTCGAAGTTTTCGATCGAGCAGATGATGACGACGTTATCGTCGGCGTCGCGCATCACCTCCATCTCGTATTCTTTCCAGCCGAGAATGCTTTCTTCGATGAGCACCTCGTGCACGGGCGAAAGATCGAGCCCCCGGCGCACGATTTCGTCGAATTCTTCGCGATTGTAGGCAAATCCGCCGCCGCTGCCGCCAAGTGTGAAACTTGGCCGGATGACGCATGGCAGGCCGATTTCGTTCATTGCCTGCCGCGCTTCTTCGAACGTGCGCACAGTCTTGCCGCGTGCCAGGTCGAGGCCGATGCTTTCCATCGCCCGCTTAAAAAGTTCACGATCTTCGGCCTTGGCAATCACGTCGGCTTTTGCGCCGATCATTTCCACGCCGTACTTTTCTAAGATGCCGTGCTTCGCCAAATCCATCGCCAGGTTTAAGCCGGTTTGGCCCCCCAGCGTTGGCAGTAGCGCGTCGGGTCGCTCACATTCGATGACTTTGGCGACAACTTCCCATGTCAGCGGTTCGATGTATGTCCGGTCCGCCGTGCTGGGATCGGTCATGATCGTGGCAGGGTTCGAGTTTACGAGCACCACCTCGTAACCCTCTTCCCGTAGGGCTTTGCAGGCCTGCGTGCCAGAGTAGTCGAACTCGCATGCCTGACCAATGACGATGGGACCAGAGCCGATGATCAGAATCTTATGGATATCGTTGCGGCGCGGCACAGACGGAATTCCCGAGGGTTGCAGCGAGGTCGGAAGCGGCGGCCAGGGCGCGCGGCAACAGCGCCGCCGCGAGTGAATTATCTTTTCGCCAACCGCCGGTGTAAAATCTCACAAGTTTACCAATTCCCAAGGCCGCCCAGCAAGCGGCCCACTTTCGCGGTCGTCGCTCAATTCGGACAATGGAAACGCATCGAATTACACCGACCGCTAACCTGCTGGAATTTATTTTAGTGCAGGGCGATTGGGCCAAGTTTTCGGCAAATTCAACATTTTTTTCACTGGAAAATAAATTCTGCTTGACACCCCCAAAAGAGTGATTGCTGAATAACCAGCGGCGAAACATATTAGTTGACGAGCTGGGAGGCAACTCTCAAGCTCGCGCCCTTCGTAGGTACCTGCCCCACCTGCGAAGGGTTCTTTTTTGTGCGGAACTGACACGCAAGCGAGTGAACGACGATTTTCCTTGAAAAATCAAATCGCGCGTCGATGCTGCTGGAGCAGTACGGCCGGCTTTCCTTGACGGTTTTCTCCACCAGCACTACGATTCTGCTGAGATGGCGCAAGTCGCCATTTTTATTTGCTGCCATTTGTGACATTATTCACAAAGTCTCGCAGGGCCTTGGCAGATCGAAGGATACGCCGTGGAGATTGTGCTACCGATTTTGCTGTTCATCGTGGTCGCTGCGGCGGTAAGCTGCGCGATGGTGGCGGCGCCACGACTTTTGGCGCCCGAAAACGCACCGCGGTCAAAGCGATGCCCTACGAAAGCGGAATGGATCCCATCCACGACGCGCGGCGACGATTCGCAGTTCGGTTTCATCTCGTGGCAATCGCGTTTTTGGTGTTCGATGTCGAACTGCTATTCCTGTATCCCTGGGCAGTCGCCACGCAGCACAGTGCGAATCCGGACGCTCCGCGGGGTGTCGACATGGCTGTGGCCAGCGATTGGGTTTCCAGTCGCGGTTTGGTCTTCGGCGGAGCAATGCTTTTTATCTTGCTGGTTGTCGTCGGCTTTGCTTACGACTGGCGGAAGGGAATCTTCAAATGGCGTTAGAGCTTCCCGAAAACGTTGTTGTCAGCAAGCTAGACGCGCTGGCCAGTTGGTGTCGCAAGAACAGCTTGTGGCCCATGCCGTTCGCGACTGCCTGCTGCGGCATCGAGCTGATGGCCACCGGCGCGAGCAAGCACGATATCGCCCGCTTTGGCGCGGAGGTGTTTCGCTTCAGCCCGAGGCAGTGCGATCTGATGATCGTCGCCGGCCGGGTGGTCATGAAAATGCTGCCAGTGCTGCAGCGCATTTGGCAGCAGATGAACGAGCCGAAGTGGTGCATTTCGATGGGGGCCTGCACCTCGACCGGTGGCGTGTTCGATACCTACTGCGTGGTGCAAGGCATCGATCGCTTTCTGCCGGTCGATATGTATGTGCCCGGCTGCCCGCCGCGTCCGGAGCAATTAATTCAATCGATCATCGATCTGCAAGACAAAATCCAGCGAGAAGGCACGCTCAGCGGTCGAGAGTTCGCCACTCGAGCACGGCAGGAATCGAAACGCGCACTGGTCGAATTGCCAATTCTTTCGGCAGTGGATAGTGCGCGAAATCCGGTCGTCTGGAAAAGCGAAACGATGGCGCAAACGAGTCGATGACTGCGGTCATTTTTGAATTCCCCATGATCAGCCCAGCCACTCTCGACGCCTTGAAGACACGTTTTGCCGAAATCACCACCAGCGAATTTCGCGGTGAAGTGCGCGCCATCGTGCCAGCGGAGAAGATCTACGACGCCTTGGCGTTTCTCAAAAGCGATCTGGGTTTCGATTTTCTTTCCGACATAACATGTGTCGATTATTTGAACTACCGCGGCGCGACCGATCGCTTCGGCTTGGTCTATTTGCTGGAAGACACGGCGACTAACCAGCGGCTGACTGTCCGCACGTTTTTGAACGAGCCGGAGCTCACCGTGCCCAGCGTTGTGCCGCTGTGGGAAGGCGCAAACTGGCTGGAGCGCGAAGTGTGGGATATGTTCGGTATCCGCTTCGAAGGCCATCCAGATCTGCGCCGCATTCTCCTGCCCGAAGAATTCGCCGCTTTCCCGCTGCGAAAAGACTATCCATTGCAAGGCCGCGGCGAGCGGCATAATTTTCCAGTCTTAACGCGCGAGAACGCGTGATTTTGCAACGCTAATAGTTGGAGAAGCGAACCGCGAATTTCGTTATTCGTCATTAATCACCACATGCCCTTAGCTTCCGCTGAAACTTCCGAACCGCTCGCTGAGGCCCAGGATTATCTCTGGACGCTCAATTTCGGTCCTCAGCATCCGGCGACGCACACCACGCTGCGGCTAGTGCTCAAACTCGATGGCGAGCGCGTGATCGATGCGCTCCCAGACATCGGCTATCTGCACTCGGGATTCGAAAAACTCGGCGAGCATCTGAATTACAACCAGTACGTGACCATTACGGACCGGATGAATTATATTTCGCCCATGGCCAATAACGTGGCCTGGCATGGCGCGGTGGAGAAGTTACTCGGACTGGCACTAACGCAGCGCTGCCAGTACATCCGGGTCATCGTGGCGGAGCTCGCGCGCATTAGCGACCATTTGCTCTGCAACGGCGCCGCGGGACTTGACACCGGAGCGTTCACATACTTCCTGTATGCGTTTTACCAACGGGAAATCATCTACGATATTTTCGAAACGCTCTGCGGGGCGCGGTTCACCAACAGCTACACGCGCGTTGGCGGATTGATGTACGATATGACGCCGCTCGTCATCGAGAAAATCCGGACGTTCTGCAGGAACTTCCCGAAAACGCTGGTCGACATGGAGCGGCTCTTGAACCGCAACAAGATCTTTATCGATCGCACGAAAGATGTCGGCGTGCTGACTCGGGAAGAAGCAATTAACCGCAGTACCAGTGGGCCAATTGCCCGGGCCAGCGGCGTGCCGCGCAACTTGCGCAAAGACGAGCCCTATCTGGCTTACAAAGATTTCGACTTCAAAGTTTGCTGCATGAAGTCGGGCGATTGCTACGCTCGCTACCTGGTGCGCATGGAAGAGATGAAACAGAGTTTGCGCATCGTCGAGCAGGCAATCGAGAATTTGCCAAGCGGGCCGATTAACGTGGGCATCGACCAGCGCGTCATGTTTCCTGACAAGCGGCAGGTGTATTCGACCATCGAGGGCACAATTTCGCACTTCGAGTTGCAAATGAGCAACCGCGGTTTCGAGGTGCCGCATGACGAAGTTTATGCGGCCATCGAAGCGCCCAACGGCGAACTTGGCTTTTACATCGCCGGTGACGGCAGCGAGACCGCCTACCGTGCCCGTTGCCGGCCGCCGTCGTTCATTCACTTCGCCGATTTTTCCTCACTTGATCAAAGGCCACACGCTGAGCGACATTGTGGCAGTTCTGGGAAGTTTGAACATCATCGCGGCGGAACTGGACCGGTAATGATTGCAAAGCAGGCGAATCCTCACTGATGAAATGGTCGCCGAAATTACGGCGCTGTTTCCGCGCTATCCCACGAAGCAGGCGGTTACATTGCCGGCGCTGCATGTCGTAAACGAAAAGCTGCGCTACGTCCCGCTGGAGGCGGTCGTCGAAATTGCCGAACTGCTCGATCTGGCGCCCGCAGTGGTGCAAGACACGCTTTCGTTTTATGGCATGTTCAAACAGGACAAACCCGGCGGTCAAGTTCGCGCCTGGGTCTGCCGTTCGATCAGCTGCGCACTGCGCGGTGGCGAAGAAGTGCTGGCCCATATGTGCCACAAGTCTGGAATCAAGCCGGGCGAGACTACGTCCGATGGTGCCCTCACGCTGGAGTTCGCCGAATGTTTGGGCGCCTGCGAATACGCGCCCTGCATGCTCGCCGGCGAAACGCTCCACAAAGACTTGACGAATGAAAAGGCCGATGCGTTTTTGCAAGGGGTCGGAAAATGATGAAGTCCGAACCCGTTCTGCTCGCCCAAGTCGGTAAGCCTGAAAGTTGGACGCTCCGCGTTTATGAAGCGGCCGGCGGTTACAAGGCGCTGCG
Organism: Pirellulales bacterium; assembly: GCA_963773875.1. Lineage (GTDB taxonomy): Bacteria > Planctomycetota > Planctomycetia > Pirellulales > JADZDJ01 > CAVTYH01. The sequence continues at coordinate 350,925 of CAVZCV010000019.1, forward strand.
AAAGACTTTGAAAGAGCTGACGCCAGTGCAAGTCATCGAGCAGGTCAAAGCCAGCGGCTTGCGCGGCCGCGGTGGGGCCGGTTTTCCCACCGGCCTCAAGTGGACGTTCCTGCCAAAAGACCATCCCGGCCCAATCTACATGTGCATCAATGCAGATGAGAGCGAGCCGGGCACGTTCAACAACCGAATTTTGATGGAGGACGATCCACATCAGGTCATTGAAGGGATCATCCTCTCGTCCTATGCCACGCGAGCCACGACCGCGTATCTGTATTTGCGTTACGAGTATCCGCTCTGCTGGAAGCGGTTGCAGGGCGCACTCGACGAATGCTACGCGAACAAATTGCTCGGCAAGAATATACTGGGCAGCGAGTTTTCGCTCGATATTTTCTTGCACAAAGGCGCCGCGGCGTACATTTGCGGCGAAGAAACCGGGCTGATTGAAAGCCTGGAAGGCAAACGAGCCTGGCCGCGCATCAAGCCACCGTTTCCAGCGGTCGAAGGTGCATTTCGAAAGCCGACGGTCGTGAACAACATCGAAACCGTGGCCTGCGTCACGCACATCATGGCTCGTGGAGTCGAGTGGTTCAAATCGATGGGTGTGCCGGCCGATCCCAACAATCCGCGCGATGCCGGCAGTTTCGGGCCGAAGCTGTACTGTCTCAGCGGGCACGTCAACAAACCAGGCTGCTATGAAGCACCGCTGGGTATCACGTGCCGCGAACTCATCGACGAATTGGGCGGCGGCGTGTGGAAGGGCCGCAAAGGCAAAGCCGCCATTCCCGGCGGCATCAGCATGGGTTTGCTCACCGAGCCGGAGTTCGATACGAAGCTCGATTTCAATGCGCTCGGCAAAGTTGGCTGCCTGGGGTTGGGCACAGCAGCGGTCGTGGTGATGGATGAAACCGTTTCGATGGTCGATTTCCTTCACAACTCTTGCCGTTTTTTCCAGCATGAAAGTTGCGGCCAATGTACGCCCTGCCGGGAAGGCACTTCCTGGGCGCTGCGGATGTTGGAGCGCATTAAAGCGGGCAAAGGGCGAATCAAAGATTTGGATCTGCTGCTGGAAATTGGCGATTCCATCGGCATTATTCCCGGTACAACCATTTGCGGCCTGGCGGATGGCGCCGCGTGGCCCATTAAGAACGCCATCCGCAAATTCCGCGGCGAGTTCGAAGATTACATCAAACGCACGAATCCCAGCGGCTACGCCGTGACGGAAGCCGTGCCGGCGCTGCCAATCCTGGCGGCGCACTAAGATGCGCAATCAAGAGCGAAACGCTCCAGTAGCGCATCCTAGCTGTTTCAGATGCGCAATCAGCTGCCGGTCACCGTGCGATATTGTGTAAGCGGTTGTGGGCCTTGAATCCCAAATGCGAGGCGCTGCTCAAGTGAAAATCGGAGATTAGTGCCTCCCAACGGTCCCAATCGCGCAATATTTCATCACGAGCCCCTGACAATGTTTCGCGCGAATTGGTTGACACGATGCGATTTTTCTCCCATCTCCAATCGAATTCCATTGCGGCGATGAACGATCGAAGGTGCTTGCTCCCAATCTTGTCATTGACAGCGCTCGTGGCTAGTGGCCATCCGCTTCGCGGGAACTCCACATCGAAATTCAGCCCAACAGTCCGGCGGTCGGCGGTTCCCGACAGGGTTCCGGGTGTCGGTGCGTCGATCGAGGTTGTCGACTCAACACTTATGGCTTCCCCTGCCGAGCTGCCGCTGCCCAAAGCCGGAGCGGTAATTAATTGCAAGGCAGCTGCGCCGCTAGAGACATTCTGTACGGCAATGGCAACATCCGCCGCATCGACCATCTGATCGCGGTTAAAATCATAAACGTTGGTCATCGGCGCCGAGGGTCCCGCGTGGTGACCGCGAGCCCCCAGTACATCGCTGGAATTTACGTTTGCATCGGTCGCCGAGTTGCCGGTGTCGCCGATGGCATTGCCGAAATAAAAGACGTCGTTCGCTGCCAGGCCCGTATGCTCATTGGCCAGCACCGTCAGTTGTAACCACTGATTCTGAATGGCGTTGTCAGGCCAAATAATGGTGATCTGCGTAGATCCACCCGGCCCACGGCCAGGATAATCGTTGACCAATAAGGGAAGAACGGGCGCCATGGCCCAATTGGCGGGATTATTGTCGTTACCAACGCGGAAGTTGAAGTCTTCGTAACGCGGCAAGTTATCGAGGTTCGCTACATCAATAATGATGCCGTTAATGCCTTTGGAATAGCTCGTGTAATTTGCAAAGGTCGCCGTTTGGCCCGGCAGTAGCGGCAACTTGTCGCTGGCCACAGCAGTGGTATCAGTCAAATTCGATGAGCCATTCTGCCCATCAAAGCTGCTGCCGTTATAAAAAATACTGCGGCCAGCAATTGTCGGCACGGGTGGAGTAATACTGAGCTGATTGGAAGAGGGCGATGTGCCCGCCAAATCAATCGCTTTGATGACGTACGAATACGTGGTTCCGCGAACAATATCTGTATCGTCGAAAGAAGTAGCGCCGCCGCCGAGCGTGGCAATGACAGTGTAAGCTCCGCCTGCGCCGATCTTGCGATCCACCTCGATCGCTTGCGTGAAACTCGATGGCGTCGTCCAAGCCAGATGCACAACGGGTCCTGGATTCGCGATGGCGGACGTCAGCGTCGGAGCGCCAGGAACAATCGCCATGCCGGCGACCTCATGCGCGCTCAGGACCTGATTATAAATTCGCACTTCGTCGAGCTGACCATTGAAAAAAGTATTGCCTTGGGTGGTGGACCCATCGCTGGCCAGATCCACTTGGGCGCCAATTAATCGAAATGGCGCAGACTTAATGCCGGTTTCACTGGTGCCGCTGGTCTGGAGCGCACCATCGACGAATATCTGAACCATTCCCGTCGCTGCATCCCTGGTAAAAGCGACGTGATGCCACTGCCCGTTGTTGACGGCGCTAGTACTCACGAGCCCGGTGTTGCCCGCTCCGACGCCAATGTGGCCCGTCGGGTCAAGATAACCCCAGCGAATATCGTTGCTTGAACCGGCGACTTCGACGCCGGCAATTGCCGGGGCGTTCCACAAGGCCGGCCCGCTATTCGTATTCGATTGCGTTGTCTTGATCCATGCCGTCAATGTCGCGGTTCCGCCCAGCACTGTGGCAAGGTTATTAACTTGGACCGCGGATTGCGACGATGTGGATTTGTAAACGCCATCGCCGTTGAACGACAGCGCGGCCGCGCCTGTCTTGCCCGGCAAGATCCAAGTTGGCTTTGTGGTGCCGATCAGCGTACCGGTGTTCGCGCCGGTGGAGTCGGCGGTCATCGTCCCGCTGCCTTCATCGAAACGATACAGATCGGTTGGATCCGTTCCGGTCGACGTGGTCGCGCTCGCGGTATTTGTATAGACCGAGTCGCCAATAATATTCGTGGCGCGGACTCGATAGTAGTACGTCGTGCTCGGGCTCACAGATGTGTCGCTGTAACTGAGGGAACCCGCACTGGCAATGTTGATTTGTGCGAAGTTCACATTGTCGGTTGACCGCTCGATTTTAAAGCCCGATTCGTTGTCAGAATTTCTAATCCAATTAAGCGAGATGGCAGATGCACCCATTGAGGTGGCGATCAAATTGGTCGGCGCGGCCGGCGGTGAGGTTGGCGGCGCGACGCCGCCATAGACCGTCAACGCGCTGGCCGATCCCACGAACACATGCCCATCGGCAATGGTTGGCGTGATGAATTTGACGCCGACGCCAAGCTGATCGCGCGCTGCGTTTTGGTTGCTATTATAAAGTTCCACCAAGGATCCAGCATCGTATGCATGCAGCACTTCATGGGTGCTGTCCCACTGCACATCCCATACGATCCCATTGGCGGCCCCGCTGGACGAGATGCTTGGCACCGCGCCTTGGCTGCTGTAAACGATCGAGGATTGCGCTGCCGGCGCGGCCGAAAGCATGCCGTTCGTAACCGTGTATTTTTTGAGCACATCGCCCACAGCGTGGTAATAAACTGCTCCGTTGAAATATGCCGGACTGTTAAAGAAACCGTGTCCAACGCTAACTTTTTGCACGACGTTGTCGGTGCCGGCGTTGAAGTGCCCTAGGTTGTCGCGATCGACGACATAAATCACTCCTTGCTTCCCGCCGCCCACGAATTCATGCGGATGAGCTCCCGCTTGATCCGGCAAAATCAAGCCGCCGCCAGAGCCCAAATCCGCATCGGCATCAGCCAGCGATTGCTCGTTCAGGGGCGTGAAATAATCGGCAACCTTTAGGCCGTAACCGTTGATATTGGGGCTGGCTTGCGTGCTCGCAGGATCAGGAGCAACTCGCAAGATGGAGTCGCCGTAGTCACCCACCGCCGCATTGAAATCGCCATTGGCAACGAGCAGAAAAAGATTCGTGCCGTCCGATGCCGGCCCCGCGCCCGTCATCCAAATTCCTCCTTCTCCCTCATTAGCGTCGGTGTCTGCATTCGGCGTCGTGTTTAGCACGGAAACTAACTGCAAGTTCGAGGGATTGAAGCCTAGTATCCAGCCATGATACGGATCGGTATCCGCAAAGCCGGAATAACAAACGTAGAGCACGCCATTGAGAAGTGTCAGCGCCGGGCGTTGAAGTTGTTGCGTCGCAACGAACGGAATTGTCGTGCCGTTGCCACCGACGCCGTTACCATTGACGGAGGCGCTCACCAACATCGGCGTCATCTTGTCGGCGCCAGTCGTTAGATCTAACGCGTGAATATGATGCGAATATGCGTTCTGACCGGCAATATCGTTGGTGAATGCATCGATGTACATCGTGTTCGATGCCAAATCGATGACAGGCGTACTGGTGATGCCGACCTGCGGATTAATGTCATGGTACGGCCCATAACGATTGCCGAAAAACGAATTGGGCATGGTTGCCGCCAAACCCATGTTCACGTGCCATAGCAAACCGCCATTGGGCCCAGAATTACCGTCGGCATCGAACGCATACACGTCGTTGTTTTGCGTTACGACAAAAACCACGTTGTGCGTGCCCTGACCTGGTATCGGCAGGTTCGACACATACAGCGGCTGGGCATAAACCTGGCCTTGCACCGGATAGGAGAAGAGTTTGCCGAACGATCCCGCGTTCACGTTACTCGGCGTTAAGACTGCTTCGGCTGTGTTCTGCCCTTGACGCGTTAAATCATTGTGCCAGGTCAAAACGTTGACCGACAGCAGTGTGCGTGGCTCTAGCCATTCAGCAGTGCGATGGCGCGCCAATTTGCGAGAGCGCGCATGAAGTTTCCCCACGATCCACGCCTTCCCTCCCCCATTTCTTGCCTCGGACAACCAAGCCAATATTATACCAGTTCAAGGCGGCGCACTTCAACAAACCGTACGAAGGTATTCCGTCGATTCTCCCAAGTCGTTTCCAAGCGACTACCGTTCTCCGAAAAGGCTGCCACGCCCAAAATCGGCTGATTGCACATTGGAGGTTGCCCAGACCGAAGCGGGCGACCGATTTATTGCAATTGATTGACGGCATCCACGACACCGACTAAACCTGCATATGTAAAGAACCTGCCGGATCGGCTGCACCGCGCGAAATTCGAGGAGCATCGCCATGCAACGCTTTCGAATTGTTGTGATGAGTGTAACCATCGTCGCACTGTACGTCGGCGCAATTATCGCTGCGCCGCTGGATCCTCCCGAAAGTTCGTCCGCCGCGGCACATTCATGGACCGCTGACAACGGCAATGGAACGTATTCCAATCCGCTTTTCTATGAAGAGTTTGAAGACCCTGATGTCATTCGCGTCGGCGACGATTATTACCTCGCCGGGACCACGATGCACATGAATCCTGGAGTCATGATCATGCACTCCAAGGACCTGGTGAACTGGGAGCTGACGGGCTATTGCGTGGATCGATTGGACCTCGGCCCGGTCTTCCGTCTCGAAGGTGGAAACATCTACGGCAAAGGCATCTGGGCGCCTTGCATCCGATATCACGAGGGCATGTTCTACGTCTTCTCAAATGTTAACGGCGTGGGGACCCAAGTGTTCCGATCGAAATCTGCCTCTGGCCCATGGCAGCTCAATCAGCTCCCAGGCATGCATGACCTATCGGTCCTCTTCGATGAGGATGGCAAAGTGTACGCCATTTACGGCGCCGGCCGGCCGACGATCGTGGAACTCAACAAAGAGATCACCGACGTTGTCCCGAATTCGCGCCGGCAAATGAATGCGCAGGGCATGGGCGAAGGCCATCATTTGTACAAGATCAACGGCAAGTATTTCGATGTTTCTGCGATTCCCGGTGGCCACACCGATCAGGTCGTGGCGCGCAGCGATTCGATTTACGGTCCTTGGGAAGTCGAGCGCATGATCCGCGGCGAATCGTTGGGCGTGCCGAGCCAAAATGGCGTCCGTGTCAGCGGCAGTAGTTCGGATCGAAACTTCACTACTGTGCCTGCGGATCCCAATTCAGGAGGAGGACTCACACTTCATCAGGGCGGCATTGTCGAGACGCCCTCCGGCGAGTGGTGGAGCATCATCATCCAGGACCACGGCAGCATTGGTCGCATGGTCGCGCTCGCGCCAGTCACGTGGGACAATAATTTTCCGATCATTGGTCTGCCGGGCAATCTTCGCAAAGCTCCGAATACTTGGATCAAGCCGAATACTGGCACTACACAGGTTCGCAAGCCGGCCTTCATCCACAGCGACAACTTCGACGCGCCCCAAATCAATTCCGTTTGGCAATGGAACCATGTTCCGGACGATTCGAAATGGTCTCTTACCGAAAAGCCCGGCGTCCTTCGACTTCACTCGCTGCCGGCGGCCAATTTCTGGATGGCACGCAACAGCCTATCGCAAAGACCTCTTGGACCGGAATCGATTGCTACGGTCGAACTCGACGCAGCGGGCCTTCAAGACGGCGACACTGCGGGATTGGCGCTGCTGAACGCTCCCTACGCTTGGATCGGCATTGTCAAATCGGTCGACGGCATGGCGGTGCAAATGTTCGATCAAACGCATCGCACGACTGCTAGTGCGCCCATTAGCCGCACGCAGATTTGGCTACGCATCGCGTGCAACTTCGATGCTGAGAAAGCCATCTTTAGTTGGAGCGCCGATGGCAAGAAGTTCACTCCGCTAGGTGAACCTTTCACGATGGCGTTCCAACTCACGACATTTCAAGGCGTCCGCTGCACACTCTTCCACTACAATGCCGCTGGCCAATTTGGTGGCTATGCCGACTTCGATAACTTCCAGGTTGATGAGCCGCGCGCCTCGGGCATGGAGCGCACGATTCCAGTTGGCAAGACGCTTACGCTCGTCAGCGGCGCCGATGGCAGCCAGTTGGCGGCCGACACGAAGAGCATGTCGCTGGTGAATGTGGCAGCAGACGACGCGAAGCCGGGCGACAAAAGTGCTCCATTCCAGATTATCGATCTTGGGAAGGGTCGCGTGGCGCTACAGGCGAGCAACGGCCGATTGGTTTCTGTCGCCGCGGACCGTGTGGTTCTCAATGACCTGGACAGCGCTAAACCAACGGATGCCGAATCGTTTCAATGGATCAACCTGATGCGCGGCGATACGATGTTGATGTCGCTAACCAACCATCGCTATCTGGCAACCAAACCCAACAGTCCAGGAGAGGTAACGGCCAACGGCACCGGTCCGCGTCCCGACCGCAAGGACGGCGCATGCTTCAAATGGAAAGCCGTTGAATGAGTTGCCCTTACGGCAACAAATGACCATCCATTTCGACAAAAAATCGCTTCCTGGCCCGGAAATAGTATTGACTTTGAATCCTAATGTACACTACAATACTTTTGTCGGAGAGTATGGGCTCCGTGACTCGGTCTTTGGCAATTTGATTCAAATTTGAGGGCCTAGACGTCCTGTGGGTCTGGGTGTCTTGGAGTCTGCACGTATCGTTGGTGGGCAAGGAACCCAGACTACCAAGGCACCCAGACAACCCGCTGCTGCGAGCGGGCGAAAAAACCCAGTGTGCATCGCTCGAGAATTCTCGGGCGATTTGGGGACTCAAAAGCGGAGAGTGAAATAACGCTGAAATAACTCGCCGCGAAATGGGCAAAAACAGCTACACAGGTTGAAAAGCGCGCTGCGGTTCTTTCACTTTGAAACGCGGTTTTTGGGTTGCGGCCGAGATGACGTGCGTTTTTCTCGAAAAAGATCGCTCAGACCGGAACCAGCGCCGGTGAGACGGGATTTGATTCTGCACATCGCGAAAAACGTACTGCGAAATGATTCGCAGCAACGGCGCGATTGAATGGGGGTCAGCGACAATTACGTTCGCACCGGCCAGATGCGGCGGAGGAAACTTGGTCGGTGCTCGATAGGTTCAGCCGTCTCGGCAACTTCGCGGGGGCGGAAGTAGCGCACCAGGTCGTTCGCCCCTTCAATGACGTAGAAGAACACGGGCGTCAGGAAAATGCCGAAGAGCGTGACGCCCAGCATGCCGCCGAATACGGCGGTGCCCAAGCGTGCGGCGCATTTCATGACCGGCGCCTTCGGAAATCACCAGCGGCACCACGCCCAAGATGAACGCGAACGAGGTCATCACAATCGGCCGTAGCCGCAAGGCACAGGCTTCCAGTGTGGCATCGGCGCGGCTCATGCCGGCTTCGCGGCGAGCGCGGGCGAACTCCACAATCAGAATCGCGTTCTTGCACGCCAGCCCAATGAGCACCACGAAGCCGACTTGCGTGAAGATGTTTACATCGAGCTGAGCAAACAGCACCGCGGCGATCGAACACAATAGGCACATCGGCACTACGAGAATGACCGCCAGCGGCAGCGACCAACTTTCGTATTGCGCCGCCAGCACCAGAAATACGAGCACGACCGCCAAAATGAATACCAGCATGGCGGTGTTGCCCGTTTGCAATTGCAGCAAGGCCAGCTCGGTCCATTCGGACCGCATCGACCAGTTGAGATTATGATCGACCACGCTCTGCATCAGATCGATCGCCTGGCCGGAGCTGATCGAAGAATCGGAGCTGCAATTGATCGGCTGCTCGGGGTACATGTTGTAGCGATTCACCAGCACCGGACCAGTAATGTCTTTGACTTCGGCAATCGAGCCGAACGGCACCATGCCGCCGCGCTCGCTGCGAACTTTGAGCTGCTTGAGGTCGTCGACCTGCTCGCGGAAGTTTTGTTCCGCTTGCACATTGACCTGCCAAGTGCGGCCGAAAAGGTTGAAATCGTTCACATACAGCGAGCCGAGATAAACCTGCAGCGTGTTGAACACCTCGGACATCGAGACGCCGAGCATTTTGGCTGCAGTGCGATCGATGCTCAGATACAGCCACGGCGTGTTGGCGCGGAAACTGGTGAATAGATCGCGCAGGCCTGGCGTGTTGTTGCCATCAACGACAATGGCGTCGGCAACCGATTGCAGTACTTCCAGGCCCTGATTACCCCGATCTTCAATCATGATTTTGAAACCGCCGGCATTGCCCAGGCCTTCCAAGGGTGGCGCGCCGAGCACATTCACGACGCCTTCGCTGATTGCGCCTTGCAATCGCGATTGCAAATTGGCGGCGATGGCGTCGGCCGAAAGATCGTCCGCCAGGCGATCGTGAAAGTCGTCGAGCATGACGTACATCGCGCCGAAGTTGGGAGCGTTGGCGCCAAGTAAAATCGACTGACCGGAAATGGCCACCGTATGGGCGACGCCCGGCGTCTTTTTGTTGTTCTTGTTTCCGGTAATGTCTTCAATCCGCCGCATCACTTCTTCGGTGCGGCCGACGGAAGCGGAATCCGGCAGTTGCAGGTTGACGACCAGGTAACCTTTATCTTGGGTCGGAATGAAGCCTTTGGGCGTCGCGCCGAAGCCAACGTATGTCAGGTACAAAAGCCCGCCGTAGAGCACCAGCACGAGCAGCGAGACACGCAGCAATCGGCCGACCATCCAGGTATAGGCTTGGGACGTGAGATCGAACGCACGATTGAACGTTCGGAACGAGAAGCCAAGAATTTTGTTGAGCGGATAGGCAACAGCGGCGCCGGCGATAGCGCCGAGGACGGCGCCAATCCACGGTGCATTCTCCGCAGAAATTGCGAATGGCAGCCGATTGGCCGGATTCATCAGCCAGCCAGATAAAAACTCCCAGCCGAGCCAGCCGCCCGCGAGCACAAATGCTGGCCACGGGAGCGGCGGCGCAGAATGTTTATCGCGCGGACGCAGCAGCAATGCGGTGAGTGCCGGACTGAGCGTGAGCGAGTTGAAGGCGGAAATGACCGTCGACACGGAAATCGTCAGCGCGAACTGGCGAAAGAACTGACCCATGATGCCGGTGATGAACGCACAGGGTATGAACACGGCACTCAGCACCAGACCCACGGCAATAACGGGACCTGACACTTGCTGCATCGCTTTCACGGTGGCGTCGCGAGGCGACAGACCGTGTTCGATGTGATGTTCGACGGCTTCGACAACGACGATGGCGTCATCGACCACAATGCCAATTGCCAGCACGAGGCCAAATAGCGTGAGGTTGTTAAGGCTGAAACCCATTGCAGCCATGATGGCAAACGTGCCGACGATGGCCACCGGCACCGCGATGAGCGGGATAATTGCTGAGCGCCAGTTCTGCAAGAACACGAGCACGACGATAGCTACAAGCACCACGGCGTCGCGCAGTGTTTTGAATACCTCGTTGATCGATTCGTTGATGAAAGGCGTCGTGTCGTAAACAATCGCATAGTCGACGCCGGCCGGAAATCGCGTTTTCAAGTCTTCCATCTTGGCCCGCACGCGCTGGGCGATATTCAGCGCGTTCGACCCAGGCAATTGATAAATCGAAAGCGCCACCGATGGTCGGCCATCGAGTCGGCATGTTTGATCGTAACCTTGAGCGCCGAGTTCAATCCGCGCCACATCGCGAAGCCGCACGAGGTTGCCCTGGGCGTCGGATTTTAAAATCATGTCGGCGAATTCATCGGGATCCGCCAGCCGGCCCATGGTGGTAATGGTGTACTGGAACGTTTGGCCTGTGTTGACCGGCGGCTGACCGATTTGGCCGGCCGCGACCTGCGTGTTTTGCTGTTCAATGGCCTGCGTGACATCGGTGGCCGAGAGATTTCGCGTGGCCATTTTTTCCGGATCAAGCCACAGCCGCATGCTGTAGTCGCGCTGGCCGATGTACGTGATGTCGCCGACTTCGTCGAGTCGCGAAAGTTCGTCCTTGAGCTGAATCGTGGCGTAATTGCTCAGGTACAAATTGTCGCGGCTGCCGTCGGGCGAGAACAAATTCACGATCATCAGTACGCTGGGCGATTTCTTTTTCACCGTCACGCCGCGGCGCTTCACAAGGTCCGGGAGAATCGGTTGGGCTAGTGCCACGCGATTTTGCACAAGCACCTGCGCCATGTTCAGATCGACGCCGTTTTTGAACGTGACTGTGAGCACGTAGCTGCCGTCGTTCGTGCATTGCGACGACATGTAGAGCATGTCTTCCACGCCGACCACCTGCTGCTCGACCGGTGCAGCCACGGTATCGGCCACGACCTTCGCGTTCGCGCCGGGATACGTCGCCGAAACTTCGACGGTCGGCGGCGTGATTTCCGGATATTGCGCGATCGGAAGCGTGAACAGCGCCACGCTGCCAGCCAGCGTGATGATGATCGACAGCACCGAGGCGAAGATCGGTCGGTTAATGAAGAAGTTGGAAAACATCTAATCGGGTGTCAACGTGCCTGGTGTCTTGGTGCGTGAATGCAAGGATGTTTATGCGCGGCATTAATCTTTCAAGGCAGGTTCGCGCGGGCGGTGTTCGGGGATCAACTCGGGCGGCGAGCGGCCGTTGCCATTGGCGCTGCCATTGGTTCCCGCCGCAATTTCCGTTCGGATTTTTTGTGTGGCCGGCTTATGTGTGGCGGTTTTTCGAATGCGGTGGACATATTCCCGCAGCGGACGCAGGCTAATTGCGTTGATCGACCACCGTTCCACTTTACGCATGGCGTGGGAGGCAAACATCCGTGTTCCGCCGAGCCAATCGATGGTGAAGAAAAATACGGGCGTTAAGAAAATGCCAAACAGCGTGACGCCAATCATGCCGCTGAAGACGGCAGTCCCCAGCGTGCGCCGCATCTCGGCTCCTGCCCCTTCGGCCAAGATCAGCGGCACCACGCCGAGGATGAACGCGAGCGAAGTCATCACGATCGGCCTTAAACGCAGCCGACAGGCTTCTAGCGTTGCCTGGCGGCGCGATTCGCCTTGTTCCCGTTTTCGCTTGGCGAACTCGACAATCAAAATTGCGTTCTTGCTCGCCAAACCGACCAGCACGACGAAGCCGATGCGCGTGAAGATGTTGATATCCATCTGCGCGATATTCACCCCAATTACGGCGCTCAAAATGCACATCGGCACGACCAAAATAATCGCCAGTGGCATCGACCAACTTTCGTACTGCGCGGCTAGCACGAGGAACACCATAACCACGGCCAAACCGAAGATGATCATCGCCGTGTTGCCAGCGAGCAATTCGAGGAATGCCATCTCCGTCCATTCAAACGTCATTGAGGTCGGCAGCTCGTCGTGGGCCACTTTCTCCATCATGTCGATGGCATCTTGTGAGCTAACCCCGGGCAAACCCATGCCGTTGATTGCAGCAGCCGGATAGCTGTTGTAGCGCGTAAGCACAAGCGGACCGTTTACTTCGCGGATATCGGCCAGCGACCCGATCGGGATCATTCCACCCGAGGAGCTGCGAACTCGCATGCGAGGAATGTCGGAAATCTGATCGCGGAATTGAGGCGCCGCCTGCACAATAACTTGCCACGTGCGGCCGAACAGATTGAAATCGTTTACGTACAACGAGCCCTGGAATATTCTCAGGGCGTCGGTGAATTCGCGGACGGTCACGCCTTTATCGAGACACTCGCGGATGTCTGGCTCAACTTTTAGTTGCGGCACGTTGGCGCGGAAAGGCGAAGGAAACACCATCAGGCCTTTTTGCTGGTTGGCTTTCGCCACGATATTTTCAGCTTCAACTTGCAATTTGGCGGGCCCTAAATCGGCGCGGTCTTCGATCATCAACATAAAGCCGCCGGTGCGGCCTGCCCCGCGCACTGGCGGCGGACCAACAATCATGACGTTGGCATCAATGATTTTTGCAGCGAATTCCGCCTGGAGCTTTCGCATAATGGCTTCGCTGGAAAGATCCGGACGGCGGCGGTTCTCATAGTCGTCAAGTCGAACGAACATCGTGCCGAAGTTTGAACCATTGGCGTTCATCAAGAACGCTGTTCCAGTGATTGCGGATTCGTGAATCACACCATCTGTGTGGAGCACAATTTCGCCCATCTGCTGCATAACCTTCGCCGTGCGCTCCGCCGAAGCCGAATCGGGCAATTGCACGCCGGCCAGCAGATAGCCCATATCTTGGCTTGGAATGAAGCCCTTGGGAGTTGATTGCAATCGATCGTAGGTGGCCACCAGCAATCCGCCGTAAACGACTAGAACAATCACGCTGAGCGTCAGTAGTTTGCCAACGATCCATGTGTAGACGGCGCCAATGGTGTCGAACGCATGATTGAATGCAGCGAATGCCCAGGCTAGCAGCGATTCAGCGGCCAACCGACGATGGCGCCGACGATCGCTCCGCCGGAGGCCATGAAATACGGCAATGCGTCGAGCAGCCATCCCTGCGGCGCAAGCCAGTTTTCAACACGCGGCGTAAGCAGCATCCAAGCGAGCCAACCGCCCGCCAACGCAAACGCAGGCCAGGGCAACGGTGGAGCGCTATGTTTCACATCCTTGGCAACCGGTTTCAGTAGCATCGCGGCGAGCGCTGGACTGAGCGTGAGCGAATTGAAGGCCGAGATGACCGTCGAGACGGAAATTGTCGAGCGCAAATTGCCGGAAGAACTGCCCTGTGATGCCGGTGATAAACGCGCACGGCACGAACACGGCGCTGAGCACAAGACCGACTGCGATGACTGGCCCCGATACCTGCTCCATCGCCTTGATCGTGGCGTTGCGAGGCGAAAGCCCATGTTCAATGTGATGCTCCACCGCTTCGACCACCACAATCGCATCGTCCACTACAATGCCGATGGCCAGCACCAGCCCAAACAGCGTTAAGTTGTTGAGGCTGAATCCCAACAGCGCCATTGCAGTGAAGGTGCCGATAATCGCCACGGGCACTGCGATCATTGGAATGATCGAAGACCGCCAGTTCCGCAAGAACACCAGCACGACAATTGCCACAAGAATGACCGCATCACGCAGCGTTTTGAAAACCTCATTGATCGATTCCCGTGTGTACGGCGTGGTATCGAAGGCCACGGCCCAGTCGATGCCTTCAGGAATTACGCTGGAAAGCTCCTTCATTTTCGCCATGATCAGGTCATGGGTTTCAAGCGCATTCGCTTCGGGCCGCTGGAACACGGCGAGGAAAACTGTCGGCTTCCCGTCAAACGTGACGTTAATGTCCTGATTCTTTGCGCCCAATTCCACGGTGCCGATGTCTTTGATGCGAACAATGCGACCATCCGGCGTGGCCTTGATGATGATGTTTTCGAATTCTTCGACGTTGCTAAGCCGACCCAACGTGCTCAGTGTGGTTTGGAAATCCTGCTTATCGGCAACGGGCGGGGCGCCAATCGTGCCGGTGGCCACCTGCGTGTTCTGCTCGCGAATGGCCTGCACCACGTCGCCTGCGGTCATGCTGCGCATTCCCATTTTCATGGGATCGACCCAGATGCGCATGCTGTAATCGCGCTGGCCGAAGAGATTGATATCGCTCACGCCATCGACACGCGCGAGTTCGTCCTTGATTTGCATCAGCACAAAATTGCTGAGATACAGTTGATCGTAGCGGTCATCTTTGGCAGTGAGGGCGATGCCCATCAAAATATCGGGCGATCGCTTTTTTACGGTGACGCCGGTTTGCCGAATCACGTCAGGCAGCGACGGGAGGGCCAGACTGACGCGGTTTTGCACCAGCACCTGGGCCATGTTCAAGTCCATGCCATGGCGGAACGTTACGGTCAAGTTGTACTGACCGTCGTTGGTGCAGCTGGACGACATGTAATACATGCCTTCCACGCCATTGACTTGCTGCTCAATTGGCGCCGCAACTGACGAGGCCACATCGATTGCACTTGCGCCGGGATAATTGCAAGTGACTGAGATCGTCGGCGGAGAAATCATCGGAAACTGCGCCAACCCCAGGTTGAAGACGCAGATTGCCCCCGCCAGCGTGATCACAACCGAAAGCACGGTGGCAAAGATCGGGCGATCGATGAAAAAGCGCGAAATCAAAAGTCACCAAAGTTCAGGGCGTCATTTTTCGGCCGTCGAAACTTTCGCCGCATCGGCGCTCGCTGTGGCCGCAGTTGCCATTTTCGGTTCGACCACCACACCCGCGCGAACCCGCTGCAATCCACTGATTACAACGCGATCGCCTTCCTGGACCCCTTTCAAAATCACGCGCTGCGTGCCTTGTTGTTTGCCGATTTGTACGCTGCGATATTGAACGGTATTTTTCGGATCGACGACATAGACAAACTTCTGGCCCTGGTCGGTCCCAAGTGCTTGCTCTGGAATTGTGATCGCCCGGTATGGTTCACCCAGCGGCAGTCGCACGCGGCAAAACAAGCCCGGCAGAATCGATTTCTTCGGATTGGCAAACAGACCGCGCACCAAGAGCGAGCCTGTGGCCTGGTCCAAGCGATTGTCGACGAAATCGACGTAGCCCTCATGCGGAAAGCCATCTTCATTGGCCAGTCCCATCATGATGGGAATCTGTCCCTGGCTATTGATTTTCACCAGTCCGCTTTGCACGAAGTCGTGAATCTTTTTCAGCAGGCGTTCATCGACGCCAAACATGACGTAGATCGGATCAATCTGCACGATGGTCGTCAGAACTGTCTCGTCCACTTTGACGAGGTTGCCCGGATCCATCATCGTGCGACTGAGGCGGCCGGCAAACGGGGCGTCGATTTTCGTGTATCCGAGATTGACTTCGGCCGCATGCAGCGTGGCTTTGGCAACGCCGACTGCTGCCTCGGCCTCGGCCTGATCGCCGACAATTTGATCATAATCTTGCCGTGCGATCGTTTTTTGGGGCAACATGATGTTGGCCCTTTGTAAATCGAGATTCAATCGCCGCAGATGAGCTTCCGCCTGCGACACGTTACTCCTGGCCCTTTCGACTTCCGCTTCATAGATTCTCGGATCGATTTCATAAAGCAACGCGTCTTGCTTGACGTCGGCGCCTTCGGTGAACAAGACCTTGTCGATATAACCGGTCACATGCGGTCGAATTTCCGCCGATTTGAACGCCACCGTTCGTCCGGTGAAATCTTCATAGTCGGTCACTTCTGCTACGACAGGCGTGCTGACCACGACTTCCGGCGGCTTCGGCTGCGCTTGTGCCGGAGCCCCGGACGCGGACGGCTTCTTGCAACCAGCGACAATGGCACAAGCGAGCAGCAGCCCACAACCGGCATAGGCCCAACGACTGGACATCACGTTTTTTCTCCGGCGATCGATTTGCATGCTGGCGATTGATCTGTGCTTGTGTGTTTCGAGTTTGCAAATTGCGCATATGTCTTTGGTTCTCTGCAGTTCGCGCGGCGAAAGGATTCCATGGAAGAAGACATCGAGGATGTCGCTGGCCTGCAGCTCCGCCGATTTCGCCTGACCGCCGAAGTGATTCATAAAGATGGCGCCATACAACAAATTGCCGATCACGTCGGTAATGCGTTCCACCGGAATTTCGCGTAGCCGGCCTTCGGCAATCAATTCACGATAAAACGATTGCCACCGCTGCATATTTGCTTTTCGATGCTCCAGAAAAGTCGGCAGCTTCCGATCGCGGAACAGCGCTCGTTCCTGAATCAGAAGTTCCACGAACCCTGGGTGCTGCCCGAAAAAATCTAGAAAAGCATGAATTCCGTGGGCAATCTGTTCGAGCGGATCTTCGATAGGACCAATCCGGCTATCGACGTGTTCGCGCAACATTCGCATCACGCGATCGGCAGCTGCCAGGAACAATTCGCGCTTGCTGGGGAAATATCGATAGACGGTTCCTTTGCCCACGCCGACCGTTTCTGCCAGCAGCGTGGTATCGGTTTTATCGAAACCACGTTCGGCAAATAGCCGCGCTGCCTGCGTTAGAATCTCTTCCTGACGCACAGCCCAAAGCTGTTCATCACATTGGCGCTTGGCGGTTTTTTTAGTCGGCGTGGCCACGAATGTCGCCTTGGAGTGGAATATGACTGACTGGTCAGTCAGTCACAATTATCGCTCTCAAGCGGATTAGAGTCAACCTGCAACGACCCGCGAATTTGCGACAGATCAAGAATCGGCACAAGCCTCTTCGAGGGAACTAGTTATGCCGTTTTTGAACGGGTACCCTGGCGTTGTCGAAGGCCGTGCAAACGCACTCACCGATGTCGATTAGCAAATAACGCTAGCGGGGCGGCAGCGAGGCTTGTCAATGGCACAACCAGTAGCACCGCGGACGCCATAGCCCAGGTGGGTGAAACGAAGCAACAAATCACAGCGAAGAAACAGCTGGCCACGACGCACCAGCCGGCTGCTAACTTGAACGCCATTGGCGCTTTAATCAGTTGGAAATGCCAAAGCGCCGTGAAGATCGCAGTCGCTGCAAAAAGTTTCACGGCCACAGCAGCGCCCAAGATCCACGGTCCAAAGACCATAACCTCTGGTTGGATTTCGCGATGAAGATAAATCCACCAGCCGATGAGTCCGGCAATCGGCGTCAAACCTAAGGTCACAAATCCGATTGCATTTGCCACCCACTTTCGACCACAGAGCGTAAGCCACATTCCTGACGCCAAATTTCGCGACGTGCAGAATAACAGGCCCGCTAGTCCCAACAATAGCGCGACTACCGAGCCGGGCGTGGCTTGCTCAAGCAGATGGCGAATCAATGATTCATGTCGATTCAAAGGGCTAGCTTCAAGAGCGGCCCACGCAACAAGCAACGAGAGTATAATCGCCCAACAAGTCGCGGCAACAATCGCGGCCGCCTTCAACTTTACGATCACGTACTGCGTTGTACGCATCGGACGCGTCGCGAAAAACGACGACATCGGCGCCTTGCCCCAAAAATCAAACTTTCCGAATGACGCTGCATTGAGGAAGCTGAGCATCAGCGGAGAAGAAATCCAAATACCTACAACAAGCATCGCGGGTGTGACGATCGTCTTGCCGATCAAAAGGCCGGAATTCTCCTTTTGTTCGAAGAACGGCAAACAGACTAACGGGAACATCGGCACCGCGATAAAGGCAATCATCATTGGCAAGTTTCGTACGTTGCGGCGGCATTCATGCCACAATTGTGCCGCTTCCATGGAACGGAAGGGCGCCTTCTCGCGATCTCGTCGCGAAAACCTCCGGTCGATCGTCGCCCACCATTGTTTTCGAATCTTTTCCAAAAGATCACTTTGCGATCCTGTGCGGGTTCGCGATAACCCTTTCACTCCAACTCCATAGGCCGCCAGAATCCAGAGAAGATTGCAGGCAGTAACCGCCATCGGCACGAGCAAACTGGTCCGTTCGATTCCAGCCCACATGCCCAAGAAGAACAGTGGTGCAATCGCCAGCACCATTGCCGGAATGTGCGCAAAGGGTGTCGGAAACGGCGACCAGGATACTGCCTGAATCCAAACCACAACTGCCGCAGCCGTCGTCGCAGGCCAAATCAGCGGCGGATGAAATCCGACGGGAAATAACAGTAAGGCGGCAGACACCATCCAAACGATCGCATAGAAGATGCCGCAATAAATCATTGGCCAACCAACCAACTGCCACGTGCTTGCGGACAATACCATCATGTGCACGGGAAAACTCGACGCTTGGGATCCGAAATCAGCCGTGCCGTATACGAACGCATTCGATACCACGGCCAACTCGAATACCATCACCATGAGATATGCGGGCAAGATGAACTCTTGCGCCCAAGTCATGGCTGACGACGCCACTGCGAAAATGAGGAGCGTAACCAGCGCCATCGCCGTCATCCAACGAGTTTTTAACCAGAGCGAATAGCCAATGCCCAGCGCTGGAGATGTCATCGCGCAACTCCGTCGGGCGTCTCCGTAGTTGCTGACTTGCTATTAGAATGTCGTGCCGCGTCGACGACTTCGTGAATAAGATCGACTACCAACTCTGGCTGATCGACCTGAATGCCATGTCCACTTTTATCCGTAATAATGTGCCGACCCTGCGGCTGTTGTTTGACCCATTCGTCGTGCAACGCAATCCATGTCGGCAAAATTTGAGCGTGCAGCAGATCATTGCCAACGCGCTGCGCAGGAAACCACCACGACGGGCACATTCGGCAATGGGCCGCTCGATTTCAGTTCGTCGAGCGTAGCTGTTACGCCGGCTGCCTCGGGCCAATTTCGGTGCGACTGGAGAGAAAACTCTTCTTTCGGATGATGCACCTTCATCCAGTCGATGAATTTCTCCTGCGCCGGATCCAAGAGCACCAGGCCCACGACTTCATCCGGATACAAACTGGCGAAGACGCGGTTGTAAACGCCTGCGAACGATTGACCAACGAGCACATAAGGCGGTGGCAAATGAGCGTTGGCAAGTGCTTCGTGTAACTCGACGGCAATTTCTTTGCCCCTGAGCGATGGCTGATGATAGTTCGACCCAATTCGATCGTATGAAACCACCCGCGTAAACTTTGCCACTTCAGGCTGCACTGCGGCCCATTCCTCTAGCGGTCCCCCCAAACCGATTTCCATCACCACGGTTGGTGACCCTTCGCCTTCAACCCGTATACGCAGCAAGTGCCCGTTGCTTTCAATCCGTTTCGGCAAGTCTTCCGCTGCATGTCGAGCCAACAACAACGACGTGCAGGAAAGCATTGCGGCCAATCCGAGAATGAATTTGTTCATGGCGCATTCTCTAGTATTCAGCGATGACGATTCCAAGCCACAGTCAGCGGCGCTGCCACCAACCGCGCCAGGGGAACCGCTAGAAGCGCAACCAACATCAGAATATCGCGGAGCCAGACGACTCGCGGTGATATGAGCCACGCCAACATCAGGAAACACCCCGTCGCGGCGGCCCAACAGAAGAAATACTTGCGAGCCGCGCGGTCAGAGATCAATCGGAGCCGTCGCGCTTTCAAGTACGCCGCCGTCGCGCTGCACGTCTTCAAAATGAACGCTGCGGCCAGTGTCCACGGCAGCCAGGGCATCATCGCTAAAATAACCGCGCTGTCGTCGTCGGCCAGATCGAAACACGCTCCCAGCGCGATAAGCAGCGAGACGAACAAAACCACGGCCAATCCAACTCCGCTGTAATAAAGCGCCGATCGGCCGGAGAATCCGAGCCACACACTACCAACCATCAGGCTCCAGGTGAAAATGATTGTCGCTGCGAACAGCAAAACTGGAATCAGCCATTGAACCCAAGGGGAATACGCTTGCCGGAACAATCCCCAGAGATTTCTCAAATGTTCGAGATCGCCGTTGCAGTAAATCCACAAGGGTGCAATCGCCAGCACAATGCCCCAGGTGAGCAGAGTGCTTACGGCAGCCGATTTCATTTTCGCCGCGACAACTTGCCCGGCACTAATCGGACGGGCACTGAGAAATGGCGAAAGCCCCAATTCCAGCGACCAGAAGTCTGGCTTCGCAACGCCTTTGCCAATGACAATCGCCAACAGCATTGGCATAGCTGCAATCCAGAACACTGCGCGGTCGGTCGCCGCCGCATTCTGACTGGTGACGCCACTTAGAGGTCCCGTGAGAACCAGCAGTACGAAAAACACTGCTGCAGGCAACACTCGGCCGCCGCGCCGCCATTCCATCCAAAAAAGCGCCCGCTCAGGCGAGTTTAATTTCCACTGTCGTTGTGGAAACGCATCGGCCAATCGCTGAGCGAGCCCCGCTGTCCAAACTGACGTTTTTCCTCCCCCACGCCGCTGATTGCCGACGACTACCACTGCGGCTCCGTACGCGCCAAGCGCCAGCGCCGCCAGAACAATGGTGAGCTTTTGTTCCGTCCAAACTCCGCTCAGACCGGGCGCAATACGAGCGAGAATAACTGGCGGCAAATGTGGAATAAAACCAACGGCCACGAGATATGTCAAAACAAATCCGAGCACAAACAGCCGGGCAATGCGATGGCCGCTCAAGCACCAGATGATCGCTTGGTAAAAAACCACCGCGGACGCCAACAGCGTCGCCGGCCAACGCACCATCACCGCAAATCCCACTGGGCGAAATACAAGTTCCGCCCATGCGACATACAGGCCGACGATGCAGAGCACCGCGCATAACATCGGGTAGCCAACAAGCGCCCAAGTGCCAACGGGCATCGTAAAAAATCGTTGCGGGAAGCCGGCGAATCCTTTGCGCGGATTGACTTCCGTGAAGTTGAAGATCGCCATCGTCAAACACAGCATCAGCGCGGTTAGCAAGATGCTAATTTCCTGCATGCCTTCCGATTTTTGCACCCCCGCAGGCAGCAGCCGACAGAGCACTGTAAAAACGGCGATGGCCGCGACGATCAGCAGCCAACTGCGGCGGTGCGCGCCCCAGATCTCCCAAACGATGGCCTGAATTGGCGAGCGCATCGATTAGCCTTCCGCACTTGAAGCATTGCCGCTGGCTGCACCGCTGCGGGCGATAAAAATTTCGTCCAGCGACACCGGCGTTTGATTCACAATCCGCGCCCCCAACTCTTCCACCGCAGTATGCAATTGCTTTGCTCCGCCAGTGCAGACGGCAGTCCACTGGCAGCCGCTGCCATCCCAGGCCAG
This sequence comes from Pirellulales bacterium, assembly GCA_963773875.1. Classification (GTDB taxonomy): domain Bacteria; phylum Planctomycetota; class Planctomycetia; order Pirellulales; family JADZDJ01; genus CAVTYH01. The sequence goes on from CAVZCV010000019.1 coordinate 372,677, forward strand.
CACGCCCGAGAGCGGCGGCGGGCTCGTTCGCGGATTTTCGAATTGCAGCGTCAGCCGGGCGTGCGATTCCTTAATTCGGTCCAGCGAATCGCAAAACAAAATGCGGCCCGATTTGATCATCGCCACTTGATCCGAAACGCGCTCCACTTCCGAAAGCAAATGGGAAGAAAACAGCACTGTGCGGCCTTCATCGGCAATCGTCCGAATAATCGCCCCGAGAATATCGCGGCGCACAATGGGATCGAGCCCCGATGAAGGTTCATCGAGCACCAACAATTCCGGTCGATAGGCCAATGCAGTAAGCAGCCCCGCTCGGGCACGCTGTCCCTTGGAAAGTTGCTTGATTTTCTGCTTCGGATCGAGATCGAATTCGCGCCGCAATTCCTCGGCGTAAGCGTGATCCCACGTGGGATAAAACGCCGCGATGTAGCGAATCAACTCGTGCACCCGCATCCAGCCCGGCATGTCTGGCTCTTCCGATAAGTAGCCGATGCGCGAGAGCACGCCCACCGGATCGACCACGGGATCGCGGCCAAACACGCGAACCGAGCCGGACTGCGCTTTGAGCAGGCCAAGAATGTGTTTGATCAGCGTCGTTTTGCCGGCGCCGTTTTCGCCGACCAGCCCGACTACCGTGCCGGCTGGAACACGGAAGCTGACGTCATCCAGCGCCAGCTTCGCGCCGAATCGCCGCGAAACGTTGTCGATTTGCACAATAGCCGGCGGATCAAACGATTCGTCGAGCTCGCTAACCACTACAGGACGGCTGACGGCGACCATAATCATTTCTCCGTGTGCTGAGATTGCATCGACTTATCGCGCTCGTGCATGAGCTCGATCACTTCGTCGAGCGAAATATTCATCTGCCGCGCTTCCGCCAGCAGCGAGTCGACACGGCGGCTCACAATTTTCAATCGCTCCCGCCGACCAAGCCGTGATCCGCCGCTAGAAACGTACGTGCCCGTCGTTCGACGCTTGACGACGATGCCGGCCAGCTCCAACTCGCGATAGGCGCGCGCGACTGTATTGGGATTCACGAGCAACTTTTCCGCGAGCATGCGGATGGCCGGCAATTCGGCGCCGTCCGCAAGATTGCCCGATGACACCAAGTATTTCACCTGGTTCACAATCTGCAGATAAATCGGTACGCCATCGGTTGGCGAGATGTGAAGTTGCATAGCCCTCGCTCGCTGTATTAACGTATTAATACAATAAGCGCTCGGGCATGTCAACAATTTGCGTGCAGAAGATCGCTCGTCGATAAATTACGCGGCAATTCGCAAACGCCGTGTGTCGCGACGCAGCAGCCGCTCAAAGGCATTGCAGACGGCGTCCAACTTCGGCCAGGACCCACCGCCGCCGAGAAATTGGCCGCCCCAGGGGCGAGTTCGCACCGGATCGCCAGGACCAAAGATGCCCAGCGTCGGCACGCCCACCGCTGCGGCCATGTGCATGGGACCGGAGTCGTTGGCCACCACCGCTTCCGCGCACGCCATGACGGCAGCATATGTGCTCAGCGATATTCCGCGCAGAACCGTCGTGTGGGCCAGAAATGGTTCGCAGCGATCTTCTTCTCCGGGGCCGGGGCACATGACGATCGTGCGCCCCGTGGCAGCCTGCTGGCGGCAGAACTCAACAAATTTCGGCCATTGTTTCGATTGGCCGTTGATCATGCCGACGGCCATCGGGCAGACCACCGTGAATGGCCCGCGAATGCGCGCTTGCGCCAGCGCCTTTGCAGCAGCCACGCGCGTTGCATTGGAAATTGGAAACTGAATTTGGCTCGGCGGCCGGTCGGGCCACGGCGCACGTGCCGGTCCCCAGCACGCGGCAGCTGCCTGGCCCAAGCGCCAAAAATGCTCGACTTCATGCAGCCCCGGCGCCTTCACGAGTGAGGCGTGCAACAGCGGTCGACGCCAATCGGCGCGGAATCCAACGGTGCGAATTCCGGCGATCCGCATCGCCAGTGCGCTGGAAAGCGAATTTGTGAACAGCACTCCATGCTCGCTGCGCAAGGTGGCCAACACGCGTCCGGCTGGAAAAACTCCTTTGGGCATTTGCGTGACCGGAATGTCAAAGCCAGCCAGAAGTTCTTTCGCCCAAGCGCGGCCGACCTGCGCAGCACAAAGCCGGCGCGCTGCAACTGCTCGAGCGTCGGCAGCGCCATCATCACGTCGCCAACCCAATTGGGCAGGCGCACGGCTAGTAACTGGCCATTGGAATCCACGAATTCACCCTTCTTGCCCCAGGGTGTTCAGGCAGTCGCTCGCACGAGGGGATAAGTTGCGACCGCTGCTGCCAGGTGAGGTGGGCACTCTGCTCGCAAAATCGAAAGCAGAGCGTGCGGATTTTGGTGGGTACTCGGATTCGAGGAACTCGATTTCCGAATCATCCGCACAGAGAGAAAGATCGGCACGACGGATGTAATTCGAACAGCCCGACCGTCCGTCAAAAACCGAGTCTTCCACACGCCTGACACTACAACCGATACAGGCGGTGCGCGTGGAAGCGGTGGGTGGCCCAGCTGAGGCGGGCCAAGTCGTGCGGATGGAATAATCGCTACTGCCGCTACTGCTTCGTTCTTGGTTTCGCCTGTTTCGCGGCAACCATGCGGGAAAGTGGCCTCAATTATCCGTCCATTTGCCAATCGCCTTGCTAGCGATAACAATTCGAACTGTCGCCCATGCTATCACCACGCAGTAGCTCCGATGCAAAAGTCTGACGCCCCACGCATTACGGTTCCCGCCTTCGCCGCCATGAAAGCCGCTGGCCGGAAGATCACCATGCTGACGGCCTACGATCACACGATGGCCGCCATGATCGACGCCATCGGCATCGAAGGCATTTTGGTGGGCGACAGCATGTCGATGGTCGTGCAGGGGCATCCGAACACGTTGCCCGTCACTCTCGACGAGATGATTTATCACGCCGAGATGGTGGGCCGCGCGGTGCAGCATGCCCTCGTCGTGGTCGACATGCCGTTCCCGAGCTACCACCTTGGCGTGTACAAGGCCATCGAAAATGCCGGACGCATTCTCAAAGAAACGCGCTGCCAGGCGGTGAAACTCGAAGGGGGCGCCGATCAGGCCGATGTCATCCGCGGCCTGGTCGCGTCTAGCATTCCGGTCATGGCACACGTTGGTTTGCGTCCGCAAAGCGTCCACGTGCTGGGCGGTTACAAAGTGCAGCGCGATGAAGCCAAGCTGCTCAACGACGCCAAAGCGGCGGAAGAAGCCGGCGCGTTCGCAATCGTACTGGAATGCATTCCCGCGACTCTCGCGGCGAAGATTACGCGCTCGCTGCAGATCCCCACGATCGGCATCGGCGCCGGCGCAGATTGCAATGGCCAAGTTCTGGTGATCAACGATTTGCTCGGCATCACCAGCGGCTACGTGCCGAAGTTCGTCAAAGCCTACGCCGATTTGAAATCCACCATCGGCGACGCCGTAACCCGCTTCCGCGAAGACGTCCGCGGCGGCCGCTTCCCCGGGCCAGAGCAGATGTTTAAATAACTGGCCCGTTTCGCCGCGACGTCTTTTGCTGCTCCTTCGTCGTCATCTTCATGTCGTCGTGGTACGTTCTGCGGCTTTTTCCTCCCACGATACTCAGGTCTGCACCGGAGCATGATGCAGGACGATCAATTCGTCGGCCCGCAGCGGAAGCATCGCATAGGTTCTCCCCTGGTCGTCGGAGAACTCAATTTCAAAAACCCCGGGCGCCAAAATTTCGACCACCGTGCCAACTTGTCCTCGAACCAAGCCCGCATCCGGCACGTCGTGCACCAGCGCGACCAAATCCAAGAGTTGCACCAATTTATTCCTTGTGCCTACTTAGCCGACGGCGCGAGCATGCGCGATTTCACGAGGTTCGACGGGCCGCAACTGACTGGCGCTTAACGAAACGACTGCCAAAGTCTCGCCTTCCAGCGTCATAAACTCGACCTCGTAACCCGCATCGCCATGCACTAGGACAATCGTGCCAATGTCGCCCGCACTGAGCCCATGCTCTGGCAAATCGACGGTTAGCACGGCCGATTCAAGTTCCTTCATCATGGCATGCTTCCTAGATCCGATGTTTTAAAGGATAGGCTGTCACAAACTGTATGTTGGTTTCACTGGAACGTTGAAACCAGACAGACCGAACAAGCGGCGCTCGCCCGTCAGGCATCTGCATTATACCCTCAATGATAAATCGCGTTCCAAACGGGGAGGCTTCCATTTTTGAAACGGCATGCTGTTGAGCATGCTGGCGAAGCGAGTCGGCCATTTCCTGCCAGTTTTCAACCACCCACCCGAATCGCCGGAAAAACGCTGCTTTATGGCGACCTTCAAAATGCGTTTCGCTGAGCAAATAATCGACGATCTTCGCCCGAGGTATAACGGCGTTTTCTGCATCGGGAAGTTTCATGAGGTGGTAGATTTCTCGACGAGGCGGATTTCGTCGGCCCTCAGACCGTAGAGCTGATAGACGAGCTGATCGATTTGTTGATCGGTGGCCAATCTGCCCCCTTTGTGCCCTTCGTGTCGTCGTGGTAAATCTGCCGCTTTTTTTACCACAACGGCTGTCGATGTGCATCGGTCATCGTGCGGATCGTGACTCCTGCCAAACGAGCGTGCCGTGGTTTCCAGTCGCCGACCTTCTTACCACGACGGCACGACGGTCACAACGATTTCGAATGTTGTTCGGCCGCGCGCTCGAGATTCAGCACCAAGAGCCGCGAGAGGAGTTCGTCGTCACTCAGATCGACCGGCCAGCCGTAGGCGGCGAACACCGCGGCGTCGAGTTTCTGATGTGCAAGGTCTAGCCAGGTGGGCCGCTGGTTGTAAAGATTCGTCAGCGTCCGCTTCGCCAGTTGCTTCGCGCACTCTTCATCACGCGGCGCGAGCCGCGGATAACGCACCGTTCCAATGCCGCCTCCCGTCCGGGTACCACTGGCTGTGCCAGTGTTTCTTGGCGATCGGGAGGAGCGCTGGCATAGCCAGTGGACCCCAGCGTAAAAGGGACAGCTTATCGCCTTAACCGGAGAAAGAAGGGTAGGCAAATTCCGCAGATCATTGCCAACACAAATGCCTTTGGCTCCGGTACCGCGATCACAGATCCGCTCCCTAGGCTGGCGATCGAATCGAGCAGCATCTGAATATCGCTGTTGGTTAGGGCACCGGAATGATTAAGATCGCCGATGGCAAGTATATTGGCATCGGAAAGGAAGTACTGAGCTCTGTAAACATTTAGATCGGTAAGTGCGCTGAGCATCGCGGGAATGTCGTCACTGGTAAGCACGCCATTTTGATCGAAATCGCCTGGCAACACACTGACAACGGAAATTATCCCATCCGTATATAGCCGAGTGGTACTCCAAGCCAGTGATCCACTGAGCGCCGGCAGCTGCACCGAGACAAATGTGCCGCTGCGACTACCCCAATCGAGAATGTCGAAGCCTGAACCACACGCTGGTACGAATCCGGCAAGTAAGGTTAGTTGCAGCGTTCCTCCGAGTGAAGCTTGGGAGCCAATCAGCATGCGATCAAAGCTGGAGGCGCTCGCGATCTCGATCGTTAATTTTCCAGTGCTCGATTGCGTGTAATCTCCGGTAACGCTGAGCACTCCAGGAGAACTGCCTGGAGCCACCACACCGCGGTTGGTGACACTACTATCTATTACGCCCGGCCCTCCGGTGAGTGTGCCATTCGACCAAATGGTTACTGTAGTGGCGGCCACTTTGCCGCCATCTTTAATATTTAGTGTGCCCCACAGCACGGAAGACGAACTGCTGAAGCCGATAGATAGGTCACCGCTAATATTCCAGGTTGAATCGGTGCCGCCGACGGTTGCCATGCCATGAGAATTCGCTGTGGCCCCAATAAAGCACGGAGCACTACTGGTAACGCTACCGCCGTCAGCAATTGTCAGCTCGCCTATGCCGGAATTGCCGACGACGAGGCCGGCGTTCATCCAGATTGAATTGGAGCCTGTAACGGTGACCACGCCGTGCGAAGAAAATACGCTTCTCCCTATGTAGCTCATCGAGCTTTGCATTGTCGCGCCATTGCTAACATTCACAGTTCCCTTGCCATAACCACCGACCGTGAGACCGGCTGTGCTTGTCCAACTCGATCCGGCGCCCTTTAAGTCGACCGTGCCATCCGACACGTCGTCGACCCCGACATTTGAAAACGAGTTACTAATTACGGTGCCGCCGTCCTCAATTGTGAGCTTGCCCGTACCCTGATTGGCGACGGTGAGGCTGCTGCTAGTCCAGATCGAACCGGCACCTGTGATATTGACTGTGCCGTGCGATTGGCTAGTCGACCCAATCATCCCCGATAAGTTTGACACTGTGGCCCCGCCGCTGACGCTCATTATTCCAGTTCCGCCACTTCCGACATCAAGATTGCCACTATTGGTCCATTTCGATCCAACTCCTTGAATAGTAACTGTACCCTGTGAATTGCTATTATTTCCGATATTGCTATTCGTACTACTAGCGGCATTGCTGATAACGCTGCCGCCGTCGGTAATCGTCAACATTCCTACACCGATATAACCAATAGAGAGACCTTTGTTAGTCCAAGTCGAATTGGCACCAGTCACAGTGACGGTGCCTGTCGATTTCTCATCCCACCCAATATCGCACACCGGATTGTTCTTGGTTACCTTGCCGCCGTCCGAGATAATAAGTGTTCCATCGCCATTGCCGCCAACATGGAAATTGCCTTCGATATCCCAATTCGAACCAATACCGCTAACGGTGACAACGCCCTTTGAGCCAGCCTTGTTCGCAATGTAGACCGCCCCGTTATTGACCACGCTGCCGCCGTCTTCAATTGTCAGCATGCCGGTGCCCGATTCGCCGATGGAAAAGTCTTTGCTGCTGGTCCAAAGCGAGTCGGTCCCAGCGACAGTCGCAGTTCCGTGCGATCCGCTGGTTGTTCCAAGAAACCCTCCATTCGTGTTGACCACCTTGCCGCCGTTCTGAACCATTAGCATCCCGGTACCGGAGTTGCCGACCGTCAGCGCGCCGTTAGTCCATGTCGAGCCAGCGCCGATGACAAAGACCGTGCCTTGTGACGTATTATTAAACCCAATAACGCCGGCGTTATTGCTGACACTTCCACCATTCGCAATGTTCAGCGCTGCGATCCCAGACAAGCCAACGTCGAGCTCCCCAGTGTTGGTCCAGATGGCACCGGCCCCACTCACGTCGACCGTCCCGTGCGAATCTTGCAGGTTGCCAATGTGCGCCGTGCCGTCTTTGAGCGTACCATTGGCAATTGCAAGGTTCGCATTATCGCTGCTGGCATCACCAACGGTTGAGCTAGCGCTAAACGTACTTAGTGTATATGTCTTTCCGCCAAGGGCGAAAGACACATTGCCGTTATGAAGAAGCAACGATGAGTTGGTAACTGCATTGTCGAAGTTGACTGTATAGGTTTGACTGGCGAGGTCGAAAATGGCCCGGTCGCTACTGCCAGGCACGAGGCCATTTTGCCAGTTGGCCGTGCTACTGAACGAGCCGCCAACTGGGTTCGTCCAATTGCGATCCGCCGGCAATGCGAACCGCGGCGAATGCGGGAATAATATGCATGCGAAGATGATTGTCCTGACTATAGAACTGCTAATGACGCACCTATAGTACAGCATTTGGTTTGCCATTCGATCAACAAGATGTTGGCACAAGCAGCCAACGTGAATTGCCCGGAAGCGACTTCCAGCATACCGACCATTTTGGGTGGTGGCAAAGGATATTCTGAGGCTCAAGTGCGGTAAGGAAAGAAACTTCGCAGGTATTAAACTCCCTTATCGCAACAGGATATACCATATTCGCCCAGCGGCCCCGCTTTGCAGTTTTAGTCCCCGGATATGCAATTCGAGTCAGAACGACCATCTTAGCGGCCCAAAATAATTTTCCGAATGGCCCAAAAAAGGCCCTTGACTTCAAGACGCATGTACAGTATAGTACAAGCGAATATCGGATGGCAACTAGCAAAATGGCGGGTGTGGGCGGCTGTGCCGCAGGAAAAGAAGCCAGAAGGCAGTAGTCAGAAGACAGAAGGCCGAATACACAGACACCAGGCACTTAGAAACAGAACCCAAGACCACCAGACACTTAGACATCTGCACGACACCCAGACACTTAAATGACACCTAGACACCAAGACCCTCAGGCACCAATCCCCCAGACCCCGACCCCCAAATATGCGAAAGAACCCATCTCAACTCGATCGAGAATTCCCGAGCTTTTTGGGGCCGAAAAACTAGGGAGGGAAATAACTGTGAAATTACTTGGAGCAAAAAATGGAAAAAGAGCTACACAGGTCGAAAAACTGCGCTGGACTTATTTCACTTCGAAACTCGATTTAGCGGATTTGACTATGACGATGCAGGTTTTTCTCGAAGAATACGTACGCCAAACGGCCGAGTTTTTCAGCGGCCTGAAAATGCCCCTGGAATTGCCGAGGTTTTTGAAAACAGCAAGTGAAGAGATAGGATTCGAACGAACGGTACGGGAAACGATTAAACTGACCGAGCAAACACGTAGTTGCACGAGTGCGCGGTTAGCCCCGGGCGAGTCGCCCGGGGCTAAAGTTTGTGTCGTATTCGCTGACCACTGAAACCCAGACCCCCAACCCCTGAACCCATGAATCGCCTCGCCCACGAAACGTCGCCATACTTGCTGCAGCATCGGAGCAATCCTGTGGATTGGTATCCGTGGGCCGATGAAGCGCTCCAGCGGGCCAAACGCGAAGAGAAGCCGATTTTCCTCTCGATCGGTTACTCCGCTTGCCATTGGTGCCACGTGATGGAGCACGAGAGCTTCGAGAACGCGGCGATTGCTCAGCTCATGAACGACAACTTTGTGTGCATCAAGGTCGATCGCGAAGAGCGACCGGATCTGGATCACATTTACATGACCGCCGTGCAAATTCTGACGGGCCGCGGCGGCTGGCCGATGTCGGTTTTTCTGACGCCTGACCTGCAACCGTTTTACGGCGGCACGTATTGGCCGCCGACGGCGCGCATGGGCATGCCGGGCTTCGATCAGGTTTTGCACGCCGTGGCCGATGCGTGGCAAAATCGTCGGGCGCAAGCGATGGAACATGCGGCAGAATTGACCCAGCACATTTCGCAATCTGGCGAGCTGCCGAAATCGGAAAAAAAACTATCGCTCGAACTGCTGGAAAATGCAGGCCATGCATTGGAACGTGGTTTCGATCATCGCCACGGCGGATTTGGCGGTGCGCCGAAGTTTCCGCACCCGATGGATTTGCAAGTGCTCTTGCGATTGTGGGCGAGAAGTCGACGGCAAGGGCTGCTCGACATGGTGACGACGACGCTCGACAAGATGGCGGCGGGCGGCATTTACGATCAGTTGGGGGGCGGCTTTCATCGCTACTCTGTCGACGAGCGCTGGCTCGTGCCGCACTTCGAAAAAATGTTGTACGACAACGCCTTGTTGACCGCTGCGTATGTCGAGGCGTTTCAAGCCACGGGCAATGCGGACTATGCGCGGGTGGTCCGCGAAACTTGCGATTACGTGCTTCGCGATTTGACCGACCCGGCGGGCGGATTTTACAGCACTGAAGATGCCGACAGTGAAGGCGAAGAAGGCAAGTTCTACGTTTGGACGCCGCAGGAAATTGAATCGGTGCTAGATCGCGAGGCTGCCGAGATTTTTTGCTATGTGTACGACGTGAGCGAGTCCGGCAACTTTGAGAATCACAACATTTTGAATTTGCCGAAGTCGATCGATACCTGTGCGCAAATAAAACGCCACGATGTTGATCGGTTGCGGAGCGAGTTGGCCGAGTCGCGAGCAAAACTGTTTCAATTGCGCAAACGGCGCGTGCGACCAGGCAAGGACGACAAGGTGATTGTCGCCTGGAATGGACTGATGATCGATGCGCTGGCAAAAGCGACTGGTGCACTTGATGAGCCGCGCTACCTACAGGCTGCGGCAAAAGCGGCCAACTTCATTTTGCACGAAATGCGGCGGTCCGATGGCCGTTTGTTGCACACCTGGCGAGCCGGCCAGGCAAAGTTCGATGCGTATCTCGACGACTATGCGGCGCTGGCAAATGCGCTGGTCAGCCTGTACGAAGCGACGTTCGACGAGAACTACTTGCAGGAAGCCGTTCGACTTGCGGACACGATGCTTCGCCACTTTGCAGATCGAACTGCCGGCGGCTTTTTTTACACGGCGGACGATCACGAGCAATTAATTGCGCGGCATAAAGATTTGCAAGACAGTTCGGTTCCGAGCGGAAACGCCCTTGCTGCCACGGTGTTGGTGCGGCTCGCGAAGTTGACGGGTCGCGATCAATACCTTGAAGCCGCCGAAAGCACGTTTCTGGTGGCATCAGCGATGATGGAGCGAGCGCCGACCGCAGCCGGACAAATGCTGATCGCACTGAACATGTATTTTGGACCGACGCCAGAAATTGTGCTGTTAGGTGATGCCGCGAGCAAAGCCACGAAAGCGGCCCTTGAGCAATTGCGGCGGCGATTTATTCCAAACAAGGTTATCGCTTTGCGCGATCCAGAGCGGGATGCTTCTCGATCGGGAGTTTTAAACGCCGTGTTCAAGGGCAAATCGCCGCTGGCCGATGCGCCCACCGTTTTCATTTGCCAGAATTTCGCTTGCCAGGCGCCGGTCGCCGGAAAGGAGGCGAAAAAAGCGATTGCTGAATTATCGGCGTGGTGAACCACGAGAGACATCAGCGGAGACGGAAGTGGCCGGAACCGTTCAATGTCGACTTCTCCAAATCGGCATTTGAGGCAGTCCCGGCCACCGGTGGTTCAGCTTGGGCCTGACTCAGGCACGCGCGGCTTCGGCATTGACGAAGCTTTCGGCAATTTCAGTCAAGATTTTGTCGGCGTTGGCTTCTTCATCGAGCGTTTCCTGCAGCAGATCGGCAAGTTGCCGCTTGCCGAGGCGACGGGCGAATGTTCGGGCACAGCCGTAGCCGGCGATTTCGTAGTGTTCCACACGCTGGGCCGCGGCAATCAAAGCCGCGTCTTTGACGTCTGGATCGCCATCGAGCGCGATCACCTCTTCGCCTTCGCTGATCAAGCCTTTCATGGCGTCGCAGGTTTCGCTCTTGACTTCTTTGCCGAGCAGTTTGAAGGCACGTTCCAATCGCTCCTTGTGGCGGCGCGTTTCGCCGAGGTGCGTATGGAGCGCGGTCTTCAATTCTTGCGAAGAAGCCGCATCGGCCATTTTCGGCAGAGCAGAAATCAATTGATCCTCCGCGCTGTACAGATCCTGCAGTTGTAGTTCCAAGACGTTTTCCAGATTGTCGAGCGTCATTGCAGTGCCGAGCATTTTAGAAAACCATGAGGATACCTTCATCGATGTCTCTCCTTATATGTTCTATGTTCTCTTCGATCTTAAAGCTGAAATCGTTATTTGTTTCGGTCCGGCGAGGTGCTGCTAGCGTCATCGCCTCCGGTGCCTGCTCCAGCGGTTGTTCCAGCGCCGGTTGCTCCGCCCGCCGTTCCCGCACCTTCGGCGCCAACTCCTGCGCCCGTAGTACCAGTTCCTCTGCCGCTTGGGGCGGTGCCAGCACCGTTGCCGGTTGCTGCCGGTCCTGTCATTGGGCCGGTTGAAGTTCCGTTCAAATCGGTCGTGATGCCGGTGGCGCGATCAGTGCCTGAGTTGTCGCCGGTAACTGGTTTGTTCGCGGTATGGATCGTGCCTGTATCGCCCGCGCCCTGATTGGTCGTTCGTCTGTTCACAGCCGGTTAGGACTGCGACAGCACACAACGCACAGCCAAGCAATAACTGTCGCATGACTCGCCTCCCATTGAATGTGGCATCTTCGATCGGCAAACCGCGGGTCGGCTACTGTGCGGGAGCAAACCGCGGGCCGAAGTCGACGGCCAGATTGTTCAAGAGACTGCGGGCGACCATGGGAAATTGCTTTGCCAATTTTCGCGATGGCGCATGTGCGCGAAAAAGAAGCGAGGGCCGTCGACCACGGCTCTCGCTCATGCGGAACAATATCAGCGAATCACGCTCGAATGAAAAACGAGTTGCTCGTGGGCCTCCAGCCCAAAAATCCGTTCCGAGCAACCCGGAAATCTAAAAATGCAGAATTCAAAATTCAAATTGAACTAAGGCTGAGTTTCTAAAGGGCACATCGATTGCGCCTTCGGCAAATGATTCTGCATCTACATTTTGTTTACGAACATCCCATGCTGTTGCCGCAGTTGTGGCAGAGGTAACAATTGCCGTTGCGAACTGTGATGGCGCCGCAGTTATCGCAACTGGGTGCATCGAGTTGGAAACTTGCAAATTGCTCTTCCCGAGCCACTACGCCGCTGTTTTGATCGACGTGCATAGCAACGCCTGCTCGATGTAGCATTGCGGCATTTTCTTCCACGATGCCGCGCTTTTTGGTTTGGCCATTACCAATGCCGGCCGCACCATTTGGCGTGGTTTTGCTCGCTGGACGGCTATTTGGCGTTTCACCCTTAGCCACTGCCTCAATACCCTTTGAAGCACCACTGACCGGCTCATTGACGCGAGCCATGTTGGGGTTGTGATCGCCAAACGATTGGTCGCCTTCCTTGGCTACCGGCTCGTCGGCGAATAGACCCTTATTTGCTTCGCGATATCCCGGCAAGAACGTGATACCCATCCAACGAAAAATGTAATCGACCACGCTCTTGGCGATGCGAATGTCGGGGTTCTTAGTATGCCCATTGGGCTCGAACCGCGTGTGCGAGAATTTGTTGACGAGTACTTCCAGCGGCACGCCATACTGCAAGCTCATCGATACCGCTGTGCCGAATGCGTCCATCAACCCGCCGATCGTGCTACCTTCTTTGGCCATGGTGATGAAAAGCTCTCCGGGCCGCCCGTCATCGTATAGTCCGACAGTCAGATAACCTTCATGCCCTGCGACGCTGAACTTATGGGTCACCGAGCGCCGCGTATCGGGCAATCGTTCTCGGCGCGGCGCGGCAATTGCTTTGGCCGCCGCTTTATCGCCTTCGCTGCTTGTAGAAAGCGGTTGGCTTTCTTTGGAGCCATCGCGATAAATTGCGAGTGCCTTGAGGCCCAATCGCCATCCTTCTTTGTAGGCGTTGGCAATGTCGTCGGGTGTCGTCTCCCGCGGCATGTTGACTGTCTTGCTGATTGCTCCGCTCAAAAATGGCTGAGCGGCGGCCATCATGGTCACGTGTGCGTGCCACTGAATAGAGCGAATGCCTCCGCGTGGCTTAAACGCACAATCGAACACGCTTAAATGCTCCGGTTTCAAATCGGCCGCACCTTCAATGGTGTCTTCCTTCTCGATGTACGCCAGGATCGATTTGATTTCCGGCTCATCGTAGCCGAGCGTTTGCAGTGCCAAAGGCACGGTATTATTGACGATCTTTAACATGCCGCCGCCGGCAAGCTGCTTGTACTTCACCAGTGCGATGTCCGGCTCGATGCCGGTTGTGTCGCAATCCATCAGGAAGCTGATGGTGCCCGTTGGCGCCAAAACTGTTGCCTGCGCGTTGCGGAAACCATATCGGCGCCCGTTATCGAGTACTTGATCCCATACGTTTCGCGACGCTTCTTTGAGATATGCCGGGCAGGCATCGTCGATTTGCTCCACCGCATCGCGATGCATTTGCATCACGCCGAGCATCGGCTCGCGGTTCTTCTCGTAGCCATCAAACGATCCAACGGCCGCGGCCAGTTCCACGCTTGTCAGGTTAGCCGCCCCATGCAAGAGCGCCGTCATTGCTCCGCACAATCCGCGAGCTGCGTCGCTATCGTAAGCAATGCCGCCGGCCATCATCAGGCTGCCCAGGTTAGAGTAGCCCAAACCCAGCGGCCGGAACATGTGGCTGTTTTGCGCGATTCGCTTCGTGGGGTAACTGGCATGATCGACCAGAATTTCCTGCGCAATAAAAAAGATGCGGCAGGCGTTCTTGAAGCGATCGACATCGAATGCGCCATCTGGCAGGCGAAACTTCATCAGATTGATGCTCGCCAGGTTGCAGGCCGTGTCGTCGAGGAACATATACTCGCTGCACGGATTACTCGCGTTGATGCGACCACTATTGGGGCACGTGTTCCAGCGATTGATTGTCGTATCGTATTGCACGCCTGGATCGCCGCATTGCCAGGCACATTCCGCCATACGACGCAGGAGATCGCGTGCTCGGAATGATGGACCTTCACACTTCGCATTGGTCACCCAATGTGTTGTCCATTGATCGTCTTTCTCGACGGCCTGCATGAAGTCGTCACTGACGCGTACCGACAAATTCGCGTTCTGAAACAAAATCGAGCTGTAAGCCTCGCCATTGAAATTGGCCTCGTAACCGCCTTTTTCGATCAGCACTCGGGCTTTGTTTTCTTCCTTGGCCTTGCACTCGATGAAATCCATGATGTCGGGATGCTCGACCTTCAGCGACTGCATCTTGGCAGCACGCCGAGTCTTACCGCCGCTCTTCACCACCGCCGCGATCTGATCGTAAACCCGCATGAAGGAGAGCGGTCCGCTCGGCTTGCCACCACCTGATAGTTTTTCGCGATGCGAACGAAGCGTTGATAGGTCGGTGCCCGTACCCGAGCCGAACTTAAACAGCATGGCCTCGCTGCGCGCGAGTTCCATAATGTCTTCCATGTTGTCGTTCACACTCTGGATGAAGCACGCGGAACCTTGTGGATATTCGTACGGATTCTCTGGCTGCACGACCGTTTCGCTTTCGACATCCCAGTGCCAATTGCAGGCCGCGCCCTTCACGCCATACTGATGAAACAGGCCGACGTTAAACCACACTGGCGAATTGAATGCGCCGTGCTGATGCAAGCAGAGCCAAGTGAGATCGCGATAAAAGCGTTCGCCATCTTCAGCGCCGGCAAAATAGCCGTCTTCCAGGCCCCAATCGGCAATCGTCCGGCTTACCCGGTGAATCAATTGCCGTACACTGCGCTCGCGTTCTGGTGTACCATTTTCGCCATAGAAGTACTTGCTCACGACGACATTCGTCGCCAGCTGGCTCCAGAACTTCGGTACTTCACAACCGGTCTGTTCGAACAGAACGCCGCCGCCTTCTTCTTTGATTGCGGCAGTGCGGAGTTCCCATTCGACGGTGTCGAATGGATCCGTGACGTCGATCGGGCAAAAGACCGCATCGACGGCCAGGCCACCAGCCCGGAGCTGCATGCCATTTCGCTTGGATGAGTTCATTTTTGGCGTGCGCCGTTTCGTGATTCCGAGTTCAGCCTGGGCCATGATTAGCTCCTTCTTTTTGCATCGTGCTTTAGGGCATCCTTACCTGCTATCAGTGTACCGAAATACACTTACAATATATCCACTTTCGACCCGCCGACGCGTAAATTGTAGATAACTTGCCGGTGCCAACCCGATTGAAAGCCCACCGAATGGGTGGAAAGTGCCGTTTTAAGCAAAAACACCCATATATTGTGGCCGGCACCATAAAGACCACAACATACAGGCCTGGGGCGACATCTTACCGCGTTTTTCCAGCGCGTCAACAGTATTGTGATTTTATCCATAAGTCCTTAGTATTTTTGCTCTTGCGAAGAATGTACCGTCTTCTTGTGCTAGCAACACTCGCAGGTCAAATCCAATGGGCCGGTCGCAATGTGCCGGACGATTTGTCGATTTCCCGCGTTTCGCCTCATCGATTCCATGCGCAGTTCGAAATGTTCGAAAAATATTTTCGATTTCCGCCGCACGCGTTAGACACTTCTCGCCTAAATTGACTCGTCGGCCAAGTCGATAGTTGCGCGTCTTAAGAAGTCACAGCTTCAGTCGAAATCCGAGCCGATTAATTGCCGCGGTCAAAAGCAGGATAAACAACGCGCAACCAGCGGAACGAGCGATTGCATTTGCAAGATATGGGCCATTCAGCTGGTCGTACCAATTGCCTAGGTGCAGCAAGTTCAGTACGGCTTCCATCATCTCGCTAAGCAGGTAGGCCAGCAGCACGTTCTCGCCCGCAATGGCCAGCGGCCGAGAAACAAACCGCCACTCGAGCACCCCGGCGATGAGATAAAATCCCAGCCAAAGCGCAGCGGTAATTGCGCTCGCCCACAGGCACCACGGCGGCGTCGCGCCGTTTTTGCTAATGCCCCACCAGTAGTTCGTCGCCAGAGCGCCGGTCGCCAGCAGAGCAGTGTACAGCGATGTAAATCGCACTCTTGCTATGGGCATCGCCGTATTGGGCGTCAGCAAAATTGTTCCGAGCAATACGCCAGCAACCGCGATTGACGGATGTGAACCAAGCATGCCGCCGATGTCGACTATGTGATTCAGCCAGAATCCATCGAACCAATGCTGTTTTTCTGCCGCAAACAGACACAGAAGAAATACGATGCATGCCGCCAAAGCAAAACGGTTAGTTCGGAAAATCAGAAATGCGATCGAAGCAACCAGGTATGACCAGCCAATCAATCCCAAGATCCCGTACCAACTAGGATGAATCTCCGGCGGCGAAAGCGAAACGATTGAATCGCCTCGTTTGCCGCGGAATGCGAGCGCCATCCAAATCAGGCCGGCCACTCCAACCAAGCGCAACAAGATGGTGATCGCGCGAAGTGCCGACTTTGTCCTGCTGCCAACTTCAATCCCGCGGGGCGCAGACACCGAGCAAAACGCTAAGATCGCAGAGCAAAACATCATCACGGTCCAAACGGCTCCAGACATTCCTATCGCTTTCGCGTTTGCGGAACCGGCATGAACCATCAAAATTCCAATCGCGAGCAGAGAGCCAGTGCGTGCGATCACATGCAAAAGCAATTTCCAAACCGCCTCGCCCTTGGCTAACCTCGACGAAAGCGCGATGGGAATCGACATTCCGACGATGAACAAAAAGGCGGGGAACACCAGATCGACAAACGTCATCCCGCTGCCACCTTTGTGGCGATCGCTAAAGTGCACCATCCAATCGGGCACAATATTTCTGTCGGCGCCGGCCAGGTCGTTCACAAAAATCATGGTGAACATCACAAAGCCGCGCAGCGCGTCAATTGAAACGATGCGCTGAGGTGAATCGCCTTGCCGCATGAGCGGATTTGGCAACTGGCTATGTAAATCGTTGGTGGTGATCGACATGGCGCTAAGCGTACCGCGTACCATCGAGGCCGGCAATGAATTTTGGCAGGGCAAGAAGCACTCTAGGCGTCGCCATGTTAGATTCCCTTCCGCGCCGGTCGGCGCAGAGCATATTTTGCATGCTACCTTCAACCAAGCGATGCTTAATGCGCTGTTCCGGAAGCAGGTTACTTCTCGAGATTGCTTGTCGGTTGGTTGCAATCTCGCTAAATTCACAGCGCAGCCATACGTCCGTTACCACAATTTGGTTCCACTCCTCGAATCCACAGCTATCGATGAAACTCTTTCGAACTCGCAAGCCGAGAAACGCCGTTTTGCTCGCACTTGGACTGGCGCTTAGCGTCTGTTCGCCAGCCACCGCGGGCAACATCTTCATCACGGGCCACGATCCCGATTTTCATGCGGCGCTAGGCGGCAATGCCGCCGGGGCTCAGAAAATCATTCAGCAAGCGCTCACGTTTGCACGCAATGGAAGCACTGCGCCAATCCTGTACTTGCAGACGAACACTAATAATAACGCATTGGGCGATCATACCGATTCGAGCAGGGCCTCATCGCCAGTGGTTACACAGCCTCCAACACGCCCGGCAATCATTACGTCAAAGTCACTGCCAGTCAGTTTGCAAACCAGAACTTGTCGACATTCAGCGCCATCTTACTTCCCTCCGATCACGGCGGCTCGCTGACGGGTGACGATTTAGCGGTCGTCAATTCTCGCGCGGCCGACATTCAAAGTTACATCAACGCTGGCGGCGGCCTCGTTGCGCTGGCAGAAGACGGCAACCGCACGCTGGCGGCCAACAATCCGCAACCGTTGAATTTTGCCTATCTGCCGTTTCTGGTCTCCGCTCCGGCGTTAAGCCAGTCGGAATCCGGTTACACGGTAACCCCATTCGGCGCGGGCCTGGGCCTGTCGGCGAGCGATATCAACGGCAACGCTTCGCACAACATCTTCACATCGTTTGGTCCGATGAACGTTGTCGATCTCGACGCCAGCAACAACGTGATCTCGCTGGCCTATACCGGCACAGTTCCGGAGCCGGGAACCTTTTCGCTGCTGCTGGCCGGATTCGGCACATTCGGACTCGTCGCTTGCCGGCATCGGCAGCCGAAAAGCAGCTAAAAGTTTTTTCGCATACGCTTTTTCTCGATATCTAAAAAACTCCGAGAATTCCCGTTCCGATTGTGTGCGCTCCAAAACGCGGTGAAACGCCGACAGCCTGGAGCGCAAAATTCCTCGAGAAAATCGCGGCTCGCATAGGCCGAATCCCCAATTCGCGTTTCAGAGTGAAGTAACTCCAGTCCGTTTTTCAACCTGTGTAGTCGTTTTTGCCAATTTCGCGCCGAGTAATTTCACAGTTATTTCACTCTCCGCTATTGGCCCCCAAAACGCTCGAGAATTCTCGAGCGAGTTGAACAGGTTATTTCACACCTACGGCAGCCAGTGCCTGGGTGTCCAGGTATTGGCTTTCCTTCCGCCCCAGCGGGTGCCCCCGACAAAGCACCGCGTGTCGGGGTTGCGCAGCGACAAGAGGCGCTCGCAAATCGTTCCCTAACCGATCGTTCCACGTTTTCTCGAATGCCTCTTGCGGCTGCGTCGCCCGGACAGTTTGACCGGGCCACCCGGCGCAAAAACCAATGCATCGGCGACGGGAGTCGCCTCCTCCAGCGAGATTCCGCACAATCGGGCCGCCCAGCGCAGACCGCCAGACACCCAGGCCCAAAGACACCTAGACACTTTTGCGTTAATCAAATTGCCAAAGACCGAGTCACGGAGCCCATACTCTCCGACAGAAGAATAGTAGTGTACACATGGCTCGAAGTCAAGAGCCTTTTTGGGGCCACGCGGAAATATATTTTGGCGAAGGTCCAGGGCCAGAAGTCCGCCAGGAAATGGCCTAGTTCGCGTGGGCCAGCTCGCAAATCGCGAAAAGGCCTCCGCGGGACCGAAGAACAGGCAAGAATCGTTTGCTCACGTACTGCCTGATAGTGTGCCGGTCCTCCAGACCTAAGGCCGATTTCACGTCACAGCCACCTGACCTGACGGTCCGGCCTATTTCCTGCCGACCCTCCGGGTCTCCGGATCCACTCGTAATCACGGCAGTGATGCTGGACGTCGATGTGGTCTCCCGGCGCGCCGGGATGCCACCCCGGTCGTTGGAGTGGCACGCATTCAGGGTGCCGAGAATATTCTCTCCGCGATCGCTTACAATGGCCGTACTAAACCCTGCCAGCCCTGAGGAAGAATCCAATGCCAACAAACCAATCGAATTTCGCAATCGTTGCTTTTCTCGCGACTGCCCAGCCGGAGCGGGCTAAGAAGTTTTATGGCGATGTATTAGGGTTGAAGCTGGTGAGCGATGATCAATTCGCGCTGGCGTTCGACGTCGGCGGCACCATGCTGCGCATTCAGAAGGTCGAAAAGTTCACGCCGCAACCCTTCACGGCCTTAGGTTGGGCTATCAACGACATTCATGAAGCCGTCGGCAGGCTCTCGAAGTCAGGGGTGAAATTTGAAAAGTACCCGTTCCTGGAGCAAGACGAGCTGGGAATTTGGAATGCTCCGAGCGCGACCAAGGTTGCCTGGTTCAAAGACCCCGACGGCAATTTGCTCTCCTTCAGCGAACATGCGGGCTAAATGCTTGATGATTCGCGGCCTATTCGGTTGGCTACAATGGGACCACTGGACGGAAATGGAGATTCAAGCATGCGTTTTCAATTCTCATTATGCAACTTGATCTGGCTTGGCACCTGTGCTTTGGCACTTGGATTTTCGGCCACATGTTTTGCACAAAACGATATTGCCAACAAGCCGCTCGTCACGCTCGCAGGAGCTGACAGCCGAATCGATCGGCCGGGTTATCAGCTTATCACCTCGAGAAGAGATTGGACCAATCTTTGGCTCCGTCACACGGGCAGACCTGTTGAGAAAGAGTACGACGACTTTTATAACCCTGCAGGCGTGCCAGAAATCAATTTCGAGAAGTGCATGGTGATTGCCGTCTTTGCCGGCAAGACTGAAAACATCACCGCCATCGAAGCATCGACGTATGTCGAGAACGCGGACCAAATCAGGCTCCGTTTTCGGGAGCGGGGATATCAAACGGCCGGAGCTAACGGAGGAGCCGTTAAGTCCACTCCCTATGGACTGTTTGTGGTGAGCCGCTCTTCAAAACTTTTAATCCTTGAGCAAAATGTCCAGGACATTAAAGGCGCGCCGCCGGTCTGGAAGGAAGTGGCGCGATTTTTCAACGCGGTAATCCCTTGCAACGGTCCGACCATGCTTTGAGAGTCAAGGGTTTTCGCTTTCGCTCGCGAAATCAACAAGCTCGACAATCAAGCCAAACGCTATTCGGCTAGGCTACAATCCGGTGCATGGCTCAGTTCACTTTGAAACGATTGATGGTGGCCATTGCGCTCATGGCCAGCGCTTGCGGAATGTTGGCATTTCTCGGTCGCATTGCCTACAAAAAGTCCGCGGCGGCCACGCTGGGCACTTGGGAGGGTATTGCCGCGCCTTTGAGCTCGTGTCTCTGGATTGGTTCCGCCATCGCTGTCGGTGTGGCTATTGGAGTTCCGCTCAAGCATCCCAAGCTTGGCTTGCTGGCAACATTGCTCGTGCTAATTGCCGTGGTGCTTTGGTTCCAATCGCCTGTCGAAAAGTAGGGTGGAGCTATAATGCCGGGCATGAAAGATCGCAAGAGGCTGCTCGTCACGCCGCTGGAATCATCTGTGGTTGCGGGGAATCGCGTATGTTCTATGGAGTCGTCCTCAAACGGAGCGGCTATTCTGGCTGTACTGCGCGATCTGGTGCGCTTCCGGCGCGCTGATCGGAGGCGGCATCCTACATCCGTTTCGGCGAACTGCTGTAGGGGCTGGCCTTGGATTCGTGGTTCAGTTTTTCATTCTGTGGATGATTTTGCGCTAATCTGAGTTTTTGGGCAGAATTAAGAGTTTTTAGGCAATTCGGAGTTTTTAGGCAAAGCCGACATTTATGAAAATTTATGTGTACATACGAATCGACTGTCGGCTATACCGACCGGCCGCACAACCGCACACCCCCGGCAGCAACAAAATCAGCGACGACGGCTCCGGCACCGGTTGGAACTGGACGGCGTCGGCAGGGATCGTGATCGACTGCGTGAAATTCGCAGCATCGACCACGCCGTAATAGCTCGGGCCTAACAAATACGGGTAAGCATTGCCGCCGCTTTGCACAATCGCGGCGAAGTAGGTGCAGGCCCGGAGGGCCGATAGGCAGTAGCCACGATCGTAAGTTCGGGGTTCACGATCGCACAAAATCGTTTCAGAGGTCCGAAGGACCGGCACATCGAAGTGAGTGGACTTGCAAATAGGATCCCGTGTAAGGCAGGAGTGCCGGTCCACCGGACCTTAGATATCCATTTTCGGACGCATCGCCAACCTCACGGTTGGTGCTATCTCCTGCCGGGGCTCCGGCCCTAATTTTAGCTTATCTCTCAGGCCAGATGCCGTTCGGCGATTGTCACCGCGCGGAGCATGTTTTGCATGCTTTCAGCGAGGCGTTCGATGCCGGGCGTGTAGTCGAACACTTCGACGCTGACCCAGCCGCGCTAGTCGATATCGGTCAGTGCCGCGAAGATGGGCACGAAATTGACTTCGCCAAAGCCGGGGCCTTGCAGGTTGGGGTCGTTGGCGTGGAAGTGGACCATCACGTCGCGTTGGCGTGGATGATTTCCGGAATCGGCTGCGGCTCGCTGGCCATCGCTTTGCAATCCAAGTGCAGGCGCACGCACGGCGAGTTGACGAGATTCACCAGTTCGCGCCCTTCGGCGGCGGTGACCAGAAAATCGCCTTCGCTGGGGCCGAGCGGTTCGACGGCAATCGTGACGCCGCACTCTTCCAAAGTCGGCAGTGCCGGAAAGCACATCGGCGGCGTATTGCATCGCTTGCGGCTTGGTGACGCCCGGCAGCAGGTTGCGCTGCTTGGGCGAGCCGAGCACCATGATCGAACCGCCCAAATCGCGGCACAGTTGCGCCAGTTCGCCAGATAATCGGACGTGCGTTTGCGGACGCGGCATCGGGCGACGTCAGATAAAATCCCTCGGTCTTGGCCAACAGCCAGTGCAGACCGATGATTTCCAGCCCGGCCGCTTTCGCTTGCCGACGCACTTCGGCTCGCTGCTGCGCCGAGATCTTCGTGGCATATCGGCCAGCGTGAACGGCGCAATTTCCATGCCCGTGTAACCGCACTCGCGGGCAAAAGCAAACGCCCGATCGAAGGGCCAATCTTGAAAAGTCTCGTTGCAGATGGCGTATTTGAACATAGGGGGAACAAATGACGAATGACTAAATTTCGAATGACGAAGGAAAAAATTCCAAATTCCAATGACCAATTGTCCAAACCGTAGAGCTAGGTCGGACGTTTGGAATTTGGTGATTGGAAATTTATTCGTCATTTTCGTCATTCGAATTTCGTCATTATAGAAGTTGTTTGTTCGATTTCTTCGATGTTTTCTTCCGTGCTTCTCTTCGCCGATTTTGCTGGCGTTCCTTTGAGCGTGATTCCCTTGGCGGTGCTGGGGGTGCTGACCAACGGTTCGGGTGCGCCGTCGAGCGCATCGCCGGGTCGAATGGCCACCAGACGCTTTTCGACGTTGGCCGCGTATTGCTTCGAGAGTTCGAAGCCGAGGAACCGCCGGCCCAGTTTCTTGGCTACAGCCAGCGTCGTGCCGCTGCCGGCGAAGGGGTCGAGCACCAGTCGCCCTCGTTGCTGCAGGCGCGAATAATTCGGCCCAGCAACTGCTCGGGCATCTGGCAGCCGTGCCAGCCGGCCCGTTGTTTGAACGTGCCGGCGACGCGCGGGAAGTACCAGGTGTCTTCGTCGGCGGAGAAGCGGTCGGCATATCTTGCGGACGGAGGGAAGGTACGGAGTGGTGAGACGAAGAATCCAGGTATCGTCTGGCAGACGCCCCGCCGGGTTGGCGCGGCCGTCGCCGTAGACCAATTGCCGAGCGGACGGCACGCGCACGGCTTCGGCGTTGAAGGTGAAATTCTTCGCATCCTTCACGAAGTGAAACAGATGCGCGTGCGAGCGGCTGAATTTTTTCGTGCAGTTCACGCCGAACGTGTAATACCAAACGACCCAACTGCGGCAGGTGAAGCCCAACTCGCGCTGAGCGATCAGCTTCAGTTCGGCGGCAAATTCATCACCAATCGCCAGCCAGAATGTGCCGTCGGGCTTAAGCACGCGGTGCAATTGGCCGAGCCATTTGCGGCACCAATCGAGATAATCGCCGGCCGTCTTGCCGTCTTCGTAGACATCGTAATCGTAGCCGATGTTGAACGGCGGATCGGCAAAAGCCAGGTCAATTGAACCGGCCGGAACTTTGGCCAGGCCCTTGAGGCAATCTTCGTTGTGAACCGCATCCAGCTTCACGTTTCGTGTTCCTCCGTGAAGAAAAGTTGAATCACGGTATCGTATCAGGATTGTGCTGCCGTGCACAACGCTCCGGGATAGGCGATATACTCGATCGCTTCGTGGTCGCGCCAATTTCCAATTCACTCCGACCGGGACGGTCGGGCGATGCAGTTTTTTTATTAAAATATGACCAAGCCTGACGATCTTTGTCCGCGGCCTGCGGAACCGCCGCTGGGGGTTGATGCCACGCGGCCGCTGGCGACGCCAATTACGCTGACGACCGTTTGGCAGTGCGGCGATCCGCAAGAGGCCGATGCGCTGTTGGGGTCCGGCCAAGGTGGCTACGTTCTACAGCCGCGTATCTGGCATCCCAACGCCGACATGTTGGCGGAAAAATGTCGGGCGCTGCACGGGGCCGATCGAGCGGCGGTTACAGCGAACGGCATGGCGGCGATGTCACTGGTGCCGTATCGCAGTGTCAGGCGGGCGATCACGTCGTCATCAACAACCGGCTGGATGGAAAAAATGCCTGGCTGCTGGCGGGCGAGGTACTGCGATTGGGAATCACCTGCAGCGTGGCGGATACTTCCGATCTTAAGGCCACGGCGGAGGCCATCACCAAAAAGTCAAAACTCGTCGTTGTTGAGACGATCAGCAATCCGACGCTGCGAGTTGCCGATATTGAGTCGCTTGCGGAAATTGCGCATTGCAGTGGCGGCAAATTGCTGGTCGATAACACGTTCGCTTCGCCGGTGCTCTGCCGACCGCTGGAGCTAGGCGCCGATTTGGTACTCGAAAGCCTGACGAAGATCATGAACGGGCACAGCGAATGGCCGTTGGGTTTGCTGTGCGGCAAGTCGGCGGCGTGGGATCGAGTGTATTCTGCATCATCGGCCTGGGGCTTCAGGAACTGCCGTTCGAATGCTGGCTTGTGGGAACGCGGATATCGGGCACCATCATTTGCGGATGGAAATGCGCTTCGGCGAACGCAACGGCCGCCGCGGAATTCTTGAGCCGGCAAAAGGCTGTGCAATCGGTCATGTATCCGGGGCTGGAGTCGCATCCCGATCATGTCTTGCTGCTGAAAACAGTTTGGCAAGCAGTTCGGCGCGATGGTCACCTTCAGCGCTCTCCGGCGGAACCGAGGCGGCGGTGCGGTTCATTAAGGCGGCGATGCGAA
>CAVZCV010000020.1:0-428211 GCA_963773875.1 Pirellulales bacterium
CCGTTCGACCTGAAAGGTCGCTTCTGCTAGCCCAGGCCGGAAGGCCTGGGAACGGAAAGATGAAACGCCCTTCCGACCTGAAAGGTCGATTCTCTGGAAATGCGATTCGATCAGCCAGTCGAATGTCGACGCGGTTCGCGAATATATCCGCACGCAACCGGAGCATCACCAACAGCAATCGTTTCAGGACGAGTCGCGTGAATGGTTGCGGCGGTACGAGATCAAAGCGCCGGCGAGATCGATGCGGCGACATCGGCGCGGGTCTCCCGACCCTGCCGCCCGCGGAATGGGACGAGCGCTTCGTGTGGGATTGAAATGAACGGCCCTTTCAGGGCCGGCGGCATGGTCGACACCCGGTTTCCCAGGCCTTCGGCCTGGGCTGGGGGAAACGGCCTTTCAGGTCGATACGGAGGATGAACCGTCAATCTGCAGGGCGGGATCTCAATGGGGACGCATTCTCGATGAGATACCAGCTTGCACTCGACCACTTCCAGTCAAGTTCAAAGTTGCAAGCCTGAGATGAGAGAGCACTCGCATCGCCAGTGGCGTCCGAGGTCTTCAAGAATTCATGCAACGTGGGACGTTGGTAAATCAAGTTCATACTGCAAGCCATCGGTCACCGAACACGGGCAGAGCCAGTGGCGCCCTCTGATTGCACGTACTGCTGAACCACGTGTGGGAAATGTTTGGCGAGGCCAAGATGATTCAGCGCTCTGGACGGCGCAACATGGCAGCCCCTGGGCTTCGACATTTTGATGACCTAGAATTGCGGCATGCATCCACTTCACGACATTTACGTTGATGACGACCTGACCGATCATGCGTTTCCGGCGGTGATCGAAGTTCCCAAAGGCAGCAAGAACAAATACGAGCTCGATAAAGAAACCGGCATGTTGCGGTTGGATCGCGTACTGTACGGCGCGATTTATTATCCGGCCGATTACGGTTTCATTCCGCGAACTCACTGCGATGACGGCGATCCGCTCGATGTGCTGGTGCTTGGCCAAGAGCCGGTGTATCCGCTGACGATTGTGCAAGCCCGGCCCATCGGCGTGATGCGCATGCGTGACGACAAAGGCTTGGACGATAAGATTCTGGCCGTCAATGTGAGCGACCCGGCGGTCTCGGAATATGGCGATGTGGCCCAGTTGCCTCAGCACGTGGAGCGGGAAATTCGTCGGTTTTTCCAGGATTACAAGGTGCTGGAAAACAAGACGGTGGAAGTGGAACACTTCGTCGGCCGCGAGGAAGCCTTGGCCATCATTCGGGACGCGCTGGAAATGTATCGCCGCTTGCGGCGCGGCGAACTGAAGGCGGGCAAACGCTAAAGACGGTGGCCGTCGCGCTCAATAGCCGTACCGAAACGCAGTGCGGCGGAGCAACAAGAATACGGCCATCGTGTAGATGGTGACGAAAAAGATTCGCTCCGAGTACGCGCCGGCCCATTGGAGCGCCGCGAAATAAATGCACGCGACCGTGGTCAGCAGCATCAGTCCGCGAATGCTCCACTTGCGCTGGGCAAGACGAATATCGCGCAGCGTTTCGAAGGCAGCCCAAGCGATGTAGCAAATGAGACCGAGCCATGGAATGCTCAACAGCGCTTGAACGAAAAAGTTGCCATGCGGAATGAGCGCCGCCAACCCGAGGCAAAAGTAGAGCCCGACCAGACCACCGACGATTCGCAGGGCAAGTTCACTCAACCAATCGCGGCCGGCAGCCTTGCGTCGCGCGACCGATTTACTGGCCACATCCGAGCGCTTCAGAAAACATTCGAGCACAAGCACGCCGATTAACATGCCAACGCCGAGAAGATAGAGCAACGGTTGTGGTTGGTTTACGATCTGCATGTATTCCGCTCTTATTCCGCGGGAGACAAGTCGCTGGCTGGATGCAGACTCGATTGGATTAGCTTGTCGATCTCGATTGCCGATTCATCGGGTTCGGTCACCTAAATACGCAATGACGATTGTTGGTAACATTTCGGCATTGTAACAAAGGTGCGACCTATGCGGTCTGTTGGTCGATTAACCCGAGTTGATGACACATGGCCTCGCGGATTTTGAATTTCTGAATCTTGCCGGTCACCGTTTGCGGAAATTCGTTGACGAAGCTGATGTAGCGCGGCACTTTATAATGCGGCAAGTTTCGAGCGGCAATGCTGCCGGATTTCATCTTCCGTCGTGCTGAGTGAAACCGACTTCAACTTAATCCATGCGCAAAGCTCTTCGCCGTATTTTGGGTCCGGCACGCCGACCACAGCCGCCTGCTCAATGGCCGGATGCGTGAACAAAAACTCTTCGATTTGCGCGGGTAAATATTTTCGCCGCCGCGGATGACCATATCTTTGATGCGGCCCGTGATTTTGTAGTAGCCGTTTGGCAGCCGCAGCGCCACATCGCCGGTGTGCAGCCAGCCGTCGGCATCGATCGCCTCGCGAGTGGCTTCCGAATTGTTGTAATAGCCGA
The DNA here is from genome assembly GCA_963773875.1 of Pirellulales bacterium. GTDB lineage: Bacteria > Planctomycetota > Planctomycetia > Pirellulales > JADZDJ01 > CAVTYH01. The sequence goes on from CAVZCV010000020.1 coordinate 2,466, forward strand.
GCATGACGACATGCCCACGAGCGCACAGCTCACCCGGCTGATTGTCGGCCTGCGATTGGCCATTCACGGGATCGACGATCTTCACCTCCACGCCAGGCAAAGGCCGGCCGACCGTTTCCACGCGCAGCTCAATTGGATCGTCGAATCTGGTTTGCGTAATGATGGGCGATGCTTCCGTCTGGCCATAGCCGATGGTGATTTCTCGACAACCCATCGTGTGCACCACCGCACGCATAGTTTCGATCGGGCACGGACTGCCCGCCATGATGCCCGTGCGGAGCGAAGACAGGTTGCGGCCAGTACGCGACGGGTCGTTAAGCTCCGCGATGAACATCGTCGGTACGCCGTAAAGCGCGGTGCAACGCTCTTTTTCCACGGCGTCGAGCGTGGCTTTTGGATCGAACGATTCGGCGGGCACAACCATTGCGGCCCCATAAACCGCGGCCATCAAAGTTCCCAGCACGCAGCCAAAGCAGTGATAAAACGGCACTGGAATGCAAATTCGGTCCTGCTCCGAGAGTTTCTGGCACGCCCCCGAATAAAAAACGTTGCACAGCAAGTTGCGATGCGACAGTGTTGCAGCCTTCGGGAAGCCAGTTGTGCCGGACGTGTATTGAATGTTGATCGGGTCCAGCGGTCGCAAGTGTGCGTGTGCCGTTTGCACTGCTTCACGAGGGATTGAATCGCCGGCGTTCAAAAAATCCTGCCACGACATGGCCGCGGCAGGCTTCGTACCTTTGATGGCAATGACGTGGCGGAGTTTGGGAAACTCCGCGGCTTGAAGTCGATTTCCGACTCGGGACAGTTGGACGATCGGTGACGGATGGACACACTTCGGCCAGCATCGCGAAGTAATCGGACGACTTAAACCGATCGGTCAGCACCAGCGCTACTGAATCGCTTTGCTCGAGCACGTATTTGAGTTCGTGGGCGCGGTATGCGGGGTTGATTGTAACCAGCACCGCACCGATCCGTGCCGTCGCGAATTGCAGAACGACCCACTCGGGAACATTCGTTGCCCAGATGGCAACATGTTCGCCGGTTCGAATTCCGAGCGTTAAAAGCCCGCGGGCCGCCTGGTCCACTTCGTCTGCAAAGCGGCGATAATTCCAGCGCAAACCGAGTTGCGGGAACACCAGCGCATCACGATCGCTACAGCGTTCGACAGTGCGATCCAAGACGGCTGGAATCGTCAGCCCTTCGACCCACGGCGGAGCGAAATTGTATACCGACATGAAAGCCACTCCCAACGCTATTATTCGCGTAGGGGCTGACTCATCGCAACGGCAATGGGAACGAAAATCAACAGCGGGAGCCACGCTGCCAACGCCGGACTGACCAAGTAGCTTGTGCCCAAATATTGGCAGCCGAGCACGACCAGGTAGAAAACCACGACGACGAGCACGCACAGTCCAATCGCCAAAAACAAGTTTCGACTATTCCGCGAAAGCACCAGCGGCAGGCCAAGAAACAAAAGGACAACGTCGAGCACCGGTTGCACAATTCGTGCATGGATGGCCACGCGCATATCTGCCCCGAAATTCAGGCTGGGATTTCGCAGGCTAGCAATCAAGTCCGGCAGCGAGGCATTTGAACGCCAATCGGCGGAGCTGGCGAGATATTCAAAATTCACATCGCTGACCACGAAGCAATCGTCCTTCTCCAGCCATGAATAGTCATGCCGAGTCAAAATGATCGGGTCATCGCCCAGAGTCAGCGACGGTTTGGAATCGATCGCCTTGGGCTGCGAAACGTTCTTCAGCAAATAGCCGCCGGGATGCTGGCTATCGGCGGGCAAGTAGAAGCCGTCGGAGGCGATGAGTTGCTTGCCGTAATCGCCTAGCGCCGTGGGCAACAAGAACGCAGGCTTTTCAATGCGCTGGTGGTTGGCGTACGTTTGTTTGCCGCGGATGAGAATGTTGGTTCGCGCATCGCGCCGCGGTTCGAGTTCTTTGCCGGCTTCGCCGCCAAGGTCCTGGGCATTTCGGCTAAACCGTTCGCGGAGCGAGGAGATGACGATTTCGCGATTTAGCGCAGCCAGAATGGCGATCGCGATCACCGCGCCGACGACCGGTTTAATGATCCGCCATTTGGGAATGCCGGCAGCTTGTAAGGCAATCACTTCGTTGAACCGCTGGAACATGGCGATAGTGAACATCGCGGCAATTAGCGTCAGGATGCCGCTGGTGCGATCGAAAAAGCCGATCGTCCGATAGCCGTAATACTCGCCCATGATCTTCCACAGGCTGCCATGCTCGCCCGAGAATTTGATGAAGTCGTCGAGGTTGCCGAAGGCGTCGATCACAATGTACAGCCCGGCAAGGCTGCAAAAGCAAATTGCAAAGATCTGCAAGAACTGACGCAGGAGGTAACGATCGAGGATTAGCACTTTCTGCCAAGCCGCGGTTGAAAGGTGACCACCAAGGTTGTCGAACATTAGGGCAACCGCGGAAGCAGGGTCAAGGCCGATACGGTGCTGGCATGCGGTGCATTGACCATTTCACTGCGATATGATGGGCGAACCGCATCGATACGATTTTCCAAAACCTTGAAATTCGTTCTCGTCCTATATGAAGCCGGCGAAATGGCTTTCGCACTCGCGAATGGCACTGGCGACGCTTCGACCGCCGTCGCCGCGTGCTTGGGGATCGTCGCTTGCCAGTCTCGTCTATCCGCCGCGGTGCGTTATCTGTCAGGTCGATTTCGTCCCGCCTGTCGATCAGCCGCTAATCTGCCCGACCTGCCGACGTGGGTTGGCGCTACCGGTCTTGCATTGGTGTCAGAATTGTGGCGCACCTTTGGTCAATGAAACTTCCGCCGCCGATGATTGCGTTCATTGTCGTCGAGAAACATTTCCCTGGAATGCGGTGATCGCAATCGGCCAATATGAAGGCGAGTTGAGCCGAGCGGTTGTACGCACCAAAACGCCAGTCGGTGAGGCGGTCGCCATCGAATTGGGACGCCTGCTATTTGAATTCCGCCGGGAGGCATTCGCACGGTTGCAGATTGATGCCGTGGTGCCGCTGGCCATGCATTGGTCTCGCCGACTCAGTCGCGGCACCAATGGCCCGGACTTGATTGCAGAGGCACTCGCACGCCAGCTCGAAGTGCCGGTTCGGCGCCGCTGGCTTAGGCGGCGCCGATTGACGGCGCTGCAATCGGATGTCTCGCCAACCCTGCGACATCGAAATCAGCGCAATTCGTTCCGCGTAGGTCTGGGCTGCCGTATTGTGGGGCCAAGAGTGCTGTTAGTCGACGACGTTTTAACAACCGGTTCTACAGCAGCCGACGCAGCCAAGGTCCTACTGGCAGCGGGGGTGGAGTCGGTGTCTGTCGCCGTGATCGCGCGGAATCGGGGCGGATGTCCATTGAGCCGTGCTAATCCGCGCGATGCCACGCGGTTACGTATGATCGCCGCCTGTTGTAAACTGGCGAAATCAATTCGTTCGCTTGCTATGCCGGAAGCGATTGGAGATCGCCCTTGGCCGAAATTATTGATCCCCATGCGCCCCGCAGGCTCCGTGCGAAAACGACGCGGTTTCGCCGCGTCGTATTGCGCGGATTAACGCTGCTCCTGCCGCCAATTTTGACGATCGTCATTTTGGTTTGGGTCTTCAGCACGGTCGAGGCATACGTGCTCAAACCGGTTACGCTGGCCACCCGCGAAGTATTAGTGGCGACAATAAGCGATGTGCGCCAGGCCCCGCCCGACGCGACAAAAGACCAGACGACGCTCATGATCGATGGCCGCTCGTATTTTCGGCTCAGCAGCGGCGAATTTGTGCCGACCGAGGTTGTGAATTGGCTGCGCGCAAACGTGCCGGATCAGCCGCTGCCGTCGACCGGCACCGCAGTGTATCGAGAGTATGTGGAAGCCCGGCATCTCAGGCCGCAGGTGGTGCTGCCGGTATTCTTGTGCGTGTTCGTCCTCGTGCTGTATGTCCTCGGCAAGTTCTTGGCGGGCGAATTCAGCCGCATTTTCGATTGGGGAATTTTGCATTTGCCAATCGTGAGGAAAGTGTATTCCGCGGTGAAGCAGGTGACGGATTTCGTGTTTGGCGAGAATCTTGCCGAAACGCATCATTTGCATTATCGCCGTGTGGTGGCGATTGAATATCCGCGGCCCGGCTTGTGGAGCATAGGACTTGTAGTGGGAGACGCCGTGCTCGACGTGACTGCCGCCGCCAACGAACCATGCGTTACTGTTATGTTGCCGACTTCTCCTGCGCTGTTCACCGTGAAGCCAGTGATGATACCGCTCAGCAAAACATATGATGTGAATCTGACGATCGATCAGGCATTGCAATACATCATCAGTTGTGGCGTCGTCATGGCGCCGCATCAGTTGGCGACAGCCACGGCCGTTGAGTCACTCAATTTAACGTCAGACGGCGCGGAACCGGCCGGCGGAGTGACTGGATGACGAAAGAATCTATTCGCATTGGCACGCGCGGTAGCGCGTTGGCATTGTGGCAAGCCAATTATGTAGCCGAACAGCTGGCGGCGATCGGCGTCCGATCGGAAGTAGTAAAGATTGCCAGCCGCGGCGATCAGCAGCCTGACGCGCCAATTGCCACGCTGGGCAGCGACGGTGTCTTTACTAAAGAACTGCAGAAAGCAGTGCTCGATGGCCGGATTGATATCGCCGTACACAGTCTCAAAGATTTGCCAACCGACGTGGTGAAGGGCCTCGTCCTGGCTGCAGTGCCGCCGCGGGAATCGCCGCACGATGTGCTCGTCAGCCGCGAGGGATTACCGTTCGCTCGGCTGCCCGGTGGCGCGAAAATTGGCACCGGCAGTTCACGTCGCCGGGCTCAGTTGCTGCATGTCCGAGCTGATTTGCGGATGCTAGATATTCGGGGCAATGTGGAAACCCGGCTGCGAAAACTTCACGATGGCGAGTTCGATGCGCTGAATTTTGGCGCACGCTGGCCTCTGGCGATTAGGGCTCGACAGTCAGATTACGGAGATCCTACCGCCGTCGCTCATGCTGCCCGCTGTCGGGCAAGGAGCGCTAGGACTGGAAACCCGCGCTGGCGATCATGCGACGCGGCAGATTCTTGCGAAAATTGACGATTCGGAATCGCATCAGTCGGTTCTCGCGGAGCGCACTATGTTGGCGGCGCTGGCCGGCGGCTGCTTGGCACCCATCGGAGCGTGGGGACGCGTCGAAGACGATGGCCGACTGCATCTCTCGGCTTGTGTCGTCAGCTTCGACGGCCAAACACGGCTGGCTGCCGATCGATTTGCCAATGCCGGCGACGCCGAACCCTTGGGCCGCCAAGTTGCTGAACAATTGCTGGCAAATGGTGCGGCAAAATTGATTGAGCAAGCTCGCACAAGTCGTTAAACTCTGGCGACAGTAATCGATCAATTAACTTGTCGGCGTCGTATGTGGGGCAGCAATGGCCGAAAGACTTGACGGGCGTATCCGTAGGCGAGCACTGAAGCTTGGGCTGGTGAATGTTGCAATTTGGTCGATTGGGAATGCGCTCACCGGCGCCACGCTCATCAGTTACATGGCGCAAGATTTGGCGCGAAAGGTTGGCAGCTAAGCCTGGTGCTTGCCGCCCCCTCGCTGGCCGGCCTTCTGCGTTTATTTACCCCGGCAATCATCGCTCGTGCCGGCACGACTAAGCGGGCGACCGTCGCCGCGTTTGGCCTCGCCTATGTCGTACTGCTGGGCTTGCCGCTAACTGGTGTCTTCGCCCCCTCAATGTCGCGAGGCTCAGCTTTAGGCCTTTTAATTGTGGTCGTTTGCTTCTATCAACTGCTGGATTTCATCGGTTTTGTTTCACTGTGGTCGTGGCTAGGCGAATTGGTACCGTTACGGGTTCGAGGCAATTATTTTGGCTGGCGACAAACTCTACAGTTATTAACTTCGATTCCAGCTGCACTCACGGCCGCCTATTTTTCCGACATCTGGCGGGAGGCCTACAAAGATTCGCGAAATCTGATGCTCTTAGGCTACGCAATTCCGAATGCCCTGGGTGCAATTTGCATGCTCGGATCTCTTGTACCGTTGACGATGATGCCATCGATGCGTCGCGTGCCGCCGACACCCGGGATTCCCTGGCAGGCGATGGCCGCTCCATTCAAAGATTGGCGATTTCGAAGGCTGTTGTCGTTTCGTGCCGGGCTGTCGCTCGCCAACGGCATTTCGCAAACCGTACAAGGAATGTTTCCATTCCGCGTTCTCAAACTTGGTGCGGGCGATGTCACGGTGATGCGGAACGTTATGCAAGTCGGCCAGATTGGTGTCGCCCGTTGGGCCGGCCCATTCAGCGACCGCTACGGAAACCGTCCAGTGCTGGTGGCGTGCCAATGGCTAGTTTCGCTGGCAATGATTTTTTATTTGTTTGCTGCACCGACGCCGCGTTGGGCCGCCTGGTTGATCATGGGCGCCTACGTTCTTATGGTCCGCGTATGCGGGCCACAATGTCTGCTTACCGAATTTGGCGTTGAAATTGGCGCCAGATGGGGAAAAATCACCCTATGTGGCGGCGCATGAGGCGCTGGCCAGTATTTGCCATGCCGCCGCAACGGTTACGGGCGGCTTTTTGTTCGATTGGCTTTCCAATCCTACAGCAATGGCGCGCTGGGGACTGAGTTCCGTCAATCCATTTACAGTCATCTTTTCCGTGGCGCTGGTCACCAGGTTGCTCGCCGTACCAATAGCAGCCGTAATCGTTGAACCGGGCGCATGGATGTGGGCAGAAATATTTCGAATTCGTTTGTTTTCTCGCTCGGCAGTCCTTGATTCGAGCGAAGCAGTTCCTGATTGAAGGCCATAGAAAGCCGCTTTCCACGCAGCGTGCTATCGGCTCGACAAGCCGGGCTAGCTGGTGAATTCCAGGCTGCAATGAGCAACATAGATCAAATCCATCCACCCGCTTGCATGCTTGTGTTTGCCGGATTAGTATCACACGTGTGCAGGCGTGTGCATATCTTTTTACACGGCTGACATGCGGGTGGGGTGAGTAATTCGTGATCAGTATCTTTAGGGCAAGCTTATTGCGGTATTCATCGCAGAGAGAGCGTACTGATCGGCGGATTCAGATTGAGAGTCGGCGACCCCAAATGTGGCCGGCTCGGTGATGGGCGGCGAAAGAGTGTACAGGTCGGTAGTTTGCTACGGCACAACCGGTTGTTCTTCCAAGATTCCGTTAGCAGGCGTGGGGGATCAGTCACAGCCCAATATTAATTGCCCTAGAGCGGTAAAGGCTCGCCATCGTTCCGTCATGCGCGGCGAGCTTACCCACAAGCGCGGCACTCGATTCATTTATTCGTTCATCACTGATTTCGCACCGAGGAGCTAGAACGGCCATGAGCATCGCAGAATGGGAATCGTTCGGATCACAGGCATTCGATGGCGACGGTGAACCAGGCAGCAATGGCAATGCCGAGGTCAATGGCAGTAAAGCGAATCATGCCCAGGGCAACGGGCATGCAAAGCGCGCCTTGCATCGACTTTCCATCGTTCGCCGCCAGCAGGGCATCTCGCAGCGAAATATTGCCCGGCGGATGAACATTGACATTGGCACGGTTCGTCAGCAAGAAGAAGAGTTCACCGATTTGACGCTGACGATGCTGTATCGCTGGCAGAAGATTCTCGATGTGCCTGTGGCCGATTTGCTCGTGGATTCCGATGGTCCTCTTTCGCCGCCGGTGATGCAAAGGGCGCAAATGGTGAAGGTCATGAAAACTGTGGCGGCAATCGCTGAGAAGGCCGAAACGCAATCACTCAAACGGCTGCTGCAAATGCTGTGCAATCAGCTCTTGGAGATTATGCCGGAGCTCTCCGATGTCGCACCATGGCATGCAGTGGGCCAACGGCGGACACTTGAAGAATACGGTCGGGCTGTGGAACGACAGATGTCGGACGATGTATTCCGCGGGCGGCGCTAGCCTAACCACGAACAGGCTTGCATTTTCGTTTCATTCGTCACTGGCTAAACTTCGGCATGTTTAGCTCAATCATCGGCGTACTACTCATCGTCCTGGTGCTGTTGCTGATAGTTGGTGCTATAGCCCGACTTACGCTTGGCGAATGAGGCATTGACGCGGGGAACCGCTTAGGTGTCATCCCCACCGCTAGGTGCATTTCTGAGCGTCTGCTAGAATAGTAGTGTGGGCCACGATAAGCTTGCAGCGCCGTAATCAAAGGCACAGCGAGCTTGCAAGCCGCTTCATGCGTGCGGTTGCGGTAGCATTTCCAACCGACCGGCGGGTCCCACTGACCCAATGGCGAGGCCGTTTCGATGCCGTCCGTTGCTCTTGTTGTTCTCCGCTCCATCTTCGTGATGGTGGCGGTTGGGCTTGGCGTGGGGCTAATCAATTCCGACGCCCTTCCCAAGCAGCCAGTTTGGATTCCCTGGCTGGCCATGTTGGGCTGTATTGCGCTGGCAGTAGGCGTAATTGCGCTCGATGTGGCACTGCGCCGCAAGCGGTTGGAAATCATGTCGGCAGTGTACTTCGGCCTGTTAGTTGGTGTCTTGCTGACCTATGTCGTGCGATTGGCACTGACGCCGCTGCTTCCGGATCCCAACAATCTCAAAGATCCGCATGCTCAACAGATTGTTTATTGGGTGCAGGTGGGTGTAGGCGCCATTATTTGCTACACGTGTATTTCGCTGTTGATCCAAACCAAAGACGATTTCCGGTTTATTATTCCGTATGTCGAATTTGCCAAGGAAGTCAAAGGCCGCCGGCCGTATGTTCTCGATACGAGCGTCGCGATTGATGGCCGAATTGCCGATGTTGTCGAAACTGAGGTCCTGGATACGCAGTTAATCATGCCGCGATTTGTGATCGCCGAGCTTCAAGGCATTGCCGACAGCGGCGATAAATTGAAACGCAGCCGTGGCCGGCGCGGGCTCGATGTATTCAATCGCCTTCGCGCAAATGCCAAGGTCGATTTGCAGATTTTTGATCGCGACCTCCCCGAATTCGCCGGCCAGCCGGTCGATATGAAGCTGGTGCTACTGGCCAAGCATCTCAACGGGAAGGTAATCACGAACGATTACAACCTGAACAAAGTTGCCAAACTGCACAGCGTCGGCGTCATTAACCTTAATGATCTTTCGAATGCCTTAAAGCCGGTCTTTTTGCCCGGCGAAACGATCGAATTGCGAATTGTGAAGCCCGGCGAAGAGATGGGCCAAGGCGTCGGCTATTTGGACGACGGCACGATGGTGGTCGTCGAAGGTGGGCGCGAACATATCAATCAGCTCGCGCGTATTGCCGTGACGAGCGTGCTGCAAACGAGTGCCGGCCGGATGGTGTTTGGCCGCTACGATGGACAATCGGCTCGCTCTGAAACCAAGCCCGAGGGGGTCGCTAGCCGCGCTTAGCCGCTTGCGGTTTAGCGTGCGAACGATTGATTGCAGATCAAAGTTTTGCGCTGCGAAACTTCACGCAGCCCGGCGACGTTGCCCTTCCTGAGATGCACCTCGATCCGATGGCTGTCCCGATTTCTCGTTCGGTCGCCTTCTCCACCAACGGCTGGCCACATCGAATGCAAGTAGGCAGCCCATTCCGACCAACGCATGCTGAAACGAGGTCGGACCGGCACCGGCGAGCAACCAGCGGAAAACTTGGCACGCCATGGCTGAACCTCCGTGTTCGGTTTCGACGGTGCCCGCCGTCATCCTGACGAGGGGCGTTTGATTGGAGAGACATTGGCCGGAAAAGCGGCGGGGATTTTACCGAAGCATTCGCCCCGTCACTATGGCACTTTCAGCCGCCATTCGTCAATTTCCATTCGAATTCTTTCGATTTCGCGCCCGGAGGCCTCTATTCCGGAAGATAGCAGTTATCATGGAAGCCGGGGCTTGCAATCGCGGCGTTCTGGAAAAAAAGCCGCTTGAATACCCGCAGCCGCGGACGGGACAGCGATGAAGGCAGCGAACCGTGCAATTGCGGCGGCTTTGTGGACCGCTGTTTTATCGTCAGCCCAGGCAGGCTCGGCGCAGATTCCCGGCTTGGCAGCCGTGCATGCGGACGATTCGCGCGTACTCTTTGGACCCGGCACTGGCGTAACGATTGCCTTCGTCGATAGTGGCATGAGTACGACGCATCCGGCAATCGCCGGAACCGATTCGCTCGGCAATCCGCGCCTCGTGGCCCAGGCGAATTTTGTTACCAGCGAACCAAGCAACACGGGTCAGGACACTTTTGGCCATGGCACATCGGTGGCTAGCATGGCCATTAGCAATGATCCAACTTTTACCGGTGTCGCACCCGATGCCCGCTACATTAATGTCCGTGTGCTCGATAGCCAGAACGCCTTTTTTGGCGACACCGCGGTTATTAACGGAATCGGCTTCGCACTGGCCAATGGCGCGGATGTGGTGAACCTTTCGCTCAACTTCGATAGCTCCAGCAACAATGGGTCGAACCGGCTCGATCTGATGCTGGATTGGGCCGCGTCATCGCTCGGCGCCAACATTACCGTTTCGTCCGGGAACATCACCGCGCACCGCGACGCGAACGGCTTCGCGGTGCTCGATGAGAATCCGCCGCGACCGGTTCGCAGTCCGGCGGCCGCTTACAACGTGGTGGCAGTCGGCCGCACCGGCACGCCGCCGGGTGATCCACTAGGACCGATCAATTCGCCATCGACACTGCTATACAACCAGGTTTTCATCACGAGCGCGGCAGGACCGGTCGATAGCCCGAGCGGATTTTCGAATCGTAGTAAGCCCGATCTTGTCGCTCCCGGCACCGCGGAAACCTTGGCCAACGGCCTGTTTCAATCGCAAGGCAATTTGTGGAGCGAAGGGCTTAACGGCACCAGCTTTTCGGCGCCGCTCGTAGCTGGCATGATGTCACAGCAAATTGAATATGGCCGCGCTCACGGACTAAGCACCAGTCCGCTCGTGATCAAAGCCACGATGATGAACAGCGCCGATCATGTGCTGGAGAAAAGCGGCGCCGCATGGCATCAAACCGGCAGCGTGGTCGGCGGTGTGCTACAAGTGACTTCGCCTTTGGATACCGATTCCGGCGCCGGACAAATCAACGCGCTTAAACTTTTCTCGCAATATTCCGCGGGTCAACAAGCGCCGGGCCGGTGAACCCGTTCGGCTGGGATTTGCACACAATTGTTGGCGTTTCCTCGCTGGCATACGCCATTAACGCGCCGCTGGCGGCCGGCAGCTTGATCGATATCACGCTCGACTGGTCGCGCCATGTCGCGTGGACCGACGTCAACGGTAACGGCACTGCCGAAGCCGCCGATAATTTTGTCCAAAGCGAATCGCTCGATAATCTCGATCTGACGTTGCTACTAAACGGCGTCGCCATCGCCAAATCGATGAGCACGACCGATAACGTTGAACATCTGGATTTCCCCATCACCGAGGCCGGAAATTACTCGATCCAAATCGACCGGCTCGACGTCCCTGGCTCGGGCAACGACGAACTCTACGGCCTCGCGTGGAGCGTTGCCGCTGTCCCGGAACCTGCGACGATCTTTCTAATTCTCTCGGGTATTGCGGTACTGCTGGGACGGCGCGTTCGAAAGCCGACCGCCCTCTGAGCCGCACTCAATCCAAACTCACCGTCACTGTTTTCCATTCCGTGTAGCCGTCCAGGCCGCGTTCGCCCAGTTCGCGGCCGAGGCCGCTCATCTTGTGGCCGCCGAACGGCGCAGCAGCGTCGAACACGTCGTAGCAGTTGACCCACACCGTGCCGGCTTTGATCTTTTTCGCCAAATAGTGCGCCTTCCCCACATCGCGCGTCCAAACCGCTGCGGCCAGGCCGTAACTGGTCTGGTTGCGCACGCTTGATAATCTCGTCGAGATCTTTGAACCGCAGGATCGACATCACCGGGCCAAAAATTTCCTCTTCGGCGATCTTCATCTTATCGGTCACGCCCGTGAATAGCGTCGGCTCGATGAAGTAGCCTTTATCGCCATGGCGTTCGCCGCCGGTCACGCACTTCGCACCTTCTTTTTTGCCGGCATCGATGTAGCCCATCACTTTGTCGAACTGCGTTTTGTCGACCTGAGGGCCTTGCTCAGTGGCCGGATCGAACGGATCGCCCAACTTGCGCTTGCTCATTCATCGCGGCCAACTTGTCGACAAACTTGTCGTGCACTTTGTCCTCCACAAACAATCGGCTGCCGGCACAGCAGCATTGGCCTTGATTGAAGTACAAGCCGAAGTGGGCGCCCGCGGCTGCCGCATCCAAATCGCTATCGGCAAACACGATGTTCGGGCTCTTGCCGCCCAGTTCCAGCGTCATGCGCTTCATGGTCGAAGCGGCGCCTTGCATAATCAGCTGGCCGATTTCCGTGGAGCCGGTGAAGGCAATCTTGTCGACATCGGGATGCTTCACAAGCGCGCCGCCGGCCGTGGGACCGTAGCCTGGAATCACGTTGATGACGCCGTCCGGAAATCCGGCTTCTTGCGCCAGCTTCGCCATGCGCAGGCAAGTGAGCGGCGTTTGCTCGGCAGGCTTCATCACAATCGTGCAGCCGGAAGCCAGCGCCGGGCCCCATTTCCAGGCGACCATCAGCATCGGGAAATTCCAGGGGATGATTTGTCCGACCACGCCCACCGGCTCGCGGCGCGTGTAGCAAAAATAATTTCCGCGAATCGGAATCGTTTGCCCATGGAGCTTGTCGGCCCAACCGGCGTAATAGCGGAGGCAATCGATCGTCAGCGGCAGATCGGCTGCACGGCTGTCGCGAATCGGCTTGCCATTGTCGAGCGTCTCCAGCGCCGCCAAATCGTCGATTTCTTCTTCGATCAAATCGGCCAGCCGATTCATCAACTTGCCACGATCGCGGGCGTCCATTTTGCTCCACGTGCCGGTTTCGAATTGCTCGCGGGCGGCTTTCACGGCCAGATCGACATCGGCCGCATCCCCTTCTGCAACTTTGGCAATCACTTCCTCGGTCGCTGGATTGATCGTTTCAAACGTCTTCCCGCTTTTGGCCGGCTGCCACTTGCCGCCGATGAAGCACTGGGTTTCGCGCACCTGTGGTTTGCGTGTTTTGGGCTGAGTCGCGGTAGCCATGATTTCACCTCATGTGGTTAGTAGTAAGCAGTAGGCGGTAGGCGGTTTTTGTTTCGAGCAATGCGATTTTCCGAGCCGCGCCCGTCAGGAAGCGGTGCTGCCTGGCCGTCGATACTCCCGAGCCGCGCCAGCAAGGACGCGGCGCCGCTGTCGGCAAATTTGTCACTCCTCGCTGGCACGCTGCCCGACAGAATTCTAACGCTCGGCGCACTGGCTCGGCAAGTAAGTGCCATCGCTGCCACTGGGTTACGCCGATTTTCGCTGGCATCGCGAATTGAATTTTGTCGCCAGGGGGTTTGCAACGGCCGATCGTCGCGCGTCTGAATCACGCGCGTTTTCCGATCGCTTTGCGTTTGTCTCGATAAATTTAGCATGGTTGTTGTCTCCGAACCCCTCGTGGCAATTCAGAGTGAAATAACTTCAACGTTATTTCACCTCACTCGTTCAAATCACTCGGCATTCACGCAGGTTATTGCAGTCATCTTGCCCAAGTTATTTCGCAGTAATTTCACTCCCGGCCACCACCCAGCAAGTAACCCTCGATGATTTCGCGTCATCCTGCCCATCCGCGCATCTAGGTCCGTGACGGTCCCCGCGTGTAACTTGCTCGATAATTCTCGTTCCGTTTGCATGTTTTCGTTCCTCCTTTAAGCGACTGCAGTAACTCACCCGCGATTCGGCTTCCGCGACTATATTAAACGCCAAAAACGTAGGCACCAGACACCCTGCGCGCTCGGCACGGTCTCCGGACCCCGCCGCACTGTCAAGACACAAAGCAATGTGCCAAATAATACTAGTGTACATAGAATCTAAAGTCAATCCTATTTCTAGGCCACCAAAAAAATATTTGTTGCGTCGAGCCGATCAGACATTATCCGTTACACCGTGCCCAGTGCGGGTGCCGCTGGCCATGCAAGTGCTCTACGGACCAAGGGCTTGCAGCCTCGACCTTTGAATAGTTGGATATCTGCCATTCCTGCGCCCTTTCCCCCGCGCAGATTGGGCGGTCCGGCCTCCCCATCGGCCTGAAAGGTCGCTTCCACGAGCTGCCGCGGACGGGGCGGTTCCGCCTCTCTTCGGCCTGAAAGGCCGTTTCCCCGAGCCCAGGCCAACGGCCTGGGAATCCGGACACCGGCCATGCCGCCGGCCCTGAAAGGGCCATTCATTCGCTCGTCCCATTCCGCGGGCGGCGTGGTCGGGAGACCCGCGCCGAGCGCGCTTCGATCTTGTACCGCCGCAACCATTCGCGCAATTCATCTTGAAACGATTGTTTTTGGTGATGCACCGGCTGCGTGTGGATATATTCGCGAACCGCCTCGACATTCGACTGGCTGATCGAATCGCATTTCCAGAGAATCGACCTTTCAGGTCGGACGGGCTCTTCGTCATCTCAATCCCAGGCCTTCGGCCTGGGCTAGCATAAGCGACCCTTCAGGTCGAATGGAATCGGGCCAACAACCCGAAGAGTGGGCACCGGGTAACCCGCAATAATGCGGTGGGGAAATGCCGCATTTTAGCGGTATAGTTAGTCGCGATCAAACATATACGCTGGTAAGCTGCCGCACCGCACCGTGCTATACCGCAATATCAAGGAAATGCTATGCCACTCGTCGCTTCACAAACACAGGATGTAGGGTGTGTCGAGCTGCGAAGACGCACCGGAATGCGGTCAGCCATGGCGTTTGCGAAATCGCGTAAGCTTCGCGGATAGAGTTCAAAAGACGGTGCGTCTGCGCTTCGCTGGACACACCCTACGTCTTCGCCGAACGGACTCCACGTGTCTACTCAGCCTTATACGGCCTATAGTACTGTGCGCATGTATCGATACCGAAACAAGTTTAATTTATTTTCGGCGTAGCTCGGAATAAAAACGTGACAAACGATCACGTGTACATTAATATGCTGTCATGCACGGATTGCGCTGGGATCAATTGGTGGCAATCGAAGGGCAGGAATCTACGAGGCGTGGTATGAATTGCTACAAGACACAATTAAACGCGAAATTATCTCCTCCGAAACGGTCGGACTGTGTAAGGCGAAAAGGCGCGGTGGAACGACGGAGTGAAATAACTGTGAAAAAACTCGCGCGTTTGGAGCTTGATTTCTCGAGAAAAGCACTGGGGTTATTTCACTCTGAATCGCGATTTCGGCCGGAGCCGCCAACGCACGTTGAATTTCCCGAGAGTTTCGCTCGCCGAGGTCGCCGAGATTTCATAGCCTTCTGGAACACTGCGGTTTTCTCGAAGAATTCGCAGATTTTGGAAAATGCACTGCGAAATAACGTCGGTCGTGGAAATGCCATGGTTGCCGCCGCTTGTCGTGTCCGCCAACGATCCTCTTCAGCGAATGCGGTGGAAGACGGGAGCCGGCCTGCTGTTCGCGGAGTTGCGAGCCGGCGCGTGGCGGGGGACAATTGGGGCAATTCTACATATCCAATTCCAGCGAGGTCCTGCTCATGAAATCGACTGTTTCACGCCGCGGTTTTCTGAAAACGGTTTCTGCATTGGCCGGCGGAGCTGCGATTGGCGCGCCGCGGTTTCTGAAAGCAGCCGACGCCGGCGACAAGTACGGCGGATTTTTGATGGGTATCCAAAGCTACTCGCTGCGGAATTTTCCCGTTGACCGGATGCTGCAAATTACGCACGACGATTTGGGGCTGCATCAGGTCGAGTTCTTCGGCGCGCATTTTCCGCTGAACGCCAACGACGAGAAAATCAAGAGCATTGAAGATCAGATGGCGAAGCTGGAAATTAAATCGCTGGCGCACGGCGTGAACGCGTTTACGAAAGATGACAAGGCCAATCGAAAGATTTTTGAGTTTGCGAAAAAGGCGGGCATCAAAAACCTTTCCGCCGATCCTTCGCCCGACGCGTTTGATAGCCTAGATAAGCTTGTCGAAGAATTCGACATTCGCATTGCCATTCACAACCACGGGCCTGGCGCGATACAGCAAAGTGGCGGACGTGCTGAACGCCATCGAAGGGCATCACAAAAACATCGGCGCGTGCGCAGATTTGGGCCACTACATTCGCTCGGCGGAAGATCCGGTGAAGGCCATCAATTTGCTCAGCGGCCGGTTGTACGGAGTGCACCTGAAGGATTTCGCGGAAATGAAAGGAAATGCGAAAGGAGTGATACTCGGCAAAGGCCAGCTCGATGTGGAAGGCGTCTTCAAGGCCCTGCGCAAAGTAAACTTTCCTGCGGATTGCAGCCTGGCGCTGGAGTACGAGGAGAAGCCAGAAAACCCGATTGCCGACATTCAGGAATGCCTGGCGGTGGCGGCAGAAGGGGCGCAAAAGGCGGCAAAAAGTTGAGATTCAGGGCAGGAAATCGATCCAAAGTACCGCGAATTGTGGACTGACGAACGTGCACTTTACGCAGCACAACCATCGCTTACGAATTAAAATTGAAAAGGATGCCGCGCGGAACCGCGGCGGGCTAGTGCAGGATTGCATTTCAGTGGATCGCACGGATGCTTCGGCATTTTTGAAGAGGTATGCTGTGCGAAGTTGTATAACGAATGTGGTCCGCATTGGCGCGCTGCGCTGCTGGCCGTGATCGGTCTTGGCTCGGCCGATGTGGTGCGAGCTCAATTTGAAGATGCGGCGCCCAACAGCGCTATGACCGCCGGCAGTGGGACGCAACTTGGCGATGCGCTCACCAAGAAAATCAAAATTGGTGTGCGCGTGAAAGCGGTGGGCGGGCCAGTGCGCGGCGTTACGGCAACCGTGCCCGTGCCGATCGATTGGCCGGAACAGACGGTGAAGACCGGCGAAGAAGATCTTTCGCCCGGCGTGCATCATGCGGCGTATCGCACGCTCGATGGCGGCGGCGCGAAGCAGATGGTGATCACCATTCCGAACATCGCCGCTGGCGAGGAAGCTCACGCCTTGGTGACGTTCGAAGTGACACGTCACTCGCAATTGCCGCCGGAAGATACATCGGTTTACAAAGAAGCGGTGAAGGAAAAGTTGCCAAAAGACGTGCTGCCGTATTTGGGCGTGAGTCCGTACATTGAAGTGACGCATCCAAAAATTCAGAAGCTCGCCAAGGAAGTGACCGAAGGAAAATCGGGCTGGGAAAAGGTCGAAGCGATTTACGATGCCACGCGAGAGAGAGTCGAATACAAAAACGGACCACTAAAAGGTGCGCTGCGAGCGCTGAACGACGGCACGGGCGATTGTGAAGAGTTGACGTCGCTCTTTATTGCGCTGTGTCGCGCAAGTGGTATTCCAGCCCGCAGCGTGTGGGTGCCGGACCATTGCTATCCGGAGTTTTACCTGGTGGACGATGCCGGAAAAGGATATTGGTTCCCGTGCCAATCGGCCGGCAGCCGGGCATTCGGCGGCATTCCGGAGCATCGGCCAATTTTGCAGAAGGGCGATAACTTCCACGATCCGGATCGGCCCAAGGACAAACTGCGTTACGTGAGCGAATTTTTGCGCGGCACGCCGGCTGCAAAAGGAGCCGGCAAGCCGCAGGTGGAATTTGTGCGCGATTGGGAGTGAGGATTTATGACGGTTGATGTTTCGTGGTCCAGCGGCCGCCGGCAACATGCGCGACACCGCCGGCAACGCCCAGAGCGACCTTCGCCATGCGTTCGTAATCGAGCGTGTCGGGCGTATCGGTGTGCATGTGGTAGTGCGGATTGCGAAGGTAGCTGGTGTCGGTGAGCATGAGGGCTTGATAGCCTTGATCCCAGAACGAGCTGTTATCGGAGCGGCGGATGTCGTGGATGATTTCGGGCAAACAGATGGAGAATAGCGGAAATTGAACGGCCTTTTTGAAGCCGCGGCGGAAAGTCCAACTCAAACGGCCGGAGCGCAGATTGCCGACGGCCGCGAGAAAATCGCCACGCTTGGGAAAAAGCCGGTGCAAGAATCGCGGAATTGCCGGCGGTACCTGCTGGCTCTTGGGCTGGGTTGAAAAGTAGCCGACCATCTCCAAGCAGAGCATGCCAATAATGTTTTCTCCTCGCGCCCGACATTGCCGGGCGTGAATTTGGCTGCCCATTTCGCCGGTGTGAAAGTACGGCGGCTCCTCGCACGGAAACGCGACGAAGCGGATGCTGCGCCGCGGCTGCCATTCGCGCAGCAACCGTGCGGACTCGAGCAGGACGGCCACCGCCGAAGCGTTATCGTCGGCGCCAGGCGTGGTTTCGACGGTGTCATAATGCGCGCCGAGAATCACAATTTGATTGAGCCGCTTGGTGCCGGGAATTTCCGCCACGAGATTCGCAACTGTGTGCGGGCCGATATCGTACGGCTGACGATGGACCTTATAGCCCGACTCAGCAAGCTCGCGCTCAATCAGCGTAGCTGCCGCTTCCAAATTGCGCGGCAGGCGCAGATGGCGCGGCCCAATGATTCCGGCGAGCCGGTCGACGTGCCGGCGTAAGTTGGCAACGAGCTCAGCATGCGAGATATTGTCAAAAATTTTTCGTCAGCTCGCGATTGAGTAAAACATTTGGCAAGGTTCAATTTGCCAGCGGCAGCTCATAAAGCGCCGCCTCTTGGGCGTTTCGCACCAGCAGACGGTTGCCGGAGAGCGCAGGATTATTCCAGGTTTTACCTTCGATGGCCTGTATCCGCGCCAGCTCTCTGAACTCCGTTGGATCGAGCGCCACGAGGGCGACCGTTCCATCTTCGCCCATGACGAGCAACTCGTCGCCGACGCGCATCACCTGGCCATGGCCATAATCGGTGCCAGCCCATTGCCGCTTGCCACCCTTCGCGTCAACCGCTTTCACATCGACGCACTGCAGCACACCGTCGGAAAGGCCGTAAACGTAGCCATCCTTCACAATCACGTTGTTGAGCTTCGTCATCAGTACACGATGGTTATGCCACAGTTTCTTCGCGGACCACGAACCGTCGTCGTTATGCTTGATTTCGAACAGCGCGCCGCCGCCAGAGGAATAGCCCTTGGAAACAAAAAAGCGATCGTCCGCCACGGGCACGGTCTGCGAGGCGCTGGCCGAGCTGCCACTGCTGCCCTCCCACGGCGCTTCCCACAGTACATCGCCGGTTTTTGGATCATGGCCGGTGATGTGCGATTCGTTCACGATGACGATCTGCCGCACACCGCCATAATTGGCCAGGTTCGGCGAACTGTAGCTGACTTCGCGCTTACCAGCTTTCCAAATAATATCGCCGGTCGTTTTGTTGTAAGCCACGAGCGAAACCTTCGGACCTGCTGGTGGGCCGCCGCCGGGTACTACGACCAGATCGTCGACCACGAGCGGCGAAGCAGAACGGCCCCATGGCACGCCGCTGTGATCGGTTTCGGCATCGGTCCCCACGTCGGCCAGCACGTCGCGCATCCAAATGAGCGCACCCGATGCGCCATCGATACACCGCAGCACGCCGGTGCCGCCGAGCGCATATACCCGGCCATCGACAATCGTGGGCGTGGAGCCGGGGCCATCGCCGCCCACCATGTCGTGATGCCGCGCTTTAATGGCGTGATACCAACGCAACTGCCCCGTAGATACGTCGTAGCAAGTGACTAGTTCTTGTTCGCCGCGCTGCTCCAGTGTCACGGCCGCTTCGCCGACAATCGCAAACGCGGAGTACCCGCCACCAATCGGCTGTTTCCAAACAAGCTTCGGCGGATGTGTTTGCCAAGCAGTCTCCAGGCGAACGTCGGGAACGTAAGCATCTCGATTGCCGCCGAGAAAACCGGGATAATCGTGATCAGTCGTTTGCCAGGCCGCCGATTTTACGGTCGATTGTGTCGGCAAACCTTTCGCTGCGAGTTCGGCCTCCGGATGCTTGCCGCTACGCAGTCCGAACATCGGCACAAGGTTGCCGGTGAATCCGCGCAGCTCGAACACGTAGCTCAACAGCGCGAGGCACGCCAATCCGGCGGCAACGCTCCACCAGCGTGTGGAACGAGAAAATGGTGCGAAGAGCGCCATCCAAATACCAAGCAGCAGAATTGTGCCGACGACGACGAGAACCGTCACGCCGTTCGAAGTGCCGTTGTCGACAATGCCGATACGCTGCAAATACGCAATCGCCAGCGCGGCAATTCCCAAAATCGTCCATGCAGGCCAAAGACGGCGCGCCCGGCGGGGAGTGGCCGGAGGCTCGGTCATCGGAATCGTAGGTGCCGTCGTCATAGCGCGAGATCATTATAGAGCCCGCGCGCCGATTGGCGAGAGATTGCCCTAGTGCGAAACCGCTACGCCCCAGGAAACATGCGGGCCCGGGTCATAATAGCGCGGGCCCCAGTAACCCCAATGCGGGCCGTAATAGCGCTGTTCGACCACGACAGGCGGCGGTCCACCAACGAGCACCGCTCCAGGCGGCGGAGCGACCGCCACGACGCGCGGCTGCTGCATGGCGGCAATTACGCGCGGGCTGACACCCATCTGCTGCAAATAGATGATGTCGTTGGCCACGAGCTGATGGTCAACACCGTTGTTAGCCACATGATTGACAATGAGCTGCTCCTGGACGCCGGAGCGAGTCATGGCGACGACGTCGTTAATGGAAACGGCGCCCGCTGGAATTTGACGGCCCATTTGCGCGGCAATTTGTGCACGGTTGCGGGCTTCAATATCGTCGAGCGCTCCGCCGACCGCGCCGCCGGTTAGCGCGCCTGCCGCTGCGCCAATTGCGGCGCCCGCGCCGGCGTGTCCGGTCGCGCTGCCGATGATCGCACCAAGACCTGCGCCGCCGAGTCCGCCGGCGAGCGCGCCTTGATCGGCATAGTAGGGCGAGCGGCAACTAACATTTGTTGCCAACGCGAATACGGCCACGAGCGAAACCAACCAGGTGCGAACCATAGAAGCATCCTTCAATCGGCGACGCAAACCGAGTGCGATTTTCCAACTGCGGCAAGTGGCTGCCTAGCTGCTCGCCAAACTTGCTGGGGCGGTTTTTCCCAGGATCGCTCTGGGGCGTCAAGACAGACTGCTAGCCGCGCATGCTGGCAATGCTATTATCGGCAAAATCGATCGCGCCACTTGGCTGCAGAATGAGAAGTTTATGTGGTCAGCCGTCAGACTTTGCGGGGGCTTTCGCGCCAGATGCTTGCTTTTGCGCCTTCTGCCAGTCTTCCCACTTTTTGAAAGCCGCGGTCCGCTCGGCGTCATTGCGGAATGCGATCATGTTCAGATTGAATCGATCGAACTGCAACCCAGCGAATCCAAATTTTTTAGGATCCTGTTCCGAAAGCTTAATCGCCACGGCCAGTGCCAGGTCGCGCATCTGCGCTTGCATGGGCTGATTCGTACCGCCGGAATCGAACACCCGATCGGAATCGTTAAAATAGCGCTCAACATGGCTTAGCTGCTCTTTGCCGCCGAGGTTCGCCACGAGCAGCATCGCATTAAGTCGCAGCGCACGATTGTTAGGACCAGATGGATCCTCCGACTTGAGCGCTGCCACGGCTGGGTCCAGCGCTTCGCGAAGATTGTAACTGCGGGCGTTCAACAGGTTGAAGGCCATCAAATCGAAACTCATATCTCGCGCCACAAACCTGCCATACAATTTGCGAAATATAGCACGCCGCCCGCTGATCGAGGTCATCGCTGGTCGAAACGATGGATTTTCCGGCAGCAAAGTCGCCAATCGCGAGGCGACTTCGTCGCTAATCGCTACCTGCGGATCACCGCCGACGAACAACAGCGCAGCCATGATCGGAACGCTCATACTCGCTTGCACACGATTTCGCCGGCCTTGCGGTTGAACTTTATCTACTTCTGTTTGCGAGCATTCTTTAAGCATCGTGGCCGCTTCTTTTGGCCCGCGCTCATATGCTTCCAGAAGTTGTGTCTGGGCATCTTGCATTTCGACAAATAGATCTCGCGCCGCCGGATCACTGCCGACCAGTTCTTTAAACGCAGACCAGCCTGGCAGGGTTGCCCCGGCGGTGCCATCGACATCGGCGATGAAATCGCGCTTGCGTCGTTGGAAATCGGCATCGACGATGATCGAAAGAATTCGCTTGGCACGGAAGCGAACTTCGGCATCGGTGCTCGTCAGCGCGGCCACGAGGACCGGCTTGGCCGTGATGCCTTTTTCAATGAGCTTATTCGTGGCGCCTTCGCGAACCGCGAACAAATCGTGCCCAAGCTCGCCAACTAGCGACTTGGGATCGTCGGCTACCGCGGGGGGTGCCTGAAATGAATTCCCAGGCGGCGTAACCGGCTCTTCCGCGTGGCTATGAGTGGCCGCGCAAATCGCCAGTGCAGTTCCAACCACTCGCCACAACGTGATTGACGGGCACATTTGCATCGATCTTCGCCGCATTTCCAAGCCCCCCCACCAATATCGCCACTGCGAGCTACATTTTACGCCAAGTGTGGGGATAGCGCCTAGCAAGGCTTTGCCTGATTGCCCGGGCGGTCGGGGGCGGCAGTACAAAATGGCGGATCGCTTGCGGCTGCTACCGGGGCAAGGTAGAATTTCCACACGGGATTTGCGGCCGCTTGCAGCCTTCAGAACTGCTAAAGTGCCATCGCTCGGTTGAATGAGATTGGTCAGATAGAAATTGGCTCATCACGAGCCGCCGCGCGATACAGCTTAACCAGATCACCTGAAGCCGCTCCAGCGCTTGCGCCGAGAGCGGCTTTTGTTTTGGTGTTTTGGCGACGGCAACTTCCCGCATTAGCCAGGCTTTGTAACCACTCGACGTTGTTCGGGCAAAAGCACGGCGTGCCTTCGATGAAGCGGGAATGAAAATGAGCACCAAGCAATCGGTCAAGCAGAAGCCAAGTTCAAAGCCGGTATTGGAAAGCCAATTGAGCGCAGAAGATCACCACGAGCGCAACGGGACATCGCCAGCGAAGACGCCTGGCCCATCGACTCTCGCAGTGCATGCTGGCGAAGATCGACAAAAAACCGGCAACTCGATTACCGATCCAATCTACGTTGCCTCGACCTACACCTTTGCCGACACGCAATCGGTCATCGATTACATCGAGCAAAAACAACCGCGCGAAGAATATGGCCGTTATGGCAACCCGAGCGAGCGAGTTGTGGAGCGAAAGCTCGCTGCACTGGAAGGGGGCGAATCGGCACTGCTATTTTCCACCGGCATGTCGGCGCTCGTCGTGCTGCTGCTCTCGAAATTGAACTCGGGAGATGAAGTGGTCTTTTTCGACGAGTGTTATCACCGCAGCCGCGAGTTTTGCACCAAGCACATGGCGCGGTTTGGCGTGGTCACGCGCCAGGTGAAAGCCTGCGATTACGATGCGATGGAAGCGGCCATCACGCCGCGCACTCGACTCTTGATTAGCGAATCGCCAACCAATCCGCATCTGAGCATCGTCGACTTGGAGCGCTTTGCAGATTTGGGCCATCGCCACGACGTGGAAACTTTGATCGATGCCACGCTGGGAACTCCGTTCAACATCCGGCCGTTGGCGGCGGGAATCGATTACGTGCTACATTCGGCCACAAAGTATCTTGGCGGCCACAACGATTTGTTGGCCGGGACGCTCGTGAGCACGGCGGAAAAGCTGGAGCCGGTGCGCAAACTGCGCGGCATTACGGGAGCCATCAATTCGCCGCATAACATTTATCTGCTCGAGCGCGGTCTGAAAACTTTTGAATTGCGTATGCAGCGGCACAATGAAAACGGCATGGCGGTCGCCGAGTTTTTGGCCGGTCATCCGCGAGTCGAAAAAGTTTATTATCCCGGTCTGCCGTCGCATCCGTATCACGAGGTCGCCAAACGCACCATGCGCGGCTTCGGCGGTCTCGTGACTTTCCTCGTGAAGAATGCCGATTGGCAGCAAACCGCCGCGGTGGTCGATCGCGTGAAGATTCCGCGCATTGCGCCGAGCCTGGGCGGTGTGGAATCGCTCATCGAACAGCCGCTGGTGATGAGCTATTACGAATGTCCGCCGGAAGACCGCCAGCGATTTGGCATTCCCGATAACATGATCCGCCTGGCCTGCGGGATCGAAAACTCGGAAGATCTGGTGGCCGATTTACAGCAAGCGCTGGAATAAAATTCGAATGTCGAAATTCGAATGACGAATGAAATTCCAAGCTCCAAATCCCAAACCTCGTGAGGAGTCCCAGAGATATTGAGTTTCACCGATAGCTGTTTGGTTATTGGAATTTAGTCATTCATTCGTCATTCGAATTTCGTCATTCGTCTACCAATATGCAATTCCGCACCCGCGCAATTCACACTGGCAACGAGCGCGATCCGCAAACCGGCGCGGTCGTGCCGCCGATTCATCTTTCGTCCACGTTCGTGCAGCCCGGCGCCGGCGTGTGGGGTGAGTTCGATTACACCCGCAGCGGTAACCCGACGCGTAAGGCGTTTGAAACGACGCTGGCCAACCTGGAAGGGGGCGCCGGCGCACTCGCGTTTTCCTCGGGTATGGCGGCAACGCACTGCGTTACGATGCTGCTGAAGCCGGGAGATCATTTTGTCCTGGGCGCCGATTGTTACGGCGGCACCTATCGGCTGCTGCACAAGATCGTGAAACCGCTGGGCATTGCCGTGACGATGGTCAATTCGTCCGATTTGACGAAGGTCGAACACGCATTCACGCCCCAAACGAAATTGCTGTGGATTGAAAGTCCTGGCAATCCGCTGCTCTCGATCACCGATATTGCCGCGTGCGCCAAAATAGCACGACCGGCCGGAGTTTTGCTGGGTGTTGATTGCACGTTTGCCACGCCGGTGCTCACTCGTCCGCTGGAATTGGGTGCCGACATTGTGATGCACTCAGCCACCAAGTACATCGGGGGCCACAGCGATTTGTTAGGTGGAGCGCTCGTACTGCGCGACAAAGAACTGCGCGATCGGCTGTATTTCATTCAAAATGCAACCGGCGCGGTGATGGGACCGCTGGAATCGTATCTCTGCTCGCGCGGGCTCAAGACACTGGAGCTGCGGATGAGCGAACATTGCCGCACAGCCCAGCGGCTGGCCGAATGGCTAGCCACGCACCCGCGCGTCAAACGCATGTTGTACCCCGGCTTGCCGACGCATCCAGGCCACGAGATCGCCAAACGGCAAATGCAAGGCGCGTTCGGCGCCATGCTCAGCTTCGATCTGGGCAACGATTTGCGCGCGGCGAAGCGTGTGGCGGAGTCGACGAAGCTCTTTCAACTAGCCGTCAGTTTAGGTGCCGTGGAATCGCTCATTGAGCAACCCGCCACGATGTCGCACGCCAGTTACGATGCGGCAGATCGAAAAGCCTTCGGCATCTCCGACGGCCTGCTGCGCCTTTCCGTCGGCCTGGAAGCCTTCGAAGACCTCCGCGACGATTTGGACCAGGCGATCAAGCTGGCGTCTGCTTGACCGCATTTGTGCGCGTTGCCAAACCCGTCAGCCGGACGCGCGTTTGATTGGACACTGGGGCAATTGATTGCACTCACTGCTGCACTCAGAAATTTTTCCGTAGCACGCACTCGAAACGTAACCAACTGAGCTGCAGTTTGTCATCGGTCACCGTAATGGACTTGATCACTCATCTACTCGCGGTCTTCAGTGGCACCGGGCGAAAAATCCAGACATCGCTAAAGTCTTTTACGTCCTCTTCGTCGACATAGTTTCGTAGGGCAACCAAAACGCTCCGGCCTCAGAATTGCTTGAGCTTGGTGCACGATGCCGCTCTGCACATGGCCACGAACGCTTCCGCGCTTTCCAACTCCCCGCTGCAGAGCACAAATCCTGGTCCGAAGCGATCCGAGTTTTTTCACGACTGCCATTTCCAGCTTTCTGGAAAAAGTCCGGAAATTCTCGCTCCAGATTCCCGCGACCAAAAGAGCCCGGGAACAAATCGGGCGATCTGCGCGTGTTTGCCGCGAGAAAAACACGGCTGACCGCGCCGGAATCCGGAAAAGCGAGTTTCGGAGTGAAATAACTGCCGCGCGTTTTTTCCACTGTGTAGGCGATTTTGCAAATTTGTGATCGAGTTTGTTCATCGTTTTTTCACACCTGCTCTTCGGTCCTTCAAATCGCCAGTGAATTCTCGATCCGAGGGAGATCGTTATTTCACTAGGTGCTCGATGAGGTCCAGGAAGTCGCGAATCAGTTGGGCTGGGCTCACCAAATCTAGTCGTATGAATATTAGTATACATACGAGTTGGTGTCAAGAGTGTCAAGAGGCTTTTCTTGGGCCAGGCGACAACTTTTTTGCTCAAAGCAGTGTCGATTCAAAATGCGCAAGCTCGGCTGTTTCGGCGAGGAACTCCCTGCCGAGGTGGTAAGCGCGACGATGCCGGTTCGTGAGTCTCTGGGCCGCGAAACCGCTGACATTTCCGTGGCCGACAGGTTTTGATCGCGTCCCGCCGAATTGCGCGGGGACTTTTCGTGCGCCCCGCCGCGCTGCATGACGCATCGGCAAATTGAATCCCTGAGAGCTGGAGGAACCAGGAAAAGCGGGTATTCTGGCGATCGCTGAAACGTAAAATATATCCGAAGCGCTTGCCCACGCAGGCACCGTCGACTCGCCATGCTACGACCTAATTTACCTCCGATTCTTGTCGATGATTGCGACTAAAATTAAGACGAATGCCGCGAGGCGAACCCAGTGGAAGTAAGTTTGGTTCTCACTCGGTTCGTGCGTCATGGCTAGTCCGATGCGCGTTATGCCCAGCAGCACGAACGACACGGAAAACAGCGCAAACAGGCGATCCTGCGTGTCACGCCAAAAACGCAGGAAAAACAGGGCCGCGACGCCGCAGGCCATCGCCATGGCTCCCATGAGAAAGTCGTTCATAACTTGCTCGCTTCTAGAATCGGCGCCAATCTTTATTTCGATTCCCAAACTAATCCACACAGCAGCAAGACCAGAGCAATTAGACCCGGCAGTTTCCTCCACAGTGCCAGATCAACCTCCGGAACCATGACTACATCGACGTACATCATCACGTTCTCCAGCATCAAGCCGATGAAGCAAAGTCCGCTCCACAACAGCAGCCGCACATGACGTTGCGAATAAGTTCGTAGCAACAGAACGGCGCACAGCAAACAGGTCGCCGCCGACAACACATAAATGAAACCAGACACGTTATTCCTCCTTGCGGAAGCGAAACGCCTCCGCAAATGTTTTCACCTTCTCCAGTGGCTTGGAGTAGATCTCGGTCGTGACCGCCAGCCTTCGGTCGCGGTACGCCTCGGCTAATGAGTCAATCAGTTGGCGCGATTCCTCGGAGGCGGGCTGGTAGCGAAAACAGTTATTGGTCTTTGCCAAAAAACTACGGCGGACCAAATCCGCGAGAATCGTATGGGCCATTTCCGATGTGAGCGCCAAACGGCTCGCAATCTCGCCAGGATGAATCTGGCGATCGGGATGTTCTCGAAGATGTAACAGCACTTCCAGCTGTGCTAGCGATTCGAGATTCTGGCCAATGAATTGTCGCAGCGGCGCGGGGAAATCTTCTGCCATCACACACTTACTACATTGGAGAACGCTACGACGAATCGCCGCATCGAAGTTGTGCAGTCAAGAGAGCTTATCGAATGGTGCCCCGTCGACGCCAGACGTGATTCACTGAATCGCCACCATTTGGTTTTACTTCGAGACGTCTTCCAAACGCAGGATTCAGCTACCGCACGCCTGATGATAAGACCTTTCGACGTAGGAATATCAATTCAGTTGCACGGAATGATTATCGGCTCTCCCTATCGAAGTGTTGGTCGTCGAATGCGGCACGCCGGCTGCAGGTGATAAAAGTTCCGCGCGAACCACTTTGGTCTGATCTGGGCATTCAAAACCGAGTTTTACCCGAGAACGCCCAATACTGAGCACGACAATTGAAATATCAGGCGCCACGAGAATCGATTCTCTAGATTTTCGGCTGAACATTAGCATCGATTGGCCTCCACGCGAGGGCGAAACCAGCAGTTAATTAATGCAACATGATGAAGCGTCAGTCCTCCTACCCTAGAATGGCACTGAGCATCGGACAAATCGATTCTTCCTTGAAGTACATCGAATTATTCTATGCGACCGACTGTGCGATGCCTTTCGATGGAAAGACCATCGATTTCCCATATCCATGAAGTGACACAATCCCTTGCGAAGTGCGAGCTTCCTTCGGTCGAGAAAGTTCGTCTAGGAGTCGTTGCGGTTGCACTTGTTCGTGCGCAGTGCAAGCGAGAATTGTTCATCTTATGGCAAGAAAGTCCGGCGGGCGGATTCCCAGATTGCAATTACTGCAGGGTGTTTTAACTTACGTTCATTGGTAATTGCAAAATACTTCTCTTGGATTTCTTCAACTCGTCCGATCAAGTGCAGCTTGAACTGCCGGCGCATGCGTTTTTCCAGTACCGTCGGTGCTGCAAAGACACCGGCGCCTGCAAAACTAAATACTTCAAATAGATCGCAGTCGCCAACTTCGCAGCGTACCAGGGGTCGAATCCGTTGCCGCTCAAACCATTCTTCTAATGAGCGGCGAAGAGATGTGCCCTCCATCGGCAACTGGATGGGAGCGCCATCCAGCGAATCCGGAAAACGGGATCGATATAGAGCGGCCTGTTTGGCGGTGCCGAGAAATGAAATGCTACATTCCCCGAGCAAATGGTTGAACAACTTACCCTTTACCAGCGGCCCGGCGGGCGCATCGGCGAGCACCACATCGAATTCATTCAGGAGAAGCTGGCCGAGCAAGCGATCCGTTTTATCGTCCTGACAGACGAGCTTAATGGGAGGTGAAAGTTCGAGGGCGGGTTTAAGCAGTTGATAGACGATCCAACGCGGCAGAATATCGGCAATGCCCACTTGAAGGCGAATCGGGCGAGCAGTCGGACGGCCCTTGATTGCATCGGCTAAGTCTTGCCCCAGTGAGAAAATCTCGTCTGCATATCGGTAAACAAACTTCCCCGTTTCTGTTAGCACGAGGTTCCTTCCAACCCGATCAAACAGTTTGACTTGTAAAGAGTTTTCCAGGGCGCGAATTTGTCCACTGATTGTGGGCTGCGTTAAGTACAGTTTCTTACAAGCTCTGGTGACGGAGCCCTCTCGAGCCACCATCCAAAAATAAAGCAAGTGATGATAGTTGAGCCAATCCATGTAGCGTCCAATCGTGTTATCGTATTTTTCGATATATCGAGTAGTATAATCGAATAGAACCGATTAAGACGACGCACTACATTCGTGGCTGGGGAGTGGAACGCTACTTCGGCAGTGTTTACGGGTAATATTGCCGATTAGCCGAGCCGGAATCGGTTGGCGAGATTCTTCCCGCTGACCGCAATCCGTGGGACCGCGCTGATCTTCCGCGATCCTGCGCGGTCTCTTTTCCACTTGCCGTGACGCCGGTTCGATCCGCAGATTCCTGCACTTTGGTGGCTCGTCCGCGAACGCAGATTTTATCGATGAGTCCGCTAGTTTTTTCGATATGAACCGTTGGTTTTAAGGGACGACGATTCAATGGGAGTGGACGCGTGCGCTTCGGGTTTGGGCATACGCTTTGCTCGATACCTCTTCGTAGCTCAGATCAAGCGAATCCAAAGGCGTTCGGTGCCGCGAGATCGAACCGCCGCATCGGGCACGTTTGAAAAAATAGCAAATCGAATAGCGGTGCTCTATGGCGGTCGTTAGTTCTAAAGAAAACTTCACTTTTCGCTTTCATGAGAAGACGTATAGTTTCGATTTTCCCAATGCCTTTCTGTTTGGCGATTCTCTAGCGCGTGCTGGAAATATTCATGCCGCCCGATTCGTATTCGCCGCACTGGCGAAAGTTGGTGGACGCGGACCAAGAGCGAAAATCATGTTGGCCCGATGCGAAGCGAATTTGCATAACTACTCTGAGTGCGCCTCAATTGTCGGGACGGCATTCGACACAACGGTTCCAGCAGACGATTTACATACGGCGCTCGTTTATCAATCGATTGGCTTTAGGACGGATGCCATCGCTGCATTGAGTAAGCTGGCTACACAACTGAAGGACGCTCCGACGATCAGCCTGCTCCTCGGCGATGAATTTGCCAAGTGCGGCGATCATGCCAACGCACGGCGCGCTTGGAGCAATGCGCTGCATCATGACGACGCGAAAGGGGGCGTCGCTCTGGCGGCAGCACAACGGTTAAAGGCACGCGGAAGAGTCAATTCCGAATGACGGCGATGTTCACGGCACTTGCGGGACGCCGTAGAACGCCGGACGTTTCACGTTTAACATCGCCAGCCGTGCGGTGTCGTGGAGCGGGCGTGCATAAATGCCGTTGTTGCTGCCGCCGGGGCTGCTCGGGTCTTCATTTGCTCAGGATTTAAATTCGCGCGGGCCACCTTCAACTATATCGTCGCAGTCATTGTTGCGAGTTCATCCGGACAAATGTCCGCGTCAATCACATTCAATTTGCCTTAGCGCGCTGCGCGCCCGCCGGTGGATTTGGCAGCACTTCAGCGGAGACGAGGATCTGATAGGAACTGGCCGAGTCACTGGGCGTGCCGGTAATGCCGGTGAGGCTGACGATTTCGCCGCTGGGGACGCGAATCGTCGATTGGCCCAGGATGGCGATGTCGCTGCCCGTGCGTTGGTCGGATCGATCGGCAAATCTGGAGGGCTGTTCGGCACCGCTGGTGTTGCCAGTCGGCGCTGCTGCGGTCCGATCGGGTGCGCTGCCTTTGGGCCCGGCGAATCCCTTCGCGCTTGAGGGCGCAAATTAACATCGGGCGAAACGGCTTTGCCATCGGCGCCCACGTACGACTTCTCTGCATCAACTTGCAATGTGATCTCGCTGTCAGAACTCACGCGCCCGTTCGCCCGCACAATGGTGCCGAGATTTTCGTACGTCGTGCTGGATGTGCGTCCGGTGCTAGTAGTGGTCGTGGCCGCGACGCGCGGACGGCGCTCGCCTTGTTGCGCGAAGGCGGGGTTCGACTCCAGTGTTGTCAGTTGAAAGTGGTTCACGACCACGGCCTGACCGTCTCTTTCCAGTTGTTTGAGTTTTTCCAGCACGGCGCTGCGGCGTCCGGATGGTAAAAGCTCTGCGGAAGTAGTCGACGTGCGGGCGTCGGCCCGTTTGGCGGAATCGGGCTGCAGATCGACAAACCAGACTTCGATCGAAATGGCAGCAGCCTGGCGATCAAGCTGAGAGATTAGTTTGGCAATTTCCGGCAGCGTATCGGCTGGCGCGGAAACGAGAATGCCATTAGAGGTCGGCGCTGCGACGGCCGTAATGCGAGCTCCCCCGCCGACGTTGAAAGTTTTCGAGATGATATCGGCCAACGACGCGGCAGGCGTGTGCTGAAGCAGGAAGAGCGAATGTTCCAGACGAACTTCATCGGGCCCTGCTGCCGATGGTTCCGCCAGGCATGGGAGTTGTCGCAAATAGCATAAGAACGATTGCCGCCGACGAATGCACGTTTCATGATCGCCCTCCCGTGTGTGGATTCCCGTCCGAAGCAATTAACCCCGAGCGGCGGGTTGGAGTTTCGTTGGCCCTCCGGCAATTGCGAGCAAGCAAGCGATTTCGTTAGCCGCCTGCTAATGGCCAGCGGAAGCAGCGGCGTTTTCACCGCGTCTTCCATTTTGGATCGATATGCGGATCGTAGTCCTGCTTCTCGTCGGGCCGGAAGCCGGGCTCGTACTGGAATACATCGACGACGTGGCCTTGCATATACGCCTGGCCAGTTTGTGGTGAGCGGCGGAATTCCCAGGTGTGCTCCAGGTAGGCTTTGATCATTTGGCTGGTGGGGCTGCGCTCCGGTCGGTAGCGGTACGTCCAGCGCATTTTTGTTTTGGCAGTAGTGGCGGGCTGCCCAACTTGCACTTCGATTTCGGTGTACTCGTGTTTTTCGTCAAAGAATTTGCGCTTCGTGATTTGGTGCTCTTCAAAATCGGCGTAGCCCACCCAGCGCTTGCCGCCGAATTCCATGTAGAAGCCCTCTGCGGCGATGATCGGCAAAAATGCCGACAAGCCGGCCTGCAGATCGTGCAACCGCCCCCACTGGTTAATGATGCGCCGTGATTCTTCGTCGGTAACCGGTTCGAGTGAGTTCATGGCGAGATGCCTCAGGCCCGAACGAGTGTCGGGATAACTCGGGTTAGTTTCACAAGCGGGAGGGGCGAGCTCAAATGCATCCCGCTCTCTCACCTACAGGGATGATTGTTGGGTTTATTTGCGACGTTCTTCTTTATATAGAAAATGGAATTGCAGATTTGCGAACAGTTCGCGACCCGAATTGCAAATAATTCGTTGGCCATTGCCTTTTCGTGGATTGCAAGGGTAGCAAAGGACGTGCATTCGATGTAGGCGATGGGTATATTACTTGGCAGCCGATTCTTCGGCGTGAGCATTAGGGGGAGAGCGCACGGGGGTTGGAATTGCCATGCCGTGATCCAGCCCGTTCCATTCTATTGGATTTTTCCTGGAATTAGACATCCAGGGGGAGATGTGTGCTTCCATGGCGAATACGCTAATCTTGCGCAGTGCTTCTTTTGTTTTTACGGCGCTGATCGTCGCGCTGTTTGGGCGGTTGTCGCCGGCCTTCGGCGATACGTTATTGTTTCAAGACGATTTCACACGGTCGGCAGACAGCGTCAACGATCCTGAGTTGGGCTCGCCGGGCAATTGGGTTCTGACCCGAAATTCCACGATTGTAGCGGTGACGCCCAATGCAGATGCGCAAATTCTTACCGGCATCGTACGCATTGAAGGAACGCAAACTGGTCCACAGAGTCAGCGGCTGTTTTTCAACTCAGCTGGGCAAGTGCCCGGACCGAGCGCGTATCCCAACAATAACGACATGGCATCGGCCTACCACACTTTTAATTTAGATGCGCAGCAACAATATACGGAAACTTTCAAGTACGCGCTGCACCACCTTTCAACTTATCCACTGGCCGTCGATGGAGGTGCACCCTCGCAAGTGAATGGCGGCGACTTTATCATCCCGCGCCGAAGGGAACGATTTTCCCGGCAATATTGGCTGGCAGATTCGCCGACTGGGCACTTCCGGCGGATCGGACCTTCCGCCGAATGCGCCGTTGTCGATCTTGGCATACAGCGGCACAGGACGAAGTGGTACTCCGGCCAATATTCCCGCGGGAACCGTTTTGTCGCTCCCGTTTGTAATGCAGGTCGATACGGAATATCGATTCACCGTGGCTGTGAACGGCGATTTGGCGACGCTGTACGTGAATGGCAAAGCCGTCGATATCAATCGCGACCTGGCGCTGCTGCGCGAAATTCAATAACGGTACCGCGGACCATGTAATGTTCGGCTACAACTCGATGGGAACGGCGCAACGTCGGACGCAGTTCAGCATTGATGATCTGTTGGTCGTTGCTCCACTGGCGCCGGTGACAGGAGTGCCCGTGACCTGGAACAATACGCCAGCGGGAACTTGGGACACGACGAGCACCAACTGGACGAGCACGCGTGGCGACCTCAAATACCACGAAAACGACGACGTCATTTTCAGCAACGCCAGCGGCGCGAATCTGGCAATCAATTTGAACAGCACGGTGAGTCCGGCGACGGTAACTGTCAGCACCAATGGCAGCTATACACTGCAAGGCACGGGCGCGATCGCCACGGGTTCTCTGACGAAGAACAATACCGGCACGCTAACTGTGCTGACTAATAACATCAACGATTTTGGCGCTACTGCGATTAATGCCGGCACAATTCAAGTCGGCAACGGTGGTACAACGGGCCAACTGGGCGGCGGCGACATTACGAACAACGGGTCACTAGTCTTCAACCGGAGCGATGGCATGGTGGTGACGAATGCCATTGGTGGAACCGGCGTCGTGTTGAACAATGGCGCAGGCACCACGACGCTCGCCGCACCCAGCACTTTTTCTGGCGGACTGAGCGTGAATGCAGGCACGGTTCTGCTCCTCAGCACGACTTCGGCAGGCACGGTCGCCCTTACCGCGGGTCCCAACACGACGGTCGGATTCTACAACGGCACGTTTGCCAATCCAATTGCCGCCAATGACGCTGCGATCAGCGCCATTGGCCTTGGCGATTCGGTTCTGACTGGCGGCTTGAGCGTGACAGGCAGTGCAACGGCGTTGACCGTCGATGCAAAAAATCTTGGCGGCACGAGTCGTAATATTATGGTCGATGGCGCACTATCTGGTGCTGGAAATATTGCTGTCGCCAATTCGACGGCCGTTGGAGTGGGTGTTGCAAACAACCTAAATGCTGACGCTCAGCAGGGCTTTCGGCTTCGCAGCAGAGATCCAAGCACCTACAGCGGCGCGATTACCGTCAATAACGCGGCGAAGCTGGAGCTGCGTACGACAACTGCCGGATCGTTTAGCCCCGCGGGCACAGGAAAAATCGTGCTCACCGGTGGCACAATCACCGGCAACAACGGCGTCTATGGCAACTATTCGGAATTGGTCGTGCGCAACAACACGGCAGGAAATGTGACGTTGGGCAACAACGTGGAAATTGCCGGAGCGGGCACAGTCATCGTAGCGGCAACAGCACTCTGCGTTTTGCGAATAGTAGTGCCGCGGCATGGAATGGATTGGCATGACTATTTTTAATTGGACGCCAGCGTTTGATCACATTTATTTTGGCAATTCTGCGGCTGGACTAGACGCCACGACCCAATTGCCGCTTATCACATTCGACGGAAAACAGTTTGGCCAACGAATTCTTAGTAAGGGCGAAAACTGCGAGCCGCCGATTTCGACAGTGCAAGGCGATTTCAACCAGAATGGTTTTCTCGATGCTGAAGATCTTCCGTCATGCTTCAGGCGTTGACCGATCTCAATGCCTTCTGGAACAGCCTGGATTTGACTCCCCAGCAGTTAGCCAGTCTCGGCGATTTCAATGGCAACGGTACAGTAACCAATGTCGACATCTAAGGAATGCTGATTCACTCTTCGGCTTCGGTAGTGCGGCCAGCGTTCCGGAACCTTCAGGTCTGGTGTTTTTGTGCTGGGAGCTTGCGGCGTGTGGCATTCACGTGGCCGCCACGATTCGGCGAGCGCATGGCGGAGCTTGAAAAGCCGTCGCTGGGGATGAAACTTCGGGTCCCGTGGGGAATCAGGCGGATGGAAACGTCGTCGACCCAAGCTTCGCCCAGCCCTGTGAGGGCGAAGGTGAGGGTTAAATCGCCAGCATGCGGAGCGGCGCGGTAGAGTACGAATTCGCGCCAGCCATTGGTTTGATCGATGCGCTCGGCCAGTGCATCTCCGCCCAGTGAATCGAGAATCATCAGCCCATCGACACTGCCGCTAATGGGCGAAGGAACGCGTACCTGGCCGCGGATGCAAACGACATCGCCGGCGTTCAAATGCACAGTGCGCTGGTGATCCACAGCGGCGGCGATTCAACGATTGTGGGCGCCGTCTTCGCATCGGTGGCGCGAACTTGCAATTTCAAACTCATGCGATCGGCATACGGCGCCAGCGGCGAGAGTTCGACGCTCGTCTGAACGTCGGGCTGAGTGTGCTCGAAATGTCGCCAGCCCGATTGCAGCATAACCTGCAGATTTTCGAAGTCGCCGCCGGTGAGCATGTTTTGGCTTAGAGGCAACTTGAGAATCGAATACATGAATGCAAGGTGATCGGGCAGTGTATTGAAACTCACCGCAAGTGGGCTGCAAATGGGCGATGCCAGCGGCTTCACGGTTCGCTCCCAAGTTTCTCGTTTCCAGCGACCCAGCGGCAGTGTGGCGTTCCGCGCCGCGTAAAACGAGTGCAGGTAATCGCCGGCCGTGAGCAGTTGGTTCGCTCGGGCAATGTCTGTGCGTGAGGCAGCTAGCGACATAGCTGCCGGTGGCAGTTGGGTTTGACCAATCAAACGCTTTTCAACCGATTCGCACTCGGCGAGCATCAAGGTGGCCAAATCGCGCTGTAATTGGGCGGCTGCGCGGGGCAAGTGCTGCTGCCCGGCGGGTCATGTCTCGTTCGACTTGAGGATCCGACGTGATGAGCACAACGCCGGTGAGCGCAAAATCTTCCAGCGCGATGGCAGTGCCGCCGGTGATGCGTTCGTGACGCAGCGGCCGCAACCCAGCGGGTGTCAATTCCCAAACGCGGTGACCATCGGGCACACCGGGCACAACAAGCGTCGCGGTTCCAGGCACCGGCGATTTGCTGGCGGCGGGAACGGTTCCGGCAGTTGCGTAGTCGTCGGCCTGTCGCGCACTTAAACTGTCGGCCCGCGTGCCGCCGCCGGTTCGCGAAAGCGCCTTGCTGCTGCGCAGATCGGCCGAGCCGTCCGATTTGCGCGTGGGTGTTTCGGAGATTGGCGCCGGCTTGGTCGGCAACTTCGCGGGCGGTCCGCTGCCGGCAATGGCAGGAAGTGTTGTACCGCCGCCTTGCGGCGCCGCCACGTATTGCGAATCTTTGGGGCATCGCATGGCGACGACAAGCCTGGCAGTTTCGGTTTGCAGAACAATGCCCGTGATGGCCGGATCGTTCGAGGTGGCCGTGGTTACATAGTTGCCGCCCGCACCCCAGGGCTCGATCAATTCCAATTCCAGGTTCAGTAGTGCCAAGGCGGTGGCGCGCGTCCGCGTGGCTTCGTCGGCGGCATCTAATCGAGAGCTGGAGCCGAACTCAATGCCGCGCACTCCGCAGCAGAATGCCTGATAGGCGAGCAGTCGCATGGAATCGACATCGATCGACGGTTCCGCGGCCAACTTGCCGGACAGCGCAGCGGCCTGCTCGACGATGGATGGAGCAGCCTCGGTTTGCACTGCGGTCCAGAGTGGCGTGCCGAGGCGCGCCAAGCGTGGGCGATTTCGAATCCAATCGCCATAGTCTTTAAGTTGCAACGTGCTTTCCAAAGGAAAGCGATAGCTGGAAAGTAGATCGACTTGCCGGCTATACGCCAACAAATCTTCTTCTGCGCTGCAAACGAGCGGCCGCCGAAGTTGCCGATCGAGCTGCCGAAGCTGCTTGCTCAGCGCAACCGTCGGCAGCAGTTCACGATTTGCCAGCCCGAGGCCCAAATGCCAGGCGAGGACCGGATCGAATGCCGGCGTGATTGCGGAAAGTACATTGCCCTCGGTGCCCTGAGCCGCGCTGCCGGGCGGCGGGCCGATTAGCCAGAGCCCAAGTTGCTTGGCTTCCGCGAGCATTGCATCACTAAATTGCCCGCTCGATCGCACGGTGTTGAAGCCTTGTTGCTTGAGCCATGCGAGCGGCTCTCCTTGCGTCGCAACAATCCGCGGGTAAAACGGCCTGCCATCTACAAGCAGGACCGAGCCGGAGAGCGTGACTTGATGTAACCCGGTCGCTGCGTTTGACCAATTGGGATTTGTCGCCGACGTGCTGGCGGCAACCGGGACGATCGGGCCATTGGCGGAGACCGGCTGCACTGCGTTTCGATTTGGATTTGTGCCTTCAATCGGCACGATGCCGGCCACATCAAGGTCGTCAATGGTCACCGCGGTCTGACCAGGTCCGCCATAGACGTTTAGGAGAATCTTGTCGACGTAGGCTTCACGCGGATCGACCTGCGGTCCTGCTTGCGCGCGCAGCACACGCACTTGGCGTGTGACGAGTTGCGGCGTGTCGACAATTTTTAGTTGCTGCCAAGAGCCGACGGCGGAGTAGCTGTCGCCGCGAATGAGCGTGACCATCGGCTGGCCAGTGCGCGGATCGGGTGAGTGCGGCAAAACCACGCGCGCCAGAATTTGAATGCCGGGCCGATTCGCCTTTACCCACACACAGGGCACAAGTTCGGCCACAATTCGCGCAGTGCCGATATCATGCGCAAAATAGACATGCGTGCCTCCGGTACCGGAGATTTGCACAAGTTCGCTGCCCTGGCCGGTGTGCGCATCGCCCGTGAATCTGTGATGAGCTTCGACTCGGTACGTTAAATCGGCCTCCGCGGCTTGCCAGGAGACTTGCGGACCTTCGAAACTCTCGGGAACTGCCGCTAGCGCTGGCGAAACTGCCGGAACTGCCAATGCGCAGGCGGCTAGAAGCACCGAAGTAAGCAGTCTATGCCAGGCGCTGTCCATGCGGCCTCAAGCGTGCATCCATGCAACAGGGACCGACCAATCGCGGGACCGGGGTTATGTGAACGAAGCGAAATTGCAACTTTGCCTGATTCGCCGCTTTCCGCGTAACGTGGCATTGTATCACCATTTGCGCCTGGATCCAGGCCGCCGGTTGCGTTTCGGCACAGACGGGACGCTGTTGCTAGCAGTCGCTATTTCGTCATAAAAGCCGGCGAGATAGCGATTTAAGGAGAACCGACTTTTAGCCACTTGCTTCGCGGCATGGTCTCTGCTCTAGAGGCATAATCCACCCCGGAGAAAATAATCGCCTATGAGTCAAAGCAGCCGCATCGTCAAACCGAATGTTGAGGAACTACCTGCCGATCTTAACGACCTGGCAGCCGCCATTGGCCGGTTGCCCGAAAGCTACCGTCAGCAGTTGGAGTATGCGTTCTCTCGAGTCGCCGAAAGCACTAAGCGCCGTCGACGCATCTTAACACTGGTGCAAGATGCCCTAGGTCAATTGCGACTCGACATGAAGTACCTGATGTTCGATCTGGAAGCCACTCGCCGGGAGCGTGACGAATTTCGTCGGCAGGTCGAAGAAACTTAATTGTCGACATCACCCGATTCGCTTGGTCCGAGCGAAAAATGCGTTATTTCCCGGCAATTTGCGCTCTGCTGGCCGCTGTGTTTCGCCTCTGATCGTTGCGGCCCACTCTCCATGTGAGTAGGATAGAACCGGCTGGCGCTAGTTGCCAAATAGATGCTGGGTACGGCAGTTGCTGCCTTGAGATTTTCGGCCGTCCAACGGCCAACATTGACTGCGTTAGAGGCAGATTGTGGTCTAGAGAGCAACGGCGCCGGCCCGGATCCGGCCTCGTAGCGACCGCCCCGCGCGAAGTTTCTTAATCGAGCAATCGCCAGTGCGGAGGTTGGTCGCAGAGGGCAGGATCTCTCGGGTCACCATCGGAACAGGGTCGGACTTCGCGAGAGGCTTGCTAATTCTCATGCCCGAGTGGACAGCGGAACAAATTGCTCAGGCGGCCTTCGATCGCGATCTAATCGACGAACGCCAGTTGCGCGAACTGTGGGGCGAATTGGGCAGCGGACAACTCGACGCCAACGGCCTGGAACAGCTTCTGGTTCGCCGGGAGCTGGTGACAAACTATCAGATTAAAAAACTGCTGCGCGGCGAGCGGTACGGTTATTTTTTTGGTCCCTACAAGGTGTTATACAAAATCGGTAGCGGCACCTTCGCCCGTGTTTACCGCGCAGTTCATCGTGAGACGGGGCAAATTCGGGCAGTCAAAGTTCGACGGCGTGAACTTTCCCAGTTGCACGCACGCGGCATTGACGACAAAGAAAGTCGCGAACAATTTGTGCGCGAAGGAGAAATGGGCGTCGCGCTCAAACATCCGAACATCGTACCGATCTATGAAGTCGGCTCCGACGCTCACGACGCTTGGATCGTGATGGATTTCATCGAAGGCCGCAATTTGCGCGACTTCATGAAAACCCGACGATTGGAGCCGGCGGAGGCAATCCGTCTGGCGATTGACGTTTGCCGCGGGCTCGATTACGCATTCCAGCGCGGCGTATCCCATCGCGATTTGAAGGCGTCGAATATCATTATCTCCAGTTTGGGTCAGGCCAAGCTGTTGGATTTTGGCCTGGCTGGCGCAGACCCTGCCGATACCGACGATGAGCTCGAGAAAACCGAAAACCGCGCGACCGTCGATTACGCGGCTTTGGAAAAAGTGACTGGCGTGCGAAAAGACGATTCGCGCAGTGACATATTTTTCATGGGCGCCATTTTGTATCACATGCTTTCTGGCCACCCGGCAATGGAAGAAACTCGCGACCGCCGGGCACGCGTTAGCCGCCAGCGGTTCGAAGAAATTAAGCCGATTAACGATATCATGCCGGAACTGAACCGCGACATCGGCGCGGTGGTGATGAAGGCCCTCAAGCTTGAGCCAGAAGCACGGTATCAGACGCCGGCCGAAATGTTGAGCGATCTGGTGGTGCTGAGCGATCGACTGGCCGGCGGCGGAAACGGAAAAATCGCGGGATTGGGGCAAGCGACCGCTCGTCAACGGTCGGTTATGATTGTCGAACCTAACCCTCAGGTACAAGAAGCCCTTCGCAATCAATTTAAGGCCGAGGGATTTCGCGTGCTCGTGACGACCGATCCTGAACGGCCTGCCAGCATGTTTGGCGACGCGAACCAAAAGCCCGATTGCGTCATTTTCAGCACACTCACGCTCGGCGAAGACGCGCTGCGAGCGTTCAATGAATTTGGCGATATGCCAAGCACGAACGCGGTGCCCGCAATATTGCTTCTTGGCCAAAGGCATCACGATTGGGCCGGCCGCGCCAAGACCTCTGAATGGCGAACGACGGTGCCTACGCCGATCAAAATGAAACGGCTGTTGGCGCTTCTGGACAAGCTGACGCCTGCCACGGTCGAGCGAACCTGATCTCATTGACGCTTGCCGCTTGGCGCGTGTGAACTTTTTGTCGCGCATCTGTCGACATCGCCACGCTTATCTCAGCTCAACCCCCAACTTCCGCATCATCATTTTTAAATCTTCCCAGGCATCGACCTTCGCGGCCGGATTGCGCAGCAAGTATGCAGGATGATATGTGCAAATGACTTGAATGCCCAGATATTCGTGAAACTTGCCACGCAATTTGCCGATGCTGCGATCGGTTGCTAGCACCGCTTGCGCTGCCACGGCGCCCAGACAACAGATGATTTCGGGCCGGATAATCTCCAACTGCCGCTCCATGAAACCGCGGCAGTTGGCAACTTCGTCGAGCAGTGGCGTCCGATTTCCCGGCGGCCGGCATTTGAGGACGTTTAGGATATAGACTTCTTCGCGCTTCAGCCCACATGCTTGAATCATTTTCGTGAGCAGTTGACCCGCTCGGCCAACGAAGGGCTCCCCGAGCCGATCTTCATCGGCCCCCGGGGCTTCGCCAATGAAGCAGATCCGCGCGGTTGGGCTTCCCACGCCAAACACCGTTTGTGTTCGGCCGGAGCAGAGTTCCGCACATCGTGTGCAACTTTTTACTTCCGCTCGAATTAACTCCAAAGCGGCTGGTCGATCGGCAGGCGGCAGTACGCCTTGCAGAGGTGCGCTATCATCTAGTCTGGTCTGCACTGAGACCGCCGCCATTTGTTGCGGTTCCGCGTTTGGCTCAGCGACGGCTGCTGCCGGAGGTTTTTGCATTTCACCTACGACTGGGCCGAAGTTGCGTTTTGCTTTCGGCAGATGGCTGATACCCGCTCGCTGCAAACTTTCCAGCCGCTGCCGCACGATTCGCGCTGCCTTCGTCCGTGCGTCGCCGATCGACTCGCTCATCGGTGCTCCTTGCATGTGAATGTCATCTCGGTAAGTATACGAAACAACGGAGCCCGTGAAACCCAAGGCCATGCATCGGGTGTTTCAGACCTCAATCCATTCCCCGCAAAGATGTTTGATCCGCTTGCCTGGCTCGACGATGAGTTGTTGGCGCTCGATGCTCGGCATCTGCGTCGCCGTTTGACCACGCACGCCGGCCCACAGGCCGCGCACATTGAGATCGACGGCAAACTGCTCATAAACTTTGGCGCCAACGACTATCTCGGTCTGGCGGCAGATGCAAGATTAGCAGCCGCCGCGGCGAAAATTTGTTCGGCGGAAGGATTTGGCGCCGGAGCCAGTCCGCTTGTCACAGGGCATTCAACGGCTCACACCGCACTAGAACAGCGGTTGGCCAAATTCGAAGGCACGGAGGCGGCGCTTGTCTTTACTTCCGGCTTCGCCGCGAATCTTGGCACAGTTGCCGCGCTCGTCGGGCGAGGCGATGCCATTTACGCCGATGCCAAGAACCACGCCAGCTTGATCGACGGTTGTCGCCTCTCCCGCGCCGAATCGCATGTGTATCGGCATTTGGACGTCGATCATCTCCGGGAGTTGCTTGGTGATTCGAAACGCTACCGACGCCGATTGATCGTTACGGACGCGCTTTTTAGCATGGACGGCGATTTGGCGCTCTTGCGCAACTTGCCGAACTATCGGAAGATTATGCGGCGATGCTCATGGTCGATGAAGCCCATGCCACGGGTGTTTTTGGCTTGCATGGCCGCGGCGCAACGGAACACTTTGGCGTCGAAAGCGGCGTCCACATCCGCGCGGGCACGCTGAGCAAAGCGCTGGGTTGCGCCGGCGGTTTCGTTGCCGGCAAGCAAAGTTTGATTGATTGGCTCTGCAACCGTGCGCGTAGTTATGTGTTTTCCACCGCTTTTCCGCCCAGCGTCGCCGCTGCCGCGTTGGAGGCGATGAACATTGTGCAGCGCGAACCAGAGCGCCGAACGGAATTGTTGAATCGAGCTGCAACTTTTCGCCAGGAACTGACAGCGCAAGGCTGGAACGTTGGCGCAAGCTCAAGCCAAATCATACCTGTTTACATCGGCGATCCACAGCGGACGATGCAGCTTGCTGATGAGTTGCGTCGCAAGGGATTTATTGTTCCCGCTATTCGTTCACCC
Organism: Pirellulales bacterium; assembly: GCA_963773875.1. Lineage (GTDB taxonomy): Bacteria > Planctomycetota > Planctomycetia > Pirellulales > JADZDJ01 > CAVTYH01. The sequence goes on from CAVZCV010000020.1 coordinate 44,884, forward strand.
TCCGTGCCAGTCGGCGAATCGCTGCTGCGAATTAGCCTGAGCTGGTCGCACAGCAATTCCATGCTTGGCTCTCTGCAGGCCGCAATGGCCAATTGCTGGTCGGAAGGGCGAGGGGTATAATTTCCCCTTTGCTATTCGTGTAGGTAACCCGTCGCCGCGCCCACTGAAGGCGCTGGTTTTTCGCTTTTTTGTCAGGAGATACTGCTGTGGCTATTCGAGTTGGGATTAATGGATTCGGTCGGATCGGGCGTTTGGTGTTTCGCATTTTGGCAGCTCGCGGCGAGGAGTTCGAAGTTGTCGCCATTAACGATATGACCGACACCAAAACGTTGGCCACACTTTTGAAATACGACAGCACGCATCGCCGGTTCAACGGTACGGTCCAGCACGATGACAACGCAATTGTGGTGAATGGCAAGCGGATCGAAGTGCTTAAAGAACGCGATCCGGCCAAACTCCCCTGGGGCAAATTGGGCGCGGAGGTAGTATTGGAAAGCACGGGCATTTTCACGGCCCGCGCTGATGCTGCCAAAGGTAAAGCAGGTTACGACAGCCACATTCAGGCAGGCGCCAAGAAGGTGATTTTAAGCGCTCCGGCAAAAGACAAACCGGACCTGACTTGTGTCATCGGCGTGAACGATAAAGACCTGAACCCGCAGATGAAGTTCGTCTCGAACGCTAGCTGCACGACGAATTGCCTGGCTCCAATGGCGAAAGTGCTGCACGACAAGTTCGGCATTGAGAAGGGGCTGATGACAACGGTCCACAGTTACACGAACGATCAAAGGCTCTTGGACTTACCGCACGACAATTTGTATCGCGCTCGTGCCGCAGCAATGAACATTGTGCCGACGACGACCGGCGCAGCCAAAGCCGTCGGCGAAGTCATTCCCTCGTTGAAAGGAAAGCTCACGGGCATCGCCCTGCGAGTGCCAACGGCCGACGGCAGCGTCACCGACCTTACGGCACTGATGAAAAAGAGCGTCACCAAGGCAGAAATCAACGCAGCGATGAAAGAGGCAGCCGACACGCCGCTGGAGAGCGGCGGGCTGAAAGGCATTTTGGAATACACAGAAGATCCGATTGTCTCTAGTGATATCGTCGGCAATCCGCACAGTTCTATCTTCGCAGCCGACTTGACCGAAGTGATCGACGGCAACCTGATTAAAGTGATCAGTTGGTACGACAACGAATGGGGCTACAGCAGCCGCACCGCAGATTTGATTGCGCGGATTGGGAAGATGCTGTAGGTTTGCCGGAAGTTCACAGTCGCGAAGGTCGCCAATTCAGACCGCATTGCAGTCGAAGGGCGACGGCAACAACCGCACAACCGACGATCAGTTGCGATGCGGCTGGTGGTTCGGGCACGCCTTGAAGCTCGATACTGCCGTGAGCAAGCGAAGTCAGCATCGGCATCAGATCGGAGCCGGAAAAGACGCCGTCGCCGAAGAAGTCGCCTAGCATCGCAAGATTGGCAGCCGCCAAGTTGTGGGCACTTAGATACGTGCCAGGATTTATCAGTGCATCGAGCATGGCTTGAATGTCGGCATTCGTAATGCGGCCGTCTAAGTTCAAATCGCCTAAGAGCGGCCGCACTAAAGACAGAGTCGTGACGCTCATGGCCGGCATGTTGTAGCTGAGCGAATTGGCGCCAAGCCATTGCCACTGCGGCGATGAGGCATTAAAGACGACGTGCGAAATCGTGGCCGATGCGCCGGCCAGTTGATACACATCGACGAGCGAAAACTGCTGCGTGTTCGCGAAGTTAAGCGTTGCAGTATTCGCGGCGTTGGTTCGATTGATGAGCACCACGACCATGCGATTCGGATTTCCAGCGTCAACGCTCGCATAAGCGGCCGTCGTGGCGATGCTATTGTTCGTCGCTTGCACAGAGGTGTTGCCGAACTTGGCGCTGTGGTTGTCGTAATTCAGATACATATTGAAGGCGGAATTGACAAAACTGCCACTCGTGCCGTCGGGCCACCAATTGGCCGCGAACACGCCTTGCTGGCCGAACACTCCGAGGGCATCGGCCTCTGCCACGCCGCCGGAGATGTGGCCCCCGGCGCCGAATTGATATTCGCTAATGCCAATCTTTGTGCCTGGGTTGTATTGATCGATGATCGATTGTTCGCGCGGCAAAAGCTGAATGGCGGTGGTTTTGAATTGCGCGGGGGTGCCCGAGGGTTGGTACGGGAGCGAATCACGCGTGATCCAACTGTTCTCGCCTACAGCCGGATTCGTGTTGTACGTGTAAGTGGGATCCCATAACGATCGGGCAGCTTGAACTCGCGCAGCGACTGTGGCGGCAGTCGTGTCGTTATTCGTGATCCGTACGCCTGTGGTGCCGACGGCTTCCGGATACCAGTGCATATCGAGCACATCAACCAATCGTTTGCCGGCTGCGACATCGGCGGCATGCATCTGCTTCAAGTATGAAGCCTGAAAATTCAAAATCGTGTCAGTGATACTCGCGTCTGTAGCTGCACTTTGTAGTTGCACGTATCCTTGCCAACCGTAATTCACGCCACCGAAAACTATCGTGTTGGGCGATACGGCTTTAATCGCCGTGGCATATGCGATGCTGCTGTTTACAAGTTCGGAATACGTGGCTGGCGTCGGATGAACTTCCTGATGCGTGCCTAGACGCTTTGGGTCGGAACTGCCCCAGAGATCGGGCTCGTTATCGAGGTTGTAGAACACTTGCTGGCCTGGGGCTTTTTGATTGACCCAGTTGACGAACTCATCTTGATAGACGGCGCCATCGCCCGTGTTGGGCGTGAGCGAGAAGCTGGCGGGTCCGCCGGGCTTGGCAGGACTTTCCGGGACGAATCGCGTTTGCCAAATCGTGCTTTGCGAAAGTTGTGGTTTGCTAGTATCGCCATTGGGATACGCACATCGCCGTTGCCGAGCTTATCGGCGGAAACATAGCCGTTGATTGGTATGGTCAGCAGCACGGCCTGATTTTTCGGTTTCGCGGCCTGCAGTGTTGGAAGTACTGCCTGGCCTGGAATGTTTTGGTTTTGGGCGGTTTCATTGCGCACAAGGTAATTGTCGTTTTGAAAGATGTAGTCATTACCGGCATTCGAGGCGTTATTTTCCCAGTTGTAGGCCGTCCAGCGATTGCCGCCGAGGCGCTGCAACGTTGCATTGGTGATGCTTGTCGAGTTCGCCCCGTAGATGAAGGGCGAAATGGCCTTCACAGATTGCGCGGCATCAATGTTGATTTGCACCTGGGCCGCTGCGATGGTGGGGCAGACGACGAGCAGAAGTACGGCTCGAATCCACAGTTTGTTCGCGAAGTTTCTGACGCTGAATGCAAGCGTTTTCACGCAAAGCCGAACCTGTTCTCGAAGCAGCTCGTTAGCCCGAAAAAGCGCTTCGAATGCTGTTGCCACCGAGATACATATTAGGCCCGGTCCAGAGGCGACGCCAGTCGATTCTTCCGGCCGGCATTCAAGCTAAAAAATCGCACTAAAAATCGGCTGCCAGCCCCAGTGTGCGGGCGACCAGCAATTTGGTAGAATAGGGCGTTCGGCACTTGCCGAGAGAGTGGTTTATTTTAGCCGTGCCCATTGCGGCCCAGAAAGGCGCTAGAAATGAGCAAGAATCTGTATGTCGGCAATTTGTCGTTTGACGTTACTTCCGACGAGTTGCGCGACACGTTCGCGGAGTTTGGAACGGTGAAATCGGCGACGGTGGTCATGGACCGCGATACCGGACGCTCCCGGGGATTCGGCTTTGTCGAAATGTCGGACGGGGGCGAACAGGCGATTGCTCAGCTGAATGGTGCCGAGGTAAAGGGGCGCAAGATTACCGTGAATGAGGCACGACCACGCGAAGAGCGCGGCGGTGGTGGCGGCGGTGGCGGTTACCGAGGTGGTCGCGGCGGCGGCGGTGGTGGCGGACGCCGGTACTAGTGCGGCGTCCAAGTTAGATGGCTCGCGCGACAACGTCACGCAGCCAAGGCGTCGCCCATTCAAAACTCACCGATTCAACCAACGAGGATACCCATGACAGCCACCGAGACCGCCATCATGTACTTCTTTCGCCGCTATCAGATCCGTCCGGCGGAAATGTTGTTCTTTAATCCGGCCGATTGCAAAGTCTCGCCGGGACCATTCCATACGGCGATGGAAGCACTGATGCGTCGCGGACTGGTGGTCAAGGAACGCCCCAAGCACGCGTACTCGCTCACCAAAGACGGTTACGATATTTCGCTCACCTTAGCGACTCCCGGACCTGTAAAAGGCCAAGCGCCAGCTAAGCGTGCGGCCGCGACAGCTAGGGCCAAAGCTTGATCGCTCCACGCGGCCCAGTGGACCGGTGTGATTGAGTCGAATATATCGGTTCTACCGACTCGCTGCTTATTCATCTTTATCTTCTTCGCCAAGGCGTTTCGCAGGCACGGTCCGCTCGCGCGAGCCGCCCATTTTACTGTCTGGCAAAAGCTGACGCCCTGAACTTCGCCAATTCACAGCCGGTTTAATTGGCGTAATCGCTCCATCTTGCCCCGGATGTGCGAAAGACTATCTGGCATGCGCCCATTCGATCGGCGCCGCCCCTACGATTGTCGAAAGTTTCTAAAGAAAGCCTGCATGGCGAATCGAAACTAACAATCGGAAGGCTTGTTCTGCGAGTGCCTTGGGCAGGATGCCCGCCGTCACACGCAGCACAAGTTAGCAGGGGGGAAACCTGCCGCCAGAGTGCTTGCCAGTAGTCTGCCCGTCGCCGGACCCGACTGGGACCGGCGGGCTCTCTGTTCGCTTTTTCCCACTGCGCCCGACTTCTGGGCTGAGCGTGCGGATAGGGTCGTCCTTGTGGAGATGGTCGAACCACTCGTTCACCATCTTACGGATTTTCACCCATTTCCGGATGCCCGGTTTGCCGATGTTCCCCATAGGGAGCTGGCACCAGAAGGAACTGAGCCTCGCCCCCAATACGAAGAAGAAGCGAATACCAAAAAGCCCCGCACCCAGGGTTTGCGTTAAGACAACCGCCCCCACGGTTGTCTAGGCCGGTTCGCCGGAAACGTAAGCACGGGGCAACCAAGTGATGCCACTAGCGGTACACCGCTCGCGGCTCACACCCGTTTAAACCAAGCGAGAGTAAGGGAGAGCCTGCGATGAAGGTTTTTACAACCGGACAGGTCGCGAAGATCTGTAAAGTGGCTCCGCGGACGGTCAGCAAATGGTTCGATTCCGGCCGCCTTCGTGGCTACCGGATCCCCGGTTCTCAGGACCGACGCATCCCGCGAGAATACCTGATCAAGTTCCTCAAAGAACATGGGATGCCGCTAGGAGAACTCGAAGACGAAGCCATGGCCAAAGTGCTCGTCGTCGGCCAGGACCAGGTGCTGCTCGAAAATTTGAAACGTAATTTGCCGCTCGAAAAGACGTTCAAACTCGCCATTGCCGCCAGCGGTTTCGAGGCCGGCATTCAGGCGGAAAGTTTCCATCCGGATTGCATCGTGGTCGATTTCTCGATCGGCCGTGTCGAAGCTTTGCAAATTTGCCAGAACCTGCGCCGCAACCCGCAATACGGCGACGTGATTCTGATTGCCTTGCTCCCCGACGACGGCAGCTCGATTAGTTTCGATCGTTCGACGATCAACGAAACGTTCAAAAAGCCGTTCGACGTCGCTCTGCTTGCCGAACGCCTGAAGACGTTGATTGGCGCCCGCAAAGAGTTAGTCTAACAACCCGCGGCGGAGCCCAAGCTGCCCGATTCGCCATCGGCAGCCCAATGGCCCGCGGCGGACAAGCCTCCCCCTGTAGATCGCCGCTTCCGACATAGCCCGTCGCGTTTGACCCCGCGACGGATAAACAAATAACGCGAAAACTCTCGCTTCGCATAAGCGGCCGGCTGGCCATCAGCCGGCCGCTTTGCTTTTTTGGCGGTCGCCGCTACGCTGGTCACGTGGCGATTGCTTTTTTCACTCCGCTGTTCTGGAAAACCCTCGCGTTTTCCCGCTCCAAACCGCATCTGCCAAAGCGGCGATGAAACCGACGGCCGATTCTCTTGCGCCCGCTGCGAGAAAAACGCACGTCGCCTCGCGGAAAACCCAAAATCGAGTTTCCGAGTGAAATTACCCCGGCGCGCTGCTCGAGAAAACACGAGCGAAACGCCAAAGTTATTTCACAGTTATTTCACTCTCCACTTCTGAGCCCTCAAACCGGCCGAGAATTCTCGATCGGGTTGATTGGGGTTTTTGCACATCTTTGGGGGCTAAGGGTCTTGGGGCCTAGGTGTCTTGGTGCCTGTGTGACTAGGGTGGTTGTCTTCTACGTACGCGAGGTTCTCCGAGCCTCGCAGGCCGGTCCTAGCGCAAGGGACTGGCCTACGCGCAGACCACGAGACACCCAGGCCCTCGGACGACCTAGACCCTTTTGCATTTGCTCAAATTGCCAAAGACCAACCGCTGCCCGCCCGAATTCGCCGGGAAACGGGGAACTTAAGGGTTCCGATGTACATGTTACTGTACAAGCGCTATAGAGTCAAGAGCCTTTTTTTGGGCCAGCTGCAAAGATCTTTTTGCAGCAGTGGCCGCAGGGATAAAATGATGCCGACGCGAGGGGCACAGTCGTAGTCCAGATTGTGCCATCTGCTCAAATGCCCAGGCCACATGGCTGCGCGTCCGAGCTCTCCGGAATGGCCCTTCATCGGCGCTGAACGTTGTGCGCTGCGTCAACGCGAATCTGTGACACTCTTGAGCTCCTTCGGCGACCGGCTGCTCGGTCAGAAACTGCGGGTGCTGCCCAAGAGCCCGTTGGGGCAGGCGATCTCGTATGCTTTGGCTAATTGGCAGGCGCTGTGCCGCTATGCTGAGGACGGTGAGTTGCCGATTGATAACAACCTTTCGGAACGTGCGCTGCGGGCGCAAGCCGTAGGCAGGAAGAATTGGCTTTTCGTGGGGTGGTCGCGAGGCTGCGAGAAAGCTGGCGGCATAACTTGTCCGTGCCAATCCGGTCAACAATAATCGTGGTCGAAGGAAAGACGGTTACAGGATTTCGGCAGTAAGGCGGCGGTGCAATTGGAACAATATTTCCGTCGTCAGCAGCATTCGCGGTGAATCCATGATGGAATTGAATCCCACGAAAGCTTAGTAACGAATTCGTCATGCTTGGGCGCTTCACTAATGTTCTCGCTGTGTTCGTTCTCGTTTCGTCCGGCGATGCCTTTGCCAAGGAGACCACTCAGGGATCCGAAGTTCGTGGTGCGCTCGTTCTCGGCGGAGGCGGTGTGCTCGTCCACGGAGGCGGACAGCAGAATCCAATCGCCAAACGATTCGTGGAGTTGGCAGGGGGTCCCAGCGCCAATTTCGTGATCATCCGCGTCCCCAATAGCCAGGTGCCAAAGGACGATCAACCGCTTGCTGAACGTGTCGCCAGCATACCCGACACAAAGGCGGCCGTTGCGTTCGGTGTGAAAACGATGACGGCGCTGCGGTTCACCGCCCGCGACGCTGCTGATTCCGCGGAATTCGTTGCTCCGCTGCGAAAGGCCAGTGGGGACTGGATTACTGGTGGCGATCTCGACATTCTGGTAAGCGCCGGGAAAGATACTTTGACGCATCGCGAGCTGAAAGCGGTGCTCGATCGCGGGGGCGTTGTCGGAGGCGAATCGGCGGGGGCTTTGATCCTTACTTCCCAAATCACCAAGAACATAAAAGGCGTTCCTCCCGGCGTGAATCCAGATACCGATTTCGACGAAGGATTCGGCTTTGTTAAAGACATCGTCGTCGTACCGCATCTGCTTCGCATGGGCTGGCAAGAGAATCTTGTTCCTGTAATCGCCGCTCATCCTGCTTTGCTTGGAGTGGGTATCGACGAAGGCGCCGCGGTCGTGGTGCAAAACGGCTCTTTCGATGTGATCGGTAACAGCAAAGTCGCAATTTACGACAATGAGAACCACAGCGACAAACACTTTTACTTTCTTTCCGCCGGCGATCATTTCGATCTGTCGGCGCGTAAAGCAGTGCCTAAAGTGGATAAAGTGCCTTGAAGCCCCGTGAACAACTTTTATTGGCCGTCACAACGCCGGGCAAATTGAAAAATGAAAGACTCGGGGCGACAAGACACCATTAGAACTTTTTGTCTCTGGTGTCTCACGTTGTGCGACCGCCTTAATCAAGTCTCTTGAAGTACTTGCGGCATGAACCGTGCAACTTCCGGCCCATTCACTTTCCGTCCAAAAAAGACCGGCAGTGTGAGATCACTTCGATTACCTTGATCGAGGCTTTGTGGCGGCCTGAATGATTCCGACGACCCACTTTCTCCAATCGGTCCAAGGTGTGCTTTCACGCCAAGAAGCTCCGGATTTGGCATTTGATGGCACTTTGAATTCAAACATAAGTTTGGATACCGCATCGCCCGAAGATTCGCGGCCCATCGAACTTGCGACGACAAATGCCCGCAAACCAACAATTCTCAGTAGAGACTTACCTAACTTCGGGCCTTTTTGCGAAAAGTGGCGATATTGTTTGTCCCCCTAGGCGTTTTTAGTAGACTGGTACCAATCGACTGCAGTCCACTACCGCTGACGACTTTCTGCGTGTCCGATGGCCTGAGGCGATTTCCAGCGCCGATCTTCCCAGACGCATCGTCAACCACGAGACCCAATGCCCAAACTTACCCATCAATACCCGCTCGCTGCAGTGCTCCGCTACGCGGTTGCACTCCTGACCTCAATGTTAGCTGGCTCGGCTGCGCAAGCCACGCAATTCGAGTTTGCGAACTTCCATTTGTTGAACGCCAACCTGCCAATTTCCTTCACGAATAACGGCGGGGTTTCCGCAGCACTCCAAGCTCTGAGCGTGCCCGTGATTTTCAACTTCACCGTACAGTCCGGGCTTCCGACCGTAGATCATGCCGCCAGCTTGACGATCAACCCGCCAGGCATAGTTACGCCCGGTATCGTTAGCGGTAGCCTGTTTGATCAACCAATCCATCCGATGAACTTTTCGATCATCGAGAACGGGACTGGTAAGAATCTGTTGAGGATGCTATCGACCAACGGCGAGCTGGTTGGACTAATCGGCGGCGTCAATGCAAGCTTGAGCGGCTTGACCACAGAGGTGTTCTCCTCGGATTTTGCCGCGTTCAACTCGCCCTTCACTCAAAGCTTCAACTTGGGGCTAGCGACGATGATTCCGCCGCTTTCTGTGGGGCCGGGTGGATTTCTGAGCAGCTTTATGTCGAACGTCAACGGCCAGTTTTCTGTTGATTCCGCCGGTTTCACACCCATCAATGTTCCTGAGCCGGCTTCCGCCTTTCTTTTGGCAATAGGGCTACTTACTGTTGCCGCTATGGCGCGTCGAAAAGCCAGTTGCACAGGTGCATCGACTGAAGTTGCTGTTTTGAGTAACTGAAACGAAACCAGGACAATTTTGATTTTGATTATGCGTCCGCGCTCCTGGGCCTAGCGATCGATCCTTTATCGCTTTTTACCTACAGGCCGCGTCCGCTTCGGTGGGTTAGTCGCGCGAATATTATTGGCCCATCAAACCACCGTTTTTTGGCATCGATTGAACCGGCAAGAGTGGCAACGGGATTTGAACTCACTAACCGCGGTGGCAGAATCGAGTTGCGGCGAACCAGGTTTTTGTACCCCCTTATCGACACCCTATTTGAACCAAGAGGGTCCATTCTACTTCTAGGACGCAAACCTTAGTCCGTAAACAAGAAACGGCTCTTCGCTAAGCACGAGCGAAGAACCGTTGATAATTCAAGTCGGAGCCGTGGGATTTGAATCCGGGGTCTCCCCGTGGCTGAAAGTGTCCCAAAACGCAACTCTCACAAGCCTCAAAATGGGAACAGCGAATTCCTAGTCAGACAAATCTTCCGCAAACGCTTTTGCATTCAGAGGCTGGCCGGTTGCAAAACGGGTCAACTCATTCCACGGCAGCGTCTTGCCGGGCACGAAGATTTTGGCTTTGAAGTAATCCCCGACTTTCTTGTTGCCCACGTAGATTGCATCGCCCGGTTTTTGCTTGAGAACGTCATTGCTCACCGTGTGATGTACCTGCGAGGCAAACAACTGACCCATGAGGTAGTTGTGGTAGTAGGCAGGCGCCACCACCAAGTGAATCTTCGACGCGTAGTCGGGCTCATTGCGCTCGTCAGGACGAGTAAGCCCTTGGTATTTTTCGACGAGATCCCACCATAGTTTGTTTAAGTCCTGCTGGGGATTTTCATAGAGCGCCTTTTCAAAACGGAACATCACTTGCGCCCAACGAGAAAACACCAAAAGCTCGACGCGGGTCAACTTCCGCCCCGTTTCATTGAAGGCCGTCGGGTCCTTGAGTGTCACGCCCATTGCCTGGAGCCAGTCGGCGCTCTTAGAGAACTTCTGAAAAAGCATCGCGACCCCTTCGGTGGTCAAAATATGCGACTCCATTCGAAGGGGATAAGGAAGGGAAGCGGGGATATTCTTGCTGCTATAGACCGAGTGTCCCAATTCATGCAGCATCGTGCTCATCCAATTTTCATTGGGAACAATGTTTCCAAGGACGCGCACATCGCCCTGTCGATCGATGTCTGTGCAAAAGGCATGGGGACTCTTTCCCTTCTTCTCGTAGAGATCGCTACGCGCAATCACATCGTCGATGGGCAGCCCGATCCCAGCGTAAAAGTCGCGACAGAGTTTGAGGATATCGAGCTGGGCATATTCGCTATCGAGATCGGCTTCAAAGACACTGGGAGCTTCCTGGAAGAACGGGTCGTGGTAGTGCCAAGGCCGAAGTTCATTAACCGGAATCTTGTAGCTTGCAGCCAGGCGCTGATCTATTTCCGCCTTCGCTTTGAGGAAAGGCGCCCGAGTCAAACTGTCGAGTTCGTCAAACAGCGCCACAATCTTGTCGGGCTCCTGTTCATTTAAGTAAAGCTGCAGGGCGTGGAAGTTGGGGAAACCCAGTTTCACCGCCGCTTCGTTTCGCAGCGCAACTACCTCCTTGAGGTCCTTTTCCACGATGGGTCCAACTCCCTTGCTGGCTTCCCAGGCGGCGCGTCGCTCTTTGGAGTCCTTTGAAGTTTTGAGAATTTTCTTGATCTGGCTGTCCGTGAGCTCTTTGCCGTCTACTACTGGACGGTAAACATTAAAGGCTTGTTCAACGGCATTGCCCTTAGCCGTGATCTTTTTCAAGAGGTCGGGCGGCACCTGTTTTTCGAGCACCTGCAGATACAAAAGATCGATCTGTCGTCGCAGAAGCGGGTCCGCAGATTGCGGAAGTTCGCTCTTCACCGCCTTGAGCTCTGCAAAAAGTTTCGGATCGGAGAGCCGCTCATCGTACTTGTTTTGGGCCTCTTCTTTTTTCTTAAAATCCTCGTCTTTCCCTGAAACATTGGCGTTCCACCACGCCAGGTTGACGGCTTTTTCGAGGGGCTGAATCTCCTTGGCGTGCAAGTCGAGAATCGTTCGTGCTCGCACTTCAATTGTCGCGCCGTGAGCCGAAAGGCAGGTCACACTGGTTAGCATGGCGATATTAAGGACTAGTGGTTTCATTTTTTCTCTTTCCAACGGCCCACGTTAGCTTCACCGCAAAGCCTATGGAAGCGAAAACCCGTGATCCGTTCAACTCGTGTTATCCGGAGTGTGAGTCTTATCGGACAGGAACCCTAAATACTACGGTGATGATGCTAACTGCCCCGAGAGTAATTGTCGAGCATTACCAGCGATCAGCAGGTTCACTCGATCGCACCGAGGTGTTGAAAGAAACGGCGGTGCGCGAACACTGATTCCGTGGCCGATTGCTTCGGGTAGTTATCCGTCCGTCCACAAAAAAAAGGCCATCAGCTGGATCTGTCCGACATAGTCATGCGTTTTTTGAGAGTGCCACCTAGCCACCGTTTTTGACACTGGCACGAAGTATCCGTGAGTGGCGACAGGATTTGAACTCGGTATCATTAGCGATGGAACCGGGTTGGAGCGTTTCGGTTTTTTCATAAACCTATTTCGACGCCCCGTTTGAACCAAAAATTGATCGTTCTGCTATCCGATCGCAAACCACTGTGTGCCAACAAGAAACGGCTCTTTCGCTAAGCATGAGTGAAGAGTCGTTAAATAATTCAAGTCGGGGCGACAAGACGGCTATTGAACTTTTTATCGCTGGCATCCGGGGATGGGAAGCCGGTTTGCGCCGACAGGCAGAACTTACTTGATCCCTTGGCCGTTCCAGACGGTCCAGACCTATGGCAGTTTGCGGAGTTCATTCGTCAGGTAGGCCCCGAGCTTGAGGATGCCGGAGCAAGCCCGAAAGCAACCTGACGCACGACGCGGGCAGGTTTCTCCGGGAAAGCCGTCCTATGCAGAGGATAGGGAAGTCGCCTGTCAATCGAACCGACACGCCATGGTTTTCCAGGAATTCTCGAACCAAAGGCTCGAGTCCAGCGTGGCCGAAGAGCCAATCCGATTCTTCGATTCGCTCCTGTTGCGGGAACAAAAGCGGAGCCGGGACCGGCAGACACGCGAATCCGTACGGAGGCTCGATGCCGGCGCCATGCCCCAGTCCCTGGAATGCTTCCAGCAAATCGATTCTAGCCGGCGTGATTTTGATCCATTGGCCGCAGCGGCGGATCGTCACAGTATCACGCCGAGTGGTTGCAGTCCCAGGCATCGCAGCACCAAAAATAGAAGGCGGAGACTCTACACGCGAGAGTATATTTTCGGCACCCACAAAACAATCGCATTTGACTTCCCACTGCTCTGCGAGCCGCGCCAGACCGCCGCCGACTGGGAAATTGCTCGACAGGATCGATCGATGCGGACGCCGGCTGTGCCTCAAGTCCCAACTTCCCGGGCGAAACCGAGTCGATATCCTCCAGACCTTGCTTCAATGCGGAGATTGTCATCACGTCGACCCTGGGCTCAGCAACCGCCCCGCGAGCATGCATTTTCTCTGTGCCACTTTCTACACGGTCATATAGAAAATGACTAAGGTGGCTCGGCATCGTCATACGGCGCCGAGCATCGGTGCGCTGCACCGAGCACGCTCTCGCAAGCAAGTCGTCTTCGGGTGGCCGGGCTAATGCATTAAAATGGCGCTTGGGCTGAATCGAAGCGAAGACTGGCCATGCCAAACATCACTCTTCGTCGACAAATTGGTAGCGCGTCTGGCGTCGACCAGCGCAGTCCGCACGCAGACGGACCGCGACGTGATGGTGCGCCAGTGCAGCAGATGATTCAGATTCAGCGAAATCACCCCGGCCGCCGTTTGGACTGGCGCTGGCAGTTCGCCGGCGATGTTGTTGCCCATCGACGAAATCTCCCCGCGACCTTCGAAGATGAGTTTCTCCGGCAAGCAGTCGAATTAAAACGCAAAGGTCGACGCGGCCGAGCAACGAGACGCCATCCTCGTTTTTACGAGCACCTGGTTCATGCGGTTGGCATCGAACGTCAAGCGGGAAGGCAAAAGGCACTTCTGCAGGCGTGGCTGCTAACCGAAGTGTCGCTCGATGAGGTGGCCAAGCAGTGTTCGCTCCCGGTCGGCGTGGTCGAAGTTTTTGCGGCGCTGTTTTTTGATGTTCGTGACCGCCGGGATGCTAAGGATTGGATTCTGGTGAGAGCGATCGGAATGGACCGCGCGGCGGATGGCAGAAATGATGCCGGAAGGCTATGGCGATTGCTAGGCTATGTCGGCGGCTCTAGGATACTGAAGGATGTGGTCCCCGCGATACCCTGGGAAGGGCAGCTGGATAGGGTTCTGGAGGTGACGCTATTGAGCACCCCGGAGGGATGCCGGCGGGCGTGGCTACATCTTTTTGCGGCGGCCAGCGCAGCTTCCAAACTCTATTCGCCAAAATCACTCGTTTGCCCACGATGGCGGAATTGTGCGCGAACTTGAACACGTTCAGATCCTTAGATGCGCTGCTGAGCGTAGGTTAGTGGCGGTGCAGGCTGCCGTGACCGTCAGCAACGAGCCCTTAGAACCTGGCTTGTCGATCGCTTCATCTCGGAACGAGCTTGTTGACGAACGGTTAAGTTGCACGTCGGCGGCCGCGTAATCGCAACTTTGGTTATCTGCGGGGAATTTCCAGCTTGACGAGCCGATCGACGAAGAGAATTCGACGCGAAGTACGACACAATGACCCCTCCAGTAGGCCGCATCCATGCCATGGTCACGCGGGCGAGCGAAAAGTTATTACTATCGAACGACGCGGCAAAACGGTTGCGTGGTGAAGCGATATTGCGGCGGCGGATGGCTCGGTGAAATGGCCGCCCGAGCCGACCTGGAAAGACGCGAGAATCGGGCGGCACTAGAAGGGGCCCAGCGGGCGGTGCAGATGGCGATTGAGGACGCCCTCCGGCCCCTCGAGCAGATCCACGAAATGACCCGGCTGCTCGTGTCGGCCCGCCTGCTCTGTGACGGCTTCCACCGGAACGACCGAGGCCCTTGGAGAAAACGCCGTGGACGAGCGTATCGAAACAGCGATGCCAGTGTCTATCAATGAGCTCAAAGCATTGTCGGAAGCGGCCAAACGTGGTGATCAGGCAGCCCTGGAGCAGCTCCGCGCAGCGCTGGATAGGAGTCCCGAGATTTGGCAGCGAATCGGCGATATCGCCGGTCGCATTCGCCACCAGATAATCAGAATGATCGCGGAAGGTGATCACTTAAGGATCGAGGCGCTCCAACGTCAACTCGCAGACATACAAAACAAATTGGGATGGAAAGTTGGATCGACCATCGAGCGGCTGGCCATCGACCGATTGCTAGCGTGCTGGCTGCAGCAGCAGCTGGCGGCGAAGATGCTGTTGGAGGCGGAGGCCTGCAGCAACAACGCGCGGTACTGGCTGCGCTATCAGGCGCAGTGCGATCGTACGGCGCACGGCCCAGAAGGATTTGGCCACCTTGCAGCGGCTGACTCGGCGCCGCAAGACGGCGAAGCCGGCGAAGCCCAGACCAGATCGCCAAAATTAGCCTTTCGCGCTCCGCATCTTGGATTTACCTGTTACCTGTTGAGTCGCACGATCCGACTATTCGGTTTCAGAACCGCTGACTTTGGAGCGTACAGGCACCTTGAGTTCATTCGAAACAAGCTCGAAGGGAAATTCTCCATCTTGAAATGAAACGGAAACCGTTGCTGTCCCTTCGATCGCGCCAGCCGGGACTTTGAACGTCTCGTCATAGAACTCCCAGTAGCAGCAACGTTTCACCAACTGTGTTGTAGTGCTCAGTGGCACGGCGCCTTGGGCAACGGGCCAATTGATCCGCACTTCTGGAATTGTCGTAACCGGAAGTGCGTCGATGCTAAGTCGCGAAGTCGCGCCCTCACCGCGCCCCGGATTGATGAAGGCGATACTCAATCGCCGAGGTCCAGCGCCAATCGCAAACTCTTTGAACCGGAGCATCTGCGGTTTGAGCGGCTCGCCAAAGTGAATCACGGGCACGGCTTCTGGCGATGCGGCCCAAAAGGTGGAAAACCAAACCACATTCATCGGGGTGCGCCCTTGCAGCGTAATGGAAAGACCGTAGCTGTCTTCTTTAGTTCCAGCGACGCAGGCGAAACTCGGTGTGCTTAGGCCCATTAGCCGGCGTGATTGCATCGGCGATGTAATTAAAATCCCAGCTGCCGGAGTTATTCGTTAAAAAAACTATTTCAAGGTGCATCACTACCCAAGGGGGAGATTTATTGATCGACCAGGCCTCTAGTGCTATAATGCAAGTGCTTAACTGCTCGCGACGGGTAGTTTGCATCAATTAGCGACAGCCCCGCGGTGCATCCGCAATCGGTGCGGGCTTTCTTATTGGGTCATGCTGGCCCATTCGGTGAGTAGTCACCACTGTTGAACTTTCTGTGTGCATGGTTGTCAGATCGTTCTTGCCTTAACGATGCGAGGGTGCCAACGCGGCAGAAAGTGGGACGGAAGGCTCTCCTGCCAGATTGCTCAGCCGCGTTTACCGACCCACATCATTACCTTGCATCAACGCGGGCTATGCGGAGAACCTCCTTTGATTGTCACAAATACCTTGAATTCTCGTGACATCTGGACCTTTCCGTCAGGGAGGTGGGAACGATGATCCCTCGCGAAAACATTTCACGATGGACTGGTTTTGCCGGTCGCGTAGCGATCCTTTTGATGCTCGTTGCGGGGGCCGGCGTCCTACTTTTGTGGCTGTCTGGGAGGTTCGAATCGAAGGTACCAATGGGCCCCGATCGAGTCCAAGTGCCACAGGTCAAGAATCCGGGGCGTGTTATTCAGGTCCGCACCGTGCGGCTACCGCTTTCGGAAACAGCCATTGGAACCATCCGCGCCGTGCATGAAACCACGATCGGGTCCAAGCTTCTCGCTCGCGTGATCGAGGTGAATCTCAAGGCCGGCCAGAAGGTTCAGCAAGGCGAAGTGCTGATGCGATTAGATGACACCGACCTTCGGGCCAGACTCAAACAATCACAGGCGGCGCTTACGGCCGCAGAGGCTGCGCGTGCCCAGGCCGAGGCCGATGTTAACCGGTTCGCTAAATTGCTGAAGACCAGAGCCGTGAGTGAGCAAGAATATGGACAGGCTGCCACGGCACTGAAGACCTCCGATGCGGAACTGAACCGTGCAAAGGAGAACATCAACGAGGTGCAAGCCACACTCGACTTCGCAACCATTCGGTCTCCAATGGACGGAATCGTGATCGACAAAAAAGTTGACGTTGGCGACATGGTCACGCCCGGACAAATGCTGGCAACACTTTTGGACCCGAAGCGAATGCAACTCGTAGCCAGCGTGCGCGAGTCCTTGGCACATCGACTCCAAATTAACCAAACCATCGAGGTTCAAATTGAAAACTTCAATAAGCAGTGCAGCGGAACGATAAGCGAAATTGTGCCCGAAGCGCAGTCCGCAAGCCGCGCATTTCAGGTAAAGGTCATCGGCCCTTGTCCGCTCGGCGTCTACAGTGGGATGTTTGGGCGAATTTTGATTCCGCTCGACGAAGAGGAGGTGCTTCGTAATTCCGCGCGATGCGGTAAAAAACATCGGTCAGCTTGAATTGGTGGACGTCGTTGAGAACGCTCAAGTGAGCCGACGGGCCATCCGCACTGGCAGAATCATCGACAAAGACGTCGAGGTACTATCTGGATTGCGCGAAGGGGAAAGCGTTCAATTGCCTGTGATCACTGAGGCAGCAGGAGGGAATATCCATGGCTGAGCACGAGCGTGGTCCCTCAATGCAGGAACACAACTTCACCAACAAGATCGTTAAGGTTTTTCTGGAATCGAACCTCTCCCTGATTCTGATTCTCCTGGCGACGGTCTTGGGATTGACGGCGCTGTCGCTGACTCCGCGTGAGGAAGACCCACAAATCGTCGTGCCCCTGGCGGACGTTTACGTCAATTTTCCAGGCCACTCCGCCGCGGAAGTCGAGCAATTGGTTTCCACGCCGTTGGAAAAAATTCTCTACCAGATAGACGGTGTGGAATATGTCTACTCAATGAGCCGCGAAAACCAAGCCATTATCACCGTTCGCTACTACGTCGGTGAGGACCGTGAGCGCAGCCTTGTCAAACTCTACAAGAAGATCGACGAGAATGTGGACGTTGTTCCGGCGGGCGTAAACGGTTGGGTCATCAAGCCTGTTGAGATCGACGATGTGCCGATAATCACGTTAACGCTGGCCAGTCGGTCTGCGGACGACATGACGCTCCGTCGGGTGGCAGAGGAAGTCGCTCAACGACTGGCGGGAAACCGAGAAGTTTCGCGGGCGTATGTCGTGGGCGGCCGGCCGCGAGTGGTGCAAGTGCTGATGGACCCAGATCGGATGGCTGGCTATCACGTTTCGCCGATCGAGTTGCAGCGGGCCATCCAAGCAACTAACGTGCGCCAGACCGTGGGTGAGTTCCGCACGGTCGATCGACTCATCCGCGTAGACGCGGGACAGTCCTTTGAGAATGCCCGGCGATTGGGTGAACTTGTGGTCGGCGTCTTCGACGGGCAACCGGTGTTTCTCAAGGACGTCGCCCACGTCGAGGATGGGCCGGAAGAAGTGGCTAGCTACGTGCGACACGGCTGGGGACCGGCGCGCGGATTTACGAAGCACGAGTTCTTTCCAGGAACAACATTGGGCAATGCGATTGACTTCCCCTCACCGTCATTGGATGGCAGCCTGACACAATCTGCCGTCACAATCGCCATCGCCAAGAAGAGGGGCTCCAACGCCGTCTGGGTAGCCGACGCCGTGTTAAAGCACGCCGAAGAGCTGCAAAGGTCAATCATGCCACGGGACATGGAATTAATTGTCAGCCGAAACTACGGACTAACAGCCAACGAGAAGGTCAATGAACTGGTCGAAGGCTTGGCGGTCGCCATCCTGATAGTTGCGGCACTATTGTCCATCGGGCTGGGCTGGCGCGAGGCGCTGATCGTGGCAGTCGCGGTGCCGGTTGTTTTTGGTTTGACGCTGGCGGTCAATTTACTGCTCGGCTTTACGATCAATCGCGTTACGCTTTTTGCGCTCATCCTCTCGCTGGGGCTCCTGGTCGACGATCCGATCGTCGACGTGGAGAACATTACGCGGCACTTCGCGCTTCGCAAGAAAGCCACGCGGCGCATCGTCCTGGAGGCCGTTGCCGAAATTCGCCCTCCCTTAATCACGGCGACCTTCGCGGTCATCGTTAGCTTTCTGCCGATGTTCTTCATCACCGGAATGATGGGACCGTACATGCGTCCGATGGCGCTCAATGTGCCCGGTCGCCATGCTGATGTCGATGGTCGTAGCCTTCACGATCACTCCCTGGCTGGCCTATCACGGGCTCCGTCGCAAGTACAGCACAGGTCGCAGCGAGCCAAACGCACACCATGATCCGCACGATCTAGATGCGGTTAAGCAGTCACGGCTCTATAAAATGTTTTATCCGCTCATGGCGCCCTTGCTTCGATCGAGGCTGATTGCCTGGTCGTTTCTGGCGGGAATGTTGCTGTTGACGATCGGCGCGACAGGATTGGCTGCCTTACGTGCCGTGCCATTGAAGATGCTGCCCTTTGACAACAAGAATGAACTTTTACTCGTGCTCGACTTTGACAAAGGCACCACCCTGGAGCGATCCGACGCAGCGGTTCGCGACTTGGAAACCTATCTAGCCGGCGTGCCAGAGGTCGCAGACTACACAAGCTATGTCGGCTTGGCGTCGCCGATGGACTTTAACGGTCTTGTGCGACACTACTACCTCAGACAGGGAGACAATATTGCAGAGGTACGAATCGATCTGGCTGGGAAGAAGAACCGCAACTTACAGAGCCATGCAATCGGACTACGGATGCGCGAAGAGCTTCAGCGAATCGCTGACCGACATCATGCGCGCATGAAGCTTGTCGAAACGCCGCCCGGACCACCAGTAATTGCCAGTGTTGTTGCCGAGGTCTATGGCCAACCAGATGATCCCTACGAGAATCTCTTGCTTGCAGCCGACACCGTGCGAAGCCGACTCGCAGAAGAGCCGGGCGTCGTGGATATGGACGACTCTAGAGATGCAGCACAGCAGCAGATCACTTTCATTTCGGACACCGAGAAGGCAGCTTTGAATGGGATTTCGGCGTACCAGATTGGTACGTCGCTTCAGGCCGTCTTGAAGGGCACTACCGTCGGCCTTATGCGAAATGACAACGAGCGTAATCCTTTGCAAATTGAACTGCGAGTGCCGGTGGATCGACGAACAAGTGCGGTCGACTTAGAACGAGTTCAGGTCAAGGGAGACAGCGGCCAACTAGTTCCCCTGGCCGAGCTGGGCCATTGGAAACCAAGCCGCATCGACCAAATGATTTACCATAAGAACCTGCAACGCGTGGCCTATGTGTTTGCCGAAACTGCCGGACGTCCGCCGGCGGATGTCGTTGTTGACGTATTGTCTGACAAAGTTAGTACAGGAAATGCCCCCAAGGACGCTAAGCGAATCGGCATCGGGTGGTTGTCCGATGCGCCTGCCAAACCGGTTAGTGTGCGTACGTTCCTCTCGAATGGCAGTGGAATCCATTGGGCTTTGCCGCCGGGCTTCAAAGTCGACTTCGCGGGTGAGGGAGAATGGAAGATTACGCTGGACGTCTTTCGCGACCTCGGTTTGGCTTTTGGCGCGGCGATGATCGCAATTTACATTCTGTTGGTGGCACAAATGGGTTCGTTTGCAGTCCCGTTGGTCGTGATGCTGGCGATTCCGCTAACCATCCTCGGCGTCATGCCAGGTTTTTGGCTCCTCAATGTTCTCACCGCACAGCACATTGGGGGCTTTCTCGATCCGGTCTATTTCACGGCGACCGGAATGATCGGGATGATTGCCCTGGCAGGTATCGTCACGCGGGACTCCATCATTCTCGTAGACTTTATTCACCTGTCGTTAGCCCGCGGTCGGTCATTGTTTGATGCGATTATGGAGAGCCGAGTAGTGCGATTGAGGCCCATTTTACTGACTGCCACCGCCGCCATGCTCGGTGCCGTTCCGATCATCATTGATCCGATCTTCTCCGGGTTAGCGTGGTCTCTGATCTTTGGGCTATTCGCGTCGACACTGTTCACGCTGTTTGTAATTCCGGTGGCGTATTTCCTGCTGTATGCCAACAAGCCAGGTCACGGGCTGCCACACTCGACGATGGACCAGGACGATTTCGCCCGCGCCCCCAAGTGATGGGCAATTGGTGAAAGCCTATGCCGGTGCTGTCTAACTCTAGCTTCCGATTAATCGAAATGCGAACTTTTGTTGGCTCGATTCTAACGATCTCTGCGTTGTGTTCCGCGGCAACCGCTCAAAGCGTGCTGTTCGATTTCGATAACGCACCGCTGCAGCTCTCACTGCCGGTCGATTTGACGGTGGGAGGCATCACCGCGCATCTGTCTGCGACCGGCCAAGGCTTTTCCATCCAACAAGCAGGCGTCTTAGGATTTACCCCAGCGGGTTTTTCCGGCTACTGCATCTATCCGAATAGCATTTATGCTGCCGATTTGCTGGTCGGTTTTTCTAGCACGCTGACCAATTTTTCCATCTTATATTCGCCGGAGGAGTACGGCAGCGATACGTCAGCCCGCATGCGGGCAACGGGCTATCTGAATAGCGTATTTGTCGCCACCAATTCGATGATTGCCGATCCACCCGGAACATGGCCCTCGGCGACGCTCAGTCTAAGCGCCACACAAGGCTTCAACCGCGTCGTCGTGCATTATGATTCGCCGCCGATCAACGGCGAAAACTGGGGGCCGATCCTTTTGGCCGAGCCGAGGTTGCAGCCGGCACCATTGCGATGGGCCTGGTGTAGAGGGTCATTGATTTTGAGGCCGTCGCTCGAAACTAGCTTCGCGTTGAAGATGGCTCATCGTACCGAGAATTCTTAATAGGAGACGTTAACTATGAAACGCATTGTTTGCGCGGTCCTGATGTTGAGCTTGTATTCAACGGGCATGATTGGATGTGCCAAGGACGAATCGTCGACGAAGACTGAAACAGTAACTACAACCCCCGGTGGTAAAACAATCGTTGCCACCGAGAGAGAGCAAGCTAACGAAGGAGGGATCGTTATGAAAGGCTTTGTGCAAAATATCGAGGATCTCGCCGTCAAGAATGACGATTTTCGCCACGTGCTTTACACGGCAAAGCACTGCCAGCTCGTCGTCATGTCGCTGAAGCCCAAGGAAGAGATCGGGGCGGAAGTCCATACGCTCGACCAGTTCTTTCGCGTAGAGGCGGGGACCGGTGAAGCAGTTCTCGATGGCGTTCGGACGCCGATCCAAGCGGGCTTCGCGGTAGTCGTCCCGGCTGGGGCGAAGCACAATATTATCAATACCGGCAGTGTTCCGCTGAAGCTCTATACGCTTTACGCGCCGCCGAATCATCGGGATGGCGTTGTCCACCATACCCGGGCCGAAGCGGAGGCCGACAACGAACACTTCGACGGCAAAACGACGGAATAAAGGCCAATCAAGAAGTGACTGGCGCGACGCTGCAGGCGATCAGGCAAGCTCTGCTCATGTCGTTAAGCGCCGCCATCCTAGCAATTGTTGGGACGCACGCTGACGCAATCCGATCATTGACGCGCGGCAAGCTGGCCTAATCGCGGGCCAGCGGCGGCAATTGCAAAAGAAAAGCCCCACGCATCGTGCGGGGGGCTTTTCGGCGAGAATCACGGTTGCGAATTAGAAAGGCCGCGCGATCCGTGCGTGGTTTGCTCAAGATGTCGTTCACAGTTGCGTCCACGACGGCCACCCTAGCCGCATGAAACCAAGACGTCAATCGGGTGCGAATACGGCCAGCATTTGACCGGGGGTGTCGATGAAGCTGCCCGCGCATTTCAAGACAGCACTACTGGCGGATTGCGGGGGAAACGCTGACGCCAATCGATCATCGACGCACCTCAACGCAAGCCGACGGCGATAACGCAAGAAGATCCGCTTGACCGGTGAGATAATGCTGGATGAACCTAGCATGCGGTCAATTTACGCTCACCGGCATCCCGCCGTGAGTTGTTTTCATTCGACCTCTGTGATTTCGCCCGCATCCGTCACTTCTACGTCGTGGATCTTCCCCGTTTTAGTTTTGCCGACAATTGCGTAAACACCAGTGGGCTTTTTCCAGGCGCTTTCAAACTTGAGATCAGGGAATTTTTCTTTCGCGACCATCGCGGCAGCGTCCATGGCGATCGCCGGAACCTTATCTAGGGGGACAGAGTTCTTTTGCGCGGTATCATTTTTGGAGCAACCGCCAATTAGCAAAATCAGCAACAGCCATCGACGCATTAGTAGCTCCCTGAGACTGTGTCACCTGCCGCTCGCGTGGAAAGTGCGAGGTATGTTTTGCGGTCCATTGTTGTCGGCAGAAAGGTAACGTGGCCATCGACGAATACAAAATTCACGCCAGCACCGTGTATATTACAGAAGGCGGGCAATATCGGACCGCACGCCGAACAGTGGGCCGCGGCCATGCTCGAGCGTCGAGGCGTCGAAGGACTGCGTGTGTTGCAGGGGCTGTCGGCGCGTAGCGACCAAGCACGGCGCCCTCGCGATCGATGCCGCCTGCGAAGTAGCCGAGAGCTACCGCGCTTATCGCCTCCGCACGATTCGTGAATTAGTGAAGCGGCACGCGCCCCAGCAGGTCGAATTCCTCAGCGAACATCCGCTCATTCGCGACCTGGCTGACTATAGCGCCGTTGCGCATCGCGCCATGAATCCAAGCGTCTTGGCAGAGCACGGGGGAAGGAACCAGCAGGACCCCCAGGTTCCTTCCCCGACCACCGCGGACGCGGCGGTGCCCGCCCCATCCTCCTTCCCCTCTTCCCTGTTCCGGTAACACCTATATATAGGAGACGAAGACGATGAATGCTTCCCTCACAACGGCCCTCAAGCAGCTCCGCTTGTCGGGTCTCTTGGAAACGCTCGACGTGCGGCTGCAAGAAGCCGCGGGACACCAGCTCAATCACGCTGAGTTTTTGGAACTAATGCTGCAGGACGAATTGTTGGTTCGTTCCCAGCGACTTATCCAGCGCCGCGTTAAGCATTCGTCGTTCCGCGATCACAAGCCGCTCGACCAATTCGACTGATCGTTCAATCCGTCGATCAAGAAAAAGCAGGTCTTCGACCTGGCAACATGCCGGTTCGTCCACGAGGGACGCGACGTCCTCTTGATCGGCCCGCCAGGCGTGGGCAATTCGTACTTGGCGCAGGCGATTGGCTATGAGGCAATTAAGCAGGGCATGGTCGTGGTGTACCGTTCGATCTTCGATGTGGTTCGCGACTTTCTCCACGAGGAGATGCTCGACCAAGACGACAAGCTGCTCGCGCGCTACCTGAAGCCGGACCTCTTGATCGTGGACGACATGGGAATGAAGCAGTTGCCCCGCCGCAGCGGCGAAGTGTTGTTCGAGATTATCATGCGCCGCTACGAGACCCGCAGCACGATAATGACCAGCAATCGGCCGCTGGAAGACTGGGGCAAGCTGATCGGCGGCGTGCCCAGCGCGACGGCCATCCTCGATCGCTTCCTACATCACGCCGAGGTCGTGGCGATCACGGGCAAGAGTTACCGACTGCGGAACAAGACCGAGACCGTGACAACTGAATCCGACGGAAATTCAAAACCAGCCAAGGTGCACGCCGGGAAAACGGCCAGAACTCACACGGCCAAGTCGTCGTCCGCAGAGCCCGTGGACGAAAAGCAAACCGTCGAGGCTTGAAAATCATAGCAAGTCAGAGGACCATGCATCAATTAGTCCGGCCGGTTCTGAACATGCACGCAAGTGGCCGGTTTTGAAATGCACGGTGACAGTCGGCAGTGATGCCGTGCTTTAGCATCCAGGCATTGACGCGGCGGTGGAACGCAAGATATGCCTTGCGGAGCCACATCGCGAGCTCATGGCTTTCATGCACAGAAATCCCCCTTGTTCCATCATCTTCGACATTGCGTTAGGGCTCATCTACCGATCGCATCCGTCGACCAGCGATGCCCATCGGAGCCCAAGGCGAAGTGCGCAACGACGATCACCCCGCCCAACGCCAACAACACAAATCCGGCTGGTTCCGGAACGATATTTAGTTGCACGCTATACAGCGATGTGCCGGCTGTGACGAATAGGGTCCGGCCGTCGGCTCCGCCAAATTCCAAATTGGTCGGATCTTCGGGAAATGAAAGCTGGAATAACTGTTGCCCCTGCGGGTTCCAAGCCCAAACGGCGTTCTGCACCGCCGAATAAATATTCCCCGCCGGATCAATCGTCAGCCCGTCTGGGCCATTCGTAATACCCGGGATCGTTTGTCCCAGAGCGTTCACGTCATCTCGCGCAAAGAGCCGCCCGTTGGACAGTACGCCGGGGGAAATAACATCGTAGGCCTCAATGAGCTTCTGCCCCTCGACCGCTAGGTAAAACGTTTTGCCCGCAGGGGAGAGTATTACGCCATTGGGATGTGTAAAGCCGGTGATCAGTCGAGCCAGCGTTCCCTGAGCACTCAGATAATAAACGGCTTCCGGCAGTGAATGCCGATTCTCATAGTCTGGATCGCTAAAATAGATACCCCCGGCCGAATCGATCACCAAATCATTCGGCCCGTTGAACGCCGTCCCGTTGTAGAACGTTGCCAACGCCTGCTGCACGACAGCCACGTTGCTGGCCGAGCGTAGCGAAATCTGTCGCCGCTCCCGATCCGCCGAAACGATCTGGCCAGTGGCATTGTCGTACAAGCCATTGGCGCCGCCGGAACTAGAGTCGGCAATGCTGGCCACGCCCGTGGCCAGATTATAACGCACCATGTGGCTAGGATTCGTGCCGACTTGCCCGCTGGGATGCATGTCCTCGAAGTACACTCCGCCATCGTGGTCGTACAGCGGACTTTCGGTGAACACGTAGCCTGTGGCCAAGCGTGTGGGTGTTATTCCGGGCGGCAAAATTTGCGCGGACGCGGAGGCAGTCGCCAGAAGTACGAAAACAAGGTTAACACCATGAAGAGTCGCCAAGTTTAGCATCAGCTTCGAGTTCATCGCAATCGCCGATCCTCTAGTAAGGTCAGATTGAACCGCGGTGATGTCGCTACATGTTTTGTTTAGCTTCTCGAATCAGCGCACCGAATTCGCAATATGCCGCACGAACGCGCTGCGGCATGGCGGCGCCAAAGCTGACGATCAAACCGAGTGTGCCCAATCCACAAATCGCCAACAGCGCGGCGGAGGGTTCCGTAACGGTGATCGTGTAGTCGGTCACTCCCTTTTCCAAGTCAAGGGAATAAGTCTTTCCGCCGATCGTCAGTTGATAGTCGCCATAGTAACCGGTAAAAGCAATGTTGCCGTTGGCATCGACGATGGGTGCCGCGAGATTGTTCCCAACGGTTTGGCCATTGCCATCGACGATCGGCTTGCCGTCGAGTTGCGTCGTCCAACCATTGCCGACGACATCGTCCCATTCTTTGACGCCCAGTAAATCTTCGTAGGCTTGGCCCGCATTGGTGATAGTCCAAGTATTCCAGTTGGCAGTGTTCACGGCATACATCGCCGCAGCAGGGACGAACAGATTACTCCCGGCGTTGTTGCCATTATTGTTCTCGGAGTGGAAGCCCCACAGGTAAAAGCCGGTCACCTGCGGCGTACCGAACATCAGGCGCATGGTGTCGGACAAAATGGTCGT
The DNA here is from genome assembly GCA_963773875.1 of Pirellulales bacterium. Lineage (GTDB taxonomy): Bacteria > Planctomycetota > Planctomycetia > Pirellulales > JADZDJ01 > CAVTYH01. The sequence continues at coordinate 70,952 of CAVZCV010000020.1, forward strand.
GGCGGCGGCCATCGTACTGGGGTTGGGGTTGGTATCGGTCGGTGCGATACCGCTCACGCCGAATTCGTTGAGCGAAATGGGCAGCCCTTCTACGGAAAGACTTTGCAGCGTCGAGGCGATGCGTGCCGGACTATGCTGGCTATTGCCGGAGCCAGTACCGGCCGTGGCGCTCGGGTAGTATTGCACACCAATGCCGCCGACATTACCGCCGGCGTTGCGGATGGCGTTAATATGATCGATATAAAACGTGGCATAATTGGAGCCATTATTTTGCAGCACATTGTATTCGTTCACGAAGGTTTTGGTCATTGCGCCAGAGGCGTTGACGGCGGCCGCTACTTGGTTGTAGATATCGGCAATGCCGCTTGCGCCGTAGATGTTCCAATAATTTCCCGCGAAGGCATCGGCCTGACCGGTGTGGTAGCTTTCGTTGTAGACATCGATTTCGCTGTATTTGAGCGAGCGCTTCGCTGTGCCGCCGACGTAGTAGTTAATGCGACTGCTGATGGCATTGCTCAGATTGGTCTGGGCCGTGGGATTGCCGGCGGCAGCATTATTCAACAGCGTAACCACCCACGAAGGCTGTTGTTGTGAACTCGTCGAGCTGGTGGGTCCCCAAATTAAGTTATGCGTACGGGCGGTCATGCCGTGGGCGGCGGCGTAGGTCAAATAGGTATCGACCCCTTGCATCGTGACAACGTTTTGCGCGGCTTCGTCGCTCGACCACTTGCCAATGTTTTCGCCCGTGAGCGAGTTAAAATCCTGGTTGAGGATTGGCTGAAACTTCTGTTGCTGAAGTGTGCCGTTATTGCCGAGGAAGGCACTGACCTGAGTTGAATTGACGCCTTGAATCGCATTGCCGAAGTTGAAGTCGATGCGCTTGAGATTGACATTGACTGGCGTGCCTGGGGCGATGCCGGAAAGATGCACGGTGGCCGGGCCGCGGCGGAAGTTGGCAATGTAGCTGTCAGCGGCAGCGAAAGCGTTGGCGTCGCTCGAGACGTTGGAGAACGTCGCGGCCGAGCCCGAAACTGTATTGACGGTGAGATTGTCGAGCGTCAAGGAGTGCGATGAGGCGTTGCTGTTTGCATAGTCACGCTCGGCGCGCACGAAGTACGTGCCGGCCGGCAGTGTGACGCTTGGGGTCGTGTAGTGGGTCGCCGAAGTGCTGGTCACATTGAAACCAAAGCTGGAATCGGCGATGACCAGGTTCATGTGCGGCACCGACCCTGTTCCCGCGGAACCTTCTGCGGCTTGAATGGTGAAGTCGATGGTCGCTCCGCCGCTGGGAATCGTAAGGTAGGTTCCCAGATAGCCGGGGCTCGACATGGTCGAGGAGCCGAGCGACTTTAGCGCCATGGCGGCACCGGTCAGAGAGATTTGAGCCAAGAGCTCGCGCTGAGCGAGTAGTGCAAGCGGCAACGCGAGCATCCAGACACCTGCCCGCCAACAATGGTATCTGGAGTCCAGAATACCTTCAGGACTTGTCCAACCTGCCATAAGCTTCCCCTTCCGGATGTCCCCCAAGCAATCGACATTCTGCCGGCGAATATGTCGCGTTGCAAGAAATTTTATTCGGAAGGCGCAGCGTCGCTTCAGCTGCACCAAACATCTGTATCCGCCGCTGGCACTTGTCGAAGTATTTGCGGAAACAATTCAGTGCATCGTTTTTTCAATTTGTAGAATCTTCATTGCCGGCAAGACCGCCATGGGCGGCTTGCGCCGCGGCAGCGCGCCGTCGGGCTAAATCATCGGCGATCTGGTGGTTCATGTTCTTGGTGATCTGGTACATCAGCATGCTCACGGCGCATCCGACTGAGAAGATTCCCGGTATCAGCGTCAGCGTTAGCAGAATACCTAGCTTGCTTCGATCTGATTGCGCCACGTCGCGAAAATCTACACCGTCGTCAAATCCGCCCTGGCTGGCGAAGACCCGGCTCGCCGCGAAGCCGGTTTACGAGCATTGTGCAACTGGCCCGACTCGACCGTGTTGGACGAGTTGCTCGAGGCGGCGGCGAAGGCCGACAGCCCCGCGCATCGGGCGATAATCTTCCAAGCCTTCGTCCGCATCGGAAGCACGCGAGACAATCGAACCGATCTGGAGCGGCTCGCGCGGATGAAGCAAGCAATGGCAGCCGCTAAAACCGCTGAAGAACGGGCCCTCGTGGTCAATCGCTGCCGCACTTCATATTCGATCGAAAGCCTCAGATATGTGCTGCCGTATTTGGAACAGCCGGAGTTCGTGCAACTGGCTTGCGAAACAATTGTTGAACTGGCCCACCACCGCGAACTGCGCGAACCCCATAAGGGCGAATTCGATCCGGCGCTCGACAAGGTGATCAAGCTGAGCAAAGACGCGGTGGTCGTTGATCGGGCCAACCGCTACAAACGGGGAGAGACCTGGCGCGACCAAAACCGACGGAGGCGACCATCTCGCCATGACGACTTTGGATCAAGCGCTACATTGCACCTGAGTAGACGATCCTACACCAATCAATTCTGAAGTACTTTTTAGTCTCTTTCTCACACCGATGGATTTTCGGATCACGGTGTCTCTAAACCGATGTCTTCAATCAAAGTGCCGAGTACTCGTCGAGTGGCCGAGTGGCCAGGTTATTGACCCAAGCTTCAGCTTTGGGAACGGCTAGACAATCGGCATTTTCCGCGCGGCGGTCGCAGTCCGCCGCCTAAAATAGATGACCGCCTCGCCCGCTCCGTGGAAATCATTCAGAGCATGCTCGGCGAGGGATTATGTGGCAGGTCGGCAGGTTCATCGGGCGCCAGCGGCGCGGGGCTATGTTCCCAGTGACTGTAACCGACAAGCGGACTGCCTTGCTCGAACTTCGAAGATCCATCGACGTTCTGCTGTAGTGTTGCCCAGCGAACATATGCACGTAGCTGCTGTTCGGAGTCAAACGTCGCCACGAGCTTTCGGTCAACTCCGGGTTTGGAAGCATAAAGATAATGCACTTTGACTCCTCCTCGAGTAAAACTACTCGAATCGACAATCTGCGGCTGTCAGGCAATCCGAATCCGCAATTGGACCGAGCTTACAGTTCATCGCTCTGATTTTACCCACGCCCACGCCATCGCCAGTGGTATTCCAGGTCGCGAGGGCGGACGGTGACGCAATTAAGTTCCGCGAACATTCGATTTCGGCGAAGAAGGTTATGGATTTGATCAGTCAGATTCTAATCAGAGACTTCATAGCATGAACTGGCGCGCTGCAGCGATTGTTTGTGGTCTGCTGGCTCCAGTTGTACTCCTGGCGGGCACAGGACTGTCGGCTCTGGCGTATTTAGGGCGAACGAACGAACCATTCTCGATCCGCGATCACTTCATTTCAGAGCTGGGCGAAGTCGGGACGTCGTCACGGGCGAGGCTCTTTAATGCGACACTGATTGCCAGCGGAGCGATCGTGAGCGGATTCATGCTGGGGTTGGGGATGCACTTAGGCAGCAAATCGGCCTGGGCCGGCATGGTACTCGGCATCTGGTCAGGGATCTCGTGCGCCCTGGTCGGCATTATTCCGATGAATAACCTAGTGCCGCACGTGATCGTCTCGTTCTCGTTTTTCTATAGTGGCATGGGAGCTGTGGCACTCTTGACCCAAGCGATTTGGCTCGACCGGCGGCAGGCGGCCGCGCCAGTCATTTGTGGGCTGACCACCAAAAAAGCCCGCCGCGATGATGGATTGGTGTCACACGCGGCGGGCAGGTACAGGTCAGCCTATCGTTAAAGTCGGCTCAGTCTACGCGGAATGTGAACACTTTTGTTGGAAACGGTTGAGGCAACACAGGCGCGGACTAAGCGAGGGAATCAATGAGCGCAACAAAAAAACCCGCAGCAGCTTCCGGCACCGAAGACGATTCGGCGGACGTCCATGTCATGGAAGCGCAGCGGGTTATATCAGTTATGTCGGTTGAGATGGATCGAAACTTGACAATGCGCAACAAAAACCCGTCGCGCAAAACTGCCGCACCTCAACCCGGCGGGGCAAGTTGCCAGCTACCGAACGGCGCGGCATTCGTAGATGTATTTTGGCGTGGCCGCCAAGCCGCCCCAGCTGTCCGGACGATGATTCGCTTCGAAGATTTGCCGCAAGGTTGGGTCATAGCGAACTAAGGCCGACCACAACACCCCGGGACTGTCTTTCCAACGCGAATCGGGGGCCTCGCCGTCGATTCGCTTAAAATGCGCCCCCACCACGTGCTGATCCCACATGAAATCGCGATTCGTGGCCACCAGACGCTCGATGTCAGTCTGATTGAAGACCAAGCCATGTTCATGGGCGACCGCGATTCCCTCGACGTCGATCGCATAATAACCGCCGTTGGGATGCACGCCGATCCAGTGCTTGGGACTGCCATCGGGTTTGTAGTCCCAGGGGCCGGCGGGGTCCCAATAGTTCCAGGCGGCGTACTTATCGTCTCTGGAGTGAATTCGTGATTTCATTGTTTTCCACCACTGCTCGACGCGTTGCCGATAGATCGGCTTCGAGGTCACGTGCCCTAGCGCCAGCAGCCACAACGCAATGGCATTCTGCTTGTTGGCCGGCAGCGTAAAGCCGTCCGTCGCGCGACGCTCGTAACCGGCGGTCCACTGATGGGTCTGCTTGTCGATGCCAAAAGTCGGCACGACCCACACGCCACCCGTGGCGATCTCGCGCCAGCAGCCGCGACGGTCCCATTTGGTAAAGACCTGTTCGGCGAGTTCCAGATAAGCTGCGGCGCGGTCGCCAAAGCGAGCTCTGAGCTGCGGCGTCTTTTGGATCAGGTCGGCCATGAGGATTAGGGGCCGCAGCGCCATCGCCTCGCCCAAGAGATTGTCGGTATAGAGGCCAGGGATTACATCCGTGCTGGCGCCGTCGTCCTTGGGCCAGCCGACAAACCTGTCCGGCTCCTGCACGCTGCGCTTGATCCAGGCATCCGACCAGTCGACGAGCCGCTCGATCCACTGTGTGTCGTTCGTCGCCAAGTAACCGTAGTAGAAACCGTTCAAGAACGGACTGACCAGCCAGCCGAGCTCTTCGGCCATTTCCTGATCGCAGTAGCGATGGCGTGCATCCGCGAGAATGTATTTTTCCCAGCGGGCCAGCCAGTCCAGCGTCCGAGCCTGATCCAACCCAGGCGTTGCTGGCAACACGGACTGCTTCGGTTGGGACTGTGCGCAGACCATCCGGTAGACAGCCCACTCCCGCTGCGGGCGGCATTGCAACCAACGTCGACCTAGATGGATTAGCGACTTGTGATGCGACGTATACGACACTCTCAGCGGAGCTTGCCAGATTGCATCGATCAGCTGCGAACTGATGGGTAAGAACGACATTCGATTTTTTTTTTGATGGATTGGTGTCACACGCGGCGGGCAGGTACAGGTCAGCCTATCGTTAAAGTCGGCTCAGTCTACGCGGAATGTGAACACTTTTGTTGGAAACGGTTGAGGCAACACAGTGGCGGACTAAGCGAGGGAATCAATGAGCGCAACAAAAAAACGCGCAGCAGCTTCCGGCACCGAAGACGATTCGGCGGACGTCCATGTCATGGAAGTGCAGCGGGTTATATCAGTTATGTCGGTTGAGATGGATCGAAGCTTGACGATGCGTAACAAAAACCCGTTGCGAAAACCGCCGCACCTCAACCCGGCGGGGCAAGTTGCCAGCTACCGAACGGCGCGGCATTCGTAGATGTATTTTGGCGTGGCCGCCAAGCCGCCCCAGCTGTCCGGACGATGATTCGCTTCGAAGATCTGCCGCAAGGTTGGGTCATAGCGAACTAAGGCCGACCACAACACCCCGGGACTGTCTTTCCAACGCGAATCGGGGGCCTCGCCGTCGATCCGCTTAAAATGCGCCCCCACCACGTGCTGATCCCACATGAAATCGCGATTCGTGGCCACCAGACGCTCGATGTCAGTCTGATTGAAGACCAAGCCATGTTCATGGGCGACCGCGATTCCCTCGACGTCGATCGCATAATAACCGCCATTGGGATGCACGCCGATCCAGTGCTTGGGACTGCCATCGGGTTTGTAGTCCCAGGGGCCGGCCGGGTCCCAATAGTTCCAGACGGCGTACTTATCGTCTCTGGAGTGAATTCGTGATTTCATTGTTTTCCACCACTGCTCGGCGCGTTGCCGATAGATCGGCTTCGAGGTCACGTGCCCTAGCGCCAGCAGCCACAACGCAATGGCATTCTGCTTGTTGGCCGGCAGCGTAAAGCCGTCCGTCGCGCGACGCTCGTAACCGGCGGTCCACTGATGGGTCTGCTTGTCGATGCCAAAAGTCGGCACGACCCACACGCCACCCGTGGCGATCTCGCGCCAGCAGCCGCGACGGTCCCATTTGGTAAAGACCTGTTCGGCGAGTTCCAGATAAGCTGCGGCGCGGTCGCCAAAGCGAGCTCTTAGCTGCGACGTCTTTTGGATCAGGTCGGCCATGAGGATTAGGGGCCGCAGCGCCATCGCCTCGCCCAAGAGATTGTCGGTATAGAGGCCAGGGACTACATCCGTGCTGGCGCCGTCGTCCTTGGGCCAGCCGACAAACCTGTCCGGCTCCTGCACACTGCGCTTGATCCAGGCATCCGACCAGTCGACGAGCCGCTCGATCCACTGTGTGTCGTTCGTCGCCAAGTAACCGTAGTAGAAACCGTTCAAGAACGGACTGACCAGCCAGCCGAGCTCTTCCCCCATTTCCTGATCGCAGTAGCGATGGCGTGCATCCGCGAGAATGTATTTTTCCCAGCGGGCCAGCCAGTCCTGCGACCGAGCCTGATCCAACCCAGGCGTTGCTGGCAACACGGACTGCTTCGGTTGGGACTGCGCGCGCAGACCATCCGGTAGACAGCCCACTCCCGCTGCGGCCGCGGCCCATTGCAACCAACGTCGACGGCTCACCCGATTGGAATCCAGCGACACTTGTCGATCGCCGACGGTCATACGACACCTCTCAAGCGGAGCTTGCCCCAGATTGCAATCGATCAGCCCTGCGAACTGATGGGCAAGAACGACAATTCACTACTGCGATCACCACCACAGCCAGCCAAAGCAAATCGCGAATGGTGAAGCGGAGACGCATATTATAGTGGACTGTGAATAAGTGTGGGGAAGATGGGACAGCCGGGCGGCAGGTCATTCAAGCCATTTGAATTGGCGGCTTCTTATAAACCAGACTGCGAGTGGAATTGCTATGAGAAGCGTGATCCAGAGCAAATCGCGGATGGTGAACATCAAATTACCCACAAAGTTTCCCGTATACTCATCTGCGGGTCCAGATTAAAGTCGGTCGTGGCGCTGCGGCGGTGAGGCGACGTTTGTTGTAAGGGAGACCACCGACATGGATGTCTGGGTGGAGCACGAGGTGGATGGAGGCGAGTTCCCCGACCAACGATTGAAATCGCGTCTGGGCAAGTTACTGGGCGAGCTGGGACGGAGGATCGGCCATACCGTTCCGACGGCGTGCCAAGACTGGGGGGCGACGAAGGCCGCTTATCGATTTTTTAGCAATGCCCGAGTCGATGAGCAGATCATCCTGGCAGGTCACTTTGCCGCCACCAAGGCTCGGTTTGCTAAAACCCAAGGCTCGATTCTGGTCTTACACGATACGACCGAGTTCACCTTCCAGCGTGAAAAGCCCGAGGCGATCGGTCAGACGCACTTGATCTCGTTTCATCAGCGCAAGCCCTACACCGTCTGTGGGTTGCTCATGCACTCCAGTCTGGTGTTGACACCCCAAGGGATACCGCTGGGGCTGGCGGCCATCAAGTTTTGGACCCGTAAGAAGTTCAAGGGGACCAATGCGCTCAAGAAGAAAATAAAAACCACCCGCATCCCGATCGAACAGAAGGAGAGCCTCCGCTGGTTGGAGAACATGCAGCAATCCACGCAGCAGTTGGCCGATCCGTCGCGGTGCGTGCATCTCGGCGACCGTGAGAGTGACATCTTCGAATTGTTCTGTGCGGCGCAAGAGGAGGGGACCCATTTCCTGGTTCGGACGTGCGTGGACCGGCTCGCCGGCAGTGGCGGCACGACGATTTCCAAAAAGATGGCACGGGAGCCCATCCGGGGCACTCACGAGATTGAAATCAGGGATCACCAAGGGCACCTCTCCACGGTTCCAGTGCACTTGCGTTTTTGTCGGATGACGGTGCATCCGCCGATCGGCAAGCACCAGCGCTACCCGACGCTCTCGCTGACGGTCATCCATGCTCACGAGCGTGGCACATCGCAGGGGAGAGATCCCATCCACTGGAAGCTGCTTACGAACCTGCCTGTGGACGATCTTTCTGCGGCGATTGAGAAGCTGGAATGGTATGCACAGAGCTGGAAGATCGAAACCTTTCATAAGGTGCTGAAGTCGGGGTGCCAAGCCGAGAAATCTAAGCTTCGTACTGCCGAGCGACTAACGAATCTCATGGCGGTCTTCTGTATCATCGGTTGGCGGGTCTTCTGGCTCACGATGGTCAACCGTGTGACACCGGAGGCCTCGGCCGAAGTCGCCTTCACGAAGATCGAGATTAAACTTCTGGATCGAATCGCGGGAATCACGAAATCGCCCAGGAGGCGGACGATCAACCATTACCTTACTGTGGTCGCCAAACTTGGCGGCTACCTGGCGCGGGAAGGATCCACCACCCGGAAACATCGTGCTGTGGCGCGGACTAACGCGACTCACAGACATCCACTTGGGCTTTGAATTGAGGAATAAACTTGTGGGTAATTGAATGGATGCTGAAGCGGAGACGCATGCGGATTAGTGGCGATCGGATCGTGCGATGGCCTGTCGGTAGGCTTCGTCATAGATGCGATTCCAATCAGAATTCATCGCCGTTAAGTTCAAAATTCAATCTGCCCCGCTGATCGGCTACAATCGGCGGCATGAAACTGCCACGGTCTTAGAATTCCGCGCGACCTGTGAGTACCGGATCGCGCAAAGTATCAACAAAACCCAAATCGTCAGAGACAGCGGTTCCGGCGCGGCGGTAAAGCTCAAGTTATCAATCATCACAAAGTTGCCCCGATCTTGTTGAGTTGCACTGACGTCCACTTCATGAATCTCACCGATGTTTGCGAATCCAACAAAGGTATTAAACGCATTGGATGTCACGGTCGTGGATGAGGCTAAAAGTTGGCCCGATGCGTCGAAGGCCTGAATCGTGGCTTGCTAGTTGTCCGCGAAACCGATGTTCACATCGAAACCTACAGCCACTTCTTTGGCGTTGAAGACCAGCATCATTTTCCAGGCGCTCAGACCGTTTAAGAAGAGAACGTCGGTCGGCGTGGAAAATCCCGGTTGCGCCCATTGGGTATTGCCGCTGTCCGCAACTGCGACCAGGCCAGGATCTCCAGGCCCAACACCAAATGCCTGACCGGTGATCGTCACTCCGGGGAATGCGGGCGCGGGTAGGACGTAGCCACCGGCTGGGGCAATGCCCTCAAAATTGTAAATGGTCAGAGAAGGAAAGGCAGCGTCAAAGTCGCCCATGTTTGTATACACTGCACCACGTGACATACCCGAAAAACAAAAGAGAGCGGTCATAAAGGAGACGACGATATATCGCGGATTCATGGCGACTCCAATTCATTGGACCACGCCCCCCCGTCAAGGTTGCAAACCCTGAGTCTATCGATGAGACAATTGAATGCAAGAATTTGGCGTGCGGTCCCGAATACCCAGATTTCACTTAATTCCGTAGAATTAGCTCGTCAGTGGCAGGCGCGTCTCTGGTCCGCCTGCTCGCCGCCCTGGTCTTTCCGGGGCCGCACTCCGCCTCTCGGAGTTACCAACACGTAACCCAACGTGTCGGAACTCCCTATGAAAATCGAGTAGCGGAAGCTCTCCTCAATCAAGCCCTACGCCAATAATCCGCGGCTCAACGACGATGCTGTCGCGGCGGTGGCGATATCCATCCGTGAATTCGGCTTCCGCCAGCCGATCGTGATTGACGCCGAGGGAGTCATCATCTGCGGCCACACGTATGCAGCGACACGGCCTGTTTGGTAAACTTCGTACGCAAATGGGAGGGGATCGCAGGGCATTGCGCGAGGTGAATCGATGCGACGCAATTTTTTCCGAATGCTACGGTTGAGGTTGGGCAGTTTGGCCATTGCCTGGGCGGCGATCGCGATCTGTGGCGCGTCAGCGGCCCATGCCGTCACTACCGATTGGAACACCAATAGCAGCGGCAATTTCAGCGTCGCCAGCAATTGGGACAACGGCGTCCCCGACAGCACGAAAATCGCGGCGTTCAGCCGCGGCAGCGTGAGCTATACCGTAACGTACAACGGCGCGCCCCCCGGTTTTCCGCCGCCTCAGTATCAGTGCAACCAACTGATTGTGTCGGGCACAAACAGCGTCACTTTTGTTAGGAACAACCTCCAATCCAATGCGCCCAGCCTCACGGCCACCAACACCGACATCACCGATACAAATCCCGGAGTGATTGTGGGCCAGAATTCCCTCGATGCAGCCACTCTGAACACCTCGTTTGCTGTTTCCTGCACGGCGGCGAGCATCGGCTTCAACAGCGGCGCTACCGGCACGCTGAATGTCAACGGCGGCACGTTCAACGTGACAGGTTCTACCTCTTCGCTCGTCGTCGGAGATCATGGTCACGGGGCGCTGAACGTCAGCAATGCCGCGCACGTGAACGTCAACTTCGATTGCATTTTGGGATTCCAAAGCATCAACGGAGGTGGCGTGGTCGCGGTCAATGGCGCCGGTTCGATGTTGGCGGTTGGCGACAGGTTGTACGTCGGATTCCAAGACCGTTTTTCCAACGATGTGCTGAACATCTCCAGCGGCGGGCAGGTGAGCAGTCCCATTGGCTATATTGGCTACGGCTTCGCGGGGGACGTCGCTAGCGGCGCAGCAACCGTCGATGGCGCCGGCTCGACTTGGACCACCAGCGTACTATCGGTTGGCTCGGCCGGCGCCGGGCTGCTGCGGATTACCGGGGGCGGGCAGGTCAACGCCGCCGAGGGAGTCATCGGCGACGACCCCCTGAGCAACCTCACCATTCCCGGCACCGGCGCGGTCACCGTCGATGGCGCCGGCTCGAAGTGGACCAATACCGATTATTTGGAAGTCGGTTCCGGAAGTCTCTACATCTCGGATGGCGCTCAAGTAAGCAACTCCTCTCGCAGCGACATTGCAGTTACGGGGCTCGGAATTGTCACTGTCGACGGCGCCGGCTCGAAGTGGACCTGCGGCGGCGATCTCTACATTCACGGTTTTGGCGCGCTGAACATCATCGGCGGCGGCTCCGTGAGTAGCGCCGGCATTGCCAACGTCGGAGACAATCAATACGTCGGTGGCACGGCCACGATCGATGGCAGCGGATCGACCTGGGTCGCCACCGGCGGCCTCAACTTGGGAGTCAACGGCGGTGTCGCCACGCTCACGGTGCGCAACGGTGGTCTTGTGAGTTGCGGCGGCCCTTTCTCGATCGGTGCGAAGGGCACGCTCAACGGCGACGGCACGATTTCCGGCGCAGTCTCCAACGGCGGCGTTGTCGCCCCTGGATCGACCGTGGGCGCGCTGCATGTCAGCGGCAGTTACACCCAGACCGCGGCGGGAAAACTGCAGATCGAGCTGTCCGGAACCACGCCCGGCACTCAATTCGACCGATTAACGGTCACGGGTGCCGTCACGTTGGGAGGAACACTCCAGGTTTCTTTGACCGGCGGATTCACGCCGACCATCGGCAATTCGTTCGACGTACTGGATTGGGGCACGCTGAGCGGCACATTCTCGACGCTTGTGCTTCCTACACTCGCCGCGCCGCTCGCCTGGGACACATCGCAGTTGTACACCACCGGAGCTTTGGCGGTCAGCGGTCCGACGGTGCGCGGCGATTTCAATCGCGATGGACAACTCACGGCCGCTGACATTCCGGCCATGCTGCAAGCATTGACCGACTTAAACGCGTACAAATCAGCTCACTCGCTGACGGATGCGCTACTGACCACGATCGGCGATTTCGATAGTTCCAGTACCGTCACAAATCGCGACATCGAAGGGCTGCTCGATCTCGTGGCCAGCCAAGGCGGCGGATCGGGAACGGCGGTGCCGGAGCCCGCATCGCTCGGTCTTTTGATCATCGGCGCAGGGACCATGATCGTCCGTCGTCGTCACGAGTAATTGTTCTTTGCAGCGGCAGCACACCGGCTGCGAAGGGTTGCATCAGATTGCACTGGTTTGCAATGTTTTGAAAAGGTTTGCAAACGTTGCCTGGACAGGGGTTCATGCAGGTAATCCTGGGAATAGCTCTCACGATCCTGCTAGCTGCGCTACGATCTCCGCAGTAGACCTGGCGACGTACGTTGCCACCGGACCTGTGATTAATCAAGGCAACTCGCTCGCGTGCCTCCTGCGCGCTCCTGACGCGATTGCGGCGGTGCTCGCTGTTCGACTCCGAAGTCAGCCGGTCAACGACGTGTTCACGATGATCATCGGACGCAATGGTTTGCAATGGATCGCAATGGATTGCAAATCCGACCTGGTCAAAAGTGCCTTCAACTACGCAGCCTGGAGCGCAACTGGCGAACGCGAGCCATGGGGTCGGGCAACTACCCATCAGCGGGAACTGGGAACAAGACCCAAAAACATTTGAAGAACCTGCTCGGCTTGCAGCTGGGGGAAACGCTGCCCCCGGGGACGTCGCTCGTGCAAGCAGTGGTCGCGCAGCTGCTCGCGGCCCAATTGCGCTTGAATCATCCGCCGGAGTTCGGCCTCGCGCTCGTCGCTCGATTCTGGGGCATAAGTGCGCTATTTGCGCGAAGGCGACCTAGCGCGCCCACCTTGCTTTTACTGAGTTGGCAGCAAGCTTTCTCGTCAATTGCATTGCGCCAAATCCGAATCACAGCCACTCGAACAGCGCGCGACTCGCACGGCGGCATAGTTGCCACTCGGCTCGCCTCTGGTCGGTAACAATCCTTTTCGTTTTGCGCTCGCATCTGAAGTGGCGAACCAATTGGTCGCTGAATCCTTCAATGTTTGTTGAACTGCGAAAGGGTTGGTGCGCGAATGTTGCAGGCGATAAACCGACTGATCCCAGCTGCGTTCGGCGGGTTTGCCGGGCCAGCGCATGGTGCCGGAATCGGCAGCCTCGTCATCGAGTTAATGTCCATCGGGATACTCATCCTTGCTGCCGCGGGCACGTGGAGAGTCTTCGAGAAGGCGGGTGAACCGGGCTGGGCGAGCCTGATTCCGATTTACAATCTCATCGTTTGGCTGCGGATCGCCGGGGAGCGCTGGTGGTGCATCCTGCTGTATATGATTCCGGTGATTAATGTCGTTCTCCATCTGTTGGTTGCGCGCGACGTAGCCAAACGATTTGGCAAGAGTGCTGCCTTTGGCTGGGGGCTGTGCTTCATGGGAATTGTGTTTTGCCCAATTCTCGGCTTTGGCCGCGCTGAATATCAAAAGCAGATATAACGCTCGCAAGGAGCAAACAGCTTGTTCCACGTAATCGCGGTACCTCAGTCACCCTCACGATCTCCATATCTCCCACCCCAATCTTTGCCCGGGGCAAGATCAGGTTTTGCCGTTTCGTCCCTTACGCTGGTTGGCAAGGAACCGCCAAAGGGAGTATTGCGTGAATCCATCGATGCGCTATGTTTAGGAGGCATTTATCGGATGACTAGCTAAAGTGCAACTCGGCCCGCGCCGAGGGGCTCGTTAAAAAGTAAACCGACGCGATTGATCGCCCAGAGGGCGACCGGTCACGTCGGTTTTTTTTGTTGGCTGCTTTCTATTTGCAGGAAGTGGTGGAACATGAGCTACGACGGGATTTATACCGTAGGACGTTCGTTTTTGCTGGATCGCATTGGGTACCACGTGATGGTGTATCGCCTCGGCGACAATTACCGCGCCTTCTGGCATTGTTGCAAGTGTGGATTCGATGAATATCAGGAACCGGCGATTTCGCAGAACTGCGTAAGGCCTTGGCCGCAGCGCGCGAACTAGCCGAGCAACACCACGGACAATTGCATGGGCGTTACGCACAAGCGCTGGCCGACGCCGACGTGTTGCTCAGTCGCCAGCAGTACACTGGCTCAATCCATTCAATCTCTACTCGCCCAGGCAGCGGCTGAACTTGCTCGCTCGCTGCCGCTGCCAGGGTGGGTGTTTCGCGTGCTGACACCTCGCTTGCTAGCGCTCCCTTACGAAAACGAAGTACAACTGCTCTAAGAGTTGCATCGCCTGAAGTGGATTCCAACCACCGCCCAAATCGCAGCGTGCGAGCACGTTCTCACTTGCGTTCTGCATCGCAAGCTGTAGACTGAAGCTCAAGATTGTCGGAAGACTAAATGAAGGGCAGCCCGGTGGCGCCGGGAGGCTCATTAACGAGTAAACCGGCGTGGTCAATCACCTCAGGGTGTTCAACCACGTCGGTTTTTTTATTGGCTTGGATTCGAGGCGGACGGTCGGATTGAAGAACTACAGCAAGATCAATAGGCAGTACTGATCGTAATGCAGCCGGCACTTGCCGGCCTTATCCCGTGCACAGCCGTCCGCATGCAGCCGCCTAAGCAGGGGCGCAGCTTGGGGAAATACTTCAGCCCGATGAGGTCTTGTTTCCGCAGCGTGTCGCGTTTGCGTCCAGCCATGCGCGCCAGTCCAGTTTCAATCGGCAACAAAATCAATTTCAAACTTCGATGGGCAAATGTCGTGGCGAACAGTATTGGGACATTCTGGTTTTCCAAATGAAGTAAAATTCCCCCTTTCCATTTCCCCCTTCGTAGCCGACGCATCTAGATCCTTGCCGCGGCACCATTGTGGCTGCGGCTCGTTACATTTCGTTCCGCCGCTTACGAGAACGTCTGCGTGTGCTGGAACGGCATTCATCCCGCACAGATGATTGGCCAGGTTGCCGATCCACATCCAAACCAAAATGATCGTCACCACGAACACCGTCGTAGCCCACCCCCGGAAATCGAGAATGGGCCGAGGGCAGCATCCCATCGCCCGCTTCCGACTGGGCTCCCCGTCGGCTGTTTTCGAGGTAGTGAATGTGATCATTGCTTTTTCGTCCGCTTGAATCATCACTCGCGTTTCGATTCTGCCTTCACGAGTCTTGGGTCGGCTTTGCCGAACGGCCGTGACTTGAGGGCGAGTCATGTCGTATCTTGGCAACGCCGCAAAACCAAAAAAATTGGTCGACCAAAAGAACAGGCTTACCGCGACGACACCTTCGGAGCCGCTATGAAAGACATCGAACAAATGGCAGCGACGATCCACCGGCATCGGGACGAGGATCATGAGACAATTCGCACGATGCTGGCCGCACTGCGCGTGCCTGACGCGGTCGAGGTGCTCAATGCGGTCCCGTCATTGGAGGAGGCTGCCGAGGTACTGACGCTAATACCACTGCAGCGGGCGATCGAAGTTTGCAACCAGCCGACGCTATACCGCCGCGGCGCGCTATTGGAACAGTTACCGCCGGAATTGGCCGCGAAGATTTTGGATGGTATGGCGTCGGACGAACGGACTGCTGCCGTGCGCGAAATGTGTGATCACGGTCGGCGGCTGCTGCTGCCCCTTTTGAACTCGTCCGCACGCCAGGAAGTCGAGGACCAGCTCAAATATCCGCCGCACACCGCGGGCGAAATGATGACGACCGAGTTTGTGCGCCTCGTGCCGACGATGACCGTAAGCCAAGCCCTGGAGCGAATTCGCGAGGTTGTGCGCCACCGCGAATCCATCTATGCCTGTTACGTCGTCGAGCCGAGAACCGATCGCTTGCTCGGCGCGGTTTCACTGCGCGATCTAGTCGTGGCCAATGCCGCCCGGCCGGTCAGCGAGGTCATGCGTTCGAACCCCGTGACGGTCGGAGCGCTTGAACCCCGCAAGAATGCCGTTCAGAAAATCAGCAAATACAATCTGCTGGCCGTGCCGGTCCTCGAGCAGGACGGTCGGGTGGTGGGTTTCGTGACGGTCGACGATGCGATCGACTCGCTCGTCGAAGAACAGACCGACACCGTGCTGCGAATGGGTGCCGTTGAGGCGGGAGCACTGGATGAACCCTACATGGCGTCCCCGTGGCAACTGCTTGTGAAAAAGCGCGCGAGCTGGCTCGTCCTTCTGTTCCTCGGGGAAATGCTAACCGCTACCGCGATGGGTCACTTCGAAGACGAGATCGCGCGCCGTCGTCCTCGCCCTTTTTGTTCCGCTGATTATCTCCAGCGGCGGAAATTCCGGCTCGCAAGCGACGTCACTGTTGATTCGCGCTCGCACTGGGTGAAGTGCGGCTAAAGCAATGGCGGCCAGTTCTGCGGCGCGAACTTGTCTCGGGCCTGTCGCTGGGGCTGATCCTCGGCTCGGTCGGCGTCGTCCGGATTTGTATTTGGCAATGGCTTGGCTGGTATGATTACGGCCCGTACTGGGTTCGTGTCGCAGCGACCGTCGGATTATCGTTGGTGGGCATCGTTCTGTGGGGCAGCATGGCTGGAGCGATGCTGCCGTTCGTCCTCAAACGGATCGGCCTCGACCCTGCCACGTCGTCAGCGCCGTTCGTGGCGACGCTCGTCGACGTCACCGGGCTGATTATTTACTTTTCGGTCGCCAAGGTCATCCTGCACGGAGCCCTCCTGTAATAGTTGCTCCACGGCCTTTCGAGGTCCAGCAAATCAAAACCGTCCCAGCGGAACAGTCGGCAGCGATGTATTCGTCAGGCGCGCGAATGTTTTGGCGTTGGCGGGTTTTGTTCAATGAGCACCGGCTCAGATTGGAACTCGCTTTTCACCAGCACTCATGGCCGTGTCCCGCAGAAATTCGTGGTGGCGCCGGTGATGGTGGTATGCAAGACCGAGAAAGGCGACCCCCAGCCCTATCAACAAGCTGATCAATAAAACAACCAAGCTAATCATCAAGGGGGTGTCCAAGTGCTGGAATAGTACCCATTGGGCATCACCGTGTTGATCACGATACGGGTACTGTTGGTAGCGGAGCCCGATGCCAATGGCCGTGAGGCCTAAACCAATCAGGGCTCCGGCAGTGATGATCGCTCCGCAAAGTGCTCGCATTGTAATTCCCCAATATTTGAATTAGTTGGCTACATCGCGAAGGAAGCGGCCAGAATCGGCTGCGAAAATTCCCAAGCAGTCACAGTTCACCGCCTTAATGCCCGAACATGCGGAAACAGCCACCCATGACGAGAAGTATCCCAGCCAAGATCATAAAGAAACTGCTACAGCCACACCCCGGCCATGCACCATAAGGGCCCCTCGGGCCGGCCCCTCCTGAACCGAAGAAACCACCCCCGCCAAGATTTCCCATGCTCATTTAAGTCCCTCCTGATCAGGAATTTGAATTGCCTTCTGCTAATCCTCGGCAAAACCCATCGGCAACGAGCCCGGTGTGCAGCGTTCAATATATATCCCGTTCACAAAAATAGGAAAATGCAAAAACCCTAGTTCGGCATCTCTACTCGGCGAATTGCCTATGTAAAAAGCTAACGGCTCGCAGAACGAGGCAAACCCCTCACTGTCCCGGAAGTCGTTCCTTCGCGCGATCGTCTGCTCGCTCAGCTTCTTTCTTTAATCGACTGGCTTCGCGCTGTAGTTCATCGGCGCGTTGACGATCTGCCTCCGCCTGCGCAGTGTTCGTCTGCTGATGCGTGATTGCCTGTCGGTCAATCGCAGCTTTCCGCGATTCGGCCGATTCCTTCACGGCTTCCTTGCGATCAGCCGCTTCCTGCTCGATAGCTCGTGTTTGCGATTGTGCGGCTCGATCAACTTGTTCTTTTTGCTGCGAGACGACGGACGGCTGACAGCCGCAAATCCCACCTAGCAGGAGAACGGCGGCGGATCCCGTGACGGGTGTCCATGTTCTGGTGTTCATGATGAGGCTCCCTAAAAGTTGGATGCACAACACTGAGTCTTAGCCTCCGTGAAACTCAGGACATTAAAAACTTCAAGGCAATCGATATGCCAAAACTCCAGCCGAGACCGACGAAGAGGATTGGCGCGGACAAATCGCATTCGAAAGCATTTTCAGTGGTTGTCAAACCGTCAATCAGGTAACCAAAAGACCAAAGGATTGAGTCCGGACGAGCGGGGCTTCGAATGTCGGATATGGTCGGACGACGATCGCGACCGCAGTTGCCGACGCTGTGACCGCCCCGATATTTGCGGACAATCGGATCGGAGGGGCACATTCTACCGCAATCGAGAATGCTTCATACCATCGTGCCGCACAAACGAGTTACAGGCACTCAAAGCGGACAAAAACGCGCACGATTGTTGTTCTCTATGCCTACCCATTTACATGGCACCGAAATTCCGAAAGCCGCTACGGCACTAATATTGATCGATGTAATTAATGACTTTAACTTTCCAGAGGCAGGGCAGTTACTGGAATACGCGATTCCTGCGGCATATCGGATTCGTGATTTGAAGGCTCGGGCTAAAGAAGCACAAGTACCGGTCATCTACGCGAATGATAATTTCGGCCGCTGGCGTTCTGATTTCACTTGCCAGATCCAGCATTGTCTTGAGTCGCGTTCCAGAGGGCGAATTGTTGTGGAACTCTTAAAGCCCGATCCCGAGGACTACTTCGTGTTGAAACCCAAACACTCAGGGTTTTATTGCACAGCCCTCGACATTCTCTTGGATGATTTAGGAGTTCAGACCGCAGTCTTGACTGGTTTTGCCACAAACATTTGTGTTTTGTTCACGGCCAACGATGCCTACCTGCGTGATTTACATGTGATCGTGCCGCGCGACTGTGTCGCGGCGAACAGCATCGCTGAAAATGATGCCGCCTTATCGCAGATTGAGAACGTTCTCAAGGCCGATGTTACTACATCCACGGATCTGAATCTCCGCAAACTCATGAATCCTGAGTAGTGATCGTCTGCATGAAACATCCCAACAGAAAACCAGCCAAATGTTACCCTCCCGGATTGGGCTGCTGTCGGCGCCAAAGCAGCCGGTCGGAGGTCGGCTCGATTTCCGGAGCACGCAAACGCTAAAACCGACGGCAGTAGAAGAAAGCAAACTGTGCTGCTTCATGGCGCGAGCTTTGCTTGCATTCCCGCTTGGCACCAGTTCACATGGCAGCCAGATCATCGATGAAACTTTCTGAATATCGTCGGAAGCGGAATTTCAAGGTCACCCGCGAACCCCGCGGCGGTCGTGTTACCAAGCGCGACGAATTGAAGTTTGTGATCCAAAAACACGCCGCTTCGCATTTGCACTATGACTTCCGCTTGGAACTGGATGGCGTCCTTCTCAGCTGGGCGGTCCCGAAAGGCCCATCCCTTGACCCGTCGCAAAAACGCCTGGCGATGCATGTCGAAGATCATCCACTTGAATATGGCGACTTTGAAGGAATTATCCCGCGGGGCGAATACGGAGGCGGAACAGTTCTTGTCTGGGATCGCGGCACCTGGGAGCCGCTCGACGACCCCCGAAAAGCATTTCGAGTGGGCGCGCTTAAATTTGTCCTGCACGGCGAAAAGCTCAAAGGACGTTGGATGCTCGTTCGCAAAGGGGGCAAACGAAGCCTCACGACGAGAAACATTGGTTCCTATTCAAAGAACGAGATGAGTTCGCTCAAACAGATCTAGATCTCGCTGCGGCCGAACCGCGGAGTGTGCTCACCGGCCGAGACCTAGATGAGATTGCTGTCTCAGCTGACAGAGTGTGGGGACGAAATGGCGAAATACCGCAAAACGGGAATCACGCCACGAGGATCACACGGGCAACGCGGAATCAAAAACACTCGGCCCTACGTGCAGCGGCCGGCCCGAATGGGCGGGGCTCGAAAACAGCAACTGGTCGGCCCCGCGAACTCAGCGCAATCAACCGGAAGGCCATGGCTAAGTTTCTTCGTCAATTTGGCACCAAGCGAAGCTCAGTGCCCACAAATGCGAAACTTCAATTAGCCACACTTGTCAGCGAGCCGCCGTCAGGAGACCAGTGGGGCCATGAGATTAAATTTGATGGTTATCGAATGCTCTGTCGGATTAAGCAGGGAGAAAAAACACGCTTCATCAGCCGGAACGGTAAAGACTGGACGATGAAATTTGCTGACTTGGCCCTCGAAGCCGCAAAACTGCCCATAAAGAATGCCCTGATTGACGGTGAAGTCGTGATTTTGGATGCCGAAGGCCGCAGCAGTTTTCAGCTAATGCAAAATGCATTTAAGGCTTCTCGCAGTGCACGGTTTCTGTTTTATGCGTTTGACCTTATTTTTTTGAATGGCTACGACGTCGGCGCGGCGCCGCTGAAGGAGCGCAAAGCGATCTTGGAACAGCTGATCCCGCAAAACAGTGGCTCAGTATTTAAATACAGCGAGCATCTGGTCGGGCAGGGGGCCGAGCTGTTTGCCGAAGCCGCACGACTAAAATTGGAAGGCATTGTGTCGAAGCGACTGGATCGTCCTTACGTGCCCGGCAGAGGCTACGACTGGCTTAAAACGAAGTGCTCTTTCCGCGAAGAATTTGTGGTTGGTGGATTTACCAAGCCCAGCGGTGGCCGAGAACATTTTGGTGCCCTGCTACTTGGCTATCACGATCGCGCGCATCAACTCATGTATGCGGGGCGTGTCGGTACTGGCTTTAACGCGCGCACCCTTGCCTCCCTACGCGCAGCGTTCGAGCCGCTGATTCAGGAGAAATCTCCCTTCAAAAACCTCTCGGGGCACACCGGGCAAGCACGCGGGGTCACATGGCTCAAACCAGCGCTGGTGGCACAGGTTGAGTTTTCAAACTGGACCGATGAGCGCCAACTTCGGCATCCATCCTTTCAAGGATTACGCGAGGACAAGCCGGCGCGGGAAGTCGTTCGAGAGGACCCAATCTCAATAACTGTGGTCAGATCAGCCAACAAGGCTGCATCGGCATCTAAGCAAATCGCTAATTCAAGTCACTTGGCCGGGGTTCAGCCAGCCGCGATTGCCTCCACCACTGCCGAAATCGCCGGCGTGTCTTTGTCGCATCCGGATAAAGTGCTTTACCCTAGCGACGGAATTACCAAAGCGGATCTGGCTCACTATTACGAGCAAGTTGCGCTGTGGATGCTACCGCAAATTAAAAATCGGCTCCTGTCACTGGTTCGCTGTCCAGCCGGCAGCGGACAAAAGTGCTTTTTTCAAAAGCATCCCGGGCCGGGAACTTCAGACGTGTTCCCACGTTTCCAAGTGCAGGAAAAGCAAAAAATTGAAGAGCACATAACCGTGACGAACGTCGAAGGCCTCATTTCACTTGTCCAGATGGGCGTGCTCGAAATTCATGTCTGGGGTTCGCAGGCGGACCGTTTCGAGCAACCGGACCGTCTGGTCTTTGATCTAGACCCAGATCCAACGGTGGCTTGGCCGGAAATCGTTCGGGCGGCCAAAGAAGTTCGCTTACTACTTCAAGAACTGGGACTCGTGGCCTTCGTCAAAACCACGGGTGGCAAAGGCCTGCACATTGTCGTGCCGATTGCACCGCGCAGCGACTGGCAAACGGCGAAGGATTTTTGCCGTGCAGTAGCGGACTTGATGGTGGCGGCCGCACCAGACCGTTATATCGCCAAAATGAGCAAAGCGGCCCGCAAGAACAAGATCTTCGTCGACTATCTGCGGAACGACCGGGGCGCGACCGCGATTGCCCCATACTCAACGCGCACGAAAGCCGGCGCCACAGTGAGCATGCCCATTTCGTGGAACGAATTGTCAAACACACTAACTTCCGATGCTTTCAATATTCGCAATGTGCCGGAAAGACTAAAGCGCCTGAGAAAAGACCCGTGGGCAGAAATCGGGAAAGTGAAGCAATCGATCACCCGCGAAATGTTTCGCCGTCTGAAATCGCGATAAGTTCAGGCGAGCTGAGACAAATGCTCTCCGCCGACCGCTTGCGCCTCTGGGCGGCGCTGCTCATGCTCGAAGGGATCAGTCGATTTAACATAAAAGGCTACCGCTGCGCCGCCGATACGTTGGAGTCGATTTGGGAAGACATTTCCGCACTGCTGGCGCGGCGAGGATCTGGAATCACTTCCAGGCGTGGGCGGTTTCATGTCGCCGCCGTTGCAGCGATAACTTGCGGATTGGCTTCGCGCCAACCGCGAAACCGGCGCAACATCTGTAAAAAGCCCAATCGATTCCACTGCCAGATCCGCCCAGCTGACGCGCTGGTTGGAAATCCCCGGATGAAGACGAATCTTGCATTGCCAGAAACACAAGATTCGCAAAATATCCTCGGAGACGTAACAATGAACCGACTTATTTATTTTCATTTTCCATGAGCATCATCGTTTGGCGAGACGTGCGAGAGCGCGAATACTCCGACCACATCCTCGCCGATTAATCGGACGGGCGTTTGCCGCGTGGTATTCAGTTCATACTGTGCCATCAGCGGCACATGATCGACTGTGTAGCGATAAATCTCATCGCTGTCGACGATCCCGTTGTGATCAAAATCGGCCGCTCCCGCCAAACCTTGCGCCAACACATACGTGAATAGACCATGGTGCTTGGCGCCCCATTCCTTGGACGTTTCATCCGTTTGGCAACTGGCCAGCGTGATCAGACCCTTCGCGCGGGCGAACGATTCGCCCAGCTCCTGGCTGGAAGGGCCAACCGCTGCGTCGTCAGCCGACCGCTCGTTTCCGCCAGAGTGACAGCAGTCGAGAATCAGAATTTTTTGGGTGGCGGCACAGGAATGCAGCAGTTTGCGCAGCTCGTCGGTGGCCCAAGCGGAGAGCGCCGCATTTTTTTTGCGGCAGTCTTGCGGCACCAAATATCCATTTCCATGATCCAACATACCGTGACCAGCGAAGAACACCAGTACGGTATCTGCTGGTTCACATTTCGATAGCCAGCCACGAACTTGCTCTTCTAGATTAATCAACAGCGGCCGCTGATACAGTTTCTCTTGATCGTCGGTCATCAATAGGATGCGTTCCGGATCGTAACCACAGCGCTCGCTGAGCTGAGTCGCCATGAGTTTGGCATCGTTCACACAGAAGCGGAGCTTAGGAAACTCTGGATCAAGGTATTCATCCACGCCGATCAGAACGGCCCATTTACGGCCGGCGTTAAATTGTTCGGAAAGTTTCAAGTCGATGCCGCGGTCCGGATGTGCAACATTCTCATTGCCGGCCGATCGTGAGGCGACCGGACGGTGTTTTCGCGCTTGTGGAATCGCCGACGGCGACAGATATCGCCAGCCAATCAGCCCGGCTCCGACCAGTAAACTGGCCGCAACCGCCCCGGCCAAGACCGCCACGGGAGTTCTCCAGCGGCGGCGACCGGCTTCGCTCGCGCCTGGAACGTTCACAGCCTGTGTGCCGTAATCGCTGATGATTGCGGCCCAGGCTCCGAGGGACGACATGCTTCCGAATATCAAGACAATCCAGGCCACTTGAAATGAGGTTTGAATCAGAGCGAGGGAAGCAGGGTCGTAGATTTCGGCCGGATCAAAATTCCAATTCAACAGCAATTCCTGGGGTCGCTGGGTGGCGTCAATTTTGTGATCCGGATCGTCGCGAAAGATATTGGAAATCAGGAAACGGCTGGGATTCATCCCCGGGACTGTGCAAATAAAACTGTTGGAAAGCGTTAGAAATCCCGCCAAACCCATGGCTGCCGCCAGCCCGCAGCAACCTGAGAGCAGAACCTTGATTGGTCGAGGGCTGTTTTTCAATCCATAATAGCCCGCCACGGCCGCACCCATGGCGAGCGGCCAGCCGCAATAAGAAACCGCGGCGAAATCGAGATTCTGAGTCGAACGGTCAATCCATCGCGCGGCGAACCAAAAACCGGTCGCCATCAGCATGACGATGCCGAGGAATGCGGCGTAGGACCAATTTTGGGAAATAGAAATTCGAACGGAACGCTGGGCAGGCGAATGGGTGGAATTGCCGCCGGACATAGCTAGTTGTGCCCAACGGAAGTTTGAAGGGCGTCGAATACGACCTCTTCCGATCCCTTGAAGACGCCTGGATATTTGTGCGCGTGCATATTTGATTTTGCCATTGTCCTCCCAGACCGCGACGATGGCCTGGCGTCCGGGCGAAATGGTACCGATCAACTTATTCTCCGACTTCTCCCATGGGACCGTTTTCCAGCGCTTGTCGTCCAAATTGGATTCGGGCGCCGCGTTCCAGGTGCTTTTGAGATAATCGAAGTTGCCGCCGCACATCACTAGCACCCGATTCGGCTCGGCAGCGCCAGCAGGAAACTGGAAAGCAATTTGCACTGGCTCGGGGCCGCCCGCAGCGCCAGCAGCTCGATTTTTGCGCAGCAGCAAACCTCGCTTTTCGGCCTGGGCATCGAGTTGCGCCATCACGAGGCGCGTAATTCGTGCGTCATAATCCATGAGCAAATTGGAAACGTTATCGAAGTCCGCGTCGCCATGATCGTTGGTCCCTTGCAGTCGTGATTTCTGCTGGGCGGTCTCAATGGCCTTGATTTCATCGCGTACAATTTGTTCGATCGGTCGCAAAGTGGCGTCATCAAGTTTCAACGGCTGGGCTCCCTGGCGTCGTGCTGGCCTCGCGCCATGTTCACGCAGTAACTCCACCAATAGCTGTGCCTTCAGCGGATAATCAAATACGTCCGGAATGACAGGTTCGTCATCGACCGGCAACGGAGCGGCAGCACCACCAGCAGCGGAAGAATTCGATGGTGCGGTCGCGTTTGACTGCCGTGCGGACGGTGGCGCGGTAGTTTTGACCGATTCCGTGACAGCCGGAGCAGCCCGATGCAGCACCGGCTGGCGAATCTGCCCCTAATGGGTGATCGAAATCAAAGTAGAGTTCGTCGATTTTGAACCAGCCTAAATCGTACCACAGACCATCTCTGCGCTGTTGTATTTGCGGCACGTAGAACGACGCGCCTGAGGATGATTTATGTATTCGCCAATCCCAACTCGGTTCGCTATCGTGTTTAAAATCTTGTTCTTGCTCCGGATCTACTTGGCTCGATTGAATGATGTCGCGCGCCAGCTTTTGCAGTGACTGCTGCTTCTCACGCGGTTCGGCACTGGCCTGCTTTGCGGCTCCCACAGCCAGCGCGCTGATGGATATCGCCAGAACCCAATGTCGATGACGCATGATCAACCTCTTCGTCAGCGAGATTTGCTAATACACAGAACGAACCAACAGCAGCCGTGCGATTTTTGGAAGCTGCCCTGGTTTCATCCAGCGGGTGCGGCTGCAGTTCATTGACTATCCTGACCGGCCACCAAATTGTCAATTCCTGGGGAATTGAGGTTAGTGACCCGATTTGAAATAGTTGTGAGGTGAAGAATGCCCCATCCCTCGTCGGAGCATTTGAACGGGGATCGAATCTGCGAAATAAATCGTCGATTCATGTAAAAAAAGCCGTTCGCTGTTCGTGTTGGTATGGGGCGCTGCAGCAGCCAACCTTTTCAAGCATAAATCCCTTGTGGAAATTTCCCACACAACCAGTGAACGCACTTACAAAATTATATGGGCTTTGTCTAAATAATCGCGTTTGCCCAAATAATCGAAATCCTGCCCAAATAATCACTGACCTTTCGATTGAAGCATTATCCGCACCACATTCGATTCTGGGAACAGTCTCTTGATTCGATCGAACTCGGGGGGTGTTTCATTGTGGCTGACTGAAATATCGCGATAGCCGTTTTCACCGAGCCATCGCAGTGGCCACGAAGCGGGTGCGGGTAGCGACTGTTCGGGTGCGGGCCAGTAGAGCGTTGGGATGGCGCGATGCGATGAAATAGCATCGTGGCGCTGCTGAATCCAAGAAAACTGGTAAGAAAGCCATCCCAGAAAAATGCAAACCAGCGTGACCAAAAGCAGCAGCGTTCGCAGCCTAAACCGTGGCAGTTTCATGCCGCCGATTGTAGCCGATCCGAATGCCGAGCCGTCTCAGGACTTTATGTAAGGCTGAGTTTCTTTGGTCGCTGCGGCGCGCATGACGCGTTCAATTTCATCCGCTGACATGCCACGGGCGACCATATCTCGTTTGAGTTCGGTTTCGGCTTCGGTTTTCTTGCTGCGGTACAAGAAGCGGGTGACCACGATGGTTACGGCAATCACCACAATGGTTGCACAGATAATGAGCGTGTCGTTGTTTGCGCTAGTGAAAAATGGCAACTCAAATGCGAGAAGGGCCATAAACATTCTCCTAAAAGCAGTGGAATGACTGTCATTCCCAATCATCCATTCGCAGCAGGCGGATGAATCTTGGCATTGCAGCCGATTAGCCGGCGGTTCGAACTTTGAACTTGGGTTAATGGCCCGCTAAACTGATCGCTGCACGCCGCGTGGGGAAATGAGATGAAGCCTTGCGACTGCCAGAGCCGCCGAGAGTTCTTTGCGATTCACCCTGACGACCTGTCTGGATTTCTCGACGGGTTTGCGAGAGAGTCGTACATCCCGAAGGCGATTTACCACCGCTACGCCTGTCCAATCTGTCAAACAACTTGGTTAGTGGACGGTACTACCCGTGGCCCAATGGCGATTCGTCGAGCAGACGACGACTTCGGCGAGCCCTTCGATGATCGTCCATATCGACGTCAGCTATGCATCGAAATGCATGGAGGTCTTGGAATCGAGACTGCGCATTCATGGGATGTATGAATCTATCGATGAGGAATTGTGCGCCTGTGTGTCGACCATGTTTATCCTGAATATGCCAGTTGAACCTTGCCATGCGTCTCCACTTCACCGTCCGCGATTTGCTCTGCCTGGCTGCGGTGGTTGCGCTCGTGATTTCGTAAGCTATCGCCGCGGAATCGGAAGATTGCTCATGCGCTGGCTCATGGTGAGCACACCAATGTCGTGGCTCGACGATTAGGGTTGACTGCAGGCCGGGTCAGCCAACTCCGCGCTCTGGTTTCGTGCCCACTGGGAGCAGTTCCAGGCGGGGGCACAACTCGAGGGCTGTGCGGCCTGATCGAGCGGTGATCTATCGCGGCCCAGCCTGCACCGGTTCACGGGCAGGTTGGGCTGGGCTGTTGGGCTATTGGTTGCGACCTCGCCCGTATCCAGTCTGCCCAGAGGGGACGAGAGCTTGGCCGACGAATGCGAGTTCCGGAATATTGTCTATGACTTCGGTTCTGTGACTTCCTCGACGGGCGATTTCGCCGCGCCTTTCTTGATTGTCTCTACAGCTTTGTCGCACTCGGCTTTGGATTTGTAGCTCGATCCCGAAGCGGCAACTGTCTGACCGTTTGAGGATTTCGCCCGCCACCGACTCTCCTTGGCCTTGTCTTCGTACGTTTCGAAATTCAATTTATCGGCCCCTTTCTGTAGCACTTCCACTCCATGCTTACAGTCGGCTTTGGCCTTATAGCCTTGGCCGCCAGTGGCCAGAACTTCGCGGTCGTTTCCCTCTCTCCGCACAAGCCGCCAGCGATAATCCTTTGCTGAATCTTGGTAAATCTCGAATTTGAGCTGATCTTTGGATTCGGATTTCCCTTTGTCTGCCTTGACTTGGGCCGGCGCTTCGCTTTGGAAAAAAGCCAGTGAGATGCAAACGAATGCACCGATCAATAGAGTTTTGCGCCGGAACAACATAGAGTACTCCCATTTTCAAGGGTTAACTTGCACTCTTCGCTTGAGCTTCCAAAATTTGCTTAAGTTTTTGCAAACCGCGGGCTGCTTCGCCTTCAAAATCCTCGCCGAAAAGTTCCGCAATCTTCGCACCGAGCTTGCCACCCGGTGGACTGTATTTCAGCGAAAGCCGCACAATCGTGCCGGTCTTTGCGACGGCGCGTTGAAAATGTACGGAGCCTGCGGTGTCCAGCTCGGAACCTTCTAGCGATCGCCAGGCGAACATCTCGTTCGGTTTCTCGTTGAAAATTTCTGCTTCCCATTCCACTTCGACGCCTAGCGGGCCTCTGGCGCACCAGCGCGAGTAGCGCTCGTCGACTTGCACCACCTGATCCAAGTGCTCAAACAATTGCGGTAGGTTTTCCAACTGTCGCCAGAACTTGTAAACCTCTTCCAGTTCGCTGTGAATTTTCACGTCACCTTCGAATTTGAACCCATGCTGAGCAGGGACAGCCACGGCCGGCGGGTGATCGTGTGAGTGATCGATGCCTAATGCTTGATAGACTGGGCAAAAGCCGGATAAGGCGCGCACGGCCAAACTGCCGCCGGCGAGCGAACAAACAAGTGTCACTGGCGCCTTACGGTTGACTCCAAATCCCAGCAGTGCGCCGCCTGCCAATGCGGATAGCACGCGTTCCCAGAGACCCACGTTTGCAATTGGCGCGGAAGCTGCCTGCCGCATTTTCGTGGGCCGCGTCGGCGCGTCTTCTAAGGATTGGACTTTCATCGTTCGACTCGTTGTCTAAGAGAAACACTGGCCGCTCAAAGACGACCACCCTGGGACGTTGATGGCGGCATCGGGCTCGCGGGTGGGGAGAATGGTGCAGGTCGCCAAGCTCCGTCGATGTAATACTGCCAGCTTCCTTGCGGGGATAAGTACCACCAGCGACCGTTTTCGAACATCATACGCTGATTATTAAGGCGACTCGTATCACTAGGTGGTGCCACGCCATTCGTATTGTTAGTCGTTCCGTTGGGAGCGCGAAGGTTCGCCGTTCTTGCGGTCGCAGAATTACTTGCGCTGTTCGCTCCCATATTTGCGCCGAAGTTGCCAAGATTTTCTCGCGTTGCTGCAGTCGCACCGTTCGCTGTGGACAAATTCTGGTTAGTTGTCGTTCCGCTATTGGGGCGACTCACGCCGGCATCATTGACGGGATTTACCGGACTACCGTTGGAATTGTCGACTCCTGCATTCGCTGATCGTGCGGCAGTGCCCGCTCCGACCATCCCAGCGGCGGTGGTGCCCTGCGTTCCGAGAGGAGCAGGGGTTCCATTGAGTGCGCCTCCTCGATTGGTAGCGCTGTTACCGTTCATAGTCGCGCCGTTATTTACTGTGCCATCGGCAACTGTCCCACTTGTACTATTGGTCAATGTTCCGTTAGTCGTCGGCAATCCATTGCTGGTTGATCCATCAGGCACACTCGCGCCATTGATCAGGTTTCCATTGACGGTCGGCAGTCCATTGCTGGTTGTGCCATTGGCTGCGCCATTCAAAGTAGTACCGTTGACATTTGAATTTATTCCACCATTGGCCGACCCGACGGCGGTGCCCACGCCGGTAGTACCGGAGGCACTTGTCCCACCAGTACCGGGTGGGGCATTGATTCTGTCCAGCGAGCTGCCGGTTGCATTGTTAATCCCTGCGTTTGCGGATCGCGCCGCAGTTCCAACTCCTACTGTGCCTGAGGCACTTGTGCCTTGTGTGCCCAGTGGAGCCGGAGTGCCGTTCGCAGCACTCCCGTCGGTGGTCCCTCCGACGGCTGCCCCATTCGAGGTCGAGGTGTCGATTGGGTTATTACTGGGGAGTGCATTGGGCTGATTCGGATTGGGAACTGTCCCGTTGGGAGCAGTCTTATTGGGAACGGTGCCGTTGGGTTGCGGGTTATTCGCGAGGGCGCCACTATTGTTGGTAGTTTGCCCATTATTTGCCGCAGTTTGAGGAGCTGGTGCGCCCGCCTGATTCCCTTGGCCCTGTGGCGAGATGCCGGCCCGTCGCTGCTGGCGGTGCGCCGGTAGTTTGAATTACCGGAATTTAGTTGCCCCGCGGCACCGCCGATTGGACCCGGCGTGCCTTGATTGCCGTTGGTCGTTGGTGGGTTTTGATTCGCATCGGTTCCGTTTGGTGTGTTGCCTGATTCGCTACCGTTCAAGGCCGGATTGTCCATCGGGTTTGTCGCACCTGCTTCGGCCTTCGCACCGCTGCCTTTAGCAGCCGCGCCACCCCGGCTTTCGTGCCCGCACCAGCTTTGGCTCCTCCGCCGCCCGCGGCTGCGCCCGCCGCTCCCGCTCCGCCTACTGTTTGTGCTGAAGCGCTTCGTCCCCATATCACGACGATACAGAAAGCAATTGCAGCGATGAATATTTTCATGATTATTGACCTGCTATTAGGAGGGCGACTCGCCGCGAGCCACCAAAGAATCGAGTTACTTTTCGGAGCCCGCCTGGACGTTGACTTCCGAGAGTGCCAATTCCGTCAGTTTTTCGTCAGTCTGTTTTTCTTCGTCCAAAGTCTCTTGCAACAGCGTCACTGCTTCGTCCTTGCCAAGTTGCTCCGCCAAAGCTCTGACGGTGCCATAGGCCGCTATTTCGTAATGCTCCACACGCTGCGCTGCACCAATCAGTGCGGCGTCCTTGACGGCGGGCGAGCCTTCCTCTTCGAGTAGGTCGGAGCCCTCTTCAATTAAGCCTTCCATCGCCTTGCAATGTTCAGCTCGCGGGGCTTTGTCCAGCATCGAAAAGACCTTCTCCAATCGCTCTACATGGGTTTTGGTCTGCCCCAAATGTTCCTCAATGGCTGTTCGCAGCGCATCACTTGACGCCCCTTTAGCCATCTTGGGTAGCGCTTTCACCAGTTGTTTTTCGGCGCTCAGAAGGTCTTTAAGTTCATGAACGAACAGATCTTCCATGGTTTCGAGTTTCATATACTGATCTTTCGCGCATGAAGCGTTTTTAGAATGTTGAGAACTGTTCGACAGCAGTTCGCAAATCGTGCGCCGTGATTGGCCCAATAATTGCCGCCTGCCACATGAGGAGGTGAACGATGCAATTCAAATCAGGCGATCCTGTGGCGGTGATGCCGATCGGTGCAAACAGCGTTCGATGATGCGCAGTCCATTGCCACGGTAAGGAAATAGATGCGTCAGGCGTGGAATTGATCGACGGTGGTCATTTCAGCGAAAACGACGAAGTTTTGTATGGCCGACGATGGTCTGACCTACATCGTGCCAGCAAATGGCATCTAATTCTGCGCACCGATCGCCGTACAGCTTGCGAAACTTCGCCGCCCGCTTGTCGTTTTTCTTCACTTCCAGGGGCAGAAGATCGTAAGTCTCGAAGTCGCTTTCATTCACACCAATGCGTGCAAAACACACATCGTCATTGTCTGCTATGTCGAAGAGTGACGATAAGTTGCCGTCGAACTCGATCGGATCTTGTGTAAGCACACTGCTTTTGAAGTAACGCTTGGGACAATAGCGTTCGAGCTTTTCGCAGATGTCGCGCTGCAAATCGAAACCCGAAGGATCGAAGTCGCCCAGAAAATAACAAAACACGGGCTTGTCGATTTCGTTCCACGTGGATGCAATTTCGTGTGCGAACGATAGGCTGCTGTATCCGCGAATCGGGGAAAGCGCCACGTCGAATTCGCGTGTCACTGGCGACAACGTTCCTGCCACGGCATCCTTCTCGACAATGAAATGGATGTAGTGCGGCATTCGCGCCCAAAAGTCGAGGCGGTAGCAGTCGCGAACTGTCTTCGCATAATCTGCCAGACCGGACCACGAACTTGGCTTATCTGTCGATCGAACACCGTCGACGATCCAGCTAAATGGCACACGGCCAGCTTCCCGCAGCCGCGTCATCAATCGGCCAATCCTGGTGTAATGCTCTCGATCGGTGGACGGCAGCCACCCAGCAGAAACGACGCGGTACATGAGCCCGCGAAGTGTGATCGGCTGTTCGCGCAATAAGATGTCCGTTGCCACGATCGCCAGCGCCAGATTGTCGCCGCGGAAGCCACATTCGGCTATGTGTTTGCAACTCTTTTCGGCAATGATGAGATCCGTCCGGCGCCAAATGCGCGCAATTACCGAATCTAGGTTCGCTAACTGTTTCGACCGTTTGTT
This sequence comes from Pirellulales bacterium, assembly GCA_963773875.1. Classification (GTDB taxonomy): domain Bacteria; phylum Planctomycetota; class Planctomycetia; order Pirellulales; family JADZDJ01; genus CAVTYH01. The sequence continues at coordinate 102,610 of CAVZCV010000020.1, forward strand.
GTTCGTCCGTGATCGTGTTATCTTAGACATCCGTGCTTGACCCCGCGTGTGCCGCAACTCTTGCCAGAACGGCGGCCCGCCGGGGTTTTTTTGTTGCACTCCCGGCGCGTCGAGGCAGTTCCTTAAATAAGCCCGGCACGAGCCAGGCGGTTTTCTGTTTCAGGTGTTCGATCAGATTCCGCCGAGGCTGGAGCCAGCGCCGTGTCGGTTTGTTCCTGCAAGAATTTGGCGAACCACGCCTTTGTGGTGTACCACTGCCCGCCAACCCGCATGCATTGAAGTTTGATGCGACGGCCTTTGATCTTCACGCCGATCGTGCGCCATCGCCACGAAGTTGATGGCGCGGGCTTTTTCGGCAGTGATCGGCAAGCGCACCCAAGAGTGATAAGCTGATCATCGCTCAGCTCGATCGTGGCGGTGGACATTAGAAAACCTCAATTGCATCGCATGGTTTTGAAACCCGATGCAATCGAGACTAGCAGAAAAGCGCTCACGATTGAGCGTTTTCAAGCGCCTTTAAGAGGGACAACTATATGGTTGTCCTTTTGCTTTGTTTCAGCGACTTATCGTAGTAGCGCTTGAGCGTCCTGTAGTTCACGCCGTATTTTTTCACTAACTCTTTACAAGCAGTCTGCGGCTCCTTTTTCTCGCTCTCTATTATGGCCGTGATGTCGCTAACGGCTGCAGCCTGTTGCTCAGCCGTGAGCAAGGTTTTTAGTTTGGCCGCATGTTTCGCGTGTCCGCGCTGGTTTCTCGCTTTCTCGGCATCGGAAAGTATTGTCGCCGCTTCTTCCGGCGGCAATCCGATGCTTTCGCCAAAAGAACGTTGTTGTTGTTCCCGAAACTTCTTTCGATAGATTTCCATCCGGCGTTCGTATTCCAGCCGAATTTCCTGGTCTTCGCTGCGCCGTGTAATGCTTCCTCAGAAATTCAAAGATCGGTTCCGGATAACGGCCGTCATCGTAAACAAACTCCATCCATCGGAGTTCGGCGTTAAAACGTTCTATCACCGGCAGATTTTCAAAATGGTCAATAACCTTTATCGGTTTGAGCTTTCCCATCGTTGCACCTACTTTCCGCTGGGTGGCCAGCCGATGCCGTGGTGTAGGTGCGACCACGACAACGGCTAGCCAAACGGGAGCTACCCGTGCCCGGCAATTGAGTGTGATTCTACCCAACCCGGCCCATAATCTCACGGGCCCGGGCTTCGTCGAATTCCGCGTACAGTTCCGTTGTTTTCAACTCTGAATGTCCCAGTACACACCGCGCCGTTTCAATGCCGGCCTCACGTCGAAGACTGGTGGCGGCCGAATGGCGAAGTTGGTGCGGAAACCAACAATGCTCTTCGCGCCACGCCGCTGCTTTTGACCGGCGGTTTAATTCCGCTTCCCGTTCATGCGCTGGTAACTTCGCCAGTGAACGCCGCGGAGCTTTCAATTCCTCAGGCATTCCAAATGCTTGTTCGCAGCCGCGTTGAATAGCACGACGATACGCATCTCGCCGATATAGTTTCCCGTCTCGGCCACTGGATCGGCGAGCATCGCGAGGATCGAACAGATACGCTTGCGTGTCGGTCTTCAGGAGCGGCTTGATCACTGCCTGCGCTTTCGGGCCAAGGAAAATAACACGACTTTTGCCATGATGTTGGGTCTTGTGACTGGCAGGACGATATTCCCAAACGGCGCCAGACATGTTGATGTCACAACCACGCATGATCAGCACCTCGCCTGAACGCATCCCGGTAAGTAGCTGCACCTGAACGGCAGCCCACACCGGCCGGGACACATACAGCTCGATTGCATCAACGGCAGCCTGCGAGACTGGCCGCACCGGTTCCGACTCCACGGCTTCGCAGCGGCCAGCCTGGAGCCCCTGGACGGCCTCCAAGGACGTGAGCAGCGTCGCCGGCACAAACTCCTCTGCCACCGCCCAGCGAAACATCCGGCGGATGCGCCCGACGTTCATGTTGATCGTTGTGCGGCAGAGCTTCGCGTCGATCATCGCGCTGCGCACCGACTTCAGCGCCTTCGGTCCGAAGTCCGAGCTCGGGTCGGGCCAGCCAGTTTGATAAGGAATCGCAGCGCGTTTCGGATGCAGCAGACTTCCGAAGTTGGCCGGCCATCTTTGATGTGGTGGCGTTTGGCGTGTTCCAGATAGGACAACGCCAAGTTGTCGATCGTGAGCGTATACCGCGACGTGTCGCCGTTGCGAACGAGCCATTCGGCGATTAGATCGCGGTAGCGCTCCTGCGATTCTGGCGAACCATGTGGTCCGAGATAATGATCACGGCCGTCGATCCTGACTTTCGCCTGACCGGTGGCCTTGTGGCGTTGATACGCCGGCTGATGAAATGCCTTGCCTGACATGCAGCGTCCTCCAATGAGGGTAGGAAAGAGGGTAAAAGTCCCGCTTTCACGCCGCGCCGCCATGACTGGCAGGTGAACCCAAGCTTAGGTTCCAGCATGATTTACGTTTCAATCGGGGCGACAGGATTTGAACCTGCGACCTCTTGACCCCCAGGCAGACATCCGTACACTGCTAAAACTGCTGTTTTCTCCGAGGAATACGGCGATTCTAGCCAGTCATTCAGCGTTTGCAAGCTTTCGCACATAATCGCCGTTTCTCTCGGCATTTAGCGGTAGTGCAGAGAATAAAACGGTAGTTTACCGGCTAACGTTAGTTCAATTCGCCAGAATGTCACATCCCTTGCGGGGCATACGAATGCATCTCTGTTGCATACGATCGGTCAGCCATCTCGAATCTGATTCGAATTGTCCGACCCGGGTGCGTGTAGGCATTCGCGCTCAACCTGCAGCTACATTTGAGGCAATGAATGGCAGTTTTTTGCAAAATCAGGAAATCGAATGGATCAACTAGGATATCATCCACTTCCATAACGAACGCTTCACATCCATTGTTATTGATCAAGCCCCAATCACTCACGCAAAGATTAGGCATATCGTCTGCGCACGCAAATGCTCTTGATAGCAGTTCCGGCAGTTGATCCGCAGTTTCACCCGGACGCCCGAAAGCAGCAAACAGTCGATCAAGGAACCATTGAGGTGCAATGCCATATTGCACGGGTTCGGGCTTGAGTAGTTCGCGGACTTGTGAATCTTTCAGTTCTCGCCGCCGATGTTTCCGTTCACGCTTGCTTAGCCTTGTCGCCATGCGTTGCCTCCTTGCAAAAGTACTTGGTTAGAGCTTCTCGCGCGAGAAGCATTCGCTTCGTTGGTAAAAATAATTTCAAATTCGAGTATTAGTTTTTTTTGACGCACCGCTCCGTACCAAGCTAGAAGTCGTCAGGCAAATCAGAAGCCGCCCTTCAATTGCTTGATGCCTCAGACAATTTGATTTCGTCGACCGGACTGGCAGCGCCTTCGTAATCAAACACGATCCGAAGCGTGTGGCCTGGCATGTGATGGCTATTCGAATCCAACCAACAGCGGCAAAAGAGCCTCTCGCGGGCCACGGCAGCTAGCTGAGAGAATTTGAGATCCGTGACGACAGACGAGAAGGGCTCCAGTACGAAAAGCTTGCGACCGCCAATAACACTCGTGCCCCAGTGGTCAATCAGCAAAGGATCATCACCGAAAGCTCGGACAAGAAGTGCGCCCTTAACTGCGGTGTAACGGCCCGATCGTCCAAACTCTGAGACGAGCCGTTCGTAGAACCACCGTGGCACGACAGATCGCTTCACAGGTTCCGTGTGAAGAATTTCCCGAACTTTGTCGTTTCGAAGCTCGTCAGCCTGAATTTCTTGCTGAGTTTTGGATAGCATCATGCTCATGGCATTACCTCACCGTAGAATGCGTAAAATGGTGAATCCTCCGCGCGAGAAGCGTTCGCTTCGCTGTCAAAAAAATTTGAAAAATAGATTTTGAATTTTTATTTTTCGCAAATGACTCCGTTCCAAACAGGAAAGCAAACGAACCGCCTGCATTTGGCACAGTCCTGCCGAACCGACTGGCCGCCGTGAATGGCGTGGTACTCGCCTTCTGTGCTTCCACAAATGCACGGGCGTCCTGTTCCGCTAGTTGACAGCCATGCTGTCAATTCAGGCCGATTCTCATCCACAAGCTGCTGCAATTCGTGCGTGTAAGCGTCGGAACTCGCTCGATAGTGCAACTTGCCGCCGCGAACAAAGAGCCTTACACCACGAGCAAATAGCATCGAGATCAGCTCGCAGGAGTTCATGCGTTTCCCTCCTGCATCAATTCAAAACCGAGCACTGCTCGGCCGCCATTGGCGTTTTTCCTGGTTTCCCCCAAGTGACCCCCAAGTCCCCCAAGTGCGCTATTAGGAATAATTAGATCATTGATATGAGCACCACTGCTAATTAATGGATCACTATATGCGTCTGCACGACCGTCTTGGGGGACTTGGGGGACTCTCGCGATTTAATTGGGGGATGACTTGGGGGTCACTTGGGGGCACTTGGGGGAATTCGAGCGCTCCGCCGGAGCTGAGGTAGCCTATTGGCCAGCAACTTCACGGTTCGGCAGTTGTTCGATGCTGCGGTAGTGCGTTATGGCCGGCGTCATGAGCGCCTACAACTCAGTCGATGGCGTTCCCTGCAGCGCCAGCACGTGCCTGCTCGACGATCTGTTGCGCAACAAGTGAGGACTCGAGGCCTATGTGGTGCCCGACTGCCAAGCGATCGCGATGTGCGGGGCGCCGAGCAGCACCACTACGTGAACATGGCCGAGGAGGGCGCCGCGTCCGCCATCAAAACAAGGATGCAACCTCTGTTACCGAATTACAACGCCCTGGTGCCTGCGGTGCAGAACAACCTGGTCACGGAGTAGGAAGTCGATCAGACGATGTACGACACCCTGTGGACGCGTTTCCGCATGGGGATCTTTGACCCGGCCGGCAGGGTCCCAAACTCGAAATTCACCATCAAAGACAATGACACGCCCGAGCACCGACGGGTGGCGCTGGAGCCGGCGACCGATCACTTGCGGGTCCGATTTGATTGTTTATCGTGTGGGCTCGACATTGGCGGAATTCTGGCTGTTTTATTGAGCCGGACTGAACTTACGCTGACTCTTACGGCTTGGGCAAGGGATACTTGCCCGCAGCCACATCGATGATTGCCTGATACGCCGGCTTGGGTTTCAACTGGCCGTCAAACAACAACGGTAATTGGTTCGAACGCCAAGAACGACGGTCGCTAATGCCCCAGAAGGTAACGCGGGTGATTGATTTGGCGTGCCGGTTGAAAATCTCGAAGAGCTGAGCGTAGACCTCGGCTTGCTTCTTGAAAGACTCGTCGCTGACCGGCGCACCACGACCGCCGCCATTGAGAGCGCCGCTATTTGTGCCAGTCGCCGTGACATCCAGTTCGCTGATGGCGATTTTGAGTCCGAGCGACTCGTAGTTCTCGATTGCCTTTTCGACATCGGCAAGATTGGTGTCGAGGTGCCAGTGGCCCTGAATCCCGACGCCGTCGATCGGGGCGCCATCCTGGATGAGGCGCTTGAGCAGCAACATCGAGCTGGCATGCTTGCCAGTGTTCTCCACGGCGCCCTGTTCGATGTTGTAGTCGTTGTAATAAAGCTGAACGTCGGGGTCAGCTTCACGTGCCCATTTGAAGGCGAGGGTGAGGAAATCCGGGCCGATTAGCCGGTACCAGTTGGAGTTCCGGAGATTCTCCGTCTCGCTGTTGCCACGGTCGTTGATGGCTTCATTCACCACATCCCAACTGAAGAGCTTGCCCTTGTAGTGGCCGACGACGGTCTGGATGTGATTCTTCAGCCGCTCCATGGCCAGTTCGCGAGTCACCGGCTGGCCGTCGGCGCCCGGCTGGAAGAACCACGCAGCAGTCTGGCCATGCCAAGCGAGTGTGTGACCGTGAATCTTGATATTGTTGTCCGTACACCATTTCACGAGCGCATCGGGAGGATTGAAGTTGTATTTGTCCTCCGACGGATGCGTCGGCTGTGGCTTCATGGAGTTTTCGGGGGTGATGATATTGTAGTTGGCCTTGATGTTGCCCAGTTCGGCCTCGGAATAGCCTCTGGCTTCGGCACAGCAGCCGACGAGGAACTTGCCGGTGTAGGCGTCCTTAAGCCCAATGGATGGGCTAGCGGGCTGCGAAGCCGGTGTGGTCTTCGCCGTGTCGCCGTTGTCCTCCCCGTAGACGGTTACCACCACTGTCGCGCACGCGAGCAAGACAAATACGGCAAGTCTCTTTTTCATGGCAAGTCCTGAGATACGGAAGGAGAATGTATGCAACCAGTTCCGAGCGCAATCACGTCCTTTGCGACTTCTTGAGCCGCGGCCGGCGTCATTGCCAGCGCCTCTGCTGGCCACCTCTCCGGTCAGCGGGTTAAGTCTCTGAAAATATCTGTCGGCGCCCTGCATCTGCATCACTTACTTTTGTACATCGATATCTGGAGGCCCCCCCCACCGAAGCCAGGTGGTGAGCTTAAGTAAGTGCCGCTGTTAAGCCACGAATACTTTCCGTCAGCACGGGTTTCAAATGTCGGCACAAGACCATTAAACCCGCCAGCGTTGCGCACAATGATGATATCTCCGTCAGTCGTTTGCCAGAGATAACGGGCATCGATCGCCGGTCCGCTCGTCGGACTTTGATAGTCTGCGCCGCCGAACAACACTTTACCCGTAATGTTACCGGAAAGCGTGCCGCCGGTAATCGGGATGACGTTCCGCGCCCCGCGTTTGCTTGCCCCAACTTGTTGGCTGCCTCCGAGCGCAACAGTTTCCGTGACAATCGCTTCGCCACGCTGCTCCGTCTTAGCAGCTTTGCGGTAATCCCAGGGCTGGGGCGGAATATCGGCTGGCTTGACGATGCGAACGGCCTGATCAGCATTCTTAACGGCGGCCACGCTTGAAACATCGTAGATCGACAACTCCATTGTCTTGGCCGCTGAATCAATGAGGCGCCGACCGACATACCTGCCTGTGTTAAGCCACTCAAATGCGCCCGCACCTGGCGATTCGAAATCGTAGACAATGCGAACATCGTCCCCGCTCGCTCCTGTGCCCGCATTGCGCATGATGGCGTACTTTCCATCGCCGGTCCGCAGCACGAGAATTTGTTCGACCTCGACCACGCCGTTAGGCAGCATCAATTGAAAATCCAATCCGCCGGGCAAAACGGCCGCTTCGATCTTTGGCCCTCTCATGATGCCGGCTTGTGTTACGGCCACCTGGCGTTGGCCATATGGCGTGTTGCCGACGTCATATACCTCGTCTAACTTGACTTCCGCTTTGAGCAAGAGAATGCCGCTCTCTGGTTTGGGAATTCCGTCTCCCATCCCGCAATTCCAGGTAGCGTCCGGGACTAGAACTTTCTCAGTCGATGACGCGCCGCCGTCCGTCATCGTGCCGACAGAGGCCTGGCTCCAAACTATAGAAGCGGATGTGCATAGAACTGCAAAAAGTGCAATCGTGCCTCGAATGTTCATCTTAAAACTTATCCAGTTGTGTGTGGATACGGATTGATTAAGAGAACCTAAAGTTCTGGATCGAGTCGACTCGCCTTGCTCCTGGCGTTACTTGGCCTTCACGCCGCTGGGCGCGTATTCGGTCACGGTTTTCCACGCCAGCTCCTGGAGTCGCTTATTGAAGCCCTCGTCGAAATTCGGATTGTTCGCCCGCTTGAGATTCGAAGGAATCGGCAAACCGACCGGGCTGCGTCCATAAATCGTCGCGAAGTGCAAATACGTATTCAAAGCAACCAATGGCGGCGTTGGATGGCCGATCTGATCCAAAAAGAGTTGCGACTGTTTTTCCAGTCCGGGGAATTCTCCGCGAACGATTGCCGTTCGCAAGGCGGTATTGGCCTGAGAGGTCGGTATAATGAACACTGCTTCGCGGCCGAGCTTCTCGTTGATCTCCTTAACTTGAGCTTCGAATGCTTTCTCGCATTCGGTATTCAGCGACTTTAAGTCCTCTTCGGTCGACTCATCCCATTTTTTCAGCTTACCGCTTGTCAAGAGCTGCATCGACTGAAACGCCTTCTGGCCATCGTTATTGAATCCGGCCCAATTGTTCTGCACGAAAAAACGCATGCTGGGATTGTTCTGAACTCCAAGCATCACGAAGTTTTCGACGCCTTTGTCGGGCATATCCATCGGCGACATAATAAAATCGTCTACTTTGCCTTCCTGGAGAGCGATCTTGGCCTGGTTCCTTCCGTCCGGCTGATCCCAATGCTGCTGAGTGCGCGAGAATCCAAGTCGTTGTATTCCGACCACAGTGTGGCCCTTGATTCCAAATGCCTCGACTTCTTCGGTCAAAGGTGCGGGTACATCCCACATTAAGCTGTGTGTCGCATAAAAGAGTTTGCGACCGGCCAGCGGTTCCGATGACGTGCTGGCAGGCGACGGCGCAGTCGCCGGCTTTGTCCTGCGCACTTCTTGTTCGGCGCTCAAGACTTTAGCTGTCGCAACGGCGAGTAAGCAAATTGAAGTGGTCCAAACGAAGATGAATCGACCAATTGCCAGAGATTGTTTCATGGCAGCGACTCCAAATCGAGAAGTGGAGGGACTCGAGTCTTTTTTCTGACGTAAACCGTTGTGAAAGAGGTTTTCAACCAAGAGGCACTCGCTTAGTAGTGAAAACATTGCATGTCCTGCTAGTTCAGCAAATCTTGCCAGTCGGCGGGTCTGATCCATTAAGGAATGTTTTTCTTTTCAACTTTCCATTTATCTGATTTGGAAACGTGTAATCGCCGGTAAACATTTTTGCCGCCTCCTTGTCGTCTTTGAGTTGCCAATCCAGCCATGCTGCTGTTTCGGCGGCGAACAGTGCGACGAACACGAACGAAAAGAGTAGCACCGCAAGCGACGAAATGCGACGGTCCCCGATCGGTTCAGCTTGCTCAGCGGTGCCGCGATTATCGCGCTTGCTTGGCGGCGGTCAAGAGTTTTTTACTTGCACCGCGGCTGTGGGAGAGTACGATACGCGAATCCATCCCTGTGGAAAGCGAGGACTTTATGAATTGCAAGAACCGTTCGATTCGTCGTGTCGGTAGCGTCGGTTGGGCATCGGTTGCGATCCTGTTGGGCAGTACGTTCGCGGCATTTGGACAGAGCGATGGCAAATCGGCCGGCGATGCGAAGGCCGATTCCAAGGATCATCCCACGATTCGAATTCGGGCCGGTTCGGAACGCGGTTTCAAAGATTCCCAGGGCAACACCTGGCTTCCAGATAAAGAATCGAAAGAAGGGGGCTTCAAAGGGGGCGACACGATCGAACGGCCGGATTTGGAAATCAAAAACACGAAAGATCCTGAGCTGTATCGCGCCGAGCACTACAGCATGGATTCGTTCTCATGGCAAATTCCCAACGGCAAATACATCGTCAAACTGCACTTCTGCGAAACCTTCGACGGAATCGGCGGCCCCCGCGACCGCGTGTTTTCCTACAAAGTGCAAGACAAAGAGTTCAAAGATTTTGATGTTTGGAAGAAAACCGGCGGCCCGCAACGGCCTTACATTGAAACCGTGGGCATCGACGTGACCGACGGAAAGTTGCACGTCGTCTTCACACCCAAGGTGGAGAACCCGCAGATCAACGGCATCGAGATCATTCCACTGGAAAAAGCCTCAGCGGAGGACAAAGCGGCCGCGGAAAAATCGAAGGCGGCGGACAAAACTTCGAGCGCCGGCTCAAGTGGTGCGAGATCGGTCGCAGCGGCGACGCAACCGCCCGGCAACACGCCGATGCGACTTACCAGCCAAGAGGATCTCCACGGCTGAAAAGCAACACTGATAACGATGGCCTACGATCCGCGTTTCGCAACGCCAAGAATTCTGCCAGAGAGGTCCATCCAGTCCCATGTTCTGTCTGGCTTGCCAATACCGATGACGCTCCATTCTGTTTCGCGATTTGGCGCCGCCAATTGCAGTGAAACGGTGCGAGTGAATATCAAGCAAACTGCTGCAGGTAAATGCCAAATTGCCGCGGACTTGCACGACCAAAAGTCGCCGCATGTTCACCGGAGCTCCGGTGCTGGTTGATGTTGCCAAGCAGCCTTGCTACGATTCTTGTGCGGGGTGGAATCAGCACTGCTGGCATCAAAATCTAAGCTCGGGGATATGGCCAATGCTTTCGGTCAAACGCGGCGGACACATTCTAGGGTTTGCTGCCGCCATCGCGATTTTTGCTTTCGCAGCTTTCTTCGCCTTCCAACCGGCGTCCGCTGCCGACTCGGCAATAAAGGCGCCATCCGCCAAGCCGGCGCGGATCCTATTTGTCACGAAAAGTTTCGGCTTCGTACACGATGTCGTGCGGCGCAAGAATGGCGAGCTTTCGTTCGCCGAAAAGGAAGTGAAAAAATGGGCCGACGACAGTGGCCTGTTCACGGTCGATTGCACGCAAGATGTACCGGCCGATTTCACCAAAGAGAATTTGCGGAATTACGACATTGTGATGTTCTACACCACCGGCGATCGCAGATCGTGGCCGATCGACGACGAACTGTTCGACTATTTCCTGAACGATTGGTGCAAGCAAAAAGGCCACGGTTTCATCGGCGTTCATTCGGCTGCCGACACACTGAAAGATTACAAGCCGTATTACGAAATGTTGGGCGGCACGTTTAACAATCATCCTTGGACTGCCAATAGCCACGTCACGGTGGTAGTGAACGATCCAAGCCATCCGATCGCCAAGCCCTGGGGCAACGAATTCGAGATTACCGATGAGATTTACCAATTTAAAAACTGGGCCCCGGAAAATGTGCGGGTTCTGATGAGCTTAGACATTGCTCGCTCGACGTTTAATCGGCAGGTCCAAAATGCCATCCGGCAATATCACGTGCCGATCGCTTGGTGCCGCGAAAACGGCGATGGCAAGTTGTTTCACATGAGCCTGGGCCACAACGAAGCGGTCTGGAAAGATCCGCGCTACAAGGAATCGATGCTGGCTGGAATCAAATGGATTCTGGGTTTGGAACCCGGCAGCGCGAAGCCGAATCCGGAATCGGAAGCGCCGGAAATCGAAAAGGGCAAAGCCGCCCTGGCCGCGAAAACCGCCGAATTCGACGCCAAGTCGGCCAAGTAGCCGGCGCGTCGTGAAATATTAGCTGTCGATTTCCCAGGTTTTCTTGCATGCCTCACTGGTTTTAAAACACCGTCACAATGTTTATTATTCGCCACCCCGTGCAGTGCCTAATTCCAATGGTCATTCGCGGGTAAGCAAAGAGGCAGAACGGCCGGAGTAGCGTTTTTCAACTTTGCCACTTTCTCAGCGAGTCCATGCGGCGAATCAAGTCGTCGATTCGGGCGACGAGCGGCTTTGATGGTATTGAACTTACCGGCACCTTTGCTCGACGCAAATGGAATTTTAAGCGGCCCCCGAACGGCGGCGTCGGCAAGGTCAACGATGGTCGCGACCTTCCGCAGACCTCCGACCTCAGCCAAGATGTCAAAATCCTTGGGCAGCACTGTGTCGCCCGATGTGACGTCGAACACTCTTTCACTTGCTGACCCCGCCTTTCCGCTGCCGCAATGGTGACTGTGGACTTGCCGGGCCATAGCGCCGTAATCGTGACTGTGAAATTTGCAGCCGTTAACGCCTTCGCGGAACGCTGCGGCATTGTTACTGGCTCCTTGGATGGCCAGTTCGGTAGTCAAGCATTTTCATCGGTGAACTCACAGTAACAGCCTGACCGCCTCCGATTCAGCCCTGGCCATGCGAACGAGATTGATATTTACGTGTTCCAGACACGTTGACGTTAACGTCGAGGCTTGGCTATTGGCGCGAAAACGCGACCCCTGCTAGCCCCATTTAGCAAGTGCGGACAATGCAGTGCAGATGGCAATGATCTGAATTCATTGTGAGCCGGTCTTTTCCAAACTCACCGTGAAATCCTTGAGCGGTTTGTCATTCTTGTCGAGGAACCGAGCACAAAAATCGCTGGCGCCGCTGCCGTTGATGATCGCGCCGCGCACAATGTTCGGGCCCTTTTTAAGCGCAAGCCGAGGGGCGACGCCGTCGTCGATCACCGTCTGAATGTCGCCATAGATGCCTACCACTTCCTGGCCGTTCACCCACCAGATTGAAGACGCGTTCGAGCCAACGGCCAGACGCACGTTGGGTATTTCTTCCGGGCAATTGATGACGGTCACCGCCCAGAAGAGCGCGTTGGCGGAAGTGGTTTTATGCGCCGTGGCAAAATAATAGAGGTTCACGTTGTAGTTGGCTGTTTCCACGGCGTGCCATGCCAGTTCTTTCCCCTTGACCGATACCTTGTCGCCATCGTGCGGCACCACCGTCAATTGGTCGGCAAAATAATCGGCGTGCGCCGCCGCCTTGCTGGCGTTTTCGGTTTGCTGATTGCCGATGTTGATCGGCTCCAAAATCAACCAGCGCGGAATGAACCCCTGACTGTCCGGTGTCGTTTTCGCGGAACTGATTGCTTTGAAGGAATACGGCGCGCTTGGTGTGTCAGCGCCGTGGCTGACCTGGAGCGCCAAACTAATCGTTACTGCAAAGGCGGACGCGAGGAGAGTACGAAAATTGATCATAGAATTTGGTTTAGTAAGTTGTTGTGAATTTCGATTGCATTCTCGGTGCGTTCACTCAAGGGGCTTTGAAATTCCAGCGGTGCTTGGCGCTAGCTGGATCGAATTTGGAGAGCGTCACGGAACGAGCGCCAATGGCGGAAAGGGCGAGCGGTTCTTTTGCGTCGCCCGCCGATTTGGGCATTACGCGCCACGAGCCGTCGGTGAGCTGATCCAGCCGCCAAAGTTGTTCCGGCGCGCGGTGAAGCTCGGAACGGAAACCAGTTCGCCATTGGCAGTTGCCGCCAACGCGCGGTCGGTCCCGGCAACCGTGATTTTGAAGTAAGGAGAGCCGGGATACCCGCCTGCATTCGCGACAGGAGTAACCGTCCATTTCTGTTGCGCTTGAAGCTGATAATTGGCAAGGCGCGCGCCAATTTCGTCGGTAGGCCAGTTTGTCGAAACTTGCGCAACGTCCTGTGGCGGTACTGGCGAACCGGTGCCACCGAATAATCCTCCACCGCGCGGGCCGCGACCAGCAGGCGCATTGGTTCCGTCCTGAGCCGGTGCGTTTGGTGCAGCAGGTCCACCGGTGCCGCCGCGGGCTGCGCCGGGTGCGCGGGTCCGCCAAATCCGCCGCCTCTGCCGCCGCGCCGACCGCCGACCGGGACTCCTTCCACGGCCAGCTCGAGTGCCGTGCCCGTGCGCGCGGATTCGATTTCATACGTGCCTTCCTTCATGTTTTCACCGGCTACCGGCCAGCCGTCCTTCCACAACAACGGCCGAATATCCAGCACGCTTGCCCCGCCGCGATCCAGGTCGGCTTCCCAATGCATGGAGAATTTCTGCACGCCATCGCCGAGATCCATAAGGCCGAAATGCCCAGGACCGACGACCCGTCCGCCGGAAGTGATGAGCAGCTTCCCACCACCTTCAAGCATGTCGACGCCATCGTCATCCAGAAACGGACCAGTGACTTCCTTCGATCGGCCTACCCGAATGTTGTAGCCCGAATCAGCCCCCCGGCAGCAACTGCCGTGTGTGCCCAGCAGGTAATACCATCCGTCGTGATAAATCATCGTCGTCGCTTCAAGATTGACGCCAATGTTCGGCGGCTGTTTATCCGGGTGAAGGCGCTTGCCGGTTTTTGGATCGAGTTCAGCCACGCGAATGTAGCCAAAATAGGACCCGTAGGTGAGCCACAAGCGTCCCGTATTCGGATCGAGAAAAGCGCCGGGATCAATGGGGTTCATGAAATCGTCGGGGCTTTCTTTGCCGACGATGGCCCCGCCATCTTCCCATTTGTAGTCAGGAGAATTCGGGTCGAGTGACTTGCTCGAAATCATCGTGACGCCGGAAATGTACATGTAATAGCGATCGCCAATGTGGATCACGTCGGGCGCCGCTCCGGTCCGCGCTGGCACAACGCCGCGACGCCAGGTCCAACCGTCATCCGACACTAATGGACTGCCACCCGTGCCGTAGGTGTAGTACTTGCCGTCGCAGAGCATGATGGTCGACGGATCGTGAATCCCGATTTGGCCATCCAGGGCGAAGCCGTTGGACATTAGCCCCAGTAACACTGAGAGAGCGAAGTAGTACTTCATAGGGACTCCGAAAAAATGTAACGATTTTTGGTTTCATTGTGGTGCGCCAATGCCGCTGTTTTACCCTCCGAGAATAACCAACGCACCGCCGATTTCCAACCATTTTCCTTATTGAGCCACGTTGGACCAAAACCCTTTGTCGCAGCACCAAACGCTCCCGGATCTCGGTCCGGCGCTTTGAAATTTGCCCACCCGGCGGATAACCGAGGTGACGGGCTCCGGAATCAGGCTCAAAGGTGCATTGGCCAAGGCGCACGACCGGGGCGCCCCAATCGCAAGCGGCGTTCCAACGGGCGCCGAAACGGCGAAGGTGAAAGCCCAAACGAAGGGAAAGTAAGAATCTCCGTAATCTTGTGCAGAATTCAACCAAATTAGAAGTGGGTTGTAATCTGGAAGACCTGACGCCTAGATTGCCAAACTAGATATCGTACCGGAGCCGGCATCGGTTGCATTGATGTCTCTGACGTTGCCAGGGCTTGTGTTCGCCGCTGTTTTCCGTCGACGCGGTAGTCAGTCGCGGTATGTCCTCAAGCTGGGATCGTTTGGAGCAAAAACTGAATTCATTTTCGAACCGGTGAGCGCACCGGTGTGCGAACGGAACACAGCGCCTAAGGTTTCGTTGTGTGGTTCTTAAAATGGCTTGCCAGTTCTTTGTAGCGTTTCTTACGGTGTTAGCAATACTGACCCGCGGTTGACGCGCGTGCACGTCGACTCCTGTCTTGGCGTGTGATTTTGGTTTGTCGTATTGAATCCATTGTGGCCCCTTTTAGGAGAATTCCCATGAGAAAGAGATTTGCGAATGCTCTGGTCCTCTCCGCGGCTGTCGCGGGAGCGTGGTTCTTCCGGGAAAGCTCAAGCTTCGGTCAGACGGAGCATCCGGAAATGGTGCCGCCGCCGGTGGCGGCCGATCCCGCGCCAGGTGAGGCCAAGCCGTCCTCGACAAACTTCCCGAACGTGCAATACCCGCGCATCGAGGCGGATGGCAAAGTGACTTTCCGCTTCGTGGCGCACAACGCGCAGAAGGTTCAGGTTTCGATCGTGAGCAAGACCTTTGACATGGTCAAGGGTGACGATGGCGCGTGGACCTACACCACCGCCGAACCCCAGGCGCCGGGCTATCACAACTATTGGATGATCGTCGACAACAAAATCGTGCTGGATCCCGCCAACAACACATTCATTGGCTATGGACACATGTGCAACGGGTTTGAAGTCCCCGAGCCAGGCGTTACGTGGTATGACCTGAAGGATGTCCCGCATGGCAACATGCTGATCAAGAATTACTACGCAAAATCCACCAACCAGTGGCGGCACATCTACATGTACACCCCGCCGGGGTATGACAAAGACACCACCACGCGCTACCCGGTCTTCTATCTCCAGCACGGCGGCGGCGAGGATGAACGCGTGTGGTTCGAGATGGGCCGCACCAACGTCATCATGGACAACCTGATCGCCGAAGGCAAAGTGAAGCCAATGATCGTCGTGATGGAAACCAGCGCGACGCCAGGTGCCAGCGGTGGACGCTCCGGCCCGGGCGCACCAGGCGCTGGGCGCGGCGGTCCCGATGCACCGGGCGCAGGACCCGCTCCTGCAGGCGGACCACCGGCGACGGCTCCCGCGGGCGCGGGTCGTTTCGGTGGACGTGGCGCAGGCTTCGGCATCGGCGGACCCGGCGGCGGCGCTTATGGTCAATTCATGACCGCCGAGTTGATCCCCTGGGTCGACGCCAACTTCCGCACGGTCGCCGACAAGAACCATCGCGCAATGGCCGGCCTTTCCATGGGCGCCATGCAGACCAAAGCGGTAACGATGGCCAACCTCGACACCTTCTCATACATCGGCATGTTCAGCGGCGGCACGATCACCCCCGCAGAAATCAGCGACAAGTCGAAGGTGAAGCTGGTCTTTATGAGCTTCGGCAGCCTGGAAGGCGGCGCCAACAACATCAAGACCGCGGCCGACGCCCTCAATGAGGCCGGTATCTGGGGCGTCTCCTACGTCTCCCCGGGCACTGCCCACGAATGGCAGTCCTGGCGGCGCAGCCTGTATGCGTTCGCCCCGCTGCTCTTCAAGGACTGATGAGTGACAAACCGCGCGTCCGGTTGAGATGGGCGCGGATGTGAAATCAGAAAGGCAAGGGTCGCAGCGACCCTTGCCTTTCATTTTTAATGGGCGCACGGGAAAAGAAACAGCTGCCGCGGAGCTGGCAAAACGTGGTGACCTCAAGAGCCGCCGCCCGCCAGGACTGGCCGATCTCGATCCGCCCGAAGCGATTCAAAAAGCCGTCGATGCGGCGATCGACGATCTGGGCAGCAGTGATCCCGATGTTGTGTCGTGCGCACGCGGGCGGATCGAATACCTTGGACCGGCCGCGTTCGATTCGCTCGCTGATCATTTGGCGTCCGACGACAACGAGCAGCGGCGGAGGGCTTCCCCAGCCTATGGAGCGGTGCTCTATGTCCCCTACCGTGCAACGTCGAAAGGACGACGCACGCCTGCAAAGTGAAAAGTAACTCAGGTCGGTCGACCGAACTTTGATGTCCGATTCGATGGGCAAGCGTTCCAGATGAAGAAATTCCTCGAGAATTTCCGAATGGGCGGCGTCAGATTCGAACTGACGACCCCTACCGTGTGAGCGAGTCTTGTCTCAGCAATATCCCGGCTAAAATCGAATCAACACCCTTCCAATTCTTCCAAATCTTCCACCGTTTTGTAAGGATTCTGACGACCATTCTGACGACCAACATTCACCAGCCGATATTCAGGATCTGCACCTCTCGGCATCGAATGCGGCTTAAATTACCCCGCATCTTAACTTCGGGTGGGCGACAATGCGTATGCCGGGAAATCCGTATAGCCTTTTGCCGTAGGTGAGGACCAGTCGGACAGCGGCGCTGGTTCGGCCAGCGGCCAGTTGTTCTTGAACCGCTCCACAAGGTCCGGATTGCTGATAAATGGTCGCCCGAAGGAGATCAGATCGGCGTGCCCCTCGGCAATCGCCTTCTCCGCCGTCTCCTTGGTGTAGCCGCAGTTGCCCATGAGCGGACCGTGGAACACTTTGCGGAACTCGGCCAATGTCATCGGCTCGCCGAGCTGGTGAAAACCGAATGCCAGCCCGTCTACTATGTGTAGGTATGCCAACTCAAAACGGTCGAGTTCACTAGCAACGAAAGTGAACTGCTCCCGGAAATCAGGCGACCCCATATCGTTGAAAGCCCCGTTCGGAGCTAAATGCACGCCGACCCGCTGGGCGGGCAAGACGGACGTAACGGCTTCAACCACTTCCTTCAGGAAGCGGTAACGGTTCTCGACGGTGCCGCCGTATTTGTCCGTGCGATGATTTGTTTTCGACTGCAGGAACTCGTCGATCAAGTATCCATTTGCTGCGTGAAGTTCCACGCCGTCGAATCCGGCTTTCTTGGCGCACTCGGCGGCACGCCGGTAGTCGTCCACAACCCGTGAAATCTCGGACGTTTCCAGCGCCCGTGGAACTTCGTGCGGCTGCTTGCCAGTGGGCGTATGGATTTCCGGATCGTTGTTTTTGATGGCCGATGGAGCGAGGGCCGGCTTGCCGCCGTGAAAGCTGCTGTGGGAGGCCCGTCCGGTATGCCAAAGCTGGGCGAAAATCACACCACCCGTTTCATGAACAGCGTTGGTGGTGTACTGCCATCCTTCGGTCATCTCGTCCGTGTAGATGCCCGGCGATTCGCTCCAGCCGTTCGCCTCCTCGGAGATAGTAACGCCTTCCGTGATAATCAGGCCCGCCGAACTGCGCTGGACGTAGTACTGGGCCATTAGTTGGTTTGGCAGGCGAGCAGTTCCTGCCCTACCGCGGGTCATGGGAGCCAGGGCGATTCGATTCGATAACGTAAGATCGTGGAGCCGAAAGGGCTGATAGAGAATACTCGTCATGTCGTGTTCCTATCCTGGTGGTTGCGCTGAGAATTATGCGAACGATGCAAACATTTCAATGTTCGGCATCTCTCGAAAAAAGTCATCGAGACCCATCGGGTTGTGTTTTGGGGAAGAAAATTCCATAGAAAGCCGCGCGGAACTGCCAGTAAACGACGAACCAAAGAGCCGTCACCACGAGACCTGGCACAATTCCGCCCGGATCCATTAGCGCATGGAACAGCAAAATGTTCACGATTACCGGTCCAATGAAAGTCAAAGCCAACGGAACCGTTCGTGGAAAGATAAACAACACGCCAGCAATCAGTTGCAGTGCAAAAACAAACACCAGGTAGTGCGATGTGAACATGAGCGTGAAATACTGTTGGGCTAGTTCGGAGGGCGGCGGCGGCTGCGGAATAAAATGCAGAAAACCGTTCAAACCAAACACGATGAAAATTAATGCAAGCAGATATCGCGCGATGGTCGCAAGAATCTTCATAAAGTTCTCCTTTTTGCTTGAGCCTATTTGGTAATGATGCAGGCGTGCCAAGATGCAAGCACCTCGCCAACGAATCACGTTCGTCAGTAAATCGTATCGACTAGCAATATTGAAGTCAATTATATTTATATCAATATAATTGATTGTGGTATAATTAGACTACGGATTGGTTAACTTCCTCGAGATATTGGTAACGTTCCATGAAGAAAGACACTTCGACACCCGTGCATGCATGGCTAGTGATGATGAAGGCGATGCAAGCCATTACGCGATATGCCCTGGCAAACCTTGAGGAAACCGGGTTGGGGCTTTCAGATTTCGCCGTCCTTGAGGCACTGCTTCATAAGGGACCTCTGCCTGTCAACGTGATCGGTCCGAAAGTCAATCTGACGCCTGGATCGATCAGCGTGGCAGTCGACCGGCTTGTCTCCAAAGGCTTAGCGAGCCGTGTCGAGTGCTCCCAAGACCGCCGGGTTCGAATTGTGGCTTTAACCCCCCGCGGAAAGTCTGTCATCACGCCAATTTTTCGCGCGCATTCGGCGACGATGGAGAAAGTTTTTTCAGCCCTTTCACGCGACGAACTGCGACAACTCGAACAGCAATTGAAGCGCGTGGGAAAACAGGCCGAATCACTCTTTGAGCGAAGCGTTGCAAAAGGTCGCACTGGTAAATAGGTGCGTCTAAGCATAGAGCCTTGCGGACATAGAGTGTTGTGTGTCGCGCGGCACGAAGCTTCGAAAGCACCGTAAGCGATCTGGAATTTAGTAGAAGCCCTGGTTGTCATGAACTGGCCGAAATTGTTCGTCCTCGCGCCAAGTCGCTGGGTTTGGAACTGATTTTGGTCGGTATCCGCGACATCATCCTGCCGGGCGAGATGAAGGACCTGATGAATAAGGTGACGGAAGCCAAGAAGGCCGCCGAAGCCAACCTCATCGTCCGCCGCGAGGAAACGGCCGCCATGCGCAGCCAGGTCAACACGGCCAAGCTACTCCAGGACAATCCGACGCTCATGCGATTGCGTGAGCTGGAAGTACTCGAGAAGGTCGCCGCCTCGGCCGACCTGAAGGTCGTGCTTGGCGAAAAAGGTCTGGCAGACCGCGTGGTGAATCTGTTGTAGTTCAAAGTTTGCCCCCTGCGGTGGGTGCAGTCGTGCCGCAGGGGTTTTTCGTGATGCCTCTGCTAATAAGATCTCTCAGCCTTTTCAAATCTGATTCGAATTGTCCGACCCGGGTGCGTGTAGGCATTCGCGCTCAACCTGCAGCTACATTTGAGGCAATGAATGGCAGTTTTTTGCAAAATCAGGAAATCGAATGGATCAACTAGGATATCATCCACTTCCATAACGAACGCTTCACATCCATTGTTATTGATCAAGCCCCAATCACTCACGCAAAGATTAGGCATATCGTCTGCGCACGCAAATGCTCTTGATAGCAGTTCCGGCAGTTGATCCGCAGTTTCACCCGGACGCCCGAAAGCAGCAAACAGTCGATCAAGGAACCATTGAGGCGCAATGCCATATTGCACGGGTTCGGGCTTGAGTAGTTCGCGGACTTGTGAATCTTTCAGTTCTCGCCGCCGATGTTTCCGTTCACGCTTGCTTAGCCTTGTCGCCATGCGTTGCCTCCTTGCAAAAGTACTTGGTTAGAGCTTCTCGCGCGAGAAGCTTATGATTCGGGCCAAAAAAATAATCGCATTCGGTGCCGTCGGTTGAAATGCTGGCCACAACTTACCTGCCTTTCAATTGTTTCAGTTTGGAATCTACTACTAGCCGCAATCCCAAAACCGGTGCCAGCTCATCGAGCGTCGACGTGGTAAGGCCGCGTTCACCAGTCATGAATCGGCTTAGCGACGCCTGCTGTACGCCAGATACCTTGCTGACCTCGTAGCGCGTCAAACCGCTCTGCTCAATTGCCCGGCGGACAGCATCGGAAATTGGCGATGGTTTGAGGTACTTTGCTGTCATAACTTCCCATCATGATATGAAATACTTGTTAATTGTCAAGCACACTTCTTCAGCGGGGCACCTTCGGAAGCTGATTGTAAAGGTCCCCTGGCAGCCGCCGCCCCGTCGGGGCCGACAACATCGGCTGCCGCATTAGGTAGCTGCCCTCCGCGGGGAAGCTATTGGAAGTGATTTGGCCTGAGATAGCGCCAACACTCGGGCTCGAATCTTAGACAAAAATCTCAAATCTTCGATCGGCAGTTCTGCAATGACCTCCCGGGGAATGAGTCGCGACTCGCCGTCTGGCGTCGTCGGGGCAATCTTGGTCGGCTGATCGAGGCCGAGCATTTGGCGGATGGCCGCCTGCGCAGCCATTTGCTCGCTAGCTGTCGATTCGGGATGTCGAATTATTTTTTCGTACAGCGCCATCGCATCCGCGACGTGATCTTTCTTCGGACGCTGCGAACGTTCGACGAGGTATTCGCGAGCCCAGGCAAGATAACTTTCACACTGTCGGGCACCGATCCCGAACTTGGTTCGAAGTGCTGCTTTAATTTGATGCTTTGGGATCCGCTGAGCCAAAAGCTGGGCAACATCGTAAATTCGCTTCGTAACCTCTCTGCGGGTCGCCTTGCGAGTAGGAACGGACCTTTCGGTAGCGCCCGCCGTCATCTTAGCCGTTGAATTGTGTTCGTGGGGATTTTTCGTCGCGTCGTTCATCGGCTCTGTTTAAGTTGTTGCATCGAAGCGTAAAAAAAATTCCTGAAATCAACTTTTTAATTTTTTTTTTGCAGGTGACGGGAGACTCGCATGTGATTGGTTGTGGGTATCTCGCCATACAAACAAAGCCGCGACGTCACCATCCGGCCGCTTCTAACTCTTTCGTCGCATTATCGGCGGCGCGTTGGCGGCGCTTCACGCTGCCAGACAGCAACGCTTTCGGCTCGCCGTTGGACGCCGCTGACAATCGTTCATAGAATCTTTGAAGTGCCTCCAACGAGGTGACTTTCGTGCCACCGCACTGTAGGACTTCTAACTTGACGCCCTTACAACCACGCTGCGCCCACCGGTAAATACAGCTCACATGGGGGCGTTTGCCGCCGCGTCGCTCGGGCAATTGAGCCGGAACGTCTGCGAGCGAAATAAGTGTTTCGGACAATGAATCGATCATCGCACGGCTCCGCGATTGCGTGAGAACGTTTGCAAGGGCGGAAGACGATAAGCAAAATTTTTCTGGCGCACAATGGCCGCATCAGACTTTTTTTGCTAGCTGAAAAAGAGCGAATCCCGCTCGCTTCTGATGCAAGTAACGCGACTCAGCCGACCTCGCGGATGACCGCTGCCGCTTTCGCCATGTCGCGCTCGGCATAAATCTGCGTTACGTCGGCGTCACTGTGCCCGAGCACAACTTGCGCGGCTTCTAGTCCGAACCGCTTGCGAATTTCCGTTGCCGCTGAATGACGTAACCGGTTTGGTGCCCAGCGATGTTCAATTTTCCATTGGCGTGCTTGCTCTGGCGTCGCATCATCAGGTGCCGGAAAAGCCTTATCACAAGCCCGGTCGATTGCACGGCGATAACTGTCGGTTGTGTACCGACCGCCAGCGGCCCGCTTTGGTTTTCGCTTGCGATTTGTGCCTGGTCGATTGCCGTAGTGCAGCGGAATCTTGCGTGCTTCGTGCAGCTCGGCACGCCGCTTTCGTTCGCTGTCTGCCGGCACGAAACAGTAAGTCTCTTTGTCCCGCAATAGATATGGACGCAGCACGTCTTGGGCTTGCGGACCAATTAGAATGATTCGTTCACGACCATGATGTTCCGTCTTGTGCGATTCGGGTCGATATTGCCACACATCGCCCGAGGTACCCAAGCTACATCCTTGCCTTGGCAATGGGCGCCGGCAAGACGGTGCTCATCGGGGCCATCATCGCCACCGAATTCGCGATGGCAATGGAGTACACGCGAAGCCTGTTCAATCCGGCCGAGAGCCCGTTCATTCAGAATGCACTTGTCTTCGCGCCCGGCACGACTATTGTCGAGTCCCTCCGCGAACTTGCCGACATCCCCTACGACAAGATACTGCCACCCCGACTGTGCAAGGCGTTCCTTACCAACCTGAAGCTAACCTTTACGCGTGACGGCGACCCGGACCTGCCGGTCATTCGCGGGTCGGTGTTCAACGTCATCGTCACTAACACTGAAAAGATTCGCATCCAGAAGTCGGCGATACGAAAAAGTGATCTCGGAGGGCTGTTCTCGCCCGCCACCGAGGATGCCGCCAAAGAAGCGGTTGCCAACAGACGATTGCGTGCAATTGCGAGTTTGCCGCACTTGGCAGTGTTCTCAGACGAGGCGCACCATACCTACGGCCGTACAATGGGGCAAAGCCTCAAGCGTGTGCGGCAAACGGTTGACTATCTACATCACGAAAGCCCAAACCTGGTATGCGTCGTCAACACAACGGGCACGCCATACTTTCACCGCCAGCCGCTTCGCGATGTTGTAACTTGGTACGGTTTATCGCAAGGCATACGTGAGCCGGCGACTGTTCGTGCTCCTGCATTTGGCCGCAGTCCTAATTGAACCTGCGATATTTGGCATCACTCTTCGCGGCCGCCGCGCGTTGCTTTTCTAGCTCCGATCGAAACGCGCGCTGTTTGTCATTGACGAATTCCTTGTACCCTGCGGGGTCGACCAGTGCCGCGGCATCGCCCGCTTGGAGGCGCGGGTATTTGCGGTCTAAGCCGAAGTAATCGCCGTGGGCGCCGAGAAATAAATCGCAGGGCAAGGAAAGCAACGTGCGGAACGTTTGCTCGTAATCTTCAGCGATTTGTGGATATACCTCGTTGTTCACTAGCCGATAACCTGCATTTACGTTCGGACTGCCGATGATGACGGCATCATACGCTTTGCCATTGGCCAACAGCTTCAGCGTCCACGTGGTGCAGCCCTTGGTGTGCCCCGGAGTAAGATGGGCCACAAGTTCGGCTTTGCCCAACTTCACTTGTTCGCCGTCGTGCAGCACGCGATCCACTTTGGTAACGGGAAACATCGAACTGGCGCTCGCACCATAATGAAAATCGGCTTTCCCGCCCGACTCGATCACAGGAACGTCGGCATCCATCACCATGTACGTGGCGCCGGTTATTTGCTTGATTTGTGCGCTGCCGGCGCAGTGATCGAAATGGGCATGGCTAATCAACAGCACCTTGATATCGGCGAACTTGAACCCGAGTTTCTCGATGCTGTCGCGAATCAGTGGCACGCTCGATTCTAGATTCGAATTGATCAGAACGTGCCCCTCATCGGTCGTGACCAAATAACTTGCCAACCCTTCGCTGCCAACATAGTAAAGGTTATCCGCAATCCGAAACGGCGGATGCGGCGCAGACCACGCGCGGTTGGACTGGGCGAACAGCCGATCAGCTTCGCCGATCAACGC
Source organism: Pirellulales bacterium (assembly GCA_963773875.1). Taxonomy (GTDB): domain Bacteria; phylum Planctomycetota; class Planctomycetia; order Pirellulales; family JADZDJ01; genus CAVTYH01. The sequence goes on from CAVZCV010000020.1 coordinate 126,477, forward strand.
CGCAAACGTCACACAGAGCGTTAACGCCACCGGAGATCGAAAACGCTTGAACATATTGTGCCTTTCAATTCGAATTGGCCGCAGCACACCGCCAGTTTTATTGTCTTAACTTGCTCGCCGCGGAACACACATACGTCATCTGCGCGAACAATTGGGGTAGGCCAACCGGAATGTTCATAAGCTCACTGAAAGTCGCCAGCGTTGCCGGGCATTGTACGGTTGCGCGAAGTGAATGGCGCGCACCGATTGATGAGGGCCGCTGGCCCGGTCGCTCAGCGGGTTGATGTAGGAATGTTTCTGCTGATCGCTCGCCGGATTTATTTCGCTCCTTCAATTGGATACCCGCGCCAGACGAATTCGAGGGCGCTGGGGAGCGTGTTGCTGATCGCGTCGCGAGGCGTGTGGCCGCTGTTTTTAGCGTAGACAAATTGGTAGGGGTAGCCTTTCGCATTGAGCGCTTCGGCCAGGCGTTTGTTGGCGACGACCCAGTTGCGCATGGCACTGGAGGCGCTGTGGCGCCGTTGTCTTTTTCGCCGGCGTGGAGCCAGACGCGGAGCGGCTTCTTGTCGGATTTGGAAATCAGGTTTTCCGGATATTCCCAGCCGCCGTGCGGATATTCATCGTTGCGGCGCAAGTTCACGAACGTGCCGGAGTACGAAAGCACGCGGTGATACAGCTCGGGATGAAACCAGGCCATCGAAAACGCGCAAATGCCGCCGGAACTGCCACCGAGCGTCATGCGTGCCTCGGGATCCTTCGTTAGCTTGATGCCTGCTTCTTTTTCGACACGAGGCAGAACTTCGTTCTCGACAAATTCAGCATTCTTGCCCCAGACCGTGTCGTATTCGTAGCTGCGATCTGGGCCGGCATTGGCGATCATGACGGCGACAAGTGGCGGCAAGCGTTTGTCGGCAATCATGTTGTCCAGAATCGTGGACAGCTTGTAGTTCTGCAGGCCGTATTGATCGCAGGCGACGATAAACGGCGCCGGCGAGTCGGGCTTGTTCTGCGCCGGAATATACACGGCGACATCGCGTTGGAAGGGAGCGTTCTGGCCGGGGAAGATTTTGCTTTCGGCGGAATCCATCTTGAACTTGATGATTTTTCCCTTGGGCACATCGTCGCGCTCCGTTTGTTCCGGCGACGGCGGATACTCGGGGCCCGTGGAATATTCGCCGTTGGGCAGACCGACCTTCCACGGGGGCAGATCTTTGAGAGGCGCGATCTCGGCCACATCGACTTCGCTGAGAGCCGGGCCACCACGACCAAGGCCTTTCTTGGTCGTCGGCGCTTCGGCTGGAGCGGCATCGCCGGCTTTCGCGTCGCCCTTTCCAGCCGCGGGCGGATCTTGGGCAAAAACTGCAGAGACGCTCGAAAGTAGGCTTAGAACTAAGCAAAGGCGAAACTTCGCGCTCATCGGTTGGGCTCCAGCATTGATTGGCGGGAGGCGTGTGGCAGAGCTCGCAGTCTATCTTCACTGTCGACTGGAAGGCAAGAATTTTTAGGACTTGCCCAAACTTTGCCGATCAGCCGCCGATTTTCCCGTGAACGACTGCTCCAGCGACGCAGTAAGCAACTGCGCAAGCATGGGGAACAGAGACCCGCGCCTCGCCGCGGCCCTTAACCTTGGAATCTGAAGAAATACATCGGCTTTTGTCAAATCGACCGGCAGCGCGAACGGCAAATTGGCGCATTGGTGTTCACGACCAAATCGCTGAATTGGCCGTGCCCATGCGCTCATGAGGGCGTGTCATTACGCTGACTGCCAAATGTCGGTTCGTCCTGGCTCAGCTGGCGAACGTCCCTCGGTCGATGTGACCGAAGCGGATTGCATCTTGGCCGAACCTGCCCAATGTCGGTTCGTCCTGCGCCGGTTGGTTACATTGGAAATCGTTCCACGGGTCAGAATCGGTGGTTTGGGCCAATGGAATCGGCGATCATCTGGTTGGACTTTGCTACACTCGGGCAACCCTCCGGAGACGAATCAAAATGGCCACGCACCAAAATCGAACTGCTGCCGCGTTTGTGTTCGCCTTGATCACTCTAGCCGGTGGCTCCCTTCCCGCCCAATCGCTCTTCCCGCAAAAGCCGAACGATTCTGCTGCCGTTGTCGTTACGCCGGATAAATTTCCGGTGAAGGCCGATGGCGTGGCCGACGACACGGACGCTCTGCAACAAGCAATGAACCAAGGCGCGCGGGGCATCGTCTTCATCCCCGAAGGTCGTTATCGTCTGACGAAAACTCTCTACGTTACGACCGGTACGCGTGTGTTTGGATTTGGCAAGAATCGCCCCGTGTTCGTGCTCGCCCCGAATACGGCAGGCTACCAGGAGCCGGGACGTGGCGGGCCCTTCGGCCGGGGAAAATACCTGGTTCACTTCGCCGCCAGCCGAGAAGCCAATGGTACGGTCGTCGACGCAAGCGAGCTCGACTTCAACAGCGTGATGTGCAATATCGACTTCGAGATCGGCGAAGGGAACCCAAGCGCCGTCGGCGTTCGCTTCAAGGTTGCCCAGCGCAGCTACCTGTCGTTCATGAATTTCAAATTGGGGGCGGCGCTTGCCGCGGTCGAGGACATTGGCAACATCTCCTATAACCTGACCATTTCCGGCGGCAAGTATGGCATTATCACGACGCGCACCTCGCCAAACTGGCAATACGTGCTGATGGATTCTGTCTTTGAAAATCAATCGGTCGCTGGAATCAACACCAAGGATGTCGGGTTCTCGCTGTTCCGCTGCAACTTCCGCCACATGCCGGTGGCGATCGAAATCCCGGACGATGAGACCGATCAAATCTACGGCCGCGACCTGCGCTTCGACGACATCACTCGGGCTGGCGTCGCGTTCGGCGACGCGAAACACTTCAAGCACCAGGTGACGTTGGTGAACACGGCCTGCACAGACGTGCCCCAATTCGTCGGCAACGCACTCGAGCAGATTGCGGCGCCGGGGAAGCATTACGTCGTCGATCGCCTTTCGGCGGGGCTGGAGATTGGCGCTGACGGTCGCGAGGTGGGTGTCGTCACGCGGCACACAGAGAAGGCACTTCCGGCGCTGCGCCGATCGTATCGTCCGACATTCACCTACTGCCGCCAATGGAGGAGTGGTTCACGGTCAAAAGCGATACCGACCTCCAGGCCGCGGTTAACGAACATCGAGTTCTCTACTTCCCAATGGGAAACTATCGGGCGAACGCCCCGCTCGTGTTGAAGCCCGATACAGTGCTGATTGGCTTGCACAGCACGAGAACCACGCTCGGCTCGATCGTAACACCCAAGAATGGAACGAACCTCGTTAGTGGACTCGGGTTCGGCCCGCTTGCTGGCGCGCCCACTATTCTCTGGATGGCGGGGGAAAAATCGATGGCAGATGACATTGCTTTCACGACAGGCGCCGGCGGCCGCGGGCCCCGCGGCGGCCCTGCACCGGCCGATGGCGGCGCCCGCGGTCCCGCCGGCGGCGAGGCCCAGCCGTACATGGTCGTTCGCGACGGCGGGGGCGGCATCTTCCGCAACGTGTGGATTGAAGGCGGCACTCCGCCCACCGGTCTGCGCGTCGAAGACACCTCCACGCGCGGGCAGATCTTCCAGCTCTCGAACGAACATCATCGTCGTGTAGAGGTTGTTCTTCGCAACGTGCGGAATTGGGAATTCCATTGCCTGCAAACCGAGGAGGAGTTCGGGCAGCAAGAAGCCTACGTCTTGGACATCGAGAACTGCCGAGATTTGTTGTTCACGAACACTTACATGTACCGCGTGTCCCGCACCTCTCAGGCGAAAGATTACGCCATCCTGGTCCGTAAATCGGACAACATTGTGTTCGACAATTTGCATAACTTCAGCCAGACGCGTCTGCCGTTTGATAACACGGTCCTTGAAGAAGGGAGCGGCGTGTTTGTTCGTGCCGCCAACTTCACTCGCCTGGTCGCTGGCCAGGGCATGCAAAAGGGGAACCCGCTGTCCTTTCCCCCGGCTTTCGCACAAGACGCCAAACTTGAAAAGCTTGCTGGCGATTTTGGCAATGCAACGAGCCTGACGGCGGACGACGCCGGCCGCGTCTACTTCACGGACGCTGCTAACAGTAAGATCTATCGCTGGAATGACGCTGAGAAGAAGGCCGAGGTGCTCGCCGAAACCAAGGGCGCACCGCAGCCGCAGGTTATGGGTTTTGTGAAGCCTTCGACGCTGATGGTTGCGGCCTTCGCACCGGGCGCCCGGCAGGTCGGCGGCATTTATAGTGTGAACACTCAAAGCGGCGCGTTGGAATCCGTCAGCGAAACTGCGGAAAGGAAGCCCGGCACCGCGCTGCTCCTGCCCATTGGCCTGCACAACCGCATGGACATCATGCAAGACTACATGCAACACCGCGGCTATCGCTTTCACCCGAACAGCAATACTTCGATCATCGCCGTTGTCGAGAACGAGCACCGCGGTTATTTCTACGCGCCCGACTCGAACGTGGCTCTGATGGCCGGCGGCACTGGGCGGCCGATCACGCAAAGTTCTCAAATGGCGGTCGTGGAACCTGGTCAGAGCTTTTACCTGACGTCCGAGGACGATTGCCGCACTTGGGTGGCGACGCTGGACGAAAATTATCACCTCATCGCAAAACTCTTTGCCGACCGCGGCGGCAACGCGGTCGCCACCGACGCAGAGGGAAATGTCTACATCGCCGACGGCCACGTGTCGGTCTACGACGGGTCGGGCAAACAAGTTGGCACGCTGGAAACCCGGGAACGGGCTTCCGGCCTCGCCTTCGGCGGCGCAGACAAGCGGACCCTGTTCATCGGCGCACGATCTTCGCTGTATGCAATTCGCACGCGGGTGGCAGGAAAATAACGCACTCAACCGCCTCTGGATGCGCCGCATACGCATCGCCGGGAATGGTTGGCACGATTCGCCGCGCCGTTTACGGGATAGAGTGCAGCGCGATGTGAATCGTGGAACAGACTGCAGAGAAATGCTGGTTAATCTTTTCCGCTCGGTGTCGGCCGAGCACCGACTGGGTCGACATTATCCAAAGCGGGAAGCTGGACAGTACTCGAAAGCTAAGGAGTCTCCGAGTTCTCCCTCGCAAGCCATTCAGGAGTTCCCGAACCACCGTAACTCGATAGTGCCGGAAGCCGTAACCGTGCCCGTCCGTCAGGTGCAGAGGTACGAAGTGCTAGCGCAGAAGGAATTCCGGAATTGGCTACTGTTCGTGAGATGAACGCGAAACCATTGCGCAACGCACGTCTGGTCGTTCCTGAAGACGCCGCAGCCCCAAGCCCCGAGCACGAGCGAGTCGTGTCCGTGCCGCAGCGCGACCGCCAACAAGCGTTGGATGCGCTCCAGGAATGCCCGCCCGGAGGGGCCCACTTTACGGGTGATGGTAAGAAATTGGTTCTCCCGCACATTTGATGAACGGAATGCTAGCAGCGAATAATTGCAATCGCTGAATTTGTACTTGGTGGCCAAGCCCTCAATGGGTAGGAGGCCATCATGCACGTCCGGGCACTGTTACCTGCGGAGACCGCGCTATCCTGCGATAGCGTGCAATGGAATGGGAACAAGATCACGGTTGCTGTCAGCAGCATAGCTTCGAGCAGTGTATGTCCTTGCTGCGGTCACTTGTCCGAGCGCATTCACAGCCGCTATGTTCGACGGCTGGCGGATCTGCCGTGGCAAGGCCTGCGAGTCGAAGTGCACTGGCAGTGTCGTCGATTCTTCTGCACGAGTCCTGGTTGTGCGCAGCACATCTTCACGGAGCGATTACCCGAGCTGGCGGCGCCGCATGCACGGAAAACTAACCGATTGACCGTCGTCATGGGCGCGATCGCTCTGGCCTGCGGTGGCGAGGAAGGCGCACGCCTAGCAGAAACGAATCGGGGTTCGAACAAGCCCGGATACAATGCTGCGGGAAATCCGACGCACGCCCACTGGCACCTGCCCCAGGGTGCGCGTCCTCGGCGTGGATGACTGGGCGCTTCGTCGCGGCCAGCGCTATGGCACGATCCTGGTCGATCTGGATCAGCATCGCGTGGTCGATTTGCTCCCAGAGCGATCGTCAGAGGCCTTTGCTGCTTGGCTGCGGAGTCATCCTGAAGTCGAGGTCGTGAGCCGCGATCGGGGTGATTACTACATCAAAGGTGCACAGGCCGGGGCGCCGCAAGCGTTGCAAGTCGCCGACAGGTGGCATCTGGTGCATAATCTGCAAGAGGCACTGGTGCGCTTGATCGAGCGCTTTAGTAAACCGTTGAAAGAAGCCACCAAGTTGCTCTCCGGCCAGCAGGGACCAGCACAACAAAACGCTGGCTCCACAGAATACCTCACGGCGGCAGTTCCCGAAGCGCCGGCCCAACTTGAACAAGAACAGGCCGCGCGGCGTGCGCGACGACTGAATCGCTATCAACAAGCCGTTGAATTGCATCAGCAGAAAGTTTCCCAACGTGAAATTGCCCGCCGCCTCGGCGTATATCGAAGCACGGTTCGTAAATGGCTCAGCGCGGGCTGCTATCCCGAGCGTGCTGGCCGCCGCTACCCTCGTGGAGTTGATGGCTGGATCGACTATCTCGCAGAGCGTTGGCAGGCCGGATGTCACAACGCCGCTGAATTGACGTTGGAACTGCGAACGCGAGGCTTTAGCGGCTCGTACGATATGGTCCGCCGCTTTGTGGCGACATGGCGAAAGTCCCTGGAGCTGTAAGAACGCAGCCAGCTTCAAAAACACCCCACTGCCACAGGACAGTCCCCGTTCGATGGCATGGCTGCTGCTGAAACCGCCCGAGGAACGAGAACCCGACGAGCAGCGCCTGGTCCAAGCGTTTTGTGAATCCTGCGCGGACGTCCATCAAGCCGTCCTATTGGTGCAGCAATTTCGAAGCCTTGTAACTGAGCGGCGTTCTGTGGAATTGGATGCGTGGTTGACCCGCGCCCTGTCCGCTGATGCTCCGGTTGAAATGCGACGGTTTGCCGCAGGACTTCAGACCGATTACAAGGCGGTGCAGGCGGCTTTGTGCCAACCCTGGAGTAACGGGCAGACGGAGGGCCAGGTCAATCGGCTCAAGCTGCTGAAGCGACAGATGTATGGTCGTGCCAACTTCGACTTATTACGTAAACGCGTACTGATGAAAACCGGATGACACATTACGGAATTTCCGATCAAGGAGGGTGCCAAGAGCTCAAACCGATCACTACTCAAATTGTGCGATTACGACCGATCGAAAGCGGCGGTTAGTAAGCCTCAAACAAATGCAGTCGGTCGCAATCCGCTCGTGGATTTCCAACCTTCATCAAATGTGCGGGAGAACCAAGAAATTCCGCCGGCTCGATGCCAATGACTTCCGGAGTGCGCGCGGCCGAGTAGTACTTCTTGTGCCGTTTTGCCAGATCCAGTTTTTGCATGACGATCGTACCGAATTACAGCGGCAGCGACGCCGCCAGTTCAATCGTCTTCTTGGCCGTGCGGTCTTCGATGGTCAGCTTGCCGTTTTCCAGGCGGACTTCGTCCACGCGGGTCATGCCTTCCGGGCTTTTCACCCAGAACATCAGGAAGCTGGAGGCGATCTTGCCTTTCGCCGGCAGCCAGCGGTAGACCGGCGTGTCGAACATCCTGTTGAGTTCCACCATCTCGCGGTGCGGCAGGTCGAACGGCTGAGTCGCGAACTCGATGCCGCGTCCGCTCCACCCGTTGGTGTTGTAACTCATGTAATTCTGCACCCACGGATACTCTTCGCGCTTGAACACGTACCCGAGCATGTAATTCTTGTTGGTGTTCAAGATGGTAACCCAGGCAAGCGGCTTGGCGGGATCCATCAGGGTCGTGGTGTGGCCGTTCCAGCTTGCGCCCGCCGGCTGGATACGCATGTCATACTGTTTGCCGTCCGTGCCGGTAATCATGGGCCAAGTGAACTCTTTTCCCTGCTCGACCGGCAGGCGCTGCCCGCTGGTGCGGGTCTTGGCTCGCGTCCCGGACATATCCACCACAGTCTTCTCGGGTTCGAGGAACGGCGGATACAGGAACGGGTGCTCGCCCCAGTTGGCGGTACGGTCGAAGGCGACGTTGCTCTGGAGTTCGCTGTTCACGTAGACGACGTTCTCACCGTCCACCATGCGGAATTGCCGCGTGAAGGTCTCCTGCAACAGGGGCAGGTCAACGGTGAACTTCGCCGTGGTTGTGCTGTCCTGTTTCTCGGATGAGACAAGCTTCCATGGCGCCAGGTAGGCTTCGCCGTGCATCGCGATTCCGGCCGCGCGCTCCTCCCGGCTGGGCGAACCGAAGCCATCCGCGGCCACGAAATGCCCCACCATGCTCCCCTGGAGCTTGCGGTTATCGGGGACGGAAGGAACCATCTCGGGATTGCCGAACGGGCTCAGACCTCCGGAATCGCCTTCAATGAGGACGCGCAACATCGAGCCGCCTTGCTTGACGATGGCGATCTCCAACTTGTCGTTGGAGAGCAGATAGACGGGCCGGTTTAGGACGGTTGCTTCCTTCATCGGGCCAGCCGTCTGTGCCGTCGCCGTTGAAACGAGAAGCGTGGCGCAGAAGAACGAAAGCGAGGCGCAAGCGCGTCTCAAGACGCGTTGTGTCGAATTGATTTGTCGAAAGATAAGAAGCATGCGTTATGACCTCCGCTATTCATTGGATTGTCCTTGCTGTATGGCTCAAAGACAAGGAAGTTGGGAATTAGCTCCTCGTTCCTAGTTTCTCGTTCTTCGTTGCGACTTCCTTGCCGCACTCGGGGCATTTTGTGCCGGGGGCGTTGGCTCGGAGGTCGTAGCCGCAGTTGGGGCAGAGGCCTCTTCGTTGCCGGCTGCGGTTCTGGAGCCAGGGCCGGAGGCGTTGGACCCGCGTGTAGGCGGGCCTCCATCGTCGTACTTATTGGGGTACCACTGACGGGTGCGTCCGATTTACGAAAAAAAGGGAAACTTTCGCGATCAATCGCGGAAGGTCAGCTGCGCCAATCGGTAAAGGTATTGGCGCCAGATCTGGTAGTCGTGGCCGTAGCCGACATCCTCGCTGAACATGTTCTTGATGCCCGCCTGGTCGAGCTGCGCACGTGCGCGTTGCGTGCGCCGTTGATCGCGCCATCCTCAGTGCCCGAACCAAAGAAGATGATCTTGTAGTCCTTGTTGGACTTCTCGGGATTGGCGGTGATCGAGGCCGGCAAGCTACCGCCGCTCATCCCGGCAACGTAGGAGAAGACCTCCGGGTGGTTGAGCCCAATGGAGGTGGCATGGCCTCCGCCCATGGAATAGCCAAAGATGGCGCGGGCGTTCTTCTCCTTAATCACGCGGAAGTCCTTTTCGACGTAGGGAATGACGTATTCGAGGAGTTCCCTCTCCATGGACCAGCCGTCGCCGGTCGGCCCGCCGATCCCGCCGCCACGCGCACCGCCACCCCGGCCTCCGGCTGGGGGTGCACCGGCACCTGGAGCTGCCGGAGCCGCATTCCCAGGGGCGGCACCGGGGGCACCGCGACCCGCACCACGGGCTGCCGGCTCGTAGCCCAGCGCCCTCTGCGTGTAGGCGATCTCCGCCACCTTGCCCATCGAGGTCGTGGCATTGTGCCCGAATGGCATCACGATGAGCGCGGGGACGGCTTTTCCGTCGGCAATCAGGTTGTCCATGATGTTGTGGGCCATGCCCGACTGGGTCCAGCCGCGCTCCGAGTCATTGAAGCCGTGGAGCAAGTAAATGACCGGGTAGCTCTTGCCGCTGGTGTTGTAGTCGGGCGGCGTATAGACGACCACGCGGCGCGCGGTCTTGTTCTCTTTGTTCAGGTAGTGGTGCTCTGTGAGGTTGCCGTGTGGCACGTCACGGAACATCATCCACTCAGCCTCCTTCCCGGGAACGCCGACGACGCTCTTGTAAACACCGGGGGTGCCCGTCGCCGGGCGGACAAACGTGTTCATCGGGTCAGGCGTGGTCAGGCCGTCCACGATGAACCAGTATTGGTAGTAGCTGGGCGGGAGCGGCGGGGTGGTATAGGCCCAAATGCCGGTGGCCTCGTCCTTCACCATGTCATAGCCGGCCGAACCGTGGACCGTGACCTCGCCGAGCTTGGGCATGTCGGTTAGCACGCGCACCGACTTGGCGCCGGGCGCCAGCAGACGGAAGGTGAGCGAGTTGTTGGCGTTGACCTCGGGGGAGCGGTAGTTCGATCCGGGGCCGGATTCGACACCGGCACCACCACCGCGACGGGCGCCGCCCGCGCGGGCACCGGGGGCACCGGGAGCAGCGGCGGCAGCGGGAGCACCGGCGGGTGCGGGGGACTGGGCTTGGGCCTGGAGCGAAATAAGCGCCGCGAGCGACGCTACCGCAAGGATTGTGGAGATGGATTTCATGTTAGGCTGGCTCGCTGATAGGAAATTCGATTCCGCCGGGCCGCGTGGTGCGTGCGGAGGGGGTGAGGTGTGCGGGCTGCGGGGTTAGAGGAGAGGGGGATTTTGTAGGGTTGATCCCGCACCGTCCGTCCTCGCTCCATACCATTCCCGCCGCCCAGGCGCGCGATTCGCCCGGTCTATCGGGTATGCGCGGCTCCGAGAACGTCCCCGAGCATCACACGAACAGACTAATACCGGGCTCGGCGGTGTCAAGAGCCAAGTTCGCCTTTCTCGCTGTGGTTGGCTCACGACTCAGATAGCAATGGTCGGGCGCGAGTTGACCACGCAGCACAAATGTTCTCTCCCCGCTGTGCATAATGAGGGCGTGTCATTTCCGCTTGACTTTCTGAGCGAAATGACGGTTCGTCATTACGCACTTAGCGTTGCCCATGGGATGCCGCCAAGTCGCGTTGGCTTATGGCCAAACTTTCATTGCCGTTCTGATCACGGCGAAGAGCTTCGACCTACTCGCTCCATCAAGTGCCATGCTCGACAGTCCTCTCGTAACGCCGTAATAGAAGGCCGCCAATTCTGCCGGATTGACTTTGCGAGATAGAATCCCCGCCTTCTTGTCCCGCGCAATTCGCTTCCGCATCTGAGCTTCTGCCAAGTGGCGATACTTGCGGACAGCCGCTTGAATATGACTTGCGCTTGCAGAGCAGTTCGTAGCCGCGGTGAGGACGAAGCAACCGCCAGGACATGCGGGGTCCGTGTACAGTTTAGCCGCAGCGAGCATGAAGTTGTGGATGGCATCCTTTGCTGTTGCCGCTCGCTCGTAAATTTCGCCAATGATTTGATTCGCCTCGCTCGAATAGAGCTCCAGGCCTTCGAGGAAGAGTGCTTCCTTATTGCCGAAGGCGGCATACAGACTCGGCGGAGTGATATTTAACGCTGCCGTCAGGTCGCTGATCGCAGTGGGCTCATAGCCGTATTTCCAAAAGACCGTCATCGCCTTTCGCAGGGCGCGATCACGGTCAAACGAGAGTGGGCGGCCAACCCGCTTCGGTCGGGGCGGCTTACGTTGGTGGTGTTCGTCCGGCAATGCGAAACTTCCTTCAGTCACTTGCGGAATGTTAACCGCTTCGTTACCCTCTACCTAAATCATAACGTTCGCTACAAAATTGGCGACGTTACGGCTAGGAACGAGCCAAAATCTCGTCGCGAGTTCAGCTCTTCTAACCGACAAAGGCGGCACGACAGCGCAAGCGTCCGAGCGTAAGTATCCCGAAAGCGAAGAGACTTTGGATATGTCACAATGCCCGCCAAATCGGTTCCGAGCCACATCGCCTTCCCTCCAGCGATAAATGCGATCCAAACGCGAAACAGTTCCCGGGTATGTATGCCCAATTGGAACATCGTAAAGGCTGGGGGAGCGATTCTCTCCGCTGTTGAGGCGTGGGACGTTAATTGCCATCGGCACCTTCATGGACGATTCGCGCAGCGCGAACTTAGTCCGACGATCGAGCAGATGCAAACGCGAATTGCGAACTTCGAGAAAGAAGTCACTACATTGAAATCCTTTTCCTCCGCGACCACCATTTACTAGCCGGGAGCACTTCTGTGCAATTCGACAAAGACGACACGGCGCTGGTTGTTATCGACCCTCAGAACGACGTATTGAGCGAGAAAGGCATTTCATGGGGGGCGGTAGGCGCGAGCGTCAAGGAAAATAACACGGTCGAAAACCTGGACCGACTCTTTGCTGCCGCAAAGAATCGTAAATTCTCGGTGTTCATCTCGCCCCACTACCTCTTTCCCTTCGATCAAGCGTGGCAGTTCGGCGGCCTTGTCGAACACGCGATGCTCGATGACCGGGAATTCTTTCGGCCAGACCCTCTGAGCGTCGACGGCTTCGCCAATTCCGGAGCCGATTGGCTTGAACGTTACAAGCCCTATATCGAAGACGGCGAAACAGTCGTCGTCAGCCCGCACAAGGTGTGGGGACCGCAAACCAATGACCTCGTCTTGCAGTTGCGGAAGCGGCGCATCAACAAGATTATCCTGGCCGGCATGCTGGCGAATCTTTGCGTCGAAAGCCACTTGCGTGAATTATTGGAGCAGGGTTTTGAGGTCGCAGTGGTGAAGGACGCCACGGCAGGTCCCCGACATCCGACGATCGGCGATGGCTATCAGGCCGCTGTGATCAATTACGGCTTCCTGGCCAATGCGGTGCTGACAACCGACGAGGTGGTAAAGCTGATGGCCGGCTAATCTCCGAAATCTATTGCAGACAGCGCACGGCGCGAAAATGGCATTCAACGTGAACATGGAACGGTATCACAATCTGGTAATCGGCTGCGGTGAAGCGGGAAAATATCTCGCTTGGAATCTGGCAAAAATGGGCCAGAAAACTGCCGTCGTCGAGCGCGCGATGGTTGGCGGATCGTGTCCGAATATTGCCTGCCTGCCGAGCAAGAATGTGATTTACAGCGCCAAGGCTGTTTCGCTCGTCGATCCAGTCAACGGCCTTGGAGTCGTGACGGGATCGCACGAAGTCGACATGGCGGGCGTGGCCCGTCGCAAACGTGCGATGGTCGACGGTCTGATCGAACTTCACCTCGCCAATTTCAAAGCCAGTGGCGCGGAATTGATCATGGGCGAAGCGCAGTTCACCGCGCGAAAGACTGTCCGGGTCCGCTTGAATGACGGTAGTTCGCGCATGCTGCTCGGCGATCGAGTGTTTCTGAGCCTTGGGTCGCGTGCCAGCATTCCTGACGTGCCCGGTCTTGTCGCCGCCCAACCGATGACGCATGTCGAAGCGCTCAACCTGGAACGCCTGCCCGAACACCTCGTTGTTCTCGGCGGCGGCTATATCGGATTGGAGTTCGCACAGGCGATGCGCCGTTTCGGCAGCCAAGTCACGATTGTCCAACGCGGCCCCCGACTGCTCGATCGAGAAGATCCCGACGTGTCGGAAGCACTACTCGAATTGATGAAGGATGACGGTATTCAGGTCTTGCTCGATACCAGCTTGTTGAGCGTCGAGGGTCATTCCGGCGAACGGGTGAGCCTCAGACTGCGCTCGGATGAAAGCGAATTCGGCATTGAAGCTTCCGATATCCTCGTGGCGGCTGGCCGCACGCCGAATACCGATCGAATAGATATGGTCGCCGCCGGGGTCGAACTCGACGCGCACGGCTACATCCGCGTCAATGAGAAACTACAGACCAGCGCTGCTAATGTCTGGGCGATGGGAGACTGTGCCGGCAGTCCGCAGTTCACGCACGCCGCTTACGATGACTTTCGTGTCGTTTTGAGCGACCTCACTGGCGGTGGCCGCACCACGCGCAATCGCCTGATACCCTACTGCCTGTTCACCGATCCAGAATTGGCCCATGTCGGCCTGAGCGAAACCGAGGCGCAGCTTCGAAGGTGTCTTACCGCGTCGCTCGCCTAGCAGCGTCGAAAGTCCTACGCATGCGAACGATTTCGCAAACGCGCGGCTTCATGAAAGCTTTGATCGGTGACGACGATCGAATCCTGGGCTTCACTGCGTTCTGTGTCGAGGCGAGCGAGTTAGTTGCCGCGGTCCAGACCGCGATGCTCGGCCGCTTGCCATACACAGAGCTGCGCGACACGATCTTCACTCATCCAACCACTTCCGAAGGATTGGTTTTCTTGTTTAGCAGCGGCCTGGAAAAGCCAACAAGCGATTGATCGACGACTCGAAACTCCGGTATCGGAAATCCATAACAACATGCCAAAAAGACTTGAAGGCAAAATCGCGCTGGTAACCGGCGGAAGCAGCGGCCTCGGGCTTGCCACGGCGAAGCGGTTCGCAAGCGAAGGGGCAAAAGTTTTCATCACAGGTCGTAGGCAGAACGAGCTCGACGCTGCCGTAGGCGAGATCGGTCAAGGCGCAGTTGCCGTACAAGGTGATATTTCGAAGATGGCCGATCTGGATCGACTCTACGAGCAAATCAAGAATAACGCGGGCCGGCTCGACGTCCTCTTCGCCAATGCCGGCGGCGGCGAATTCTTGCCCCTAGGCGAGATCACCGAGGCACACGTCGATAAGTGGCTTGCGATAAACATCAAGGGGACGTTGTTCACGGTGCAAAAAGCCCTGCCGCTCATGCCCGCGGGTGCGTCGATCATTCTGAATGGTTCTATGGTTTCCATCAAAGGCCTTCCGGCGTTTGGCGTGTACGCGGCAACGAAAGCGGCACTTCGTTCATTCGCGCGGACGTGGGCGGTCGACTTGCGAGAGCGGCAAATAAGAGTCAACGTTGTTGCGCCAGGCACCGTGGTGACACCAGCTTACAAGAATCAACTGGGACTAAACGACGAGCAGATTCGAGCGATGGAAGCTCAAGCCGCGGCAACGGCTCCGCTCGGAAGAGCCGGAACTCCTGACGAGATTGCCAAGGTTGTCCTGTTTTTAGCCTCTGATGACAGCAGCTATGTAAACGGAATCGAACTGTTCGTCGATGGCGGGGCAGCACAGATCTAGCAATTCTGCAACTTTGCACATCACCATTCTTGGACCCTCTAATATTTTGCAACAAAGCCTAATTCGGAGACTTAAGCAATGCTCACAATGACGAAACTCAAATCCACGCTCGCGCTCTGTGGCGCGATTGCCTTGTTCATTAGTATGGCTGAATTCGCCAACGCGGACGATTCCAATCGTGTGCGCTACAAAACCGTAAAGATTGGCGATGTTGATGTCTTTTATCGTGAAGCAGGACCCAAGAATGCACCGACAATTCTCCTGCTTCACGGCTTTCCGACTAGCTCGCAAATGTTCCGCAATTTGATCCCTGCATTGGCTGATAAGTATCACCTCGTGGCGCCCGATTACCCAGGCTACGGACAAAGCTCGATGCCCGCGCATGACAAGTTCAAATACACGTTCGATAATCTGGCAAACGTGATCGATGAGTTCACGGAAAAGGTTGGGCTGACAAAATACGCCCTGTACGTTCAAGATTACGGCGCGCCGGTTGGTTATCGCCTCGCCGTCAAACATCCTGAAAAAATTACGGCCATCGTCGTGCAAAACGGAAACGCTTACGACGAGGGGCTCGACAACGACTTCTGGAAGCCGATCAAAGAGTATTGGAAAGAGCCCAAGAGCCAGGCGAAGCGCGACGCCATCCGTAATCTGGTCACCTATGAGGCCACGAAATGGCAATACACCGACGGCGTGAAAGATCCCGAATTGGTCAGCCCCGATGGCGCTGCTGAGGATCAGTTCTTGCTGGACCGTAAAGGCAACGATGAGATTCAGCTCGACTTGTTTTTGAGCTATGGCAGTAACCCGCCGCTCTATCCCAGTTGGCAGGAATACTTCCGCAAGCATCAACCGCCGATGCTCATCGCGTGGGGTAAGAACGACAAGATTTTCCCCGCTGCAGGCGCCGAGCCCTACAAGCGAGATTTGAAAACGCTGGACTTTCACCTGCTGGATGCGGGCCACTTCGCGCTCGAGACCAACGGCGATGAGATTGCGAAGCTCATGCGAGACTTTTTGGACAAACACGTGGCAAGCAAAAACTGAGCGCACGCCAAAATCGTGTTTCGCATGGCCGGCCGCCGTGATCAGACGACCGGGATGCGCAACTGATGTTCTTCTTGAATCAAGGCTATACTCGCTTCAATTTGTCCGCTCGTGAGACAATTCCACCGGCGCCGGACGCATTTCAGAAAATGTAACTAGAAAGCGATCATGACCAAGAAGGTATTGATAATCGTTTCGAATGCTTACGCAATCGGCCCGCGCCACAGAAGAACGGGTAACTATTTGCCAGAGGTCGCGCATCCGTACGCCGAATTCGAACGAGCAAAATACCAAATCGACTTCGCCAGCGTCTCCGGCGATACCCCGTTTTTGGATGCTCTCAACCTGGCGGGCGACCCCGATAATCTGTCTTTCTTAGTCGGAAACGGATGGGCCTTGATGCAAAGAGCTAAGAAACTCTCCGAAGTCGATGTGCATCCGTATGACGCCATTTTCATGCCCGGCGGACTGGCCCCGATGGTCGACATGCCGGAACACCCGCTGCTCAAGCAAGTCATCAAAGAGACTTACGAACGACAGGCCATCGTGGGAGCCGTTTGTCATGGCCCGGTATCGTTACTGAATGTCAAGCTGAGTGACGGCAGCTATTTGCTCGCCCGGAAAAACATCAGCTCGTTTACAAACGAAGAAGAAGAAAACTACGCGAAGACGGATGTGCCTTTCGAGCTGGAGACTGCGTTAACCAAACAAGGCGCGATCTTTCACAAAACAACGCCATGGCAAGCCTTCAGTATCGCCGACGGTCACCTCGTGACTGGACAAAATCCCGCTTCTGCCAGAGGCGTTGCGGAAAAGATGATCGCCCTTTTGAAAGCTGCCTGAAAAATTTGGAGTGCTTATCAGCCATATCTCGCAGTGGCCGTGTTGCATAAGGTGGGCGTGTCGAATGGCACGTAGTTGTCGCTTAACGTGTGGCCCTGAATTGATATAGATAAAAAGGGCCTCCGTTGCCTAGATGGAGTTGTCACACACCCATCACCGGCAAGGAGGCCTCACGATGTCGTTTTCTAATCACGGACGATTCCGTCAGCAAGTGCGTTTTCTGCGGCGGCAATTCCTGCAGGATGGCGAACTGCCGTTCACCGATGTGTTGTCCGAGGGAACGGTAACGCAAGCATTGAAAGCGTTGAGCGTCGTCTGGCTCGACCGAGTTTATTCGCCGTTGGTCACGCTGTGGATCTTCCTGGCGCAAGTCTTGAGCCAGGACCATTCCTGTCGTGCAGCCGTCGCTCGCTTGATTGCTCATCGCGTCTCACGAGGACAACGTGCCTGCTCAGCGGAAACCGGCGCTTATTGCCAAGCAAGGAAACGACTCCCCGAGGAGTTTTTTGCACACGTAGCACGTAAAGCTGGACAGTCCTTGGATCACAGCGCCAAGAAAGAGTGGCTTTGGAAACATCGCCGCGTCCTGGCCTACGACGGCTCGACGGTATCGATGCCAGATACCGCGGATAACCAACAAGCCTATCCGCAACCTCCGCAGCAGGAGCCAGGACTTGGTTTTCCGCTGGCACGCGTCGCGGCCTTCTTTTCGCTCTCCTGCGGAGCCGTACTCGACTTGGCTATCTGCAGCAATGCCGGCAAAGGCCACAGCGAGTTGGGGATGCTGCGCCGGTTGTGGAATCTCCTGCGTCCAGGCGACATTCTGCTTGCCGACCGCTACATGTGCGCCTGGCACGAAATCCACCTGCTCAAGCAACGTGGGATCGACTCGGTCACTCGCCTCCATCATTGCCGTAGAGTCGATTTCAGGCGCGGTAAGCGTCTGGGAAAAGGCGATCATATCGTCTAGTGGCCCAGGCCCTACATCCGATCGCTCAGTAGATTTGCTCAAAAGCAACTGCCAGCGTTGCTCACCGTACGCGAGACACGAGTGCTGGTTCGGCAATCTGGATTCCGCAGCCGCAAGTTGATTATCGTGACGACATTGCTCGACGCGGAGGAGGTTACGCGCCAGCGACCTCGCAGAGCTCTATCGCGCTCGCTGGAACGCCGAACTCGATCTGCGGTCGCTCAAGCAAACCATGCAGATGGACATCCTGCGTTGCAAGACGCCGGAACTCGTGCGGAAGGAAATCTGGACACACATCCTGGCCTACAATCTCATCCGCACGATCATCGCTCAGGCCGCGGCCAGGCACAGCGTTGAGCCAAGAACAGTCAGCTTCAAGGGCGCAATTCAAACCCTGGAAGCCTTCCAACCACTGATCGCCGCACAAGGCGATTGCTCATGGTCCCGCCGCAGTCTCTACGATCAGTTGCTCGCCGCTGTCGTTACTCATCGGGTCGCTGATAGACCCAATCGTTTTGAACCACGCCAGCGAAAACGCAGACAAAAGAAGTACGATCGAATGATGAAACCGAGGAACCAACTCAAACGAGAAATGCTGAAAGGAGTTAGATGAAACTACGTGCCATTCGATGCTCCGTCTTGTGGCTGGACGGCGTGTATTCCCAAATTGGCCCGCACATATTGATGTCACAAGCGCGCATGCACAGAACTTCGCCAGAGCGCATGCCGGTCAGCAGTTGAAGCTGGACCATGCCCCATACCGGGCGTGAGACGTACGGCCGAATGGCGTCGATTGCAGACTGCGGCACTGGTCCAACGGGCTCGGATTCAATGGCGCGGCAACGGCCCGCCTGGAGCCCCTGGACGGCTTCCAGCGCCGTCAGGATCGTGGCAGGAATCAACTCTTCAGCGACAGCCCAGCGGCACATGCGGCGAATGCGGCTGATGTTCTTGTTAATAGACGTGCGACAAAGATCCGCCTCGATCATGCGCTGGCGAACGGCCTTCAGCCGCTTGGGCCCAAACTCACGGGCTCGCGTGCGGCCCGCGGCAGCAATGACGAATCGCAGCGCATTCCTGATGCAGCCGACTTCGGATGTCTCGCGGCCATCCTTCCGATAGTGCTGCTTCGCATGTTCCAAATACGACAGTGCCAAATCGTCGATCGTCAGCGCGTATCGATCGGCGTCGCAGTTACGAATCCGCCATTCGGCGATCAGATCGTTATAGCGCTCGTAAGACGCTGGCGAACCGTGTGGACCCAAGTAGATGTCGCGTCGGTCGATCGTGACGCGGGCCTGCCCTGTGGCCTTGTGAAGTGAATAAGCGGGCGGGCGAAGTTTCCCGGACATCGCGGCGTTCTCCCTGTGGAGTGTGGTAGAAAAGGTGGTAGTAACCAGCTTTTCACGCCGCGCCGCCGCTAATGGCGGGTGAACCTATCTCTAGGTACCAGCATGACTTGCTATCCAATCGGGGCGACAGGATTTGAACCTGCGACCTCTTGACCCCCAGTCAAGCGCGCTATCCAGGCTGCGCCACGCCCCGGTGATTCTGGCAGTTATTCGGGCAAATTCAGTCCGCCGATTGCTGGGCGGACCGTCGTTCATTTTGCCAATTGGGGATTTGGCTTTCGGCTGTGCAAGCCATTTTGAACGAAGGAATATCCTACCGTGGCGCAGGATTGCTGTCGAGATTCGACACAACGTTCGTCTGCGTTTGTCGCTGGGCTTGGACCGTACGCAGTCCAAACTCCTTGCATCGGGGGAATTCCGTCTCAGTCAGGCTCATGGAAAATCGCATCGATCGCTCGGCCAAGTTTGCCCGGAAAAAGTATCCGGATGTCGGCCCCGGAAACATAAATTGCCGTCCATGTCGTGAACCAGTGTCGCTCCCGATGGCAGTCGTCGACGACGCTCCATGGAATGAACAGCTTTGGATGACATACACGGAATGGCCACAGGATCGCAATGGCAATGCCCTCTGCGTTTACGCGGACAAACAAACAGCTTCCATAATCAACTGGAAAGAGCCGGCGGCGCATCGACATCGACACAAATCGATACAGTTCGCCCGCGCCGTTGCCTGTTCCGCGGTACCACTTCGCTAGTGCGTGCCATCCACCAATGCGCAGAGAGAGACGCAAACTATCAACCACATCACCGCAAACAACGGTAAAACCCAACGTGGATCGAGCGTTTGTTGCACGACGAAAGGCATTCCTCTTTTTGATCGATGGACAGACTTAAAGCAATGCCTTTTCAGGTGGCCTCTTTTCCTTCTTGAATTCCGGCCAATGCCGTGCTATAGTGTACATATATTTCGTTAACGTCACTGTTACCAGCGGTCTTGGCCCCCAACCAGTCACGACAGTCGCTTTCAATCCCCGAATTTCCCTTACGCCGACACGCTGCGCCCAGTTAGGGTGGCGTTGGGCCAGAAATTCGTGGCGACAAAACTCGATTTGTCGCAACGGTCATGGCTGCGACGGGATCGGACTCGAGGCGGCGATATGGACACGAAGAAAGGTGCGTTTGTCCTTCAATATTGCGTCAACAAAGCGCTTTTTGCGACAAAATATTGCCGAGTTTTGTCATGGACAATGCGGTCAAAGTCCCGTGTTTTCACCTACCGCTTATGCGCAGCGCACGACACAATTCGGAATTGTGTCGCAGAAACATCGTTTCCCGGATTTCGCGACAACATTAATTCGCTCGAAAATTGTCGAGCCAATGTCACGCCAGATCCGCGCCGATTGCGGAAGTGCGACGACAAAATTATCGTGGCATTGGCTTTGGGTACATTTATGGCAAAACCTTCCCTTCCTCGCATCGTAGTCATCGGCGGCGGTTTCGGCGGATTGAACGTGGTTCGCGCCTTGCGCAAGGCACCGGTGCAAGTGACGCTCGTCGATCGGCGAAATTTTCATCTGTTCCAGCCGCTTTTGTATCAAGTGGCTACCGGGGCGCTCTCGCCAGCGAATATTGCGGCTCCGCTGCGGGGCGTATTCAAGCGGCAAAAAAATGCGGAGGTGCTGCTCGGCGAGGTGCTAAGCATTGATGCGCAGAATCGGAAGGTCGTTTTGTGCGACGGTGATGTACCGTACGACACGCTGGTGATTGCCACCGGCGTCAGCCATCAATATTTCGGAAACGACCAGTGGGAACCGCTGGCGCCGGGATTAAAGACAATCGAGGACGCCACTTCAATGCGGCGGAGAATTCTCACGGCGTTCGAAGAAGCGGAGCGAGAAACCGATCCGGCGAAAGTTCGCGCATGGCTGACCTTCGTCGTAGTGGGGGGCGGACCAACCGGGGTGGAATTGGCGGGAATGCTTTGTGAACTTTCCCGCGAAACCTTGCGAGGCAATTTCCGCCGCATCGATGCGGCGAGTGCCGAAGTGATTTTAATCGAGGCGACCGACCGCATTCTGCCAAGCTATCCGCCAGCGCTTTCGGCCAAAGCGGCTCGATCGCTTGAGCGATTGGGAACCATTGTGCGGGTTGGCACGCGAGTCACGAACATCGAGCGGCATTTCGTGCGCGTGGAAACCGGTGGTTCATCGCAGTCAACAATACAAACTGAAAACATCGGCACGCGAACTGTGCTGTGGGCGGCCGGCGTCCAGGCTTCTCCGCTGGGGAAAGCCGTGGCCGAAGCGACTGGAGCGAAACTCGACCGCGCTGGCCGCGTAGTTGTCGAGCCTGATTGCTCTGTGCCACAGAACCCCGATATTTTCGTAATTGGCGATCTGGCGAATTTCACCGGCGCCGATGGAAAACCACTGCCGGGTGTCGCGCAAACGGCAATTCAGCAGGGTCGCTATGTGGCGAAGCTGATCAAAGCGCGGCTGCACGGCCAAACGTTGCCACCGTTTGAGTACCGAAATTTAGGCAGCCTCGCGACAATTGGTCGACATGCTGCGGTGGCTGATTTCGGCTGGATGCGACTTTCCGGCTGGTTGGCCTGGTGGCTATGGTTGCTGGTGCACCTGATGCACATCGTCCAGTTTCAGAATCGACTGCTGGTGCTCGTGCAGTGGTTGTGGCTGTACGTTACGCGCAATCGGGCGGCGCGGCTGATTACGGAAGTGCCAGCCGAGAATGATCCAATCGGCTGCGAAAAGGCCAGAACAAATGTCAGCGATCAATAGAAACGAAAGAACCGTTGAGCAAAGCCCAACAGTTCTTGAAAAGTCATTGATTGACAGGATTCACGCGCAGCCGAAAATGGCTGTTGTGTTATGCCTGGAACGAGCTACCGCAACCGCAACTCTTCGTGGCGTTAGGGTTGTCGAACGTGAAACCGCGTTTTTCCAAGCCTTCGTAGAAATCGACCGTCGTGCCATCAAGATACAAAGCGCTCTTCTTATCGACGACCAGCGTTACTCCGTGGCAATCGTATTTTGAATCGGCCTTGTCGTCGTACTTTTGGTCAAAACCCAAGCTGTATTGGAAACCGCTGCAACCGCCGCCGACAACACCGACGCGCAACACTGTAGCAGCATCGAGTTTCTGGTCGGCGATAATTTTTTGAACTTCTTTCGCGGCCCGTTCGGTAAGTGCAACTGCCATGATCGATTGAGCTCCTGGACTTCAAATTTAAGCGTGTTAGCGGTTGAGTCTAATAATCTTCAACCACCCAAATTATACGTTCTGCAGGGCAAAGAAAAGGCCGAGTTCCGCCGGCGCGAGTCGATTTTACCCAGCCATTGCAGACAGTTTTCGCAGTCGGGCGACACTTTCGGCGACGATTTCGACAGCCATCTCGACTTCAGCGGCAGAATTAAACCGACCGAGGCCGAAACGGAGGCTGCTGCGGACGGCATCGTCAGACAAACCGAGAGCTTTGAGCACGTGGCTGGGCTCAGGGTTCGCCGAGGTGCATGCGCTCCCGGAACTAACCGCGAGGCGATCTTGCATATCGAGCAACAGTGCCGCGCCTTCGACAAATGCGAACGAGACATTCAGATTGCCTGGCAATCGAAGCTCGGGGCGATGAAGCGCGGGGCCGTTGAGCACGATGTCAGGAATTTGTTCGTTGAGCCCGGCGAACAAACGATTGCGGAGCGAAAGCAATCGCGGTTGTTCTCGCTGCATTTCGTCAACGCAAAGTTCAAAGGCTCGGGCGAAGCCGGCGATACCAGGCACGTTGGCCGTACCGCTGCGCATTCCATTCTCTTGGCCACCGCCAAAAATCTGCGGCTCAAGTTTCACCAGTGGCGCTCGACGACGAACAAAAAGAGCGCCGATTCCTTTTGGACCATACATTTTGTGCGCGGAAAAGCTCATCAAATCGGTATGCAGCGTTTCGACGTTGACAGGAAGTTTGCCAACGGCTTGCGTGGCATCGCTATGTAGCAGCACGCCACGTTCGCGACAGATGCCGCCGATTTCCGCCAGCGGTTGAATTGCGCCAATTTCATTGTTGGCCAGCATGACAGTGACGAGAACCGTGTTGGGCTGGATGGCCGCCGCCACTTGCTGGGCATCAATCAATCCAGCACGTTCGCTTCCCCCAAGGTTCACGCTCAGAAGTGTTATGTCGCAACCGTGACGACGAAGATGCTCCAGCGGATCGAGAATTGCCTTGTGTTCCGTCGCCACGCTAATGATGTGCGGCGGCCCAAGCTGTTTCGATCGTGCTCGCTCAATGACGCCGGACAACGCCAAGTTGTTGCTTTCGGTTGCTCCGCTGGTGAATACGATTTCCCGCGGCTCAGCGCCAATGGTCGCGGCGATCGATTCGCGAGCCGCATCCACCGCTTCGCGCGCCTCCCAGCCGTACCTGTGGTTCGTGCTGCCGGCGTTACCGTAACGATCGCCAAAGTACGGCAACATCGCCTCCAGCACGCGCGGATCGACCCGCGTGGTGGATTGGTTATCCATATAAATGGGCAGATCGTTCGGCATCGTCTCATCGTACGGCGGCGATTGATTCGTCGGCTGCCGAGTCATGCAAAAAGTGCTTTAAGGCAAATTTGCGACCAGGATTCAAAGCGATCGTACCCCGCCAGAAGTTCTTGCACCGGTCGAAAACCGGCGTCAAGAATATCCTCTTCGCGATTGCGCACGGCGGGGCGATCAACATTGAACAAGTGCACAACACCCAAGTGGACCGTGCCGACCGGTGTTTCATCGTCGTTGATTAATCCTACACATCGATCGGTGAACGGCGTGTCGATAATCACTTCTTCGGCCAACTCGCGGCGCATGCCTTCGCTATATGGAACTGCATCGTCGGACACCTGGTCTTCGATCGCAATGTGGCCACCCACACCGATGCTGCGTTTGCTATGCAGTCGATTTTCGCCCATGCCTTTGCCGCGGGTGTATTGGAAAACATGGTCGCCACCTGGCGTGCGGTGCCGAAAGATCACATAGGGTATTAGCTGCTTGAATTCGGGATTTTCCTCCATCTCGCCACGAGGCCTGTAACTTGTATTTGCCGCATTCAGAAGTTCGCCGAGATAGCGATCAACGTCGGGAGAAAAACCTTGGAAATAACCCAATTTGCGAAATAGCGCGGTTGGCACAACGAGCACACGCTCAGCATGGACGATTGACATGTTCGATGGTTCAGATTCGAAGTTGCGATGGGACCAAGAATGAAACTGAGCAGCAGTATAAGAAGGATGCATCCAAATGACTACCGCCCGCCGGCGAGGGGCCGATTCGTCAGACGATTAGCATGGCATCGCCGTAGCTATAGAACCGGTATTCCTGCCGAATTGCTTCCTCATACGCATGGCGAATGAGTTTATCGCCCCCGAATGTTCGGACCATGACCAAGAGTGTGCTGCGCGGCAAATGAAAATTCGTCATCAGGGCGTCGACCGATTTGAACCGGTACGGCGGCCGAATGAACAGTGTCGTTTCACCTTCCCAAGGTCGAAGCACGCCATCGCGGGAAGCGGTTTCCAACGCACGCACCGAAGTCGTGCCAACCGCGATGATTCTACCGCCGGAATGCCGTACCTGTTTAAGTCGATCGACCGTTGCAGCGTCGACCCGGCCCCATTCGCTGTGCATGTTGTGTTCATCCAGTCGTGCGGCTTTAATCGGTTGAAATGTGCCAATCCCGACGTGCAGCGTGACTTTAGCCACGCCGATTTTTGCCGCGTCCAGACGTTTGAACAAATCGGCCGTGAAATGCAGACCCGCAGTCGGTGCTGCCGCCGAACCGCTGTGCTGAGCGAAGACGGTCTGATAGCGCAGTCGATCTTCATCTACCATTTCGCCCTTGCGAATGTACTTGGGCAGCGGCACACGTCCAATGCGCTCAAGCAGTTCCCAGGCCGATTCTTCAGAAACCGGTCGAGCGAGCCATACCCCCTCTTCCGATTTTGCGACAAGGCGCAACTGAGTATCTTCTTGGCGCTGCGATCCAAAAGCTGAATGGTTTCGCCGGCCATCAGCTTTCCGCGAGCCTTACAAAGAATTTGCCATGCGCCGCTTGACTCGACGGTGAGAAATAACCCCTCCCATCGACCGCCGGTGCCTGGACGAAAGCCAACCATTCTCGCAGGTACAACGCGTGTATCGTTGACGACAAGGCAATCGCCGGCTCGCAGCAATTCTGGAAGATCGCGAACGTAATGATGGGCAATTGCACCGTGTGCCCGATCGACCAACATCAATCGTGCATCACTGCGATTTGGGAGCGGATCTTGCGCAATGCGCTCATTCGGCAGATCGTAATCGTAGTCGTCGAGATCGGAATCCACGCTGCGATCATCCTTTAGGCAGTGAATAATAGTTAGCTTGCGCAGGAACTCGGTTCTCCAAAACGTCCGCTAGCACGCGCGTTGAGAAAATCAAAACGATTAGCCAGCTTTGCATTATGCACTCCACAGATGCCTGGCACCGGTTTTCCCACAAATTGCGGCTTGACGATTCGAGTGCGACTGTCCAATATCGGTCGCTGTTTGCTGAACACCGCTGGCAAGCCGCGACGCAACCAAGCCTTCGGCCACAGGCGGAGAGTAAGCGATTGCCGTCATGCCACTGTAAGGGATTCGGTGGTCCAGGTGCAGCCGTGGTCGAATGTTCGGGCCATCGGCTGCCGGCCTTCAACCCGCGTTGGGTACAGGGACGGCCCTTGGGTTGAGGACCGATTTCATCGGCGAATGCATTCTACGTGTCTTGATTCCGCTGCCGGACAATAAAACTCCGCTTGCACTGCGGGCGTCAAACCAGTAAATACCCGCCAAGCATTCGACTCGACTTGTCGCCCGAATGCTTTGCCACGTTCGTGGTCTGAACCGCGTATGACTTGCTTGCAATCGCCGCAAACGCTGGATGCAGCTGCGCACGACCGCTTTGTGCGTTAAAATGCGCAGATCGTCCACCCCCATTTGCCAGTGTTTTCAAGTGACTCAATGCCATGCCGGTTCCCAGGCACGTACCTGTTCTGCAAAACGAAGTGCTGCAAGGCCTCGATCCGAAGTCTGGTGGCGTGTTCGTCGACGGGACACTTGGCGGCGGTGGACACACTAGGGCAATTGCGGGGCGCGTGGGATCGGGCGGAATTGTGATCAGTCTCGATCGCGATCCCGCGGCCGTTGCAGTTGCGGAACAGAATTTGGCCGGTTTACCCGTCAAAATAATCCAATCGAACTTTTGCGATCTGCCAGAGGTGCTCAAAGAATTGGGAATTCAAAAGGTTGATGGCATCCTTTTGGACCTGGGCCTATCAAGCGATCAGTTGGCCGACGCAGACCGCGGGTTCAGTTTTGAATCGGAGGGTCCGCTCGATTTGCGATTTAATACTCTTGAAGGAGAGCCCGCCGCACGTTTTGTGAACCGATTAAGCGCCGAGCATTTAGCCGACTTAATTTTTCATTACGGAGAAGAACGCTTTAGCCGCCGAATTGCTCGAGCCATCGTCGAACAGCGGCATGCGGAACCTATACAAACGTCGATGCGATTGGCAGAAATTGTTCGCCGAGCGATTCCGGCTGCCGCGCGACAACAACGCATCGATCCTGCTACCCGAACGTTCCAAGCACTGCGAATTGCCGTGAATGACGAATTGAAATCGCTGGAGATCGCACTTAAGCGAATGCCCGACGTGCTGAAGTCAGTAGGCCGGCTGGCCATCATCAGCTTTCATTCGCTAGAAGATCGCCGAGTGAAAGAAGCATTTCGCGACGATCCCAGGTTGAACATTTTGACTCGCAAGCCGATCAAACCGCATGAAGCGGAGATTGCTCGCAACCCGCGCAGCCGCAGTGCAAAGCTGCGGATTGCCGAGCGCACCGGCAGCAATTGAAAATAGGTCGATACTTAGACTGCCTCATGGAGGAGGCTCAACATGTCACGTGAAACGAAACTCGGAATCGTCTTCATCGGCATTCTTTTGTTTGTGTTTGGCGCTCTGTTGGTCAAGAAGCTGACGCGACCTTCCAATCGAGGGCTGCAATCCATCGCCGCCAAGCCGCCGGACGTAACGAGTGATGTCAGCACTACTCCGCGTCAACCGCAGGCTTCCCCGCCGACGCTAGTGACGCCCAAAACGGATGCCGGCAACCCGACGGGTTTTGCCACATCGGGCGATCGTTACGCCACGCCCAGCACATCTACGCCGTGGACACGGAGTCAGAGCGAAAACTCGCCGGCGGCGGCTGTGATCGCGGCGCCGATACCAATTGCCGATTTGAGCGACCGCTATGCCGATCGTTCAAATTCGGCACGAGCTGACGCCAATGATTCCAATACTTCAAGTGGCGCTGCTGGCGGACAGCGATACCGGACGGGGTATGGTTCAGCAAGCGAGGATGCATCAAGTGCTTCGGCCACGAGTTCGCTTGCATCGACTTCACCGCGCCCGACGGCTGCCGGCACCGATCCGTTCCAAAACCGCGACGCGGCGAGTGCAAACAGCACCGACGGAGTGATCACAACGCCTCAACAGAACGATGCGCCAAACTCGAAACCCGTTGCAGCAATAACCAGCCGGAATTTGCAATCCGCTGGGTCGCTCGTCTCTGCTCGGGAAACTGCAGCGACCGGCATAAGGGCCAACGATAGCAGCTCTCGGTACCCGGCAAGCCAGGCTACGGATCCGTTCCACAAGGTTGCGGGTCAAGAGCTGCAACCGTACAACTCCCAAGTGGCGGCGGGAAGCTTTAGCGAGCCGACGAGAGCAAATTCCTGGGAGCGGCCGGCGACGACTGCAAGCCCAACGTCGCAAGCTCCACGTTATGGCAATAACACCGCCGCGCCGGCAGTCGCGATGAGCAATGAACTCAGCAGTCCATCGGCGGCGGTCGCCAGCATTTCACGTGATGGCGATCAGTACAGTGTCCAACCGAACGATAGCTACTGGACAATCAGTGAGAAAGCCTATGGTACGGGGGCTTTCTTCAAAGCGTTGCACGAGCACAACCGCAAGAAATACAAGGACGCCGACGACTTACATATCGGCCAGGTCCTTTCAGTCCCCGATGAAGGAGTGCTACGCCGCGCCTACCCAGACTTGTGCCCCAGGCCGCGAACGACGGTCGCTAGTGCGCAGCAGCGTCTGGTTTCCGCGACAAGCCGGATGCGTGACTCCGGGGCGAGTCTATACGGTTGTCGATGGGGACACGCTCTTCGAAATCGCCGGACACGAACTCGGGAAACCGGCGCGTTGGGGCGAAATTTACGAGCTCAATCGTGATGTGCTCGGCGACGATTTCGATTATTTGCGGCCGGGAACCGAGTTGATTCTCCCGACCGGATTAGAGAAGGCTCCGAGAAACGAGACCGCGGTCCGCCAGCCGGACGCCCTTTATCCACGTTAGAATCGGCGTTCCAATCACCGGTTTAGCTCGAACGCGCTCGCGATGGCAAAGACTGCAGGAAGCGATCGAGCGCATCGAAGAATTGCCGCGTTCGCGCGTCATTATGACCGCCGCGGGCAATATTGACGAATTGCTTAGGCTCGTTGGCCGCATCAAATAGATTTTTACCAATTTGAATTGGCACGATGGTGTCTGCATCGCCATGCGCCTGCAGAAGTGGACCGTGATATCGCCGGATGGCCGAAGCAGAGTCAAACTTCGTGCGCATCAGTTGTCGAACTGGGAGCCACGGATAATGAAATGCTGCCACTTCGGGTGCACTGGAAAATGTATTTTCCAACACTAGACCTCGCGCCGGTGCTTCCGCTGCCAACTGCACCGCTACGGCGCCGCCGAGCGATTCACCCATCAACACAATTTCGCTTTCGGAAAGGCCGGCCCGTTTCGCCAGCCACGTGCGCGCGGCTCTGCCATCGGCCACAACTCCCGTTTCACTCAGTGTGCCTTCGCTGCGGCCATATCCACGATAGTCGTATGCGAGAGTGGCAACGCCCATTTGATGCAGTGCCTGGAGCAGATCAGCCCGGCCACTAATGTTCCCGGCGTTCCCGTGCGAAAAAAGCACAAACTCACGGGCATTTACGTTCGGCACAAACCAACCGTGTAATTTCGTGCCGTCGCTAGCTTGGAACCATGCATCTTCGAATTCCAGTCCCGCGGGGTTCCAGTCTCCTACGGGATACTTAGCCGGAAAATACAGCAGCGATTCTTCAAAGAAAGCCATCAGCAGCACGATCGACAGGTAGGCGATCAGCAGAACGCGGAGCACATGCCAAACGCGGCGAATCCGGTTCGGCGATTTGTGCAAAGCAGCACTCTCGATAAGGAGGGAAAACATTGGAATCGTATTTCAACCGAGCACATTTCACTTCGACCCAAAATGATACTCTGGATTGCTGGGATCAAAGTCGGCATCAGTCAGTCCAGCATTCAATTTCAGATTCGCGTACGTGTAGCGCTCCAACAATTGCGGAGGCTCGCCCTCCGCTTTTGGCCAATCGTAGGCCTCGTAGTGAAGCGGAACCATCAATTCTTTGTCAACAAAAATTCTTGCGATATGAAAAATGAACCCGCTGTGCTTGACTGGGTGCATGACGGTTAGCGAGATGCACGGCCGGTCGCCGACCTTGGCATCGTCGTTTTGCCAAACGTAGGTTTCGCCGTATTGCTCATCGTGATGGCCAACTTCGATGAGTCGTCGCGTTAGGTTTTCAATTCCTAACTCCGTAATCGGATAGCGTTGACCTAACATGGCTAACGGCCCTTTGGGCGCTACTTTCACGGCCCCCAGCAGAGCTTGCACGCCTGTGCCGTGAGCGACAATGTTCCCGCCGTTGGCACCGTCGACGTAGATTACTTCCCGACCCACCAAATCGGGCGGTGAAAGAAAACGCATGTAGACGCTGAAAGGCTTGTTGCGAATTTTCACGAAGCAAACTTGCTCGGGTGACAGCTCTCCTCCGATTCGCTCCTGCTTAATTACAGTGGCCGTATAGTCGTGGACATTTTCTTGAATGTTTTCGAGGACTTTCTCCGCCAATTCCAAAGCTGGTACAAGTGGATGCTTCCGCGATGAGCCTACAGTTGTGCTAGCCGAGTCTGAGCTCGGGGCAAGCTCATTCGGATTCGCCCGATAACCTGCCACACGGCGAACTGCCGGCCCATCGGATAATGAATAGACCACGGCGCCAATTGCCATGAGCGCCAGCACTGTAACACCTGCAACGACTAACCGAATTGCTGACATGTGCGACACTGCGGGGGGCGCTAGAGCGTCGCTAGCGTCCGCCCCAGCTTCGACACCAGCGTCAGGTTTCAGAGGATCGTCCATAGGCACCCACAACTCTAGGATGCCTGGATTCTCGCGAGCTGTAGGCCGTTGGCAAGGGCCTATATGACCCTACGAACAAACAAAATGACCTTGCGATTGCAAAATCTGAATCGCAAGGTCATGTACCACTTCAATTATGATTCGATGACTCCAGTGATCCAAGACGCCGCACATCGAAATTACTTCATATTGAATTTGTATGCCGGGTTGCGGGCATCGAAATCGGCATCCGTGAAGCCTTGGTTGATCTTCACGTTCATGTACGTGTACTCTTCGAGCAACTCCGGCGGCCCACCCGCTTGTGACGGCCAATCGTACGCTTCATATCGAACGGGCAGATTCAGTTCCTTGTCGAGATAAATGCGGGCGATATTGAACAAGAAATTTCGCCGCGGCACGGGATGCGTCACTTGGATGACGGTGCAAACACGACCGTTTACCTTGGCGCCGTCGAAAAATTTCACATCGCATTCGCCGAATTGTTTGTCGTGCTCGCCAACTTCGATTAATCGCTTCGTTAGGTTGTAAATGCCGAGCTCGGTAATCGGATAGCGCTGTCCTTGCATCGCCATGGCGCTGGTGGGAGAAAGGGAGACGGTGCCAAACCTGCCGCGTAGCGTACCTGGCGGCGCATGTGCGAACATTTTGTTTTCATTTTGCCCATCAATGTACATGCATTCCTGGCCTTCTAGATTTTTCGGGGCAAGGAAGTACATGTAAACGCTGAATGGTTGGTTGCGAACTTTGATGAAAGCGTATTCGTTCTCGCCAAGTACGCCATTGATGCGTTCGTGCTTCACCACCGTGGCCGAATAATCTTTCAAATTCGCGTCCATGAAGGCCTTGGTTTTGTAGGCCATTTCCAATGCTGGCACGAGTGGATGTTGTTGAGCCGCATTGAGCTGCGGAGCTGCGCCAGCGTTTAGATTCTGCGTTGATCCTTGCGGATTCGGGTTAATCGTGGCGTCGGCCACGAGATTCGGCATTTGCGCCTGTCCGTAAGCAAGTCCGTAGCTGAAAGCCACAGCCATCGCACCTAAAACGAAATGCGCGGCCAACCGTGACAAGTTTCGATTACAGGCCTTAAACCCGGACGCCAGGCGCCGCACCCAGTGCAAACTACGCATAATTCTCCACTCCATGGATAGGGCCGATTCAGTTATTTCCCCATCGAGCCGGCCCACAGGCCAACCGACTGATCATCCGTGATCACTCGTCACCAACGCGGGTATGCGAGTGCACTGACGAGGCAAGTTTTATACCGCCAGCACTGGCAGGTCGAGGCCGATTTGCGATCAATTGCCGCTGTATCGATTTATCCATTGAAATAATCGGCACTTCCGACAAATTCGCGCTTCATCGGCTGCAGACACTCTACAGGCTGTCAGCTTCGAATATCGCCAACTGTTGCTGGCAAGAATTACAAGTGCTTGAAATGTCCTTTCCCTTTACGCAGGACGAACGAGCGGCGCGTTTCCTAACTGCGGAACAATCAAATCGCGCAGGCGCGCAGAACGATCCCAAATGAAATAGCCATTTCGCGAGCCGCCCCTACTCGCCGAGTTTGTCCGATTGTGGCTAGACTTGCAGTCATGCCAAATGAACAACCCTACATCGTTACGATCGTTTCTCGACTATTCGGTCAGAACACGTATGTTGCCTGGCGACCATCTCGGACTGACTGTGTGGTCATCGATCCAGGTTTAGAGCCAGCAAGAATCATTGAGGAGATTGAAAAACATGGATTAGTCCCCGCCGCCTTTTTGATTACTCACGGTCATAGCGATCACATCGGCGGCAACGCAGAACTCAAAAGACGTTGGCCGACCTGTCCCATCGTGATTGGCATTAACGAGGCGGAGAAATTGACCAATCCGCAAAAGAATCTATCTGCGCAGTTTGGAGTGCCAATTGTGAGCCCGGTGGCCGACCGGCTTGTCAAGGAAGGCGAGATTGTCGACTACGCAGACTTGTCGGTGGAAGTGCGCGATATTCCAGGACATTCGTCCGGACACGTAGTATTTATCTTGCAAAACGCGAACCCGACACTCGTCTTTGGCGGCGATGTATTGTTTGCGGGCAGTATTGGTCGTACCGATTTTCCAGATGGCGATTTCGATCAACTTGCGGCTGGTATTCATCAGAAACTCTTCACATTGCCGGATGACACCATCGTCCTGCCTGGCCACGGGCCGCCAACAACTATCGGTGCGGAGAAACAAAATAATCCATTTGTCGGAATTCAATCGCGTCCCAATTCGAGCGACTAATCGACAATGGCTGGTCCGCCGATGTTCGTTTCCCGCACTGCGTCGCCAAGGACCGCGGGCAGCTCAATGATGAAGCGACTACCGAGGCCAACCTCGCTTTCCACACGTATACACCCGCCGTGCTCTTTCACAATCTTTTGGCTGACAGGCAAACCCAGTCCCGTGCCGCGAGCACCTTTTCCCGAAACGAACGCCTGGAAGATTTTGGGAATCTGATCGTCGGCTATGCCTATTCCATTGTCTACAATTGAAATGCGCACCTGCGATTCTTTCTCGAGGTATCGGGTCGTCACTTCGACTCGGCCAGTAGGTCGTCCTTCGCAGGCATCGATCGCATTGGTGACTATATTCAACACGGCACGATGGATTGCGTCGTTGTCGAATTGCAGAATTGGTAGCGATTCATCAGGCTTCCAGTCCAGGGCAACATTCATTTCTACGGCTCGCGACTGCATCAACTCCACCACGTCGCCGACGATGTCGTTGATTTGCGCGGACTCCAAATCGGGCTCGCGATCTTTGCTGAATGTAAGCATGTCCATGACCATTGTGGAAATCTTATTTTGATTCTTTTCGACAATGTTCCAACCTTTTTGCACGATGCTTTCATCATGGTCGGTCAAGCCCATTTCAATCAGGTAGCTGCCGCCTCGAATTCCCTGCAGAATGTTCTTAATGTGGTGCGATAGCATGGCAATGGTCTGACCAATTGCAGCCAACCGTTCCGCTTGCACCATCGCCGAATAATACATGGTGTCTTCGACGGCAAGAGCCGCCTGGTGGGCGATGGCCACCATCAGCTTCAAGTGTTCCTCGCGGAATCTTCGTGGGGCGCTGGCAATGACGCGATGGGCGGGTGTCAGCGTGTCGATGTAAATCACTCCCACCACTTCGTATCGCCCTTGCATGGGCACGCAAATCGCCTCACGCACGCCTTGCTGCAAAATACTTGCGGCTGTGTCCCAACGCTGGTCTTCCTTCGCATCGCTGGTTAGTACACCCTCTTTGTGTTGCATCACATAGTCAAGAATTGTTTGGCTGATATTCATTCGATCATCCGCCGCAGGCTCCTGCCGATCGCGCCGCACTTTCGGGTTTAGCTGCTTGGTTTCCAAATCGACCAGCATAATGCAGCCGCGATCTGCCTCGACCCACTCGAATATCAGCTGCATGATGCGGCTAAGCAACTGATCGATGTCCAGGGTGTGGCTTACTGCTAGCGCAGTGCGGTACATGATCTGCAAGTTGCTGCGTGCCCGGGCAAGCCATGGGTTTTCCGCTGCATCAACATCTGGCGCCAGGAGCATGCTGCCTTCTTGCTGTGGAAGAGCTCGCACAATGCGCGATTCGATGGCGCTATTGCTAATGCTTACAATCCGCACCCGGTCGGTAATATTTTGCGGACTGCTATCACCGGGGCCAGTAAAGAGCATCACCGTTCTACCCAACTGCACCTGATCGCCACTGGCAAGCTCTTTTTGCTGCACTCGCTCATTGTTAACGAACGTGCCGTTCGAGCTGTTCAAATCGGCCAGAACGTAAGCTTCGCCGACGTGGCGAACCTCCGCGTGGCGGCGCGACACTTCGGTGTCGTGAAGCTGAATCCGATTGCCCGCTTCACGGCCGATGACGAAAGAGCCCCTGCTGGCGTCCAGCTCATAGCGGACCCCTTGATCGCGTCCTTGGATGACAAACAATGACGCCACGGGAGCGAGATGATGGAATTCAGGATTAAGGATTTGTTTTTCGAACACAGATCGAGATGCGACCTGATAACTCGAAATTTAAGATCCCAATCCCTTCTTGATTAAGCAGCCGTCCGGCTGCGCCGCTGGAGAAGCGACTCTTCGATTTTAAGAATCAGCGGCTTGTAGTGGTAGGGTTTGGCGACAAACTCGCAGGCAGAAAGATCGCGCGCTCGCAGATCATTGCCTAAAGCCAGCAAGGTCGCACCGTCGTCTACCGCAATCCCAGCAAACTCAGCGGCGACACGTTCGCCAATTCCGCAATTATCCAGGTCGATTACGATTACGTTGGGATGGTGCGATCTTGCCAGCGTGAGCCCATTGGCGGGCTGCATGGCTTCAATCACTCGAACGCCTTGCCGTGTTAGCGCCATTCGCAACACTTCACGCGCTTCTGCCGACCGATCGACAATTAATACACTTAAACTAGAATTCAAGAGCGCATCTCCAGGCATCCAGCTCAGTCTCCCTGAGTGTCCAGATATGGCGGTTCGGAGTGACGGAAGTGCATTTCGGATCTTCAGCCGGCAGGCGGGAATCGCCGACTTGGGTAAAGCGACTTCAAAGTCATTCCACCGGGCAGGGTCAAGATCGTTGGCCATCCATCGATCAGGGCGGGAAAGATACTGATCGCAGGATAATTTGTCAAAGCCGACTTTTACCGGTTCGGTATCGTAAATTTGAATCAGCCGGCGATGTCCGCGCAACACGGATTTGTACCTAGCGCGAGATATTTCCCCGATATCGGCGATTTGCCGACTATACTAACCCCGCACCGCCATGTTGCGTTTCCATTTGCTTCTTGCCGCCAGCTGGTCGGTCGATTGGTGGTTGCTGCTATTAGGACTAAGTTACCTTCTGGCGATTGTCAGCGTTCCATCGGTATTGCTTCAGCGGCGTGGACAGCCGCATTCTGCTGTCAGTTGGTTGCTGGTGCTATTCGCATTGCCATGGTTTGGAATTTTCTTATGGTGGGCAATCGGCCGAAAACATTTGGAACGCCAACGGCGTAAGCGGCGGAGGGCAGCAGCCCACACGGCTGACACGATGATGCGGGTCGGGGATGACGCCTCAATATTCGGTGAAGCAGACCCTGGTCTACTGCCCATCCAGCGGATGCCCATCGAAGAAGCCGAATGGGTTTTCCCGCCGACCAAGCACAATCGGTTGCGATTGCTCGTTAACGCGACGGAAGCTTACCCCGCCATGGAAGCGGCGATTGCCTCCGCACAACACCACATCCACATAACGTTCTATAGTTGGAATGACGATGCGACAGGCTGCTATTGGCGCGATCTTTTGATCGACAAAGCCAAAGGCGGCGTGCATGTGCGATTGTTGCTCGACGGACTTGGTAGCCGGTTCGCGTATCGCCATCGACTGATGCGGCCGCTAGTCGAAGCAGGAGGCGAAGTTTCTTATTTCTTGCCCCTGACGCTTTTCAGTCTGCGACCGACGATCAATTTTCGCAACCACCGCAAGATCGTGATTGTCGATGGTTGCACGGGCTTTCTCGGGGGTATGAATATCGGCGATGAATACAAAGTCGACTGGCACGATTTGGCACTGCAAATGGAAGGACCCGTTGTCAATCAGCTGCAAGAGACATTTGCTGAAGATTGGTTTTTTGCGTCGGGCAAGGAAATTGTCACTCCGCAACTTTTCTGTCGTTGGGAATCGGCCGAAAGTATCGACGCTTTGCCGCCGGTAGACGACGCCCATGCCATTTGCAGTTTGCTCGCCAGCGGCCCGCACACGCCGCACAACTTTACTCACGATGCAATATTTCTATGTATCGCGCAGGCAAAGCATCGCGTTTACATTACGACGCCGTATTTAATTCCTGATGAAAGCACACTTACGGTGCTGCGCACTGCGGTCTACCGAGGCGTGGACGTGCGCTTGCTCGTGCCCGCCAAGAGCGACGCCTGGATCGTTCAATGGGCTGGCCGGTCGTATTATCTTGATTTAATAGCCGCTGGAATTCGCGTTTATGAGTACTTACCGAGCATTTTGCACGCGAAAAGCCTGGTCATCGACGACGATCTATCGATCGTCGGCAGCGCGAACATCGACGTTCGCAGTTTCAAACTCAATTTTGAAGCCAGCAGCTTGGCGCGCAGCAAGCCGCTAGCCTTACGGCTCTTGGATTTGTTCGCCCGCAATCTGAAGCAAAGCCGCGAAATTACACCGGACCAGTTACACCGCCGCACATATCTTCGCCAACTCGGCGACGCTGTCGCCCACCTCTGGAGCCCATTGATGTGAACGAGACGCTAGTTGGACCGAGGCAAATACCAAGGGCGGACATCGATGACTTGCATTTGCGCGGCCCTGGCGGCCTCGATCCCCAGATCGCCGTCCTCGTAGACGATGCACTGCCTCGGCTCCAGTTGCAATAGTTCGGCAGCTTTGAGGAACACATCGGGCGCGGGCTTCCCGTGAGCTACGTCGTCGGCACCAACGATCGCGTCAAACAAGTGGTCGATCCCGACGGCGGCCAGCGATTGCGTGACAACGCTCTTCCAGCCGCCGGATGCCACGGCCAGTTTCCGCCTACCGCGCTGTTGATGCACAATTTCAATCACGCTATGAATTGGCTCGAGCGATTCGATATTGGCGACGAATAGCCGTTCTTTTTCGTCCGCGAGCGCTAAAGCATCGCAAGTTATGTTCTGCTCGCTGGCGAGCGTCTCGATAATCTTTACCGTGGGCGTGCCGGCGAAGGCGTAAAAGCGGTCTTCTGGAAAGTTGATACCAACCGAATCCATTGATTTCTTCCATGCCAGATAGTGAAGCGGCATCGTATCGACCAGCGTGCCATCGCAATCGAATATCAGGCCCTTGATATGATTCGGAATTTCCGCGTTAGGATCGAGTGGGAATTCGGGCATCGCTGTAGGTATGGCCTTTCAAGTCCGTGGCACACACTATAATTTATAGTTAATTACGTTTGATTTAAATGACACTTACCGTGTGAAGCATGCCAACCTACGATTACGTTTGCGATGCCTGCAATCATGAGTTCGAGCTATTTCAGTCGATCACCGACCCTGCGAAACGCAAATGTCCTGAATGTGGTAAGAATAAATTGCGAAGGCTAATCGGCACCGGAGCCGCGATCATGTTCAAAGGGTCTGGATTTTACAAAACGGATTACCGAAGCGAGTCGTACAAAAAGCGAGCCGAGGCTGACAAGGCCCCCGCCGAAGGGAAGGCGGATTCAAAAACTGATTCGAAATCAGAAACGAAATCCGATAGCCCGACAAGTTCCACATCGTCGGCCAAAGCGGAAACCAAGAAGGGCGACAAGTCAACGAAAAAATGACGGCCTGTTAAACCGATTTCAGCAGGCATGTCCCGAAAAAACTGCTATGGCATTAGTGCGTTGTCCCGTTTGCGATCAGCCCTTTGATCCCGAACATTCTTCAGCGATGCCATTTTGCAGCGACCGTTGCCGACGAATCGATTTAGCACGCTGGCTCGATGAGCGGTATTCACTGCCAATCGAACGGGCCGAAGACGCCGAATCGGATGAATCGCCGCGCAATGCCGGTGACGGCGCGGTGTGAGATGCAGGGCCAGTTCAGCGCCAAAAATTATGCAGGTTGCGTGGCTGCCATTCTCTTCCAGCGAGCTATTCTTGCATGGAAGAGCCGCATTCGTATAATCGGCGTCAGCCCAGTTTTCCCATTTTTACCCGAAGGAGCATTTCCATGCCGGAGGAACAAAATCGAATCCGCCAGATTGCGTGGCTCGAGTTGTTTCCCTGGCTGGGTCTGGTTCGAGCGGTACGGCTGGCGTTTGCCCCGCGGATGCTCGTGTTTGCGGCTCTCGGGTTGGTGGCGACGGTCTATGGTTGGGACATCATCGATCGGGTGTTCTCGGGTGGAAGCGACGGAAGCCTGCTCAAAGTCCGAGGCGTGGTGCAAATGGCGCGGGACCTACCCAGTCAGGCCGTGAACATCCCGCTACCCGAAGTAAGTTTGCGGACTCTGGATCCGGCCGAGAGCGCCGCAACGGTGCCTTGGAATCAATTGAGTTACCCGTTTCGAGCCTTATTTGATTGGGATGTTAGCGTCGCTTCTTTTACCTACCTATTGCTCTGCGGGCTTTGGGCACTACTTGTGTGGTCCTTGATGGGGAGCGCGATAACTCGCGGGGCAGCACTATGGTTTGCCCGTGAGGATCGACTCGGACTGCGGCAGTCGCTCGCATGGGCAGTCCGGCGATGGCCGGCGTATTTTGGTGGTCCGGTCTTTCCGTTGATTGGCGTCCTGATTGCAGTCATT
The DNA here is from genome assembly GCA_963773875.1 of Pirellulales bacterium. Taxonomy (GTDB): domain Bacteria; phylum Planctomycetota; class Planctomycetia; order Pirellulales; family JADZDJ01; genus CAVTYH01. Next base: position 165,143 of record CAVZCV010000020.1, read on the forward strand.
CCAATTGCGATCCTTTCACTTTTATTAAAAGCCGACGTCGGTGTGCTGCTGGTCGGCATTGTCTGGATCTTCGTTTTGCTTTGCGGGCTGTTTGTGGCAATCCTACTTGTCGGTCTTTTGTTCGGATGGCCTCTGATGTGGCCAACGATCAGCGCAGAGGGTACTGACAGTTTCGATGCTTTGAGCCGGTCATATTCGTACACGTATCAAAGGCCCGTGCATTACCTGTTTTATGCGGCGGTGGCCGGCGTGCTGGGCATGCTAGCCTGGGTGGTTGTTTTGATTTTCGCCAAAGGCGTGATCGAGTACAGCTATTGGGCAGCGAGTTGGGGAAGTGGCAGCGCGGAATCTCCGAAATTCGCGCATTCGTCAACGGTATTCAACCGTTGGACGATGCCAGTTGGATTGTGAACTGGGGCGTGCACGCAATTCGGTTTTGGGTGAAAGTCGTGCAGTTTCTCGCCCTGGGTTTCCTCTTCAGCTACTTCTGGTGCGCGGCGACGTACATTTATTTCCTGTTGCGGCAATCGGTGGACGCGACGGAAATGGATGAAGTCGCGGTCGAAGAGGAACTTGAGCAATATGGACTTCCACCGCTACAGACTGCACCTGGTTCGGTGCCGCAAGTTGCTGAGCCGCCGGCCGCTGGAGCCGACTAGTTTGAATTTTCTTGTCTGAGCAACGGCCGAGCTTGCTCGTTGCTATCCGCCGTGGATCAACTTCGCCAGCAGCGATTCCATCTGCGAATCAAACTGCCCGCGGGTTAGCACGACATCACATCCAGCGGCTTCAGCGGCCGCGAGTTTCGCCACATGAACGTGCGGTCCGAAGGCAAGAATTGCACGTGGCGAATTTGCAAGCGCCTTCAGCTGCGGCACGATGACGCTGGGATCGGCGGACCGCAAATTTAGATCCAGGAGAACCACCGTCGAATTCCTATCTGCAGATTGAACTGCACTGGCCAATGAGTCGGCGTTTCCAACGGTCTGGAATTTCGCGTCCAGTCGCAGAGCGATCGGAGCAATTCGTGAGGGGAAGACAAGATCGTTGGTGAGGAACGCAATGAGCATGCTGCGGATCGATCAGCGCGCAGGCCAAGCTGCGAGCCGCATTCAAACGGCTTCGGGACCACGGATCGGGCCAACGACGGAAATAGTATCAAGTGCCGGCACCACGAAAATCTTGCCATCGCCAATTTCGCCTTCCGGGCCAGTACGCGCCACAGAGGTAATTGCATCAACAGTGCGTTCGAGGAAATCGTCGTTCACCATGATTTCCAGCGCAATCTTTCGCAGCAGGTGAGTTTTATATTCATGCCCGCGGTACATTGCCGTGCGCCCGAGTTGTCTGCCGTATCCCTGAGCATCACACACAGTCATCCGAGTTACTTCGATTTTGTTGAGCGCTTGTCGCACCGCTTCCAATTTCGTTGGCTGAATGATGGCGATGATGAGCTTCATAGCCGGCGGGAGCTCAGAGCGATATCTTGAGCGAAGGAACTTCAATTTCGATCAGAATAACGCACGCTATCTGGCGGCACAACTGCGCGAAGACGCCCAGGCGTTGTAACCCCCGGGCTTGCGGCATCAATTATCATCAACCATTATTGGCCAGATCCTACGGCTTTTCATCGCCGGTACCGCTGTAGCGCTGCTCGAACAGCAGGATCCCGCGTGATGGCAACCGCAAGTCCATTTTTGCGTCGAGCACCTTTGCAATTCTCGCGGAACTCTCTGTGAGGTGTGCCTTGCTGTAATCGTCGAGCTTTACGTTGCTCGCCAAAAGCTTATTCATCCGCTCTTGCAGCGATTTCAACTCCGCGAAAGCCACAGTGTTGCAATCTTCGGGGGCCCGACTGTTACCTCAGCGCCAAATTGGAAAGCCGAGTCAAATAATCGCGCTGCAAGTTGCGTCGCAGGCTGCTGATCGCTGGCTTGCGGTTGGTGTAATCGCCTGCCTGCAGGTTTTCAAGCTCGGCATATACCATCTTCGTGAGCCGGCCGATGAGCTCCGCGGTCGTAAACGCTTCCTGATCGGCAGGCACCTTCAACTCGGTATCGTGCAGCCGTTCCAATGTTAGCGATGAAAGTAGCTGATCCAAAATGCGGCTCTGCCAGAGCGAAATCACTTCGTGTACGGGGTAATCGGGCCGCGTCGATGGTTCCATCCCCCAGTGGCTCCAGCGCGACGCCGTCAAATGGTTGTACATATCGGGCGGGAACTGGAACGGCTTGTCACTAAAAACTTCTTGTTCCAACAGGTCAAGGGCCTCGCGCTGCTTCTTGGTATCGACGACCACAAACGGCGCGGGTGCGTCGGCATCAGCTTTGTGACTGCGGTTCACATATACGCCACCGACATAGCGTGAAGCGAAGGACATGGCTCGACCATACTGGGCGAGCAACATGCCGAATGCCTGGCGGCCGCGTTCGTAACCTTCGCCGTCCTTCACAACGCGATCGATGACCTTATCCCACAAGCTGGAAATGAGTTCCGCACGTTGTTTAGCATATTCGATATTGTCTTTACCCAGATCGTAGCGATTCGAAAGTGGATCACTGTCGATTCCGCGCGTGTCTTCATCCGTCGAATACTGCAAGGCCGGTTCACCGCTGCGCGAGGCAATCTTGCTAAGCTCTTTCTTCTCGCCTTCCGGCGATCCGCCCGCAAGCGGTTTGTAGCCGTACTCGATCGCCCACATATCGTAGGGACCAATCGTCGTGGAGAAAAAGTCACCCTGCTTCTTGCCTTCAGGGGCAATCATCGCCGGCAAATAATCCATTACCGAACCAGCAAGACAAGTGTCCTTTGTTTTATCCGGGTTCTGCAATTCTTCGAGCGAGCGGTATGCGCTAGCTTTGAAATTGTGGCGCAATCCCAGAGTGTGACCGAGCTCATGCATTGCCACTTCCTTGAGCCCTTGCATCATCATCTTTTCCCGTTCGGCATTGGCTTTCGATCCATCGCCTTTCGACAGGAACACGGTACTCCCCAAAGCGAAATCAAGCGCCCGGCCAGCCGCGAGATTGCAGTCAGGGCAGAAGCCATGGTCCCCGAAATGGTGCAATTTCATCTGTGCCCGATACGTCTCTAAATCCAGCGGGCCACCTGTGAGCGCCGCAATGCTGGCAGGCGTAAAAGTTTCGTATTCCGTATTCCAAACTTGTAGGAAATCGGCGTCGAAAATGATGTCGGCATCGAGAATCTGTCCGTTGGTTGGATTTACTCGCGAGGGCCCCATGGCCATTTTCGCCCCGGCCGTAATCCAACGGAACGTGTTGTAGTTGATGTCTTCGGGATCCCAATCGGCATTATCGGGTTGCTGGCGGACTTCAATCGCATTGACGTAGCCTGCTCTTTCGAACGCTTTGTTCCATTCTAAAATGCCTTCCTTAATTGGAGCGCGGTATTTGTACGGAATAGTTTTTTCGAGCCAGAACACGATTGGCTTCTTCGGCGGCGAAATTTCTTCCGAAGGGTCGGCCTTTTCCAAATTCCAACGGTTGATGTACCGCACAAATCGCTCGTCGTCGCCTTTTTTCGAATAGTCTTTTAGCACCGTGAGAAAATACCCAACCCGATCATCGGCCAATCGCGGTCGATAGCCATTTTGCGGCAAGGAGCTGATTGAGTAGTGCACGTTGATCGTAGCGCCGCGACTGTCGGGAACCGTATCAAAGTCTTCACGACCGCTGGAGGCGTACGTGGCGGCCACCTCCAACTCAATATTGTCCGCAAAGCCTTTCGTTGCTGCCCAGGTGGAGCGCTGCGGCGAAAACATGAAACCGGGCATCATTTGCGAAATTTGTGGTAGATCACCCATGAAGATCGAATTGAAATCGACCACATACGCGCCCGATGGGCTAACGGTTGCAATCGGCAAGCTAAACAGAATGCTATCGGTATAAGCCAGCTGAACCGCTCGCTCTTCCGGACTACCTTTTGCGGCCGAGAATCGCACGTTGCGGCGCACGACCTGAATGTAATCGTCGACCTTTCGGAATTGCCAAACCCAATCGTCGCCAAAACCCCAGCTCATTCCTGCGAGGAGCATGCCCCGACCGATACCGCGGGCGATAGAGATAACGACGATATAATCTTTATTCAACTGGCCGGGCGAAAGCTCGGCGTAGAGCGTACCGCCCTTTCGTTGCATTTTGATCAGGCTTGGGCCGGGAACTGCTTCGGCATCGCGCATGAAGTCGGCATAGGGCGGAAACTTGGGCTTCTTTGCAGGCTTGTCGTCGGTGCTCGTAGAGCTGGAAGATGAACCTGTCGTGCTTGTTGATGAATCCCCAGCCGCCACCGTTTTAGGATCTTTCGTGTCCGTTTTTTCAGCCGGTTTGTCGCCCGCCTTTTCCTCGGCGGCCTTGACGGTCAGAGTACCAAAGGAAACAAAACAAATCATTGCTGCTGCGACAGCCAGAGACACATAGAGACGAGGGATCGAAAAGCGGGAGGTCATCAATCAGCTCCTTGAGGAGATGGCAAGGCGGGAACAAGAACGGGCAATTCTTCCGAAAGCAACGGGCTTAGGTGCAAATCAGGCAAAAAAACGAACATGAGGCAGTTTGCCGGAGCGCAGTTGCTGCGCATTTTACAAATCTTACGGACCAAAACACAATCAGGTTCAGCTGCATGACGTCGCACGTTCGTGGTCGACTGCTCCTTTAAATCGGGCAATGGGCGGACGCGGCGACCACAAATTCCAGTATATTTGCGGGCGATCAAAGTCGACATGTTTCCGTTGACGATTTAGACGACCAATGGACGGATTTCATGTCCGCTATCCCGCATAATCTACATACCGTCCTAGCAGAGTACCCGGCGGATTGCATTGCGAGCTCATGGGGTGCGCGTTGCGACGGGGGATTAAGCGGGTCGCTTATCTGGCGCTTAGAAACACGGCGTGGGTCCCTCTGCCTGCGTCGTTGGCCTCCGGAGCATCCGAAACCCGCGCATCTTCGCCAAATTCACGACGTGTTATTGGCGATCGTGGCATTGGGGGTAGAGTCAATCCCATCGCCAATACTGACTTTGGACCGGAACACATTCGTTATCCACGGAGAACATCTCTGGGAGTTAACGCCATGGATGCCGGGACAACCGTTCGATTTCCCGAACGCCACAGTCGTCGAATGCCACACTCGAATTGCAGCGGCTGCACGTGCGCTCGCGAAATTTCACGATGCTGTGTTTGCAGTATGCAAGGACCAGCTAACGATCGATCGGCCGCCAGGCATCTGGAAGCGGCGTGCGCGGTTGACGGAATTGCAGTCGACCGGCATCGCGGAAATAGTTACGGCAATTGCTGGCCAACAGAGAATTTGGCCGCAGCTCGCGGAAAACGCGACGTCACTGTTCGAACTGTTTCATTTGGCAGCCCCAGTTGTTGCCGCGTCGCTGAAATCCGCTAGCGAACTGCGGGTTCCACTTACACCCTGCATCCGCGACATCCACCGCGAGCACGTCCTGTTCGAGGGATCACGCGTATCCGGCATGATCGACTTTGGCGCCGTGCAAGTCGACTCGCTGGCTGGTGATCTCGCACGTATGTTGGGCAGCATGGCAGGTGATCGAGACGAGCTTTGGCAAACCGGCCTCGCTAGATTCGACGAGCTGCGACCGCTTGCTGCTGAAGAGCGCAAGCTGATCAGTGTCTACGATCAAAGTGGGGTGCTGCTATCGGGTATGAATTGGCTGCATTGGGTATTTGTCGAGCGGCGGACCTTCGAGAACAAACCGGCTGTTCTCGCCCGATTTTCAGAAATTATCGGCCGTTTGCGGCATCTAACGTGTAAGTGCGCTTCGCATCCCTTCCCAAATTGAATTGACCGTAATCGCCGTCTGCACATAATCTATCGGCTGAGCCAGCTTCATTTTGCGTAAGCAAGAGGGACATTCTGTGAGACCCCGCCGATTGCAATTTTTGTTAATGCTGGTCATGGCGAACACAGCTATGCTGTTTCGCTCGCCGGTAAGTCACAACTGCTCAAGGCGCAAGACCGTCTTCTGCAACTTGGCGCACCTGGCAATCCAGAAGCCGATCTGGTCAAAGCCTCTGCTTATTTCATACCGGCGGCGGTTGGCAAGTCCGGCATTACTCATCGTTACCGCCGAAGTGGCACCTGGATGGCACATTTACTCGACGACACAGCAGCCCGGCGGCCCTGTTAAAACGAAGATCAAACTCAACAACTCCTCCGATTTTAAGCTGGCCGGCGATTTCAAACCGCTGAAGCCGCCGGAGATGCATCGCTATGAAGACATTTATCCGAATCTGCAAGTCGAAGAGCATCAGGGCACTGTCACGTGGATTGCGCCGATTGAGTTATCAGCAGGAATTAATCCGTCAAAGCTTGAAATCAACGGAGCCGTGAATGCCCAGGTTTGTTCAACGTCATGCCTGGCGCCGAAGGACTATAAATTTGTCGCTGCGCTAGGCAAACCTTCGCGGGAAGTGGAAGCGGCGATCGAAAAGATAAATGCAAGCGAATTGGGGCCGACAAAAACTGAAGCGCCGGGAGTGGCGTTTTACAAATCGAACGCATCGCATGCCACGCTTAGCGGCACGCTCGAACCTAGCGTGACGGCACCGGGGACAATCGCCAAATTAGTCATCACCGCTCAACCGGCGCCTGGCTGGCACATTTACGCACTCGCGGAAAAGGACCCCAACGATGTGTCCAAACCGACACTGATTGTTCTCACCGATACTACCGGCTTACGCTACAAACCGGCCGCGCCAAGCGCCACACCAATTGAAAAGTCAACAACAGTCAACGCCAGCGGCAAAGTGCAATATTACGACAAGCCGGTTTCATGGACGGTTGAGATCGAAGTTCCCCGTGAAGCCAAACCCGGGAAGTACACCATCGGCGGACTCGTTGGCTATCAGACATGCGAAGAGAACTCTTGCGACCCACCTCAGGCCGCTGGGTTCGAGGGTGCCCTAACCGTTGGAAGCGCGCCGGCGGCCACCGGTTTACCGCTCCTTTTCAAGCCAGCAAAATATTCCGATGCAGCGAGAATTGCCTCAGGCGATACGCCCAAACAATCGGCTGTACCTCCGTCCCGCGAGCAAATCGGCGAATCGTCGACCAGTGTCGCCGGCCTCTTTCCGCAACTCTCGATCAAAGAGCTCAATGGCTCGTCGAGTGAATCGCTGTTTGTAATCCTCGGCACCGCATTCATAGGTGGGCTGATTTTGAATTTCATGCCCTGCGTGTTGCCTGTCATTGGACTGAAGGTGCTTTCCTTTGTGGAGCAGAGTCATCATAGTCGAGGTCGTATTCTTGCGCTGAATCTATGGTTTTCCTTGGGCCTGATGTCGGTCTTTATGGCACTGGCCGTGCTTGCATCTGGAGCAAGCTTGGGTTTGAGAAGTGAAAACTTGGCGTGGGGAGAGCAATTTAACTCCACCGCATTCAACATCGTGCTCTGTGGAGTGGTTTTTTCGATGGCGCTCAGTTTTTTGGGCGTGTGGGAAATTCCAATTCCAGGTTTTGCAGGTTCCGGCAAAGCCGCTCATGTCGCGGCCCAAGAAGGTGCGGCGGGCGCATTTGCAAAGGGTATACTATCGACCGTCCTTGCAACTCCATGCAGCGGTCCGCTGCTGGGCGCCGTGTTTGGATTCACGTTGCGACAGCCCTCGACTGTTACTTTTGCGGTGTTCGGAGCGATCGGTTTCGGTATGGCGTCGCCATATTTGGTGATCGGCGCGTTCCCACGCCTTGTGAGTCGGCTGCCAAAACCCGGCGCCTGGATGGATACGTTCAAGCATATCATGGGTTTCGTACTGTTGGGCACCGTCGTATTTCTGTTTACATTTCTAGATCGCCATTACTTGGTGGCCACATTCGGCATGCTGATGGGTCTCTGGGCCGCACTGTGGTGGGTTGGTCGAACTTCGTTAACCGCAGAGCTGGGCACGAAACTTCGCTCTTGGTTGCAAGGGGCGGTCGTCGCAGTTGCACTCGGTTATCTTTCGTTTAGCTGGCTGGTTGAAGGGCCATCTCTGTTGGAATGGCAACCGTTCACGCCACATGCACTAGCGCGCTACCGTGCCGAAGGTAAAACCGTGATGGTCGATTTCACGGCCAGTTGGTGTTTGACCTGCAAAACGAATTTGAAATTCGCCATCAACACGCCCGAAGTTCGCGAAGCAGCCGAACGACTGGGTGTCGTTCCGCTCCTAGCAGACTTTTCCGATGTCGACGGCTCACCCGACGTAAAGCAAATGCTGGCCGCGCTTAGGAGTCGATCCATCCCGCTGCTGGCCTTTTTCCCAGCCGACCGTCCCGACCAAGCGTTGGTCTTGCGCGACCTGATTTCAAAGCGAGAAGTCGTCGATGCCCTCAAACTTGCAGGCCCGTCACGCACCGTGACAACCGCCAAAGAAACCGCAATGCAGTAGTTGATTGCGGCTTGTCATTACTCGCACTCACCCCCAAACCGCTCCCTTCGGTCCATCAGCAATGTGGCCGATCTGCCAGCTCTCTAGTCCGCAGTCGGCAAGCTGTCCGCGGATGCTGTCCGCATAATACGGGCTGGCGACAAGCACTAGTCCAATGCCACCGTTGAAAACCTGGTCCATTTCTGACTGCTCGACTTCGCCAAGCTTTTGCAGCCACGTGAAAATCGGCGGAACAGGCCAACTGTGGCGGCGAATGATTGCACGACGATTTTCCGGAATAATGCGGCCGAGGTTTTCAAGCAGCCCCCCGCCGGTGATGTGTGCAATGCCGTGTACTACGTCTTTCACTCGGTAATGACTAAGCACATGCCGCACAGGCTTCACGTAAATTCGCGTCGGCGTCATAAGGACATCGCAGACTGAGCCGCCAATGTCATCGACAATGTCGCTTGCGCGTATTTTGGCAATATCGAAGACGATTTTCCGCGCCAAGCTGTAGCCGTTGGAATGTAAACCGCTGGAGGCCACGCCAATCACAAGGTCGCCATCGGCAATCGCTTTGCCATCGATGATGCGGTTCCGCTCGACCACGCCGACGCAAAAGCCGGCCAAGTCGTAGTCTCCGCGAGCGTACAAGTCGGGCATGATGGCGGTTTCGCCGCCTAAAAGGGAACAGTCTGCTTCCAAGCACGCGACAGAAATGCCTTGCACGATTTGCTCCAGCATCGGCGGATCATCGTGTGACATCGCCACATAGTCGAGAAAAAACAGTGGTTCCGCGCCGCAGCAAAGGGCATCGTTGACGCTCATCGCCACTAGATCAATGCCCACCGTATCGTGCTTGCCGGTCAATTGGGCGACTTTAAGCTTAGTGCCCACGCCGTCGGTGCAACTGACTAGGACCGGATTTTGATAATTGCGCAAAAAGATGATTAGCGAAATCGAGCTGGTAAAGTCCGGCGAAGCCGCCGTCCAAGGGAATGACTCGCGGCGAAAAAGTGCGATGTAACAACGGCGGCAGCCGAGCCATGCTCTGGCGGTACAATTCCAGATCGACGCCAGCATCTTTATAAGTGGCTTTGGCCATTGTAGTCCGCATCTAGAAAATTGAGACGCGATTGTACGGCTGTCTGGTTGTCATCGGAAGGGGCCGAACAATCCACGTTAATTCGGCGATTCGCTTGCGAGGATCTCTCACCTTCAGGAGAATTAACGCTTCAACAAGAGTTGCGATAGAAAATGTTGCAATCATGGAGCCGATACCCATGCGACAGTCGTCAAATCTCGCCGCAGTTTTTGCCATCACAATCGTAGTTGAGGCGGTAGCAAATGGCTTCGCCTCAGAGGCCGCGAATTCGCGGCCCAATCCGCCGTCGGTATCAAGCTTCGCTCCCGCAGAAGATTTGCTGAGTGAGGTCAACTTTTACGTAAATCGCATTGAGGAAGCGATTGCGGACAAAAATGAGTTTGACGACGCGGCAATGACTCGTCTCCGCAAAGATGCAAACACGTTGGCCGCGATTTTTTTGGCATTGGGCCTGCATGACGATCATGCAAATCGCTTCCACGATCGTGCGCCTGAACTGGTCAAAACTGCGGGACAGATTGCGAAGGCTACCGATTTAGCAGAAGCTCGCACGGCGCTCGTACTACTCAACTCGGCCATGGCCCACAGCGGCGCGTCAAGCGACAATGGCGGAAAGCTGACTTGGGATAAGAATGTCGCGTCGTTCGAAGAGTTGATGAAGCAAGTGCCGAGTATTAATTCCGCTCTGAAGCGCGCAGTGACGCCCGAACGATTGAAAGCTATGCAACACCAATCGGCAGCGCATTCGGCTGCGCTCGCGGCAGTTGCCCAAACGGTAATGGCGGACACGAGTTGCGTAAAAAATCCTGGCGATCTTCAAAAATGGTACGACTATTGCGCGGAAATGCGAACCGCCGCCGGTGCAGTGAACGCGGCGATCCATGCGCAAGACCAGGAAGCCACGACGAAAGCTATGGCCCGATTGGCCACCTCGTGCGAAACGTGTCATAGAGTGTTCCGCAAGGAATGACTTTCTATTTCACCCCCGAGGACGGGTCGGAACTCGGAGAGTTTAAATGTTCGTTGAATTTCGCTCGCGTTTGCAAGCTCTGTGTCCTCCGCGGTTCAATCGCGCCGGCAAACTCTGCGTATACTTCTCGACACGCAGGAATGTGGTATCTTTTCGATGCGTCATATGTGCGCCAATGGTTCCGAAATTTTGCGGATTGTGGATGGATTCATTGAACTTTGTGACGCTGTGTCTCATGGAGGTGGTATGTTACTTGGGCAGTCCCAGCGCGACGGGATTGGCTCCAAGTCCGTGGGGAGTGCAGTGCCAAATCCTCGCCGGCGCTGTGCTTGCCAAGTTCGGAGCGACCCATGCCAGCTGATCTTCCGAATCGTTCCGATTCAACCTCCGGCGAAAGGAGATCGTCCGTGCTGAAATCTGCGCTGCCGCATCCCGTTCTCCAATTCACGCATCCACTTCCATACGGGGCTATTGTTCACGAAGGGGGCGTACAGTTTGTCGTGTTCAGTCGCTCGGCCACCGCCATGCGGCTGTTGCTCTATCATCGGGCGGATGATCGCGAGCCAAGTGAAATCATTCCGTTTGACCGCGAGAACGATCGCTGGGGCGATATCTGGAGCATTTTCGTGCCCAATGCTGGGCCGGGCCAGTTGTATCATTTCCAGGCCGACGGGCCGTTTGATCCTGAACATGGCCAGCGATTTAACGGCAAGGCGCGGCTCATTGATCCATACTCCCAAGCGCTCGCCGGTCATTTCTTGCCGAGCGATGACGGCATTGTCCGTCCGCCGAAATCCGTCGTCGTCGATGAAGCATTCGATTGGGAGAGCGATAGACACCTGAAGCGACCGCTTGCAGACACCGTCATTTACGAAATGCACGTTCGCGGATTCACGCGCGACGCCACTAGTGGAGTCGAGCATCCTGGCACCTATCTGGGTGTCATCGAAAAGATTCCGTATCTAAAGTCGCTCGGTGTCACCGCCGTCGAGTTGATGCCGGTGGCGGAGTTTCCAATGGAATCGCCCTGGGGTCAGAGACTCGAACGGCCCAATTACTGGGGTTACGATCCCTTGGCGTTTTTCGCGCCGCACCAAGGCTACGCTGCCGGCAGCGATCCCGGCTGCCAGGTGAATGAGTTCAAGCAGATGGTTAAAGCTCTGCACGCCGCAGGCATCGAAGTGATCCTGGATGTCGTGTTCAATCACACCGCCGAAGGCAATGAGCTTGGGCCCACGCTGAGTTTTAAGGGGCTGGAAAACAAGGTTTATTACATGCTCGGCAATGGCGGCAGTTTTTACCGCAACTTCACTGGCTGCGGAAACACGATCAATGGCAATCATCCCATTGTTCGCGAAATGCTATTCCTTTGCCTGCGGCACTGGGTGCAAACGTACCACATCGATGGCTTTCGTTTCGACCTGGCGTCGATTCTCAGCCGCAATCGAAATGGCGAAATCATTCCAAATCCGCCGGTCGTGGAATTAATTGCGGAAGATCCGCTCTTGTCTGACACGAAGGTGATTGCCGAGGCGTGGGATGCCGCGGGCGCCTATCAGGTCGGCTCCTTTGCCAATTTGCGCTGGGCAGAATGGAACGGGCGATATCGCGACGATGCACGTCAATATTGGCGGGGCGATCCGCACATGGTTGGCGAAATTGCCACGAGGCTGGCAGGCAGCGCGGATTTGTATCAGGCAGGCGGCCGACAGCCCTATCACAGTATCAACTTCATTACCAGCCATGATGGGTTTCCGCTAAACGATTTGGTTAGCTATTCGTATAAACACAATGAAGACAACGGCGAAGGCAACCGCGACGGCGATGACAACAACCATAGCGCCAATTACGGCGTGGAAGGGCCGACGCGCAAAAAGAACATTGAAATCATTCGCCAGCGACAGATCAAGAACTTTCTCGCAACGCTGTTATTAAGCCAAGGCGTGCCAATGCTTCTGGCCGGCGATGAGTGCCGCCGCACGCAGCGTGGCAACAATAACGCCTACTGTCAGGACAATCAAATCTCCTGGTTCGATTGGACGCTCATCGAAAAACACCCGGATCTGGTGCGATTCGCCAAAACATTAATCGCATTTCGACGCGGGAACCCTACTCTCCGCCGTCGTACGTTTCTTAGCGGAATTCCGGCGCGGTATGGCGAGTTGCCTGACGTCAGCTGGTTCAATCCTGAAGGTCGCGGCATCGAGTGGACGAACGGTGAGCAAGGCTTGGTTTGCATCTTTGGTGCGCCACCGCGCACCGAGCGCACGGAGCGCGAGCGACGCGATTTGCTTGGCGAGAAATCTCGGCATGTCATGATCATGCTCAATCCCGTTGGCCAGCCGCGCGAATTTGTGGTGCCCGAGCTCGTGCGGACCATCCGTTGGCGGCAATTTATCGACACAGCGGCGGAATCACCGGCCGACATCTTTCCCAATTTGGATGGACCGGAACCGCCGCTGACCGGGCCAACCAAGCTGGCTGAGCGATCGCTGGTGTGCTATGTCGCCAGCGGCTAATGTGCAGATCGTTCCGCTGAGAAGTTCGCTCAATTGGCTATTATCTTATTTGCTCGCTGCTGCGCCGAATGTAGGTACGTCGAGATCTTTGATTTCAAACGGTACGGCCACTTCGTGAACATCGGCGGCAGCCGCAAATCGCATGGTGACGATGCGGCCCGTATTTCCGAAACCGGCGCTACCGCTGGTGTTGGGATTGAACGCCATGCCACTAAAGATCTCATGCTCCTGACTAAATTCATCGACGAAAGCCACTTTCGTAACGATTGCCTTCGGCAGGGCTTGATTGGGACCCACCCAGCCATGAAATTGCTTCACGGCTTCGTCGCCTTTGCTCTCGATCGCGTATTGCACAGACCCGGATTCCAATTCTGCTTTGGTTAACCTAATGCTTAGATCGGGAGTGAGTTCGGTCCATTCGTCACTTACCGAAAAGGAGATATCCACCGGCGGCATTGTTTTACCCACTAGGGCCGAGATTGTTCCTTTGACCCTTGCCAATCGGGTTGGGATCGGATTCTGATCCAGATTGACATTTACATTTACACTCGTCGGCTGCAGCGAACCGAACCACGGCGCCTGGGCCGGCATGCGATGCGGAAATTGATAGTACCGCTGCTGTTGCTGCTGACCGATTCGCCGGCCGAATGGATTTAATTTCGCGATCAGCTGCTGCTGTTCCGGCTGCTTGGCATCTGCCGGCGCAAATCGTTGCCGTTCTCATCGACCGCTTCGATAACCTCGGTTTGCTGTCCAAGTGCCAAAATGTCGAGCTCTTTAAGGATCTTCACCTGGCCATAGATGTTGATCGAGCGGCTAGTCGAGTTTTGCTTGAGAGTACGATTAGCTTGCGCCGAGATTTGCGACCAATCGAATTCCAGCCGCTTTGCTAAAATATCCGGAGTTAACTCGTCGTCCTTTTCCGAAGACTTAGTGCTCTTTCCGTCAGATTTAGCGGTAGGATTTGCTTCATCGGCAAGAACCACAGGCCTACTGACCCAAAAGCCGCCGATCGCGCAGGCAAAAACGAAGACAATTACTCTTACCGAGGTAGCTTGCATGTGGTTGCCTCCCCCTAAAATTTCGATTTCTACTAGATTACTATTCCGCCACAGCTAAGCACACGCGGCATATTTTATAACTTTTGGAATCCTTGGAGACTCTCTGCATGCATGTAATTTTCGGTGTCGCTGGAGCAACTCTTATCGTGTTGCTACTGGTAGATGCGTTCGAAACGACGATTTTGCCGCGACGGGTCACGCATCGATTTCGCTTTGCGAGGCTCTATTATATGACCACGTGGCGCCTCTGGCGGCGGATCGCCTTACGAATTCATTCGTCGCGAGCACGCGAATCTTTCCTGAGTGTTTTTGGTCCAATTTCATTGCTCGGGCTCTTGGGTATATGGGTAGTTGGACTAATAGTTGGATTTGCACTAATCCACTGGTCCCTCGGCACGATCGTGCATCCCGATTCAGAAATGCACTTGGCGAATTATATCTACTGGAGTGGTGGCACATTCTTCACGTTGGGTTACGGAGATATTACCCCGACCACGCTTTTGGGCCGTGCCCTGGCCGTCACGGAAGCCGGGATGGGTTTCGGGTTTTTGGCCCTCATCATTGGGTATTTGCCTGTTATTTATCAGACATTTTCCAAGCGTGAAGCGCTGATTGCACTCTTGGACGCAAGGGCAGGTTCACCCCCAACGGCCAGTCAATTTTTGCTACGACTCGGTCGTTCCGGCGACATACCGGCCGTCGATTCGTTCCTGGCCGAATGGGAACGCTGGTCGGCCGAGTTGCTGGAAAGCCATCTGTCGTTTCCAGTGCTCAGCTACTACCGATCGCAACATGATAATCAATCGTGGCTCGCGGCGCTCACGACTATGCTCGACACCTGTGCGGTATTTATTTCAACAATCGACAAGCAAAATAAGTTTCAGGCAGAACTCACATTTGCGATGAGTCGGCACGCCGCCGTCGATTTGGCGCTGATTCTGAAAACGCCGCCGGAGCTGCCAAAATCCGATCGCCTGCCGGCCAGTCAAATCATAGATCTTCGAAATGCTCTTGGGGGCGCCGGATTTGCCCTTCGTGATTCAATTGCCGCAGATGTAAAACTGGCGGAACTCCGCGAATTGTATGAACCGTTTGTATGTGCGCTCGCCAAGCGTTTAATGTTTATGCTGCCCGACTTCGTTCCCGCAAAGCAGTCGCCGGATAATTGGCAACGCAGTTCATGGAAAAAACGCGTGCCCGATCTTGCAAGCTTGCCGGTTGAGGCGAGCATTGATGGGCACTTTAGGTAGCGCACCGTGAGGCGATTGTCGGTTAATTATTTTCGACTGGCGTTAGAAGAAAGGTCACCAAATCACGCAGCTCGTCGATTGACATTATTTGTTCCAGGCCGTCGGGCATGATCGATTTTTCCGAAGCCTTGCGTATGTCAATCGACTCACTGGGCAAGCTGAATTTCTCGCCGTTGAAGTCGGCATAATCTTCCACGCCATTGTCGCCCGGCTTGGGCAATCGCAAGCCAAGTTTCGTTTTGCCATCTTTCGTTACCAGAATCCACGCCTGATAGTCCGGCGCAATTTCGCGACTCGGTTGCAAAATAGATCTTAAGATGCGTTCTTTTGAAGTGGTGCGCACGACCTGGGTGAGCTCAGGTCCAATTCGGCCCCCGCGACCGTTATAGATATGGCATACGCTGCAGCGGCCTCCGGCCGAACTGAAAAATAATCGGCGACCAGCCGCGGCGTCGCCCGGTGCATCAAGTAGTGTCAGCCAGTCCGGAAGATCATTGGCAGTCGGTTTGGAATTGGGATCAGATTTTGAGAGGTTTAACACGCGTGAAGCCTCACGCTTAACGGCCGAACTGCTGTCTGCATCCGCCAGGTGCTGCAGCAGCTCTTTGTGAGAAGGCACCGCGCCGGCGAGGCCCATAACCGCCTCCAATCGCACGTCCTCCGCCCGGCGATCGTCCTGTGCAACCTTCGTGAGCAGATCGAATCGTTCCTCTCCTGTCTTTTGGGCCAACGCCCGCACGGCTTCTAATCGCAAAGCAGCGTGTGCACTTTGCAGATAACGATTCAGCCGCTCCGGCGTTAGAAATTTGTCGTCCGGTGGAAGCAAACTGAGCAGGAGCGCGTGCGTGTCAGCAGAGCGCGACTCGTTTTCAAGTTCACGGACGAGCAAGGAACTCGCCAGAAAATTGCCGGTGAGCTGCGAGCCATCGCCATTCAGCCAATCGACTGCCGCCAGCACAGCCAAATAATAACGTGCATCGTTTTGCTTACCATCGAGAAGTCTCGCGAGGGCGTCATGAAGCTGAGTGATTCGATCATCTGCGATCCAACGGACTGCGAACAGCCGAATGGCGGGAGATTTGTCGTCAATTGCGCGACCCAGAATCTTTGCACTGTTTTTTCGCCCGCTTCAGCCGCATTGCCTCTAAATGGCCAAGCCGGATCCTAGGGTCATCTGGAGTTGTCCGAATTCGCGATTTAAGATCGTCCGAATTCGATAGTGTCGCAACAGCTGCAGCATGCATAAATGGGTCCGATGAGGAAAGTGCGGCATCGCAATCGGCAGCTCCGATTTGCAGCGGAGAGATCTTATTGATGTCAACCGTGCTCGGTGGTGGACTTTCGTCGGCTGGTTGGGAAAGCCGCCATATTCTGCCTTGCCCATGCACTCCATAGTCCCGACGGATCCAGTCGCCAATGTAGAGAGAACGGTCCGGCGCCACGGCCATGCCGGTCGGCCGAAAATCTGCTTCGCCTTGTACTACAACTTCGCGTTCCGCGGAAAATGATGCACCGCGCGAAACCAGTGTGTATGCCTCGATTCGGTGATCTCCCCAGCTCGTGACCCACAAGCGGCCTTTGTGCAAAACTATGGCGGTCGGAGCTTCGCCGATACCGCAAATCATCGGCAATGTGCCTGGAAGTTCCCCATTCCAAGCCTGCAAAGGATGCAGGCCGGTACGCCCGTAGCGGAAGCGAAATCCGTAGTCGCCCCCCCAAACCACATCAAGCAACCGGCATGGCGGCGCCGCATCTGGATCGTTGTCGGCCGCAAAAACTCTTCCGCCTGGAGTGACGCAGATGCTGAACGGATTCCAAAACCCGTTTGCAAAGCGCTTCAAGCCAAATCCCTCTTGCGAGCATTGGAATAGGTTTCCGCCTTCGCCTTGGCCCTCCAACGTGATGCCATCGCTGCCCGACAAACGGAACGACGCACCGTGGTTTTCACCCATGCTTACCAGTAGCGATCCATCTGGAGCGATTGCAATGCCCTCCAAACCGTTATGTGGATACGTATCGGCTGTATCGAGTCGGAGAATAGTTTGCGACTCATCCGATGTTCCGTCACCGTCGGTATCACGCAATAGCTGCACATCTTGCCGAGTGACGACATAAACCGCACCGTCGGGCCTTGCCAATACGTTCATTGCATTGGTGAAGCCTTGAGCGAATGTGGTCCATTTTTCCAGCCTTCCGTCGCCGTTAGAATCGGCAACCATGCGGATTCGGTCTCCCGCTGGCCCGTCGTATTCTTTGGGCCGCTGATGAGTGTGCGACTCGACCACCAGCATTCGACCTCGTGCATCGAATGCCATTCCAATGGGAGTGACGATGTCGGGCTGCGTTGCAACGAGCTCCAGATGATAGGCGTCGCTGCTCACCCGCGGCTCTGCGGTCCAGGCGAAACTAACTGGCAGTAAAATGGCCAACGCGCAAAGCCAAGCAGCAGTCGATCGGCGGTCGTCGTTGAGCTCCGAGAAGATCAAGATTGGCATAAAATGCGTACTTTCAAGAGAGGGAGGCACTAACGGCAATAGCGACGTGGGACCATCGTGGCTACGAGACGGGCCGAATGCAACCAATTCATTCACAGATCGCCGTGATGCCAAAGGCATTGCGCGGGAAATTCGGCCAAATTGAATTTGCTTGCCAGACTCTTTCAATCCCTGAAAAAACTGCATACACTTGATGCTCATAGGTCGCCGGGGAGCTCTGTAATCCAATTTTTTTATTGACGCGTGCGCCGGCGTGGGAGAATCCTGGATGAAGACGAACTCGCATTGGAATTTCGCCAATCTTTTGGCGTTGGTCTTTATTGTGGGCTGGTCAACCGATGCTGCTGCTCAGAACAGCGCAAACGCAGACAAGCCGGAAATCAATCTTGCGATTGTCGCAACTCCTTCTGCATCATTCACCTCAGGCGATACTACCGCCGCCGCAATCAACGACGGCGAAGCCGGCCGTCGCGCTCGACAAACTTGGGGCAATTGGGGCGATCCAAAACGCTCAGAAACCGAGTGGGTTGAGTACACCTGGTCCAAACCAATCAGCACAAATAAAGTCGAAGTGTTTTGGTGGGTCGACGGACAAGGCATTCATATTCCCAAGGCGTGCCGACTTAAATACCTCAAAGACAGCGACTATGTCGAAGTTGCCAATCCCCAGGGTTTAGGTGTCGAGGCTGGCGTTTGGAATACCACAACGTTTGATGAGGTCACAACGACGAAATTGCGTCTGGAAGTGGATAGCAGCGCACCGCGCCCGGTGGCAACCGGCATTGTGGAATTCCGCGTGTTCGATTCAGGTAAGTCGCCGTCGTTCCCGCCGATGGTTAAAGCCGGCGTCGACCGGGTTGTAGTGCTCGGCGGAAAAACATACTTAAATGGCACGATTAAGCAGTTGGGCGGGCAAGGCGATTCATCCTCTGTCACGTGGAGCAAAGAATCAGGCCCTGGCGATGTCGCGTTCGATGATCCGAATTCACAGCTGACAAGAGCCTCGTTTTCTAAAACCGGCGATTACATACTCAAGCTCACCGCCAATTCGAATGGCGAAAGTTCTTCTGATACCCTACAGGTTAGGGTGGAGCCCGCTGCCTCGGCCGATCACTTGGAGCCGGTTTACACGATGGATTACAAGGTCAGCAGCCCACTGTGGAAAAACCGCCTGAAATCGATTGTTGTCACCTGGATTCCGCACTGCTACGAGAAGATCGATGATCTGAATCTGCGCGAAGGAGGAATTGCCAACTTCATTGAAGCCGCGAAAAAGCTACGCGGCGAAGAGGCCAGGCCGCACATTGGATATCCGTTTTCCAATGCTTGGGTATACAACACGTTGGAATCGATGTGCATTGCGCAAATGGTCGATCCGCAAGGGGACGAGGAAACTGCGAATGCTCAAAAGGTGATGCGGGCGAAAATCGACGAGTGGATCCCACTTATACTTGCGGCTCAGGAACCCGACGGCTATTTGCAAACCCGATTTACTCTCGGCACGCCGCGCGAAAACGGAAAGGCACCGCCGCATTGGAGTCCACAAGCGCGCGGGGAGCATGAGGGCTACGTCGCTGGATACTTTCTGGAAGCCGCTATTTCGCATTACAACATGACGGGCGGAAGAGATCGCCGCTTGTACGATGCAGCGAAAAAGTTGGCAGATTGCTGGTATGACAACCTAGGGCCGGCGCCTAAGAAGCCGTGGTACGATGGTCATCAGGAGATGGAACAAGCGCTCGTTCGCTTTGCCCGCATGGTGGATCATGTCGAAGGCAAAGGCAAAGGCGACAAGTACACGGAGTTAGCGAAGTTCTTGATCGATCAGCGCGGCACGGGCACGCAGCGTACACCGTACGATCAAAGCCATGTGCCCGCGGTGCAACAGTATGAAGCCGTTGGCCATGCAGTGCGGGCGGCCTATTTCTATTCTGGTATGGCCGATATTGCCATGATGACGCATGACCTGGACTATCAGAGCGCAGTGAATTCAATATGGGACAATATTGTCAACAAAAAGTATTATCTGACCGGCGGCATCGGTTCCGGAGAAACATCTGAGGGCTTCGGTCCAAACTATTCGCTGCGAAACAATGCGTATTGCGAATCGTGCTCGGGAACGGCGGAATTGTTCTTCCAATATAAAATGAGTTTGACTTATCAAGATGCGAAGTTCGCCGATCTATTTGAAGAGACGCTCTATAATGCAATTCTCGGCGATACCGATTTAGATGGCAACAATTTTTACTATGTCAACGCTCTCGATACGAGCGGATCGCGCCGCGAAATGCGAACGCCTTGGCATCAATGCCCCTGCTGCGTGGGCAATATCTCCCGCACACTGCTAATGTTGCCGACATGGATGTATGCGACTGGGCCGGATAGTTTGTACGTAAATCTATTTGCCGGCACGACCGTCGATGTGCAGAATCTCGCGGGAACCGATGTGCAAGTCGTGCAGGAGACCGATTATCCCTGGGACGGCAAAGTATCCATAACGCTCAATCCGAAAGAGGCAAAGAAATTCGCCGTCCACATCCGTTCGCCGCGACGAAGTGTGAGCGATCTCTATTCCAGTTCGCCGGATTCCGATGGTATTAAGTCTATTTCGGTCAACGGCGCGGCAACAACGCCAAAGCTCGAAAACGGCTACGTGGTAGTCGATCGCACATGGAAGGCGGGTGACAAGGTGGAATTTGAATTGCCTTTGAAACCACAGCGCATAAAAGCCATCGATAAAATTGCCGCTGACCGCGGACTTGTTGCCGTCAAACGCGGACCAGTTGTTTACAATTTCGAAGCGGTCGACAACCCGAGCATGGAAGGACAAGGGCTGCCGACGCTTAAAGTCGACTCGCCACTAACGACCGAGTGGCGTGGCGATTTGCTGCAGGGCGTGATGGTAATCAAAGCGGAAGCCGCCGATGGCTCGCCGCTGGTGGCGATTCCCAATTACGCACGAAATAACCGCAGCGGTCGATCTGCTGTGTGGATCAAAGATGCGGAGGCCACCGGGGCACTTGCACAGTAAGGCCGCGGGAGACTCGTATCATTGCGCATTATGCTATAATGTTCGCATGAGCGAGTCGCACTAGCTCTTGAATACAGCCGTATCGAATTCTCGCTTTTTGTAAGAATACACACGATTATGAAAATTAGCTTTTCGCAAGTCTGTCTCGCCGGTGGTTTATTATTTCTACTTGCGCCGCTTGTTTCCTGCGGCACGCAAGCCCCATCAAGCGGTCCTGGGAAATCATCGAATGGCGCCAAGCCAGTGGTTGGCTTTTCGCAAATTGGAGCTGAAAGTGGCTGGCGAACTGCGAACACAGAGTCGATCAAAAGCGAAGCCGAAAAGCGCGGCATTGACCTACGGTTCTCCGACGCACAACAGAAACAGGAAAACCAAATCAAAGCGCTTCGATCATTCATCTCTCAAGGCGTCGATGTGATTGCGTTTTCACCGGTGAAGGAGACGGGTTGGGAGCCGGTGCTAAAAGAAATCAAGGAAGCTGGAATTCCCGTGATCTTGACTGATCGGGCAATCGATTCTACTGACGAAAGTTTGTATGCCACATTTATTGGTTCCGATTTCGTCGAGGAAGGCAGACGAGCTGCAGAGTGGGTGGTAAAAGCCACAGGGGGCAAAGCGAACATTGCTGAACTGACCGGCACCCCGGGCTCTGCGCCTGCAATTGACCGCAAAAAAGGTTTCGAGAAAGTAATCTCTCGTTACCCAGACATCAAAATCATTAAAAGTCAAAGCGGCGATTTTACTCGCGCGCTCGGCAAGGAAGTCATGGAAGCGTTCCTGAAGAGTCCTGAGGCAAAGTCAATCGATGTTGTCTTCGCCCACAACGACGACATGGCTTTGGGGGCGATCCAGGCAATGGAGGAGGCGGGTATCAAGCCGGGTCAGCAAATCAAGATCGTCTCGATTGATGGCGTGCACGATGCGTTTCAGGCGATGATCGATGGCAAGCTCAATTGCACAGTGGAATGCAACCCCTTGCTGGGACCACAGCTTTTCAATGCCGTCGAAGATCTCCGAAAAGGCAAGCCACTGACGAAACGAATTGTCATTCAAGAGCAAGTTTACACTCAGGATCAGGCCGCCGAGGCTATTAAGGATCGGAAATATTAAGCCCTGCCGAACGTTTGTGATTGCGCTTGAGCAAATTTGCTAGACTGCATTTTACTTTTCGTTAATCCATGCCCAGTGCCGAGACCAATCTACTAACGGCGCAAGGCATCTCGAAACGTTTCCCCGGTGTTCAAGCGCTGGCTGGGGTCGATTTCGCAGTCCGCCACCGGGAAATTCACGCGCTGATGGGCGAAAACGGCGCCGGCAAAAGCACACTCATCAAGGTGCTTACGGGCGTGTATCCGCGCGACGCGGGAACCGTTTCATTTAACGGCGCTCCCATCGATCCGCGATCTCCCAAAATGACAGAGGCCGCGGGCATTAGCACGGTTTATCAAGAAGTGAATCTGATTCCGCACCTCTCTGTCGCGGAGAATATTTGCTTAGGTCGTGAGCCGACTCGGTTTGGAACTATTCATTGGAGGGCGATGGCGCGTCGGGCGGCGGAGGCACTAGCGCGATTGGATCTCAAACTCGATGTCTGGCAGGAACTCGCCAGCTGCTCGATTGCCATTCAGCAAATGGTGGCGATAGCCAGAGCACTCGATACATCGGCCAAGCTTCTGATTCTGGACGAGCCCACCTCCAGCCTCGATGAAAGGGAGGTGGAAGAGCTATTTGCTGTAATGCGGCGATTGCGCGGCGAAGGTTTAGGCATTGTGTTCGTTACGCACTTTCTGGATCAGGTCTACGCAGTGACCGACCGTATCACCGTGCTGCGAGACGGAAAGCTTGTGGGGACTTTCGACACTGCTGCGCTGCCGCGACTGCAACTTGTGGGCAAAATGATTGGCAAAGAAATCTCTCAGGAGCTGTCGCAACTTTCATCAGAACGGCAGTCTCGAACGGCAGCAGTGGAGGATTCCACGTTTGTCGAAACTCGCGGATTAGAGCGAACCGGTTCCATTGGGCCTGTTAGCTTGAAGATTCGTCGCGGCGAGGTTGTGGGCTTGGCCGGGCTGCTTGGTTCCGGTCGGACCGAAGCCGCGCGGATGTTATTTGGCATCGATCCGGCGGACGCAGGTGAACTCCTGATCGAAAGCAAGCCAAGCAATTTGCCCTCGCCTAAAGCAGCCATCCGTGCCGGGTTCGCATTCACCTCTGAAAATCGCAAGTCGGAAGGAATTATTCCGGAACTAACCATCCGAGAAAACATCATTTTGGCGTTACAAGGCTTGCGTGGTGCGTGGCGAGCACTCAGTCGGACCGCTCAGGAAGAAACGACAGATCGCTATATCAAGGCATTAGGCATTAAGACCCCTAACGCTGAGCAATCGATCTCCAAACTAAGCGGTGGCAACCAACAAAAAGTGTTGCTCGCCCGCTGGTTGGCCACCCAACCGCGGCTGTTCATTTTGGATGAACCCACGCGGGGCATTGATGTGGGAGCGAAAGCGGAAATCGAAAAGTTGATCGCCGCGCTGTGCGAGGAAGGGATGTCGATCTTGTTCATTAGCTCAGAGCTCGAAGAGGTGGTTCGCAGTTGCAATCGCGTTTACGTGCTGCGCGATCGGCAAATGGTTGGCGAACTGGAAGGCCAGAATGTGAACGAGCACGCCATCATGCGTTGCATTGCGAGCGAAACCAGTGGCAACTGATTCCACAAAATTGCCGCCATCAAGACAACCATTGAAGTTGTTCTGGCCGATTGCCGCGCTCGCGCTGCTGCTGCTTTTTAATTGGTTTAAATCACCCGGATTCTTCCACTTCGAAATCGAGGATGGAAACTATTTATCCGGATCGCTAATCGATGTTCTGAAGAATGGGTCAATCGTCATGTTGCTTTCGCTGGGCATGACCCTGGTGATTGCGACCGGCGGCGTGGATCTTTCTGTCGGCGCTGTCATGGCCATCTCCGGCGCGATCGCTGCCACGCTTATTAACAAATCCGGCAACAGTTTTTCAATCGCGATCTTGGCTGCGATTGGTGCAGCGCTAATCGCAGGCGCATGGAATGGCATCCTGGTAGGAGTGTTCCGAATTCAACCGATTGTGGCCACACTTATTTTGATGGTCGCCGGCCGCGGTATCGCGCAGCTAATCACGGATGGGCAAATCATTACTTTTCACAACGTGCCATTCACCTTTCTTTGCAACGGCCATTTCCTGGGTCTGCCATTTCCGGTGTTGATCGTCTTCGTTTTGCTGTTGCTCTCATTGTTTTGGACTCGCAAAACGGCCTGGGGATTATTCATTGAATGCGTCGGCGACAATGAAATCGCGACCTACTTCTCCGGAATTAACAGCCGGGCGGTGAAATTTGTTGTTTACACATTCTCTGGTTTTTGCGCGGGCATTGCCGGATTATTGGCTGCCTCGAACATCAAAGGCGCGGACTCGAACCATGCCGGGTTATTCCTCGAGCTTGATGCAATTGTGGCCGTTGTGGTTGGCGGCACCGCACTGACGGGGGGCCGATTTTATCTGATCGGTTCCATCATTGGGTCGCTGATCATTCAAACGCTGACTACTACGATGTACGCGCAAGGCGTCAGTTCCGACGTCGCTCCGGTTCCCAAGGCACTCGTGATCCTCGCCGTGTGTCTCTTGCAGTCGCCAATTTTCCGCGGTCAACTCTGGCGGCTGGCAGCTTTGCTGAAAATTGCGCCGAGGAGAGCCCAATGAAATTGCGCCGAAAATATATCCCGCTCCTGGCGACATTGGCCGTATTCATATTGCTCTACACAGCCGGCTGTTTGACCTTCCGTAACTTCAGCTCACCACGGGTGGCTGTGGACTTGGTAGGCGACAATGGATTTCTGGGCGTGGCAGCTGTGGGCGCCACTTTCGTGATCTTGTCCGGCGGCATCGATCTGTCGGTCGGAGCTGTTGTCGCAGCAACAAGCATATTGATAGCACGGATGATTGAAGCCGATGTCTCTCCGCTATTGGCAATTGCGACAGCGGTGGCCATCGGGGCTCTATTTGGGGCGGCGATGGGATTAGTCATTCACGTCTACAAGCAGCCGCCGTTCATGATTACGCTCGCTGGCATGTTTTTTGCGCGGGATGGGATTCGTTATCTATCCGAAATCGTTGGGAATCAAAAGTGACTTTTATCAGCACACGATCAATGAAGCACTGGCAATTCACTTGCCCGGTGGTGCGAATGTGCCGTTCACGGCAACAGCGTTTCTCATTGTGCTGTTTTTCGGCCTGTTCATTGCGCACTGGACCCGTTTTGGGTGCGCCATTTATGCGATTGGCGACGATGAATTGTCCGCGACTCTAATGGGGGTGCCGGTCGGCAGGACAAAGGTCTTGATTTACATGCTCTCCGGTTTCACGTCGGCGCTGGCGGGCGTCGTTTATAGTTTTTACACCCAGTCAGGCGATCCAGCTTCATGCGTCGGCTTTGAGCTCGATGCGATTGCGGCCGTAGTAATCGGCGGCACGCTATTGCGCGGGGGCATCGGATTCCTGGGGGGAACCGCGGTTGGTGTTCTCATTCTCGGCCTAATTCAAAGCCTCATTAACTTTAAAGGCGATTTGAGTTCCTGGTGGACGCGAATTGTCGTCGGGCTGCTCGTACTGCTATTCATCGGGCTGCAAAATGTGGTGACAGCATTTGCCCGAGGCCGTGCACGCTTAGCTCGCCCGTAGCCTCTCCATTGGTCGGGGTTTTGGCAGGCCAGGAGCCGATACAGCGCATCGGTTTTCTGAAAAGATTTTCTTTGTAAGCGGAATTCCTGTAACGTTTCGCCGTCAACAGGAAATACTGTGTGGGGGAGTATAGACCGAACTGGCGACTCATCTGCTTGGGTAGGGACTGATGCAGCAGGAGCAAACCGAACAACTGGCGCGTCTTTGGACCGAGTCACAGTCGGTGGTCGCTTCCTACGTTTTGTCGCTAGTGCGTGATTTTCACTGCGCCGAAGATATTCTGCAGCAAGTGGCTGTGGTTTTAGTGCGCGAATTCGAAAAATACGACCGGTCGCGTCCCTTTTTGCCCTGGTGCTCGGAATTGCTCGAAACGTTGCCCTGAAATCTCGCCGCGAAATGGCCCGCGATGCAAGCCGCTTGCTCAACACGGAATTGCTGGACCAAATCCAAGCTGGATTTGAAGAGAACGTGGCGGGCTGGACCGCACGCCGGCAAGCCTTGCAAATTTGTCTAGAGAAACAGCAACAGCGAATGTTGGAGGTCTTGCGTTGGCGATACGCGTTCGATTTGAAGCCTCAAGATGTGGCCAGTCGGATGGGAATTACCTCTGGCGCGGTGCGAGTGCTTTTGCATCGCGCACGCTCCATGTTGCGTGATTGCATTCAACAACAACTGAAGGCGGCAGGTTAGTGACAAAAGACGAAATCGTAGAACTGATTGAAGGATATCTCGACGGAACGGCCGACAACGATCGGGTTGCGCAGCTTAGGGCTTGGTTGGAGGAAGACTCTTCAAATGTTCAGTATTTTGCTCGGGAAGTGTTTTTCCACCAGCAGTTGCGCGAGACACTGGTTGCCGCAAACACGGCACATATCTTGGCTGCTGACGATGAAGTCGCGGTTGGACGCAGGACCGCTGGACGTTAAGCGTGCCCCCGCGGACACAATCGAAAAAAGTGCCGACGATCAGCCTCCAAAGCAGCCCATTGTTTTCCCGAAATCGACATTCGGTTCCGAGGGCGGCGCTATCACGAACTTTCCGCTGGTTGCCATTGCACTCATCTTCGCGGGAACAGCGGCCTTTACTGGCTATCAAATTGGATGGAAAAGCGGTGTCGAAAACGTCCCAGTCGTTGGGAAGGCGGAGCTGAATTCAGACACCGCACCATATGTTGCCAAACTTGTCAAACTCACGAATTGTCATTGGGATGCCTCGCGAACTACCGCCGATTTGAGCCGCGGTAGTCAGCTGGCGCCTGGGCAATCGCTGCACTTGATTGAAGGCGTCGCAGAAATTAATTCCACGGCCCGCAGCGGAATGATCGATAAATTTCGACTCGAGGGACCGGCCGGCCTGATGATGGGAAGCCACGGTGTTCCCAGTTTGTTGTATGGCCGCTTGTCGGCCACAAGCACAATCGACCGTGACCCGTTCTCGCTCGATACGCCGCTGGGCCGTGTCATTGTTTCCGAAGATGCGTGCATCGGCATCGTCGCCAGCACGAATGAAGTCGAAGTGCACGTGTTTTTTGGCAGTGCGGAATTCGAGCCTCTGGTGCATCTGCAACAGGATGATGGCAATGAGCGATACAGCATCACCTCGGGCTCAGCCATAAAGCTTGCTTCCAATCCCGATTCAATTTTGGTCGTGGAAAACGGCGTGGCCAATGAGGCCGGTTTCATTACGCAGGCTTCACTCAATGCCAGCCAGCTTTCCATTGGCGACGATTATGTGTCGGCGGTGAAAGCGAGAAAGCCGGTCGCCTATTGGCGATTTGATCGGGTACGCGACGGCAAAGTACTAAACGAAATGGGCGAAGAATTCGCCTGCCGTATTGAAGGGCCGGTTCGGTGGCGCACTTATCCGGCCGGCAATCGCTCAGCTGAGTTTGGCTTCGCGAGTCAACCAGGATTTTTGCTTTCGGACGATGCAATTGGCGATGAGCTGAAAGATGAGTTCACCATCGAATTTTGGATGAAGGCCAGCTATTTCCAGCGCGCTTCAATCTTTTCTTTGGTCCAAGGTGGCAAGGCCGACGCCAACGTGCCGCTGCAATGTGCGTTAGTTGAGCTATTTGGGCAAGCGGCTGATCCCGGGCCCGTCATGCGTTCGCGCATGCGGTTTTTGCATCGTACTCCACCCAGTCGCGATGTTAACGCAGGAGTTAGCTGCTTCTCCGAAGATCAGTATGCGCCGCGTAAATGGCAGCATGTGGCGGCGGTGAAAGCAGCGGAAACCATTCAGCTATATCTCGACGGCAAACTCGTTGCTGAGGCTAAAGATCGAAGCGAAACGCCGGCTGGCTTACGGATCTTAATGGGGCAATTGTTTTCATTTACATCGGGTCCGAACGCTGGCATTCGTCCTTTTGTCGGCGAATTGGCAGAGGTCGCGGTTTATCCGCAAGCACTTGCGGTTACTCAAATCTTGGACCACATCAAACTGGAGCAGGCAGAACCCTTGCAGCGAAACTCATTTTGAACGAATACACCGAGAAGTGAACGGAATTATCTTAACCTTGAGCAAAAATTCGTTTGCATAATTCGCAGTTTCTATATTAAATCGAATTTTGGAAGAGTACACACTTTTTTGACTGACACGCACGGTGATTCAACCGCAAATGGCAACAACGGTTTGGTCGCCTAAATTGAGACAACTTTTTGATTTTTGATCATTGAGGGAGTGATTCGCATTCGCAAAGTCGTGGTCCAAGGGGGTCTTCTAATTCCCCCGAACCCCCTTGGCCACGCTTGCGAGTTTTGCTGTTGTTCGGCGATGCATCCTAAATGAACCACGGCACAGCTTCGCAGCGTATAGATCCGGGGAGCCGAAAAAGTTGTTCGTGAAAAGATCAATCCGTCGGTAGTCCGACCTTTCGAGGAGTATTCGCAATGACAACCATAAAGCCCCGAAGAATTAGTGACCGTCGTATTCGGTCTAGCGTTGAGTTCTCTTTTGAGCGCGACCCACGTACAAGCCCAAAATCAAAATGGCACATGGGTGCAGGATGCAAAGTGGAACTTGGGGCAATTCGAGCAATTGGTTAAGCGGTGTCGCAAATGGCGCTGGACTTCACTGCCGATTTCTCCACGATCAATATCACCGCTGATCGGACCGTTCACTTGGATTCTGCACGGACCATCGGCCAGATTAAGTTCCAAGACACAAACACGGGCACCGGCAATGCTTTCAATTGGTTTCTTGATAACAATAACGTCGCCAGCAACATTCTCACGCTGGATAACGGCGCCTCACAGCCGGTAATAAATGTCATCAATCGAACGACGACCCTCTCCGCCGTTCTCGCCGGAACGAACGGTGTGCTTCTGACAGGCGGAACGGGCGGGACCGGTTCGCAGCTGAATTTAGCTGCCGCGAATACGTATTCCGGAGTGACGACGATTACCACCAATACGACCAATCAAATGACCGTCTTGCGCAAAACAACGGGGCCTTTGGAACGAGCTCGATCTCCTTTAATCCGGGCACGGTGAATGGCGCGAAAATTGCGCTCGATTCAGGCGTCAATATTCCCAATAATATTACGCTAACCACCGTCCGCTCAGTGGCGGGTAATGGTGCGATCAGTAGCAATGGCGATGTCACAGCGACCTGGAGCGGCTCGATCACCAAAAACGGAGCGTCTTCATCGGGTGGTGAGTTCGTCGGACCCGTTGGCGCCACGACCACCAATTATCTGATCCTTTCCGGACCCATCATCAATAACCTGGCCTCGGTCGCAAAAAACGCAGGGAATGTGTCGAACGTTGCGCTCCAAATTCGCGCTGGAAACGTTCGCATGGCGGATACGACTGGGACGAGCAGCACATTCAGAATTGAAGACCGTGACGGCATCCTTCAAGTCGGGGCAAACAACGGAATCGCGACCAACGCTTATGTAGACATCGGGGGGAACCTGGGGAATCCCGGTGGGCCCACGGCTGTTGTTTTAGATTTGAACGGATTCAATCAGCAGCTAGTCGGTGTCAGTAATTACCTCAGTAACACGCAATCGGAGATCATTAGGAATAGCTCGACCACGAGTCCCGCTGTCCTGACCTTGGCTCCGGCCAATCCGACTTCGAATCCAAACCAGGCGCTGCTGGTGTTCACCGCCAACGCGAACGGATCCGGTACCAATGCGATCATGACGGATGCCAGCGCCGCTGCACCGCTAAGTCTCGTTGTCAATGGCGACGCCGCAGGCGTGCAGTACATGGTTACCGGGGCAAGTTCCTATCGTGGCACGACAACGCTAACCAGCGGAACGCTGGCGGTTAGCTCGCTGGCCAATGGCGGAGCCAATAGCAGCATCGGCGCGTCGTCTAACGCAGCGGCTAATTTGGTTTTCAACGGCGGCGGGCTACGGTATGTCAACACCAGCCTGAACAATGCCAACGGGGCGGTTGCTTTGACCAATAGCACGACGCCGAGTACTGATCGCAATTTCACAATCAACAATGGTGCCAGCGGAACGCTCGACGTGGAAGCGGCGGGAACTACATTGACTTGGTCGGGCGGTTCGCTTGCCACAACCGGCAGTCTGGTAAAAGCCGGCGCTGGAACCTTAATTCTGACGGGCACAAATCAACACACCGGCGGGACCACCATCAATGGCGGCACGCTCCTGGTGAACAGCCCCGGCAGTTTGGCCGCCGGTAATGTCAGCGTTGCCAATCTTGCCAAACTGGGAGGCAACGGAACGATCGGAGGCCAAGTGACTCCGGCGAGTGGCGGCATTGTTGCGCCGGGTGTGCCGGGGACGAACAATGGTCTCGGGACAATCGCTGTCGACGGATTGACGATGAACACCGGCGCCGTCCTGCAATTAGAAATCACCGACACCTCGAATCTCGACAAGATCAATATCACCGGCAATGCCACGTTCAACGGCGGAAATGTCTTTCTGTTTCAGCCCGGCACGACAACTTCGTTCAATGCTCCCGCCGGTACCAGCATCTATCCCTTGTTCACGGTTGGCGGGGCCATTTCCGGCTCGCTGAACAATTTGACGATATCCAATCCCCAGGCCGGGAAGCTCTATACGCTTGCAGGAACTTCCACGATCAATCTGACGATCGCCGACGGCACGACCAGTGAATGGAACAACGCAGGCGGCACGGGACTGTGGACCACCTCGGGCAACTGGACGAATGGAGTCCCGAACGCAGTGGGAGTCAGCGCCAAATTCGGTCAATTGACGAGTGGAAGCGTCGATCTCAATGGAAGCAAAACCGTCAGCGGCGTAACGTTCGACAATGCTGCCGGCTACGTGCTGACCGGCAACTCGAGTACTTTGAATCTGAACAATGGCGTGGCGGCCGCGGCCATTACCGTCGTCAGTGGTTCCCATACCATTTCTGTGCCAGTTGCAGCTTCGAACGCATCGAGTGTTTCGTTTACAAGTACCGGCACGGCTCTAACGCTTAGCGGAGCGTTCAGCGGCGGCAAGCCCATCTCCGTATCGGGGACCGGCGGTACCTTAACGCTGACTGCCAACAATAGCTATACATCCACCACGCTGGATGCGGCCACGCTGAATGTCGGTACATTCGGCGGCGCTGACACGACCGGCTCGCTCGGCTCAGGCGACATCACAATCAGCCACAGCGCCACGTTGAATTTCAACCGTTCCAACGCCTATGGCTTTGCCGGCGGCATTGCCGGCTCGGGCGTTGGGGCGGGCAGCGTCAACTTTCTCGGCAGCGGAACCACAACCATCTCAGGCCCCATCAGCAATATCACCAGCCTCAACGCCTCGGCCGGAACTGTGGTGGCTTCGAGCACGATTAGTCAAACGGACGGCATTAACCTGACTGGTAGCGCTTCGATGGCCGCTAATGGCAGCATCAGCGGCACCGGCGGCTTGAATATGAGCAGCACTGGCACGCTCAATTTGAACGCCAGCAACTCCTACTTCGTTGGCAATGCGACAACAGCCGGTACGACGATCACGAATGGGACCGTGAATTTAAATGCCGCAGGCGCCTTGCCAGCCAATTCGGCTATGGCCGTCAGCGGCGGCACGCTAAATTTGAACGGCAATAACATCTCGTTGTCCAATATTCTCGATGGTTCTTCCGGGGGTGCGATCACCAACAACGGTCCGGCGAACAGCACTTCGACGATTGCCTTTACCGGGAATGCAAACAATTACGACATGTTCGCCGCTTTGAACGATGGGGCCGGCGGCGGCAAGGTGGCGCTGGTCACGAGCATTAACAATTCGCAAAGCGGAAACATCTTCATCCTACACCTCCACTCGCCCGGCACGTATAGCGGCGGGACGACGGTCAACTCGCAAAACATCCAGGCCGACGCATCAAATGCATTCGGAACCGGGCCGATCCACATTGTGTTGAACAATTCCAGCACCAGCTCGAGCGAGGTCTTTTTGGCCCCGGGGGTTACTATCGGAAATGCAATTACGATTGATCAGGGCCACCCCGTCCAAGTCAACATCACCACAACTCAAGGCGTAATTCAACAGACTGCCGGTGGCCTCGATGCGACGGTTACCGGCCCAATTACTCAGCTGGCCAACAACATCAATGGTGGGCTCTTCAAAGGCCCAACGCCCGTTGGGGGAACAGACTTCTTGAATGTCAATGGACCGGTGATTGCAAATTACGCCAACTCGGTCGTCATTCAGATCGATGGAAACGTCCGGTACGGCGATACGAGCGGAAATAGCAATTACGGTACCATTCAATTGAACGGCCAGGCGAACTTAGCAGCCAACAACGCACTGTGCCAAACGGCCGTAATCAACGTGGCCAATTTCTTTGCCGGCACCTTTGAAACGAATGGTTTTAATCAAACGGCCGCCACATTGTTCGCAAACACCGGAAATGCGGCCACCGTGCAAAATAGCTCCGGCGTCGTGAGCACGGTTACCCTTAATACTACCGCCGCGACTGATGCTGCAAACACAAACGTTTACAACGGCGCAATTAACGGAAACATCAATCTTATCGTTGCTGGAGTGGGCACGGAAAAACTTACAGGCACCAATAGCAACTATACGGGAGTGACAACGCTGGGCGGCACTGCAGTACTTGAGGCGGCCGCGATTAATGCTGGAGGTTCGCCGGGCAGTATCGGGGCGGCTACGAATGCGGCGAGCAATTTGCTGTTCGACGGCGGTACACTGCGTTACACCGGCGCGACCGCCAACACCGACCGGGGCTTTACGATCACTAACACTGTCGGCACGACGGCGAAGATTGATGTGGCCACGGGCGGCACGAACCTCACCTGGAGCGGCTCCTCCGGCGCAAGCAGCGGCGGACTGACGAAACTTGGCCCCGGTACGCTAACCATCGATGCCACCGCGTCGCATGGCTACACCGGCGCGACGATCGTGAGCGCCGGCACGCTGGCCGTGAATAACGCACTGACCAGCACGAGTTCGATCAGCATTTCCAGCGGCGCGTTTCTGACTGGCTCGGGCAGCATCGGCGGATCTTTGACTCATACTGCAGGCACTATCAATCCAGGCGTCGTTGGTGGCACAAGCGCCGGCACATTGACATTTACCGGGCCGATGACACTCAATGGCGGTACCGTGCAATACGACGTCGATGGATCGCAACTGGCAAACCCGTTAGCCCAGGATCTAGTGAAAGCCAACGGTGGGCTGACCATCACCAGCGCCACGATTGATTTGGAGTTTCTGCCTCCGGCCTCGCCGCCGGCTTCTGCGTTCGACTACACGTTGTTTACCTACAACGGCACTGCTCCGTCGGTTACCGGGTTGAGCTTCATCACCAATGTTCCCGGCCGGAACACTTACACCGCCAGTGCAACTGCCGGACAAGTGAAAGTGCACGTCGTGCCAGGCATCTCGGCCAATTTGATATGGAATTCGACCAGCAGCGGAGCGTGGGATGTTAACACCACCGCCAACTGGCTGAATGGCGCCGCGCAAGACAAATTCCAAAATGGCGATAACGCGACATTTGCGGATGGCGCGAGTCTGCAAACTGCCATTACACTCAACGGCACCGTCAGTCCAAATTCGGTTTCGGTGACGTCCAATACGAACAACTACACTATTTCTGGAACCGGCAAAATCTCGGGCCTCGGCACGTTGACGAAGTCCGGCAACAGCACTCTCACGCTGAAAACTAACAACGACTATTCGGGAAACACGACCATTAGTGGAGGTGTTGTGAACGTCGGCGGAAGCAGCACTAGTGGTTCGCTGGGCACGGGAATCGTCACGAACAACGCTTCGCTTATTTTTTCGCGGACCGACGGAAATGCAATCACGCCACTCGTTATTCCTAATGCCATATCAGGTACCGGTTCGCTGACTTTGAGCTTGAATGGCACCGCGAACATGACGGGGGCAACCATTAGCCAAGCCAGCATCGTTGGCAATGGCCTGGGAACAGCAAACCTCAGTGGCATGGTCACTACCTCGGGAGATTTCATTCTTTCCTCTGGGAATATCAATATTTCCAACGCAGGTTCGCTGACCGTTGGCGGCGGCATTTCGGCGAGCGGCTCAGGCGCTTTGACTGTGGGCAGTTCGACCACCGCGACTGGCGGCGTTACTACAAGCGGCTCGGCCAGTGTGACGCTCACTGGCGGCTTGGCTGGCGCCGGCGGCATCACACAAGGCAGCACTGGTTTCGTGACTGTTGGCGGCACGAGTAGTTATATGGGGAACACGGTCATCAATAATGGCACCTTCTTCACCAACGATGCCTCAGCCCTTGGAGATACAAACGGCACCACAATGGTCAATGCACCCGGGTCTTTGTTTGTGGTTGCCCAAAACGCTGACTATGGCACCGAGCAGGTTACCATCAACGGTACTGGGACTGCAAATAACGGCGCAGCTGCACGCCGGCGGAACCACCACGTCAACATTTCAAAACACACTTGCTTTGGGATCGAGCTCGCTCATCAACGTTGATGGCGGAGCGACGCTGAACCTGAACAGCACCACGGGACCCACCGGTTCAAATGTCACGCTGACGGTAAGCGGAGCGGGCACGCTACTAATTCGCGGGTAAGGTCCCGAATACTGAGGATGGCAGCGGAACGATTGCTCTGGCTGTTAGCGGCGCGAATCCAGCGGGGAACCTGGCCATCGGCCCCCAGACCGGCGAGAGCATTGCGGTTTCCACACCCATTACGGGGACCGGAACCTTGTCGATTACCGGTGGTGGAACCGTGACGCTGACCGGAAACAATACCTACAGCGGCGCAACCGCTATCAATGCCAGCAGCATCTTGAGTGTTTCGTCGTTGAACCGAGTGGTCGGCGGCTCACCTAGCAGCAATCTCGGGGCTCCGATTACGGCTGCCAACGGGCGGATTTCATTGGGCGGCACCGGTGGTTCGGGAACGCTTCGGTACACCGGAAGCGGCGAAACGACGGATAGATCGATTAATCTCGCCGGCGGTACAGCCGGGTCTGGAGTCGCCATTATCGAACAGGCCGGAACCGGCTTGCTGAAATTCACAAGCAACATGGAAACCACGGCGGGAGACGGCGTTGCTAAGACGCTGACTTTGCAGGGTTCCACGATCGGCGCGGGCGAATTTGCCGGCATCATCGGTGATCGCAGCGCGGCAACGACTACTTCGGTTGAGAAAAATGGCACGGGCAAATGGACCCTTTCCGGTGTCAACACCTACACTGGGACAACGACAGTGAATGGTGGTACATTGGCGCTCGGCGTGGCCAACAGTATTTCGACAACTTCACTGGTGACGCTCAACGGTGGCACACTTGGCACTGGCGGACTGAATCAGGATCTGACTCTCGGCACAACGCCAGCTCAGCTAAGTATCTTGGCAAATTCTGCGACTGACTTGGGGAATGGTTCCAGCATCCTGAAATTCGCTGACAGCAGCGGACAAGGCTGGGGCGGCAATCTAAACGTCGTGCATTGGACGAGCGGTGCGGATCATTTGATTTTTGGCAACTCTAACGCCGCGTTGAACATCACTCAGCTGTCGCAAATCACGTTTGCCACCTATCAAGGGCCGGCAATCATAAGCGCCTCGGGCGAAGTGACTCCGCAATCGTTGACACGCGTATTGACGCTCGGCGATTGGAGTATGGATGGCGTGGTGAATTCGAATGATATTCCGGCGGCTTTGACAGCGTTGACGGATCTGAGCAAATGGAGGTCCGACAACGGCCTGAGCGTTGGCGAGATGAATACCGTTGGCGATTTCACCGGCGGCGGCGTAACCAACGCCGATATTCAACCGCTGTTGGATAAAGTTATAATGCTGGGTGGTCTCGGCAGCACAACCGCGGTGCCGGAGCCAAGCACGTTTGTGCTCCTGCTGATGGGTTTGGCAGGCATGGGGCTGGCGCGAGGTTCGCGCAAGCGGCTCGCGAAGAATATCAAAAGCTGAGCGCGGTGGGCCGCGTTTGGATTCTACTTTGCAGGCGAAGAAACGTCCGCGTCGAAGACGCGGACGTTTTTCCACATTGCTTTGCACTCGGCAATGAACTGCTTATGGCGTGGCGCCGACTGGTAGGCATCGTGCGAAGCGTGGTCTGCGAAGACGACATGCAGGGCGATTTCGTAAGCCCGATCATTCACTTCACGGTCGTACGCCGAGCACTCGCCCGCGGCGTAAAACACTTCGCCAGGATGTCCGGTTAAATACTTGTGGCAAGCCTCAACCATCTTGCGGCGATTCTCGGTCGAAGGATCGTTAAGTGAAAAATACACGCTGTGGGCTAGCATTGAATGCCTGGCTGCTATGAGTTCGAGATTCAATCGCCGCAGGCGACTTACACGGGACCGATCGGCTGATCTGGCGGAAAACGATTGGGATCGAGCTGACTTCCCGCCGGCGTGCCATTGCTCGACTTCCCGTCGCTGGTTGCCTTGCCATTTGTGCTGTTATGGGCGAACGCCAGACGCGGATGTGCGGAGGGGCCCAGAATTTCCTCGACTTCCATTTCATCCAACATTTCGCGCTGTTCCAGCGCGCTGGCCAAAGCATCGAGCTTTGATCGCTGCTGCGCCAGCAGCTCCATGGCCCGTTGATCGGCTTCGTGCAGAATTCGGGAAACCTCTTCATCGATCACACGAGCGCTATGCTCGCTGAATTCGCGCTGCTCATAAATTTCCCGACCCAAAAAGGGGTGTTCTTCACTGGTGCGGTAGGCCACCGGGCCGATGCGTTCACTCATTCCCCAGTGCGCGACCATTTTGCGAGCAAGTTTGGTGACCTGCGCCAGATCGTTTTCGGCCCCGGCGCTGAATTCAGAAAACACTAGCTTTTCAGCTGCCCGACCACCGAGCATGAACACAAGGCGATTGTAGAGTTCGGTTTGGCCGATGTTCAGCCGATCTTCCTCCGGTAAGAGTTGAGTTACGCCTAACGCTCTGCCGCGTGGAATAATCGTGACTTTGTGCAGCCGATCGATGCCCGGGAGTATCCAGGCCAACAACGCGTGGCCCGACTCATGGTACGCCGTCATTCTCTTTTCTTTGCCGGTGAGCAATTCTTCGCGCTTCGGGCCCATCAGCACTTTGTCGTGCGCGAACTCGAAATCGTCCATATCGACTTTGTCCTTGCCGTTGCGCGTGGCCCACAGGGCGGCCTCGTTCACAAGGTTACTGATATCGGCGCCGGTCAGACCGACGGTGCCTGCGGCCAGTCGCTCCAAATCGACATCGGCCGCCAGCGGCACATCGCGGGTATGAACTTTGAATATCGCCAGCCGTGCCTTTTGATTCGGCCGATCGACCGTGATATGCCGATCGAAACGGCCTGGCCGCAAAAGGGCCGGGTCCAATACATCAGGTCGATTCGTGGCTGCCAGCACAATGACCGATTCTGTCTGGCTGAACCCGTCCATCTCGCTGAGGATTTGGTTTAGCGTTTGTTCCCGTTCATCGTGGCCTCCACCTAGGCCTGCGCCACGGTGGCGACCCACTGCATCGATTTCATCGATGAACAAAATGCAAGGGGACGCCTCTTTGGCAGTTTTGAACATATCGCGCACTCGGCTGGCGCCAACGCCGACGAACATTTGAATGAACTCTGAACCGCTGATCGAAAAAAACGGCACCCCCGCTTCGCCTGCCACGGCCCGTGCCAGCAGAGTCTTGCCGGTGCCGGGCGGTCCCATCAGCAGCACGCCTTTGGGCACGCGCCCGCCAAGCCGCGTGAATTTCTGCGGCGCTTTGAGGAATTCGACGATCTCTTGCAAATCGTGTTTCACTCCCTCCAATCCTGCGACGTCGTTGAAGGTAATCGGCTTTTTTCCCGATTCCTCGTATCGCTTGGCCGGACTTTTGCTGAAGCCGGAGAGGATGCCGCCGCCCATGAATTGATCGCGCGTTTTGCGGAACATGGTCCACAGCCCAAAGAGCAATAGCAACGGGACGAACAAATACACAAGCAGCAAGAACATGCTGTTATCTCCAGTCGCGGTGGCCTTTACGCGGACGTCGTTCTTTTCCAGCATGGTGCGCAGAAGCGTCCGGTCTTCGATCGGCGGCAATGTGACCGCGAAATTCTGGGAAAGCCGCTCGGTATTCATCTCGCCGGGCGCGACCTTGCCACCACTTTCGGAGCCAGTGGTCGCTTTCGGTGGAGCAATTGGAGCCGTGCGAAACTTGCCAAATACCTGTTGGCCTTCAAAGTCGGCTTCCGAAATGTTATTCACTTCCAGCTGTTTCCAGAAGAAATCGTACGAAATCTCCGAGCGATTTCCGCCAGGATGTGCAAACAGCATGTAAACCGTCAGCCCGAGGACCGCGATCATCAGCCACAATCCGGCGGGCTTCATGCGGGGGCGAACAGGCGGCAGTCGTTGAGGCGTATCAGATTGAGGCTTACCGGTTTCCATCCAATTCCTTTCGAAACACGCAGATAAAGAATCGACCTGCGGAATTCTATCCCTCTGGGCCAGATAATTCGACGGCTATTCTGTCCGCCGGCGGAAAACGGCCCGGGAAATTAAGCCCCCGACTTTGCTGGAACGGGAGACCGGAGGCGCAAATGAAAGGAAATGTCGACCACTGCCAATCCAATTCACTTGTTTTTGCCGGGGTCGTTATCGATTCGTTTTCCTTCCTTGTATTCCTCGATGCGAGAAACTCTGCCATCGGGCGAATAGTAGACCCAGCGGCCATCGCGCTTGCCGGCTTTGTAGCTCACGTCGGCATCTTTCTTGCCATCTTTTTCGAAACGTGTCCATTTGCCATCGAGCTTACCGTCGACATAATTTTCAACGCGAGCTTCCTTGCCGTTGTCGTGGAATTCATGCCACGGTCCTTCCTTGACGCCATCGACATAATTACCTTCTTCCAGCTTCTCGCCGTTGCGGTAATAGACAGTGTAGACGCCGTGATTGACGAGCGAATTGTCACTGAATAGCTTCACTCCGCGACGGATGTAGATTTTGTTGTCCGGGAAGTAGGTCGTGTGCACGTCTTCACGAACAAATGAGCGCTGCGCGTCGGATCTCAATTTTTCAGATGACTGGGATTTGGCAGCCGCCTTGTCGCTCTCGCCACCTGAAGTCGCCGACGTGTTCGATTTCGGGGCGGTATCGGCGCTGCTCGCCGCTGGCTGTGCGTCTCCTGCCTCGACAGAGGTTTTAGATTCCCCGCAGCCCGACAAAGCGAGCATTAGGATCGCGATTCCTAAGGGTATTCTCAAAGCGACGTCGCGATCGCTTATTGACGGTGTTGCGGGCTTTGCAATCGTCTGACTAGGAGAAACTTGTCGACGGCTGAATTTCATGGGTCTGCTACAGTTTGGCGCTTCCATCGGGGCCAAGATTCAGCTTACGCTAAATATCATGCAAGTATAGCTTTAAATATGGCATCGCAATTCAATATCGCGTTGCCAACGCCTGCGGAGTACGTGGGTGCGTAGCGCGTCTGTCTTTCTACGAAGTGCTTTCTCCTGAAGTTCCAGTTCCAAATGAACTTTGATTCTGCGGCAAGCGAACCCGACATTGTCCGCTGGGGCGCGGTGGCCGTCATTGTGCGGGAAGGGCGGTTTCTGATTATTAAGCGGTCCCAGCATGTTATTGCCCCGGGAATGTTTTGTTTTCCGGGCGGCGGCATCGAGCCCGGCGAAACCGAAGAGCTGGCTTTAATTCGCGAATTGCAGGAGGAACTTTCGTGCAACGTGAAACCGATGCGGCGACTGTGGGAATACGTGTCGTCTTGGCGCGTGCATTTGGCCTGGTGGAGTGCGGAGTTGAATCTTGACTCCCGGATCGTGCCAAATCCACAGGAAGTGGAATCGGTCCACTGGTTCACGCCCGAAGAACTGGCGACGGCGCCCAATCAGTTGGAAAGCAACCAGCGATTCGCGGAAGCACTTGCTCGCGGAGAGATATCCCTCGAGTAACGCCGGATTGTGACGGCGATTGCCGTCGCAACTCCCCTACCGCGATCACCGCAGGACTTCGTCCGCATTTGGGATTTCATCGCCACTTCGCGATGCTGCCGGCACGGTAGGCCGAACGGCAGGCGCCAAGGCTCCAGCCGATCCAGTATCGACAGCGATCGGCGCTGCCCGCTGCGGCTTCACTACCGGTGCATTCGGGCGGCTTGTTGGAACCACTCGAGCCGCTCCCGAGATTACCGCCTTGGCGGTCGGCGGAGCAGCAGGGGCCACCGCACTGCCAATACTCCCAGGTGGGCTGTATATAGATCCCTTCGAGGCGAGATATCCTCTTCCGCGCGGCGAGGACGGCTCGGCAATGACCGGCGATGCCGCAAATGCCGGCGGCGATTTGACGCCTTGCCCAACTTGCATTGCCCAAGCAGTCAACTCTTGATCCTTGCTGAAATCGAGGGTCGCCGCGGGCATGGCCCCGACAATTCCGTGTGGTTCTGCGGCCGCTTTAAGCAATTTGCTTTCTTCTGGCTTCTCGTGATCGATCCATTGCAGCGTGTTATACAAATTTCGCTGAGTAATTCGCGCGAGCGGTTGTTTGCCCAGCGATTGCCGCAACAGTGTGTACTTCGATGAACCGCTGGGTCCGTGGCAACCGGCGGTTGCGCAATAATTGAGAAGCATCGGCTGGATGGTCGAAGTAAAGCTTTCCACGGTTCCCATCGGCAAACAACGCACCATCCGTTCAAGCTCTTCAGGACTCGCCGGCAGTGCCAACTTCGACGAGCTTGGGACCGTAGGCTTTTCTTTCCCCGATTCTTCAATCGCCAACTGCAATTGACGATCTAATAGCATAAGTCGTGCGTTACGTGGATCGATGGCCATGGACGCGGCAATTTCGCTTCCTGCATCGCCAAGCAGATCGTGTCGCAGGCACCAATCGGCCAGATTCAAATGATCGTCGATGCGGCCGCCCGCAGCCCGCAATTGCATTGTGCGGTACGCCTCGTCAAGCGAATCGCAAACGAAATCAACGTCGCGCGTTTGCAGAGTCAGTTCACAGTCATTGCCCAGGACAATAATCCGCTCGGCCTGCAAGTGCACTTCGCCCGAGATCACCTCGCCATTTTTTAGCACAACCATTTGCCGCGCAGGCAGCGCCGATGTCGTTGCCGGTGGCTGCTCTTGCGCCGAATCGGCGCGAAAGGGTAGACACACGAGTGCGAAAAGCCAGAGGATGAGCGCAGAACGGCCTAACATCGCGCGCGGGAGATTAGGAAACTCAGCCGCTAGCGTCAATACCGCTCGACAAAGTAAAGGTTTGCGTCGGCCGCTTGAGAGAACCCAGCCGATCTCTTAAAATCCCGGCCTTCACTTACGAACCATTACGATCAGGCCGCTCCGGCACCACGAGGGACATATGGAACGCACATTCATTTTGCTCAAGCCAGACTGCGTGCAACGCCGTCTGTCCGGCCGAATTCTTGCCCGGTTTGAAGACAAGGGCCTGAATATTATCGCCATGAAAATGCTGCGGGTAACGCCGGAGCTCTCCAAAAAGCATTACGCGGAACATGTGAGCAAGCCGTTTTATCCGGCACTGGAGAAGTTCATCACCGGCGGACCTGTTGTCGCCGCAATCATTGAAGGGTTGGAAGCGATTCGGGTAATCCGCGAAATGCTTGGTCCCACCAGCGGCCTGAAAGCCCCTGCCGGCACAATCCGCGGCGATTTCAGCTCCAGTCGTCAGATGAATTTGGTGCATGCCTCGGATGGTCCGGAAGCAGCGGCTCGTGAAATCGGTCTGTACTTTACTGAGGCGGAGATCTGCCCGTATCAGCCGACGATTGTGCCATGGCTGAAAGCACTGATGAAGGGTGATTGACGATCGCAGATACGAAATTGCTCCTCGAAAATGGATGCCAGTTGCGCTACCCTTCTTGCGAGTGGCGAGAACGATCGTAACAATGAGGCA
Source organism: Pirellulales bacterium (assembly GCA_963773875.1). GTDB lineage: Bacteria > Planctomycetota > Planctomycetia > Pirellulales > JADZDJ01 > CAVTYH01. The sequence goes on from CAVZCV010000020.1 coordinate 207,012, forward strand.
GCCGCGCCATTGACGGCTGTTCAGTCGCATTGCGCCACCTTCAGCGCTCCGCATTGCTCTCAGATCAATTCTCATGCTCGCCAAGCTGCAAACGTTTTCGCTGTTGGGAATTGATGCGGTTCCCGTGGAAGTGGAGGTCGATGTTTCGCCCGGCGCACTTCCGAAAACTGTGCTCGTCGGACTTCCCGAAGCCGCAGTGAAAGAGAGCACGCATCGCGTGGAACGGGCGATGGTCAACAGCGGTTTCATGCGGCCGCAAGACAAGATCGTAATTAACTTAGCCCCGGCCGAACTACCAAAAAATGCGGCGTCGTTTGACCTGCCAATCTCGCTCGGCATGCTCGCCGGAAGTGGGCAACTGGCTTCTGAGCTTTTCGAAAAATACGCCGTTGTCGGCGAGTTGGCCCTCGATGGCGCAACGCGGCCCACGAAAGGCGCACTGTCAATGGCGATGGCCGCCGCCGAGCAGAAGAAACTCCGTGGGATTGTAGTGCCAGCCGATAGCGCCGCCGAGGCCGCGGTGGTGGAACAAGTTGAAGTCATCGCCGTTTCCAGCCTCGCGCAAGCCGCGGCGTTTTTTGCCGGCGAAATAGAAATCGAGCCCACGCCCCCGCGTCTCGACCAGTGGTTTCGGCAATATGCCTGCCTACGATTTAGATTTTGCCGATGTGCGCGGCCAGGAAATGGCGAAGCGCACCATCACAATCGCCGCGGCTGGCGCGCACAATTTATTGATGTTGTAACTAATTACACAACAATCGGCGAATTGCGGCGTTTTGAGTTGAATTGCTTAGACAGCCGTTCAATATCGGGCAGCACAACCTGAAACGAGTCACCAACAGTATCCGGCTCGGACTTGGGCAAGTGAACTCGGGACGTTGCAATGCTGTCCCCTGGCACAATATCAATTCGTGCACCCGTCGTAAAGTGGATCCGCAAAAATCTTCCGTCCTTCGACATCCGGCGACCATTAACCAGTTGAGGAATGCGTTGAAGTTTTTGTCACGTAGAACTTTGCCAGGTGCTTCACTTCGGAGCTCCTCAGCTAACGTGTCACCATCGCTCGCTTCTTGAATTGATGGATGACGATGAAATCTGTGTGGAGTGGAATATCGAGAGCCATCCTTTTCGATGGGACCTGCCAACAACGCTCGTCCTTCATCCGAGTTACGCAATTTCATGACTGCTTTGTGGTAGCAATCTTCGTCATAGATTTTGCGATGGCCAATCGAAAAGACTTCGATCTTGGCAATTAGCTCCCGGAGATGAAGATTCAATCTGGCTCGCAATTCAGGATCGTCCTTGACAATTGCTTTCTTTAGATCGCTAATGCTGTTCTGCCATGTTGCAAACGATTGACGATTGGTTTCGGTATTCCGGAGTTGCTGTTCAGTTTCTTGCTGCTTGGTTTCCAGTTCCTTCTTCCGTTCCGAGAGCTTTACCATCTTTGCTTCGTATCGTTCGCGGATTTCTTTCTGCTTGGTGCTGGCAACTTGATCTGTCAAATTCTCCAACTGGCTTTCAATTGCAACGAGTTCCCCTTCGATGCCTTGCAGTTGGTCATTTAGATTGGCACAAAGTGATGACTGCTCATCCGCATTGGGCAGGACATGCTCGGGTCGAATTCGGTGGCACTGATCTAGCACCGCAGCTTCGCATTCGTCATATCGAATGCGGTGTGGTGTACAGAGCAGATTCCCTTTGCTGTCTCGGACGCCTCGGCGAGCGTTGTAGCAGATGATATAGGTTCCACCTTTGGGCTTCTTGCCTTTGTAGTCGAAATGGACAGGACCACCACAGTACGCACACTTGAGCAAACTCTTGAAGATGTTTCCCACCTTCCCGGTACGGCCACCCTTGCCACGATTGACTTCAAGTAACTTCTGCACAGCGTAGAAAATCTCGGGCTTTACGATTTCAGGAAAATACTTCGGAATGGGGTCACCAGTCGGTATTCGCTTTCCATCCCGTCTCATGTGTGGCTGATATTCTCCAATGACAGCTCGATTCTTAAGGATTTTTCGGATGTAACTGTACCGCCAACCTTCGGTCATTCGTTTCTTGTTGGCGGGCGGTTTCCAGTAACCATCCGAATTCAATTTCCGCTCAATGGTCCGAACGCCGACACCTTTCAATTTCAACTCAAAAATCTTTCGAATCGCTCTAACTGCTTCTGCAATCCGCTCGAACTTTGCCCGGTGTAGATCGACTCCAACCTTGCGTTCCTGTGGAGTTAGAATCCTTCCGTCAATTGTCACGTCGAGCCAAGCCGGTACACGAGTCGTCATAATCTGTAATCTGTTCTGGACATTCAGACGTGCCTTATCTCGTGCAGCCGTAACCCGTTCGCTCTTCTTCTGCGACTCTTGGAACGCCAGTGTTATCAGCGTGATCAGGAACATCAAAGCCGGACCTTCCATGTTGGCACGGTCGAAGGTCATTTCGAACCTGCCCAGCGTCTGAATTGCGATCCCTTGCTTAATCAAACCGATGATAATCATCTCAATCGCATCAATCGGATTCTCTCTACTCAGACGATCGATATCCTCGACCACCAGAATGCTTCCGCTGGGCACTTCTCCAGACTTGACCCGATCTAAAAATCGGCCGAGCACACCTTGCTTTCGATGCTTGCCGGTCCAGGCACTGAAGCCTTCATCCTTGAGCGACTCGTCGAATTCGTAACCGTTTTTTTCAGCCCAATCCTTTGCTCGGACCGTCTGCCGACGATCACTGTCGCCTTCCTTCTGCTCTGGGGTTGAGAATCGGAGGTAAGAATACACCCGTCGCTTAGAAGCAGTCTTCTTAGCCATGCGTGCCTAGCCTTTTCCTAGCCGAGTTAGAAAGAAGGGGGCTGGCCGATCCGGCTAGGATTGATGGCCCGACACGGGTAATTACTCCCACGCCGTGCCACTTCATTGTGAGCGTGCTAGCGTGGCTGTCAATTCTTGCTAGCAGTCGAATTATTCAAACGCTCGAACGCTGAAAATTGGAAAACTCGCATCTTTAGAAATCGACGGTGGTACGGTTGTTCACCACCCAGTTGGTCCCTGGGGAAAAACTCTCGAACCCTTTCGGGGAAAAACAAGGCGACATAGCCATTGCATCAATAAATTCGAACAGTGACCTGCGATTCGGTACTCCTCTCCCATCGAAGTCCGGATATCTCTTGTCGGGGATTGCCGTATAACTTCGCCGTGCTTTCGGTTGTTAAAAAGTCATAGCCAAAACCACCGAGCGTTCAACAAGAAACCGACACGCTCAAGACGTCGTAAATCGTCGGTCTGCTTAGCCTTACTGCCTCCGCAATTTTGGTGATCGATTCGCCATCCTCCTTCATTCGATGGATCATCTTGGTCTGGAGCGGCGTCACCTTCTTTCGTTTGCCTTTTTCCGATCCACCCCAGCGCTTGCCGTCCTCACGCGCTTTAGCTTGCCCAGCCAGCACTCGTTCACTTCGAATTTCGTTGTCGTACTGCGCCACAGAAGCCAATACGTTGGCCATCAATCGTCCTGCGGCGGTGGACAAATCGATTCCGTCTCGCAGATTTAGCAAATTGACCTTCCGGGCAATCAGCGTATCGAACAGCGCACTCAAGCCACTGGCAGTCCGACCCAAACGGTCCAGACGCCAAACCACGATTTTCGATACCTTGCCGAGCCGGATGGCCTCGTCGAGTTTATTCCAGCCCGGACGATTCATCGTTTTCCCGGTGAACTTGTCCTGGTACCAACTGACCGGCTCATCCTGAGCGTTCGCCCATCGCTCTAGGTCCCCACACGGCGGGCAGGGTTTAGTTTAGTGGGTTTCGGCTAGTGATTACAGTTTCGGCCCGACCTTTTTGGAATTGCTGTATTACAAGTCGGGCGAACCATAGCAGAGCAAGTGTGACTGCTACGGCAGGCAATCCCCAGTAAAATAATCGACTGACAATTTCGGCAGCGGTTGGTGGGCGATAATAGTTTACAGCAATTGTCGGCATTGGTGGGCCGGAAACCATCCCGTCGGGCAGAGGAAGCATTTGTTCTCGCACGCCAGCCACTGGCAGCCTTGCACTCACGGCACTCACCACGGCAATTACGGCAGTGCAAATCAGCATCGTCAGAATTGAGAACTGAAATCGCATGGCCATTTTGTAACCGACCAGGCCGAAATTCAGGAACGTCTATCGCCCACTTGGAGTGGCTTCACAACCCATCGGGCATACCACAGCACACCTAACGTGACGGCTGTGGCCGTCAATGACCAGCAGAATAGCCGCCCGATTATTTCACGAGACGACGGCGAATGGTTCACTTGCTTTGGTACCAGTGTGAGCAGAGTTGGAGGCAAACCACTACCGGGCCTGGTTCTTATTGTCTCGTTAACATAGACCGTTTCGCTGACTGGTAATGTAACACTGGCAGCACTGACCACGGCCAGCACGGCAGTGCAAATCAGCATCGTCAGTATTGAGAACTGGAACCGCATGCCAGGATTGTAACCGACCGGGCCGAAACTCTCGAACGTCTATCGACCTGCCTGATTATTTTCCATGCGAAGCCGTTAAGCGAGTAGCTGTCGGTCAGCAATAACACCGCTTCAAAAGCGACCGCCTAATTCAGCACCTCGGGCCGGATGACCGTCCGCTCGTTTTGTACGTTTCCTGTGTTGAGCGTGGAGGCTGGCTCGAAGAGTAGGACATGCACTTCCTCTTCTGCGACCGGACAATGCTCGACGCCCCGGGGTACAATCAAGAATTCTCCTTCTTCCAACCAGATTGACCGATCTCGGAAATCCATCCGGAATCGCCCTTTAACAACAAGGAACAGTTCATCTTCGGCTTCATGCTGATGCCAGATGAAAGGGCCTTGGAGCTTCACGAGCTTGACGTGTTGGCCATTGAGTTCGCCAACGATCCTCGGATTCCAATGGTCATCGAACGATGCGAACTTTTGCCGCAAACAAACCTTTTCCATCGGTCGCTCCTTCATGCTTCGTTCACCGGCAAGATACAAGCCACAAAGTTTGCAGTAATCGACGAATCCAGAACTAGCCATGGACTCCCAATGCAGCCTCTCTCGCAAGTACGATTCTTACTAGGCGGCAAGATAGTACGCCAATTAATCCGCCGATCACGATTGCACTCGGAACGAAAAGGGCTGCAATCGCCAGTACGACCAAACACAAAACATCGGCAAGTATTGAAGTGTCTTCCCCAGCCATCCGCCAAACTCTCAAGGATAGCGAGCGGTTGTGTCGATGCGTTGGAACAATTCGAAGAAGACGCAGAATATTCATCAAGTGATGGACCGTTGGCGATCCACTCACGCCGACCGTAAAACCCACGGCACCTCGATAAAACTCAGTCCACGGCCCGTTAGGAGCTTGGCTCAGCAACAAAAATACAACCAGCCGCATAAGGACCATCAGAGAAAACCCGAAACTGAACAATCGAAGACTTGCGACATCATTTTTCCAGAGCGGATTCAATTCGAGTCTTCTGAGATCGGCATCCGGGCATTGCCTTCTGACCAGCATCGCCACGAGAATCGTTCCGTAATAATCGGTGCAAGCAGAAATCGCTGGGGCTAGCGAAAGCGGATCAAATCGAAACGCTTCCTTGGCGGTAAACATTGCCATCGCAATCACAGCCGTGAACACAGCGATTGCGATAAAGTAAACGACTCGGAGCCACGGTCTCATCGATCACCGGCTGGCTGCCCAGCATTTTGAGCTACTCGTCCGTCTGAGAACTTCCTGACTCTAGGCGAATACAGAACGGCAATCCAAACAGCAGGAAGAACAAGCGTCCAAAGTGGCCGCCACGGACTTACCGTGAGGTAAGGATTGCCAAAATCGGTACCGGGTGCCCTGACGAGATCAATAATTCCGGACACCATTGAGATGAGCAACATTGTGATTATCGCACGGCGAATTGATCGCCAATTGGGCACGGGCGTCAGGATGAGCAAAAAGATGAAAAAAATGCTAAACATGTAACCCATGCTTCCAACCCAACCAGTTACGGGCACAATCGCCTCTCGAACGTCTTTCGGCCCTAAGAAGTTGGATGCAAGATCGAGCACGCTTACGATCACCGAGAAGATTGCAAATGCTTGCAGTTCGAGAGGTGCTGCTAAGAATCTGGAGGCGATGTTCGTCGAACGGGAGGATTGATCGTTCATATTCTTTCAGCGGCGAAGACAAATCGGAGGAATCGCCCGACAGTATAGCCGATTAAAGCGGTCCCGTCATTTTTGCATTCTCGTACAGTTTTGTTGCAGGGTTCATCGAACTTGCTGTCGCCAGACTAAAAAGCGGTATAATGACGGCTCATTCAGCACCGAGCGATCCGAAGTGCTGGTTAGGAATTCCTGGCGGGGCCGAGACGGTCAAGCGTGAGCCTGCTCTGATTGGAGCGTCGGCAGCTAATACGATGATCAAGCATCTCTTAGGGGCAAGAAATGAAAAAAATAAAACGCAAGCGATCTTTTACACATGCGTGATTTCAGTGTTCTTGTGGGTAGGCAGAGCCGCTGGGGCTGGATTCAGCGTTCCCGATTTAGGGCCGGTTACCGAAGACTTGGTATCAATGCGAGCGGCCAAATCGCAGGAACTTATATGTCGCACGCATTTCTATACGATGGCACGTTGCACGACTTGGGAACCCTCGGTGGAGGTAGTAGCTACGGGATGGGAATCAATGCCAGCGGCCATGTGACCAGCATGGCCCAAAGGGTATTTGACAATGGCACTGATGCACAAGGATTCGCTCCGGCATACGCATTTCTCTACGACGAAATGCATGACTTCGGAACTTGGACGGGACATCCAGCGTTGGCCAGGGCATCAATGATCACGATCAGGTGACCGGATATGTTGGATCGAATTACCCCTACGCCGCTCATGCTTTTTTTTATGACGGCACGATGCACGATATCGGAACGCTCGGGGGCGACAGCCATCGAGGAAAGGCAATCAATAATCTTGGCCACGTTGTTGGGCATTCAGCGACTTCGCCGTCAGAGGACCATGCGTTTGTCTATGATGGCACGATGCATGATCTAGTACCCTTGGCGGAAGATTCAGTTAGGCCTGGGCATCAATGATCGTGATGAGATTGTTGGCTCTTCATACTTGGCAGGAGACAACGACATTCATGCTTTTTACTTCGACAGCGCCTTGCACCATCTTGGCACTTTGGGTGTTACCACCGGCGCCGCACAAAGCGTCAATTTGAACGGTCAGATCGTTGGCGATTCGACCACCAACGACGGCCATTTCCATGCTTTCATGTTCGAGAGCGGCAGCGGTATGCTGGATTTGAATTCGCTATTGATCCGGCGAAGGGCTGGAATCTAACGACGGCCAATGGCGTTGACGATGCGGGCAGATCACCGGATTCGGATATGTTGGAGACAACGTCGCACATGCTTTTTTGCTAACCCCGGTGCCGGAACCGAGCGGCCATGTGTTGGCACTTCTCGCAGGTTGCCTTCTCTTTAGCCATCATTCATATCAGTCGTCGCAACGGATGACTATAATCGGTGCTTCTCGGGAAGCCAAGTCGTCGGTGGTTATGGAATTCGCAGATTATGATAAATCCTTGCAGCAACTCGATGGACGAAGATCGGGCGAACCGACGTTCGATTCGCATCTTGTCGGAGAATGCCATCGGCTTCGACGAGTGCCGCTCAATCAGCTTCGGGTCGAGGCGATGAATTCGTTGGCACTTAGACCCGGATCGATTTCGTATTCAATCATGGTGCTCATCTCGCAGTTGGTCGCTGCATCGGTCTCCAATCGCTTCGTTCTGACCATCCGCCTCCGTTTCCAAAACTCCTTTCCCAACTCATTGCCGGAAAACACAAAGATATTGCAGTACAGGATGCCAATGCTCAGCCACGACTGAACTGCCAACGGCGTTTGGTCTGTGATCTCTTCTTTTGGAATGGTGTCCATATGGAACTAATTGCAGTAACTCCAACCCGGTCATTGAACGTGACTCGCTGTTACTGTGTTGGCACGTTCAATTTAGGAACCACTCCTCTGAGTCGTTGACCACCCAAAAAAGATGCTTTTGAACCGGTCAGTTCAAGATGTTCGAGTCGATTTCAGGCCACGCAGATATCGCAATCCAGCATCAGTAATTGGCGTGCCAGAAAGTAAAGCACTCTTAGATTGGATCACTTTTTCGAGATTCTTGAGTCCGTCATCTGTGATTGTTGTGTCTGCGAGATTTAGCACCTCAAGCTGCGTTAAGTCGTGGAGGCGTGTCAAACCGATGTTTGTAATTTGCGTTCCAGCAAGATCAAGGCTTTGAAGATGCGATAATCCTTTGATGTGATCAAGTGCGTCGTCGTTTATGGATGTGGCACCGAGGCGAAGTGTTTGAAGTCGGGGCAATTCTGCCAAATATTTGAGCCCGTCACCGGTAATTGCCGTGAACGGCAGATCGAGTTGTTGCAGCTTTGGAAAATGGCCTGGTACTTTAGTCCTTTGTCAGTGATTTTTGTGCCAGAAAGGTTGAGGACTTGAAGCTGCGACAATCCGCTCAGTTTTTCGAGTCCAACATCGCTAATGCTCGTTCCAGCCAATCGCAGTTTCCTAAGCTGCGACAGTCCTTTGAGATACCCGATTGAGTCATCCGTGATTTTCGTCGCCGTAAGATCAAGTTGATCAAGGCGGGAAAGGCTTTCAAGATTCTCGAAGCAAACACCAGTGATAGTCGTGAACGGGAGTTCGAGTTCTCGCAGATTCGACAAGCCTCGAAGACAGTTCAAGCCGTTATCGGTAACCTTTGTCGAAGCGAGTCTAAGTCGCTTAAGCTGCGAAAGTCCTTCCAGATGTGCAATGCCAACATCGGTGACGCCGCTGCTGTCCAGTTCAAATCTGCGAAGATCAGTCAAATTATCTACGAGTGCCAATGCCAAATCGCTAACTGTGTCGCACCGAAGTCGAGTTCTTGGAGTTTTGGAAGCCCGCTGAAGTCTTCCAATAGCAGATGGCAATCGTAGTCCGTCAGTTGCTCATTATAGAATCTAAGGCTTGCCACATCGTGCAAGAAATCCACGCTCAGCAACTTTATCAGCCATTCCGGACGACGAGTTCGTGTTCCCGCAAAGGAGTCAAACGGCACGTACTCAAAGTCATAAACGTAATGCCCATGACGCATTAAAATTGCCTGAATTGCTCGATGCTGCTTGCCGGCTTCTCGCAGTTTCATGAAAAACCAGCCAAGGCAAATTGCCACGATGCTTATTGCAACCAATAGCGTCCGGAGGCTGAATTGTGTCCAGCGGCGCTGTTTCGGTTTCGATCCGGCAATCGCTGTTGCTGTGCTCATGGCGTTTAAGCGAGCGGATGACGGTTGGCTGAAGGATGACCACTGTCAGTGATCGATCCAATATTCAATTCTTAATCCGGGCTGTGCCTTCTCCAGGTCATCCACTCCAGCTTGCGTACATTTTGTATTGATGAGCCTCAGAAACCGCAGATTCTTTAGCCCTTTGAGATGTTCCAGGCCGGCGTCAGTGATCACTGTGTCCGAAAGAAGCAACGCTTCCAGAGCAGGCATGTCCTCCAAGTGCTCCAACCCCGTATCACTAACTTGTGTTCCGGCAAGGTCGAGTATACGAAGGTGTGAAAGCCCTCCAAGCTTCGTCAACCCCGCATCGCTTATTTGTGTCCGGTCAAGGTTCAACTGGCAAAGTTGTGACATGCCTTTCAGAAGTTCAAGACCAAAGTTTGTGACACTCGTCCGACTCAGTCTTAAAACTTGAAGGTCGGGAAATTCCTCAAGAAGCTCCAGTCCAGCATCCGAGACGTTGGTATCGTCCAGGTAAAGCACCCGCAGTTTAGGAACTTCTTCCAAACGTTTCAAATTGGCATCGCTGATTTTCTTATCCGGGAAGTCGATGCCCAAGATTCGTCATCAGCCCAGGGAGCGAATCGAATCATATAATAGAAATCTCGACCGCCCAACGCTGGATCGTTTCAACGACTTGCTGATGCCGTCTCGCCGCTTGCCACTTCGAGATGTACCAAGCACAGATCGTGGCCACCACGACCGTGAAGATCAGCAGAGTCCGCAAGCTGAATTGAAACCAGCGGCGTTTTGGTTTCGGTGTGCTGATGGGTTCTGTGCTCATTCTGTTGCCCGTGAACTTGATCGAATCATTTCTTCCAGGGCTTTCCGTCTCGGACCTCTTGAAGCGTGAACGTTTTGAATCCGGCCGGGATAGTGGTACGTGTCAAAGCAAAGGCGGGTCGTTTCTCATTCACAATGAAGAAGCCGGGATCGAAAACGTCCAGGCCAAAGGCGTGAAGGTACCGGTCGAGCAATTCGTCGCTAAATCGGTCACGGATTTTAGTTCGGGAGTACTGACTCACATCCTCAAATGAAAAGGGCTCACCGCTGTGATCGAACACCCAGCGGCCAGAGTCCTCTCGGCAGGCAGAGATAGACCGTAGATATCCAATCGGTGCAGAACCGCCGAGGCGAGCCGACGCATAGACTTCCCAAATATTGCCGTCGATTGAACAGCAAATTCGCATTGCCCTTGTGTCTAAAAGTTCGTGAGCCATGTAGCTCATCGGGCCGAATGGATCAGAGCCTAAGATTCCATTTTGAAAAAACGCAGACCAGTCATTACGCAATGAGAGCAGCAGCACCTTGTCCATGCGTGCGGATAATGGCTGAAGAAAATTCAGTGCCTGCTTGATAGAAGAACGAATTTCATCCAGTCGTAGCTCGATTCCGATATTCTTTCTCCAATTGATAAATGCCTTGGCCACCTCTTCGACAGGGGCTTCTATCACGCCGAAGTCGTGCGTTACCGGATACCACTCTGTGCTGATAACAGGTTTCACGGCTTGGCTCGGACCGCCTGAGGCGTTTAGGGCCACCTAATGTTGCATTTGGCAGCGATTCACGAAGTTGTCGGAATCCGTTTTGACTTAGTTCTGCACCAGTAAGATCGATGAAATGCAGGCGAGTGATGTGTGAAAGCATTTCGATATCCGAATCCTGAATGCGACGAATACCGACACCATTTGCCAAAGCAATCTTTAAGTTGGTCAAATACATGAATTCAAGCGTCGGTAGCTTGGCGATCTGCTGAAACCTTTCTTCTCGAACTGGCTGGGGTAAGTTATAGAAGCTCACCACAAGAACATCACGGAAGAAATCGTCACCAAAGATTCTGCGAAGCCATTCGGGCTGCGATTGTGGCGCATGCTCCGAGACGCTGAAGTAATCCAAGTGACCGGGTACACGGACCGTTTGATAGTCGTAACCAATGGACCCGCCCGCCGCCAGAATCTTCGAAACTGCCTCCCGCTGTCTTGTTGCATGATTTAGCTTCATGCCGACCCAGCCGCAGACACACGCAAGAACAGTTACTGCCAGCATTAGCGTTCGCAGACTGTATCGTCGCAAAGAGCGGACTGATTTCGGTGCTTCGTGCGTCATTGGCGTGAGCGTTCGGAGTAAGTTCTGTTCCAAACATGCTGCGAGGACATTCTGAATTTAAACTCAATGCCTCCTAAGCCGAATCTGTAATCCCGGCAATTCTTTCTTTAGCGATGCAACTCCCGCATCCGTGACCTTCGTGTTTATCAAATCCAAAAAACCCAGATTTTTTAGTCCTCGGATATGAACCAACCCTGAGTCCGTGAAGTTCGTGTCACCAAGGTCGATCTGTTCTTGCTTGGCCTTCACTTAGCAACAGCGAAGTCTGCCGGCAGCGATTCCCAACAGTGCCGCCATTGCTGCCAGCGTAAAGCTGGTCGGCTCAGGGACGGGACTGAATTCTTGGATGCGACTGTTGAAGTGATCGGCAACCCAGACGTTTCCCGAACCATCGATGGCTAGTCCGGATGGAAGCATCAACTGGCCGTTCCCACTGCCAGACGAGCCGAATTGTGTGATGTATGTGCCGGTGCTGGTGAACTCCCCAACGAGCCGAATTGTGTGATGTATGTGCCGGTGCTGGTGAACTCTTGGATGGGGCTGTTTTGTCGTATCGGCAACCCAGACGTTCCCGAACCATCGACGGCCACTCGGTATGGTTGCGTCAACTGGCCGTTCCCACTGCCTAACGAGCCGAATTGTGTGATGTATATGCCGGTGCTGGTGAACTCTTGGATGCGATTGTTATGCGAATCGGCAACCCAGACGTTCCCCGAACCATCGACCGCTACGCCAAATGGATTCTGAAACTGACCGTTCCCACTGCCATCGAGCCGAACGTGGTGATGAACGTCCCACTGCTGGTGAATTCTTGGATGCGGTGGTTGAAGTAATCGGCAACCCAGACATTTCCCGAATTATCGACTGCTATTCCGGATGGAAGGGAAAACTCGCCATTCCCACTGCCAAACGAGCCGAATTGTGTGATGTACGTGCCGGTGCTGGTGAACTCTTGGATGCGATTGTTGTGCGAATCGGCAACCCAGATGTTTCCCGAACCATCGACGGTTACGCCGTTTGGATATTCGATCTGGCCGTTCCCACTGCCAAACGAGCCGAACTGCCGAACATACACATAGTCCGCCTGGGCTGAGTGGCTCACGAATTGCAGAGACGCCGCTGCCATGCAGATGCACCAGAACGCTTTGCTAGATGATCTCATTAACTTCACGCGAGAGGAGTGCCCTTGGATGTGTAGATAGCGACCATTCTATGTGCCGCCACAACACGTGCTCAAGCATTTTCAGTTAGGGGAGGTTCGCGAGCTGAATTGCGTCCAGCAGCGTGCGGTCGTCGGTTTTTCCATTTGAATCGTGGTCATCGTGGACTTTGAGTTTGACCACAATCATAAAGGCTGAATTCGCTCTGAATTGAATCACAGCCATTCGGAACAGATTGGCGTGCACGCCATGCAGCCCCAAATTGGAAACGTGGCGTCGATGGAATCGACGAGCTTCGTTCATCTAGTTTCTTTGTACCCTACGTTGGCATCACCGAATCCTCAAAAAAAGGAGACTACGATGCCTGACCCCACTGAAGCTGCTCGCCGTCAACGAGTAATCGAAATCAACGCTCAGCCCGGAAGTCGTGAAGCTCTCGAAGCCCAGCATGGCCAAGTCTGGGACACAGATGAACTGAGCCGGGATTTCGAAGCGATCGGCTTCCTGGCTCCATTCGTCGTCGTTCGCCGTCTTTGCTGATGGCGTGAAGGGCAGTTTGGAATTCCAGCACGATCCTCGCTTCTATTTCAATTTCCAACCGGCGTGAATCTCCGTTTTGGTCGCTAGTTTCGTTGTACCCTGTGAAAATATGCCTCTGCTTCAAAAACTCGGATCGGTCCTCTTTGCCTTCGTCGTGGCGATTGTCGTCCTGGCGGTGGCGAACTGGGGCACGATTTCGCAGTATCGAGTGGAATCCGATCTGCGAGATGATGCTCGCTATGTGCGAAAGGCCGCCATTTCCCTGTCCGAGAAAGAAAGACTCCTCGACTTAATCGAACGCCTTGAAGACAAAGTCGAAGCTGGTCAGCAATTCGGCTGGTTTGAGTGGTCGAGGCACAACGACGTTGTTCGGGAAATATTTCATGGCGGACTCGACGCAGGCAAAGTCCAATTGATCGAGCGTGAACTTTTGCGGGCAGAAAAGCGTCTTGAGTGAATCATGAAACGAGAACACTTTTCCGAACTCGGCTACCACATTAAGCGGCGACGTGAACAGCATCTTCTTCGCCGCCGCAAGTTGGCCCGGCTGATCGGCTTTGCCGATGGCAAGGAAGGTGCGGCAGCGATCCGAATGCTTGGAGGAACAAGGCGTCGTCGATCCGCCCGATTTGCTCGACCGAGTCGCTGTCGTGTTGCACTTAGACAGTGATGAAGTCCGGCAGCTTCAAGAACAGGATCGAAAAGCTGCTGCCGAGTGGCTGAAGAACATCTCGCAACCGGCTCGCCCTTATCTTGGCATCAGAAGCGTTCCCTGGCCGAGCATGGCCGAAATCCCGGAGCACGTTCGTTCCCGTGGCGGAACGGTCATCGAAAACTATGCACGTGGCTACGCCGCTTACCACAAGCTGCGGGTGCATGCCGTTTTGTCGAATCGAATTCAGATCGTGATCAACGACGCAGGTGACTTCGTCAGCATTCGGGAATTGGGCAGAGACGGCTGGCTCGATCCCGAGTTGACTAATTGAATATCGAACAATTATTCGAAAAGATTTCAGGGTTGGGGCCCCAACTGGGCACGGGGGAGCGGCCTAGTTTAAAGGCGATCCGTTTCAAATGGAGATAAGTGTGCCGATCAAGGAAAGGGCGGCGGTAAGCGAGATCGAAAAAAGCGTGGCAATGAGCCACGGTTCGTTCTGAAAAAAAGCATGCTACCAACTTATCTAGACTTTGCGGGCCACTTTTTTAAATTCGTACCATTTCCGCAAAAGCGACATTATCTGCGATTCACGCCACCGAAATAATTCGCAATTATGTTATCAGCAGTCGTATTGTGTTTAATGTTCATAATTTAATACTCCTACTCAACTAATCGTGCAAAAAAACCAAAGAAAACATTAGGGAGTGGAGTATTTGTGACTCTAGCGGGCCCTGGAGTTAGACAGCCACACATTTCGCATCTTAATGGCTGGCAGCGTCTCGATAATATTTCCTTTCCAACTTTGGCAGCCCAAGCTAAAAGTCCCGCCGGCTTTCAATTGGACGAAAACGTCCAGGTGCTTTTTTAATCGATTGCCATCGAGGTCGAGCATTAAAATCTCGATTTTTTCGACCACCTGGGCGATCAGGGATTTTAATTTCTCCCTTGTTTCCTCCTGCTGTTCTGCTGGCGTTTTTTGCAAAAGATCAATGACCGAAACGACATTTTCAGTTGGATCAGCTTTGATTTTCTGTAGTCGCTCTTTTTCGTTTTCGATTTCTTCCAAAAGCAAAGAGCGATCCGTATCCAATTGCTCAGCAAATCGAGGCCGGATTTAAAACCACGTTTGCGAATTCGAGTTTGCAGGTCGGAAATATTCGTTTCAATATCCGCCAACTTTTCCTGCAAGGCTGGTAAATTGCTTTTTCGTGGCTTGGGTGCCAGTAATTTGTTGGTGCTGATTTCGCTTTTCAGTCCATCTAAAAACAGATTTTCGAATTGACAGAGGGGCCACGATTGATAATCGGCTGCCCCTTCAGCTGCGTTATAATTGGCAAGTCTGCGATGAATTCCTTTGGCCTTGTCGTTTTGGCTGCTGTTTACGATACGCATGCCACACCCGGATTTCGCATCGAAAATAATCCCGCTGAATAAATTCGTGATTTGCTTGCCGACTTGACCCCTGGGCCTATTTCTGGCTCGCCGTGCTGCTTTGGCTGCATACCATGTTTCCTCAGAAATGCAGGCAGGCCACCAGTCTTCATGGGTTGACCGACTGGAACACGGTCAACCATATCAGTTTTCGGGTCCAGCATCATTTTGTAATGCTGATGCAGTCCGAATGTGGCTTTGTTATCCAGGATCCATTTGACGTAAGAGCCATTCCAGAATTTTGCAGCGTTTATTTTTAGACCTGCTGCAATATTGGGTGTACCACTTCGATTCAATTTTCTCTGGTGATAACCCGCTCGCCTAAGCCCTCGATTGCCCAGGCGTATATTTGGCGAATGACTTTGGCCTTTTTTTTGTCCAATTTGGGCTGACCATTTTCCATCTTGATCCAGGCCGGATGTTGACCGCCATTCCGTTTTCCAGCTTCCCGTCTTCGATTCCATTTGTCGTTTAATCGGTCACTTAGTTTCTGGGAATGTTCCCAGTTCACGTACAACGTGACCATGATTTCGATTCCGACAGCTAAGCTTTTCAGGTCTGCTGCGGTATAAATCTTTTCAGGCTGGCAGTTGGCGATATCGACGCCAGCCCGCAGAATGTTTTTAAAAAGTTCTCCACCAGCGTCGATGTCAGCCCGTGTTAATCGGTCCAGTTTTTCGACGATCAGAATTGAGCCATCCTCGACTTGTCCCTCCTCGACTGCTTTCAGAAAAGCATGAAGGCCCTTGCGAAAGCCTTTGTAAGCCGACCGGCCCAGGTCTGCTATTTTGAGTGTGGTGTTGAGGTGCCAGTTATTCTTTTTGGCAAGGTGCGTCGATAGGTCTCTTTGCCGATCTTCACTGGCAGATTTTTTCTGTTTGGGGGTCTGAAAATGGGATGTAGGAATATGCCGTTCGGTTTGCCATTGTTTCAATCTCCCAGTGATTGTATCACGGGTGTAAAGTTGGACCAGCCAGTACCACAATCGAAACAACGGCGTGTTGTTCCTCGACGAGTTGCCAGAATTCAACCGCACCACGCTCGAAGTGTTTCGCCAGCCGCTGGAGGACGGCACCGTCACGATCAGCCGGGGATTCAACAGCACCACATTCCCGGCAAATTTCATGCTCATCGCGGCATTCAATCCTTGTCCGTGCGGATATCGCAATGATCCGCGGCGCGATTGCCACTGCACCGTCCCGCAAGCATGGCACTACAAAACATGCACAACCGCCGCTTGAGGTTTTGCGACGGGTTGACCGCGTGTTCACCTGTTCAGAAATGCTACCCGCTGCACCCGCCACTGCAGGGTAGCTAGGCAATGCCGATTTGCCGCCCCTAGGCTTGCGCCTGCCGCCCTTTAAGCTTAATTAGTTGCCCTGGGGCTGCCTACAACCGCTCGGGCTGTATAGCTCTCTGCTGGCCCGCAAACTCGGTGTACGCCCCGCTAGGCTATGGCCGCGTTTTTGCAACAGTTTAAGCCTAGCCTTGCATTTTGCCGCCAGCGATGTTTTTAGGGCCTGCGGGGCGTATAATGAACACATGTCCAAAACCATTGGAGGCAAATTATGACGGCACTGACGACGGGCGAAGTTCTCAAGCTGACTAGCGCTTCGCCTAAGACATTGCGGAATCTGTGTGAGAGTGGCGTGCTGATTCCTGTGCAGGGTGGGGAAGGCCGAGGCCACTTCCGTTTCTTCACCATTCCGCAGGTCGTGGCGATTGGTTACGCGGGTCGCTGGGGGGCGATGGGTTATTCGCACGTGCTGATTAAACGCATCGTTTCGTTCTTGTGCGACTTCACCGAAGAGAAATTGCTGGCCGAGTTTGCCGCTGGTCGCAAATATCTACTGCCCATGGGCGACCTGCCTCTCAAATTGGAGAAGTGGCCGCGTGCCAAGCATAACGAGCCGTTTGACGTGGAACAAGTTTACCACTACGTGAAGCACATGATCCGCGAGCTGGCCAAGGAAGAAAGGGCGATTCCCGTGAGCCGAGTTGGTCGCAAGAAAGGTTTGGCAAGTCAGAAAAAGGTGTTAACGAACTAATGATGTCCCCCATTAATGGAAAGAGCCGCCCAAACTTGCGAGGTCTGGCGGCCCAATCCATTTAGACTGGAGTAAAGCTTATGCCAAAAATTATACACAAACCGAGCGTCAGTGGGCACGCTGCCGCTAACACGCTGGCCGAGCGCTATGGCGATCGGTTTCACAACGCCGTCGCGGCGCATTGCCATGACCCGATCCGCTATCCTCCGGGTCGCCGTTCCGCTCTGCGTGTGTTGCCGATGCAGCCACTGTCCACCACCGCTCACGCTGCTGATAGAGCGCCGAGTTATTTGCCGCTATTTGAACAGCTTGGCGGTTTGGACTTCACTCGCAATGGTTCGGCTGAGGCGCTGACGGAGTGCTACTGGTGCAGCAAGCCTAAATTGCACGTCAACGCCGACACCGGGCAGTACCATTGCAAGAGCGGGGGTTGTGGGAAGCAAGGGAACCACTGGACGTTCCTGCGCCTGTTTATGACGGGTGGCTGAAGCAGACAACGGATGCCGATTATCACCGGCTGCGCGACAAGCGTGGCCTGCCGTTGCAAACATTGAAGCGACATGGCTTGGCTTTCAATGCCAACGCGCGGGAATGGTTAATCCCATTCCGCAACCGACGCGGCGAAGTGGTCAACCTGGTGCGATATCTCCCGTCTACTGGACAGAAATTAAATCTACCGGGGTTGGCGGTCAGTTTATATGGATTGGACACGCTATCTAAGGACTGTTCTAAACCGCTGTTCCTGGTGGAAGGGTCGTTTGACGCCATGGCGCTGGACCATCATCTGCGCGAGAGAAAACGCGCGACCGCTACGACATATTGGCGGTGCCTGGTGCCAATATCTTCAAGGCTGATTGGACCAAATATCTAAGCAATCGCAAGGAAGTGCGGCTCTGCTACGACAACGATGACGCCGGGCATAAGGGGCAGGATGGCACGGCCCGCATGATTGGCGAAGCAAACGTGGGGGCGCAGGTTAAAGCGTTGCGCTGGCCAAAAGAGTTCCCCGCGAAGTGCGACCTCAATGATTTGGTGCGCAAATACCCGAAGATCAATTTGGCGTCGTTTACCAATCAGCATTGCGTGCCCGTGGCCACGGCCCAACGCCACATTACCTTTACGCGCGGGGCGGACGTCAAAGCCGAATCTGCGCAATGGATGGCGCAAGGCCGCATTCGCTTTGGCACGTTTGTCAGCCTCTCTGGCGTAATGGGCACGCACAAGAGCGACATCGCGCTACTTGGCTGCCTGCGGCACGACGGGTCAGCCGATGCTAGGTGGCACTCAAGCAATTCCGGCATTTGACGTGATGTACTTCACCAGTGAAGACTCTGATAGCTGTGTGTGCGACCTGGTGAAGTTGTATGGCGGCGATGTGGATCGCCTGCACATGTATGACATCGCCAAACAGGAGGACCCGATAGATTTTTTGGAGCACCTGAAGGAAATAGAGGCGGAGATCAACAGTTTGGGTGTGCGATTGCTGATTTTGGATGCGCTCAATTCATTTGTAGGCGGGGATATTAGCACCGACAGCAAAGCCCGACGCACCTTGAGCGGTAAACTTCAAGCCTTAGCCCGACGCACGGGCACATGTGTGCTGGGAATAAGAAATTGGGGTCGGAACGACGCCGGTACGCCGTCGCAAAAGTCGCTGGGGGCAACGAGCCTATCGGACGTAGCTCGCTGCGTGATGAATACGCAGGAAGTGTTGGTGAAGGAAGGGGAGCCACCGCAGTTTTTATTGGAGTGGGAAAAGGTCAGCGACGCACCCAAGCCGCTACCGATCCCCTACTGGGTGCAAAACCTAAGCACGGGCGCGGGCAACAGCCACTTACGCAGGCTTCTCTGGGGAAAACCAACGGCAACCAAGGCAAGGTGCAACAGCCTCCACCTCCAGCCCCAAAGCGGGGCCAAAGGGGCTGCCAAAAAAGGCGGCGCAAAAAGGTAGCAGCACATGTGCAACCCACTGCCTGCCGGTGCGGCGGGGTGGGGTAAATTACTCATAATAATATATATATGTACACTATAATATCCACCCGGTGCTACCCTGCGGGGCGGTACCTTTTAGGCAGCGGCATGACAGGGCCTTGCTAGGTTTTGGCCCACCTTTTTTACCCAGAAAACCCTAGTTTCACCGTACAAAACCGCTGCAGGCCCAAAAGGCCCCAATCGCCACTAAAATGTGCCCGCCGCTTTGCCCAAGTCCAAATTGCCTAGGACTGTTGGTGATCCATCGGCTTGGCAGCATAACCTGTACCGCCAATGCCACTGCCAAGTAAGTGGTAGTGTTCCGCCAATGCAGGCGTTTTAGTTGGTGCATTGCCATTGAGTGGGCTACTCCACTAGGTATGGTACCGGGTTTTTATTGACAGCCTTCTGCGGAAAGATATAATCCGGTTTAGACGAAGAGTCATTGGAAAAACCCGATGGCTCTTTAAGAACAATTCAGAAGATAAGGATGCTCGGAGCCGAAGAGTTTTCAAAGTTCGCTTCGCCCTACATAGCCCTTTGTTGGCACTGATTTCGCGGCGGCATTCCATCGACTGCGGTTTTCCCATTCGGTGATGCCGGCTCCCGCCACGCAAATCAGGTAGTCCCGACAACTGGGAGGTGCCTGACTTGCCTCGCTCCTCCCGCTATGGAGGATTGCGACATGCGAAAGTCAGTTTGGCTCGCTGTGCTTGGATTGGTGGCCCTGGGTGCGCTTGCTGTATCCCGTAACTTCCGATTTAAATTTGGCCTCGACATGGACATCCCCACGTTGATCTGAGGATGAGCCACCGCCCGATGGCAACCAAAACCCAATCCGCGTAGCCCGCCCGTTGTTGGCGCCCAACGACGCGACCTAATACGCAAGTCAACTTCGTCAGGGCCCTGCGGAACCGATTGCAGTTCTAACCTGCCCGGCCCAAATATAAAGCCGCAGCAGGTGGGGCAGGTACCTGCGCGGCTAGTGTCTGCCCCGGAGGGCCGACTAACTCATTTTATCTTGGATGCCAGGGCTGTCAAAGCACCGCGTTAAGGTTAAGCCATCCATCGCACGTGGGAAAAACTGACGTCGTTGACGTGTCGTAGACCGAAGGCCGCAAGCAATAAGCCACCAAGAATCGCCAATATCCAGGCCGAGGGCTCAGGCACGACGTCGGCCGAAAAGTTGGTGAGTGTAACCTGCCAACTTGGGTAGTTATCTGAATTGCTGGCGAAAATCCACGGGTAAAGGGCCGCCCCGCCGAAGTCGTGGTTGTCGGTGAACAATGTATGCCACGTACCGTTGAAAGTAGCTGCCCTGGAATTCATTGCCATTACGTTGGAGCATAAGGGCGCCGGACGTCGGGCCATTGAAATAGTACGGGGCAATCTGATAGGCCCCGCCAGGACCACCACCATCAATACCGACGCCGGGGCCAAGATTGAGGCCACCTCCGCCGGAAATGTTGGAAGCGATGACCTTGATGTACTCGCCTTCGGAAGTCGGTGTGATTTGTCCAGGTAACACAATGTTCCCGGTCGCATCGTAGAGACCAATGCCCACGCGTGCTTTGTAGTCGGTAGAGGAAAGCCAGTTGTAGTCGATAATATACGTCCCGACACCAGCAAGCGGTTGGCTGTATTGGACAGCCAGTTGTCCCGGCATGATGCTGACGACCCCGCCGACCGTGAGTGTGCCACCGGACTGATTGAAAGACTGATTGAAATACGTGCCATTACTCCCTGTGTTCACTTGCCACGTTCCCGCCGAGACAGTGCCGGCGATAGAAAAAGCCAGCCAAGAAGTGACGACGGCGAGATGTCTGAGTGCAGTCCACGCTATGATTTTCATCGCGGCCTCCTTCAGTTAGATGGCCGCATTTTACCACTTTGGAGGGGGCATCTCTACCCATCGCGTGGGGCAGCTGCATAAGCAACGCTAAACAACCACCCCCAGCTCACGCCAGCTCTGCGGAACTGGTCGCTATCCGACCCTGTTGCCTAATGGGCTGCTAGCGAGTCCATGCCACCGGACATGTGTGTAAAACCGTTCAGTTACCGATTTTTACTTTGCTTCCCCAATAGCTTAGCGATTCTTCAGCAGCACCAATTTTAGCGCAAGCATCCAAATCATTAGCATTCCACGCTTGCGTATAGTACGTGCGCAAATTGTTGCTAGCTTTTAAATGTGCATCCAGCTTTACAAACCAATCCAAATCGTTGCGCTGCACTAACAGGCTGAACGCTTTGACTTCCGCTTGCGTTTGCTGCACAGCGCTGTTTACAGTCGCGGCGTGCTGTGCAGAAACCATTGCCCACAGGCCGAGTGCAGCAGCAACAAAGACAACGCCTGCTATAACCAGCACCCACGACACATAACTTGATTTCATCGTGGCCTCCGCCTGCTTATTTGAGCATCGCGCTATTTCGGGCGGTACGCTCCCAATTACGCTTTTTGATGAAGTCCTGATCCTCCAAAGCCAAAACTGCCATTGGCACCGTGATTTCCTTGCCATTGTCCAGTCGCTTCAGGTAAACGGTGTCGCCAAACTGCTTAACAAAAGTCGAAGAATCCCGCCACGCTGCCGAACACCGTCGCCAGCGACGAGCAGCCAGGCAGTTGCTCACGCAAACGTGAAGGGACATTCACCAACGGATACCTTGGTACGACATGTTAAGCCGTGTTAGTTTAGCTAGCACGAGGAGTTTTCTACTGTGCCGTTCCTGACACCTTTTCTTCCCCCAGGCAGTGGCTGCCAGGCGCAAGAATTTGGACGTTTGTGTGATTGACCGGCGTAAGAAATTGCCGCGCAGCGGCGAGGCGAGTAAGGCTACTAGGCCGATGGCCGCGAGCGTGCGCTGGCAGGTTCGGGAATAGTGGCTACGAAGCCGTGAGTATGGCCGGAGGAGTCGATGTAGTAGCCGACGATGTCATCGCCAGAGATATCTTGTACATAAGTTCGCCCCTCCCCGAGTGGATGATCGTCGATCGCGGTGTATGTGGCACCATCATAGAGGAAATTAAATACGGAGCTTCCCATCGAGGAATTGTAGTTGCGACCAACAACATTTTTGCCGTCGATGCCTTCAAGGATGGTGTTATAGTCCGGTGGGCCGCCCATGATGCCATACAGATCTTCGTGGCCACCCGTCGTCGCATTGTAATAGTAGCCAATAGCAAACCCACTAGCCACGCGGTACCCGACGGCAACGTTTCCAGAAATGCCGTAAAGCTCGGTAATAAAACCCGAGTAGATCAGATCGTAAGTACGCCGTTATAAATAAACCCGCAGTCTATGGGACTTATCATCAGGCCCACTATCAACTGACCGGAGATATCTGTGACTAACATCAAGTTCGACGAAAAGGGCTTCGGCGGATCAGGTAGCGTTGAAAAGGTGGTGCCATTGAATTTGAAACCATGATTAATTCCGATTGAATCTGTGTAGTTACCGACGACATTGATTCCGGAGACTCCCGGAGCACAGGTGCCGGTACTGCCGGGATAGTCGATGCTGTTCCAGGTGACGCCGTCATAGAGGAAGCCATGCATTCCTCCCGACGAATCGTGGTAGCGCCAACGACGTTGTGGCCCTCGATACCAAACGCAAAGGTCTCTCCACTGCCGGGATAGTCGAGGGTGGTGAATGTCATGCCAGAAACTTCCTGCTGGGCACAATATGAGCAACAGCGCGGCGAGGATGATTGAGATTCGCGGTGTTCGAATGGTGAATTGCTTCAATGCTTGCCGGCACGTTTTGGGCGAAGCGAATGCAAGCAAGCCGAGCATGGCTACGGCGGCGAGAACGGCGCTGGCGGGTTCGGGAATGGTGGCAAGGAAGCCGTGGGTGTGGCCGGAACGGATCCGCGTAGTAGCCGACGATCTGGTCGCCAGATAATGTCGTGTGCTTCAGTCGAGGCGGCACCAGGGTAATCGATGTCGTTCACGTAGCTCACTCCATCATAGAGAAAGCCATGGAATTGGAGATCTGTAAAATGGCCCCCAAAATAGTACGATCCCACAATGTTGCCGCCATCGATGCCACTCGCCGATGAGTAGACACTTCCTGGGTAAGACAAACTTGTATACCTGGCACCGTTAAACACAAATCCGCTCTCGGAGGCGGAGTTCTTCGAGTAATGGCCGACAATGGTTGCACCATCAATGCCCTCTGGGATTGAAAGGAGGCCGCCAGGATAATCGAGAGCGGTGTAGCCTACTCCATCGTAAAGAAAACCGTGGACGCTGCCTGGCGTGGACACGTAGTAGCCGACAACCTTGTTGCCGGAGACGGCATTGGCATAAGTTCCAGCACCTGAAAAGGTGTAGCCTGCGAGTGGATGATCGAGAGTCCTGTACGTGGCGCCGTCAAAAACATAGCCGTGGAAGATTGGGCTCCCTTCTGCGAAATAGACTCCAACGATATTGCTGCCGTCGATGCCAAATGCCTGAGAATTGCGCTGCAGGATAATCCACAGTGGCATACGTGGTGTCCGTCGTAGACAAAGGCATGATCGACTGCGAATGAGTCCACATAGCCACCGACGATTTTGTTGCCATCGATGCCGAATGCGGCCGTCCAGGTGCTGCCCGGAAAATCAAATGTGGTGTAGGTGATGGCGGGTGTTTGCCGTGCGATCGCCATGAAGAGGAGTGGACGCGAGAACGGCTTTGGGCAGCGAGGCAAACATGGCGTGACTCCTTATGCAAGGCAGCCCGCGTGGCGAAACGCGGGAAAGGTTCACACAATGGCAAAAGCGATTGCGGCGGCGACGTGCGAGAGCAGCGGACACAGTTCAAGCTGCTGCTGCGGCCGATGGCCAGCGTGGCCAAAAAGAAAAACCCAGTCGGCGCCGTACGCCGCGGGGCCTTCCTGCAATGCTTTGAAGGGCCCCCTCACGAGCGATTCAACGGCCGCATTATACCACTCTAAAATGGGGGCGTCAATTCACTGCTGCCGGCTGTGTTGACGAATGCCTCGCAGCTAAACTGTTGCAGGCCATTAAGCCAGCCGTCGAGGAATATGGGATTGAGATTCATCGAATTGCATTGCAGGAAGTGCGATTGCGGCCGGAAATCCACCAGGCGGCCGTCGCCGCGTGTACAACAGCCTATTCGCCACTGAAGGCACACGCGAAGCCGCCGGCAAGAAGGTGTTGCTCCAAGCGGAAGCCGACGTTATCAGTACCAAATCGAAGGAGTGAATCAAATCGCCGATGCCGTTGTCGCGCACCAGCCGCGTCATCGATAGAGTAACGGACGTCGGAGAGAAATCACGCCATCATCTGCCCCTGCCCGCGCCCCCTACCGGCGCGTGCCGCTAAGCCGCTGCATCGGCCACATGTGCAGTTACAAGCGCCTACGCTGGCCTGCTAAGTACCGTGGCCAAATGTGTTTGCCAGGGGCTTGCCAAATTATCTGGACGCATGTATACTTACCTAAAAATACGGCGGCGCTTTTAGCCGTAAGAAATTTGCAGCGCAATACTTGCACCAATTTATTTTGCCAACGGATACATCCAACATGCCACGCGATGCCTACGGTTACTTGCGGGTCAGCAGCAGCGGGCAGGTTCAAGGCTACGGCCCGCAACGCCAGCGCGAGGATATTGCCGCCTTCGCAGCAGCCAAAGGTTACTGCGTGCAGCAGTGGTACCAGGACTGCGCACACGGGCACGGAAGCCGACCGTCCGCAGTTTATGGAAATGCTCGCCTGCATGATGAGCAACGGCGTAAAGGTTGTGGTTGTGGAGTCGCTGGACCGACTGGCACGTGATCTGTTGGTGCAGTCCGTGCTGCTAAGCAAGCTGGCTGTGGAAGGGCTCACGCTCATTGCGGCTAACACGGGCGAAGACGTCACTGCTGCCATGCAAACCGAACCCACGCGCAAGTTCCTAGTGCAAATACAAGGCGCGTTGGCCGAACTCGATAAGTCGTTATTGGTCCGCAAGCTAAAGCGCGGTCGTGAAGCCAAACGTGCGGCAACGGGGCGCTGCGAGGGTCTGGGCTGTGAAGTGCGACTGCGATGGCGCACCGAGGCGGTCACGCTAGACGACGGCCAAGTGCGAGTCCGGCACAAATTGGGACGGGGCCGCTTTCGTTTAGGCCAAAAAACCGGCCAAATACCCGCGACAAGTTTTATACAGCCGTGCAAATAGACCGCTATATGTCCAAGATATCCGGCCCGCTGCTGGATCGCATCGATATTCACATCGAAGTCCCCGCCGTGCCGTACAAAGAGTTGACTGCCAGTAGCTCTGGCGCGAACAGCCAGACCATGCGCAATCAAGTGACGCAGGCCCGCGAGATTCAACGCTGCCGCTTTGGCAAATCAGCGGCACGGCAAAATGCCCATATGAGTCACCGTCAGATTCGCGAGCATTGCCGACTCGACGAAGCGGGCATGAACTTGCTTCGCTCGACAATGACAGAGCTCGGACTCTCTGCTCGCGCCCACGATAAAATTCTGCGAGTAGCACGCACGATTGCCGATCTTGAGGGCGCCGAAAGCATTTCTTCGATGCATCTAAGTGAAGCGGTCAACTACCGCATGCTCGATCGGCAACTTTGGAAATAACGATGCGAATCAGCAGCGCAGAATGTCGCGCGGCGCGCACCGTTCACTCCCGGTGCTAATTCGCATTCCGATTCGGCGGTTCCGCTCCGAGCAAATGCTTAACAAAGAAATCGTTGCGCCGTCGGCCTCCGTAAGCGCCGCCGCTGCCATGCCCCATGCCGGGCATTACGATCAAATCAAAGTCCTTATTCGCTTTGATGAGCGCATCGGCCAGCCGATAAGTCGATTCTGGCGGCACGTTCATGTCGAGCTCGCTGACAATCAACATCAAACTTCCACGCAGGTTTGCGGCGTGCTCAATGTTCGACGATTTGGCGTATTGCGGTCCCACGGGATAGCCCATCCACTGCTCGTTCCAAGAGGCTTTGTCCATCCGGTTGTCGTGGCATCCGCACGCCGCCACTGCCGCTTTGTAAAACTCTGGGTGAAACAGCACAGCGCCGGCCGCGTTCTGTCCGCCCGCCGAACCGCCGTAAATCCCGACACGCGTGATGTCGTAATACGGAAACTTCTTGGCGGCCGCTTGGTGCCAAAAAATGCGGTCGGGAAAACCGGCGTCGGCCAAATCGTGCCAGCACACATCGTGGAACGCTTTGGAGCGATTGGCCGTGCCCATGCCGTCCATTTGCACGACAATGAAGCCGAGATCATTCAGTGCCGCCCAGCGACGCACCGGGCTAAATGCTTTGGGCACGTACGAACTGTGCGGACCGGCATAAATTGATTCGATGACGGGATACTTCTTGCCCGGATCAAAATCACGAGGCAGGGTGATGATGCCCCAAATGTCGGTCGTGCCGTCACGCCCCTTCGCGACAAACACTTCAGGCGCTTTCCAGCCGGATTCCAGTAATTGGGAAATATCGGCTTCTTCTAAATCGCACACTTGCGATCCATCAGCAACTCGTCTCAGCGTGTGTTTCGGCGGTGTGTCGACACTGGAATACGTATCGATCAGATACTTTTCTTCAGGCGAATATTGGACTGTGTGCGTCCCGTTGCCAGCGGTCAGCGCAGTGAGTCCCGTGCCGTCGAAATTCACGCGGTAGTAATGCACGAAATACGTATCTTCCCCCTCGTTTTTGCCGCTGCCGCAAAACCAGATCTGCCGTTTGCCCTCATCAACTTTCGTCACTCCGCGCATCACCCAAGGGCCTGAAGTGATGGGACGGATGGACCCGTCGTGACCGTCAATCAAATACAAATGCTTCCAGCCGTCGCGCTCAGAGGCGAACAGAATTTCGCTGTTGTCCTTCGTGTAATAGATGAATGAATCGTAGGTCGTGTCGATAAACGTTTTGGCTTGCTCGTCGTAAATGCTGCGCACCGCGCCGGTTTGAGAGTCGACCTGGTCAATGCGGAAACGCTGATGTCCGCGGTCGGTTTTGTGATACAAGAAGTGTTGACCATCGGCTTGCCAGCGGATTTTCGGCGGGCCGTAGAAATCAATTGCGTTGGCTTGGACCTTGGTCGCTTTGCCGCTGGCCACATCGAACAGCCACATTTCGTACGACGTGTATTTATCGCCCGGCAGCGGATAGAGCCGTTCGCGAGATTTCGCTCGACCGCCGTCTCGCGGCGAAGATTCAATCAAGAAAACTTTCTTGGGTTCGCCGGGTTCAATTCGAAACGCCACGATCGTTTTTGAATCTGGCGACCAAGAAGGCAGGCCATATTGATGTTTCTGCTCGCCATCCTTGGTGAGCTGCACTTCAGTCCCATCATTCTTGCGAATTACGAGATTGTAATTCTTCACTTGCGCTGTCGATTTGCCATCCGGCGATTGGCTTTCGGTATCGAACGGTGGGTCATATGCCAGGTTGGTGCCGTCGGCGTTCGTTTCCGGAGTCAGCTCCTCAAACACCGGAGCTCCGCGACCGGGCCTGCCGATCGTCGGACCAGCCGGAGCGGTGGCAATGTTCGTATTTTTCTCGTCCTTGGTAATTTGATATGTGCTGAGATCGCACTGCCAAGTGGCGTCGCCAACTTTAAATCGGACGATGTTATCGCCGTCAAAAAACTGGATGGCCTCAAAGGGCAACTTCGAAGCTTCGTATTTCCCACCGGTCGCGTCCGCAAGTGCGGCTGCCAATTTGATGTGATCAAACGCCGGCTGACGTTTGCTCGCGTCCGCATCGACCAGCACAAATTCGCGCGCCCCACCTTTCAAATCGTTGCGATACCAAAATTTCGTGTTGTCATGGAACCAGTTGGGCGTAATTCGATCTTTGTAAACCCCTGCGCCGCCTTGCCCCGGGCGTCGCCCTGGCTGTTGAGGCTCTGCGAAAAGATTGGCGGCGGCGGCAACGATTGCCAGCCAAAACAAAGTGCGTATTGCCGGCGTGGAGCAAGTTACAAAATTGCGATTTAGTGGCCCGAGGGAAAATTTTTGCATGATAGCTCGACTTCGCACCAGCGATTTAATGTTTAAGAATCTTTGCGAATACCTTACATCACTGGGGGATGAATATCAAAACAGCTGCACGGGTACCACGAACATGGCAGCGTTATCTAGCTCTTCGGCGCGACAAGCGAAGTCAGGCTGAGTCGTATTTGTTTGCTACTCCAGGACGCGGCGGTAGAATGTTCGCACTCTTGTACAAGGGCCATCCTATCGGCATATGGTCTGATCAATGACGCGACGGTTTTCAATACTTTGCACGGTTGCGATTCAAATCGCTCTTAACGCTGTCGTCAGTCGCTACTCAATTATCTGGGCCGCTGAGGTTGTGGCTGGCCAGGAAGACAAGCGCTCCAAAGATTGGAAAGGTCCGGAGAAGCTTACGGAAATTCAACTGAGGGATTTGCCGAATGGGCCGGAAGGTGTACGGATTGCCGAGGACGGGTTTCGCGCCATCTACAAGATGAATCGCGATGGCTCGGACATCGAATTTTTCGCTGCTGCGCCGAGCATGATCGTCAGCACGGATCCGCATTATTCCAGCGACGGCAAGCAGGCCGTGTTTTGCGCGTTCCCCAATTTGGAGCCGCGCGAAGATGGCAAAATTTACGTCGTCAACACCGACAAGCCAATGGTCGGCATCATGCGCGATTTGGGGTATGGCATGGAGCCCGCCTGGTCGCCAGACGATAAGCAGATTGCTTTTGCGATCAATCCTGGCAATCCGATCCAGGTGCATGAAGGCGTGTGGGTGATGGATGCGGACGGCACGCATCATCGCTGGTTGGCCGAAGGCTACTATCCGCGCTGGTCCCCCGATGCAAAGGAAATTGTATTCCAAATGTGGGAGGGCGGCGGCACGCTTGGGCTCGTTGACGTAGCCACGGGCAAAATCCGCAACTTGCTGGAGGGCACTGGCTGGACCGCGAACAGTTTCAGCGGCGCCTGGTCACCCGATGGGAAACAGATCTTGTTTGCGGGGCAGCACTTGGGGCACGACCGGATGGCAATTGTCGATCTTTCGAAGGCGGAGGTTTCGCTCCGAACGCTTACCACTAGCGAGGACCCGAAGATTCAATTCCGCGGCCCGGCGGCGTGGTCGCCGGACGGCAAGCAGGCGATTTTTTATTACGAGTCACCAAGCGCAGGCAAACGCGGCGGTGTGAAATCATTTTTGTGTTCGATGTCGCCGGAAGTGCCCTGCGGCCCCATTTATCTAGAGCCGGAACGGCGCGGGAACATCAACCGCGCACCGTCCTTTTCACCAGACAGCAAGTTCGTGATTTTTTCGAGTGAACGGTGAAGACGGCAAGTCCACCAGGAGGATACGACGGCACTATAAGGAGAGATGTTAGGATGTCGACTGCACGATTGAATTACATCAATGGGGATTCGCAGATCATAAGAACTGTCGGCGCGGACTTGCGACGCTGTGTTCGCTATGCCGTGGTGTTCGTTTTGATTTTGATTACATGTCATGTCGCGCCATCGGCAGAGAAAGATTCGCCGAAATGGCCAGGCAGCACAGAGCCGAAATCCATCGCGCTCAAAGATATTGCCAAGGGGCCAAATGGATTGCGCGTCGGCGACGCACGCTTTCGTGGACTGTACACAATGAACCGCGATGGCACGGGCGTCGAGTTTCTCGCTGGCGCGCCGGGCATGCTCGTCAACACAGATGCCACCTTTTCGCACGATGGCAACTGGGTCGCATTTATGGGCTTTCCCTCGATCGAATCGTCGACGCTCGGCCACGTTTTCGTGGCCCCTTCCAAAAATGCGATGAAAGGCGAGCTCCGCGATTTTGGTTATGGCATGGAGCCAGCGTTCTCGCCCGATGACAAGCAAATTGCCTACGCCATCAATCCCGGCAATCCGATCAACGCAGAGGCGGGCATTTGGATGATGAACGCCGACGGCTCGCATCGCCGTTGGCTAGCGCTGGGCTATTTCCCGCGATTCTCGCCCAACGGCAAACAACTTCTTTATCACATGTATGCACCGCGCGGATCGACCCTCGGGGTGGTCGATGTCGAAAGCGGTAAGACTCAAGATTTGCTGGCCGACAGCGGTTGGACGATCAAGTTTTACGGTGGGGTATGGTCACCCGATGGCAAACAGATTGCGTTTTTGGGACAGCATGAGGGGCGCGATCATGCCGCAATTGTTGATGTGCAACCGGAGCAAGAGAAGGACAAAAATCCGATTCGCGTGCTGTGCACCAGCAGCGACAATAACACGGCGTTTTACGGTCCGCCGGCGTGGTCGCCCGATGGCAAACAGCTCGTCTTTGTGGTGGGCGAATCGAATCCGCAAAAGCAATGGTGGAATTCGTATCTATGCTCCATGTCGGCGGAAGTGCCCAGTGCCCCCGCGTTTTTAGAAAGCGACAGAGTTGGCAACATCAACCGCTCGCCCGATTTTTCGCCTGACAGCAAAAAGATCTTGTTTTCCAGCGAGCGATGAGCTTTTGACTCGACATCGATTCCCGCTCCGGGCTCACGGGCCAGTCAATTGCCGCAAGTTGTTTGCGAGCTTTTCAGCATGTTCTTCGAGAACTTGTCCGTAATTAGGCAGTGGGTCAGTTTGAAAAATGTAGCGGCGGCTGTCCGCAGCCGCCGCTGAATCTTCGTCGAGGAAAACGGCTGGGGACAGCGGTCACTATATCGAAGATCGCAGCTTGCCAGTATTCTGCACGACAACTTGGCCAGTTTCCCCAGATTTCCTCGGTCAATGAGACCTGAACTACATAGGAGGTTGTGGACGGCCGTATTTCGGCTGATCCGGTTGAGATATTTTTTCTCGCCAGGTATTGACTCTGGATCATTTGTACACTACA
Source organism: Pirellulales bacterium (assembly GCA_963773875.1). GTDB lineage: Bacteria > Planctomycetota > Planctomycetia > Pirellulales > JADZDJ01 > CAVTYH01. The sequence continues at coordinate 238,093 of CAVZCV010000020.1, forward strand.
ATGGGGAGCGATAGGGAGAACGCCGTCCTGCCATGCGTTATTGGCATGTTTCCCATGGACACGGGATTGGCTTTCGGGCGTCAGAGGGACTGCGATGCAAATGTTGGTGAAGAAACCTGGAACGGATCGATCGAGAATTCTCGAACGGTTCATGCCTAGAAAAGAGGCAGGTGAAAGAACAGTGAAGTTTCAATGGCATCCCACTCGTGTTTTCCCGTGGTGTGCGCAGGAGTTATTTCACAATGAAACTCGGTTTTTTGGACTGGGCGATGCCAAAGGTGAGATTTCTCGAATGATTTGGCGCGCTGGCGTGCTTGTTCTTTCAGCACGACCGAACGCGCGCACCGTTTCCTCGAGAATTGCCGCAGATTTTGACGATCGGCCATGGAAAAAACCAGATCGAGCTGCAAACAACTGCAAACCCAGATCAAGCCAGCATTTGCGCCCGTTGGGAACCAAACACTGGCCATCACTCACAAGATTGCGAGCCATCGTGCGAAGTATTAGGGTTAAATGCCTTCCCACGAATTTCGGTCAACACACGTGTCCGCAATCACAATCTAACGCAAAGGGAAAACCGATGAACACAAAACATTTTTTAATTCCACTGGCGGCAGTGCTGATGGGACTGATGGCCAGCGGAGTGCGCGCCCAAGAAACAACCAAAGTCGATATCAAACGCGCCGCACCGACGGAAGCTTTTCTGGCAGTCTATGCAAAACACAATCCGGAGCGCGACTACGAGCGCCAATATTACGCCGAAGCTTGGAAGACCATTCAGGATGAGCAAATTTGCCAGCGAATTGTTGACTTAGTCACCAGCCGGGTGCCGCAGGAAAAATTAAACGAAGCCAAGGCCACACTGGAACAACTGCAAACTGCCGCCAAGCCGATTAATGTTCAAGCCCTCATCAACGCCGACGAATTCGTGATGGCCGAGGTATTTGAGGGGCCGTTCAATCAAGTGATCTTCGCCGCGCGAATGAACGCTGCCGATGCCGCGGATTGCGAACGGGGCCTGACTCAATTTGCAGAGCTGATAACGCGCTGGAGCGACGGCAAGGTTGCGATCGAGACCAGCCACCACAAAGAGGCAACACTCACGGTGATTAAGCTGCCCAAAGAATCGCCGTTTCAACCGGCCTTCGGTCGCGTCAATGACATCGTGGTCGTGGCGACCAGCGAAAGCGTGTTGCGAAAGAGCTTGGAACAGATGCAAGATGCATCGGCGAAATCGAAATTCGACGACCCGCGCCTGCAGGATGCGCTCACCCATTTGCCGAAGCCGGAGGACGCGATTGTCTTTTTTGATGGTCAGAAGCTCTTTCAAAATCTGCGCGGGCTGACCGATTTCATTCGCGGTCAGGCGAAGAACGATGCCCACGCACTGCAGGTGGTCAAGCTCATAGATCGCATCATCGACGCGGTCTCGATTGTCGATTATGAAGCGACGGTTGCGTACACCGAACCCGGCCAGAACCGCCAGGCCACGTTGGGCAAGCTGTCGTTCGATTACAAAGACAAATTGCTCGGCCGGGTGCTCTCGCAGTCCAAGCCGCTTGAAAACTGGCAGAATTGGATACCGCGCGACGCAACCGCCTTTTCGCTGAGCGCCGGCATCAATCTGCACGAGTTGTACGACGGCGTGCTGAAAATTGTGCAGGAAGAAATTCCCGATTCGCGCCAGGCCCTGGAAAAGTTCGCGGCCATCCAGGAGCAAATTGGCTTCAACTTGGACCGCGACATTTTGCAATCGTTCTCAGGCGAATCGGTGGAAGTGAAATTGCCACTTAAGGCGGCCGACGGATCGATCCGATCCGAATCGGTGAACGCCATGAAATGTTCCAATCCCGAAAAGATTCGCGAGCTGCTCGGGCGAGCGGTTAATGCGCTCAACAAGATTCCCGCAGTTCAGGCGCAGCAACTCAAGCTGGAGGACGTCGCCGATCTAAAAGGTTTTCAACAACTACGGGCGGCGTTCTTACCGCTGTTCAGCGCCCAGCCCGTCATCGGTTTTCGCGACGATTGGATGATTTTCGCCTCAAGCCCGGAAGCGGCGAAAAAGGTGCTGGCGGTGCGAGCGGGTGAGGCGGAATCGGTTGCCGCGGCGAATTTGGAAAAACTCGGTTTCGACTTCAAGAACGCGGTGTATCGTGTGAGTTATGAAGACATTGGCGCCCGCGTGCGGCACATCGCCGACATCATCGATAAAGCGGGAGCAATGGCGCCGATGTTCGTGGGAATGGCGGCTGCGAACGCCAAGCCAGAAGACCTCAAATCAGTGCAAGACGCAGTTGGACTCCTGCCGAGCATCGCCAAGGTCGTCCGCAAATTCGATTTTTATGGACATAGCATTAGCGATACGCGCGTGGGACCCGTTCCTGGCACCTATTTGCGCGATTCGGTCACGGAAGTGCGATCGCCGGAGGCGGCGCATTGAAACGCAGGGTGTCCTCAGCAGTTGATGCAGAATGCTTGCAGTTGGAAACGACCGCAAACTATGATGCCCCTACGTTTCGGGGATCTCAAACTGGCGATGGTTCGATTCTGCGGGGGAATCGACTCGCTAAAAGCCGATGGCTGGCGACCACTGTGCATCGATTTCACACGGTTCGCATCTGACTTTCTAAACTTGGCGCATGAATAAACTCGCTAATCAAAATTCGGCCGGCGCATCGATCGATCGACGAACATTTTTGGGCACGATTGGTGCAAGCGGACTCGTCGTCGCTGGTTTACCGAGAGTGGCGCCGCACCGCCGATGACGACGCAATGATCGTCAATCACTCCGGTTCCGGCGGATTTGTGCCGGTTCTGGATTGGAAAATGCAGTCGGCCGCGAAGCTCGAAATCAAAGGCGACGGACCACCTGCTGCCGATGCCGGCAAATGGTATCCCGTAACGGTTCCCTGCACCGTCTTGGCAGGTCTCGTGGAAAATGGCGAATATCCGAATTTGTACTTCGGCGAGAATCTGAAAAGAGTTGCGGGCGATCGGTTCGCATCGCCGTGGTGGTATCAAGCTCATTTTAAAACGCCGGACGATTACCCCGGTCAACAGGTTTGGTTGTACTTCCAGGGAATCAATTATCGGGCCAACATCTGGTTGAATGGCAAGAAAATTGGCGATGCCAAAGACGTGGTCGGCACGTATCGCGATTTTGAATTCAATGTGACCGACAAGCTGAAACCCGGCAGCGAAAACATTTTGATGGTTGAAGTGCTACCGCCCGTGAAAGGCGACCTCGCCATCACCTTCGTCGACTGGGCCCCCGAAGTGCCCGATAAAAACATGGGCATTTGGCAAAACGTGATGGTGCGCACCAGCGGGCCGCTCGCGTTGCGATATCCGCATGTGGTGACCGATTTGGACGTGCCGTCGCTGAAGCAAGCACGGTTAACGGCAATGGTCGACGTCATTAACGCCACCGATCATCCGCTTACTGGCCTACTGAACGCCAATCTGAATGGTTTCCGCTTGGATAGAAAACTATCGCAGACAATCCGGTTAGCGGCTGGCGAAACACGTACGATCGAATTCCGGCCTGACAAATATGAGCAACTTGTTGTCGACAACCCGCGCGTCTGGTGGCCTTATCAGCTTGGCAAGCAGGAAATGTACACCCTGGGATTGGAAATCGAGGCAGACGCACGGCCGTCGGATATCGCGGCAGCGTCCTTCGGCATTCGCAGCGTGACGTCGCGGCTGGAAAAAGGCAAAATTGGCCCGACGAAAAATCGCGAAGATGATCACCGGCTATTCACCGTAAACGGTGTCGATCTGTTGATCACCGGTGGCGGATATGCGCCTGATCTTTTGCAGCGGCGATCAACGAAAGAGCGACCGAATTTGCAGGAAGATCACATCCGCTACGTGAAGGACATGAATCTGAACACGGTGCGGTTGGAAGGCAAGCTGGAGGACGACGATTTTTACAATTTGTGCGATCAGCACGGCGTACTTGTGATGGCCGGCTGGTGCTGCTGCTCGCCGTGGGAGCAGTGGAAAAATTGGAAGGACGAACAGCACAAAGTGGCAACCGAATCGCTGCGGTATCAAATTCGCCGGGCGCGGACTCATCCGTCGATGCTCGCGTGGCTCAATGGCAGCGATAATCCACCGCCGAAGGATGTCGAGCAGCAATATCTGACAATCGAAGAAGAATTGAAGTGGCCGTGCCCCACGATTTCGAGCGCCACGGCCAAGCTTTCTGGCGCATCGGAGCCGACGGGCGTCAAAATGAACGGCCCGTACAAATGGGTGCCACCGATTTTCTGGCTGACCGATAAAAAAACTGGCGGAGCGTGGGGCTTCAACAGTGAAGTCGGACCTGGCGCGGTACCGCCGCCGCTGGAAAGTTTGGACGCGATGTTGCCGAAAGAAAATCGCTGGCCAATGGACTCGATGTGGGATTACCACTGCGGAATTCGCGAATTCAATAACATGCGCGATTTCACGAAGGCGCTCGATGCGCGCTTTGGGCCATCAACCGGCATTGCAGATTTCGCCTGGAAAGCCCAAGCCCAGGCGTACGAAACCATTCGCGCCATGTATGAAGGCTTTCGCGCAAACAAATGGGAAGCCACAGGGGAAATTCAATGGATGCTGAATAATGCGTGGCCATCGATGATTTGGCATTTGTACGATTACTATCTGCGGCCCGGCGGGTCGTACTTTGCTACGAAGGTAGCATGCGAGCCGCTGCATGTGCTGTATCGGTACGATAATGGCGAGATCGTGGTCGCCAACGATACCCTTCAATCGTTCAAGGACCTGGTCGTAGAGACCGAACTTTTCGACGCGAACAGCAAGGTCAAATCGCGGTCTAAAGAGCGCTGTAATGCTCCGGCGAATTCAAGCACCACTGTGGCCAAAGCCCCGGGTCTGGACAAGATTTCGACCGTTTACTTTTTGCGGCTCTCACTGAGCGATTCCGGCGGCAAACTGCGAAGTGTGAATTCGTACTGGCTATCGACCGTGCCGGACGTGATGAATTACGGAAAATCGGATTGGGCAACGACCCAAGTCACTTCGTTCGCCGATTATAAAGACTTGCAGAACCTGCCTAAGGTGAATCTGGACGTGAAAACGGACGCCGCTCTAAAAATCGATGACAAAGAAGGCACGACGAGCGCCACGGTATCCAACGATTCCGACGCCATCGCCCTTCTCGTGCGGGCCAAGCTCATGAAAGGCGATAGCGGCACGCAAGAAGTGCTACCAATTCGTTGGAGCGATAACTATTTCATGCTGCTGCCTGGCGAGCAGCGCGAGATCACCGCCCGATACATGCTTTCCGATTTGCTGTGGGCAACGCCAAAAATTATGGTCGACTGCTTCAACAACGGCCGCGGCTAAATCACTTCGATTTCTTGCCTTCGGCTGCTGGTGGCGCGGCGTTCTCTTGAACTTCAGGAATTGGCCCCGATTGTGGGCCGGCTTTGTAACCGCGACCATTCAGCCCGGGCCAAAGTGCCGTCGCTTGCTCAATCGTCAAGGCAACTTTCGGCTGAAACGCGTCGCTCGCCATATAATCGAGCAGCGATTTTCGCAGTTGTCGCGCGGCAGGACTCGAATCCAAATTCTTTGTGAGGTCAATTGCACTGACCACGAGCCGGCCATCGCCGACTTTCGCTTCGAATACCACTCCCAGCCTGTAATTGCGATTCCAATCGTCGATGGCTTGCACTATTGGTTGCAGATCTCGCGGCGATTTGTCGAGATTCACAGACCGCACGCCGCGCACCAAATCGGCCCATTGCCAATCGCAATTCGCTTGCGTGGGAAACTCCGCCAACGCCGGATGCTTCACATCGCACCACAGGCCAAGCATCGCTTCGAGCTTGGGGTTCATCAACCGGTTCCAAAAGACCGGCACGTTATTGAGCGGCGGAGAGGTATCGTCGAGTGAAGATGCCGGCGGCGTAAATAGCACTTTGCCGCCTTCTGCCAGCCGCGATAGCGCATCTTTCCAATCACTCGTCAGCAGCACGTCATTCGGAATGGCGGCTTCCGTTCTTGCCGGATACAGCCAGATGTTCCAATCGTTTTCGATTTTCATTCCTGTCAGGCCGACCACAAACTTGAATTGGCCCGGAGCTTTAAGCTTCGCTGTGTCGACGCTCACAGTGCCCAGTGGAATTGCTTTGCCGATCGGAATCTCGCGCTCGGCCAAATCGCCTTGCAGAGCAATTGCGCCCTCCAATCTTACGATTTTCCAGTAGGGCTTTGCGTGCTGGATTGGCAATTCCCCAAAGTGCGCAATTTCAATTTCGACTTCGATCGGCGCCGGCTGCAGAAATTCATACGAGTGGCTGCGAAACCGGACAAGTGGAACCGTGGGTCCGCAAAACTGGCGGAACTCTTCGGCGGTTACATAGCTCTTGTCGTCCCAGAAAGCATCCAGCACGCCGATCAGCGCCGTTCCCTGGCCAAGATAATCACGCAAATCGAGCAGTTGAAAACCGGCTAAGCCCGGCGTGCGTAAATTGGCTTCGATCTCTTCCTTATAACATGCTAATTGAAAACGACCCGAAGCCCAGGCGAAATCTTTGTTCTTTGCAAGTACACCATGCGCATCGGCAGAGTCACGGAATACTTCATAGTTGCTGGGCTGCAAGTAGCCGGTGAATTTTTTGATGACATCGAAATCCGGATACGCGCACCACTGGCCGAGCTCATGCGCGAGAACCGGCAACCGCGCCCCGGCCAACGCCCGAGAAAAATCGCCGCCAAACCAGCCACGGTTGCCGCGCACTGCCGAGGAAATATCGTACTGCGGCAGATCTGACTGCACGATTTCCCAGCCCGTTTTGGCGGCATACAGGCGCCGCGGGTCGCGATCGTGCCATTCTTTGCACCACTGGGTCAACGCAGCGGGCACCGGACGATTCGGTTCATTGCTCGGTGAGAAAAGCAAGAATGACGGATGATTGCCGTAAGCACGCACCATCCGTGCCGTCTCGGTTTCAAGCATCCTCGCCATCGACCCGTCGCGACCGAATTGATTCCACATGCCAGCCTCAGGTTGCAAATAAAATCCCAGCTCATCGGCCGCCGTGAACGCCGCGTCTGGAGGGCACCACGAGTGGAATCGCATGTGATTCAGGCCGTAGTCTTTGCACTTCCTAATAATTTTGTTCCACGTCGCCACATCAGTGGCCGGATAGCCGGTCAGCGGAAAATCGCCGCCGAAGTGAGTGCCGCGCAGGTTGATTTCGCGGCCGTTGAGCAACATTTGCTTTTCGTGGGTCGTAATTTCGCGCAGGCCAAATGTGATCTTTCGTTCGTCATCTGCTTGCTTGCCGCGAAGTTGGATGGAAACATGCAATAACTCCGGATGAAATTCGTCCCACCGCTTTGCATCATCGCCCAACGGCACTTCAAGTTCGGCATCGCCACCCTTCGCATCCCAATTCACATCGATTGACTTGTCGCCGGAGGATAGCTTGCCTACGCCGGCTTCGCCCGTTGCGTTCCCAATGCGAATCTTCAAGCGGGCCGATTTCTTGGCGACATCCGGAAACACTTGCGCATCGTCGATCCACACCGGCGACGTCGCATTGAGTTCAATCCGCCCGGCGATGCCATTCCAGGTCGCGCCGAGTGCATCGGAAACGCTGTGGCCATCGGACCGATAACCCGGCACAACGCTCATTCGGTTATCGGCTCGCACACTCAGCCGATGTTTTCCCGGCGCGAGCATGCCAAAATCATATTCGTGCGGCGCAACCAAACTGTTGTTCGAGCCAATTTTCTGATCGTCCACCCAAACCGTCGTCTCCCATCGCGGGCGTTCCAGCAGCAAATGAATTCGCTTACCCTTCAGACTTTCGGGAATTTCAAAATCGCGTTGATACCAGGCCACGCCCAAGTAATGTCGCGGTGGTTGAGAAAAATACGGTACTTTGATGTGCCCAGGCTCGGTGTAGGCTTTGTACTCGGGACGCAAATACCAGCGCATGTCGCGCGGCAATCCGGCAACCCATTTGGTCTCGATGCTGATTTCATCGCCGTAACCTTGAGCTTGCAAGACGCCGGGTAGTTGGATGCGGTCGGTCAGCTCCCGGTTGAACCATTCTTCTTTGCGCCGGTATCGTCTCGATCCATTGCAAATCGCCACTGACCGGCCAAGTCGATGGTTTCCCTTGCCAAACCAGATTTTGCGAAAGCGACCATCGCCAAGAGAACCAGCGATGCGCCGTGCATTTTGAAACGCAACATTCCAGAATACTCCCCAGATGAATCGCTCGGCAATTTCCCAGATTCGCCGGCAGTGTGTACACTAGCCAGACGCCCGCTCGCTTTCAATCCACCCCCCGCGCCCATCCGGAGTCTCGCGATGTTTGCCGCCGCCCAACGAATTCGCTTTGCCCTGCTATTGTCGATCGGCTTCACCAATACCACAATTCTGCTGGCTACCGATGAGCCGCCGACCGATTGGATCGATCCGGCGACCGGCCACCGCATTGTCCGATTGTCGCGCGAGCCGGGTACGTCGAGTTTCTATTTCCATCAAAATGCCTACACAGGCGACAAACTTGTGGTTCAAACTCCGAGCGGCTTAGCGACCATCGATTTGAAGACGCATGACATAACGCCGATTGTGGAAGGCCGCGTAGGGCAACTGGTCGTCGGCAACAGATCTGGCAACGTCTATTACACCCGCATGGGGACGGGCTCGGTTTACTCCACGAACGTCAACACCAAAGAAACAAAAGAGATCGGCAAATTGCCGGGCCGCGGCGGTTCGGGGTTGGCGGTCAATGCCGACGAAACGTTGCTCGGCGGCAGCTTTGCCGAAGGTGGCGCGGGTGCCGGAAGATTTGGCGCACCAGCACGCGATGCAAAAGACGATGTCAAAGATGGCTCGATATCCGACGCGAAGTCCGATGAAAAAGGGACGCCGGCCGCCGATGCTTCGCTGCCCCGCCCAGAGGATACGCGCGGCGGTCAAGAATCGTCACAGCAGAACTTGCGGCTTTTCGCCGGTCGGGAGCGCGGCCTGGCAGCTCGACTGGTGGCCAAAATTCCGATGAAACTTTACACCATCGAAATTGCCACAGGCAAAGTGAACACATTTAATCCGAGCACCGATTGGCAAAACCATGTGCAGATGTCGCCGACTGACCCCACGCTGATGATGTTTTGCCATGAAGGCCCGTGGCACGATGTCGATCGCATCTGGACCGTTCATACCGATGGCAGCGGGCTGAAGCTGATGCACCCGCGCACGATGAAATATGAAATCGCCGGCCATGAATTTTTCGGCTTCGATGGCAAGACGATTTACTACGATTTGCAAACGCCAAGGTCCGACAAGTTTTGGCTGGCCGGAGTGAACGTTGAAACTGGAGAGAGAATTCGCTACCCAATTGAACGCTCGCAATGGTCGGTGCACTACAACCAATCGCACGACGGCAAACTGTTCTCTGGCGATGGTGGCGGGCCGGGGAGCGTAGCCAATCGCACTCCGCTGCCTGAGAATCAGCCGCTCGATCCCCCAGGCAATGGAATGTGGATGTACTTGTTCCGGCCGGTCGATCACAACGAGACGTTGAAAGTCGGGGACGAGTCAGTGAAGATCGGGAAGTTCGAAGCGGAAAAGCTCGTCGATCTCTCTAAGCACAATTACGAGTTGGAACCGAACGGCACCTTCACGCCCGACAATAGGTGGCTAGTCTTCCGATCCAACATGCACGGACCGACGCATGTTTACGCGGTGGAAATTGCGAAAGCGACGGAATAATTTACCGCAGAGGACGCAGAGTTCGCAGAGGAAAAAAATTGGGGGCCCGGCGCTCAAACACCTTATTCAATTGAGCTTAAATCGTTTAAGCCAATTCCGAATAGAAATCTGCCCACCTCTGCGTACTCCGCGGTGAATCTGTTCGCCGCCATCAGAAATCGAACTTGTCGATATTCTCTTTGTTAAACGTGAAAGGTGTGCCAAGAAGCACGTTGTCACCTGCGATTTCGATTTTTCCTAAACGTCCGGCTTGGAGCGATTTGTCGCCGGCTTTGAGCGTGCCTTTGGCCAAGGCGTCCGCGGTGAAAACCGTCAGGCAGCCTAAGTCCATCGTGTTCCAGAGCACGATGCAATCCGTCACGCCTTCATGCACGTACGGCTTGTTGTCGTTCGGCAGACCAAGGCCGATGACTTTCACATCGGTTCGGCCAGATTGCTTCACCGCTTCTGCCGCGCCAGGCACAGCCGGCGAGCAAATAGCCATGATGAGTTTCACATCGGGGTAAGCGTTGAGAATAGTGTTCGTCTCATCGAACGCTTTTTTCTGCAAGTCATCGCAGGGTCTCAGGGCCGCTAATTTGATGTTTGGATATTTGTCTGCACGGCGCTTTTCGATTTGCTTTTGCCATTCGATCATGTTGTCGGCCGTGAGCGAGGCGGTGATGATGGCAAACTCCCCTTTGCCGCCAAGCAGCCGGGCCGCGTGATCCATCAGCGTAAAGCCAATTCCCTGGGGCGTCGCCTGATTGACGAAAAAGTCGCGCGAGTTGGCTTCCGCATCCGCATCCCACGTGATGACATGGATGCCGCGCTCGCGAGCTTTCCGCAGAACGGAAGAAATTGCCGTGCGATTTTCCACAGCCACCGCGATGACATCGACGCCGCGGGTGATCCAAGTATCGACGATTTCATTTTGCTTGGCCGGATCAGGATCAGTTGGGCCATCCCACAACAATTCCACACCCAATTCCTTGGCGGCTTCGTCCGCGCCTTTATGCGCGGCGATGAAATACGCGTTGCCCAAACTCTTTGGCATCATGCCAACCGTGATTTTCTTGCCGGCGACGGGTTTCGATTTGGAATCGTTCGCCTCCGGCAGAACTGCAGACTGATTTTTCGTGTCGCCGTTTGCTGGCGTGGCGATCGTGACTTGAGCGTTCTGTGGTTGGATATGCTCGGTCAGCAAATTCTTCACGAGCAACCAATTTGCACCGGCGATGATGGCCGCACCGAGCAAAATCACGAGACTCAACACAGCGACTTGCGAGTTCTTCACTTCGAACGTCTCCAATTCTGGGATAACCAAACGAGCGGAGCGCGCCCGGCGAGTGCTGAGCCGCTCCATGGTAATAGTGACCAACAAGAGCGAGCCCATCAAGATACCAGCAATATCGCCACTTTGCCCTGCCAAACGCAGGCCATTTTGCAGGATGGCGATGGCGAAGATGCCCATCACGGTCCCTGGAATGGTTCCGCGGCCTCCGAAGATGGAGGTTCCGCCCAGCACCACCGCGGTGATCGCCGTCAGTTCATAACCGGTGCCGGCATCGGCCTTGGCCTGCCCCAAGTGCGACACATAAATGATGGCCGACAAACTGGCGATGAAGCCAGAAAGCACATAGACGAGCATCAGGCGGCGTTCAACGGGCACGCCGGCGTGGCGCGCGCCGTCGGGCGAAAAACCGATCGCATACAGACCGCGACCAATTACGCTGCGCTGCAAAAGAACCCAAAAGGCGATCGCCACGACAACGAAAACCGGCAATTGCGTTGGAACGCCGCCAGGCAAATAGCCTTGACCCAAGAATAGATAACTGTCAGGAAAGCCAGTGAAATTATCGACGCCCCGCGTTAATCCCTCCGCCAGCCCGCGGTATAGTGAAAACGTGCCCAGCGTGACAATCAGCGGCGGCAACCGCAATTTGGCGATCAAAGCTGCGTTCAAAAATCCGGCCATCGTGCCGACGATCAGCGTTCCAACAATCGCCAGTGGAATTGGAATTCCTGCGTCGCGCCACATCAGGCCAAACAGCACGGCCGATAGCCCCATCAGCGAGCCGACCGACAGATCGATGCCGCCAGTGATGATGACAGGCGTCATAGCGATCGCGAGGAGGCCGACTTCGGCACACAGCCTTGTCACTTCAAATGCATTGTCTCGCGACATGAAATTCTTGCCGGTCGCGCAGAAAATGGCGATCTCCGCCACGAGCACCGTAGCCAGTACAATTTCATGCGTAACTTGAAACCGCCGCTCGCGTGCAATTTCACTGGGCGGCGAGAGCTCCGAGGCCATGCTTCCTCCGCCTGAAATTGAACGCATCTGCCGTCACCGCGAGTAAGATGATTGCGCCTTGAATCGCTTTTTCCCACTGCGCTTCGGTGTGGAGAAACACGAGCGCCGGGCGGATGGTTGCCAGTAGAATCACGCCGAATAGCACGCCAAACAAATTCCCGCGGCCGCCGGAAATTGCCACCCCGCCAACGACTACTGCCGCAATCACTTCCAATTCGAAACCGTCGCCGGCCTTGGGGTCCACGCTCGGCAGTTGCGCAACGCTCAACAGCGCCGCCAGCCCTGTCAGCGCACCCATTAGCACGAAGACCCAAAATACGACGCGCTGCGGACGCACGCCGACGAGCCAAGCGGCATCCGGATCGGAACCAGTGGCGTAAACCGCGCGACCTGCCGCCAGATACCGCAGACCCCAGGCAAACGCCAGAAACGCAACCGCTGAAATTCCGATGATCAACGCCTGCCCGACGTTCTGCCCGTAGCCGAACCATTGAAAATCGGGCGGCACATTATTAACGAACGCGCCTTCGCGCCACCAGCAGAGCGCATCGCGAAAAATGACCATCGTGGCAAGTGTCACCACGATCGAAGGCAATCCCAGCACCGCGATGAAAACACCATTGATCGAACCCATCGCAGCGCCGATCAGCATCACCGCCGGCACCACAAGCGGCATTGGCAATCCTGCTTTCGCGAGCAGGCCCGCCGCGACACCGCAGACCGAAAGCTGCGAGCCAATCGAAATATCGATGTTGCGCGCAGGATGACCAGCGTGATGCCGATTGCGGCCACCAACACCGGCGCGCTGCCGACCAGAATCACGCGAAACTGATTGCCGCGATAAAACGACGGCGCAGCAATCGCCAGCAATCCCAAGAGCAGCGCGTAGGCGATGGCGATCGAGATGGCCGACCAGGCCGAGGAATCCAAACGTTGGAAGACCGATCCGCGTTGCATTTCCGCCTGAGCTTTGCGTCGCCGACAATTTCGACTTTTCTATGGAAGCTGCGTAGACTATCGCTAGCCGGTGCCACTTTCAATAATCTGGCAGCGAATGTCAACTTACGATTCAACCAGAATAATCCCTCATGCTGCGGAAAGCACCGTGTCTGAGGAATCTCCGCTAAAGATGCCGCAAAGCGCGCCAGTTGAGGCAAATCGCCTGGAATTGTTCCATGGCGAGGCGAATCCGGCGGTAGCGCGAGTTTATGCACGGCTGACGATTGTTGATGAGGCAATCGACTTGACGTCACTGGAGTTGGCTGGCCGACTCAGAGGGCCGGAGTGCGCTTTTTCGCATACCTTGCCACTGCGAATGCCGTTTTTACCATGTCCGCCGCGGAATTCGGCAGCGAAGCAACTTGTGGCCGAAGCCGTGGTGCCGGACCCGTGTTTTTGGACCCCCGAGCTGCCATTCTTATATCGAGCTCAAATCGAATTGATGCGGCGAGAAGAGTTGCTTTGGCGCTGTGAGCGACTCGTCGGGATTCGTCGCTTGGGAGTCCGTGGCCAGTCGTTGTTATTTGATGGAAAGCGATTTGTGTTGCGCGGATTGGTGATGCAAGTGGGGATTGCGGAGTTGGGAGAGGCGAATGAAGAAAAATTCGCACGCGAGTCGTGGACGGCAATTGTAGCGGCGAATCCTAACGATGAATTCTGCGAATGGGCCAGTCGGCGGGGAATTCTGTTGGGCGCAGAGTTGACGAAATTGGCGGATGAATCTGGGGCGAGGGATTTGGATTTTCATTTGCGACGGCTCTCCCATTGGCCGGCTGTTGGAATTGCTGTTTTGAACCGCGATGGCCCGATCCCAAATGCTGTGTGCCAGGCCGCGCCGAATCTGCTGCTCGCGCAACATATCGCGGCAGACGAGCCAATTAATTTGGCAGAATGGGCGCACCTGGCGATGGCCGATGTTGATAAGCCACGAAAGTTTGCGCGAAAAGTTGCGGATTGCCAGCGGCCGATCGTTGCCGTCCGCCAGCTCTCGCAGCCAGCAAGCATCGAACAAGCCCGTGCCGGTTGCGACGCGCTGCAGCACGATTTATCGATCGCCGGTGACTTTGCCGGATATGTGGTGTGATATGTCAGATCAAGATTTAGATTCGCTCGATCGCTATGTACGCCAAATGCGATTCGTCCCGCTCGGCGAAGAAGGACAACGACGATTACTGGCCAGCCGCGCGCTCATCTGCGGGTGCGGGGCGCTCGGCAGCGTGCTGGCCAATACGCTGGCCAGGGCGGGCGTCGGCAAATTGCGAATTGTCGATCGCGATTTTCTGGAGCTCAACAATTTGCAGCGGCAAGTACTCTACGACGAGGCCGACGTGCGGGCAGCGCTACCCAAAGCTGTGGCGGCGGCCGAAAAGTTGCGGCGAATCAATCGTCAGATTGAAATTGAACCAATCGTGGCCGATGTTGAAGCCGGCAACATTCTTTCGCTGTGCGACGGCTGCGACATTATCCTTGATGGCACCGACAACTTTGAAACGCGCTTCCTGCTCAATGAGGCTGCAATCAAATTGCGGCTGCCGTGGGTGTACGGCGGCTCCATCGGCGCTGAGGGGCAATCGCTGACGGTGCTGCCGGGTGAGCCGCCTTGTTTTCGCTGCGTGATGAACGAGCCGCCGCCACCAGGAACCTCGCCAACGTGTGATACGGCGGGCATTCTGGGACCGATCGTCAATGTTGTCGCTTCAATTCAATCGTGCGAAGCAATCAAGGTTCTTTCGGGCCATCAGGACATTGTGAGTCGATCGCTCACCGTCATTGATCTTTGGGACAATCAGATGCGGCAGTTGAATCTCGATCGCCTTCGCTCTGCCGGCGGCTGCCCTACATGCCGTGGAGAGGAGTTTCCTTGGCTCTCCGGCCAACGCGGCAGCCGTACTGCCGTGTTATGCGGTCGAAATTCGGTGCAACTTTCGCAACCAGTTGAAACGGCGGACCACGGTCAATTGTCGCTTGATGCCCTGGCCGAAAAACTAGCCGTCGTTGGTTCGGTTACACGAAACAAATACTTGCTCAGGTGCGCCGTTGGCAATTACATGCTGACGATGTTTCCCGACGGCCGCGCCATCATCGGCGGTACAAACGATATAGCGGAAGGCGCGGACGGTTTATGCCAAGTATGTGGGAAACTAATGATGAATTACAATCAATGACGAAATTCGAATGACGAATAAATTCCAAGCACCAAAAGCCAAACGCTCAAATGGCAATCCGTTTTGTCATTCGACCATTGGAATTTGGAACTTCATTCGTCATTCGAATTTCGTACTTCGTCATTCCTTTTGGTAGCCGCTTCCATAATTTTCTGTTCCGTTGCTTCCGCTCGCGAGAACTCGCCTGTCAGTCTGCCTTCGCACAGCACGAGAATGCGATCGCACAGCGTGAGCAGCTCCGGCAGTTCGCTGCTGGTCACAATGACGCCGAGCCCCTGGCGGCACAGGCCATCAATCAGCCGGTAAAGTTCCGCTTTGGCGCCGACGTCAATGCCGCGCGTCGGATCATCCAACAGCAGCACTCGTGGCTTGGTGAGTAGCCAGCGGCCAATGATGCATTTTTGCTGGTTGCCGCCACTGAGACTGGTAATCGCGGTGTCGATTCGGGCAGTTTTGACGCCGAGTTGCGAGACCATGCCCTTGGCCTGTTCGCGTTCACGGCGGCCATTAATCATGCCGGCTGACGCTACATCCCCCAAAGTACATAGCGTGATGTTCTGGCCAACATCGAAGTACGAAAACAGTCCCAGCCGCTTGCGGTCCTCGGTCACTAGGGCGACGCCGGCCGAACAGGCCTCCGATGGATGCGTAAATTGCGCGGTCTTTCCGTCGAGCACAATTTCACCTCGCGGAACTTCCGTGGCGGCGCCAAACAAACATTCCAGCAGTTCGGTTCGCCCGGCGCCCATTAGCCCAGCGAAACCCAAAATCTCGCCGCGGCGCAACGTGAAGCTCACATCTTTCAATCGCCAACTCCGCGCATGTCCTGGCCACGGCAACGAGAGACGATTGACGGCCAAAACCGTTTCGCCTGGCGTTCGTCCCTGGCCAACATGCGTGTTTTCGATTTCCCGGCCAACCATCAAGTGTGTCACTTCACGCGGTGTAATTTCGACGCGGTTTATAGTCTTTACCAGTTTGCCGTCGCGCAGCACGCTAATTCGATCGGCTAGCCGAAATACCTCGTCCATTTTGTGCGAGATATATAAAATCGTGACGCCACGTTTTCGCAACCGATCAATGACGCGATACAGCCGGGCAACCTCCGTCTCCGAAAGCGCGCTCGTTGGCTCGTCCATGATTAAGATCTCGGCGTCCAGCGATAGCGCTTTGGCGATCTCAATTAGCTGCTGATCGCCCACGCGGAGTGCCCCGACCATTTGGGACGGCGAGATCTGGCATTCCAATTCGCTAAGCAACTTTGCCGCTTCAGCCTCCATGCTGCGATCATCGAGCAATCTGAATGGACCGCGTCTTCGCGCCCCAAAAAAATGTTGGCGGCGGCAGAAAGTTGTTCAACGAGGTTGAGTTCTTGGTGAATAATGCTGATTCTCGCCGCTTCGGCATCCCGAGTGCCTCGAAACTGCACCATCTGGCCTCGCACGCCTAATCGCCCTTCGAAGCCAACAACCACGCCTGCCAGAATTTTCATTAGCGTGCTTTTTCCAGCACCGTTCTCACCGACGATGGCATGCAATTCGCCGGCAGCAATATCAATCGACACGTCCGAAAGTGCCGTGACGCCCGGAAAGCGTTTTGTAACGTGGTCAATAGAAATGATTGGGCTGGTCATATATATTCCGACTTCCGGTCGGACGATTTAGAACTGGATATCGTTATGGTCGACATCGACGGCACATTCAAGCAACTGGTGGAACACTCGCGCGAAACTGCGCTGCTCAATTCAATCGAATCACTTCTTGGCTGGGACGAACGGACGATGTTGCCCGAGAAAGGCGGCGACTATCGGGCAGAACAAATGACGCTGCTGGCCGGCATGGTCCACCGGCGGCGAACTGATCCAAAGCTCGGCGAGTGGCTAAATATCCTTGTGGCGGCGAAGCTCGATCCGCACGGCGATCAAGGCGCAACGGTTCGCGAGCTCAAACGGCAATATGATCGCCGCGTGAAACTACCGCAGGCGTTGGTTGAGGAACTCACGAGAACAGCCGTTTTAGGGCAGCAAGCGTGGGTGCACGCTCGGGCCAACAACGATTTCGCCTCATTCCGCCCACTTGTGGAAAAGACATTCAAGCTGAAACGCGATGCGGCGCAGGCCATTGGTTTCAAAGAGTGTGCCTACGATGCACTACTCGACGAATTCGAACCGGGCGCTCTTACTTCGCAGATTGCTCGGGTACTGTCAGCGCTGCGCGATCAGCTAGTGCCGCTCGTGGCTGAAATTGGCGCGAGCAGCCGCCGGCCGAAGATCGAAATTCTGGCGGGCGATTTTCCGGTCGATCGTCAAGAACAATTTGCCCGCAGTGTGGCGGCACGGCTGGGGTTCGAATTCAATCGGGGGCGGCTCGATGTCACGGCGCATCCGTTTTGCACTTCGATCGGGCCGCACGATTGCCGCATCACCACGCGGTACGATCACCATCACTTCCCCGGCGCATTTTTCGGTGTTTTGCACGAAGCCGGCCATGGCATTTACGACCAGGGTTTGCGACCGGAGTGGTACGGGCTGCCGCCGGGCGAGGCAATTTCGCTCGGTATACACGAATCGCAATCGCGGATGTGGGAAAACCTGGTGGGTCGTAGCCGCGCTTTCTGGGAATGTTTCTATCCGGATGCGCAAAAGCAGTTTCCTGAAGCGCTCGGCGAAGTTCCCCCCGATAACTTTTACGCGGCAATTAACGATGTGCGCCCCTCGCTCATTCGAGTGGAGGCGGACGAGGCAACGTACAACTTGCACATTCTCGTGCGGTTCGAGCTCGAGCAAGCGCTGGTCAATGACGAACTGAAGGTCGCCGATTTGCCCGCGGCCTGGAATGAAAAATACCGCCACTATTTGAGCGTCACCCCGAAGAACGATGCCGAAGGTGTGCTGCAAGATATCCACTGGAGTGCAGGGCTGGTTGGCTATTTTGCCACTTATTCGCTAGGAAACTTGTATGCATCGCAATTTTTTGCGAAAGCCGATCGCGATTTGGGCGGGCTGGCCAGACAGTTCGCCGCTGGCCAATTCCAACCGCTCCGAGATTGGCTCCGGGAGAATATCCATTACTCTGGACAATGTTGCACGGCCGACGAGCTGGTACGGCTCGTTACCGGTGAGCCGCTGTCGCATACTCATCTGATGAACTATCTACATGGAAAGTACGGCCCCTTGTACGGCCTAAAAATGGTCAATTAGCCCGTAATTAGCCCTCATTTTTTTCGGCAAAACGCTTGCACTTGGACGCCAACTGCGGAGTAAACTAGGTGAAAGAGACAAATTACGATTGTGGAGTTCTTCGGTATGCCAAACGCACAGCCGTGCCCTAAATGTTTTCGGATAATTTCGTTGCCGACGCCAAGTGATCCGGCGGCCTGGGTTCGTTGCCCTTTGTGCGGCGAAGAATATCGGCTGCAAGAGGCCCTTGATTTTCAGCCGCCTGCTTTAGAACTGGTGCCGGAACCTGTGGCTTCGATACCGATTTCCGCGGCGGACCATTCGCTGGATGAGCCCGACGAAATGATTGACCAGCCGATCGACGATATCGCGGAACCCAACCAGGCTGTGCTGGAAGGAATGCCTTTCGACCCCGATCTTCCGACGAAGGCCGAGCAGCTCGATGCCGCGGCAACATTGCACGAGCCGGTGATGCTGCATACCGACGAGGATCAGTTGGAAGCCATTCTGGACCAGGCGCTGTACGACGAGAGCGGCGAATCTGCGGAAGCGCAGTTCACGCACATTACGGAGGAAGACGCCGCTACGAGCGAAGTCGAAATCGAAGAGCCCGCTCACGATGTTGAGGAAGCCGAGCCGTGGGACATGACCGCCGAAAGTAATGAACCGGTCGCTGCGGAGCACGATCCGTCAGAATTTCCGGAAGACGAGTTGCAGGGTGAACAGCGTGTTGCTGCACATGACGATCATCTTGAACTAGAACATAGCCCCATTGAAGCATCGCGGCCATTTATTGCCATGGACGATGCAACGACCAAGGAACGTCCGGCGAAGAAAAAACGCAGTTTGGGAAGCGAACTACTGAAGCTGGTGGTTGGTGGCGTTATCGGGCTCATTGTCGGATATGCCGTTCTGTTCTTCGGATTGAAGGTTGACTTGCTGGGAATCGCGAAATTCTTGCCGCCTTCCATCGTTCCAGAACAATTAAAACCGAGGAATGTGGCAGCTGTTCGACCGGTGCCCAGCCCGGATATCGCACAGAATCCGCCCGCGGATAATGTGCCCACGGATAATACGCCCGATACAAATCCGCCTCAGGTCGGTGCGGTAACGCCTGACTCCAACGCGCAAAACGACACTGCACCGCCAACTGGCACGCCGGTGCAAAACGATGCCACGCCGCCAACGGCAACTCCTGAAAACACAACTGCAACCACGGCTGGCGGACTTTCGAGCACACTGAATTTGCCGTCGGATACCTCAACAACCCCGCCGACTTCAACACCGCCGAGCCAAACCGATCAAGCAACCCCCGCAGCGACCACGTCGACGCCGGGCGGCAATCCGCCCACCGCGTCGACGCCCACTACCTCGACGCCCACCACCGATCCGTTCGGTGCGCCACCGAGCCAGGAAGCATTCCCGCCGCTGCCGGCGGTCACCACGCCGCCGGCTCCAGAGCCGCAGGGACCCAAAACGGCCAAGAACATTTCGCTGGCTGACGTTTCGAAAGCCATCGCGGCGGCATCGGGCTCCACGGACGCATACACCCACGCGCCGGCGGATTCTCCCGACATGCAAATGCTGCGCAAAAACTACTACCTGAATCTCGCGATGCTGGCTGAGGATATCACACTGGTAAAGCCGCAAAGTGGCGATGACCACGATCAGACGTCGAGAGCCGCAGCCGGCGCGCTTGTCTCGAGCGTCGCAACCGATCGGGCTCGAGTCGAAGAACTTGGCTTTCTGGCTGGTTATTGGCTAGACAACTCCGGTCGGATCAAAGAGGGGATTGACGGAATCGTGCTCGCTGGCACCGTTCAGTCGGTTGAGCCAATCGGGAAGCAATTTAGAACGCTAATCAAGCTGTTTAAAGGCAAGGAAGCTGTCATCCCGGTCATATCAGCAGAGAAGCCGAATCTAGCGAACGGCGATTCGGCCGTGGTCATCGGCACCATCGTCAAGGATCCGGCTCAAAACCTATATCATTTTGACGGAAATGATGATCGGGTAGTTTGGGGTGCCGTTGTGATGCCGGCCCTGCAAAACCCGGGGTTCTGAGTTGCCACTCTTGGTGGGAATTGGCGTTTTTGTCTTCCCAGTGAGCGTCAATTTTGGCCCAGGTTTGCCCGCCACATTGAACAAAAGCGCAACCTCTTGAGGCGCTTTAAGTTCCGATTGCGCGCTTTTTCTTCGCACTCGCTTGCATTATAAGTCGAGAACTCTTACAATCGGGAATCGCAAACTGAGAATGAGTCTCAATTCAAATCGGCCATGCCTATGCAAGCCCTTACCCACGATATGATTCCGCTTCGACGGTTGCAGGAAGGTTCTCGAGCGGCGGTGGCCGAAATTGTCGGTCGCTCCGAGCATGTTCAGCGACTTAAAGAGCTGGGCCTTCGGCGTGGGGTCCAGGTCGAAATGGTCCGCACCGGCACGCCCTGCATCGTGCGGCTGAACGGCCACAAGCTGTGCATTCGTGGCACCGAAGTGCTCAATGTTCTGGTCCGGCCCGGGGTATGAGTTGTGACCACGCTCGCAGATTTGGCCGTCGGCGCCGGGGGGCGAGTGGTGCGAGTCAGCCAGAACGATGAGATCAGCGCCCGACTTTTGGAAATGGGGCTGACACCGGGCGTCGATATCGAAGTGCTCGGCAAAGCGCCGCTGGGTGACCCAATCGAGCTTGCGCTGCGTGGCTATCGGCTAAGCGTTCGCCGCAGCGAAGCGGCGCGGGTGGAAGTGGAAGCTGCGCTGAATACCAGCGGCTTGTCGATTTTCAGTAAAAGCATGGCCGTCACCTCCGCCACTTCGACGCTCACTGTTGCACTCGTTGGCAATCCGAATACCGGCAAATCGACATTATTCACAGCGTTGGCGGGAGTGCGGCAACGGACCGGCAACTATCCAGGCGTCACGGTTGAAAAAAAAATCGGGCACTTGAATCATGCGGGCCGGCGACTAGCGGTGGTGGATCTGCCTGGCACTTATAGTTTGGCGCCGCGATCGCTCGATGAAATGGTGGTTGTCGATCTGCTGCTTGGCCGGCAGCCCAACGAGCCGGCGCCCAATGCCATCGTCTCCATTGTCGATGCGAGCAATCTGGAACGGAATCTATATCTGGTGAGCCAGGCGCTGGAGCTGGGGCTACCAACCGTGCTAGCGCTCAACATGATTGATATCGCTCGCGACCGCGGTCTGTCGATCGATGTGGCGCGATTGAGTGAGCGACTAGGAATCCCGGTGGTCAAAGTGCAGGCAAATAAGCGCGTCGGACTTGTCGAATTGAAAGCTGCGCTCATAGACGTAATCGAGCAGCCAGTTGGGCGACGAGAGAGTCCATTTCCAACAGAGTTTCAGGCGGAAGTGGCGCAGTTGGAGACGGAGATAAACTCAGACGCGACGGATGGAAAGACTAAGCCGCTGGCGGTAATGCCGCGATACTTGATTGAACGGATGCTGCTCGACACTGGCGGATACTTGGATGATCCCCAGACCATTGGCAGTTCGGAACTGCGCGAACGGGTGCAAGCGGTGCGCGCTCGATTGGCGGACGCCGGCTTTCAAGTGCCTGCAGTTGAAGCATTGGCCCGTTACGATTGGGTTGGTCGGATTTTGGAAGGCGTGGTAACGAAGCCGAGTGCGCGGCAGGAAACGCTGTCAGACAAAATCGATCGTGTGCTGACTCATCGATTTTGGGGCACCGCAGTCTTTGCGGTCGTCATGTTTGCGCTGTTCTCATCGATCTTCGTCG
The DNA here is from genome assembly GCA_963773875.1 of Pirellulales bacterium. Taxonomy (GTDB): domain Bacteria; phylum Planctomycetota; class Planctomycetia; order Pirellulales; family JADZDJ01; genus CAVTYH01. Next base: position 260,230 of record CAVZCV010000020.1, read on the forward strand.
CCGCCCAGCCGCTTATGAAACTGATTGATAGCGGCGTCAAAGCGCTCGGCGGCCTTGTGGAATCGTCGATGGCCGAAGGGGCGCTGCGGTCGCTGTTGGTGCAGGGGCTCATCGGGGGCGCAGGCAGCGTGGTCGTATTTTTGCCACAGATTCTCATTTTGTTCATGTTCATCGCGATTCTCGAAGATTGCGGTTACATGGCCCGCGCCGCGTATCTCATGGACAAGCTGATGGTGCGCGTCGGGCTGAGCGGCAAGTCGTTCATCCCACTATTGTCGTCATTCGCCTGTGCGATTCCCGGCATCATGGCCACGCGTGTCATTGAAAATCGTCGTGATCGACTGACGACCATTCTCGTTGCGCCTCTGATGAGTTGTTCCGCGCGGCTGCCGGTTTACACACTTTTGATTGGTGCGTTCATCCCGGCAGGCAAATACGCATTGGGCTTTCTGCCGATGCAGGGACTGACGCTTTTTTGCATGTATTTGATTGGCATTGTCGCGGCCGTTTTCGTGGCGCTCATCTTGAAACGAACGATGCTCCGCGGGGCGACGCCGCCGTTTGTCATGGAGCTGCCCCCGTACAAGTTTCCAGCGCCGTCGCTGGTGCTGCACCGAATGCTGGATCGTGGCTGGGCGTTTCTTCGCCGCGCCGGCACGCTCATCGTGGCGGTCGCGATTGTCGTCTGGGCGCTGCTGTACTATCCGCACAATCAAACGGCCGCCGAAAACGACTTAGCGGCGCAAAAGACGGCTTTGAGTGCGCAGATCTGCCAAATTGCCGGTTGGCGATAAGCATCGTGAATTTCTGCAGTCCGAACTGGCACGATTTAACGTGCAGGATCAATTCAATCAGTTGCTCCAAGGTGCGTATCAGCGGCACAGTGCGCTGGGATTGATGGGCCGGTTTGTTGAGCCGGTTGTTAAACCGCTCGGTTGGGATTGGCGCGTCGGCTGTGCCGTGATTGCGTCGTTTCCCGCGCGCGAGGTGGTGCTGGGAACGCTGGGGGTGATTTACAACATCGGCGAGGTCGATACGGAAGAGGAAGCCGGCCAAACGCAATTGCAAACTCAACTTCGCAACGCCACGTGGGATGGAAGCACCAAGCCGGTGTTCACCGTGCCGATGGCACTCGGCCTGATGGTGTTTTTCGCCCTATGTGCCCAGTGCGCAGCTACGCTCGTGATCATCAAGCGTGAAACGAACAGTTGGCGCTGGCCTGCGTTCACGTTTGTCTACATGACCGTCCTGGCTTACATTGGTGCACTCGCGACATATCAGATCGGCACGTTGCTCGGCGGCTAGCGTTAAGTGTACCGGACGTCGCGGTGTTCGGGTTCGAAGAATGCCGGAAGTAGTGAATCGACCTGCAGCAACCCCGTCCGCGTCAGGCGAATTTCATCAGCCTGCACGGAAAGCAGCTCATCTTCCGCATATTGCTGCCAGACGTCGCGCCATTCGTCGAGAATGTCGACGCCGAATTTTTCGCGGAAATAACCGGCATCCAGGCGGCCGGTCTTTAGCTGCAAAATCATTTCGCGCACCAGAAGTTGATGCGGCGTCGGTCGCATGCCGCGCCACAGCGGCAATTCGCCGCGCTCAAGCACTCCTAAGTACTGCGGCCATTCCGCGAGGTTCTGATAGTGGACCCCGGATATGTGCCCGAAGCTGGCTACGCCGGTTGCCAAGAGGTCGCTGCCGCGCCACAAGTTGTCGCGGTAACTGAAATTCACTTTGCTCTTGTCTTTCACCAGCGTGTAAGCGCTCGAAACACTGTAGCCGGCCGTGCACAGCTGATCGAACGCGTAATCGACCCAGGCGCGTTTCGTTTGCCAATCTGCCACCGGCGTTTCCACATGGTTGCCCAATATGTCTTTCGAGTAAACCGTGTTGAATGGCAACTCCATCTGATAAATCGTCACACTGTCGGGCGAATACTTGATGGTCTTGCGCACCGTATCGCGCCAATTGTCCCAATTCTCGCCGACCATGCCGGAAATCAGGTCGATGTTGGTGTTGGGAAAGCCCGCATCGACAATCCACTTCCAGGCTTTTTCAATTTCCGGCGACAGATGGGCGCGACCGTTTTCTTCCAGGATCGAATCGCCGAAGTTTTCGACCCCCAAACTGATCCGCGTCACGCCGAGATCCTTCAGCGTGCGAACTTTTGGCTCTGAAAGCGTGCCCGGCTCGCACTCGAAGGTGACCTCCTCCGCGTGATCCCAATTGATGTTGGCCCGCAAGCGATCGACCAGCGATGTCAGCTGTTTACCGCTTAGAAACGACGGCGTGCCGCCGCCGAAGTAGACAAAGCGGAATGGCCGGCCGCCCATCACAGGCAAACGGCTGACCAGTTCGATCTCGCGCGAGAGCGCGGCAACGTACTGTTCAACTTCGTTGGCGTTTTTATCGGTATACACCCGGAAGTAACAGAACTTACATCGCTTGCGGCAGAATGGTATGTGCAAGTACAAGCCGAGCGGAATCGGTTGGGCATCGCCTGCGAGATTTAATGGCGGCGCTTGCATCGCCGCGTGCACCTCCGCCAATCCGTCGGCCGTCCATTGCGAAAACGGCGGGTAGTTGGCGATGAAATAGCTGCCGACTTCGGTCTTCTTCGTCGTTCCGGTTGCCACGCTCTACCTCGTTATGCATCCACTTTTCGCAGCTTGATCACGCGGCCATCACTGAGCCATTCAGTCACGTAAATGTTTCCGGCATGGTCCCAAATGGCACAGTGTGGTGAGACGAATACGCCCGGTCTGCGATCGGCGGCGCCGATGTTGTTTTTGCCGCGCTGCTGGGCGTTGTCGTTGTCGCCCAGAATCACAACTTGCTCATTGTCTTTGTCGAGAATGCTGACGCGGCCATCAAGCCCCGGAACAAGCAGTTCACCGTTGCGCTCATCGAAATGGCAGGGTCGCCGATAGATGTGCTCAGCGGAGCGAATCGTCAGCCAATGATTTCCATCTAAGGTAAACCATTGCAGCCGCTCGTTGGCGCGGTCGGCCACCAAAATGAGCGGCTGCGCACCGCGAGTGTCGCACCAAATGCCGTGCGGTTCCTTGAGCGCACCGTCATCGGTGCCTGTACCACCGAAGGTCGAAATGAATCTGCCGGTCTTATCGTAGCGATGCACATAGTACGATCCGTAACCATCGGCCACATAAAAATCGCCATTCGGCGCAAACGCAATATTCGTCGGCAGATATTTCTCCGCGTTTTTATAGCACGGATCGCCCGCCGCATCGGTCGCATCCTTGGGGTAGTCGAGCACAAACAATTCTTCGCCATCGAGCGTGGTCTTCACGACCTGATGCTGCTTCGTCGTGGCCAGATACAAGAATTCTTCGTTGCCTTCTTTGCGCAGCTGCATGCCATGCGCACCGGAACGCCATTTTGCGCCCCACGATTTAATGAACTTTCCATCGGGATCAAAAACAAAAACCGAATCGGGCGCACCGTTTTGATGATGGATCAGGATTCTGCCCTGCGAATCTTCCTGCACCATGTGCGTGTTGCCAAACCGCATGCCCTCGGGCAGTTGAGTCCAGCCGTGGATCGCCTCATAAGTATGCGGGCCGCGGCCCAAGATCGGCGGCTTTCCGCCCGCTTTGTCGTCGGCGTGTAGAAGTAGCGGGCCGCTGGCCATAGCCGCTGCGGTCGCCCCCACGGTTTTCACAAACACGCGGCGAGAAATGCCGTCAACCGCCCTGCCTGCAATCATTTCTTTTCTCCGAAGCAATACACAATGCCATTATCGCTGGCAATGACCAGCCGACCGCCGGCAACCGCCGGGCTGCCAGGAAATGCCCCTCCCGCTTCATATTCCCATACATTGCGACCCGATTTCAAATCGAGACCATAAATTCTGCCGTCATCGCTACCAACAAAGACTCTTTGATCAACGACGACCGGCGAACTATCGACTTTCCGCTTGGCGGCGAATTCCCAGAGCTTCTCGCCAGTTTGGGGATTCAGCGCGTGCACTTGTTTATCGCGCCCGCCAAAAACCACAACATCCGGCGTGATTGCGGCACTAGAACGGATTGGCAAGTTCCGTGTCTTGTCGTGCCAACGCCACACTTCTTTGATTTCTTTCCAATCAATGCAGAAAAAAGTTGCCCCTTCCGTGCCGAAATAAATTCGCGAGCCCAATGCGGCGGGCGTGGCCCCGGTGGGCGATTCAATATCGACCGCGCCAACCTCTTCGCCGTCTTCTAAATTGATGACGTGCAGCTTCCCATCGCAGCCGGCAAGAAAACACCGGTCTTCTACCACGGTCGGCGAGCAGCGGATCTGATCACCGATCTTGTGGGTCCATTTCTGTTCGCCGGTTTTGGCGTTGAGGCAGTACAGCGTGGCGTCCTGCGAACCGAACAGCACGTTGTCGCGATAAAAATTCGCGGCGGAATTGATTTCCGCATCCGCTTTCGCCGCCCATTTTTTTTCGTGCGTTTTCGCGTCGAGGCAATAAAAATTGCCGTCCATGTCACCGACATAAACCAACCCGTCGCGGACTGCTGCCGCGGTATTAAAGCCGGTCTGCTCGGCGGGATTTTTGAACTTCCATTGCTCTTGGCCGGACGCCAGGTCCAGCACATAAAATGTTCCGTCAAGATCGCCGATATAAACGGCACCGTCCACAATGACCGGGGTCGCTTCGAAAGCCCCCTTTTCAACGGTGTACTTCCAGAGCAATTCGAGTTTCTGCGGCAGGGAGCCTTTGGCGATGCCTGTCGCCTCGGCATCTCCGCGAAAGACCGGCCATGGATTGCCGCCGCCCGAGCGCGCGGAACCATCAGCGGTGGCTGCCAACACTGAATTGGAGGAAGTGCCCGAACCACAACCTGTCGCTGCGATTAATAAGCCGGCAATCGCTGCGGCGGTCAAATAACAGCGGAGCATCAAAACCAGCGAGCGGATTGGCACGCGGCGGCGAATCGAAGTGGCGGCATCAAAGGTCATATCTACCAGCTAAGCAGCCCGCACGGTAAACCGCAAGATGGCCCAAAAGTGGCAGGCGGTTCCAGCGATCACCCAGAGATGCCAGGCCGCGTGCAAAAAGCGGTGCCGGCCGTCATTCATCAAGAAAAAGGTTCCCACTGTGTAGCAAACGCCCCCCGCCAGCATCCACCACAACACGCCGGATGGAATCAACTCCAACATCGCCTTGCCGCCGGCCAGTGGCAGCCAGCCCATCAAAAGCGGAATGATGACCGAGGCACAATCGATTCGATGCTGGAGCACCAATTTGCTGATGAAGCCTGCAATCGCGATCGTCCACATCGCCGCGAGCAATACCCACCAATTGCCCCCTTGCAAGAACGTGGCCGCAATGGGCGTAAAGGAGCCGGCGATGAACAAATAGATGCAACCTTGATCGAGCATCCGCAGAAACTGATTCAGACTCGGTTCCCAAAACAGGTGCGATGCCGTCGAGGATGCGTAAACGGCAATCATTGTCCCAGCATAAATCGAGCAAGCGGCAAAGCGCCATGCGTCAAGTTCGCGGGCCGCGCTGAGCAATACAACCGCCGCCACGATGCTCAACAAAAAACCCAGGCCATGCGTGATGGAATTTGCAATCTCGGTCGCATTCAGCGGCCCCGCCGCCACTGGCACGCCTGCGCCAAACGCCAGCTCGCAGCCGGCCAAGTCTTCGCTGGCGGCTGTAGAAGTCGAGCTGGGCAACATCTCAATCATCACGACACATTTCGGGAAAAAATGCAATCACGGAAAGCCCACTGCGTATCTGTTTTAATCGACCGATAGGCTTTCCAACGTTATCGTTTCCCTACTGTGTGCTACAGTCAAGCCACTAACGGCGCTGCCGCCGCCGATTGACAATCTCTTGACAAGATTTTGACAAAACCTTGCCGGCCATCGCTTGACTCTCCCGTCGCTGGAGCCCTTATCATCGGCCCAGTGGCGCGATTTGCTGCCGAAGTGTGACTTGCACTTTCGAAACTACATTTTGCGAGGACGGCGTGTTCAGCATCGGCGAGTTTTCCAAGATCACGGGCCTGACGATCAAAACCTTGCGCTTTTATCAGGAGCAAGGTTTGTTGATGCCCTCGTGCATCGACGATCAATCGGGCTACCGGTATTACGATGCCAGCAAAGTCGAAGTCGCGATGCTTATTCGCCACTTGCGCGAATTGGAATTTTCGCTGGCCCAAATCGTGGAAATTCTTGCCGACTGCCACGATGAGACAGACCTCGTCGGTTTTCTAGAGCGGCAAAAAAAGCATTTGGCCGCGAAAGCAGATCACTATCGGCAGATAGAATCGCGTCTGGATCACATCATTCGTCAACAGCGCGAAGGGAGGACTATCATGAAGAACTGCGCATTTGAAGTCGAAGAAAAAATCATCGAGCCCATGCGCATCGCCGGCGTGCGCATGAAAGGCCGTTACAGCGACTGCGGCCAAGGGTTTTCGAAAATCGGCCGCAAACTGGGGCGCTATTTGGGCGGCCCGTGCTTCTTGTTGCACTACGATGACGAGTACAAAGAAGACGATGCAGATTTCGAAGCTTGCTTTCCGCTGCGCAAATCGGTTTCAGACACAGGTGCCGACGGAATTTCCATCCGCCAACTTGCCGGCGGCCGCTGCGTGTCGCTCTTGCACCAAGGCCCGTACGAGCAGCTTGGCAAGTCATACGAAAAGATCATCAGCCACGTTAAATCGAAACAGTTCAAAATCCAAATGCCGACGCGCGAGGTGTATCTGAAAGGCCCGGGGATGATCTTCAAGGGAAACCCAAAGAAGTACCTGACGGAAATCCAAATGATCGTTGAAACACTGCCAAGGATTTAAAGCGAGTCGAATCGCATTTTCACTGCGTTTTGTTGCGTTGCGCAAGCGCTTGTCTGTACGTTTCGTGGGCGGGTTCGATGTAATCGCTGGTCACGAGCCCATGGCCGTCGGTGCGGCTATAGAGTTTGCCGTTCTCTAGCTCCAGCGTGAATGCACGGACATGGCGGACGGTCGAAATCTCTAACACCTGGCGCTCCAATTCCGCACCAGCAGCCAAGATGGCGACTTCATCACCAACGACAAGCGCGTGGATGCTGCGATTACTAAGCGGCGGTCCCTCGTCCACGCGAAACCCCTGATTTTGATCGGTCGGTGACCAGCGCGGCAATTCTCTGCCCGACCCTGAGTCCCTCATTGCCGGGAAAACCGCACAATTTGAAAGTTAGGTGGTTGAGGCTGCAATGGGCGTACCGGCGCTTGCCTTTTGGCCCAATTTTTGCAAATCCTCGGCTGCAACGGACGTCACAACAGGCAGAGATAAATGGATCGCAACAAAGACCAATACCTGTCGGAAGTTCGGCAGCAAATACGCGATGGGATCGAGCGCGTTCGCCAGAAAATTGAGCACGCAGAAGCCGCGTTCCTAACCCGACGTTTGATGATCAGCGAGCAAAATGAGTCCAAAGGCAATCAACCGCAGGGCGAGGAAGGCAGCTAACCCCGTCGCGAGCCAGGAGGCTCGCCATGCCAAGCGATGGCAAAAGCGAAATACCTTGCGAAAAATGCAATCACCCGCAGACCCGTGTCATCTGGGTGCGCACAATCGGCGCTCTGAAGACGTACCGTTTGGTGTGCACAAACCAAAATTGCCGGCATAACTTCGATGCGCACTGCGGTGGGCCGTCGGAGTATCGGCAGCAATAATCCGCTGATCGTGCGTCCGTGATTGGACGCAAAACTATGGCCATGGAACGCCCCTGAAACACCGTCTGCATTCTTTCGGGAGTCGAACCGCCCTTGCCGAATGCTGTCTTTTCCACCGTAAACGTGTCCGCTATGATGTCGGACAGCGGCGAGCCAGCGCTCGCCCGACGACCTAAATCGTTACGGTGGCTATAGCTCAGTTGGTTAGAGCACCAGATTGTGGATCTGGGGGTCACGGGTTCAAGTCCCGTTAGCCACCCTCGCTGCGGTCCGTTGTCACTCCCAATCCTGACGCAGGGAAAGCGGCCATTAATTCGCAAGTCGGATTCTCGTAAGCAGAAAAGAACCCGAAAGCGACTTTGGCAAAAGTCGCTGAACTAAAGAAATCCAATTCATCTGCAAAGTAATGCAGGCTCGCTTGATGCATGGGCCATCCTCGCGGATGCGTTGCTGTGACGATCTTCGCCAGAAACATAGCTGGTTCGATCTGCCAGACGACATGATTCTGCGGAGCATTATGCGGCGTCGAAAGAATCCCGGCGGCTAAACCCGCCCAACTAACCCTGCCCGCCGCGTGGGGAGCCGACGATGCCGGAACAGCCAGACAATCGCAGGGTAATACTTTCGGCACATGGAAGGCAGATGCAGATACAATGTGATGCAGCCGAGTTTGCTGCAATCAAGACGGCGACTTGCAGCACTATTGGGCACACCGAAAATGTCGATCAAGTCGAATCGATTTTCGTGGTCAATGCAGACCGACCCAGACCAGAACATCAGGGGATCGGCCTGATTACGAAGATCGGATGCGTCTTTACAGCGGCAACGGTAGTAGTCATCTTGCTTTTTGGGCTTCTCAAAATAGTCGAACTGATCGAGCGATAGCCAATGCGTCTCCGCTTCACCATCATTCACCATCCGCGATTTGCTCTGGCTGGCTGCCTTGGTTGCAGTATGTGTTGCGTGGTGGATTGATCGCCGCGAGATGGCTTGGCAGCGCGACGCTGCAGTCCAGACGCTCCATGGATGGCAATTTGAGCTAGGTAAAATGCCGTGGCAGATTGAAACTGCAAAGAAGAATCAACCAGAACCAGCCAGTAAACCTTGATTTCCTTGGCAACATTCTGACCGAACACTATCCAAATTCGGGTACTGGCTCAAAGTTTCAGCGATCTGCATTCTGCGATTAGTGATCGCAATCCACTCGTACACCCCTTCCTAACCAACATTATGCAAGTGCATTCATCTCTGGGTGGTTATTGAACCAGCGTGTGGCGTTGACGAGCAGTTTGCCGTGGACCCAATTGCGAACGCGTGGGAAGCGCCGAACCCATGCGGGCAGACAAACCAAGCCGCCGCCGAAGCTGGTCAGGTTGCCGAAATCGCGCTCAATCTGCCGACGAAATCGGAAGATCGCCTTGCCGAATCGATGTTTCATTAGCTCGATCGAACGCAAGCGATGGGGGCTGTGGCGGTGATGTCCCAAACCGCCGTCCTTACAACGCTTGGGAGTTAGCAGTTGATGATCTGCCTGATGAGCCAGGTCAAACAGCGCGTTGGAATCGTACAGCGTATCGCCCAACAGATAGCCGCTGCCCGGCAAATCCGGAATCAATTGGCGGGCCATGGTGGTCTCGGCTGTATTGATTCGCGCCACGCCCCAAGCCAAGGGCAACGGGCCGGAAGCCCACACGGCAAAAAGTTTATAACCTTTGGCCTTGCCTCCAGCCGCGCGTCCGTAGCCAGCATCCATATCTTTGCTGACGCCGCTGACGGTTAGGGGCTTACCGTCGATGATGCGAATCCACCGGGCTGCCAGCCCCGCCAAGGTGATCCAAGTGCGCTCCATGGCGGTCATCAATTCCTGTGCATCAGCCTGTCTCATCCGGCGACTTAACGTGGCTTGGGAGGGCAAACAATTAGGACACAAGTCGGCTGGCCAATTAGCTTTCTCGATCGCCCAACACATCGGTCGATCCGCAATCACACACCACAGGTACACGACGACAATATCGGCCGTGGAATACTTCCAGTGCCCCCACGGCTTGTCGAGCTTCATCGCCATCAAATACAGTAACTTCCAGAGTTCGCGTTCCATAAATTGTCTCCTTGTTAGAGCTACTAATCCCTAGCTAACAAGGTGGAACGCGAACTCCTTTTATTTCAAGAGCCTGATAGCACTTGCATAATGTTGTAACGGGCGCGGCTCGGTAAATCAGCGCTTTATTGCCCATACCGCAGTCTGAACTCCGAATTCCGCACCTTCCCCATCCTCACCGTGTCTCCGAACCAGGCGCTTGCCCGGTTCGTACTTAGTGTCCTTCGTGTCGTGGTGGTGAATTTCTGGCATTCTCCCCGCGCTGGGCGCGGGTCTCCCGACCCCGCCGCTCCCGGATTTTACCACGACGGCACAACGGGCACGACGGAAGGCAGGCAAGCCACAACAAAATCTTTTGGGACTGGTCCAAAAAGGCTCTTGACTTCTAGTCACATGTACACTAATATTCGGATTGGAGCTAGATAGCTCGCAGTTCGTTGTGTTGAAAGTGTCTCAGTGGGACAGGATAAATGGGTGGTTTGCAATGGGCAGGCAGCAATTTCGCTGGGTGGCCCGGACAAAGTGTCCGGGCGGCGCAGCCGCAAGAGGCATTGATGAGAACGTGGAGCGATCAGGTCGGCAACGATCTGGCGAGCGCTCTTGTCGCTACGCGACCCCGACACGCCAAGCTTTGTCGGGGCCACCCGACGTGGCGTTCATTTGCAGTGACGCCTTATCGGCGTCGGGAGACGCCTCCTACATGCAGATGAGTGCAGGCCAAGACATGGGCAGGGAGATCGACTCAGCGCGGGAAAAAACCTATCGAAATCGATCTCGAATTTTCGGGCGATTTGGAGGCCCGATAGCGGAGAGTGAAATAACTGTGAAATTACTCGGCGCGAAATTAACAAAAACGACTACACAGGGGGTCGAAAGCGCGCGGGAGTAATTTCACTGCGAAACGTGTTTTTGGGGATTTCGGTGAGGCGACACGCGTTTTTCCCGGGAAAGATGGCCACGAAATTGGCCGGAGCTTCACCGTGATTTTGGCGCAGCGCAATCGGCTCGAGATTTCTGGCTGTTTTTCGAGAAAAGTAGAAGCACTGACGTGTGAAACAATTCGCCGCGTGACGCCATGCGTGAAAGAGCTGTGTTTTCCCAGAATTTTTACGCAACAGCGAGCGACACTCGCAACCGACAAGCACAATTCTAACGGTCTTACCGGCGCGGTTTCAACACGATCGTCGCCAACGGTGGCAGCGTCACTTCCACGGAATGCGGCCGGCCGTGGGCCATGTGGTCGGTCGCCATAATGCCCGGGCCATTGCCAATATTGCCGCCGCCGTAGTAGGTGGAATCGCTGTTGAAAATCTCTTCGTACCAGCAGCGTTCCGGCACGCCCAGCAAGTAGCCTTCGCGTGGCACCGGTGTGAAATTGTTGGCCACGATCACAAAGTCCGAAGGATCTTTTGCCTTGCGCATGAAGCAGAGCACGCTGTTCTGCCAGTTGTGGCAATCGACCCATTCGAAGCCCGTGTAATCGAAATCGACTTCGTGCAAAGCCGGCTCGCGGCGCACGAGCTTGTTCAAATCGGCCACGGCCTTTTTCAGACCCTGGTGCGATTCCCATTGCAGCAAATGCCACTGCAGGCTTTCGTCGTAATTCCATTCGTTCCACTGGCCGAAGTCGCAGCCCATATAGAGCAGCTTCTTGCCGGGATGCGTCCACATGTAGCTGAACAAAAGCCGCATGTTGGCGAACTTTTGCCACAAGTCGCCGGGCATTTGATCCAGGAGCGAGCCCTTGCCGTGCACAACTTCATCGTGCGAAAGCGGCAAGACAAAATTTTCGTGGAAGGCGTAAATCAGCGAGAACGTCAACTCATCGTGATGAAACGTGCGGTGAATTGGATCCTTGCGGAAGTAGCGGAGCGTGTCGTTCATCCAGCCCATGTTCCATTTGAGGCTGAATCCCAGCCCGCCCACGTAGGTGGGGCGCGAAACGCTGGGCCACGCGGTCGATTCCTCGGCAATCGTCAAAACGCCGGGGTACTGCAAGTGCGACTGCAGATTGAATTCCTTGATGAACGAAATGGCCTGCAAATTTTCGCGGCCGCCAAATTCGTTGGGAATCCAATCGCCAGGCTGCCGGCTGTAATCGAGGTACAGCATCGAGGCCACGGCGTCGACCCGCAGGCCATCGATGTGGTACTTGTCGAGCCAAAACAGGGCGTTGCTCAGCAGGAAATTGCGAACTTCATTGCGACCATAGTTGAAAATGAGCGTTCCCCAATCGGGATGTTCGCCGCGGCGCGGATCTTCGTGTTCGTACATGCGCCGTGCCATCGAAGCGGCGCAGGCCGTGGCCATCGCGGGGGAAATGTGCGGGAACCCAATCGATCACGACGCCAATGCCGTTCTGGTGGCAGTGATCGACGAAGTACATGAAATCTTCCGGCGAACCGTAGCGGCTGGTGGCCGCGTAATAGCCGACCGTTTGATAGCCCCAACTGCCGGTAAAGGGATGTTCGCTGACTGGCAGCAATTCGATGTGCGTGTAGCCCATCTCGCGGCAGTAATCGACCAGTTGATGGGCCAATTCGCGATAGGTGAGCCAGCGCTGCGGATCGTCGCCGGGCCGACGCCAACTGCCAAGGTGGACCTCGTAGAACGACATGGGCTTATCGAGCCCCTGCCGGTTTTGACGCTCGCCCATCCAGGCGTCGTCGTGCCAGCGGTAGCGATCGAGATCGACGACTTTCGAAGCGGTGCGCGGCGGCACTTCAGCGGCGAAACCGTAGGGATCGGACTTATCGATCTCTTCGCCATGGGCCATTCGCACACGGAACTTGTACAGCGTGCCGTCGGCCAGGCCGGGGACAAACAGTTCCCAAATTCCACCGGGAATGTGTTTGCGCAGCGGGTGGCGACGGGCATCCCAGCCGTTGAAATCGCCGATGACGCTCACGCCTTGGGCGTTTGGCGCCCAAATGGCAAAATTCACGCCTTCCACGCCATTCACAGTACGCACGTGGGCGCCAAGCTTGTGATAGCTCTTCCAGTGAGTGCCTTCACCCAGCAGGTGCAGGTCGTATTCGGAAAGGAGCGGTGGAAACGCGTAGGGGTCGTGCATTGTCGATTGCTTTCCGCCTCCGTCAACCACTCGCAATTGGTATTGGGAGCTCAATTCGGATTCCGCTTCAGGACAAATCGCTTCGTACAAACCGGCCGGGTGGATTCGCCGCATCGGCTGCGAGCCATAGTGCGCCGGATGCACAATCCAGGCTTGCTGCGAATTCGGCAAATAAGCCCGCACTGCAACGCGTCGCCGGCCGGCGTATTCGACCTCGTGAGGCCCCAGGATTTCGAACGGGTTTTCCGTTCGACCCTCGACCAGTGCAGCGACCTTCTCCAGCTCAACAGTAGTTCGCACAGCCGTGTCCTCCAAAATTGCTTCCGTACGAGGCTGATTTTGCCGTCGCAGATATCGGTTCGTCTAGGCGGTAGGGTGGAAACTGCGGAAAATGCGGGCTTTATTCAGTGCGAATACCATGCCTCGCAGCCGAACGGGCGGGTGACTCATTCGAGCCAGGGACGGGGTAAAATGCCTGTTCCAAGCTGGGCGAGCCGCAATCGCAGGCGACCGGCGGCCTCTCGGCAGCGTTTGCGAACGATTAGCGTGGCGTGCCGCCAGCCGCGAATTTTCTTGGTTGGCGGTGCTGGCGGTGCTGACTTGCTCTCTTCGCAGTTGGCGGCGTTTGTCGTTGGTTCTTCAGCGATCGGTGAGGTGCCTGGCCAGCCGTGCCCGACATCGAATCGCCGGTTACGGCACTCTAACCGATGGAATTTGAGCGCATGATCCAAACGTCGCCACAAGTCGTCGTCCTTCACGGGCACCATCTGTCCGTAGCGTTCCCATTGCCAGCCGCTTTCGCGCCATTCGGAGATTCCGTAGTGCAGACCGCGACTGATGTAGGAACTGGGTTTGAGCAGAGTGACCCGCGATGGCTGTTCAAGGGCTTCCAAACCACGGACGACGGCCAGCAGCTCCAAGCGTTCGCCGCTGCGGACCGGTTCCGCATCAGCGGCTTCGAGATGGCGCTCGCCATCGGCAGTTTTGAGCACGAAGCGCCAATCGCCATCCTGTTTCCGACGGCGGCTTTCAGCCAGCAGCAGAAAGTGGGGTGTGGCAGGCATGCGTGCTCCCAGATGGTGACAGTCGGCCGCGATGTTCAGGATGGCATCGCGACCAACCAGTTTTGCTTATCGTCACAGTTTGCCTACGTGGATCACTCAACGTGGAGCGAAGAGCCGCTTCTCAGTGCAACTTGCATCGTTACAATCGGCGGGGTGAGCAATTTCGATTCGATGGGAACGGCGTTCAACTTTGTCCCGACTTCGCTGGAAGAAGAACTGCGGCGGCGGTTTGCCGTTGTCGAGCACCGATTGGCTATCGGCGGTCGAACTTACGAGCTCCGGCATCCACGCTCAGCGGACGAACTCATTTGCGAGGAAGAGTTTAATCGCGATGAGCGGTTGCCGTATTGGGCGGAAATTTGGCCGTCGGCATATGTATTGGCCCAGCGAATTGCTGGGGAGCAGGGTGTCGCTGACGGCCGGCCGCGGCGATTGCTCGAACTCGGCTGCGGATCGGGCTTAGCGGTTATGACGGCCTTAGCGGCGGGCTTCGAAGTTACCGCGGTGGATTACTATCCCGAGGCACTCGAGTTCGTGCGGCTGAACGCGGCACTAAATGGACTGCCCGCACCCACGGTGCAAATTGTCGACTGGCGCCAATATCCGCGCGAACTGATCGAATTCGACATCGTTGTCGCTGCTGATGTGCTGTACGAGACGCGATTACTGCCGACTGATGGCCGCGGCGTTCAAACAATCACTGTGCACTGAAGGGCTGGGGCTCTTAACCGATCCACAGCGCAGCAAAGCAGAATCGTTGCCAAGCGAATGTTGCTCTGCTGGACTGCAAATCGGCTTGGCCAAAGTTTTTGGACCGCTGAGCGTTCCCGGCGGCGATCCGGGAGTAAAGCAGACCGTGAATTTATTTGAGATACGCCATGCGAAGTGAATTTGCCAACGCAACACGAACCAACGGACAAGCCCAGGGGTTGTACCCCCTGGGCTTTGGTCCGCACTGCGCTTTGACACGACGAGAATCGCAGTTGGTTTTTCTTTTGCTAGGCGACGAGCTTCAGGGTCAGCACTTCGCCCGTGATGCCGATGAGCCATTCTTCAAAAATACGCACATCCAGCGCCGAAGCACTATCGGCTTCCGGATGGAATTGCGTACCGAGCACCCACCAATCGTCGCGCTTGCTTTCGATCGCCTCGATGACTCCATCGGGCGAGCGCGCGCTGACCATCAAACCAGGTGCAAGCTCGTCGATGGCCATGTGGTGCATGCTGTTCACGCGAATTTCACCATCGCCGAACACCCGCTCCATCAGAGTGCCGGCAACCACTTCCAATCCGTGCCGATGCGCAGGGTCGAGCGAATCGGTATGCGGAATGGCCTTCGGCAAGTCTTCCGGAATATGCAGATGCAAATTGCCCCCTTGGGAAATGTTGATGAGTTGCATGCCCGAGCCGATGCCAAACACGGGAATTCGGCGTTTGGCAATGAGTTTCATCAACAGCCGGTCGGCTTCTTCACGCCGCGGATCCATGAGTCGCAAGCTGGGGTGCAGCATGAAACCGTCGTTTCGTGGATCCAAATCGGCGCCGCCGACCATGACGACACCATCGAGCATGTCGAGAATGCGGTTCACATCGTCCGCTTCTGCAATTGGCGGCAAAATGACCGGGATGCCCCCCACGGCCAGAATGGAGTCGTAGTATCCGGCCGCGATGAACGAGAATGCCGGCGAATCTTTCTTGGCCGCGCGAAAATCTGCGTTCAATCCGATCAAAGGCTTCTTGCGCATCTGACTACCTCCTGGACACATCGTGTGCCCGAAAACAAGGGTGAAATGAAACGGCCCGCGAGGCGCTACAAGCCGGGATGCATGGAGGTGAGCCGAATGGTCGGCAGCAATTGTGCGATTGATCGCACGGCGGGAGTTCAGGCGTGGACGAGCAACTTGATGTTTTGTGCGTCGTCCCTAACGCCGTGGTGCTCTCGCGATTGTTGGCCGGCCGATTTTGCACGTCCCTGTCAAATCGGTCCGCAGCGATGTCCTTATCCTAGTGGCCTCGGTCGATCGTCCCTGCAACCGCGCTCTTGGTCTGCTTGTCGGCGTTGGCTGCCTCCTCAACAACCATTGAGAGGGCAGTTCCCGCTCACCAACAGGCGATGTTGCAAGCACGCGGTTGCAACGTTCCAGCAGTTGTCACCTCCGCCAGAAAACCAGCCGGAGCTGAATGTAGCGTGGCACCCGCGGTGTGCAAGGATTTCGCTTATTTTGCGACGTGGCGTTCGTGCTATCTCAACATCGTGTGCTAGCAAGCGAGGCCGACCACGATGAGATATGAGCACGTATGCGTTGAATCGTTTGGCTACACGCTTCCCAAAGAGGTGATTACCTCCGACGAACTTGAGGGGCAATTGGAGCCTCTCTATTCCAGGTTGAAACTGCCCAGCGGGCGGCTCGAATTGATGACCGGCATCCGCGAGCGCCGCTTCTGGCCGCCAAATACTCGGCCGAGCGAGTTGAGTGTGGAGAGTTGCCGCAGAGCAATTGACGTCGCGGGATTTGATCGCAGCCAGATTGGCGCGCTGGTGCATGGCTCTGTATGCCGTGACTTCCTCGAACCCGCGACGGCCTCCGGAGTGCATCATCAACTAGAACTTCCGCGCGGATGCATGATTTACGATGTCTCGAACGCGTGTTTGGGTCTGCTCGACGGAATGGTGCAAGTTGCAAACATGATTGAACTGGGTCAGATCCGCGCTGGCCTGGTTGTGGCGAGCGAAGGAAGTCGAGAACTAGTCGAGAACACGGTTGGGCACTTGAATAATGATTTGTCGTTGACGCGGGAAAGCGTGAAGTCGGCCATGGCCTCACTTACAATTGGCTCTGCCAGCGTGGCGATATTGCTGGTGCACCGCGGGTTAAGCCGCACGAGAAATCAATTGCTCGGCGCGGTGGCGCGATCGAATACCGATGCCCACGATTTGTGTCATAGCGGCCGTGATGAGGCGGTGGTCGATGGAATGCAGCCGCTGATGAAAACCGATGCTGAGGCGTTAATGCACGAAGGAGTTGCCGTGGGGCGTGAAGCGTTCGCCGAGTTCTTGCGAGAAATGGAATGGACGATCGACGATGTTCGCAAGACTGCTTGCCATCAGGTTGGCGCGGCACATCGAAGGTTGCTGTTGCAGAAATTCGAACTGAATCCGGCGATTGATTTTGTTACATATCCGTGGCTCGGAAACACCGGCGCCGCCGCATTGCCGGTAACGCTGGCGATCGGAATCGAACAGGGCCATTATCAATACGGAGATCAGGTTGCGATGCTCGGCATCGGATCGGGTATCAACGTATTGATGCTCGGGCTCAAGCTGGAGGAAGGACACGTTCGCGGCGGAATTTTTGATGAAGAGGCCAAAAAGTGATCGCGGTAATGTATGGATGATGAATTCAATCGACCCGCCGAGGAGTCGATCCTGGCAATTGCCGCCGGACAGCGAGTTACTCTCGAAGAGTACCGCCGTCGTGCCGCGCTTGGGCAAGTGGGCGATTCCAGCGGCTTTGAACTGCTGGAAGGCGTCGTCGTTGCCAAGTCGCCGCAGTCGCTGCGACATGAATCCGCATTGGAAAAACTACAGGACGTGCTTCGAGTTGTCCCAGAGGATTGGATGATTCGCGTTCAGCAGTCGCTCGCTTTAGGAGACAGTCAGCCGGAGCCGGATATCGCGGTGGTCAAGAGAGTTCTCGATGGTTACGTATCTGCGCCGCCACTAGGCCGCGATGTGGTGCTTGTCGTTGAGGCCGCAGACGCAACACTACTCAATGATCGGCGATTGAAGCAGCGGATTTACTCCCGCGCTGGAATACTGAACTTCTGGGTTTTGAATTTGCTGGATAGTCAATTGGAAGTGTTTAGCAATCCAAGCGGTCCGGTGCCAATGCCCGGCTATCAGGAGCACAGAATCTATCGAATCGAAGACAGAATTTCGCTGCTGATCGGCTTGGACGATCTTGGCGTGATTCGCGTTGGCGACTTAATACCCTGAGAGGTGGCGATTATTCGCGCAGCGTGCGCCGAATCAGATCTCGGTCAAAATAGTTCACACTCATGCCGGCATCCACAACGATATGCTGAGCATTGATGCCGCTGGAACGCGGACTGAGCAGGAACGCCGCAGTGTTGGCGACTTCCGAGGTTTGCACTGCTTGCTTTCGCAGCGTCGTTTGTTCGGCATACAGATAGGCATCAACGTAGCCGGGAATTCCGGCTGACGCCGAGGATTTCAACAGTCCTGGCGCAACTGCATTGAAGCGAACATGAGAAAAAGTGCTGAACGATTTTGCCAGGAATGCAAGGGATGAATCGAGAGCTGCTTTGACTGGCGCCATGAACCCGTAATTTTCCGCAGCCATGCGCGTAGTTGAGATCGAAATCGTAACCACTGATGCATCGTTATCTAGCAGTTGCCGAAAAGCATTTGATAATGCGATTAGCGAGAAGCACGAAATGTCGACCGCACGCAGAAAAGCATCCTTCGATGTTTCATGAAACGGTTTTAGCCTTTCGCGACTTTGCGTCGGAGCACCATAGTCGGCAAACGCGATCGAATGCAGCATGCCATGCATGGTTGGACGAATTTCGGCGATGCGATCTCTCAACTCCAGAATCTGATTGTCGATTTCGACATCGCAAACAAATACTGGTGCGTCGCCCACCAGCTTGTGAATCTGATCTTTACGGTCTTTACTGCGTACCGAATAGATGACGTAGGCCCCGGCATCGACCAGAACTCGGCTGGCGTGCCAGGCAACGCTTTTCCGATTGGCCACCCCGAGCACCAATACCGTCTTGCCTGCGAGCTGCAAAAAATCGCTCACTTCGTTACCTCAGCCTGTTCCGCAAGCATGCAAGTGAATTCGAGCCGAACGGCAATCTTTCCATGGCAGCTCACTTTTCCAATAAAGTAGAAAGCGTCGGCCAAGCGTTCGCGAAGTTGCACTTCGATCTCGACGGTATCACCCGGTCGCACAACTTGTTTGAACCGAACTTCGTTCATGCGTGTTACGACAGGCAATCTGTGCTCGCCGGCAGTCGCGCGATCGGCCAATAAGATTGCGCCCGCCTGTAGCGCGGCTTCACACAAAATCACGCCCGGTACGAGCGGAAAATCTGGATAATGTCCGGCGAAAAACCACTCATCGGGTCCGAACGACTTACGGCAAACGACGTGGTTGTCATCGCGATTACAGACTTCGTCGATAAACAGGAACGGTGTTCGGTGCGGAATAGCAGCCTGGACTTCGGCTAGAGTCATCGGCGAATCCAATACAGGAATCAATCAACCGCCACTGCGAGCGATTTGGAGGCCGTTTTTGTCAATAACGCATCGACATCATTTGCAACGATTACACCGTAGTTCACGGCCCCCAGCCAGCCCGACATGATAATGCCGACGCTGCCTGCATGGTACAGGCCGGCAATCTGCTGTGGCAAACCTCGACTCACTGCCAAACCCTCGAACTTAGTGCCGAAGCTCGCGCCTTGCCAGTGATGGGTATAGTGTTCGAACGTCCGCGGCGTCGAAGCCTCCACATGGCCGATTTTTTCGCGGACATTCGGAATGTATTTATCCAAAGTTGAGATTGTACTCTCAATCAAATCGCGCTTGCTCATTTGATAATCGGCTGCAGTCAAATTGGCCCAATCTTCGTATCGGGCATTTGTGCTAGAAACGACCAACGATCGATCGCTGCCGGGCGCGTGTTCGGATAATAAAATGAAAAAGTGCGGCTCGTGATCGTACGATTTAGCAGCGCGTCGGTCCGAAATAGCGGCGCCGTTGAACTGAACAGCAAATCGCCGCACGATGGTTCGATGGGCTCACCGGGTTTGAAGGCGATGTATACCTGCGTGCTCGAGTTATTCAAACGCACGGCGCGAGATTCATCGACAAAACGACCGTCGAAATATTCTTCGCCAACTAGCCGAAATATCGTGGCTTTCAAATTTGCGTTTGAGATCACAGATCGAGTCTTGATATACCGCCCGCCAACCTTTACACCGACGACGCGGCGGTTACGATCAACAACAATTCTTTCAACGTCGCAGCGAATTCGAACGTCAACTCCATTTCGGCCCAACTCCATCTGCATTAACTGGATGAGTCGGTCCGTTCCGCCTTCGAACGTGTAAACGCCCTTAGACATGAAATTTGAAAACACGATGCCGTAGGTCATTGCGGGATCTTCGAGCGTCGATCCGTTGGCGTAGGTAATCGGCTCCATCAGCAGTCGGATGACGTCCTCCCTGCCGGGGAAAAACCGTTCGAAAAGCTGACCGACGGTTGCTTTCTGATCGTCGAAGAAATTCATTCGCCGCGCTGTCTCGAAAAATGCGGTCACGCTATCTGTTGGCACCGCGAATTTCGATGACAGCAGCCGTGTGAAATCGGCGCGGTCGAAAGATGTGGTCAGCGAGAACATCGGATTATCGAAGCGGATATGCTTCAGCTGCACAATCGAGTCAGCGATTTCCCGCGTCCAGTACCGGCGACAACTTTTGACCATGCCATGAGGAAAGCCGTGCAGCGAGATATCGAAGATGTGTCCGTCTGGACGCCGAAACCAAGTCGCCAGACCACCAATCTTATAATGCTGCTCTAAAAGCAGAACGCGATGGCCGGCGCGGGCCAACGTGTTGGCAGAAGTGAGCCCCGCCAGACCACTGCCGACGACGATTGAATCGTACTCGTCCTGAACGCCGTGAAGAAAATCGCGAGGCATGCGGGTTAGCGTTAATGATGGAGCGGCAATTGCGTGCGAGCGGATGACAAGCTAGAGCCGTCCCCTATCGCAACAGCATGTTTGCGACTTGTATGCCGCTGGTCAGCGTTCCGACAATTCCGACATAACCCTGATCCTGCGCCACAAATCAATACGTTGTCCAGTTGTGTCTTTGCATCGTACCGCTTTTTTGGCGTGCCGTACACTGCTCCGCCCACATGGCCCGTAAAGCGACGAATTGTCACCGGCGTAAATACGTCGTGGTTAACAATGTGTGGCCGGAAGTCCGGCAGAAATCGGGCCGCCGAATCGAGCATTTTTTGATACCAGTGCGACTTCTCTTGCGGATACGCTGCTGAAGATAGCGCCGTCCACCGGTCATAGTTTGCAAGGGCGGTTAAACGAAGCGTACCTTCACAGGGATCGATTTTAGCGCCGTCCGAACCGTAGGCGTAGTTATTCGGCGAGCAGGCAATACCACTCCGCAAGTCCGCCAACTCGGCGGGCTGAGAGTAATCGAAATTCGGACTGTCGTTGTAGAACACGATCGTGTCGCCCAAGCCGAAGTCTCGCGGTTGGCGATCGAGCGTCAGAATCGACTCTAAAAATGTCATCTTTCCGTGATCCGATTCTGTATCCGTGCCTCCAACAGGCATCGGGTGGCAAAGTGCCTCTGTTTCATTCGCTCCGGCCGATGATATGACACAGCGGCACCGAATTTCACTGTCGTCATCGAGCACAACGCCACTTGTCCGGTTGGCATCGGAGATGATTCTTTGTACGCCGGAACGCAGTTTGAGTTCACCGCCAAGATTCTTGTAGCGGCGCACAAGTTGTTTAAGGATCGTCCGAACACCGCCTCGCGGTCGCGCAAGGCCTTCCAAAAAAATTGAGCGAAACAACACAGAAAAAGAGCCGAAATCCAAATCGTGCTCTCGCGGACTGCCGTAGAGCAATACAGGGCAAAGCAACATTTCCGCAAGCAACGGCTCCGTAAAAATTGCGCTAAGTGTCTCACGGGCGGACCATGAGGCTTGGGTCGACTGAAGCTGGTCATAACCGAGTAATGCGTCCAGCAGCCGTTGATAGTTGTTTCGCTGAAGTGGGAACTGCGCGTTCGATCTCGGCCGCCAAGCAACGTGGGTCGTTGTTAAATCTCAATTTCGCATCAGAAAAAACAATTGTCGACCCAACTTGTTCGGCGAGATCTAAACTGTCCCACGGAATTCGTAACTGCCGCAATAATCTGGGCAGCGGACCGGTCTTCTGCGACTTTGGCGCAAAGTTTGTGAGCGCATGTAATCCAACATCGAAGTTGCGCCCTTCCAATCGGTAGTAAGAATTCAGCCCGCCGACCGCATAGTGTCGTTCGAGAATACAAACGCTTTTGTCAAACATCGCGAGCCGAATTCCGGCTGCCAAGCCTGACATCCCCGCGCCAATGATTACCACGTCGTACATGGCAGAGAAGCAATGTGCGGCGCTATACGATAACGCTCGCAAAGCTCGCTTGAAACTTTGTGCGAGAACGTTCAGGCTCGCTGCATATCACGCATCAGCGGTTCAAGATATTTGACGGTGCTGTTGAGCGTAGCCAATTGCACGTAGTCGTCTTCCGGAATCTGGACGCGATGGCGTTTCCGCAATTCCATGACGATGTCGAGAAAGTCCATACTGTCCAATTCAAGCTGTTCACGCAGCGGTTTATGGTCATCCAATTGGCTGGTGTCTTCATCCGGCACGATGTCTGCCAAGATGTCGATGATTTCCGCCCTGATATCAGCCGCCGTCATGAATATGCTCCGCTTGTGTCTTAGTGTTTTGCACTTGGCTATTGAATTGCGATTTCCACTTCCTGATTGGCCCAGCGATCAAAACACGTTCGACACTTAGACTCGTTTTACGATCAGCACCGAATTGATGCCCAACATTCCAAATGAATTATTAAGGATGTAATTGACCCGTGGCAAATCTCGCGCGTCACCAGCGATTAGACCTTCCAAGTGGCAATTTGGGTCAGGCCGCTCAAGATTAATGGTGGGATGGCACGCGCCGTCGCTGAAGGAGGGCAGGTTACCGGCCAATTCAAGCGCACCAGCAGCACCCATTGCGTGCCCAATGTAGCTCTTGGTGTTATTGAATCGAGTGCGGCTGCTGCCTCCGAATACTTGACGCAATGCCTGACATTCTTGAATGTCGCCCGAATCTGTGCCGGTGGCGTGCGTACTGACAATGTCCACTTCGTCCGCATCGATTCCGGACCGTTTGAGGGCCGATTGAATACATTGCGCCTGCCGCTCGGGGTTGGGCATTACAAAATCGCTTGCATCGCTGTTGATACACCAGCCAGCAATTTCCCCGTAGATTCTTGCTCCGCGATCTTTGGCATCGCTCATGCGCTCCAATACGTACATGCAGCCGCCTTCGGCAACAACAATGCCGCTTCGCTCAGCATCAAACGGTCGCGATGCCTTCGTCGGATCTTCATGCCAGGCCAGCGCCCTTGCGCCTTAAAGCTTGCAAAAATACCGAAGGTGTGGATGCTCTCGGAAACGCCTCCCGCCAAAGCCACATCGCATTCGCCCAGCAACAGCATTTGGGCACCCTGAATCAGACCCGCATTTCCGGCTGCACAGGCCGCACCAATGGTATAGTGGGGGCCCGTGATTCCGAGGTTCAAAGAGATTTCACCAGCCGGATTGTTGGCGACGGTTCGAGGGTTGTGATGGTGAGACCAAAACTTCGTATCGTAATCGAACGATTTTAGCTGATAGATCTCGTTCTCCGTCTCGACATTTCCGTGTTCCGTGACACCTACGTAGACGCCAACATTTGCTTTATCAAGATTCGGCCAATCCAGGCCGGAATCGGCAATCGCCTCGCTCGTGCAATAGACTCCAATACTCCCAGCTCGCGTGCCACGCCGAACTTCCTTTTTCTTTTGATAGCGTAGTTCGTCGAAAGCACATATTCCTGCCACCGTTTGGCCGATGTAACGGATTTCATAACCTGCGCACCCCGCTTCGGCCCGCTAACAAATTGGCCCGAAGTTCACGCAGATTGTTGGCGCCTGGCGCAGCAAGGCCCAAGCCCGTAATTGCAATCCGTTGTGTGTCGGGGCGAGCTATCATGAATACCGTCCGTGCAGACGCAGGGGCTAAACCTTCGAAGTTACCTAACCCATTGCGGGCTGACAAGTAGCGGTTCATGTCAACGCGGGCTCTGTAGCCGCTTGCGCAAGCCATAGACGCAGTCGCAACATCCCCTCCGCCGTGGAGATCTCAGGGTGATACCCAAAGTCGCGTCGTGCTGCTGAGATGTCGAACCAATGCGAACGGCCTAATTGCGATGCAAGAAAGCGCGTGAGCGGGGGCTCCGAGCGCAAGCACAGCAAACGATATGCGAGTTCCCACGCGGCACCGACGCGCCAAGCGGCTTTCAACGATAACGAGTCTTTGACCGGTGGCAACGCGGCCATTGCCAAAAGCTCACTGACCCATTGCCAACAATTTACCGGTTCGCCTTGGCTGATGAAATACGCTCGGCCGCAAACCGGCGACTGATGCATCAATGCATCGGCCGCTTTCAGGTGTGCATTGGCAGCGTTCTCGACATAGACAATATCAATCAAATTGGATCCATCACCTATCCGACGCAGCCGGCCGCGCCGAGCGTGAGCTAACAAACGTGGCAACAGTTGGCGGTCGCCAGGACCCCAAATTAAATGGGGCCGGATCGCACAAGTCGAAAGACCGCAAAGCCCGTTAGCTGCGAGTACTTTTTGCTCCGCAACTGCTTTCGATTTCGCGTAATGACATAAAAACCGCTTGGAATAGCCCGCCGATTCATCGGCACCGCATTGGTCCAATAACGCGAATGCCACGCTCGGGCTGCTTGTATAAACCAAACGCCGCACTCCATTTTGCAAGCAGGCGTCGATGACATTTGCTGTGCCAATGATGTTGTTATCGCGGAAGTGCTTCCATGGTCCCCACATGCCGGCAACGCCGGCAACGTGAAAGACGGTGTCCGCGTCATTAACCGCATTCCTGACACTTGTCGAATCACGCAGATCGCCAACTCGGACCTCCGCACCGATAGCAACGAGCCTCGGAGTAGCCGAACGACAAAGGGCGCGAACTCGATCGCCGCGAGCGATTAGCCGCTCAACTATATAGCGGCCCAAGAATCCGGCAGCACCTGTAACGAGTGCGGTCACTTGATTCTGACCCTAAGCTTTCGGGCAGCCCATTTTGCCAATAATTCGCGATTGATCTTCACGTTATGTCGAACGTCGACAGGGAGCGACTTTTGCAGAAGGACATCGTATATGTTTTTCGTGTGATCTTCCAAGCGAGCGCGTTTGCTGAGCTCATCGATCAATTTATCGCGGACGGTCTTTCGGCGCGGCCACCGTCCTGGCAGTGGCTCAACCACTATGGCCGGCAATTGTCGGCCGACTTCCCCGATTCCCACAAGCGCTGACCGGAAAACATCGGGATGTGAGTTAAAAATCGCTTCGCATGGAATGGTAAACATCGGCCCGCCGCTGGTTGTGACACGCTGTGACATCCTCCCGCAAAACCAAAATCGGTCGTGCGAATCGAGGTATCCCACGTCGCCCATGCGGTGCCACAGCAAAGTCTGGCCGGGCAAGTAACTTTGGGAATTGAAATCCTGAATTTTCGCTTTATGCGTCGCCTCAGGACGTGCAACGTATTCGGTGGTCACCACTTGGCCGCGAACAATTAGCTCACCAATATCGCCAAGCTGAAGTTCCCGCACAGCATCAATACCGCCAATTGGGCCATCGCTGATCTGGATCACTTTCCACTCAATCCCTGGAAACCGGTTGCCCACACAAACGCCTGCCCCTTTATTAGTTTGAGCAACAGTCTCTGCTGAAACGTCAGTTGCTGATATCGATGCCACTGGCAATGCCTCAGTGGCGCCATACGGAGTGTGCATCTCTCCGTCTTGGGAGATGCACTGCTTCATTCGGCTAAGAATCTCAGCAGCAACTGGTGCGCCTGCCGAGAGCACCCGACATAAACTCGGCATTTGGCAGTTGTGTGCCTGGCAATAGCGGCCGACTCGATTCCAAACAGCTGGGGAGCCGAATGCCTGCGTGGCTTGCCAATCGTTGACCGTGTCGACGATTGAGCGCGGAATCACCGACGCCGGACGGCTAAAATTCATATCTGGAAAGATCGTTGTCACGCCCATTGCGGCATTGAACAGTGCAAATAGCGGAAAGCACGAGACGTCAACTTCGCCGGGCTTAATTCCGTAGAAATCGCGAATTTCGCAGACCTGTCGATCGAAATTGCCGTGCCGATACAACACGCCTTTTGCTGGACCAGTGCTGCCGCTGGTGAAAATAATTGCAGCTGGCGAATCGGTCTTGGTGTTCGCGATCTGCGCCCCCAGCGCTCTGCAACTCATGGCCGGCGCGACGAATCTTGTCCAGCGTCGGTCCGAACATCGGCCTACGGCCAACGGTCACGTTAAAACGTGCATCGCGAAAGCGCCGATGCCACAAACCACGCATCAGGTGGCCCTGCGGCACCGCGATAAAACCTTGCGGCTGAACTTCGCAAAGGGCAGCCACAGTGTGACGAAGCCCCATTCCTGGATCGATGAGCACCTGCACTACGCCGGTTTTCAACAATCCAAACACAAGCGAAACAAAATCGATCCCCGGCCGCACTAACAGCGCAATCCGCATTTCCTCGGTTATTCCGAATTGCCGCAGTCCAGCGGATATCGCCGTGCTGTCACGATCTAGCCATTCGAAGGATACCGCCCGATATTGGCGTTTCGCCCACGGATTGGAAGGCCATCGATTTCGCCGCGTTTCGACAACTGCCACCGCCTCGGGCATCTTAAGCGCAATCTCCGTTAGCCGAACGGCGACGTTTACGAAGTCGGATGCCAATTGGTTTGTCCCAGTGACGGGTGCGAGTAATGGCATGAAACTGGCTGGCTAAAGTGGACGTAATCGTGCTCATCATGTCGATCTTTTCCAATGCGTGCAACGGGTTCCCGTTTGCCGTCGCCCGTGGAAAAAACTAGAATTTTGCAATCCCGCGTGCCGTTGCGCTTCGTTTGGAATGCCTCCAACTACAGGCTTGCGCTTGGCCAGCTTAACCGTCGAAAACTACGTCAAAACGATCTACCAACTTGGCGCCGGCGAAGGCGGCATGCCCGCTGCAACAGGCCAACTGGCAGCCGCGTTGGGCGTTTCGCCGGGTACAGTGACCAGCATGCTTAAGACTCTCAGTGAGAGCAACCTCGCCGAGTACACGCCCCATCGCGGGGCAACGCTAACTGCAGCCGGAACCGCGCTTGCTCTTCGTGTCGTACGGCGCCATCGCCTGATCGAACTGTTTTTGGCCCGTACTCTCGATCTGACTTGGGACGAAGTTCATGAGGAGGCGGAGCACATGGAACACGCAGTGAGCGATTTCTTGATCGATCGCATTGATGCATTTCTCGGAAAGCCCGAGTCTGATCCGCATGGCGACCCTATTCCACGAGCCGATGGCTCCGTCCAAGCGCCAGCAAGCCGCAGTCTTGCTAGTTGCGACGAGGGTGAGCAATTTCGGTTGGTGCGAGTGCTCGATCAGTCCCCGGAGTTCTTGCGATATTTGACAACCGCTAATTTGCACCTTGGCACTCCCGGCAGCGTAGTGGCGAATCGAGCTGAAGCGGGTTTAGTGTCGGTGGAAGTTGGCGGGCAGGTTACTTCGCTTAGTCGAGACGTAGCCGAAAAACTTTTGGTGACCAAGCCTTGATGCCGCTCTTTCACCATTTGGGCCCTTTGACCTTGCGCGCTCGAACCCGTAAAACTTCTATGGTGATCGATGGTTTTGAGTTTGCGCCAATTCGGCCTCAGATGAGAGGCCCCCGCAATGGAGTCCTGTGAACCTGGTCAGGGTAGAAATACAGCAGCCATAAGCAGTCAGCTCTTTGTGCGGTGGGTCTCTCATCCGAGGTCGCTAAACGCATGATGGAATTCGAATGACAACCGATGGACCATCCACGGACGGTGCCTCGCGTGACACCAGCGCACAACGGCCGGGCGAGTATGTCGTCATCGCTCGTCGATACCGGCCACAGGCGTTCGGAGAGCTAATTGGCCAAGAACATGTCGCGCGGGCACTGGCAGCCGCGATTGAAACGAGCCGCGTAGGTCATGCGTATCTTTTCACGGGCGCCCGCGGAACCGGCAAAACTTCTACAGCCCGCATCTTAGCAAAGGCGCTCAATTGTGAGCACGTGCGCCACGCCCACACCATGCAACAAGTGCGATATCTGCCGCTCAATCACGGCTGGCGACGATATGGACGTACTTGAAATTGATGGCGCCAGCAATCGCGGAATCGATGAAATCCGCCAGCTGCGACAAAACGTGAGCGTTCGGCCCAGCCGGGCTCAGTTCAAAATCTATATCGTCGACGAAGTGCACATGCTAACAAAGGAAGCGTTCAACGCGCTTCTTAAGACGCTCGAAGAGCCGCCGGAGCACGTAAAGTTCATTTTTTGCACAACCGAGCCGGAAAAGATTCCGATCACAATCTTATCGCGCTGCCAGCGATTCGATTTTGCCGGTATTCAGACCAACCAGATTATTGCCAGGCTGCAACAAATCGTTGAAGGCGAAGGCGTCAACGCTGAGCCCGAAGCTTTGGAGATCCTCGCGCGACGTGCCGCGGGCTCGATGGCGACAGTCAATCGTTGCTTGAACAATTGCTTTCGTTCGGTTCACGAAAGATCGGAGTTGCCGATGTTCATGCTTTGCTGGGAACTGCCGGCGCTGAACGCATAACTCAGCTTGCGGAACATATAATTGCGCGCGATGCTGCGGCCGCGCTCGCCGCTCTGGATCAAGCAATTGCGCAAGGCGTCGATGTTGGGCAATTGCTCGATCAACTACTCGGTTACTTCCGCGATTTAATGGCGTGTGCCGTCGGAAGCAGTGCTAATGCACTATTACACGTAACAGCAACTCAACAGCCGGCTGTTCAGCATGCGGCGCAGCGCCTCGGATTGGAAACAATTCTGGCCGCGCTGCAGATTCTGGATCAAACAATATCAAGGCTGAAATATCTGACGCATCCGCGCACTGTCGCAGAACTGGCGATTGTCCGCATTTGCCGCTTGGAGGACCTAGAGTCCCTTCCGAAAGTCATATCTCAGCTGCGGGATGGCGTGCCTGCGACAAATGCGCCGGCGCCGCCTTCAGTCGCAACTGCGGCTGCAAAAAAAAAGTTCGATAATTCTGCCGGGAGTGTTGCAACCCATGTCGCGGGCGGAGAAGCGGGAAAATTCGAGATATCGCCCACCAAGTTCGCTGAACATCGGCACACGAACGGGCACGCGGCGACTGAATGCTCCGAAAACGTCCAAGTTGATAAATATCCAGCCAACTTGGCGCACACTCTCAGCGAGTCTCGGAATTGGACTGAGGCCGATGCAATTTCGGCTTGGCATCAAGCCGCCGACCAACTGGGTGGTTTAGGCGGCGATATGGCTCGCCAAGCCAGCGGAGCAGCAATTCGTGCGCCAGCTCAACTGGTCGTGACATTTCCTCTAAAGTATAATTCTTGTAGAGTATTTTGCGAAAGACCGGAGTTGACGAAGCGATTAGCAGAGCTAATTTCGCAAAGCTTAGGTGAACCGATTCAGTTGTCGTTTCAGACCGATAGCGAACAAACGGCGGAAACCGATATCGCGAGGCCAGTCTCGCACCGGCAGAAGATGCAGGAAGTTTGCAATCGGCCATATGTCCGGAAAGCGATGGAACTATTCGACGCTACCGCGCAGCGTTTCGAGGAGGCGGAGCAGATAAAAGGTTGAGAGGGCGACAATTGTGGCGTATCGGCGGACCGTCGAAATTGCCGTTTGCTCAATGCTCAACCAACGGCTCGCCAATATGGCAAGCCACAAGGAGTGTTTCGCGTGTTCAAAGGAATCTCAAATCTCGCCTCACTTTTGAAGCAGGCGCAACAGGTTGGTAGCCGCATTCAGGCGGTTAATGACGATTTGCGCAAAACGAGTCACAGGAACGGCGGCCGGCGGAATGGTCGAAGCTGAAGTGGATGGCTTGGGCCAGCTTCTCCGCGTGTCGATCGATCCTGCACTCATTGAGAGAAAAGATCGCGAACTCATCGAAGATCTAGTTCCAGGGGCCGTCAATGCAGCGATCGCCAAATCGAAGGAATTGCATGCTGAAGCCCTGCGCGGTCTGACAGGTGGCATTGATATTCCAGGAATTAAAGAAGCACTTGGCGGTGCAATTCCCGGCACGAATTCCAACAGTGATGATTTAGAAATGTGACTCGATTCACTCGCAACGCGGGTAACCGCAAATATGTGCCGTCGAGGCGGACTGACAACTGACAACCATCAAAATCCTTGATAACCGAATCCGTAAGCAAACTGATCGATCAATTGGCGAAATTGCCGGGCATCGGGCGAAAGAGCGCGGAGCGAATTACTTACCACCTCCTTCGTGCTGCGAGGGTGGATGCGCTAGCACTGGCCGATGCAATTCGCGATGTCAAAGAAAATGTTCGCTACTGCAAAACGTGCTTCAACCTATCGGAAACCGATGAATGTGAAATTTGCCGCGATCCGAAACGTGATCGAACCATTTTGTGCGTCGTTGAGCAGCCACGAGACTTGAATGCGCTGGAACAAGCTGGCACTTACAACGGACTGTATCACGTCCTGCTCGGTAGAATTGCGCCGTTAGAGGGCGTGGGACCTGAGCAGCTGACGATCGAATCGCTCGTAAGCCGTGTTCAAGGTGCTCAATTTGAGGAAGTAATTATGGCGACAAATCCGACCCTGGAGGGCGATGGTACTGCGCTGTTCATTTCCCACCAACTGGACGGCCTGCCGGTAGAAATCACCAGACTTGCCCGGGGAATCACCACCGGCAGCGTACTCGAATTCGCAAATAAAGAAATTTTGACGGACGCGCTGTCCGGAAGGCAAAAATTCTGAAGAAACATGGTAGAGTTACTGGTTGGTGGTGCGTCCGAGATCGCATCCTCGATTGATTGAAAGCCAACGGCGTATCAGCCACGAAACAATCAGGCACTAGGCACAAGAAACCTGAATATTGCTATGCGTCTTTCGTTTGGCCAAGAAATGCGAATGGTCCAGAAGCAGATTCTGGCGCCGCGCATGATTCAATCGATGGAGATCCTGCAATTGCCGATCCTCGCTTTGGAGGAACGCATCGAGCAGGAAATCCAGGAAAACGAGACGCTCGAAGTTCAGGAACTAGATCCAGATCTGCCGGACGACGAAACCGCGGAGCAAGTTAACCCCGACGCTCCCACAGTTGAAGAGCGAGAGCTTGTCGTCGATGAAAAGAAAAATAATGAGGACGACTTTGAGCGACTGCTGCAGATGGACGAGGAGTGGCCAGACCACTTCGAAGAGCGCAGCCGCCCCTCGGCGACCCGACTTGAAGAAGAAGGGGAACGCAAGCACGATGCGATGGCCAATGCCATCGATCGACCTGAATCGCTGAATGATTATTTGCATCATCAACTCAGTTGGTTTGAAGTCGAACCCGCTGTTCGACAGATGTGCGATCGGATTATTTATAACCTCGATGCCAACGGTTATTTGCAGGGCCAGCTCGAAGATTTGCTGGATCCGGATGCTCCAGCCGGGCAATTGGAAATTGCCAAGCGTGCGCTAGCGATCGTGCAGAAACTTGATCCACCCGGTGTGGGAGCGCGCGACTTGAAGGAGTGTCTGCTGCTTCAGCTTTCTCCGGCAATGGAATACTTCGAGCAGCTAAAGACGCTGATCTCAAATCATTTGGAAGATCTGGAGCACAACCGGCTGCCGCAAATTGAGCGCAAAACTGGTTATTCCCTGGAGCTCATCAAGGAATCGCTGGAACACTTGCGCCATTTAAATCCCAAGCCCGGCGCTTCGTTCACTCCCACGTACGTACAGCCTGTTCAGCCAGATGTGTTTGTCGAGTTGCTCGAAGGCGGAAAATATAAAGTACGGCTGGAAGACGGGCGAACGCCAAATTTGTTCATCAGCCCGTACTATCGCAAGCTGCTAATGAGCGGTGAAACGGACGATAAAACGCGCGAGTATATCAAGCGCAAAATTAATGCCGCCCAGTGGCTGATCGAATCCATCGAACAACGCCGCAACACACTGACGAAAGTGGCGCAAGCCATCGTCGACCATCAAACGCAGTTTTTGAGCAAGGGGCCGGAATTCATCGAACCCCTCAAAATGCAGCAGATTGCCGATAAGGTCCACGTCCACGTCACCACGGTCAGTCGCGCAGTAGACGACAAATGGATTCAAACTCCGCGAGGGATCTTTCCACTCAAGCGGTTTTTCGTCGGCGGTACCGTAAGCGCTGCGGGTGAGGAAGTGGCTTGGGACACCGTGCGGATGAAACTTCAGGAAATCATCGATAAAGAAGACAAGAGCAATCCTCTTTCTGACGACGACCTTGTGACCGAGCTTGGCAAACATGGCTTGACCGTCGCCAGACGAACCGTCACCAAGTACCGCAAGGCCATGAGTATTCCCAGTTCGCGGCAGCGTCGCGACTGGACAGCAACGCCGCGAATAACCAGCGACACCAAATCGGCAGCCGCTCAATTGCCAACGGACGGTGCCAACGCAGCTCCCAGCAACGGGCAGCAGCCGCCAGCTGACCTTACTAATAATCAGCCTTAATGGCTGAGGCGGGGTTTTTAGGTGGCCTCGAGGTGCAGTCCCCGCCGCTGTCTTTCCGCCCTGCGAGTGGAATCGATCAGATCGGCAACCGCCGTTACATGGTCGATGCCCCGCATGTAAAGCATCGGTTCGGTGCGATCGGTCGAGGCGATTGCAATGGTGCCAATCCCGAGCATACGCTCGATAGGGCCTTGCCGCACGGTTACATCATCGATATCGATCGTCTCAATCCGATCGATTACCCGGCTCAAGACTCCGCGCTCGTGAAACAATCGAAACCGAGTTAAGCGGTAATGCACTGTTATGCGCCGATACAAAACCGTAATTGCCAGCGCAAAGTAGACAAGCGCGCTTCCCGCGGCAAATGCGATCCAGCCGCTCGGCTGGTTCCAGTACAACGCAACGCCAACTAAAGCGGCTGCAACGATGAGATCGACGAGGATGAACGGGCCAAGCAGCGCTTTAGGCGAATACGCCCCGTTCCAAAGTTCTTCCTCCGTCGGATCCTTACTGCCAAATCGAGTCGGCTCTTGCTTCAACTTTTCGGCGGCAACAGATGGATGAGACGGAATTTCGGCGGCACTGGCACTGGGTTGTTCGGCATTGGCAGGCGCGACGCTAGCACCGCCGGAACGAAGTGTTGCGGCAACTCGCTCGCCACAGTACGGGCAAAAGGCTGCATCGTTCGGGAATTCACGGCCGCATTGGGTACATTGCATGACTTGTTCCTATGTAAGTTTCAGGCTGATTATATGGGCCGAGCAAGTGATGCCAAAGGCTCCAATGCATTCACGAGTTTGAGCACTTGGTTGTTGAAACGGTTCAACATGGCGGCGGTTCTCTGTATAGTAGATCCATGCGTTGCCCTTACTGCCGTGTTGATAACGATAAAGTAATCGACTCCCGTACCGGACAAGACGGCTTCGCTGTTCGCCGGCGGCGCGAATGCGTGCATTGCGGCCGGCGATTTACGACCTACGAACGCGTTGAAGAACCGGTGCTAAACGTCGTTAAGAAAGACGGAGTACGAGAACCGTTCAGTCGCGAAAAAATCAAAGCCGGCATGCAAAAGGCTTGCTGGAAGCGGCCGGTCAGCAACGAGCAAATAGAATCGATTGTCTCCGCCGTCGAAGACGATGCCTACGCCAATTTCGATACTGAGGTCCAAAGTCAATACCTCGGCAATTTGCTGATGCAAAAACTTCGCGAGCTGGATCAGGTCGCCTTCGTCCGCTTTGCTAGTGTCTATCGGGAATTCAAAGACGTTCGCGACTTTGTCCAGGAACTGCAGCCAATTCTCGCGGAAGCGAAGCGGATGCCTAAATAATGCCTGGCCTCTAGACCTTGTTCAGGCCGACCTCGCTCAATCCGCAACCTGCTTCATTCCCAACGACAATTCTTTTGAGTTGCCGTCCGTTTTATGACGGGATTTTAAGTGCGTCTGCCTCTTTATTTTATCGCCGGCATGCAACAACGCAGCTTGTAAGTCGGCGAGTTTGAACGGCTTTACGACGTGCAAATCGAATCCCGCCTCCTGCACCGCTCTGCGATCTTCAGGCCGACCATATCCAGTCAGCGCGACAATCAGCAGTGCTTCTTGGTGCGGAAGCTTGCGAGCTCGCCGAGCAACTTCGAAGCCATCGAGCCCCGGCAAGCCGACGTCGACCAGCGCCACATCGAAATTCTCTTGTTCCAGAAAACTCAACCCAGCCAGTCCATCCGCAGCTGCTGCAATCTGGTGATGATCCAGTTTCAACAAATGGGAAAGCATTTCCCGACTGTCGTTGTTGTCTTCAATGATCAGAATCCGCAGTGGGGAAACGATTTTGCCCGGCCGTGCAATTGGCGCGTCAGTCAAGCGACTGCGCGGTAATGGGCAGGCGGACCACGAACTCGCTGCCTTTGCCGACCCCCTCGCTGTGCGCGGCCACTGAACCGCCATGCATGGCCACCAGCGAATTCACCAAGGTCAATCCCACGCCCATGCCGCCATCGGAGCGATGCAACGTGTCGTCCGCCTGCACAAACAGCTCGAACACCCGGTTGAGCATGGGTCGCGGAATCCCCATACCAGTGTCGCTCACGCGGATCACCGCTTCGTCGCCTTCGTGATCCAAACTTAAACAAATTCGGCCTCCCGGCGGCGTGTATTTGGCCGCATTCGTGAGTAGATTCGTTTGAATCTGAATCAAACGGGTCCGATCGGCCTGCACCCACAACTCGGAGTGCGCCACATCCACTTGGAAATGATGGCCGCGCGAATCCATTGCCGATCGCACCGCCTGTTGCACCTCGGGCACAAGCTCGCCGAGATTAATTGGCTGCCGATCCAATTTGATCTTCCCCTCCGTGACTCGAGCGACATCGAGCAAATCGTCGAGCAAGCGGGCCATTTGCTCTGATTGCCGTCGAATGATCGAACTCGCTTCTTGCTGCGTCGAAAGATCGGCCTCGCCATGTGCCAGCAAATGTGTCGCCGTCAGAATGGCCGACAGCGGATTGCGCAACTCGTGCGATAGAATTGCCAGGAATTGGTCGCGTCGGCGGACGGCTTCCTGCGCCGCTTCTTCCGCCGTTCGCAGTTTTTCCACCGATTGCTGCAGGTCTCGGTTAGCGACCTTCAGTTCGGCTGCAAAACGATGGCTTTCGTCCTGCGCCGCTTTGAGGATCCCGATATTTTTTGCAATCGAGGCAATTCCAATCGGATTGTTCGCGTCGTCTGTCAGCAGCGAAAGCGATTTCAGGACCGGTTGCGAATCGCCAGATTTTGTCAATCGTTGCGTTTCAACGTTTCTAATCTGCACGTTTGCCAGGCATTGTCGCCGCAATTCATTGGCCTGAGCGCGGGTCGATTGCGGCTCGAGCAGTTCGGCCTTGCGTCCAATGAGCTCGTCGCGCGTCCAACCATAAGCTCGTTCCGCTTCGCCGTTGAGATCCAATACAATGCCTGAAAGATCTTCGATAATAATTGGATCGGCGCCATCCATAAACACCTTCGAAAGCAGCCGGACTCGTTTCTCGCTCTGTTTCAGCGTCGTGACTTCCAGCAGCTTGAGCACCACGCCTTCCACTCGGGTGCGCGTTTCGATAGGGTGTAATTCGCAGCAGATACGTGTTGCCTTGGCGATCGCGAACTTCGCGCTCCGTGCCGCTGTAATCGGTCATCACGCGGCGCAGGTCGTCGATTAAACCGTCGTATAGGATGTTGTGAGCAAAGGTGTCGATTCGCCGCCCAACATCTTGCGGCAAAAATTGGAAGACGCGCGCCATTTGCGGAGTGAATTTCCGCACACACAGATCGCGATCCAAAAACGCGACGCCTTCCTCCAAATTTTGGAAGAGATTGTTCAGATCGTCGGTCATCTCGGTCAGCTCGACAATCTTCCGCTGGTACTCCGCGTTGACCGTGTACAGCTCTTCGTTGACCGAGTGTAATTCCTCGTTCGTGCTTTGCAGTTCTTCGTTCGACGCAATCAATTCCTCGTTCGTGGCCTGCAACTCTTCGTTGCTGGTCTCCATTTCTTCCAGCGTTGCCTGCAAATTCTCGCGCGTGTATTGGAGCTCGGCTTCAAGTGAGCTGAGCTGCTCTCGCGAAACCTGGCCCAAATGATACGTCTCTTCGTCAGTTTTACTTTGCGGCGGACGGACCGCGCTTTCCAATAGCACGATCAGGTGCTGATTCTCATTATTCCGGCCGGCGACCTGCCGTACGGTTACGGAGATTTCTTCTTGTCCTTGCGAAGTATTGATTCGCACGCCGGTATAACGCACCGGATCGCTGCTGGTTGAAGCGCGATGCAGTGCACCAGCGAGCGCCATTTTTAAGTCGTTTTCGAGCAGCTCCAGCACATCGGAGCTGGGCCGACCATCGCGATATTTTAGAAACCGGCTCGCGCCGCCAAAGGCGTGCACCACCTCGCGCCGATCGTTCAAGATGAACCCCGGCGGCATGTATTCATCGAGCAACGTGTCGTACGACGCGCACCAGCCCCGGTTGCGGCATCGCTGGCGCGGAAAGCGTCCCGCCCATCGGCAAGCGCGACAAGGGAAAACCGGGTGCATGCGGCACACGCAAATCGGGCGGTAGTCGGATGTCGCGCCGCTTCCGATAAATGCGCCAATGTGCATTCAGCGTTTCAAACTCGTCAGCGAGCTCGCCCGGCGTCTCACTCGGTCCCAGGCATAAAACCCCGTCCGCCTTCAGTCCAAAGTGAAACAGGCCAATGACTTTTTTTTGCGCCGCAGGCTGAAAATAAATCAGCAAGTTGCGGCACAGCACCATATCGAGCCGCGTGAATGGTGCATCGCGAATGACATTATGCGGGGCGAAAACGATCATCTTCCGCAACTCTGCGTTCACATGATAACGATCGTTCTGCCGTTGGAAGTAACGCTGCATCCGCTCCGGCGAGACATCGGCAATGTTTTCCAGCGAATAGATGCCGGCACTGGCGAATTCCAGCGATGTCCGATGCACATCGGTGGCGAAAATCTTCAGCGGCACAAAACGTTTGGCGGTGGCCATCGCCTCATGCAACAAGATCGCCAAAGAATAGGCTTCTTCGCCAGTCGCACAACCGGCCACCCAAATTCGCAGTTCTTGGCCTTCTTTTGCCCGCGCGATTATTTGCGGTAGCACGTTCTGTTCGAGAAATCGGAACGCTTCCGGATCGCGGAAGAATCGCGTAACACCAATCAGCAAATCTTTGTAAAGGGCGCTCAACTCGCCGCGGTCTTGCCCCAGCTGGCGAACATAGGAGGCGAAATCCGGCGCTTGCGTAATCAGCAATCGCCGCTCCACGCGGCGCTCAACCGTGGAAGGCTTATAGTGGGAAAAATCGATGCCAGATTCATCACGCAACAATTTGAAAATTGTTTGCATCCCGTCAGCATCCGAAGCCGGCGCCCTTTCCGGTTCGCCATCGATTGGCGCTGACCGCTTCACATACCGAGCCAGAGCCTCCGGCATTCGCTGCGGCGGCAGCACCAAATCGACTATGCCCGTCTCAATTGCACTCTTGGGCATGCCATCGAATTTCGCGGTGTCTGCGTCTTGCGCCATGACCAGACCGCCCGCCTCATGGATATCCACTATTCCGCGCGAGCCATCGCTGCCGGTGCCAGATAGGATGATGCCCACGCCGCAGGTGCCGCAGTCTTGGGCAAGCGAACGGAAAAAGGTGTCGATTGGCATCGACAAGCTTTGCGTCGGATCCTTATCGGTGAGCAACAGCTTGCCGCCGGAGATGCTCATTTCCTTTTTCGGCGGAATCAGATAAATCGCGTTTGGCGCAACTTCCATGCCGTCTTCAACGCGATGAATCGCCAGCTTCGTGTGCCGCGAGAGCAGCTCGTCCATCAAGCTCTTAAAGTCCGGCGATAGATGCTGGATGACCACGTACGCCACGCCAGCGTCCAGTGGTGCATGAGCGAAGAACGTTTCCAGCGCTTCCAATCCGCCCGCCGATGCGCCAACACCAACCACCACTAGCTGCGTCGGACATTCGGCCGGCAGTTTTGCGGGCGTGAAATCACTGCTCACAGATTCGCGGGTATCGAATTGCCTCTCCATCTCCTCTCTCTTCAATTTCAGTGGGCATCGACGAGCAAAACGAATGCCGATGTGGAATCTATTAATCCGACCTCGACCAATTCGGTTCTCGCAAAACGTCGGTCTATTGCGGCGCCGTTTGCCCTGCTTGCCAAACACCACTCCGCCCTCCGCTTTTTTCCTCCAATTGAATGCGGTCAATTACAATCCCACGCTCGGCGCTTTTGCACATGTCGTAGATGGTCAAAGCTGTTGCGCTGACAGCGGTTAGTGCCTCCATTTCCACGCCGGTTTTTCCAGTGCAATGGACCTCGGCTTCAACGCGAATTGTGGCTTCATCAGGTAAGCTGAACGACACTTGAACCGAATCGAGCGGGAGCGGATGACACAGCGGGATAAGTTCGGCTGTACGTTTCGCGGCCATGATGCCAGCCAGGCGACCAACCTCGAGCACATCGCCTTTTGCCAACTGCCGGTCGCGGATCAGCTTTAACGTTTCGGCCTTCATCCGCACCAAGCCGCTCGCCCGAGCCATCCGCTTGGTGACCGGCTTGTCGCCGACATCGACCATCCGGCTGGCGCCTTCGTCGTCGAAATGCGAAAGTTGTTTGGTCATGGCGTTCATTGTAACCCAGCCCCTTTCAAATGTGAGGCGGAATGGAATCGGTCAATAAACTACACAGTATCGCCGATTGATCCGCGCCGATAATAATTTCAATCACCCGATTTGCGATTTCTCCTAATTCCTCGCAGAAAACCACACGTCGATAGGCCCCAGTGAAATTCTCGCAACCACTTCTGTTGTTTTTCTCGAGCGTTTCAACGCACATTTTCGTCTCCGGCACGAATTCTAATTTTCAAGTGAAATAACTGCAGCGCGCTTTTTCCGATGTCATGGCGTTTTTGTGTTTTCTGACCCCAGTTATTTCACAGTTATTTCATGCCCTCCTCTCTTGGCTGATAAACTATCTCGAAATCGCCGCATCTTTGCCACTGTTTTTTCGCATATAGAAGATTCCTCCTGCCAGGCCTCGGCGCGGTGTCTGATGTACGGCCATCGTCCGCCGCGCAAATCATCCCGAGGCTTCCGACCCGTTGCCAGCGTCGCCGGAAGCCAAGTTAAGTTTCAAGTTGGCAAAGGACAATCCAGGAACTCACACGTTCCATATGCATAGTACTGTACACACGCTCCCGAGTCAATAGCAAATTTGGGCCATGCGAGAAATGCTGATAACGTTCAAGAAATGGACACCTAGTTTTTGGAGAGAAATCGCCAAAGGAGTGCACTGTCGTGCCGATTTAGCTCGTTTTCACGGAAAGCGCACGCAGCTGGTCAATAGAATCCCAGACCGCAAATCTTAGTCAGCGTCCGGTAATCGTTGCGGTCAGTAGCGAGTTCTGTAGCTCGCATATTCCCGCAGGCGTTGCTTGCGGGCCATTGCCAGCGGCAGCTGGGTTTCGGCACTGTACAGTGGGGCTGCAGCATATGCGTATGATAAACCGCCGGCTGGGGAATCTGGTATACTTGAAACAGCGCCCGTGGTCGGTAAACTCCTGACAATTTCACGCGCATGGCAACTCTCATTCTCGATCCGCGGCAGTCGGAGCGGTTACAGGCGGAGCGCCATGCGCGAGGGCAGGACAAATTCGACGAAGTTTGGGAAGGAGTTTATGTGATGGCACCGGCGCCGAACGATGAGCATCAACAATTGGCAACGCGATTAGCTCGGCCATTCTTAGACGCAGTCGAAGACCCGGGCCGCGGATTGGTCCGACTGGGGATCAATCTGGCCAGTGATCCAGCGGACTGGGAACACAACTACCGAGTGCCGGATCTCGCCGTGTTCCTGAATGATTCGCCTGCCGTATGTCACAATGCTTTCTGGTCAGGTCCGCCGGATTTTCTCGTGGAGATCGTGAGCCCCTACGATAAGACGCGCGAAAAAATCGGTTTTTACAGCCAGGTTGGTACGCGCGAACTGCTGATCGTCGATCGCGATCCTTGGCGATTGGAACTTTACCGGCTCGAAAACGGGAAGCTCGCTATTGTGCAAACCCTCGCGCCCGGTGATGCCGGCGCCATCGACAGCGCCGTCCTGCCAATTCGCTTCCGCCTCATCGCCGGCCAACCGCGCCCAGTGATTGAAATCACCGCGAAGGAGACCGGTCGCAGTTGGACGATCTGACAATTCGGCGAACGGATCTTTTCATCAAGGAGGCACAGAGCGGGCAATAATGAGAATGAACACGCTTGCCACAACTCACCGACCGCTCCAGTAGAGAGTCGGACTCAAGAAGGTTGAATTCCGACGGTTGATGCGCTCCAAGCCTTCTCCCAGCCCGCCGGTTTGCAGGTTTTCCGCTTTTTTACGCGCGTGGTTCCGACAGTCTACTTCGCTCACCTAAGCAATTGCGGCTCGGATGATTCTCATTAAAGCAGCACGTTCTGCCAGCCTTCGCAATTATTCAGGATCGCGCCCCAATCCATTTCCACATAGGGCGTCTGATTTGAGCTTTGGGGGCCGTCGTGATTCCACAAACCGTGCGGATTGTAAACTTGAAACATTTTCGTCACCGAGTTGTAGCCCAACACGATGTAGTCGTGATTCGGGGTCAATCGAGGATTGGGCGCACTATCGAGCGTTGAAAGAACGACAGCATGTCCTCGGCTGATGGCATTGATCATCTCGGTGGGAGTTGTTGCTGGGAATTTGCTGAATTTGTGCACAGAAAACGATTTGCCACTGACCTGCTTCATCGCAATCGTGGCCTGCCCCAGGTCGATGCCATGGTAAGAGTTCGTGCCATCCTGGCCCGTCCAACCCGACTCGTTGGCCTGCACATAGGCTTTCTCGGCCAAGGCAACCCACAGCTCATTTTTCGGGTCGGTAAAATTGTTTTGGAACATCATGCCATACTCGTCGTAGTGGACGCCAAATCCGGCTGCCCAGGCGGATCCAAATCCCAGACCAAACACTGGCAACTGGCGATTGACGGTGACGTAGTTGGCGACGCCGCCGTTGTAGAATCGAACCGTCCAAGTGCCGTCGCCGTTGTCGGCAAACATATTCTGAATGGTCGAGGGCGAATGCAGCGCGGTGTTGCCCAGCGCCGCCAGGAAGTAACAGTCGTTGATGCCATCGCCTTGGTCGATGTCGCTAAAGCTAGCGCCATTCACAAACAGACTACCGCTGACCGTTTCATAGCGAAGCGTGTGCAGTGAATTGTCTTGTGCGAGGGGTACGTCGCCACCCTTGAACCATTTGTCGACAAGCTTGTTCAAGCGATCGGCGCTACCAACGGCCAGATTTCCGAGTGCCGCACCTTGATAATGGCATTCGCGGCATCGCCGTTGGCAATTTTCGTGGCGAAGAACCGGGTATCGGTTTGAAAGTTGATTTTGGTTCCAGCGACGAGCGCTTTCAGATCCGACAGTTCGTTGGCGCTGACGGTGCCAATATTTGGAATGACACTAAATACGCCGTCGGTCGCAATCTGCGTGTAGAGATTCAACATGTCGTTGCGATTGAGCACGCCGTCCTTGAATTCGAGCCGAGCCAACGATCGCACGTCGGCATCTTTCAAGTAATGATCGAAAAAGTCGAAGGCCTGGTAGCCGCTCGCTGAGACGGTATTGTCTGGCCCGTAATCGGTGTATTTCGTGTTT
Organism: Pirellulales bacterium; assembly: GCA_963773875.1. Taxonomy (GTDB): domain Bacteria; phylum Planctomycetota; class Planctomycetia; order Pirellulales; family JADZDJ01; genus CAVTYH01. The sequence continues at coordinate 301,838 of CAVZCV010000020.1, forward strand.
GTGCCTTCGGAGTCGGTCAGCACGTCGGTCGCAGCGCCACCGTACAGCCGATCGTTGCCGGCTTCGCCAAACAGCCGATCGACGCCGTTGCCGCCGAATAATTTATCGTCACCGGCGCCGCCGTAAACGTAGTCGTTGCCATCGTCGCCAAACACGGCGTCGTGCCCATTGCCGCCGACGACGGTATCGTTGCCTGCGCGGCCATCGATGTAATCGTCGCCGTCGTTGCCGTAAAGAATGTCGTCTCCGATACCACCGAGGATAATATCGTTGCCAATGCCGCCATCGACATAGGTGCCGATCGCACTACGGTTATCGAACGTGTCGTTGCCCGAATATCCGAGAAAAATAATTTGAGTCACCATCCCTGGATCAAAGGCCCGAACTTGCGGCGTGTTGATGTTGCTCAGCTGCACGGTGAGCAAGTCTGGCAAGTTGCCAGCTCCGTTGCCGGCGCGGTGATTGATGTAAACTTTTACTGAGTCGTCGTGATTGTCTGTGCCTTGAACAGTTACCACGCCGTTTGCAGGGTTGAAGCTGATGCTGCCTTCCGCCTGGGGTGGCGGTGGCTCAAAGACGCCCGAGACCGGCACGCGGTCGATGGGCCCGACAAGGATCGGGCTGACGCTTTTGCAGCGGCGATCTTCCAGCATTTCGACGGCTAATCGTCGCGTGTGGGCACGATTCAGACGAGTGGCTTTCACAGCGGCACCAAAGAATCGACGCATGACTGAGTCCGTTTGATTTTGAGGAATGGCCGGCATACCTGCCGGTGTGGGCGGGGTACGGGTTTCAGCGGCGGAAAACTGGTGGCGTTACAAACTTTTTTGCACGCAGATTCCGATTTTCAGGATTGGTGGTCCGCGCAAGCTGCGAGGACAGTGGAATCCGCCGGGCACGTGGTTTGCGGTTATCTCGTCGGGGGCGAAGCGAAGAGAAGAGGTGCAACCATGGCGGAGGAAAAGCAAAAGCACACGCAGCAGCCGCCGCATCCACGACCGTATAGTCTGCAAGCTGCTGTATCGAGATGTTGATCAACTAGAAAGACGCTCGTAACAGGCGCATAGAGCATTCCCTTGCTGGCGTTGTGGATTGTCCACTCGGGCCTATCATATATATCCGCGTTGATTGTGCTAGCGGACAAAGACGCGTGATAATCCTTTATCAGCTGAGCTGCGGCTGATTGTTCGGCCACTAGGCAAGAGCGTTGCCAACTGACGTAACCACATGGGAGAGCGATTACGATGAGTGACAAAAAGAGATGACGCACACTAAAGCGGAACAAAAGTAAAATCATCTTTTCTGTCCGTTGCAGAAATCACGCTGTCAAAAATGGCCTGGGTGGTTTCCAAGATGGCGAGTTAACATTGCAGTCAATACTTATGTTCGTGTTGCAAATTCCCTTGGCTCGATCATTAGGTCGGAATATGACAGTACCATTGTCTGGGTTTTGTCCAGTGGTCAAGAGCTTGCTCATTGTATCGTCACAGGTGACAGTTATAGTGACTGTGTCACAACGACGAAGTCGCTTGCCGCAATCGTAGTCCTCCTGCTCTTCGCCATTCTTAAAGAGTTTTCGAAGTCTGCATAGCGATTCACCAAAGTTAGCTGCCGCAATAAGTGCGTTTTTCATAGAGTCGTAAGCATTCTCAAAGCGAAGGAGGTTCTCCCAGCGAGGAAAATTCGGGATTCGCTGATCTTCTTTAATTTGCTCAAAATAATCGGGGGAGAAGCAGGAAACTACGCCCAAATATTTCCCCCCTTTGCGACAGAAGTTTTTAATCGGATCGATGCCTGGGGAATTTGCATCTATCCACAGTTGTACTTTTGGATTCACCTCCAGTTCCGCCGCGATCCGCCGCCCGGACCAGCCGTGCTCGTGCAGCGTCGGCGTTGCTCTGCAACCCGCCAAAACACTCTTACAGAGATGCCTCGCTAACGCGGCCTCTGCATGCGTTGCCGCAGCGCGCGTTGAGTCTGAATGATAAGGCGGGAAGTAAGGTATATTATGAATGTAGCCGTAGCGAAAGCAGCACACGCGGCGGCGAATGCCGCGGGGGTCTGGTAATCCAACGCACTATGAATCCGGCGATGATTGTAGTCCAAGCGCCAACGGTCAATCACCCATCGCGCATCATCTAAGCTCAGGAATACTTCCCGGTTCAACAGCTCATCGCGGAGCTTGCCGTTAAAACTCTCTACGTAACCGTTTTCCCAAGGACTGCCCTTGGCGATAAACAAAGTCTTCACCGCCGCCTGATCGAGCCACCGGCGCACGGCCCGAGCCACGAACTCTGGTCCATTGTCACTGCGTAAATGTTCCGGCCGATCACGCACCGCAAACAAATACTGCAAATTCTCGATCACGCTGCTCGGCGGTGAAGGAACGGGATACCTCCAAGGCCAAACACTCTCGGGTGTACTCGTCGATCACGGCCAACAGCTTCAACTGGCGGCCATCCTCGGTGCGATCGACCAGGAAGTCGTATGACCACACGTGATTGATCCGTTCTGACTCGGTGCCGAATACAGCTGTTCTCACTGCTACCAGGCAAACGGCGTCGACGCTGCTGCCTTCTGGGCACTTGCATCTGCTCCTGCTTCCACAGTCGATGGATTCGTTTATGGTTCACATCCCACCCTTGGGCTAACAAAAGTTCATGAATCCGGGGACAACCGAAACGGGGACGTTGTCCAGCCAGCTGACGCATGGCTCCGAGCAGCGACGGCTCGTCAGCCGAGCGACAAGCTTGATAGCGTTGCGTGCCCCGTGGTTGACCCAGCACCCGGCAAGCTCTGCGTTCGGAAACTCTGATCTGGCCCCAAACGACGACGGACTTCGGCGACCATCCGTCTGCGCCGTTCGGGGCTTACCAGTTTCCCTTGGCGGCCTCCCGCAGAATCTCCATGTCCAAGGCCTGGTTCGCCACCACTTTCTTCAACCGGGCATTCTCCTGCTGCAAAGCTTTCATCTCCTTGGCCATCGTCGGCGCCATCCCGCCGTACTTCTGCCGCCAGCGATAGTACGTTTGCTCCGTGATCTCCAGCATCTTGCAAACTTCGGGAACCTTCCGATCTTTGCCCAGCTCAACGTCTGCTCGGCGTAACTTGGCAATGATCTGCTCCACACTGTGACGCTGCTGCTTCATACGAAAGAATCCTTTCCGGGCCTCCGGCCCATCAGGATTCTCTCACTTCCGCTGGCACAATTTTAGGGGAGATGGTCAGGATCGGTTCCGAAAATGGGCGAGTCACCTGTATAGATGTACAGATCGCTGTTGGTCAATTGGATGTGTTCCAGCGGATCTCTCGTCACAAACCTCCCCAGCTGCGGCTGGTAGTACCGCATGCGGTACAGGTACAGCCCCGTGAGTGCATCGTACCGTTGTCCGGTGAACAGGGTTTCCCAGTCGAAGCGGTTGCTGCTGGGGTCGAAGGCGTCGTCGAGGAACAGCGGGACGCCGTAGGCGGAGTAGGCGATGCGCTGCTCCAGCGAACCGGCCGGGTTCACCAGCGCCACCACGTTCCAGTTGGCGTCTTGCAGGGAGTACAGCGTGCCGGTGAACGCGACCGAGGAGCTCGATGGCGAGGCCAGCGAGCTGCTGCTGGAGCTGGGGATGGCGGCCTCGCGGCGCAGCAGGTCGTCGATGTACCGCAGGCCCCAGAGGTACCGCCGGTCGGGCGTTTTGGCGTCGTTCAGGTTCTCTTCCAGCACCTGCCACTGGTCGGAGTAATAATAGTGCCGCACGCCGGACGACGGCTCGGCGAAGGTGGTCCGCCGGCCCAGGCCATCGTAGCGCAGCGTGGCCACGCTCGTGCTGCCGTCTTTCAGCTCGACCAGCCGGTTCCAGGCGTCGTACTTGGCGGTGTAGCTGGAGGTGATGCGCCAAGGGCTGCGGGAAGCTGGTGCTGTTGCCCGCCCGATCGTAGGCCGGCGTGGTCCAGGTGGGACCCAGCGTGGCCGCGATGTTGGTGATCTCATTGGCCGTGTTGTGGTCGCGCTGCTGATCCAAATTCCCGACCTCGACAAACTCCTTCCAGTTGCCGGTGGCGTCGAGCGTCCAGTCTTGCTCCAGCGACTGGCTGCTGACGCCCGTGTGTCCGCTGTTGAGCGTGCCGCGCTGCATGGTCGCCAGGCGGTCGGCCGTGTCGTAGGTGTACAGCTCGTCGAAGGTTTTTCGGGAATCAAGAACCGGGTTTCACCGATGGCGGCGCTTTCGGACGTCAGCAGGACGATTCCGCATCGGGCGGGCAAGTCGGCGCGCACGGGCCGCTTGAGAATACTGGCGGCACGATTCAGCGGCCGGTGTATCCATCCGGCAAAGCACCGAGTGAAAGTCCATCGCCGAAAGAGCCCAAAGATTAGAGATGCTTGCCTGGCGCTGAACGAAAAAAAAGGCCGGAGACAACTCGCAGGTGGTTGTCACCGGCCCGTGTGCTAATCGGATTCCAGCTGCAATTGATTGAAGCGGCAGATCGCCAGTAATTGTTGTCAGCGAATCTTTGTTAGCTCTATGGTATTAAGCGGAAAGTGCCGGAAATTGTTACTCCCGTTGCGAATTATCTTTGCATAAAAGCACAAAACCCTGTGGCGATGATTGCGAACTTCTGCACCGGCCGGGGCTTTGTAGGCCGGAGGAGTCGGACCGGCCGGCGTAATGCTGCCGCAGCCGATTACGCACTAGAACGGCAGACCTTCTTCCATGGCCATTTGCCGTTCGGCGCTGTCCTCCAACTGCACTTCGTCGAGCAAGCGACGGGTTTTCCAAGTGCCACGCAGAAAATAGATGCCGGTGATGACCGCCGAAACCACGATTGAAATGGCCACCGCCCACCATATGCCGTTGGCCCCCAGTGACGTGCGCGTCGACAGCATCCAGGCCAGCGGAAATCGGACGACGAACAGCGAGGCGATGGCCATGACCATGGGTGCAATGGTATCGCCCGCGCCGCGTAGCGTTCCGGTGAGCACCTGCTGCAGGCCGATGAAACCGAAACTGAGTGCAATAACGTGAATGAAAGTTGCGCTTTCGTCGATGGCAGGTCCCCCTTGCGGCATGAGAAACTCCGAAAGTCTCCAGCCGACAAAAAACAGCACGATGCCTGCCCCCAGCAACGACGAGAAACTGATCAGACAACTAATGCGATTGGTGCGCTCTGCGCGATCGATGCGGCCCGCGCCAATATTCTGACCGACAAGCGCCGACGTGGCGATGGATAAACCCATGGCCGGAACGATGACGCAGCTAAGCACGCGCGTGCCGACGCCGTAGGCGGCCACCGGATCGGTGCCGAATGAGGCCACGAGCATCATCATGATGGTCATGCCCATGGCCTGCGTACCCTGTTCAATGCTGGAGGGCGCACCGATGCGCAAGATTGTCCAGAGCAATTTGAAATCTGGTTTGAAATCGCGCCAGCGCACATGCACGCCGGCGGTCCCGCGGAGCAGCAAGAACAATCCGACGGCCATTGCCAGAGCTTGCGTGCACAGCGTGGCCATGGCGGCGCCGGAAACACCCATCGCCGGCACGGGCCCAAATCCGAAGATAAAAAACGGATCGAGCAGAAAATTGAGCAGCACCGTCAACAGTACGATGAACATTGGCGGGTACACAATGCCGACGCCGCGCATCAGTGCCTGATACGCAAAGAATCCGAACACGAAGATGAAGCCCAGAAACGTGACGCGCAAAAAGGCCACGGCGCTGGGATACACATCGTCGGCAGCGCCCATGAATTTCATGATCGGGCCGGAGAGCGCAAACCCGCCGATGGCGAACACGAGCGAAATCGCGAAACACAACAGCAGCGTTTGGGCGGCAACGTGATTCACCGCCTCTTCATCGCCACGTCCGCGAAATTGCGCAATCAGCACCGTACCGGCCACTGGCAATCCGCCGCCCAACGAGACGCACAGGAAAGCGATTGGAAAGGACAGCGAAACCGCGGCCACGGCCTGGGCGCTAATCCGGCCGACCCAAAACGTATCGGTTAGCTGATAGCCGACTTGCAGGATGTTTGCCAGGATGATTGGCACCGATAGTCGCAGCAGCGCGATCCAAATCGGTCCTTCGGTCAGCGCGGGGCGATTTCGCGATGTCTTTCGCTGACTGGCCATGAATTCCGATTGACGATCCTTGTCAGATTAGTTCGGCAACACGCTGGCGGCATCGATCTCCAGCGCTGCGCCAAAATGCCGGCGTGCTTGCGATTCGCACAGCAACTTGCCGCGCGCGAGGCTGCCGTTGATCACTTTCACATGAAAATAAACCGGCAGCGTCAGGCAAACGAGATTTGCCAGGCGAAAATGCCGCAGGGCATCGTCATACGAATAATTGGCAACTCCATTTTCGATGAGCGTCTCGTGCCAGGTGCCGAGCACTTTGAATGGATGGCCCCGCCGCTCGGCGGCCAGTTCGCTCCCGCCCTGGATGCTGGCCATGTCGTAAGCGCCCATGCCGCGAATCGCGAGTTGCCAATCGACAATTAGCACTTCTTCCGGCGTATTTGGCGGGCCAAACAGCAAATTATCTTCGCGCAAATCGCAGTGCACGATGGTGGGCGGCGCCGCGCTCATTTGATCAATGATCCACTCGAAATGCTCCGCCACGCGCCGACCAAGCAGCATGTGCTCAGGACCGAGCCATTGATGGCAGTGCTCCACAAACGAGGGCCAGTGATCTTTGAAATGCATCCAAAGCTGCCAGCTGTTCGGCATCCAATTTAACTCATGGAGTGCCGCGTTGTTCCAGAACTGCGCTTGCAGACGACCCATGATGCGCGCGGCGGTGAGCACTTGCCGTTCGTGCATGCCAGCCAGTTGATCGCCGGGCGTGCAATACCCCAGATCTTCCATGACGATGGCAAATTCGGGCGGCTCGGCGAGCGTATAATAGATCTTTGGCAAGCGAACCGGCACGTGCCCGGAAACTTCGCGATAGAAACGGATCTCGCGCTCGAACGCATGAAACTCTTGCCCTAAGCGCCGAAATTCTTCGCGTTCCGGTTCGATTTTTACGACGACCGATGCCGGCGCTCCGTTTTTCGCGACTGCGGGCTTATCGTACGTCAGCCTGACCCGTGCAACGCTGCTAAGATATCCGACGCCTTCGCCGATGACGGTGGACTCGACGCCGGTGACATGCGCATCGGTAATTGCGCCGCCGTTATGCAAGATTTCGTCGAGCCAGCCGGCGGAGATTTCATTGACGTGCCCTGGGTTCGCAATCGGCATTACTGCAACCCTCGGAACACCTGCTGGTAGAGCTGATTTTTTTTCGAGGTCATCGGGCCGGGCGTTTTGTCATCGCGGAGGGCACTGTAAAGCATCGCATATTTGGCGTCCAGGTCGTCGGCGTAGTGAACGATCATCGCCTCGGGCGTCATCGGAATTTTTGGTGCGCCCGATTCCAGACGGCCTTGATGCGCTACGATAATATGCTCGAGTCGCAGCAAAGTTTCCGGCGGTAAATTTCGCTCGCTCAACTTTTCGCGGACAATATCGCGGCCCTGCAACATGTGACCGATGAGCGCGCCTTCGGCGGTGTATGCAGCGCCGGCGGCGCCGTGATCGTACTCGCGCAGTTTGCCGATATCGTGCAGAATGGCGCCGGCAACGAGCACGCCTTTATCGAGTCGCGGTTGCATGTCGGGATAATAATCGTCGTATTTGTCGGCCAGGTGCACACTCGTGCGAGTAACACTTAACGTGTGTTCCAGCCAGCCGCCGATATACGCGTGATGATTTTTTCGTGCCGCCGGCAGTGTCAGCAGCTCGTCGCGGTTGGCTTGCAGAATGTCGATCACTAGCCGGCGCAGTTCTTTCTCTGTGATGCGCTCCTTGGCGATGGCGACCAGCTCGTCGAACATTTTCGTCGAGTCGAACCGCGATTTTGGTTGGCACATCAACGGGTCAAAGCCCTCGGCCGCATCGCCGTCGATCACCGCGCGAATTTTTTTGATTTCCAGCTGCGGGCCAAAGTTCGTTTCGCGGTATGTAGCCCGCATTTTAAAGAACTTGCCGATCTCCCACGTGGTACGGCAATCGGCAGCCCAGGCGGAATCGTTCCAAATCGGGAAATTGACTTCGCGTGTGGCATCGCGAAACGTAACTTTGAAATACGGCTTGCCGTCGCGCGTGGTCAGTTCTTCTTTGCCGGAAAGGAGCGCGAAGAACTCGCCTTCCTCGCCATGTGCGAGTTCTGCCAAAGTACCAAGCGGAAATAGTCTTGCGGGCATTCTTGAGAATCGTGTCTTTAGTGTTGAACTTTGTGGGTACCAATCCCAAGGGGTGCGGCACCATTGCCGCAATAGTCCCTGGGCATTGGGCGCAGAGCCGGCGCCGCTACAACCGCTATGCGCCGTCAAAACCGCCATCATAACGGATCGCTTTACGCGGGACCACGGGCCGAACGTCGATGTGCTGAATTCGCAAGTCTGCACTGCCGATGCGCTCCAGTGGCGTCTTTGAAAACGCGATCGTCCGACCGGTACTGTCGGACTGAATGGTGGAACAGCAAATGTCGACGGCGAAACGACGCATTGATGCGAAGCGGCCCATTGCCGCAGGCAATCCAGCCAAACGCTGGATCGAGATGTTCCTCGATTACAGCCGCAGCGAGTGCCATCTGTCCGACAATACGGTGGCGGCGTACCGCCGCGATCTGGCAAAGTTTGCAATTTGGTTAGGCCAGCGAAAAATTCAGGACCTCAACATTCGAGATTTGGCCGATTATCCCGCTTGGCTCAACGCCCGCGGACTCAGCGCCGGCGAGCGTAGCGCGGCACCTGGTATCGCTCAAGGTTTTCTTTCGCTACCTGCAATTGGAAGCGGTGCTGAAAGAAAATCTGGCAGAGTTGCTGGGCAGCCAGAAACTATGGCAGCGCGTGCCGAATGTGCTTTCACCAGAGCTCGTCGACAAGCTCATTGAGGCTCCACAGCCGTACGATCCGCTCTGGCGACGCGATCGAGCGCTGCTCGAATTGCTTTATGCCACGGGCTGCCGAGCTTCGGAAGTTTCCAACATGCGACAAGGCGATGTGCATCTAACGCAGGGATTTTGCCTGGCTCGCGGCAAAGGCGATAAGGAGCGACTTGTGCCATTGGGCCGCCGCGCAATTGACGCTGTGGAAGAATATCTGAGCAACGAGCGTCCCAAGCTTGCGGAGCAATCGCAAGTTCCACCGCGTTGGTTGCTGCTATCACGCCGCGGCCGTCGGTTGCGGCGCGAGCGAATTTGGGAACTTGTGAAGCAGTATGCGCTTCGAGCCGGCGCGCCATCATCGATGGGACCACACACGTTGCGGCACAGTTTCGCCACGCATCTGTTAGCGGGTGGCGCCGATTTGCGGCAAGTGCAAGAAATGCTCGGCCACGCCAGCATCCGCACCACGCAGATTTACACCCACGTCGATCCGTCGCGGCTGAAGAAAATTCACCAGCAGTTCCATCCGCGTGGGTGAGTACTCATCGTCTCCGCCGTTGGAAACTTAACGACCTAGCTCAGCAGCGCAGGGTTAAGTCTGGTCAAACGTTTCCTTGATCACTCCGGCCAGGTCGCTGAGCAGCCGTTCGCCCGGGCCAATGTACGACGACCCGTGCATGACGGCCAGTGTCTGGGGTTTCAGTTCGGCCAGCGAGTGCAGGACGCCTTCGGTCTGGCGCGTGTAAGGCATGTAGCCGGCCAAAGGGCCTTGCTGCAATTGTTGCATCGCATTGCGCGTGGGCTCGATTAGATCGGACGCGGTGACCGGTTCGACATTGCCGAAGTGATGAAAGAGATCGGAACAAAACAGCGTCTGGCGTGTCTCTTCGAACAACACGCCTGCGTCCCACCCATGCGGAATATGCGGCGATCGATAGAACCGGTAGCGATACTTGCCTGTGTTCAATGTATCTTCGGGCGTCATGCCGCGCGCGGGGCGGATCGAGAAATCGTCGACACTCACAAGCTTGCCGACCAGGGTGCAGACAGGTTCTGCCTGCGGGGCGAGTTGCAACCAATCGTTGAGAGCGCCACATTCGTCCGATTCAAAGTGACTCCAAGCGATGTACCGCAGTTTGGCGAGATCAATCAGCTTGCCGACGGCGTCGAGCAGGGCGGGAAACATGGCCTTCAACCCCGCGTGAAACAGCAGCGGCTCGTCGTCGCGCACAAGAAAATGATTGAACTGCATGTCCAATTCCGGAACGTAAACCGAGAGCCGGAACAGGTCGGGAGCGATTTCGTCGATGGCGGTCATGCATCAGAAGTTACCAAGTCTGGATGATCTTGAAAACTTCGCAGTAAAGTTGTGCGAGTCAACCGAATGACGCAACTCGGCCGCCCGGGCCAGCATTCATGCCGTTTCGGGCGCTGACCCATCGTCGAGATTCATGCACGCCCAGAGCGTGTCGGCAATTTCCGTGGGGCCGCGGCGTCGGGCCAACACGAAGTGGGCAACGGCAATCACCATTGATGCAGCAGCGATGGGTAGCAGGGCGTCGACGACGCGCTGAACGTCCCAAGTCGCAATCCCAATAAATGCCAATGCCGCAGTGAAAAACGAGACGCCGATCAGGATGCCAAACAGGACGGCTTTCGGTTTCGATTTACTTGCCCATGTGGGGCCGTGAATCGCATCGCGCATTCTGTAATAGAACAGTCCGAGCAGAAATTGGGCCAGCGGCGTCAGCACCAGAAACGCGATTGGCCCCCGCACAATCGTCCCAATGTTGCCGTGGAAGCCAGCGAAGGCGAAGGTTCCGGCTGCAATTACGGCGCAGGCGACGGCTAAGATCGAAAACGATTGGATTGCCTGGCGGACCATGTAACGGGCCGCCGATTCAGGCGCACGCCAACCGAACCAGCGCTCAACGAAGTACTGGCGACGCTCAGCGGTCGATAACGAAGTTTCCAATTCATGTGCCAGTTCCCCGGGATCGCCGAACCGCACAATTGCGGCGGCCATGGCGGTTGCAGGGTCACTCGCCCGCTGTTTTTCTTCGTCGTAAATCGTCGTCAGATGAGCGAGCAACTCCTCGCGTGTTTTTCGCTTCCACGGAGTGCCGGCATGCACCGGGCGGACGGCGCGCTCCACCGTTTTCATCAGCTCGATTCGAGTGCGAAACACCTCATGCACCAAATTGCCGAGTTGCAAGCCAAGGTTTCGCAGGGCCTGCCCAGCGGCGCCATCGGGCTCACGGAGCAATCCCAGCAGCAAATGCTCGGGCCCAACGGCTTGTTCGTTCATCAATCGGATTTCGTCGCCAGCATATTCGAGGACGCGCTTGCGCACGGCGTTAGCGGCAGTTTCGCAGCGGTCACGGGCTGCGCCCGCGCTGTACGAGCCGATCGATTTCGCGTCGCACTCGATCCGCATTTACGTTGAATGTTCGCAGCAAATCTGCAACCACGCCCGATTTCTCCGTGATGAGGGCGAGCAGGAGGTGCTCGGTGCCAATGTAATCGTAATTCATGGCCCGTGCCTCTGCTTCTGCCACGGCCATCACGCTGCGTGCTTGATCCGTCAAATTACGGAACATGCGAGTCCTCCGAATTTCTAATGCCAACTTACGCCGGAGCGGCGAGAATTCCTTCCAAAACCGAAACAAACGTTTTCCATTCGCCGCGCTGTTTGGCGAGTGCTTTCTTGCCTTTAACGGTTAACCGGTAAATCCTCCGCCGAGCGCCGCGGCGACCATGCGGTTCGGTTTCCCAATCCGATTGCACCTCGCCCGAGGCTTCCAATCGGTACAACGCCGGATAAAGCGAGCCTTCTTTGAGTCGCAGCAAACCGCACCCGGCGGATTCAAGCCGTTCCAGAATTTCGAGCCCATGAGCCTCTCCACGCTCAAGCGTCGAGAGCACCAAAGCTTCGAGGTGGCCACGCAATTTATCGCCCATGATCGTTCCCATGCGGTTATTTATAGACAGACTAAAGATAAATGTCAAGCGGTGGATTGGCGAATTTGCGGGTGGGCGAGGCTGAGCACAGATGACGCTGACTGATTCAGCCGTGGCTCGCTGCGGCAATCGATACCGCACAAAAAAACCCCGACTTGGGCAGGAACAAGTCCTGCCCAAGTCAAAGGGACCTTCTGGCCAGGCGGTAGCCAGAATTACCAATCGAATTTCTGGCTGCACCGAACTGATTTAAAGTGCAATTCGAATCGGGTCACGCTCCGCCAGGCGCGGGAGCTAAAGCGTCTTCCGGATAGGCCAGGCCGCCGAACTCCGGAATGTCGAGGCCTTCGGTCTCCACTTCGGCGGACACTCGCATGCTCTTAATCGCGTTGACGATTTTGAATACGATGAATGTCAGACCGAATGCCCACACAATATTGATGCCAGCGCCAAACAGCTGGCAGACAAACTGATTGGCGTTACCCCCTAGCAGGCCGGTGACGCCTTTCTCGATAGTATCCTTTGGCGCATCCGCAACGTTTGCGAAAGTTTTAAACGTTCCATCGGCCAACTTGAATAAGTGTGAACCATTCCAACCTGAGCCATATGTTCCGTCGGCGAAGATGCCCAAGCAAATGCCACCGAGCGTGCCGCAAAAGCCGTGCACGGAAATGGCGCCGCAAGGATCGTCAACTTTCAGCACGCGTTCGTTGAACAACACACCCAGGCAGACCAGCACGCCGGCCAAGAGCCCGATGATGATGGAACTCGTAGCGTTGACAAACGCGCACGGCGCAGTAATGGCCACAAGACCAGCCAGCATGCCATTACAGGCCATCGACACGTCCGGCTTGCCGAACATGAAGTACCATAAGACCAGCGCAGCCGCGGATCCAGCACAAGCTGCAAGGTTCGTATTCACGGCGATGCCGGAAATTCGCAAATCGGTGGCACCCAACGTGGAGCCAGGGTTAAAGCCCATCCAGCCGAAGAGCAGAATAAACGTGCCGGTGACCACAAACACGATATTATGGGCCGGGAACGCGCGCGGTTTCCCATCCTTCCCGTATTTACCCAAGCGCGGCCCCAAGATGATGGCCAGCGCCATGGCGGCCCATCCGCCAACGCCGTGCACGACGGTGGACCCGGCAAAATCGCAATAACCATGCCCCAAACCCATTGTATTTCCCAATTGCGACATCCAACCGCCGCCCCAGGTCCAGCAACCGAAGATCGGATACAGAATCGCGCCCATGAATATTTCGCACAACAGGAACGCGCCGAAAGTGATTCGTTCGCAGATTGCGCCGACGATGATATAGCCTGCGGTTTCCATGAACACGACTTCGAATAGCATCAGCGTGTTTACACTGGCATCGTAAGCCGGACCGGTGAGGAAAAATCCTTTACCGCCGAGCAGGCCGCCCCATTTATCATGCGACAGTAAAAAGGAATTCAGCGTGGGTGCCCCACCGATGTTCGCCGGTGCCAGGCGGTTCCACCAACACCGCCCCACTGAAACGCGAAACCAACCGCCCAATACGCCAGAAACGCGAAAACGTAGGCCGCAAAATTCAGCATCATCAAATGCGCGGCGTTCTTCTTTCGCACCAGACCGCAAGTGAGCAAAGCAAACCCCGCCTGCATGAACAGCACGAGATAGCCCGTGTTCAAAGTCCACGAGGTATTCGTGGCAATTTTCAGATGGCCCACCGAATCGGCCAGTTTCGTGGTCAGCGGTTCTTTGGCGGCTGCGGCCGTGTACTCGTCGAAATCGGCTTTCTTTTTGGCATAGTCGGGATCCGTCTTATCGGTCGGTTCTGCCACGACGTACGAGTTGCCGCCGGCATCGGCCACCGAGGTCTTATCGCCGGTCGCCAAGCCCGAGGGATCGGGTTGCGGCTCTGGAGGAGTTGTTGGAGTGGACGCCGCTGCATCGGGAGTCGTGGCCGCCGGTTTCTCGGTCGCGGCAGGAGGTGTTGATTCCGTTCCCTGCGAGTACACCCATTTGCACGCAAAGAAAGCCGCAATAATTGCGGCACACATCACACCGGTCCGCAAGTCGAACTTTGTCCGCCTGTCTAACATACCAAGCTCCTTGAAATGAAGAGGAGTAAGGAGCGCGCACCAAGCGCGCAACACCGCTTTGCAAAGAAAGAATTAAAAACAGCAAAAGCGGTCGGTGCGGAACGCAACTAGCATGCCGAGCGATGCCAGCACGGGGTGATCGAACATTCAGTTCGCGAAGGTCCGCATTTTTTCGACGGCCGGCGGTGCACGTTCAGATGAGCGACAATGGCAGTGGCGATTCATTTGCCGATGCGCAAAGCAGCGCGTGCTCTAAGAATTGGCGATTTTCACCAATAATATGCTTTACACCTGAACTTTATAGAGATTCTATAAAGATATGCATAGGCATTCGATCAATCGCATTCGGCGTTGAGCGTACGTGCTTGTTGGACAGCGCATTTCAATCGACGGCCAAACGGTAGCCGATGCCACGCTCGGTCAGCACATATCGGGGCTGCGCAAATTGAGTTCCACTTTTCGCCGCAGCGTGCCCATGAACACACGAAGGTGCTGGGTATCTTGCACTTCATCACCCCAGGCTTCTTTGAGCAAATGCTGGTGCGAGACTACTTTGCCGGCGTTCTGCACGAGCGTTTGCAACAGCTTGTATTCGATCGGAGTCAGGTGCACCTCCTTGCCGCGCACCATCACGCGGCGCGCCGACAAATCGATCTTGAGGTTGCCCGTTTCGAATACCGGCGGAGTCGCAGCGGCATTGGCCTTCGTTGCATGCCGCAGCGCGACGCGAATTCGGGCCATGAGTTCGGTTGTGCTGAAGGGCTTTGTCAAGTAATCGTCGGCGCCACTGTCGAGTGCCGCCACTTTCTGGGCATCCTGGTTGCGGACGGTCAGCACAATGATTGGCGCCTGGCACCAACCGCGCAATTGCACAATCAGTTCCTGGCCATCCATATCGGGCAGACCCAAATCGAGAATCACTAAATGTGGGATGTGCTCCACGGCCACGCGCAGTGCATCGGCCCCCGTGCCGGCTTCCTCCACGCAATAACCGGCGCCGTCTAAAAACGCCCGCAGAAATTTGCGCATGGGCGTTTCGTCTTCCACGATCAATAGTCGAGCCAATTCGTTGTCGGTTGCCATCATTATGCGGTTTCCACAGCCGAGTTTTTAGCCACCTTACTCTGCAGCTGCGGCTGTTCGCAAGGCAACGTAATCGTGAATTGTGCGCCGCCGCCAACCCGATTTGTTGCGCTAATCTGGCCGCCGTGCACCAGCACAATGCTCTTACAAATCGCCAAACCCAACCCCAGCCCGCGCTGACCATCGTCAATGCGTGTGCCGCCGCGAAAGTATCGCTGAAATACTTTCGCTTCACTTCCGGCTGGCAAACCCGGACCATTGTCGGCCACGACGATTTCCGCATGTTCGCCATGATTACGGGCAATAATTTCAATCGTGCAGTTGGCCGGCGTATAGCGAACCGCGTTCTCCAATAAATTGACGAATACCAATTCCAAGAGCTCGCCGGCGACCCACAGCGGCGGGAAATCTTGATCGATTTCGATTTTTACCGTGCGCGCTTCCAGCTCGCGGCGCAAACGGTTCATGGCCGCTTCAATCAGCTCTTCAATTGCCTCCCATTCGGCCCTCGATTGAATGACGCCGGAGCTCAAACGCGCTAATTCGAGGAGGTTTTCGACCTGCCGGCTCATGCGGTGCGATTCATCGACCACGGTTTGCAACAATTCGCGCTTGGTCGTCAGAGTGTTTTCCGTGCTACTGTCCAGTAAGCTCGAAGCCGTCACGGCGATCGTCGCCAGCGGCGTGCGCATATCGTGCGAGATCGAATTCAACAATGAATTCCGTAGCTTCTCCGATTGCACTTCGAGTGTGGCCTGTTGCACCTGCAATTGGGCGCGATGGGCCTCGACATTTGACCGATCCCGTTCTAGCGAGAGCGCCACCAGGTGAGCACAGATTTTGAACATGCGGACTTCATCCGCGCTGTCGAATCTCGCGGAATCTCGCGATCGCACCCCTAATACGCCGATCATCCGTTCCGCTCCGCTCATCCCGGCGAAAACAGTTTCGGGCGTATCAGACTCAATCATCCCCGCGCCATCTGCCGACCGTTGCAGGCAAGCTTGACGAGCGGCTTCCAAAAGGCGCGGATCATTGGCCAGGGCGGTGTTGTCGTTACCAAAGCGAAGGTGGACGGCGCGATCGGCGTCGCACAAGTAGATCGCCACGTCGCCGTTGAAAATCTGCTTAAGTTGCTCACCTGCCGATTGCAGCAGCGACGCTTCGCCAGACAACTCGCTCAACCGTTTTGTCAACTGGAAGAGCTGAGCGGTACGCCGCTCGCGCGTTTCTGCGCCACGAAGCTGGACTTGCAGCTTGGAAGTAAGCGCGCTTATCAATAGCCCGATGCCAAGCATCACACCCAGCGTAATGAAATACTGGGTATCGCTGACGACAAACGAAAAAGGCGGATTGACAAAGAAAAAGTCGAAGACCAGCACGCTGATAATTGCCGCCCCAATGGCCGGCCCTCGCCCGCAGCGTGCCGCCGCCACCGCCACACCGGCCAAAAAGATGATGACGATGTTTGCTTCAGTCAGCTTGTACGTGTGGCTGAGCCAGCCTAGTAGGCTGCAGGTGGCCACAATCGCGAGCATTACGGCATAATTGCCAGTATCACGAAATCCGTACATTCTATTTGTCATGTGTTTGACAAACGTGCATCGGCATTTGTCGTTACTTATTCCACGGACTCGACGGATAGCGCGTCTTCAGCAAATCCGCGGCCTGCTTGGCACGATCGGCTTTGCCCAACTGCGTCCACAAGTCTTTAAGATGACTGAGCGCTTCGGCGTGCTGATCGGGCAATTGATTGTAGAGCAAATCGACCCGCAAGTAGGCATACAGCGCGTCCTTGGGTTGATTCAATTTGAGATACGCACTGCCCAGTGCATTGTAGGCGTACGCGTAAACGTAATTGTTTTCCGGCGCCGCTTGTTCGATGGCTTCATTGAGAATCTGCACGGCTTCTTTGCCGCGGCCCAGTTCCACCAGGCTTTTCGCTTTGCCGACCCGGGCGGTCAATTGTTGCGATTCCGCCGCTTTGCCTTTGGCTTCCATGTTCAGCGCGGTTTCGAATTGCTGCACGGCTTCGTCGTGCTTGCCTTGCGCTTGCAAAGCCCGGCCGAGTGCTACAACGCCGCGCATTTTGTAATCCGGCCACGGTGCAGTGGCCAATGCGCCGTAAAACGTTGGCGCTTGTTCGTAGCGGCCGATATTCACCAGCAAATCGCCCACGGCTTCATTGGCTTCATAGAAATGGTAACTGTTTTTGTTGGCGTTGATGAACGCCACAAGCGCACTGCCAGCTTTAGTGGCATCGCCGGCGCCGGTGGTCGCCAGCTTGGCGTTGGCCAGTGCTCGGTAAAAATCGACATCTTGCTTGACCGGTTCATTGCCCAACTGCGGCGGCGGAATTTTATCCAGCGCGGCCAGCACATCTTCATAATGACCATCGACTGCAGCATTGCGAGCTTCCATCAGCTCGCGAGGCTCGCCGGGAATTTGCAAATACTTGATCTCGTTCACCTGGTAGCTTTTCGGCGGCGTGGAGATGAGCGAAATGCTGTCTTTCGTCACATCGCCTAAGCGGCCGGGCACGGTCGCGCCGTTCAGTAAATGCACTCGATAATACTCGCCTTGGGCAAACACAGACGAACCCGCGCCCAGGATGGCAACGAGCAAGATCGACCGCAAAATAGATTGCAATGTTTTCATTTCTTTTCCGTGCTCGGCGTGGGGGTGGCATCAAGTCCGGGAAGGCCGATAGGTTCTTTCGATAATCCGGTTTGAATTTCTTTGAGCAGGGTCTCGTACTGCGGCCTCCACTTCTCGCCCCCCAGTGTGGGATCAAACTGTCTGGTATTGCGAATGTCGTTTTCGGCCTTTTGAAACGCAACGCTTTTTACATCGGGTTTGTCGCTAGCTTCGGCGAAACGCTTGCGGCTCACCGTGAGGTTGTACCGGGCTTCGTGAAAAATGTCGCGGAACCGTGGATCACGCGAAGTCTGCACGGCAAGTTTCCCCCACCCCCAAATGGTGCCTCCATCGCCTTCGATGGCTTTCACGAAATACGTGGGATCGCCGGCGGCGCCACGTGCTTGCAACGTGCGGGCTGCTTCGACCTGCACCGGTAGCAGCGTCGGTTTTTCTTTCAGCATCTGCGAAAGGATCGCCAGCGATTTTTCGTAATCGCCGACGCTGCGATAATCGACTGCCACGTTTCGCTTCACGCCCAACAGTCGATCGGCGGGAATAAAATTGGCATCCGATTTCGCACGCGTTTGAATTTCTTCGTACGCCTTGATCGCTTGCCGGTAGTACGAATCGGCTTCCGGCGCCGGTTTGCCGCCGGTGGCCAATCCACCGGCCAGGCTATCGTAAGTTGCCGCGACCCAGCTCAGCGTTTTGAAATCGGCAGTTCCGCTGCGCTGCGGAATGCGGCTCAAGAATTTATCGAACGCTTTGGTAAGGCGTGCCTGGCGAGCGCGATCGCCTTGCCGCGCCAATTCTTCGAGTTGCTGCTTCAAGTCGACGGCAATGCCCACGAGCAATTGCGTCAGTTTGGCCGAACCTTGCGGATCCTGCGCATAAATCTTTTCCAGCGCATCGAGCGCCGCGGTGGCTTTATCCAATTGTTGCGGCTCGCTGTCGATGTACGAGCGAAGTGCGGTTTTGTAAATCTCCGCCGCCATGCCTTCGCCTTGCGTGGAAGGATGTTTGTGCTGGACCAGCGTCAGCGGCCCGATTTTCGGATCTTCAAGCAGCGCGATAGCCTTTTCCGCTTGCGAGCCGTTTTCGTACAGCTGTGCTAAAGAGATGACGGCCAACATGGCACGTTCCGATACATCGTTCATTTGTCGCAGACTGGCCAGCCCTTGTTCGAGCGCGGCTTTGGCCTGTTGCGAAAGGGCGTCGAGTTCTTGCTTGGTTTTGGGGTCGTCGAATTCCGCCCCCGTGGCTGCTTTCTGTTCCCGCGCTTGCTGGGCAGCCTTCAGATATTTCGCCCACAGCGCCTGGCCGTATTTCAGCTGAGCTTCCGTGCGCGCCGGAGAATTTTCGGCCAGGTGTGAAAGCGCCTCCGATGCCTTGTCATATTGGCCGTTGACGGTGTAAACGTTGACGAGCAGTTCCGAAGCCGCGCCGGCCACCGGATCGTCGGGCCAAGCTTTGATGATGTAGCTGATGAGGTCCAGCAGCTTTGCCGATTCAAACGCCACGTCCTCGTCCGCCGCCTTGCGTTGACGGTAAGCGGCGTCGAGCGCTGCCAGAGCAATTCGGGCGGCATCGCGAGCATTCGTGGCCTTTGGAGTTTTTTTGATCATGGTCTCGCCAATCACCGCGGCATCGTCGTAGTTGCCCTTGGCGTATTGGAAGTAGCAGAGCAGATAGCGAATGAGGCTCAGCTTCTCCGGATCGGTCTTCTCATCGGCCAGATTGATGGCGCGCTGGCAATACGCGAGCGATTCCTCGCGCTTCAGCTCGACCGTGGCCTTGAGCTCCGCAATTTGCTTGGGATCGGCGGTTTTATCTTGCTGGGCGAAATTGATTTCGAGCTGCGCGGTTTTGATATCGTCGGCGGCTTCCGACGCTTTATCGTAGGCAGCATCGAATGTTTTCAGATCCGCCGCATCCTTTTCGGCGGGCGATACCGTTTCTTTGGTTTGCGCAGTCAGCTGCATCTGTTTGCCGCCGGCGGGCAACACGAGTTTTTTGCCCGTTGCAGGTGGCGCGGCTTTTTGATGAGTCTCTTCGCCAGCGCGGCCAAGTTGCGTCAACAATGTTCCGGCCTGCGGCTGAAAGTCTGGATGTTTCGATTTCAGGACCTCGAGCGTCAGCGCACGCGCGTCGTTCAGATAGCCGGCGGCTTTTTCGTCGCCCGAGGGCAACGTGCCGGCCAGTCCTTGCAGCGCTTTGGCAGAGAGCAATTTAAGGGCGAGCCAGTCTGCATCTTGCAACTCGGCGCCGCGGGCTGATTTGGCCCAAGCCGCCGATTTTTCCGCGGCCATGGCGAAGTCTTTGTCGGATAACCACAACGCAACAGCCTGTCTTAAGGCTTGCGTTTTCAAGAGCCGAAACGCCGAATCGCCATCGGGCAAATCGACGATCAAGTTGTTATAAGCCTCGATCGCTTGTTTGGGATCGCCAAGCTCTTCGTCGCAGCGGCCTTCGTAATAGCGAGCCGTCAGGCCGGCCAAGCGCTGCGGGAAATCTTCGTAGAGTTTGCCGCATTGCTTGGCCGCCTCGGTCAGCAGCCGAGTTCGCTCTTCGCTTTGCGGGGCTTCCACGAGTGCCATATCAAACGCCGTACGGCCGACATTGAGACTGGCCCCAAGCCATTGGCCACCTAATTGTTCGCGCTGCTCGCGTTGCGATTCCCCCTTCGGCAACGCATCGAGTTGAGTTCGAAGTCGCTTCGCGGAATCTTGAAATACTGTGCGGGCCTCGGCGTACAACGCCTGTGCTTGTTTGCGAACGGCCACTGCGTCGGGCGAAGCGTTTTGAACGCGCGCCGCCACATTCCCGGCACGGTAGCGCAGTATATTCGCCAGCCGATCGCGGGCCGATGGCGCCAATTCATGGTCGCCGGCGGAAGCCAAAAAATCCTTGAGCTTCGCTTGCGCTTGAGCCAGCTTCTCGTCGCGGCTTTGTGGATCGCGTTCCATCGCCGCCGTATCGATCAGCACCATCGCCTGCTCGTATCCAACGATTTTTTTGGTATCCGACGCCAAATTCGGACCGGCAGCCAATTGATCGAGATATTCCGCGGCCGTATCGAGATAGCGGCGTTCGCGCAGGGCGTCGATAAACTTGCGCGGATCGTCGGCGGCCTGGGCCGGACGATTTGCCAGCGGACAGAACTGAATCAGCAGCAAGCAAATTGCGGTGATCGCAAACCTGTTCATAGGCACTACTTCACGGCACTTGGCGTGATGAGCAGCCATCGATGAATCGATTGAAGAGCAAGCCATCATCAAGAATCGATCCCGTTGCGCCGTGAGCAAAGAAACCAGACCGCTTGCCAGGCGGTATCACAGCGAGTTCCGGGTCGCCGTGTGTTGCACGATGTCGACGGCAAATGCAGCTGCCTTTAGCGTATGCCATCTTGCCCGCCGCCGCCGACAAAAACGCCTCTCAATCCATTATAAGGTGGCCAAATAAGCGTACAACCAGCGAGAAATCCTGCACTTTTGGCGTTTGCTGGCTTAAATGCGTGGAGCGAAGTACGATGGGCGTGCTCGTCGAAAAACATGCTCAGCACCGCTAGTCCGAGGCCATCATGCCCATCGATGTTCAGTGTGCTGCGTGCGGAAAAAAGCTGCGGGCGCCCGATGCGCAGGCCGGCCGCGTGGGAAAGTGCCCAGCGTGCAAGTCCGATATTGTGGTGCCGGGCAATGCAGTCGGAGCACCAGGTGGTGTATCGCCGGTGCGAGCCGGCACGCCGGGTTCGATGCCAGCGATGGGCTCGTCACCGGCTGTCACTTCTCCTTCGATCGCGCGAAGCGCGCCAGTAAAATCGGCGTCCCCTTTTGCTTCCACGATGGACGATGAGTTTGCACTGCCGCCGCCGGCTGTGCCCATGAATGGCGACCGGCAGCCCACAAACGATTTAAACGTCGAGCCGGAGGAAAAGCACTGGTACACCATCAAGGCGGTTCTGAAATTGACGGAGCTAGCGCTGCTCGCCGAATGGATTGGCGCCAGCATCCTGGGATTGGGCATCATTGCGATTGGGCTCATGGCCGGCGGAATGTCGCGCGGCGATGTGACGACAATTCAAGTAATTACCGTCCTGATGATGTGGGGCGTGGTTGCCATGCTGCTAGGTTGGGCGGCGCTCGTAACTGGTTGGATAGTTTTAATGATGTCGTGGCCAAAGGATCGCAGGCTGCTCATCGGGGCCGCGAGTTCGGCCGGTGTTTGCGTGCTCATCGTGCTGATTGTGGTTTCATTCGGGATGCTGGGATTCGGCAGCTCGGCGATGCGCGGACCAGGCGCCCCCAGTCCCCTGCCGAATTCAACGGCCACGACGGTGATTTTCAGTTTAGCGTCCTGCGTATCGCTGATTTTGTTCAATTTCTTTCTGGCCACCGTCCAACAGCGGATCGGGCGCGTGCACATCGATAAGCAACCGTACATTTATGCCGGTGTTGTCGGCGCGCTGACGCTGTGGTGTTTGATTTGCAACCTGGCAATAACACCCACGAGCAGATTTGTGTACTGGATGGTGATCGTTTCCAATCTGGGGTTGCTCATTACCGAACTCTTATGGCTGTGGTTGATTAACGCCTTCACCTCGCGTGATTTACGCGTGAGCCAGGCCTGGAAACGGCTGTGACAAAACTTCCTGGCCGAAACAAATAAGGAAACCAGGAATCCAGGAGCCCGGACAAATGCGCGATTCAAGTTGAACGACCGCTTTCCCTTTCCTGGCTTCATGGCTTCCGTATATTCTCTCCGCTCCGCCCTTCCGCTGAACCACGATTGCACGCCAGGGCTGCGGAAGTGTCGTGCAAAACCGGCGGAATTGCCGCGGATTTAGCGACCTACAAAAAATTGCTCGTGGCCTATTGCCTTTCAGACACATGTACAGTAATATTCAGATGCATGCCTTGGCAGTGTTTTCTGACGAATAAAAGGAGCGCCTTGTAATGACCTCGAACCACCAGACACTAAGCGAACAGGCAGCAGGCGGGCCGCATGCTACTTCACCCCAAAAAGTGAAGTTACTGCGAAATAACTGCCGCACTTCGCTCGAGAAATGCCGAGCGGAGCGCTGCGGTTATTTCACTCTGAATCGAGGCGACTCGAGCGGAGAGAGTGAAATAACTCGTTTTACCCGAGGAAAACATGCAGGCCGGATGAGGGCAAGTTGGGCCAAGATGAAACGTCTGAGCGAAACTGACCGAGAAAACGCGAGTGAATTCAAGAAATGCGATATTGAAATGAAAACGATCAACTCCCATCATTCGAGCAGCCAGAAAGCTCGTGAAAATCGAAAAGACGCGCCGGTTATTTCGCGGCTGGCGTTAATCGCGATTGAGAGACAACACCCAGGCTTCCCAGCGTTTTTGGAAGTCGGCCATGTCGCGCTCGCCAAGGACGGCTTGCAACGTGTCGTAGCCTGTGGGATCGGTTTTTGCGCTGTCGTGAAAGCTGCGGTAGAACTTTTCCAAGAGGTCGTGCTGTTGCAGGTACAGGCACAAATAGCGGGCCTGGCCGTAATTCGCGCCGGTGTCGTGATTGTAGAACTGATCGGTCGAGGTGCTGCACAGCGCTTCGAATGCCGGCAGCCGGCCGGCGCGGATGGTTTGTTGCAATCCGGCGAGTCGCCAGTTCACGAGGCCGACGATCTTGCCGTGCTCTTCGCTCGATTGTTCGTAGAGCGAGGCCAGGCCTTCATTAAACCACGAAGGGCACTGCGGAAAATTCGTGGCGATGTAGGGGTGCACAATTTCGTGCACCAGCGTGCCGCCGCCGGTGGCGATGTTCATCACCAAAGCCCGATGCTGCGGCGAGTAATATCCATAGGGCGTGTGCGGCTTGGCGCCGAAGAGTTTTTCCGCGTGCTTTTCGTAGCTGTCTTTGTCGGCGAAGAGCCAGACATCGATAATCAGCTGCGGATCGCGCTCGAAGTAGCGGTCCTTCAAGCGATCGACCGCCCATTTAACCGTGTTCGTGGCCCGTTCTTCGACGCGCTGGGCCGGCTCATCGCCAATGACCACGAACGGCGGCTTGACGACGATGGTGAAGGACTCGTCGCCAAGTTTGGCTTTCAGGGCCTCGATGTGCCGGTCATACTCAGCCTGCGTGAAGGCCAGCGCTGGCCTATTTGCAACGAGCTGGACGCCGAGGATCAAAACTCCGACGACATGCGAAATGAGCAGGGTTTTCATGGTTGCCTCCGAGCTCATTCTGGCAGCCGGCCACATTTCGGTAAATGTTTGCCGGGCGAGATGATACAGCGGCGTTACAATTCACGGCCGTGCGGGTTCAATGGGCTATCTGGCGTCGCCGTGGGGAGAATTGCGAGCCAGGTTTGGCCGGGCTATTCTCGACAGTCTCGCGGGATGGTTATCTTCCGACTGGGACGGTTGGACTATTTTTCGCAAACACACAACGCTTTTATATGAATATCGCCTCTCGAAATATTTGGTTGGTCGTGAATTTCGCTGCGACGATTTTCGTCAGCGCGTTTTTGCTGTTTCAGATTCAGCCGCTAGTGAGCAAATACATTCTGCCCTGGTTCGGCGGAACGGCAGCCGTGTGGACCACTTGCATGCTGTTTTTCCAGACGCTGCTGTTCCTCGGCTATGCCTATGCCCATTTGAGTGAACGATTCCTAACGCCGAAAATGCAAGGTATCGTGCACCTGGCGCTGATCGTGCTCTCGCTGGTAATGCTTCGCGTGGTGCCGGATGAATCGTGGAAGCCGACCGATAGTTACGACCCCGCCTGGAAGATTCTGGGACTCCTGGCGGCCAGCATCGGGTTGCCGTACTTCGTGCTCTCCTCCACCGGCCCGCTGTTGCAGGCGTGGTTTGCAAAGACGTTTCCGGGCAAGACACCGTATCGGCTGTACGCGCTTTCGAACATTGGCTCGCTTTTGGCGCTATTGAGCTATCCGTTTTTGTTTGAGCGGATGTTCGCGATCAAAGATCAGGCGACGATCTGGTCGATCGGCTTCGTTGTGTACGCCGCTTTGGCCGGATACGCCGCTGTGAGTTTGTGGATGATCTTCCGCGACAACCGGCTGTCCCAGATAGCCCGACTGCTCCAGTCGGAAGCGCCGCTGCCGTTCCGGATGCAAATGCTGCTGCGAGCCGCGAGGTTCCGCAAGTCATCACACCGGCCGTATCAACACCGACCGGCCCACCGCCGATCCTCCACTACGCCTTGTGGCTCATCCTGCCGGCGATTGCATCGACCGCGCTATTGGCGACGACGAACCATGTTTCCATCGACGTCACGCCAATGCCGTTCCTGTGGGTCATTCCGCTTTCGCTCTATTTGTTGACGTTTATCATCGCCTTCGATCATCCGCGCTGGTACCGGCCGATTGTGATGTCGATCTTCACGCTGTGCGCGATCTATTTGATCGGCATGGTGTACTCCGACGATCAATCGGGCATTTTGCTCAAACAAACTGGCGCCCCGGGCCGCGTGCTGCAGGGCATGATCAAGTCAGTAAATTGGGTGCAGGAGAAACTCCATGTGGATTCGAAGCACCGCATCGACACGAACGAACCGGACATCAGCTTTATGGGCTACGCGGCGATCAACTTTGCCGCGCTGTTTGGCATTTGCATGCTGTGCCACGGCGAGCTGGTGCGGATGCGGCCCCATCCGCGGCACTTGACCGCATTTTATTTGATCGATCGCCGGCGGCGGTGCGCTCGGCGGCCTGGCAGTCAGTTTGATTGCGCCGCGCAGTGTTCGTGACGTACTTCGAATGGAATTTGTCGCTTTCCATCGGGTCTGGTGCTGGCGTTCGCGGTTATCTTGAGCGTAGTTTGGCGATTCGCGTTTGAGCGTTATCGGCGCACATCGTCGACCGATTCGCTGTGGCTCGTGCCGGCCATTGGCGTGCCTATGCTGTTTCTCGCATACTTCAGCGGCCGAGATTTGTACGAGTATTTGAAATCGAATCGGCCGGCCAATGAAACGGTACTCAACCAGCGGCGTAATTTCTTCGGCACTTTGACGGTCCTCAATCGGGAGAACGACGATCCGGAAGAGGCAGTTCGCAAGTTGATTCACGGCCGCATTACGCATGGCGTGCAGTTTTTGGATCCGACGTTGCGAGAGTATCCGACATCGTATTATTCGCGCGAAAGCGGCATTGGTTACACCGTGGGCTATTACCACGCCAGCAAGAAGATCGACGGCGTGCGACTTGGCACAGTCGGTCTGGGAACTGGCACGATGGCGGTGTTCGTGCGCGACAAAGAAGATCCGAACGCAAAGGGCAAAAACGATTCGATCCATTTTTACGAGATCAATCCCGAAGTGATCGATATCACCGAGCCCGGCAAATACTTCACGTATTTGCAAGACGCCAAGAAACGTGGCGGCGATTACAAAATCACGCTGGGGGACGCGCGGTTATCGCTGGAAAAAGAGGTGAAGGACGGCGACTTTCAGAAGTTTCACGTGCTCGTGCTCGACGCTTTCAGCGGCGACGCAATTCCGATGCACCTGCTGACCGAGGAAGCGTTTGAGACGTACCTCAAACACATGGCGACCGGCAATGAGGGCAAAGGCGGAGCGGAAGCAGACGGCGAAGCCGGCGCGATCGCGGTGCACATTACGAATCGCTACCTCGACCTGGAGCCGATCGTGCTTGGCCTGGCCGAGCGATTCAAACTAGGCCACGTGCTCATTGTGAACGGCAACGGCGGCGAAGCAATGTATTCCTCGGACTGGTTAATTCTCAGCAAGAACAAAGACTTGATTAAAGAACTTTCGCAATATGAAAACCCGGAGACTGAACCGAAGAAACCAATTTTGTGGACCGACGGAAAGAGCAACCTGTTCGACGTGCTGAAGTGACGTGCTTAACGCGGCTTGTTGGGCGATTCGTCGGCCAACGGAGCCATGAATTGCTCCACTGGCAGTGCATACTGCGGCGCCCAGCCCAACGGCAGCGTAATGCCGGTGATCCAACGGGCATCGTCGGAAGCAAGAAAGGCGACGGCACCGGAAACATCGTGTGGCAGGCCAACACCTAAAGGATGAATGGCTTCCAGCTGGGCATGAACTTGCGGCGTGAGATGATCGAGATGCTTGAGCGTCATCGGCGTGGCGACCAGCGCCGGAGCGATGGCCACGACGCGAATTTTGCGTGGAGCAAATTCCCAAGCCAGCGATTGCGTAAGCCCAATTAAACCCGCTTTCGCAGCGCTGTAGATCGAAAAACTAGGGCACCCGCCCAGCGCCAATGCCGAGGCAACGTTCACAATCACGCCGCCCGGCGACGGCAAATGCGGCAGGACAGCACGAGTCATGCGAATGGCGCCGTGCAGATTGATATCGAGCAAACTTTGCCACTCGTCGTCGGCAAAGTGCTCGAAGCGTTTTGCGTATTCAATGCCGGCGTTATTGATGAGCGCATCGATTCGGCCAAATTGGGCGACGCATTGGTCGACCGCACTGGTAACTTGATCCGACTTGGTGATATCGCAATGAACCCAGCTCGCAGCACTCGAGAGTCGTTTCAAGCGCTTAAGCAGCCGCTTCGGCTCGTGCAGCGAGAGCATTGCCACGGCCGCGCCCTCCTCGGCCAATCGTTCGGCAATTGCGCCGCCGATGCCGCGATCGCTGGCGCCGGTCACGAGCACGACTTTGCCCGCAAAGCGGCGCAGCGGGTCCGCCGATTCCGCTTGCGGCTCAGTCGGTTTACTTGGAATATCGATGGACATGCCTGTGTGCATCAGATGAACAAGGTCTCGCTATCATACCCGATTCGCCGCGGTTATCACGGTGCTTGCCGCCCGTCGCTCGCAGGCTTTGACGCGTCGCCGAAGTTGGGCGGCCGCACAATTGACAATCCTGTTACAAACGAACTGTTGCAGTCTAAATCTGGCGACCCCTATAATGGCGGGCGCAAGGGCATCATGCCGTCTTGCTGCTTTTCGCTCCTCTATTTGAAGAGGCTCATTATGAGCGCGTCATCGATCATGAAGTACGTGGCGGCGTCTTTAGCGGCAGCATTGATCGTTGTAGTCGTGACACAAGCGGCGGAGCGGTCTACTGCATCCAACGGCAAGAACGGCTTTTGTTTCGACCACGACCTCGGCAGCGGACGGCAAAGAGTTGTTTACCCGAGAGTGGCTGCCAAACGACCCCCGCGCGCATGGTGGCGATGGTTTGGGTCCGGTGTTCAATGAAAGCTCCTGCATCTCGTGCCACAACGAAGGCGGCTCCGGCGGCGGTGGCGTGAAGAATGTCGATATCATCACGGCATTCGCCAATACAGTGCCAGCGCAAGGACAACAGGCAAACATCGATGTACAGCCGCGAGCAGAAACTTTGCCCGGCGCAATTCTGAATGTCGTGGTACGCAGTGTCACCAGTTCAGGCACCGCAACCAATGCCCGCAGCCACAGCCGACTGCGCCAGCAGCAGAGCCCGCGACGCCGGAGACGAATGCCAATTCGCCGGCAGCGCCCGCTGGAAATGTCGCCAACCGGGTCGAAACGAAAGAACAACTTGCCAAGCGTCAACGCGAAGAGTTGGGAAAGATACATCCGGGCTTTGCAACGGCGCGCAGTGTCGTTTTGCATCGATTCTCGACCGACGATAAATATGAACCGTGGCGTATGTCGATGCTCGGCATGGGGCAGCAAGCAATGTTCAATAACGTTGCAAATGCACCTTCTTTTACCGCTGACCAACCTGCTACGCCACAGCAACCCGCTGCGGCCAACGATTTCCATATCAGCGTCGTCAATGAATCGGGTCAGGCCGAACAACAGATTCAGCAGCAGCGAACGTCGGCTCAGGTTGCCCACGCCCAGGGCTTGCAAGGTCAGATCGGCAATTTTGCGTTCGTGCACTCACAACGCAATGCGACCGCCCTGTTTGGTGTCGGCCTAATCGACAAGATTCCGGACAGTGTGCTGATCGACCAAGCGAAAGCGCTGCACAAAGATTTTCCTGAGATCAAAGGCCGTGTGGCAAAGCTAAAGGACGGCAAAATTGGCCGCTTTGGCTGGAAGGCACAAAAGCCGAATCTCTATGAGTTCGCAATGACCGCGTGTGCGATTGAATTGGGACTCGATGTGCCCGAGCATCCGCAAGCCGGCCTGCCGATGAACGTCAGCTACAAGCCGAAAGCACATGATATGGATCAAGGCGAGTGCGATGCATTGGTCGATTATCTCCGTAAGCTGCCAGCGCCTGCACGCGTTCAATCGGCAAGCAAAGAAGAAAGCGATTTCGTTGCAGCCGGTGCGAAGCAATTCGCCGCCGTCGGTTGTGCGGAGTGCCATGTTGCAAAGCTTGGCGAAGTGGCGGGCATCTACAGCGATTTGCTATTGCACGACATGGGTCCGGAATTGGGCGACGCGGGTTCCTATGGTTCCTTCGCGCCGGATTCGCCCGAAGATGATGATGCGAAAGAGCCAATTCCCAGCTTGATGGCACAGCAGGTCCAAGAGCCTATTACGAATTTGACGCAGCTTGCCAATGTGAGTGCGACCGTGGCGGCGGCACGAAATCCGGCGAAAGTCGATCGCGAGAAGACGATCGGCGCGCTCAGACAAGAATGGCGAACACCGCCATTGTGGGGCGTGCGCGATTCAGCGCCGTATCTGCACGACGGACGTGCCAGCACTTTGGAAGAGGCCATTGCGTTCCATGGCGGCGAAGGCGCCAATTCAGCGAAGAGCTTTTTCACCCTCAAGCCAGAGCAGCGCATGCAAGTTCTGGCATTCTTGAAATCGATGACCGCTCCTGAGCAGCGTGAAGCCGCCGAGCGTGCGACCGTTCAATTGGACAGGAAGTCGGCTGTCGCAGGCCTCGCGATTGATCGGCAATAGCAAAAAACTGACAGCACGGGAAAACCCATGCTGCCAGTTGGGTGTGGCTTACATCGTTCGTCCAGCACTTGAACGGCCGACGCGCTTAACGGTTGCTGCTGGTTTTGCTGACGCTCGCGCTATCGGGCATCAATTGTTTAAGGTGCTGTAAATGTTGCTCGGCCGTTCTTTTCTGTTCGCTAAGCACTTGTTGCAACTCGGGCGAAGCGTGGCGCTCGAACGCGGTGAGGGCGGCGATCATTTGGATGTGTCCGCCCATTTGCTGACCGATGTAGGCGTGATCGAATTCTTCGCCGCGCTTTTCGCCGAGCTCCTTCTGGGTCAAGTCGAGACATTGCTGTTTGGCGTCGCGCTCGATGGCCAGCATTTGTTGACCGAGGTTCGCGTCACCCTGCGCGTTTTGACCGGCGGTAATTAGCTGATTCTGCGACTGACCTTGGCGTTGTGGCTGATTTTGCTGTTGACCTTGCTCCTGCTCCGAGTTGGACGTCAATTCGAGCGAGGTGACTTCTG
The DNA here is from genome assembly GCA_963773875.1 of Pirellulales bacterium. Taxonomy (GTDB): domain Bacteria; phylum Planctomycetota; class Planctomycetia; order Pirellulales; family JADZDJ01; genus CAVTYH01. The sequence continues at coordinate 331,893 of CAVZCV010000020.1, forward strand.
GTGAGAATGGCTGAAGCTTGGAAATGGCCTTTGAATGTTGGTCAACCATTTGCTGGGCGAACTGCTTAACCTGCTCACTGCTGGCATGCTGTGCTGCGAAGCGACCTAGGGCAACTTCCTCTTCGTTGCCCAGAATCAGGCAAGCCGCGAGATGGCTGTCGATCACGCGCGAGGCGTTCACCGCGTTATCACCCCGATAATTTGCCGTCCGCTGACCGGGGATCTGTCGGTTGCCTTGTTGCAATTGAGCGCCCGGTTGACCGACACCCTGACCTTGGCCCTGTCCTTGCGCTTGAAGCGCTCCCTGGCCTTGCACTTCGCCCTGATCCTGTGCGGGCGATTGGGCCCGAGGCGCCGTGGGTGGATTTTGATTGCCTTGTTGTTGTTGAGCAAACACTTGGGTGGCGATAAGTGCCACTGCGAGCAGGCTGCAAGCTTTCCACATAATTCCACTCTCCTAAAATGAGTCGTGTAGGAACAATCACGGGTGGAATGCAATCGCCTTGCAAAGGATATACCGGCGACGTGCGCGAGCAGAAACCAGCGACCGATTTCCGCAAACCCGCCGATGATTACGGTTTAGAGTGTACTATTCCATGCAACCGCCCCCAAGATGCACGCTTGCATGGGACAGAAACACGTCGTGATGGACGGTATTTGATAAGGCCTTGGGCAGAAATCGTTCAGGCGGGAAGCCATTTCTCGAACATGGCGCGGCTAAAACGACGCGTGCGACTTTTGCAAAGACAACCGAAAATTCTTCCGCTCTGCGACGACCGTGCGCAATTCGTCGCCGAATATCCGACTTAGTTTCACGGCGCCGTTTTGGTTGAGATGATCGCTGTTGTAGAAATCGCTGGCGGTGAAACGGGGATCGCGAGTGAAATCGAAATATCGAATGCCGTGCTTCGTTTGCAGAAGGACCACAGCGCTGCGAAATCGCGATTCACGATCTGGATCGAACCGCGAAAAGTAGGATGAATAAGCGGGCGTGGTCAACAATATAACTTCGATGCCGCGCTTCTGCAGCGTATCAAACAGTTCGTCGAGAATCGCGAGATTTTGCGCGAGATTCTCTTCATGCATCAATCCGTGGTGAGCCTCCACGCGTGCGAGCCCGTCGCTAACGGCGAGGTCTGAATTCTCCGGCACGGGATTGGCGGCCCAACCATTGGAATGCACGAAGGCCGAAAGATCGGGTGGTTCTCCGAACAGCACCTGTTTGGATATCTCAGGACCATACAGCAAATAAAGGCTGAAGTTCCGTAGGTCGAATTCGCTGATCCAATGCCGATGCGGGATGCCGAAGCAGCGCCGATAGTAACACGATCGCCATGCTTCAGTTGTTCGCTCCATATCGTACTCAAGGGTAAAGTACGATAGGCCAACGACGACGCACTCCAGTTGCGGCATGCGATCGAGATATCGCGTTGCCAATTGGGCACCGTAATACAAGTCCTGGCTATACCCAGCCAAGTTAATGGCGGGCGTGCCCAGCTCATCGGGATTCAAACCGTTGAGCATATGAGATGATCCAAGTATTAAGACGCGAGTGTCTTGGCAATCGGCGAGCCTAGCCTTTTTGACATTGTAAGGATTCGTGGCTTGCGAGAGCTTGAATTCGACAAGGGTGAACAGGATCAGTTGCAACGCGGCGAATGCGGTCAGCTTGATCGCGAAGCGCTTTATGTCACTTGTCTTTAAATTAAGGAATCTCTTCGGCTGTTCTGCCGGAACCGCAGCAAAAGTCGATTGAATAGGCTCTATCATGTCGGCAGCTCAGAACTGAAAGTAAATGAACTGCCGTGCCTCGACCTGACCCAAAAGCACGATCGCAATTACCGCCATTTGATAGGCTCCCCAGCGGATGACGAGCGGCCGGCTGGCAAACCAATCGGAGAATGTCGCGTGGCGTTGCAACATTTCAATCGCCACGAGACCGGCAATCAATGCCAAACAAAAGACGAGTTCGACACTCGAAGTGAACAATGGCGCAATGCCGGTGTCGAATCGCGAGATGCTGCCGCGCACTAACGAGCGGATGAGTCCCCAACTCCCATCGGCAAGCTTGCGACAGATAAGCCAACCTTGAGCGACATCAGTTGCCCGGAAGAAGACCCAGCCGATGGAAACGAGCGAAAACGTAGTGGCGATTTGCCACATCGCTTGCATTCGCGGCCATTTCGAAATGCGACTCCATCGCGCCAATCGGTGTCGCAGGCCCTCGGTCGCGCGGCCGGCGATCAAATAAAAGCCGTGCAGCGTACCCCAAACCACGTACGTCCAATTTGCGCCGTGCCACAAACCGCTAAGCATGAATACGAAAAGAATATTTCTGCTCCATCGCACGGCGCCAACTCGGCTGCCACCCAGCGGCACATACACGTAATCGCGAAACCACGTGGAGAGCGAAATGTGCCACCGCCGCCAGAACTCACCGATTGAGCGGGCGAAATACGGCCGATCGAAATTCGTCATCAGTCGAAAGCCCATCACTTGCGAGCGCCGAGTGCGATATCGCAATAGCCGGAAAAATCGCAATAGATTTGAAACGCAAACAGCGTCACCGCCACCAGCGGCGCAAGGCCGTGATAACCGGACGGATGGCTGAAATAAACGCCGACGGGCAGCACCAACCGATCGGCAATCACGATTTTCTTAACGGCGCCCCAGAGCATTAGTCGTAGTCCGGCGGTGACACGCGGCTCGTCAAAATTATGCCGCTCGCGAAACTGGTGCAGCATGTTCTGCGGCCTTTCGATCGGACCAGCCACAAGCTGTGGATAGAACATTACATAAAGGGCATAGATGCCGAAGTGCCGCTCTGCTGGCTGTGCGCCGCGATACACTTCGATCGTGTAACTCATCGCCTGAAATGTGTGGAACGATAAGCCCATGGGCAGCAGAATATCGAGCGCGCCAACCGGATTGTGCAGCCCCAGCGAACTGGCCAGCCAGGTGACGTTCGCATTCACGAAGTTGAAGTATTTGAAAAACGCCAGAAAGCCGACGTTGCTTACGATGCTGACCCAAAGAATCGGTTGTTTGTGCTGCGGATGCCGTTCCATCAAAATGCCGGCCGAATAATCAACGAAAATAGTGACGCCGAGAATCAACAGATACATCGGCACGAAACAGGCGTAGAACCAACAGCTGGCCGCCAGCAAAAGCCTCCAACGCCAGGCGTGCGGAATCGCAAAGTACAACAGCGTGACCAGCGGAAAGAAGACGGCGAATTGCCAGGAGTTAAAGAGCATGCCTGTGGGCGGGCTGCGAGCGGCGCATGCAATGCACCGCGGGGGTGCGTAAATCGGGGGCGGCATGGTCGCAAGGTCGCCAATTCAGGTCAAGAGCGAGTCGAACCCTGCCCGCAAGCTATGAAGGCCGCACAGAGGACCACTGATTTTAATTCGCAATGTCGCAGAGTATCATAAGACTCGATATTAAATAGACTTTTGCTTAGGAGCTGGCAATGCGTTTCGCGATTCGCTTGACGATTTTATTGTCATTCTCGCCGGTTTATTCTCCACGCTGCAGCTAGCGGCGCAGACTGAGGACGCCAAGAAGAACGCCAAAACGGATGGCGGCGCCGCAGCCGATCAAAGATGGTTCTCGCAAAAGCCGGAAGTTGTGGAAATGGAAGTTGTCGGCGCCGACAAGCCGGCGAAGGAGAATGCTGGCGAAAATGCGTTTCGTGTGCCGCGAGGCTTCATAGTCGAGCGATTGTTCACGGTGCCAAAAAATGAACTCGGTTCATGGGTTTCACTGTCCGTTGATAACAAGGGGCGAATTTTGGCCAGCGATCAGGAAACAAAGGGCCTGTGCCGAATTACACCGCCGCCAGTTGGCTCCGACGAAGAGACCAAGGTCGAGCATCTCGATGCCAAAATCAGCGCCGCCCAGGGAATGCTGTATGCGTTCGACAGTCTGTACGTGTCCGTCAACAAATATGGCAGACCAGGAACGGGTTTGTATCGATTGCGTGATACGAAAGGCGACGATCAATTCGATGAAGTTGTCAAGCTCAACGAAATTCGCGGTCCAGTTGGCGAGCATGGTCCGCATGCGCTGCGGCTTTCGCCCGATGGGAAGTCGATCTTCATCGTCGCAGGCAATCACACCGATCTGCCATTCTCGCCTGGCGAGATGAAAGCACATCCGGAATACACTAGCCAACTGCCGGCCAATTGGGATGAAGATTTGCTGCTTCCGCGGTTATGGGATCCAAACGGTCATGCGCGAGGACGGATGGCGCCGGGGGGCTGGATTGCGGAAATCGATCCGGACGGCAAGAAGTGGAACATGTTCAGCGTTGGGTATCGCAACGCGTACGATTTCGATTTCAACGCCGATGGCGAACTGATCACTTACGATTCCGACATGGAATGGGACATGGGCATGCCGTGGTACCGGGCCACGCGAATTGTGCATGCCACCGATGGCAGCGAGCTTGGCTGGCGGAGCGGCGCCGGCGTGTGGCCGTGGTATTACGTCGATAGTTTGCCGCCGGCGGCGGATGTCGGCCCGGGCTCGCCCGTCGGCGTAACGTTTGGTTATGGCACGAAGTTTCCCGCGAAGTATCAACGGGCTTTGTTCGCGTGCGATTGGACGTTCGGCACCATTTATGCCATTCACGCTAGAGCCCGAAGGTTCTAGTTACAAAGCGATCAAGGAAGAGTTCGTCGCGCGAAATGCTTTGCCGCTGACGGACATTGTGGTCGGCAACGACGGAGCGCTGTATTTCACCGTTGGCGGCCGTGGATTGCCCTCGGAACTCTATCGAGTGACTTATGCCGGCGACGAATCAACTGCGAAGGTCGATGCGCACGATCCGCGAAACGCCGACGCAGCGCCAATTGCGACACAAGATCGAGGCGTATCACGGCCACGCGGCGGCCGATCCGAAAGCGGCCGTCAATTTCGTGCTTCCGTATTTGGGAAACGCCGATCGATTCATTCGCTATGCTGCGCGTGTGGCGCTGGAATTCCAACCAATTGCACTCTGGCAAGACCGCGTGCTGGCGGCAAGCGATCCGGAAACGCTAATCACCGGCGCTGTGGCGATTGCCCATCAAGGCACCGCTGCGATCCAACCAAAGCTTTTGGCAGCACTCGACGCCGTTGCATTTGACAAACTCACTGAGTTGCAGCAACTCGAACTATTGCGAGCATACGGTCTGCGTTCATCCGCCTTGGTCAGCCCGACCAGGCATTGCGGACGGCAGTCGCCAAGAAATTTGATGCATTCTTTCCAGGCAAGAACGAATTGGTGAATCGCGAGTTGTGCAGTCTGCTTGTGTATCTGCAATCGCCATCGATCGTCGCCAAGACGATGGCACTGATCAAACAGGAGACGCCGGCGGTAGCAAAGAGCGACGAAGAATTGATGCGCAGCGAGCTGATTGCACGCAATCGGACATACGCCCGGCCCATTGCCGCGATGATGGAAAATCATCCCGATCAACAAAAAATTCATTACGCATATGCGTTGCGGAATGCCACCTCGGGCTGGACGCTGGACGATCGCAAGGCGTTTTTTGAATTCGTCCGCGGGGCAGGCGAATCCAAAGGCGGGCATAGCTTTGCGGGCTTCTTGCGCGATATCGATCGCGAAGCGTTCGCCAATGCCACGGACTCTGAACGGCTGGCACTGGAAGCCACGGGTGCACGCAAACCATTCGCTGCGCCCACGCTTCCAAAGCCCAAGGGGCCGGAGCACGACTGGACGCTCGAAGAAGTTGTTCAGATGGCACAATCAGGACTGGTGAATCGCGATTTTAAGAACGGCGAAAAAATGTTTGCCGCGGCACGCTGCGTCGTGTGCCATCGCTTCAACGGCGACGGCGGCGCAACCGGGCCAGACCTGACGCAACTAGCGGGTCGGTTTAACGTGAAAGATTTGACGGAATCGATCATCGAGCCGAGCAAAGTCATCTCCGATCAGTACCGCGCGTCGATTGATCACAACGAGTACGGGCAAATCGTTCAGCAGGCCGGATTGTGAGCGAAAACCAGGACATGCTGCTGTTGGTGACCGACCCGGAAGATTCCACGAAGGTAGTCGAAATTCCTAAACAGGAAGTCGACGAACAAAAAGTGTCGCCAATTTCACTCATGCCGGTCGGCTTGCTAAAGCCGTTGAACGAGCATGAAGTTCTCGACCTGTTGGCGTATTTGCTCTCTCGCGGCGAGGCGAAGAATCCGATGTTTGCAAAATGACGGTGATTTAAGCCTTTGGTAGTGGCGTATAATTCGCAGTTGGGTTAATTCTTGGTCAGGCCGTCGGTTCTATGCTTGCTTATGAGCATTGCTGCGCCGAATCTATCGAACGTCCGTTGCCGACGCCCGAAGAGCGGCCGGGAAGTGATGTCGTCATATACGACGGCAACTGCCGCATTTGCACGGCGCAAGTAAGGAAGTTGCCGTGGTGGGATTGTCAGAAGCGGCTGTCGTATCTTTCGCTGCACGACCCGCAAGTGGCGTGAAAAATATCCCGACCTGACGCACGACATGCTGATGGACCAAATGTACGTGGTCGATCAACAAGGTCGGCGATATGGCGGTGCGGCGGCCATTCGTTATCTTTCCCGTCGATTGCGCCGGCTGTGGTGGCTGGCACCGGTGCTGCACATTCCCGGCAGTTTGCCGCTGTGGCAATGGCTATATCAGCAAGTAGCCAAACGGCGATATCGCTTTGGCACGGTTCACGAATGCGACGGTGACGCCTGCAGCATCCACTCAGGCAAACGCTGATTTCAATTTCGACACGCCGCTTGAACGCACGCTTTACCTCATTTTCACCTCGGCGATGCGGCGACCTGCTGCCGACTCACAATTGCCGTGATCGGCCGGGCAGTTTATAACATCGGCGTTGAACGAAATAAAAATCGGGGGCGTATATTATGGGAACTTTCCGCTGTTTAATGATTGCCGCGACCTCAATTGCAGTCGGCTGCGCAAATTGGGCGACCGCCGCCGAACCCGTCGCGATCAATCCGGTCGGCAAGCCCAAAGGGTTTGGGGCTGGCAAACAAACCGAGTATGCCATTTGGTATGGCGATGGCACATGGCACATTCGCGCGACTACCGTCAAAGGCACAAAAGTGCGATTCAGCGGCTCTGTCCTTGTTGAGGGTGGACAGTTTGTCGGCGGCGACTTCGATCAGCTCGAGAATACGAAGCGTCGCACCGCCAGTTCCGACTGGGCCGCCATCGATCGGTCGGCCAAGGAATTGCGATTCATCTTCGGCAACGCCGGTGGCCGCGATGGAGTCGATTTCCAGGTAAGCGAAACGGCACGTGCGGTTCGCTTCGCACCGCTACTGGGGTCCGACACCAGTCCACAAAACGTGCTGATCGGTCGCAGCGGTGCGCATCCGGCGACAGTGCCGTTTGAACTTCCGGCGCATCCCGACGAAACTCCAGATCCGCCTGCCAAGAAAAAAAAGAAGGCCAATGACTGATTTCCGCATTGAACACGATTCGATGGGCCAGGTGCGCGTTCCTGCCAAAGCCTATTATGGCGCAAAACGCAGCGCGCAATCGAAAACTTTCCGATCTCCGGTGAAGTATTGCCGGCCGAACTGATTCACGCGCTGGGCTTGGTGAAGTACGCCGCTGCGGTTGCCAATCGCGATTTAGGCAAGCTCACCGCCACTGGCAAAAGCCCGCTGAACGACAAGCAGGTCGAAGCTCTTTTGCAAGCCACGCGTGAAGTGAGCGAAGGCAAATTCGACGATCAATTTCCGCTCGATGTGTTTCAGACCGGCTCCGGCACTTCGAGCAACATGAACGCCAACGAGGTGATCGCCAATCGGGCCATCGAAATCATCGGCGGCGATCGCTTCGCCGAGAAAAAGCCGATCCACCCGAACGATCACGTGAATATGGGGCAGTCGACAAACGACATGTTCCCGACAGCTATTCACGCGGCCGTCGCCGTGGCAATTCAGCAGCAACTGATTCCGGCGCTGAAGTCGCTGGAGCATGTACTGACGTCGAAAGCGAAAGAGTGGGACAAGATCATCAAAATCGGCCGCACGCATTTGGCAGACGCCACGCCGCTGCGGTTAGGTCAAGAGTTCAGCGGCTTCGCGCGGCAAGTGCAGATTTCGGTCGAACGGGCCACGCGAGCTCAAGAAGCCGTCCTCGAACTTCCGGCCGGCGGCACTGCCGTGGGCACGGGCATCAACACGCATCCGGAGTTCGGCCAGCGCGTGGCAGCGGAGTTGGCAAAGCAAACAGGCGTCGCGTTTGTGGAAGCCGTGAATCATTTCGAAGCCAACGCCCAGCGCGATGGCCTCGTGGAATGCTGCGGGCAACTTCGCACCGTGGCCGTGACGCTGTTTAACGTCGCCAATAACATCCGCTGGCTGTCGAGTGGCCCGCGCTGCGGATATTACGAAGTGAAATTGCCCGATTTGCAACCGGGCAGTTCCATCATGCCGGGCAAAGTGAATCCGGTCATGTGCGAAAGCCTGATGCAGGTGTGCGCCTGGGCGATTGGCTGTGATCAGACCGTGGCCTTTAGCGGAGCCGCCGGCGGGCAGTTCCAGCTAAATATCATGATGCCCGTGATGGGCTTGGCGGCGCTCGACATCGTGACCCTCTTGGGCAGCGCCACCGAAGCATTCGTTGAACTCGGCATTGCCGGAATGGAACCGAATGCCGAAGCTTGCGAAGCTTCGGTGGAAAAAAGTTTGTCAATGGTTACGAGTTTGAACCCGTACATCGGATACGAAAAAGCGGCTGCACTGGCAAAGGAAGCGTTTAAAACCGGCAAGACCATTCGCCAGTTGTGTCGCGAACAAAAAGTATTGTCCGACGAGTTGCTCGACAAAGCGCTCGATCCCATGAGCATGACCGAGCCACAGAAGTAGTTTGCATTGCCCATTTAGTCCATCCGTCCCGGTTGGACGTTTGCCAATTTCCAGATTCGAGAAGTTCAATCGCACTTTTACATGGAGGTCCCACATGCGATCGGCTCACTCGCCCCGGTCGTTCGTTATCATTTCTTTGTTTCTCGCATCCGTGGTTTTGGTCAGCGGGCAAACTGTGCGTGGGCAGGCCACTGTCGGCCCGCAAGTGCCGGCCGGTCCCGCTTTGTCCGAAGGTCCGCAGCAGGATTCGAAAAAGTCGCTCAGCCCGGCCGATCAAACCATCAAGGATGCGTTTCAAAAGTCAAAGAACGCGGCCACAATCGATGACTTTAGCGCTATCGTTAGTCTCTGTCAGGACGGATTGATGCAAGGCGCAACCGGCGAAAGCGCCGCATATGCCAAAAAGCTCCAAGCCTGGCGCTGAATAAGCGAGGCGAGAAGCAGGCCGACTCAGCGAACGACAAGCAAGCGCTCGAAGATTTTGAAGCAGCCATCAAGCTGGACCCGAAACTTTGGAAAGCCATTCACAACCGCGGAGTGAGTCGCGCCGGTTTGGGCGACGTTCCCGGGGCGCTTTCTGACTTCGACCAAGTCATTCGCTTGAATCCCGACTATGCCAACGTGTGGTATAACCGTGGTGAACTCAAATATGATCAAGGCGACTTCGCCGGCGCTTTGGCCGATTACAACCGCGCCATCGGCATCCAGCCGCGCGATGCGGGCTACTATAACAGTCGCGGGCACACGAATTACCGGCTGGGTCGATTCAATCAGGCACTGGCCGATTACAACCGTGCCGTGGCAATCGATCCGAACAATGCGGCGGCGCTGGTGAACCGTGGCGACGCTTACCGGGAACAAGCGATCTACGGACCGGCGGCGACCGATTATCGGGAAGCAATTCGGCTCGATCCAAAACTTGGCCGAGCGTATTTAAGTGCAGCGTGGCTGATGGCCACATGCCCTGATCAACGGTTTCGGAATCCGCAATTGGCCGTCGAATCAGCGAAGAAGGCGATTGAGCTGAACGGCGACAAAGATTACCGATACCTCGACACGTTGGCCGCCGCGCACGCGAACGCGGGAGACTTTGATACGGCGAAGTCAGTTGCAAGCAAAGCCGTGAGCATCGCCCCGCCAAAAGAGATGGCCAACGTCCGCCAGCGGCTGGAACTATATCAAAGCGGCCGGGCGTATCGGGAAGGTGCCCCGGCGGAGCCAGTACGGGCGGCGAGTGCGAAATAATCGCAGCCGTTCACATTAGCCACCAGTTATCGCTCGCCGCTACATACACGCCAAGCAATAAATTGGTGATGGCATGCGCCATTACGCAGTCCCAGATATTGCGTGTGCGCACCATCAGCCAGGTAATCAGCGAAAACCAAACAAGCGCCGCCACCGCTTCCTGCGGATGCATCAGCACTGGTACCGCCGTACCCACAATCACCGCTGTCCGATTTACTTCGCCAAATGGCACTTCCGACCAGCGGTCTTTCATCACGTAGCGCATCAAAAAACCACGCAGAAAGAATTCTTCGATCACGGGAACGACGAAGCAAAGTCCGACCATTCGCAGTCCGAAGAGCGCACGGCGAACAAGCTCGCTGCTTCCATTTTGATCATCTAGCCAATTGAGTCCGCTGCGCTGGCCTAGCGACCGAAACCATTCGATTCCCGTCGCATCTGCCAGTCGCGGCATCCAGCCATGCTGCCAGACGGCGAGCGCAATCCAAATCAACGCTCCAATGGTTCCCACAATCAGCGAAAGAAAATGCACAAGCCGTGGATGTTCTCGGTAGCTGGGCCAAACGAAAATCATCGCGGCCAGGGTAAGCGCAATCTTGGCCGAGTAGACTGTTATATAATTCTGCCGGTATTCGACGAGGGCCTTGTTGTCTTGCGGGCCATCCGCATTGACCGCTGCAGGTGGCGACGGCTCCAGACTGCCGATGAGCATAAACGTCACGAACGGCAGCAAATAGACTAGCCACGGATTTTGGCGTAACGATGGGTTCATTCTTGGGCCACGAATGATTTGAAACGATTTGATTCGAAGCTCTCAAACCGCGATGCCGAATCGACAGGTTCACCGCTAGTGTCGTTCTGTCGCATCACAAACGCTGCTGCGCCCGGCGTGGCTTCGATCAGCTTGAAGCCTTCTTCAGGTCCCAGCACGCAGATTGGCTTCGTATAGCTATCGGCCATCGTGCAATCGGGCGCGATGACCGTGACGGCAGCACGACCGCTGACGCCTAAACCAGTGCGAGGATCGATGACATGCGAATATCGCTTGCCGTTGAGTTCCACCGCTTGAAACGCATCGCCCGACGTGGTGATGGCGTAATTCTTCAATTGCACAAAACGTTCCGGCGGTCCTTCGCCGGATGGCGGCTCGATGCCGATGCGCCAGCCTTTCGTTCCTGGCGGTGAATCGCTGACTCCGATGTCGCCGCTGGCATCGATAAGGGCACTCGTAATGCCTTCGCGCTTGAGTACCTTCAGCGCTTCATCAACGCCGTAGCCCATGCCAATGCCTCCGGCGTCGAGTCGCATTCCATCCTTCAGCAACCGCGCAGTGTGTGCGTGCGGATCGAGCCGTAGCGCGCGATAATCAGTCGCTTCCCGCGCAGTCATTAACAGTTTGCGATCTGGAAATTCTTTTTCTCGGCGCGCTCGCCGCCACAACTTTGTCAACGGGCCGATCGTGATATCGAACGCGCCATTTGATTTTTCGGAGAGTCGCTGCGAAAACTCGAGCACCCGCCATAAATCGTCGCTCACATGAACGGGTTCTGCCGTCGGCGCCGTTGCGCTCAGTCGACTCAGTTCGCTGGTCGGCTCGTAGTCGCTCAAAACTCGATTCAACTCTTCGATTCGCTCATACGCTGCTTTCGATGCGCGGTTTGCGACCGCTTTATTGACTGCATATAATACGATCTTCCACGGAGCTCCCATGTGGTTTTCGGTGAAAGTGAACCGCTGGAGACCGGGCGCGTTTTGCTCGCCAGCCAGCACCGCGGAGCCTGATGCAACCAATGTGATTGCAGTAAGTGCTAGAGCGACCGCAGCGTTGCGTTTTCGCAGAGATTTCATATTGAACCGCGGAATTCGCGCATCACACGGAGGGTTCAAAAGTTTTTGAGCTGCAGTTGTGACAAAAGTTATCCGCGTTCATCCGCGCAGAACTGCGGTCAATCCATTCTAATCTGCAAATAAGATTTCCCATCAAATGTGCTTGAGTACCTTAGTTCATCGATCGCTTTGCTTGCAACGCCCACTGGCAATTATCGCGATCGCATGCATTGTGATCGCCGAGTCGCGCACCGCCGACCCTGCCAGCACGGACGTGCCCAATGCGAAAGCTTCAACGGCTGCGGAGATGAAGCCCTACTCCGAAGTGATTGGCAACACCGATGTGAAATTTCCGTTGGTGCCGATTCCCGGCGGCAAGTTCGTCATGGGCAGCCCCGCGAGCGAGTCGGGACACAAACCCGATGAAGGCCCGCAGCACGAAGTCGACATCGACCCATTCTGGATGGAAGCGCACGAAGTCACTTGGGACGAGTACGAAGTGTTCATGTACACGATGGACATCGAGCGCCGAAAAAATTTGGATATCAAAGCCAGCGACAACGACAAACAGGCCGATGCTCTGGCTCGACCCACGAAGCCCTATACCGACATGACATTCGGCATGGGCAAAGACGGTTACCCGGCCATCAGCATGACACATTTTGCAGCCCGCATGTATTGCAAGTGGCTGAGCGCGAAGACCGGCCGCTTCTACCGCCTACCAACCGAAGCCGAATGGGAATACGCTTGCCGCGCGGGCACCAAAACGGCGTATTCATTCGGCGAGGATGCGTCGAAGCTCGGCGATTACGCGTGGTTCACTGGCAACAGCGACGATCACTATCACAAAGTCGCTTTGAAAACGCCGAATCCTTGGGGCCTCTTCGATATGCACGGCAACGCGACCGAATGGGTGCTCGATGCGTACATTGCCGACTTCTACGAGCAATTCAAGAACCGCGTCGAGCCGGCCGGCATTTTTGCCGCCACGACGAAAATGTATCCGCACGTGGTTCGCGGCGGCTCTTGGGACGATGATCCCGAAGCCCTGCGCAGCGCCGCCCGCCGCGCCTCGAACAAAGATTGGAAGCAGCAAGATCCGCAGCTGCCGCAAAGTGTGTGGTACTTCACCGATGCGCAGTTCGTCGGCTTCCGCGTCATTCGCCCCCTGCGGGAACCGAGCGAAGCAGAAAGACAAAAGGTCTGGGACGCCGGCCTGGAGGCCGAAAGTGAAGGCGCCCGCATCGTTTGGCCGCTAGGCGAGCCGGGGAAGAAATGAAAGTGCGACACAACCGGGCAATTGTGAGCGAAAAAATGGGGCCCCCTGCGAATTGCGCGCAATTCCAGAGTACGATTTGGCTCGAGAAATTGTGGGCGATCAGCGCGTTCGCATCCGACGTCGTTGCGTATTGGCTGCGACAATATTGCCCCAATCCGGTGCGTCAACGACGACCAATCCCGCGAATTCTTGCGATTTTCTCGGGCTGCGGGTAAGCTCGCGATATCGAGGGGAGCTAGTTAGTGCGACAAAATTGACGGCGACCAATCGATCGCCGCTGGACCTTATCACGGGAGTAAAGCCATGAGCGAAAATAATCAGGTGGTCAAACCAATCGAACCTTCACGCCGCGAGTTCTTAAAGACATCGGGCGTTGTGATGGGCGGTGCGCTGGCCGCTTCTCTCAACGTCGCTCGGCAAGCGCACGCGGCGGCGATTGACGACACGATCAAAATTGCCCTCATCGGCTGTGGCGGACGTGGCAGCGGCGCAGCCGGCCAGGCGCTGGCAACTGCGGGTAGCGTGAAGCTTATCGCGATGGCCGACGCGTTCCAGGATCGGCTCGATCAGAGTCTCAACAACCTTAAGAAGGAAGCAGCAGGGAAAGTCGATGTCCCAAAAGATCGACAGTTCGTCGGTTTTGACGCTTATCAAAAAGCATTGGCCACGGAATGCGATTTGGTAATCCTTGCCACCCCGCCGGGATTTCGACCCATCCATTTCGATGCGGCCGTCCAAGCCGGAAAGCACATTTTTATGGAAAAACCTGTCGCGACTGATCCGGCGGGAGTCCGCAAGGTTTTGAATGCCGCCGCGGAAGCGAAGAAGAAGAATTTGGCGGTCGGCGTCGGATTGCAGCGACGACATCAAGCGGGCTACCTCGAAACTATCAAGCGATTACAAGACGGCGAAATCGGCGACATTGTGGCCATCGCGCGTGTACTGGAATGGCGATCGTCCTTGGAAGCACAAACGGTCCGATTTGGAAAGCCACGAGCCAAAAGAAGCTATCTGAAATGGAATATCAGATGCGCAACTGGTACTACTTTGTCTGGCTGTGCGGCGATCATATTGTGGAGCAGCACATCCACAACCTCGATGTTTCCAATTGGGTCAAAAACGCGCATCCTGTCAAAGCAATCGGCATGGGCGGCTCGCAAAAGCCGCGCGATCCGGACGATGGGGAAATTTTCGATCATCACTTCGTCGAATTCGAATACCCTGATGGCTCCCGGACTTTCAGCCAGTGTCGGCACATTCCCGGCTGCTGGGGAAGCGTTTCGGAACATGTTCAAGGCACCAAAGGCATTGCTACGGTGAGCAGCTTCGATATTCGCCCAACCGGAGCCGGTGCTTGGAAATATCGCGGTCCCACGCCGAATCCGTATCAGGTCGAACACGACGATCTATTCGCCGCCATCCGTGAAGGTAAGCCTTACAACGAGGCGGAGACAGGGCGCATAGCACGATGACCGCGATTCTCGGGCGAATTGCCACATACAGCGGGCGCGAAGTCAGCTGGGATTCCGCGATCAACAGCAACGTCAGCATTATGCCCGCCGAATTCACTTGGGATTCCAGCCCGCCAGTGCTTCCGGGACCAAATGGCATGTACCCCCAGGCAATCCCGGGGCTATCGAAAGTGGTTTGAGTTTATCCGCGGCCATCCAAAAATCTTGCCCACGGACTCGCTCCGCGAAGCGCAAGCTTGTCCGTGGGTTTTTAATTGCACTTGAAAATCTTTGACAACGCTGCGCGAATCGCCTATGGTGATAGCAGCAACAACAAGTTCGAAGCTTTGATTTCGATCAGTCTCTTTTCTCTCCCGGTTCTGCAACACGGCCTGTTTGAATTTTCCCGCTTCGTGCGGGGTTACTCCCGCGCGGTGCGTTAACGGAGTTTAGGTCGTTTGAGTGAACCACACGTCCCATGGGACGCGTGCTCGTGGAGATTGTTGTTTCGCCGCGTGCAATTAACAGCACGCTTCGCGCTTCTGGAGCTAATCATGATTGATCGCGCTGGATCGATTGGCGGCAATGGATCCTCTGCCAGCGTTCACGACCAGGTTTCGTCAGATCAGCAGACGATCCCGTACCCGGGCGTTCCGACGACTTGCGATGGTGCGGAAGCGGTGGTGCATGTGGAGATCAACGTCACGCAAGGCGCTGGCGCATTTCCAATCACCAGTTCCACGACGATGGGTGGCGGCTACAACAGTGCCGTGATGAATGGCTGGAAGAATCTTTGGGGCGATTCGCTTCTGTTCGTCGAGCCGGAGAGTGAACACTCGGCCGCCTCATTCTGCGAAGGCTTCGCTGCGGCCGGCGGACGGGTAACGAACTTCACTTCGGGCCAGGGGCTCGTTCTGATGAAGGAAGTGCTTTACACCATTTCTGGCAAGCGGCTGCCGGTTGTCATGAACATCGCGCGCGGGCACTTACGAGCCACTCCCTGAACGTGCACGCCGGCCATGACGACTTAATGAGCGTCGCCGATTGCGGCTGGGGAATGTTATTCGGCCGGAATGCTCAGGAAGCGGGCGATTTATGTTTGATTTCCCGTCGCGCGGCGGAATCTTCGTCGACTCCGTTTTTCAACGTGCAGGACGGCTTCCTGACCACGCACACCGTCGAAAAGGTTCGACTGCCGGAAAAAGAGTTCATGAAACAGTACATCGGCAGTCCAACGGAAAAACTCGTCAATCTGATGGATCCGGCCAACCCGATGATGTCGGGCGTCGTGCAAAATCAAGATTCGTACATGAAGGGCAAGATTGCCCAGCGCTGGTATTACGACCGAGTCGGCGCCGGCTCTCCGCGAAGCCTTCGATGAGATTCACAAAAACACTGGCCGCAAGTACGACTTTGTGATGCCTTACCGCTGTGAAGATGCGGAGTTCATCATCGTCGGCATGGGCTGTTACATGGAAACGTGCGAAGCAACGGTCGACTATCTGCGAGAAAGCGGAATTCCGGTTGGTTGCTTGAACATCTGTTGCTTCCGTCCGTTTCCCGCGCGGCAAGTTGTCGAAGTCGCTGCGCAATTGCCAGGCCTTCAGCGTGCTGGAGCGTATGGATGACCCGCTTTCAACAACGGGCAATCATCTGACGCGTGAGATCAAGGCTGCGTTCTGCGATGCAATCACCGGCCAGAACGGCCAAGAACACTTGCTCCGCGTGCCCAAGATCTACTCCGGATCGGCGGGACTCGGCAGCCGCGACGTGCGGCCTGGCGATATCATTGCGGTCGTCGAAAACATGATGGAAGACGGGCAAGATTACTTCTGCGTGGGAATCGACCATGCGCTGGCATTGAAAGTGACCGATGATCCCGATTTGCGCGAACCCGGCACATTCTCGATGCGCGGCCACAGCATCGGCGGCTTCGGCTCCGTGACGACGAACAAAGTCATCGCCACGATCGGCGGCGATGTATTCGGCAAAGACGTGCAGGCGTATCCGAAGTACGGCTCGGAAAAGAAAGGGCTGCCGACGACTTATTACCTGACGATTGCCGACCGCCACATTTATCTGCATAGCGAGCTGGAATATGTAGACCTCGTTGTGCTTAACGACACGACGGCACTTTTCAGCGGCAATCCGCTCGTCGGTTTGGTTCCAGGCGGGGCGATCATCATGCAATCGACGTACTCCGAACCGCACGACGTTTGGCAACGCATTCCAGAGCATCACAAAGACACGATTCGTGAGCGAAGGCTGCGCGTTTACTATGCCGACATGGTGCAAATTGCCCGCGAAGTTGCCAGCGTCGCCGACTTGCAGATGCGAATGCAAGGCATCGTTCTGCTTGGGGCATTCCTTAAGCTCACTCCATACGGCCGCCAAAGCGGCATGACGGACGCAGAGGTTTACGCCGGCGTCGAGAAGGCGCTGCGAAAATACTTTGGCAAACGCGGCGATCGCGTGGTGCAAGACAATTTGAAATGCGTAACGCGCGGTTACGAAGAACTGCGGGAAGTTCCGCAGGAGATGTTGGAAATGTCTGTGGTATGAACAAAACTGAATCGATTGATCGTAAAGCCGAGGAATTCATGGCGACTGATACCAAAACGTTTTCGATGAACGCAGCGAATCCGCGGGATCCATTCAATAACAATTCCTACGGAACGCTCGTCGATTCTGACTATAAACAGGTCCGGCTGCCGATCCTGGACGTCAACGATTTCAATGAGCGCATCATCCGCTGTTACGAGGAAGGCGATGCGGAAAAGGGTCTGCCGGCTGATCTTTCAGTGGCGCGATCGCTGATTCCCGCCGGCACCGCCACGCTGCGCGATTTCAGTTACATCGCACCAGATATCCCGGAATATATCCCCAACAACTGCACGGGCTGCATGGATTGCGTCACGCTCTGCCCCGACACGGCCATTCTGGGGAAAGTCCTGGGTGAAAGCGAATTCGAAAAGCGCGTGCAAGCGATATCGGATCCGGGGGAGCGCGAAGACCTTTCGCCAGCAGTGGTCGAAAACCCGGAAGTATTACGAAGGCCCGGCAAAGAAAGTCGGCGAAGGCGGGCTGTTTTCGATCATGATCGATCCCAGCAAATGCAAGGGTTGCGCAGAGTGCGTGACCGTGTGCGACGACCTGGCGCTGAAAATGATTCCGAAGACCGAGCAGGTGATGACAAATGTCCGAAAGAGCCATCGCTGGTTCAAGCAAGTCGGTCCGTCCGATGAACGCTACGTCAGCGACAACTTGCTGGTCGACATGATGCTCAAAGAAAAGACGCATATCTACACGGGCGGTGCAGGCAGCTGTGCCGGCTGCGGCGAGGGAACGGCGCTGCGAATGATGTGCGCCGCCACCGGGGCGAAGTATGGCGACGATTGGGCCATCGTCGCCGCCACGGGGTGCAATACGGTTTACACTTCTACGTACCCGTACAATCCATATCTGGTGCCGTGGACGAACTCGCTATTTGAAAACGCCCCGGCGATGGCGATGGGCGTACGCGCCCGCTGGGATCAACTGGGCTGGGGTCACAAGCCGATTTGGTGCCTCGGCGGTGACGGCGCCATGTTCGACATCGGCTTTCAGGCGCTTTCGCGCATGCTGGCCTCCGGCATGAACATCAAAATCTTCGTGCTCGACACGCAGGTCTATTCCAACACCGGTGGGCAAGCTTCCACATCGAGCTACACTGGCCAGAACACCAAGATGAGCGTGCATGGCAAGGTCATCGCTGGGAAGCAGGAGCGACGCAAGGAGATCGCTCAGATTGCCATGATGCATCCACGTACGTTTGTGGCTCAAACGACATGTGCTCACGTCAATCATTTCTACCGAAGTGTGCTTGATGCCCTGGATTTCGACGGCCCGGCAGTCGTGTGCTGCTACACGACCTGCCAGCCCGAGCACGGTGTGGCCGATAACATGGCGACCGATCAAGCCCGGCTCGCCGTTGATACGCGAGCATTTCCACTGTTGATTTACGATCCCCGCAAGGGCGATACGATTCGCGAACACCTTTCGCTACAAGGAAATCCGGCCGTTTCTGAAGATTGGTGGACGAACCCAAAGACGGGCGACGTTGTCGATTTCATCGAGTTTGCTCGCAGCGAAGGCCGCTTTGCCAAGCATTTTGATAAGGACGGCAATCCCAGCGAGACGCTGCTGCGAGCCAAGGCCGATCGGCTGGAAAATTGGCACCTGCTGCAAGAGCTGGCTGGCGTGCGTGGCGGAAAAGCAGCCGCGAAGCCGGCAGTTGACAAAACCAACGCTGCAAAGAAGCCGGTGGCAAACGGTCGTGCCAGTAACGGCGAATCGGCCATGTTATCGGTTGGCGCCGAGATCAAGTACCGTGATCGAGATACGACAACTTGGATCACGGGTGTCATCGAGTCGCTCGAACCGCCAGTGCTTTCGCTCGATGACGACACCGAAATTCGAACTACTACCGAAGCGCTTTCCGCCGGCATCGCGGAAGGAATTGTTGTCGCCAATGATTGATTGACCACGCTCAATCTGAGGAGTTGCAACCCTCGGCTAGGCTCGAACGCATCCACACACGAACCCGTTCAATTCTGGAAGGAGCCCACATGCATGCGTTTCATCACGGCGAGTTGTTGATTGGCGGAATGGCGCTGCGCCATTTGCACGGCGAGCTGGAGCAGGAAGAGCCGCTGACCGATTCCAGCTGCTGGCGATTGGCTGGTAAGCTAAAAGTTTCCGACAAACATCAAAGCCAGCTGGAACTTGAACGACAATACTTGCTGCGCGTAGACGATGGCCGTGAAGGGATGGTTGAACTAACGCGTGTCACAGAATCGGACGAGGGATTGGAAGCCGATTTCCGCCCACGTTCGCTGCCGCCGCAGCTCAGCGCATCCGAACGAACCGCGCGTAGCCTGGACCATGCCCGTAGAGATGTTGAATGGGCGTGGCATGTCCCCAAACAATTTCGTCGACGGGCAAATCGAAAACTGCTGCAATCTTTTGCCGTTCCGCAGGGCTTGGCGTCCAGCGGCGCATCGCAATCGCTTTCACGCGCTGCTCATCCAAGCCTGATCGATCGACGAGTTGCTCGATCGATATCTGCTGCGCCACACACAATTCTTCGACCGTCGATGGCATTTGACGTTACAAGATCAAAAGTCTTCTTTAAGTCCAAACCGATGATACCGCACGTTCCGCGGGTTCATGGTGTGACCCCAGCTGATTTCGTTCATTGGCACGCCCAATGCCGCCGATAACTTTTCCCGCTCGGCAGGGCTCGGCGTCCAGCGGCCATCGGCAATGGCTTCGACGCGCTCCACCGGCATCCTGGCAACGCCCGCCAATTGATCGAGCGCAATCTGCCGTTCTTCGATAAGCACGTCGATCGTCTTCATCAATTGCATTGTAACAAAATCAACGACCCGTTTCCGCAGCCGCTTTTCCGATCGCCGTTAACTGCTCAATGAACGGCTCGGAAATTCGCCCATTCATTTGCACCGGCACATCCCAAGTGATTACCGCCGCCGGGCTTGCGAACATTTTGCGTGTATTGCACCGCTTGTTCACTCGTGAATCGCGGCATGACCGTTTCCCCAGCGAGCCCCAAGAAAGCTAAGTACGTGTGCTTGCCGACCATCCAGAATGCCATCCGTCGTACGTTTGATTTCGACCGTCGCCGGATTGCTGATTTCGCCGGCTGTGTAATCTTCATTTGGGCTGACGGAAACGAGACGCGGCACAACACCCGGATTGAATGCCACTGCCGATAGCGGATTGCCCGCCCGCGCGGCCGCGGCAAATGTTTTGAAGTTCGGTGCGTCCTCGGACCGGTACATCGTGTTCGGCCAGTAGCAACCATCAAACCACCAGCCGGAGACCTTGTCGCCCCAGCGCTGAGACCAATCGGCGATGATTTGCTGCCACTTTTCCTGGAATTCTCGATTGCGAAATTGCCCACTGCGCCAATCGAGCGCCTTGACCGCTGCTTTGTCACCGCCAGGGGCCTCCGGACGGTAAGTACACGATGAGTTTCAGCCCGCGCTTGTGCAGCGCATCGGCCATGTCGCCTATCAAATCGCGCTGCGAACACTTGCTTGGTTCAATGCCGACGAGTTTGTCGTATGTCGCATTTGGTGCATCGAAATAACCGGAGTTTTGCCCGATCGTGAGAATGTGATAGCCCGCGCCGACCGACTTGATTTGATCGGCCAATCCATCGACATCGAAGTGGTCTACCATGTCGTTCCACTTTTCGACATTCATCTGCAAGTTGTTCGACCGCGCTTGCCAATCTGCCAGATAGTGCGTCATAACGCCCCATTTTGCGGCCCGCATCCAAGCGATGCGATCGGCGGTTTCTTGACCCAGTCCTGGAGAAACCGAGAAGGCAACGAGCAATGCAAGCAGCGCTAGTCGTATCGAAGCTAATACTTTCATGTCCATCAATTCACCTGCAATCAGGAATTATGTCGATCGATACGATTCGCATTCCTGTGATTCGAATCATGGTTGAATCGCTTCGACTGCCAACTGTTGCAACTTCCGCCGCATTTCGGAACGGTCGCCATTGGGTTTTAAGCCGGTGCGTTGAATCAACAGGACGACAAATACGCCTTTGTTGGGATCAATCCAACCTTGCGTGCCATAAGCGCCGCCGTGACCGTAGGCTCCGACAGAAAGCGACTCCGTCACCTCCTGCGGCTGACGCACGACACCGACGCCCAGCCCATAACCCAAGCCTTTGGAAAATCCACACTCCAAATCGCCGGTATGAACCTGTCGTATGTTGTTGACCGCCGCTTCGGACAGTAGGCGATGACCATCAAGCTCGCCGCCACGAAGTAACATCTGATACAGTCGCGATAAATCCGCGGCCGTCGAATACAATCCGCCCGATGGATTGGGATTCTTTGGCTTCTCTGCGGGCATTCGGTCTTGTTCCGCCGGCACCAGTTTGCCTTCTTTTACCGCACAAATCTGGGCAAGCCGCTCGCGCTGCTCGGCCGATGGATAAAACGTCGTGTCCTTCATACCAAGCGGCTGGAACACACGTGTGACTAAAAACTCTTCATACGATTGCCCGGACGACACTTCGATAATTCGCCCCAGCATATCGATCCCCGTGCTGCAATATTTCCATTTCGTGCCTGGCTCAAACTCCAGCGGTTGCTGCGACATGAAAATCGCGCCCTCGGCCAAGGTCCGATTCCGCTTGCCCGATAAATCAGCCAAGCCTTTGGGATATGCGCCGGGCAAACCAGACGTATGCGTCAAGAGATCACGAAGCGTAATCGGCCGCGACGGCATTTTGAGCGTGATTGTCGCGTCGTCATGCGTCGCCACAAGCATTTGTCCTTTGAATTCTGGCAGGTGCTTTTCGACACGTATCGTCGATCGCGAGCTTGCCTTCATCGACCAGCATCATGATGCCTATTGCCGTAATCGGCTTCGTCATCGATGCGATACGGAAGATTGCATCCTTCGGCATCGGTTTCGTCGAATCGAGACGCTGATTACCAATTGATTCACAGAATGCCAGCCCATTGGACGATCCAATGGCCACGACCGCGCCGGGGATTTCCTGCGCATCGACGAAGTGCTGCATCATCGGCCCGACGGCCTTTAGCTTCTGCGCGTCGAAGGTCGGCGGAGTCGCATGAGTGGTGGGGGCAGCAGCAATTAAGCTAATTGCTACCGCCAGCACAAATAAAAGTGCGTGCGGCCGTAAAAATCGGCGCAGTCGGCGCGAACTTATGCATCGACCAACCTCCCCCGAGAAGTGCGGCCAAGAAAGCCCAGGCAGGAACGAATACCATGCTGTCCAGCAAATGTTGTAAACACCCGCTGACCAAAGAGCAAGCAAATACACAAGTTGAGCCGCGCTGCGCTACTGCTAGACTTCGCTTGCCGATCGTTTCGACCAATGCGCCCAACCGTGAGCCAATGAACGCCGTCGAATTGGAAAACGTCAGCAAAGCCTTTCGCAAACACCTGGCTGTCGATGGGCTCAATCTGCAGGTGCCGGAAGGCACGGTCTATGGTTTCATCGGCCCCAATGGGTCAGGTAAAACCACTACGCTGCGCATGATTTTGAGGATCTTCTTTCCCGATAGCGGCGTCGTTCGCGTGCTGGGACTTGAACACGGCGAAGCTGCTGATGACCGCATTGGATATTTACCCGAAGAGCGTGGACTGTACAAGAAAATGCGGGTCCGCGAGGTCCTCCGATTCCACGCGGAGCTAAAAGGACGCCGCGATTGCAAACTGGCCATCGACGATTGGCTCGCACGGATGAACCTTTCCGATTGGGCTGACAAGCGCGTTGAAACATTGTCGAAAGGTATGGCCCAAAAGGCACAGTTCATCGCCGCGGTCATTGCCGAGCCGCAGCTATTGATTCTCGACGAACCGTTCAGCGGTCTGGACCCCGTGAACATGGAAATGCTCAAAGACGTCGTACTCGATCTGAAAAAACGCGGCACGACGGTCATCTTTTCCACACACGACATGGACGTGGCAGAGCGAATGTGCGACACAATCTTCATGATTTTTCAAGGCCGTAAGGTGCTCGACGGCAGCTTGCAATCGATCCAAGCGAAATACGGCGAGGACACGATCCGGGTACGGACCGCAAATTCGAATGGTGCTTTGGACAACCTTCCAGGCGTCGTGCGTGTGAACGATTACGGTCATCATCAAGAACTGCGCATCGCGCCCGGCACGGATTCGCAAGCGGTGCTATTGGAACTTGCCCGACGAACGCGAATCGAGCATTTCGAGCTGGCTCGCCCTTCGCTGCATGATATTTTTGTGCGCATCGCGGGGCCGCAGGCTCGAGCACGGCGCCACTTCAGCGCCGGAAGAGGTGCGGTAATGCGTAAAATGGTAATCCTCGCACGCCGCGAATATCAGGCGCTCATCCGTACAAAGGCGTTCATTGTTTCGCTCGTGGCCATGCCGATTTTTATGTTCGGCGCCATTTTCGTGCAATCCTTTTTACAGGAACATCTCGACACGGGCGAGAAAACGATTGTCGTGCTCGATGGCACCGGCCGATTGCTGGCGCCGCTCGAAGCACTGGCCGGACTGCGCGACAAAATCGACTCCGGCGGAAAGCCCACGACCGCTAGGCCGCGCAAATCAATCCGCATTGAAGCTGGTCCCGCTGGTCCGGTCACCGATGAAATCCGGCTGGAATTGAGCGATCGGATTCGCCGCAATGAGATTTTCGCCTTTGCGGAAATCAATGCCAATGCGCTCAAGGCCAGCGATGATTCGCCGCTGATGCAGTTGTTGCACCAAATCGGGGCGCTGAAAGTCAACGCGCCGAAAACTGAACCGGAAGAATCTTCGACGACCGCCAGCGAAACGAATTCCAAAGCCGCCGATACTGAAAAAGACGACGAACCGACGAAAAAAGAAAACTCAGGCGCTGCCGTCAAACTTTACATGCAAACCATCGCCTACAACGAAATTGGGCAGTGGTTCATGCAGTCGGTCAATCAAGCGGCTTTCGCACTGCGGCTCAGCGACGCCGGATTGAATCCCGCGGTAGTCGCACAAGCTGCAGCCCCCGTCGACTTCGCCGAATTGGCGCCGTACACCCAAACGAAAGGTGGCGAGATCCATAAAGGCGATGAAGGCAGTCGCGGTGTTTCGTTCTTCGTGCCGTTCATGTTGATGATGCTGATGTTTATGTCGGTCATGATCGTCGGCCAGCCGATGCTCACCAGCGTCATCGAAGAAAAACAGCAGCGCATTGCCGAAGTGCTGCTCGGTTCGGCCAGCCCGTTTCAATTGATGATGGGCAAGCTGCTGGGCAACGTCGGCGTGGCCCTTACCATTGTGGCCATCTATTTGACGCGGCGGATATTTTCTTGCCCAGCACTATGGCTATACCGAGCTTAGTGCCGACGAGCTTGTTGATATGGTTCATCGCTTTCGAAATCATGGCCTGCTTGCTTTTCGGTTCGGTGTTCATTGCCGTCGGCGCTGCCTGCACGGAAATCAAAGAAGCACAAAGCATGCTCATGCCGGTCATGCTTGTGCTTGTCATGCCCATGATGGTTTGGTTCAACGTCATGCAGGAGCCGCTCAGCAAATTCGCGATGTGGATCTCCCTGTTTCCGCCGGCCACGCCGCTCTTGATGCTGCTGCGCGTAGCTGCTTCGCCGATGGTGCCGATGTGGCAACCGCTTTTGGGCATGGTGCTCGTCGTAATCGCCACGGTTATTTGCATCTTTGCCGCCGGCCGCGTGTTTCGCATCGGCATTTTGATGCAAGGCAAAGCGCCGAAGTTGACGGAACTATTCGGCTGGATTGCCCGCGGCTGATTGTCAGATCACTCGCCTGCGCCGACGAACAGCGCAGAAGCCGCCAATACAAACAAGTACTACCGTCGCAGGTTCCGGTACGGCGCTAGATGAGCCGGAAGCGTGGCTGATTACATAATCCAACATCCCTTGAATGTCGCGATTGGTCACATCGCCCGAGGAA
Organism: Pirellulales bacterium; assembly: GCA_963773875.1. Taxonomy (GTDB): domain Bacteria; phylum Planctomycetota; class Planctomycetia; order Pirellulales; family JADZDJ01; genus CAVTYH01. The sequence goes on from CAVZCV010000020.1 coordinate 357,074, forward strand.
TCGAAATCGCCGATCGACAGTAGCTGAGCGGGCGTCAGTGATTTCGTCACCGCGTAGTTCGCCAGATCGGCGAGCGCACCAAGCATGGCAGGAATATCGGACTCCGTCACGACGCCATCTCGATTCCAATCGCCGTGCAAATAGGTTGTCGCAACCGTTAGCGTTCCAGTCGTGTACAGCTGCGAGATATCCCAGCCAAGTGGCCCGCCAGACAGCGTCGGCAATTGCAGCGTGGAAAAAGTTCCGGACTGCGAACCTAAATCGAAAATATCGAACGATTGGCCAAGCTGTGGCGTGAAGTTGTTCACCAGGGAAATTTGCAATATTCCGCCCAGCGAAACGTTGCCGCTGGAAAGGATCGCATCGAACTGCGTGCCGCGTGTAAGGCCGCCAATCTCGATATTCGTTTGCGACCCGCCGGCCAGAGACAGCGAGCCCACGGTTAGCACGCCGGGACTATTGCCGGGCGCAGAATTCCACCAGTGCCAATCGTTGCCAATCCGCTCACGACTCCGCTGCCACGCAGCGTTGCACCGGAATTGACCGTCACCGCGCCGGGCAGCAATCCATTCACTGCCAGCGTTCCGGCGTTTACGGTTGTGCCGCCGGTCCAGTTGTTGGTGGCGCTCGTGATGAAAACTGTGCCCGGACCGTTCTTTGTGAGGCGTCCGGCGCCGCTAATGGGTCCGGATAAATTCAATACTGCTGCCGCGTTCGGCGTTCCGCCGGTGAGCGCGCTGCCGGCATCCACGATTCCACCGACGCTGCCAACCGTAATCGCGCCGGCAAACGTATTTTGCGAGCCGGTGCCGCTTTCGCCCCAAATCGTTCCACCGTTCAGCGTGCACACTTTATTCATTGCTGCGGTCGTGTTGAAAAAGCCAAGCGTGCCGGTCTGCGAGATGGAAACCGTCTTGGTCGCATCACCCATCGACGTCGTGCTGGTCTGAAACGACAAGATACCAGTGTTAATGGCGATATTTCCCAGCGACGCGTCCACCGTAGCGCCGACCAACGATACCTGATTGGCGCCAGTCTTCGTAAGCGTATAGCCGACGCCGCCAGTGCTAAGCGTGGCGCCCGTGCCACGTATATCCCAGCGACCGGATCCGCCAAAAGTCGTGTTTTTGGTCAACGTCACTTTGGTCAATGCGTTTAACTGCGATGCTCCGGAATTCACGATCGCGCCCGTATTATTCACTCCTGCGCCTGCGGCACTGATCGGTTCCGTGGACAGATTGAATCCGTTAATATCCAGCGTTCCGCCGTCGATTTGCGTACCGATCGTGGAGTTCGATCCCAAGGCCGTTGCTGATCCGGCTTTCAACGTGCCGCCGGTAATCGAAACGAGCGAATTGTTGCCAACCGAACCAGTGACAAGCAACGTGCCCGCCCGCACATCGGTCAGTCCAGGATACGAATTCGCAGTCGCGAGCGTGAGCGTGCCGGTGCCATCCTTGCGGAGCGTGCCGCCGGTGATGCTTCCCGTGCCAGAGAACGTGTAATTCTGCGACGAGTTAACATAGGTGAATCCGGGCGAAACGTTGCCGGCAATGCTGACAGCGGTATTGGCCGAGGAGTTCGTGAAGTTAACCTGATCGAGCAGATTAAAAACCGATCCCACGGCGCCATTGAGAAAGTTGGCGGTGGCGCCAGAGTCCCACCTGTTGCTGTTGAGCCCGCCCTGCCAGGTCAAGACGTTCGAAGTACCCATGTAGCCGGTGATGGTGCGGTGCTCGACCCAGGAGTCGCCGGCGGGGACGCCGTTGCTGGTGCTGATGCTGCGGTAGAGACCGAACTTAGGGCGGAAGTCGGTGGAACCGGTGAGATCGATGGCGGCGTTGGTGATGCCGGCGAAAGGACTTCCGTTAACGGAGAGAAGGATCTGACCCGTCGTCTCACCCTGGGCGCAAGGGGTAATGCGAATTACGAAGTGGGCCCACTGGCCGGACGTGTAGGAGAAAGTTGTGGGAATAATTTCGGTGTTATTGCCGGTGGTGCCGTCGGTGAAACAATCAACCCGGCCCTGAATGCTGGAGCCGCTCTTGTAGAGGGAGATCGTGGCGAGCGGAGGGCCGGTATCGCCATTGGTGGCCTTCAGCTGAAAGATGTGGCAAAAATTGCCGGTGGCCTTAAACGTGGGATCGGTACGGAAGTCAAATGAATATTCAAAGGTCTGCTCCACTTGTTGGTGTCCCAGGCCCGTAATACCTTTGGCTTCGACGCGTTGGCGGTCGGTATTCGCGGAGTTGGCGGCGTCGCCATCCCACCAACCGGGTCCCGCAGGATATGGCGCGAGCGGAGTAGGATACTCGTTGCGGAGGATGTCGCGGAACATGCCGCCCCCTTCATCAATATGGTTCTGAAAACCAGGATCGCTCCCGAACGTGTTGGTGTCGGGAAAGTAGATGACGGAGGGATTCTCAAGACCTTCAAAGCCAGCCTGGTTTTGAACAATAACCGGTGTGGCAGCGCAGCAGCGACAGGGTATAAGCACTCACGGCCGCCAGGCATAGCGCAGATCGAATGGCGCACGGCATTGGCATCGCGCAGTTCCCCCTGTAAGCCAGCCGCCCACCCCGGCCTAAGAAATAGTTCTGTTCCTCAGTTTTCTAATCCTAACTTCCCGCCTTAGTTGGGGTCAATGAAGTCAGTTGTCGCTCCCACTTGCGCACTAAATTCCCGGTGCGGCGCCGGGCGTTAATTAGTCCGGGCCGATAGTTATTGATGCAATAAAAACTTCGCGCAAGTCGGTGATGGAGTGTTGACGACATTGCCGGCGGGTTTTACGCGTGCGTTTTCGGGTGCGCGCAATATCAAAATGCTGCCGGACCCCTCGTTGGCGACCACGGCGTGTTTGCCGCGAGCGTCGAAGCTGAAATGGCGTGGGACCGTGCCGTAAGTGCTTTGATCCTCGACGTACGTCAGCGTTCCATCTCGCGAATCGACGTTAAATAGCACGATGCTGTTGTGACCGCAGTTCGCGACGAGAAGATTCTTGCCCGTGGGATGAAGGGCGATTTCGGAGGTCGTGTTAGGACCGTCGTAATAGGGTGGCACCGTGGGTAGCGATTGCAATTCGATGAGTCCGCCGTTTTGTGCATCGTATTGGAACGCGGTGACCGTGGAATTCATTTGGTTATTGAGATATGCGAATTTGGCGTCGGAGCGAAACAACAGATGATGTGGACCGGAGCCAGCTTTTACCTTTACAAACGGCGGATCTGCGGGCTTAAGCCGTCCCCCGGCCGGATCAAATTGAAAGACGCTGATTCTGTCGCGCACCGCGTCGCAGGCAAATGCATATCGATTGTCGGGGCTGAATGCGACGCCACTCGGACGCGGATTGCGCGTTTTGTCTGGCGGATCACTTTCAGCGACGAGTGACTTAACGTCGGTTGCCTCCCCGAGCTTCCCCTCCGAGTCAATTGGCAGAATTGCCACATTGCCGCCATCGCCATTGGCCACTAGCAAATGCTTACCTTCTTTATCGAGCACTAAATGGCAAGGGCCGGCGCCCATCGAACCTCGTTGGTTCAGCAGCGACAATTTGCCGGACACCGGATCAATTGAATATGCGCTGACAGCGCCCGAGGGCTTGTCTTCAAAGTGCTCGACCTGATTGACACAAAACAATCGATTTCTCCGCGAATCGATCTCCAAGAAAGTTGGACTCGCGCATTCCGCGACAACTCCGAGCGGCGTGACCGTGACGAACTCCGGAATGTTTGGATCATCGGAGGTCCGCATCCGAAACAAATAGATTCCTTTTGCCTGGCTATCCTTATCCGTTCGCGTTCCAACATAGATGAAGGATTCGACCCCCATTTCTTTGTCGGCCGCCCCGGAAGTTAGTGCAACGCAAGTCGCAAATAGCAGCCCGGTGAGGCGGACCAAAACCTCACTTTTAAAGAAATATGCCTTCATGCCGTCATTGAATTCTAAAGTCTTGTGATTCGTGGAGCTTAGCGGGGCATCTGACGAATTTCCAACCGAATCTGCGTTACAGTCGCATTCCAACTTTGATCTGCGGTCTCTGTCAGGCCGCAAGAGCACCGCGGCAGATTGTTCTTCGCCCGGACCTCGCCCATAATGATATTACATGGTGGCTGTCGTCGTTGTCGCGTGAACGGTTTTCAAGGGGTTTACTGCGTTGGGAGGCGGATCATGTCTGGGGCGCTGGATCCGAACCAGCAAAATGCCGGACGCAGCGATGCATCCGCGGAACGCCAGCCCGCGCCAGTGATGGTCTCGCACGGCAATCGGCAGCGTCGGACGAAAGGAAATCGAGTGCCGGACCGAAGAAAATCAAAGTACTGGGCGAATATCTAATCATGTCGCGCCTCGGTGCTGGCGGCATGGGGCAAGTCTACAAAGCCCAGCATCAGCGCATGCGGCGAATCGTCGCGCTGAAGGTTTTACCCATCCAGGCCGACATCACGGAAAAGTCGGTGCGCCGGTTCAGTCGAGAAGTCCAGGCGGCGGCCCGGCTTAGTCATCCGAATATCGTTACGGCATACGACGCCGGTGAACAGCAGGGCGTCCATTACCTCGTGATGGAATACGTCGCTGGCCGCGATCTTTCCACGTTCGTGCGCGAACACGGTCCGCTCGATTTAGAATCGGCGCTCGACTGCATACTCCAGGCGGCGCGGGGACTGGAATATGCACACGGCGAAGGCATCATTCATCGCGACATCAAACCCAGCAATTTGCTGATTGATAAGCGCGGCGTTGTGAAAATCCTAGATATGGGCATTGCGCGTTTCGATGATGCGCTCGGCGGCGAAAATGGTTTGACCGGAGCCGGTCTGACGCGAACTGAGCAGATCATGGGTACGATCGATTACATGAGTCCCGAGCAGGCGGAAGACACTCGTTGTGCTGATGCACGCAGCGATATTTACAGCCTCGGCTGCACATTGTTCAGTTTGCTCACCGGCACGGCGCCGTATGAAGGCGACACGGCAATGCGAAAGCTGCTCGCGCACCGCACGGCGGAAATCCCCTCGCTCAAGGCACAATTGCCGGATGTGCCGAAAGAGGTGGATCAGATTTTCCAGCGGATGGTAGCCAAAAGGCCCGAAGACCGATTCCAATCGATGACGGACGTCATTGCCGCGCTGGAAAGCTGCCGCGCTTCGCTAACGACGGCGGTGGGCTTGGGGGCCGGTGGCGGACTTTCGCAATCGGGTGGCTGGAATCTGGCAAAGTCGACCGGTACGGGCAGCGCATTGCGGGCGGCAGCTGCGCGTAGCCGCAGCCAGGAACCTACAGTCGAACTCCGCAGTGCTGAAGAAGAGACAACGCCACGGATTATCACGATTCTGGTCGGCACTGTGCATCGCAATCCAGTAGTCGCCGTTGCCAGCCTCGTGATAATTGCCTTGCTTGGCGTAGTGGGCGTTTGGTTTGCGACGTGGCCGGGTAGTTCCATCCCGACGGACACTCAAAACGTTGACGGGGCGCAGACGGCAGCTGTCGTTGCGGAGCAAAAAGCGATGGAACCGCCTGCCCAATCACCAATTGTGGCGCCCCCCTCACCGTCAAAAGAAAACGAGTGGCTCGACGTGCTCTCACTTTTGGATTTGGAAAAACAGCCGCCGCTGCGCGGCATTTGGTCGCGCGACGACCGCGGTTTGCATTACGCTGCCGATGCGGGCACGGTGGGCGTCCTCGCGTTGCCATTGGTGATCACGGGTAGCCATCGCTGGCAGATTGAGCTCAGCGGTATGAACGCCGCTGGTTTGGGCCAATTCTTGGTATTTCCCGTCGGCAACAGCTGGGTACGGTTACTGTTGGACGGCGGCCGTAATCAGGACCATCTTTGTGGACTAGAACGGGTTAATGGATATCTGACGTCGGCCGAAGAGAATCCGACGACGACGAGTTTCCATTTGGAGCCCAACAAGAAATATCTGCTGCAATTGGATGTGCGTATCGAAGGACGCCAGGCGGAAGTTGGGGCAAAAATCGGAGATGAAAAGCTTTTTAATTGGAAGGGGCCGGCCAAAGATTTGTCGCTCGGCAATCCGCCGCAGGCCAATGGCTACGCACTTCCCAAACTGCTTGGCGTGCGGCCGTTCAGCATCTACTCCATTCGTCTTCAAACTTTGGATGATGGCCGCGTAAAACTGCTGAGCGATCCACCCGCGAATCTCAAACTGCCGAAGTTCGTTCGACCAAATTAATGAGATTCGCTCTCGGTGGCAGGCTATCCATGCAGCGATTTGAAAGGAGGTGTGTCCCATACATATGCGATGTGCAAGGTGCCTGCCGACTAATCTTTGGGCGACCGCTATTTTAATTTTCACGATGCCCACGATTTCGTGCACATCGAAAAGTGCAGCACCTGGGCCAATGCGTGCCCATCCATTTGCAGATGGCGAGGCGATATTTCATGCCGATCCTCGCTGGCTCGGAGCAGACGCAGCGTTGACGGTACCGCTTGGTGCCGATCGCACATTGTGGTTGTTTGGCGATACATTCGTGGCCACCTCTCAACACCACGTTCGTACCGAATCCAAAATGGTGCGCAATACTGTTGCGATCCAAAACGGCTTGAATCCAAGCAATGCGGTAATGAAGTTTTATTGGCAGCATGTTGCGGATGGCGGTCCAGCGTCGTTCTTTCCGGAGCAAGGAAAGTTTTGGTATTGGCCAGGGCACGGCGTGCGTCTAGCAGAAGGGCCGCTGGTGATCTTTTTGTTTTTAATGCGGCGAACCGGGGGCGACGTGCTTGGATTTGCAACAACCGGCTACGCAGTGGCGGTGATCGATGACCCCGATGTCCCGGTGGAAACCTGGAAGCCGAGGATCACTGACGTTCCGCTCGGCCAATTCGATGCGGTGCCCGCGACTGCCATCGTGCGGGACGGCGATTATGTTGTCGCCCTGGCGATTCGCCAACACGGCACCCACGCCGGGACGCTGGTTCGCTATCCGGCAACCGAAATCGCGACAGGCAATATTGAGCACGCCCAGTGGTGGGCTGGAAACAATCGAGGCTGGGTTGCCCAGTCTGACCTGGGACCCGAAGGCCCGACGTTCATGATCGATGATGCCGGCGCGGAATGTTCGCTGCACTGGGATGGCCGCACGAATTCGTTCATTCACGTCGCAAGCTATGGCTTCGGCGCATCGACGATTGGAATCCGCACGGCGCCTCGCTTAACGGGACCGTGGACTAAGCCCATCACGGTATACCGTCCGTCAGAATCCAGTGGTCCGCGGCCGTTTGTCTATGCAGCAAAGGCGCATCCTGAACTTCAAGGTGAGAACTCTAACGAGTTGTTGGTAACGTACGCCACGAATAGCTTTGAGTTTGGTGACCTTTTTACGGAGAATGGACGGCGAACTCTCTATTGGCCCCGATTTGTATCCGTCGTGATCGATGAGCGCCTGCATCAAAACTGACAGTGAACCACGGAAGGTTGGATTGTAATGGAGAATGCGGCAGCGATCGTCGTAACTCAAGGATTGACAAAAACCTACGGGAAAGTCACTGCGCTGGCGGATTGCACGCTGTCCGTACAACGCGGCGACGTGTTCGGGTTGCTGGGCCCCAATGGTTCGGGCAAGACGACGCTGCTACGTCTGCTCATGGGCTTTCTGCGCTCAACAGCCGGGCGAGCGCTAATTGAAAATCGCGATTGCTACCATGAAAGCATGGCCACGCACGCGCTGCTTTCCTATCTGCCGGGCGATGTGCGATTGTTTCGCGGAATGAAAGGCCGCGATGTGCTAACGTTTTTGGCGCACCTTCGTGGCCAACCGAATGCGGATCGAACCATTCAACTTGCCGATCGACTAGGGCTCGATTTCTCGCGCCGCGTCAGCAACATGTCGACCGGCATGCGGCAGAAACTCGCATTGGCCGCGGCCCTGGCGGTTGATGCGCCGCTGTTAATTCTGGACGAGCCAACGTCAAACCTGGACCCCACAGTTCGCGCCACCGTGACCTCCTTGATTCGAGAAGCACGGGCGAGCGGAAGAACAGTAATTTTCTCCTCGCACGTGTTGTCCGAGGTCGAGCAGAGCTGCGATCGGGTAGTGATCTTGCGTAGTGGTCGGCTGGTATATGATCAGGTGATTTCGCAAGTGCGACGACGGCATCGCATCCGCGCGCGGCTCACCGGCCAGTTGCCCGCGGCACCGGAGAATCTCCAGCACGATTTATCGATTGTGCAAAATGCGGACGGCAGTATCACGATCGATGCACCGGCCGATCTTTCGCCGCTCCTGAGCTGGCTCGCCAAGTTGCCGTTGGCGGAAGTCCATATCGAGCCGATTGGTCTACAGGCGATCTACGAACAATATCATCCGCCGGAGGCCGCCGCATGATTCGCGCGCTGCTCGCCAAAGCGGTTTCCGACGCCAAATGGTTGTTCGGCGCACTGGCGCTGTTGTTGTTCTTTTTTCCGTGGCTGAACATTTGGGTCTCCAGCATGATCAGCATGCCGGCATTTAGCGAATTCCTGGCCAGTGCATTGCCCAAGCGATGGGAGCGAATTTCCGGTGTTCCGTTCAGTCAGATTGCCACCCCGGCCGGACGAGTAGCGCTCGTGTATATTCATCCGATGATTGTGTTTGGCTCCGCCGCCTGGGCGATCACACGCGGATCGGACTGCGTCAGCGGGGAGATTGGCCGCGGCACGATGGAGCTGCTGCTGGCGCAGCCGGTGCGGCGGACGACCGTTTACTGGACGCAGGCGGCCGTGACGATTTGCGGCAGTGCACTGCTAGCCGTCGCAGTCTGGTGCGGTACGGCAATGGGGCTGGCGACCATCGCGTCACAGCAAAGCGTCTCGGCCGCGCTGTTCGTTCCACCAGCGCTTAACGTCTTTGCGGTGATGGTTTGCCTCGGCGGCATTTCGGCGCTGGCGTCGTCTTGGGGAACACAGCGCTGGCGGACTGTGGGCTTACTCGGTGCATTCTACGTGGTGTCGACGTTGCTGACGGTTGTCGGTCAAGCATCCGACCAGTGGCACTGGCTCCGACTCATTGCATTTACCACGGCATACAAGCCGCAGACCATGGTGGCGCGGCCGGATGACGCATGGTCGCTCTTCTCATTTCAAGATGGCGTACTGGATGGCCTTGGCCTTGGTGGCCTGCAAGCGCTTCTAATCTTTGTTGGCAGTCTTGCCTACTTAAGTGGCGCACTGATTTTTAGTCGCCGAGAAATTCCTGCTCCAGTTTGAGCGGTTAGAACAGCCCCGTGTTCAACGATTAGGTAAACTGCGCAGCCCACGCCGAGACCCGCCCGCTCGGGTCAAATTTTCGACCGCCTTCGCATGTAACAAAAGCCGAGCGTTTTCCGCTCGCAATGAAGTTGGTAAGCCTGGAGCTTGCCGAATTCTCACACGTCGACATCTGCTTATTGATATTGGTGTGCCATGTCACAGTTAGCCAGTTTGCCGGAAATTAACCGCACAAGAAAGCGCCCGATTCATGCAACTCGTTGGGAATTTCAAGGACAGCCTGCTCACGGTCGAAGGGCCGAATCAGCTGACGCATGATGATATCGACGGTTCCGGCGATTCGTTCGGTAGCCTACTTGGCGCTACCGGATATCGCGCTCCGGTTCTGCTCGACCTTTCGCGAACCACCTACATCGATTCGGCCGGCATCAGCTGGCTGTTGAATTACAACAAACGCTTTCGCGAAGCTGGTGGCAAGCTTATCATCCACTCGGTCGCGCCGATGGTGATGCAAGTCATTCGTCTAATGCGGCTCGACACCATTTTACACATCGCCGCCGACGCCCGTGTGGCCCGGATCGCAGCCGAAGGAGTGCGAGCATGAGTTCGCTCGATACAATTGAATTCAAAGCTCTAGATTCAGAATCATTCGTTCCCGAAGTAGCGGTGACCGCTCTCTTGGATCGGGCGTTGGAACTTAATGCCAGCGACTTGTTCTTTTGCGCAGGCGAAGATTACGTTGACGTTCAAGTGCGCCATTTGGGGCTGATTCGCAAACTCGCGCGGCTCGATGCGTCCCAGGGGCGTCGTTCGATCAACCACATCAAAGCCCTGGCCGGCGTGCCGCTGGAGAATCGTCGCAAGCCTGCCGACGGGCGCTGGGTGCGCTCCGACGTCGACGGCCGTAAAATCGATCTGCGTTTAAGCACTGTGCCGACCTTCTATGGCGAGGATCTGGCACTTGCGCATTCTGCGCCGAGATTCCTCGCTACGGAGCCTCGAAGGCCTGGGCATGACTCGTGGGCAACTCAATGATCTGTTGGCGATGATCGCAGCGCCCTCGGGATTGATACTCGTCACCGGTCCAACGTCGGCCGGCAAGACCACAACGCTTTATGCTTGCCTGCAGCAATTGAACGATGGTCGCCGACGGATCAATACGATTGAAGATCCGATTGAATACGCCGTGGAGGGCTTCAGCCAATCGCAGATCAATCCGGCAGTCGGGGTCGATTTTCCCGATCTCTTGCGGAGCGTTCTGCGGCAATCGCCCGACGTAATCATGATCGGCGAAATTCGCGACCCTATTACCGCACAAACCGCGGTCCGCGCCGCTAATAGTGGTCACTTGGTATTTGCCACCTTGCATTCGGCCACTTCGTGCGCCGCCATTCAAAGCATGTTGAGTCTCGACGCGCAATCACAGTTTTTCGCCAACAGCCTGCGCGGCGTAATTTCACAGCGATTGGTTCGCACACTTTGCCCGAACTGCAAAATTGCGTACGACCTAAGCGAATCGCCCCTGACATTCGAAGAAGTCAGCCCCTGGCTCGCGGACGGTGAAGGTAAGCACTTTTATTCCGCCCCCGGTTGCGAGAAGTGCGCAAACTCTGGGTTCACCAGCCGCACCGGAGTATTTGAAGTGCTTAGTGTTACGCCGAAGCTGCGACGAATGATCGCTGAATCCAGGCCCGCCAAAAGGTTGAAGACGCTGCCAAAGCGGACGGCCTGCTGGACTTCCGCAGCGCGGGATTGCTTAAAGTCGCTCAAGCCCAAACCAGCATGGAAGAAATCGTTCGCGTCGTTCCGGCAGAGCATTTGGGCTTCGAGTAACCGTGAACAGCCCTCACAACGGCGTTGGCCTATTCCGCACCCATTCGCTGTAACCAGCGGAAATGCGAGACCAGCGCGGCCCGAAAGGTTTGATTCACCTTGTACTGGAGTCCAAACTGCGAACATGTCTCACTTACCAGCGGCGACAGTGCCCGGTAGTGCACATGGCAAATTTGCGGGAACAGGTGATGTTCGATTTGAAAGTTCAGTCCACCGACAAACCAGGAAAGTAAACGGTTACGGGGGGCATAATCGACGGTCGTTTCAAGTTGATGCGCGGCCCAGCCCGCTTCAATCCTGCCGGTTTCTTCCTGCGGCATCGGGAAGCCAGCGTCTTCAACGCAATGCGGAAGCTGGAAGATGCCGCTGAGCGTCAGCCCTTCGACAACCGACGTAACGAGATACATCGCAAGCACGATCCACACAGGATGCCACATCATCGGCACGACAAACGCCAGCGAGAAAAACAGTGCTTTGCCGGCGATGAATCCGACCAGATCCCAGCGCTTTGGCCTTGGGCACGTGTAACCGCCGACATGGCCAACCGCGACATCGTGAAAATCATCATATAGCTGCCACTTCATCGGCAGAAAGCCATATAAGATCCAAAGATAAAGATGTTGATATTTATGAAACCCAAACCGTTTGGCATGCGGTGAAAGCCGGCCGAAAATGCCAAGATTGATATCGTCATCGTAGCCGGTGATGTTCGGGTACGTATGGTGCACGGTGTTGTGCTTAAATGCCCACATGAAGGAGCTGCCTCCCAGCAGATCCAAAGAGAACGCCATCATTTTGTTTATCCACGGGCATCCGAATAGGAACCATGTCCGCCATCATGCTGAATATTGAAACCGATGGCGGCCATTGCAACGCCCAAAGAAACTGCCAATGGCAACGCCGTCCACCAGGCACTGGCGACGAACACCAAGAGCAGGTACGAAGCGCCGGCCCAGCCAAAAATGATCGCAGTTTTAAGATACATCCGCGGGCAATCGCGCCGACGCTTTCCAGTCGCTTGAAAATAGGCATCCACCTTGCGTTTCAATTCGCGATGGAAACCTACATCGTCGCCGAATTTCAATCGACGATGTGTCGTGTCCGCCTGGTCTTCCCTAGCGTGAACTTCAATCTGCGTTGCGCACGTTAATGACATTCCGTAGCCTCTCGTTACGATTCAAACCACCCTGCCCCATATGCGGCCTTTTGCTTTTCCTAACAACTCAGCGATCCAGCGCTTTCAATAGTGCCGTGGCGTTCGACACACTTCCGGTGGCCCGTAACAGTTGCCGCGCCGTCTTAATGGCATCCACCCACAGCGCAGCGGAAGTAATGGGGCTTTCTCTGCGGTCGGCCGCCATGTTGGCCTTTGTCTTCACCATATAGATCATGTTTTGATTGACATCATGCCCATATTCTTTCTTGACAGCCGCCGAGACCTCCGATGCCCGAGCTGTTGGCATCTTTTTCAGCATATTTCGAATGGCGAGGCTTTTATTGGAATTTGGGTCCGCTCGGTCGTTTTTACCATTCGAAGGTTTCTTTTGTGCCATAGCAAGTATCTCCGGGAGCATGTGATCGAAAAGATATTGAAAGTTGTAGTCTTACTATGCTATTTATACGTCTATATAGATACCTTGACAAGGTATGTGTTTAGATATTTGTTGTGATCAATGATATATGTAACAAGAAAGTATGTTAAAGGAAGTAAGGGTGCAGTGCCGCCATAGCGATTGGAATAGCTGGTTTGCTTGGTTTATCGATCGTGATGAGTATCGTCCACCTTTTGCGGCTAAATAGGTTGATTCGGTATGGATCATCGCACGCGCCTCCGGACTCCAGCCGGGTCGTGCGTCAGCCCTGCGTAATCCAGCGTGCGTCGTTTTATGGTTTGGAGTGCTCAGTCCATCGCTTTAAAACGCGCCTGTTGGTTGTTACACTTGTGAAACGGTGGGCTTTCTGCCCTTCGAATGTCCAACGGCTCATTGGGGGAATATGTGCCATGCTTGATTCGCAAATTCTTTTGCGCCGGGCCGCTTTTCGCCGCGCCTGCCTGGTGGCTGGATTAACTCTTGTCGCTTCGATGGCTCGCGCGGCAGAGCCAAACTCGCTGCAAAACGAAGTCCTGAAAGTGACGGCGAACGCCAAAGGCGGTTTCTCCATCACGGCCTTGCCATCGAATCGACAGGTCGTCGCTGGCCACATCGACGGCGCGACCGATGCTCCCAAGCATGAATTGATCAAAGATGGCATTTTCGGCGCGGGCGAGTCACTCGTCTGGCCTGCAGGCAGAGTTGTTGTTTTCCCTAAGCTTCCGTTTGCACTTATTCGTGGCACGCTTAAGAACGACGGCGGTGAGTTGAAGACCATCAATCGCATCCCGCTGGCGTCTCTTGACGTCAAACTCGGTCAGCCTGCCAGTAAACTGAAAACACAGGGTACGGGCGGATTGCTGTCGCCTGATAAGAATCCTGGTAGTTATGCCTGGCTCGCGGTGGCGGAACCGGAAACTCGCAATGCGGTGGTCGCTGGCTGGCTAACGCACGATCGTGCCTCGGGCATCGTTTTCAGTGATGTCCAAGACGACAAGGTCACGGTAAAGGCGCGCAGCGATTATGGCAATCTTCACCTCGCCCCCGGCAAGAGCGCGGAGACCGAAACGCTCGCCGTCGGTTACTTCGAAGATGGTCGGCTTGGTCTCGAAGCGTATGCTGACGCCGTTGCCAAGCAATATCACATCAAGCTCCCTCCAGCGCCGGTCGGCTTTTGCACATGGTATGCCGAAAAGCATGGCGGCGCGGCCGATGAAAAAAATCTCGCCAAGCTCGTTGATTTCGTGGCCAAGAATCTGCGGCCATTCGGTTTTGAATTCGTGCAAATCGACGACAAGTGGCAGGAAGGCGATAGCCAGAAAAAAGGGCCGAACAAGAATTTCACCGCCTTCAAACCAAACGGCCCCTATCCTAGCGGCATGAAAGCCACCGCCGACGATATCAAAGAGCACGCCTTGCGACCCGGCATTTGGTTCATGCCCTTTGCCGGCACGTACAACGATCCCTGGTTCAAGGACCATCAAGATTGGTTTGTGAAGACGCCGGACGGAAAACCGTTTGATGTCGACTGGGGCGGCACATCGCTCGATATGACTTATGGACCAGCCCGCGACTATCTGAAAAACATTGTCCATCGCATTGCCAAAGATTGGGGTTACACCTATTTCAAAATGGATGGCCTCTACACCGGTATGGCGGTCGACCCGGTCTATCCGAACGCCGGCTACAAAGAAGACCACTTCGGCAACTCGGTCCTCGCGAATCCTGAGAAAACCAACGTCGAAGCCTTTCGTGATGGCCTCAAACTGGTGCGCGAAACCGCCGGCCCAAACATCTTCTTCCTGGGCTGCACCGCGTCGCAAAATATGCGCACCTACGGCGGCTCGTTCGGATTGGTCGACGGCATGCGTGTTGGGCCAGATAACAAGGGCAACTGGGCCGATTGGGCCAAGCGCAGCCCGGTGTTTGGCTCGCGGCATTATTTCCTCAATGGCCGCGTGTGGTGGAACGATCCCGATCCGACGTACGTCCGCAAATTCACCGATCCGAAAAAGAGCGTCGATTCCGACGAAGACGCCCGCACCATCGCCTGTTGGGCCGCCATCGCGGGACAGCTCAACTCCAATAGCGATTGGATTCCGGACCTGCCCCCCGAGCGCTTGGAACTTTTGAAACGCACGATGCAAGCTCACGGCAAAACCGCACGCCCGGTCGATTACTTCGAACACGACCCACCGCGGATTTGGGTGGTGACGGATGAAGCGACGCAGGACCATCCGCGACGAGATATCGTAGCACTCTTCAATTGGGGTGAGGAGGAAGCGGAGATCAGCGTGCCGATCGCGAAACTTGGTTTGCCGGGTGCGAAAGAATATGCCGTATTCGATTATTGGTCAGACAAATTGCTTCCACCGGCGACTGACAAGATCAGTGCGAAGCTGCCCAAGCATGGCTGTCAGATTTTGGCAGTGCGGCCGATGGAAAACCATCCGTTCGTCATCAGCTCGTCCCGCAGCGTCACACAGGGCATGCTAGATATCGTCGAAGAGAAGTGGGATGCGGCCGACCAAAAGTTGTCGGGCAAAAGCAATGTCATCGGCGATGACACGTATGTTCTCAGTGTGGTGAATCCCGGAAACTCGCTGAAACGAATTACGATAAAGACGCCCAACAGTGGTGTTGTTTCATGGTAGTACTCCGTCACCTACGCCGAAGGCGTTAAACACCAAAGCCCTGGGTTGCCGAGCTTCGGGGCTGCCCTGGGTAATCGTTCGGGATACATCCAATCAACCCTGTAAGGGTTGCACTTAGCGGTCCAACAAATGTGGAACCCCTTCAGGGTTCATCAAAAACATGCTTGCCCGGTAACCCAGGGTGGCGCGGCGAATCGCCGCTGACCCTGGGCTTCGTCGTGAAACGCCTGCGGCGTTATCCGTTATCAGGGGCTTCGCAAGACTTTGGACGTGAGCCTACTTCGCCGTTTGGTCGTCTTTGCACAGTTTGTATTCAATCGCCTCGACCAGCGCCTTCCAACTGGCTTCGATAATGTTCTCGCTGACCCCGACGGTCCCCCACACATCGTGTTCGTCGCGGCTTTCAATCGTCACGCGCACGCCGGCGGCGGTGCCGGCTTCGCTGTTGATGACGCGCACTTTGTAATCCACCAGATGCATGCTGCGCAGATGCGGAAAGGAACCATTGAGGGCTTTTCGCAAAGCAGCATCGAGGGCGTTCACAGGGCCATCGCCTTCGGCGACTTCGTGGCGAGTATTTTCGCCAATGCGGATTTTTACCGTCCCTTCTGTGTGGACTTCGGCGGTTTCTTCGCTTGGGCGCCGGGTTAATGTGGGATCGCATTCAACGGAAACGTGATACTTCAGCGTTTCGAAATGCGGCCTGAAGGTTCCGGCCAGGCGCTGCACGAGCAAATCGAACGAGGCTTCGGCGGCTTCGAATTGATAGCCAACGTTTTCTAGTCGCACCACTTCGGCCAGAATGCGATCCATCAGCTGGCGATCGTCCTGCAAATTGTATTTGCTCGTGAGCGCTGCGATGTTCGAGCGGCCGGAAAGTTCGCTCACCAAAATTCGGCGTTCGTTGCCGACCCGCTCCGGCTCGATATGCTCATAGCTGTGTGTTACGCGCGCCACCGCATGCACGTGCATGCCGCCCTTATGGGCAAATGCGCTCTGGCCCACGAACGGCTGATTGGAGCGATAGTTCATATTCGCCAAATCGTAAACATAACGCGAAAGTTCCGTGAGCCGCTGCACGCCGTCGGCGGTGAGCACTTCGTAGCCGCGTTTTTTAACGGCGAGATTCGCACAGACGGAGACCAAATCGGCATTCCCGCAGCGCTCGCCAACGCCATTGATCGTGCCTTGCACTTGAATCGCGCCGGCATCGACGCCAGCCAGCGAGTTGGCCACGGCCATGTCGCAATCGTTATGGCAGTGGATGCCGACGGGCACATCGAGCGCCGCCTGAGCCGCCTTCGTCAGCTCGGCGATTTCCTCCGGCATGCTGCCGCCATTGGTGTCGCACAGCACAATCAAGTGTGCTCCGGCTGCAACCGCCGCCCGCACGGTTTTGGCGGCATATGCCGGATCGAGTTTCCAGCCGTCGAAAAAATGTTCGGCATCGTAGATGACCTCCCGGCCGCACTCGCGCAGATACTTCACGGTTTCAGAGATCATCGCCAGGTTTTCTTCGAGCGATACTCGCAGCACTTCGGTCACGTGGAAGGCTGACGTTTTGCCGACAATCGTCAACGTTTTCGCACCGGAATCCAGCAGCGCCTTCATGCCAGGATCCTGCTCCGGCTTCACCCCCTTGCGGCGCGTCATGCCGAACGCACAAACCCTTGCGTGCTTGAGCTTCAATTCCGCCACGCGCTCGAAAAACTGCGCGTCTTTTTCGTTCGAGAGCGGATAGCCCCCTTCGACGAAATCGAAGCCGAGCTCGTCCAATCGCTGCGCAATGAGCAATTTATCCTGGAGCGAAAAATTAACGCCTTCGCCTTGGCTGCCGTCGCGAAGCGTGGTGTCGTAAATTTGGATGCGGGTCATGAGAGATTGGGTCGAAGAGTCGAATAGTCCGAAAGTCGACGAGTGAAGTTCAGGCACCGCACTACTTCTCGACTCTTTGACTTTTCGACTCTTCGACCCCTCCTAAAACAAAAAACCCTGCGGCCGACTGGCGACCGCAGGGCTGAAATGTACATCGCTTGGAGCGAGCCCTACGATCGGACCTCCCGAATAATAATGATGCCAATCACCGTCCGGCGAGCCGGCAGGCGGTTAATTTCGACAGGATTGGGTTGGGGATAGTGCGTCATGGATTCGCGTATTCGCTTTTAAGCGGATATGTAAACCATACCTTTGGAAGATTAGAGTGTCAACGCTCAAGAGGTTCCATAGAAGTATTAAAGTGTATGAACCACGGCCTTGATTGAAGATCCCAGCAGGGTGTACAAGACGATGGAGCCGTAGGTCGCTTCGATTTGGCCATTAGGTGCTCGCGCTGGTATTTTAATGCCAACCGGGAATTCAATGCTGAGGACCGAAGATGGAATCCAATTCGAGTTCGAATCACTACCGCACCGTTACGCCCTACCTGAAACTGCCAAATTCAGATCGACTGATTGAATTCTTGAAAACAGCGTTCCATGGCATTGAGAAAGGCCGTCTTTCCAAGCCTGACGGAACTGTCTTGCACGCCGAAATGCTCGTTGGCGATACGCTGCTCATGATTCACGAACTGCCAGCCACCGGAGTGCCGAAACCGTGCACGCTCTATTTGCGGGTGGACGATACCGACGCCACCTACGAGCGCGCCATTGCCGCCGGCGCCACACCCATTTTCCAGCCGACCGACATGTACTTTGGCGAGCGGGTCGCCTGCGTGACCG
This sequence comes from Pirellulales bacterium, assembly GCA_963773875.1. Classification (GTDB taxonomy): domain Bacteria; phylum Planctomycetota; class Planctomycetia; order Pirellulales; family JADZDJ01; genus CAVTYH01. Next base: position 375,073 of record CAVZCV010000020.1, read on the forward strand.
ATGTCTCGCAGAACGACTGGTGGATTGCCGCGCCGATCGAAAAACTATCGCTCGACGATATCCAATCGCGCGCCGAAGCGTTTCTCGCCGCCAGGGCTGGCGAGCCTAGCTGACCCTTTTTGGCCCCAGGTGCTAACCACACGCGGCGTTTTATGCGCAATTGACTACAATGCTGGCAACGAACCCTGCCCGCCGCGTGGAGAACAGGTCGTGGACGAGACCAAACTGAAGCGTCACACATCGTGGTTCAGTCGACAGACGGGATTGCTCGTAGCGATCGGGCTAGCTCTCACGCTGTGCATCCTGTGGGCATGCTACTACCATTTTGCACGAGCGAAGAACGTGGCAGCGCTTAATGGGCTGCGAGACGAGATCAATGCAATCTATGGTTTCAAGGATGGCACACCGCGCGTGAATTGCGGCCCATGCATTCGGTTTGCCATCGCGTTTCGCGACAAGTGGAATTCCCGATTCAGCGCAAAGGCCGAATTTGCCTGCCTCGTTGCACCTCCATTGTGCGGACACGTCGCGGTCAAGCTACCTGACGGCAGCTATTTCGACGGCGGCAACGGCGTCATGTCGCAGTCTGAACTGGCGATGCTGTGTTCCGATTGTACTGTCAAGGAAATGGATGATCTCGACATGAGCCTGTTTGAAAAACAAGATGTGGAGTTACTGCATCAACCAATCGGCTCGCAAAATCAGTTCCATTATTTGGAATGCCCGAACTATTCCGATGATGTGACCGCCAAGTTGATCGACAAATCTTTGGCTAAGCTCGGAAGTGGCTGACCGTCGTGGCTCCTTGTCCGTGTCAAAGACGCCTTCGGTCAAAAGCGCGGTGGAGTTATTTCACTTGGAAACAGGGTTTTCGGGAGTTCGCGCGAGTTGGAACGCATTTTTCTTGGAAAATATCGCGGGCCAGACCTGCGAGAGTTTCACTCGGTTTTTGAGCAATCGCAACTGAATCGGGAATTCTAGGGCATTTGCTATAAACCAAGCAATTCGGCTCGCGAAATTACTCGAGGCCGACCTGGACCTGTGGAGTTAATCATCCAGCGGTCGCGATGATTATTTGCTAATTGAGCCGGCGCGGACGGTAACAAGTTTTGCTGGGTCAGCATGCTGATTGATCGCGGCGTTCACCTGATCGACACTCAGCGCGGCCAGCTTTTTGGGATAATCGTCGATCCAGCTCAAATCCATGCCGTGCAGCACGGTGGAGAGGATCGTTTGAGCAACGCCGGCGCTGGTCGTGAGATTGACGCGATGTGCTCCGCCCATTGCGCTTTTTCGGTAATCTAACTCGGCTTCGGAAATGCCTTCGTGGTACCACTTCTCGAGCTCGCGATGGGTCGATTGGAGTCCTTGTTTCAACAGCGATGGAGCGAAGGTGGCCGGCATCAACCATAGCTGTTCGAATTTGCCGGTGCCCGAGAGGCCAGCGCCAATGCCATAAGTTAAGCCTTCGGTGTCGCGAACCGTGCTAGTCAGCCGACTGGTGAAACCGTGACCGAGCACATTGGTACCGACGGCCAGCGGAAGATAATCAGCATCGGTATAGTGCAATCCACTGGGAGCGCCCATCAGGACGCTGACGCTTTCTTTGCCCGGCACAGGAATAGTTAACTCGGAAGCATGCTTGGGGTCTTTCAGTGGAGGAAGTGCAGGCAGCGCATGACCGCCTTTCCAGCCGCTGAAGGCGGTTGCCACTTGCGATTGAATTGCCGGCACTTTTACGTCGCCGACGACAACCATCACGCAATTGGCTGGCCCGAACCAAGCCCGGTGAAAATCCTTGACATTCTGGACCGTGGCTCGCTTCAAGGCGGCAATCGTTTCATCTGGTGTTAGCCGATACTCGGGATGGCCGCTCGAAAAAATGGCGCGGTGAAGCGCGATGGCAGGCCTGAGCATCGGTGTCTTCCCGCATGTGCTGCGCATCGGCCAACTCTTGCTTGCGGAGTTTTTCGAACTCATCGGCAGGAAAACTTGGATTGCGCAATTGGTCGGCCAACAGCGATGTGACTCGGGCGATATCCTGCTTTAAGCACTTGGCGTCGAACTTAAGGTAGCCTGATTCATAACTGAATTGAATTTCCGCCCCGACTTCATCGAGTTGCCGCGCGATAGCTTCAGCGGTGTATTTGTTTGTGCCGCGTTCCAGCATTTCGGCGGCAAGTTGACCGAGAATCGGGTTGCTGGCGTCGAAAGCGGGAAATGCGCCCGAGATCGTAACGACATCTTTTACTCCCGTGGGACAAACCAAGAGATCGATCGCGGCGGTGTTTGTCCGAGCGATTCGCGGCGCAATTTCGGCGCCGGACGATGGCGGCGGAGTTGTCTCAGCGGTTTTTGGTGCAGCAGCGAGAATCACCGCATGCGATTGCTTTGCGGAATCTGCCGCGCCCGGCGCGCTGGACTTTGGTGACGATTCGGATTTGGTTTCGGATTTCGACTCGGTGGTCGCATCACCTGATTTTGCGTCTGGCGAGTTTGGCTGATCGTTTTCGGGAATGTACCAGCCTGTAACACGCTGGTTTTCGACGAAGTATTTTTTCGCAACCCGCTGCACGTCGGCAGCCGTGACTTTCCTGATCGCGTCGTCCAAACGGTAGTACAGTGGCCAATCCCCAACGGCAATGCATTCATTCAGGGCAAATGCCATGTTGAGCGAACCGTCGCGCTGGTAAGCGGTCTTTGCCGCCAGCTTGGCAATGGCGGCCGCGACCTCTGCGGGTTTGACGCCGTCATGTTTTACTTTGCCAATTTCTGCGAGCAAACGCTGCTCGACATCGGCATGTGCCGTTCCCGGCGTAAGCTGGGCAGTGATGATGAATAGCGATGGATCGCGGTGAAAGGCCGGTTCGGCGTCAACGTCGGTCGTAAGACTCTTGTCGGTCAGCGCTTGATATAATCGGCTGTTGCGCCCGTCGGAAAGTATCGTGCCCAGCACCTTGAGGGCCGGATAGTCGGCGTTTGTGCCTGGCGGGATCTTTTGGGCGATCATGACGACACCCAATTCACCAGGACGTTTAACGACAACTCGCCGTGGACCGGTTTGCGGGGGTTCTTCGGTATAAACTTCCGGTATTGGATTGGGCGACTTCGGAAAATCGCCGTACTTTTTCTTAATGAGGGCTAGCACTTCGGCCGGTTCGAAATCGCCGATGACCGACACTGTCGCGTTGTTTGGCCAATAAAACGTATCGTAAAATGCCCGCAGTTTTTCAATGGGCACTTTCTCGAAGTCGCTGCGCCAGCCAATCGTGCTGTGGTGATACGGATGCGCGAGGAACGCCGTGGCCCACACTTCTTTTTCGAGAGCTTCACTGGGATTATTTTCCCCTCGCTCATATTCGTTGCGGACAACGGTCATCTCTGGTCGGCGATCATCTTCTCGCAAACGCAAATGTCGCAGTCGGTCGGCTTCCAGCTCAATCGCGAGTTCGAGATCTTGTGAGCCGACGGTTTCGAAGTAATTTGTGCGATCCAAGTCAGTGGTCGCATTTGTAATCGCGCCGGTGCGTTCCAATAGTTGGTCGAATCCCGTGCCGGCTTCCTTGTTGTGCTCTTGCGTCCCCTTGAACATGAGGTGTTCGAGTAAATGCGTGGCGCCAGTCGTGCCATACGATTCATTTCGTGATCCGACTCGATACGTAACCATCACCGATACCGCAGGCGCGGAGTGATCGGGCAGCAGCAGCACCGTCAGACCGTTGGAATCTAAACGGTATTCCGAGATATCGGCTTCCGTTTTCACAAACGAATATCCGGCGGGCGCAGTCACGCTTGCGGCGAGACAACTCGTACCCACAATCGCTGCGAGAAAGACCAGAAAAGACCGCGTGAACCAGATGCGCTTATGCATGGAGAATTTCCGTCCGTGTGGATAAAGGTTCGATCCGTCGTACTTGCCCACTAGCCGTCCATTGTAAGCACGACGCGGAAGCGCGCCTTGCCGCTCATCATTCTTTTATACGCATCGGCAGCCTTCTCGAGCGGATAAACTTCATTCATCGATCGCACCCCGGCCTGGGCACTGAAAGCGAGTGTATCTTCTGAATCGATGGAAGTGCCCGAGTACCAGCCTTTGATAGAACGATTGCCGAAAATCAACACAAGGGGCGAAATTTGCATTGAGGGCACAGCGCCAACCACAATCATTGTGCCGTTAATTCCCAATCCACCCTGCACTGCCGTCATGGCCTCGCCGCTACTTGCAGTGGCCAAAATTACTTTGGCGCCGCCCAACCGTTGAAGCTCCGCTGACGGGTCTTGTGCTTGACTATCGATGTAGATTGAGGCACCAAGTTCTCGCGCCAGCGGTGCTTTATCGGCGCCCCGGGCGATACCCACTGTCCGAAAGCCCATCTTCGCAGCATATTGAACCGCAAGATGGCCCAAACCACCAAGGCCAAGGACGGCGACTACGTCGCCGGGCCGCGCGTTGCTGTTTCGCAGGGCGTTAAACGTTGTCAGGCCGGCACACATTAGTGGCGCTGCGTCTATCGGTTGAAGTTCATCAGGCATTCGCGCAACCGCGGAGGCCGGCGCGGTGATGTACTCTGCATAGCCACCGTCGTAGTTGAGTCCTGTTACCTGAGTTCGGTCGCAAGCGAAAAACTCACCTCGGCGACAATGTCCACAGTGCCCGCAATAGCCGCCGTTCCAGCCGACCCCGACCTTTTGGCCCGTCTTCCAGTCCGGTACTGATTCTCCCACTGCATCGATCGTCCCCAGCACTTCATGGCCAGGCACTCGCGGAAGCGTTAGCCCGGGATAATGCCCCTCAATCGTTAGCGAATCGGAATGGCACACGCCGCACGCGGCAACCCGAATGCGAACTGTGCCTTTCGGGGGCGGCGCCAATTCTCGTTCGACAAGCTTCAATTCGCCAGGCGCAAACTTCGACGGCACGATAGGTACTGGCCATGACCCGCTCCTTGATAATCTTTGATAGTGGCCGCCTGGATTCGCCTTCCATTATCCGCTCGCCGACGGACGAGGCAATTGCGATTCAGCTGTCGATATGAGGGCCCGAAACTTCATGAACAAGTCGGTGCCGCCCTTGCAATTTTATAGTCGTTCGCGAGAATCGCCATTTACTCCGCATGTGCCAGATTATCAGCTTATCAGTCTGAACTACGACGATCGGACGATCATCCCGACACTCTTGCTCAGACCCGGAAAACCGCTGACGAAGTCTAGTGCGACCATCAAAACGCTTAAAGGAAAGAATCATGGCTAAGAAAGCGAAAGCAGAAGAGAACCTCCCAACCGTTTCCAAGCAAACTGCCGGCGGCATTACGGGGGCAGTACTCGGCGGACTTGTAGGCGGACCGGTGGGAGCAGTCGCCGGCGGTGTGGCGGGGGTACTGGTGGGGAACTCTGCGGCCAAAGGCAACAAGCCCATCAAAACGGCGGTCGAGCGCATGCGGTCCACCATCCGGGGAGCAAAAAAGCAAAAAGCGGCGCCACAAGGCAAAGCCAGCGCCAAAAAAACCGCCATGAGCGCAAAGCCCGTGGCCAAAGGAAAGTCGGGCAAAGGCGCCGCAAAGTCGAAGGTGGCTGCCAAAGCCCCCGCTGCCGCTGCGAAGAAGAAAACTGCGAAGAAGAAAGCCGCTAAGAAGAAGAAAGCCTGATTTCGCAGAAGTATTCGGCAGGCATATGATCGCTTGCGAACCCCGGTTGACGTAGGTCCTTCGCGCGCCGCGTCACGTTCGCTGCGGCTCCCGCTTGTACACAGCGAACTCTCGATGGTAAAAATCGTTAATCTGAATTGAGCGAGAAGCGATCGCCGCAATCAACACGAAATCGAGGTAATCTCATGGCCAAAACCGACGAAGCCGCGCAAAGAAACTCATCGACGCCCTCAATGGCGATTTGGCCCGCGAGTACCAGGCCATCATCGCCTATGTGAACTACAGTCAGGTTCTCAAAGGGGCGGAGTACATGAATATCGCCCGCGAGCTGGAGGTGCACGCAACCGAAGAGCTCGACCACGCTCTCAAAGTCGCCAAGCAGATCGATTACCTCGGCGGCATGCCCACCGTCGTGCCGGTCGCGGTGAAAACTTCGAAAGTCGCCAAAGAAATGCTCCAGTTCGACCTTAATAATGAAGTGGAAACCATCGCCAACTATCGGGCTCGCATCCGGCAGGCGGAAGCGCTCGAGGAATATGCTTTGTGCGAAGTCCTCCGCGAAATCTCGATCCAGGAACAAGAACACGCCATCGATCTAGCCACCGCCCTGGGCATCGACGTCCCGCCGATTCCGCATCTGGACTCGTAATCGCCGACTCGCTCCGGGCTCACTACCGCGATCTCACGCCGCTCGCGTCGCCTGGCGGCCTCGCACCTTCCAGTCCAAAACCGCCAGTCCAAAAAACGCCAGCGCCCACACGGCCGGCACCACTGCCGCCGGCTCCGGCACTGCGCTGATCGATCCCAAGCCTGCCGACACCGCCAAATCCAGCATCGGCTGAATATCGGCATTGGTTATTTTGCCATCAGAGTTTAAATCGCCGACGACCAAAAGCGTCTGCATCGTCCAGACTCTTCTAAGTTTGGTACGCACGTTAAATCCGTAAGTGCGTTCAACATGGCCTGAATGTCCGCCGCTGTCAGCAAACCATCCTGGTTCCAATCGCCACCTTGGCATGGCCCTGAGATTATCCAGCCCAATCTGCATGCGATCCGCAGTCCCCTTTGAGCGCCGGTCCAGCCATAGAACTTAGCACTCGAAATTGAACGACATTCGCCAAATCTTCTGCCAACGACGCAGGCTCATTTACGGCATTCATCGTCGAAGCCGTAAACGGAAAAAAGATCGATTCATGCCAAGCATTGTCGGCGGGCAACATATAAGCGTTCGTTGCATAAGCATTCACGCTTCCGCCGGGAGCGCCGCTGCTTTCGCCAATTGCAAATCGAATTGGGCGACGATCGGCAAATGCGTCAAACCTCGGAAGTGTCAAAGTTCTTCAAATCGACTTTGATCCCGGCGATGCCGGCGAAATTTCCGGTCCACTGTCGTGCCGTTAAAGGAGATCCAATTTCCCGGATGCCACCGAATGTGCCCGATTGGATCTGCAGGAAGTGATCGTCAGTGCCGGCCGGGCCGCCGGTGAGCACAGTGGTGATGCCAAACCTCCCGCCGCCATTGGTCCAGCCGGCCGTGTCCGTGCCGCTGGAATGTATCGACCTGCCCAGGCGTGGCCGCAACGAGTGCTTGTCCACAGCCGAGCACTATGCAAACGACGTACACTAAGCCAAGACGTTGTTTCATCATGGTTGCCGAACCTCACGGGTGAGCAGGCCAAACGCCAGAATCTGTTCCACCAAACCTGGCCCGCGCAAATGCAAATCGCGCCTGCAGGCGAGTATAAATGTCCCCTACGAGCGATACAAGTTTTGGGCCGCTTCCCGGGCTCTCGCCCCCCGTCCCTTGCGCACAGGGCCGGACTAGCTGGGCAAAGTGGACCGATGATATTTTCAATCCGCGATTCACAAAAAACCTCGTGTTTTCTCGCTCCAAATCGATGTTCCCAAAAGCCCGGTGAAAAACTCGCGACCGTCGCCGCGCGAATTTCTCGAGCAAAACGGGGTTATTTCACTCCGCTGCGCCACTCTCGCGTTTTAAGGTGCAATAACTGACGCGCGCACCTCGGTAAATCAAGCTCCAAACGCATTTGTTTTTTCACAGTAATTTCACTTTTTCGAGTGAAATAACTCTGGGGGTCTGCGGGTCTAAGTGTCTGGTTGCCTTCTACTTGGTAAGTGGTGATTAAGTGTGTTGTCATAGGTCGATTGTCAGTCGTCAGTCGTTCCTCCCTCCACCCCCGTGCGCTGCTCGCCTTCTTCTCCCTCTCCCTCCGACGGGAGAGGGCCGGGTCCGCTTTTCTCCGTTTTCCCCCCTCTCCCTCGATGGGAGAGGGCCGGGGTGAGGGTGTCTTTGCCAGCACGCAGGGCAAAAACGAGCCAGTGGACGCCTGTTTTCATTAATGCTGGCCTGCCCGCCCCTGGTACCTGTAAGGAAGTATACTGTACATCTATTCCAGAGTCAAGGCCTTTTTTGGGCCCACTGGGCGCAAAAAATCCCCCGGTTTTCTCCTCCGTGATCTCCGGCGTGCCTTCTCGTGGTGAAAACGAGCTTTCTCGTAGCTCTCGATAAACCGTTTCAAAAGCACGGTTTCGCTGGAATTCAAATCCTGCCCGCGCTGGAACCCAACGGGAATGCTGCGATCGATGATATAAAACCCTCGATGCCGCTCAATCTCCCCCGTATCCGCCCCCAACTCCTGCCCGAGCTGGTAACCATCGGGATACGGATTTGCGCCGCCTGGCGGGATCGTAACTGTCGGCGCAGGGTGACACTTCGAAATACCCTACCGTAATCCATACCGCGTACACGTTGCTGTGTGTTGTCAGATTGTTCGTCAGTCGGTCGATCGGGTGAAAATAGAAATACGCACTCCGGCTCGGATCGTTATGTGGGGCCACCGTGCTGGTACTCTTTGCGAGCAGGGGCGTCGCATTGGAGTCAATATTCGGCTTCACCCCCTCGGCACGCCAAACGGTCGCATTCACTGGCTTCTGCCGCAAGTCGATCGTCCCCGCAGCACCATTTAACGGCACCATATCGGCGCCGGCGGGTGATCGGAAAGGATTCGAGAAAATTGAAGGATGCACTCCGTCGACCTGGTACTGACCTCCCGCGTAGCCCTGACGGCTCTGCCAAATCAAACCGAACTGCGGACCCGTAATCACTCCACCTGGCTGTCCTCCCAAGATCCCGTTCCAGACTTGCGCGAATTAATCGTATTGATATTCACCCGGCCTGGCTCGCGGAAATTGGAGACGGTATTGAACGGCGGATGCAGTCCCGCCGTGCCGGCTGGCTCGGTGCCCGTTCCGCTTGTATTTGGAACCGAGAATGTCGATTCGCCGGCCATGCCGCCAGTGGTATTGCAGTCCCATTCAAATGCCTTCGGATTGAGTACGGTTTCCGTACCAAGGTACGGCGACGGTACACGCAAATACTCAAAAATGTTTGCCATCCCCGGGGCCTTGCCGGGAGTTTCATCGGAGTTAAAGAAATTGATTAAATGCCCAAATGCCACGCGTTTCACGCCATTGACGTCTTCTTTATATGGGTTGCCCCCTGTTGTGAAAGTCGTCACCTCTCGCGCAAGTCGGCTTGAGGCGCAAGCGGGGACAAGCATTAACTCAGACACGCTTGCGTATGGCCTGTTATTCCACGTCAGCCAAGGGAATGGTGCCTTGGAGTTGTCCGGTGATCCCGCGTAAAATTTCTGGCCACCATTATCGTACGTCTGATGGACCGGAGCATTACCGCTATTGAAGCGGGGACCGTAGATGTTCCGATTAGCTATAATAAAATCGTTCAAGAATCCGAGCGAATGCTCAAGTTCGCCCCATCACATTCGCATTGCCGTCATCCGGCGTCGTAGCAATTCCATCGTCCGTCGTTACCGTATAGTCATGATGCCAAAGATTTCGCGGTGCGACCGGATTTTGTTCATCGCCTCTTTGGTGCGTTGAGAGCTTATCTGGGTTCCGACCAGAAATTGGATCGGGGTTAGCGGCGCTATCGTCGACGCCATTGAAAACCGTTAATGGAACTGACATCGAATCAATCGTCAAATAAGGATTCTTTGTCTTATGCCATGGCTGCAACGGATTTGCTAATCGCTGTAAATGGACGCGTCGAAAATCGTTTTTTAGATCAGCCGGATCTGAAGGATTTGGTTTTCCATTTTGTTTGAGTGCATTGCGCGTCTTGGTGTTTGTCTGTACTGCAAGATCGTAATCCAGTGGAATATCCAATGGCGGTGAATATGCCCCTTCACCACCCACCAGACTTCCGTCCCACATTACGCCCTGTGGTTGCGGCATCGCGCCTGCGGCACCGGTGTATTTCGGGTAGCCGCCGTGCGGGTCCGTAATGCTGAGCGAACGCGGTTTATCGATTGCAAGAGCAACAATCGGTTGAATGTCAGGAGTTGTCGGCATGTCTGGCGTCGTTGCGCCTGGGCTCATATTGCTTACGACTTGCACTTGATTGCCACCTGCCGACGGATTAAGGACGATCCGACGGGTCTTGTCGATTTGGAGCGTTGTTCGGCGGTTTGCCGCAGTTATGCCTGCGTCGTTCACTCCAGACTTGCGACCCAGACAAATCTCGTAGCCGCCGATTAATGGTGCTGGTCCAGCGGCGCAGGCGGATCATCGCCCGATGATCCGATAACGGCATAGTGTCCAGGAAGAATCGGTGTCACGGGTAAGTCTGTCCAGAAGGCTTCACCGCCGTCATTGATTCCTCCGGCCGACGGATCGTAATTTACGAAGTAGACGCTCCGATCGATTTCAGCAGGCGATGGCCGCTTCGTGGAATCTGGATCGTCGGGGTCTTTGTTGCTGTCGACGATTAAAAGTCGCCAAACAGGAGAGTTGGCACTGGACTGCTTTTTCAAAAATACTCCACCATTAAATTGGTTGTTGTAAAGTTCCGCTGGCCTAGTCGGGGTGTTCTCTCCCCAGGGGTTATAAAGCTCAACAAACAAGCCAGAGCAGGCATAAGACGTTGGTCAAAGCTTCCGTCATGCTTGTCCATCGTATCAGTTGTCTTCCCTGCCTGAGTCGCGGTATCTCCATCGTTCAAGAGCGTATTTTCATCATCTTTTTGGACATGGGCCTCATTATCGGTGTCCTCTGTCCTCCGATCGTGGAATGCAAACACCTCTGTAATCAGAAGCTCTGGACGTTCGCACCCCCACACGAGTCCGCGCCACGGTTTTCCATCGTCCTGGCTGACTGTGCCGCTTCCGTCATCGATGATCCCATCGACGCACCAAGTTTGTCCGCTGCCCGGATTCACAAGGTCTTTGAATTGACCGGTCGAAGGATCTTTCGGCGAGAACGGATACAAATCGTATTCAAAGGGCGTCATGATCGAATCGGAATCCATGAAATCGACCACATTCACCGCCCATTGTGCCAACCGTCGAACGCTGGCCTTGTATTGAGATGGACCGTCGACGACGGATGAATCGTTATCAAACCAATGATTGTTCGCATTTTTCGAAGTACCTGTGGTGGGATCGCCAAGAAACTTGTCGTCAATCATCATGCGGGCCAGCACATAAAGGTGCCGGGCGAGAAGTTGCCGGGCCATCAATTCGTCGGTCTGGTTGACGTGGTACTTCTTATCGCTGGGGGACGGTCCCGTGACATTCAGACCGTTCGCGAGATTCAACTTGGGCGGAACACCTTTGTAGCCAGTGATTAGGCTGGACGGATTCGGCGGATTCGCCTGCGACTGGGCTGCCAGTTCGCTCGCGGTTGGTTCTTCGACAGTGCCGTTGTTGTCGGCATCGCGGCCGGTGCCCAAGGGCCGGTTGATGTCCATTCGCAGCCCTGCAATGAGGTCGGGCGCGAGCAGATTGCGAATGTTGTCGTTCGCTTTCTTAACGCCGAGACCGCCGCTGGTTTGCAGGATGCTGCTAAGCCATTCTGTGATGTGATGCGATGAAAATCGCTCCGCCCCCGGCAGGCCGGTAATGTTGATGACCGGCTGGCGCGCTGACAGTGGATACACAGAGTTCGGGCCCGGTGTGTCCCAGGCATCGGTTGTTAGCTCGCGCAGTTCGGAATGTGAGGTTATTGCCGTTTGCCCCCGCGGCACCGGTAAGTTGCCACAGCCGCTGGGGCAGATCCGTCGTGTCGATGTCATTCGGTCGCAGCAGTTTCTCGAGCTCGAACACCGTAAACGGGTTGTCTGAGGTCTTCGTGCCCGTTGCCTTGCCTGGACTACGCGAATCGCGCGAAAGATTGATATCGTATGGGCAGTGCCATGTTTCGTTCTGCCACATGTTACTGTTGTTGCCGCTGGCAGTACCCCAAACTTTGGGCATCGCGTAGTAGGGCTGCCCGTTGTAGTCGATGCCCACTGCCATTCGCCCCCACAGATCCGATGGACTCTTAAACGAGCAAGCGATCGTGTAGTCGGGCGTGGGAAATTGGAACCGCTTGATTAACGCCAATGTGTTGAGAGCCTCGGTCTTGTCGACCGTGTGCGATTGCGGGTCCATGGTCATGCCCGCTTGCGGTGCTGTGGGTTGGCCGTATTCTCCATAGCGGCCGTCGAACGTTTGACCACCGACGGCGCCGCCGCGCAGCAACTGTGTGACTTCACTAACGGAAAGGCCGGCAGCGGTGAGATCGATTTCCGCTGGCCCATAACCTTGACCGCGCGGTAGAGCCATCGCGGTTGTTCCACCGGCTGTGCCTGCCCAGGGACCTTGAATGGTATCGGTATGCTTAAATGAATCGTTCGTGGTCTCAATCTGCTCGCTCGTGCCGTGCGCATTCACATTGAGCCGGCCGTCCAAATCGATGCAGAGAATTGCAAACAGCGGCTTATACAAGCGGCCATCGGCGGTCGATTGCACCGGATAACCGAGGTCCATCCAGATGCTGTCGGCTATGCCATCGCCGTCGTTGTCGATATCCCAAGGACCGTTGATTGGATCAAAGAAAGCGCCGCCGTTGAAATTCGGATGATCGACTTTTGCTCCCGTCACTGTATACGTGCCGAATGACATCGGACCCATCGGCCGCAGCATGATCTTGCGGAGCAGATCTTGGCCGCCGGCGTCGGACCATTTGAAATTCGGCTGTGACAGACTTGGGTCGGTCTTGATTCTCGTTTCCCAATACTTGATGAGGTCCGGGCGATGATACGACGGAAGTGCGGACGACGCCGTTGGCGTCGATAAATGCCATGTGCATGTTTTGATAATCGGCCGCATCGTAATCTTCATTTGCGCCGCCCCATCCGCCGAATGGCACGGGTCGCAATTGACCGGCGACTGTTTTGTAATCGCCGGAGGGTACGTAGAACGCCGGGTTGGGCAGAAGTGCGAATTCGCATTTAAGGGTCATGAACGCGGGAACGGCAGTGCCGTCCGTTTTCGCATCGACCGTTTTTGCTGCGCCCGTAGGATTGAATCCGAACCCAGTGCCTCCAAACGGGCGACCGTTGATGATAAAAATGTCGTCTTTATTCGGCACAACGTTGCCCGATGGGCCTTTGAACGGCAATGTGCGCAGCGTGACTTTGTTGGCAGTCGCGTCGAACATGTGCCGCACAATTCGCGTGCTAAGGCCGACGGCTGGACCGTTTGTCATCGTGAGCACGCAGCCTTCGTAGTAGCCTTCAATCTGCCCGGGGGTATCGTTAATGCTGGGCATGATCGTGGAATTCGTGGCGCTTTAAGCGCATCGAATTCCAGGATTTGTCCCGGCAAACTGGCAGGCAATTTGCTGACGGTTGGCCCAACCTTCGCCCAGAGCAGCGGCTGCCCGGCCGGTCCGCCGTAGAAATCTTCGAGCAGGCTGTGGGGGTAAATGACCGAATATAAGTTCTGGGAGCCGCGCAGCACTTGGCCCATTGCACCATCGAGCAAATGTTGGGGCGTGTCGCCCGTCGTGGCGACGCGGGCGTAGTTTTTGCTCGTTTGCAGGTGCTTGGCGGCCACGAGCACGTAGGTGACCGCGATCATCACGAACAGAATCAAGAGGCTCAGAATCACGAGCAGCAGCACGCCGCGACGCTCTTCCGACCGGGGCGGGCGGGTGATGCAAAACTTTGTCTTACCGACCGGGATGGTCGGGCTATGCTGCACTAGTTTCTTCGCGGACATGAATCGACCTCTTGCTGCTCGTCCCCTGCGTACGTTTGCCCGCTAGCCCGATGTTTTCACCACGAAGTCACAGAGACACGGAGCGGCAAATTAATGAGGAGGCCAGGAAGCCAGGAAAGACAAATCGAGGATTGGCAATCGTTTGATTCTTTCCGTTCCTGTATTTCTGGATTCCTTATATTAACGCTTTTTGCCTGCTTCGTGATCTCCGTGTCTCCGTGGTTAATTCTGCCTTCTTCGATGTTTTTCGACCGGGACGGTCGGACTATGTGATAACTGCCTTCTGCCTACCGCTTACTGATTCCAAACCGATGGACCGTCTAAGTGGATGACACGCTGGTACACCGCGACGGCGCCATCGAACAAACACGCGTATGTTTTTTCATCGCCTCCGCCGGGCGGGTTCGGGTTGCCCCACACCCAATCGGGCCCATTGAGGGTGATATTGAGTTTGTCTGGCGTTGAGCCTTCTGCCGCGGAGATGATGCGGTACCATTTAAAAATTCGCTCGCTCGTTGTCGTGTTCCAGCGGCAGAGCATCATCCAGGTTCCAGGCCGGGCGTATGCCAGGTTCGTATCTGCCTGGGCAGATGGATCCTGCAAAAGCAAATCGCCGCCGCCGATGTTGACCGTGCCGGCAGTGGGCTGTGTGAGTGACCCACCCGAATCGATTCCGGCATTCACGAACGCTTCGTGAACGAGCGCCGGATTGAACGCCGAGCTGCCCGTGGGCGAGGGTGGCAAAGTGCGGCTGGCAAAAATGACGATCGACAGCAGCATTTGATCCATGGGCGCCGGCCCCGTGGACGAGGCGAAATGCGGCGTGAGCGTGGCCATCCAGGTGTAGTCGCCAACGTACGGGCGATGCGATGCGGCTTCGGCGATTTCGGTCGATGTGGGATTCGTGGCCGGAAGCGAGCGATCTTCAGGCTGGGTGATGACGAGATCGTCGGTCAGCGTGAAGACCGATTCCGCGATGGCTTTGGAAATGGCCGAACCATTCGTGGTGCTAAGCATGCCCGGCAATGTGAGCCGGCGCATATAGACTGCCGGAGCTTGGCCGCTGGGATTCGTCCACATCGGGAAATATTGCAATTGTTTTTGCGCGTTGGGATCGAACGAGTTCGTGTCTTTGAGCGTGCGGGCCATCATCATGGGATCGATGGCAATGGGGGCCGCATAGGTTTTTTGAACCTGTGGAGAAAGACCGGTTGCGGTGTATGCAGTCCCATCGGCACGGACCCAGTTATCGATTTTTCCCATGCCGCGGATTTGGAATTCGCGGTAGGCGTTCTGGCCCAGTTCGCTTTTGCGTTCTTCGACGTTCGCCCGCTGCACGTAAATTCCGCCGACGGGCAAAAGCGAGGCGATGCTGATCATGCCGATGGCCATGATGCCAATGGAAATGAGCACTTCCATGAGGCTGAAATGCCCGTGCGGAGTGCGGAGCGCGGAGTGCGGAGTTTCTTCGTGGACCGACGGTTATCGATCTTCAATTCCGAATTCCGAATTCCGAACTCTGAACTTCTCATTACCTGCCTCCCATCGATTGGCCGGAGATGGCGTAGGCGCGGGATTGCTTGATGGCTTCCGGCAGCGGGGGATTGGCCGTGATGCTTGCGTCATCGACTTGGGCAACCTCGGCCGTGCCCACCGATCCGGTTTTCGGATTGATTGAAATCCAGATGTTTTCCAAATCGCGGAAGTTATGTTTTTGCGATTGAGTTTCGACATCGTCGGTTTTCAAGTATGCCTGGGCCGGCAGTTTTTCGCGTTTGCCAACGAGCAAATGCACCGTGTCTGTGAGCGGGAATTGCTGGCCCATGATGTAAATGGAATCGAGCGCCCGGTTTTACTAAACATGATGAGGATTGGCCGCTTGTCGGTTGAGAACGCGCTTTGCATTGCGGCGGTTGGCAATTCGTTCTGGAGTGTATCTGTACCAGCCCCGGAGAACGCGAGATCCAGCACCGCACTGCCGGGCATTTGCGTGGGGGAAGCAAGCCAATTTCACAGGTTGGCGAAGGATTTGAAACGGGGTTCTCCAGCCAGTAGCTGATGTGACGGCAGGCGGAAGATAGCGGTAAATTGGTTTGGCGGGTGTGGTCGTAGTGTCGTAATCAGAGACGTTGACCGGGAGGATCACGTATCCCGGCGGCGATGTGCGCGAGTTGTTTGAGGGATCTAAACAATCGACACCCTGAGTGGTTGTTACCTGATTCGTGGCGTTGGTCGCTCCGTTTGCACCGCTCGAACCAGGCAGCTGATAGTAAGGACCGCGATATCCGAAGCGAATTTGATCGCCCGGCCGCAAGAAGGTTTGCTGATTGAGCCGTGGCATCGGCCGGATCGAATTTGATCGCCACCAGCTTGGTCGTCGGATCAATGGTGACCGTGACGGCCGACGATATCGTATCGCCCGCATACGGCGGTGGCACTTCGCAAAGGAATAAATCCATGGCGGCGGTGCGATCTAACGTTGTACTTGGATCGCTGGCATTCAAACGTTCGATCCACACGCCGGCGGGGCGGCCGGTGGCGATGGCGTCGGCTTGGGCCGAGGCGAAATGCGTGGTGACCATGCGGGCGGCTTCGCGAATTCGCCGCGTGTCGAGTGCGGGAATTAAGAGTGGCACGGTGGCGATGGTGATCGCCGAGATGATGGCGATGACGACCAGCAGCTCCACGAGCGTGAACGCGCGGCGCAAATGCAGCGTGCAGTACGCAAATTGCGAAATGCGGGAGCGTAGCCCGTTGTGTGGCGACGAGCGGCCGACTGCCGCTTTTATCGTTTTGTGATCAAAACTTTGCATTCTCTTCCGTTCCGTTCCGCCCCCAGCCCGCCGCCGGCGAATTGTCAGCGAACTAAGCCATTCGAACTGCCATCCGTTTTACTGAGCCCCGAGATCGTGATTGGTGATGTTGTCGATGGAATTGTCGCCTTATCCGCTGTCCAAATCATTTGCTAATGCACCGATCCCATTAAGTGAACCGCTGAGCAGTCGCAATAGGATTGTTATTGAACTTCGTAATCGGAATTGAGTATTCGGATTGTGCCGTTGACAGATGTCAGTATTATGTCTGGACCTGCCAGAAAATCAAGGAAGAGCGGTGGATAAACCAGCGGGAGCAGATGCGGATTGAAAAAGTTCCCCGCTCGCCGGCTTGTAAACGTGCAGGGGATCAAACGGATCGTTGCCGTTGGATACGTCTTCTGCCGTGGCTTCAGCGCTCGTGATTAACATCCATGGCTGAAGCGGGGAGGTAAATCGCTGGTGCCCAGCGCAGGAAATGAAATCGGCTGTCCCCAACCGTCGATGAAATTCGAGCATTCCATCGCCATCGCGTATCGCCGATTTCGGACGGCGAAAATTGTTCCAGCACATCTGGATCGTCTATGCCCTTCGTGATAATCAAGTACAGACATTCGGCGGTTCCTCGAATTGCGATGTCTTGGATGTGCGCTTGCAGTTGCGCTTGATATGACGTTTGTAACGCGGGAACGGGATGCATGGGTGAACTGCGATTACGCGCCAATTGACGCGTGATCGGATCGTCATAATGTCGGAAAAGCCGATCCGGCATTTCCAACCGCATCAGATCCGCTAAGGCGTCAAGACGGATCGAGCCGTAATTATCGAAGACTGCGTCGCCGATTGGCGCCACATAGCCTTTGCACTCGGCCACTGCGAGTACGTCGATCGGCACTCGCCGTGTTTTATACGTCTCATACTTCGCCATGATCAGCGCGTTGAGCTTGTTGATCGTGGAAAGCGTTTTGTCCCGTTTCGCCGTCTCCTGAGCGCTCGCCAATGCGAATAAAACCATCGAGGCCAGGATGCCCATGATCATCATGACGACCAATAGCTCGACAAGCGTGAAGGCAGCTGCGGACACAACGCGACTTGCGAACGCGTGAGGTGCGCCGTCCTCGCTCCGCATTGCGCTAAATCGTTGCCGTTTTAGTTTCAACATGTCGAGCCTCTTTGCTGCGTTCTTTCGCATCACTATGGCTTGTCGTCGCCCAGCGCCGTGCCCTTGCTGAAATTCGTGATGTTGTCGTCATCGGCGCCAGCGGTGTCGTAACCAGTGCCGGTCGGGTATGACTTGTAATAAACCTTATAGTTCGTCCCGTTAAACTTCACCTGAGCGGGACGGCAAATGCGGAATTCACAGTTCCAAAATCGTTATCCAATCCTGCTGAAATAATCTGAAACGACTTCGGATTGGCGCACAGCTTGGCGAAGGAGGAATAGGACTGGGAGATGACGTTTTTGCTGTTGTCGGTCACAATGTCATTTCTGTTATTGCCAGTTGCCGTATTGCCAGCGTCCAGCCCAGCGGTTCCCGAATCCCAAGGTTCTAGTAAGTATGGAACGGGGCTAGTAGGCGGCGATGTTGCGAGGGCATGCAAGAGGTAGGAGTGATAGTCAAAGTACTGATAGGGTGCGGTTGGCTTACCTCCGACAGGCACATATACCGGCACCGTCCCACTCGCCCAAAGATTTCCAGAAATGTCATAGAAACGCGTCTTATCGAAGTCGAAAAATGGCGTTGCGTCGCCCGAGTTCGTCGATAGCCAACCTCCGGAACCAGTGATCGGGTATCGTGAGTCCTTACTAAACCCGTGCAACCAAAAGGTAAGCGCCTGCGCGGAGTTTAAGATTCTGACCTTTCAAATTCTGCCACGTGGTATCTGGTTCAATGAGTCTTGGGAATGCCTTATTGAAGAATTGACGAACAGGATGGGCCGCCTCGGTGACAGTGACGACGCCTGCATCAGTTTGCACTGGCCCAAACCAAGACGGCGGGTAATCGCCGTATTGCGTCTTGAATTGCTGCATCGCCGATTCCAAATTCGTGATCTCGGCTTTAATCCGCGCCTTCTTCGCCGTTTCCAGCGCTTTGAACACGGCGACGGAGGCTAGCGCCACCAGGATGCTGATGATGGTAATGACGACCAGCATTTCGACGAGGGTGAAACCGCTGGTCCTTTGTCCCTTGTCATTTGTCATTTGGGGGCGGCTTTCTAGAGGTATCTTGACTTGGACGACAGGCGACTGATTGCGAAAAAATGTTCGTGACATAACCACCGTCCTACTGGGTTTCCATCCCCGGTTTCCACCGAGGGCTAGTGTGGAAATTACGTTTGGTACGCAAGTGACAAAGGACTAATGACAACTGACTACTGACAATTCCGGCCACATTGCCCCGGGCGACTCGCCACGGGGCTAATGCGAGCCCGGTTATTTCTTCTTCCCGCCGCCGCTGCTCAAGTCGGTAATGAGTTTCACAAGCGGCAAGAACAGTGCGATCACGATAAAACCAACCATCAAACCCAGAAATACAATCAGTAACGGCTCGAGCAAGCTGACAAGGCTCTCGGTGAGCACGGCCACTTCTTCGTCGAACGTGTCGGCCACTTTGTAGAGCATGGTGTCGAGTTCGCCGGTCTCTTCGCCGACGTCGACCATGTTCACCACGAGGTCGTCGACCACCCGCTGCTTCATTTTTGTTAAGTACAGCAAAACGCCAATCGGCCCGCCCACGAACATGAACCAGAAAACGACCGTGATGGCGTTGAACACCGGCACGGAATGTTCTTTCAGCGGTTTGGATATGCTTTCGCCTTCGCGAATCGATTCGCTCACTTTGCCGTACAGCCGCTCGAACATCGCATTGCCCGAGGTTTCCTTCGTAATATTGAGCGCTTCCAAAATGGGTACACCGCTAGCCACGAGGGTTCCCAGTGTGCGCGTCGTGCGAGCCATGATGTTCTTTTCCACGAGCGCACCCATGACGGGGACCTTCAGCGTGAATAAATCCCACCCGACGCGGCCATAATTGAATTTGCGTAAGAGTTTGACGAACAGCCAAACGCTGACCGGAATGCCAGGAATCAAGAACCAATAGTGGACGCAGAAGTACGAGATGTTCATCAGCATGACGGTCATGGTCGGCAAGTTCGTGTGGAAGTCTTCGAAGATCTTTTGGAACTTCGGCACGATCCAGATCATGATGAACACCAAAATACAAACGGCCACGGTGACGACGACAACCGGGTAGATCATCGCGCCTTTCACCTTGCGTTTGAGCGATTGAGCGCGTTCCTGGAACTCTGCCAGGCGGCGCAAAATGACTTCCAGCGCACCGCCCGCCTCGCCGGCTTTGATCATGTTCACGTAGAGTCGATCGAACGCCTTCGGGCATTTCGACATGGCTTCGCTAAGCGTGGCGCCGCCTTCGATCTCGTCGCAAATATCCATCAGCGAGTTTTTCAGCCGCCCGCCTTTTTGCTGACCTTCGAGAATTCGCAGGCTGCGGAGAATCGGGAGACCGGCGTCTTGCAGAATGGAAAGCTGCCGTGTGAATTGCGTGAGCAATTTGCCGCTGACGCCGCCGATGGCGAAGCCGCGCTTCTTGCCGCCTTTGGCTTTATCGGCCTTTTTCTTGCGCTCTTTCTTTACCGAAATCTTGGTGACGAAGTAGCCCATCTGGCGGATTGTCGCCTGGGCTTCTTGTTCGGTTGGGGCTTCGATCACATCCTTGATCTCTTGCCCGGTCGAATCCATTGCTTCGAATTGATATGTCGGCATGGGAGCACCGCGAATGTGGATTATACGCTGGTTGAATAATTTGTTTCTCGTGGAATGACGAATGACGAAATTCGAATGACGAATGAACGATAAGCCAAGTTCCAATGACCAAACGCTCGCCACTGGAATCCGCGAACGTCTTTTGACTGAGTTTTGGAATTTGAAGTTTCATTCGTCATTCGTCATTCGAGTTTCGTCATTACGCTTCAACGATCGTCTCACGGATAATCTCTTCCGCGGTGGTTGTGCCTTCGAACACCGCCTCCATGCCGGCGTCGCGGAGCGTGACCATGCCGATGCCGCGGGCGGCAACACGCAATTCGTCGGTCGAGGCGTTGCGCATGATCATGTCGCGAATATCGTCGTTCATCATCATCAGTTCGAACAACCCCACGCGGCCTTTGTATCCGCTACGGTTACAGGCATCGCAGCCCTTGCCGCGGTAAAACTTTTTGCCGGCAATGTCGGCGGGCTTCAGTTCCAGGTCGGTCAGCACATCGGACGACGGCGTGACTTCTTCTTTGCACTGGGCGCAAATGCGCCGCACTAAGCGCTGCGCCAACACGGCTTCGAGCGTCGCAGTGATCAAAAACGGCGGCACGCCCATATCGCGCAGCCGCGTGATCGTGCTCGGGGCGTCGTTCGTGTGCAGCGTGCTGAACACCATGTGGCCGGTGAGCGAGGCCTGCACCGCAATTTCCGCCGTTTCAATATCGCGAATCTCGCCGACGAGAATCTTGTCGGGATCCTGCCGCAAAATGGCCCGCAAGCATTGGGCGAAGGTGTTGCCGATGGAGGCATCGATCGGCACTTGTATCAGGCCATCGATACTGTACTCCACGGGATCTTCCGTGGTGATGATTTTATCTTCGATCTTATTGAGTTCGCTGAGCGCCGCGTACAGCGTGGTCGTTTTTCCCGAGCCCGTCGGACCGGTGACGAGCACGATGCCGTTGGGGCGTTCGATGACCGTGCGAAATATTGGCAGGGTGCGTGCGTCCATGCCGACCTTGTTCAAATTCAGCTGCACCACGGAGCGATCGAGCACTCGCATGACGACGCTTTCGCCAAACATCGTGGGCAGCACGCTCACACGCATATCGACCGGGTGCCCACCGACGGATAGCTCGATGCGGCCGTCTTGCGGCAGGCGGCGTTCGGCGATATCGAGGTTCGCCATGACTTTGATGCGCGTGGTAATGGCGAATGCCAAATGCCGCGGCGGCGGGACCATTTCGTACAGCACGCCGTCGGCTTTGATGCGGATGCGGAACTCATCTTCGAACGGCTCGAAGTGCAAGTCGCTGGCATGGTCGCGAATGGCCATCAGCAAAACCATGTTCAGCAGCTTGCGCACCGGGGCGCTGTCGGCCATGGCTTCGACGCTTGTGAGGTCCATCGGGCCGTCGCCTCCCATGGCCTCGGCGGCGGCGCGCAGTTCGTCGTCCTGCTCCATATCGGCCACGAGACTTTCGACGCTTTCGCTGCCGGTGGCGTACCATTTTTGCAGCGCGCGCTGCATATCGCGCTCGGTCGCGACCATTGCCTTGATGTTGAAACCGAGGAATGTGCGGAGCTCATCGCGAATGGTGAGTTTTTGCGGATCGCACATGGCGACGGTGAGCGTTTCGCCATCGAACTCCAGCGGCACCACGCGGTACAGCTGCGCCATGGGCTCGGTGATTCTTGCGAGCACATCGGGCGGCACGTTGGTTTCCGACAGATTGACGACGCGCATGCCCATTTGCTCGGCAAGCGCCTGCACGAGCTGATCTTCGGTGATATAGCCCAGCGATTCGGCCACCTTGCCCAAGAGCTCACCCGGCCGCCGCTTTTGTTCTTCTAGCAGCAGCTCGAGTTGATCGTCGGTGATAAAACCGAGATCGACCAGGATTTGACCGATGCGACGAATAGCCATGTGAGAAGGACTTAAGTTTCAGGGTTCAATATTTAGCCCCCGGCCAGTGGCCGGGGTGATTTATTGTTTTGAATGACGAATGACGAAATTCGAATGACGAATGAAATTCCAAATTCCAACGTCCAAATTCAGATCATCGATATCGCGCCACCAGTTTGGAATTTGAAGTTTGATCATTGGTCATTTCTTCGTCATTCGTGATTTACTAATGCCTCAGGCCGCCTTGCCGCCATCTCCTTTGTCCTTCTTTCGTTCCACATCGCCCTCTTCGTCGAACAGACCACGCTGGGCGTTCAAAATGCGCTTGTTCAATTCTTCCGGGTTAGCGGCTTTTACCATCACTTCTTCTTCGATGACCTTGCCTTCCTTCCAAAGCTTGAACAGGTGATCGTCCAAAAGCTGCATGCCCTTTTTGGCGCCGGTTTGAATGGCCGAGTTGATGCGGAATGTCTTGTTCTCGCGAATCAGGTTGCCGATGGCGGAATCAACGACGAGCATTTCGTAGGCAGCCACGCGGCCACCACCGATTTTTGGCAGCAGCGTTTGCGAAAGCACGCCGATGATGGCCGTCGACAACTGCACGCGAATTTGTTCTTGCTGATTGGTTGGGAACACGTCGATGATGCGGTTCACCGTGCCTTGTGCGCCGGTGGTGTGCAGCGTGCCGAACACAATGTGCCCGGTTTCGGCCGCGGTGATGGCGGCTTCGATGGTCGCCAGATCGCGCATTTCGCCGACGAGAATGACGTCCGGGTCTTGTCGCAGAGCGCGGCGAATGGCCTCGGAAAAGCTCGGCACGTCAACGCCGACTTCACGCTGATTGACCGTCGACTTCTGATGGTAGTGATAAAACTCGATCGGGTCTTCGATGGTGATGATGTGATGATCGATGTTCTTGTTGATGTAATCGATCATGCTGGCCAGCGTCGTGCTTTTGCCAGAACCCGTGGGACCAGTGACCAAGAACAAACCGCGAGGCCTGTGACAGAGGCTCTTAATAATTGGCGGCGTGCCGAGTTGCTCGAACGAGAGCAGCGCGTTGGGAATTTGCCGCAACACCATGCCGACATTGCCGCGCTGCTTGAAAATGGAGACTCGAAAGCGACAGTAATCGCCGAAGGCGAAGCCGAAATCGGAACCGCCGACCTCGGCCAATTCCTGCTGACAGCGATCCGGCGAGATGCTTTTCATCAGCCCGACCGTGTCGTCGGCCTCTAGCGACTTCGTTTCCAGCTTCCGCATTCGGCCGTGTATCCGCAGCACCGGGGGCTGGCCGACGGCGATGTGCAAGTCGCTCGCGTTTTGTTTGACCACCGCGTGCAGAAGTTTATCGATTAAAAGTGTGCCCATGGCCTTCGATTGACCCGCGTTTAATTTGGATTGCCTCGACCTAACGGACTAAAAACAGACGGATTTTCAGCCACAGGGCTGATCGTGATCGGATCGCTGGACCAAGACGAGAGAGCCGCCGCATAAGCGCGCTCATTCACTCCGCATCCCTCCCGCACCCCTGTTCCCACAACAACCAGGCCCAACCGCGATTGTTCTCCCCGCCGTATGGCTCTTGGCCCCGCGAATGAAGCATGGAAAAGTGCGAGGGAGTGGCCCAACCGCGCTGGTTGTCAGCAGGATTATTCGTTGGTCGGGCGCTGACGCAAGCATTGCCGCAAATGACCTCGCTTTTTCAGTTTGCCGCGACGCGCGACGGTTCGGATCGTCTTCAGTACCTCCGATTTACAGATTCAGCAGCGGACGAGTTATTGATTATCGATGAGTCGAGTTTGGTTCTCAGTTCTAACGCACTGATAATGTGCACCACGTTTGCGACGCCGTTCGATCAGTCTTCCTCAACCTTCTTTGCGACCCGGAACACCTCTTCGATGGTGGTAATGCCTTTAAGGACTTTTGATATTCCGTCGTTGTAAAGTGTTGACATGCCGAGGCTAACTGCTGTTTTGCGAATGACTTGCGTCGGCGCACCCTCGAAGGCCAGCTCGCGGATTCTGGACGACATCATCATCAGTTCGTATATGCCAATGCGTCCCCGGTAACCGCCTTGCGAACAACTGTTACAGCCGCGACCCTTCATGAACGTGGCTTTGGCCGCCATTTCCGGGGTGATGCCTGCGGCCTCCAAGGCGGTCTCGGGGGGCTGGTAAGGCGCCTTGCAGCGTGTGCAAACGAGCCGTACCAGACGTTGTGCAAGCACCGCAATGATACTGCTGGAGACCAAATACGCGGGCACTCCCATGTCAATCATACGTGTAATGGCGCCGGGCGCATCGTTCGTATGCAGTGTACTGAAAACTAAGTGTCCCGTCAAAGAAGCCTGTATGCCCATCTGTGCGGTCTCGTTATCGCGCATCTCGCCCACGAGGATGATATTGGGCGCTTGCCGCAGCATGGCACGAATGATCTTGGCGAAATCGAGCCCGATGTTGTGGCGGACCTCGACTTGGTTGATGCCCGGTAAGTAATACTCAACGGGGTCCTCGGCCGTGATGATCTTGGTATCGGGCCGGTTCATTTCGTTTAAAGCAGCATACAGCGTGGTGGTCTTTCCGGAGCCAGTTGGCCCGGTGACCAGGATGATGCCATTTGGCCGACGGATGAGCTGCTTAAAGATGCGGAACTCATTCTCGGCCAGTCCGAGCTGGCGAATGCCGACGCGGATGTTGTCCTTGTCCAAAAGCCGCATAACTGCGGATTGACCATGGTTGGTTGGCAGCACGCTGACGCGCAAGTCGAGCTCTTTTTGCCCGGCCGTGATTTTGATTCGGCCGTCCTGGGGCCGGCGGCGTTCGGCAATATCCATTTTGGCCAGAATTTTGATGCGCGATAGCAATGCACCCATGAGCCGTTTTGGCGGGCTATCGCGCTCGATTAGTACGCCGTCGATCCGGTAGCGAATTCGCAGGCGATCTTCAAACGGCTCCACGTGAATGTCGGACGCCCGCAATTGCACGGCTTCGTTGATGATGAGTTGCACGAGGCGGACGATGGGTGCGCTCGATTCGTCGACCGTTTCCTCGATTTTGCCGGCATCGTCGGTCGTTTCGGTGAAGTCGATGGCCGTATCGGTGAATTCCTGAAGCATCGAGTCGTGCTTTCGCCATCGACCTGGCCGTAATGTTTGTTAATAGCCTCCAGGATCATTTCGCGGGGCGACAGGGCCACCTCGATATTGCGATTTAAGATAAACCGCAGCTTTTCGCGAGTGTCGTAGTCGAGCGGATCGCTCATAATGACTTTGAGCGTACCGTCGTCGCCTTCACTTAGCGGCAATACGGCGTTCTCGCGCGCCACCGACTCAGGCACCAATTCGACAATGTTGGGCGGAATGACGACTTCGTTCAGATCGACGAAGTCCATATTCTCTGCTTGGGCCATGGCCCGCATTACATCTTCACCGCTGGCATAGCCTAAGCGAATGAGTTCTTCCGCAATGCTCTTGCGCGATTCCTTGGATAGCTTCTTGGCTTCAGCCAATTGATCGGGGCTGATGAGCTTTTTGCGAATCAGAATTTCAGCGAAATTGGCCATCGTTGAATGCCGTGGACCGGTAGCGCGTACGCCAGCCGGGCGAATAGGGAAAAGCGAATGCACCCACAAGCGGCAGGCAGCGTTCCGGCGACCACCTGCAAGGCGGAATTCATCCCACGAGCCGATCTGTCGGCGGCGCCTATGGTTGGGCCCAAAGGCGTTGCCTGCCATCTATTTAGACTACTGGCAGGGATATTGAGTGTCAATCAAGCGGCTTGACGTAGCGGGCCCGTGTGCGTCGATTATCGGACCGATTCAGCCTGAATGGCAACTTTGAGCGTGCCGTCGGTCACCACATCAACAACTTCGCCGTGATCGGATTGCCCCTCGCGTGAATTGACAGTGCCCGCGAAATCGGCCGCGAGTACCCGGCAAGTGTCGACATCGATCTGCAATTTGCCGGTTAAATTCAGCAAGGTATTGGAGCCCATTTTCACCACGAGAACGGTGGCGAAATCGGCGATTTGACGGCCGGAATCTTGATGGATGCTCGTCAGTTTCAGATCCAGCCGCTGGGCATCACCATTGGCCTCCCGCATGCCGAGCAGTTCGGCCGCCATTTCCTTGGGAAGTTGCAGCGACTCGCCGATGACGATCGATTTTCCGTGAAGAAATCGCCCCAATTGGTTGCGGTGGCCAACGCTGTCCATATTTCCAGAGACGAGCACTCGTTCGACGTCTGAAACGGCTTCGCCGCGGTCACCCACAACAGTGAGGGGGAATGCGATCGCACGCCGCTGAACGATGTACGACTTGCCTTCAATGGGCAGTGTGCGCGGCTCGACAGGATTTTCATCGGTCTGCGAATCTTCGCCTGCCTTCGCATACGTGACTTGGACTTGCGTCGCCCGATCGCCCACAACCTCCATGACCGCAATGTTTCGCTGGACCGTGCGGTTTTTGCGCTGTCTCTTTGCGGAAGCTTCGTGGCCGCCTTTTTCCAGAACGAGATTCAAATCGAAATCGTACTTGGCAATGTTTGACGTTCGGTCGCCAACTTGCGGCAAACGGTAGTTAAATTGAACGGTTTCCGAATTGGCCGCGAAGCTGCGAACGGCAAATGAAGCCGTAGCAAGCGCGGCGATGTACAGGATCGAATAGCGGGCCGGTGGCATGGCAGAAATTCCTAGCGACTGAGGATCCAAGAGGACCGGCCCGAAAGCCGATCGATCGGCCACGGATAATCGGGCGAGTTGACTGTTCGGTCAAGATGAATTGCTGCAAGCATCGTCCGAACCGCACTATCGTCATAACTGTCCACTCGATACCCGACCGGGGGCTTCCAGCACCCGCAGTAGCGGTTGCATGGGAGAGTTTTCCCGCATATCCTAATGTGTTGCCCAGAAAATACTTGAAAGCGTTTTTCCTAAGAGGTTTTCGTGGCTATTGCGTCCAAACCACGCACCGGCAGCGGACTAGTCACTGGCGCCGATGTGGTCGTGCAGTCGCTGGTAAATCATGGCGTCGATATCATCTTTGCCTATCCGGGCGGCGCAAGCATGCCGCTGCACCAGGCGCTGACGAGGTTTAAGGAGCAGATTCGCACGATCCTACCGCGGCATGAACAAGGCGGAGCCTTCGAAGCCCAGGGATACGCCCGAACGACCGGAAAACCAGGCGTTTGTATGGCGACCAGCGGGCCGGGGGCACTGAACTTGGTGACGGCCATCGCCGACGCCAAGATGGACAGTATTCCGCTCGTTGCGATCACCGGCCAGGTTGGCACGCCCGTCATCGGAACCGATGCTTTCCAAGAAACGCCAATCGTCGAGGTCAGCCGGGGCATCACGAAGCACCATTATTTGGTGACCGATGTGAACGATGTGGCTCGCGTTATGCGCGAGGCATTTCACATTGCCACCACCGGACGCCCTGGTCCGGTGCTCGTCGATGTTCCCAAAAATATCCAGAATGCACAGATCGAACCAGATTACGACGTGCCGATGAACTTGCCCGGTTACCACGTCGAAGACCGTCGTGCGAAGCCGGAGCAAATTAAGCAAGTGGCCGCTGCGATCAAGCGGGCCAAGAGGCCGATTATTTACGCTGGTGGCGGCGTCATTAGCGGCGAGGCGAGCGCCGAGCTGCGTGAACTGGCGCGAAAGACCGGTATTCCAATCGCCATGACCGTGATGGGATTGGGCGCTTTTCCGTCGAACGATCCGATGTCGCTCGATATGTTGGGGATGCATGGAACGGTCTATGCAAATTACGCCGTCAACGAAGCCGACTTGCTGCTAGCATTCGGCGTGCGATTCGATGACCGCGTGACGGGCAAAGTTTCGGAGTTCGCCAAGCACGGTTTCATCGTGCATATCGACATTGATCCTTCGGAAATCAACAAGAACAAAGCGGCCCACATTCCGATCGTTAGCGACATCAAATACGCCATCGCCGAGCTCAACAAAATTGTCGAGCCCCCGGATGACCTCGCCGAATGGCAAGAACAAGTTACTAAATGGAAAAAAGCGGACCCGCTAAAATACGACACGAAGTTCGATGGCATTTTGCAGCAGCACGCCATCGATGAATTGTGGAAGCTGACGCGCGGCGAAGACACTATCATCACCGTAGGCGTCGGCCAACATCAAATGTGGGGCGCCCAGTTCTACAAATTCATGCACCCGCGCACGTTTCTGTCGAGCTCAGGCCTGGGGACAATGGGCTTCGGTCTTCCGGCGGCAATCGGCGCCAAGGCGGCAAATCCTGACAAACTTGTTGTCGATATCGACGGCGACGGAAGTTTTCTGATGAACGTTCAAGAGCTAGCGACTGCGTACTGCGAACAGTTGCCAGTCAAAGTGTTGCTATTAAACAATCAGCATCTGGGCATGGTGATGCAATGGGAGGATCGCTTCCACCAGGGCAACCGCGCTCACACGTACCTGGGTCCGATTCACCATCCGGAAGCCATCGGACAAGGCGACGGGATCGGCCCTTCGGAGCGTTATCCGGACTTCGTCACGATTGCCAAAGGTTTCGGCTGCGGTGCTGCCAGTGTGAAGAAAAAGAGCGACCTGAGTGCGGCACTCAAAGAAATGATCGAGTACCCTGGTCCGTTCGTGCTCGACGTGGAAGTGCCCTATCAAGAGCATGTGTTGCCAATGATTCCAGCCGGGATGACCGTCAAAGATCTGATTAAAGAATAGCGGTGCATTTTACAGGCGTCCGAGCGCTCTGCGCCGTCCGTAGATCAGTAGGATCATTCCAATCCCGGCCATTACGACGGGTGGAATCATTAGGCCGTAAGCTCGTAGACCACCGCCGGACTCTAGCACTGCTTGGCCAGGATCCTTGGGATCGTAATAAACATCGACCGTAGCATTTACTGGATATTGCTCCACGGTCTCACGTTGTTTATCGGCCGCTGAGCCCGTCACGTCGGCAAATCGAATTCGCGTGCCGCGGTGGATCACACCGCCCACGGTGTACGTGTACTCGACGCTCGCCCGAAAATTCTCCCTCTTTCCGATGCTGAGATCCTGCAATTCGCTTCGGATGATTTTTCCCGAGGTTTTTAGCCAGTTTATGCTGGCCTGTGCCATGCTGAAATTCCGCAAACATGCCCATCCGGCGACCGCAGACGCCAAAAGAAACAGAATGCCCACAATGAGATACCCGTTTTTCATCAATTATGCTCGCTGATCGAATTGCCGCGATCTACTGCCGCCTCAATTTGTATCCGCGGCGCCGGCCATCTTGCCGTTGGAAATGAATTGTATCGAAATGAACTCTGCGGACTAATCTACGCTCGGCGTCGCCGAATGCGGACACGCCATACCATGCGATGTTCATTTGCAAATTGGCACAAAGTTGCCTGAGCCTTCTCGTAAGTAACAATCTGGTGTAGCTTAGTACAGGGAAGAAGCCGTTTCTCGCAGAATGTAAATGTGCGCAAAAGTTCGCATCCTGGCTGGTCCGGCGCGTAGCGGAAAGACCGCGCGGCTTATTGCACAGTACCGCCGCGTAATCAGCGAATCGCCAATTGGCACCGGTCTTTGGCTAACACCTACCAGGCACGCGGCACGCGAGGTTCGAGAACTGCTGCTGACGACGAGTTCTGGCTTCGTCGGCTGTCTTAGTCCGGGTATTTTCACATTCCCGCAACTTGCCCAAACGCTGCTCAACATCTCCGATCGGCGGCAGCGGTTTGTTGGCAAGCTGCTTAAACGTCAGTTGATCAAGCGGATTCTGAGAACGGAACTTGCTGCCGGACGGCTGGATCACTTCGCCCCAATCGCTGATCGGCCGGGTCTCATCGATTTGCTCGACAGTTTTATCGCAGACTTAAAACGGCAACAGATTTCACCCGACGAATTTGCAGCGTGTACAGCGGGCAGTCCAGCCGCAAAAAATAAAGAGCTGGCAGCAATTTTTGCGGCGTACGAACACCTTTTAAATGGGCATCAGTTGCAGGATGCCGAAGGCCAATTCTCGGCGGCTCGCGATGTGCTTAAATCAACCGAAAAGAAGTACTGGGGATCGCTAGCATCCGTCAAGCACATCATTGTCGACGGATTCTCCGATTTCACACGCACTCAACAAGAAATCCTGCAACTGCTGACACGCGAAGCGGACGAACTCACGGTTTCGTTGCCGCTTGAAAAACAATCGGGCCGAAAAGAGCTGTTCGATAAGCCCGCACGCACCGCCGAACAACTGCAGCAACGATTTCGAAACGTGCTTGTCGAATGGATCGAACGTCCGGCGGAATCCGGCTGGCCTGCGATGGCGCACTTGGAATGCCAGCTGTTTACCAATCCGCGCAATCTCAGCCGCTGTAAGAACGCAGCGGGAATTGAGGTCGTAGCCGCTGCGGGACAACGGGCGGAAATCGAGATGGTCGCCCGTCGCGTGAAGCACCTCTTAGTTTGTGGCGACAACAACCGAAGCGATCAACCCATTCCTGCGAGTCAAATTGCTATCGCTTTTCGCAGTTTGGAATCGATCGCGCCCTTGGTTGAAGAAATCTTTGATAGCTACGGCATCCCGACGGCAATTGATTCGTCGCCGCCCCTCAGTGGTAGCCCGGTGCTGCGGGCATTGGTCGATTTGCTTCGATTGCAAGCGGCCGATTGGCCGTTTCGCCAATTGCTCGCGGTGCTGTCGAGCAATTTCTTTCGTCCTGATTGGCCAGAGTGGCACGTCGACAGCGAATTCACCCAACACCACGACCGTCGCCGCGGTTGAGTGGGCCGTGCGGCAATTGCAAATTCCTAGAGGCCGCCAAAAATTGCTCTCTGCACTGGAGCGCCGTGAAGATTCGGATCCAAGCTCGAAATCGCGAACGGATGCAGAAGAACTGCTCGACGAGTCCAATACCGACAAAGCTCACGAGCGTCGGTCTCGTTTTAAGCGCGCTGCGGCGGTTCTCGCCAGGCTCGATACCATCCTGTCGCCACTTAGTCGCCAGCGAACGATTCACGAATGGCTCGCCGCAATCGACCAGTTAGCACATTCGGTCGGTTTGCTCAGTGGCGAATCGGATGACCGCGATCGAGAAGCGTGGGACCGATTTAAAGAGGCGCTCGCGGCGGGCGAACAGCTCGAAACACACTGGCTTAATTTATCTGCAAACGGCGTATCACTCGACGAGTTCATTGCGATAATTCAAGAAATCCTCTCGGTGGAATGCCAATCACGGATTTGGGATGACGTCGGCAAGGTCCGCATTCTCGCGGCCCAAAACCTGCGCGGCATCGGTGTTCCTTATTTGTTCCTCGCCGGCACATCGGAGAAAGCCTTTCCCGCACCGAGTCGCGAGGACCGCGTTTATAGCGAAGAGGAGTACGCGGTTCTTAACAAAGCTGGATTGAAATTCGTCAGCCGGCGTGAACGGTTGTGCGATGAAATGCTGCTGTTTTATGAAACGGTGACCCAGGCGACGCGGCAATTGGTGGTCAGTTATCCTGCGCTGGATTCATCTGCGCAGCCGTTGCTGGAGAGTCCGTACGTGACTGAGCTGATTCGCGCATTTGGTCCGGGAGTCCTAAACCCGACGGTGGACATTTCCCTAAGCCCTGTGCCGCAGCGTGCACATTGCTATAGCATTGGCGAGCTGCGCTTAAAGGCGGTTTCCGAACTGTTGGACGAAAAACCGCAACGATTTGCTTCGCTACTGCGGTCGAAAAACTGCGACGATTCGCGTTTGACGGCAATCGCGAATTCAATTGCACCGATGCTCGCCGGCCTAAAAGCCGTTGCCGCTCGCGCCGACCACCATGCGTTTGGTCCGCTGGAGGGCATTTTCACGAGCGCGCAATCCAAAACGCTACTGAGCAAGCGCTTTGGACCCGAGCACTGCTGGAGTGTCAGTCGGCTCGAAGAATATGCACACTGTCCATTTCGATTTCTGGCGACGAATGTGCTTTCGCTGGAGCCACTTCCCGAGCTTTCGCTGGAACTGGATTATGGTCGTCGCGGGCAATTGGCGCATGAGGCACTCGCAATACTGCACCGCCGCCTGAATGAGGCAGGCACGCAGCGTTCGCCTACGCAGGCAGGCATAGAACATTGCGCGAAGCTTTCAGACGAAACATTGTCCTTATTGTTCGAATCAGTTCCCAAGGGCAGTCCTCTGGAGCAGGCATTCAGGACAATTGATTTCCGCATGATCGCCGATTGGATGCAACTATACTTTGGCCAGCACGCGAAGTACGACGAAGCGGCGGCCGCCGCCGACACGGCACTGAGGCCTGCGCATTTCGAAGTTTCGTTCGGGCTGAAACGGCGGAAACGCGAGGCGGTCGATCCACTTTCCACCGACAAAGCGTTTGAAATTTGCGTTGAGGGGCAACGGTTGCATCTCTCAGGGCGCATTGATCGCATTGATGTCGGCACGGCCGCGGGACAGGTAGTTTTTAACATTGTCGACTACAAAACCGGCAACCGAAAGCGATTGAAAGCGGCAGATATCGAGGCCGGGCTGGCGCTCCAACTGCCGCTCTATGCCCTGGCGGTGCAGGAGCTCTTGATGATCGATCGCCGTGCCGTTCCTTGGCGGGTTGGCTATTGGTATCTGAAGGGCAAGGGCTTTGAAACACATTCGCTGCCGCAGTTCTTCGAGCCGAGTGAAAGCGGAATACAGGAAACTGAACATTGGCAGACGCTGAAGAGCACTTTGCTCTCGCGGGTTGCATCGCTGGTGCGTGGCATCCGCACCGGAGTGTATCCGGTGTACAGCCGTGACGACAACTGCACGAGCCGCTGTGAATATCGCACGATTTGTCGCATCGGGCAGGTCCGCTCGCTGAATAAAGTCTGGCCACCGCCCGGCGATATAGGGGAATCAAAGAAGTGACACAGTCGGCTACACAATTCACTGACCAGCAACAGGCGCCATCGAGACGCGTCAGGTATCGGTTGCACTTTCGGCCGGCGCCGGTTGTGGCAAGACGTTTGTACTGACGGAGCGGTTTCTTTCGCACTTGGAACCCTGTGGAGAAGATCTTCCGCTATTCCAAGCGATTAAAGGGAGTGATGAAAAGCCGGCTCACTTGCACCAACTCGTGGCGATTACCTTTACCGACCGCGCCGCCCGAGAGATGCGCGACCGGATTCGTAAGAAATGCTATGAGCGGCTGCAATCTGCCGCTGGCCGATCAGGTCGATCACTGGCTGCACCTGTTGCGGGGCTTAGATGCGGCGCGCGTCAGCACGATCCACGCGTTCTGCGGCGCGCTGCTGCGCGCGCACGCTGTGGAAGCGCGCCTTGATCCCCAATTCACCGTTCTGGAACAATCGCAGGCCGATACCCTGCTGGCCGAAATCATCGAGGATGTGCTGCGTGAGAAGCTTGCCCAGCAAGATACTGCCGCGCTCGACTTGGTAACTCAGTGCGGATTGGAGCGACTGCAAGCGATGATTGGCAACATCATCGGCGCGGGGCAAGCGATCGACTTTGACTCGTGGCTGAACCGCTCGCCAGCCGATATCGCCAAAGTCTGGGATGATTATCGGCGTCGCATCGTCGTTCCGCACTTGCTTCGAGCAATTGTGCATTCTCCCGCTGCGCGCGATTTGCGGCAGGCAATTTGCGAGCTAGGCCACGCGTCGGGCGAACTCGCCAGACGATGCGCCGCACTTTCGGAGCTGCTCCCGCGCTTGGAACGCAGCGGCAATCCAGGCGAGGATCTGGATGCCATTGTTGAGCATGCTCGAGTGCAAGGCACCGGCAATAAGAAATCGTGGCCAAACGAATCCACCTTTGAGCAATTCAAAACTGCAGCCGAACAACTGCGCAAGCTTGCGAACGATGCGAAGCGATATTTGCAGTTCGACGCTGCGAATGCCTCCCAGGATGCAGCAGCGGGCTTACAGCTTTTATCGCTGGCAAAAGAGGTGCGTGATGCCTATGAAGCGAGAAAACAAGAATCTAACTGGCTCGATTTTAGCGATTTGCTGCTGTGCGCCCGTAACTTGCTGACGGATCCGTCGCATGCGGAAATGCAAAAACGCTTGGCGTCGCAACTGCGTTTGCTGTTGGTCGACGAGTGCCAGGACACGGATCCTGTGCAGGTCGAGTTAATTAAGGCGCTGTGTGGCGAACGATTTCAAGACGGCAAGCTGTTTTTCGTCGGCGATTTCAAGCAGTCGATCTATCGCTTCCGCGGTGCAGACCCGCATGTTTTTCGGGAGTTGCAAGACAGCACACCGCACGCCGGGCGTCTGCCGCTTTCGCAGAATTTTCGCAGCCAACCGGCGATCTTGGAATTTATTAACGCACTATTTTGTGCTGCGTTTTGCGCTACGGATGAGGCCGATGCAAACGCGGCTATATTGCGATATGAGCCGCTTGTCGCTACCCGGCCGCAAGTGGCTGCAGTCCCAGCCGTGGAATTCCTGTGGGCGGAAGTCGATGATCAGGCCAAATCGGACGCCGGCGCGAAAGACCGAGCGCGACAAAAAGAGGCTGACTTTATCGCTCGGCGGATCCGTGCCATGCTCGAGGACAAGGAACAAATCGTCGCAACGAAGGATGATCGTGATCAATGGTCGACCAGGGCGGCCGAACAAAAAGACGTCGCGCTGCTCTTTCGCACACTTTCCGATGTGCAGCATTACGAAGAAGCGCTGCGGCGATACAACATCGACTATTATTTGGTCGGCGGCCACGCGTTTTATGCTCAGCAAGAGATTTTTGACGTTGTCAATTTGCTCCGCACAATAGCTAGCTCTGCAGATGAAATCAGTCTGGCTGGCGTACTGCGCAGCCCGATGTTCGCAGTTGCCGACGAGACGCTGTTTTGGCTTGCTGAGCATCCGCAAGGACTTGCGGCGGGACTCTTCGCTGCTGAATTGCCGATTGAAATTCAGGGCGAGGAACGCCGGCGAGTGCAGTCCGCAGCCACGACATTGAAGCATTTGCGTTCGCGCAAAGATCGATTGCCAATTGTCTCGCTACTCAATGAAGCGCTAGCGCTTACAGGCTATGACGCCGTGCTATTGGCGGAATTTCTCGGCGAGCGAAAACTGGCCAACTTGCGAAAACTGCAAGATCAGGCCCGCCAGTTCGATCAAACCGGCTCGCTTGGACTAACGGATTTCATCGTGCAATTATCGGAGTTTGTGGCCAATCAGCCGCGCGAGCCGCTCGCCGCAACGCAGCCGGAACAGACCGATGTTGTACGGCTGATGACAATTCATCAAGCCAAGGGGCTGGAATTTCCTATTGTGTTCGTGCCGGATATCGGGCGGCGCTACCCACACTGACGACCGCGGCGCCGTGTGGCATGCGGATCTGGGTCCGCTCGTCAAGCTACCCGCAAGACCGGGAGCCGAAAAAAGAGTCACCGGACACGATTTGCACTGCGCCATCAGCGCGGCGGAAGATGCCGAGGAACGAATTCGTCTGTTGTACGTGGCTACGACGCGCGCCGCCGATTATTTAGTGTTATCATCGGGCATCTTTCCTGGCGATCTTGATGCACCAACCGCACCGTGGATGAAGCTCTTGGCCGAGCGATTTGATCTGCAAACCGGCCGGTGTATCGCAACATTACCGGTGGAACATCCAGTCCCGATTGTGAAGATCACAACGCGACGGCCGGAGAGTGCGCGATTGTTGGCTAATGCGACGGCGAAGCGAGGTTTGGACGCGCTACTTGAAATGGCAGACGCCATCTCGCGGACGCAGTTCGACGAACTCGGTGGCAGTTCGACAGGGCTAAATCAGCGGCTCGCTGAGCCTGTTCTCGTTGATCGTGCGTCACGCCGGCGATTTTCTGTCTCGCGCCTAACTGGAAAATTGCAAGCGCTGGCCGACTCCAACAGCTTCCTCGCACCGCTGACCGAAATGGAAGGGTTGCTCGATGAACCGGGGGCGGCTGCCGAATTAGGAACGCTAGTGCATCGCGTGCTGGCGCGAGTTCGATTCGATTCAAGCGCGGACATCTCTGGATTGGTCGAACTTTGTGCGGAATCGATGGGACCAGCGGCCAAAGAGCATGCTTCCACTGCGGAGCGCTTAATCGGCGAATTCATGAAATCGGACCGGGCCGCAAAACTGAATTCCGCGAAGGCAATTCATCGCGAAACGGAGTTTTTGATCCTCTGGCCGCCGCACCGTGACTCCGCCGTGGAATTGGATTGCGCGCTACCTGCAAGGTTTTATCGATTGTCTATACCAAGATGACGCGGGCGGCTGGCACCTCGTCGATTACAAAACGACACGCGTCGCCAAAGGCGCCGAAACCGAGGCGGCCGAGCAATATTTTTTGCAGCTCGGGGTTTACGCGTTGGCTGTGCAGCAGATTCTGGGTCATGAGCCCGTGGAGTTGGCGGTGCATTTTTTGCGTTCGGGCCGAGAGCATCAATCCATCTGGAACGAAATGGCCCGACAACGGACAATTCGCCAGGTGGACATCGCCATCCGAAATGTCACCGCGGTGAACCAAATGACATAATCTCCAGTCATCGTTAGTAAATCACGGTTGCTTCTCGTTCGATTATGAACATCGATCCCGCCAAGCAGCGCGAATTTGCGATTGAAGTGGTTCGCCGACTGCGCGAAGCTAGCTTCGAAGCCTATTGGGCGGGCGGCTGTGTTCGCGATCAGCTGCTCAATCGAACGCCTTACGATTACGACGTGGCCACTAGCGCGCATCCGGAAGAAATTCGCGGCGTGTTTCGGCATCGCAAGACGCTTTCCATCGGCGCTGCATTCGGTGTGATGACCGTCGTCGGACCAGGCGGCGCAGGGCACGTTGAAGTGGCCACTTTTCGCCAGGATGTTAGCTACAGCGACGGCCGTCATCCCGACCGCATTGCTTTTAGCTCACCAGAAGAAGATGCCAAGCGACGAGACTTCACGATCAATGGAATGTTTTACGATCCGATTGACGACAAGCTTGTTGACTTTGTGGGGGGCCAAGCCGATTTGAATCGGCAAATCGTCCGAGCCATTGGCGATCCACGCCAGCGATTTACTGAAGATAAACTGCGTATGCTCCGCGCCATTCGCTTTGCCGCAATTTTTAACTTCGAACTCGACGCAGAAACGCAGGCCGCGATTCGTGAGATGGCCGATCAAATCACTGTTGTCAGCGCCGAACGAATCGCAGGTGAGATGCGAATTATGCTGGTACATCCTGCACGAGCCCGTGTTTTAGATCTATTGAATGAATCCCAGCTGCTACTGGCACTACTTCCCGAAGTGGCGAACCTTGCCGCAAAGAAGCCGTGGGCGGGTCCATTGTCGCAGCTTACCGAGCCATCATTTGCCCTGGCAATGGCGGTGCTCCTGACGTCGGCTTCGGATCAAGACATATCGATTGGCGCGAAGATCGGGCGGCGTTGGCACCTTGCAAACCACGAAATTGACCGCCTCGACTGGCTATTGAAGAACCGAACAGTTCTATTGGATGCGACGAAGAAAAAATGGTCACAGCTGCAGCCGATTTTGGCACACGAAGGCGCGGCAGATCTTGTGGCAATCTATGCAGTAATGCCGGGCACCGATCCGGCAGACGTTGATTTTTGCCGGCATCAGTTGCGTCGGCAGCGTGAGGAACTTGATCCGGAGCCACTCATCACCGGCAACGATTTAATCGAGCTTGGTGTTCGACCAGGGCCGGTATTTTCAACTTTGCTGCAGTTGGCTCGCGACTCCCAATTGAACGGTCACGTCCGCGATCGCCAATCCGCGTTGGCTTTGGTGCGTGAGTCGCTTCGCAGCGATTCAACCCACTAGTCCAAGACAAGTCGCATCGCTAAACTACGCGGCATGAATTGGCTTGCTTTTGTCATGCGTTGGTTCCACCTCGTGGCCGCCATCACGGCGGTGGGGGGCACGATCTTCATGCGCTTTGCGCTGTTGCCTTCGGTCAGCGGGTTGAATGACGAGCAGCAAAACTCGCTGCACGATGCCGTGCGGCGGCGATGGTCGAAGTTGGTGATGCTTTCGATCGCATTTTTGCTGATTTCAGGTTTGACGAACTACGTTATTCTGCTGCGTGATAGTAAAAGCGGCACGCCGGAGTGGGATGCATGGCGACAATCGTACAACGGCCTGTATCAGGCCGTGTTCGGCATCAAATTTACTGTCGCAATGGGCATCTTCTTCATTACCAGCGCACTGGCAGGTCGTGGCGAAGCGACAAAGAAATTTCGGCAGGACGCCCGTTGGTGGTTAAACGTGAATATTGCTTTGGCACTTCTTGTGGTCGCGCTATCCGGAGTGCTGCGATTAACTCATACGGGCCCGACGCCAACTGCCGCACCGGCCGCGTCTGGATCAGGAAGCGGCAATGGATAAGAAAGCCAAAAAACGCATCGAGGTATTGCAACCCAAGCTGCAGCAATTGCGTCAACAGGTGGCGGGCGCAAAAAGCAGCTCGATGATCCCGATGAAGTGCAGCGCCTCGAAGCGGAGATCAAATCCATCGAAGCCGAATTGGCGAAATTGAAATCGAGCTGATCCGCGAAGCTCCGGTTCAGCAACCAGGGCGCTGCATCTATTTCACTACGGCCGGCGCTTCCAGTGGAACGTCCGCCACGTTTGCTTCCGCATCACCGCCTTGACTGGCGTGATACACGCCAATCGAAGCGTGTCCTTCCCCGTTGAAGTCGCCGACCACCGGCAAATCGCCGGGCTGACCCAATTGCACCACTCGATCGCCCGCATCCAGCTGATGGTTGTTGTTCGTGTCGAGATACCACGTGCCGTTGCGGAAGACGCCAATTTTCTCGATGCCATCGCCAGTCCAATCGCCCACGACTGGAATATCGCCGGCCTGACCAAACTGCGAATCGACGTCCTCCGGTCCGTAGCGACCGTCGCCATTCATATCGAGGCACCAATGGCCATTGCGGAACACACCGATGCGCCGCAATCCGCTGCCGCTCCAATCCCCCACCACGCCGCGCTCCACGGCAGTGCCGTAGTGGAACACGTGGTCAATCAACTCTTCACGCATCTTGCCTTGTGGGCCCAGTTGCATTCGGCGTCGTCCTTGGGCTGCATCTTCTTCCTTGGGTGGAATATTTTTCTTGCGCATGCCCGTGATTTTATTCATCGGGTCTGGCAAGCCCGGTTCGGCACGCACAGCATGCGGGTCGCGTGGCCAAGCTGGACCATATATGCCGATGTCGGTTTTGCCATCGCCGTCCCAATCGCCGACGACCGGCTGGTCGTCGCGCGTGCCCAATTTAGCCCACAGGTCGCCGGCGTCCCATTGGCCGTTGCCATCCAAATCGATGAACCATTGGCCATCAATAAACAGGCCCAGCTCCCAAATGCCGTCGCCTTTAAAATCGCCAGCCAGCGGTATCGCATTCTTAATACCGATGGTTTTGCGATGCACTTCTTGTCCGTTGGCGTCGAGGAATACAAATTCCGCCGGCGTAAGGTGGATCGTTGACCAATCGATTTTCGGCGCCGTGGCGCTCACGTTCATCGCCAAGAGTTGAGTTGTTTCGCCACGCGGATAGCCGGCATCGATGATGCTAAGGTGCCACGTGTAACCCAGCACATCGGCGCCGGCAATGTCGCTGCGATATGGCAGCGGCGTGTACGGCGGAATGTATTGCACAGGGAGGATCGGAGCCGCAGGGCCAGCGAGTGGCGGCGGCTGCACTGGCGGCGGATTCACCGGCAGCGGAATAAATGCCAGACGTTGCGAGACAACCTCGCTGAAGTTGTTTTCCTGCGAATTCTGGCCGACGCCGAGCGTGATGGAGGCAATTACGTCGAAGTTCGCATTAAACGGCAGCGGCGGAATCGCCGTTGGCGGTGTGCTGTGATTGTCGGCTACGCCGCCGGTCGTTCCGGGAGTGTCGATGCCGTCGATATATCCGTCCGGCTGCAACTCGCGGACAAGGTAAGTTCCATCGCGCAGGCCTGTGAATTGATAGAAACCTTTGGCATCGGTTTTCGTGGTTAATTGGCGACCTTGCCCGTCGAGAATGGGATTGCCGGTCCCGTCGTATAAGAGCAGCTTGACGCCGGCAATTGGTTTGTCGTCGGCCGTGCGCTTGCCGTCGCGAATCGTTTCCACATCGGGCAGCGTTTGTCCGGGCTGGAGCACGATCGGCGGTCCGTCCTGGAAAACATAGCCAGAAATGCTGGATGGCGGGTGCATGCAGAAATCGTAACTCACGCCGTGATCGTCCGACACGAGCACAATGCCGGTCAAGAAATCGCCATTGGCCTCTCCGCCAAGCGAGCCGACATCCCCACCATCGTCGAAGTACTGAGGCAGTGAGTGTTCATGCACGCCATAGGTACCAGAGTCCAGGCCCTCGAACTTGTAATAGCCGTCGTTGTTCGTGAACGTCGTGGAGATTACATGCCCCGAAGAATCGAGCAAGTCGATTTGAACTCCGCCTAGTGGAATATCGTTTGGCCCGAACTCACAATCGCCCTCCGGATCCAAATGCACGCGGCCTTCAATGCTGTTAGGCATGTGCTCGCAGAAGTCGTAATTGATGCCGTGGTCGTCCGACTTCAGAACGATCTCAGAAATCAGGTCATCATTAACCACTCCGCCAAGCGAGCCGACATCGCCGCCATCGTCGAAATATCCCGCCGGTTGATGCTCGAAGACGCTGTAGGTTCCGGGCGCAAGGCCGTCGAATTGGTAAAAGCCTTGGCTATTGGTGAACGTGGTGGCAATAATCTGACCAGCGGGATTGCGGAGGTCGATTTGCACGCCGGCCAGCATGATATCGTTGGGGCCGATAATGCAGTCGCCTTCGGGATCGGCATGCACGTGCCCGCTTATGCTATTGGGCAGTTCCTCGCAGAAATCGTAATTCACACCGTGAACGTCTGAGCCCAGTGTGATTTGTGAGAGCAAGTTTTCCGCCGAGTTTACACCGCCGACGCTGCCGACAAGATCCATGCCTTGGAAATACCCAGCCGGCTGATGCTCGAACACGCCGTACGTGCCTGGCACGAGATTGTCGAACAGGTACTGCCCCAGCGAGTTGGTCGTGGTGGTGGCCACGACGTGGCCTAGGTTGTCGAGCAGATCGATTTGCACGCCCGAGAGCGGAATGTCTTGTGGCCCGTAAACACAGTCGGCCTGTGGATCGGCCCAAACTCGACCCGCGATACTGGCCGGCAGCTCTTCGCAGAAATCGTAATTGATGCCTGCGGCACCGGAGTTCAAAACGATCTGACTTAGCAAGTCGGTCCCACCGTGCGTTCCAACCGTCGTACCACCAACAGTGCCCAGAGATATCCATGCCTTCCAGATAACCAGCCGGCTGGTGTTCGAACACGCTGTACGTGCCCGGCGTCAAACCTTCGAACTGGTACTGACCGGCGGCATTTGTAGTGGTCGTGGCGACGACCTGTCCTTGATTATCTAGTAGATCGATCTGCACGCCCGATAACGGCACATCGATGTTCGGCTCGTAAATGCAGTCGCCGTTCTTATCGTGCCACACTTTGCCGCTGATGCTAACTGGTAATTCTTCGCAAAAATCGTAATTAATGCCAGCGGCGCCGGATCCGAGCGTGATCTGGCTGAGCAAATCGGTGCCGCCATGCGACCCGACCGTGGCACCCGCGACGGTG
The DNA here is from genome assembly GCA_963773875.1 of Pirellulales bacterium. Lineage (GTDB taxonomy): Bacteria > Planctomycetota > Planctomycetia > Pirellulales > JADZDJ01 > CAVTYH01. The sequence goes on from CAVZCV010000020.1 coordinate 416,880, forward strand.
CCCACCATGTCCATGCCTTCCAAATAGCCGGCGGGCTGATGTTCGAATACCTGGTATGTTCCAGGTGCCAGCCCATCAAACTTATATTGCCCGGCGCCGTTGGTCGTCGTTGTGGCAACAATCTGACCTTGTGCATTCAATAGGTCGATTTGCACGCCAGAGAGCGAAATGTCGGTCGGCTGATAAACGCAATCGCCGTTGGTGTCGTTCCAAACTTTGCCACTGATGCTCGCCGGGAGCTCTTCGCAGAAATCGTAATTGATGCCATTCGGCTCCGGAGCCTAAAGCGATTTGATTGAGCAAATCGGTGCCGCCGTGCTCACCGACCGCGACGCCAGCCACCGTGCCGATCAAATCCATGCCTTCGAAGTATCCGGCCGGCTGGTGCTCGAACACGCCGTAGGTTCCCGGGGCGAGATTGTCGAACTTGTACTTGCCCTCTGCATTGGTTGTCGTCGTGGCCACGACCTGACCGTCAGAGTTGAGCAGATCGATCTGAACTCCGGCCAACGGAATATCTTGCGGACCAAAGACGCAGTCGCCTTGCGGATCGGCCCAAACTTTACCGCTAACGCTCGCGGGCAGTTCTTCGCAGAAATCGTAATTGATGCCATCGGCTCCCGAGCCTAGCACAATTTGGCTGAGCAAATCGGTGCCACCATGCGTGCCGACGGTCACTCCGCCGACCGTGCCCAGCAAATCCATGCCCTCGTAATATCCAGCCGGCTGATGCTCGAAAACGCTGTAGGTTCCAGGGGCGAGGTTTTCGAATTTGTATTTGCCCTGCCCGTCAGTGGTGGTCGTGGCGACAGTCTGACCTTGCGAATTTAAAAGATCAATCTGCACGCCTGCCAGCGGCAGATCTTGCGGACCGAAGACGCAATCTCCTTGCGGATCGGCCCAAACTTTGCCGCCAACACTCGCGGGCAGTTCTTCGCAGAAGTCGTAATTGGCGCCGTGAACGTCTGAGCCCAGCACAATTTGCGTGATGGTGTCTTCAACGGAATTCAATCCACCCACGCTGCCTACAAAATCCATGCCCTGAAAATATCCGGCCGGCTGATGCTCAAATACGCCGTAGGTGCCGGGCACCAAGCCATCGAATTGATATTGACCCTGCGAATTCGTCGTCGTCGAACGAATGAAATGGCCTTGAGCATCCAAGAGATCGATTTGCACACCGGCCAGCGGAATGTCCGTCTGCGGTTGATAAACGCAATCGCCGTTGGTATCGGCCCATACCTTACCGGCGACGCTCGCGGGAAGACATTCGCCAAAGTTGTAGTGGATGCCGTCCTGGCCGCCAACGAGTTGAATCTCACTCAGGGTGTCGGGATCAATCGAAGTGCCATCCGCCGCGCCCTCGACCGTGCCGACTTGTGAGCCGACGCTGAGATAGCCGCTCGGCTGCACCTCGGCCACGCGGTAATCACCGGGCAACAACCCAGTGAACTTGTAGTTTCCCTGCGCGTCGGTCGTCGTACTTTGTCCGGTTGCAACCCATTGTGTACCGTCGAACTGCAGCAACTTTAACTTGACGTTCACGATGCCTTGCTCGCCAACGTCTAGATTGTTGTTGATGTTTTGGTCGTAATACACGGTGCCGGCAAGCGTAATCGGCAACGGCACTTGCTTCAGCGTTAACACGGCGCCAGCGGTGAGATCGGATTGATCAATGGTCGAAGGTGGAATGTTACTATCCGAAGGCAGGTTAAGCGTTGTGCCAGACGAGGTGTTCGCATTGGTGAAATTCTGGTCATACTCATCCCAATACAGGCGCTGCCAGTTGCGTCTTGGAAGTGGGGCGCCGTGAATGAGCCGGTAAGAATCGATCGTTGGAATTCGTTGCCTTCGACCACAGCATTCACATCGACGGAGCCATCTGCAGGATCAACGAATTGGGCTTCATCGACGTCGATCGAAAAAACCAATTTGTCGCCAGCCGTGAAGCCCTGCAAATTGATCACGAGCTGCTGGCCGCCATCGGTGACTTGAAAACCGATGACCGTGAATCCGTTCGCTTGGACCACATGAAACGGAGATGATCCAAATACCCCCTGCCCGCCCGGCGCCGTATCAAAAAACACTTCGCCGGAAGAATATTTGCCGTTGTGGTCCTTGTCGCCGTTGATAACAATTTGATTTAGTTGGGTGCCAGGCGCGCCGCCTTGGAAAGTGACCTGAATGACGTTCGGCGTTTCATCGTTGCCGCTTGCCGGCTCCAGATAGACTGCCCCTAAGTGGATATCTGGCGCAGGGCTCGCCGTGAGCGGATTGCGAATTTCCAATTGCTCGAAGCGCGCCACGCGTATCTTTGAAGCGGTGCAGTGCGGATCGCGCCGTCGCTTGCCGAAACGCAAGCCGGTAACTGATCTGCCCCAGCGGGCAAAACTCTGCAGAACTCTTACCACAGCAACCTCCGTGTTGCATTCGCCCCTATCGCACTACCGCGTTGGTAGTCCGTCGTCGGTCCGCATGGCTTGCACATCGCCGAGGCGCTCGAGCGGCCACAAGCGAACCGTGGCGTCAAAGCTTCCCGAAACTAGCAACTTGCCGTCCGGATTGCTTGCCAGCGCCGCGACGGTGCCCGTGTGGCCAGAAAAGCTGGTTGCGACTTTCTGTGTGGCGAGGTCCCACACGCGCACCAGATTGTCGCTACCGCCGCTCGCCAATCGCTGAGGGCCACAAAAGCAAATGGCCATGACTTTCGCGTCGCCACTGTCGAGCGTGAATTTCTCTTCGCCCGTGATGACATCCCAAACCTTCAGATGCCGATCTTCGCTGGCCGAGGCGACTGTCCTTGCATCGGGCGAGAAGGCAACAGCGCGAATTCGCTGCGCATGTGCTTGGCAATGCTGCTTCACACTGCCATCGGTAAACATCCAGACAGTGATACAGCCATCACGCCCACCGGCCACCAACATCGTTCCATCTGGTGAAAACGCTAATGCACGAACGTCGGGCGAGTTTACTTCGAATTGCCGGACAATGTTGCCAGCGCGAGCATCGTAGATCTGGATTTTGTTTTCGAAACCGGCCGCTGCGATCGCTTTACCGTCGGGGCTGTACTCGATCGCGTAAATCGCCGTTTCGCGCGGTGCGAACGCATGAATTAACTTCCCGTTTGCCGTATCCCAGACGCGAATCGCTCGGTCATCTCCCGCCGTCGCAATACTTTTCCCATCCGGACTGAACGTCATCGTACGGACCCAATCGGCGTGGCCGCGAAGCACGTGCACAGACTTGCCGTTTTCCACGCTCCACAAATTGACAAGATGATCGTCACCCGCCGTTGCCAGCGTCGTTCCGTCGGGGCTGATAGCAACAGCGGTCACTACCGGTGCTGGTTCGCGAAGCTGAGCCGACTTCAATCCAAAAGTTTGGACCGATTGATCAGCTGGAACTGTCTGAGCGTGCGAGCTATCGGCTATGAAACAAACCGTGCAAGCGCCTATGGCGAAATACCAAATCACAAAACGCAAGGCACTGCGCATGATGAATAGACGGCTGAGAAATTTGCGGCAGCGAACGATGGATTTCCGCGACCCAGACGCGCGACATCGTGCTAGCACGAACGCGGGCAGCGCATAGCGATGCTATTGGGTCTGGTGGTTGTATCGGCTGTCAAACTGGAGAGGCGATAAAGAAAGTGCTGCTCGGCCTAAGTGCGCTTGAAGCTGTACCGCCTAAGAAAAATGGGACGTGCACGACCCCGGACGTCCCGCACCCGGGTGCATCGATTCTTTCAAGCTTCCATCGGCAGTAATTATCATTATTGGGCCCACCCACCCTTGCAATAAAGCCATGGCATGTTTCGAGCGTTTAAAGCATGCTTCAGGAGCGAGCCTCAAATTAAATGGCGATATAGTATTGCGGGCGTGGAATCTATAGTCGATTGAGAATTGCAGACCGAAATATCAAGCTTCTTGGTCGGCGTTGGCTGAATGCCGCATCAGCGCGCGTGCGCACCGAATCATAGCTAATTTGTCTTTTGTTTGTTCAAGCCAACGATCCAAGCTCGCGAACCAACCGCGCACGAGTTCTCTCGTTTTCTTCGGGAATTGCGGGGGTTTCCGCAATCTGATAGACTTTGACGTCCGACACGCACCCCTAGCTCAATTGGATAGAGCATCGGTCTACGGAACCGAAGGTTAGAGGTTCGAGCCCTCTGGGGTGTACTCAAGTTCAGAGCCCGTAATTCTCTGCGAAATCAGGGGTTACGGGTTTTGTTTTTGCGTCAGCAAGAATTGCAATTTGGTGTCCGAGTGGTCTAATTTGGTCTGATTTGGTGCCCAAGCGCGCACAGGGTGTAGCACAAGGTTTCTGCACGTGTCGAAGGGAGGGGCCCCACGGAGTCTCCGGGTTTGAGCCAGACCCCCGGCCTCGAACGCGCTAGATGAGCACATTAACCTCTCGAACGAGACACCGTTTTTTCAACTGTCAAACTAGGCAAGGAGTGGACCAAACAACTTGGTCCGTTTTGGTCACAGCCGAGGGGCGTGCTTTCGGGTACTTTTGTAAAACGCATTCGGACCTCGGGATGCATTTACTGCGGTTGTAGTAAATGCGGGTGCGCGATGAATTGCCTCGGCCGATTTTAGTAAAATGCCCACGCGCGGTAGATCGCTTGGCCCGGCCGCATCGGCAGCCGTTCTCGGACGGACCGTTGAGATGATCGCGAAACAGCTGGCGAATTTCTCGGCCGAGCATGTTTTCGTGACCCAGGGGAATACTCAGTGGCGATTCAATCTGCCGCAGCAGGTTTTTCGCCATCTGCAATCGGGCGAGGTTCTGGCTCGACGGTGCTTCTAGTTGTGCTCTTCAGTTTGCATCAGGACGGTACGGCTCGCTGCAATCTGTAATTTCCACGAGTCCACTCATACCCACCGCGTCTTCGAGCCGGTGCGAGTTGTCGATTCAATCGCGATCGGTCAAAGTGACCGAACTGTGGCAAGGCAGCTCATAAATGGACCGAGTACGAACGTTCCAAAATCGGTCGTTTTCTGGAACGTCTCAGGCGCGACGACTTTCCGGGACGGTCGGATGGCCAAAGCGCCTTCAATACTCCCACGTCAGCAGTTGGACACCGTTTATTCGGGCACGGGAGATTATTTGGCTCCGTGACATGCACACTGGTCGTCATACGGCCGAATCGATCATACGTGCAAACAGAACCGCGGCCACAAACGTGGCGAGAATCGACACGAGTGCGAACGCAATCGTCGCAGTGACGGCGGCAGTCTCCGCAAAATTGCCCGATACAATTACCAAAGCGACGGCCGCGTTGCGAGACGCCGTGGTCACGGCCAAGGCTTTGCGAGTTGCCCGACTCGGGCCACCGCAAAACCAGCCGATACTTAAGCTCGCTGACACCAACAGGAGCATCCCTATCCAAGCAAGCGGACGAATTTCCGCAAGGGACTCATACTCGCTGACCAGCATCAGCACGACGGCGCCAACCAGCAGAACATTGGCTATCAGACCGAGCGGATTGGCAAATTTGCCGGCTAATTTCGGCGTAAAATGGTGAATCCCCAGTCCAATTCCCAGAGGCAACATCTGCGAAACCAACAAAGTGCCAACGATGGTTGCAAAATCAATGTGCAATTCACCGGCCGGAAGCAGACGGGGAAGCAGCACACCCAACAAGACTGGCGAAAGCAACGCCGATAATCCCGCCAGCATCACCGTCTGCCCGGTCGCATAAGTGGTGTCGCCCTTGGCCGTCGCCGTAAACGGCGGACCCACCGGCGCTCCGGGACAGACCGCCAGGATCAAAAAGCCCACCGACACCATCACATCGGCGCCGAACAGATACAGCAGTGCAATCGTTACCGCCGGCACCAAGACATAGTTCGCCAGGATGCCCGCCACTACCAGGCGGGGATTCCGGATCGATGCGGCTACGTCCTCAATCCTTACTTTCAACCCCATAGACAGCATCATGGCGAAGAGTGCCGACGCAGTCAGAAGCTTTACGAGAACGTCCACATTTGGTTCCCCGCTGTTAGTCGACCTCACAAATGACGCTCATTTTTCGGACTCCGCCGCTCATCCGCGCGAGTCCAATGGCCAGTTAGGACACAAACGCAGCGGCTTCAGCCTCACTTCATTAAGGCTAGATTCCGCCAAAGGTTGGCCAGACTGTCCGTGCCGCCGAAGAGCGTCGTGAAGTGGGTTGAGTCGATGAGCAGAATATTGCCGGCTCGCTGCTCGCTCGGCGGCATCCAGAGCAGACAATTGAATTCCTTGTTGCCGGCTGCTGTGAACGGATGCGGCCGATCGGGATCAATGAGCTGTCGCGCTAAGACCTGCACAGATTTGGCGGCTTCGGTTGCAACCTCGTAATGGGGCAGGTGCAAGTGAAAATTGAACGTGCTGACGTTGTTCAGCAATCCTACCTTGTCGAGGTCCCGAAAGGCAGTCAACGGCGCGATCTCCTTCGTTCCCTTCACAACGGCAGGGCGAAGTCCCCATTGATTGATGACCGGGACATTGAGCGCCCGCATCAGCGAGCGAGTGTACTGGCTGAATCGTTGCTGGCGTGGGACGAGTTCGTCGCCGTGGTGGCGATACTCCATCTGTCGCTGCTTCGAATCGTCCGTGAAGCCGACGTCGTGGTGGGGGGCCAGCAGCAGGCACGTGCCTTCGCGCTTGAGCCACTCGCGAATCGCCTCGATTTCAGCCGGCTCGGCTTCCTGTTCGGCGACAAGATGGTCCAGGCCGAATACCAAAAGCGTGTCCGTATCGGCCAGCACACGTTCGTCAATTGGCAGCTTGTAACCACCCTGATCAATACGCTGGAAAACAGCGACGGGATGTCCGGTCGCCTCCCCGACGATTTGCTGGAATGAGAGCGAGGATCGATGGAACAGTTCTAGCGTGCCTGCAATGCCCTGCAGGAAGTTCATCTTGTCCCACTCAGACGCTTCAAAATCCGGCCACGCGACTCGACGAACTTCGGTGATCGTGGAGAATCGATTGTCCAATTCGGCGACGTCGCGGTTCGTTTCCCAGGGATAACTCCAGGTCCAATAGATGCTCACCCGGCGTTTGCCAGGTGTGTATCTTCGGGCAACATGGTCTTGGTTGTAGGTGCGGGCGGGTTGAGGCGTAGCCATTCGATTTTTTCCGATGCAGAGTTGGAGTGTGTTCTCAGCTCAGCTTGTTTGCCAAAAGTTTTGCGGATTAAGTTGCCGTGTCACACTGGCTGCCACGCGACCCAGAATGCCGGCATACGTCGGAAACGAAAGCGGAACGTGAGCCAGTTCATCGACTCGCATTCCAGCAGTGATTGCGATCGTCGCAACCTGCGTGATCTCAACCGCCCGTTCGCCGACGACGTGGCAACCGAGAATCTTGTGCGTCGCGCGATCGACGATCAACTTGCAAAAGCCGAACGTGCGACCGTCGATGATCGTGCGCGTAGTCGCATCAAAGTGGATCGTCGCGGCCACGATGTCGTGTGCGGCTCGCCCCTGCGATTCGGTAAGTCCGACCTGGGCGTATTCGGGGTCCGTGAAACTGCCGATGGGATTCACCGCTTCGCCCAGCGTCATCGTCGCGCCGCCAATCGCATTGGTCGCGGCGACGAAGCCGTCCTGAATCGCCGGCGGGACAAGCAGCAGGCGGCCCGTGACATCGCCGGCCGCGAAGATGTGCGATGCCGAGGTTCGCAGAAAGGGATCGACACGCACAAAGCCACGCTCATTGGTTTCGATACCTGCCGCCGCGAGGTTCAGTCCGGCCGTGTTGGCCTGCCAGCCGACAGCCACGACCGCGAGCGACGCTTCGACACTGTGATGTTCGCCGCCCCGAGAGTAGTTCATCCGGACGCCGGCGTGTGTTTTTTCGAACGAAGTGATCTCCCCGAAGCTCTCCTGAACTGCGATCCCCGCGCTGCGGAATGCGGATGCGACGGCGGCGGAAATGTCTTCGTCTTCCGTCGGCAGAATGCGCGGACCGCGCTGGAACAGTTGCACTCGCGAGCCAAAAGCGTTGAACACCGAAGCGACCTGCGCTCCGGTCGCGCCGCCGCCAATGACCAGCATCGACGGCGGCACGGAGGTCAGGCCCCAGGCGTCGCTGTGGGTGTTGGTGAGCTCAAAGCCGGGCACGTTGAGCTTTCGATTGACTCCTCCCGTGCAAAGGATGAATGTCCCGGCCTGCAGCCTCAGCCCGGTCGCCGTTTCGATCGTGTGCGGGTCAATAAATCGCGCCGTGCCGGCTTGTTCATGCACGGTCACGCCCAGCGAATCGATCTGCGAGCGCCACGTCGAACAGGTACGCACGTCGTGGGCGACCTCGCGGACCCGCGCGAGCAGCCGAGGGTAATCCAGCACCGGCTCATTAACCGTGATGCCGTATTGCCCGAGCTGCCGAGCCTCTCGCATCAGCCGGGCCGCATGGGCCAGCGTCCGGACGGGGACCGGCCCATCGTTTGCTGCCATGCCGCCAAAGGCGTCCCGAGTAACGAGCGCGGTGCGTGCGCCGAGATCCGCGGCGCGCAGCGCAGCGACAACGCCTGCAGGTCCAGCGCCAATGACGAGTACGTCTATCATCTACCGCTATCTTTCAGTGCAGCGAGATAGTGAAGCGCCTTCAGGGGCAGAATAGAAGACGCCCGACCCTCACGGTGAAGTTGGCATGTCAGATCGACGAGATACTCTTAGCACTCCCTCTCAGGTTTCCAACTCCGACAGCCAGCGCAGTGCTCGGAGCCCTGGCATGAAGCAATACTCCCCGCCGCGCGTCACGACGAACCGAGGCAGGCCTTGGATACGCTGGCGAATCGGCTTGGCGGAATGGTCATGTCTGCCGATTGGTCGTTGTTCCCACAGAAGGGGTCGGTCTGGGTGTTCGCCCCGATGAACTCGCCGTCGTTGATCCACGTCGATTGCACAAACTCGAATTGCTTGGTGAGGTTGGCACCGATGAAGACGAACATTAAACCCCGATCCGCGCCATCGTCTTCCAGGACTCCCTCCGGAAGCAGCGGCCCATAGCTTGTGCCCCGGCGAATCATGCGTCGGATTCTCACGTTCGTGCGGCTCTCTGTAAGTCCGTCGCGGGGATTCGTCCGCCTGCTATGGGAGCCGAGCGGAGTCTTGAACCCCAACCGGTCGTCCTCGTAGTAGAGGAAGTCGTTGTTGCGCTTCGGGTCGGCGCCCAGTTCGGGGTCGTCTCGTTCCGGGCATAGCGCCAACGGCGCTCCACTCCGCCAGCGCCCCATCATCTTGGCAGCCAGCAATTCCTCTCCCTCGGGCCCCTTCGAGTTCGCTCTCAGATACTGCCGCAATAGCGCAACGCGCTGGTGTAACTTGCGGAGAACGACGTAGGTGCCGTTGCGGCCCAAAACCTCGGGTTGAGGCAAGGCAGGGAGACTTCCCACTTCGTCTTGATAACCAAGGACGATCTCACCCGCCTTCAGCGGAGGTTCCTGGGGGTTGCTTCCGGGAATGCCGCTCCCTTCGACGGCCGGGTGACTGATGCCATCCTTGAAACCGAACGCTTCTCGCTCCGTGGGTAGCGCGAAACAGTCCTGTCGCCAGATTGCCTTAATCCCTGTCATCTCGTGATAAGAATTGCGTGCCCGTTCTAGCACGGCCTCTAGCCGTTGTGCATCGGGGGCAAGCGCGGCCAGTACGACGTGGACATCCGGCGTCCCGAGCGGTTTTTCCCAGTGCTCGGGGCTGCTCTCTCCGCGATCTCCCAGTATCGGCGCCCGGGCTGCCATCCCCTGCTGGAACTCCGGAGGAAAACTGGCCAGCGAACTCTCGGGCACTCCCAGCGCTTTCAGGCCCCAGCAGGTGACCGCGACGCTGACGGCGGCCTCACCCGCCGGGCTGGTTGGATTTGCAGCCGACGCCACGACCTCGCTCACGCGTCTCATCAGCTCTCGACCCGCCTTGCGGTCGTCGATGCGTAGCAAGATGTACGTTGCCGCATAAGGAGCGGGGCGGGGCCGCAGGACGCCACTCTGGATGTCTTCGAGTTCGAGCATGATCGCAAACCTCATCAAGCAGACGCCGGGTTCAATTGTGAAATTTCGATCCGCCCGAAGGCGAATCTATTGCATCTGGTCGAGCATCGACGAGAAAGCGTCCTTTAGCTTCAGGGCCTTCTTGATGTCCTCGGCGCTGACGTAGGGATACTCGCCGTACTCCATGAAGCTGTGACACTGATGTTCCCGACAGAACTTGACGAACGCAGCGGGGTTATCCCGCCAGTCGGCCGGAAACCCTTCGAGGTGCTCGAACACCGTCGTCACGCCGGACTGCTTGAAAAGGTTCACGGCATCCTCGACGTACTTATCGAAATCCGTGTCGAAAATCCCCTGGTACATGAAGCGCGTGTCGTTGTCAAAGAGCACCCAGCGCAGGTAGTGGAGCTTGAGTGCCGCGAGGAGGTGGGGGTCTTTGTCCAGTTCCTTCGACAGGTTGACTCCATATTCGCGGACGGCCTCCGCCTTCCCCGGCTTCACCTTGGCGATGAGGGTGAAGCCATAGCACGCCGGAGTGCTCGGCCAGATAGGGCCGTATCGCCCCATTTTCAGATCTTTGAACTCTTTGGGAATTGCGACTGCTTTGGGTTTCAGCTCAGCCATCGGAGTACTCCTTGGGCGAAGTGTTTGGAGGTTCGGACTCGGTTGATACTTGATCGCTATCGCCGAGGTCGTGGGAACGCGTGGCTTCCCGACTAGAGTGATTGATGGGTCTAGTTTAGGCTTACCTAGCCTGGAATGGAATCAGCCGGTCCCGCGAATCCTGTGCGCACCGCCGCTCGGCGTTGCTGGACGCGCTTGCCTAGCGGAATGAGCGCGGTGCTGACGCTCCCAGCCCGCGCAAGCCTACAGCTTCGATTCGTGCCGGCGAAGGCGCAATGCGCTGGCATTCGTCGTTCGACGCAGCCTGGGAATCAAGGTAGCTTCGCTTCGACTCTCCCGCGCGTGATCGGCCGCACCTGCACTTGCTGATCGACCATTCCGTCCACTGGAAGTTCCAGCTCTTGTCGCTCGCTTTTCCTGCTTAGCGAAGTCGTTGGGACTTTCATGCCCTTCGAACCCTTCGATCGTGCGGAGGATATCGGGCTGCTCGTTGGTCCTCTGGCATGAATCGCAACTCATTGCTGCCAAACGCGAAATGGCTCGTCGCAAACCGGTTCGAACGAGCCGTTTCATATTCCAAGTCGAGGCGGCTGAAGATGAACCCATTCCCGTAAATGGTTGGGTTGATGATGCAGTTGTGGTGGATCTACGCCAAAATTGTCTCAAAACCTTCCGCCATACGTTTTCCAGCGCCCAAATCCATGCACCGAAAAACGTATGTCACAA
>CAVZCV010000021.1:0-492707 GCA_963773875.1 Pirellulales bacterium
CGAAATGCTCGACATTGCGGATTACAGGGAAATCAAAGAAGCATTCGACGGATTTCCGAGGAAGAACTTCAAGGAGAACTCCACCAGCAAAAAGCTTTCGGGCCACCGGCATCCGAAGCATTGTGGGAAAGACGCTTCGCAATCTTGGGGGAAATAGTCAAAACCTGAATGGCCAAATCACGCTCACATTGCGGGGTGCACTATGACAGCACCCTTCCCATTGTACGGCGGTAAGTCTGAGACTTGCAGAGCAAATCTGGCAACGCTTTGGTGATGCGAAGTTCTACGTCGAACCATTCGGTGGAACGCTGGCCACATTGTTGCTTCGGCCGAAAAGTCTTCTTCCGTCGCCGCAGAAGCCCATGGCGATGCCGATGAGATGATTGTGAACTTCTGGCGGGCCGTTCGGTTTGATTCTCGCAAAGTTGCCCGCTGGGCGATTGGGCCAGTCTCAGGCGTTGAGCTACAATCTCGCCACAAATGGCTGAGGGCACAGCAATCCGAAGTTGAAGCAAAGCTGCGTGCCAATCCGAACTCGGTACGATGCCAAGATCGCTGGCTGGTGGGTCTGGGGGCAGAACCTCGTCGTCTCAGGTGCCTGGACAGGGCGTGGTGACAAATTGTCGTCCACACTGCCCTGGAGTAGAGCTTGGGCTGGCCATCGCAAGAAGAGTGAGCCGGAACTCGCCCGATACCTTTTTTCCCGACATCGCAATACGGCTTCGAAATGTGAAGATCAACTGCGGTGGGTGGGAAGATACTCTCGACAAGGGTTTGCAACGCAAGAGCGGCATAATTGCAATTCTCTTTGATCCGCCCTACTCAGGTCGGACCAAACGCCAGAAGGACTTGTACCCCAAGGACAGCCTGACGGCTGCGGATGATGTCGTAAAGTATGCGAGGGTTATGGGCATGGAGAAAAACTTTCGCATCGCCGTTTGCGGGATGAAGGACGAACATGTCCTTCCCGGTTGGGCCTGCCTACCGTGGACCAATCATGGCGGCAACAAGCATCGACGCAATGAGCGAATTTGGTTTTCGCCGCATTGCCTTCAACCACAGTCGCAGAAGGCAGGGTGAGAGCCATGAATCACCACCGCTTTACAGTTGTACCATCCGGATCGGGATTTGAGATCATTGATCTTGGACGGTGGGTAGCTACTTGGACGATGACCCCAACCTGGGCAACCTTGGTGGCTCAAGGCTTGGACCGGATGGTATCGGAGCTTGCGGGCGATGCCGACAGTTCGGAGTCGAGGGAGATAGCACCGGAGCAGACCGCACCTACTGCCATTGAGCCAGAACGAGTTTACCGCATCGAAAGTCGAACTGCCATCGGACGAAGTCCAGCTCATTGGCAATCTGGCTCCGTCCAGGATCAGACTGCCAAAACAGACATTTGGTCAACAACCTCCTGACTACTTCATCAATCACTTCACGGTCGTCCCAGGGCACCAATCAAAGGGAAGATCCCTATCGATCTGAAGTACGGGGTGACATCCTCTGCTCCAAAGGTGTCGCACCTATTGCCCAACAAAGAGGAGACACTAGTTTCTGCAATGCCGGGATTCCCCGATTATCAATTGATCGCCAGTGCGAATGAATTGGGATTATTTGTTCTGTCGCCCAAGGCGACAGAATGATTGTCAGTTGGGGAGTGGCACCGATTGGTACACGAAAGGAAATTAGGGACTATTTAGCGATGCCTTCAGGAAGCGGCCGCCCTTGTTACGGCAAGTGACATTGCCAGGTGCCCCCCTGCCTTTGGTCATGCGGCCTAATTTTTGGCACGCCCGAAGAATTCAATTGGATTGCAGATTTCGAACGAGTGATTGCCTGGGCGTGGATTGAGCGAAAGGGCTGTCTGAAATAGCAATCGAGTAAATCATTTCCATGCTGATGACGGTGTCGCCGCATGTTACATAACCGGAGGAAGCTCGGCTTTGTGAGACCACACCCGAGAAATGAATTGCCTGGACAATGGACCTCGCCTAAGTGGCACTGCTTACTATGATCAGCAACTGGATCGCCCGCCAAAGTCCAAAGTGATTCATGTGATCAAGGGGCCTCCGGGCGGCGGAAGCCATCTGTGAATTCGGGACCAAGGTTTATCGGGACTGATGTTGACCCAGGCTGTGTGGTGATCGGCCACGAGCGGATCGCCAAGGTGCGGGAAGAATTGCAGGCTGGGAGAGAACCTCGCAAATGAAAACACTCTTTCCAAATTGTTCCGAGCGGCGCCGGCTTCGAAATTGGTAATCAGGCGGCGAGTGGCAATGATTGCCGGCAGCCAAACGAACACTCGACAACTCATACGGAGGAAAACTATTTCCTATTAACGTTGGCATTTTGCTGAAGATTTCTTTTTTAAATGACTAGGGTGTCTGGCAGCAAAAAGACTTTGTCGAAAAAATGAAAAGCGAGATAATCAGCGAATTTAATCCGGATTAATTTCTGGACGAGCACTATTGATGGCTACATCCACGAAGCACAAAAGCTCGCACAATGCCTGATTCGCAATTGTTGCAATCACACAAACGCCTGCCAATGGCTGAAAATATTCGGATGAACATCGAGAATTGAAATCTAGTTTTTTAATTTGGCAATATTATTGACAATAAACAAATAGCTTTTCGGTTTTCGAAAAATCAGGAGGCAGATATTTTGCTGTTGCAATCCAGTTGTCAATCTGATAAAGTGATTGCAACTGCAAAACAACTTTCGCTAACTTTCTTTTAACCGAGTCCAAAATCTCTTGGACTCCCCAGCGATTTCTGATCGCTGGGAGCTAGCCCGCAACAGGCATGTGCCGTGTTGCGTACGAATATATATCACTGTCTGCAAGCGGTTGACCGATTCAAAACACCTCGGTGTTTTTAAGGGTTCCACTTTCTTGCAGGAGTGAGAACCCTTTTTCTAGATAGGAAGTATTAAATGAATACTGCAAAGCAAATGGAAACGAAAGAATACTGGTTGGACATTATCCACGAACATTGGCTTGACCCCATGCACGAATGGAAAGCCGATAGCATTGACGAGTTGGCCACTGAATGCCAACGCATGCGCAAATTCGCCCGATAAAAGAAATTAATTCAATCAGCACGATTTGCGATGCGTGCCGAAAGTTGTATCCGAGAGTCGAAGCTGCACCGGACGTCCTTACCATAAGTGAACACTATTGGCGTCCACAATCCCACGAACAGTGGCCACAGCCACAGCTTTCCGCCTTGCTCAATCGAGTCGAATCATTGTTGCTTGAGCCGGGTAGTTCCGAAAAACTGAAATCCTGCGAAGAGATTGTTAATGCATTGGATCATTATGCCAGCCACAAGAATATGGAAGGACGAATTGCCTTAATGGAAAAGAATCTGCGGTAAATCTTCCCCCGAACCCGACGACTTTGTTGCCGCCCTTCGGAATTCGTAAGGGAAGGGAACGCTGAACATCGCTCGGCATGAGGCCGGGCAGGTGTCGGCGGTTTAAATGCCGTACAAAGAATGTGTACGCCAAGAATTGGACGATAAGCTCGTGTGTCTCCCGATTCCTCGGCGACGTTCATCGTCAGCCCTGGACTCGGCGTGGGCCATTTATTGCCGAGGGCTTCGAACGGCAGGTGGAAATAATTACCGATGAACTGGAAAGAGAATTCGAAAAGTCGAGTTTGTCGTTATGAAGAAAGTATCAGACTTCCACTGGCCCCAGCAATTGAAGCCTGATTAAACTATTTCCTATTAAGTCTATTATTTTCTGCAATTTGCTGTTGATCCTGCTTTTATAATCATAGATAATTATTGAACTGCGGCACGTGAACCGCATACATATAACTGTCCCGGAAGCAGTAGAACCGATCACAAAAAACACAAGTGTTTAGGCTCACTAATCCTTCCGGGTAGTGAGCCTTTTTTATTGGAGTTCTATAAATGACTATGACTAGCAAATTAACCGAGCTACCCCCAGTATTACAGCGAGCAGTGGAAATCATGTTTTTAAGAAACACGGACGAAGCTGTGAACGAGACTTCAGTCTGGTTTGACAATCTGACTGTGGAAAAGCAGGGCAAAGCATTGGAGCGTTGTATCGAGTGGTTCAAGCTTATGGACAAAATGGAAAACTAATTATTTCCGAGGCAGGATGCCTGCTTTCGCTCTGTGCGGGTAGCTACAGGGCGAACCCAGTTATCCTATCTGGGAGTTGGGGCACAAAGCTGCCTGCCCTATTAAAGGCGTTAATATGTCCATGAAACTAAAAAAGCGATCCGTCCGGCGAGCCAGTAAACCATCGCTAGCGAAATTCCACGCCAATTTCAGCATGGAGGGCCTGAAATTTCATTTCGGCAAACTCAATTGGTACACCAATCCAACCGGCGGGGCCATCGACAAGATTCTCTTGAACAATAAAGCATGGACGAAGGCGTATTACGCTCACTTTGCGAGCGTCGGTTGCAGTGATCTAAATCCACTCGGTGAAGCCAGTGCGGGCATTGCTGTTCAGGCACCACAGTCACCGGTGAAGCCCTATCGATACTTTCTCAGCAAAAAGGCACTTTATCAGGTCGCTGATCATCTGCTGGGAATTGGCAGTAAGGCGTATTGGACTGGATCAACTCGCAAATCAACCCTGCTTGGTCTGGATATTGATGATCACGAGTCGAGTAATCAGACCGAGGTGCAAGCGAATGCGGAACATGCCTTATACCTGTTCAAAGAAATGACCGGGCTCGATCCCTATCCCTGCAAATCAGGTCGTGGGATCAATGCTTATTTGATTGTCCATAAGGCGAGACTTTCGACGATGGCGATTAACGAAAATTGGCACTCGATAGTTCGACTCGTAAATAAGGAAGCCAAATGTCGAGGTCTGATCGCCAAATTGGAGTGCAAAGGCAAAGCTCGGATTTTTGATTCTTCGCATGACTATTGCGGCGTTCAATTCAAAGACCCATTTTCCGGATTGAATCCCACCGATGAACAGCTTCATTCATTTTGGGACTACCTCGAAGCAAATGCTCTCAGCGGCGGTCAATTACATTCGCTGGCGACAACCTTGCACAGCCAGGATTTTATTGCGTCCCAGGCAGCTGCGATTCCGCCAATCGCCATTCCAATTAAGGATTCGGATGATTTAATTCCGGCTTACAAAGGCGAATGGGCACAGCAGTGTCGAGAATGGGCGATCTTGGGGCTGCCGTGTGAGGACTCGATGACGACTGTCGTGCGTGAATTAGCAAAATGGCTATATTTCGTTGAATTGTGGACTGTGCCCGAGCCTGATCGATTGGACCAAGTTGCGAATTCGCTGATTGATTTTTGCTTTAAGAAACACAACGGCTTCATCACACGGCTTAATCGTGGCCAAAATTATGAAGTGCAAGCCCACATTCGCAGAATTGTTAATTCGGTGGTTACTCGGATGAGCGAAGCTGGAAAAGCGGTGTTTGCGGAGCTTCGTTCGAAGAAATATCCGGATAAGTGGTTGTTGGTCCCCTTGATGCAAACTGCTTCTGTTAAAGAATGCTGCTTTGTTCCTGTTAAGTTAACTGAATGTTGTTCAGTTTCGGAAAAGTCAAAATGGTTGCCAAAGGATGAATATTGGCGAAATCGAGCCGAAGGATGGGACTATGTCCCTGACGAATCTCCCTTGCCGGAAAAATTAGAATCTGCAATTCGCTGTTTTTATGAAAAGCGAAAACTGAAAATCAAAAAGCCAACGTTCATTAAGTTAATTCGGTTTATCAATCATTTGAGAGCGAATTCTGGTGAAGCTCGACTTGGCATCGAATCCCTCAAGAAAATGGGATTCACCAATCATGCCGCTCGTCAGCATATCGAGCATTTACGGGACATGGGTGTGATCGAGGTCAGCGGTTACTGTCCTGTCGCTGGACTCAGTAAACTCTTCAAGCTTCGAGAGCCTGCACTCAGAATGTTTGCAGCCACTTGTCAGTGCGTCGATTAAGTTATTGGAGCTAAAGGATTTGGCTAGCGAAGTGGTAGTGGGATACGTGTTTGAAGCCGGGCTGACCGGGTCCGCTTTTTTAGAAGTGCCCTAAATCAATCGAAATCTGCAATATTTCGCTGGCGACTGATTTGGATCGTTCAAGCACCGAAAAACTCATTTAACGAATGAATCTGAATAGTTTTCGGCAGGTTTTGCCACGGTCTAATACATGGCGATCAACCCGCCGGCCAAAAATGAGCAACCCAGTCGAATCGATGCCGAGATCATGTCGCTGATGGATCGAGCGACATTTGCTCGGAAAGTTAGCCGAAAAAACGGCATAGGTTTTCACGACCCTGGGAAAATATTCAGGCGAATATCGAAAATGAAAATCTAGTTTTTCAATTTGGAAATATTATCGATATGCAAAAATAACTTTTCGTTTTTCGAAAAATCACGTTGCAAATATTTTGCTGTTGATTCCGGCATTGCAAATCGCAATAAAATGATCGCAACCGCAAAAGAACTATTGCCAACCTCTAACAACTGAGTCCCAATTCTTTGGGATTCCCCAGCGACTCTCGGTCGCTGGTACCGGCCCGCACACTGCATCGCCATGTCGGCGTTCTTGTGTTCGGGTCGGGCGACTATGCCAAAGATTGCCAACATGTCGTTGGCAGTACATCTTAATTATTAATGTGAGAAAGTATATGAGAACTAGAACATTGAAAGCTTGTCCGGCAATATTCGTTTATGGGCTGAAAGTGGCCTGCATCTAGATTCGGCATTTAGTACGGTTCGGGACGCTCACTCGGAACTACACAGGGAAAATATGTACGGGGTTAGTTGACGAATTGAGAAAGTGACAAGAAACTACCTTCGTGTGGTTGCCGCAATGCTGGACGATGAGGTTGACCGCAGGCACGAGCTATGGTCATCTGGAAACGCTTGCGGTCGTATAGATAACCCGATGCCAAAATGGACAACCGCATTTAAGAATGGCTATCGGCTTGCGAACGCATTGGAACTAGCCGGACTGAATCTGACCGTTCATCTACCCGAAACGGCCGACCGAATGGCAGTCGGCGTCGGCGACTTCGTGATAGTGATCCTAGAAAATGCGATTGATGGCGAGCGGTTGCGGGTGCAAGTCATAAAGCCCTGCGCAATGACCGATTTCGTGGTCGAGTCGATAACGACGTTGATTTTCCACACGGATTAAAAGTCAACGATAAAATCGAATTTGGAATTCAGCACATCATCGATATAGAACATCCAGTCAACGATTTAGACTGCCCTGGAAATTGACGGGACGGCGAGTCAAGGCACGAATTCTGCTCGTAATGAGTCGGCAACTCATCTTTTCTTGACGACGATATCGTCTTGCACAATTTCCTTGCCGGCAACAAACAATTTGTCGTCGAATGACCGCCCAGCCAAGGTGAACGCTGCTGCCGACTTACCGAACGACATTACGCCCGTGGCGACGACCAAGTATTTTCCGGGCCGTGGCGGCTTGCCCACCAAAGCAGCGTCTCTAAATTGTGCATAAACGCAAGTTCCATTCTTGGTGTCGAGGCTTTGAAGCTTACATTCTTTCTCGACGGACCCTTTTACGTATTGCTGGCTCGCAGCTTTCACCGCTTTTTCCAAGTGTTCCTTCGTGCTCAGCGCACCCTTCGTGTCGGGAATCAGTGTCATTTTCAATTCCGCTTCCTGGTTTTTTGGGTGCAGCGTAATGGTCGGTGCCACGGGAGAACCGCTTTGGGCCTGCTTCCCATCCTTCGGGAACAGTGATCTCAAGAGAGTCGCCGTCTCGCACCGTTATCGACACGACTTTCGGCGAGGCGTCGTCGGCACCGATTGCTTCCAATGCAGGCCCGCCGAGGACGACGGCAAAAACGCCGGCAATAGCTTTTGATTTTCGAAGTAGCATCGTCGCTTCTCCTAAAAGGGAAACTGGGATGATCGGGGTACGCACATCTGTGCCGTCGATGGATTGCCGGTCACGACTATTTATCAGCCACCTCCTTTAGCACCGCCCCCAGTCGATATCCAGCTTCAATAACCCGCTGCTCAGAAACTCTGCCGCCCTCTTTGAGGTAGCGTTCCGTCAATTTAATTGGCGGCGCTTGGGTTTCGGTGACATAGCCACGCAGATAGCCTACAACTTCCGAGTCATAGGCCGTCGATTCGGCCAGGGTATGGCTTTCATCCATCCAAACCTTTTCATCTAACTTCGAAGCCGCATCAGTCCCAATCTTCTTTTGTACAGGATCATTGACGATTTCAATCGCTCGATTCCGAGCGGTGCGGAAATTTGCTCGATTGCCGAGAAACTGATCCCACACTGCGTGCAGATTCTGCCGCTGTTCCGTCTTAATTGCATTTCCGCCCTTGTCGCCAATGGGAAATAGTTTCTCGGCAAACAAAGCACTTGCGTGGAGCGGCTGGTGAATGTCGCCCACATCGTGGAATATCCAGCACAGCATCACTGCCTTCTTTTCGTCTGGCGTTTGCTTGTCGGTCAGTAGTCGCCGGGCGAGTCGAATCGTCTGGACGACATTCATATCCTCCTGCTCAGCAGCCGGAGGGTCGAGCGATTGATTCACCTTCACCGTCGCTTCCATTTCATTCTTGTCATCCGGAGTCAAGAAGCTTGGCACGTTGATGTAGTGCCAACTCGGATGATTGAATTTCTTGGCTTCGCCAGAAAGACCACGGGCGAGATCAGGCCAGATGGCAGCTTGCTGAAACAGCCATTCGTTTTGTTCCGCTTCTGTCTTCAATTCGTCAGGCATCTTGGACTGAAAGTCCTCGGCGAATCGAGGATGATGCTTCAAGATGGCGGCGATTGTGTTTTGTTGATCCGGCGTCAGTTGCCGAAAGGCAATCGAGGCAATGATTTTGTGGCCGGCCTCACTCCAGGCGAAGGCGACCTGGGTCACAGACATAGCCAATAAAGCAATTACAAGTCTACGCATGCAACACCAATGGTTCGTTAATCGTCGAAATTCTGCATCCGCTACCGCATGAAGGTGTGAGGAGCGTTATCGAATTCTACCGACGCTGTCTCCGATTGGGTAGAATATCGCCCGTCTCCTTCGACCTATCCGGCTGACTCATGGCCAATCAAGACGACTCAAGTAAGCCCGAAATTCGCTACGTGAACCCAAAGGATTTGCGGCTTGGCCCAATTCGCCGAGAGTCCCTTTCAGACGAGCAGCTTGGAATTCTCCGGGCGATCTTTGAAGTCATCTCGCCGTATCAAGACATTGCGTTTGAGACGATGGAAGTGAACTTCTTGCGGGACGCCGATCCCGATAGCGAACTAGCAGTGTGGTCGTGCATTGCGGTCGCACTGACCAAGTTCATTGAGCACCAACCGCTGTCCACGACCGAAGAAAGAAAGTCGGTCTTGTCCTGTCTTCTGCTGATTTCGATGGGAGCACAGAAGCCGGACAAGGTTGACGGCGAAATGTGGAAATATCTCGATTCACTTTACACGACGAAGTGATGGCAATAACGATCAGGGGAAGTTCAAATGGCTGAAAAAGGACGAGGGATTGTGCGGCAGCCAGCGATGAAGTTCGCCAACTTGCGAAAAAAGAAGGAGCGAAGCAAGCTCCGGGTGAAGATCAGTCGCAAGAAATGATTTGGGAACTACGCCCGAGGCCGCTCGTCACCGCCTGACGGCATCGAGGTTCTTTCTAACTTCTCGCACGATTTCGTCAATCTGAAACAGTGGCAATGAGGTCGGGGCTTCTGCTAATCTGGCCCGCCATGCCAATAAGACCTTGTACCTGCCGCCTTCATTGGGCTGCTGATTCGACTCCTCTGCGATCTGGTTTATCGTTGGATTCCAGGTTTGGAGATTCATCGACGGCATCCTTTACCATCTCGTTAGATTCCGCTGGTGTGGCTTATCTTCTCATCGGCTGTTGTGGTGTTTTCAATCAGGAATTGCCTCCGAAGTCTGTTTGATCTGCATCGCAAGACTCTGCATGACGGTTACGCCAACTTGGCGAGCAGATCAGAGTAAAACACGGAGGACATTTTTCGGCCTGAGGCAATAAGTCCAACGCACCACTGAGTGAAAGCAAATCAGACCGGGCAATAGACGTTTCAGGATTCTGACCTCGTCGTCTAAAATTCGGCCAACCATGAAGTTTCAGTTTTCAATTCTGACGATGCTCATTTGCACTGCCGTGCTTGCGGTGGTCAGTGCCATTAGCGTTCGGCTCGATGTTGTGGAAATGAAAAATGTACTGGTTACGTTCGAAAACCACGGTTCCAACGAAGATCGGATTTTTGTTGGAACCTTAACGCCAACAGGAAAGTACGACGTGTTATCCCAGTACATCAGAGACTGGCCAGTCCCTCGCCCGCCGATGGCGGTTGATATTTTGGGACGACTGCTCTACTGGGGACTGCCTGCCCAGGGAGTCAGTCTCGGTCTGCTCTGGTTCGCCCGGCAATTGGTGCGGCGAATGCAATGAGGTCGGGCGACATTTTGTAATCACCAGCCGTAATGGGCTAAACTAAACCCCTTCTGCTCTGTCGGTGTTCCTGTTTTTCAAACGAGGGGAGATCGATCATGGGTTATCGCAAATCGGCGACAGTGTTGCTTTGCTTGGCAGTCGTCTTGCCGACAGTATCGAGCTTTGCGGCAGAGCCTGTGGAGAAATGGGAATATGCAGAGCTACGAGATGGACGTATTCCGCCGGGAAAAGGACAGGTCCAGGGGCAGGATCGCATGCGACGTATTTCCTGGATCACGGGAGACGAAGTCGTAATTGGAGACGATTGGGACACGATTGCAGAAAAGCTCAAGGCTCAGTCAATCGATCAAAAACTTTTGAATGACGAGAATCTGGTTGAGAATTCCGTTTTGAAACGCATTCGAGTGTTAAATCACCTGGGAAAACAAGGCTGGGAACTGTCACCTTCCGAGTCTACTACCAATAGCGTTACGGTGCGTACTTGGACATTTAAGCGACGTTTGCAAAACTAGTTTTCTTGGCCCGCCGAAGGTTTCCTGATCGTCAGATGGAAGGATTCTGCCATGCTATTTCGCTTGACCTTCCTATTGGCTGTGGCCCACCTGCTCTTTGCCGCCCACCTATGGGCTGAAGACCATGTTCCCAAGCCCGGAATTTTGGTCCTCGACGACGCTGATCCAGATTTCAAAGACAAGGAGACCTACGCCGACAACCTGTCGTATATCGGTGCCGATGGGAAACTCGTTTTCAAGTTGTCAGGCTTCAATAATTGCCAAGGCATTGGCAGCAATCACATGATTGCCACGGATGCGAAACGTGGTTGGTTTTGGTTTCTCGAAAGTGTGGGCAAGCGAGTTCATAAGCTGGATAGAGAGGGCAAGGAACTGCTGGTCATAAAAGACATCGGGGCGTCGTCGTTAGCGGTCGATCCCGAGTCGGGAAATCTATGGGTCGTTGTCACGCATGGCTTGATTTACGGTGATCACACCGAAGTCTATGACACTGATGGTAAGCTGGTCGGAAAGCATGAAGTCCGTGGCTGGGATATTGTATACGACCCCAAAGGGAAATCGTTTTGGCTGGCGGGAAAAGACCTAACGAAAATCGAGGCTCAGACTGGCCAAGTTCTTCTTGCGAAGCCAGTCACCGCTTGGTGTGCTTCAAGCATAGCCGTTCATGCGGCAACGGGGACCGTCTGGATGACTGCACGCCGGCACCCAGATGTGGCCAAGAGTGCAAATGAACTGTTGTCATTCGATAACGACGGCAATCTCAAGAATTCGGTAGATTTAGGAGAGTCTGACGAAAACCATCTGATCTTGCCGTTTCGTGTTTCTGTGAATCAGCAAGACGGTTCTGTCTGGGTGACGCTTTGCCGCACAGGCGTCCGCCATTATTCGTCGGCTGGTGAGCTTAAATGTGAACGAGCGCTCTGGGCGATGGCAGCGGAAGCCGATCCAGGAAGTGACGATGCCTGGGTGGTGATACCCCAGGGACTCGTGCGATTGCATTCAGACGGGACAATCGTGGATCGATTCGACCATAAGTTTGAAAAATCGCAAGCCTGGATGGCTGCGTTTTAGTTCGATTCGCATTCCGGTAGAAGCCAAAAAAAAACCCGGCTCGCATTTGAGGACTGAGCCGGGTCTTTTGAATACTTCACTCGTCGAATTCGAATGTTAGCCAACTTGCAGGCTCTCCAAAGCCGCAATCGCTTTGCGAGCTTGTTCGATTCCGCCGGAAACTCGGCAGAATTCCACAACCGTCATCAAGTGTTGGCCGTTGCCAACTTCGAAGCCCATCGTCCGTAATTCCCCTTGTGTTTTGTGCCAATGCCGCCAAAACGCTTCTTGCCTTTTGACTTCTTGGCAACGGATCGAATGTTGTAGACGGCTGCGGCGGTCAACTTAATGCCTTCCTTGGCAGCAGCTCTCGACGACTTCATTGGCCGACAGATTTGGATGCGACTTGATGAATGCCGTTTTCGCTCCCCTCGGTAGTTTCGTTCTTGCCATTCTCACAAACCCTTTCGGTAGATTATTACGCCCCAATCAAAGCAAGTGCAAATAGTGAGTTAGAGTCAGCTATATGTCAACCCTCTGAGGTGGCAGCAACCAATAACCAGTTGACGATCATCGTACTCCTCATGTTCGTCGCTCGTCATCCATATGCTGACAGTTGAGCCCGGGCAACGGTCGCCGAAATGCTCGGTCAGATCGATTTATGACATTTATTGATAGAGTCGATAGAGTGCCCAACCTAGCAGGCAGATGCCGCCGAGTTTGACGTACCACGTCGGGTATTGTCGCCATTGGCTGCGTGTCCAACCATAGCTCCCTGTCCACTCTGAAACTTCATCGCTGGCGACAACCATCACCATGCCACCGAACGCCAAAAGAATTTCAATAACACGACCTTGCCAGTCAGCAAGATGGAGATATCTTGCAGCAGCAACGCCAAATGCAATAAAGGCGATTGCATTGAGCCAATACTGGCGGATAATTTCCCAGAACACGTCCACGAGTAGGCTGATTGTTTGAGTTGCGGTTCCAGTAGAATCAATCGCCGATTCATGGTTACCACACCACTCTATGCACGCTCTGGCTTTGCTGGAAGCAATTCAGCCAACCCACTGCGAATACTGGTCAGGATTTTCTCGTGGGCACCTGCAACTGTGACCATCTTTTTCCACTGCTGGCCGTCCGGAAATTCCTTGCGTACACTCCGAGCGACGGACTCGACCAGTGCGTCGTCCGTCTGGACATGACCAAAATCAAAGTAAGAAATCTGCTGGATCAAATCGCCCCAGTCATGAAAGTCACGACCTTTGCCCATACGTCGTTTGAGCCCATGATCCGAATAAGGCCTCTCACAAAAGAAGCGGACGGCACTCATCTGCTTTTCGTCGGCCATGTTGTTTAGCTCCTTGGATGTAAAGTAGCTTGATCGTACATCCATTCGTCACAGTTGGAAAGCAAGACCGATGGCATCGTCCGATGCTAAAACAAATGCCCCAGGGCAGTTTCCCGCCTGGGGCTTCGTTCATTCTCTAAAAGTAGTGATCCCGATTGACGCCGTCAAAAGCGACCTGACTTCAGGCAACACTTTTTGAACCGCAATCCAGAACCGCAGGGACAGGGATCATTTCGTCCAAGCTTTTCTTCCAGCAGCTTATGGCCGTGGACGATTTGAGTTCTACGTTTGACATTTTGCTCGGACGGGAATCCCTTCCGACGCTTGCTCATCGATTCGAAAAAAATGGCAGATCGTCGTGGTTGTGCATGGTACACCTCCTTGGTTGGAATGAATCGAGGGCAGGACAATGCATCCAACAATGAGGTTCGTTTGCCGTGGCATGGCCCTGGGTACTACAACTACTTCCGCTCGCACAGTACGCTACGGAAGATGCCAACATTGGAGGGCAATCGTCACAGCACCGATTGGAGTTTCGAAGATTGTACGAGACAGGACGACTGGATAGCATTATGGGCCAGCGAGCATACACGCAATTGCACTTTACCGCCCAAACAGGCGATCTAACAGCCGTAACGGACTTGATCGCAAAACGCAAAAACCCAAACCATTTTGACGAGGGCGGCTGTACTCCACTGCACTATGCCGCCGCAGGAAACCACTTCGACGTGGTCAAGGCACTACTCGCCGCCGGCGCAAATGTCGATGCACATGATGATGGTGTCGCTGGGGACACGCCACTAAGCACATTGCTCAGAAGTGCTCCCTGGAAATGCGCAGCTTTTGGTAAATGCAGGTGCCGATCCGACGATTCCTGGGTGGATGCAATTGACAGCGTTGCATAAAGCTGAGAAGCGAAAGCGGGGCGATGGTCCAAAGGTCTATCAGTTACTGTGTGATGTCGCCGCAAAGCGGTCTAAGTGATCATGACTACTGGCAATTTCAATGACTATTTGAAGGTGCATCGCTACCTCCGGGCCCTAACTTGTTGCGTTTGAACCCTGAGGTTACGGATAATTGGGCCGCTCTACTGAAGTCGAACAATTCAGCCAAACCGCATCTCCATGGGTAACAGTCGAAAGCTTGTGGCGTGCGTGGTCTTCGCACACGTACTGCTGTTGACGCCGTCTATCATCGCCCATAGGCAGGATTGGTATCCGCACAACGTCTGGACGCCAATCATCGGCGCACAGTACCTCTTGCTGTCGCTTTATTTAGGTCTAGGAAGCGGAAACTTTTGGTGCCGCTTCGCAGTCTGCTTTGTGGGGATGGTCTGCGTGACCATCGGCGTCGTGTGGGCACTTCGAACGGCCAACTGACAAAGTTTCTTCATACTGGATTGAGTTCCAAGCTTGGTCTGTTTTGTTGATGCTGCCGATGATGGCCATCGGTGTCGTTTTGTTGCCGTCGAGGGCAGTAGTCGGGCAAATTCAAAGCAGTGCATCGGTTGCTTCTTCGCACCATTACCGCATTCTCGATATTCTCGGGTTTACATTGGTTGCGGCACTGGCGACCGTGTGGATTAAACTGTTTCGTGCAACGTCTGCCTTGCGGCCAGACGTTCATTTCACAGGTCTTACCCAGATAATCACACAGTCGGTGTTTCACATGGTTGAAATATTGGCTGCTGCGATCCTGGCTCTGGGGACGAGGTTTCGCATAGCCAGTTTGGCGGTGCTAATTGCAGCGGTTGTCGAATTCCGACTTTGTCTCGGAGACAATTCGGCGAGCGCATGGCTCTTTGACGTGCAACAATGGCTCGTCGTACTTTTAACCCTGCTGGTATTTCGAGCCAATGGTTTTCGGTTGAGCGGCCCCGCTTTTTTCAGACTTGAACCAACGCATCTGCCGATGTAAGTAAGTCCGTCGCAATCGATCACACCTTGGCCTTCCTCAATACCAACCGAATCGCCAGCCAAGGAATTAAGAAGAACAAAAGCACGATCATCTTGATCGATACGATGCAGCCATAAATGATCAGGTCGAACTCGTGCTTCGACAGACTGAATAGATTGCCATTGAGTCGGTAGAGGGTCTCGCCGGCAAGCATGTACACGCCGAAGGTCAGTAGCAGCAGCAGATAGCCGAAGACTCCGCAGCGCAATAACACTTTGGCCAACATGTCGAAGAAATCGATATTCTTGGGATCGGACATCGTGTGACCTCCCGAAGCTTTGGTTCATTTCGCAGAAATTCATTCCGAACTCGCCGATCTAGAGCAATTTGCCGACTGCCTTCATCATCGCCATCGTCGCTGCCTTCGCATCAAATTCCTCAGGATCGAACTCGCCCCCGATCCATTCCAGCAGATCAGCGTGCTGTTCGTGCTTCGGGTCAGCAATCGCTTCCAAGAATTCTGCATAGCCCCACGGGCCGCCACTATCCTCCGGTGGACAAGCTCGTGATCCGTCGAGGCATACCGGGAAATTCTGCCCCAGGTCATTTGGTGAAGAACCTTCAAAGACAACATCGTGTATCCAACTGTCGCCAAAATCGTATTCGTAGCGGAAGCGAAACGCTTTGCCGCTCTTGGGAACAATCTGGCTCAGCCGCACCTTGGTCTCGTCCTTCTAGGCCGAGTTCAGGATCAAGAATCCCATAACGCACACCTTCAACAATGAATCGATGCAGATGGTAATTCTCCCAGCCCATTGCAGCTTGGATCAATTCGTGAAGATCGCCCAGCGTGCAATCCGGCACTTGGATACGCCGCCAAATCGGCGGTGTGATTTCGAGGAGCGTGATTTTGAATTGGAACAGCAGATTCGATTTGCCGGCGGGACTCGGTTTTTGGGCTGCCGGTTTTGGATTGTGCGATACTGGTTCGAATTGGTGGCCGGTTTCTTCGAGGTCATCGAAGGGTCTCCCCGCAGGAGTTCGATCTGGATCACGTAATTCTATCGAAGTGAATCCAATGCGGGTAGAATCGATCAATTTGTCTCATGCTGACAGCAAGACGGACCTAATGTACGATGAGGGAGATGCGGTCCATGAATCCATCGAAAATCGAAAAGATTGCCGAACTAGAACCGACATAGCTCAACTGGAAGACATTCCAAACATCGGAAGGTCAATCGCCGATGATCTTCGGCAGTTGGGAATTCAATCTCCCGACGACTTGCCGGGCCGTGATCCGTACAAAATGTATGAAGACCTATGCCGGATCACTGGTCAGCGGCACGACCCGTGCCTGCTCGATACGTTCATCGCCGCTGTGCGATTCATGGAAGGAGCACCAGAAGAAACCGTGGTGGAAATACACGGCTGAAAGGAAGCGGGTGATGGCGGCGAGCGAATCGAAGATGCGGTAGTGCAAGTGGCACTTTCCGGCGAACATCTATCTGTACCAGAATCAGGAATTGGTGCCCGGATCACCGACGTTGCATTTGCTCCGACTGCCGCTTCAAGGCGTCTTCATCCTCTGGGCGTTTTGGCATACAAGACGAAGTGAGCTAGGCAAGAGTGCGTAGGCATTCACAAGGAATATGCTAAGCGGATTTACGACGATCAGAAAAATCCGGTTGCAACAATCGAGATAGATGTGGGTGTCTGGGACAGGCTGAAGCCCCATCATCATACCCGTCATCATATTCGCTCTCTGTTCCGAGTTCGATCCAGGGTGTCCGGTTTGGGGTTCGGCAATAACCATCTGCCCAGCCGGATTCATACGCCCTTTTTTGAATAGCCAACACGGTACACCTTCCCTTTCCGGTGTCACGTACACTGGCACCTAAGCGGCTTTGGCGGTTCCGCCTTCTGCAAAATATTGCCGGCCGGATGTTCCACCAGCAGGTTGGCCGTTATTCGGTTAAAACTGCTTGTCTTCGTATCGGCTGAGGGCTTATTGACTGGTCACGAATTATGGCCGAGGTGTTGTTAGGCGATGGCAACAGGACAGATTGCCTAACCGTGAGGAGTTGGTGACTGAGCCGTGCAGCATTTCTTCCGGACAAGTCGAGCAACGGTAGTAAACCGTCACCGTAAGGGCACTTTACTGGCAGCACCGGCGACCGAAACGAACGTGGGCAGGGTCACCGGAGTGTTCACCGGGCGGAACTCGGGAATGTTATACGCCTGTTTCCAGACGTTAACGAAGGCTGGAAAATTCGCTTCGCCTCTAGAACTGATGCAGCGGCAAGGATACAGCGTAATGCTAAAATCGTCGGGGTCGGGAACTGGCAGCCCCTGATGAACGACCGAGCCACCGCTCATCGAAATTCGGCGAAATGCCTTGCTACATTTGGGGCAGAGAAACGAATGCCTCGACATGAGATGGCCTCCTTCGATGGGGAAAGAGTAGAAAAGATTGCCATCTCCTCAGACGCTCTTATTTTTAATCTCTTCCGCAGGGTGAAGCAAGTCCACATTGTTTTCATTCCCATGTCATCCCCGACAACTACGACCCAATGCTGACAATGCACAATGAATCACTGCGAGCCATCGCATGCTACGATTTTGCAAAGCGTGTCGCAAAATTAAGAACTAAACAATTTTCTTAAAAAAAATCAGAGCGGGGAGGCTCCATAGGCCCAGCATGGCCTAAATCGTCGGCGTGATTAAAGGGTAGCCAGGACGAGTCGAGTCCGTCGTCATCATTTAGGCTTCTTCGGGTTCGAGCGACGATAATACTCGCAATCCCGTGCAAGTGGGCAGCTGTCGCACAATGGCTCAGATCGTCGGCATAACTCCTGTCCGTGGCGGCGAAGGAGCAGGTGCGATTGGATCAGCCATGCATAGTCCTCGCAGAGTTCTTCCTTAACGGCCTGTTGGACTAGGCGGTACGTGGTCGAATAGCTTTTCTTTTCTTCACCAAACCCAAGCCGCAGTAGGGCACGCAAGCCGTTCGATTCCAGAGCCAGAATGGGAAAGGTCAGCGTGAAAAGGAGAATCTTTTCCGCTCCCGGCTCACCAATCCCCGGAAACTTTTGCAAGGCTTTCTTGGCCTTGGACAAGGGCAGCTTAAGTACAGGCCGCAGTTCGCCGCCAAACTCCTCAAGGGCAACCTGCGCACACGTGCGAAGCTTACCCGCAAACTGCTCGGGCAGAATTCCGTGGCGGGTCACTCCGAGGAGCGCCTCGTCGGTCGCCGAACGAATCCGTTTCGGCGCAGTGCCGATCCGCTTCTTGAGAGTCTGAAACGCTTGTTGTCGTCGATCTTCGTCGGCAAGGTAGGCGACGTTTTCCCACAGGATCATCTCCCACGGCCCATCCAACTTCGGAGACTTCTGCTTGCCGAAGTTAGCCTCAAGCCGCTCAATAACCTGCGATAGTGTTATTCGAGTCATGGAGTGTGTTGCACTACCCCTGCCGCTTGGTTTCGGCCATTTTCGTCACGAGGAAGGGGATCAGAATAGGGTAGGTTGTCAACTGAAAGCTGCTCAGAATCATCGAAATTCCGCCTTTTCGGGTTTGAGGCTGATTTAATTCAATGAACCCGATAAAAACCCGTTTATCGTCGAAATCGAGATGGTTTTGGGCAGATTTAAGGGCGTTGCCAGTGCAGAGATCGTCATTCGCTCGATTATTTAGGCATAACTTGCATTCACCGTTTCGAGGCGTATAACCGGTGGTGGACGTAGTCGGATGACTAGTGAAAGACAGCCCGGCTGTGCCGGGAGGTTTGTTAAAGAGTACGCCGACGTGGGAGAACATATTGAGATGTTCTCCCACGTCGGCGTTTTTCGTTTTCGGTGGTGGATAGTTTCGGAGAACAGCACGACAGGAGAATGGCCATGACCGACACAAACATCTTGTTGGTCGATGACGACGAGGATACTTGTGCCTCGATGTCGGACATTTTCTTGGACCTGGGCTACACAGTGGACATGGCCTATGACGGCCCCAGTGCCCTGGAACTTTCAGAGCGGCACCAGTACCGCTTGGCTTTACTCGACTACAACATGCCCGGCATGGACGGTCTGGAACTCTGCCGGCGTTTGAAAAATTCCCAGCCGAAAGTCGTGGTTGCGATCATAACTGCGTTCTCTACCATCGCCGCAACGGGAGCGGCAGCCAAGGCCGGTGTTCGGTGTTCCCTGCTGAAGCCGGTGAACTTTTCAGTTCTGATGCCGCTTGTGCAAGAGGTTGTGAATGGAAGTATGGACAACAAACCGGTTGAGATCGGAAGCGTCGTCGCCTGAATGGTGCCTGGGAAGGAACAGCCCGAGGCGAGACGTTGCACGGGCGTCGCTTCACCCGCTTCAATACACGCTACTTGGATTTTTCTCGTTGAAACGTGACGAGGATATTTTCACTGCCGGGTTTGGAGGAGAATTCGGTGGGCCGATCCTTTCCCTTGGGAGCAAAGCACAGCTTCCGAGTATTCTCGCCGATTTCATAGATGCCAAGGAATTTAGCATCTTTGTCGTCCCCAACTGTCGGCGTGAAGTCGATAGTCTTGGGTTTCTTCGTGGGGTCGAAAATGCTAGTCCCCTTGCTGATTTCTTTCCCTTCGGACCGTAGACTCCAAGTGCCATCAGAGCCGTTGACCACGGTCAGTTTCTTGGCGTCCTCCTCCGCTGCCTTTTTGCCATCAACTTCAAGGGCAACGATTCTCCATGTGCCTTCGATTTGCTTGCGGTCGTTCTTGATCGCTTCTTCCTTGGAATCGTCGGCGGATGCCAATGTTGCCATCGCCGTGAACACGACTCCGACGACCAGCAGGGCGAGGAATGAACGTTTCATAATTAGACCTCCACGAGTAAAGGACGTAAGGGCACTCAGATTCTGAATGTTGTTGCGATTCTGTAAAGCTATGTCGCTCGCTACTGAGATATCACCTTATCCATAATTCCTTCTGGAGATATAACCAAATGTTGTGGATAAGCAGGAGTTGAAGAAGGCGGCGTACTTGGGTTGAATTTGGTTGGAATTCGACCACATTTTTCCCCGGAGTACGCCACCATGCGTGAGAGTAACAGTTCGACGATTGCGTTGCCAGTTGCCTCTTCCAAGGATGTGTTGACGACGCTTCTCCGAGAGGGAGCGCAGCGGATGTTGGCTCAGGCCGTTGAAGCCGAAGTAGCCCAGTGGATTGACGGCCATGCCGAGTTGACCGACGCCGCAGGACACCGCCAGGTGGTCCGCAACGGCTATTTACCCCAGCGGACGATCACCACCGGCGTGGGTCCGGTGGAAGTTCAGCAGCCGCGGGTGCTGGATCGGCGCCGCGGCGAGGAGGCCGAGCCTTTTTCTTCGAAGATTCTGCCGCCGTATTTACGGAAGACCAAGAGCCTGGAGGAACTGATTCCCTGGTTGTATCTGAAAGGAGTCAGCACGGGCGATTTCAGCGAGGCCTTGCAAGCGCTCGTGGGTCCGCAGGCCGCAGGGCTGTCGGCCTCGACCGTGACGCGGCTCAAACAAGTCTGGGAACAAGAATACGACGATTGGAGCAAACGTTCCTTGGAAGGAAAGGAATTCGTCTACCTGTGGGCCGACGGCATCCACTTCAATGTTCGCTTGGAAGAAGATCGGCAGTGCATCCTCGCCTTGATGGGCGCCAGAGCCGATGGCCACAAGGAATTGATCGCCCTGGCCGACGGCTACCGTGAAAGCGAACAATCGTGGCTGACCTTGCTGGTGGACGTGAAGAGCCGGGGACTGGTCGTCGATCCCAAGTTGGCCACCGGCGATGGCGCCCTGGGATTCTGGAAGGCCTTGACGCAGGTGTATTCCACCACCAAGGAACAACGCTGCTGGGTCCACAAGACGGCTAATGTGTTGGACAAACTGCCTAAGCGTTTGCAGCCCACTGCCAAAGCGCAACTCCATCAAATCTGGATGGCGCCGACACGTTCTGCTGCCGAGCATGCGTTCGACACCTTCCTGGAAACCTATCGCGCCAAATATCCCAAGGCGGTCGAGTGCTTACAGAAGGATCGCGACGTGCTCTTGACGTTTTACGACTTCCCCGCCGAGCACTGGATTCACTTGCGCACCACCAATCCCATCGAGAGTACGTTCGCCACGGTGCGATTGCGGCATCGCAAGACCAAAGGGAACGGCACCCGCAAGGCCTGCCTGACGATGGTCTACAAACTGATGGAGTCAGCCGCCAAGCGTTGGCGACTATTGAACGGTTCGAACTTCTTGCCCGAGGTCATCAGCGGAATTCAATTCATCGACGGAATCAAACCCCAAGAAGCCGCCGCCTGATAAATTCCTATCCACAACTTCTTGCAATATCTCTTCCTTCTGCCTCTCGCAGAATTGCGATGGTAGCCTCCATGTCAATTCGCCCCTTCGAATCTTTCTTTCGGTAGGGCTCATCAAGCACGGCGACCGTCATACATGTTCCGCTGCGAATGCGAAAAGGACGCACGATGTTGAGCGAAGATGATCCGGCGGCGGCAATGATTCTTTTATGCCAATCGTCTCGCTGCTCGACTTGCTGTTGCCTATCCTCGACTTTGATCTTGAAGTACAGTTTATGCCTTTCCAGGAAAAGATACTTATTGTCTTTCCAGTGCCAGGAAAAAGCCATAAAGTCCCCGTCGGGACTTGGCACGTAATCCCATGCTCCATCATCAAGCCGTCTCTGCAATTCAAGGAAGAAACCCGTCCAACAATTCCGGTCCCACTTTTTTAACGGCTTAGTGCTAAAGCCAATCACGGCTTCTTCAGTGAGCAAATTCTGCATTCCACGCAGTTGTTGGGCTTCACGTTCGGAGACGACTTCGACCTCATCGTCAAGCATTTCATCGATTGCCAAATCGATGGCAGCGAATGAATTCCAGACAACACGTGGGTCATCAATTAAATCGAGAACAGATGGTCGGTTGTCATCGGGCGTAATGAGCAGCACCAAAGCCGTCGATTCATTTGCTTCGTCCAGTCGTTCAAGCTGGTGCTTGATCTGCGGTTCGTTTACTGCGTCCCGGACCATCTTAATTTCCACGTAAATGCGGATGCTGCTCTGAATGATGGCATTGGGCGTATTCTGGCCACCTTTTGAATTCAAGTTTTCAAAATGGATCAAGTCGAAATTCGTCCGATCAAGCAAAGTTCCGAGAAACTGTTGAAGTCGATCCAACGTGAGACAACGAAGAGTCGATAAGAGGGATTCCGTAACTTTGTCGGTTTCCGTCAAAGACGTTGAAAAGATGCCACTCATCCCGGCCTAACCTTCCGAATCCAATTCGATATAGCGGCTTTTCGGATGTGAACGTTCCATCAAGAAATCACACGTCGAGTTGGACGGCTGGTCATCGAACAATCGAGGCCAAGTCGTGATCGTTTCGTGAAACTTGCTTTCGGCAGCAATGGCGGCGGCGGACGCTTCGGCTCTTTGCGGTGCGTGCCATCGCCAACGACTCAGTCACCCCAACGAGTACAATCAGCAAACGAATGTCTGCTTTGCGACGAACTGATTCTAACGCAATTGGCCAAAAGATAAAATCAAGTTGCTGCGGCAAGTCGTTATCAGCGTTAGGCCAGTGCTTTTCCTACAGCATTGCTACGCCATTCCGCAGCGTGTTCCAACTCGTCCCGCCTCAGCACGTCGCCATTTGCGACGAATTTGACAAGCGTGTTGCAAAATTAAGAATTCAAGAACTTTCGTCAAAAAAGTCGGAGCGGGGAGGCTCCACGTGCGTTTGTCTGGCACAGGCGGTCAGTGGTTTCAAAATACGCTCAGAATCATCGAAATTCAGCCCTATTAGCTACGAGGTCGATTTGATTCGACGAACCCGTGAAAAACTCGTTTATCGATGAAGCTTCTTCGGAGTTGATAAGTGTGATCCAGGCCAGACGCTATAAAAGTTCATAGGGATTGGCCAAGTAAGCTTCCAAGAAATCTGCAAAAGTTGGTGCCACGATCCGATGGCATACGCCGTTTCCGATCCAGAGAACGGGCGTACTTTCAATGTCCGCTGTGAAGCGGACTGCATAGACAGCCGACGTAATTAAGTAATCGACGATCACGAACCAGCAATGAGGATCGGCCAGGGTTCGCACAATATCACGGTAATCAGGTATTCCACGGCAGTGAGCGAGTTCCTCGGGAATGTTCTTGATCGCATGAATCGGAAGAAAGGAGAACATATTCTTGTCGGTCTCCCACCGCTGCATTCCATTCACCGAGGTGAAATACTCACGAAGATCGGGCGGCAATTGCACTTGATATCGGGATTCGAACGTTCCGATCTCCTCATTGGACACGCCGGGCTGGATGCGGACTCCTTGCTTGGACCAAAAATCCTTCAGTCGTTCAAGCAACGCTGCCAATTTAGAGTCGTTGTCGCCCATGCTCAAATTCCGCAGCCCTGGAGCAAAACGACTGTTATTCCTTCGGTTGAATCGCCCGCACGTATCTCGCCGCCGAACGCATCACAGCCTTCTTGGCATCCTCCTGAACAACCTTGCCCCACCATGCACCGTACAGGCGATCAAATTGGAACGGCTCGACTGAATTGACGATCTTTTCAACCCTCGGGGCGGACAAAGGAATCATATTTGGATAGGAATACATGAAACTCACCCAGCGGCGGTCCTCGACGACTTGGATTATGTCGCCGCTCAAGATCGCCCCTTTGCCGTCTGCTCCATCGGGCCAGTGTAGGACCGTGCCGCCGTCAAAGTGTCCGCCGCACCGAATCAACGTGATTCCGTTTTCAAGTCGCTTTGTCGAACCGTGCCAGAATTCGATGGCCGAATCAGGCCGCATGACCCACTGCTTGTCAGCGGCGTGCAAATAAATTGGAGCGTCGCAAGCACGGCTCCATTCGACCATGCTCGTGTAGTAGTGGGGATGAGAAATTGCGATGGCGGAAATCCCGCCGATTTCCTTCACGAACTGGATCAGAGCGTCGTCGAGGAGGGCAACACAGTCCCAAAGAACATTCCCAGCCGGGTGCCGAACCAACAATGCCCGTTGGCCGATGGCAAATGAAGGTTCGATGCCGATCCCAATGAGATTTGGCTCTTCTTGATGAATGGCATTGCGATGCGACTTCCGAAGCTCGTCTAGTGTCGTCCATTGCTGCCCTCTCCAGCCCACGTACTGCCGCTCATCCTGGCAGATGCTGCACTGGTCTGGCGGGTGCTTGGAATCGGCGAACTGGGTGCCGCAGTTGGTGCAGATGAAGTTGAGCATGCTCAATCCGTTGACCAGCGGGATGCATTGGAGGAAAAGATTATTCTAGTGACGGCTGCCATCGTTTAACATCGCCGACTGTCGTCACTAAAATCACAGGTTTTCAATTGCCATAGCTGAGGCAACAGTGGTCCCTGGTCTATTGGTCGTTGTTCCCTGCGGACAGAAGAAGATTTGGGACCGCAAACCGAATGTTGGACCGGTGAAGGCAAAGGACGCCTACATCGGGTCGCCGTTTGTGGTCAATAA
This sequence comes from Pirellulales bacterium, assembly GCA_963773875.1. Classification (GTDB taxonomy): domain Bacteria; phylum Planctomycetota; class Planctomycetia; order Pirellulales; family JADZDJ01; genus CAVTYH01. The sequence continues at coordinate 24,754 of CAVZCV010000021.1, forward strand.
GGAGTTCGCCGAGTATTTTGGCGTACGCTAGTTAATTCTAGAGCGCAAAACATGGTTTCATAAAACCGGAGTATCTACTTCCTGGCACGGGTTGATCGATAGAATCTACCCGCCGGGCGACCCGGAATGATCTCAGAAAGTTTGCGAGTTGGTTCACGATTTCGAACGGCGAACTTTTTACGATCAAAAGAATCACGACCCGAGACGTGATCGATTTCCGAAATTGGCTGCATCGAGACCGGCGACAGGCTGTTGCCAGCGTCAATCGTGCTTTGGTTTCGATCCGGCGATTTCTAAATTGGCTTATGCAGAACGGTCACATTACGGCGAACTCGGCAACTTCGGTGAAAGAACTTCGTCGCCAGCAACTCGCACCCAAGGGGCTCGATAGATGTGTTGTGCGACGACTCCTTCGAGAAATCGAACGTCGGGAAGACATTCGTGCGGGAGCGATCTTCCACTTGCTCCTTTACCCCCGCCGATCTCCTCGACCAACTCGCTATCGTGCTGCACCTAGACAGTGACCAAATCCGGCAGCTTCAAGAACAGGATCGAGTAGCTGCTGCCGAGTGGCTTCGAAAAATCTCTGATCCGATGCGGCCCCATCTTGGGCTAAGAACTGTTCCCTGGCCGAGCTTGGCCCACATTCCTGAAGAAGTCATCAGTTGGGGACCGGATGCAATCGAGGATTATGCAATAGAGTTCGCCCGCTCGAATGGGTTCGAAGTTCACGTCATGTTGAATCACCGCATTCGACTAGTGATTGATCGTCGTGGTGAACTTGTGGAGATTCGTGAGGCGGGCCGAGACGACGAGTTTAAGAATTAAAAATCGAAAAACTATTTTCGAAACTCCTGCGGCTGGGGCCCCAACCGGGCACGCTGGGAGATGATGAGTGCCGGCGTTTTAAATAATTGGGGACGGGCAACGAATCTGCTGGATTGATCTCGACTTGCACGCCCGCACAGGCTTTTTTATTGGACCGATCATTAACGAGAAATACCAGCGGTGGTGAGGATTGCCGACACTTCTGACGGGCTTAAGGTGGCAAGCTTCTCCATTACACGTTCCTTCATTGCGTCCATCGTAGGGAATTGTTTCGTGGCTTCCTTAAGTTCGTGCAATGTGTATTTCCCGCCACGGCAAATGGCGACGAACAAGGTCACCGTTTTGCCGTTGTGGACCATACTAACCGACGTTTTTGACAGATTGTCCGATTGCAAATGGGGGAAATAAACCGACTTGGTCTTTTCCAAGCTGACCGAAATGGTTTGCCCGGTTTCCGGCAGCTTATAGCCGTCGAATATCGGTTTGAAGGTGTCAAAAATCTCCTTGGTATTTTGTTCATCTTCGGCGATTTGAGCGGTCTTTTGATCGGCTGCCGTCTGCTCGTCTTTACCCCGCTTTTTTTCAGCTTCAATCCGCTTGTCCCAATTCTCTTTTCCCATGCGTTCCAATCGATCACGGTCGCTTTCGCCTTGGGACATCGTTTCTTCTCCGTGGAAGGGGGCAAACGTTTCTTCGTCACCAACTTGTTCGGAATACAGCCTTTTGGGTCAAAGGCCCCAAAGCGATCCGCAGACATAAAGACTGCCCAAGCCCGAGCCGTGCGGGAGGGATTATAGCCGATGCTGCACTATCTCGGGGTCGTTGGGGCTGGGTCTTTTGTTGCTACTCTTGCTCGTGCAAAAACTCTTCCGCTTGCTCTGCGGTCTCAAACGAACGATCTTCGGAAGTTTCGCCGAGATTGACGACGTAGCCTCCCAACTCATTATCGTGGGAAATCTCACAACTGATTCCCAACGCTTCGGCAACGCTATCAAGGTGCTTTAGATTGTCGGAAATTTCATCGCCATTGCCATTCTCTGGCTTTGCCGGGGTATTCTTCACCGGCTTGGACTTCATTTGGGATTTGGACTTCTTGGGCCTCGCTTTGGATTTCTTCGTTGTTTTCTTTTTTTTGGCCATTGGACATTGCGGGCTAGAGGGCGACCGGAAACAGGCTGCTATGATTTCCGGGCCGGCGGTGCTCCTGCAAAAATTGTAGCGGATTTTCCCGAGCCGATCAGTCCGCCGGATTCGAAGAACATTCGGCGTTGGGACGCCAATCAGGGCGTTTGGAGAAGCGATGGGCGCCGGCGTTTTCGATGACGGTATTCACGGACAGATTACCGAGGTGGTTCCCAAGACGAACCCGTTATGATGGACGACGCCATCCCGATGATTCGGCGGCGCGTAGAGCGTATAGAGCTTCAGCGGAACACTGCCGGTATTAATAATATTGTGCTTCGCCCCAGCCGGGACGACTACCGCGAATCCCGATTGGATCGGCGTCCGAACGCTGTCGAGAACTACTTCACCGGTCCCCGCCTCTACGCGAAAGAACTGGTCGAGCGTGTGGACTTCCGCCCCGATCTCTTCCTTGGGGTTCAGCGACATGACGACGAGCTGGCAGTGCTTTGCCGTGTAAAGCACGTGGCGAAAATCGTCATTCTTGACGGCGAGATCCTCGATATTTTGCACAAAACCTTTCATAACGACCCCTCTTTCGTTAGCTTTCTCTCCATCGGTTGTAACGGTTGTTTGACCACCGGGGCTTTTAGTTGCTGTTTCAGTCTTTGTCGACGATTCGTCCTTGGCACATCCAATCATGCCCGTCGCAAACAGGCTCAGCGTCAGGACAGCACAAGCAATGCGTTTCATGGGTAACGTCTCCGATTAAGAATTCTCGGTACGATGCGCCGGGAACCGGACGCGAGTCGAACGCTCAGCGAGTTGCGGTGGCTACGAGCCGAATGGACCAGCGTGATCCCAAAAGAAACCCCGATCGGCGCTGTCGCACCGCGGGCTTAATTGCCTTGAACTACCCATCGCGAGCAGCCCAACGACTGCTTTATTATATCAATTGCACGCTGACCTTTCAATTTGTTCACTTGAACCTGGCCGTGGAACGGAGCCAGCGGGATGTGCCTTAAACCGATCTCTAGTCAACTGCAATGAGTTGGCCCCCCTTGCCGGGCGCGAAGGTCGCTTCGTTAATCGAACGGTTGTTGAGGCTAGGCTCTCACAGATCCTTACGTGATGGAAGCAACCGCGTACGCAGCAAGGCGGACATTCTATCCCGCCGCCGCGATGAGCGATATTTAGAAACTACGCGCCGAGGAAGGGCTGACCGACAAACAAGAAACGCCGTAGAATTCAGCTTACGACAAATGCCTGCGTGCCCGAAAGGCAACAAAGCTGTGGCCTACGGGTGATACGCAGATACTTTCTGTAAACAAGTTCACCGGCAGATGTTCCGATGTTCGTCGTTCTTGCGCATCAGGCAAACTGGCAGGCCACATGAAATGGCGCGCATCGAACATCATTGCAATTCTCTACACGAAAGAAGTCATCATTGCTGCGATCGCGCTGGTAGCCATCGGTATTCACTTGATACTTCGATTTGCGCTGAGACTACCGGCACAGTATTCGGCTTCCCGTCGCAAGCGATTCCTCTGTTGGTTGCACTGACGTGCGGCACCCCACTTGTGTTTAGTCTGATGATCCATCTGTCACGCTTGGAGTTCAGCTCGGACCTCCTCGCCGGTATTTCGATCGTGACGTCAGTAATCGTCGGGGAATATTTGGCGGGCACATTAGTCGTGCTAATGCTTTCCGGTGGGCAAGCGCTGGAAGCTTTTGCTGTTCGCCGGGCCTCTTTTGCTTTAGAGGCGCTTGCCAAGCGGTTGCCATCTCTCGCACACCGCAAGCAGGATGGCGGTGTCGGCGACGTACCCCTTGCCGAGGTCGCGGTCGGCGACGCACTCGTGGTTTTTCCGCACGAGACGTGCCCAGTCGATGGTGTCGTGCTCGAAGGCCGAAGCACAATGAACGAATCGTATCTTACGGGCGAACCGTATCTCTTGCCTAAGGCCACAGGATCGGCGGTGCTCTCCGGGGCCATCAACGGCGAGGGCGCCTTGACGATTCGGACGGACAAAACCGCCGTCGATTCGCGGTACGCCAAGATCATGCAAGTCATGCGCGAATCCGAACAGCGGCGACCCCAATTGCGGCGGCTCGGCGATCAAATCGGTGCTGTGTATACCCCGCTGGCCATCTTCATTGCGATCGTCGCTTGGTCGATCAGTGGCGACGCCTTGCGATTTTTGGGTGTACTGGTGGTGGCGACGCCTTGCCCGCTCTTGATTGCCATTCCGGTAGCGATCATCGGCTCCGTGTCTTTGGCGGCCCGGCGTGGCATCATCATCAAGGATCCGGCCGTACTGGAAAAAATCGATACCTGCCGCATCGCCATCTTCGATAAGACGGGCACGCTCACCTACGGGGAGCCAAAGTTGACCGAGGTACTTCCCGCCGCGGGTTTCTCCAAGGACGAAACCCTCTCGGCCGTGGCGAGCCTCGAACGCTATTCACGCCACCCGCTCGCTTCGGCCATGATCGACGCCGCTACAGAGGCGAGGCTTCCTCTTCAGGAAGCCGAGGAGGTCACCGACGCCCGGGTGAAGGGCTGCGCGGCGTTATTGGTGGTCTGAATATTCAGGTCACCAGTCGCAAGAGGTTAACCTCTCAGTCGCCGACGACGATGGAGTTGCTCCCGCCGCTCGCGGGAGGGTTGGAGTGCGTCATCCTCATCGACGGTCGCTACGCGGCGACTTTCCGGTTCCGCGACGAGCCGCGGGCGGAAGGCAAGGCGTTCGTTCGGCACCTGAAACCTCAACACGGGTTCGAACGGATTCTACTCGTGTCGGGCGACCGTGAAACCGAGGTGCGTTACCTGGCCGAAAAAGTCGGCATCACCGAGGTGTATACCAGCCAAAGCCCCGAACAGAAGCTGTCCCTAGTGCGTGAAGAGACAAAACGCGCTAACTCGGCATTCATGGGCGATGGAATCAACGATGCCCCGGCTCTTACGGCAGCGACGGTGGGAATCGCCTTCGGTCAGGGAAGCGATGTCACCGCCGAAGCTGCTGGCGCAGTCATTATGGATAGCTCGTTGCAGCGAGTGGATGAACTGTTGCACATTGGGCGGCGGATGCGTTCAATTGCTTTGCAGAGCGCCATCGGCGGAATGGGCTTGAGTATGATTGGCATGTTCGTCGCCGCCGCGGGCTACCTACCGCCGGTGGCCGGCGCGATCACGCAAGAGGTCATTGATGTCCTTGCGGTACTAAACGCGTTGCGAGCTGCCATGACTCCGCGAGTGCTCTCGGACTACGAATCGCGGCCTCAGGGCGATTCACGATTCGGACCGTGACTCCGCACTACGCCGAGCGAAACGTAAGTGGTATTTCAAAATGGTTGATGAACACTATGTGCGTGCGCTTCAAACAAAATGACCTTGCAGTTTGTCCGCTTTGAATTCACGTCAGGAGAAATTAATTCATGTCAAAGATATTGGTTTGGGATCTGCCCACGCGATTGTTCCATTGGCTGTTGGTCTTGGGTCTCATTGTTACGTATGCGCTCGCCCAATTCGCCAGCGAGCATAGCAAATTGTTTTCGGTCCACATGATTATCGGAATTGCCCTCGGTTTTATGGTTGTGCTGAGGGTGATCTGGGGCATCGTGGGAACCAGGTACGCCCGCTTCGGCTCCTTCCAGTTCGGTCCCTCGGCGTTGGTCGGTTACTTCAAGGCCATGGTCGCCGCGACTGCGCAGCGGTCAATTGGCCACAATCCAGCGTCGAGCTACTCCGCCATCGCTATGCTGGTTTTGGTTGGCTTGGCGGTATCGACAGGGCTGCTCATGTCGAGTGGAAATGAGGCGGCCGAAGAGTTGCATGCTGTTTCCGCGTACGCGCTCCTGGCGGTCATCGTTGCCCATATCGTTGGCGTGGTCTGGTATACCTTGCGGCATGGAGAGAACATTACACTGAGCATGGTCACCGGTACAAAGCTGGGTTCGCCCGCGGACGCGATTCGTTCGAGCTGCCCAATGGCTGCATTGGTGTTCGTCGTTGCTGTTGTTTTTCTGACCGTGGGCCTGTTTCGCAATTACGACCCCGTCAAACGGCAGACGAAGCTTCCCATCCTTGGCACTGTCATTAAACTCGGCGAAGCAGAACGCGATCGCGACAATCGAGAAGCATCTCGCGACGGCAATTGACGTAACGCTCCCAGATTTTACCTCAGCGAGTATTGGGGCAAAGCCTAGGGCTGTGCTTGGCACCCTCAATCTGTTTGTTATACTGCTCCCTTCTGTGAGCAGCTCGCGACGGGCTGTTCAAGACAATTTGCGGACGGTTTCGCCGCGCATGCCGCCGGTCGGAACCTCTACGAGTCACGCTGGCTCTGGGCTGCGCAATCTGTGTAGCGGCCCGTTTCGCAAGTCCGCCGAAGTTGCTTCCGCTCTCTTGAAACGTCTCAGGAGCTGATTGGCTTGCTATTGTTCCGAAAAATTGCTTCCGCGTGCAGAAGAACAACAGCCATGAATCAGAAATATTTCCGATGGCTCTGCATTTTTGCGGGCGCATTCTCGTTTGCTTTGTTCACCATCCCAGTTCGTGCCACCACGCTGTACGGCAGCTTGAGCAATTTTGATGTCATTAACGATACGGGCCAGACCGCACACGGCTTTGAGATAGAACTGGATGGATTGCCAACCCTCGAATATCTTTTCAACATTCGGCAGCCCCAACAATCGTTATGGCACTCCATCGATCACGACCGATGGCGTGAATACCTTCGTGCGTTACGAGGGCACGTACTCCGGTGGCGCGTGGTCCTATCAAACGATATTACGCGCACAAACCAGTCAGCCGACCGGTGCTATCGCCGTGTCGTTCAACTGCGACGCCCATGCGGTCCATCAGCGAGAGCCATAAATTGCACATCGGCGTGCCGGCTGGATATTTGATGTAGCGGCCGGGATCGATCGTGCCACCACCGCGGCCGGCCAGAATCGTGGCGCAATTGTAATGGTCGTGGCGAACTCCATCGCCGTTGCCGTTGCCCAACAGCACCATCGAATTGTCGAGCAGAGTTTTGTCCCCTTCCTTGATCGATTTCATTTTCTCCAGGAAGTAGGCGAACTGCTGCACAATGTAGTTGTCGATCTTGCCGACCTTGGCGATTTTTTCCTTGTTGCCAGCGTGATGCGTAAGGCCGTGGTGCTCCTCGGGAATGCCGATTTCCGAATAAGTGCGGCGGCTTTGCTCAACGCCCAACAAGAACGTGCTGATGCGGGTGACATCCTGCTGAATGGCCAGAATTTGCAAATCGGCCATTAAACGGAAATGTTCTTTGAATGTTTCCAGCACGCGCATGGGGCGCTCCACGCCCGGCGGAAGCGGTTTCATATCGCTGGGCGGGGCGTCGAGACGGCGTTCAATTTCGCGGATCGAGGTGAGATACTCATCCATCCGATGCCGGTCGTTCGCGCCCAGTTCGTTGTTCAATTGCTTGAGGCTTTCGCGCGTGTAATCCAGAATGCTGCGATTGTACGTTTCCTGTTGATCGCGCGATTCAGCCTGATGATCGGAACCCTTCGCGCCGGAAAACAGCCGATCGAACACGACGCGCGGGTTCACCTCTTTGATTGCCGGCGTGGTTTCGTTGTGCCAGGAAACGTTGTTCGAATAAATGCAGGCGTAGCCGGGATCGCAGCCCCCTTCCATGCGGCCATAGTCGAGCCCCAGTTCCAACGAGGGGAAACGGGTTTTGTGACCCACGGCATGAGCGATCACCTGGTCGGCCGAGATGCCGCACTTGATATCGTCCGAGGCGGTTTTGCGAATGTGCACGCCGGTGAGATAACAGGCGATGGCTTTGGCATGATCGCCGACCGTATCGAGCCGCGCTGTGGCCACGTTCAGTCCACCGAGGACGAGTAAGTCGTTTCGGTGTTTTTCCAGTGGGGCGAGCGATTGCGTCATCTCGTAATCGGCGCCCTCGGTCTGCGGATACCAAAACGGCGTGTGAATGCCGTTAGGCAAATAGAGCAGCAGTAGCCGGTTGACCGGCGCCGCTCCGGCCAGGGCGCAGCCCCTTCCGGCGCGGCGGCGACTTGTCCCAGTATGGTGCGCGGCAACATCGCTTCCAGAAATGGCAAGGCGACCGAAATGCCTACGCCTTTGCCAATGCCGCGCAAAATTTCTCGCCGGGAAATCGGTCGATTGGCCATAGGTTTTCTCGAACGGCTGATTGCTATTTGCTGTTTTGTTGCGCCGCTGGCTGATCGACCACCGGTTTCAGCGCCGCACTGGCGCGGGCATGCTGGAATGGGTACGATTTCACGATTTTCAACATTACACTCGAAAACCGATCGCCATCGCCGGCCACTGCCGCGCAAATGGCATCGACTGCCCGCCGGTCGTAACTTTGGATTCCCCGTCCCAGTGCATAGCTTAGCAACTTCTGCACAAAGGAACGACGAAATTCGTCACGGCGGGTGGCCAAAATTGCCCGAAATTCTCTGGGCGTCTTGAACGGCTGGCCGTCAATTTCGCCGGAAGCGTCGACATCGACGTGGTTGTCTTGATTTCGCCAGACGCCAAAACCGTCATAGTTTTCCAGCGCGAAGCCGTACGGATCGAGCCGGGCGTGGCACTCGGCGCACTTCGGATCGGCGCGATGCTGTTCGAAAATTTGCCGCACGGTCCCTTTCAGTTCCACGCCATCGTCGATCGCCAATGACGGCACATTCGGCGGCGGTGGCGGAATTTTTCGATTGAAGATGTTTTCCAAAATCCATTTTCCACGGTTCACCGGCGAAGTGCGACGCGAGTTCCCCAGCGGCTTGGAGGTGAGCGTGAGCATGCTGGCCTGCGTGAAAAGTCCGCCGCGCTTGGCCGGGTCAAGTTCAACCCGTTGGAATTCGTCGCCGATAACGCCGGCAATGCCGTAATGTTCGGCAAGCCGCTGGTTAATAAACGTGTAATTGGCATCCAGAAAATCCATGATGTTGCGATCTTCTTGGATAATGTAATTGAAAAAATGTTCCGTCTCCCCTTGCATCGCGGCGAGGAGCTCCGGCGCACAGTTGGGGGTTTGCGACAGTCCGCGAATTTCCAGCCATTGGCCGAGAAAATCTTTAGTGAGTGAGCTGGCCTTTGGGTCTTTTAACATCCGCGTGAGCTGTGCCGGCAAATCCTCTCGCAGCTTGCCGGCTTTCGCACTCTCGAATAGCTCGTCATCCGGCATGCTGCTCCAGAGAAAGTACGACAAGCGGCTGGCAAGCTGAAACTCCGTGATTTCGAAAATCTTTCCAGCGCCGTTGGGATCGGGATTGCGCTCTAGCCGGAACAGGAATTCCGGCGACATCAGCGCCGCCCGGATCGCCAGGCCCGTGGCTTTGTCGAACGATTCGCCATCGTGCGCAAACGAGAGTGCCGCGAAATGCATCAGGCCGTCGATCTCTTCCTTCGACACCGGCCGGCGAAACGCGCGCGGCGCGAAGACTTCAATATTCAGCCGCACTTTCGCCTGGCGATCGGCGAAATCTTCCTTGAATTTGGCCGATGGGGCGTTGAGCTTCGAGCGGGAAGCCAATGTGTCGTCGCGGCGGATGTCTTTGGCGTTCAAATTAAACGCGTAACCGACCGACTTTTCTGCGGCGTCGAGATAGTGCTCCACCAGCACGGGCGATAACGTGAGCGTGTCGCTATTGGTATCGAACCCATCGCCGCGCTCGTCGGCCGGAAAATCGGCTGCGGCGTTCCAGTCGGCCGGCAAGTACAACAAGTCGCGAACCGTGTTGGCATATTCCCGATTATTGAGGCGATGCACCACAAACGGGCCGGGATTGGGATTGCTGTTCGCGGAGAGCATTTCGTCATTGGCCCAGCCAATCAACAATCTTCGTTCGGCGCTGCTCGGCTTGCTCTTAGCACGCCTCGGAGGCATCGCCTCGCTGGTGAGTTCATCGGCCACTTTGCCCCAGAAATCCTTGTCGGCCAATGCGTGCGCTCGGACTTCGTTTTCATCCTTAAATTCGAGGACTAAATCTCCCGTCGGTTTTTCTCCGCTATGGCAACCCACGCAGTAGATTGCCAACAGCGGCGAAACGTCTTCAGCAAATCGCGGCACTAGCGCCGTTTGCTGTTGTGTCTCGGCGGATTCAGCACCAAGGGTGAGTGCATAGAAAATGGCAACCAGCGATCCAACTGCCACCGCAATTAATTGCCTGACCTGCCTGAAGTAAGTTGGCGTTGTGCAGGAGTTGCGTTTTCGAAGTTGCATGGCGGATGTCAACGAACTGTCTGCTCGAATGCGAGATGTGAATACACTTTATAGACTTCGCGCGGAATTGCTGCAAATGATTACCACGGAATCTCTTTCCGATCGCGGAAGAACTTGCTGGTAAGATTTGCGGGCGCCTCGCTCGCCAGCCATACGATGGTGTCGGCGCCTTGTTCGACGGATCGATCGGCATCGGGGCCGCCCATGTCGGTGCGGACCCAACCGGGACAGACCGAGTTGACAGCAACTTTTTCCGCCGCAAGCATCTTGGCCAGCATGATGGTGACGCCGTTCAAGGCGAGCTTCGAAAGACAATAGCTCGGCACTTGCGGCGAAAGTCCGTCCAGTTGGCCGTAGCCGCTGGAGACGTTGATAATTCGCGCATCGGGAGATTTTTTCAGAAACGGCAGGAACGCCTGCGCCACCATGATCGGTCCAAACGTGTTCGTTTGAAAAGTGTCGACAAGCCGTTCGCGGGAGATATCCAGAATCGACACGCCCTTATCGGGATAAATCCCGGCGTTGTTGATAAGCACATCGAGCGTGCTGTTTTTCGCGGCAAACGATTTCGCTGCCGCGGCAATGCTTGCGCAATCGCTCACATCAATCTGCAGAACTTCTGTATTACCGCCGATCTTTGCAGCTACCGCAGTGCCCGATTGATCATCTCGCGCGCAAGGAAAACTCGAAAACCACGGCCGGCTAATTCTTTCGCGGTCTGGAATCCAATTCCACGATTCGCGCCAGTGATTAAGACCGTTTTCGACATGTTTGGACCTCGATAAGATTGTCAGTTGCTCGCTTTGACCAACAAGAACATTATGAAGTTTTTTGTTGGCACTTGGCAGCTACAGCGTTTCGGAGTCGAGAGGAGTTTCAAATCGGAAGACATTGCTGATTAAGCGAATGCTGGAATTTGCGGTCGGGCGAGGTAGCCGTTCTTCGAAGGCCGGGTTTTGCGCGGCCAATTTGGCAACTCTGAGCGTCCTGGGGAACTTCTTCCATAGTTAATCCGTCAAATGAATCGCTGCGAACCGCAAACCGTGATCCTTTTCGGATTCCAATCCTTTCGAAGGGGGAATGCATGCTACGGCTCCCGTTGTCTGTGCCAGTTCTCTTGTTGGCGATCTCCGCCTCGTCGCTCGCCGCTGACGAATCGCCACTCACCATCGCCGTCAGCAATGTTGGCCGTTTCGCGCAAGGTGGTTCCTGGCACCTCAGCGTGAACTCGGCTGGCAAGGCTGAGCTGACCATCGAGCCGTCAGCGTTTGGGCATAAAGCGCAGATTCGCAGGCAGTTCGATGTCACGAAAGAACAGCTAGCCGCATTTCAAAAGGCGCTCGACGACGAATCCTTCTTCGACCTGGGAGTCGAGTACGGCCAGCGTGTGCCGGACGGCAGCACGCAAACCTTGACCGTCATTTGCGGCAACCGCGTGAAATCGGTTCAGGTGGGGTTTCTCATGAATTGGGTCGCCGCAAACGAAAAAGAGAAATTGCGCGATCCAAGCCGCGCGGTGCGATTACTTGTTCTTGTTCGCGGATGGTTCAATGACGCTGAGGCCGTCGACCTGCGATCATACGATCAACGGGTCTTGGAAGCTGCCAAGTGAAATAGTCCTCCGGATTCCGCGACATACGGCAGAATTCTGGCGTGTACCGAATACGCGACGAACGGATTGCCAACCGTAGAATCGCCTGCCGAAGGAAGCATCTTATTGGCCACGGCGATTGCGGTTTGCCGCCCGCTGGCAATCGACCCTTGAACGTTGAAGACGTTCGACAACAAAGCCGAGGGTCGCGCAGCGCACCCTCGGTCATCGGTCCATTCGCACCTGAACCCTGAAAGGGTTCCACACGCTGCAGCGAATCAGACGGCTCAATCCCAAACATATCGTTCGTCGATTGGCACGCCATACTTGGCACACAACCGCCGAAACTCGTCCTGAAAGCTCTCGCGCTCATGGTGTTGCTTTTGATTTTGAATGTATGCCGTCAATTCCTGGACGTGCCCCGGGCTGACCGAGAAGGCGCCATATCCGTCCTGCCAATGAAATTCAGCGAGTGCCGGATTTTCATCTTTGATCCACTTCGACGAATCGCGCTTGAGCTCGCGCATTAAGAGCAAGACAGATTCTCAGAGCCGGAAAAAACTGAGTGAAGTTGCAACAGTTTCTAAAGGCTGAACAATTAAGGCTCTGTCCAGTTTCGATTTGGTCGGGCGACAAACCAGCGATGTGTATGAAATTTTATTTTTTTTTAAAATTTCAGATTCGCTATATACATCCCAGAAAGCCTAAGAGTTGGCTTTTGGTGATTGGCAACCATGCTATGGGCCTTCAAAACCAATTCCGCTTGGCCCAGTTGTGATTGATCGCATGGTTTTAAATCCAATGTCAGTCTCAGCACCGAAATAATTATAGTCGGCGTGAATGAGCGTACCATTCTTGCCATCTGCGTCGGTAAACATTGAATGATCAGCGGTCGAAGCACTGACACGTAACCGATCAAAATTGCCGGGTCCCATGTTTACAGAAAGTATGTTGTCAGATCCGAAGTGTCCTGCAGTCACACGACTTAGCTTCACAGTGTCTTGGCCTAAGCCTGCGTCAGTGTGAATGTCGCCGGTTGAAACGACGTTGATTAGATTGGCCAAGTCGTTTCCTGTGCCGAGCGATATTGCCGGAACAGGCGTCTCTGAGAAACCGGATACGTAGAGCGGAAATTCATGCAGTGGGTTGAACTGCACGTTTTTCATTCTGAGGGTGTCGTTGCCCGCACCCATTTTAATTAACAAAGTGCCCGGAACAGTTGTATCATAGATTCGCAGCGTGTCATTACCGCCGCCCAAATCTATGAGAATGTCGACCGCATTTAGTACGGTCGACATTCCTGTGTGAGTAGCGATCGGGCCACTCTCAAATGACAAGCCACTCACGATCTTTGTGCCGATACCCTCGAGCTTAACGCTGATCACGCCGTAGGAACTTTTTGTTTCGTGAATCACAATCGAATTATCGCCACTGTCGCCACGAATCAGAAGAGTTGGGGTTGGACTGGGAGCACTGTACTCGATCGCTCGAACCGTACCCGTCAGTAACGCACGGCATTCAAGTCGCTCGAATCCCCAATTACGCTTCGCTCCCCGCATGGCATGAATCCTTTCGCCATCTAGACACCCAGCCTGCTAACCACTCTGCCAGCGACTTATAGCAAAATCGTGGCAGGGCACGAAGCCTGAAAACACGTGCGGTTTGAGCGAGCAAACGAATTGCTGCAAGTGCGATAATGTGGGTTAGCGACCCGCCCGATTAGCTTCCATCCTCAGCCGCATTTCGTAGGACTTAACATCCCTAGCCAGCGTTCCTTGCACAGTTTCTTCGGGTTTCCTCGCCGAGTTAGCGTTAAAGTCCGCAAGAAACAAAAGAGCATCGGCACGAGTCAGATAATTGAGCAGGGAACTCGGTGCAGCCATCGCTGCTTGAATCGGGTCTGTATAAGTTTCAACTGTCCGGCTGGCAATTTTCCAGGCCTGTAGGCCATAATCTTTGTTCATCCTCGCATGTAATTTACGCTCTGCCTCTTCACGAGTTTCTGCGTAAACCCAGACCCTGCGTTTGTCAGTCATGAACACAAAAAATGTCTTGAAAGTGGCGGGGAGAGAATCCCGTAAGGCTGCTGCTCTGGCTTCAGGCTCATTGATTTCAGACAGAATGCCTTCCCGTGAGCGTACAGCATTCTGCGATGGTTGTTCGGTGGCAATGCTCATTTCACTAGCTCCAGATACCGAATTCCGATTTACGTCGTGCCCGTCGTGTCCTGATGGTGAATTCCGAGGTTTCAGCCGGAAGATGTTACCACGAGGGCACCACGGGCACGACGAAAGGCAGGCAAGCCACAGGAAAATATTTGGGGGGGGGCCCGAAAAAGTATATTTACATACGATCACATGTACAATAATATACTCAGTGGAGCCATCAGGCTCGCTGTCTGAGCATTATCGGGCTACCCCAACGGGGCAATCTAAGTCAGCCCAGGGCAAGTGAAGCGGCTTGGCCGCGAGCATCGCCCTGGGATGAGGGATTCCACAGTCATCGTTACGCCCCAACGGGGCACAATAATTGGATGGTTTGCAATGGGCAGGCAACACTTTCGCCCCGTTGGGGCTTTGGGATCGCATGTGCATCGTTTACCCAGGGCGACGCTGCGCTGGCCCTGGGCTGGCATAGGCTGCCCCGTTGGGGCACAGAATATTGGCTGCCCCGCCGGGGCAGAGCCGCATTTGCGGCGGCGCACGTTCGGCGTCGGGAGACGCCTCCTACACAGCGGCAACATCGGTGTCGGGAGACGCCTCCTACAGGGCGGCAACATCGGACGGGAGAGGCTCCACGGCAGCAATATCGGCGTCGGGACGTGCCTCCTGCAGGGCGCGGGAGCGAGGCATCGGCGACGGGAGTCGCCTCCTACAGAGCAGCACCCTCACCCTAACCCTCTCCCATCGAGGGAGAGGGAACCAGACACTTAGACACCGAGATCGTCAGGCACTTAGACCCTCAGACATTCGGACCCTTAAATATCCAGACCCCTAGACACACAGACACCATGACGCATGCCAGCGTGAATCTCGATGTAGGAGGCGACTCCGGTCGCCGAAGCGCCGCCTGTGTATCAGCGGCGGCGTTTCAGCGGCGTCGGGAGACGCCTCCTACCAGGAATGTTTTGGCCGCCATGCAGGGCGGATCAACAATGCGTGCAATAACCCTTTCAACTCGAGCGAGAATTTTCGGGCGATTTCGAGGGCCAACGGCGGAGAGTGAAATTACTGTGAAAAAACTCGGAGCAAAATTCGCAAAACTGGCTACACAGGGGTCCAAAGCGCGCCGGAGTTATTTCACTCTGAAACTCGATTTTCGGAATTCTGGTGGGGAGACACGTGTTTTGGCCGGGAAATATGATCACGAAATCGGCCGGCGCTTCATCGCGATTTTGGAAGAGCGTAATCGGCTCGAGAATTCTCGCTATTTTTCGAGAAACGCAAAATCGAGGGTTGGAAATAACTCGGCACGCGTGAATAGCAGCCTGCAACTGCGAAGTGCGCTGGAAGTAGGCTCCGGCATCCGCTGCCGGTTCGCGAAGGCGGCGGCGCGCGAAGCGTCGGTATTCTTCAAACATACAGACACTCTCGTCGCGTATGCACTGACTCAAGAAAGCCCACTCCACAAGCTTGGCATCAGAATCCCACTCAGCGGGCTTTGCATCAGTTCGACGTCGGAACCGGAAGCGGTGGTGGTTCGGAGGAATTTGTCGAAGGAGGTAGATACTGCGGCGCGGTTGTCGCAGCGGCGGGACGAGCCGGTGCAGGAGTCCAGCCGTTTTGATTCGTTGGCGGTGGTTGATATTGTGCGTTGGCTGGCGGTTGATATGGGGCATTGCCCGGCTGATTTTGGAACGTGGCCGGAGGTTGAGCCGCGTAATTCGGCGCAGCATAATTCGGCGCAGCCGCACTTGGATAGTTGTATTGCTGTGGGGCGGGCGCCTGTTGCACGTACGTCGGCGGACCTTGCACATACGTCGGTCCTGGAACCACGTACACTGGCGCCGGCGCTGCGTAGTAGTACGGATATCCGTAGTAAGGGTACGGATAAGCGTACGGGTAATAGCAATGCGGATACGAATGATAGAGCGGGATACCGATGCCGATGCCCACGTGAACTCCGCCACCGGCGTGAACTAAGGTCGCCGGCAAGCATAGTACGCCGGGAGAATCGCGATTGCTGTTAGCAGATTTTGGATGCGCATCGGTTCTCCTCCAGTTGTGCCCTCTGCAGCGGTCTTACTCTTATCTTCGGCTGGATAGCTCGCTGGGAAGCAGTGCGGTCGGCCGGCGGCCAAGTCATTTATCAATTTGGCCGATTGCGATCAAGATCAGCGGTCTGAAGCCAAGGTGGTTGCATGGTTTGCGTCGGGACTGCGATTGCGGTATTTGGCGAAACTCGCGGCACATGGGTTGCACCATGCTGTCATTGCTACTCGATACATAAATAAGCGGGGCCACACGAAACACATGAGGAGATCGAGTCATGAGAACGTTACTGACAACAACCGTTGCCCTGCTGGTAATCGGCGCATGGTCGCTGGGTGCATGGGCACAATCGGGAGGTGGAGCGGGAGCCGGAACATCTGGCGCAGGCGGCACGGGCGCTGGAGCTAGCGGCGCAGGTGCCGGTGTCAGCGGCGCGGGTGCTGGTGGCGCAGGAATTAATGGCACGGGCGGCACCGGTGCAAGTGCAACAGGCAGCGGTGTAGCACGAGCGAATGGGTTGCCTGTGGATCCGCCTGGAACTGGAGGCGTTGGATCGGCGGCTTCCCCGCAAAACCCATCGGCTGCAGCGACCGGACAAGGTATGGCCGGAGCAAATGGCCTTGGTCGAACGCCCACAATACCGGGGACGGGTATCAGCGCCGCAGCGGGAGGACGTGCCGGATTTCCCGGCAACCGCGGCGCTTTCGGGACCAATCAAACTACATTGCCCGACGCTGGTGCAATGGCCAGCCCTAACGGCAGTTTGGCTCCCGCCGCGACCGGTGGGGGAACCGCCGCGGGTGGCGCTTCTGCCGGCATGAATGGCTCGACGACTGGTTCATTTGGCGCTGGATCCACGATTAGTGGAAGGGGTACGGGTGTCGCAACCGGCGGCAATACTGCAACCGCCACTGGCACGCCGCTTCCCAATTCAAATGTCGGCAATGGCGGCGACTTATCGGGCGGCGGGGGCACAGTTAATGGCAATGTCGGCGGGAGTAATGGCGCCAACGGAAACGTCGGGCCGAACGGCAATCCGAATGCAGCTTTGGGATCTTCCAACGGCATGATGACGGGAAGCATGAACGCGCCGACCGGCAATAATGGAAACGTCGGCAGCAGCAACGGTGTCGGCAATGGGAACGTCGCTCCGGGTGCGGGCGCAAACGCTCTTGGCTCGGTGAATGGTCGGATTACTGGCGCCAATAATGGAAATCAGGCGATGCCCAACAGCACCAACACGAACGCTGCCAACAACTGGCGTATGGTCAATCAGAACGGCCAGTGGTGGTATTGGACGCCGGGTAACTATTGGATGTATTACAACGGCAACGCTTGGAACCGGTTCACACCACCTACCGTGCCGATGAGTAGCCAGTCGATTACTGGCTCGACGCAGTAAATGAGAATCGACGATGCTTCACGGCCGGGCTTGATTCGGGCTCTGACGAGATAACGCATAAGTGCCTCGACTTCGAATTTGTTCCCTGTTTCAAAGTAAAATATGCACCAAGGCAAATCGCGTTATTTCCTCGTCACCGCTTTACCCGACGCACGCCGACCTTCGTTCGTCAAGAGCCACAGCCCAAGTTTGCTGGGAGCGACAATATCGAGTGTGCCATCGCCATTGATATCGACGACTGCAATCTCGCGTCCAAGCGACACGCCTTCGCCCGGCGCGGCAATGGTGTGCTTTGTGAATTTGCCGTCCGCTTGGCTCCAGGTGTAATAGTAAACGCCCGGCGGATCGTTGACTCCGGGATCGCCCGTGTTGTGAGCCCACGCACATTTGCCGGCGACTAGATCTTCCTGGCCATCGCCATCGATGTCGGCCAGCGTCAAGCAATGAGCTTGCGACCAGGTATCGTCGATCGTGTATTTCTTCCAACTCGTGGTGCCGTCGGCGAGCGGCGTTTGCTGTTCCCACCAGAACAGGCCGAAATCGTGCCCGCGACCGAAGATGATATCGAGCCGGCCATCCTTGTTCACATCCTTGACCGCGAAGGGGCAGCTTGGATGCGGCAGCGCGGTCTCTTTGTGCAATCGCCAAGAGCGCGCAAACGGGTCACCCTTGGGACGTTCGTACCAGCCGACTTCGCACAACACGTCCTCAAGGCCGTCGCCATTAACGTCGCCGAAGGCAAAGCCATGTCCGCCGCCATCCGGTCCGAGCACGAACGGATCGAGCATCCACTGACCATCGCTGTCTCTCTTGAAACGCCAAATCTCTAGCGGCAACTCCTTGCGATAATTCGCGGAGTACAGCTCCGGCAGACCGTCGCCATCGAAATCGTGCATGGCAAACATTTCCATCGTGCCGCGCGTCTTCGCCAAGAGATGCTTCTCCCACCCATCGTGTATTGTCCAGGGCGTGCCTTTTTCGGTCGCGCTCTTGCCAGGATTGCGATACCAATAAATTCCGTCTTCATTCCAGCCACCGCAGACGATGTCGGGCCAGCCGTCGCCGTCCAGGTCGTAAATGAAACAACTATTGGTGCGAATGAAATCGCTTGAAATGTGATTTGGACGATAGGCATGCGGCGTCCAATTTGGCCCCTCGAGCCAATAGGGACCATACACGATGTCGAGCTGACCATCTTTGTTCAAATCGCCCACGGCGCACTCTTCATACGGCCCGGCGAAGAGATATTTTTTTGAAAAGCGGACCGAATCGTTGTCATCGTCGGCGGCCGTGGCATGCGGCGCGATGCATCCAACCAGTAAGGCAAGAAGCGCGAGGACTCGTTCCGGTTTCATCATGTTCGTTGTCGATTTGGTTCGATGGTTTAGGTTCGTCGAATCACACTGGTTGTTGTAGTCTGCAACGCATGCTGCGCGGCATGGCGAATGGCATCTGGAGCGTCGTCGTTTGATAAATCGCTGTAGATCGATGCCGCTTGCGATTTATTGCCCTCCGCCGCCAGTCGCTCCGCGGAAGCGAGAATGGAATGTTGAATTGCCGCTCGCACTTCGCCCTTGGCAATATCCTTCATTTTCGCGAGCTGTTCGACGGCAGCCGAAGCGCCGATTTCGCCGAGCGCCCACGCTGCGGCGGATGCGATTTGCGAATCGCTCGCGGAAAGCAATTCGGCGAGCTTGGAAATCGCTTCGCAATTCTTGCGCATGGCGATCGAATCGATAATGCCGGCTTTGATCTTGCCCGATGTGCTATCGAGCGCCCCGCGGAACGCTTTGTCGACAGAATCTGCTGGAATTCGCTCCAAGGCGTAACGGGCCATATCGGACGTGTCGGCATTGGTGAGCATAACGGCGAGCACAGGCACTGATTTCTCGCTGCCAATCACGCTGAGCTTCTGGCACACGAATCGCTTTGCCCCCAGCGAAGCGTCGGAGTTCAGCACTTCGAGCAAACTCTCTTCGACTTTCGCAAGATGTTCCGGATGACCATAAACATCGCGAATCTGGCGATCGATTGCCAACAAGGGCACGCGACTTTGACCCCAGTCGTACGACTGTACGGCTTTGAATTTGTCGTCCACAGAAGACCTCTAGAATTCAGTTCTCAAGTTCTAAATCTCGAAAAATTCGCCATGCCAGATTTCAAATCTTCGAATGCGGACTCTTCATATATGCCAAGGACTGCGAAGCGATCGCGTAAGCATTCGGTTCGCCATCTCGTCGTTCGAGAACCGCCGACTTTTCGCGTCCCATTTCAATTGCTGTCCGGTCTCCACAGCGATATATGAAAGGTGCGAAAGCAAATCGGCCTCGACCGCGCCGTCGATGCCGGCCACGGGATCCTTGCGGCTCTTCACGCAATCCAGAAAGTTTTGAACGTGGAGGCTGCCCGACGAGGCCTGCGCCCCCTCGATGGGCTTTTCAATCAATTTCGCAGGGCTCGCATTGATGCTCTCGCGATCGACATGCACCCAGCCCTTCGTGCCCTCGAATACGATGCCGTGCCCCCACACACGCTCGCGATTCGGGTCTTTCAGATATCGAGATTTCCAGAAGCCAGGCAATATGCTCTCGCTTTTGAACTCCACGGTCATTCCGTTGCCGTACCGCATTTTGATATCGTAATCGATTGGACAATCGTCCCATCCGCCACCGGTCGACCACTGGCCAGCGCCTTCAATCTCC
This sequence comes from Pirellulales bacterium, assembly GCA_963773875.1. Taxonomy (GTDB): domain Bacteria; phylum Planctomycetota; class Planctomycetia; order Pirellulales; family JADZDJ01; genus CAVTYH01. Next base: position 44,844 of record CAVZCV010000021.1, read on the forward strand.
AGGCCAGTTTCCGGTTGATGTTGCCCGGCCATGTGAATGATGTCGAGCATATGCACGCCCCATTCGCTGATCATGCCCAGGCTGCGGTCCGATCGCACGCCCGTGTCGGGCCGTTCGCCGTACGGCGCCCAAAGCGCCGGGCCTAGCCACATCTCATGATCAAGCCACTCCGGCACTCGCTCTTTGCGCAATGGCAGATTCAGCGTGTTGCGATTCGGGCACCAGATTTTGATATCGGTGATTTTTCCGAGATTGCCGTCGCGCACCAATTTGCATGCGTGCTGAAAGTGCGCATCGGAGCGCTGCTGCGTGCCGAATTGAAAGACGACGTTGTAGCGGCGGATGACCTTTTGCAGTTCCCAATTCCAGGTCATCGCCATGCTCAATGGTTTTTCGCAATACATATCTTTGCCGGCCTTTGCAGCAGCAATGGCAATCGGCACGTGCCAGTGTTGCGGCGTTGCGATGAGCACAGCGTCGATGTCGTCGTGCGCGAGCAGTTCGCGAAAATCGGTGTACTCTTTGCAATCCCGATTGCCGTATTTCGCATTCACGAGCTCGGTGGCCCAGGCGAGATTCATCTTGTTCACATCGCATGTGGCCACCACGCGGGCTTCAGGCTTACTCAGGAATTGCTTCATATCGGCGGTGCCTTGCCGGCCGACACCAATGCAGCCAACCACAATGCGATCGCTCGGCGGCGAAGCTCCGTCTTTGCCAAAGACCGAAGTCGGCAGAATGGTGGGCAAGGCTGCCGCACCCGCCATGTGGGCACTTCGTTTCAGCATTTCGCGGCGATTGAACTGCGAGCCTCGTTGCATGGCAATCCTCCCATCGATTGCGTTCGGTCCGTCGCTGGCAAGTGAAGTTCGGATGTCTTCCGCAGCGGCGATTTAGAAGTCGCCCGAACCGATTGTTGATAGTACCGCCGCGGTGCGAAGGTTGCAATTCTTTGGCCAGCAAGAGAGCGAGAGAAGCGATCTAACCGACCGGCAACGCCGCCTGCTCGTTGAGAAATCGTTCGATGCGACGATATTCGCTTTGCAAAGCCTCGAGCGATCTTGCCGCGCTCGCCGAATCGGCATCGACCGCAATTCGTTCCAACTGGAATGCAGCGGTCGCCGCGGCGCTGCCGCAATGGTTTGCAGTGCGCCCTTTAGCGTATGGGCTGTCGTTTTGGCAAGTTTCAAATCGTGGTCTGCTACCGCCGCTTCGAGTTGTTGCATTAACTTCGGCGACGACTCCAGAAACAAGTCGATTATTTCGTCCAGTAGTTCCATGTCGCCTTCCACTCTCTGCCGGAGTTCGTCAAGGTTCAAAACGTCTTCGTCGGATGAAAACGTCGGCTCATCCGATTTTCTTTTTGCGTGGGAAGGCTGATCAGTCGCCGGGATCATCGGCAATGTGCGCTCAATCGCTGTTGTGAGCTGTTCCGGATCGATTGGCTTCGTGACATAATCGTCCATGCCCGATTGCAAACAGCTCTCTCGATCGGCTGTCATAGCGCGAGCCGTGAGCGCGATAATTGGCAAATGTCGACCAGTTCCCAGTTCGTTTTTGCGAATGTTGGCGGTTGCGGCGAAGCCGTCCATCAGCGGCATTTGCACATCCATCAATATCAGGTCGAATGTTTCTTCGGCCATCGCCTGCAGTACCTCGCAGCCGTTATCGACAGCGTGAACTTTATGTCCACGCTTTTCCAGCATGCCGACGGCCACACGCTGATTCACCGGATTGTCTTCCGCCAGTAAGATCCGCAACGATCGTCCCGCTGCGCAAACCGAGGTTTTCGCTGCAATTTGCCGCGTTATGCACTTTTCATTGGCGGAAGTACCACCGAGCTCAAGCGCCGTAACAATGCCCTTGAAAAGCTCCGATTGCTTGATCGGTTTAGTGAGATACGTCGTAACGCCGATGGTCCGGCAGCGCTCGTGATCCGAGTAGCGTCCTGCGGAAGACAACATCATGAGCGTCGCTGCGGCAAAGCGCGGATCAGCCTTGATTTGCTCGGCCAACGTGAAGCCATCCATGCCGGGCATTTGCGCGTCGAGCAAAATAAGCGGGAAGGCTTCGCCGCGGCCATAAGCGGCCTTCAGTTCTGCCAAAGCTGCCGCACCGCCGTCGACTCCTACTGGTTGCATTTGCCAGTTCCGTAGATTTTCTTCGAGGATTTGCCGGTTTGTAGCGTTGTCGTCGACAATGAGCACTTTTAAGCCGCGGAGCCGCGGATGAGTCGCCGGCGACTGCAACTGCGGCTCAAGATATTTCGCCACTTCAAACTGCGCTGTGAAATAAAACGTGCTGCCAATGCCCACTTCGCTCTCCAGCCACATCCGTCCACGCATCATTTCCACGATGCTGCTCGAAATCGCCAATCCCAGGCCAGTGCCGCCATAAATACGGGTGGTCGAAGTATCTGCCTGCTCGAACGCGCGGAAAATTTGGTGGCGTTTGCTCTCTGGCACGCCAATGCCCGTATCACGAACGGCAAATCGCAACGTGGCTTCGTCATCGGTTTGGGATTCCGCTTCCACACGCAACACCACTTCGCCGTGCTCCGTGAATTTGATCGCATTACCGACCAGATTCGTGACCACCTGCCTGAGACGAATGGAATCGCCACACAAGTTCTCCGGAACGTTTCCCGGAACATGGCAGGTAAGTTCCAAGCCTTTTTGATGTGCCCGCAGTCCGAGCGTCTTGATGGTGTCTCCCAGCGTTTCACTGAGATTAAACGGCGTGGCATCCAGGCTGAGCTTGCCCGCTTCAATTTTCGAAAAATCGAGAATGTCATTAATGACCGCTAGCAACAGGTCGGAACAGGCTTTAACCGTTTCGAGATAATCGCGCTGCTGCGAATCGAGTTGCGTATCCATCGTCAGCTCTGTCATGCCGATGATGCCGTTGATGGGCGTGCGAATTTCATGACTCATGTTGGCCAGAAATTCGCTTTTGGAACGACTTGCGGCTTCTGCAGCAACTTTCGCTTCGCGCAATTCCTCGCTGATGCGCAAGAGCTCATTGGTGCGCTCTTCCACAATTTTTTCCACATCGGAAAGTTGCAGGCGCGCATGATGTTCGGCCATCCACTTGGCGGTGAGCGCCGAGGCAAGCTGGCGCACTTCGATGTTGTCGAACGGCTTTTTGAGGATCAACAGTCGGTCCGACTCGCCAAATTTCGTCAGCACATCGTCCCAAGAATAATCGGAGTAGGCCGTGCAAATGACGACTTGCAGCTCGGGATATTCCGCCCAAATTTGCTCAATGGTTTTGATGCCGTCCCAGCCCGGTGGCATACGCACATCGACAAATGCCAATGCGTAGGGCTCACCGTGCTCGGCCGCACGGCGCACCATTTCCAACGCTTGCTGGCCTTGATATGCGGAATCGATTCTGTAGCCGAGCGGTGTTTGTGGGGCAGCCGCTTCGCCGAACAAGTCCGCACTCAATCGTGATAGATCGGACGCAGCCTCGCCTACCGGGTTAAGTATTTTGCGAAAGTCCTCGTGGATGGCTTCGTTATCGTCCACTACCAAGATGCGGCGGTTGCACGTCGCGGTGTTCAGATCAAGACTATTCATGTGGCGATCGCTTGATTAATTTCGCTTTTCGCATGAGCGCGCAGTGCGGAGCCGCGCAATCGTCCCCAAAGCTTTATAGCTTGCCCACGATGCGGCCTGTTCGAATTAAGGCGTCGCGCGAAGAGTCGCTATTCCGCGTACAATTCGTCGCCAGCTGGATGGTGGTGGAGACGTCACAATCGACATAATCGGGCGATGCTTGGAATGAAAGCTATTTCAGAAGGATTGGGCTCGGCGTGCCCCACTTGCCGGTGAACACGAACTCCTTCAGCGTTTTGCGCTGTCGTGGTGCAAAGTCGCGTTTTTTAAGTGCATCGGGTAACTGGTTCGAATCGCCAAGATATCCGATGGCGATCCCCGTCCATGCTTCGCTGTCGTCGGGAATCTGATACGTCTCACGTGCCTTGTCGGGCAAAATGCCGATCATCTGATGCACGTGCAGTCCGCGAGCAGTGGCCTCGGTAACGAGGTCGCTCGATGCAAGACCCAAATCGTGCACTGCGGCGCGGTTATCTTTGCCATTGAGCTTGAACTTCAACGTCGTCACGCCGAGTGCGAGCACCGGTACGGCTTTCGCCCAAACCTGATTGCCTTCCACGAGACACGACAGTATGCGCTCGAACTCTTGCAGCTGCTCTTTCGTGGCAACGATGTAACTCCACGGCTGTTCGTTATATGACGAGGGCGCCCAACGAGCCGCTTCGAACATCGAACAGAGATCCTCGTGCGAGACAGGTTTATCAGCGAATACGTACGGGCTCCAGCGTTTGCTGAGCAAATCGAGAATCGGATAATCCGGCGTCGCTTTCTTATCGGCCATGATGGCACCCCGCGATTGGCTGTGAAATGGAATCAACCGGCACTCACGCGTCTTCGCCCGTCATTCTTCCCGACTTTGGCAGGGAGTCAACCGCTCAAGGTTCAACCGTTGATCCAGGGAGCATGCGGGATAAGTGGGCTCTACGTGCAAGACACCCAATCCAATCAATCGACGAGACCAAACCTATTACATTTGAGAAAGCCAATTGGCAGGCTGGTTTTACTGCCGATCGCCAAATCCGCCAGTGCCTCGCCAAGCACGCAGGTGAACTTGAAACCGTGGCCGGAGAGGCCAGTCGCAAAGCAGACTTGAGTATGCAGCGGATGCACGTCGACGATAAAGTTTTCATCGGGCGACATTGTGTACATACACACGCTTTGATGATTGGGCTTGCGGTCCGCATACGGCAGAAACGTTCTGGCAATCAAGCCCAGTTCCCAAGCTTCTTCTGGGCTCACGTTGCGATCTACCAAGAGCGGATCGGATACCAATTCGCCGCCATCGTGTCGGGCGAATTTCACACCCCAATCGTCGATGACAGGGACACCATAGAAAACACCGATCGCGGTTTCGAACAGGAATACGGGACAGCCGCGGTCAGCACGCATCAGATCATAAACAGTCGGGTACCAAAGCGTGAACTTTCTGCGAACTTCAAGTGGAATACCAAGATCAGCCAGCAATGAACTGCTCCACGCGCCTCCGGCAATGACGAGTTTCGCAGCTTGGAACTGGCCAGCGTCGCTGTCAACTAGCACGGCTTTGCCGGTGGCCTGCCATCCTTGCACGGTAATATCCGTTTGCAACTCCGCGCCCAATTTTTGGGCTTCTCGCAAGATGCGCGAGCACGCAGTCTTCCACATCCAGGTATCCAGCTCGCGGCTCGAACACGGCTTGCCAGTCAGATGCAATTCGAAACGCCGGAAACAGCGCCGCGGCTTCGCTGCCAGTTAAATGATCGACTTGCAGATTGTGGCGGTGCGCCGATTCAAGCACGCCGCGTACGACATGGCCGGACTCCAGGCCCAGTTGCAAAAGTCCAATTTCATGATAAAGCTGCTTGCCGCAGCGCTGGGAAAGCTCCTGCCACAGTTCGTATGCTCGCAACAGCAACGGCACGTAATCGGGATGCTCGAAATACGCCTGGCGAATAATGCGAGTGCGGCCATGCGAACTGCCGCGATCGTGCCCCGGCGGGAACCGATCCAGAGCGAGAGCTTTGACACCGCGCTTGGCCAGATGGTAAAACGCGGCACTTCCTACTCCGCCGGCGCCGATAACGATGACATCGTAGTTGGAAGCCATCGAGGATTAAGTCCAGGAGTTGCGGGCACTATTCGCCGCGATGGTCGCGGAGTTTCGCCTTAGATTCGGCATACCGGCTGCTCCTCAAAATTTACTCGAAATCTGCCTGTGCAAGGATCCTAAGATGCCCCAGAAGAAAGCGAAAGTCATGCACGCGAAAAGATACGTCGCAGAAGAAGCATACAATTCTCGCGATTTGCAAGCCATCGACGAAATGTACGACAATTTAAATTGATGAGATTGGGCAGTTCTTTATCGCTTAGCATCGAATGAGCGACAGCCAATTGAACGTGCTCGGCAAGCGCGGCCCCAAGCATGCGCTGTGACCTGTGCAAAAGTCGATTGCACGCTAACAGTCCTAATTAACCTTCCGAGGCAAACATGTTGATCGCCGCCAGCTCACTGGAAGACATTGGCTCGGTGCTGGAAACGATATTTGGCGGCGACTATCCACCGGAGCAACTCGCGATTCATCAAGTGGCCGCGCGAGCGCTCGTGGTTTACGTCATTGGCGTCTTTCTCGTGCGGATCGGCAAAAGCCGTATCATGAGCCGCACGACGACGCTCGATGTTCTGTTGGGATTTATCCTCGGGTCGTTGCTTAGCCGCGGAGTGACCGGGCACGCGTCGATGTCCGGCACCGCAATGGCATCGGCTGTCATGATCGCCTGCCACTGGGTACTAACCGCAATCGCTTGCCGCTCACATGCCTTTGGCGACTTGATCAAAGGCCATTCACGGCTGATCGTAAAGGACGGAAAGATGCTCGCTGCAAGTATGCGAACTTCGCACATCTCCGATCACGATTTATTTGAGCAAATGCGGTTGAAGAGCATCGACGATCTCAAAAAAGTGCGCGAAGCCTACAAAGAGCGCAACGGCGAAATCAGCTTTCTCGAGCAGCCACCGGGACCACGCGTGATCGATATCGCCGTGCAAAACGGCGTGCAAACGGTGCGGATTGAGCTTAGCTAAGTTCGATGTAAAGCTCAGAAGACTCTTAGTTGTAACATCGCGATAAATATTTTAAAGTTCATCACAGCGACACAGATGGCATGACATAGAATGCGCACAAGAGCAGCAATTGGCCGCATCGCGTTCGTTGTGATGTGGTAGTAGCTCTGACTTTCTGATTTCGCCGACCAAGGTTAGCTCAGGCCCGTCAGCGGGCCATCGCCGCAGAAATCGGGATTGCCGAAGCGTTTGAGTTCGTGGCCGAAAGCCTGGGCCACCGAGAGCCACAGGCGGTTGTGCGGCACTTTTTTGTACTTGAGCAAACGGCCCATTTTGAAATCGAGGCCGCCGCCGACGAGCACAAACGGAATGTTATCGAGCGTGTGGCTGTTGCCTTTGCCCAGCTCGTTGGTCCAGATGAGGGTTGTGTTATCGAGCAGGCTGCCACTGCCGCCAGGTTCCGGAGTTTCTTCCAGCCGCCGGGCAAGATATGCGAGCTGATCGCAATACCAGTGATTGATTTTCGTGAGTTTGTTTTGCGATTCGGTCTTGCTGTCTTCGTGGTGTGAAAGCTCGTGATGGCCTTCATCAATGCCGAGCCAGTGCATTTTGGCCTGACCCACCGAGTTGGTAATTTGCAGCGTCGCGATGCGGGAAAAATCGGCGGCGAAGCTGTTAACCATGAGTTCGATTTGCATTTTCGTGATGCGCGGCATGTTGTCGTTCTCGGTTTTTACGCCTGGATCGAGCTGCGGCACAGCATGGCCGACATTGGGAGTATTCGATTGGCGAAGTTCTTGCTCCAGCTCGCGAACCATCGAAGTGTGCTCTTCGAGCAACTGACGATCTTCCGCGTTGACGGCGGCGCCGATCTTTTTGAAATCGTCTTCCAAATCGTCTAGCACGCTGCGCAAACTTTCCTGGTCTTTCATCCGTCCATAAAGTTTCTGGAACATCTGATACGGATTATCGATCGGCGCGACCGGCTTGTTCGGCCCGGTGTAGACCATGCGGGTCCAAGTATCAGCGTGGTCGGGCACCAATACGCCGAATTCCAACGAGCCGAAGCGCGTGCGTGTTTCTGGCGATGCCTGTAGATAGTTCTTGATTTCCTGGTCGATCGACAGCCCGCTGGCCCAGCCAGCGGGCGTATCCGAACCACCCTGGATGTTGCCGGGAAATAGCTCGCTGCCGGTCAATAAACAGCCGATGCCGCGCATGTGATTGTCGCCATCGCCGCGCACTTTATCGCACACGCCGTGCAAGATGAGTGTTTGATCTTTGAACGGTTCGAGCGGCGAGAGACTTTCCTTTAGCGTGAACTCTTCGCCTTCTTCATCGGGCCAGAACGTGTTCGGCACGATGCCGTTAGGGCTGAAGATGATTACGAGCCTGCGTTTACGCGCTTCCTGGTTGGCAAAGCACAGGCTTGGCAAATTCAGAATGAACGGAACCGCGCCTGCGCTGATTCCCATGCGGCGAAGGAATTCGCGACGATTATTGAATTGCGACATTATTACCCCCGTCTATTTCCCCAGGATGTTCTCATGCATTGCCGCGCCGGTGACAATCTCGCACGTTAACTTCTGGATATTGAACTGGCTCTCTTTGAACGATTTGACCAATTCATTTAGCCGGTTTTCGCCATATGCACGGACCGGTTGTTTGATCAAGTTGTGGAATAACTGCTCAACGAAGGCGGCGTGTGTCTCGTCACTTTCCGCCAGAAACTTGGCCAAATCGCACACGCTTTTGAACTGCTGCAAATCGCCGCCGCGTGTTTCATAAGTGCCGCTGGCATCGATCGGCTTGCCATTTTCTTCAGTACGGTAACGGCCGGCGGCATCGAACTGCTCCAGAGTAAAACCTAGCGGATTGATAGTGCTGTGGCAAATCATGCACGCCTGCGGTTGCGTTTGCAGCGCGGTGCGCTCGCGGGTGGTTAGATTGGCATGCGCTTCCGCCGGCAGCGGAACGAATGCTTCTGGCGGCGGCTTGAGGGCGCGGCCCAGCAGATTGCGCGAGATAAACACACCGCGGCGAATCGGCGAGGTGTCGTTGGCGTGCGCGAATGCCGCCAGCAAATACGGATGCGTGAGCACGCCGGAACGATGATCGGGATCGAGCGGCAAATCTTGAAACGGCGCGTCGAGTGGCAGTTCAAGCCCATAGTACTTTGCTAGTCGTCCATTCATCGGCACCGGCCGCGCGAGAAACAGTTCGCGAAAATCGGATGATGGGCTCCAAACCACATCATCGATGAACAGGCCCATCGACGTGCGCAAATCGCTGGCAATCATGGGCGTGAAGTCGGGATATGCCTTGGCGTCTTTCGATAAATCTGGAGATTCATCGGCCTTGAGCCACTGCCAGAAAAATTCCCCCAGCTTAGCGTGCGTGCGCAGATCGGGCAACATCCGCTGGGCCTGTTTGGCGACTTGTTCGCGCGTGGACAGCTGGTTCGCGCCAGCGGCACGCAGCAGCTCTTTATCGGGTAGCGAATCCCACAGTCCGAAAGAGAGCCGGGCCGCGATCTCGTATTGCGTCGCTTTCGATTCTGCATCGCCGATTTCCCGATATAAGAACCGTGGCGATTTCAGGACCAACAGCACAATGCGCTTGAGGGAAGTCTCTTTATCGCCCGTTTGCCCGAATTGACGGTCGACATAGCGCGTTTTCAATTCATCTGAAAGGGGACGCCGGAACGCGCGGTCGGCAAAACGGCTGCAGAATTTCTTGACTTTATCCTCGCGATCCACGTCGCCGTCTTTCGTGCCAGCCAGTTCGTTGATCCGGTTCGCCACAAAATCGGCAGTTTCAATTGCGGCATCGGTCGTAGCCTGATCCCAGGCTTTCGAAATCGATGTGCCACGTTCGTAGCCGACGCTGCGGTCATCCGGCGGAAACGGTGTTTGCACCACGAATAGTTCCGCAGTACGCTGCCGGCACAGACACCTTGCAGGAATGGTTTCCGCTATCTGATGCGGCAACTTCCACTGAAGATCAATCGATGCTTTGACGGCCGGCGGCTTCTTGTCTTTTTGCTTGTCGGAATCGTCGACGCCTTGCTTCGCTTTAGAGAACTCCAGACGAACGGGATACACACGGCCACCGAGCAAGTGCAGCGACCCACGATACTCTGTGTCATCGCCCGACTTGACCCAGGCATCGATTAACGGTTGCGGCTGGCGCAAGTCGTTGATCCACAATCTCACGGCATGCTCCGTCTTCACGATGAATTCATAGTCGCCGGATTCGGGTGCGAGCAGCGAGCCTTGCCAGCGGATCGAGAATTGCCTCGGATCGAACTTATCGGATTCGTGGCCATCTTCCTGCGGGCCAACGTCGCCGAAATCGAAGCTAACCGTCGGGTCAATGCGATCGAATGCCCGCTGGTCGTCGCGAAAATTACGGCCTTTGAAGTATTCGCCTTTGAGTCCGCGATCGTTGGTCCATTTGCTGTCGTCACGGAAACTGCCGATCAAATCGGTGACCGCGTTTTGATATTGCCGCACCGTGAGTCGCGAAAGTTCGATGCGGGCAGGCTTGTTTCGCATTCGCGCCGCGGGCGAATAAAACGCGTCGTGAATGTATACGGCGACTTTCTGAGCGTCGTCGCTGGTGCATGTGCCGGGTTCGTCCTCAGGCATCGTTTTCTCGATCAGCCGGGCCAATTCCAGCACCGATTTATCGCCGATGAGCGGATCGGGATGATTGGCTTTGGTGCCCACGCCGCCGATGCCGTGACACTTCACGCACATCGATTGATAGATTTGTTCTCCCGTCCGGGGCTCGACTTGCGTTTGCGATTCAGCTTCGGTCTTCGGCTCGTCGGCAGCGGCCAATGCCAGAGAAACCAAGCTGGCGCTTATGAGGCAGAGTGATTTCGCAATTCGCCGCACGATGCTCATCTTCAGCAAGCCGCCTGGATGGCAACCAAAGGAGGGATCAACCGGCAGGCATTCATTGTAACATGTTTTGCGTAACCCTGGAAATCTATCGAGGCTTTCGGCCACGAAGTAAGGCAGCGCAACTAAGCGGTTTGCGTGGGTATACCCAGGGAAGCCTCTCTGAGCTTTTCACGGCTGCGTTGAAGCTGCTGGTTAAAATCTTCATTGCCTGGAAACTCAGCGTGTAGCTTCTCAAGCGCCTCGACCGACGACTCCAGATTTTGGCGGCCGCGGTCAAGATCGCCCAATTGCATTTGCACAATGCCCAGCTCGCGGATGGTTGCCGCTTGGTCCGCCTTGAACTGCGGATTGAGCGGATATTGCTCGATCAGTCCGTCGAGCAATTGCTGCGATTGCTCCAGCGTCGTTTTGGCGGCGGCCAGTTCTTGTCCCGGCGCCATGTTCATGTAAACGCGTGCCAGCGCGGCTCGGTATTCACCGACTTCAGGATTCCGATCAACCAGGTGGGTAAAGACGTCGCACGATTTTTGAAACAGCTCCGCTGCTTCGGCCGGCTTTCCATTCTTAGCGAGCGACTCCGCCGAGATTCGATAGCAAATTCCAAGCAAGTTCGAGATGGTCAAATCGCGCGGATCTGCGCTTTGCAGTTGTTCAAACGCAGCGCTGGCGTCGGAGAAATATTGAAGTGCCTGTTCCGATTTATCACGTTTCAGCTCCAGAATTCCCAAATTATAGAGGCCCATGGCCAGATCGCGCCGCAGCTTGAAAGACTCTTGCACACCCAGTTGTTTTTCCCGCAACTGTTGTGCTGCTTGAAGATCGGCAAGTGCAGCGTCGAGCCGGCCCAGGTCCTTTTCCGCAATTCCGATGTTCATGACACTGCTGGCTAGCGAACGCAAGTATTCCTGATCGGACGGCTGGCGCTCAACGAGTTGCTGCCGGAGCTCGCGTGCCTTCCGATATTCCTCCAGCGCGGCTTCAAAATGCTGGCCGCGGTGCAAGCTTCGGCCGAGCGCATTTTCCGTATCGCCGAGCGCATGAATTCGCCTGGGATCCTGCGGCGATTCAGCCAGCAAACGAGTTTGTATATCGCGCGCCGTTTCAAAATATGGCACCGCCTTCTCGGGTGATTGCAGGTCGTCGATAATTCGGCCGGCTCGAAAGTGAGTGGCGGCGAGTTCTTCTTTCAAGCTCGGATCATCCGTCCGCTGCGCGAGAAATTGTTCATAGTATCTGAGCGTTTTTTCAAGCAGGCTGCGCCGCAGCCCCTGCATGCCCGGTGAATTCAGGAGCGAATCTTCGCTGACATCGGTAAACAAATCGTCTACCGCATCGCGAGCTTGCCGAAAAGCAATGTCTGCGCTCCTTCGGGCTTCATCGGCAATCACTCGTTGGCGATTGACCAGCACTGCAGCTGTTATTGCGATGACTGTAAGCAGCAACAATCCAATCGCTGTCGACAGAGCCGCCGATTTGTGCCGCCGTACCCACCGGGCGGCGCGCTTTAAACCGGGTTCTGGGTATGCCGATACCGGCTCATCGGCGAGCCAGTGCTCCAAATCGTCAGCCAGCACTGTTGCAGACTGATAGCGGTCCACCAGCCGTAACGACATGGCTTTGAGGCAAACCGCTTCTAACGGACGCGGCACCTCCGGATTCACTTGCCGGGGGCGCGGAAATCGACCGGCGCGCACATTGGCCAGAACCTGATCCAGGCGCGGATCCATAAATGGACTGCGCCCTGTCAGTAAGGCGTATAGCGTGGCGCCAAGACTATAGATATCGCTGGCCGGCCCCATTAAATCGGTGCGACCTTCCGCTTGCTCGGGGCTCATGTATGCTGGCGTGCCAATGACGGAGCCAAATCGGGTGGGCGCGGAGCCGGTGCCCGATTGCAGTTCGAGCCGATCGGCGTCCGCCAAAGGATCGATGTCATCGGTTTGCCCCGCAACTTTCGCCAGACCCCAATCAACCACCAGCGTTTCGCCGAACTTGGCCAGCAGGATATTTCCCGGCTTCAAGTCGCGATGCAGCACGCCGCGGCTGTGGGCATAGGCGATCGCGTTACAAACGGCGATAAATCGGCTCAAAAGCTCGCGAAAAGCCAGAGAGCGCTGGCTGGCCTGGTCCGTCGTCAGTTTTCCGTTGTCAGATCTTACGTCGTTGTCATTTGGAGATGCGGCTGCATGTGCCGAAGCTTCAATGGTTGCATCATCAGGCCCGACATCAAGCGCTGTTTTTTCCGGTCGGACGGCTCGCGGGTGATGAAATTGATCGATCGCTTCTTCCAAACTTTCGCCATGCACGAATCGCATGGCGTAATATGGCCGGCCATCGGTGTAGCGGCCCATGCCGTAGACAGGCACAATGCCTGGATGCTCGAGCGAGCCGGTGACTTCCCCTTCGACGAGAAATCGCTGTTGGCTGTTCTTATTGCCTGCATGTTGCGGTTTGATTTCTTTGAGTGCCACTTCGCGATGCAGCTCTTCATCGAGCGCGATGTAAACCTTGCCCAGCCCGCCTTCGCGCCAGCGCGCAAATGGCGAAATCGCGTGCCGGAACTCTGCAATTGGGGAGCCGTTGACGATTGAGTTGGTCCAGCCGCGGACCGATTTATCGCAGGCTGGGCGATGCTGGGCGGCAATGGCAGTGTTTGATCAACAGCTGGGTTAGCGGGGGCCGCTGTTGCTTCGGTCGGCGCGAGCAGCGTCTCATCCGGATCGACTTTGCTTCGATCTAAGCGTACCGTGCCGGTGGAATCCAAGCCGTGCTGCGGATCTTTGCCAGGCTTCTGAGACATCCAACTGCATCACCGGAACGTTGCCGAACGTCCCATCGGAACGGTCGGACCATTTGAAAACGCCAATTAAAACCACCGATTAAATTGTACCAGAACTTCGGCGTCAAATTCCTTGTCGCTGGGCCGTGTTCGCAAAGGGGCTACGGCGCCGACGGTAAGCCCGGCGGTAGGTCCGATCTTAAAGAATAGACCGCCGGTGATGTTCAAAACATCCACCCGGGGGCTTGCCGGTCGGATAATCGTTCCGACGCCCTCAGCATTCTGCAGGGTCGTGGTGTAGTGCAATTCGACAATCGGCGCCACCCCCGTCAGGTACTGCCCGCCGGACTGCGACGGTGGATCATAGAACAGCCAGTAGCCCACAGAGCAGTCGACGTACATCAGCGTTGGATCGCGCAGTCGCCCCTCGGGGATTGCATCCGAAGTCACGCGATTGCCGTTAGCGTCGAAATCGAGTTGCAAATAGCTGATGGAAAACCAGTGGTCATTCGGCTGCAGCAACAACCCGAGAAATGGCGCCAGGTGCACCGAGTCATCGAACACTCGAAACGTGGTGTTTGGCGACGAATTTAATTCCGCATCGGGCGACGTCGGCAATCCAATCGCCAATCCACCAGACATTGCCCAGTTGTCGCGTTTGAACAGCAACACCTTGGGCGTTATTGCCAATGTGCCAAAAATCGTGCCTTCATTGTCGGCCGTCGATCCGGTCAGAAACTGCACTTCATTCAATCCGCCCTCGATGGGGGCTTTGAGCTCTAACGAAGCGTTGCCATCGTAAAACGTTTTTTCGAAACCGAATGTATATCGATTCAGCGAGATTGTGCCGCCATTCGCCGTTAGCAGTGCGTTGTGAAAGTGGTTGTAATCGAAGAACACGCGATCGACAGGCAACGGACTGCAGTCTTCCGATATTTTTACTGAACTATCGCCGATCGGCACATTCCCAGCGATTCTACCTTTCGCGCCGATGGCCGATTCAACCACGAAAAAGTAACCGACCCCCAGCGTGTCGCCAATCATGTTTTGAGTCGTCGCTAAACCATAGCCGGGACTTCGACTGGGGACGCCCGTGTAATTCATCGCGCTGTTGCCGAGCGCTAGCACATTCGCGTCCGGTTGCAGGATCCGCGACGGCGGAACGGTGGGCCGTGGCAGAGTCGTTCCCGGCGTGCGATTTTGGGGTGTCGTCGGCTGCTGAGCGAGGGCATATTCCGGCGGCAGCGAATGCTCGATGTCGCCTTGCGGGCCGGCCGCCAGTGCCAAGCCGCGCACTGCCAAACAGAACGCCACCGCCAAGGCCATGCAAATCTTCATGATGCCGCCCGAGAAGAAGATCCGATTGGTCGAGTCACCGGCGCAAAGGGTTGCGCACCAACCTGTCGTTTACTGAATACTTCGGAACAATCGGCACAAGCGTTGGAATTAGAATCGTGCTATCACTCCGCCCAGAATAGATGCCGTTCCGGTTGTACGGGCTGGGTAAACCAGGTGATTTTGCGATGCGGTATCGAAAAATCTACGACCCGATTATCGCATGGGCCGCACGTAACAATTCTTCTTAGTTCACGCTAATATGAACGGAACTCAGCGCATCCACTTCTTGGCTAAGGTGTTGTAATGAAATTGTCCACTCCGGCTCGGCGCGTGTTTGGCATGACGCTCGGTGCAGCCCTCGCGCTAGTGGCAGTAAATTGGTGCCACCCAGCACTGGCAGACAGCAAGAACTATCAAGATGCACTGCACTCCACGATCTGGATCCTAAGCAAAGTTTCCGGGCAGACTTCCAGCGGAACAGGCGTGCTCATCGATTCCGAAAAACGTCTGGCCGTCACCACATTCCATGTGGTTGGGGAAGCACGAACGGCAATCATCTTTTTTCCGGATTTCCAAGGCGAACGGCCGGCAGTCGATCGAGATCATTACGTCGACAATGTGCAAAAACTTGGCATCCGCGGGCAAGTGCTAGCGGTCGATCGAAAACGTGACCTGGCGCGTAATTCAGCTCGATCGGCTCCCGGAATCTGCTCGTGCAATCAAAATGGCGACCGCGGGCGTGGGGCCTGGCGATGCCGTCGATTCCCTGGGAAACCCTGGCTCGACCGACGCACTTTGGGTTTACACTTCTGGCACCGTTCGCTCGGTCTACAAGAAACAGTTTCGCACCTCGGTTGGCGAGCACGATTTTACAGTTGTAGAAACACAGGCGCCGATTAACACCGGCGATAGCGGCGGACCAGTTTTGAATTCGGCGGGCGAGCTCGTGGCTGTTTCGCAAGCCATTTCACCCAGTGCGCGGCTGGTGAGTTACGCCGTCGATATCAGCGAAGTGCGCGATTTCCTGAACGGACCCTGGAAACTGGCTGCGCTGCCAATCACCGACGTATTAGCTGCCGCCGGTCTCGATTTTGTTAAGCATCCCAGCGGTCACCTGGAACTGCAGCTCGGCGAAGGCAATCAAAAAACATCGGTGTTCGTTGCAAAAGACGTCGAATATTACGAGAAAGCGGAGGTTCGCAAGATTTGGGCGTTGGCCGGAACCTCGAAACAAGCTCCACGCCCCGACATGCTCATGAAGCTGCTCCAGCAAAACAGCCAAACCAAGCTGGGCGCGTGGAGCGTGGAACGTACTGAAAAAGGCGATTTTCTGATTCTCTACAGCGTAAAGCTGGACGCCACCGCCAGCCCCGAAGCTGTGCGCAGCACGACCCAGTACGTGGCCAAACTTGCCGGGCTGATGCAAAAAGAACTGCAGGCGCCAGACACAAAAGCCAAAACGGCATCCGACAAGGTTGGTGTTTCGAAGTAACGGCCGACGTCTTGTCGTGGTGGCAATTCTTCTACGAACTTAACAGCATTAATTTTGCCAGCGCTTGAAAGATCAATTCGCAGGTCGAGTTATGGCGCTGCCGAGACCGCCAATTCTGCGACAAGCTGATAAAACTTGAACGTGTGCAATTCCGAGGGGTTGTCCGCGGCAATCGACTGATAGATGTCAAGAACGTCGGTGATAAACTCGCCCCATAATCTCTCCGGCAGCCGACGGGTCCATTCCACGAACGTGGCGCGGGCAAAGCCGGCGAAGCCATCGCGAGTTTCAAAATCCCACGAGCCATCCTCCACATTCAGGCTGACAACACGAAAGCCACACTTCTCCGCGAGCGCACGATATTCATCGGCGGTGAAATGGGCATATGGCATTCGAAACTCTGCGAAATAACTTGACCATCGCACTTCGTGCCGCACGTCTTCGATTACATCTTCAAGGCACTTGCGCTGGCCTTGCGGCACGAACTTAAGGATTGCCCGACCCCGCGGCTTAAGGGCGGTGTGGATGCAGCGCAGTGCTATCTCCTGCTCTGGTACCCAGTGCAGAGCATTAAATGAAACTACAAGATCGAATTCGTGTTTGAAGGGCAATTGCCTTGCATCTGCGACTTCGAAATGCAGATTCACATGCGTGGGCCCTGAAAACTCGCTCGACGCGAACGCGATCATATTGCTCGATGGGTCGACACCAACAACAAATCCCCGCGGTACACGGCTAGCAATCTCAGCGGTGATTTTTCCATCGCCACAGCCAACATCCAGCACTCGCTCATCGCCGATCAGGTACACTAGCGCAAGCTGCCGCTGGGCCGACATTTGCTGGAGGTTGGAGTGCCGTTTGTAATCGCTCGCATGCCACTGGGTCATCGGTGATTCCGCAGGAAATTAAGACAGGGCAAGTTCGCAGCAACTGCCGCCCAACGACAATTTGCCAGAAAGATTATTTTGACCCTTGCCTTTTGGGCCACGTTAAGTACATACTGTACATACATATCAAATCGTCTCAAAATTAGTTGATCGGCGAAGTCCGGGGCCTGAGAGGCGAAAAAAAAAGATGTTATCAAATGTGACACAATTCGCGCAATTATAATTATTATGTCGCGTCGTGCGGGCAAAACCGTTCGGGAATTGCCGGCCCAATCGACAACTGGCTACGACACAATTGGGCAATTGTGCTCAAAAAAAAGTGGGACCCCCCGGAACCGTGTGACAATTCAATCCAGTTGAAAGTCCTGTAGCGGTCGAGAGTTCGGTCCAGCTGATCATTGAGCACATTAAGAACGCATATGACAAAATTATGGCGAGTTTTGCGGATAGTGTCAGACAAACGGCATTTCCGATGATGAGCACGCCAAGCCGTAGGCGGCGAGACCGTGAGCAATTCGTTCGCTCGCCCTTTCATCTTCCGCCCGGCACTTCCCGGGGAAATTTCTGGCCGATAGACTGGAGTGACGGCTCTCCTCAACTGCCCTTAACCTCAACTGGTTCAACGATTTCATGAGTTCCGATCCGAATTCCGCGCCGCTGCCGGCAGATGTACAAGCGGCTTCTTCTGTTTCCGCTGCCCGCGAACTCGCTGTTCAAGAAGCGCCGCCACAATCGGAGGTCAGCGCAGAGCAGACTGGGAAAGACGCTGCGAGTGACGAGGTGGCCGGCGATGGCGGCGAATCACAAAAGCCTCGGATCAAGATCGGCACGCAGAGGCCGGGCGTCGCAGTGCCGCGGGTCGAGCCACGCGCGAAAGTCGTGTTTCAAACCGTAGCGCCGGACGGGCCCAATGTGGCGCAAACCATCGGTGCGCTGTTAGCTTCCGGTTCTACGGCGGTTTTGCGCGAGTGAATCATCCACTCCATCGGCCTCGGCTGCGGAATCTGAAGCGCCGGTCACTCCGCCGATTCAACGCAAGTCTGGGCCACAAAAGAAGAAATTCGAATCGCTCGCGCCGCCGCTTGGGCGTGTCGAGAAACCCAACTTGCGTGCTCCGCTATCGCCAGAATTGGAAGCCGAGTTGCAGGATGCTTTGGGCAGTCAATCGATCGACGACATGATTGCCGCTGAAAATGCCGATACGGCCGCGGCCGAAGCGCTCGAACCGGAATCGCGGCACAAGGCGAAGGTAGTTCGCATCTTCCGCGACGACGTGTTCGTTGAGTTGCCGGGCCACAACCAGGGCGTGCTGGTGCTGCACAGTTTTGTGAACGAGCCGAATGTCGACGATGTGCTTGATGTGGTTGTCACGAAATTTAATGCCGACGAAGGTCTCTATGAGCTGACGGCGCCGGGCGCGAGCGTGGATATTGGCGATTGGTCGGATATAGCGGAAGGCATTACCGTTGAAGCGCGGATCACTGGGCACAACAAAGGCGGACTGGAATGCGAAGTCAACAAAATTCGCGGCTTCATTCCGGCCGGGCAGATTTCGATCTATCGCGTCGAAAACTTTGAAGAGTTTGTCGGGCAGAGCTGGCCGTGCATCGTGGTCGAAGCAAACCGCGATCGGCGGAATTTGGTGCTTAGTCAACGCGCGGTGCTAGAGCGCGAACAAGCGGAAGCGAAGCAAAGGATTCTGGCCGAACTGGAAGTCGGCCAGACGCGCGAAGGCGTCGTGCGCAACATTCGCGATTTTGGCGCGTTCGTGGACCTCGGCGGCATCGATGGCATGGTTCATGTGAGCCAAATGAGTTGGGACCGTGTGAAGCATCCAAGCGAAGTGCTACAGGTCGGGCAGAAAGTGAAAGTGAAGATTCAAAAAATCGATCCGCAGACTGGCAAGATCAGCCTGGCGTATCGCGATTTATTCGAAAGCCCTTGGACGAACGTGACGGCGAAATACCCGGTCACAAGCAAAGTGACCGGCACGGTTTCAAAGCTGATGGATTTCGGCGCGTTCGTGAAATTGGAGCCAGGCGTCGAGGGGCTCGTGCATATTTCGGAACTGACTTACAAGCGCGTGTTTCGGGTCTCCGAAGTCGTGCAAGAAGGACAGCAAGTCGAGGCGAAGGTGCTTTCTGCGGATCCAGAGAATCAACGAATCAGCCTTTCCATGAAAGCGCTTGAAGCGCGGCCCGAACCGAGGAAATCGGAACCCGAACCGGAATCCGAAGCGCCGGTTGAGGAAACCCCGCCAACGAAGAAAAAGGCGCAAAGTGCCGCTGCAAGGCGGATTGGGAAGATCGCCCGTGGCCGAGAAATTCGGGCTGAAATGGTGAGAAAGCCATGGTCATGCTTCGCATTGAACTTGACCTGGTTGGGGCGAATCTGATTCGATTCTGTAGCGCGACTAGCTCCCGGCTTGCGCAGCCAGCGCCGCTTTCCGCGCATTCGATTTGGCCAAATCGACCGGCATGGACGGTGTATTCAGTTTGTGACGCCACAGGTTTGGGCTGGCTACTAATAAACGGTCACGGCGAATGGATTCGCTGCGAGCTCACCGGGCGTTCCCGGACGGCTCGTCCTAGGATTGGTTGTGAACGTCGTTCAGCAACTCACCGACGAACAGTTGGCGCAAGCGGCGGCCCGCGAGGGATCCGACGGCCCTGCGTTCGTGGAACTAGTGGAGCGATTTCGCCAGCGGGTGTGGCACATTTGCTATCGACTCCTGGGAAACGAACACGACTCGAACGATGCGGCTCAGGAAGTCTTCGTGCGACTGTTTTTGCACCGCGCGAAATTCGAAGGGCGCTCGAAATACAGCACCTGGGTGCATGGCATCGCAGTGCGAACGTGCTTAACAATTCGTCGCGGTCGCGGCCGGCGGCAGAAGCGAGAAAGTCTGGCCAGCGACGAGACGATCGAAGCGCAATCGTCAATCACGAAAACTGCGACGGAAGGATTATCGCTCGACCTGTTGCAAATGCTCGACATCTTGGATGAAGAGGATCGGGCGCTTTTGATATTAAAATACGCGGAGAATTACAGTCACGACGAGCTCGCGGAAATATTTGGGCTGAGCGTGAGCGCGTGCAAGATGCGCATCAGCCGCGCGCGGGAAAAGATTCAGGAGCATTTTGGCGACAAGACCGAATCCGAAAAAGACAGTGCATAGCGGTGTGGACTCACCCCACGCTTTTTTTGTGAAATAGGATGTCACTCATGCCAACGGATTTATTAGAACAACTTGCCGAGTTGCCGGTGCCGCCACCGCCATCGCCGCAGCAATTCGATCGGGCCATCCACCGACGGATAAACGACCGCCTCATTGTCGGGCAGCTTGTCGACTTTTTTCTTCGAGGATTCGGCTTTGCGGCTCTGCATTTTGCCCGAGCGCTGATAGGGCTTTTGCGGCTTACCTTTACGGGAAAGTTTGACGGACCAAAATCTGGCCCCCGGTGAAATTCCCAGTGACGCGGGTGAACCGGCCGGCAACAAGAAGAGTGGAGACAATTGCGGCCGGGGATGCCGCGATCTGATGCAGTTCAAATCAACTTGTTCTTCGTGGCAGGAGGCCGCGAATTTCACCCTCGTCACGCGATCAGTTTTACCATGGCCGCCCATGCGCGGCCTCAAGTCGGTCCACAAGACCGAAAGGAGCAGAACGAATGTTTTCGCTATTTGCCGATGTCGATCCAGCGGCCGGAATTAAGAAAGCCGTCGAAGATTCGACGGGCGCGATTCAAACCAGCTTTCAGAATGCCTGGGTACAGATTGTCGCCTACACGCCACGAGTATTGGCAGCCGTTGTGGTCCTGGTGTTGGGTTACTTAATCGCGAAACTTGTAGCCCATGCAATCACCCTTCTTTGCGAACGAGCCGGTTTGCAGCGCGCTGCAGAGCGGAGTGGACTGTGGGAATCAATGTCGCACATGAACATTCGCCGCAATGTGCCGGCAATCGTGGGCACGATCATTTTCTGGGGCCTGATGCTTGTATTCTTGATGGCCGCGTTCACGATTCTGGATATCTCGAAAGTATCTGACGCATTGAGCACGGTCGTCGCTTACATTCCGAACCTTTTGGTGGCAACCGTGATGGTGGTCATCGGGTTGCTCGTCGCCGGCTTCCTTCGCGGGGTCATTGCCACGAGTGCCGACCGTGTTGGGATTTCGTATGCCGAACATTTGGCCAACGGCTGCTATTATGTGATGGCCTTGATGGTGTTCATGGCCGCCTTCGATCAGCTGCACATTCAGTTCGCGCTTTTGAACTATGCGATCTTGATTGTCTTCGGCGGCTTGGCGCTCGGCTTCGGCCTGGCACTTGGCCTGGGTGGTCGCGATACAATGGCCGGCATTTTGGCCGGATACTATGTTCGTCAACGGCTTCAGGCTGGCGATCATGTCACGGTTGGTCACCTTGAAGGCACGGTACGCGAAGTCGGTCCCGTGGCGACAATTGTCGAAACCGACGAGGATGGCTTGCTGAACCGGCACAGCATTCCGAATTCGAAGATGTTGAACGAAGCCGTTCGCTAGAACGGTTGATTCACCAACAGTTAACACGAAGCCCAGGGGGCTGCACCCCCTGGGCTTTTGCGTTTGGTCCTGTCAGTTGTTTGCGAACAGTTGCCGGTAAAAATAATACGCCGCCAGCGAAAATCCGATGACGACGATGATACGACGCACAATTTGGCGGTCGATTTTCTGTGCCATCGTCGCGCCGAGGTAACCGCCGATGATCGACGATGCAATCATTGGCAGTGCGTACTCCCAAGCAATTTCGCCACGCGTCAAAAATACGGCAACCGCCATGCTGTTAATGGAAAACGCCAGGCAGTTCTTCAAGCCATTCATCACATGGATGTCGGCCAGGCCCATCAATGCCAGTGCACTGAGCATCAAGATCCCGATTCCTGCGCCAAAATATCCGCCATATATGGCAACCAGAAACTGAAATACAACGATTGCGGCAATACTTCCCCGGCTCGGTACGCTATGCGGCTTTCCGATGCCGGTCCATTTGGCGATCTGTGGCTGCAGTACAAAAAGCAATGCAGCCGTCAGAATGAGCCACGGCACAAGTGAACCGAATGCGCCGGGAAATTCGGTGACAAGTAGACCGCCGATGAGTCCACCGGTCAAACTTGGAATCAGCAGCAACTTTAACCATTGACGGGAATGAACAAGTTGATTGCGATATCCCCATGCCGCCGCGCAAATACCGGGAATGAGCGCCATCGTGCTCGTTTGATTCGCTACGACAGAAGCCTTATCTGCAAAACCCGCCTTGTGCGAAAGGAGCGCCATCAGCACGGGGAACGTCAGCAGCGTTCCGCCGCCGGCGATCGAATTGATGGCACCCGCCGTGGCCGCTGTGACGCAGAGCAAGACATATTCCCAGTGCATCGTGGCGAGTGTACTAGGTGACGAATTCACCGACCAGCGGAATTCGGGGGCACCTGCGCGCAGCAGTAGCACTTCGATATACTGACCGCGACCGAATATTCGACAGGAAAATGCCGCAAAGCCTGGGACAGGTCCTCGACCGAAAGTGCTCGGATGCCATTCGTTATCGGAACCGACGAAGCCGGATATGGCCCTAATTTGGGCCCGCTTTGCATTTCCGCCAGCGTCTGGGAACTGGACGACACCGTCGATCCCGATGCGCTTTATAAGCTGCTGCGAAAAGTCGTATCCAATTGTGTAACGAAAGCCGCCGAGAAACGTGTCGTATGGGCCGATTCAAAGGCAATCTATAAAAATGACTGCGGCCTGGATCACTTGGAGCGCGGCGTTCTTGCGGCGCTCAGCTTAATCGATCGGTTGCCGGCCGATTGGAGCCAGCTTTGGCAATTCTTGGATCCAAGCTGTGTAGCACTTGGTCCGAGAACTGGCACGCTTCCCGCTGTGAGAGTGCGTAATTTCTCCGGACTGCCGTGGCACACTGGCTACGCATCGCGCATGCCGTTGTGGATGAACGGACCAAAATGGATGACCGCGGAATGCCTCGAGGAGCTGGCCGCTTGTCTTCGTGCCGGCCTCCAATCGAGTGGCGTGCGTCTCGTTGGTTTGATCAGTCGCGCCATTTTTCCACGAGAGTTCAACGAGTTGGTTCAGGCAACGAACAAAGCCGACGCCCTTTCACGGTCCACATTGCAACTAGCGACTCAAGCCCTCGATCTCTGCAATGGTGATGATGTTTCTGTCTTCTGCGATAAACACGGCGGACGCAATCAATATCTGCCATTGTTGCAGCAACAGTTTCCCGACGACTGGATCGAAGTTCGTCACGAGGGTGCCCAATCCAGTCTGTATCGATTCAATAGTTTCGGCCGCGAAATCGAAATCGGATTTTACGTATCTGGCGAACGGTTTCTGCCAGTGGCGCTGCTTCGATGACTTCGAAGTATCTTCGCGAAACGGCGATGCGGCCGTTCAATGAATTCTGGTGTGCGAAGATTCCTGGTTTAAAACCCACGGCCGGCTATCCCACCGATTCTTGGCGGTTCAAGAAGCAAATAAACGACGTGCAGAGGGAATTGGATATCGACGACCAAATTCTTTGGCGCTGCCGGTAAATGGCTGCTCGCGGCGTGCACCAGTCGTTTTGAAATGGCACAAAATCGCCTTATCTTGTTGCGGGCTAAAAGGTTAATCAGCAGCGTCGTGCGGGAAGATTCTTATCGCTTCCTAACACTTCGCTAACAATACTGCCCTACATTGAGTGTTGATCGCAATCGTAAGCGACCACATGAACATACCGAAATTCTGGAAATCGAATGAAATTCATCTTGGCACTTTCAATTTTTCTTGCATTCAGTATCGCAGCATGTTCAGCCGAAAACTCGGCGACGAGCCCTCCATCCGCTGCGGTTCAAAGACCAGGAATCGAAAAAACTGCCGCCGCGGACGCTGGTAGCGGTTCAGTGACGATTGATCCGAAGCTGCCGAGCTACCAAAAGACGAGCGGCGAAGTTTCCGGAGAAATTAAGTCCATTGGTTCCGATACAATGGTCCTGCTCATGCAGGGCTGGGCACAAGGCTTCCACGTGTTTTATCCAGGTGTAAATGCCTCAGTCGAAGGCAAAGGCTCTTCGACCGCTCCGCCAGCCTTGATCAACGGTACTGCGAACTTTGGTCCGATGAGCCGCGATTGGAAAGCGTCCGAAATCGACGACTTCGAAAAGAAATTTGGCTACAAGCCGATGACGCTCGCCACAAGCATCGACATGCTCGCCGTCTATGTCAATAAAAACTGCCCGCTCGAAAGCCTCACATTTCAGCAAGTTGACGCGATCTTCTCTTCGACCCGTAAGGGTGGCGCTACTAAGGACATCACAAAATGGGGCGATCTCGGACTGACCGGCGATTGGGCCAATAAGCCCATTAGCTTGTACGGACGCAGTTCATCGAGCGGCACCTATCAATATTTCAAAGAGCATGCATTGTTTACAGGCGATTTCAAACCGACGGTCGCCGAGCAGCCAGGCAGCTCCGCAGTCATCAACAGTGTAGCCAACGATCCTTACGGAATTGGATACAGTGGCATCGGTTATAAGACGGCGAATGTGAAAGCGATTGCTCTCGATCTCGGTAAAGGCGCGGGTGCGGTTGCTGCATTTCCGGAGAATGCCTACAACGGTAAATATCCGATGGCGCGCTCTCTTTGGTTGAGCGTGAATTATAAGCCCGGAAGCCAGCTCGATCCGTTGCGTCGAGAATTCATTCGCTATGTCCTTTCCCAACATGGCCAACGCGACGTTGTAAAAGAAGGCTATCTCCCGTTGCCTGCAACCGTTGCGGAAAAGCAGCTTATCAAGGTCGGCATTAAATAGACGATCGATCGCCGCGTTCGGCTCCGAGCAAACATGTCTCCAAAAACCTCTTTCACGGGACATCGGCGCCGCCGCACCACCAGATGGACGGTCGCGCTGAGCGATCGGATTGCGCGTGTGCTGATTGCGGTCGGCGGCATCGGAACCATCGTTGCAGTGTCTCTCGTCTGCGTATTCCTCGTGTGGGTTGTCGTCCCGCTGTTTTTACCTGCTCAGGTCGGTCCCGCTAATTCCTATTTATCCCGGTGGTCCAATACGGAATTACTCGCGTTAGGAACCGACGACTATCATCTCATAGGCTGGATGCTATCGAAGCGAGGCGCCGTCCAGCTATTCCGGCTCGACAATGGCGAACCGCTGAAAGAGATTTCAGCCGAAGAAGCGCAGCTTTCGGGAATGTCCTGCGTGGCGATGGCTACCGATGGCAAATCGGCGATGTTCGGTTTCACAGATGGTGGCATTCGATTGGGAAGAATCGAGTTTGACAGCGAGCTGCTCGAACTGGATCAGATTTCCGTCGCAGATCGTGATGTGCTGGCTGCTGCTGCGGTGAAAACCTCCGAAGATGGCTCATTTCTGACGCGAACCACCAATGGCGAATTCCGCCGGCAAAAGTTTTTGCTTAAGCTCGAGCCTCCTGTGGCCGTTTTCTCGGATGTCGGAGTTGCGCGGCTCGATTTTGTGGTACATGGGAACGAAACTCGCTTTTGCGCTCGCGACCGATGGAAAACTGCGATTCAACGTATTGAGTGTCACGCACAATGTGCTCACCGATGAAGATCAACCAGAGTTAACAGGCGGAAACCTGCCGCTGCCTAAAACAAATCAGGATTTACCCGACTACGTATTGGTGTCCGACCTTGGCGATGCAGCTTATGCTGCATGGCACGATGGGCGACTATTGCGGTACGAAACAAGAATTGCCGATAGGGCCACGTTGGTTGAAGAAGTCGATTTGGTTCCTGAGCAAGGCCATTCACTAACAGCGCTTCAATTCTTGCTCGGCCGTACCACTTTGGTCGCGGGCGATACGCTCGGCCGGGTTCGAAGTTGGTTTATTCGCGAGGGAGCCACGTACGGACAACTGGTTGAACGAAACGCGCAATCCGACGGGCGCGAACTGGTCGCTACTCACGAATTTCCTGCAACGGGGCACTCCGTAACCTCGATTGCTGCTTCTCCGCGCAACCGACTGGTCGCCGTCGGCTTTGAGAACTCATTAGTTCGGTTGCTGTACCTCGCGGCGACGCGCTCTCTCGGTGAAATTGAATGTAAGGCGGGAGGGCCTGTGAGTCGTGTTGCCCTGTCGCCCAAGGGTGATTCGCTTCTTGCCGCCACCGCGGCGGGACTGACCACGTGCACTTTCGACGCTCGGCATCCCGAGGCTAGTCTTTCCACGCTGTTTTTGCCGGTGTGGTACGAGGGTCGGCAGGGCCCGGAGAATACTTGGCAAACCACAGGAAGCAGCGATGCCTCGGAGGCGAAGCTCGGCTTGATGCCTTTGGTGTTCGGCACCATGAAGGCCACGATCTACACAATGCTGTTCGGAGCGCCACTGGCGCTATTGGCTGCGATTTATTCCAGCGAATTCGTGCGGCCGCGCTTGAAAGCGCGAATTAAGCCGACAATCGAAATGATGGCCAGCTTGCCCAGTGTTGTACTGGGTTTTCTCGCTGGCCTCGTCATTGCACCGCTGGTTGAGAGCATCGTGCCAGCCGTTCTAACTTGCATCGTGACGGTGCCAACCTCGTTTCTATTTGGTGGCTACTTGTGGCAATTATTGCCCAGCGATGCAGCCGTCCGACTTTCACGGTATCGGCTGATTTTTATTCTCGCGATGATGCCGCTTGGAATTCTATTTGGCGTCGAGCTTAGCCCATTCGTCGAGAGATGGTTGTTTGCAGGCAACATTAAGGAATGGCTCGACGGTCAACGAGGCACTGGTATTGGCGGCTGGGTCTTGCTCCTGCTTCCACTGTGCTCAATTGCGACGGCATTTCTGTTTGCCAAAAAGGTGAACCCTTGGTTGCGTTCGCGGTCCCACGATTGGAGTCGATCGAAAGCCGGTCTTATCGAATTCGGAAAATTCCTGGCTGCAATTGCCGTCACCCTGGTACTCGCGCTTGCAATCGGTTGGATGCTTGATGAATTGAAGCTCGACCCACGTGGCAGTTTCGTTGGCACTTACGTACAGCGCAACGCGCTGGTCGTTGGATTCGCCATGGGGTTTGCGATAATTCCGTTGATTTACACGATCGCTGACGATGCCTTGTCAACTGTACCTGATCATTTACGCTCCGCATCGCTCGGCGCAGGCGCCACACCGTGGCAAACTGCAGTTCGAATTGTAGTTCCAACCGCGGCCAGCGGGCTGTTTTCTGCACTGATGATCGGGCTCGGCCGTGCCGTTGGCGAGACGATGATCGTCCTGATGGCTGCCGGTAACACGCCAATTATGGATTGGAACATCTTCTCGGGGTTCGAAACGCTGTCGATGGCCCTCGCTACGGAATTGCCGGAAGCGGCGAAGAACAGCACACACTATCGCGTGCTGTTTCTGGCAGCGCTTTCGCTCTTTGCAATTACGTTCATTGTGAACACGTTTGCCGAAATTGTGCGCCAAAGGTTTCGTCGGAGGGCGTATGAACTCTGACACAGCCGTCAAACAGCCAACAGCGGTCTTGGTGGGACACCCGGCGGCTTTAACTGCAGATGCCCATACATCGACACAGCCGCGAAGAAAAGCCCGGCGACATGGAGCTTCCGCACATACTACATTATCTGCTCACGGCGCTCCAATGGTGTGGCTCACCGGCGGCGCTGGTCACGGCAATTGTCATGATTGTTGGTCTGTTGGTTTTCGTCGTTTACCAGGGCGTACAAACATTTTGGCCGCTGCCTGTTACCGAACTGAAAGTTGAGACGCCAACCGGTTCAATCATGCCGATGCTCGGTGAAATCGCCAGTCGTGAGTCCTACAAACCGGAGCCTGGGACAATCGATCGATTGGATGCCCAGTCGCCGCAACTAGCGGCGAAGGCCCGGGCTGCCTTGGAGCGCGGGGCCGAATCTCTCCAACGGTATTTGATATGGACCGGCCGAACCAGTGCCATCGACTTCGCGGGAAGCAGGGCCGTGTGGGTCAACGGCTATGCGATTGTGTCGGAAAACCGGCCTGAATGGGCCGTGACATTTGAGCGACTCGATGGCGGCCGGTCCTATGGCGTGCCCCTGGATTTTATTGTCGATGGCCAGTCAGTTGTTTCGGGGAGTGCGCAGGTCATTGCGAAATTCAAGGAGTTGCACGGCGAGGTAATGGCACGTTGGCAGCGGAGCGTCTCACTTGATCGAAACGAGCGAGCGACCATTGATAGGCGTCAAAGGTCCGCGCGCCTCGCCGTCGTTTCTGCGCGAACTCGATCTGAACGAAGTTCAAGGGCGGCGGCTAGCGGACGCCGGCGCAATTGCAAAAGCCTCTGAAATACTGGCCGCCCGCCAAAAAGAGAAACAGTATATCGATGAACAGGCGGCTAGTGAAAAGGCGCAAATCGACGCAGAAGTTAAGCAGCTAGAAGCCGAGAATGCTCGCTATGCTGTTCAAGTGCAATTAGCTAGCGGTGAGTTGCTAAATCTGCCGCTCGCAAATATTGTGCGCGCTTATGCCTCAAATCGACTTTCTATATTGGGGAAACTTGGCGTGTACTTTTCTCGCTGGGGTGAGTTCTTGACCGCTGACCCGCGCGAGTCGAACACGGAAGGCGGTGTTTTTCCGGCCATTTGGGGCACGGTGGCGATGACATTGATCATGTCCGTCTTGGTCGTGCCATTCGGTGTGCTCGCAGCACTTTATTTGCGCGAGTACGCCAAAGCGGGAGCAATCGTCAGTGCGATCCGAATTTCAATCAACAATCTGGCCGGGGTGCCTAGCATCGTTTTCGGCGTGTTTGGGCTGGGACTTTTTTGCTACGTAATCGGGGCTTCAATCGACCAATTATTTTTCAAGGCCGCACTGGCAGAAGGCACGCCGACATTCGGCACCGGTGGCATAATGTGGGCATCGTTTACATTAGCTTTGCTTACGCTGCCGGTGGTCATCGTCGCTACCGAGGAAGCATTGGCGGCTGTGCCAAACTCGATGCGTGAGGGTTCATACGCCTGTGGTGGCAGCAAATGGCAAACGATTCGCCGCATCGTTCTCCCGCGTGCGATGCCTGGAATAATGACGGGCATGATCTTGGCAATGGCGCGCGGCGCCGGCGAGGTTGCGCCACTTATCTTGGTCGGCGTAAAAGACATGGCGCCTGCGCTGCCGATCGACACCGTTTTTCCGTACGTGCATCCGGATCGCAGTTTCATGCACTTGGCCTACCAGATTTACACCGTCGGGTTTAAAAGCGCGAATGCAGAGGCTGCCAAGCCGATGGTTTTTACGACGACACTACTGTTAATTGCGATCGTGGGCGCGCTCAATATTGCGGCGGTATATTTCCGGGCCCGTTTGCGACGACGATTTGTCTTCACGCAGTTCTGATGAAAGGGGCGCCGTCGGCTCGCTGGGCTGGCAAAATCGAGTCCAATCACCTTTACCCAAATTAGGATTGCAACGTGCAAACTGTGAGCAGCACTCCATTGCCACTGGGTCCCAGTCCACTTTCTGGTCGCGAGTCGACCCACGAACCGCCGAGCATTCGTGAAGCGGCTTCCTTCACGCATTCGCCGAAGCGACCTGCAACGGCTGGCCGTTTGGTCGCAATTATGGAAGGCAAGACCGTCCCGACAGAAACCCATGCGGCCGTTGCCAAAGAGGAGCCGGTTTTAGAAGTCGGCAACTTCAACTTATGGTATGGGGCAAAACAGGCATTGCATGCCATTAGCATGGCAATCCCACGGAACAAAGTAACCGCATTAATTGGTCCCTCCGGCTGTGGAAAGTCGACGCTGCTTAGATCGGTCAATCGACTGAACGATCTGTTGACGACGGTGCGGATTCAAGGCGACATGCGCCTCAATGGCGATTCCATTTATCACACTGCCGTCGATGTGATTGAACTGCGCAAACGAATGGGAATGGTCTTTCAGAAGCCGAACCCGTTTCCGATGAGTATCTACGAAAACGTCGTTTACTCGCTCCGAATCGACGGCGAGCGAGATCGGCATGTGCTAGACGAAGTTTGCGAACGCAGTTTGCAAGGGGCCGCACTCTGGGACGAAGTTAACGACAGGCTACACGAGAGTGCCTTGGGTCTTTCCGGCGGTCAGCAACAAAGGCTCTGCATTGCCCGGGCAATTGCCGCCGAGCCGGAAGTGCTATTATTAGATGAACCGTGTTCCGCTCTCGATCCAATAGCCAGCGGCAAAATTGAAGATCTAATTCAAGAGCTTCGCGGGTCGTATTCGGTACTGATGGTTACCCATAACATGCAGCAGGCCTCGCGAACCAGCGATTTCACGGCATTCATGTATCTTGGTCGCTTAATAGAATACGGACCGACGCGTGATATTTTCACAAAACCGCTGCTTCGGGAAACTGAAGATTACGTGACCGGTAGATTCGGGTAGAACTCGACTTGGCAAGCCAACAAAATGACGAAACATATCCAACGTCAAATCGAAGTGCTCAAGCAGAAAATCCTTTACGTCGGCACGCTCGTCGAAGAAGCGATTGCCAAAGCCATTGCAGCGCTCATTAATCGCGATGCCCAATTGGCGCAAAAAGTGATCGACGCAGATAACGACATCGATCGGATGGAAGTCGATGTCGAGGAAGAGTGTCTCAAAATCTTCGCACTCTACCAGCCCGTGGCCGCTGACTTACGATTCGTGGTCGCGGTCTTAAAAATCAATAACGACCTGGAGCGCATGGGTGATCTGGCCCAAAACATTGCCAAACGCGTGGTCTATTTGGCCAAAGCGGATCCGATGGATTTGAACATCGACTTCCGCAGTATGGCCGCTAAGGCTCAAACCATGGTCAAGCAAAGCCTCGATGCGCTGGTGAATGCCGATACAACTCTTGCCCGGCAAGTTCGCACAGAAGACGACGAAGTCGATCACGCTCGGCAGCGCATTCGGGAACAAATTATGACCGCGATTCGAAAGCATCCCGAACGCGTGGAATACTTACTCAAGTTTAATTCCGTGTCCAAGCATTTGGAGCGCCTGGCCGATATGGCCACAAACGTGGCTGAAGATGTCATCTACATGGTGGAGGGAGAAATCGTTCGTCATCAACATCTTGAGGAATAACTTCCGTGTGCGCCTTCGATCTCGCTAATGATTGTTGTATTGGCTCGTGCCATAAAAGCTGGCGACTTTCAGGTTCGTTCCCCGCTTGACTAAGTCGGCAATGGAATCGACTTCTTCGTTCGAAAGCGGAGCGGCGAACGACTCCGCTGGCTGCGCGCGATCGTGTAAATTTGCACTAGTTTGATCTTTCCTCCACCATTCGCAATCTCGTTCAATCGTTCGCAAAATGAGTGCAATTCGTCGGCTGGAGGCGATTGTCCGCTTACGCGCATGAATAGCGCCTGAATGACAATCGGTCGCACTCGGGCCGCGTCGGTGATGTTCTCCAGAATCTGCTGAAACGGAATCGTGGTGCGGTCCACAAGCTGATAGTATTCTTCCGTCCCCGCTTCGAGCTTCGCCCAAATCTCGCCATTGTTGGCGTCAAGAATCGCCAGCCCGCGCTGCACGTGCTCGCGATGAAACATGCTGGCGTTAGTGATCAGCACCATCTTTACGTCATCCAGCCAGTGTCGCCGTTTCGTTTCGGCGCACGCGGCGATGATCTCATCGAAATTCCGGTAGGTCGTCGGTTCGCCATCACCGGAAAACGCGATGTCATTCAATCGTCGGAGTTCTTGCGGCGTATTTCGGAACTTCTCGGCATGAAATAAATCGCCGGAGAGTATCATCCGCAAGCCAATTTCCAATTCGTCGAGAAGCTGCGCGGTCTCGACAAACGTCGTCTCGCTGCTCGTGGTCCTGTTGACCTGGCAATAGATGCAGTCGAAATTGCAAACCTTGTCGGGATTCAGATTAACTCCCAACGATATGCCCCGCGAGCAGCCGGCTGAGGACCGGATACACAAAACGAAAGTTCTCAAAGACTCGCTCGTGATGGGTAAACAACGCTCGCGCGGTGGAAAGAAAATCCGGCGGATTTCCATCGGCGGCAGGCATCGAAGTTTGTTCACATCGTGAATAGTCAAATCCGCCTGAGCACGGTGAATTCGTCCATCGTTACGGTTGTCAGCTCGCCATCGTCGCGGCGAAGCAAAATGACGTCGCTATAAACCTTGTCGTCCAATTGCCGCCGGAAGTGCAGCCCATGCCGTCGGCGTTCACAGCTGACCACGGTGCCAATTGTCTTGGCCGTCCAGCGTTTCAGCCCAACTTTTACTTCATGCGTCGCTTCGATCCGTTCGGCAGGTCGCAATTCAGAAAATAGCTGCCGAGAGGATGCTTCTGCGGCCGTCATCGGATACGCGGGAACGGTTTCCATGGCGATTTAAACTTCCTTCGCATTGATCCACGGCATCAATTTGCGCAATTTGCGGCCCACGTCTTCAATCGGATGATTCCGCTCCGCACGCCGCGTAGCTTTAAATGCCGGAGCGTTGGCTTTGTTTTCCAAAATCCACTCGCGAGCAAACTGTCCGGAGCGAATCTCGTGCAGAATCTTTTTCATCTCGGCCTTGGTTTCTTCCGTAACAATTCGCGGGCCGCGGGTATAGTCACCGTACTCGGCAGTGTTCGAAACGCTGTAGCGCATGTAGTTCAATCCGCCCTGATAGAACAGATCAACAATCAACTTCAACTCGTGCATGCACTCGAAATACGCCATCTCCGGCTGATAGCCCGCTTCAACCAGTGTCTCAAATCCGGCTTTCACCAAGGCGCTCACGCCACCGCAAAGCACGGTCTGCTCGCCGAATAAATCCGTTTCAGTTTCCTCAGCAAATGTCGTTTCAATTACGCCCGCCCGCGTGCCGCCGATGCCTTTCGCGTACGCCAGGCCGATTTTCTTCGAAGTTTCGCTCGCACCTGGATTCAGCGCAATCAAACACGGTACACCGCCGCCTTTCTCGAACTCGCTCCGCACTAAATGACCGGGGCCCTTTGGCGCGACCAGCACCGTATCGACGCCCGGCGGCGCTTCTACCTGTCCGAAGTGCACATTGAAACCGTGCGAGCACATCAGCACATCGCCTTCCTGCAAATGGGGGCGAATGAACTGCCGATACACATCCCCCTGCACTTCGTCGGGCAGCAAAATGTTGATGATGTCTGCTTGCTTTGCCGCTTCTTCCGCGGAGACCGGCTTAAATCCGTGGCTCTGCGCGAGTTCATAATTCTTGCTGCCTGGCCGCTGGCCGATGATGACCGTGCAGCCGCTGTCGCGCAAATTCTGGGCCTGCGCATGCCCTTGTGAACCATAACCCAAGATGGCAATCGTTTTGCCTTTGAGCACGGAAAGATCGGCATCGTTGTCGTAATAAATTTTTGCGGGCATTTGATCGTTAATTAATGTGATTTCGAATTATTCGATTGGCTCAACAGAACTTGAGTCGTCCGACTGCGACCGCCGGACTACATAGCGTCACGCTAAAGAATCTCTCACCGCCTCCTCGTCAACATTCGTTGCACCTTCCGGGTGAGCGCCCGGCGCTTGCGGATCGGGCCGGCACACGCCGCGGACCATCGCGATTCGCCCAGTGCGGGCCAGTTCCAAAATTCCAAACGGCCGCATCATGTCGATGAAGGCCACAATCTTTTTTTCTTGACCGGAAATCTCGACGATTACCTGATCCTTCGCCACGTCCACAATCCGGCCCCGGAAGATTTCGCACAACTCACGAATTTCGCGACGCTTGCCGCCCCAGGCTCGCACGCGAATCAGCATTAAGTCGCGTTCAATAAAATCTTGCGAACTGATGTCGTCGACCGTGACCACGGTCACAATTTTTTCCAGTTGCCGACGCACTTGTTCCAGCACGCGATCATCGCCAACGACCACGAATGTCATCCGCGAGAGCTGCGGATCTTCAGTCTCGCCTACCGCCAGACTGTCGATGTTATAGCCGCGCGAGGCCAGCATTCCGGAAATGTGCGCTAGCACGCCCGGCACGTTTTGCACGACAGCGGCAATCACATGACGCATGGCAACGATTCCTGGAATGAAGGTAAACATAAAATCATAGCCCGCTCGAATGCTCGTCGCAAGGGACTCTGCCGCTTCAACTTATCGCCGCAAACGGGCTCTTGCGGGTGACAAGTAAGACACCCAAATCGATTCGCGGTTCGACCTGTTTCCATGTGTCAGTTCGCTCCCTGTGGGCGGCGCACGGCGTGGCATGCTTCGCAACGCTCGTAGACTTTGTGAAAGATGGCTCGCAATTCCTTCGGATCTTCCGACTTTGATGCAGCGGCTTCTTTTGCCGCTTCAATCAAATCGTGCGATTGAGTTTTCCAGCGCTCGTCATTGCGATCTATCGCCAACACCGCGCCAAGTTCCGCCATTACCGAGGCATATGATTTTGCATCCGCCACGTCACCCACAGAAGCCGCGGTCTTTGCATCAGAAAACGTTCCGTCGATGAGCGACATAAGAGGGTTGAATCCGGCGGGACTTTTTGCGATCGGCTGTGGCGTTGCAGATGCAGATCGTCGATCGATTCTATCCAAGGCACCCGCGCAATCGTCAATTGCTCCTCGAGCGCGAGAAGCATCGTCGGCCTTAGCAGCCGCCGTCAGAGTATCGACGGCTCGGTTCAGCGCGTCGGTCGCATCGTTTCCGACTTCCTTCGGCGGTTGACTTTTCGGGAAGTATCGGGCAATCGATGCAGCCAAAACTGGCAGTTGGCCGGAAGTTCTCGTGAGAGATTTAAAGTTGCTCGCAGCAATCCATTTCTTGCAATAATCCAAATTGGTTCGAAATGCCATGATCAGCGCCGCTCGCATCGTGGCGGGCGAATCAGTTTTCTCGTCATCCGCAGCCCGAGCATTTGCCGTCGCGGGCAAAACGCAGATCGCAATCAAAAACAGTCGCCGGATAAATTGTGTGCGTGTCATGTTTTCAATCCTTGTGAATGCGAACCTTGAGCGTTATGGTGCGGTCCTCTGTCCGTTGTTTGTTGCCACCGACAACTGACCACAGACAACTGACATCGCCTCCAATTTTACGGCCCCCGATTGCCATCCAACAACTCTTTCGCGAGGACTCGCATGGATCGCCAACTGATTGAACGCTATTCGGCCGAAGCCGCGGAATTGGGCAAATCGATCGCCGGCCTCGCGCCGGAAGATTTGCTTGCGTTTCCAGTACCTGGCACGTGGAGCATTCAACAGATTGTGCTGCACATTGTTGATAGCGACCTTGTGCTTTCGGACCGCATAAAACGGGTCATTGCCGAAGACAAGCCGCTCTTGATCGGCTTTGATGAAACCAAATTCGCCGCTCGATTGCACTACGACGTACAAGATCCCGCCGTGGCTTGCGATTTGCTTGTTAAAAACCGCCAATTGATGACGAGTATCTTGCGCAAGCTTCCCGACGACGCCTTTGAACGCGTGGGCATTCACACCGAACGCGGCAAAGTAACGCTCGCTGATCTTCTACTTAATGCGGTTAATCATCTGCAGCACCATTTAAAGTTCGTCCGTGAGAAGCGAGCGTTGTTGGGCAAATAGGCAGAAATAGCCGTGAAGACCTGGCTTCTCGGTGCATGCCTATTCGTCATCCTGTCGCAGCTTTGCCAATACGCTGTAATCTTCCAGCGTGGTCGTATCGCCGATCGTTTCTTTGCCGCTTGCGATATCCCGTAACAGGCGGCGCATGATTTTCCCGCTGCGCATCTTGGGGAGTGAGGCCGTGAATCGTACATCGTCTGGCACCGCCAGCGCGCCGATTTCTTTTCGCACATGAGCTTTGAGCGCATCGCGCAGACTTTCGCCAGGCTTGCCGCTTTTTAGCACTACGAACACCGCCACGGCGTCACCCTTCAGTTCGTGCGGGCGACCGACAGCGGCGGCTTCAGCGACTGCGGGATGACTAACCAGCGCACTTTCAATTTCAATAGTGCTCAGTCGATGGCCGGCCACATTCAGCACGTCGTCGATGCGGCCCATAATCCAGTAATAGCCGTCGGCATCGCGGCGGGCGTTATCGCCGGCCAGATAATTATGCGGCACCTTCGACCAATACTGTTCGCGATATCGCTGGTCATCACCCCAAATGCCACGCAACATGCCAGGCCACGGCTTGGTGATGACGAGCCAGCCGCCTTGACCTTCGGGGACGGGTTTGCCAGATGCATCAACGATGGAGGGGATTATCCCCGGCAATGGTTTGGTACATGAGCCCGGCTTGGTGGGGATGGCGCCGGGTAGCGGGCTCATCATGATTCCACCGGTTTCTGTCTGCCACCAGGTATCGACAATCGGGCAGCGCTCGCGGCCAATCTTGCGGTGGTACCACATCCACGCTTCGGG
This sequence comes from Pirellulales bacterium, assembly GCA_963773875.1. Lineage (GTDB taxonomy): Bacteria > Planctomycetota > Planctomycetia > Pirellulales > JADZDJ01 > CAVTYH01. The sequence goes on from CAVZCV010000021.1 coordinate 81,250, forward strand.
ATTAATGCCTTCACCGACCGTGCCAAGCAATCGCAAGCTCGACAGATTGTACTTATCAACCCAGTGATCGCCCCATTTAATGAAAGATCGGATTGCCGTGGGGGCGGTGTAAAAAATGGAAACACGATATTTCTCAATCAGTTGCCAAAAACGACCCTCATCGGGCCAGTTCGGCGCGCCTTCATAGATAAGCACTGTTGCCCCGGCGGAGAGCGGACCGTAAACCACATAGCTGTGTCCTGTGACCCACCCTGCATCGGCCGTGCACCAAAACACATCTTCGGGCCGATGATCGAAAATCCATTGGAAAGTTTTTTTGACGAATAAATTGTACCCCGCGGTGGTGTGTTTAATGCCCTTGGGTTTGCCGGTGGAGCCGCTAGTGTAAAGTATGAACAGCAGTGTTTCGCTATCGAGCGGCGTGGCGGGGCAATCCGCGGACGCGGATTCCATCAGATCGTGCCACCAGTGATCGCGGCCGTCTTGCATGTTCACATGGCCGCCAACGCGCCGCAAAACGATGCAGTTCTTCACAGTGGGCGATTTAGCCAGTGCCGCGTCGACATTGTTTTTGAGCGATAACTGCTGACCGCGCCGCCAGCCGACATCGGCCGTGATAATGAGCCTGGCCTGCGCGTCGTTGTTGCGGTCGGCAATGGCTTCGCTCGAGAATCCGCCGAAGATGACCGAATGAATGACACCAATCCGCGCACAGGCGAGCATGGCGATGACCAATTCCGGCGTCATCGGCATGTAAATCGAAGTGACATCGCCTTGCTTCAACCCCAGCGATTTCAAGACGTTGGCAAACTTGCATACTTCGCGATGCAGCTGTTGATACGTAAGCGTGCGCTCGTCGCCAGGCTCGCCTTCCCAAATGAGGGCGGCCTTGTTTCGCGTGGCGCAGTTGAGATGCGCATCCAGGCAATTGTATGAGGCGTTCGTTTTGCCTCCGACGAACCAACTGGCGAAGGGCTCGTTCCATTCGAGCACTTTGCTGAAGGGTTCGAACCAATGAATGGCGGCGGCCTCGGCGGCCCAAAACGCTTCCAAATCTTCCGCGGCCCCATGCCACATTGCGTCGTAGTGAGCTGAAGATTTAACGAGCGCACGCTGTACAAACTCCGGCGGCGGCGGAAAAAGCCGCGCCTCTTGCATGACGGTATCGACTTGACCGGCCTCACTCTGCGACATGTCGTACTCCCACGGATAGCCGCCCCAAAAGAGAACCGCGATTTTAGCGCGGGCTGCGCAAGAGTGTCAAACGTGAGGGCCGGCCTATGGTTTGAATGCCCCGGTTATCAGCCACAGCACAGCGAACGGCAACATCGTGCCCAGGCAAGCGCCCAGCAACGCGAGTACCCACAGGTTCGGGCCTTCGCGCAGCATGCCGGGTTTGTGTCGCCAGCGAAAACTTGCAACCCACAAGCACGGAAGCAGGGCGAACAGGCCAAGTGCCGCGATGATGAGGGCCGGCCGCGCCGCGCGCCGCTCGTGCAAGATAGCCATGACGACCGCCAGCGGCACCGCAGCAATGACCGTGCTGGCCAGAAGCGTGCGCAGGCTGAATTGGTAGCGGCGAAGCATAGCGGATCAAAACACCGGATATTGGCACAAGGTTTTGAGATTTTAGGTGGCATGTTGCGTACCGGTCAAATCGCTGTAGGTGCCCTGCCGTGTGGTCGATACAATCGTGCGGTCGCTGGTCGTCAGTGGAATGCTCTGTGGCGGGCGCGTTTCCAATTCCGTTTTTCAAGAGGGAGTCTGACGATGCGTTTTACTAAGAACATCGGGATGCTGCTTTTGGCGATTTGGTTGATTCTGACCGGACTATTGGTCTTGGTTCCTGCGATTACATTTCAGGGCGTCGAAACACTCAAGGCCATCTTAGCTATAGCAGCAGGTGTTTTCATTTTGATAGGCAAATAGCACAGGATAGCTGCAGCGATTAAGAGCGCCTCAAAGAACCGCGCGTCGGTCCCACCTGGGCCGATCTGCAGCTCGATCTTTTTTGAACAGCGTGGGCAATAGCCGGCATACGCGGTTTCATCGCGATTGATGTAAACCCGCGTGTAGACATCGCAGCACTTGAAATGCACGCCAACGAAGCGGCGCCCGCTGGGTCGTATTCTCTTGCCGAAGTCTCGGCGCGAATCGTCACCACTAGTGAGATCAATATTTTCGCCAGCCATTGCGCTGCTCGCGGAGTTTGGCTGAGTGCTGGTTTGTAGTTCTGCATTCTAACAGGCGCAAGACAAACCCGACGGCAATCGAATACGATTGCCGTCGGGCGAAGGAAGGTTTGAAACGTATTGTTGAAACTGACGTTTACTGATCAAACCAATCGTTTATTACCAGCAGCATCCTCCACGGTACGAGGAGCAGCAGTAGGAAGGCTGATAGCAGCAAGAATAGCTTGGCTGGTAGCAGCAAGAGTAGCTGGGGGTGTAGCTGCAGCTGTATGTCGGAACGTAGTTGCAGGTGTAGGTTGGCTGGTAGCTGCAGGTATACGTCGGGGTGTACGAGCAGGTGTACGTCGGCGTGTACGAGCATGAGTAAGTCGGCTGGTAGCAGCACGAGTAGCTGTAGCTCGGGCAATAGCACGACGAGTAGCAGCTGCTGTAGCAAGGCGAGTAGCACGAGGAATAGCAGCACGAGCGACGGCAGCAACCGCCCCAGCTGCGGCAGCACGCTTCCACGGCGACGTCATTCTTGTCGGCCGTCTTGCCAGCCTTGGCGGCCAGTGCGTCGACGTCCAAATTCAACTTGGCTTCGACCACGGTGCTGTCGGCCGAGCGCACTTTGCTCAAATCAATTTTGCCGAAATCATCGCCGGCACGAGCGCCGACCGTACACAACACAATTGTCGCCACCGCGAAAAAGAAATTCTTACACATGACACAAACTCCTTAGTTGGCAGAAGTGTTTTGAATAAGTGACCGAAGCCGATCTGCCGAGTCTCGCTTCCGTCACGGCCATATGCTTAGCCACCTTGGTTAGCGACAGAACGTGGGGTTTGTTACAGGGTGGAGAGAGTTTTCCGCTGGCAGGCGGTTTTTGAAGCCGCTATTTGCGCGGCTTTGCGATGTACGGGGAAGGCTTACTTTCTGGCGTAACAAGGGACGACTTTTGACGCTTAACAAGGCAGAACTCGAAGTTCGATCATTTTATTCCCCACTAAAACCCTGGTGCTGTAATGAAAAAACTGCCTATTTCCCTTGTGTTTGGAGTTGCTATTGTCGCCGGATCGCTCGGCACGGCCGCTAAAGCCGACGAGCTGTTCTCGCGAATTTCCATGGATTCGGCCTTTAGCACCCCTCCGAATACGGCGGAAAAGGCCTCTGTGACACAAACCGATGAACCCCAGGAGCAAGGCCGCCGCGTGTTAAGTCTGAACGAACTGGCCGACATTTTGAGCTCGGCCAGCCTGGAACCACAAAACAACGACGACAAGCTTTTGACCATTAAGTTTCAGCATGGGCAACGCAGCTTCCCGGTCGCGTTGCGTCTGAGCCAGGACTTCGAACGCATTCTAGTGGAAGTGACGCTAACGCAAATCGATCCCCAGAAGCCCTTGGCGGCCGATCGATTGCTCGCGTTATTGGACGCCAATCGCCAACTTCAGCCTGCCTTTTTCGCCTTCGCGAGCGATAGCCGACAGCTGCAGTTCTGCACGTCATTTCCCAACGGTGAGGCCGGTCCGAAGATGATCCGCGGGCTGCTGGATCAGTTAACCGGCGTCGCGGAACAGACGGCCGGAATATGGGACACAACGGGCAAAGCGAAAGCAACCAGCGCCGCGAATCAAACCGCCGCGCCGGTCCAGCCGAACAATGCCAATCAAGCCAATGCCGCCATCCAGCCGAACGCCACTACCCAAGCGACCGCGGCAATCCAATCAAATGAAGCCAACGGCGAAACATCACTCGTTGGCCGCTGGTCAGCTGCCCGGTCTGCCACGGATGCTTTTGCCATGCAACTAAATGCCGACGGCAGCTTCGTACTAGTTTCGGTGAAAGACGGCAACCAAACCCGTTCGACGGGCAAATTCACTCTCGGCGGCGGACAGTTGACCTTAGCAACGGCCGAAGGTCGACGGCTCGCCGGAGCCCTGTCGAACGTCTCGCCCGCGAATTTCGATTTCACCCCAGCGGGCTCTGCAGCGAAACTTACCTTCACGAAGGCTCGGTAAGACCCGCTTATAAGCAAGACCGCAGTTACAAAGCCGCGGATGGACCCCGAGAAGCTAATCGAGCGCCAGTAACAATGCGGCTACCTTGATTAGCGTCTCGGCGTTCATCCGCGGTTTAAGTTATTCCTGCGGAGAGCACGATACTGAAATCACTTCGGCATTTTTTCATTCAACTGCCGTGTTTGAGCGTTGATATCGCCGAAGCGAGACGGCCACTCGGTTCGCTGCAGTTTTTCGATCGATTTGCGTGCGGCATCCCACTGCTTTTCGTGAATCTGTGCTTCGGCTAGCTTCATCAGACCGGTCGGTTCCAGCGAGCGCAGCTTGGCAACGTCGGTCCACTCGTCGATCGCTTCGGCCCAGCGGCCCTGCTTCTGACGAATTTCGGCCAAAGTCGTGTGATTCTCCGCTTCCTGCGGGCCGGCTTCAATGATCGAGGTGACGGCGCGTTCGGCCTCGGCCGGCTCGCCCGATAGTCGTTCGGCCAACTGCTGATAGAGCGCCAGGTTGTGGCTGTCGAGTTCAATCAACTTCAATAGCTGCTGCGTGCCAGCGGCTTTGTTTTCCGTGGCGTCGTAGCAGGCAATCAGCGCCTGGTAGGTTTCTTTGTCGCCCGGCTGCAGCTCGGCGGCGAGTTTCAATTGAGCGATCGCCGGCTCGTACCGTTTGTGTTCCTGGAGCGCTTGCCCGATGGCTTTTCTTTTGATCGCGCTGTCCTCGCCAGTTTTGTCAGCTTCCGCGTCTAGCAGCTTGATGTACTCGGCCAAGTCCTTGGCGTTTTTCAGCACATCGCGCAGTTTATTCAGTGCATCGCGGCGCTGATCCTGGCGAGGACTCCAACACACAATCGCGCCACACGCGGCATCGACCGCCTCTTTGGTGTGACCGAGCGCGGAATGCGAATTCGCCAGGTGCTGATACCAATCGGAGAGCGTGGCGTCGCCGAGCACCACTTGCCCATTGGCCCTTTGATGGAGTGCAATCGCTTCGGTTAGATAGGCGACCGCTTTTTCATGCAGTCCGCACGACTCGCACGCCTTCCCTAGTTCGGAGACGTTGCTCTCGTTCCAGCGGCCGCCTTCGTGGAAATGTGCCTCAGTTTTCTCAAGCAGATTGGCAAGTTGCTCGGACCGCTCGGATCGATGGTAGGCGACCATCAGCATCGTCCGGTAATGCATCGAGTCGGAATGTTGCTCCACGAGCGGTTCCAGCACGGGAATTGACTCGGCAAATCGACTTCGTTCGTGCAGCCACTGAGCCAATTGATTTTGCGCCCCTTCATCGAGCACTCCCTCGCGAAATGCGATCAGCAGAATTTCGATCGCGCGATCAAACCGATTTAATCCGACCCACAGGTAGTTGGCCACAGCCATCACATTGCGCCCCGATTTCTTATCTTGCGTGTAAACCTCTTCGGCAGCTTTGGCGAAATCGTCGGCCTTTTCGGCCCAGAAATATTGCCAGTGGATGTAATACAGATGCTGATTGTTCCCCTGACCGGTGCGAATTTGCCGCTGAATTTCCGCGACGGCGAGCTTGAGCACGCGCGGCGAGAGTTCCGTAAGGTCAGCGTGCTGGTCCGCTGCTTCTTGACGGCGGCGAGCTAATTCATAGCCGAATGCTTGCCAGCGATTGTCCCAAGTGGTTTCCAAGCGCGGCGGATATTGCTCCATCCGCTCGACGATGTATTGCAGCGCCAGCCTGGGACCAAGCGTATTGGCAATCACTTCGAGCGGTGCACTGGCCGTGTTGCGATACTGATTTTGCTGTTTCTTCAAAACCTCCGGCATGGTTTTGAACGCGAATTTGTTGAGCAGCTCAGCGGTGCTCGCCAAATTCTTTCGCCGCGCGATATCGAACGTACTGACCAAACGCGAAACCACGTTGTGCCGCACATTTTCATCTGGCGAGCTATCCAGTTCCTTAAGTCCACGGGCCACGAGATTCTCAAACAGCGTGTTGCCTTTGCCCAGCGTCACTTCGCCATCCATTTCGAGCGCGCTGTTGTATAGCGCGAGCAATCGATTTTTGAGCCACTTGCGTTGGTCTTCGTTCTCCGGATGAGCCAAGTGCTTGAGCAAAATCTCTTCACCGGCCGCATGCCGTGTGACGCCTTCGTACAAGTGGACGTAGTTGCCGAGCACTTCGTTATCAGCATGCGGCCACCGACCATCATGAGCCTGCTCATACTCGGCGACTTCAGCTTGCATTTCTTCGATCGCCGGATCGTGCCGGCCGTATGACCAGAAAAGCAAATTGCACAAGTGGTCCGTGATTATCAGATGATCTCGACTGGCCGGCTTGGCCAGCACCTGAAGTGCGCGCAGTTCACGAATTTGTTCGTCGACAAGCGGCTGATGCGGCAGCGTGCCGAGGTTTTTCAAGAAGCCGGCCATCAAAATCGGCTCACCATCACTCCACTGGCGATCGAACGCCCGTTTCATGGCGGCCAGACATGCATCGATGTGTGGCTTCGGCTGATTGAGCACTTCGCTGCAGCGCCGTTCGACGAGTGCTTCCATTAAATCGAGCGCCCGCTGGTCTGTTTCCGTCAACTTTCCTTCACGCAACTTTTTGATCCGACCGAGGATCTCATCTGCCGTCGCTTCGTTGCGAACTTCACTCAGCACGTTGCTCTGCATGTTCAACAGAAAACTGTAAATCTGCTGTGGGGAGCGGCCGAGCACGGCATCGGGTAGCATGTCGAGCAAGTGGAAGTCGCGGCAGGCGGCATACAGTTCACGGAGCTGCCAGAAATAATTTTCCGGGCTGGCTGATTTTTGGAACAAGGCTCGAAGTGCCAATAGAGTGTCGTCATCGAGTTGGCTTGGTAGCGGCAAATCGGTCCGCAGCCAGCGATTGCGCAGCCCCCAGAACATGTTGTTCATGTACTGTTCGGGTAGCTGCTTGAACGACTCGATCCGCGCCTGTTCGTAGTCGTGGCGGCGATCTTTTACGAGGTACCAATCGGACAGCGTGCGATAATCGGCTGCCGACAGCAGCTCGTCCTTTTTAAGTGTTTCGAAAATCCGAATTGCTTCGTCAAGTTGGCCGCGTTCCGCCAGGAGCATGGCCAGCGATTTCCGCCACGGCGATGTCGATTCTTCCGATCGCACCCAAGCGCGAATTCGCGCTCCAGATCGTCCGGTCGATCAAGTGCCACGAACATGCGGAATTTCGTGGCACGCCAGCCTGCCGCAGAATCGCCGCCTTGCTCGATTCCGGCGTCGATATACTTGAGCACTCGACTGACGGTTGGCGGTTGAGCGCTGCGGCGCGCCGCCAGGTTCATCACCGTAGTGAATGCCCGGCTGCGAATCACCCCAGCGAAATATTGCGTGCGAATTTTGGCGCTCAATTCCTCGGGCGACATTTCAACGACGGCCAATTCCTCAAGTTCCTTCGACTTGGCGGGCAGCTCGCCCAAGATTTGCCAGCAGAATTCTTCGATCTGCGGGAAATTCTGGCCAAGCTGCGCATCGAGATAAGTCTTTTCAATTTGCAGCCACGGTTTAAGCGTGGGCGATGCCTTCTCGGCTTCCGAGCCAAGTCGCTCGGCAACCGCGGTTCTGGCGGACTTAGCGAATTCTGCTTTTTTGGCCATGAGTTCGGTGCGCGTTTAGCTCATCGGTCTTGCCTTTGTCGTGCAGTTGCTCGTTGTCGTGAGCCTGCCGCCCGGCGATCATGGCGTCGACCAGGCGATAGAGCGCTGGCACTTCCATAGTCAACATGTCGGCCGGATCTTCGGAGTCGGTGAGCCTCGGCAGCAGTGCGAATGCCTCTTTTTCGTGTTCTTCGCTCCATTTGACGGACAGGAGAGTATCGAACAAGGCGCTGATGTACGACAACTTGAATTCCTTTGGCCCAACGTCGATCCGTTCGCGCAAAAACGGCAGCAGCTGTGAATCGCTGAACCGGCTGCCATAAATGTTGCGTAGCGAATCGCTGAGGCTGTCCTTGTCGTCTTTGTCTTCTGTTTTGCTCCAGCGATCGTGCAGACCTTCAGCGATCTTTTTCCACACGATCGATGGAATTTCGCTGGCGTCGAGCTGCTTGCGATCGCCGATGGGCTCGGCCAGTTCAATGCGGCCACCCATCGACCAGCTGAGGAAGCTGCGAATTTGCTCCGGCGAAAGTTTTTCCAATTCGGTCTGCAGGAGTGAAAGCACGTATCCGCGGAAGCGATCGCCGGCGGCCGTTTGGAAGAAACGATAGTCGTTGACAATCCGATTGACGATGTCCTGGTGATCTTTTTGCCGCGCGAAGAAACGCGCGTGCCTGCGCGAGTGGCTCAACCCAGCGCTCGTTCAGCTGATTGTTCGACGGCAATCCTTGCACGTTGCCCTGCGCGAACGAAATGGCCACATCGAGCCGGACCTGCTGATCGGGCGAAAGTTTGCCCTCGATTTGCCCTTCGCGGAGCCAGGTTTCGGCCAGCTTATTGGCATCTTCCAGTTTGTCGTTACAAACCAGCGCCGACAAATGCTGGTTGTACGCAGCCTGATATTCCGGCTTGCGGCCAATCCAATCGGTTGTGAATTTCAGCAGGTCTGCCCAGCGAGTTTGGCTGCGATACAAATCGGCGTACGCGTTTCGAAGTTGCTCGTCGGCATTCTTGTCGTATTCCAGATCGCGATCGAGCTGCTTCTGCAGCCAGACATAAGCGGCATCGGCCTGGCCGGCTTGCAACAGGCGGTTGGCGTAATCGGTTTGACGGCCAATCTCCCAGGGAGATTCTTCCGCGAGCTTTCCACGCAGCGCCAATGCATCTTCGCTACGGTTCAAAGCGTCGTAGCAGCCGAGCAGTTGTTCTTGCCAACGGATGGCCGCGCGAATTTCTGCTGGCTGGCGATCATAAACCGGCTTTAGCAAATTCACGAACTCCAACTGTTCCGCCGGACTCGCGATCCCTCGAGCCTGGCCGATGATGAACTCGGCGAGATACATTTCATCGGGTTGCCTCACTTGCAGTCCTCTGAACGCTGGTACGGCAAGTTTGCGGGCTTCCTCGAGCAGTCGCAATCGGGCCTCGTCGTTGCGGCGAATGGTCTGCAGCGCGACCGTTCGAATCCAGCGCACACCCGGCTTGTCGGCGACGAGCTTTTCCGCCGCGTCGAGCTGCTTGAAAAGCTCGTCCCACTGCTGGATCCAGCAGTTGTAGAGCATCATGGTAATGCGATCGTCGAAATCGGCCGAACCATCGGCCACGTGCTGCCGCGCATCGTTGAGCGTTGGTCCCGGCAGTTTCAACAGCACCGCTTGCGATTTGGTGGATGATTCCTCAGCGATTCGCGTTTCAAATTTGTCTTTGCCAAGCGCCGTGATCTCAAACGTCGTTTCGCTCGTTTTCCGATCCTTGTCATCCGTCGTCACCGCGCTGCGGGCCCACCAGGAGCCGCCGATTTGGACGAAGTCGGAGTATGTGGTTGTGCTGATCAGTTTGCCATCATTGAACGATTCGGATTTCAAGAGCACGTGCCGCGCGGTGTCGATTAAATATCGCCATTCAGACTTATCGCTTTTGTGAGTGAGAACGAGCTTTGCGCGATTTTCGCCCGCCGGTTCCACTTTCGCCTGTTGGTGGCGATACGATTCATGCAAAGGCGCGAGCGAAAAATCGGCCAGTGCAAAGGGCGGAGTCTTCAAATCGCCGGGGTACGATTTGCGGCTGCGGCCCAGCAAAAACGCGAGCGAGTAAACTCCGCGCTGTTTATCGTTGCAGTAGTTGACTAGCGTTTGAGCGTCGGGATCCAGGCCGCGCGTGAGCCAAGCGTTCGGCGAATACAGCGATAAATCGCCGTGCTGCGATGACGTGCGCTTCCAACGTGGATCGAATGTTTCGGTCCTGCGGCGGAGTTCGATACCACCATCTAGCTTCCACAGCGATTCGAGCCGCGACAGGCTCTTGGAAAGTGCAATCGCTTCTTCGGACCAATCACGCGGCGGAGTTCTCTTCGCCATTGCGGCCGCTACTTTCGACGGATCGCGCGGCGGACCGGCCAATTGCGGGAAGAGCGTGCTCAGCCAGGTTGTATAAACGGGCTGGTTGTACCCGTACGGATTCCGCAACTGCTTGAAGGTTCCATCGGTAATTTGTCGCCGGCCGCTCGTTCGCCAAAAAACAGCATCGGGCATTTCAGCCGCGGCAGTCTCGAAATTGAGAACGGGTAAATCAGCGGCCGGACCGTTGATATCGAAAGAGCTCAATCCCCGCATAGGCCGGTTCGAGCCAAATGGCATGCGAGAATCGATTGCGTCGTAGGCGGAAAAATCGCCTCTCGTAATCTCCAATTTGTTGCCGGCAAAAAGCTCTCCATCGAATTCGCGAAATTTCCCCCCGTTGGCAAGCTGTTGCCTCGGCAATCCAAAGCTAATTCCGGCGTCGTCGAACGCATCTTTACCAGTCCTCTTAAAGTCTTCGGCAAAATCAGAGTTCCTGTCGCTGGCTGCTGATGCAAACTCCTTGCCCTCCAATTGAAATGGCTGTTCCGAACCATCGAACCACTCGCCGGCGAGTCCAGCACGCGGGCCGAAACCACCTCCGCCACCGCCCCCTTCACGACCGCCGCGACCCAATTCCCACAAATACATCTGATCGCCGATTCCGTCTGAAATCCCACCAACATCTCCGTCGCCGAAGGCGTGATTGACCAGACCACTGCTAATCGAAGATGTTCCCCAATATGTGTTCACTCCCCCGAGTGCTAATGTTCCCGATCCCGTGCGCGTAAGTGCGCCGCCGTTCCAGCCGCCGAACACTGGCGCACTTAAATTCACAGGTCCGGCGCTCGGCATCGAAATGTCCTCATCCTCCAGCCGCGACTTCAATTGGTTCAGCACCTGCATCCGCTGCTGAAACACTTGCGGATTGCGGCCCAGCGTCGACAAACTTTGCAACACCTGTCGTCGCAGGCCGATGCGCCAATCGCCGGCGCGCTTCATCTGCTGTTGCCGTAATTCGTAATTCGCATTTTCGCGGCCTGCGGCAAAGAAACGTTCTCCATCGCGCATTTCGAACCGCCGCTTCACACCGAAGCGCTCTCGATCAGCATCGCTTTCCAAAACCAACAGCGACGTGAATGGCGTAATGATGTAGAATTGCTCGGAGAGCGAGATGATTTCATCGCGAATTGCCTGGCTCGCACCTTGCAGCAGCAAATGATCCAGATGCGCCTGCGCCCAGAGCCGGGGAATGAATGAGTTGCCGTCTTCGGCGTCTTTGAAATTGACGGTTGCCGCGTAACGAATCGGCTCGTTGCCAAGCTTGCCAGTGACAACGACCTCCCCTTGCTGATCTTGGCCAGTTGGCAAATAGCGTCCCACCAACATTTGTTGGGTGCCGGCGGGAACTTGCGGCAGCAGATCGGGATAAACCGCTGCGACTTTCACGCCACGGAATTCGACCTGCAGATCGTGCAAACCGGGCTGAGCAATTTCGTTTAGCAGCTCTTTGGCCACCGCCTGTGGCGTTTGATCGCCGGTGATACTGCGGACCGATCCATGACCAACAGTAGCAATGCCTTTAAGCACCGTGGCATCATAGGTGTTGCCAACCGTGACGGCATGAAACGTTGTGTGGCCGGGGCTGGACCCAAGGGAAGCCCCGGTGCCTTTCTCCGGGGCTTCGGCTGCGCCGCCAGCCCCGGCCACCCCGGAGTTTCCAAACAAACGCCCCAACTTTTTCACGAACGAATTCGGATCGCTCTCACCGGCCGTGACAATGCCGTCCCCGATGTAAATGATTTGCGAACCCGTGGGCGCTTTTTTGAGCACTGCTTCGAACGCGTTGTCGAGATTCGTCCAACCCAGGGAGCCGCGGTTGTCCAAGAATTCGTGCGCCTTGGCAATGTTTTCTGCCGTGGCTTGCATTGCCTCGGGCGACCCCCAAATTGTCTCGACATCGGCTGCCGCTAGCCAGAAACGATCTTTTTCGCCCAGCGAAGAAAGCACGGTGGCGACGAATTCCGCTTGCTGTTTGCGTTTTTCGCCATCCATCGAGGCCGAAGTGTCGCACAATAAAACCAATTCCAGCGACTTGCCGTCCGGCAGCACGTCGCGCTGCCAGTTGCCTTCGCGACCCGGGGGCATCAGTTGCAGCAGGAAGTAGCCATCGTCGCCGCGGCGGTGCGGAATGATGAACACGTCGCTGGTGCGATTGGCCACTTCGCAGACCACTTCAAAATCGCGATCCGGCGTGTACTCCAGTGCGGCAAAATCGAGCTGCGCGGAATGTTCCGTCTGCTGCGTCCGCACCGAATGCGTGGGACAAGTCACACTCTTGAGCGGCAGCGCGGAGTTCACCTGAACCGACAGCGCCAGTTCACGCAAGGGCTTTGTCCTCAGGAGATCGCTTCGCAATCCGTAACTGTATCGGTAGCGGTTTCCGCGCAGCGGCAACACTTGTGTGTACACAATCTTGATCCGCTTCTCCGACCAGCCTTCAATGGGAAATACGCGGGCTTTGAACAAATTGCCGGCGGTCCATTCCAACAGCCCGGGGTCTTTCTTTTCGCGCAAAATCGTTTCGTAGATTTCGCGGGCCCGTTGTTTTTCGACGACATCGGCTTCGATCAAATCGTTGCCGATCCACATGCCAAAGCCGCTGGTGGAAGCGTCGGCCGGCAGCGGAAAATAGAACACGCCTTCCAGCCGCTCGCCGGTGTGGTTAACGAACGACTCTTCAATTGTCGTGCGGGCAATCTGATCGCGGATTTCGACACTGACTTTGTGATACCCAACGGTCAGCGGTTCATTGCGGCCATCTGGCAACTTCACGATCAGCGAACCCAGCGACTCGTTGCTCGAAGTGCCTTCAAAGCCTTCGAGCCATCGCGGAGTTTTTTCAGCGGTGGCAAGTTTTTCATCGCGATCGACACGGACCAATTGTTTTCCGGCGGCTGTGAATTTTTGGCCGCCGGAGCGCGGGGCGAGGAGTTCGAACAGCACAGTGCCGCCGACCGGGGCGGCCGAACTACCTGATTTGCTGCCATCGGCCTTGGGAACGTTGACTTGCACTTCGCCGGTATGAATCCGCGCTTGTGTGGGCGAAATGAACTCCACGAGCGTGCCAGGGCCGAGGGTTAATTCGACATCCGACGAGAGCCGCGCTTTGACGGCGTTGGCGCCACGCAAATCGGTTCGCAGCCAATCGCCGGGTTTTATCGGCATACCAGGCCCAATGGGTGTCCAGCGCTGCGCAAGTGCGGGCCTGAGCACCACGAGGCCTTGCGAGTCGGCGATTTTGCCGATCCGACCATCGTCAGTCAGCGATTTAGCTACCACAAACTTTGATTCATCGACCGGCGGATTTAACGCCACGAGTTGCAGCTCGGCCAGTGGCGGACCAACGTGAATTGGCTGATCGGCAAGGTTCGCGATGATGCCGACTAATTGGTTCGTTTGCACATCGGCGAACGCTTCAATCCGCAATTTGCCTTCGCGCGACGGTAGATCAGCACGGTACACGGCGCATTCTCGATTTGCGTACTGGGCATTTTTGGACGGCTCGGCAGTGAGCAACGGATTGGCATCTTTCACACCAACTTCCAACAGGCCGAGCAAATCGATTTGATGCTGCGGATCGATGAACCAGGGCGAATCGCTCGCCGCGGCTGTGTTGGTGCGTTCGTCGATCTTCCAAAGCCGCGAACCCTGGGAAATGCGATATTGTTGCGGCGCATCGTCAATCCGCACTAAACCTGGCGCGGACCCAAACAGCGGCCGACTGACCATCTTTGTTGACGCGCAGCTCCAGCGTCTTTGCCGCCCGCAGATTTTCGAGCACTTTGGAAAACGGCGCTCCGCTAACCGGATTATGGGAAAAGAGATTAAGCCCGATGGCTGCGATGACAATGGTAGCCGCGAGTGTCGCGAAAATTGCATACAGGCCGCGTTTCCCGCATTTTGATTGAATCATTGAATGAGTGGAAGCGTGACCGCGTGAAAGATCGACGGGAGGAGTGAGTGACTCTGCTTTTCCTGAGAAGGTTTGCGATTCGGCGGCGGATGAAAATGCTTCGAGCGATTGCTGTCGGATTTCGACCAGGGCGCGGAATTCGGTGGCGGGGCATTTCGATCAATGCGCGCGCAATAGCGACAACATTCGATCATCATCGACGTCGCGCACAGGCTTGTCGTTTTGTGGTTCGTGCTTGTTCATCGTTTACTCAATGGCGAAAGTGCCCGAGGAGCCTGGTCGCGAAGCGGTGTAATCACGATTTCACGCGTTCATCTGCTTTCTGGTTGGCGGGCATCTCCATTGCTTTCGTCATGAATTCAAATTTTGTTCGAAATTCCTGCCGCGCTCGGGCGAGTTTTGATTTGATGGCTTCGACCGTGCCGCCCAAATGTTCTGCGATCGTCGCCATGCTGAGGCCATCCAAATATTTCGCAGTCAATAAGGCCGCATGATCGGCGGAGATTTCGGCCAGCACACCGCGAACAAAATCGGCGATCTCACGTTCATCTGCCAATGCACCAACTGCTTCTCCGTCGAACAAATTCCGCACGTCGATCGCGCCGCTCTCGGCCAGGCGCTGAAGGCGTGTTTGCCTGACTGACTGCCGCCAGTACGCCGACACGCGGTGGTGAGCAATGCCGGTGAGCCAACTCCACAGCGAGCCGCGGCTGGCATCGAACTGCCGAGCGCCGCGGGCCGCATCGATAAATGCCTCTTGCACCACGTCGCCCACCGCCGACTCATCTGGCCCGAGTAACCGCGCGACGTAGCGCCAGAGATCCACGCTGTAAGCGTCGTACAGCGTGGCCCACGCATCGCGGCATCCTTCACGGAGCCCGCGGATTACAGTGTTTTGCGTGTGTTCATCCAGCAAGGTTGGGTCTCGTGTGTGCTGGCCGACACTCTAACATGAGTTGAAACTGAGACGCCTCGAAGTGTCGAATAATTCCGCCGAGTCGGCGCATTTTTTAGGGAATGTTGCCGCCAGAACGCCAAATTCTGGACATGCTGACGACCGCCAGACCATAATCCCCTATTCAGGGCCACTGCAAATTCTCTTCTTGTGTGGTTGCAAGGTTGCGGTTGCTAACGGGGGAGGGGGGAAATGTTCAATCCTGCGCAAGCGAGATGACGATCGGTCTGTGCCAATGCGTTGCTTTCGCCGCGGCCAAATCGCTTTGCACTGCTGGCATCGTCCAAGAGCGATCGAGGCCCTTGAGCCGCGAATGATGCTGGCGGCCGGCGATGTGCTCAGCTCGCGCAATGGATCGAGCAACACCAACGTCTATGCGCAAGAAGCTGTGCTGACGCCGTCGAATGTAACCACTTCGACATTCGGCAAAATCTTTGACACGGCGCTCGACGGCCAGGTTTATGCTCAGCCGCTCGTGAAGAACAATGTGAACGTCACAGCCGGCTCATCGCTCGGCATCCACAACGTGGTGTACGTGGCGACCATGCACGACAGCTTATACGCGCTCGATGCCAATACTGGCGCGATCTTGTGGCAAGATTCGTTTACTGGCGCGATCATCGTTCCGCGACTCAGCGGCGAAACCGTAACGACGTTGCCACAATCGGATACGCAAACCAGCACAATCACTGCCGAAATTGGCATTCTATCGACTCCAGTGATCGATCCTGCCAGCAATCTGCTCTTCTTGCTAGCCACCACGAAAGAAAAGCGATACAAGGACCCCGCGAATCAAGCGCTCGGACAGGACACGCATTACGTGCAGCGCTTGTATGGTGTCGACGTCGGCGGCGGCTCGGTGGTGCGGCAAACCGTTGTAGGCGATACGATCTACAACGGAGCGATAAACATGACTTTCCAGGGTTTCCAGTACGTCGCCGGACCGGTGATCAACGGTACGGGCAACAACGGGACTGTCACTGTGAACGGCACTCCAACGCAGTTCAACGATGGCTGGATTGCCAATGCCGATGGTTACAGTCCACAGGCCCAAGGCCAAATCGCGTTTAATGCGTTCGTGCAATTGCAACGCCCGGGGCTGACGCTGTTGAACGGAGTGATTTATCTCGGCTTCGCATCACACGGCGATCATGGACCGTATTACGGTTGGCTGTTGGGTTACCGTACGACGGACTTGGCCAATGTGGTTGTGTTCAACACCATTCCCAATCACGAAGACATCATTGGCAACAGCGATTACACGGCACAGGCTGGATTGTGGACTGGCGGTGCGCCAGTTTCCACCGACGGTACCTATTTGTATGTTGCCACGGGCAATGGCACGTTCGATCCATCGGCGGCGAATTTCGATCCAAATTACTTCACGATGGATGGGCCAAACAAAGTTGTGCTGCCGCTTGATAACGATTATGGCGACACGATTCTGAAACTATTGCCCGACCCCACCGTCGTACAAACTGTCTCCAACGGCCTGTGGACGAACGGCAATGGACTGCGCGTTGTCGATTACTTCACGCCAACCAATGAATTCGTACTTAATGAATTGGACTTGGATTTAAACTCCAGCACTCCGTCGGTCTTGCCAGACACGGCGTCGGTCACGATCGGCGGCGTCACCTATAACCACCTCATGGTTGCCGGCGGCAAGGAGGGTCGCATTTACTTGATCAATCGCGACAACATGGGCGGTTTCAATTACGACACCGGATATCCGTTCACCGACGATACGGCGCCGTTTGTCGATCCGAAACTTTACGACCGTGTTTTGGGTGAATACGCGGCCAAGGGCATTAACGGTTCCAGTAGCAGCAGCGGTAATTTGCGGATGATAGGCTCGGCGGCCTATTTGAATGGCGAGATCTACATTGCGCTGAGCAATTCCAACGGAATCTCGTTTAACTTGCAGCAGTTCGCTTACACCAGTTCGCCGAATCCGTCGTCGAGCGTTCCGGCTAACCCGACGCCCGACCATACGACGAGCGGTACCACGTACGGCGGCAGCGGTGCAAATTTTTCGCTCTCGGCGAACGGCGCTTCAAATGCCGTTGCGTGGATTTTGAAAGTCTCTGGAAATTCCGCCGACGCGCTCTTGGCTTACAACACGTCGCTGGGCACCGCGATTTACAACAGCGCGGCCGATGCGAGCAAGGACAAACTTACGAGCGACATCAACGGAAACGTATTGACGGGTTCCTCGGGTACAAAGTTCACTGTGCCGACTGTTTCAAATGGACTCGTCTACACTGGCACCGGCGCGAGCGATAGCACCGCCAAGGGCCGGCTTGTCGCTTACGGATTGAACACGCTGACGCTAGCCACGCCGACGAATGTCGCAGGCCAGGTCATTCGCAACGGCAAGAAGATTCATCTCACCTGGACGCGAAATACCACGAGCGAAGCCGAAACGGTTGTGGAGCGCTCGACCGATGGCACGAATTGGACAACGCTGGCGTACTTGCCCAATGGTGCGAACAGTTTTGACGATACCACCGTGAATGCCGGCACGCAGTATTTCTATCGCGTTACAGCCATTAATGGCATCACTTCATCGGCGCATTCAACATCCGCGAGCGTTCCATTCCCGAATTGGGTGCACGGCGATTTCGATTTGGACGGAACGCTTACAGCCAACGATATGATGCCGATGCTCACGGCATTAACGGATCTGAATGCTTACGCCGCGGCCAGACGATTGTCGGCAACGGATCTGATCGGTCTGGGCGACTTTTCTAGCGACGGCGCCGTCACAAATCGCGATATCCAGCCGCTCCTCGACGCACTCATCGCCAGCCAAGGTCCAGGCAGTGGGTCAGGGGCATCAGAGCTAAGCCAGCCAATTGTGATTGCAACGAGCATGCCGCAGTCTAGCCCGGGTTCTATGATTTCCATTGTCGTAGCATGGTCGGAACCATCGAGTACGTTATCGGGATTGCACGCTCAACCCGGCCGGAAGTTAGGTGATTACAGCAGTGCGAGGTTGCCGGTTTCAACGGACGGTGTGAAGAGAAGCACCGCCGTGTTCGCCAATTTCACATCGCCCTTGTGGCGCAGTCGGCAAGCGATCGACAGCAAGCCGGCACCCATCGCCACCATCGACGAATTACTCGCCGCGTGGCGGTAAATCATTGCATGGCACGGCGGGACAGACATACAATCCAACTTCGTCGAGAGACGAAGCCGCTGGGGACCGCACGCCGCGGCTAACGGGGGATCGTCGCGGACTGAAGTGCGTATCGGCTACAAAGAAGCGATCGGCAGCAAATGCGCTTTCGCAAGTCTTCAATCGCGAGGTCGTGCCATGTCACGTCACACACGGTTCATAGTTTACGGTGCTGCGCTGCTGGCATTGGGACACTTTTTGGCGGTCTCTGGCAATGCGGACGAAAAATCGAACACGGCGGCGCCCACCAAAGCAGGTGAGCGCTGGGAGGGCATTGACGACCGATTCGATTTTCTAATCTCGAGGCTCGTGAGCACCGACGCCTCGCTCGACGTGGTAAACGCCGCTATCGACAAACTTCATCACGACGGCGGCAAGGCAGCGTCAGAAGACACAAAAGATCAGCGGCCTCTGAATTGGCAACGGTTTTATGCTTCGGCCGCACAGCAGCTCTTTCGCAGAAGTCCTGGAGGCAGTGCGTCCCGCGCGGCAGCGCTTCTTGAGCCGCAGGCAAAACCCATTAAGACAAGCGATAATGCCGTCCCAATCGGAGTCGAATCGCCCAATCTGAAAAAATATCAAGAGGCATATCAAAAAGACAAATCCGCGGCGGAAGCATCGCTAACTGGCAATCAAAACTATGATGAGTTGTGCCAGCGCCGCTCGTCGCTGGAGAACGAAGAGTGCGGACTATGGTGCGAAATCGCTTTTGAGGGCGATCGCCGGTCGCGAGCTTTCCAAAAAGCCGCTATACCGCTTCGAATCGTTTGCGGAAACAGGCGCATCCATGGCTGAAAAAGCAAAGGGCGAGCGCAGTCAAGGCGGCAGCAGGATTCATGCAGACCTTGCTGGCGATCGTGGCCGCTTCGGAACGCGATCCCGCGCAAACCTTCGCTCAAACCAAGAACTTGGTTTCAGATGCGCGCGAGCGCCTGGATAACCGTTGGCTGCGTCTTGGCACGCTAGCCGACGAAATGGGGGACGCACACAAACCAATCGGCCAATTCTGCGCACTGGCCAAACAAATGAACGATGCGGCAAGCAACCTCACGGATTGCTATCACACGGCCACCGGTTCCGAAATTGCGAACGATTCGCGCCGGCAAGAATTTTGCGCGATGCTGCAACAGGCGGCGATTCACTTTGCCGAGCTTGCAGTGGCGCTCGACGAGGTGCTCGGGTCCGTCGCCGACAAATGGCAACTCAAACCGGATCCGAACAACCCATTGACATTTCCAGCGCTGACGGAACTCATAGCCGTCAAAGGTCCGAGCAAATCGCCATCAGCTCCTGGGGCAAGTCTCGTTGATAAGAAATGGAAAATCTACAAGCCGAACGATATGAAGACTGCGTTCGAATTGAGCCCTTCGCGGGCCCAATTCCTGGATTCCGGCGTTGAGTTCTTGCGCGGCGCGTTAGGGCAAGAGCTGGCCACTGCCACGAGTCATGAAGAATTCAAATTGCCACTTGAAGTGGAGTTCACTGTAGCCGCGTATCAAGATGGCTGCTTCGATGTTTGGCCACAAGTCGGCGACATCAAACTCGAGTGGGGGACGGGTTACAATCGCGAAACATTCGTATTTGTCAGAGACGTCCGCTATACGATCCCTCACGTCCGTATTATGTCGGGTCAGGAGAATGTGATTCGTTTCATCGTCGACACGGATAGTCGCCTCGTGATCACAATCAGCGATGCCGAGATACTAAATCGCAAAGTTGATGCCGAGATTCCCGCGGAATCGAAAATTATTCTCGGCGGTGGCATCGGTCATTCCGAATACCGGCAGGTCAAAGTACGATCCGAGGCCGGAAATTAAGCGCTACGCAATTTCCAATTGCAGCTCCGTTATGTTGTTCTCGGAGTGGAATGATTCCCAGTGTTTGTAAACTTCACGCCAGCTGCGCGTTGCGACGGGCTCAAAACCGGCCGCGGCGACGGCGGGACCGAATGCGGCCCATGCAGATTTGAGCGATGGCATGGAGCCTTTATGATCGATCCACGCACATTTGAAAGCAGGAGATTCCCAGAAGAAGTACGGCGACCGCGGTTGCAGCGCCGATCCCCGGCCCGGTGGCGTTTCGGATTTGACCGGCACCGCAATGATTAGGCGGCTTTTGCCTTGATCGTTCCACTCCGGGCAAATGAATTCCAAATCGCCGGCGATATCCAAACCGGCGGTCTTCAAAGTTTCGTACAAGGGACCGACAGCGCGTTGAGCAAAAAACGCGATCTCCTCTTGCGTCACGTCGTCCGCTACGCAGAAACACAACTGCTCCGGCACAGTCTTCGTTTGAATGTTCATCTCTGTGATTCTCCGCGGGGATGCGCAGCATTTGCGTGGCCATTGTAATATTGCCTGCCGGAAAAGAAATTAGGTCAGCAGCGTCGAGATCACCGCGGCAGCCGCCGCGCATGGTTCGCGTGAGAAGATGAATCGCTTGGCGGGCTCGCTTCAGCATCAGCATCCGACAGAAAATCGATCACCAGCCGATTCACAAGACTGGACCGTTCAATTTGCGGAGCGTGGCCACAACTGGGAATGACGACCGTGCGCACGTGTGCCAAACCTGCGGCGGCTGAGATGGCCTCATCTGGGTTGATGATCCGATCCTCGCCGCCAATCACGAGCAGCGTGGGCAACGACAACTCCGCCAGCCGCTGCCGAATGGAATGCTTTTTGGTGCACTGCACCGTTCGCAACATGCCTTGTCGCCAACGGCGATTGGCAAACTGATTTCGGAAGTAATCAGTGATGGCCGGATTCAAGCCCACCGATTTGTAAAAGACGCTATGCACTACTGCATCCGAATTGCCGCGGCGCACACCTTCAATGATCGGCAGTTGCTCCTTTTCACCCAGTCCCGAGGGCGCCAATAGCGCTAGTCGAGCAACGTCCTGTGGATGCCGGGCGGCGAACTCCACGGCAATTTTCCCGCCCATGCTATTGGCCACGAGATTGTACGGCGGCCGCTGAACAAAGGAATCGAGATAGATGCGGAGCTGCTCCACCAGATAATCGATATCGATCGGCAATTTCTCTTCAATTCGCCGATGAATGGACGCCGCGTCGTAGGCCAAGATGTTCGGCGTGTGTACGTCGAATTTCCGACGCCAAACGTCGACGTTGCAGAACCAGCTTTCAGATTGTTCAGCCAAACCATTGATCAAAACCAAGGGCGGACGGCGATGGTACTGGTTCGCCGAGCCGCGGCGCATCAATCGTCGCATTCCGTGGATCAAAGGCTTCATGTTTGGTGAAAATTCGGCCAGCAATTAGCGAGACACTTCTTGCCGGCAGCCGGACAGATATCTATACGATTTGGTCGGCACATACTTGGGCAATTGCTGTGCCGATTATTGGTAGGCGGTAACGGCCATTATCCACAAAACTCCGCAGATTCGGCAAGAGCCGAAGCCCTTGAATGGCCAATTTTAGAGCCGAATGTACGTCGATCAGGCGGGTTGCGCTATTTGTGATAGCCAAGTGAGCGGACCACATTCAGCATTTCTTCATAGGTGACGAAGCGGCGGCGGTGTGCAAGCTTATAGTGGTCGATGGCTAGTGCCAATTCCCGGGCGTCCGGCGATAATCCCTCATGGCTGTTCGTGAACTGGCGACGTTCGCGTGGTGGCGGCTCCGCGCCAGCTTCATAATTCCGACGATCGACAAAGGGCTGATCCGAACTTTCGATGACAGCGTTCATACGATCCTCCAAATGTGAATACCGGGCCAGTTGCCGCGGCGGGCGGGAGCCTTGCGATCGCCGGTGCACCGATGTTGATTCGGCCGCGCAAACTTACGTCGCCTGTAGAACGTCGGCAAACACCGGAGGCTTCAGGCATCGCGATCGAGAATCAATCGAAACGGTTTTAACGATTGGACCGCGCGCGCCGTTTGCTCATGGAAAAACCTGGCCGACCGGACGGGAGGCCACTTCGATTCGCCGAGCGCAAAGTGCGGCTGGGGCCATGCGTAGGATCGATTGCCAATGCGTGGTCGAGCGATTTGTCGGCGGCCTCCCGATGCCCTGCGGCGGCCTGGGCTTCCGCCAAGCGATACAACAGCTCCGCGTTCGGCGGTCCGCGATCGATGGCCAAGACAAACACATCGGCCGCATCGTCGGTGCGATTCAAGGCCTCGAGCGCCAAACCCTGCAAATACAGCACTTCTTGCGGCTCTTCGAACGGGCCATAGGTTTCGCGCAAACTGCTGAGCGTGGCCAGCGCGCGCTGCGGCCGATTCAGCAATCGATAAAGTTCGGCTGTTTCGAGCAGCACTTGCCGATCATCGCGATGATACTGCAGCGCATGATGAAAATCGGCCAACGCGTGTTCATAGTCGCCGGCAGTTTTTTCGACGCGGGCACGCAGCGCCCAGGCACGCGGTTCGCTGGGCGTCATGTCGAGCACGGTGTTGGCCATTTGCCGGGCGTCATCTAAGCGGCCCAACGAAAGCTGAACTTCACCGGCACGAACGGCTAATTGCATATCGTCCGGGGCAAGCAGCATGGCCTTCATTAAGTGTTCCAGCGCCACCTGTGGTTCGCCTTGCTGCACGAGTGCTTCGGCATACTGACGGCGCGCATCAACATCTTGCGGGCAGGCTTTAACCGCATCTGCCAGCAGCGATTCTGCGGAGGCGAAGTCACCCTTTTCCATCGCGTTCAGCCCGCGCTGCGAGAGCTGCCTCGATTCCGCAACCGGTTTGGAAACGGGCCCTTGTTGACGAAACATTTGGCAACCGCCGAGTACAGCAGAGAGCATGATCATCGCACAACAGTGCGTTGCCGCAGAGCGGAATTGCTCGCAACCGCGCGAATAATGATGGCGGCGAAGATTCATCGAGTGCGCAGCGAAAAGGATCAGTCTCTGTCGAGATGTGCGCGAATAAATGTTCGCGCGGCAATCCGAGAAAGACGAGCGCAAAAACACGTGTCGGATGATAGCGTGGCGGGTTAAACGCCTCAACGTCGACCGAGAGTTTGCCGGCTTTTCTGAGTCGATTCTACGCGATAAGATTTGAACGCTAGCAGACGCGAATTATCAATTGAACTTCATGTTAGGCCACGAGCGGATTGGGAAATGCCCGCTGTTTTCAATAAACTTGGCCTTCGATTCCAGTATCCGGAGAATTGGACGCTGGAAACCGATAGCGCAACCCCTGGCCGGCAGTCGGTCAGTGTTTATAGTCCCGGTGGCGGATTTTGGAGCATAAGCGCGCATTCGTCCGATGCGGTTCCGGCGAAACTAGCCAGCACCGCGGTCGACGCCATGAAACGGGAGTATGACGAGCTGGATAGCGAACCCGCCAATGAGGAAATCGATGGCGTCAAGCTGACCGGCTTCGATTTGAACTTTTACTGTTTGGACCTGACCAATACGGCCCGGATCCGTGCTTTTCACAATCAGCGCGGCAGCTACCTTGTGATTTGCCAGGCGGAAGATCGCGAATTCGACCAGCTTTCCGATGTGTTTCAGGCGATGACAACGAGCTTGCTGCGGGGTTAGCAATTGCTGCGCTATGCAATCCTCAATTGCAGCGCAATAAAAAAGGCTCAGCTGGCGGTGCGCGTTCGCCAGTTGAGCCTTGAACCGTGAAAAGCGGCTGCGCCCACTTTCGGGCTATCGTGGTCGCCAAAATTCGGCGACATATGCCTAAGGTTCACGGTGCTCCATTTCTCAGCGGCGTCGATGTAGTGGCGGCCCCCCGGCCGCATTAAGCCACCCTTCGCGGCAGCCACTACAAACTTTCACCCTGTTTGCGTTTTGGTCCGGGAATCTTGTGCGGGCAAGTTTCCAGGACCAACTGGGTCAAACGGGAGCGACGTTGTGTAAAGCACAGGGCGTGCCACGTGCGGTGCGCCATCCGTGAATCTTTAGAAGATTTCCTGAGAATGATTAAGTTCTTCGATGAAACCTGCGAGAAAATGATTGCTAGCAGAGCGGATATGATTGCGTTAATTGATGAAGAATCCACGCAAGCACCCGGGAAGTTATGTAAGGATTACAAAGCTCTGGGCGGACCACGTCGTGCACCTACAAGCCTAAGGGTCGCAAATCGTTGGCTTGTGAACGTGGTGACCATTTCTCGAAGCGGTCGCCCTTTCCAATTCGCCGCTTCTCTAAACCACGTATATTGGCGCTACGTCAAACTCTTGAGCGATCTAGGACAACCGATATAATCCAACCAAGCCGCCATAAAGTGCGTCCCGCGAACCTTAATTTAGGCAATTGATAGCACTGCCACGTCGTAGGAACAAATAGCCACCCGCTGGTGGCGGGTGTATTCGAAACGGTTGATTTAGCCCGTGGTCAGACCACGGCTCAGCAAGTGATTAGAGGAGGTTGGTGAAATGGCTACGGCGATCCGTGAATCGTGTCTGAGCGAGATCGGCGACACCGCCGGCAAAGTGTGGCACCTTTTGGACAAGAAGGGCCCGCTAACAATTGCCAAGCTGGTGAAAGAAATTGACGCCCCGCGCGATGTAGTTATGCAAGGCCTTGGTTGGCTGGCGCGGGAAGATAAGATCGAGATCGAAGAAGATGGCCGCACACGGACCGTGTCGCTGCGATAACGAGTCGTTGCCGACGAGGCTTGTGCGCCGCTGGTTTAGCAACACCGGTTGCTTTGCAATTGCGCCGTCTGAAAGTGCCGATCGAACTCGGCCGCTAAACTTTCTGGCTCATATCGATGAAATGTGGGCCGCGGCGCATGGCAGCCGTCGGTATCATTGAGCCACTCGCGCTCCTGGAATCCGGCTTCACAAACGCCTTCTCAAACTGCTGCATGATGCCGGCCACATAACTTGGCATCACGTGCCGCCCGTCTTCCAGGAACACCTCGTTCAGCTGCGAGTGCATCACTAGTTCATAGCTGTGGAAGTAATGCACGTTTTCGAATTCTCGGGTTAACGCACCAGCTACAGCCCGCAGAGTGCATTTGCTTTCGGTACTGGCGATGGCGTGATCGACGCCAGACCAGGTTGCCGCCAGTGGTACGGGCGACACCGTGACGATCAGTTGCGCTTTCGGATTCACTTCGCGCAAAATCTTCACCACGCGCTCCATGTTCGCGTAATTCTCCGGATATTCCGTGCAGCGGAATTCGCAGCCGATGCCACCGCCGCCGCTATAGCCTGGGGCAGCACAAATCGCATTGCCGTTGTGCTGCTGGAAAAATACTTCGGTGAGGCCGAGCGTGATAATGACGCAATCGGCCTCGAGAACATGCTGACACATATGGGCGTCGACTTCACGAATTCGCCGCCATAGGAGCTCGCGGTCCTCTGCAGCGAGCATCCGTCGATAGGGGTCCTGATAAACCCGTAGCGCGTTCTGATGCGGCTCCCAAATGTCGTCCGCGTCTTGTTTGAACGCACCGATGGCGCGCTCGAATTCATAGCGAATGCAGAACGTGTTGTAATAGATCCGCGGATCGAACTCCCGGCGACCACGGATGTCGTACGGCCCGAGATCGCCGTCGTTCAGCACGCCGTAGCCGTTCGCCTTCAGCCACTCTTTCACGCGCAGAGCAAAACAACTGCCCAGCGCGAGCACCTTTGATTTTTTCTCGATCAAAGGTCGCGGCTCGAAGGTAATCGGATGCTCGGCCAGCGACTCCGCCAGCGTTCGGCACTTTTTGCGAATCATAGGAGCAAGAGCCACTAGCGGCTTAGCGTGTCATGAAAAATCGCGCACCAGATGGGAACTCATCACCGCGCGACCGGCGAGACCCCATTCGGCATGGAAACACTGAGTGGCGCCGGCACGGAATTCGGACGCGGCACCTGTGCTTTGGCTTTTTGCGCTGCTTTCCACTCGTCGCGAGCTTTCAGCCACACATCGGCATGCGGGCAGTTCTGGGTTTGCGCGAACCACGGGCCACCGCTGGTCCAGTGGGTGAGTTTTGTGGCCTTATCCATCCAGTCGAGCGTGTTCCAAGTTTTGGGAATATCGCCGATTTCGTTGTCTGGAATGTCTTGGAAGCGATGCAAATAAGCGCCTGTTGCGGTTTCCACAACATCCTTTGTCCACAGCGTGAGCTTCTCACAGTTCATCAGCATCATGCTGGACCAGTTTTTGCGCGGATACGAAGTTTGCACTGCACCATACATTTTCACGGTGGCGGTGGGCGCGTAATCATGCTTGACGACGCGCAGCGCAAGACCTTTCATATCGAGGTCTGCAATTTCGCGGATATCGGCGAGGCACAGCATGTCGTTATCGAGAAAAAGCGCCGTGCCTTTGAAATTGCATAAATGCGGCGGCAAGAATCGCGAGTATGTGAACTCCGTGCTAGCCAACGGATCGTGAGTGCGATTCAGCTTCAGTTCGTTGAGTTTGAGATATCGAATGTCAAGCGGAATTGACGAATGCTTGAGCAAACTATAGCGGAGCACTTCCGCCGGCTCCGGAAATCGCGAATCCCAACCAATGAAAATGCGAAACATGGAATGGCTCCGGGGTGGGTTACATCCAATTAATTCCGATTACTTTTCGCTGTTCGCTTTGAAAACAAACGAAGTGCCGCAGACACTTTCGATGACCGTTTCCGGTTTGCCGTGAAAGAACTCGTCGATGGCTTGACGCACGCCGGGGCAGGTCAAATGGCCGTAGTCGTCCATCACAAACACGCCGCCGGCGACTGGTGCGCGGGTAGAAAAACTCCAGGCTGTCGATCGTCGGCTGATATAAATCGAGATCGATGTGCACGAGCCGAAACGAATGTTCTTTCGCCGGTTCAAAGCACTGTGGAATCCAGCCCTTCACGAGCGTGCAGAATTCGAAGTCAGCCAGATTGTTGAGCGCTACCTGGGGTGAGATGGCCAGCGAGCCTTTTTTCTGCCACGAGTGCTTACTGAGATCGACTTGTTCCGGCTCCGGCAAGCCTTCGAACGAATCAAATCCCCAGTGCCGCTGTTCGCCCTGGTAGGTGCCTTCCAGTGTTTTGCAAATCATCGCCGAGCCTACCCCGCCAAGCACGCCGCACTCTGCAGTGCTGCCCTGTAGTTTGGCCACGTTACGGGCGAGTTGAATGAGTGTAAAGCGGCGATCGATGACGCGCGTCTTTGGCAGTCCGCCCGCGGCATCCGGAGCGAGATACTTTTCGTATGGCGTTAGCCAGCTCCAATCGTTCGGCCAAATCAAATGGCCTTTGTATAGAACCCGGCCTGACCAGTTGGCCAACTGCTCGACCATTTGGTTGCGCAATCTCTGGCAGGCACTGCAGTCGGTGAGATGCTGCGTGACCGCACGCTGCTGATCGGGAGCCAATTTTCCAGCGGCAGCCAGGGCAATCGCGGCAACGCCGGGGCAAGTCGCTGCTGCCGAATTTGGCGTAAGGATTGTCGCGCCCGCGGGAACGGTTGGCGACGCAATTCCACTTATGCCCGCAGGCTGAAAGGCCACATGGGGCATTGCGATGCTCCCGAAGGTGTGCGAAATCGGTGCGAGCTGACGACAGAACTGCCGCGTGCTACGCCGTCATCCAATATTTTCGGTCAGGCAAACTACGCAAGTTGAATCAATCTTGCGGCTCGATTGTCGTCGCTAGCACGTAGCAACCGCTGCTCAGGCTTCAAACGAAATGCCCGCGGAGCTTTCGCGACCGAGAGGCCGAGTCGGCTGTGTGAAATGTGGCGTAAGAGTGGCCGAAGAGACCCCCATTTGTTCACACAACTGTCGCCACGTTTCGCGTTCGACTTCCAGCACGCGCACGGCGTCGTCGAGCGATTTTTCGTGCTGCTGCAAATGGGCGATGGCCAAAGTGCGAAACACGTAAGTGTAAATCGCGGCCACTTCGCGCAATAGCGGTTGCCGCCGATCAGGGTCCATTCCGGCCAATAGTTGCGCAACTATTTCTTGGGCTCGGACAATCGCCTCGCCGGCCTGTTCGCGGTTTTCACTCCACAGCTGTTTGGCGCGCGCGATATTGCGGATGGCGCCTTCAATCAGAAGCAACCGTAACTTTTGTGGTGGAGCGTTGAGAACTTCTTGTTCGAGATACTTTTGCGCGACATATTTTGGAAAAAAGGTGTCCTGAATCAATAAGGAAGCCATGAAGCCAGGAATTTGAAAGGCATCTAGTTTCCTGGTTTTATGGCTTCCTAATAAACTGTCTTTGTCGGTGTCTCTCTGTCGCCGTAGCTATTTGGAACTAGCCAGTCAAATTCGATGTTGAGGCGGACCGAGACGACGATGAGTTCAACGAGGATGACGAGTTGGACAGCGTCAAGAACGGCTGGATCGCGGAGATCGCATCCAAGTTCGATTGCAGCTTCGCAATCGCCAGCTCCGCATTATTGAATTGGTTCGTCAATCGCGTTCGGAGTGAGTCGAGCCGCGAGTTCAGCAAGTCGAGTCGCTTCTGGCCGTCATCGATCTTTCTCGACAATGTATCGGCACGACTCACGAGCAGCGATGAATCAGGCCCAGCCAGCGAATCGATCAATTTCTTGAAACGGTCCGATATGCCCGTGTCCTTCGTCGAGAGAAAGTCCTGCACCGCTTGGGGGTCTTTATCCGACTGCGCCTGAAATACCGATTGATCGAAGTTAAGCGTGCCATCCTGCCCCACCGTGACGCCGAGTTGCGCCAGTGATTGAATCAATCCGGACCCGAACACGCGGCCCGAAATTAAATTCGTCAGATCGGTATCGACGCGCAATAGTGTCGGATCGCCCTGCAGCACGGCGCCAGTGTTCGAGGTCGTATCGAACTTGGTTAACGACGCAATTTGCGAATGGACTTTGTTGTACGCGTCGACAATCGCTTGCAGTGTGGTTGCCAAATTCGAGCTCGTCGCGCCGACCGATAGCGTTACCGGCGTATCGGTGGTTTGATTGACGTTGACCGTCAATCCCGGCAGCAATTTCGTGAACGAATTCGTCGGTGACGACGCCAGAACGCTGCTGGGCGAATCCGGCGAGCCGAGCACCGCTACGGCATCCTGCGCTTGAACCGTTTCCGCCAGCGTGAAACTTACGCCCGACGTATCGACCAGCAGCTCGCTGGCCTTGCCACTTCGCGAATTCGAAAGCGTGAGGCGGAATGGCTTTACTACTGATCCATCGCTCAGCGCAGAAGCTTGTATGCCGTAACCGGCATTGTTGATCTTACCAACTAAATCCTGCAACGTGTCGGTTGCACTGAGCGTAATTTTCTGCGCCGTCGAGCCATCGATTTCCTGTGTTGGCACGCCGCCAATCGTCACCGTTTGCGCCGCGCCCAGCAAATGCAGGTCGTGGGCTGCGTTGCCGCTGGCGGTTGCGGCGGTAAGTGTGCCTGGGCCGTGGGCGGTATCGTCGATGGCAATCCCGTCGCCAGCATCATTCACGCGCGCATTGACCGAAAGTCCGAGCAAGCTGATTGCCTGCAGCACATCGCCAATAGTTTTCGTATTGCTGTTGATCGTGATCGTGCCGGAATTGCCCGCGGTGTCAGTAATTTTTATCGACCCGCTACCAACGCCGGCGCCACCGTTGAGGCTTGAAAGAAGCGTGTTTTCGTTAACGGTGCGCAACTTCAGGCTGCCGCTCGATTTGCTCGTGACCGCGGCGTTGACGGTCAGTCCCAACTTGTCGGCGGCGTTCGTCGCATCGGCATTAGCCACAATCAAATTGCTGGTCGTTTGCCCGGTGGTGTCGACTAGTTTAATGCCGTTACCAGCATCATTCAGTTCGGCTTGCACGCCCAGACCGGCAGCGTTGATCGACGAAATTACATCGTCGAGGGATTCCGCGGAGGAAAGATTCACAGCAGCCGACGCGCCGCTGCGGTCGGTAATGTTAATCGACCCAAGCGTGCCGAGGCCGTTTCCACCATTGAGACTGCTGAGTAGAACCGATTTCAATCCGCCGAGCAGCTGTCGACCGCTGATCGTATCGCCGGAACTCGTCGCGTCGAGGCCCAAATCGTATGCGGCCTTCGAGCCATTGAGCGCCGCGATGGAAAAAGTGCCGCCATTATCGGTCGTCAAATCGGTGAGCACGAGCCGATCGCCGTCAGGCCCAATCGCAGCATGCAGTTTGCCCGGCGCGGCAGTGTTCAGCGCGTCGATTACATCGTTGAGCGTCTGCTCATTCGTGGCCGAAATCGCGACGGGCGTAGTTTGGGCCAGGCGATGAAAATCGACCGTGGCCGTCGTGCCGTCGCGAAAATTGATTTGCAGGTCAGAAAGAAAATTATTGAATCGCACGCCGCCGCCGTCGTTCAATAGTCCCAACGATAGGTCGCCGAACAGGCTGACCACGTCGTTGCCGGTGGCCTGATTGGCGGCCGCGTTGATGCTCGCCAGGCCCAGCGATGCCGCTGTAGTACCGGCGTTAACTTCCTGCACTTTCAAATTGCTGACAGTTTGCCCGGTGGTGTCGGTGAGCACAAAGCGATCGCCGCTGACGCTGGCTGTAACGCCAATCGTGGGATCGCTGTTGATTGCACTGAGCACATCATCGACCGTTCGGGCAAACCTCAAATCAATCGTAGCGGTGGCCCCGCTGCGGTCGGTGATCTTGATTTGCCCGCGCGTGAAGCCTTGCCCGCCGTTCAAGAGATCGAGCGATGCTGCCGGATCGACGGACCCACCGCTTTGAATCGTCAGCGTGCCGGCGCCGATGGCTGTGGAATCGCTCGCGAATTTCGAGCTTTGAAATTGCTGACTCTGTGCGAGTTGCACCGGAGTTATTTGATATTGGCCAACTTGCGAGTCGCCAGTAACCGTAGCAGAGACGGCCGCGTCATTACTGCTAGTGACCGTGCGCTGGTTGTAGAGCGATGTGGTGCTGAGTTTATTCGTGTTGAACTGCAGCGCGATGAGCGAAGCTTCCAGCGAAGTGATAGCGGTGCGCTGGCTATCGAACGCTTTGTTCTGCGCCGTTTGATTGTTGACCGTTCCCGATTGAACGGAGATCAGCTTATCGACCAGACTTTTATAGTCGATGCCGCTGATCAGACCGACGTTGGAAGTAATGGTGCCCATAGGGCGGACTGATTAAATGACGAATGACGAAATTCGAATGACGAATGAAATTCGAACGTCCAGTTTCCAAACTGCTTACTGAAACGTCGCCTAGCGCGTGTTTGGAATTTCGAAATTGGAATTTCATTCGTCATTCATCATTCGAATTTCGTCATTCTCCTTGGAGTGGTCTTTGTGCCGTTTGCGCGACTGTTGAAGTGTTGCTCCGCCGTTTGGAAAGCTTGCGTGTGGCCTGCCTATCTTCGACTGTTCGTCTAGCCGGAAAGTCGTCTTGAGCAGTTCCTCGCGTAACCGTCGGAAAAGATCGCGCAAATCGCCAAATGTGCTTTGTCGGAATAAACGGACGCTGGCATACCAACCGCTATCGTCGGCATCGGCCAGCCAGTGCCAAGCGGAGCGGCGTTCGAGGACCACCCAAGCGGGCACGCCCAGGGCGCCCGCCAGATGTGCGACGGCGTTGTCGGCAGTGATTACGAGGTCCACCGCGGCGATTTGCGCGGCGAGCCAATCCGCGTCCGCAAGGTCAACGGCATCCGGCCAATCGCGCAGTTTGGCGTCGAATTGCGAAATGACTTTTTGGACGAGACCGCGCTCGTTGCGCTTATCTAGTGCAATCCATTGAATGCCCGGCGCGGTCAGCAGTGGTTGCCAGGCAGTGAGCGATTCGGTTTGACGCGTTGGTTGCAAGCCCTGTTGAACCGCGATTCCAATTTTCATTCCGGCCCCAAGTGCCGCCATTCGCTGTTGCCAAGCAGCGACTTTTTCCGGATCGGCGATCAGCACTCGCGCATGTTTGGGAAAGGCATCCGCGGAGCGCCGCAAATGACGCGACAAGCTTCCGGCAGCGCATTGCGCGTCGAGCGTTATCTGCGCCGGCAAGCGCCAGTTCTGCATCGCACCAGCCGGAAAGCCGAGCACGGTCGCCGAAGAAAACGACCGACGCAGCAACCGTTCGAAGTTTGCCGGACACACGATCACGCACTTGCCTGCATCGCGGATCACCTCGGGATAACAAGTGGCGAACATGATTTGTTCGGCCGGCCCACCTTCGCTGATGATCGCAATGCTGCGGCCTTGGAGCGATGAACCGTCCCAGTGCGGCGCTCCTAGCTGAAATTGGCTGTTTTCCCCTGCAGGCTGCAGACGCCATTCCAGCTCATCCCAACCTTCAGCCAAGCGACCGAGTTGCAGCAGCGAATGCGCTCGCTGCACGTGAACCGGCGCAGAAGTCGGTTGCAGTTGAAGCGCGCGATCGCACTCCGCGACCGCTTGCTCATGATCACCTTGCTCCGCGAGCGCCTTGGCCAGCGCGCTCCGAAGCTCCGCTGATTGGGGCTTAAATTCGACTGCCCTGCGAAACGCGACCTCGCACGCCTCGAAATTGCCCACGGCACTTTGCAGTTCCGCCAGGTGCGTCCATGCCGCCGCCCATTGCGGACGAAATTCAACAGCTCTTTGATTGGCCGCAATTGACTCTGAAAATTCTTCGCGTTGCTTTAGCAGCCGCGCCAATTGATAGTGCGCTTCGCCGAGCGTTGGCTTGAACTCAATCGCTTTCTGCAGGCATCGCTCGGCTTCGTCGAAGCACTGATCTTCCAAGAGCGCTTCGCCGAGTGCCAGATGATACTGCGGTTGACCTGGCGAACTCTTGACCGCCTGTCGCAACATCTGCATTGCCTGGTCGATTCGACCGGACGCAATCAGGCTGCGGCTCAGCGCGGCGATTGCAGCGGCATCGCCGGGCGACAATTCCAGCGCACGGTTGAAGGCTTCCATCGCCGCCACATGCTCTCCCGTGGCCTGCAATGCTC
This sequence comes from Pirellulales bacterium, assembly GCA_963773875.1. Lineage (GTDB taxonomy): Bacteria > Planctomycetota > Planctomycetia > Pirellulales > JADZDJ01 > CAVTYH01. Next base: position 114,282 of record CAVZCV010000021.1, read on the forward strand.
TGCCAAGTTCGAGCTGTGCCAGACCATATTTCGCATCGAGCGAAATAGCACGCCGCGCATGGTTAAGTGCGTCAGCACCCCGGCCAGCATCTGTCAACGCCGCTGCCAAATGTGTGTGATTTACCGCATGCGGTTCGTATTGATTGAGCGCCCGGCGAAGCGAGCGAATTGCCAAATCGAATCGGCCCGTTTCGCGTGCGACGAGCCCCAATCCAACGTGAGATTTCAAATGCCGTGGGGTAATCGACAATATTTCGCGATACAATCGCTCCGCCTCGGCGAAATTCTCCACACGCAGCGCCGCTTCCGCCTCTTGCTGATACTGCTCGATGAGCTTATGCGGCTGTCGATTGCCAAGCTCCTTCGCATCCATCCACGCCTCGCCCAGATCGGCCGGCGGATCGAGCGATGCCGCATCGGGCGGTTCGTTCTGCGGCATGACGGCGCGAATTTCGGATTTGATTCGATCGCCCGCCAGCTCGCCATCGGCTTTCTTCGCAACATCACCCAGCCGCACCGCAATTTGTTCCAGCACCGGCGTCCACTCGCGGCGCTTCGGTTGGCGGAATAATCGCACGCTGGAATACCAGGGGCTGACTTCGCCAGTGACCATCCACCGCCACGAGGGCACGCGCGGCAACAAGGTCCAGGCCGTTGTCCCCACCGCGCCGGCCAAGTGCACTGCTGCATTGCCGACGGAGATGACTAAATCGAGCGCCGCAATTTTCGCGGCGTAGCTATCCAGATCCACCAGCGGATCGCCCTCTTCCCAATCGTGCACCGTGACGCCCAGTCCATTTTTCACCGCAGCCAAATCTTCGCTGGCATCGCTGTATTGCAAATTGACGAAATGCGCGCCCGGCGTTTGCAGAATATCGCGCCACTCGATGAGCGGAATGGTGCGTTTGCGGCCTTCATTCGCTTTGCCGCCGGCACGCCAGGACAGACCGATTTTCAAACCACGGCCCAATTGTGCGAGCTTTAATTTCCACTGGGCCACCCGTGCCGCGTCGGGAATCAAAAAGCTGTCGCGCTGCGGAAAACTTTCCGGCGTGTTGCGTAAAAAGAGCGGCAAACTGCCGGCGGGAATTTGAAAATCGATCCGCTCCGCAAATGGCATCGGCGACCAATCTTTGCGACGCGCCCAACCATGGACCGTCGCCGCCGGAAACGATCGGGCAAACAAGTTCGCCAGCCGCGGTTCGCACACGATGATTGTTTTTCCGGCCTGCGCAATCACATCGCCAAAGCAAGAAGCAAACAGCACTTCATCGCCAATGCCTTGCTCCGCGTGGATCACAATCGTCTTGCCGGTTAGCGATGAGCCATCCCAGCGGGGCTGCGTGTACTTGTCGATCTTCACATCCTCGGCCACTTCACGCAGCTCGAACATTGGCCAGGCCTCGGCAAACTGGCCCACCAATACATGGCAAATGCCGAGGTTCCACTTCGCTTTGGCGTAATCCGGATTGAGTTTCGCCGACCGCTCGTAATGCTCGATGGCCTCCGCAACTCGCCCGCATTCGCGCAGCGTATTGGCCAGGTTGTATTGCGCCAGCGGACAATCCGGCTTGAGCTCCGCCGCTTTGCGAGCCCATTGCATTGCCTCTTCAAATCGCTCCTGCTGCTCCAAAATAGCGCTGGTGTTGACAAAGGCAGGCTGGAACGACGGATTCACTTTTGTGGCGCGCACGAAGCAATCGTAAGCATCGCGCGGTCGCTGCAGTTCCATGCACACCAAGCCACGTTCGAAGTGCAGCGCATGGTTCTGCGGCATCAAACTCACCGCGCAATTGAAATAGTCGAGCGCTCGATCGAACTGCTGCGCCCTCGCGCCGCTACGCCGAGAATTCGCAACGCATGCACGCTGTTGGGATCGGCCGCGAGGATTTGCTCCGCCAGCGGCGCCGCATCTTCAAAGCGGCTTTGATTGAACAATTCGATGGCTTGTTTCAAAGTCGCGGCAGGATCTGCCAGCGATGGCGCGATCGATTTTGATTTTGGCTGTTTGATCTTGGCGACAATCGGGGCTAATGGTGGCGCTGCTTCTGAATGCGACCGTGAATTTGGCGCGATTAGCTCGCACAGCCGCCGTGCCGCTTCGCCGATCGGCCCGGCCCAATTGCCGAGCTGCCGTTGTCGAATGAGTTGCACACTCGGATACCATGGCGTAGTGTCGCCGCGAAGACCCCAGCGCCACTGCGGCACCATTGGCAATAAGCACCACGTCGGCACGCCGAGGGCCCCAGCCAAATGCACATTGGCATTGCCGATTGAAATCACCAAATCGAGCGCTGCAATTTGTGCGGCCAAGGCATCCAGTTCGCCTAGCGGGTCGACTTCAGTGAATCGATGGATCGTCACGCCAAATTGTCTGCCAGTCGCGTCCAACTCCGCCGCACAGTCGCCGTACTGCAGGTTGATGAACTGCACGCCGGCGATGGAAAGAATCTCGCGCCACTGGTCGAGCGTTGTCGTGCGCCGGCGGCGTTCTTCCCAAGTGCCACCGCCACGCCAGGAAATGCCAACTTTCAATCCTGTGCCGAGCGAAGCAAACCGGTATCGCCACGTTCGTCGCTGGGCGGGGTCGGCAATTAAAAACCGTTTGCGATCAGGAAAACTCGCGGCGCTAGGTCGCAAATATTTTGACAAACTACCCGCGGGAATCTGCGCGGCAATTGGAAATGGCAATTGCGGCGCTGCTCCGCCAGGCTGGCGTGCATGGCCGACAACCGTTATTGCCGGAAACGACCGCGCCATGAGCCGCGCGAGCCGTGGATCGCAAACCAGCGCCACCTTGGCAACTTTCATCACCAATTCTGGCAGACAAGAGGCAAACAAAATCTCATCGCCAATGCCCTGTTCGCCGTGAACAAGCAGTGTGCCATCGCCCAGTGGCTCACCGTTCCACCGTGGCTGCGGATACGCATTGACTTCCACTTTTCCTGATTGCAGCCGGTGCTCGTAATCGGCCCAACCAACGGCATAATCGCCTTGCAAGAGCCGGCAACATCCGCGATCGGCAATCGCCACGGCGAAATTGTTATCAAGATCAATGGATTTCGAAAATGCGGCGATTGCTTCAGCAAGTTCACCGCGCGACCTGAGCACAGCCGCCAAATTAAAATACGCCGCCGCGCTTTTTGGACGTAGCTCAATCGCCCGGCGGCCAATCTGCAGGGCCTCATCCAGGTGATCCATTTTTTCCAACAGCGCCGCCAAATTCACATGCGCTTCGCCGCACTGCGGATCGAGCACCGTGGCGTGCCGCAAATGGGCCACGGCTTCCTCCCAACGTCCGGCTTTTTCCAGGGCGCTCGCCAATTCGAATCGCAGCGAGGCGCCGTCGCCGCCAAGCGAGACGGCGCGATTCAAACTCTCAATCGCTTCTTCCGTTCGCCCCTTTCGTAATGCCGCCGCGCCCAGTGCATGCCAGGCCGGCGAATAGTTCGGCTGGCTTTCAATCACCCGGCGCGGCACACTTTTCGACGGCGGCGAAATCGTTTGCCGCCAGTGCTTGCAAAAGCGCATCCGTGGGCGAGGGCATGGTTTACCGCCGCGTGAAAAGAGCGGAATAGGAGCTTCGCCGCTCAGGCGATAGTGCTCCATTTCACGTTATCGGCGGCTGCCCGCGGGAGACTACGATAAAACTTAGGTCGCTGAGAAAGCAATCCCGGCGGCAATTTGTGCAACTACGGCAATCCCCACTCATGTCCGGTGCCGTGGCACAGTTGGCATTCCACCTGATTTTCGCCGTGGCATATCGGGCAGGTTTCATAAACCTTTCGCGTGCCCATCACCGCGCCGCCAGCGCCATTGGGAGCAACTGGTGCTCGAATCGTTTTGACGACCGTGCCGCGACGGCACTCGGGATTGGGGCACGGGCGCATGCCTTGTCCGCGGCAGGCTGGGCAACTGTTATCGGCCACCCAGTTCGGGCCAAGCGCCCCGCCCAAGTTTAATTGCAGTAACTTCGCCGAGATCGACGCATCGTTCAACGTTGGATCGCTTGCCGCCTTTTCGCCAGGAATTACATACAGCCAACCGACGCGATTGAATGGCATCGGGCCCTGTCCACCTGCTGCGCGGGCGACAAGTTCCTGATACGCCGTCAAACTGGCCGCGGGAATGACCAGCACTTGCCGGGCCACCAAATCGACGAGCCGCGTCAAGTTGTTCTTGGGGCCGAGCACCGTTGGATCAGCCGCGAGTGCCGCGCGGAAATGCTTGATGGCCGATGCATGATCGCCGGCGAGCACTTCGACTGTTGCCAGGTTGTTTAGCACGCCTGCGTTATTGGGCTCACGACGCGCCACATTCTGCAAATCGTTGCCGCGCCTTTTGCAAATCATGCTCACGGACGGCTGCGATTGCGCCGCACACAAAATCAGCCTCGATGTCAACGGGATCCAACCGGCTGGCTTTGGCAAAGCTGTCCGCCGCAAGTGCTCTGTTGTTGGCCAGCACCGCGGCCAGCCCTTGATCGATCAGTTTGCGCACTTCGGATTCCGATTTTTTTGCCTCCTCGCGCGGAATCCATTTGCCGCCGGCGCGTAACATATCTGCCGCGGCCAGTTGTTCCCAATCAGGTAGTTTCGCTCTGGCGAAATCTTTTTCCGCCGCGGGAACATTGGCATCCAGCAAAAACGCTTGATACAGCTTGAGCGCCTCGCGAGCCGATGTGCAGTTTTGCGCCTCTTGTTCCAGTTCTGCCGCGGTAGTAGTGGCCGCCTTGGGCTGTTCCGCCGCGCGCGGCCCAAGCCTTCATCGATGCGCATTTCGGCTCTGGCGCGATCTTCTCCGGCTAGTTCGCGATTAGCCCGAATGTACCAATTGACGGTGCGCTGCCGCATCCGAAAGGCCATGAGGCCTTGCTCGGCTTGCGCAGCGTCCCACCACTGGTCGGCCAATGCCAACTGATCGGCAGCCGCTTCCGGCGGCTTTGCCTCCTTGGCGGCCAGCGATTTCAGCAAATCGCTGCCGCCACGCGCCAGAATGGGCGCGCCCATTTCCCAGTTGTTTTTCACGAGGCACAAGAAAACGCCAACCTCGGCGTTGGGCTGCGCGGCATTGGCATCCTTGGCGAGCTTCTCCAGTGCTGAGGCCAGCGACATGTAGTCGGCATCCGTAATTTCCGATTCCGCCACGGGCCGATTCCGCACAAGCTTGTCGGCAAACCGCAATTTGCCCGCCACGTAGGCGGCTGACGTGGCAATTTGTTGCGCCAGATCGAAGCGGCTGGCGGCGACAGCATCGATTAACAAATTATCGAGCACGGCAGCCAGGCCGATCAGTGTTTTCGCCTGTTTCGTTTCGGACGCGACGATGCTAAGTGCGCCAGCTTTGAGCTCCAGTGCATCGACCGCGAACAATTCGCTGAGCGCATCGATCGCGTGGAGTACCGTCTCGGTGTCGCCGCCTTGCGCGGCATTGTCTTTGGCTTGGCTTAAAAACACATACTGCACTACAACATCGCCAGCCAGCTTTTTGGCTGCATCGAGTTTTCTCTTTGCTAAAATTGAAAATCCTCCCGGCGTAGCAGCCCCCGCGTGCAGCAAGGCGCGATACATCGGGATCGAGTTCATTTGCTGTTCCGCGCGGGCCTGCTCGTCTGCAGTCGGAACCGGAAACAGCCCGTTGGGAAGCGGCTGCATCGCACCGGTCGGATTCGCGCCGTCTGTCGCGGCTGGCTCATCCGCCTGGCCTATGGTCGCTGCAGAACCGTGTCCGTTGTCAAAGTTTTTGCGGTCAGAACTGCGCGGCTTTCGCGGCGCAGAATCGGCTGCGCGATCGTCCGACTGCGACGAATGATCGAGCGTGTTGAGCACCAGCGATTCGACCGCTGGCTTTGCGTCGGCATCGGCCTTGGGCAGCAAGCCAAGGAAATCGTACTGCCGCCCGATGAGACACAAAATCGCATAGCCCAGCGCCAGACCGGCGAGTGATGCGGCCACATGCTTGGCCAATTGCACGCCGAAGGGTTTCTTCTTCCGCTCTTTCCGCTCGTGCGGAACATTGGAAGGCGGCGTGGAAAAATCAACTTCCAGTACATCGTCGGCAGGATTGCCGACGTCTGCGTGTGCCGTTGGATTCATAACCGGTTGTGCTGCGGGCAGCGGCGGCGGCACGGGCATCGGCGGCAGCGGGGCAGAGACCTTCGGCTCAGTTGGCATTCGATGCGGAATCGGAACGACGTCCGGCGGTAGCGCGATGGGCCGCAATTCCGGTTCTGCCTTTTGGGCCGAATCCCGACGGGGTTGCGAATCGTGCGCAGCGGGCGGAAGCGGCTCGTTGAAATCGATGCCGGTCAAATCGAACTCGGGAATTGATAAGTCCGAAAGTTGACTGACGTTACCCTTCGACCGGTCGCTGCCTTGAACCAGATTTTCGAGCTCGCCCCTAAGCTTTACATCGTATGCCAGTTTTTTTTCGGTCTTGTTAAGGCACTTCCAGGCCGCCTTAATTTCGCGCGCCAACTCGTGCGCAAGGTCCGCGTGGGCGCTGGTCTCAAACTTTCGGACCCAATTGAACCGCTGCACAGCCGCGGCGGCAATCACTTCCTGATCGGCCTCAAACAGCGGCAGCCCGAGCAGCCGATAATGATTCGGCGGCTGCTCGGCCGGTGGAATCGCCAGCCACTTGTAATACGCATCAAAATCCGCCGCCATTTGCCCCGGTCCTTCGATTTCGAAGAGCATCCCTTTTCTAAGTGGCTATTTTAACCCGTCCTGGCTGGCCAAACAATGTTTTATAACTGGCCCAAACACTTGCTTGACAATTGGGCCACACCCGGCGTATGATTCTACAGTGTACGGATGTTATTGATTAACCGGCCGGAGAGACAACCGGTACGGCGTCCGGCAGCGGCCCTCTTGGTCGTGCTCTGCAATTGCCGGCGAATGCATTTTCTCTCGTTCTGTTGGCATTGCTGGCCGACTGATGAACTGCTGTCGCGTCCGATCGCACAAAGTCATCGAAATTTCATGCAGGATGACGCGTGTCTGGATCGGTTGACAAGATGAATCACAAATAGGCGAGGTGTCGGATGATTGGCTACCGGTTCAAATTTGAGGTGCTTGGGAAATTACTGCCGCCAAGATGGTCGGACTGTGTAGGCCAAAAAAGCATGGTTGAACGGCGGAGTGAAATAACTGTGAAAAAACAAATGCGTTTGGAGCTTGTTTTCCCGAGAAATGCGCTGAGGGTTATTTCACTCTGAATCGCGATTTCGACCGGAGCCGCCGACGAAGGTCAAATTTCTCGGGAGTTTTGCACGCCTTTCGCGCCGGCTTTTCACGGTCTTTTGGAACACTGCAATTTTTCCGAGGGATTCGCCAATTTTGAAAAAGGACCTGCGAAAAAACGTCGACCGTACGGTTCCATGGCGTTTGCCGCAAGCCGGCGACACAATTTGCGAAACGCCGCTGCTTGCGCACCATTCAGGCTGTGCCGTCGCCGGAAACGAGCGAGAGCGGCACCACCGAAACCGCCGCATCGCTTACGATTTCCGTTCGCCTTGCGGCGCCTGCTTCCGCCCCGGGTTTCATCCGGGCTTGATCGCGCTGGCGATTGGCCTCGATGGCGAACTGCTCGCGCTTGGGATCGAGCAAGTTGTAAAACACATCGCGCTGCCGCGGCGTGAAACCGAGTTCGGCGATTGCCTCGCGAACCTGATCGAGCGTGAGAAAGTGCACTGTGCCGGCTTCGGCGACGACATTTTCTTCGATCATCAGGCTGCCCATGTCGTTGGCGCCGAAGAGCAGCGCGAGCTGGCCGATCTTGAGCCCTTGTGTGACCCAGCTCGATTGGATGTTGGGAAAGTTATCGAGATACAGTCGGCTGACGGCCTGCGTTTTCAAATACTCGAACGAACCGGCCGGCGGCACACCGGCCATGTCGGTATGTTCCGGCTGGAATGTCCAGCAAATGTAGGCCGTGAAGCCGCCGGTTTCATCTTGCAGTTGCCGCAAACGCTCCAAGTGTTCAATACGTTCGGCCAGTGTTTCGATGTGGCCAAACATCATGGTGGCCGTGCTGCGTCCGCCGAGTTCGTGCCACACGCGGTGCACGTTGAGCCAGTCGTCGGTCAGTACTTTGCCGCGCGTCATGGCGCGACGCACTCGATCGACAAGGATTTCACCACCTCCGCCAGGCAAACTACCGAGGCCGGCCGCCTTCAATCTTTCAAGCACTGTTCGCAGCGGCAGCTTCGAAACTTTCGTGAAGTGATGCAGTTCCGGCGGGCTGAACCCATGGATGTTGATTTGCGGAAAGCTACTTTTGATATCGGCGAGCAAATCTTCATACCACTCGAGCTTGAATTCCGGATGCAGACCGCCTTGCATCAGAATTTGATCGCCGCCAAGCTCGGCCGTTTCGCGGACTTTTTCGAGCAACTCCGCACGATCGAGCACGTAACCTTCGGCATGTTTCGGTGGGCGGTAGAACGCGCAGAAATCGCATACGGCGGTGCAGACATTCGTGTAGTTGATGTTGCGATCGATATTGTACGTACGCACCGGCTCCGGATGCAGCCGCCGCGTGACGGCATCGGCCGCTTTGCCGATCGACGCCAGATCGTGCGATTCCAGCAAACGCAGACCTTCTTCAGACGTGAGCCTCTCGCCGGCCACGGCTTTGTCGAGAATCGATTGAATTGCCGTAGCGACCATTTACGTAGTTGTGGAAAGCGGTTGCGTCGCAATGGGCGCCAGACCGATCTGACAGGCCTTACTTCGAAAAAGTTCCAAACCGCGACGTTCTTCGGAGCCAAGGTAAAAGTGCAAGTTGTCGCGCAGGTAGCCGAGGCACTGCGGGACGGTCAGCCCCAGCGGCGCGGCTTCGGCTTCTGCGATCTGTTCCAAATTAGCAACGCCGCAATCGCGGGCTTCGGCCAACGCCGATTCCAATTCGTGGGTGTCGACGCCGGGTCGTGCGACCCACATGGCGAAGACGAACGGCAGGCCCGACCAGCGGACCCATTCGTGCCCCAGGTCCCAGACTTCTGCGAATCTGCCGGGGGGCGAATGGATGGCGCGATCGCCGATGAGCAGCACTGCATCGGCGGTGGAATCGGCCAGCGAGGCGCCAATTCGCAGTGGTTCGGTTTGTGGCGCCAGGCCAAATCGTTCGGCGAGCAAAATGCGAACCATGGCGGCGCTGGTACGCGAGCCCTCATCGAGGGCCAGCGTGCGAATCTCGGCAATTGGTACGCGGCTGAAAAGCTTGACGCTCAGGACCGGCCCGCGGCAGGCAATGCAGGCATCGGACGTGATCGTGTAACTAGGATCCTGAAAATATTCCACCGAGGGAATGAGTGCGACATCGAGCCGGCCGGCCGCCAGATTGTCGGCCAGTCGGCTGGGATAATCGAATTGCAAATCGATCTGCGGCGCGAAGTTGCGCAGCCGATACACCAGCGGCTTCGTGTTGAGGTAGGTAACTGCCCCGACCTTGAGGCGTGCGTTCATGACTTTGTTCCTATCAATTTGCGGCTCGATCGATCGATTGTAGAACGGCCACTATTCGCCGGGAAGTGCTCGTGCGTGCTATCAACACAACCGGAATCGGCTGGCAAAGTTAACGAGCCGATGGGCGATCAGAATTCGAGCCGGCGGAATGCACGCAGGCCGAGGCGCATGGGCCAAATGGTGGCCACCAGCCCGATGAACACGGTAAGTGAAATGCCGGTTGCCACGCCCAGGGTGCTGCCGAGGAAATGGACGAATTCATCGCCAAACTGCGTCGCCTCTTGTTGCATTGCCAAATACAAGTGCACCGGCACTGCGGTGAGCAAAACGACGACGACGATGAACGCGGCACTAAGGACGAGGTTCAATGTTCCGCCAAAGCCGGCGGCAATTTTCGAGGGCGAATGTGCGCGCAAGTCCGGCATTTTGGCGCCAAGGCCCACGGCAATCGCCGAGAGACCAATGCACAGCACGATGCATGAAATTTGGTGCACGAAAATCCACAGCCCTTCGATTTGCAACATCAAATCGCTCAGCAGGACTAGCACCGTGCAGGGAATGAGTGAGCCAACGGCGGCAAACAAGAACTTTGCCCAGAGAACGGAATCACGGCGAATCGGCAACAAACCAAGAATCCACAAGCGCCGGCCTTCAAGGCTGACCATCGGATAAATGAACCGTGTGGTGAATGTGGAAAGGATCAGGCCCACGACTGCTAAATTCAAAAACCCAATCATGGCGGAGTAATTGCGATGATAACTGAACCGGCGAATTTGCGAAAAATACAACGCCAACAGGCCAAAGAAGATGAGAAACTGCGTCCATTGCACCGGGTCGCGGCGAAACAGGCGGAAGTCTTTCACGAGCAGCAAGCGGACATCGCGCGGCAAGAACACTGCGCCATATCCAAGTGCCCCATCGAGCCACCAAGTGCTCGCGCTGCGGCGGACGCGCGGCTCGTCGTACAGTTGGCTGAAGCTGCTGCGATACACTTTGCCGGACAGCCAGATGCCCAGCAAATTGAAAAACAACGCGTTGGAGACCAACAGCGCCAGGTACATCAAGCTTTGGGCCCAAGGCGGGTCGCCGGTATGGACAAGTTCAGTTGGACGCGATGCTTCGAGCAAGCCCGTGCTCAGCCACCAACTGGGAAGCAGTCGCTGTTCGGTGAATTGGAGCCGCGTGAACAGTTCGTTGAACCACCGCGGGGTCATCAGATCGCTTTCCGTGCTGCTGAGCAGTGTCCAAACAACCCAAACCAGCGCGAACACAACCGCCGTCAGCGCAAATGCGAGCGCGTGGACGCGGACTTTCGGCAAACGATTGACAATCAACAGACACGCAATGCCGCCGATGGCCGCCGGGATATGCACGAACGCAATGACAAATGGAAAGAGCAAGGCGAAGTAGTACCACGGAGCGTGCGCCACCAGGCCGTACGCGACCAACGTCGGACTACCCAGCAAAATAAAACCCCAACTGCTGAACCAGACCGCTTCCTGAAACTTGTACTGATAAATGCGCTGTACACGCACCGGAGTGGTGAGCAAAAAATGGGCTTCCGACGAACAAAACAGCGCGTTGTACAGAATGATGCCGGACGAGAAAACCAACATCACCATCAGTGCGAGAAAGAACGTGTTGTAGAGCGGCTGCACAACATCGGTATGCATCCATGCTAGATAGCCGAACCCCTGATAAAACAAAATGAATAAGCCGACCCAAAAGAACAGACTCAGTGAGCCGACGAGCGACAAACGCAGGCGTGCGGACGTAAGCATCCAGCGGATGGTCGATGCCGCGGTTCGAGCGCGCAGCTGCCAGAACAGCTGCGCTTTGCGCTGCTCGTTCAGCAGACCGCCAACGGGTGGAATGAAATCGCCGGGCATGTTTGAATTTCAGTGGCAGGTGCGAAGCTTAATCGGATTCTCTCGCGGCGGCTTCTTCGGCCGTCGCAGTCAATTCCAGATACATCCGCTCCAGGCTCTTGTGTTCTTGGGCCAGCTGTTGCCGAAGTTCCTCGACGGTGCCCAGGAAGCGAAGTTTGCCGCGATCGACAATGCCGATGCGATCGGCAATTTCTTCCGCCAGTCCCAAAGTGTGCGTCGACATGAAAATTGTCATCCCGGCGTTGGCCCGCTCGCGCAACAGATCTTTGGCGATACGCATACTGCGGGGATCCAGGCCGACCATCGGTTCATCGAGCACCAAGACGGCTGGATCGTGGAGCAAGGCCGCGGCGAACACCAATCGCTGCTTCATGCCATGCGAGTAACTTTCCGTCATATGATCGACAAATTCGGCCAGATTGAAATCACGAATTTCACGAGCAATTCGCGTGGCCGATTCCTCGCGGCCCAAGCCGTACAAATCGGCAATGAACTGCAGGAATTCGCGACCGGAAAGTTTTTCGTACAAGTACGGCTCATCGGGGACATAGCCCAAACAGCGGTGAGCCTGCCGGGCTTCACGAAAGACATCGTAGCTGCAAATGCGCACATTTCCGGTGGTCGGTTGCAAGAGACCGACCAGCATTTTGATAGTCGTCGTTTTCCCAGCGCCGTTAGGGCCGAGCAGCGCAAACAGTTCGCCCGGCTGAATGGCGAGCTTGAGTTGATCGACGGCTTTCTTCGGGCCGTAATTGCGCGAGACGTCGTCGAATTCGATCATGTGCTGCTCTTCAAGATGATTTCGGGCGATCCGACGGCGGGTGCTTCAGTGCATGGGGTTTCAGTCGTTGGTGGCTCGCTAGCCGGCTGCGACGCGGGATTTGAATTCTCAGAAGAAGCTGCGTTTGGACCATCGCTCGAACTTGGCGCGTTGGGTGCAGAAATAGTCGGCACTGGAGCCGCACTGGGCGGTTGGTTTCTTGGGCGACCAAATCTGCCCCGTCCGAAATTTCTTAACTGCAATTCGTTGTCGCTTTTTTTCGCGAGTTCCTCCGAACGTTCTTGGGAGAGCCGCGAGAATACAAGTCGCGAACTGAGGACGGCAACTTCCTGCTTGAGCACCGTGCCGTCGTCGCTGACCCAAAGTTTGGCACGTGGCTGGCCCGTGGATGAGACGCCGCGCCGAATCTGGACGGTATATGACTTGGAATACGGGCACCGCGTCGCCTTCCCACATTAACAGGTCGCGAGAATCGACAGTCGCTTGCAGAATTTCCACTGGTGAGCGTGGATCGCGAAGCGGGCTGAGGACGGGGACAGTCCACTCCTGCCCCATCCGCAAGCCGGTGAGCCGCGATTGGGGCGACAACTCGTCGGACACGAGTGCATCGCCGGGCAGATATATTTCAAACGGATATGCGAAGTCGGCCGTTTTCACTTCGCCGCGCAGCATGGAAGCGCGCACTCGACCACGGATAACAATGCTGTTTGGAAAACCACCGGCGTTGAGAATCGACTCGAATTCGGCCAAATGTCCGAGTGAATCGATTTTGAGCGAGCTAATGGCATCCATCTGGAGATTTTCAACCGGCTCGGGGGAGCGCAATAAAATTTTCGTCATCCAAGCCGGCGCAAATTCCGCCAAAGGGATGCGGTCGAAATGGATTCGCGAAGAAATGTCGGTCAACGACGTATCGCGGGCTTGCGGCGATCCGAGTCCAACTTTGCTCAAGGCCCAGCCAAGCGGCTTACCGTTAAGCGACATTTCCCATCCGACAGGAGGTATCGATTGAGCGTCGTCGGCCTTTTGAACAAACATCGATTGGTAATTGGGCGGCTGCCCCCGTCGCAGCGGTGGAATTACCTTGGCGACCACCAGCCAACTTGTGGTCGACAGCCACACGAGAACAACCGCAATGTTGAACCATCGGCTTTCCATCACCGGCCCCGAAGAATTGGGTCAGCAAACGGCCGCATCAGGCACGCCTTCATATTACCCAAAAGGGTCGGCGGTGGCGAGAACTTGGGCCAGCTTCGATATTTAACCGGCGAGAGCCGGTGGAGTTTTGCGGCAATTGCGAAGCCGGCGCTGAACACGTGTGCTAGCGAAGTCAATCGGAGATCCGCAGCTTTATTTCATCACTATTGGCCTTTAACTCAGGAGCGTACATGGCGGCGGCAGAGGCAGGCAAGGCACTAAATTGGCCCGGCGTTTCCGCCCGCAATCGATAATTAATTGAATTCTTCCCGCGCGGTAGTGCGCGTACGAAGAACGCGACCCGGTTATCGCGCAATTCCATGTAAGCGCCCAGTGCGTTGCCGTTATATCCACTGCGAATATCGACGGGTTCGAATCCAGCCGGTTTGAAATCTTCGAAGAGCAGATATTCGTAGTCGTTTTTACTTTCAATTTCCAACTCAACTTCCACCAGGTCGCCGCTTTTGAGGGCAGAGAGGTCCGCCAGTTTTTCACGAACATATTTTTTGACATTCTGATCGATTGCTTGCCCGCGGCTACCGGATATTTTAATGGCATGATCTGCGCGATTTAACTTGTAATACACCCGATGCACTTTTACTTCCAAGCCCGTGGCCGCAATCGGATCTTCAAGCGTGAAGTTGGTCAATGCGGCGTTGTAATACAAAGGACCGTCGCCAGATTTTCGGATTTCCAACCGATGCGAACCGCTTTCCAGACTGCTGCCTTCGAGCACAAATTTGCTGTCGAACGTGAACAGATCGGCAGGAGCGATCTTCACCTCCTTTTGCTTTTTGTTATCCAGCCAAATTTCGAGAGTCATATCGGGCTTGTTTTCGCCGCTCGCTTTCAGGAAATCGGCAAGCGCTTCGACGGCCAGCGCGGAATCGCGCGTGCTGTTCCAATAAGTTGCGTGCTTGCGGTTATTGAGCAAATACTTCACCAGCCGCGGGGCCAAGTCACCTTTGGGATCGGTTTTCGTCAACAATTTGAGAAAGTAAGCGTTGGCCTCGGTCTCGCTGCCATACCAGCACCACCAAGAGTTGTTCGCCGGCAGCTGCAGATATGCGGTCTGATTTTCGCGGTCCTCGACCACGAACTGCTTGATGTTTTGAACCAGCATGTCGAGCTGCTCATTTTGATTTTGGCCAATCAGCGCCAGCGCGAAAATCGCCTTTGCATAAACTGCCAGAGAATTACGGTCGCGGTACAGGAAACCGCGCATGGCATCGTTTTTTTCGCCGGAGTCGACAAGCACCATATAAACAAGGGCGTCAATGTTGTCGGCCAATGTTTTGTTGGACTCGTTAGCCTTGGGCTTTGCATCCGCGTTTTTCAGCAACGAGACTTGTCGATCCTGATAATCCTTGAGCCATGCCACACCGCGTTCGAGCATTCCATGCGGCAGGGCGACATCATTTTCTTTCGCGATTTGCAAACCATGAACGACGACCGCCGTGGTATGAGCATAGCTTTGTTCACCCCAGCCGCTGAACCATCCCCATCCGCCGTCGGCGAGTTGCATCTCGAAAAGACGTTGTACTCCGTCTTTCACCATGCGACCAACTTCGGCTTGATCAAAAACCGGATTACGATCGAGTCGCTTCCAGCCGCTCGCTCGCTGTTGATCGCTTCCAATTTCTTGAGAGTTCAGATTGGCACGCCTATCCCGAATCTTCTTCAAATCGAGACCCAAATTCAGCAGCACACGCTGCGTAATAACCGTTGGCAGAAATCGATTGAGCGTTTGCTCGGTGCAGCCGTAAGGATAGTCGACCATGTAGGGCAAAGCGTCGACCATGGCGCCTGCCAACGTGGGAGACCAACGAACTTCAAGTCGCGATTGTTCAATGCGCCGTTCGGATGGAACTCGGAAATCGATTTTGCCAATGTTCTCGTCTGGCCGAAGCCCTCCCGAGAAGTTTTCCGTTTTCAATACGCCGTGCACGTAGACGGGAATGTGCTGCTCAACGCCGTCCGATTCCTCATCGGAGAGCGCCTTCATGCGAATAGTGGCTTCACCTTCGTGGGCCACCTTGACCCGCCAATCGACACGCATCTCGCCACCGCTGGAAACCTCCACACGGCGGGTAAGGTCGTCGAGTGGGATTAACGTATCGTCATCCAACTCCAATCGCACCGTGACTTGCTTGGCGGACTTTAAATAATTGTGGACAATCGCGGTGAGCACGACTTCGTCTTTCTCGACGAAAAAACGCGGCGATTGCAGGCGAACGATCAGATTCTTACGAGTCACGACATCTGCTTCGCCTTGACCAACTTTCGTGCCGTGCCCCATTCCCCAGGCCCGCACTTTCCATGTTGTAAGGTTTTGCGGCATGCAGAGCGTAACTTTCGCCACTCCGTTTTCGTCGGCCATTAGCGACCCAGCCCACAGTGCGGTATCGGCTAAATCTGTGCGGACCGTGGGTTGTACGAGTGCCACACTTGCGCCGGGCGCGGCTCCTGAATCCGACTGAACCGCCGCACTAAGCATTAGAGGTGCCTCTGCAGGCGGCGCAGAGGCAGCGGCATTGATTCCCGCGAGGCCTTTTTGTAATCCACGGGCTGCGCCTCGGCCGCCGACGCCCGCTGATTTATTGGCTTCCAGCTCGTCATATATCGTACCGCCGAAGATCCCCAAATCGTCCATGCCTTGCAGGCTTGGTGGAACAAGGTTTGCGAACGTTCGCATCAGATTCGTTTCATTCTGCACATAGTGTGAACGACGCCATTTCCAGAAGAACGATTTGATGTCTTCGACGTTGCTGCCACTAGAGACGTATTCCACGGCTTTATCGTAAATTGCAACGACCATCGATCCCACAACCGGCTTGCCGGAGGTATCTGTGATTTTCAACGAAACTGCTGCTTTCTCGCCAGGCTTGTACGTCTCGGCTGATGGCACGACGTGGAGATTCAGCATGCGGCTCTCCGGAGGTACGACGATTTCTTTCACTTCGTCGAAAAGTTTGCCGCCGCCAATGGTCACTGCCTCCACAAAAAAGTTAGGCATGTCTTTTTTGACGGTCTCTATCTCCTCGACTGCAGATTTCTCTTTGAGCCGCAACAGCTTGGGCTTCAGATACACGCCGTTCGATGGTCGCACAAATAGCAGCACCGTGCTATTCAGGCGGTCCGTATTTATCATCAAGTTGACCGATTCTCCCGGAGCGTATTCGCGTTTATTAGGGATTAACTCGAGCTCATTGAATCGAAAATCACTGCCATTGAAGTTATCGCCTGAGATCGTGAAGAAAGAACCACCTTCAATTTTGCGGTCCTTTTCATCGGTCACTTGATACATAAGCCGATATTGTCCGCTGGCAGACGCTTGCAACTGCAGTTCGCTACGACCGTGGCCATCAGGATCAACGTCCCAAGTCCGAACTTTGGTCTCGACCGGCTGCGAGTCGGCCTTGTCGTCCGATGAACGCTCTTGGTTTGTGCTCTTTTTGTTTCCGTTTCCATAGCTCACCTGATACAGAGTCACGACACCCTTGCCGCGCACCGGCTTTTGGTCGAGTGTTTGCGCTTGAAAAGCAGCATGGATTGTATCGCCCACCCGATAAAATCCGCGATCGAGCCACGCGTACACTTGAAACGGTTTGTGCGCCACGAGGACATTCCCCTGCGCAACAATCGTGCGGCGCGATTGATCTACCACCTCGGCCGTGATTGAGTACTGATGGTCTTGGTCTGGATGAATTAATTTGGCAATCGTCGTGTCAATTTCGATTTCCACCTTGCCATCAGCACCGAGTGGCACGTCGCGCTGCGCAACCAGCTCGGGCGGCTGATTTTGATGAAAGCCAGGCCACCAGTTTTGCATTGGTTTAGGGTGACCCCAACTCCGCCAGCCAGGGTACCAAGCATAATCTGGTGCGAACCACCAATAACCCGGACCATAGAGCCAATCCCAGCGGCCAATTGGAAACCATCGCGCTGTGTGGCTCGTGCGCGTGACTTTATATTTCACCTTGGCATCGGTTACTGGCGAGCCGAAGTAATATTTCGCTGCGATCGTGGTTTTGATCTTTTCACCAAGCATGACTGGCTCGCTCGGCGCATCGACCGTCACTTCAAATTCAGGTTTCTTGTATTCTTCGACGCGGAAACTTCCGCCACCGCGATTTACGACAAACAATTGGTAGACACCCAGCGCTGCATCAACGGGTAAATCGAATTCGCCATCCAGTCCGCCGAACGCATCGGCGGTGAAGGCCTTCGCGAGCACTTTTTCCCCTTTAGGGTCGTGAATCTCTACATTGAATGATTGGTTGGCGAACTCGGATTTCTCGTCCTGATCGTACCGGGCTTTTCGAACCCAGAATTTGAAATGCACCGTTTGGTTCGGAAGATAAACAGGGCGATCGGTGATCGCGAAGACCTTGGTCTCGTCGTACTCGACATCGTAATAATCGCCCGACCAAATGTTTGTGAAACCTAAATAGGCCAACCGTCCACTGGGAGTTGTGCCAGTTATAATCCACTGAAACTCTTGATCTTTGTCTTTCGACGATTGGATAAATTGGCCGTCGTTATCAGTTCTAGAAAAGTTACTTCGAACGTCGATCGCGAAACGATTGTTACTGACGGACCGCTGGCGGTATCCGAAGAATTCGAGATTCGCCTTTGGCACCGGTTCGCCGGTCGCAGCATCGGCGACGAAATAGAACGTTGCGCCGTTGCCCAGCGGCTTTTTCACGATCGCCGTGTCATCTAGCCACACGATGATCTTGCTCGTGTTGCCGCCGTCCATTATCGCGGTGAGCAGATAGGCGCCGGCCTTTTGCAACGGTGTTTGGATCGTAATCCGCCTGTCGAAGTGATCCGGTTTGGGTTTAAGCTCCAAATCCCAAGCAGCGACGCGTTTGCCGATATACTGTTGCTGGTTGTCTTGCACGAGCCGATAGCCGACGTCAGCGAAGTTCAGTTTTTGCCAATCCAGTTGCTTGGGATTCGATTTCAGGTAGTCCTTCGCATCCGCAAGCAAACGGGCAACGTTGACTTCGTGTGCCTCGAAGCTCACTTTGGAACCATTTCGGAATCGATAATCAACGGTTGCGCCGCGCCCAGCGGGTTGAGACATTACTGTCTCGAAGCGACCCCAATTTGATTGAATCTGATCGAGTGACTGCTGTTTAATATTGTTTTCGCCGGGGCCATATTCTTTGAGGCTACGTCGCCAATAAGCTGCCGCCTTAGTATATTGCCGACGGTTTAAGAAAATTGTCGCCAACTGCTGCAGCGATTCCTCGCCGTGTCCCGCCTTCGGGTCGTCGGCGATCTGCTGATAAATACGGACGAAATTGAATTCATCGGGCAGCTTAAATCGCTTGATGCCATTCGCAAGCTTGGCAATGGTTTCGTCGTCGCTCAACGCATGGATGGCCGATATACCGGACCCGTCATTCCGCTCGGACGAATCAGATTTCCCTTGAACTGGGGAGAACTCGCCTTCACTCTCTTCCAGTTTTCGGAAGAACTCGCAGTATGCCACTGTCTGCACACCGAATTGGCTTTGTAAAAAATCGGCGAATTGCCATCGCACTTCGTTTATTCTTTGCGGGTCGTTTTCCGCCGCCTGGGCCAGCGCCCAGCGCCAGCGCTCACCATCGGATTTTGCGGTGTGCCAGCTTTTCGGCTCTTGATGGAAGACTGGCTGCCCGTCGTCGTCGACTGGCGCGCCGCGAGTGTCACTGTCCCAGTACCCGCCCATTTCGAACTCGGGAAGTGATTCCAGATTTGTGAGGTATTGCAGTCGCCAAGCATCAGCGTAGCTACGATTCCCAAGCAGCACGCGCGACATAGCTAACCAGAACTCAGCAATGTCTGGTTGCTTTGGCTCAGCTCTCACTAGTGGAATCGCTCGTTCCATCAGTTGCAAAGCACGAACCCGATCTCGCTCCGTAGAGTTAACAGCCTCACCAACGCCGCCGCGGTGCGGTCCACGCGTGAACTTACCAGCTACAACGAAGCCAAAATGTTCGAAATTCAGATAGCTCTCGGCGACAACTTTGATGAGCCGCCAATTCTTGGCGTGAACTTTGACGGCTGCTTCTCGCAGTTCATCAATTTCATCGAGTCGACCCAGCTGCGAGAGCGCGGCGAGCGCTTTATTCACGTCTTCGCCAGCTTGCGACGTGTCTTCATTTGGATCTAGCGCCAATCGACAGAATCCCTCATACGCATCCTTTAAATTTCCGTCGCTGAAAAGCCTGTTGTAGCGAGCTCGATCCTCGCCGGCTGCGTCATCAGCGGAACGCACCGTCTCCGCAATGATTCCCAGCAGAATCGCCCCGACTAATAGAATCAGAATGCGTTCAATGTTTCGCGAGACCATCAGATTCGTCGTTGATAGTGGGAGAATATGAATGCGAAGTCGCGCTATTTGTTTCGTTCCCTCACCCCAATCGGGAATGTATCGCAATCGTGCGCCGCTGATTGGTACAAACGCAGTCTTTCGCCGATCAACTGATTTCTTGATCAGCGCGTTATAAACCGGCCGTCATCCGAATCGCAATACGGATCTCACGGATGTTTTAACAGTAACCTAACCACCGGTCAGCTTCGCTAGATCGTCGAAAAACTCAGGATACGTCTTTGCAGTGCAACTCGGATCTTCAATCACCACGCCCGGCACGCACAATCCCACGAGCGCTAAACTCATGGCCATGCGGTGATCGCCGTACGTGGCAATTCGAGCGCCATTGAGCGGACCCGGCGTGATTCGCAGCCCATCGCGCATTTCTTCCACGGTTGCACCGAGCTTACGAAGCTCCGTAGCGAGATTGCCTATTCGATCGGTCTCTTTATGGCGAATATGTCCCACGCCGGTGATCGTCGTTGGTCCTTGGGCGAACACCGCGACAGCGGCAAGTGTTTGAACGGTATCGCTGATCGCGTTCATGTCAACGGTGATTCCCCGTAACCGGCTGCTGCCGCGCATTCGACTGATCGTTATCGACTTTGTTGTGGATCGAAGTTCGCATCCCATCTGAACCAAACAATCACAAAATCGAATATCTCCTTGCAGGCTATCGAGAGACAAACCATCGACGGTAATCTTGCCGCGAGTGATTGCCGCCGCAGCGAAAAAATAACTTGCCGCGGAGGCATCGGGTTCGATTTGGTAAGGGTATTCTTCGTCTCGCTTATAAATCGCTTGCGGGATCCTGAATCGCCGGTAATCGTCCGCTTCAATATTGACTCCAAACGCGCGCATCACTGCGAGCGTCATGTCAACGTACGGCTTCGAGACGAGTTCACCGTCCACAACAAGCTCAATTGGCTGTCGGGCATATGGAGCGGCCAGCAACAAGCCGCTTAGGAATTGACTGGAAATTTCGCCTCGCACTCTCGCAGTGCCTCCTGCCAAACCCGATGCGTGCACTATTACCGGCGGGCAACCGTTTACCAGTTCACTCTCCGCGCGCACCTTGAGTTGCGCCAGGCCGTCGAGCAAATCGCGAATGGGGCGCTCGCGCATTCGAGCCGTTCCATCTAGGCGGAATTCGCCGCGAGCAAGCGCGCAAAGCGCCGTCAGAAATCGCACGCTGGTTCCGCTGTTGGCAATGTAAAGATCGGCCGATTTGGCTGGAATACTTCCACTGCATCCGCTGACATCGATGGTTTTCGCCGCCGGATCCGGGTTCACGGCGATACCAAGCCGCTGGAGCGAATTGATCAAGACGCGTGTATCTTCACTGTCGAGAGCGCCTGCTAATCTGATGCGGCCCTTTGCAAGTGCGGCACAAATCAAAGCACGATTCGTAATACTCTTTGATCCGGGCGGGCGGATTTGGCCCGTGATCGGCTGAGTTGCCGGCGTAATTTCCAAGTCGTCGATCACTTAACTCAGTGCCTTGATGCAAGCCCTCACGAATGTTATTCCTCGTTGGCCACAACTATTGTAGATCGCAACTGCAATGCCGAAAATGGCGATTATGGATTCATCCAATCCAGATTCAGCAGAGCAACTGCGTATTCCGCCGCTCGACTACGACTTCTTCGCACCGCCGCGAATTGTTTTCGGCTGGCGGCGTCGTTCGGAATTGGGAACGCTCGGAAGTACGCTGGGGGACCGCGCATTTATTGTCACTGGATCGCGGACCCTAGAGAAAAACGGTGTCGTGGCGGAGTTGCTTGGGTTACTTGAAGGAAGTCGGATTGAGCCGCAGTGTGTTGCCACGATATCGCATGAGCCGGAGGTCAGTGATGTCGATCGACTGACAGCGACAATTGTCGCGCAGCAACCAACCAGATCGGATTTTGTGATTGGTATTGGTGGCGGCTCGGCTATCGATTTGGCAAAGGCGGCCGCAGCAATGGCAACTAATCGCGAAAGCAACACTGTCGTCGATTATTTAGAAGGCGTCGGGCGTGGACTGGAGATTAATGAGCCGCCGTTGCCGATGATTGCAGTGCCCACAACGGCCGGGACAGGGAGCGAGGCGACTAAGAACGCCGTAATCAGCAGCTACGATCCACCGTTTAAAAAGAGCCTGCGATCGACCTCCATGCTGCCACGCATCGTATTAATCGATCCCGAGCTGTCGATCAGTGCGCCGCCAGATATCACAGCCCATACGGGCATGGATGCGATCACACAACTCATTGAAAGTTACATTTCGCGAAAAGGAAGGCCGATTCCCAGTGCACTTTGCATCCAGGGATTACAGTTGGCAATTCATGCGTTGCCCGCAGCTGTAAAGAATGGCGCTAACCGATCGGCGCGTGAAGCGATGTCACACGCTGCCCTGCTTTCAGGCATCGCGCTCGCAAATTCAGGACTTGGCCTGGCACATGGAGTAGCTGCAGCGTTGGGAGTGGAATGTCGTGTACCGCACGGTTTAGCGTGTGCCATTATGCTTCCGACAGCGCTACGAGTTAATTGTGATGTTCGCGAAGCGGAATTGGCGAATTTAGCCCGCACAATCTTGAAGCGCGAATTCTGCAGTAACACTGAGGCGGTCCATGTGTTGATCGAGCAGATTGAATCGCTGTGCGCCGAAATCGGCATTCCTAACAGACTAAGTAACATTGGTGTTCAGCGAAGTCAAATTCCGGCGTTGATAGCCGGATCGCGTGGCAACAGCATGGCAGGAAATCCACGCGATCTCTCCGATGCGGAATTGCGTAAAGTATTGGAAGCGATGCTGTAAACTCAGGTGGAAGAGGGAGAAGTCGCATCAATCGCCATGTATTTGCCGCAATCTGCTGGAGAGCCTTAACAACAATTGCACGCGTTCAAATTCATTAAGCCAATCCTGAGTTACAGCGTTCAACAAATCTTCGTTTGGCGGTGCGAACCCTGTAGGACAGGACGGTCCCAATTGGTCTACTGCCAATTGTCGATACTTTGACAACGTTCGATCGCCACAAACTCCCACGAACTGATTGTCTTCGCTGAGAAAAACGACTACCGGCACGCGATTGCCGCCGCAGATTTGCAACACGTTTGCCAATTGCGGGTGGGCATCGCGATCGAAATAATGGATCTTCAGTTGCGGCGAAGTTTCAGCGAAGCACTGGAAAATGGGACACTGATTCACACAATCGCCACACCACGCCCCGGCTAGGCACAGCACGTGCATCTCGCGAATAAAGCCGTTGAGCAATTCTCGCTGTGCCTCGGTCAAATGCACACGGTCGCGGACAGCAGCCCAACGCCGGCGGTGCTCATCGGACCCGTATCGGGCCAAAAACTCCGAATAGGGTAAGCCTCGCGAATAAACTGAAGCAAAGTCGAACATCAATGGTCGGCTCCTAAAGCGATCGGCCGCATTCCAGCAGAAGCGGCAAACGGGCGAGGTACGCTCTTTTCCTCAGTGGGTCGGTTCGATATGATCGAACCTTCGATTTGAAGAAATTATACTTGACCTTGGGAGTGATGAGTCGCTATGTCAGAAGAAAAAGTTCATCTACATTGGCACGAGCATAGTGTGACCCGGGAAGAGCGCGAAGCTGCTAACAAGCAAAAGGGTTGCGTCGTTTGGTTTACCGGTTTAAGTGCGTGTGGAAAGAGCACGATTAGTAATTTGGTCGATCACAAACTTCACGCGTTGAGCTACCGCAGCTTTGTGCTCGATGGCGATAACGTGCGCCATGGCCTCAACGCTTCTCCCGCACTGCTTAAAGAACGACACGGTGACGAATTCGCCAAACGTTTTGGGCTTGGATTCTCTGCGCAAGACCGTGAAGAGAACATTCGCCGGATTGGCGCGGTGGCGGAGCTTTTTGCGTCTGCTGGAATTATCGCGCTGACAGCATTCATCAGCCCATATCGTCGCGATCGTGATGCGGTCCGAGCAAAACTCAAGCCAGGAGAATTTGTTGAGGTTTTCGTCGATGCTCCACTTGAAGTTTGCGAAACGCGCGATCCGAAAGGCCTCTATAAGAAAGCCCGTGCTGGCGAGCTAAAGGGCTTCACGGGTATCGACGATCCGTACGAAGCGCCCGAAAAAGCCGAGCTGCGATTGGATGCTGGCACAAAGACTGCCGAGACTCTGGCCGACGAGGTGATAGCGCATTTGCGAAAGTCGGGCAAAATTAAGTAGGCATGCGGGCACAATCGCCAAAGATTTACAAATCGCTTGTCGGTCAGTTCGGTCTCGCCTTGGCTGACGGAAAGCGCCATTGACACTTTCTGCGCAGCAGTTCTAAAGTGAATATCGCTTTGAAGCGGTGCGCGCCCTGCAAGGTAGACTCTAGGGATCGATTCACAACCTTGCCGCTGGTGCGCACCGAGTGGACTCCAGAGCGATGTTCGTCGTAGCCATTCGCATAGGCGCTGCGAGAGGCGCAGGAGACACGGACGATCTTCAACGCAGTCGCGCTGTGCACAGTAAGGGAATCAAGCAAGTAGGCGAGGCCCGTCGTAGGAGTTTTTGGCCATGGCGAAAGCAATTCCATCCGTCGCACAGTTGAATTCGGCAATTCCCATCGTCCCATCCGAGTTGGACATTGACGAAGAACGCCGCCGATTGGTGCGCATCAAACGCGCAATTCGTCGTAAGACGGGTGGTGCCGTGCAATCGCTTACGGTTGAGCTCCGACGAGATTCGCTTGTGATTCGCGGACATTGCACAAGTTTTTACCACAAACAAGTTGCGCAACATGCGGCAATGGACCATTTGCAGGGGCGATCATTGCTGAACGAGATCGAAGTGGCCTCAAAACCTCGCTGAGCCGCACCGGATAAATACCTCTGTCCGCGATTCATGCCGCGATTTTTGGCGTATCATCGCCAATGTTGGCTTCTGTCCCAGGTTGTGGCGCGGCATGCTCAAGTTCCCATAGCCGAGCTTGCTTCAGGAATCCGATAAACGCGATCAGCATCGACATTTGCAGCCCTGGCAGTCCGTCGAGAAATCCGCCCCGAAGAATGTACAGCTGGAAGAACCGAATGGGCGGCCGTAGAAGCATACCCCAGAAACCTGCACGTCTGCCACGCTCGTGCATATCCTGTGCGCTCAGGCCGGTGTAATGGTTCATCTTCGAGAGGTAATGAGCATACGTCCAACTCGTGTAATGCAGCATGTGGTGTCTGAGAGCGGCGTGTCGACCGGGTGCCACATCGAGGCGCTCATGCACGCGATTGCAAGTGTATCGACAATCATCGCGTCGCATTAAACGCAGTACGCGCTCATTGCGGCAATCACCCCAGCGCAAGCGATGGCCCAAAAAAAATGTATCGCGATAAATCCAGTACGCATCGATCCCCGATGATGGCTGCATAAGCGTTTGACGTATTTCATCTGCCAGTTCAGGAGTCAATCGCTCATCCGCATCGATGATCAGCACCCAGTTGTGGGTAGCTTGGGGCAGTGCCCAATTTTTAAAACTCGAAAAATCGATTAATTCTCGCTCGACAACTTTGCATCCGAGCAAGTGCGCGAGTGCCGGCGTGCCATCGGTCGAACCGCTATCGGCGACGATAATCTCATCTGCAATCGGGCGCACCGATTCCACGCAATACTGCAGGTTGCAGCGTTCGTTTTTGACTGGAATTAAAACGGTTAATCGTTGCGACATAGCGCACTGTTAATAAACCTAATCTCAAATTGAACCGATCACATTATTTGTTCGGCCAAACATTACTAACTGGCTTCGAAAACTCCAAAATGCAAATGTGCCAACAACATAGCCGGGTGCCATTTCCGCACAAATATCAGTTGGTACTAGATCAAGTTGGGGTATCGCGGCAAACCGCATTCAGGACTTTCGCTCTAGCCTGCTGTTTCGCGAATTTGTATGGTTCGAGATCGCCCGGGACAGGGGATTTTCGCCTTCTTTGAACTGAGTTCCGCTCATGCGTGTTTCGGTCATCCTCAGTACGTACAACCAGCCCGACTGGCTGGAGAAAACGATCTGGGGATATTCCGCCCAGAGCGATAGGGATTTTGAGCTCGTCATTGCCGACGACGGCTCTGCCGATGCAACGCGAACGCTGATACAGCGACTGCACCAAGAAACAGGCCTCATAATTCGTCATGTGTGGCATGACGACCAGGGCTTTCGCAAATGCACCATCCTGAATCGTGCTATCATTGAAGCAACTGGAGACTATCTCATATTCTCCGATGGTGATTGCATTCCACGACGAGATTTTGTCGCTATTCACCGCCGGCATGCGCAATTCGGCTATTTTCTATCCGGTGGATATTTCAAATTGCCGATGGCGCTTAGTCGTGCTATCACGCGAAACGATATTTTGGAGCATCGTGCCACGAACGTCGGTTGGCTGCGCCAACACGGATTGCCGTGGAATCGTAAACTGACGAAGCTCGCTGCTCCTTATTGGTTAGCCACGTTGTGCGACGTTTTCACGACAACCAAAGCGAGTTGGAACGGTCACAATGCGTCCGGCTGGAAGGCTGACATCGTGCGCGTCAATGGCTTCGATGAGCGCATGGAATGGGGCGCCGAAGACCGCGAAATGGGTGAACGCCTGATGAATCTCGGCATCTGCGGAAAGCGAATTCGCTATCGCGCCGTCTGCGTCCATCTCGATCATTCCCGCGGGTATGTGCGAAAAGAGGCGTTGGTTCGCAACCGACGAATTCGCGCAGAAACAGCTCGCAACCACGCCGTATGGACCAAATACGGCATCGTTAAGACGGCGAGTCCCGTGCTGCGCCATGTGGCATAAGAATCGGTCTTATCGCCTCGGCCGGGACGCAATTTGCTCTTCCGACATTTGGAATTGCACCCTTTGTTCCGCGAGTGCAGCTTTATATTTGCTGCCCAATTCGTGATCTCTCGAGCGGAGTATTTCCCAGTCAGGGCTCGCTAAAATGCTGTCGGCGGTCTTTTGCATTTCTTCTCCCGCCGCCAGCGCGAGTTTTGCTATCCATCCGTGTCCGTCGTGTAATAGCGAATCGACAAGTGCCGGTCCTCGCCGACTATCAATTTCAACCAGCATAAAATCCCAAGCAAGCCGATTGGAATCAGGAAATACGAGCGCGGTGTTCGGTACGGTTTGACCGATGGACCGTGCATTCATTTCGAATCTGCAATAGTCTTGATCCGATTCCCTGGATGCAAAACGGAACCAGCTTGAATCCTGTGGATCGACCTCGATGGATTCGATTTTCCCGCTATCGCGATGAAGCTGATAGCGTTCGCAACTGGCGTCCGATTCGGCACGCCGCAGCAATTCGCCACTGGCTTCAACGAATCGATCAATTCGGAACCACGCCATGTCGTCATGTTCAACTTCCGAATTTGTACGACAACTAACGCCGATTTTGAAGTTAAGCGGCTTATCCTTCGTTGGATCCCAGTCGACCCGAACGTGTGCAGTGCTTCGCGGTAAGCACACAATGCGGTTTTCGCTTAGGTCGTAGATGAGCGTTTCTCGCCCATCCGATAGAATCAGTGGCGTGTTATCAGATGAATCATAGACGGCGCAGACTTGTTTCTGCCCGTCCGTGGCCTCGTAGAACCCTAATGCCGATTGCTTGGAGAATCGAGTAACACCTTCGACGATGAATGATTGCGGTTGGTTACCTCCCACGATCAACGCTGGAATATTTGGTCCATTCGGATGCTCAGCGCAAAGCGTCGAACTGAAAATTGCGGCAACAAGAAATACGATAGCGAATGCAAGGCGTGACATATATCTTCATGCAGTGCGAAAGTATTTGCTATCGCTGCATCGAATGCCGGTTGCTCGGCATTCGTTGAGCGGTCGGCGGTACATCAGGCAATAGCACTTCTCCTGCAATTTCATGCCGCCACACGGGCCGGCCGGTTCGACGATCGGCTGCTTCGAGAGTTCGACGAATGATTTGAATTCCGCCTGGCACGTTTTCCGTCTGTTCACTCACTCTTAATCGGCGATCGCCGACGTCGGTAAAAGCGGCAAGGCGAGCTTGCTTCAGTGGCTTGGCGCCGTTTTCTTCCGTCACGGTCGCTTGCCCGGTCTCTAAGTCAACTCGGGCTTCCCCATATCCGGCTTTTTTTGCAGCCGCCATAATCTCAGGAGTAACCTTTGGGCCGGGTTGAACGAATTGTCGGTATGCTTCCCAGCGGAGCACTAGTTGACCCTCTTTAATCGCGGCTGCGGCGGCGAAGGTCAGCCCGATGCCGCCATCGACAGCAATCCACTCTGGAAAAGCCACTGGTTCCGACTTCAGGCGGACTTTGCCCGTCGAGGTATCGAATACCAGGATGGTCATGACGTTCGGCTGCTGGGCATGAGGCCCCTGCGCGACGAGCCGCTTGCCATCTAGAGCGACTGGGCGGACAGCATCCTTGCTGTCCCATAACACCTGGCCATTCGCCATATCGATGGCCTCGATCATGTCTCCGGAGCCGGCAAGATACGCAACTTTTCCGTCAATATCGGCCACTCCGCCAGGAATGATTGTCCAGTCGGTCGAATTCAATTTCGCTGGTTCTGACTCTTCCGCACCGGCTAGCGGCGTGCAAAGCAGCACTAACAATGCAGATGCGGTGGAAAAACTGACTTGCCCTAAACGTGCAACTAGTGGGCGAATGAACACGGCGATGCCTCCGTGAGCAATGACGGGTAAATAAAGACGCGATAGGCAAACAGCGAACCATGAAGAGCTACAACGAACGGCTCGTCGTGGTTCCACCCTCGGGAAGAGGCGGCCGATTCTAGCGAGACACGCCTGGTTGCTGAAGAGCAGCTTGGGAATGCCGCCGTTCGGCGATGGGACACTGCTAGCTACGTGGTGCTGTAGTGGTCACGGTGCCATTCGTGTCCTCGCCGTTGCCGACGCCCGTGAATTTGATAAGCGACTCCGGTAATTCTACGCCGCCAATCTCTTTCAACACTTGCATCATGGGCGGCATCGTTCTTGCCATATTCTGCAAGAAATTGGCTGTATTGCTCGTGCCATTTTGAGGGCCGTTTTCCCAGACGACCACTTTGTCGAACTTGATGTTAGAAATCGCCTTCGCGCTGGAGTCGACAAGTTTGTCAAGATGTTCAAGCATCAATAGCTGGAATGCTTCCTTGGATCCGCCACAAGCGTTGATAATCTGCTGCAGACCCTCGCCTTTTTTAGCTAGGATTTCAAACTGGCCCCGCGCCTCCGCCTCCAACTTGGCAAAAATTGCGGATGCCTCGCCTTGGGCTTCGAGGCGACGCTTTTCTGCTTCCGCCTCGGCTTCCACGACGATTCGCGCTTTTTCTGCTTTCGCGGGAGCTTCCACCGCAGCCCGACGTTCTGCTTCGATTTTTTCCGCTTCTGCCAGCGCTGCCTTGGCCATTGCGCGGTTTTGGATTTCGAGCACCTTCGCTTCCGCTTCGCGCTTTGCGGCCTCGCCAAGTTGGTAAGCTTCGGCGCGTTTTACAGCGAGTTCCGCTTGCGATGCAGCGACAACGGCCTGCGCCGTATTCTCACCCTCAATGGCTTTGGCATTTGCATCGGCCACGTTGATGCGCATTTTCCGCTCTGCATCTTTCACTTGCGAGTCTTGCTCGAATTTAGCGGTTTGTTCTCCGACCGATTGTTCTTTGGCGAGTTGCGCAATACGCACGGCCTGGGCCTGTTCGGCCTCGCGGGTGCCAATCTGCTTGAGTTTCGTGGCACCAGCGACTTGAATTGCTTTGTCTCGATCGGCCTCGGCCACCCGGGTTTCGCCAATACGCACTTGCTCGGCCACATCGCCGCGGGCTTGTTGAATCGCCTGGCTGGCGGCTTTCTGACCGATTGCGTCAATATAGCCGCTTTCGTCGGTGATGTCGGTGATGTTGACGTTGATCAGCACCAGTCCGATTTTCTTGAGTTCCGCTTCCAGCGAGGCCTGAATCTTCTCCATGAACTTTTCGCGGTCGCGATTGATTTCCTCAATGCTCATTGAGGCGATCACTTGTCGCAACTGGCCGAAGATAATGTCGCGCGATTGCTTTTCTATTTCCTCCACGTCCAGGCCGAGCAATCGAATTGCTGCGTTTTGCATAATCTCCGGCGTCGTGCCGATGGCGACTGTGAACACACTGGGCACATTGACGCGAATGTTTTCCATCGACAACGCGCCGCGCAACGGGATTTCGATTTGAATCGGCTCAAGGCTTAAATAGGCAAAGTCCTGTACGAGCGGCAATACACATTTCGCGCCGCCGTGAATGCACTTGGCTGCCTCGCCGCCTCGACCGGCCTTTCCATAAATCACCAGCACGCGATTGCTCGGGCATCGCTTATAACGCGATGCAAACATGGACACCAAACCGAACAGAAAAACGGCCACAAGCACGCCGCCAACGGCAACCCAAAACATGCTGTTGCTAGTTAGTTTTGCTGGGTCGAGCTGCGCTAGGAGCACGGAATTAAGCATGGCTTACAACCTCTACTTCAATGACGCGTTCAACTTGAACTATATCAGGACCGACAACGCTGACGACCTTTACTTTGGCACCGCTGGGAAGTCGATCTTCCAACGTGGTAGCTTGCAATTCAACCATGCGGTTTTGCAGCGTCATGTGAATTTTTCCAGCTCCAGCATGTGCAGCCGGAATCGGTATATACACCGTGACTTGCTGACCAATGGCACGACCGATTTGCAGTGTGCCGTCGGAATTAAATCGATATAGACTTCGCACCAAGTAGAAAACAGCATTCATCGCCGCAAATCCGACGCCCCCAGCAATCAACAATGCTGTTATCGGTGAGGCTTCTGCTTCACGCGCTGCCTTTCCGGCTATGCCGAAGAACGCAATGGCTGCCACAATAGTTTGAAACGTGATGATTCGAAAAAACCAAACGGTGTTCTGCTGCTGTTGATCGTGCGACGTTTGATCATGCCTTGCCGAATCATGCGATCCATTGTGACTGTCGCCGAGTGACGCATCATGACCCGATAGCGAGGAATGACCCGCGGTCATATCGCCGCTCGAGAAGTGGCCATGGGAACCGGAGAAATCCCCGCCGGCAAAGTCGCCCGCCTGCGCGTGATGCGTTCCTAGCCCAAACACCGTCAGTGCGAACTGAAGCACCATAATGGTGCCACCGACAATAGCGCAAAGCAGAAAAAATGTGTCCATGGAAGTGCCCTCCGCAGCCGTTTCCCAAGTGTAGCTCGGCGGGTGCGACGCAGTACCCCCGTAGGTAGATTCGCCAGCCAGACGTGATTCTTGCCGCAAGCCCTAAATCACCGAATATGATCGGGCTTTACCGCTGAGAAGTCAAACCGCCGCAAGCGATTGGAATCGAAGCGCGACTATTCCACGTGTGGCTTTGCAGTGTGCGGTACGAATGTTGGCTTCTGTTTTGGCCAGATTGTGAATTCACGCCACATTAACCGTGGAAACGCCCATGCGTCGCGTAGATAGCGTCTTGCCAGACGGTGCGGTTCGCTTGCTAAACGATGCAGCCACTCCAATCCGATTTGCCGCATCCACATTGGGGCACGCGACTTTTCGCCTGCCAGAAAGTCAATCGTCGCTCCAACACACAATGCCACAGGCGATGCAATCCGATCGCGGTGAGCATGCACCCACAACTCTTGTTTTGGTGCCCCTAGGCCAATCACAAGTAAATTAGGCCTCGCCGCGGCGACCTGGCTGAGAATTCGATCGTTCTCCGCGTCGTCATTTTCAAATCCAATCGGCGGGCTATACGTGCCAACGACTTCCACTGCAGGCCATCGCGTTCGAATGTTGTCGGCGGCCCGATCGGCGATCCCTGGAGCAGCTCCGAGCAGATACACCTTCAATGAAGTTGAGTTGTGTTTGCATTTTGCATTAACGGTCTCAAACAATGCCGGCACCAAATCGCTGCCAGGAACTCGCTCTGGAATGCCGCGGCGCAGCAATCGGGAGGCAACCAGTATAGGAAAGCCGTCTGCAAGTATTAAACTGGCCTCGGCGTACGCACGTTTTAGTCCTCGATGTTGTTGATACATCACCGCGTGATCGAGATTGGGAGTCACGACATAATGACACTTGCCATCAGGCGAGCGCACCCAAGAGAGCAGTCGCTCAATCGCCTCAGGCATCCGTAGAGCATTAATCGTCATCCCAAATAGATGTGCTTTGCTCATCAGCGCGAATTGTTGGTCGGAGACGTCGATCGTAAAACTTGTCGATATACTTCGGCAACACCAGTTGCCATACTGCGATCCGAAAATTTCATTCGATGGCTGTCGATTCCGTTTCGCCGCAGCGATTGCCAGTCGTGATCTCCCTCAATGACCGACATAATGCTCTCGGCCAGCTCCGCGCTATTGCCAGGATCGACGAGCAGCCCATCGTGGCCATGGCGTATTACATCTGCAATTCCGTCCACACGGCTGCCGATGGGTGGCACGCCGGCAGCCATCGCCTCTAGCACTGCCATAGGCATCCCTTCGGCGAGCACGCTTGGCAGAACCATCAGGTCGATCGCGTCCAATTCGGCATCGATGTTCTTTTGGAAACCGCGCCAAGCGATCAGTTTCGTAATGCACAGCTCTTCTGCTAGTCGCCGGATTTGCTCTTGATACTGGAGAGTTTCGAAACCGCCAATCAGGTTCAAATGGACCGGATATCCGCGGCGATGCAAAACCGACAACGCGCCGAACAAAACTTCTAAGCCCTTTCGAGGTCGGAAAAGCGCCAGGCAGCCCAGTGTCCACTGTTCGCGAGCAGTGGGCTTATCTGTGTGATTGATGCGGGCAGGCACTCCGTTTGGCACCAAGTGCACGCGGTCGTCTCGCACTCCCCATGCATGGATGTACTGCGATGCGGTAGGAGAGACCACAATGACCGCCGAAGCGCGGCGGAGAGCGAACGATTCCGACTTTGCACTTAGCCAAGTCCGCAGTCCGCCTTTAATTTCCGTGGCTGTGTGGCCGTGTACGTGATGCACGAACGGCACGCCCGACAGTTTAGCGGCGAATTGGCCGACGAGTGCGGCACGCGGAGTATGTGTATGGATTAACTTCGCTTGGGTTGAATGCACCAAGCGAGCGATTCGCCACGCAGCTCTGAGATCGAATCTCATGCGCATGGGCACATTCACCAGCGAGGTAAGCTGTGACCGACGCATTTCCGCAAACAGTTTTGGCTTGACGCACGCGAAAGTGACGTCAACTCCCATCTCTGGCAACCGCATGGCCAGAAGGTCCTGCACCTTTTCCGCTCCCGCATAGTGCTCGCCGTTAATCACGTGCACAACTTTCAGCGGCACGGGTGGATTTGTGATAGGTTCGCCGCGCAATCCATCGCGATTACCAATCCGTGGACTCAACAGTAACGCTTCGTCTGGCATTAGTCGGCGCCGTTGTCAATTCAACAAAAGGCAATGGGCGGGCGATGAGTACAGATCGAGAGCGCAACGAGATCGCTCTCACTCAACTGTATGCCATAAAAAGTGAATGCTGATTCGGCAGTGGGCCCACGTTCGTAGAACTTCGGGGACTATGGCTAACCTCAGTAGGCCCCCCTGCAGGTTATGACCGTCAACGGCGTTCGAATCAGCAATTTGATATCGTTCCACAACGTCTGGTTGCGGATATACCAAATATCAAGGCGTACCCAATCTTCAAAGCCGATATCGCTACGGCCACTGACTTGCCAAAGGCATGTCAAACCAGGCTTCACTGCCAACCGACGACGTTGCCACGGTTTGTAGTTGGCAACTTCCTTGGGCACCGGCGGCCGCGGTCCGACAAGTGCCATATCGCCCAAAAGCACATTGAGAAGTTGCGGCATTTCGTCGACGCTTGTCTTTCGCAGCCACCGACCAATTTTCGTGACTCGCGGATCGCAACGGTTCTTGAAAATCGGACCATCTTTTTCATTCTGCACAAGATGCTGCACCTTGTCGGCGTCCAGTCGCATCGTGCGGAATTTCCACATTTTGAAACGACGACCGCAAAGTCCGACGCGTTCCTGACTAAACAGTGGTTTCCTTTTAGTCGTCACAGTCAAAACGGCGAGCACCGTCAGCAGAATCGGGGAAAGCAAGAAGATGAATACGATTGCGCCCAAAACGTCCATTACACGCTTGAACGCTTGATATGACGGCGATGAGTTTCCTTCCGCCCAAATTGTCGGCTGCGCGGGAATTGCACCTGGGACCGGTTGCTTGCGGTTTACCGCAGGAACTTTTCGACGAATAGCATCGCGGATTTTACCGTGATATCGCCCCGGGGCTAATACAGCCACCGTGCCTGCGTCATCGTGTCGAAATCGGTTCGATGCAGCAATGCACTTCGAGAGCTCATTCTTCAACATGCCGGTTTCCTTAGGATTTCGATAAGCACAAGATTTTGCTTTTCGAAAAAGCAACGGGCATGCCCGATGGCAGGGAGGTGTGCATGATTTGATGTAAGCGGCATCTGGCAAACCGGTTGTGGCTTAGTGTGGAAGTTTTAGTCAACTGCGTCGTTGAAGATTCTCAACGCAGCGATGCTTTCAACTGCACACATGTTGAAATGCGGCAACGGCTTCAGGGTTTGCCTTCGGACCAACATTGACGCCTGCGACGCTTCGAACATCGATCCTGGCCGCCAACCCCGAAACTGTCCCGGCCATGAAAAACATAAGCAGGTTCACGCCATCGATGATATTCGTGTCTTGAAAAATCGCATTCGGGAGGTATGCGCCAATAAGTGTGAGAAGCAATAAACCGAATTGCCGAAATTCAGCTGGTGCACGATTGCATTTCCAGACTCGCCAGCCGTTGCGAATCCATGACGCAAATAGTGCGCTAAACAACGCCATCCCGATGAAGCCAGTTTCGACAAGAAGTGCCAAGAACGCATTGTGCTGAACGTATGGCAAGCCTTTTTCCAATGGCAATTCGCTCGATCGATCAGCCAAGTACGGCATTTTTTCGCGATCGTATTGGGCCAGTCCGCAACCCATTAGCGGACGATCTTGGAACATGTCCCAGGCAATCTTCGCCAGGATCGGCCGTAACTCGGCAGAATCGGCAGATGCGGCGGCATCCAATTTCACGTCGCGTTTCAAATTCCAAATGCTGTCCCAACTGACGGCAAGCAGTGCGATGACCGCGATTCCGCCGCAACCCAGAAGTAAATGACGCCATTGCCGTGGTGCGGTTAGACCGACGAAAATCGCCAATCCCAGCGCGCCGCCCATCCAAGTGCATCGCGTCAGTGTCGAGTAAATGCCCGCAACGCATAGCGCGGTAAATGCGAGCAACATCAATTGTCCGATACGACCGAATTGCGGCCAAAAAGTGAGTGCCGCAGTTAGGCACAACGTAAGATAGATTCCCATCTCAGCTGGATGCAAAAATGGACCGCGGGCGCGACCGAAGTATTCTGTCGTTGAATCTGAAATGTATTGCGGAAAAACGGCCCACCATTGGCGAGTCGATTCGGCCAATGCGATGAAACCTAAATAGACACCGAAAACCGCTAGTGTGCCGAAAATCCAGCGGACAGTCTTCGAATCGACCGGCGACTGACGCGCGATCCAATAAACCGTTGCCGGCAATATCCAGTAGAACAGCAACCGCGCGACAGGTTGGTAATTGTGATCGTGCCAATTGTGCGAAAAAGTCGCCAAACAGAGAACTACCAGAAACGCAATCAGCACCCATTCTGCAGCGCCAAGCGATTTGGGATCGGCCAGACCCCAGCGGCGATGGACGACATATGTCAACGCGAGAAGAGCGATCAAGGCGCGATCACTTGTCAGTGGGATCGGTGCACCTTCTAGGTGCCAGAACGGATAGCCAAAGCACGCCCCGGCAATCATTGCCGCAAGGCAGCCACCAATGAGTGAGCCCCGAAATACAAACCAACCGGTCCAGACCAAAGCAGCAGATGCGGCGATGATGAAAAAAAAATCCATCGGATAACCCCGTGGCTTGCCATCTCCCGGGCTTGGAAGACGCTGTGCAGTAATTGAGGTTGTGAACGTTGGCTCAGCTCACGGTAACGAGCTTCGACAACGCTTGTTTCAAAGATAGGCCGCTGCCCATTGTGGAGGGCTTGCCTTCGCGCTGGGCCGGCTGGCCGCTGAATGTGCGGCCGTTGTAGATCGGAGTCGGGTGCAGCACCGGGTGGGCACTCGGTCGAAGAACGAAATCTGCAACATCGCTGCTTGCAGTCGAACACATATCCGAAGATTCGACGACTTCCGACTTTGACGGCTGTACCGTGAGGAACACCAATCCCAAGCCCACAACGAAGCCGCCGAATAGGCCGCCCACTACAATCATCGCTTTGCTTGGCCCAATCGGTGAATCACCAGGCACTGGAGTATCGATGGCGGCAATCAGGCTTTCAGTGCGGGCCGCGGCCTGGCTGGCACGAGCTTCCGCTAATTGCTGCTCGGCAGTCTTCACGATGTCCGCCCGTTGATTACGTTCAGCCAACACGTTGGCATAATCAGCCCGCATTTCCGCTAATTTCGTCAATCGGGCTCGAGCAGCCGTCAATTGCGATTGCAGCATCTCGGCACGTTCTTGCGAAAGGCGAAACTCGGCCTGAACCCCAGCAATCGCAGAATCAAGTTCGCTGCGAACATGCGCTTCAATTTCCTGCTCCGAAATCTTGGCGGCCATAACCGAAGGGTGCTGGTTCGTGAGATTGCCCGAAAGCTGAGCAGTGCGAAGTTGAGCATCGACCAAACCATCTTTCAGGCGTCTCAAAATCGGCTGAGCTTCCAGCAATCGGTTGGGTGCAGCCACGAGCGATTTGGTGTCGTTTTTTGAAGCATTTAACATCGATAGTAGTTCTTTGTTGGCGTCGATCGCCTGATACGCCTGACGAAGCTCTTGATCCATTTCGTTGATCGAACGACGCAGAGGGCTATCGCCGCCGCCAACTTCGTTGAGAACGCGAAGTTCGCCAAGGTCAGCGCCGATGCGGATCTCGATGTTGGCGAGTTCGGAAGTCGTAGTCTTTAAATCGGCCTGTGCCAAATCCACAGTTTTCGTCAATTCGGCAATTAGGCTTTGAGCTTTCTGATCTCGCAACTCCTGTGAGCGAGCTTGCAATTGCTTACAGATTGCAGCAGCCAACGCAGCGGCACGAGCACGGCTTTCCGCCTGCACATTGAGATAAAAAACCTCGGTTTTGCCGAATTCTGCGCCTTTGGGAGGAGTCAATTTGACCGCGGATTGCAGCCCGGCGATTGCAGCATCCGTCGGCCACGCCGATGCGTCCGATAGTGCAGCGATTTGGGAATTCGGGCCAATTTCCCCCAAGGCCGTACCCAATACAACCCGACTGCGGGCGAGTTCTAGGATCGTTTCTTGGACGGTTTTCATCTCTTCCGGTAGTTGAAATTTGCCGGGCCGAGCCGCGGTGCCAATCGCTTCGTCTCGAACCATAAGTGCCTGAGATGCGTCCCACGTCGGAGAGCGCAGGAGTGCGTATCCCGCAGCCACAATTCCGAATGCGACAGTCGGCAAGATCCAACGGCGGCGATTTTTCCGCAGGATGCGAACCACGTCGGCGGGTGTGACCACTGCTGTTTGATTCTGCAACATTGAAGACGAGTCCTGAAGAACGTAGTGAGTATTTAACCTCGGCGACGAAGTGAAGCCAGTTGGATGCAAAGTGGGTGCCAAGCCCGACTCATTTCACTCGGGCCGGACGACTTCCGATCTCTCGGATCCTATGGAGACGTCGCGAGTTAGAGTTCCGGAGCTGAATCAAAGTGGCCGCGAATACCGTCGAATATTGTTCACCGCCGGCGTTGTGGAATGACAACCGACCGGTTGCGAACTGCCTCACTGTTGCAAAATCCCATCATCAGCAACTCAAGTCGTGGAAGGTTCGTAATCTCAAGCGCCCATTTTGATTTGCCTTGCGCAGTCTGTGAGGGAATCTTTGAGTGCGCCGGTGCTGTAGAACCGTAGCCAATCAGCGCTGCTACTTCGCGCAGTGCAAAGCCCTAAACGCCTGTGTTTGCGGAGAGCTCGCTATCCCCGCAGAGTGTGCATGCAAGTCACTCGCCACACAAATTTCGAATCGCTGGCCTCCCATTTTGGAGTTTGGAATGAGCTCGCCGCCGGCGTTCCCTTCCGACTTTGGCAATGGGTGGAAGTATGGTGGCGCCATTACGGCTGTGAGGCAAATGGCGAGCCCAAAAAGTTCTTCGAACTGTTTGTCCTAACCGTTTCGGACGCCAACGGCCAACTCATTGGCATAGCGCCCTGGTATTCGACTATCACCCGAAGCGGCTTACGAGTGATTCGGTTTCTCGGCGATGGCGAAGTGTGTTCTGACTACCTGACAATTCTCTGTCGGCCTCAGCTTGAGACGGCAGTATGTGAGACTCTGGCGGCTTGGCTCACGCATGCCAATAGTGACATGGCGACTGATGTCGCCGAACACTGGGACCGACTACAGTTCTTGGGGGTGGGGGCCACTGACCCGGCGCTGACAAGCTTGCTCGAACATTTGGAGCGGGGTGGCGCCCTGCTTCATCGCATGCCGGCGTTGAATTCCTGGCGTGTTGCGCTTTCGCCGTCTTGGGAAGAATTCTTAATGGTGTTGTCAAAGCCACATCGAAACCGTTTGCGGCGTGCCGATCGCGAGTTATTGCAGTCCGGGCGTGTGGTTGTGCGCCATGCGTGCGACGAAGCTGGCTTGTCTCAAGCATTCGACATTCTGGTATCGCTTCATCAGCGACGTTGGAATTCACGCGGATTGCCGGGATGCTTTGCCTCACCACATTTTGAGGCATTTCATCGCGACATTTCCGCTCAATTGTTCAAAAACGGAAAGGCAAACATTGGCTGGCTGGAACTGGACGGCAAACCATTGGCGGCAGAATATCGTTTGTACGGAGACGGCGTCATTTATGCATATCAATCGGGCGTCAATCCCGACCATCTCGATTTACATCCCGGTGAACTGGCAAATATGGCGGCAGTGCGGACGGCAATCGAACACGGATATCAAGCGTACGATTTCCTTCGCGGCGACGAACCGTACAAAGCTCGATGGCGGGCAACGCCACAACCAATGCTCTCGGTCCGTGTGATTGCCAACCGTGCCTCTGCCAGATTGCGACATTCCGCCTGGCTTGCTGGTCAAAATATGAAGTGCTGGATCAAAAAAGGTTTGCACGTCGCTGGCATACGGAAAGAAAAGGCTGCTACCAATTCCTGAAATGATTCGATGATGTCAGACTCTTTCTTGCGACAACTTCTGCTCAACGGCTACTACGGCGCCACCTTGCCGTACCGGCATTGGGCCAATCGCCGCCGGTGTGCAAACGGTTTGGCGCCGCTGATGGTCTTATTTTACCACCGCATTGCCGATGACCGCGCGAATGGCTGGACACATTCGAATCAACTGTTCCTCAAACAAATTCGCTGGCTGCAGCGCCACTGCGAACTGGTTTCGCTCGAAGAAGCACAGCGGCGGATGCGAAACGTCGAGAACGATCGACCGACGGCTTGCATCACTTTTGACGATGGTTACGCCGAGAATTGCGATCAGGCAATTCCTCTTCTAATCGACGAAAATATTCCGTGTACCTATTTCGTAAGTTCCGCGCACGTGTTGGACGGCAAGCGATTTCCTCACGATATCGCGGTCGGATGTCCTGGCCACCCCAACACTGTTGAACAACTCCGAGAGATGGCCAAATGCGGCATCGAAATTGGAGCGCACACGCGAAATCACGCCGATTTAGGACCCATTCACGATGAGATCAAACTCTACGACGAAGTTGTTGTGGCCGGAGAAGAGTTGCAAGAAGCCATCGGCAAATCGGTTCGCTATTTTGCATTCCCGTTTGGGCTGCCAGGCAATTTGAACGCCCGAGCGTTTCAGATCGCATTCGAGTATGGTTATGAAGCGGTTTGTTCAGCCTACGGGGCGTACAACTTTCCAGGCGACGATCCGTTTCACCTCCGGAGGATTCATGTCGACAATATGGTGCGGCTAAAAAACTGGTGCAGTGTCGACCCACGTCATCTGCGGCGACGTCTTGACTTTGACTACGAGCGCCGCGCCATCAGGCGCATCTGCGACTCAAATCGCGAGGTCGCGATGAACATGGCAACGGTTCTCGACGCGCCTGCCGATAAGTGTGACGTACCGAATTCTGCTGCCGCGCAGAAATCAACTTCCGCTCCCGTCCTAAAAACCGACACGCTGGCGCAAAGCGTCGTCGTTCTGCTGTTGCTCGCGGCCGTGCAGCGGATTATGGGATTCTTACGCGGCGTATTGGTCTGCCGGTGGCTTTCGCCAGACGAGTTGGGCCAATGGGACATGGCGTTTGGCTTTCTCACCTTGGCCGCGCCACTTACCGTGCTGGGGTTGCCAGGAAGTTTCGGAAGGTATGTGGAGTATTTCCGTCAGCGGGGTCAATTGCGCGTCTTAGTGCGGCGAACGGCGATTGCATGCGGCGCATTGACGGCATTAGCGGTCGTTGCAATCAGCCTCGCGCGGCCGCTCATTTCGGAAATTGTTTTTGGTCGGTCGGAAGAAACCGAATTAGTACTTTTCTTAGCGGTCACACTTGCGATTGTTATAGCGTTCAATTACTTGACCGAGTTGCTTACTGCGCTTCGCATGGCCCGGGTGGCGGGAATCGTACAGTTTTTCAATAGTCTTGCATTCGCCGGATTCAGCGTCCTGTTTTTGCTCGGCTGGCGACGAGAG
Source organism: Pirellulales bacterium (assembly GCA_963773875.1). Taxonomy (GTDB): domain Bacteria; phylum Planctomycetota; class Planctomycetia; order Pirellulales; family JADZDJ01; genus CAVTYH01. The sequence continues at coordinate 154,685 of CAVZCV010000021.1, forward strand.
GCGAGTTCTCTCGTGGCCGCCTACGGGATTGCATGTGCACTGCAAATTGGCTGGATGATCTGGTACTTACGCCACCAATTGCAGTATTCGCCGGCTGATGCTCCCGCCGATCGTTCCGACGAACGCGGCGCATTTTGGTCTAAATTGCTATCATTTGCCACTTGGGTTTGGGTCAGCAATTTGCTTTACAATCTCTTCGACGTTGCTGATCGCTACATGATTGTTCACACATCAACCGCCAATGATCCCTTGGCGATTGTTGGCTCGTATCACAGTTCGCGCATTGTGCCACTGTTGCTTGTTTCGGTCGCAAGCCTGATGGGCACGATGATTCTGCCGCATTTGAGCCACGATTGGGAAGCAGGAAAACGGCGTGAAGTTTCCGATCGAATGAACGTCACGTTAAAGCTTCTGGGTTTGCTGCTGTTTGTTGGGTCAATCGCGATCCTGTTGGCAGCGCCATTTTTGTTCGACATTGCTTTCCAAGGAAAATTCGCCCGAGGTAAAAGCGCATTGCCGTGGACGCTCACCTACTGCAGTTGGTTCGGCTTGGTGACAGTCGCCCAATTGTACTTGTGGTGCGCCGAACGTCCGCGCCTTAGCTGCCTGGCACTGTTACTAGGACTGGCTACGAACGTGGTGCTGAATTCGATATTGCTGCCGCACTTCGGTCTGCTAGGTGCTGTTTGGGCCACTGCCGTAGCCAATTTCGTTGCGCTTGTTCTGATCTTGAGATTTAACGCTTGGCTCGGAATGAAAATTCAGCGTTCGATGTTGCTCGTCACGCTACTGCCGATCTCACTTGGACTCGGACCGATGGCGGCGCTTTCCACATTGGTTGCCGTCATATTGGCAATTTATTTTACCGACCAAATCTTGTCACACGATGAGAAGCGACGACTGGCCGATGTCTGGCATGGCTATGCCGGGCGCTTCAGCAGGTTAAAAACCTGCTCTGCGAATACGTCGCTCGAAAGATCATCAAATCGGCCGCTGCGTGTGATATTCGTCATCACATCGATGCACGTCGGTGGCGCCGAGATTTTGCTGTATAACTTAATTCGGCGCTTGGACCGCACTCGCTTTTCGCCAGAGCTGTGCTGCCTGAAGGAGCGTGGAACGCTGGGCGAGCAACTGGCGGAAGAAATTCCGGTCTACTCGAATTTGCTGCGAAGGAAGTACGATTTCCGCGTGCTTCGTAAACTCAATCGGTTGCTGCGCAAGCGAGAGATTGATGCCGTGATCACGGTCGGAGCGGGCGACAAAATGTTCTGGGGCAGACTGGCCGCACGCCGAGCGAAAGTGCCGGTTGTGATTTCTGCGCTGCATTCCACGGGCTGGCCCGACGGCATTAATTGGCTGAATCGTCGATTGACACTAATCACCGATGCCTTCGTCGCTGTGGCCGAACCGCACGCCCGCCATTTAATTGAGGTCGAGCATTTGCCGGCTGCCCGCGTTCACGTTATTTCCAACGGCGTTGACACCGAAAAATTCCGGCCGCAGCCGGGGATCAAACGAAGCGTTTGCCAGTCGCTCGGAATTCCCCGGACAGCACCACTCGTCGGAATTGTGGCGGTGTTGCGTCCAGAAAAGAATCATGAACTCTTCTTGCGAACAGCTGCCCGTGTTCGGCGGGACATACCAGAAGCGCATTTCCTGATTGTCGGCGATGGTCCGCGCCGGCCAGTGCTCGAGAGACTGGCAGCCGATTTACAGATGGACAATTGCGTGCATTTCCTCGGGCAACGAATTGACATCCCGGAAATATTGTCCTCACTTGATGTGTTTGCATTAACATCGCACAACGAGGCCAATCCCGTTTCAATTTTGGAAGCGTTGGCCTCCGGCAAGCCTGTGGTCTCAACACGCGTCGGCTCGATTTGCGAAACGGTAGTCGACGACAAGACCGGATATCTGGTCGAACCGGGTAATGAATTGGAAATGTCAAAGCGCGTCACGGAACTATTGCTTGATCCTGCAAAAGCCCAAAGACTCGGCGCAGCGGCGCGGCGTTTAGTTGTTTCGAAATGGTCCATTCAAGCAATGGTCGCCGGATACGAAGACCTAATAACAAGCGTGCACTCAGTAAAGACCGACCGCTCAAATCCGAGCGAAGCCGTCGAAGTTGCCGATTTCGGTCAAGTCGCGCCGTCACACCTTTAATTCATGGAACGATATGGCGCTGTCCTGGCGCATTGCCAAATATGCGGACACGCCGAGCTGCGGAAACCAGCGCCGTAGCACGCTAGAGGCCGTCACGACTTCATTGGTCTGAACAGGCAAGCAGTCGTCCGGCGAACGTTTCATTCGATTGCCATAGTAAGCGCATCCGTAATGCGTGATCAGCACGATTTGCTCCAGCTGGTGCGCTTCGACGAGAAATTCGAGCTGCGTCTTAGCCGCCTCCTGCATCGCAACATCGCCGCCGCTGGCAACGAGCCAAGCGGGTCCTCCCGGAACAGCCCAGCGATCGTAGCGTGGAATGTGCAGGTGTCGGTGGCAGAATTCGTCAAATGCCTCACCCCACCGACCGTCGCTGCAATATAGCGCCAGCGCACCGATTCGGTCCGGATTCCAGCGATCCACTGCGTGATACACGGCCATCGGCAGTTTCGGACCAAGCGATAGACTTTCGCTGGTCTGCACATCGCGTACTTTCGGGATGTTTTCCATGCCGCACTCAACGCAAAGCAAAGATTGCCGCATTTACTGACGCAATCGAAGAACTTTCTTATGCATTAGCTTTTTTAGGAGTTCCGTTATAACGGCGGGCAAATGTGACGTTTCTCATCTGTCTGGCAACCTACCTGTGCGGACCAACCGCGCAAAGCCGGCCGCGGCTCTCAAGGTTAGGGAAAAGCACGGCCGGCTGTAGGGCCTTTTAAGCTTCCGGCACAAGCACAATAATATGCGTCTTTCCGTACCATTCCCACCATTTACACGGCTCGCAGGACCGGAGCGCTATCGCTGGATTGCTCCGCCGCCCGACCGCGGCCCATTGCTCTGGATGACAGGCACCGTTCTGGCAGCATTCGCCAAATTTCTCAGCGGCGCCAGCGCGCGGTGGGTCGATTGTCAGCCGGACACTTGCCAGCGCATTTATTTTGCCAACCACACAAGCCATTTGGATGCGCTCGTCGTCTGGGCCTCTTTGCCGATGGAACTGCGCGCGTTGACGCGACCGGTCGCCGCCAAAGACTATTGGAATGCCGGCGCCGTACGGCGATATTTCGCCACCAAGGTTTTCGATGCGCTCTTGATCGACCGTACTGAAATCAAGGTGCACAACAGCCCGATCGATTTAATGATTCGCGGCATGGGCGATACCAAATCGCTCATCGTCTTCCCCGAAGGCGGCCGCAGCACGACCGGAGAAATCGGCGAATTTAAAAGTGGCCTATACTATCTTGGCAAGAAACGGCCGGACCTGGAGTTGGTGCCGGTTCATATCGACAACATGAACCGGGTGCTTCCACGCGGCGAAGTATTGCCGGTGCCGCTTTTAAGCTGCATTACGTTTGGCCCGCCCATCTGGCTGGAAAAGGGCGAGCCGAAGAACGATTTCCTCAAGCGTGCCCGCGATGCCGTGCGGCGGCTAAAGGAAGTTTAAGGGCCGATCGCGGGAAAGCTCGCCGCCGGGGCTAGCGCCAAACCGGTTGCCTCGCTAAACTTTCGATCTACGTCACCACGAATAATTGCGAGTTCCGACCTCACCGCCATGCAAGATTGGAGAACATTATCTCTGGTCGGTGGCGTCCTGGGAATTCTTACCGTCGCCACGGTTGTTGGACAGTTTCTCAAGCGGCATCCGGATACCGGGTTGAATGCCGCCGCCGTTCGCACTTTCAACCTCCGCGTGCGCGCTTGGTGGACGATGTGCGCCATTTTGGCGACTACATTTTTCATCGGCCGAGTGCCAACCGTCGCGATGTTTGGTTTTATATCCTTCGTCGCGCTGCGCGAGTTTATTACGATCACGCCGACGCGGCTCGGCGATCACCGCGCGCTGTTCTGGGCATTCGTGCTGTTCACGCCTTTACAGTACGTATTGGTCGGGCTGAATCAATATCAGCTGTTTAACGTACTTATTCCGGTCTATGCGTTCTTATTCGTGCCGGCGCGAATTGCGCTGTCCGGCGATTTCAAGCGCTACCTGGAGCGCGTAGCAAAAATTCAGACCGGACTCATGATCTGCGTCTTCTGCTTAAGCTTCGCGCCTGCCCTGCTCTATCTGGAGATTGAACCAAACTCGGGCTCAAATTACCGTCTGCTGTTCTTCTTCATTCTGATTGTGCAGATGGGCGATGCCCTGCAGTACATCTGGGGTAAGCTCATCGGCCGGAATGTCATCGTGGCGTCGATCAGCCCAAACCGCACCTGGGAAGGATTTCTGGGCGGCGTTGGCAGCAACACGCTCTTTGGCGCCGCGCTGTGGTGGGCCATTCCGCCGTTTCAGCCGTGGCAGGCGGGCTGTTTGGCGCTCGTGGCCAGCGTGCTGGGTTTCTTTGGCGGGCTGACGATGTCAGCCATTAAGCGCGATCGCGGCGTCAAAGACTACGGCACGCTGGTCGAAGGGCACGGCGGCGTGCTCGATCGGATCGATTCCATCTGCTTCGCCGCGCCGGTGTTCTATCACCTGACGCGGTCGATGTTTCCGTAAGCAAGCGGTTCACGCATCCTCGCGCAGTCGCCTTATTCGCGCTTCGTCCATTCCAGCAGTACGCGATGACCGGCGTCGGCTGCAACATCCCGCTGTGCCAATAACTGTGGCTCTCGGCGCGATGCATCGGCCGACGATGACGATGGAGCGGTTGAACTTGCCGCAGCCGGACTCGTTGGTGGTTGGCTCGAATCTGGCCGGCGCTCATAAACGCTTTGGTGCGGGGATGCCGTGTCGCTTTCGCGGCTCGCAGTTCGCGGCAGATCCGCGTTTGTTCCCGCCTTCGCAGCCTTATCGGCCGCCGTCCAGCCGCGGTCTGGCCAGGCATTGCTGCGATCGTCAGCTTGCGGCTCCAGCCGTTTGAGCGAGGCCAACTCCGTTCCACTCGATTTGCTGTTGCTTGCTGTCGGCGATTGGCGATCATCACTCTGCGCCCGGAACACCGGCGTGTCAGACGACGGCAACTTCCGCTTCGCCGAAGCCAGTGCAATGGTCGATTTCTGCTGACTCAAATCTGGACTGCCTTGCTTCACCCACGTGAGCCACTGGTCTTGCAGCGATTTCAAATTCGCCACGCCGTAATGCTTGTTCAGCGCTTCCGACCAGTTTTCGCTTTTCAGTCCGTCGCCGACGAATTCCAAAAACTCCTGCCGTCCGCCTTGATCGATAAGGTAGCGCGCCAGCGAATACCCTTGCGAATACAGCGGTAACACATCAGGCGGATATTCCTTCATCGCAAACATCTGATCGAAGGCAATCCCGTGGCCGGTACGCAAAAAGTTGATCAGCATCACTTGCTGCTTGTTGCGTTCCGAAGCATGCTCCACCGTGGTGCATGCGCCTTCATCGGCCCAGCGTGGCAGCGGACGACGGAAATGGCTCGCGAAAATTGTGTGGGTCACTTCGTGCGGCAGCACGCTGTCCAAAAGCCGCTCTTCCGTGCCCTGGATTTTCATGTCCCAGTTGAACACTTCACCGCGATCGAACACAAAGCTCGTCGCACCGCCGGCGCCCAGCGTCGGACCGACTTCGGCCTGAATCGGACACGGGCGCGACCAATTCGGCATTGCGGCGCCCAACCATTGGATGGCCAATTCCCGGCGATAGTACTCGGCGGTCTTGCCGATTTTTTCAGCCAGTTCCGGCGTCGGCGCCTCGATCACAAAATTGGGCGTGCGATAACTCGACGCCAACGATGAACTGGGAACGAGGCAGATTGCTAAGGCCAACGCGGCCATAGCTCGACTGATGCGAGCTTCCATGCTCTGGTCTCCGCTTAACACAGGTGCGGGGCAAACGCGGCCACCATCCGTGCGGCCGTGGGGGGGGACGAACCAAGGATCAGGGGTCAGGAATCAGGAGTCAAAATCAAACTTCGTGAATAACTTCAGCGCGATCTTCGCACTGGCCGTCCACTTGTGGGCGAGCGACGTTTGCATCTCTCGTGCCGTGCTTTGCAGTGCCTGGCAATCGGAGCGAGCTAACATGAACCGCCGCCGACGTTTCAAACTCTTCTTCTCACGAGGCGGCGCTGGGTCATCGCTTTGCCACATGTAAGAGTTGCAAAGTTTAACCCGCCGGTTTGAAATTCACCTAGAGCGCTTTTTGGCGACAGGAATCAGGAACGCAAGCGGCGCTTTTGAACTCAGGGCATTTGTAGAAATGCCTGTTGCTCAAGGCTTCGTTACGAATACTCATGTAGCATGCGATCGAATGTTTGATCCCATGCTAGCATCATCTCGCCAAAGTGCGCTTTCGTTATTTCAATCATTCCTTTTACGATCCCCGCGAGTTTTTCGGGCGAATTTGTGCTCTCCGCAAATGACGTGAAAGTTGAAACGGCTCGATACGCGCCTTTCCCGAGGAAAACTGCCATCGTCGTCGTCCCCACAGGCAACTCGCGTTTTACAGTGAAATAATTGCAGCGCGTTTTTCAACCTGTGTAGGCGCTTTTACCAATTTCGGGCCGAGTAATTTCACAGTAATTTCACTCTCCGCATTTGGCGCCCAAAATCGATCGAGAATCCTCGATCCATTTGTACGCGTTATTTCACACGCCCGCGGCGCCAAGGGCCTGGGCGTCTTGGTGTCTGCGTTTTAAATGCCGCTGCAGTGCGCAGACCACTGGACACCCAGACCCGCATGCGTCTGGACCCTCTTCATTGAATCAAATTGCCAAAGACCGAGTCACGGAGCCCATACTCTCCGACACCAGCATAGTAGTGTACACCCGATTCAAAGTCAAGGGCATTTTTGGGCCACCGGCGCAACTTTTTTTGAGTCAGTCGCGACATCAGCTACATCTGCACTGGGCTTTATAAATGCCGGTGAATTGCGCATTAAAGCTGATGTACGCACGTGTTTAGTGCGATTGCCGGCAGAATCGGTATTGAATCGGGTCAGCTCCAAGCAACACGAGCCGTTAGGAGCTATCCTTTCACTGTATCGCGCCCCCACTGCGATTGGCTTATGTCCGACCGCGTCGCAATCCTGATTGTTGCCGACCACCACTCTTTATTTGGTGAGATCAAGAGCCGCGGCTTGCGGATGCTCGACGTCTTGAACGATGTCAGCACCGACTATCTGCGTTTGCACGATGTTGCCGTGCGCCGTGGGATTCAAGACGAGAGCATCAGCAAGCAATTACCCGCCGTAACCATTCCGAAGTCTGCGATCGATTTTGTGTTGCTTGAATCCAGCAAGCACGAAGCTCCGCTACGGCGACAACACGCGTTTGTTCCGAAGGATGCGCACACCGCGTTTATCTTGCTCGGAGAGTACGAGATCCACGGCACATTTATGTTCAAAGGATGCGACGGATGTGATTCCAACCCTGCGTCAGGATAACAAGGCGTTTGTTCCCGTAATCTCTCCGCGCGTCGTGCGTACCACCGATAGCGACCGACCCCTCTCAGCAGGCGTGGCGCTCCTAAACATGCAAAAGATTTATCTTCTGCATCTGGAGCGAATCTGACGAACTGTTACCGCATGGCCATTCGCGCCGAGAGCCACAGTTTGTCTGCAAGATCTGCGGCGCGAAAATGCGCACTGCGCGGAAGTATGAGCCGGACCAACTGCATGCGCCGTGCAAATCACGCGGCCCGGGCGACACGATAGCCAAGATCATAAGCACTGTCGGTATCAAGCCGGGTGCAAAGAGCGCAAAAGAGCGCAAGAGAAGCTTAAAGAGCTGGTGCCGTATGGCGCATAAAAAAGCCAGCCGCGGCCAACAGTCATTTATAGAGTTGAAGTTCGTGGACTCCGGCGCACGGCAGGCATGTATGCATTGTAGTGCCTCTGATCCTGTATGTATGCAACCCGAATGGCAAGCCCGCCGCGTCCACTACCCGTTAATAGGGGCAAATTAGAAACCGCAGTGACACGCGACGAGCAACCTTGACCCTAGACCAACGAAGCAACGCCGTATGCCACCTGAACGGCGGCCGCGACGATTTTCAGTTTGTGGGGGTAATATCTTCGCGTCAGGCAGCAAGCGAAAGCGTTGAAGGTTCGGGAACTACGAATGCGGCAGAGACCGTTCGGTTACAATGCTGGCAACGAATCTCTGCCCGCTGCGTTGTGAACCATGAATACAAAAGGCAAAGCGATGAGCGAATGGTTTTGGTATGCCATCGGCGCTGCGATCCTGTACGGCTTGCATCAAGTATTCACCCGGATGGCCTCCGATCGAATTGGCGACGGGCTCGGCGGTTTCGTCGTGGAGGGAACCGCGGCACTGACCATTCTGGCTTATTTGTTGTTCCTGTATGCATCGGGCAATTGGAAGCAAACGATTAGCACGCCGGGAGTGCTGTATTCGGTACTGACTGGAATTTGCGTCGGTGTCGGGACGGTGTTTTTCTTTCTGTTGTTTCAAAAGGGCGGTCCACTCTCCGCAGTGCCGATGATCCTTGCGGGCGGGGCTGCGATTATGGCAGTGGTTGGAATTTCTTTCTTTCGCGAGCCCGCATCATGGCAGCGATTGCTAGGCATTGTTCTCGCCATCGCCGGTTTGTTTTTGCTGCGCAGCTAGGTCGGCTATCGATGCGGAAAATAAAAGCCGTCGCAGCATTCATACTGGCCACCGTCGCTGCCACAGCGGAGCACGACTCCCATGATATCCGTCAAGAGTATTGACATAGACACGGGGCTTGAAGTGCCGTCGCAACGAGAATTGCGGGCGTGACGCTAATTTGGCGATGAGACGGGCTGACTGATTCGGCGATCGGCGCTTTGCCCAAACTATTGGCGGCTTTGACGACGTGCGCGATTGCCGACGGGGCCAGTACGGATTGCCGAAATTGCGGTATCTCTCGGGAAGATAACGCTTGCAACATGGAATTGCGGGGTATACTGCTCACTAGTTGTCCGTAGCGGTGATGGGCGGCGTGCCGATTGGGAAATCTCGGTTTAAAGAAACTGGACCAACATGAAAACGAGAATCAGCCTTGGATTAATGCTCGCACTGGCGCTCACACTACCTCCCGCCGCGCTGATGATGGCCCAGCAGGCCGGGGCGGAACGCAATGTTCCTCATCGGCCGGAAGGTCCATGTGACATTTACGCCGAGGCCAACTGTCCGTGTGTGGCCGCCCACAGCACCACGCGTGCGCTGTACGCCGCTTACAGCGGCCCGCTCTATCAAGTGATGCGTCAGTTGGATGGCAAGACCTTGGACATTGGCGTCGTGCAACCTGCCGCCTCGCCGATTCCGGATGCGGGCGGTTACGCCGACGCAGCCGCGCAGGATTCGTTCTGCGCCAACACTTATTGCTGGATCACCACAATCTATGATCAGTCGGGAAAGAACAACCATCTTGTCCAGGCGCCTCGCGGCGGATTCAGTGGCCCGGCCATGGGTGGCTTCAACAACCTCCCGCTCGCTGACATGGCGCCGATCACGATCATGGGCCACAAAGCTTACGGCGTGTTCATCGCGCCGGGAATGGGTCTCCGCTGGAACGACGCGCACGGCACCGCAGTCGACGACCAGGCGGAGGGGCAGTACTGGGTTGTCAGTGGTCATCACTACAACTCCGGCTGCTGCTACGACTACGGCAACGCCGAGACCGACAGCCGCGACGACGGCAATGGCACGATGGAAACCACCTACTTCGGCAACGCCGGCAATTGGTATCACGGGCCACCGCCGGGACCGTGGGTCATGACCGACCAGGAGAACAACCTGGTGGGCTGTGTTAACCCGGATGGTTCCAAAAACTGTCCCGATTTGCCGAACATCGGCTGGCGATTCGTGACGGCCACTGCCGATGGTGAACCGCATCGCTGGAGATCGATGGGGGGCGACGCACAGCAGGGCGATCTGAAGGTCATGTTCGATGGAAAGCGCGTCAACAACACCTACGATCCGATGCGCAAGCAGGGGGCCATTCTCCTGGGCAACGGCGGCGACAACAGCAATGGCTCGCAGGGCACCTTCTATGAAGGCGCGATGACGGCAGCAGCCACCTTCCCGACACAGGAGACGAACCAGAAGGTGCAGGCCAACGTGGTGGCTGCCAAGTACAACGTGCCTCGGCTGAGCCTGGCGCCGGCATCGGCAACCGCCACGCCGCCGGGACTTCAGACGTTCTCGCCGGGGTCCTCGCAGGACACCACCCTTACGTTTACGAATAACACGGGTGGGCGGGTGACGGGCGTGAAGTTAAGCATTTCCGTGCCAACGGGATGGACCTGCGTGGCCTCCGGTGGCACAAGCGCGTCGGTGACGCTAGCCGGCCCAGTTGCGCCTCGCGAGACTGCGAGCGCAACTTTCAAGGTGACCTCGGGACCTACGGCCTTCAACGGCGATCTGGTCGGAAACGTGTCCTGGACGAATGCGAGCGGCCAGACACAATCTGAAACAACCGCCGAGAAGGCGCGAAATGTCAGCCCGATCAAGATCAACGAGTTTGCGATTGGCTCCGCTTCGCCTTCCAACTCGACCAACTCATTCATCGAGCTCTACAACGCCGGCGCCAGCGACGCCGACATCTCCAACTGGACCCTGACCGAGCACGCGACGCAGCAGGCCATTTTCTCGTCGGTGAAAATCCCCGCTGGTACGAAGCTCGCATCTCACGGCTTTTACGTGCTGGGCCTTTCCAACTCCGGCCTCGTGGTCCCCGCGCACAAAGGCAATTCGACGATCCACGTCAGAAACACAAGCGACATGAACGTCGGCGATACGATTGAAATCGACACCGGCGCCGGAGTGGAAACGCGCAAGATCTCAAGCATTGGAACCGCCGCCAGCAACAATACGACGGTGTGGCAACCGCTCCCCGAGGGTCCGGTGATAACAATTCCCGTCGGCTCGACCAACGTGCCTGTGACGAGCGTGGCCGGTTTCGAAGTTGGCGGGAAGATTGGCATCGGCTACGGCGCCACCTACCCCGCCGTCGCACAATCCGTGGAGAAGTACGAGGTGGTCACAGTCACCGCGGTTGGCAAGCCGGGCACGCAAGCTTATTTGGCGGCGGACGCGAAAACCGGCGACACCAACATCAAAGTGTCATCCGTCGCCAACATTTCGGTCGGTGACCAAATCAGATTGGATATCGACAGCGTTGGACATGGAATCGAAACAGTCACCGTTACGAAAGTTGGCACACAGTCGGCTGGCAGGCCCGGCAACGGACGTGTGGCGAATCCGGGCACGGGCCTGGATCTGGCCGCCCCGCTGAAGTTCGATCACGCGTCCAACATGCCCTTCAGCGTCAAGGGAACGGGGATCAGCTTCGAGCCGGCCACTGCCTTCCCCCACTCGAGCAACGAGCCCGTTCAGCCGCTGGGCACAGGCGTCATGCTCGACGGCCCATTAGCAAACGATCACGCGGTCAACGCGGTTGTGCGTGACTCCGCGGTTACGACGGCGGGCTACCAAGGGCCGAAGCCCAACCAGTGGTTCGGCGGTCCGGCCCTTTCTCCCGGCGCCGGCAACATGGTGCTGCGCGACGCCGCTGGACTGATCGTCGACAGCCTCAACTACGGCGGCCTAGTGGACCCATGGGCCTCAGAGGGCTACCAAGCTCAGTCGGGATCGGGTCAGGGTGGCTGCCGCGCGCCTTCGCCCAGCGCGGCCGGTGGCGGCCCCGGGCGTGGCGGTCCGTTTGCCGGCGCGACCAATAGGAGTGCGGGCCGATTCCCGGACGGCGCCGACACTGACAGCAACTGCCACGATTTCTTGTTGCAGGCCGCCAGCGCATTGCCGGTCGCTTCCGCCGCTGGGGCGGACAATATCAAAGTCACGAGCGTGGCAGATTTTGCCGCCGGCCAGACGATCATTATCGATACCGGCGAGAACCGCGAGACGGGCGTGATCGCGACGGTTGGCACGCCAGGCGCCACGACGATTGGCACTGCCACTGACGTTGGAGCAACCGCAATCCCTGTCCCGAGTGCGCAAGGATTTAGCGCCGGCCAGACGATCACCATAGATGGCGGCGCGAATCGTGAGACGGCGGTGGTCGCCTCCATCACCGCCGGTGGTGGCAGAAGCGGCCCTGGCCGCGGCACAATCACCGTCGCCGCGCCGCTGAAAATTGCGCACGCGTTGGATGCACAGGTCTCCGGTACAGGCATCACCCTCAAGGCTGCATTGAGCCGGGCGCACGATCGAGGGGCGCAAGTCGCCGGGAGCGTTCCCACGCCCGGTGCGCCCAACCAGTATTATAGGAGATCTGAGTGAGGACGCCCTGGCCGTGGTGGCGCTGGGTAGTGACGAGTTTGAGCGCGCTGGCTCTGGCGTTGAGCGCCTACCTGAGCTGGCATTATCTGGTGCGCGGGGTTGAAATCGGCTGTGGAAATGGGAGCTCGTGTGACGAGGTGCTTAACAGCCGTTGGTCGACGGTCGGGGGAGTGCTGCCCGTCAGCGGTCTGGCGGCGGGAGCGTACCTGGCAATCCTGGTTGCCAGTTTCTTCATTGGTTCGGCCACCGCGGCACCAAACCGCCGTCTGGCCTGGAGGACGATCCTGATTTTGGTCGGCGCAGCCGCTGGAAGTGCTATGTGGTTTACAGTTGTTCAGATATGGTTCATTGGAGCCTTTTGCGCCTACTGCATGGCCACGCACATTATCGGCCTGCTGCTGGCGGCTTTGGTAATTTGGCGGGCGCCAATGCGATTCGACGACGATTCAATCATCGCCGCGCCGGACCAAGATATTTCCTCAGCCGCCCCACGGCGCGGAATTGGACGATTGCCTGTGGTTGGTTTGGCTTTGGCCGGTATCCTGGCAGCCTGCCAGATCGGTTTTATTCCGTCGGTCTATCGCGGCGGCGAGACGCAGGATCACGTGCCTGCCGTGGATCCCCACGCCGTGCCGCTGGTCGGTTCGTCCGACGCTCCTTACATCGTCGCGTTGCTCTTTGATTACAAATGTCCGCACTGCCAGCAAATGCATTTCATTCTCGATGAGGCGATTCGCCGATACGGCGGCAAACTGGCTTTTGCGTTGTGCCCCGCGCCATTGAACACTCAGTGCAATCCTTTCATCGCCCGTGACGTGGATGAATTCAAGGACTCCTGTGAACTTGCCAAGATAGGCCTAGCGGTTTGGGCGGCCAATCGCGAGGCGTTTCCGGCCTTCGACCGCTGGATGTTCTCGCTGGAATCCGGTGACCGCTGGCACCCGCGCAGCCTGGACGCCGCCAGGACCCAAGCTGTCGAATTGGTCGGCCAAGCGAAGTTCAATGCCGCCCAGGCCGATCCTTGGATCGACCGATATCTGCAAACCGCGATTCGGCTTTATGGCGACACCATCGATCCTGACATGGGCGGCAACGCCCTCCCCAAGCTGGTTTTCGGCTCGCGTTGGGTCACCCCCAACGCAAACAACGCAGACGACCTTGTCTCGATTCTGCATGAAAGCCTGGCGCTGCCCAAGCCCTGACAAGCAGCGCATATTTGATCACATCGTTCTTGCCGTCGCGTATTCAGTCATCAACCGATATCGCGACGCATGCCAGATTCTGCGGGCGCAAACGCTGTGCGTCATCCGCACGGCCGAACTAACACCGTGAGCAGAATTGCTCCAGGATCTTCGGGCAAGCCGAGCCACGGAACAACGTGACGCGATCACGAGCCGGGCGACGCGGCGTGCGATGATCCAGCCGTTCTGCATCTCCCGGTGCAGAGCATCAAGTCGTTGCGAAAACCGTCGCGATAGAAGCGGCGCATGGCCGTTCCTATCAAGTATCGCCGTGTCGATTTTTCGCTCATCTTCACGGTCGTTCGGGCGCGCGAGGTGTACCTGAAGTCAACGTGGAAGTGTACCACAAGTCCACTTGCGATCTCACCACGCTGCTCGATACTTCACCCAGGTACACCTCACGCGGGCTGGTGCCGTGGCGGAAAGCTATTTCTGGAATCGCCTTCGACAGATTCGGGTTTGCTGACTTTCCATTGGGATACAGAATTGGTGGCACATGAACACGTATACAAAGATTGGCCGGACGTGGGGTGTCTGGGGCAGTCGCGCAACGATCTTGTTTGCATTTTCCGTTGGCGTGACGGTGGTCCTCTTATGGTTGGCCGGCAATTTCGCGCCCAAAGTATCGGCGCAAACAGAACTTGTCCCTGCGAGTGAAAACAACGCACCCAGTCGCTTTGCAGAGGTGCGCCTGGTTCGGCTACCACTCGTCGAGAAGGCCGTTGGGACCATCCGGCCCGTGCATGAAATTGCCATCGGATCCAAGCTCCTTGCGCGCGTTGTTGAGGTCGACCTGAAAGCCGGTCAGGTCGTCAAGGCAGGAGGCGTTCTTGTGCGCTTGGACGATTCGGATTTGCAGGCCAAGCACCGACAGGCGGAGGCAACGTTCAATGCAGCAGAGGCAGCCCGCGAGCAGGCGGAAGCGGATGTGAATCGATCTGCAAATCTGTTCAAATCCAAGGCCGTCAGTCGACAGGAATATGAGCGCGCCGCCACCGCACTTAAATTAGCCGATGCGGAACTCAGCCGCGCGAAGGAATCGATCAATGAGATTCAGGCCACGCTCGAATGGGCCACGATCCGGTCGCCGATTGAAGGAATTGTGATCGATAAAAAAGTCGAAGCCGGCGACATGGTGACGCCGGGACAAATGCTGGCGACTCTCTTGGACCCCAAACGGATGCAGCTTGTCGCTAGCGTCCGTGAGTCGCTTGCGCACCGACTGAAGGTCGGCCAGCCGATCGAAGTTCAGGTTGAAAACTTCAACAAGCAGGGCACTGGCACAATTAGCGAGATCGTGCCGGAAGCAGAGTCCAGCAGCCGATCCTTCCAAGTAAAGGTTACTGGACCTTGCCCGGAGGGCATATATAGCGGCATGTTCGGGCGAATTCTGATTCCGCTCGACGAAGAACAAGTTCTGGTTATCCCGCGTCAAGCGGTGCAAACCGTGGGTCAACTCGATCTAGTCAACATGGCAGCGCATGGTGCATTTAGCCGACGGGCCGTTCGATTGGGACGGACGATCGGCGCGGATGTCGAAGTGCTGTCTGGTCTGCACGAAGGAGAACAGGTCCAGGTGCCAGTCAATGCGGCCGTGACGGGCGAGGCTATCCATGGCTGAGCACAAGGATGTTGGTTCGATACAGGAACACCACTTCACGAACAAGATCGTGAAGATATTCCTGGACTCGAAATTGTCCCTGATCTTGATCTTGCTGGCAACGATTCTAGGGTTCGCGGCCTTGCGGTTGACGCCGCGTGAAGAAGACCCACAGATTGTCGTGCCGCTGGCGGATATTTACGTCAATTTCCCAGGTCATTCTGCCGGGGAAGTTGAGCAACTGGTCGCGACGCCCTTGGAGAAGATTCTTTATCAGATCGATGGCGTCGAATTTGTCTACTCCATGAGCCGCGAGGGCCAGGCAATCATCACCGTTCGCTATTATGTCGGTGAGGATCGCGAGAGGAGCCTCGTCAAGCTCTACAAAAAGATCGACGAAAACGTGGACGTGGTGCCGCCCGGCGTGACCGGCTGGGTCGTCAAACCCATCGAAATAGACGACGTCCCCGTCGCTACATTGACGCTAACAAGCCAATCCGCAGACGACATGACGCTACGTCGCGTCGCGGAGGAGCTCGCACAGTGCTTGGCGGGAACCCAGGAGGTGTCGCGAGCGTACGTCGTGGGTGGTCGGCCGCGCGTGGTGCAGGTGCTCATGGACCCGGACCGGATGGCCGCGTATCACGTCGCGCCGTTGGAGTTACAGCGGGCGGTCCAGGTTACGAATATCCGGCAGACGGCGGGTGATTTGCGTAACGCCGACCGCTTGATTCGCGTGGATGCCGGCGAGCCGTTCGAAGATGCGCGACATTTGCGCGATCTGGTTGTCGGCACATTCGATGGGCGACCTGTGTTTCTCAAGGACGTGGCCCAGGTCGAGGACGGGCCCGACGAAACGGCAGGCTATGTGCGCCACGGATGGGGACCAGCGCGTGGATTTACGCAGCACGAGTACTTCCCCAGCACGATTTTGGGCGAGTCGGAGGATGCCGAAGCGAAAACGGTCGAAACCGGCGGTGCGCATCCGGCCGTGACAATCGCTGTTGCGAAGAAAAAGGGCACCAACGCCGTTTGGGTCGCCAACACCGTGCTGCATCAGGCCGAAGAACTGAAACGGAAAATCGTGCCGAGTGACATCGAAATGATTGTCACGCGCAATTACGGTCTGACAGCCAACGACAAGGTCAATGGTTTACTCGAAGGATTGGTCGTTGCCATCTTGATTGTCGTCGCACTTCTGACGATTGGGCTTGGGTGGCGCGAGGCCTTCATCGTAGCGGTTGCGGTGCCGGTTGTCTTCGGTCTTACGCTGGCCGCCAACCTGCTGCTGGGTTATACGATCAACCGGGTCACGCTCTTTGCACTAATTCTGTCTTTGGGGCTACTAGTCGATGACCCCATCGTAGACGTTGAGAATATCACTCGACACTTCGCGCTGCGCAAGACGGCGAGTCGTCGAATTGTACTTGAGGCTGTCGCCGAGATTCGTCCGCCGCTCATTACCGCGACGTTGGCCATTATCGTCAGTTTTCTGCCGATGTTCTTCATCACGGGGATGATCGGGCCCTACATGCGTCCGATGGCGCTCAACGTTCCGGTCACGATGCTCATGTCGATGGTCGTGGCATTCACGATCACTCCTTGGCTCGCATATTACGGACTGCGTCACAAGTATCGTGCAGGCCAGACGGATGTAAATTCCCACCACGATCGGCACGACCAGGATGCGGTCAAGCAATCGGCGCTATACAAGTTCTTCTACCCCTTGATGGCGCCCTTGCTTAGATCGCGGCTCGTGGCTTGGTCGTTTCTGATGGGTATCCTGGTGCTGACAGCGGGAGCGATGGGCTTGGCTGGCGTGCGCAGCGTACCGCTCAAGATGCTGCCGTTCGACAATAAGAACGAACTCATGTTAGTGCTTGACTTCGATCGGGGCACAACTCTGGAGCGATCGGACGCAGCGGTACGTGAGATGGAAACGTACCTGGCTAAGGTACCCGAGGTCGCCGACTACACAAGCTACGTCGGCTTAGGTTCTCCAATGGATTTCAATGGCCTCGTGCGTCACTACTACCTCAGGCAAGGCGATCACGTTGCAGACATTCGAATCAATCTGGCGGGCAAAAAGAACCGCAGTTTGCAGAGCCACGCGATTGGTCTACGGATGAGGAATGATCTCCAAGTAATTGCTGACCGAAATCATGTGCGCATGAAAATTGTCGAGACACCTCCCGGGCCACCCGTCGTTGCCAGCGTCGTGGCCGAAGTTTATGGGCAGCCGAATTTCAGTTATGAAGATCTGTTGCTCGCCGCCGACACAGTACGAGCTCGCCTGGCGGTCGAACCGGGCGTCGTCGACCTCGACGACATACGCGAATCAGCCCAAGAAAAGCTCACCTTTGTCACGGATACGGAGAAAGCCGCGCTCAGCGGTATTTCGGCCGACCAGATCGCCAGCACACTTCAGGCGATGCTCGGTGGAGCAACGGTGGGTCTGGTGCGAAAAGACACCGAGCGAAATCCTCTGCGGATCCAGTTGCGCGTCCCCATCGAGCTACGAACCAGTGCGACCGATTTGGCGCTAGTGCGAGTCAAAGGGGACAAAGGCCAGTTAGTTCCCCTCGCCGAGCTAGGACATTGGGATACGACCCGGGTGGATCAGATGATCTACCACAAGAACCTCCAGCGGGTGGCCTATGTCTTCGCGGAAACTGCCGGGCGGCCGCCAGCAGATGTCGTGGTCGATGTCCTCTCGGATAAGGCTGACAACGTCAATATGCCCCTGGATGCCAAACTGATTGGAAAGGGACGGTTGGCCGATGTCGCTGCCAGGCCTATTGCAGATCGAACGTTTCTATCGAGCGGTGGTGGGATTGCCTGGGCGCTGCCGACGGGATTCAAAGTGGATTTTGCCGGTGAGGGAGAGTGGAGAATTACGCTCGACGTATTTCGCGATCTCGGACTGGCCTTTGGTGCTGCGATGGTTGCGATCTACATCTTGCTTGTGGCACAGATGCGTTCATTCGTCATCCCTTTAGTGGTCATGATGGCAATTCCATTGACTATCCTTGGCGTAATGCCGGGTTTCTGGCTGCTTAATGTTTTGAACGCACACCAAGTTGGTGGCTTCCTCGATCCTGTTTACTTCACAGCAACGGGAATGATCGGCATGATTGCCCTATCGGGTATCGTGACCCGCGATTCGATCATACTCGTGGACTTCATCCACTTGTCGTTGGCACGAGGACGGTCTCTTTTCGATGCCATCATGGAGAGCCGCGTAGTACGCTTGCGGCCGATTCTGTTGACGGCTACTGCGGCCATGCTCGGTGCCGTTCCGATCATCATCGATCCCATCTTCTCCGGCCTCGCCTGGACGCTGATCTTCGGGCTCTTCGCTTCGACCCTCTTCACTTTATTCGTGATTCCAGTTGCCTACTGGCTCCTGTATGCCAACGCGCCTGGCCACGGAATGCCGATGTCCGCAATGGACCAGGAGGAGGAGCTGGCCGTCGCGGCCGTGCCCGATGCTAACGGCCGCCGTTACAATAGTGTGAACGGAACAGCGAACCGATTACCTCAAAGCACGAATGCGGGAATCGCACTTGATCGCTCGCCATACCACTAAGAAACGGCCTCTGCCCGCGCAAAAAGTTCACCATAGTTCCACGTTACACGAACATTTTTTTGCAAACCCAAAAATCAACCCACAATCACACCATGAACACTCCCCTGAATCCAAACAAAGCACTTTGGGAAAAAGGCGACTTCACGCGCATTGCCGCCAGCATGCGCCAAAGCGGAGAAGCGCTCGTCCAACGCCTTGGCATCGCGAAGGGTCACAAAGTTTTGGACCTGGGATGTGGCGACGGCACGACGGCCATACCCGCGGCAAAACTCGGCGCGGATGTGCTGGGCGTTGATATTGCCGCCAATCTGGTTGCGGCCGGGAACAAGCGGGCCAAGGAGCTTGGCCTCTCGAACTGCCGGTTCCAGGAAGGCGATGCAACGAAGCTACATCAAGTGCCGGACCAGACGTTCGATTTCACCGTGAGCATCTTTGGCGCGATGTTTGCGCCCAAGCCGTTTGAGGTGGCTAAAGAGAAGGTGCGTGTGACCCGAGCCGGAGGTCGGATCGTTATGGGAAACTGGATTCCCAACGATCCAACATTTGTGGCGCAAGTATTGAAGATCAGCTCCGCCTACACACCACCACCGCCGGAAGGTTTTGTCAGCCCGATGACCTGGGGGATCGAGAGCAACGTGATCGAACGATTTTCCGCGGCCGGAGTTCCCGCCGAGAAAATCTCCTTCTCCCGCGACACCTTTACATTCAACTTTCCGGGCTCCCCCGCGGCGCTCGTGGATGAGTTCCGAAACTATTACGGGCCGACCATGAATGCTTTTGAAGCGGCAGAAACCAGTGGTCGAGCCGCTGATTTGCAGCAAGAGCTGGAAGACTTGTTCACCCGCCAAAACCAGAGCCCGCGCAAAGATGCCACGTCCATTCCTGCCACCTTCTTGCGCGTGACGGTTACGCTTTGAATTGGTTCGCAATGGCTCTGTAGAAATCTCCTCGGGCAACGACGAGCAAATCGCCGCGGTCGGTATTGATGGCGGCTTGGGAAGCGCTGCGCCAATCATTGCCGAAGATCGCTCCAAACAGTTTACGTAACTGTTCCGTCTATGCACGAGAGAGAAACAATTGTTTCGGGCCGCTTCGCGGAAGCGATTGACTCGCGAAAATCCGTCTGCCGACATGGAAGACTTAAACGTGACGGCCAACGAAGATCGCGAGTATTTCGTTACACCGGAAATCGCTCAAAAAGTGTTGAAGGCATGCCCGAACCTTCGTTGCCATTAATTTTTCCGTTGGCACGCTGGGGCGGGCTCTGCTGTCCGTCAGAGGTTGTGCGCGTGAAGTGAAGCGATATTGATTGGGAGAAAAATCGATTTCTGATCCACAGTCCGTAAACGGAGCATCATCGAGGCAAAGCCACTCGGTTGTGCAGGTTATTCATTGAGCTACGTCCATACGTTGAGGCCGCGTTCAATCAATACGAAACGGAACACGGCAGGCCACCAGGCCAGGATGACTACGTTGTGCCAGTCAGAAACCGAATTGGCAAAAACAATCTCGGGCCGCAAATTGATCGAATCGCCAAGTAAGCCGGTTGCGAGCTTTGGCCGAAA
Organism: Pirellulales bacterium; assembly: GCA_963773875.1. Lineage (GTDB taxonomy): Bacteria > Planctomycetota > Planctomycetia > Pirellulales > JADZDJ01 > CAVTYH01. The sequence continues at coordinate 175,033 of CAVZCV010000021.1, forward strand.
ACGCTGCAGAACTGTCGGGCCACCCGCGCCAGCGAAGTTGTAAAGCCGTCTGGCCCATTCCTGGCGGCCAAGTGGAACTCCCCGACTCATCCGCCCGAAGCACCTTGGGCTATTGGAATTTGGGGCATATCGGCTCAAGTCTTCTGGCCGATCTCAGCAGTTTGAACTGTTTCCATCGTTAAGCACTGTCCCGGAATCGAAGCGGACGGTTCTTCCAAGGCCGCCTGCAGCGGATCTTGCGGTCGCATATCAAGCTCTACTGGACAGCGGCAAAGTCAGATCTCGGGCAGAACTGGCAAGGCACCTCGGCGTTAGTCGTGCACGGGTTACCCAGGTGCTGCGGCGACTCAAGCGTTAGTTCATTTTTCACCACCGTTTAGGCTGATCACTTTGCAGTTCTGGTTTCTCAGAAGCGATATACCGGCGTCGCCGCAGGCTTTACCTCGGAGGATCACGAAATGAGCCCAGCCGCATCGCTACAGCCCTTCCGCAATCATGAGGCGTCTCGCCTCAGCGATCTAATTTCGCAGCATGTCGGCCTGGACTGCGACCTCATTCAGTTGACTCTGTTCTTAAGTCTGACAGCCTCCGCATTGGGAATGCCCATCAATTTGGAGATCTGGACTGCCACCCCAGAAATCGACCTGCAAATCGTTCACCGGATTGTGAATTTCCAACCGGATTTGCTGTTGAGCGTTGATACACATACCGCCTTTCGCCAGTTGGAACGTAGCGGATTCAAATATGAAAGTGGTACAACGGCCCAAGTCGTTCTGACTCGCTCCGATCACAAAGTCTTTCGGGACGCTCTGCTCTATTCAACACGCGTCGATGCATCACCGCCGAGCATGTGGCACGTTTGCCATGCGGATACGAGGTATCCGCCGCTCGTTCGGCGCTGCGTATAAACGCTTCCGAGGTTAAGCGGAGCCTGGACCAATTCCCGGCAGCTTTTGCCGGGCCACAACCTTTTGATCATCAAGGTCCGCTATCAAATGTTATTGCGGCGCTGCCACGAGGGGCGACCTTTGCGTGTCAGTTTGCGGGTTCGTATTGCGGTACCGTGAAACCCGAGCCGATGCTCGTCTTCGAGCGACTACTGCGGACGATGGCCGCTTTGCGGATGGCACTTCGTGAATTGCAACCACCGCAAATCGAGATCGAACCTTGTGACTACTCCGCCGCTAGATCGGTCCTCCTCAGCCTGCCAATGGTGCCAGCGGAGCGGTTGCCGTCGCCGGATGCAGTTGAGCTCGCCGCCTGCTTGTACGCTCAGCTTCGTAAGCAACCAGGTATCGAATTACCCGATTTAAGTGATGCTGGTGCAACTTGGTTTACGCGAAAGCAAGTTCAGCTATGGGTAGACCGCGGCTACAACACGGCGAAAAAATATCTGGCCGAGCTCGAGGCCAATGGGATCTTGCAATCGACTGTGGCGGAGAACAACCGTCGACGTGGCAAGCAGCAACACTACCGGTTCGTCGACGGAATTAAGCCGCCATTTGTGTCGAAGCATCCTTTCGGCCGGTTGCCGGAGCTGGCAGACGTACCACCTTTGAATAACGGGGCAACACTTGGGATTGCGAACAGTTTGCGCAAGTCACACATCCACAAGTGATAGGGAGGAACAGGTCTAAGGAGGGTTTATCAAATTGCGCGAACGATTGTCGGATCCGTCTAATCGACGATCTGACTCAACTAGGAGGCGACGATGATTGATGCGTTTGAATTTAGTAGCAGCGGCCGCCATGGCGCTGTTGTCGAAAATCACTTTGACGACCACACGGGCTCAGCGTAACCAGATTGGAAAATCTCAAATGCGAATCGCCATCTACGTTCGTGTTTCGACCCAACGCCAAAAAACCGAGGGCGATAGTCTGGAGGCACAACGCAATAACGCCAACCGCTACGTTGAACAGCTGCGACATCGTTTGGCCGATTCCGATAAGCAGCCTGTCCAGATCACCACGGCGTTCTATGAAGACGCCGGAAGAAGTGCGAAAGACCAAAATCGTCCGGAGTTAGCTCGGCTCAAGTCAGATATTAAGGCTAGCCGAGTCGATCGAATTGTTTGCTGGAAATTGGATCGCATTACACGAAGCATTGTGGATTTTCTTGAGTTGTCTGAACTATTCCGACAGCACGGAGTGGAATTCGTCAGTTTGCAAGAGCAATTCGATACGTCGACTCCGATGGGCAAGGCCATGCTGCTGATCATTATGGTTTTTGCCCAATTGGAGCGAGAGCTGACCGGCGAAAGGACTAAGGCCACGATGGAAGATCGGGCAGAGCGTGGCCTCTGGAACGGAGGCCGGATCTTGGGCTACGCCAAAGATCCGCAGGAAAAGGGGCGGCTCATAGTCGATGCCGAGTGGGCCAAAATTATCCGGGAGCAATTCTTTGAAGCGGCGATCCGTTTGGGGTCAATCGGCAAGGTCCGTGATCGGCTGCGGGAGTTGGGAATCCGGATACCCACACGGACCAGTCGAAGCGGGAAATTGTATGGCGGCCGCTACTTCAGCAAGCAGCAGGTCGGCCAAATTCTGAGAAACAAGCTGTACCTGGGGGAGGTGCAGTGGGGCTCCGTGCGAACGCCGAATGCTCACCCACCAATAATTGACGCGAGCTTATTTGAAGAAGTTAGACGAATTTTGGCATCTAACAGGCAGACCCGCAGAAACCTAAAACAGCCCACTGCCCATGTCTATTTGTTGAAGGGGCTGATTCGTTGTGGCCAATGCGGAGCCATGATGACGCCCAAATCGTGCTCTGGGAGAAACGGCGTCCATTTTTACTACACTTGCACTCGGCAAACCCACCACGGTCGTAAGGCGTGCTGCACGCCGTATCTGCCTGTCACAGTTGAAGACGTGATTGTACAGCGACTGGTGGAATTGAGCGGCGATGAGCCGGAGCGGGAAAAAATCGTTGACGCTGCTCTTGGGCAGATCGGTAATCATAAACTGGTTCTAGAGGCCGAGATCGAAATCGTACGCCGACAGGCAGCTGTAACCCAGGCCCAAATCAACAACCTAGTGGAAGTGCTAAAAGCCAGTGGAGCTGCGGGGCTGGCTTCTGTAGCAGACGAACTCCGCCGGTTGCAGGCTGAGTTGAATCAGCAGCATGCAAAGATGCGGGAACTCCAGCTCAGTCAATCCATGGTGGTGGAAACGTCGGACGAAGGTCGTCGGTTCCTAGAAAGTTGGCGGACTGTTGGCCAGGCGTTGCAGCTAGCAAGTCCATCGGAGAAACAGGAACTGCTTCCCCACCTGATTGAGGTGGTTGAATTCCACCCAGCCCAGAATTCCAAAACTGGCACCTACCGGCTCCGTCTGCTACCAGACGCCGCTGGTTCTGGGACCACGACGGATCAATGCAATTCTGCCACAAATGCCGGATCGTTAACGGCGGTGCGTTCTGAGGACGTACCAGCTCCCGAAGTAGGACTCGAACCTACGACCCAGCGGTTAACAGCCGCTTGCTCTACCAACTGAGCTATTCGGGAAGGAATATTTCAATTTAATCCACGAGCCCGGGACCGACAAGCGGCGGGTCGACGGCGGCCATTGCGATCGGCGGAAAGTTTATCGCACCCCAAGATTCCGCTCGACCTGTCGGGCTTCGGTGCTAAATCCATACATTTGGCCGGGCTCGGTGGGCTGGCGCTGATTTTCGCCCCAATGGGCGAATTCGTCGTTGAAGTTTTCGCCGCGGAGGCTGTCGATCCAACTGCAGCCGGCGAGCAAAACGCACGCAGCCAGCGCCCAACACAAGGCCCATGGACCGAGCATCGGTTTGTCAGCGCACGACGACATCTGGCAGATTTGGCGATGCCTTGAAAAATGTTCCGCGAAGAGAAAGGGCCGGAAGTGTTGCAAAAAATGGTTGTGATGTCCAGGGCGATTATGACGGCCGTTGCATAGAATTCATCTGGCGATCAGGATGGTGCTGGCACGCATTTGCTATTCGTTAATACGCGATGCCATTCCCCCAGGGCTCCAGCTATGCTCGATCTGCTTGTCATCGCGCCGCACCCTGACGATGCCGAATTGGGCATGGGAGGCACCCTTCTGCGGCTCAAAGAGCAAGGCCTGCGCGTGGGCGTGCTGGACCTAACCAGTGGCGAGCCAACGCCATTTGGCACGCCCGAGTTGCGAGCGAGCGAAACAACCGCCGCCAAGGCAATTCTCAACCTCGATTGGCGCGAAAACCTCGGCCTGCCGAACCGCAGCTTGGAACACACGCTGGAAGCGCACCGCAAACTCGCGGAAGTCTTTCGGCGAGTGCGCCCCAAATGGCTATTCGCGCCGTATTGGGTCGATGCACATCCGGACCACGTGGCAGCAACGCAGTTGGTTGAAGCGGCGCGATTTTGGGCGAAACTCACCAAGACCGACATGGCCGGCGAGCCGTTCCACCCACAGCGGATTTTTTATTACTGGTGCGTCCATTTGCGAATTGTCGCGGAGCCAACATTCGTCGTCGATATCAGCCAGCAGTGGGATCGCAAACGGGCCGTCCTGGAATGCTTTGCCAGTCAGTTCGTTACCGGCCGCTCAACGGATTCGCCGACGATCATCGATCGACTGCGCGATCAAGCAGCCTACTGGGGCTGGGCGATCGGCACCCGTTACGGAGAGCCTTTCTGGAGCCGCGAGCCGGTAGGCGTGCAGAGCTTACGCGATTTTGTGTGATCTTTGGAAATTGCGTTGACGGCCGGTTGTCTTGCAAAGCGAGGAGCGTAAGTTGGACGTACGGCAGACGAAGGAGGCCACCGTCACATGCCCAAGAAGCGAGCGAAGGGACTGCAAGTCGATCGAGCGGCAGAATACGTCGACAGTCCGTTAATGACGCAACGGCTACGGTATGGCCGAGAATTGTCGGTCCGGATTTACGGAAACCACGGCATCTACCGAACCAAAACTGAAATCGGGAAAACGGTCGATGGCACGTGTACCTGTCCATCGGAAGTTTGGCCGTGCAAACACGTGCGTGCGCTGGAAGCGACTTGGAAGTGCAATCCATCGAGCTTCGTAGATATTAAAGACGTCCTGTGTCAACTGTCGCATTTGTCAAAGGCTGAGTTGCTGACTCTTATTGGGGAAATGGCAATGAGATCTCCTCAATCTCTAATCGCATGCGGCGTGCGGGCATTTGAGCTCGAGGATGAGGATGTGGAAGATCCACTCGATTGAGGATGAATTGCCGTAATATTCAGTCCGGCGGGCTTAGGCTGCGTCAACCGCTGCGATGACGGCCGATTGCACTTTCGCCCGACGGTTGATACTACGCCTGACAGTACTGTTGACCGCTCAGCCGACGCTTAATTTGGGCGTGATGCTGCGCGCCGGTGCGGCAACTATCGGCTGTGGACGAACGGAGGCACGCACTTCGCGGGCCAGGCGGCGGAGTTCGCGGTCGGGCATTTCCGCGTAGCACGGCAAATGCACGATTTGCGGCAGCATTTCTTCGGCCAGTTCGGCGCGAAGTTCCGGACGATCGGCCGGCGGCGGTACGACAAACAAACTGTGTGCGAGCGAAGCGTCGAAGCCCGCGTTTTGCAAGCGACGAATCAGACGTGTCGGTTCATCGTGCAACACCGGAACCACCCAGTAGCTGTGGACTTCCGCGTGAGAACCGGGGCTCGGCGCCGCCGGTCCAATCAGTGAGAGCAGCCGCTGGCCATGCTGCGTGCGACGCGCGAGCGCGCGGCGATTGTAAAACGCAATCCGCTGGTGCATCAACGAAAGCAACGCCGCGCAGGGCTGGCGGCGAATTTGCTGCAGCAGTTCTGCGCCGGGAAACCCGCGCGCGGTGGAAGCCACGAATTTATCTGGATCGCGGCCGGTCAGTCGCATGGTCCAAACCAGCGCTCCGAATTGCGGGCCGTACGACATCAATTTCATCAGGCCGTGTTTGAACACGCGCTTCAAAAAATGTCCCCGGGCTTGCACCGGATATTTTGATTGCAGCTGGCGCATCCGCTCCAGAACGGCACGATCGCGAACACATAACAGTGCGCCGCCAAGTGCCGTGGCCGTCTTGATCGAACCGAAACTGAACATACTGACGTCGGCTTGCGGATGGCCCGTGAAGTGCCGGCCTGCAAATGCCTGAGCACAATCTTCGGCGACGAATAATCCATGCTGCTTGCGCAACTCGCAGCACCGGCTCAAGCGGTTGCCGTGTGCCGAACAGATGGGCGACCAGAATGGCCCGCGTGCGTGGGCCAATGGCGCGCTCCAGACTCTCGAGATCGACCGACAGGTCTTCGGGATTCAAATCTACTGGCACGGCCACCAGGCCATGCGCTTCGATGATTCGCACCATGTCGCGAATGGTGATCGCCGAAACGAGCACTTCGCTCCCCTTGGGCAACTGGAGCGCTTGCAGCCAAAGATCGAAGCCGGTTCTTACGGAGAGACAAGCCAGGGCATTATCATGCGCCGACCAGTGGTCCTCGAGGTCTTCCGCCAAAGAGTGCCGATCCCAACAAGTCAGGCAATCGCGCAAGGCACTGCCCAAATTCGACCAGCGGATGTCTAACCGTTTGCGGACCCACATTTCTGCCTCCCGGCAAACTGGGCGATTCGCACCAGAAGCGTGAATCGCTCATTTTGTGCTAGCAACCTAAACTCCGCAACCACATTTAGCGGACTCAGACTTCTGCCGATCACAACTTTTCTCGGCCTATACCTGATTCTGACAGCACTGGGATTCACCCGATTTGTGCCCACACGGAGGGAAAACGTCACAGGAGGCGATTATCGCGGCAGGAAGGTTAGAAAATCGGCACACCGGCGGATTTAACTTAGAGAAAGCCTGCGAAATTTGTCGATAAGGCGGACGTTTCGAAGTCGTCGGCATTCGTCCGGCTGCCGGAATGGGGGGGCCCATTCCCATGCGGTTGCTTGCTCATGATGCGCCTCGCTATCGCCGTCGGCGTGCTGGTGCTGATCTGCGGTTGTGGCTTGCTGCCCCAAGCCGTTCAGCAGCCGATGATCCACAATCCATTCCCGCAACTGACAAAAATTGCGGTTGCGCCGTTCTTCAATTTGAGCAGCGAGCCCACGGTCGACGGCAGGCAATTCGCGGAAGATTATTTCGCTGCGCTGCAATCGGTTCCCGGATTTGAAGTTGTGCCGGTGGGAGTCACCGAAAAAGCCGCGCAGCAGCATGGCATTCAATTGAATGGACCGGAACAAGCGCGACAGCTCGCGCAAATTCTGGGTGTCGACGCCGTGGTGATTGGCGCAGTGACCGATTTCTCGCCGTACTATCCGCCGCGCTGTGGACTGCAGGTCGAATGGTACGCAGCCAATCCAGGCTATCATCCTGTGCCGCCTGGCTACGGTTTGCCGTGGGGCACAACGGAAGAAGAATTCATTCCGCCGTCGCTAGTGCTCGAATCGGAAATGGCATTGGCGCGTGCGCAGTTGGCCACACAATCGCCACAACCGACAGATGCGCGACTCGTGCCTGTTCCAAGCCAAAGTGCAAAACCGCGCGAGGCTTTAGTGCTGCCGGCGGTGGCAGCAGCGCCAGCGGCAGTGCTCGCGGCGCCGTTGCGAAAGGGCGAATCGAATCGAGAACAAGGCGCTCTGCCGGCGCAACCGTCAGAATCGTCCGCGGCTGTGCAGACATCGGCCAATGCACCTGTCGACAGCAACGCCAGCGGAATCGCGCCGGCAAACTCGACTGCAGACGCCGCGAGTGGACCGCAATTTCCGCCGAATTGGCCCGATCCACGGGGTTTCATACCGCCGCCACCGTCGCCGCAGCGCCCGCCGTACATCCCATCAAATGAACCCGTGCTGCGTCATGCTCGCTTCTACAGCGGCAACGACGCCGACTTCACGGCGGCATTGGAAAACTATCACTATTCTCGCGATGATGCACGACGCGACGGTTGGCAGGGCACGTTGCAACGCAGCGACGACTTCATTCGCTTCTGCTGCTACAAGAACATCGCCGAAATGCTAACTGCTCGCGGCGGTGGCGGCGAAACGCAAGTGTTGTATCGGTGGGAGACGGGCCGATAACACTTTTGGCGTGACAATCGAAATCTGTGCGGCCGATGGACCGGCTGTCTGCGATTGAATGCACGCAAGGCCGCAAGATGGAGCGATGAGAACGTGTCGCAGGACATTAACGTGCTGGCGCTAGTGAAGGGCAACGAACGGTACATTTTTCTGTACGACGATGCCAGCCGCGCAGAAACGCTCCGCACCTTGGGCCGGTATGCTTCGAACCCGGAGCTGAGTTTTACCTGGTACGATGCCGCCGTCTTGAGCCAGAAGGTTCGCCAGAACGCGGCGAGCATGCAGCACGAACAACGTCCGCGCCGTTTCAACTTGCCCCTGCCCTCGGACGCCGACGAGTAAACGCGCATCACGGAATCGCGAGCACTCATTGCGCTTTCCGGCAAGTTGCTAATAACGAACCACAAATTGCTTCCCTATGCAAGACGCTGTTGATCGCTTCTTGCAATATCTAAAGGTTGAACGGAACGCTTCTGAGCTGACGATCAAGAGCTATCGCGAAGACCTGACGCACTTGGCGAAGTTTTTGGCCGAGGCGTCCGGCGATGTTGATGGGTCCGCACCGCCGCCCGAGTCGATCACCACGCTCGATTTGCGCGGCTACGTGGCCAGTTTGCACGAGGCAGGCTTGGCGAAAACGTCGATCGCGCGGCATCTGGCATCGATGCGCAGTTTCTTTCGCTTTGGCCAGCGCGAAGGCTGGACGACTTCGAACCCTGCCAAACCGTTGCGGAATCCGCGGAAGCCGCGCGACCTCCCGCATTTCTTGTCGAGCGAAGACTTGGATCGTTTGCTCAACGCACCGCCGGCCAATGAATCGGTGGGACTGCGCGACCGGGCCATGCTCGAAACGCTCTACTCCGCTGGTTTACGCGTGAGCGAGCTCGTGGGGCTCAACGACGACGATTACGATCGCGCGGCAGGCATTCTCCGCGTCCGTGGCAAGGGACGAAAAGAACGACTTTCTCCACTCGGATCTTGTGCCGAGAAGGCGATAGAGCGCTGGCTCAAAGTGCGAAAACTTGCACCGGGGCTGGAACGCAGTCCGCGGCGGCCAGTTTTCACGAACAAGTTCGGCAAACGGCTCACCACTCGTAGCGTCGGCCGGCTGTTGGAAAAGTATTTGAAGATCGTCGGCCTCGATCGCCGCACGACGCCGCATACTTTGCGACATAGCTTTGCCACACACTTACTCGATCGAGGCGCCGACATCCGCAGCGTGCAGGAACTGCTTGGCCACAAGAGCCTGGCGACGACTCAAATTTACACACACCTCAGCACCGCCGGATTAAAGAAGGCTTACGACAAAGCGCATCCGCGATCGAAGTGATGGCGTATGCGCATTGCGGCGATTGCAAATAAAAAAGCCCAGGGGTTGCAACCCCTGGGCTTTTATGTTTGCGATCACTCGGATTGGTTCGACGTTACACCAACCCTTTTCGAACTGCCCACACCGCGGCCTGCGTACGATCGACGACGGCGATTTTTCGCAGAATGTTCTGCACATGCTCTTTTACCGTTTCGACACTGATTCCCAGCGAACGACCGATCTCCTTATTGCTCAGGCCCAAGGCAATGTGGCGTAGCACTTGCAATTCGCGCTGCGTTAATGGGACGTCATCGGTTTTACTCGGTTCGCGCGTTGCCATGGCGCCTTGAACACGGCGCAACTCGCCGGTTTTTGTCGGTGCCTGCCCGGCCGCAGCGGCGTTGATTGCACTGACCAACTCGCCCCGAGAGGAACCTTTCAATACGTAGTCGCTGGCCCCCAAGGCAACAGCGCGGGCCACATACGTTGGATTATCATACGTCGAAAGCACGACGACCCTCTGTTCAGGCCGATCGCGGCGAATTTTTTCCAGCGCCTCGAGTCCGTCGGTATCGGGCATCCGAATGTCCAGCAACACGACATCCGGCTTGTGTTTCTTGCTGAGCTTCACGGCTTCATCGCCGTTCTTGGCCTCAGCCACGACTTTGATATCTGAGCCACTTAGCAAACTGGCCAGACCGCGGCGAACGACCTCATGGTCGTCGGCGATCAATAATTTAACGCTCATTCTTCCTCCCGTGAAACCTGATTCAACAGCCCCGCGGATCGCCACAACCCGCGTAAGCCAACACTATGAATTGAAAAGCTGAAGTGAGGACCAAGCCCACTTCAACAATGCCTAGCTCTGTTCGTGCCTTACTCTGTTCGCGCGCAGCAAAAGATTCCATCAGAAACCAGCCACAAAGCAACCAGCACCCCCCTCCTTGATACATCATAGGCACACAATTGGGCGAGGTGTAGTGGCGCCAAGAATTCTTTCACCAAATTTAGAATCAAAATCTTGAATTTGGCTGATCAAAACTAGCACCCTTGCTTTAGTGATATACGAATGTCACGTGCTCATGGTTCATGCGGCAATCCGTAGTGAGTACTCATCGGCATCAAAATTGATGCAAGAAACGCACATCGTTGCGATAAAATTCGCGAATGTCGGAAATGCCATGACGCCGAGCACAAACACGCTCCACGCCGAGCCCAAACGCAAAACCAGTTACGTCCTCGGGGTTGAAGCCCACCGCTCTCAGGACATTTGGGTCGACCATTCCAGCACCGCCCATTTCCACGTAGCGCGTCTTGCCGCCAACGGTTTCCCAGGCCATATCGACTTCTACGCTCGGCTCAGTGAATGGGAAAAACGAAGGGCGGAATCGAATGTGCACGTCGTGGCCCAAAAAGCTGGCCGCGAACAACCGCAGCACACTCTTCAAATCGGCCATCGTCACGTTTTTATCTATCAGCAAGCCCTCGATCTGGTGGAACATTGGGTAATGCGTGGCATCTGCATCGTCCGGCCGATACACACGCCCCAGCGAGATGATGCGAACCGGCGGCCTCTGCTTTTCCATCACGCGAATCTGCACCGTGCTCGTCTGGCTTCGTAGTAGTAACGGGCCACAGGTGCCAACCGCCGCGGTGGCCAGATAAAAGTTTTCCAACGGATCGCGCGCCGGGTGCGAAGCTGGAATATTGAGTGCCTCGAAGTTGTGCCACTCATCCTCGACCTCAGGACCCTCGGCCACTGTAAAGCCCAACCGGCCCATAATGTCTTTGAGCTCCTCGATGGTTTGGGTCAGGGGGTGCAAATGTCCCAAACGGAGCGGAGTGCGTTCTTCCGACTTGCCAATAAGTCGTCCGCCCGGCACCGTTGCGTCGAATTTCTCTTCGGCGTCGGCTGGCCCGCCGCTTGCCAAACGCCCTTGGGCTGCCGTCAGCGCCGCTTCAAGTGCGGTCTTCACTTCATTGAACCGTTTGCCTGCTGCTGGCTTTTCAGGCACTGGGACATTGCCGAGCCCTTTCTGCACCGCTTTCAGCCGCCCGCTTTTCGCGCCGAGAAATTCTACACGCGCCGCCTCGATGGCCGCGGCATCACTCGCAGCGGCGAATGCCGACGTTCCGTCCTTATCCAGTTGATCGAGCTCGATGAGAAAGTCGGCAAGTGCCATTTGTGCGTCTTTCAAGTGCCGCGGTCACCTCGTGCCGATACATGCAGCTGCACACCATTGCAGAGAGCGCGAAGCGAGACAGCGACTAAGATAGCGCCAACGCACATAGATTGCCAAGCGGCAATACTTATTTCGCGCCGAGCGCAGCTTTCACTAGCGCCACAATCGCATCAAAGGCAGCCGGATCGGCGATGGCGAGTTCGGAGAGCGATTTTCGATCGAGCTCAATCTTGGCTTTTGCCAACCCATTAATGAATTCGCCATAGCGCAGGCCTCGCTCGCGTGCGGCGGCGTTGATGCGAATGATCCACAGGCCGCGCAAATCGCGGCGGCGACGGCGGCGATCGCGAAATGCGTAAACGCCAGAACGAATGAGTGTTTCGGTCGCAGTCCGGAACAGACGGCGACGACCGCCAACGTTCCCCTTAACTTTGCGGAACAGGCGCTTCTTGGCACGATTACGAGGTACAGCAGTGGTGGTACGCATGGCTTAAGCGTGTTGGTGTGGCCGCGAAATAATTACGCAGCTTCGAGGTATGCCGATATTTCAGTAACTATTCCCGGCCAAAGCTTCCAAAATTCGCTTCCCGTCGACGTGATCGAGCACGCCGGTGCCGCGCAGTTCGCGGCGGCGTTTCGAAGTTAACCGGCTATTCAAGTGGCTCGTGCCAGCACGGCGATGCTTGACCTTGCCCTTGGCGGTGGCACGAAAGCGCTTCTTGACGCCTTTGTGGGTTTTCATCTTTGGCATACGAACTGCCCCTTGATTGGGAGGCGGGAATTCGAATCCCGAATTTTAGCCGTTTTTTGCCAAGGACGGAAGTGCTGCAAATGTCCCGAATCTCAAATTTCAACGCCTAATCTCAAACAAGATCCAAATTCAAAGCTCGAAAATCCAAATCCAGCCAAGTGCCGGTGTTTTGAATTGTAATGCTTTCGCGATGATGAGTCGCGAGATTTTGAATTTGACCACCGTCACTTCGGTCCAAGCGTGCAAACAATTCGCTTGCCCTGCTGCATCGGCGGTGCTTCCAGTTTGCCAGCAGGTTCCAGCAATTCCAGGATTCGCTTGAGCACGCGGTGGCCTTCCTCGATGTGCGCAAGCTCACGGCCACGAAAGACCACAGAAACGATCACTTTGTCTTTGTGCGCTAGAAAACCTTTGGCCTGGTTAGCCTTGGTTTCAATGTCGTGATCGCCCGTCTTGGGCCGCACTCGGATCTCTTTGATTTTCGTATGATGCGAGTGCTGTTTGTGCTGCTTTTTCTTTTGCGAGTATTTGAATTTGCCGAAATCCATAATTCGGCAAACGGGTGGCTTCTCGGCGGGTGCGACCTCCACTAAGTCCAATTCCAACTCACGAGCCATATTCAGGGCTTGAAGCGTGTCGAGCACACCCAATTGAGCCCCGTCGGCGCCAACAACCCGCACTTGAGGAACGCGGATTTGTTCATTGATGCGATTATTCTTGTCGATGGCTGGCAGCCTCCTGGGTCGAACTAAGGGGTGGCAAAGAGCGGAGTGTCCCTGGCATGGCCACGGCCAGTTGCTCCATACGAATTGTGGAGTATGCACCGGAGGGTGCAACTAAGTCAACGGGGACTACCACGAACAAGCGCGCTGGTTTCACAAATAGTTCCAATCGCCCTATCTATCCGCCTGCGGCCTCGCGTGCGAACCGGCCAATTGACCATTGGTGCCTGTCGACGATCCACTGGAATCGCTTCCAACCCCCACGCGTACGCTGCCGTCCAGCCGGCGAAATTTTCGCAACCCGGGAAAGACCCACGCCACAATCCCCACGACCGCCAGCGTTCCCAACCCACCACTGATCGCGGAAAAGACTGGTCCGAAAGCTTGGGCAACAGTGCCCGATTCAATATCGCCCACTTCATTGGAAATCGAAATGAACATGCCGTTAATTGCCGACACTCGTCCGCGCATGTGGTCGGGCGTGAGGAGCTGAATCATCGATTGGCGTACTACCACGCTGACGTTATCCATCGCGCCGACGACAAACAGCATGGCGAGCGATAGCGGAAACCATGTCGAAAGTCCGAACACAATGGTTGCCAGGCCAAATCCGGCGACGGCCAAAAGGAGCGAGCGGCCGGCATTCTGCATCGGCCTGCGATGGGAAAGCACGAACGACATAATTACCGCACCGGCAGCAGGCGCAGCCATCATCGCTCCATAGCCAACGGAGCCCACGTGCAAAATGTCGTCCGCATAAATCGGCAAGAGCGCGACGGCCGCGCCGAATAGAACTCCAAACATGTCGAGACTGCTGGCGGCCAGAATGACTTTGTTGCGCCAGACAAATTGCAGACCGGCCACGAGATTTTCCCAGGTGAATGGCTGCGACTCGCCCGCTCGGCGGGAATAATTGACCTGTGAGAGCAGTGCGAAGAAGCACAGCGCGAACGTCGCGTCACAGGCGTAAACAACCGCATAATTGTTGGCGAAAATTCCAATCAAAATTCCCGCGGCTGCGGGCCCGACCACCGAGGCAAACTGAAACGCTGCCGCATTCCACGTGACCGCGTTGGTAAAAACATGCCGCGGCACGAGATGCGGCAGGAACGAAGCTTTGGCCGGCTGCTGAAAAGCACGCGCCAGGCCCGCTGTGAACAGACACGCATACATCAGCCGCACGTCGGCATGGAGCGCAGAGATGACCGCCAATCCAACCGAGCCGCAGGAAATCACGACCAGTGCCGTCATCACGATGTAGCGGCGGTTGAATCGGTCCGCGACATGCCCGGCAATCATGGCCAATCCAAGCACCGGCAACACTTGGACCAGTCCGATATACGCCAAGGAAATCGGTTGGTGGGTGCGCTGGTAAATTTCGCGGGCCACCGCAGCCGACTGCATTTGCAGCCCAAGAATCGACAAGAAATTGCCGCCCATGTAGAGCCGATAGTTGCGAATCCGTAGCGCGGCGTACGGATCGTGCTCTGTATAAATATTATTTTCAGCGAAGTCAGAATCTTCGGGTTTGGGCTCTTTGCGCTCCATCGCCCAAAAGCTTACCCGATCCTGTCATAGCTTGTCAGGCGTTCCTATTCGCCAAACGGACATCCGCTGAATCCACCACACGACGCCGCAGAGCGGCTCGCAATTGCATCAACAAAAGGACTGCCATCCCTGCGAAAACAATGACCCAAGTCGCCGGTTCAGGAACGACCGTGAAACTGCCGCCGCCGATGCTGATGAGATAATCCAGCATACTTTGGATATCGCGATTGGTAACAGAGCCGGATCCATCAAGATCGCCGATCTCCAACAGCTCCGCGTCAGAAAGCTGATTCTTGTTTTTGAATGCGGTCAGATCTTTCAGGCTTTTTAGCATCGCCGTCACATCGTCACTGTTCACGATGCCGTTCAAATCGAAATCGCCCAATACCTGTGGGCTACTGATTTGTGTGATGGTAAGAATTTGCTGCCGATAGGAAGCCAACCGCACCATATACGACGCATCTTCAAACATGGCTGTGTTGCCGATGACCGGCGTGCTTGTAGTGCCGGTGCCGGCGATTATCAGACCGGCCAGTTTGCCGCCAATGAACCCGGCGCCGCCGGAATCGCCGGTGGCAGCCTGTGCTTCATTTGGCAGCACCTGTTCCAGCACGGGATCGCCCATCGGAAAATAATATGGCGGATGATCGAAGTGCGTGCTGAAATCGAGCGAAAGATATTTTCCATAGCCGGTCCAATCTTGCCGAATCTGCGCAATGATGTTCTCACCCCAGTGCGGCTGTGATGCACCAGTCATTACGATGCCCGCCGAATCGCCGACACCTGGAATTGCGGGAGCGGCTTGCTCCACATATACGGTACTGGAGATGTCGTGGTGGTAATAATGAATGCCGGTCCCGTCTGCCGCGAGCCCACGGCCAACCATTAAAACGGTTTGTCCCGGCTGGGGGTCAGTAATCGGGATCGTTAGCGACGGCAGCCCGGGATCGGTCTGCAGCCGAAACAATACCGCGTCCGCACTTTTGCCCGAGGTGTCGTTCGGTGGAAAGTTCTGCAGATAGACGGGGGCCGCGCTTGTATCTTGCAGATACGTAACGCCCTGATCGATGAACGTGCCCGGCCCGACGTGTCCGGCGGTTAGCACCCAACGGTTGCCCAGGTAAACGCCGGAGCCGCCATTGACGCTGCCGACATTATTGAAGCCGGGATCGTTCAGAGGCGGCGTTACGTTCGCCGCTCCCGACGCCACTACGACTGCAAAAACGGGACTGGTAATTAACAGGGAACCGCACAGCGCAGCCAGAAGGCCGCGCAACACAGAAAGGGACATTGATGCCTATCGAGAATAGATCGCCCCGCGGGTTAAGTGCACAAATAGCGGAATTCGCCAAATGGCAGAACCCCGCTACATACGGGTTCAACCGGAATTTATTTGGCCACTTGGCGATCAAAGTGGTCATGTGCTCGCCAACGGATCGACGAAGGCGGCGAAAACCGACCGGTTAATTGCATCGGAACGCATTTCGCTTATCGTCGACGCGGAGGGCACGACCAATGAATACAAGCAAAACTCGCTATTTCGCTTTCGATACTCGATACAAAAACGGCGATGACTACGTCCGCTGCAACCCAATCCGGTCGGTCATTGTCGCTCCCTCAGTAGGCGAAACCGACGCCAGCGAAGAGCTCTCGCTAGACCGCTGTATCGATTTGGTGCGGCGTGGCATTCTGACGGAGGTGAGTCCCAGCCTCATTGGCGAGAGGAAGAGGGCAGCGCTGCACTGAAATCCGGAAGAAATTAAAGCATCCTCGCCCGAGACAGCGACTTTTCGTGGACTTCCGGGTTCCATGTTTGCGAGCGCCACGGTCGCATATCATGATGGAAGCTTTCCCCCAGTTCGAGCCCACCATGCAACGATCAATCCTGGCGTGCGTTCTCGTTGTTTTTCACGTTTCAGCCATTCTGGCCGCAGGAGAGCCGGTCACCCTGACGGACGCCGGTCGCAGTTTCAAACTCAGCAACGGCTTTTGCACGGCAGTGGTCTCGAAGCAATCCGGTGACCTTACCTCGCTCGTGTACCACGGTATCGAGACCATGGGTTTTGGCTCTGGACACAATGCCGGTTACTGGGAACAAAGTCCGGGAAATTCCACGACCGCGATCACAATTGATCCCACCTCGAACGATGGACAGCTTGCTGAAGTCTCGATCAAAGGCCCTGCCACTGGCGGTGTGGGTGGAGGTACGCGAAACATCCAATTAGAAATTCGTTACGCACTGGGGCGCGGCGATTCCGGCATTTACACGTATGCCATTTTCAGCCAGCTCGATAACGGCAGCGCCGCATCAATTGGCGAATCGCGCTACGGTGCGAAGCTCGCGAATACTTTCGATTGGCTTTCCATCGACGATGAGCGAAATCAGCTGATGCCGGCTTCCGCCGATTGGGACTCCGGCACGCAACTCAATGCCAAAGAAATTCGACGTCTGAATACGGGACTATTCAAAGGCAAGGTCGAACATAAGTACGATTACTCTGCCTATCAGTTCCGGATTCCTGCTTTCGGCTGGGCCAGCACGAAAGACAAGATCGGGCTGTATTTCATCAATCCATCAATGGAATACCTTTCCGGCGGCGCAACGAAGTACGAACTGACCGGCCATTTAGACGGCAACCGTGGGGCGGCACCGACTCTCTTAAATTACTGGCGCGGCACTCACTATGGCGGCAGCAATTGCCGTGTTGCTGCTGGCGAGAAATGGTCGAAAGTTGTGGGCCCGATGTTCATCTACGTAATTTCCAAAGATACACCAGACGAAATGTACCGCGATGCCCTCGCTCAAGCCAAAATGGAAACTGAAGCCTGGCCGTATGACTGGGTTGAAGGGGTCGATTATCCGCACGCCGACGAGCGCGGCACAGTCAGCGGCCAACTGGTGCTCGTCGATTCACAAGCCAAATCCACGAAGCTGCCGAATTTGCTTGTCGGACTCGCCTATCCCGATCAGCCAGCGCAGCAGGGGCAGGGGGGCGGCGCTGGTCGCGGTGGATTCAGCACCGGAACCGATTGGCAGAACGACGCCAAGCATTACGAATTCTGGGTGCGCGGCGATGAAGACGGCAACTTCACGATGCCCAAAGTTCGCGAAGGCACTTACCAATTGCACGCCATTGCCGATGGTGTGCTCGGTGAGTTTTCGATGCAGCCCGTCACCGTTAAGAAAGGCGGACGCCTCGATCTTGGCAAACTCGAGTGGAAGCCGGTCCGCTATGGCAAGCAGCTGTGGGACATCGGCATTGCCAATCGCCGGGGCTCGGAGTTTTTCAAAGGCAATGAATATTTCCACTGGGGCTGGTATGTCGACTACGCAACGCTGTTTCCCGAAGATGTGAACGTCGAAATCGGTAAATCCGATTTCCGTAAGGATTGGTTCTTCGAACAAGTGCCGCACGACACCAATCCCAACAACACGACTGGCAGTGGCACCGGCCGCGCCACGCCGTGGACCATCGCGTTCGATCTGTCTGAGGAGCCGCGCGGCCAGGCAACATTGCGCCTCGCGATTTGCGGCTGCGGCGCGCGGAACATCGATGTCAAAGTGAACGACGCGGCGGCCGGCACGGTGAACGCTCCGCCGTACAACGCCACCATCAATCGCGACGGCATCGGCGGATATTGGTCGGAACGCAATCTGAAGTTCGACGCCAAATTAATGCGCGCCGGCAAGAACACGCTCGTGTTAACGGTTCCTGCCGGTGGGCTCACGAGCGGCGTCATTTACGATTATCTGCGACTTGAACTCGACGAAAACGCTGCCGGAAAATAATCGCCGGGGCGTTGTCTAGTTGACGCTTTGATTACCGCAATCCGCCGGAGATGTAAAACGTCTCGCCGGTAATCCAATCGGCATCGTCAGACGCCAGGAACGCGACGATCGGCGCAATATCCTTCGGTTTCCCGATACGTCCCAGCGGCGTTTGCATTTCGGTTTGTTTGCGGAAATCGCTCTCATCGATGCCCGCCGTGGGGAAGCCTTCAGTGTCGACCATTCCGGGGTTCACCGAGTTGACGCGGATCTTTTTCGGCCCCAGCTCTTGGGCGAGCGCTTTGGTTACTGCGTCGACCGCTGCTTTCGAAGCGCTATACACTGCCGTTTGCGGCGGGGCGGAGGTCGCGGCCACGGAACTGATGTTGATAACACTGCCCGGGCTGGAACCAAATTGCTTCACGGCTGCCTGAGTGGTCAAAATCAGCCCCAGCACGTTAAGATCGAAAATCTTGTGAAAATGCTTGGCGTCAATTCCTTCCAACGGCATGAATTCGTACACACCGGCGTTGTTCACCAGGATGTCGGCTTTACCGAATGCCTTTTTCGTTTCCGCAAATAGCTTTTCAATTTCCGCCGGCTTAGAAACGTCCGCTTGAATGGCCACGGCTTTTCCACCGCTGCCGACGATTTCGCTCACCACTCGGTCAGCACCCTCCTTGCTGGACGCATAGTTCACGACCACTGCCGCACCGTCTGCGGCCAGTTGCCGCGCAATTCCCGCTCCAATTCCTTTGGAGGCTCCCGTTACCACCGCCACCTTGCCTGAGAGTTTTCCAGCCATGAAGTTTGCCTTTCCTGTTGGCCTTGAATTACAAACCGAGTTATATATTACGCAGTTCCCCCTGAGAGGCGAGGCAGTGCTGAGCCCCAAGACGCAATGAGTCGCGTATCGGTAACTTGTCCCACGTGCCACAGCGTCGGTTATGGCACGCCGGCTGCACTTGGAAAAAAGGTTCGCTGCCGCAAGTGCGGGGCGACATTTGTAGCGAGCCATGATTCCGTCGCCGCTCCCGTCACTGCAGGCAAATCGAATCTCGACGCAATCGAATTGCCTCCGACCTCCGGCGTGAACACGGTTTACTCAACCGGCGACGATGAATATCGCCTTGCCGCCGATTCGCCTCCTGCTACCACATCGCCAGCGCCGGCAAGAAAGCTTGTCGACGAATTGCCGTCGGACGACGTCGTACCGCCGCCCAAGAGCGCCTCGATTGCCTGGGCGTTCACCTGCAACGTGTTTACGTTTCCGTGGACACCCGCGGCCGTCCCCCAGTGGCTGGTATCCATGTTTGCACTGATCATCGCAGGCGAGCTGGCACTGTTTACCATCATCAATCTTTTCAGTGGCAGCGCAGCGCATGTGGTGCTGGCCGGCTTTTTGACGCTCGCGACTTTTTGGGCTATTTCTTGGGCTCTCGTATCTCGCCGCCAGCTTTTTCGATATCACCGTTAACGCAGCCTACAACATCGACAAAGCGCAAGATTGGCCAGACCCCGATTGGCGCGAGCGCGTCTTCTTTTTGCTGCGATTAGGATATTTGGCGGGTCTGACGGCATTGCCTGCGGCCGGAATCGCACTGCTCGCATCAATGGCGGATGAGTCGCTCTTGATTCCGGTTCTTGCGGTCTGCGAATTCTTGCTATTTCCGATTTTGCTGCTGGCAGTGCTCGAATCCGACTCGCTCATCTGGCCGATTTCTGCGCCAATTTTTTCCAGCCTCGTGCGTGTGGCGCGAGGCTGGATTGTGTTCTATTTGATCTCTGGGCTGATGCTTGGCGGTTGCGCATGGATCACGATCATTGCGTTTAGTCGCCTGGGGCTATTAACGCCCCTGGCCGTGGGACCACTTTGGGCGGCTGCCATTTTCATTTACGGCCGGCTGCTGGGGCGATTAACGTGGCTGATATTGCGAAAATCGCGCGGCTGAAATTCATTCTGCCGAAATGTTATGGCTGCGATCGCAATTTCATGTACAGCTCCTGCACTGCGCCCATGCAGGAGCGGCCGTCGGCAGCCAGAGTCTGGCAACGGGCCGCATCTGATTTCGATTTCGCCAATAGCTCTCGAATTTGCAATGGCTGAGGCTGATTGGCGTCGTCTTCGACATCGTCGTACGTGAATCCAAAGCACGCGCAAATCGGTGCGTTCAAATCTTTCGGATAGACCGACGCTTTCAACTCGTCGGCGGTGACAACGGAATCGAACTCATTGAAGTACGCTACATCGCAGCGTGGGAAGTTGCAGAACCACGCGCCATCTGCCATTTTTGCCCGCGACTCTGACCGAATGTGCGTATCCAGCGGCCCCTCTCCCACTGGTATGCCTAATGATCCGCAGCGCGGGCAATACGCTCGGCCATCCGACTCGGGCTCTCGAACAAACGCTTTGTTCATGGCATCGGCTGTAAACCTTCGTAGCGCACTTTCCAGTTTTTGGGAAAGCCAGGCGCGCGCTCTGTATTGCCGTCCCAGCCGGCGGCCATCATGGCGGTGGCGGCCAGCCAGCCGCCGTTAGAGGGCATGTACATTGGCGTTTGATCTGGCCGACGGACCGTATAACCAGACGATCGGAACGAATTTTTTTGGTCGCTGCCGACAAGCAACTCCACGGCCCGCTCCGGCTCGCCCAGCCGAGCCGCGCACATTGCTACCATCGCAGTGCCCCACGTTTGATTGCCATCGAAGTTCGAAACCGCATGCAGCGTTTTGCGCATGGCATCCCGATCGATGTCGCGCCCCGGCAGAATTCCCAAGAGCCAAGTCGCCATGCGTGCCGGCGACTTTTCTTCAGGGAACTCAAGCGCCGGATACACGCCGTTACGAATCATGAGCGGGGCAGCGTGATCGATCACATCTTGCCAGTGTTCATCGCGCGGCAGCCCAAGCCGCACGCGCCATTCTTGTGCCGTCTGGAGCGCCCAAATCCAGTAGCCGAGTTCCATCGTGGGATTTAAGTTGTGCGCATAGTCGGTGTGCTTCTCGTCGGCGGTCGCCACAGCGGGACCCAGCACGTACTGCTTGCGATCGGCGTCGTAGTCGACGAACGTCGCCATGTAATCGGCCGTCTCAGACACGATATTTTTGTAGCGTTCCAACGTCGCGCGGTCCTTGTTTGCACGCCACACAAGCTCGGCCAGATATATCGAATGCGGCTGTTGCCACACAAGCACAGGGCCAATGCCGGAGGGGCTTTCGGTCCCGCTGGGATCGGTCATCTTCGACCATTTCACGCCTTTGCAGTCTTCAAGTTTGGCCATCGCCTGACCCGGCGGCATCAGAGCGGTAAGTCGACTCAGGCTCTTCTCTAAAATCTCGGGATGACCCCACAGCGGCCAGTGCGCGGAGTGCCACCAATACATTTCCATGTGAAACTTTCCAAACCACGAATTGCACGCGAGGCCCGTCTCTTGCGGCGGGAGCGAGCCGGCGTCGTGGACACGCATCACATACTGCGAAAGCACGATGCGCCGCTCTAATTCCGCCGCTCGCGGATCGTCGTTGCCAGTGAGGTCGATCACTCCGCCGCCGGTCCAATATTCGCGCCAACCGTTTCGCGAGGCGGTTTGTACGCCGTCGGCTGTGTCGAGTTCATCTTGATTCGCCTGCGGAGAAAACCAGGCGACCAGCTCTATGCGTTTTCCAATACCCGAAATCAAAAACTTGTGCGTACCGGTTTCCTCCAGCTTCGCACCTAGCGACCACCTTGCTCGAACAGCGTAGTGCATCTCGTCGAGCGTTCGTGCGAATTCGGCGGCATCGTCGCCTTGCCGAGTAACGACCGTTTGATGCGCATCGGATTTATTCCAATCCTGGTAATCCGGTCCGAATACGGCCGAGGCATATGGAAAAGCGATCCGCACTTTCAATCGGCGGGCTTCAATCAGCGGCGACTCCACGACGATGCCCACTTCATCGCGCGTCGGATGAACCGCGGTTTCCACATGCACGGGTGTGCCATCGACCTCAAACGAGCTCGCGACAATGCCGGTCCAAAGGTCCAGCCGCTGGTCGATGTTCTTCAAATCGCCGATAGCGACCTTCGATCCCTCGGCGTGTGTCATTTCCAGGCCAATCCGACCCAAGCCAAATCGGTGCGGATTGCTGCGCAAGTACGCACCATTGGGCGCTGGCCGGCTGGTACTCGAAGCCGGATACACAAAATCGCGATCGTGATGCTTGATCGTCGCGAACTTGAACTTGTCGAGCGAGTAGCCGTCGGGATCCGGAAAACTGTGCCAGCCCCAGTTGCTCAAGATCCCAATCGGCATCGTCTTCTCGTAGTATTCCGGGAAGCTCTGCAGGCCGGTGACGTCGAAATTGAAGGCAAATTCACCATTGCCGGTGGCCATCGCCCCGTTGGGGTCGGCTTCATGAACGACAACATTGTGCCGGCTGACCAATGCCTGCCGATCGATTGAGCCGTCGGCACATTGGCCTAGTCGCAATCCATACGCCGCGAGGCCAAACGCCAAGAGAAAAATCGCTGAAATTCGCTGGGTTCGCATAGGTGCGCCTTAAGTGTCCAATGGAATGTGCGTGGTCGTGGTGTTATCTTAATGCCCGAGCTACGCGACGTCAGCTTCTTTCGTGCCAATTTGACTTTGACTGATCGTCCGCAACTCGAGGATCCCTACGCATGTGGCCTATCATTGCCGGCTTTGTTGTGGCGATTGTGCTGCTTTTGATCATTTATGTCGCCATGCAGCCGGCTGAATTTCGGATTCGCGCACCGCCAGAATGTCGGCCGCACCGTCCACCGTATTCGAGCAGGTGAACGATTTCCACAAATGGACCGCCTGGTCGCCGTGGGAAAAAATGGACCCGGACCTCAAACGCACGTACTCCGGCTCGCCATCCGGCACCGGCGCTGTTTACGAGTGGGTGGGCAACAAAAAAGTTGGCGAAGGCCGCATGACGCTCACCGATAGCCGGCCCAGCGAATCGATTCGCATCAAGTTGGAATTCCTCAAGCCATTCAAGGCCACGAACACAACCGAATTCACGTTCTTGCCAGAGCACAATCAAACGGCTGTCACGTGGACCATGACCGGCAGAAACAACTTCATGGCGAAATTGATTTGCGGGTTGTTCATGAATATGGACAAGATGGTCGGCAGCGATTTTGAAAGAGGGCTGACCAATTTGAAATCGATCGTTGAAAGGTCGCCGACCTGAAGTCGGCGGCGGCGTGAAGGGGCAGGAGTTTTCGATTGTATGAACGAGAGCACCACGGCCGATGTGCGCGAGTTCGTCGACTCGGTCTATCGAAACGAATCGCGCCGCGTGCTGGCCACGCTCATTCGGCTGCTTGGCGATTTCGAACTCGCCGAGGAAGCGCTGCACGATGCCTTTGCTTCCGCGGTGGAACAATGGCCGCGCGATGGTGTTCCCGAAAACCCGCGAGCCTGGCTCGTTTCCGCGGGCCGATTCAAAGCCATTGACAGCATGCGACGACGCGCTCGCTTTGACGCCACCGTCAGCGAACTTGCCGAGCGCTTGGATGCCGATTCCGCCGCGCCGCACAGCCGACACACGACGGCATTGAAGACGATCGCTTACGGCTGATCTTCACCTGCTGCCATCCAGCGCTACCGGCCGAAGCCCGCGTGCCGCTCACACTCCGTGAAGTCTGCGGACTGACGACCGAAGAAATCGCGCGGGCCTTTCTCAGCACCCCCTCCACCATCGCCCAGCGGATCGTGCGAGCCAAGGCCAAGATTCGCGATGCCGGCATTCCGTACGAAGTTCCGACGCGGGAAGAATTGCCCGACCGCCTAGATACAGTGCTGAGCGTGGTGTACCTCGTGTTCAACGAAGGCTACTCCGCATCGAGTGGTGATTCGCTCACGCGGGCCGACCTGTCGGGTGAGGCCATTCGACTTGGCCGCCTGATTGTTCAACTGGCGCCAGATCCCGAAGCAATCGGCCTCCTGGCACTGATGCTGCTGCACGAATCAAGGCATGCCGCGCGAACGTCGGCCAATGGCGAGCTGATTCTGCTCGATAATCAAGATCGCACGCTGTGGGATCGCGAGCTGATTGCTGAAGGTCGTGCGCTCGTACAGCGGGCTCTCGCGTCGTCGCAATTCGGCGCGTATACGATTCAAGCCGCAATCTCAGCAGTACATGCCGACGCAATTGGCTCGACCGCGACCGACTGGGGCGAGATTGTCGCGCTCTATGACTTACTGTTGCAAGCGCACCGATCTCCAGTCGTGGAATTGAATCGTGCTGTTGCTGTGGCGATGCGCGATGGGCCGGCCGCGGGCTTATCGCTAATCGAAGAGATTCAAGCTCGCGGCCAACTCGTCGATTACCATCTGGCCCACGCCGCCCGCGCCGATTTGAGCCGGCGGCTGGGCAAGACCACCGAAGCTCGCTCGCATTACAAACGTGCCCTCGCGCTAACCCAACAGGGCCCCGAGCGCCAGTTTCTCGAAAGCCGCCTGGCGGAACTAAGGGATTAACTGTCTGGAGGCCTGCGACTTACTGATTCTTGGATTCTGCGACCGGCTGTGCCGCAGGGGCCGGTCCCGCTTTCGCATCCGGCGCCGCAACAACGTTTCTCATAAACTTCGCAATCGGAATGACGTGGTGCAGCCGCGTCAGTGGGTCGTTCTTGCCGTCCATTGTGTGCGTGTTGAGTTGAATCTGCGGCCCGTTCGGCCCATTCTTTGAGGATATGCACACGCCCTACGCTTTTGCCACCTGCGTCCTTTCGCATGTCGATTGAAACCACGAGGTCCATCCAATTGCTACCGTCCTTGTTCTTTTCCCGTGCTGGGATGACAAGCTGCACCTCGTCGAGCGGCTTGAGCCGGCCCTCATCGGCTAGCGTGAACACGACCGTGACCCGGCCCGTGGGCTCTCCGTCGAACGAGTGCTCCTCCACGGCCACAACGTATTTCAATTTGAGTTCTTCCTTCGACTGCCCCAGGATTTCGCCCATCGCCCAGACGCGGCAGGCGCTCCCGAGCACCGCCGCGATTACGAGCACCATCGCCGATGAACGCATCGTTCGGATCCACATGGTAGCGTTCCTTTCAGAGACATACGACATTCAGGCACATCGACATCAATTAAGGCCGTGCATTGCCCTAACCGAGCGCGCAGCAGTTGACCTGTCGCGCTGTCAGATATGACACCTGACAGTAATGAAAGTTCCCGGAATCGCGGAATTCACGGCGGTTGCTGGCCAAGCCGCAACCCATTGCCACGCCATTCGCAGAATTAATGCCCACTAACTTCGCCTGAAGATCCAGCGACTTTTCCGCGACGCAGCCAAACCGATTGCGCCCAGGCTCATCGTAATCACGCTCGCAGGCTCCGGAATGGGTGCAAACTCGCCGCGGAATTCCCAGTGCAGAATGTCATGATCGCCGATGCCGGACCCGGTGGCGGAGGTGAATCCGATGAATGCGGAGTCTTGGCCAAGCAGTGCTGCCAAATCTAAAGTCCGCGAAAGCTGCGACGCAATCGGCCGCACAGTGCTTTGCGACCAGCGGGCTTCGAATTCGTGAGTGTCGCCGTTGTAATCGATCCAGGCATTCCAGATTTCGCCGTTATTGAACCGCACAGGTTCGGTTTGCGTTTGAACCGACACAATGTTGCCATTCAGGTCGATTCCCACATGGTTGCCGTTAGGGTCGCCGAACCCTGAGCCATTATCGAATGTGTCGAATTCGACGCCCATGCTGGGGCTGATGCTGGAATACCCAATGCCTCCGCCGGAGGAGCCCACGTTGTTGCTTACTGTCTGAACGACGAACACCAACCCGTCGGCCCCAGCGCCGTCTCCGTCGCCAAGGCCTCCCGAGTTGCTGATCTGAAACTGAAAGTACGTGCTAAAGGAATTGCCAGTACCCAAGGCGATTTGATTGGTGGTAAAAGCGCTGCCACTGCTGAAATCTGATGCCTTCGCCAAGCGCAGCGCGCTGCCGACCTGTGCGGTATCTCCGTTCAGTTTCAGCCCATTGGTGTTTGAAAAATCGGAATACAGAAAATCGGCTCGAGCCGAATGGACGCTGGCAACAAGCGTAACCATAGCAAACAGAAACAAAGTTGGGCGCTGCATTGGGTCGATCTCCTCGTGGCCTCGTGTTCCAAAACGTCCTACTGCTGTCTAGCAGAAATTGCGCAAAAAAAGCGGCGAATTTGCCCCGCGTGTGGAGAATGCGGCGGGCATTGTAAGGACGGTCCCGCCGAAGCCACAAGGGCCGTCGGACATTCGCCGCGCGGTATGTTAGCAACCAGTTAGCGTTATATCGAGCTGCAAAGACGCGCGATCGATGTTCCCGCCACGCGCCGCCTGGTGTGGCCGCATTTTGAGGCCAGCAATGTGCGACAGCGTCCGCGAGGGCTGCGGGCTCAGTTTTTTGTCGTGCTCACAAAATAGCTTGCATTTTGAACATATGTTTAGTATAAATGCGACGAGCGGTGGGCGGGGTTGCTCACCGGTGTGTTTCAAGCCAGGATTTGTGTCGCATGTGTTCTTCAGTTCAAAATCATGTGCCTGCAAGTGGTTACGCCGCGAGAGCGCCTTCGCCATGCGCGCCAAAAGCGACAAAATGCGGCGCGGTTTTGTCACATGCCGAAAACGAAAATGCCGGGAAATCGCGAGTGGATTGGCAATGGAGTACGACACAATGGGGCAATTGTGCGCGAAAAATATGGGCCCGCCGTGGAGCGACAAAATTGCGGCGCGAATTTCGCCCAGGAAAATCCGGCAATTTGGTAATGTCGACCACTGCGCTAATGTCGCATGGGTTTGGCACCAACCACCGCCTCGCGCATGCCCCAAGCTCCACGAATTCGCCATCGCTCGACAAACCGGGTATGATGAATTTGTTACCTTCCAAGCCCGGAACAGCTGGAGGCGTATTTATGAGCACCGATTTTGGGCAACACGTCTATCGGTCTGTCACCGCCGCGATTGATCGGCTTAGCGATTTTGGTTTCGCTGTTGCCGTTTTCGGCATTGCCTGCGTTCGCACAACAACCGCAGCAGCAAGCGCAACAGCCGTTTGTCTCCGGCATTCAAACGATGACCGGCGGGGGTAGGTCGTATCCCACTCCAATGTATTTTGCCGCGTTCAATGCCTTGAACGATGGCGACTACAAAGCGGCCGAAGCCCAGTTCCGCACTCAATTGCTCGGCGGCTACAAAACGCTGCAGACGCGCTGGATCGATTCCATCTGCACGTACACGATGGTGGGCGAGTCGCAGTATCGTTTGGGCAATTACACGACAGCGCTGGAAAACTTCACCGCAGCACTGCAGCTCTTCTCTCAATACTCCGATTGGATGTTGCGCGTTCAGTTTCCAGAAACGATTCCCGCTGGTGGTGGCGGCCGCGGCGCGCCGTGGGGCAAGAGCACGCGAGGATCGCGGCCAGGCCGCATTCCAGAGATGACGCCGATTGCCGTCGGCGATACGCCCGACAACGTGCTCAACAAGCTGCGTACCGGCGGCGGGCCGATGATGCCGCAGCAACTGATTCCGGTACAGACACAAGAGATCGTGCGCTGCACAGTGTTGGCAATGCAGCGGCGGCATGAACTGTTGGGCCCGCTCGTGGCCTACGATTCGCTCACCGACGAACTGGTGGGCAAAACCAGTAAGCGGCAAGGGCGGCCGAACCATTGGTCCGAAGCATGGATCGACGTTGAGCAAGGCATGGCTTACAGTGCCGCAGGGAAAACGGGTCAGGCCATTCCGCTCTTGCATCGCTCACTGTTAGCGCAGGGCCAGTACGATCATCCGCTGACCGGGTACGCGCTGATCGAGCTGGGCCGCATCGCGCTCAGTTCCGGCGATTTCAAGAATGCGGCGAATTATTTCGAGGAAGCGACATACACTGCGTACGATTACGGCGACGCCACCGTGCTGGAAGACGCGTTTCGCAATTTGTTCCTGGCCCATGTAATGGCCGGCGATGCCGACAAATTGGATGTTGCAATTACGGCGGCCGCTACATGGTCCAAAAATCGTTTGCGAGAGCTGAATGCCTCGCTGCTTTTGATTGGCGCCGAAAGTCTTGCCATTCGGGGACAAACCGCACAGGCTGCTGGTCTGTTGACCGAAGCGACCGCAGCGGTCGGCCGGCACATTATGGGGCAATGCGAAATCGGTTCGCGACTAAATTGGTTGACTGCGCTCACGCAGTATCAAAAAGCTGAAGCCGCCAGTGGCGATAAAGGCCAAACGACTGTTAGCGCTGGCGATACTGCGTTGATGGCCGCATTGGCCTGGCAAAAAGAGGGCGCCAAGCGATTGTTTCAAATTGCTCTGGCCGACAAGCTCTGCGAAACGAATTCCGAGGGTCGTTTTGGTCCGCGCGCCGCGCTGGCACTTTACGAACAATTGTTGCGCGATCCGACCCCAACCGATTGGATGTTGCGGCCGCTGGAATCGCTGGCCGTCATGGCCACGCCGCATTTAGCGCCGTTTGAGCACTGGTTTGCGACCGTCGTGCAGCAGGATCCGGCGGCGGCCTCGGAACTAGCGATCGAGGTGGCCGATTTGAATCGGCGCCATCGCTTTCTCACCGCACTTCCGCTTGGCGGCCGGCTGACATCGCTCCGCTGGGTCCTGGAAGCTCCAACTGATTCACTCACCGATCAAGCGCGACTGCAGCGCCAAGATTTGCTCACGCGTTACCCAAAATATGCGGAAGGGGCGGAAAAGATTCGGCAATTGCGAGCCGAGCTGACCGCGAACGGCGTGAAGCTCGATACGCCCGAGGCGCAGTGCGCCTTGAGTCCGAAGTTGACCGAGCTGGGAAATTTGGCGGCGCAGCAGGAAACTATTTTGCACGAAATTGCCGTGCGCCGCGAACCGGCCGACATTTTGTTCCCGCCGATTCGCAAAATGAAGACGATTCAAAAATCGCTCGGTCCCGGTCAACTGCTGCTGGCGTTTTTCTCCACTAGCCGTTCGACGTATGGCTGGCTGTTTTCTGCCGATCGTTATGCGATGTGGAAAGTGGAAAATCCGGCGCTGCTGGAGAAACGCGTTATCGCCCTGCTGCGATCGCTCGGGAATTTCGATGCCACGCGCGAATTGCAGGAAGCCCAGTTGACCGACGAAAGTTGGCGGCAATCGGCCCGCGAAGTTGTCGACGCACTGCTGAAAAACTCTAAGATCAATTTCAACGGCGAGATGGCCGAGTTGACCATAGTTCCCGACGGTGTGCTCTGGTATTTGCCATTCGAAATGCTGCCCGTCGGTGGCGATGCGAAAGAATATCGGCCGATGATTTCTCGCACTCGGGTTCGCTATGCCCCGATGGTCAGCCTTTCCATGCCGCTGCGCGAAGGGCGCAAACCATCGGCGGAAATTGGCGTTGCACTGGGCAAGCTGTTCCCGAGCGACAATGCCGATGCGGTGGAATCCTCGTGGCAGCAAATGCAGCACGTGGCCGACCACGTGCTGCCGCTGCGCAATCCGCTGCCGGCGCCTTCGCCCACCGTGGCGTCGCTGCTGGATGGTCTGATTGTGCTCGATGAAATTCAGCCCGCCGCGACGCCGATGGATTGGTCGCCGATTCCGCTCGATCGTGTGAAAGGCATGGGCACACTGGCCGCGTGGCTCAGTCTGCCCTGGAAAGGTGTCGATGCGGTTGTGCTGCCCGGCTTTCATTCAGCCGCGGAGAACAGCCTGAAAGCGGCGGGAACAAGCCCAGGCTCGGAAATGTTCATGGCGACGACGGGACTGTTAGCGACAGGCGCGCGCACAGTGCTCATCAGCCGTTGGCGAACTGGCGGACACACGGCGATTGAGCTGGTGCGGCAATTCGTCCAAGAACTGCCGTTTTCCACTGCCGATGAAGCATGGCAAAGGGCGGTGCAACTGATTACGATTTCGCCGCTCGATCCAACGCGCGAGCCACGGGTTCGCCGCAAGCAAGATGCCGATCAGCTCAAGGCCGAACATCCGTTTTTCTGGGCGGGCTACATGCTCGTCGATACCGGAGCATCACCGCAGAAGGCCGACAATCCGGAAGAAAAGCCGATTTTGAAATTCGTCGACAAGAAAAAATCGGATGCCAAGCCGGGCGATGCCAAACAACCGGACGGTTTGAGAGCCAACGATAAAAATGCTGACGAAAAGAAGGCAGACGATAAAAAGACTGACGAGTTGAAACCGCCCGCCAACGCCGCTGAGGAACCGCCGCCGAAGCCTATACCTATCGCACCAGGAGCGGGAGGCGGCGACGCGAATGCGGCGAAGTAGACTGATTCTTCGAATTAACTCGAGGGCTGAATATCGGAGGGCATTCCTAAACGAGCACGCGCAGTCGCGGCCCATGGACTTTCGGGTGCGAGACGCAAAAATTCCCGCCAATGGCGAGTTGCCTCTTCGATCCGATTTAGTTCATCGAGCGTTCTTGCCAAATGAAATTGCGCATCTGCATAACCGGGATGCAGCGAGATCGCCCCTTCAAACGCGGCGACCGCAAGTTCGCGATCGCCAAGATCGACCAACACGCAGCCAAGATTGGCTCTGGCCTCGAGATAATCTTCATCCAGCTCGATCGCCATGTAATACCGTTCCCGCAGCGGCAGCGACATCGCCTAATCGATACAAGAGTTCGCCCATGGCAAAGCAGACCGGGGCGTTTGCACCGGCAGCCGCGGAATGGGCTCGATAGGCTTCAATGGCGGCGGCCAGATCGCCTTCGTCTTCGAGTTCTGCGGCCAGTTCCAACATTTCGTCCGGTTGAAGTCTTGCCAGCGGCTGACGGAGCGACTCGGCAAATAAAATTGTCGCTCGGTGAGAAAGACCATCAGTCTCTGCACCGCAGCGGCCATCGCTTACTTGATCGAGCGCGTCGAAATCGAAGAACTGCTGACCGCCAGGAGCAATAAGTCCATCGCCTTGTCGCAGGAGCAGCCGGCTGCCACGAACGATGACCGAAAGTTGAGCGAGAGGCCGCTCCACGCCGGGCATATAGCGTGCAAATTCCGCCAGCCGCCGCTCAATTGCAGCAGGCGTCATTCCGCTCGCTAAGAGTTCTGCCAGTCGGCGTGCTGTGGCCACTTCTTGAAAATCGAAATATGGCAACCGACGGACTTCGTGCGCCGGCTTGATGAGCCCGCGGCGATGCCAACGGCGAACCACCGCGACCTGCACATCGACCAGTTCCGCTAGCATCGCCGGTGTATAGAGTCGGCGAATTTGTGCTTCGTCATCGATTAATCCCAACCGTTGCCAAAACTGGCTTTCGCCAAGAATTTCGATCTCGCCCGCTTGAATGTTCGCTTTAATGGCGTCGTCAAACATACCCAGGGTCGAGCTTTCGAGCGATAAAGAAAGGTCATCGCCCACGACAATTAGAGACGGGGAGCCGGCATTGGCGGAGGTCATTCTTTTGACATCGCCCAAGTCGACCAGCACCCCCCCGCGTTCGCGGATGAGCTGCTGAGCATCGCGTTTCGGCATGCCCGAAAGTTTTCCCACCAGCGCAACACGCACTCCGACCAATGGCTCAACATCCGTGGCGGTTGTCATGGGGGGCATGTGGCGCGTCCTGCGTAGGAGGAATGCGAAGAGCAAACTCGCAGTGTCGTGCAGGCCAGCGAACCTGTCAATTGACCGCACGTACTCGCGGTGCGGAAAACATGTTACTGCACTGTCGATGCTGCCTATAACTGCCAGCTGAATGGTCAAGCAACCACTTCTTTCGGTACTGCCGGATGTGAGGCCAAGAAAACGCTGCAAGGCGAATTCTGCAACACATACGCAGCCCAATCGGAATCGATGGGACCATTGAGCGAACGCGACTCATCCATCCACGGCAGCACAATCACGTTGTAATTTCCTTCCCGAGCAAACCGTACAATGTCGGGCCCGGTCTGGGGTTCGGCGTCGAGCACTTTCAGCTTTCGACCAATTTGTTCCGCTTGATGTTGGTCGCTGTTGAGCAAATTTTGCCCGCTTACGAGGTGGCCTTCCGGGTGTGCTACGGCCACAACATCCAGATCGACATCGACGGCAAGCATGGTGAGCAACCATTCGAACACATCATGGCTTGCCAGCGATCCGTCGTGAGCCAGCAACACTTTGCGAACACCGATTCCGGCGGCACGCAACTCGTCGACGGAGCGGGCCAACCGTTCAGCAGCTTTAGGAATACGATTTCCGCCATCTAGATCGAAAGTGACATCACGATCGGCACTGACAATGTGCACCGTGAGCCCGTGGGGTTCTCCTTCGTTGAGGCTGATCCAATACAGCGCAATTTGGTCGAGCTGTTCTTCCGCAGTGAACTTATTCGAGGCACCAAGCATGATTTCCTGGGCGCCGATGTCTTTGGCAGTGGCCAAGACCGCATTAAGCGGATTGTTCGTTGGCACGATCAGCGGAAGCACTCGTTTGCCGAGGCGTTCCGCACGATCGACAACGGCAGTCATTAACTGGCGATCGTAGCTATCGAGGTCAATTT
Organism: Pirellulales bacterium; assembly: GCA_963773875.1. Classification (GTDB taxonomy): domain Bacteria; phylum Planctomycetota; class Planctomycetia; order Pirellulales; family JADZDJ01; genus CAVTYH01. The sequence continues at coordinate 207,828 of CAVZCV010000021.1, forward strand.
CTTCGGGACGCGTTGATCCGCCCGGCGGCTCCATTTTCGCGGTCATCACAACCACGTCGGTTGTTTGTGGGTCGGTCTCGGCCAGTGCCTTCTCCAACATGAACAGATTATGGGGAGAACGAATGGCAACGAGCTTGCGGAACGGCTTTTTGAGGCCCAAGCTGACATCCGTTGCCTGATCAACTTCCGCCCGATTGAATTGTTCCTTGTGTTCGTGTTTTTCGCCTTGCAGCCGCCGTTTATGCAAAGTTTCAGTGATCGTAAAGATGGTGAGAAACGCTCCGGAAAAACACACGCCGCTGACGGTGGCAATTGGCTTCGTTAGCAGATTGGCACAAGCGGCGGCCAGCATGGTGAGGAAAATAATCGTTAACCCGATCGGCACCTGAATGCCGCGCCAATTGACATTGAGCGGCACAGCAAATTCGCGCGGCTGCGCTTTTTTAAACCGCAATACCACCATCGACAGGGTATTAAACACAAAACTCCAGACAACGCCAAAGGCGTAGGCTTCCCCCAGCAAAATGACGTCGCCGCGGCTGGCAAGAATCGTCAGCAGCTGTAAGCCAGCGATCAGATACAGCACCCGATAGTGCGTGCCGAATTTCCGATGTGGCTTCAAGAACCAATCGGGCAACACGCCATCTTCAGCCACCCGGCTTAAGACGCCGTTCGATCCGACGATTGACGTGTTCACGGCGCCGGACAGAATCAAGAAGCCAACGATCACGACGAATGCGTTGAGGCATAGTTGTAGCCATACGGGCCCAATCATGTGCATGGCCAGCCCACCAAGCCAGTTATCGTGGTAAGCGTTGAGTCGTTCGCCCCGAGGAATCAAAAGCACCGCCAGAAAATTGGTGCTTCCGGTGAGAAGCAAGCTATAGGCAAATACAATGAATCCAACTTTTTTAAAGTTCGGTAGTTTCGGCGACTCCACTTCGCGATACACCTGCGCGAGAGTCTCCTCGCCGCTCATCGCCAAAATTGAGTGGCCAAATGCGATGATGATGCCTACGACGCCGATCAAGCTTAACCAGTTGACGTGTTGCGTATCGCGAAGTTCGTTCCCAAGTTTTGTATCGCCAATCCAACCCAATGGATCTTCTTGTTGGCCAGTGATTGGGTTTATCAGTGGAATCGGCATTCCGTCTCCATCGATTTTTACCTGGCCATCGTCGGCAATCACGAACTTCTTGGACAAATCGGGCTGCCAGGTGCGCACGTCGTTCACGGTTCCATTCACGGCCAGCGTAACACCCGCCCAGGTGAGCAACACGACTGCCATGACCGTCGTGGCGATCATGATTTTTAGCGCTTTGCCGCTCGATTCGTGAATGCCCAATAGATTCTGCCGCAGGAAGTACACCGTGGTAACGCACGCAATGGCCACTGCGCCCCAATTTTTCATTACATCAACCAAGTCCGGATTGATGTTCATGTGGAACTGCTTGGTCAGCGTGTCGAAGACGAGTCCCATGATGTAAAGTCCTGCCGACACGCCGCTAATTGGGCCTGTGAGCACATAGTCAAAGAGCAACGCGGAAACCGCGGTTTTTGCGGCCAGGCCTCCGAGGGCCTCTTTCACAATGCGGTAGACGCCGCCACGGACAAACAGTGTGCAGCTTTCGATATAAACAGCACGCATGCCGTAGCTGAACAGCAGCACTGCGAGAATAAACCAAGGCGCCGCCTGGCCCAATGGCGCTTTCCACAATTGCGCCAATGTAGTACGCGGTGCTCGACATATCGCACAGCACGATGGCAGCCGTGCGCCAGTACGATATGAACGTAAACATCACGCTGCTGACTACCACAACTTGCGCAGCGCGACCAATTTTTCGGCCCGACCAAGAGCCGCTCGAATCCAATGGCGATGACATACAAGTCGGGATCAACCGTCCCGCGTAAAAACCATCAGGGGTTCAGTCGCACAATGGCATGGGTTGGAGCGAAGAGCGTTGTGCTGGTTGCGACAACAGATCACTTCGAATGCGCATGTTCCGCGTGATATAGCACGCAACATGCAAACACGGCCATTGGTGAGAGGTGCCTTTCAACAGAGTTCGGGCAACACACCCGAACTGGCCGGCGAGGTTAGCTGACGGGCTAGGGCTTGAAAGTGCCCCGATTCACGCCGCTTGGCTTTAACAGGCGACAACGAATCTGCGCCCCTCGATTGGCCAAGACCAATCTGGAATCCCGATTTACCGGGACTCGTTGGGTTCCCCGCTCTTGCGCCGGGTAGCACAAGATTAGGCTGCACATGCGGTACTATACTTTCGCCGAAGATCGCTCACAAGTGCGCGACAGAATCCGTGGCGGTAAGTCAAGGTAGCATGATCAGTTACGTGCTGTTTCCGCGGAACGGGTTGTAGTTTTGCATCGGTCCGCTCGATTCCGAAGCCGGCGTTTTATTCTCCGGCGAGCCCGATTTTGAGTTACCTGCCGGCGGCGATGGAACGTTCTGATCGGGGCTGATGGCCGGCGCTTTCAGCTTGTCCGTTTCCCCGCCAGCGCCCGTCGACTTCTCGTCTTTCGGTGTTTTCCCAGCCGCATCGGTTGTGGAGTTCGCTCCACCGTTGCCGCTTTCAATCGAGCCACCCGACTTATCCTGGCTTTCCGCCGGGGTGGGCTCCTTTTTTACCGACGACGTGCCTTGCTGGGTTTGGTTGGTCGAACTGCCGCCATTGTTAATGGATGGCTGTGAAATGCCGCCGTTGGGCGCGAACGTTTGGCTCGGCAAACCAATTGCCGACGGAGCTGACGTCGTCATCGGAATCGAGGTCGGAACCATTGGCATCGTGGTCACAGCAGCCAGCGGTGCCCCGCTGCATGGATCGAGTGGCACACGCATCACAACGGTCCGCGGAACTCGGTACGTGTACGTGATAGGAACTCGCTTTTCCACGCAGCGCGGAATTCGAACGGTTTCCTCGACTGCAACTGTTTTACAAACTTGGACGGGAATTTGTTCAACGTGCTCTTCGTTGACCATTTTGCATGTTGTCACCGGAACCTTCCGAACCTGTTCTTCAGCCATCATTTTACAAACTTGAATCGGAACTTTATTTTCGACGCGTTCGATGACCTGACGGCAAACAGTTACCGGCACCTTGCGCACTTGCTCTTCTTGCACCACTCGGCAAACGAGTGACAGGCGTTTTCTGCACAACTTCTTGATCGACATACCGGCAAACTTGTACGGGCACCTTTTGAACAACCACCTTTTGGACATACGTCGTCTGCGGAATTTGCTCTGCCACGATGTTTGGCCGCCAGACACGGTTCACTTCCATGGTCGAAGGGCCTTGCACTTGTTGCACTCCCATTCGCGCAGGAATGTAAGTCGAGAGCCCCGTACACGGATCAACAGTGCAGGAACTTGGAACGCAGAACGATTGATTGAAAATCGGTCCCGGCTTGCAGACCTGATATTCTTGCCACCCGCCGCGATCGGCGTAGCGAGTGCAATACGTGGTTTGCGGCTCGCAGACCGTGCTGTACTGATCGCGTTCGGCCGTCTCCATCACCGGCTTACGCACAATGTAGCGATCTTCGCGCTCGCTCGTTTCATAGACCGGACGGTTGACGATATATCGTTCTTCGCGTTCGCTTGTTTCCATCACATCGCGAACACGGTTGTAACTGCAGTCTTGAATTTGCGTTTCATAAACCGGCTTCATCACCGTGTAGCGTTCCTCGCGCTCTGCGGTTTCATAGATCGGCTTAGCAACGGTATAGCGGCGCTCGCGGAGTTGCGTTTCAACTACAGGCCGATAGGAGGTAACCCTCCGATCTTCGTAAACCGTTTCCCTATCAATGCGGAACGCCGTGACTTGTCGCTCGTCGTAAACGGTCTGACAGACGAGGCGATACGTCTGGCAAGCGACCGGCGCTCCGCAACTGTCGCAAGCATCGGCCGATGAACGGATCGCACACACCATCGCGGCGATCGACAACGTTGAAAAAACGACGATCGATTTCATGGGTCACTCTCAGCGAGTATTCGGGTCAAAATGCGGTGTTTTCCGGGTTGCGCTGCAGCGAGTTGCTTTGCGTCAGCCGCCGAAGCACGTCTTGGCGCCACGCGCGCAGCTCATACACGAATTTGGCGGACAGATGTGCGCGGTGCAAATCTGAAAAGCAAAAGTCGCGCCGCAACATGAGTGGCTGGAAAGACTTGTGCGATTCGAAATTTTTTGAAGTTCCGCTCCGACCCGACCGACGCCGCAAACCCGGTCCGCCTCATAAGTTACGTCGCCTGGCAAGCTTGCGACCGAACTCTATCTAACCGGCAAATCTTAACAATGATGCGAAAAATAAACATTCAATCCGCAGCTTTAAGCAATTCGCCCCCTTCGTAACCTTGAAAGATTTACAGTGGATCTCGGCATCGATTGCACGCAGTTCAAAGTTCGCAATCGCAAACGGCGTTCGCGCTTTGAGTTTTGCGTTTCAAATTTCAGTTCTTTTTGTATTCCTTCAAAAATCCTTTGAACAAAATCAAGTGTTCTTCTTCGTCGCCGAGCAGCGTGACGCACATATCTTGCGTTACATAATCTTCGCCTTCGGTGGCCTTGATGATTTTCTTGTATTGGTTGCAGGCCGCTTGCTCGGCTTCAATCACGGCTTCAATGACGCCAATCACATCAGTCGTATCGGCGCCAGGCTGTTTTTGGTTTCCAAGCTTCACACCCATTGACCCTGGCACCAAACCGCCGATCTGTTTAATGCGCTGCGCCAACTGCGTAGCGTGGCCGATCTCTGCAGTGATGTCAGCAGCCAACGATTTCTTAATCTCCTCCGCTCGCACGCCATCCAGGTTTGTGCTGTTAGCGATGTAATTCATCACGGTTTCCAGTTCCATTGAATACGCGGTCTTGAGCAGCTCAACGACTTCCGCTTGCGATGCAGCCATGAATTGATCTCCGTTAATTGGGCGCTTCGGCTCGTTGCTGGCCGTTTTGCTGCTGCAATATGCGGCGAACTTCGAGTGCCGTTTGTTTGACTTCTACAAGATTTGATTTCGCCAGTTTCTCCACCGCCGGCTCCACACTCGATAGATCTGCTTGTGGATTCGTGCGAGCCAGTTCCGCAATCGCACGCAGGCCGTTCACATTGACCATCTTCGCTTTTTCCGCCCGATGTTCGGGCCGCTCTTCGCGCGTCGATAGCGTTTGATCGGTGTCCAGCATTTCGCGCAAAACCGGCAGCGCGTCGACATTGCCGTGGCGGGCCAATCCAATCGCAGCATCGAATCGCGCATCCGGATGCGAGTCGTCGAGCAGCGCATCCAGACGTTTCAACGCCTGCGGGTCGTCGAATAGGCCCAAGGCGAATGCCGATTCAGGCGCAAATCGGGATTGTCTGATTTTGAAGCGTCAATTAGTGCGGCAATCGCAGCGGCTTTATCCCACGAGGCCTCGGTTTGCTTCAAGTTTGCCGTCAGGGCTGCGAGGCCATGCACCGCGGAGCGGCGAACGTCAATTTCCTTTTCGTCGCGCTGGGTTTTCGCTGCATCCAGTAGCGGCGGCAACGCCTGCGGCACCTTGAACTCGCCCAATGCGCGGCACAGGTAAATTCGCAAGTTGATCGGCCGCTCCTCCATGCTGCCACCGGCAATTTCATCTTCGAGAATTTGGCCCAAGTCCGCGGCGACGGCGCCGTCATGTTTAATCTCTTCGCCAGCTTCCCCCTGTAAAGCTCCGGCAAGGTTGACGGCCGCCTGCCAGCGCACTTCGCTGTTCCCGCGCAACTTCTTGATGTACTCGCGCGGATCGTTGCCCATCGAGGCCAGCCAGTGGAACAACAGCCACACGACGACAATAATGGCCACGATGACTCCGGGAATGACAAATAGTTGCACGAGAAAGCCGGCGCTGGGCGGCTCGATTGGCGGCAAGGCATTTTCGGCGGAGATCGAACCAGGAGTGCGTGGCGTGTCGGACATCGAATGCGCTGAAAACCAGTGTGTGTGAGAACGCTTTAGTCTAGAGAGCAGCGGCCGAACGTCAACATGCACTTGCTCGATCTCACCCTCGATTCGCCCGCGAAAAATCTGGCTCTGGATGAAGCGCTTTTGGACACTGCGCAACATCGCACTAGCGATGCTTCCGATGCGGGCACAGATGAAGTGCTCCGCCTCTGGGAGCCGCAATCGCTGATGGTCGTCGCTGGCAGCTCCACGCGGCTGGCCCATGAAGTAGATCTTGATGCATGCCGGGAGCATGGCGTGCCAGTTTTGCGGCGAGTCAGTGGCGGCACAACCATTCTCACCGGCCCTGGATGCTTGATGTACGCCGTCGTGTTGAGCTACGCGCGGCGACCGGAGCTGCGATCGATCGACCGCGCCCACGAGTTCGTGTTGGACTCGATCGCGGCAGCGTTGAATCGCACGCCGCAGGGCGCCACTGGCTCCGCCAGTGTTCCGTGTGCTTGGAGTGCCACTGCTGGCTTGCCCCGCAGTGGCGTTGTAGCGAGAGCCGGCACGAGCGATCTGGCAATGGAGAATCGCAAATTCTCTGGCAACAGCCTGCGCTGCAAATCGCATTTTCTCCTGTACCACGGCACGCTGCTGTACCAGTTTCCGATTTACGAGATGAGCCGCTTCCTCAAACTGCCCGCGCGCCAGCCTGAGTACCGCCAGCGGCGCAGCCATGACGACTTCCTGACAAACTTCCCCGCCGACGCCGCGGTATTGCGAGAAGCACTGACCGCCGCGTTCGATGCTCGCCGACCCATGTTCGACTGGCCTCGCGAACTGACTGCGCAGTTGGCCGACGAAAAATACAGTCGGCATGAATGGACCGATCGGCTCTGATCGGAGGTCCAAACCGACCGTCGTTTTTTCAATCGCTAATTTTCGCAAAAGGCTGCTTTTCCCGACGCGTTTCGCGCGTGTGCGAAGCAGGTATGAAATTCCGACGCGGCCAACGCGCGCTTTTCTCGAAGAAATTGCGATCCACCGCATCGCCAACTCGCTTACGCGATTGCAGAGTGAAATAACTCCAGCGCGAATTCGCGATTTTCCCGAGAGATTCTCGTATTTTGACCCGGAGTTATTTCGCAGTAATTTCACTCTCCGCCCCCGGCGATTGCGCAAATCCCGCGATTTCTGCGTCATCGATGGACGCGCCAATTGCCATAACGCGCCTCGCTCCACCTGCAATCCACTCGATAATTCTCGACCTGTTTGCATCATTTTATTGCCCGCTCCGCGCACTGAAATAACCCCGCTAAACTCCCGCAGTGCCGCAGTTTTTATCGTATTTTGGTAAACTCACTTGCCGGCTATCTGGATCATGCATATATTACTGTACATGCGATGCAAGGTCAAGAGGATTTGTGGGCCACCCGAAAAAGATTTTTTGCCCAGTGCCGAGGCCTCGGCGCCGAAGAGAGTAACCCGGGCAAGTTGCCCAAGTGGCGGACAGAGCGTGTAATGCAGAGTTTAGGTAGGAAAGTTTCGCCGGCAGTCAAAAACCAGTGGCCTACAACTCGAACGAGCGGCCGGGCGACTCGGATTTGTGGAGCGCTGGTTACGCTTTGTGTGTCGCGCCGGGATCCGGTGCGCCGCGGAGGAGGCCTTCGGTCGAAAGGTCTTCGTCGATGTCGGGCCAGTGGATGCCGTAACCGCTGCCGGCAATTTGCCAGTGGGCACGCTCGTGGGGCGTGGCTTTCAGGAGGCGCGGATACCAAGCCAGCGGCACACTGATCGTGCGGCCGTCCATGAGCGAAACGCTCAAGCAGTCGGCGGTAAATTCTACTCCGGCCACGCGCTCATCGGCGCCGATCGCCAAGATGCCCATGCCAAGCCTCCAAGGATTGGGCGGAGCCGATTCCACACGAAATCATAGATTCGCCGCCAGCACACCGGGGCTGATGTGGAAGTAGTCGGCCAAGGTGCGAATGATGGTGCGACTGAACGGTTTCTTGCCGGAGAGGATTTCCGAGATCGTCGATTTGGGGATTTCGGTTTGGCGATGTAACTGAATCTGGTTAATGCCGCGGGCGTCCATCAAATGACGCAGCAGATCGGCATCGGAAGCGGGCTCGATGCGGTGGTGCTGATCTTCGTAGACCCCCACTAGATCGGCCAGCGCGTTCAGATACATCTCTTCGCCAGCGGCTAGCTTGCCCTTGGCCAATAACCGGTCCATGACTTGCTGCGCCTGGTAAAGATGACTTTCGGAACGAATGGAAGCCAGCGGAAAGGCTCGCACGAGCAACAAATACGCACCGCGAGATTTTCCTGTGAAGCGCGAGATTGTGGCCACGAGTCACCGTCCTTTCCGTTTTTCGATTCTCTGCCGTGATATCCGAGGTGGTGGGGAGAAGCATCCACACTCCGCTTTCCATTTGTCGTCATCGTATTGGCGGTGCGTCAGGACCTGAGAATGAACACTTTCTGGCTGGCGTAAAGAATTCGAGTGACAAGGCGATACTTATTCCCACCGATATTGAATACCACGCAATCGCCGATAAGGCTTGCACTAGCGAAAACCTGTTTGACATCTCCCCAAGAACGCCACGACACGGATTTATTGCTGACATGGGTGTGCCAGGCACGCAGCGGCCCCTCGGCGTCTTTGTGCCCTGGGGTTTGCCAAAACTCTCGCAGCCGACTTTTGGAGATAATTCGCATCCGTAGCTATTCCTTCAATCGGCGCTGCGTCCAATTTTAGTTCGCAAAATACGAACCGGCAAGATGAAAGGGCACATTTTCGCGGTTATGGAAGCTTTTTGGCAAGAAGCCGGAACGCCCGGCGTGGTGAGTACGAAGGCACGTGAGAAAAGCTGCACGCAACGGAGTGCAAGATTTTATTTGTACTTCCGTGAGAAATTGACCGGGAGCGATTGCTTCGTGCACCGAGTTCCCCCGGCGGCCCGCCGGGGGCTAAATTGGGCTAAGCGCTCAACACGCTTTCACACCCAGCCCCAGCGTTTGCGCAAATACCATTCCACGCATAGCAGCGCCACGACGATCAAGAAAAATGGCGGGCTGTCCCACGGGGTGTATTTCGTTTCGGTCGCTACTTCGCGGTCGCGTTTTTGCTCTTTAATGCGTTTGAGCAGTGCGGGCAATTGTTCCGGTGCAACCGCTTCGCCGCCGCTGGCGGAAGTTAATTTGGCCAGGCTGGCCATCAATTCCGGACGGGCTGCGGCATTTTCCAATTCCAAATCCTGTTCGAACACGATGAATCTGGCGCGCGTTTCTCCGATGATTGCGCCGCCGGTGCTGGCGGAGATGGCGATGGAGTAATCGCCTGGATCAACGATATCGCGAAGTTGGCCGCCGAATTGGTCGCCTTGCCGATTGAGCGGAACCGGACGCCGCTTGCCGTCGGCGCTGACTAACGTTGCGGTGAGCGCGGCCCCGGGTATTGGCTGTCCCTCCGATGTTGTGTGCTCCACAAGTGAATTCGATTTTGGCGCCGGGCGAGAACCTGCGCTGCTGCAGCTTGATCCAAACTTTTTGCTCATCGGATTCATCTTTCTTGGCCAGCCACAGCACGACCTGACGCCAGAATCTCTTGTGTTCGTTTTCGAATCCCTGCATTACCCAGTGCCAGGTGGTGTCGCCGGCGAACGCCAGCACGCGGCCATTCCCCGGCTCCGATGCGACCAGCAACGGCTTGCCATCGCCGGTCACCGCCAGTGGCCGCGCCGCCGGCTTGAGGGCTTCGAATTTGTTGGCGCCTTCCAGCGGCGGCAGTTTCTCCCAGGCCTGGCGATTTTGCTCGCGAGTTCCCAAACGCATCGGCGCTTCATACCCAAACCGCGGATCGGGCAGCATTTTGATGCCTGTCTTGCCGGGTCCAAAACCATCGGGCAGCGGCACCGGCTTGAGATGCAAATCTTCGCGAATCTTGGCGTCGAAATCTTGTCGCGAAAGCTGATCGACGGGCCTGGCCTCGAGCGGCAACACATCGGCCAGCGGCGTTTTCTGATAACCCCCGGGCCAAAAGCTGTGAAACCCACCCAGCATGATGAGCCCCGCACCTTGGTTCACCGCGTCGCGCAGCCGTCGCAAATCTTCAGTTTTGAAGACCGAGGAGTCCAAATCGCCGAGGATGTACACGTTATATCGGCCTGGCTGGAACTTATCGGCGAAATCTTTTGGCCAACTATCTCGGTCGCGTTCCCACTCGAAATCGACTTTGATATCGGGCGACGTCGCCAACGAACGGCGTATAAACTTCTGTTCCGCACGCGGCTCGCCTTCGAGATACAGCACGTTCAATCCGCCATCGAGCACGTTCACGAATGTGCTGAGTTCATTGTTGGTCGTGATTCGCTCGCCTGGCTGCGGCATCGGCTTTGACAGTCAGTTTCCGCTCGCCCGGCGCCTTGGGAACATAGTTCAAATCGAACTTGATTTGCTCGCCATTTTGTTTGGCTCGCAGTTCTGTCGAGGCAACGATTTCCATTTTGCCCGGCGCGGTTTCGAATAAAACCTGCAACGGGATGTTTTGATTCACCAGGCCGCTGATACGTGCCGTGCCAGAGATGCTCAGATCGTTTTTCACAAACACGCTCGGATTCACAACAAGGTCGGTCACGGCCACATCGCGTGATTGCGTGGCCGAACGATCTTGTCCGAACGAAACGGTAAACAGCGGCGTCAGCAATTCGTTGATGCGGCGTGCGGGAATTTGCGGTTGTTCATCGCGAGGTGCGTAGGCCTGCTGCGCACCGTCGGACAGCAAAATGATGCCCGCAAGCCGCTTGCCGGTTTCGCGCTTCAGCACTTCTTCCAAAGCCGCACCAATGGCAGTTTGTTTGCCATCGGCCGATTTTCCGAGGTCGAGTTTGCCGGCGGTAAAATCGACGGGCACAACGTCGCGATCGAAGCCGTAAACTTTCACTTCCACATTTTCGCCCATGTCGGCCAGCTGCGGCGTCGACTCGGCGATGGTTTCACGCAGTGCGTCCCAGCGGGTTCGATCGCCAAATGCGTCGGCCGTTTGCATGCTTTTCGAACGATCGACGAGGACGATGAGCGTGGCCGGCCGCTGACGGATTTCCGTGTAAACCCGAGTGGGACGCAACATGGCGGCGATGATGAACAGAAAGACTGCGATCCGCAGACCGATGAGCGTCCAGCGGCGAGCAGGTTTCATTCGCCGGAATTCTCGCCCGGTGAGCATCAGCACCGCCAGCAGCACCGCCGACGCCGCGATCACCAGCGGATAACTGCCAACCGGATTAAAGTGCCAGCCATTCATACGTGTTTTTCACCACGGAAACGCGGAGGCACGGAGAAGGCAAAATTAATAAGGAAGCCAGGAAACCAGGAAAAGACGCCTTCAATTTGTATCCTACAAATTTAATTTTTCGTTCCTGGCTTCATGGCTTCCTTATAAGCCCTTTTGCTTTCCGTGTCTGAGTGGTTGTTTTGATTTAAGCTGAAATTGCCGGCTCGTGTTCTCGCTTCGGCGGAAGAGCAGCTCGGTCGACGGCGAATGAAATCCGCGCCGGTTTTTCACTTTCAGGATCGCGACGATAAAACTTGTTGGCGAGCACATGTTCCAGGCCAAGCGCGATCGCTACGAGCAAAATCAGAAGCGGATACATCTCGCGTCCGGTGCGGCCCAAGTTCACATCGCGCTCGATTTCATCGCGACCGCGCGACAGCCGGAAGCGATCTTTGCCCAGCAACTCCGTGAATTCGTCGCCCGACATGCGCGTCAAATTTGTACTGGCCGCAGGAATGTTGACGCTGAAGCCGCGCCGCACGCCACCTTGCGTGCCGCCAGAACGCAGTTCGTAATTGCCCGGCGTATTGGTGGTGGTAATGGTGATAGCGCCGGTTTTGGGATCGACCGATTGTGGAAATTCCTCACCCTCCGGCGTGCGCAGTGAAAAGACAAGTTGTCGCTGCTCTTCCGGTAGCGGGATCATGACGGTTTCGCCGGTTTCGTAATTGAATCGTTCCTCGCCACTGCCCACCAGATACAGCGCGGTTCCGTTGGCAAGCATCATGAACGGCCAGGCTCCGCTGCCGACCGTGAGCAGGTTCCAAAGGTCGGGGTTCGGCGAGCCGTCGGACTGCGTGAGTTCATCGGAAATTGGCGTGGTGAATACGAGCACGCGGCCTTTGCCCAGATCGCGCTCCAAAATTGCCGCTTCGCCATTGCTGTAGGGCACGACGGTGTTCACGCCTTGAGGCAAATCGCTGAGTTGCCAGTGCGTGTAGACTGGAAAATCGGCCCAGGGCACGCCGCTGGTGATACTGCGAAATATCGTCAGTAGCGGATGCTGATAATCTTGCGGCGCAAGGAAAGCATCTTGTCGCCGCCAAAGCCGGGCGAGCTTCCCAGGCATCACTTTGAGGGCAGCCGGCGAATTGAAATCGTCCACCGGCCGGCCTTTTGGCTGTGCGTTGCGTCCCAGCCAAATGCCCAAGCCGCCGCCATGCTCCGCAAAGTTTGCAAGCGACTGCCAGGTGGTTTCGTTCAGCGGTGGCGGATCGAGTAAGCAGACCGCGGCGTAATCGTCGAGCGACTTTTTCGCGAGGTCATCGAACGAAGCGACATCGCAATCGAACCGTGCCTGCCCGCTCCGCTTGAACACGGTGGGCGCGATGGCTTCTTTCAGAAACACGGCGTGCCGCTCGGTGGGCCGGTTCGCCACAACCAGCACCTTCCACGGCGAGCGCACATTTACGGTGAGGTACCGGACATCGTCGGCCGGCAAACTATCTTCGCCAACGAGTCGAACAATGCCTTGATGGGTGCCGAGATCTAAGCCTGCGATTTCCGGAAATTCGACAGGTTGCGTAGCGTCGGCCGTGGCTTTGACTGCGGTTTGCGCCCGGCGTTGTGGCTGTCCGGAGGTGTCGATCAAGTCGAGCACCACCGATTGGTCATCGCCAACTGGCCCGACTGCCTGTAAATCGGTTTCCAGCCGCAGCGGAGAGTTTTTCGCGAGCGATTCGGCCGCCAGGCGCAGATCTCCGAGGGCAACGTTACGCGGTTCGTCGACGCCGACGTCGATGACATAGCAGGCGACATCGGTCTTCTCCGCCAACTTCGTGCGCAGCCGCGCAGCCGATTCAGAGGACCACGCGACACGGCTTAAATCGGTGAATACGTAAACTTCTTTGCGCGCTTTGCTGTTTTCGCTGACGAGTCGCAGGGCATCTTCGCAGACTTCCGGCAATGGCCTGGCGGCTGCTGATGCCGCGAGCCGCGAGATTTTTTGTTTGGCGACCGCCGCATCGATGGAAAAAGCCGGGGCGGTGGTTTTGGAATCGATCACCGCTACCTCGCTCTCCGGTGGCAACTTGGCCATGACGCGGTTCGCGACTTCCTGCGACACTTCCAGACGGGTTTGGTTTTGATGCCGATATTGCAATCGTGGGGATGTGTCGAAAACGAGGGCTGCGGCGATCGGCGCTTCCTGATCGCCGAGAAATCCGGCCGATTGCACCGTGGGCCGCGACATCGCCAGCGCCAAAAACACGATCGCTCCGCAGCGCAGAAGCAGCAGCAGAAGGTGCCGCAGTTTTAGCCGGCGTTTGTTGGCGTCGTTCCGCTGCTGAATGAATCGCAGCGCGGGAAACAGCAAGTGCTTTGGCTGCTGCCTCATGACCAGATGCAAAATGATTGGCGCCGCAATCAGCACGGCTCCGGCGAGCATCAAGGGGGTGAGGAAAGTTAAGGTCATGGCTAGCGGCTGGCTACAGCCTGCTCGTTCAATACCGATTTCGACGGCTCAGCAGATATTCGGTGAGCGCACGATCGAACTGCATGCTGGTATCAATGGGTACGTAATCGATCCCGGCCTGGAAGCAATTACGGCGGTAAAAATTGCGGAATTCGCGAATCGATTCCAAATAATCGGCCTGAAAATGATCGGCATCCACTTGCAGCCGATCGCGCGATTCCGGCTCTTCAAACTCCACCACGCCGCCGAATGGAAAGGTGACTTCGGCCTCATCCAGTATGTGGAAAATGATAACGTCATGACCACGATGCCGCAGTCGGCGCAGCGACTGCAAAACCGGCTCGGGGTCGGTCAGTAGATCGCTGAAGAGCATGACCAAACTCCGGTGCTTGAGCATGGCGGCGATCTGCGTCAGACTGCGAGCGATGTCGGTCTTGCCTTTCGGCTCTAATTTCGCCAAGAGCGAGAGCACATGGCCAATTTGCGTGCGTTTGCTCTTTGCCGGTAAACTTTCGCGAATTTGCTCGTCGAAGGTGATCAACCCGACCGGGTCTTGTTGGTGCACCATCAGCCAGCACAGCGCAGCAGCGAGACAAATGCCGTATTCAAATTTCGTAAGCTCCTGGCGGAACGTGTAGCCCATCGACTGGCTAAGATCCATGACCAGGTAGCCAGTGATGTTGGTTTCCGCTTCGAATTTCTTGATGTAATACTTGTCGGTCTTGGCGTAGACAAGCCAGTCGATATCGTCGGGATCGTCGCCCGCGGTGTATTTCCGGTGCTCGCTGAATTCGACGGAGAACCCGTGAAAGGGGCTGGAATGCAGCCCCTGCAAGAAGCCGCGAACGATGAATTGCGCGCGCAAATCGAGCCGGGAAATCTGGCGGATTACCTCCGGCTTCAGATATTTTTCAACCGTAGACATCGAGACGTGCGTCCGGCGCCAAGCTGCCTCTACCGCTTCTCGAACTTGGGAATTTCCGGTTCGGGAATTTCTTTGAGCAGCCGCTGAACAACAGCTTCGCTCGACATGCCCTCGGCCTGGGCCTGGAAGTTTGTGGAAATGCGGTGCCGCAGCACGGGGATCGCAATCTTCTTGACATCTTCAATGGCCACACTGAACCGGCCATCCATGGCTGCCAGCGCTTTGCCGCCGTGAATCAAGAATTGGCCGGCGCGGGGACCGGCGCCCCAATCGACAAGATCGCGAACAAATTGCGGGGCCGATGGATCTTTCGGCCGGGTGGCGCGAACCAGTCGAGCTACGTATTTCACGATGTACTCGCTCACCGCCACACTGCCCACTAGTTTTTGCAGGTTCACAATTGCGCGGCCGGAAAGCACTTTGCGGCATTCCGGTTTTTCGTTGCGCGTGGTGAAACTCAAGATCTGCTCTTCTTCCGATGCACTCGGATAGTCGACCTTAATATTGAACATGAAACGATCGAGCTGTGCTTCAGGCAGCGGATAGGTGCCTTCTTGCTCGATCGGGTTTTGTGTGGCGATAACGAAGAACGGCTCCGGCAGCGGATGCGTAATTTGGCCGATCGAGACTTCGCGCTCTTGCATCGCTTGCAAGAGCGCGGCCTGCGTCTTCGGCGGTGTGCGATTTACTTCGTCAGCCAGCAGGATGTTCGTAAAAATCGGACCGTCGACAAAGCGAAAATTCCGCCGCCCATTCTCGTCTTCTTCCAAGACGTTTGTGCCCGTTATGTCGCTGGGCATAAGGTCGGGCGTGAATTGGATGCGTTTAAATTGCACATCGAGAATTCGGGCGACGGTGCTCACCATCAGCGTTTTCGCCAGGCCCGGAACGCCTTCGAGCAGGCAGTGGCCGCGTGTGAAGATGGCAGCGAACATTTGTTCGATCACGTCGTTCTGTCCGACGATAATTTTCTGCAATTCCTCCTGCATCACCCGGCGATGCTGACTAAACTCCTGGAGGATGTCGCCTAAGCTGCGCGGTTTCCCGCTCTGGGTGATGGGCGGCGGGCCGGCGGTAACGCTTGGATCACTCGGCATCTGTTCCTGCTTTCCTTGACGAGTTTGCGGTCGTACCGCGCTCATTCTTTCATCGTATAACCGATGGGCGGGCGGAGCAACGCACGCGCATGCTTTCTTGAAGCCATAAGTTCAAGAGTCTACAATGGTTGTGTAACGCCACAGCCCTATGTAAAGGATGCCATTCAATGACGCGCTCGCTGGCGTGGATGCTTATTCTAATCGTAGCGGTTGTGCTGCTGGCCCGGCCTTCTCTCGGGGAAGACCGCGGCGAAGTAACGGCTGAACAGGTCCGCTCTGCAATTGAACGCGGGGTCGCCTTTCTCAAGCGCACGCAGAATCAGGACGGCTCTTGGCCCGAACAAACGGGCTTTCCAGGCGGCGTTACGTGTCTTTGTTCGCTAGCGCTGTTAAACGCCGGCGTGCCACTGAATGATCCAGATCTGCAACGCGCGCTGCAGTACATTGAAAAAATTGAGCCGGACAAGACGTACGTGGTTTCGCTGCAGACGATGGTTTGGTGCATGGCCGAGCCAAATCGCTACGCCAACTTGATCGGCCGGAACGTCAAGTGGCTGGAAGATCTACAAAATACGGGCGGTCCACGCAGCGGCACCTGGTCGTACAGTCCGCAGATTAGCGGTGGCGATCGCTCCAATACGCAGTTCGCCATGCTCGCGCTTCATGAAGCAGAGCGCGCTGGCGTGCCGGTTTCGCCGCGCGTTTGGGAACGAGCACTTACGTCGTGGCTCAGTTCGCAAAACAACGACGGTTCGTGGGGCTACTTCGTGCTGCCAAATGGTTCGTCGCCAGGAACCGGTAGCATGACCTGCGCGGGAGTAACATCTGTTTACATCGCGTCGCTGCGCGCCAGTGCCGGCGATGCGGAAATTGTTGGGAACGATTTAAAGTGTTGCGGCGCTCATCAAGACAACCCTGCCGTGCGCGCCATGGACAACGGTCTGGCCTGGCTGGGAAACAACTTCACGTTGCAAGCCAATCCCGGCTCGGCTGCTGGCTGGATGATGTATTACTTGTACGGCATTGAGCGCGTCGGGCGGATGACATCGCATCGATTCTTCAGCAGCCGCGATTTCAAGCGCTACGATTGGTATCGCATGGGCGCCGAAACGCTTATCGCGCGGCAAGATCCGTTGGCCGGTTATTGGAAGGGTGATAACCACACGGAATCGAATCCGCAAATTGGCACCAGTTTTGCGCTGCTATTTTTGGCCAAAGGTCGCCGACCGGTGCTGATCTCCAAAGCGAAATTTGGCGAAGGGGATGATTGGACCCGGCACCGAGCCGACATTGCAAACCTCACGAACTACGTCGAAAACAAGTGGAAGAAGGAATTTCCGCTGGGCCTTTCCTGGCAAATTCTGGATTTGGAAGGCGCAGACGTGGACGACCTTTTGCAGACGCCCGTGCTCTACATCAGCGGCAGCGTGGCGGCGCCGTCTCTTGATAACGCGCGAAAACTGCGAGACTACATCGATCGCGGCGGTTTCATCTTTGCCGAAGCATGCTGCGGAAATAACGGTTTTGACAAGAGCTTTCGCGCTGATGGACAAAGTGTTCGACGAACCGGAGTATCGGTTGAAACCGCTGCCGCCGGAGCATCCGATTTGGTCCGCGGAGGAATTGGTGCGACCAGCACTGCGGCCAAATCTCTGGGCTGTCGATTATGGCTGCCGCACCAGCGTTGTGTACGTAGCTCCGCCCGAGGCCCAGCACAAAGATCTGCCGCATGGACTCTCATGCTATTGGGAAGTTTCCTCCGGGCGCGATCGAACACCGCCGCCGAAATTGCAGGAACAAATTAAGGCCGCGCAATCGATGGGCATCAACGTTTTGGCGTACGCCACGAATCGTGAACTGAAAAGTAAAGATGAGACCTTCAATATTCCCGATGCGCCCAAGAAAGATGAAGACACGTTCGAGCGCGGCAAGCGTTATGTCGCGAACGTGCGTCATCCCGGCGGATGCGATGCCGCGCCCGGCGCGCTGGCCAGTTTGATGCGGGCGGCATCTCGGGAAACCAAATCACGGTTCAGCAGTGAGCAACGGCAGGTCAAATTTACGGATCCAGACTTATTCAACTACGACGTGCTATTCATGCACGGTCGCACGAATTTCCGTTTGACCGATGCCGAGCGGAAGCAATTACGCAAGTATTTGGAACGTGGCACCATCATTGCGGATTCCATTTGCGCGAGCCGCGACTTCACCGACGCATTCCGGCGCGAAATAAACGAGCTGATGGCCGATCAAGGCTTGAAACTCGAACCCATTCCGGCAACGCATCCGATGCTCTCTCGCGAATTCGGTGGCTATGATCTATCGCAAGTAAGCCGACGCGAACCGCAAGCTGCCGGCGGCGAAGCGCCGCTGAAAGCCCGATTGCGCAAAGGTCCACCTGAACTTGAAGGACTAAAAATTGGCGATCGGTACGCGGTCATCTTCTCGCCGTACGATCTGAGCTGCGCGCTGGAAAAGCACGATTCGCTGGAATGCGATGGTTACATTCGCGACGACGCAGAGCGAATTGGAATCAATCTTCTGCTCTATGCGACGTTTGAATTTTGAATGCTGCATTCCAGATCGCACGACATTGTAAGTTTGACGCGGCTCGCCGAGATTCGGGGGTAAATGCGGTGCAGGCATGTCTCGACGATTGAATCCGCGTAGCGATCGAAACTTAAATCATTTCAGAGAAAAGAGTTGCGACAATGGAAGCGTACCCTTTCTTGCCTTGACCCGGTTCTGAAATCGCCTCTATAATCCGCCCCGCTCTTGCCAGGGTAAAGTCTCATCTCGCAAGGGTTTTCGTCTTTTCTCGGTTCGCTGTTTTTAGTTCGTGCCTTCGCGGCACGGCGGAGAACGATTCCCGGAGGCGCATCGATTGCACCTCGGCCGGGTTCTCGTCTTTTCGTCGCGCTCGCGCTTGTCGAAGGAACGCTTTTCAAAATCGTGCGTCTTACCGCTCAACGTGTGCGGCTTCCCGGCTGCGCGCAGCATCGGCTGCGCGATCATGCTGGAAGACTGCGCGCGAGGCGTCGCAATCGTCAAAGTGGTGACCTTGGTGTTCGCGGCGCTGCAGACGCACTCCCTGCTGGCACAAATCGATTTGCCGCAGGCCGATCCACGTTCGCCAATCGTTGTCAACGCGCAGAGCGGACAGCATTGGGTTGAAGGATCCTACGATGTGTGGTTGCTGCAAGGCGATTGCCGCATTGAACAAGGCCACTCGCGCCACGAGCAAAGAAGCGGCACTCTGGATCGATCGAACCGTGCCCGATGGTGGCACTTCGCACAAAGTGATTGCGTACCTTGAGGGCGATGTGGCGATCGAATACACCGCGGCATCCACCGCAATCGCCGTTTCTGCGTCGGTTACTTCGCCCACGAAGATCGCTCGACTCGAAGATAAGAACTGGTTTGGCCGGCTGTACTCAAATAGCGTTCCGGAAGTCCAAATCCCGAAGCCTGGCTTGGAACCAACCGTCAAGCCGCCCATCTATCAACACGCGAAGGCAGTGCTTTCGCCGCCGGCGGGCGCACTGCAACGCACGCAGTTCGAAACGGTCGTGCCGCCGGAAACCATCGCTGCGCCGGCCACGAGCTTGCAGGTCCTGCAGCGTAGCAACGTTCCGTTCGAATTCAGGGCGGAGCCGAATGCTGCCGCGAATGAGACGGTAGCAACGATCGAACGCGGTGTAACACTCATTATTTCAGGTTTGCCCGAATCTGCCGCACAGTTCGGCGTAACGGGCACGATCGACGTCTCCACCGATCGCATGGTCATCTGGGCCAGTGGGACGCAGCCACTCAACCTCAGCGGGCAGCCGGATCCGGCGAACAATCGGATGATCGAGCTCTACATGGAAGGCAATATCGTCTTTCGCGAAGGCGATCGCATCGTGCAAGCCAAGGCCATGTACTACAACGTCACGCAGCGAACTGGCGTGATTTTGGATGCTGAGGTGCTATCGCCCATCCCTCGCGTGCAGGGCTTAGTGCGTGTGAAAGCCGATGTGCTGCGCCAAGTGGCTAGTAATCGGTACGTTGCAGATAACGCCAGCTTCACGACCAGCCGCTTGGGAATTCCGACGTACGAATTCAAATCGGGCCAGCTCGTCTATGAAGACACGCAAGTGCCAGCGGTAAATCCGGCAACCGGGCTGCCGGAGGTCGATGCGAACAACGTTCCCATTGTCGATCACGAGCACTTGCTCAGCGGCGAAAATAATGTAATCACGGTCGAAGGCGTTCCCGTTTTCTACTGGCCGTTCTTCGCCGCCGATCTGGAACGCCCGCCGCTCTACATCAGCAGCCTGACGTACCGGAACGATCAGGTTTTTGGCAATCAGGTGCTCGCGGATCTTAATCCGTATCAGATCCTGGGAATCCGGCATCCGCCGAAGGGCACCGATTGGACTGTGAGCCTTGACTACTTGAGCCTGCGCGGGTTCGGCGGCGGCACAAAGTTCGATTACGATCGCACCGGTTTCTTCGATTGGCCGGGACGATATCACGGCTTCGTCGACTTTTGGGCGATTGACGATCATGGCACCGATAACCTCGGATTGCTACGTCGTTCCATAACATTCCCGCATCCGTTCCGCGATCGTTTGTTATTCCGCGACGAACACGAATTGCCGGACAATTGGCAATTGCGATTGGAACTCGGACAAATCAGCGATCGCAACTTCCTGGAGGAGTATTACCAACAGGAATGGGAAGAACAAAAGGATCAGGTTACGCGGCTCAATTTGCGACGGAACTTCGACAACATGTCGTTGGAATTAAGCGCCTCGGGGAACTTGAATCCGTTCTTTACCGAAACGCAGAATCTGCCGCGACTCGATCATTACTGGCTTGGCCAGTCGCTGTTGAACGACACTCTCACATGGTATGAGCATTCCAATGTTGGTTATTTGCGCCAAAACAAGCTGCAGCAGCCGACGGACCCCACGGACCTGAATCAGTTCCATTTTTTGCCATACGACGTTACCGGAGCCGGCGAACGATTGGCGACTCGACAGGAAATCGATTGGCCAATTCAACTTGGCCCCGTCAAAGTCGTGCCGTATGCCCTCGGAGAAATTGCCGACTGGGGCGAAAGCATCGATATGAGCAATCCTCTGGCGCCCACGACCGGCGGACGCATCCAACGGGCATACGGTCAAGTGGGGGTGCGAACGAGCCTGCCGTTCTGGTCGGTCGATCCGACGATTCAAAGCACGCTGTGGAATGTGAATGGAATCGCCCACAAGGTTGTGCTCGACGCCGATTTCTCATACACCGACGCCAGCAAGAATGTTGATCAGTTCGTGCTCTTCGACGAGATCGACGACAACAATATTCAAGCGCTCCGTCGCCGATTGGGCTTTGAAATTTACAACGATCCGACGGCGGGCCCCACGGTGTTTGCCGTGCCACAGCAATTCGACGAGCGTTTCTACGCCGTTCGCCGCGGTGCGATGGACTGGGTCACCGGGCCCACGGAAATTGCCGACGATTTAACGGTTGTCCGGCTGGGCGCCGACCAACGGTGGCAAACCAAACGCGGTTTGCCGGGTCAGCAACACATTATCGACTGGATTACGCTCGACACCAATTTGGAAATATTCCCCAAGCCGGAACAGAACTTCAATCAGACGGCTGGGATGCTGGATTACGATTTCCACTGGTTTGTTGGCGACCGAATGACATTACTCTCGTACGGGGCTTTCGACTTTTTTGATGACGGCCAACAGTGGACCACTTCCGGAGTGTTCTTGAACCGACCGCCACGTGGCAGCTTCTTCTTTGGCTTTAGCACGTTCGAAGGTCCGATTTCGAGCGAAGTTATCACGACAAGCTACACGTACCGCATGACGACCAAATGGCTTTCCACCTTTGGCACGTCGTTCGATTTGAAAAATCAAGGCAACATTGGTGAAAATTTCCGACTGACACGCGTCGGCGAGTCGTTCCTGTTTACGATGGGCTTTAACGTCGACGTGACACGCGGCAACTTCGGTTTCAATGTGGCCATTGTGCCACGATTTTTGAACCGTGCCAGTTCTGTGGCGCGAGGTTATATCGATGTGCCCCCGGCGGGATTGTTTGGGCTAGAATAGTTCAACATGACGCCGTCATCTGAAAATTCCGGTCCCCTTCCGCGCACGTGGCGGCAAAAATTCCGCGATGCTTTTCGCGGTATCGGTTGCGGAATGCGCGGTCAGACCAGCTTCCGCGTGCACATTTTCATGGCGGCCACTGTGATTCTGGTTGCAGGTCTACTCCAGTGCAGTCTCTTGGAGTGGAGTGTGCTGCTCTTGTGCATTGCTGGCGTACTCACCGCGGAAATGGTGAACTCCGCGCTGGAACACATGGCGAAAGCGATTTCGAAAGACCATGATCCGCAAATTGGCGAAGCGCTCGACACCGGCAGCGCTGCAGTTTTGCTGGCTTCAATTGGCGCCGCGGTGATTGGCGCGATCATCTTCATTCACCGTGTTTGGCTGCTGACGCGTTAAATGCTTGGATGGCGGCCTCGTACACGGATCGCAACGGGATCTGACGAGCCGTCGCAATCACGCGGCACGATTCGAATTCGGGCGAGAATCGCTTTTCGCCGCTGGGAAGCGTTGCCAACATTCCGTCAATTTTGCCCCAGGCTGTTTGCACCTGGCATTTTTCTCGGGGCAACCGCGTGCGACGGACCACCGATCGCCGCACGCCAAGCGTTGTGGTTTCGCGAAACAACATCGATTCAAATTCAGCCGCCTGCAGTGTTTGGCAAAGTACGCTGAGCAAAACGCCCGGCCGATTTTTCTTCATTTGGATAGGAGTTGTGAATACATCGAGTGCACCCGCAGCAAGTAATTGAGTGATGCAATAGCCAATCTGTTCGCCGCTCATATCGTCCAGGTTGGTTTCGAGCAGGCATAGCGTTTCGGTTTGCGTTAGTGACGCAGCGACATCGGTTTGCCCAACCAGAACACGCAGTAGGTTCGGCTGCTGATCGAGTTCTCGGCTCCCAGCGCCATAGCCGATTTTCTCAACGGTCATCGCTGGCGGCGGGCCAAATCGTTTTGAAAGCGCTGCGAGAATCGCCGCGCCTGTGGGCGTTGTGAGTTCGGCCTCGACCTCGCTCGCGGCGATTGGAATGCCTGTCAACAACTCCGCAGTCGCCGGCGCAGGAAGGCTGCATCGGCCGTGCGCGATTTCGATGATTCCGTGCCCGGTTGGCACCGGCGACGATTCGATTTGGTCGATTCCCAGCAAATCCAGCGCAATTGCCGTCCCCACGATATCGGCGATGGAATCAATGGCGCCCACTTCGTGGAAATGCACTTTGCGAATCTCGACTCCGTGCACTTTGGCTTCTGCTTCGCCAAGCCGTGTAAAGATTTGTTTGGCTAGAGATTTTGCATTCGGCGGCAGTTGGCCGGCGTCGATCATTTCGATAATGTGATGCAAATGCCGATGCTTGTGTTCGGGCTCATGCTTGATTTCGACTTTGAGTCCGCGGAAACCGTTTCGACGTACTTCAACGGAACTGATTTGGACTCCCGGTAGACCCAGCGAGGCAATGCACGTTTGGATTGTGCGCAGATCCGCTCCGGCATCGATGAGAGCGCCGAGCGTCATGTCGCCAGCAATTCCGCTAAGGCAATCGAGATAAGCAATTCGCATGTCGGTCAAAACCGGTAGTTACTGTTTTTCAGAAGCGACATTTCGCTGTACGTTTTTCGAGGAGTAAGTATATGACTCTCGCCTTCATTGATCCACTTGCGAGCTGAAAATGAGCGATCAGACGACAACCATTGCCGATTTGCGAAGGCTCGTTGCAGATTTCGTCCGGGAGCGCGACTGGAATCAATTCCACTCGCCCAAGAACCTCTCAATGTCGCTCGCCATTGAAGCGGCCGAGTTGATGGAGCACTTTCAGTGGCTCACGCCTGATCAATCCAGGTTCATTTCCGCGGAGCCAGACAAGATGATCGAGGTGGCTGATGAATTGGCCGACGTGCTGTGCTATGCCTTGGCGCTGGCCAACGAACTGCAAATTGACATCGCAGAAGCCACCGGCCGGAAAATGGTCAAGAACGCGCTAAAATATCCGACTGCGGAGTTTCGCGGACGCTACGGCGTGGACGACCCAAAGAAATGACACTGCCTTAATACTTGATGACGCAGATCGGGCTCATTCCCATCCGCTCGAACTGCTTCGCAATGCGGTCCGATCTTGTCCAATCGCAATTCCGATCCAGCCGTCTTCGATGACGCACTGAGTCAGACTCAGGCCGCTCAGCCGTGCATTGTCTGTAATCATCGATGGCACAAGATCAAGCTTTCGATCCCGCGGAAAGACCGTGCTGAAAATCGTGCGCAACGCAACTTCAGCCTGTCCTTTATAAGTGTCGCCGCCAAGCTCGATCGGACCACTGCGAACCAGCCGAGCGTGCAGGTGGTCGATCTCCGGGGCATAGTGCGCACTGATCGAAAAGTCATGCCATGATCGATCCCGCTGCTGGAGTTGCTGAACAGCCAACGTCACCCTGATCGTGCCATTTTGGCAGCGCACATGCACGGGATCGCGCGTGGCAAAGGTAATCGTCGTGTCTTCCGGCAAATCGTGTGGAACGGCAATCGGTTTTCCCGTGCGTTTGGCCAGATGGATGAACAAATCGGGAAGCGTGAACGTGTTGCCGGCGAGCTCCAGTTGATCGAGCACGTTGTTCAAGGCCGATTCGTGCATTTGCATGCTCGCCAGACTATCCGACGGCGCTTGCGGCCTCGCAGTATGCCCGCCTAATTGATTTTCACCTGCTAAACGCAGTCGCATGGAAACGCGTTCGGCATTCGTGGCGAACGAAATTGGCTGTGCCTCGACCCCCATGCGTTCCAGCGGTGAAAACATTTGCTGAACGATCATCGCTTCAATGTCTTCGAGTGCTTGCCGTGCGTCGGAATCAACTCGGCGTGCTGCCTGGTCGGCGACGCGTTGGTCGACTTCGCGCAGTGCCGCGGCATGCTGCTTCTCATATTTCGCCGCTGCACGGTCGCGCACAACGGCGCTTACCAGCGGTCGGCTGTCAAATCGCGTGCTGATGCCAGTCAGCTCTGTACTGCTGTCGGCTTCAGCCATCGCCTTGGCGATTCCCATGCCGCGCTCGTCGATGATTACTGCCTTGTGAACGATGTAGGCCGATTGCCCGCGGTCCGTCAATGTCACTGGTCCGCGGCTGGCCGAGGTTAGCGAATCAACCGTTCCGCGTGCTTCTAACCAGAGGTGAATGCGTTCTGAATCGGGAATCAGCCGCACTTGCAGCCGCGTCGTGGTATCGCTGACACCGTGCACCGGTGTTCCCAAAATCCGGTCGTTTACGATGCCGCTAATTGGCGATTGATCCGGCAATAATCGGCTCAGTAATTCTCCGGTAAACGCCATGCGCACATTCGCATTGCGATAGTGTTCGTCGATCTCTGCGGCCAAATCGCGCTGCGCCTGCAAATTTGAATACTTCAGCTGTTGCTGCGACGCGGCGATGATTCGGGCATCGCTTACCAATCCGAATTGCTCATAGCGCTCGATATTCGCCAGCACGTCGTCGACTTCTACGAAGCCCATTTGCCCATCGCCACCTACAATATTGGCGAAGATTGATGTGTGATCGGGAGCACCAATTGCCGGTTGCCACAGCGCCAATCGGCGCTGGATCGCGTAATGCACGCGGCGGAGTTCGGTTGCCGCAATGGGCGAAGTTTGTTCGCCGGCCAGTTTTGCAGCCTGATCGGCTTGCAATCGTAGTTGGCCGATGATTTCAGTCGCTTTTGCACCGTCATCGGCCGAAAGTCGACTCAAATCGCGGCAGAGCGATTCAGTTCTATTGGCCCAGCCAGTGCAGCCGGGAATCTGGCTCACGCTGTTGAGCTGGTCCAAAAGCGAATGAGGCAGCGCCCAATGTGTTGTGACGGCGCTTGCTAAGCTAGATGAGCCGTTACTTCTCGTCAAAATCGATTGCATCGCGATATTCTTCGCACCGCCAATAAGCGAGCCGATGCCATTTGTCGGATTCGAACTGCTGGCGAGCGATGGCGAACTTGGGAACGGATTCGCCGAAATATGAGTCGTTGGGAAATCGACCACGCGATCCGCAGGTTGATTGCCGCCGGTTGCGCTGCCGCGCCCGCCAAAGCGCCGTAAATCAGCAATTTTTTTGGCGACCGCTTCGACGAGCGGACCGCGAATTAAGTTCGAAAAACTGCCGCGAGTCGCAGAGACCGTCTGGCTGCCGGCATCCGGTGAGTTGACGCTGTACTCAGCCGCCGCTTCCGCTGGAGAAAGAGGCCGCACAACCATCACGGAGGCCAACTGCCGCTCGTTCGCCGCGGTGCGTGGTGGCTGTTCTGCAACGGGCCGTTGAGTGATGCTCGAAGCCGATTTCCCCGATTGCCAGGCAGGAATGGCAACCGTCAACGCAAACAAACTGGCCAATAAGAGCAAATAAGGCCACAACGGGCTGGGCCGACTCGACATCATGATGAAGCGTCCCTGCTAAAGCGCGTCTGTATCAGACTCCTCCGCCTTAGCGTTAAATCGGAAGCCGACGCTAGCGAGTCCAGCGAGAGTGTGGAAGTCTGGCGAGTTCGCACCAGACCGTGCCGGATATTCCAAAAAGTTGGGCGCTCAGAATCGGTCCGTACCGACCTTGCGGTTTGAGACAACAGTTCTCATCGCCCGGAATCTTCGTCGAACAACACCGTGTCCTCGTGTTCGTAGCCCGGAGCACAGCAACATAGAAATACGAGCGGTTGTGTGCCGTCGTTGACAATTTGGTGCGCCGCGTTTGGGGGGATCGCAATTGCGTCGCCCGGTTCAACGCGACGAATTTCGCCAGCGATCATCATTTTTCCGGTACCACTCAGGATGTAATAAATCTCTTCTGTTTTTGGATGGAAGTGCGCAGCTGTCGATGCGCCTGCCGGCAATCGGGCTTCAGCCAGGCTTTGACTGCGAATACACGAGTTGCGGTGCGCCAGCAATTCACGAATTTCAGAGCCGTCCTTTGTCGTGAAAGCTTCGACCCGACCGATGTTGACGACGTCCATACGCGATTCCTCACGAGGTTTTCTGCAATGCCGTACGCCGTAATTGGCCGCAAGCGGCGTTAATTTCATCGCCTTTGCGTTCACGAACCTGCACGTTCAGGCCGGCGTCTTCAAGGATTTGGATAAATCGGCGTACAGCATTCTTCGAAGGGGTCTGATAGGGCAGTCCGGCAACCGGGTTGTACGGGATGACATTGATAAGCGCCAGTCGACCGCGCAACAGCGTTGCCAGTTTTTGGGCGTGCTCCGGCAAATCGTTGATTCCCCCTAAAAGCACATACTCGAACGTCAGTCGGCGGCCGGACACGTCAAAGTAGTGATCAGCGGCCTTCACAATGTCCTCGAGGCCGATGTTCTTATTGACCGGCACCAATTTGTTTCGCAACTCATCGTCGGGAGCATGCAGCGAAACGGCCAATTGAAAACGTGCGTCCAATTCTGCCAATCGATCGATTGCCGGCGGCAGTCCCACGGTGGAAATGGTGATTCGTCGATGGCTGATTCCCAACCCAGTGGGGCTGGTTGCTTCTGCCAGCGCGGGCAGCAACCGATCAAGATTCGCCAGCGGCTCGCCCATCCCCATCACCACGATATGACTTAGCCGTTCATCCTTTGGCAACAGCCGTGCCAGCCTCAGCATTTGCTCGACGATCTCGCCGGCAGTCAAATTTCGAATTACGCCATCCAGCCCGCTCGCACAAAACACGCAGCCCATTGCGCAGCCAACCTGAGAGCTGATACAAATCGTTCGGCGGTTGCCGTCTCGCAGCAGCACGCACTCAATCGTGTGACCATCTTGCAGCTTTAGCAAAAGCTTTTCGGTGCCATCAGCGGCCTGGTGATGTCGCTCGACAGTCGCAGCCCACGGCTGAAATTCGTCCGCGAGCTTCGCTCGCAAATCCTTCGGTAAATTCGTCATATCTTCGAACGATTCCGCGCGGCTCGTAAACAGCCATTGTCGAATTTGGTCGGCCCGATATTTCCCGGCGGCCGGCGCGTGCTGAGCCAGCCACTCAGGCAATTTTGCGAATACGGCCGGATCCAACAAATGATTCATTTGGTCGTTCAATCTGCGCCCATATAGTCCGACCGCCCGGTCAGATGCGTTCGTTCGATGGTACCGCCACAATCCGACGTACGATAGGATATCAACAATCTCCGCACATCTTCGACTTCACTGATATGGCCACTACCGGCAAAAAATCCGCGCGCCGTCCGGAAAAATCGGCGCCGCAAGTCCGTTCCGCATCTAGTTCGCCTGATCTCGACGAAGCACTGCGGCTCGTCATGCAAATGATGTCGCTGCCCGGCCTCAGTTGCCGAGAGGGCCTGGTGGCGCAATTCATCATGGACCAATTGCGGCATGCCGGCGCTCCGGAATCGGCCATCGTTCTCGACACGGCTCATCGTCGCACACCCACGCCCGGCGAAGTTGGCAACCTGATTTTCAAACTTCCGGGCACAATGCGTGGCCCACGTCGGCTGCTCATGGCACACATGGATACGGTGCCGATTTGCCTTGGCAGCAAGCCGACGATTGAAGGCAATTACGTTCGCTCCGCAGATCCGCGGACAGGACTCGGCGCCGACGATCGCGCCGGTGCGACCGCCATCTTGTGTGCAGCCCTGGCAATTCTGAGGCACAACCTCCCGCATCCGCCGCTCACATTCTTCTGGCCAGTGCAAGAAGAGATCGGCTTGTACGGCGCTCGGCATGCCGATCTCAAACTTCTTGGTGGCCCGAAACTGGCGTTCAACTGGGATGGCGGCACGGCAGAAAAGTTGAGTGTGGGCGCGACCGGCGGATACCGAATGGATATCGAAATTGAAGGCCTGGCAAGTCACGCTGGCTCGGCGCCCGAAATGGGCGTTAGCGCCATCGCCATCGCTTCGCTCGCCATTAGCCGGCTGCACGAGGATGGCTGGCATGGGAAAATCGCCAAGGGCAAACGGCTGGGCACAAGTAATATTGGTGTCATCCGTGGAGGCGAGGCCACGAACGTCGTAACCGATCGAGTGCAACTTAAAGCTGAAGCCCGGAGCCACGATCCGAAATTTCGCACCCAAATTGTCCACGCCATCGAGCGGGCTTTCATCGATGCCGCCAAGCATGTGCGAAATTCGCTCGGCACGCGCGGCAAAGTCGGCGTTCGAAGGCCGACTCGACTACGAATCGTTTCGGCTGAATGACGATGAGCCCGCCGTACTGGCCGCTGAAACGGCGCTGCGCGAATTCGGCCTCACACCGCTGCGAGCGATTTCCAACGGTGGCCTGGACGCCAATTGGATGTACGTGCATAGAATTCCTACGGTCACACTCGGTTGCGGCCAGGTTAGTCCGCACACGGTTTCCGAGCGGCTCGATATTCCCGCATTCCGTCACGCGTGCCGGATGGCGCTGAAGCTGGCCGCATCGCAATGAGCAATATAAATCATGAACCTCGACGATGAGCTTTGCCTTTGTTTTCACGTCACCAAACGCAAAGTCTTGAGTTTTCTGCGCGTCGAGAAGCCGCAGCGCGCCAGTCAAATGAGTGAGTGCTTCGGAGCGGGCACGGGCTGTGGCTGGTGTCGCCCGTATCTTGAAAAGCTGTTCGAAGCTTCTCGCAACAATAAATCGCCAGACGATGGATTGCCCGATTCCTTCAATTACGCCGCGGGCCGCACTCAGTATGTCAAATCTGGAGGTGGTGTTCCGCCGCCCGGGGCTACTCCAATCGGATAGTTGGGGATGATTTTCAAAATCGAAAGCCGACGTGAAATCGTCGGAATCCCGAATACTCCGACCTTCTAGCCGACCTCGCCTTATTTCGCTAGAATTCGATGAATTCGCCAGCCCGCAGACATGGCGATTCAGCCCATCGGACCCGCAGCCCATCGAGAGCCCAATGGCCAAAAGAATCTTGAACCGTAAGGAGTTGCGCAAGCAAGCAGACGAAGCCGGAGAGGTCGACGGTGAAGCGAAACCGGCGAAAAAAGCGCCTGCCAAACGCAAAAGCCGGGCCAAAACTCCCAAGGAAGTCCGTCTGAAGGCCTTCTGGGGCGTCTTCAACCAATCGATGAAGTGCGTCACCAAGTTTGAATACAACGAACGCAAATACGCGGAAAAGAAGGCCAACGAACTGACTTCCGGTGGCAAGTCGCCCCACTTCGTGCAGCTGATCAAAGAAGTGATTGAAGAGTAAATGACGAATGGCGAAGCTCGAATGACGATTGAATGACCAAGCACTAAATTCCAATTACTAATTGGGTGCTTTGCCAGCGGAATTCGGCCTAGTTTCGAAAATTCGAATTTGGATTCTCGAGCTTCATTCGTCATTCGAATTTTCGAAATTCGTCATTGCTGTCCCGGCCGCCCCATGTCGAATAAACTCGCTCCAAATCCCGCCATCGTCCAAGTTCGCGGCGTACACAAGTTTTTTACCCGCGGCAGCGAGCAGGTCGATGTGTTGAACGATTTGTCGCTCGATGTTCCGGAAGGTGAATTCCTGGCACTGATGGGCCCCAGCGGCTCCGGCAAGACAACACTGCTCAATTTGATTGCGGGCTTGGATCGACCCAGCAGCGGCGAAGTCATCGTCGGCGGTAAGAAAATTTCCGCTATGAGCGAAGCCCAGCTTGCCCGCTGGCGAACGCGCCATGTCGGGTTCATTTTTCAGTTTTATCATTTGCTGCCGGTGCTCAGCGCGTACGAAAATGTCGAATTGCCGCTTTTGCTCTTGCCACTTTCGGCTTCACAGCGAAAGCGGCAAGTACTGACGGCGCTAGATTTGGTCGGCCTCAGCGATCGACTTGTGGCATCGTCCAGGTCAACTTTCCGGCGGTCAGCAACAGCGCGTCGGCATTGCCCGGGCGATCGTGACCGACCCCACGCTGATCGTAGCGGACGAACCGACTGGCGACTTGGACGCCAAGAGCGCCACCGAGATTCTCGACTTGATGGGCGAGCTGCAAGAAACGCTGGCCAAAACAATTATCCTCGTAACCCACGACCAGCGTGCCGCCGATCGGGCGCACCGCGAATTGCATCTGGACAAAGGACAACTTGTAGAACAAGGCGGACCAGCAATTGCGCCGCTCGCCCAACCTACCGCTGGGCCGATGAAATCCAGCCCCCGCGTCTTTCGAGTGGAGTGACACCGTGGCAATTGTGTCATTGAACGCTTGCATAGCGGCGGATTACCAGTAACATCCACAGGACGCCGGCGGCGCCGAAGGCCGCGGCCAGACCGAAGGCAATTTGCGGCTGGCGGGCATGTAGAAAATACCCCACGTACAGGCTCGAGATCATGTCGCCAGCGGCGTTGCTTGTCGCGAGGATGCCCAGGCCCAGGCTGCGGAGATGTCGCGGAATTAGATCCGCGACGGTAGCTTTTTCAAGCGTTTCTTCGACGGCGATATAAGTCCCCGAGAGAAGGAAGGCCAGCGCGAGCCACGAGATCGATCCGCTGCCGACTGCCAAGAGTAAATTGGTCACTACGCCAAGCGCATACCCGCCGATTAGCACACGCAGTTTGGAAATGCGATCGCCCAAATGCCCTGAAGGATATGCCGCGAAGGCGCTGACTGCGTTGTGCATGGCATAGAGCACCATCGGCACCCAGGCAAGATTCGCAATTCCCAGCGATCCGGAATCAGCACTGCTGGAAATGTTCTTCAACGCCGCGGCAGCCAGCAGAATCAAGAACGTGCGTGAAAAATCGCCGAGGCCAAAAACTAATACGCCGATCAGTAACAGCCAATACTTCGTCGGAAATTGTCGGAGTACTGACCAGCTGCTGGTTCTTATGCTAACGGTTTTATTATCCGGCAGCTGGCCGGGTGCTGGTTGACTGGTCATTTCCCCTTTCTCGCACCACAAAAAACATCGCGCCGGCGGCGATCGTGCCTGGCACGATGCCAAACAGGATGATTTTTCCCAAGGGCACTTCAAAATAAACCATCAGCGCGGCAAACAGCGGACCGGCCACGGCGCCCAGCATGTCGCCGGCGCTCCAAACCATACGCTCGCCCGTAGTGCGTCTTCTCAACCGCGTCGGCCAGCAAATAATCGCGCAGGGGCGAACGATAACCGCGACCCGCCCAGGCGACGGTGCGCAGGGCAACCATCGGCCCGAGCGATTTGGTGAGTCCGATTGCGGCGGTGCAAATCGAAGTAATCAGATAACCCGCCGCCGCCCAAGGTTTTTTGTGCTGCACGTGGTGGCCAAGAATTCCGCCTCCGAGTTTGGAAAGGCTGACAAAAAAATCGGCCAGCCCTTCAATCAATCCCAGCGACATCGCTCCCAGGCCGACGGAGCGGATGAAATCGGGGAGCACCGCCGTGGCCATCTCGTGGCTGAAGTCGGAAAAGAATGTTGCGAGCACAATGCCCCAGACCGTGCGATTAAGCCAACTGCGGCTGGTCATTGTCCGATTTCAGTCGATCGACTATAGAAGGAGGGCGGAGCGAATGACGAAATTCGAATGTCGAATGAAAAGCACCAAATTCCAAACCTTGCGACTGGGATTAGTTTGGAATTGGAATTTGGAGTTTCGAATTTAATTCGTCATTCGAAGTTCGAATTTCGTCATTCCTAAATATCGATCGTTGAATTCTACAAGCGTCCCCCGAATCCACCATCCATGAAAAAAGAATTAGAAATTACCTCGTGGTACAACCATCCCGAATGGTTTGAGATCGGTTTCGATAAAGACACAACGCGCGAGTGCGATTTTTTTGAAGCGGCGGCCACTAAATACTGCAAGTTTCCACTGCGGCGAGTGTTCGAGCCCGCCTGTGGCAGCGGACGGCTCATAACGGAAATGGCGGCCCGCGGATACGAAGTGACCGGCTTTGATCTCAGCGAGCCGTCGCTGGAGTATTTGCGCAACCGGCTGAAGAAGCGCGGATTGAAAGGGAAGATTTTCAAAGGCGATATGTCGAACTATCGCCTGCCGGGCAAATACGAGGCCGGCTTTTGCACCTTCAACAGCTTTCGGCATTTGAATACCGAAAAAGAAGCGCGCGGGCATTTGGAATGTGCGGCGCGGTCGCTGCGGCCCGGCGGTCTGTATTTTCTTGGCATGCATCTGGCGCCGATGGATGCCGACCCGTTATGCGTGGAACGCTGGTTCGGCGAGCGCGGAAATATTAAAGTGACGACGACGCTGCGGGTGACTCAATCGAGCCGCAAAACACGGCTGGAACGTTTGCGCATCAACGTGCTGGTGCGCGAGTTCGAAAACGGCGCATCCCAAAACGGCGCCGCCAAAAATGGCCATGCGGGGAAGACTTCTCGCAACGGCAAAGCGACCACGAACGGCGTACTCAAACTCAAAGGCCCCAGCAAGATCGTCGGTCGCATGCAAGATGAGTTCGATTATCGCATGTACACTGCGGCGCAAATTCGGAAGCTGATTGCCAGCGTGCCGCAGTTGGAAATCGTGGAAACTTACGATTTCTGGTATAATTTGAGCGATCCCCAGAAATTGGACGACGACGCAATTGATACGTTGTTCGTGCTACGCCGTAAATAATGTCAACCCTGATGCACAACCATGAATCTCTACATCGTTCGACACGCTTGGGCGGAAGATCGCGATGAAACGCGTTGGCCTGATGATTCGCAGCGGCCGCTCACCGAAGACGGGGAAAAGCGATTTCGCAAGTTCCTCAAACATCTGGCCGATGCGCGCTTCTGGCCGGAGGTTATCGCCAGCAGCCCCTTTGTGCGCTGCATGCAAACGGCGGAACTAATTGCGAAGCGTGTCAAGGATTGCCCGGTCATCAAAGAGTTGCCGGGTTTGGCGCCGGGTTCCAATTTGGATGCGCTCATCGAATGGACCAATCAACATGGCAGCGGCGATGTGGCCTGGGTCGGACACGATCCGGACGTGACACATCTTGCCGGCGGTTTGATTGGCGATGCAACGGCGGCCATTCATTTCAAAAAGGGGGCCGTGGCATCCATTCGTTTTAACGGACCAGTACAGCGTGGGCAGGGCCAATTGATGTGGCTTGCAACGGCGAAATTGTTCGGTCTTTGATCGGCGTTGATGCGGTACCTCGGACATTTGTAGGAGTTATTCCGACGTTCTATTTCCGCGATAGCGGTATAGAATTGGTGTATGCCCGATAATCAAGACGAGCTCTATCAGGAGCGAATACTCGATCACTTCGAACAGCCGTATCATCGCGGGCACTGTTCTGGGTGTACCCATGCGCACGAGGACGACAATCCATTGTGTGGCGACGTCGTGCGAATTGAACTCGATGTTCGCGACGGGTGCATCCAGCAGGCTTGGTTTAACGGAGATGGTTGCTGCATTAGCCAGGCTGCGGCATCGATGTTGACTCAACAAATTGAAGGTCGGCCGCTGGCCGAAGTGCAGGCGATGAGCGGCGAAGATATGCTCCGACTGTTTGGTGCGCGGCTGACGCCGAACCGCCAGAAGTGTTGTTTGCTCGGCTGGCGCGTACTGCAAAGCGCATTGTTTTCTCCCGTCCCAGAAACCAAGGGCGGTGCGAAAAACGATGGGCCGGGGTAGGAATATGACGCCTAATACAACTCCACTCGACGCCCTCCGCCTCCGCGAAGATTTTCCGATCCTGCGGTATCTTCGCCCGGATGGGAAGCCGCTCATTTACCTGGATAACGCGGCCACGACACAGCGGCCGACGCATGTCATCGATGCGCTCGTCGATGTTTACGCCAGCCGCTACGCCAATGTGCACCGCGGCATCCATTGGCTCAGCGATCAGACCACCGATTTGTACGAAGAAGCCCGACAGAAAATTCAGGCCTTCATCAACGCGCCGTCATCCGATGAAGTGATTTTCACCCACGGCACGACCGAGGGCATAAACCTCGTGGCCCGCAGCTGGGGCGAAGCGAGCATTCATGCTGGTGATGAAATCTTACTCACGGAAATGGAGCATCATTCGAACATCGTGCCGTGGCAACAATTGGCCGAGCGCACGGGAGCCACTATTCGCTGGGCGCCAATCACCGATGATGGCCAATTGCAACTGGATGCGCTTACAGGATTGCTCAATCGCCGCACGAAAATTGTGGCCGTGGCCGCGGTCTCGAACGTGCTCGGCACCATCAATCCTGTGCAAGAGATTGCCCGACGGGCGCACGATTTCGGCGCCATTGTGCTGGTGGATGCTGCTCAGAGTGCCCCGCATTTGCCGCTTGATGTTCAATTGCTTGGAGGCGACTTCGTGGCGTTCAGTGGGCACAAAATGCTGGGGCCGACCGGTGTTGGAATTCTCTGGGGTCGACGTGAGCTTTTGGAATGGATGCCGCCCTTTCTCGGCGGGGGCAGCATGATTCGCCGCGTGCGCACCTCCGGCTTTGAGCCTGCTGAACTGCCTGCCAAATTTGAAGCCGGCACGCCGCCGATTGTTCCGGCGATTGGTTTAGGGGCAGCGATCGATTATCTCAACCGCATTGGACTCGATGCCATCGTCGAGCACGAACACATGCTGACGCGGCGCACCACGAAGTACTGTCCGGCATCGGCGGCGTGCGAATCCTTGGCCCAACGCCGGAGCACAAGTCTGGGATTGTTAGCTTCGTCGTCGACGGCATTCACGCCCACGATGTAGCACAGCTTCTGGATCGATCTGGCATCGCCATTCGCGCCGGGCATCACTGCGCGATGCCATTGCACACGCGTCTAGGCATCAATGCGACAAGCCGCGCCAGCTTTTACTTTTACAACACACCGGCGGAAATCGACGCGCTCGGCGAATCGCTGCAGGAAGCCAAGCGAGTGTTCCGCAGAGCGTAGCGATCAAACGCGGATGACAAATTCGAATAACGTCCGTTTTTTCTGCGGCCAATTTCAGCTACAATCACAGCTTATCCATTTCACACGCAGGAAATCGCAATGGCCGATGACGATCAGCTTTCCTACGAACCGGGCATCGCTCGGGTCTTCAATTCACGTGAGGAAACTCGCCAGTATTACAACAAGATCGCGAAGATTTACGACGTAATGGCGGAACACAGCGAAGGGCCCATGCGAGAGCTGGGCATGAAGCTGCTTGATGTAAAACCGGGCGAAAAAGTTTTAGAGATCGGCTTCGGTACAGGACATTGCATTGTTGAATTGGCCAAGGCGGCCGGGGCGGATGGCCTGATCTGCGGCGTCGATATTTCCGACAAGATGGTTGAACTTGCTCAGGAGTTCGTCGATGCAGCCGGCTTCAAAGAACGTGTTGAGCTCAAACGAGGCGAAGGCGAAACACTTCCCTATCCGGACGAAATGTTCGACGGACTTTTCACCAGCTTCACCCTGGAACTGTTCGATACGCCCGACATTCAGAAATTCCTTACCGAATGCAAACGCGTGCTGAAGCCCGGCGGGCGATTCGCCGTAGTTGCCGTTTCGAAGATGGGCAAGGACGGCGTCATCATGAAAGCGTATGAGTGGACGCATAAGCACTTTCCAAACCTGGTCGATTGCCGGCCGATTTATGTCAAAGCCGCACTTGAGGCGACCGGTTTCAAGATCGAGAAGCAGGAAATCGAAAACATGTGGGTTCCGGTAGAAATTGTGCTGGCGGTAAAATAACCCCGCCGCTTGCGATCGATTGTACAGCGCGAATCGCTGTTCACGCGGCGGCAGCCGAAGCTGAGCGAGCGGGCCGCGCCTGCAGGCGATCTCTGTAGCCATTGGAGATTTCGGCGATAAAACGGGTGATGCCATCGCGTAGCAACGGCAGCGACGTCCCGAGGAGCCGTTGCGTTGCGCGGCTATCGAGCGAGGTTTCGTGGGGATCCGCCACCAAGCTCGGGGGTTGCAACGCTGGGGCTTGGCATTGTGATGGCACAAGTTCATAGAGTCCCGTAAGCAACCGTGCAAATTGCCACATGCTAACCCGTTCGGCGCCAGCCAAATGCCTGATTCCGCTCAGACGCTTACGGTTGGCAATCCACAACAGTTCCGCAAAATCGGTTACGAAGATTGGCGATGCATATCGGCTTCCATCGGCTGTCATCGGTAGACCGGCTGCAAGCGCGTCATAAGAATGTTCAACGCAGGTGTTTCCATCCGGGCTCCAGCCGAACAAATGCGTGCGGACTACCAGCGCATCGGCCGATACTCCTGCCTGTTCGATCCGCCTAATTGCTACGGAAAGTGGCCGGTCACAGGGCGCGAAACTCTCGCGGCAGAAGATATGCGGGCCGCAAAAAACAGCGTCGGTCGAAATAAGCGTGAGCCGATCGGCAAATGATCGGACGGCCTCTGCAACGACTGCGACTCGCTTTACTTCTTGACCGAAATCGAAGTCATCCTTCCAATCCCAGGCGGAGCGCGAAGCCGGACCGCAGTAGATTGTCCATTGCGGCTGCTCGGTGGCGATAACATCGCGAAGTTCGGAGATGCTGCGCGCATCTAGTGCGCGGCAATACTCCGTGCGAGAAGTTCCATCGAAACTCACGCCGAGAATTTCGCAGCGATCCTTAAATGCCAGCGCGAGGTTACTGCCGGCAAGTGTTTCGATGCCAAGAATCAGGAGCTTGTCCATGGGAAGAGCAGTGCGTGGTGACTAGTGAGGATAGTGAGAGTTCATCGAGCAATTAATTGTCGTTGGTTGCAAGCGGTAATAATGATGGGCGGATTGCGAGTTGCTCCGCATTCGTCATGCACCACTCACCATCAATCACTCGCCACATTCCAAATTGGGTCGCGGATTGTAGTGCACTGAGCTCCGCGCACCAACGTGTGTTGCCCAGCTTCGCGCAAAGAAAATTCAAATTCAGATCGGCCTGCGACGTATACGATAGAAGTCGTCTGGCGAGAAGGCGGCTGCTAGCAGAACGTGGGCATTTGCCTTGACCCTTTTTTGGCGACGCTGCTAGACTCCCCGCCCCTAGGTCAATGACGAAGTTCGAATGATGAAAGTCGAAAGGATAACCAATGGCGAACACGCCATGACCGCCGCAATGGCGTCGTGCACTGGTACCTGTCATTCGTCATTTAGCGAAGCTTAGCGTTATCGATCAAGAACAACCGGAGCAACGGAATGCTGCAAACACTCGGGGTCGTCGAAGTGCGGCCGGAAGCTGATTCGCCGCGACTCACTGCATGTCGCCGCCTTGCTGGAAAATCGCTGCTGGAATGGGTAGTTCGCCGGATGACCGAAAGCCAGCGATTGGACGCAGTCATTGTGCTCGCGCCGCAGGTTCCGCAAACCGCAGAGTTGTCGGTGCTCGTGCCGCGCGATGTTCCCTTGGTAGTCAGCGAACATGGCGATGCCCTTCGCAGATACATGGCAGCGCTCGATGAGTTTCCAGCTCACGCAGTGGTCCGCGTTGTCGCCGAACATCCGTTTGTCGATCCAGTACTTCTCGATCGACTAGTCACGACCGCGGACCAGCATCCAGACGCCGACTACATTGGCTACCGCCGGCAATGCGGGCTTCCGGCGGTCCGCTCCCCTCTGGGAATCATTGGTGAATGGGTAAGGGCGGCGGCTCTTCAACGAGCCGACCAAGACGCGACAAAACTCGGCTTGCGCAACCAAGTAACAGGCTTTTTCTATGCACATCCGGAGAAGTTCAATCTACGCTTGATTCCAGTGCCGCGAGAATTGGATCGCGAAGATGTGCGGCTGACGATCGCTGGTGAAGAAGATTGGGAACGCACGCAAACTATTTTCGAGGCGCTCGGGCCAGAGCACCTCGATTATCACCGCGTGGCCCACCTGCTTGAGCAGCAGCCTGCACTTCGTCGACAGATGGCGGCGCTTAACGAGGCGGCCTAAGGAGTTTGAAGCTTTCAACTTTGCTAATGAACTGACACCTGCGATTTAGATATCGAGAAGGGCAAGCCGATATGAGCGCGCTTACGAATTCGACTTTGCCGCATGCCTGGTCTGCCAGCTCGACGGCAAATGTTCCGATTGTAATCGATCGTGCCGCCAGCGAGGAGCGTAATGCACCCAGAGCATTGCTCTTCGAAATCGACAACGTGCTGCACGACGCGACGCTGTGGCAGCGCTGGCTTTGGCAACTGCTAACCCGGTTGGGCATGCAGCGCGATTTTCATAGCTTTTGTACGATTTGGCAGCGTGGTTACATGCATGACGTGTATTGTGGTGGGCGGGAGTTGGCGAGCGCAATGCGAGCATTCCTCACCGATTGCGGTTTGACGACGGGCCAGATTGATGAAGTGGAAGCCTCGAGTTCGGCTCGCCGCCGCGAGTTTTGCGACGCGGTGCGGCCGCTGCCGGGCGTTGTGAAAACAATTTCTCAGCTCGCAGGATCTGGAATCACGCTGGGTGTATTGGCAAATTCTGAATGTGGCGCCGACGAATTACGTGGCCGACTCGATCGACTGGGGCTCGCCGGCCGCTTTCAGTTTCTTTTTTCTTCGCGCGATCTAGGCCATGCCATGCCCGAAGGGGCGTGCTATCAGGCGGCGATCGATACACTGCGAATGCCATCGCACTGTGTGGCGCTTGTCAGTTGTCAGCATGACGAATTAGCGGGCGCTGCTTCCGCCGGCATGCGAACGGTCGCGCTTAATGTCGCGACTTTCTCTCGACCGGACTTTGCCGTTCAACGATTCGAAGATCTACTGAGCGTTTGCACGCCGGCCGCGTCCCATTAGGCACACGCTGCCGTGCTAGCGAGCAGCTTTGCATAATCGGCAAAATCGTTCATCTTGAGCTCCGGCTGAAGACGATGAAGCAACAGGGGTTCTGCAGCTACTGGCGCTGCGAACCGGCTTTTCGCTTATCTAATTGCTGTAGCATGCGGCACACGCCAACTGAAGCATGCTGTGGGGGAGGCTTTGTCATGCGTCGCTCGTCTGCACTTGTCGCCGCGATTTGCACCGCTCTTTGCGTCATGGCAGCCAGCTCAGGCTGCCGAATGTGCGCCAGTCCCTACGATTACTGCGGCCCGGTCGTCGAATGCGATTGCTGCGGCGATGGCGGGCATAGCGCTGAAAATCAAGAGTCCGTCCCGTATTACAACGGTCAACTGCCCGGCAGCAACAACACAATGCCTGCGCAGCCGAACGCGAACCTTCAGCGCGCCCCTACGCCTGCCACAATGCCGCAATCGCGGTAAGTGTCACAGTTTCCAACCGTCGGGCAGGGTTACACCGCGCTGCACGATGGCGATGCCATCGACGATCATGCATTCGGGTGCTTCTTCGCTGGTTTCCAGCTTGCGGTCGTTCACCACGCGAACGCCGGCGCCGACGCGGCAATTCTTTTCGACGATCGATCCTTCGATGACCGTCTCGGCGCCGATGCCCTGCGGCACTTGTGGATCGCCCGGCGGCAGCGATTCATATTCGTCGTGACCAAACAACACGCTATTGCGGATGCGCGCGTTGCGGCGAATGTGGGTTCGCAGCCCAATGACGCTGTTCTCAATGACCGCGCCCGGCTCAATCACGCAGCCGTCGGCAATCAGGCTGTCATGAATCGTGGCGCCATTAATCACTGTCGGCGGCAAGAATCGAGCGCGGGTGTAAATGGGAAAATCGACTGAAGGCAAATCGAACGGTGGGCTAGTCTTCGCCAAATCCAAATTGCACTGAAAGAACGACTTGATCGTGCCAATGTCTTCCCAGTAACCGTCGAACAAGTGCATGAACACTTTGCGGCTGCGCATGGAGGCCGGAAACACTTCGCGACCGAAATCGTGATAATCGGTTTTCGTGAGCACGTCGACCAGTGTGTCACGGTTGAAAATGTAAATGCCCATGCTGGCCAAAAGATCTCGGCCTTGGCTTTTGACTCCGCGTGCATCGATCCACGCAGGATCGGTGCGGACCATGTCGGCCTCTGCATCGGTTTTAGGCTTTTCGAGAAAGCCGACGACGCGGCCAGCATCATCCGCGCGCAGAATTCCAAACGCGTGGGCCGCTTCCCGAGTGACAGGCATCGTCGCGATGGTCACATTCGCGCCGGATTTTTGATGTGTCGCCAGCATGTCGGCATAGTTCATCCGATACAACTGATCGCCAGAGAGTATCAACACGTAATCGGCGCCCGATTCTTGCACATACCGCAAATTTTGCCGTACGGCATCGGCAGTGCCCTGATACCAGTTCGAGCTTTCATTCGTTTGTTGGGCGGCGAGAATCTCGACAAATCCTTCGCTGAAACTATCAAAAACGTACGTGCGACGAATGTGTCGGTGCAGGCTGACGGAGTTGAACTGCGTAAGCACGTACATGCGGTTTACACCGCTGTTAATGCAATTCGAAAGCGGAATGTCGATCAACCGATATTTGCCCGCCAGCGGCACCGCCGGCTTGGAACGATACTTCGTGAGCGGATAAAGCCGGGTGCCGCGACCGCCGCCGAGAACAATTGCCAGAACATTGCGCATAAGATTTCCGCCGCCTGATGAGGTTGAACTGCGCCGAACTCTATGTTCATAGTCTTTTTCACTGCGGTCGGCTAGTAAGCCGGGTTCAATTGTCGGGGCCTGTCCTACTTCACCACAAAGTTCACTAGCCGGCCTGGAACAATAATCACTTTCACAATCGTCTTGCCCTCAATGAGTTTCGCCACATGCTCGTCGGCGCGGGCTGCGGCTTCAATCGACTTTTGATCGCTGCCGGTGGGCACCGTTACTTTGCCGCGCAATTTTCCGTTCACTTGCACCGGAATTTCGACGGTATCTTCCTTCAGCCAGCGCTCGTCAACCGTTGGCCACGGCTCGTACGCGAGCGTTTTCTCATGGCCAAGAATTTGCCACAATTCTTCGCTTAAGTGCGGGGCCAGCGGCGAGAGCAGCAGCACGAGTTTCTCCATCGCGTCACGCGGTCGCACGGTTTCCTTGGTGAAGAAATTCGTGAACTCCATCATGCGAGCAATCGCAGTATTGAAATCCAGATGCTCGATGTCCCTAGTGACCGCGGCGATGGTTTTGTGCAGCACCCGGTTTTGTTCGTCGGTCGGCGGCACGTTTTGAATCGCGGGATTCAGCTCCATCTGCTCGCTGCGATCGGAAACAATCAGCCGCCAAACGCGATCGAGAAAACCCCGTACGCCATTTACGCCGGTTGTGCTCCACGGTTTGGTCGCCTCCAGCGGCCCCATGAACATTTCGTACAGCCGCAGCGAGTCGGCGCCGTATTCGGTCACCACCGCATCGGGATTGACGACATTGCCGCGGCACTTCGACATCTTCTCGCCATTCTCGCCCAAGATCATTCCCTGATTCACCAGCTTCATGAACGGCTCCGGCGTGCTCACATAACCGCGATCGAACAGCACCTTGTGCCAGAACCGCGAGTAGAGCAGATGCAGCACGGCGTGCTCGGCGCCGCCGATGTAGAGATCGACCGGCATCCACGCTTTTTCGATTTGC
Source organism: Pirellulales bacterium (assembly GCA_963773875.1). Classification (GTDB taxonomy): domain Bacteria; phylum Planctomycetota; class Planctomycetia; order Pirellulales; family JADZDJ01; genus CAVTYH01. The sequence continues at coordinate 249,950 of CAVZCV010000021.1, forward strand.
GGATCAACCAGCGATTTGCCATCTTTGTTGTCGAGAAATCGCAGATAGTACCAACACGAACCGGCCCATTGCGGCATGGTGTTGGTTTCGCGTTTGTATTTTTTGCCGTCGATGACCGGATACAGCCAATCGGCCGGCGCTTTCTCCAGCGGCGGCTTCGGTTCGCCGATCGGTTTGAAATCGGCTAGCTCCGGCAGGTTGACGGGAAGTTGCTCAACGGGCACGGCGCGAATCAGTCCAGTCGGTTTTCCCGTCGCATCAAGCTCATGCAGAATCGGAAACGGCTCGCCCCAGAATCGCTGCCGACTGAAGAGCCAATCGCGAAGTTTGTAATTCACCGCGCCCAAACCCAGCCCGGCTTCGGCGAGATCGGCGATAATTCGCAGCTTGAATTCCGGTGTGGATAAATAGTTGTATTTGCCGGAGTTGATCGCTTCGCCGTCATCCACCAGGGGTTGATCCGCTGGCGCTGGGGTGCGGCCGCCAGTTGGCTGAACGACAGGAACGATTCGCAGATTGAACTGCTTGGCGAATTCAAAATCGCGCTCATCATGCGCCGGCACGGCCATGATCGCGCCGGTGCCGTAGCTAATCAGCACATAATCGGCGATCCAAATGGGAATGGCCTCGCCATTCACCGGGTTGATGGCATACGAGCCGGTGAATACGCCGGTTTTGGTTTTCGAAAGCTCCGTGCGGTCGAGATCACTCTTTCGCGAGGCCTGTTCCACATAGGCCTTCACCGAATCGCGCTGCTCGGCCGTGGTCAGCCGCTCGACGAACGGATGCTCCGGCGCAAGGACCATGTACGTCGCGCCGAACAGCGTGTCGGGGCGCGTGGTGTAAATGCGCAGCACGTCGTCATGCGGTTTCGGTGGAAAACCGGTTTTGGCGCGATCGGTTTTCCACTGTTCGAAGCCAGCCCCTGGCGACTCGCCAGGAGCCAATGAGCGTGAAGCATCGCCGATAAAAAAGTCGACCTCCGCACCCGTACTGCGGCCGATCCAATCGCTTTGCAGTTTTTTGATGGAATGCGGCCAGTCGACAAGCTCTAAATCTTTTTCCAGCCGATCGGCATACGCCGTGATTCGTAGCATCCACTGACGAAGCGGAATCCGCACGACCGGATGGCCGCCGCGTTCGCTCACGCCGCCGACAACTTCTTCGTTGGCCAGCACCGTACCCAGCGCGGGGCACCAATTCACCGGCGCTTCGTGCTGATACGCGAGGCGGTGCGCATCCTGATAACGCCGCACCGCTTCCTCACCGACGGCTTTGGTGTTTTCCGGTATCGGCAGCTCGCTAATTGGCCGGCCGCGCTGCTCGTTTGAATCGAACCAGGTATCGAACAGCACCAAGAAAATGAACTGCGTCCAGCGGAAATAATCGGGATCGGTCGTGGCCAGTTCGCGGCTCCAGTCATAACTGAAGCCGAGCATTTTGAGCTGGCGACGAAACGTGGCGATGTTCCGCTCCGTGAACTCCCGCGGCGGCACGCCTTTGTTGATCGCCGCTTCTTCCGCCGGCAGGCCAAAGCTGTCGAAGCCCATCGGGTGCATCACCGTTTTGCCGCGCATCCGCCAGTAGCGACACACGATATCCGTCGCGGTATATCCCTCGGGATGACCGACGTGCAGACCATCGCCACTGGGGTAGGGGAACATATCGAGCACGTACAGCTTCTCGCCGGTGGGCATTTGCGGCGTGGCAAACGTGCGGTTCTGCTCCCAGTAGGCTTGCCACTTGGGCTCGATCACGGCGGGATTATAGCGAGGCATGGCGTCGTGCAGTTTTCTAGTTTGAATGAGCGAATCGAGAATTCTACCCGTTGCGGTACGGCCCATCCAAGGGAGAGCCGTGGACAGAGATGCGAGCAAGCGGGCCGGAGTGCCACGCTCCCCACCATCTAGCTCCACAGCGCCATCCAAATTCCGCGAGGCATCCGGCCGCACTAGGGTTGGGAGTTTTTTCAACGGCGCTTTCGCGAAATGTCTGGAAATACCAGCGAAATTTGTCACCTTGGCAAAAGGCATGAAGCAATCGGCAGAGCGGCGCACGAAATTCTCGAGAAAATCGCGGTGCTTTCGGGCCGGCGGCGGAACTTGCGATTGCGAGTGAAATAACCCAAGCACTTTTCTCGGGAAATCAGGCTCCAAACGCGCGAGTTTTTTCACAGTTATTTCACTCCTCTCCATCGGAATGCATTTTTGCCCTATCCAGTCCGACGGATTCGGAGGGGGTAATTTCTCATAAATCTTAAAAGTGCTGCCGCAACGACTCATATCTCACCTTGCCCCCTTCCTGGCTTGTACTTTCGATCGGTCCACTCCGGACGTAATCTGTTCATTTATACATATTACTGTACACACGACCATAAGGCAATAGTTTTTTTGGGCCACCCGCAAAATAAATTTAACTCGTTCCAGAATACATACATGCGCCGGGTGCCCTGGCTATGCCAGTGTTTTTGAAAATCGCGACCGATCAGACGCTCCGGCCGGCATCGGCAATTTCGTTGTTGCGTCGCGGCGGGTTGAGCAGGCACCAGCTTGTACTCGACCGATTTCATTAAGTTCAAGCTGCAAGCATTTGACTGACTGAGCACTGGCAAAGCCAGTGGCACCCACGTGCGTGTGGCTCGCTAGGTTCGGTCACGGTACAATCGTGTTCGCCTCTGCTCGAAGTGAACAGGCAACTGAGCGTTTTTGTAAAGCATCACCGCACATGGCTATCTTCGACCTCTTCAAAAAGAAAGGAACTCTCGTCGGAGAAGTCGCGTTGCGGGGATTGCCACCGCATAAGATGTATAGCGTGACCGTGACGTTCTTTCCGGTTGCTTCAGCTTCCTCATCACCGCCGTTTGAGGGCGATCCCCCCACCGGCAAATGGATGGACACCGCATCGGTCAAGGAAGCCGAAGAGCCTGACGACAAGCCGCTGCGGTTTTCCTTTCAGCGCACCAGAGGGCATTACTACCTGGGAGTTGGAGTCATCGCATTCATAGCGCGTGACGGGAAGATGTTCGCACAGGTAGAGAGATTCTTTCCGATGACCCAACCTTGCGAGATTCGGGCAGAAATTGAGCAGCGGATTCAATTGACGGCGATGTGGCCGGATATGTCATTCGACGAGTTACAGACCTATGGCACAATTCATCCGACGACTCGTTAGAAGAGTGATGCCTTACCATGGGCCGCGGCGTCCTACGATCCGCCTCGTGGGCGTCGTCGACAAGTGTTTTCCGCGCAGTCGCTGAGATGGGCTTTTAGACGGAGGCAGGTTGTCCATGGGGTTTTTCGATCGGTTCAAACGCAAGCCGGAAGATCAGATAGCGGCGCCACCGCCAGTCCCAGAACCGCCGCCTCCCGAAAGTGACGGTACAACAACTGCCGATCGGCCCGACTTCACACTCAGATTGCCTTTTCGATGGGAGGCCGTCGAGTGCGAGGAGGGCTACGAGTTCCACAACAAGAAGCTGCCAGAACAGATCGTCGTAACGGTACTCCAACATAAACGCCCGCTGGGGGCCGATGAATTTGAGGACACTGTCACGCGACTCGTCGCCATTCGTCGAAAGGCCATCGGGGAATTCTCGGCCGGTAAGGCGCATCTGGGCGATACGAAGGCGACTCGCTCAGATGGACAGGTCGAGGCTCGGGTATTCGGCGAAGACGCTCCAAACAAAGTCCGCCTGGCATTCGTCGTTCGCGGCACGCCGAAAAAGACAGTCACCGTTGCACTGACTCGCTACATGCTTGAAGAAGTTGGCGCTCCGTTCGAGACTTACGCTGGACTGATTTTCGACCTGCTGAAGGTAAAGGACGCCTAACCGTCGGCTGAAATAGCTCTTAATCTAATCGATGCTGCAAGCCTTCGGTCGAAGAACACTGGCAGAGCCAGCGGCACCCAGATGGTGAATGCAGGCGTCTACCGGTGCAGAAGTTTCTGCACCTCCGCCCACGGTCGTGTGTTGGCAACGTCGTTCTTGGTTAATCCGCCGCGGCGGGCTTGGAGGATGCCGTAGCGCAGGCCGGCCAGGCCTACCGTGCTATGGGCATCGGTCGAGATGACAATCGGAATGCCTTGCTCGCGGCAGGCGGCGCACTGGATGTCGTTCAAATCGAGTCGGGCTGGATTGCTATTCAGCTCCAGAAACTTGTGATATTTTTTCGCCGCTTCATAGACGGCTTCTAAATCGACCTCATACGGTTTGCGGCGGTTAATGATCCGACCGGTCGGATGTGCAATGGCGCAGACGTTTGGATTTGCCAGCGCATCGAGAATGCGTTTCGTGATTTCTTCGCGCGGCTGATTCTGCCCGTAATGCACGCTGGCCACGACCCAGTCGGCATAGCGAAGGCAATCGTCTTCCAAATCGAGCCCGCCGCGTTCCAGGATGTCGACTTCCACGCCTTTGAGCACGATAAAATCTTTTAGGCCGGCATTCACACGGTCAATTTCTTCCCATTGCCGCAGCAGACGGTCGGCGGTCATGCCGTTGGCCATGCTGACGCGTTTGGAATGATCGGTGATGGCAATATATTTGAGTCCGCGCTGCTGCGCGGCGACAATCATTTCCGCAAGCGTCGCCTTGCCATCGGTGGCGTCGGTGTGCATGTGGAGGTCGCCTTGGATGTCGACCTCCTCGATCAATTTCGGCAACTTGCCTTCAGTGGCCCAAGCGAACTCCCAACGGTTCTCGCGTAGCTCCGGCGGAATCCAGGGCAAATCGAGCGTGGCGTAGACGTCTTCTTCCGTGCGGCCAGCGATGTAAACGCCGGGTTCTTCTGAATCATCAGCCTTCTTTTTCGGCTTGCTCGCGACTTTGAACACGCCGTATTCATTGATCTTGAGCCCACGATCCTTCGCCAGTCCGCGCAGCACGATGTTGTGCGCTTGCGAGCCGGTGAAATACTGCAGCGCAGCGCCGAACGATTCGGTCGGCACAATTCGCAAATCGATTTGCAGTCCGTTGCCCAGACGGATCGACATTTTCGTGGTACCGCGACCCAGCACAGCGGCGATGCCATCGAACTCGGCCAGGCGGTCCATCACTTCGTCGGGATTGTCGCTTTCCACCAGCACATCCAAATCGCCGATGGTCTCGCGACGTCGGCGGTAACTGCCGGCCATTTCAATTTGCTTCAGGCTTGGGCAGCTCTGTAGATGTTCGCGAAGCGAGTGAGCATAGGAATCGGCTTCCGCCCAGTACATGCGCTCGATTTCCGGCGAGGCTGCGAAGCTCAAACCAGCCAGAATTGTTGCCTCCGTTTTTTCGCCGAACCCTTTTAACGCTCGTACGCGCTGCGAGTCGCAGGCAGCTTTCAAATCGTCGAGCGATTTGATGCCCAGTTCCTTGTGTAACACCGCGGCTTTCTTTGGCCCCATGCCGGGAATGCGCAGCAGCGTGAGCACGCTGGGTGGCACTTGAGCCTGCAATTCCTCGAGCATCGGAAGTTTGCCCGTTTCGACGAGTGTGCGCACTTTTACGCTCAGGTCTGCGCCAATGCCAGAGATGTCGGTCAGCTTCCGCTCAGGATCGCAGCAGATTTTGGCGATCGGTTCCGACAAATCGTGAATCGTGCGACTCGCTGCCCGATATGCGCGGACGCGAAACGAGTTAGCTCCCTGAAATTCCAGAATATCGGCGATGAGATCGAAAGCGGCAGCGACATCGGAGTTTTTCATCGGCAGGAGTACAGCGAATCACAAGCAAATAGTCCGACCGTCACGGTCGGAAGTAATTGTGGGCGATTTTGCGCAAGAATCAACCGCGTACGGGTGTTATCCAGCAACCACTGCTCGCGGTTAAGTCGAATAGATGAGACCTTGGTTTGCAATCTTGGGAGCCGTATCATGGGCGTTAAAACAAATAAGCGAGAGACACTTTTGACTAGCGCCACAAAATCGTCCCCGGCAAAACAGCTAATCCGCGTTGGGCACAGCCCGGATCCGGACGATGCGTTCATGTTTCATGCCCTGGCGAACGACAAAATCGATGCTGGCCGGTTCGAGTTCCGGCACGAGTTGGTCGATATCGAAACACTCAACCGTCGGGCCTTTGCCGGCGAGCTGGAGCTGACGGCTGTCAGCATTCACGCTTACGCCCATCTGACCGATAAGTATGTGTTGTGTCCGTGTGGCGCGAGCATGGGCGATCGTTATGGACCGATGGTCGTGGCGCCGCGGCATTGCACAATCGACGATTTGAAGTCGCTTACCATTGCCGTGCCCGGCACGCTTACAACTGCTTACCTGGCTCTGCGGCTCTGCCTGGGTAACGATTTCAAGCATGTTGTGGTGCCGTTTGATCGGATTATTGACGCGGCACTTTCCGGCAATTTTGAAGGGCAGCCGATCGATGCGGGATTGATCATTCACGAAGGCCAACTCACGTACGGCGAGCGGAATTTGAAACTCGCGGTCGATCTTGGCGTCTGGTGGTTCGAGAAGACCGGCCTGCCACTGCCGCTGGGCGGGAATGTGCTGCGTCGCGATTTGGGCAACGAAACCATTCGCGCGGTGAATCGATTGCTGAAACAAAGCATTGAATATGGCCTTGCGCATCGTGAGGAAGCGCTCCGGTATGCCCTGCAATATGGTCGCGATCTGGACACCGCGAAGGCCGACAAGTTCGTCGGCATGTATGTCAACGATTGGACGCTCGATTTTGGCGCCCGCGGACGAGAAGCAGTGCGCCGACTGCTGGCCGAAGGATATAATGCGGGCATCATTCCGACGCGCGTCGAGCCGGAATTTGTGGAACCGTGAGAACGCAATTGTGGATTCGAGCGATCAGCCGCAGCGAAAGGCGCCACCCATGCCGCGGCGGCCGGAAAGTTCGTCGGCCTCGGAGCCGCCTCCGAAATCGATTTGGTCAGTGCTCATCGCAGGTTTAGTCAGCCTGCTTTTGTTCGTTGGGCTGACATTGCTAGCGGCGCCGGTATTTGGCGTCATGCTGTGCGTTATCGCCGTGATTGGGCTCTTTTGCACGGTGGCGATGGGCCATTACATTTTCTGGGGTCGGTGGCTGGGCGATGCCATTCGCCGTGAAGTTGAAGAAGAAGAGCAACACCGGCGCGATTTTGAATCGCGAGCGCAAGAGCCGCGGTCATGATCTGAATTCAGACTTTGACGTGGCCATAATAATCTGGCTCATTGCCAACCTTCCATTTGATATTGCAGCCGATGCTGGGTCGCTGCGGCTCGGGAACCGGCTTGCTAGCCAGGACCGCCTCGAGCGCGCGCGCAAATCGCGACCGGTAACGGGTATGCCTGAATCGGGCCGGCTGTCGTCCATCTGTCCGCGATAAACTAGCTTGCGGTCTTTGTCGAACAGAAAGAAATCTGGCGTACATGCCGCTTTATAGCTTTTCGCGACTTCCTGGGCATCGTCGTACAAGTATGGAAACGTGTAACCGCGGTTTTCCGCTTCATGCACCATTTGCTCGGGCGAATCGCCAGGGTGGGTCGAGGCATCGTTTGAGTTGATGGCGACGACCGCCACGCCTTTCCCCTGATAGTATTGAGCTAGCTGTGCGAACGCCGGGGCCACGTGCTTCACGAATGGGCAATGATTGCATATGAACGCCACCAGCAGTGCCTGCGATGAGCGAAAATCGTCGATGGAAACCATTCGGCCATCGACATTCGGCAGGTGAAAATAAGGGGCTTTTGTGCCAAGTGGCAACATCGTGCTGGGAGTGCGAGCCATGAGAAATTCCTGCGTGGGGTTTGATTGGTTTCGAATCAGGTATTCCGCTTGCGGCCTGGCGAGTATGGCTATTGAATTCAAAATGCTGAGCCAAACGTCTGTTATTTCGAATGTCAATTCTACCGGGTAGCACGGCTATAGCCAGGCGCTCCCGTTGACGCAACTTGCCGGGATTGCCAGAATCTACTCAGCGACCGCTATTGGACTCTATCTGGGCGGAGTGGGAAGACGGTCGCATAATTCGCGAACACTAAATCGGCACTCATCGCCGAATGCATCGTACACCTCGGATTGTGGGAAACGGGCGGCTTGCCTCGGATCCGTGGTGTGCGGCAAGGACAGCGCCAATATGGCGATTCGATCTCGATCCTCTTCGCTCCGGCGACACTTCGCATGGACGCTTGTCACCGTCGCGTCGATCGGAATTGTATCGGTTGTTTCAATGGCGATTTACCGCCATTCCAAAAAGGCAGAAGTAGCGCCTGAGGTTGCAGTTCAGCCGGCGGCGGCCAATGGCGACTCGGCTGGAAAAATCACAGAGCAAACCGCAGCAGCCAGCACAGATGTGCGCGGAACTATTTCAGGCGCGAAGCTAGCAGGCGATTTTCATTCCGCCAAATTCGGATATAAGATTTCGCTTGATGGCTTGCCGTGGACACGATGGGAAGATCTCGCGCAAGTCTTGCCTGAGGCCGAATGGGGAGCACTGCTTGATGGTTACGGACGCTTCCTCATTGTTCCAGTGGTGCTCGGCGAATTAGATCCCCGACCCGAGGCGCTCGATCATGCGTTGCTGGCGCGGCTGGGCATAGCATATCCCAGCGATCAACTGAGCGACTTTCAATCGATTGATCGACAAGGCGTTGCCGGGCATGCGTTTCAGTTGACGCGCGATGTCTCCGGCGCAGAGAACGACTATCGCATATGGGTTTTGCGACGAGGGGAACTCGCCTATCTGGTCGCGGCGTGGATGGATCGCTCGGTTCCTGCAGCCGCGGGCGTCGATGTGAGTGTTCTTAGTGAAGCGATGAATCGGCTCAGCTTCGATGTTGATGCGTCGACGCCGCCGATTGCCGAAGCGCTGAACACGGCGCAGCGGCAGGCGCATGGCAACATCTACAACGATCTCGGTTTGGCCGACTTCAATTCGCGTGACTTTTCCAGTGCGATCGATTGCTTCCGCAGTGCTTTCCAGTTGCAGCCAAACGACCCGGCGATTCTTACGAATTTACTCAATGCCCATATCGAGCTGAAGCAATTTCAACAAGCGCTAGCGGAACTTGAGCCACATTTGAATCGCTTTCCGAATCAACCGGATCTTTGGGCTGGCCGCGCCTATTTGCTCGCCGAGTTGGGGCAAACCGATGCCGCTGCCACCGCTTACGCAAACCTTTTTGCTTCCGGCTACTTTGCGGAAGCCCCGTTCACGCAGTACGTATCGCTGCTGGCAGAAAATGATCGCGGCGACGAAGCGATTGCAGCCATCGACCGGTCTTTGCAGCAGAGAGATTCATTCGCGCTGCGCCGTCTTCAGGCATCGTTATTTCGGCAACGGGGCGAAAACGAACGGGCGCTCGCAATTCTGACCCGTTTGGCACAAAACCGACCGTTCAATGCGGAACTGGCTTACGATCTGGCGGAAACGTCGCTGGCGATGAATCGTCAGCCGGAGGCTCTCGAAATTTGTCGAGAGCTCATCGAACACCGTTACGACACGGCCCACACTTACTTGCTTGAGGCTCGTGCGTTATACGCGAATAAGTGGTACGCCCAAGCAAAAACAGCGCTGGAAGCCGCGCTGAAGCGCGAGCCGACCAATAAAGATGCCCAAGATCTGCTTCAAGTCGTGGGCAATATGCTGGGCGAGGGGAACAATGCCAGTATCCAAGAACCGATTGATCCTGTGGAGCTGCCAAAACAACTTACGGATCAAAGCAAATGGACAGAATCTGACAAATCTGCACCGACCGGCTTGCATGAATTCGGTGCGTTTTACACCGCACACAAGGTCGCCATCAAATTCGAGCCCGGCAAGGAATTCAAACAGAGCGATTACCGGACGATTCGAATTGCCGATGCATCCGGAATCGAGCGATTCGGTACGATTCAAATTCCATTCGATCCGCTCGCGGAGCAGGTGTATGTCAATCGCCTGCGCGTCACCGATGCCAAGGGGGAAGAAGTCACGCTTGGAAAGGTGTCCGATTTTTACGTCATCGACGGTGCTCGGGCGGATATCCCAACGAATGGAAAAGTTCTGAACATTCCGGTCCCCGGATTGCAGACAGGCAGCACGATTGAACTGCTGGTCACGCGGCGCGATCTTGTTCCGCCCAACGAGTTTCCGTACATCGCTCACGTGTTTTCGTCGGAAGTGCCAGTCGTATCCGCTGCACTATATGTGGCGGCGGAGCGGTCATCTATTCACTTTGACGCAACTACCGATGTGCATCAAGAAGATGTCGACGGCGGCCTGGCATGGTCCATCGCTTATCCGCAGGTTTTTCGGCGTGAGCCGCTGCAACCCTCCCGAGCGACTTTTTTGCCTCGCATAACGCTATGCTCTTCAGAAACAACGTGGGAGCAGTTGGCGAAGGGTTATCTGGTGTCGATCGCCGATCGAACGATACCGGATGCGTCGGTCGAGGCTTTAGCAAAACAATTGACCGATGGCCTTGCGGACGACGAAGCTCGCACCATCAAGCTCGTTCAATACGTGCAAGATCGACTGAATTACAAGGCGGTAGAATTTGGCCGCCACGCGCGGGTACCCACTGCTGCTGCCGCGGTAATGAAAGCCAAATACGGCGACTGCAAAGATCATTCGCTTTTGCTGATTGAATTGCTGCAGGCCTGCGGCATTAAAGCCGATTTCGCGCTCGCAAACTTGGACGCGCCGATTGATCCCAAGTTACCCTCGCTCGACCAGTTCAATCACATGCTCGTGTATGTGCCAGGTTTTCGCGGCGGCAAGTTCTTCGATTGCACCGATAAGGATTCTGATCTAATTGGCATCGATTGCCCACTGGATTTGGGCGGCGCCAAAGCACTCGTGCTGGACGCCGCCAATCCAAGATTGATCGATTTGCCACAGTACGGCCCATCGAGCAGCCGCATTAAAGCCGATCGCCATGTGACAGTCGTGAATAATGTCGATGCCGCGGTCGATGAGACGGTCATAGTGACGGGATATCACGCGAGTTTTCTGCGCGGTATGTTCCGTGGCGTTGCCGTGGCCGATCGCGCCACGACGTTGCAAAAGGAACTTGCCCCCATGGGCGGGGCGATCCAAGTCCAATCGCTTAAAATTGAGAATTTGGAGGACCGCGATAAGCCTTTGATCTTCAATGCCAGTTATTTGGTGCGCGGCCGTTTCCAGCCAGCGGACAGATCGCTCGTCGGCCAGGTGCCGGCACTGTGGGAGCAAATGTATTTGGATGTTCCGCCCGTGCCCAAGCGGCGGACGCCGTTTGAAATAGAGTACCCGCTGGACTTCGCTAGCACGGTCGAATTCTCGGCCCCGGAAGGTTTTGCGATTGCCGATCTTACACCGCTCAATCGCGGCGGCCAAACGCCGTATTGCAATTGGAAAGTTTCTGCGACGGCTAAGCGCGATCGTCTCAAGATCGACTACGAACTCCATCTCCAATCAGGTCAGTACCAAACCAGTCAGTATTCCGAATACGGAGAGGAGCTTAGCCATGCAATCGCGGCGCTCTCGCAAAATGTGGTTTTGAAACGTGCGAAATAGCGGTATGCTATCGGGAATTCATCCCTTTGAATTCACGAGACAACGATGCTTTCACAACTTGCTGTTTGTCTAGCCGTTTTGAGTGGCGATGCTGCCGCGCCAGCGAATGCACCCGTGGCGGCGCCGAAGTTTAGTGTCGGCAGTCGAGTGGTCGTCGTCCACGAAACGCCGCTGCGGGTCGACGATCGCGCCGTCAAGCAACTGCCGCCTGGAACCACGCTGACCGTTGAGGAAACCCAGGACGGATATCTGGGCGTCACAGCCGGACGCCAGGGATGGGTCGATGAAAACGACGTTGTGGCACGCGAAAAATCGCTCGGGCCGCTAAGCGATTTGGTGACGAGCGATCCAGATAATGTCGATCTGCGTCAAGCGCGAGCGAGCATTGCCGTATCACAGAAAAAATGGGATACGGCGCTTGAGGATTATTCCGCGCTATTGCGGCTGGAGCCCGAGGAAGTGCAGCACTATCTGGATCGCGCCGGCGCTGCGCGTTGCCAGGCTCGATTGGGATGCCGCTTTCAAAGACTACGACGAAGCGGTGCGGCGCTCAAAAGATTCCAGCGAAGCACTCATGCTCCGCGGCTCCGCCTGGGGCCAAAAGGGGGAAGCCGAGAAGTCCATTGCCGATTTTGATGCGGCCCTCAAGAACGAGGAAGACAATGCCTCTAAAGCCGAAATCCTCCGTCGGCGTGGCGACGTTTATGCCAGCCAGCACAATTTTGAAAAGGCGATGGCCGATTTCGGCGAAGCGTTGCGCCTGAATGTCAGCGATTCATCGATCTTTTTTTCGCGAGCCGGCGCGAACGTCGCGGCCGGCAATCTTAACGCAGCTATTACCGATTACTCGGCCGTCTTGTATCTCGACAAAGAAAATGCCGTCGCTTATGCCGCGCGAGGCGACGTGTTCCGCCGTAAACAAGATTTCGACAACGCCCAGTACAATTTCGATCGGGCGCTCAAGATCGATCCCACATGTGAAGAAGCGTGGAATGCTCTGGCGATGTTACATCAAATGCAAGGCAAATTTGATAAAGCCTTGGAAGACTACGAAACGCTGCTCAAGGACGATCCGGAGGATCAATTAGCTCATAACAACTTGGCTTGGATGCTGGCAACATCGACCGAAAATTCCGCCCGCAACGGCCGCCAGGCGGTCGAGCACGCCAAGAAAGCTGTCGAACTGTCCGAAAACAAATTGCCATGGATCATCGACACCCTGGCCGCTGCCTATGCGGAAGCGGGGGATTTCGATAAGGCCGTTGAGACCCAAAAGCGGGCCATCGAGCTGACAACCGATTCCAAACAACGGGACGACTTGCGCACTCGGCTTGATCTCTACGAGCAACACAAGCCATACCGCGAAAAACCAGGCGAAGAACACGCCGACTAACTGGACGGCGCTCGTCTGTTTCCTTGAATCCGGGCCGCTTGGCCGTTACGCTAGAGAGACGGCTTTTTTGCTGCTGCGCTTGGACTGCGCACTGCCGCCGAACGGCCTCTTTCCCGCTCTCGACCCCGCTGCATGTCGCACACGTTTCACCGCTATCGAATCGGCGATGAGCCGGTGGCCGGTTATCGGCTAACCGACCATTTGGGCGCCGGCGGTTTCGGCGAAGTTTGGAAAGCAAACGCGCCGGGCGGAACAGAAGTTGCGCTCAAAATCATCGACCTCACCGGGCAGCAAGGCGTGCAAGAATTCACCTCGCTGCGGGTGGTGAAAAAGGTTCGGCATCCAAATCTCATTTCGCTGCAAGCGTTTTGGATGAAGGACGAGGCGGGCCAGATTGTCGACGAAGTCGGTCAGGCTTCGGCGGGTGCGCCCAACGCAAACGTGCCGAATCCGGCGGCAGATTCAAGCATCGATCCGAAGCGGCAAACACAGTCTGGCGGAATTGCAGCGACGGCGTTCTTCGTCAAGCCAGTCGAACTCATCATCGCCATGCAATTAGGCTCGATGAGTCTGCACAAGCGGTTGGAAGATTGCCGAGAGCAAGGATTACCGGGTATTCCGGTTGCCGAACTGCTCGAGTATTTGGAGCAAGCAGCCCGCGGCATCGACTTTTTGAATAAGCCGATTCACGACCTCGGCAAAGGCCCCGTGCCAATTGTGCACGGCGATGTGAAACCGCACAACATTCTCGTCGTAGGCGATGCGGCGGTGGTTTGCGATTTTGGTTTGGCCCGCGCCGTCGAGACGCTGCGCAAAACTTCGATGGCGCCAGTCACCGTGGCATACGCTGCGCCGGAAAGCTTCAAAGGCAAGGTGACGCCGACGAGCGATCAATATTCACTGGCGATTACTTATGCTGAATTGCGCACCGGTCGGCTGCCGTTTGACGAGACCATGACGCCGTATCAGGTCATGGAAGCTCACGTCACGCGGAATCTCGATTTCACTCGGCTGCCCGACCCGGAACGCGCCGTCGTCGTGCGAGCCACGGAATCGGATCCGGATGCTCGCTGGCCATCATCTCGCGACATGATTCTGGCGCTAAGACGTGCGGTCGCCGAGACCGGAGAGCTGCCTTTGCGGCCTGGCGAAGCAGCGTATACGGGCGGTCCAACGCCGACGCATTCGATCACTGCCAGGCCGAAAACTCGCGACACCGATTTGCCGACGCGGTACCCAGTTGATCCGCACAAGGAAACGATGCATCCTGGCGGCCACACGCCGTCGGAAGTGTTTTCATTGCAAACCGATGTATCGCCGCGAGTGCCGGCCCGGCCCGGCGACTCGCTGGCGGAAACGGCGATGCACGCGCCAATGGTTCCGGCGCCGGCAAAGAAATCGAAAGTCGGCTTGATTGTGGCGATTGCTGCAGCGATTGTGGTTCTTGCCGGCATCGTCATCGTGCCGAAGCTGCTTGAAAAGACCGCAGCTAGTTCCGTCGGCGCGGGCAATGTCGCCGGCGGCAAGGGTGTTGAAGCCAACGAGCCGCCGTCGAGCGATCCGAATGTGCAATATATTCGCATCGTTCAGGGCAAGATTAATAACGGCGATTTCAATCTCGCGATTCAGGAATTAAACAAAGCTCCCAGCGCATTGCCGCCATTTGAAAAAGAAGCACTGCAAAAGCGACTCAAGGAAGCGTTCCTGAAATCCATCGACTCGCGAGTACAAAGCCAATCGTTCGAGCGTGCCTTCGACGATTTGAACGATGCCAAAAGTGGCATCGGCCTGACCGATGCGGATAAAAAGGAGGCCGGAGAAAAGATCCGCACCGCCTGGCTCGCGCAGGCTAACGACGAACTCGCGAACGACCAGGCAGCAGCGTCGGCCGACACCGCAAGCAGTTTGCTGAAGCGATTTGCTGGTGATCGCGACGGACAAATTATGTTGGCACGCGCTCATTTGCGAATGCGTGATTTGCCCGCTGTGAAAGCAGATTTGGAGAAGGTCGGCGCGGCATCCAAGCTGCCGCCGGAATATCAACCGCTCGTATCGGCCCTGGCTCTGCTCGCGGATGGCAGCGCGGCGAAGTCGCCTGAAGATTGGTCAAAGCTCGTCGACGGATTCATGAGTTTCGCCAACTTGGAAAAGAGCGCACCGCCGCCGGCAAACCTTGCGCTGAATTCGTATGAGCGCGAACAAATGGCGCTGTTGCGTGGCAAGTTGACCGATAATCTGCGGCCAATCCTGGACACCCTGCCGGCCGATCAGCGCAAAGCACTCGTCGATAAGCTCGAGCAGATTGGCGGTAATGCCGAGCTGCAAATGGTGAAAGTGCGGACGGCTCTCGAAGAAAAACATTTTGACGAAGCGCGGTCGCTGTTGGCTGCAGCCGCCGCGAAATTGCCGGCCGATGCTGCCGATTTGAAAGCCCAAGCCGACGCCATGGCGGCGCTAATTGCCCTGCGCGACCCCGCCACGAAAGCGGAAGCGGCAGTGAAAGCGATCGGCGACGCCACGAAGCTGCTGGCCAGCTTGACACCGATGATGCGCAGCGATCTTTCGGCCGCGGCATCGGCGTTCGCCCTGAATTCCAGCCCGGCCGCTTTGCCGGCGGCGATTGAAATGGTTAGTCGCACTCGCGATCTCGACCCAGGGGAAGCCGCGACCATTCAACTGGCCCACTTGCTATCGGCCCAAATCGCACTGCGCGCGGCAGATCAAAAACCGCCAACGAAAGAAGAACTGCCAAAACTCATTCAAGATTGCGAATTAATCGAGCAGCCAGGCCTCAGCAACGGCACCGTCGATGCCTTCCATGCAGAGTGCCTGTTGGCGCAAGATTCGCGCGATCGACAAACACTGCTGTCGCTGGTCGAGCATGCCAAGCCGGTGGATGGATACACGCAGCTGGTACAGGCCCGAGTTTGGCGAACCCTGCCTCAACCGGACTGGACTAAGATCGCCGAGGCAGTTAGGACCGCTTATGCCGGAGAGCCTTCGAAGTATCCGCCAATTCTAGTTGCGCAATTTCGTCGTGCTTCCGCGGCGAAATTGTTGATCGAAGCAGCAGCCAGAAAGCGAAATCCGGCGCCATCGACAGCGGCCTCCGTGCTGGGCAATCCATTTCCGGATGCCGCGGCCGCAGATGCCGCGTTTCAATGGCTCCAATTGGCGGCCGCTCTGACGGGCGACATCGAGACACTCGATCTCAAAGGCAACAAGCGCGACCTCTGGGTGAATCTGGCGCTCGCCGCAGCCTGGAAGCCAAAACCAGCGGATCAAATCGCACACAACCAAAGCACGCGATTGGCCGAGCACCCGGATGCTAATTTGGATGGCGATTTTTATCCGATTTTGCTCGTCGCCTTTAAGAATCGCGGTGCTTCGCCCGCCGATCAATGGCCGGCAATTCAATCGGCCCAGGGGATTGTCGAACAGTTTCAAAAACAATTTCCCGTCGCCGATCCGCAGGCCCTGACAATCTATAACGAGGTGCTGAAGCCGGCGATTGATTTGGCGGATGCTCAAGCCAATTCAAAATCGCCGCATGCTGGGCTCGATAAGTTCTATGCAGTGGCTGCCGATTTCATCAATCATTATCAACAGGCCAAATGGCCGTTTCCGGATAAACAGCGTGAGATCGAGAAGCTGCTGACTGCAGCAATCAAATTAAATCCGAAAGTGCCGAAACATTTCACTTCGCGCGGGGTGGCACGGATTTCTCAAGTGCCGCCGAATATCGAGGGCGCGCTGGCGGATGCCGCGGATGCCAAGAAGCTCGACGCCAATTTGCCGGCGGCGTACGCCCTGGAAGGGCACGGCCTGATTTATCGATCACGCCAGGAGCCGACGCGCGAAAGCCGACTCGCCGATCTCGCCCAAGCGCTGGCCAGTTGCAAAGCAGCGGTCGATAAATCAAAAGCCGGCGATGATCAACGGGCTATGCATTTGCTCTATCTGAGCATGGCGCTGTTGGAAAAGGCGAATTGCGATAACGATCCGAAAGTGAAAAAAGAGCTGCTCGATCAATCGGTCGTGTATGCCCAGCAGGCAGTGGAATTGGAAAAGGATAAAGCCTATCCCGATTACGCTTGGACCGCGCTTGCGAACGCACTCGAGGATGTGGCCTGGATTGTGGGTGAGGATCCGGAGAAAAATTATTTGGCGGCCATCGACGCTTTTGGAAACGCGATTGCCAGCAATCCATCGGCCCCCGATCCACTCATTGGTCGGGCCCGGTGCTATTATAAGGCGATCGCCGATTCGAAGCTGGACCCAAAATTCTTGGGGCGGACGAGCGAGGAAGCCATGCAATCGGCCATCGCCGATTTGCAGCAAGCCAAGCTGTTGCGGCCCGACTTCGTCGAGCCAAATTTGTGGATCGGTAAGGCGAACCAGCAACTTGGCAAATTCGCCGAAGCTGATGATGCGCTGGCCGAAGCCGTCAAATTGGCCGAGGCTCAAAAACTCCCGGAGCAGGCGCTGTATCTCGTCGAATGGACCCGAAATGCTGCGATGAATTCCGCGCTGGTAGCCGATGAGCGCGGAAATACGGTGCGTGAGCGTGCCAAGAAATTGAAGACCGCACCAAGTCTGGGTGGATCTTCGAACGTTAAGCAAGCGGCTCTGCTCATTGGCGATAGTTTGCTTGCCGAGAAAAAAACTGCCGACGCAATCAAGGAATACGATGCTGGATTATCGGAGATCGACAAGGCCGATGCGACGAAACCGCTTGATCCCAATAAGTCAGATGGCTCCGATGCAAGTTTGCTGTTGTCGCGAGAGGCGGCAGCAGCTTCAGCCTGCCGGATGCGGATTGGAATCAAACTGCGCTCGACGGTTTGATGAAAGATGCGATTCGCGTCTCGCAACTAAAGCCCGGTCCTCGATTGGAAGCCGCTGCCTATTGGTACGCAGCGAATGCGAAGTCACAGAGCGCATTTTCAACCTCACCTACCTTTACGGCCGCAAAGAAACAGGAATATCGCAAGGCTGCAATTGATGATGTACGCAAAGCGATCGATCTCGCGCCCAATCGATCCAACGAGTTACTTATGGCGTCGCGACCGGCGCAAAATGGCTTAGGGATCGAAGCACAGTTGACGCCAGGCGACTGCCAAGGCGGATGCACTTAAGCCGCTGGCCGCTGAGGCGCAGAAGTGGATCGATGACGCCATCGAGATGGCCGGAAAACGGCCGGATTTGGCCAGCCAATTGCCGATGCTGCAGCGCGTGCAACAAGATCTGGACGGCGTGCTGTCGGGCAAAGGAGTGCCCCGAACCTAGCGCCAAATCTACCGTCCTCCGCTCACTTATTCTGCGGCTCCCCGGACGCCACCTTCTTGAGCTGCTCTTTCCAGCGTTCCCAAGATTCGTTGCGGGCTTTTTTATTGGCATCGTTCCCCTTGGGATCTTCGCCTGCCCGCATGAAGCCGTGTCCGGCGCCTTCGTAAACCACTGGCTCGTAGGTTTTGCCGGCGGCTTTCATCTGATCCGTCGTCTTGGGAATAGTGGCATCGATCCGCGCGTCGTTACCGGCGTAAAAGCCATAGACCGGGCAATTGATTCGGGCCAGTTCTTCGTCCGCCGTCGGCGCAGAACCGTAAAAGACAAAGGCCGCTTTCAAGTCTTTGTTGTTCGTCGCGTAGCGGAATGACTGCCCGCCGCCCCAACAGAAACCGCAAACAGCAAGTTTGCCGTTGGCGGCGGGTACCTTGGATACATAGTCGGCGACCGCATTCAGATCAGCAGTAATTTGATCCGGAGGCAGCGACTGAATCTCTCGCTGCGACGTTGCCGCCACTCTTTACAATCGCATCGGTACCTTCGCCATTCGGACCTTTGCCCCACAGCAAATCGGGGGCAATCGCGATATAACCGGCTTCCGCCAATTGATCGGTTACGCCGCGGACCCAATCGGTAAGGCCAAAGATTTCGTGGATCACAATCACGGCGGTTGCCTTGTCTTTGACTTCCGGATACGTGATGAAGCAATTCACTTCACGGTCGCCATGCTTCACCTTCACCCATTCGCCATGTCTTGAAGATTTATCCAGCCGCTCTTTGGCCCAATCCTGGCTTTGGGCCGAACGAGAAATTAACAACGATCCTGCAAGGCTGAGGAAAGCGACGATCAGAATTCGAAGGGCGATGCGATTCATGTGGGTCACTCCTGGCATGGGCGAAGATTTGGATGAAATTGATCGCGATTCGTCGAGGACTCAAAACCGAGAGCGGCTACGGTCGACTGATGCAATATAAGTTTTTGCCGCGCAGAAACAACTCATTGCCGACGGCAACGGGCGAGGCGTCAAAACCGTCGTCGAGCTTGTTCGTGGCCAATAGCTCGTAATTCTCGCCCGCCGCAATCACGGCCGTGACGCCGTTGCGGCCGGCAATGTAAACTCGGCCGGCAGCGCCGATGGGCGAGGCATATACATTTTGCACCCCTTCGAGCCGTTTCGGGCCGTAAACAACAGCACCGGTCGCCGCATCGACACATGAGAGAATGGCATCGTTCGATTTCAGAAAATAGAGTTTGCCTTCGTATAACAGCGGCGAAGGCGTATACGGCGTATCTTTTTCGAGTTTCCAAGCGATGGCATCGGTGCCGGTTAAATCGCCAGTGCGACCCAGTTTGATTGCCAGCATGATGCTGCCCCGAAACCCGGTTGTGGCGAAGACCATTCCATTACCCGCGACGGGCGTTGGAATGCTGTTGGTGGTCAGGCCGGCACATTCCCAAAGAAGTTTGCCATCTTTGGGATCATAGGCCCGGACCTTTTTCGTGGCAGCGGTGACGATTTGTGTCCGGCCATCGTGCGTTACGAAGATCGGTGAAGTCCAAGAAGTATCTTCATCACGTGGAGTGCGCCAGAGTTCGTTGCCGGTGGCGGCATCGAAGGCCACGATAAAACTACCGCCTCCTTCGTTGTCCCAATTCACCACGAGGAGGTTGTCGTTAAGCGCTGGCGAGTTACCTTCGCCGAACGACAATTTGATTTGCATCTTGCCAAGATCTTTTTCCCATTTCAAATTTCCATTCATGTCGTAGCAGTACAGTCCGCGCGAACCGAAATACGCGTAAACATGCTGACCATCGGTGATCGGCGAACAAGCGGCGAAACTGCCATTACCGGCAAAAATGCCTTCATGCGGCACTTCCTCGCGGGCAACTTTCTTCCACAATTCTTTGCCCGTTGCGCGGTCGTAGCACAGGATGACGAACTGATAGATGTCGTCCGGCTTTTCGCCGCGCATGGCAAATCCGCCTTTGCCGCCGGGCGGCCCTTTCTTGCCGCCATCGGGGCGATCTTTTGCGGCGTCATCCGATTTCGTTTGCGCGTCTTTTGATTCCGTCGCAATTGGTTTGGCAGGTGCGCCCTCTGGTTTGCGGCCAGTGGAAATCGCAGTTTCGATGAAGATTTTATTGCCCCAAATTGCAGGCGTGGCTGATCCGCTGCCGGGAATCGCGACTTTCCATTTGATGTTTTTCTCTTCGCTCCATTCGGTTGGTGGATTGGCATCCGGTGCACTCCCTGTGAAGAGTGGGCCACGCCATTGCGGCCAGTTGCCGTCAACCTTTGAGTTGCCGACAGCCCGTTCGGGACTCATTTCATCCGCTCGACTGTCGAAGCCAATCAGCAGCAGCACCGCTAAACACGTGGGCACACAGACCGGATGCGGACGGAAAACTCGGGGCATGGCAGGCTCCGACGGATGGAGGAGTGGTGGGAAAGTAACCGGCAGGTGTTCAGGCGGGGCGAAGGACAGGCGAGCCCAACGCCGCGATTGTAACGGAGTGCAATCGCGGTATCCACCGGAAAACTTAGGCTGGAAGCCGGACGGTCCGCCGGCGACTACTGCAGCCGAGCACTACCATTCCGCAGCAAAACAGTGCGATGCTGGCTGGCTCAGGCACCGTTGAAATCGCACCAGCGCCGCCATCACTGGCCACAAGGTCAAGCAGGCCCTGAATGTCGGCATTGCTCACCAGATGATCGCCGTTCAGATCGCCAATTGTCACCAGGTCGGCAGCCTGCAGGCTGTGGTCTGCTGTGAATTTGTTCAAATCCGTGAGCGCCGCCAGCATGGCGGGAATATCGGCGGCAGTGCGACGATTGTCGAAATTGAAATCGCCGAGCAAAAACGGATAGGCAATCGTTTGCCAGCCAATATCGCGCAAAAAGGCCAGGTCGAGCCGCGTCAGCGTTTTTCGCGTGCCGGTGGTAATCGTGGGATCCATCACTGCTTCTTGCGCCGCGCCGTCGGAGAGCCGCGTGCTCAAAAGCCCTTCGGCAACGTGATCATCGTTCGCCGATAATACGCCGTTGCCGGTTCCAAGCAGCGAAAGGACCTGGTTGCCGTTCCAGCTGTGCGAAGCTCCGACCAAATTGTCCCAACTTGTCGATGCTCCAAACCCAACTGCATGCAGGAGCTCATGGAGCGCAACGGAATAGAAATCATTGTGCGTGCCCACCGGCTGCGTGTAATCGAACTGCCAATCGACATTGGGATTGAACCAAAGATTACCAATCGCCGCGCCGTACTGAAGTTGAAACGGCACACCGCCGATGCTGTCTTGCGGGAATCGTCCGATGATTGGCCCGCCACCGCGACCGAGGTTTGCATTCGCGGAATTGGCCGCTGCATTGACCGCCGCCACAAAATCGTTTGGACTCGCGTTTTGGCCGCTGCCTTCGTAGTCTGCCCCGCCCGGACCCCCGCGACCCAGTTCGCTTCCGGTCAACGGATTCATGCCGACGAAGACGCGAACTTCGTTCGCGGGAACCACCGCCGGATCGAAGACCTCATCAGCCCCAGTTGTCGGATTCGTATAATTGAAGTCAAAATTGAACGTGACAAACGAGTTGTTGACCGTGCCGATGCTGGTATCGAACGTGCGCGCCAGAGGTGTGACGATGACGCTGGAAATTGCTTGAGCAGCGGCCTCAAGCGTGGCCTTCGCCACCGGATGCGAATTGAAAAACGTGTCCTTCGAATAATCGAGCACGAGGCTGATCGCAAATGCGCGGCCGGACCCCAGGCACAAAATCAGCGCACTAATCCACCCCCATCGCAGAGACTTCATTGATGCCACTCCCTGGAGCCTGTTCCCAGCATTACTGGAACATCGGTGGCTGTCAAACGTTGTCGCAATCTAAAGAGTGGGAGACGGCGCTCGCGCCCAAATTGATGCCGGGTCAAGCTTTGCGCGTTGCTGCCAGCAAATCGGAGAACGATGCTCCTATCGATTTGCACTCGAAACAGTGCAGCCCGAAGCGCTCCGAAAGGTCGCTACACACTTGGATGCCGCGCACGCTATTGCCTTTGCTATCGAGCGGCGGCGAGAACGTTCCAATTCCAAATTGCCCAGGCACTACACCCAGAATGCCGCCGCCGACGCCGCTCTTGGCGGGAATGCCCACGCGATACGACCATTCGCCGGCGTAGTCGTACATGCCGCAGGAGTGCATGATGCTGAGCAAGTGCTTCACATACTGCTGCTGGATGGCGCGCTCGCCCGTGGCCGGGTTCACGCCGCCATTGGCCAACGTAGCGCCAATCATCGCCAGATCATGCGAATTAATGAGCACAGAGCACTGTTGAAAATACAGTTCCAGCGAATCTTCAATCCGCTCGCCCACCATGCCAAAATTAAGCATCAAGTGGCCAATCGCCCGGTTGCGATGCCCCGTGACACGTTCTGACATAAACACCGTGTTGTCGACATACACTTCCCGACCGCAATAGCGGCTGAACATGCCGAGCATTCGGCTGACGCGCTCGGGATAATCTTTGCCCTTGATTAAATCGGCAGTGGCGATTGCGCCGGCATTGACCATTGGATTGAACGGCCGATTGGAAACCTCATCCAGCACGATGGCGTTGAACGCTTCGCCCGTTGGCTCGACGCCGACTTTCTTAAGCACGTAATCCAGGCCATGGTCCTCGAGCGCTAAACCGTAGACGAGCGGCTTCGAGATCGATTGAATCGTGAACAGCTGTTTGCAATCACCGACATCGAACATCTGACCGTCGGCAGTGGCGAGCGAAATGCCGAACCAGTGCGGGTCGGCCTTGGCCAGCTCCGGAATGTAGTCGGCGACCTTGCCATCCATATTGTCGGCGTATTTGGCGTGGATTTCGCGCAGCACATCGCGCAGCGGCGAGGCGGCTGCCTTCATTTTTCCTAGCAGCAAGTCGAGTTCACCATCGGCAGATTGCGTCGCCACAGTTGGCTCCTCAGACACTCAAAATCCGCTTTACCACTCCCTGCAATTCCTGGCTGAAGGGATGATCGGGAAAGCGATTCGTGAAGATTTCGCCGCTTGCCAATCGGACCATTTCCGTATTGAGCGGCAAAACGGCCGCCACTTCCGCTTGATACATCGATTGAATCTTTTCACGTAGCTCTTGCGTATCGGTGCCTGGCGCCACCTTGTTGACCAGCAGCAACATGTTCGGCACGTTCAACTTGCGAGCCAGTTCCACAGTGACCGCGGTGCCTTGGAAATCTTGTTTATCGGGCCGCACGATCAGCAGTAGCAGGTCGGAGATGGCAATCGAAAGCAAGGTCTCTTCGTTCACCCCCGGATGCGTATCGATAAACAGATAATCCAAATTCAACCGCCGCACCACATCTTGCAAGCCGTCGTTCAATAGCGCGACGTCGTAACCTTCGCGCAAAATTCGGGCAATTTCGCCGGTTCGCAAGCTGGAAGGGATTAAGAATACGCGCGGGCGTTCTTCTTCGTCCGCCACTTTGCCGATACTGCGCGGCGTCACGTCGTAAGCGGCTTGCTCAATCTTACAACGTCCCCACAAATAATCGTTGAGTGAATACTTGAATGCCGAGTCGTCCAACTGAAATAGCACATGGATGCCGGGGGACTGAATGTCGGTATCGATCACACCCACGCGATAGCCTGCGCGGGCCGTCAACACCGCCAAATTCGCCGTGGTGTTCGATTTTCCTGTGCCGCCGCGAAACGAATGGGTGGAAATGATCTTAGGCACGGCGCATCTGGATGCAAGTTTAAGATTGCTGGAGTAAATGATTTATTGGTTGGGCCGATCTTTGCCCATCCGCTGTTTACGCAAATGCTCGGCGCGTTTTTGCAATTCCTGAAAATAGCCTGCCTCGGAGATTTCGCCGACTTCGCGCTCAACTTTCGATTGATCCAGTTCGAACATGTTGGGAACGAGCGTCGAGTCGAACATCATTGTCATACGGTTATCTTGCCGGGCGCCGCCGGGTCGAATCGCAAAGTTGGGCCCTCGGAGCCAAGTCGGAATGTGGTCTCTTTTTCGATCGGTACTTCGGTGATCGTCTTTCCCTGAATCAATACGCCATACCTGCCCAATGAAGCCAGTGTCCAGCAGCCCGATTTAAATCGCAATTCCGCATGAGTGCGCGAGACGTACGGGTCGCTGATTTGCACATCGCGGTCGTCTGCTCGGCCGATCGAGATCATGGCCTTGCCATCGAATTGCCAACTGCGCACGGGCCGGCCTAAAGCCGAATCCAACAACTGGATCGCGACGTGTAGAGACGAGTCGGGGGAATCTGGCATACGCGAACCGCCTTTCCGGCCGCCTGCCGGCGCAATTTGTCCGTTACGGGTTGATGTCGGGTGATAGCAAGTAGCATACCAAGTGAAAACAGTTAGAAATCGGCGGCTTTTTTAGGCTGTCTTCGTAAAACATGCCGAGAATTGACCATGCCATCTGCTACTGCCACGTGCAAGACGTGCATTCCCGACAGGCACTGAAATGGCCAGCCCGATGGTGGCCGAACGCTTACCGGAGCGATTCCAGAGGCCGCTGCCGCATGGCCGACAGTGCGGGCAGAAATCCGCCAATCGCCCCAATCACGAGCGCCACAAGCATCCCTACGGCCAGGGCGTCGATGCCAATCGTTAATCGCAACGCCACAAACTTCCCGCCTGCGCCTTGGCCACCGCTGATGATGCTGTTCGCCGTCCACCCGTCGGTTAGCGACGCCAGTGCGCAACCCAGCGCCCCGCCGATGAGGGCAATCAACAGCGACTCTGCCAAAAACACGGCTAGCACCTGCCAGCGCGCAAACCCAACGATTCGCAGCACGCCAATATCGCGCTTCCTCGCACTAACGGCAGCGAACATCGTGTTCATGACGCCGAAGATGCCGCCGATCGACATAATTGTGGTGACAAACACGATCGCCACCATAAATTGTTTGCTGGTTTCGTTAAGCCGCGAGAAGTATTCCGTTTCCGGCGTGGCCTGCAAAGCTGCTTTTTTGAAGTTCGTCGTCAGGTTATCCGCGAGAGCCATGGCGTCCTCGGGCCCAGCGGTGCGAACCACCATCGAGGTGTATCGCTCCTTCCCAAACAAATGCGAAACCAAACTCCACTTGGCCCACACTTCGGAGCCGAATGTCGAGCCTTCCGATTTAGTAATGCCGACAATAATCCAGGTGCGGCCGCCGAGATCGAATAAATCGCCTATGTGCAATGTCTCGAGCCCACGGTCGCGCCCCATCTCCCGGGCAATCCCTTCTCCGATGACCGCTTGAATGGCTTCGCCCGACGAGGAAGCCGCGGAAGCATTCGCATCCTTTTTTTCCAACGACTGAACGCCCGCCTCCGAAAACCATTGACCGCCGGGATACAAATTCAGCCCATGCACGCGGGCCGACATCAACGGATCTTCAATTCCGCGCACTTGCACAAACCGCCGCGCCGGTCGGTTGCCTTCCATCGTCCCCGTGTCTTGAATCCCAACGAGATAGGTTTCGCGACTGCAAAGCGGCCGATTGCTTTCATCAGTCAGCACGCCCGGTTGGCGTTCCACATCACTGGCTTCACTGTATTTGAAGTTGCTGAACAGCTCGTCGATTGCTCCGTCGGACAGCACAACCACGTTGCCGGGCTGCCCGCTTTGCTCCGTCAAATGGCTCATTGCGTTGACGAAGGCGAGCATCACGATCATCAGCCCGATGACGAGCATGAAGGCAAGTGCCGTGAGCAAGGTGGTCCGCCAGCGAACCATCAAGTTTCGCAGACTGTACATGATTGGCACTTTGCCAATCACCGCCAACGCTGCGAGCAGCACCAGCCCGCCAACGAGCGGACCATAGAGCAGCGGCGAAAATGTAGGCAGATCAAGAGCGAGCATTTGTAATGACAACTGACGAAATTCGAATGACTAATGAAATTCCATGCACCAATAACCAAACACCACTTGCTAACCGCCGGTTTAGAATGCCAATTGTTTCGTTATTGGAATTTGATCATTGGTCATTCATTCGTCATTCGAATTTAGTCATTCGAATTTTAAATGTCAGTCTACTTTCGCAAAAACTTCCGAAACCTTCACCGAACACGCCGACAGCGAAGGCAATATACTGCCGACGAGCGCCGTTCCGGCCCCAACGCACAATCCCCACCAGAGCGCATTGATGGGAATCAAAAATGTGGGGAAAAAACCAATTTGAAGCTTGATTCCTCCAAACAGATTATTAATCAGAAAATATGCGACCGTTGCGCTGACAAACCCAGCCACAGCACCAATGGTGAGCGCTTCGCCGAGGACAAGCACCAAAATGTGGACGGGCCGAAAACCCAGCACTTTCAGAATCGCCATTTCTTTGCCGCGTTCTCGCACGCTGATGCTGATCGCGTTGGCCAGCACGAGTACGAGCGTGAAGATTACTGCTGGTGTTAGAATCCAACGCACGCCCCAAAATATGTCACGGAACGACTCCATAAATCGTGCCACGGCGTTCGATTGACTCTCAACCTTCACTGCCGGCAATGAGAACAAAGGGCTCGAGGAAATCTGATTTGCAACCTTATTGAAAGCATCGGAGTCCGGTACGCGCAGCCACATCAAATTCATCGATCTTAGTGCAAGCGGATGGGCTTGCCCGTTGTGCTTCCGCTTGTAGTCGTCCAGCGCTGCCGCAAGATATTGCTCATTAAACGCCGCAGACTGATCGTATCGCCCCGGAGGAAACACCCCCAGGATTTCGAACTCCAAATCGATGTCCTTGAAATTCAGCCCAAAGAGTTTTACTCGCTCACCAACCCGTTTGTTGAGCGCTTTCAGTCGATCGCGCCCGACCACAAGCCCCTGCCGATTCGTCTGCGCTAATTTGATCAATCGGTCGAGTTCCGCCCGCTCGCTGCCAGTCAGTTCTTCCAATTCATCCATCATGCTGCCGATTTTTTGCGGATCGACGGCAATGGCAAAAACAAGGTTTTCGCGAGTCAAGTTTTTCGGATCCAACGTTCCGCCGTAAAACTGCCACGCCATGGAATCCGTGGGCCTGAAGTCTTCCGGCGTTCTGGCAGCTCCCTCGGCCAGACGCGGAGCATAGGTGATGGGCAATTGACTCGGAACCTGCCAACGCTCGGTAATTATGGCTTTAAAATTCTTGCTCTTCTCGGCAGTCACACCATCGAAGAATGCTAAAAACGACCAGGAGATTGTGACAACCACTACGAGCACAATGGTGCCTAGTGCCGTGAGCGTGGTTCGCAGCCAACTGCGGCGCAGATTGCGGAAAATGAGCAAAAGTAGTTTCATTGAATCAACCGATTATAGCCGCGACTCAGCTGCAGCGACTACCCGCTCGTTTGAAGGCACTCGCCAGCGTGAACCTATCGCCGCATCATGATGTCCAACAGCCGCGCTCATGAAAACACCGTCACGAATCCGTCACGTCAGTCTTGCTGAAGCCTTATCCAAAGGCCCGCCGCCACCCGGCAACTTGGCAGTACCGATTTTCGCGCACGGCTCGCTCGTGGTGGAACTCTACGCGCCCGTCGATCACGATCCACAAAAGCCGCACTCCCGCGATGAAATCTATTTCGTCACGCGCGGCCACGGGCTCTTCTTCGATGGCCAAGAGCCACTGGCCGTCGAGGCCGGCTCGTTTCTTTTCGTGCCAGCAGGCGCGATCCATCGTTTCGAAGATTTTTCCAGCGACTTCACCGTGTGGGTCGCCTTCTACGGTCCCGACGGCGGCGAGCCGGCTAGATGATGGACGATCGTTTGATCGGCGATTCGTCGTGAATTGCGGTGCGGCTTGCATTGTCGCTTCGTGATCGTGTCGTCGTGGTAATATTAGCATTAAGGACCACAACGGCGCGACGGACACGACGAGTCACCGTTCGGGATCGAGAAGTCACCATGCTCTCCTTCATCGTCCCGGCACATAACGAGCAGGCGTGTCTTGCTGGAACGCTGAAGGCAATTCATGAGGCAGCGAAATCGACCGACCAGCCGTATGAAATCGTCGTCGTGGACGATGCATCGACCGATGCGACGGTGGAGATTGCGCAGCAAAACGTCGCGCGGGTAATCAGCGTCAATCATCGGCAGATTTCTGCGACGCGCAATTCCGGCGGACGAGCATCCCTCGGCGAGCGGCTGTTTTTTGTGGATGCCGATACGATCATCAATCCGCGCGTCGTAGCATCGGCAATGCGGGCGATGGACAAAGGTGCAGCCGGCGGTGGCGCTCCGGCGCACTTTCAATGGCCAGTGCCGCTATACGCCCCACTCTTGCTCTTCTGGATCAATCTGTTCATGCGAGTCGCCGGCATTTCCGCCGGCGCCTTCATGTTTTGTACGCGCGATGCGTTTCTTGCCGTCGGCGGATTCGACGAGCGGCTATTCGGCGCGGAGGACGCGGCGATGTCTTGGGCACTCAAACGCGCGGGCCGATTCGTCGTGTTGTGGCCACACGTGCTCACGTCCGGCCGACGCACACGCGGCAAAGGCGGAGTCCGAATGGTGATCGCTCTGCTGCGAATGGCGGTTCTTCCTGGCACGATCAAACAGCGAGCTCGCGTCGACAAAGTGTGGTACGACTCGGATCGCGAAGCGAACGAGCATGCCGCGAATTCGCTTGCGTTACGTCTGTCGAACGCGGTACTGTTTATCTCCATGGTCGTGCTGCTCACCGGTTGGATTTGGGCGTTCATCCCGGAATCGGTCACGCCCGAGGGCAGCGCGCTCGGCATCGCCCGCATGGCGATGGGCCTTTTCATCTACCACTTTGGCTTACTGCTCTGGCCGTGCATCTATTTTCTGGTTCGCATTTTGATCCGACAAACGCGCTGGGTCGAACGCATCAAAGTCATTGTTCTAATCGCCGCGTGCCTTTGGGGTGCTTGGGGCAACACAAAATGCGTAATCGAATTCTGGACGTGGACGATCGGCAATTGGATTAGGTAAGCGAGCTAATAATTGCACGTGTCAACTCTCCCGTGGTCGCTCGGCCGCCGAGATCGGGCGTGCGCGGACCGTCGGGCGAGGCCAGCACGGATTCTATAGCTTCCACGATCGTGCGAGCTGCGATCTTCTCACCTAGATGTTCGAGCATCATTGCTCCGGACAAAATTTGCCCAATCGGATTGGCAATGCCCTTTCCGGCGATATCTGGCGCTGATCCATGAACCGGCTCGAACATCGAAGGGAACTCCCGCTCTGGATTGATATTCGCCGAGGGCGCGAGGCCAATCGAACCGACGAGCGCTGGTCCCAAATCAGAGAGAATGTCGCCGAATAAATTCGAGCCAACCACCACATCAAACCGATCTGGATGTTGCACAAAATGTGCGGTCAAAATATCGATATGATATTTGGCGGTCGTCACGTCGCCGTAGCGTTTGCCGATTTCTGCGAAACGTTCGTCCCAAAATGGCATTGAGAAAAAAATGCCGTTCGATTTCGTGGCCGATGTCAGGTGCCGTCGCGGGCGCGTCCGAGCAAGCTCGTAGGCGTAAGTGATGATGCGATCGACGCCGCGGCGCGTGAATACCGCATCTTGAATTACGATTTCGTCGTCTGTGCCTTCGTAAATTCGGCCGCCGATGCGCGAGTATTCTCCCTCGTTATTTTCGCGCACAATCAGAAAGTCAATTTCATCCGGCCTGCGATCTGCCAGTGGCGAACGCACTCCAGGAAACAGTTTTACGGGCCGCAAGTTGACGTATTGTTTGAACTCCCGCCGCAGCGGAATCAGAATTCCCCAAAGGGAAATGTGGTCGGGCACTTCCGGCGCACGAATCGCGCCTAACAAGATCGCATCCTGCTGGCGAACTTCCTCGATTGCCCCCTTGGGCATCAACTCGCCGCTGCGAACGAGCCGCTCGCAGCCCCAATCGTGCTCGCTCCAAGTGAACCCAAACCCGTGCTTCCGCCCTACTGCCTCCAACACTTCCACGGAAGCTGGCACCACTTCTTTGCCGATCCCGTCACCGGGAATGAGGGCGATGCGAAACAGCTTATCGGATCGAGATTGCATTCGTGCCGCTTTACTCCAGAACGATCAAGGGGCTGATTGTGCCTCGCGACTTTGGCAAGAATAAATGGGTGATAGAAACGCTGCCCGGCCCGGCGATCAAAATCGGCGCCAAGAGACCGATGAGCGCAAAGCAGTATTCGAAGCCAGCTTCTGCCATTTTCGTATCCGGCCCGGCTCCAAGGAAAAAGCCGTTGCGTCCGTGCACGTTAACGATGGCCCCGATCATAATCACGATGAGCGATGCCGCCGAAAACCGGGAAAGAAAGCCGAAAAGCAGTCCCAGGCCGCCAAAGAATTCGCCGATGCTGACCAAGTATCCCAGCGGCACGCCCAAGAAACCGACCATGCCTTGCAATCCCGGTCCGCCGAACCAGCCCCACATTTTCTGGCCGCCATGGGCCACAAAGATAACGCCAACGACAATTCGAATGGCTAACAGCGCCAGATCAACCGCCGATCGATCGCGCCAAGAGGTCGTTCCATTGTCAGTGTTCATACGTGGCTCCTTGTGCGGCAGGGTAGCACACGGCGCTTTGAGCAATCAATGCCAACCACGTTGCGAGTCCAATCCTTTCGTTGTTAACCACCCGCGATCGAGCCAATCACCAAAAACGGCTCCGCACCGGAGGCAATAGCCGTCGGCAGTTCTTTATCGGGCGGATCGAGAGACACATCGTCGTTGCACGCATAATACCGCAAGAGCGGCCGCCGCTTGCCGGTTTCATGTTCGCGAATTGTGCCGCGCAACATTGGAAACCGTTCTTCCAGTGCATCGAAAATCGCGCGCGGCGTCACCGGTGCTTCCACTTCGAGCTGCACTTCGCCGGAGATCTGCGCGAGCAATCGCAAATGATAAGGAAGAACGACGCGAATCATGGCAACACTTGCGCTTCCACCGAAAGCACGGTCGGCAAATCGCGAACAATTGCGTTCCAGCTGTCGCCGGCATCGGAGGACGCATAAACCTGACCACCGGTTGTGCCAAAGTAAACGCCGCAACTGTCCATTGAATCGACCGACATTGCTTCGCGCAGCACGTTCACAAAACAGTTCTCTTGCGGGAGACCGCTGGTGAGTGCTTCCCACTCGTTGCCGCCAGACCTGCTGCGGTAGACGCGCAACTTGCCATCCGGCGGATAACGCCCCGGAAAGGCGTTGATCGGCACGACATAAATCGTTTCGGGTTCGTGCGCATGCACATCGATCGGAAAGCCAAAATCGGTTGGCAAGTTTCCGCGGACTTCTTGCCAGGAATCGCCGGCATTGTCGGTGCGAAAAACTCCGCCGCCTTGATGCAACTGCATGAATACAGTGTCCGGTCGCGAAGGGTGCATTGCCAGGCGATGCACGCAGAAGCCGACCTCGGGCGTCGGATCGGGAAGATAATCGTTCCGCAAACCACGGTTGATCGGCTTCCAGGTTTTGCCTCCATCGTCGGTGCGAAATGCACCGGCCGCGGAAATGGCGACATATATCCGCTTCTGATTTTTGGGGTCGAGCAGAATTGTGTGGCAGCCCATGCCGCCGGCGCCGGGCGACCACTTTGGACCGGTGCCGTGGCCGCGAAGCCCGGCGAGCTCATGCCAAGTTTTGCCGCCATCGGTCGTGCGGAAGATCGCGGCATCTTCCACGCCGGCGTAAACCGTGTCGGGATCGGTAAGCGATGGCTCCAAATGCCAAACCCGTTTGAAATCCCACGGGTGCTGCGTGCCGTCGTACCACTGGTGCGTCGTCAGCGGCTTGCCCGTTTCCAGTGAAACGTCGTACACGAATTTATTGCTCTCGCCTTTGGGGAATCCTTCGGGCGTCGTTGTTGGTTCGCCAGCCGGAGTGCCCGGCTGAAACCAGGTTTTGCCGCCGTCGTCGGATCGTTGAATGACCTGGCCGAACCAGCCACTGGTTTGCGAGGCGTAAATCCGATTCGGATCGACCGGAGAACCCTTAACGTGATACATCTCCCAGCCTGCGAAGTGCGGACCATCGACATTCCATTTCTGACGCTTGCCATCGGAAGTGAGAATGAATGCGCCCTTCCGCGTGCCGACAAGAACTCGAACCGCTGTCATGCAATTACTCCTTATCAAAAAAGGGTCTGGGCGCTCATGTACGAGACACCCAGACCTTCGATTCAATCACGAAGGGTGTCGCTTACTTTTTCGTCAGCTCGATGCTCATCATCTTGAACTCTTTGCCGGTCTTCGGATCGGGGCCGATCATTTCCATTTTCTTTTTGTTCGGGCCGAGCGTCGTATCGATCTCGCGCATCGTGACCGACTTCTTCGCCAGTGGGCAGCTGAAGTTGTATGTCCAGGTCATTGTCTTTCCATCGGACGAGAGCTCGCCGGTGCCGGTCATAATCCCGGTGCTAGTGTTATCTAGCCAGGTACCAACAAATTTTTGAGTGACGTTATCGAAACCGTAATAGCCGAGACCGTTGAACGGGCCCATGCCTGGCATCTCGCCCGCCATTTCGAGTTTCACAAAGCGGCCGTCCATTATCGGCGTGATCGTCGTCACAGATTTGGTTTTGACCGGCTCTGCGCCGGGTGCCATCCACATCGTGTTTTCGCCTTCCCATTTGCCGGCGTCCTTGGTCAGCAGCTCCTGCATTTTGCCGGGCGTGCCGGCGACCATGCAGGCTTGCATGTCTTCCATCGTCCAGCCCGGCGGAAGTTTCATCTCTGGTTGCGCCGGCTTTTTCATTCGCGGCCGGTTCGGCGACGGCGCGCGATACAATCGACGTAATCAACGTGGCCGCGGCGACCAACGCCGCGGCGAAAAACAATTTTCTGCTGCTCATGATTTCCTCCTAGTTTCGAGAAGCTGCCCCAGATCAAATTTTGGCCTCAAAGCGATTCCAATTATCGCGAACCTCGCCGGCGATCGGAAGATACCGGCCGCCGGCAGATTCCATTACGTTTTTGTTTGCAGGCTCTTGCTCATTCCTGGCTCACCAAAATCATCCAATTGACGCCGAATTTATCGGTCACCACGCCGAATCGCGGCGAAAAGAAAGTTTTCGCGAGCGGCACCTGCACGTTGCCACCGTTGGCCAGTGCGTTGAAAATCCGATCGGTCTCGGCTTCTTTTTTTGTGGCGATCGACAGCGAAAATCCTTGAAAGGTCGGCATGCCCGCGGCGTGGCAATCGGACGCCATGATCCGCGTTTCGCCAATGCGAAAGCTGGTGTGCATCACTTTGTTTTCTGTTCCGGGCGCCGACTTGCACTCTGGATTGTCCTTAAACCGCATTAGCATCTCCACTTCTGCGCCCAGCGCCTGCTTGTAGAATTCGACCGCCTCTTCACAGCGGCCATCAAAATTGAGATAGGCTTGAACTTGCATGATTTGTTCTCCTCATGAGTTGGAACTACTGCAATCGCTGAAATGAACCCGATAGGACTTGTTACGCCGTCTGGCCCGCAAGCTCGCGTGGTTGCGCCTTCGGCAAATTGGGGATCTCGCGGATCGGGCGAACTTCAACCGTGCCGCGGCGAGCGCCCGGAATCTTCGAAGCGATGCTGATCGCTTCGTTCAGATCTTTGACATCGATCAAAAAATAACCGCCCAATTGTTCCCGCGTTTCGGCGAAGGGACCGTCGGTGACCATCGGTTTGCCGTCGCGAACTCGAATGCTGGTCGCGGATGCCACAGGTTGCAAAGGTGACGCAGCCAAATACTGGCCGCGGGCATTCAAATCGTGGCACAACTGCGTCGATTCCGCGGCGCACTTTTGCCAGTCCTCGGGACTCCAAACGTTTTCATCCGCGTAGATCAGCAGCATGTATTTCATGTTTTGTTCTCCGTGTGAATTAGAAAGGCCGATTGTCAGTTTCGTGTTAGAGGTGACTCGATCTTATTTGTTCGCGTCGATTTCCTTGCGCATCCGCTCTTCTTGTTCGCGCAGTTCCGGCGTGAACTCCGCGCCGAAATCTTCCGCTTCGAAGATCTGGCGAATCTCGATCTCCGAGTCTTCTCCCGGTCCCATTGGTGCGGGACATCGCTTGACCCAATCAATCGCTTCCGCCAGCGATTTGCATTTCCAAATCCAGAAGCCGGCAACCAATTCCTTGGTTTCCGCAAACGGCCCGTCGACGACCGTCCGCTTCCCGCCCGAGAATTTTACGCGGGCGCCTTTGGAACTGGCTTGCAAACCCTCGCCAGCCTGCATGATGCCGCACTTCACTAGCTCTTCATTGAATTTGCCCATTTCAGCCAGCAACTCCTGGCTTGGCAATTTGCCTGCCTCGCTGTCTTTATTGGCTTTAACCATAACCATGAATCGCATTGCCGTATCTCCTTTGGATTTAGGAAGCGCTGCTTCCTGCGTTTTTAATTCGATGAAGTTTGTGTTGTTTCGTCATGACGTAAATTAGTCGCCTGGGGCGTGACAAAATCGACAAGGGGCAAAAATAATTTTTACCGAAAAAACCCCAGCGGAAACGTGGCATCGCCTTCGCGGGCGAATTTTGTCGAAACCTTCTGCGAGCGCGGCAGCATTTGGCTGGAACTCCGCTCGGCACGGGGCAACTCGGGCCACTGGAAAATTTTTTGCGCCCGCGAGGCCGATGGCCCTCCGGGGGAGTGCAAAATATCTGTCACCTTGGAAATCCATAATGACGTTTGCTTCAGTCGACGGACGAGGCTGCATGCCCTCCGACCCGTAGTCGCTCGACGGGAAGTGCTCGGATCGCCCTTGAAATGTGCCCTGAAGCGCCGAATCGCTGAAACAAACGCAAGTTGGCCGCACCGGTGGACGATAACGATTCTGACGATTGTATCAACTTGGCCGCTGGCACTGCATGCAGCCACCGGCGGCCAGCGAATGCGCCACTTCTATCAGAAAGACTTGCGCTTCAGGAGTATCGATAATGTGCCAGCCGCGGAAATATCGCAGCCCTAAAGCGGTCCTGTGGGGCGTGGCGCTAGCAGGATGCTGCGGCCTAACGGGCTGCATGGGCGAATACGCCGGACAGAACCTGCCAACCCCCTACTATCTGGGTGCGCAAATTCAATACTTCCCGGCAGGCCCCGAGTTCAAACTGACGCGTGAAGCGGCGGCCCAAAAAGAATTTCGCGAGACAATGGAGCAGCGTCAGGGCGTGAATGGTCCTGCACAGCAACTTCCGCCACCGCCAGCCCCGGCGCCGGTGCCCCAATAGTCGTGACGCGCAAGTCGGAATCTGTATCAGCCACTTAAAACCACGATCCAAAGAATTCAATCACTCGGCCATGCGCCGGGAACCGGCTCGCTGAAAAGTTGGGCCGCATAAGTTTGTCGGTCGCCGGCTTAAACCGCTGGCGACGGGGGGACGGCCCCCTTCGCGCCGATATCTGAGCTGTGCCGCTTCACGGCGATGCAATTCAGATGTCCGCCGCGGAGGGGAATTTTTTTTAACTCCGTGTGCCGCCTACTGCCTACCGTCTACTAACTCCGATGCCCGACCTCGAATTCTCCCAGGCTGTGCAATCCGCCGCCAACGATGTGTTGGTATGGGTCGGCTTTGGCACGCTGGTCGGGCTTTTGGCGAAGGCGATTATGCCAGGGCGTGATCCAGGCGGAACGGTGGCCACGCTAATGATGGGCATCGGCGGCACGGTGATCGGCTGTGGCTTACTGTCGTACTTTTTTCAGGGCGAACGAATTACGCCGATCAGCCCGCTCGGCTTCGTCGTCGGCACCGCCGGCGCGTTCTTGCTGCTATTTTTCTACCGCGTGCTGGGCGGCTACATCTTCCGCGAAGGCGGCACGGCACCGCCAACCGTGCGAGCGCCATTCTATCGCCGGCGGTCGTACCGCAACGTGCCGATTGATGAGTAAGCCGCGGATCAGTGCAGCTGCCGCCGGCGAGTCATTGGCCACGATAGGTTATCTCTTTCCCATCAGATGAAATCTCGCGGATTATTCCCGCTTTGGAGTCGAGCGCCATCGAGCTGCCGACAGGCCGTGGCTCCTGCCAGGTGAATTCAGGCGCATCCCAGACTTTCAGCCATCCGTCGCCGCTGGCGGTTACTAACGCTTTACCATTGTACGCGAAACCCAAGAAATCAATCGCGTCGTGCCGATACTGCCGCTTCGTTTTCAGTTGAGTGCGATCGGCGATGCTCCAGAATTTCACTTCTCCATCATCGCCGGCGGTAGCCAGAACATTGCCTTTAGGTGAGAACGCGAAGTCACACACATGATTCTGAGCAGCGACAGCACTTGTCTCCGAGCCCGATTTCAAATCCCAAAAGACGATCTGTGGCGAACCATCCCAAGTTACGGCAAATCCGCCATCAGCTGTTGCGCGTCCATCGACAACGCCATGCGCACTGCGGAATTCGCGCGCCCTATGTGCGTCGATATCGTACTGAAAGAACCGCAGCCCGGGTGCTTCGGAAGCCGTGGCGTTCTCTAGAAAAACGAGTAGCGTATTGCCATGTGGATCGAAGCGAATGGCCATGATTCGCTGCGACTTTGGAATCGGCGCTTCCCAGGCGAATTGTTCCGTGCCATCGTTGGGAGAGCGGAACGAGATTCTGTTCTCGTAAACAGTCGCCAACCAGCGACCGAATGGTGAAAATGCTGCAAATTCACCGCGGGTCACACTGCCGTCGGCGTCGTGGCCATATGATTTAAAACGGGCGACTTCCTGACCGGGCTGAATTTCAATCTGCCAACCCGGCAGTCCGTTGGGGCCCGGCTTGGTGATGTAATCCGAACCAAAGTCACCGGTGGACCAAAGACGCGTCGTTCCATCGTCGCTGCAGGAAATGAGACGTTTAACTCTTGGAATGCCCCATTCATTTTGAGGTGGTAGGATGAGTCGCCAAGGAGGCTCGGTGTGGCCGTGCAATTTGAGAGGACCGTACTCAAAGGGTATATCCCTGGGCCGGATGAGAAGGATGTCTGATCGCATTTCCGAGTCGTCGGGCAAATCGAGCACACAGGCGAGGAGGTCGCGGCTAAATGCCAACTCGAGCATTGGGCCGCGAAGCCGAATCGGATCGAACGACATCACCCGACCGGTCTCAAGGTTTCGCTGCAGGAGGCTGTTGTTCCATGGAAAATACCCAGAAAAGATTGGAAGGAGTTTCGGCCGTCCGAGCAGCCGATTTTTGCGGGATGCTTCGGAAATGCGAATCTTCCATTTTGCGCCGAACTCGTCCGATAACGGGGCGGCCTGTTGTTGCTCTTCGCGGCCAACATGGCGTGAGTCGGTGTCGCGATTCGCAAATTCGGCACGCGCTAGTTGATTCATTGCATCCTTTCGTTCTTCCTCCGACATGCGTTGCATTGCCAGCCGCTTCTTGGCATTGTCAGCCATTTCTTCTGTAAACGGTCCCAACCGCGGTCGCACGTGGATTTTTGTTAAAGGCAACTCTTTCTGCAGTTTGTAAACACCATCGTAAGTGACTGAATTGCCCGGCAGCACGATTTCATGTATGTGCTTCGAGACTTTCAAATGCTGAAGACCTGCGTCAGTGACGTTGGTTGAATCCAGGTTCGCAAATTTGAGATTGGACATAGAGCGAAAACACATCAGTCCGGCGTCGGAAATCCAGGAGCCCTCTAGCAAAATCGTCTCAATGCTTCTGAGTTTCGCGATTTGCTCGAGGCCGGCGTCGTCGACGTGGCTATTGCGAAGGTTAAGGTTCTTCAAGCGGGAAGATTGCTCAAGCTGTAGACCGCAGCCGGAAATCTGAGTATCGCTCAAATCGAGGTCTTCGAGATGGTTAAGACTGCTGAGGTGCTTGAGTCCTGCATCGGTTATATCGGTGCGGCTGAGATTCAAATGAGTGAGTGCAGCCATCTTACCGATCGTCTTCAAACCTTCGTCGTCAATGTTGGTATTTTCCAAGCCCGAGCATTCGAGACGGTACGTTGGCAAGTATTGCAGTCCCGCATCGGTGATATCGGTTCCCTCGAGGTCGAGGTTTTCTAAGTTGCTTAGACCCTGGAGGTGTTTGAGCCCGTCATCTGTAATTGCGTTGTGATCCAGGTAGAGTTCCTTGAGTTGCGTGAGCCTTCCGATTTCCACAAGCGTATCGTCCGAGATCAGCGTGCTACCGCTGACAAATACGTGCTTTGCTATGGAGGCAACGTCGGCGGTGCTCTCGGACGGTTTGGCTTTTGAGGGCCGGATTCGCAGCCGATTCCGGTTTTGGATATCGCTGGCGGAAATCAATTCCAGCGCACTGAGATTTGCAAGCTCTGCGAGGTCCTGATTGGTGATCTTAAGTTGCCGATCTCGATTGTCGAGAAACACCGCCACAACTTTGCAAAAGTATTCATCGCCGATCCATTTCCGCAGCCAATCAGGGCCAGGTGGCGACGCTTTATCGTTCCAGATGAATTTACCAGGGGCGCCCGGCTTGGGGTTCTTGTGATAGTCTTGATACGCATACAGGTCTAGTCGCTCTATTGCC
This sequence comes from Pirellulales bacterium, assembly GCA_963773875.1. GTDB lineage: Bacteria > Planctomycetota > Planctomycetia > Pirellulales > JADZDJ01 > CAVTYH01. The sequence goes on from CAVZCV010000021.1 coordinate 288,524, forward strand.
GCGCAGCCAGCGCGTTCGCGGCGCGCATCGCTGACCTTGAAGCCGAGCCAAATCGCCAATACCGTTACGAATAGCAAGAGGCTACGCAAGCTAAACCGCAGCCAGCTGCGGCGCTTTTTTGTGGAGATTAATGCGGCAGGATCGTCCATCATGCTGCCCCTTCAATCCATTTGGATCTCCGTGCAATCGCATTTCGAAATTTGCGGACAAGCAGTGAACCCGACGGCGGCGCTAAATCAGCGTAGCATAGATCGGGGGCAGGACGCAAAACTTGGCTGGCGACTTTGCGAGCGGCTGCGTGGCTCAAATGCCAATTGCAATGAAGCGTCTAGACGAACTGCTTTGGAGCGTCGGTAATTCCGCCGCGCGTTGCCATCCCAGCCACTGCTTTACAATCCGTTTCACCCGCAGAGCCTGAGCTTTCAATCGCTTCGGATTGAAATGCGTAACGTGATAAGCCGGGTGCAGCCGCGTGAGCCAATAGCGTTTGCACTCTAAGTAGTTCGGTCCGAGATCGATTAACTGGTCGCCGCGGTGGCAGCTGTCTTCGATCATTTTCGCCATGAGCACGTTACCGGCGCCGTCTTGAGCGGCGGCAGCATCGAAGCCGGAACGTACGCCATAGGCCCAGCCGCGGAAATGATAGTTGTAGGCGTACGCCACTGGCTTGCCGCCGATAAGCAACAAATTCAAATCCACCGCGCCCGATTTCGCGGCGGTTTCGTGCGCGGCTCGCAGATAGTCACGCACTGAATCGTGCGAAAGCGTTGTGCCGCTGGTGGAATTGCCTTGCCAACTTTGCTGCGCCAGTTCGACGCAGGTGTCGTACAAATCCCAGCGCGGATCGCCGTCGCCGGACGCTGCGTCGCGCGGACGGTATCGCACATGCTCGACAGCGCCGTGTTGCATTAGCAATCGCTCGCAGCGCCGCACATTGCTGCGCCAGGTCGATTTGCGCGACGCCCAATAGCGGTCCCAACCGCGACCGAGTTCGATCTGTGCCGATTCGTGCCATACCTGGCGATCGCAACTGAAACCGGCAGTGCTCATTAACTGTATTGTTCGTCCGCGATCGATCTCGTCATCGATCCAGCGCAAGTCGAACACGTCCCAATCGCGCTGCGAAGCGTGAATGTGCCTCAGACCGGCTTCAAGCGTCGCATAAGGGTTCGCGCCAATCGGCCCATAAAAACTCCCCCAGCCGTTTAGCGGATAGCCGAGGACACGCACGCTGCCCGCCTTGGTTTGCTCCGGCAACACGCACAGCGGCAGAATGCCGATCGGCTTGCCCGCGTCTTCCACGACGAGCACTCGCAAATGCCCGCCGGCGCCATTGAATTTCCAGAAAGTCTCCAGCCAATCGAGCGAATGGAAAAACGTTGCCCCCGGGGTTTCATCGAGTAACCGCTGCCAGATTGGCCGGAGTTCGGCGAGGCGATTCAGCTCGTTAATTTCGATCACGCCGCTCATTCACCATCCGTTTTGTAAAGCGAAGCTAAGTTTGAATCAGGCCATTACGAGCAACCGCGGTGCCTCGGAGGCCCCGCAATGGCCCACGGCTGCCACGGCCCCGGCTCCTTTGTCGCTGACAGTTGCCGCATAATTACTTGCGACGATTGTCGAAACATGGTGCAATGGTATTTGGTGGGCCGTCCGGCAATTGGTTGATGCCTTTTGGCAACGTCGATTGCTAATCGTTCGCTGCCTCGCATCGAAACCTTACCTTGCGACCGTAGCGGAACCGCCGCCCGCCAGTCGGTGTTGAATGTTTTGGAACAACGAGAATCTTCTGATTTTCCAGCTCGTCCGAATTCTCCGGTCGGCGAGAGCAGGTGCCCCATGCTGATGCGATACTCTGGCCGGCTGCTCTGTGGCGTGAGTTTCTTCGGTGTCACCGCGTTCCTTTTGGCCAGCTGGCTCGACGCAGCGGAAACCAAGGGCAAAGGCAAGAAAGCTGTCGCCGACAAACCGGCCGCCACTCGGCCGGTCGCGACGACCCCGGTTTCGACCACAACGGAATCACAATCGCCTTCTGCGACGGCCCCCAAAGATTTGAAAGCGCTCGCCGCCGAAATGACGGCCGATCCGATCTTCCAAGCACGGCACGTGGACCGCTTACTGATTGAAGATGTTTCCGCCGCTGACAAAGGCAACAAGGTTCTCGAATTCAGTCATCGTGCGGGTGACGAAGTTTACTTGCGCCGCGTGTACTTGGATCTCATCGGTCGCAATCCTTCGCCGGAAGAAGTCACTGCGTTCATGCTCGATCCGGCGAAAGATAAACGTAGCCAACTTGTGAATCGATTGCTCGATGACTCGCGCTTCGGCGAAAACTGGGGCCGCTATTGGCGCGATGTAATCATGTATCGCCGCAGCGACGAACGGGCTCAACTCGCCGCGCCAGCGCTCTACGAATACCTCAGCGAACGGTTCAACAAAAACACGCCGTGGGATGAAATAGCCCGCTCGTTCGTTACCGCAACTGGCAATGTCCGTGAGAACGGCGCGACCGGACTGATCATGGCGCAGGAGGGCAGTACAACCGACGTTACATCGGAAATCTCGCGCATCTTCATGGGCGTGCAAATCCAGTGCGCTCAGTGTCACGATCACAAAACGGACCGCTGGAAACGCACGCAGTTCCACGAGCTGGCCGCATTCTTCCCGCGTGTGGCTCTGCTACCTGACAACTCCGGCGACGTGCGATCGTTCAAAGTTGAAGCCAACGACAATCCTCGCCCGCGCTCGGGCGCAAGCAAGCCAATCGTCCTGTCGGTAAGCCAGAGCATTTCATGCCGGATCTGAAGCATCCGGAATCGCAAGGCACGCGGATGCAGCCGGTTTTCTTCCTCACTGGCCAGAAGCTTGATTACGGCACGCCCGACGCCACGCGGCGCGAGACCATCGCCAAGTGGATCACCGCCCCCAGCGACGAGTGGTTCGCCAAAGCGTTCGTGAACCGAATTTGGGCCGAAATGGTCGGCGAAGGTTTTTATGAGCCGATCGACGATTTGGGGCCCGATCGCACTTGCACTGCGCCTAAGACAATGGATTACCTGGCCACCGCGTTCACCGACAGCCATTACGATGTGAAAGCGCTTTACCGCATCATCACCGCCACCGATGCCTACCAGCGCGAGAGCCGCTCGCGGCGCAATCCGGAAGGCACGCCGTTCGCCGCGAATTGCCCGCAGCGTTTACGCGGCGACCAGCTGTACGATGCACTGGTCTCGGCACTCGGAATGCGCGAGGGCGGGCTAGGATTGTTCGGCGCAGGCCAACCCAAGGGGGGCGGCGGCAAAGGCGCTCTTTTACGAACGCCACGAAATCAATTCAATCAAACGTTCGGCTACGATCCCAGCACGCCGCGCGATGAAGTTTCCGGCTCCATTCCGCAAGCGCTCACGATGATGAACGGCCCGCAAATCAATCGGGCCATCGACGGTAACCGTGGCACGGAATTGGTGCGCCTGCTCAACTCAACCAAAGACGACGAAGCCGTCGCCACCGAGCTTTATTTGCGCTGCCTGGGCCGCGAGCCGAACAAAGACGAATTGAAGACGTGTCTCGATCAAGTCAAAGACAGTAAAAGCCGCACCGAAGCGTTCGAAGACGTTCTGTGGGCATTGGTCAATTCAACCGAGTTTTTGCATCGAAGATAAACACATAGTCCGATCGTCCCGGTCGGAACAGAATTTCGTCCGCGAGGCCAACCATGTCGATCCAAATCCACCGCCTCACCAGCATCAAAACCAATCGCGATGGCGCTTTTGGCCGCCGTGATTTTCTCAAAGGCATTTCGCTCGGTGCGCTGGCCGGCACATTCGCCGGCGGCATGTTGAGCTGGACCGATCTGGTAACTGCACAGGCCGACGAACTTCGCAAGCGCGGCATGGCCTGCATTCTCTTGTGGATGCAAGGTGGGCCCAGCCAGTTCGAAACATTCAGTCCTAAGCCCGGCCACGCCAACGGTGGTGAAACAAAGGCCATTCCCACCGCAGTGCCGGGCATTCAGATCGCGGAGCATTATCCCAGGCTCGCCGCGCAGGCCAAAGATGTGGCGTTCATTCGCTCGGTCACGAGCAAGGAAGGCGCCGATCCGCGGGCGCAAATCCTCATGCACAGCGGCTACCTGCCGATGGCCAGCGTGAAGTATCCGACGCTGGGGTCGGTCGTAGCACATGAACTGGCGGATGCCGCCAGCCAATTGCCGTCGTTCGTGCGAGTCGGCGGAGTACGCAACGGCGGCACCGCCGGCTTCTTGGGCGTGGAATTCGATCCGTTCGACATCGCCAATCCGACTGCGCCGCCAACAAACGCGACGCTGCCGACGGATGTTTCCCGCTACCAAAAGCGTTTGCAATTACTCGACAAGCTCGAGGCCGACGCTGCAGGCAAAACCGTCGACGAGGAAATTGCCGAGCACAAAAAGCTCTACGAACGTGCGAAGAAGATGATTCTCAGCCCCGACATGAAAGCGTTCGATCTAGCGAAAGAATCCGACAAGACGCGTGATGCCTACGGCCGCCACAATTTCGGCGCCGGCTGCTTGCTTGCGCGGCGATTAGTGGAATCGGGCGTCACGTTTGTCGAAGTCGGTCTCGACGGCTGGGATACGCATCAAGATAACTTCGATCGCACCACGAAGCTTGCCGGACAGGTCGATCAGCCGTTTGCCGCACTGATTACCGACCTGAAACAGCGCGGCATGCTGGATAAGACGCTCGTCATTTGGATGGGTGAGTTCGGGCGCACGCCGAACATTAACGCCAACGCGGGCCGCGACCATTACCCGAAAGCGTTTAACGTGGCCCTAGCCGGCGGCGGCATCCGCGGTGGTCGGGTTATCGGCGAAACGAACGAAGCCGGCACCGACATTAAAGACCGGCCCGTCGCCGTCGCCGATCTCTTCCAAACTTTCTGCAAGAGCTTGGGCATGAACGCCGCGAAGGAAAACATGAGCCCGATCGGACGGCCGATCAAAATTGTCGACGGCGGCAAGCCGGTTGGCGAGCTGTTTGGGTAGAGCCGGCATCTCGCCTTGTAGATGGCCAAAATGCGAACCACGCATGCAAGCGGCTACTCACCCGGTTGGGTGTTGAAGATCCGGTCGCCGGCGTCCCCGAGGCCGGGGACGATGTATTTTTTGGCGTTCAGTTCCGGATCGATCGCGCACACAAAAATCTGGGTGTCGGGGAATTGCGTGAAAACTTCTTCGATGCCATCCCGAGCGGCAATGATTGCCAATAACTTTACTTGCGGCACGCCCCATTCTTTCAAAGTGGCAAGCGCGGCAACAGCGGAGCCGCCAGTGGCAAGCATCGGGTCCAAAACCAGCGCCACATCGACTGGGCTTGTGCCGGGAAATCGGCTGTAGTATTCAATCGGTGTCGCCGTGGCTTCATCGCGATAAACTCCTAGGTGCCACACTTCCGCGCCTGGGATCAAATTCAGCACGGGGTCTACCATTCCCAGTCCGGCCCGCAAAATCGGAATCAGCCCAATGCGTTGATTCAGCACTTGGCCGGTCGTTACGGCAAGTGGTGTAGCCACGTGCGCCGGGGCTAATGCTAAATCTTTGGTCGCCTCGTAGGCCAGCAAAACGGCCAGTCGCTGCACCAACACCCGAAATTCCGCGGGCGGTGTGCTCTCGTCGCGCAAGCGGGCCAAATGGTTGGAAATGAGCGGATGCTCGACCTCGAAGATGCCGGCCACGGGCTTTTGCCTTTCCGACGGCAAACTTTTGCGCTCGCGCAATTGGACCGTCATGGGCCACCTCCACAATATAGAATATAGAGCCGCCGCGCGTGATTCATTTAGCTTAACTAACGGCGATAAAAATGGCCAGCCGCCGAAGTTGACAAAGACTCGCACGGCCAGAAAGATTCGTTACACTAAAGATAGCTGTCTTCGCATCCTCGCCGCCTCCGAGAAGGAACCCGTCATGGCTCAGGCCACGCTTCGCCCCAAGAAATTTGCCACGCCGCGCGTTCGGCAAACAAAGCTGCTTATCAACAATCGCTGGGTCGAACCGAGCGAAGGCAAATATTTCGAAACGATTAATCCCGCCACCGGCAAAGCCATCGCCAAAGTTGCCGAAGGCACGGCGGCCGATATCGACAAAGCCGTGAAGGCTGCCCGCGCGGCGCTGAAAATCGCGCCTGGAAAAAAATGTCGGGCGCCGATCGTGGGCGTTTGCTCTACCGTTTGGCCGATCTGATTGAAGAGAACATCAACGAGCTGACAGCGCTGGAATCGCTCAACTGCGGCAAGACCATTACCGATGCCAAGGGCGATCTGCAAGGCGTCGTCGGATGGTTTCGGTATTACGCCGGTTGGGCCGACAAAATCGACGGCCGCACTTTGCAGGTGCCCGCGCCGTACATGTCGTACACGCTACGGCAACCGATTGGCGTCGTGGGACAAATCATCCCATGGAACTTTCCGCTCTTGATGCTCGCGTGGAAGTGGGGTCCGGCGCTGGCGTGCGGCAACACTGTCGTGCTGAAGCCTGCGGAGCAAACGCCGCTCTCGGCACTGCGTGTTGGCGAGTTGGCCATCGAAGCCGGATTTCCGCCAGGCGTCGTGAACATCGTAAACGGTTTTGGAGAGACTGCCGGTCACGCGCTCGTCGTGCATCCAGATGTCGACAAGATCGCATTCACCGGCCATGTGGACACCGCAAAAATCATCCAGCGGCAAGCGGCAGAAACGCTCAAGCGCTGCACCTTCGAGCTTGGCGGAAAGAGCCCCAACGTGATTTTCGCCGATGCCGATTTGGATGAAGCGGTCGCAGGCGCGTTCCACGCCATCTACTTCCACGGCGGTCAGTGCTGCACCGCCGGCAGCCGTTTGTTCGTTGAAAAATCGATCAAAGACGAATTCGTGGAACGGCTCGCGGAAAAGGTGCGCCGCCGCCGCATTGGCGATCCGCTCGATCCCAAAACCGAGCAAGGCCCGCAAGTTTCGCAGGAGCAGCTCGATAAGATCTTGGGCTACATCGATCAAGGCAATAAGCAAGGGGCCGATTTGGTCACCGGTGGCGAGCGCCACGGACGCCAGGGCTTCTTTGTGGAGCCCACGATTTTCGATAACGTAAAAGACGACATGGCCATCGCTCGCGATGAAATTTTCGGTCCCGTCGTGAGCGTGCTACCATTCAAAGACTTCGACGAGATGATTGCCCGTGCCAACAGCACTTACTACGGCCTGGCAGCGGGGATCTGGACCACGAGCCTCGACAAAGCCCATCGCTATGCCGCGGAAGTGAAAGCCGGCACCGTGTGGGTCAATTGCTACCATGTCGTGGAACCAACCACGCCCTTCGGCGGTTTCAAAAAGTCGGGCATCGGTCGCGAAAACGGCGAAGCTGTCTTGGAACACTACACGGAAGTGAAAACGGTGACGATCAAGTTGCACGAATAAGTGCCATTCGTCCTGTGTCATTAGTCATTGGGTCTTGCTGCCGGACGGCCGAATTGCGCTCTGCGTCTGCTTTTTGCCAGAGTGGTACCCGTTTCCCTCGTTGATCGGCGTGTTAGAATCCGCTGCGGTTAGCGCCCAGAGACAAGGGACAAAGGACCAGGGACAATGACCATCGACCACATCGTCGGCGCAAGCCCGTCGATGCAAAAAGTGTTTGCCACTGTGGAGCAAGTGGCCGAGTCGAATGTCGATGTGCTCATCGTCGGCGAAACTGGCACAGGCAAAGAACTCGTTGGCTGCGCCATCCATCGCAGCAGCCCGCAAGCCAAAGGCCCGTTTCGTGCCGGTCGATTGCGGCGCGATTCCCGATAATTTGCTCGAAAGTGAACTGTTCGGCCATGAACGGGGCGCCTTTACCGGCGCCGATTCCCGTCGCATTGGGCTGTTGGAACTTGCCAACGGCGGCACATTCTTTCTCGATGAGCTCGGCGAACTGCCGCTTCAATTGCAGCCCAAACTTTTGCGCACGCTGCAGGAACGCAAAGTGCGTCGGGTGGGGGGCGCGAAGAAATCGAGATTAACGTGCGTCTGGTCGCCGCCACGAGCCGAGATCTGGAAGCGATGATCCGGCAGGAACTGTTTCGCCAGGATTTGTATTATCGCATTAACGTGGTGCGCATCGAATTGCCGCCGCTTGCGAATGCGCGGCGACGATATCGGCCTCTTGGCGGAGTTTTTTGCCAATCGTCACAGCCGCGAAATGGGCAAACCCATTCCCGGCATCACGCCCGAAGCGTATCAAGTGCTCCGGCAATATCCTTGGCCCGGCAACGTGCGGGAATTGCAAAACGTGATTCGCCGCGCCATCGCACTTTCGCGCGATAATGCGATCGATCTCGACGATCTGCCAGACGAAGTGATCGTCGCCTCCGGTCAGCGCGATCCAAACGATCCAGTGGGCTATTTCAAACTGCGCGATGAATACGTGCGACGGTTCGAGCGACAATATCTGTCCGATCTGTTAAAACGTCACGGCGGTGACGTGCGGGCGGCGGCGCTCGAAGCAAAGTTGCCGCGTGGAACGCTCTATCGACTCATGAAAAATCATGCGCTCGATGGCGAGGCATTTCGCTGAACGACCCAGCGGCGTCCGCCGTAGTATGCTCGTCGATTTCAGGCATTCCCTATTTCCCACTCCCACTAAAGAGTAAATGTCTCGAGTACTTTTGACCGACTATGCGTGGGCCGATCTTGATATTGAACGCTCGATTCTGCGCGAAGCCGGTGCGGAGCTGGTGGTCGCGGAGCAAATAGATGCACCGTCGCTGGCCAAACTTGCCGCCAACTGCGAAGCGATCATGACCAACTGGGCTAAAGTGCCTGAATCGGTTATTGCGGCTTGTTCGAAATGCAAAATCGTTGCGCGGCTGGGAATTGGACTCGACAATATCGATGTCGCTGCCGCTACGCGTCGCGGAATTGTTGTCACGAACGTGCCAGATTATTGCGTCATCGAGGTCGCGGAGCATGCATTGGCATCGCTTCTCGCGCTCGTGCGCAAAGTTGCACACTACCATCATGAAACAAAATCCGGCCGATACAATTTGCAGGCTGGCCCCACGCTGCGACGGATCGAAGGGCAAACGCTGGGAATCATCGGCCTCGGGAACATCGGTCGACGACTGGCGGAAAAAGCGGTCGCGCTGCGGCTACGCGTGCTTACCACCGGACGGACGCCGAAAGATCACAAAGAATTGCCGCCTGGCGTCACGTGGTGCGAGCGCGATGAGTTGTTCGCGCGCAGCGATTACATCAGCCTGCACTTGCCGTTAACGCCGGAAACAAAGCACATGATCGGCGCACCCCAGCTGGCGAAAATGAAGGCTGGGGCGTATCTCATCAACACCGCTCGCGGCGGGTTGATTGATAACGTAGCGCTGGATGCTGCAATAAAGTCCGGGCAATTGTCGGGCGCGGCGCTTGACGTGCAAGATCCAGAGCCGCCGGATTTAGAGCAACCGCCGTTTAACGATCCGCGTGTGATCGTGACGCCGCACGCCGCGTTTGTTTCAGCCGAGTCGCTCGAAAACCTGCGTTCACGCACCGCCAAACAAGTTGCTACCAGGCTGCAAGGCGGCGTGCCGGAGAATGTGGTAAATCCGATTGTCTTGAAATCCTGACGGATTTATGACCCCGCGGAACGCAGAATGAATGCTCGGCGAATCAATCCGCAGCGAGCCTACGCAAATCAAACCAGTTCTTCCAAAATTAATCGCACGGCTTGCGAACAAAGTTGCGCCGGCAATGACGGCGAGCCGGGTGGCTCGTTCACCACTTGGGAAATATCGAGCGGCAAGTGAATGAAAGCCGATTGCGTGCTGAGCGCCATTCGTTCAATCAGGTACTGCGACCAATACAGCGTCGCGTTGCACAAATAAGTGCCAGCGTGATATGAAACCTGCGTCGGAATTCCTGCTCGACGCAATTTCACGGCCCAATCGGCCAGCGGTAAATCGGTGCGATACGCCACGGGCCCGACGTCCACCAGCGGGCGAAACTGATCGGGCGACTGACTGCTTGAGCCACCGATGTTGAGTCCAATCGCTTCCAATTGAATGCGCGAACTGCCGGGCGCCTGGCCCAAATGCAACGCGTAATCGAATTTACCAGCCAAATCTGCGGCCAGCCGGTCTTTCATCTCGGAAAAATCGACCGGGTACAGTCGCGTCGTAAGTTGGGGCTCATTCGGGAAATCGTGCGTCAGTTGCACGACCGCCAACCAACTGGCATTCGCTTTCCAGCGATCGTACGGCTCGAACGCGGTGAGGAGAACGCGGGGCATAAAGAGGATGCGGTAGGCGGCGCTTAATCCGTTCGATAACTGACGCTCGTGCAGGCGATTTATCCTAACATCAATTCGCTCCGCGCGAACGGTATTTGATTTTCATTAATTTGAAGACGCTCGATTGCTATCGCCAACTGCTGTTAAATGTCCGGCAAGTTCGGAATGGAGTTGGTTTGCAAATTCGACCGTCGACTCGTCAGAGCGCATGCCAATGGATGACATTGCTTGTTCAATGATCCGCAGATAATCTTGGGAAGCGCCCGCACGTTGCGCTGCATGAAAATCGGCTAGCGCCGCTGGCGAGTCGCCCATTGCTAAGTGCGCTGCGGCGCGCATACACAATTGTCGGGCTGGCAACTCATCGCCAAATCGGGCGTCGAGGTATTGGAGCGCAGCCTGGCACGTGTCTGCAATGAGCCCGTCATTCTTGGTTTCAATCGCCGCTTCCAATTCCCAGCTGAATGCTTCGTCGGCAAACTTGCCTTGATTTTCCGCGTCCAGCCGCATCCAGGCTTGGTGGAGAACTGGAATTGCGGTGACAGCATCGCAGGTGCGCAGAACGCGCCCCAGATGATGAAAACTATAAGCCGAGGGCACATCGCGAATGGCAAGGTTCTCGATTCGCGCAATCGCTTCGCGGCCAATTCGAATGGCTTCTTGCTGCTGGCCAAGCCGCTCCGTGACGTCGATCAACTGGGTATAAATTGGCGTGAGAGCCGAGTTGTCGAAAAGGCTCGCCTCGTCGGCCAAACGGAGCGCTGCAAGTCCCGTGGCCTGCGCTTCGGCGGGAGAATCTCCGTGATACGTTTTCAAAAACATCTGCACCTTGAGGGCCGCTAACCTCACGGCCGCCGTTTCTGGCACTTTCGGCGATGCAGTCAGGATCGTTTCCGCCAATCTGCCGCTTAAATCCGGCCGGGCATTCCGCATTTCCCACACGCGGTCGACGAACCCGCCCGCGGCTTCCGAAAAAGCGGTCGGCCTCATCGACAGTTCACGCAACGCCGGAGCAATTTCGGTGGCGATTGCGCGCTCGGCTGCATCCCCAGACAGCAATTCCGCAGGATACAGCAGCCGCCATTGGGCCAACACCAATGGTTCAGATCGGGTTGATCGCAGTCGCGTTTCAATTTGCGTGTGGAGGTCGAACACTCGTGCTCGCCAGCAATTTCTCTTGATCGTGCTGCGCCGTAAGAAAGCAGTTGGGCGGCAAGTTCGGCCGCGTACAGTCGCAAACTGCTCTGCGACTGCCAGTCCTCGGGAATTTGCGGCGCGATGCGCGAAAACCAAATCCCCATGTCACTTAGCGTGTGGTTGCCATCATCGCTTCTGCCTGTTTCTTTGAGTGCCCTTACAAGTTCGCCTTGTGCGGACTCGAGGCAACCCCAGTGATCGCAGTTCCAGGCGCCACTCCGCACAGAATCTGCAATTCCCGACTCGCTGCTCGCAGTGCATTGGCGGCGTCTTCAGTGCGCCCCATCGCGCCATAGAGTTTTCCCAATTGATAATTAGCAAACGCAGCGGGATACGCCCTACGGCAATGCCGGCGAAATCGCGCTCTCCGCGCTGCATGGCGAAATTGGCATGCTGAATCGCTTCATTGTGCAACGATTCTGCTTCGGTATAGCGACCGGTGATAGATTTCATGATTCGATCGGCCGCGCCAAGGCAACTCCAGCATAAAGCCACGTGGGCGCCCGTATGTTCTGGAAACTGCTCAAGAAACAATTCGCCGCGCGCGATCGATTCGCGGCCGGTCTGCAGTGCTTCATTGGTCGCGCCGCGGCGGGTTTGGAGATCCGCCAATAAGCCTAAGCAGGCCGGCGGCCGTTGTTTGCGATCGGGCTGTAATACCTGAACTTGATCGTAAAGCAAAATGGCGCTATGAAATTGTGATTCCAAATTTGCGCCGTCAGCAAGTGTCGGCGCGATAAACTGCACGATCGCCGCGGCTTCCCGTGCTTCGGCCAGTGCTTGCAATGCACGAATATCGCGAGGTGCCGCTTCAACCAGCGGTCCTAGAAGAGCGGCTGATCGCCGGTACGCTTGCAGTGCTTCGGGGTACTGTTCCAGTTCTTGATAGATTTTGCCCACTCTGAAATGCAGCTCTGCAGTGTGTCGAGCGTGATCGATATCATCTCCCGACTGCCTCAAAAGGCCGTCGTAGAACGCCTGTGCGTCTTGTAATAGCGCCCGCCGCAGCGGCTGCGTGCGTGGCATGCCACTAAGTTTGTCGTCGGCTATACGAACAAGCATCCGCTGCACCGCATCGCCGGCTGTCATGAGCGCAGCATTCTTTTGATCGAGAGCCGCCAGCTTTTGTTCAGATTGGCGTTGAATCCGTGCATTACTTACGGCCAAAATCACCACGGCCGCAACCAACAAAGCTGCCACCGCGCCGGTTAACGACGCCACAATCGGATTTCGCCGACACCAGCGAACCAAACGTTCTGCCGAATTGGCGCGGCGCGATAAAATCGGTCGATCGGCAATAAACCGCTTGAGATCTTCTGCCATTTCATCGGCCGATCGATAGCGTGCGGCCGGCTCTTTTGCGAGCGCCTTAAGCACGATCGTTTCCAAATCGCGCGGCACGCGTCTGTGCGATCTTCGAGGGCGCAACGGGCCTTTCGTATAAAATGGCATGAATCAATTCGCTGCGACTGCTGGTTTCGAACAGTGGCTGCAATTTGAGCAGTTCATAGAGCGTTGCGCCCAAACTGTAAATGTCGCTACGGCGATCGCTCCAACCCTCGAGACGCTCCGGGGCCATGTAGCGCAGCGTACCCACCACATCGCCCGTTCGTGTGAGCGCCTCGGCGCCTTCGAGCTTTGCCAAGCCAAAATCGGTAATCCATATCTCGCCGGCGTTATCGCGAATCAGGTTCGAGGGTTTAATATCACGGTGCAATACGCCTTGCGAATGTGCATACGCCAAGGCATCGGCAATTTGGAGGGCGATTCCAGCCACGACATGAGGCGAATCGATTGCCGTGCCACAAGTAGCGTCGCGCAGCGGCGTATCAGTGCGTTGTTCGTCCGATCCATTGGTGATTGCCGCTGGGCCCTGAGTCGTGTTAGCGGGGAGCGATGAACGTGATGATTCGTCGGTCAGACGTTTGCATCGCTGCGCTACGATCATCGCCTCCAAACTGCGGCCTGCGATAAACTGCATCGAGTAATACGGAACGCCGTCCTGCTCCCCGACGCCAAACACGGGCACAATATGACGATGTTGCAGCTTGCTGGCCGCACGGGTCTCCTGTTGAAATCGCTCCCGATCGGCTAAGTTTTCCAGCCGCGCCGCAGAGAGAAGTTTGAGCGCGACGTATCGCTGCAGTCTTTGATCAAACGCTTTGTAAATGACCCCCATGCCACCGCGACCAATCTCGCATTGGATAGCAAATTCACCAATTGTTTTCGCGCAGATGTGTGCGATTCATGGCCCGGCGACGGATGCGCCGTCGAGGAGCCGGACGATGGGTTTGGGGGAGCGTGCTTTTCGAGCAGCATCAGTGTCGGGAGCAAGTCTTCTAATTGCGCGGCAAATTGTGGATGCAGCGCGGCAAACTCGTTACTTGTTGAATAATTGCCCGCCCGATAGCCATCGAGAAATCGCTCGACAAGTTCCGTGATTGCCGGTTCGGAGTCGATGAGTTTATCCGCCATCCGATTAATCCTGGCTGGTTTCTCGGTCCGAGGTTCAATACATCTTTTAATCGAAGCAGGGCACGCGTGTAGCGTTTGCTTGCCGCAGATGTTTCCAGACCAAGGGTTTCCGCGGCCTCGGAATTCGTGAGCTGTTCAAAGTGACGCATTGCAAGAATTTCACGGTCAATCGGGTCAAGCTCCGCCAGCGCCTCGTGCAGCCGCTTCGATTGCTCCGCTTGACTGGCGGTGCTGCTTGGGCCCGGTTGCTCGCTCAAAAGCTGACCCGCGAGCACGGTGATGGTTGTCTCGGGAAACGAACCGTGGTAGATCGAGACCTCTCGCGCAACATCGCGTGCTTTCGCGCCCAAGTGACGACGGTGTTGTTCAGCTAGCCGCTGCCCGGCCAACAAACGCAGCCAAAGAAAGAACGGCATGCCCGGATTGTTGACAAATTCTTGAAGTCGCCGGGCAGCATCAATACAAGCCTCTTGAATGACGTCCGACGGATCAACGCGACCTTGAACTCGGCGGTCGAGCCGCAAGGCGATCATCTTCCGCAAGCGCGGCCGTAATGCTTCCAGCAGCGTTTGCCAAGCTTGCTGACTGCCGCGTGCTGCATCGGCGACAAGCTGCTGAGTTCGGGAATCCGACAGGCAGTCCATCATACCTGAATATCATAGCGGCTAGCCAAATGGGTGGTCAGCATTTTTTTGCTGGAAGCTCCATGCAGAGCGGTTTGAACGCAACTTGCAACCACGAATAAGTTTGGGTGCACAGCGGAGGGGATGCCCCCGACGGGGAGGGGCTCTTAATCCGTCACACGCGGAAAAAAGCTGTCCTCAAACTGCTCCTCGCGCAGTTCTATCTGTGTATGTTGCCGCCACGAACGTGCAGGTGGCCACACAGACAATTTATCGATGAGTTCGCCCAGGCGGTCAATTCAAGTTACCACCCTTGAAAAGCACTGAAAAGCACCAGGAGTCTTCCCCGATGAACTCGGTTCTTAGCCCGCAGTGGTCGCGATTCGCGGCGTCACACGTCAAAGCGAATCGCCGAAAAAGGCCTTTGATAAAGAGCGGTCGGCGCGGCATATGGCTTGAGGCACTCGAAGCTCGATTGATGTTTTCCGTCGCGCCGCCCCTGGTCGTGGGACGCACGCAGTCTTCGTATTTCGCTGGCGATGTGCCAAATCGTCAGGAAACTCTGACCTTCACGGTCTACAACAATCAGGCCGATCCCATTACGAGCGTTTCGCTGCGCGACGTGCTGCAACCGGGCGTCACGTTCCTTAATGCATCGATCGTGCCCGATCAAAGCGGAGCAAAATCTTTCCTGGAACTTGGGCACCATTGAGGGCTTCAGTCGCGCCAGTGTCACGCTGACAGTTTCGCTCCCCACGTTGATTCCGCTTCAACTAGATACCGGCGCAGAGGCCAGCGGCGCCTTGAATGCATCGGCCGTTACCGACATCGCACCGTCTGCGACACTTCGAACCGGTAGCCTTGTCGATCCTGCGCTTTTGGCCTCGACAGTCGACGCCAGCACTAGCGATCCTTATATCCAAGAAAAGGCGGCCGAGCTCGATTACGACCCGCAGCAGATTTTCGATTTTCTGCGCACAGAGATCGGCTATGAGTCGTACGTTGGATCGCTCCGCGGTGCGCGTGGCACACTGTGGAGCGCGGCGGGTAATTCCCTCGATGAAGCCAGTTTGGGCGTGGCATTGATGCGCACGTCCGGCGTTCCGGCGCAATACGCTCACGGTACGCTCTCCGATGGGCTATCGCAGCAATTGATCTATTCGATGTTTCCTGATCCGCTGCGCGTTTACGGATGGATAGCTCCCGGCGTAGAAAAGGCGGATCCCGCCAATGATTCACAATTATTGGCTGAAACGCGCGACCATTATTGGGTACGTTTCGATGCTGGAACGGGATTTAAGGATGCAGACACAACGTTCTCCTCTGCGGTTGTTGGTCAAACATTTTGCACGAGCGATCAAACCTTTAGCGAAACTCCAGAAGTCTTTGCGGCACCAAGTGACGGTCCGCCTGGTTCGCGAGCTCACAACACCGGGCACCGGACTACTTACCGGCGGCGGTCCATCGCAAAGCCTGTCGACAGTGCTTGAAGAGCATTTCGATTCGGCAGAATTGGTCGGGGCTTCGCTGACGTTAGGGCAGTTCGTGAGCAGTCTTTCGATTGGCGTCGGATTCTTCCTACACAACGTACACCTATACACCTTATTTGCTCGTCAATCAGCGCGATGGAAGCATCCTAGACGATCCATTGGCAACCAGTTCTTCCTACCAGGAAATTGTCACAAACTTCCCATTCGGTGCTCAAATTCTTACTGGCCTGTTCTTGGAAATTGAAACCAGCACGCCGCAAGTGAGCGGCGGAGCGAAAGTTGAGACGCAGAGCGAGACATTGTTTGACCGACTCGGCTACGTCGCGCGGCAAAACGGCGGGGATGGCACACCCATTTCGATCCAAGCCGACCAAGGCCCAGCTTGGACCAACCAAGATTTTGTGACTGTCGATTTTTCCGGCTGGCGTTTGTCGCGAGCAGCCATTGAGCGCGCAGATCAACACGCTCGACAATCTGGAATCCGCACTGGCGGTGGCGCTGCCACAAACAGCAAATCTGCCGCCAGACTCACCCGATCTTCAAAGTGCGCTCAAAGTCTTAGAACAATTCGGAATGCAACTGACTTCGTCTTTAGGCGGTGAGCAGCTATTCAAATCGGGCCAGCTTGCAGACCTCTTGGCTGCAAGATATCTGACCCGCGTCTATCCAGATTCGCTTAATTATGTGGTCGTTCGGCAAACCAACGATATCAACACGGCTGCCGGCGACCCCACGTTTCGTCGCTCGATCGACATTTTGCGAAATTCCGAACGCAGTGTGGCCAGCCCGCTGCAGGCCAAGACCGCGGAAGATGATATTCGGTTTATCAACGGCATTTCCGCGAAAGTTATTGAAGCGAGCTTTTTTGATGATTCCGATGCTGGGGATGAAGCCATTAGCTCCATCGGCGTACTCAACGAAACGCTGCAGCAGTCCGGCAGTTCGCTGATCCCGATTACAGCGGACGATCTTTCTGATCTCGCGGCGCTTAATCTTCCGGCGGAAGCCACTGCTCGAATTCACGCTTCCGCGCTCGCAGGAAATCTCATTTTGACGCCGCAAAAACCGGTGAGCATCAACGGAGAGGATCGCATCGCGTGGATCGAAATCAACGGAACGACACTCGATACCACAGTTGTATTGGATAATGGCCTGCACGGACTCGAAGAACCAAAGGACCTGCCGTTGGTTCCGCAGTTGCGTGCGTTGTTCAATAGATCTGGATTCAACAACACGAAGGATGTCAATGCCGCGCTGGACCGACTGAGAAGAGCTACGAATAAACAAGAAAAGCAGGCGGCATTGGAAGCATTAAAGGTAGTTCTTTCAGCATGCAGCTCTCTTCTGGAACAAAACCTGGCGATGATTACGCAAACACGCTTCCTGTTTCAAGCCGAGAACCTCGTAAATAGGACGCTGGGCGGACTTGCGAATAAAACCGGGTTTGTCCGGGTCAATTTGGTGACCGAGCCACCAATTGGCGATCAGCTTTACAGCCGCGAAACAACCTCTGCGGAATTCGCCGACCTTGGCACGCACGGCGAAACGGGACTCGCGATCGATCTGGTGCCAGACCCGTTGTTCTCGGTGCCTGTAGGCGGTGCGCTGCTAAACACCGTTTACAAACTTGGCATCAAGAATCTTACGGGAGCAGTTGGAACATTTACGGTTAATTTGACGAATCTGCCAGCGGGCGTGGAAGCGATCTCTTCGGTGCCGCAGCTCTTGATCCCGGCGGGCGCCATTGGTGAGGTTTCCATTTTTCTGAGGCCAACTTCCACATTGCCTGCGCCTGGCACGGCATTGCCATTTGATGTCGTGGTAACCAGCGACGCCAATCCAACCGTTACGGCCACGGTTCACGAATCGGCCTCCATGCCCAGCCTTCCTGCGGCAACATTTGAACTTTCCGATTTATCGCCGAACGTCATTCCGGGCCAATCGACTCAAAGCCAGCTGACGATAAAGTCCGTGGGAAATGTGCCGGCAGATATCCGCTTCGATGTCAGTGCGCCGGCCGGAATTGCGGTAAATGGTCTTACGCCGGTCACGATCGACGCGGCCAACACTGTAACTCAATCACTCACGTTTACCGCGGCTCCAGGCCTGTCGCTGAATACTGATTTCACAGTCAATATTACGCCGCTTGTTGGGGATACCAGATTGGATCCGATCACGGTTTTCGTCCATGTCGTGGCTCCAGGCGTGGTTTCCGCTGACAAAGCGGCAACCATTGCGGGCCAACTTGGCGATGTCGATTTAGGTCGTCGCTTGAAAGATTTGAGCCAATCGCTAACGAACTTAGTGCAAAATCTTGCGAGCGATGTCTACAAAGGTCAGGCACTCGCCAGCCTCGATAGCATCATCAGTCAGATGGAAGTCGATCCATTGTTCGTTGGGTTCGTGAATCCGCTCCAGGTCGCGCGGGACCAATTGATCGCGGCGACCGACGATGCACAAACGCTGGCGGCGATCACGGATCTCGGCCATGCGCTGGACGATTTCGCGGCGATTGTTCAAACGTTGGCGCGCAGTAATGTCGATGTGACGCTGACGCCCAATACGCAGGTGGCGCAACCGCTCACGCCGCGCGAGTTCCATGTATTACTGCACAATGTCGGTACGGATACTTCCACATACAATTTGAGTGTTTCGGGCTTGCCCGCAGCAGTGACATCGCAATTTAGCACCTCGTCAGTCACTTTAGACCGTGATCAATTCGCCGACGTAGTGCTGACGTTGACGCAAACCACGACCGATGAACTCTTGGCATTCAACTTTGTCGTCGATGCGACGATCGCTGGGTCCACACCGGTCATCAAGAAATCGGTCACTGGATCGCTACGAACGCGGAACGAAATTATTTCGGTCACCAGCGTGAACTTGGATCATCCATTTGTTGATCCGGGAGTCAGTGTCGATGTCTCTGCGCGAATTCTGAACGCCGTAAATCAGCAGCGCGACGCACTTGGTTCATTTGTCGTGAAAAACTCCGCGGGCACGACGGCATTCACGTCGCCGAACACGGCGATTCATCTCGGCGTCGTTCAATCGCTTTCAACGTTCGACTTGGGCACGTTCGCGACATCGTCGCTGCCCTTGGGTGAATACTCGGTGAACGTGAGTTTGACCGATTTACTTGGCCAGCCGATTCCCGGAGCTACGAACGAAGGCCGGTTGCTGGTCGGCTCTCCGGTGACGGCTTCGCTGAATGTGTCGCCCGATGTGCTGCCGCCGGGCGCAAGCACCGTCGTTAACACACTGCAGCTTGCATCGAATTCGTCGAATACCGGCGCGGGCACAACACTCTCGCTCGTCGGCCAAGCTTCGCTTTCCGACAATTTCCGCAGCAGCATTGCCCAGAGGGGCAATTTGCTGTACATGGCCGCGGAAGGCGGGGTGCACATCATCGATGTAACGGACCCCAATGCGCCGATGCAAGTTGGTTTCCTTGCCGGCCGCGCCACGTCGCTGGCCGTTGATGGCGACCGCTTGATCATTTTCAACGAAGGAAACAGCACCGCCAGCCCCGCATTCGCCCGCGGCACAATCTCCATTTACAGCCTCACGACGGGCACCATCTTTCCGCCAACCACGCCGACGAATCCGTCCGGGCAGGGCAGCCTCGTGTTTGGCTATCAGTTTGTGGGTGGACCGCTAGTCGTCGGCGATACCGTATACGCAAGCGAATTGCTCTTCAATTTCTCGGGCAACAACATTACGAGCCAGCAGGGCGATTTGTTGTCGTTCGACATTTCCAACCCATTCAGTCCGCAACTATCCGACGTACTGCTTAACACTTACGGCACGGCCCAAGACGCCGAAGGCATTCGCAGCGGCAGTCCGTTCAGTTTTTTTGGAGCGGCTCAAGCCAACGCCACAACGCTGCTCGCGGCCAGCACCACCGAATCGATCGTCAACGACGTTTTGCAGCCCGGCAGCGGCGTGATTCGAATCGTCGATATCAGCAATCCAACGAATTTGCAGCAGACGGGCCAGTTCGTCATTCCCAATACCACTTTCGCCACCTCGGTCACGATCGTCGGCAATCGGGCTTACGTCGCCGGATCCCAAGGCGGCTGGCGAGATCCGTTCACGACCCTTGACGACCCCGGGCCGACCGGCAACATCGTGCTCACGGAGCTCGATGTTTCGGACCCGCGGAATCCATCGCTGCTTGGCCAGACAATTCTGAATCGCGCTGCACGAGGTGCAGGTGGTTTGGCATCACTCGGCGGCAACCGATTTGCATTTACTAGCCTCGGCACCCTGAGCGACACACCCGAGCTGTACGTCGCCGATTTCACCGATCCGAACGCAGTGCAAATCGTGCAGCAAATTGATCTTACCGACCTGCCAAAAACGTACTCAACCGACGGACAGTTTCTCTACCTGGCCGATGCGGCGGGTCTAAAAGTTTTCTCGCTGAATGGCACTGCGCCAATCCCGGTCCATACCGAAGTGCAGGTTCCCAATAACACCGGCGTGCAAGTTGTTCTAGGCTCGTTCAACATTGCCCCGACCAGCATTGAGCATGGAACCGACTTCGATACGTTGAAATGGGATTTAACCCTAAACGGCGCGTCGCCGACAAGCATCACCTGGCAGTCGACAATCAGCAACCTGCAACCAGGTGAAACCCGCGCGGTAACGCTGGACTCGACCGTCGATTTCACCAGCCAAGGCGCGGACGGCGCGCTAACACTGCCACCGCAAAACGTTCTTGCGAAACAGATCCTGTCGCTCGCGCCGGCCGCCAACACTGCGCGTCCCGGTGAAACCGCCGCCTACACGCTGACGATCGTCAACCCGACGCAGTCGCCAGTGACGTACAATCTTTCCACCACTGGCGTTCCTGCCGACTGGGTTGGTCTGCAATCGCAAGTGACGGTTGCGGCGGGCGGCAGCGTCGATGTGCCGATCACGATTACGGCCGATCCGTTCGCGCCGCTGAGTGAACTTGGATTCGTGGTTTCGGCCACGACTGGCGGCGTTTCAGGCTCGGTAGAGGGCGAACTCGATTTGGTGGGCACGCCACTGTTGCCCGCAGCCGATCCAGTTGCCCGCGGCGTTGTCGCCGCGCTGCTGCCGACATCGGCCACCGCGGGACGCGGCACCTCGGCGAGTTACACGGTTCAAGTCACAAACACCGGCAGTGCGACCGATACATTTGCATTATCGACCGCCGGACTGCCGGCCGGCATTACTGCCAGCTTTGAGCAATCCAGCGTCGAAGTGCCGCCCGGCGCGGGCAACTTTCTCGATATCACGCTCACGCTGACCGCGGCTGGCAATCTCGCGCCCAGCGCCTATCCGTTCCAGGTGCAGGCCGTTTCCGCTGCCGATTCATCGATTTCCGACACGGCCGCCGGTGCATTGAATGTGGTCTCTCAAGGCGTGCAGGCGACGCTAAGTCCCTCCGCCGGCCCGCCGGGAACAACTTTCCAACTCACGGTGACCAACGCCGGCACAGCCAGCGATACATTTAATCTCTCGCTGTCCGGTCCGGCCGCGTTGGTGAGCACGCTGGCGGCCACGCAAATCACACTCGCCGCGGGTGCGTCGCGAGTGGTCAACATCACCACAACGGCCATCAACTTCGCGGATCCCGGTTCACTTCCCCTGTTTGCGACGGCGACATCGCAGGCCAACTCAGCGGTCAAGTCGACCGCTGGCACGTCGCTCACCATTTCGCCCACCCAAGGACTGACGGCCGCGTTCACTCCTGCCTCGCAAACGCTCATGCAGCCCGGCGCGGCAGATTTCTCGCTGAATGTGAATAACATTGGTAATACCGAAGACTCGTTCGTGGCGTCCATCATCGGCGTCAGCGGCCCGATTTCGGCGATGCTGATGGGTTTGGATGGCCAGCCGACCAATTCCATTCCATTGTTCCGGTTGCCGGGCCTGGCGAGCGGCCAGCTGCAATTGCTGACCAACTCGTCGACGGTTGGCACAGGCAACGTGACGGTCAAAATCGCTTCACTTACCGATCCCAATCAGAGCGTCACCGTTCAAGCACAACTCCGCATCGGCAATCCCAACAACGTCGGCAATGCCGGCATCTTGCTGCTCGATACGTCCGGCAAGGGCGCGCTCACCAATTCCGGCAACGGCGGAATTCGCGTCAACGGCGGCGGACACATCGTTATCGATTCCAACAATTCCAAAGCGGGCATCGACACCGGCAAGGGCGTTATCTCGGCGGCCGAGATCGATGTCGTCGGCAAATTGTACACGGCGGGTAAAGGGAAATTCCAAGGCACGATTGTCCAGAACGCCGCACGAGTCGCCGATCCACTGGCCGCGCTCGCGCCGCCGACTGCAGCTTCGCCGACCTTCAAATGTGCCAATATCTCCGGCAAAAAAACTGTCACGCTTTCGCCCGGCACCTATGTCGGCGGGATTAAGATTACCGGCAGCGCCAGTGTCACGCTGCTGCCAGGCATTTATTATCTGCAAGGCGGTGGATTGAGCATCAGCGGCACCGCCAAGCTCACGGGCGATGGCGTGATGATCTACAACGTGCCGAAAAAATCGTGCGATGGAATCAATATCGCGCCCAACACTACCGTCACGCTGAGCGCGCCCACCAGCGGCACGTACCAAAGTATCGTGCTGTTTGAGCAACGCTCCACGAAAGCGCCGATCAATATTTCTGGCGGGAATGTGAGTCTGACAGGTATTGTTTATGCTCCCAGCGCCAAGCTGGCGTTCGCCGGCAACAAAAGCGTGAACATCAATAGCAATGCCGCGCTGGGAATCTCGGCGGCGCTAATCCTGGCCGATTTAGTCAGCAGCGGGAACGGAGCGATTGTCGTGAATGTCGATCCCAGTCAGGTCAGTCCCACGCTGCAGACCTCGATGTCAGCCTCGGCCAGTTTGCGCACGGCGAGTGTGCTGGCCGTTCCGCAGACGAAAGCGAGCGATGCGAATGAACAGCAATTCCACAAGTCGACCGCCACGTCGGTTAGCAACGGCGCGACGCCGCGCCCCGTTCCGTCGCCCCTGCTGCAAGCGGCTTTGACGCAATTCTCGTTGAGCGATTGGGACGAAGTCACAGCGCATGCCACGCCCAAGGCCGTTGACGAGATTTTTTCGGCGCTCGCTGGATTCGAGACGCAGAAAATCTTTCCGAGCATTTGACGCGGCCAACGTGCATCAGCAAATTGTGAGTCATCTTCGCATCCGAAAGCGGCCGCGGAATGCGATCGATGCTATACAAACCAGCAGCGCAGAGGGTGGTTCCGGCACAGAACTGGCCGCACCATTTCCAGAAGTAGCGACCATGTCCAACAGCGATTGAATATCGCTATTCGTTACGCGGCCATCGCCGTTCAAGTCGCCAATTGCAATGAGATCGCCCGGCGAAAAACCGCGATTGTTCTGAAATGTCTGCAAATCGCAAAGTGCGGCGAGCATCGCCGGAATATCATCGGCGGTCACGAGGCCGTCGGAATTGAAATCGCCTTTCAGCGCGCCGGCATACGTGATCTCCAGGCGCGGCGCAAATCGGCATAAGGCGATTCCGACGATTCTCCGAGCCAAATTCCGCCGACATCGGAATTCAAAACCCAGCCGAAGTTTTGTGACCCACCGGCGATCGATTGAGCCCACTCGGTAACATCAAAGATTGCGCGATCGCCCTGATTGTTCGGAAACAAGGTGAATTCTGCAGCGCTTTTCGCCTCGGTCCCGATGCCGATTCCACCCGCCATGCTGTTCCAGGTCGAAGTTGAATCGAACGGCACGTTTAACGTGTGCAGCGAAATCGTTTGGTCGGCTGAATACAGTTCCGTGTGGTTCGTGTTGAGCACCAGTTTTGCGCTAAGAACTTGAGCGCCACTGGGTATTTGCCCCGCGCCGGCGCCAACGAGATTGTCGAATCGCAGAAGCACTTGATTGCTGCTCGCGCCGCCGGTAGCTAATACCGCATCGCCGCTGTGGACAGCATCGGGATTCGCTTGATCCAAATACGTGTCGAGGGCGCTGGCGTAATGATTCGCGCCTTGTTGAAACGAAACGATGGTATATGGCCCGGTCGTCGTAAATGGACCAACAATGGATCGCACTTGTGCAGCGCTGCCCGAGTGCAAAGCTCCCGAAAGATCCTCAATGGTTCGCAACAGATTATGCGCCGTGACAGTCGATTGCACCGTTCTTCCCGCCGCCACATGCGCACCGTAAAACATGGTGGGCACGCGGTTGCGCTCATCGTCCGAGTCTTCATCGTACGTTACGACCAGCAAGCTGTTATGTTGCTTGGCCCAACTTGCGTACGCGGAAATATTCGATTGCAGCCACGCATCGCCCTGGGCAATCGTTCCGTCGTGCATATTGTTCGCATTGTTCGGAACGATGATGGCAACGCTTGGCAAATCGTCAAAATGTGCGCTATCGGGGAAACTGGAAAAGGGCTGATTGACCGTAGGAAGCAATTGGTTGGTGCCAGGTGAATCGAATTGCCAGTTCACCCACGGATTGTGACGCCGGGCATAGAAACCGCTTTCCGTAACCATCGAGCCGACTTCCGGCAAGTCTTCTGAATAGCCGACGAACGATTTTCCAGCGGCCAGCAGTTCAGCTCCCAAGTTCGGCGTGGAAAATGGCGCTCCCGGCGCCGGAACCGTGTTGTCGACAATGCCTTGATTGGATCCTGAGAAGAATTGCAAATAATTCGGCTGACTGGGGTGCGAAACGGCGAAAAAGTTGGCCAGGGAAGCCCCGCCGCCTGCCAGCACGTTGTTGATGAACGGCGCCTCGGACGTGTTGCCAATGACATCGGACCGCCCTTTGTTCTCCTCGATGACAATCACGATATGGTCGAACGTAGGCAGGGCCGCCCACAGAAGCCGCGTGCCGACGAACAGCCAGACTGCTAGACTCAGAATGCACTTGCACATAGCAAGTTTTCTGGGTCCGTGTCGCATATCACTGACGGTTTGAACTGTAGTCATTTTCACCGCGGCATTGTATACGCCCAGCTCAATGGAAGTATTCCAATGGCCATGTACAACAGACATACCGTCGGCATTTCGCTCAATTCCTAGGTAGAATAGCTCGGAAGCTTCAGCATCCATCCTTTGCCCATAGGAACTTTCCCATGACTTCTCGTCGATTGATTATTGTCGCGGCGGCCTGTGCCGTGCTGGGTCTGATGGCAGTCATCCGTAGCGGCGGCGCCGATGAACCCGCCAATCAGGCGGCGCCTGCCATGTTCGCCGGCAAGTGCGTAGCGGTGAGCGTGTTAGATCAGTACACCGGCGCTTGTTTGGAAAAGGTCGAAGTCCGCAAGCTCGGCGGGCGTGAATTCTTGGTCGGCACCGTACTTCCTGCAAATGAGCGCTACGGCTTAATCAAAGGCAAAACTCAATGGATTGCGCTCGATGCCATTAAATCGATTTATGAATTCAAAGATTTGGACGAAATGAAAAGCGTCACCGCGCTCTTCCAAGACCAGCGCCAACCTCAATCGAGCAAGGGCGGGGAAAAATAGGATTGGTTATACGATAACAGCTAAATTCCAGGCCGCGACCGTCGAGGTGCGCTGCCTATGCTAGTTCTTGCCAGTACGATTGGCGTCTCATGCGCCGCAATGCTCTTCGCCCGCTCCCACATTTTTGTTTACCGCGATTGAACCTTCCTCAATTCTGGCTCGACTTAGAAGGAGTAAGACCAAGGTAGGCGAGTCACTTCAGGTAAACCGCGCATGGAGCGAGACGATGAACTTGAGCGACTGGAAACAGAGCTGTGCGTCGTTCAGGCTCAAGCTGGCGACAGCGTCGCATTCCACCGCTTGGTGGAGCTTTACGAAAAGCGGTTGCTGTATTACATCCGGCGCTTCACACGCGGCTCCGATTCTCCGCTTGATGTCTTGCAAGATGTTTGGCTGACGGTGTTTCGGCAGATCAATTCGCTACGCTCGCCAGCCGCGTTTAAGACCTGGCTGTACCAGATTGCGCACGACAGGGCGATCGACCTTTTGCGCCGGCAGCGCCGCGAGGAGGAATTCTTTGCCGAGGCAGAACAAGCGGCGGAAACCGAGACGCCAAACGACACCGATGCGTTCGAGAATGCCGAACTTGTGCATCGCGCGCTCGCGGAGGTATCGCTACCACATCGCGAAGTGCTGACATTACGGTTTTTGGAAGGCTTGGAAATTGCCGAAATCGCGGAAATCGTGCGCTGCAATTTAGGCACGGCAAAATCCCGGCTGCATTACGCCAAAAAAGCACTCCAGCAAAAAGTGGAGGAACTCACGAATGCCAAACGGTAAGCGCCACAAATCATTTGCCCAATCGCTTGTCGAGCACGACGAGCTTATGTCGGAATCTCAATTCAAGGAGTATCGCATGCAACTCGAACAGAAACTTACAGGCGCGCTTCGCTTCGAACGACGAGTGCGGCTGGCGGCCATTATCGCCTGGCTCGTGGCCATCTTGCTTCCACTGGCAGTTGTGGTCATCGACCGAATTGCCCGCGGCATGTCGCCGCTGCCGCCAATCCGGCTGGCGCTGCCGGTTGAGATCCACGCCATACCCGGCACGTTCAGCAATGTCGTCGGCGTGATCTACATGGCCACGATCTTTTTCGCCTGGTTGATTGTGCTTGTGTACCTCGTCAAATCGCGTCCCGCGCTGCATCGCGCCCGCGATGAATACCAGGCAGCCCTGTTCGCCGACCTCCAGCGTCAACTCGCGGAGCTCAAGCGGCAAACGCCGCCGCCGACCTGAAAGAGGGCGTTCAGCATATACGCAAGGACTTCGTCCGACGACGGCGACAAATCGCAAGCCCCACCGCGCCGCACGCAGCAAGAATCGCGGTTGCAGGCTCTGGCACCGGCGCCACATTCACCACGATGTTGTTCCCAACGACTTGGAGTGACGCCGTGTAGCTTGCCAGGCCCGTTCCGATGGCAAGCCCGCCCGTAATGTTGCCGCTGCCATCGGTCGTCAAACCCGTATACGCGCTCGCCACATCGGCGGAAAACAGCGTGTACTGGCCGGCGGCCAATGATCCGCCCGACAAATCCGAAAAGTTGACGACATTGTTGTTGAAGGCAATGTCGCCTGCCAGGCCGTGAATGAGTGCGACACTGTCGCTGAGCAACGGGTTATCGAGCTCATCGAGTATCGAAGCGCCGCTGGCGAAGGTCAGCAGAGGAGCGATCACGCCTGTGCCGTCCAAAGTTAGCGTGCCAATGCTGTTGCCGGGAGCAAGCACGCTGCCGCTGGCGAGCGTCGCGGCGCCCTTCACGGTGCCGAAGCCGGCGAGAATTTGTGCCGGGCCGAGCGTGAACCCGCCGGCCGTCGTAATGCCCGTGACATCGAGCACCGCTGCACTGTTAGCCGCCGAATCGCCAACCAGAATCTTGGTTGATGCACCGATGTTGTTGTTCGACGTGGACGAAACAAGCGCCAGCGTACCGCCTTGAATCGTGGTAGTACCTGTATACGTGCTGTTGCCCGAAAGCGTTAAAGTTCCGGTGCTCTTCTTCGTTAATCCGCCATCGAGCGTGGCGCCAAGCCCAGCATCGTGGAGCAATGCTTTGGCGGTCGCGATATTAAAGTTATTCGAATCGATAATCGCGCCACCGGCTTTTACATTCACCGTCAGCGGAATCGGTACGGCGCCGCCGCTTTCACGAATAAACGTTGCATTGTTTGCACGAGCGCAATGTGCCGCCATTGAAATTAAACGTCGCAGTCGACCCGCTATTGGAAGCGCTCTCGTTCGCGCTGGCCGTATTGACGTTGTTCACGGTGAGAATTCCGCCGTTCAGATTCACCACGCCGTTGCTGGCGCCGGCCGCGGCTCCGCGTGAAACATCGAGAGTGCCGCAGGTAATTGAGCCATTAGATATGTTGAGTGTTCCCGTGCCGCGGCTGGCAACGAACAACGTGCCCCCCGTGCTGGCCGATCCACTGGAGTTCCGTACGTCCAGCGTGCCGCCGGTCATGTTAAGGGAGCCGATATTCGTATTGGCGCCATTGGTCTCCTGTAGCTGATTCCAAACCTGCAAATTGCCGCCGCTAATGTTGATATCGCCATTTACCGAATTCAATCGGGTCTTGAGCAGCAGATTTCCATTCACCATGTTAAACGTGCCTGGCGAGGCGGCGTTTCCTACGGTGTGATCGCTTGGGACGGCAGTGATCGTAAAATTCGGTGCGCTGGTGGCAGTGCCGAAGTTCAGCGCGCCCGAGATAATGTTGATTTGACCCAGGGCCAATGTGGTTGCCGTGCTAGTTGCGTTGTCGACAATGGTCCAATTGGCGGCGGCAGCGTTGGGGGTGATCACCGTCGCAGCGGCCGAGCTGGCGGCGAAATTGTCGGTAATAATTCCCGTGCCTTGTAACGTCAGCACGATATTTCCGCTGGCTGCCGTATTCGTCACGACCCCATTTACGACCAACGCCGACGAAGCCCCTGCTCCACCGACAAAACTCGTGGTTGCGCCAAAGCTGACAGGCAAATTGACCGTTTGAATATTGCTGGATCCGTTGCTAATGCCAACGCTGCCAATCGTAATGGCATTGCCTCCCAACGTGTACACGTTGTTCGCACCGGCGAAAGAAACGCCAGTGAAGCTGGCGCCAGCGAAATCATTGTTGTTCGAAAAGTTGCCGGTTCCGCCATCGTCAAATATCAGGCTATCGGCGCCCGCGATGCCCGGCACAACGTCCCCCAGCCAATTCGTATTGCCGGCAGAATTAATCGACCAGTTTGCGTCGACGTCGCCGACCCAATTGAAGTCGGTCGCGCGAGCAAGATCTGCGGTGCTGAAAATTCCCGCAAAGACCAAGACGCCTAAAGACAAATGGCGCAGCAAGAAGCACGTTCTCATCGAAATCCCCCTCAAAGATGCACGTCAAAGTTGATGACCGCCCGATACCGACAAACACCCCCCCACCTGTGGGTCGATGCGCAGAATTATAATTTGAGCCGTGACCAGAATCCAGCAGATAATTGGCAATTCTGTTCGAGTTTCCGCAAGCAACGCGGTATCAGTCCGCGGTATTCGCCGCCCCGCCGCGCTGGCCCATTGGCCAGGATTTGGATGAGCTTACCGAATACTTACTTACGCCAAGGGCACTGCGGGCACAGCGGACCCGCTATCGCGTACCGGCGCCGGGGCGAAAATTGAATATTTGCTCGTTATCTGGCACCGGCTGCGCTGCTCCGAGGAATCGGTAGGTCGCAACTGCCCAATCTGAAGCTGGTGTAAAACGCAGTTCGGCCACTTTCCACGAGCGGGCATTGAAGTGAGTCTGAATTTGCGGCAGTCGTTCCATGCCCCGCGATACGCCGCGCGACCAAATGACGCAGCCACCGACCGCACAGATCGAGGCGAGAGCACTCGTCAGCCGCGCCCGTTGTCGCACGGGAACATGTCCCCAGACACCGCACAGAATGACAATATCGGCCGGAATTAAGCCTCGATACGCGGACCAGCGAGTCGCATCGGTGTTGCGAAAAGCGACGGCGTTTTCAATGCCGGCCTCAATCGCCGATTGAATTCCCCGCGCAACAGATTTCGGGCTTAGTTCAATCAGCACTGCCGAAACATCGGCACGCCTCTCGTGCTCGCTCAGCACTTCGATCAAATCGCGCCCGTCGCCGGCACAGATGCTTAGAATACGAATCGGCCCTGGCGGTGCACTTTGGATCGCTTCAGCGAGATGCTGCTGGACTAATCGCAGCCTGTCCTGATAGCTCGTAAGCTGGTATGCCCGATCGGGCCAGCGATCCCAATTGCCGGAAGTAAACCGACGACGCAGCCGTTTTAATATGTTCATGTGCGCACGAGATTTCGCTACATGACTGCCCTTATATTCAAGCATCGGATTTTTCGATCATGCGATCACTACAATTTATTTTTAAATTAAACACGCGATTCGCCTAACACGCCGATCACGGCCTTTCGCAGTTGCAGCAAGAACGCAAGGGTAAGTAGCAACTCGGTTTTAGTCCGGTATATGTAATGTCTAGTCGCAAACATTGAATTGGACGAATCAGTTGGCTCAGTTGGCAACCCCTGCGGGGAACTTGGATCGCGAGAACTGAGATTAACAAATCCGATCAAATGCAAAACGTCAGACCTTTGCCGCGGAACACGCTTGGTGCAACCGGAATCGAAGTCTCGGCGCTTGGCCTGGGCTGCTGGGGAATGTCGGGCGCCTACGGGGCAGCAGATATCGGCGAAGCGGAAGCCACGCTGCGGCACGCCTTCGACCGCGGCATTAATTTCTTTGACACCGCCGATTCCTACGGCGATGGCGAAAACGAACAGCTCGTCGGCCGCGTGCTAAATGACCATCGCCAGCAAATTGTGCTGGCGACCAAAGTTGGTTTTGTGAAGCGAATCGACAGCGCTGGGAATAAAACGACAGCCGTCGATGGCAGTCCAGGGCATATTCGCGCCGCCTGCGAGGCGAGTTTGGCGCGGCTGCGAACCGACTATCTCGATCTCTACTACCTGCATCGCGTCGACCCGGCGACGCCAATTGAAGAATCGGTCGAAGCAATGGCGGAACTGGTGGCCGCAGGCAAAGTGCGCTACCTCGGGCTGTCGGAAGTGAGCGCCGCGACGTTGCGGCGCGCGCATGCAATCCACCCAATTACCGCGGTGCAATCGGAGTATTCGCTGTGGACACGCAATGTCGAAGCGGAAGTGCTGCCGGCTTGCCGTGAGCTGAATGTCTCGTTGGTCGCGTTCAGCCCGCTCGGCCGTGGCTTTCTGACCGGCCATGTACGGCGTGAGGAGTTTGACGCCGGCGATTTTCGTAATAAAAATCCACGGTTTTCCGCGGAGAATTTACAGCGCAATCAAGCCTTGCTCGAGACGCTGCGGACGTTGGCCGAGCGTCGCGCTCTCGAGCCATCGCAAATTGCCTTGGCGTGACTTTTGGCCCAGCACAATGTCATTCCCATTCCAGGGACGAAGCAGCGACGCCACTTGGATCAAAACCTGGCGGCCGCTTCCATTGAATTAAGTGCGGAAGAAATCCGGCAACTCGACCACGCCTTCCCGCCACACATCGCCGTCGGCGAGCGATACCAGCCAGAATTTGCCCGTTGGATTGAAAGCTAACAGACCTCGATAGCGCTTCCTCTGCCGCAAGTGGCATCGGGGGTTCAACCGGTGGAAATGTCACGATAAATTGGCTTCCATCGCCCGCGGCGCTTTGAACCGTAATTTGTGCGTCAAACACCGACAAAATTCGCCGCGCCACTGCCAGGCCGAGACCAATTCCGTTTGCGCCGCGCCGCGCGCCTCCTCCGATCGAAAGAACGGATCAAACACCTGTGGAAGTTCCTGCGGGCTGATGCCGATGCCTCGATCCGCCACAACCAACCGCGGCCCGGCCGCACTTCGTTCAACGCCAAGACGAATTGGTGTGCCCGGCTCGCTGTATTTGCAGGCATTGTCAAGCAAATTATTGATGGCCTCCCCGAGCAACTCGTGGTGCGCTCGAATGCAAATCGGATCGCCCGAATCAAGTTCGTAGTGCATTCCGGAAACCGCAATGGCCGCTCCAATTTCCAGATAGTCGGCAAGCCAGGACGCGATTCGAGTTGTTCCAGATCGGGTGGACGGGCCTCGGCCCCCTCGCGCGATAAAAACAACAGCATTTCCACAATCTGGCGCAACTTTGCCGACTGCTGATGCACTGCCTTCAATACGCAGCGATATTCTTCCTCGCTGCGCTCGCGGCGGAGCGCAACATCGAGCTGTCCGATGATGGCCGTCAGTGGTGTTCGCAACTGGTGCGAGGCCTCTGCCGTGAATCGTTTCTGACGCTCGAATGCGTCCTGCAGGCGGGTGAGTAAATCGTTGAACGCGATGCCGAGCCGTTCCAATTCGTCGCCGGTTTCAGTTCGCGGCAATCGCTGCGTTAAATCGGCCGCGGAAATGGTGCCGACGGCCTGAGCCATCCTGGCCACTGGTGCGAGCGCCTTCGCACACAGCCAGCGACCGGCCAAAGCCGCCAGCGCCCAGATGACAAACGAGATCACAATGAGCAACAGGGCCATCATACGCAGCGTTGCGTAGGCCGGTCCCAGTGGCGAGGCAGTTGCAATCGTCAGCGCCTGATGGCGTTGCGGCTCGACTTCGCCCGTTGTTGGTGCCGCATTCAACGTCGTTGGCGAGTTCGGATTTTGAGCTTGGATGCGTACGGTTACGATCCGCCACAGTTCCGTGTCGATCTGCTGGTCGTGCGACTGCAGACTTCCCGATGCCCCGCTGGCTGTCAGGCACCGCCGACAACAATTCAGGCGTGATCGAACCTTCCAGGAGTTTCCCGTCTTCATCGAGCACGCCCCATAAAACGGGCGCCTCGCCTGTCAGTTTTTGCAAGGCAAATTGACGCGATCCTGGTTCCCATTCCAGGCCGTCGGGCGCAATCTCCACCGCTGCAACCAGATTTTCCGCAATGTTCGTAGTACCCGCAGTAACTTGCCCTAGCAATTGGTAACGCATCAGCCCGTAGATTGCTGCCGAAAGTCCCAAGAGGACGAAGGCGAGCGCCGCCAGGAAGAACAGCGAAGTGCGGGTTACTAATGTCATTGCTCGGAACTCAATTTTTCGCGGCGTTACTGTTCGTCTTGCACCGCGAAGGTATAGCCTCGCCCTCTGGCGGTATGAATCAATCTTGGTCCGTGGGCTTCCAGCTTTCGTCGAAGCTCTTTGATGTGAGCCTCCAAAGTGTTTGAATTACCGCCGTAGGTGTCGCCCCAGATCTGATCATAAATTCGCTGTCGTGGCAGCATCTCCTCGGGATGCCGGAGAAAAAACACCAAGAGCGCAGTGCTCTTTGGCTGTCAGATCCAGGCGGATGCCGGCTCTTTCCGCCCGTTGCGTTGAAAGGTCCACGGTTACATCGGCATGTTTCAGCACAACCGATTTTTGTCGATCGTGTCGCCGCGCGAGAGAGCGAACCCGGGCCAGCAGTTCTTCAAATGCAAAGGGCTTGCACAAATAATCGTCCGCGCCCGCGTCCAAGCCACGAACTCGATCGGAAACGGCGTCTCTGGCCGTCAACAACAAGACCGGTGTGTTGCCACCTTTTTGCGCAGTTGCGCAGGAGCGTTACCCCATCGATGTCCGGCAGCCACCAATCGAGCAGCACGACATCCCACGATTCAGTCGACAGTCGATGTCGACCCTCGCGTCCGCCGGCCGCGTGAACCACCGCATAGCCATCTTCGCGGAGCCCCCGGACAATAAAGTCGGCAATGCTGGGATCATCCTCGACAATCAGTATGCGGATGCCCATTACCCATCGCCAACTGTGAAGGCATCGACGTTTCGCAGGCGAACGGAATCAAAACGCATGTGCTGTATTTCAGTTCTCTCACTTCAAAAGTAAACACGATGAATGAAAGGAACGCGAATTGGAAATAAGGAATCGCTCACAAAACGTGCGCGGACTGCCGTTCGGCGGGGACCATTCGAACTTTGAACCAGGGCTCCAGCACCGCTAAACTAAACCTGCCCGCTGCTTAGGGAGCGATGATGACCGTTCAACTGCCAACCGCAGTGCTTTTCAATTATCGCCGCGCTGCCGCTTCCGCCGATCTGCGACTTCGTGCTCGGTTGCGAACCGGCCGTGGTGTTTTTCACCGGGGCGGGATGCTTCATCGTCGGTGTCCTCTTGCTCGTCTGGCTGTTCGCCAGCAATTCGATTCCGCCTCCTGGCTCACCTGTCGTCGTCAAGCCCTTTCGCTTCACGATCAGCGATCTTCTCTGCCTCACG
The DNA here is from genome assembly GCA_963773875.1 of Pirellulales bacterium. GTDB lineage: Bacteria > Planctomycetota > Planctomycetia > Pirellulales > JADZDJ01 > CAVTYH01. Next base: position 322,338 of record CAVZCV010000021.1, read on the forward strand.
GCATTCGTGGCTGGCAGTCTGGTATTCCTGGTCTCAGGGTTCCAATGCAGCGACGCCGAAGAGGCCAGCCGGCCTGCTCCACTCAGCGGTTGAGTTGAGGCACTACTTTTGCAAATGGAATTCAGCCTGGTCCTTGGAACCACGGAAGCCTGATTTGGATTCTTTCCGCTCTCCACCGCCGAAAACAATAGCCCCATGCGACTGCGATTCACCATCCGCGATTTACTTGGAAGATGGCCGGTGAGGCGTAAATATGCGTGGACAATGGCAGCCGTATTCGAAGCATCCTGAAGTCTTGGAGCTAACACGCATTTTGTCTGCGGTGGATGCGCGAATATTCAAAGCTGTACAAGCTGGCGACTTTCATCTAGCCAAGGATTGCGAGACAATCGTCAGACATGCCGAGTGCGGCTCGAAGAAGTGACCGCAAGATTACTTCGAAATGCCTCGGTTTCAGTCCCGAAATGGGCAACGCACACAAAGGTCGGATGCGGAAAGCGGTGACATTGAATGTGCGGAATGCGGCAATAACGGTCAATGCACACGAGTCCAGATGCCAATACTGTGGCTGGACTTATTTGAGAAATTTAGGCTGGGTCACGATCAAGAATTCGGCAAGCGGTTGGTCATCGCTCCGCTCGAACTACCCTACGGTACTGAAATTCAGTGCGTGGGACGACAAAGCAAATCGTTTGCGATATTCTTCCGACAGCATAAGCGGCACTGTGCCCGAAGAGCTGGAACAAGCTGCGGAGGCCGCTGATTGTGAATGGCATCAGCTCCAAGGGGGCGAAGGTCAATAGCCAGGGTGCGCAAGCCCCTGGATTGGGATGGCCGATTGATCCGTAGGCCGAAACGCGGCGAAAGTTGACGGCCGCCCCGATATGGGGCTTTTGGGAATCAATTCGGCGATTCCCAGGGACTCGCGCCCCTGGCTATTCACTAACGCCGCTTTGCGGCTAGCGGCCGACCGAGGCCGCGTAGCGGACCTGAAACGCAAAACGGCCATTTTTTCTGCCAGGCCCGGCACTGCATGTCGGCCTGGTAAAGCTGCTGCAGGCAAGAATTTAGCCGGCCAAACCGGAGCAGAAAAAAAACTTTACCGGTGGCCCAAAAAGACCCTTGACTCTGCATCGCATGTACACTATTATACGGATTGGAGCTACATAGCCCGCAGTTCCGTTATCGCGGAAGTGCCCCAACGGGGCAACCTAGGTCAGCCCAGGGCAAGCGGAGTTCCGACGTGTCGGGACGAGCGTCGCCCTGGGATAGGGGATCACACAGTCACAAAACGCCCCAACGGGGCACAATAATGGTGTAATAGGCGATGGACAGGCAACAATTTCGCCCCGTTGGGGCTTTGGGATTTCAATTGGATCGACCACCCAGGGCGACGCTACGCTTGCCCTGGGCTGGCTTAGGCTGCCCCGTTGGGGCACACGTTAAGGCCCAATCCGGCACCCTCACCCTAATCCTCTCCCGTCGAGGGCGAGGGAACTCGAAATTTAGACACCCAGACACCCAACACACTTGGACACTCAGACGCCAGGGCACCAAAAACGCCATGCAACTTAACGGTCGCCAAATCCGTGAAATAGCTCACTCAAATCGCTCGACGATTCTCGGGCGATTTAAGGGACCGAAAGCCGAGAGTGAAATAACTGTGAAAAAACTCGGGCACTTGGATCGTGTTTTCTCGAGAAGTGCGCGCGGGTTATTTCACTTTGAAACGCGTGATCTCAGCGGCGGGGTCCGCGCGATGCGTTTTTCTCGAAGTTCGCGCGATCCTGGAGACAGGTTCTTGCAGCGACGCGCAAATCGCTCGGGAATTCCGCAGTGGTACGAAAAGTGGCGAGTGAAGAAATGAATACACATAGCCCGACCGTCCCGGTCGGAAGGATTGAGAATCGCAGTGGTGCGACACCTCAATTCGTCAGCGACTCGCAACCAGAGAAGTGATTTGATATACCAACATGGGCCATTGAATTCGGCCCATGAACATTACACGCAGCTTCAAAAATATTATCGAGATTACGCCATGAGCGACGCACTTCGAAAACGATTGTTCGACCAGCTCGATGCCCTTGTGCTGATCGATCCGCACACGCACATCAATGCGCTGCAGCCGGCTTCGACGAACCTGGCCGATATTCTTGGCTATCACTACTACACGGAGCTAGCGCATTCCGCCGGGCTGCCGCGCGAGCAAATCGAAGAGCCGGGGCTGCCGGCGAAGGAAAAGGTTGGCCGCCTGGTGGCCGGCATGGGACCGCTGGAGAACACGATCCAGTACAGTTGGTTCATCGAAATGGCCCAAGCCCTGTTGGGTTTCAAAGACGAGCGGCTGACGCTGCAAAATTGGGAATCGCTATTCAATTCCGCTCAGCAGCGGATGGCCAAGCCAGATTGGGCCAGCACGGTAATGCGGGAATCGAAGCTGGAGGCGGTATTTTTAACGAACGACTTTGACGACACGCTGACCGGGTTCGACACCAAGACGTTCATTCCATGCTTACGCACCGATGACCTGGTTTTCCATTTTGCCAAGCCCGCCGTGCAAGAGCGGTTGCAGCGCGCGAGCGGAATCGCCGTGAAGGATGCGGCGAGCATGCGGATGGCGATCGGCAAGCTGTTCGATCATTTCACGAGCAAAGGCTGCCGGGCGTGCGCAGTGTCGCTGCCGCCCGATTTTGCGCCGCTGAAGGTCGATGCGACGGCCGCCGATCACGCGGTGGCGGCAGCCATTGAGCCGGCAGCGACGATTAGCGCGCTGCATCAGCGCGATTTATCGAACTTCGTGTTTTGGACGCTGGCCGAGTTCTGCGTGGAGTATCGCCTGCCGTTCGATTTGATGATTGGTGTGAATCGGGCCGTTTACAAAGGCGGTGTTTATCAGGGGCAAGATCTGTACGACAGCCGCGTTTCGCTGATCCAGTATCGAGAATTGTTCAACGCTTTCCCGCAAGTGGTGTTTCCGATTTCCGTGTTGGCGAGCGTGACGAATCAGGAGCTGACGAGCTACGCCTGGATTTTCCCGAACGTGGTGACCAACGGACACTGGTGGTACAGCAACACGCCGACGTATATCGAACACGATGCAGCAGCTCGGCTGGAAGCAGTGCCGCGCACCAAGCAAGTTGGCTATTACAGCGATATGTACAAATTGGAATTCGCCCTGCCAAAGTTCCGCATGTACAAGCGGATTCTGGCGAAGATTCTAGCCGAACGGTTCGTTGTAGATCGCGGCTGGAGCGAAGAACGGGCGGTATCGCTGGGGCACGATGTGCTGCGCGGCAACGTGGAGCGGATATTCTTCGGACGAGAGTAAACAGCAAACGATTGGAAGTAAGCAGATTAGGGGCAGCGACGATGTACTTCAGCAGAGCGACCGAAACGAATGCCGCGAACGCGGGCGGACTGCGGCGTGAGCGCGATCCGGTGATTGAGCGGACCGATGGTTGCGAGCCGGCCAAGCGGTTGAAAGCCAAGTCGGCGGCAACTTCGCAGCGAGGAGAAATTCGTCCACTCGACGGTTGTGACGAGGTTCCTGACGCCTTTGGCGGCAAGTGCTTGAAATGCCAAAGCCACGGTCGCTCCATACAGCCGCTTGCCGCGGAAGTTCGGATGCGTGAAGGCCTTGTACATGTACGCCACGCCCGGCGGCAGCGACATGGCAACGCCCAAGTGGTGTTCGGCTTCGATCGACCCGACGGCATACCAACTGTAACTGGCGAGTTCGCCAGTTTTCGCGACGGCTGCGAAGCAGAAGTCGTGGCCGGAGCCCACACAAAGCGCGAAGACTTCATCGACGTCGTTCGTCGGCGTTCGCGAAAAGTATGCCAGTTGGTTCGGAGTGAGAAAATGAAAGGCGAAGTCGGGGTCAGCCGGAACCGCACTGGGCAGCGACTCTGCCGCGAGCCAGAGCATTTCATTCACTTCCAGTCGCAGGAGCTTTTGAGCAGTGCGCGAGGCTGTGCGCCGCGCGGCGGCGCTCCAGCCGAAGTATTGCCGAGTTTCGGCGATGCTCTGAAATGTGGCAGACATAGCTATGCGCCGACTTTGACCAATTCGCCTTCTTTGGCAAAGGCGTGCGTTTGGTTTCGGCCCGATTGTTTCGATTTGTACAGCGCCTGGTCGACCCGTTGGATGAGCGACTCGGCGGTATCGCCGTCGCGCGCAGTGGCGAGACCGACACTGAAAGTAACGGCAACGCGTTCGCCGCCTTGGGTCACCTCGAAGTTGCGGCACTCGACTTCGAGCCGCACGCGGTCGGCAACGTCTTGCGCCGTTTCCAACGTGGCATCGGGCAGCAACATGGCAAATTCGTCGCCGCCGTAGCGCGACAAATAATCGCCCCCGCGCAAACAGTGTTTGAGAAATCCACCAATTTGAGAAACCACTCGATCGCCGGCCGTATGACCATGCGTATCGTTAATCCACTTGAAATGATCGACATCGCACATCACGAGCGCAAAAGGCGTGCCGTGCCGCTTGAAGTTTCGCAGCAGAAAATCGAGCGTTTCGTCGAACGCTTTGCGATTCGAGACGCCCGAAAGGTTGTCGGTCCGGGCTTCGCGCCGCGTGCGATCAAGCTCCTGGGCTTGCTCCTGCATGCGGTAGCGGGCGACAACGAGATCGTCTTCAAGCCGCTGATTCGACTCAATGACTTCGGCAACTTTTTGCGCAAGCAAAGTCTTCACCTGATACAACTCGCCTTCCACCGAAAGGTTGCCGACTGTGCGTCCGACGGCTTTGATTTCCGAGGTGTGGCTGTCGACATCGCTGGTCAGTTGCTGCGTGCTTTCCATCAAAGTAAGCAGCGCCTTGAGTGTGGCTTCGCGTTCCTGCTGGGCGAGTTTCCGCTCCCGAATCAGTACAGGGCCCCGGCCCCAAAAATGGCCGATCAACACGCCCAACAGGACGCTGGGAAAAACCCATACGACGATGTAAAAAAGTGTTTCCACGTGTTTAAAGTTTCTGAGTTATGCTGGGTGACAATTAAACCGGCACGGCATCGTTTGCCGTTTCATACGAAACTCCGTCGAAGCGCGGCACCGGCGGGGGGCAGTCGGGGCGGGCAAATAAATATCCTTGCGCAAAATCGGCGCCATGTTCTCGCGCCCATTGCCATTCGCCCGGCGTTTCGATGCCTTCGACGACCGTTTTCACATTCAGTTCCTGAGCAAGTTCGAGCAGCTTGGCGGCGACGCAGCTCTTGTACACATCGCGATCGACGTTGCGGATCAGTCCCATGTCCAATTTCATGAAGTCCGGCTTTACGTGCACGAGTACATTCAATGAAGAATAGCCTGCTCCAACGTCGTCGAGTGCCACCCGGAATCCGCGGGCTCGGAATTCCTGTAGGATGTCGAAAAATTGATTTGGATCCAGAATTTCTTCTGTTTCGACGAATTCGAACACAAATTGCTCCGCTGGCAATTGCGTGTGCTCGGCCACGGCGATCGTGGTTTCCAGAAACCGCTGCGCTTCTTGAATCGCATTCGGATAGATATTCACAAAAACCGGCGTATCCAAGCTGTGCTGAGTTGCAGACTCGATTGCGGTTCGGCGCTGCGCCGTCTAAAATGCCAAGCAATCCAGTTGTGTGCGCGGCGGCGAAGAGACGGTCCGGGGTAATTAAGTCGCCGCTTGGGCTGCGTGCTCGGATCAGGCATTCGTAGGCGTAAACCTGTTTTGGCTGATCTGTGAACACAAGCGGTTGAAAGACCGAGAATAAACGGCGTGATTCCAGGACATCGGCGAGCCACTGGCCATCGAGCCAGGCAAGGAAATCGCTCAGGTTTTCTGCCAGCATGAAATCGGCCGACGTGGGTGGGCTATCTGCCGAGAGCAACCGGCACTTGATCGCTTCCAAGCCTGCGTGCCCAAATATGCCGGCAAACGCGGTTCGCCAAATATCGGCACGCCTGGCGGAGAATGCGGTGGCGAGCAGCCCGGGCTGTACTTCGCGCGCGGAAAGGCCCGCCTTCGCCAATGCCTTGCGCACCGCCAGCATTGCCGTACGACTCGGCGATGAGAAATACAACGTGCCCCGGTCCGGCGGCGCCGATTGTGTCTTGCGCGCAAGTGCTTGGCGGTCATCGGGCAATGATCTCCGGTTCCCTCGTCAGCTGGCGCCTGGTCAACGAGCCGAAAAATCGATTCGTCGACCGAGGTGTCTATCGGTCCGACAAGTACGCCCGATATACCAGACTGCTAAGGAACAGCCGAACTGATAAGTGAAATGACGTCTGCGCTGGGTGCTCTCGCAGCCAATGCTTCGCAACTATAGGCTAAAAAAGCCAAAGAAGTCGGCGAGGACCCGGCCAAGGCAAGCATGCAGCTCGGGCGGCAAAGGCAAAAATGGCGATCATTCGATGCGATCGCTACAGCCGGATGCCCACTGACTGCGCTCGCAGTTTAAGAGCCTGCTGGAAAAAGGGCATTGGATATGGCTTTTTGTAACGCGCCCAAAGAAAGGTGCTTTGTACCAAGCTCTGGGGCAGCGTACCATCGTTGACTAATGCCACCACTTTGTTGACGAACGCCCGCTCATCCGGCGTACGCGCCAAAAGGCCGAATTCGAGCTGCTCTCGAAGCGTCACCGTTACAGCGCTGCCGTTGGTAACGACCTGAGCGGTCGTTGGATCGGCGAGAACAAATCCCAAGCAAATTGCAATGAGTGAGAAAACTAGCACAAGTCGCGTTGCGGGGGTCAGCATGGAACCCTCTTGAAAGGGCAATGAAAAGGCGGATCGAATGACGAAAACCGCCGTCCGCATCACCGCGTAGACGAACATTGAAATGCGGTCGGCTTATAGCGAAAAGCGTGCCATCGGGCAAGCTTAAATTGAATCCCGGGCATCAACAAAACGGCGAAAAAGAATGGTAGATTTGTCGGTTCGCACTAGGCCCCGGCCGCTAGCAGATTAAAATTGCGGGTGGGCGGAAGCGGTTGGACCGAATACCTGTAGTGCAGTGGACTAATCGCCGATACTATGTGGCAACGTTGGCAGATACTTTCAATTGGACTTTTTCGTACAAGCCTCTTTCCGTACTTCCGTCGGAGGACCCACTATTAATTCGACGGCCAGGATCAACAAGGAACCAGTGCTTAGCACGGTCCGATCCGCGCCGCTCTCGAAGCGACTCCACCGTCGCAATCGGATTGAGGTTTGATTAAATGAACGGGCCGCGGCAAGCCAGCCGCGGCCCGTTTTATTATTGCGATCGATTGACGCGCGCGCCGTGCCAGCCAGAATTAATCAATCGGTTGCCATCTCGCCGGCGTGGTAACTGCTACGGACAAACGGTCCACTGGCGACGCGACGGAATCCTAATGTCTTGGCCATGCGTCCCAGTTCCGTAAATTCCTCCGGCGGCACATACCGAACCACAGGCAAATGCTCCGGCGTCGGTTGAAGGTACTGTCCTAGCGTCAACATTTCGCAGCCGGCATCGAGTAGATCGATCAGCACGTCGAACAATTCATCACGGGTCTCGCCTAGCCCTAGCATTAAACCACTCTTTGTTTTCGTCTCCGGACATAGCTGTTTTGCCAGTTGAAGCAGTTTCAGAGTCCAGCGGTAATCGCTTTTGCGACCACGAACGGCACGGTAAAGCCGTGGCACCGTCTCGGTGTTGTGGTTGAAGACGTCGGGCGCTGATTCCATGACGCGCTCAACCGCGCCGGGCTTCCCAAGAAAATCGGGAGTCAACACCTCGACTGCCGCACTTGTTCGCTCGCGCACAGCTAGTACACAGCGATAGAAATGTTCTGCGCCTCCGTCCGCCAAATCATCGCGTGTCACTGAAGTAATCACCGCGTGTTTCAGGCCCAGGCGAGCCGCTGCTTCTGCCACGCGATCCGGCTCATCAATTTCAATCGCTTCCGTCTTTCCCTTCGGCACAGAGCAGAACCCGCACGGGCGCGTACAAACATTTCCCAAAATCATGAATGTGGCCGTTTTTTGCGACCAGCATTCCAGACGGTTAGGACACTTTGCACTTTCGCAAACGGTATCCAAACGCAGATCGTCAATCAGCCGCGACGTGAACTGCAATCCAGCCCCAACTGGCAAGTTCTTCTTGAGCCAATTTGGCAATCTCGCAGCGGCCAATTGCCTCGTACCGCCGTTCTGCGCCAAAGCGCGTTCTACCGCGTCGGTCGGCACCGCTCCGAGAATTGGCAAACCCATTAGCATCAATCGGCCCGGCTTTTAGCAGATTTATAAGTTGGTTAGACTTGCAAGTCTATCATTCCAACAAGTCGGCGTTAAGCGGACCACAAAACGCGGGAGTTACAGCCACGGCTAAAAGTGCACCAAAAAAAGGCGGAAAAAAGAAAGCCGCTGCCGATCGGGAACACGATAACGAGCGGCTCATCGCTCAGAATCGCAAGGCCCGGCACGAATACGAAGTTATCGAAACGCTCGAATGCGGCATCGTGCTCGTAGGCAGTGAAGTGAAGAGTTTGCGCACCGGGCACTTATCGCTTGAAGAAGCGTACGCCCGAATTAAGAGCGACGAAGTCTGGTTGATGGGGTGCGACATTCCGGAGTATGTGCAGGCGAATCGATTGAATCATATTCCCAAACGTCCGCGAAAACTCTTGATGCATCGCCGGGAGATGAAAAAATTTGCTCACCGTGCGCTGGAGAAAGGGTTGACACTAATTCCACTGAAAATGTATTTCACGGAAGGCCGTGCCAAAGTGTTGCTCGGATTGTGCAAAGGTCGAAAACTGCACGATAAGCGCGAGGTGTTGAAACAGAAATCTGCCCAGCGCGATATTCAACGGGCAATGCGGCGAAGTTGATTGGGCGGCAGCACTTTAAGAATTGCAGCGAACTCGATCGTACATGAGCAGCCCCACTAGCGATTTTGCATCACGGATTTCGCCAAGTTCGACCATTCGCATTGCCTCCGCCCAATCGACCACTTGTGTTTGGATTTCTTCGCCGACCTCAAGTGCGCTCGCACCGCTTTGCAGATCAGTGGCCACGAACAGATGCATCTTTTCGTTCAGAATGCCCGGCGACATGTAAAAATCACAGAGCTTGTCGATTTTGCCGGCCCGATAGCCGGTTTCTTCAATCAGCTCGCGGCGCGCAGTTGCGAGCGGATCTTCATTTTGCTCGATCGTGCCAGCAGGGAGCTCGGTCAATGTTTCATCGACCGCAATTCGGAAATTCCGAATTAAACACACTCGATTCACATCGACCATCGGCAAAATCACGACGGCGCCAGCCGCGATCGCGACGTCATGGGCGATCGTCTCGCCATTGGCCAACCTTCGCGATTTACGGACGACCTGAAATCGCCGCGCTTGAAATAACAGCTCGGGCTTTTCACTCACTTGTGGCTCTCCCGGACACGCGGATTTCAGAGCGACCCGCGCTCCAGCGGTGAATAAGGAATTCGCAATGCCGCTATTTGCTCGTTCCTTCGACGGCCCATGCTTCCAATGCTCCCTTTGCGTCGCCTGTTGGCTTATCGAAAACTTTGGAGATGAGCAGAACGCGCCGTTCGCCGATCTTTGCAGCTCCCGCGCCAGCCAGAGCCGAGCCTGTATTGAATTTATCAATCGGCTTTCCATCGGCGGCCACGACGTGAATCGAGCCATCTGGCCCCGCCAAGATCCAATCTCGAGTGCCGTCGCCGGCCAGATCTCCAGTAGTTATCACTTCCACTGGCCGTCCGTGCACACCAGGGGGAAGCGTGTAGTTCCAAAGTTCGCGGCCATCGAGCGCAACGCCCAGCGCCGAATTTTCGCCGGTTGCGGTGCCGGCCAAACAGCAATAACTGTTTTTGCCGCTTCGATCGAGATCATCAGCGACAATGTAGTACACATTGCGATTAGGTATCGTAATTTCTTTCTCAGCCTTCCCATCGGCATCGAATGCGGCAATCGTGCCGCGGTTGTGCGTTGCCAGCATATGACGGCGGCCCGTTGCATCGGGCTCGGTCGTCGCAAGCCGGAAGACAAACTGGATCGATCGATCACGCCACACGCGATTGCCATCCAGTGCAACGCCTTGCACGCCGACATCGCCCCAGTAACCGACAAGCAGTTGCGGCTTCCCGTCGCCTTTCAGATCCGCAATTTGCACATCCCAAACACCTTCCGCGGCCCCATTTTCAGGCTTGGGAAAAGCGAGAATCTTTTTCCAGCTATCGTCGAACACAAATAACTGGGGCTGACCGTTTCCGGAAGCGACGAAGTAGCGCTTGCCTTGGCCATCGACAGCAGTTCGGAGGTAGTTAACGACGGCGGTGTCCGGAATGTCTAGCTCCTGGCGGGCGACAACCTTTCCCTGTTCGTCCAGCTCGACAACTGCGCCAGCCATCGACGGCGAAAATCCGTTGATTGGAATTTGGAGCGTCAATCACGAGCAGATTGCCTGGATCCTTCACGCCATCAGCCGTCCACAGCTTTGTGAGTTTCAACGCTGTGGGCTCACTGGCCGCCGCAATTGGCGCGGGTTTCACTACTGGAGCCAGGGTGTCCGCCACAGTGGCGCCCTCCGGGATCTCCATCACAAAGGCATTGTCGTTCACTTTTTCATTAACCTGCGCGTTCGTGAACTCGATGCTCAGTGCGACATTACTCACGGGCCCATCCTGATCGAGCTCAAGTTTCGATTCCTTTGTCGGCAGTTCAATTCGACAGAGCAGGTTGGATTGCTGATCGATCCAAAGCGTTAGCATCCCCTGTGAACTATCGATTTCCACTCGATTACAGCGCCGACCATCGATCGGTTCCGGCTGCAACAATTTGGGCGGTGAGATCGAGTCTTGAAGCAATTGCGCCAACGTGTTATCAGCCATTAAAAAGGCGATCTGTACCGGAGCCCCACCGGGACCCTGCAGCGCCGCGAAGCTGCGGATCGTTGACGATGAATTCGGGCGTCAGATTCTCCGGCGCGGGCACTTGCATCACGAGATTTGGAATCGTCTTCACCGCGGCGCGGAATTGTTTGCCGTCGCACTCCAGCATGGCGTCGTAGCAAATAAGCCGCAACTTGTTTGGGCGCACAAACGCCACTGAGAATTCGAACACTTGCTCCAACGGCTGACCGTTTCGTTCAAATCGCCTACGTACCTGCCCATTGTCCGCGTAGCTACCGGCCATCCGGTACGCGGCTGCCATGTCTTTCAGAATCTGGTCGGCGGACCGATTATCGGGTCCCGCGTTATTCGCGCTGCTTTTTTGACTTGCCGGCGGATTTGAGATAGTCGGCGCACCCTGCGATGTTCCGGAGCCGACATCTCCATTGGGCGCGCAGCCTGGTATCAAGATCGCGAGTAAACTCAGCGCCGTTAACGGCGCCAGCCGGGCGATAAATTCAGAAAGTTTCGACTTCATTTCTCAGTAAACCTGAAAAGGGAAAGTAATCGGATGCTAAAACCGTTTGTCAACGATTTAAGGCCGCGGATTATTCACTTCCCGCCCGTTTGGGTAAAGCTCGACTTCTTGACCGGCCACGATTTACGGCGCTATGATGCCTTAGAAAACCGCCCAAAGAGCTTGCTAGCATGGCGACTGCATCGAGAATTTCTGCGACGTTGAGATACGGCGAATCCGCCCGCCTGCGGCTCGATTTTGCGCCAGGCATGCTAATCGCCGATTGTGCCGGCCCCCCGCTCGCGGAGCACTCTGCGATCGAAATGGCGAGCCATGCTTTTCAGACGCCGCTCGATTTTCCGCCCATTCGCCGTGCCACGGTGCCGGGCGATCGGATCGTGATTGCACTTTCCCCCGGTGTGCAGGAGGCCCCGGAAATTATTGCGGCGTTGCTTCCGCAACTGCTCTCGGGAGGCGCGGCGGCTGAGAATATTTCCGTGGTTCGGTCTCCGGTCGACGTCCAGACGGGTGCAATCGATCCAAGATCAAAACTCGGAGCCGACCAGCGAGAAGTTGTGGGTTTCGAAACGCACGATCCGACGGACCGTAATTTGTTAAGTTATTTGGCTGCAGATGCGCAGGGTGAGCCGATTTACATGAATCGGAGCATTTGCGATGCCGACCTTGTCATTCCAATTGGTTCTTTTCATCCAGAGTATCTGGAGCGAGGTTCAGGCAAATCGGAGCCTTGGAACGATACGTTATATCCAACATTCGCGGATCGGAAGACGATCGACCATCTCGCCCCTAGCGGCGTCCCGCTGACGACAGGGCAACACCTGCACCGCCAAAAGCAGGTCGATCAAATTGCTTGGCTCTTAGGTGTTCAATTCACGGTCCAAGTTGTGCCGGGGAGTGAACAAAAGGTGTCGGCTGTGCTCGCTGGTTCGCCGGATGCAGTATTTCAGGCGGGCCGCGAGCAATTTGCATCGGCCTGGCGACCCAAACTCCCGCAGCGGGCAGACTTGGTCATTGCAGCGATCGGTGGGACCCATGCAGAGCAGAATTGGACGAATGTCGGGTCTGCGTTGGAGTCAGCGCTAAATCTTATAACCGATGGCGGCGCTGTTGTGTTGTGCACCGAACTCAATTCAGAAGTTGGCCCCGCGTTACGGCAATTGATCGAGGCTGGCGATTCTGAATCGGCGCATCATCGTTTGCGAAAGCAGCGGACCCCCGACGCTCCGCTGGCGCGATTGCTGGCAGAAGTGCAAGACCGAAATACCATTTATCTGCTGAGTCGGCTCGATGAAGCTATTGTGACACCACTAGGATTCGCACACGTTAGCTCGCCAGAAGAAATTGTCCGTTTGGCTTCACGTTACAACACGTGCATTCTTGTTGCGGACGCTCAATACGCGCGACCACAAGTGGTGGGCGAGTAATTTGATGTCGATTACGACTTCCGAATTCGACACGCAGTACGCGGCTTTGACGCGCGGAGTTGGATTCGTTGATTTTGAGGGGCGAACACAGCTTGAACTAACTGGCACAGATCGCGCAAGTTTTCTGCACAACCTTACCACGAACGCGGTTCGAGATTTGCCGATCGGCAGTGGGTGCGAAGCGTTCATCCTTAATGTCAAAGGACATGTGGTTGGCCATGTGTTCATGTTTGCCGGCCCGAATTCGCACATTGTCGAGACGGTTGCAGGGCAGGCTGCAGCACTGCTTGCGCATTTGGATCGTTATCTTATTCGCGAAGACGTGCAATTGCACGATCGCTCAATGGAATGGGCCGAGATCTTTCTGTCGGGACCACAGGCGGAATTGCTACTGCTTAACATGAACTTGCCAGTTCCGCAGGACCGATTGGCACACACCGCCACGCAAATCGCTGCGATCTCGGTATGGATCCGCCGAGTCGATCTCGCGGGTCCCTGCGGTTTCATGATCGCATTTTGTCGCGATGCGTTTATTGATGTGGAGGCAGCCGTCATGGCAGCCGGAGCGATTCGATGCGGAGCCGACGTATTTGAAACTGCCCGAATCGAGTATGGGACGCCATTTTTCGGTCAGGATATAAGCCCCGAAAATTTGCCCCAAGAGATCGACCGTACGCCCCAAGCAATCAGCTTTATTAAGGGCTGTTATCTTGGGCAGGAAACTGTGGCCCGCATTGACGCATTAGGGCATGTTAATCGTCTGCTCCGCGGAGTGAAATATACGGGCGATACAATTCCAGAGCCGTCCAACAACCTAAGACTTTGTGATAAAGTCGTTGGCCAGGTCACGTCGGCATGCTGGTCGCCTCGGCTAGCAGCCCCATTGGCGATAGGTTATGTCCGCCGGGAGAATTCGAATCCCGGCGAAACGTTGGAAGCACCAACGGGGACGGCAGAAATCGTCTCCCTGCCGCTCAGCGACTGACGACATTATTCAACTTGTCCGAGACGAAGCGGCCACTTGAATGGGCACCGGCATTTGGCCTAGCCATTTTATGAGGCGCCACGTAGTGTCCGCATCATTCGGTACTTGGCCGGTTAGTTGAAACGCTTGGTTCGATAGGGCATCGGCGAGGTTGCGAAGCTGTTTTTCGGCATTCATTAAGCTGAGGATTCCTCGGGCGAAAGATCGTGTCGGATGAGCGCGACGGCGTCGGCCGTTCTTTGTCGCGTAAGGACACTAAGTCGACCGTGTTCGGCCTTGAATAGACGTCCGTCGGCAAAGCCTCGTCGCAACTGTTTGGCAGAGTTGAATTGAAATACCATTTGCTGCCCGAAGAAGAACGTTGCGGCGCCGTTCTGGCGGAACCCGGCCAAAATCGGTTCATGAAAACTGTAGATTCTTATTTCAATCCTCGCAACGAGCGCAGTCGCCTCGCGCAACAAGTCTTCTCGATCTTCCTCCAGACGTGACATGGTATTCCGAGAACTACTTAGCAGGGACAGTCAACGACACCGGCGCCTCGCGCCTACAGATTCTCCAAAACCGAGATCCGAGAGAACTGCTCAAGTCAAATGAGCAAGCTCGGTCGCTGGCGCGTCAATGTCGGTATGAGCGATGCGGCGAATTTCCTCGCGGGCTGCAAAGAATGCTGTAATCACTTCGGCATCCCATTGTTTGCCGGCTCCCGATTTAAAGACGCTATCAAGCTTTTCGTCCAGCATGCCCTTGCGGTATGGACGATCGCTGGACATCGCATCAAATGCATCGGCTACTGCGACAATGCGAGCATATAGCGGGATTTCTTCGCCAGCCAGGCCGAACGGATATCCGCTGCCGTCCCACGCTTCGTGATGATGCCGCACGGCTGGCAGTACTTGCCCCAGCTGTTTTAGGTCCTTAAGAATTCGGTAACCAATGTCGGCGTGCATCTTAATATGCTCGTACTCCGCCTCCGTTAACCGTCCCGGCTTACGTAGCACATGGTCGTCAATGCCAATCTTGCCGATGTCGTGCAAGAGGCCGCTTAAATAAATCGTTTCCAATTCTTTGCCATCGCAGCCCAATTTGTCCGCGAGCTTGACGGCAATACGGGCCACACGATCGCTGTGACCGCATGTGTAAGGATCTTTTGCGTCGATTGCGGAGGTCAGCGCCCGTACGACGCCCGCCAGAAATTCTGCCTGCTGGCGATAAAGCTCAATGTTGCCTGCATGAATGCCAAGGATCGCGGCGACCGACGATAGCAAACTGGCTTCCGATGAACCGAACTCTCGATCCTCATCATGATTGAATGCTGCCAGCCAGCCAAATAGGTTCTCACCTTCCATCAAGGGAACGACGACGGCCTGACGTACATCGCGGAAGTTCCAATCGGCGAATTCTTCGCTGCGACTGGCGGGATTGATTACGACCGAGCGCGGCTGGCCGTCTAGCTCCAGTCGATTCAGGAAGTCAGAAATCTGGTGGCGATTGATGGGACATCGACCGAACGTCAGGAATTCGAACTCGGGCCCCAAATGTGAAGTCGAGTCCGCCGTCGACGACTGCGGAGGCGCTAATTTGAGCAGGAAACCTTGAGCGGTAATGGCTTCGGCGAGCCACTCAAGGGCTTTGGCTCCAAGTTCCTCAATCGACGCAGAAATCCGGAGCTTCTGCGTGAGCCCATACAGCAGGCTCAGTTCCTCATAGGTTGCGGCGAGATGAGCTGATAGCTCTTCAACTTCGTGTTGCAAGTGACCTCGCCGGAACTCCATGGCGTAATTGGCGACAACCAAGTTTGCTACTTGCAACAATCGGTTTGCCGGCCAAACGATTTGATTGACGACCCATGAATTCCCATTACCGATCGAGAACCCCAATCTGTTCAGCGCGCGAATTGCATCCGATTCGTCCGCGCTCCGCACCATAAAAGGCGCG
Source organism: Pirellulales bacterium (assembly GCA_963773875.1). GTDB lineage: Bacteria > Planctomycetota > Planctomycetia > Pirellulales > JADZDJ01 > CAVTYH01. The sequence goes on from CAVZCV010000021.1 coordinate 338,050, forward strand.
ACTGCAATTGCATTTGCGTCTTCGCCTATCGGAACAGCAAGTACGGCAATAGGATCTTCGTCGGCGATGAACTCAGCATGCTCTCGGCGCAACACTTGATCGCCGAGTTCGGCGAAGGCAGGTATGTGGCCGGCTGGCTCTAAGTCGCCACGCTCCAAAAACTCATCCCTTGATATATCGAGCACCGAGAAACGAACGCCAAAGCAAGCGCGAAGTGATTCCAGCATCCCTTGGAAACTCTTCACCGAGACTTGCTCCGCCTTGGCAGGTTGGACATTCACACGTGAATCCGCAAGTGCCATTCGACCGCCTGTCTGGTACTTTGCTTCTGATCAAGCCAATCCATATTTCGCCACCGTTTGTCGATGCAGAGTGGCAGCCGACATTTTGGCGATGGTGGGTTTATAATTGAATTTAGGTCATGCAACTCCATGCGGCAAAAAGACGAAGGGCATGTTTCCGCCGCAATCGCTAGTTGGCACATGCGAGATTCGTCGGGTACCGGCTCTGCGAGAAATTCCAACTATTCTGCTCTCAGTACGCACGTGGAACCGATTTTAACGACACCGATCCCGGGGCTCAGTCACCGAGTCTTTACGCGGCTTTTTAGTGCTGCATTCGATTGCGGTAGCGCGCACTCACCCGATTGAGGAGGGCGCGCTCTTCAGCCGAGAGGCCCTCCATGCCGACTTCGGGAATCCGACTTAGCACGTCGTCAAATCGGCGCTCTTCGTCTTCCTCAATTTGCCGCACGCGGCGGTCACGCATTTCGCGCCTCTGTTTAAGCCACCGCCGCAGCGGGCCGGGCCGAAATTTCCGCTTGATGTAAGGATTCCGTTCCAGGCTCGTGTATCCCTGCGAAAAGTCGTAGCCAAACAGGTCGTCTTCAGGATCCTCTTCTTCGCTCCGCTGAGCTTCATTGCGCGAGCAGAAGTAAATAAGAATCGCCATGCTTATTAGCGGCAACCAAGGCGGCACGGCGCGTTCGTCGCGCGGATCGTGTACCCAGAGCGCAACCAGACAAAGAATCAGCGCCGTCAACATGCCGGCTCGACTGACCGTACGCATTGCCGCTCGATAACCCATCACTGGCCACAGAATACTGCGCAGCGCCCGTCCGGCGTCAAACGGCGGGGCTGGAATAATCAGGTTCACTAGCAACATGAGCCAGTTGAACCAAAGCGCCAGTTTTAAGGCGAGGATCCACCAGGTCGACTCCGTCAACATTCGCGCTGGATACAAAGGATGCAGCAAGATGTCGAGCACACCGATCTTCGCAAGCAGCAGCGAGGGCCCAATCATTGCGATCACGCCCAAATTCGCGAGCGGTCCTGCCAGAGCCACGGCCACTTCCCGCTGCGGATCGCGCGGCACAATGGGAAAGTGCAAACCGCCCAGAGGGCCGAGCACAACCATATCGATATGCCCCCCCAGCCGCATGCAAGCGAAAATGTGCCCCAACTCGTGCAGGACGACCGTTGCAAACAAGATGGCGCAGGCCATTAAGCCGTCAATAGTGCCTTCATCGCTTGGCCGCAATCGGCAGGCGACAAATAGAATCAGGACAAACAGCATCAGCAGCGAGGCATGCGCTCGAACTCGCACGCCGCCCCAAACACCCCAATTCAAGCTCCAATTTGAATGTTCTCGCATACGCGGCGCGTGTCAACAATTGAAGTTTTCTGGCCCCCTTGGTGAGCCGTGCTGCGCCTCGTATCTTAACACCGACACGAAATCGAGGCAATCAAACCGCCACGGCATCGTGAGCATCGGCAACCCATATTCAGAGGCTTTTGTCATGCACGTGACCGACCAATACATGCATTCTTGGTGCCGAACGCTCGTCGGCGCCTCTTCAACTCCATACTCAAAGCTCGGCGACTATCTGGCCGCCATTCCGCGGCTCAACTCGCTAGCAGACTTGGCGACTGGCGCGGTCGTGCTGGTTCGCGGCGACCTTGACGCCAAGCCTGGCGCGAAGATTGGCGAAGGCGATCAGCGATTAACCTCCATGCTCGATACTCTCACATTCGGCATCGAGCGAGGCTGGAAGCAAGTGCTGATTGGCCACATCGGTCGCAAACCGGAAGGTTCGCTCAATAAAGTTGCCGCTCGATTAGGCGAACTGCTTGGCAAACCAGTCGCTCTCATTGCCGATTGGCTTGATGAAGCAACAACATCCCTCACGCCTAAAGCCGTCGACGCCATTAAATCCGCAAAGCCAGGCGATGTGCTCGTGATGGAAAATACGCGCCGCTACAAAATTGAACGCGTGCTGTGGGATGCCACCGCCGACGATCTATCGTCGTTAGTGTCCAGCCTGACCAAGCTCGCAAACGAATTCGCCAGCAAGCTCGGTATGGCATACATCCACGAGGCCCTGTCTGCAGGCAGCCTCGATAGCTCTTCGACCGTTTTGCCCGCCGCCATGGACCGCGTCGCGCTTGGTGATTACGAAGCTCGCGAGTTCGACGGCCCCATGCAGCGTTGTCTGGCCGCGCAGCTCGTCGTCTTTAGTGGGCTGAAGATCGACAAGCTCGATGACCTCGAGGCTATGATCGCCCGCGGCGCCATTCGCTGGGTTATCACCGCAGGTTCGCTCGCGATGGCACTGAAAAAAGCCGCAGCCGAACTGGCGGGCAAGCAGTTCTCGCTCGGCGTGGCCGAAGATCCCACTCATGCAGAAAAACCCTACTTCATACCGCGAGAGCGGATCGAACAAGCCAAACGAATGATCGAAGACGGCCGACGTAAAGGCATCCAATTCGTGTTGCCGATCGATTTCATACTGCAAGATGGTCGGGCTTCCGACACCATCGGTCCCGGCGATCAACAATTCGACATTGGCCCCCAAACCAGCGATCTGTTCGCACAAAAAATCGGCGAGTTCATTGCCTCGCAAAAATCCGGAGGTGCCGCTGCCGTCGCGTTCCACAACGGTGTGTTCGGCATGTTCGAAGATCCCCGTTTTGAGTCCGGCACCAAACTTTTTATGACACAATTAAAGCGGATGACCGATGCGGGCGTCGAAGTATATGTGGGCGGTGGCGAAGGCGGGGCAGCCCTCGAAAGGTATGGCAAGCCTAGCTGGGTGACTCATGTTTTCACCGCTGGCGGCACGGTGCTCAACGCTCTGGGCAGCAATCCGGTGCCGTACTTGCTCGCGCTATCGATGACCGCGAAGCGATAGTTCCACCTTGAACGCGTTTCTGAACCGAGAGCAACGCGACCACTAATTCAAGGCACTAGAAAATGCCCGCACCGAAGCCATCGGTGCCACCAGATGGGGCTGACGTGGCACTGTCGGCTGCAGGTGTTTCCATAGGTGCAGGAACTACAGGCGCCGGCACGGCGGTCTTAGCTGCAGCAGCCTTGGCCGCCGGAGGCTGGGCGGCAAGTGCCTTATGCGGCGCACGGGGTGCACCTTCTTGATGCGTGGGACGAGAGGAGCGCTCATTTGCTGGGCGTCCGTAGCTCGTCGTAGGGTGGCTGCGCGGGCCGCGGGAATGGCGGGCGGGAATGTAGTCTAAGTCGGCGTCGTCATAGCGGGAAACATACCCCGGTTGCTTGGATCGCTCGATTTCGTCGTAAAACTCAGTGATGATCCGGTCTTGAATCATCTCGCGGCAGGCACTGTTTATGGGGTGCGCAATATCAGCATAGAGCTTCGCGCGCCCATCTTCATCGAGGGGGGCCCTATTGGGATTCAATTTCGCGCCACACTCGTTGCAGTAATTGGCACGAAGATGGTTCTTCGATCCGCACTGCATGCAGTGCGAGGTTAATTTCCGGCTGGGCATAGCCACAAACGGGCCATTAGTGCCATCGATAATCTTGAGGTCGCGTATCACAAAACAGTCGTCAAATGTGATCGAACAAAATGCTTGCAACCGCTCGCCGGCCTCTTCCATCAACTTGATGCGAACTTCAGTGATTTCCACGGCCGTTCTCCTTGCGCTACTGACCCCTGATCCTCAAGGACCGTGAAGGATCGCCGGCCGACCCTTCAATATTTCACGCCGACCTTACCTGCTGAACCCAACAGTTTTCTGCCGCCATTGTGCTCAATCGTCCGGCAACATGGCGGGCATGGCGTGCGGAGTGACACACGGCGAAACATGTACTACCACTGCCGCTCATACCAATTGCTGGACAGTATTCGCTTTTCAATCGCTCTAAAACGCAATCGATCCACGCCGACAATTGCCGCGCCGAATCGATCAAACGGTTGTGCACCACTGCACCGATTTGCCTCCAATTCTTTCTACGCACCGAATCAAGTACCTGCTCACACCGCGTCGGTGGACTGCCTGGACGACATTGCCGATAAACCGCCGCAGTCGCTAGGCCTTCCGGCGGCCGCACCAGCACGAAGCTTAAATCGCCCAATCCGGTGACAGGCTCGATTTTCTCTCCGCGACCTCGGCAAATTGCCGGACCACATCCAAGAAAGAACGGCACATCGCTGCCAAGCTCCGCCGCCACATCCGCCAGTTGCGTCGGCCGCCATCCAAGTTTCCAAACCAAGTTCGCGGCCACGAGCGCCGCCGCCGCATCGCTGGAGCCGCCGCCTAATCCGGCTGCCGCCGGAATTCGCTTAATCAACTGCAGCTTCGCGCCGCGTTGAATTCCGGCTCGCTCCGCCAATAGTCGGACCGCACGTACCACAATGTTTCGCTCGTCGCCGGGTATATCGCCGGGGTTTTGGACCGGCTGGTTTCCTTGCGGTGGGGGAATTCTATCGTTCACCATGCCCACACTCCAGCGGGGGGCGATCGAAAATTGTCCCGTGGGATCGTCTTCCATCACCAGCGTGTCAAATACGCTAATGGGAACCATGAGCGTTTCAATCTCATGGAAACCATCGTCGCGCTTGCTTAGCACTTCGAAGAAAAGGTTGATTTTCGCCGGCGCTAGGATTTCAACACCAGAAGCGCGAGGGCGAATTTGCACCCGAGATCCCTTCGAGGGCCAAACACAACGCGGCCAAAATGACCGACAAATCAACCAATCGCAACAAGAATATAAAAATGATGCCGCAGCCGCTCGCCGATTCTTTCGGACGGACAGCGGCTGCCCAGCTGCGATTAATCTATCTGGCCGCTACCGAAAGGTCAATTGAATGTGAATATTGGACCTCCTTCCGAAACAAGCTGCCACTGGATCGACCATCTGCCGTTTCAAAATGAGACACGCCAAGCAAATCATCCGTACTGGTGGACCGCGCGGAATTAATTGGAGCCTGAGAGACCCAAACAATCCTTTAAGGGCCATTTCTGCCCGCAATTATCCCTCGCTTACTGTGCCTTCCTCGCTGCTAAACTCGCACAAACCAATTCTTTGTCATTTCTGGCAAAGACATTCCGATCGGCAAATGCCGGATGCGACCAGCAAACCCCACCCCGTTGACCCAATTGATCAGTTGTTGGTTCGATCAGCTTGGTTCGGCTGATTTCCTCAAATCCGGCGGGCGACAGTTTGGCAATTAAAAGCTCGCCGCGCTCATTAAGCATGAAGTAGCGGTCGCCGTGTTTGACGGCATGAATTGTCGCCCAGCGCGCCTTGGGCACGGCCGTGAGGTTTTCCCAAATCCGTTCGCCGGTGTCGGCATTCAAGCAGCGCAGTTCGCCATAGCTATCGTTGCCGTAAACGTATCCGCCCATGAGCACCGGAGTGCCAATGACGCAATGCAACCCCTTCGTGTGTTGCTCATCGGGCCCCACGGCCCGCCAAATTCGTTCCACCCCCTGCGTGTCTTGCTTGAGCCGCAGCATCAGCGAGCCGTCGTAAAATGACGACACGAACAAGTGGTCGCTATCGACGACCGGCGTGACGATGCCGATAGGCATGCGCGAAGGTTTCATATCTTCGCGCCAGTAAAAGTCGCCTGTTGCTGGGTTCAATCCGACCACGCCTGCAGCCGTCCACACAATAAGAACCGGCTTGCCCGCCTGCTGGACAATGACGGGTGCAGAATATTGCGCAGGATCATCAAGCGCTTTCCAAATTTCTTCGCCTGTGTTCTTATCCAGTGCCACGAGACACGCATGCTCGCCGCCGACATTCAGAATTAGACGATTGCCATCCACGATCGGCGCCGCGGCGATTCCCCAAATCGGCATATTGATGTTGTATTTCGATTTCAAATCTTTCTGCCAGCGAATATCGCCGGTGGCGGCATCGAAGCAGATGAGCATGCCGGCGGCGCCGAGGGAATACGCGTGACCTTCGTCGATGGTTACCGCCGCGCGCGGGCCGGCGGTGTAACCAATACCACCGTACGCACAATCGTATGAGTGGCTCCAAATTCGCTCGCCGGTTTCTTCATCGAAGCAATGGACGCGCTCAATTTCTTTGGGCTCGACCTCGCGATCGGTAATGTACACCCGTCCTTTGGCAACCGTGGGCCCGCTGTAGCCCGGCCCGACTTCAGCCCGCCATTTGATCGGCAACTGCTGTCCGTCGAACTTTTCGACAATGCCCGTCTCGCGCCAAACTCCATCGCGTTGCGGCCCTCGCCACTGCGGCCAATCGTCGGCGTGGACTACTGCCGAGAGACTCATGAGAATGCCACCCAGTGCAGCAAGCCAAGTCCAGGCGGATAGTTCGAAACGGGTCGATTTCATTGTTAAGTTTCCGTCGAATGACTTCTTGTGTTTCTTGTTTCGCTAGAATCCTATTGCTTGCCAATTCCTTTTTGTAGATAGGAGGCGATTAGTTCGCAGCTCGGGTACAATACGGTGGCTACACATTACCCGTCAAATTAAGCATTGGAGGAGGTAATCGATGTCGATCGTCACTTCGCCCAATGATGCAAACGGCGAGTATTATCTTAAGAGCGATGTGCAATGGGCGATTGGATCGCTCGTAATCGGTGCGGTTATGATTCTGGCGGCTCCAATTACTTGCATTCTGAGCGCAGAAACATGGGCCCATGCCGATCACAGTTCACATATTTTAAAGCTCTTTGCATGGCTTGCGCGATTTTCTGTCGCAATGACGGCCATAACACTTTGCCTGGGGATAGTGTTCGACCGACGATCAATTCGATTTGCAATTGCAAACCGTCGCCCCGTGGGTCTAGCCACCGCTGGGCTCTATTTGAATGTAATTGCATCCTGGTTGTGGGTTATCGCTGCGATCGCATTGTTAAGCACGACTGAAAGCCTGCTGCATATTTTTGGACGCTAGCTCGATCTCTCTGGAAACTGCAATTGCCCCAAGCCAATTGGGCAAACCTTTCAGGATTCGCCCGAATCAACGCAAAAGTGCATCCAGATCATTGAATTGCGATCGACCAACTTCGATTGCGCAACCTTTGTCTAATCCCGCGTCAGCTTGCGGAAGCGCTGAATTAAATCGCGCGTGATCGGTCCGGGTTTGCCGTCGCCGATGGGGCGGCTATCGATTTTCACGACGGGGATGGCTTCAGCGGCGCTGCCAGTCAAGAAACACTCGTCCGCAATGTACACGTCGTGCCGGGTGAGTGGCATTTCGCGGACTTCAATGCAGGCACTGCGGGCGATTTCGATGATTGCATCGCGCGTGATGCCTTCCAAAATACCGGCATCGAGTGGCGGAGTTTGGAGCACGCCGTCGCGCACTAAAAAAATGTTATCGCCCGTGCATTCGGCGACTTCGCCTTTATCGTTGAGCATGAGCGCTTCAATGCAGCCGGCTTTGAGGCCTTCGATCTTCGCCAGAATGTTGTTGAGATAGTTCAGCGATTTAACCCGCGGATTCAGGGCCGCAGGGTTGTTGCGAATTGTGCTGGCGGTGACGATTTCCAATCCGTTGCGATAAAAATCTTCTGGGTAGAGCTCGATCTTATCGGTGATAACAATCACCTGCGGATTGCTGCAGCGATTGGGGTCCAATCCCAGCGTGCCGACGCCGCGCGTGACGACCAGTCGAATGTAGCCATCTTGAATGTTGTTGGCCGCCAGCGTGTCGTTGACGGCTTTGGCCATCGCATCGCGCGTGATAGGAATTTCGAGCCAGATTGCTTTGGCGGAATCCCATAGTCGTTGCAAGTGTTGCGCCAGGCGAAAAACTTTGCCGCCGTAGCTGCGCATTCCTTCGAATACGCCGTCGCCATACAACAGGCCATGATCGTAAACGCTGATCTTGGCGTCTTCTTTATCGAAGAGCGTGCCATTGATGTAGATTTTAAGCGGCGTTGTGGAAACAGGCATGAGCTTCGATGCGGTTGGGCGAGCTTGCACGCTGGCGGGAGATTGGACTGACATCACGCAATTCCTTCCACTTGGCCATTCACCAGACGAATGGTGCGGTCCGCCTCTGCGGCAATCGCCGAATCGTGCGTTACCATGACTATAGAGAGCTGGTGCTGGTGGTTCAAGGTTCGCAAAATTCGCAGAATTTCTTGGCCAGTTCCTTGATCGAGATTTCCCGTTGGTTCGTCTGCCAGCAGCACTTGTGGATTGGCGATTAAAGCCCGGGCAATCGCCACACGTTGCATTTCGCCGCCGGAAAGTTCGCGCGGTCGGTGCTTCAAGCGGTGCGATAGGCCGACAGTTTCAAGCAACTCTTTCGCCCGCTGGACAAATTGGCTGCGATTCCGCCAATAGCTAAGTGCGCTGGCGCCAATCATCAGCGGGGCGAGTACATTTTCAAGTGTCGTGAGTTCCGGCAGCAGGTGATAGAACTGGAAGATCATGCCGAACTGCTCGTTGCGTAATCTTTCTCGCAGTGGAGCCGGCAGATTGTCGATTCGCTGGCCGAGAAAGTGGACTTCGCCCGCCGATGGTGCATCGAGCGTACCCAGCAAATGCAACAGAGTGCTTTTGCCAGACCCGCTTTGCCCGACGATGGCGAGAAATTCGCCGTGACGAACGTCCATGCTTGTGCCCGTAAGCACCGGAATTTCGACAGGGCCTTTGCGGTAATTTTTTTTTAGATTGACGGCAGCCAGATGAGTTGTGCGATCTGAATTGCGTGCGGCAACGGGCGACGTTTCCATACTGCCCATTGGCCATTCTCCAATTTTGAATTGTCCGTTCGGCTTTTCGGAGCGTCGTGGAACAATCAGCTTGGCAACGTCACTCATAGCGCAATGCCTCCACTGGGTGCAAACCGGCGGCGCGGAAGGCTGGCAGTACGCTCGCCAGCACAGCGATTAAAAGCGCGCCGAGGACGATCCATATCACGGTAAACGGCTCGACAATCGTCGGAATTTTGTAAAAATAATAAATTGCCGGATCGAACACGGGTTGTCCGGTAATCCATTCCACGGCAGAGCGAATTTGATTGATGTAATGCACGAACGCCAGGCCGATTGCCAGACCAACCCCGGCGCCAACAAAACCGAGTGACAAGCCGTAGCCGAGAAAAATTCCCATAATACCGGCGCTGGAAGCGCCGAGCGATTTGAGAATGCCAACATCGCGAGTTTTTTCGACGACGATCATGAAGAAGATCGCCAGAATGCCGAAGCCGGCCACGGCGATGATCATGAACAGCAAAATGTTGAGCACAGCTTTTTCCATTTGCACGGCGGCCAACAGAGCGCCCTGCTTATCGCGCCAGGTGTAAACGCCGTACATCTCGGCGGGAAAACGCTTTCGCAAGACATCGCGAACCATTTCGCCGTCGACGCCGGGCTTGAGCTTAATTTGAATCGACGTGACGTTGCTGCCCATGCCGCGAAGCATTTGCAGAACTTTAATGGGCACGAACACAAATGATGTGTCGTACTCGCTCATTTTGCTTTCGTAGAGATCGACAGTAGTAAATTGCTGGCTGTTGACTTTCGGTGGGGTGCCAGTAGTCGGGACACTGATGCTGACATCGTCGCCGGGGCGAAGCAGAAATGCGTCGTTGCCTTCGTGGTCGCGATAACTTGCGAGCGCGATGCCGATGATAACGCCGTCGAACTGTTCAGAGGCGGGATCGACGGCCTGAACTTGTTCTTGGGTACCGAGCCGATCAAAAGGATTTCGGGGCGCGACGGGAGCGGCTTTCGATTCAGCGGCGGCCCCAGGCGATTCGCGAGGGGCTAAGTGGGAGTCGCTTGTCGTCGAAGTTTGAGAAGCGGTGTCAGCATGCTGTTCGGCACCTTCCATGCGTTTTCTCGCTTCGTCGAAGGCTTTTTGCCGCTGGGCCCACATTTTGCGCCACTCCCAGCCGGCTTTTTCCATGTCAGGGCGAAGCGGCGCTGCTTCGGTCGTTTGATGATCGCGCACGTCGTAGCCGCCGTTGCGCAAATAAAACGTCAATTGTTTGCGGTTTTCCGGGTGCTGCAGATACTTTCCGAAATCGCTCACAGAAGCGTGTGTCCTCTCGTCGATGCCGATGCACATCACCTGACGCGGCGACCATTCGCCGCCGCGCACGCGGAAATTGAGCATCGCCGGCACATGCACCGTCGGCGTCATGCCTTCGATCCACTGACCCGCCACTTGGTTGATGGCTGCCATGTGCCACTCGGGATTTTCGAAACCGTTCAGGTCACGGCCTTCGATGAGCACATCGGAAAGAATTCCGTGCATGCGGTCTTCCATCTCATGGGAGAAGCCCGCCATGACGGCGTTGACGACAATCATCGTCGCCACGCCCAGCATGACACTGATGATGGAAGCAAGTGCGATCCAGCGCGTCCGCAAATACCGCCAGCAAAGCAGCAGTTTGTACATGGCCAATCCTTTGGCGCTTGGTAATCCGTTAGTGCGTGGCCAATGCGAGAATCGTCATTTGGCCTCCGCTTCAGGCCGCAAAAGCGGGAACAAAATCACATCGCGTATGCTTGGACTATTCGTTAGCAGCATCACCAGTCGATCGATGCCCACGCCCAGGCCTCCGGCGGGCGGCATGCCGTGACGAAGGGCGCGGATGAAGTCGTGGTCCATTTTGGCCATCGAGTCTTCTTCTTTCTGGCCGGCCAACTGCGTGCGGAATAGTTGCTCCTGCATATCCGGATCGTTCAATTCCGTATACGCATTGGCGACTTCCATGCCTTGGACGAACAGCTCGAACCGCTCGGCAATAGCCAAGTTTTCTCGCTTACGCTTCGTCAGCGGACAGATGCTCGCCGGGTAATCCATCACGAACACCGGGCCAGTTAGCTTGTCTTCGACAACTTCTTCGAAAACCTCGCTCTTCACCACATCAGGATGCTTGCCCGCGGTTTCGAAACCGATTTTCTCAGCCAGGGCTTTCACCGCGGCTTGATCTTGAGGGTTCGCGCCAGCGTGCTCTTGGAAAAGCTCGTCGTAAGTGTGCCGCGCAAACGGCGGCGTGAAATCGATCGTGGCTTCGCCGAACTGCAGCTTGAGGCCTTGCCCGGTGGCGCGGATCGCACTCACGATCAGCTTTTCCGTTAAATCCATCATCGAGCGATAATCGCCATAGGCTTGATACAGCTCCAGCATCGTAAACTCAGGGTTATGCCGCGAGCTGATGCCTTCATTGCGGTATACGCGGCCAAGTTCGTAAACCCGTTCGATGCCACCGACCAACAGCCGCTTGAGATGCAGCTCCAGCGCGATTCGCAGATAAAGCTGCATATCCAGTTTGTTGTGGTGCGTGATAAACGGCTTCGCCGCTGCACCACCAGCGATAGAATGCAGTGTAGGACCTTCAACTTCCACAAATCGTTCGGCCGCCAAAGTATGCCGGATGGATTGCACGATTTTTGTGCGATTTAAGAACCGCGACAACACGCCTTCCGTGTGGATCAGGTCCAGATACCGTAGTCGCTGGCGGAGTTCCGGATCGTGCAGTCCGTGATACTTATCTGGCGGTGTTTCCAATGACTTGGTGAGGAAGTGCAGCCGATCGGCGAAAATGGTCAGTTCGCCCTTTTGCGTGTGCTTGAGTTCGCCATCGACGCCAATTAGGTCGCCCAGATCAAAACACTGAGCGAGATCCCAGTTCTCTTCGCCAACTTGCTTCTTGCCAATGTAGAGCTGGATTTGGCCGCTCCAATCGCGGATATCGGCGAAAATCAACTTGCCGGTATCGCGCATCAATACGAGACGGCCGGCCGCCCGCACTTTGGGACCGTGTTGTTCCCCCTGGCGTTCGCCAGGGGCTGGCGGTTTGGCGACGATTTCAGCTTCGCGGCTGCGAATTTCCCCAATCGACAGATAATCGTCGAACCGACCGCCCCACGGATCGACACCCAGTTGCACAATTCTGCGCAGTTTCTCCCGCCGCGCCACTTCAAGGGCATCGGGGGAATTCTCAGATTCACTGCCGGGGACATCGGTCATGGCTTGCGGCATGCGTTTCTCTTAACTTCAAGGAACGCAACATTTTAGTGATATCGCCGGGGCGGTCAACGTCAGCCGCCTCTCATATTGTCCGAACGTCCCGGTCGGACGAAAAATGCAATTCGCAATTGCCATCCGGCGCGCGTTACGGAAAGACTAAGGACGGAGCCCAGGTGACCCCAGGTTCACGTGCGGCATCCAATCATTTAACTCTCAGCTACGCTTGGGAATCGGGCGTTTAAGTTCTGCGAAAAGGAGTTGGCGTTGACGCGCCTCCAAACCCGATTGTAAGGAAGGCCAGAAAAATCTGACCGAGTATCGAAGAGGTATGTAACAAAGTGCGGGCAAAATCCGCTGGAGAAGATCAAGTTCTCTTCGCACATCGAAAAATCTCATCCAGACGAAGCATCCATGCCAGCACCACAACCCAACCGAGCACGCCGCCCCGACCACTCGCCCAAACGGGCCCCAAGGTTGTACGATCCAAGTGTTAACTCCGCTCGACCCGCCGTAATCCGCCCTTCGCGCACGATGAGCATCGGTTACAAACGCGACCACCGGCCTGGCCTTTACTGCGTCGAGCTGCGCACCACCCAATGGGAAAAGGCGGTTCAGTGGTATCGCGAAGCGCTGGGATTACGGGTTTTGGTCCGAGTGGTTGATGACGGATATGCGCTGTTCGAAGCTGGCGAAACACGTCTCGCCCTTTTGGCTCGCCGCAATGCTGGCGAAGCAAGCCCGCGCTGGAGTTTAGGTTTTGAAGTGGAACGGCTCGATTTGATTGCCCAGCGCCTTCTGGAAGCCGGCTCTCCCATTACCCGACCGCGCGACGATCCGGAGGGATTTCAGGAAATCATCACTTCCGATCCAGACGGCAATACGATTCGCCTGTTTGCCTGGCCGAATGCGTAGCGGTAGGCGGTCGGTCGTAGGCAGGATGTGGCTGCACTGCGGATATCGAGTGCTTTGGTTGACCAGCATCGCGCGGTAGGCCATCATTCAATCTTGTGCGGTCAGCGTTCCGACCGACGCACTGCCAAGCGACTACTGCCGACGCCTGCCAATGTCGATCGATTTCACCCAAGCTCAGGGTGGCGAGGAGATTCAGCGCTCGCTGAAGCTCAGTCAACAGCGCATGCGCCCGCCGTCGGAAGTGCCGGGCTACGAGCCGCGGCGGTTTTTGGGAGCCGGCGCCTACGGTGAAGTTTGGGTCGCTATTGATCGCACGACCGGTCGGCAAGTCGCGATCAAATTCTATTTGCATCGCGGCGGGCTGGATTGGTCGCTATTGTCTCACGAGGTCGAGAAGCTCGCGTTTCTTTCGGCCGATCGGTACGTCGTGCAATTGCTCGATGTCGGCTGGGAGGCTGAGCCGCCTTATTACGTGATGGAATACCTCGAGCACGGCTCACTCGAGGATCGCCTCCAGCGCGAAGGCCACTTGCCAGTGGCGGAAGCAACCGCGCTGTTCAGGGAAATCGCCGTCGGACTGATGCATTCGCATGGTAAAGGTGTGCTGCATTGCGATTTGAAACCTGCCAATATTTTGCTCGATCAGGACGGCAAACCCCGTCTGGCGGACTTCGGCCAATCGCGGCTTTCGCACGAACAAACTCCGGCGCTGGGGACGTTGTTTTATATGGCGCCGGAGCAGGCCAACACGGCGGCTGTTCCAGATGCGCGCTGGGACGTCTATTCGCTGGGCGCGATTTTCTATGCGATGCTCACGCGTCATCCGCCGTATCGGCACGCGAAGTCGGTGAGCGAAATTGAAAGTGCCCCGCATTTGGAAGAGCGCTTGGCGCACTATCGGCAATTGATTTCGCGAGCGCCGTCGCCACGCGAACACCGCAGATTACGCGGTGTTGATGGACGGCTGGCAGAGATCGTGGATCGCTGTCTGGTCGCCGATCCTTGGCAAAGATTTCAAACCGTACAGGCAGTTCTTGATGCGCTGGAAGCACGCGACACGCGGCGTTCGCGGCGTCCACTCATGGTGCTGGGTGCAATCGGACCCTTGTTGCTCTTGAGCGTGATGGCATGGCTCGCGTGGCTGTGGTTCACATCGTCGCTGGCGCATACCGGCGAAGCGCTGACCGACAGTGCGTTGCAGGGACTGAAATTCGCTGCACAAAGCGTGGCCAACGGCGCAAAAAATGAATTGGAAAGTCGGTTCAGCGATGTCTCCGGTGCGGCACACGATGCCATCATTGTCGACGCACTTTCGAGTTTGGAAGAAAACCCCGACTACCACCGAGTTCTGGCTGGACTTGCCGATCCAACCGAGGCGCGCAAAGGTTTCAACGAGTTGGTCGACAAACTCAAACACGCGCCCGAACTCATGGTGCTACAAGACCGATTGGAACGCTTCGACAAGTGGATGCTCGCCCAAAATAAAGTAAGCGAAAGCTGGTTCATCACCGATTCCCGCGGCGTGCAGGTGGCGCGCTGGTACGCTAGCGACGTGACCCTAGGGCACGACTACGGCTGGCGAACTTACTTTCATGGTGGTCCAAGCGATCAGGCCGATGAATGGCGTCCGGCGCCCGATTTGCATTTGGACCGTACGCAGCTTTCCGCGGCCTATCACAGCAATTCGACCGGCCAATGGGTTGTGGCGATTTCGTCGCCAATCTACAAGCTCGACGACAAAGGTAAACGCGATAAGTTTCTTGGAGTGGTCGGCGTTTCATTCCGTGTGGAAAAAAAATTCATCACTGTGCCGGAGGGCTCGCGGCAGTTCGCGGTACTGGTCGATTCGCGCGAGGGAGCGCATGCCGGCCTCATTTTGCAACATCCATTTTTCACAAAGTTGCGTAAGGAGTCGCAATCCAGGCCCGACCGATTCGAAGTCGATCCGAAATACCGTCTGGATTTGGCCGAGTTGGAGAGTTTGAAAAACGGCTCGGTCAACTTCCGCGATCCGATTGGCAAAGATGAAGTGGCGAGCGAATATTCGACGCGGTACTTGGCGGCGGAATATCCAATCGAAGTGACCGAACGGGAAGGCGACGACGCCAAGACCGTTCCTTCCGGCTGGGTCATTATTGTTCAAGATCCTTATCAAGCGGCAATCGGTGGCACTCTGAATCAATTGCGCGATACGTTTCTCTCGAGCGCCGCAATTGCTGTCGGTGCGATTGGACTAGTAATCATGGGCCTCTGGTGGTTCGTGCTACGAATGCTTGAAAAGCCGGTTCGCTGGCGACCACAGCTCATTGCCGCAGTGCGCGGCACCGCGGAAACACTGCCAATGCGGCGCGACGCAGAATAGATTACCGATTAGTGCGGTCTTCCACTAACTGTAGCGATAGCCGCAGTGTCGGAGGTAGTTGCGGCATTCGGTTTCGGTGAACAGTTCGAGGAGGCTGCCGCAGAGGTTCCAGAGTTTCTCGGTGGTCCGCTGCGGCCCGTCGCGGAGCAGCTTCTTGAACTTGCTGAAGGCCAGCTCAATCGGGTTGAGATCGGGCGAATAGGGTGGCAAGTATCGGACTGCGGCGCCCACGGCCTCGATGGCCGCGACGACTCCTGGCGTCTTGTGGCTGGAAAGGTTGTCCATCACCACCACGTCCCCCTCCCGGAGTGAAGGGACCAGTTGCTGCTGAAC
The DNA here is from genome assembly GCA_963773875.1 of Pirellulales bacterium. GTDB lineage: Bacteria > Planctomycetota > Planctomycetia > Pirellulales > JADZDJ01 > CAVTYH01. The sequence goes on from CAVZCV010000021.1 coordinate 353,890, forward strand.
CCAGGCTAGGAACACACGGCCGTTGATCGGCCTTCCACACACAGCGGTGCGACAAATCCTGTGGACCGCATCGCACCCAGAAACGTCGTCGTCTCCCAGCGTCCGTAGGGCACTCGGGCGATCAGCCGGCGCGACGTGGACTGCGACCGTAAGTGCGCGTCAGATTGGTCTTGGCCCACGTCTCGTCGATGAACACGGCTCGGTCGGGGTCGATCAAGAGTTGCTCCGCAGCCCACTGGCGACGTGCTTCCACGACGTCCTCGCGTTGTTGCTCGAACGCGACACGCGTCTTTTTTTTCGCGTGCGACGCAGCACGCGGCAGGCGCGGCTGAGCGTCACGTCCGACACCTCCCAGCCGAGTTCTGCTTGGGCCGCGACCTGTAACTCACACAGGTAGATGTCGGGCTGCTGGTCCAACTTGGCCAGCAACCAGGCCGCGTGCGGCTCCCACGACTTGCGCCGATCGCGGGTGGTCTTGGGAGCCACCTTGCCTTGTTCGCGACGCTCCTGTTTCACGTGCCGGACCCACGACTCGGAAACTCCAAACCGTAACGCGACTTCTCGTGTCCCTCCACCCGAATCACAGGCCGCCAGCACATCCCGGCGGAACTCTTTCGAATAAGCATCCATGCAGTTCACCTCCTCTTCGGTGAACCTAATTTACCAACGTTCCCTAGAGGGCGCGAGAGGTATCTGAAGCACGAACAGCGAGCCTGCAGCGGCACATCGGGAATCGTCCGCGTCGCTTCCATCAAAATTCTTCCCGCCGTTTGTTAGCTGGGCCACCACGGCATCAAGCATTGGGCCACAAAATAGTTCGAAAAAAACGCTTGCAAGACGCCCGGATTATTGCTACTATAAAACCAAATCTAAATAACCAAATATTGAATGCTGCCATGGCAATGATCATCGAATTCCACTCCAGGGGGCTGGGTTGAGGATTTCTTCCCACTCCCCAAACACTCGATGGCCCTCTCGCGGAGCGGAGCACCGATCGAATCTTGATTGTGACTGGAGAAAACTCAATGGCCAGACCGCGTGCGAAGGAACTCACGGAGCGTGAATTGGAAGTCATGCAGGTTTTTTGGAAGCAAGGCGAAATGACGGCAGTTGAAGCCCGCGATCGACTGGCCGCCCTTGGTCTGGATCGCGCTTACACGACGATTGCGACTCTGGTGCGCATCCTTGTCGAAAAAGAATTCCTCCAGCAACTTCCGGGTGACGATCGGCCGTTTCGGTTTCGGCCCACGCGATCACAGGAAGAGGTTTCCGGCCGGATGCTAGCCGACGTGGTAGAGCGAGTGTTCCAAGGTTCGCGAGAACAGCTCTTAGTCCAGTTGCTTAAGCAGAAAAAATTGACGGCCAAAGAACGGGCGGTGCTGCGGGAGTTGATTCAGGAGTAAATGCTTCTCGCCGGTTGCAATTTACAAATCTGGAGCATCCAAAATGAATACGCTGACTTCAACTCTGCTGTGGATGAGCGTGCAGGTGGCTCTGTTTTCGTTAGTCGGTTGCGGTTTGTGTCTGCTCGTTCGTCGCTGTGGTCCGCGGACCGCCGCGACCTGCACGGCGGTTGTGCTTGGTTTGACGTTGCTGCTGGCCGCTTTTGCCCTTAGCCCTTGGCCGCGATGGACGCCAAACGTGCCCAGTCGTGCGGCGGCCATTCCACAATCGGCGAATCGAGCAACCGATGTTTCGCGATCATCGAACGCCGCCACAATACCTGCTGTCATTGACGCGCCGGTAACCGACGCGGTTCTTGCGGTGTGGTGGAACACCGCGATGGATTGGCTGCAAACTGCGAATTCCGCGGCGCCGACACAAACAAGTGCAAATTCAAATTGGCGAATATGGGTATCAATGCTGGTTGTAACGGGCATTGGCTTTAGTCTGATGCGATTGGCCGTCGGCGTCTGGGCCGTACAGCGGCTGCGAAGCGAATCGCGACCAATCCACGATGATCGATTGCAAGCGACCGCCCGAGAAATTGCGGCGGCGTTGGGAATTGCAGCCGCGCAAACACCCCGACAGGGACGGTCCGACTATATGAGCTTGGAATTGCGCGAATCTTCGCTGCTGCGGTCTGCGGTGACGATTGGTTGGCGGCGGCCGCTGCTGCTGCTGCCACCCGATTGGCGCTCGTGGAACGATACAGAGCGACGGGCGGTGCTCGCCCATGAATTGGTGCATGTCGCTCGGCGTGATTACGCAACCGGTTTGATCGCGCCTAGCGACAGCGATCCATTTTTATCAACCGCTCGTGCTGTGGCTGAACCGGCAACTGCAAATTCAACAGGAGTTGGACGCCGACAGCCAGGCGGCCATCCTCTCCGGCGATCGGCACACGTATCTCGCCACACTCGCACATCTGGCGTTGCGGGCCGACCAGCAACCGCTCCCGTGGGCCGCGCGCGTTTTTGCCGGGCACCAGTTCACTCATCAAGCGTGTCGCATGGCTTAAACGAAAGGGAACTTCGATGGAACAATCACTTAGCCGGACTGCACGTTGGATTTTGGCCGTCGCGATGATTGCAATCACGCTCGCCGTGGCCGGCATTCGTGGACCAAGCGATGCAACTTCGTCAATCGCACAAGCCGCAGAGCCGAAAGGCGAGAAAAGCGACCCAAGTTCGCCACAGCAAAATCAAGCGCAAGGACTTGTGATCGCTGGTCCAAATGCGCCAAGTGGTCAACAGCAGTCAGTTACGGGCACGATCACGATTAACGGCCAAACGGGCACGTTTACCGTCAATGGCGCAGGCACACTAACGCTTCAAGGCGGCGGTACGGTGATGATCACGGGCGTCACAAATGTCAGTTCACTGCGATCGGCCGAATACATTCCGGAAAACGCCAAAATCGTTGTCGTGGTCAGCCCGAGTGAACTGATGAAATTCCCATCGGCGGCTCAATTGCTGCCGCTGTTTGGCAAGTCGAAATTTGAAAAACTGATTGGCTTCCCGATCGTCGAGCTTCAGGACGTGGAGCTGATTTCGATTGACCCGCTTGGAAAATTCAATCGCGTCGTGGGCGGCGTGATTGCTGGCGGCAGGCTTCGGCCAGAGCCGCAGTTCGACCGCGTCGTGCTGCGCGCTTCGAAGCCGCAAGATTGGAAGCAAACGCTCTCGAAAGACTTTCCGGCGCTGAAATTGGCGAAAGCCAATGATGCCGAATATTTCGTCATGGATTCTGCAAACCTCTCTCGCACAGGCGACGTGGGCCCATGTTTTTATGTTCCGGACGATCGAACGCTGATTGCCGGCACAGAGGAAGAGATTCAAAACATCATTCGCGATCGAGGGAAATTACGCGATTTCCCGTTCGCAATTCCAGCCATCCGCGATTCGCAGATTGCGGTGTGGATCGATACATCGATCGTTCAACAACTTTCAAAGGGCATCGACCATCAGGTAGCGCTACTATTGGGCCCAGTAATCAGCAGCACGAAGAATGCGCTGCTAAGTGCGAATCTGTCGCAGGAAGCCGGCGTCGAGAAAGCGGCGATCCAGCTGGCCATCGAATGCAATTCCGATGACGCGGCAAAGGGCGTGACCGCCACACTGGAAGCGGCAAAAACGCTTCTCAAAAACGCCATTTCCGTAGAGCAGGAATTATTGAAGACCGATCATATCACGCCCGCGGACGCATTCAAATTGGCTCAATTGAAATCGGACCTCGTTCAGCAAGTGGGTCGCATCGTGGAAAGCACGAGCATCCACGCGGAAGAAAAGCGAGTCGCGGCCGAATCGAAGTTTGAACTTCCACCAACCTTGTTCACCTCATTGATTAAGCCGGCCCTGGAAGCCAGCCGCGAAGCGGCAATGCGCGCAGTCGACGAACAATCTGAAGCAACTCGCGCTGGCATTGCATAACTTCAATGCCACCAAGCGGCATTTTCCACCGGCCGCCATCCTCGGCGCAGACGGCAAGCCACTGTTGAGCTGCGCGTGGCGATTTTGCCCTACCTCGAAGAATCGGGAACGGCGCTTTACAAGGAGTTCCATCTCGATGAACCGTGGGAAAGCGAGCATAACCGTGAACTCATTAAGAGAATGCCGATGGTGTTCCGAGATCCGCATGAAGATCCCAGCAGCACGAGCGCGTCATACTTCATGCCGACGGGCAAAGGAACGTTCGGTGATAGCGAGAAGGGACTGACGATTAAAGACATTCGAGACGGAACTGCCAATACGATCATGATCGTCGAAGCCAAACGCGACATTCCCTGGACGAAGCCGGACGATATAGAGATCGATGCGGATCTCGGAAAGCGTTTGCCGAAGTTCGGCGGGCATTTAAGTCCCGAAGGATCTTTCGCGGCCGCGTTTGCCGATGGGAGTGTGAGGTTGTTGTCCGAGACCTTACCAGACATGCACATCCGCAACATGCTGACAATCGCGGGCGGCGAAGCTGGTTTTAGCGAATCACCGTCGTCGGAGTCGTCAAAACTGGCTGCTCCCGCGGGTATGCCTGCGGCCACTAGGTCGCCCGATGGAAATCAAAGGATGAATTTATACCTTAGGCACAACAATCAGGGAAAAGTCGCGCATTTACTTGAACGACGCTCCGGTGAGCGAGGCCGATTTGCGCAAGCGGCTGACAGACTCGAGTGCTCCCAAAGACCGCGAGGTTTCGATCTTCGCGGAGGACAATATTCCCTTCAGCGAGGTTTCGCGACTCATGGATTTATTCCGCGATGCGGGCGTCAATAAAATCACATTGCCGGCGAGGTAGTGCGTCGCAAAAAATGGGAGCCTGGCAAATCGCGGATGGACTGAATCGCAAGTGCCGAGACTGCTACAATGGCGGGGACACCGATCGGTCGAAAGCCATCTAAAAATCTCCATTCCGGTTCCTATGCCCTGGATTCAACGCACCATCCAACTACCGGAAAAGCGGCGCGGGTTTCATTTAATTACATCGACCGTATTGGAGGCACTACCGGAGCTCGGTTCGATTCAAGTGGGCGTGCTACACGTGTTCATCAAGCACACGAGTGCTTCGCTTACCATCAATGAGAACGCTGATCCGGACGTGCCTGCCGATTTGGAATCGTCGCTGAATTCAATTTCGCCTGAGGATTTTCCATATCGCCACACGGTCGAAGGGCCGGACGATATGCCGGCCCATGTTAAAGCAGCGCTGTTGGGGAGCTCGGTTAGCGTTCCCGTGCACAATGGCAAGTTAGCGCTGGGCACATGGCAGGGAATTTATTTGTGCGAGCATCGCAATCGCGGCGGGCGGCGGCAGATTGTGCTCACCGTGCACGGGGAATCGACCGAGAACGAACGCTAAGCCGCACTCAACCGGCGGCTGAACGTCAACAAATCGTCGAGCCACCCTTCGATCAGTGTGCTTTGATTCGCATTTCGATCGATTTGAGCCATGCTTCCAGGCAGCGGTCCGCAGCTTCGGCGGAGGTTTCCAGATCCCAATGCGATTGCTTGACCGCTCGATCGGTAGCGGTGTTCATCTCTGCATCGGCCTCGACCGATGTGCCAGCGAGTTGGAGTACGAGCCGGCGAAAAAAATCTGCAGCAAAACCAATAACCAGCCGTAACCGCGCACGCCGTGCCGGTGCTTCTTTGCCGGCTTCGTCCACGAATTTTGCAACTGTTTGCGCGATCATCACACTGGGGAGCGGCCAATGTGAAAGTTGAGCCAGCAAACTGCTGCGAAAGGTCCACAAGTGCGGGTCTGCAAGCTCCGCTGCCCGTGTCAAGCTTCCACCACTAAAGACTGCCAGCCGCCGCGCTTCGGTTTGATCGGTGGCAATTTTTTGATCGACAAGCAGTTTTTCGATCTCACCCGGCTCTAGCGGCTGAAACCGCACCATTTGGCGCGCGACCGAATGGTCGGCAATTGTCGATCCGCGCTCGTGCCGATCAAAATCAACACGCTCCGGGGCGGCGGCTCCTCGAGCGTTTTCAAGAGGCAATTCGCGCCTTCGACGTTGAGAAAGTCCGCATCATCAATGATTGCAACTTTCCGCCCGCCGCAAAACGGTCGCATGGCCAAGCTGCATAGCAGCGACTGCCGGACGGGATAATCGGGCTCGTCACCCTTCAGTAATCCCAACGGAATGAAACTCTTACCAGTCGGTCGGCGGACCACAAGAAAATCTGGGTGCGTACCGGCCAGCACTTGGACGCAGCCGGTGCAATGCCCACACGGATCTAAGAGTGCTGGATCTCGCGTTTCGCACAGGAGTGTCTGCGCGAGTCGAAGCGCAAACGAACGCTTGCCAATGCCATCGGGCCCGACGAAGAGAAATGTGCTGGCCAATCGGTCTTGCGCCAGGGCGTGGCGAAACCGTTCAGCGATCTCGTCGTGTCCCAAAATTCCTTGCCAGGCCATGTTGTCAAACCGACTTACCAACGAGTTTCTATTTGTGTCCAGTCGTAACCACCCATTTCGAAATGAATAGCGTCGCCGTCGATGTGCAATGTCGAAAGCGGTTCGCCGACAACACTTGTTTGAATCGCGCTCAGTGGTTGCCGAAAACTTCGTACATGCACACGGCTCGAACGGCCCTCGACCTCCAACAAGCGTACGCGAAAGCCGACAACTCGGCCAGCATCCACAAGCGGTGACCAATGCGTGGTGGTAACATTCGGCGCATCGATGTGGAACAACCAGCCGGCGGTTCCGGAGACCGGAGGTGGTGCTTGCTCAGCGAATATCATCGGTGGCAACAATATCTCTTTAGCAGCGCGCCACGGGTATGGAACATCGATGCCGATGCCTAAATGAAATGATCTGGCTGTTTCGCCGCGAACGAGAAGCAAACTATCGAGCATCCGCGAGCCAACGCGGCGATGGAATGGCAATCCACCGGTCAGAATCGCTGTTCGCTGTCGGCCGGCCGATATCTCAACGAATTCAGGCGCCTCAATTCGATTTGCTTCAGTCGTAAAGCTACAACCGTGAACACTGCGCCGTAATTCGACATCAGCCATTGGCCATGCAAAGCGGCAAGCGAGATACGACGTCCATGAATTTGCATCAAACCTGTCGGCGACTTCCGAAATCGTCAGTTGAAGATCGATGACGCGGCTACCGCACCACAGCGAGGTCGACTGGGTAAATCGTGCAACTGGGTGGCCGAGCGGATCGACGAGTCGCCCTCGACTCACGATTTTTCCAAATGCCTCATCACTGGTTGCAATTTCGATTCCTTCGGCCAACATCGTTGTGTACAGGCCATCATCGGACTCGACCGATCGCTCGCCACCTGAATCGGCCCTGGACAGTCGAAACGCGATTTGTTGGGAGAGCCGGTTGCCGTGCGTGCGCAAATCGTAAATCGACTGAATTCCGCCGCCTGACTGGCTGACCGTGACTTCGCAAAACTCATTTCGCAGCACATTCCCGTGCGCAATGGGACCAGTTTTTTTTGCACCGGCCACAGCGAAATTCTCCGCGCTTGCAATCCAGGCAAATCCTTGGGGAGGGACATCGACGACGGCTCGGCTAGTCTCGGATGATCTTACGGAAAAGCCATTTGGCAACTCGATGCCAACCGAGCGTGTAAAATTCAGCGGGTTTACGACCAGCATGCCCTGCTCTGGTGCCTGTGCTTTTCGCGGCAGCGCGGCGGCATACGTCCTTTTCAGATCGATTGGATCGGCGTCTGTCGCAGGACCGCGCAGCGCCGCTGTCATTGTCGATAGCGCACTTTCAATTTCGGTGTTCAAGCTGGATTGCAGCGCGCTGCGATGCTGGGAAATCGGATCCGTCACACCATCGACCGCCGTTTGTGACAAATAGGGCGTGCGATATTCATCAGGCGAAAACTTTGAACGAATGCTGGATTCCGCTGTCTCGCGAAAATAGTCTTCGATCGTGATAAACCTTCCTAGAACGGCGCCGTACTCTGCAGTTCTCTGTAAATCGCGGTGAAAATCGCTGGCATACCCGGGCCAGCGGGCGAACATGAGCGTGGCAACGAAGTCGTTGTCCATCGTGGTTCCAAGCTGCTCCGGCAATTTGAGAAACGTCTCCGCGACCCCCGCATCGAGCGGCAAGGAGGCCAACGCGTCGATTGAAGTGCCGTCCACTGCCTCCCAGCGTATCTTGCTGCGATCGGTCTTCGGCAAGAGCCCGCCATCGAGCGCTACATGCCAGGCGCTTGTAAATCCGGTTTGATGCAGAATTTGCGGCAGCACTGGGGTCAACCCGAAAGTTCGGCGTCCGAAAACAGTGGGCCGGCGACCGAGACGCTTCTCGTAGATTCTTCCCGCCGATTGCAGCTCGGCCAAGATGGCTTCGTGCGTCATGAGCGGCAACTGGGCCGAATCGAAATCACCGCCTATCAGCCCCAGCCGTCCCGCCTCAAGTCCGGCCCAGATTGCAGCCAACGACTCCGGTTCGCGCTGCGCGACTTGTTCCAGCACGGCAGCGGAGAGCAGTAGATTTTGAGGCTCTTGAGTAGAGAGCTCTCGCCGCAATGCCGGACCAATGGTGGTCGGCGCCACCAGGATTACGTCGATGAAATAGGCATCCACTGGATAATATTCGGCGCGTGCGTCGGATAACGCACCGAAGGCTGATTTCAGCTGAGCGCGAACTTCCTCGGGATCGTTTGCTGTCCAAGCGTTCGCCGCAGCGATGATTGCCTGCTCAAAGCGGCATTCATCCAAATGACGGGAATAGCGCATGCGGCGAGCGAGCAGTTCGCCTTGTAAGCGACAAAAGCCCAAAGCGAAAAAATCGTCCGCTAAGCTCTCTTCGTGTCCTTGCAGTTTTGCCGCCGGCGAGTTTTGTCCGCTCAGTGCCGCTCGTGCCTTTGCCACAATCTCGCCGCGATGGATTTGGTCTTCGACGACGACGGCTCCCTGGCCACGGGCCTCATCCAAAAAGCCATGTGGTAGATACGATTGCGACACTTCCGGCAGTATCAGTAAGTGGTCTTTCGGGCTGGCTGGCGGTTCACTTGCCGGGTACCAGTTCGGCGCCTTGTTGATTGCGGACAACAACGCTGGATGCCAGAGCGCCGTCCACGCAGCCAGCAACCCCTCAGCATCGTCGCGGCGAAAATGCGTCGGGAAGTCGTCGAGACTGTCGCACGGTAGAATAACGGCAAGGTCGGTAATCATCGGCCAATCGGCAAGGCGCTCGTTTTCAATTGCGGCACAACGAATGTGAGAAATCCCTCTAAGGTTTGGTCAAATTTGTCGCCGGCAAATGGTTGACGATCCGACGAGATGTACCGATGAAGTAGTTGCAGTTTAGCGCCCGACAATCAACAATGAAACATAGCGTCAAAGCGCACCCGTTGACCAGCGGTTAGCCTTATTTGCTCGGATGCAACTTTTCATGCGGATGCTCGTGGGCCGCGGGGGTACCTCGCGATGACAGGTAGCGAAGCGCCAGCTCAGCCAAGATCGGCCGGCTCGCCCGGGCATGTCATGCCTGATCCGCTCCCCGCCTGGTGGCGTTACGGTATTCCTAGCACTGTGCTCGTGTTGGGGCTAATCCTGACGATTTGGGCCTATTCGGCCACGAAGCACTTCATCGCTCGCAAAGCCGACAAGCTTTTTATGGGCTTGACCGATGTGCCGGCTCAAGGGTTGATGAACAAAGTAATTGATCGCGCACCGGACAACGCACTTCGGTGGTCCGATATCATTTCCCCCCTCGATCATCCGTGGTGCGGATTGCAGATTTTTGAGATGGAGCCCGATGGTGCTCGAAAACCGGTCTGGATTTCCATGCAAGCGGGACCCACGATTGAAGCGCAGGTAAGCTCCGCGCTCTTTAAACGCATTGTGCCGGTAGAAAATGAAAACAGAAAATTTGAATTGGTGCTGTTTTCGCAGCCGGTCTTTGAAGACTTGGTGACCGATAATTTAACGCCGCGTGTCGTGCTTGGTGGTGGTACTGCACTTAGCATTTTGCTTTCGGCGATTCTTTGGTCCGCAGGCGCACGTAGGGCGGCTGCCATTGCGCTGTGCGCACGTGTAACGATGTCGCTGCGCGAGAGTGAAGAGCGACTGCAAGCAATTCTCGACAACACTTCCGCTGTGGTTTACATGAAGGACACAAGCGGCCGATATCTGCTGGTAAATCGCCGATTTGAACAACTCTTTCATAAATCGCTGCCCGAGATTGTTGGCAAGACCGATCAAGAACTGTTTCCAGCTGCGAATGCGGCTGCGTTCCAGGAACATGACCGCCGGGTTCTGGCGACCGGACAGCCGCTAGAAGTCGAAGAAGCGGTGCCTCAAGAAGGTGGCGAGCACACCTACATTTCGAACAAATTTGCGTTGCTCGGACGTGAGGGCCGACCCTACGCGATGGGCGGTGTTTCGACCGACATTACCGCGCTCAAGGAAGCAGAGCGCGCCCTGCACGATGCAGAGGCCCGATATTATTCGCTCGTGGAAAGCTTACCGCTCAGGGCATGGAGTAAAGATCTGGAAGGCCGCTTCACGTTCGCCAATCGCCTGCTTTGCAAGACGTTTAGTTCCGATCTGGCTGGCATCGTGGGCAAATCCGACTTGGATTTTCTGCCGCCCGAACTTTGCGAGAAATTCGCGCGCGACGATCGCCGCGTTATCGAGACACAGCAGGTGCTGGAAGACGTCGAGGAATTTCAAACCCCGGATGGCCAACGGCTGTTCAATCAAATACTCAAAGCGCCTGTCTTTAACGCCAAAGGCGAGGTCGTAGGCACGCAAGGCATGGCGTGGGAGGTGACTCATCGCGTACACGCCGAACGGGCCACGCGGCTGGCCAAAGAAGCGGCGGAAACTGCTAATCGGGCCAAGAGTGTATTCGTCGCCAACATGAGCCACGAAATTCGTACACCGATGAATGGCATCATCGGCATGTCAGAACTTTTGTTGGACACGCCGCTGTCGCATGACCAACGCGAATTCGTCATGATGATCAACGAATCGGCGGATTCGCTCTTGAGCCTCATCAACGACGTCCTCGATCTTTCCAAAGTCGAAGCCGGAAGGCTCGACATGGAAACGTTGCCCTTCGAGTTAGGTGAAGTGCTGGGCGATGCACTGAAGCTGCTGGCATTGCGTGCCGACAAGAAAGGGCTTGAACTGGCGTGGCTCATGCAACCGGACGTGCCGCGAGTAGTACTGGGCGACCCAGCCCGATTGCGGCAAATCATCATTAATTTGGTCGGCAATGCGATTAAATTCACCGAACAAGGCGAAGTGGTGCTGCGTGTGCAACTGACGCAACCGTCGGAGGCAAGCATCATATCGACCGGCGTGCTTCAGCCCGTGGAGCTGCAATTCAGCATCATCGACACCGGCATTGGCATTCCCGAAGAGAAGCAGAAGTTGGTCTTCGAAGCGTTTGAGCAGGCCGATGCTTCGACCACCCGCCGCTACGGCGGAACCGGTTTGGGTTTGACGATTTCCATGAAGCTGGTTGAGCAAATGGGTGGCAGCATCTGGCTGGAAAGCGAGGCTGGAAAGGGCAGTATTTTCCACTTCACCGCCACTTTCGCTGTGCCGGAGTTGCCGGCGGGCGAATCCGAGGACGAACCTTGGCGGGAGCTGCACGATTTGCGTGTCCTGGTCGTCGACGACAACACCACTCATCGCAATATTCTGGCGGAAATTTTGCAAAGTTGGCGCGTCGCCACGGAAACCTCTTCCAACGCCCAATCCGCGTTGGCATCGCTCAATGCGGCAGCGTCACAAGGCAAGCCGTTTCAATTGGTTTTGGCCGATGCTGAGATGCCGGTCCGCGATGGTTTCTGGCTAGCCGAACAAATTCAAAACACACCGGCGTTGCGGACCAACACCATCATGATGCTCACCGCATCGCGGCGGCCCGACGAATCTGAGCGCTGCGTGAAATTGGGCATCCCAAATTACCTGGCCAAACCAATTAAACCCTCGGAGCTACTCGACGCAATGATGGCCGCGCTTGGCCCACTTGTTGATGGCCATCCGGGCGAAATTTGGTCGATCGACGCGACTTCGCCGCCAAGGCCGTTGGAAATTCTGCTGGCGGAAGACAGTCCGGTGAATCAGCGAGTCGCAACGGTGATGTTGGAAAAATGGGGACATCGAGTGAGCATCGCTTTGAATGGCCGTCAAGCGATTGCGATGTTTAAACGTCATCATTTCGATCTCGTTATCATGGATGTGCAAATGCCAGAGATGGACGGCCTGGAAGCCACGCGTGCAATTCGGGAGTTTGAGCGCACCGCGGGCACCCATGTGCCGATCGTCGCGCTCACTGCCCACGCCATGAGGGGCGATCGCGATCGCTGCTTAGCATCGGGCATGGATGCGTACGTAACCAAACCGATTCGTTCCAAGGAGTTGGCCCGCGTGATATACGAAATGATGGATCATAAACCCCAGTCTGCAGCTTGTGAGTTAGCGAACGAACCAATGGGTTCTTCACTTGCGACGAACTTGGAAGCGGAACCTGGCTCGCTAAATATTGCAGCGAATGGCCAGTCCAAGGCGCACGTCGATCTGACCCAAGCCTTGGAATCTATCGATGGCAACCGTCAGCTCCTGATCGAGCTAATCGAAATCTTCAGTGAAGAAAGCTCGAAACTGGCGGATGAGATCACAAGTTCGATTGACACGGGCGATGTTGCCACATTGCGACGCGCTACTCATACCATGAAAGGTTCACTCGTGCATCTGGCTGCGCAACCCGCAGTGGCGATTTCCGAACAAATGGAAGCGTTGGCACGTCAGCAGAAGCTCGCCGAAGCGGCAGCGCTTTGGCCCAATCTTAAGGCGGAATTGGATGTGATTGCCCCTTTGCTCGCCGCATTTGTGCAGGAAGAGACGGTCAACGGCAAGACGTCGCTCACGGCTCGCGAAACCATCCGAAAGTTGAGCTAAGATCGCACGCAATTAGAGATTTCTCGTTAAAGACGAACCGCAGTATGAGCGGCAGATCAATATAGCCGAGTAAGTTTTTCTGTTTTCGCGTGTTGACCGGTGGCTGCTTTTGCTCCAAACTGACGGCCGGGAAATGCATCTTTCACATCGCAATTGGGGTGTGCCATGACCACGGTGCTGGTTGTCGACGATTCCGCCGTCGACCGGCGGCTTGCCGGCGGAATTCTGGAAACAGCCTCCGGCCTGAAAGTCGAGTACGCCACCAATGGCGTGGAGGCGCTTAAGAAAATCGAGCAAGCCCTGCCCGATGTCGTATTGTCCGATTTGCAAATGCCGGAAATGGATGGTCTGGAACTCGTTCGCCAGATTCGGAACCGCTTTCCACTGGTACCGGTTATCTTAATGACAGCTCATGGCAGCGAAGATATTGCAGTGCAAGCGCTCGCTTTGGGCGCATCCAGCTATGTGCCGAAAGTAAAGCTAGCGCGTAGAATTGCCCGACGTCGTCGAATCGGTCCTGGCCGTCTCCAAAGCGGATCGCCATAACGAACGGCTTGGCGAATGCCTGGCCAAGACGACGAATGAATTTGTGCTGGAAAACGATACCGCCTTGGTGTATCCGCTCGTGGATCATTGTCAACGGCTCGTCACCCGGATGAAGCTGTGCGACGATACCGGGCGCATTCGCATCGGAATCGCATTGGAAGAAGCACTCTTGAATGCGCTCTATCACGGCAACTTGGAATTGTCATCAGAAGAACTTCGGGAAGCGCGTTCCGGAATGATAGGTAATGGCAGCGGCAATCCGATCGATCGGCGACGCAACCAAGCCCCCTACCGCGATCGTCGAATTCACTTCCACGTTTCAGTGAGCACGGAGCAGGCTGAATTTGTCATCCGCGACGAGGGACGCGGATTTAACCCCGCAGAAGTGCCCGACTGCACCGACCCGGCGAATTTAGAACGCGAAAGCGGCCGTGGACTGCTTCTGATGCGCAGCTTTATGGACAACGTCGAATACAGCCGGAACGGGAACGAAGTACGGCTGGTAAAGCGACGTGAAACCGTGGCCAAGGGCTAAGCAGCAATTTGTTAGTAAAATTGCCACCAGACATTTGTAAAATACGCGCGGCTCTTGTTCGATAACGATACTTTGCTGCGGGTATTAACTTCCGATTGGGATCCTGGGGAAAAAATGGCGCCATACCGCAATATGCTAAGCTTCCCTTAAGGGTCGGCTTTTACTTTTGCATTAATATCAGCGAGGTCTCCCCATGGGCGGCGAACCGTATTGGTACTTTGTGAAATACAAACCCGATTTGGATGCGGTGCTCGAGGAATTGCGGCAGCGTGAATTTCAGGCCGGTCGGTACAATCCGGCGATGCCATTTATGAACTTTCCCATCGATCCCAGTGTGCCTGGTCCCGGTGCGCAGCACGGTTCGATCGAAGAAGCATTTGAAGAAGCTGACGCGGACGGCACGCGGTCGATTCTCGATATTCAGGCTATCGCGGAAGAGCCGGATTTCTGCGTGGCCGCACCGCTCGATGAAGAGGTGGTGCAATCGCTCTATGGTACAATGCAGCCTACACGCCAGCAAATTGAACGGAACATGGATTTTCTCGATGAAGTGGAACGCGGCCACTGCGTTTACGCGCTGGCATATAAAGACGGCAAGCCCGATGAGGTGTTGTTTGCCGGCTACTCGTTCGATTGACTCTCGGCGTTTACCAAGCGATTGTGGTCACGGACGTTGACGTTCGCCCGCAGAAGGTTTGCAGAAACCAATTGGTCCAATCAGTCGTTCATTCGATCAAGCGCCGGTTGCAACCGGCGCTCGTTGCTGTAGATACTTCTCCAGCTTGACGATGTCGGCGCTGAACAGGCGAATGCCTTCGGAGAGTTTTTCCGTGGCCATTGCGTCTTCATTGAGCATCCACCGGAACGTCTTTTCGTCGAGCGAGATCTTCTTCAAGTCGGCTGTCTTAGCGGCTTCTGGATCAAGCTTGCGGACCAATTTGCCATCAGCCGCTTTGAGTTCGGCGAGTAGCTTGGGTGAGATTGTCAGCAAATCGCATCCCGCCAGTTCAACAATCTCTCCCATGTTGCGGAAGCTTGCGCCCATGATCTCTGTCTTGTAACCAAATTTCTTGAAATAGCTATAAATGTGCGCAACCGATTTAACGCCGGGGTCTTCCGGAGGCGGAATCGAATCGACACCTAGCGATTTTTTGTACCAGTCCAGAATTCGGCCCACAAAAGGTGAAATCAGCGTTACACCGGCTTCCGCGCACGCTACGGCCTGCGGGAAGCTGAAGAGCAAGGTCAGATTGCAGTGAATGCCTTCTTTCTCAAGCTTTTCGGCGGCTTTGATTCCTTCCCAAGTAGACGCAATTTTGATCAGGATTCTCTCGCGCTTTACGCCAGCATCTTCGTAAAGCTTGATCAGCCCACGAGCACGCAACATCGATGCTTCGGTGTCGAACGACAGCCGGGCATCGACTTCGGTTGAAACGCGGCCGGGGATGATCTTCAATATCTCCTGGCCGAAATCGACAAACAGGCGATCGATAAGCGCGGCCGTCTTTTGCTCTCTTTTGCCGCTAACCGATTGCGTTACTTCAATTGCGTCATCGATGAGCCGCTGATAGGCCGGCATTTGTGCCGCCTGGTAAATTAACGATGGATTCGTCGTGGAATCGCGCGGCGTGTACTGAGCAAGCGATTCAAAATCGCCGGTGTCCGCCACAACGACGGTCATCGACTTAAGTTGATCAAGAAGATTCATGAGGCGACTTTCCTCTCGTTATTCGTCATTGCGATAATTTGTGGCTCCGCCCACCCATTGCATCAAGCCACCGTAATGCTGTCGTCCAAGTAAACATCTTGAATTGCGTGCAAGAGCGTGACACCTTCGTTCATCGGGCGCTGGAATGCTTTGCGGCCAGAAATTAAGCCCATGCCACCGGCGCGCTTGTTGATGACGGCCGTGCGAACCGCATCGCCCATGTCGCTTGCACCTTTGCTTTCGCCGCCGGAATTGATCAGGGGTGAACGACCCATGTAGCAATTGGCCAGCTGATACCGCGTCATTTCAATGGGATGATTGCCAGGAGTTAGTTCGCTATAAACGCGCTTGTCGGTCTTGCCAAACTTCAAGGCTTCATAGCCGCCATTCGTTGTCGGCAGCTTTTGCTTGATGATGTCGGCCTGAATCGTCACGCCCAAGTGATTGGCCTGGCCGGTTAAATCGGCTGCCGTGTGAAAATCAACTTTCTCGGTTTTGAAAGCAGCGTTTCGCAAATAACACCATAATACGGTGACCATCCCGAGCTCGTGTGCATGTTGAAACGCCGCGCTCACTTCTTGAATCTGTCGATGGCTTTCCTCACTGCCGAAATAGATGGTTGCGCCGACAGCAACCGCGCCCATATCGAACGCCTGCTTCACGCTGCCGAACATGAGTTGATCGTAAGTGTTCGGGTAGCTCAAAAATTCGTTGTGGTTCAATTTCACCAAAAATGGAATTTTGTGTGCATATTTGCGAGCGACAGCGCCCAGTACGCCCAGCGTGCTGGCTACGCAATTGCAACCACCTTCGATCGCGAGCTCCACAATCGCTGCCGGATCGAAGTAAATCGGATTTGGCGCAAAGCTCGCGCCGGCGGAATGCTCGATCCCTTGATCGACTGGCAGAATCGAAACATATCCCGTTCCGCCCAGCCGCCCGTGCTCGAGAATCTTGTCAAAATTTCGCAGCACCGGTGGCGTGCGATCGGAAAGCGAAACGACACGATCCACAAAGTCGGGACCTGGCAGATGCAAACTTGAGGCCGCGAATCCGCGGCACTTATAACTCAACAGGGCATCGGCATCGGCACCTAGCAATTCCACGGTTCGGGTTTGAATGGTTGACATACACGGTTCTCGGATCGAAGTTATGGTTCGCGATTGCCCTCGAGCAACCTCGCGATAGGTTAGGGCAAAAGCATTTTATCGAAGTTCGAGGCGATCGGATACCCACGGGTGAGACGAGGCGAATAGGCCCTTATTCCGAACTTGCGAAAAAAAAGCCCACTCTACTAACCTTAGCTTTTTCGGATCCCGCCGCTGCCTGCCAATTGCATGTCGTTTTTGCGTCTCGCATAATGCCGGCCAGCAACAACCTTGGGGCCAAAATCGCAGCAGTAATATCCGGGTAATTCGCGGTTCTCAAGTCATTAGGAATTCAACCGTTTGGAGCGCTACTTATGAAAACGTCGATTCAGCTCTCGTTTTATTCAATCCTTGCGGCATTGGTTGTGCTCGCAGCCGGATGCAGGGACAATCGCGAACCGACGCCGGTGCCGCCGAAGCCAAATACGACGTCCAACGCCGATGCGTCGATAAACGCATCCTCGTCAGCCACCGTTGACGCCGGTAAAAAAGATGCGTCCGAACCTAGCTCTCCAGATACAGGAAAATTCGACGTGAAAAAAGAAACCTGGGGCAAGCTGCCCAACGGACAAGAAGCGTTGCTCTTCACAATTACCAACCCCAGCGGCGCAAAGTTAAAGTTCACCAATTTTGGCGGCCATCTGGTGGCAATTGAAGTGCCAGATCGCAGTGGCAAATTTGAAAACGTGTTGTTGTCCCTCGATTCTCTTGACGCTTACGTCAAACAAACGGCAAGTCTTGGCGCGACCATCGGTCGCTTCGCCAATCGAATTGCTAATGGCAAATTCACGCTCAACGGCGAGGAGTATCACTTGCCCATCAATAACGGGCCCAACAGTTTGCATGGTGGCCCGCAGGGATTCGGTCATCAATTGTGGACTTCCAAAGAAGTCGAGCGGCCCGACGCCGCCGGAGTGGAACTGACCTACGTGAGCAAAGACGGCGAAGCGGGTTACCCGGGCACGCTAACTGCCACGGCGACCTTCTGGCTCACCAAAGACAACTCAGTACAGATCGATTACACGGCGAAGACCGACAAAGACACCGTTGTGAATTTGACAAACCACGCGTATTTCAATCTCTCAGCCAATCCCGGCAAGGAGATTTTCGACCAACAGATGATGATCGATTCCGACAAGTATTTGGAAACTGACAGCACTCTCATTCCCACTGGTAAGCTACTCGATGTGAAGGACACAGAGTTCGACTTTACCTCCAGCAAACCGCTTGGCCCGGGAATCAAGAAGATGAAACAAAGCGATCCGATCGGAGGATACGACAACTGCTATGTTCTGAGAAACGACGGCAAGTTGGCGCTAGTGGCCAAGGCGAAAGATCCAAACAGTGGCCGCGTGATGGAGGTCTGGACCGACGAGCCGGGCGTGCAGTTATATTCTGCGAATCATTTGGCCGGCGCTGCGATAAACGGCGGCTTTAAACAGTACACGGCCTTTTGCTTGGAGACGCAGCACTATCCGGACTCGCCGAACCATGCCGATTTTCCCAGCACCGTATTAAAGCCGGGAGTGACGTTCAAAACGACAACGATTTATAAGTTCAAATCGGAGTGACGTTCGATTAAAAAAGCCCAGGGACCATTGCGATGATGCTCGCAATCCCTGGGCTTCGCGTTGAAAGTGTACTCCGTACAACGAACTCTCAATCAAGCGCACGATGTTCTTTATTTGAACGGGTCATCATTCGCGGGCGCGGGTGTTGTTTGCGGAGTTTGATTGGGCTGGGGTGGCGTCAGCCCAGGCGGTGGCGCTTGACCGGCCGGCGGTGTCATTGGTGTATCCGCGAAGGGGTCGTCCGATGCGGGTGCGGGAACGGTTTGGCCTGGACCCGGCGGTGGACCGCCGCCCATGAGTCCCTTGATCACGCTCATAAATGGCGGCGGCGAAGAGGGCGCAGCACCGGCAGGCGGTGGGGCAGTCGATCCGCCCCCCGTAATGGCTCGATAGATGCCGCCTAATCCGCCGGGAGTTGGCGTTACCGAAACATTGCCGTTTGAATTCGCTGGAGGCGTCGCACCGATGTTGGGGTTCGTTGCCGGCGGGGCTGCATCACCGAACGGATTGTTGTCGCCCGCGGGTGTTGGCGGGGCCGTCGAAGGCGGCGGAGTCGGGGCTGCCTGTTGCGGCGGTATCGCCGGCATCGCACCTGCAGGGGGTGCCGCGAATGGATCGGCCGCATCTTTTGCCGGCGTCTGATTCGCGGCTGGCGGCGTTTGGTTGCCAGGCGGAGGCACTAGAGGAGTCGTTGGATTTGGCTTAGCCATGGGCCCAGGTGCCGCATCCCCAAACGGATTGGTATTGCCTTTAGGCTCCACAGCAGGCGGCATAGTCGTAGTATTGGGTTGAGTGGCAGGCGCTTCGCCGAACGGATTGGCATTCGTTGCTGGCGGAGTCGTTTGAGTGGGTGGAGTTTGGATTGGCTGTTCCAAAGGCGCTTCCGGTTGCATCGGGCCCGCCTTTGCCGGTGCTGCACCAAAAGGATTCCCGCCTCCGGCGGCTCCTCCGCCTTGATCGAACGGATTGGCATTACCACCACCAGCATCGATCGCTGGCGGAGTGGCTTTTTGCGGCGCGATAAACGGATTCTCGCTCGGTGTTTCAGCCTGCGGCATTGCGGATGCTGGACCGGACGGCATCTCATTTGGTCTGGCCGTCCGGAGCACGTTTTTTTCAGCCTCGACACGCTGCTGGTACCGCGCCTGGCGGGCCGCCTCGCGACGCTGCATCGCAATGGCCTGGACACCTAAGCGATATTGCTCGAGTAGCTGTCGTGCAGGACCTTGAATGCGTTCGAGCGAACGGCTGACCGGATACACATCGGCGCTGCCTCCGGATTCAAGTTCAGCACCCTTTTGAAAATCGGTTCGTGCTTCTTCTTCCCGGCCCAATCGCAAATACGCCAAGCCGCGAAAATAATAGGCGCGCGGATCATTGGTGCCCCCTTTGATCGCCTGCGATAGCGCGGCATGCGCCCGGCAAAGTCGCCCGCATTGAACGCATGGACTCCGGCCCCGTAAATCTGCTCAAGCAGTACGTCGTCTGCATAACAGGCGGTCGTCGCCCCAGCCAGCAATGTGACGACAGCAACAATGGCGAATGTTCGCTTCATAGCCGTAGAATTCCTGATATCTCGAGAGCCTGTTCTCGCCCAAAAATCCGGCTCGCACGGAGGCCAAATGAAATGCAAACATTGTGCCCCACGCGCGATAACCTGCATGGTAGCTGCCGTTTAGGAAGCCTTCAAGCTACACGACGCAAAGCTCACCGGGCGGCCGGCAATTTCAGCTGCGTTTGTGCGGAAATTCGGATTGTAACGATGGAAGCGTCACTTGTTACGGTCCTCATGACAGGCGCTGCAATGGCGGGCAATCCGCAATTTTGCCGCGTCTGAGATTTGGATTCCTTTGCCCGAACGATGACAGTCGGTGCAGCATTTTGCGCCGTTGAGTCCGTTGAGCTCCGAATTTGGGATCGGCTCGATCGCTTCCTGACCATTGCTCGTCGCGGCAGGCCGACAAACCGCGGGCAGAGATTGGAACGAGGTGCCCTCGTAGTCTACGGCCGACGGCGGACGGCGGGTTTCAACGAAATTGTAGAAACTGTCATGAGGTTCAACGGTCGCGGTAATGAGCGGCCGCGCTGGATGTCCGGCGACCAACGTCCGTAGCGCGGCGGCGACCACAATGCCTAATGCCACTGCCGCAGAAAACTGCCAAACATTTAAGTTCCGCGCCTGGCGAGTAGCCTGAACAGCGCACGGCGTCAAATGTTTTAGCCCAGACTTTCCAGAGGCGCCGGTCAGCGAGATTGCCAAATCGCCAACACTACCGAGCGGCTCTCCCCAATATCCGGGGAGTGCACCACCCTCATCGAGGCCCACGAGCTCATGCAGGCTGTCATCATTCGGCCGTAGAGCTTCAGCAAGTCGCTGGCAATCGGTGCAGCGCTGCAAATGCGCTTCCACGTAACGGTCTTGCGGCGAGCCGGAAGGGAACGGGCCGCGCGTCAGAATGACGAATACATCGTCGCAGTTCATGATCCATCTCCGCTGCGCCTGGGCTCGGTGGCGGATTTGCGCCACCTCTCATTGTGCCCAGAGTTTCAGCCGGAATCAACGGATCTTTTTGCTAATGCGGCGTGACAGTCAATTGGCGATCGCGTTACTTTCTACTATCGGCCGGTTTTGCAGTGAGCTTACTCGCAACTGACCCACACATAACGTCAAACAAAAAAGGCCGGAACCGCCAGCCGGCACGCACCATCGCTTGATCCAACGCCGCGGACCACCCAGGTCACGAGGGAAGCGCCGCCTCGCTGCGGTGTCGGTCGAAGGTGCAGTCAGGCCGTTCGGTTCCGGTCCTTAAGGAAAAAAGAATGGACTGATCGACGCGTTACATCCCCTTGCTCAGCACCGATCAATCGTTCGAGCTGAGGCAAACTTCCTATTTGCTCCCGGCTATTTATTCATCGCAATCGGTGTATTGCTAAGTGAATGTGAAACCCACGCGCACCGATTTTTCTTATTAGAACGGGCAGGTTTAAATCAGTGCATAGCGAATGTGCGGATTGTTCCGCCGTACGCGGCGACGAGTGCTCTAGCTGGCCGCTTCGCCGAGGTTGGTTTCTGTTGCACCAACAAATCGATAGCCGGTGCCACGCACGCTCAGAAAGTGCTTCGGCTGCGATGGATCAATCTCAAAGTATTTCCTCAAGTTCACGATGAAATTATCCACCGGTGCGCGTCGTCGGACTGTGTGACATGCCCCAAACGTTTTCCAGCAATTGAGCCCGCGTGACGACGGAGCCTTCGTGCTCGATGAAATATCGCAGCAGTTTCATTTCGAGCGCGGTCAGCCGTACGCTGCTCCCCTCGACTGATACCTGATACGTATCAAAATTCACTTCCACCCGTCCGTCGGCGAATTGATACACCGAGCTGGGCATAAAATTATTTTTCCTCGGTTCGATAGTTACTGCGTTCGGCTCGCGGCGGCGCCGAGCCAACAGATTACGCACCATGCTCAGCAGCTCTTCCAAATCGAACGGCTTTTGCAAATAGACATCGGTTCCGGCGTCGAAGCCCCGGATACGATCTTCAGTAAGCGTGCGGGCCGAGAGCATTAAGATGGGCACATCGCCGCTCTGGGCGCGAATCGATTCGCAAACCGCATAACCGCTCATCCCGGGGAGCATCAGGTCGAGCACGATCAAATCGACCGACGCCGGATTGTCGCCGTAAACTTTTAGCGCCGCCGGCCCGTCGCTTACTGTTGTCACAAGATACCCTTCAGCTTCGAGATTGTACTTGATCCCGATCGCCAAGTGCGATTCATCTTCAACGACGAGAATGTGTTTCATGCGTTGCTAAGATGTTGCCGCAGGCAGTGCAACTTCGAATACCGTACCTTTTCCGGAGGGCTGGCTGCGCACTTGGATTGTACCACCGAGACGCTTTACGAGCGTTCGCACAATGTACAGCCCGAGCCCGGTGCCAACGGTTTTACGTTCCAGTTCGCTACCCAAACGTACGAAGCGACCGAAAATCTTACGCCGCAATTTGGCAGGAATGCCGGGACCGTTATCGCCGATACGAGCGATCACTTGACCGTTCCCATCGCTGTGGGTTTCAACGTCAACTTCCGGCTTTTCGCCGGAGTATTTGATTGCGTTGTCGAGCAAATTGCGAAAGACGATTTCCAAATCGGCTGGCCGCGCATGCACCAAAACCGGTTCGAGCCGCAGTTGGATCGTCTCGTGTGGCAGCCGGTACTGCTCACAAGTCTGTCGCGCTGTGCGGGTAACCAATTCATCGAGCGCCACATTTTCCGCATCGTTTATGCTCGGAATTTGATCAACTCGCGCGGCTTCGAGCAAATGATCGATCAATCGATCGAGCCGTTGCACGTCATCGAGCATGAAGCGCTGAAAGTCGGCCTGCTGTTCCGGTGTGACATGATGCCGCGTTAGTGTTTGCAGATAAAGTTTGAGCGATGCAATGGGACTTTTCAGCTCATGCGACACGGCGTCGATGAAATTCGATTGCCGCTGGTTGAGGCGAATTGCTTTGACGGAAAGGATCAGATACAGGACCACTCCCACGAGGACCACGACAAAGAACGCCGTTCCAACGCCAAGCAGCACCCAATAAACCGCTGAATGTTCCGACCCCAGTGCCGCGGAAGTGCTGACGACGATCCAACCCACCGTTAGCGCAACGACCAGCACAATGAGCACGACACCAAGCGCGATTGGCCAACTAATAGATCGACGGGCAATCATGATGTCTGCGGGTCAGCACTCCGGAACCAGTCGCTGCGGCTTCGCGCAACAACCAAAAACCGCGTAAAGCAAATCGCCCTCCCCACGAACAGCCAATTCGAGTTTCCGCCCGCGCGCTGATAAAATCAATGCCCGGTAATCATTGGCTCTCCACCAAACATATAAAGAAAGGAGCCGATATGGCTGTTAAACCGATTCCGGAGGGATATCACACCGTCACGCCCTATCTTACGGTCGATGGCGCCGGCAAGGTAATCGAATTTCTGAAACGGGCCTTTGACGCCACGTCCAAAGAGATGCTCCGGCCAGACGGCAAGATTGCTCATGCAGAAGTACAAGTCGGCGATTCGAAGGTCATGGTGGCTGATGTGCACGACAAAGCACAGGCCATTCCGGCAGTGCTGTATTTGTATGTTGACGACGTCGATTCCATGTACAAGCGGGCCATCGCTGCGGGAGGGATTTCTATCAGCGAGCCGACAACGCAGTTTTATGGCGACCGCCACGGCGGCGTAAAAGATCCCGCAGGGAACATGTGGTGGATCGCCACGCACGTGGAAGATGTTTCATCTGACGAATTGCAACGCCGAGCCGATGAGTATGCCAAGAAGCAAGCGGGCGGCTAGCGGGAACGGCGCTATCGGACCAAATCGAGTGTTCCCCACACGCTGGGATCTTCCCTATACGGCAATCCCGGAGGACAGCAGAAGGTGTGCTCGCCAAGTTCACGATCGATGAGCGCCCAGTGGAAACCGAGTTTGGGATGCTCCACGGGGTCCCAGCCGGTTAGCGTCGCCGCTGGGATGTGTCCGTCAAGGCGATAGCCGTCCTCGATTTTGTGTGTGAACGCGCGAACGGCGCCGCGTTTCGGAGGATGTGGATTTTCGCGTGCCCTGTTGATTGGCAAAAGCTCGGCGATCGGCTCCTCCTGTCGATGACCGCCGCCGGCAGGAAGAAATACGAACTGATGGCAGAAACGACTCGCGCGGTGAATGTTGTGCGTATCGCGTGTGTCGATCCATACATAAAACCCGTCGCTGTCTTCCATCCGATTTTCGCGACACCACGGCGGCTGTTTCTTGCCGATAGCAGTCATGGAGAACGACAGACCCTGCTCACTCCAGGCAAACTTCACGATGCCCTGCCGCGGCGCATCGTCTAGTTCCGCAAGGCTAGGCAATAAGTATTCGTCGCTTAGTTCAATTCCTTTGGCGGACCACACCGCCGGCGAATAAATGCATGGCACGGCGAAACGGAATAGAAAACTCGGCGGTAAAAGTTGTGTGGACATATCGATGGATTAATTTGTCGACAATAGTTGCTTCTTGCGCAATAGCGGCAGCGTTTCCTCCGCTTGCCGAATCGTCGCTGCGTGCTCTTTGAGCAGCCCCACCAAATCGCCGCAGTGCAAATCTTCCTCGTTGCGGAAGTGGAGCTTGATGATGTCCAGATCCGGTCGTGTGGCGTCGAATTCCGGCTCATGCCCCAAATCAGCAACTCGCCCCATTGCAAAGCGGCCTTTCGGACCGACGAGCGCGACTTCGATCCGCGCCGGCTTCTTTGTCGCCACGCGCGCCCAAGGTTCACGCTGCTTGGGGTGAAGAATATTCACAACCTGACTGTGGTTCCAAAGCGTCTGCGCTTCCGGAGCGGCGGCGGCCAACATTTCTAGCAGCTCTTCCAAAACTTCCGCCTCCCAGGCAATTTTCTTTCCCGGCGGAAAACCTTTTCGCAGCAGATGCCATTTGCGTCCGAGCACAGTCCACGGCATGATCGATTCCGGGTCCTGCTGCACTCGCTCGGTGATTTTTTTGAAGCCCGCCACGGCTTGTTCGATGAACTTCCAAAACTCGGGATGATCGATTTCAGACAGCGAGTGCACTCGCATTTCGATTTCTTGCCATGGCCCACGCAGCGTTTTTACTTTCACACGTTTGTCAGTGCCGTAAACTGGTAAATCGTGCATTTCGTTCAACGGTTGCATGCCGAGCTGATTGATTAGATTTTCGCGGTTGAACGTTGATTTTGCCACGCGGAATTTGAGCTTCAACAGCCATTGCTCGCCAGTGATGGCATGCAAGAACCAGCCATCGGTTTTGCGCTGGCGCAAATCTCAACGACGCTGCGGTCGTTCCAATTTGTCGGGCTGAACTCGCCCAATTCGTGGACGCGATCGACCACGCGCTCCAAAATTTTCCCGTCCCATTTGCACGGCTCGCCATTGCGGCCGACTCGATCGACAGTGTGCCAGCGGCGTCCATCCGTTTCCCACGGCATTTTCGCAGTGTGTCCGACCTCGGTGATGTTCAAGTCGCCCACACGCTTGGCTTCCACCGCGGCAAAGTCGTGAATCTTGTGTTTGACGTATGGGCCCGCGGCGAGGACGGGCGCGAGAGCGGTGGCAGTGTGAGAGACAGCCGGTGCGGAGTTCGGAGTGAAGAGTTTGGAATAGCGGCGGCGACCAGATTCTCCTGACTCCGCATTCCGCACTCCGGACTCCGCGCTTCCAACGACATCCTCCGGCGTGCCGACCGCCACGACATACCCGCCACCTTCCCCGGCTTCAGGCCCCATATCAATGATCCAATCGGCGGTTTTGATCACGTCGAGGTTGTGCTCGATCACGACCACCGTGTTGCCCAGATCGACGAGCCGATGAAGCACGTCTAACAATTTTGACAGGTCTTCGAAATGCAAGCCGGTTGTTGGTTCGTCGAGCAAGTACAATGTGCGGCCGGTATCAGGTCGAGCCAGTTCGGCCGCCAACTTCACGCGCTGCGCCTCTCCACCGGACAAGGTGTGAGCGGGTTGGCCAAGTCGCAAATAATCCAGTCCGACATCACACAGCGTTTGTAGAATCCGGCGGATCTTTGGAATGTTTTCGAACAGCTTGAGTGCCCTGCCGCACGACATTTCCAGCACGTCTGCAATCGATTGGCCGTGGTAGGTAACCGCCAGCGTCTCTGGATTGTATCGCCGGCCGCGGCAGACTTCGCACTCGACCCATACGTCGGGCAGAAAATGCATTTCAATGCGCTTTTCGCCGTTTCCTTCGCAAGCTTCGCAGCGGCCGCCGGGCGTGTTGAAACTGAATCGCCGTGGCGCGTATCCGCGCACTTTCGCTTCCGGCAATTGTGAGAACAACATGCGTATGAGTTCGAATACGCCGGTATATGTGGCAGGATTGCTCGTGGGCG
Organism: Pirellulales bacterium; assembly: GCA_963773875.1. GTDB lineage: Bacteria > Planctomycetota > Planctomycetia > Pirellulales > JADZDJ01 > CAVTYH01. The sequence continues at coordinate 380,162 of CAVZCV010000021.1, forward strand.
TGTTGCCCAGCGGCTGCTGATCGACTCGAATGACTTTGTTGATGTGTTCGATGCCGCGGATCTCATCGTGCACCCCGGCGATTTCGCCCGCCCGATGCAACGTCTTCGCCAGCGACTTGTATAGAATATCTTCGACAAGCGAACTTTTTCCCGAGCCGCTCACGCCCGTGACAGCGGTGAGCGTGGTCAGCGGGATCCGCACGTTGATATTTCGAAGATTGTTGTGTCGTGCACCAATGATTTCGAGTCGCCGGCAGCATGGAGTTCGGCGTGCCGGGATCGGAGTTATTCTTTCGATTTCGCTTGCCGCTCCTCGATTCCGCACTCGCCGCCGCGCGCTCCGCACTGGCAATCCTTCGATTTGTCGGGACGGCAATCGCTTTTTTGCCGCTCAAATACGGGCCGGTAACCGACGTGCGTGACTTCTTAATTTGTTGCGGCGTGCCGCGGGCGACGATTTGGCCGCCAAACTCGCCAGCGCCGGGGCCAAAGTCGAGCAATTGGTCGGCATTGGCGACGACTTCGCGATCGTGCTCCACAACTAACAGCGTGTTGCCTAAATCGCGAAGCTTTTGCAGCGCCGAGCAAACGCGTGTTATCGCGCGGATGCAAACCGATTGTCGGTTCATCGAGCACATACAGCACGCCGCACAAGCCGCTGCCAACCTGGCTGGCCAAGCGAATTCGCTGTGCCTCCCCGCCGGACAGCGTTGGAGCAGCGCGAGATAGCGTCAAGTATTCCAGCCCGACATCGACCAAAAATTGCAATCGATTGCGGATTTCACGCAGCAGATCGGCGGCGATTTTTTTCTCCCTTCCACTGGGCTCCCAGGCGTTGAGGTCTTCAAGCAGTTTGCCCAGTGGCGTGCGGCCGATGTCGTCAATGGTGCGGTCGCGCAATCGCACGGCCGCCGCCAATTCGTTGAGCCGAGTGCCGCCGCAGACGGAACATTCGACATCGTCAACCAAATGATCGAGTTTACCGCGCATCGTCGGCGATAACCGAGCCGCCTCCTCGAGCGCCGGGTACAAACCTTTGTATTGAAAGCGAAATTGTGGCACTGCATCTGCCTTCCGCTTGCCGCCTTCCGCTTTGACGCCGACATCAATCCATTCGTTCCCTGCTCCATGCATGACAATCCGCCGTTCGCGGGCAGAAAGCTGCTCAAGCGGCACGTCGATCCTCAAGCCACTCTGTTTCGACAGCGCCGCGAGCATTGCTTTGGCCAATGGTTTATTGATCGTTGGCCACAACGCAATTGCGCCTTCTGAGAGCGACAACTTTGGATCGCGGATAAGCGCTGACAGGATTCGCGCCAAGCTGCGTGCCTAGCCCTTCGCACTCCGGGCACCAGCCCAGCGGACTGTTGAAAGAAAAACTGTGCGGCGTAAGCGGCTCGAAACTGCGTCCGCATTGGTCGCAGGCAAAATGCTGGCTGTGAGTTTCCGTTCGCCAGCGATGTTCCGGCGCATCGTCGACCGGGTAAGCGATATGAATCACACCTTTGCCTTGCGACAAACATGTTTCCACGCTGCCGGCAATTCGACTGCGGGCATCGGGCCGCACGGCGATCCGGTCGACAATCACTTCCACATCGTGCTTGCGGCGGCGATCGATCGTGGGCGGATCGTCGATGGAAATCGTCGCGCCATCGATTCGCATCCGTTGATAGCCGCTTGCGCGCATTTCTTCCCACAGCGTTTCATATTTCTCGCCGACGCGAACTTCCAGCGGCGCCATCAGGTACAGCTTCGTGCCTTCGGGCTCCGCCATCAGTTTTTCGATAATCTCATCGGCCGACTGCGTGCCAATCGGTACGTTGCACGCGGGGCAATACGGTTTGCCCAGCCTTGCGAGCAGCACGCGGAAGTAATCGTAGATTTCTGTCACGGTGCCGACGGTGGACCGCGGCGTGTGACCAAGATTCTTTTGCTCGATGGCAATCGCTGGCGAGAGCCCTTCTATATGATCGAGTTTCGGTTTCTGCATTTGCCCAACGAATTGCCGAGCGTATGAGCTGAGGCTTTCGACATATCGCCGCTGGCCTTCGGCATAGATCGTGTCCATCGCCAGCGAACTTTTGCCCGAGCCGCTCAGACCGCAGCAGACGGTCATTTGATCGCGTGGAATTTCAACATCGACGCCTTTTAAATTGTGCTGCCACGCGCCGCGGACACGAATCGTTTGGTCACCGAAAATTTCGCCAGCGGGTTTTTTTCCTCTGGCAAATTTGGAAGATGTTGATTTGGCAGCGGCGTGACCGTTGAGGACGGGCGCCAGCGCGACCGCGGTGTGGGAGACTTTTTCGGTTGACTCGTTAAGCCGTACGCGGTCCGCCTTCCGCTTTCCGCCTTCGGCCTTTTCATTCCCATCAAACGACTGCTGGCCGCTGACTACCGCTTCCGGCGTACCGACCGCCACAATTTCCCCGCCGCCCGCGCCGCCTTCAGGGCCCAGGTCAATAATCCAATCGGCTGTCTTAATCACATCCAAATTGTGTTCGACCACCAGCACCGTATTTCCGGCGTCCGTTAAATCGTGCAGAACTTTCAAGAGCATTTGGATATCGGCAAAGTGCAGCCCGGTGGTTGGCTCGTCCAAGAGATACAGCGTGCGGCCGGTGCTTTTTTTCACCAACTCACGCGCCAGTTTGATGCGCTGGGCCTCGCCGCCAGAAAGCGTTGGCGATGCCTGACCGAGCTTTAAATAATCCAAGCCCACGTCGTGCAGCGTTTGCAACTTGCGGCGGATGTCGGGCACGTTCTCGAAGTGCACGAGTGCCTGCTGCACGTCCATCTCGAGCACGTCGGCAATGTTTTTTCCTTTGAAGCGGATCTGCAGCGTCTCGCGATTGAAACGGTGCCCACTGCACACTGGACATGTGACCCAAACGTCGGCCAGAAAGTCCATCTCCAGCCGGTTGGAGCCGTTGCCCTCGCAAGCTTCACAGCGCCCGCCTTCCACGTTGAAGCTGAATCGGCCCGGCTTGTAGCCACGCGCTTTCGATTCCGGCAGCCGCGTGTAAAGATCGCGGATGTCGTCGGCTAGTTTGATGTACGTCGCCGGATTCGATCGCGGCGTGCGACCGATCGGCGATTGATCGATAGCGATTAATTTGTCGAGATGCTCGAGCCCCTCAATGCGATCATGTTCGCCTGGATTGCCGAGGCCGGCGTTCAGATCGCGCATGAGCGCTTCGGCCAGAATGTCGTTGACCAGCGAGCTTTTTCCCGAGCCGCTGGCGCCTGTCACGCACACAAACGCGCCAAGCGGAATTTCGACGGTCACGTTTTTCAGGTTGTTGTGCTTGGCGCCGACGATACGCAAAAATTTCGCGCCGCCTTCCGCTTTTGCATCGCCATTCGATGACACCTCGGCGGCCGTACCGGAAGGTGCCGCTGCACGCTTCTTCTTGCGGCCCAACGTTACGCTATTTCCATTTGTTGCCAAAGCGGCTTTCAGGCTACCGTCGGAGTTCAAACGCCGCTGAGTGGGAATCTCAATGCTTCGTGTGCCGTTCAAAAACTGTCCGGTCACGCTGCGTTCGGCTTTTTGGATCTTTTCCAGCGGACCGACGGCCACGACTTCGCCGCCGCGGATGCCGGGGCCAGGACCGAAATCGATGATGGTGTCGGCGGCCCGCATGGTGTCTTCATCGTGTTCGACGACAACGACCGTGTTGCCTTTGTTGCGAAGTTGATGCAATGTATCGAGCAGTTTCTGATTATCGCGCGGATGCAGGCCGATCGATGGCTCGTCGAGAATGTACAAGACCCCAACGAGCCCACAGCCAATTTGTCCCGCTAGGCGAATTCGCTGCGATTCCCCGCCGGAAAGCGTGGGCGCCGTCCGATCGAGCGTGAGATATTCCAAGCCCACATTTACGAGAAACCCAAGCCGGCCACGAATCTCTTTCAGCGCTTCCTCGGCAATTTTCCGGCCCGTGGCATCGAGCTCAAGATCGCTGAAAAACTCCGCCGCGTCGCTCACTGCTAAATGGCACACTTCCGGCAACGAACGACGCGGCCGATTGGCAAATTTCGGATTCGCTGTCGTCACCATTACGTTGCGGGCTTGCGGATTCAAACGCGCCCCATCGCAAGTGGCGCAAGGAACCACGCACATGTATTTTTCTAATTGTCGCCGCTGCATCTTGCTCTTGCTGGTGCGATAACTAGACAACAGCTGCGGTACGATGCCTTCGTAATGCCCGCCGTATTTGTTTCCATGTGGACCGTTACGCCAGGTGAACGTGATGTGCTCCTCGCCCGTGCCGTGCAGCCATAGGTGCCGGAGCGCTGGATCGAGTTTCCGCCACGGCGTTTCGAGCATCGTGCCGTGTTCCAGTTCCATCCGGCGTTCGACCGTGTCGGCCACGCCCTGATAAATGTGCCGCCGCCAGCGACCCATATCTTTCCACGGGCCAACAAGCTCGATGGCGCCGAGCGCGAACGACAAATCGCCGTTGGGCACCAGCCGCTCGGGATCGAAGCTGTAGATTTCGCCCAGCCCATCGCACTCTTTGCACATCCCTTGTGGGCTGTTGAAACTGAAAAGTTGCGGGCTGGGTGGCTCGAAACTCAATCCACAGTGCGTGCATGCATAGTGGGCCGACAATGAAAATTCGTTGGCCCCCGGTTCCACCGGGAGATGTTCGGCGAATTCGTCGTCCTCACGTTCGCCCCGACTCCCGGTAGAACCGGGGGCTGGCGGCCTTTTCGATTTTTCTTTGTCATTTTCGATCGCCACGATCAACTCGCCGCCGCCGAGTCGCAGCGCCAATTCAACCGCTTCCGCCAAGCGCGGCCGCACCGTTGGACCAGCCGTAAGCCGATCGATCACCACTTGAATGTGATGCCGCATTTGCCGATCGAGCTTCAAATCGTCGGTGAGTTGGACGACTTTGCCATCGACCCTCGCCCGTATGAAGCCTTGCTTGAGCAAGTCCTCGAATAAATCGCGATGCTCACCCTTCTGGGCTCGAATGAGCGGTGCGAGTACCAAAAACGGCGTCTTGTCCGGAATCTGCAGAATCCGCTCGATGATTTGATCGCGGCTTTGCGCGGTAATCGGTCGTTGGCACTGCGGGCAATGTCCCTGACCAACACGGGCGAACAGAACGCGGAGGTAATCGTAAATCTCTGTGATCGTGCCGACCGTCGAGCGCGGATTCTGGCCCGAGGTTTTCTGTGATATCGAAATCGAAGGACTAAGTCCGGAAATGTGATCGACTTCCGGTTTAGGCATTTGCCCAAGAAATTGCGCGCGAAGCTGGATAAACTTTCGACGTATCGCCGTTGCCCTTCGGCGTACAAAGTGTCGAATGCCAGCGAACTTTTTCCGGAGCCGCTAACGCCGGTGAGGCAAATCAGCTGATTTCGCGGCAAAACTACATCGACGCTCCGCAAATTATGCTCGCGGGCGCCGAGAATCACGATGTCGGGTGCAGGCATTTATCTTTTAGCCCCGATCGCTGACGATGGGGTTTATCGCGTTAAATTCCAGCCGAACACCGCATTCTATCGCAACGTGTTACCGGTGGACACCCCTACAGTTTTGAAGAGGCTTGTTGAGCCACGAAAAGTCGCTTATATTGAGCGATTCGGCAAGATTTAAATTCCCGACCGACACGGTCGGGCTATATATTCACTGACCTTTGGTTCCGGATCATGACAATCGATAAAAGTCTCCGCATTCGTCGTGGTAGCAGCAAAGCCCGTGGTGTTTTGAAGCGTGGCGAACGCATTGCTCAGTTGAAGCAATCGGAGCGCTGGGATGAAAACATGAGCGTGCTGGGCTTGCCCAAAGTCCGCGTCATCAAGCTGATTATGAAGAAGAAGAAGAAGAAGAAGGAAGAGGAAGGCGAAGGCGACGCTGCTGCCGCCGCTCCAGCCGCTGGTGCTGCCGCTGCCAAAGGCGCTGCTCCCGCGAAAGCCGCCGCCGCTGCTCCGGCCAAGGGCGCTGCAAAGAAGTAAGGCCGCCCCGATTTTGCATACCGAACTCACTCTCCAAGCCCAGGGGTTGCAACCCCTGGGCTTGTGTGCTTTTGGCGAACGAACTCAAACACGCTTTCCGCCGCTGACTCCCCGCTGCGAATACACGTCGGAATGCCGACGCCTTCATATGCGTTTCCGGCTAGCGCTAGTCCCGGCAACGGTGCCAACCGATCGTTGATAAGTCGCAACCGATCCAAATGCCCTAGATGATACTGCGGCATCGCTTTCTGCCAGCGGAAGATCATTGATAGGCATGACGCCCCGCGAATGCCCAACAAATTGGCGAGTTCTTCTTCAGCGACACGTCGCAGCTCATCGTCGGATAGATCAAGCATCTCCGGCTGCAGCGCTCCGCCGAAAAATACTCGAATCAATACTTTCCCGGGCGGTGCGCGACCGGGAAATTTCACGCTCGAAAAACTGGCCGATAAAATTCGCCGCTTTTCGATTGCCGGCACGACGAAGCCAAAGCTATCGAGCGGGTGTTCGATTTGCGCACGATCGTAGCCCAGCACAACGATAGCGGAGCCAGCATGTTCGATGGCCGATAATTCGCCGGCAAGCGTTGCATCGATCGATTGCAAAAGCTTCGCCGCCGCCGGGGAAGGCGTAGCGATAATGACGCCGTCGAACTCATCATATAGTCCGACCGTCCCGGTCGGAGGAATGCCTCGGACTTTCCTCGCCGGATAAACGCCTCTGACCGGGACGATCGGACTATATATTCGCCAGCGATTTCCGGATCTTTCGATTCGATCCGCCGCCGAGTTCACTTGGATTGTGTCCGCCGGCAATCGCGCGGCAATCGCTCCGACCAAACTCGTAAGTCCCTCGCGCGGGGCAACAAACATGCTGTAGCGAGCGCCGCTGTCGTCATCGGAATGCGGCGCGGATTCCCCCGGCGACTCGCCGGGGGCGAAATGCGCGCACGTCTTGCGGCGCGAATTAAGCTGCCGTACTGCCGTTCCATCTCCAAGTATCGCGGCAATGTTGCCGCCAAACTAAGCTTCTCCGGATCCGCGGTATAAATTCCACCGATCAGCGGCTGCACCAACCGCTCAAACACTTCATCGCCCAACCGCCGTCGCCCGAACGATGCCAAACTTTCATCGCCCGAATCGTTTCGCGGCGGCACAAAACGCTCCGCGGCCAAGCGGAGCTTGCCCTGCATGCTCAGAATCGGCGAACGTAAAACCGGTCGCATACGCCGCGGCGCCATCAGTACAAATCCATCCGGCACACGCTCCAGCTTGCCACGGCAAACCACCATCGCGCCACGATGCTCGGGGTCAGTTGGAATCAATTGGTCCGCAAACCCAATCCGTCGGCACAGATCGATGGCGGCCGGCACATTGGTGATAAAGCTGTCGGCGCTGGCTTCGATCAAGAATCCGTCCTGCCGAATCGTCCGGAGAATGCCGCCGACGTGCGGACTGGCTTCAAATAGCTTAACTTCCGCGATAGGCTCAAGTTCGATCGCCTTGTGCGCCGCCGCCAAGCCCGAAATTCCACCGCCAATAATAGCGATTCTTCTGGGCGTTTTAGCGGGTGCTGTCATTCGTGAAACGAATTTGACGCCGGTTCGTCTAAGATATTCGGCGAAGCCTCGTCTCAATTATGGCCGGGCAAGCGGTCGGCCACAAACGCAAATCATGCCACACACGGACTCGCAAAACGGCGAGTGGTTTTCCAGCATCGTCTGCCGCTACGAAGGTCCGCTCGTCCGATATGCCGCTGGCATCACGGGCGACGTGGAACAAGCGCGCGACGTGGTGCAGGATGCGTTTTTGCGCTTGCACAACCAGAACGGCGACCGCCCGAACAACGTGCAGGCGTGGTTGTACACAGTCACACGCCGACGGGCGCTCGACATTGTGCGGAAGGAGAATCACATGAAAACGTTGGACGACGGCCAGGCCGCGGTCTGCGAATGCCCGCTGCCGATTCAGCCGGCGGCGATGGAACAGCAGGAAATGGAAAACCAACTGCTGCGTTTGCTTGCCGACTTGCCGCGAAATCAGCAGGAGGTTGTGCGCTTGAAATTTCAAGACGGCCTCAGCTACCGCGAAATCGCCGAAGTGACGGGCCTCTCCGGAAGCAACGTCGGTTACCTGCTGCACGTGGCGGTAAAACAACTCCGAGAGCGGTTGGCGGCCAGCAATTCATAGTAAGCGAAGCCGCATTAAGCAATTGGCAAAGAACAAATGACAAATGACAAATGACAAGGGACATAAACATGACTTTTAATCCCGACGATCCGAAATATACGGCCTACGTGGTCGGCGAACTTGACGATACCGAGCGGCAATCGATTGATTCCGAACTCGAAGCCAATCCCGAAGCGGCGGCGCTGGTGGCGGAAATTCGCGCAGCCACCGAGCAGATATCCGCAGCGCTGAAAGCTGAGCCGTTGCCGGCGCTAACGGCTGGACAGAGGGAAACCGTTTTGAAGGCGGAAGGCGGAAAGCGGAAGGCGGAAGAAAAGTTCCGACGACCAGTTGCATGGCTTGCCGCTTTGGCTGCCTCGCTGCTGCTTGCAGCGGCCGCTGGATGGGCCGTCCGCGGAATCACTTCTTCCACGAACCAGGAAGTCACCAAAGGCGAAGGGTTGAGCCACGCCATCGATTGGGCGCTGGCCGTGACCGATCCAAATCAATCGCAAGCAACTGATCCGGCGACTTCGCAGCAACTCGCTTTGAATTGGGCCCGCGCTGTTGCGCCACCAACCGCTTGGGGCGACAACTTAGGCGGCGACAAGATTCAACTCGATTCCATGCCCGTGGCTTGTGGGCGATGGCCAGCAAACGAACGCCTGGGCAAAAACTTCCGGCGATGCGATTTTCTTCAGCACAACGCCGATCTACGAAAGTAAAAGCAAAGAGATTTGCTACACGATTTGCAAACCGGTGTATGAAACGAGCGGCCCGACAAATTACACCATTGGAAAAACTGGCGGTGAACGGTCGCCAATGACCGTAAACGGCGGCACGCTTGCACTCAGCGGTGCGAACACATCCTCGCTGGGATTCAATGTCAATACCACGCCCCTTTCAAGCTCAGCTTCTGACAAGGTACTTCCACGGCCCGTAGTGGCCGGCATCAACACTTACACCGGCGCAACGACAATCACGAACGGAAGGCTGTCGATGACGGATACTTATGCGTATCACGATCACCGCACCAACGTGCTACCGCCCGCGCAAATGTTGAGGCATCCCGGCCCTGGCGTTGATGGACCGGGCCCCGGCGTGATGCTGGCTGGGATGCAGCCGAAGCAAGATGGGAGCCAAGCTGCGAACGATTTAAAGAGTGTCGCATTGGGTTTGCTCAATTACGAAAATCAGCGGAGATGGTACGGTATATCGACAGGTGTCGTGCAAGAAGTTAAGGGTGCTGATAACACAGCCTTTGTGGGCGGCCTTAATGTTCCGTTGGGCGAGCAACGAGTCGGCGGCCGAGCGGAATCCGATTTCAACACCGAATCCTACGACCACTTCGTCGAAAATCCGTTTCTCACGGCGGTCGAAAACCCGCTCTCCACGTTTTCCATCGATGTCGATACGGCCAGCTATTCGAACGTCCGTCGGTTCCTGATGGAGCAAAACACGCTGCCGCCGCCGGGCGCGGTGCGGATTGAAGAGTTCATCAATTACTTCCGCTACGATTATCCGCAACCGGAGGGAGACAAGCCGTTTTCCGTCACCACCGAAGTGGCCAGTTGCCCGTGGATGCCGGACCATCGGCTGGTGCGCATCGGCCTCAAGGGGCGCGAAATTGCCGCCGACAAACGGCCGCCGTCGAACCTGGTGTTCTTGATCGATGTGTCCGGCTCGATGGAGCAGCCCAACAAGCTGCCGCTGGTGCAGGAATCGCTCAAGCTCTTGACCAAGCAGTTGGGCGAGAACGACCACGTGGCGATCGTGGTGTACGCCGGCAACTCCGGGCTGGTGCTGCCCAGCACGCTCGGCACCGATCAAGACAAGATCATCGATGCCATCGAACGCTTGCGAGCCGGCGGTTCCACGAATGGTGGCCAGGGCATTGAGCTCGCGTACGAAATCGCCTCGCAGAATTTTTTGAAAGGTGGCGTGAACCGCGTGATTCTGGCGACCGATGGCGATTTCAACGTCGGCATCACCAATCAAGATGAGCTCGTGCGACTGATCCAAGAGAAGGCGAAGACCGGCGTGTTTTTGACCACGCTGGGCTTCGGTTACGGCAACCTGAAAGATTCCACGATGCAAAAGCTGGCCGACAAAGGCAACGGTAACAACGCGTACATCGACGATCTGCAGGAAGCCAAGAAAGTGCTCGTCGAGCAAATGGGCGGCACGCTGGTAACCATTGCCAAGGACGTGAAAATTCAGGTCGAGTTCAATCCGCTGGAAGTCGCCGGCTATCGGCTCGTCGGTTACGAAAAGCGGATGCTGGCGAAAGAAGATTTCAACGACGACAAGAAAGACGCCGGCGAAATTGGCGCGGGGCACACGGTGACGGCACTGTATGAGATTGTGCCGGTGCAGAAAGCGGTGAATGAGGAGAAGGCGGAAGGCGGAAAGTGGAAGGCGGACGAAGCAGCGGATGCGACAGCGGAAAAACGTCGTATTGTCCTTACCGATGGCGAAAAAGAAACTTCTCCCGAAGTCGATCCACTGCGATATTTGAAACCGGCCGAAATCACCGATGCCGCCAAATCGGGCGAGCTGTTCACGCTCAAGCTTCGCTACAAACAGCCCGACGGCGAGAAGAGCACGCTGATGCAAACGCCGGTGAAAGATGCCGGCAAGAAATTCGGTCAGGCTTCGGCCGATTTCCAATTCGCCTCCGCCGTGGCCCTGTTCGGCATGATCCTCCGCGATTCGCAGTTCAAAGGCGACGCCACGCTGGCGGCCGCTCTGGAACTGGCGAAGGCTGGTCAAGTCGACAACGAGAAACGTTCCGACGCGAATTATCGGGCAGAGTTTGTTAGAATCGTCGAGAAGGCCAAGGCGATTTCAGGCAAGTGAGCCGTGAGTAGGTGATATGACGGATCAGCGATACAGCCAGTGGCGAAGCCTCGCAGTAGTCGCCGCGCTCGTTATGTCGCTCGTGCCCAAGATCGCCTTCGGCCTCGGCGCCGATCATCCCAACGATAGGCCGGTGTTCGGCGCAGATAGCTGGCCGGAGGGCCTCAAAGAACTCGTCAACCGGCCGGAGCGAGTTCACGGTTTCTTTGTGAACTGGTCTGACGTTTTCTTTTTCGCTGGCGATAGCGACAAGCTTGATGAATTCCTGAAAGCCTATGCGAAGCTGCCAGGGACAAATCAAAAGATCGTGCTGCGCTCGGGCGAGGGACAAGCCAGCTCGCCGTGGGACAAAGCACCGCGTGGCATCGCCGCCGATTGGAAACTGTACGCAACGCCGCTGGCCGGACAGGAAATCAAAGACGGAAAAGTCATCGGCGGCAACTTCACCGCTCAGCTCGATATTTGGACCGGCGGGCATGTCGATCTGCCGCGGTTATTCATCATCCTCCCAGCCAACATTCCAGTCGAAGCGGGCGACGACGCCAAGGATGACGCGAAAATCCAAAAGCTCATCGAGCGTCACAAGCAGCGGCAACAAGCCGACGCGAAAAAACGGCCGCAAGATTAGCATCCGGCCGACGAATATCTCTCCGCATACCTGCTTTTTTGGTATCATGGGAGTTTTTACGTCGTCCACTCGCTCCGTGAGGCCGACTATGCCCAGCCAATTGAATCCCGACGGTCCCGAGCAAACCGGCTTCCGCGATTTGCTGCGCGTCCTCGGGCCAGCGATGGTGCTTATCGGCGCCATTTTTACGATCGTCGGCATGATCAGCTTTTTTCAGCGCGTTCGGCGGAATGGAGCCGCCACGACAGTTTTGGTGCGCGTTCGTCGGGCTGCCGCTGGTGGGCATTGGTCTCAGCATCAGCCGGTTCGCGTATCTTGGCGCCGTCACACGCTATGTGGCCAATGAAGTCACGCCCGTCGGAACCGATGTTGTGAACTACGTGGCCCAGGGCACGAAAGAATCGGTGCGCAATCTGGCCACCGCAGTCGGAGAAGGATTTCGCGGCGCCGCATCAGCCGGCAGCGCACGGATTGTCCGCTGCCACAAATGCAACACCGACAACGAAGAGTCAGCCAAGTTCTGCAAAAGCTGCGGCGCACCGCTGGCGAAATCCAAACCATGTGCTGCGTGCGGCGAGTTAAACGACCCCGATGCCAAGTTCTGCGACAACTGCGGCAAAGCGTTAGCCTGATCCCTCGAAGGAAACCGTATGCATACGATGATGTCTGTTCTGGCCGAAACGGTTTACGTCACCAGCGAAGCCCGCGGTTATGGCGTCGGCTGGCTGACCCTCGCGCTGATCAACGCTGGGCTGGCGCAAGCGAAAAACCGCAGCGGCCTGAATTGGTGGCTGATCTCGCTGCTGCTCGGCCCCATTGCGACATTTCTCATCGTCGTGCTCGATCGTCCAAAGCAGCCCTAACGATACTGCGTTCTCGCTCGTCAAATAGTTGACGTTGCGATTTGCACTCGCCCAAAATAGATGCGACTGCATTTCATTTGTTTCGCTTTCTAACCTTCGGCAAGGAGGATCCCATGCCACACGCTAGTCTATACTTGATCGGCGGATGTCTTCTTTCGGCCTGCATCGCCTGGAATCTGCATGCTGCCGACAATGTCGATGCGAAATCTGCGCCGGCAACGTCCAAGCCTGAAGAGAGCGGCCTCAAATACAACGATGGCACGGCCGATGGCAAAAAGAGCCTCGGAGGATCGGGCGAGTTGATCAAATTCACGCTGCCGGAGGATAAGCAAAAGATTGGCGGCATCCGTATTCACGGCTCACGTTACGGCGTGGCTCAGCCGCCGAAGGAAAAGTTTCTGATCTACTTTCTGAGTTCCGATGGCAAGGAAGTGCTCAGCACGCAGATGGCGCCTTACTCGTCGTTTAATCGTGGCAACGAACAATGGGTGCCCGTTCGCTTTGCAAAACCGGTGGAAGTGCCCAAAGAGTTTTGGGTCTGCCTCGATTTCCGCCCGCACCAAACCAAAGGCGTCTATGTGAGCTACGACACCAGTACCGGCGGCAAGTATTCCAAGAGCGGCTTGCCGGGTCTCGAGCCCGACGACGTGGAATTCGGCGGCGATTGGATGATTGAGCTTTTGCCGGGAAAGTGAACACGAATACGAAGCGCGACAATGCCCAAGAAAAAATCCTGGCGGGAAAAGCTCGCCGATAGTAAAGGCTTGCCGAAGACCGGTCGCATCAGCGGCAAGATGACCAAGCGCTGGGGGACTGGCACCATGGTCATTCCCGCACCAGTTGAAGTGAATGCCATCATGCGCCGCGTGCCACATGGCAAGCTGCTGACGATCAGCGAAATCCGCGGCGCGCTTGCCAAAAAACACAAAGTGACTTTGGCCTGTCCCATCACGACGGGCATTTTCGCCTGGATCGCCGCGCACGCTGCGGAAGAATCGGCGGCCGAGGGGAAGAAAAACATCACGCCGTACTGGCGAACGCTCAAAACCGGCGGCGAGTTGAATCCGAAATACCCCGGTGGAATTGCGGAGCTGCGCAAGAAACTTAAGGCAGAGGGACACCGCGTCGTCGCGAAGGGAAAGCGTTACCTGGTTGCCGATTACGAGAAATCGCTGGCCAGCAGTATTTGAACCAGTCGCCAATTTCGGTCAAATTGCCAGCCAGTTTGCGATGGCCTCAAAGCCGTGTAGGATAACCAGCGTTGGCCGATGAAATGCGTGTGCGTTAGCGGCCTCATGGTTTCTACTTGGTGATGCATGTCGATCGACGATAGCGCGAAGGCCGATGAAGCGTTGATCGCTCGCGTACGTTCGGGCGAGCCGCAAGCGCTGGCCGATTTTCTGCGCACTCGGCAGCCGCAACTCATGGCGTTCATCGATCGCCGTTTGGGCTCCGCATTGCGGCGAAAGCTCGAGCCGGAAGATTTGTATCAAGAGGTTAGCGCGGAAGCGGTGCGTTCGCTGGGTGAAGTCGATTTGAAAGAACGCGACCCGTTCAACTGGCTGTGCCAGGTGGCCGAGCGGCGCATCATCGATGCACACCGTCGATTCTTCGGCAGTCAGAAACGCGATGCCGCGCGCGAAGTTTCACTTAATGCCGGTGGCGGAGGCAGCTCCAGCACTTCGCGACCCGGACTCATTAATTTGCTCGTAGCCAGCATGACGTCCGCGAGCATGGCCTTCTCGCGCGATCAAAAACAAATGCGGCTGTTGGCGGCACTCGAAAAACTGCCGGAAGAACACCGCGAAGCGTTGCGGCTACGTTACTTGGAAAATTTGCCCTCCAAAGAAATCGCCGAGCGCCTCGGCAAAACCGACGGCGCGGTCCGTGTGATGCTAACGCGCTCGCTCGCCAAGTTGCAGCAAATTCTGGGCACAGAATCGGAATGACGTTCCGATGGTCATCACGTCCGAACAGCGATCGCTTTACGAAGACTGGCAACTACGGCGAGAACGACTGTTGCATGCCGAGCATGCCGACGATCAATATCGCCAGATGCAGATCCAGTTGCTCGATTACTTGCTTCGACGGTACCGCGATGCGCCCGATGCCCAAGCGCCAGCCCGATTCCCGCTTCCAATGGAAGTCACATTCAACGGTCGGGCAGTGCTCGTGCACCATCATTTGTGGCCAGGGCGTGTGAGCAGCACAAAGAGCATCTTTGACGTGAAGCAGCGAGTTGCAACGATCGTCAATCGAATGTACGGACCGATGCCTCTGGTCGACGAAGAACTGTCCAGCGAGCCTATTGATGACTCGCGTGGTGCTCACGAGAACGAATCATTACAGGCTGAATTGAGTCGCTCTTTCCGATCGAAACTCAGCAAGTTCGTGGGGAGGATGCGCCGCATCCCAGATATTGTAATGGAACCGATGATGGTTGCGGTCGATCGCCTTTTTCAGGGGCGACGATCGCGCGTTCGCAACAAGAAACTGCGGCAGCAGTTCAAACGGTTAACCGATCCAAAAACAACCGATCATTTTTTGGTGGGAAAAGCATTGGCGTCTGGCCATCCGAATTTAAATCGCTACGCAATGCGAGCATGGATCGAACGCGTGAAAGCCGGTGCGTGCGACCTCGTCGCCGATCGATTGTTTTCAGTTTTTAATACGGCCCGCGATATCAACTTGGATCCCATTCGCACGATGCTTGCCGATGCCAATCCAGCGGCTCGGATCAAGGCGATGGAAGCAATCGGCGAACTTGGCACGCTCGACGATGTCTCACTTTTAAGCGATCTTATGGCGCTTCCCGATCAAGGTGATGAAGTTGCTGGCGAGCGCGCGACGTTGCGGATGGCCGTCCAGCGTTTGGTGTCCAAATCGCGTCCGTAACGGCTCGCGGGGAAAGGCGACGAACACGATGGGTAATCGCCGTCTATTGCCTTGTCGAGCTTTGCAATGGGCAAGTAGACTGTGTGTGTCGAGGTGAACTGTGGCGCGAATTGTCATGGCGATGTCCGGCGGAGTCGACAGCAGCGTGTCGGCAGCGCTGCTGGTGCGCGCTGGGCATGACGTGATCGGCGTATTTATGCGCCATGGCGAGCCGGAGTTGGCATGCGAATCGACGTCACCCGTTCAGGCACCGCTTCCTTACGGGCGCGGCTCTGATTGGGAAGTGACGCACTCACTGCCGATCGTCACATCGCGTGCCGATCACAAGCAGGGATGCTGCAGCGCTTCCGATGCGGAAGATGCACGCCGCGTGGCGCAGTCGCTCGAGATTCCATTTTACGCGCTGAATTTGAGCGACGATTTTGCCCGCATCATCGATTACTTCGTCGCCGAATACACTGCCGCCCGCACGCCGAATCCGTGTGTGATGTGCAACAACTGGCTTAAATTCGGCAAACTGTTCGAATATGCCGACAGTGTCGGCGCCGATTTCGTCGCCACGGGCCACTATGCGCCGCCTCGATTCAGCCCCCGGCGAGTCGCCGGGGGCAGCGCCGAACATCCACCCCGCGCTCCTCCGCGGCATCGACCACACCAAAGACCAATCGTACGTGCTGTTTGGCGTCGCCCGCGATTATCTGCCACGTATGCTGCTGCCGCTGGGCGGTTATCGCAAATCAGAAATCCGCGCACTCGCGCATGAGCTGCACCTGCGCGTGGCCGACAAGCGCGACAGCCAGGAAATTTGCTTTGTGGCCAGCGGCGATCACGCCGATTTCGTTCGCCGCCGCCGCGCCATGAGCAGCGACACGGCCGTCGAAGATGTGAACACCGCGGGCGAAATCGTTTTGACGGATGGCACCATCGTCGGCGCGCATCCCGGCATCGAAGGCTTCACGATCGGCCAGCGAAAAGGCCTCGGCGTCGCCATGGGCGAGCCGTTTTATGTAACGCACATCGAAGCCAATACGCGCCGCGTTGTCATCGGCAAGCGAGAAGAACTTGCCCGAAGTGAATTAACTGCCGATCGCGTAAATTGGCTCGTCGATCCGCCGACAGAACCGTTCCGTGCTCTCGTGCAGATTCGCTACAACAGCACCGCCACGCCGGCCACCGTTGAACCGCAGGCCAATAACCGCATCCGCGTGCAATTTGACGAACCGCGCTACGGCGTCGCACCCGGCCAAGCCGCCGTGTGCTACGATGGAAATCGGGTGCTGGGCGGCGGCTGGATTGAATGATTTGAATGAACCGCTTCGCGGCTGGCCTTGAACAGTGCGAACGCCGAACAAGTCCGGCCGCTAAACGCGAGGTTGCCCGTTGCGCGCTGTCACTCCATAATAGCGTTACTCGCCGGCGCACTCCGTGGCCGGCTCAATGTCCTCAGGAAATTTGCACATGTCACCCGCCGCGACCCTGCTGTTTGCACAAAATCCGAATTTTATCGAAGTGCCCGACAACCTGGGCCTTTGGGTTGGCGCCGCGATTGTTCTGTTTTTCGCGATCATTTTTCTGATCCTCATCCTCACCTACGGCAAGCTTTGGTTTCAGGCGTACATGTCGAACGCCCGAGTGAGCCTGCTGAGCCTGGTGGGCATGAGCTTACGCAAGGTCGATGCCCGCGTGATTGTGCAAGCCAAGATCATGGCGCTGCAGGCCGGCGTCGGCACCGATCCGACCACCGGCATTACCACGCGGCGACTGGAAGCGCACTACCTGGCCGGCGGCGACGTGCCCCGCGTCATCCGCGCCATCATTGCCGCACAGCGCGCCGACATCGATTTAGATTTCGATCGAGCGGCCGCCATCGACCTGGCCGGTCGCGATGTTTTGGACGCCGTGCAAACCAGCGTCAATCCGAAAATCATCGACTGCCCCGATCCGAACGTCAGCCGCAAAAGTACGCTTTCGGCCATCGCTAAAAATGGCGTCGAGCTCAAAGTGAAAGCTCGCGTCACGGTGCGCACGAACTTGCTACAACTTATCGGCGGGGCCACCGAAGAAACGATCATCGCCCGCGTGGGAGAGGGTATCATCACTGCAATTGGATCCGCGGAAAGTCATTTGACCGTGCTCGAGAACCCCGACCGTATCAGCAAGGCAGTTCTCTCGCGCGGACTCGACGCCAACACGGCGTTCGTGATTGTGTCGATCGACATCGCCGACGTCGATGTGGGCGAAAACATTGGCGCTCGATTGCAGGCTGATCAGGCCGAAGCCGACACCCGCGTGGCCCGCGCCAAAGCCGAAGAACGCCGAGCGTTCGCCATTGCCAAGGAGCAGGAAATGAAAGCCGCGGTGCAGGAAAATCGGGCGCTGGTGATCAAAGCCGAATCGCAAGTCCCCATGGCCATGGCCCACGCCTTCCGCGCCGGCAATTTACACGGCAAATCCAGCGAAAACGGCGCCGTCAAATAGTCCGACCGGTCCCGGTCGGACGAATGTCTTATCACTCGATCAGACGAATGCGCGCATTGCGATTTACGATCGCCCGGCATATTGAGACAGGATTGGTCGATTTGACGATTGATGGCCAAGGCGTTAGGGTTGTATAAAGTCCACTCGTAGAGCCCTCGTTTCTTCCAGATTCTTGGCCATGGACGCGTACGAGATTTCTGCGACTGTAGAACCCAGCGGCCAGATTCGGCTGGGCACCGTTCCGTTCGCGCCCGGCACGGAAGTAGAAGTCATCATAAGTCCCGAGCGGAGTTCGCCTGAACAGTTTTCGAAGCGATGGAATCGGCTGTGCCAAGAGATGCGGGCACGAGCAGGCGAACTTGCCGAGAGTGATATCCAGCGGGAAATCGCGGCGTTTCGAGCGAGAGAATGAAAATTCTCATCGACACGAACGTTCTATTGTCCGCTGCGCTGCGGAATCCCTCCCCGAACGTGTCGTTCTAGCAGTTGCACTTTGAGACGATTGGAAATGGATCGTTACCGATGAAATCGTTGCGGAGTACGTCGAGGTCCTTAAGCGTCCGAAGTTCAAATTGGACGACGAATTCATACGGAAATGGAACGAATTACTGACGCAGCGAACTTTGAATATCGGGCATCCACCTGTAACGCCGGAATTTCCACGGGATCCAACCGATTCTCCTTTTTTGGCCGCCGCACTGTTCAGTAGGGCAGATTATTTGATAACCGGCGACCAAGATCTGTTCGCTGCGAAAGACCTCATTCCATCCTGTATCATCCGCGTGGCCGATTTCGCCGACCAATTCCAAATACACGGTCCAACCAGTCCATGAAACCGCGATTGCTTTTGAATTGCCTAATCGGATTGTTGTGCGCAATTACGCCGCTCAGCTCGACTGCTCAAACCGTTGGGCGAACCGTCATTCGGGAATCATTTCGCGGCAAGATTGTTTTCTTTGGCAACTCCAGGGGCGGCGCCCGACTCGTGGAAACGATGAGTCTCGATGGGACCGACCTGCAAAGTGTGTTCGGACGAAACGCGAAAGAATTCAGAATTCTGGGCGGCAGGTTGTCGCCTAATGGTGAGTTCGCAGCGGTAGCAGTCATGCAACCCCAGATCAAAAAATCCGCAGTCTTGATTCTGTCCGCCGATGGCCGGCATGAAACGATATTCGAGGATGACGGCGCGTTGACCATCCGTTGCTGGTCGCCAGACGGAAAGCGAGTTGCATTCTTCGAAGGCGAGCATGGCCACTGGCAAAACCTGACGGTTGATTTCGAAAGTCGCAAGGTCGAAATCGTTCCGTTGCCAGCAACCGATGCCATTGAGGATTGGCGCCCCGATGGACACGCATTCAGCGTGATGGCTGGAAACGATGACAAGGGACGGCGTTTCGACGACGGCGAAGAATATCCGTTGCGTGGCATTTACCTGGCGAAGCCGAACGGCGCACGGATGGCTGACCTGACCAAAGATCCACGCAGCGATTTTATCTGGTCGCGATTCTCGCCGGATGGCCACAAGATCGCATCCTATCATCGGTATTATCGAGATGCTAACGACTTTAAAGACGGACATGCATTTGAAGCGTGCAGCATCGCCGATGAGGACGGATCAAACAGCCGAGACCTGGTCTGCTTTACCCGTCTCCTGCAACCCGCGAAAGGTGCTCAGGGAATCAGGCCCAACGGCGGGCCTGTCTGGTCGCCCGATGGAAAATCGCTCATCTGGATTGCCACCAAGCAGGTCAATCCGACTGACGATGACGCTTTCGAATTGATTTATGTCCCCACCGATGGTTCAGACGTTCGCCGTTTGCCTCTGGGTACTGAGCGTTCCTTTTGGGGGCAAATCGATTGCCGATAGACCGTCTGCAGCCGATCAAAGCACCCGACTGACACGATCTCCGACAGTTAGCCACCCGCGTCAACGCTCCCAGGGATCGCAGGAACGAGGGACGATAAGTCCAGCACGAGCGTGCTTGGACGAACTGCGCAATCCGCGGTGAATCGGCTGCCGGCGCAAGCTTCGATCTCGCCGCAGAATTGGAATCTGCGAAAAAAGCCGCTTTCAAAGGCCCTCTGCGTGGCCCACAAAAACCACTTGACATCAGAACTGTTGTATACTACAATTCCGATGTACATGGAAAACAGCAGTGTTTTTTGGCACAAGGACGGGTTAGGTCATTCGTAATGACCTGTCCGCGCTGCCACGAGTATGACACGCCAGGTTAGAAGATCGCCGCTTGAAAGAACCCCGCGGCGACGATGGGATATCGCTCGAGAAAACTAGGTTTGCAAACAGGCAGGCAGGTGAGAAGTGAAATTACTGCGAAATAACTCCGCTGGAAATTGGCAAAAACAACTACACAGGTTGAAAAGCGCGCTGCAGTTATTTCACATCAAAACACAGTTTCCGAGATTTCCAATGGCCATGGTGTGTTTTTCTCGAAGAATTCGCGCGGAAAATGGCCCGGCGCTTCTTGTGTTTTTGCGCGGCGCTATTTTTCCCGAGGGTTTTGCCAAACCGGGAGTGAAAGAAGCCAACAGCAAATGGCGACTAGCCGGCTTTGAGCTTCAATTCGCGCTGCGGCAGGACGGAGAGCGCGCGCAGTTTGCGCCGGCAGCGGAATCGACGCTGCTGCGAGCTCGACCGGCGCGGCTGTCGGAACAGCGGCAACGGTTTCCAATTCATCGGCATCTTTGCGAATTTTGAGCGTAACGCTCTTCGGCGGACGGCGCTCTTGCGAGAACCCGCGGCTGCCGCCCTTGAAAAACTCCGCCATGGGACCGGCCGGTCCCGCGGAGTAGTCGGCAAACAGTCGTTCTTGCATCTCGCGCCACGGCAAACCGCTGCGATAAATCAGTCGGTATGCAGCTTTCAAAATGTTGATTTGCTCCTGATCGAAGCCGTTTCGTTTGAGGCCAATCAGGTTCAGTCCGACCACATCGCCGGTAAGGCCGTCGATGGTGACAAACGGCGGCACATCGCGCACCACGCGAGCATGCCCGCCGATCATAGCCATCCGGCCAATGCGGCAAAATTGGTGGACTGCAACGCCTCCGGAAAGAAACGCTCTCTCATCGACCGTTACGTGGCCAGCCAAGAGGCACTGGTTGGCCATGATAATATGATTCGTCAGTCGGCAATCGTGCGCCACGTGAGCGCCCGCCATGAGGTAGCAGTTGTCGCCAATCGTGGTGGCCGCTTCGGGCTTCATGGCCCGATGAATCGTGACGTGTTCACGAATGGTATTGCCTTCGCCGACTACCACACGGCCAATTGTCTCCGGGCAACGAACGTGCTGCGGTACTCCGCCGATGACGGCGCCTTCGCAGACCGTGTTTCGATTTCCCAACCGCGCGCCATTTTTGATGGCGGTTTGACCGGCGATCTGGCAACCGTCGCCGATGACGACATCGTCCTCGACGACAGCGAAGGGGCCGATGCGAACATCGGCGCCGATTTGTGCACTGGGGCTAACAACCGCCAAGGGATGGATGTTCACCTGGGGGAATCCTCGGGTGTGGCGTGGAGGCGGGATTGCAGGGGCACGGACTTCGTGATGGCAGATCTCGTGATGCCGGTCGACAAGTTGCGAAAGAATTCCCGAACGACAAAATTCATTCGTCATTCGGATTCGTCATTCACCACGGTATGTATCGGCTATGCCGTGGGCAGCGGTTCAACCGGATGTTGCACGCAATTGGGCCAGGATGGCGCAAATTCAAGCAGTCCGTTGGCCACTGAGAGCAGCAATGTTAAAGTGTTCCGGATACATCAACTCTAGCGGCCAACAGGAGGCACCTTTATGCCTGAGAGCCATGTACTTTATGACGAAGCAGAGAAACTAAAGGATGCTGGGAAACTAGATGAGGCCGCCGCGAAGCTCAACGAGCTGTTGGCGGCCGACCCCGGCCATGTTTTGGCCCATTATGCACTGGCCGTGATTTATACCCGGCTGAAGCGTCACGATGAGGCCATCCGCTTTGCCAGCCGGGCGTGCGAGCTGGATCCGAACGATCCGTTTGCATTCACGCAGTTAAGCGTTACCTACCAGCGGGCCGGCAAAATTATGGAAGCGGAAGATGCAATGGCCCGGGCCAGGATGCTGCAAGGCGGAATGCATTAACTAAATGGAGCCGCGGAAAATCAAAAAAGCCCGAGGGGTTGCAACCCCTCGGGCTTGGAAGAGCGAAAGCACCATGCAATCGATTGCCACGACATCAGCCATTTCGCGGGCGGCCGACGAGGCGCTTCTGGATATCGGTCTCCAGAACACCGAACGCTTCTTCGTGCCGCGCGACGGTCAGCTGCAACGCGTGGAGCATACGCTTGGCCGTGTAGTAGTTGGTGACGATGCGCTGCGTGACCACGACCGGCTCTGTCGGGATGCCGACCGGCTGCGGATTCAGCCCAAAATCGACGATCAATTCTTCCGGAGTCCCGGTGACGCGGCAGAAATTTGCATACGAAGAAATGGCGCCGGCATCTTTCACTTCAATGCGTTGCCGCTGAGCCTGATTTTCGGGGTTCATGGCTTCGGGAGCCGGACGAGCGATTTCCTTTTCCATTTCGGTTGTTTTCGACACCACGATCTCCTTCGGTTTGATGACGTGATTGATTGGTCTTGTGCGAATGTGCGCCGGCTGTCAATCCTTGCGACGCATCAGCACTACACGGTCATGTTCAACTGTTTCAGTAGAGCTTCAAACTCCGGCTTTTCCAGGGGCGACAAATCATCGCGCTTGAACTTCAGTTGCTTCGCCTTTTCCAACGACTGCCGCGCGCCGGCCAGATCTTTGTTCTTCGCCTGTGCCATCGCCAGGTGGACATACTTAATGCCCGTTGGGCCGGTGACGATGATGGCGTCGCTAAAGTCGGCCAAGGCTTGTTTCACATCGCCCTTGTTCAACAATACCACACCGCGCGTATCGAGCATATCGGACTGCGGACCGAATATATCAATTGCATCGTTGATGAGCTTGAGCGCTTCGTCCATATCGCGCCGCTGGCCGGCTAACAGAAACGCGAGGTTGTTAAGCAAGACCGCGCGGTCGGTCGGCGAGGTATCGGGCCGTGCCAAGATCTTCCGGTACAGCTTTTCAGCTTCAGCAAAGTTGCTTTGGAAATCGCGCAAGTCGGCAAGTTGCACCTGCAACATGAGCGAGTCAGGATCTTCCTGGATCGCTCGATCGAACCACTTTTCCACACGCGCCACTTGCTCTGGTTTTGGCGGGGTGATTGGCTGCCGTAATGCAGCCATGCCAACTGCGAGCAACTGCGCAGCGGGGAACGCGCGGCGGTACTGTTCGGCAAGATCCAGTGCGGCATCGATCTTGCCTTCGCGTGCCAACAGGCCGGCCAACTGCAGAATCTGGCCGGGGTCGTACGTCACATATTCGCGCCATAACTTTTCGGCTTCGTCGTTCTGGCCAATTTGCTCCAGGTTTGTCGCAACGGTGGCCAGCATGGGCCATTGTTCTTGCGGCAGCGGTCGCTGGCTGGGAAGGAGCGACAATAGCGCCTTCGCTGCTTCGGCGCCGCGACCTTGCATGGCCAAAGTGCGAGCAAGCAAATTCACAAGCTGCGGATTCCTTCCCGTCTCGGAGTTCAAAACCGATTGTAAAATCGAAGCCGCTTCATCCGCCTGCCCGCGACGCAGCAACATTTCCACATACGTTACATACACGCTGGGATCCGGCTTGGTGGATATGAGCTTCAGCATTTCCTCGCGAGCCAAATTCCATTTTCCAACCCGCTCATACAACGTGGCCATTCCCAACCGCTCGCGCCAATTGAGTAGACGGCGCTGCTGGAGTTGTTCAAGGAGCCGGAGTGCCTCGCGAGTGGAAGTGGGATCGCTACGTTCGACCAGCAAAGAAATCTGCACGGCGAGATCTTCAGCGCTGGGCTTCTCTCCGGCGGGCGGGGCGAGCATGTCGAGTGCTTTGCGGAATTGCCGATATGTGCCTTCGCCAGCAAGCATTTGGGCTGTCACGCGGCGTGCCCAGGCGATGTTTTCTTTTGCCGCGCCGACCGGCTCGGCGGCCATGATTTCATCCAGATATTTTTTTGCGTCATCCTTTTTGTTACGTCGCAAATAGTAGGAGGCCACTACGCGCTGGACCGCAGTATCTTTGGGAGCCGCTTCGAGAGCCGCTTGATAATAATGCTCTGACTGCGTTTGATCGTTGACCAACTCATAGCCTTGTGCCAAGACGAGCGCTCGGCGATCTTCTGGCAGCTCAATCTGCGCTTCTTGGACGGTCTTGAGCGCTTCCTCCGGTTTCTTGTTGTTCACGAGCTGACCAATCAGCGCCAACCAGGCTTGCGGTTCGTCCGTACCGAGTTCTTTGGCGCGGCGGAAGTCGGCCTCGGCTTCTTCTCCTTTACCGGCGGCCGCCATTACCTGCCCATGGAACAAGTGCTCGCTCCAATTAGTAGAGTTTTTATCGAATGGGAACTGAGTTGCCTTGTCGAACCTACCGCGGCTGGCCAGGATAAGTGCCATTAATTGACGCATATCGCTGCCGGTAAGCATCGATCCGTACTTGTCGATCAGCTCTTCGGCTTCGTCATCTCGCTGGCGGTAGTGGAGAATCTTGAGTAGTTGCCCCACGATTTGCGGCGTCGGCTGAGCACGATCAAGAACCTTTCGCAAGTCGACCACCGCATCATCAATCCGGCCCTCCAGAATGTCGACTTCCGCCAGCAGCCGTGGTTCCTCAATCCAGTCTGGCCGCTCGGAAGCAACTTCGCGAAGCAGAGATCGGGCAGTGACTAAATCGTTCTTCTCACGATCGGTTAGACTGATTTGAGCGACTTGCTCACCGAGTCGCTTACGACTCGACTCACGCACTCCCACGGTCAAAACCGTGGCTTCCGCCAATTTCGCCTCGGAGCCGTCTTTGCCGCTGTTCGTGGCAAACCAAGTCTGCAATTCTTTCAGTGTATCGATGTCGCTGATTTGCCGAGCCAGGTCGAACATCGACCAACGAATGCGAGGGTCGCTGGGCATCAGATCGGCGGCCTTTTTCCATTCTTGCATCGCTAACTTGCCGTCGTTCAGCCGAAGATAGGCAGTGCCGAGCACCGGATACAGGCGAATGCGATCGTCCTTTGGAAGCTTCTCGATTTCATCCGCGAGCTTCGATACGCTAGCTTTGATTTCGTCGGACGGCGTGTTCCCGGCGAAGAGGGATTCCAGCCGCGCACCGTACAACGCCGGACTGTTCCGCACTTCCGGCGATGCGGAATCGATGATTTGTTTTGCAGCCTCGAGCTTTTTGTCCTGCAGCTCGAGCCCCGCCGATGTCGCCACGACGGAAACATCTTTCGGATATTGTGACCGCAGGCTCTGCAGTAACTGACGGGCGCGTTCCGTTTCGCCTTTGCGGTTCAAAATATCGGCTTCAACTAGCGAGATATAAGGCTCTTTCAGCATGTTACTTTCGCGGATTTTGGCAAACAATGAGTCGACTTTGCTCCAATCGCGACGATCGCTGGGTTTCGCAGCTTGATCGTTGATGCGCAACTGCAAAAGTGTCGATGCCACCTGCGGGGCCTTCATCAAGGCATTTTCCTTCTCAAGATAAGCCGCTAGGCCTTCATAAATTCCAAGCGCCTCCTTATTCTTACCGACTGCCATGAGCGAGGTCGCCTTCAAGAGCATCTGCTGCAAACTGCTGTCCGCTCCGAATCGCTTGGTCGACACGGTCTGCCTGCCCCAGGGCAATGTAGATTTGATCCAGCATCAATTTGATTTGCTGCGCAAGATCGGGCCGCTGGCTGAACCGCGGTCGCAAAGTTTCCAATCGCTGCTTGGCCTCTTCGTACTTACGCTGCGATAGCCAAAGCCGCGCTTCGGCCAGGTTGCGAAGATCACCATCGATTTTTGCGTTGCTCATTCGTTTGAATGTAAGTTCTGCACCCTCGATATCGTTCTTTTGCAATTTGCGATCGAAATCGAGCTGCAGCAACCGACCACTACTCGGAAATTTCGCAAGGCCGGATTCCAATCGTTTACTGGCTTCGTCGGAATCTTTGCGAGCTTCGGCGCTGAGTGCCGACAGGAAGTAGAAACGGTCATCCTTCGGATATAACTCGATGCCTTTCGCGACATACTGCTCAGCAGCCGCAAAGTCTTGCGATTGAAACGTCAGTTCAATCGCCTGCAGCAAAACGTCCGCATCGTCAGGTGCCAGTGCTCTCGCCTTTTCAATGGCAACTTTGGCGTTATCGCGGTCCTGTTTGTCTTTCAGAAATTGGGCCTGAGCCAAGTATGCCTTTGCCGATTGCGGATTCGCGGCTACCATTTGGTCGATTACGCGATCGGCCAGTTCGAGCCGACCAGGAAACCGCGCGTCGCTCATCTTGTCGCGCAACAAGGTTGCAAGTTGGTAATACGCCTTGAATTCTTTGGGTGCCTTCGCGTTCTTCAAATCAAAGGTCTTCGCCTTAGAATCGTAGCCAATTTGCGACTCTAGCAGTTGAATTGCACCGTTGTAATCGGCGGTGTTGATCATGCACATCGCAAGCTGAAGGTCGGACTCGGCGTCGTTTTGCTTTTTTGCGGTCAATTTCAGCAGGTGGTCTTTAGCTGCGGCGAATCTTCCAGCCAGGAGGTCGAGCTTGATCAGGCGGCGGCGCAAGGCGGCCTCGCGATCCGGCGGCAGCGGATTCGTCAGCACCTGCTCCAGTGCCTGCACGGCGGTCTCGAAATCACGGGCTCGAATGCCCGGCCGTTCCAAGACATCTGCGGCAGCTTCCGCATAATCGGCAAATACTTCCACATCGTCCGGCTTGTAAGACCGGTAGAGTGCGTACAAGCGAACGGCGGTTCGCGGATCGTCGGTTTTCGCAATCTCGGCGCGTTTCAAAAGCGAGTCGACATTCGAGCGCATTTGGATCGCATGGACAACAACCACTCCAGTGGTTAGCACAACCAAAATGACTGCAATAATGGCAAGCAGCCGTACGTTGAGGCGTGTCATTGATGCTTCAACCTATGAAAACAGTTTGAGCGGAAAATAGTCGAGCCGGCTAAAAAGTTCGGCATTTTCCACTGCCACGCGGTGACAGCGGGAGAAGAGAGGGTACCACAGTGCAAATTGCTGCAGCATTGCCCCTTAAGTGCCTAGAATTCCATCGTACTTGGTTCGCCCCCCCTGTCAACGAAGTCGGTCTGCATCAGAGAGAGCTGGGCGGGACGTGAGCTGCCTGCATGCCTGAGCGGGGCATGGGTTAATTAGGACCTTGAAGAAGTAATCCTCCCAAGTCTGTGTCAAACTTTGCCGATTAAATGGAGGCTGAGGGTCGGCGCGGCTTTTCCGCGCCGATCGATTGCAGCGGGATGCTGGCAAAGATGGCCTCTGCTTGGGTTCGAACGAGCCGGAAACTGGCAGCAAACAATTACGATACCGTCTTAATTTAGATAATTTAGAAAGTCTGGGTCGAGATTCTTTTGAGGTTCTGGTTCCTCATGCTTCGTATTGACCACCGTCGACTGCGATCGCTTGCTCTAGCCCTGGCCGCTTGCGGCCTGGTGGGGAGCACCGGCTGTCGCACCTGGTGGGGACTGGATCCAGTCCCCGGCAAGGCGGTCGGCGCTACGCCCTGCTATGTGCCCACCGAGCTTAATAAAGTCTCGCTGCCCCCCTATGTCATTGAACCGCCCGATATTCTCTTGATCGATGCGCTACGCGTCATTCCCAAGCAGCCGTTTTTGATCCAGCCCTTGGATGTCTTGCAGCTGGAAGTCGATGGCACCAGGCTCGATGCCCCCATCCGCGGGCTGTACCTGGTGGAACCCGGCGGCATGCTGAATTTAGGTCCTGGCTATGGCAAAGTCCGCGTGGGCGGATTGTCGCTCGAGGAAGCCCAGAACAAAGTCACCGAACAGCTCAAACGCACGCTCAATAGTCCGCAGGTCTCGCTCACCTTGAACGAATCAGGCGGGCAACAGCAGATTGCCGGGGAACACCTGGTGGGTCCCGACGGCACGGTGAACCTGGGCACCTATGGCAGTGTGTATGTGGCTGGCATGACCATTCAGGAGAGCAAAGAGGCCATTGAAAAGCATCTGACCAAGTACTTGGAAAGCCCGTCGGTGGCGGTCGATGTCTACGCCTACAACAGCAAAGTGTATTACGTGATCACCGAAGGGGCCGGCTTTGGCGATAACATCCAGCGGTTCCCGGTCACCGGCAATGAAACGGTGCTGGATGCCATCAGCCAGGTGCAAGGACTGTCACGCTTATCGAGTAAAAACATCTGGATTGCCCGCCCCTCGCCGGCCGGTTGCGATCAGATACTGCCCGTGCGCTGGGATGAAATCGTCTCCGGCGCCGGCGTGTCGACCAATTACCAAGTGCTGCCGGGCGACCGGGTGTTCATCAAGCAAGATCACCTGATCGCCCTCGACACCGCCGTCCAGCGGATCCTCAGTCCGTTCGAACGCATGTTCGGCACCACCCTGCTCGGCCTGCAAACTGTCCAAAACGCCCGATCGCTGCCAGGGGCCCCAACGGGTACGTTCTAGCAGCCGGTATGAAATCGGAACTTGCTCACGATTTATTCGATTCACGTTCTCGCAGAGGACGCATACGACGATCAAATAAGGATTACGTAATGCTGAAACATCTTTCGCTATATCGATTCCTTCCAATCGCGGCACCGGCTATGTTAGTGGCCGGTGTACAGATAGCACTTGCGGAACCCTGGGGAACCAACGCTCCGGTATGTCCCTTGGGCCGCTGCGCACCGGCTCGCCAAACTTGGGGCTACTATCCAACGAAGTGGCGACAATGGCCCGGCGCGGTGTACCCCGATCAGGAAATCCCTACACCTCAGCCTGGCGCGAATCAAATTCCTCCTTCCGATATTGAACTTCCCAATCCCAACAAGGAAGCAGAAGTTCAAACTCCAAATCCGTCGCGCTCATCGTCCGGGAGGTCGGGCGCCGTAGGCAATGGCGGCGAAGACGCACGCGGACTAGGAGTTGAACCGACGCCTGCACCAATACCTAGCCAAAATGGGTCTGGCAATTTGCTTCAATCGCCAAAAAACGCCCCTGGAGCACTGCCGGATGATGCGAACTTCGGACCGCCAAACTTTGGAAATCCGCCGTCGACAAATACTCCACCCGCGACTACAACGCCTTCAGGTTCGTCGTCACGAATCAAGCCACGCACCTTGGGTATTGGCGCCATTTCTGGGGGAATCGATTCTCGATCGCGAGATTCGACGCTGCTAAAGTTTTCCGCTTCGCCCTCTGCGGCAGAAAGTCCACTTTTGATTTCCCCAGATTCGGAACCAGAACTCCTTGTACCGTCCCTCTCCTCGCGGCCTCTGTCATCAAATGCCGACCTGAAAACCGAACGATCGCCGAGCAATCCATTACGCGATTTGCGTGCAGATCCGGTATTACCTGCCTCCCTAATGGATGTTGAAAGTCCCGGTACCTCACTAGAGCCAACATTGCGCAGGGGGGCAGTGGCGCCAACCCAAGTGGAGTTCACGAAAATCCCTTGCGGAGAAATTGACTTCTGGACTCAAAGTTCGCTTGCAGTCCACCCATATCGATGGAGCGGTATCGAAATATCGATCGCGCCTAAAAGCTCCGGCTCACTTCGCCAAGGCCGCTTGGGCCGCGGCCAGGCGCGCGATTGGCACGCGGAAAGGGGAGCAGCTTACATAATTAAGGCCAATTTTATGGCAGAAAGCGATTGAACTTGGGTCGCCACCGTGTTCGCCGCAGATGCCGATTTTCAAATCTGCTTTCGTGCTGCGACCTTTGATGACGCCGGATTCCATCAGCTGTCCAACACCGGTGGTGTCAATGGAAGCGAATGGATTCGTCTTGATGATTTCCGCCTGCTGATAGGCCGGCAAGAACGAACCACTGTCGTCGCGGCTCATGCCCAAACACATTTGCGTGAGGTCGTTCGTACCGAAGCTGAAGAATTCCGCGGTCTGTGCAATTTCGTCTGCCGTCAGCGCTCCGCGCGGAACTTCGATCATTGTGCCCACGCTGTACTTGAACTTTTTGCCGGTCTCCTTCATCACTTCGCGGGCGACGCGATGAATGATTTCAACCTGCAAATCAAGCTCGCGCTTGAAGCCCACCAGCGGCACCATCACTTCAGGTTGCACCTTCACGCCGTCGGCCAGCACTGCGGCAGCGGCCTGGAAAATCGCGCGGGCCTGCATTTCCGTAATTTCCGGATACTTGATACCTAACCGGCAACCACGGAATCCGAGCATCGGGTTGAACTCGTGCAATTCGTGAACGCGCTTGTTCACAGTTTCGACGGAGATTCCTAACTGTTCGGCGACTTCCTGCTGTCCCTTCGGGTTATCGTGCTGGGGCAGGAATTCATGCAGCGGTGGATCAAGCAAGCGAATGCATGCCGGACGCCCCGCTAGTGCGCGGAAGATGCCCTCAAAATCTCCCTGTTGTAGCGGCAATAGTTTCGCGAGCGCATGCTGACGGCCTTCTAAGTTGTCAGCCAGAATCATTTCGCGCACCGCAATGATGCGATTGCCTTCGAAAAACATATGCTCTGTGCGACACAGGCCGATGCCTTCGGCGCCGAAGGCAATCGCGTTTTCTACCTGATCGGGCTGATCGGCGTTGGTGCGAATGCCGAGTTTGCGATGCTTGTCAGCGAGCTTCATCAGCGAATGGTAATACTTAAATACCGGGCTTTCGCTCGGCTCGAGTGTTTTGCCGATTAGCACTTGCTTCAATTCGCTGTCGGCGGTTTTGATCAGGCCGTTGAACACTTCGCCAGTCGAGCCGTTGATACTGATGAAATCGCCCTCGCGAAGCGTCATACCTTTGCAGGTGAGCGTGCCAGCGTGATAGTCGATGTGAATGTCACCAGCCCCAGCGACGCACACCTTGCCCATCTGACGAGCCACCAAAGCCGCATGACTGGAAACACCACCACGGGCTGTGAGGATGCCTTCGGAGGCGATCATTCCGCGCAAATCTTCCGGGCTGGTTTCGACACGCGCGAGGACCATCTTCTCACCCTTCGCGGCTAGTTCCTCCGCCTTGCTCGCGCTGAATACAACTTTACCAGCTGCTGCTCCGGGGCCCGCAGCCAGGCCTGTGGCCATCAAACGGCCTTCGTTTCGTGCCTGTTCATAATCGTGACGATCGAAAATCGGCTGCAACAACTGATTGAGCGCCTCGGGATCGCCGCTGCGGATGGCGTGCTCCGGCGTCATCAATCCTTCTTTCACCATATCGTGCGCAATTTTCACATAGGCAATGGCGGTGCGCTTTCCATTGCGGGTTTGCAGCATGTACAGCTTTTTCTTTTCGATGGTGAACTCGAAGTCCTGTACATCGCCGAAGTTCTTCTCCAAAGCTTTGCGAACTTTTTCCAGCTCTTTATAAGCTGGCCCGATGATGGCATCCTTCGCCATTTCGGCTACTGGCTTGGGCGTGCGAACGCCAGCCACAACGTCTTCGCCTTGAGCATTCACTAGATACTCGCCATAAAACACGTTCTCGCCAGTCGCTGGATCGCGCGTGAACGCCACGCCGGTGGCACAGTCATCACCCATATTGCCGAACACCATACTTTGCACGTTGACGGCCGTGCCCCATTCATCGGGGATCTTGTATTTCTGTCGATAGACGATCGCACGATCGTTCATCCACGAGCTGAACACCGCACCCACCGCGCCTTGCAGCTGCTGGAACGGGTCGGCGGGAAATTCTTTTCCGGTGCGCTCTTTGATGAGCGCTTTGAAGCGTTTAACAAGCTCCTGCAAATCAGCTTCGTTTAGCTGCGTATCTTCTTTGACGCCGCATTCGCGTTTCAGGCCATCCATCACATCGTCGAATGGCTCGTGTTCGTTCTCGTGGCGCTTTTGCACGCCCATGACCACATCGCCATACATTTGCACAAATCGTCGATAGGAATCCCACGCGAAGCGACCGTTGCCCGTCGCAGATTTGAGTGCGTCAACGGTCTTATCGTTCAGGCCTAAATTCAAAATCGTGTCCATCATGCCGGGCATTGAATCCCGCTGCCGGAGCGGACCGAAACCAGGAGTGGATTTTTGGTATCGCCGAATTTCTTGCCGGTCTCTTTTTCCAGCCAGCTGACAGACAATTTGATATCGCTTAAGAGCGTCGGTGGAAATTTCTTGCCGTTTTTGTAGTAGTACGTGCAAACTTCGGTAGTGATGGTGAAGCCTGGAGGAACAGGCAAGCCAATGCTGGTCATGGCCGCGAGATTCGCACCCTTACCACCCAGTAGCGGCTTCATGGAACCGTTGCCGTCGGTCTTCGACTTGCTGAAGAAGTAAATTAGCTTGCCGGGCTTGCCGGACGATTTCTTCTCAGTTGCTTTGCCAGATTTCGATCGATGTTCCCCATTTTTCGCCGCAGACTTCGCTGTCGACTTTCCGCGGCGCTTGGTGACCGTCGCCATGTGTGATTCATCCTTTGCAAAGAAAAAACGCGCGCCCATTTGCGCGGGCCAAAGCGCCGGCCCATCTGCCAATCGGGAGCGCGGACTAGAGCACAGAAGTATTGCACAATCGAACCGGCGAGTCTAACTTTCGATGGCTAGATCGTCAAGGAAGTGCGAGAAAACGCGGGGGAAACCCGCTGAAATCCGGCCACAGAATTCGGTTTTAGTCGGCGCGAACCGCAAGCCCAGGGATTGCAGGCACCGTTGCCGCAATGGTCCCTGGGCTTGGGATGATGGGAGAGAGTGGGTGGTTAATTGTCTGCGACAAATCGCGGATGCATTTTGCCGCGGCCCGACAAACGCTTATGTGTAAGCGACGGAAACTTCCGACGCAGTGTTTTTGTTATGGGG
Source organism: Pirellulales bacterium (assembly GCA_963773875.1). Classification (GTDB taxonomy): domain Bacteria; phylum Planctomycetota; class Planctomycetia; order Pirellulales; family JADZDJ01; genus CAVTYH01. The sequence continues at coordinate 412,879 of CAVZCV010000021.1, forward strand.
TATGTGTCGCAAGTTCGTTGCCATATGATGTTCAGCGAATCAAAACGAGAATTGTTACTTGTGGAATCAAAAATCTCGATTTGATTTAAGGAAACCCTTAACCGTCGTTGCGCATGAACTGTTCGTCTGCGCTTTCCGCTGAGCCGCCGCTGCCGATTTTGGTCAGCGGTATTTCCGGCGTTGCCGGATATAATGCATTGCCGTACCTGCAAGCTCGGTATCCTGGTCAAGTAATCGGCATTCGGCAACGGGACAATTGGCGACTCAGCGGCCCTGGCATTGAAGAATGTGACGCTGAAGATCGCGACCGAATCGTAGGGCTATTCGATCGATATCATTTTCGTTCCGTGCTCGATTGCGCTGGAAACTGCGCGCTCAAATCGTGTGAACTCGACCCGGCCATGGCTTGGCGAATTAATGTGGACGGCGCCAAGAATTTACTCGACATGTGCATCGAGCGGCACGCGCGGCTTGTGCATCTCTCCATCGATTTAGTGTTCTCAGGCAACGGTGACGGCGGGCATGTCGAGACGGATCCGACAGATCCGGTCACTGTATATGGAAAAACGATGGTCGCCGCCGAAGAGCTGATTCTGTCACGCGATCCGACATCCTGCATATTGCGCATCTCACTGCCGATGGGCATTAGCTTCAACGGGCATGCCGGGGCCATCGATTGGATTCAATCTCGCTTCAAAAAATCAAAGCCTGCAACGCTATATTTCGATGAAATCCGCACGCCGACGTACACTGACTGCTTAAACGAGGTGTGTGAACTCGTCCTGGCCAGTGATCTTGCAGGAATCTATCACGCGGGAGGTCCACGAGGGCTTAGCCTGTTTCAAATCGCCCAAGTGATCAACCGCGTGGGCGGCTATGACCCCAAACTCCTGATGGGATGCCAGCGAAAGATGGCCGGTCCGATTCCACCGCGTGCCGGCAATGTTTCGCTCAACTGCAACAGACTTCGCACTGCTTTGGGTTATGCTCCCTTCGATCCCTGGCCGATTGCCGACAAATTCACTCCGACCCACTCAAAATGGCACTTGGAGAGAGGTGGATTTCGCGGTTCCAAGGAGCTATTGGCGGAGGTTCTATATCGCAATCCTCGCGCTGCTTGCCGATCGCAAGGGTTGCCAAACTTCGAACTGTGATGCGTCGTTCCGCTGTGCCGTAAGTACTTTATGGGCTAGTCAGTTATGCGTTTGGCGCGATCAATGAGGGGGTGCCGTGAATCGTTGACAACATTTTGAGGTCGAGTACACTGGATTCGAGAGGGGCTATTCAGCAACGTCTTCAAGAATGAAGGCGACGCGGAATTCTTCGGAATTTCGCCAGTCGGGCGCTGTGGTTGCCGGAAGATCCGACGCCACGCACGAGGAGTCTTGCTCATCATTTTGCAGGTCGTCTGGTGGGGCCACGTTCGCACGTCGGTAATTCGAGGTTCGCCTTGCGCGCCGCTGACCCCTGCACGGGAGTTTTGGGTGATGAATTGAGGCCGGATTGATGGGTGTTGACCGGCAAGATTAGGAAAACGGTTGGCGACGGGCTTCTGTTGGTTGGTCGTTAACTCGGTTCAGCATTTCCAGGAGGTTGGCGTCAGGTTTAGCCGGAGGTTAAATCGGCAGACGCCACCCAAGAGGACGGAGTCCGCCTACACGGCGTTGAACAGCGAATGCTTACAGCAGCGAACTAAAGGCATTTTTACCCGCCATGCCGATTCTTGCTCTTGAACCTGACATCTATCCCCAAGAGTTGCTCGGAGACGAGCCGCTCGACGCAACCGGCGAGTGGTGGGTGCTATATACGATGTCGCGCCGGGAAAAACAGTTGGCACGCGTGCTGCATACCGCCGAAGTTTCGTTTTATGCGCCGCTCGTAAAGCGCGCTACGCGTTCGCCCGCCGGGCGAGTACGACATTCCTACGTGCCGCTGTTTCCGGGTTATGTGTTTTTGCGCGGCGACGATGAGCAGCGGCGAATGGCGCTTGCAAGCAATTGCGTTTCACGCACTCTGGCGGTGAACGATGCGCGGGGGCTGGTATCCGATTTACGGAACATACGCCGACTTCTCGAATTGGGGCTACCGTTGGAATCGGAATCGCAATTGACGCCAGGCCGCACGGTGCGAGTCCGCAGCGGAGCGCTCGCTGGTTTGGAAGGCACTGTGCTGCATCGACGTGGTCAGCAGCGATTGTTAGTGGCGGTGAATTTCTTACAGCAGGGCGTTTCAATGCAGATTGACGATTTCGCTGTGGAACGAACCGATTGACGCGTTCGATCTTTATTCATCAAAACTTCATCGAGCAACTGCGATATGCCCACAATGGCAACTGCGGCTGAAACATCAAAAGCGCCTGCGCTGTTAGGTGGCCGACCAGCATTTGAAAAACTGCTACCAATCGTTCGGCCAACGCTGCCGAAGTATGACGAGCTGGCAGGTGAGATGGCGGAAATAGTTGGGTCGGGCATGGTGACCCGCGGCAGGCAACTGCAATTGTTCGAAGAAGCTGCGGCAGCTCATTTGCGAGTGAAACACGCGGTAGCTGTATCTAGTTGCACCAGCGGGCTGATGCTCACTTATCAGGGGCTCGGGCTGAAGGGCGAGATTATCGCGCCGAGCTTTACTTTCATGGCGACGGTCAGCGCGGCAGTTTGGGCAGGATTGCGGCCTGTGCTCGTCGATGTCGAACGGCATTCACACAATATCGATCCGGAAGCGGTCGAACGGGCGATCACTCCCAACACGACTGGTATCGTTGCGAGTTCACAACTTCGGCAATCCTGCAGACATTGCTGTCCTTGAGGGAGTTGCAAAGCGGCGCGGACTGAAGCTGGTGTTCGATGCCGCCCACGGTTTTGGTGCCCAGCACCAAGGTGTGCCTGTCGGTCCGCAAGGGGACGCACATGTTTACAGCCTTAGTCCGACCAAACTTGTCGTAGCGGGCGAAGGCGGCATCGTGGCGACAAATTGCGATCAATTGGCCGAGAAGATTCGCCGCGGTCGAGAGTACGGGATGGGCGCCGCGTACGACAGTTTGTTCGCCGGTCTTAACGCCCGGATGAGCGAATTCCATGCGTGCTTGGGTCGGCACAGCCTTGCGTGGATCGAACAAAATGCAGGACGGCGGCAGGAAGTTGTCGCGATTTTTCGGCGGGAATTAAGCCACTTGCCGGGTATTGGCTTTCAGCAAGTGCTTGCTGGAAACCGCTCGTCTTATAAGGATTTTTCGATTACGGTAGAGGCAGAGCAGTTCGGGCTTTCGCGAGATGAATTGGCGATGGCCCTAGCGGCTGATAACATCGACACACGAAAATATTACGATCCGCCGGTGCATCGGCAGACCGCGTATCGTCACTTCGCCCCGGCGGAGGAAACTCTAACCGTGACGAACCATTTGGCGGCCACCAGCCTGAGTTTGCCCCTGTGGTCGCACATGAGCGATGAAATTGCACTTGAGATTTGCCGTGCTTGCCGGCGCATTCATGAATGCGCCGCCGACGTGCGGAAGCGATTGAAACGATAATCTACGACGATTTGTTCACAGCAGTTATTGCATCGCAGCAGTCGAGCCGCACGGATTGCAACGACTGAAGATTTGGCACCTCGTGAGGAGCGCACTGCATCATGTTTAGCACACAACGGCGATTGATGACCCCGGGCATGGCACTCCGCATTTTTGCCGATGTGCTAATGGTCCAGTTTTCATTGATGGCCGGACTGGGGCTAGTCCTGCTCTATTATGTGCTTGCCGGCAGTTTGCCGCCAGGGAAGTCATTGTCACAGTATTTCTGGCTGACCGTCGGCCAGTATGCGGATGCCTCCTGGGCACTGACAATCATTTGTGTGGGGGTTTTTTACCTCAGTGGATTTTACACGTACGGTCGTTTCTATCAGGGGCGATATAAGGCGCTAATTATCTTTCAGGCGGTTTGCCAAAGCTATTTGTTGTTTGGTTTCTCGGTGTATTTCCTCCAGGGCAAGCTGTCGTTGCCGCGATCGGCACTGATTGCTTCTTGGTCATTTAGCGTGGTGCTACTGATTGGCTCTCGGCTTTGGTTGCACGTATGGAAGAAGATTGCCGATCCGGAGCGAGATCAAGTTCTGGGACGAAGAGAAGTTGCCAGCAAGCATGTGCTAGTAATTGGCGGCGCCGGATACATTGGCTCTGCGCTGTTGCCCAAACTGCTCTCCAATGGTTATCGCGTCCGGCTGTTGGATCTGTTGATGTTCGACACCGACCCTATCGACCAGATATTGCATCATCCGAACCTGGAAATCGTACAAGGCGACTTCCGCCACGTAGGAAAAATTGTCGAGGTGATGCAGGGAGTGGACGCCGTCGTGCATTTGGGCGCGATCGTCGGCGACCCAGCTTGTGAATTGGATCGCGAACTGACGACCGAAGTGAATTTATCGGCCACGCGAATGGTCGCCGAAGTTGCCAGGCTTTGCGGCGTGCAGCGGTTCATCTTTGCGAGCACCTGCTCCGTCTACGGCGCCTGCGACGAACTCCTCGACGAACGTTCCACGACGAGACCAGTTTCGCATTACGGCAATACGAAATTAGCCGCCGAGCGCGTGCTGTTGGGCATGGCCGATCAGAGATTTGCTCCGACAATTCTGCGGTTCGCCACAATCTATGGCCTCTCGGGACGTACACGGTTTGATCTCGTCGTTAACCTATTGACTGCCAAAGCCAAGATCGATGGCAAAATCACGGTGATGGGTGGCAATCAATGGCGGCCATTTGTGCATGTGGACGATGCAGCGCTGGCCGTTGCTACGGCACTTGGCGCTCCGCTAGAGATCGTTGGCAATGAGATATTCAATGTCGGCAGCGATGCCCAGAACTACACTATTAAGCAAGTGGGCGAAATCGTCCACGAGCACGTGCCTGGTGCGGAACTTTTAGTCGATGAGCATGACACCGATCGCCGTAATTACCGCGTTAGTTTCACCAAGATCTACAATCAGCTGAGCTTTGAGCCGCAGTGGACGCTAGAGCAGGGCATCCAACAAGTGCTGGAATCCATTGCTCGTGGCGATATTGCCGATTATCGCGATGCCAAATACAGCAACGTGAAATTCCTCAGCACGCAAGGCACAGAACACTTGAGCCGCAGCACCTGGGCACATGAGCTGTTGAAAGAAATCACAGCGAGTTGAGCAGGGGCAATTTCCTTGCAGTTTGCAAACGACAAATTAAATCGATTTAAGATTGAATCACCGTGCGTGTTTTAATTGTCGCGCCACATCCGGACGACGACATCCTTGGGTGCGGCGGCGTTATGGCCCGGCATGCGGCGATGGGCGACGACGTCCATGTGGCCGTGATGACCAAGGGCACGCCGGAATTGTTTCCGCCGGATTTTGTTGCTCAAGGCCGCAGTGAGTTGCGGCAAGCGCACGAGCTATTGGGGGTAAAGTCGCTCAAGTTTCTCGACTTTCCGGCCCCCCGAATGGACACCGTACCAAGACATGAAATATCAGATGCCATTGGCCGCGTGCTGAAAGAGCTTGAGCCGCATTCCATGTACGTTCCGCATTTTGGCGATATGCACTTTGAGCACGGGCTGACGTATGAATGCTGCCTCGTTGCAGCGCGCCCGGTCCGGAATTGTTCCATTCGCCGGATATTGGCTTACGAAACGCTGTCAGAAACGGAATGGGGTCCGCCGGTAGCGGCGGCTGCATTCCAACCGACCGTCTTCGTCGACATTGCGCCGTATCTGCAGAAGAAGCTCGCGGCCATGGAGTGCTTCAAAAGTCAATTGCACCCGGAGCCTCACCCGCGGTCGCTTGCAACCTTGCAAGCATTGGCCAAGCTGCGCGGCAGTACCGCATCGCTGAAAGCTGCTGAGGCGTTCATGTTGGTCCGCGAAATTATCGATTAAGAAAAGTTTTTCGGCTGTGAATAGCGCGTTGGCTTTGCGATTTCAATTGCACCACGTCGGATTTGTCGTCCCCACGTTGCCGATTGGTCATGCGATGTTTGGGGCGCTCGGGTTCGATGTGAATACGGCTGCGTTTTCGGATCCCGTTCAACATGTCACCGTCCAATTCATCTATCCGCTGCGCGATGTTGCGATTGAGTTGATCGCACCAAACCATGAAAAGTCGCCGATCACTCGATATTTGAATCAGCGCGGCGCGGGTTTGCATCACTTGTGCTACGAAGTCCCAAATCTTGATGAAGCCTGTGACTACTTGCGCGGGCAGGGCAGCGTCATGTCGTGCGCACCGGTCGGCGCCGTGGCTTTCAACGGCCGCAAGATCGCTTTCCATTACTGGCAGCGCCAAATCGTCGAGTTGCTTGAGGCAGATCCGGCAATCAGATGAAACCGGGCATTGTGCGAATCGCCGTCCTCGCTTCCTTTAATCTGGATCTACTGCGAAGGCCCTTGGCCGATTCGCTGTCTCGCGCCGGGTTGTCGGCAGAGCTTTATTTTTCCGGATACGGTCTATGGGAAGTGGAATCTGCCGATCAAAATTCTTCGCTCCATGAATTCAAGCCCGCCGTCGTAATTGTGTTTGCCGACTCCGCAGATTTGCTTTCGCCCCTGAGCCAAGGTGATATTTTGCAGCGCTCAAGCGACGCGGCGATAACCGGCGCTGCCGCCTGGCAGCGTTTGCAAACCGCGATCGATGGCGTTCGCAGATCATCACCGCAGGCCACTGTATTTGTTCACAATATCGCTCGACCCAGAATGAACGCCTTGGGAACGTTGGTCGACAATGCCGGATATGGGTCCGATCCCGCCATTGCAACGATCAACAATGGATTGCGCATGTTGGCGGCTGAGAGCAATCTTATTCGCGTGGTCGATTATGCCGGCTTTTTGCTTGAGCACGGTTATGCCTCGGTGGCCGATCAACGCTTGTGGCACCTGGGTCGCATGCGTATCGGCCGCAAAGGTCTTGAACTCCTGGCGTCGCTGTACACACGCTACATTTCCGCCGCGCTACTGCCACGGCGAAAGTGCCTGGTGCTGGATCTTGATAATACGTTGTGGGGTGGTGTGATCGGTGAGGATGGCGTGCAGGGAATCGCAATTGGCCAGGAAGGAATCGGCCTGGCATTCCGGGAATTTCAACTAGCGATCAAAGCAATTGCTCAGCGTGGGGTGATATTAGCGATCGCCAGTAAGAATAATCCGGCCGACGTGTTCGAAGTGCTCGACAACCATCCGGAAATGGTGCTCCGGCGGCAGGATTTCGCCTGCATCGAAGTTCATTGGAATCCAAAGTCGGAGTCGCTGGCTCGAATTGCGAAGCAACTGAACATCGGACTCGATAGCTTGGTTTTTTGGGATGACGAACCACGCGAACGTGAGATCATCCGCGATCAAACTCCGCTGGTCCTCATTCCAGAAGTGCCGTCCGATCCATCTGCCTACGCCGAAGCGCTCTTCAATTTGGAATGTTTCGACGTGCTGAATCTGACGGAGGAGGATCGTCGCCGGGGCGAAATGTACCGGCAAGACATCAGTCGGCAGCAATTGCTTGGCCAGTACGCCGCTGGTGAATTTGGCGGAGTTTTATGAATCGTTAAATATAATCGATTAGCATTAGTCAGCCCAGTTCGTATGAAGTTCATCGCTTCGCGCAGTTGACACAGCGCACAAACCAATTCAACTTCACGACCCAGCGTTATACCGAAGCAGAAATTCAAGCTTTGCTGAACGACTCCAACTACGCGCTATATACCATCAGTTTGAGCGACCGCTTTGGCGATCTCGGAATCATCGGTGCGGCGATTATCGACCGTTCGAAGATGCCCTGGCATTTGGACTCGTTTTTGATGAGTTGCCGTGCATTGGGCCGTGGAGTGGAAGAAGCGTTTCTCGCGAAATTGTCAGCCGACGCTTATCAATTCAGAACCATTCTTATCGGCCGATTTATTCAGACCAAGCGGAATCTGCCGGCTCGACAGTTCCTTGAACGATTGAAGCTGATAACGGGATCTGCCGACGATACCCCATTGAGTTTCGAAATTGATTTGGACAAAATCGCGTGTCCTTCCTGGATAAAAAGTGCGCAAGAGGTCCGTGCCCATGAGTCGTGAAATGCTGCGGAGCATCGTCGCCGATGCACTGCAGGTACCTATCGATGTTGTCCCGCCAGAAGCCAGCAGCGACTCGTTAGAGGCGTGGGATTCACTTCGACACCTCGACATAATTTTGGCCGTCGAATCGAAAACCGGAATTAGCTTTCCCACCGCCGAGATCGTCGAATTGACATCGATTCCCAAACTGGACGAAGCGCTTTCTCGGCACGGTTGGAAGCCATGAATCAGTCGTCCTGCCGGCTGTATCGGCCTGGTGACGAACACAGCATCATCGAGCTATACCGGGAGATATTCCACATCAACATGTCGGTGGAGCACTGGCACTGGGTATATCAATTGCCCCCAGCAGGACCCTCCGTCATCGTCGTTTTGGAGCATCAAGGCCAAATCGTAGGGCACTACGCAGTGCAGCCCCGCCACTTCTGGATCGCTGGGGATCGCTGTCGAGCTGGCATTGCCATCGGAACCATGTTGCAGCCGGCGGTCCGCAGCGTGCCGGCATTTAATGAAGTTGCACAGCAGGCGTACGTGGAATGCCGTCGGCAAGGTTACCATTGGCTATACGCGTTTCCGAACGATCAAGCGCATTGAGTGCGCTGTGCCCTATTGAAATGGCGGCCGCTATCGCAAATTGTCGACTGGGATGGTCCGCTGCCGAGTACCGCGCCGGGAACGACGAGTGACGTAGTCGTCTGGAGAGAGATGCCGATCGGTTTGGATTTCGCACCTTTGTTCTCGCAATTAGGATCTCGCCTTAATAGCCAGCAAGAAAAGATCATGCCGGATCGCTCGGTCGAGTTCTTGAAATGGCGATTCTTTGATCAGCCACAGGGAGAATATGTTCTGCATACCGTTTTGCAACGCGAAACGGTGGCAGGATATGCAGTCACGAAACGCTATTCCCGGGAAGGTGTGAAATATGGGCATCTCCTCGATTTTCAAGTATTAGCGGGTTCGCCTGAATGCGCCGGAAGCCTGTTGAATTCCGTTTGGCGGCAATTGGCAGAGTGGGAAGTAAACAGAGTTTCGTGCTGGCTTTCGGGCCGATCTGACCTCGCGAAATTGCTGGCTGGGGCAGGCCTTACGCAATCGGGCAGCAAAACAAACTTCTGTTATTTTGATTTGATCGATCGCCATCAATCAATTCTCGACTGCAACTCCGCTTGGCAAGTGGAAATGGCGGAAAGCGATCGCTATTAATAATGGTCTGTACGAGCCATACCGGCTTGCATTTATTCCGCGCCGCTTCCTCGTCCTAGCGCTATGAAAATGTTGAAATCGCTCCAGCTAGGCATAAAACGACTTTTCGACTTTATTCTGGCTATCGTGTTGGTCGTAATCTTGGCGCCATTATTTCTTGCCGTTGGGGTTCTCGTCAAAATCGATTCGCCCGGCCCGAGTCTTCTTTCGGCAAGAGCGTGTTGGTTATCGCGGACGATTATTCCGAATCTTCAAGTTCCGCACGATGGCCGCGGATGCCGACCGCGTGATGCGGGGATTACCCGGCGACGCAGGTAGCCCGTTAATTACACGGCTTGGTCAATACCTGCGAAACTATCGCATCGACGAATTGCCGCAGTTGTTCAATGTTGTTCGCGGTGAGATGAGTCTCGTCGGCCCGCGACCGCTGGTGCCCGTCTATGCCGGCTCCTGGACGAATTGGGAACGGAGACGACTGAATATGCGCCCGGCATGACAGGATGGCAGCAAGTTAGCGGAGCCGCCACTCACAATTGGGCTGAGCGAGTGGAACTGGATGTTCGGTACGTGGAACATTGGAATCTATTGCTTGATTTGCGGATCTTGATCCGAACGCCATGGACTGTCGTCTCGGCAAAAACAGTGTATGGTAGCGGAGGAATCGATCGCAGTTCGATTCCTCCGCAGGCGTTAACGGCGGAGCACGCGACGAGTGCTGATGGCGCTCCGAGTGGCCGCCCATGATGTTAACCGCCCCGCATTTACAAGACGATCAACGGCCACCCGTGCACCGATGAGATCCGGACTCGAAGTCATTGTCGTCGGTGCGGGCGGTCACGCTAAGGTTGTTATCAGCTCTTTGCGTGCCAGCGGGTGGGGAGTGCGCTCAGTCTACGACGATGACCCGCGCAAGTGGAGCACTTTCATCCTTGGCGTGCCCATTGTGGGACCTGTCGAGCAATTGAGCGAACCGGACGGTTGCCCTGCCATTATTGCAGTGGGAGATCCGATCTTTCGTGAAGAGGTCGTCAAACGGTATGATCGAGACTGGATATCTGTGATCCATCCGTGTGCTTGCGTTGATGAATCTGTGCAAGTGGGCCCTGGCACCGTTGTGTTCGCGGGGGCGGTCATTCAGCCAGAGGTTTCAATTGGCGCACATGCGATTGTTAATACGTCAGCCAGCGTAGATCACGATTGCATTCTGGACGATTACGTGCATATCGGTCCGGCGCACATTTGGCTGCAAGCGTTCGCGTGCGGCACGGAACATTTTTAGGGACAGGATCATTTGCCATTCCTGGGGTTACAATTGGTAAAGGGTCAACAATTGGAGCAGGAACTACTATCATTCGCGACGTTCCTGATTTTGTGACCGCAGTGGGTTGTCCCGCGCGGATCATTAAACGGCACTCGTTGTCGAACTAAGTTTAAAGGGAAGGGGCATGGATCGGAATAATGAAGTCAGAGGCATGCTTGAGTCCGAGATCCGGCGGATCTGGGAGAATTCAGGGAGATCTTTGGTACCACTGCGCGACGAGGACCAGCTGTTCCAACTCGGCTTGGATTCATTGGATTTGGCGCAGCTCATCGTGGCGATGGAGCAACGTTTGGGAGTCGATCCATTCCGCCGGCAGACTGTTCCGATTCGGACATTCGGCAATTTGATCTCCGCATACTGCGCGGAGTTAGTCAAATCGCCTTAACTGGCTTGGGCCAATCCGCAATTCAATTTGGCGTCACCGTATGCACGACCTTGTTATTGTGGGAGCCGGTGCTTTTGCCCGCGAAATCAGACAACTGATTCCGCAAAGTTTCCCATACCGATCGGTTCGGCTGAAGGGGTTCTTGTCAAGCAACGCGCGCGATTTGGAAAACTATGAGATTCCCGAGCCCATTCTGTCAGATCCCGAACACTATACGCCGCAAGAGAACGATCGCTTATTGCTGGCCATTGGCGATATTGAAGCTCGGCGACGGATTACTGACCGCCTGCAGGGCCTAGGGGCGCGGTTTCTGAGCTTAATTCACCGGACCGCCTACATCGACAATCGGGCCGAAGTTGGCAACGGCTGCATTATCTATCCGTTTGTCACTATTATGAACGACGCGAAAGTTGGTGATTTCGTCTCGATGAACATCTATTCGTCGGCTGGCCATGATGTGCAGATCGGCCGGTTCTGCAATTTATCGCCCTATGCCACGATGAACGGGTTTAGCGTCTTAGAAGACGAAGTTCTTTTGGGTACTCATGCAAGCGTATTGGCGTCCCGGCGCGTAGGACGCGGTTCAAAAGTCAGCGCCAACTCAGTAGTGACACATGACGTGCGCCCTTACACGGTGGTATTCGGCGTGCCGGGGAAGCATGTTCCCCTGATGCCTTCCGGGACAAGCTGAGCTAAGTAATTTTGACGCAAGTAAAAGGTGCATAGCTAAACGCCGTATTTGGATCAATCCTGAAACAGCGGCTTGATCCAATGCGCCCATCAGGGATCGGCAGACGATTAATGACACTCGTGACTCTCGGCAACTGTTGAGACCTGCTTTCCTGAGCGCACTCACCCTGACAGCTTAAGTTTGTAATCGATGGTGTCGGATTCAACGATGGAATTTACTAAAGAGCCGATTCTCGTTGTTCCCCAAGCAGGACCGATGTTCCGTATCCGCGGCAAATCACCAACGATCCTGCGCCAATGCGGCTTGGATGCTCGTCGGCAATGCTGTGTTTGCCCTTTCGCGATGGTCGATTGTGATCATTCTCGCAAAACTCGGAAATGAGACGCTCGTTGGGCAATATGGTCTGGCCGTGGTGCTATGTTTGCCGACAATTACGATTTGCCGGTTTGGACTGCGGATTTTGCAATCGACCGATGCCCGCAACGAAATGGCATTTGGTGAATACTTTTCATTTGCGCTTATAAGCACGCCGGTAGGATTAGGGATTGTCGGCGGTATCATAGCCAATCAGCATTTTGATTCGGCTTTTGTACCTGTAGTGATTGCGGTTGCTATATGGAATTCGCTTGAATCGATTAGCGACTTGTTTGCGGGATTATTCCAGCGGTATGAACGGATTGACCTTTTGACAAAAGCATACCTTCTTCAAGCTGTGCTGATGTTTGTATTCATGCTGCTTGGATTTGTACTAACTGGCAATTTATTCGTTGGAATTTGCGGGTTAGTCATCGCTTCGCTAATTCGACTCTCGTTTTACGAATTGCCGGTAGGATCGAGACTAATTGCAGAATACATTTGCCCGACATCGGCCGAATTCTCACGGGCGGACTTGGTGGCCGCGATTGCTCCGAAATTCAGCTGGCCGGCAATACGGCGTTTGCTGCATTTGGGTATGCCGTTGGCAATTGTCACATTTCTTATGGCGTACACCGTAAGCGTACCTCGTTTCGCTATTGACGATGTTTTGAAGGACGATGCCGAACTTCGGGATTTTTGTCGCTTTATTTTCGCTGGCATCGGCCCAAAATCTTCTCGTCGCATCAGCGCGCAATCACTTGCAGCGCCACTGGCGGTTCTATTTGCTCAGCGGGACGCAGGCGATTGCTACAATTGATCTTTCGAGCAATGGTGTTGGCAATATCCGTGTCGTTGCCGGGTCTGGCGATCGCAGCAATTGCAGGTAAACAGTTATTGTCAATGGTATTTACGCCCGCTTATGCCGCTTACACTGATGTGTTTCTGATCCTAATGATCGGCGGGATAGCGGACGGGATTGGAAACGTGTTGGGCACTGCGGCCAGCTCGATGCGTCGATTTGCATTTCAAGCACCAATTCATTTCGCGAAATTAGCGATCACCTACGGGGCTGCTTCTGGGGGTGCGCGAGTTTGGATTGAAAAGGCATCGGACGGGTGCTCGTCGCAGCGGGGGCGTTTACTGTATTCTGCTATGCTGGGTTGTGCTGGTGGGGCTTACGCGATTGAACCATACATATGTTCATATTACTGGCGCACTGTGGATAAAAAAAACGAATTGACCAATCCGACATTTTGCAGAGGCGTTTGGCAAACGCATCCACCCAAGTTCCACGACCGTTCTCGCGTGAGGCTATGGTTCAAGAAATGGCAGCTTATCCGACACTCAAAACGGATGTTTTCTAAATTGATTGCAATCACGGGTTCTCCGGATGGCGACTTGCTCGAAATAGGGTGTGCGGTGTGCTGGTGAGTACATCTGGAAGGAGTCCATTTCGCTTGCCCAAACTTCCATTTGCATGGAATAGATTATTCGGAGTCGGGTCTGGAAATGACTCGGCAAAGATTCGCAAATCTGGGAATTCCGGTCACTCTTTATTGTGGCGATGCCCTAGAGGTGAGTCTTCCAAAGCACTTCGAAATCGTTTTGTCGACGGGTGTTATCGAACACTTTGTCGATCCGGAACCGATAATTATTAGTCACGCCCGCCTTGCGAAACCTGGTGGTCATGTCATTGTCACAGTTCCTAATTGCATCTCGCCGAGACAGCCAGGTTTTTCTCGAGACTATTCGACCCCGATTTATTGTCGGTTCATAACCTCGAGACAATGAAGCTGACGCGATTACGTGAAATCATGCTGAATGCCGGCTTGCAGGACGTGCAGGTCGGGCAATCCGGACCGCCGCGATTGCATGCTGATGCGGGCCAGGCAAACGATATGGACGGCTGTATGCGACCATTGCAAGAAAATGGAACCAAATTGTCTTTGTACTGCCGTTTCCGCCGTTGTGGCACGCTCACTGCTGGGCGGTTGGCCGAGTTCCAAGCAATGCCTCGTATTGCAAGGTTTCAGGTAAGCAGGTTCAGTTCCACGGGAGCAACAGTGATGAGTGCTGAAAGTCAGCAACTAGCGTCAACATACCGATCCGAAGTCGAAGCTGGGCAACGATTCGAGTTCGGCGCTAATTGGTCACGTTATTTGCGACTCCTGGACGACAGTCGCATCCGACGAGCGGAGCAATCGCTGTGCGAAATGCTTGAAATATCCACGCCACACGGAAAATCCTTTGTCGACATTGGTTGCGGCAGTGGACTGTTTTCTTTGGCGGCGATGCGATTGGACGCACGCAAAGTTTGTTCTATCGATTTTGATCCGCAGAGCGTCGAGTGTGCCCGAGAACTGAAACGAAGATATTTTCCCCACAGCCAGAACTGGGATATCCGGCAGGGGAGTGTGCTGGATGCCGATTTTATTGCCGGGCTGGGAACCTGGGATATCGTTTATTCCTGGGGCGTGTTGCACCATACTGGCTCGATATGGCAGTGCTTGAAAACGTGATCCCACTGGTTTCGCCAGGTGGTCGGTTATTTGTCAGTATTTACAATGATCAAGGCTGGATGTCGCGCTTTTGGACCGTCATTAAGTCGCTGTACAACCGCAATATCGTGCTCCGGTGGTTAATTTGCGTGGTTTATCTACCGTATTTTTTCTTCAAAGGTTTGGCGGCCGATTTGCTAAATCGGCGAAGCCCTCTGGCACGATACCGAAATTTTGTCCGGGGGATGTCCCCGATTTATGATGCCTTCGATTGGCTTGGGGGATATCCATTCGAAGTCGCAAAGCCCGAGGAGATCTTTGAGTTTTATCGAAGGCACGGCTTTCAGCTGGAACGATTGAAGACCTGCGGTGGCTATTCGGGCTGCAACGAATTTGTGTTTCTGCGGCATGCATAGACCCGATCATTTTGGGAATGCGGCTGGCGCTTACGTGAGGTTACATCTGCGGTGTGCGGAATCTTTGGTTGGCTAACACCGGGCAAAGCCTTGCCGCTGGAAGGTTGCTTTCACGGTCTTATGACGCTCAAGCATCGTGGGCCGGATGGAGACGGCGCGCTGTTGGCACGACTTAGCGACGGCTCGGCCAACGCGATTTACGAACCGACGCTTAGCAACCTCCATAGCTTTGCGGATAGTCACCCCGATTTGTTCCTAGGGCACACGCGTTTATCAATCATCGATTTGAATACCGCGGCGAGCCAGCCGTTGGCAAATGAAGACGGGACAGTCTGGGTTGTCTTCAACGGCGAGATCTACAACCATACGGAATTGAGAAAGGAATTGCTGGGGTGCGGGCACGTGTTTCGCACGGATCACTCCGACACCGAGGTTCTGGTTCACGGCTACGAGCAGTGGGGAGAGCAGCTTGTCGAGCGATTGCGGGGCATGTTCGCGTTTGCGATTTTGTCGCTGCGCTCACGGCAGCTGTTCCTTGCTCGCGACCGGTTCGGCGAGAAGCCGCTGTATTTGCACAGCGGCGAAACTGGAGTGTGGTTTGCGTCGGAGTTGAAGGCGCCTTTGGCTGCAGGCGCGGTGCGGCGCGGTATTTCGGATGCCGGCCTGGCCCACTTTCTGGCCTTTGGATTTATTCCCGCGCCGACCACCGTTTTTTCCGAGGCAATCAAGCTGACGGCGGCGCAGCGTGTGACAATCGATCTTGATCATCCGAGCATTTGTCGTCCCTCAACTTACTGGAGACTGACGCCTGCTACGACGCTTCCCCTCGATCAGGCACAAGAGCGGTTCCAAGAGGAACTCAGTACGTCGATCCGGCTTCGCATGCAGAGCGACGTGCCCTTGGGTGCGTTTCTATCGGGTGGTTTGGACTCATCTATCGTCGTCCGCGAGATGAGCAAGGCATCTGAAAGTGCGGTCAACACGTTCACGATCGGTTTTCGTGAGCAACTAGCGACGAATCGAAGTTTGCCGGACAAGTTGCGAGACAATATAACACCAAACATCATTTGGAGCTGCTCGACCCAGCCGAAATGCTGCGGATCGTAACCTTGTTGGAGAAGCAATACGACGAGCCATTCAGCGACTCGAGTGCCATCCCGACTTACTTGGTTGCCCGGATGGCAAGACAGCATGTAACTGTAGCGCGATCTGGCGACGGTGGCGACGAATTGCTTTGCGGCTACGTTTACTACCGTTTGCTGCATAACATCGGCCGTTGGTTGAACCGTCTGCCTGATTGGGCCGTGCGATTTGGAACCGCGCCATTGCACCAGTTTTGGCCGGAATCGCTTTGGGGTAAAGGATTAATTCGATTTTTGGTATCAGGCGATTTTGCGCGATTTAGCCGCTATTGGCTCGACGACTATCTGACTCGCTCAGCCGAAATCGACTCGTCGGTCTCCCGTTCCTATTTGAAGCAGCAGTGGCATCAAACCAGTGAACGTGGCATCGAATCGATGGCGGAGATCGATACACGCCTGTACATTCCGGAAAATCTAATGGTGAAAGTCGATCGGGCGACGATGGCCGTCTCGCTGGAGTCTCGTGCCCCGCTGCTCGATCATCGGCTGTTTGAAGCAGCGTTTGCTTTGCCGTTGGGCGCACGTTTCGACGGTCGCCGAGGCAAGTTGCCGTTCCGGAAATTATTGACAAAAGATCTTGGCAGCGAACTCGTCGAACGTCCGAAACAGGGGTTTGGAATTCCACTGGGACCATGGTTTCGCGGACCGTTGAAGGAGTATTTATGTGAGTCAATACTGGCTCCTAGTGGTTTGATCCGACGGATATTTCCGCGACCGGCCATTGAAGGACTGATTCAAATGCACTTAGCGGGCTCGCGTGATCAATCGGCTCGACTTTGGCGGCTGCTGGCTCTGGAGCGATGGTATCAGTGCTATGGTCGCGACTGTGCGGAGGCGTCAATCGATTCCGCCTCTAATTCGGCAGTTCCGGTTTTATAAGATTGTCAAATCATCATGCCGATTGGGACTTATCCGATTCGCATTCTGCACATTTTCGGCACGATGGATCGCGGCGGTGCGGAAATGCGAACTGTTGAAGTGATGCGCGGCATCGATCGCGATCGCTTTCAATTTGAGTTTTGTAGCATGTCCGGAATGCCCGGAGATTTGGATGATGAGATTCGCTCTCTCGGCGGCACCGTGCATTATCTAAAGCGAGCATTTAGCTTTCCGTTTCGCTTTCGCGCTTTGCTGCGAAGGCGAAAATTTGACATTGTCCACTCACACGTTCACCATTCGTCTGGATTTATTTTGCGGCTAGCTGCATCTGAAGGCGTTCCGGGAAGGATTGCGCACTATCGCAGCACGGGCACAATTGGTTCGTTTGATCAGCCGCCCGATGGATGGCTTCGAAACACGTTTCATTGGATGATGAAGCGCTGGGTTAAACGTTATGCGACAGATATTCTGGCCGTGAGCAAGGCGGCGATGACCGAAAGTTGGAATCCTAACTGGCAAAGCGATCCCCGTTGCAGAATTATATACAGCGGCGTTCAGCCGTTTTTTATTGACCGTTGGAAATTCGTCAGGAGCTCCGTCACGAGTTCGGAATTGGCGGCGAAGAACCAGTTTTCATTCATGTCGGCAACGCAACACCGGCCAAAAATCATACTAGGCTAATTGAAATCGTTTCCGAACTGTCGCGCCATGTACGACCGTTGTCGATGCTCTTTGTTGGAAGAATTCCCGAGCAGTTTCGCGAAAAGCTACAGCAACAAGCGGCGAAAGTGAATTGTGCTGCACGGCTGATCTTTGTAGGCGTCCGCAGCGACGTTGCTCGCTTGTTATGCGCTGCTGATCTCATGATATTCCCATCAACATTTGAAGGGCTACCGGGTACCGTCCTGGAAGCGGTGAAATGGGGCTGCCTGTGCTGGCATCCGATATCGGGCCGATTTCTGAAATTGGGAAGTATTTGTCCACGGTCAAAAGCGAATCTTTATCAAATTCGGACGAAATCTGGGCGCGTCGGGCTGCAGAGCTTTTGAATGCCAACCGAAATTGGTACGTACAGGAAGGTGCGACAGCGGAGTTTGGACATTCCCCTTTCCATTTGGACGTCGTTTTACGGAAGACAGCATCCCTTTATGAGGCTCATGCGGCTCGAGCCGTTTATTCCTGAGACGATAAAGTTGCCGAAATTGCACACGGCGATTGAATCGAATGAGTAACTTCATTGCCTGTTGTATCGCGACGAACTCCAGCTACGATAGAACTTAGGGAAGTTATTGCGGCTCCATTTCCATTTTCAAGTCATGCAGTCAGGGAAACAATGAAGCCAGACGCTACGAAATACTTTGTTTGCCCGGAGTGCTGCGGCGAGCTGGCATTGACAAGCGACGAAAGCGGGCCAGAAATTGAAACCGGCTCGTTTGCTTGCAGGGAATGTAAACAGGCCTACCCGATTGTTCGCGGAGTTCGTCGCTTTGTGCCAACCGAGCAATATGCTGACACATTCGGTCGACAATGGCGACGGTGGTCGAGCACCCAACACGACAGTGTGAACGGCACGTCGATTTTCCGTAACCGCTTAATAAGTCATTCAGGCTGGACGCCCGAATCGATGGCGGAAAAGGTGGTGGTTGATGCAGGTTGTGGACCGGGCGGTTTTATCGACATTGTTCGTCCGCACGCGGCCGTCATTATCGGCTTCGATCTGTCTGCGGCGATCGATTCATCATATGAGAACCATGGGAAATGCCCGAATGTGTATTTAGCGCAGGGAGATATTTTTAAACCACCGATCCGTCGCCATTGTGCCGACAGGCTATTCACATTTGGCGTGGTGCAACATACACCCGATCCGGAAAGCGCGTTTCGATCACTCATTCGGCTGGTGAAGACCGGCGGCGAAATTGCCGTTTGGGTGTATCGAAAGTGGCTCATTCCCCCGCCAACATACTGGCTGCGACTTTTCACTCGAGGGATGCGCGAGCCGCGCGCAACGCGATTCATTGAGTGGTATACTCCCAAAGCACTGATACTCAGTGGCGCCGTACGTAAAGTGCCCATGCTGGGCAACTTCCTGCATCGCGCAATTCCCGTGGCCGACTATCGTGGCCGGCTGCCGCTTTCAGACGAGCAAAACTTTGAATGGGCATTAATGGATACGCACGATGCGCTGATCACTCGGTACACGTACCCACAAAAGTGGTCTGACTTGCAGCGATGGACTAAAGATCTCGTCGATGTTAAAAGACCGAACCGTAGCGAAATGTCGGCTGTTGCTCGCGTTCCGACTGCATAGACAGTTCAAAATCGATAGATCAACAAAATGGTTCTGCCTCATTCAGCAAGCGGTATAGTTGCGCATCGAATTGTTCTTCGCGACCGGCGGAGATTCAGGGCAATTGCTTACGACGCTTTGTGCGGGCAACGAGATTCAATCTGCCAACAACCGCCATTGCTTGGGCAGTTTGCCTCGTCGTATTGGTCTTCTGCTTGGCTAGATCTTCGAGCTGCTTCCACTGGTTTATCATTCCCGTATTGCTATGCGGAGTGGTCATTGCCCACGATATGGTTGATTGGCTTCGCGGCCGCTTCGACGTGTTTGATCCGGTTGGGATTCTAGGAATCGCTGGATTTTATTTCTTCTTTCTATTCGCCGCTATTACATGTGGTATGGGATGTTTGGCTAACAGACGCCCGAATTCGGATTCCAGAGATGCGACCGTGGTTGGGGGGAATGGCGATTTTGAATGTTGTCGGGCTGATTATCTATCGTTATTTGCGTGATCCTCTCGCAGGAAATAAGATCGGCGAACGCCGGCGGCTTTGGGTGCTGAATCCCTCGGTGTTTTGGCCCACTCTGGTTTTACTGCTAGTTATTTCAGCAATTCTACAAGTGAGGGTTTATGCAGTCTGGGGCGGCATCCTGGGATATATTCATGGGATCGAGACCGCGCTTCAGGCGACAACTGACATGGCGATGGTCTATGCAATATCGGAAAGCTTCCCCTTATTACTGATGTTCGGATACGTTGTCATCGCTAGGCGGCGGACGCAGTTAGCGTCATCGGGACCTCTGACGTTGATGATGCTGCTGTATTTGATATTGACACTGTTATTCGGTGGACTGAAAGGCAGCCGCTCGAACACTGTTTGGGCGATGTTTTGGGCTGTAGGCATAGTCCATTTTTTTCTACGGCCTGTGCCCAAGAAGATCATTTTTGCTGGATTGATATTTCTGGCCGCCTTTATGTACATCTATGGGTTTTTCAAGACTGGTGGATTGAAAGCACTTTCGGCGATCGAGCAGGGGGCCGATATTAGAGAAATTGAGCAACGGACCGGACGAACGACCGAAGTGCTATTGTTGGGCGACTTTTCCCGCGCCGAATCACAAGCATTCATCTTGCGGCAGCTAAATAATCCTGAAGTGGAATATACTCTGGCGTTGGGGCGAACATATTACGCAACTCTTTGCCGCATCATTCCCAGGTACATTTGGCCGAATCGACCGGAACTGAAGGATTTCGAGGGAACCAGTTATTGTACGGCAAGAATTCGTATGACCAGTTCATTTTCGCACCTCTCTCGTCTACGGCGCGGTCGGCGAAGTAATGCTAAATTTTGGTGCAGTAGGTGTACCGGTAATTTACTTATTATGGACATTCTTAGTCGCCCGCATTCGGAAATGGATTTTCACATGGGACAGTCGAGATATCCGACTACTGCTTGCGCCGTTTCTTGTTAACCTTTGCGTTGCAGTGCTGATTGGCGACTCCGACAACATCTTATACTTTGTGCTCAAAGGTGGCGCTGTGCCTGTATTTTTAATTTGGGTGGCGTCACGCCATTTGTCTCTCCGGCCACTATTCACCCCGCCGGGCAAGTCCTCGATTCCAATTCTCGGATGGGCGGTAACTTGACGAGGGCAAGCCGATGCGTCTGTCCCTTTCCGCATTTTGGTACCGCATTTCATGAACGTCTTGGTTTCGCTGGAACACCACTTCCTCCTCGTTGGAAATCAGGCATATTGCAGACTACTGCCCGCCAATTTTTGTGATCGATATTTGAGCGTGTGGGATGAAGTTGTAATCGTTGCGCGGGCGAGCCGGAGTGACACGCCGCCACGAGATGCGAGCCCTTTGGATTTGCATCGAGTTCAAATGGCAGCTTTGCCCGATTACCTTGGTCCAATCCAATACTGGGGATGTCGGCGCCAAATTAGGAATGTCATACGTAATACACTCGACGAGGTTGATGGTGTTTTGCTTCGTGTGCCCAGTGCGATAGGTGGTGTGGTATGGTCGCTGATTCGCGGCAGCAGTCGGCCGTTTGGAATGGAAATTGTCGGCGATCCGATCGACGCCTTCGGACCTGGAGCGGTGCGACATCCATTCGCCCTTTAATTCGCCGGGCGTTTACACGCCAAATGCGAAAACAATGTAGTGAAGCTTATGCAACTGCATATGTCACGGCGCATAGCCTGCAACAACGTTATCCTCCGAGCGAAGGGAGCTTCACAACTAACTACTCGAATGTGGAATTGGAGGACCAACATCTTGTTGATCATCCGCGCAGTTCGTTTTGTGCCGGAAATCTAGCGCGGATAGTCATGGTTGGAACGCTCTCACAAATGTATAAAGGGCACGACATTGCACTGCAGGCGCTGGCACATCTCAAATCTAAACGAATAAATTTCGAAATGACCTTTATCGGGAAGGGCAAACACCAAGCGGAAATGCAGCGCCTTGCGAAAACTTTGGGCGTCCAGGAACAGACCCGGTTCCTCGGAGAGCTTTCTGTGGGGGAGGCCGTGCGTGATCAGCTTGATCGCGCAGACTTATTCGTTATGCCGTCCCGCACAGAAGGTTTACCTCGCGCAATGATTGAAGCCATGGCTCGTGGCTTGCCGTGCATCGGCACGAGCATAGGCGGAATTCCCGAGTTGCTGCGGCCGGAAGAGCTCGTGCCTCCTAATCGTCCAGATGTGCTGGCTCAAAAGATAGAGGAAGTGCTAAACGATCCTAAAGCGCATGGCTCAGCTTTCAGAGCAGAATCTGAAAATCGCTGCCGATTATCGCCACAATGTGCTTACCAGCAGGCGAGTGGCTTTTTATCAGCACCTACGCGCAGCCAGTGATACATGGCGACAGCAAACCGGTTGAGACGGCCATCAACCAAAGCTATACAGAATGGTTAAATTTCACCCGAAGAGCGGGATAGAGATCGAACCATTTAACATCAACTTGACTGATATCAAGAATTAGTTTTTTGGCACATTCGTTTATGTGTGGCATATTTGGCGTGTGGAATTTGAATGGTGCTCCCGTCGAACTTAGCGAGTTGATCGCTGCGGCGACACACTTGAGCACCGAGGCCAGACGACGCTGGACATTACATCGAACGGAATGTCGGCCTGGGACATCGCCGATTGTCGATTGTCGATCTGTCTGCGGCTGGTCAAATGCCTATGACCAATGAATCGCGGAATATCTGGGCTGTTTTCAATGGCGAAATTTACAACTATCTTGAACTCCGCGGCAGGCTAATTGGTTTAGGGCATCAGTTCAGTTCCGAAACTGACAGTGAAACCATCATCCATGCGTATGAACAGTGGGGTATCGATTGCTTCAACATGTTTTCAGGCATGTTCGCGATCGGCATATGGGATGCTGCAAATCAACGCATGATATTAGCGCGAGATCCGCACGGCAAAAAGCCGTTGTATTATTCGGTTATTCGGAATCATCATTTATTGTTTGCCTCGACGCTGCGGCCTCTGGCAGCTTGGCCGGCATTCGAACGTGCCGTCGATCAGCGATGCTGTACGCTATATCACCCATGGGTTTGTCCCCTGCCCAGCGTCGATGTTCCGCGACACGCACAAATTGCCGCCCGGACATTTCGCCGTGTTTGAATCCGATGGCCGGTCGCACATTGACCGTTATTGGAGTATTGTGGCCGAAGCCGATCAAGAGCCACTAATAGACCGATCAAAACTCGATTTGCTGGCTGAAACAAAGGCGACTCTCGCGGCAGCCGTGCGACGACGGTTGATGGGAGATGTGCCAGTGGGTGCGTTTCTTTCGGGTGGCATCGATTCAAGTCTTATTGTAGCGCTGATGAAAGAGTCTAGCGCCGCCACTGTCCGCACATTTACCATCGGTTTTCTGTCTAACCAATTTGACGAGAGCGAGTACGCACAGCAAGTAGCTCACCGGTTGGGAGTGAAAACTCGCGATTGATGATGGATGGCGAAGAGCTACTAAAGTTTCTGCCAGGCCTTGTTCGTTTCTACGACGAACCAATGGCTGACTATTCGTCGCTCTGCACCATGGCGGTATCGGAGTTCGCGCGCGAGCATGTAAAGGTGGTATTGACCGGTGATGGCGGAGATGAATTCTTCGGTGGTTATCAAGGTTACTTGGCGACCAAGCTCTTTAGTTACTATGCCGCTATTTTGCCACCACCGCTGCGGCGGGCTATTTCAAATCTCGAATGGTTAGTTCCGAACGGTGTTTGCGGACCCTGATGAAGCGGTCGAAGCTCGACGATGCTGCCGACTTTTACGGCATCTTCACCAATGCGGGCCGCCACATCGATTTGACAACCATCATACCAGAGGAATTTCTGCATCCGCTCCCTGAGGAAGAAGCCGCCAAATTCATTCGCAGCCGCCCGAATCGTTCGGCGGTCGAATCAGCGATGCTGTTCGACTCAACGCACACAATGATCGACGCCTATCTGCACAAAGTTGATCGGGCTACGATGGCGTCTCGTTAGAAGCCCGTTGCCCGCTGCTGGATAAGGAAGTGACTGAACTAGCTGTTCGCCTGCCGATTTCGCTGCGGCTGCACGGCTTCAAAAAAAGTATGTATTGCGAAAACTGCTATCCCAGTATTTGCCTCGGAGTTTAATTGAACGGCCAAAAAAGGGATTCACACCTCCTTTGAGGGATTGGTTCCGCAAGGAGTTACGCGAAATGTTGGGCGATTTGCTCTCGCCGAGCGTCATTGCTTCACGCGGTTACTTCCATCCGGCCGGCGTAAAAAGATTCATTCAGCATCACTTGAAGGGAGTCGCAGACCATACCCATATATTGTGGGCACTGTTGATGTTGGAGATGTGGTTTCGCGAAATGCAGCCATTGAATGCGCCGCGATAAAATATTTTGGTGGCATGAGCTTTTCCGTGCGTCATTTCGGAATCGGGCTGAGCGGTTAACAACCTCCAAATTGCACGTTGTTCAACACCTGCAAATATGGCGCGACACATTCTCTCCATTCACGATGGTCATAACGCCGCTGCCGCGATCGCATTTGACGGGCGCTTGTCTTCGCCGTACCGGAAGAGCAGCTGACCGGCATAAAGAATTTGCTGGCCATCCGACGGAGGCAGTTCGCTCCGAAATTGAGCAGGTTGCGTTTGCGAAGTTTAGTTCGAGGCCTATCGGCAGTCTAGCGATTGATCTGTTCCTTGAATTTTTCGCGATAGTACTTCTTACGGATACGCTCGTGAATTTCTAAACAGAGGGCAACACATCGTGCGAAAATGGCCGGCAGCCGTTGTCGAAGCTACTGCCGCGGGCACGGTCCAGTCGACTTCGCACGGGGTGTTATGACCGGGGGGTTCTACGAGGGGTATGCGCATGCGGCTGCTTTACATTACAACCGATCCAATCGCTCTGCGAGTTTTGATGGAGGGACAACTGGCGTACTTTCGTGAGCAGGGGTACGAAGTTATAGCAGTTGCCTCGCCGGGCCGCGATTTAGACGTCGTCGCCGAACGAGATCATATTCAAATCGTCGGTGTACAAATGCATCGAGAAATAAGGCTCGGGGCCGATCTCCTTTCCCTTTGGCAAATGTGGCGGCTAATTCGCCGTTTGCGACCGGACATCGTCTGCACAGCGACTTCGAAAGCCAGTCTGTTGGGAATGGTGGCGTCTTGGCTCGCCCGGGTACCGGTACGAGTTTATCGGCTTTGGGGGCTACGGCTCGAAACGGCCCACGGAGTAAAGCGTCGCATTCTTGCCGCCGCCGAATGGCTCACGGCTGCCTGTTCGCACCGCGTGCTCAGCATTAGCCAAAGTTTGATGTTGGCGTTCGTAGCCGCCCGATTGTGTAAACCTCATAAAATCTGCGTCGTCGGTAATGGCTCAAACGGCGGCATCCAAGCGGAGCTGTTCATGCAAACGCCCGACGTTCGTGCCAACGCTCAAAAAATACGCAGCCAATGGGGCATGCCGGGCGAGGCGCCAGTGATCGGATTTGTGGGCCGGTTTGTCCGCGACAAAGGCATCGTGGAACTCGTGGATGCCTTTGAATCGATTCTTGCCGCCCGGCCCGATTCGTGGCTGCTCTTGGTTGGCGATTACGAAGCAGGTGATCCCGTACCCGAAGACTATGTTCATCGAATCACCGAACATCCCCGAATTGTTCGGGCAGGTTTCGTCCCACATCATAGCTTGAGCGCCTATTACGGGGCGATGACCGTATTTGCTTTTCCGACTCACCGCGAGGGCTTCGGAAACGTGGCCGTTGAAGCGGGTGCTGCCGAGCTGCCAGTCGTCACATTCAATTCGACCGGTGCCGTTGATGCCGTCCAAAATGGAGTGACTGGTACTGTAGTTCCAGTCGGCGATACCAAAGCTTTGGCCAATGCCATATTGCGGTATTTGAACGATAATGACTTGCGGCGGAAGCATGGACTCGCCGGCCGACGCCGCGCGGAAACCGACTTTCGACCCGAGCCGATTTGGAAAGAAATGGATGCTCACTTTCGCGAGTTACTCGATCGAAACGGCCGCGCCCAGCCCGTGGAACGCACTGCGAAAACGAGTCAGCCCCCCGTCAATCCCAAGGTTAATTGTCTCGACCGGAAAGTCCGACTATGATGGAGCTAAGCGCCAATCGGCAAAAGCGTCTCAGCATGATCTTGTCAAGTTCCGCAGTCGAATAACGCAGCGTCCCTGATCCATTTCGCTGAAAATCCCGCGCTCGATGGCCAATGTACATCACAATCCTGCTGGCCGTTTGCTTTCTGGGCGGTCGTCTCGCGGCATTGTTGCTTTCGTGCGGAAGTATTAATCCGGAACGTGGATCCTGAACCTCGAACCTCGATCTCTTGAATGTCGAAATCGTTTTCCGATTTAAAGCGGTCGATTGCCAACAAAAGCGCCACCATCGGCGTCATCGGGCTCGGTTACGTTGGGCTCCCACTCATTCAGGCGTTTGTGAAAGCCGCCTTTCGCACAATGGGCTTTGACGTCGATCAAACAAAGGTCGAACGATTGCTCGCCGGGCAAAGTTACATTGGCCATATTCCATCGAATTGGATTGCCGATTGCATCCAGTCAAAGCACTTTGCGCCAACCGCCGACATGCGGCGTTTGAAAGAAGCCGATGCACTTTTGATCTGCGTGCCTACGCCGCTTTCCGACAGCCGTGACCCTGACCTTAGCTACGTTGAAAGCACAGCTAGGTACATCGCCGCCGCTCTGCGACCGGGGCAACTGATCGTCTTGGAGAGCACAACGTATCCAGGCACCACCCGCGACGTGTTGCTGCCGATATTATCCACTGGCGGGCTGAAAGTGGGCGAGGATTTCTATTTGGCCTATAGTCCAGAGCGTGAAGATCCTGGAAATCTGAAGTTCTCAGCAGCGGGAATCCCTAAAGTAGTGGGTGGCATCGATCCACGCAGCGCCGAATTAGCGCTATCGTTATATAGCCAAGCGGTTGTACGCGTGGTGCCAGTTTCCAATTGCGAGGTGGCTGAAGCCTGCAAAATTTTGGAAAATACCTACCGCTCCGTGAACATTGCGATGGTCAACGAGTTGAAGGTTCTGTTCGACCGCATCGGTCTCGACGTCTGGGAAGTAATTGATGCGGCTAAGACCAAGCCATTCGGCTATCAGGCATTCTATCCGGGGCCAGGATTGGGCGGTCACTGCATTCCAATCGATCCGTTCTATCTAAGTTGGGTAGCTCGCAAGCATGGACTGACTACGCGTTTCATCGAATTGGCGGGCGAAATTAACACTAGTATGCCACAATACGTTATCCATAGGTTGGCAGAAGCCCTAAACGATATCGGTAAGCCGGTCCGCGGAAGCAAAATTGCGCTATTGGGCATTGCCTACAAAAAGGACGTGGACGATCCTCGCGAAAGCCCCTCGTTTGAGCTGTTGGATATGCTATTTAAACGTGGTGCAATAGTGACTTATAACGATCCACACGTTCCAAAACTGCCCCGAATGCGTCATCACGACACACCGGAAATGGGCAGCCAGCTGCTTACCGCCGACTACCTGGCCGATCAAGATTGTGTGCTTATCGCGACTGATCACTCCGCGTACGATTACGACTTCATCGTCGAACATTCTCGGCTCGTAATTGACACGCGAAACGCGACTCGCAATGTGAAAGATGGCCGAGACAAAATTCGAAAAGCCTAAATGCTGTATTTTGGGAAGTATCAAAGTATCGCGGCGAAGCTTACTCGGCGGGCGACAGCGAACGCGGGCCGCCACGGAATTCTTTTGGATTAAGCAATGTCCCACTACCTAGTCACTGGCGCTGCCGGTTTCATCGGATCGCGCAGTTGCTCGGCTGTTGCTAGATTCCGGACATTCCGTCGTTGGTCTCGATCATGTCAATTCGGCCTACGATCCGCGGTTGAAAGAATGGCGTCTATCCCAGCTAACTGGATTGCGAAATTTCCAGAACCATCGGGCCGATCTGACGGACTTTGAGGCGCTCGAGAAGATTTTTGCCGAATCTGCCCGCGTTCGACCGAATCATCCGTCATTTGACGCCGTGTTTAATCTAGCCGCACGCGCCGGCGTGCAGCCTTCAGTTGTCGATCCTTGGGTCTATTTGCGGTCTAACGCCGAGGGAACTCTCAACATGCTCGAGCAGTGCCGCCGACATGGCGTGCAAAAATTCGTGCTCGCTTCCACGTCCAGCTTATATGGGGCGCATAACACAGTGCCATTTTCAGAAGATGCTGACACCAGCCGCCCGCTCTCGCCGTATGCCGCGTCAAAAAAAGCGGCTGAAGTAATGGCGTTCACCTATCATCATCTCCACAAGCTTGACGTCAGCATTGTGCGCTACTTCACAGTTTATGGGCCGGCCGGGCGACCTGATATGAGCGTCTTCCGGTTCATTCGACGAATTGCCGAAGGGGAACCCATTACGGTCTTCAGCGATGGCCAACAGCAGCGGGATTTCACCTACGTCGACGATATCGCCCGCGGCACCATCTCGGCTGCGATACCTTTGGGATACGAAGTCATCAACCTCGGTGGCGATCGCCTTACGACGTTGAACGATATGATCGCTCAAATTTCCAAGCTAGTCGGTCGGGACCCGGTGATCCATCGCCGTCCAGTACATCCTGCCGATGTACCCGCGACATGGGCGAAAGTAGAGAAAGCAAAGCGGCTCCTGGATTGGATGCCGCAGGTCTCACTGGAAGAGGGACTGCGCCGCACTGTTGCGTGGTATCGGCAAAACCGCGAATTAGCGATAAGTTTGGACCTTGGCGAATAACGCCCCTGGCTCCCAAGTCAACGACAGAACTGGATCCCAGCCGAGAGAATTGAGACATTTACATGCAATCGATCTACAACGTATCGACTTGCGGTTTCGTGAATTTGGGGTCTAACATGTCAAATCGCCACACAACTGGGCGATGGTTGATTCCGCCCGTCGCCACCGTAAACTGAAAACCGTGGTTGCGATTTGGATACCACGGGAATTCGGCAGGCGGCGTCATGGCGATTCGTGGAATCGACGCGTTTCTTGAACTCTTAAACGTTCCCTACATCTTCGGGAACCCCGGCACGACTGAGTTGCCGCTGAACGATGCGCTGGCCAGCAATCAGCATTCCCAGCAATATATTCTTGGGCTTGCAGGAAGTGCCACTCGTCGCGATGGCCGATGGTTACGCCATGGCCTCCGGCTCGCTCGGCGTTGTGAACCTGCACATTTCGTGCGGGCTTGGGAACGCGATGGGCATGATCTACAACGCCTATCGCGAAGGCACGCCGCTCTTAATTACCGCGGGTCAGCAAGATCGGCGACTCAAGTTTGAAGAGCCAATTCTCTGGGGAAACATGGTCGAAGTCGCAAGGCCGTGGACGAAATGGGCCGTGGAAGTCGAGCGGGTTGAGGACTTGGTAAGCGCTACCCGCCGCGCAGTTCAGGCTGCGCTGACGCCACCAAAAGGGCCGGTGTTCATGTCGATTCCCGTCGATGTGCAGATGGCGCTTATGCAAGAGCTCGATGAAAACGTCGACTACTTCGGCATTCCCGATTGGCGTATTCGTCCGCCGCTTCCCGCGTTGACCGAGGCAGCCAACATCATTGCCACTGCACAGAATCCCGGCATCCTTGTGGGCAGCCGCGTGCAAGAGGCCGACGCCGTCAACGACTTGGTGCGATTGGCGGAATGTATTGGCGCTCCTGTCATTTCGGAAAGTGGCACAACTCATGGCCGGCTGAGCTTTCCCTGCTTCCATCCACTTTACGCTCAGGGTTTGCCGCTTTGGGCGCCGGAAGTTCATGAACGCTTAAAGGAGTTTGACGTTTTGCTCGTCGTGGGGATGGATTTGCTTCGGCAGTATGTTTACCACGAACCAGCACTGGCCATTCCCAAACACATCAAGCTCATCCACCTTGATGAAGATCCTTATCAGCTCGGCAAGAACTATCCGCTGGAAGTTGCTCTGATCGGCGACACGAAAACCGGCATCATGGAATTGCACGCCATTCTTGGAAAGACCATGAATGCGGAGCAAAACGAGGCAGCGCTCGCGCGTCGAAGACGATACGCCGAGCAACATGCGGCCGCACGTCAATGTGTCGTCTCCCAGGCTGCGGCGGAGCGCGCCGCGTTCGATGCCGGCAATTCGCTAATGACACCGATGGTGTTTATGGAAGCGCTCGCACGGGTGTTGCCGCGTGATGTTGCCGTGATCGAAGAAGCCGTCACGACGACCAACACCGCATTCGAACGCCTTGGTGCCCTGAAAAACACGTCTGGCTACTTCGGTCATCGCGGTTGGGCGCTCGGTTGGGGGCTCGGCGTATCCATCGGGGTAAAGCTCGCCTGGCCGGATCGGCCGGTGCTGGGAATCCTTGGCGAGGGCGCCGCCATGTACGGAATTCAAGGCTTGTGGTCGGCAGCCCATCATCGATTGCCGGTCACGTTTGTTATCGCTAACAACGCCCAGTATCAGATTCTGAAAATCGGCGCCGCCGCAATGAACTTGCCGAATGCGCAGGCCGGAAAATTCGCAGGCATGGACCTTGTCGAACCGGAGATCGATTTTGTCTCACTAGCCAAATCTCTCGGCGTCGATGCCGTTCGAATCACGCACCCCGATGAGCTGAGCGAGGCCGTGCGTGAATCGCTCGCCGGCAACCATCTGCGATTGATCGACGTGCCAATCTCACGCGCCGTGCCTGAACGATTGAACTACGGGTGACCCGTCTTATTTAGCGGACACCCGGGCTGATTAAGCCGGTCGGTTTCGATCGCAGCATTTGGTTGAGCTCTGGAATGGCCGGCTCGGCGGCCGCTCCAATCTGACCCAGTGCTGCGGCGGCGGCTTCGCGAACCGAGATTTCTGAATCGTTCAGCGCCCTTTGAAGTGCAGGCACCGCGCCGGCTGCCTGCGCACCCATAAACGCCAGAGCCCGGCACGCTTGAAGGCGGACGGCGGAATCGGCATCCAGCAACGCATCGGTAAGTGCGGGGACAGCGGGCTGACCAATGCGACCTAGGGCGTCTGCCGCCGCGACCTGCGTGCTGGCCGCTGGCGTGGCAGCCACTGCTGCGTTGACGGGCGGCGCCATCGATGCGGTATCGACCGAGGGCGTGCCACTGCAGCCGCACAACAGGCAGCTCGCTAGGATCGAATGGCTAATAATGGTGGGCAATTTCATGGCTGATCAACTCTTAGTCACAGGCTCGGCAAAGACCCGAAAGCTACCGAATTGTGAAGTATGCAATGCCCTTATTGTTGTGCCAAACATCACCAGCAGCATAAACCCGCCAGTCAACCGTTTGATTTGTCGCGGGATTCTTCAAACGGCTGGCTCTTTAGTTTCGGCCGCAATTGCATTTCTTCCGCGCCACGTTTTTTTCAGTCACTCTATCTCGCGTTCCTTTTATTTTTTCGAGGAAAATGGCCTTCGCGCAAACTTGCTGAAGGATTAAGCACGGCGATCAGCACTTTTCTTCGAGAAAAATGCTCCCGCCACATGTCCCGCTCCCAAAACTTGAGTTTCGTAGTGAAATAACTGTAGCGCGCTTTACACACTGTATGGGCGTTTTTGCGAATTTCACGCCGACTTATTTCGCGGTAATTTCACTGCCTCGATATTGGGCACTGAAAAGACCGAGAATTCTCGAGGAATTGGTCAGGGTTGTTTCAGACGTCGGACGTCTGATGGTCAACCGGGCGGCTGATCCCTACTGGGGCCAATCGGGGTTGCGCAGCGAGAAGAGAGATTCGCGGATCGTAACGTCTAATCGGCTGCAAATTCTGCCCGACGTCTCGCGCGGCTGCGCCGACCGGACACTTAGTCCGGACCACCCGGCGCAGACCGCCAGACATCCAGGCCCACAAGCGCCTTAGAAACTTTTGCCTATTCGAATTGCCAAAGAGCGACAGGCCGCGGCATGCCGGGAACCCGGGAACTTAATAGCTCCAATGGGTATATTAGTGGACATATGGCGAAAAGTCAAGAGCGTTTTTGGGCCGCAGCAGAAGAATTTTTTGGAATCTTAGCCCGGCCATTGGTCAGGGGCTAAAGCGGCATGCGAGAGTCAGCGGCGGCGCACTTACCCGGGAACCATTCCGGTGAGCCAATAGGCCTGGATCAGGGTAAGCAGGCCGACCAGAGAGGCCAGGGCCAGGCTGTGCCAGAAGACGAAGCGGAGGATGCGGCCTTCTTCGACCTGTTGATTCACTCCTTCGTCGCCGCTGTGCGTGGCGGCGGAGGCGACGACGATGCTTTGAGCGTCGATCATTTTGCCCATCACGCCGCCGGTGCTGTTGGCGGCGCAGATCAAAATGGGATTCAACTTTAAGTGCTGCGCGGTGATTCGCTGCAAGTTGCCAAACAGCGCGTTGCTCGAAGTGTCGCTGCCGGTGAGCGCGACGCCCAGCCAACCCAGCATCGCCGCGAAGAATGGATACAACACGCCGGTGTGCGTGAACGCCAGGCCGAGCGTGACATCGGTGCCGCTGAATTGCGTCAGATAGGCGATCGCGAGCATGCAGGCAATGGTGAATAGCGACCAGCGCAAACGGTGGAAGGTGTGCGCGAGTGCACGCAGGAATCGATACGGGGACGTGCCCATCCAAAACGCCGCAAGAATGCTGGCGACGAGAATTCCGGTGCCGGTGCCGCTGAGCCAGTTGAAACGAAACTCCGCCGGCTTGGGTTTGGCTTCGCCGCCGATGACGCCGACATCGGGCTTAATCTGCTCATGCAAATTGGGAATTTGAAACTTAAGATCAGATACTTTATCCAGCTGCTCGCGAAATTGGGGCAGACCCCAGACGAACACGCACACGGAGAGGATCAGCCAGGGGATCCAGGCGGAGATGATTTCGCTTTTCGTGTAGGGCGAAGCGGTGGATTTGGGTGCAACCTCTGGGCTTGCCTTCGCAGTTACTCTTTGCTCCGGAAATTCCCAAGCATCGCGTGGTTGCCAAAAGCGGAGCATGATGGCCAGCGCCGCTAGTGATGAAAGCCCGCCCGCCACGTCGACCAGCGTTGGGCCCAAAAAATTCGACGTCAGAAATTGCACGCTGGCAAACGTGCCGCCGCAAACCAAAACGGCCGGCCACACGCCGCGCAATCCGCGCCAGCCGGCCATGGCAACGACCATCCAGGCTGGGATGATAAGCGCAAACAGCGGCAATTGCCGTCCAGCCATGGCGGAAAGTTTATCGACATCGAGATCGGTCACTTTGGCCAGCGTGATAATTGGCGTGCCCAAGGCGCCGAAGGCCACGGGCGCGGTATTCGCCAAGAGCGAAATGCCGGCGGCGTACAGCGGCGGAAATCCGGCGCCAATTAAGAGGGCCGATGAAATGGCCACCGGCGTGCCAAAACCCGCTGCGCCTTCGATGAACGCCCCGAAGCAAAAGGCAATCAGGAGCGCTTGAATCCGCCGATCGGCCGACAGCGCGGCCACAGAATATTTCACTTTCTCGAACTCGCCCATCTCGACCGTCAGCACATATAAGAACACGGCCGTGAACACGATCCAGCCGATCGGGAACATGCCGAAGCATGCGCCGAATGCCGAGGCCGCCACCGCCATCTTCCACGGCATGCCGAACACGCCAATTGTTACGATGAGGGCTGTGATCAATCCGGCCGCGGCCGATTTTGGCGCGGACCAACCCAACAGGCCCAGCGTGCCCAGCAGCACGGTAATCGGCGCAGCCGCGAGCAGAACGGAAAGCCACTCATGGTCGGTTGGGTTGTAAACTTGGGTCCACATGGCTGCTTATTTAGCGGCGAGGCTCGGTCGGCGTTTTTTAGTGTAGTGTGCGGAACTAATGAGCCGCGACCGTAAGGGAAGTCAGTGGAACGTCGAATCAAGTTCAATACGCAACGGCGATTACTTCATGGTCTTCCAGCGACGGCACCGTCACGTTCAGCACGCCGTCCGACTCGGTCGTTCTGGCTTTCGATTTATTCACGAGCAGCCGCGTTTCGCGCGGTCTGCGGTTCGAAGGGAGTCGCAAGCCAATTTGCAGCGGGCCGATGGGGTACAGCTCGCGAATCGGACCTTTCATCATCATCGGGTTGGTGAGATTCACCAGGTGCACGGTCAGCGAATTGTCCTGCTCCCAAACCGAAATATCGACCATGCCGGCGCCGTTGACGGTCACAACCTCAGGCTCATTGAGCGCCCAGCGCACGGTGTTGGAGATGATGCGGCCGTGATCGGGATCGAGCACTTCCCAAAAACTGCGATCGATGTCGCCGGGGAAATAGGCCAGCCGATTTTGCCCCAGCTCGCGCAAGTAAACTTCCGGAATGTCGGTCTTGGCCTGACGCGGGAAAACGTCTTCCATCGGCAAATCGGGATACGATGGCACGCGCGTCAGCGGCGGCTTGCCGAAGTAGACGGTGGGGCTGACGTCGGCGTAGCCGATGGTGTTAATCGTGCGTCCGGCATCTTCGAAGCCGCGCAAGATCGGGTGCTTGGTGTCGTGCTCTAAATTGATGTACGAATTTTTCACCAGCGGTTCTGTATGGCCGCCATAGCCGATGCCGAAGAGATCGCCCAAGGCAAAGTCTTTGCGTTTCTTGCCGGCTTCGTCGTAGAGCGAAGTTTCGAACGTGGCCAGCAAATTGCCGCCGGCTTTCACAAAATCGCGTAGCTGGCCGCATTGCTTGTCGGAAAGCGCGGCCACGTTCGGCAGAATCAGTAGTTTGAATGGCTTGAGCGACTGGGCATCGAGCAGTTGTTCGTAAACCATCTCGAACGGAATGCGTGCCTCGACGAGCGCCTGATACATGCCAAGCTGACTGGCTTCCGTTTTTGCGTTGCCGATGGCCGACGAAGTTTGCGGCGACCAGACGATGCCGACGCGGGCAAGATTCTTTCGCTCGCGCAGGAACGTTTCGTTTTCCGCATGCCAGCGGAAAACTTCTTCCACCGGCGGCGTCCAGCGTTTGTCGTACAGCGTGCCGCAGAATTTCACGACCCAGGGCCGCATGCCGCCGGCGATGCACTCGAGCATCCACAACTTCAGCTCGGCCGTACTTTGCACGGAATCTTTCCAGCGATGGCTATCGTCGTTGCCGACACTACAAATACCGGCCACAGGCCGATCGCCCATCACGCTGCGAAATACTTTCGCATTCCACGCGGCAGTCCACGGGGGCATGACCGCGGCGTTGCGACCTTGCCGATCGGCAGCGACCATTTGGGCCCGATGGCCCATCTCGGTCATTTCACTTTTGTGGACGCCCCCCATGTTCAAAAGGCAGTACACATCGGGATTCACTTTTTGCACCGCCGCGTCCCAGGCGTCCCAGACTTCGAATAGTCGATCGGTTCGCCACTTTTGAAATTCGCGCCAGCCCGGCTGCTGCGCATTGCGTGGCGCCTCGAGTCCCGACGCCTTTTTGAAATTTGCTTTGCAAGAATCGCAATAACACGTGATGTGACCGGCCCAACGGTTGGCGAAGATGGCATCGACGCCGTAGCGCGTAACGATTTCCGTCAGCACTTGCGGCATGAATTCGAAATTGCAGGGGCCCAGCGCACAGCTGAGCCAGCGATCCGGCATGACCATGTGCCGGGCTTTCTGGCCATTGGCATCGACGGCGACCCATTCGGGATGGGCCTTGGCGGCATCGTCGCGAATACAGTGGGGATCGACCCGCGCGATGACCGACATGTTTAGCTTGCGGCAACCATCCACGAGGTACTTGAAAATATCTTTATCGCCGAGCCACTCGCTGCGGTGATGAAACGGAACCTCGGTCGGATAGAACGCACACATGCCGCCGGCGGAGATGCAGGCGCCGTCGGCCTTTGTGCGTTTAAAAAAATCGAGCCACCAATCGGGATCGAATGTGGCGGGGTCTTTTTCCACCAGCGCCAGTTGAATCCAGCGCATGGATTGCTGAAATTTCTTGGGCGGCGATTTCTCGGCGGCCACCAGCGGCATGAGCGCGAATGCCGGCGCGAGGGCCACACCGGCGGCAGCGGCCAACAGTTCGCGACGAGAGATTTCGAGCGCAGGTTCGTGCATGGCGAGTTGCTCAGCGGTTATCTTGGAACTCCCCAGGCCAAAGTGTACTCAGTATAGCGGGGCCTTTGCGAACATCATCCCCGGCGAGCGACAAATGATGCAACGGCAACTTGGAGCGATCGAAATGTCAATTTGTGTTGTCAGGCGACTGGCGATCGTGGCGATCCTGACTTTCATTTCAATTCAGCGATTGCATGCCGAGGACAAGCCGGCACACATCGATATTGGGCACGCCCCGGCCCCGCTATTTGACGATCCGGTTTGGCATGGCGCGTCCGATCCGTTTGTGATTTGGATGCCGGGCAAGGGAGATGACGGGAAAGGTGAGTGGTGGATGTACTACACTCAGCGACGGGCGACGCTGGAAAACCCCAAGGGCGTCGATTGGGTTCACGGCAGCGCCATCGGCATTGCGGCCTCGAAAGATGGAGTGAACTGGAAATACGTTGGCGTGTGCCGCGGCGACGAAAATTTAGGCGAGCCGCTCAAGGAGCAAATCACCTGGTGGGCGCCTTGTTATTTGTGGGATGGCGGCAAGCTGCACATGTTCGTCACCAAGGTGCACGGCATTTTCACGAGCTGGACCGGCGATCGGACGATCGAGCATTTCACAAGTGAAGATGGGCTGAATTGGAAGTTCGTCTCCACCCTTAAGCTTTCCTCGATGCGGTGCATTGACCCGATGGTGGTGAAAATCGGCGACGTGTATTACATCTGGTACAAGGACGAAGCCAAAGGCTCACACACGTGGATGGCGCATTCGAAAGATTTGAACGATTGGGAAGTCGACAATGAAGTGGTCGGCGGAAAAGGCCACGAAGCGCCGTTCGTTTGGAAGTGGCACGATGCGTACTGGTTGATCGTCGATGCTGGGCAGAATTTGCCGGTTTACCGATCCGAAACCGGCACGGGCGATTGGAAATTGAACAACACATTGCTCGGCGGTACCGACGGCAAACGCACGCACGACAACGCACCGGGCAAACATCCTTGCATCGTGCTGCAAGATGACCGTGCGATCATCTATTACTTTACGCACCAAGGCAAACAGACGGAAATTCAAATCGCCGAGCTAACGATCGACGACAACGGCAAGATGCAGTGCGATCGGAACAAGTATTTCGCGCCGTGATTAGGGGACCGTTGGGAGGTCGTCATATCCGACCAGCTCCCCACCGTTGCGGGTGAAGATGGCCCAAATGAGCTGCGGACTTGCCGTACGTTTGATGTTTTCCATGTGGCCATCGCCGAACACGGCCTGAAAATATCCGTCCGGCTGAATGTCGGCGAGGCCCTTCAATGGGTCTTTGAGATCGGGCTCAAAGTCAACCGGTTTCGTCCACGGCACTGCACTTTCTGCTGCAGTTTCCACCACGGTGACGGTTTTGCTGGTGCCATCGGTGAGCTGAGCCAATTTGATTCCTTTGGTTCCATCGAACGCCATGTTGCGGCCATAGACTGCCTGATAAACGGTGTGGCCTGGCGGCGTTTTCTGCTGTGGGTCTTTGAAATCGTCGGGCATCTTTATCAAGTAATTGCTTGTTGTGCTCGCTGTCCCAGGGCTCATCGAGATGGAACTGTTTGAACAGATCCTCATGCTGCATGTCGGCCAGCATCAGGACGCGCCAACTCAGCAGCGGCTTGCCGTCTTTGTCGTAAATCGCCTGCGGCGGCAAGTTTCTGTGATTAGATTCGTAATTCAATAGGCACAGTCCGAGTTGTTTGAGGTTGCTTGCCGAAATCTCCCGACGCACCGTGGCTTGCTCGGCCGGCGAAAGCTTTGAAAGGTCGATCTTCCGCGGATCTGGCCGCGGTGGCGGACTTTGCACCTGCGGCTCCGGCGGCGGATTTTTTCGTCCCAGCACATGTTCTTCGCTGATTTCCGGCGGAATGTTTTCGCCGCCGGTAATCGTGAATAAAGCACACAGTACTTTAGGATCCAAGGCTTCTAGCGCGCCGCGGCAGCTTCCGTCGGCCATTGCCACAACGAATTCTCCGTTGGGACGACCGATGCCAAATTTCGGCAGCGGCTTCGTAGAATCGGGATCAATTTCAATATCTTCAGGCTTTGTCCAAGGAATATCGCGCTTGGCTTCAACGATCAGAATCGTGTTGCTCGAATCCATCGGTGAGGTCGCGAAATTTCTTGCCCAGACTTTCACCAATCGTGCCTTTGCCAGTCGGCATGAAGTACGAGGCGTTTGTGCTGTTTCGATTGTCGGAAGGATCGAGATACACAGACGGCATTTTGTCGAGCAACTTGCGGTTGTTTTCGCTGTCCCACGGTTCGTCGAGCCGATACTGGTTGTAGAGCGCCTGCTGTTCGAGGTACGGGAGAATTTCAACCCGCCAACTGTGCGGCGTCTTGCCGTCCTTGCCCATCACGACGGCCGATGGCAGCTGTCGATGTGTGGTTTCGTACATCAACAGTGCAAGCGAGAGCTGCTTGGCGTTGTTCAGGCTCAACACTTGCCGGCCGCTTTCGCGTCGGGCCTCGATACCTTGGAGCAGACCGCGAGTGCCGACACCGCCGGCTGCTGCCGGCTGGGTGCCAGACGATTGAGGTTGAGGCGCAGGATTGGGCCTGCCCAGCACATCTTGCATCCAAAATTCCTCTGGCACCACTTGGCCATCGGCGATTGTAAACAGCAGTCGCAGAACCTTGGGATCGACCGAGTTCACTCCCGAGTGGACGCTGCCATCGGCCATCGTGAAACCAAACAATCCATCCGTCCGGCCGAAGCCAAATTTCGGCAAGGGTTTCGTTTCATCTGGATCGATTTCAATGTCCTCTGGCTTGGTCCAAGGAACATCGCGTTGTGCTTCGACCACAGCGATCGTGCGCGAGGCTCCATCGCGAATGTCCTTAATTCGCGCCGGGCGTCTCGCCAATCGTGCCTTTGCCGGTAGGCATGAGGTACGCAGAGTTCGTGCTCTTTGTGTCATCGAGTGGATCGCGAAAGACCGCCGGCATTTTCTCGAGCACCAATTTGTTGTGGTCGCTATCCCAGGGCTCGTCGAAGTGATACGCATCGTACAGCGCCTTCTCGCCAAGGTATGGCAGAATTTCGACGCGCCAACTCTGCGGCGTTTTGCCGTCCATGCCCATGACGACCGCCGGAGGGAAACGCTTCCGGATATTGAGATAGGATTTGCGAGGCCAGCGCGAGTTGTTTCAGATTATCCATATTCACCGTTTGCCTTGCAGCATCACGCTTCTGCATGGCCGCATCCAGCACGCTCTGATCAAGGTCGCTTCTATTTGCGGCAGCCTTTTCAGTTTGCGCCGGCAACGGGGAAGCCGTGAGTCCACTAGCAAGGACGATGGCTGCGAATACGCGGTTCATCGGATTACCCCTTTTATTAATTTCAGGACGCGGAAAATCACTTGGATGAAATGTGTTCCAGAGTCTGGCTAAGGCAAATTCACCACTTCGCCGCCGTTGCGGGTGAAAACGGCTTTGAGAACGTCAGGATTGATCGTGCCGCGAACTCCTTCAATGTGCCCGTCGATGAACATCAATTGGATAATGCCGCCAGCCGACGGATTTTCCAAATCGCGAAGCGGATGCTTCGGATCAAACTCCCAATCCTCGGGTTTGGTCCACGGCACAGCCTTATCCGGCGAAACCGCCACAACGCCAGCGGTCTTGGAAGTGCCGTCGGTAATTTGGCGAAGCTTAATGCCTTTATCCGGACCTTCGAACACGCAGCCCTTGCCGACCACCGCCTGGTACATGGTCATGCCCGGCGGCAAGTTAAATCGCGGATCCTTGTAGGTGTCAGGCATTTTTTCGATCAGCGTCTTGTTGTGCTCGCTGTCCCAGGGTTCGTCGAAGTGGAATTGCTGGAACAAATTGCTCTCGTCCATATCTGGCAACATCATCACGCGCCAGCTCAACAGCGGTTTGCCGTCCTTATCGAAGAATGCGCGCGGCGGCAGATTTTTGTGTTGATCTTCATAGTTCAACATGCACAACGCAATTTGTTTCAAGTTGTTCTGCGATACATTGCGATTGGCAGCCTCGCGCGCGGCCTGCACGGCCGGCAGCAATAGGGCCACGGCAATACCCACTTCGGCGCCACCGCCTTGCAGCTCATTGCGTATCAAAACGTGGTTGGCAGCTTGTTTGGGCTCCAGAGATTTAACAACCATGTCGCCCATCCGGTTCAGGTAATGCAACATCGCGTCGTTCATTTCGCGCTCTTCGGGCTGGCGCTGTGCTTGCTCGGTCATTTGTGCGATGACCGCCGCCTTACCGTTTTCCAGTCCGCGCGTCACTACTTGTTGCAGCTCCTCGGCGGATTGGGCATCCTTGGAAATCAAATCGAGTTCGATCGACGAACCGGGCACAGTGAAGTTAAGCAAGCGCACTTCGATTGAATCAACTAGATTTGGCAGTTTCACAAGCTCTTGAAATTGCGGCGGCATGCGCATGGCCGCCATCGCCAGGCCCGGTATCACGAATGGTCGCAACGGCTCCAACGTAATGAATATGCTTGCGTCAGGCGAATCGTTGGCCAAGGCCATCTGCTTGCGAAGCGGGCTGTCGGCAGTATTGGCCGTCAATATCCACTGCAAACTTTGCTCGGGCCCGAGAATCACCGTTCGATCATCGACCACGGTCGCACTTGGCTGCGTAGGATCTGCTGAGATGCGCGCTTTCTTTTGATTGATTAAACCATCCTGACCGTCCTTCACGACCAGGGCCAAAACGCGGTTTGTGTCCTGGGCCTTCGTGAAGTGCAGTAGCACTGCATAGCGTGGCTGCGGACCACCGCGCTGCATTTGCTGCTGCGGCGCGTTGGGCATCTGCGGCATACCGGCCACGCCAAGTGCAAAATCAATTTCCAGTGGATCGAAGCCTAGCTCTTTTTTTCCACCGGCGGAGATGATTTCCGTCGGCCAGATCGCAAACTGCGGCGACTGAATCACCCGCTGCGGATGGACAATTGCTGCGGCGACGGCATCAGCGGGAACATAAGTGAGATCCAGCTTTGTTCCCTCGGGCTTCGTTCCGGCAGAATCTGCGGCGATCGCCGACCACGCAATCGAGGTGCAAAATAATGATACGCAGAAAATTCGAGTACATCGGTACATGCTGAAGACTCCTGGAAGGCCCCGAGAAAAGTGCAACCGCGGTTATTGCAACGATACCGCGACTGGCCCATTAGTGTCGGCTCAAACAAGCGGCGCTGTCAAACAGATTTTTACCGATTGGAGCGGCAACTAGCACGTCAGGTAATTCCGCCACGGAGACCAGTAATGTTTTTCCCAGCCGTGGCTGATGCCGGCGAAATCTTGGTCGTCGACATTAATATGTGCCAGCTCGATCCGCCCACCGCCAGTCTCCGGCCAGAATGTGAGAATCAAAACCGAGTCGATGGCCTCCGGCCGGAAATTCACGGAGCGCCAGGTTTGCACGATCATCCGTTTGGGCTCGACATGCAAAATCGTGCCGCTAATCATGCCTTCGAAGGCGCAAAACGCCGCGCCGGGTTTCGCATCAATTGTTACCGGATGGCCGGTGAATGCGGCATGCTCTGCCGGATCGAGGTACATCTCCCACAAGCGTTCCGGCCGCTCGGGGAGCGACGCGGCGAAGATGATGTTCTTAGGCATGCGTATTCCCTTCGCAAGTCAATTGGCGTGGTAAACCCTGCGCCGATCAGTAATCGGAAATCAGTGATCTGAAATTGCCGGCTCGCGCAGATTAACCACGGAAATGCTTTCCGACGGGCAGCTCCGATTGCGATCGTTCTACGATCTTCAGCCCGCCATGTCGAACAGCAAGAATTCCGCATCGCCGCCGGCGGCAATTGCCAGCGATTTTTCATTTTCAATCGCGGCGCCTTCGCCGGGCCCGAGCTTGGCGTCGTTCAGCGTTAGTGTACCACGGATGAGTTGCAGCCAGCCGAGGCGATCCTTTGCGAAATGATGTTCGACTTTCTGTCCGCCGGCCAACAGCGACGCGTAAAGTTTTGCGTCTTGATTGATTTTCACCGACCCTTCCTGGCCGTCGTTCGAAGCCACGAGGCGCAACTTTCCGCTTCGTTCGTCGGCGGTGAATTTCCGCTCTTCGTAACTTGGCGTCAGCCCTTTTTGGTCGGGCAGAATCCAGATTTGCAGCAAATGTACGGGCTCGTCGGGCGATGGATTGAACTCGCTGTGCCGGATGCCAGTGCCGGCGGTCATGCGCTGCACATCGCCGGGACGGATGACCGATCCGCTGCCCAAACTGTCGCGATGCTGTAGCGCGCCCTTGACGATATACGTGATGATTTCCATATCGCGGTGCGGATGCATGCCGAAGCCTTGCCCCGGCGCGACGAAATCTTCATTGATCACCCGCAGTGGGCCAAAACCCATCCACTGGGGATCGTAATAGTCGCCGAAAGAAAACGAATGCCAGCTATTGAGCCAATCGATCTGCGTCCGCCCGCGCTCGTCCGATTTTCGCACGGTAATCATTTGTCGCTCCGCTGCATGGCCAGAAGAAATTCAGTCCGCGGGAATTGTACGGACCCGGGAAAGTTTGGCCACAGTGGGCAACGGATGGCAGATTTCACCACGGAGACACGGATGAGAAGAAGCGGACTTTCAGAATAAAGATTTGCTTTCTCTGCGCCTCCGTGCCTCCGTGGTTATTTACCGTCGAAACAGCTTCCGCAGTGATCGCAAGAGAACCCAGCCTGCGAAGCCGCTGGCGGCGACGATCGGCACCAGCGTCATTGGATCGCGGATTGGTTTGAATTGCGTCTGGCCATCTTTCATTTCGATGTAGCCCAGCGGTGTCGCGTGCATGCCGCCGCCGCCGCCCTGACCGCGCTTGCCTTCTTTGTCGCCGCTGCCGCCGCCAAAACCGAACCGTACTTTGGCGACGGGAATAATCGTCACGCCATCGCGCTCGACGGGCTTGGCGTAGACCGTTTTCGCGCTGGCGGCCACGCCGAGCTTTTTGGCCAGTCTTTCCACGAAGGACCGTTTGCGTTTTTCTGTCGTCTCGCGATGATCAGTCGACATCGTTTCTCCCCGCGGTCTGCGAATTGGAGGCGCCGCCGTATGAATTGTAACAGCTGCGCCCATAGCGCGCGGGTACAGCGCGCCAATGTAGCTCTTGAAGCCTAGCTCACAGCCTGGCATTACACGGGCACTATTTCTCATCCACAATCACCAGCGTGCAAGGATGCGCCATTGCAGGGCTGGTAATCGTGCGCAGCACTTTTTTATCGGGCGAAATGACTTTGATATCGGCGCCTTGCGCTTCCGAACAATACGTGGTGCCATCGGGCATGCGCACAAAGCCGGAAGGAAATCGGAGCTTTTGATCCTCGGGCGCCTCGTCGCCGCCAAACTTCCACACGGTCTTACCGTCTTTATCGACTTCAATGAGGTACCAACCTTTGGGGCTGCCATAGCCATCGCCGCTGCTGATGAGCGTGTTGCCGTTGGCCAGCCGAGTCGCCAAGTACGGGAACGGAACCTTGTAGCGCCACACAATTTCTTTTTGCGGATTCACTTCCCAGACTTCATCGAGCGTGCTCGCGCAAATCAGCGTGTTGCCGTTTTCCAGCCGACGCACTTGCCGCATCGTCGGGTGAGGTCGGTCATTGCTGTTAGGCACGTCGAAGTGCCAAACCTCTTTGTTGTTCTCGTCGAGTTCAATCACGGCATGCGTGCCGTTATCGGCGATCATGGTGTGGCCGTTATCCAGCCGCTGCGCGGCCTCCGCGTTTTGCACCGTCGGCTTGCCGACCTTCCAAACAATCTCTTTCGTCGGCGAAACTTCCTGCACTTCGCCGGTCACGATCAACACATTGCCGTTTTTCAAGAGCTGCACGTCATGCCCGTTGTTGTTCGGACAATCCCACAAGAGCGTGCCGTCTTCTTTGATCTTGATGAGCTTCTTGTTGTTGTGATCGGCACAGTAAATGTGAATCTCTGCGAGCGCAGCGTGAGCGCAGCAAATTGTCAGGAGGCCAGCAATCACTGATCTGAGGAGGTGCATGGTTGCGATCCGAAAGGGGTAAGTGAAAATTAGTTTTTCCGATCGACGCTCAAATGGGTTGTCAGAAATCTCAGCATAATTCGAATGCGGTTGCAAGCAGATTGACTTCGGTCGCGAAAACCGACTTCGTAGACGCCGTCCATCCATTGGTTTCCGGTGCATCCCAGCGCGCGGGCCGGCGGCTTCGGCGATGAATTCCTGGCTGTATCGTGATACTGACTCTGGCTCCCTTTCTTTCACTCGTACTTTCCAAAACTCCTCGGGAAAACCACGCTCTGGCGAACATCCGTGAAGCATCGGCCGATTCTCTGCGTGTCATCCTCGAGAAAATCGCGGGTCGAGTCGCCCGCACGCCGAAAATCGCGTTTCGCAGTGAAATAACTGCGGCGCAGCTTTTCACCCTGTGCAGAGAATTTTTCGAATTTCGTGCCGGGTTTTTTCACAGTTATTTCACTCTCTGCGTTTGGGCCTCCAAATCGTTCGAGAATTCTCGCACGATTTGCGCGGGTTTTTTCGCGGGTTGGCATGTTGTGGTAAGTGCGTCCCATCGATCGATTGCCCAACTGGTAATTCCAAGTTCTCTTGCATGCCTCTTGCGGCTGGCCCCGCCCGGACACTTTGTCCGGGCTGCCCGGCCGGCACCGCGAAGCATCTAGCTTCTAATGGGTATATTAGTGAACATGCGTCACAAAGTCAAGGGCGTTTTTGGGCCACCCGGAAGATTTTTTTATA
The DNA here is from genome assembly GCA_963773875.1 of Pirellulales bacterium. Lineage (GTDB taxonomy): Bacteria > Planctomycetota > Planctomycetia > Pirellulales > JADZDJ01 > CAVTYH01. Next base: position 457,398 of record CAVZCV010000021.1, read on the forward strand.
GTCGCGCCGGGTGCGGCAGGGTTCCTGCCGCCGGGCTGTAAATTCCTGCGACCAACGCATTTACGTAATCGGTGGCCTCGCCGTACAATGAGCCGCTATGAAAATGCAGAATTTCAGGCTGATACTGCAAATTGCCGCCGTGTTGGCGATGACATTTTGGTGGGGCGGCCTCACTTTCTATTCGCTGGTCGCCGTGCCGATTGGCGTCGACGTGCTCGGCGGCGCCACCGAGCAGGGCTTTATCACGCGGCTGGTGACCGGCTGGATCAATCTGGCCGGCGCGGCCACGCTGTGCATTCTGCTCGGCAGCATGTGGGCCATTTGGAAGAGTCTTGGCAAGCCGGCGCGGGCTGTGCTCACCGCCACCTGGCTCGTCATGGCCCTCGCGCAACTCATTCTGTTAGTGGTGCACCCGCAGCTCGATGCCATGTTGGATCCGCAGACCCAAGGCATCGACGATCCGACCAAATTCCACGCCCTGCACGAGTTCTATCTAACGGTCACGGGCATCCAATGGTTCGCCGGTTTGGCGCACTTGCTGATCCTGCTCCTGAATTGGACAAGCTGATTCGCGCGATTGTCGTACGACTATCTCGGAATGTCGTTCAACTTCTCAACTCGATGGATTGCTGACTCAGCAAAGTGCTTCTCAAGTGCGGCCTGGATTTCGCTTGCTTCAGCGTCGGATAACCCTCTCGGTAGCGACATCGAATCGCTCGCCCAGTAAATATCGCCACCCGCAATGACTAATACACGCAGTCCGGACACATTTTCATCGTTGGGGTCACCGTCAGCCAAACTGACTCCGCGAGGATGGCCCATGACGCTGGCAGCATACAACACACGTTCGACGCAGTCGTACCCGCCACTGAATAGCGCGCCCGCCGGGTGATCATCCGATGCAACCAGCGGAAAGCCATCGCCGACGAGTTGGATTTTGACGTCGCTCATACGGCACGCATTAGTCGATTAAGGCCAGTGCCTGGCGGGCGATATCGAACGCGGCTTGAGGGCGGCCCAGGGCTTTGGCCGACGATTTTAATCGCGCCAATCGCATCGGGTCGTGAAGCAAATTGGTCAGTTTGTGGCCCAGCGTGGCGGTGTTGTTCACCTTGATGGCGGCGCCGTGTTCGAGCAGAAAATCGCTGTTGCGCGATTCCTGGCCTGGTATCGGATTCACGATCACCATGGCTGCGCCGCTGGCCAAAGTTTCCGACGTCGTCAGCCCGCCCGGCTTGCTGACGACCAGATCGGCGACCGCCATGAGTTCATGGATCACGTCGGTAAAACCGATGACGTGAGCCAAATGCCGCGGCGGAATCGCCACATTCGCCAATTGCTCGCGCAGTGCTTCGTTGCGGCCGGCGACCACAACGATTTCCAACGGGACTTCAATCTCCAAAAGCGTCTGGTAAATCTTCTCCACCGGTCCCACGCCAAATCCGCCCCCCAGTTGCAGAATGATCGGCCGATCGCCCGCCAGAGCGTGCGTCGCCAGGCATTCCTCGCGGCTCGGCAGCCGGCTGAACGCCGGATGAATTGGAATGCCGGTCACTTCAATTGTTTCGCGAGGCACACTCCAATGCGCCAAATAGGCTGCGCCTTCCTCGGTTGCCGTGAAATACCGCTCGCAGGGTTTGTTGACCCACAGCCGGTGCGTTTCAAAATCGGTCGTGACCGTGAACTGCGGAGCCGTGAAATCGCCTTTGCGTTTGAGATGCGCGATCATTTCCGCCGGCAAAAAATGCGTGTTCACGACCACATCCCACGACTCCGCCCGGAGGAATTTCAAGAACTTTCGCAGGTTCAGTTTTTCGACAAGCCGCCGCAAGCGATCTGATTTTTGCTGCGGCGAGGGTGGCCGGTCCATCAAGTCGTAAAAGTAGCCCAGTACGTACGGCACTTTGTTCACGAGATCGAGATACGACGTGGCATACATCCGCCGGAATAGGTCATTGGTAAACTTCATCACGTCGTGGTTTTCGACGTGGGCCACCGGATCCAATTCCCGCAGCGCCAGTTCGACGGCCTGCGCCGCCCGCAGATGCCCGGCGCCAACCGACGCAGAAAGTACAAGAATTCGCTTAGACATGAACGAGTGATGTGGCGTGGTTTATTTGGTGCGCAATGTACACGATGCCGCCTTCTCTGGCACGCGGGCCCGCGACAAGCTGGGATTTTTGTTTTGCCGGTCGGCCTGATACAATTAGAGGCATCCGAACGCCCTCCGCCGGTTGTCCCGCCACGCTAAGCTGCTTTGATGCCACATCGCTCTGACGATTCCCGCGCCGGTTCCGATCACGCGGTCGATGTTTCGTTCTCCGTGCCGTTTATCCATCGCCTGCGGTTTACGGGCGATGTTTTCGGCCAGGATGCGAAAACACTGATTGATCTTTTCGAAACGGCCGACGGAACGCCCGCGCGCGTGCAATTCTGGCTCGATCAGCACGTGGCCGACGCGCAGCCCGATTTACCGCAGCGAATTCACGCGCTGTCCAGAAAATTCAAAACCCGCTTTGCGCTGGCCGGCAATGTGCAATTCGTGCCGGGGGGCGAGGAAGTCAAAAACGATGTGCACATCCTGGAGCAGATGCTCAAGGTGCTGCACGCGCACGATCTGGACCGCCGCAGTTACGTAGTGGCCATCGGCGGCGGCGCCATGCTCGATGCGGTTGGCTTTGCTGCGGCGATCGCCCATCGCGGACTGCGGCTGATTCGCTTGCCGACCACGACGCTGGGTCAGGCGGATTCCGGCATTGGCGTGAAGAACGCGGTCAACGCGTTTCAGAAGAAAAACTGGATCGGCACGTTCGCGGTGCCATGGGGCGTCGTGAACGACGCCGCCCTGCTAACAACACTAGGCGACCGCGATTTTATCTGCGGCTTCGTCGAAGCCGTAAAAGTTTCGCTGCTGAAAGATCCGGCGCTCTTCGACGAAATTTGCCGGCTCGCTCCGCAAATTCGACGACGCGAAATGGAAGTGTGTTTGCCCGTCATTCGCCGTTCGGCGGAGCTGCATTTGCAGCACATCACACGTGGCGGCGATCCTTTTGAGATGCTTGAAGCCCGGCCGCTTGATTTCGGCCATTGGAGCGCCCACAAGCTGGAAGTGCTGACGGAGTTCAAACTGCGGCACGGCGAGGCCGTGGCCATTGGCGTGGCAATCGACACGGTTTACTCATCGCTTGCGCTGGGATTATCGAACGATCGCATGGAACAAGTGCTGCGCTGCCTGCACGAACTGGGCTTCCACCTCGATTGCCCCGAGTTGCACGATAGCGAACAGCTTTTCGCAGGCCTCGAAGAGTTTCGTCAACACTTGGGAGGTCGCCTGACGCTCACCATGCTCGAAGATGTTGGCCGGCCAATTGATATCCACCAGGTCGACCAACAAAAGATGCGCGAGGCCATTGAAACTGTCAGCCGCTTTCAACGCGCCGCGGCCAATTCGCCGAATTTGGCATGAGCGGCCAGGATGAGCGACTCGGTTTCCTCCCAGCCGATGCACGGGTCGGTGACCGACACGCCGTACTTCAACTGCGATAAATCGGACGGCAGCTTCTGATTGCCTTCGTGCAAATTGCTCTCCAGCATCATGCCGGCGATGGCATTGTTCCCTTCGAGCCGCTGTTCAACCACGCTGTTCCACACCAGGCACTGGCGGCGGAAATCTTTGTTGGAGTTTGCATGGCTGCAATCGACAATCAGCCGCGGCGGCAAACCGTGTTTTGCCAACTCCTCCGATGCAAACTTGATGCTATCTGGCGAATAATTCGGGCCCGATCGTCCGCCGCGCAAGATCAGGCAACCCCACGGGTTTCCGCGCGAGCAAATGATGCCCGTACGGCCGTCGACATCGATGCCCAGGAAAGCATGCGGCGTGCGGGCGGCCAGCATCGCATCGAGCGCCACCTGCAAACTGCCGTCGGTGCCATTTTTGTAGCCCACGGGCATCGATAAACCGCTGGCCATTTGACGGTGCGTGGGCGATTCCGTGGTTCGCGCTCCAATCGAAGCCAGCGTAATCAAATCGGCAATGTACTGCGGTGTGATCGGCTCCAGCATTTCCGTCGCGGTCGGCAGCCCCATTTCCGCTACGCGCAGCAAAATTCGTCGGGCGATCCGCAGTCCACCGGTGATATCGAACGTGTCGTCCAAATGCGGGTCGTTGATGAGCCCCTTCCAACCGACGGTCGTCCGCGGCTTTTCGAAATACACGCGCATCACGACGAGCAGCCGGTCATTTACTTTTTGGGCCAGTGCCGCCAAACGCTCCGCGTATTCCAGACCCGGACTTTTCATCGTGGATCGAGCAGGGCCCGACGACGGCCATCAATCGCGGGTCTTCGCCGGCCAAAATCTGCTTCACCGCTTCTCGCGTATCGGCCACGGTTTCCGTCGCAGCTTCGCTGGACGGCAGTTCGGCCTTGAGCGCCGCCGGCGTGATTAGCGGCTCAATCGAACGAACATTGATGTTTTCGGTTTGACGCATTTCAGCTTACAAATGGCAAAAACAAGCCCAGGGACCATCAAGGCGACGGTGCCGCAACCCGTGGGCTTGCAGGAATACAGGCTCAATTAGCTAAGCGCAAAACGAGCATCCATTGTAACATGGACGATTGCTGAATCGCAGGGCCGATTGGCGCACAAGATCGACGACATTTAGAGCGAAGTCTTGCTCTTTTCGCCGGCCACCGGTTCCGTTGCCTCAACTGCGCTGGAAGAATCATCTCCCCGGGCGTTGCCGGCGTTGTCTTCGACCGGCCGTTTCGAAGGTCGTAGATAATCGTCGGCATACTCGCCGAGCATGTAAACTTCGACCCGCGAACTTGTTGTCGACGCTCTTTGCTCTTCTTCTGTCGGCGGCTCAAAAGATCCGGCTTGGCTCAGACGAATTCGTTTCGCTTCGATGCCGTGCGCCTCTAAGTATTTCATGGTGGCCAGGCATCGGCCGTACGATAGTTGCCAATCGTCGGGCGAACCTGCACCGCCATTTTTAGGTTCGTCGCTGGAGCTGTGTGCCGCGTGCCCGCGAATTTCGATTTTATTTAGCTTGCCCAAAAAACGCGGCAACGCTTCATTTAAAGAATGGATCGCGCTTTCATCGAGCTCCGCAGAATCGGCGGGGAATTGGATAATGGTTCCAAGTCCGGTATCGTCCGAGTTCCGTAGCATGACGCCGCTGCGTTTGCGTAGACCGCCGGTCTTGGGCACGTTCGCAGGATCGGCCGGCGGAGCGTCGTCGGTAATGATTCCACCGCCGCGCCCGGATTTTCCTTTGGAACTGGCTTTCGGCTGCGTACCTTCCATCTCCCGATGTGTGGGCACTAACGAGGAGCCCGATGACGACTTCGTTTGAATCGGCGACCGCGACGCCGCATCGAACGGGTGTTCAAAATAACGAGCGATCGATTGCTTCACCGCATTGCTTTGCGCGGTGATCCACATCACCAGAAAAAAGGCCATCATCGCGGTTACAAAGTCCGCGTAGGCCACTTTCCAAGCACCACCACCGCCAGCTGCCATGGGCGTTGTCCGTTAAGTTGATGCCGCACTCCGGAGAGCGCGAAGACCGCTATGAATTTTGAAACGCGACTGAATGACGAATGACCAAATTCGAATCACGAATCAAGCTCCAAATTCCAAGTTCGAAACGCAATCTAGCCCGTTGTCGATATTCGAGCTTGGAATTTAGGCATTGGAATTTCATTCGTCATTCGAATTTTGTCATTCGTCATTTTCGCTCTATCCTGCTTCCGCTTCCTTAAACAGCGCATCTAACTCCTCGCGATCCGGACGTGATTCGCTGCACACGCCGCGGCGGCCTTGCTCGATGGCAACTTTTGGCGGCAGATCGTTGAAGAATGCCAGGATCACGCAGGCGATCGTCTTAAAAAAATCTAGTTCCGCCTTGCCAAGGAATTCCATGCGGCCGCACATCGGCGCCAGAAAGCCGTAGGAAATCAAAATCCCGAGGAACGTTCCGACGAGAGCGGCGCCCACTTTTTCGCCAATCTCTTCCGCTGGACCGTTGATCGCGCCCATCGTCACCACAATGCCGAGCACGGCCGCCACGATGCCGAAACCTGGCATGGCGTCTGCGGTTTTCGATAGCGCCACGATCGGCGCGTGATGCTCTTCTTCGATCACGCGAAGCTCGGCCTCCAGAAGCGAGGCCAATTGCTCCGGCTTGGCTGTGCCATCGAGCACCGGTAACAGCGCACCGCAAATGAATTCGACCACGTGATGGTCGGCCGCAAGCTTCGGGTACTTATTAAATATCTCGCTTTCTTCCGGGTTGGAAACGTGCGAGTCGAGCGCCAGGAGGCCGTCGCGGCGGGCAGTTCGCAGCAGATCGTAAAGCAGCTTGAATAAATCGGCGTACGACTGCTTGTTGTAGGGCGAACCTTTCAGCGAGGCGAGTATGCCCTTGAACAAATCTTTGAGCACCTTGATCGGTGTCATCAACAACAGAGCGCCGAAGGCGGCTCCGCCGATGGTGATAAATTCCGATGGGTGAATGAGCGCGCCAATTTGCCCGCCGGCCATCATAAAGCCGACCAGCACGCAAATGAGCACAACAAGGCCGCCAGCAATGACGAACATGAGCAGGTGAGCAATTAAAGGTGGGCAGGAATCATTGCGCGACGAACAACGATCTACGTCGTCCGCCGCACTTTAGCCCCGGGTCAATGACCCGGGGGACTGCGGGCGAACGACGAACATACTCCAACCGTTCCGGTCGGAATGTTCTGCCGCCGCGCCTAGAGGAACTTAGCTCGCCCCGGTTGCCTTTGCGAAACGTGGCATCAAAAACTCAGCGCTCCTGCGCAGTTGTGGCCATCTATGCAATTATTTCTGCAGTTTTGGAGTTGTTGTCACGGCAGGAACAATCGTTTCGTTGTGGTGCCAATTGAATCGCCGGCACAACCGACGCATTTGGGGCGACCATTGCATATCGGCCCTTTTCAATCGCTAAGCGCCCGGTAGGTGCGCAGGCCCAATATTCCGGCACGATGTGCATCGTGCCTACAGCCCGCTCATATCGTCGCCGTGGGCCTTGGTTGGAGAGACCGTCAAAACTGCGTCGATAGCTAGCTTTGTGCAGGCGGCACAATCTCCGCTGAGAGTGTGTTCATACTTTAGCGGCTGAGTTTGCTCGGAGCTAATGTCAGAAAGCCGGCCGCTAAGCATCAAACCAATCGAATTCGACACCCAGACATAATCCATGCCAACCACCAAACGCCGTCCTTCGTCGGCTGTTCAGTCGCCGCTGGAAACCTATCTGCGCGAAATCAACGAAACGGCGCTGTTAAACGCCGCGCAAGAGCAAGAATTGGCCATCGCCATTGGCCAGGGTGACGTGAAGGCCCGCGATCGCATGGTCCGCGCTAACTTGCGGTTAGTCGTGAATATCGCCCGCGGCTACACCGGCAAAGGACTGGGTTTGCAGGATCTAATCGAAGAAGGCAATCTTGGCCTGCTGCGAGCCGTGGAAGGTTTCGACCCGGCGATGGGCACGCGATTTAGCACCTATGCCAGCTATTGGATCAAACAATCGATCAAACGCGGCACTGATTAATTCCGCCAAGACGATTCGTATTCCAGCTTACATGGTGGAACTGCTTTCCAAATGGCGGCGCGCCACTGCCAGGTTGTCCGAAGAATTGGGCCGCTCGCCGACGCCAGAAGAAATTGGCCGCGTGCTCGGCCTGCCGCGCAAAAAGCTTTCGATCATCAAAAAGGCCATCCGCATTTACAACAGCACGCCCCAAACCGATCAGCCTGAAGCCGGTTGGTCGCTCGGTGAAATGGTCATGGATGAAGCCATGAAACCACCCGAGGAATTGCTGCTTAATAGCGATAACTTATTCCACGTGATGCAAATGCTGGAAACGATGGATGCCCGCGAAGCCACGGTGCTCAAGATGCGCTTTGGCCTGGAAGACAACGAACCGCGAACGCTGAAAGAAATCGGCGAATCGCTGGGTTTAACCCGAGAGCGCGTGCGGCAAATTGAAACCGAAGCCCTGCACAAATTGGCAGCCGGCTTGGAAGGGGAAGTTCAGGCGATTGAGGTCTGAGCCGAGGCAATTATTTGCGGTCGGTTCGCCAGACAGCGAGTACTTGAACGCGCCGGTTTTCTGGGAAGACTCTAAAGTCGATACCCAGCGGCGCTTCAAATGCGATTCGCCAATTTTCGGTCCGCGATTCCCCGCATTCCAGTGGATTCGTAGCCAATTGAGCGTCGAGCCGAGCAGCGGCAGCGACAATCGCTTGGCGATCATCGGCGAATATCCAGATATTTGCCAAGTGCTCTTCGGCCTTGGAAGTCCACATCACAGTGAACTTCATGCTGCACCGATACGTTTCAGCACTTCTGAGAGTGGACTGCCCCCGGTCTGTTGGCTGAGCACTTTTAGTTCTTCATCAGAAATCGGCGATTTAATGACACCGGGGGGAACCTTGGGATTAAAGTACCCCAGCACCTTACCATTTTCCCCGCACACAATTAGGGGCTCGTCACCGCTGAATTTGGCTTGCGTCGCGGCGTCGACGGTGACAAAGGTCATGGCGTAATTCTCCTGATCGACGAATCGGCGAAACCTAGCCTTCAATTATATCGCAATGTTGATTGACGGCCAAACACGATCCAACTTACTGCCCGATTGATGTTCGCTGGGTACAGTGAATTCTGAGAAAGGGCAGTCCCCGCCGAACGCGCTCGCCGTCCCGGAATGTCTTCGCAGTTTTGAAAAGTCCGCAGAAAATGGTCCAGCCCTGGGCGATGAACCCCGGCCCTGATACAAGAGTCGTTATTCGAGACTGCCCGCTGGGGAGTGCTGCCACATATGCAACGCTGGAAAAATGTCGCGATTATCGGCGTCGGGCTCATCGGCGGCTCGATTGGGCTGGCTCTCCGACAACGTGGACTGGCCGACAACGTGATTGGCATCGGGCGAAGTCAGTCCAAATTGAAGAAGGCGAAGCAGATTGGCGCGATTACGGCGGAAAGTTTAAAGATCGACGATGGCGCATCGGAAGCCGACATCGTCGTGGTCTGCACGCCAGTATCGGACATTGCCGGATACATTCTACAGGCTGCCGCAGCTGCTCCGGATCGAGCCCTCTTAACCGACGCCGGTAGCACTAAAGGCACGATTGTCGCCAAAGTCGAAGCGGAACTTCCGCGCGAAAAACACTTCGTCGGCAGTCATCCGCTGGCCGGCAGCGAAAAGAGTGGCGTCCAATTTGCCAAGCCCGATTTGTTCAACGGGCGGGTCGTGGTTGTCACGCCCTCCAAGCGAACCAAAGCGGATGACGTGCAGGCCGTTGCCGATTTCTGGTCCGGCCTGGGAGCATCGGTCCTGATGATGTCGCCTCAGGCCCACGACAAAGCGCTCGCCACGACCAGCCATTTGCCGCATCTTGTCGCGGCAGTGTTGGCTGCGAAAACTTCAGATGCCGATTTGCCGCTCACCGCGAGCGGTTGGCGCGATGTTACGCGCGTGGCTGCCGGCGATCCGGAATTGTGGACGCAAATTCTACTGGAAAACTCGGACCACGTCTTGAAGGCACTCGCCGGGTTTGAGAAAACGGTGACAGCGCTGAGAACCGCACTCCAGCGCGGCGATCGACCAAAATTGCGTCAGCTGCTCACGGAGGGGAAAAAAGTTCGCGATGCTGTGGGAAATTGATATCCATCCGGCGCCGGGCCAGATTGACCGTTTGGCTCAGCGCGTGGCCGCGGACGCCGCGGAGCTCGGAATCGCCGCAAACTTGAAAGTGAGCGCGGCCAGCGGATATCTGATTCAAGGCCGGCTACAGCAGGAGCAAGCCGAGCGATTGGCCCGCGAACTGTTTGTCGATCGTGTCGTCGAACGGGCGGTGGTGGGACAGGTTGGCGACGCGCATTTAAATCAGGCGCCCTTGAACGGCGCAACGCTGATCCATGTGCTTCCCAAACCCGGTGTAATGGACCCTGTGGCGCAAGAGCGCTCAGGCGGCGATCGCCGATTTTGGAATGCAGGCCGACGCAGTTCGCACACTGCGAAAATTTTGGATCGCAAATTTGGCGGCGGAAAATCTTCCGCTTCTTGCCAACAAGGTGTTGGCGAACGATGCGATCGAGCAAGTGGTGGTCGGTCCATTGAAATTCGATCGATTGGAGATCGGCAGCGAGTATAAATTCAAACTCATCACGGTGCCGCTGCGCGAAATGGATGAAGCCGCGCTCGTGAAACTCAGCCGCCAAGGACAATTGTTTCTTTCGATTGCCGAAATGCGGACCATTCAATCGCATTTTCGCGAGCTGGATCGCGATCCGACCGACGCCGAACTGGAAACACTTGCGCAAACTTGGAGCGAGCATTGCAGCCATAAAACACTGGCGGGCCGAATTGATTACACCGGTCCCAGCGGCGAGCGCCGACAGTTCGAAAACATGCTCAAGGAAACCATCTTCGCCGCCACGCAAAAGATACGAGCCGATTTGCAGCAGACGGATCGCGGCGATTGGTGTGTCAGCGTATTCAAAGACAATGCCGGGGTTGTGCGGTTCGATGATACAGTACAACGTGGTGTTCAAAGTCGAAACGCATAATCATCCGTCGGCTTTGGAACCCTATGGCGGCGCCAACACAGGCATCGGCGGCGTGATTCGCGATCCACTTGGAACCGGATTGGGCGCCAAACCCATTGCGAACACCGATGTGTTTTGCTTTGCTCCGCCCGACACGCCGGCTGATTCGCTACCGCCAGGAGTCTTGCATCCGCGACGTGTAATGAAGGGCGTCGTATCAGGCGTGCGCGATTACGGCAATCGCATGGGAATTCCCACGGTCAACGGGGCGATTTACTTCGATCCGCGATACCTGGGCAATCCGCTCGTGTACTGCGGGAACGTTGGATTGTTGCCGGTCGATAAGTCGGAGAAGGAACCGAAAGCCGGCGATTTGATTGTCGCAATCGGCGGACGCACTGGTCGCGATGGCATACATGGAGCGACGTTTAGTTCCGCGGAGCTGACAAGCGAAAGCGAATCGCTCTCTGGCGGTGCAGTGCAGATCGGCAATGCGATTACGGAAAAGATGGTGCTCGATGTGGTGTTACAGGCCCGCGATCGCGGGCTGTATAACGCAATTACTGATTGCGGCGCCGGTGGGTTTTCAAGCGCAGTGGGCGAAATGGGCGAGAAAATTGGTGCCGTCGTTTGGCTCGATCGCGTGCCACTCAAGTACTCCGGCTTATCGTACACCGAGATTTGGATTTCTGAGGCCCAAGAGCGGATGGTGCTTTCCGTTCCGCGGGATCGCTGGCCGGAGCTGGAACAGCTGTGCAAATCGGAAGGCGTTGAAGCGACGTCAATCGGCGAGTTCCGGCTGACCGGGCGATTGCAGCTTTTCTACCATGAACAGCAGGTCGCAGATTTGTCGATGGAGTTTCTGCACGATGGACGTCCGCCGGTTGTTCGACAAGCGGAATACAAACCGCCGAATGTCACGCCACTACAGCCGCTAACGGCATTTGAGCAGACGGACGCAAAGGTGCCGTCGTTCGATCACGGAAAATGCTTGATCGATATCCTCTCGTCACTCAACGTTTGCAGCAAAGAGTGGGTCATTCGCCAATACGACCATGAAGTGCAAGGTGGCAGCGTTATCAAGCCACTGGTGGGAATCGAGAACGACGGCCCAAGTGATGCTGCGGTTCTTCGGCCCGTGCTTTCGTCACGACGAGGGCTTGTGATTGGTTGCGGCATGAATCCGCGGTTCGGCGATTTTGACACCTTCCACATGGCCGCCAGCGCGATAGACGAAGCAATCCGAAATTGTGTTGCCGTGGGAGCCGATCCGCAGCGAATTGCGATCCTAGACAATTTTTGTTGGGGGGATTGCGAGAAGCCTGAGACGCTTGGTTCGCTGGTGAGGGCGGCGCTGGCGTGCCACGAATTGGCCGTGATTTTGGGCACGCCTTTTATTAGCGGGAAGGACAGTTTGAACAATGAATTTCGATACACGAATTCCCTTGCGCAAAAACAAGCGATTGCCATTCCGCCGTCACTGCTGATTAGCGCCCTCGGTCAGGTCGATGACGTCAGCCGGTGTGTGACGATGGATTTGAAAAGGGCAGGCAACGTGTTGTATCAAGTCGGCGAGACGAAGAATGAACTCGGCGGTTCGCACTTTGCCTCGGTCAATCGACTTGCGGGCGGATATGTTCCGCAAGTCGATGCGAGGCGGGCCAAGTCGACTTTTGCTGTGCTCCATAAAGCGATTCACAGCGGATTTGTTCGAGCGTGCCATGATCTTAGCGAAGGTGGATTGGTTGCCGCGGCCGCCGAGATGGCGTTGGCCGGCGGCCTGGGCGCTCGGCTGTACTTATTGGAAGTGCCGCATGGGGTTGAAAATGAGGCCGCTTCAGGCGTGCCCGGCGGGATGGCGAGTGTACTGATGTTTTCCGAATCGAACAGCCGGTTCCTCGTCGAAGTGCAGCCCGACTTTATCGAGCAGTTTGAGGAGACAATGGGCGATGTTCCCCATGCTGCCATCGGAGAGGTAATCGAAGACGCACGTTTGATCGTGCCAGATCTGGACCCGATGGTAGATCGACATTTGATTGACCTTCCGATCGCAACATTGAAAGATGCGTGGCAGCGAACGTTGGCCTGGTAGGGTCGACCGATCATGATGATGCGCGAATTTGCAATGTAGGAGTTTGGAGCAGGAATGCAGCCGCGAGTTTTAGTCCTGAGAGCGCCGGGCATTAACTGCGATGCGGAAACCGCATTTGCCTTCGAGCGCGCTGGCGGTTTGGTTGAAACAATTCATGTTTGCCAGATGCTCCAGTCGCCGCGGCTATTATTGGAGTTCCAAATCCTTTGTCTTCCTGGCGGATTTTGCTACGGCGACGACATCGCCTCTGGAAAAATCTTGGGTCTGCAACTGCAGCACCATCTTGCGGGAGCGATGCAGGATTTCAAAATGGCGGGCAAATTAGTGCTGGGTATCTGCAACGGTTTTCAGGCGATGATCAAATGCGGCCTGCTGCTGGATGAAGATCAAGTTCAGGGGCCGCCCGCCACCTTGGCATGGAATGATTCAGGGCACTTGGAAGACCGCTGGGTCAAGTTGACGGTCGATGGCAACAAGTGTGTGTTTCTAAGCGGAATACCAGAAATGTATCTGCCGATTGCCCACGGCGAAGGGCGATTTGTGGTCGCGATGAGCCAACGCTTCGGCAACTCGATCGCCAGAACCAGCTTTGTCTGCGGTACGCACCATTGAACGCGTCAACCGCCGCAGCAGCGAACGGCAAGCGGAACTTTGACGATCTGCTTCCCTTCCCCGATAACCCGAATGGCGCGCAAGCGAACGTGGCCGGAGTTTGCGATTCAACCGGTAGAATCTTCGGCTTGATGCCGCATCCGGAACGGTACATCGACCGGACGCAGCATCCACGCTGGACGCGCGGCGAGGGAAGCGAGATCGGCGATGGACTACGGCTGTTCCAGAACGCCGTTAATTACTTCCGGTGAGCCTGCGGGCCCCAGCGACGGCGCTGATTCGGAGGGCACGGCTTCATCGCTAATCACCGTTTCGCCCGTCGTGTATTCCGTTGTCGACTCCACCGGCTTTTGCGCCGCTACGCCCTGCGAGTAATACGGAGTTGCAGCAGGTGTGCACGGCGCCGGTGCTGCTTGTGGTGCGCAAGGATCGCCGTTGACCACTTTGAGCAGCCGGAGCAGGGGAGAAAAACGTCTGCTGCTTCCAGACTTCCACTCGTTCCAGCGTCTGGCAGCCCGTGGCCGTAACAATTGGCAGAGCTAATGCAATCAGCAGTTTGCGCAGCATGGGTCGGTTCCTATTGCCGCAGCTCGATGCAAAACTGCACCTGCGTTGCGGTCAGGCAACCATAGCTTGCGTCCGGCGATGTGCAAACGCGACGGGCCAAAATCCGCCCGGTTGTAGCGGATTTAACGATAGATAGCCGCAAAGCAGCCAAGCCGGCTTTCATTCCGGCGTTCGGAGCGATGCGAAATTAGCCCTTGCGGTGGCGAATTCGGCGCGCATGCGGCGTTTTTTACGGCCTAACTTGCGACGACCCTTGCCAGTCTTCTTGACGCCCACGATGGACTCCGATTGTTGCGAAAGTTGTAGAGTTCCGATTGGTCGCTGATTCTATCAGAGCGCCGCAAACCGACAAGGTGAGTTCCAAATGGCTACCGCTTCTTCCAATCGATGTTCGACAGCGATGCGAGCGCCAACATCAGCGAGTGCGTACCGTCCCGGCCGTGACCTTGAGCTTTGAGTGCAACATACAGCTGATGCGCAAGTGCCAATCCGGGCAGCGAGAGATTCATCCGCTTGGCTTCCTCGAGTGCAATGCCCATATCTTTGATGAAGTGCTCCACGAAGAAACCGGGGTCGAAGTTATTCGCCATCATCCGTGGACCGTAATTGGAAAGCGACCAACTGCCGGCGGCGCCGGATGAGACCGACTGCATTACCGTTTCCAAGTTCAAACCTGCCTTGTACCCGTACAGCAACCCTTCACACACGCCAATCATCCCGGTGGCGATGAGCACTTGATTGACCATTTTCGTGTGCTGCCCGGCGCCAGGCGGACCTTGATGGACAATGGTCTTACCCATGGCCTCCCAGCAGGGCTGAAGGGCTTGGACTACGTCGTTGTCGCCGCCAATCATGATCGACAGACGGGCTTCGCGGGCACCGACATCGCCGCCGGAAACCGGCGCGTCGACCGCGTGCACTCCCTTCGCTTGGGCCTGTTTTGCTATTTCAACGGCCAGCGACGGGTCGCTCGTGGTCATGTCGACAAGCACCGCCCCCGACTTGGCGCCGGCCAGCGTTCCTTGCGGGCCGAGAGTCACTTCGCGAACGTCAGCCGGAAAACCGACGATTGAGAAAATCACCTCCGACTGTTCGGCAACCGCTTTGGGTGAATCAGCCCATTTGGCGCCTTTGGAAATCAATTGCTCGGCTTTGGCTTTGGTGCGGCTGCTGATCGTCATCGAAAAACCGCGATCCATCAAATGGCCGCACATGCTGCGGCCCATGACGCCGGTGCCAATCCAGCCGAGTCGGGTTTTTCCAGGGGCGATAGGGGCGATCGACATGAGAACCTCAACAACAATCTCGAAGGTGACGCAGCTGCGAAAGAAACGAGAAGATACTAATCGGCTGGGTAGCTTGCCAAGCGGCGCCAAGCAAATTTAGCGATCTATTCCCAGCGCGATTCTGGGCGAGCCAAGATCTCATTGAGGATGATTGCATCGCGAATGTTCTTGCGACCGGCCAGGAACAGTGCGATGTCACTAGCCTGTTTTCTAGCAATTGCCGGCGCATAGGCAGATTGATTGGTTCCGGCGAAGTCCTTCTCCGCGGCGGCCGCGGTGGCGGTTTCTGCCCGTTTGGTTGCCGCGGCGGCCTCAAACACGCCAAGCGGCGCCGGTTTCAGTGAGCTTATGTCGTGCGAGAACACACGATTCATGTGCTTTTGGAACTCGGCATCCGATTCCTCTTGCATGTGGCTGAGCTGAGCCGCACGCTGCGTGAAATTCTCGGTACCAAGGCCTTCCGCCAAAGGTTGCCGCACTGGGGTTGGCTCGCCAACTTCGAAAACCGCCGGCGGTGTAGGCGGGGAACTGGTCGAGTTTCGTCTTTTCGAGCGCCTCGTCGGGTCGGGAGTCCCGCAACGCGGCGAGGCGGCCGCGATCGGACTGGGTCTGACGTTTTGTTCGGTTGGGTTTGAGATTCTCGACGTGGTGCATTTGCGGGACGCCCTTCTCGGGCAGCCTGCGCTTGCCGCAGGAATTCGTCAATCTCGGCCCGGAGCGAATCGCTCGCCGGCTGCGGCGGATTCCCCTTCGGTGGCGCCGGCTGAACCGGGCGTCGCGGCGGAGCCTTGGGCTGAATCTGGCCGGCAAAATGGCTAATTACCCACACAAGCACTGCAACAACAATTGGTAGAATTGCTGCAAAATCGTTCCAGCCGGCGGCAAATAGCAGTGTGGTCATTCTGATTTGTCCGAACTCGATTACGTCGGAGTGGTGGTGGCACTCACCCCCGAAATACTGCGACGCATATCGGTGTCGGCCTGAATATTACGCAATTTGTAATACTCAAGTATGCCCAGCGATCCGTCTTGGAACGCGGCTGCAATCGCCCGTGGCACTTCCGCTTCCGCTGCCACTAGCTCGGAGCGAGCGCCTTCGATGGAGGCAATATTTTCTTGCTCCAGCGCAACCGCCATCGCTCGCCGCTCTTCTGCCTTTGCGCGGGCCACCCGCATGTCGGCTTCCGCACGATCAGCCTGTAGCCGAGCCCCGATGTTATCGCCCACATCGATATCGGCAATGTCGATCGAAACGATTTCAAACGCCGTTTGCGAATCCAGCCGGCGACCGAGCACAGCTTTCGAAATGCGATCGGGATTTTCAAGCACATCCATGTGCGATTCGGAAGATCCGATCGCGCTGACGATCCCCTCGCCAACTCGGGCGATGATTGTTTCTTCGGTGGCTCCGCCGATTAACTGATTCAGGTTCGTTCGCACAGTAACTCGGGCCTTCACCTTGAGCTGAATGCCGTTTTTGGCGACGGCATCGAGCGTGTCTTTTCCGGATCCCCGCGCGGGGCAATCGATCACTTTCGGATACACGCTGGTCTTGACCGCTTCCAAGATATCGCGGCCCGCCAGATCGATTGCGGTCGCCAGTTTATAGTCGAGCCGAATTGTTTTTGCCTTGTTCGCGGCAATGATGGCGCGAATCACGAGCGGCACCCGGCCGCCTGCCAGGTAATGAGCTTCGAGTGCTTTGCTGGTGATTCCGGTATCCTCGCCAAGGCCCGCCTGAACCGCCATAATTTTGCTGCGGACAATGACCGTCGGATTCACCTTGCGAAAGGTCATTCCCAGCAAATCGAAAATGCCGATTCCGGCTCCCGTTGTCACCGACTGAATCCATAAGCGGAAATATCGCGCAAAGACCACGAACGCCACGATCGCCACGATCAACGCCACGAATGCAATGGCAATGGTGATGATCTGCGTTACTTGCGGATCGGCGGCTAGAATTGAAGTCGGCATACGTTATCGATTTGCATTGTTCGTTGTTGTTGGAGGGCACCCTACATTATTAGCGCCGACTACGCGCAGTGTCACTGGCATACACTTCGCTGTCAAGCGAATTGGCAAACTTCGCATTCAGCTGAGAGGATCTTCGAACGGATCAAGGCCCAAAGATTCAATCGGCCGTGAAAGTATGTCTTCCTGGGCGCACTGGAATTCTCGTCGACCGCCGAATTGTCGACGGGTCGCACCACCACAGTTGCGCCGCGCACGTCGATAATTCGCACGGCTTGTTCGGGCTCGATCGGCATTCCTTCACTCATGGCATCGATGATGTGCCCGTCGATCATTACCGCTCCACTCGGCAGCATCATCGATTTTGCTCGTCCCACGCGCCCGACGAGTTTCCGCAAGCGGCGGCGTTCTTCGCTATCGGGGAGCACTTCTTCCGGCGATGGAATACTTGGCAATAGCCGTTTCCCCATTGGCGTATCGGGTAAGAAGCGAAAAGCAGCCACGAGTGCTGCGGGCACTGCGACGCAGGCAACCATTAAGAAGATAGTCCCGACAATGACTCCGCTCTGAACAAAGGCCAACACAATGGCGGCAATGATCGATGAAAATGAGATAAAGCCGATGAGACCGCCCGATGGCAAAAAGATTTCGGCGATGACGAGCCCCAGACCAATGACCAGCAAAATGGCGGACCAAAAATATGGAGGCATTGCAGCCGAACACCACTAAAATCGAGACCTTGATTTAATCGTCAACCATTGATGACGATATACAATCGACAACCGAGAGTAAATCGCAGCACGCTGCGACTTTTTGGCCGGTTTAAATAAATGCGGCACTATGCGGTCGACGCGGTTCGAACAACCACGCGGCTGCCGCTGACATCGACCACGACGACCGGCATGCCGCGTTCAATCGGCTCGCCATCGGCAATGACGTCGACAAGTTGATCACCAAATCGGGCTTTGCCCGACAAGATAAGTGGCGTACTCGCGACGCCCTGCTGACCAAGCAAGTGCTGGAAATCTACGAGTGATTCCCGCTGTGCGAGCAACTCGCGTTCTTCGTTCGTGGGAGGCGCAAGCATCATGCGATTAAGAACCGGCGTGTGGGGCAGAAATCGACGAATTGCGGCGCCAAGCGCCACCGTTCCCGCAGCGGCTCCGCCCAAGACAACGAATGTGTTTCGCATCTGTTCGAGCTGATACCCATTTGCAGGAATGATGAATGTCTGGCTTGCCAGAATAAGCGATGAAATGATCAACAGCCCGCCGCCCAGCCCAAAGATTCCGAAACCGGGAATAACAAAAATCTCGAGCGCAATGCATACCATGCCGGCAAGAAATAGCATGACTTCCAGCACTTCGGCCGTGCCTTGAAGATGCTGCGCCCAGAAATACAGTAGAAACGCAATGAGCGCGACAAAACTGCCGATGCCGATGCCCGGCGTGTTGACCTCCAAGTACAAACCGGCGAACCCGAGAATCAACAGAAACATTCTCGCGCCATCGGATGCAAGCGCCGTGATCAAATGATCGGCCCAGCCGGGTTCGACGAGCCCCGGATCTCGCTCCAATCCATATGCCTGTTTGAACTCGTTGAAGTTTTCGACCAGCTTCCACGCCAGTCCGAGCTGCTCTGCTTTGCGTCCAGAAAGTTCCAGCAATCCTTTGTCTGGAGTGACCAGCTCCCCTTTGATCCACGAGCCAGGGTCGGCCTGTTGACCAGCTTCTTCTTCGCAAAAATAAGCGGTAAGCCCTGTGGCCTTTTGCGTATAGCGATAGACCTTCAGTTTCGGGTCGACCATTGCCGCCGGCACCGACCAGCTCCGCGATTTGTCTTCCTTAATGGCGTCGCGCACCGAGCGCACGGCAAGTGTCACTTGTTGGTCGTCCTTTAGCGCATCGGCTCCTTCGCCGCCAATGACGGCGTCGGGCCGCATAACAATCTGATCGCAGGCCAGCGCAATTAATGCTGCATCGCCGCGCGCATGATCGGGCACATAAGCAACCGTTCGTATGCGGCTCGAATCCTGACGGGAAAGAAACGCCGCCAGGCGGAGGCTATCGATGTACGAGCCACCACTGGAGTCGATCCACAAGACGATGAAATTGACGTCCTTCTCGCGAATTTGATCTTCGATCTTACGCTGCACAATATTGATATCTTTGGCAGTGATCGGCTTCTTGATGTTCACTTGCACCGGGCGCCAGCCGCCCAACAGCGCCGGATTGTCTTGCATCGCCGAAACCGGCAGATGCAGTGCCTGGGCGACCTCTTGCGGTCCGTCGACCAAATAGCTGACGAAGCCTAAATCGGTGCGGGCTCGTTCAGCGTCGACCAACAGCGGTCGGGGGCTAAGCTCGACTTTTTTCTCGACGAGCCGACGCTTTTCAAGTTCGGCCAGTCCGTCCTGAGTCACGTATTCGGTACCGACTTCCGTCGTGACTTTGAGCACCTTCAGATTGCGATCGAGCATGCCCAGCGCAATTGCCGCGGGAATCGTGCTGCGCGCATCTGAAATCTCTTTGTACCCGCTGCGGATTGTTGGGCCGATCACTTCTTCATCGGTGCCGGCATCGCCAATCTCCGCGCCCGGCGCCATCACGATTTCCTCGCAGGCCATTGCCACCAGGACCGCATGTCCGCGAATCGTCTTGGGGATGTAGGCAACGGTCTTTACGCGAGCCATGTCGGAACTTATCAGGTACTTCGCCAGATCCATGGCGCGGGAAAAGCGGCTGCCAATTCCGTCTTTCGTCTGGCCCACGTCGAGTTCAAGAATCAATATCGGCCGTGGCCCACCGGCCGGCAGGTTGCCGAGCAGGCGCGTTACGCCGGAGCGAACCTTTGCTTCGACATCATCGGTGATCGGCAAGCTAATGCGGATCAGATTTCCATGAGCTTGCGGCGCTGGCATTGCATCGGCCGGCTCGCCGCCACGGGCCGATTTCGATTTTGCCGCATCGGCGGGCGCAGCTTCCGCAAGCTTCCCGGCCTTGGCGTCGTCGTCCTCTGCGCCAATCAGCAAAGCGGAAGCGGTGCTGCCTGTCAGGCTAAGTGCAATTAGCAGCAGCCAGAAACCTCGCCGCACGCCGCCCCGCCGAGGCGCGCCAGGGGCACGATTCGCAGACGCCATAGCAGCCAAATTCCCGGTCCGTGGAAAACCGCGCAACATATTGCGCAGTCGGTAATTACACGACCGATTATAGAAGCCCCCAGGGCGGAGTCAAATTTTCCGCCTAGCTCGGTTCGCCTGTCGCGGCATCCAACCGAAACCACCGCAAGGACTTCGGAGGTCTTAACGTACTGCGCCCGCCTTTGGAACCCGAGCCTGATCGGTTCCGCCACCGTTGGCCGGCGGAAGTTGCGGCGGATTATTAGGTGGCGGCATCAAATTGTTTTGTTGCACAAGTTTATAACCCATCAAATTCGGCCGCGCGAATGGAACGAACAAGTTGCCGAGCTTGTCCCATGCGTTATTGATCGAGGGACTGTTGAACATGATCACCGAACGCGACTGTTGTTGGGCATTGGCGCCGGGATTGAAAATCTGAATGGCGACCGGCACTAATTCTTTTGCGTCAAGAATCAACTCCACGCGTGAAAAGTTGCCGGCGTCTTTCTGCCACTTCGGAAAAGCTTGCAACAAAATCTGGTTTTCTTTTTCCTCGATAATCCGCATGTAGTAGCGCTCCTTCATCGTCGCCGCTTTGGCGCCGAATACGAACGGCAACGGGCCATTGCTAATGGCGACCCCCTGCAACTGCGGCGGCAACGGGGTTTCGGTGATGATTTTTCGTTTGGCGTCGACTTCATACGTCGATTTGCCGTCGCACGTCCAATACATGCCTTGCTCGGCTTTGGTCTTCTGCCAGGCGCCCTGCTGAGTCTGGGTCCAATCCCAGGCCTCTGTGTCGTGAAACAGCCCCTTATCCGGCGCGGCGTATTTTACTTCGCCATCGGCTTCTGCTTTGGGCTGCTTTGGATCGTTTGTAAATGCGGGATCATATTCCCAGCGATGAAACGAGCACATGAACAGTTTGATCGAGTCGTTTTTCTTCTCCCATTTGGCCAGCATATTATCCAGCGCCACCTGATCCTGCGGCGTCAACTGAAATGGCGGCGCAAGCGGCAAGTTCTGGGGTTGCAGCGCCTGGCCGTTGGGCAGCGCGGCCCGCCCGCCCGCCCCGGCGTTTTGCATTTGGGGCTGTTGTGCCGCCGCCTGTTGCGCCGCCGCGGCCGGATTATTGCCGTTGCGATTTTGTGGCTGAGCTTGTGCGCGGCAGATGCGAGCATCGAGCGCCGCCAGAGAAACGCCGACAGCCGCAAATCCAATCATCGCGAACCGCGCATTACGAAAAGCCATGGAGCAGCCTCGAATCGCTTGCCAATGGAAATCCCCGATGAAACTGCGGGATTCTATCGACAGCACCAGCCGCACCCTAGAGCGATTCACCGCAGTTGGGCACAAATTCGTCGCCCGCGGCCGGCACAACCGTGCTAGCACGTGCCGGAGGACAACGATCGTGTACCGTCTAGCGTTCATCGGGCTCTTCCAGATATGTGTAGCCTTGCAAGCCTTCCTCATAAAACTTGAGGAAGCGCCCGGCCTGCTCGTAACCGATTCGTCCTTCGCGGACGGCGGCTTCCGTGGCATCGCGAAGTTGCCGCACCAGGTTATCTGGCTCGAATTCCACGTAGTCGAGCACTTCGCGCACTGTATCGCCTTTGATGACGGCCTGCAAAATCACTTCGCCGGCATCGTCCATTGCCACATGCACCGCGTTGGTGTCGCCGAACAGGTTGTGCAAGTCGCCAAGAATTTCCTGATACGCGCCGATCAAAAACGCCCCCAGGTAATAGGGCTTGCCCTCGTACTGATGCAGCGGCAGTGTGCGCTTGACATCGCGGCGATCGATAAACTGGTCGACCTTGCCGTCGCTGTCGCACGTAATGTCGCCCAGCACCGCAAACCGCGTCGGCCGCTCGTTGAGCCGGTGGATCGGCATCAGCGGAAACAGTTGCTTGATGGCCCAGGCGTCGGGAATCGATTGAAACAGTGAAAAATTGCAGAAGTACGTGTCCGAAAGCAGCGAATCGAGCCCCTGCAATTCTTCCGGCACAAATTCCAACTGCTGCGCAAGCTTGTGAATCTTGTGGCAGATGGCCCAATACAAATTCTCGACGGTACTCCGCTGATCGAGCGGCAAATAGCCGTTGGAAAACAGCGTCATGGCGTTATCGAGCGATTGCTGCGCATCGTGCCAGCTCTCCAAAATGTTCCGCACGCCAAGGTTCTGGTATGTCTCCATCAGGTCGATGAGCGGCTGCTCCGCTTCGGTCGGAATTTGCGGCGGAATGCCGTTCTGTCCCTGCTCGGAAACTCCCAGCACGCCGAACACGAGCATGCTGTGATACGCCACAACGGCCCGGCCGCTTTCGGAAATAATCGTGGGGTGCTTCACGCCGGCGTCGTCGCACGCGCGCTGAATGTGGTACACCACGTCGTTGGCGTACTCCTGCAGAGTGTAATTGACGCTCGATTCAAAATTCGTCTGCGAGCCGTCGTAATCGATGCCCAAACCGCCGCCGACATCGAGATACTCAAGCCCTGCTCCGCGAGTTGCCAACTCGGTGAACACGTGGGCCGCTTCGTTCAGCGCCGCTTTGATATGCCGAATGTTCGTGATCTGGCTCCCCTGATGGAAATGCAATAGCTTGAAGCAATCCTGCATTCCGCGGGCTTTGAGCTCGTCCAGTCCTTTCAAGATCTCGGTGACGGTCAACCCAAATTTCGAACGATATCCGCCGGACGATTGCCACCGGCCCGATCCGCGCGCGGCGAGCTTCACGCGCATGCCGATCTTGGGTCGCACGCCGATTTTCTCGGCGTACTCCAGGATCAATCCCAGCTCGGTGTACTTCTCGACGACGGGAATGATGTTGCGACCAATCTTATGCGCGAGCATCGCCGTCTCGATGAATTCGGCGTCTTTGAATCCGTTGCAAATGATCGGCGTGTCGTTCGAGGCCATCGCCACGACCGCCAAGAGTTCCGGCTTGCTGCCGGCTTCCAATCCGAACCGATAGGGCCGGCCGAACTCCAGCACTTCTTCCACGACCTGCCGCTGCTGATTGACCTTGATCGGGTAGACGCAGCAATAATCGCCGCCGTATTTTTGCTCCGTCATCGCCGTCTGAAAGGCGTTGTGCATTTCGCCCAGGCGATGCTTCAAAATGTCGGCGAAGCGAATCAGGATCGGCAGATCGATGCCGCGAAGCTGCAGCCGGTCTACCAGTTGTTTGAGGTCGATTGAGCGCTGCGGATCCTTGGTGGGATGCACGCAGACATGCCCTTCGCCGTTGACCGAAAAGTATCCGTTTCCCCAACGCGCCACTTCGTAAAGCTCGGCCGCATCGACGACCGACCAGCGCTCCAATTCCAAATCGAGTTTCAACGCAGCGGCCCTCTTCTGCCAGTGAGAAACAGGAAAGTTAAAACCCAAACACCGTATCATACCGCTCTGGCGCAGTTTGTGTACCCAATTCGCGGGCTGTGAGCGGAAATTAATTGTTAGATTTTCGCGATGGCGCAAAGTCGTGCGGATTGAAGGCTCGATCGAACCGCGCTCCAAAGCTGCGCCGCACTCTAAGCCAGCACACGCCGAGCCCGCGCGCCCCGCGGTGCCTTTCGGCACAGCCATTTTTTCACCGCCCGATTTTCCGCCATTCGAAAAACGCTCGGCAAAACGGACTCCAAATCGACGACTTGAAATCTCGGTGAACCAGATAGCACCCCGAGCCCCGCCTTTCTCGGGAGATTTGACCCCCGTTTGTCGCCGCAGGCGATCTTCGCTTTCAAGGTGAAATAACTCCAGCGCGCCGCTCGAGAATTTACGGCCGGAAGGCCAAAGTTTTTTCACAGTTATTTCACTCGGCCCTCGAACTGCAGATTTCGACACGCAATTTCTCGATCGATTCGGGCGGTTTTGGAGGTGGTTATTTCGCATGTTCGGACCGGCTGCCTTGGAAATCGCCATTCTCTCGTCTCATCTCCCTAAGTGTCTGCTTAATTGTGTGGCCTCAGCCTGCTCTCGATCGCCGCAGGACTGGAGCGACCGCCACAAGCCCGCGCCATCGAAAATAGTTGACATAAGTATACTGTTCAGGCGTATCAGAGTCAATAGTATTTTTAGGCCACGGGCAAAAAATGCTCACGCAGTTTCAAAAAGGGGGAAAATCGCCGTCCGATAAGCAAAACGGCAACTAAGAAGCAGTCCGCCGGGCATACATTACCCCGGCCAGCCAGGCGGCCAGCAGGGCGAACAGCCAGGCCCAAATGCAATGGCCAATGAACAGAAATGCACCGGCGGGCACGAAGGGATTCAACAGCGGCATCGACCAGGTGTTATCCCATTCATCGAAGGGCACCGCAGGAGACGTGCCGTAAAACGTTGTTCCAGGGGCACTGAGAGTAAGCGTGCCGCTACCTGACAGACTTGCGGTCGGTGCAGGCGTTAAAGACAGCGTGCCTGAGCCAGTGCTCGAACTCGATGTGGACGGCTGCGGCACGGCCGAACCCGTGATCAAAGTTGTCGAGCCGGTGTAGAGCGTTGGCAGGGCGGGAATCACCGGAGTTTGCATTTGCGTCGACACGTACAGCGACCTGCCGAGCGCTACAAGAGCCTGCTGCGTGACGAGTAAATCGCGCACCGGCTGGATCATGCTCATGAGCAAATAGCCCATGCCCACGATGGCGAATGTCAACGCCGCGGCCCGTCCTCGGCCGTCGAACCTAATGCCCCGCACCGCCACGGCCACGAACAACAGCAGCGTGGCGGAGAAAATCGCGATCGCCCACCATCGCGTCCGCCCCATCAGCCCGCCGCACGCCACCGCCACCATCGCCACGGCCAACAACAGCTTGAACAGGCTGAATCGCATGCCCGGCATTGTATCGCGGGCAGGAGTGAACCGCAAAAATGTGGGAAGCCTAGAGGGGCAAGCTTGCTTTGCGTGGCGGGATTCCGGCACTATCATATCACGGCACATGAATATCGGATCGTTCCGACGGATCGTCTGGCGGCTCGTCGTGCGGCGGGTCGGGGATTGGAAACCAAAAACCATGCTCAAGCACTTCGTAAGTGGACAGAATTGGTGTCGTGTAGTTGCCGTTTCTGAGCCAGTAGTAGGTGACTTCCCCGGTCGGTTCGATCGGCCCGTCAATGTTTTGATTATGGTAAATACCGGCACCCAAATCGGGACCCGTGCACCAAATGCCAGGCATGCCCGGCATCAGCGGCATCCAATTCGTGCGCGTGAATTGTGCATTGGCGGCCTCGACCTCATTGGGCGCCGCAAGTCCTTTGGGGAAATATCGAAATTCGAGGCTCGAATATGGATCAAGGGGCAACCGATCAATGCTTTTCCCCAGGACGTCAAATAGGCTCTTGGGCAGCTCACCGTGTTCAACTCGATACGCTTGAACCGTCAGAAGAATGATTGTCGCCCTGTGCAGCGCTGCAAAGCGAGCTAGGTCCAGCGCTTCCCGCATGCCGTCGAAGCCAATGGCGCTCAAATCTGGCCGCGTGGTGTTCAGCCATTGGCCACGCTCCGCTGCGAAATGCAACGGAGGATACAACGCAGAGAAGTAGTCAGCGGGACTCATGCGGCGCGTTAAAATCTGAATCCTCGGGCGACCCCGAAGCGCTCGTCGGCGGTAAAAACGCCGAGAGGGAGTGCGGATTGATATCAGTGTCGGCCTTGCCTGCGTTTTGCCGGGCGATAATTATTTGCATGCTTTCGATTCGCTCCAACGCAGTCCAAGTGAGCAAACTCAACAGCCGAGCTGCACGATCATTTTCCCAAGGCATCAATCGACCCCAAAGGAAGTCGTCGGCGAACGGATGCGCCGGGCCTTGCTGGTTGCGGCGCGCGCCAGGGTTTGCAGATAAAGCCTCGGACCGCAACAGGGGGTCATCAAGAATCGCCCGACGGGCAAGCAAGTACCGCGCCTTCAGGCGATCGTCTGTGTGTAAGATATTCGAATCGATGGCGGCCAGCTTTTCGATCGATGTTCGAATTTGCTCCGGAGTCAAATCCGTGTGCGTCGACCACTGCTGCATTTGCGCAAAGATAAATTGCCCATTTCCGTCAAGTCGATTGTTTTGTAGAGAGAGATGGCCGGCCATTCTTAGCGCGGCAAGATAGCGATCGAAGGCTTCAACGTACCGGCCGGTGGCTTCCTTTTGCCACGCGCTGCCGAGAAGCAACCAATACAGTGTGCTGTCCGCTTTCGTGCCTTCAATCGATTCGCCGGGCTCAAAGAAACAAGTCGCACGGCTGCTAGCTTCCAAGGTGAGCTGTAACGCGGCGTCGTTTTGCGACAAAAAAGCCTCCAAATCTGGCGGAACGTTGCCTCGCAAATGCGCGGCATGCTCGACGTCTGCTAATCGAAATGAAGGTTCATTTTCCGCCACTAATTCAGCGGCTTTGCGATACAGTTCGCCAGTCGCAATCGCATCGGGCGAGTTCTGCGTAGCAATGAATCGACCGGCTTCATGCGGGATCTGATGCACACGGAAAATCGGAACAGCAATTAGAATTGCGGCGACTGGAACCAACGGCACAGCAGTCGCTTTTATGCGCGCTTTCCAGGTGCTGCGTTCGCCGATCCAATCGGGCGCACGCAGCCAGGTCGCAAACAGGAGCGCAAAGCGGGATGGGCACCACCGACCACCAGAATGGAACCTGCATCACATGCATTAGCAAAACCCAGGCGTACAAAAACGCGCGTAATGAGCACGGCCAGGAATCCGGCCATAAGACCGCTCCGAATGAACATCGACATCCACTGTCCAACGGCAAACGACGCGATCATGACCGCCAGATCAAAGCCAATCGGCGGCAGGCGAATGTAAGTAAAACGGTTGACCCAGTATCGATGGCCATAAGTGCCAGGATCGGCGTACGTGCGCATGAGTAGCCGATATGTCTGGAAGTTGCCGTCCCATAGGTACAAAGAGATGATGAATGCAATCGACAGAAATAACACGACTGTGAGCCAGGGTGCAATTCGGCTCAGCCACAAATATCGAGGCGGCACGTTGTGCTCTGCAAAATATTTCACCTGCGCATGTTCTTGGTCGGGCAGAAAAACGCACGCCCCCATAATTGCGAACCAAACGGCGAGCGCGAACGCAAAAAATTCTTCGCGTTGGATTCCATGTGGGCGAAGAAACAGAATTTCCACGATTCCAAAGGCGCCCACCGCCAACGGGAAGCCGAAAAGCGAGACCGCAAGCTTGAGCCACTTCGACTGACACCAATGTTGCCAGAGCAAGTGACCGAATATCGCGCTAAAGTCGGGCTTGCGGATCAGCGACACTTTGGTTGCTGCTGTGTCCATTGCGGACTGCTCAATCAAAGGCGCCTCGCCTGTTGCGGCACCTTGCCGGCGTGGTTTTCGAATCTCCCTGCGATCGTCAAGCCATCGCAATCCCAGGTACGCATCGGCTGCCAGAACCATGAGCGAGATAGACACCCGCCACGGTGCGGCGCGTAAATAAGCGACGAATTCAAACGGGGCGTTGGGCTGGGTTCGAGCGGCAGACGCCAACAGATGCGCAGCGGTGGAGGCGGCGGTAATGGCAAGGATCACGGCCAAAAGAGGGCGCGCGGTGAGTAACGAAAACAGCGTGCCCCACGCGATGGCTTCCAGAATTGCCGGCAGCCAAAGTCCAAAAGTAGCCCATTGGTCATTTTTTTGAAGGCGGGCGCCCGTACATAATTCGGCGAGCGGCATTAGTAAGAACAACATCGTCAGCGTCGCGAGCGCGGTCGTCGCGAGCTTGCTCAGCATTACTTGCCTGCCGCTAACGGGGTTGGCTCTTAGAAAATCGATCGTGCCTTCTTCCTTTTCCATTGCGAATGCTGCTCCGGCGCAGCCAATGGCAAATAGAACGGCGCGCCCAGCGCGAGATTGAAAATCACGTTCGCGGTCGCCGATTCATCGCGAAGTAACGCGTTCATCAGCAATCCCAATAACACCGCGAGCACCACAATGGCGATCCAGAACAATCGGTTGGCCCGATATTCTTTCCACATCAAGTGCAAATACGGCGTGTTCATGCTGGACCCCATATAGTCCGACCGTCCCGGTCGGACGAAATATCGATCGCGTCGAGTGCAAATAAAGTCGTCATCGCACGACAACCTCCGCTGGGTTGCAGAGCAACTGACTCTTGGCTCCGCTCGACTTCAAATACGCCACGAACATTTCTTCCAAGCTCGGCGTGCGCAGCCGGAGCTCTTGAACCCAAGGCTGCGTGCGCAAAGTGGCCAGATCGGATTCTGAAAGGCCGCGGACGAGGAGCTGCAGTTGATGGCGGTGTTGGCGCGTGAGCAGAATCTGGCCGGGGATCGATCGCGGAATTTCGACATCGTCGGCCACGGTAATGTTCAGCTCGCGAATTTCATCTTTTAAGGTTTCCAATCGCTCGACAAGAATCAGTTTGCCTTCGTGCAAAATGGCGATGATGTCGGCCACGCGTTCGACTTCGCTTATCTGATGGCTCGAAAGCAGCACGGTACGGCCAGCGGCCGCGATATCGACCATGCCTTCCAGGAATTCACGGCGCACGAGTGTATCGAGGCCGGACGTGGGTTCATCGAGAATCAACAGATCTGGTTCATGCGCGAGCGCGAGCGACAGAGAGACTTTGGCCCGCATGCCTTTGGATAGCTGTTTGATTTTGCGTTTGGGCGGCAGCCCGTAATCGGCCGCCAGGTGCAAATAGCGCTCGAGAAAACCGCTGCCGTAGAAACCGGAAGTGAACCAGCCGATTTCGCTGACCGTCATCCATTCATACAGCGTGGGCCGTTCCGGCACGTAGCCGACGCGGCTGCGAACTTCCTGGCCATGGCGCGTGCTGTCGAGACCCAGCACAACGGCCTGACCGTCGTCGGGCTGGGTGAGGCCGAGCAGGATGCGAATGGCCGTGGTTTTGCCTGCGCCGTTTTCGCCGAGCAGCGCACAGACCACGCCGGAGGGCACATCGAGCGAAACATGATCGAGCGCGGTTTGCGAACCGTAACGCTTCGTGACTCGATCGAGGCGAATGACGGGTTGCATTGTCGATTACCTTTGCACTGAGCGGCGGATTGAACCACGGAGACGCGGAGACACAGAGATTGAATGACAGGAAACCAGGAAGACAGGAAAAGTTACGCGATAAGCATTTCGATGATCTGGCATGCTGCATTCCTTCTTCCTGTGCATCTTGGATTCATTATGTTATTTGTTGCGTACTCCGTGTCTTCGTGTCTCCGTGGTTTCTATTCGATACTGGAAAGTTCCTTCTCGACTAGCTCTCGCAGTTCGCGTGCATCGAGTCGGCTTTGTTTGGCTTCGACGAGGACCTGGCGGATGCGGGAGCGGATAAGTTTAATTCGTTCATTGCGGCAGCGCTCGGCGGCGCCCGTGGCGACTTCCATACCGGTGCCGCGCACCGGTTCCAGCACCCGGTCGTCTTGCAATTGGCGATACGCCCGGGCGATGGTGTTGGGGTTGATCGCCAGTTCGCGTGCCAATTCGCGGACCGACGGCACGAGCTCGCCCGATTTGAGCACCCCGCCGGCGACGGCAAATTTGAGTTGCCGCACGATTTGATCGTAAATCGCCAGCCCGTTGTGCGGATCGATGTGGAAGAACACGCGAAACGCTCGAATGAACGACGTGATGTGTACTATCGAAATAGTACGGTATCACAGTGGCGAGCCGGTGTCAAGCGAATTTATTGGCCGGGCGATCCGCCGGTTTTCACGCTAGACCGCAAGCGGCTACTTCGGCACCACGACGCGATGGAAGTGCAACTGCACTTCGCGGGCGACCACGCGGCGAACGCCTTCCACGAGGCAATGCGGCTCGTTGTCTTCCTGGCCGCGGCGGATGATTTCGTCGAGCTTCATGCCCGGCGGCACGGTGAACGTCGATTGGTAGATGATTTGATTGCCGGCATCGAGCTCCGGCACGATGAAATGGCACGTGGCCCCATAGGTGAGCATCCGGCTGGCGTAGGCTTCATGATAGGGCCGCATGCCAGGGAAACTTGGCAGCAGGCCATGATGCAAATTCACAATGCGGCCGCCGGCGTATTTCCAGCAAGCGTCGGGCGACAGGATGCGCATGTAACGGGCGAGGACGATGTAATCGACATCGTACTCGTCGCACACGCCGATCAGTTTTTCGTCATCAGGATTTCCCGCTGCATCGCCGATGTTGTGCCAATCGATGCCGAATTGTTCTGCCACCGCGCGGCACGCAGGCCGGTTGCCAATCATCACCGCGGGTTCGGCCGGCACGACGCCGATCGCGCATTGCACGCAGAAGCGCCAGCGCGGGTTCCGGTCGATACGTGGTGCAGATCGCCAAGCGCGGTTTGCCTTTGCGGGCTTCGCGGGACCAGATGCGAACCGAGAGTCCTTTCTCGCGACCGATGTCGTCCATGGCCGGTTTGAGCCCGGCAAAATGTTCCGCTGCCAGTTCAATCCGGCAGAGCATGGCGAACAGGCCCTGCTCGTCGTGATCGTACATCTGGATTTCGGCGATGTTCGCGCCCTGACCGGTCACATGATGAATGATCGGATCGGCAAGGCCGCGATGATCGGGACCGACTGCGGTGATGGTGACTTGCATAAAATGCAACTAGCAATTAGCCGTCGTTAGCCCCCGGCGAGTCGCCGGGGGTGGGCCAATGCGTTCAGTCGCCGTTCTCCAAACACAGGGCAGCGAATCGATCGAAAACTTTCGCGCCGAGCGATTGCATCGTCGGCAGTTTCACTGGCGTTTCGCGGCGGATGACGGCGGGATCGATGTAATCGAGCCCGGCCAGTTCGCCGCAGTTGCCCGATTCGCACAGCCAGCTTTCGATAATATTCGCGGTTACTTCCATGTGGAATTGTAGGCCATAGGCGCGATCGCCGAAGCGGAACGCTTGATTTTCGCACTGCGGGCTGCGGGCCAGTTGCACGCGCGCCGGCGGGCAAATCGAACGTATCGCCATGCCACTGGAAGACCGTGGTCTGCGGACCGACCTCATCGAACAGCGGATCGGTAAGTGCCGGAGTTAGAAAATCGATCTCGTACCAGCCAATCTCTTTCACGGGGTTGGCATACACCGGCGAGCCGAGCGCTTTGGCCAAGAGCTGCGCACCCAGGCACACGCCGAGCACCGGCAAATTGGCATCGACCGCTTGCCGGATCCAACGTACTTCGTCGGCCAGCGCCGGATACTTTTCGACTTCGTCGACATTCATCGGTCCGCCCATGACGACGAGCCCGGCCAGGTATCGCGGATCAAACGCCTGCGCGCCGCCGGCCAATGGATCGACAATCGAATAGGGAACCTGATTGCGCGCCAGGGCATCGGCAATGGTGCCTAAGCCTTCGTGCGCAACGTGGCAAATCACTAGCACCGGCTTCATGTTGAACCGTCAACTATGCGGAGGTGTCCTGATATGGCAGTCCATGTGTCGTTGCATGGCAATGCCATAGGCGAACTGGATTGTGCAATCTACAATCTGCATTCTGCATTCTTCAATCCGTCGCTTTGTAAATCGATGATTACGCCCCGTACATTAAAGGGTTTCCGCGATTATTTGCCGGAGCAGATGATTCCGCGCGAGCGGCTCGTGGCCACTGCCCAGCGCGTGTACCGCTCCTACGGATTCAGCCCGATCGATACGCCGGCGCTGGAGTATCTGGAAATTCTGGCCGGCAAAGGGGGCGAAGAATCGGACAAGCAGATGTACCGCTTCACCGACCACGGCGGCCGGGAAGTGGGCATGCGGTTCGATTTAACGGTGCCGCTGGCGCGGTTTGCCGCGCAGCACTTCAACGAATTGGGCACACCGTTCAAGCGTTATCACATCGCGACCGTATGGCGCGGCGAGAACACGCAGCGCGGGCGTTATCGCGAATTCATGCAGTGCGATTTCGACACCATCGGCACGCTCTCGCCGGTGGCCGATATTGAGACGGCGCTGGTGATTCACGATTTGCTGCGGGCGATCGGCATTCGATGAATTCCGATCCATCTGAACAATCGGATGGTGCTCAATGGCGTGCTTGCGAAGTTGGGACTGGCAGAGAGATCAAGGCAGATACTGATTGCGCTTGACAAAGTTCACAAGATCGGACGAGCAAAAAGTGGCCGAAGAGATGCAGGCCACTGCCGGCGCGACTGCGCGAGCAAGCAACCGATGTGCTCAAGTTGTGGGAGATCTCAGGCGACAACGATGAGATCCTAAGAGCAGCTTGAATCAGCTGTTGCCGGAAGCGAGACTGGGCGAAGCGGGGGTGGCGCGGTTGGCAGAGATTGTGTCAGCTGTTCACGCGGCCGGCGTTGATTCCAGAAAGACTGGTGGTTGATGCGGTCATTGCCCGCGGGCTGGATTACTACACTGGCACGATTTACGAAACTTTTCTCGACGCACTGCCCACGCTGGGCAGCATCTGCTCCGGCGGACGTTACGATAATTTGGCCGAGTTGTACACGAATCAAAAACTGCCAGGCATCGGCGCGTCGCTGGGTTTGGATCGCCTGCTGGCCGGCATGGAAGAGCTGGGCATGCTGCCGAAAGTGAGCACGCCGGCGGAAATTTTTATTCCGTATTTCGACGCCGCACGGCTGCACGACTATTTGCGCCTCGCCGCACAGCTCCGCGCCGCCGGCTTTGGCGTCGAAGTTTTTCCGGAGCCGAAAAAGCTGGGCCAGCAACTCAAATATGCCGATCGACGCGGTTTCCGGGTTGCGCTGGTAGCCGGCGCCGATGAATTTGCCGCCGGCACCGTGCAAGTCAAGAATTTGAGCACCGCCACGAGCGAAACGGTGCCGCTAACCGTC
Source organism: Pirellulales bacterium (assembly GCA_963773875.1). Classification (GTDB taxonomy): domain Bacteria; phylum Planctomycetota; class Planctomycetia; order Pirellulales; family JADZDJ01; genus CAVTYH01. Next base: position 490,416 of record CAVZCV010000021.1, read on the forward strand.
GCCGGAACTGAATTGATCGAGGCTCTGCGTCGCCTGCTGGCCTCATAGAGTTTTCGAGATTGGAATTTCGAATTTCATTCGTCATTCGAATTTAGCTTCGCCACTGCGTGTCGTCATTCGTAATTTACGAACCCTGCGTATTCATAAGCCCATCCGCGTCGCTATAATCCCGGCATGGCCAAGCGCGATAACCATTACGAAGCCGCGTTTGAAGAATTTCTGCGTGTAAAGCAGATTCCCTATGTGGCCGTCGATGAAACCAAACGCGCGCTTCTGGGCGATGCTTCGCTCAAGAGTCTCGACTTCATCGTGTCCACCGCGCTGGGTCCCTCTTGGCTGGTCGATGTAAAAGGCCGGCGTTTTCCAGCCGGCGGCGGCAAGCAGTATTGGAAAAACTGGTCGACGGCCGATGACGTACGCAGCCTCACTGCCTGGCAACGGCTGTTTGGTCCCGCGTTTTGCGGTTTGTTCGTGTTCGCCTACGATATCGTCGGCGACCGCGCGCCGCTGGCCCAAGATCAACTGTTCGAGCATCGCGGGCGGCTCTATGGTTTTGTCGGCGTGAAGCTCGATCAGTACGCGGCCAAGGCCCGTCGCATTTCGACGGCTTGGGATACGCTTTCCATGTCGGCCCAACAGTTCCGCCGTTTAGCGGAGCCCGTCGAAGAGATTTTCTGCCGCACGAGCGCGCGGGAAGCCGAAGAACCCTGCTGCGAGCCGGACGACACATCGTTGTGCAGCCCCTCGGCTGCGGAGTAGAATCGAGGCATGTTCAAAATCATTCCATCGCACCGCTGCTATAAATCGCTCCGCACCGTGGTTGCTTCGGCACTCATGCTGCTCTGGCCGGCAATGGCTCTAGCAGATACTCCCATTCCTGGGGCCAAGCCAGTTGGCCATGCCGATGTGCTGCCGGGCGTCCTCGTCTTCTTTGGAGTCGTGCTGGGATTGATCTTAGTCTGTCGCTCCTCGAATCGTTCTCCGGATATGAAGCTCGAGGAACTCGAAGACGAGTAAGCCCGGGGGAACTCGCTTTAGATCTAGTCGGCTCGACGCCGCCGGCCGCTATGCAAATACAGCGCCGCGCGAGCCGCAAACAGCGGATCGTCCGACTGCTCGATGCCATCGACGCGCGGGATGGGATCAAAAATCATTTTACGTATCTCAGGATCGTTTTCATCGAGGCACCTGGTCAGCGAGACTTCGCCGAACTCGAGTTCTTTCCGTTCCTCGGGCCAACGGGTCGTTGCGTCGTCGACTTCATCATTCGGTCCAGCCAGTTGCACCATAATCCGATACTTAACTGCCTCTCGTTTGAGCCGGTTGCGAAGTTCGTCCATCAGAAAATTCGCTGATTTCTTTGCAGCTTCTTCGGCGGAGAGATGCTCATTGCCGGCGGCGGGGCGGATCCGGTAGCGGCCAAATTGGCTCTTGCCATCGGCGTTGGTGAAACGAACGGCCGAGACCGCAAAGAACGACTCACGGGCAAAGCTCGTCGGAATGGGCTTGGGCATTTGAACGAAACGCAGCGCCAACGGGTGTGCGCCAAGAAACTTTTCGATCGGCGAAGGGTGCGGTCCCTCCGGCGGGCTGGCGGCGACGGCGCGATTCAGCTCCAGAAACTCTTCGCCGGTGCGCACAGGAAACCCATCCGCGGAATGACCGATGATATCGGTGTGCACATGCTCACCAAGCTGAAAACGAATGGCAATGCCGCGCGGGCTTGCAGCCTCCGGATGATTATCTGGAATCGTGGGCACGCCGGCGAAATCAGAAAGACGCACAACAACCGGCGTCGAGGGCCGCAAGATGTGCGGTGCGCAGGTGAGCGCGGCGGCGCCGGGCGCTCGGGTGAACGTGCCGGAGCACACAATTCCTTTGGCGTGGACCGGGCGAAATCCAGGATGCCGGCCGAACACAGAATCGAACGAGGCGAGCAAGTCGGCGGTCAGTTTCTCGTCTGCCGCAGTTCGCTCTTGCGTTGTCGGTGCCATGTTTAATTCCTCACGATTCGAGGAAATGGATCGAAACGTATTTTCGGCCCGTCGGTTTCAAAGTCAATTGTCCGAATCTGCGGACGCGGGACTAAGTTGCGACATTCGATTGATCGCCCTCAAATCATCGACGGGTTGACGGCCTGCAAGGCGATGGCCATACTTTTCCTTTGCAGCCGTGAGCAGGTCCTAAGTTGTGCTGCTCGTTACGGATCGGATTGTGCCGCTTTTGCGGCCGCAGTCACAATCGGCGCTTCAGGGCGGTTAGCTCAGTTGGTTAGAGCACTAGCTCGACAAG